>CAVTWL010000012.1:0-449536 GCA_963738375.1 Bryobacterales bacterium | reverse complement strand
CCCAGAGCCGCTAGCTGCCCCAATGATAGCAAAACAGCCAATGCGCCAGCTACGAGACGTCCAGCAAAGCCCAGCCAGGCAGCGACGCTGGTTTGTTGTTCAAGAAGACGATGCGGCGCGTCTTTGGAAACGGCAAATTCGCGTTGATCGATTTACCAAGAGCCGGCACCTGCTGCAGGATCTGCCGGTATGCGGGGTCCGCCGTGTCCAGCCAGGCGCCCTTGCCGAGAACTCCCGCCACCCCATCCCAGCGAAATCAGACACTGTCCCGCCTGCCGCGCCGCAGCCAGCTGCTGCTCCAGTTCGTCCATCTGACGGCCCAACAAATCCAGGCCCGTCCAGCCGCGTACTGCTTGTGCGCCGCCAGCACCCGCGCGGCGTAGTCGTTGGCCGCTTCAAAAATGCGGCCGCGGTCGAAGGATTCCTGCCAGCGCACCACGCGGCGAATCTCCGGCTGCATGAAGAAAGTCTTTTCCTGCCAGCCGCCCTCGAATACAAAGCCGGGGGGGGCCATCTCGGCGAAGATCGGAGTGCTGTCGTCCGGACGCGTCCCGTCCACCGCTCCGCGCGGGCTCTGCTTCCAGCCGAGCGAGTAAGAGCCGCCGCGCGGCTGCAGAGTGGAAACGCGCAACAAGTAAACCTTGAACGACGCGTTGATTCACGGGGGCCGAGTCCGCTACGCTTACCAGGCGCATGCGGCTCACGCCCGAATTTCCCAGCGCTTGCTCTTCGGGCACTTCCGCCGGACGCCGCGGCATGCGGTCGCCCTGCATGCGCGCGACAATATCGTTTAAGACGCCGGTTTTCCAATTCGCCGCCACCATGCCGGTGCGGAGGGCGCCTTTGATGGCGGTGCCCGGCAGATACGGTCCGGAAGCGCCATTGGCGAACGTCGGGATGTGAAGGCTCTCTCCGCTCGCGCGATTCCAGTATGCGGAATACGCGGGGGATTCAAACGGAATGCGCCGTCCAGCGAAATTCTGCGCGAACCCGCCCCAGGATGCGAAATCCAACTTGTCGGCGCGCTTCAACTGCGCAAGATATCCGTCCAGCCGAGGCCCCTTGGCCAGCAAGCGGAAAATCCGCCACTGGTCGAGCACATTCACCTGATCCTTCCACACCATGTAATCGATGGGCGACAGCTTTCGTCCGTCTCCCACCAGCAACGGCGTCAGGCACGTCAGTCGATAACGCATGCTCATGCGCGTCACCTGCGCGGGCAACGGGATGGAGAGAGCGAAGCCCGCATGATATACCGGGTGCGCGAACCCGTCGGGGGCCACATCGGGCGCGGCGCCCAGAATGCTATCGCCCGCCACCAGCACGGAACCTTCGGTCACCATCTGCACGGCCTTTCTTCGCCTGGCCGGATCCAGCCGCGCTGTCGATGCGCCCGCCGCGCGACGTCACCGTATAGTTGCCGCGTTTCCAGTCGATTCCATCCCCGGCGCCGGGAGTGAACAACGAAAGCAGCCAATGCGAAGTCGGCGCGGCATGATCCACCGGCGCCGGTTCCGCAGCCACGCTCGCCGTCTCCGTCTCCGGTTCGCCGTGTTGGCCCGCATCGGCTTCGGCCGGAACAACCGCAGCCTCAAACGAGAGGGCGGCAGGGGTTCCAAGGATCAGCTCCGGCAACGTACCTTCGGCAAACTCCGGCTGCGCGCTGCTTCCCCAGCCGCGCGATCGTTCGCCGCCGAATCCGGTATCCGCCAGCCATCGCCACGCGCCGCGCACGGGTTCCGACCACCGCGCGTGCGCATCGTCATCAGCGAAGGAAATTGCCGCCCACAGTCCCGCGTCTCGCCGGTACTCGATACACGCAGCCGCATGCCGCTCGGCATTTCCGTTCAGCCGGTCCACCGCGGCGCTCCAGCGAACACTGGTGCGAAACGGCCCTGCTTGATTGGGAGGCAACAGGCATTCGCTCGCGCCATCCACGGACCACTCGTTCTCATGCAACGGCTGCCCTCTCAACATTGAGGAAACCAAATTCAGCGGCACGAACCGTGCACTCTTCCAGCGAACCTTGCCGGCGCTCACGCCGCACCGCGGGAGGCCAAATGCTGCGCGGAGGAACCACGAACGCGGTATCGCCCAGGAAAGGAAATAGGGAACTGAAGCGAACCGCCGGACCTTCGGCGCGCCGCGCCGTGGCGTCCAGCCATTCGTCGCGCATTCCCAGCGCAGCCATGGCTGACGTCACCGCCCCATACAGCGTATCGCTGTGATAGATCGGATCGACGCGCGTGCGCGCGCCCGAGTCCGGACCCGAACGCCACGGCCCGGACGGACGCAGCTTCACGATCAAACCTTTATGCACGCGAGCGCTCATTACTCCTCGTGCAGGAACGAGAAGGCGGCCTCCTGGAAGCCGGTCTGCAAGGCTGCCAGATCCACGCCCGTGCTCAGATCCTTCTGCGCCGCGCCGGATGCGTAATAATTCTTGCCGCGCCACACCAGGTTCAAGTTGCCAAAGCGGACGCGTCCGCTGCCGCGTGAACCGCCGCCGCCCAGAGTGTCGTCTTCGAGCATGCGCAGGCCTTCGAGCACCCGCGAAAATAACGGGCGCGTCTTCTTCGCACAGCACATCCATCACCAGACGAATATGGAAACGAGCACCGGCCGGTACGCGCTCCAGCGTGCGCGGATTGGCTTGCGAGGTGATGCGGTCGATGGCATTCTCGCTTTTTACTTCGGTCAGCTCGTCATCCAGATTTTCGCGCATCTGCGGGGTGATGCTGTGGACATCGAGCGGCGCATCGTAAACCGCCAGCCGGGCCGGCGTGGCCTGGGAGCTATCCGAGAGAATCGCCGGAGGCGCGGTCCATGCGGCCCGGGCTCCGTCCGAAAATCAGGCAGATTTCATCGTCGGGGCGATCGCTCTGGTGAATGCGGACTTCCTGCCCCTTGCGTTTGGAAAGGTAGACCAGTTCCGAGGGAACGGCCATGCCGGAAGTCTGCTCCAACAGCGAGCGGAGTTTCCCGCGCAGCGAACTGCCGGGCACGTAAGGACGGCCGAAGGCGTCCTTAACCACCGGATTGTCCGATCCGCCGATCTCCATGCGAACCCTTGCCGGCGCCGACGTGGAGACCGGTCTGGCAATGCAGCTCCCCTTCCAGGATCAACTTACCTAAGAACTTCAACTCGGTTTGCGTGGTGTGCGCGCTCATGTGAATTTACTCGTTGTAGGCCACGATGGCCTCGAATAGGTCCCGAAAACGTTCGTAACCGCGCATGTCGTTCTTGCGCGTCACTTGCAGCAGCAGCTTCTCCAACTGGTCGAGGCTGCGCAAACCATGGCGCGCGATGGTATAGGCCAGGCGCGCGCGCAGCATCACGAACTCGTGCTGGCGTTCGCTATCGGGCGCGCGCACGGCGCGCCGCACCGCGCTGTAAAGACGGCGCAACTGGCTCTTGGTGCCGGAGTCCATATCGCGCATGCGGCTGACGATGCCGTGCGCCTGGTTATCCAGGTACAGGCTGTCGGCCATCAGTTTTTCCAGCTCGATCTCGGGCGGCCCTTCGGGGCGTCCGCGATCCCCGCGTGCCGGTCGTCCCGCCGGTCATCCCGCCGGCCGCCGCGATCCGCGCCGCGTCCGCCGTCGCCCGGCCCGCGCCCGCCTTCGCGCGGCGGACGGTTTTCCCTTCTCTGCTCTTGTTCTGGCATGATTCTAAACCTCGGTCGTCAATCGGGCCCACTCCAGGGCCACCAATCCGGCGGGCCGCAGTTTCACTTCGGCCGACTTGCGTCCTACGATTTCGTTGGTCAAATGCGTCCGCAGCTTCTGAAATTCGCGATCGCGCGTGCCGCTCAGAATCCGTGTCAGCCGCCGCTGAAAACGCCATGTCCGGGTGGGTCCTTCCGCTCCGCGGCGTCGCCGTAGGCCTGCTTCTGATAGAAACTGCGCAGCCCCATCAGCAACTGGCGCGAGAGCCGGTAATCGCCCGCGAGTTTCACCACGGTATCTTTCAAATCCGCGGCGTCCGCCAACTGCTTCCATTCCAGAATGCGCCCCAGCACGTAGATGCAATCTTTGTCGGCGGCCTTGGCGAGTTCCAGGTTTCGGCCGGCATCCTCGTAAACGGCACTGATGGGATAATGCATCTCCGGCGCGAGCGCCATGGCCATGGAAATAGTCTTGCCTTCGGGCCCCGGAAAGTCTTTCAAATTCTCTTCGCGTGAAACGATGGAACAGGCGCTGCACTTCGCGCGCCAGCAACAGCAAGGCGTCCCAACTTCCGTACACCGCGAAATCGTCGCCGCCCGAATACAGGATGGTGACCTTGCGCCAGAATTCGGGCATGGAACATAAGCACTTCCAACTCGCCGGCGAAGAACTGCTTGTACAGCACCGAAAGCTGCACGTGCTCTTCGATGCTGGTCAGCCGCCGCAAGCGGACGCCGAAGCTATCCACATCGCCGCGCAGCACGCCCCACAACGAACGGCCCTGCGCGCGCCGCGCCAGCGTGGCGACGGTGGCCGCCGAGCGGCCATCTTCGCTGGGAGCCGCATGGCGCGCCAGAGTAATGCCGTCGAGCGACAGATTGGTAGTCAGGTTCCAGGTATGCTTTCCCGCACCGGGATGCACCATGGCGGGTTTTCGGGCGACCAGCCGATTGAAGCTGCCTCGCGGACGCTGACCCCCAGTTCCTTCGAAAAATAGGAATCCACGTCGGCCGGAACCGGCGAGGCAAAGGGCTCGAAAGCCGCGGCGCCGGAGGCGGCCAGCGGAGTGGCCCGCTTATGCTGCAATTCCTCGTTCAGCCGCTTCCGGACTACCGCCCAGTCGCCCAGGTTTTCGGTTACGCTCCAGATGCAGCGTGAGATATCCGCCGCTCAGTTCGCACATCTGGCGCGCCGCGCCGCGCCAAGAACTCCTCCGCCGGTCGGCGCGACTCGCCGGGCAGCACCAGCAGGAACTGCCCGCCCCCGCTCGAGCCAAGCAGAATGCGCGCCAGCCCGAATTCGGCCAGCAGCGCCCGCGGCAGCACTTCGCACAGCAGCGTGACCCATTGCGACCGGCCGGCCAGCAATTCCTCGCCGTTCGACCGGTCGGGTAAAGCCCCGCCGGACCGGGAGAGAAGAAACTCTTCAATGCCCAGTATTTTTACTTGGAGGAGAATCTGTTCGGACATCTAGAAGAAGGCCTTAGGCTTTCTCAATGTAGCACAGGGCGAGGATTCGATTGGCGCGGTATGGTTGCGACCGCCGCCAGAGAATTGGCCGCTGATGAACCCCGATAAACGTGGATGGAAAGCACAGGTGGTACCGGCGTCGAACCGTGTTGTTCCGCGGCGCAAGATGAATGGGCCGCCGCTCGCATCCGAGGCGCCCAAATGGGGCTGGGTCAGGCTGGAGCGATTTTGCTCTTGTTCTTTACGGCGCATAGGTCTCCGCAGCGGTTGGCGGGGCCACATTTGGATGGAGATGGACCCAGTATCCAAGCGGGACGGCGGGTCGGGCTTCGGAATTGGGTTCGTTTTGCAATCGATTGGAGTGACTGGAGTTAGTGGCTCAGATTGCGGTTCCGAGGCGGGTTCGGCAGAGGCTGAGGGCTGGACAGCGGGGGCTTGCCGAATTTCCTGAATATATTGCAGCCGCTTGAAGGTGCGGTCGAGGGAGCGTTTGGTGAGCGCGTTGGCCCTTTCCGCGTCGACGGCGAAGACGCGGCATAACAGGTCGCTTTCGCGGTACTGAACGAGCGGCTCTAACTTGCTGACGAGCGTGTTGTGCATGCGATTGTGTTCATGGAAAGCTTTTTGCGCGAGAAGGGCTTGGACTAATTCCGGATCTTCTCCTTCGAGGAGATAGGGGTTGGAAGAGGTTAAACCGTGGGTCGCGTTTTCGCGGTTAGCGCGCAGTTGGTTGCCGTTCATAGCTGATCCTATCGATTCCACGGTATCGGGTGGATGGGTGGGACTCGGAGTACTTGGGGTGCAAATGGTTGGAGCTAAAGGAGAAATTATTCGGTTCGGCGCTGGATCCGGGTTCAGGCATCCGCGGCGCGGTGCGGCGCGATAGAATCTGTCTGGGTGCCAAGTATGCACGTTCTCATCGCAGATAAATTCGAACAGTCCGGTCAGGATGGACTCAAAGCGGCGGGTTGCGAGGTGAGCTACCGGCCGGGCCTGAAAGAGGAAGCATTGGCGCAGGCCGTTGAGGAGCTGCTCCCCGACGTCCTGGTGGTCCGGTCGACCAAGGTCAGCGAGGCGATTCTCGCCGCCGGAAAACTAAAATTGGTGGTGCGCGCCGGTGCGGGCTACAACACCGTCGATGTGGCCGCTGCCTCGCGGCGGGGCATCTACGTTTCCAATTGCCCCGGTAAGAATTCCGTCGCGGTAGCCGAACTGGCCTTTGGATTGATCCTGGCTCTCGATCGCCGCATCGCCGATAACGTCGCTTCGCTCCGCCAAGGCCAGTGGAACAAGAGCGAATACTCGAAAGCGCGCGGCCTGTTCGGCCGTACACTCGGCCTGATCGGCCTGGGGCGCATCGGCAGCGAAATGATTCCGCGGGCGCGCTCGTTCGGCATGCCCGTGGTTGCCTGGAGCCGCAGCCTCACTCCCGAAGCAGCCAAAGCATTGGGCGTGGAATACCGGGCATCTCCCCTCGAAGTAGCCGGCTCAGCCGACATCGTTAGCGTCCACGTAGCCGCCAATGCGCAAACCCGCGGCCTGATTGATGCGAGTTTTTTTGAGGCCATGCGCCCGGGCGCCTGCTTCATCAACACCTCGCGCGCTGAAGTGGTGGACCAGGTGGCCCTCGGTTGGGCCATTCGCAGCAATGGCATTCGCGCGGGCCTCGACGTGTTCGCCAATGAACCTTCCGGGGGCACGGGCGAGTTCGCCGATGAAATCGTCAAACTGCCCGGGGTCATCGGCACGCACCACATTGGCGCGTCCACCGATCAGGCGCAGGAAGCCATTGCCGCGGAAACTGTGCGCATCGTCAAGACGTTCATGGATACGGGCAAGGTTCCCAACGTGGTGAATATTGCAAAGGCTACCCCGGCTACGTGCGCTCTGGTGGTGCGCCATCTCGACCGGCCGGGCGTGCTGGCCAGCGTGCTCGATCTCATCAGCGGCGCGCGCATCAATGTTCACGAAATGGAAAACATTGTCTTCGATGGGGCCCAGGCGGCCGTCGCGCGCATCAACCTGGAAACCGCGCCCGAGAGCCAGTTGCTGGAAAAAATTCGGGCGGCCAATCCGAACGTGCTCGAGCTTAGCCTGATCAAGCTAGGCTGACCCTTATTGAACGTAAACCTGCGACGGCCCGCTCAGCTTCACATGCGGCTGCTCGCATTTGATCTTTACCGGCTGCAGCCCAGGTTTGTTCTCCGGCCGCGCCATGAAGGTGAGCAAGTACTGCGAATTCAGGCGACGGCTCAGATCGTCGAGATACGGCACTATGGAAACCGGGTTGGTCATGCCCAGCCAGTAGAGTTCGCCGCCCGTTTCGCCGCTGAGCTGCGCCAGGTAGTTCTGTCCCCAGAAGAGCTGCCGGTAAGCGTGCGCCCACCGTCCCGCGCCCGAATAGTAAATCGCATACACGACCACACCGGCGCGCTGCGCGGTGTGGATGGCGGAGTTCACGTAAGGATCGTCGGGACCTGACCCGTATTCCGGATCGATGCCGCTCGATACCATCAGCACCTCACGCGCGCCGGAGGTTACCGGCCAGTGGTGAATCAAGCTTTCCAGTGCAATGTAGGGGCTGGCGGAGATGCCCGCCATGGCCATGGGCAGCCGCAGAGCTTTGACGGCGCGATCATGATCCGAGGTCAAAGCCTGCGCGGTTCTCACGGCGCCATTCTGCATGTAACCGATCCCAATCTCAGTTGACGCGGATTGCGCCGCCACGAACTTCTTGATATCGGCGAGTTGAGCGCCGAGACTGCTGGAAGAACCGTCGTCAATCAGGATCCATAGCTGCAAGCCGTTCTGGCTGCGCAATGGCTCCAGCGCAGTGACCTGCATGCGTTGCTTGTTTTGGGTAACCAGAACATCGTCTACGGTAAGCCGGGCGGGCGTCACGGAGGCATCGGGTTTGACGGTAACCACCACGCTAACCGGCGAGTCCGGGCCTTGCAGGTCGCGCGCGGCGAGCGAAAGCGCGAAAAAGGAAGCCGCTATGATCGCGGCGATTCGGAACATATCGTTTGTCCTTCTACTATTAGTGGACGCACGCGCTCCGAAGACGGATACAAGTCAGCCTGTTTCGGCCATTTGAACTTTCGGTTCGTCAGAAGAAATCGTGGGTAGAATCGGGTTCCGGCAGTTTGCCAAGTGAGTGATAGAGAGCGAGTTCGAGGACACGGTAGGTGCGAAATCCGTACGATTTTCTCATTGTGACTTTGGCCTTGTTGTTCAAGCCCTCCACGACGCCGCTGGAAAGTAGTTTCTGAGCGCGGAAATAGTTCAGGATGAGTTCGCGATGATTGCGCAGCGAGCGGGCGATCTTCTTCATGGGTTCGATGCGGGAGCGCATGGTCTGGCGGCACCATTCGTCGAGGAACTTTCCGGCCCAGACGGGCGAACTGTACTCCCAGAGTTGCTGAAAGGCCTCCTTTAGGAGGTAGGCGCGGACAGTTTTGAGGTTGTAGCGGAGGAGATCTCGCAACCGGAAGTGCTGGTCGGCGCCGAGATTCTCGCTGTGGCGGAGCAATAGCCAGCGGGACTTTTTGAGAACCGGGTCACGGCCCTCGCGTTTCATGCGGCTGGTTTCCTCGGCGCGGACGTTGTCCAATGCCTTGTTCATGTTGGCCACGATATGGAAGCGGTCGAGGATATGCAGCGCTTCGGAGCAGTTTTCGCGGATGAGCTTCAGATAGGGCTCCCACATGTCGGAGCAGACGAAGACGATTTTGGAGATTACGTCTTTGCCCATGGCGGTGAAGAATCCCTGGAAGGATTCGATGGTTCGTCTCCTTGCCGACCCAGAGAAGGCGGGTGATGCCGAGATCGATCTGGTAGACCAGCGTCAGGTATTTGTGGCCCTTGGCGTACTGGATCTCATCGACTCCGATGGCGTCGATCTGTCCGAGGACCCGGTGTTCCAGCCCCCAAGTGACGACGTGCTCGACCGCGTCGAAGACCTTGTCCCAGGAAGTACGAAACGCCTCGGCAGTTTCCTTCCAGGACAGCCGGCGCGCCCAGCGGGCCAGGAACAGCATGTAGGCTTTGGTAAGGTGCGTTTGCCATCGCCCCAGGGGACCTCCTCGACGACGACTGCGGCGCAGCGGCGGCAATCGACACGTCGCATGGTGTACAGCAGGAAGACGAAGAAGCCCCACAAGGGAATGAACTCGAAGCGCCGTTCGGCGAGTTGGTCGTAGCCGGGCGCCGGCTGATGGCAGCGCGAGCAGATCGCGGCGGAGCCCTTGCGCGGGCGCACCGAAATCTCGATACTCTTCTTGTCGGGACTGAAACGGGCGTGCTGGTAGACGAATCCCGGGAAGCGGTGGCAGCGGTTTAGAATCGTGATCAGTTCCATGGCGCGGGTGGCGCCGAAGCTTTTGAGCCTCCAGAAGGTCCCAGGCGCAGCTCGCGCTTCGGCCCCGATAAGCTTGCCCCTTCGGGGAGATCATCCAGGATCTCCGTGGAAGGTTCTGAGAGGAGCACGCTGAACCACGGTGGGCGCCGCCGAGAACGGTAAACGCCCCGGTAGACCAGGAGAGATGTAACCCAACACCCACTGGCCAGCCCCAAGCATAAGTGACTTACATGACCCAGTGGAGGGCCGGAAGCCGGGACCGTTATGAGGACCTATCCGAAGAAGCCCTCTGAGGTTCTATAAATCTCGTCGATGAGATAATGTTGCCGCACCGCATCCTTGAAGTTGCTGGCTTCGGATGTTCCGTCCTTCTTGTCGCTTGCGTAAGCAGCATAGAGGTAAGCCATGTCTTGCGCGCTTACGTCGAGGCCAGACTTAGCAAGAGATTCGTATTTGTCGGGAATGGACAACGGTGAGAAGGTCGTCGCGTCGCCCTCCATGCCTTCGATGGCGTTGTCGTTCTTGTTCTGAAAGGCTAGCGGATTCGTGATGCGGAGAACGCCATCGGTTCCTGAGATGTCAATCTGAAGGCCAGTGCGATGTCTTTGTCCTCCTTCCACCTGCATCGAAAACAAGCCACCGCGCTCAAGCGTACCGATCACCATCACCTCGTTCGGGTTGGTATTTGGGATTTGTTCTCCGGTCTCCAGTACCGTGAAGAACGGAAACTGAGTTTCGATAACGGCAGTCAGCTTCTTGGGAAAGCCGACGGAGCGAAAGAGCATGTCCCCAAAGTGGGCTGCATAGATAGACAAGACGTGGGAGAAGTTGGAGGCGTGGAAGGCCCATTCGTACCTTCCAGGCATCGTTGGGACAAACGCATCAGTGCTGATCCTCATGTGAACACCGCGAATCTTCCCGACGTAGCCTTGCTTCACGAGATCGCGTGTATAGCGAGCGCTAGGCCCCATTCGGCGTTGCAACCCGACGACGTGCCGCACACCCTTTGCTTCGGCCAACGAAAGAAGCTCTTCGGAATCGGCTGTGCTGGTGGTCAGCGGCCACTCGCTGTATACATCCTTGCCCGCGGCGATCGTAGCTTTCACCAGTCGCGCATGTTCATGAGCCGGGTAGACCACGGCAACTAGGTCCACATCAGGATGGTCGATGAGGGCCTGTTCACTTCCGAACGCATGCGGAATGTTGAACTGTGCCGCCGTCTTCTCGGCCGTTTCTCGTTTCCGGCTGGACACTGCGACGACGTCGAATTCCTTCAACGCTTGCAGGGCGGGAATATGCCCGTATTTCGCCCATCCGCCTGCTCCGATGATCCCGACTCGAATCTTGCCGTTGCCCATGATGTACTCCATCCAACAGCGTAAGCCTTGACATATGTGTCAATGTCAAGCGACACTTCAGCATGCTCATTGGAGAACTAGCGACTCGGACCTCGGTCAGCACTCGCGCTCTGCGTCATTACGAGAAGCTGGGCATGATTCACAGTCGGCGTGGAGAGAATGGATACCGCAACTATGGTGAGGAGTCGGAGGAGTGGGTAAAGTCGATCCAGTTCCTTCTCTCGTCGGGTCTGAGTCTCGCTACCATCGCTCAGATCTTGCCGACCCTCATGGGCAACAAGTGTGCCCTTGACGATGATTTTGTTCGAGCAACTATTGAACGAGAATCGGGCAAGATTGTTGCGCGAATGGAGAAGTTGGCTCACTGCGAAGGGATTCTATCGAAAGCTCTGGAGAAGGGGCTTCTGCGCAGACCGGGGACCTAGGTACCATGCTAAGTTCCGATAGGTCGGCCGGCACCCGGCAACGGCTCTCGACTGCCACTTTAACCGGAAACGCCCGACGATGAGAACTGCCCTGTCAGTAATGCCGTCTCCGTTGCGTCTACGGGGAAGGCAGGTTGGTTCCCAAGCCGACGCCCCGCCACCCGGCATCAGCCCGCCTCCGTCATCCCAACTTCCCGCCGCCATTCGAACACATCAGTCACCCACAAATTCTCCGGACGAGGCTTACTTTCTTCAAGCCGCCTATCCGATGAACGGTGCGCCGCCATACCAGCAGCAGGGCCGACCCGATCAGCATCAGGCCGCAACACAGACCCGCCCAAATCCCCGCCGCGCCCCAGCCTAAACCGAAGCACAGCCACATGCCTAGGGGCAGTCCCACCACCCAATAGAACAACAGGTTGCACAGCATGGGCGTGCGCGTATTGCCGGTGCCGCGCAAGGCGCCGGAAACCACCACCTGGCACCCATCGAACAACTGAAACGCGGCCGCAATCGCCAGCAATGTCACGCTGACTTTGATTACCGCCGGATCGCTGGTATAAATCCGCGCAATTCGCTCCGGAATGGTTAGAAAGGCGATGGCCGCGAATCCCATAAATGCGACGCCGCACGCGAGAGCGCTCCATCCGGCGCGGCCAGCCGCCGCCGGGTCGCGCTGTCCAATCAAATGGCCCACACGCACGGCGGCCGCCGAACTAATTCCCAGCGGCACCATGAAACTCAGACTGGCCATGTTTAGCGCGATGATATGACCGGCCAGCGACGCCGGGGCGAGCCGAGCGATCAGCAACGTAGCCAGCCCGAAGATTCCCACTTCCAAAATCACGTGCGCAGCCGCAGGTAATCCGAGACTCAATAACCGGCGCATCAGTTGCCATTCGAAGGCGAATGAAACTCGCAGCATCCCAGACCGCCGCCGGAAGTCATAGTAGAGCGCCGACGCGATCAGCACCGAGGCCATGTAAAACTGGGCCGCGCACGTCGACAGGGCCGATCCGTCGGTACCCATCGCCGGAAAGCCCCAATGCCCGTGAATCAAAACCCAGTTGCCGACCAGATTGATTGCATTCGCCGAAATCAGCGCAACCATCACCGGGCGCACCAGCGCGATGGCCTGCAGGTAACGCCGGAAAGCGAAGTAAAGCAACAGAGGCAGGATGCCCCAATTCAGGCGGAATACATAGGATGACGCCTGCGGAAGAATCGCCGGATTCACATGAAAGCGATGCAACCCCGCGATGGTTACAAAGTTGATGGCGACCAGGCAGGGCGTAAGCGCTACGCACAAATAGACCGCGGCCCACAACGAGCGGTGGCATTCCGCGATTCGCCGGGCGCCGTAAGCCTGCGAGACCAGCGTATCCAGGCCCAACAGCAGGCAACCCGCGGAGATGGTGGCGGTATTGAAAAGGATGGCGCCCAGGCTGACCGCGCCAATCGCGACCGCGCTATTGGGCAGGCGTCCCACCATGATGGTGTCGACGATACCCATCGACATCCATCCCAGTTCGGCCAGCACCAGCGGCCACGCGAGCGCCAGCAAAGGGCGCCATTCGTGCCGGATACTTGCCGTTTCGGACATCCTTCCAGCATCACACAGCCCCGGCGGTAACTGCTTCGCCGCGGCGCGCGTCGAGTCTGTAGATGCGCGTTTTCCTGCTCTACACCTTATTGCTGCCCGGCGCATACGCCAGGCCTTCGGATGCGATCAAAATCCCGCCTGTCGAAACTTCCTTCGACGTGAAAGGGCAACTGGTGAAGATCACAGCATGGGGCGACATCGTCAACGATCCCGCTGGCTCTCGATTGGCGCTGACCGCAGACCTGCACGCGCTTCAGGAAAATATCAGCGCCCTGCTGGCGGCGGAACTGAACCGCAACGACCGCTGCGGCGAACGATTGACAGTGGAGAGCGCCACGCTGGAAGCTGCCTCTCCTTCGGCGATCCTGACAGGTCACATGCACGTGGAACGTTGGGCTTGCGCTAAAGCGTTTGGCCGGGACATAGCCAAGCGCCTGGCGGGGGGCAACGCAGTGGTCACGGTGAAGTTAACGCCAAGCGCCGGACTCGATGGCGTGGCGATCGTTTCAGAGGTTCAGAAAATCGATGCGGAAGGCTCGCTGGGAGAACTATTGCGCGGAAGCAATCTGGGCGACATGGTGAAACAGAAAATTGCCGCCGGCATCGAATCGTCGCTGCGCAAGGCGCTCGACCTGAAATCCGCGCTGCCCGCGCCAGTCACGATGAAGAGCGCTCGTTTCGACAAAAGCCCGGAAGGCCGCCTGCTGCTTTCGGTGACGGGAGTGCTTCGCTCAGCAAGCGCGGCCGCTCAATAGTCGTTATCCTCTGGAAGCGAGGGGGGGATTTCAAATAACCCCTGCGGAATAGCCGGGGGTACTAATGTATTTGGATCCGGAGCGCTGAGGCCATCGCTCGAAAAGAAGCCGGCCACCTGCTGCTGGGCCGCCAGGCCAATTAGAATTCCGGGGAGGCTGGGAAAACTCACGGAGGTACCGGAGATTCCGATAAACATCACCAGAAACGGGTGCGGATCCTGCGGGCAGTTGCAAGCCATCCGCCAGGGCCAGGTCGTGCCGGTACTCCCAAGTGAGGGGATGGTTGGCCGCCTTGATCAGCCGCGTGGTCGCCATGTTCGGCATGGTCTGGTCTTCGCGCGCCAACTGGAAGAGAATTCGCTTGAAAGGCACGCCCGGCAGCATCGAATCCGCCATGTGGGGCGCCCAGTACACCGGATCGCCCAGGCGATTCCAGCCACTCATAGCGCTCGAACGCATTCTGAATCGCGATCGCTCCCGGCACATCGTTCACCTTCACCGGCTGATACGGAAACACGTAATTGTCGTTGAAATCCGTCGCCCTCGTTGAGCAGCGACGGCATGCGCGAACGCCAACAATCCCGCCGCCAGCGAATGGTACGACTGGCTCCAGCGCACGATGTCCTCCACCGATCCGCCGCCCACGTTCAGGACCGAGGCGCGCACCGCCGGCTCCAACGCCGAGAAAATGGTCCCGTACATCGAACCCAGCGACTCGCCGACATAATAAATGCGGCTGGCATCCAGATCCGGTTTTCCGTCACCGTTCACGTCGATCCCCCGCTTGATTGTGCAGCACCAGACTCGCCAGGTCGAGCGCCGTCTGCCGCAGGCAATCGCGCAAGGCCACCTGCGCCGGATTGGCCGCCAAACAGCCTTCATACGGCCCGATCTGTCCGTCGCCGTTCAGATCGACGCTGCGCCCACCGGCGGTGAAGGTGGTCACATTGCCGTTCGGATCGGTAACGATCACCTGGCTCAGCGGCCCGAAGCCGTGTCCCACCGCGTTGATGGCAATGGTGGCGAAGCCGGCCTGCGCCAGGGTGGGCGCTACGGCCGTCGGTCCCCCCCATTGACTGTCGCCGAAACCGTGTCCGTAGATCACTACCGGGTACCCGTTGGGCGGTTCGGGCGTAGACGGCAGGAACGCGTGATAGTAAATCACATTGATCGAACCCGGCAGGGTCAACGTCTGCCCGGTCGGCACGGAGTCGATCACGTTGGAGGCGTTGAGAAAATTGGCATCGGCAAACGATCCGAAATAAACACCGCCGATGCCTTGAATTAAAGGATTGGTAATGGGGAGCGCTACATCCACAAACTGCGCGGGATTAGCGGCCACCTGTTCATGCAGCACCAGGGAGGCAATATTCGAGTATGGCAATCAGCGCGGGCGGCTGTGATGGCGTCGGAGGCGGGGTCACGTTCGGCAGCAGCGACCACGCCTGCTGCATGAAGTTCGTGACATTCATGGTGGTGAAAACGGAAGCCGCCACAATGTGCGCGGGCGCCACGGCGGACGCCACGCTGCTGACCGCCTGCGACAATTCGCTGCAATACACGGTCTGCGCCACACCCGGTCCAGGCTGCACGCACGCCGTGTATCCCGGGTCGGCGGTGACCGGGTTGCCCGCCAGGTCCTTAATTACGTCGGTCACGACGAACGCGTAATGCCGGTGCTGATCCAGGTTGCCGTCCGGCTTGCCATACAACGTATTGGCGGTGGGATCGTAAATCATCTGGGTCAGGTACAACATCTGGCCCGTGAAGTTGATGCCGTGCTCCTCTTGGGTGAGGTTGTCCAGCGCGACGTAATAAACCGCGTGATGGATGCTGTTGGGATCGATCGGTCCGGAAAACTGAATGCTAATGCGCGGCGCGGTCTGAAAGCCATCCAATTGATTCAGCAACTGGACGTCCTGGCAATCGGTGGGCGCGGCCGTACAATCGGGCATCGGCAAATTGATGTGGAACCCGTTCTTTTGGGTGGTGTCCGGAACGGTCAAGACATCGGTTGGATACGGACCGACGGTGGGGTCCGCGGGATTCCAGTTGACGCTGACGCCGGCGGCAGCCAGCAGGGGGACGAAGAGCAAAACAGTAGGAACGCAAACGAGGCGGCGCATGGTCTATAGAATACAGCATCGCGTGATAAAATAGAGCAAGATCGACTAGGGTATCCATGCAAAACATCCGCGGGACTTCCTTCGTAGCGGCATCCCTTCTGGCCGCGCTTTGCCTTCCCGTTTGGGGTGGTGAAGTTTCGGCGCCTGGCATCCCAAATTTCCATCAGGTTAACGATCATGTCTATCGCGGCGCGCAGCCGAGACACGAAGGTTGGAACAGCCTCGCTAAACTGGGCGTGAAAACCGTCATCGACCTGCGCGAGAGCTCCGAGCAGGAGCGGCGCGAAGTCGAAGCAGCGGGTATGCGCTACGTCGGCATGCCATTGTCCGGTATCGCCGCCCCGCCGCCGGACAAGATCGCCAGGCTGCTAGCGCTGCTGACCGATTCACCCGATCCCGTTTTCGTCCACTGCCGCCGCGGGGCCGATCGCACCGGCACGCTGATTGCCTGCTATCGCATTCAACACGATGGCTGGAAAAACGAGAGGGCGCTCGCTGAAGCGAAAGCTTACGGCATGGCCGGTTTCGAAATCACCATGCAACGCTTCGTATTGGGCTTCCAGCCGCCGATTCCGGCGACCATCCAAGCCGCGGCGGCGCCTTCAACCACCACGCTAAAATAGCTAAGAGTGGAAGAAGAGGTCCTCGGCAAGGCATACGATTCCCGGTTGATGCGCAGGTTGCTGGGCTACATGCGGCCCTATCGCGGGTATGTCTCGGTTCCCTGTTTTTCCTGCTCCTTCAATCCATCTTGCAGGTGTTGGGTCCGCTGTTGACGAAAATCGCGGTCGATCGCTACCTCGCGCCGAGCAGCACGCGCGTTCCCACACCGATCGACCACTATCTGCCCGCCGACCCGTGGCATGGCCTGGCAGCCGTCGGGATGCTTTATCTTGGCGTGCTGCTGGGAACCTTCGTTTTTGAATTCGCGCAGGTCTACCTGATGCAATACACCGGGCAGTTGGCCATGTTCGACCTGCGCAAGCAGCTCATGTCTCATTTACAAGAGCTGGACGTCGCCTTCTTCGATCACAATCCCGTGGGCCGCCTGGTAACGCGCGTCACGACGGACGTGGACGTTCTCAATGACCTGTTCGCTTCCGGCCTCGTTACTATCCTCGGCGATTTACTGGTGCTCAGTTTCATCGTCGCGATCATGGCCAAGCTGAGTGTGGGCCTGACCGTGCTGATGCTGGCCGTGATGCCGTTGGTGATCCTGGTGACCGCCATTTTTCGCCGCAGCGTCACCGAGAGCTACCGGCGGATCCGTGTCGCCATCGCGAAAATTAATTCCTATCTGCAAGAGCATGTGACCGGCATTGTGGTCCTGCAATTGTTCAATCGCGAAGCCAAAAGCCAGGTCGAATTCGATGGCGTCAACCGCGAACACATGGATGCCTACAAAGACGCCATCCTGGCTTATGGCTGGTTCTACCCGGTGGTGGAGTTTCTGTCGATGCTGGCCTTGGCCGGGATCTTGGCTTATGGCGGCTTCCGCATCGGCAAGGGCGCTCTGACTCTGGGCGTCGTGGTGGCCTTCCTGCAATACGGCCTGCGCTTCTTCCGACCGATTCAGGATCTAAGCGAGAAGTACAACATCCTGCAAGGCGCGATGGCTTCGGCGGAGCGCATCTTCAAACTGCTCGACACCACGGCGGAGATCCTTCCGCCGGCCCATCCGCAGCCTCGTCCGGATTCGGCCAGCATCGAATTTGAAAACGTCTGGTTCGCCTATAAAGACGAAGACTGGGTGCTGCGGGACGTGAGTTTCACCATCAACCCGGGGGAAACGATTGCCGTCGTCGGCCACACGGGCGCGGGCAAAACCACCATCGTCAGCCTGCTACTGCGCTTCTATGACGTGCAAAAAGGTGTCATCCGCATCGGCGGCGTGGATGTGCGGGAACTCGATCCGCGCGACCTGCGGCGGCCGTTCGGCGTGGTGCTGCAGGATCCCTACCTGTTCACCGGAACGCTCGAGGAGAACATCCGCCTGGGAACGCCCGGCATCGATCGGCAGGCCGTCGAGGATGCCGCCGGGCAGGTCAACATCCTGGACTTCATCCAATCGCTGCCCGACGGCTTCCAGCATTCCATCCGCGAGCGCGGCAGCGGCCTTTCCACCGGCCAGAAGCAGTTGATCGGATTTGCCCGCGCCTTGGCGCATAACCCGCGCTTTCTGATCCTGGACGAAGCCACATCGAGCGTCGATACCGAAACCGAATTTCGCGTGCGCGAGGCGTTGAGCCGCATCGTGGAGGGCCGTACATCGATTGTTATCGCGCATCGGCTTTCCACCATCCAACGCGCCGACCGGATTTTGGTGATGCACAAGGGCCGGCTGCGCGAGTGCGGTACGCATCAGCAATTGCTGGCGCTGCGCGGCATTTATTGGAAGCTTTATCAGCTTCAATACAAAGACCAGGAAGTCCCGGGCGGCGAGAAGCTCAGCGAGCTTGTTTCAGAAAAGCGATAATTGCCGCCCGCTCCGCGGCGCTTTCCAGATGGAACGCCATATCCGTATCCGGCACCAGTTTGTCCGGACCCGCCAGCCACTTCGCCAGGGAATCCGCATCCCAGGTGATGTGGGACTGCTTCAACGCATCCGAATAATTGAAGGAGGGAACGGAACCGGCGGGACGCCCGTAAACGCCGCCCAGCCGCGGACCTTCCTTGTCGCGATCGAGCGAATGGCAGCCCGCGCAGCGGCGTTCGAAAACATCTTTTCCGCTTGCCACCGTCTCTGGACTTGCCGTGATTACGAGGATGGCTAACGCCGCGGCGAGCAGCGCTAATGACCGCTTCATCGCGCTCAACTCCCCACCGCCAACGTGGAATCCACTACCGCGAGACTGTGCTTGCGCGCCACATATTGCACGTCGGTAATACCCAACAGGCTGCGCAATTTTTCCGCCGGAACTTTCATCGGGCCGGCTGCCGGGGCGCTGCCCGGCGCGGGCTGCGGAAACGCGGTCGACATGGCCGTGTGGAAAGTCACGCGGCCTTCCACCTTCTGCATCACCTGGTGGATGTGGCCGTTCAATACCGTCACCGATCCGAAGCGCTTCAAGTAATCGAGCGCCTGCGCGCTGTCCTGGGTGCCCCAACCCCACTCGGGGTAAACCGCCCACAGCGGGATGTGTGCGAAGACCACCACCGGGGTGCTGCTTGAGCGCGCTTTCAGATCGGCTTCGAGCCACGCCAGTTGCTCCGCGCCCAGCTTGCCCAGATGCTCCATCCCCACCACGTTCACCAGTCCGACGAAATGCACGCCCTTCTGATCGAAGCTATACCAGCCGGCGCCCTTCGTACCCTTGCCGTAGCGCTCCAGGTACTGCTTGCCGTCGTCCACCGAGGTATCGTGTTCGCCGGGAACATAAAACACCTGGCTTGTTTTGGCGGATTTCATCACCTGGTCGAGCGTGTCGAACTCCGCCGCCTTGGACATGTGGCTCAAATCGCCGGTGTGAATGACGAATTCCGGGGCGCGCGGCAGCGCGTTGATTTTGTCGACGGTGGCCTGCAGGGTACCCACTACGTCGGGATTGGCCGGTTTGTTGAAACCGATGTGGCTGTCGCTTATCTGGACGAAGGTCATCTCGCCCTTGGACTCGCCCGGCCGGGCTTGCCGAAAGCGCGCGAATTCAAGATGCCGCTGCCGACGGTCCAGACGACTCCCGTGCCGGCCCAAGCCATGCATTCGAGAAATCCCCGGCGGTTGATGCCGTCGTTGTTGTGATCGTGAAGAATGAATTTGGACATTTGCTCCTCGCCTGCCAATACTGCGCGATGTGCGGTTTTATTCCCGGCCACGAGGAATAAATTCGGCGTCCCGCGAGTATTGGGTGTTATGAAGAAGAAAATCATTGGCGGCGCCGGCCTTACGCTGCTCATTTCGGGTTTCATCCATCCGTTTGGAGCTAAGACCAATTCGTCCGCGCCGATTCTTGCGGGCGCGGACGTCGACCCGGCGGTAACGCGCGTCATTGAAAAATCCTGCCAAAACTGCCATTCCGAACGGACCGAATGGCCGTGGTACAGCTACGCCGCGCCGATGTCATGGCTGATTGAGAAAGATGTACACGAGGCCCGCAGCCATATGAACCTATCCCGGTGGCCGCAGTACGACGCCGCCAAACAGCGTGAACTCTTAGCCGAACTCGCCGCCGTGGTTAGAAACCACAGAATGCCGCTGCCGCGGTACACCCTGCTGCACCCCGGCGCGAAACCTGGCCCCGAAGAACTGGACAGGATTTACCAATGGAGCAAGCTGGAACGGCGCCGCTTGGCGGCCCTGGAATCCGCCCATGCCGCCCAGTAGCCAGCCAGCCGGGCGGTGTACCATATACTCACTAAATGGCAGGGCCGCAAAACGACCTCTTCGAAGACCTCATGCTGCCCCATCTGGACGCCGCCTACAACCTGGCCCGCTGGCTGACGCGGAACGACGACGATGCGCGCGACGTGGTGCAGGAGGCCTACCTGCGGGCCCTGCGTTTTTTCGACGGCTTTCACGGCGGCGATGCGCGCCCCTGGCTGATGGCGGTGGTACGCAATACGGCGTCAACCTGGCGCCGCCGTGGCGCTACGCCGGCGCAGGTGTCCTTCGATGAAGGCATCCACGGCGGGACATCGGGCGGGCCTACCATCGAGACGGAAATGGTAAAGAGCAGCGATCGCGCGGACGTCAGAAACTGTTTGGAATCCCTGCCATCGGAATTTCGCGAAGTCATCGTCATGCGAGAGTTGGAAGATATGTCGTACAAGGATATCGCCGAAGTCGCCAACGCGCCCATCGGTACTGTCATGTCGCGTCTGGCGCGGGCCCGCCGTCGCTTGCAGGATTGCCTCACCGCCAAATCCAAGGGAGCCGCACAATGACCTGCGCTTCGGCTCAAGCTCTCCTGCACCCATATCTCGACGATGAACTCGACCCCGCGGAAAAATCGAAACTGGCGGAACACCTGGAGACTTGTCCTGCCTGCGCCGCCATGCACGCGCGCCTGGTCCAACTGCGCAGCGATGTTCGCGCCAAGGCGCCCTACTTCCCCGCCCCGCCCGAGTTGCGGGGCCAAGTCACGACTGCCATCCGCCAAGCCAGCCGGCAGGATCGGTTGCCCTGGCGCTACCTGGCCATTGCCGCCGCGCTCCTGCTGGCCCTCTCAGCTGCCTGGAACGTCACGCTGCTGCGTTCCGGCGGCTCTAGCTCCAGCGAACTGGCCCAAAACATTCTTTCGGATCATGTTCGCTCCTTGATGGGCACGCACTTACTCGACGTGCCCTCGTCGGACCAACACACCGTGAAACCATGGTTCAACGGCAAACTGGATTTCTCGCCGGAAGTCCGCGACTTCCCCGCCGAGGGCTTCCCGCTGATCGGAGGCCGCCTGGATTACGCCGCCGATCGCACCGTGGCCGCGCTGGTCTATCAACGCCGCAAGCACGTCATCAATCTTTTCGTGTGGCCCTCCACGGCGCTCACCGGCGCAGGCGAGTTCTCCCGCAACGGCTACAACATGGTCCACTGGGCCAACGCCGGAATGACATGGTGGGCGGTTTCCGATCTGAATGCCGGCGAACTGCGCCAGTTTGAACAGCTCTACCGTTCGCCACGGAATTCCATGCCGTAAACCGCAAAAACAAGCTATTCAGACCTTAAATACTGTATTGCCGGAGCGGGCCTTCTATCATGAGAAGGAACGGCGAAGCTATGGGCATTAATATCGGTCTGGACATCGGCTCCATCAGCCTGAAACTGGCCGCCATAGGCCGTCCCTCGGATCGCGGCATCCTGGAGGCGCTCTGCGCCCATGCTCCGGAATTCCGGATGGTCCGTGCCGATCCTCCCCTGGTCCTTTCCGGCTATCGCCGCATCGCCGGCAGCCCCATCCAATCCACCTACGACCTTTTGCAGCAGTTCTACGACGTCGTACCCGAAGCGTCCGTCGAAGGCATCCGCGTCACCGGATCGGGCAGCCGCACCATCGCCAAAATCCTGGGTCTGTATTTCGAAAACGAATTCAAAGCCATCGCCCGCATGATCGCCGAATTCCATCCGGAGGCGATGACCGTCTTTGAAATCGGCGGCGAAAGCTCGAAGTACCTGCGTCTGGATGGCCCAACCATCATCGACTACGACCGCAGCGGCGAGTGCGCCGCGGGCACCGGATCGTTCCTCGACCAGCAGGCGCTGCGCATGCGGTATTCGGTGGAAGAGGTGGGCGACCTGGTGGCCCATGCAGGCTGCGCCGCGCGCATCGCAGGGCGCTGCTCGGTCTTCGCCAAAAGCGACATGATTCACGCCCAGCAGAAAGGGCACGGACCGGCCGAAATCCTGCGCGGGCTCTGCGACGCGGTGGCGCGCAACTTCAAAAGCAGCGTGGTGAAAGGCCGCCCGGTGGACGCGCCTGTCGCGCTGATTGGCGCCGTTTCGCAAAACGCGGGCGTTACTGCTGCCCTGCGCGAAGCTTTCGCACTTACGGCGGATCAGATGTTCGTCCCCCCCACTACGCCTGGTGCGGCGCGATCGGCGCGGCCATGCTCGAAGCCGAAGAGCCCCGCAAGCGCTCTTTGCGCGATATCCACCGCCTCAACCAGCACGAAGGCGAGGAGCGCCTGGAAGATACCACCCGCCTTTCCATGCGGGACGTTGTTTTATGGCGCAATCAGGCCGTCGCCTACGTTCCGCCCGCCGGAGACGCGCCGATTCCGGCTTACCTCGGCATCGACATCGGCTCGGTCTCGACCAACGTCGTCGCCATCGACGGCCAGGGCACAGTCATCCACGACATTTACTTACGTACGGCGGGGCGGCCCATCGAAGCCGTTCAGCAGGGGTTCAACGAACTCGAAGAAAGATGGGGCAGCCGCCTCGAGATCCGCGGCGTGGGCACTACCGGCTCCGGCCGCGAATTGATCGCCGAGTTCGCCGGCGCAGACGTGGTCAACGACGAAATTACCGCGCACAAGACCGGCGCGCTGCACGTCAGCCAGACCATGGGCGGCGACCCGGTGGACACCATCTTCGAAATCGGCGGACAGGATTCCAAGTTCATCTCCATCGAACACGGCGTGGTGGTCGACTTCGCCATGAACGAAGCCTGCGCCGCGGGCACCGGGTCATTTCTGGAAGAACAGGCCGAGAAGCTGGGCATCTCGATCAAGGGCGAATTCGCCCGACTGGCCCTCGAGGCGCCATCGCCCACGCGCCTGGGCGAACGCTGCACCGTATTCATGGAACGGGACGTCACCGGTTGGCTGCTGAAGGGCGAGCCCGTCTCCAACCTTGTCGCAGGACTGTCGTATTCCATTGCGCTCAATTACCTGAATCGCGTGGTGCGGGGCCGCCACATCGGCAAGGTCATCTACTTCCAGGGCGGCACGGCTTATAACGATGCCGTGGCTGCCGCCTTCGCCGGACTGCTGGGCAAGCGCATCACCGTGCCGCCTTACAACGGCGTGATGGGCGCGATCGGCATGGCATTGATCGCGCGGCAGTGGCAGGCCGCCACGCATGCCCCGAGCCGTTTCCGCGGGTATCGCCTCGACCAACTGGCCATGACCTCGCGCGATTTCGTCTGCCGCGCGTGCTCCAATCTCTGCGACATCAAGGAATTCACCATCGAGGGCCAAAAGAGCTTTTGGGGCGACAAGTGTTCCGATAAATTTCGCAAGCCTTCTTCCACCGGACGCCAACCCGTCATTGACGACCTGTTCGCCTGCCGCGAGCGCATCATCGAAGACCTGGCCGAGGCTGCTCCGAAACCGCAGTCCGGCGCTCTGCGCGTCGGGATTCCGCGGGCCATGTCCACGTTCGATCGCTATCCCTTCTGGCAACGCTATTTCGCG
Organism: Bryobacterales bacterium; assembly: GCA_963738375.1. GTDB lineage: Bacteria > Acidobacteriota > Terriglobia > Bryobacterales > Bryobacteraceae > Bog-159. The sequence continues at coordinate 425,923 of CAVTWL010000012.1, read as the reverse complement.
GAATTGGGGATGGAAACCGTACTGTCGCCAGTAACCGATCCGCGCATCTCCGCCGCCGGGGTCGAGATGGCCGTGGCGCAGCCCTGCTATCCCGTCCAGGTAGCGCATGGCCACGTAAAGGCGCTGGCGGAAATGGATGTCGACCACATCCTGGTCCCCAACATTGCCGACGCCGAATCCGACGACAACAGTTCCTGCCCCGCCCATTACTGCCCTTGGAATCAGACCCTGCCTTACATCCTCCGCGTCGCGCCGGGGCTTGAACAACTGCAAGCGACATTTCTGACGCCTACGCTCCATTTTCAGTTGGGCGCCGATCAAATCAAAGCCGCCCTGGCCGCATGCGTGAAACCTTTGGGAATACGCCGCCGCGCCAACGACCGGGCCGTCGACGCCGCCTACGGCACACAGCGGCAATTCCAGTCGCGCCTGCTGGAACTGGGGCGCCGCGCGCTGGCCGCTCTCGAAGAAAGCGGCGAGCCCGGCCTGGTGCTGGCGGGCCGCGGGTACAACATCTACGATCGCGGCATCAACTGCGACATCCCGCGCAAACTGCGCCATCGCTACGGCGCCAATGTGATCCCACTCGATTTTCTGGTTACCGGCCGCGAGCCCATGGACGGGCTGCACGAAAATATGTACTGGGCCTCCGGCCGCAAAATTCTGGAAGCCGCGCGCCTCGCCGGATCCCGCGCCAACCTGCATGTCGTCTACCTGTCCAACTTCAAGTGCGGTCCGGATTCTTACATCAAACACTTCGCGCGCGATGCCGCCGGCGCGCCGCTGCTGGTACTGCAATTCGACGGCCACGGCAACGATGCCGGATACATGACGCGCTGCGAAGCCTATCTCGATAGCAAGGGGATTCTGCGATGCTACAAACCAGCGCCGCCGGAGCCCGCCGCATCCCAAGCGATGGCGGCGAGCCCGCGCTAACCGGCAAGAAGATTTACATTCCGCCCATGGCGTATGGCAGCGCGCAGGCCTTCGCCGCCGCGTTCCGGGCCGTCGGCCTCGACGCCGAACCCACGCCGCCCTCCGACCACCGCACCCGCGAACTGGGCGCGCGCTATACCTCCGGCGACGAGTGCTATCCCGCTAAAGTCACTGTCGGCGATTTCATGAAGGTGCTCGACGGCGGCCCCGGCGCGCGCGGCGCAGACCCCGCACGCACGGTCCTGTTCATGCCGACCGCGCAAGGCCCTTGCCGCTTCGGCCAATACTCGCCGTACCTGCGTCACGTGCTCGACGAGAGCGGCTACCAAGAAACGCAGGTGCTGGCACCCTCCAGCAACAATGGGTACGACGGCCTGGGCGAGATGGCCCGCCCTTTCATGCGTACCGGATGGCGCGCCTTGCTCGCCGCCGATATCCTGCAAAAACTCATGCTGCAGTACCGCCCGCACGAACTCGAATCGGGGCACACCGAGCGCGTGTATCAAAGCTGCCTCGACGATGTTTGCCGTACCGTAGAGGCGTCGCCGCTGAAGCCCGCGGTTCAATTGGCGGCTATCCGCGCCGCCCTGCTGCGCGCCCGCGACCGCTTCCGCGCCATCCCCGGCCGCCGCGACCGCGTAACACCGTTAATCGGAATCGTCGGCGAAATCTTCTGCCGCCTCAATACGTTTTCCAACGAAAACCTGATCCTCCGCCTCGAAGAGTATCGCGCCGAAGCATGGCTCTCGGATATCGTCGAATGGATCTGGTATACCAACACCGAGCATTTCCGCAAGCTGAAACTGCTCGGCCGCCTCTGGACCTCCGAGGCCCTGGAAGCCTGGGTCCGCAACCGCGTGCAGAAGCGCGACGAGCGCGTGCTGCTGGAACCTTTCCGACAGGATTTCATCGGCTACGAGGAGCCCGACATCTACGAGATTTTGGAGTGCGCCCGCCCCTACCTGCCCCGCGAAGGCGCTTTCGGCGAAATGGTTCTCAACGTCGGCAAGGTCGTATACCTGGCCCGCAAAGGCGCGGATGGCATCATCGACATCAGCCCTTTCACCTGCATGAACGGCATCGTCTGCGAAGCCATTTATCCCAAGCTCAGCCGAGACCTGGGGGGCATCCCGATTCGCAATTTCTACTTCGACGGCACCCAGTCCGATCTCGACCGCGACCTGGGCGTCTACCTTGAACTCGCCCGCGGCTACCAGAAGCGCAAACAGTGGCAGCGCACCTGGCCGAAATATCCTAGAGAATAGGAGGATGGGCGAAACGCGCCGCATCCTCGACCAATTTCATCGCGCCTACGAAGGGCCCGCCTGGCATGGCCCGGCACTGCTCGAAGTTCTGAAAGGCGTCACGTGGCAGAGCGCCGCCCAACGCCCCATTCCTGGCGGCCACACCATCTGGGAACTCGTGCTTCACATCGCCGTTTGGATTTCCGTTCCGCTGCAGCGCATCCAAGGAGCGGTGATGCCGACGCTGACGCCCGCCGAAGACTGGCCCACGCCGCCCGAGCCCAGCGAACCTGCGTGGCATCAGGCGCTCGCCGGCCTAGCGGCGGCCCATAGCGATATGGAAGCCGCCCTCGGCGAGTTAACCGACGACCGCCTGCGCGATACCGTGCTCGGAGAAGTTCCTTATTCGATCTACACCATGCTGCACGGCGTGGTCCAGCACATGCTTTATCACGCGGGACAGATCGCTTTGCTCAAGAAGGCCGCGCAATAGCCGGCCCCATGTTAGGATCGAAAACGATGGCGAATCCGGTTGTGCATTTTGAAATCGGCTGCAAAGACAAAGCGGCCACCGAGCAATTTTACTCCAGCCTGTTCGATTGGAAACTGACCCCCATGGGTCCGGCCACCATGATCGATACAGGAACGGGCGGCATCGCCGGCCACATGACTGCCCTCGGCCACGAGCCTCACCACTACACCCACTTCTACGTCATGGTCGACGATCTGCAGGCCGCGCTCGATAAGGTGAACGCGCTGGGCGGCAAGACCATTGTGCCCCCCGTCGACATTCCCACGGGAAGCTTCGCCTGGTTCGCCGACCCGGAAGGCAATACCGTCGGCCTTTTCAAACCGAAATAGCTACTGCCAGTTCAGAATCACTTTGCCGGAGTGACCGCTGGACATTACCTCGAAGCCCTTCTCGATATTCCGTGTAATGGAAGCGGTGCGTGATCACCGGGCGTGATATCCAGGCCCGATTGCAGCATCACGGTCATCTTGTACCAGGTTTCGTACATCTCGCGGCCGTAGATGCCTTTGATGGTGAGCATGTTGAAGATCACGGTGCGCCAGTCGATGGCCATCTCGCCGGCGGGAATGCCGAGCATCGCGATCTTGGCGCCGTGGCTCATGTTCGCGAGCATGTCGCGGAAAGCCGCCGGATTGCCCGACATCTCGAGGCCGACGTCGAACCCTTCGGTCATCCCGAGCTTCTTCTGCACTTCCGGCAGCGTTTGTTTGCCGATGTTCACCGCCTCGGTCACGCCCATCTTGCGCGCCAGATCCAGCCGGTACTCGATTCACGTCGGTGATCACGACGTAGCGCGCGCCGGCATGCCGCGCCACGGCCGCCGCCATGATCCCGATCGGCCCCGCGCCGGTGATCAGCACATCTTCGCCCAGCACGGGAAACGATAGCGCCGTATGCACCGCATTGCCGAACGGATCGAAGATGGCGGCCACGTCCTGATCGATGCCATCGTGATGCCGCCAGATGTTGGTCATCGGCAGCGCGATGTATTCGGCGAAAGCGCCCGCGCGATTCACGCCGATGCCCTGGGTTTTCGCGCACAAATGCCGCCGTCCCGCCAGGCAATTGCGGCAGCGCCCGCACACCACGTGCCCTTCGCCGCTGACGATATCGCCGGGATAGAAGTCCGACACATTCGACCCGACTTCGGCGATCTCGCCCACAAACTCGTGGCCGATCACCAGGCCCATGGCGATGGTCTTCTGCGCCCAATCGTCCCACTTGTAAATGTGTACGTCGGTGCCGCAGATGCCGGCGCGATGCACGCGGATCAGGACATCGTTGATGCCAATGCGCGGCTTCTCCACATCTTCGAGCCAAAGGCCGGGCGCATTCTTGCTCTTGACGAGTGCTTTCATCATCAACAAGCTATCAGCTTTCAGCCCTGGTCTGCGACGATGCCGCGGAAGCGATGCTCCGGAACCGGCGGCGAGGGCTGGAAACACTGCTGGCCAAGCACCCGGTGCCCCGGAAACAGTTCGCTGGTCGCGCGCGCCACGGCTTGTTCCAGTACGACGGGGAGCGCGCGGGCGCGCAGATTGATCACCAGCTCGTGGCGGCGCGACGGGGACGCCAGGAGATCGCCTTCCACCGAAGGCGCGTCGCCGCCGCGGCAAATGCCCGCGCGAATATAACCACTGGGGGCGCGATCGAAAACCTTTAAATGTGCGATGGGGGCGCCGACGCGCGCCAGTTCCTCGTCCAGCTTTTCGAGCAAGGGCCCGACCACCGAAGCGGGCGGCAGCGGCGGATCCAGCCGCAATTCGCCCTCCCAGTTCAACCAGCCCAGCGCCGCTTCGGCGGCTGCATAACGGGCGTAGTCGACATTCAACAGGCGCCCGCCGGCCTTCCTGGCGCCGCCCAGAACCTCATCGAGCCACTCCGCCACGCCCTGTCCAGTTACTGCGCTCACTCGCCGGCCGGAGGGCGGGAGCTCGAAATCCGGATACAAATCGGATTTTGTATACAAGGTCAAATCGGCTTCGGCAAGCTGATTTTCAAAAAGGTAGTTCAGTTCGGGATCGGCGTCCCGCCCGGCGAACTCTTCGGCCCGCCGCGGATCCACCAGCACCGAAAAGGGAGCGATGCGAAATTCCCCGGCATGCAACTGCTTCAAAGGCTGCAGCACCGTCGCGGAAAGATCCATGCAGCTTCCCACCGGCTCGGCGAAAATCACGTGCGGACGCACCGCCAGCAAGCTCTGCGCCGCCGCCACGAAATCGCCAAAGCGGCAGCAAAAGCACGCCCCCGCCACTTCGCCGGCATCGAAGCCCGCCGCGGACGCCATCCGCGTATCCACCAAAGCCCCCGCCTGATCGTTGGTAATGATAGCGGCGCGCTGGCCGCGCTGGTGCAGCAATCGAGCGGCGCGCAGCAGCAGCGACGTCTTGCCCGCGCCTAGAAATCCGCCAACCAAAACCAGCGTAGGACGCTCACGCAAGCAGCACCAACTCTTCACCGGCCCGGATGGTAGCCTCTTCGACCAGCGAAAATACCGATCCCTGCTGGTCGTGAGTAACACTCATCGCGCGTCCCCGCAGTGTAGCGGTGACGTTGCCGGCCGCGGCGGGCGCCAGGGTTAGGCTGCGCAGGGGCAATGCCCCTTCGGCAACGCTAACCGTCACTCGCCGCCGTCCGCCATCGGCGGCATACGAGAATGTGCCCCAAGCCGGCGCTGCCGACCAAAAACACAAGAACTTTTCGATCCCCACATTGATGCGCGGCATGACGATCGCGCTCTTGTCCGCGCCATGATACTGGAAGCCGCTGAGCGCCAGTACTCCCGACCACGCCGACATGGCCCGGGCGTAATGATGTCCGCATTCCGCCTCGTCCCAGGGGTTGCGCCTCTCGCCATCGTAACGACGCCGCGTATTCTCGAAGGCTTCCACACCCTCGCGCACCATGCCTGCATAAATCATGGTGGAGGCAGCCTGATATTCGAGGCCCGTCCACGCCTCGCTGAAATACGGGAACGGTACTTCAGGCCGCTTGCCCGTGCCATAATCGCAAACCACCAGGGCCGCCTCATCGTTCAATACGTAAGTGCGCTGCACCGATTCGTGCTCGTACAACGTGCGCTTGTAATTAAACTGATAGAGCGACTTCACCGTCTCCCGAATGTGTGCCGGATCCACCAGCGGCCCCAGTCCCGCCACATCGGCAAGATACTGCCCCATCAATTGATCGAGCAGGCACCCTTCGCCCACCTGGTATTCGGGCTTCTCGGAATTCTCAGCACCCATATCGCCCACGGTCGTCCGCGCAATTTGATCCTTGGGAATGCCGCGCACCTTCTGGATATAATACCGGCCATTGAACAGATTCGCATCGATCCACTGGCTGCCCGCTGCGAAGAGCTGACGATAGTCCTCCGCGGCGCGCATGTCTTCGAGTGCCTTGGCCATCTCCTCAGCCGCGCGCAGCGCTCCCAGGTAATAAATTCCGCACAGCGGATTGGGCCCATAGAACTCCACGTCGTAAGTGTTGTGCTGGACGCCATCCAGGACGCCGCGCCGCTGCGAATCCCAGCCGCCCGAAATCCAGGCGAATGAAACCGCCCGCTGCACGCTGGGCCACAGCCCGCGCAGCCACTCCGTATCGCCCGATAGCCGCCAATCCAGATACGTCTTGATGATCTGCCCCATCTGGCCGTCCGCCGCCGCGTAGTGAAACCGTTCCTTACCGTCCGGCAGCAGTTGGCGGAAGCGCATGCCGCCCTGCTCATCCTCCGAATATCCGAACGCCGCTTTGCGCAGCGAACGCGCCAGCGCCGGAAATAAATGCTGCGTCGCCGTCTCGTAGTTCCAAACGTGCGTGCAATTGCCGAAACAGCAGCCGCTATGATCGCCCGAGCCTTCGAAGCCATGAAACTCTCCGTCGGCCGTGCGAAAGCATGTCTGCGTCACCAGCGTCGAGAGCGTGGACATGGCCGCGTCGCGCACGCCGGGCGGCAGCGTGCTGGCGCGCATGGCTTCCACGAAGCGCCGTGTGCGCGCCTCCAGATCCGGCAGATGGTCAGCGGCATATTCCGCCGCCTGCCAGGCACCCGCGAAGCGCGTCGAATAATGATTGCCGATGATGGTGTGCTCGTCGCCCTTAGGCGCACTCCAGCCCGGAGTAGGCCGGCGTCCGGTTGGGAAAATGCCACGCCAGCAGAAACGTGTAAGACGCTTCGGTGCCTGGCGCGATCTCCTGTTGCAGGCACAGCGATCCGATCGGCTTGCGCTCCGCCGCCTCCGGTCCCAGTTGTCCGTCCGCGCTGAAATCGTCCCAGAAAAGCAGCGGACTGGTCCACCACTTTGCATTCGTCCAGCCGCGCAGATAAGTAAACTTGCCTTCCGGCTTCACCAGCCCGAGCACCAGCGTCCCGTTCTGCGGGTCCGTAGCCGGCATGCCGGGGTTGCTCATCACCAGACCTTTGATGTGCTCGGATTCGCGGTATTCGACCGCCCGCTTCTCCCCGGGATGCCGTTGCGCGACGTCCTGGTAACTCGCCCCAATCAGGTTTTCGACCGACCAGGCAATCGAGACCCGCGCCGCATCCCGCCCCGGATTGTGAACGCGATATCGCAAGACGGCCACCGGCAAACCGGATTCCTCGGCGTCCAGCGGAATGAACGGGCTGAACGCCTCCAACGACACATTCACCGGCAGCCGCGAATCGTGAAACGCAATCTGCCCGATCGGAAACTCGCCGGTAAATGTGGCGCCTTCGAGGCGCGTGAGCCCGGGCGCATTCTTCGAACCCAGCCCATCCGCGCCTTCATAAGGAGGCATCAGGCGAGACTCCAGAACGTGCGCGACCGGCTTGCGGCTGCCCGCCTGCGCCCAGATCGAGGCAAACGCATACTCCGGCGAACGGCCTTTGTCGGGCCGGTTGAAGATTTCCCAGTCGCGCAGTTGCCCGCGCCCGCCGAGGCTGATGCTGCCGGCGCCCACGCCGCCCAAAGGCATCGCCAGCATGGCCAGTTGGCGCCCGGTGAACACGCGCGGATAGCGCATGGAAGATCGCGGCAGGGTGACGGGCTTCGCTGGGGGCACAACGGCCGGGGGACGACCTTTGACGATGGTGTTTGCGCCGCGGCCTGCGAAAGTGGCACGCCGGCCAGCGCGACGGTCTTCAGAAACCCGCGGCGGCCAGTCGATTTGGATGTCATTTTCTGCGATAGTAACATCGTTCGCAAAGCCGGCTATCGCACCGCGCTCTACCCGGTATAAAATAGGCGACGTACGGAACCGCACGGAAGGACGACGCCGCTCATGCCTTACAAATCACCGACCGTGAGACCGGCTGTCTGGCTCGCGTTCGCCGCTCTAGCGCCCGCAGCCTTGGCTCAAACCATCACTACCGTGGCGGGCATTACCTGGTCATTCCCCGCGACGCCTCTCGCGGCTGTTCAGGCACCGCTCGGACAGGTGGTTTCGGTGGCCTCCGACCCCTCGGGCAACTATTACCTGGACGACATCGGGAACTCGCGGATTTTGAAAATCGATTCGAGCGGCAACCTCACCATCGCCGCCGGCAACGGAAGCATCGGCTTCTCCGGCGATAACGGACCCGCCACCAGCGCCGCGCTGGGCGAGTCTTGCGCGCTGGCCGCCGACAGCCTCGGCAACCTTTACATCGCGGACACCAACAACAACCGCATCCGCAAGGTCGATACGAATGGCATCATCACGACCATAGCCGGCGGCACGCCGCGGGCTTCGGGGGAGACGGCGGCCCGGCAATCAACGCCCAATTCTATTTGCCCCTGGGAATCGCGGTAGATGGCCTTGGCAACCTATATATCAGCGATACTTTTAACCAGCGCGTGCGCCAGATCGACGCCAGCGGCGTCATCAACACCATCGCGGGAAATGGCTCGCAAGGCTACACGGGCGACAACGGACCGGCCGTCAACGCCACATTTCACGACCCAGCCGGGCTTGCCATCGATGCTTCCGGCAACCTATATATCGCCGATGAAGACAATAATGCGATCCGGAAAGTGGCTGGCGGCATCATCACCACCCTCGCGGGAAATGGAAACTACGGCTATTCCGGCGACAACGGCCCCGCCACGAGCGCGAAACTTGGCTTCCCTCCGGCAGTGGCCGTGGATGGCGCGGGTAACTTATATATCGCCGATCAGTTCAACCAGCGCATCCGGCTGGTGAATGCCGCCGGAACCATCAGCACCTTCGCCGGCAGCGGCGCGCAGAATTTCCTGGGAGACGGCGGCGCCGCCACCAGCGCCACCCTCAACGAACCGCAAGGCGTCGCCCTTGGCGCATCGGGCAGCCTTCTGATCGCCGACACCGGCAACAGCCGGGTGCGACAGGTCGCCGGAGGCACGATCAACACCGTGGCGGGTGACGGCGGCTTTCGCTTTTCAGGAGATGGCGGTCCTGCCGTCGACGCCGCGCTCAGCGGCGCGCAAGGCGTAGCTGTAGATGGCAGCGGCAACTTGTTCATCGCCGATGGAGGAAACAACCGGATCAGAGAAGTGAGCTCCGCCGGCATCATCAGCACCGTTGCCGGAAACGGCACTTCCCTGCCGGGAGATCCCGGAGGCAATGGCAGCCCTGCTACCAGCGCCAACCTTTCGAGCCCGGGAGATGTCACTCTCGATACTTTGGGAGACTTCTTCATCGCCGACACCAACGATCATGTGATTCGCCAAGTGAATCCCGCAGGGCTCATCAGCACGGTGGCGGGCGACGGGATTTACGGTTACTCCGGCGATCATGGACCCGCCACCAACGCATCGTTGTCTACGCCGCTGGGCATAGCGGTGGATGCCTCGGGTAATCTTTTCATAGCCGATGCGCCCAACTGCGTCGTCCGCGAAGTCAGTAACGGGACCATCTCCACCGTGGCCGGCAACGGCACGTGCGGCTACCTGGGCGATAACGGTCCGGCCATCGCCGCTGAGTTACGCAACCCGCAAGGGGTCGCCGTGGACGGCGCCGGAAATCTTTACATCGCGGATTCCAGCAATAGCGCGGTCCGCAAGGTATCGGCGGGCGCCATCACCACCATCGCGGGCAACGGCACTTGCGGATACAGCGGCGACGGCGGACCTGGCAACGCGGCCGCCCTGTGTTTCCCCTGGGGCGTCGCCTTGGATGCCGGCGGAGACCTATTCATCGGGGACTGGGGTAACAACGTAGTGCGCGAACTGGAGGCCGGTGGCGCCATCGCCACCGTTGCGGGAAGCGGAGTTGCCGGCTTCTCCGGCGACAACGGACCCGCTACTCTTGCTTCCCTGTCAATGCCGGGGGGCGTAGCTATCGACGCCGCGTGCAACCTCTATATCGCGGACACCGGCAATAGCCGCATACGCAAAGTCGCGGGCCTCACGGTGACGCCGGGAGTCATCTATCTGGACGCCACCGCGCAGGCGGGGCCGCCTGTTTCCGTCACTGCCTTGGGCTCCTGCTCCTGGGCGGCGACGCCCGGCGCTTCCTGGATCGCGGTCAATCCTGGGGGCGGAGGAACGGTTACTTTTTCGGTCCAAGCCAATACCACCGGCACTCCCCGAACAGGCCCAATCGATATCGGCAGCCAGGCAGTCTCCATCACCCAGCGCGAGACGGCGGAAATCTTTGCCGATGTGGCGCCCTCCGATTATTTCTTCGATTTCGCCGACGTCATGTATTCCGACAACATCACGGCGGGGTGCTCCACCACCCCGCTCGACTATTGCCCGGATGCCACCACCACCCGCGCTGAGATGGCGGTATTCCTCATCGAAGCCATCGAAGGAAGCTACAACTTCACCTACACAACCAGCCCCTATTTCACCGATGTACCGGCCAGCAGCCCGTTCTTCAAATTCGTCCAGAAGCTGAAGGACCTGGGCATCACCAGCGGCTGTTCGACCACGCTGTTCTGCCCCGACGATCCGGTGACCCGTGGCGAAATGGCGGTCTTCGTCATCCAATCGCGCTACGGAACGGTCCCGTTCACGTATCCAAGCACGCCGTATTTCTCAGACGTGCCGGCGTCCAGCCCGTACTTCCCCTTCGTCCAGAAGTTGGCGCAGGCCGGCATCACTGGCGGATGCGGCGGAGGTCTTTACTGTCCCAACGACTCACTGACAAGAGGGCAGATGGCGGTCTTCGTGGTCACCGGACTGCTCAATCAGCTGCTGCCCGCGGCCACTCCGTACCTGGCTGCGGCTGCGCCCAATACCGCTTCACCGGGACAGGCGGCCACGGTGACAGTGACCGGCGTAAATACGCATTTCGCGCAGGCCACCACCCAGGTCGCAGCGGCCGCGGGCATTACGCCATCGAGTATCGCTGTAACCAGCGCCACCAGCCTTACGGTGACTCTCACGGTAAGCTCGACCGTGGCGCTAGGGCCTTCGTCTCTGGTGGTAACCACGGGCAGCGAGGAAGCGGTGCTGCCCAACGGCTTCACCGTGCAATAAAAGCGGTGCGCCTATTAGACGCAGACTTCGGCGGGTAGCGTGAAGAAGAAGGTCGCGCCTTGATTCTCCTGCGATTCCACCCAGATTCGGCCCCCGTGGCCTTCGACGATGGCCTTGCAGATGGTCAGCCCAAGACCCGCGCCGGCGGTCCCGCGCTGCAAGCGTTCAAAAGGCTGGAAGATGCGCTCAAAATACTGGGGCGAGATGCCCACGCCATTATCACGTACCGCGAAACTCCACTCGCTGCCGGATTGCACAGCGCCGACCTCAATTGCCGGATTTGCGGCGCTGCGATATTCCAGCGCATTGCTGAGCAAACAGCGGAAAAGCACGGCAAGTTGCCCGTGGTCGGCCGCAATGTTCGGCAGAACCGCGCAGTGTATGCCCGCCCCGGTATCCTGAATACGCGCCCGCAGCGCGGCCTTGGCCACTTGAAAGGCGCTTGCCAGCGGCAGCGCGACGAAGGAAGAAGTTTCCACGCATTGCGCCATGGAATAATCCGCAAGAGATTTCGCCAGGGTCTCGATTCTGGACACGCCGTCCAGAACCATGGCAAGGCGGCCCTTGGCTTCCTCGTCGAAGCGGCTGGACCACTCGGCGGATAACATCGCGGCGGGAGCCGCGATACCGCGCAGAGCGGCCCGTAGGTCGTGAACGGCGCGGTCGAGAAAACGCTGGTTTTGCGAACAGTCCATGGCCACCGCTCCTTACTCGGCGACCATGCTCTTACTTTTGTTCAATGGGCTTGCCAGGCGATTCTGGAGCGTACGCAGGCTGATTCCGAGTATTTCCGCGGCGCGAGTCCTATTGTTGTTGGTATGCTTCAAGACCAACCTAATGTACTCCTCCTCGAGTTCTGCAATCTGCGGTCCCACGCGAAAATGAATGGTATCGCCGTCATCCGACGCTGCGGCAGCGGGAGCTTCGGTTGTGCCCGGGGGAGTGGATGGCGCTTCCGGCGGTAAGTGGCGCGACATGACCAGCCCCTCACCGGCGATAATTACCGCGCGCTCCAGGAGGTTGCGCAACTGCCGCACGTTCCCCGGCCAGGTGGATCTTTGAAAACGCGCCAGCACTTCGGCGTCCAGGCCCGCCACGCGGCAATCGTGCTTGCGGTTCAAGTCCACCAACAAAGCGTCGCATAGCGCCGGAATGTCCTCTTTTCGGTCCCGGAGAGGCGGCAAAGCAAGATGGAAAACGCTCAGGCGGTAATACAAATCCTCACGCATGTGTTTATCGATGATCGCCTGATCGGGCGCGCGATTGGTCGCCGCGACGATGCGCACCTGAACCGGCAATTCCATTTTTCCGCCGAGTCGCCGAACTTTTCCATCTTCGAGTACGCGCAGCAGTTTGGCCTGCGTGCCGATGGGCATATCGCCGATCTCGTCGAGCAGCACAGTGCCATTGTTGGCTTGCTCGAAGCAGCCAGCATGACGTTCCACGGCGCCGGTGAACGCGCCCTTTTCGTGCCCGAACAATTCGCTCTCGATCAGACTCTCAGGCAGCGCCGCGCAATTAATCGCGATGAACGGGCCGCCCGACCGCGGGCTCATGCGGTGCAGCGCGCGCGCCACCAACTCCTTTCCGGTTCCACTCTCACCGGTGATCAGCACCGACGCCGATGTCGGCGCAACCTGGCTGATCAACGAATAAAGCTGGCGCATCACCGGGGAACTGCCCACCAGATCACACAATACCCCTTGATGGCTCAACTGCCGCTGGAGCAAACTGGTTTCGGCGATCAGCCGTTTCTGGGTGGCGGCCCGCTCCAGCAGCGCGCGCAATATGCTTGGCTGCACCGGCTTTTCCAGAAACCAGAACGCCTTCAGGTCATGCACTACCGAAATCGCTTTTTCGATATTTCCGAACGCCGTCAGCACGATGGTCGGCGTGGAGTCGCCCAACGCCTGTAAGCCCCGCAGCAAGCCGAAACCATCCAACCGAGGCATCATCAGGTCCGTGACAATTACATCGGCTGCCGTGGCTGCCTGGCACTCCATGGCCTCTTGCCCATCGGCCGCCGCCTGCACCGCAAAACCGAGCCCCGCGACGATTTCGGCCAGCATCTGACGCTGGTCGTCTTCATCGTCCACGACCAATACACGGATTTGGGGACCGTTTGGATTCATAAGTACCAGTTTATCTGAACCGTCAGTGCCAAAAAAGTACTAACGCCCTATACTAAGAGCGGATGGGCGAATACCTGCGTGACGAGTCGTACAGAACTGGTCTCAAGACCGTTCTCATTGCGGAAGATAACGCCGCTGACGTGGGATTGATTCGGCTGGCGCTGGAGCATTATGGGCTCGGTTTCGACGTTCGCGTGGTGAACGACGGCGAAGAAGCCATTCGTTTTATTGAAGGAGTGGAAGCGGACCAGACCGCCCCGTGCCCGGCGCTCGCCGTCCTGGACCTTAATTTGCCGCGTATCGGCGGAGACGAGATTCTGCGCCGCGTCCGGACCAGCGTGAAATGGCATCGCGTGCCGGTCATCGTGATGAGCTCCTCGCTGGCCATGCGAGACCGCGAGGATGCCCTCAGGTGGGGCGCTTCGGCCTATTTCAACAAGCCGTCGGAATTGGAAAGCTTTCTGGAACTGGGCGCCGTCATCAAAGACGCTCTTGGCGGCGCCTCGGAGTAGGCCGCCCGGCGGTCATGCGGAGAATCCGCTGCGCGCGGGCGGATCCACGAAAGCGTTGAGTTTTTCCGAATTGGCGATGCGCATCGCCCCCGAAATCCACTCGATCCGCTCGCCCGGAAACCGCTGCGCGATACATCCAAGCAAGAACGCCTCCGTCACCGGACTCTGTACCTCGAAATTTGCCAGCGGCGCCGGCGCGCCTCCCTTGCACGCGGCCACGAATTGATCGATGGCCAGATCGCGGGGGCGATCCCCACGCGGCCGGCGCGCCGGCGGCTGATATTTTTTCGACTCCGGATAAACGCGCGGATTGTTGCCGTTGAAACCCGCCAGGATGAAACCTTTATCGCCTTCGTAAAGGATGCCTTCGTTGTCTTCACCCGCCTCGAAGAAATGGCGGTCTTCGGCGCGCAAGCCCGCCGGACGTTCCGGCCGCAGCCCCCCGTCGTACCAGGACATGCGCACCTCGCGGCGGTTGCCCACCGCCGGATAGTCCAGGTGCACAATCGACGCCTTCGGGTAGCTCTCGTCGAACGATTCGCTGGAACAGGCTTCCACGGCGGTGGGGGGGGTGAGCCCCAAGATCTTAAACACGCCCGCGAAACTGTAGCACCCCATATCGCCGAACGAACCGCAGCCGAAATCGTACCAGCCGCGCCACACGAACGGCAGGTAGGCATGGTTGAAGGGACGCTCCGCCGCGGGCCCGAGCCAAAGGTTCCAGTCCAATCCCTCGGGCACCGGCTGCGCCTCCGCCGGCCGCGCGATCCCCTGCGGCCAGAACGGCCGGCTCGACCAGTTGTGGACTTGGCGTACCGCGCCTATGGCTCCGTCGGCGATCCATTCCGAGATCAGTTTCGTCGCGTTCGCTCGACGGATTGTTTACGGGCAGCGAGGTTGCCACCTTAGTTTCGCGGGCGGCCTTCGCCATGCGCCGCGCATCGCCAATCGTGTGCGCCATCGGCTTTTGACAAAGCACGTGCTTGTGCCGCTGCATGGCGGCCAGCGAAATGGGCGCGTGCCAGTGGTCCGGCGTGGCCACGTAAACGGCGTCGAGATCCTTTTCTTTGGCCAGCAGGTCGCGATAATCGTTGTAAGCGGCGCAACCCTGGTACGATCCGCTGCCGCCCTTGCGCGCCCCGTAATACGCCTCGATCAGGCGCTTGGCGGGCTCGCGTCCGCCCATCCCCAGGCTGGTGCGGAACTCGTGCGTGAGCTGCGCAAATCCCGGTGACGCCAGGTCGGCGCCCCAATTTTCGTAACCCGGCCCGAGCAGCGCGCGCGCCGATTTCAGCAGATCGTTTTCGCCATACTCCGCGTAGTCTTTGCTGAACCGGTTGCAGTCGCACACCGCGACCACCTGAACGTCCGGCCGCGCCAGCAATTCCATGGTGATGGCCTGGCCCTGGCGCCCCAGCCCGATGGTGGCGAGGGTGATGCGGTCGCTGGGTGCGACAAACGGCGCCCCCAACACATGCCGCGGCACGATCATGAAGGTAGCGGCCGCGCCGGTGAACGCGCGCCGCGAAAGCTGCCGGTTAACGGAGTCGTCCATGCCAGTCTCCTCGCAATCAGGCTATCGCAATTCGGCTACAATGGAGAAACGCGTTTATTGTGCGCCCGTAGCTCAGCTGGATAGAGCGTTTGCCTCCGGAGCAAAAGGTCGGTGGTTCGAATCCACTCGGGCGTACCATCCCGCATCATCGGCATCCCCGAACTGCTAGTCCGGGAAGTCCGTGCGAAATGCCCTAAGTTGCAGCAGCGTACCCGATTCTGGCCTGTCGGCCGCCGCCAACAGAGACGCCAAAAACAAGGACCGGCGCGCCAGATCGTTGTAGTAACGCATCTCGCAGTACGTCGTTTGTTGGTTGCAAACGGTGGGCGCCGGGGGAAGGCCGGCGAAGGTTTGGAAGCAGACTTGTGTCGCAAAGACCGCGTTAGGCAAGACCCTGTATAAATCCTCGATCAGGGGCCTCAAATTTCCTCCCGTAAGAAACGGGGATAAGGCCGACGAGGCGTTAGCCAGGCGGTTCGAAATATGCTTGTTTGCCGTTCCGGATTCCGAGCCGTGGCAGCCAGAACAACGCTGCAGCGCCAAAGTATCGCGAATGGCGGGAGTAATGACGCAGCGGTTCATTGGGGTGGGCATGGCAGGGTCGTCGGAATGGTAGGCGATTGACGAATTGGCGAGCATCGCCGACGGTACGCGGATACCCTCCTTTGGAACGTCGTAATCGATGAGCGGCCATAGCTTGATGTACTCGTCGTATTCACGCGAGCCCGGCTTGGAATTCCAATACGCCGCAGAAATTTCGTCCGTTAGCGCAGAAGGTTTAACTTCTCCGTCTCTAGCCTGGTCGAGGCGAGTCTGAAAGTCCCACTGTGCCAACAGCCACTGCGCGCCACTCTGCTCATAATTCAAACGCATCCTCGCGCCTTGCGATTTGTCGAAATTGCTTGCCTTTAGGACACTCATTAACCTGTCGGCGAACGGCGCGCCGCCGTTATCCGACAAAGACCGCCAAGCTTCGGCCAATTTCCGGAATTCGGCCCATCCAGAGGGCGGCAAGACAAACTCGACAATGAGTTCAAAACCCGGTGGGCTTGCTCCCTGGGCATTTAAGACCGGCCCATAAACGAAGCGCACTTCCGCGTTCTCCCACCTACCATCCTTACCCTTATCCTTGTCGTTCCATTGGGCAAGATCCATCCGGTTGACGATAGCCAGTAAGCGGAACGGCATCGCTTTACCGTCCAGGTCCCCTTTCCATGGCCCTAAAAGCCGTGGAAATGCCCCGTAAGCGCGATCGGCCTTTTTTGTCGCGTCATACCAGCTCTTGAGGAATCGCTTCGCGTCGGGATAACCAAGCGTGGCCGCCTTCGGGAAAATCGAAGTAAAACTAAACCTCGCATCGCCGCACCATGTGGAGCCGCTGCCGCAATCCCACAAGAGGAGGCTGCGGGTCACGTCGATCTGCTTGAACTCGGCGTTCAAGGGTGACGCTAACAACGCATCCAGATTGGGGTCTCCGGCGCTCGGGATGTGAGTATGTGGCGTGAACGCCCGTCCCTCGAGTAGACCGAAAGTTTGGCCGCACGCGAGTCTCGCGGCGGCCACCAGCAGAACGATGGCCTTACATGATGGCGTGGGCATTTTGGGGACTCCAGAAAAGAAACTGATCGCCACAACTGGTACGCCACGGCCCATCGGTTCCGTTAGTAAGAAGGCTTTGCGCCGTGGTGAACGCTGGATCGGTGGCGTAAGCGGCGAGTACCTTGCGCTCGTTGGAGGTTGCGTCGTTGCTGAGCCCGAACTCTTTGGCCGCTTGAATCAGGTCGGGATCGCCCGGCGTATCCACCTTTCCGGCAAGCCGGTTGTCGATGGCCAGAAGACCCAGAAACCCGGCAAAGCCGGTACTGAAGTTCGCAGGATTGGAGCCTACTACAGCCGCCAATGCGTTCTTATATGCCTGATTAAGACCGGTTGGAGGATTATCGGTAGTTGGACCGAGAACCTGCAGAAAGCGTTTGTTGTCCGGCACGTTCAGAAGCTGGCACATCTTCCCGGCCGTATAGATAGAGATGGGCGGTATGGGGCTGTGTTGCGGTACCGGATTGTTTTCCAAATAGGTTCGGATTTCCTTTCGGATCGTGGCGGTCGAGGTCGCGTCCAACACCCCGGCAGTGATGGAATCGCTTGCGGGGGGGTAAAACGCCCCTTTTGGTAGCGGCAGATCAGACCACTCGACAATCAGGCGGCTAACGATATTGAACACTGGGGCCTTCCCCAACAGATCCGTGACCAGATTGGGATCCATAACGGCGGCGCCAATGGTAAACCACAAGTCGTACATTCGTTTTCTCCTTTAGGTGGATCGATTTGCTTCATAAATGGCCCGGGCAGCCAGCGTCACACGCAAGCCCGGGTTGCTTCTAGACCAATGGTCCAAAACTTTCTTAGAATACATCGCGGCGGCACGGCGATCGCCGCGCTCCTGTGCGGCGGCGGCGCGTCCCATCCAGAGCATCAAAAGCAGGCCAGGAAACCACAGTTCCAGGATGTCTCCACGGTGTGCGTCAGCCCTGGCCCAATACTGCTCCGCGAGTTTCGGGTTCCCGCGTGTCAGATACTCGGCGCAATTGAACACCGTCCAGATGCTATATGCCTTGCCGCAAACCGCCTCGAGAACTGCCCCGCCAGACAGCGACCCGGCGCGCCAGGCCTTCAGGGAGCCAGCATGTTCCGCCACTGCTTCGGTATAGGCATTGCCCGGCCATCGAAGCACAATCTCGTTCATTCGTTCCTGAACCATCGCCAGCGCGGCATCGTCGCCAACGTGGAAGGCCCAGAATGCCGTGCAGTCGAGAAAGCGGGCCATAGGCGGGCAAACCGGCAGGTCGGCCATCCGCCGCACCAACGGCTGCGCCTCACGCGGGCGGTCCATCAAGTAGTAGAGGCCGCAAAGAAACTCGTTGGTGCGGTGCGTCTCGACGGCATTGTGCGATCCGCCTCCCAATTCCGTTACCGCAGCCAGCGCTCCCTCCAGGTCGCCTAGCATCACCCGCGCCCCAGCCATGTCGAAGTACTTGCTGCGGTCTTCCGGCTCCATGCCGAATGCGGCGATGGCCTCCTCGTAGCGTTCCAGGCCCATCAGCGCGGAGCCGCCGCTGATGTAAATCCAGCGATTCCGCACACCGCGGCCCGTCGCTATCTGGAACTCTTTCAGGGCCTCGTCAAACCGGCCAGCCGCGGTGAGGCTGTCGATGTAATCCATTTCATGCAGGTCGTCGCCGGGCGCCAGGTCGAGGGCTCTGCGGTGCTCCGTCACTGCGCCTTCGGTGTCGCCCACCCGCCAAAGACTTTGACCCAGGTTTCTGTGGAATCGCGGATCGTCGGGGAAATAGTCGACGTTGGCGCGGGCGGAAGCCAGAATTCTCTCCGGATCGTTGGTCAGTGAATAGTAATTCGCGGCAATCCAACCCCTCTCGCGCGGAGGCAGGTTGCCGGCCAGTCGATAGGCGATTTCGGCTTCTTCGAAAGCCTCTTGACACCTGCGCGCCGGGTTCAACGTCATGCCGAGCATGCTGTGCGCCTGGGCAAACTGTGGGTCCAGCCGGACGGCCTCTTCGAACAACGGCCGCGCCAGTTCCATCTCGGCGACGGCATAATGGTCCATGCCGTCGTAATACTTCTCAAGCGCCTCGGGAACCCGCGACGTGTACGAACTGACGGCGGCCGAACTCGACGCGATGGATGGGCCCGACTCTCCCGCCGCGCGGCGCAGCCAAAGTGCCGCTTGTTGAGCAAGCGCTCCCAAACCTGGAACGTCGCGGAAGGTAAATTCGGCCACCACCTCCCGGTCGGAAGATCGCAAGACCCGCAGGTCCAAGGAATAGCGGCTGCCGGCCCGGCGCATCTCGGCATCCAACCAGAATGCAGCGCGAAGCTGAGCCAGCAGGTCAAGCAAAAGCCGGCCCGCAATCGGCAGGTTGGCGTTGTCTTTTAGCCGGCGGAGTACCCGCATCAGCTCCTGGTCGGCGATGGGATTCATTTGCGGCGACTGGCGCAGTGCCGTGATAAGGATCGAGCGGGCCAGGGTCGCGCCGCTCAGTTCGCCGGCTGCCGCTCGAAAGCCGTTAATCAGAAGCCGCGCCCGATAGGGCAAAGTGAAGATCTTCCGGCGGAATGGCAGCAGAGAATAGCCGGCCGCCCCCGCCGACGCAAGGCCTATCCCTGTAATCAAGTAGCGCCTCGTATGGCTCGGCTCCAGACGGCGGATTATTGGCGCCAGCGTATGCGGCCGGTCCCGCGGCGCGGGCCTTGTACAATCTCCCCACATGCGTTCATTAGGTAAGAGGGCTTGCGCGACTTTGCCGAACGCGTAAATGTCCGATCGCACGCTCGGTGCTGCGCCAGTGTGTAGTTCGGGAGCCATGAAGTCCACCGAACCCGCGCGCAGCGAGAGCTGTACTTCGGCGCCCGCCGCCGCCCGGTCCAGCGCTCGCGCCAAACCGAAATCCATGATCACCGGCCGCTCTGGCGGTCCCGAAATGACGATAACGTTGCCCGGCTTGAAATCACCGTGCACCACACCTTTTTGATGCGCTGAGTGCAGGCCTTCCGCCAATTGGCGAACGATAAGGCGCGCGCGGTCCGGTCTGAAACTCTGTTCGGCGAGCATCTCGGAGAGCAGCGGCCCCTGCAAGTATTCCATGGAAAAGAATACGGTCTCGCCGTCTTCGAAAAGCTCGTGAATGCGGCAGATGTTGGGATGCGTGACACGGCGGGCGTTCTGAACTTCGGAAACGAAGCGGCGCCGGATCGGCGGTGAGGGCGCCAGTAGCCGGGGAATGGTCTTAATTGCCACCCGTTCCTCCATGCGGTTGTCGCTGGCCAGGTAAACCTCTCCCATGCCGCCGCTCCCTAGCTTCCGCTCGATGCGAAAGCGATTCACCAACACGTGGCCTGGCACGAAAACGGGCAGGACCTCGAAGTCCAGAGCGTCGCCCAGGAAGTTCTCCCGCGCAGCCATCCCATGATGTATCCAAAGATTACGGGCCGCCTCCCGGATCTCCCCATCGCCTTCCGAGGCGACAACCCTTTCGAGCGTTTCCCCTGCCAGCAGCCGGTCGAACAGCGCCATCAGCCGATCCCAGTTTTTGTCGTCAATCAAAGGAATTTCTCGATCCGAAAGATGCGCCACCTGGTCAAGACCGTTTTAGCTGCCCATGCAGCCAGGCTCGCGCCATCAACCAATCGCGCCTGATTGTGCGTATATTCTTACCCAAAGCCTCCGCGATCTCCTCCTCCGTCAGACCCGCGAAGAATTTCATCTCCACGACCTGGGCCTGCCGGGGGCTAACCTCCGCCAGTTTGCATAGCAGTTCGTCCACCTCCACGGCCGTAGCCGACTGAGACGTCGAGATCACGATCGCCTCACTCAACGGCACAAAGGGCTCGCCTTCATTCCGCTTCTGCGCGTTGCGTTGACGGGCGTAGTCCACCAGGATGTGGCGCATGAGGCGTGCGGCTACCCGAAAAAAGTGAACCCGGTTCTGCCAGGCCACGTCATCTGTTCCACATAGCCGCAGATAGGCCTCATGGACAAGATCCGTGGCTTGCAGCGTATGGCCATCGCGTTCGGAGCGAAGCCGGGCCGCCGCCAGACGATGTAGTTCCACGTAAACGCGCGGCATGAGAGCGTCTTCCGCCGACCGGTCGCCCTGAGTCAACCGATCTAGCAGTAGCGTAATATCGCCTTTGCTCGTGCCCATGTGTCGAGGTCTAGAGATTATACCCGAACGGGTGTGCCAACGGTGAAAAAATGGAAGATTTCCGGGTGCGAAATATAGATCGGCAGCGGACATTCGTGGGCCTCACTGAGATAAGCGCAAGAAAGATCGCCAACCGGACATCACGTAGATGCCGCGGCGAAGTGGTTCGGCACCACGCGCAGGTTCCGGCGGCTTTGCCTCCGCCGTTCCAAGCCATAGAATAGAAAAAGATAATGAAATTCCGCCTCGCCCTCCTGCCACTGGCAGCGCTGACCGCCATGTCCGCCGCCAACGTCCAGTTGTTTCAGTGGAAGAACGTCAACATCCAAGGCATGGGCTACGTCACCGGACTCGTCGTCCAGCCCGAAGCCCCTTATGACGTTTACATCCGCACCGACGTCGGCGGCGCTTACCGCTTCGATCGCGCCTCAAGCACCTGGGTTCCGATCCTTGATGGCCTCGCCACCCAAGCCGGCATCGGCTGCGAGAGCGTTGCCATCGATCCCTCCAACCCCGCGCGGGCCTACGTCGTCATCAACAGGACACAATCGCAGTCCGCCACTCAATACTCCTTCGCCGCCGAAGTCATGGTCTCAGAAGACCGCGGCCTTACCTGGCGCGCCACCGGTTTCGTCAATAACAACGTCTACCAGGGCGCCAACGACGATTACCGCGTCGAGTCCGGCGAACGGCTGGCCGTGAATCCCGCCGACAGTTCGGTAGTCTATTTCGCCAGCCGCCGCAATGGCCTATGGAAGGGCGTCCGGCAGGCCAATGCCACCTATGTCTGGTCGCCGGTGGCGGGCGGCTTGCCGCCTTGGACTATCAGCCCCAGCGTGGATGCGGCGGGCTATACTTTCGTCGCCTTCGATCCGTCCGGCCAGACGGTCTACGCCGGCGTGCATCAAAGCGGCGTCTGGCGCTCCACCGACGGCGGAAATACCTGGCAGTCCCTGGGCGGACTCCCCACCCCCGTGCGCGGAACCGTCGCCTCGGACGGCACGCTCTATGTCAGCTTCGGCGTCACTAGCCCCGCATCGGGCCAAGTGGGCCGCTATCAGAACGGCCAGTGGACGGTCATCACGCCCGGGGATCAGAGCGCTCCCTACACCGGCATCACCAGCGATCCGACCAACCCCGCGACAGTCATGGTCGGCCGTAACAATCAGGTGTGGCGATCCACCAACGCCGGCGCTTCGTGGACCGCCCAGACCATGCTCCTGCAGAGCACCGATCCGTTCAACGCGGGCGTCAATCCCTCCGCCCCCCCCTATTACATCGCCACCGCCGGCGCATCCGGCGGCATGGCCGCGCTCTTCATCGACCCTTCCAATCCCAAACAAGTATGGTGGACCAACGGCTGGGGCGTCGCCCAAACGGCCGATGCGACCGTCAGTTTGCCTGCCTGGACCTGGCAGATGCAAAATCTCGAAGAGTTGGTCGCCGTGCAGGTGCGCGTCCCGCCCAAGCCATCGTCCGCCGGCGGCGCCGACCTGATCAGCATGGTCGAAGATATGATCGGCTTCCGCCATGCTTCGCGCGACCAGGTTCCCAGCGCCAAGATCAGCCCCTCGGGCGTGCCGCTGGACCCCGCGCCCGATCTCTCGTGGGAGTTCAATATGTACGGCGCGAGCACCTATCCGGTACCCTGGCCCAATGTCAGCATGGGTTCCAGTCTCGACTACTGCTACACCAAACCAGACAACCTGGCCTTCGTGGGCAATGGGGAATGGCAGGCCTGGTCCGCTTACGGATCTTCCGCCGACAACGGCGTCACCTGGAAAGCGTTTCCATCCGTGCCATCCGAGCAACTCTGGTCCAACGGCGTGCAGGCTTTGTCCACCCCCATCGGCGGACAGATCGCGATGTCATCCACCAATCCACAAAACCTGGTTTGGGCGCCCACTTGGGGCACTTTCACCGGCGACGGCAGCACGGCCTCCGGTCAAAATGCGCCCTGGCCCCACTACACCGCCGACGGCGGCAAGACCTGGAGCCTTTGCCTGCTGGCCAATCCGCCGGCCAAGCCCAACCCGTACGATCCCCAGAACAATAACGACACCCATTACAATGCGCTGCCGCAGTCGTGGTCGAACCTCATCAGCACGTATGTCACTCCGACCATCCTCGCCGCCGATCGCGCGGACCCATCCGGCGCAACGTTCTACTATTTCGACGGCACGATTTTCTATCGCTCGACAGATGGCGGAGCTACCTGGACCGCCAGCACGGCGTCAGGTTTCCCCAGCTTCATCGTCGGCGTGACCATCCTCTCGAATCCCCTGAAATATGGGGAAGTCTGGCTAACCTTCGCGCGCAACGGCTGCTGCGGCACGGCCGACGTGAACGGCACATCCGCTCTATCATTCCACTGACGGAGGCGCCACCTTCTCGGCCGTTCCCGCTGTCGATCCATCGCCGACCGCATCGGCCTGGGCTTGGGAACCAGCCCGGCCATGCCGTTCCTCTACATCCTCGGCCGCGCCTCGGGCGACACGCGCGATGCCATTTACAAATCCGAGGATGGAGGCCAATCCTGGCTGCGCATCACCAACCCAGATATTTGGGCCGCAATGGACGCCATTTCGCTCGAAGGCGACATGCGCCAGACTAACCTTCTCTATGTCGCGCGCGCCGGGCGTGGCATCATGTACGGCACGCTGCCGCAGCCTGCCGCCCCCCAGCCGGTCTTCGCCGCGCAGGGCGTGGTGAATGCCGCCAGTTTCACGAATGCGCTCAGCCGCGGTTCAGTCGCCAGCATTTTCGGAACGGGCCTCGCCCCCGCGCAGCCCGGCGGCGCCGGCTTCGTGCCGCTTCCCCAAGACCTGGCCGGCGTCATGGTCACCGTCAACGATCAGCCGGTTCCGCTCTGGTACACCTCTCCCGGCCAGATCAACTTCCAGATGCCCTGGGAAGCGCCCGAGACCGGATCGGTGACGATGCGAGTCTACAACGGACTGGGCGCCAGCACCGAAATCTCGGTGCCCGTGCAGGCCAATGCTCCCGGCATCTTTGCCTACCAGTCGCAGGGCGAACTCGAAGGCGTAATCACGCATGCCGACTATTCGCTGGTGACGGAGGCGAGTCCAGCAGTCGCCGGAGAGGAGATCGTCATCTGGATGACGGGGTTCGGCGGCGTGTCCCAGGTGCCCGGTACGGGCTTCCCGAGTTCGTCCAATTCGCTGGTCGACGGAAACCCGGTGGTGACCGTCGCCGGAACAACGGCCATGCTGAATTATGCGGGCCTTACAGCCGGCGCCATAGGTCTCGCGCAGGTGCAAGCGACGCTGCCATCGACGTTGCCCGCGGGCAATCCCCTGTCACTCACCGTCTCGATCGCGGGCGCCGCCAGCCAGACCGTGAACCTCTGGGTCCGGCACTAACACGGCCGCCAGTGCGCCGGCGAGTACAGTCGTTGCCCGGCTTAAGGCTCGGCATTTTGCGGTAGCCGTAGCGCCATTGACGGCCCGGACCTGCC
The DNA here is from genome assembly GCA_963738375.1 of Bryobacterales bacterium. GTDB lineage: Bacteria > Acidobacteriota > Terriglobia > Bryobacterales > Bryobacteraceae > Bog-159. The sequence continues at coordinate 401,391 of CAVTWL010000012.1, read as the reverse complement.
GGTCTTGAATCGCAATCGGGCCCTGAGGGCGGAAGCGGCCCAGGTTCCTAAATCCCTTCACGGACCATGCCCAGCCTGGAGGCCGTATTCTGATGGTTCGACGGAAGATCGAAAGCTTCCGTCCCGGGCTCCTTTGAGGCATCCAACCGCACGCGCGCCGGTCTCCGCGTGACACTCCCGGAGGTCATCGACTCAACCAGTCCAACCAATTGCCACGGCCGGCGCCTTCAGCGAATTCGGCCACAAGCATTGGGCCGCCGTCAGAAAAAAGAAATATTCCGTTGTCGATTCCCCGCCCTTCCGGCGTCGTTATCACGGAAGCCGATCTTGCATCGAAAGGAAACCGCATGACGACCAATTCTATGTGCTTAGCTGCCACCCTTGCCTTAGCGATCGCCGCACCGGCGACCGCCCAGGACATCACTCCGCTCGAAAGGGAAAAGGCCGCAACCTACCTGACCGAAACCCGCACTGCCCTGGCAGACGCGGTAAGAGACCTTTCCGACGCCCAATGGAAATTTAAGCCCGGCCCGGACCGTTGGTCCGTCGCTGAAATCGTCGAGCACCTCGCGGTGCTGGAAAGCATGTTCACCAGCCGGATTTCGACGCAACTCCTGCAAGCGCCCCCTGGAAAGCCGGGCGCCGACATACATGTCATAGACGCCTTAATTCTGGCCCGCGTCCCCGACCGTTCCAAGAAAGTCCAGGCGCCCGAAGCCTTGCATCCCACCGGCCGGTGGAATCCCGGGGAAGCGCTCGACCATTTCCTCGCGGCTCGCCGCGAAACCATTGCCTTCCTCTCCAACCCCGACCTGCGCGGCCACGTCGTTGACCACCCGGCTCTCGGTCCGCTCGATGCCTACCAGTGGCTGCTTGCCGTGGCCGCGCATACCGAACGCCACACCCGTCAGATTCTGGAAGTAAAGTCCGACGCCCACTTCCCAACCAACTAAGTCCCATTCATAATCAAAGGATCACCCACATGCGATACATGTTTCTGATGTACTCACGAGAGACGCCCGAAGGCCCATCGGCCGAGGATAGCGCCATCCAGATCCGCGAGCACTCCGCCGTCATGAAAGAGACCGCCGCTAAAGGCATTCTGCTTTCTGTCGAAGGGCTCAAGTCCGCTTCAAGCGCCACCACTGTTCGCTACGATAACGGCGTGGCCCTGACCCTCGATGGCCCCTTCGCCGAAACGAAAGAACAACTGGCGGGCTTCTACATTCTGGAATGCGCGGGCCTCGACGAAGCCATCGAATGGGCCAAGCGCATGCCGACACTCTGCAAAGGCGCGGCCGGCGGCATCGAAATCCGTCCGGTAGCCGAACTGCCGCGCCCGGTATGACCGACGCCCGGGCCGTCGCCGAAGCTGTCTTCCGCGAGCAGTCCGGGCGTATCATGGCCACTCTGATCGCCATCTCCCGCTCCTTCGACCTCGCTGAGGAAGCTCTGCAAGAAGCCTTTGCCGCCGCCCTCGTTTCCTGGCCCGTCAAAGGGGCACCAGACAATCCGGCGGCCTGGATCACCACGGCCGCTCATCGCAGGCTGATCGATCGCATCCGCCGCGAGCGCACTCATCGCGAAAAGGAGCCCGAGATCCAACGCGAAATCGAGCGCGCAGGGTATTCCGCCGAATCACTTTCGGAACAGGACTACATGGACTTTCCCGACGATCGTCTGCGCCTCGTGTTCACCTGCTGCCATCCCGCCATCAATCGTGAAAGTCAGATCGCCCTGACCCTGCGCACGCTTGGCGGCCTTACCACGCCCGAAATCGCCAAGGCATTCCTGCTGCCCGAAGCCACCCTGGCGCAGCGCCTGGTCAGGGCCAAACGCAAGATTCAGGACGCGGGCATCCCCTACGAAGTTCCGCCGCCCGCGCGGCTTCCCGAACGCCTGGCCTCCGTCCAGACAGTCATCTATCTGATCTTCAATGAAGGCTACACGGCCGCAACCGGCGGCCAACTGGTGCGCGGCGACCTCTGCTCGGAAGCTATCCGTCTCGCGCGCGTGCTGTGCGAACTGCTGCCCGATGCCGAAAACCTGGGCCTGCTGGCGCTCATGCTGCTGCACGATTCGCGCCGCGCGGCGCGCGTGCGCGACGGCAAACTGGTCACTTTGGAAGATCAGGATCGCAGCCTCTGGGATCGCGAGGAAATCGCCGAAGGCCTGGGCGCCGTGGAACGAGCTTTTCTTACCGGACCGCCGGGCGCTTATCGCTTGCAGGCCGCCATCGCCGCACTGCATGCCGCCGCCGAAAGGCCGGGCGAAACGGATTGGCCGCAAATCGCAGCCATCTACGAACGCCTGTTCGCGATCCAGCAGACCCCTGTCGTCGCCTTGAATCACGCCGTCGCCGTAGCCATGGCACAGGGTCCCGCGGCAGGTTTGCTACGGCTCGATTCGCTCACAGGTCAGCTCGACAACTACTACCTGTTTCATGCCGCGCGCGCCGACATCCTATCCCGCATGAGCCGCCCCGGCGAAGCCGCCGCGGCTTATCGCAGAGCCTTGGCGTTGGCCACCAATCGTCTCGAACAGAATTTCCTAGCCAGCCGTCTGGCCGCTTTGGAACACTAATTTTCGGAAGGTTTCCCGACGCTATCCAAAACCAGTATCTCGACGTCGCTCTTTTGGGCTTCGAGCCTTAAACCAAGTTGCTCCGGCAATGCGGTGAATATCGAGGGAGCGCCGGAATTCCCCGCGCCATCGCCAGGTGACCACTTCAGCGTGAAATCATATTTCCCTTTCAGTCCCGTCTGGTTCAAAACGATCTTGTCGAGCAAAGGGGAGAGCACCTCTGCCAATCGATCGAGACTGGCGCCGTGCGCGTCGATTTCGCCCCTGCCTTTCATGCGAAGGCCGTGCTTCAACTGCGCCTGGCCGGCCGCGGGACCCGGCAGATCGGCGCCGGCCTCGCGAAGCCTAGCGCCCCCCTTACTCACCACCAGGGCGTATGAAGATCGCTCCTTCGACACACGGTGGAGCTTTAACGCAAATCGTTCGGCAAGCAATGCCTGTACGATCTGCCACTGCTTCGCCTGCCGGTCTTCCGTGTTCAGCCGTTCCCATGCTTGGGCGGTCGAGTCGTCGGGTACACCTTCGATGTTATAGCGCTCGGTATGAATCCAGCCCGGTCCGCCGGAGACTTGATAGTCCTTCACTCCAAACGCGGCTTCAATGAGGATTTCTACGTTTACATTTTCAGCAATGAACCTGCCGCCGGGACGAAATCCCATGTTGAAGGGGCCACCGGCATGGTTGGGCCTAATACTTGCTACCTCAAACGAATCGTGCCCCGGCGGTGCGGCCGCTATGGTCGATTGAGACAGCTCGAACAAGAGAAGCGCGGAGACGATGACCAGCACGACCCTCATAAGACTCCCCCAGACTAGCCTCCGTAAGCCGCGGCCACCTGCTTCTTCACAAACGCCAGATCGCGCCTGATCATATCGAGGCTCGCCGGCTCGTACTCAATATGCAGCGATAAGGGACCGCTGAATTTCGCCGCCGCCAGCATCCCGAAAACCTCCGGCCACTTCACCATGCCTTCACCCATCGGGCACCACTTCATCGCCCACTTGCCGTTAGACTTCTCCCAATAAAAGTCCTTCAGCGCCACCATCTTCATCCGCGGCAAAGCCATGCGCATCGAGATATTCCACCCGCCCTCGCCGCCTTCCGCGGTTGCGTGGCCCGGGTCGAAGTAGTAGCCGATCCACGCCGGGTCCAATCCCTCCATCACCGCGCGCCCGTCCCAAACGGCCTCGCCAACATAGCTGCCCGAGTGATTGTGAAACCCCGCCACCATCCCGTAAGCCCGCGCCAGCCCCACGATGCCGCCCACGTCGCGGCGCACCTCCGCCAGCCGCGCCTCAATCGATTGCCCGGGCTTGTAATTCCAGTAGCCCAGCTTCCAATACGGTATCTTCATGCGATCGCGCCCGCAAAGCGCCAGCACGTTCTGAATGGTAGGATCGCCCGGCGAAACGCAAGCCGTCGTGATCATGGGAATCTCTACGCCATCGCCGCGAATCGCCTCCACCGCGCGATACATATCCGCCGCCGAGAGCGCCGGCTCCACATGCCCGCCCGGCCGCACGGTCAAATCGCAGCCTTCAAACCCGAGATCCCGAATTACCCCCCCCAACTCCGAGTAGTGAATGGTCTGGAGAGCCTTGGAAAACAGACAAATCATGGGCCGCGGCGCCGCGGGCGGAGGCGGAGCAGTCTGTCCCGCCGCCTGCATCGCCGCTCCCAGCCCACCCGCGATAGTAAATGTCCGCCTCGTCATAGATACGCCAGGGCCGCCAGTCTTCCGCTAGTCCTCCGGCGTACTCAGCTGGGCAATGACCGACAAATCCTCCAGCGTGGTGGTGTCGCCCTTCACTCCCCCCCCCGCCGCAATCTCCTTCAATAACCGCCGCATGATCTTTCCGCTTCTGGTCTTAGGCAATGCGTCGCTGAAGCGAATATCGTCCGGTTTGGCCAGCGACCCGATCTCCTTCGCTACCCACATCCGCAATTCTTCCTTCAATTCCCCGCTTGGCGCATTTCCCGCCTTCAGCGTCACGAAGGCCGCAATCGCCTGCCCCTTCAAATCGTCCAGGCGGGCCACTACCGCGGCTTCCGCCACCTTCGGGTGCGCCACCAGCGCCGATTCCACTTCCATGGTGCTCAAGCGGTGTCCCGACACATTGATCACATCGTCGATGCGGCCCATGATCCAGAAATAGCCATCCGCGTCCTTGCGCGCTCCATCGCCCGTGAAATACATGCCCGGCAGTTGCGACCAGTACTGCTCCTGGAATCGCTTAGGATCTCCGTAAATCGTCCGCAGCATGGCCGGCCACGGCTGCTTCAGCACCAGGTAACCGCCCCCCCCGCCGGCACCGGCTCGCCTTCGCGCGTTACCACATCCGCCACCACGCCTGGAAATGGCCGCGTGGCCGATCCCGGCTTCGTCGGCGTGGCCCCCGGCAGCGGAGCGATCATGATCATCCCCGTCTCCGTCTGCCACCAGGTATCCACAATCGGGCAGCGATTGTGGCCAATATGCTCCCGGTACCACATCCAAGCTTCCGGATTGATCGGCTCGCCCACCGTGCCCAACAGCCGCAGGCTGTTCATCGGATGCTTTTCCGGCCATTCGTTCCCAAACCGCATGAACGCCCGGATGGCCGTCGGCGCCGTGTAAAAGATATTCACCTTGTGCCTGTCGATAATGCTCCAGAACCGGTCCGGCTCCGGAAAATTCGGCGCACCTTCATACATCAGGCTGGTAGCGCCGTTCTGCAGCGGGCCGTAAACGATGTAGCTGTGCCCCGTCACCCAACCGATATCGGCCGTGCACCAGTAAATATCTTCGTCCCGCAAATCGAAAACCCACTTTGCCGTCAGGTACGTTCCCACCGAATAGCCGCCGGTGGTATGCAAAATGCCCTTCGGCTTGCCGGTCGTCCCCGAGGTGTACAGCAGATACAAGGGATGCTCGGCGTCCAGCGGCTCTGCCGGGCAATCGTCCGAAGCCTTCGCCATCAACTCGTGCCACCAATGATCGCGCCCGCCCACCATCGTCTGCGGCGTGCCGGTGCGCCGGAATACCACCACGTTCCTCACCGAAGGGCACGCCAGCACCGCTTCATCCACCGCCGGCTTCAGCTTCACCTCGGTGCCGCGGCGGTAGGAGCCGTCCTGCGTGATCACCAGCGACGCCTGCGAATCGGTGATGCGGTCCATCAGCGCGTTCGCCGAGAACCCGCCGAAGATGATGGTGTGCGGCGCGCCGATGCGCGCGCACGCCAGCATGGCGATGGGCAGCGCCGGGCACATGCCCATGTAAATGGCCACCCGGTCGCCCTTCTGCACGCCCAGCGACTTCAGCACGTTGGCGAACTTGCACACTTCGGTCAGCAGTTGCTGATAGGTGAGCGTCTGCACTTCGCCCGGCTCGCCTTCCCAGATGAGCGCCGCCTTATTCCGCCGCCAGGTCGCCACATGCCGGTCCAGGCAGTTGTAGGAGAGGTTAAGCTGGCCTCCCGAAAACCACTTCGCCCATGGACAATCCCACTCCAAGACCTGGTCCCACGGCTTGAACCAGTGCAATTCCGTGGCAATCCGTCCCCAGAATTCCGCCGGATTCTGTTCGGCTTCCCGGTACAACTTCTCGTACTCCGCCACGCTTCGGACATATGCGTGCGCGCTGAATTCTTTCGAAGGCTCGAAGATGCGTGTCTCCGTGAGAACGGAATCGATATTGGTCTGGCTCGGCATGGGCCCGCGGTCCTCTCACAGGTGAAGATAGCAGAAAGCCGGCCGCGTTTCCCACGCCCGCGCCCGCGCTAAATCGTAACAAATGACCCGCTTAAGAAGCGTGACATCTCCATCCTGATTTGCTAACATATTGATCTGTCAGTGCCTTGCTGGTGAATCGGGCGGGCTGGTTTCGAAGCAAGTTCGCGGACCCAGTGTAGTTGCTCCTTCCGCTCGCCCTGGTCATGTCTCGCGGCTGTTAGTCCCCGGCAAACGTCTGATGGAGTATCGCGCGGAGGCGTGTGTAATGGCCGTCGATGAGGGCAAAGAACAGGTGGACGAAGCGGTCCAACCCGATAGCGAAAGCTACGAGTCTTTGCTCGACGAGTATACCCATCTGGCCCCCGCCGAAGGCGAGGTGCTGCAGGGCACCGTACTTAAGGTCACCGCGAAAGATGTCATCGTGGACTTCGGCTACAAGTCCGAAGGCCTGGTACCCATCGACCAGTTCTTCGGTCCGACCGGGGAAGCCAACGTCCATGTCGGCGATGTCATCGACGTCATGTTCGATCATGGCGAGCGTCCCGAAGGCTACACGCTGCTGTCGCATTCCAAGGCCGCCCGCATCCGCGTGTGGGATAACCTGGAGAAGGCGTACGAAGATCAGTTGGTCATTCTCGGCCACGTCATCGGGCGCGTCAAAGGCGGACTTTCCGTCGATGTCGGCGTCGGCGCCTTCATGCCGGGCTCGCAGGTCGATCCGCGGCCCATCCATCAACCTCGATCAGTTCATCGGCCAGGACATTCCGGTCAAAATCGTCAAACTCAACCGGAAGCGCGGCAATGTCGGTGGTTTCGCGAAAGCTGGCCGTTGAGGAAGAAGTCGATTCCGCGCAAGAGCACCACTCTCGGCATGATCCGTGAAGGCGCTGTCGTCACCGGCATCGTCAAAAATCTGACCGAATACGGTGCTTTCATCGATCTAGGAGGAATCGACGGCCTTCTGCATGTTACCGACATCTCCTAGGGCCGGGTCGCCCATCCCTCCGAAGTCCTCGACACCTGGGCGATACCAGTCACCGTACAGGTTCTAAAGTTCGATCGCGCCAAGGAGCGCGTCTCGCTCGGACCTGCAGCAAATGGCTCCGGACCCGTGGGAGGGCGTGGCGGAACGCATATCCCGTTGGGCGCGCGCGTCATCGGCCGAGTCGTGAATGTGACCGATTACGGCGCTTTCGTCGAACTGGAGCCCGGCGTTGAAGGCCTGATCCACATCAGCGAAATGACGTGGTCGCGGCGCATGAAGCATCCGTCCAAAGTGGTAAAGCCGGGCGATCAGGTGGAATCGGTGGTGCTCGAAGTTAATCCGCGTGACCGGCGCATTTCGCTCGGCCTGAAGCAACTCGAAGCGAACCCCTGGACCACCATCGAAAGCCGCTACAGCATCGGCTCGGTGGTGGAAGGCCGCGTCCGCAATATGACCGAATTCGGCGCCTTCATCGAAATCGAGGAAGGCATCGACGGCCTGGTCCACGTCTCCGATCTTTCCTGGACCAAGCGGGTTAAGCACCCCTCGGAGATTCTGAAAAAAGGCCAACTGGTGCAGGCCGCCATCCTGAACATCGACGCCAAGGGCCATCGCCTCTCGCTCGGCATCAAGCAGCTTCAGCCCGACGCCTGGGAAACGTATCTGCAAACGCATCAGGTTGGCGATATCGTACACGGCCGCGTAACCCGCCTGGCCGGGTTCGGGGCATTTGTGGAATTGGCGGACGGAGTGGAAGGGCTCTGCCATTTTTCGGAAGTTCCTGGATACTCCGGACGCCGGGCGGCCGAGGCTCCCGTTTCCGTTGGGCAGGAGTTCGATTTCAAGATATTGAAAATGAGCGAGGCGGACAAAAAAATCGGTTTGAGTCTGAAAGCGGTTGCCCATGACGAAGAGAAAGGGCGCCTGGCGGACTACCAACGGCAAGCCGCGGCGGGGGCTGCTACTATCGAAGAAGTGCTTGGCCTCAAGAATCGCGGCGGAGAATAGCTTGCAAAATTGGCCGCTTCAAGAGATACTGCTGTAACGGCTTGAGAACAACAAGGAGAAATTGCACATGACCAAGGCCGATCTGATTGAAGAGGTCTCCCGTGTAGTGGAGATGACCCGGAAAGAATCCGAAGTTATCGTGGAGGCCATTTTTGACAGTATCGTGCGTTCGCTTCGCACCGGCGACAAGATCGAGATTCGAGGTTTCGGCAGCTTCCGAACGCGCCAGCGCCAGCCGCGCATCGGCCGCAACCCGAAGACCGGCGCGCGTGTCGAAGTGCCCGCCAAGAAAATCCCGTACTTCAAGCCGAGCAAGGAACTGAAGGACGTCGTCAATACTTCCGCTACCGCGCCGGCCGAAGTTCCCGGCGACAACGCGCCGACGCTGTAAGCGGCGGTATGGAGCACCTTTGGAGCCCGTGGCGTTATCAGTATGTGACCACGGCGGACCGGGCGCCGGATTGCATTTTCTGCGCCCTGCCCGCGCAGCAGCATGATCGCGAGAATCTGATTCTTTTTCGCGCCCAGCTCAATTTCGTAATTCTGAACCGCTTCCCTTATACATCGGGCCACCTCATGGTAGTCCCCTTCGCGCATGCCGCGACTCTGCAGCAGCTTCCCCCGGAGACTCTCACCGAAATGATCCTGCTGGCGCGCCAGGCCGAAGCCAACCTCCGCGCTCATTATCAGCCGGACGGCCTGAACCTGGGCTTGAACATCGGCAAAGCCGCCGGCGCGGGCGTCGCCGGACATGTCCACCTGCACGCCCTGCCTCGTTGGGTCGCCGACGCCAACTTCATGACCACGGTTGGCGAAACCCGCGTCCTTCCCGAGGATCTCGCCACCACCTACGACAAACTCAGCACCGGCTGGACCATTCCCGGATCAGATCTGTAGCCGGCGTCCCCATTGGCGGTATCCCGCCCCCGCTTCAGTACACTTTTCGCTTGACATAAGCGGCTTGTTATATAACACTACAATTATATAACAGAATGGTCACTCAACAACTGGATGCCGCCTTCTCCGCCCTCTCCGATCCGACACGCCGCGCCATTCTCGCCCGGCTCGCGGCCGGCGAAGCCACCGTCATGGATCTTGCCGAGCCATTCGCCATGACTCAGCCTGCCGTCTCACGCCACTTAAAGGTCCTTGAAAACGCCGGCCTGATCGTACGGCGAGTGGAAGGAACCAAGCGGCCCTGCCGCCTGGCGAAAGCCGGCATTCAGCCTATCGATCAGTGGCTGCACACGCTGCGCCAAGCGATGGAACGGAATTACGACCGGCTGGACCAGGTTTTGGAAGGGATCGAGACCAACACCCGAAACAACAAAAGGAAAAAACGATGAACAAATTGACCATGAAAACGGAAGGCGATCGCCATATCGTAGTCACACGGCATTTCGCCTCGCCGCCCGAAGCGGTGTACCGCGCGCACACGGAGGCCGCTTTACTGCAAAAATGGCTGCTGGGCCCCGATGGCTGGACCATGCCGGTCTGTATTAGCGACGCGCGCCCTGGCGGCCAGATCCGTTTCGAGTGGGTCAACGGAAAGGGCGCCGCCTTCCACCTCACCGGCGAATACCTGGAGTTGGAACCGTACCAGCGCATCGTCCACGTCGAACGGATGTTCCTGCCCGACAGAACGCCTGACAATCACGTGGAGGCGCGCTTTGAGCCAGATGGCGCCGGCACGTTACTGACATTGCGAATGACCCTGCCCGACGCCAAAACACGCGACGGCATGCTGGCCACCAATATGGAAGCCGGCATGGAGCGAAGCTACGAGCGGATCGACCCGATGGCGCAGGCTTAGCGCTTCGGGGCGACCATGGCGAACGCGGCGCCCTGGGGGTCCATACACATCACGATCCAAAGTCCGCCAGGTACTTCGTGCGGACCATTGAGGATCTTGCCGCCGTTAGCCTTGGCGCGCGCGGCAGCGGCGTCGATGGCATCCACATTGAAATAATACAGCCAGAAGGGCACCGGCGATAGGGGCATCTTAGTCATCATGCCGCCGTCCGGCGCCCCGCCCTGCGCTCCGGTGGAGAAGATCTGGTACACGCCCATCGGACCCATATCCATGGTGTCGACTTTCGTCCAGCCGAAAAGTCCGGAATAAAATTCCCAGGCCTTGGCGCCGTCCGCGGCATGCAGTTCGTGCCAACCGGTATATCCGGGCGCGTTGGGCGGTACGGGCGGAGGCCCCATCTCGCTGGTTCCCTTGAACAGCACAAACATCGCGCCGTCCGGATCGGCCATCACGGCAAACCGTCCCACCATCGGGATGTCTTCGGGGGGGTGATGCACGGCGCCTCCCGCCGCCGTCACCTTGTCCGCATATTGGTCGACGTCGTCCACCCCGATGTAGCCGAACCAGGCTGGCGGAGCTCCCGCGGCTGCCGGCGGCGTGGGCAGTAAGCCACCAACCATGCTCGATCCGGCCAAGAGCAAAGTATAAGAGCGATCGGTCATGCCGGAGTCGCGGGTTTCCCAACCGACGACGGCTTTATAAAAAGACTCAGCGGCCTGGGCGTCGCTGGTCATCAGCTCGTACCATACGAATCTTGCGGACACGGCAAATCCTCCGCTAGACATGATACCGCGCTTGTGCGGGCCGGCCGGTTAGTGCCCGGCGGCCAGAGAGTCCTGCCGCGCTTTAACATATTTAGCGGTCGCTGGGTCGTCCTTCTTCCACAGCGGAGCCTCGATGCTGTTGGCGACGCTCATCACCGCCAGGGCCACCGTTCGATCGACTTTGGCCAGATTGTCATAGTCCAGTTTCTGCCATTCATCGCCCGGCTTGTGGTAATCCGGAAACATGTAGCCCACCGAAAGCGTGTGCGCCGGCACCCCCGCGTCCGCCAGCGCCTGATTGTCGCTCTGGGCAAAAAACTGGACGTTGAGCTTCTCGTTTTTTTCCACCTTGAGCCCGGTTTGCTTGCCGGCCTCGCGCACGGCGTCGGTTAGTGTCGAGAAATCGTACCCGGTGACGTTCACCAACCCCACGCTCGATCCGCCGTCCACATCGGTGCGACCGACCTGCTCCAGGTTCAAATCCGCCACGGTCTTGGCGAGCGGAAACACCGGATGCGCTCCGTAATAGCGCGATCCGACCAGGCCCAGCTCCTCGCCGAAAAACGTGACGAACACGATCGATCGTTTGGGGCGCGGCACGACCGACAGGGCGTTGGCGATTTCGATCACCGAGGCGGTGCCGCTGCCGTCGTCGTTGGCGCCGTTGTAAATATGATCGCCCTCGCCTATTCCGCGCACTCCCAAGTGGTCGTAATGCGCGGTCACCATCACGTAGGTATCGCGCAGCGTGGGGTCGGCCCCGCGCAAAACACCCACGACATTGTGCAGCCTTACCGGCGTAGAAACGGGCGCGCAATGTGAACCGTCAACGCGGCCCCCGCCGTCAGCGCGGCGCGCATGCCTTCGTCCCAGACCACCAGTACGGCCGGCGCAGGCGGCGATGCCACTTCGCGCAGGCGCGGCCCTGCATTTACCGGTACCGAGCTCTTGCGCAGCAGCACCACCAGCGCCGGCTGTAAGCGCGCGGTGAGCGCGGGAAGCTGCCGCAGCACGCCAAACGATTTCGACCCATCCGGCAAATCCAAGGCCAGCACTTTGCCCCGGACCTGCTCCGGGGTCAAGGCCGCCATCGCAGCCGTATCCCCCCCCATCACCTTCAATACCGCGGCGCCCTTCAAATCGGTGGCGGCGGCTTGCTGGAGGGCGAAGTCCTTATGCAGTTCCACGGTCTTGCCGCCCATGTCGAGCGTGACCGTCAGTCCCTCCAGTACGGGAGTGACGCTGGCATACTGCGCCGACTGAAAATAGCCATCGTCGCCCGCCGGGTCCAAGCCCGCGCGCCGGAACTGCGCGGCGATGTATTCGGCCGCAACGTCCAACCCTGGCGATGGCGTCGCCCGGCCCTGCAGGGCATCCGAAGCCAGGAACGAAACATCCGCCTTCAAATCGTTCGGTCTTAGATGGTCCGTAATTTCCTTCAGCGGAGGTGCGGTTTGCGCGGCCGCCGCTGCCGCTATTGAGATCACGCTTAAGGTGGTCCGGGCCCAAGTCATGAAACAATCATAGCTTCTTAAACATAGCTTCTTAAACGGCCGCCGCCCCGATCCGCCGGTGCTATACTGAGAAAACTTCGGCGCCCGCAAGGGTTTCCCCACGCACGGGATTTCCGAAGGCTGGCTCCCTGGTCTGAGCGCATGGTTTGGGCGCGATCCCAAGAATGTCACTCGAAGAGGAGATCGAAATGACTGGTGGCTCCAACACCAAACAATCGGAACGTGATGCTTTGAACGCGGGCTTCTCTCGCCGCGGCTTCCACAAGTTGGCTTCCCTGTTGGCCGCCGGCGCGGCTTTGCCGTTCTACAACGAGCGCGCCCTGGCCCAGCTTTCCATGGTGCACAACATGCCTCCGGACGCGGTGAAGATCAACGCCAACGAGAACCCCATGGGTCCGTGTCCCGAAGCCGCCGAGGCCATCCACGCAATCGTGCAAAAAGGCGGCCGCTACCTCTATGAGGAGACCTTCGCCATGGCGTCCACCCTGGCCGAACAGGAAGGCGTCAAATTCTCCAACAATCCGCGGGAGAGCTACGTGCAGGCGTTTGCCGGATCGAGCGATCCGCTGCATCGCGCGGTGTTGGCCTTCTGTTCGAAAGACCGGCCGTTTGTGGTAGGCGACCCCGGTTACGAAGCGGGCGGACGCGCGGCGCAATTCATCGGCGCGCCGGTCATCAACGTGCCGCTGGTCAAAGGCACCGGCGCTCACGACGTGAAAGCCATGGCCGCCGCCCACGCCACTCCGGGCGTGATCTACGTTTGCAATCCAAACAATCCGACCGGCACCATCACCGCGAAGGCAGACGTCGAGTGGCTGGTTGAGAATAAGCCCGCCGGATCCATCATTCTCCTGGACGAAGCCTATATCCACTTGTCCCAGAACGCGGTCATGAGTTCCTATCTGGTGGCCGCGGATAAGGACGTCATCATTCTGCGCACCTTCTCCAAGCTCTACGGCATGGCAGGCCTGCGGGCGGGGGCAGTGCTGGCCCGCCCCGACCTTCTTCAGAAGATGAACGTCTACACGGCCGGCGCGCTGCCCGTCACGGCCATGGTGGGGGCCAACGCCAGCCTCAAGTCCAAAACCGTGATTGCGGAGCGGCGCGCGACCATCGCCGCCATCCGCAACGACACCATGGAGTTCCTGGACAAGAACAAAATCGAATTCCTGCCGTCGGAAGCCAACATGATCATGATGAACGTGAAGCGGCCCGGCAGGGAGTTCTACGAGGCGATGGCGAAACACAAGGTCTACATCGGCCGCGTGTGGCCCTCGTGGCCCACCTGGGTGCGCGTCACCGTAGGCACGCGCGACGATATGGCCAAGTTCCGCGAAGCCGCCGCCCAGTGCTTCAACGCCTGAAGGCGGGGCGCCGCGACCGCTACTCCTGGCGCGCGTTTGCGGGCGATCTCTCGGGCGGCTTGATTGCCGCGCTGATTGCCCTGCCCTATGGGTTGGCGCTGGCCTCGATGATGGGATTGCCTCCGTTATTGGGCATCGTCACCTCGGTTGTCACCGCGCCGCTCACGGCGCTATTGGGACGTAACCCCGTGTTGATTGGAGGCACCGCCAGCGCCACGGTTCCGTTTATCGCCCTGGCGGTCGCGCAGCACGGTACCGGCGGGGCTGCTCAGGTATGCCTGGTGGCCGCGGTCTTCATGATGGTTTTCGCGGTGCTGCAACTCGGCCGCTACATTCTGCAAGTCCCCCACGCCGTGGTGACCGGCTTTTCCTGCGGCATCGGGGCCATGATGGTGCTCACCCAGCTTTCCGCCATGCTGGGGGTCCATGCGGCGCTTGACCGCACGTCGTCGAATCTGATCTACCAAACGGCCGTGGTGCTGGCGCATGCCGCCGAAGCGCATTTCGCGACGATTGCCATCAGCCTCGGAGTTATGGCCGTATCGCTGCTCTCCGCGCGCCTTAATGCGCGCCTTCCGAGCCCACTGCTGGGCATTCTCGCAGGGACGGGAGTGGCGGTTATGCTGGGCGTCAAGCAAGGGTTGGTAGGGACCATTGGTTTCCGCCTGCCTCCCTTCGCCGGGTTTTCATGGAGCGCCGCCGACATTTGGACGGTCATCCCATCGGGTCTTGGGCTGGCCTTGGTTTCTTCGGTAAACATTCTGCTGACGTCCCGCGTGGTGGATCACTTCCGCGGGCGGCACCGTCCGCCGCAGCGCGCCGACGCCGATCGCGAACTGGGAGCGTACGGGATCGCCAACATAGCGGCCGCGATGTTTGGCGCGCCGATGAGCGTGGGCATCCCGGCCCGGAGCCTGGCTAGCGTTCGCTGCGGCGCGACGACGCGGGTGTCGAACCTGGCGCATGCCGCCATTCTGTTGGCCCTGGTGGCCCTGGGCGGGCAAGCCATAGCCCGCATTCCGACGGCCGCGCTGGCGGCCGTCACCGCGTGGGTCGGCATCGGACTGCTGGAGTGGAGCACGTGGAAGCGGCTCCCGAAGATGCGGCGCCTGGATGCCACCGCTTTCCTGGCAACCGCCGTAGGAGTGCTGCTCATGAATGCGGTGGCCGCCGTCGCGCTGGGCTGCTCCCTTTACGGCGTTTACCATCTGTGGACTCTCCGCGCACAGTCACCCGCCGATGTTCCGGCGCCGGCTCCGGCGGAGCCGATCTAAGCGCAGCCTGCCATGTATAATTGAGTGTCCTGGGGAGTCTCTTCCGTGCTTGCATTTTGCCGTTGGCTCGAATCGACGCCGTGGAGCATCGCGCTTCACGAGTCCATCTGGGTCTATCCAATTGTGGAGTCGGTTCACGTGCTGACGCTATGTTTGTTTCTGGGCATGGTCATTTTCATGGACCTGCGGCTGGCCGGCATCACGCTGCGCGAGAGCGCGGCTTCAGAAGTGGTGGAGCGCCTGGTCCCCTGGACGATCGCCGGGTTCCTGGTGATGGTGGTCAGCGGTTCGCTGCTGTTCTACGCCATTCCGGTCAAGACTTACCTGAACATCTTCTTCCGTCTGAAAGTAGCCTTCCTGCTGCTGGCGGGGGCCAACACGGCGGTCTTCCACTTTACGGCTGGCCGGAACATGGCGGCGTGGGATCGCGACCGCGTACCGCCATTGCGCGCACGCCTGGCCGGCGGCATCTCGCTGCTGCTGTGGGCCAGCATCGTGGTGTGCGGCCGGATGATCGCCTATAACTGGTTCGAGAAACAAACATGATGTCGGTGCTCTCGTTTTTCACGATGTGCGAGAACGGCGCCATCGGCGAGGCCATCCGCGATTCAAAATGGCTCTTCCCCGTCATCGAGTCTTTCCACCTGCTGGGGCTGGCGGTCATCGGAGGCTCGGTTCTGATCGTGAACCTGCGGCTATTCGGCCTTGGCTTGAAGCGTCAGCCAGCGGCGCGAGTCTGGCTTGACACCCGGCCCTGGCTGTTTGGCAGCCTGGCGGTGATGCTGACTTCCGGCGTTCTGCTCTTTTTCTCCGAAGCAACCAAGCTCTACTACCACGAAGCCTTCTGGGTGAAAATGACCTCGCTGGCGCTTTCCATCCTGTTCACTTTCACGGCCGTGCGCAAAGCGGCGCTGGCCAGTCCCGAAGGCGCCCACCCGGGCTGGGCGAAAATTGTCGCAGTGATTTCGAGTATTCTATGGACCGGCGTGGGTGTGGGCGGGCGCTGGATCGGTTTTTCCTGATGCGGGAGCGCAAATGATGGCTTCGTCGATTTTTGAATGGTTGGCAACCAGCCCTTGGGCAAACGCCATGAATGGGCCGGAGTGGGCCTTCCCGGTGGTGCAGAGCATCCATTTCATGGGCTTCGCATTATCCGTCGGCACCATCGCCATGGTGGATTTGCGCCTTCTGGGATTGGGGATGCGCCGGCAATCCGCGGCGCAGTTAGCGGCGGACGTGGCCCCCTGGACCAAAGCCGGGATCGCGATCATGCTGGTGAGCGGGTTCCTGATGTTCTCCGCGGACGCGGTGGTGTATCACGTGAATGCGTCGTTTCGATTCAAGATGACGTGTCTGGCCGCGGCGCTGCTTTTCCATTTCACGGTGCATCGCTGGGCCACCGGTGAGGGGGCGCCGCGGGCGGCGGCGGTTGCGGCGGGCTGTTGCTCCCTGCTGTTGTGGACGGCGGTGGTGGCCGGCGGCCGCATGATCGCGTTTGTCTGAGGGCTCTGAACAATGTCCATCCTTTCCACGCTGACCTGGATCGAGAGTACGGATCTAAGCACCGCCATCCGGGAAGGGGCACTCCCGTACCCCATCATCGGCGGCTTTCATTTGCTGGGCATCGCCTTGTTCGGCGGCATGCTGGTGATGACCGACATGCGGCTATTGGGCTGGGCCATGCGGCAGCGTCCGGCTTCCGACGTGGTGCAACAATTGCGCCACTGGAAGCGCGCCGGATTCGTGCTGGTGGCCGCCAGCGGCTTGCTGCTCACGTGGGCGGAGCCGATCAAGCTTTATCGCAGCCCGTCATTCTGGGTGAAACTGGCGCTCCTGCTCCTGGTAGGGGTACACGCGTTGGTGTTTCGCCAGCCGGTTTACCGGAACACGGCGATGCTGGACCAGGCGATCAGCGGCAAAGCGAAACTCGCGGCGGCGCTTTCCTTGCTGCTGTGGGCCGGCCTGATCGTGTCGGGCCGGCTGATCGCCTACGACGCGTAAGCGGGCAGCCGCCGGGCGGCACACTTCGGGCTTTATGGGGGGTTGCCGTATTGGATTGGACGCGTTTCAGTTTTCCTTATAGGTCTTTTTGCGCCTGGTATCGATGTTAGGGATCATGGTGGGCGGGACCGTGGACCAATCGCGGATGAAGGCAGGCGGTTCGGCGAAGTAAGGGGAGCCGTTGGGCTCCGAATTTGGGTTCGTTTTGCAATCGTTTGATTCGCCGCGGGTTACCCAACTCGGGATCAGGTTCCGGCTGGACCGGCTGGGGTTCGGCAGGGGCTTCGGGTTGGGCGGCGCCGGCTTTGGCGCGGATTTCCTGGATATATTGGAGGCGTTTGATGGTGCGTTCGAGGGAGCGCTCGATGGTGGTTTCGTAACGGGTGAGTTTGGTTAGGGCATTGGCCTTGGCGGCGTCGGCGGCAAAGACGCGGCCGAGGAGGTCGCCCTCGCTGTATTCGACGAGAGGCTCCAACTTGCTAGCGGCTTTGTAGAGAGGGGTGCTGAATTCATGGTGTTCTTTTTTGCGCGGGTAATCCGCGATCTCTTGCGCGTCTGCGCGCTGCATTTCGCCGCTGCGGGCGCGGAGCATGCCGGTTTCGAGGGTGAAGACGCGGCCGAGGCGCCAATGCTGATCGGCGATATGTCTGACGAGGGCTTGTTCGAGTTCGCCGACGGGATTGAAGCGGGTGGCGACGTCGCAAAGGAGGGCGTGGAACAGTTCGGGGCTCTCGCCTTCGGGGAAGTTGTTGGTTTTCGCGGTAAGGCCGTGGGTCGTCGCGTTACGGGATGAGGCGGACTTGCCTGTTGGTGTGGTTGGGCCGCGCGATTCTTGCGCGTTTTGCCGGTTGGCTCTTCGTTGTGCGTCTGACATGGATATCTTCCTTCCGATTCCACGTTAACCGGCGGGAAATCCGAGGATGCGAGGCAGGGGCGGCAAGTTGTTCAAGATATGGGATTTGTATTTGTGGGGAGATGGTGAACCTGGGACGACAGCTCCGGCATCTTAGTGAGTGCTTTTTTTTCGCCATACTAAGAGCTTGTCCACTCCTTCCCTCAAACCACCGCCGACGGCCTGGGCTCACTGGATCTCTCCGGAGACGATCGTCGCCCAAGTCCATAGCACTGCGCCTTTCTTACAAGCGCGCTTCCCCGCCCGCGAGGCGGGGCGTCTGGTTGAGATGGGCTGCGCGGCGGACGGGTTCTTGCGGGTGATCGCCAATTGGGAAAACATTCTGCACCCCACCCTGAACCACGGCGAACAGTTGCAGGATTACTTTGCCGTCTGCCTTGCTTGTCATCACGCCTCAGTGGCCACCTTCGTTCCCACTGACGTGGATACGAAAATACGCGGCATCGTGTGGCGCGAGTCGCGCGACCCGGACGTATTGCGCCCCATGCTGCGCCTGGCGCTGGCCGCGCGCGCCTGGACCGAGGAGGGCATTTCCATTCGCGCCGTGCGCGGGGTCAGCGGACATAACGGCGAGCATTGGAGCGCCATTGCCGGCGGCCTCGGCCTGCTGCTGGAATTAGGCGATACGGCATCCGCCGAAGAAGCGCAGGCGGCTATCGAAGCGGAAATCGACCGCGAGCAGGCGGTCTTCGACGCCACGGCGGCCGAACCCGGCGCCGAACTGGACCTGCTGCGGCTGGCGATGACGCTGGCGCACAATCGCGGCGATTTGACGCAGGGCATGGGCTTCTGGAAGCGTACTCCGGTGACGGCTCCGCTGATGGAGCATCTTTCGGCGCGCAGCCGCTTCGCCCTGGCCGTACGTATCTATCAACACACGGGCCTTTCCGCGGAAGGGCATCGGCATTATCCCCTGCGCCCCGTTAAGCCGCTGCGCCGTTCCCCGGCGACGCTGCTGCCGCTGTGCCCGTTCCTGGACGAGTGGGGGGGAGTGGTGGCGCAACTGGAGGAAAGCCACGAAGTGTTGGCCGCGCTGGTGGAAGGCTGCCAGAAGGTGCAGGGACAGCAAGGCTACTATCGGGCCATCGCCGGCATGCGCGAGGGCAGCCCGCGGGGCTTCGAACGCATGGCCGGGCGCATGCCGAACGCCGCGCAGCGTTTGCTGCGAGGCGCCGAACTGCGCAAACTGATCGACGTGCCGCGCGTCTCGTTCGAATCGATGATGCGCAAGCGAGCCCGCGCCGCCCTGGCTATGTATGGGCCGCGCGGCTAGCCCTCGCTGGGCCGGAACAGCAGTAAATCGAGACTAAAGGTAGCGCGCATCGCCGCCACCGCCTGGCGCCGCATGGGCCGGTAGATGGATAGTAATACGTCCTCCACCGCGGCTGCGGGGTTACGCACTCCGGGATTCCCTTCTGAGAGTGACAATAAGCTAATAGTCGACAGGTCTGAGTTTTGATAGAGACGGCCTCGGCATCGAGGCCGCCCGGTGCCATTCCGTCGCTCGAATCGGCGCTCAGTTCGCATCCCTGCGGAGCCTTATCGTTCGTCCGAGTAGCCTCAGTATTTCGCCAGGACGTACTTAGGGGAGGCGATTGAAATGGGCCAGTTTGAGCCCCGGCCCGAAGGAACTAGATGGTACGCGCGGTAGCCTTTCAGGGCCCGTTGAAGCCATGTGCCTATGACGTAGCCTTGGCACTCCGCTTATCCGGTCCAATTCGGGTAGTGATGATACGCTCTCAATAGAGGAGCCTGTTGCCGGTGCCAGCGTTTTCGCCAAATCATCGATCGGCTCGTTTGCTACGTTACGCCTTAGCAGCTGCGGCTGTAATCTACGCCTTCCTGGCTGGCCTGAAGACTGTCGCGGAGTTCGACCTAGGCTGGCAACTAGCCACCGGGCGCCGGATTCTCGCCAATCATCGCATTCCTTCGACAGACGTCTTCTCCTACACCGCAGCGGGACACGCCTGGATTTATCCCGTGGGCTCCGGCTTAATCTTCTACCTGATTTTCCTCGCTGGTGGCTATGCATTGCTCTCTTGGTTCACGGCGTTGGTTAGCGCCATTGCCGTAGCTCTCGTGCTGCGAAGAGGGTCAGCCAAGACCGCCGCCCTCGCAGTCATTGCGGTTGCACCAATCACTTCTCGGATAAACGCACGCGCTGAAATGTTCACGGTCGTCCTGTTTGCCCTAACGATTTCGCTCCTCTGGGAGAATCGCACGACGGGAAAAGCACGACTCTGGATGTTGCCCCTCATAATGGCAGCGTGGGTGAATCTGCATCCCGGCTTCATAGCGGGTCTCGCCCTCATAGCAGCGTACTTGATGCTGGATTTACTCGATGGTGCCTGGTCGCGCCTCCGAAGCGCGTGGCCGTGGCTATGCGCGGCATGCTTTGCGACTTTGATCAATCCGTGGGGATGGAAGATTTATAAGGCCGTGGCGCGCCAACAAGACGTAATGGGAGCGCATTCGGCGTTGATTCAGGAATGGAAGCCGCTTCCAACGAACTGGGCGCACATTCAAATTGAGCTGTTTCCTCTTGCTCCTGATACCTCGTACTTTATCCTTTTGATCGCACTCGTAGCAATGGCATTCGCCCTCCTTAGGCGGCGCTTTGGGGAAGCGATACTATTAGCCTCGGCGGTTTTCCTAGCTACGCAGCACCAGCGGTTCATTTCTTTGGCGGCAATCGTAGTTGTGGTGGTCGGCGGTGCCTCCTTGTCCTCGGCGTTGCCTGCGATCAGACAGGCGAACGCAAAAGCACTCGTTGCCTCGGCTTTTGTTTGCCTAGCATTCGTGCGCGCTGCAAATCTGGTGACGGGACAAACTTACCGGTCAGCGGATGAAATGGTTGGCTTCGGCGCCGGGATATCCTGGTGCCTTCCGAGTGATGCAGCCGACTTTGTCGTTCGGGAACACCTACCCCGAGAAGTGTTTGCCGGCTACAGCGAAGGTGCTTTTCTGATGTTCCGACTCGGCCCGCAATACAAAGACTTCATCGACTCACGGGCGATTCCCTTTGGTAGTGCTGGGATAACACATAGTGCGTTACTTAAAAGCAGCCCACCGGACTCACCGTTGTGGCGTGCGGAGATAGGCCGCTACGGTATCAATACGATTGTCGTGCCACTAGGAAGATACTTCGCTCTTCAGCAATTTCCAGTTTTGACCCAATTCTGTACTAGCGACATCTGGCGACCGGTGTACCTTGATGAAGTCTCGGCAGTCTTTCTGCGGCGTAGTCCTCAGACCGAGCGGCTAATCGAGGAACTTCAGATCGATTGCGAAACGACCCCCTTGCCCAAACATCAAGGCTTTGAGGGATTAACGAATGGGGCTACCGTCTTGCGTGTCCTCGGACGAAATCGGGAAGCGCTGGAGGCCGCAAGCCGCGCGATACGCATTCACCCAGATTTCGGTTATCTCTATTACCTGCGCGGCCGCATCCATGAAGATATGGGCGATGGACAACATGCTGAACTTGATCTTGTGCGCGCAACGAAGCTTGTGCCAGATCTCGCAGCACCTTGGTCATCGCTGGCGACGCATTACCAGCGAGCTAATAGGTTGGAAAATGCAATCGTCGCATGGCAAAAGGCGGCAAGCGCATCAGAGTCTCCGTGGAAGCAGCTACAGAGTCTAGGATATTGCTACCTCCAGGCCCATCGCCCGTTGGACGCTCTAGACTCCTTCAATGAAGCCGTCACGAGCTTGCCGCCTCATCCGGAACTAATAGTAAACGAGGTGTTTCTTGCGAATACTGCTCACGGAAAGGCTCTAATCGTGGCAAGGTATCGGGGATTTACAGCGATCAATTTCCTATGAGGAAGAGGCCACTCGTCTCGCCCCGAAGAACCCGGCGCTGTGGCGCCAACTTGGCCAACTGTACGCGACCGTGGGCCGCCCGCAGGACGCTCTTCGCGCTATGGCGTTAGCAAATGCCCAGGAACAGTAAGCATTCCGAACTTCCGGGCACTTCGGCGATTATTGCGCTCACGACCGGCCCTGAAGTCGCCTCTGGCCAAACCCTTTTGGAGCAACATACAGGTGGCACGCCTTGGCTATGTATGGGCCGCGCGGCTAGCCCTCGCTGGGCCGGAACAGCAGTAAATCGAGACTAAAGGTAGCGCGCATCGCCGCGACCGCCTGGCGCCGCATGGGCCGGTAGATGGATAGTAATACGTCCTCCACCGCGGCTGCATCGAGGTGGGCTACGGTGGTGACCCGGCGCTGTTCGAGCAGCGTGAAATGCCCGGCGAAGGCTTCGATGGCGCGCGCCCGGCGGTCGACTCCCGCGCCGCGGAGTTCGATCAAATCCTGCGGCGCTGGAATGGCCACCAGCAGTCGTCCGCCGCCGCATACCACGCGCCGGAATTCGGCCGAATTCATGCGCGCGGTGATCGACAGCACCAGAGGAAACGAGCCGTCCGCGCAGGGCACGAAGCGGTCGGCATTGGCGACAATCCACTGGCATCCCGGGTAGCGGCGCGCGGCCAGATCGACAGCGGGAATCGAGATGTCGATGCCCACCCCGGCGCACCCCGTCTGGCTAACCAGACTGCCCAAATAGAAGCCATCGCCGCACCCGGCATCCAGGACCGTGCCGCCGGCCGATGCGCCGGCCGTCTCCACGATGGCCGCCAGAAGGGGCGCTGTCACGCCGAGGTCGTGCAGCCGCCGCCGCGCAGCCACGGCGGCGACCGTGTCGCCCGGCTGTTTCGATCGACGCTCCTGGGGTTGCAGCAGGTTGACGTACCCGCTGCGCGCCACGTCAAACGAATGACCGCGCGCGCAGCGCAGCCGTTTGGCATCGGGCGTCAGGGCCAGGTGGCAATCGCGCACGGGGCACAGCAACATCAGTCGAGTGTAACCTGATGACGTGATTCCCAAGAGCGCAAACGCCGGCCGATTACCCACGGCAAGAAAACATGGCCGGGCTTTAACCAAAGAGATCTCGACTTGCGAACCAAAGTCAGCCGAGACTGGCATTCGGATGTCTGCGGCGAAGATCCCTTAGTTAGCATTCTTTCGAATCATAACTCGCATGCGCTGAGCCACAACGCCCTAATCACGTAGACCGGCTGTTCGAGGAGTGCACTACGATGCGGATGAATCCAGGTTGCCGTCAACTCTCGCTTTGCATAGCTACTTTGTTGCTACCCGCTGCGCTGGAGGCCGCGTCAATCGCGATCACGCCCAGCTATGCCACCCTCGGCGTGAAGCAAACTCAGCAATACAAGGCCACGGTTAGCGGACTTGCCAACACGAAAGTAACCTGGCAGGTAAACGGCGTCACCAAGGGAAGCGCTACTTACGGAACCATCACGGCCGGAGGGCTGTACACGGCGCCCGCGAAGATACCGGCCAACGGCATTACCATTACGGCACTCGGGTCGGACAACAAGACCTCCGCTACCGTTTACGTGGCGGTCGAACCGGCCGGTCCCGCTATTGCTTCGATTTCTCCCAGCCCCATTCCGGTTGGGAGTTACTCCATCACCGTGCAGGGAACCGGCTTCAAGAAAGGCGCCATCGTATCCGGCGGGGGCGCCAATCTTAGCACCATCTTTGTCAGCAGCACCACCTTGACCACGGGAGGCTATCAGGGCACCGCCGGCGGTGTCCCGTTTCAAGTACAAAATCCTGGAACACTGTGGGGGCCGGTGTTCACCGCGCAGTTTATAAACAGCGGCCCTCCGCCGCCGCAGACGATTTCGCCAAGTACGGCTACAGTAAAACTGGGAGGGACACAGCAGTTCACCTCCACGGGCGCCACCAATTGGTCAGCGACGACCGGAACGGTCAGTTCGTCCGGTCTCTTTACCGCCCCTTCGGCCATGCCGCCGTCGAACTCCGCCACGGTCACCGCCACCGGGCCGGGAGGCTCGGCATCGGCCGTAGTCACCCTGACCAGTCAGAATCCGCAGACGATTTCCCCGGCGGCGGTGTCGCTGGCGCTGGGCGCCACACAACAGTTCACGTCGCCCGGAGCAACATCCTGGGCTGCCACGTACGGCACGGTGACAACATCCGGCTTGTATACCGCGCCCAGTTCACTGTCTGTGTCCGGCACTGACTCCGTTTCGGCCACCGGCTCCAACGGCACGGCCACTGCCACCGTGACGCTGATTGCGCCGACACCTGTAATCAGCGCGGTCGGGTCCAACGGTCCATTGCCGCTTGGCATCTTCACTACCACCATCACCGGCACAGGATTCAGTGCTTCTTCCGTTGCATCCATCAACGGTACCGCCATGGAAACGAGTTACTCCGGCGGAACTCTCACCGTTACCGGATTCTGGGGTGTCTCGGGCGCCGCCAGTATCACGGTCGCCAACGGCACGTCGGTCTCGCAACCCTTCGCGGTGCAAGTCGGGGTGGCCAACTCACAAGTCAGCGCCGCCGCCGCGCGCCGGTTTCTGGAGCAGGCCGCCTTCGGTCCCACACCGGCCGATGCCGATACGGTGCAAACGCTCGGCTTTCAAGGCTGGCTGACGCAACAGTTCAGCACGCCGCAGATTTCCAATTACAACAACATTACTGCCAGCCAGAGCGGCATGCCGGGCCAGTTCCTGGCCAATGCGGTGACCAATCCCGACCAGCTGCGCCAGCGCGTGGCCTTCGCCCTCAGCCAGATCTTCGTGACATCCTTCCAAACCATCATCTGGAACGACAGCATGGTCCCTTACCAGAACATGCTGCTGGCGGACGCTTTCACCAACTACCGGCAGATCATGACCGACGTGACCCTCAGTCCCGCGATGGGCCAATACTTGAATATGGCCAACAACGCCATGGCCGATCCCACTACGGGATCGGTGGCTAACGAGAACTATGCGCGCGAGTTGATGCAGTTGTTCACCATCGGCGTGCAAATGCTCAATCCGGACGGGACGGTTCAACTGGATAATAACGGGCTGCCCATCCCTACATATTCGCAATTCACGATCACCGAATTCGCGCGGGTCTACACAGGTTGGACTTACGCTCCGGCGCCGGGACAGCCGGTGGACTGGAACGCCTACATTTCCAACTACGGACCGATGGTGGCCTACGCAGCCGAACACGACTCCGGGTCCAAGCAGTTGCTCAACGGCTACGTCTCGCCGGCGGGAATCACCCCGCAGCAGGACCTGGCCAACGCCCTCGCCAACGTCTTCAATCACCCCAACGCCGGCCCCTTCGTCGGCACGCAACTGATCCAGCACCTGGTAAAGAGCAACCCCAGCCCCGCCTACGTTTCGCGCGTGGCGGCCGCCTTCAACGACAACGGCAGCGGCGTGCGCGGCGACATGCAGGCGGTCCTCACCGCCATCCTGCTCGACCCCGAGGCGCGCGCCAACGATAACGGCGGCAACGATCAGCCCAACGACGGCCATCTGCAGGAGCCCGCGCTATTCTTCGCCGGCACGATCCGCGCTTTCGGCGGGCAGATGAGCAATCAAAACTACTATCCCTGGGACTTAGTCAATCTTAGCCAGGATCTGTTCAACGCGCCCAGCGTGTTCAATTACTATGCGCCGAACTACGTAGTCCCCGGGACGACGCTGTTTGGCGGCGAGTTTGAAATCCAGACTCCCAACAACGCGATCTGGCGAGCGAACGATGTGGCCAGCCTGTTCAGCCAATAGTCCACCGGGATCCAGAACTACGGCCCGGGCACGACGGTGGATCTCACGCCTTTCGTCTCGCTGGCCTCTACGCCGGCTACGCTGGTGAATGCGCTGGACCTGACCCTGACTCACGGGACCATGCCAGCCGGCATGAAATCCGCCATCGTGACCGCGGTAACCGGCGATGCCGAACCGCCGTTGCAGGTGGTGGAGCACGCCATCTATCTGATTCTGTCTTCGAGTTACTACAACGTCTGGCACTAAGGTGTCCGGCCGAACTTACGAATAAGGAGAAATCTGACATGTACATTCGTTCCAGACGTGAATTTCTGAAGGCGACGCTCCGTTCGGTGGGGGCGGTCGGGGCCGCGGGGGCCTTGGCAAAATTCGGCGAGATGAATGCGCTGGCAGCCGGCAGCGCGAACTATCAGGCGCTGGTCTGCGTCTTCCTGGGCGGCGGAAACGACGGCCACAATACCGTAATCCCGATGACCACCGCGCAACAGAACTACAGCCAGTATCAGACCACCCGCGGCGGGTTGGCGATCCCGCAAAATTCGCTGCTGCCGATCATGAACGGCAGCGACACCTACGGCCTGCACCCCAGCCTGCCCGAAATTCAAAGTCTTTACAACCAGGGCAAGGCCGGAATATTGGCGAATGTCGGCATGCTGGTGCAGCCCATCACGCGAACTCAATATCTGACCAACAACCTGGCCATTATTCCGTCGATGTTGTTCTCCCACTCCGATCAGAGCAACCAGTGGCAGACGGGAATTCCCGCCGGTAATGGAAGTTCCGGGTGGGGGGGCCGCATCACCGACCTTCTGCAATCGCAGAACTCGGGCGGGATCTTCCCAGCCCTGACGGCGACCGCAGGCTGCGAACTGTTTTGCACGGGTGTCTCCACCTTCCCCGCCGCCGTCCCGCCAACCGGCATGTCCGTGCTGAACTCCTATCCGAACTCGCCCTCCACCGCCGCCGGCTTTCAGCAGCTTTTGACCTTCGACAATGGCGTACAGTTGGTGCAGGCCGCCAACGGCGTGATGACCCGCGGCAACAATTACGCCAACACCCTGACCGGTCTGATCGCCGGCGTCAAACTGAACACGGTGTTCCCGGCGGGCAGCCTGCTCGCCTCACAATTGCAAACGGTGGCCACCATCATGGCCGTTCGCAATCAACTGGGCCTGACACGCCAGGTGTTCTTCTGCTACCTGGACGGCTTCGACACGCACGGCTCGCAGTTGGAGACGCAAGGGCCGCTGTTGCAGCAACTCAGCCAGGCTGTGCTGGCGTTCTACCAGGCCACCATCGAATTGGGAATCGACAGCTCAGTGACTACTTTCACCGCCTCCGAATTCGGACGCACACTCACCCCCAGCGGCACGGATGGCAGCGATCACGCCTGGGGCAGCCATCACTTCGTGGTGGGAAGCGGAGTGAAAGGCGGCCAGATCTTCGGCAGCTTCCCGCTGTTGGTCCCGGGCGGCGACGACGATGCGAGCAACCGGGGCGTGCTCATCCCCACCACCGCCGTGGATCAATACGGCTCCACGCTGGCGCAATGGTTTGGGGTGGCTTCCTCCAGCCTCTCCACCGTCTTTCCCAACGTGGCGAACTTCCCGAGCAGCAACCTTGGGTTCCTGGGCTAGTAAGACTGTATTACGCGCGTCCCCCGAAAGCACGGGTCTCGGTGGACACGGTTACCTTTTCGCCCTCTTTGATAAACAGGGGCACGCGAATCTCCAGGCCCGTTTCCAGCTTCGCCGGTTTGGTCACGCTGCCGCTTGAGGTGTCGCCGCGCACACCCGGTTCCGTGGAAGTCACCTGCAGCTCCACGAAGGGCGGCAACTTCAGTCCGATGGGATTGCCGTTGTATTTCAGCAATTCCAGCAGAGCGCCTTCGATCAGGAAGTCGAGGGCATCGCCCATGACATCGCCGGCCAGGGAATGGGTTTCGAAGCTTTGCTGATCGAGGAAGTGAGATCCGTCTCCATCGCTATAAAGGTACGACGCAGCCACCATCACCAGATCCGGCTCGCGGAACTTGTCGCCCGCTTTGAAAGTTTTCTCGAAAACGGCGTTGGTGAGCAGGTTGCGCATCTTCAGGCGCACCAGGGTCTGACCTCCGCGGGCCGTGGGCGTGTTCACTTCCGCTTCGAGACAGGCGTACGGTACGTTGTCCAGCTCAAACAAAGTCTTTTTCTTTACGTTGATTGCGTCGATTAATGCGGCCATAGTTTCAAAAAAAAGCTTCCTTCTTGAGTATAAAGGCCAGCGCCGGGAACCGATACCTTTCCGGAAATTGGAAGCTCTCCCCTTCGCGAGCCCCGGGCGCACCGCGGCGTGGGCTTGACGGCTCCCTCCGCCGTTTGGTACCTCTGATGAGATTGCCGTGTTGAAATCACTCTGGGTAACCGCCGCGCTTCCGGGCGCATTCATTCTCGCCGCCGTTGCGGCATCGGGCCAACAGGCCTCCGATTTTCCGCGCATGCCGGACGGTAAGCCGAACTTAACAGGGATCTGGCAGGCGCTGAACACCGCCAACTGGGATCTGCAAATCCACGCATCCCGGCAGGGCCCCACGGCCCTCGGCGCGGAGGGGGCCGAGCCGGGGGGGCCCGGGGTAGTCGAAGGGGGCGAGATTCCCTATCTGCCCGCTGCCCTGGCGCAAAAGCAAACGAACCTGGCCAACCGCTTCACCGCCGACCCCGAGATCAAATGCTTCCTGCCCGGTGTGCCGCGGGCGACCTACCTGCCCTATCCCTTCCAGATCTTTCATAGCGACAAGGCCCTCTTTTTCGCTTATCAGTTCGACGGCGCGGTGCGGAACATCTACCTAAAAGATCCGGGCCCCGCGCCAGCCGATTCCTGGATGGGCCAGTCATATGGCCACTGGGAAGGCGACACGCTGGTCATCGATGTAACCGCTCTCGATGAACGCACCTGGTTCGATCGGGCCGGCGACTACCACAGCGATGCTCTCCACGTGGTCGAGCGCTACACGCCGCGCACTCACGATACGCTGTGGTACGAAGCGACCATCGAGGACCCCAAGGTCTTTGCCCATCCGTGGAAAATCAAGATGCCGCTTTACCGCCACGTGGAGCCGGACGCACGCCTGATGGAATTCAAGTGCGTCGAGTTTGCCGAAGATTTGATGTACGGTCAGTACGCCAAAAAGCCCGCCAAGTGAACTACCATGAAAAACATTTCCATGCACGCGAAGATCCTGGCTGCGATGAGCGCCGCATTGCTTCTGGCCGCCGCGCCGGTTTGGGCGCATCACGCATTTGCGGCGGAGTTTGACGCCAAGAAACCGGTCCACCTGGAAGGAGTCGTCACCAAAATAGAACTAATCAATCCACACGCCTGGATCCATGTCGACGTGGCGGGCCCCGGCGGCAAGACCGCCAGTTGGATGGTGGAGGCGGGCAGTCCGAACGTGCTGCTGCGGCGCGGCTTCACCAAGACGGCGGTTGCGCCGGGCACGCGCGTGATCGTGGAAGGCTACCAGTCGAAGGACGGCTCCCTGCGCGCCAACGGCCGCGATATCACGCTGCCGGATGGCAGGAAGTTATTCCTGGGCTCGTCGGGCACCGGCGCCCCGTACGACGAAAAGAAGTAAAACAGGGGAGGGAGACAGGCATGCGATATCGTCTTATCTTGGCGCTGGGCGCCTTGGCAAATCCGTTTTCCGTACATCTGGCGGGGCAGAATGTGCCGCGCACTCCGGACGGGCATCCCGATCTGCAGGGCATCTGGAGCAACGCCACCATCACACCGCTGGAGCGTCCGGCCGTGTTTGCGAACAAGCCGACGCTGACCGATGCCGAAGCCACCGCCTTTGAAAAAGCGAGCGCCACGGAACTGGCCGAGGTGGATGGCAAGTCGGACCATCCTTTGCTGGCGGCGGCCGGATCGAGCGGCACGGGCGGATACAACGTGCTGTTCATCGATCGCGGCACCGAACTGGCCCGCGTGGACGGCGTAAAGCGGACTTCGCTGATCATCGACCCGGAGAATGGGAAGGTTCCGCCAATGACGCCCGAGGGCAAGAAGCATTTCACCATGGAGGGCATGGGCCGCTACGACGGCGTGAAATCGCGGCCGCTTTCCGAACGCTGCTTGTTGGGCTTCGGTTCCACTTCCGGGCCGCCCATGCTGCCGGTTCTGTACAACAATAACTATCAGATCGTACAAACCCCCGATCATGTAATGATCCTGGTCGAAATGGTCCATGACGCCCGAATTGTCCGCATCAACGGCACGCATGCGCCGGCGAGCGTCCGGCAGTGGCTGGGCGATTCCATCGGTCACTGGGACGGCGATACCCTGGTCGTCGACACCACCAATTTCACCTCACAGACGCGCTTCCGCGGCTCGTCGGAGAACCTGCACGTGATCGAGCGCTTCACGCGGACGGGACCGGATACGATCCTGTATCGCGCTACGATCGACGATCCTGCGACGTTCAGCAAAATATGGACGCTTGAGTATCCGTTCGCCGCGACCAAGGGACCCATCTATGAGTACGCCTGCCACGAGGGCAACTACTCACTGACGGATATTCTGGGCGGTGCGCGCAAGAAAGAACAGGAAGCGGGCCGGTAGCCGCGAGTTTTTTCGCCAGGCTTGTCGATTCCGGGGCGCCCGGCACGTCTTACCAAAGAGGAGAAACACGATGGAAACAACATCCGCCGCTGCC
This sequence comes from Bryobacterales bacterium, assembly GCA_963738375.1. Taxonomy (GTDB): domain Bacteria; phylum Acidobacteriota; class Terriglobia; order Bryobacterales; family Bryobacteraceae; genus Bog-159. The sequence continues at coordinate 371,131 of CAVTWL010000012.1, read as the reverse complement.
GCACCCGCCCTGGAAGGGGCGCTGACGCGCGCCGAGCTGGAACTGGCCCGGCTGTATATTCAACAAACCCGCAACTACGCGGTGGGCGCTATCAAATGCCTGTCTGAGGGGCAGTGGAGCTACAAGCCCGCGGCGAATGTCTGGTCCGTGGCGGAGATCGTAGAACACGTCGTCACCGTCCAGAAAATCGTCCTCGGACGAGTCCTGGCGCAACTCCCCGCAGCCCCCGCCCCTCCAGCCGGCCGCGACTGCCGGCTGGTGGATAGCATTGTGATCACCCAATTGCCCAACCGCCTGGGCAAGTTCCCGTCCCCTGAGATCACGCATCCCAAAGGGGGGGTGAACAAGTGCGAAGGATTAGAAAGCTTGATTGCGGCTGCCGCGCAACTCACAGCCTGTCTGGAGTCGACACCGGAACTGCGCCTGCACGCTCTGGAAGCGCCGCCGTTGAAGGCAGTCACGAAAGGCGAACATCAGGTGATGGACGGCTACCAGTGGATTCTCGCCGCGGGCGCGCATACGGAGCGTCACACCAAGCAGATCCTCGAAGTGATCGCAGACCCGAATTTCCCGGCTTAGCCGGGACCGTTGCGACCGGCCTGCAAAGCATTGCCTCGCGCCCCGGTGCTAACCTAGGTTTGGCGGTGGCGCTCCCAGCCCCCGCCCAACCTAACGAGATAACATCGTCGTGAATCGGCTTCTGCTGCTACCCCTGTTCGCCACGGCCCTGTGCGCCGCTGAAATCAGCACTGGCGGCATGCTCGGCCATCACTACGATCCCCGCTCTTTCTACATTCGCATCGCCAACGGCGCCGGCGAGAATTGGCAGAAGACCTACTCGGGACCCGGCTACCGCCGCGAAGCTCAGGGGAAGGTGATGAACATCCGCCTGGCCAATGCACTTTTCCTGGACGAGTGGATGCACGAGCGGACTTTCGATCCGGAATTCAATACCGACGCCGTCATCCAGGCGCTCGATTTTTACAAGAATCACGGCGTCCTGATGATCAACGTGAGCCTGCAGGGGGCGCAGGCCGGCTACGAAAAATCCGTCAATGGCATCGATCGTGAGAATGCCTATCGTTTCGGACCTGGCCGCGGCGCTTACATCAGCGCATTCCGGCCGGATGGTTCGCTTAAGCCGGACTGGATGGGACGCCTGGAACGCCTGCTGCGCGCGGCGAACGAGCGCGGCATGTTCGTTAACCTGATGTACTTTTATCATGGCCAGTCCGCGCAGTTCCGCTCCAGCGCCGCGATTCACACCGCCGCCATCAACATTACGGATTGGTTGATCGTTCACGATTTCCGTAATGTGATCGTGGATGTGGCCAACGAATACGATCTGCCGGGCCCGCAGTGGGAAGAGGGATATGTCCCGCAAAACATCATTCCGCTGATCGACGATGTGCGCGATCGCTTCAAGCACGCCGGTTTCAGCTTGCCGATCGGCGTTTCGAGCGATGGCCGTATGCGGTATCCCCAGTCGCTGCAGGGTCAAGTGGATGTACTGCTGGTTCACGGCGACGGGCGCACCCCGCAGGAAAAAGCGCGCCGTGTCGCCGATTTGCACCAGGTTGAGCGGCCGGTGCTGATGACCGAAGACGACAACGGGCGCGCCACAACGGCCGAGCATCTGGCCGGCGACCTGGCCAGTTGCGACATCTTCTTCAGCCGCGCCGAGGGCTGGGGCTACCTGCCATGGATTCAGGCGCAGCGCTTTCCCTTCCGCTATCTGCCCAGTTCGGCCGGGGAGGTGCGTGACGATATGCCCGAAAAAGAGCGCGATATGGCTTACTTCCACGCCGTGCTGGATCACATCGCGGCGCTGACACTGCGGCACGCACCCAAGGAAGATGTCCAGTGAACAGCCGCGCCGCTGAACTTTGCGCGTTGCGGCAGTTCCGGCTGATCGACGCGCCGGTCCCCGATCCCCCCCCAGGGCAAGTCCAGGTACGCATCGACGCCGTGGGCATCTGCGGTTCCGATCTGCATTCCTATGCGGAAGGCGGGGTTGGCGACACGGTCTGCCAATATCCGATGGTGCTGGGACATGAGCCGGCCGGAGTCGTCGCGCGGGTAGGCGCGGGCGTTACCGGCTGGGCGGCCGGCGATCGCGCGGCTTTCGAGCCTGCCATCTACTGCTATCACTGCGAATTCTGCAGGAGCGGACATCACAACGTCTGCGCGTCCATCCGCTTCATGTCGATGCCGGGCGAGCCGGGGTTCTTCCGCGAATACGCCAATCTTCCCACCGGCAACCTCGTGCCGATCCCCCCCCAGATCGGCGCGGCTGAAGCTACCCTCATCGAGCCACTGGCGGTGGTTCTGCATTCTCTGCGGTTCGCCGCGCTGCGGCCCATGGAAAGCGCGGCGGTCTTCGGCGCGGGGCCCATCGGACTGCTGACGGTCATCTGCTTGAAGCTGGCCGGGGCGGGGCGCGTGTGGGCTGTCGAGCCGGTGGGCGCGCGCCGCGAATTGGCGCTCGCAGCCGGCGCGGATGCGGCGCTCGACCCAGGCGCCATCAACCCTTCGCGCGAGATCGCGCGCGACACCGGGGGGCGAGGCGTGGACGTCTCGATCGACTGCTCCGCGACCGGCGGATCGATCAACCAGTGTCTGCACGCCACCCGCAATGCCGGCCGCGTGGTGATCACCGGCATTCCCGTGGAACGCGAAACGCCCGTCGAGTTCTCGCCCATGCGCCGCAAGGAACTCGCCGTTTTTAACGTGCGGCGCTCCAATCACGAGACCGAAGCTGCCCGCGACCTGCTGGCCGCGCACCTCTCGCGATTCGCCGCCATCATCACCCATACTTTGCCCATCGGTTCCATCGCCGCCGCGTTTCAGCAGGTGGAGACGCGCTCCGGCGGCGTGGGCAAGCTGATCGTCGCGCCGCACTCGGTATAGAATCGAGAAATGCGTTTTTCCGGTCTTCTGGCCGCGGCGTTCGCCGTTGCAGCCTCCGCTCACGCCCAAGCTCCCTTCACCCTCGAACAGATTCTGAGCGCGCCGTTTCCGGATGCGCCGGTCGCCGCGCCTACCGGCGGCAAGATCGCCTGGGTCTACAATTCCCGGGGGGCGCGCAATGTTTGGGTCGCTGAACCGCCGGCTTATCGCGGCCACAGCGTTACCGCTTATACGGAAGACGACGGCCAGGAAATTTCGGGGCTGCGCTGGACCCCCGACGCACGCGCGATTGTTTTCGTACGGGGCGAAGGCGCCAATGGCTCGGGCGAGTATCCCAACCCGACAAACGATCCGAAGGGTACCGAGCAGCAGATCTGGGTGGTGACGCTGGATGGCTCGCTCAAGCCGCGGTTGATCGGCGAAGGCAACGATCCGGCCGTCTCGCCGAAAGGCGACGTAGTGGCTTTCTCGCGCAAGGGCCAGATTTTTTCCGCATCGCTCCCAGGCGATGCCAAGCCCGAGCAACTCATTCACGCGCGCGGCCAGAACGCCGGATTGCTCTGGTCTCCCGACGGGTCACGGCTCGCGTTCGTCAGCAGCCGGGGCAACCACAGTTTCATTGGCGTCTACGATGCCGGCGCGAAATCCGTGCGCTACCCCGATCCGAGCGTCGATCACGACGACGCGCCGGTGTGGTCGCCCGACGGAAAGCACATCGCCTTCCTGCGCATTCCCACGGTCGACGAACACAAGTATTTCGCCGCCATGCGGAGCGGTCCGCCCTGGTCCATTCGCGTAGCCGATGCCCGCGGCGTTGACGGCGGCAACGAGATCTGGCGCGCGCTGGAAGGCGATGGCAGCGTATTCCGCGGAACTGCTTCCGAGCAGCAACTGTTCTGGGCCGGCGGACGAATCGTGTTTCCGTGGGAACACGACGGCTGGACACACCTTTATTCCCTGGAGATCTCCACGGGCAAAGCGATCGTGCTTACGCCGGGCGCCTTCGAGGTCGAACACGCCGCCATCACGCCCGATGGCCGCGATATGATCTATTCGTCCAACCAGGACGATATCGATCGCCGTCATATTTGGCGCGTGCCGGTGGCCGGAGGAATGCCGGTCGCGCGGGAAAAGGGTGAGGGGCTGGAATGGGCGCCCGCGGTGGCGAGCGATGGCGCGGTCGCGTTCCTGCATTCCGACACTGCGCGACAGGCGCGTCCCGCCATCCGCCTGGCATCCGGCGAGGTGCGCGATCTGGCGCCCGAGGCCATCCCCGCCGATTTCCCGAAGCCCGATGCGCTGGTCACGCCGCAACCAGTCATTTTGACGGCCGCCGACGGGCTGACCCTGCACGGCCAGTTATTTCTGCCCAAGAACTCCGCGGCGAACCAGCGCCATCCCGCGGTCGTCTTTTTTCATGGCGGATCGCAGCGGCAGATGCTGCTGGGCTGGCACTACATGTTCTACTACAACAACGCTTACGCGCTGAACCAATACCTCGCCAGCCGGGGCTATGTGGTGCTGGCGGTGAACTACCGCAGCGGCATTGGCTACGGCATGAAATTCCGGGAGGCGGTGAATTACGGCGCCGGCGGCGGCAGCGAATACAACGACGTGATGGGGGCCGGGCTGTACCTGAAATCGCGCGCCGACGTGGATCCCCACCGGATCGGCCTGTGGGGCGGATCTTACGGCGGATACCTGACCGCGATGGGGTTGTCTCGCGCCTCCGATCTATTCGCCGCGGGCGTGGACATGCACGGCGTGCACGATTGGACCGAAGAGCTGGGGATCGGGCGCGATGACGAAGCGGGCAGGATCGCCTTCAACTCGTCGCCTATGTCCACGGTGAAGGATTGGCGCTCGCCGGTGCTGCTGATCCATGGGGACGACGACCGCAACGTCAATTTCCGGCAGACGGTGGAACTGGTCGAGGCGCTGCGCGGGCGGGTGCATGTGGAGCAACTTATTTTTCCGGACGAGATTCACGATTTTTTGATGCACGCGCACTGGTTGCAGGCGTATCGCGCCGCGGTGAAGTTTTTCGACGAGCAGTTTAAGCCGGAGATGTAGGGCAGGCTCACTTCTTCACGTTCCCAAGGTCGGCAGCCGCCCCTAAAGGCCGTGCTACGATGGCGCATCATGAATGTGCCAAGCCCGCACCTTACCTTCCCGCGCGTCCACAACGCCATGTGGCCCGGCCTCGTCGGCAAAGGGCCGGACTCCGAGCCTGCCATCGATCTGGACACCATGCTGCGTCTTACCGCCGCCGCCGAAGTGGATGGCGCGCGCTTCGATGGCGTCGATCTTTTCCTCTTCGAGCCGCACGTCTCCATCGATTCTTCCGATGACGAACTCGCGCGCCTCACCGATAAAATTCGCGCGCTCAGCCTCACCGTCGGATCCGTGGTGGCGCCGGTCTGGCCTCCTACCGGGGGCGGCTCGGCAATGGGCAGCGCCGACGAGCGGGCCGCCTTCGTGACCCAAGTGCGCAAAGCGTGCCGCATTGCGCGCAAGCTGCGCGACCTTGGCATCCGGCCCTACGGCATCGTGCGCATCGACTCGGCGGCCAGTCCCGCCGAATGGGCCAAAGATCCCGAAGCCAACACCCGCCTCATCGCCGGGACCTTCCGCGAAGCCTGCACCGTCGCGGCCGACCACGGCGAGCGGTTGGCGGCCGAAGGCGAGATCTGCTGGGGGGGGATGCATAGCTGGCGCCGCATGCTGCAGCTTCTGGAACTGGTCAATCAGCCCGCTACGCTCGGCTTCCAGGCGGACATGGCCCATACGCTTCTTTTCACCCTGGGGTACAACGCGCCTGGAGATCGCATCCTGCCCGAAGATTTCGACTGGAGCGACGCCGCGCGATTTCAGGACGCCCTCCGCCAGCTCACGGCCGCGCTGCGACCCTGGACCATCGACTTCCACGTCGCCCAGAACGACGCCACCGTGCATGGATCGGGAACGCACGACAAGACCGGGCACCATTGCCTTCCCTCCGATCCCGCCGGCAAGCTCGATATCGTCCGGGACGCCGGCCACTGGCTGCGCGACGAAGCCGGGCAAGTCACGCGCGCCATCCCGCATATCTGTTGGGATGGCTGCATGTTCCCCAACGCCGTCATGCACGAGCAAAGCACCTGGAACGGCATCCTGGCCGCCATGCTCGCCGTGCGCAACGCACACGGCTGGAACGAGGAGGCGAGCGCATGAAGCCACTTCGCATCGGCCTGGTGGGTTACGGCTTCATGGGCCGCACCCATTCCAACGCCTATCTCAGCGTCAACCAGTTTTTCGACGTGCCGTACCGGCCGGTCCTCGAAGCCGTCTGCGCGCGCGACATTGGCAAGGTTGCCGCCTTCGCCGGGCAATGGGGTTACGCGTCTTACGAAACGGATTGGCGCAAACTGGTTGCCCGTCCGGATATCGACCTGATCGACATTGCCAGCCCTAACGATACGCATGCCGAAATCGCCATCGCGGCGGCGGCCGCCGGCAAGATGGTTCTTTGCGAAAAGCCGCTTGGCCGCTCCACCGCCGAATCGGAGCGCATGGTGGCCGCCGTCGAACAGGCCGGCGTTCCCAACATGGTTTGGTATAACTACCGCCGCGTGCCGGCCGTCACGCTGGCAAAACACCTGATCGACGAAGGGCGGCTGGGCAAGATCTTCCATTACCGCGCGAAGTTTCTGCAGGACTGGACCATCTCGGCGGACCTGCCGCAGGGCGGCGCGGGGCTCTGGCGCCTGGATATCAACGTCGCCGGCAGCGGGGTCACTGGGGACCTGCTGGCCCACTGCATCGACACCGCGCTATGGCTCAACGGCGCGATCGACCGGGTGACCGCGATGACCGAGACCTTCGTGAAGGAGCGCCCGCACAATCTTACAGGACGCGTGGAGCCGGTCGGGATTGACGATGCCAGCGCCTTCCTGGCGCGCTTCCAAAACGGTTCGCTGGCCACATTTGAAGCGACCCGCTACGCGCGCGGACACAAGGCGCTCTATACTCTCGAAATCAACGGCGAGAACGCTTCCATCTGCTGGGATCTTCACGACCTGCACCGTTTGCAATACTTCGATCACAGCGACGAAGGACGGCTGCGCGGCTGGCGGTCTATCCACATCACCGATGGCGATCATCCTTATATGAAGAACTGGTGGGTGCCGGGGCTACAGATTGGCTACGAACATACGTTCATCCACCAGGTTGCCGATTTCCTGGAAGGCCTCGGGGCGGGCCAGGCCGCCGCGCCGACCTTCCGCGATGGGCTGGCCACCGATCGCGTCACCGATGCGGTGTTGCGTTCCGCGGCCAATGGTAAGTGGGAGAACGTGTAAGTCAGATGCCGGCGTACCAGGCGTAGCCGCCCTCCGGCGCAGCCGATCCCAGGCCCTTGCCGAACTTCTTAATGTCGTCGGTGACGGTCAGGCGAACGATATACTTCACGCTTTTGTAGCCAAGCTGGCGGGGCACGCGCATGCGCAACGGCCCCCCGTTTCCCTGGGGAATGTCGGCGCCGTTCATCCCGTAAGCCACCAGCGTCTGCGGATGCATGGCGTCCGCCATGTCCATACTGTCCCACCAGTCCGGCTCAATCGAACGATAGACCACGTAACGCGCTTGCGGCCGCGCGCCCACCGAATGGAGCACGCGCGACAGCGGAACGCCGGTCCATTGCGCGATATACGACCATCCCTCTTCGCAGGCCAGATGGGTGATCTGGGTGCTGGCGGGAAAACTTTTGAGCTGCGCCAGGGAAAACTCGCCCGGCCGCTCGACCAGGCCATCTACCGTCAACCGCCAGTCCGCAAAACCGCCGGCCTGCGACTTCTTGTAAACATCCGGCATGGGGGCGACGAAGTTGGCGAACGGGGGTTTGGTAATCTGGTCCGGCGAAAATTCGCGCGCCAACGAATGGCGCGTCAACAGGCGCTGCGCCGCATAGGTAAGCGTTTCGCCGGCGCCGTAGAGTCCGCCATGATCGGGCGGCACCAGCCCGTATTTCCGCGCCAGCCGCGCCGCCAGCGCGACCCCAGAGACACCGGCCGTTGCGACTACCCCGCCCGTGATCAGCTTGCGGCGTGAAATCTTGCTCATCCGCGTCCTCCCGTAATCATCGCCCTGGTCCGCGGCCAGAATCCCGCCAGGAAGATCATCACCACATGCAGCACTACAAAAAGCAGCAGAAACAGCGACACGAAGAAATGAATGGTGCGCGCCGATTGCTGCCCGCCGAGCAAACTGACGGACGCCGGAAGCGCCGAAACAAACGCGGGGGACATTGCGAGGCCCGTCCAGATCACCAGCGGAAATAAGACAAAAATTACCGCGAGGTAGCTGAGCCGCTGCAGGACGTTATACGACCACGCTTCGGAAGCATCCGGCCGCTCGAATCGCAGATGCCTGCGAATCTCCGCTCCCAACGACTGCGCCCGCAAATCCGCCGCGGCCGGCGCCAGATTTTGCGCGAAATGACGCGTTGCCAAGCCGAACACGAAGTACAGCGTGCCCGTGAGGACCAGTAGCCAGGCCGCTTGAAAATGCAGATAGCGGCTCCAACCGTTCTGATCGGGCAAGACGTAGCCGTAGCCGGTCGGCACAGTTCCCCGCGAGGCGGGAATCGGGATTTTAAAGAGCGGGGTGGTGTTGACGTTGCCCGCCTCGCCCCAATAAAAGCGCGGGTGCGAGACGACAATTTCGAATCCTGTGACGAGCAGCGCCAAGAAGCAAACGGTGGTAATCCAGTGAGTGACACGAACGATCGCCGCATGGCCGGGAGCTTCTGGCTTAGCCGCAACTACAGATGTCCCTCCGGGAACGCACGCCGCATCCGCCATTCGGGGATTGTAGCATGGACGGCTTTCTGTTCTGATGAAGGAGATCCCGATGCTCAGGCAAATCTTCTTTTCCATACTCGTGACCTTGGCAGGCACGCTCGCAGTAGCTGCCGACAGCACTTCCGGCGTGAGCATTACCCACCACGCCGGCGGCTATGAACTGGTACGGAATGGCAAGCCCTACTTCGTTAAAGGAGCCGTAGGCGCCGTCCATTTGGAAGAGCTGGCGGCGGCTGGAGGCAACTCCATCCGTGCCGGGGCGGGCTCGCTCGACCGCGCGCAAGCCCTCGGGCTCACGGTCCTGGTTGACCTGCCCTTCGGCAAGCAGCGCATGGGCTTCGATTATTCGAACGCAGCCGCTGTCGCGCGGCAGCGGGAAGCCGTTCGCGCCAGCGTCCTTCAGTATAAGGGCCACCCGGCACTGCTGGCTTGGGCGATCGGCAACGAATTGGAACTGGCGACCACGCCGGAGCAACGCGCCGCTCTGTGGAAGGAAGTCGACCACACCGCCGCCATGATTCACGAACTCGATCCGCGTCACCCCGTGATCACACCTGTCGGGGACGCCTACCGACACATCCTTCACGAGTTGAATGAATACTGCCCGCACCTGGACGCGGTGGGTCTGAACTCCTATGCCGACATGCTTACGCTGCCGGAGGATGTGGCGCGCGAGGGTTGGAGCCGGCCCTACCTGGTGACTGAATTCGGACCGCGCGGCCACTGGCAGGTGGGCAAGACGCCGTGGGGCTTGCCCGCTGAGGACTCGAGCACCGACAAGGCGGCCTTCTACCGGAAGGCCTATGAACACGCCGTACTGGGGCAGGCGGGCTGCCTGGGTTCGTACGTATTTCATTGGGCGCAGCATCACGAGAAGACGCACACCTGGTACGGAATGTTTCTGGAAGATGGCAGCCGGACGGAAGCAGTCGACACGATGACCTATCTGTGGAGCGGACAGTGGCCCGCGAACCGTGCTCCGCGCATCGGATCGCACGGCATCACGGTTGGGACGGACGATCCCGAAACCGAGCAGCCCGCCGCCTACCTTCCCGAAGCCATGATCCACTGCAGAGTCGACATACCGGACACGGAAGCAGGGTCGCTCACCGTCGGTTGGGACTTGCGCAAGGATGTATCGGGAAACAGCAACACGGGGGGGGACCGAGAGGCGCCCACGCCGCCCATCGACGGCCTGGTGCAGTCGGCCACCGGCCGTTCCGCTGTTTTTGAGTTGCCGGCCGAAGAGGGGCCGTACCGGATCTTTGTTTACGTCCGCGATGGGCACGGCAGCGCGGCTACGGCGAATTATCCGCTGTTGGTAAAAGCTCGAAATTACGGCCCGGTGCCTGCCGAAAAGCCGGGGCAGCCCTTTGGCGCCGCCATTCAGCGAACCATGACGCTGCTGGCGACGAGCACGCCGAAGCATCGCAACCAGGTAAAGGTTCTATTCTACGGCCAATCGTTGACCAAACAGGATTGGACGCGGGACGTGACGGAGTACCTGCGCAAGCAGTTCCCCTACGCCGGTCTAATCGCGGCCAACCGGGCAATCGGCGGCTACAGTGCATCGTTTCTGATTCAGACCTTGCCGCACGATGTCTACGCCTTTTATCCGGACCTGATTATCTTTCACGATTTCGGTCCCGCCAATTTATATGAGCAGATCATCGCGGAGATCCGCCGACACACCACGGCGGAGATCCTGATTCAGAACGACCGCCCCGCATGGGTCCATGTGGACGGCGTGCCGGATGACGCGGCCCAAGCGAAAGGGGAAGCGTATGCCGAGCGCAATGCCCACGAGATTCTGCCGGCGCTGGCGCGCCGGTACAACTGCGAAATCGTGGATCTGCGGGGGCCATACAAACAGTACCTGACCGAACATCACTTGAAGCCAGCGGACGTATTGAGCGACGGCGCGCACTTCACCCAGGAGGGCGACTACCTGGTGGCAGAGCTGACCAAACGCCATCTACGCTATGACCCGGCGCTGGGGGCGCAAGAGCCCGGCCTGGTCCGTTCTTATGAGATCGGGCGCGAACTGGCATGGAAGAATGGACGCCTGAAAATAGAGTTCGAGGGCAACCGCGTGGATGCCATCGCGGGGCTGGGAGGCGCGTATCACGCGGCTGAAGCGGACGTGCTGATCGATGGACGGCGGCCCTCGGAAATCCCCGAGTTGTACTTCATCACACGCCCCAGCGACACTTATGCGGTTGACTGGCCGGCAGTCAACCACATTTCCGCAGTGCAGCCGCTCATCATTGAAGATTGGACGCTAAAAGTCACCGGCGCAAACGAGGACGAATCGGAGGTGCGCTTCGAAGTTACAGGCTCCCGCAGCGGGCCGGACGGCGCGGGCGTGAGCACCGAACGCTTCGTTTCACGATCCGGCCGCGTAGCGATCGAACCAGATGTGTGGGCCGTAAAGCGTGCCTTCGATCTGCGCCACCGGGCCACGCCAATCGGCTTCGAAGTAAAGTGGCGGGTGGACGCGATGTTTCAGGATGTTTACACAACGCCCCGGGTGGAAGACCCATCGGCCGAGTATGCCACCACCCTGGCGCTGGGTTTGGCGCCAGGCAAACACTCGCTCGAACTCGTCGCTAAAAGTAAGAGCCTGCCCCTCATCCGGGCGATTCGCACTTACGATCCTCCCGTGAAATAAGAGGCACGCGGAATTTTACAAATCTCTCACAAGTCGTTTATGTTTTCTACCGGGCAAACCGCGTAAGCTGAATAGCGATGACGAATCCTGTTGTGATGCGGATGCTGCTTTTTAGTACAGCGCTATTACCGGCCTGTTTGGCACAAAACGTGGGGCCAGGCAAGGTGATTGTGCACAGCAAGTATGGCGGCCAGATTTTTGGCTGGGACATCGATCAAAACGGTACGGAAGGAATTCTGGCGGAGAGCAAGACCCTATCGAACGGGAAACTCCTAGCCGCGGTGGAAACCTTTTCACAAACTACCGGGGCTATTCTGCAGGTCTTACAGCAAGTCGAAAGCGGAGACGATTTCGTCGCCATGGGCGTGGCGGGCAATTCAATTGGACTGTTCGAGCACGAGCACGTGCAGGGCCTCTACGTGGTGAAGAGGACGTTTAATACAGTCAATCCACTGGATGGCAACAAAATCGACGGCGCATGGACGCCCCCGATCGGATCGCAGCACATCATCATGCCGGGCAGCGTAAGCCGCAACCAGGGCAACTCGGACGTAGCGGTTTTCGCGTATGACAATAGCGACAACTTCATTCCCTACGTATTCTCATCAAATGTCGGGGCAAATACTTTTGGCACAGTCGTGCAGATCACGGATTCGTTGAATTTCGCCAGCGTGCCGCCGCCGATCGCCTTCGACAATGTGACCAATCAGGCGATCCTTGGCGGTGGAGACGGATGCTTCGGCTGCTTTCCCGTAATCGGGCTGGTGGATACCGTCACGGGGCAGTTCAGCGAATTTACCGGCATCGGGTTCGGATTCGTCAACGGAATCGCGGTGGATTCGGCGGACGGCGTTTTCTGCACCACTACGGAAGACGACGCGCATATCGAGTTCTACAACCTGGCAACGGAGAAGGGCTTCAAAGTGGAATTGCCGGGCTCCGGCGGCAACCAAATCTATAGCGGCGCGGACGTGGAGTTCGACGCGGTGAACCAGCTATTTTTCGTGGCGCAGCCGGTTTCGAGTTCCGCGTCAAGCGGCAGTTCCATCTACGTCTACGATCCGAGCGGCAACCTGAAAGAGACGCTCAACGGCTTCAGTTTCTCTAACGCTTTCACCGTTGTGCCGATGCACATCGCCTTGAACCCCGCGAGCCGCAGCGGTTTCGTCGACGGACCCAACGCGGGCGTGAGCGAGATCGAGTCGTTCACCTACTGAAAATCAAAAGAGGGCCGTGGCCGCGGCACACCGCAGCCACGCTGCTCGAGGCGGTTCTTACTTACTGAATGCGGCTTTCAAACCGATCTGGGTGGTTGGCGCGGACGAGGGATTGTAATGTCCCACCAGTTCTCCACTGAAAGTGGAACTTACCGCCTGAAAAGTAATTTGGCCGCCGTCGTTCACGCCGACTGCCAGGTTGTAGGCAGCGCCGGGGACGTTGTAGGTGGCTACCGTGACGCCGGAAGCGTTAATGCCGGTGACCGCGACTTCTGAGATAGAAAGCGTAGGAGGCGGGCCAAAGCCTCGCCGGTTATGTCCCGGGCAGAGTGGAGACGGGAAAACCGGGGGAAACACCGCCCGCCCGCGCCTGCATGTTACAACGGCAATATGCCGAGTTTCCTGGTGGAAACGCCGCCGGCTCGCTATGAAGTGGTCGTAGAGCGCGGCGCGATTCGCAATACGGCGCGCTCTTTGCCTGCCGGCGCGGGCAAGGTCTTCGTCGTTTCAACCGAAGACGTATGGATGCACCAGCGCGCGCCGATTGAGAAAGGGCTGGCGGGGGTCGCGCATGAAGTGCTGTTCCTGCCGGGCGGCGAGGACCGCAAGCGACTGGCGCCGGTGGAGCAACTGGCGGAAGAAATGGTAAGGCGAGGGGCGGATCGCACCAGTGTAGTGGTTGCGTACGGCGGCGGAATCGTCACCGACATGGCGGGGTTTCTGGCGGCAATTTTTATGCGCGGGATTCCGGTGATCCAGGTTCCGACGACGCTGCTGGCGCAGGTGGACGCGGCGATCGGGGGAAAAACGGGCGTCAACCTCGGCAGCGGGAAGAACCTGATTGGCAGCTTTCACCAGCCCCTGGCGGTGCTGGTGGATGCGAGCGTTTTGGATACGCTGCCCGAACGCGAATATCGTGCGGGGCTGTATGAGATTCTGAAGGCGGGCGTGATTCGCAGCAAGGGATTATTTCAGTTTCTGGCGGAGCGTAGCGCGGAGGTGATGGCGCGCGAGCCGGCGGCGGTGGACCGGATCATCGCGGAATCGGTGGAGATTAAGGCACAGGTGGTATCGGCGGACGAGCGGGAAGGCGGCCTGCGCAAGATCCTGAATTTCGGGCACACCTTCGGGCATGCGCTGGAGGCGGAGACTAACTACGTGCGGTTTCTGCATGGCGAGGCTGTGGCGTGGGGGATGCGCGCGGCGACCTACCTGGCGCAAGCCACGGGCTATCTCGCGTCCGAAGACGCAGTCAATATCCTGGAGGCGGTGGCGCGTTACGGCCCGATACCTCCACTTGCCGGGATTCAAGCGGAGCGCCTGCTCGGCCGGCTAAAGAGCGACAAGAAAACGATACAGGGGATGGTTCACTTTGTTTTGCCGGTGCGGATTGGAGAAGCGGCGGTGGTGAGCGGAATCGGCGAGGATGCGGCGCTGGCGGCGATTCAGGCCGCGCTGGCATGAAGGGCACTACGCCGGAGGGAGCGCGGAGCGAGGAGGAGGCGGCGGAGTGGGTGCGCGGGATGTTCGGGCGCGTGGCGCACCGGTACGATCTGGCGAACCATCTGCTCTCGTTCAATATCGATCGCTACTGGCGCTCGCGCACGGTGGCGCGGGTGCGCGACGCGCTGGCGCGTCCCGGGGCGCGGGTGCTGGACATCTGCTGCGGTACGGGCGATCTGGTAAAGGCGCTGCAGCGCGGCCGAACGGGGGGCCCGCCGGTGATCGGGTCGGACTTCTGCCATCCGATGCTGACGGCGGCGCGGACCAAACTGCCCGGCAATCCCTTGTTCGAGGCGGACGCGCTGCGGCTGCCGCTGGCGGACGCTTCTACCGATGTGATTACGGTGGCTTTCGGCTTCCGCAACCTGGCGAATTACGATTCCGGACTGCGGGAGATGCGGCGCGTGCTGCGACGGGGTGGGACGGCGGCGATTCTGGAGTTTTCGCAGCCGCCCAACCCGTTGTTCGGAGCGCTCTACCAATTCTATTCGCGGCGGGTGCTGCCTTTGATTGGCGGCGCGCTGTCGGGGTCGCGCGACGCTTACACTTACCTGCCAGAGTCCGTGCGTAAGTTTCCGGGGCCAGAGGAGTTGGCGGCGATGATGCGAGCGGCGGGATTCGACGCGGTGGAATTTGAGCGGCTGACGGGCGGCATCGTAGCCCTGCATGTGGGGCGCGTGGAGTGAGAATTCACTCGGTCTTAGGAGTTACGCCACCCTTTTGGACCGCTTCCAGACGACGGATCATCTCGCCTTCCCAGTCCGCTTCGGCGCCAAAGCCGATTTGCGTCGATCGCCACTTGCCAACCGGATCGAGCAGCCAGTTTTGCGGGATGGCGAAACCGTCCAGCAAATTGATGACGAGGCTATAGGCCGGCAGAACCGGGAAGGTGAAGCCCTTCTCCTTCATGAAGGGTTCCACCAGACCCAGGTCCTCGTCGATATTGAAGGTGAGGATTTGCAGATCGGCCCGATCCTTGACCTTTTCGTACAGCTTTTCCAAGTGCGGCAACTCCGCATTGCAAGGCCCGCACCAGGTGGCCCATAAGTTGATGAGCACAGACTTACCTTCCAACTGAGTCAGTTTCCAGGTCTTGCCGGAGAGGTCGGCGATCTCGAAGGGGGGAATGGTCTTCCTGGGCGTCTCCCATCGCCCTTCGGCCAGTTCCTGGCCCTTCCCGGGGGGCTTGCTCCAGACGGTCCACGCTGCTTCCGTACCGCCCGTTTCCGACCACAGCGCCCGCGCTTCATCGGTGAGCCGATCGTCCAATTTGCCGCGCCACCACGATGCGGGCGAGGTACGAACCTGGAGCGCCGCTTGATAATACGCCAGGGCGTCGGTTTTGCGATTTTCGAGCGCGGCCAGACGCGCCCGGTTCAGCCAGTAGTCGGACTCGCGACTCTTGGCTTTGGGTGGTGCGCTTTCGATGGATGTTCTGAGCGGCGCCACTTCGCCCTGCTTGCCGGTCTGCCGCGCCGCGCGCAACATTAAAGCTTCGAAGTTCTGCCGGTAGTAGACCGCGTTCTTCTCCGCCTCTTCCTCTTTGTCCGCGGCCCGATTGTCGTTACTCGCATCCCGCTCGCGCTCCTTGGCTAGAAGAGGTTCCGCCTGGTGCAGCAATTGCAGCGCGCGCTCCGGTTCCCATTGACGATCGAGCAGATACTCGGCCACGCTGGTATAAGGGTCCGAAGACGGCCGCTCGTACTCGATGGAAGTCTTGAGATACGCTTCGGCCGCCGCAATTCCCTCTTCTTGTGGAATGGTATCGTCGCCGGAAATCGTATAGAACCACGACGAGCGCGCCAGGTAGGTCACCTCGGTGAACTGCCGGATGGAAGCTTGCAGCGCGGCCTTGTTGGCAACCTTCCACGCGGTCCAAGCCTTGACGTCCTTCATGTCCTCCGGCTCTTTGTGTGCTTTGTGCCAGCGTTCGTAAGCGACGTCGTAAGCCGCGTCCGAAGCGGGAAATTCCTTGAGTATGCGTTCGTCAAGAGAAGCCAGCGCCGCCTCGGAAGCGCCGCTCTGCTTATATCCTTGCTTCAAGAATGCCAGCCACGCGCTATCCGGCTTGGCATTCAGCAATTCCACCCGCTTCAAGTCTTCCGCCACCTGTTTCCGCAGGGCAGCATGTTCCCCCGGAGGGCGCGTGCGAAACTCCAAGCCCCACAGAGTTACATACTGCTTCAATTCATCCGGATCGGTGGCCGGGGCAAGACGTTTACGCAGATCGGCAGCCACGCGCGTCTGCAGCGCCTGGCCGCCAACCTGGGCCAGCAGCCAGTGCGCGCGGCGTTCGGTCGAACCAGGGCAAGCCGAGAAAAACGCAGCGAGGTATTCCGCCGATTTTTTCTTGTCCGCCCGTTTTCCCGACGCGTAGGTGTTGGCGAGTTGCAGGTTCGGCCACGCGAAATCGGGCGCTTTGGTCCTGGCCGCTTCGACGAGCCGGATGCTTTCCGGAGTGTCCGTACCAAGCAGGACGACCCCAGCCAGATACAGCGCCATTGGATCGTCCGGATGCTGCCTGGCTGCATCGCGGTAGCGCGCCTGCAGAGCCGGATAATCGTCCGTCTCATAGTGTACGAAGTCGATCAGCCGCTGGTAGGGTTCGAGTTCGCGGGGGTACCGGGCGGTCAGGCCGCTCAATACTTTCTGCTGGTAGGCGGCGCGGTCCGCATACTTCATTTGGTCCAGATCCCGCTGGCGAAGCTTCTCCCTCAGTTCCTGACGGAGTTCCGGGGAAGTCTCGCAGCCGGGCACAGGGGCTTGCGCGGAGCACACTCCGGCCAGCGAAACTGCGAACAAGGACAGCAACGGAGTACGCACCACACACCTCCACCGTCTGGTATTTTACCCTGTCATTGGGAGAGCGTAAACCGGATGGCGCAGCCGCCGCCGGGGGCCAACTTCAGTTTCAGGACAGTGGCCGCCGTGACCTGCCGGGACTCGAACCGTGAATCTTTGGCGTGCGTGGCCGCGTCCGGCCCGTCGCTGTAGATCTCCGCGCGATAGGTTCCGCCACCGAGGAAGCTCAGTGGCGTATCGATTTCCCGCGCGTCCCAATCCGTGATGGAACCGAGGAACCAGTCGCTTCCGCGCCGGCGCGCCACCGTAATATATTTGGGCGGCACGCCGTTCAGCACGCGCGTTTCGTCCCAGGATGCGGGCACGGCTTGCAGGAATGGCATTTCCTTCTGCCCTTCGTAGGCATCCGGTGAATCGGCGAGCATCTGCAATTCGCTTTCAAACACCACGTAAAGAGCCGTTGCGTGCGCCCGGGTGCCCATGACCATGGGACCCTTGCTACGAGGTACGAAGTCATCCTGGGTGGCGTTGTCGAAGCCGCCCGGCGTGTAATCCATGGGACCAGCCAGCATGCGAGTGAAGGCCAGCGTTACGTTGTGCGCCGGAGTGACGCGGCCGCTCCACTTGTTGTACTCCGCGCCCATCACTCCTTCGCGGGTCAGGACGTTGGGATAGGTACGCTGCATGCCGTCGGGTTTGAAGGCTCCGTGAAAATCGACCATCAGACGATGGTCCGCCGCTTTGCGGGCCGCCATGCGATACCAATTCACCATCCACTGATCGGAGCGGTCCATGAAGTCGATCTTCACGCCTGCGACGCCCCACTTCTGGTATTGCCCAAAGGCGTCGTCCATCTGGCTGTACATATCTTTGAAGTGCGCCCACAGCCAGATGCGCACGTTCCTCTGTCTGGCGTATTCGACCAGCATAGGCACATCGATGGCGGGGATCGTTTTGGTCAGATCCGTGGAACTCCAGTTGGAGACCCGCTTGCCCGTGGGCGCCGACCAGCCGGCGTCGATCAGCATGGATTCCAGATGATTGCGGGCGGCGAAGTCGATGTAGTATTTCATGGTGTCGTTGTTCATGCCAGGCCGCGGGACACCTTTTGCCAGGCTGCCGCTCCACCAGTCCCACGCGGTTTTGCCGGGCCGGATCCAGGAAGTATCGGCGATGGCGCTGGGCGGATTCAGATTCGCGACCAGGTTCGATTCGACGAGGCGTCCCGGATCGTCCGCGATCATCAACGCCCGCCAGCCCGATCGCACCGGCGCGCGGCCGATGACGGAAACGGTGGCGGCATCGGCGGTCTTGTCGAACACCGGCGCCAAGTCGGTATTGGTATCCACGCCCTCCACCCGCGCCGCGAGGCGCGCGGAGAGCGCCGGCTGTCCGGTACCGGTGAGATACAGGTTCGGGTAATCCTCGAGATCCGCTTCCGTCAGCCCCACCCAAGCGACGCCCGGCACATGCAGCAGCAGCGGCAGATTGATCAGGTATTCGGGATGCAGGGCGCCCAACGGCAGTTGGTGATAGTTGTCCTCGTTGGACGTCTGGAAACCGCGCATGATCAGGGGAAATGTTTCCGCATCTTTGGAGAAGCGGAATTGCGTGGCTTCGTTCAGAATGCGCAGTTCGGCGATGGCCGCCTGCTCTGGGACGACGTAGCGGAACGCGGCGCCGTCGTCATAAGCCCGGGCTTCAATCGCCAGCCGGCGCGCGCTCGCCGCGGTTTCCACGGTGTTCACGCCCATGGCATTGTAGTGGTTGCGAATGGGGCTTGCTTTTCCCGCTACGGGTTTCCAGGTTTCATCCTGGCTGGATGGCTGGGCCGATGCGATGCGCTGCGCCGGCCCGAGCGGCGCCGCGCCTTCCAAGAGCAGGCCGAGGTTTGACCAATCGACGAGAACCTTACCGCGAAACTGCACGCGATACGCCAACTGGCCGCCCGCGGCGCTTTCGGTCTTGCCATCCAGGGTAGCGATGGAAATTTGGATAGCGCCATTGGGTGACTTCACTTCCGCCGTAGTGGTTTGTCCGGCGGCCGCGCACGCCAACGCGAGGCCAAGCGATCCGGTTCGCAGAATATTCAAAGCAGACATAGCTCTCCTAATCGAAAGCTTATTCTACATGCCGCCAGCGGAAAGTGCCGCGCCGCGCGAGGATATGCAGGTCAGTTCCGATGGTTTACGATTTCACGGGCTGGCAGTTAGGGCACCAAAAGGTGATGCGCGCATCTTCGCCTTGTTTGTATGCCCGAATGGCTTCGCCGCAAACCCGGCAGGCGCCGGCGCGGCGGCGGTAGACCCACAGGCGTTCGGATGGATCTGTCCGTCCGGTGGTGCGGCGCATGCCGGCATTGGTGTTCGCTTGCATGAATTGGCGCGCGTGAGCCATTAGCGCGGCGAGTTCCTGAATGGACAACGACCCCACCAAGCGGAACGGATTGACTCGGGCGGCGAAACACACCTCGGATTTAAAGACATTGCCGAGCCCGGCCACCAGCGATTGGCGCAAGAGCGCCACACCGACTTCCAGATCCGGCCGGGACCGCAATTGCGCGATGGCCGCCGCGGCATCGAAGTCCGGCGCCAGCACGTCGGGCCCCAGCTTTTGCACGCTGCGGTGCCGGGCGAGGCTGGCGGCGGTCTGAAACTCGGCGATGGGCACATGGAACGCGACTGCCACGAACGAAGGAGTTTCGATGACGATGCGCATATCGAAGCGCGGCCGCTTCCAGCGCTCACCGGGACGGTAGATGTGCCAGCTTCCGCTCATCAACATGTGGGTTACCAGAACGAGGCCGCCGGAAAACTGCATGTGCATCCATTTGCCGGCGGCGCTTACGCTCTCGATGGTGCGGCCCGCGATGGGAGCATCGTCATCGATACGCGAAAGCTGGGGAAGCACCGTTTCGAAACGGCTGACGGTTTGCCCGGCAAGCGCGCGATTCAGAGTGCGGGCCGCGCGGAAGATGGTGTCGCCCTCAGGCATCGGGCGAGCCTTCGCCTTCGTCCTCGTCTTGCTCGTTGGGATGGGTTACCGCCAGAGCCGCGGGGGAAACGCGCCGCATCTGATATCCGGCCGAAGTAGAGACGAAGCCGGCCTCTTCCAGGAAACGAGCGAGGAAGTGGCCGTTAGCGGCCTCATCGTTTATGGCGCCAATGAGTAGTCCGCCGCGGCGCGCCTGAGCGCGGACGGCGACGTCGGCAAGCTTGCGCGCCAGCTGGCGAGCGACCTGGCTGCGCTCCGGTTCCTCGGCGGGCAGGAATACGCGGAGCGCGGGGTTGCGCCGGCGGAAAAAGGCGGCGAGCCGTCCATTCACCAGAATGACGTTCGCGCCGGCGGCGCGCGCCATGGAATGGTCTTCCGAGGCGCCGGTCCAAGGCAGTAAGCCGCCGTAAGGATTGGCGGGATCGGAAGCGGCCAAGTGCACGGCATCGGGACGCTCATCGGGACGCCGCAGGGACCGCAGCATGTCGACCGCGGCGGGCATGGCGAATTGCGCCGCGCCCATGCCTTCCACAAACAGCCCACGGCGCACCCATCCGCTCTCTTCCATGGTTTTCAGGGCGGGATAGAGGGCCGCGTATCCGCCCCGAACATTTTCGACGGCCGCTGTTTCCCGCATGACGATGCCATTGCGGGTTAGCAATTGCCGCGCCACGGCCAGGCTCCACTCCGCGGGGTTGGCACGCACGGGGATGCGCTGTGCAACCAGCGACCATCTGCCCTGCCCGTAGCCTTCGCCGCGCTGGGTGCGGCGACGCAAGGCGAAGCCCGGAGATCCCGGCGGGAAATAGGCGGTACCGCGATCGGTTTTTGGGGGGGAGCGACCAGACTCCGCACGGGATGGTAAGTATCGTTGGTCGCCAGGCCTGCCCAGACAAGCTGCCACAGGGCTTCCATAGTATCGTTCGGAAACCCGCCGCCCACGGCTTGATGGATGCTGATTTGGAACGACGCGCCGTTGTGAGCCAGGAAATCGAGGATTTTGACTGCGCGTTCCGAGAGGCCCTCGGGAAGTTGATCGAGAGATCCCGGCGGGGTGAGGGCGGCGAGCGCTTCCACGAGGTAGAACGAGAGCCGGCCATCGCGCTGACCGAGCGGCTGCCTGCCAATCCAAACGATATCGCCCGCCGCCACGAGCGCGTCCAGATCGGACGCCTGGTAGTTGGCCACGCGGGCAGGGAGGATCTCGCGTTCGAGATCGGAAGCAATCAATTCCGCGCCTTGGAGGAGTTCGATGGCATCCAAAAGCGCATCGAGTCCTTTGCGCGGCGCAGTGATTCCCTGCCAGCGGTACAGCATGCGGGCAAAGACGGACTGTTCGGCGGGCACCACTTCGCGCCGCAACTGGGCCAGGGTTTTGCGGCGGATCTGCTGCAGAACTTCCGGATCGCACCATTCCCGATGGACGCCGCCGGGCCGGAACTCTCCTTCCAGGATTTTGCCGTCGCTGTGCAGCAGCCGCAGTTGGGCTTCCGCTTCGGCCGCGGCAATGTCATAACGTGCGCAAAACTCACCGAGAGTGAACGGGCCGTGCGTGCGCGCGTAACGCCGGACGACCGACCCGAGGGGATTCTCAACCGGGGCAAGGAAAACTTCGGCGAGCCCCGGCGGCAAAGGCACGCCCAGCGCATCGCGATAGCGCGCGGCGTATTCCACCGGAATCAAGCGTTCGGCGCCGGCGATGCGAACGCGCACGGCGCGGCGGGCGCGCGCGAGATCCTGGATGGTGGAGGCAATGGCAGGCGTGGCCGAACGGACCGCAATCTCCTCCGCACTGAGATCGCCCAGCTTGAGCAGCAGATCGTGAACGCCGTCGGCGTGTTTCGCGTGGTAATCCGGATCGAGGGATTGCAATTGCGCCTCGACCTCGTCCATGGCCGCGCGATCGAGCAGTTCGCGGAAATCGGTGCCGCCGAGGATCTGTTCCAGTTGCGACTGGTCGATGGCCAGGGCTTGCGCGCGGCGTTCGGCCAGCGGCGCATCGCCTTCGTAAATGTAATTCGCGATGTAGGAAAACAACAGGGCCGACGCGAATGGCGAAGGCTTCACCGATTCGATGGTGGTCACATGAATGGCGCCGCGCTCGATTTTCTTCAGCACCTCGGCGGCCGCGCCGAGATCCAGCACTTCGCGCAAGCACTCGCGGTAGGTTTCGAGGATGATCGGGAACGAGGCATAGCGCGAAGCTACCGCCATCAGATCCGCAGCGCGTTTGCGCTGCTGCCAGAGTGGCGCGCGCTGCCCGGGCCGACGGCGCGGCAGCAGCAGGGCGCGGCCGGCGGCTTCCCGGAATTTCGCGGCGAACAGCGACGTGCTGCCCAGTTGCCGCAGCACCAGCTCCTTCAACTCGGCGGCCGAAATGAGAATGGCTTCGGTGTCGATGGCTTCTTCGCTATCGGGCAGCCGGATCACGAAACCGTCGTCGGACCACATGGTCTCCACTTCCAGACCGCGCTCGGCGCGCAGCCGCGCAGTCACCGCCATGCACCACGGCGCGTGAACGCGGCTACCGAACGGAGTGAGGACGCACAGGCGCCAGTCGCCCAGCTCGTCGCGGCAGCGCTCGATCAAGATGTCTTCGTCGCTGGGCACGCAGCCCGTGGCGGCGGCCTGGTCTTCCAGATAGCGCAGCAGATTTTCGGCGGCGTTCGCGTCCAGCCTGTGATCCTCGATCAAGCGCGTATGCGCGACGGGGCGGGGAAGTTGCAGCAGTTCGCGCGTCATCGCGCCGATGGTCGCGCCGAACTCCGAAGGCCGCCCCGCCGTATCCCCGTGCCAGAACGGCATCTTGCCGGGCTCGCCGGGCGCGGGCGAAACCAGCACGCGATCGTGCGTGATTTCTTCGATCCGCCAGGTGCTGGCGCCCAGAATGATGGTGTCTCCCGTGCGGCTTTCGAAGACCATTTCCTCGTCGAGTTCGCCCACTCGCGCGCCGCGCGTGGCACCGGCAAGAAAGACGCCGAACAGTCCGCGATCCGGAATGGTGCCGCCGTTGGCAATAGCGACCTTCTTGGCGCCTTCGCGCGCCGTGATTTTGTTGGAGACGCGATCCCAGGTGATGCGCGGGCGCAGCTCCGCGAATTCATCCGCGGGATAGCGGCCGGAGAGCATGTCCAGCACGCTTTCGAAGGCGGAGCGGGTGAGACCGGCGTAAGGGGCGGCGCGGCGTTACCGCGGAAAACATTGCGGCGGCGTCCCAGGTCATCGACCGCGGCCATGGCGACGATCTGCTGCGCGAGCACATCCAGCGGATTGCGCGGATAGCGAACGCGTCTCCACCTGGCCTTCGCTGCATGGCGCGGGTAATGGCCGCGCAGGCTACCAGGTCGCCGCGGTATTTCGGGAAAATGATGGCGGAGCTGATCCCGCCCACGTGGTGGCTGGCGCGCCCGATCCGCTGCATGCCGCTCGCAACCGAAGGCGGCGCTTCGATCTGCACCACCAGATCGACCGCTCCCATATCGATGCCGAGTTCCAGACGAAGAAGTGGCGACGATGCCGCGCAGCGTCCCGGTCTTCAGGCGCTCCTCGATATCTTTGCGCTGCGCCGCGGCGACGCTGCCGTGATGCGCGCGAACCAGGACTTCGCCGGCCAGTTCGTTCACTGCGCCGGAGATGCGCTCCGCCAGCCGCCGGCTGTTCACGAAAATCAGCGTGGATCGATGCGCGCGCACCAGTTCCAGCAGCTTGGGATGAATGGCGCTCCAGATGGACGGGCGCACGGGGCCTTGCGAAGCCGGCCCGCTGGGGATCAGCTCGAAGTTCGTCGAGCCGGCTCATGTCGTCGAGCGGCACTTCGACGCATAGGTCGAGCTTCTTGGGAGCGCCGGCATCCACGATGGTGACGGGACGAAAGCGGTGCGCCACCGCGCTCCATTCGGAATCGAGGAGATCGGCGGGCGACGCTTCCGCGGTGGGAGGCGCCGCGGGTGGCCTTGCCGGATTCCGCGCCGCCCAGAAAATCGCGCGACTTCTTCGAGCGGCCGCTGCGTTGCGGAAAGACCGATGCGCTGCACGCGGCCGTCCGCATAGATGCTCCAGGCGCTCGAGCGAAAGCGCCAGATGCGCACCCGCGCTTGTTGGGCACGAGGGCGTGGATTTCGTCGAGGATCACCGTTTCCACCGAGCGCAGGTTTCGCGGACGTTGGAGGTCAGCATCAGATAGACCGATTCGGGCGTGGTGATGAGGATGTCGCCGGGATGGCGCGCGAAACGTGCGCGCTCGGCGCTGGGCGTATCGCCGGTGCGGATGGCGATCACGGGCTCGTGAAATCGACGCCCAGACTTGCGCGCCATCTGGGCGACACCCACCAGCGGCGAGCGGAGGTTGCGTTCCACGTCCACGGCCAGAGCCTTGATCGGCGAAATGTACAGCACGCGGCATCGCTCGTCGGGCGGCGGGACAGGGCGAAACATCAGCCGGTCGATGGCACCAAAGGAAAGCCGCCAGGGTCTTGCCGGTGCCCGTGGGCGCGAGGATCAGCGTGGAATCGCCGCGCGCGATGGCGGGCCAGCCGAGCGATTGCGGTTGGGTGGGCGCAGGGAATACCGCCTCGAACCATTCCCGCACGGCCGGATGGAAGACATCCAGGGGGCTGGCGGGAACGGGTGTAGCCTTGCGTGGGGGGCGCTTCAACCCTCAGTATAGGAAGTTTTTGGCGACGGCCGTTCGCGGTCGGCGAGTTGTGAATTATCTCTCAGTTGCGGGGATCCGCTCCGCTGCTCCCACACGGGGCAGGGCTTGCCGCGTATCTAAACGCTCGGATTCACTCGTAGCGAAGGGCGTCCATGGGATCGATACGCATGGCGCGGCGAGCGGGGATGAAACTGGCTAACAAAGCGATTGCGACCAGGAACAGGGTCACTCCGACAAAGGCGATTGGGTCGATAGGGCTGAGGCCATAGAGAACGCTGGCCAACACTTGCGAAATGGCGGCGGCGGCCGCGACTCCAAGGGCCACGCCGACGATCACGGGGCGCATGGCGCCGCTCAGGATCAGCCGGATCACTTCGCGGCGGCCAGCGCCGAGGGTCATGCGAATGCCGATTTCCCGGATGCGGCGGCTGACGGCATAGGAGACCACGCTGTAGATTCCGATGGTGGCCAGGAACAAGGCGAAGGCGCCCAGGACACTCGCCAGTTCGGTTACGATTCTGGCTGGGGTGCGATACATTTGGAGATTTTGTTCCATGCTCTTCACCTCCGCGAGGACGTTGGGATCAATACCTTTGACGGTGGCCCGCAGCAATGCGGCGGTCTGTTCGAAGCTGGCGTTGCTATGGACCAGGAGCTTCAACGGCAACTGCTGTTCCGCGCTAAGTGGGAAGTAAAAGAAGACGGGGTCAAGTTCGCCGAGGCTGCTTGAATGGGCATCGCGGGCGACGCCGACGATTTGGATGGAGGCGGCCGGGTCGCCGGTGGTAAAGGTTTTCCCCACCGGATCCTGTCCGGGCCAGAGTTTGCGCGCGGTGGATTCCATCACGATGGCGACCTTTGCGGTACCGTTCATTTCCTGGGCAGTGAAGTTGCGGCCGTGGATGATGGGGATTCCCAACAGGGAGAAGAAATCCGGCGAAACCAGGTTGTAGTGGTCGGACATTCCGCTGGACTGGCCGGCAATTTTGACATCGCCGCCCCAGGTTTCCATACTGAGCGGCACAACCGCGGCATTAGCCACGGCGTCCACGCCAGGCAGAGATAGCAGGCGTTCAGCCAGCGCGCGATGAAATTCCGCGGCGCTCGGTTGGTTGTAACGCTGCTGTTCGAGATCGAACCTTACGGCGACAACGCCATCGGTACGAAAGCCGGGCTGGATGTGTTGCGCAGCCTGGAGCCCACGGGCCAGCAGGCCGGCGGTAATGAGCAGCACCAGGCAGACGGAAACCTGGGCAACGACCAGAATGCCGCGCAGGCGGCCGCGCGAGGAGTGCGTGCCGGAACCGCTGCCTTCGGCTTTGAGGGCGGCGGTGAGATCGGGACGGGTGGCCTGCAATGCGGGAGCAAGGCCGAACACGATTCCCGTGACGATCGTGACTGCCAGGGTGTAGGCAAGGACGCGAATGTCGGGATTCAGGTTCAGCGACACCGGCGGGGCATCTCCGGGAAGAGCGGAGACGAACATCAAGAATAAGGGCGTCATGCACAGGCTGGCGGCCATGGCTCCTACGAGACCGCCGGGGATAGCGAGCAAGACGCTTTCGGTGAGCAGTTGACGAAGGAGACGGGCGCGGCTGGCGCCGACCGACAAGCGCACGGCGATTTCCTTCTGGCGAGCGGTGGCGCGAGACAGAAGTAAGTTAGCGACGTTGGCGCAGGCGATCAGCAGGACAAGGCTTACGGCCGCGAAGATTACCGCCGCTACAGTCAGGACGATGTGGCGCTCTTCCGGCACGTTCATCAAGGTCGCCATGTCGACGGACAGGGTGGTTTTGCGGCCTGGGTGGAGGCGGTCAATGCGCGCGGCGATGACGCTCAGGTTGGCTTTAGCTTCATCAAGCGTTATCCCGCTCTTCAGGCGGCCGACCAGGGCGAGCCAGCTCAGGTTGTCCTGTTTCATGGCGTCGCCCGGGTGGATGAGAGGGTCTAAAGTCAGGGGCGCCCAGAATTCGGCGGCGGAAACCTGTGCGCCATGAAATCCCGGGGCCGCTACGCCGATTACAGTAAGGTTGGTGCGATTGAGAGTAATCGACTTGCCAAGGATATCGGGTGCGGCGGCGAAGACGGTACGCCACGCGCTATCGCTGAGCACCACAACGGGAGAACCGGCGGCGGTGCAATCGGAGGCGGCGAAGGCGCGGCCGATGGAGGGGCGGATCGCCAAAGTAGAGAAATAGTTGCAGGTGGCGAGTTCGCCGCTCATGTCGCGGGGACGCTCGCCGGCGAGGGTCGCGCGAAATTGCGGGTAGTAAGCGGCGAGGCCGGAAAACACGCGATTTTGATCGCGATAGCTCTGGTATTCCGGGTAGGAAAAGAGGCTCGGCTCACCGTTCACATTCCGGGACACGGTCCCTTGAAACTGCTGGTAGATGCCGGCTACACGGCGCGCGCCGGGCACAGGCAGGGGGCGAAGCGCGAGGGCGTTGACCATGGTGAAGACAGCGGTATTCACGCTGACGCCCAGAGCAATAGCGAGGATGATAACGCCGGCGAAGCCAGGGTTTTTGGCGATGGATCGCGCGGCGAAACGGAGGTCGGTCCAAAGATCGTTGAGCAGATTCACGGAATGTCTCCTTTCACGTTTTTCCGAGGCGCGAGCAAGCCAGAGCAAGCTCCAGACCTGTTTCCAGAACCAGGGGTTCGAGCGTTCGCAGGTGTTGAATTCTTCAAGGAGGTCGCCGAGGACAGACTCGTCGCGAACCAGGAAGGAGGCGAGGCGTGGTGGGTTGCGTTTCATGGGTTAGATGCTCTTGAGATCGAGGCCTTCCCACATGACATCTATTGCGTTGCGGGTGCGGCGCAGGGCCTGCAGCCCCGATGGTTCGGCGCGGAAGAAGCGTTTGGCGCGGCCGCCGCGTTCCGGGGTAGGGTCGCCGAAGGTGGAACTGACGAATCCTTTTTCCTCCAGCCGTTCCAGCGTACGGTAGAGCGCGCCGATGGAAATGCCGCGTTTGGTGCGTTTCTCGATGTCCTGGCGGATAGGGACGCCGTAGGCGTGGTCACCGAGGCGGATCAAGGCGAGGAGCACAATTTGTTCCAATTCGCCGAGGTAGGCTCGCGATGGCATATTTCCTCTGCATAGTAGAATAAATGGAATGCGAAGTCAAGAGTTCGACCTCGGAGGTGTCAAGCCTCGTTAGAAATGTCCCCTTCCTTACCTCGATAGGGTGAAGAGCCAGGCGTCGTTGCGGCCGGGGCCCGAGATGTATCCGCCAAACGTCGCCACCGCCCCGCCCTGCGCAGCGGAGATGTATGTCATGCCCTGGTACCAAAGGCGTCGAGCCAATGGTTGTTACTGTGGAGACAGAATCATGAGCGAATACGGACCGATCGTCAAACTGCCGCTACACGGCATGCCGGAATACGGTGCGCCGGTGGCTTTCACCGACTTCGAGCCTGCCCCGGAAAACAGAGAGCTGTAAATCTTGCTGTCGCTGTTGAATCGCGTGACCCAGGTTCCGGAGGATGGAAATCCGACCTGCCTGCCGGTTTCGGTGTTGCCGGTGAAATTGGCTACCACGACGACGCTGCCAGGCGCCTGCGAATCGAACCGCTCGAAAGCGATCAACTTGTTCGTGTTATCAACCTGGTAGATGTTCAGACCATTGCCGGTCAGGTTGGGTGTCAGTCCCGCTGCGTTCTTGCGCGCGGAAATCAGCGCTCCCCAAAGCTTGCGAATGCCCGCGAATTGGGTGGCGAGCTGCCATTGGAGCGGCTGGTTATAAACCAGAGGCTCATTCTCCACGAATTCCTGGCCCTGGAAAATCATAGGTACCCCGGGCGACGTGAACAGGATGCCGGCCCCCAGGGTGCTCTTCTTCAGCGACAGCCAGCTGGTGGAAGCGCCGGGGTCGATCAGCGTGGTCAACCGCTGGCCGCCGTCCGTCACTTCATTGTGCGACTCCGTATAATTCAAATTCTGAGTATAAGTGCCGTTAAATGCCTGCCCGATGGCGCTGGCGACCAGATCCATGTTCACCGTCCCGTCGCTCGATTGCGTCAACTGCGTGCGCAAATTGGATACAAAGTTTCCGTTCCATTGGCTGGCAAAGCCTGCGCCCGACTGGGAGATGGGAGCGGTCACCGCGGCGTTGCCTGTCAGATCTTCGGCAATGGCGATGGACGCGGCATTCTGGCTGAGGTTCTGGAGGTTGCCGTTTTGCAGGAGACTCCAGCCATCCGGCAAATTGGCGCCGGCGCCGCTGTTGGTGTTGTAGATGTTCGATACGGAATCCCAACGGTAGCCGTCGATTCGATATTCGCTGTTCCACATGGTCAAGGAATCGAGAATGTACTGCGCGACGTTCGGGCTGGAATAATTGGGCCGGGGCCCGAAAGGCGAATTCCAATCGTCAACGTCGTAGAAATAGATTCCGCCCGGGTATTCGGTGGTGTGCCAGCCGTCGTAATCGTCGGTGGTCAAGTCCCCAGGTCCCCAGTGATTGTGAACGATGTCCAGGATCACCGCGAGGCCCAGGGAGTGGCAGGCGTCCACAAAAGCCTTGAAACTATCCGGGCCGCCGTAGACTTCGTTTTGTACCGCCAGTTGATCGGTGGGTCCGTACCCGATGTTGTGGGGCGGGTTTTCGACGACCGGCATCACCTCAACCGCATTGAATCCGAGCGACGAAATGCTGGTTAGTTTGGCGATGGCGGATTGGAAGCTGCCCTGCTTGCCGCCATTCGGGGCAAACGTGCCGATCTCCATCTCATAAATAGCGAGGCCGGCCAAGGGCGGCGCGGTGAACGGCTGGCTCTGCCATTGGTAGGCGTTGGTGTCGTAGACGATGGAGTTGCCCAGGTTGTAATCGGCTTCCGTTTCCACGCGGCTATATGGATCGCGCCGGGTGACGGTGGCGAAACCAGGGCTGGCGAGGACGTAGCGGTAAGCTTGTCCTGTTATGGCGCCTGCGACGTCGTTGGACCAGTTGCCGTCCCCTTCGGAGACCAGTGGGTTGGCGGTAGCGGACCAGCTATTAAAATCGCCTTCGACAAACACGCTGGCAGCGTCGGGCGCCCACACGCGAAAGGTGACGCCGCCGGGGAATGGGATCGACCCCATCCCTGGATGGCTGCCCTGGGCTAGCAGCGCGGGAATGCCCGCCATGAGAAAAAGAATGGCTTGCCTGGAGATTCTTGGCATGGACTAAGGATATTATAGGCACTCAGGCGGCACCGCCGAGCGGGCGCGGGGCGGAATCGATGCCCAGGAAAGTTACCGTAGGGGCTGAGCGCGCAAGCCGGAAAGTGACGCGTTCAGTTGGTCCAGCCTGTATTTCAGCATCAAGCAATGGCACGCCGATTCGGAGGAAAGGGAACGCCTGTTACGTGCCGAAACCGCAGCCCGGGAAGCCCGTTTGCAGGCCTTGCGGTATCAGTTGAATCCAGGCAGCGCCCAACCAAGGGTCCTCGTTAAGGCCGGAAAGCTCAAGCGCGGAGCCGCGCCAATCGCATCACTGAATTGCGCTCAATGTCTACCGGGCTGAAACATGGAGTTTTAACCTGATCTAACTGTTTTTGCTCCTGGATTCAGTCGTTGGTTCTGTTAGTGCGGCTCCATATTCGAGTTTCCCGATGTTACGGGATTGCCTTAGTTGCCACCCTGGTTGACGGTAACGATCTGGCCTAATACGTTGATCTGCGCAGCCCGCTTGGTGGGCAACACATTCGCCGTGTAAGAGAAGCTGACTGTCCCGTTGGAGATGCCGGTGATGGTCAGCCAACTTTGGTTACAGGTAGCCGCCCACGAAGTATTGGCTGGAAGCACCTGCACGTTGAAGGAGCTTGTGCCGGCCTTGTATCCGACTTTGATGCTGGTGGCGCTGAACTGCACGTAAGCCTGGGTCAATTTCTGGATGGAGTTCGCATTCGTGCTGGCGATGTAGATATTATTCGACGCATCGAGGGCAAGGCCTTTGGGCAGCTTCAACCCGGTGGTGACGAGCGGGATGATCTGTTGCTGTTGTTCGTTCCACTGCTTCACCTGATTGTCCAGGCTGTCGGCAACGTAGGCGTTGCCTTCCCCGTCGACGGCCACTCCCCAGGGAGTCGCCAACCCGAGGGAGATCAGCGCGGTGACCAATCCGGTGTTGGCGGCCCACTCCTTCAGCGCGTTGTTGCCACTATCGGCGAAATACACGTTGCCCCGCCAGTCGACCGCCACGCCGCGCGGAAGCGAGAGCCCCGTGGACACCAGCGTCGTCACGGTGTTGGTGGGCGGACTACATTCCTTAATGGCGTTGTGCCGGGTATCCGAGAAGTACACGTTGCCGAGCCTATCCACGGCGATGCCAGACGGTCCGCTGAGTTGTGAACCGACCAGAGTGTTCACCTGCTGGGTGGACGGCAAATATTCTTTGATGGCGTTGTGACCGTTGTCGGTGAAATAGACGTTGCCGTATTGATCGACGGCCACGCCGGTGGGTCCACTGAGTCCGGAAACCAGCGTGGTGACCTGCTGGGTAGCGGCATTCCACTCCTTGATGGCGTTGTTCGAGGTATCGGCGATGTAGACGTTCCCTAGCGAATCGACAGCGACGCCCTGGGGACTCGCCAAGCCGGAAGTGATCAGCCCTTTGAGTTGGGCCACGGGTACAAATCCCGTGCCCGCTTGCGTGACGTTGAGGATCTGGCCGGAGACGTTGACCGTGGCCGTCTGGGGGGCGGAGCCGGGGTTGGCCGCATAGCTGAAGGTAATCACGGCGTTGCCGGCGCCGGCGGAAGTGCCGGCGTTGACCGTCAGCCACGAGGCGCTGCTCACCGCCGTCCAGGGTCCGGCGGCCACCAGCAGCACTTCGCTACTGCCGGCGGTGCTGGGCACATACAGGGTGTAAGCGCTCAGGCCGATGAACTCATTCGTTAGCGTGAATGCCGCATTCACGGAACCGGCGCTGGCCGTGACGGTGAATGCACCGGCGATGTTGTTGGCGGTGAGCAGGGGCGCGGAGGCGTTGCCGTTCTGATCGGTTGGCACGGAGACGGGGAGCGTGCCGCTCCAGGCGCCGGCGGCGCCGTTGGATGCCGGGTTGATGGTGAAGATGACCGGCGCGCCCTGCAACGGAATGCCGTTGGCATCGGTGACGTTGACCTGCAGGGCTGCCGGGAAGGGCTGGCCGATCGGCGCGGTCTGGTTGTTGCCGGCTGTGATCGTGAGGGCGCCGACCGTATCTCCGGCCTGGGTCACGGTGACGGTGAGGCCCAGCACGTTCACCATTGCGACGCGCGGCGCGGCGGAAGTGTTGCTTTGGAACGCGATGCCGATGGTACCGCCGGAGACGCTGGTGACGGTCAACCAGGATTGATTGCTGGTGGCGGTGATGGGGAGGGTGGCGGGCAGCACCAGGACCGTCAGCGAATCCGAACCGGATGATGCGCCTTCGTTCATGTTGGTGGTGCTCAGCGCGAGATAGGCCGGAGTAATCTTCTTGATGGCGTTGTTATTCTGATCCGCCACATAGACGTTGCCCTGCATGTCGACCGCGAGTCCGGCCGGGTTATTCAGGCCCGCGGAAACCGCCGGGACCAACTGCTGGTTGGCGGCATTCCATTGCAGGATGGCGTTGGAGGCGGGCTCGGAGAAGTAGATGTTGCCCTGGCCGTCGATGGCAATGCCCGCCGGCTGTGCGACGCCAGCCGAAAAATCGACGGTGGTCTGCTGCGTGGAAGGGCTCCACTTCTCGACGTTATTGCCGCCCGCGTTGGCGAAGTAGATGTTGCCGAATTGATCGAGCGCCAAGCCTCGCGGCTGGGTTGCGCCGGTGATCAGAGTGTTGAGCTGGCTGCTGGAAGCGGTCCACTTCTGAATGATGTTGGCGCCCGCATCGGAGAAGTAGACGTTCGCCTGCGCATCGAGTGCTACGCCGTAAGGCTGCGTCATACCGTCGACCAGCGCGGTCAGGACCTGCTTGGACGCATTCCACTCTTTGATGGCGAAGTCGCCGGCGTCGGCGACATACAAATT
Source organism: Bryobacterales bacterium (assembly GCA_963738375.1). Taxonomy (GTDB): domain Bacteria; phylum Acidobacteriota; class Terriglobia; order Bryobacterales; family Bryobacteraceae; genus Bog-159. The sequence continues at coordinate 338,559 of CAVTWL010000012.1, read as the reverse complement.
GCCTTGGGAATCGACGGCCACCGCGGTGGGCGCATTCAATCCGGAAACGATGATGGGATTCCATAGCTGCGAAGAAGCTACCAGTTCTTCGACCGCGTTGTTTCCGGTGTCGGCCACGTAGACGTCGCCTTGGGCATCCACGGCGACGCCCTGGGGCATGCTCACGCCGGTGGAAATCAGGGTGGTGACGGGGAAGGTCTGGGTATAGTTGGCGCTGGCCTGATTGACGGTGAAGGTCAATCCGGCGATGGTGATGGCGCCGGTCTGCGCGGTGGTGCCGGTGTTGGCGGCGTAGCTGAATGAGATCAACGCTCCGCCGGATCCGCTGGCGCTTCCGGGAGCCACTTGCAGCCAGGGGGCGCTGCTCACCGCGGTCCACGGTCCACTGGCGGTCAGATAGACGGCGCCGTTGCCTGGCGCGCTGCCGACGTTGACGGAAGAAGCGGCCAGGGCGAAATTGACGTTGGTCAACGTGAAAGTTACGCTGATGTGGTTGATGGTGGCGGTTACGGTGAACTGGCCGGGGATGCTGTTGGCGGTCAGGACCGGCGCGGTGGCGACTCCGCTGGAGTTGGTGGCCACGGGCATGGGGGGGGTGGTGCTCCAGGTTCCGCTGGCTCCGCCTGTTCCGGCGTTGATGGAGAAGGCCACGGGCACACCGGCGATGGGGATGCCCTTGGTGTCCACCACGGTCACCTGGAAGGGCGCGGCATAGGGCTGTCCGATGGCGGCAGATTGCAGATCGCCGGCTGTCTTGGTGAGGGTGGCGGGATTGTCGCAATCCTGCAAGACCGTGATGGTCTGGCCGAGCACGTTGATGGCGCCGTTTTGAATCGCGCCCGAGGTGTTGGCCAGGAACGAGAAGCTGATGGTGCTGGCCTTGACGCTGGTGATGGTCAGCCACGGCACGCTGCTGGTGGCGGTGACGGGTGTACCGGAGGGAAGCACTTTGAACGTTACGGAATCGGTTCCCGCGCCGGCCGGCTCGTTGACGTTGGTGGTGGAGAGGTCCAGGTTGACGAAACTGAATTCCTTAATGGCGTTATTGCCGGTATCGGCGACATAGACGTTGCCCTGGGTATCGACCGCGACTCCGCTGGGGTGGTTGAGGCCGGTAGATACCAGGGTGTTGACGGAGTTCGTTCCGGCGTTCCATTTGAGGATGGCGTTCTGGCCGGTGTCGGCGAAGTAGACGTTGCCCAGCGTGTCTACGGCAACGCCGGACGGCTGAGCCAAGCCGGTGGTCACTAATGGTGTGGCTTGTTGGGTGGCTGGGGACCAGACCTGGATCTGGTCGGCCAGAGTGTTGGCGAAGTAGACGTTTCCGAGATCATCGACTGCCAGGCCGCTGGGGCCGTTCAATCCGGAGGAAGCCACTACCACCGATCCCGGGTTGGTTGCATTCCAAACGTCAATGTCATTGTTCGTGCCATCGGAAAAATATAAGTTACCGGTGGCGGCGCTGAAGGTGACTCCGTCAGGATCTCCCAAGCCGGATGCGAGGGTGTTCAACTGTTGGGCGGCGACATTCCATTGCTCGATGGCATGATTACCGGCATCCGCGATATAGACATTGCCGGTCGCGTCGACCGCGACTCCGACCGGGCCGTTCATACCGGAGGTGACCAGCGGGGTTAGCTGCTGGGTGGAGGGCGAATACTTGCGTATGGCGTTATTGCCGGTGTCGGCGATATAGACGTTCCCCTGGCTATCCACGGCGACTCCGTTGGGGGCATTCAATCCGCTAGTTACTAGCGGAAGGGTAGCGGTGGCGGGGGTGTAACTCGCGCCCACTTGAGTCACGGTGAAGGTCAGACCGGCGAGGGTCAAAGTTCCGATCCGCTGGTTGGCGTTGCTGTTGGTGCCATACGTATATCGAAAAACCGTATTGCCGACTCCGCTGACAGTCTGAACCTGCAACCACGGGGAATTGGAAAGGGCGATGAAAGGCCCTACAGCGTTGATCTCCACGCTGCCGCCACTGCCGGCGCTTCCTACCAGCGTCGAGGTAGCGGAGAGTGCGAAGGTTGAAACGACCGGGGGATTTACGTTCACGGTCGCGGTGACGGGGCCTGCTCCGGTTTGCGGATTCCAGATGGAGATGCCGAGTTGATCTCCGGGCAGCATGGGGCAAAGGCCAGCCGTGTCCACGTTGGGTATGGCCTCGATGCGATTGTCGGCCCATTTTGAGACGGTAACGGTGCAGGGACTTCCGGGCGGGCCGGCGGTCCAGTTCTGCGTAAAGTCGGTGAACGACAAATAATTTGTGGCGCCACTGAACGGCTCGCCCGGCACAAAGCCGAAGCCGGCCCCCATGATATCGATGGGTGGCAGTGGTTGTGCGCCGGACACGGCCTCACCGGGAGACGGGGCGAGAATCGGCGAGACGCTCATGGGATTGGATGGAAGCAGGCCACAAGCCGGCGATACGGCCGGGACGCCCACAGGCAACTGGCCGCAAGCGCTGGGCCCGATCAGTTCGCTGGTCACGGGGGGCAGGGTGGACGCCACCGGGAAGTCGATTACCGGCAGATAATCTCCGATCAGGCTTCCGTTCGGGGTCCAAACCGTGGTCTTATACGGCACGTTTACCGTTGAACACGCAAACGTGGGAGACGTCAGAATATTCCGGAACTGAACGGCATCCAAGTTCTGGTAGCCGGAAACTTGCGTGAGATCGACGAAGGTGTAGCCGTTGGCTGGAGTAATCCAGGAGGGGATGGTGGCGCCCGTGCCGACGATCAGAGTGGCATATCCGTTGGCGTCCTGGTTGAATTGGTAATCTCCGATGCTGAGCAGCGCGTTTCCGTTAGGGGAATTAAAGGACAAGCCCGTGTAGCGGACCTGTTCATTGCCGGAGCGTGAACATCCGTTGGTACACGGAGTGGGCGGAACAACGGGCAGCCGCAGGGATACGCGAATCACTTCGCCGGCGGCCGCCAGAGTGGACGGCAAATTCGTGGGGAATACGGCGTGAGTGTAAGTGCCAAACGTATCCGGGTACTCCACGGCTTGCCCATCGCGCTGCCAAATGATCTGGTTGCGCGAGTCGGTGGCGTAGCATAGCCAGGGCAGATAATCGCTGTCATAGGTCCCGTGCGCGTTCCACTGAACCGTGTCCAACCAACTGGTCTGGACGCTATCGGTGGAGACCTCCTGGAGAACGTTGAGCGCGTAGGCGGCGGGATAGGCGCAACCGGTGTTGACATCACGTACGATCACCATGGGCGTAGTGCGCGCGTCATTCTGATTGATATCCACGTAGGCGCGAACCATGACGTAGCCGGCATGCGGGGGGTTGGTGTGCTGCGGCGTATCCACAACGTGCGACGGCTGCCCCGGGTAGGTTTGAAAGAAGTCCGGGTCGGTGTTCCAGTTGGCTCCCTGGTGGCGCAGCGTTCCATCCAGGGCGTTGGGGGCCACGTTGTAGTTGTTCATCAGGCAGCCGTTTTCCTGGACGCCGGGGGTGCCCTCGAAACCCAAGGGCACGGCGTACATCTGGCCGCCCTGATAGGGGACGTTGGGCTGGTACGGGTTGACGTAAGCCGAAGTCAAGGGAACGATGTTGACGTCTTCAATGGCTTGGGATGGCAAACGATGGTCGTCGTATGCGGTGACCGAGAAGAAACGAGAATTGGGATAAGCGCCGACGATGATCAACTGATACTTGGGATTGACTTTATAAAAGAAGGCCCAAAAAAAGTCATTTTGATCGGTCTTGGCCGATGTGCCGGAGGTCAGGGGAATGGTGTAACAGGGGTTGACGAAGTTGGCAAAGAAATCGCCTGACGGAAATTCGCTTCCGGTAAATTGGGTCGGCAGGTTAGAGCAGTCGACCTCCTGCGCGAAAGAGCCTAAAGCGAACAGGCACAGCAGGCCGAGGAGTCTCAGCTTCAGTTTGATGCCCTCAACGAGAGATGGAAATTCAGACGGCGCGGTCAGAGTCTGGTGTCCGATTATATACTACTGCTACTCGATTCCAAAGGATTTTATGGCGATTTTGAAGGTTTCAGGGCAACCACTACTTGTACTAGTTGTACTAGCAGATCGCGAGGCGGTGCTCGATCGAGAATCGGAAATTCATGGTACGGCTCTCCGATGGCTCCGAGCGCCGCTCCAGCCGCACCCACGCTAACCGTCTGGAGCAGTGGATCTCATCCGCCGGACCCTGACTGGAGCGCACCCCTAAGACGCCGCTTCCGTGGTCAGACACTACCTGGCATGCCGTCAGCGCGGCGCAAACGAGGATCAGCGAGGGTAAACATTAGTCTTGTTATTCCGACCGCAGCGCCTCAACGGGATCCACTGAGGCAGCTCGGCGCGCCGGGAAAAAACTGCCAAATAGCGCCGATAGGGCCAGCACCACAGCCACCGCGATTAACGTCGGGACATCCCACGACGCGACGCCAAATAGCAGCGTGCGCATCAGGCGGGTTAGCGCCAGCGCGCCCACCACTCCCAGACCGAGTCCTCCGGCGATGAGCCAGCAGGCTTCCCGCAGAACCAGCGCAAACACGGTTCTCTGTTGCGCACCGAGCGCCATTCGTACCCCGATCTCGCGGGTTCTCTGGCTGACGGAATAGGCAATTACGCCGTAAATTCCAATCACGCCCAGCACTAACGCGAGCACCGCGAAACCGCCCACCAGCCATGCCGAAGAACGGCGCAGGTAAGCAGACGGCGAAATCTCAATGCGGTTCTGGAACGTTGCTCCTCCGGTTGCGACGATACCCGGATCGATTTCCCGGATCGCCGCCGCCAGCGCCGGCAGGATCGCCTCAGGGCTCTGCGCCGTGCGAACAACCAGCGAATAGAACGTGTCCGTACTCTGATTGAAAGGCAGGTACTCGGACGGCCAGATCTCCGAATCGAGCGCGCCATCCCGGATGTCATCCACCACGCCGACAATGGTGCGGAGGGATTGCGGGGACAGCGAGGTGTCGCCGAATTGCTTCCCGATCGGATCTTCACCGGGGAAGTATTTTCGCACCAGGGCCGCGTTGACCACTGCTACGTGAGTCCTGGTCAAGTCGTCGGCATCGGTGAAGTAGCGGCCGTGTAACAGGCGAGCTTTTAAGGTGGCGAAGAAGGCGGGGCTGATGTCGCGCTCGTTCACTTCGTTGTGCTGGCCATTGTAAGGTTTGCCGACGAACCGGATCCAATCCGTGTTGCAATTGCAACTGATCGGCAAGGTGCTGGTGACTCCGGCTGAGATCACCCCAGGCATGGCTGAGACGCTGGACAGGATGCGGCGGAGCAAAGCAACCGCTTGGGGATCCTTGCCATAGCTTGCCGCCGGCACGGCCAAATCGACCGAGACCAGGTGGTCCGGTTGGAAGCCCGTGTACACATGCAACAGGCGGTATAAGCTTTGACCCAGGAGGCCGGCGCCCACCAGGAGCACCACCGCGGTAGCCAGCTCGACCACTACCAACTTGGCGCCCAGCCGCCGCCAGGTAAGTCCCCCGGCACCGCGGCTTCCCGACGCCAGGTCCGCGCGCATTTCCGTGAAAGACATCCGCAACATGGGCGTGAGAGCGAACAGAGTCGAGGCCGCCAGGGCGATTCCGCAGGCAAACAGGCAAACGCGAAAATTCAATCCCAGTTCGGCCAGAAAAGGAGCGCCTTCCATCAGGGCGGCGGGCACCAGGCTGCTCAGCAACCGCATGGCCCAAACGGCGGAAATCAACCCGAGGGCGCTGCCGGCCGCCACCAGCAGCAGACCTTCCGTAATCAATTGGCGGAGCAGACGCTTGCGCGATGCGCCCAGAGCCGTGCGCACGGCCATCTCGCGACGGCGGCTTTCGGACCGCACCAGCAACAGGCTGGCGATATTCACGCAAGCGATCAGCAACAGTAAACCCGCACCCGCCAGCAGCACCAGCAATATCGGCCGGACATTGCCCACGATGACCTCGCTCAGTGGCACGACACGGGCGCCCTGCCCGCGGTTCGAATCGGGATATTGCCGCTCTAGTTGCTTTGCGATCACGGCCGTATCGGACGAAGCCATGCGAATGGTAACGCCGTTGTTCAGGCGCGAAACGCCGTACAGGTTGTGACAACTCCGCCTGACTTCACAAGAACCCCGCCCATCCAGCGGCGCCCAGTATTCCGCCGGACCCATGGGCGCGAAGTGGAAATCGGGCGGCAACACGCCGATCACGGTGTATGCGGCATTGTCGAGAACCACCGTTTTTCCGGCGATATCGGGACGTCCGCCGTAGCGGCTGCGCCAGGCCGAGTTGCTCAGCAGCACGGTTTTGGCTTCGGCCAACGGGTCATCACCGGTAAAGTCGCGGCCCATTACCGGGGTGACTCCCAAGGCTCGGAAGAACCCGGCGCTGACGCGTGCGCCACGCGCCATTTTCGCGCCTCCCGCCGAGCTGACGATGAATTCCGTATTGGTATAAGCTTCCAGCGACTCGAGTGTCTTGTTCAGCTTCTTCCAGTCAAGGTAGTCAAGATATGAGAGATTGCAGCTTGGGCATTGCGGTGTACTTTCATAAACTCCCACCAGGCGCTCAGGATGTGAGTACGGGAGCGGCTTGATCAACGCCGCGTCGACGAAAGCGAAGATGGCGACACTGGCGCACAGGCCCATCGCCAGCATCAGGATGGCGGTTGCGGCGAACGCCGGTTGTTTCCATAATTGCCTGTTGGCGAATTTCAGATCCTGCGTTAGATGGTCGATCATATTCAGTCCCCTCGCGTCGCGGCACTCTTCTTTACGCTGCTCGAAGCCGGCAAAGCCGCGCAGCGCCGCGTGCCGGGCTTCGACCGGGCTCATGCCCGCGGCGACGTCTTCCTCTATCTGCCGCTCGATGTGGTAACGGAGCTCTTCGTCGAGTTCCTGGTCCACCGAAGAGCGCGTGAACAGGGACCGCAGCCGCAGATAGACCATTTTTTCCAGCCGCATGCGCGCTCCGTCAGGTAGTGCGCACTACCAACGAAATGGCTGTGGCCAGGCGCTCCCATTGCGCGGTTTCCCGTTCCAGGTATTTCCGCCCCGCCCGGCTCAGGGTGTAGTACTTCGCCCGGCGATTGTTCTCGCTGATGGCCCATTCGGCCGTAATCCAGCCGTTCTGCTCCAACTTGTGCAACGCGGGATAAAGAGCGCCCTGTCCCACCTGCAGAACGTCGCCGGAGATCTGCCGGATGCGTTGCGCGATCGCCCAGCCGTGCATCGGCTCTCGTGCGATCACCTTCAGAACCAGCAGATCGAGGGTACCCTGCACGAGGTCGGTTGGCTTGCTCAATCCGGCTTCCTCTCAGTAACTGACATCAAGATATATATACGGGCGGTATCGGAGAAAGTGACGACCGTCGAAGAATATTTTTTCGATTCCCTATACGAACAGTTGGATCGTCATGAGTATCGCAAATCCGCAAAGCGAAGTTACTACCTTCATCGCGGTCCAGCTTTTGAGCGTTTCGGGCACCGTCAGTCCAAAGTATTGATTGACCATCCAGAAGCCGGCATCGTTGACGTGCGAGATCATGGTGCCGCCGCAGCATACGGCGAGGTACATCATCTCGGGATGCACTCCCGTCATGGTCTTCATTAATGGCGCGATGATGCCGGCGGCGGTGATGATGGCGACCGTCGCGGAGCCTTGTGCGGCGCGCATCGCAGCGGCCACCAAATAGCCAACGAGCAAGGGCGAGATGGGGGAAGCCGCCAAGAGTTTTCCCGTATAGGCGCCGACTCCGGTATCCACGATGATCTGCTTGAAAGCGCCTCCACCTCCCATGATGAGAAGCAGGGAAGCGATGGGGGCCAGAGCTTCGGTACTGAGCTTTAAGAGCTGCGCGCGTTGCAATCCGCGGCGCCACCCAAGAAACAACATGCACGCGAGAAGAGTCACGATCAGTGCCGTAAAGGGATGTCCAGCGAATTGCAGCGACGGATGCCTAGGCCCCGCGACGGTCGCCGCCAGAATCAATGCGATGGGCAACAGGAGCAGCGCCACGACCATTGGAATGGGAGGCGCGCCGCCCGATGAAGGGATATCGGATAGTTTGGGCGCCATTGCGTGGAAGGCCAATGTTTATGCGCCGCGCGATCCATCCCCCGTACACGATGCCGCCGGCAATCGCCATGGGAATGGACAAGGCGGCGCCGTAAAGAATGGCGCGCCCCAAATCGGCGCCGAGCAATTGCGCGGCCGCGGCGGGAGCGGGGTGGGGAGGAACCAGGGCATGTGGCACCGTCAGCGCGGCTGCCATGGGCAAACCGTAGAACAACAACGAGCGCTTCGACTCGCGCGCCAGATTCCAGACTACCGGCACGAGAATGATGAAGCCGACCTCAAAGAAAATGGGCAGCCCGACCAGGAAGGCAGCCAGCAACATAGCCCACGCCGCTCGTTCGCGGCCGAATTTGGACAACAGCCAGTCGGCGAGGGCGCGCCCGCCGCCGGAGTGTTCGAGATATCCGCCGATCATGGCGCCCAGCCCCAGCACAATGGCAATAAACCCCAGCGCTTCGCCGAAGCCGCTTTGGATGGACTTCAGCACGTTCCGCAGGCGGCATACCGGATGCCAGCCCCAGCCCCAGGCTGGTGAGCATCAGCGCCAAGAAGGCGTGCAGCTTTACGCCCAGAATCAGGAACAACAGAAAAGCGATGGCGGCGACGGTCAGAAGCAGAAGAGTCATGGTTAGTCGCCGCGCGGGCCGAGATAGCCCGGCCCGTAGACGGCGGCGCGAATCTCGCGGTGCAGGGCGCCATCGAACGGCATCTTCTGGGTGAAGAATACGGCAGCCAGGCGGTTGGCGGGGTCCACCCAGAAGAGCGTGGAGGCCGCGCCATCCCAGAAAAACTCCCCCACGGCTCCGCGGTTCTCTTCCGGTTTTTGCGGCTGTGAAACGCGCACGGCGAAATCCATGCCGAATCCTACCGAGCCTTTCCCTGGAAGGAAGCCACGATTGGTAATGCGCGGATCCAGTTGATCGGTGGACATCAGTTTCACCGTGGAAGGCTTGAGGAGCCGGGCACCGTCGAGCTCGCCCAGATTCAGGAGCATGCGCGCCAGACGCATATAGTCATCCACGGTGGAAGCCAGCCCAAATCCGCCTCCGGTCAGACGATTATCGTGGAAGTTGAGACGCCGAATGTTGTCGTCGGATTCGCGAACCAACTTGCCCTCCGAAACGCGATACATCGCCGCCAGCCTAGGCAGTCGCTGATCCGGCTGGCGCCAGGCGGTTTCACGCATGCCTAAGGGTTGCAAGACCGAGTCACGCACGTAATCCGCAAACTTTTGTCCGGATAGCGTTTCTACGAGCAGAGCCTGCACGTCCACCGCGATGCTGTAGCTCCAGCGCGCGCCCGGGTCGAAAAGGAGCGGCACGGCGGCGAGGCGTTTGCCCATCTCTACCAAGTCGATATCGAGGGACATGGGATCGGCTTTAACGAAGGCGTCGTGAGCGGGAGTGTCGCCCGCTCCGTAGGCGAAACCGGCGGTGTGCCGCATGATGTCGCGCACGGTGATGGGGCGGGCGGCCGCGCGATAGATTGGCGACCCCGAAGCGTCTTTCCCGTCGTAAACGCGCATGGATTGGAAGGCCGGCAAGTAGCGATATAGCGGATCGTCCATGCCGAACTTGCCCTGCTCCCACAGCCGCATCAGCGCGACTCCCGTCACGGGCTTGGTCATGGAATAGATCTGGGCGATGGCGTCGCGAGTCATAGGGCGTCCGGCCTCGCGGTCGGCAAAGCCGGCGGCGCCGAAATACGTCTCGCGGCGATCCTGCCAGACGAGGGCGGAAACGCCGGCGGCGCGCCCGCTTTCGACCATCTCCGCCAAGGCGCGGTCCATACGTTTGGGGTCGACTCTTACAGGCGCCGGCGCGGGGCCGCCGGGGGATCCGCTCTGAGCAAACGCAGGAAAAGCCGGAACCGCCAGCGCCGCCGGGATAATTCCCAGCAGGTTGCGGCGGGTTAGGAGAGTATTTGTGGTGGTCATGGGGATGCCGACGGTGACGTTTCATGGCAATTATAGTCCAATAGAATCATGCACAGGGTGATTCTTTCGCTTTTGATGGGCGCCTACGCGTTTGCGGCAGGCCCTGACTGGCCGGGGTTCCGCGGACCTTCATCGAACCCCGCCTCCGGTAACGCCAATCTTCCCGACAAATGGTCGAAGACTGTGAATGTCGAGTGGACGGCTAGCGTGCCGGGTTTGGGCTGGTCTTCGCCGATTGTGGATGGGCATAACATCTTTATCACCACGGTGACCACCGACGGCAAAGCGAAACAGCCGCAAAAAGGAACCGACTATTCCAACGAATATGCCGCCCAGCTTGAGAAGCAAGGACTAGAAGGACAGGCGTTGATCGACAAGCTCAATGAGCGCGATTTCGAATTGCCTAAAGAAGTCTCGCTGCATTACTGGCTTTATTCAATCGACGGCGGCAGCGGGAACATCAACTGGAAGCGGGAGTTCTATGCGGGACACCCGCCGGGAGGACGCCATCGCAAGAACAGCTTCTGTTCGGAAACTCCGGTTACGGACGGGAAGCGGGTTTACGTGTATATCACCAACCTGGGGCTTTATGCCTACGATTTCGATGGCAACCAGGTCTGGAAAACGGCGCTTGAGAGCTACCCGACCATTATGGATTTCGGCACCGGGTCTTCGCCCGCTTTGGTGAATGACCTAGTGATCATTATCAACGACAACGAAAAGCAGCAATTTATCGCCGCCTTCGACAGGAGTACGGGAAAGCAGGTGTGGCGCACCAATCGCTCGCTGCATGTGGAGGGCGCCGACCGGCAAACGGGATGGGCCAGTCCTTTCATCTGGAAGAATTCGCGTCGAACGGAGATTGTGACGATCGGCCCGGGCGCGGCGATCAGTTACGATCTGACGGGCAAAGAACTGTGGCGGCTGGGGGGGATGTCGGCGATGCCCATACCGAGTCCGTTCGCCTACGATGGCCTATTGTATGTGAATGGGGGAACGGGCAAGGCGCTGGCCGCGATCAAACCGGGCGCCAGCGGCGACCTGACGACAGCGGATGGAGCGAAGCTGAACGATTCCGTAGCCTGGGTGCAGCGCAAAGCGGGAACCTATCTTCCGACGGAACTGGCTTACGACGGAGGTATCTATGTGCTCACTCACAACGGGATTCTCACGCGCTTCGACGCGAAGACCGGAGCGCAGAGCTACAAGACCAGGATCGGCGAAGGCGGCGATTACACGTCGTCGCCCTGGGGATATAACGATAGGATTTTCTGCCTGAATGAAGAAGGACGGACGTACGTGATCCGGGCTGGTGAGAAATACGAACTGCTGGCGTCCAACGACCTGGACGAAATGGCGCTGGCCACTCCCGCGCTGGTAGGCGACAGGCTCATCTTGCGGACGGAGAACCATCTGTATTCCATCCGCAATGGCGGCGCCGGCGGCGGGCTAACGGAGCGGAAGTAAATCGCCAACCGGCCAGGTCCCGATCTCTTCGGCTTTGCCGTAGCCTAGGTCAACGACTGTCACGCGCTGGCCTTCCAGGAGATCCTGAATGCGAATGGTGGCGCCGCTGCGAAAGCGGACGGCATCGCGATAAAAGTTGGCCATCGCCGTCAATTGAACAAAGGTGACTTCTTCCGTTTCGGCGATGGCGAGCTCCTTTTGGACCTTCGCCGGGATGTCATGGAGTATCAATCCGGCGCCGTGTGGGATGCAGACAGCCGGCTTGAGAGCCGGCAACGGGGGACTGAAAAATTCCTTCAGGGTAGCCCAAAGGGTGTTGGCGCGCACGGAACTCAAATCCACCGTGGGGGACTCGTGAGCGGTAGCCAAGCCGAGCGAGCCGGATTGGAAGCGGTGAACGACGAGAGGTTCGCCTTCCAGTGCCAAGCGGTTTGGGTACTCCATGAGCGAATAGTCACACATAATCACCTCCGAGGAGACCTCTACAGCAAGCAGATCGCCGATGGAGAGATGATTACAATGCAAGTTCCTGGCCGATGCGAGTGAGTGCGATGCGCGCGGAATCATGTCCGGCGGCGGCGTAGAGGCGCTCGATGGGTTCTCCGGCCGGTTCGCGGCTGAGGAGGAAAGTCTGATGATGGACGGGCAGGAACATCTCAGCACCGGCATCGTTGCCCATTTTCCAGGCTTGCTCGGGCGTACAGTGATAGCGGATCCAGGGATCGTAGGCGCCGACGGGCATGACGCCCAAGTCGATCCGGCGGGAGGTACGCAGGGCGCGGAAGGCAGAGGTGGCGGCCGTGTCGCCGCCGAACATGACGCGATAACGCGGCGATTCCATGAGGTAGCCGTTATAGCCGCGGTAAGTATCGCTGCGCATGCGGGCACCCCAGTGGTTGACCTCGAAGGCGCGGAGTTCGAGGTCGCCGATTCGAACAGAATCGCCCCAGGCGAGTTCGTGGACGGCGGCGTAGCGGCGGACGTTCAACAGATCGCTGGTCTGGCTGGCGGTGACCACGGTGGTTGCACGGTTTTCCAGGGAGTGGAGGGTGGCGAGATCGAAGTGATCCATGTGGGCGTGGGAAAGAAGGATCAGATCGATTTTCGGGAGTTGCTCAACGCGCAAAGCGGGGGCGACCAAGCGCTTCAAACCGACGGTCAGCGGACCGAAATTCAGGCCGACACGGTTTCCCAGAACAGGATCGGTGATGACCGTAATGCCGTCTATTTTCAGCAGGACGCTGCTATGGCCGAGCCAGGCGGCGAAGAGGCCGCGATCGGGCCAGGCCTTCGGATTGGGTGTTTCCAGTGAGGGTGAAATAAGGCACCTCTGGTATATTGGATGCCGGGGAAACAGGAGGGGGATCAAAATGTATCGACTGACGACGGCGTTACTGATAGGAGCAGCCATGGTGCTGCCCGCATTGGCACAGGAGGGCGGACTTCCGTCCGCGATTGTAGATCACTGGAAGACTTCCAAGAAGTACGTGATCGCACTGGCGGAGCAGATGCCGGCGGAGGACTACTCGTTCAAACCGAACAAAGACGAGATGAGTTTCGGCGAGCAGATGGCGCACATCGCGGGGGCGAACTCGTTCTTCGTCGCGACGCTTTCGGGGGAGAAGGATCCGATCGCCAAGCCGACGAAATTCGACAAAGCATCGGTGTTGAAGACGCTGAACGAATCGTACGATTTCTGCATCAAAGCGCTGGGCAGTGTGCAGCATGAACGGATGATGCAGACGTTCGACTCGCCGGCGGGCAAGATGACTGGAATGGAACTGCTGCTGCTGGCAACCGATCACACGGCGCATCACCGGGGCCAGTGCATCGTGTACCTGCGGCTGAAGAACATCAAGCCGACGCAATACGAGTTCTGATTCGGACGCGAAACTATTCGACGACGCCGAGGATTTCGTCTTCCTTGAGGATGAGGACTTCCTCGCCTTCGATCTTGACCTCGGAGCCGGAATACTTGCCGAAGAGGATGCGGTCGCCGGCCTTAACCTCGGGCGGGGTGCGTTCGCCGGTTTCCATGAGCTTGCCGTTGCCGACGGCGATGACGGTGCCCTGCTGGGGTTTCTCTTTGGCGTTATCGGGAATGATGATGCTGCCGCGCATGGTTTCCCCTTCGAGCATGCGCTTGATGACGACGCGGTCGTGCAAAGGCCGTAGTCCCATATTCCGTTCTCCTTATCGTTGCGATTATAGCGCACGCTGGTAAGATCAGAAGCTGGACCGGACATGGCAAGCTGGCAAGCGCACGCGATGAGTTTCGTTTTGCGGCATACGTTCAAGCCGCGGCTGGCGAAGGCGAAGAGCGCGCAGCATGCGCGCGCGATCATGAACGGCGGCAGGTTCAAGGCGCCCGCGGGAGTGAGGATTACGCCGGCGCAACTGGGTGGGGTTCCGGGAGAGTGGGTGGAGGTGGATTCGGCGGCAGGAGCGCTGGCCACCGAACGGGCTCCCGGGGAGGACAATACCGAGGCGGCGGTGCTGTTGTACCTGCACGGCGGCGGGTATTTCGCGTGCTCGGCGCAGACGCACCGGCCGTATACGACGGGATTCGCGCAGCGGCGCTTGCGGGTGTATGCGCCGGACTACCGGCTGGCGCCGGAGCACCTGTTTCCGGCGGGACTGGACGATGCGGTGTCGGTTTGGCATGCGCTGCGGGCGGAGATCGGTCCGACGATGCCGATGGCGATCGCGGGCGATTCGGCGGGCGGGGGGTTGGCGCTGGCAACGATGATCCGGCTGCGGGACGAAGGCGCTGCGCTGCCGGCAGCGGCGGTATTGTTCTCGCCGCTGACGGACCTGGTGGGGACGGGCGAGTCGAGGCGGCTGAACGACAAGCGCTGCGCGATGTTTTACGGGAGCGGGCTGGAGCGGGCCAAGGAGTTTTACCTGGGCGAGGGCGGCGACGCGCACAATCCGCTGGCGTCACCGTTGTATGCAGATTTGCGCGGGCTGCCGCCGATGCTGATTCACGTGGGGAGCGATGAGACGCTGCGGGACGATTCGACGGAGCTAGCGAAGCGGGCGCGGGCGGCGGGGGTAAAGGTGGAACTGACGTTATGGCCGGTGGTGCCGCACGTATGGCAGATGTTTCAGCCGTTCGTGCCGGAAGGGCGGCAGTCGCTGGCGGCGGCGGCTTCGTTCCTGCGGCAGGAAGCGGAACGCGGCGCTATCAGCGCATGACTTCGAGAGCTTTCAGGATTTGCGGGTCGCGGTGAGCTTCGACCTCGTCGCCTTTCTCGACCCCGAGGCTGAGGTTGACGATTTCGGTCTTGAGGCGGTTGACGATGAAGTCGCGTTCGGCAGACCACTCGTTGACGCCGGGTTGGATATTGCGCTGGGATAGAAACCCCTGAAAGTCGTCGAGGAGGGTGGGTGTGACTTCGAAATCCGGGGTGATTTTGTGGGCCGCGACGTAGCTGGTGGCGAAGGTTACGAACGACCCACTGCCTTCCATGACGACTTCGAGACGAGTGACGGGGGCTGGGCCGACCAAGTAGTCGGGAACGATACCTCCGCCGCCGGTGACTTCGCGGCCGGAATCGGTGTGAAATTTGGCATCGCCGTTGGGATGGGCGGTGGCGGCGGCCAGGGCGAACTGGCGGGAATCGAGCGGCTTCTGAATGGAGCGTCCGCTGGGCGTGTAGTAGAGGGCGGTGGTGAGCGCGAGTCCGGTTCCCAGGGAGAGCGGGTATACGCTTTGGACCAGACCCTTGCCGTAGCTGACCTGGCCGATGATGACGGCGCGATCGTGATCCTGGAGGGCGCCGGAGACAATCTCGGAAGCGCTGGCGGTGCGGTCGTTGACCAGGATGGCTAACGGGAAATCGTAGGGAACGGCGCCGGAAGGCACGTCTTCGGATTTCTCGGCGACATTGCGGCCGCGGACGGTGACGATGCGGGATCCGGGTTTGAGGAACAGAGCGGCGGTTTCGAGGGCGGAAGTGACTAAGCCGCCGGGATTCTTCCGCAGGTCGATAACGAGGCCTTTCAGGTTGCGGCCGCCGAGCTTTTCGATGCCATCGCGAATGAGGCGTCCGGTCTTCTCGTCGAAGCTGGAGACGCGGAGATAGCCGATGCCGGGCTTGAGCAGGAAGGCGCGCTCGACGCTGGGACTCTGCATTTCTTCGGGGGTGAGGACAAAGGTGAGGAAGCGGGCATTGCCTGGGCGGCGGACGACGAGTTGCGCCTGCTGCTGGCGGGACTGGGTGAGGAGCGAGATGAGCTGCTCCATATCGAGACGATTGAGCTGATAGCCATTGACGGCGAGGATTTCGTCGCCGGGGGCGATGCCCGATTTCGCGGAGGGCGTGCCGGGGAGGGTCTGCAAGACGATCACGCGGCCAGGGAGGATGGAGACCACGCTGCCAAAGCCTTTATCGGTGGATGTCTGGAGCTTTTTGAGCTGGTCGAACTGGCCGGGATCGAAGAAGACGGAATGCGGGTCGAGGCGGCGGAGCATGCCGGGAATGGCGCCCTGGAAAAAGGCTTGCTCGGCGGAGATGGGATCGGCGGCGTTATCTTCGACGATGGCGTAGGCCTGGGTGACGGACTTGACGCTGGATTCGAGACCGTCGTCGGAGGCTATGGCGGACAGGCAGACCAAGAGTACAAGAAGGGCCGCGCCGCGGAGATGATTGCGCATGCGAGTGGTTCCCTTCATTTTAGCGCGGTGTAGGCGCGCGGCAGGTTTACGAGTGTTATCGCAGCGGTGGGGATCAAGAGCGGGTGAAGTAGAGGCCGGCGGCGCGCTCCAGTTCTTCATGGGACAGTTTGGGAACGCGGCCTTCGTAGTCGCTACGCCATATCAGGATGTCGCAGAGATCGGCGGGGTAGCAGGCTCTGAGGGTCTCGCCGTGGCTGAGGCAAAGTGCGACGAAATCATCGGCGGCGGCGGGGTCGCACAGGATGCCCCGTTCATTGAGCACGCGGGCGAGGATTTCCCGGAAACAGACGGGCGTTACCGGGTCGACGTAGATCTTATTGTGAATGCGGCGGAGGAAGGCTTCGTCGGCGAGTTCGGAGGGATCGAGGTTGGTGGCGAAGACGACCATGACTTCGAAGGGGATGCAAAGTTTTTGGCCGTGATGGAGGGTGAGATAGTCGACGCGGCGATCGAGAGGGACAATCCAGCGGTTGAGCAGGTCGCGCGGGGACATGACCTGGCGGCCGAAATCGTCGATGACCAGGATGCCGTTGTTGGCCTTCATTTGCAGGGGAGCGGAATAGATGCCGGAAGAGGCGTCGGAGCGGAGTTCCAACATCTCGGAGACGAGTTCGCCGCCGACGGTGACGGACGGGCGATGGCAGAGCACCCAGCGAGGGTCGAGATCCTCGGGCTGCCGGTCGAGGGGGCGGTGCAGGACAGGATCGAACAAGGTGATGATGTAGCCGGAGATTTCGAGCGCGTAAGGGATGAGGATGGCGTCTTCATAGACGCGCAGGAGGCGTTCGGCGAGGCTGGTTTTGCCATTGCCGGTGGGTCCGTAGAGGAACAGCGCTTTCTGCGAAATGAGCGCGGGACCGAGTTGGTCGAGCAAGGATTCGGGAACGACAAGATCGCCCAAGGCACGGCGAAGGCTATCGCGGCTGACGCGGACATGGGCCGCCTGTTCGCGGACGGCGCGATCATAAACGGAGAGGCAAACGGGCGCGGCGCCTGAGTAGGCGCAAATTGAGGCGCGCTCGGCGGCAAGAGCCTTGCCGGAGGCAGTGAGCCCGAACTGGTAGTCGTTACCCTGCATGCCTTTGACATCGAGATATGCCTGCTGGCGGAGCTGCCGGAAGACGGGATCAAGAACGGTTGGCGGCAGCTTGAGGCGCTCGCGCAGGGATCGCATGGATGACTGTCCCTGCTCGCGGACGGCGCGGACGAAAAGATCCTGGACGAGGGTGGGAACAATATCGAGATCGGTGAGCGAATCGGGCGGGGTGGGCCAGAAGAGGGAGCGCGCGGCGAGGGATACTTGGGGAGCAGTCATGCATGACTATCGGCAGGCGGCTCGAGTTCCTGCAGGCAACGCTTGCGGGATTGATTGGCGAGGGTGAGGGACGAGTTGAATTCGAGGCCGATGGAGTATTTCAGGACTTTGCGGACGCAGTGGCGAACGGAGGCTGCGCCGAGGCTGCCGTAGCGATCGCAATGGAGGGTTACGGTGGTGCGGAGGGGAATGGGGACAGCGGTTTCGAGGCGCGCGCCTTCGGCGGAAAGGTCCAGGCACTTGGCGCGGATCTTCTGAACATTGCTCCGGGAGTCCTTCCAGGAGACGTTGAGCAAGAGGGCACACGGCAAGCGAGGGTGCCGCCGCATGTGAGACCCTGACTCCACAACGATTCGTGGGGCGAACTGCCAGGGATTCTCAGAGAAGTTGAGATTTCCAGACCTGACTTCTCGGCTACCAACGGGTCTTACACAGAGCGGACTAAAGCCGCGCCAATGACATCCGGCGGAACGAAATGGTTCGCAGAAGGTAAGAAGCGTAGAGCAGAGGCGCCGATGCCGGTCCCGCGAAATGGACGTTGGTCTAGATGGCGGGCGGCTGGAGCCAAGCCTGGAACTCTCGGGTTTAGCTGTCAGACGGACAGCGGTTGAACGGGGAAACTAGCCCGCGACCCGCAGATTTTCATCTGCTGCTCTACCGTTGAGGGTATCCGGATGGATGCTGAAAGTTCGGACGAGCTCTTGGGTTTGGGAACCTTGATTATGAGCGATCATCGTTGCATTTACCTCCAGCTTCCTCACAGGATACGCCACCGGGGCGTGGTGGTCAAGAAAAGCTTTCTTAATTATTGGGTATGGCCGCAGACGAAAGATCAGGCGGCCCTTTCAGCCATGCTTCGATCTTTTAGCGCCTCGTCTCTTTCGATCTGTTCGCTTTCGATTGCAATTTCGGCCATTTCCGCTACCAATTTATCGCGCCCAGGGTCGTGTGAGCCCGGCAGGCTGGGCGATTGGGGAGCGGGACGGGAGGCGGCGGAAGGCGCGGGCTCCGCATGCCGCGAAAAGCCGGATTTGTGTTGCATTGTGTTGCATTGGGGGGTTGCGGGGGCCGCTTCGGGAGCGGGGGCGGGATGCGGTTCGGGAACGGTGGCCTCTGGCTGGGAAGGGACAGCGGCGCCGGGGGTAGGTTGTGGATGGAAGGCGGAGGAATCGGGGATGGCATCGCCGGCGGAGGCGGGATCGAGGCCGGTCATACACCAGGCGGCTTTGGAGGATTGCTTGCGCTCGAGGACGAATTTGGCCGCTCTTAAGAGGACGGAGGGAGAAGACTTGGGATTCACGAGGATGCCCAAGAGGGCGTCGATGGCGCGGGAATCGAGCAACTGGAGTTGTTCGCGGCGGGCGAGGGCGAATTCGGCGCGCTGGAATTCAATGGCGGCGGCGAATTGAGGGATGGTTTTCACCCAACGGTAGATGGTGACGCGGTTGATGCGATGGGTTTGAGCGGCAGCGGAGAATGACGCGCCCGCGGCGAGGGCGTCGACGACTTGCTGCTGGATGCTGGTGAGGGCGGTTGCCAAGTGTTCCATTTCGAGGTGAAGGTAGCATGGGGTTAAAACGGAGACGGTCGCGAGTTGGTGCAAGTTATTGATATAACTGGCAGTTACGATATTTTAAAAAGTTGTGATTCAGCACGGCCCCCGCCACTCATTCTTAGCCAATTCCTCAAGCTGCGTGCGCGGGCCTGAGTGGACAACGGTATAATCGGAATGCAAAAGAGGGGGATTTATGAATGGTTCACGGCAGCACCGGCGCGGTATATTCGCGCTGGCCATGGGGACAATGTTCGTTACCACCGTTGGGACGCCAGTGTCGCGGGCGCAGACGTATATGGTTCTGAACAGATTCACCGGGGCGGACGGGCGTAACCCGAGCCAGTACGGACATCTGGTCCGGGACTCGGCAGGCAATCTTTATGGCACTACTTCCGGGGGTGGCGCAGCGGGCTTGGGAGTAGTTTTCAAACTGAACAAGACCGGCGAGACCGCGCTGCACAGCTTCACTGGGGGAGCGGATGGGGCCGTCCCCTACGCAGGTCTATTCCGAGACCGGGCGGGCAATCTTTATGGCACTACTTCCGGCGGCGGCGCATCGGGCATGGGAGTCGTGTTCAAGGTCGATACGACGGGCACAGAGACGGTGCTGTACAGTTTCACGGGAAAGCTGGATGGGGCAAACCCCTACGCAAGTCTGATACAAGACTCGGCCGGCAACCTTTATGGCACTACTTTCGGCGGCGGGGGATGGGGCGCGGGAGTTGTGTTCAAGCTGGATACGACCGGAACCGAGACGGTGCTGCACCACTTCACGGGAGGGGCCGACGGGGACGAGCCGTCGGCGCCTCTGATCCGAGACTCGGCAGGTAACCTTTATGGCACTACTGCCGGCGGCGGCGCGTCGAACTGGGGAGTTGTGTTCAAGCTGGATAGGACCGGAAGCGAGACGGTGCTGTACAGCTTCAGCGGGGGCACGGACGGCGGGTATCCCATCGCAGGTCTGATCCGAGACTCGGCAGGCAATCTGTACGGCACGACCCAATCCGCTGGTATCGGCGCCTCCGGAGTCGTGTTCAAGCTGGATACGACCGGAACTGAGACGGTGCTGTATAGCTTCACAGGGGGCGCGGACGGGGCGTACCCCGTGGCAGCTCTAGTCCGAGACTCGGCGGGCAATCTCTATGGCACTGCTACCGACGGCGGCGCATCCCGCCAGGGAGTTGTGTTCAAGGTGGATACGACGGGCACGGAGACGGTGCTGTACAATTTCACGGGGGGCGAGGACGGAGGACTTTCCGAGGCCGGCCTGGTTCAGGACGCGGAAGGCAACCTCTATGGCACTACTTACTACGGCGGCAGCGGTCCAGTTGCTTCGGGCAACGGAGTAGTCTTCGTGGTGAAACCTTGAGCGTCCGGCAACGAAGGCGGATCGGATGCCATGGTTCTAACCGGCGTCGCGATGGCCTACGCACTCTCAGTTGCCCCGAGTGAGCGCCGAACCAAATGGGCAGCGATAGCCGCTGTGTGCCTTGCTCGCCTACGCTCTTCGCGGTGGATGCCACCGACAGCCGGCCAACAACATCATGATCCTACTCGGACACCCG
This sequence comes from Bryobacterales bacterium, assembly GCA_963738375.1. Lineage (GTDB taxonomy): Bacteria > Acidobacteriota > Terriglobia > Bryobacterales > Bryobacteraceae > Bog-159. Next base: position 318,007 of record CAVTWL010000012.1, on the reverse strand, counting down.
ACCCGCAGCGAAATAGCGTTGCCGGTACTGAAAAGGGGCGTCCGAGCATTTGCGGCGGCCGGAAATATGGAATAGCTTGCGAAGCTTAGTGGCGGGGCGCGGGCGGGTCTTGCAGGATGAAGACTTTTTCGTCGGGCTTGACCAATTTCAAGCGCTGGCGGATTTCCATTTCCTGACCGGGTGCGCTGTCGTTGAAGCGGACGATGCGGGCACGCTGCTCTTCGATTTGGCGGGCGAGGTCGGCGTTCTTTTTTTCGTACTCGTGGATGAGGCGGCGTTTTTCCATCAAGCCGGGAATTCCATGGGGACCCTGCAACGCGATAAAGGCATAACCGCTGAACAATAATAGCGCGCCAAAGGCGGCGAATCTGGTGACGGATGACATCATCGACTCTTATTCCGAGAAGATAATGTTAACATCGGATTCGAAATCCTGTTCCAACTTTTTGAGTTATGACAGATAAAATTGTCGTGTTGAGTACCTGCGCGAACGAAGACGAAGGCGCGAAGCTGGCGCGCGTTTTGGTGGAGGCTCGGGTGGCGGCTTGCGTAACGGTGGCGCCGGGCGCGCGCAGCGTTTACCGGTGGAAAGGCGAGATCGAATCGACGGCGGAGTGCGTGCTGATCATCAAGACGTCGCGCGCGCTTTTCGATGCGCTGCGGCAGGCGTTGGAGAAGGCGCACGCGTACGAATTACCGGAGGTGCTGGCTTTACCGGTGGTGGAAGGGTCGGCGAATTACATGAATTGGCTGGAGGGTCAGCTTGGCGGTTGAAGCGTGGCTGCGGCCTGGGATGGCGCTGGCACTGGACATGGATGGCGTGGTGGTCGACTCGAATCCGCTGCATTCGGAGGCATGGCGGAGGTATCACCGGCGATTCGGGATCGAGCCGGGCGATGCATTCGACGAACGGATGTACGGAAAGCGCAACGACGAGATTGTGCGCGACATTTTCGGTCCGGATATGAGCGATGCGGACGTAGCCGAGCACGGCGCGGCGAAGGAACGGCTGTACCGGGAGATCTTGGGACCGACGGTGAACGAGTCGCTGGTGCCGGGCGTGCGGGATTTTCTGGCGCGGCATGCGGGGGCGCCGCGTGGGATTGGCGACGAATGCGGAACCGGCGAATGTAGATTTCGTGCTGGATGGGGCGGGGCTGCGCGGATACTTCCGGACGATCATCGACGGGCACCAGGTGAGGCATGCCAAACCGCATCCGGAGATCTATCTGCGAACGGCCGAGTTACTGGGCGTGGCGCCGCGCAATTGCATCGTGTTCGAAGATTCTGTTTCGGGCATCGCGGCGGCGCGCGCGGCGGGGACGCGGATTGTGGGCTTACGGACTACGCACGAAGAGCTGCCGGGCGTTGACCTGGCGATCGACGATTTCAGCGCGGCGGGGCTGGAAGCGTGGGTACGGGCGCAGTTAGCGGACGCGGCTTAATGGGCGAACTGACGCAAAAGGCGATGCCGCTGGTACTGCCAATCTGCGCCTTTGCGATAGCAGCAATGATTTTCGCGATCTGGCGGAGGGACGAACGGCTGCGCGGGCAGCGAGAAATGCCGCGGCGCACATACGAACTGGGCGAGGAAGTACTGGGGGCATCGTCGGCGGACCAGATTCTGGATAAGGTGCAGGTGGGTGCGCCGAAGATCTTTGGCGTGAGCATGGCGCAACTCTATCTTTATAACCGGCACGCGAAGACGCTGGATTGGGTGGGGCATTCGGACCAGCCCGCGATTCCTCTATCGGCTCCGCCGCCGGGGCCGCAGGCGGGGGCGGTGGCGTGCTTTCACTACCGCACGCTGCTGGCGATTCCGGATACCTCACGCAGCCCGTTTCCGGTGGCGGGGAAAGAGGGATCGGCGGCGCCGCGGTCGCTGTTATTTGTGCCGATGCTGGCGCAGGGCGAGGTACTGGGAATTCTGCAGATGGATCAGCGGGACCGGGCGCGGATTTTCAACCGCGATGAGCAAACGCTGATGCAACACCTGGCGAACCAAATCGGCGTGGCGGTGAAGCTGCTGGACCAGCGGTCGGTGCGCGAGCAACTGTTCCGCACGGAGAAGTTGGCGGCGGTGGGGCAGCAGATTTCCGGGATCGTGAACGATTTGAGAGCGCCGCTGGCGGCGATTGCGAGCATGACGCCGGCGGGGGATCTGGCGGGGATTGCGAGCGAGGCGAAGCGGGCGGCGGAGATTGTGGACCGGCTGGTGGGATTTGCGGGGTCGGGCGCGGCGCAGACGCAACCGGTGGAATTGAACGGGCTGCTGCGGAGCCTAATCGAATTTCGCGGGCGGGAATGGAAAGTGCGGGGGATACAGGCGCGTGGTTTGCTTGCGGCGGAAGCGTTGACGGTACTGGGATCGCACGGACAACTGGAGCAAGTTTTTCTGAGCCTGCTGGTACACGCGGAACAAGCGCTGACGGATTCGACAGATAAGTCGATCGTGATTCGGAGCAGTCTGGTGGCGCGGCGGGCGCTGGTGGAGATTGTGTATAGCGGTCCGAAAACAGCGCTGGATCCATTTGGGCGGGGAACGGAGCAGGCGCAGCACGATACGGGCCTGGGAGTTTGCCGGAGTGTGATCACCGCGCATGAAGGCGAAATCCGGTTGGTGGAGCCGGCGGCGGGGGATCCGGCATTTCAGGTGGATCTGCCGTGCCTGACGCGCGAAAAACCGAGCGGCCACGCGGTGGAAAACGGCGGGGAGAGAGCGCACGGCGCGACGGCGCTGGTGATCGAACCGGTGGAAGCAGTACAGCGGCAGCTGCAGGCGATGCTAGCGGCGCGGGGATACCGGGTGGTGCCGGTGAACAGTTCCGACGAGGGGCTGGACCTGGCGCAGCGGCTGCGGTTCGACGCGATCTTCTGCTCGGTACACGCGCCGGGGCTGAATTGGGTGGAGACGGCGGAACAACTGAAGAGCCGGGTGGGCGGATTCGTGCTGATGCCGGATTCTTACGATGCGGAACTGGCGGCCGATTTCGCGGGGGAGCGGCGCTTCGTGCTGGCCAAGCCGGTGGATGAGAAGCAGGTGGATCTGGTGCTGGCAGCGATCAGCGCGGGAGGCTAAAGTAATGGTTATGCGGAAATGGCTGATGATCGCGCTGGCGTGCTGGCCGCTTGTGGCACAGAAATATGAGGGACCGAGACCGGCGAAGGCGGACCTTCCTTACCTGATGCATGCGGACAACCTAGTGCCGACCGAGGGTCTGGAAGCCAAGCAGGACGACCGGCGAAACGAGGTTACCTACATCATCGCCGGGGCGCACTCGGAGGTGAAGACGCCGCTGGCTTCGCCTGCGTTTCTGGTGATGACGCAGGAACTGCAGGCGGACAAGATCCAGTTGTTCAAGCTGGTTTCGAAGGGCGATCACAGGGAAATCCTGTTGAGGCGGAAGAGCAAGTTGGTGGCGCATCCAATCCGGCTGAATGTTACCAAACAGGCGGAGGGGCTGTATAAGTTGGAAGTGGATGAGATTTTGGAGAACGGGGAATACTCGTTGAGCCCATCGGATTCGAACCAGGTATTTTGCTTCCAGATTTATTAGGCCCTGATCGATGGGCTGCGGATCAACGCCGATTCACGCGGATAACAAGAATGCGATGAGGGCGGCGGGGTTGTCGGTGACGATGCCGTCGACGCGGGCGGCGATGAGGCGACGCCAGTCGGATGGGCGGTTGGCGGTCCAGGCGATTACTTTCAGGCCGGCGTTGTGGGCGGCCGCAATTTGACGGGATGACGCGAGCGGGTGATAGGGGAGCACGGTTTGCGCACCGGATTCGCGGGCGATTTTGAGAAGGCTTTTGGGACGGCCCATGTAGAGTGCTCCGGTGGGGATTTCGGGGGCCAGGCGTGCGACGGCGTGCAGGACGCGGAAATCGAAGGACGAGACGAGGACGCGCTGGTCCAAGTTGTGGCGGCGGATGGCTGCCAGGACCATTCCTGCGAATTGCTCCGGCGGCGGAGTCAGGTTGGGTTGCTTGGGATAGGACTTCACTTCGATATTGAAGATGAAGGTGCGCCGGGCGGCCAGGTCGAGGACTTGATCGAGTGTGGGGAGCAGGGTTTGGGAGGCGGTCAGATCGCGGATGTTGCGACGTTTGAGCTTGGGATCGTGGGAGATCACGAGGACGTCGTCGCGGGTGACGGCTACGTCGAACTCGATGGCATCGACGCCGATGGAGATGGCGTATTCAAAGCCGGCGAGCGAGTTTTCCGGCAGGATGGCGCGCGCGCCGCGATGGCCGTAGACGGCGACAGGACAGGCTGCATTATTGCGCGTTATAAATTTCAATCTCCTGCTGGAATCCTCGATTTTAGCGCTGAGTTGCGCGGCAAGGATACCCGGTGAGATGATTGCCCTTCGGGAAAACTATGAAGAAATCGTTGGTGTTTGCATTGGTGTCGCTGGCGGTTGCGGTTAGCGGCGCGCAGGCTCAGACTCCGGCCAAGAAGAAACTGCTGTTCATCGGCGAGGTGAAGGGGTTCGAGCACGATTCGGTGTCGCATGCCATGGCGACGATCGAAAAACTGGGGCAGCAGAGCGGGATCTGGGACACGTATCTGAGGACGGATTCGGAGCTGCTGACCAAGAAGAAGCTGGAAGGCAACGCGAAGAACCTGAATTATTTCGACGCGGTAATGTTTTACACGACCGGGGAACTCGATCTGAACGACGAACAGAAGGCGGCGCTCATTTCGTTCGTGAAGGAAGACGGGAAGGGTTTTTTGGGGACGCACAGCGCGACGGATACTTTTTATAAGTGGCCGGAATTCGGGGATATGATTGGCGGCTATTTCAACGAGCATCCGTGGGGGCAGGTACACGCGACGATCGACGTAGAGGATCGCAGCTTTCCGGCGACGAAGCATTTTCCGGCGCACTTTCCGATTTACGACGAGATTTATCAATTCAAAGAGCCGTACGGGCGGGACAAGGTGCGGGTATTGATGAGCATCGATGCGAAGTCGGTGGATTTGAAGAATCCGCGGGTGCACCGGACGGATCAGGATTTCGCGGTGACGTGGGTGCGGAATTATGGGAAGGGGCGAGTATTTTATTCTTCGCTGGGGCACCGGGAAGAGATTTGGGACCGGCCGGATATTCAGCAGATGTGGACGGAAGCGGTGAAGTGGGCGATGGGATTGATTCCGGGGGACGCTACGCCGCGGGCGCGGCAGTAGCGCGGCGGCGACGGGCTTTCAGGACTTCGAAGGCGGCGGGGATCAGCGATAAGGCGATGATACCCAGGATTACCTTTTCGAAGTTGTGGCGGACGAAGGTTACGTTGCCGAGGGTGTAGCCCAGCAAGGTCATGGCGATGACCCAGCCGGTGACGCCGAAGATATCGTAGGAGAGGAAACGCACCAGATTCATGCGGCCGACGCCGGCGACGAAAGCGGCGAAGGTGCGGATGATGGGGATGAAGTGCGCGTAAATCATGGTGCGGCCGCCGTGTTTTTCGTAGAACTCGTGAGTGCGCTGGAGGTGTTCACGGCGGAAGATGAGGGAATCGGGGCGATTGAAGATATGGGGGCCGGTGCCGCGGCCGATCATGTAGCCGGCGGCATCGCCGAGCATGGCGGCGGAGATGAGCAGGACGTTGACGAGGACGATATTGAGGTGGCCGGCGCCGCAGACTACGCCGACGGTGAAGAGCAAAGAATCGCCGGGCAGGAAGAAACCGACCAACATGCCGGTTTCGGCGAATACCAGTGCGAACAGGACGCCGTAGCCGAGCCAGCCAGTCAGCAGGGTGCTGAGAAGCTGGATGAGCCGTTCGGGGTCAGTCAGCGAGTGCAGGAAATCCAGCAGGGAATGGATCATCCGATCAACTGTGATAGCTGGCGAGCATGCGGTCGATCACGTCCTGATGGATTTTGATCTTGCCTTCCTTGATGAGAGCGTCTTTGAGGCCCTCTTCGAAGAGCTGATTGCGGGTGCGGCCCTTCTCGCTCTTGATCTGGTCACGAATGGCGGCGCGCTGGCTGGCGAGGTTGGAGAGGTCAGCCGGGATTTTTTCGACTACTTTGCTGACGACTTTGGTATCTGCCGTGAGGCCGTTGGGTCCGATGATGGCGCCGGCGGGCTTGGCGAAGGCATCGGGGAACATGCCAGCGGAACCGAGACCTTCAATGGCTCCGGCGCGGTCGACGGCGTCGGAGGTCTTGGCTTCGAGGCCCATGGACTTGGCGGCGGCGGCAAGGTCGTTATTGTCAGCGCGGGCTTTGGCGATGAGTTGAGCAGCTTTCTCGTCCACCAGCTTTTGCAGTTTATCCTTGATTAAACTATCGTGGACTTTGGCCTGGACTTCTTCGAAGGTGGAGGGGTGGGCCGGGATTTCGGCGGTGCAGACGGCCATGGCGATCTTGGTGTTGCCGGTCAGGACGACGGGCTGGGACACGTCACCCTTTTTCAAGTTGGAGACGGCCTCGTCGAATTCTTTGTTGGCGCCGACTCCGGGCAGCGGCTGGCCCGCGCCGACGCTATCGGCCTTGAAGTACTGCACACCGTTATCGGCGGCGACTTTGTCGGGATGCAGGGGGTCTTTGGTGAGAGCAGCCTGGACCTTGTCGGACAGCTGCTGCATCATGTCGTTGACGCGCTGCTTGGTGTAGTCGGTGGCGAGCTGCGCCTTGACGTCGTTGTAAGGCTTGAGCGTGGCTTGATCGTGCTGGAGGACCTTGAGGATGTGATAGCCGTAGGCGGTTTTGACGGGCTCGCTGATCTCGCCGACTTTGAGCGAGAAAGCGGCTTTTTCGAATTCGGGAACCATCTGGCCGTGCACTACGCCGTCGTACTCGCCGCCCTTCTGGGCTGAACCGGGATCTTCGGAGTACTTCTTGACCAGATCGGTGAAGTTGGCTCCGCCGCGCAATTGCTTGACGAGGTCCTGGGCTTTGGCTTTAACGGTGGCGTCGGACTTAGGGTCTTTGTCGTCGGTCTTGAGCAGGATGTGCTGCACGTTGACCCGTTCGGGCAAGCGATAGGAATCTTTGTTGTCGTTATAGATGCGGAGAAGATCGGCGTCGGTAGGCTGGATATTTTGGGCCAACTGGGTCTGGTCGATGACGACGATGCCGAGGTCGCGCTTGGCGGGGACCTGATAGATGGGCTTATTAGCCTCGTAGTATTTGTGTTCTTCTTCCGGCGAGGCGTTGACGTCCTTACGGAACTTGTCGCCTTCGATCTTGACGTATTGCAGTTTGATTTTGTCGTTGCGGCGGCGGTATTCCTGCTCGATTTCCTGGGGGGTGACCACAGTGCCTTCGAGGGCGACATCGCGCATCTTGGTGACGAGGAGTTGACGCGACATGTCTTCTTCGAACTGGGGGATGGTCATATTCTGCTGGGCGAGGACCTGGGCATAGGCGTCCTTGCCGGCGAACTTACCCTCGGGGAAGAGCTGGGGTACGGACTGGCGGATGCCGGCGGCGAGGTCTTCGTCGGAGACTTTGAAGCCGAGGCGTTTGGCTTCGTAGGCCATGGCGCGTTCGGTGACCATGGAATTGATGAACTGAGGGATATAGTGGGGCATCAATTCGGCGGGCATCTGGCGGCCGCGCATTTGCATTTGGACGATTTGCTGGACGTCGGGGATGGTGATGACGTCTTTGCCGATCTGGGCGACCACCTGGTCGGAGGTACTGGAGCCGCCTAAGTTGTAGCTGGGCACCAGATAGGTAAGCATCGATAGGGCAACCAGAAGGAGCAATCCGCCGAGCATGATACGGACGGCTTTATCGCGGCTGCGGAACAAATCAAACATGGAACATAGTCTCCTGAAAAGGGAAGACTAATTATAGCAGGACGGGTTGGTTCGGCAGGTTGGGGGAGGCGCGGGCGAGGGTGAGGGGCGGCGCGCGATTTGGATGGGCCGATTAATCGGGCAATCCGGCGCCGGACATCGCCATTCGGGCGAGGTGATGCGCCATGTGCGAATCGGGCTGAAGGATGGACTGTTGGAAGTGGGCCCAGGCTTCGGTGCGTTTGGCTAGGAGGGCATCGAGGGCGCCGATGACATAGGGCGAGGCGGAGCCGGCTTGGGCCCGGGCGGTTGCGATGCGTTTGGCCCAATCGTCCTGGTGGTAGCCCGGGAGTTTTTTCGCAGCGCCCCAGGCCCAGACGAGGTTGGACGGTCCTTGTGCGGCGGCGACCTTGGTCCAGCGGGCGGCGGCATCGGAGGCGTGGCCGCAGCGGGATTCCACTTGTCCGATTAAGTATTGCGTACGGGGGGCGTTGACGAAGGGCTGGAGGCCGTCTTTGGTGAAATCGAGGCCGGGGGATTCGGCGGCGAGTGCTCCGATGATGGCGAGCGCGGAATCGCATTGAATGGCGGCGGCCTGGGCGAGCGACTGGAGGACGCGGACTTCGACCCAGACCTGGCGGACGTTGGTTCCTCCTTCTTCGCGCGGAAAGAAGCGGCCATGGAAGAGAGCCAGGGCGGCGTCGAAGTTTTGGGATTCGGCATGTTCAAGCGCGAGTTCGTAGACCAGTTCGGCGGGCATGTTTGGCTGATCCGGGTAGCGTTCAAGGGAAGCGGCCAGTTCGCGGGCGGGACGGCTCATGAGGCTAAGAGCGTCGTCGGTGCCTTCGTAGAGCTTGCGATTCAGGGGGTCGATGGGGAGGCCTTCGCGGAAGGCTTTGAGGGCGGCGATGGAGTCGTGTTTTTCGCGCATCAGCAAGTTGCCGATGCTGGTGTGGAGGACGGGTATGGGGGCGCCGGCATCGCGGGCGATGGTCCAGTGTTGGAGAGCCTGGCCGGTGTCACCGCGGGCGAATCGCTGAGTGCCGTAGAGGTAATGCGCGGTCATGTCGTTAGGGTTGGCGGTGAGGGCCGATTGGAGGACGGCGAGGTCTTCGTCGCGGCTGGGGAAGACGTAGAGGGTCGACAGTTTTTGCGCGGCGGCGTAATCGGCCACGGGAGAGGCGCCGAGCTTGGCGCGGCAGTAGCCGCGATAGTAGGCGACGAGCGGATGGAATTGGGGGAGGACGGCGCCGGGCTCGGCCTGGTCCGGGGGGACAGCGGGGAAGTCGCGGGAGAGGAGATCCGCGGCTTGGGCATAGAGGCCGAGGCGCATGTATGCGGCGGCGATTTCGAGGACTCGGATGGGGTCGGCGGCGAGGGTTTGGAGGCGGGCGGGGTCGTCATGGGCGCGCGTGTCCCATTGAAGGAAGAGGCTGGCGGCGGGGTCGGCGGGAACGGAGGTTTTGAGTTTTGCGGCATGCTGAAGGGCTTCGGTTTCTTCGGTGGCGCGGAGATCGCGGCCGGCGGCGTGGAGGGCGGCGAGCGCGGCGTCCCGGCCGCCGTTCCGGGCGAGGAGTTCTCCCAGTTTCAGGTTGGCGGCGGCGCTCCAGGAGGGCATGCGGGCGGCGGACTCGTAGGCGGCGCGGGCTTTCTCGAAATCTCCCGCGGCATCGTAGGCGAGGCCGAGGTAGTAAGAGATTTCGGGATTGGAGGTGGCGCGGGCGGCGGCCGGTTCGAGGTAGGCGATGGCTTCGGGGTAGCGCTGCAGGGTGGCGCAGAGGCGTCCGGCGGCGACGGCGAGGTCGAAATTGCCTGGGGCGATTGGCTTGCAGGGCATCCTGGTAGGTTCGGAGGGCGGCGAGCAGTTCGCCTTGCAATTCCTGATCCGTGCCCTGCTCGAGGGCTTCGGGCTGGGGGGGGGCGGGTTGCGGGCCGGTGTGGATATCGGCGGCAGGGGTCCAAGCGTATTGGCCTTCGGTTTGGCGAAGAAGGATGGCGCCGGAGGAGTCACGGAGTTCAAAGGTGGCCGGCGCGGGGGCAGCGGAGAGTTCGCGGGTCCAGGTGCGGCCGGGGGAGAGGCTGGTTTTTTCGTTTGACAGGATGCGCTGGCCTTGCAGAATGCGGATGGAGGCGTTGGGGATGGTGGCGTTGGGGTTGAAGGCGGCGATGAGGGCGCCGGCGCGGCGCGAGAGATTCAAGACGCCGGCGAGGTTGGCGCGGGCGATGCCGCCGAGACCGCGGGCGGGCATCCAGTATTCGGAGAAGCGGATGGTCTGGCGCGGTTCGAGGAAGGCGTAGGTTTCCTGATTGCGGAAGAGTCCGGCCTGGACTTCGACGTAGGCGCTGTTGTTGTCCGAAAGGGCTCTGCGCCAGTCGAGGCCATCCTGGTCGACGCCCCACGACCAGATTTTCTTGGCGGGCAGCTCGGCATAATCGGCATAGTGGACGGTCGCGAAGTTGGTGCCGGGCTGCCAGACTCCCATGAAGGGCTCGCGGCTGCCGTGGACGAAGCGGGAGACGGGGCCATCGGTCTGGTTGCGAATGAGGCTAAGATCGCGGCCGGTGGAATCGACGGGCCAGGTATCGACATCGGTGAAGCCGTGGCTGGCGGTGTAGCGCATGGGATACACGATGCGGGAGTTGTCTTTCACTTCGATAGCGGCGTTGTTCCACCAGTAGAAGCGATGGCGGACGTCGCTGCGATTGTAGAGGGTGACGTGTTGTTCGAGGACGGTGCTTCCGGGGCGGAGGCGGAGTTCGACGGTCCACTGCATGCCGTAGACGCGATCGATGTTGCCGACGGTGACGGAGGCGCTGCCATCGGGGCGCTGGGCGAAGGTGAAGGGGACGGGCGACATGGAGACCCAATTGTGGGAGACGGGGAAGTTGAACTCGATGCCGAAGGCGGCCCAAGCGCCGCGATAGCCGATGTTGGCCTTCTTAATGGAGGGGTTGGCGTAGAACATGGGCTGGCCGCTCAACTTGTCGGTGCAGTTATAGAGATGGCCGCCGATGTCGGGGAGGACGGAGCACTTCAGGTATTCGTTTTCGAGGTAGACGGCGCGCCAGTGGTGCGGGACGGCGCGGCTGGTCAGGTTTTCGCGGATGGTGTAGGGGTAGTTGAAGCGGCCGGCGGAGTAGGCGTCGAAGGGCGGGTTGGGGTCGGGCGGGCCTTCTTCGTAGGTGGGCAGGACGAGTTCGCCCTGCCAGACGCGGACCTGGGCGGAGAGCGGCGCTGCGCAAAGCAAGGCAAGCGCGCAGGTGATTGGGGAGGGCCGGGGCACGCGGATATTTTAACGGTTGGCGCGCAGCGATATACTCTAGCTTCCCGGAGAATTGAATCCGTTATGCGACTACGTACGCTGCCGATTTTTCTGGCCTTTCTGGCGATGGGTTTTGCCGACGCCGTGGGTCCATTCGTGAGTCTTGCCAAGAGCGAGTTTCACCTGAGCAACGCGGTGGCATCGCTGATCCCGTTCGTGGGGTTTGTGATGTTCGGGCTGTTGTCGATTCCGATGGGGGTTTTCCAGGATAAGCGGGGCAAGAAGTTCGTGCTGATGCTGGGGCTGTTGGTGGCGCTGGTGGGGCTGTTGAACGCGGCTTTCGGGCTGACTTCGTTTGCGCGGTTTTTGTTGACGGTGCTGCTGGTGGGCGCGGGCGCGGCGATTCTGCAGGTGTCGGGCAATCCGATCATGCGGGATGTTTCGGACCCGGGGAAGTATGCGCGGAATTTGTCGCTGGCGCAGTTCGTGAAGGCGATCGGGTCGCTTTCGGGGCCGATGATTCCGGTGGTGGCGGCGAAATACTTCGGCGCGAGTTGGGAAGTAATTTTTCCTATGTACGCGGTGGCGCTGGTGATCGCGGTGGCGGCGGTGGCGGGGTTGAAGGTGGAAGAGAAGAAGAGCGAGCATCACGCGGCGACGCTGCGTTCGTGCCTGGCGCTGCTGTCGAACGGGTATGTGCTGATGATGGTGGCGGCGATTTTCTTCTATGTGGGGGCGGAGGTCAGCGTGAGCGCGGGGATTCCGCTGTATTTGAAAGAGCGCTTCGATATCGATATCAACCGGGTGGGATTGCTGGGGACGGGGCTGTTTTTTACGGCTTTGACGATCGGGCGGTTTTCGGGCGGGGTGATTTTGAACTGGATTTCGCCGCGGAAGTTTTTCCCGATTACGTGCGCGGTATCGGCGATCGCGCTGCTGGGGCTGTTCGTGCCGGATCGGACGCTGGCGGTGGTTAGCTTCTTTGTGGCGGGGCTGGGGTTTGCGAACATTTTTCCACTGGTTTTCGCCATTGCCGTGGAGGCGATGCCGGAGCACACCAATGAGCTGTCGGGGCTGATGGTGACCGCGATATTGGGGGGGGCTTGCCTGCCGCCGTTGATGGGGGTGGTGGCGGACCATAGCAGCGTGCAGTTGAGCTTTCTGGTGCCGCTGGCCGCGATCCTTTACATCCTGTGGACGGCGCTGGCAAACCGGCGGGCGGTGGGAGCTTAAAGATGATGGAGCGATATTCGAACGACGGGCGCATCGTGATGACGCTCGATGCGGGCGGGACGAATTTTGTTTTTTCGGCGCTGCAGGCGAACCGGCCGGTGGTGAAGAGCTTCGCGCTGGCGGCGAATGCGGACGAGTTGGAGCGTTCGCTGGGCAATATCGTGGCGGGCTTCAGCCGGGTGCGGGAACAACTGCCGGAGGCGCCGGCGGCGATCAGCTTCGCCTTCCCCGCCCCGGCGGATTATTTCAACGGGATCATTATCAGCCCGTGCAATCTGCCGGCGTATAAAGATGTAGCGCTGGGGCCGATGCTGGAGGACCGGTTCGGCGTGCCGACCTTTATTAATAATGACGGGGATTTGTTTGCGTACGGAGAAGCGACAGCGGGATTTCTGCCTTATGTGAACGGGCTGCTGGAGAAAGCCGGGAGCCCGAAGCGGTACCGGAATTTGTTCGGGGTGACGCTGGGCACGGGTTTCGGCGGCGGCATTGTGCGCGACGGGGTTTTGTTTGTCGGGGACAATTCGATGGCGGGCGAGATCTGGGTGGCGCGGCATAAGCTGGAACCGCGGACGAATGCGGAGGAAGGCGCTTCGATTCGCGGGGTGCGGCGGGCTTACGCCAGCGAGGCCGGGATGGCGCTGGAAGACGCGCCGGAGCCGAAGGAGATTTACGAGATCGCGGAAGGAAACGCGCCGGGGAACCGGGCGGCGGCGCAGGAAGCCTTTCGGCGTATGGGAGAGGTTGCCGGGGACGCGATTGCGCAGGCGGTGACGCTGCTGGATAGCCTGGTGGTGGTTGGGGGGGGGATTGCGGGGGCGCACCGGCAGTTTCTGCCGGCGATCGTGGAGGAGATGAACGGCACGTACGTGTCGCCGGGCGGCGAGCGTTTTCGACGGCTGGCGCAGCGGGCTTTCAATTTGGAGGACCCCGCGCAGTTGGAGACGTTCCTGAAGGGCGAAACCAGGGAGTTGACGGTGCCGGGCGGGACGCGGAAGGTGCGGTTTGACGGTCTGCAGCGGACGGGAGTGGGGATTTCGCGGCTGGGAACGAGCGAGGCGACGGCGGTGGGAGCCTACGCGTTCGCACTGAAACGACTGGACGAGAGAGCTTGAATATGCGGCATTTGATTTGGATCGCGTTGGCGGCGGTTGGGCAAGCCGGCGCGCAGCAGTACACGTTGGGCGTAGGCGTTTATCCCGGCAATCCGCAGGAGAACTTCGCGCCGTCGAGCCGGGTGGATGCGAGCTATCGCAATCTGGCGCTGCACCGGGCGGTGTATCAGTCGAGCAGCTACGACTATAACCTTACCGGCCAGTTGGTGACGGATGGAATCAAGGACACGAATCTGCCGCGGTGGGTGGTGGTATCGAGCAGCGAGAAAGGCGAGTTGAAGAAGAACGAGCGGGAGTGGCTGCTGGATCACAACTGGGTGACGAGCGTGGCGCTGCAGGGCACCGGCGGCTGGGTGCAGCTTGAACTGGCGGGGGGGGAGGCGGCGCGGGAAGTGGATCGCGTGGATGTGGACGCGCGGGTGCGGGTGGGACAGAGCGGGCAAGTAGGATGGTCGGCGGTAGTGAGCGGGTCGGATGACGGGCAGACGTGGACGGAATTGGGGCGCGCGGCAGGAGCGGATCGTCCGGCGCGGGAGTTCAAGCCTTCGATTGCGCTGACGGCGGCGGCGCGGCGGCGGTTTTACCGTCTGACGCTGGACGCGCCATCGGCGCAGGGTTGGGAGGTTGGAGAGTTCGCACTGTACGATCGGGGCCGGCGCGTGGAGGCGGGCGGGCCGTACGATTTCACGAGCGCGTGGAAGAGTGCGGGATTGGTGAACGAGTGGCTGGACGTGGATCTGGGCGCTGAATGCACGTTCGACCGGGTGGCGCTGTATTGGATTGTGCGGGCGGGCGGCGGCGATTTGGAAGTGTCGAACGATCGCGCGCAATGGCAGGCGCTGCAGCCGCTGCCGGGCGACCGCGTGGAGACGGGCCCGCCGTTTGCGGCGGGCGGCAATGACGATATCAAGCTGGAGGCGCCGGCGCATGGGCGGTACGTACGGCTGAATCTGAATCAGGGCGGCGCGCCGGTAAATGCGATCCTGAGCGAGATGGAAGTGTACGGGCGCGGCGGTCCCGTTCCGCAGGCTAAGCCGGCGCTGCGAGTGCGCGTGGACGGACGATTGGACCTGGCGGGCGGCGGCTGGCGGATTCAACGCGATTCGCTGGTTACGGCGGATGGCGCGGCGATTTCGAAGGCGGGCTATCAGGATGGCGACTGGCTGATTGCGACGGTGCCGGGGACGGCGCTGACGAGTTATTACAATGCCGGGGCGCTGCCGGATCCGAATTTCGGAGACAACCAACTGGCGATTTCGGATTCGTTCTTTTATGCGAATTTCTGGTATCGCGATGAATTCACCATGGCGGCGCCGGCGGGAAAGCGCGTGTGGCTGAATTTCGACGGCATCAACTGGAAGGCCGATGTTTATTTCAACGGCGAGAAGTTGGGGCGCGTGGAAGGCGGATTCATGCGCGGGCGATTCGATATCACGGGGCGCGTGCGGGCGGGGCGGAACGCACTGGCGGTGCTGGTGGAGAAGAACGCCACGCCGGGCAGCGTGAAGGAGAAGACCTTCGACAATCCAGACAAGAATGGCGGGGCGCTGGGCGCGGACAATCCGACGTATCATGCGTCGATCGGGTGGGATTGGATTCCGACGATACGGGGGCGGAATACGGGGATTTGGAACGACGTTTATGTTGTGACGAGCGGGGGGGTGACGATCGAGAATCCGCTGGTGACGAGCAGGGTGGGCCAGGGCGCGGACGTAAGCATCGAGGCAACGGTGCGGAACTCGGGTGCGCAGCCGGTGAGCGGCGTGCTGCATGGGCGGTTCGGGGAGACGGCGTTCGAGGAGCCAGTGACGGTGGGGGGGAGGCGGCGCAGACGGTGAAGCGGGTGGTGCACCTGGACAATCCGCGGTTGTGGTGGCCGAATGGGTACGGCAAGGCGGAGTTGTATGGCGTGGAGCTGAAATTCGAGACGGCGGGTGGGGCGGTTTCGGATGCGAAGTCGTTTATGGCGGGGGTGCGGCAGTTTACTTATTCGGAAGACGGCGGCGCGCTGAAGATGTGGATCAACGGGCGGCGGTTCGTGCCGCTGGGGGGTAACTGGGGCTTCAGCGAATCGATGCTGCGGTATCGCGCGCGGGAGTACGATGCCGCGGTGCGGTATCACCGCGACATGCACTTGAATATCATCCGCAACTGGGTGGGGCAGATCGGGGAAGACGCGTTTTACGAAGCCTGCGACCGGTACGGGGTGGTGGTGTGGCAGGATTTCTGGCTGGCGAATCCTTATGACGGGCCGGACCCGGACGATAACGATTTATTCATGCGCAATGCGCGGGATATGATCCTGCGGGTGCGCAGCCATCCTTCGATCGGGCTGTATTGCGGGCGGAATGAAGGGTATCCGCCGAAGGTATTGGAGGATGGAATCCGGCAGGCTTTGGGAGAATTGCATCCGGGAATTCAATATATTTCGAGTTCGGCGGATGACGTGGTGAGCGGGCACGGGCCTTATCGCGCGATGCCGTTGAAGAGCTATTTCGCGGCGCAGCCGCATGCGCTGATGCACAGCGAAATGGGAATGCCGAATATTGTGAGCATGGACAGCTTGCGGGCGATGATGCCGGAAGCGGCGATGTGGCCGCAGGGCGCGATGTGGGGGATGCACGATTTCTCGCTGAACGGGGCGCAAGGCGGCGCATCGTTCCGGGAGCGGATCGAGAAAAGCTATGGCGGCGCGGACAATGTGGCGGATTGGGTGAGGCTGGCCCAGTTTGTGAACTATGAAGGCTATCGCGCGATGTTCGAGGGGAAGGCGCGGGATCGCATGGGTCTGCTGATCTGGATGAGCCATCCGACGTGGCCTTCGCTGGTATGGCAGACCTACGATTGGTATCTGGAGCCGACGGCGGCTTACTTCGGGACGAAGAAGGCATGCGAGCCGCTGCATATCCAGTGGAATCCGGCGACGGAGGATGTGGAGGTGGTGAATTATAGCGGCGGGGAGGCGCGCGGGCTGACGGCCGCGGCGGAAGTAATCAATCTCGATGGGACGGTGAAGTGGGCGAAGAGCGCGGCGGTCGATAGCGCGGAAGACAGCATCGGGACGCCAATTCACATCGAGTATCCGGAGGGGCTGACGCGCGGCGCATTTTATTCGGGTGAAGTTGGCGCGCGCGGGGCAGACGGTTTCGGAGAATTTTTACTGGCGGGGCACGGAGGAATACAATTACCGGGCGCTGCGCGAGCTGCCGAAGGTGAGGGTGGTGGCGGCGACGCGGGTAGCGCGGCGGGGCGGCGAGTGGGTGCTGACGACTACGGTGAAGAATCCGGCGAAGACGCCGGCCTTGATGGTGAAGTTGAAGGCGGTGCGGGAGAAGAGCGGCGACCGCATTCTGCCGGCGATTTATAGCGACAATTATGTGGCGCTGATGCCGGGGGAAAGCCGGACGATCGAGACGACGGTGGAAGAAGCGGACACGCGGGGGGAGAAGCCGGCGATCGCGATTGAGCAATAATCGCCGGAACTGATCCGGCAAATCCGCCGGCTTTACGCCGATAAGACCTCTGAAGGGCGGCTGCCCTCCGGAGGTTGACGCGTGAGACGAGCGGTACTTTGGCTGTTATTGCCTGTTGCGGCGGCCTGGGCGCAAAGCAGCGACGTTTTAGGCGCGCATAACTGTTATGGGCGCGGATGTTTGTCGTGCCATACACCGCATAGTGGCACGGCGGGGAATGGCGGGCGGGCATCGAGCGGGCAGGCGCTGTGGGGACAGAACCTGTCGCCGCTGTATGGGCATACGGTGGCGTTTGGGGATTTCAACCAGCATGCCATGGTGACGATGCCGGTGGGCGCGACGGGTTTCACCAGCTCGAAGGATCCGAATTTTACGATCATTGCGTGCCTGAGTTGTCACGACGGCAACATCGCTCGCGTGGGGTTGATGACCGGATCGACGGTGGAGACGCTGCCGGTGGTGGGCGGACGGGCGCCGACGCTGTTGGGGAACGATGGATCGGGGGCCGGCAATTACGGGAACGATCACCCGGTGGGGGCGGACGCAAAATTTGCGTGCGGGGGGAAGAATTGGGATTGCACGGTATCGGCTGAAGGGGCTGTGGCGATGACGGGGCCTTACAGCAGCCAGTTTGCTCGTAATTACGGGTTCACGGTGGCGCTGGCTACGGCGAATAACAATACTCCCACGGTAAGCTGCACTACTTGTCACGACCAGCATAGCCAGTCGGTTTGGATCGGTCAGATTGGGGGGGTGCAGGCGAATTGGAAGACGACATTTTTTGTGCGGGGGCCTTATACGCCGGATGGATCCACGAATGGGAATGCGGCGGCGCAGTTTTGCAGGAACTGTCATGCGGAGCAATCCAATGAGATGCATGGGATCCGGAATGTGCCGACTACGGGGATCAGCCATTTGTAGGCGGGCGGGCGGCGGCCGGGGTCAGAGTTGTTTGAGGACCTGGGTGAGGACAGCGCCCATGACTTCGAAGCTATGTTGGGAGATTTTGTCGAGGGTGTCCTCGGGAGTATGCCAGTAGGTTTTCTTGGAAGTGTCGAAGTCGATGAGGTCGACCGCATTGACGCCTAGTTTGACGAAGGGCATGTGGTCATCGTCGGTGGATCCTTCGTCGGTGTTGAAGTATTTGCCGTAGCCGGATTGTTGGGCGGTAGTCCAGATGAGTTTGCGCAGCGACGGCGACGAATTCTCTTCGTTCATCACCGTTAGGTTTTTGCCGCCAATCATATCGATGTTGATGAGTGCCTTAAGGCGGCCGAGGGTACCGTCGGCGCCCCAGCGTTCGGCCAAGTGGCGGCTGCCGTAGACGCTATCGGTATCGGACCACTGGCCGAAGGCCTCTTCGCCGTCGAACCAGACGAGGTAGATATCGTCCTGATGGGACATGTCCTGGAGGACGGAGGCCATTTCAAGGAGGAAAGCGGTGGACGAACCGCCATCGTCGGCGCCGACGAAGCGGACACCCGCCATTTTCTTGGTGTCGTAGTGGCCGGTGATGGCGATGGCGCGTTTGGACATGCCGGGGAATCTGGCGATGATGTTGACCATCGGCACGGGACCGCCTGGGGTGTGGGCGGTGAAACTATCCTCGACGATCTGGCAGCCGCGCGGTTTGAGTTGGGCGAGGATGTAGGCGCGGAGGGAGCGGAGGGCGGCGGATCCGGGAGGGCGGGGTCCAAAGGCGACAACTTTGCGTTCGTAATCCATGGCGCGCGGTCCACTGAATTCGGCGGCATGGGCGATGGCGGCGAGGAAGATGGCGGTCAGGAAGATTTTCGTGCGGTACATATATATCCCAGTGTGAAGTTGCGGTCGCGGTCGAGGAAATCGAGAAAGGGAATCAGGAGCGCTGGGGGAACGAGCAACAAGGCGGCGGGAACGAAGCCGAGCCAGCGCATGCCTCCCGTAAAGAATTGTAGCCCGTTGAGAAGGCGGCGGGCGAGTAAGCGGAAGTAGCCGCCGACGGGGTGAATGCGAATGTCGACGAGGCCGGCGTTTTGGAGCAGGTGGGCCATGCCGTGGCGGGTATAGCGGTAAAAGTCGTGGGGGGATTGGTGGACTTCCCATTCGTGGGGCACGATGGCGAGGAAGGGGGCGCCTGGTTGGAGGGTGCGGGCGATTTCGCCGAGGACACGCTGGGGATCGCGCACGTGTTCGAGGGTGACGATGTTGATGGCTGCGCCGAAGGTGGCGAGGGCGAAGGGGAGTTGGGCGAGATCGGCGAGGACATCGAGGCGGGAGTAGTTCCAGGTAGCGTCGCCGACGGCGAGATCGACCGCGAAGTAGCGCTGGTGGGGGAAGTGGCTGGCGTGGCGGCCTTCGCCTGCGCCGGCGTCGAGGATGCGCGCGCCGGGCGGCAGGGTGGATGCGAAATCGCGCAAGGCGTCTTCGATGGCGGCTTCGAAGTGAAGGATGTGGCGGCGGAGCGGGGCCGGGAGGCGAGAAGAGAGCGCGGTGTAGGTCATACGGCTTTGCGCGCCTCGAGCATGACGGTGGATCCCGCGCCGCAGGCGGCTTCGAGGGCGGTAAAAGGGAGGGCGGCAGCGAGCAGGGAGAAATAAGCGAGGTCTTTGGCCATGCGGACGAGCGACGTTTCGGCGATCGCGCGGATGCGGCGGGCCATGGGGTCGAGGCCGGGCGCGAGGCTGGTGGCGAGGCCGGCGGGATTGTCGCGCAGGGAGAAGAATTTGCGGCGGACGACTGCGAAGCCGGCGGCGTGGAGCAGCGCTTCGAGGTCGGCGGAGCGGAAATCGGTGAGGTGACGCGGTGCGTCGATGCCATTCCATCTGGCGCCGAGCAGGTGGAATTGCCAGCAGGCGGCGTTGGGGACTTGAACGATCAGGCGGCCGTTGGGCTTGAGCAAAATGCGGGCGGCGGACAGGTAGGCGGCGGGGTCGTAGAGGTGTTCGAGCACGTGGAACATGGTAATGCCGGCGCAGGAGGCCGGGGCGAAGGGGGCTTGGGCGAGGTTGCCGCAGAGGACAGGCACTCCGTTGCCGTGCCAAGCGACAGAGGCGGCGTCGGGCGAGTTATCGAGGCCGATGGCGTGGAAGCCGCGGGCGCGCAGGAGTCGAGGAAACAGGCCGCCGCCGCAGCCGACATCGAGAACGGGGCCGGTTTCGCCGGATGCAGAGAGGGCGCGGCTGACGAAGCGAACGTGGTCGCCGAGAACCAGCTTGCGGTAGCTTTCTTCGAGGCGGGCGGCGAGGCTCGAGTCGGGCGCGTACCAATATTGTTTGGGGTAGTAGCGCGGGAGTTCATCAGGCGGGGGAATGGGAGAGAGGCGCATGAGGCCACAATTCCGGCAGCGCACGACCTGGAATTCGCGGCCGGCGGTGCGGTAGAGGCGGTCGGTGGCGGCGAAGAGGGGGCGGAATGAGGAGTGGCCGCAGACCAGGCAGGGGTTCATGAGCGAAACAGCGGATTCACAAGGTACCTGTTGTATTATAGCTTTCAGGGGCAGTAACGAGGTTTATGAGTTCCGTCGGCGAACAGTTGCGCCGGGAACGTCTGGCGAAGGGTTTGAGCCTGGATCAGATATCCCGGGAAACCAAGATCTCCGCCCGCCTGCTAGAGGCTATCGAGAAAGACAATTTCGAGACGCTGCCCGGCGGCGTGTTTGCGAAGAGCTTTGTGCGGCAGTACGCCCGCTTCCTGGGACTGGACGAAGAAGAGCTAGCCGCGGCAGTGGAGAAGAGCATCAACCCGGCAGGGGAGCTGCCGAGTTTTACCGTGGCCGACGCCTGCGCAACCGGCCATTAAAGTACCGCGCATGATCGAATGGGAGAGCGCGGGGCGATCGAATTCTTCGGTATTGCCGGCACTGGCGATGGTGGTGGCGGTGATGCTGGTGTGTTCGGCGGTGTATGCGTGGTGGCAGCGGAGCCGCAGGCCGGCATCGCTTGCTCCGGCACATATTGCCATGAAGCAGGAAGCGCCGGCAAAGCCGCAGCCCGCGGTGGCGGCGCCGGTGGTTCCGCCGGCCGCAAGCAATCCGGAGACGCCGGCCAAGGCTGAAGTGGAGACGGCTGCCGCGCCGGCGGAGACTACGCCCGCAACTACCGAGGAAGCTACAAACCCCGCGGCAACGCTGCATGTTTCGCTGACGGCGGGCGCGGACGCGTGGGTGCAGGTGGTGGCGGACGGCAAGAACGTGATGAGCAACGTGCTGCATGCCAATGCGGTGAAGACGTTTGACGCAGTGGATGCGGTGAGGGTGCGTACGGGGAATGCGGGCGACTTGCAGATGACGGTGAACGGGAAGCCGGCGGGGCCGTTAGGGCCGAAAGGGCAGGTGCGCAACGTGGAAGTAACGCGCGATGGCGTTCACATCCTGGCGCCGCCGCCCAAGCCCGCTCCGGCCCCGGCGCTCGAACCGCTCTGACGCGCCGCCAATTTCTGTTTTCGTTTTTCCGTTAGGAGAAATTCGCGGCGGCGGCGCTGTTTCACGCGCATATCGATTTTGCGCCAGAACTTCCGGAAGTAGCTGAAGGCGGAGAGCATGGCAAATACGACCACTCCCCACATGAGGATGGTGCCGGGCAGAACCAGCACGGGATAGCGAATGCTCAGCAGCAAGCAGGAAATAGCCGCGACTTGCGACACCATTTTGGTCTTGCCGAGGTCGCTGGCCTTGATGGTGTAGCCTTCGGCGGCGGCGATGGCGCGGAGGCCGGAGACGGCGAATTCACGGCCGACGATCAGAATGACCATCCAGGCGGGGACGGCGCGGACCTGCACCAGCGCGATCAGAGCAGACGATACCAGCAGTTTGTCGGCGATGGGATCGAGCAGGGTTCCGATGGTGGTGATCTGGCGCCAGCGGCGGGCGAGGTAGCCATCGAGCAGATCGGTGCTGGCGGCGACGAGGAAGATCGCTAAGGCCAGCCAGACGTTGGTGATGGTGGCGTCGCGGAAATGGATGGCGAGATTCTGCTGGACCAGGGCGGCGACCAGGAGAGGCACGAAGAAGATCCGCAAGATCGTAAGGGCGTTCGGGATATTCATCGTCCATCCCAACTATAATGCCTGGAGCCCCGGCGGGACAACTAGCAGGTGTTCACGCGCCGGAGAAATTGGCAGCCGATTCACGCGGATCAACGCGGATGGAAAGCACCGGTACCCAAACTAATGTCGCGAGCTCTCTTCCTGGGGCCGGCCCGGCGGAGCGGGTGTTCTGGGGTACCGTGTTATCCTTAAAGGAGCAATTCTTCCCGGAAATCAACCTTGAAAATCGGTTTTGTCAGTTTGGGCTGCCCAAAAAACCTGGTGGACAGCGAAGTTATGATGGGGCAACTTGTGTCACGCGGGCACGAGATGACGCCGCATCCGGACCAGGCCGATGTTCTGGTAGTGAACACGTGCAGTTTCATCGATCCCGCCAAGCAGGAATCCGTCGATACGATTTTGGAGATGGCCGAATATAAGAAAATCGGCCGGGCCAAGAAGCTGATTGTTGCGGGATGCCTGGTGGAGCGGTATCGGGGCGATATTCTGCGCGATATGCCGGAAGTGGACGCTCTGGTAGGCACGAACGAACTCGACCGGATCGCGGGGCTGTGCGAAGGCTGGGCAGGCGCGGTTCCGGCTGAGCCGGTGGGCGAGTATCTGTACCACGACCTGACGCCGCGGGTGCTGGCGACGCCGCGGCATTTCGCGTACATCAAGATTGCGGAGGGCTGCGACCATCCTTGCTCGTTTTGCGTGATTCCGCAGTATCGCGGGAAGTTTCGCAGCCGGCGGTTTGAATCGGTGATTGCGGAAGCCACGCGGCTGTTCCAGCAGGGAGTGCGCGAGATCAACCTGATCGGGCAGGATACCACTTGCTACGGCGAGGATCTGGGGCTTCAGGACGGGCTGGCGCAGTTGCTGGCGCGGCTGGCGCAGATCGAGACGGCGCAGGAGAAGTGGGTACGGTTTTTGTATGCGTATCCGAACAAAGTTACGCAGAAGCTGCTGGATACGATCGCGGAGCACGATGCATTGGTGAAGTACATCGACATGCCGCTGCAGCATGCCAGCGCGGCGGTGTTGAAGCGCATGAAGCGCGGGGCATCGGGCGAGATTTTCCTGAAGCTGATCGAGCGGATCCGGCGGACGATTCCCGGGGTGGCGATTCGCACGAGTTTCATTGTCGGCTTTCCGGGCGAGACGGACGCGGATTTCGAGGAATTGTGCGAGTTTGTGAAAGCGGCAGGCTTCGACCGGCTGGGCGTGTTTTCTTATTCGGACGAGGATTCGAGCGGGAGCTATGCGCTGGATGCGAAAGTGGACGCGCGCACGATTTATAATCGCAAGCGGCGTTTGATGTCGGTGCAGCGGAAGATTGCGGCGGCGCGCAATCGCAAGTTGGTGGGGACGGAAACCACGGTGCTGCTGTCGGGGCTTTCGGAGGAAACCGATTTGCTGTGGGAAGGCCGGATGCCGACGCAGGCGCCGGAGATCGACGGCGTGACGCTGATCAACGATTTCGAAGGCAGTGAACCGCGCCAGGGGCAAATGCGCAGGCTGCGCATTACCGAGGCGCACGATTATGACCTGGTGGGGACGTTGCTCGAGCCGAACGAACCGGATGTGATTGTGCCTATGGCTCCGCCGCAGTCTTTAGTGCAAATTGCCGCGTTATGAAGTGTCCGATTTGCAAGAAGGATGTCAAACTTGGCGATCCGGAAATGCCGTTTTGCAGCGAACGATGCCGGTTAATCGATTTGGGGAACTGGGCGTCGGAGAAGTATGTGATCTCAACACCGGCACAGCCCGGGGAATTGCGCCGGCAGGACGAGGATGACGAAGGATAGTAGGCGCAGCAGGGGGACACTCCCTTACGGTCGTGGCTCGGAAAGTAGCCGTGGCTCGGAAAGTAGTCGTGGCTCGGAAACGATGATCGCAAAGGGCATCGCGACCTGGTTCGGGTGCGGATATTCGCCGAAGGCTCCGGGGACGGTGGGGTCGGCGGCGGCAATCGCGATCGGATTGGCGATCGAGCATTATGCGGGCTGGCCTCCGCTGGCATTTGCGGCTTTGGCGGTTGTTGTATCGGCGCCGGGCATCTGGGCGGCGGGGGAGGCGGCACGCGCGGCGGGCGTCGAAGATCCGCAGTTCGTGGTGGTCGACGAAGTAGTTGGGCAGTGGCTGGCGCTGGCGGGGGCGCGAACGCTGAACTGGAAGACGTGGCTGGCGGCGTTTGTGCTGTTCCGATTGTTCGACATCTGGAAGCCGTTCCCGGTGCGGCAGTTGGAAGCGCTGCCGGGCGGTTTGGGGATTGTGGCCGACGATTTGATGGCGGGTATTTACGCCGCACTTGTCTTATTTCTAGCAGGATGGTTCAATCTTTATTAAATATGCCTATTCGGAAACCGGCTGACGGACGTCCGCAAATCGCGCAGGTGAAGCCGGTGGCCGCCATTGCCGGCGGCGATTTTTTCATTCAGGGGAAGGGATTTGCGAAGACGGACCGTCCACGGGTGACGATTGGAGATGTTTCCGCGCCGATCGTGATCGGGTCGGATTCGCTGGTGATTGCGCGGGTTCCGGAAGGAGCAGCGGCCGGGGAGTTGGTGGTGGCGAGCGGGAACCAGATGAGCGAGGCGTGGGCTTGCGATATCGGGCTGCCCATCGCCGACAGTTTGCATCCGGTTGCCAATCCGGCGGTGGACGCATTCGGGAATATTTACAGCACCTTCAGCGGATCGCGCGGGCAGAAGGTGGCCGTCGCGGTATTCAAGGTGGACCTGAACTACAACGTGAAGCCGTTCATCAACGAGATGATGAACGCCACGGGGCTGGCCTTTGACAACCAGGGCATGCTGTATGTTTCGAGCCGGCACGACGGCATGGTTTACCAAGTGACGCCCAACGGCAACGCCAGCACGTTCGTGGAAGGCATGGGCGTCGCGACGGGACTGGCTTTCGATCCGGACGGTAGTCTTTACGTGGGCGACCGGCAGGGCACGATCTTCAAGATCAGCCCATCGCGGCAGATTTTCGTATTTGCCACGCTGGAGCCTTCGATTGCGGCGTACCATTTCGCGCACGGGCCGGATGGCTATTTGTACGTGGCCGGGCCGACGACTTCGAGCTTCGATTGCGTGTACCGCGTTTCGCAGAAGGGCGAAGTGGAAGTTTATTATCGAGGGCTGGGACGTCCGCAGGGTTTGGCCTTCGACGATGAGGGGCGGCTTTACGTGGCTGCTTCACTGGCCGGGCGCAAGGGCATCGTGCGGATCGATCAGAAGCGGGAAGCGGAATTGTTTGTTTCCGGTCCGGGAATTGTCGGGCTGGCCTTCACTCCGTCGCGCGCGATGGTGCTGGCGACGACCAATGCTTTGTATCGCGTGGATGTCGGGATCAAGGGCAAGGCTCTCTGGTAGGCTTTCGATGACCGCGGAAATCATTGCCGTCGGATCTGAACTGCTTACGCCGCAGCGCGTGGACACGAACTCGCTGTACCTGACCGATCAACTGAACGCGCTGGGCGTGGAGGTGGTGACCAAGTCGGTGATCGGCGACGATCTGAACCGGCTGGCGGATGCGGTGCGGCGGGCGATTTCGCGGTCGGAGATCGTGGTGCTGTGCGGCGGGCTGGGGCCGACCGAAGACGATTTGACGCGCGATGCGGTGGCGGCGGCGATCGACCGGAAGCTGATTTATCATCCCGAGATCACGGAAGTGCTGGAGCAGCGTTTCGCCACGCTGAAGCGCAAGATGGTGGAAGTGAACAAGCGGCAGGCGTTCGTAGTGGAGGGCGCGCAGATCCTGGCGAACGATCGGGGCACGGCGCCGGGGCAATGGATCGAGGATTCGGGATCGCACGTGATGCTGCTGCCGGGTCCGCCGCATGAGATGAAGGCGATGTTCGAGCGGCAATGCCTGCCGCGGCTGGCGCGCATCGTGCCCAGGCAAGTGATTCGCACGCTGGTGATGCGGGTGGCGGGGATGCCGGAGTCCGATTTGGACCAGACGATCGCGCCGGTTTACAAGAAGTACGAGAATCCGGTGACGACGATTCTGGCGGCGGCGGGGGATATCCAGATTCATTTGCGGGCGCACTCCGCGACCGAAGGCGAAGCGATGGCCTTGCTGGCGGAAGTGGGCGGTCCAATTGAATTGCTGTTGGGCGACAAGATTTATTCGCGCAACGGGCAGCCGCTGGAGGAAGTGATTGGCGGGATGCTGCGCGAGCGGCACAGCACGCTTTCGATCGCCGAGAGCGCCACTGGCGGGCTGCTGGGCGAGCGGATTACTTCGGTGCCGGGGAGCTCGGATTATTTTCTAGGCGGATTCATTACGTATGCGAGCCGCATGAAGGTGGAGTGGCTGGGCGTGCCGGAAGAGACGATTGCGCGGTTTGGAGCAGTGAGCAAAGAGACGGCGGAAGCGATGGCGAACGGCGCGCGGCGGCGCACCGGGTCGACCTACGCGCTGGCGATTACGGGCGTGGCGGGTCCGGATTCGGGCGGGGAGAAGGCTCCGGCGGGCACGGTGTTTGTGGCGCTTTCGGATGCGGCGGGGTGTCTGGTGCTGAACCGGCAGTTTATCGGGGACCGGACGCGGGTGCGGCAGTTCGCGACGCAGATGGCGCTGGATATGCTGCGGCGGCGGATGACGGCGTAGGCTTTGGGAAGGCACCGATCCGAAAGAGCAGTGCGCCATCTACAGTTCAGCCGACCTGTACTATGCGGCCTCGAAACTCAAAGGCCCGTTCGCCACATTTCCATCGCCCGTGTGAGGGAACCCTGTAGCCACTGGTCAAATCGAGGACGTGCTTGGTTAGGTCCCCCACGTAGTTCATTTGGAAAACGATGCCGGAGGCACTAGAGGTCTTCGTGGTTTCCAGTTCGCCTTCCTCAGTTTCTACTCGCTTGTAAAAGCCCACAGAAGGCCGCGAGCACGCCTCGATATTCATATCCGATTGCGTGGAAATGTTCGGATTCGGGGTCGATAAGAATGATGACCTTTTGGACGGGCTAGTAATCCTCATCGAAGGGCTGGTGGCGCAGGGCAATGATCTGCCCAAGATTCACTGGATTGACGGGTGATTGGGGATGTGAAGGTTTCGGTCTTTAATCCGACTGACGCGAAAGCTCATTCTGGACAACATCGAATAGGTTGTTCAGTGTCTTTCGAAACGCGGGGAACCAGTTACCTGCGGCGTGCTCAAGCGCGTTAACACGTTTTACAAAACTTTTACAAGACCAAAACCACCACCACCACCCCTGCTCCGTAGGATCAATATAGGCAAACGCTTAAAGGAGATTCATCGGATGGGACCGTTTCAAATCACACCCGCGCACGAACCTGGATATCACGATCAGCACTTGGGCATGGATTTTGAGCACAAAGTTGCGACGCTCGATACCAAGCCTCTGGGGCTGACGCGCAAGGAATACGAACTGCTGGCAATGCTGATTCAGAACGCCGGCGAGGTGGTGACCCGCGATACCTTGCTGCTGCGGGTTTGGGGCTACAGCAATCAGATCCGGACGCGGACGCTGGATGTGCATATCCGCCGGCTGCGCAAGAAATTGGGCGAACACAGCGGTGTTTATATCGAGACGATTTTCAGCGTCGGGTACCGGTTTCAACCGTTTCGCGCTCCTCGGGTAGTGCCGCAGGTGTCGCAAATGATCGCGCTGGGGGCGTAAGCTCGCGTTTTCGACGGCGACTGTTTCCCCCAAGTTAGAATGGGGATTCTTCGATGCCACAGAGAATCCCCCCGGCCGGGTCTATCGCGGGTTCGATCACGCTGCCCGGCGACAAATCCATTTCCCACCGTTACGGCATGATCGCCTCGATCGCGGAAGGCGAGAGCCGCATTCAGAATTATTCCACGGGCGCCGATTGTCATTCCACGCTGAACGCCATGCGAGCTTTGGGTGTGCCGATTGAAGAGAACGGCACCGAGGTTGTGATTCATGGGCGCGGTCTGGAAGGACTGCGCGCCGCGCGGGGCGAACTGGATGCGGGCAATTCCGGGTCTACGATTCGGATGCTCTCCGGAATTCTGGCGGCGCAGCCGTTCGCGTCGCGCATCGGCGGGGATGAATCGTTGTCGAAGCGGCCGATGGCGCGCATTATGGCGCCTCTGGCGCGGATGGGGGCAAGCATCTCCGCGCGGGATGGCAAGTTTCCACCGCTTGACATTCGCGGCGGACGATTGCAGGCGATCGATTACGCCTTGCCGGTACCGAGCGCGCAAGTGAAGACTTGCGTGTTGCTCGCGGGGCTTTACGCGGAGGGCGAGACGGTGGTGCGGGAACCGATCCGGTCGCGCGATCACACGGAGATTGCGCTGCGGGAGTTTGGAGCGGAGATCCAGGTGGCGCGGCAGACGATTACACTCGCGGGGCGGCCGACGCTTGACGGGGCGGGAGGTTGTGGTCCCTTCGGATCTTTCCTCGGCTGCGTTTTTTATCGTGGCGGCGCTGCTGCTGCCGGGGTCGCGCTTGACGATTCGCGGGGTGGGGTTGAACCCGACGCGGTCGACGCTGCTCGATTTTCTGGTGGGGATGGGCGCATCGATCCGCATCACGGAAGTGGAAAGCCGGAATGGGGAGTTGGCGGGGGAACTGGTAGTGACGGGGTCGCAGGTGCGCGGCGGCGTGATCGAAGGCGCAACCACGGCGGCGTTGATCGACGAAATTCCGGTGCTTTCGGTTCTGGGCGCGGCCAGCGAGGAAGGGCTGGTGGTGCGGGACGCGGGGGAACTGCGGATTAAAGAGACGGACCGGATTGCGACCATCGTGAACAATCTGCGGCGCATGGGGGTGAAGGCTGAAGAATCCGCCGATGGGATGGCGATTCCCGGGCGGCAGCGGTTTCACGCGGCGGAGTTGGATTCGTTCGGCGACCACCGCATCGCGATGGCGTTTGCCATTGCGGCGTTGTGCGCGGATGGCGAGTCGGTGATTGAGGGAGCGGAGGCGGCGTCGGTATCGTTCCCTGAGTTCTTTGATACGCTGCGCGAGATTACGGCCTGAGATCGACGATCAACGCATCGAGGGCGATCGACTTCTGAATATTGCGGCGGATGAGGCCGGCGAGGTCGTCGACGCGCTTTACGGCTTCACGAATCCAGTTGAAAGAGACTTTGCGCGCGACGGCGTCGAGTTCGGCGCGGAGGTCCTCGTTGCGCAGCGCGCCGCCGGATTCGCGGAGCACCAGCACATCGCGGAGCAGGTCGTAGAGCACCTTGAGATGGAGCTCCAGCTTTTCGCTTTTGCTGCGTCCGATGGATTCCGAATAGGGCACCCAATCGCCGAAGGGCAAGGCGCCGGCGGCAACGCGGAGGAGCGTGAACATGGCGGCGCGGCGCTTATCGTAGGCATCGAGGTCGAGGGTAACGGCGATGCCGGGGCTGCCTCCGCTGAGCGAGGCGCGGCGTTCGGCGTGGTTCAGGCCGCGCGATTTTACGAAGGCGCGCGTTTCCGTATCGGAAAGTGGCGTGAACTGGAAGGGCACGGCGCGGGAGCGAATGGTTGGCAGAAGATCGTAGGCGTTTTCGGCGGTCATGATGAGCAGCAGGTGGGGGGGAGGCTCTTCCAGCGTTTTCAGAAGGGCGTTGGCGGCATGTTCGCCGGTGCGGTCCACATGATCGATTAAGAAGACGCGGCGGCTGCCCTGGTTGGGCGCGAGCTTGGCCCATTCGCGCAGGAGGCGCGTCTGGTCGATGGCGATTTGGCGGAGCGGGCCATCGGGCGGGAAGGTGACGAAATCTGGGTAAGAGGCGAAGAGCAGGGGGTCCTGATTGCGTTTGTCGGCGGGCCAGCGTTCGCGCGCGGCGATGGTTTCCTGGTTTTCGGGAAGGCTGAGATCGTCGCGTTCGATTTGTTCGGCGTGGCCCATGAGGCGCGCGGCGAGGCGGCGGGCGAGAGTGGCTTTGCCGACGCCTTCGGGTCCGGCGAAGAGCAGGGTTTGGCCGAGGCGGTCGCGGTCGATCATCTGCTCGAGGGCTTGGGTGATGTGCGGGTTGCCCTGGAAATTATCAAACATAGGGTTCGACGGCTTTCCAGATTTCTTCGGCAATGGGCTGGATGGCGGCGCGGCCATCGATGATGCGGACGCGATCGGGCTCGCGGGCGGCTAACGCGTGGTAGGCCTGGTAGACGCGGCGATGGAAGTCGAGCGATTGTTCGTCCATGCGGTCGCTGCTGGTTTCGGAAGCGTTGCGAGCATGGGCGCGGGCGAGGCTGGTTTCGGCGTCGATATCGATGAGAAGGGTGAGATCGGGAACCAGTCCTCGGCAGGCGATGCGGTCGAGGGTGAGCACGGTTTCTGCGCCAAGGTTCCGGCCGCAGCCCTGATAGACCAGCGTGGAATCGGTGAAGCGGTCGGAGATCACGATTTTGCCGGCACCCAGGGCGGGCGTAATCCATTCGTCGACGTTTTGCGCGCGGCAGGCGAAGTAGAGGAGCATTTCGGCGGTGGGGCCGAGTTCCTGATTGGCGGAATCGAGGAGGATTCTGCGGATGGCGGCGCCGATGCGGGTGCCGCCGGGCTCGGCGGTTTCGAGGACATCGCGGCCGTGCGCGCGGAGGCGTTCGGCAAGGAGGCGGATCTGGGTGGTTTTGCCAGACCCGTCCATGCCTTCAAAGGTGAGGAAGAGGCTCCGTTTCTGCATGCGGAAGTCTTATTGTAGCGAAGGGGTGTTTTGGGACGCCGGTTCACCGCACGGGGTTGCTGAGTACGCCGATGCCTTCGACTTCCACTTCGACCACGTCGCCGGATTTCATGGCACGGGTGCTGCCGGGGGTTCCGGTGTAGATGACGTCGCCGGGGAGCAGGGTGACCCAGCGGGTGACCCAGTTTACGATGGCGGCGCAATCGAAGGTCAGGTCGGCGGTGGACTGCTTTTGGACGATTTCGCCGTTGAGCCGCGTTTCGAGCATCAGGCTGCCGTAGTCGAGTCCGGTGACGATCGAGGGCCCGAGGGGCGCGAAAGTGTCGGCGCCTTTGGCGCGCCACCATTGCAAGTCCTTCTTCGGGCCGTTTTGCCAGTCACGCTCGCTAACGTCGTTGCCGCAGGTAACGCCAAAGATGCTGTTGGCCGGTCCCATCACGATGACGAGTTCGCCTTCGAAGTGCACGTTGGCGGCTTCGGGCGGGATGACGATGGGGTCGCCGGGGTTTTGCAGGGCGCTGATGGCTTTGTAGAACATTTCGGGGCGCTCGGGCGCCTGGCGATCGCCCAGATGGCTTTTGTAATTGCGTCCGACAGCGAGAATCTTGGAGGGCTGGCAGGGGTGGAGCAGCTTCACTTCGCCGAGGGGATGGGTGACGCCGGTTTGCTCGAGCGCGCCGAACAGATCGCCGGCGATTTCGTGTACGGCGGCGCCGTCGAGGACGCCATAAGAGGTGACGGAATGGTATCGATAGCGGATGTATTTGGTCACTGACCAATTGTAGTCGCTATCATGGTGGGGATGAACCGGGAACAGGCGTTGGAAATCCTGCACGAATTTACCAAATCGGAAGGGCTGCGGAAGCACGCGCTGGCGGTGGAGGCGTGCGTGGCGGCTTACGCGCGCAAGCTGGGCGAGGACGAGGAAAAGTGGTCGGTTACGGCGCTGCTGCACGATTTCGACTGGGAGATTCACCCGGTGCTGCCGGATCATCCGACGAAGGGCGAGGCGATCCTGGCGGAACGGGGCGTGAGCGCTGAGATCCGGCGGGCGATTCTTTCGCATGCCGATTTCACGGGCGTGCCGCGGGAGACGCCGTTGGAGAAGACGCTGTTCGCCTGCGACGAACTGGCGGGGTTTATCACGGCGGTTTCGTACGTGAAGCCGAACCGGAGCGTGTTTGAAGTGGACGTAGCTTCGGTAAGAAAGAAAATGAAGGACAAAGCGTTCGCCCGGTCGGTCAGCCGAGACGACATCATTAGTGGCGCGCGGGAACTTGGTACGGAACTGGACGAACACATCGGGTTTTGCGTGAAGGCGATGCAGGATCGGGCGGTGGAGTTGGGGTTGAAGGGCAATCTTTAAGTCCACCGGCGGCCAAAGTCAGTTCATTCACGACGGGGAGTAGTCCAGTCATCCGATTTGTTTAGGGCGCTCGGTGCGCGGGGCCCAGAATCGAATCAGGATGAGAATAATCGCAGCGCGTCTCTTGGTGTGTCTACTGGCTGCGGCCGGGGCGTTCGGCCAGTCGAGCAGCGGGACGATTCATGGAACGGTGCTGGACCCATCGGGAGCGGCGGTGCCCGGCGCGACCCTTGCGATTGCGAATCCAGTGTCGCACTATACGCGCGCGGCTACCAGCGACGATCAGGGCAAGTTTTCGTTCGTGAACATCCCGTTCAACAACTATCATCTGACGGCGAGAGCGTCCGGGTTTCAGCCTGCCGCGCAGGACGTGGATGTCCGGTCAGCCGTGCCGATGGATGTGGCGGTGACGCTGGCGATCACAGCGGAGACGCAGACGATGACGGTGGAAGCCGACGCGGATTTGGTTGAGTCGACTTCGACTACGCATACGGACGTGGATCGGGATCTTTTTGACAAATTGCCGCTGGGGGGGCAGTCATCGTCGTTGAGCGCTTTGGTGACTCTGGCTACGCCCGGCGTGGCCGCCGATTCCAACGGCATGTTCCATGGATTGGGCGATCACGCTTCGAATTCGTTTTCGGTGGATGGCCAGCCGATCAGCGATCAGCAGAGCAAGCAGTTTTCGAATCAGCTTCCGGTGGACGCGGTGCAGTCCATGGAGGTAATCGAAGGCGCGCCACCGGCGGAGTATGGCGACAAGACCAGCTTGGTGATCGTGGTGACGACGCGATCGGGGCTGGGAGAAACAACGCCGCACGGCGATGTGACGGCCTCGTACGGCAGCTTTGGCACGAGCAATGGCGGATTCAATTTGGGGTACGGCGGCCAGAACTGGGGCGACTTCATTTCGGCCAATGGGATGAACACGGGGCGATTTCTGGACGGGCCGGAGTTCGATGTCATGCATGACAACGGCAACCAGGAGAATTTCTTCGACCGGCTGGATTTCAAGCCTTCGGCGGAAAGTACGATCAACCTGAACCTGAGTTTTACCCGCTCGTGGTTTCAGACGCCGAATTCGTACGACGCGCAGGATGCTACGGCGTGGGCGGGCCTGGTGGTGAACAACGGCGGACTGGGGCCGAACGGATTGCCGGTGGGACCGACGGATCAGCGTTCGCAGATACGGACTTTCAACATCGCGCCTACCTGGACGAAGATCATGAACAGCCACACGGTGTTCACGTTTGGCGGATTTGCGCGGCAGGACGGATACAACTACTATCCGAGCGACAATCCGTTCGCCGATTTGCAGCCGGATTTGCAATTGCAGACCATCGGGCAGAAGCGTTCGCTGACGGATCTTGGATTGCATGCGACGGTGTCGTATGTGAAGGGGATCCACAATATCAAGGCGGGAATTACTTATTCGGATACGATCCTGACGGAAAAGGATGCGTTCGGGGTGGTGGATCCGACGGCGAATGCGGTTTGCCTGAACGGCGATGGGAGCGCTTACACGAATCCGCAGTTGACCGACCCGGCCATGTGCACGGGGGCGCTGGCGCCAAACCCAAGCTTCAATCCTCTGCTGGCTTGTTACGATCTGACGCGGACAGGCACGCTGCCGGCGTCAGACAACTGTCCGAATCCGGCGAGCGGGCTTTATCGTTTCTTTGGGCACGCGGATATCCGGGAGCTTTCGTCGTTTGTGCAGGACACGATTACCAAGAAAAACTGGACCTTCAATTTAGGTTTCCGGTTCGATTATTACGACGGGCTGGTGACGGCAACGCAGCCGGAGCCGCGGCTGGGGATTGCATACAACATCAAAAAGACGGGGACGGTGCTGCGGGTTTCATACGCGCGTACGCTGGAGACACCGTTCAACGAGAACCTGGTGCTATCGAGCGAAGGATGCAAGAGTCCGGTGATTGCGGCGCTGATGGCGTCGACCATTTCTCCGTGCGTTACGAACGTGCCGCTGAGTCCGGGGTGGCGCAACGAATTTCACGCCGGGCTGGAGCAGGCATTCGGCAAGCATCTGGTGTTCGATGGCGAGTATATCTGGAAATACACGCACAAAGCTTACGATTTCAGCGTGCTGGGGGATTCGCCGATCACTTTCCCTATTGAATGGGACCGGTCGAAGATTCCGGGATACGCGATTCGATTGAGCGTGCCGAACTGGCACGGGTTCACCGCTTACGTGGTGATGTCGCACGTGGCGGCGCGATTCTTCGAGCCGCAGGTGAGCGGGATTGGATCTACGCCGACAGGGTCGGAAGTGTTTCGCATCGATCACGACGAGAACTTCAACGAGACGACTCACTTGCAGTATCAGCCGTGGAAGCGGGGGCCGTGGTTCAGCTTCAACTGGCGTTACGACAGCGGCCTGGTGGCGGGGCCGGTGCCGTGCGCGGGCGGGAATTGCGCGAACGGGCCGAACGGCTCGGCTTCGCAGGTGGATGTAGCGGGGCTGTCGCCGGACCAGCAGTTTCAAGCGGGGCTTTATTGCGGATCGGTGCACGCTACGCCGACGACGCCGATCAGCGCGAACGGATTGTGTCCGGCTTCGCTTTACGGGTCGAGCCTGGTGAACATTCCGGCGGCGGGGACGGAGAACGACGACCACAATCCGGCGCGTATTGCGGCGCGCAGCCTGTTCGACGTATCGGTGGGCGAGGACAATTTATTCAACGGCGATAAATATAAATGGAGTTTGCGGTTGGCGGCGGTGAATATCACCAATGAGTACGCGCTGTACAATTTCCTGTCGACGTTTAGCGGGACACATTACGTGACGCCGCGGGCGGTGACGGCGACGGTGGGATTCCATTTCTAGTATTGTCCATTCGCGCGCCGCATCGGCGTAGAATAGTCGGAATGGCGCAAGCGAAGGCAACACCAAAGACGTACGATGCGATCGTAGTGGGCTCGGGAGCGGGCGGGGGAATTGCGGCGCATGTGTTGTCGCTGGCGGGCGCGAAGGTCTGCATGCTGGAGGCCGGCGGATGGTACGACGGCAGCAAGCAATCGAACATGTTCCAGTGGCCGTACAACGCCCCGCACCGGGCGGCGGGGACGCACGAGAAGCCTTTCGGATACTTTGACGCGACGCTGCTTGGCGGATGGCACGTGCCGGGTGAACCTTACACGAATGCGCCGGGGACGGACTTCATGTGGTGGCGGGCGCGCATGCTGGGCGGGCGGACCAATCACTACGGGCGCATCTCGCTGCGCATGGGGCCTTACGACTTCAAGCCTTACAGCCGGGATGGGAAGGGTTTTGACTGGCCCATCACCTACGAGGAACTGGCGCCGTATTACGACAAGGCCGAGGAACTGATTGGCGTGTTCGGGAGCCACGAGGGTTTGGAGAATACGCCCGATGGGAAGTTTCTGCCGGCGCCGGCGCCGCGCGGGTACGAACGGGTGGTGAAGCTGGCTTGCGACAAGTTGAAAATTCCGTGCGTGCCTTCGCGGCTGGCGATTCTGACGAAGTCGATTCACGGGCGGGCGGCGTGCCATTATTGCGCGCAATGCGGGCGCGCGTGCGGGGTGAACGCGAACTTCAATTCGCCGGGCGTGCACATTATTCCGGCGATGAAGACGGGGAATCTGGAAGTACGAACGGGGGCGATGGCGCGCGAAGTGGTGGTGGGGCCGGATGGGCTGGCGCGCGGCGTCTCGTACATCGACAAGAAGACGCGCAGCGAAGTAACGGTGACGGCAAAGATCGTGGTGCTGGCGGCGAGTTGTTGCGAGACGGCGCGGATTCTGCTGAATTCGAAGAGCAGCATGTTCCCCAATGGCCTGGGGAATTCGAGCGGGCTGGTGGGTAAGTATTTGATGGACACGGTGGGATCGGACGTGAGCGGTTATCTGCCGATCCTGGAAGATCTGCCGCCGCGCAATGAAGACGGCGTGGGCGGCATGCACATGTACATGCCGTGGTGGAATTACCAGCAGCAGAAGGCGGGCAAGATGCCATTCGCGCGCGGGTATCACATCGAGTTCGGGGGCGGGCGCGGGCTGCCGGGCGCGGACGATTTCGGCGGTTCGGAACAGATATTAGGGGGCGGCTACGGCGCGGAGTTGAAGCGCAATGTGCGGCGGGTATATGGCGCACAGGTGGGATTTAGCGGGCGCGGCGAAATGATTCCGAACGCGGATAGTTATTGCGAATTCGACCCGGAAAAAGTGGATCAATACGGCATTCCGGTGCTGCGCTTCCACTTCAAATTCAGCCAGGACGAGATTCTGCAGGCGAAGCATATGCAGGATACGTTCAAGGAGATCATTACGGCGGCGGGCGGTAAGTACTTCGCGGACGGCACGGCGGAGAACAACTGGGGGATCGCGCGCGGCGGGGCCATTATTCACGAAGTTGGCGCGGCGCGGATGGGCGACAATCCGAAGACCTCGGTGCTGAACTCACATTGCCAGGCGTGGGATTGCAAGAATCTGTTTGTAACGGATGCGGCGCCGTTCGTGAGCAACGCGGATAAGAATCCGACGCTGACCATTTCGGCGCTGGGATGGCGCACGGCTGAGTTTATCGCGGACGAAGTGAAGAAAAGGAATCTGGCCGCTTAGGCACAGGAGATGGCCATGGACGAAAACAACAAGACTACGGTCAGCCGGCGCGACTTATTCCAGATCATCGGTTCGGTACCGGCGCTGGCGGCAGCGACGGCGGGCGCGGGTGCGGCACAGACGCCGGAGCACGATGCGCATCGCGCCAGTTTCGAGCGGAAAGTATTTGACGATCATGACTGGCGCACGGTTCACGTGCTGTGCGATCTGATTGTGCCGGCAGACGAGCGAAGCGGCAGCGCGACGCAGGCCGGCGTGCCGGAATTTATGGATGACTGGCTGAATTTTCGCAAGGAGCAGGACGGCAAGGACGACCTGGCGGCGCATGTTCTGGGCGGGTTGGCTTGGCTGGACCGGGAATCCCTGCGCTTGTTTCAGAAGGACTTTGCGGCGGCGGGGGGGAGCAGGCAGAAGCAGATCCTGGACCGGATCGCGTGGCCGGAGAAGGCGGCGCCGGACGATAAGCGATGGGCGGCGTTCTTTTCGACGTTTCGCAATTTGACTTTGAATGGATTTTATTCGAGCAAGATGGGGATTGCGGATCTGCCTTATTTGGGGAATGTGGCGGTCGGGGAATGGAAGGGCTGCGACCCGGCGGTATGGGCCGAACTGGAAAAGCGAATGAAGAACGGGTACCAAGGGCTGGGCGGCGAAGTGAAGCCCTGGTCCTGAGCTAACGACGTAGTGAAATAGCAGGCAGATAGTCGGCCTTCTCCCGGCGACTCCACCAAGCGCCCGTTTGGCGGCGTTCGGCGGAGGTGGTGAACCGGTACTGGTAAACGGTGGCGCGGATATAGCGCGGCGGCGCGCCGGGAAACGGGTTGTGTTGCAAGAGCGCCAGCACCGGCGGGGAGTCTTCCAACAGGCGCGCGGCGAAGCTGTAAAACCAACGATTGTCCTCAGTGTCGCCTAAAGCGGCGAACCACATCTGCCAATCGAGGCGCGGCTGATAAGGCGCAACCCAGGGCGGGGCGCGTTTGATGTCGCCGGGCTTGTAGCGGAACTCATAGGGTAGCCAGAGCGTGCCATCGTTGGAGCCTTCGACGATGATTTCGGGGCGGGTGATGGTCATGACCGCGAACAGTCCGTAGGTATTGACCAGACGCAGCGGCGATATCCATTCAAGGTAGGCATCGGCGGTGTTGGGCAGCGGCATGCGGAACATGGACAGCAATTGCAGTCCGCTGGTGGTGGCGATGAAAGCCGTGAGGGCGGCGGTGACAGGTTTGTGGGAGCGCGGGGAGCCGGGGCTTGGGTCGCGGTGCGACGAACAGCAGCAGACAGAGAGCGATGGCGAGCAGGTTGAAGAACGTGTAATTCCCAGAGATGAGAATCAGGGCCTGCAAAGCGATCAGAAAGACGGCAGCCCAGCGGCGTGCGCGCATGGGGCCGAAGATGAAGAACGGAACGAGCAACTCAACAAGAAGCGTGAAGGCAGTAGACGCTTTCTGGAACCAGGGGGCGCCTGGTGGAGTACCAGGCAACGGGAGTCGGCAGGGGCTGGGTTTCATAGTGGTAAGCGAGGGCCGTCAGATCCCGCCAGGCATGGTCGCCGCTGAGCAGTTTGGCGGCTCCGGACATGAACATCAAACGGAATACCAGCCAGCGGAACAGAAAGATACGTCCGCGAGAATCGTCCAGGAAGATGGCGAGGAAGCCGGTTTCGGTGAGCAGAATGTCCCATTGAAAAGACCAGAAGTCCTGGCCGGCGGTCGAAATCGAAATATACAGAAAGAACAGGGCGATCAGGCATGTGCGGCGGAAAAAGCCCAGCATCAGGACCATGGAAAAAGCCGCGCCGGCGATCCAAGCGAGGTGCAGGGCGGTGTCGCTGGAGTTGAACCAAAACAGGGTAGGCGCGTACCAGTAAGCGCGGGGGCCCATGGCTTGGCGTACCGCGGGGAGGTAGGTGGAGACAGGCAGAATTCCCCGCGAGCCGATCAGGCCACTGGCCTGAATACCGAAGGAGACGAAGGCGATCAGGTAAATCGCTCCGAGCAGTTTTAGGAAGGCGGCGGTGAGGCGATTCAAGCGACGCACTCAAGGATGTAGT
This sequence comes from Bryobacterales bacterium, assembly GCA_963738375.1. Lineage (GTDB taxonomy): Bacteria > Acidobacteriota > Terriglobia > Bryobacterales > Bryobacteraceae > Bog-159. The sequence goes on along the minus strand of CAVTWL010000012.1, from coordinate 279,508 downwards.
AGGATTTGCCGTCGTCGCGGGCGATCTTACCGGCGATGATCCACTCGTGGTTGTCGGAGAGGTAGACGCGGCGGTAGGAGTCGTATTCCACGCCAATCTGGCGGTCGAGGCGGGTGACTTCGACCTCGCGGGTATCGCCCAGAGCCCAAGCTTGCTTAACGACGCGAAAGGGATCCATAAGTTGATTATAATTGACTGGTTAGCGGCGATTTCTGAAGTACGTTATTAAATCAGCCGAGTGGTGGGAGTTAACTAGCGCAGTTAACCGAAGGTCCACCAGTACTATCTGAAGTAGCATTGCAATGCGCCACTAGTTAATCCCTATAATCGTGCAAAGGTTACTCTATGAAGCACACCTCCGGCGCGATTTCCGTGTTGTTTGCATGGTTTGCCTGCTCGGCATCGATGACGCTCGGGATGGCACAGGCTAATAATTCGGGTATCGTCTTTGGTTCCGCGCAAAGCTACCCGACGGGCGGCGGAATCGGGCAATCGGTGACGGCGGATTTCAATGGTGACGGCTTAGCCGATCTGGCGGCCGTTTCGTGTAACGTGTCATCGTGCGGCGCGGGTGTGGCGGCGGTCTACGTGATGCTCGGCAAAGGAGACGGGACTTTGCAAGCACCGGTCATGTATCCTACAGGCTCGTATGAACCCATGTCAGTGGTAGTGGCCGACTTGAACGGCGACGGCGTGCCGGACCTGGTGGTGGCGTCACAATGTGCTTCCAGCAGCAACTGCGGCAATGGGCAGGTGAGTGTGTTTTTGGGAAATGGAGATGGCAGCTTTAAGACCGCGGCGCCCTACGCGACTGGACCGGGGGCAAGCTACTTTGTAGCGGCAGGGGATTTCAACGGCGACGGCAACCTGGATTTGGCAGTGGTGAACCAAACCTCGGCCAACAGCACGGTGGCCATAATGCTGGGGAACGGCGACGGCACATTTCAGGCGCCTGTGGCGTACACGACGGGAACGACATCGGGCATGAGCCTGGCCGTCGGCGATTTCAACGGCGATGGCGCGGCTGATTTGGCGGTGGCGAACGGCTCGCAAGATTCGATCAGCGTGCTGCTGGGAAACGGGGATGGGAGTTTTCAGTTTCCCGCACTGTATGCATCGGGCGGAGCATTTGCGAGCGCAGTAGCGGCCGGCGACGTTAATGGCGACGGTTCGGCGGATTTGATCGCGGTGAATAACTACGCCACCTACCAGAACCTGGTCCCGTCGGCGAGCGGCTCCGTGGGTGTGTTATTGGGAAATGGCGACGGCACGTTTCAGACGGCGGTTGCCTACAATTCCGGCGGTTCCCAAGCCAATTTCGCCACGCTGGCGGATTTCGATGGAGATGGAATTGTGGATATCGCGGTGAGCAATCTTGGCCCATCGGGCGGCGGCAATGGCGCGGGCGTGGCCGGACTTTTGCTGGGCAACGGAGATGGCACATTCCAACCGGCCACGGCTTATGGCGCTGGAGGCAGTTACACCGCGGCATTATCGGCCGGAGATTTTAACGGAGACGGCCAACTCGATTTGGCGATCGTAAACAATTGCCCGGCCACAGGCAACTGCGCCAACGGGGTAGTCGGCATGTTGTTGAACACGGCGGCGGGATTCAGCCGGTACGCCACATCGACGGCGTTGAGCGTTACCCCCAATCCGGCGAATGCAAGCCAAGCAGTGATGCTGACAGCGACTGTCAACCCGGGCTTTAGAGATGGTGCGATTAGTGGGACGGTCACGTTCTACAACGCCGGTACGGCGCTCGATACCGTGCCGGTTAGTAGCGGACAAGCTTCTTACACGGCATCGTTTGCCGCGGTTGGTCCACAGGACTTACAAGCAGTATATTCGGGAGGCGGCAGCTACGCATCGAGCGCGTCGGCCGTAGTCAGTGAGACGGTAGGGACACGGATGACGCTGACATCGTCGAGCAATCCTTCGAGTGCCGGCCAAGCAGTTACGTTCACGGCGACATTGCCGGCGACAGCCAGCGGCACCGTAACCTTTACGGACGGCTCAACGACTCTCGGTACGGGACATCTGGTCAACGGCGTTGCGTCGTTGAGTTCGTCCCAACTGGCCGCGGGCGTTCACACCATTACCGCGTCATACACCGACAATAAGGTCCAGCTAGGCGTAGCAGGGCTGACACAAGTGGTGGGGCAGACGAGCACTACCACACTTACCGCCAGCGCGAACCCGGCCAATACCAACCAGACCGTGACTTACACGGCTAAAGTGAACGCGCAGAATGGCGCGCCGGCCACAGGTACGGTGGCGTTTCAGCAGGGCAGCCCCGCCAGTACCTGGGGCACGGCACAGCTGGTGAACGGACAGGCCAGCATCACCAATGCATTCGGCAAGGCTGCGACTTATCCGCTTACGGCGGTTTATCTGGGAAGCGCAGCGGCGCAGAGCAGCTCGTCGGCGACGATCCAACAGGTGATCAACGCGGGGACAAGCATCAAGACTTCTGTGGCGATAGCCACGTCGGGATCGCCCTCAATCATCAATCAGCCGGTTACCTTCACGGCAACGATTACGGCTACGTCCGGTACGGTTCCCGATGGGGAACTGGTGACTTTCGCGAATGGGACGAATACAATCGGAACCGGCGCGACAGCGGGTGGCGTGGCGATGTTTGTGACTTCCTCGCTGCCGGTGGGACAGCAGTCGATCACTGCCGCATACCCTGGAGACGGGACCTACCAGAGCAGTACGTCGCGGACACTGACGCAAGTTGTGCAGCTGAACCCGACGACTACAACGGTTTCGTCAAGCCTTAATCCAGCCACGTACGGCCAATCGATTACCTTTACAGCCACGGTGGCGCCGCAATCAAGTGGAGGAACGCCGTCTGGCAGCGTCTCGTTTAAGAGCGGTTCGACCACCTTAGGCACCGCGACGCTCTCGAACGGAACGGGGACTCTGACGACGGCAACACTGGCGGCCGGTGTGTCGACTATTACGGCTACTTACGGCGGCGACGGCGACTTTGCCGGCAGTTCGGGAACGGCGGCTCAGCAAATCAGCACCTCAGCTACGACAACTACCTTGAACGCCACACCCAATCCGTCGTCATTAAATCAAACGGTGACTTTGACCGCGAGTGTTGCCGGTCAGTATAACGGCAAGCTGGGCGGCAGCGTAGCATTTACACAAGGCAGCACGGTGTTGGGCAATGCGGCGCCGGTGGGAGGAAAAGCCAGCATCACTTATGCTTTCACGGTAGTGGGCACATTTCCAGTGATCGCAACCTACTCCGGGGACAGCAACGACGGCGGCAGCGTGTCAGCGGCGGTGAATCAAACCGTGGGAAATATTACGACAAAGACCGTGCTCGCTACTTCAGGCTCGCCGGCTTATGTGGGACAGGCGGTAACATTCACGGCGACGGTGACTCCGACAACGGGCACCGTTCCGGACGGTGAAAGCGTGACTTTTTATGACGGGACCGCCTCCATCGGCACCGGTACAACCAAGGGCGGCGCCGCGGCTTTAGCAATTTCGACCCTGGCGGTGGGAACGCACTCCATGACAGCGACGTATGGAGGGGATTCGACTTACGGCACAAGCACGTCTAAAGCTGTCAGCCAGGTGATTAGCCTAAACCCGAGCACGACAACATTAGGGGCGAGCCTAAACCCATCCACCTACGGCCAGGCCGTAACATTCACCGCAAAGGTTGCGCCTGGCTCAGGTTCCGGAACGCCAACGGGCACGGTTACATTCAAGAACGGCAGTGCGGTGATCGGCTCAGTGGGCCTGGTGAACGGAGTGGCCGCGCTCACGCCATCGAGCCTAGCAGCGGGGTCGCTTTCGATTGCGGCTTCATATGGCGGGGACGGCACATTTGGGTCGAGTTCGGGGGCTCTCACGCAAACGGTAACGGAGGCAACGACGACGACCACCCTGAGTGCGACTCCTAACCCCTCGTCTTTGAGCCAGAACGTCGTGTTCACGGCTACGGTGACGGGGGTGTATGCGGGAAAGTTGACGGGATCGGTCTCGTTTTTGAACGGGTCCAAGGTACTGGGCAGTTCCACTCTGGCGAACGGAAAAGCATCGTTTTCGTACGCGTTTGCCACTTCGGGAACCTACTCGATGACGGCAGTGTATGGCGGTGACGTCAACGACCAGGCGAGCACGTCGGCGGCGGTCAGCCAGGTAGTGAATAACGCGACGACGATTACCACCGTTACCTCGTCGGGATCGCCGGCGTATGTCGGGCAGGCCGTGACATTTTCCGCGGTGGTGACATCGACGTACGGCGCGATACCGAATGGCGAACTGGTGACGTTCTACGATTCATCGGCGGCGATCGGTACGGCGAACACCAACGGCGGGGCCGCGACGTTCACGACTTCGACACTAAACGCCGCGGTGCATAGCATCACGGCGACTTACGCTGGGGATTCGTCGTTCCAACCGAGTACATCGAAGATATTCAAGCAAACCATCAGCGCGGACCCTACGACCTCGGTAGTCACCAGTTCGGCGAATCCGGCGGCTTATGGAGCGCCGGTTACCTTCACCGCAACCGTTTCTTCAGCGGAGGCCACACCCTCGGGGACGGTTACGTTTAAGAACGGCACGGCGGCGCTGGGGACAGCTTCGTTAAATCCACAGGGCGTCGCCACGCTGACCACGGTGACGCTGGCGGCAGGGACATATTCGATCACGGCGGCATATTCGGGAAGTGTCTCATCGGCGAAGAGCACGTCGGCGGCGATTAACCAGAGCGTGAGCGTAGCCAGCACAACCACGCAAGTCATATCCTCCGCAAATCCATCGGCCGCGGGCGAATCAGTAACGTTCACGGCGATTGTAAGATCGGCGACGGCTTTCGCCACGGGCTCGGTGACGTTCACGGCGGGAAGTTCGATTATAGGTACGGGCACGATAGTGAACGGGTCGGCCAAGATATCGACGACGACGCTGCCCATTGGGGCGTCAACGATTACGGCAACCTATACCGGAACCTCCAGTATTGCCGGGAGTTCGGCTTCTCTGTTGCAAAATGTTGAGTGACTCGCGGCGGCAGCGGCTGGGGTACAATGGCCCGCATGATACCTGAAGCGGCAGTGGAGGCCCCGTGCGTTTACCCGCCTTTCACGGCGGAGCATGACCTGATCCGGAAGACGGTGAAGCGCTTTTGCCGCGAGGAAATCGCGCCGTTCGCAGAGGAGTGGGACGAAGCCGGAATCTTTCCGCGGGAAATATTCCGTAAGGCTGCCGCGTTGGGTTTGTTCGGCATCCGGGTTCCCACGGAATGGGGCGGGAGCGGCCTCGACTGGTGGGCCACGGCGGCTGCCTTCGAAGCCATTGCCTACGGGGATAGCCCTGGCGTGGGCATGGGGCTGATGGTACAAGGCGAACTGACCATTCCGATCATCAACGAACTGGGCACAGACGAGCAAAAAGATGTATTCATGCGGCCCGCGATCGCGGGCGAATGGATTGGAGCGTTGGGGATCAGCGAGCCTGGGGGGGGATCGGATGTGGCGGCGCTGCGGACGGCGGCGCGCAGCGACGGCGACGAATTGGTGATCTCGGGACAGAAGCTTTGGATCACCAACGGCACGCGCGCCGATTTCATCGTGCTGGCGGTACGTACGGGCGACGCGGGGCACAAGGGCGTCTCGTTGGTATTGTTTCCGACGCGGACCGAAGGTTTTTCGGTAGGCAAGAAGCTGAAGAAGGTGGGCAACCTTTGTTCCGACACGGCCGAGCTTTTCTTCGACGATTGCCGCGTCCCGGCTCGTTATATTCTGGGGGAGAAAAACCGCGGGTTCTACTACATCATGAATAATTTCCAGGGCGAGCGGCTGGCGTCGGCGCTGATGATGACGGCTTCGATGGCGCGCTGCCTGGAACTGGCGGTGGAATACGGGCGCCAGAGGAACGCGTTCGGCAATGCGATTGGCAGCTACCAGGTATGGCGGCACAAATTCGCCGAGCACCGGACCAGCCTGGAAGCGGCACGATGGCTGGTATACCGTGCGGTGGATCTGGAGAATCGCGGGCGGAGGGCGGTGCGCGAGATCACCATGGCGAAGTTGTACACATCGGAACTGGCGCAGCGCCTGAGCTACGACTGCATGCAGATTTTCGGCGGCTTCGGCTATACGACGGAGTATCCGATCAGCCGGTATTGGCGCGATTTACGTTTGTATACCGTAGGCGCGGGTACGTCGGAGATCATGAAAGAGATCATCGCCAAAGAGGATGCACTGTAGGACTGGCTTAGCCAAGCGCGGGCTCTATTGTTTAACGCCGATGACAGCTTCGCGGGTGGCCTTGAGAGTGTGGACCAGCGTTTCTTTAGGAAGGTTGCGGACGATGGGCTCGACGATCCACCCCAAGCCAGCGGGAATGTCGCGCGTGAGGGAGATGGCCCGGCACTCGGCGTAAACACCGGCGTCGCGTTCTTCAAAGCTCCAAAAGGAATCGAGGCGCCATAGAAAGCCATAACCGGAATCGGGCGGCTGGACCGTTTCCGTAGGCTTGCCGGCGTCGTGGACTTCAGCGCAACGCGTGGTGCGAGAGCGGCATCGCCAGCGCCGGTCGTCGATCTGGCAGAAGTGGACATCGTGATCGGTGTCGAGGACCACGGTGAGGATTTTCTTTTTGAGCACGCGGAGGTGGATTTTGAAATCGTTGCCGTGGCGGGCGATCAGTTTGGAGTCGATGACATCGGGCTGGTAGTAAATTTTGTGATTGTTGTAATCCTGGATGCGAGCGAGGACATTCGAAATGGCGGCCTCCGGGATGAACACTGTTCCGATCCAATCGTGAATCAGGCCGGCGGGGACGGCGAGCAGCCCGATTGGGGACCAGGGCTCGGCAATGATCTTGCCGCGCTGGGCTTGGCGCGCGCGTTTGGAGTCGCCTGGCGGAACGGATTGGCTGATGGCCGAATCCGCAGCGGCCGTGTAGCGGAGGAAACACTCCAGAGTTTCCGTTCTTAATCGCACTGGCAGGACATCCGCCATTGCCTCGATGTTCCTTCATTTTACGATACCAAGGCTGTAGCGCTAAGCATACTGTCAGATCTGTTTATCTGAAGTACTATGGATGGCGCCCCGCCCAGCGCCACCTGCTTGTGGTGGTATCGCTGCAACAAACAGTACTGTTTTGAACACATTTGTCTGCAAAAATCGCGGTGCGGATTCGGGCTTTTTGATACACTAACCAACACACCGTAAGGAGAGCCACATTAATGTATGTGATCCGAGGTATCCGTGTATTCGCTTTCGTTGCGCTCATGGGGTTGAGCGGCGTTTTGGCGTCCGCCAAGGATTGCTCGGGGCTCCCTACGTCTTTTGGGGGTAACCAGTTTCCGAGCGGGGATTTTTTCAGTAATTTCAACAACAGCTGCTATACAATCAGCCTCGGAACCGGCTACGGGAGCGTCGAATACGGAGATCTGAATGCCGTTTATTATCAAATGTTTTACCAGGTTAATCCAAAGTATCAGCTTATCCTCATAGACAACTTCCCGAACGCCCGATATATGTCGATTGCACTGAACGATGCCCACTCCTCTCTGGCGGGATCGATTACGGACACGAACATCGTCCCCTTGACCTCGGCTTATCTGAACCCATTTCAGCCGGGGGTGGCGTACGTCGCAGGCCAGCAGTTCGCCGTGCCGATTAATTTCGGCGGCACAGCCGGCAAGGAGCAAACCGGCTGCAAGATGACCGGGTACAATGTGGATGTCAACGGGCTGGACGCCACCCAGCGGCACCCGGGGATGGATTACAACACCGACAGCGGGTTCTTTCAGCAGTATCGGTCGGTGGGCGACCACGACGTGGATACCCCGCAACATACCAATCCGAATACGGCGGGGATGGTGATGATGCGCGCGTACGTGAACGATAGCCCCAACGACTACGCGGACAATCCGCACATCATCGTGCGGGACGTCGCTTCGGGCTGCGCCTATCCGGCCGCTTACGTAACCAGCACTTTGGGGATTCTGACTACCAAGACCTCGGCGGGCGAGGCGTGGATGGACCAAACACAGATTCAATATCATACGGTGTACGACACCGATTATCTGCCCAAGCTCTGCAATGCGTCCTTGAACCCGTTGAACAAGCTGCGCTGGTCGCGCGAGCCGGAATATATCCCGGCGACCAATCCGGATGCCGCCTATGTGGTGGCGCCGGTACCGGCGAATCTGGCTACAACGCTGGCGGGGGCGGGACAAGTGATGAGGATTCGACTGCAGATTCCGGCTACACCTTCCACGCCTTGTACCAACGGTTGTTCACGATCGGGCAACGAGCAAATGCGGTACATGAGCCTGTCGTTTGTGGCCGGCGGCACGACCATGGCGAGTATAGCGGACTTCGATTTCACCAAGGACCCCAATGGCTATGCCACGCTGATCGTGGGCACCGGGGCGGCCATTCCGAGTTGGGTTACCGCCGCAAACGGCTACACTTACCTTGATCTGACGACGGTATCGGGATATCAGCAATTGAGTTTGTTGGCGCTCCGCCACATCATTCCGAACGGCACATTTCAATGCGCGACGAAGTTCGTTCCATACAGGACTGCGGTGGATACTCCGCTAGGCAGTTTGTTGGGCGATTACACTCCGATGGTGGACTACCCGGCAGCGGCGAGCCTGCCACACCAGGCGTCTCCGCTGACCGGAATTCTTGGGTGCGCGACTTTTCCGCTGGGCGAACCGGATTCCCTGCCCCAATGCGGAATCTTTCCCGCGCCCGTGCCGTCGATAGCCTCGGTGGTCACGGCGTGTTCCGCGCCCGGGTGCAATCAGTTCGCGGCGCAGTCCAATCCTCCGATTACGGTAGTAGGCACGGGGTTTGGGGTATTTCCGGACGGCACGCCATTCACCGGAACATCGAAGTACCTCGGTATTCAGGATGTGACACAGGGATGGTATGCGGGCTTTACCAACGACACATGCACCATCTCGATCAGCGGATGGGATGTTGGCGTGATTCAATTCGTCGCCAATACGCCCAATGCGAACGGCAAGTGCAAGATCAAATCCAACGATACCGTGAAAGTGAAAGTGCTGAATCCGGAGACGCTGCTGCCGGCGACTTACACTGTCACAGCACAATAATTGAACGCGCCGTGAGCGCGGAAGCTGAGACAGGATGGCGCCCAGGGCTATGAGTACTATGATGCGGCGGTGCGTGCGACGGCACGGCCAGTCGCGCCGGAAGTGCGCAAACGTTGAGGTTTTATCGCTACTCAAGGCGCGCCAAATCTGTTACAGTCATCCTAATAGAAAAGTATGAAGCCACCCATTCCGCTGAATGAGCATGCTCGTCTGGAGTTGTTGCGTCAGTACAACATTCTCGACACGGCTGCGGAGCCGCTTTCGACGAAATCACGGCGCGAGCGGCGGCGATCTGCGAAACACCGATCAGCCTGCTGAGTCTCGTGGATCGGGAGCGGGCGTGGTTTAAGTCGAATCCGGGATTCGAACTGCGTGAGATTATCGCGCGATCATTCTGTTGACGCGCACGCGATCTGCCAGAAGGATTTGTATGTCGTTCCCGACATGATGGCCGACGATAGCGTTTTCGCGTAATCCACTGGTGACTCAGAAGCCGCATTTGCGCTTTTATGCGGGTATGCCTTTGCTTTCGCCGGAGGGGCTGGCGTTGGGGGCGCTTTCGGTGATCGATCGCAAGCCGCGGGAATTGACGGCCGGACAGACGGAGCAGTTGAAGGAACTGGCCAAAGGCGCGGTGTTCTGCTCGAAGTGCGGCGCGCGGGCGGCCGGCTGCCGCACGCTCCTAAGGACTGCCATGTCGTTTGCGGCGGATGAAGGTGCTGTCGCTGGAGAGCCGCCGCTCTTCCGAAATCGCGGAACTGATTCGCAAGCAAGGCGGCGAGCCGGTGTTGGCGCCGTCCATGCGCGAAGCGCCGCTCGAACGCAACGATGCGGCCTTCCAATTTGCCGAGCGCCTGTTCGCGGGAGAGTTCGACATGATGATCCTGCTGACGGGCGTGGGCACGCGGCTGTTGCAACAGTCGCTGGCGACCCGCTATCCGGCGGAACGGTTTCGCCGACGCTCTACGGCGGATCACGGTGGTGGCGCGTGGGCCCAAGCCGGCGGCGGTTTTGCGGGGCTGGAAGTGCCGGTTACGGTGATGGTTCCGGAGCCCAATACCTGGCGCGAAGTGCTGGCCGCGATTCATAGACCGGACCGAGCGGCGCATCGCGGTTCAGGAATACGGCCGGTCCAACAGCGAACTGCTCGACGGACTGCGGCAGCGCGGAGCCGAAGTGACCACCGTACGCGTTTACCAGTGGGACCTGCCGGAGGATACCGCGTCCGCTGCGCGATGCCGCGCGCCGGCTGGCTGCGGGCGAATTGCAAGTCGCGTTGTTCACCACTTCCATTCAGATCGAGCATTTGTTGCGGGTCGCCGCGGAAACGGGGATGGAAGGTCGGTTCTGGCGGCTTTGCGAGGCATGGCGGTTGCCTCGATCGGGCCGACTACCAGTGAAGCGCTGGCGGAAGCAGGTCTGAGGGTGGATTTAGAGCCCAGCCATCCGAAGATGGGTTTTCTGGTGCAAGAGACCGCCCAGCGCGCGGCGGAGATTGTCGCTGCCCGCAACGCTTGAGAGGCGCGTATGTATTGCCCGCAATGCCTGGTGGAATATCGCGAAGGGTTTACGGAATGCGCGGATTGCCGTGTGCCTTTATTGACGGGAGCGGCTCCACGAAGCGCCCACGGATTTGAACCCTCGTTAGATTTAGTGGTGGTGCTTGAGACGAACAACCAGATCCAACTTGCGCTGGTGAAGGGTTTGTTGGACGAGGCCGGGATTTCGTATTTTTGCTTAGGACAGATCGCGACGTTTATTCAGGATATCGACCCGTTCATTCATAAATGGATTCGGGTGCAAGTGCCTCGCGATAGAGAACAAGAAGCGCGCGAGTTATTGGAGTCCCTGGAGCAGCCTGTCGTAGAGTTCTAAAGCCACAGTGTCAACCGCGATTCCCTGCCCTTTCGCGGCGTGGCGCTGGAGGTATTAGCGGCCGTCCAGCGTGACGTTCAAAGTTAGTTCCTTCTTGTCGCGGATTACGACCACGGGGAGTGTATGTTTGGCGCGGGCGCCGCGCAGGAGGCCGGCGATTTCGTGAACCTGAGTCACACGCTCCCCATCGACTTTGGTGACGATGTCGCCGGCGCGCATGCCCGATTTCTCGGCGGCGGAATCTTTGTTGACGGAACGGACCAGCACTCCCTCTTTGACGCCGAAAAAGGCGGCGAGTTGTCCGCTGAGGGCTTCGCAGTCGATGCCGAGCAGCGCGGTGCGGGAGTAACTGAACGCGCGGGGCATGGCGGGCATGGGCGGCGTCTCGGGCATGGACGGCATTTCCGGCATGGGCGGCATGGCGGGCATCGGCGGCATAGGTGGCATTTCAATGCTGACGTCGCTGCTATCGGTGTCGGGTGTGCGCCAGAGAGACTGTTCCGTGCGATGACCGATGGTGGCCGTGAGGCTTTGGGTGGCATTATTACGCCAGACCTGTAATTTCACCTGGCGATCGACCGGGGTTTCGCGGACCATGCGGATGAACTGCTCGGCGCCTTCGATGCGCTGGCCGTTGTATTCGAGCACCACATCGGATTCCTTCAGACCGGCTTTCGCGGCAGGGCTGTCATGGTCGACGCTTTTCACTTCGACGCCGTGGACTTCTTTCATGTTGAGCGCCTTGGCTCGTTCGGCGTCGACTTCGGCGACACCAATGCCGAGGTAGCTATTGCCGGCCTTGCGAATGACCGTGACGGACCGGTTGCTGGCGGAACGGGCGCGGGGCGCGATATCCTGCGCGAGCGAGCAGGATGCGGCCGCCAGACCCACGGCGGTGAAGCAGATGGATGTCCGAGTTGCGAAGTTCATAAGCCTTTCGGTTGCCTCTTAATGAAAATTGTGCCACCCGTATCGCTGATGCGCAGAATGGGGCCGCCGCCGTTGACGGGGCCTTCGGCTACCACTTGGCCGCCTTCGACGCGCATGGTGATTCCGGGAAATTCGGATACGATGCGGCGAATATTTCCGGTTACTTCATTTTGCGCCCGGATGGTTACACCCAAATTAGACGGAATAAAAACGGTAATGTCACCGCCGCCGGTGGAGAGGAACGAATCGGCCATGGTCTTGCCGGCGAGAAAGCCGGCCATGATGCTGCCGATGGCGGTAGAGACGCGGACGCTGCCCGAGATGTTGCCTAGGTTGACGCCGCCGCCGCCATTTTCGCAACGGACGCCTTCGGCCGAGCCAACCTTGACGGGCCCGCCGGAATTCCGCGCGGTGACTACGCCATGCGCCTGGCCGACGTCGATGGGACCGCCGCCGGTGCTGGCGATTACGGCGGAGCCCGCATTGAGAACGCGAACGCTCCCGGCCATGGTGGTGGCATGAACCAGTCCGTGGACTTCCTGTGCCGTGATGTCGCCGCCGCCGGTTTCAAAACTGGCATCGCCGCGGATGAGGGTTGCGCTGATGCGCCCACCGGCGGTAGTGCAGTTGACATTGCCTCCTACGGTTCCCAGGTTGACATCGCCGCCAGCGGTGCGGACGATGATATTGCCTTTGATGTGGTCGGCCGAGATCGCGCCCCCGCCGGTTTCGGCGTGGACCGCGCCATCAAGATCATAAAAAGCCACGGCGCCTTCAGAGGTCGTAATGCCGGTTTCCAGGGCCGAGCGCGGTGCTTTCAATTGCAGGTCGGCCATGCCATCGCCGCGCTGAACGACCAAATAAGCGCCCGTGGGACCCTGACGGACGAGGCGGATGTTGAAGCGCTTGACCATCTGACGCGCTTCGTCGGCGGTGGCGGCTTTTACACGGATTTTCAGCGAATAGGAAAGCTCAGGGCCGGAAACTCCATTTAAGGTAACGGGCCCTCGCGAATTGACGCGCAGGCGGGCGGCTGGGGCGAGCTGTTCGGAGCCCGAGCGCACTTCCACCCAATACTTGCCTTCGCGCGTGAGGACCGGCTCGCCCGCGAGCGCGACACCGAGCGAGCCGGACACCAAAACAACGGGCAGAAGAGTGCAGCGCATCATCATGGCTTAAAAGGTTCCCACGGAAGCATTCAAATCCTGCAAAGCTTTTTCGCACTGGCGGCGAACGTAAGTGTTGTCTTCTTTCTGCACGACACCCTGCAGAAAGCCGACCATGGTATCGTCGGTGTGCGAGGTGAGGGCATCGACGGCGGCGATCCGCATGCCGTCGCTTTGGTCGTGCAGCAGCACATTGGCGAGCACCTTGCGGACTTCCGGATCGCTGGTGTAGGCCTTCAGTCCCTCAAGGGCCTTCAGGCGTACGCCCGGATTGGGATCTTCAGCGACGCGATTGAGGAGCAACTCGCGGATGGGCGAAGAATCCGGATGATTCTTGAGCAGTTCAACCGATTCCCATCGTACGCCGGTGTTGTTTTCGTCGTGGGCCGCGGCCAGCATGAGGCGTTGGATGTTGGCGTCACTCAACTGGCCGTAGATGGTGTGCTGGCGGGTCTCGTCGAGGACGATTTGGACTTCGCCGGGCTGAGCGCCGCTGCGCGGCTGGACGGAACGAACCGAAGAGATGACATCAGGCGTGAGCTGGGCCAGGTTGAAGGCGCCGGGTGCACCCGGGGTGGTGACGCGGGCCGCGATGAAGCCGAGAGCGAGGAGGGCGCTGGCGCCGAGCGGGATGCGCAAGGGACCGAAGGACGGCAGCCAGGCGGTAAGCGTTTCCAAGAATGGGCGGGGGCCGGAAGGATGGGTGGAGCGCAGAACCGGCGCTTCGTTGCGATAGACGGCACGCATCAGATCGTGGCGGCACTCGGCCAGCAGGGCGGGAGGCGGCTGGATGGTGCGGCGGTCGAGCGCGGTGGAGAGAGCCCGCTGCGTCTCCGCGAGTTGGGCGCAGGCCGGGCAGGCGTCCAGATGCTGTTCGAGGTTATCTTCGTCCTCGGGCGGCAATTCGCCATAGAAATAAAGCGGAATGATTTTGGCTACGGATTCACAATTCATTGGAAATCTCCCAACACCGCGCGCATTTTTTGGGTGGCGCGGAACAAGCAATTTTTCGCGGCTTCCTCGCTGGTGCCCAGGATTTCGCCGATGTTGCGAAGGCGAAGGCCCTGGTAGTGCCGGAGTTCAAAAACCATACGCTCGCGGGGAGTGAGCCCGCCGAGGGCGCCCTCGATGCGGCTGCCGAGCTGGCGATTCCACATATTGCGCTCGGGATTGGCATGGGCGGCGTCTTCTTCAAAATCGTTCATGCGATCGAGGGGGCCTTCGGGGGTATCGACGACGGCCGGCTCCTCTTTTCGCACTTTTCGCTTGCGCAAATAATCCAGGCAAATGTTGGTCACGATGCGGTACAGCCAAGTGTGAAAACTGCAATCGAACCGGAAGGAATCGATGCTGCGGAAGACGCGCAGGAAGGCCTCCTGAAAGACGTCACGTGCGTCTTCCTGGGAGCGGAGCAGGTTGACGGCGAGCCGGAGCACACTTTGGTCGTAGGCGCGGACGAGTTGCTCGAAGGCATCCTGATCGCCGCGCTGGACAGCCCGAATTAGGCTGGCTTCATCGAGTTTTGGGCTCAACCTGACACCGACGGCACCAGGCGCGTCTTGCGCCATAAGTTCCGGTTCTGCTGCTGCTTCCAATCATCCCTTCTGATAGTTTGACGCAGCTGTGGTGAATTCGTCACGCTGTGCTGTTCACATTCGGACAGTGTCCGGTTTTGGGGCGGGGTTTGGGTTCTACCTGGCAGGGACGCTAATGAGTACATCCGAATGTACAACCAGAATCCCCGACACCTTCAGTGGATCGCCAGCGCCAGCCGGATCATCCGTAAGGTCAACAAATATCGGCAAAGTTCCTAAAGCGTTGTCGCATCTACCTTCGACATCGGGATCGCGCATTCCATGATGATCGACAACGCTAGGCAGGGATCAATAACGCCCTTCGCCTGAGTCATCACTTCCTGGATTGCGATGCCGAATGCCGCAGGCCATTCCGATGGCGATTCGCAATAATCCCGAACGGCCGCCAGCGCTTTAGGCCAAGCATGCTTGACCCAGCTGGAGGGCGGTTCGCCTGGCTGGTGGCCCTCCGGGATTCTCGGAATCCCAAATTCCGGTCCCCCGACGGTGGCAGCAACGTGCTGGAAAATCTCTTCAACCTTCACCAGTCGCTGGCACCCCAAATGAGTTGCGACATCAGCCGCAAGGTTCCAAACGGAGTATTGATCCTCGGCAAGCGGCTTATTTACCGCGTCGCCGAAAAAGTACTTCTTTCCGTCCTTGCCATTCGCTATGACGAACACTTGGTCCTCGGGTTCGCCTCCCTGCCTTACCCGGAGTTCACGCACGCTGGCCTGAGCACTATAGCCCGCGAGGGACCCCACCGCGCACAACAACGTTTCAATATGCACCCCACGCTGGTTTTTGAGACCGGAGATGAGGCTTTGAGCGAGGGCGCGCCCCCCGAGTTTCGGTCCGATAAGAGGATCCGGCACTCGCTTCTCGCGAATCGTTTCCTTCAGCGCGGCAGAGGACCGCTGTGGAGGAACTGACGCGTCTTTATCGCGCTGGCCCAGTGCCATCTTAATCTTGTCCCAGAACATCGGCTTGCCTCTCCAAACACCATGTCAAGATCGGAACACTGCCGTCGGGGCATAGCTCAAGTATCGGCCATCAGCGACCGATTTAGTCCAGCTATTTCAGAAACAGCACACTGGCGCTTCGGAAGCGGAGGACAAGCAGGTTTTCGGCGTTACAGTGAAGGGAGGCCCCAAATCGTGGCAAGGATACCAACGATCCCGGCGAATCAAGCGCTCCGGCCGGCAGCGCGGTTCATATCATTGTCTGTGCGTGCTGGTGAGGTATTCGCAAATCGTGACAAGGCTCTGGCGTGGCTGGAGACGCCCAATCCATCTTTGCAGGGCCGAAGCCCCATCGACGCCGCGGTTACCGAGGAGGGTTTCGAGCAGGCGGACGAGATCCTGATGCGCATCGAGCACGGCATTCTCGGGTGATGCGCGGCCGATCGGGCCGGTACTATCAATGCATCTGGCTGAAAACGAGTCCGTGTGTCTTTGCGTTTGCGTGACAACTGAAGCAGGACGTTCCTGAACCGTGGAGGGCGTCCTGGGTCTGATCGTTACCCATGAACCGTTCGAAGCGCCATCCTCCCGTACTGATGTAGAGGGTGGAATCTTTAATCATCACGTCGACCCGGCGGCGCTCGCCTTCGAAAATCACTCCGCCTTTTTGTTGGGCTTCGCGCAGTTCGTAGACGATGATCGAACCATCGGCGAAGTTGCCCGAGGCGTAACCGTCGACGGCCTTGGGATTCGCGAAGATGTGGTGCATCCCCTGTTCGCTCTCGGGGAGCGGACCGCCCGGCAGTATGACGCCGGTTCCCACGTGTACCCAGCGGCGAAAATTGCCGGGGTACTGCGGGAGATCGGCGGCGTGCAAGGCGCCCATAGCCAGGGCCGTTACGGCCGGCAGTATCCAGAGGAGAGGAATGCGTCGATGGGTGGTCATGTGGCCATTTTGGCGGGAGGAGGGCTCCCCTGTATTGGAAAAAATTCAACTCGGCGCGGCGGAGCGGTACTCACGCGGGGTGATGCCGGCGAACGCGCGAAAATCGCGGATCAGATGGGCCTGGTCGAAGTATCCGCAATCGGCCGCGAGCGCGGCCCAGTTCACGGGCATGCACTTTTCGATCCGGTCCACCAAGCCGCGGAAGCGCCTGACGCGGTAGAACAGCTTGGGCGTCAGTCCCACGTGTTCGCAGAATAATTGATTGAACCTGGTGTGGCTCAAGCCGGTGTCGGACTGAATGGTGCGCACGCTGGGCGCTCCGGATTCGCAGGACAGGCGGCCCACCGCATAGCTCACCGCCGGGTGGATGGGGCGCGCGCCGGCCAGCTTGCGGGTCAAGTATCGTTCCACCACCCGGAATTGCGCGTGGAAGCCGGCGGCGGAGCATACATCGTTGAGCAGGCGGTCTGCCTCGGCTGGATAGAGGTCGCTTAGTGCAATGTCGATGTTATGCAGTTCATGCGCGGCGACCGGGAAAAACACGCGAGCGGCGCCCGGACGGAAAAGAACGCCTATGACCGCTGTGGATTGCGATGGGTCGATTTGGAAAGACCGGGAGTAGGGGCCGGCGAGCAAGGGCACGCGAACGTGCTGGGGCTCATTGTCGATATAGAAGGTCGCGGTTGGCTTTTTGAGGTGAATGACGAGAGCCATGGCCGCGTCGGGGTAGACGCGCTGGCGGGATGGAGACGCGCCGGTGGTGGTGCTGTGCCAGATTCGTTGGACGTATTGGGATAGCGGAAAGCCTGGCTGGTGGACTTGCAGTGACATAGGGTGCGGGTCGACATCCGAGATTATATTACAGGCGGCGGGTGCCACTTAGTCGATGAGTTTGCCTTCGCTGAGAAGACGGCGGAGGAGCGGGGCGCGGACATGGACGTCGTCGTAGAAATCCGATTTCGTGGCACGGACGGCGGCGGGTGAGTAGGCGCCGATTACGGTGATGCCGCGGGACGCCATTTCCTGCCTGATCCAGGATTCGTTGTAACCGCCCTGGCGGCGGTAGTAATCGTAGGCGGCGGGATGTACGGGGATCATCATGACAACCACGCGGATGTGACGCTGGTGGAGGTCGTTGAGGAAGGCTCGGAGAATTTTCAGATCGAACCAAGCGGGCTGGGAGGTGGTGCGCCAGTGCAGAAACTGACGATCGAGATGATGCATGCTTTCGATTACGTTGCGCTCGACGTCGTCCGGTGTTTGTCCCGATTCCACGAAACCTAAGTCGGCGCTTCCGTCCGGGCGCATGCGATAGGCGCCTGAGGGCAGTTGCTGCGAGACCCGCCACACGGGATGCTCCAAGACGATGCGCGGGTCCCAACGAAACGCGTCGAGAGTAAACAGCCCGTTGAAGAAGACGGGCGGAAAGATCCGGTAATGCAGCAAGGCCCGCCTGAAACAGGGCGCCAAGGCCGGGGCGATGCGCGCTTTTTCTTCGAAGGTCAGGGTTGGGTTCAACTCCAGCAAGACCAATTGCGGCGTTTTGCCGGTTTCAAGACATAGTTGGGTGGCGGCGACAGAATCTTCGAAATCGCCCGCGAGCATGGAGGCATTCAGGACGCGGCGGGCGCCGAACCACGCGGGCGAGATTTGGATCATGCGGCTGGATCCCAGAACCAAGACGTCTTGCGGGCCGCTCAGGCGTTCGATCCAGAGCGGCTTCAGGTCGTGCATGTCGGCGCGGCACCAGATGGTCTTTCCGGAAATCAGGGCATCGGCAGCCGCTTCGAGCGGGCCTATTACGAGGCTGCGAACCGGGGGCTGGGCGCCAAGCCAATCGAGCAGGAGCAGCATGCCGGCCAGCGGCACAAATAAGGTGAGACGGAAGAACATGCGAATGGCGTCGGGGCTGCGCATGGGTTCAGAAGGCAAAGTAAATGAATGGGGCGCCGCTCTGCGGAACCAGCAGCAGGACCACGGCGGCGGCCGCGTAGTATAAACTCCAGCGAAAGCGTGCCGGGAGAGCGGCGATTCTGGGGCGCAGCGGACCCGCCGATCTCAGGCACTGGACCGCTTCGATTCCCAGGATGAGTGCTACGGCTTCCGCGACCGGGTAAGACGGGAGTCCGGCTTGCCGGAATCCGGCGGCCAGGGCGGCCGGGTGCAAGAGCGTCCCCCAGCCCGAGAAGAGCCGCGCGGCCACGGCCAAGCTCTGGGTCAGATTCTGGCCCCGAAAAAAGATGAAAGCGAAAGTCATGAGCGAAAACACCAGCACCGTGCGAGCAAGCTTAACCGGTCCCGACCATGCGGCTTTCAGGGTCCAACCGGCGCGCGAGATGGCGCGGCCGGCCAGGAGTTCAGTCACGCGATAGGTTCCATGCAACATTCCGGAAACCAGGAAACTCAGGCGTGCGCCGTGCCAGAGGGCATTGGCGAGGAATACGATCATGATGCTGGCGCAGATGCGCGCCATGCCGGGACGCCTGCCGCAGAGAGGGAAGAAAACGTAATCGCGCATCCAGGTGGACAGGCTGATATGCCAGCGCTTCCAGTATTCAGCCATGGAGTCGGCATGAAACGGGATGTTGAAATTGCGGGTGAGGCGCAGGCCCAACACTTGCGCCGCGCCGAGCGCGATTTCGGAATAGCCGGCGAAATCGCAGAAGATCTGGAAAGAGAAACAAACCGCTCCGAAGGCGGTGATGGGAGCCGAGAGCTTGGCGGGATTGTCGTAAATGGAATGGACGACTACGGAGAGATGGTCGGCCACGACGTACTTCTGAAACATTCCCCAGATCATTAATTGGAGTCCGGCAACGGCGTTGTGGTAGCGAAACGGGAGCGGCTTGTGGAATTGGGGCAGCATATCGCCGGGACGTTCGATGGGACCGGCGGCGATTTGTGGAAAGAACAGGATGTAGAGGGCGAAAATGGTGAAGCGACGCTCGGCGGTTAGCCTGCCGCGATAGACATCGATGGCGTAGGACATGGCCTGGAAGGTGTGAAAGGAGAGGCCAATGGGAATGGCGGCGGTCGATTGGCCGAGTATCTCGGGGCCGTATTTGAAGGTGCCCATCAGCCCGAGATCCGCAGCCAGGGCGGCGAGCAGCCAAAACTTGCGGAGGCGGGGCGAACTGGCGCGCTCGATCAGGAAGCCGGTGGCGTACCCGGCGACGATCAGCCCAACCAGAACGTAAATGTTTTGGGCGGCGAAGGTAAGGTAGAAAAGCAGGCTGGCGGCCAGCAACGCGGGCACGCGGCGGGCATTGGGGACAAGATAATAGAGCGGGACGACCAGGGCGAAGAAGAGCGCGAATTCGAGGGAATGAAAACTCATCGGGCTTGGTGGGGCGCGGCGAGGGAGCGGTAGTCGACCTTACCATTCGCCAGCCGGGGGATGCTTTCGATTTCGCGGACTTCGAAGCCGGAGGGATGGAGCTTCAGTTTGGCGGCGAGCTGGTCGACGGCATGGGCGAACCCGGCGCCGGGACGTTCCGCATAGATGACCAGGCGCTCCCGCTGGTTGACCGCCGCCACGGGCGCGGCGTGCGAGAGGAGATCCTCGACTTCGTCGAGACTGACGCGCCATCCGTACATCTTGACGAAACGGGATTTACGGCCGGTGATGTAGAAGAGGCCGCGCGCGTCGCAATAGCCCAAGTCCCCGGTGGCGACGGTTCCGCCGAGTTCGGTCACCCTTGGCCAGATCTTCCTGGCAATTGGCGTAGCCCATCATTACGTTGGGGCCCTGGTAGACCAATTCGCCTTCCTCCATGGGCGCGCACGGGCAGCCATCGCGTTCCACGCGGAGGCGTCCCCTCAGGAAGAACAAAGCCTACTGAGGCACAGGCATCGGGGAGCAGTTCCGGAGGAAGTCCGGAAATGCGGGCGGTGGCTTCCGCCTGGCCGTACATCAGGTGCAGTTCGCCGCCGCGGCGGCTGGCGATGGCATGAAATTCGCGGGCGAGGTGGCTGGGCAGGCGTCCACCGATTTGCACGAACTTTTTTATAAGCGGCACCTGCAGAGAATCCAGATCGAGGCGTTGCAGGGTCTGGTAGAAAAAGGGCGTGCCGCCGATGGTGTTGCATTCGGCCTGCCGGGCGGTGTCCCAAAACTCGCGGGAGACTAGACGGGCGCGGGTAAGCGCGAAGCTGCCGCCGGCCAGGAGCATGGTGTGGACGACGGACTGGCCGTATCCGTTGAAGATGGGGGCGGTGATCATGGTGCGGTCCGCAGTGGTGTTGCGGAGGGCCTGGTTGATCTGGCAGGCATTGCTTTCGAGGTTGGTCCAGGACAGGCGCACGAGTTTGGGAGAGCCGGTGGACCCGGAGGTTGAGATGAGGAGAGTGAGGGAGGGATGAATTTCATGCCGGTTGGGCGCGGTGGAGCGCAACAGGAGTGTCCCGGTTAGCGGCGATTCCACTGGAACGTAGGCAGGGTTTTCGGCGCAGGCGCCGAGGGGGGGATGCATGGCGGGCGCGATGATGAAGTCCGGTTGAAATCGCGCAATGAGCCGGTCGCGGAAGGCTTGGTCCAGTTCCGGATTCAGCATGGCCACGGCGTGACCGGCCTGAACCGCGGCGAGGTAGGCGATTAACGACTCGGCGTCGTTGAAGGCGAAGAGGAAGCCGAGGGCTTTGCGGGGAAACCGGAGGCGGGCGGCAAAATCGGAAACCCGGCTGGAGAGGTGAGCGCGGGTGAACCATTCACCGGTGTTGCCATCGAAGACGGCTGGAGAGTCAGGCGAGTGTGCTGAGTGGTTTATGAAGCCGACATCAGTCATCGGACCAGACTCCATGACGCCGGAGTATGGCGATGGCGGCGGGATAACTCTTCAGTTCGATGACCTCGCCCGGGGTGAGGCGGATGCCGTAGGAGTCTTCGATGGCGATCATGAGCTGGAAATGGGCCACCGAGTCCCATTGGCGGAGTTTGGCGCTGTCGGCGCCAGTCACGTCAAAGGTGGGTGGCAGGGCCAGGCCTTCGCGGAAGGAGGCTTGGAGCTTCTCGGCGTTGGTCACGATGTTGGAGTGTAGCATGGCCCGATGCAGGTTCGGAATGGCGGTAATTACCGGCGATTATTCAAAAAAGCGAGTTTCAGGGCCTGCAAATACTGATTCATGTACACGGGACGTGGTTGGATCATGAGTGTCGGCTCGCCAGGTGTGTCCGCTCTGCTGCCGGCGGCGCGGGCGGGGACGGACTGGCCGCAGTTTCGCGGGGCGGACCGGAACAACATATCCAAAGAAACCGGACTGCCGCGCCAGTGGGCGGCGGCGAGTGCATCTGCGGCGATGCGTGCGTGCGGATCGCGGCGGCGGAGGGGGAAGAAACCGGGCTGGCTTTGAGCGGGCGGGGGTTTGAAGTCAGTGTCGCCGTGCCGTTCGGCCTTTCGCTTTCCGACGGCCTTCGCACTCGGCGCGCCGTTGCGCGGACGCCTGTCCCACGGGGGCTCTGGCGCTGCGCGGGGCGGGAACGTGCGGTGGTTAGTGGATCGTTAGGAATGGAGCGGAGCGGCGATGGGAAAAGGGGCTGATATAATGTCAGACGTTCGCCGATAGCAGGCTGAGCAAACCAATTATGATGAAACTATCTGTTGCAGTGGCTTTCGCGGCCGGCACCCTCGTCCAGGCTGCCGAGCCTACGCCTTTGGATTTGAAGGCAGGCGAGTGGGAATACAGCGTGACGATGAAGATGGCGGGGATGCCGCAGATGGCACAGATGCCGCAGATACCGGCCGATAAACTGGCGCAGATGCCACCCGAGCAACGCGCCAAGATCGAGGCGATGCTGAAGAATGCGGGCAACATGGCCTCCGGCAAGCCCATGATAAACAAGCACTGCGTGAAGAAAGAAGACTTGACCAATTTCAATCCCACCGGCATGTCGAAGACCTGCAAAATGACCGTGGTGGGTTCCTCCGGCAGCAAGTTTGAAGCTAAGGTGGTCTGCGACGAGCCGGACAACAAGACTACCAGCACCATCGTGGCCGAGGCGCAGGGTCCGGAGTCGATGAAGTTCACCGTCACCTCGACTGGGACCAGCCACGGCAAACCGGTGGACATGAATATCAACGGCACTGGTAAGTGGCTCAGCGCCGCCTGCACCGATAAATAGTCCGGCCAAGCAAGTTCAAGTCAGCGAGCGGGCCCTGGTAAGTCCATGCCTTCGCCGAGCTTCGCCACGCCTGGGATAGTGACGGGGGCGCGGCCGTGTACGGGTGATTCGCCGTAGAGGACTCTGACGGCCGCGGTTTCCGAGGGTGGAACGGTAGAGAACGTAAGGAGGAAGGCGGCGGCTTTGGGAAAGCTGCGTATCAAGTAGGGATTTCCGAGGGCGATGAGGGCGACGGGCTTGCCGGTGGCGGTGAGAGCGTCGAGGAGGCGGGGGAAGTCGCCAGCGAGCGTGGTGGTGCCACGGTAGGCGGCGACGGAAGCAAAGGCAGCGACGGCAATGGTGTCGCAGGCGCCGGCCTTTTCGACGGCGGCATCGATGGAGGCGGGCGGGAGCGAGGCGTCAAGTTGGACGATGGCGGCGTTCTTGTCGCGACGGTGGATTTCCTGGAAGAATTCGAGGCCTTCGCTGGAATAGTGGCTTTCGGCTAGGGTGATGAAGCAGGCTTTGGCGGGATTGCGCAAGGGCAGCAAATTTCCGTCGTTCTTGACCAGGGTGATGGCGCGGGCGGCGATTTCCTGGGCGCGGTCGCGATCGCCGGGCATGTCGATTTGATCGCCGATGGCGTCGAGATCGACGGTCGAGCGTCGATCGAGGCCCATGCGTTCCTTGGCGGCGAGGATGCGGGCGACGCTGTCGTCGATGCGGGCTCGGGTAAGGCGGCCGGTCTGGACGGCGGCGAGTATGGCTTTGATGGCGGCTTCTGGATCGGGCGGCATGACCAACACGTCGGCGCCGGCCTGCAGTGCCAGCACGGCAGCCTCGCCACTGGAGTAGCCTTGCGCGATGCCTCCCATCTCTAATGCGTCGGTGACGATCAGACCTTTGAATCTTAGATCGGTACGGAGCAGGTTGGAGA
Source organism: Bryobacterales bacterium (assembly GCA_963738375.1). Lineage (GTDB taxonomy): Bacteria > Acidobacteriota > Terriglobia > Bryobacterales > Bryobacteraceae > Bog-159. Next base: position 255,909 of record CAVTWL010000012.1, on the reverse strand, counting down.
GGATGGCAGGCGAAAGGGTGGCGGGGACATCAGCGGGGGCAAGCGCGGGGACCGCAATGTGAGCGGTCATGATGGAGTCTACGCCAGCCTGGATGGCGGCGCGGAATGGCGGCAGTTCGACGGCGTCGAGGCGCTCGCGCGTGGCGTTGATGACGGCCATGTTAAGGTGCGTGTCGACCGCGGTATCGCCATGCCCGGGAAAATGCTTGGCAGTGGTGAGTACGCGGTAGTGCGAGTCGGCTCGCGTGCCTTCGATGAAAGCGGTGACCATCGCCGAAACTTGCTTGGGGTCTTCGCCGTATGAACGGATGTTGATGATGGGATTGTCGGGGTTATTATTGACATCGGCGACGGGGAAGAAGAGCCAATGCACGCCGATGGAGCGGGCTTCGCGGGCGGTGACCTGGCCTTCAAAACGGGCGAGGGCTGTATCGCCGGCCGCGCCGAATGCCATGGCTTGCGGAAAGACGGTAGTGCCATCGACGCGCATGGATGCCCCACGCTCGAAGTCGCCAGCGACCAGCAGCGGCAGTTTAGAAAGTTTCTGCATGCGGTTGAGGAACGCCGCCAAGGCGTAGGGCTGCGCGCGCTGGGTGACGCGGCCGTTGCTCCAGTTGACCAGGACCATACCGCCGACGCCGGTCTCGCGGACCAGTTTCATAAACTGTTGGTATTCACGGGAGCGGGTGTTGGGCGCTTCGCCGTGAAAGGGAATGAAAATGAGCTGTGCGATTTTCTCGCGAAGGTTTAGGGCTTTCATCCAACGGCGGGCGAAGGGCGTTGGCTTGGCGGGCAGTGGCTTTCGGGAAGTTGCCGCGGGCAAGACTGAAACCAGGGTTAGGGCGAGTAAGGCGCGAGAGCGAAACACAACTCCAGTGTACTGGGAAGCTCCGGGCGCGCGGCTACTGTTGTTGGTCTGTTGCAAGGCGGCAGCGGCTCTGCGATTGCCGGCCGTATCGAGATTGGAAACTGAAGGGAAGTGAAGCTACCGCCACGCCGCCATTTAGTGTTGAATCGCACGATTGTAATCAAATCGTGTATCATAATGTCAAATGCAGCACCGGTTTCTCAGGGGTTTCCTCCTTGGTTGCCTAGCGGCCTTTTTCGGTGGCGGAATGCACGCGGCGCCTCCCTCCCGAAGTATGGACGCGCACGGATGCGTGTCCACGGAAGAAGGATATTTGAATGCCCGGCTTGGCATTTGGCAACACCGCCTGAACCTGGGCGATTGGAAAATCTCGCTGGTGCTGTCGCATCCCAATGGGCTGAAACCCAAGACGTTGGGAAACATCCACTGGGAAGCCAATAAAAAGACGGCGGTGATCCGGGTACTGGACGCGTCCGATTATCAACTAGCGTGCCGCGGCGCGCTGGAGGATATGGAAGTTACTGTTGTCCACGAGTTGGTGCACCTGGAACTGGCGTCGTTGCCACGGCCGACAACCAGCCGGCGGGACGAGGAACTCGCGGTGAACCGGATTGTGGATGCCCTGGTTCGGCTGGATCGACAGAACCTGACGGCATCCGAGGGCGCAGGGTTTTAGCGCGGGCCGGATATTTCCTCAGTCGCTATTTGCCCGGGTTGGACCTTCACCTGCCGGTTCGAACTCCATGAGATCCTTTCTTTTGTTCTCTGGGCTTATCATGCTTGGTTCTGCCGGCGCCGAGCCAGTTGCCGTGCATAACGTGCGCGGTTATGTTCACGGCTATGTTGTTGTGCGCGACGCCGGCGATAAGATTATCGGATCGGGCGATGTGGTGCAGAGGCCTTCAGGAAACCGGGTGACGAATACGTTCAGCCTGCAGTTTTTGGATGGCTCCAGCTACCAGGAGACAGCGGTCTTCTCGCAGAGGCGGACCTTTCGGCTTCTGACTTACAAGTTGGTGACGAAGGGCGCTTCATTCAAAAATCCCGGAACGGTATTCTTCGATACGGCGCGCGGAACGGTGAACGTCGCTTACACAGATAAAGACGGGAAGCCGAAGAACATTTCCGATCAAATGGCTTTGCCGCCAGACTTGGCGAACGGCCTGATTCCGACATTGGTTACAGAGATCGACCCCAAGGTTGAGACGACCGTCTCGCTGCTGGCGTTTTCGCCGAAACCCAGGCTGGTTAAGCTGAAAATCGCAGCGGGCGCCCCCAGTTCATTCACGATTGCCGGCGTGCCTGCGAAGGCTATACATTACATTCTAAAAGTCGATATTGGCGGAGCTACGGGCGTAGCGGCGAAGGCTTTGGGTAAACAACCGCCTCCGGTGGATGTGCTGATCGCCGCAGGCAATGCGCCGATGTTTCTACGTTCGGATGGACCGCTCATGGAAGACGGCGCTTCGTGGCGGATTGAAATAGCCAGTCCGGTATGGCAGGACTCTCAACGCAAGTAGCCTGAAGCAGAGCCGGCGGTTACTTTGGTAAGGATCAATTTCCGGCCCGCGAGGTAGATCGGTTGAAGGGTGGGCTGCTGGCGCAGCCACACGGTACGATGCTCCAGGCTGAGCCAGATCCACCCCGATGCTACTCCCCGGGACGGGTCGGTTGCGGTGAGCCCCAGCAGAATATCGGGGGTCAACTGGCGGGTGTGGCTGCGGGCGATTTCAAAGGAACCCAAGCGCGGAGTTTGGTGTGGGGCAGGCAGTGCAGCCGGCGGAGCTTCGGATTTGACAGGAATGACTTGCGCAGGTGCGGGAGTGGATGCAACCGGGTCGGCCAAAAGACGAGCCTTTACTATGAATCGCTGGGGCGCCGCGCCGATATAGTTGAAGGGATAACACGTCACCAAGGTCAACTCCGAGTGGCCACCGGGCTTAAGGACCCCGACGTCGGCCGGGTTGACCACCATAGTAGATTCGACTTGATAACGATAGCTGGCGTCCGGCGTTTGAAACACAATTAGATCATCTCTTGCGACGTTGCGGAGGCCTCGAAACAACGTATCGCGATGGCCGGCAACACCAACGTTGCCCGATTGGCCGGGCAATGCGGTACCAGAGATGTGGCCCAAGGCAATATCCAGAGTGTCGTGGCTGGCGCCTTCGCGAACTACGCTGTGAACATTCAAACGAGGTATGGCTAAACGACCTATCAGAGCACCTTCAGGGAGGCGCGCCCTGGGCGCGGTTGGCGGCGATGGAACCGAAGTTGGCGGAGACGCGATCCGGCGATCAAGAACGCGGTTGGCCCGCTGCTGCGAAACAGCCAGCCGCACGTGGGAGTACGCCCAGATGCCAACCGCGGCGACGCCGGAGAACAACAGCAATGCTTCGAGCCATCGCAGTGCTTTACGGGTTCTGGGCCGGAGTCTCTTCATAGCGATAGCTCAGACGTGTACGCGCAGTGAGGGAACTATGGCCCGGCGCAGCTACCTGCACACGGATGTTGCGCAGCGAGCCTAATCTTCCAGGATGGGGCGCGTAGCCTATGGTGTAGCGGGTACGAATATCTTTAGCGATGTCGCGACAGGTCTTTACCAAATCGTGGGCAGAGTCCGGGAAAAACGCGACGGCGCCGCTGATCTTTGCGAGCTTCTTCAAAATTCCGGGATCCTGATCGGCATCGCCTGGGGTAAACAGACCAATCGTATAAATGGTAGCCGTGCCGCGCTCTACCTGATCCAACATCTGGCGGCGATTGTGCTCACTAGCGTTGTCGCCGCCGTCACTAATCAGGATTAGCGTTTTCTTGTCGCGGCGGCCTTGGCCGAGTTGTTCAAGACCCGCGACTACGGCGTCGTTGAGCGCGGTCTTGCCTTCTGGAAATCCGCGAGACAGAGCGCTGCGCAACTTCTTCAGATCGTCGGAAAACAAAATACCAGCAGGCAAGCCGCGCTTGACGGTGTCATTGAAATTGAGAACAAAAATCTCGTCTTTCGGATTACTCTCTTCGATGAAGGTGGTGGCCGCCGAGAGAACCTCTGCGCGTTTGGAGCCCATGCTGCGGCTGTTATCGATCAAAAGTCCTACCGTCACGGGAATGTCGTTGTTGGCGAAAACGGTGATGTTCTGAGGCATGCCATTCTCGAAGACGCTGAAATTGTCTTTGGACAGGCCCGAAACCCAACCGCCCTCACGATCCTTGACGCTAACGTCGAGAAGCACCAGGCGAACGTCGCTGCGGATGACGTAATCATCTTGGCCGCCGCGCGGGGCCGCCGAGGACCGGCACAAATATGAAGCGGCGCCGGCAAGTATCAAACCTGGAATTGCCCAGCGCCGCTTCATTTGTCCATCCTCAGATAAGCTCCCTCAGTTTAGGCGATTCGCGTGACTCTGATCAAGCCCGCCAGGCCGATGAGGAGGAGTCCGGCGATGCCAAAGGCGGGATATGGGCTTCCGGTATGCGGAAGTTGCGCCGGTTGATCCGGTGTAGAGTGCGCCGGTGTTTCCGGCGCCTGCGGTTCAGGTTCAGGAGCAGGCTCGGGATTTTCCACTACGTGAGCCGGCGGCTGTTCGGAGGCCTGCGATTGCGCGGCTTGAGTCTGCCCGGCGGCCGCCGGTTCAGGAGCAGGCGGCATCACCGGGGTGGGAGACGAGGCTTCGGCGTTGGCGCCCATCGCAGCCGGGGCGGTCGTCATGGCTACCATTTGCAGATGCTTCGGGTATAAGAATTGCTGGCCGACCAGATCGCCAGGGTAGAACCAGGTGCGCAGCGCACGAACATTTCCAGGCGGCGTCTCATAATAGGTGAATACCGTATGGCCGACGGGCACGAGCCGTTGTCGCGGAATGGCGAGGACGGTATCGATGATGTGGGTTTCATCGCGGTTAAAGATCTGCACAATGTGCCGGTCGGTTTGCGAATTGAGCAATTTCATGACGTACTGCCCAGGGGGAAGCACGGTGCCGGACACCTGGACGGTCTCGCCCACGGTAAGTACTGTTTTCTTGTTCCATAGATCGGCGCGCGCCGGAGTCATAGAGACGCCCGCTACAAAGGCCATGCCGCAAACCATGGAGAGCATGGTGGGCGAAGGAATGAATGATTGCAATTTCATAAAATCCGTCCCTTTCCTTACTGTCATAGAAGCTATCCAAGCCGAGGCCCGCGACAGCGTATCACGCGTTTTCAGAGGCACATGGGATGCCAGACGACCTAAGTGAACGAGCGAATAGGGATTGCCGGTCACCAAGATAAGGCAAGTATCAGCGGGTAATGAATGGCACGGAAGTTATTACCGGAGTAGCGCGCCCACTATCGTAATGGCGCCAAGGTAGAATTTCGGCGGACTACCAGGGATCCGTAATAGCTTGGATCATCGAACTTCTCGGTGAAAATTCGGTTCCAGCGGGCGTTGTCGCGGCACCATTTGCATTCGCTGCACCGGCAGAATTGCCGCCCTTCCACGCGAGACCCGGAGTCATTGCGCAGTTCGAGGCGTCTCAATGGACGTTTTTTCTCGTGTTTGACACCGAGAATGCCGACGATGGCACTCTCTGCTAACTGTTGCACGGGGCGCTTGTCGCGAGATCGACGTGGCTGAGTTGTCCATTGTCCAAGTATCAAGAGGAGGTCGCCAGGGGATGCCAACGGGGGACATTCAGATTCCACAGGATTGGTCCCCAGTGATGGCGGAATGGGTCAGAAAGCTGGCAGCGCTACCAGCCTGGGTTGGATTTTCGCTTTTCGGTTTATTTCTGCTACCGCGAGGCCGGCCTGGCCCCCGCCGGACGACTTCAGTAAGTCCCGAGGGAATACCGCCGCGGCGACTGCGGTCTCGCACCAATCGCTCCAAGCTGATGATCGCTTCTTCTATTTGCTCGCGTTCCTCACGCAATTCCTTTAGAATCTTTAATACGTCCATGCCATCTCCAGAATAGTATTCTCCTTTTGATCCCAAAATCAATGATACGGTCGCTGGGGCGCGATGGATTGCACGATCCGGGTACTTCGGGTACTGATGAATGAGGAACATCTTCCCATTCCGAAAGTACCGTTATATAGTGGTAGAACCTCAAAGCAAAATGCAGAGACCATCTTTTTTGCCGCTGGCGGCACTGGTGTGCGCAGCCGCCCTGACTTGCATGGCCCAGCCGACTCCGATTGCGTTCACCGGCGCTAAGCTGATTCCGATCTCCGGGCCGGAAATCGCTCGGGGGACTGTGGTGGTGTCACGAGGAAAAATTGTCGCGATTGGCGAAGAGAGGTCAGTGCAGGTTCCCGCTAACGCCACGCGCATCGATGCGTCCGGCAAAATCATCATGCCGGGCCTGGTCGATTCGCACAGCCACATCGGCGAACCCGAAGGCGGCGACGGGAGCGCTCCGATCCAACCGGACGCGCGCGTGCTCGATTCGATCAATGTGCTTGACGCGCACATTGAGAAGGCCCGCGCGGGCGGAGTGACGACAGCGAACGTAATGCCCGGATCAGGACATTTACTGAGCGGGCAGACGCTGTACTTGAAGCTGAGGAAGGGAAAGACCATTGATGATTTGCTGATCCGCTTACCCGATGGCCGCATCGCCGGCGGCATGAAGATGGCCAACGGCACCAATCCGCGGCGCGCAGCGCCGTTCCCGGGCACACGCGCCAAAGCAGCGGCGCTCGACCGGGAGCAGTACGTGAAGGCGCAGGAATATCGCGACAAGATTATCACCGCCAAGGGAGATGCGGAGAAGCTGCCGGCGCGCGACCTGAACCTGGAAGCGTTGGTAGAAGTGCTCGACGGCAAACGGACGGTTCAGTTTCATACTCACCGGCACGATGACATCATGACGGTGCTGCGGCTGGCTGAGGAATTCCACTTTCACGTGGTTTTGCATCATGTGAGCGACGGCTGGATGGTCGCTGCGGAAATCGCCAAGTCAGGCGCTCCTGTTTCTTTGATCGTGATCGATAGTCCTGGGGGCAAGGAAGAAGCGAAAGACGCGCTAATGATAACGGGCGGCGTGCTGGAGAAGGCCGGCGTGCTGGTGGGATTCCACACCGACGACCCGATTACCGACTCGCGGTTTTTGATGCGATCGGCAGCGCTGGCGGTGCGCGCGGGGATGTCGAGGGAGAAGGCGCTTTACGGCCTGACGATGGCGAACGCGAGGATTCTCAATCTCGACGGCCGCCTGGGATCACTCGAAGCAGGCAAGGATGCCGATTTCATTCTACTGTCTGGAGATCCGCTCAGCGTTTATACACATGTGCTTGAAACCTGGATCGAAGGCCAGCGGGTATTCGATCGCAGTGCGGCGACCGACCGGCTGGAGGCCGAAGGAGGCTACGGCGCCAGTCACGATCAAACCCCTGGCTGGACGGATGATGACGGGGAGAAAGTGCAATAATGGCGAGATTCCTATGCGCTGTTGTGCTGCTTTGCGGGACGATTTCGGGGCAAAATCTGTCAGTGCGGGGCGCCAAGGTTTACACCATGGCCGGTGCGCCGATCGCCGACGGGGTGGTGATTGTCACGAACGGGAAGATCGCGGCCGTCGGCCCAGCGTCGTCGACTATGGTTCCGGCAGGATACCAGCAGCTGAGTGCGAACGTAGTTACGCCGGGCCTGGTGGACGCTCACACCGCGGTGGGCCTCACCGGATATCTGAACACCGCAGCCGATCAGGATGAGTTGGAGAGCAGCGCTCCGATGCAGCCCGAGTTGCGCGCGGTGGACGCGTACGATCCCCGCGAGCGACTGATCGAGTGGGTGCGGAGCTTCGGGGTGACGACGATGAATACCGGGCATGCCTCCGGCGCGCTGATTTCCGGTCAACTGATGGTAGTAAAGACAAGGGGCAATACGGTTGAGGAAGCCACAATGAAGCCGGTTTCGATGGTGGCTGCAAGTCTCGGCGAATTGGGGCGCGCGCGGGGAGAAGGCAAAAGCCCGGGGACTCGCGCCAAGGAGATGGCGATGCTGCGCGAGCAGTTCGTCAAGGCCCAGGAGTATCTGAAGAAAATGGAAAAGCCCGCGGGGACGGCCGAGACGGACAAGGAAAAAGCGCCGGTGAAGACTCCCGACCGCGATTTGCGCCTGGAGGTCTTCGGCCGCGTTTTGAAAGGCGAATTGCCGCTGCTGGTAACCGCCAACCGGGCGCGGGACATTATGAGCGCATTGCGCCTGGCGAACGAATTTCATTTTCGTTTAATTCTGGATGGCGCCGCGGAAGCGGAATTGGTGATGGATCAGATCAAGTCGGCGGGCATTCCGGTGATTGTGCACCCCACCATGCAGCGGCAGATGGGCGAAACCGAGAACGCCAGCTTTGAGACCGCCGCGCATCTGCAGCAGGCGGGTGTGACTTGGGCGTTGCAGAGCGGGTTTGAAGCCTATGTGCCAAAGACCCGAGTCGTTTTATTTGAAGCGGCTACGGCTGCCGCCAACGGACTGACCTTCGACCAGGCACTGGCCAGCATTACGATCGATGCCGCGAAACTAGTTGGCATCGCCGATCGCGTGGGCTCACTGGAGAGCGGGAAGGATGGCGATTTGGCGCTGTACGATGCCGACCCGTTTGAATATACTTCGCATTGCGTGGGCACGGTAATCGACGGCAAAGTGGAGTTCAGCGGCCGCCAATAATCGCCGCGCGATCTACCCGAGATCCCGCGAAACGATGTGGATGCGTTCGGAATTGCGAATGTCCACCAGCGGGCCGGAGTCGAGCACCAGCAAGTCCGCGGCGGCCGGCAGCGACCAGTCCAAGTTCGCGCCAAGCGAACTGTTGCGCATAATTGCCGATCGCCGCGGCGAGTGCTTCGCGCGGCTTGAGGCCCTAAACGCACCAGGAGTTCCCATTCGGTGTGCATGAGATGCCGGGCGGGCTGGCGAAGACGGGTCTGCCGCTGGCGGCGAGGTAGCGGGGCGTTGTTTCAGAAATTCCTGATTCAGCGCCTACATTCGGGATGTCATGCTGTCCACCGATTTCCGCATTGGCTGCGACGGGTAGCGGTGTTCCCCGGTGGTTGCATCGGTTGGCCGGAACACGCTTTTGCGGTCGAGAATGGCGGCCACCGGCTCTTTCCACAAATTTCGATGGCCTGGCAGCGACGCGTAGTATCCCGAACGCCGAGTCTTGCTTGCTCATCGATCATACGGCTGGAATGGTCCCAACTCAGTTCGGCAATTGCCCTCGTGGCCCTTGCGCTTCGGCGTCCGGTACGGGTTATCCGCGAGGAGAGCGAAGCCGTCATCACTGCCGCGGCCGTCTATCAGGTAGACTTGCCGCCGCATCGGGACCCGTGAAGCGTCGCCGATGAAGTGACTCTTAGGGTATCGATGCGCGACCTCAATACTTGCGAAAGGGCATCATGGCCGCCACCGCAGCAGAGTGGTACCGGTGTCGTGCGCCCAAATCCATGGGACAAGCATGGTGAGCGGACTGGACAAGGATCAGCAGCGGAGCGTCGTACTGAGAATCGGGACGAATCCGCCGATCGCCGGCGCGCAGGGAAAATCATGCGCGAAGAGGGTGCGAAAGGAGTCCGAAATGAATGCACCCTCACCAGGGCGGAGGGACTCGCCTGTGCAGTTACTTCGAGGCACAGTCGCTTTCGCGACGCACGCCGTGTTCGACGGCAGCATGAATCCTGATCTTTGGACCCTCCTGGCTGATTGCCGGCTGTGAAGTGGGCAATCAGCGAGGCAAGGAGTGTGGAAACGCCGCAGATTCTTTGAAGATAATACGCCCTTTTCAGCCGACCTTGGACCAAGCGGACCAGCAGACCTCGCCATGCATGCCGCGTCCCGGGGGAGATCCTCGCCAACGCGGCGTTTATCGCAATTGAGAGTTGTGTTTGCCGCGCGGAGGGCGATGTAGCATTGAACACTGCTGTTTCGACCGCCCGCGGTCACTTGATCGTCCCCGGTTACGATCAGAAGGCCCCCGAGCGCTAGGAATTCGCACCTGAAAAGTGCATCGCTCCCAGTGGCGTCAACAGAGAACGACGTTTGGTGTGAAGGGTGCAATGGGAGTTGGTGCAGAACGCTTGCATCTTTTATTAAAGGAACGGTGTGACGTGGTTTCCCTGTCTGCAAAGGAGAAATAAATGCTTGGTTTAGGACTGGTTGGTACCATCATCGTGGTTCTGCTCATTGTATGGATCATTCGCAGAGTCTGAAGCGTTTCCGAATGCTGCCGCGGCAGCTTCATCAATGTGGTTGCCAGAAGGAGCAGTGACAATGGGTCGAAACCTATTTGGTTGCTTTATGCTCGGTGTTGGCGTCGGCGCCGGCATGGTGGTTGCGGCGCAGATGGGCAAGCAATCTCGCCAGCGCCTCAGGGGCAGTGCCGGTGAAGGCAGTAATTATCTCAAACAACGCGGTGCTGCGCTAAGCGACTCGGCTGCCAATCTTGTTGGCAAGGGCAAGAAAGCCACCGAACGCCGCCTGGACGAAGAATCCTTGCAGCGTATGGAGGGCGAAGGAGGCTGCGAGCAAGCTGTCTTGCGATAGTTAGTGCCGGATTCCTTCGGCTTCTGTTGAGGGATATGGTCGCTTATGTGGCAAAGCAAGGCGTCGTTCGAATGAACCGCGCGAGTTTAGGCGTTGCCTGCCCGGCTGCGTTGCGCGCCATGCAAGGCATACTGAGCGAAAAGGACTGGCTTCCATCAGAGCGCTCCTTCCGAGATCGAAGCAGCCAGCACTCATGGGCCGACCCTTTAAACGGCTCAATCAGGCAGGCCCAGTGAGGAGACGGGTATGTTAACGAATTTTCGCCCGCCCATCCCTGGCGCCCATCTAGATGTGCAAAGCCGCGTGGGAATCGGCATCTTGATTAGAAGTGCCCGCCGCAAGTCATGAGCCGAAATAATCCCAGTCCGGAGATTCGAGCCCTTGCCCAACGGCTGATCGCTTATGAAGAAGCTGCACGCAACGCTTCCGAGGCCAACGTACCAGCGGTGTTCAGCGTCTCAGAGCAGCTGCGCCACCCGCTCAGCACGCTCGCGGGAAGCGGCGGCTTTCGTTCGCTTCTGGCCCGAGCGCTGACGCTTGCCAAGGGACAGAACCCGCGGCTTAGCGCGGTGCAGGTCAAGCCGGACGGTTCGCTGGAGGGTCTGGGTTGGGAGGGCCAGGACACGGAGGCAGGCATCCTACTCATCGCCCACCTGCTCCAACTGCTTGTCACTTTCATCGGAGAAGGCCTGGTGATGAATCTGGTGCTGGATTCGTGGCCGAATTGCACCGGCATAAATTGTTCGGAGGAAAGAGATCATGAGCCCACGCGATAGAGTAAGAATCAACAGACTGCCGAGTGGGGTGCCCGGACTCGACGCGATTCTGGGCGGCGGTCTCCCAGAATTCTCCTTTAACATCATCGCTGGTGCGCCGGGATGCGGTAAGACCACCCTAGCTCATCAATTCATGTTCGCCAATGCCACACCGGAGCGCCCTGCCCTGTATTTCACCGTGCTGGGAGAACCAGCCTTGAAGATGCTGCGGTACCAGCAGCAATACACGTTCTTCGACGCTTCCAAGTTGAACAGTTCGATCCGTTTTATCAATCTGAGCCAAATACTGCTGGATTATGGACTGACCGGGATACTTGAAGAGATCACCAAGCAGGTGCAAGCAGCCAACGCGAGCATCGTGGTGGTAGATTCGTTCCGCACCGTGGTGCGCAACGTCCTTGAAAATGAAGTGCAGGTACAAGGGTTCGTTCAGAACCTCGGGCTGCTTCTGACGAGCTGGGAGGCGACTACTTTCCTGATCGGCGAATATGTCGATTCGGAGCTGCAAGACAACCCGGTTTTCACCGTGGCCGACGCGCTCTTCTGGCTCTATCAAAACGTTGAGCGCAATTCCGTGGTGCGGAAGCTGCAAGTGATGAAATTACGCGGTCAGGCGTCTGTGCCGGGGATGCACACATTCCGAATTACGGATGCCGGACTCCAGGCCTTCTCGCGTACCCTAGGTTTGGCTGGCCGAAAGCGCAAGGCGGCCGGGGCGAAGCGCCTTTCCATGGGAATCCCGGAGCTGGATGAGATGCTTGGCGGAGGTATCCCGGAAGGCGACAGTCTCTTGATCGCAGGATCCTCCGGGACCGGAAAATCGCTTCTGGCGACACAATTCATCGCGGCGGGCATACGCGAGGGACAGCCGGGAATCGTGGCTGTGTTTGAAGAACGGCCTGAAGAATACGCTACACGCGCAGATAGTTTTGGTCTTGATCTGAAGACGCCGATTGAGGACGGAAGCCTGAAGGTAATTTACCTCCGTCCGCTTGACCTCTCCGTGGACGAAACCATGCACGAGATCCTCGACGCGATCGAAAGGACGGGCGCCAAACGGCTTGTGATCGATTCACTGGCCGGTTTCGAGATGGCCCTGGCTCCCGGCTTTCGCGCCGACTTTCGGGAGTCCCTCTACCGCATGATTTACTCCTTGACCGGGATCGGCGTAACGATTTTGAGCACGGTGGAAATGGAGGAATCCTTCACAGAGTTGCTCTTCAGCACGTACTCGATCTCGTTTCTCACCGACGACATCATCCGGCTGCGTTACGTGGAGATCGAGGGCCAGCTTCGCAAGGTGATGATGGTGGTCAAGATGCGCCGGGGCGCTCACAGCAATGACATCCGAGAATACGACATCACCGCCAAGGGAGTGGCAATAGGGGAACGACTCACGGGCTACGATCACCTGGTTACCGGAATTCCCCGACGAGTCGACCGGCCTGCGAAATTCGGGCTCAAGGCAGAAGGCAGCCGAGGGGTAGAAACCGATGCATGAAACAGCCGCAAGCAGACTGAAGGAGGAAGCGGAAATATCGGTTCTATGCCAGCCCATCGCCGAAACTTCTCCTATGCCCATGGCCGGTGTGGAGGGGCTCAGACATATAATCTGCTACGTCAATCCCGCTTATTGCCTCCTGACCGGTAAATCGAAGGATGAACTGATCGGAAAAGCATTCTCAGCCGCCGCGCCCATCGGGGGCGAATGTCTGTCGCTTCTTGACCGGGTTTACCAGACGGGAAAGGCCGAAATCCATACCGGCCAGGAAGACCCCGGTGGAAATCGGTTCTTTTGGTCTTATGCGATGTGGCCGGCCCTTGCCGCGGATGGCAGGCGCGGCGGGATCATCATCCAGATCACGGAGACCACGCCCTTTGTTCTGCAATCGATGGGCTTGAATCAGGCGTTGATCAAATCTTCCGTGCGCCAGCATGAACTCCGGGACGAGGCAGATCGGCTTAATGAAGAGCTCCATCGAGCAAACGACGATTTGAAACACTTTGCTTTTGCAGCGAGCCACGACCTCCAAGAGCCACTGCGCATGATCACGATTTACTCCCAGCTCCTGGTTAAGGGCTACCGGGGCCAACTCGCCGGCGAGGCAGCCGTCTGTGTCGAATCTATTGCCAGGGGCGCGAAGCATATGCACGACTTGCTCAGCGATTTACTCTCCTATACGCAGGTCGGCGAGAACCGGGAGGAAGCGAGCGAGGGCATCAATCTCAACGAGACTCTTGTGAGGGTAACCGAGAACCTCAAACCGGCGATCGAGGAGAGCTCGGCGGTGGTGACTTGCGGCGATCTACCCACCGTCCGTGGCCAGGAGGGGCGCTTTGTGCAGCTTTTCCAGAACCTGATCGGCAATGCGATTAAGTATCGCAGAGAGGCGCCTCCGCAAATTACTATCTCTGCCGAGCAACGAAACGACGAATGGCGCTTCGCGGTGTCCGACAACGGCATCGGAATCGACGAAGAGTTCTATCAAACGATTTTCGGCGTATTCAAACGGCTTCACGGGAGCACGGTTCCCGGAACCGGCATCGGGCTGGCGATCTGTCAGCGCGTGGTCGTCCAATACGGTGGCCGGATTTGGGTCGAATCGCTGGTGGGGCACGGGACGACGTTCTATTTCACGCTTCCGATCAGCAGAGGGCCGAGCAGCGGGTAACTTCTTTCAGTGACCGCCTTTCCGGCAACCCCGATTTATTGCAGAGGCACTGGGCCAGATTCCGGCAAGGTAAATGGGTGAAAAGATGGCGGCCGGTTCTTTTGCGAGGACGGCGCTTTGAGCATGCGATCATCCCGCATGGTCCGAGCTTGCTTCCAGCGGTTTTAGGCACACGGCTGCGGATTGTCTAAGCGTGTTCAGGCAGTCCAGCCCATGGCACCCTGGCATGGCAGAGCGGCCGATTGCCTTCGAAGACTGGACCGGCCGCCTCGACGGCGATCAGCCAGAGACACCGCACGGCACACGAGACAAGAGCTTGGGAAACGACAGAGGTTGGATGGCGGGGACGACGGGGTTCGAACCGAACAGGGCCATGCCAACCTGTGGCCGCACGTGCTAAGTGGTTGTATTTTCAGTGAGCGTCCGAGGCCGTCGTCCACGCAATCACGGCGCGTTTTCCTAGCATGGTTGCACGTTGGTTGCTCGCGGTTGCGTTCAGAACAAATCCGAATGCGTCCCGGTGCGGACCAGATACAGGTCGTCGCCGTCCAACTTGTAGATCAGCAGCCAGTCCGGCTCGATGTGGCAATCGCGGTGATGGTTGGTTCCATTCGCCGCCCAGCGGATGATCCTTGTATCGTGCTGGCAGCGGATTCCCCTCGATCAGCAGCAGGATGAGCTCCCGCAACTTCCCCATGTTCTTGCCGCGCTTCTGTGCCAGCTTCACATCGCGGCGGAACTGGGCTCCGCTGATCGGGTCCGCAACGATCAGATCCCCAGATCTTTGAGGAGTGCATCGGTGGAACGGTGCCGATTCCCCTTGCCCTTGTCGGCGGCGCGCATCGCCTTCACGGTGGTGGCGTTGGGCACCCGCACCTCAAAAGGCAATGCCTTCTCGGCGGCCACGCGGACCAGCAACATGCGAACCGCGTCGGACACTGAAATGCCCATCCCAGCCAGCGTCTTCGCTGCCCTCTGTTTGGTCTTTTCGTCCACGCGCACGTGAACCATTGTAGTCGCCATGATGCACCCTGAGATACATTGTATCGCACCAGGGATGCCAGACACTTCCAGGCTAGATCTGGGACGACGCACTCGGTAATGTAATCGAAGTCGGGAAAAAAGCTGGAGCCGGGCGGATGGGGGCACATGGTTTGCACCGAAGGCCGGGAAACAAGAGCATTGGTTGGAACCAAAGGTAAGAAGATGGCGGGGACGACGGGGCTCGAACCCGAACAAAGCCATGCCAGCCGGTGGCCGCGCGTGCTAAGTGGTTGTGTTTTCAGTGCGCGTCCGTGGCCGTCGTCCACGCAATGACGGCGCGTTTTTGTGGCATGGTTGCACGTTGGTTGCACGCGGTTGCGTTCAGAACAGATCGGAGTGCGTGCCGGTGCGGACCAGGTACAGGTCGTCGCCGTCCAGCTTGTAGATCAGCAGCCAGTCGGCCTCGATATGGCAGTCGCGGTGATGGTTCCATTCGCCGCCCAGCGGGTGATCCTTGTACCGGGCCGGTAGCGGCTTCCCTTCGACCAGCAGCAGAATCACCTCCCGCAATTTCGCCATGTCGTTGCCGCGCTTCTGCGCCAGCTTGACGTCGCGGCGGAACTGGGCACCGCTAATCGGGCTCCGCAACGATCAGATCCCCAGGTCCTTGAGGAGCGCATTGGCGGAACGGTGCCGCTTCCCCTTGCCCTGGTCGGCCGCGCGCATCGCCTTGACCGTGGTGGCGTTGGGAACCCGCACCTCGAACGGCAATGCCTTCTCGGCGGCTACACGGACCAGCAACATGCGAACCGCGTCGGATACCGAGATGCCCATCCCGGCCAGCGTTTTCGCTGCCCTCTGCTTGGTTTTCTCGTCCACGCGCACGTGAACCATTATTGTCGCCACGATTTGCACCTCTCTGAGATACATTGTATCGCAACGGGGCGGTAGCCACGATGCTCGCGACCGCGCGCCCGGCGTGCGATCAGGCGGTTATCGCAAACAATCCCGAGACGCGCTCAGGGATGAGGCTGGCGCACGAACTGGCCCCGTCATGGACGCGCTTGAACTCTTGCTCAACCCAGAGCGCGCCGCTCGCGTTCCGGGGCCGCACATTCCGCCGGAAGCCGACACGTGGGCGTTGTGCGGCATCACGTCTCTGCTGCAACGCTTCCACGCAAATACATTGCCGCTCAGACAGCATGAGACAGGACCGTACCGTTTGCCACCGCAGATGACGTGTGCGACTATGGTTCTCGCTACGATTGATCTCCACTGGATTGCTGATATCTGCCGTCGCGCGGATCGATCCTCAATCCTCCTAAGTCCCGGCACCGCGGTGTGCCACGGAGAGCTACCCGGCGTAGCGGGATCGCACAGCATGACCAGCGTAGTTCTGGGCGGCTCGTGGGCCACCAAGAGCCTGTGGGCCTTGAGCGATTCAGTGGCGGCTCGCCGTGTTGGAAAGACGTGTTGCCGAGCCGGGCGACAAACACTCGGATTTTGGAGGATCTTCATGAGCAAATGCAGGTACTGCAACTCAACTTCGTACGGTTCTTGCTCCAGCAGCCCGAATAAGAAGCATGAGCATCTTGACGATGAAAAGCACTGCGAATTCTGCGGGTCATCTTCCTACGGCTCTTGCTCTAGCAGCCCAACGAAGAAGCATCACCACGGGAGCGGAGCCAACAAGTGCCGATGGTGTGGCTCAACTTCAACGGGCAGTTGCAGTTCCAGTCCGTACGGCAAACACGAAAAGTAGCAAAGGAAGCCAACAGAGTCTTTACCCGCTCGGGGTCGTTCGAGAGCCCAGCTTGGACGCCCCACGGGCGGGAGCCCTGATTTCTTTATGGATTTCCGGGGCCAGCAGTACCAATAAAATGGGAAAAGTACTATTGGAGTAAATTTCTCACCCTCCTGATCCGAATATTAGGCGGAGGATCATTATGCCCATGCGGCGGCCGACCTTGCAGGCGGGTCCGGAAATCGGGATTTTTTGGTTTATTCAGGAACCGGGAAAGGTTCCGACCCTTCTTGGCTCTGGAGTAGCCGTTGGGGACGGTGAGCCATACGGCGACTACATCAACTATCCCCGCGAGCATTCGCAGTATTGGCCTGAGAGGGGTATCTGCTTGACTCAGGTAGCCCCAATATGTAGTATGCGGGGATGGCAGAGGAATATCCCCGGACTTTGACAGAGCTGGAAGCGAATTTCGGGACCGAGGAGGCGTGCCGGGCATACCTCGCGCGGTTGCGATGGCCCGATGGCTTCCGTTGCCCACGTTGTGGCGGGTGCCGGGCGTGGCCTGTCCGAGGCGTGTTGCTGGAGTGCTCTGGTTGCGGCTGCCAAGCTTCGGTGACAGCCGGAACGATTTTCCAGGACACGCGAACCCCTCTGCCAATCTGGTTCCGGGCCATGTGGTGGGTAACGACCCAGAAGAACGGTGCCAGCGCTTTGGGGCTGCAACGAGTGCTCGGGCTGAAGAGCTATGAGACATCCTGGGCGTGGCTGCATAAATTGAGACGCGCCATGGTGCGACCAGGGCGCGACCTGCTCACCGGCAGAGTTGAGGTGGACGAGTGCTATGTGGGCGGACTGGAAGAAGGGTTGCCGGGGCGGCTGAATCTCGAGAAGGCCTTGGTTGTCATTGCTGCTCAAGAAGATGGGCCGGGGATCGGCAGGATTCGCATGCGCCAGATTATCGATGCTTCCGCCCAAAGCCTGGTGCCGTTCGTTCGGGAGTCAGTCGCGCCAGGCAGCGTCGTCCATACCGACGGATGGGCAGGCTACCTTCCTTTGGAGAAGAACGGCTACGAGCACGAGGTCACCATCCTCCGCGGTAAGAAGAAGACTGCGTCGCAATTAATGCCGCGAGTCCACCGAGTGATCGCACTCCTCAAACGCTGGCTGATGGGGACTCATCAAGGGGCGGTCAGCCGCAAGCACCTCGACTACTACCTGGACGAGTTCACATTCCGATTCAACCGGCGACGATCAACAAACCGCGGCAAGCTCTTCTTCCGCCTCGCCCAGCAAGCCGTTCAGGTCGCGCCCGTACCTCTGGATCATCTTCTTCACCCCGATGTCCGGCCGAAATCGAAACCACAATCTGTAGGGGCTACCTGAGTCAAGCAGATACCCCACTGGCCTGAAATCAAGCAGCGCTTGCCACCTTTCTTCCATCACTGCGGGCCCAAGGATTGGCCACGAGGTCGCGTCATCTACAACAGGAAGACTCAGCGTTTCAACATTTACCTCAACGAGCAACTGACAAACGCCCGAATTTGAAGCCGAGATCGTGTCCTACTTCAACCTGCCCGCAGCCGAGACTTTCTTTCGCCTCCGACCCGCACTACACCCAAGCGCTTTTCAGGTTTGACTTACCGGAGTCGCAGGAAGGCTCCCCGTAACGACCGAAATGACGGCTCAGGTATTTGCCTGCGCTCGATTGGAACCGGCAATTAAAGTTCTCATTTGCTTACAATGAAGAAAGTGCTCGTCACGAAAGGCGGGAACCATCCGAAGGACGGCTACGTGGGCCCTTACTGGTTTGTACGGGACGATTCCGGCGAAGTCCTCCTCATGGCACACCGTTGCGCGTTGGCCGAAGCCGAGGAATATGGAGAGTTCCTCACCTGCCCACACGGCCATTACGACATTTGGGAAGGCTGGCGGGCTCGATGCCCGTCAGAAAGCGTCGTAGGCGTTCTCCGCGACGCGGAATATGAAGAGTGGCCGCGGGGACGGGTCGTGTTCAACGCTGTCCACGATCAGTTCATTGTGTACGCCGACAGACAGATATCTCGCCGCGAGCTTCAGCGTGTCCTGAAGCATTTCGCCATTCCTATGGGACAGGCGGCATTCATGAAGGATGGCCATTACCAAAGCACGCGGTCGCTGCATCCGGCTTCCGGCCGAGGCGAGATTTGATCCGGCGGGCCCCTCAGGGCAGCCGAACGGTACCCGGGAGAGGCACCGATATTTTGGGGCACTTTCGTCAGCAGGAGGGTATTGACTGAATGTCCAAATTCAAACGGGAGTTTGATGTTAATCGTGCCGAGGAAGCATTAGGGGCGCCGGACAACGCTTGGTTCGAAGATCTTCTCCGACATTGGCGCCCCGCCGGGGACGCGCAAGCGACGCCCAACCCTCAGATGACCCCGGTAGCGCCAGCAGATCATTTGCGGTTGGCGATTCGTGATGGTTATCTAAACTTCTACTGTGCCGGCCAGTCCATCGCGAGGGTCAGCTTCGTTCACAACAAGCTTCAGGGCGAGATACACAATAAGTATGTCTATGGCCCCGAAAATGGGCGCGGCCAGGAATACGTGAAGATAACATCCGGGCGGTTCAAAGGCAGGGACGGGGCTGATGTTGCCTACCGCGGCGACCTTCTCCACGACTGGATTCTGAATGCCCGCGGCTATGAAGAGAAGAACAAAGAGAAGCGGTTCGTCGAAGAGTTGGTCGCCCGGCAGCCAGGGGTGATTGACCTAGAAGCGGCTTCGCCGTCCGACGGCGAATCGACAGAAAGGCCGTCCGGCGGCGAATCCAAACAAAGAAAGAAAAGTGCGCCCCGCATGGATCTAGTGATAATTGAACCGTGCGGCGATCATTACGGCTTATTTTTCTGGGAGGTCAAACTCGTTTCGAACCCCGAAACGAAGTGCGACAACGCGGACAAGCCGCCGAGAGTCATCGGCCAACTGACCAAATACGAGACTTGGCTGGCGACGAACCGGAAGGTCGTGCGCGAGGAATACCACAATTGCTGCGCAACTTTGGTGAAGTTGCACGGAATCGCGAGGACCGTGAATTCGGCGATACCACCACTCGGCAGTGCAATCGTCGCCGTTGGGCAGGACTCCGCGCCCCTGTGCGTCGACGGTACTCCACGGCTGGTCATAGATGCCACCAAGGGTGAAGGCGTATTCGTAGAGCACGACCATCTGAAGAAACTCCAGAACTATGGCATCTGTGTCCGGATGTCCGGACACCGGCTGACTTGGCCATGAGCGCGCACGCATGAGCCTGACACTGACCGTTCACCGCGGCACCCATCAGATCGGCGGGACGTATATCGAGATCCAGCATGCTTCGGGTGAACGGCTCATTCTTGACGCCGGAAGGCAACTCGATGCGCCGGAAGGCGTGAACGATGTCCTTCCGGCGTCTCTCGATTGCAATCGTCCCGCTACGGTCCTAATCAGTCATCCCCACCAGGATCATTGGGGCATGATCGAACAACTACCGGCGTCGTGGCCAATCTGGACGGGGAGCAAATCGGCGCAACTGATTGCGATCCCCGGCGAACTGTTACGCCGGCCTCTCACGCGCACGTTTGTGACGTGGAACAGTCGCTCCGGGCGGTTCACCGTTGGGCCGTTTGCCGTCACGCCTATACTGACCGATCACTCGGCGTTCGACGCATACATGCTGCTGATCGAGGCAGACGGGAAACGTATCTTGTACACGGGCGACTTTCGACGTCACGGGCGCAAATCCGTGCTGGTAGACCAGATGATTGCGAAGCCTCCGGCTGACATCGATGTGCTGATCATTGAGGGCACTAACCTCGGCACAGATAAGCCGGTGAAGACCGAACAGGAACTCGAGGAGAACTTCGTCGAGCTGCTCAACCGGACGAAGGGCCGTGTATTTGTCAGTTGGTCGGGCCAGAACATCGACCGCACCGTTACGCTATATCGCGCCGCCAAGCGTACGCAGCGGACCTTGGTGATCGACCTGTACACGGCGGAAGTACTGGACAGGGTTTCCGAAGGGACCGGACTTCCACACGCGGGCTTTCCTAGTTTGAAGGTCGTGATAACGAAAAGGCTCCGGTCCGCATACGGACGCCATGGCAGGGAGGACTTCATCGAGCGCATGGCGCGATTCGGGATAGCAGCCAGGAATCTGACCGGGGGCCGGCACGTCATTATGCTGCGCCGCGCCCTGATTCCGGATTACGAGATGGCGGGGGTCGTGCCGAATGCGGATGACGCGTACAACTTCTCGATGTGGACCGGCTATCTTTCAGAGCCCTATCACTCCGCGTCGTTGGAGTGGTGCCAGGCAGGCGGCAGCGAGGTTGCTTATATTCACACCAGCGGACACGCCTCTCCTGCCGACCTGCGCGCCTTTACCAAGGCATTGCAGCCGAGAGCGGTTATTCCGGTACACGGTCAGGCCTGGGACGATAACGCCGAAGGCTTTGGAGACGTGAAGCGCCTGGCTGATGGCGAGCAGTATGTGATCTCCTAACTTGCCTTCAGTGCGTCGATGCGGCTGCCAGACGACGGTCTTATCATTTGCAGCAGTAGGCATCGCCGGATGGATTTCCGCTTGATCCGGGGGGCACGCTGATCAATGAATTCGAGGTGCGTTATGAACCTCGAATTCGGCAGCCCCTTCCATCACAAGAACATCGATCAATGCCGCATCATTGGCCGAATCGGCGGCGTGCGCAGCGGCCAATCCCGCCGCCTTCGAAAACTGGCCCAACCGCCCACCCCCATCGCGATCAGCCCAGAGCCACAGCGCGAAACGGCGCACCAAGCGTCTTTGCTCTTGGACTCGGAATTTCCTTGGCTGAAAGGCGCCTGGCTGCGTCGTGGCGGGCGACCAACGGCATAAGGTCTTGCCCGCACCGCGCCCGGGGGCGCGCCGGGGCCGCTTCCGACTGCGCGGCGCGCAACCGTCCCACCGACGCGCCACCCGCGGCACAGCCGCCAAACCGCCCGAAGCCGAGAAGTTTCGTGTCGACCTCTTGAGTGTTAGAGACCGGCCGCGCCCAGCGGCGGACAGCACGGTGGCACGCTGGCGTGACGGCCCGCCTCCGACATTCACTGCGGAATTTCCGCAGTGGATGCGACGTACTGGCAAACGGGCTGTTGGTAGCCGAGTGCTTCCAACATCGAGCCGCCGCGTACCGACATCCATCTGTCGAGAATGTCTTGGGCGCGATCCCGTCGAACTACCCCTTTTTCGCTGAGCTCCGACGCCAGCATCTTCGTGGCAAGCCAATGTCGTTCCAGGATGCTATCGGTCCGGAGCCACAGCGTTCGCAGGTACTTCAACCATCCCACCGTTCCTACAGCAAGCTGAGCGTATGCGGTTGCCTTGCGGAAGTCGGGCAGCAGCTTGTCGAAGTCTTCAAAGGTAGGATGATCGGGCGTTCCTTCTGTCAGCATGGCCGGGGAATGCTCGGCAATTCCCCGGCAGCCCCTCTCGGTCTTCTCGACGGCGGCGCCGTTCTGGTGATGGCCGACGGCGACCGCAACCACCGTATGGGCGGCTTCGTGGATACAGATCAGTTCGTCCCAATCCATCTGGCGTTTCCAGCATCCCTGTCCGGTCGGCGGGCGCGAGCCACCGCGCAGTGGCCCGCCAGGGTGATCATGATGTGGGGCACGACGTACGACTCGCGCCACTCCTCGGAAACCGCCGTCAAGACTGCACCTCCTCCTTCGGCTGCTCGGCTCCCCAGCGCCGCCCGTACTCGCGGCCGAGGTACTGATCGACCCGGAGACCGCCTCCCACGGGAGCAGGATCGGTCATCGGCGGGGCGGCCAGCGGCTCTGGGGCAGGAGCCACAACTTTGACAATCCTGGGGGCGGGCTGCATGTTCACCGGCGCGCGGAAGATGGCCTGTGCCATGTCGGGACCAAGGTCCCTCATCGTATAAATCGAGATGCCGGCCGACGGCGCCAGGGCGGTCACCTGGCAATACGAGTCGCGATAGTCGATGACACCGTCGTGCCAGGTCACACGGAAAGAGCGGGGCAGATTACCGAAGCGGTCGTCCGGATCGCAGGCCGCAGCCCACGCAAAGACCTCCTGCGCGGAGGGGCCATCACTCTCATGGCGCAGCACCATTTCCACCAGCGAGATTGCCGAGGTGACATCGTCCAACTGCGCGCCGCCGTTTCGCGGAACGCTAGCCGTCTCCAACTGGACCGCCTTATCCTCGCACCCGAATGCCCGCGCACCCCACGTGCTCGATTTGGGCGTGGACGCCGGGATGAACTCGACGCCCTCCAGTTGCTTGAGCGCATCGACGTGCTTCTTGGTCTTGGCCGTGATGCGGTCCTGTTCAGCGCGAGCTTCATCGGCGCGCCTGCGCCAATCCGCGGCTTCGACGGCGATCTTGCCCTTGATGGCCTCCAGGCGCCGCGCGCGGCAAGCGCGGATTGACGCCTCAATCGCGGCCACGCTGGACTTTGCGCGCACGATCTGCTCTATCGCCGCATTGGCGGATTCAGCCTCCACCGCATCCAGAAGGGCGTCACCGGCACTGAGCTCGGCGGCCGAAACCATGGCGACAGCCTCGCGGTGATCGCCAAGCAGCTTCAATTCCTTGGCGGCGTACTTTTGAATCTCAACCGTCGCTTCTTCTACGTTCGCAAACATACTTTCCTTCTCCTTCGACTTGGATTTGTACATCATGAAATTCGTGTTCACCGGCGCCTCCCGAACCAATGGCGGCACGGTATCCATCGCGTTTCGCCACGCGGCGAATGCTCGTCAATCCATTGACGGCGCTGCTCATCGCGGTAGAACCCGTCGTCCTCGGGATCGAGATAGAGGCCGTCGGGACCCCGCGGCGGACCCCAGCCGTCCCACTGGAACCGCTGCGCCTGCGCTTCGCCGGCGCGGGCGCAGCCGGCTTCGGGTGACATGCCGTACAGCATGCGCCGCAGTAGATGCGCCGCCGGAATAGCGGTCCGGCGCGGTGCATCCGGGGATGGACGGCCCCACACTTCGCGCACTTCTCGTTGCTACCGTTCTGGATTTGATTGCAGTTCTGCGACATGGTTACCTCCTGAACCAATCCCTCCGCTCAATCCACGGCTCCCGTTCCCTGCGTGGCACCGCCGGCTGCGGTTCAGCCTCCTGCTGACCTGCGGCAAGCTTCTCCAGCCGCCGCCAAGTGCTCTCGGTGAATCGATCCGTGCAGGTCCGGCACAGGTGATACATTGCCAGGTTCCCCACGGCCAAATCGAGCGGCTCGTTGCGCACGGACTTGTCATGCACCCACTCCGGCTTGCCGTTTTCCCGCACCACGCGCGATTCGGAAGTCAACCCTTGGAACCACGAGTATTCGTAGTTGGGATAGTGCCAGTAACCGGCGGGATATTCGCCTCCTCCAGCGGGCATCGGCTGGCGCAAAGAGTCATATACAGCTTGCTTGAGGAACGATGCCCCGAGCGTCAGAATGCGCATTCCGCCGCGTTTCCTGGCCGCGTCTATCGCGGAGAAACCCTCTATGGCGCGGTCCCATGCATGGCCGCCCTTCGTGGGCACCACGGTCCTTACGGCGCACAGCTTCGCGCCCGTCGGCCCGTAGGCAGGCTGCGCATACTTGGCAGCGAATTCGTACACCCGCTGCGGCCGGTATCCCGAATCGATGCCCACGGCCCAGAGCGGCAAGGTTCCGCCGTTCGCGCGGGGGTAGTCTTGCCTGATGGCCGCGTGCAGCGTATCCCAAACCGCCTGCTGCGACGTATCGCCGGAAATTACTTCTGCGCCGATGGACCAGCATTGGCCGTCGCGGCCCCAGCCTTTGAGTTCGCATTCCAGGCGATCTTGCTGCACGTCCACGAACATGGTGAGGAACAGGCATCCGGCCGGCGCCACGCCCTGCTCATAGAACTCGCGCTTGCCGTAGATCGCGTCGGCCGCCGGCGCTTCACCGCGCAGCACGAACGTCTCGGCCAACGATGTGTTGATGAACGTCTTAAGCTGCTCGGGATCATCCTTCTTCACCAGGAAGTCCAGGGCGATTTCGCTGAGCCGCTTCCAAGGCGAATAGAGCTCGCTGATGTGGAATCCGGCCACGCCGTTGGACGAAGCGCCCGCTGCCCAGCGGCCATTCTCTACAGCGCGCCAGCGTTCCACGTCATTCCAGGCGGTATGGCAGTGCTCACATTCGTAGTGGGCCGTCGCGGCGCGCTGCTCCTTCGCCGGCAAGTCGTTGTTCCATTTCACCTGACGCCATTCGAGGCTCTGGGCCTCGCCGCAAACGTGGCAGTTCACATAGAATTGCCGCCTATCGGAACCCTGGTAGGCTTTCTGGATGCGCGACTCGCCATCCACCGTGGGCGAGCAGCACAGGACGCTCTTGCGGTTCCAGAACGTGGCCTGCCGCTTGGCGGCCAAGCTCAAAGGATCGCCCTCTGCCCCTGCGGAGGCGGGATATTTATCAATCTCGTCGCAGAGCAGGTAGCGGATCGGCAACGCGGCCAAGTTGCCCGGCGAGCCCGCCGCGGCGATGGTGAGATGGCCGCCGGGAAACGATTTGTAGTTAAGCGTGTTGGTGGTCCGCGCCGTCTTCACGTCGGACACCTTCCCGCGCAGGCACGCCGTATCGCGGATCATCGGAGCCATCCGGATCTTCGAAAACCGATCAGCATCCGAGTCGCGCGGCACAATCAGCAGCGTAGGGCCGGGATCGTGATCCACGATGTAGCCGAGCGCGTTCTCGATGAAGACCGTTTTCACCATTTGGGTGGCGCTCATCACCACCACGGTGTGTACGGCTGGATCGCAGAAGGCGTCGAAGATCTCGCGCTGGAACGGCAGCGTACGCCATTTGCCGGCGGCAGCGCCCGACTCAGAGGACAGATAGCGAAACTCGTCGGCCCACTGGCTGACGGTCATGCGAGGCGGCGGGGCCCAGTTCCGCATCTTGCTTCTTACCAGTTCTGCAGCGGTCATTAGATTGAATCTCCGGCGGCGGCGAGGTCTATCAGAATCTCTCGGACCGCCTCGTCAACGATCTCCTGACACTTGGCTGCGTCGTTCTCATTCGCGAGCCGTAGCGCGAGTTTATGGCCGAGGGACAGGAACCTCCCCTTCGCGATCTGAATCATGGCGTCGATCTTCGCGCCCACGTCCGCGACCGGGACCAGCTCGCCGAGCAGGCGCTTCAGTTCGACCTGGTCGCGCATGAGCAGCACGCCTTCGCGGCGGGTCTTCACTTCGCTGTAGGGGTGGCCACCAAATCCGGCGGGGAACGAGGCCGGTGCCCTGGCAGCAGCGTGCTGAGGATCGGGACGCATCTTAGGAATTTCCTGAGATACGCGCGGCAACTTGCGCCCGGCGCGGGCAGGGTCCTTACTGCGGTCCCAGGCGGTCTGCGCCTCGGCCGGATCGAGTTTGCCATCGTGCACGGGGAGTCTGCCGGTCTTCACCGCCTTCGATACGGCTTCGGCGCTAACGCCGTTCCGCCGCGCGAACTCCCGCATGGAAATCAGAGCCATGGTGTCAACCGTCAACCTCTGTCAACTTGCGAATATTTCCAAACGCAGCTTTCCTCCGCGATCCTTTTACCCGCGGCCGGCGCCGGCCTCCGGTCAGGTCCCTGGATTCGGGCGGCTCGGAGAAAGAGTTCCCACGCCCTGTTCCGTGGAGGGTTTGAGAGTGTGGAGAGTTGTGGGGGGTATTTTTCAAAAACGGTTCTATGTACGCGGGGATGGAGAAATGTTTGAGATAAACCTCCCACAACCCACCGCGCTCCAAAACCCTCCACACCGCCGAAGCCGTCATAGCTTTTCCTCCGAGGCGCTGCCGGAGGGGCGCACCGCGATGCCGATGTAAACCATGCCGTAGCGGCGGTCTTCCTTGGAGAAACCGCGAGCCGTCAGGCGCCTGCCGAACATGGTCTCGGTGGCAGCGGTCTCGCCGGCGCCCTCGGCCCACTCGCGGTAGCACAGGTACAGCGGGCGGGCCCGGCTACTGAAGGATGCGCCCACCACGCAGTAGTCTTCGATGAAGCGGCCAAGCTGATCGTTCTCGGCCTTCCAATCGTCGTTGGCGGCAGTGACCTCCGGCGGCTTTCCCAGGCCGTTATGCCGCCAGTCGATGGCGCCCGCGACGGCCCATGCCAGGATGCCTTCGGCTTCCGCCAGCAGCTTGCGCGGCAGGCTCTTGTCGATCTCATCCGCCGGGATCGTCACGGTGAACGGGATGGGGTGCAGACGGTTGAAGGTAGCCCGGTCGTCGGCCGCGCGGATCACCGGCTTCGAGTTCGTATCCATCCACAACTTATGCGTCTCGGGAAACTCGATGGGATTTTCGTATTTTCTGACGGCCTTGATCTTCCCCATGCCCTGCGTGATGCGCTTCAGCTTACCCTGGGAGAGGCGCTGGCCCTCTTCCGTCTCCGAGGTCATGACGAAACGGGCGCCTCGGAGGTCGGCCAGGTCGGCCTGAGTGTTGTTGGACTCCTGGCGCACCATGAGCGTGTCCACCTGGAGCAGAACGGCATACTCTTCCAGCAGGTGCAGGAACGTGGAGAGCAGCGTCGTTTTGCCGTTGTTCCCGGCGCCGAACGGAACGAACACTGCCTTCTCCGCAGTGGTCCCGGTCAGGCTATAGCCAAAGGCGCGCTGCAGGTAAGAGACCATGCGTTCGGCGCGGTCCAGTTCCGCTTCGGAGGCGTCGGGGTGGTTGCCCATGATGCGCGCGATGAAGCTTAGGAACAGCGGGCAGGCGGCCTGCGGGTTGCAGTTGTAGCGCACGAGCTTGGTGATGAATCGCTCGGGGTCGTGCGGCAGCAGCGCGCCGGTTTCCAGATCGATCACGCCGTTTAGAAAGTTCAGCAGGAACGGATGCGTGTCGAGCTTGTCCGGCGTGATCACCAGTTCGCACTCGGCCATGGTGAGCAGGTTGGCGATGCGGCGGGCTTCGAGAGATGAGTATGCGAACCCCTGTTGACCTTCGTCGCCGGCATCGACGGCCTGCGCCAGGTACTCCAGCATGGTCCTCTTGGCGAGGCGGCGGAGCGCCCTGGTCATCGACGGCCCAGCGGCGACCATCCCATACCAGCCACTTCTTAAATGCGGGGCAATAGCGGAGGCGATCTCCGAACTTCAGGATCAGGCGGTCGGCGTTGCCGGTGTCGTTGCGAAGCTGCTTGAGCAGCGGGTACTCGACAGACGCCGCCGCAGCAACGTAGTGCGGGTCTGGCGCTGGCGCTTCCGCGGGCGCCGGCGGCACCTGCAGTGCCGGGGTCGCGGCCACGATCTCGGCGAGCCGCTCGCGGTTGCCGCCGGCCTCGACCCAATCCCACAGGTCGCCCTTCGGCGGAAGGCCGGACAATTTGATGATCTTCACTTCCGCCGCGTGACGCACCAGAGCTTCGGAGACGACCTTGCCGTGCAGCTTGCCCTTTTCATCGTTGTCGGTGACGATGCGGACCAGCTTGCCCACGAGCGCCTTGGTGTACTCGCCCCACCACTTGCCTTCGCCATCCGGCGTGCACGTGGTGAGATCCCCAATTCGGCCGCGCCACGATCGGCGGCTTTCTCGCCGTTGCAGATGAAGATTTCGGGCGCGGCGGCCAAAGTGTTCAGCCGGTATAGCAACGGCTCCCTGCCAGCCTTATTCCGCGGAACCCAGCCGCCCTTCGATGAGACGGCCCACTGCCGGAAGGTCTTGTCATTCTGCTTGTCGATAAAGCGGACCTTCACGTAAGAGAGCTTTCCGTCGGCGAAGAAGTAGGGATACACCGCTGCGTGCTTCCAGCCACGTTTCGCTTCGACCTTTTCGATGCGCTCCCGCAGGTACTGATGCGAGAACCCCGGCAGCCCCCACTTCATTTCCGGCTCTCGGTCCGCCTGGCGAATGAAGGGCCGACCAACAATACGCCGGACTTCGTTGGCGGCGGTCACGAAGTCTGAATTGGAGAACGCCATTTCGAAATCGATCATCGATCCGCCGCGCCCACATTTGCTGTGGCAATACCACAGGCCGTTCTGACCGTTGACGCTGAGGCTATCGCGTGTACCGCCGTGGAGTTCGCAGTGATAGCGCCACTCGTTCCCCTGCTGGAGCATGCCGGGAAGGCGGTCTTTCCAGTAGCGGGAAACCTCTGATGGCGTGAAGTCACCGGCGGAATGTACCGAGACGCTGCTCATCACGCCGCCTGAGTCGGGGATTGGCCTGCGGATTCCAGCCATTTCATAAAAGCGTGGCGAGGAATCAGAATTCGATGGCCAAGGCGCAGGTGCGGGACCTCCTTCCGCTTGATCGCGTTGTAGAGGCCGCCGCGAGAGATCTTCTGTTTCCCGATCAGGGCGTGGGCCTCATCCACGCTCAGCGTGGCGTCGAGTGTCGTTCCGTCCATATGGTCCTCTTTCGTCTTGCATTCTCGGGGTCTAAGTGCCATACTTAATATGTACTGCGTCGCTGTACTTTGACAATGTACTACTACGCTGTATAGTATAGCACGTCAAATCGCCCGTCGAAAGAGGAGAACTTAGATGGATCTAACCACCGCAATCAAGCGCCTTCGGCAGAGCCTGAATATGTCGCAGCAGGCCTTCGCCAACGAATTAGGGCTTTCCATTGGCGCGATTACCAACTACGAACGAGGCCGAGAACCCGAAGGCAAATCACTCGGAAGCCTGTACCAAATCGCCATGAAAAACGGCCAATTCAAGGTCGCCGATGTTTTCCGAGAGAAGCTGGTAAAGGAGATGGGCGTAGCCGGTCGGCTTACCGCACTCGGCGCGCTGGCATCTCACACCATTGGCGGCATACACGCGGATCTCGCCTTGATGTTGAACGACTTCAAATACGGGAGCGACAAACCGGTTGTCAAGATCGGCAACGCCATCAAGAGACTGGAAAAACTCATGCCCGAACTGGACAAATTGAATCTTCACCTGCCGAGGCCGACAGGCATGAAGGGGGCGGGCGAGGAGGACGAATGAACGGCAGCGCTTTCAAGCGCCGACTCCCCTCGGGTACGATTGTCTGGGCGTACAAGTTCGATGCGGGACGCGATCCGAAGGGCAAGCGCTTGTACGGGCAGAAGTCTGGATATGAGACGAAGACCGCCGCATCGGCCGCGATGCGGGACGCCATCATCGAATACGAAAAAACCCACGGCAAGGTCACCAAACACCGCGGCATCCTGGGGACCGTGACGTGGGACTACGAGTTCGGCGACGGCAAGAAGGCTGGTTTCGCGGATCGGGCCGCCGCCGAGGCCGAGCTTACGAAAGAGATAGAGCGCCGCGCCGCGGCCGAGCAAGTCCCAGCGGAGGTCGACCCAACGTTTGCTGAGTACGTTGGGTATTGGCTCGACAAGCACGCCAGCCGCACGCTGGCCCCCAAGACGCTGGAGCGCTACCGCGAATTTGCCGGGTACCTGATTCGCCACCTCGGCAAAACGCCGCTAAATGAACTCACGACAGCACAGATCCAGCGTATGGTTCACGACCTCGAGGACCACGGCGGGATGGTGACAGAAGCGCACCCGAACGGCCGGCCGCTGGCGCCCAAGACGGTGCGCCACCTTGCCACGATGCTGTACACCTCGCTGGCGGAAGCTGATCGGCTTGGCATCCTGAAAATCCAACACCCGATGCGGAACAAGCGCGTGAAGCTTCCGAAGCTGCCGAAGCGGGAGCCCGCGGTGGTCGACAAAGGAAAGCTGAAGCTCCTCTTTGATCGCGCCCAGACCACCAGATTGTACCCGTTCATCGTCCTGGCGTCCGCTACCGGTTGTCGGCGCGGCGAACTGCTGGCGTTGCAATGGCCGGATCTGGATATGACCACGGGCGAACTGAACGTATCCAAGTCGCTGGAGCAGACCAAAGCGGGCCTGCGGGTCAAGAGCACCAAGTCGGAGAAGCCGCGGCATTTCGTGGTGCCGGATTCGGTGCTGCCCGTGCTGGCCGATCACCGCGCAGAACAGGATGAGGATAAGCGGTTGTTCGGTCCCGAATACCAGGATCACAACTTGATCTTCTGCCAGCCGAACGGGCCCTACTACTCGCCGGATCGCCTGGGTGCCCGCGTGAAGGAGTTGATGGGCAAAGTTGGACTCGACGGCGTCAGCTTGCATTCGCTCAGGCACACGAACGCCACGGAATTACTGCGCAACGGAGTTCCGTTGGCGGAAGTCTGCCGCCGCCTTGGCCACGCCGACCAGAACATCACGCTCTCGATCTACAGCCACGCGGTCCCCGCCGATAGCCGCGCGGCGGCGAAGATCTGGAACGATGCGCTGGGTGATGTCATCGAAGTGGGGAAAAAAGCTGGAGCCGTGCGGATGGTTGCACATGGTTGCACGGAACGGCCGAAAACAAGAGCATTGGTTGGAAACAAAAGGAGTTAGATGGCGGGGACGACGGGGCTCGAACCCGCGACCTCCGACGTGACAGGCCGGCGTTCTAACCAACTGAACTACGTCCCCGCTTAGACGTGAACTTCTTCATAGTAGCATAGGCGGGTTGCCCATGCTTTGGCGAAGTGCGGGATGTCTCCTTTTTTGACGGCGGCGGCGGGGACCGCCAAGCGATGCGGATGGCATTGATGTGGGCCTTGGCGCCAAAGCCGATATTCACCCATTGGAATGCATATGGCCCGCCACTGAGGCGCGACCGGCCGTTGCCATAACCCGATGGGGGAGCGCCGGCGATGCGAGAGGGATCGGCATCGACGACGGCGGTTTGAGCGCGCGCGAGAAAGGCTGCCAGGACCAAAGCGAGGGCAGGATGGCAAAGATGTTTGCGTTGGGTAGCAAGCTTCTGACGATCGCTCAGGTTGGAGCGGCAGGCGCGCCGAATGGGCTTATAGTGATACGTGGAGAGATGAGCATGGACATGTCAATGTCGATTCCGCTGCTGCTGTTGCTGGCGCTGGTGCTGTACGTGGTGCTGGCGAGTTTCTTTACGGTGAGGACGGCGCAGGTGGCCGTGATTACGCGCTTCGGCAAATTCCTTCGCGTGGCGCAGCCCGGGCTGAACTGGAAGGTTCCGCTGTTCGATTCGGTGAGCGGAACGATGAGCCTGCGGGTGAACCAGATCACCCTGACTATGGAAACGAAGACCAAGGACAATGTTTTCGTGACCATTCCGATCTCGGTGCAGAACCAGGTGCGTGCGGACAAGGTATTCGACGCGTTTTATAAACTGGCGGACCCGACGGCGCAGATCAAATCGTATGTGGAGCAGGTGATTCTGGGGCACGTGCCGGGGATGACGCTGGACGAGGTATTCGCGAGCCAGTCGAGCATCGCGATGGCGGTGAAGAAGGAACTGGACGCGGACATGTCGACGTTCGGGTACGAGATCGTGAACGTGCTGGTGACGGACATCGTGCCGGACGAGAAGGTGAAGTCGGCGATGAATGACATCAACGCCGCGCAGCGCGAGCAGGTGGCGGCCAACGCGCGAGGCGAGGCGGAGAAGATCCTGGTGGTGAAGAAGGCGGAGGCGGAAGCGGAGAGCAAGGCGCTGCAGGGGCAAGGCATTGCTAACCAGAGGAAGGCGATCATCGAGGGGCTGCAGGCGTCAATCGAGCAATTCCAGAAGGTGGTGGAGGGGGCGTCGGCGAAGGAGGTCATGCAACTGGTGATGGTGACGCAGTACTTCGATACTTTGAAGTCGATTGGGGAGAGCGGGAAGAGCAACACGCTGTTTCTGTCGCATTCGCCGGGGGCGGTGAAGGAAGTTGGGGAACAGATATTGGAGTCGATGATGGCGGTGGGGAAGGGGGCGGGGGCATAGATACCGACCTCGCGGAAGCATCGGATGCTGTAGATGTTCCAGCGAGCCATGCGGGAAACGGGGGGTAGGGGTCGATAGTTTCTCGCCCGGCATACTCGAGGACTTCATCAGTCCACCCGGCAAGGACGGGCGTTACACTGCGCTCGTCAGAAACACTTTCATGAAAATCAACTATCGGGTTGCGCGCGCAGTGTGGAGTCTCATTGCCGCCGTTACGCTGAACGCCGGTTCAGCCCCACTTCCCGTCCGTGGGTTGCATGTTATGGCGCCCAAGCCGGATGAGGTGGATCTGGCGGTGCGCTTCATTCGCGAGGCTCTGCCGAAGGAGGGCGTGAACACGCTGGTGATGGAGTTCGACTATCATTACCAGTTCACGCGGCGGCCGGAGGTGGCCGATAGCGATGCGCTGTCCCGGGACGACGTGAAGCGGATTGCGGCGGCGTGCCGCGAGGCCAACGTGCGGCTGATTCCGCAGATCAACCTGCTGGGGCACCAGTCGTGGGCGGCGACAACCGCGGCGCTGCTGCGGTCTCATCCGGAACTGGACGAGACGCCGGGGAAGTATCCGCAAAACGTGGGGACTTACTGCCGGAGCTATTGTCCGCTGCATCCAAAGGTACATGAGATCGTTTTCGACCTGATGGACGAGATCGTGGAGGCGACGGGGGCGAAAGCGTTTCACGCGGGCATGGACGAGGTTTTTCTGCTGGGAGAGGACGATTGCGAGCGGTGCCGGGGGAAGAACAAGGCGGAGCTGTTTGCGGGCGAGGTGAAGGCGGTACACGATCATCTGGCGGCGTCGGGGCGGACGATGTGGATGTGGGCGGACCGGTTACTGGACGGCGTGACGACGGGGATGGGCAAGTGGGAGGCGAGCGCAAACGGGACACAGGACGCGATCCGGATGGTGCCGAAGGACATTGTCATGTGCGACTGGCATTACGAGCGGGTGCTGCCTTCGGTGACGTACCTGGCGATGGAAGGATTTGGAGTGGTGGCGTGTCCCTGGCGAAGGGCGAATGTAGCGCTGGGGCAACTGGCGATGGTGCGGGATACGCGGACGCATGCGACGGCGGAGATCGCGGAGAGGATGCAGGGAGTGATGGCAACCACGTGGGTGCCGTTCGGCCCGTTCGCGCGGGCGTACTTCGGGGAGAAGAGCGGGGACGCGGAGTCGCACGAGGTGGCGGCGACGTTCCGGGCGTTGTATGAAGAAGTGCGGGCTGGGCAGTGAAGGGGATGCGGGGTTATGCTGATCCTGTGAAACAACTTGTTACCTACTTGATAGCGGCGACGGTGATTGCGGGAGGCGCGCTGGCGCAGGATACGCGCGTGCTGCGGACGCCGGAATATCGGGCACTGCAACGGCGGCTGTGCCAGGGGTGGAACACGTGGAGCGCGAACAGCGTGCTGTCGCACGTCTACCTGCCGGACGGGTTCGCTCTGACGCTGGGACTGAAGAGCGCCGGGATGGGGCATCACTATCAGAGCGAGTTCTTCCAGGTGAATGCTACGGCGCGGCGGGCGGAGAAGATCCGGCTGGGACCGCATACCGACGATGGGGCGTACACGGAGCTGCGGCTGGAGTTCAACAGCGGGTCGACGGCGGGGTCGAATAATGTGGCGGTGATCGAGAGCGCGGCGGAGGGCGGCGAGGAATATATCCTGCTGACGGTGGAGAAACGGGCGGCGCTGCGGCCGGAGCATCTGATCGTGGAGACAGGCTACTACTGGAACCGTGCAGGCACGGTGCGGCGCGAAGGCGCGGTGCTGAAGGCGCAATCGGCGCGCGCGGGGGGCCGGACGTTCGAGGTGCGGACAACGGCGGCGGATGCGGCGGATCCGTTTTTGACGGTGGATGGGCCGTATCTT
The DNA here is from genome assembly GCA_963738375.1 of Bryobacterales bacterium. Classification (GTDB taxonomy): domain Bacteria; phylum Acidobacteriota; class Terriglobia; order Bryobacterales; family Bryobacteraceae; genus Bog-159. The sequence goes on along the minus strand of CAVTWL010000012.1, from coordinate 221,694 downwards.
TCGATGGCGATGGAAGGGCGGTTCGCGATTTATACGGGGGCGCGGAAGACGCTGGAGGAAGTAGCGGGGATCGTGGAGGCGCACCGGGCGGCGCATGAGAAGCGGCTGGCGGGATATGGCGCGGCCAAGGAAGTCTTCACGGCGATGCAAACGATCCTGGGGTGGAATCTGACGTACGATCCGGAGAACGACCGGGCGATCTCTCCGGTGAGCCGGATGTGGAGCGCGAACTGGGGGGGGAAGTGCTGTTCGATTGGGACACGTACTTCGCTGCGTTCATGTACGGTCTGTACAACCAGGATCTGGCGTTTGCGAATGCGGTGGAGGTAACGAAGGGGATTACGCGGCGGGGGTTCGTGCCGAATTGCGCGTCGGCGTACGGGATCAAGAGCGACGACCGGTCGCAGCCGCCGGTGGGCAGCCTGATGGTATGGGAGATCTACAAGCGGCACAAGGAGCGGTGGTTCCTGGCGGAAGTTTACGATGAACTGCTGCGCTGGAACCGTTGGTGGCCGGGCGCGCGCGATGCGGGCGGCGTGCTGGCGTGGGGCTCGGACGACGTGCCGCAGCAGGTGGACGGGACCTATCACAATTTCCAGGCGGCGCTGTACGAGTCGGGGCTGGACAATTCGCCGATGTACGATGGAGTGCCGTTCAATCCGAAGACGAACCGGCTGGAGATGGCGGATGCCGGTCTGACGGCGATGTATGCGGCGGATTGCCAGGCGCTTGCGGAGATCGCCGCGGTGCTGGGGAAAACGGAGGATGCGCGGGAGCTACGGGAGCGCGGGGCGCGGTATGCGAAGGGTCTGAATACGCTGTGGGACGAGCAGACGGGCATATATCGGAACCGGCGGACGGATACGGGGGAGAGTTCGGAGCGGCTATCGCCGACGAATTTCTATGCGCTGCTGGCCAAAGCGCCGACGCAGGCGCAGGCGGGGCGCATGATGCAGGAACATTACTTCAACCCGGAGGAGTTTCACGGGGAGTGGGTGATTCCGGCAATCGCGCGGAATGTGCCGGGGTTCAAGGATCAGGAGTATTGGCGGGGGCGGATCTGGGGGCCGATGAATTTTCTGGTGTATCTGGGGATGCGGAACTACGATCTACCGGCCGCGCGGAAGGATTTGGCGGAGCGGTCGTTGAAGCTGCTGATGAAGTCGTGGGAGAGCGACCATGCGATTTATGAGAATTACAATGCGCTGACGGGGGCGGGAAACGATGTGCGGAGCAGCGACGCCTATTATCACTGGGGGGCGCTGCTGGGGGTGATTTCGTTGTTGGAGTCGAGCCAGGCGCCCTGAAATCCGGCGCGGCGGAGACCGTTGCGCACGTAGCCGCAGCGGCGGATAACGTCCCAAATCAGGCCGGTCTGGTAGTTCTCGATCATCAGTATTATGGGGCCCTGGTTGAGGCCGAAGATCCAAGGGGAAACCCAGCCGTGGCGGTTCCTGGTCTTTTCGGGGTAGGTGGAATTGAAGCTGGCGTCGAAGCCGTAGGGATTATGGGCCTTCAGTTCGAGGCGTTCGATGGCGTGGCGCACGGTACCGATCACGATTTCGGGCGCGAATGGGAGCGAGGCTACCACCGCCCAGGGTGAGATGGTGCCATCGTCGGGGCCGAACGGGGCGCCGCGGGCCACGTAATCGAAGAATACGCGGCGAACGCCGTTCACCTCCAGCACCGTGTCGCCGGGGCCATCGCTGGCGGTGAAGCCCCAGTTGTACTGGTGATAATCGGAGAAGCCGCGGGGATTCTCGATGGCATACTGCCGCTGCATGTGGGTGGCGCGCCGGCTGTTCTCGAAATAATCGATGCCGGTTTTGCGGTTGAAATCGTCCTGAATGCCGCGGAAGTCGAGCCACAGGTGCGACATTTGATGGATGAAGAGCGGACCGGCATAGAGGTGCTGGATGCCGTAGAGGGTCTGAAGCTGGAAGGTCGAGGTCCAGGCGCGATAGCCTTCCGGGTCGATGGGAAAGGTGGGCGAGCCGAGCGCCAGCGTGTACAGAATCAAGGCCTCGCTGTAGCCGGTGTCCCAGCGGTAGGGAAGAAATCCAGCCTCGGGACTCCATCCATGGCAGATGGTTTTGCCGCCGTTCAGAGCCCATTGCCAGTCGACGCGCTCAAAGAGGATGCGGGCGATCTCACGGATTTCGTTCTCCTCGGCAAGGCCAGTTGAGAAATAGCCGGCGGCGGTCAGTACGCCGGCCATCAGGATGGCGGTGTCGATCGTGGAAAGCTCACAATGACAGGCGCGGCGGCCGGTTTGCATGTCGAGGAAATGATAGTAGAAGCCGCGATATCCGGCGGCGTCGGGCTGGGGGCCTTGGTGCGCGGATAACAGGAAGCGCAGAGCAGCGAGGGTTCTAGCGGCGGCTTCGTGGCGGGTGAGCCAGCCGCGTTCGACGGCGACGGTGTACACGCTGAGGCCCATGCCGACGGCGGCGATGCTGGCGGGCGACCCGGGCTGCGTCTTATCCACGATCAAGCCGGTGGACGGATTAAACTCGTGGCGGAAGAAGTCGAATGTCTCGCGAGCCAGGGTGTCGAGCATCTGGGTCGTCGCTGCCTTGCGGATTGGCGATGGGGAGGGGCGGCATCAGGAAAGCTCAATGGTAACGGACGCGACACTTTGCGGTGGCAGACTAACGGTCAGGTCGAGATTGCCCGCATCGTAGGTCCAGGGCTGCGGTTCCGGCTGCAGCGCGGAAGCCGCGCCGAGCTGCTCCACCTGGAGCGGGCTCAAGTATTCCGGTTCGCCCATGGCGTGCCAGAGGCGGCGCGGATTGGCGTGGTCTTCGTCGATGCGTTCGATCCAGGCAGTGCGGGGATCGGACGCCGCGGACAGGCGGACATTCACCAATTCTGTTTGGATGGGATGACGGGGCATGGCCAGATTGGTCATCAGCACGGTGACGGCGTTGCTCTTGCGGACAACCCAGACGTCGACGGTTTCGTGCGTTCCTTCGACCGTGAGGAATTCGGCACCCAATTGGTGGAGCATCTGGAACGCGCGATAGGCGGGCTTGGCGATGCCGTACAGATTCAGCAGGCCGAAGCCTCCGTGAAAGGGAACCGATGGAAAGTAGTTCTCATTGAAGATGTCACTGAAGGTCCAATAGCTATAGCCCTGGACGAGGCCGCGGGCTTCCATCACGATTCTTACGATGAGGGCGGCGGCGAAAGGCTGGTCGTGCAGGGGATCCCGCGGGTTGGATGAGATGCTCCACTCCGTGTAATACAGAGGCAACAAGCCGGCCTCGTGGCGCGCTTTAGCGACCTCGTCGCGCATGCCGTGGCGGGGGGCGTGTTGCAACTGGGTGACGGTATCGGCGCCGGGTTGGCCGAAGGCATCGGTTGGGTAGTGGTGGGTGGAGACGAAATCAACGGGCGCCTGATGGCCCTCGCAGTAAGCGAGGAATGGTGTAATCCATTGGTTATCGGCGGTGGCAGGGCCTCCGACTTTCAGTGACTGGCCGACGGCCTTGATGGCCGCGGCGGTGGCGCTGTAGAGCTTGAAGTAATCCTCCTGCGATGCCTTCCAGAAGGCCTGTAAGTTGGGCTCGTTCCAAACTTCGAAGAACCACAGGCCGACTTCCGCCGCGCCATAGCGTTCGACCCAGTGCTCGACCAGCTTTTGGATGAGCGCGGCCCATTGCGCGTAGTCCTTGGGCGGAGTGACATTGCCCCGGTAACTGAAGACAGTGTCGCGCCCCGAAGCCAAGGCTTCCGGCATGAAGGACAATTCAACAAACGGGCGCATGCCGATGGAGAGCAGAAAGTCGGTGATGCGGTCGGCGTTGAAGAAGGAATACAGCAGTTTTTCTTCTTCGCAGACAAGGGTACCCATTTCATCGGATAGGAGCGCATGAAATCGCACGTGCTGGAAGCCGAGTTCGTTATGGCAGCGAAGCAGTTGGCCCTGCCAGTCGGCGCGCAGCGCGAGGGGCGCGTGGCCGCTGCCCACGGTGTGTTCCCAAAAATGCGGGAATGCTTCGGACGGCTGGGCGGGGTTGCATGTGAAGGAGGGCATGGTTATTTCCATTCCACGATTTGCTTGATGGAATCGGGCGCATGCTGGTCGGGGGAGCCGACGAACTCGCCGGGGGTGTAGCGTTGCGTGATCAGTCCATCCATGTGGGCGCCCCAGCGCAAGTGGGCGGCGGCCAGATCGTCCGCGCCGATTTGAAAGTGGCCGCGCGCGGCGTTCACGCTACCCAACATCACCTGGTTGTCCAGAACCAACTCGCGCACCAATTCGGCGCCGGGGATCTCGATGGGACGGCTGGCGCCGGGAATGCCGGTCAAGACGTATGCGCCATTTACCGCCAGGGCATCGAGCAGGTTGAACTCCAGCGTTGGAATGCCGCTGGCATCCACGATGAGATCCATCAGGCCGACCTTGGCGGCGACCTGATCGGGGGGCACCTGGCGGCCATCGACGTAGTGGCCGCCGATCCCGGCGAGCCACGACGGGCGGGCGGTAGACGCGTCCACCACGTCCAACCCGTAGACTTCGGCGCCGCGCAGTCGCAGGGCCATGGCGGCGAGCAGCCCAACGGGTCCCAAGCCGGCAACCAGGCAGTGGCGGCCGTAAAGCCAGTCCGGGTGGATGGCGGCTTCGGGGTCGCGGACGCCTTGCACGCGCAGGATCTCGTCGATAGCCTTTTCGACGATGGAGAGCGGCTCCAACAGCACGCCCAGGTTCTGCAAGTCCGGCGGCAGGTGAACGATGTATTGTTCGCCGTCGACGGCGAACTCGGTCTGATAGCCGTCAAGGCCTTTAATGCCGCGCTCGCGATAGTTTCCGGTCTGGCACATATCGGCGCGGCCCATGCGGCAAGGCGCGCAGGCGCCGCAGCCACGGCGGACCGTGAACACAGCGAAGTCGCCCACCTTCACGCGAGTGACGGCCGATCCGACCGCCACCACCTGGCCGAACATCTCGTGGCCGATCACCAGTTCCTTCTGGCCCTCGGGCGCTTGAGCGCGGCCTCCGGACAGCTCCTCGCGGTCCGTTCCGCAGATTCCTACCCGGACGATGCGAACCTTGACGTCGCCGGGCGCAGTGACATTGGGTTCCGGCCGCTCCACGATTTTCGCGCCGGCAGTTCCAGGAACGATGGCTATGGCTTTCATTCGTCCGTTTCCTTATTTGAGTCTTTCGAGTAAGTGGTCGCCCACGCGCAGCGCATTGGCGAAGATCGTCAAGCTCGGATTCACGGCGGCAATCGACACGAAGAAACTGGCGTCGACCACGTAGAGGTTATCCAGATCGTGAGCTTTGCAATTCAGGTCGAGTACGGAAGTCGTCGGGTCGGCGCCGAAACGAATCGTGCCGGCCTGGTGAGCGGTTCCCCCGATAGGGATGTCTTGGCCCAGATAATGTTCGCGCGAAAGCAATTGGTCGTGCAGCCCGATGTCCGTGAGCATTTCTTTGAGTTTGGCGGTCAGTCGCCGGTGGCCTTCAAGGTCGATATGCGGCAGCGCCAGAGTGATCTTTCCAGTCGAATCGATGGTCACGCGGTTGTCGGGATGGGGGAGATCCTCGGATTGGAGCCAGAAATCAACGGAGTGCTCCGCCAGATAGTCGAGCGCAAACTCGGGCTTCCATACGGCCCATGCGGGCGCTTCGGCGTTGATCATTTGGCCATCGGACTTACCCAACATTTGTATCTCGCCGAGCGGGTACTCCCAATCCGGGGCGTCGAAATAGAAGTCGTTAAGGCCCAGAGTTTTCTGGAAGATGGTCGGGTTGGGATCTTTGGATATAGCCATGAATGCGGAGCAGTTGTGCCGCATGTAGTTCCTGCCGACGAGGCCGGAGGCGTTGGCGAGGCCGTTGGGATGCTTGTCATTCGCCGAGCGAAGCAGCAGCGCGGCCGAATTCACCGCGCCGCAGGAGGCCACTACGATGTCGGCGGAATACTCTTCGGTGGCGCCGTTGCGCTCGACCACCACCTTACCGACTTCGCGTCCCGATGCGCTGGTTTCCAGGCGAGTGACATAGGCGCCGGTGATCAATTCAACGTTGCTGTGCTGTAAAGCCGGATCCACGCAAATGATCTGCGCATCCGCTTTGCCGTTGACCAGGCAGGGGAAGCCGTCGAAGGCCTGGCAACGCACACAGGCGCTGTCGTGGCGAGGCCTTCCGTTCTCTTCATCGAGCAGAATTCCGAGCGGCAAGGGGAAGGGGTGATGGCCCAGCTTTTCAAAATCGTCGTAGAGTTGCTGGATGCGGGGCTCGTGAGTCACGGGCGGATAGAGGTATTGGGAGCTGACCGGTCCTTCGGTTGGATCGATGCCGTGCCGACCGTGCACATGATAGAGATGCTCGGCCCTGGTGTAATACGGCTCGAAATCGTTATAGCCGAGCGGCCATGCGGGCGAGAGGCCGGCGTAGTGGCGGACCTCGCCAAAATCCCGCGGGCGAAAACGCAATAAGGCCGCGCCGTAGACCTTGGTATTGCCGCCAACATAGTATTGAATACCCGGTTGGAAGGGCTTTCCGTCTTTGTCATACCATTGCTCCGGAGCTCTGTATCGCGCTTCGACGAAGACAGCGCGGGCGTCCCAATTGGCCTTTTCACGCGGCAGGTACCCGCCGCGTTCCAGCATGAGGATGCGCTTGCCGGAAGGCGCGAGATGATGCGCCAAGGTGCCGCCGCCGGCGCCGGTTCCTATGATGATGACATCGTAATGAGTCGTAGTTATACCCTACTTTCCAATCACCGGCGCCAGGGAGATGGATACCAGGCCTGATAGAAACAGTACAAACATCAGGGCGAGTAAGTGCTTCACTTTGTCACTGCCGCCGCGAAACTCCTTCCATACAAACACGCCCCACGCCGCGGAGATCATGGTATTGCCTTCGCCGAGAGCGAAGGAAGTGGAAGGCCCGATCTTTGGGGAGTAGGCGGCCACGAAACTGCAGATGGTTCCGGCGCCCCATATCAAGCCACCGAGGACGCCCCAGAGATGGACCGGCGGAGCGCCGTGGAAATAGTCGGCCATCGAAAGGCGCGGGCCGTTAACCGGGCGCCGCATCAGGGCGTAGTTGAAGGGGATGTTGGATGCAAGAGCGCCTAGAGCGAAGACGAAATACACGGTGTAGGGCACCAGGTGGCGCTCACCGGTCAAAGCCTTTGCCACGAACGGATAGAAGAGACCAATGACTACTCCAGCAATCAGACTGAGGACGATTCCCTTAGAGCCTGCTTTGGCGCCTTGGGCCAAGCCGCGATAAGCCATGGCATTGGCCCCGATTGCGGCGCAGATGAGCATCACTCCGCTAAACAGCAGCGTAGGATTGCCGGCCGGAGTTACCACATAGTTCAAAATCGTACCGATCACCAAGGCTAATCCGGCGCCAACAGGGAACGCTACAGCCATTCCGGCGATGGAAATCGCGGCGACCAGCAGGAGATTGCCTAAGTTGAATACGACGCCAGCCAGGAAAGCTTCCGTGAGCGATCGGGAACTCGCGGCGGCGAGATTGCGGAAGAAGCTCACTGGACTGGCCGGGTGATTGTCTCCCAGCGTAAGACCGAAGGCAAGGGAACAGAGCAGCAGGCCAGCGATGTAATCCCAATAATACAACTCGAATCGCCAAGCCTTGTCGATCTTCTGGGTGTTCGCCCAACTGCCCCAACACAGCATACTGAAGATCATTAATAGCAGAGCGACCGCGTATGTCTGTGGAATATACATTACTGAAGTGAGAGGTACTAACTTACGCCGCGCGACTGATTCCATTGTATCGTTCTAATCGCCGCGGGTCAGATAAAAAGGGCGAGTGACCGTACGAAGCGCCACTTCATGGAGCACGGGTGGTTGGGGCTAAAAAGGACCTCGGCGGAAACGTGAAAGAGGCTGGCGAGTTTCTTGGCTTGGGCTCTTGCCGATGGCGCGCTTGCCGTTGACGATTTCCGCTCCGCGTATTCGCGCTCTTCAGGGGTGAGGGTGCCGGAGCGCCGGTCGTATTGCTCCAGTTCGGCGGTGAGACGGCCGTGTGACGAGATGGGTACGGATCAAAATGGGTGTGGGCGGACGGCGGTCAACGTCCCCCACCTATTTCCAGGATGCTGCCGGTGACATAGGCGGCAGCGGGGGAGAGCAGGTAGAGGACTCCGCCGGCTACTTCGTGGGGAAGGCCCGACCGTTGCATAGGGATACTTGGGGCGATGCGCTGAGGGCGGCCGGGTTCGCCGGCGGCGGCGTGGAGATCGGTTTCGATGAGGCCTGGAGAGACGGCGTTGACGCGGATGCCTTCGGCGGCGACCTCGCGGGCGAGGCCGATGGTGAAGGTGTCGATGGCTCCCTTCGAGGCGGCGTAGTGGACCCATTCGCCCGCGCCTCCGGTGCGGGCGGCGAGGGAGGAGATGTTCACGATCGCTCCGCCACTGGCCGCCGTGGCGGGTGGACATGCGGCGGACGGCTTCGCGGGCGCAGAGCATGGCGCCGATGACATTGACGGCGAGCATGCGGGCGACGGCGGCGGGATCGAGGGAATCGACGCGGGAGAAGCCTCCGGTGATGCCTGCGTTATTGACAAGGGCGGTGATGGGGCCTAAGGAGCGTTCGGCTTCAGCGAATAGGCGCAGGACATCGTCTTCGCAGGAGACATCGGCCTGAACGGCGATGGATTGCGTTTGTAAGTTCGCAACGACGGCAAGGGCCGAGGCTTCGTCCGATACATAGTTCACTGCCACGCGGTAGCCCGCCGACGCCAGACTGCCGGCGATGGCCGCGCCGATTCCGCGACTGGCTCCGGTGACGATAGCGGCCGGCATCTACGGTTGGGGCGGCGTCTGCGGGCCGATGGTTTCACCCGGACGCAGCAGGGTAGGCGCCTTTTTCTTTTCCTTGTCACGCTCTGCTTTGGCTTCCTCGGCCTTCTTTTCGTCGCGCTCGGTGGGGCTGAGCGCGGCTTCACGCTCCTTCTTCTCTTTGGCTTGTTTGGCGGCGACGGCGGCGGCGCGTTCGGCGGGATCCTGGCGGGCGAGTTCGAGGCTGTCGTTGGTGCCGTCGATGGATTCCTTGAGGACGAAGTCGAAGCGCGAGATGTCCTTGGGCGCGGCGTCCTGGATCTGCTGGAGGTGCGAGAGCATTTCCGCTTCATCGGTGGCGACGGCGGTCATGCCGATTTTGACGTCGACATGGCGCTGAATGGCATCGTCGGCGACGGCGTCGATGGCGTCGACGATGTTGGCGTAATCGTCGAGCGCGTCGTGGATGAAGACGGAACGGCCGGCTTTGTCTTTGGCCAGCCAGTGATCGACCTGGCTGAGGCGCTGCTTGGCGAAGATGAGGTACAGCCGGAGTCGGTCGTTGGGGTTCTGGGCTTCGCGGATCTGGTCGGCTTCGTCGACGGTGAGGTAATCACGCTGCTGCTGCGCCATCAGGGGCGCGGCGAGCAGCACACACGTTAGCAAGGCTTTCATTTTTGTGTGCCCTCCAACACTCCTACCAAGAGGTCGTCGTGTACCTGCTGCACTTTGGCTTTGGCGGCGTCGAGCAAGGGACGGTCGGTGATGTCCATGGACTGCTGCAAGCCCTCGAGGCGGCGCAGCAGGTCGCGGGTGGATGTTTCGGCGCGCTTGAAGTACTTGGGATTCTTGCGTGGATTTTTGCCCGTATCACGGAGAGACGCTTCGGCGAGCGAAACGGATTCCTGAATTTCTTTGGCGCAGGCTTCCACGCGATCGTTTTGGCCTTTGGCATAAGCTTCGCGGGCGGCCGCGAGAGCTTCGGATGCGTTGTCGAGCGCGAGCACGGAACGCTTGCCCAGGTTGGGTTCGTCCTTGGCCTGCCGCAGGTCGGCGAGCGCCGGCGCAGCGGCGAGGAGGGTTGCGAGCAGCAGGCGCGGGATCATTTGGGATGCAGCTCCCGGTATAGCAATTTGGCGCGCTGGCGGGCTTTCCACTCTTCGTCGGGGAACAAGCCTTTGCTGCGCTCCAGGAACTGGTTGTAATAATCGAGCGCCTGCTGCAGGGCGCGCAGCTTATCGAAGGTGATGGCGTGGAAGTAGTAATTGGCGGGGGTATCGTCGCCGAGCTGATGGGCGCGGTCGAGGGCGGTGAGGGACTCGGGATACTTTTCGAGCATGTAGAGCATGCCGGCGAACTCGTTCCAGGCTTCGCGGGAATCGGGCTTGAGCTTGGTGGCGGTGTAGAACTGCTGGGCGGCGGGATCGTATTTCTTAGTATCGCGGAGGCCGCGGCCGTACATCATATGGAGGGAATAGTTGGCGGGGTCGGCGGCGACGCTCTGGTCGAGAAGCGGGAGGGCTTTGGGGTACTGCTTTTCGAACAAGTAGGCGGTGGCGAGGGCGAGGCGATTGGCGGGGGTAGGGTCCTTTTGCATGGCCGCTTCGAGCGGGGCGATGGCCTCGGCCGATTTCTTGTTTTCGAGGAGCAACTGCCCGATGTGTTCCTGGGCGGCGGCATTATCGGGGAACTCCTGGTAAATGGCGGCGGCTTCGGCGTTCTGGTGGTTCTTCTCGTAAAGGCCGGCGAGTTCGAGGAGGCCGTCGCGATAGTTGGGATCGAGCTGGGCGGCGGCGCGGAAGTGAGTTGCCGCATCGGAGAGCTTGTCCTGCCTGGCGAGGGCGTGGGCCAGGCCTAACTCGGCGGCGGCGGATTTGGGGTTGAGGGTTAGGGCTTCCTGATATTGCGCGGCGGCTTGGGCGGGGTCTCCGGAATCGAGGATGGATTGCGCCCAGTAGAGACGAGGGCGGAATTCCTTGGGTTTCTGATCGACGGCTTCTTTCAGGCAGGCGGCGGCATCGGCGGGCTGCTTATCGCGCAGGAGCAGGATGCCGAGGTTGAGGTCGGCTTCGTAGAGGCGGGGTTTGAGTTCGAGAACCTTTTTGTATTCGGCGACGCCGTCGGGGTCGCGCTTGAGCATGGTTAAGGAGAGCGCGAGGTTGAAGTGGGAGGAGTAATCCTTGGGGTCGGCGGCGACGGCTTTGGTGAAGAGGTCGGCGGCTTCGGTGTATTTGGCGGCGTCGAGGGCGCGCAAGCCTTCGGCGTTGTAGTCGGGGGACTGCAGGAAGAACAGGAGCGCGGCCGAAGACCACATATCTTTATTCTACGCGGGACGCTCCCTTACGGTCGCGGGTCGGATGGGGTCGAAGTGCTGAGTTTATCTGACGGACAGAATCTGGCGCAGGAAGTACCCAGTGAGGGTAGCAGAAACGTGGTGGGGGACTGACGAGCCTCAGTGCAGCGTGATCTTGTAGATTGTCCCGCCCGACAGGGCACCGCCACCGCCTGGCAGTAAGAATCATTTGCGCGCTTCTGCCTCTTTTGACAGTTGGCCTTCGATGAAACTAAGGCGCCAATTCGTGCTCGATGGTCACACCAGCGCTTAGTGTTTTGCCAACGACGCAACATTGCTGGGATACAGCCATGAGCTTAGGAATCTCCGGCTGTCCGCCGTTCCGCAGACTCACACGCGCGAGGGTTCGCCTTCTCAGAAAGCCCACCGGAACCGCTGGCATACCGAGAGAACCACGCAGATCGACGTCGCCCTCGACCTTCACCTCAAGCAAAGTATGCTCAACGCGAGGGCGGCGCATAACACGTCGCCGGACGTGGCTGCATCGTGGGGGCCCCCGTGGCCCCGATGAGCGCCCCAACGAAAGCTTCGGAGCTACCCTGAGGAACGACCGCCGCATGGAACGGATCGCCTAGGCTGTAGGCGGCTGACTGCGCGCAATCGACCACAATCGCCATGGCCGGATCGGCCTTGTATCGCGCTCTCACGGGCGACTGTAAGTCTCTCACGTTTGCCGTACGGTCCCGGTCTGAATGAGTCCCCGTTACAGATTCCTACTGCGCCTTCCAGGTGACCGTAAAGCTTTCCCCGTCCGGGGCCAGCGCGGAGGGCACCGCCGTGGCCTTGCTGGTATCCGTACCGTTCCTGGTCGAAACCGACCGCTGTACCACGCTCCCGAAATTCTTAATCGGTCCTGAAATGGAAGAGTCGGTTGCGAGGTCCGAGAAGCCGTTTACACCGGAGTATAAAGTGCCAAACGAATCGACGCCAAAGTCAGATAATTTGGCTCCGTCCATCTCTTCGATCCATTCAGCGGAATTCCGCAGCGGCATGCCACTGTTGCCGGCACCCGAAAACGCCACTTCCTTGCTAAAATTCTCGCCGGTCGTCTGGTTTGTAATGGCGACCAGATATTCGTTGTTTCCCTCGTACGTTACCGACGCCGAAAATACATCGCCGGCGGCAATCGACACGTCCTTGATCACCACGGTGTTCAGGGGGTAGAACTCATACCACACGTAGTAGGAGGGAGTGCTGCCCACGCAGTCGGCGTCCGTTCCGATCTGCTCGACCGTGAGCGATGACCAGCCGTCAATGCCGACCCACTCCGATGAGTCGGATTTCGGCGTGGTCGTGCAGTTCACTGCCGCTACCACCCAGGATCCCTGCACGTAAGTGAAGTCCGAGCCGGTCACCGCGTATCCGGCCCAGATCGTGTTGTACGAAGTTGTCACGTTTTGAATGGGGTTGTACTCCGGCGGACGGGTTCCGGGCGCGACAATGCGGGGCCCGTGGCGGCGCGCAACAAATGCGGCGGCCGCGGACGAGTCAGACGCGACAGGCTGCGCCAAGACCGGCAGAGCGCTCATGGCGAACAATAATCCTAGAATTGCAGGACACATCAATGGCATCGCTTCCCTCCGATTCGTGCGGAATGAAATGATGCTAACGCCGTTTGCAGTCCTTGTAAAGCGCGGCGCGCGACTAGGAGGCAGCGAGAATCTGTTGGAGGAAGTGGCCGGTGTGGGAATCGGGGGCTTGGGCGATTTGGGCGGGGGTGCCGGTGGCCACGATGTGGCCGCCGCGGTCGCCGCCTTCGGGGCCGAGATCGATGACCCAGTCGGCGGCTTTGATCACGTCGAGGTTGTGCTCGATGATCAGCAGGCTGCCGCCGTTTTCGATGAGGCGCTCGAAGGCGGCGAGCAGCTTGGCGATGTCGTCGAAGTGCAGACCGGTGGTGGGTTCGTCGAAGATGAAGAGCGTGCCTTCGCAGGTGGCTTGCGCCAGATGCGCGGCGAGTTTGACGCGCTGCGCTTCGCCGCCGGAAAGCGTGGTGGCGGACTGGCCCAGGCGCAGATAGCCGAGGCCGACGTCGTCCAGCACTTGCAGCTTGTGCACCAGGCGCGGCGTGGCCGAGGAAGAACGCGATGGCTTCCTTCACGGTGAGCTGCAGCACTTCGTGAATGTTCAGGCCGTTGTAGCGGATGTCGAGGATGCCGCTCTTGAAGCGCGTGCCTTTGCACTCTTCGCAGATCAGTTCGACGTCGGCCAGGAACTGCATCTCGACGGTGACGGTGCCGTCGCCCTGGCAGGTTTCGCAGCGGCCGCCGGGAATGTTGAAGGAGAAATGGCCGGCGGTGTAGCCGCGCTTTTCGGCTTCGCGGGTGGAGGCGAAGAGGTCGCGGATCAGGTCGAAGGCCTTGATGTAGGTGACCGGATTGGAGCGCGGCGTGCGGCCGATGGGCGACTGATCGATCATGACCACTTCGCTGGATCAGTTCGGCGCCTTCGATCTTGCGGCAGGTCAGCTTCGTGACCGGCGCGAGGCCATTCGTCGCCGGCTTCGGCGGGCGGGCCTTCGAGGTCGCGCGCTTTATGCAGCGCTTGCAGAGAGCGGTAGATGACGTCGTGCACCAGCGTGGATTTGCCGGATCCGGAGACGCCGGTGACCGCCACCATCATGCCCAGCGGGATCGTCGACGTCGATGTTCTTCAGGTTGTGCATGCGTGCGCGCCGAAGAAGCGGATCGCGCGTTTGGGATCGCGGTGCGCGGCGCTGCGCGGGAGCGTGCGACGCTTGCAGTTCGCCGCGCAGATAGCGGCCGGTCAGCGAGGTTGCCTGTCGTGGCGATCAGCTGCGGAAAGGAGCCTTCGAAGATGATGTCGCCGCCGTGTTCGCCGGCGCCGGGACCGAGATCGACGATGTGGTCGGCGGCGCGCATGACGTCGGGATCGTGCTCGACGACGACGATGGTGTTGCCGAGGTCGCGCAGTTCCTGCAGGATGCGGATCAGGCGGCCGGTGTCGCGGCTGTGCAGGCCGATGGAGGGCTCGTCGAGAACGTAGCAGGCGCCGACCAGGCGCGAGCCGAGGCAGGTGGCGAGCTGGATGCGCTGGGCTTCGCCGCCGGAGAGCGTGGACGAGAGGCGATCGAGCGTGAGGTATTCGAGGCCGACGTCGTTCAGGAACTTCAGGCGCTGGCGGATTTCGACCAGGATCTTGTCGGCGATGGCGGTTTCTTCGGGCGAGAGCTGCAGCGCGTCGAAGAAGTCGTAGGCCTCGGCGATGTTCATGCGCACGACTTCGGCGATGTTGCGGTCGCCGACGCGGACGTAGAGCGCTTCCTTGCGCAGGCGCGAGCCGTGGCATTCGGGGCAGCGCGCGTAGCCGCGATAGCGGCTGAGGAAGACGCGCACGTGGACCTTGTACTTCTTGGTTTCCAGGTAGTCGAAGAAGCGGCGGATGGCGGCGAAGACGGTTTCCTGTTCCTCGTCGGTGAGATCGCAGAAGGGCACGTTCGAGGCGCACGCTTTTGCTCTTCGCCGTTTTGCGGAAATTGGCGAGCCAGGAGCGGTATTGCGGCTTGGTCCAGGATCGACCGCGCCATCTTCGAGAGACATGCCGCGGTCGGGGATCGACGAGGTCCATGTCGAAGTCGATGGTGTTGCCGAAGCCCTGGCAGCGCGGGCAGGCGCCGATGGGATTGTTGAAGCTGAACAGGATGCGGCTCGGGCTCGAGGAAAGTCGAGGCCGCACGGTCTTGCAGGCGAACTTTTCGTTGAAGCGCAGGGTGGCGCGCCGGGCGCGGCGGCGGCGCGTTCGAAGATGACTTCGCCGGCCTCGCGATAGCAGATTTCGACGGTATCGACGATGCGCTGGCGCAGATCGGGGCCGGAGATGGACGAGGCGGTCGACCAGGACGAAGACGGGCTGCGAGAAATCGATATCGAGGAGCGATTCGGGCGTGGAGAATTCGAAGATGCGGCCGTCTTGGAAGAGGCGGTTGAAGCCTTTCTTGCGCAGGTCGAAGAGATGATCGCGGAGGAGCTTTGGTATCGGGTGTGCGTCGGCCGCGACGGGGAACAGCGCGTACCAGCGCGAGCCGGCCGGCTGCGCCAGCATGCTGTGCGGCGACCTGGTCGACGGTGTCGCGCTCGACGCGGGTGCCGCAGTTGGGGCAATAGGTGCGGCCGACGCGGGCGAACAGCAGGCGCAGGAAATCGTAGCACTCCGTGGAGGTGGCGACGGTGGAGCGCGGGTTGCGCGTGGTGTTCTTCTGGCGGATGGCGATGGCCGGGGCGATGCCGTCGATCTCGTCCACATCGGGCTTTTCCATGCGCTCCAGGAACTGGCGCGCGTAGGCGGAGAGCGATTCGACGTAGCGGCGCTGGCCTTCGGCGTAGATGGTGTCGAAGGCGAGCGAGGATTTGCCGGAACCGGACACGCCCGTGATGACAGTGAGCTGGTTGTGCGGAATGGCGAGCGAGATGTTCTTGAGGTTGTGGACGCGCGCGCCGCGGATCCGGATGTAGTCTTCCAAGCCTGGTTCCAGTATAGCAACCGGGAAAACTGCGCCACGGCGGGTTGGGACATCGAGGCAAAGGTTGGGCTTGGCCGGCGGCAGTGGGGGCGGGTTGGAGCGGAGTTTCGCTGGTTTTACAATCGACTGGGGGTCTCGCAGGGGCTTGGGGCCGGCCGGAGCGGGATGGCGGCGCGGTCGCGGATGCATTCGGGCGGCGCGGGACAATGGGGAGCGTCCGGTTTTGGGTTCGTTTTGCAATCGATTGATTCATCGGGAGTTACCGGGTCGGGTTGCGGCGCCGGCGCGGATTGCTGGGTATGGGCCTCGGCTTTGGCGCGGATTTCCTGGATATATTGGAGGCGTTTGGTGGTGCGGTCGAGGGAGCGCTCGAGGGTGGTTTCGTAGCGCGTGAGTTTGGTCAGGGCATTGGCCGTATCGGCGTCGGCGGCGAAGACGCGGCCGAGGAGGTCGCACTCGCGGTATTCGACGAGGGGCTCCAACTTGCTGGCGGCGTTGTAGAGAGGGGTGCTGAATTCATGGTGTTCTTTTTTGCGCGGGTAATCGGCTATTTCCTGGGCGTCGGCGCGTTTCATTTGGGCGGCGCGAGCGCGGAGCATGCCGGCTTCGAGGCTGAAGACGCGGTCGAGGCGCCATTGCTGATCGGCCATGCGTTTGACGAGGGCGTCTTCGAGTTCGCCCACGGGGTTGAAGCGGGCGGCGAGGTCGTCGAGGAGGGCGAGGAACAGTGCGGGGGTTTCGCCGTCGGGGAAGATGTTGGATTGGGCGGTGAGGCCGTGGGTCATCGCGTTGCGGGATGAGGCGGACTTACCTGCCAGGGTGCGCGGTCCCGGGGATTCTTGCGCATTTTCGCGATTTGCTCTTCGTTGTGCTTTGGATAGGTTCTTCATATTTGCGGGGGCTAGATTCAGCCGATCCTCCAGTTAAACGGTAACCGAGAGGGAGGGAGCGCGAGCGGGTACGGAGTGGGCAAGGCGATGGAGATAAAGGGGAAGAAAGTTCGGGGAGATGTGTCAACCAGATTTCTGATCACTGTCCTCGCGCCTCGAGCCGCTGGCGGCGAGGGTGAAGTTAGCCGCCAGAAGCTACACACACCTTCAAGTTTTTATATTGTGCCCGTGGCTTCGGTTGTACGGGTCGTTCCCAGGGATGACGAGGGTGTTCCGGCTAGGGGTTGATGAGGTCGCAGTTATGTTTGGCTAACTTCCTGAATTCGCAGTCAAAGGCAGTGGTGGTATGGACCGAAAAAGATTCCGGGTCATGAAGCGCGGCGTTTCGTTTTCTTACAATGGCCGGTCCTGGTGTGTTCGGCGAGGAGCATCGAGCGAGCGCGGACATCCCGGGCGCTCTGGTTAAGGATGCGCCGGACGTTGGGGTCCCGGAGTTCGAGGTAGTCCTCAAGCTCACCGGCGCCCATGGTGCCCACGATGGGGATGCCATCCTTTTCCAGGATGAATATTCGCCATTCGGACGGACACGGTTGACGACGGCACCGAGATCGATGCGAGGTTCGGTTATCGGTATGCGAGTCACCGTGGTTGTCCTAGACCTCACTGATGCTCATCGACCTTAATCGAAGTGTAGTGGTTCTGGCAAGCTGGTCAGCTATCTTGGGAAGCAATGTTGCGACGGGTGAGGTCCTTGGAGCGACAGCGCCACCAAGGCTACCGCAACGCTGGTAGCAGCCGGTCATTCATTGCCGCATAATAGGCCAGGACTGTGCCGCCTGACAGGCGACGAGTGCGGCCCGCTCCCAGCAATGGTTGGATGGGTGCCCCTTTAGCCATAATGTCCAACGCAGCGGGTTGTGATCGACTATATTGCAGGAGGACGCGATGAAGTATCTTTGTTCGGTTTATGTAGAGGGAAAAAAGTTGGCGGCGCTGTCGGAGAAGGAAAGCCTGGATCTGGATGCGCGGAGCATGGCGTACGATGGAGAGCTTCGGAGGAAGGGCCACTTCATCGCGGCGCAGGCGCTGGAATCGGTGGAGACGGCGACTACACTGCGCGTGCGCAACGGCAAGGTGTCGATTACGGATGGGCCGTTCGCCGAGACCAACGAGCAGTTGGGCGGGTTCATTCTAATCGAAGCGCGGGATTTGAACGAGGCTATCCAGGCCGCTTCGAAGATTCCGGCCATGTTATTGGGGTGCATTGAAGTGCGGCCGGTGAAGGAGTTGAGGGCGGGAGGGAAGGCGTGATGGACAACAAAGTCGTTTCGGCCGGGGAATGGCTCGCGGCGCGGCGAGAGTTTTTGGCGCGGGAGAAAGAACTGACGCGCGCGCGGGACGCGGTGGATGCGGCGCGGCGGGCATTGCCTTGGGTGAAAGTGGAAAAGGAGTACGTTTTCGACACCGCCGAGGGGAAGCGCACGCTGGCGGAGTTGTTCGACGGGCGCAGCCAGTTGATCGTGCAACATTTTATGTTCGGGCCGGGATGGAAGGAAGGCTGCGTGGGCTGCTCGTTCAAGTCGGACCACGTGGACGGGGCGCTGGCACACCTGGAGGCGCACGATGTGACGCTGGTGACGGTGTCGCGGGCGCCGCTGGCCGAGATCGCACCATTCCGCGAGCGCATGGGCTGGCGATTCCGGTGGGTGTCGTCATACGGGAGCGATTTCAATTACGACTTCCATGTTTCGTTCACGGCCGAAGAAGCGGCGGCGGGGAGCGTCGATTACAACTATTCGAAGCAGCCGTTTTTGATTGAGGAAGGATCGGGGATCAGCGTATTTTACCGGGACGGGGACGGGGCGGTGTATCACACGTACTCGACGTTCGGGCGCGGCGACGAACTGGTGGACACGACCTATATGTACCTGGACCTGACGCCGTTGGGGAGGAACGAAACGGGTCCGCATTTTAATTTGGGGGATTGGGTGAGGCATCACGACCGGTACGATGCAGCCGGCTTCGTGAATGCGGGCGGGCGATTCGTGGCGGAGACACCGGGGTGCGGGTGCGGAGAGCGTGACTGACGCTCGGGAGACTCTGGAGCGGGTGTACCGCGAGGAGTCGCGGCGGATTCTGGCGACGCTGATCCGGTTGCTGGGGGATTTCGAGACGGCGGAAGAAGCGCTGCACGAAGCCTTCGCGGCGGCGATGGAGCGATGGCCGCGGGAGGGCGTGCCCGCGAATCCGCGGGCTTGGCTGATTTCTGCGGGACGGTTTCGCGCCATCGACGCGATGCGGCGTCGGGCGGTGCATGACCGGTCGCTGGAGGAGATCGCGAGGCGGATGGAAACCACGGCAGCGAATGGGGCAGAGGTGGAAACGGATGCGGTGCAGGACGACCGGCTGCGTCTGATTTTCACGTGCTGCCATCCGGCTCTGGCGGCGGACGCGCGGGCGGCATTGACGCTGCGCGAAGTTTGCGGGTTGACGACGGAAGAGGTGGCGCGCGCGTTTCTGACGTCGGCGCCGGCGGTCGCCAAACGGATCGTGCGGGCCAAGGCGAAGATCCGGGAGGCCGGGATTCCTTACGAGACGCCGGGGGCGGGCGAACTGGCGGAGCGGCTGGACACCGTTTTGCAGGTGATCTACGTGATCTTCACGGAGGGTTACGCGGCGAGTTCGGGGGCGGAGCTGGTGCGGGCGGATGTATCGGCGGAGGCGATCCGGCTGGGGCGGCTGGTGGTGGAGTTGCTGCCGGATGCGGAAGCGATGGGGCTGCTGGGGCTGATGCTGCTGCAGGAATCGCGGCGGGAGGCGCGCACGACGGCGGACGGGGAAGTGGTGCTGCTGGAGGACCAGGACCGGGGGCGGTGGGACCGGGCGTTGATTGGAGAAGGGCTGGCGCTGGTGGAGCGGGCGCTCGACACACGGCGGTTCGGTCCGTATACGGTGCAGGCGGCGATCGCGGCGATGCACGCGGAGGCGCGGACGGCGGCGGAGACGGACTGGCGGCAGATTTGCGGATGGTACGATTTACTGCTGCGGGTGAGCCCGTCGCCGGTGGTGGAACTGAATCGGGCGGTAGCGGTGGCGATGCGAGATGGGGCGGAAGAGGGGCTGGCCTTGATCGACGGGATTCTGGCGCGGGGGGAATTGCGGGAATATCATCTGGCGCATTCGGCGCGGGGGGCACTGTGCCGGCGGTTGGGGCGGGTGGAGGAGGCGCGGGCGGCGTATGGGGAGGGGCTGCGGCTGGCGCGGACGGGGGCGGCGCGACGGTTTTTGGAGGGGCGGTTGGGGGAGTTGGGAGGCTAGCAGGGGGCTTTTCTCACCCTGGCGTAGAGTTGCTCACGCCCACTGGTGGACTCGGCCCGTTTCCTATCTGTCGTGGCTCTCAAGCGGGTGCCTGGCATGCTCCGGAAGACGGTCTCGGTCACAGGTACCGGCGTACGCTACGACTGGCCCAGCGCCGCTGGCGGTGATGAGAGAAGCAGTCAAACGTCGCCGGCTACTGCTGGACTGTCAGTAATGTCGTAGCAGGCGACGATACTCCGTTTACGGTGGCGACGATTGGCAGGTCGCCGTCAGGCGCCGAGGTAGGGACCTGGACCGCGATCTGGTATAGTCCGGCAAATCCGGGCGAAAGGACTGAGCCGTAGACGGTGGCATCAATGCCTCCGATTTTCACCGTGACCGGGTTGACGGTGGAATACAGTCCGGACGAAGGCACTTCCTGGCCGGGCTTGGCGGCGGGATTGGTGGGGCCGAAACCGGTGCCCCAGAGAATGAGCACATCGCCCGGGGCCGCCGGCACGGTTGTAACACCACCGATCGCGCCGTTCTTGGCGGCGTAGGAATAGTTCGTGTAAGTCGCCACGGCGTAGGTATAATCCCAGAGGAAAAAGGCGGGTCCGTCGAGGGCCGCCGTTGCCGAGGCAGACTGACTCGTACCCATGCTGTTGGTAACGGTCACCTGCACCGGTCCGGCGGCGATGTTAGGCGCGAGCACGTTGATCTGGCCGGGACTGACAAACTCCACATAGGCGGGCTGGCCGCCGATGGATACGGACACACCGTCCAACTGAGTGGGGAACTGGCCGTTGTCGATGGTCCAGAAATCGGTAACGGTGGAAAGGTTGGTGCCATAAATCGTGACCCAGGAGTTGGGTACGATGCCGGTCTGAAAACTCGCACCGCTCACGACGCCGCTGGGTGCGATGGCCGGCAGAGGCGCGTTGGTTTGGATCTTGGCGATGAAGGCGTCGGTATTGCCTTTCACGGCGGGTTGGTAAGCGCCGGCGGTGGTGGGGAGACCGGTGGAGGAGGTGTAGCCCGCCACGTACAGGTTAGAGGAGGCATCAACGGCTACGCCGCTGTTGAATATGCCGCCGTTTGCCGCCGGGTTGTACAGGACGGTGGAAAACAGGATGGTACTGCCGGTGGGATCGAACATAGTAGCGTAGGTGCCGCCGAACTCACTCTCGGGCTGCAGAGGATTCACGAGGGGATACTCGAGGCCGGTGCCGGCCATGCCGCCGATATACACGTTGCCATGGGCGTCGACCTGCGGGGGGCTGATGGTGTCGGTGGCGCTCAGGTCCGGCCTCATTTGGTTGCCCACAAAGGTGGCCCATACGAGCGCGCTTCCGGCGGGATTGAGCTTGGCCAGAAAACCGCGGTTCAAGCAATCGCTGTCGGAGGGGCAGGGGGTGGAGTCGGCGGACCCGGCGGTAGCGGGAAAATCGTAAGAGGCGTTACCGGTGATATAGGCGTTGCCGGACGCGTCGACTGCAATCCCGGAAACATAGTCCGCATAGGCATTCTGCGTCGGGTCGGTCCCGCCGAGGTAAGTGGTGTAATACAAGGATGCGCCGGAACTGACCGGGTTGAATTTGGCGACGTACCCGCGGGTGGCCGTTGAAAAGCCAGGAGTGTCATTGCCGTAGTAAGTGGTTTGAAAGGCGCCAGAAGTTACCGGTATTTGGTTGCTGCCGGTGGTACCGGCGAGATAGAAGAAACCGGACGGATCGACGGCCACACCGGAGGCATAGGTGGGGTGGCCGTTGCCGGCCGCCTGATCGCCATTGCCGCCGAACAAACTGGAGTACAGCAAGTTGGCGCCGGCGGCATCGAACACAGAGATGAAGCCCGAGCCCTGATTGGAGTTGCTGGTATTGACGCCGACGTTAAAAGTGGATCCCGGCAGGACCGCGTTGGGCGTGGTCGGGAAGCATGTAATGGGAGTGCTAATGCCGCATTGGTCGCCGGCATCTCCGGCGACATAGGCCTGGCCGTGGGCGTCGACGGCGATTGAAATTCCGACTTCATCGCTGTGCCCCAGGAAGGTGGAATACACCAGGGCGCCGGTGGGGCTGAATTTGGTGACGAAGGCGCTTTGTGCGCCCGGACAGTTGCTCAGTCCGTTGGTGCCCAGAACTCCGCAGACGGTCTGGTAGGCGCCCGGAGTCGCGGGAAATTTGGGCGAATTGGTAAATCCGGTGATGTAGGCGTTGCCGGACGCGTCCACGGCGATGGCGTAGGGTAAGGTCCCCGTGGCGTCCCCGAAGACGCTACCCCCAATGTAAGTGGAGTAGATCAGCTCGGAGCCGGCCGCGTTCAACTTACTGACGAAGCCGGTGTTGCCGTTCGAAGTATTAGCGGCCTGGATGGCGTTGAGCACGGGAAAATCGGTGGATTGGGTGTATCCGGTCACATACACGTTGCCGGATGAATCGACGGCCACTCCCTGGGTAGGATTGCCGCCATAAGAAGTGAAACCAACCTGGTCCATGTTAGTGCCGCCGAGGTAAGTGAGATAAGTCAGCACCGGATCGATGACCAGCGGGAGGGCATGGTTGTAATTTCCTAGCACGAATTGTGCGCGGTTTCCGGTAAGGCGGAAATCACAGGCGACGCTCTGCCGGCGGCCGGCGATGGTTTGATAGACGATCGGGCGGCCCAAGGTAAGCGGCGGGCCATCGAGGGTGAGGGACAGGCTGCCATCGGGCATGAGCTTCGGCTGCGCGCCGGCGAAGTCAAGGGCGATTCGGGCGGGATCGGCGCCGGGGGCGACCAGGAAGTCGTATTCCAGTTGGTGAGCGGTATTGTTGCCGGCGCCGTAGAAGACGAGATCGACGCCCGGGTAGATTTGCTGGTAGCGAACTTTTGCGAAGGTGGGAGCGCCGGTGGTCCATTGGGCGGGGTCGTTGCCCAGGTAATAATTCGCCGTGCCCGGAAGTTTGGCGTCGCCGGAGACTGGGGCGGCGGGGTTCGCGCCGGCGAGTTTCATGCTGACGGCCGCGGATGAGCGGGTGCGGAACAGGGCGGTGTCGGCGGTCAAGAACAGCGCGTATCCGTCGTTGCGGGCGAGGAACTTGACGCGGGGGTCAGCCTGGCCGTAGTTGGCCTCGAAACTGAGCGGCGGGCCCACAAGTTCGACGGTGGATGCAAGCGCGGAGGCCGCGACAGCGAGAAACAGACATAGCGACCGGGCTACAATCGGGCGGCTCATGGGTACCTCCAACTCGGGGATCAAGCCGCGGCTACCTCGGCGGAAGGAGAGGCGGCTCAGGCTTCCACTTATTGTAACCGGAGGAGCCTCATCGTGTCGCCGGAGAGAATCGTCCGCACCCGATGAAAGCGGACCAACGCAGATGAAAGCTCCCAGCCGGGCGGCGAGGCGGGCTGGAAGCTTCGAATGCATGCCGCGGCATTTCGAACGGGTTTGTAGAAAAAACGCGGGGGGAGGCTTGCGCGCGCTGCTCAGTACCGGCGCGATTCAGGATGTCTGATTGGGCAGTTGGGCGCGACGTTCCACCTTGTGCCGGATCTGCTCTTCGGAGAGGACGGGGGCGAGATCTTCCATCTCAAAGATCTGGCGGATCTCGACTTCGTAGTCGCCGGGGCTGCAGGCGGGGCCACGCTTGACCCAGTCGATGGCCTCTTGGAGGGATTTGACTTGCAAGATGGAGAAACCGGCGATGAGTTCCCTAGTTTCGGTGAAGGGGCCGTCGATGACGGTACGGGACTTGCCGGAGAATTTGACGCGTGCGCCTTTGGAGCTTGGATGGAGGCCATCGAGGGCGAGCAGAACGCCGGCCTTCACCAGCTCTTCGTTGTACTTGCCCATTTCGAGCAAGATCTGGGGATCGGGCAGTGCGCCTTCTTTTTCCGACTCTGGGGTGGCTTTGACGATGACCATGAATCGCATTGGGAAAATCTCCTTTAGTTTAAGAGCGCCGTTGGATTGCTTTCGTAGCGGCTCTCCGCAGGTAGGTCGAACGGGGGTGCGGCCGGATCGACAGGAGAGCGGAGACTATTATTTTACTGTGCCAAGCTGGATACTCGGCGTGCGGGGAGACCCTGGGGCTGCGCCCATTGGATGCCAGGCAGGCACCCACAAGGAGGTATTTCTGGGCGTTCCGGCGACCGGGCGGCCCGTGCGGGTCTGGGGCCGCGGCGATCGACCGGCGGGAGGGTGGCCGCATGGCGCCGACCAGGGTCCATCGCGGCCGTTGCGAGGCGCACATCAGCGCAAAGGACGCGACTTTCCGCGCGCCGCGACAAAGTGTAGGCGGCGCTGAGCGGCCTGATTCGCGCGAGTCCTCAAGAGACGGCGGCGCAGACATCCAGGGCCTGGTTGCTCGGGCGGGCGACGGTGGACCAGACGGCCATGCGTCAGTTGACCACTTGCTCGACGGGCGCGGACTTGGAGGCGGCGAAAACGGAGTCGCCGCGATACTCAGCGGTCACAGACGTTGTCCCCACTTTTAGCGTTGAGATGACCAAAGCGGCCGATCCGCCGCTCAACGATCCCTTTCCGATTACGGTGTTGCCGTTCAGGAAGAGGATCGTCTCTCCGTCCGGCGGCGCGCCGGCCGTAGAATCGACTACGGCGGTAAAGGTCACGGCCTCACCGGGGGTGGAAGGGTTGGGGGCGGAGGAAAGGGATAGTCGTCGTGGGTTCCTTCACGACGGTGGTAGTGATCTCGGCCGGTCCGCTCCCCGACTGAGCGTTCCACACTTGAATCTGGACGGAATCGCCGACGGTGAGTATCCAATTAAACTCTCCCCAGCCGCCGGAGAATCCGCCCAATACGATTTTCGAGTCCGACCATTTCTCGACGATGAGGGTAACCGTGTCGTTATAAAAGCTGTAGCCGGCCTGCCAACCGGGATTGGCTGTCAGATCCGACACGGCGATGTAGTTGGAGTCGCCAGTATAGGGCGCGTGAGTACCAAAGCCACTGCCTGTAATCACAATGGTCTGATATTGTTCGGCAGAGATTTTGCTAACCTTCGCGATTACCGGCGCTTGTGCAAGAGCCGTCGATAATGTCCCGAAGACAGCAAGAATTGCCAACGGCGAGCGTTTGAAGATCGTTCCCATGCGGTCCGCCTCCCGATCGTTTACCCAGAGTTGTTTGGCCCGGCTTCGTCGAGCCAACTCAGTATACACCCGGAGAGTCGCTCGGCAAGTTTGCTTCAGGCGTATGGGTGCTTGAGTCTCAACGGATTTGGGTAATCGCGAGGCACCCCCGCAATAAAACGCCGCGCCATCGGCAGTGGGGGGCAGGCCGTTTGACCACGATGATTAGAAAATGCCGGGGACGAGGGCCCAGGATTCGTGTTTGTAGGCTTCGTAACGGTCGCCGAAGGCTAGGTGCAGATTGGCTTCTTCGAGACAGATTTTGCGCGTGTAAGCAAAGGCGACGACGGCCAAGCCGAGGAGGGCGAGCCACTCGCCGGTGACAAGCGCGACGCCGAGATACATCGCAAGAAGGCCGGTATAGATGGGATGGCGGAGGAGGCGGTACGGTCCGGAGCGGATGAGTTGGTGTTCGAGCTTGATGGTGATCTCGCCGCTCCAATTACGTCCGAGGTGGCGGCGGGCCCAGATCGCCAGCAGGAGGCCGGCGGCTTCGATGGAGAGGCCGGCGGTCATGATGAGCGGGGAGGCCGGCAGGTAACGGCCGAAGCCTTGGATGGGCAGGATTTCGAGGAGGAAGGCGATGTTGACGAGGGAGACGTGGACGGCACGGGAGGCTTTCGATTCGGACGAGGCGGCTTGAGAGGCGTTCTTGGCAGCAGCTTCCCAGTAGAGGCTGAACAGTGCCCATCCGGCGATGGAGAGGAGGAGGAAGGCGCGGTGGCCGCGCAGGGCTGGGTCCAGCGAGAAGAACGCGAAACGGCCTACGATGCGGCCGTCGAGGTGCGCGAGTTTCACGCCGGCCGCCGCGCCGATCGCGGCCGCGGCCAGGATGGGCTTCTTAAGACCATGCGCAGAACGGGGCGCGCCGCTTTGGGCTTTTTCGTACTGCATGTAGGTCATTCTGATTCGCCGGCCAGCGCTATGTCAAACAAGGCCGCGGTAGCGTAAAGCGCCTCGGCACTTCGTCCGATGGATATAGGGTGGAGACCGCCAGGAGACAGGACGATGGGAAGGGTAACCCGGCAGACCGGCGGCGTGAGCCGCGGCGGTCGGCGACGGGCAGAGTTCACCTGCGATTTGAGAGTGGGCTGGCCTGTTCGCTGGATGTGGACTTGCTGGACGTGAGCGATTCGGGATTCCGGGCGATGCATCGACATGGACTGTTGCCGTTGGGGGCGAACGCGATTTTCCGGCATCCGGACGCTTTTGGAATCGCGCGGGTGGTGTGGAACTGGATAAATGGGGATGACGTGGAGACAGGATTTGTGATTATGCGGTAGGACGGCCGTCCCACCAAGGGGACGGGGAGTCCCAAAAGCGGACACTTGTTTTTGGTATCTCCTGTTTTGGCAATGCATTAGGAGTGGTGCAGCAATTGCCGTTGCAATGCGACAATGTTGTTATCCGCTCCATGCGATTGAACAATGCGTACGTTCCGCGAATCCTGATTGCCGACGACCAGCCGGACGTGCTGGAAGCGCTTCGCTTTCTGATCAAGGGCGAAGGCTATCAGGCGGAAGCGGTGAATTCGCCGGCGGGGGTTCTTGAGGCGGTCGAGTCGAGGGATTTCGACGCCGTGGTGATGGACCTCAACTATACCCGGGATACCACGTCCGGGCAGGAAGGTCTGGATCTTCTAAACCAGTTGCAAGGTTTGGATTCGACGCTGCCAGTGGTGGTGATGACGGCTTGGGGCAGCGTGGATCTGGCCGTGGAGGCGATGCGGCGGGGCGCGCGCGACTTCATTCAGAAGCCGTGGGACAATGCCCGGCTGTCGGCGATTCTGGGCACGCAGATCGAACTGGGAAGAGCGCTGCGGAAGGGCCAGCTTCTGGAGGCGGAGAACCAACTGCTCCGGTCGGAGCAGTTTCCGAGCCTGATCGCGCAATCGTTAGCCATGCAACCGGTGCTGGACATGGTGTCGCGGGTGGGCCCGTCGGACGCTAATGTCTTGATCACGGGCGAGAACGGCACGGGCAAGGGCCTGGTGGCGCAATCGCTGCATTCGGTTTCGCTGCGGTCGATGAAGCCGATGCTGACGGTGAACACGGGCGGGCTATCGGAAGGGGTTTTCGAGAGCGAACTATTCGGGCATGTGCGCGGCGCATTCACCGATGCCAAGGCGGACCGGGTGGGCCGGTTTGAAATGGCGGAAGGCGGCACGCTGTTCCTGGACGAAATCGCGAATATTTCCGCGAATCTGCAGGCCAAGCTGCTGCGCGTGCTGGAGACGGGCGAGTTCGAGCGGGTGGGATCGTCGAAGACACGGCAGGTAGATGTGCGGGTGCTCTCGGCGACCAATTCGGATTTGAACGCCGAGGTGAATGCCGGGCGCTTCCGGCAGGATTTGCTGTTCCGGCTGAATACCATCGAGATTCGTCTGCCGGCGCTGCGCGAGCGGCGGGAAGACATTCCGCTGCTGGCGGTGCATTTCCTGCGGCTGCACGCGGAACACTATCGCAAGAATCTGACGGGGTTCGAGGATGCCGCGATGAAGGCGCTGCTGGCGCATCCATGGCCGGGGAATATCCGGGAACTGGATCACGCGGTGGAGCGGGCGGTGCTGATGACGCAGAGCACCTGCGTGAAGGTGAACGATCTGGGGCTGCGGGCGGCGCGCGACGGATCGCCGCGGCTGGAAGACATGAGCCTGGAAGAAGTGGAAGGGCTGCTGATCAAGAAAGCCTTGCAGCGCTTTAACGGCAACGTGAGCCACGCGGCGAATGCGCTGGGATTGAGCCGCAGCGCCTTGTACCGGCGCCTGCAGCGCTACGGTCTCTGAGTCACGGCGGCCTGTTTCGATGACACCCTCCAGAAGCCGGCGGCGGCGCATGAAATACGAAGGCCGGATCGTGGTCATGGCGATCATGGCGGGGCTGCCAGGGTCGCTGGTGGCGCTGATCATGTTGTGGCTGCGCGAGCCGACGCCGCAAGCCAAGACGCAGTGGACGCTGACGGTGCTGATCGTGGGGCTGTGGATGGGCTTCGCGATGGCGGTGCGCGACCGGGTGGTGTTTCCGCTGCAAACCATTTCCAATTTGCTTTCGGCGCTGAGGGAAGGGGATTTCTCGGTGCGGGGGCGGGCCGGCGTTTTCGACGATGCGCTGGGCGAGGTGATGCGGGAAGTCAACTCGCTGGGCGGCACCTTGCGGGAGCAGCGGCTGGGGGCGCAAGAAGCGACCACGCTGCTGCGGACGGTGATGTCGGAGATCGACGTGGCGGTATTCGCCTTCGATCACGAGCGCAAGCTGCGGCTGGTGAACCGGGCTGGCGAGCGGCTGCTGTCGGCGCCCGCGGAGCGGATTCTGGGGGCGAGCGCGGCTGAACTGCTATTGGATAGCTGCCTGGAAGGCGAGCCGCAACAAACGTTTCAGATGACATTTCCGGGCGGGAGCGGGCGGTGGGGGCTGCGGCGAACGACGGTGCGGGAGCATGGGCTGCCGCTGCAACTGCTGGTGATGGCGGACCTGACGCTACCTTTACGTCAACAGGAATTGCAGGCGTGGCAGCGGCTGGTGCGGGTGCTGGGCCACGAGCTGAACAATTCACTGACACCAATCAAGTCGATTGCGGGGAGTCTGGGAAGTTTACTGACGCGCAAGCCGCTGCCGGAGGATTGGGAAGACGACATGCGGCGCGGTTTGAACGTGATCTCCACGCGGTCGGAGGCGCTGAGCCGGTTTATCGGGGCCTACGCGCGGCTGGCCAAGCTGCCGCGGCCGCAATTGGAGTTGATGGAAGTGGGGCCGTGGGTGCAGCGGGTGGTCAATCTGGAGACGCGGCTGAAGGTGGCGATCCGGCCGGGGCCGGACGTGTTTTTCCAGGGCGATCCGGACCAGTTGGAGCAGGTGTTGATCAATCTGCTGCGTAACGCTACGGATGCTTCGTCGATCACGGGGGGCGGTGTGTCGGTGGGGTGGACGCGGGATGCGACGCGCGTCGAGATCGCGATTGAGGACGAGGGGCCGGGGATTTCGAACACGGCGAATCTGTTCGTGCCGTTCTTTACGACGAAGCCGGGGGGATCGGGGATCGGGCTAGTGCTGAGCCGGCAGATCGCGGAAGGGCACGGGGGTACGCTGGTGCTGGAGAACCGGGCGGACCGGATGGGGTGCGTGGCGCGACTTAGTTTGCCGGTGTGAATGTCGTTATGGCGCGGTCAATAAATCTACCCGGCACTCACCGTCTGGGCAGGCGTAAGTGGTCGGGGTACCGCCCGTTCCAAAAGTCACTTTAATCTCAGAGATCATGTCGCAAATGGGCGACTGCGTGGATTGACCCATGGTGCAGGATTGGCTCTTGTAACGAATGCCGGAGTAGCCTGACTTGTCCCACGATGGGGCGTCAGCGAGGGGCGCGGTGGATGAACTGGCTGTCTTAAACGAGAAGCTTCCCTGGCCCTTTACTGCTATCACCACATTGTTACTTGCGTCTTGGTTGACCGTAACAATATCTGAAGCGTCCGCGCTTCCGTCGATATTGGTGCTATGGAACTCGATGCTCCACCCGCTCGAAAGACCGTAGACAAAATCTCCCGGTGTTCCCGACGTCTGCGCTGGCTGCCAGACATGTTCGAATTCAACCGCCGATAGCTTACAACTGTTCGTGGTAGTCCAAGTAGTGCCGGTTGCGTCGCTCGCCTTCCATCCGTTGGAGCGGAAGGTCATGGAACCACCTACGATCCTGACCGGCGAGTTGCCCGGGGCGCCTCCGCCGAGGCCCCCCGTGTGAGGAGCTAATGCCCCATGTTTGGAACCCATGCATGCCACCAGGGCCGACAATGCGATCACCGTGACAGTAACTCTTCGGGCAGGCATGAATCTCGCTCCTATCGTTCAGCTAACTGCCGCAACTCACGCCTAGCCTGGGTCGCATCGGGGCGGGTTAGGTAGAGCTTGTAAGTCGTGCTCCCCCAATTATTCTCCAGGTTGTTAAAAATGTCCAGAGCTTTTTTGGCATAAGTTGCGGCGGAAGATGCGTCACCAGATTTAGAGCATGACTTAGCGAGAATCAAGAGGCTTTGCCATTCTGATGACATTTGTTGCGAGGAGGCGAAGAACTGGAGGGCACTTTCGGCGAGCGAGCGGGCTTCGGCGGGAGATTTGGCGGCAAGGGACGCGCGGGCGGCGCAAACGCTGGCTTCAGCGACATTGGAGGGATTCGATTGTCTTTGGGCCGCGGCGAGAGCTAACTGGCAGGACTGACGGGCCTGCTGGGCGGCGCCGAGTTCCGCCTGGGCGATGCCCAAGTCGATTCGCAACTCGATCGATTCAACGGGAGTGAGGGCGGAGGTTTTCCGCAGGCCGGCTTCCGCTACCCTCATGGCGTCGGCGAAGCGGTTCTGGTTGAGCAGCGCGGCAGCCTGGATGCCTGCCAGAAGAACAGCGTTTTGGATTTTCTCGTTGTGGGTCAGGGAATCGAGGAGGCGGCGCGCTTCGGAGTAGCGGCCGAGGGATGCCAGGGCGTTGGCGTAGTTAGCGGCGGCAAGGGCGGGAAATGGGGCGTTTTTGCGGGAGGCTTGGAAATACGCGAGAGCTTCGGGATAACGCTGCTGCTTCTGATAAAGGCCACCGACTGCCTCTTGAGCTTGTGAGATTTGCGCGGGGTTCATCGTTTTGGGAGCAATCTCCAGGAGTTCGGACGCGTAGGGCGATGCTTTCTGGAAATCGCTTTGGTCGCCGAGGGCGCGAACCAGGAGAATCAGTGCGGACGTGGATTGTCCGACATATTGGCTGGTTTTGTAGAAGTCCAGTGCCTGTTGGGCGGGGGCAGCGATTTCGGCGGGAGACAGTCCGCGCTGACTGTTGACGCTGGCCAACCCGACGTTGGCCAGAGCCTGCAGGCGAGGATTTTGGAGTTCGCGCGCCTTGGAAAGTCCTTGTTGAATCAAGGTGTTCGCCTGGTCGTATTGACGCTCGTCTATGTACGCGATGCCAGCTCGGATTTGGCCTTCGGTAGCCCAAATATCGAGACCGTGCTGATTGGCGAGGTCGACGGCCTGTTTGTATATGGCGATCGCCTTCGAGATATCGCCGGCGCCATACTCATTAGCGCCTAACTGGGTCAAACACCTAATCTGCAAATGCTTGCTATCGATATCTTCTGCGGAGTGGAGAGCCTGACTCAGGAATGCTTGAGCGTGATCAGTGTCGCCCTTCAGAATGGCCGCCACGCCGCGTTGGAACGAAATTTCGGCAAGCCCCTCGGTGTCGCTTGCGGATTTGTAGAGGGTTTCGGCGCGCCGGAAATGCGTCTCGGCCTGATCGTTCTCTCCGGACTTGACTTCAATCACGGCGAGGCGAATGAGCGGGGCTGGGTCTTCGGGCGCGAGTTTAACGGCTTGCCCGTAGTTCTGTTCGGCTTCCGTAAGCCGGTTGGTTTTTTCCCGCGCTCGGCCGAGGTCGACAAGTCCATATGGCTTATCGGCAGAGCGCAACTGATTCAGGATCACGGTATAGTCTTGCACCGCGGCGTCAAACTGGCGCGTTACGCTGTGGCGCACAGCCTTCAAGTATTGACCGGCTAGGCCGGCAAGGTTGTGGGTGGACTCGAGGTTGGAGGCGAGCAAGAGTTCCTGTTGCGCTTTCCCGGTGAAGTCGAGTTCGGCCCATGCTTCAGCGAGCCGGACATGAGCGAGGACGAAATCCGGATCGATTTCGAGGGCTCGGGTGAGCAAACGGGTTGCTTTCAAGAAGCTTCCTTCGTGGATGGCGGAGACGCCATCGTCGTAGCGTCTTTGGGCGTCAGGCGGAGGAGGCGGGGAGGCGGCATGCCGCCATAGAAAAAAAGCGAGCGCCGCGACGGCCAGCAATACCGCGAGGACAGGCAAGAGGAAGCGGGAGGCGCCGCGCGCCGCCGGCTTGGGTGGAGGGGGCGGCTGCGGCTGGTCTTCAAGAGCAGCGGCGACTTCCCCGGCGGTCTGATAACGCCTTTCGGGGTCGAACTCGAGGCAGCGGGCGATCACGGAGTCCCATTGCGGCGGAAGGTCGGGGCGCAGGGAGGTGGCTGGGGGAAGGCGGCGGGCGCGGCGGACGGCGGCGGCGAGAGGCGTGGATGCTTGAAACGGGCGGGCGCCGGTGGTCATCTCGTAGAGCACGACGCCGAGCGCATAGATGTCGGCGGCGGGGGTGAGATGGCTGCCTTCGAACTGCTCGGGAGCCATGTACTCAGAGGTGCCCTCGACGGCGCCTGGAGCCGTGACGGTCGAATCGGCGGGGGACTGGGGTGCCGCATGGCAGGCGAGGCCGAGGTCCATCAAGACAGCCTGGGCAGTACCCTGGCGCGTGACGAGCATGATGTTGTTACTCTTGACGTCGCGGTGGATCACGCCGGCGCTGTGGACGGCCTGGAGCGCGGCGCAGAGCTGCGAAGCGATCGAGCGGGCCTCGGAAAGGGGCAGAGCGCCCGCGGAGCGAACGCGATCGGCCAGCGTCTTGCCGTCCAGCAATTCCATGGAAAGGAAGGCGGTCGGCGCGCCGGACGCCGGCTGGGGCAGGACGAACAGTTCATGGATTCGGCAAACGCAGGGGCTGCTGATCTTGCGGGCGAGGACGACTTCCTGCTTGAACCGCTGGAGGGCGACAGGATCGTTAGCGATGGCAGCGCGAATGGTTTTGAGGGCGACGGGGCCGAGTTGCAGGTCGTCGGCCTGATAGACATCGCCCATGCCTCCGCGGCCGATGAGGCGTACGATTTTGAACCGGTCCAGCACCAACTGTCCGGGTGAAAGGAGGGGGCTTTCGCGCGGAGAAAGGGCATCGAAGCGGAGCACCGGCTGATCGGCTTGTTCCGTTTTCTTCTCGTGGGATTCGATGAGTCCGGCGAGGACAGATGCCAGGTTTTCGTCTTTCAGGCGAACCTCTTCGATAAGAGCGGCGCGGGCGGAGGGCGGCAAATCGAGGGCACGCTCGAAGAGCGGCTTGAGAGCCTGCCACTGTTCCGGCGTCATTGTTTCTTGGAGAACTGGTCGCGCAGCCATGCGCGGGCCATCCGCCAATCGCGTTTGACGGTGCGGGTAGAGACTTGCAGAACTTCGGCCATCTGTTCGTGAGACAGACCGCCAAAGTAGTGCATTTCAACGATGCGGCAGGCGCGCGGATCGAATTTCCGAAGCTGTTCCAGCAGGTCGTGCAAAACCAGGACGTCAATGGCATTCGGCTCCTGAGCGGAACACAGGGCATTTTCAATCGCGACCTGGATTTGGGTGCCGCCGCGTTTGACGGCGTTGCGTCGGCGCGCATGGTCTACCAAAATCTGATGCATGATTTGGGAAGATACGGCGAAGAAGTGGGCTCCATCTTTCCAATCGGCGCGCGGTTGATCGACGAGGCGCAGCCAGACTTCGTTCACCAGCGCGGTGGGCTGAAGGGTATGATTTCCTCGCTCGCGTCGCATGCGCAGGGCGGCGGCGCGATGTAGTTTTTTGTAGACAAGCGGAATCAGGTGATTAATCGCGTCCCGGTTTCCTTGATTAAGCTGCTCCAATAGAGCCGAAATGGGCTGGTCACTGCGGTTGCCGGAGTAGGAAGTGGGCGTCATCCAGTTTCGAGAATTATACCGTTTCGACGCCGCTCGGGAACTAAGGTTTCAGGAAATAAGTACTAATACCGGAAGCGGCGGTGGCCACCAGGGCCTGTAAGTTGCGGTCCATGGACGCGACCACGTCTTCGATTCGTTTGCCGCCGGCGGGCTCTTCGCGCTCGAAGTGACGATCCCAGACGGTCAGATTTGTCTTTCTGTCTACCAATTCGAGTTGTAAGGAGATTCTTGTCCTGATGCTGGGGTTGTCCAGTTCGGCGAATTCGTAGAGCTGGCCGCGGAGGAGATAACCGGCGGCGGCGGAACTCGTCGATTCGAGGACGCGCTGGTATTGTCCGGTGGCGCGGAGGGCCCGGACCAGGGAGAGGCGGACCATGGCGCCGGGACGCTCTTCCCAGCGGTGATATTCGTAGCCTCCGACTTCGTTGGCGGCGGAGTGGTAGCGGATGCGGGCGTCCTGGAGAGACTCGGGGGTGGCGATGAGTCCGACGAGGATGACCGGACCGTTCGCCTTGGTATCGTTGGCCGGGGGGGGAGTGGAAAGAGAATAATAGTGAACGGGTTTGGAACTGGCGCAGCCGGCGGCGAGCAAGGCTATCGCGGCGCAGGAGATGGCGAGGAGGTTTCTCATTGCAAGTCTCCCGGTTTGCGCTCGGTTACTTTGATGCCGCGGATGAGGCTGGCGGGGGAGCGCTGCAAGGTTTCAGTCAGTGAACGAAGGTTTTCGGTAGCCATGCGGATGTTATCGAGTAACTCATCGATGTTCGGGGAGTTCTGATCGAGGGTACGGTTGAGCTGAGTCAATGTGTCGCGGAGAGTGACGACCGTCGCGCGGATATCCGGGCGGTTTTCGAGCAGGGTGGCATCCAGGTCGGAAGTGGTGGTCTTTACCTGGTCGAGGAGGGGATCGATGCGGGTATTCAGATCCTTGTTTAAGTCCTTGGTCAGGTTCTGGACGTTATCGAGGCTGGCGGAGACCTTGGGGCCGGCGTCGTTGAGCAGGGCGTTCAGGTGGTCGAGCGAGTCGTTCACTTTGGGCCGGGCGGTTGCGAGCAGCGCATCCACGTTGTGCAGGGAGTGGCCGATGGTGGCGCGGTTGCGGTTGTTCAGCAGGTCGTTGGCGCGGGCGATGGTCACCTGGAGTCCGTCCAGGTTGCGGTTCAGCAGGGCGATGGCGTTGTGGACGTCGGGAAGCATGGCTTGGGCGGCGTCGCCTAACTGGGGCAGGCCGAAGGCTTCAACGGACGGGAGGGTGGAACCGGGGGGGGCCAGAGGCGCGGACTGGGTGCCAGTGGCGACTTCGATGTAGTTATCGCTGAGCGGGCTGAGGGTGGAGATCTTGGCCACGCTGTCGGTTTTCAGGGGCGCGTCGCGGCTGACGGCCAAGTCGATTTCGATGCGCGTAGAGTTGCTGGGGTCGACGCGCACGCGCGTGACTTTGCCGACGGTGAGGCCGCCGTAGCGGACTGGGGCGCCAGGCTGAACGCCGCCCGCGAATTTGAAGTAAACGGGGTGAGTGACGCTGGATGCGCCGAAGCCGCCATTGATGGCCAGCAGGGTAGCGACCAGGAGGCCGCCTGCGAGGAGAACAAACAGTCCCACGAGGGTGCGTTCGCGCATAGTTTATCCTTTCACCTGATTCCTTCGGTATACATACGGAGGTGGTCGACATCGTCATCCTGGGTGGTGTCGGCGATGCGGTCGAGGAACTGGCGGACCCGCGGGTGCCGGCTGTCGCGCACCTCGGCCACGGGGCCCATGGCGACGATGTCGCCGCGGTCGAGCAGGATGATGCGATCGGCGATGAGGAAGGCGCTGGCCAGTTCGTGAGTGACGACGACCATGGTCATGGAGTAGGCCTTCTTGAGGTTGAGGATGAGGTCGTCGATGCCGGCGGCGGTGATGGGGTCGAGGCCGGCGGAGGGCTCGTCGAAGAAGAGGATCTCGGGGTCCATGGCGAGGGCGCGGGCGAAAGCGGCGCGCTTGCGCATGCCGCCGCTGAGCTGGGCGGGGCTGTAGTTTTCAAAGCCGCTGAGGCCGACCTGTTCCAGCTTGATGCGCACCATCACTTCAATGGTGGTGGGCTGCAGAGTGGTGTGTTCGAGCAGCGGCAGGGCGATGTTTTCACCGACATTGAGCGAGCCGATGAGCGCGCCGCCCTGAAAGGCGAGGCCGATCTTTTTGCGGATCTCGTCGATTTGGCGGGGGCCGGCCGTGGCGATATCGACACCCTGGATGCGCACTTCGCCGGAGGCCGGCTTTTCGAGGCCGACCAGGGTGCGGAGGAGGGTACTCTTGCCGGAGCCGGAGCCGCCGATGACGACTACGGTTTCGCCGCGGGAGACGGCGAAGTTGAGGCCGTGGAGGATTTCGCGAGTGCCGTAATTCACGCGCAGGCCGCGGGCGGCGATGGCGGGAGTTTGAGAGGGGGGGGACATGGGTTAAGCGGCGCCCCGCGAGAGGTAGAAGATGACGGTGAAGATTACATCGATGAGGATGACGAGGAGGATGGAATTAACCACGGCGGAGGTGGTGGAGCGGCCGACTTCTTCGGCGCCGGCGCCGGTGGAGAAGCCTTCGTGGCAGCCGACGGCGGTAATGATCAGGCCGAAGACCAGGCTTTTCAGGATGCCGGTGGTGATGTCGTGGGCGACCAGGGCGTCGCGGGTGGCGATGAGGTAGCTGCCGAAGGTGAAGTTCGCGCCGGCGAGACCGAAGACACAGCCGCCGAGGATGCCCATGCAATCCGCCCAGACTGCCAGGCAGGGCATCATGACGGCCATGGCGATGAATTTTGGCGTGACCAGGAAGGCGACGGGATCGAGGGCCATGGTGGAAAGGGCGTCGAGTTCTTCGGTGACGCGCATGGTACCGATTTCGGCGGCGAAGGCGGAGCCGGAGCGTCCGATGACCACGATGGCGGTAATCAGCGGCGCGAGTTCACGGGTGATGGTGATGGCGACCAGGCTGGCGACCAGTTGCATGGCGCCGAGGCGCTGCAATTGATAAGCGCCCTGCAAAGCGATGATGACGCCGACGAAGAAGGTGATGAGGGAGACGATGGGGAGCGCTCCGACGCCCACGCTCATGGCCTGATGGACCGCGCGGTTGAAGAGACGGCCGCGCTTCAGCGGCGAGAGAAAGAGCAGACGCAGCGAGCGCCAGCCAAGCTGAGCGAGACCGCCGATGTAGGCGACGCTGCGTTCGGTAGCCCCCCCCACGTCCGCCGCGAATTGCATTAGGCGCTACCCAGGGCCTCTTCTTCGGTCTGAAAAACCTGAAAGATACGGATGACGTGGGTGAGCAGGAAGACCTGGCGGACGGCCGGACTGAGGCCGAAAAGGACGAATTTCTTGTTGCGGCGCTGGGAGTCTTTGAGCACTTCGAGCAAGGTAGCGATACCGGAGCTGTCGATGTAACGGATGGCGGCGAGATTGAGCGCGAGCTTGGGCGCGTGGAGCAGGGTATCGAATAAGGTGCGGCGGAGGTCGGGAGACGAGCCGAGATCCACGTCGCCTTCGACTTCGACGACCTTGGCTTCGCCGGCATCGCGAACGGAGATCTTCATATCGGCTTCCTGAGGCGTTTGGTGGCTACAAAGCGGTTTCCCGCCGGAGTCGCCTGGTAGGAGACGGTGTCCATCACGTCCCGGATGATGTGGGTTCCCAGACCCCCCGGTTGATCGCAAGCTATGGCACGCGCGCATATTTTTGTTTTATCCGGAGGTTCGCCGTGGTCGAGCAGGGTGACCTCCAATCCATCGGGCATTTCATGACATTCCAGTTCGATCTGGCCGTCGGGGGCGCTGTGGTACGCATGGCGGATGATATTGGCGAGGGCTTCGTCGAGCGCCAGGGCGATGGAGAGGCAGTCCGCTTCGCCCCAGCCCATAGCGGCGGCCAACGGGCCGATGGCGCCGCGGACGACGGGCAAGTAGCGCGGATCGCTGGTGAGCGCCAACTTCAGGTGGAGGCTCACACGGGCTCCATGCGACGCTCCAGCGCGATGACGGTTTCGTCGTCGGACGGCGGAACGGCGCCGCGGAAGCGTTGGACGGCGGCGAGCAACTCTTGTCCGGCGGCCGCTGCCGAGGCGACGGGAAGGGTTTGGGCGATGTCGAGCAGGCGTTCGAGGCCAAGCTGGTCGCCGGAGGCATCCTCAGCTTCGTTGATGCCGTCGGTATAAAGAAGGAGCAGATCTCCGGCATCCAACTGGATGGCGGTCTGGCTGTAGCCGGTGCCTTCGATCATGCCCAGCGGGAGATCCATGATCTCTTTACTATACGGCGTGGAATCGGCCAGGTAGGCCCACTGGCGGGCGGCGGCGCGATACCAAAGGGGAGGGAGATGGCCGGCGTTGGTGAAAAGCAGTTCGCCGGATTCGCGGTAGAAGCTGGCGAGGAAGGCGGTGGCGTAGCGGGATCGCGCGGGCCTTGCAGGAAGCTCTCGTTGAGGCGGCGGATCAGGGTGGACTGGTCCCAATGGTCGACGTGGGCGCGCAGGGCATCGCCCAGGCGGACGGCGGCGGCGCTGACGATTTCGCCGTGTCCGGCGACGTCGGCGAGGGCCACGCGGGCGATCACGCCGTGGCTGCAGGCGGAGAGGTAATAAAGGTCGCCGCCGCGGGGTGACGGATGCAGGGGGCGGCAGGAGATCCAGCCGGCAAGGCCTGGGAGTTCAGCGGTAGTAGGAGCCGGCGTGGTTGCCGCCTCGGAGTTCGAGGCAGGCGAGACGATAGGGCTGATCGAGTGCCGGCGCGGTCATCAAAACCCTCCAGAAATAATGGAGTCTGTTTTGGGGTCGAGGGATTCAAGAAATGGCACGGGATCGGGTTCCAGCGAGGCTGGACCGGAACGCCGAACGGGCGGTTGACAACGTGCGTGCGCACAAAGATACTGTGGGCAGAAATTGCTATGCGCAAACTGGTGCAAGTTGAGGACGCTAAATCACTTCTCGAAACCGCCAAGGATTGGGGTGTCTGGAAGTGGCTGACGGAGAAAAAAAGAGTCCGGGAGACGGCGGATATCGCGTGGGAGGCATTTGACGAACTGGAAAAGGACGTCAAGAGCGCGTGGAGCAAAGATCTGCAAAAAGCTTACGGCGCGCTGGGGGCAAGCCCGGCTAAGAGCAAATCGGCGGCGGGCGGGGATTCGCGGGTAAAGGCCACGGCGGCGAAACTGAAGGAAGCCGATGACGAAGCGTACCGCGTCCGGATGGAAGCGGAGCGGATGTTCGACGAAGCCGAGAAGCGCATGAGCACGAGCATGGCGCGCGAGGCTTCGCAAGTAGCGATCGACGCCTACAATTTACGCGAAAAAGCGGTCCGCAAAGCTGAAATCGCGGGCCGCGTGAAATAGCCCACAGTCTTGGCCACTAAACTGCTTTAAGTTGCGCGTAACCTCGGCAATTTGGGTTTTGGGTGGTTCGGTTTTCGAGTCCTCAGGCGGAAGCTTGCCCATTTGACGCGCCAAAACACTGAGAATAAGGAATTTTAGCTCCGCTGAGTGCGGGGAGAGGGGAGTTGAGGGGCATGATGATATCGAGCTATCAGAGGCAAGTGGGTGAGGCCACCCAGTTTGGCGCACCCTTACAGGGCGTTGATCCGGATGCCAGCGCTGCGATGAGGATCTCTGTGGAAGATGTAGCGGACAGTCTCGACCGGCCGGCTCCCTTTGAAGAGCGCGCGAGATCGTATTCGGAACCGGACGATTCCGTGCGGCGGTATTTGCGGGAAATCGGGTCTGTTCCTCTGTTGACGCGTGTGCAGGAAGTGGACTTGGCCCGGCGCATGGAGCGCGGGCGTCTGCGGCGCGAGCGGGCCATCAGCCGGTCGGCCTTGGTGCAGCAGCGAGTGGTGGAACTGCTGACACAGATCGGGGCCGGGATGGTGGAACTCGACGGCCTGATGGAGCGCGCGGATGTGGAAGAAGGCGGTGCGGCCGACCGGCAGCGGAAGGCGGAGTTCACGACTCACTTCGGCCGCATCAAACGGCAGCACGCCAAGCTGAAACAGAATGAGCAGTGGCTTGCGGTGGCGCCGGCCAGCGACCGCGCTTTGCGCCGCCAATTATCGGGAAAGCTGAAGCGCGCCCGGGTGACCGTAGCGCAGATGATCCGGCAGATTCCCTTTCGCGCGGATCAATGGACGGAGTTCGCCAACGAAGTGGAACGGCGGGGCGCGGAAGTGGACCGCCTGACCCGGGAACTGCAGCAAGTCGACCCGGCGGGCGGGCGCGAGGCGCAGGTGCGGGCACGCATTTTGCGAGCGGACATCCGGAAAGCGGAGGCTCTTGCGGGGGCTACGCAGGCTGAACTGCAGGCTACGCTGCAGCGGGTCCGGGGCGGCGAACGCGAGCTGCAGCAAGCCAAGTCGGAGCTGGTGAACGCCAACCTCCGCCTGGTGGTTTCGGTGGCGAAGCGGTATATGAACAAGGGTCTGCATCTGCTGGACCTGGTGCAGGAAGGCAGCCTGGGGTTAATGAGGGCGGCGGAGAAGTTCGACTACCGGCGCGGATTCAAGTTTTCGACCTACGCGACGTGGTGGGTGATGCAATCGGTTTCACGGGCGCTGGGCGAACAGGCGCGGACGATCCGGATTCCGATTCACATGAACGATCAACTGAACAAGTTTTTCCGTGCTTCGCGGCAGTTGGAGCGCGAGTTGGGTCATGCGCCGGCGGACGAGGAATTGGCGGAGCACTTGAAGACGACGGGCGACAAGGTGAGCAAGCTGCGGATTATTTCCCGCGAGCCGGTTTCGCTGGATACGCCGATTGGATCGGATGAGGTATCGACGCTGGGCGAATTGATTGCGGATCGCGCCAGTTGTTCTCCGGCGGATACGGTACTGGCATCGGAAGTGCGGGATGAGACTTCGGCGTTCCTGCAGACGCTGGTTCCCCGCGAGGAGCAGGTGCTGCGGCTGCGATTCGGCGTGGGCTGCGGACGGGAGCATACGCTCGAAGAGATCGGCGCGGATCTGGATGTCACGCGCGAGCGGGTGCGGCAGATTGAGTTGAGAGCGTTGCGCAAACTGCGGCGGCCGGAGAGCGCGCGACGGTTGCGGGGACTGCTCACGTAGGGCGGGGGTACGGACGGCGGGTGGTTAGGACGCTCCGTTACCGTCGCGGCTCGGTAGTCGCGGGTCGGTAGTCGCGGGTCGGGTAGTCGCGGTCGGGTAGTCGCGGGTCGGGTCGTCGCGGGTCGGGGTGGAGTACGGTGACCATTCGTACGGGAAGGGCGCCGCCGCTGTATTTTTTGGCCCCTCCCTTGCTCCTTCGGGTGCGAGGAGAGGACGATGGCTAACAAAAACAAAGCGGTATTCGGCATTTACCCGGACCGGCCGACGGTTGAAGAGGCGGTGGAATCACTGCGCGCGGCGGGTTTTCGGGGTACAGACATCTCCGTCTTGTTCCAGGACAACCAAGGCACTAAAGATTTTGCCCATGAAAAAAGTACGAAGGCGCCGGAAGGAGCTACCGCCGGCGGTATCGTAGGCGGCATTTCCGGGGGCGTGTTGGGCTGGCTGACTGGCATTGGCGCGCTGGCGATTCCGGGATTGGGTCCTCTGATCGCGGCCGGTCCGATCGTGGCGGCGCTGGCGGGCGTGGGGGCCATGGGGGCGGTCGGCGGCATGATCGGCGCGCTGGCGGGCTTGGGCGTTCCTGAATACGAAGCGAAGCGGTACGAAGGCCGCATTAAACAGGGCGGCGTGCTGTTGTCGG
This sequence comes from Bryobacterales bacterium, assembly GCA_963738375.1. GTDB lineage: Bacteria > Acidobacteriota > Terriglobia > Bryobacterales > Bryobacteraceae > Bog-159. Next base: position 180,502 of record CAVTWL010000012.1, on the reverse strand, counting down.
TACACTGCGACGACGACCACTGGGTGAAACGCGCCAAGGATGTACTGCAACAAACCGGAGCCGAGAGTATTGACTCAACGTCGGAATCGAGTGCGGACTATTTCGTGAGCGACAAGCCCCAGCCGCGCGTGCGGCGAGCCGCCTATTCTGAAGCCGTCCCGGACGATACGCTGCCGATCGAGAGCACGGAAGAAGTGATCCGGCGGCCTTAGCGCGAGCGAGTTCCGCAGGTCCCGCCCGAAGGATTTGTCATCGTCATAACATAGGAGGGATGACAAAACATTGGGTGTGGCGGATTTTGTGCTGCGCGGCGCTGATTACGCAGGCCGGTGCGCAGCAAATGGGCTCGGATTTGTTTCGCGATTTGCACTGGCGGAATGTCGGGCCTTTTCGCGGGGGACGAACGCGGGCATGCACCGGCGTTCCCAGCCAGCCCAACGTGTTCTACATGGCGCAGGTGAACGGCGGCGTGTGGAAGTCCGACGATTACGGGCGGACCTGGAATCCTATCTTCGATTCTCAACCCACCGGTTCGGTGGGCGCGATCGCCGTCGCGCCTTCCAATCCAAATATCATTTATGTCGCCAGCGGCGAGGGCTTGCAGCGGCCTGACTTGTCGGTCGGCAATGGCATTTATAAGTCGGCGGACGGCGGGCAGAGCTGGACGCATCTAGGCCTGCGCGAAGGCGAGCAGATTCCGGCGCTGGTGGTCGATCCGCGGGATCCCAACCATTTGTTCGCGGCGGTGCTGGGGCACCCTTACGGGCCGAACGAGGAGCGCGGGCTGTATGTCTCGACCGACGGCGGCCAGAATTGGGAGAAGTCGCTTTACGTGGACGAGAACACGGGCGCTTCGGATGTGACCATGGATCCGAACAATCCCGATGTTCTGTATGCCTCGTTGTGGGAGGCGCGGCAAGGCGCCCTGGGAATTCGGCAACGAATATAACGGCACGCATGGCGGCATCTTCAAATCGACCGACGGCGGCAAGACCTGGCACAAGCTGACCAAGGGCCTGCCGGAAGTGCGCAGGCTTATGTGGCGATTGCGCCGAGCGATCCGAAGCCGGCTGTACGCCAGCGCAGCCACCGGGCGCGAGGTTTTCCTTTACCGTTCCGATGATGCGCGGCGAGAACTGGCATCAGGCTACGACCGATCCGCGGCCGGCAATCGCATCGGCGGCGGCGATCTGCCGGTGCCGCGCGTAGATCCGAAAGATCCGGATACGCTCTACAGCACGAGCATCGTGACGTGGCGATCTACCGATGGCGGCTCGACCTGGACCGGCATCAAGGGCGCGCCGGGCGGCGACGATTACCAGAACATCTGGATCAACCCGGACAACCCGGACATCATTCTGCTGGTGGGCGATCAGGGCGCGCTGGTGAGCATGAATCGCGGGCGGACCTGGAGCTCGTGGTACAACCAGCCGACCGCGCAGCTGTACCACGCGATCGCGGACAATGCATTTCCTTATCGACGTCTGCGCGGGGCAGCAGGAGAGCGGTTCGGTATGCGTTTCGAGCCGCGGCAACGATGGCGGTGATCACCTTTCGCGAATGGCACCCGGTGGGGGTGATCGAGTATGGATATGTTGCGCCCGATCCGCGCGACCCGGATACCGTTTATGGCGCGGGCCGCGGGCAGGTGTCGAAGTTCCACCGCAGCACGGGACAGGTGGAGATTGTCAGCCCGGGACCGCCGGCAAGGGCGGCGAACGGTATCGCGCGGACCGCACCCAGCCGCTCATGTTTTCGCCGGTCGATCCGGGGTGCTGTTTTACGCCACCAACGTGGTCTTCAAAACACTGGACGGCGGGAAAACCTGGCAAACGCTCAGCAAGGATCTGACGCGGCCGCATCCGGGAATCCCATCGAGCATGGGGACCATGGCAGCCAAGGACCCGGGCGCGGACAAGCAGCGGGGCGTGGTGTACTCGCTGGCGCCATCGTTCCACAATCTGAACACCATGTGGGCGGGGACGGACGATGGATTGATCTGGAATACCACGGATGGCGGGAAAAACTGGAAAGACATTACGCCCGCGGCGCTAACACCCTGGAGCAAAGTAACGCAACTGGAAGCGTCGCATTTCGATGAAACGAGCGCGTATGCTTCGGTGAGCCGGCTGCGGCTGGACGATCTGACGCCTTACATTTATCGCACGCACGATAGCGGCAAGACCTGGCAATTGATTACGGCGGGGCTGCCCAACGATGCGCCGATCGACACGGTACGCGAGGATCCGGTGCGCAAGGGCCTACTGTACGCAGGCAGCGAAACCAGCGTGTGGGTATCGTTCGACGATGGCGGGCGGTGGCAATCGCTGCAGTTGAATCTGCCGCACACTTCGATGCGGGATTTGTGGATGCACGGGAGCGATCTGATTGTCGCGACGCACGGGCGCGCATTCTGGATTCTAGACGATGTGACGCCGCTGCGGCAGTTCGACGAGAAGGCGATGGCGGCGGGCGCGTGGCTGAGCCATCCGGCGACGGCTTACCGGGTGAAGCGCTCGACGAATAGCGATACGCCGCTGCCTCCGGATGAGCCGCTGGCGGAGAATCCGCCGGATGGGGCGGTGATCGATTATTATCTTGCGCAGCCGGCGTCGGGCACGGTGACGCTGGAGATTCTGGATAGCGCGGGCAAGCTGGTGCGTAAATACGCGAGCACGGACGAGCCCGATGTGACCGAGGCGGATTTGAAGGCGCTGACGATTCCGGCGCTGTGGGTACGGATGCCCCGGATCCTCTCGGCGGGCGCGGGACTGCATCGCTGGGTTTGGGATTTGCATGCGACGACGCCCGAATCGCTGCGGCACGGCTTTCCCATCGCGGCGGTTCCGCATGAGACACCGCGGCTGCCGCTAGGGCCGACGGCACTGCCAGGTGCATACACGGTGAAACTGACGGCGGACGGGCATTCCTACACCGCTCCGCTGACGGTGAAGATGGATCCGCGGGTAAAGACCCCGGTGGCGGGCTTGCAGCAGCAGTACGAAGCGGAAAAGCAACTGGCGCGGGCGATGTCGCGGACCACGGCGGCGATTCGGGAGGCGAAGGCGGCGCAGGATCAGATCGACAAGATCGCACACGATGCGACGGGTCCGCTGGCGGAGCGTTTAACGGCGCTGAGCAAGAAGATCAAAGCGGCACTGGGAGCGGGCGGCGGATTCGGGCCGGCGCCGGCTGAGGCGGGGCTGGCGTCGGTGAATGGCGAAGCATCGGGGCTTTACGGCGAGATCGATAGCGCGGATGCCTCGCTGACGGCGGCGCAGGCGGCCGCCGCGGCGAAAATCGCGCGGGAGTTCCCGGTGGTATTGGATCGCTGGACGAAACTGAAGGCGGACGATATCGGGGCGATCAACAAGGAGTTGAAAGCGGCGAATCTGACGGAGATCCAGATCAGCTCGAAGCCCAGCGCCGATGAGAATGACGACGATTCCGACGACGATGTGGGATAGGCGGCATTTGGGGCAGCGGTGGCTATTGGCGGTAGCGGCGGCGGTTTGCGCCGCTACGGCTCAGAACCGGCCGGGGATTTTTCGGATCCAGCCGGTGCGGCCGGTGGCGGAGCTGCGGGCGGAGGCTCTGGCGCTGCAGCCTCCGGCGGAGCGCGGGGATTTTCGCAAGTCCGATTTGGTGGATGTCGCGCGGCTGGATGCACGGATCAAGCTGGATATCCGGTATGCGACGGCGGACAACTTTCTGAGCACGCCGGTTTATTCGTCGGCGCGCGCTTTTCTGCAACGGCCCGCGGCGGAGGCGCTGCGGCGCGCGCATCGGGAGCTGATGAAGCAGGGCTACGGGCTGGTGATTTTCGATGCTTACCGGCCGTGGTATGTGACCAAGATTTTTTGGGATGCGACGCCGGCGGACAAGCACGAGTTCGTGGCGAATCCGGCGGACGGGTCGCGGCACAATCGCGGGTGCGCGGTGGATTTATCGATTTACGATTTGAAGAGCGGGCGCGAGATTGAGATGACGGGCGTTTACGACGAGATGTCGGAGCGGTCGTATCCGGATTATGCGGGCGGCACTGCGGAGCAACGGGCGCACAGGCAAATCCTGCGGCAGGCTATGGAAGAGCAGGGATTCGCCGTGTTTACGACGGAGTGGTGGCACTTCGATTACAAGGATTGGAAAGAGTACGGGATTCAGAACATTCCGTTTGAAGACATCGCGCGAAATGCGGCGCGCCGCGAGTGAATGGGGCGGGTATGGTTCCGTAGTCGCCAAACCACTCAGTCATGGGTGGCTGGGGGGGGGCCGGCTGGTTTCGAAGCATTCCGCGGCAGGGTGTGGACGCGTTTATGCCCGTTAGAAAGCCGATTCCAAGTCACAGTGTTTCGGGACGCCACCATTCCGGTGCATAATGGTGCTATGAGGACGGCCAACAAAACCATTCGCCAGAGCATCAGCCTTCCCGCCACTATCGCGGCGCGGGTACGCTCGATGGCCAAGACCCGCCGTCTCAGCGCGAACCGTATGCTCGTTGAGCTCATCGAGGACGGAATGGAGGCGCAAACCAGGAAGCAACAGCAGTTCTTCGAATTGGCCGAACGTTTTCGCGGCGCTTCGGACCCTGAAGAGGCGCGGCGCTTGGGGGACGAACTGGGTCGCATGGTATTTGGCGGCTAATGCCCAAGATTCAAACTTGGGACAACCTTCCCGTCGGAGTGCGCCACCATCTCATCGAACGGATGCGTGATCGGTCAATCGCTTTGGAAGACCTCAATCAGCTTCGCCTTTGGGTGGAATCCAAACCCGAGGTGCCTGACGGGGACTGGTACAAGGATTTCCTTTCCTTCAAGATTTGCGGCCAGGGGCCATTTCCTAAAACCTTCTTGCTTCGGGGGCAGTCTGCTAAAGGGTCATCGATCTGATTGTGGGGGACGATGACGCGGGCCAGCTTCATTTGGCGTACTCTCAGCACTTCTCCGAGGGTTCCGATCCGTTTCAACCACTCCATGAGGCGGTTCCAGCTTTGAGGATTAGGCACGCCAATTCCGACAGCCGCCGGGCGCGGTTATTGCGTTTCCAACCAGTCCGAATGGGTCAGGCCTGACGGACAATCAAGCCATCCAGAAAGTCAGGGTACGAAGAGTTCAAAGGCAGTTGTATTGTATACGCGGAGCCATGGCACTTCGATTTTCAGCATCGCATTCCAAGGTATAACAAAGCGCTTCCCAAGGAAGTTAGAAGCTCGCGCCTTCATTAAGCATTATTTGGAAATGAGAATACCCGTTCGCCACGGCCATTAACCGTCAACCCCCAAGTCGCAAACGCTCCGCAGCGCGTGCAATTTCCCACTCCTCAAACAAGCTGTGCCACTTCCTGTCTTTCAAGAGCGCTTCGATCGTCAAGTCGAGCCGCCCGACACGACGGAGCCGTTGGAAGCCAGATCTTTCCGTTGGCGTCTTGCTGAGCAAGTGCTTGAGGGTGCCGACGGGGCCCTTGTAGATCCGGTCGGAAGGCTTCAACATTCGTATAAAGAAGCCCGCACGGTAGTCGATTTTCTTCCACTCTTCGTACAGGTTGAGAAGCGCCGATTCCAGTTCCTTTTCGAGCGGCGACATGCGAGGATCATATCATGCCTTCGGACGCCGTTTAGACTCGCGGCGTGAGATCCGCATCTGGTCTCGACCGGATGCAGCTAGTGGTAATTCTAACTGGGGCCGCGAGCAGACGCGTCGTTGTTTACTTTCGACGATATCGCCCAGAGGTTATGCTGCGTTCGCACGAACAGCGCGCCGGATGAGATGGCGGGAGAGGCCATCAACGGTTCGCCCATTTCGTTTTTCTGCAGCAACTCGAAATGCGGGACCGGCTTTCACCACGAAGATGTCGCCATCTTCGCTGGGCAGGTAGATGCGGCCGTCGGAAGCCACGGGGGAGCCGCTGAAGCCGGAGCCTTGATGCGGAATGCGCTCGCGATAGATTTCTTCTCGCCGGTGACGAGGCTGTAGCAATCGAAGACGCCGGCATTGCCAAGCACGTAGAGGTAGCCATCGTAAATGAGCGGCGTCGGCATGTAGGGACCGCGCTGTTGCTTCTGCCATGCGACCCAGCGAGCGTCGCCGGTTATGTCTCCTGGCGGCGCCGGCGCGGATGGCGAAGATGGGCGCTTCGGGGCGCCGGCCGCTGGCGACCACGATCATGCCATCGCCGAAGACGGGCGTGGGCGCAGTGATCTTGGAACTGCCGCCCGAGACGCCAGAGTTCTTTGCCGGTGGCGGGATCGTAGCCGCGCACGAAGTTCGATCCATTGGTAACCAGCTCCGTGCGGGATGGGCCGTGATAGACGGCCGGGGTTCCCCAGGAAGGCAATTCGTCGCGGTTGGCTTTCCAGACTGTCGCGCCGGTTTGGCCGTCGAAGGCTTCGAGGAACGAGCCTTTCTGCTGGTCGCATTGCACGATCACATTGCCTCCGTAGAGGATGGGCGAACTGGCGGTGCCCCATTCGTATTCGGGAAGATCGTATGCGCCAACGTTGAGCTTGCCGAGGTCGCGCTTCCACAGCAGTTTGCCGGACAGGTCGTAGGCGTACAGACCTTGCGAGCCGAAGAAGGCAACGACGAGTTTGCCGTCGGTGGCCGGAGTGGCATTGGAGTACGTGGACTTCATGTGGCGCTTTTCCTTGGGTGGGCCTTCGTAGGCGATGCGGTCCCAGAGGATCTTGCCGGTTTTGCGGTCGAGACAGAGGAGCTTCCACTGCTGCGAGGTGACGTCGTCGGAAGCATCGCCATCACCGTAGAGTCCGCGTTTGAAGGAGGCATCGGGGCGGCTGCTGACGGCGGTGGTGACGAAGACGAGATCCTGCCAGACGATGGGGCTGGAGTGAGCGAGTCCTGGAATGGCGGCGGACCACGCGATGTTGGCGCCATGTGCGGCATCCCATTTCACGGGCAGGTTCTGGTGGTCGGCGACACCGGAGGCGGCGGGTCCGCGGAAGGAGGGCCAGTTTTGCGAGAAGGCTAGCGGCGCGAGGGACAAGAGCAAGGCCGGGACACGGTGGAACATGCGAACGATGATACCTCTACTTGGGCGGCGGGACGAGGACGAAGCGGTTATCGACCCAGTCGAGGACGTAATCGTAGTTGCGCGGATTTACAGGGAGATTATGCTGCTGATACACGACTCCACGCTCCACCACCATTTTGGGATCGCCGTAGGCGAGGTGGATGACGAAGTAGACGTCGTAATCGTCGCGGCCTTCGGCGTCGGATAGCAGGACGATGCGCGCGCCGGGGCGCGGAGCGGGGATTAGGGCGCGAATCTGGTCGATGTAGGTGCGGTAGCGCGCTTGCATGCCCTGCGCCGCGCGGGCATGCAGGTCGATCCACTTGGTCTGCCACGGGACCATTTTCACGACCAGCAGGGCGAACAAGGCAACTTGGGCGGCGGCGCGCAGCCACGCGGGCCAAGGCAGGCATTTTTCCAACAGCCAATCGAGCAGGCCGGCGATGTAGACGGCGTAACCCAGCGAGGGCACGAGATACGCGAAGCCGCCGCGCATGGGGATGAAGGCCAGCGGGAGCACTCCCACGATGACGAAAGCAACACCCCAGAGGAGGCCGCGGCGGCGGGTGAGGACGGCGAGGCAGAGCATGACCAGCAGAATGGAACCGATCTGCTTCACGCTCAGGTTGACGGGCATGTAGATCAGTTGGCGCAGATAGTGGGATTGCGCCTGGAAGAACGCCAGGACGGAGAAGTTCGGGTGATAGGCGGCTTCCTTCCAGAGGGAATCGGGACCGTAGCGTTTGCCTAGCACGTAGGCGATATCGCATACGCCTCCGATGGCGATGAGGCGGCCTTCATGCAGCGTCCAGCGCCATAATTCGCGGGGCTTCCAGGCGGCCGGCGGATGCCATACCAATTCGTAGAAGGCGAAGGCCAAGGGCCAGAGGACGCAGATTTCCTTGGTGTCGAGGGCGAGGATGAAGAGAGCCAGGATGAGCGCGGACCGTCCCCAGCCGGGGATGGCGCCGTTGCGGCGGGTGCGGACATAGATGACGAAAGACGACCAGAACAGGGTGAAGCCGAAGACGTCGTAGACGGTTCCGGTATCGAAATAGGCGGCGGAGAAGGCGGGATTGATGAACAGCATGAGGGAGACGAGGGTGCCCCAGCGCGCCCCGGTGAGCTGCCAGATGACGGTGGCCATCAGGAAGAAGTTGACGGAGAGAAGGACGAGAATGGCGATGCGGAATGGCAGGGGATGGAATCCCCAGACGGCGTAGATGGAACGGTAAAACAGGCCGCCACCGGGGCGATAGTAGGTGGACCAGAATTCCACGTTGGCTTTGAGCAGGGCGGACCAGGGGCGCGACCAGCAATAGAAGATATTCATCAGGTCGTCGGCGTCGAACCAGGACGAGAGGCCGGCGCGAGTGACGTAGACGAACCAGGCAAAGACGGCCGCGCCTGTAGCGAGCGCGGCGGGGCGTGCTAGTTTTTCCGTGGGTGGGACGGTCATTGGACGACGAAGCCATCCACATCGATGTAGCGGTCGGAGGACTTGGAGTTCTTGTCCGGGTCCACGGTAATGGTGGCGGTGTGGCGTCCGGGCGGAACCTTGAACATGGAGAGGTGGTGCCAGGCAGTTTCGGCCGAGTAGAGATCGACCGGCGGTTGGCGCACACCGTCGATATCGACGGCCGCGATGCCGCGGTTGGCGGCTTTGGTGTAGACGTAGCTGAGCAAGCTGCCGTTGAAGGCGAAGCGCACGGTGGCGCCGGGGACGTTGATGTAAGTGAGAGTGTGTGCGAAGGGCTCGCTGAAGCGGCGGTCGCGAATCCAGGGACCATCGTAGACGATGGAGGGATCGAAATCGTCATAGGCGCCGGGTTGCATGGGAAGCGGAACTCGCTGGGCATGTTGGGGAGTGGCGCAGCCGGGTTCGATGCGGGCGAGATAGAAGCCGGTGGATTGGTATTCGGGCGTGGTGCAGGCATCGAGAAGCGATTGGATGGCGGCCGGATGGACTTCGACGTCGTAGGCGGGTTTGGGAGCTACGACGTAGCGAATGTTCCAGTCATGGAGGAGGCGGTAGGCTTCGTCGGCGGTGTGGGTCTTCGCCAGGCGGGTGTAAGCGTGATACTGATGCCAGCCGTTGGTGACGGCTTCGGCGTTGAAGGCGGCGATATCGCTGCCATCGGCGATGAAGACGGGCGCACCGGGATGCTGGCGATTCATGTACTGCCCGATTTCGCGGACCGGAGCATGTTTGTGGAGATAGGCTGCGCGCATGGCGGCGGAGAGCGGCGAACGCTCGTAGAAATCGCCGTGCGAGTAGTTGGATGCCGCGAGAAACCAGGTGTTGAGCAGCACGCAGAGAACGGCCAGAGTGACCAGGGCGCGGCGCAGAGCGGAGGGGGCGAGCCATCCGAGCAGGGCGGCAAGCGGCAGCAGCAACAGCGGCAGGGCGGGATAGAAGTAGCGCGCGTTGGGCAGCAGTTTGGCTACGGCGGCGGCCGCGGCGAGAGAGACGATGGCAACGACGCCGGCCGGCGGGCGCTTGATGAAAGCGGCGGCGAGCAGGCCCAGCGGTACGAGCAGCAGATACTGGAAGCCCAGCGATCCGGCGCGGCCTTCGAAGTAGCGGTTGGTGTGGAAGGTCAAGTCGAAGGGCGAATGCCAGGTCGGCTTTTGCACATAACGGTAGTCGGTAATGTTGGCGGAGCGATCGAGGATGGGCGAAGGAAGTTTGTCGTTCAGAAAGGGAAAGATGGGGTTGCCGGTCATGCGCCAGGCGATGGCGTAGGTGGGCGCAGCGGCTGACAGGAATAGGATCACGGCCAGCAGGGCGGCGAGGGCGGGCCTCCGGCCGAGGCGGCGCCACTGGCGGTTCACTTCGATGCAGGCGAAGGGGAGCAGGGCGATGGCGAAGGGTAGGCCGCCGAGTTTGATGGCGAGGGCCGTGCCCGCGAAGACCGGCATGGCGTAGAGCCAGCGGCGGCGGCCCGTATCGTTAAGACGAGTGAGGGCCCCGACGGCGGCGAGGATCATGGCGGCGAGGAGATTTTCGACCATGAGGGATCCGGTAACAAGCTGGACCATGGACGTGCTGGCGAACAGGGCTATGACGATATAGGCGAGAGCGGGCGAGAGCCAGCGGCGGGCGAGGCGGTAGAGCAGCGCGAGCAGAAGAAGCAGGATGGCGAAGTTCAGCAGGCGTGCGGCATACTCCCCCCCCAACAGGTAGACGATGGTGTAACACCAATCGACGCCCATGGGCATGACGGACCAGAGCATGCGATCAGGGCGGTAAGTCATCACGTGGTGCAGGGAGACGTTGACCGGAATGGCCAGGTGCATGGCCAACGCGTCGGCGCCGCATTCGGGCTGGGGAACGACGATCCAATGAATGCCGATGACGAAGACCAGGAGGGCGAAGGCGGAGCTTTGCCGCCAGGACCGTTTGCGTTTGGCGGCGAGGGCGCGGGTCCAGGCCGTGATCCTGCGGCCAACCATGCGGAGGTTGAAGAGCAGCGGAATGGCTAAGGCGATGGCGTAGGCGGCCGGGTAGTTTACGGGAAGGCGCGCCAGGAGGGTCATCAGGAAGATGTAGACGGCCATGCCCAAAAGGGCGGCGCAGACATGATCTTCGGCCGGGGCATCGTCGCGCGGGGCGAGGAGGCGGGAACCCAGGGCATAGGAGGAGAGCAGAAAAAACAACGCCGCCAAGGTAGCGAGGGGCCCCAGAGCGATCATCGTTGCGATGAGGATCAGTCCGGCGACGATGGCAGGATAGGCCCAGGGAACGGTGAGCAGCACGACGGAACTGGCGGCCACGAAGTAGAAGATGTAGTGGATCAGGCGCGTCCGGCCAATCTTCGTCCAGCCGGCGTTGCGCAGATCCAAGCCGGTGAGGCCGTAGGCGACTACAGCGAGCAGCAACAGGGCGAAGACGGTCAGGACGGCTGGGGGAATCCAGCGGGGGATGGTGTCGATCCAGGCGGGACGAACAGGTTTCGGCCGGGAGATGGGCGGCGTTTTTCCGAAGATGAAGTCGCGCTGGATGGCGAAATTCGCGAAGAACAGCAGGGTTTCTACCAGGAGTTTGGCGGGCAGGGGCTGAATATGGAACTGCCGGCCGAGCAGTTGGATTCCGGCATAGGACGCGGTGCCGCTGAGGAGGACGAGGAGTAGATATTTCGGCAGCACGGAAGCGTGCTTGAGCTTGGTGAAGAAGACGGCGCGGCGGACTACGGTGTAATTGAACGCAACCGCCAGGATGCGGCCGAGCGCTTGCGAGGCAGCCAGATTGCCGGAGCGCCGGTAAGCGAGATAGAAGACCAGGGTATCGAGCGCGGCGGTCATGAGGGAGGCGGAACTGAAGCGCAGCAGGACGAAGTAAATCTTCATCGAGTCGAGCAGCGGATTGAAGTGAGACGTCCGGTTGCCGGGCTCGTAGATGGTGCGAATGGGAACTTCGGTGATGCGGATGGCGCGCTGGCGAACGGCGACGAGCATGTCGAGTTCGAAATCGTAGCCATTCGCTTCCAGGCGCATGAGGTGCGGCAGGAAGGCGGCGGGGATGCCGCGCAGGCCGGTTTGGGTATCGGCGACGCGCTCGCCTACGACGGCAGCCATGACGGCGCGGGTTACGATATTGCCGACGCGGCTGCGGAGGGGCACGGAGGGGTTCATCGTGCGGGCGCCCAGGACGATGCGATCGGGCTCCGCGGCGAGCGCGCGGGCCACTTGGGCGATATCGTCTGGATGGTGCTGGCCGTCGGCATCGGCGGTGACGACTCCTTGTAAATCGGGGAAGTTGCACAGGGCGTAGTTGAAGCCGGATTTCAAAGCGGCGCCTTTGCCCAGATTGACGGCGTGGCGGACCACGTAGACGTTATGGAAGGCCGCGGCGTGGCTGAAGATATGTTCGTAAGCCGGGCCGCTGCCGTCGTCGATCAGGACGATGGCGGAGACGGGCTGTTGGGCTAAGGCAGCGACCAGCGAGAGGAGGGCCTGTTCCGGGCGGTAGGCGGGAATGATGGCGGCGAAACGCACGGTTTTCGCGTGCGTCATTGAGTGTGTGGCTGTTGTACTGCGGGCCTGCGCCTGTTCCGCGTCGTTCACGATGTAATAGGTTATCGCGTCTTGCCGTCACTCTGTTAACTTAAGGAATTGCAGATGAAGCGCGTCTTTGCCGCGGCCGCCACGCTGGCCGCACTTACCGCCGCTTACGCCCAGGATCCGCAAGAATTATGGGAGCAAGCGGTGCAGGCCAAGGGCGGCTCCGAGCGGTTGCGGGCGGTCCATTCGCTGGCGATTTTCTTGAAGCCGGCGGCCCAAAACTTCCCCGGTCTGGCGACCAACTGGCTGTGCGTGTTTCCCGACCGGTATTTTGAATTTGACGGCGCGGGGGTGGGAGGAAACCAGCGCGCGCTGGTGGTGGATGGAGCGTCTGACAAGGCTGCGGCCGATGCGACGGGAGCGCCACGGGGGACTCGGCCGTTGACCAATCAGGAACGCGAGCGACTGGTTCTGAATCAACTGGTTTTTCTGCTGGAAACGGCGTGGATGCATCCGCGGCCGGTGGAGGCGCGGGGCCGCGTTCTCACCGTAGAGGTCAGCGGGCGCAGCTACAAGTTATTTTTAGATGGCGCCGGGTTGCCCGAAAGAGTCTTGTCTCTGGCTATGCCGAAAGAGAAGCACGCGCCTCATTCCGATTTCCGCCTAGCGCGATATGTGGACTTCCAGGGAGTGATGCTGCCGAGGCGGGTCACTGCAGCGGCGTCGGTCAGCGAGTCGGTATGGGACGCCGATTATGAGGTGGAGGCCAAGTACAATCCCAAGCTTTTCGAGCGGATGCCGGATCTGGCAAACGGCCCCGAACCATGGAGAATGCGATGAAACGTCTGTCAGGCGCGGCGGTGGTGGCTGCGCTATTGGGAATCCCGTCGCCGCCTGTCGCGGCGCAGGACGAACTGCCCACGTTCAAATCGGAAGTGAAAGTCGTGAGCGTGCTGGCGACGGTGAGGAACAAGAAGGGCGCGTTCGTGCGCGACTTGAACAAAGACGATTTTTCGGTGTCGGAGAACGGGCGGCCGCAGGCGATCAAGTATTTTTCGCGGCAGACGGATTTGCCGCTGACCATCGGGCTGATGATCGACACCAGCATGAGCCAGAAGCGGGTGATGGAGTCGGAGCGGATCGCGTCCTACAGCTTCCTGGAGCAGGTGCTGCGCGAGAAAAAAGATCATGTGTTCATCATGCAGTTCGACTTGTCGCCGATTTTGCGGCAGGAGCTGACGTCTTCGTTTTTGAAACTGAGCGAGGCGCTGCAGCGGGTAGACACGCCGAGCATGAACGATTTACGGAGCCAGACCGGCGGCGGAACGATGTTGTATGACGCCATGTGGAAGGCGTCGAAGGAGATCATGCAGGGGCAGAGCGGACGGAAGGCGCTGATCGTGCTTGACGGACGGCGTTGACACCGGAAGCGCGGCTAGTCTTGGGGATGCGATCGAGGCGGCGCAGAAGTCGGACACGCTGATCTATTCGATTCTGTTTTCGGACGAAGGGTTTTACGGAGGGTTTGGCGGGGGAGACGGGCGGGGCGTTTTGGCGAGGATGTCGCGGGAGACGGGGGGCGGCTTATTCGAGGTTTCGAAGAAGCAAAGCCTGGACGATATATTCACGCAGCTTCAGGAAGAATTACGAAGCCAATACAATATCGGCTACGAATCCGACCAGCCGGTCAGTATTTCGGAATTCCGGAAAATTCAGCTCACGACGCATCAGAAGGGACTGACCGTGCAGGCCCGGAACCGGTATTGGGCGCAGCGCTGAAAAGGCCATCAGTCATAACGGAGCGCGACCGTGGGATCCACTTTGGCGGCGCGGCGGGCCGGGAAATAGCAGGCCGCGGCGGCCACGATCAGCCATAGCGCGGTAACCGAGGCGTAGGCCGTTAGATCCGTGGCGCTGACATCGAACAGCAGGCGGGTCATGGCGCGGGTCAGAACGACCGCGGCCGCCAGGCCGATGGCAAGGCCAATTAACGTGAGCTGCAAACCCTGCCGGAGAATCATAAAGAGAACATTTGCGGGTTTGGCGCCAACGGCCACGCGGATGCCGATTTCGCGAGTGCGGCCGGTTACGTGGCAGGCGACGACACCGTACAATCCGACTGCCGCCAGGATCAGCGCCAGGACGCCGAAGACTGCGAGCATGGAAGCCTCCCAACGCACCTGCCAGAAGGATCGATCGACCCATTCGGCGAGTGGGCGGACTCCATAGATGCGGGCGGCAGTGTTGCGCTGGGTGACGGTTTTGCGAATCATTTCGAGAGGCGCTCCACCGGCCGGTACGGTTGCCACGATGATGTTCTGAATCCCGCCTGAATCCTGAGCGAAGGCGCGGAAGACGTGGGGGCCGGCGGGTTGGCCTAGCGACTGGAGGCGCGCGTCGCGCGCCAGGCCGACCACTTGAAGAGACCGGCGATCGCGGCAGCCGAAGAGAAGGCGCTTACCCAGCGGGGATTGACCAGGCCAGAGGCGGGATGCCAGGGCTTGATTGACGATAGCCACCAGCGGCGCCGCCGGGCTTGTCGGCGCTGTCGAAGTCGCGGCCGGCGATCAGGGCGATGCCCAGGGCGGAGAAATAGCCGGGGCTAACGGTGCTGGTGGCCGCTGGGATGGGATCGCGGCCGGGTTCGGAGACGCAGTCCGGATTGACTGGGGTGAGAGGCAGCAGGTTGGTGATGGCTGTTCCCGTTACGCCGGGCAAGCGGCGCAGTTCGTCGAGCGTGCTCGCGTAGAACTGGCGGCTGGTTTCGGGCGTGAATTCGGGAGCGGAGGCGAGCGCCGTCACGTAGACGCGATGGTTGAACGCGAAGCCGGGGTCGGCGGATTGGAACGAAAAGAGCACGCGCAAGAACAAGGCGGCGGTGAGCAGCAGGACCAGCGACAAAGAAACTTGAGCGATGAGCGACAGGCGGCGCAGGCCGAAGCGCGAGCTTGGGTGAGTGTCGCCCTTCAGAGCTGAGATGACATCGGTACGGCTGGCGCGCCAGGCGGGGGCAAGTCCGAAGATCAGCGTGCTGGCGGCGGCCAGCAAGCCACTACAAAGCAGCACGGAGGCGTCGGGGGTCAGGTCCAGACGCAGAGCTTCGCCGAAGGCGGAGGTGGGCAGCAGGACTTCGAGCAGGCGGCTGGTCCAGACGCCGAGCACCATTCCCAGGACGCCGCCGCCGGCAGCCAGCAGCAAGCTTTCGGTGAGAAGTTGGCGGACGATGCGGCCGCGGCGGGCGCCCAGGGCAAGACGCAGGGAGACTTCGCGTTCGCGGGCGGCGGCGCGGGCGAGCAGCAGGTTGCCAACGTTGACGCAGGCGATCAACAGGACGCTGGCTACGACAGCGAGGAGGACGGCGGCGATCGGGACGGATTGGCTGCGGCTGCGGGCATTGGGAACGCCGCGGACATGTTCGACGACGATGGCGGCGGTTGGGGGCGCGGCTACGGTGTTTAGCGCGGCCCGGGCTTGGGACAGCGAAATGCCGGGCTGAAGGCGGCCAAAGACGAAGACGCGCGGGTGGGTGCGGTCTTCCAGTTGCACGGCCAGTTCGGGATACTGGCGCGACCACGTGCCGAAGGGCACCCAGATATCCATGTTGAGCGGGAGGTAGATACCGGCGAATTCGCGGGGCGCTACCCCGGCGATGGTATACCACTGGGTCTCGGAACGCACGCGTTTCCCGATGACATGGGGGTCGGCATGGAACCAACGCTGCCAGGCGCGATAGCCGATCACCGCTTCTTGCGCGTCATCGCGGGTGAACCAGCGGCCCATGAAGGGGCGTGCGCCGATGACCTGGGGATAATCCGCGGAGACGGCTTCGGCGGCGGCTGCGTGCGTTTCGCCATCGAAGTCGAGGCTGGATTCGGTGGGATTGGAGGCGGCCAGGGTGGCGATGGATTGACTGCGGGCGCGCAGATCGCGATAGTCCGGCCAGGAGAGCAGTTGACTGGATGCGCGGCCGAGGACCACGAGGCGATCGGGGTGGTCGACGGGCATGGCGCGGAAAAACAGATAGTCGAGCATGCCGAAGACGGCGGTGTTCACGCCGATGCCGAGACCCAGGCAGAGGATGGCTAACGATGCGAAGCCGGGTGACTTCCGCAGAAGGCGGAGCGAGTAGGTGAGGTCGAGCAGGAAACCGCGCATAAGTTAAAGACACCACGGACCGGTTAAGGTTCCCGGCGGCTATGGGCGCTGCTATCGGGACCTGGGACGAGGACGCGGCGGAATACTTCGCTCACTTGCGCGAGAGCCCAGGGCTTGGGCATGACATCGTCGAAGCCATAGCGGCGGAAGTCGGCGATGACCGGGGCATCCGAGTAGCCGCTCGATACGATCAATTTCAGCGAGGGATCCAATTCCTTGAGGCGTGCGGCGGCCTCGACGCCGCCCATGCCGCCCCGAACGGTGAGATCCAGTAGCGCTGCCGCAAACGGCCGGTTCTGGGCTTTGGCATCTTCACACATGGCGATGGCTTCGGCGCCATCGCCGGCCGTGGCAACCTGGTAGCCAAGCTTGGTGAGGACGGCTTCGAGCAGTTTGCGGAGGGCGGCTTCGTCGTCCATGACGAGCAGGCGCTCGGAGCCGGAGTAAACGGGCGCGGCCACGGGGGATTGGGGGACGGGCCGTTCGCGGGAGGCGGGAAGGTCGATGGTGAAGGCGGTTCCGTCGCCGGGCTTCGACTCAACGGAAATCGTGCCGTGATGCTTGGCGACGATGGCATAGGCGGTCGCGAGGCCGAGGCCGCTGCCGCCGGCCTTGGTGGTGAAATACGGGTCGAAGATGCGGGGCAGGATTTCGGAGGGGATGCCGCAGCCGTAGTCGCGAATGCCGATTCTGACGCGCGGCGCGGTGGGAGCGTCGGCGGTGGAAAGGTTGGCGGCGTGGACTTCGATGATGCCGCCCTCGGGCATCGCCTGGCGGGCGTTGAGCAGGATGTTATGCAGGACCTGGCCGATCTGGCCGGGGTCCACTTCGGCAAACCAGAGATCGGGCGCTATGCCGACATCGATGCTGGTTTGGGCGCCGGCACGGGCCAGATGGACGGCGTCCATAATCAGGTCGGCGACGGATGCGAGGCGGCGGACGGGCGCGCCTCCTTTGGCGAAGGTGAGCAACTGTGACGCCAGGAAGGTAGCGCGCCGGCAGGCGCTCGAGGTTTGGTCGAGGATGGCCTGTACCGGCTCGCCGGGGCTAAGCCGAAGCTTGGCCATTTCGATATTGCCTTGCACCACGGTCAGGAAATTGTTGAAGTCATGGGCGATGCCGCCGGCTAACACGCCGAGGGATTCGAGCTTGCGGGCTTGGAGCAGTTCTTCTTCCACCTGCTCGCGCTGGACGATTTCGGCGCGCAGTTGCTCGGCCGAGCGGTGCAGCTCGGCGGTACGCTCCTCGACGCGCACTTCGAGTTGCTGGTTGAGCGCCTCGGCATGGCTCTTGGAGGCGCGCAAATCCTGGACAAGATCTTGGTTTTCGAATTGCAGGCTGATGGACGAGAGGATGGTGCGATGAATTCGCGTGGTGGTAATGAGCGTGGCCAGGCTGAAAAGGATGGACAGCACGGCCATGAACAGATGGGACTCATCGGCATGGAACAGGAGCCGGGCGGCGGGCGCCAAGCCGGTTGGAACGATGAAAGCGAGGTACGCGGCTCGCCAGGGAGAGAGCAGCGAGGCGGCGCCCAGCATCATGCCGCCGAGAATGAAGAACAGGAAAAGCTGGTTGGTCAGGGCACTGGATGGATATAAGAAGACAGCGGCCGAGCCCCAACCGGCGCCAGCCAGACCCGCGCCTATGGCGAAGGCGGAGCCCCAGGGTATGGCGCTGCGTTCGATGGGCTGCGTGCGGCGGTAGCGGCGGGCTAGTGCAAAGCGCGCGGCGCAGACGAGGGTCATGAAGACCGCCCATCCGAGAATTGTAGGGTGGGCGATCACGCGCCATTGCAGGCGCGCGAGGACGAGTGTAGCGATGAGAGTGACGACGATCCCTACGCTGGAGTTATCGTAAAGCAGGCGAATTTGCGCGGCGCGGATCTCTGTGCGTCTCACTGTGCGATCAGGCACATTATCGCAAAAATCGGGAATGAATCCGAAGAATTCTACTTCAAGGCTGGAAATCGCGGATGGCTTGTTGCAGGCCGCGTTCATACGCCGCGATCAGTTGGTCCCAGCGGGCGTTGGCTTCGTCATCGATCTGTTGGCGGGCGGGGTCGGCGTCGAACCAGGCGAGGGTGCGGCGGATGCCTTGCGTAAACGGGAGCGTGGCGCGGTAATCGGGGACAAAGCTCTTGATTTTGGAGTTATCGAAAACCACGCTGACGGCTTTATCGCCGGTCAGGCTGCCGCGCGCATCGGGGAGGCAGGCGGCGATGAAGTCACTCGGGATGTGAATCAGGTTGGGCTCGGCGCCGGCGGCTTGAGCGGTGATGCGATACCACTCGTCCCAGGGCATGGCCTCCTCGCTGGTGATGTGGAAGGCGTGCCCGATGGCTTGCTCACGGGCCAGCAGTCCGACCAGGCCTTTGGCGAAATCGGTGTTGTGGGTGATGACCCAGATGGAGGCGCCATCGCCGGGTACGATTACTTTCTTGCCGCGGCGCATGCGATCGACCACGGTGTAGGACTTGGTCCAGCTATTGATGGCGAGAGTGACCTGGGTATCGCCATAAGTGAGCGAAGGACGCACGATGGTGATGGGAAAGCCTTCTTCGCGATAGGCGCGGTTCAGACGGTCTTCGCAGGCGATTTTCTGGCGGGCGTAATCCCAATAAGGATTGGCGAGCGGCGTGGATTCGGTGATCTTGTAATGCGTGGCGGGCTTCTGATAGGCGCTGGCGGAACTAATGAAGATGTACTGACGGGTGCGGTGGCGGAACAGCTCGATGGCGCGATCGATGTGGGCCGGTTCGAACGCAATGAAATCTACTACGGAGTCAAACGTGGCGCTGCCGAGCGCGCGCGAGACAGCGGCGGTGTCGGCAATGTCGACGGAAAGGGTTCTGACCGAGGCAGGCAAATCGACGGCCCGGGTGCCGCGATTCAGGATAGTCACTTCGATGCCCCGGTCTGCTGCCAGACGAGTGCATGCGGTGCTGATGATGCCCGTTCCGCCGATGAAAAGGGCTTTCATGGTTTCATCTCAATGCTGCCACTTGGTCTTGGCGCCCTCGCCTTCGAAGGGCCAATTCTTTTCGAGCAGCAGCTCCTGTTCGCGCTGCGCCTTGGAGACGCGATCGATTTGCAGATTTTCGAAGAAATGCGGGCCGGTCTTGCCGGCGGTGGCGATATCGAGGTCGCCATCGCCATCGAGGTCGGCGACCACGAACTGGGTGCCTGCGCCGGCGGTGCCGTTGAGCGAGATGGGATAGCGGGTGAATTCGCCGGTGGAGCGGTTGATTTTGTAGTAATAGATTACAAGCGGATCGTGGGAGCCGGGATCGTTGCCATCGTGGCCGCGGTAGCGTTTTCCGGCCAGCAATTCCATCTGGCCATCGCCATCGAGGTCGACCAGTTTCAGGGCGTGCACCTGGGAGAAAGATTCGTCGATGGTATGCCTCACCCATTTGCGGTGCCCGGGGTCGCCCTGCTGTTCGAGCCAATAGAGGCCGTAGCTGTGGCCGCGGCCGTAGATGAGGTCCATCTTGCCGTCGTTGTTGACGTCGTAGCCGATGATGGGGAAGCCGGCTTCCTCGAGGTCCCATTCGCCGTGCCATTCCCATTGGTCGTTGTTGGCGTCGATGTTTTTGAACCAGCCGTGGGGAGTGAGCAGGTCCATTTTGCCGTCGCCGTCGATGTCTGCGATGCCGATGCCGTGGCCGTCCTGGTCGTGACCGCCGGCGTGGTGGACCTTCGGCTCAGGGCCCGCGAAGTCGATCCAGATGACGCCGGAGCGTCCATAGTGGGCGAGGGCAAGGTCGGGCTGGCCATCGCCGTTGAGGTCGGCCATCCAACCGCCTTCGGTTTCGATGGAGTGGGTGATGAAGTGGCGCTGCCACATGACGCCCTGTTTTTTAGGATTTTCGTACCAGAACACGCCGTCGGTCATCCAGCCGACGGTGACGATATCGGGCGCGCCATCGTGGTTGACGTCGACGACCCACTCGCCGCAGTCGGAAACGAATTCGCCGACGATATCGACTTCACGGAACTGGTGGCGCTTCCATTCCCCGCCCTGCGGTCCGGGGTTTTCATACCAATAAGCGCCGCTGACGATATCGGGACGCCCATCGCCATTCATATCCAGGGTGGTGATGCCTTCGGCGTGGTCGGCGCTGAGGCGATGGATGGAGTAAGTCTGCTGCGGGACATTGCCGGGCGCGTTGCCGCGCACCTGGTTGAGTTGTCCGTAGGCGGCGGGGCAGGCGGCCGCGATCAGCGCGAGCGGACAGATGAAGATTGGTTTCATAGGCTAGTGCGATTCCTTCCATGATGAATGTAGCCGATGGCGCTATGCCGTCACCGGCGGGACAAGGGTCTTCAGGAACTCGTGGGCTACGCGGAAGCCGCGTTTGTACTGTTCGGTGAAGTTCCGTTCGGAATAGGCGGGGTAGAAGAACTCATCTTCGTTTTCGATGTTCATGGCGCCGGTATAGCCGACTTCGGCGAGCACGGAGAAGAAGCCTTTCCAATCGACGGAGCCATAACCGGGGACGCGGAAGCGCCACCAATCGGCGTGATTGACGGGCTGGATGCCGGCGCGGCGTACGACGTGCCAGAGGATCTCGGTGTCTTTGAGGTGGACGTCGTAGATTTTCGTCGGCGAAATCGCGGGCGGCCTGCACCGGATCCATAAACTGCCAGACGAGATGGGAGGGATCGAACTGGAGACCCACATGGGGGCTGTTATTGAAGGCCTTAAAGAGGGCCTCCCAGCCGACGGGACCGGTGGCGATGTTGGGGCCTCCGGCGTAGGGTTCCCAGAGGATGCGGACGTTGTGCTTTTCGCAGAGCGGGAAATACTTATCGGTGTAGACGCGGACGATTTCGTCGACCTGGTCGGCGAGGGAGCGGCCTTTGATGGTGCCGGACTGGCCGCCGATGTTGGGGATGCCGAGCTTGCCGCACAGTTCGATGCAGCGGGCGGTGCATTCGTTTTGCCTGGCGCGGCGGGCGGGATCGGGATCGATGTGGTTGCCGTCGACGGCGAGGGAGGAGACGTAGATGCCGGCGCGCTGGATCTTGTCTTTGATGGCGGCGATGGCGGTGTCGTCGAGGTTGTCGGGATCGAGCCGGAGCTGCATGCTGGTGAAGCCTTCGGCTTTGACGAATTCCAGGTTGGCGTCGGAGAATTCGCAGAGCACGCCGAGTTTGGGCTTCCACATCGGTTTGGCGGCGCGCTGGGCGTGGACGGCGGCAGCGGCGGGGAGGGCGGCGAGGATCATGCGTCGGGTTATCGTCACGAGAATGACGATACATCGGTGCGGGGTGCGGCTGCAACACGATGGAGTCCGACGCGCCGCCCGTCCCTAATGCAGTCGAGGGGAAGCGCCGATAGGATTAGTGGAAAACATATGTCGACCACCCTCGCCCGTCCCCAAGCGCCCTGGGCGCTTTGCTTGTTACCCCCGTTTCCGGCGATTGCGCAGCGCGTGCTGGCACTCGTCGGGCATGAGGAGGTGCCCATCCAGGAAGTTGGGGACCTAGTTAAGATGGATCCATCGTTCTCGGCGGAGATTTTGCGGCTGGCGAATTCCGCTTTGTTCGGCGGACGCCATGCGGTGAAGAGCGTATCGCAAGCGCTGATTCTGCTGGGCCTGGATCGCGTGAAGACCCTGGCTACCATGGTGGCGGTGAAACGCATGGTGCGATCGTCGATCGGGATTGAAGCTCTGCGTAAGGTTTGGATGCACAGCCTGGTGACGGCGCTGATCTCGGAGGAGGCCGCGCGCGTGACGGGGATTGCCTCGGACACTGCCTACACGGCCGGTCTGCTGCACAATCTGGGCACGCTGGGGCTGATGTCGGCCTACCCGGAGGAATACGTGCGCATGCTGGATGTCACCGCGGAGTTCGGATTCGATCTGATGCAGACGGAGCGCGACTTATTCGACATCAACCATTGCCTGGCGGGGTGTTACCTGGCTCAGGCTTGGGACTTTCCGGACGAATTGTCGGCGGCGATCGCGGTACACCATGAGGTGCCCGTTCCAGGGGAGGCGAGTCTGGACAATGTGGTGAAGGTCAGCTGGCGGCTGAGCGAGACCCTTGGATATGTAGCGTTCCCGCGGGATAAAGCTTGGACCTACGATGAACTGGTTGAATGCCTGCCGAACGCGGCGTCTTTTGCGCGGGGGAAGACGCCGGAGGAATATAAGGCGACTCTTGACGAGCGATTGGCCGAGGCGCCGATCTAGGCGGGAAAAAGGCGGTACTCCACGCTCATGCGGGATTCGCTCATGTGCGCATGCTCGAAGGTGCGGTGCAGGGCGCCATTCAGGAACACGAGTCCATCGCCGAGTTCGAGCGCGGGCGCGAAGAAGTCCGCGGGCGCAAAGCGGCGGCGTAACGCGGAGTCGTCGAGCTCAGTGAAGTGCAGGAGAGATTCTTGACGGCGGCGGATAAACTCGAGACCTGGACTGTTTGTGCCGCAAGCGTTCAACGGGATCCAACACGTTACCAGAGGCGTCATGGGGATGGCGGATCCCGGTTGTAAGGGGAAGTGGACGCCAAGCGCGCCATCCTGATGCCAGTTCTGGGAACGATACTGGGGCGAGGGAATTTTGAAGGGCGGGAACTTCTTACGGAGCCAGCACTGCTCAAGGCGGCAGGCGAACCGGTCGCCGAGAGCTTCCGAAAATAGTTGCTTGAGGGCCGGCGTCTCCAGCGGGGCTGTCAGCTCCTGAATGCGGCCGAAGCCAAAATCGAGCAGGGCGGTCAACCGAACGGAGTGGGAATGGACGTTGAAGCCATAATGCTCGGGAACCGGCTGCCTGGTTTCCACGGCCGAAAAACAGCGGGCGGCGGCTTCAGCCCAGGAAAGCAGCATCGGTTGAGAAAATAGGCCGCACAATTGGGCCACGCCTTGCTCACGGAGTTGGGGAGCATACGAGGTGAGGTCCACTTCGTTAGTGTTGCAGATAGAAGCGCCAAGGGGCGCGTCTTTCCGCGGCGCTGCTAAGCTGTAGCGATGGCAGGCACGAACACGCTCGGAGGGGCAACCCCTATCTTCTGGGTTGCCAACCTTGCGGCCAGCATCGGCTACTACGTGAAAGGCCTGGGCTTTAAGGTTGACTGGCAGTCTGAGGGTGTGTTTGCTTCGGTATCGCGGGATGGGTGCCACATCATGCTATGCGAAAAGGATCAGGGCCATCCAGGGGCATGGATATGGGCCGGTGTCAGCGATGCGGATGCGCTCGAAGCGGAACTGCGGGAACGGGGAGGTAAGGTCAGGCATCCCCCGACGAACTATCCGTGGGCTTACGAAATGCAGGTGGAAGACCTGGACGGAAATGTTCTGCGGTTCGGATCGGAGCCGAAGGCGGGCAAGCCATTCGGGCCGTTCCTGGACATGCGCGGCAGATTGTGGCCTCCGTCTCAGGGGAATTCCGGCTCCTAATAACCCTCCGATCGCGTAAAAAAAAGATCAAAAATAGCCAAACGCGCTTATTATGATTGATGGCGGTTTGAGGGCGGCTTTGCGCCCCCGCCACAAGAGAGCGAGTTCGTAGGGGACGGATGAGACTCTCGACGTGAATACACGGAGGAGAGCAATGAGGCTACTGTCTGTAACGGTTTTGATGTGTGCCGCGTTCGAGCTTTACGGCGCCAATTACGAGGTGACGCTGCAAAGCGACGGAGGATTCGCGACACCGGCGGGCCGAGTAAAGCTACTGGGCGCGAACCCGGGCGCCAGAACGAACCTCGAGCAAAACGCGGCGTCCCGCGCCGCTGGCAGTCCGATTCCGCGATATTTACCCGGGTACAGACCTGGTCTATTACGGCAACGGGGGACGGCTGGAGTACGACTTTGTCGTTTCGCCCGGAGCAGACCCCGGCCGCATAGGCTTCGCGGTCGAGCCGGCCACGGCAGCCGCCATTGGCGCCGGCGGCGAATTGCTGGTACAGACGGCGGCGGGAGAGATGCGGCTTGGGCGGCCCTTCATCTATCAGGCAGACGGTGGCGGGCTACGACGGCGGGTTCCGGGCAGTTACAAGCTCAGTGGGAATGTCGTTTCGTTCCGCATCGGCGCTTACGACCGGTCAAGAACTCTGGTCATCGACCCGGTGGTGTCGTACTCTTCGTTCATCGGGGTGAGCGGAGATTCGATCGCGGCGTCTACCACCGACAGTTCCGGGAACGCTTACCTGGTTGGGAGATCGGCGGGCTTGATTCTGGTGCAGAAGGTGAGTCCAACCGGCGCCGTGCTGCTGCGGCAGACCATCGGGACCACCTCGTATTCGTTTTCCGTAGAGGCGGTGGCGGTTAGCGCTGCGGGCTCGGTCTACATTGCGGGTACCGCGAATACGGGGCTACCGACCACGGCGGGCGCCTACCAAACCACGGTCGCCAATGGCAGCCATGCATTCCTTGCGGTTTTGAACTCGAGCCTCACGTTGACTTATTGCAGCTATCTGGCGGGAACGACCTCGTCCGAGGATCAAGCCAACGGCGTCGCGGTCGACGCAGCGGGAAATGCCTACATCACCGGGTTCACGGACTCCGCGACATTTCCCACCACGACAGGTGTTTTCCAAACGACGCCGAGTTCCGGCGGGCAAACGGGATTCGTGGCGAAGTTCAATCCCACGGCCTCCGGGAACGCGTCGCTGGTGTATTCGACTTACCTGGGCGGACCGGTGACGCAGACCACCGAATACGGAATTGCCGTGGATGCCTCGAACAATGCTTACGTGGCGGGGCTGGGGGGCGCAGACTATCCCGTAACGGCCGCGGCGTTCAAGTACAACGGCGTAGCGCTGGGCGATGGCGGGGCATTTGTAACCAAACTGAATGCGACAGCTACCGCCCTGACCTATTCGGCCTATCTGGGCTATGGTCAGGCCTACGCGATCGCTTTGGATGGATCGGGCGACGCTTATGTGACCGGAACCGCGCTGATCTCCGACTTTCCGACGACCTCGGGCGCTTATCAAACGACTTACCCAGGCGCATACGCGCTGGAACTGAATGCCACGGGCACGTCGCTGGTCTATTCGACTTTTCTGGCCGGGCCGTCGTCCGCGATCAGCTTTCAGGAAGCCGTTCCAACCGACATCGCGCTGGCGCCTGGCTGCGCATCGGCTTGCACGGCCTATCTCTCCGGATACACGAACGCCATGGACTTTCCGGCCGTGAACGCGATACAAGGCTACAACGCATCGGCGGCTTCATCCGGCAATGACGCCTTCGTGGTGGAACTGGCGGGGAATGGCGCCGCGGCGACGTACTCGACATATTTAGGAGGCTCGTCGGACGAGAGCAACAACAGTAGCTTTGTACACCTTCCTGGAATCGGCGTGATGTCCACCGGCGACGCGGTGATTGCGGGTGAAACTCAATCCGCGGACTTTCCGGTGACCATCGCGAGCGCTACGGACCAGGTATTCGCGACGCGGATCAACAATGCGGCGGGGTCGTCCGGCGAAGCCTACCCGGCGACTCTGAGCTTTCCCAGCCAGACGGTGGGCGTGCCGAGTGCGCCGCTCACGGTGACGCTGCGCGATATGGGCACCTCCGCGCTAACGGCGACGATCGCCGCCACCGGCGATTACTCGCAAACCAACACGTGCGGCGCGAGCCTGGCCGGAGGAACCGAATGCACGATTTCCGTGACATTCACGCCTACCAGCATTACGAATCCAAGGACGGGGACGATTACCCTGAACGGAACAACGATCACGACCTTGACGGGCAATGGGCTGAACGAGAGCTACTCGGTACTGACCCCGGCAGCGTTAACTTTCGCGAGCGAAACCGTGGGATCGGCTGCGCCCGCGCAAAACGTGACGCTGTCGAATATCGGCAATCAGGCGATGGCGCTGAGCGCCGGTTCGTTCTTCATGTCGGGTGACTTCGCCGAGACCAACAACTGTCCGGCATCGCTGGCGACGAACGCCAGTTGCACGATCAGCATCTCGTTCCTGCCCACGCAAGAGGGGCAGCGGACAGGCACGTTGTCGATTTCCGTAGGCAACAACGCCAGTCCGAATTCGTTTGTCAATCTGACCGGAACCGGCGCGGCGGGAACGGCTACGCTGACGCTAAGCACTGCCGGGCTGGTCTTCAATCCGGTGGGAATCGGACTGACCAGCACGGCGCAGAGTGTCTCGATCTCCAACACGGGCAATGTCCCGGCAACCATCCTGAGCGCGGCTGCCAACGGCGACTTCTTAGCCAGCGGGTGCGTACAGACGCTGAATCCCGGGGGCTCCTGTTCGGTCCGAGTGACGTTTGCGCCTACGGCGGCGGGAACGCGAACCGGCGCAGTGACGATTACGGACACGACGGCGGCCAGTCCGCACAGCTTTACCCTTACGGGCACGGGGCTGGCGGCGGCGGATACCATCACGATCACACCGGCGACGCTGGACTTCGCGGATCAGGCGGTGGGACAAACCACGTCACGGCCGCAGACGATCACGGTGACTAATACCGGAACGGCGAACGTCACTTTCGATCGCATTGTGGAGAGCGGCGACTATCGCATCTCGAGCACCAGCTGCACCACACTGAGTGTGAGGACGCCTCCAGCCACCTGTACGATCAACGTAGTTTTCACGCCAACGGCGACCGGCGCCCGGACAGGCGCCATCACGCTAACCGATAATGCGACAGGCAGCCCGCAAACGGTAAGCCTGACGGGCAACGGACTGACGGTGAGCGCGACCGCGACGCTGACTCCGGCGAGCCTCAATTTTGGAAGCGTGCCGGTAGGGGTTTCGAGCACGTCTCAGAGCGTAGTGATTACCAATACCGGCAATGTGCCGATCACCCTGAGTGCGGCAACATTCTCAGGCGCAGCGGCCGGCGATTACTCGCAAGCGAGCGGGTGCGTCGGAGAAGTGCTCATCGCCTTGCGTACTTGCAGTTTTCCGATTACCTTCTTGCCCACGGCTACGGGCAGCCGTCCCGCCACGTTTACCGTGACGGATGACGCGGGCACGCAGACGGTGTCGTTGACCGGGACCAGCACGGCGGCTACTTTTGCCGCTAGTTTAGATCCGGCGACGATGACGTTCCAAGGGCAGGCGACGGGGACGACGAGCCCGAACCAGTCGGTGTACATCGTGAACACGGGAGATCAGGCGCTGAGCGTGTCGAACATCGCGATCACCGGAAACTATACGCTGGTGAGCAACCCCTGTCAGACCACCATCCAGCCGAATCTGAGCTGCGGGCTGCTGGTGAACTTCGTACCCACGGGAGCGACGGGCACGCAGACCGGGACAATCACGGTTACGGACAATGCAGGAACTCAAACTGTAAATCTGACGGGACAGAATGCCGCTACGGGGCCCGCCGCGAAATTGAGCCCGTCGGCGTTGGCATTCACCGTGGACCCGATCGGCACCACGGCCAACGGGCAGGCGGTGACGATAACCAACACGTCCGGCTCAACCATTACGGGGTTGAGCGTAGGCAATCCGAGTTCGGCCGACTTCGCCATCGTGCCGAGCAGCAACAATTGCGGTACGAGCCTGACCTCCAACGCAAGCTGTTCGTTCCAGGTAAATTTCACGGCCTCGGCTTCGGGCAGCAGGACGGGTACGATTACTATCGCCAACAGTGCGGCAAACCAAACGTTGAACCTGGCCGGTTTCGGAGAGGCTGCGACGCTTTCAGCGTTCGTGAAAGACTCCAGCCTGGTTTTCCCGGCGCAAGTCATTGCCACTCCAAGCAACGCGCAGAGCATCACGCTGACCAATAACGGCGTGGTCCCGCTGACGATCGCCAGCGTGACGAACGCGGGGGCCGATTTCGGCATTCAGAACAGCTGCCCGGTTACGCCGAACACCTTGAGTCCGAATCAGAGTTGCACCGTCTCCGTGACCTTTACGCCGAGCGCGGCGGGCAACCGCAGCGGGACGGTGACGATTACCGATAACGCACCGGGCAGCCCGAGAACGATTACGCTGTCGGGTGTCGGCTTGACGGCCACGCAGACGCTGACGGCCAACTTCACTTCGCTGGTATTCCCGACCGAGTCGATCGGGAATTCGGCGAACCAGCCCAATCCGCAGACTATAACGCTGACCAACACGGGGAATTCGCCGGTGACGATTTCGAGCATCGCGTCGTCACTCGCGGACTTCGCGGTGAGCAACGGCTGTC
Organism: Bryobacterales bacterium; assembly: GCA_963738375.1. Taxonomy (GTDB): domain Bacteria; phylum Acidobacteriota; class Terriglobia; order Bryobacterales; family Bryobacteraceae; genus Bog-159. The sequence goes on along the minus strand of CAVTWL010000012.1, from coordinate 152,194 downwards.
CCATCAGCCCGTCCACACTCGGGCCGAACGGGTCGACCTGCACGGTGTCGGTAACCTTCGCGCCAACGGTGGCGAGCGCGCGCAAGGGGACGCTGACGATTACGAGTAGCGCGCCGGGAGCGGCGATCAAGGTGGCGATGTCGGGCACGGGCGTGGGGGACACATCGACGGTGAATGTGTCGCCGACCACGGTAGCGTTCGTGCCGCAGGTATCGGGCACCAGCAGCGGGTTTACGCAGACGGTAACGGTGAGCAACGCGGGGGACACCAACGTCACAATGACCAGCGCAACGGTCACGACGGGCTATTCGCTCAGCAACGGATGCAACGGGGTGGTGTTGCTGCCTTCGAATAGCTGCACAATCAGCATCAGCTTTACGCCCGCGAGCGCGAAGGTGATTACCGGGACGCTGACGATCAAGAGCACGGGAACTCCCGCGACCAAGACGGTGAGTCTGACCGGGACTGGCCTGGCGTCCACGGCGGCCATCTCGCTTTCGCAAACCAGCGTGGTTTTCGACCAGCAAGTAGTGGGGGTAGCGAGCCAGCAGCAGACCATCTATTACTACAACCAGGGGAGCACCACGGTGACAGTCAACAGCGTGACGCTGACCGGCGCCGATTACAGTATGGTGAACGGCTGTAGCAGCGCCGTGGGCGCGCTATCGAGTTGCAACATTCGAGTCACGTTCAAGCCAACCGCCACGGGAACGCGGACGGGGACGATCGTGATTTCGGATACGGCGCCGGGCAGTCCACGGACCATCAATCTTTCGGGTGTGGGCGTAGCGGCGGCGGCGCCGCAGGCCATCGTGTCTCCGGCTACGCTGACCTTCACCAGCCAGGCGGTGGGCACCACCAGCCCGGCGCAAAACATCAACCTGACCAATGCGGGCGAAGCCAATCTGACGATTAACGGCATTTCGGTGACGGGCGCGAACGCGTCGTCATTCCCGCAAACCAACAACTGTCCGGCATCGCTGGCGCCGGAATTCAGCTGCACGATTGCGGTGACATTCGCGCCAACAGCTACCGGGCCGCTGACAGCGAGCGTGAGCATTTCGGACAACGCGGCGGGCAGCCCCCATACGGTGGCGCTGTCGGGTACCGGGGCGGCCGGCACAACCCCGGTCGTGACGTTCACTCCGGCGAGCCTGACGTTCAGCAACGTTCCGGTGAACACCACCAGCGCGCAGCAGACCGCTACGCTGAAAAATACGGGCGCGGCGGCGCTGACCATTACTACGATCGCGGCGAGCGGCACCATTCCCGGCGATTTCGCCGAGACCAACAACTGCCCGGCGAGCGTGGCGGTGGGAGGCACATGCACGGTTACGGTGACGTTTACGCCGACTTCCGTGATCGACCAGACCGGCGCTATCACGGTGACGGACAATACGCCAAACGGATCGGATGCGCTACCGCTTACAGGCAGCGGGACGGCGCCGGCGGTGAACCTGTCGGCGACGACGTTGGCTTTCGGCAGCCAGGCGAAAGGCACCACCAGCGCGGCGAAGACGGTGACGCTGGAGAATGTGGGCAACGCCGCTTTGACCATCAACTCAATTACGGCTAGCAAGGACTACAACATTGTTAGCAACACGTGTCCGGGGAGTTTGAGCCCCGGATTGACGTGCACCTTCGGGGTGACCTTCAGTCCAACCGTTACGGGGGCGGACAACGGGTCGGTATCGATTAACGACAATGCGGGGGACAGTCCGCAAGCGATTACGTTGACGGGTACGGGTTCGTAGGGCCTTTGCGGCGGATCGGCCGGACACGGGATGCGGGCTCGTGCCTGTGTCCCGGACGGCATCGGCACGGCTTGGCCGTGGACACGGGAAAAGGCTTCGCCCCGCGCTCGCCGGATTTGGAGGATTGCTTCAGTCCAAAAGCCAGTTCGGCGGCTTTCAACCTAAGCCCAGGCGAGGTCTTGGGATTGTCGAGGATGCTCACCAGGACTTCGATAGCGCGGGTGCTGAGCTTGTGGAGATCGCGGGTAAACTGGCCGCGCTGGGATTCGGCAACGGCGGCGAATTCGGGGATGCTTTTCATCCAACGATAGATGGTGACGCGGTCGATGTTGTGCGCTTCGGCGGCAGCAGAGAGGGACGCGCCTGCGGCGAGGGCGTCGAGGACCTGCTGCTGGAGGCTGGTTAAGGAGGTGGGGCTACGTTTCATTTCGAAGCGACGATAACATGCCTGCCGCGGGCAGCGTCGGGATGTCAAGGTCATTTTGTTTTGTTTTCAGGAGGTTAGCAATTTCTCTCAAGCTGTGATCGAAATCTGAAGCCGTGGGGCGACAGCGGTGTGCACGGACACGGCAGTTGAACCGGGAGCTTCGGATAATCAATCGACGCCATGCCTCTCGGACGCCTATTTCGCTTCATCCAACGCTTTAACTGCGTAATACCGCTCATTCCGAATCATTTGATTCGGCCCGGCTTCACGCCGCGGAGCAAGCTCTCGGAGGCTTGCCCATGCCCGACGACGCAGCACGGACCTACCTGAAAAAGCACGTTCCGAGGTTTCCGGCGAAGCGGGGCGGATCGACCCGAAGAGCATTCAGTTTCCGGAGGGCGAATTTGCGTGCCTGGTCGACCATTTCGACGTCGAGCGGGACACTTTTCCCTATCCGGAGCGACACTTTGACCTGGTGGTCGCCGGGGGGATCATCGAGCATCTGGTATCGATCCGATGCACATGCTGTTGGAGGCGCGGCGGGTTCTGCGAGAGGCGAAAGCTACTGGTGACGACCCAACGTAGGCAGCATCGCCAGCTGCGCCAAGGTGCTGCATGGGCTGGACAATCCACAGATTTATTCCCATTATGACCGGCCTGTGCCGGACGCTGAGCCCGGGATCGGGCATATGCGGGAGTATACGGCTCACGAAATCGGCAAGACGCTGAGGGCGGCGGGGTTTGAGGTGGAGCAACTGTTTACTACGCATCTCGCGGAGTATGAGGAACACCTGCCGCTACTGAAATTCCTCGAGGCGCACCACTACAACACGGAGCATCGGGGCGAACAGACCTGGTGCGGGGGGGGTGAAGCGGACCGCTTTTGCCGGTCGAGCGATTTCCGTCCTTCCTCTATAACGGCTGGTGCAGGTGGGCAGCGGCGCGATCGACTTCGCGCATCACGAGCGGTCATACACGTTCGGGTCGGACTTCACAGAACAACCCCATGATCCGATGGGGCATAATAGGGCCATAGGACTCTAAGATGTTGCAAAAAGCGGATCGCTTGGCTTTTCTGTTGGGCGCCACGATGTCTATCGCGAACGCCCAGAACTTTACTCTCTCCGTAACTGGTTCGCAGGCACTTCCGACTGGCCCGATAACTGACCCGGCCAACATCAGTGCGGGCGCCGATGCGCAAGGCAATCAGTATCTGCTGATCAACGGCCCCACCAGTGGCTGTCAACCGGTCGGAACGCCGCCAACATTTTGCGTGCCCATCTGGTCCTCTTATCTGGTGAAGATGAATCCGTCCAGCGCTCAGGTGCTATTCCAACGCACTCTGCCGTGGCAACCGACTGTCATGGCCGTCGACCCGGCCGGTAACATCTACGTGGCTGGAGCTAACGAGGTGGAGAAACTGGCAGCCGACGGAACCACGGTCCTCCATAAGATGACCATCGGCGGTCCGAACCTGAGTATAACCGCCATCACGGTGGATACGGCCGGCCGATTGTATCTGGCCGGCAGCGTGACTGCGGGCGACCTTCCCGCCACGTCCGGCGCTTTTCAGCAAAATCCAACGAATGGCAGTTCCGGAGGTTTTGTCGCGCGCCTCACCGCGGCGGCCGGCATCGACTATGCGACGTATTTGGGCGATGGCGCTCCGCGGACATCCGGCTTGGCGGTCGATGCTACCGGTGCCGCCTTCGTGCTGTGGGACACTGACTCCATCGCTTTCCCCACCACCGCCGGCGCTGCGTTTCCCAGCGGAGGTTCTTATCTGGCGCGCCTTACGGCCGACGGTTCCGGACTAATTTATACAACCCATGTCGGCGCGGGCAACGGATACCTATTGGCGGCTGATTCCGCCGGCTATGCCGTAGTGGTTCTCGACAACCCCGGGGCGCCTGGCCTTACCGTTACGCGCTTCAACCCGCAAGGCACAGGTGTGGTGTTTTCGCGGAGCCTACCGGGTGCGAGCACCGGCGGTTTGGCGCTCGATGCCGCCGGCAATACTTACTTTTACGAGTCATTGCTGGCGTCTTCCGCCAACTTTCCCGTGAAGAACAGCATTACCGCATGCGGCGTCAGCCCGCAAAATGGATTGACCGTCCTCGACTCTCGGGGAACCATCTTACAATCCACTTATTTGCCGGGTCCGCCCCCCCCGGAGGGCTCGGTGCTCGGCGATCCGCTGGGCCTTCTTGTGCTTCCGGATTCCAGCGTTGACCTGTTCACCGGTTCGGTGAACGGTTCTTTGATCTTGACGCATATGGCGCAAAATCCAAACGCGCAGACCGTTCCGTTGGGATGCGTGGGTAACGCCGCCAGCTATAATCCCGGGGTCTCGCCCGGCGAGCTGGTCAGCTTATTTGGCGCCGGCTTGGGACCCGCAGCCGGCACGGTAGCCCCCGCCAGCGTGACTGCTGGCTTCCCCACCGAGGTAGCCAACGTCAAGGTCACGTTTAATGGACTGCCTGCTCCGCTTTTGTATGTGCAAGACGGCCAGGTGAATGCCGTCGTGCCATGGCCGCTCCCGGCGAACGGGACTGCCGACGTTTGCGTAACCTATAACGAAGCTCCGGCGAATTGTCTCACGACCAGCGTCTCCCCTGCCAGTCCGGGCGTGTTTATGCTGGATGGGCGATATGCGGTAGCGCTGAATCAGGATGGCACGCTGAACTCCGCCTCGCATCCAGCGGCGCCAGGCTCTGTCGTAGCCATCTTCGCAACCGGTCTGGGTAAGCTCGACCCGCTACCGGCGGACGGATCAATCGTCGGCTTCCCCCTTCCGCGGAACGTCCTCGCGATCGGCATGTTCGCCTATCCGAACCTCTCCAATGTGGAAGAGCCGGTGACCTTGACCTACGCCGGCCCGGCGCCTGGCGCGGTGGCCGGCTTCAGCCAGATTAATTTTTTAATCGACGTGAACGCGAGCGGCCCTTACGCCGCTGGCCTTCTGGTAGGTCCGCCCGGCAGCCAGGCTCAAAGCAACGCTTTCTTCATTCATGTCGGGTCGAATTAAGGATCTGGCTGAGCTTTGTGGCCACTGACGCGCTCGACTGCGCGCATCACGCGCAGAGTGTTGCCGCCGAGGATCTTGAGGATGTCGCCGTCGGAGTAGCCGCGCTCTATCAGGCCGCGAACCAGGTTGGGGATTTTGGAGATATCTTCGACGCCGGCGGGGAACTGGTCGTCGGCGCCGTCGTAATCCGAGCCGAGACCGACGTGATCGATGCCGGCGACCTTGACGGCGTGATCGAAGTGATCGAGCAGCACGCTGAGCGGGACCCGGCCCAGTTTGGCGATGCGCTGGGCATTGATGGCGCGGACGGCGGGACCAAGGGCGCGGCGGTCGCCGAATTTCGGGGCGCCAGATTCGAGTGCGTCCTGCCGGGCTTGTTCGTCTTTCAACGCGCCCAGGCGGTCCCCGTAGCCGGCATCGAGGAAAGCTTCGAAGAAATTGATGTGGACGACGCCGCCGTTCTTCGCTAAGGCGCGGAGCATATCGTCGGTCATGTTGCGGGGCACGTTGGCGAGGGCGCGCATGGAGGAATGCGAGGCGATGATGGGTGCGCTGGAGGCGGCGACGGCGTCGTAGAAGGTTTTGTCCGAGACGTGGGAGATATCGACCATCATGCCCAGGCGGTTCATTTCGTGGACGACCTCACGGCCGAAATCGGTGAGACCGTTGTGCGCGGGGGGGTGGGAGGCGGTATCGGCCCAGGGGGTGTGCTCGGTGTGCGTGAGCGTCATGTAGCGAACGCCGAGTTCGAAGTAGGTGCGCAGGACGGCAAGATCGGAATCGATCATGTGTCCGCCCTCGACGCCCATGAGGATGGCGATCCGGCCGCGTCGTTTGGCTGCGAGGATTTGATCGGCGGTGGTGCAGAGGGCGAGTTCGGCGGGATGCTGCGCGGTCTGGCGGCGGACGGCATCGATCTGGTCGAGGGCGCGGCGCATGGCTTGGGAAGGGGTGTAGGCGAGCGGATCGGTCCAAATGGAGAGGAATATGCCAGAAGCGTGGCCCTGGCGCATGCGGGGAACGTCGACTTGGCCGAAGTCATGGCGTTGGGTCAAGTCATAGCTCTCGTCGAGGATCATCTGGGTGGTGTCGTCGTGGAGGTCGAGGACGATGGCGCGTTGGAGGAGGCGCTCGAGGCGGACAGGATTGAATTTCGTTTGGGCGGGAGCGCAGACGGCGAGTAACAACAAGACCGGCAGGCGCGCGATTCTCAATCAGGCCTCACGCTTGCGCAGGACGGCGCCAACCAAGTCTTTGCCGCGTTCATACGCGACCTGGTAGGCATCGCGCCGCTGGGTGCGGGTGTAACCGTAGCCGACGCCGTGAAAGTGTTCCAAGCCTTTGCCCAGGACGTAAGTAGCCGCGTAGGCGATGGCGCCCTTCGGCAGCAATCCGCCGCCGAGGGGGATAAAGCCGACCAGTTCGCGAGCGATGGCGCGCCAGCCGAAAGCCCCGGCGGCGATGGAGAGCAGTTCGGCCATCTGCTTGTCGTAGCCCACTTCCTTATCGCTGGCGGCGGCGACGAGAAATGCCATGCGCACCTGGTTCATGGTGATGAAGGCGGTGTCGGAAACAAATTCTCCGACTGCCCAGGGGAGGTCGAGGAGCGGGATGACGTTGGGCAAGGCGCTGGCCACGGCGAAGAAAGCGTTCTCGCGGGCAACGGAGCCGATGATGCGATCGACGACGGGCTTACGGAAGGGATAGAAAGTGCGTGCGAGAACCAGCCAAAGGTCTTCACGCGCGGCGATGATTTCATCGATGGTGCGTTGGGGATCCTGGCGGAAGTAAGTAAATGCAGTCTCGGGGCAAGGCAGGCCCTGCTCGTACAATACCAGATCGAACTTATCGGGGATACCCGGGTCGCTGGCGCGGTGAACGTTTTGCATGATGGCCATGCGCCGGTCATGGGACACGGCCTCGGGCATCAGAAAGTCTTCCATATCGGCGTAGGTGGAACTGCCGGTGGCGACCAGTCCGACGACGAGAGGGCGGTCGGCCCGCAGCCGCACTTCGTTCGGGTTCAGCAGGGACAGGGCTGATTTGGCTTGCTTGAGATAGTGGAACATTTTATTGGCAGGGCCGTTCTGCTCCATTTAAGCGGAACATCACTTCGAGCCCCTTACGCCATTCTACTCCGAGGCCTACGCGCATCACATCGATGGAGGGTGCGAAATAACTCAGTAGAGTCTCGGTGGCGGGGTGGAATTCGAGAGACGGCGAAACCAGGAAGAGGCGGGGGGGATCGGGGCGGAGTGGTATATCCGGGAAATAGCCATTGGGGGTGAATTCGTCGCGGTCGAGGTGCCATTTGACGCGAAGCCAATAGTCGAGCGCTTGCATGGGAAGCTGGATGTCGGCGCTGGCCTTGAGTTCGAGGACGGCGAGCCGGCCGGAACGCTCGACGGCAAGGAGGTCGAGGACGCCGCGATCGCCGCCGACGAAGGCGGGGACCTGGTTGTAAATGGGATCGGGGCGAAGGGGGGCGTGGACCTGCTCGATGTGGGCGCGAACCTGGGATTCGAGCCAGGCCTCGGGATTGCGGCGGTAGAGGGGGTGGGCGCGGTCGGATGAAGCGGGGGAGCGGCGGATGGCGACGGCGGCGGCGAGTCGCGCAATTTCCGCCAGGTCGGAAGGCTGTGCCTGGGTACGGTGCTCTAGACCGAAGCGGAGCCCGCTTTCCGAGGCTTGGGCGAATTCGACGCCGCGGACACGGAGGCTTACGCAGCCGTCATGCTTTGGGATGCGCTCGATGCCGGCGGATGCGGCAAGGGACTCGAAAGGGCCAAGGGATGCGGGGCGGCGGCAAAGTTCTACATTAGTATCGACGTTGCCGAAATCGCGGGGATCGACGCGCAGGGAATAATCGCGCTCATCATAGGCAAATAATTCGTAGCGGGCGAGTTCGTGATTGAGACAGGCAAGGCGGAGGCTGTTGTTACGCTCCTGTCCGCGAGGGACATAGAGGGCCAGACCTTCGAGGGAGAGGCGCTTTTCGCGGCGGCGGAGGTGGTCGAGCCAGATGAGTCCAAAGGTGAGCAGTCCGGCGGGGTCGGCGTCTGGGGGCGAGCCTAGAGCGGCCCACGCGCGCTGGCCCTGGCGGAGGAAGGCGCGGGGGTAGGTGGGCGATAAACTGGCTTCCAGATTGGGCTCGGCGCTCAGTTCGGCGAGGGTCCAATCGGCGAACTGGCGGGTGAGGAACTGGCGGAAGCGTTCGCGGAAGACAAGCCGCTGGCTGCGGTCTTCGAGGTGGCGGCTGGAGGGCCGCGCCAGATCGAGGAGGAAAAGGCGGCCTTCCTTGCGGGCGAATTTTTCAACGTTAAGTTCGAGGCGGCCGGGGGCTTCGTGGGCGATTCCAGTGACGCGGCGGACGAGGTTGCGGGTACGGTCCCAGGCTTGGAGGGTCAGGCGGGAGCTGGTCATCTGGATGGTGTAGTTGTCTGCGGTAAGGGGGAGGAGCGGTTCGCCGGGTTCGAGAAGGGCGGGCTGGCGGGCGGATTGGAGGAAGCGCTGGATGGCGGCGTGGGCCATGGAATGGTTGTGGGGTGGGGGCGGCGGAGTTCTCCGGCTAGTTGGGCACTTTTGAGGAACTCGCGCAAAACGGGGCGCCCCGCGCCGCTATGATTTCCGCGGAATTCCTCTCCTTTGTGGCGGCGCGGAAAGACGCGCCCCTTTGCGCTTTTGAGGAACTCGCGCAAAACGGGGCGGCCCGCGCCGCTATGATTTCCGCGGAGTTCCTCTCCTTTGTGGCGGCGCGGAAAGACGCGCCCCTTTGCGCTTGACACTTTCGGGTAGGCCACCCCTAATCTCCTTGAATTCAGGGGTGCCGTGCGCTACCTTGGTTATCCATAGGGTCAGGCTGCGGTTAATCCAACCCTGATATCCTATTTGGGGCAGACCACCCTCACGGTTTTCGCCCCGTTTCCAGGAGGTTTTTTTCTAATGCGAATCGTCACTTCGACTACGCCCGGCCAGCCTGCGCGGCTGCCGTGGGTCCGCGCCGCGCGCGCGTTTCTTCCCCTACTGTGGATGGCCCTGTTAGCCTTCCCCATGATGGCCCAAGGGGAAGGGGGGGAGGCGAGCCTGCATTTGCCGAATCTGGACAGCGCGACGTTTCTGGGAGGGATTGGGGGCAGGACCCTGCTGATGTTCGGCCTGGTATTTTGCGCTCTCGGTATGGTTTTCGGGCTCGCTATTTACATGCAGTTGAAAAACATGGCGGTACACAAGTCCATGTTGGAAGTTTCGGAACTGATTTACGAGACTTGCAAGACGTATTTGATCACCCAAGGGAAATTCCTGGTCCTGCTGGAATGCTTTATCGGCGTCATTATCGTGTTTTATTTCGGGTTTCTGCAGAGCAAGCCGGCGTATGAAGTTGCCATTATTCTCTTGTTCAGCGTGATCGGGATCGGCGGCAGCTATTCGGTGGCGGCTTTCGGCATGCGCGTGAACACCTTTGCGAATTCGCGGGCGGCCTTCGCCAGCCTGCGCGGCAAAGCGTTCCCCTGTTACGACATTCCGCTGAAGGCGGGCATGAGCATCGGCATGCTGCTGATATCGGTGGAACTGATGATGATGTTGATCATCCTGCTGTTCATTCCGGGGGATCTGGCGGGCGCGTGCTTCATCGGTTTCGCTATCGGCGAGTCGCTGGGAGCGGCGGCGCTACGCGTGGCGGGCGGTATCTTTACCAAGATCGCGGATATCGGCGCGGATCTGATGAAGATCGTTTTCAAGATCAAGGAAGACGACGTACGGAACCCGGGCGTGATCGCGGATTGCACCGGCGACAACGCGGGCGATTCGGTGGGTCCATCGGCGGACGGTTTCGAGACCTACGGCGTGACGGGCGTGGCTTTGATCACGTTCATCCTGCTGGCGGTCAAGCCAGGGACGCTGCAGGTGCAGTTGCTGGTTTGGATCTTCGTGATGCGCGTGATGATGATCATCTCGTCGGCGGTGAGTTACTTTATCAACGGCTTGATTGCCAAGGCGAAGTACTCGAACGCGGAGAAGATGAACTTCGAGACCCCCTTGACCACGCTGGTTTGGATGACTTCGCTGATTTCGGTGGCGCTGACTTACGTGGTGAGCTACTTCATCATTCCGGATCTGGCCGGCGATACCAGCCTGTGGTGGAAGCTTTCGACGGTGATTACCTGCGGCACGCTGGCGGGCGCGATCATTCCGGAAGGCGTGAAGGTATTTACTTCCACGTCGTCGCGGCACGTGCGCGAGATCGTGAATTCGGCGCGGGAAGGCGGCGCTTCGCTGACCATTCTGTCTGGCTTCGTGGCCGGCAACTTCAGCGCCTACTGGCTGGGCTTTGCGATTCTGGGCCTGATGGCAGTGGCTTACGGCGTCAGTACCCTGGGTCTGGCGGCGCTGATGGTGGCGCCCGCTGTATTCGCTTTCGGCCTGGTGGCGTTCGGCTTCCTGGGCATGGGTCCGGTCACCATCGCGGTGGATAGCTACGGTCCGGTGACGGACAACGCGCAGTCGGTGTTTGAGCTATCGACGATCGAGACGCTGCCGGGAATTTCCGCGGAGATCCAGCGGGATTTCGGTTTCAAGCCAAACTTCGAATTGGGCAAGGAGAATCTGGAAGAGAACGACGGCGCCGGCAATACGTTCAAGGCGACGTCCAAGCCGGTGCTGATCGGCACGGCGGTGGTGGGCGCGACTACCATGATCTTCTCGATAATTGTCGCGTTGACCAACGGGCTGACCACGAATCTGGCGAATCTTTCGATTCTGTATCCGCCGTTTTTGTTGGGTCTGATTGCGGGCGGCGCGGTGATTTACTGGTTCACCGGCGCATCGACGCAGGCGGTTTCGACAGGCGCTTATCGCGCAGTGGAATTTATCAAGGGCCACATCAAGCTGGAGAGCGCGGAGAAGGCTTCCGTGTCGGATTCGAAGAAAGTGGTGGCGATCTGCACGCAGTACGCGCAGAAAGGCATGCTGAACATCTTCATCGCGGTGTTCTTCGCGACGCTGGCATTTGCGTTCTTCGAGCCGTTCTACTTTATCGGATACCTGATTTCGATCGCGATTTTCGGGTTGTTCCAGGCGATTTTCATGGCCAATGCGGGCGGCGCCTGGGATAACGCGAAGAAAGTGGTCGAGACCGAGTTGAAAATGAAGGGCACTCCGCTGCACGATGCGACGGTAGTCGGCGATACGGTGGGCGATCCGTTCAAAGACACCAGTTCGGTGGCTTTGAATCCGATTATCAAGTTCACTACTTTGTTCGGGCTGCTGGCGGTGGAGTTGGCGGTGTCGCTGAATGCCAAGCAAGGGAATACGCTCTCGACGGTGCTTGGGGTGGTGTTCTTCCTGATTTCGGTGACGTTTGTTTACCGCAGCTTCTACGGCATGCGGATCGAGTCGAAGTAAGGCGCGTTACGACAGCAGAAGTTCCAGGTCTTCGCGCTTGAGGTCGCGGATGAGGCTGTTGTCTTCGCCGATGATGGCGTTAGCCAGATCACGCTTGCTGCTTTGCAGTTCGAGGATCTTTTCTTCGACCGTATCGCGGGCGATCAGGCGATAGGCGAAGACCTGGTGCATCTGGCCGATGCGGTGGGCGCGGTCGACGGCTTGGGCCTCGACGGCGGGATTCCACCAGGGGTCGAGCAGAAAGACGTACTCGGCGGCGGTGAGGTTCAGGCCCAGTCCGCCGGCTTTGAGGCTGATGAGGAATAAGGGGCAGTGGGGGTCGGTTTGAAAGCGCTCCACGCGCTGCTGGCGGTCGCGCGTGGCGCCATCGAGATACTCGTAGACCATTCCCGATTCATCGAGGCGATCCTGCACCAGCGAAAGCAGGCTGGTGAACTGCGAGAATACGAGTGCCTTGTGGCCTTCGGCGGCAATTTCTTCCAGGCGATCGATTAGGACATCCAGCTTGGCGCTCGGATCTTTGCGGCGTTTGGGATCGATCAAAGCCGGATGGCAGGCGGCCTGGCGCAGGCGCAGGAGCGCTTCGAGCACCTGAATCTTAGACTTCGCAAGACCTTTGGTTTCGACCATTCCCAGCAGCGAGTTGCGATAGTGCAGGCGCAAGTCGTTATAGAGCTTGCGCTGGGCTCTCTCCAATTCGCAGAAGATGGTCTGCTCGGACTTGGGCGGCAGTTCGCGCGCGACCTGTTCCTTGGTGCGGCGCAGGATGAAGGGGCGGAGGGCGTGCGCCAGCAGGCGGCGAGTTTCCTCGCTGGGATTGCGTCCGGCATTGCCGGCCAGTTTGAAGACGCCTGCGCCGAGCATACCGGGATTCAAAAACTCGAAGATACTCCAGAGTTCGCCGAGATGGTTTTCTACGGGCGTGCCGCTAAGAGCGAGACGATTGCGTCCGTGCAGGAGACGGGCGGCTTTGGCTGATTCGGTGCCCGCATTTTTGATGGCCTGGGCTTCGTCGAGAACCACGTAATCGAACTCGATGTCTTTGAATTCGGCGGCATCCCGGCGGAGGGTGCCGTAGGTAGTGAGGATGACATCGTAATCGGAGAAGCTGCCCACGCTGCGGCCCATTCCGGTGTGGTCGAGGACGCGGAGGCGTGGCGTGAAGCGGGCGGCTTCCTGACGCCAATTAAATACCAGAGATTTCGGAACGACCACGAGCGAGGGGCCTTGCGATTCGGGCGACGCGCGGCGGGCTTCCAGCAGGGCCAGGACTTGGGCGGTTTTGCCGACACCCATGTCGTCAGCCAGGCATCCCCCGAATCCGAAACGGCGGAGAAAGTCCATCCAACCGATGCCATCGCGCTGGTAGTCGCGAAGCTGGCCGACGAAACCGGCCGGCTGTTCCCCTGCCCCGACTCCCCCAAAAGTGCGCAGCTCATCGCGAACGCGCGCGAAGGTGGCGTCGCAATCGACTTCGGGCTGGGTGGCGAGGAGAGCGTCGAGGAGGCCGGCCTGGTTGCGGCGAAAGCGGACATGGCCGGCTTCCGCTGTACCCATGTCGGCTATGGTTCCGAAGCGGGAGAGCCACTCTTCGGGGAGCAATCCGTAGGTGCCATCGTCCAGGCGAACCATATTTTCGCCGCGGCGGAGGGCCGCGAGCAGCGCGGGAAGCTTGGCGGTGGCGCCGCCGTAATCGACTTCGCCATGGAGTTCGAACCAGTCCACTCCAGAGGCGACGCCCATCTTCATGGCGCCGGGGCGGCGGAAGATTTTGCCTTCGGCCTCGACGTGCCATCCGGCGGCGAGGCAGGCGCGGGCGACCGCGGGTAACTTCTTGGCGGATAGCTGCAGCGAAGCGGCCGGGTGGCTGTAGTCCGCGGCCACCTCTTCGACGCCTTGCTGCAGGATGAAGGCTTTGGCGGCAGCTTCGGCGGGGAGATCGCGCACGATAAAGCGGCGGTCGGCCGGGTAATAGACGCCGCGGTTGGTGAAGGTGGCCGGGATGCGGCGGCCTTCGTAGTCGAACGAGACATCGGCGCAGAAATGCGGAGGCTGCCAGGCGGATTTTCTTTCGGAACGGAAGGTGACGCAGGCCTTCGCCGCCGGGTGAACTTCTTCGTACTTCAATTCATCGGGAACTTCGATGCGGGCGGCCAACGGGTGTTCGAGCAAAGCGGCGAGCATCTCGGGGAGATCGCCTTCGGGAGCATCGATTTGTTTCCAGCGGCGAAGGGCGGACAGCCACTCGGCGGGGACGTCTTCTTCAAGCTTCGAGACCCGCTCGCGGGTGAAGACCAGGCCTTCGGAAATGAGGACTGGTGTGGCGACATCGATTTCCTCCTCGCCGCGGCGGAGGAATCCGGCCAGAGTCCAGGTGCGTTCGCTGGACCGTTGCAGGCGAAGGATGAGACGCCAAGGCTCGCCCTCGTCCCAGGTTAGGGGCAGCAATTCGGTGTTGGAGGTGTGCAGTTCGATCCAGCAGCGGCCGGTACGGGCGATTTCCGGCATGATCGTAGCGGCGAAGGGATGGCGGAGCCGGAAGCCCGCGGCCATGACCTCGTAGGAACCGTAGGACATCCAGTCGGAGTTGATGACGCTGCCGGAGAGCAGGCCCAGAATGTGGCGGTCGGCCGGATCAGGCAGGGTGGCGAGGGTCGCGCGGCTGATGGAGGGCGTGACGGGCTTCTTCCAGCCGCCCTTCAGCTTGGGCTCCCGGGTCTTGAGTTCGAGGACCAAGTGGCCGCGGGTAATGCTGACGGGGGCATCGACGATATAGAGGATTTCGCGATGAGCGGGCCAGGTGGAGTGCGACAGCGATCCGGCCGGAGTGATTTCGTTGAGCCGGTGGCGCCAGGCGGCGGGCGCCGGCTGGGGAGGAAGCATCGCGGCAGGGGCGGGGCTGGGGGGGGGATACAGGCTGGGTTGGTTGCCGTCGAAGTCGCTGGCGGGACGATCGTCGAAAAAAATGTCACGGGGACTGAGGCGGGTGACGGCGGTGAAATAATTAGCGGCGTCGGCGGCGAGGATGGTGGCCCAAAGGTGTTTGCAGGCGCCGAAATCGGCGTAGTAGGGGCAGTCGCAAAAAAGAATAAGATCGGCGCCGTCGTAGGCGATTTCTATGTCGTAAATGCGCGATCCTCGCACCGCCGCCGCCACCGAAGTGGAGTTTCCGCGTTTGATTTGGACCGCGCCTAAACGGTAATAGCTGGCGCCGCGGGCGCGAATTTCATCGTCGAAATGGGAAGAAAGGACAGACGCCAGTTTCATTTGCGGTTTGCGGGGATAGTCCAGTTTAGCGCACTGCGAAGATTACCTTCCTGCAAATGCAAGCATCCGTTTTCAAACATTTTTTTCCACGGTGTCGATTTGGGGTTCGGCCGCTCGACCTAGTTGCAGCCGGGTGAAGCCCGCGCGTAAAAGGAGAGACACCTGTAAGATTCCTGCGCCAGTATTTTCGTCTAGGCAATGTCATGGCGGTTCGCCGGACTGGCTGAGACGTAAGGCTGATGGTGGAATCGCAAAACGAGTGTCCGCAAAACTAAAGGAAACTACGATGAGATTCATGATGCTGATGATCCCCAAGGGATACGAACAGGCGGCGGCGGGAACGTTGCCGGACCTCAAGGCGATCGCCACGATGAGGGAGTACAACGCTCAACTGCAAGAGGCCGGTGTACTGCTGGCGCTGGACGGGTTGCATCCGCCCTCGATGGGTGCGCGCGTCTCGTTCGCGGATGGTAAAGCGATGGTCACGGACGGACCGTTCCCCGAGACGAAGGAAGTTGTCGGCGGGTATTGGATCATCCAGGTGAACTCGAAGGAGGAAGCGGTAGCCTGGGCAGCGCGCTGCCCGGCGGGCAACCACGAAACAATAGAGGTCCGGCAGATGATCGAGTTCACGGATTTTCCGCAAGATGTGCGCGAACAGATGCTCGCCTTAATGGGAACAGAGGGCGGGAAGGATTAGCTGCCTGCCGTTGCGGCCCGCTTTACTTCTTGAGGACCTTGTCGACGGCTTTGGCGAGGTCGCGAAACTCATCGTGTGCAGGCGAGTGGGGCGCGAACTCCGCCACGGTGAGTCCGCTGGCGACGGCTTCGGCGACGACGATGCGCTGTCCGATGGAAGGGAGAACCTTCTTTCCCATTTTTTCGAGAGACTCGGCGAGGCTGCGCCCGAGGTTGGTGGACATCATCACTTTGGAAGGAACGAAGCGAATCCGGGGCTTCTTGGAACGGCGCTCGGCGCGGGCTTTGAGAGACAGCGACAGAGCCTCTTTCAACGCGAAGAGATCGAGCGGGGACGGGCCGCACGGGAGTAACATCAGGTCGGCGGCGAGCGCGGCTTCGTAGGTGATATCGGGAGCCCCGGGCGGTGTATCGATCAGGACGATGTCAAATTCCTTTTCCGCCTTCTGGACCCGAGACCGCAAGGCAGGGGTGCCCGGCGCGACTTTTTCCACGATGGCGGCGAGAAGGCCTGTGCCTTGCGCGGCCCAAGCAGCCATGCTGTGTTGCGGGTCGGCATCGAGGACGCAGACGCTGCGTTTCATCGCAGCGAATTCCGCAGCCAGATTTCCGGCAATTGTAGATTTGCCGATGCCGCCTTTTCGTCCCGCGATGGCTACGATCGCCATAGGTTCTTAGCGTATTTCGACGAAGTTTTTTCCGTGGTACAGGCGCGCGGAACCGTCGGGAGCAGCGACCACCTGAAGCGGTCGGGGCTGTTTCAAATCCGCCTGGCGGGGAGCGCTGCAATCGGCAACGGCGGCGCCGGCCTGGTTAAAGAGGGAAAATTTTCCAGGCGCGTCCACTCCCGTCGCGGGCAGCACCCAACCGAACCCATAGCTGCCGGCTGGAACTTTGTGCCCGCAAACCGTCAGGTCGGCTTCGGTGATGAGCATGCCGACGTACTTCGCCGTGATACTGGCGGCGTAACCGGTGGTATCGATCAGGGCAAATACGGCGCGCGCGCCGGCGGGCGTCTTCACCAGGACGGCGTTGCGCTTCTCCGTTGGAATGGCATTGCCTTCGAGGTAAAAATCCTTGGGCACCGCCGAATCGAAAGCCTTGCCAGTCACGATTTCAAACTTCTGTGCCTTCGCGCTTGGGCACCAGGCGCCGCACACAACGGTGACGGCAGCTATCCAAATACCGAATCCGAGTTTTTGCATTTCGACCCGCTATTGTAACGTGGCGCATGGCAATCGTGTGAGCGGTAGAATAAGTGGCTGATGAGAAGAATTACCGCCAGATTCGCTTTGCTGGCTGCCGCGGCACTGGGAGCCGGGGTTTTCGCCAAGACGCATCCCGGAGACGTGGTGGACCGGGTGCAAGGCGTCCGCATCGCCAGCCATCTTCCCTGCGACGGCGATACCAACCCTCAAGAGGACGTGCAGTTGAGTACCACGTTTTCGCCGGGGGGCTGGCAACGGTCTTTTCACTTGGATGTGTTCGAGAGCCAGTATTGCAAGCGGCTGGACTTGTACTTCTTCTGCGTGATGCACGGACACGACCACTGGAAACACGAGTGGGAGCAGGATGCTCAAGGCCCGCAGGGGTCGGGGCGATTTTGGATGAATGCGTGCGCGGAGCGCGGATCTAAGGCAGCTCAGGACTACATTCTGAGCGGTTGGTATCAGGAAGGACCGGCGGATCGAAAACTGGCGTGGAAGCAGGCGGCGATCAAACAGGTCTCCACCACGCCCGAGGTTTATGAATTCACCGATGCACAAGGCGGGACGGCGCGCGCGGAAGTAAAACGGAAGTAGATGGCGCGGGGCGGACCGCTGCGATCCGCCCCTTGCGGTTGCCTAGGACTTCTTCGTGCCTTTTAAGGTTCCGGCGGCTTCCGGACCTTTATACTTGCCCTCGAATTTATTGCCGTCGATGGTGCCTTCAGTGGTGTAGGTGGATTCGTTGACGACTACTTTGAAGGTGAATGCATTCCCTTCCAGTTTGGCGTCGACCAGAGCGAACTCACCCATGTCGCCGCTCAACGTGCCGGCGAGCTTACCGCCATCGTCTTTTACGGTCAGGGTCCAGTTGGCGGTTTGACCGGCGTCGTCGGTGCCCACCACATCCCAGGTACCCACGGCCGGGTTGTCGGCTGCCCACACCGCCACGGATCCGAAAAGAAGGATCGTCAGAAACAGTACTAATGTGCGTGTCATTTGCTTTCCTCTCCCGAAACGAAATCACGTTGTCTCCGGAGCAGCCTGGTATTTTGGTGGCGCAACGGAGCGCTTCCATGTAGCATACCGCAAGTTTTGCGCGTGAGCGTTGAGAGATTGCTCAGGCTTAAATTCCTGTTCCTTCGCTAGCGTTTTGGGTTGGTGTGTTCGCCGATCGTTTTCCAGCCGATCAAGGTCACACCGTTTTCGCGGAGGGCTTTTTGGAATTCCGGGCTGGTGATGACGTTAAAGTCGCGCTGGCGCCAGGCGCTGCCGTAATCGGGGTGGTCGACGGTGACGGCCTGCATCTCGGCATCGTCGTAGGCAAGGTGAACGATCATCTCGGTGAGGCCGGGTTTCAGCGCGCCAACCAGTCCAGCGTAATAGGAGGCCCAGGTTTCGGGTTTTCCACCGGTGGCCATGACGATGGAGTCGGGGAGGATGTCGTTCTCTTTCAACAGGTTGAGCAGAGCCGGTGGAGCGGCTTGCGTACGAGAGGCTAGGAATGGCAGGTGATATTCGCGCGCGACCTTGATATAAGCCGGAAAGAAGGCGGGGGTGAATAGCGTGCCCATGTGGCTGTCGAGGTGAGTGGGATGGATACCAACTTTCAGGGCGCGTTCGATTTGGGCGCGGATCTCCTTCTCCACTTCGGCGGCGGTGGCGTGCTTGGTAACCGGGAGGACGTCGGGCCAAAGGTTGTCGTCAGGTCCGAGCAGGCCGGGCACTTCGTTGCGCGACGCCACCGGGCCCCAGCGGTAGCTTGCCCATTCGCTGGTCAGCGTCAGGTGCAGGCCGAGATCGGCATCGGGATGGGAGTGGGCGTAGCCGGCCACCTCCGTAAGCCACGGACAGGGGACCATGATGCTGGCGGCAGTCGCGGCGTGGCGGTCGAGGGCAATAAAGCTGGCTTGATCCTGAGAGTGGCTGACAGCCAGGTCGTCCGCATGGATGATCAGGAGCTTCGTTCCAGCGGGATAGCCGAGGCGTTCGGCGGTGTTTTTCGCGGGCTGCGCCTGGGATAGCGCGAACGAGCAAAGCAGCGCCAGTGCGAGGATCAGTCTTGCCGGCATGGAGCCTCCCGATGCCGAATCGTAACAGTGTTTCGCCTTGCTATGCTTGACTTGGCGCCATGACCAAGTCCATCGATTCTCCTACCGGACGTTTGTTGGCCGGCCTTGCGGTAACGCTGGCGGCGGTGGGCGTATTTTCATTTTATGCGCTGCGCCAGATCCGGGGGCTGGAGGATCTGCAAACGCGCACGGTGGATCGCAACCGCAAGGATTCGCTGCAACTGCTGCGCATCGAGAACGATTTGAACGGCCTGGGCATCGCCATGCGGGACATGCTGTATGGCGACGACCCATATCCCCTGGCGGCGTGGCGAAAGCAATTCGAAAGCAAACGGGAGGATCTGGAGGACGCGCTGCGGCTGGAATCGCAACTGGCGCCGGGCGCGCTGGAGTCGCGGCGGCAGCACTATCTCGCGGATTCGCTGAATCAGTTCTGGACTTCGGCGGGCCGCATGTTCGAAGTAGCGGCAAAGGGACAGGAGGCCGCGGCGCGGGACATCATCCGCACATCGCTCGAAGCGCAGCAGGCGGCGCTGACCGGGATCGTGGCGCGGTTGCTGGTGCAGAACAATGAAGCGGAGCAGGAGGCGGCGAGCCGGATTCAAGGGATTTATCTGGGTGTGGCGCGCAACGTCTACCTGTTTCTGGCGGCCGTGCTGCTTGCCATCTTTGGAACTTCCCTGTATTTGATTCATTCCAACCGCCGGCTCTTTCAGCATCTGGAAGTAGTGTCGGAACATCGCAGCGATTTGGCGCGGAAGCTGATCGCGGTGCAGGAAGAGATGCTGCATTCGCTGTCGCGCGAGTTGCACGATGAGTTCGGGCAGGTGCTGACGGCAATCGGCGCCATGCTGCGGCGCGCGGAAAAGCGCCTGCCCGCGGATTCGCCGTTTTGCGTGGATTTGCGTGAAGTCCGGGAAGTGGCCCAGGTAACGCTGGAGAAGACGCGCAACCTTTCGCAATTGATGCATCCGAGCATTCTCGACGATGGGGGGCTGGAGAAGGCCATCGACTGGTATTTGCCGGTGTTCGAGAAGCAGACGGGAATTACGGTACGATACGAGAAAAAGGGGTCTGGTCCGGAAATCAAGGATCGTGTTGCGATTCACGTGTATCGCGTGCTGCAGGAAGCGCTGAATAATCTGGCGCGGCATTCGGGGTCGCCGCTGGCGATCGTGCGCCTGGATTTTCCTCCAGGCCGGCTGCGTCTGGAAGTGGAAGACCGCGGGAAAGGCATACCCGAATCGAGGAACGGCGGTTCGCGGCGGGGCATCGGGATGACGGCGATGCGCGAACGGGCGGAACTTTTGGAAGGCACTTTCCAGGTATCGCGCGCCGACGAAGGGGGCACGCTAGTACGGATGGACGTGCCGTTAACGGAAACCTATGAGCAATGAAATCACGGTAATGCTGGTGGACGATCACGGCCTGGTACGCAAAGGATTCCGGCGGATGCTGGAAGACGATCCGGAGATTCGCGTCGTAGGCGAGGCTACCAACGGGCAGGAAGCCATCAAACTGGCGCAGGAAGTGCGTCCGCGCGTGATCGTGATGGATATGGCGATGCCGGGGCTGGACGGGGTGCAGGCGACGCGCGAGATTCTGAAAAACCTACCGGAAACGGCGGTGCTGATTTTGAGTATGTATTCGGAAGAGAATTACGTGCGGAACGCGCTGGACGCGGGGGCGCGGGGGTACCTGTTGAAGGAAGCGCTGGATGTGGACCTGGCGGGCGCGATCAAGGACGTGGCGGCTGGTAAGACGGTGATCGGGCCGGGCGTGCTGGCGCCGCATCGCGAGCCGGATCCGGATTATGAGCGTCTGACGCCGCGTGAGAAACAAATTCTTGAGCTGATCGCGAAGGGAAATTCGAACAAGGAAATTGCCGCGATCTTGAGCCTAAGCGTGAATACGGTTTCGGTGCATCGCGCGAATTTGATGTCGGCGCTGGGGATTCACCGCACGACGGAACTGGTGGTATGGGCCGTGAAAAAGGGGCTGGTGCAGCTTCCGTGAATCGCCGGGAGTTTTTGTGGGGAGCGGCGGCGCTGGCACGCGCCGGCTTCGGGACGCCGCACGAAAGCGGCGGTCCCGGCTTTCATTTCACCGACGTGACCTCCGCGGCGGGCATCCAGTTCCGGCACAACAGCGGCGCCTTCGGCGAGAAGTATCTCCCCGAGACCTTGGGGCCTGGGTGCGCTTTCCTCGATTACGACAACGACGGCTGGCAGGACATTCTGATCGTCAACGGAATGGACTGGCCCGGGCATGTAAAGCAGCACAGCACCATGAAGCTGTACCGAAACAATCGCAACGGCACGTTTACCGACGTGACCCACGCCGCGGGGCTGGACGTGGAGATGTACGGCATGGGCGTCGCCATCGGGGACTTCAATAACGACGGCTTCCCCGATATTTATGTAACCTGCGTGGGGCAGAGCCGACTGTTTCAGAATACCGGAAAAGGGCACTTTCGCGACGTAACGGAACACAGCGGGCTAGGCGGGCGGAACAGCTTCAGCAGTTCGGCTCTATGGTTCGATTATGACGGCGACGGGCTGCTCGACCTTTTCGTTTGCAACTACGTGAAATGGTCGCCGGGCCAGGATGTTTTCTGCAGTATGGATGCCAAGCATAAATCGTACTGCACGCCGGAGGCGTATCGCGGCGCGACCTGCTGGCTATTCCGCAACCGGGGAAACGGGACATTTGAAGATGTGACGGCCAGCAGCGGGATTCTGGACAGCAGTTCGAAATCGCTGGGCGTGGCCATGCTGGATTACGACCAGGACGGCTGGATCGACCTGCTGGTGACCAACGACACACAGCCGAATAAATTGTATCGGAACCAGCGCAACGGGACGTTTCAGGACATCGCGGTGAAGGCGGGTGTGGCTTTCAGCGAAGACGGGAAGGCGCGCGCGGGCATGGGTGTGGACGTTGCGGATTATGACAACACCGGGATTGCCGGCCTGGCAATTACCAATTTCGACAACGAAATGATCGGGCTGTATCGCGGGACGCGCGGCGGGCTTTACGTGGATCAGGCGGAGCGGACCGATGTAGGGCGGGTTTCGAGGCGCAGCTTGGGATTTGGATGCTTCTTCTTCGATGCCGATCTCGACGGGCTGCAGGACTTGCTGGTGGTGAACGGGCACATCGATCCGGGGATTAAGGAGTCGCGGCCGGAAACGGGGTATGCGCAGCCTCCGCACCTGTTTATGAATAAAGGCAGCGGCGGATTTCAGGATGTCGCGGCCGTGCTGGGGGGGGGTTCGGCGATCCCAAGGTGGGACGCGGCGCGGCCTTCGGCGATTTTGACCGGGATGGCGATCTGGACGTGCTGATGACGACCAACCAGGGGCCGGTGCATTTGTATCGCAACGATCAGAACAACGGCCACCATTCGATACGGTTCCGCTTGGTGGGTACGAAATCGAACCGCGATGGGATTGGGGCGGTGGTGCGGGTGACCAGCGGCGGCGAGACGGGGTCGCGCATGGTGAAGAGCGGGTCGAGCTATTTGTCGCAGTCGGAGATGCCGGTGACCTTCGGGTTGGGCAAACGCGATAGCGTCGAGCGGGCGGTGCTGCACTGGCCCAGCGGGCGGGTGGAAGAGTTTAAGACGCTGCGGGCGGGGCGCACTTATGAGTGTGTGGAGGCCAAGGGGATTCGGGATACGGGGGCGTTTTAGCCGTCGTTTTCCGTGGCTTCGTCCGGTGGTTCGAAACCATCGAGAAGCTCGGGATCGGCGGCGAATCTTTTCAGGACGGCGATTACCGTTCCGCTGCGGAAGCCCGCGCGCACCAGGCGCCGGTAGGCCGAAGCCATGTCGCGCTGGTCCTGGAACAGTCCCTCCTTTGCCTTGGTGCGATACTTGCGGCGAATGAACTCTTCGGCTAAAGCCTCTTCGCTGACATTTTCGTAGACCTTGCCGACCGTCTGCTGTGCCAAGGCGGGCGCAACGCGGCGGCGCGAGAGATCCGAGAGGACGCGGGTCTTCCCCAGTCCTTCGTTTTCCAGGCGAGCGGCGGCGAAACCTTCGGCGAAGCGCTTGTCGTTCAGGTAGCCGTACTCTTTCAGCCGGTCCAGCAAAGGGTCGATGTCGGCTGCATTTTCGGCTTTGTTGCGCAGCTTTTCCCGGAGTTCGCCGGTGGAGCAAGCGCGTCCGCCGAGTACTCGGAGAGCGTACTCCCATAGTTTGGCGGAGTCGAAGGTGCGTTTTCTCTCTCTCATGACGCGCTTCTCCTAATGGTATAGCAGTGCACGCTGTTCGCGGCTTTTTGCAGGGTATACTAAGATTGGTAAAGGGAGGAAGTTGATGGATAAGAACGGATTCTCGAGCTTTTTGCTGGGCCTCGGCGTAGGCATCGGGATCGGCATGTTGTTCGCACCGAAGGCGGGCGCGGACACTCGCCAGCTTCTGAAGGATAAGACTGGCGAAGGCGCCGATTACCTGAAGCAGCGCGGCTCGGATTTGAAGGATTCCGCGGGCGATTTGCTGAACAAGAGCAAGGACGCCTTGAACCGGCAGAAGGACACCATTTCCGACGCCATGGAAGCCGGCAAGCAGGCTTATCGCGATGCCGTGAATCAGCCGCCCACACCTACCGCGGAAGGGCCGGCTCGCTAAATTCTAATGCCAGGGAGGGTTCTGCATGCCTGAAGACGTCTTCCGGTGGGTGGTGGCGGTAGCCGTTGTTCTGGCCGCCGGCTCTGCCATCGCGCAGGCTGTGATTCTTTTTGCAGTGTATAAAGCCGCCAAAGAAGCGCAGAAGATCGGGACAGACGTTAAGGCCAAGGTTGAGCCGTTAGTAAAACAGGCGGAGGCTTTCGTAGCGTCGGCGAGCACGCTGGTCGGCAACGGCAACAGGATCGTCGAAGAGAATCGCCCGCGGGTATCCAGCATCGCCACCGACGCCGTGAAGATCATGGACGCCGCGCGCCAGCACGCGGATCGGATCGGCGAGTTAATCGACGAAGCCAACGGGCGCGCCAAGGCTCGCATCGTACAGATCGATGAAACGGTAGGGCGCGCGGTCGATCAGGTTGAGCAGGCCAGCGATGCGGTGAAAAACGCGGTACTGAAGCCCGTGAAAGAAGTGAACGGTCTGGTCGCGGGCATGAAGGCGGCGCTCAACACGTACGCGCAGGGCGGCAACCGCAACTCTCCCGATCACACCACGCAAGACGAAGAAATGTTTATCTGAAGGGAAGGGGGCTCAAAGAGCCCCTGATCTTTCGGATGTCAGGCGGCCTTCTGAACTTTCCCGGAACGGATGCAGGAGGTGCAGACGCGCATTTTCTTGGTTGCCCCGTTGATGAAGGCGTGAACCGACTGCAAATTCAAATTCCAGCGGCGTTTCGTGACATTGTGGGCGTGGCTGACGCGGTTACCGAACTGAGGACCGCGGCCACAGACTTCGCAAACTTGAGCCATATTACAGAATCTCCTTAAAACTGCGAAACTAGTATTCTACCAACGGAAGCGGCTTCTCCGCAACCGAACCTACTGTAGCCATTAAGGATAGAAGCGTGACAGAGTTCAACCACATCCACATCCGCGACGGGGAAGACTGGGTATGCGGGCGCAGCATGGCTTTTGAGGATCGCGAACTGATTCGGTGTGAGGCGCGCGACCCCGACGAGGACGAGTCGTGCCGGCGGTGCGCGGAGCAAATCCTTTCTTATTTTGGCGATGCCATGCACGTGCAATAGAGAGAAGTTTCCGGATGCCGGCCCCTGCGCAGCGACGAGAGACGATTCTGGTAGTTGAGGATGGCGATGCCGTGCGGAATCTGGTGTGCTGCATGCTGGTCCACGGCGGATATGGCGTACTGGAAGCGCGCGACGGCAGTCAGGCGCTGCGTATATGCGAGACGCACCGGCATCCGATAGAGTTGGCGCTGACGGATCTGATGCTGCCCAAGATGCGCGGCACGGAACTGGCGGACCGGCTGCGCAGGGTGCGGCCGGATTTGCGGATTCTGCTGATGTCGGGCTATGCGAATGAGCCGGTCGTACATCGACTGGGCCGCGATTCGATGGTTTTGCTGCTGAAACCATTCACCTCCGTCGAGTTGGTGAAGCGGGTGCGGCAGGTTCTCGATGCGCCGTGGGAAGGGATCACGACGCGACTGAATGCGTGATCCCGTAATTTTCTCGATGCGCAAGTTCTGGCACAGCCTGGCGGCGATCGTATTGGGCAACGCGACGTACTTTAGCCTCGATCGCTTCCTGCCTCCCGCCGGGCGCCACGTACCCAATCGCCTCGATTGGGGGCTGGCGATTGCGTTCTGGTGCTGTCTGGTGTTTTACGGGCTGCTGGCTAGGCTGCCGTGGTTCCGGCCGCGCTGAGCGCGCCCTACTTCTTGCCGAAAATGCTGTGTACCCGGCTCGCGACCATGCCCTTCACATCCGCATGGAATGTGGGGTTGGCGGCGGTACCCTGGATGGCGAACGGGATGCCTTCACCGCTTTTCGCGCCGATCATGGCGAGGGCGGCGCCCCCGGTGTGCAGAATGGCGTGCATTTTGAAATCCAAAGCCTGCGCCGGACTGACGGCACCGGCGCCGTTCAACTGGCCCAAAGCGGGAGCGATGAACTGGATGTCCTGGACCGTGGAGCCTTCCGGAGCCATGTGCAGGGTAGCGGCAAAGGTCTGAATTTCCGTTTCGGGACCGGTCTTAATGCCCGCCAGTTTCTCGACGGCCGACATCTTGGCCCCCAGGTCGAAACCGGCGAGGCGAGTGTTATTAAAGGCAAGCAGGCCGTCGATAACCAGCGCCTCCAGGGGGCCGGCCAGGCTTAACCTGGCGTTGGCTGTGCCGCCCTTAAAGGAAGATCCGGCCGGAAGAGTCACGCCGAACGCGGGCAGCATGGCAGCGAGCTGAGGGACGGCCATTTCGGGACCGGCGAAGATCATGTTCACGTCCAGGGATTCGCCTTTCGCCGCGTAAGTGCCGGTGAGGCTGGCGGGCGCGCTGCCAATGTGGATTTCGCCGCGGCGCAGGACACCGGCGCGCTTGTGCATGTCATGTTCAATCGAGACATCGAACTCCACGGGTTCGGCGGCGGGCGAACCGTTCCTCGCGAGCTTCAGCTTTTCCGCTTTCAATCTTCCGCTGACGGACAGGATTTTGCCATTGGACGCGACGGCGCCGTTGATGGAAACCAGACCGGCGAGGCCGGTTGAATTCTCGACGCCCGCGGACGCCAGATCGAAGCCTGACAGCCGCATGGTGACTTTGGCGGGGGTTTGGGCCACGTCTGAGTAATCGATGGGACCGGCGCTCCCCTTAATATGGAAGTCTCCGCCTCCGGCGAGCCTGGCGGTGAGTTCGAAGGGGAACGCCGAAGTGGCCGTAAAGTTCTGAACTTCGACGGCCACGTTTTCGAGCACGCGGGACTTTACGTTGCTCACCTGTTGCGAGAACGTCAGGCGGCCGTTCTCGATCTTGACGAGTTTGACGCTGAGATCCATGGCTTCGGCCGAGGGCTGAGCCGAGGGGGCCGCGGGCGCGGTTTTGGATTCTGCGCCGAGGCTGGAGAAATTCCAGTCGCCCGCCGGCGATTGGATCAGATCGATTTGGGGCTGTTCGAGAGTCAGTTGAGTCACGCGCAATTGGTGGGAGAAAACCAGAGGCCATACATCGACCCCGAGGGTTACGGATTGCGCATGCAGGAACGGGGCGCGGTTGTATCTGGCGTCGTCCGCAATCGATAAATCTTCGGCTGTGACGCCGCCGGAAAGCAGTGAGAGTTTCAGGTCGCCGACTTTCACCGGGCGCGCCAGAGCCGCGGACAGCCGCTCTTCGAGCATGGGGCGGAAGCGATTGGGATTGACGGCGAAGGGCAGTGCGGCGAGAGCTAACAGGACCAGGACGACCGCCAACCCGATCCACCGGAGGATGCGCATCGCTGTATTCTAACGCACGGTTTCCCCGTGGGAGGCGCTGCGAAAGGGCTCGGCTTTCTCGGGTTGGCCGGATTCGACATACAGTTTCACCAGGTCTTCCCGCGCCGCAGCCAGCCAGCTGATGGATGGGCTGGTTTGCTTGCCCACGATTTGAAATCCAGCCAGCATGTGCCTCTCGGCTTCGCTGTAGCGGCGCTCATGAAACAGGGTGCGCCCGAGCTTCAGTTCCGCGATGCCGATGTTCAAATGCCCGGGAGGAAGGGTCTGCTTGTAGCGCGCGATGGCGTCCTCAAACATTGGTTCGGCGCGGGCGTACTGCTTTTCCTGCAGGTACACGCTGGCAAGGTTGGCGGTTTCCAGCGCGACGGCTTGATGGCGCTCGCCATACACCGCGCGATCGATGGCCAGCGCGCGGCGGAAAAGGGCTTCGGCTTCCGGAAACTGCTCGCGTTTGACTGCCAGCAGGCCCAGTTCATTCAAAGCCACGGCTACGCGCGCATGCACCGGACCATAGACGCGCTCTTGGATGGCCAGCGACTGCCGGAGTAAATCGTCGGCTTCGGCGTAGCGGCCTTGTTGCAGTACCGCCTGGCCCAGATAGTTCATGCTGGAGCCAGTTTCGGGATGATCGTTGCCATACCAGGCGCGATTGATTTCCAGGGCTTGGCGGTCAAAAGCTTCGGCCGCCGCATAATGGCCGAGGTTAGTCTGGATCGAGGCGAGATTCAGATCGTCGTCGGCAATCAAGGGATGGCGGTCGCCGTAAAGCTGGCGGTGCATGGCCAGCACGCGGCGGTTCAGTTCGTCGGAGACTTTATAATTGCCGGCATAGAACTCCGTATTGGCGAGTTCGGAAAGAGTGTCGGCCAGGTCCGCGGATGGGCCTTTTAGCCCGGACTGCATGCGCACCGCTTCTTCCAGAATGGCGGCGGCTTGTTTATAATCGCCGCGATGCTCGAGCACGCGGCCGAGCGCTGTCTGGGCGCGGGCCAGGGCCGGGTCGGCCGAGGATAGCGTGCGGCGGCTCATCTCCAGCCCTTCGCGTACCAGCTTTTCGGCATCCGGAAGGCGGCCCTGGTCGACACGCAGCTGCCCCAGCGCCACCAGGCTTGCCGCGACATCCGCATGTTCGCGGCCGAATATAGCGCGGCGCCGTTCCAGGGCGAGCGTCAGCAGGCTGTCGGACTTTTCCAGTTTGCCGAGCTTTTGGTAAAGGCCGCCCAGGGTTTGGTAAAGGGCGGCTTGCACCGCGGGCTCGCGATCCAGGATGCGGGCTTGGTCGACACCGCGATCGAGCAGCGTGACCACCCGAAGGCTATCGGGGGGCCCGGCCGAGGAATCGCCGAACAGGTTCAGCATGAAGCTCTGAATGCGCTCCCGGCGCACGGCTTCGGCTAAGACGCGGTGGCGCGCGGCAGCCAAGCGGACGGTAAAGAATGCCACCAGTGCGGCCACCGCCAGCAGCACGGCCGCCGTAGCGGCCAGCGCGCGCCGATGGCGCCCGGCGAATTTGACCAGGCGATAGCGCGCGCTATCGGGGCGCGCCTCCAGCGGTTCCCCGTTCAGGAAATGGCCGGCATCGCGCATGAGCGCTTCCACCGACCGGTACCGCCGCTCGGGATCCTTGTGCATGGCGGTCAGGCACAGCACATCCAGATCGGCCCACGCTGCTTTGCTGGCGGCGTGCGGAGCCGCGGAAGACGGTTTAGCCGGATCGCGCGCCTCGATCGCTGCGGCGGCTTCCGAGGGCGTGAGGTTGGCGAAATCGAAAGGGCGCCGGCCGGCCAGCATCTCATAGAGGATCACCCCCAGCGCATACACGTCGGTATAAACGCCCACCTGTCCGCCGCGCACCTGCTCGGGCGCCGCATAAGCCGGCGTCATCATGCGCAGCCCGGTGATGGTTTGGTCGACTTTCCAATCGGCGCCCGACAGTTGCTTGGCGATCCCGAAATCCAGCAGCTTGATGCCGCCATCGGGCTTGACCAGAATGTTGGATGGCTTCAGATCGCGATGAATGATGGCGTGTTCATGCGCGTATTGCACCGCCGCGCATACCGAAAGGAAAGATTCGAGGCGCTCTCGGATGGAAGACGGGCGGCTCTCCCAATAGCTGGTGAGGTGCAGGCCGTCGACGTATTCCATGACGAACCAGGGCGTGCCATCGGTCAGAGCATCGGCGTCGAAGATGCGCGCGATGGAGGGGTGATTGAGGACCGCCAAGGTGCGCTGTTCGCTCAGAAATCGCTCGCGGCGGGCGGGTGAGAGCCATGCATCGCGCAGAATCTTGATGGCCACCAGGCTGCCCAGATCATGGCGCTCGGCGAGGTAAACACCGCCCATGCCGCCCTCGCCCAGTTCCTTGACGATGCGATAAGGGCCAAAATCTTTCCCCGCGAATGACGCGGAGGCCTGCCCGCCGGCGATGCGCTGCGCGAGATCGGCCAGGCCGCCGTCCAGCAGCGAGGCGGCGCGCGCGTCCTCGTCCAGCATTGCCTCAATTTCCGCGCGTAGCGCGTCGTCGCCGCAAGATTGCCGCAAGAAGGCCTGGCGCGCGTCAGGCGGCAGGTCGGCCGCTTCATGAAACAGACCTTGGATGCGTTGCCAACGGGCGGCGTCCATTTTGCGCCTTAGCCGGCCCTGCGCAGTTCGTTCGCCAGCCACGCTTTGGCCGCGCGCCAGTCGCGCAGAACGGTGGCTTCGGAGACATCCAGCAGGGTCGCCGTTTCGGTTACGTCCAAGCCGCCGAAGAAGCGGCTTTCCACCAGGATGGCTTGGCGCGGGCTCATGCGCGCCAGATCGTCCAGGGCCGTGTCGAGCGCCAGCAAATCGTTGCCGTAGGAAGCGGCCGCGTCCAGCGATTCGTCGAAAACCACCACCGGTCCGCCATCGCCTCCGCGCTTTTGCGAAGTGCGGCGGCGCGCGGCTTCCACCAATAACTGGCGCATGGCTCGCGCCGCGATGCGTTTGAAATGGAGGCGGGAGGTATCGCCCAGGCGGGGCGAATTCGCCATTTTCAACCAGGCTTCATGCACCAGCGTGGTCGGGCTGAGAGTGGCATTGGGATCTCCCCGGCGAACCGTGGATGCCAGGCGGCGCAATTCTTCATAGGTCAGGCTAAACAGATTGTCGAGCGCGCGGCGCTCCTGCGGGGTGCCGTCCGGAACCCCGGAAAAAAATCCGCGTGCTGTTCCAATATTTCGAAGCCGCATGACGGTTTTTTCCACGCGATTGCGCAATGCGTAGTAGGTCCACCGGGCCCGGCTATGGTATCGTGCGGAGCGGCCTAGTCGGAATGCTATCACCGGGCGGGCCGCGTGGGCAAGTAATGGGCGTTATGGGAGAACATATGGCAATCTTACGGTCATCGGGTAAACTCTGGGCGGCACTGTCTACCACTGTATTCTTTCTGGCGGCCGCGACGCTGGGGAACGCACAAACATTCGCCAACATCCCCGGTTTATCCTTTACAGCGGTGGTGAACGGGGCCAATCCCCTACCGCAAGTGATGACTGTAACCAGCAGTCCAGCGACTGCATTCAGCGTGACGCCATCCACCACCAGCGGGGGCAACTGGCTATCCACGACGCCCACGGGAAACGGATGCTGCTCGACCTCGGAGGCGATTACGGTCTCGGTGAACGTTGCTTCGCTGGCGGCGGGGACTTATAGCGGCCAGCTCCTGATTGCCCAATACTTCAACGGCACGCCCAGCATGACGGTGCCGGTGACGCTGACGGTCGCGGCCGCCGGCGCCACGTATTTTGGCGATGTCGCGGGCCAAGCCAGCTTTTCGATGACAGCCGGGGGGGGACGCCACCAGCACAATTCATTCAAATTGAAAACGGGGGCGGCGGAAGCTTGCATTGGACGGTAACCGGTTCCACAGCGGACGGCGGGAGTTGGCTCAGCATTCCCGTTGCATCTGGCGCCGCGCCATCCATGGTCAAAGTTGGCATTGTCCCATCGGCGCTGCCCGGGGCCGGCGCGGTAGCCGGCGCTTATATCGGACAACTGGTATTTAAGACCACCGGCGGCAGCGTAACTGTACCGGTTACCGTGCAAGTAGGCAATTCGGTTTTCACCCAAGTGAATCCGCTGTACTTTACAGCGCCGCAAGGCGGCGGCACATTGCCGCAGGTTCTGGACATCGCCAGCAACGGCACGGCCAACTTCGCTTTCAGTTCCGCGGTGTATACGGGAACGGGCGGCAATTGGCTGACCGTCTCCAACGGCGGCGGCGGCTGCTGCGCCACTCCGGAAGGCATCACGGTAAGCGTAAATCCCGGCAGCCTGGCGCCGGGAGTTTATATCGGCGAAATCGTGTTCCTGCAGTATTTCCAGGACAGCCTGGCGTTGACCGTGCCAGTAACACTTACCGTGACGGCGCCGAGCACCACGTACTTCGACAGCCTGCCGGGTGAGTTGAGCTTCTTCCGCACAACCACCGAAACACCGGCGGCGCAGGCGATTCCCATTCGCAATGGCGGAACGGGAACACTCAATTGGACCGCCTCCGGCATTACCGCCGACGGCGGAAAATGGCTCACGCTTTCCGCCGCCAGCGGGACAGCCCCCTCCAGCCTTTCGGTCAGCATCGTGACATCGGCACTACCGGGCGCGGGCCTGACAGCCGGAACTTATAACGGCCAGGTGCTGCTGGAAAGCGGTACGGACGCGACCACCGTCCCGGTCACGGTGACCGTGGGCGCCAATGTATTCACGCAAGTGAATCCGATTGAGTTCACCATCGTTGAGGGCGGCGAGGCGCTGCCCCAACTTCTGACCATTGCCAGCACGGGGACGCAAATCGCAGCCAGCGCTTTTGTTTATACCGCCAACGGCGGCAACTGGCTGGTGGCTTCGAACACCGGCGGAAATTGCTGCGGCACGCCCTTTACCGACACCATCAGCGTGAATGCCGCGACGCTCCTGCCGGGGGTGTATTCGGGCGAGATCGTGGTCCTGCAATATTTCGAACAGACACAGGCGATGACCGTCCCCGTCACTCTCACGGTGGTCGCATCGGGATCGTCCGCCTACTTCGACACTCTGCCCGGCCAGATGAGCTTTTCGCTGGTGACCGGGGGCGGAGCGCCGGCCCCGCAATCGATTCAGATCCGGAACGCGGGAACGGGCACTCTGAATTGGACGCTGGGCGTGAGCACCGCCGATGGCGGAAAATGGCTGACGGCATCGGCCGCCAGCGGCACGGCGCCGGCGACCGTCAGCTTTTCGATCAACCCCTCCCTGCTGCCTTCCGCTGGACTGGCAGCCGGCACGTACAACGGACAGATCGTGCTGCAAACCACGGGACAGGAAGTTACCATCCCGGTAAGCGTGATGGTAGGTACGAGCGTCCTCACGCAGATCAACGCGATCAATTTCACCATGCCCGAGGGAGGGGCCAATCCCCTGCCCCAGATCATCGCTGTGTCGAGTACCGGTTCCGCCAACATCGCGTTCAGCGCATCGGTGTTCACGGCGTCGGGCGGCGCCTGGCTCGCGCTTTCGAATACCGGCGGCGGGTGCTGCTCCACGCCGGAAGCGCTTACCGTGAGCGTGAACGCGTCTACCCTGCCAGCCGGCATATATACCGGTGAAATCACCATCGTGCAGTATTTCCAGCAGAACCAGAACCTGACGGTGCCGGTTACGCTGACGGTAGCGGCGCCGACGGTTGCGTTCTTCGACAACCTGCCGGGGCAACTGAGCTTCTTCATGCGGACCAGCGGCAGCGCGCCTTCGCAAACGCTGCAAGTGCGCAACGCCGGAAGTGGAACATTAAACTATACGGCTAAGGGGAGCACCGCGGACGGCGGCGCATGGCTCACGGTGACCGCCGCCGGCGGCAAGGCGCCTTCCAATGTGACCGTGTCTGTGGTGACCGCCAACCTGCCGGGCAAAGGCCTTACCGCCGGCACGTTCAACGGCCAAGTGGTGCTGACCGCAACCGGCGATGTGGTAACCGTTCCGGTCAGCGTGACGGTCGGGCCCAACGTCTTCAACCAACTGAACGGGATCAGCTTCGTGATGAGCCAGGGTGGCGCCAACCCGCTGCCTCAGATTCTGCCCGTTTCAGGAACCGGCACGGCCATCGCGTTCAGCGTGACCGGATACACCGGGAACGGTGGCAACTGGCTGACGGTTTCGACCACCGGCAACGGATGCTGCAGCACCCCCAACAATATTACTGTTGGCGTGAACGCATCCACTCTAACCGCCGGCACGTATACCGGCGAAATCACCGTAGCGCAATATTTCCAGAGAAACCTGCTGATGACCATACCGGTGACCCTCACGGTCGTTTCGTGTGGACCGCTTTCGACAACGTGCCGGGGCTGGTGAGTTTCTCGTTCGCGCCCAGCAGCGGCAATCCGCCATCGAAGACGCTGCAGATTCGAGCGGCGGGAGCGGGTACGCTGAACTGGACCTTGACCAAGGCCACCTCCGACAACGGGAATTGGCTGACCGCTTCGGCCGCCAGCGGTACCGCGCCCAATACCGTGACCGTCGGCGTGACTACCGCGAACCTGCCCGGCGCGGGCCTGGTAGCGGGAACGTATACCGGAGAGCTGGTGTTCAGTTCCGCAAGCGGAAGCGTCAGCGTTCCGGTCAGTGTGACCATCGGAACGAGTGTCTTCACCCAGCCGGCCCCGCTCAATTTCAGCATGACTTTGGGCGGCTCGAATCCAGCGCCGCAAACGGTTTCGGTAGCTGCCGTCGGCGCGGCGATCGCATTTACCGGCACGGCGTATACCGGCAACGGCGGCGCGTGGTTCTCGATATCCCCCAAGGGCAGCGGTTGCTGCAGCACGCCCACGACCGTGACGGCAACCGTTAGCGCGACGACGCTGCCCGCCGGCACTTACACCGGTGAAATGACGTTCGTGCAGTACTTCCAGCAATCGCAGGCGATGACCGTTCCGGTGACCCTGACCATCAGCGCGGCAAACACCCCGGCGGCGATCAAGGCCACGGCGGGAACGCCGCAGACGGCGGTGGTGGCCAAGGCGTTCGCGACGGCTCTGGCGGCCACGGTGACCGATTCCGGAGGTTCGCCGGTACCGGGCGTGGTGGTTACGTTCAACGCCCCTACGAGCGGGGCCAGCGGCACGTTTGCGTGCTCGGCGAATACGGCTATCACCAACGCAGCAGGCGTCGCGACGGCGCCGGTATTCACGGCCAACGATATTGCGGGCAAGTATTCGGTGACGGCGAAAGCGCTGACATTCACGACTAGCCCAGGATTCGCGCTGACAAATAAAGCCGGTGCGCCGGCTTCGGTCACGGCAACAGCCGGGACGCCGCAATCGGCGGCGGTGAACACGGCTTTCGCCACACAGCTTGCTGCGACGGTGAAGGATTCTTTCGGCAATCCGGTAGCGGGAGCCACGGTAACGTTCAGCGCGCCGGCGAGTGGCGCAAGCGGAATTTTCGCGGGAGGCGTGCATACGGCGACTACCAATGCTTCCGGAGTAGCTACTGCGCCGGTGTTTACGGCCAATACGGTGGCGGGCGCCTATACGGTCACGGCGGCGGTGGGCTCCCTGACAACGAGCCCGGGATTCTCGCTGACCAATACCGCCGGTGCGGCGGCGGCCATCGTGGCAACCGCCGGGACCCCGCAAACGGCGACGGTGAACACGGCGTTTGCCACCAATCTGGCGGCCACCGTGTCGGACACTTACGGCAATCTGGTGTCCGGCGCGACGGTGACGTTTACCGCGCCTTCGAGCGGCGCCGGCGGCGCCTTCGCGGGCGGAGTCAACACTGCCACCACGAATGCGTCCGGCGTGGCCACGGCGGCGGTGTTTACCGCTAACACCACGGCCGGGAGCTATACCGTGACGGCGGCGGCCGGCGCCGTGACTACCAGTCCCGGCTTCGCCCTTACCAATCAGGCAGGCGCGGCCGCTACCATCAAGACGGCCGGCGGCACGCCTCAGACGGCGACCATCAATACCGCCTTCGCGCAGCGCCTGACGGCCTCGGTGAAAGATAGCTTCGGCAACCCGGTGGCTGGTGTGACGGTGACGTTCACTGCGCCTGCCAGCGGAGCGAGCGGAACCTTCGCGGGCGGCGTCAATACGGCGAAGACCAGCGCGACGGGAGTCGCGACCGCGCCGGTATTTACCGCCAACGGCACGGTAGGCAGTTATACCGTGACGGCCAAGGTGGGGACGCTGGTCACCAGCCCCGGTTTCGCCTTGACTAATCAGAACTAGGACAAACCACGCGGCGTGCGCCCTTCGCGATCGAGGCGAGTGGCGTCGCCGCCGGCCTCGAGGACGGCGCGAAGCATGCGTGCATTGCCGCGCGAAGCGGCCTGGTGAACGGCGGTCCAACCGCGCTCGTCGGGAACATTGGGGCTGGCCCCGTGAGCCAGGAGCCACATCGTTTGCGGAATCTGCCCCCAGCGGATGACGTCGTTCAGCAAGGGCTTGCCGTTGGCGACGGCGCAATCGACGACGGCGCCGTGGCGCAGCGCCGCTTCGGCCAGATCGAACGCTTTGCCCCAAACGGCATGCGCGAGCGCATCGGTTGGATCCGCGCCGCTATCCAGCAACAGCTCGAACATGGTCAGGTCTTCGCGGCGGGCCGCGAAGTAGACGGCGTTCACGTCCTCGGACCAGGAGCGGGTGAGCGCGCCCACTTCGGCGCCGG
Organism: Bryobacterales bacterium; assembly: GCA_963738375.1. GTDB lineage: Bacteria > Acidobacteriota > Terriglobia > Bryobacterales > Bryobacteraceae > Bog-159. Next base: position 116,755 of record CAVTWL010000012.1, on the reverse strand, counting down.
CGTCGATCAGAAGCTGGGCGGCCGCCAGGGTATCTGCTTTGGGAAGGCGTGAACCGGCGGCACATTGCAAGGCGGTGAGACCGCCGATGTCCCGGGCGCGCACGAAAGCCGGGTTCCTTCGCAGGTCTTTTTCGACCAGATTGCGATCGCCGAGAGCGGCGGCGGCGAAACCGTCGACCTTGGCGCCTCCTCTCCGCAGTACCTTGATATAGTCGTGCGAACCCACAAAGGCCGCTACTAGGATCGCGCGGGACGACGGCCATGCGCCGGGCAGTTCGGGATCCGCGCCGTTCGCCAGCAGCCATTCGAGACAAGCGATGCGGGCAGGAGACGGCTTCCCGGCAACGGCATGCGCGTCTTCCTGAAGCAGGTTGTGGAGAGGGCGATAATTGCGCCACACGGCATTGAGGTCGGCGCCGGCTTTCTTCAGCAAAACAAGAGCCGGCTGCAGCGCGCGTCCACCGGCGGCTACCACCACACGGGGATGACGCGCGAGGTCGGGGCTGGCTTGGATAGCGGCGCGTACGGCTGCGAGGTTGTTTTCGCGGACGGCTTGCAAGAGTTGTGACAGGCCAGGCGGATTGACCACTATTCGTGGATAGCGGACTGGCGATTATTTGTCAAGGCTGAGCGCATGAACAATTCGCTCGAAGCGGGGATCGCCGCGGAGAGGATCCCATCGGGGGTCGACGCGCAGATAGGCCAGTGGCGCATCGTGCTGCTCAAAGCTAAGTTCCAGCAGGGCCATGGCTTCACTCCGGTTGCCTAAACCGGCTTGAATGAACGCCAGATGGTACGGAGAGACGTGCCGTGTTTTCGCCATGCGAGTCAGGTCTTCCATGGCGCGGAAGGCGCGCGCGCGGTTGCCGGACGCGGCGTAGACGTGCCCGAGGTCGGCGAGCACCCCCGCGCTGGTTTCGGACTTGGGAATGTTCAAAAGGATTTGCTCGGCTTGCTTGTACTGGCCCAGTCCTTCGTACCCGCGAGCCGTGAGAAGCCGCGCCATGAGCAGGTGGGGGTCGAGATCGAGAATCTTGCGTTCCTGGTCGATGGTGTCCTGGTAGCGGCGGCTGCAATAAAAGACCGCGCCAATATTGGCGCCGATGTGGAGGGAAAGTGGATCCAGCAGGAAAGCCTGGCGGATTTCGTTTTCGGCCTCGGCGAAGCGTCCCACAGCCAACAGATTCAGCCCCCACCAGTGATGCGCGATGGCGTTGCTGGGATTGGCCGCCAGCGCCGCGCGGTAGTCGCGTTCGAGGACGGAAAAGTCACGGTCTTCCTGTGTCGCCGCCTTCGTGAGCAGCGCTTCCGGAAGTCTTGGGTCGAGGCCGAGGGCGTGGTTGACAGCCTGGCGGGCTAAGGCGGACATGGCATACATGTCCTGATTTTCGTTAGAGGCGAGGACCACGTAGCCTTCCGCCAGACCTGCGTAGGCCAGCGCGAAATTGGGATCCTCGTGCAGCGCGGCTTTGTAGAGTTCGACGCTCTTCCACAGGTTCTCGGGCTTGCGGCTGTTGAACAGGTAGCGCGCCTGCAAATAGGAATCCAGCGCCACCGCATCGTTGGTGAACTCGTGCGACGGGCGATGGACGGCGGCGTCATCCAGGTGGAGCGCCGCGGCCAACTCCGTGGACGCGGCGTTCTGTAAGCTGGCCATTTCGGCGCTGGGCCGCGTGATGGCCTTCGACCAAAGCTGATGGCCGGTGTGGGTGTCGTACAGGTGCGCGGAAAATTCGATCTCCCGGCCGGTAAAGCGCAGACCGCCGTCAAGGACCAGGTCCACGTGCAACTGTCGGCCGATCTGTCGGACGTCGCCGGCGCGGTCCTTGAACTGCTGCGCGGAGTGGCGCGCGGCTACCTGCAGCTTTCCGGACCGGCCGAGTTGATTGGTGATTTGCTCGGTGAGCCCGTCGCAGATGTAGTCTTTGTCGGGTGTGCTGTTGCTGGTGGAGAAGGGCAGCACCGCGATGGAATTGGCCCCACCGACGATGCGGCGGGTAAACGGCGCGAGTGCCGCCATGGTGGTAACGGCGGCCAAGGTCACGGCTATCGTTAAAGCCAGTTGGGTGCGATGGGATTTCGGAGCGAGCGTCACGGCGCAATTGGAGGCTTGGGCATCCTCGAAAACCGGGATGAAACAATCTTGGGGCAAGCGCACGCGAACCGGATCGGTTGCGCCTTCCGCTTCATAGTAGGCGCGCAGTTTGGCGCGAAGCCGGTTGGCTTCCACGCGCACGATCGAGTCGGTCGCGGAGTCGTAATCCCCTTCGCGGCCATAGATTTCTAGTGCGATCAGGCGTTCGCCGATCCCGGCCGTTTCGCCGGCGATCGCTTTCCTGCCGATAAGGCGCAGATAGTCGCTGAGGCGGCGCGAATTGGAGAAGTACGGACTATCGAGAAGCCGTTCGACGGCGGCTTGGGCAATATCCGGCGGAACTCGAGCGCCGGTCGATGACCCGTTATCGTCGGTCATAATCTCAGAATACTGGATAAGGGGCAGCGTACGACTACATACAAAAGATAGTAAGTCGTTCGTAAACTTAGACTTATTTGCGCAGTAGGGGCGCCAGCGAGCGAAAAACGTTGCCCGCCACGATGCGATTGCCGTCGGCCGTAGCATGCAAGCCGTCGCGCTGCATGCGGCTGGTTCCCGCCACGCCATCGAGAAGGAAGGGCATCAACGCAACATGATGTTGCGCGGAAAGGTCGCTATAAATGCGCTGGAACGAGGCGATGTAATCCGGCCCATAATTGGGAGGCAAGGTCATGCCGGCCAGCAGAACCTGGGTGCCGGAAGCCTTCAAAACCGAGACGATCTGGTCGAGGTTGGAACGCGTGGTCGCTATAGGCAGACCTCGCAGTCCGTCGTTGCCTCCGAATTCCACAATCACCACAGCGGGTTTCTGAGCCGTGATCGAAGGTAGCCGCTCTAGCGCGTCGGTGGTGGTTTCGCCGCTGATGCCAGCGTTGACCACACGATAGGGCAAGTGGCGCTTGTCGAGCTCCTGCTGCAGGAAGTCCGGATAGCTCTTCCCGGTATCGGCGCCGAAGCCCGCGGTAAGGCTGTCGCCGAAAGCCACGATGAAGGGCCTGCCGTCGGGCGGAACCGCCTGCTGAACCGGTTGGGCCTGCTCGCGCGCGGGCGCCGCTGGCTTGGGCGCTGGGCCGGGCGCGCTGCCGCAGCCCAGCAGAACCACGCAGGCCGCGAAAAGACTGACGTTACGCATCTGAATGCCATAATAGAACGTAGACACACATCCATGATTCAGGCACGCGGGCTTACCAAGACCATCGACACAGGCACGCATCGCGTGGACATCCTGAAAGGCATCGATCTGGAGATTCCGCGAGGCCAGTTTGCCGCCATTATGGGGCCTTCGGGCAGCGGCAAGAGCACCCTCCTCGGGCTGCTGGCCGGACTGGATACGCCGAGCGCCGGCAGCATCACGCTAGATGGCCAGGAGATTACCGGCTTGAAAGAAGACGCGCTGGCGCTGGTGCGCGGACGCAAGATCGGGTTCGTGTTTCAATCCTATAATCTGGTGCCGACCCTTACCGCCGAGGAGAATGTGCTACTACCCATGGAGCTGACCGGCGGCAGCCACGGCGACGGCACCGGCCGCGCGCGCGAATTATTGGAACGCGTGGGCCTGGGGAACCGGCGCGATCATTATCCGGTGCAGCTTTCCGGCGGCGAGCAGCAGCGCGTGGCGCTGGCGCGCGCGTTCATGGTTCGCCCGCCAATCCTGCTGGCGGATGAGCCGACCGGCAACCTCGACTCGGAAAACGGGCGCGTGGTTTTGGATTTGCTGCTGGCGCTGAATCGCCAGGAAGGCACCACGCTGGTGCTGGTGACCCACGACCGCGAATTGGCCGAGCATGCCGACCGGCGCATGGTGCTGCGGGACGGCCGCATCGTATGAGCGCCAATCCTCCGGCGGCTTTTAAGATTGCATGGCGCGATATCCGGTCGGCGCCGGCAAATTCATCTTCGTAGTGCTGGCTGTCGCCGTGGGCGTAGGCGCGCTGACCGGCGTGCGCTCGTTCAGCCGCGCGTTTCACAATCTGCTGGTCAGCCAGGCGCGCACCCTGATGGCGGGCGATCTTTCGCTGCGCGTGTTCGAACAGCCCACCGCCCGAACAGACGGCAACTCTGGCGGAACTCGCAAAACGCGGAGTCCGCGAGACAACCATTACCGAGACGCTGACGATGGCGAACACGCCTGAGGTGGCGGAGCCCATGCTGGTGTCGGTGAAAGCCATCGATCCGGCGGCGTATCCGTTTTATGGCGAAGTGAAGCTCGATCCGCCGGCCGCGCTGCGCACAAGTGCTCGACAGCCGACGCCGTGGTAGTCTCCGACGATCTGCTGTTCCGGCTGAAGACGCGCGTGGGCGCGGCGCTGAAGTCTGGGCGGCCAGGATTTTCGCATCGTAGCGGCGGCTGGTTTCCGAGCCCGACCGCTTGACCGGCAGCCTGAACGTCGGGCCGCGGGTGATGATCAGCCGCGAAGGCCTGGACCGCACCGGGCTTGATCAGCCTGGGCAGCCGCGCCGGCGCACGCTATCTTGTTCCTGCTGCCGCCGCGCGGGCCGGATGTGCAGCAGGTGCGCAACATACTGAAGCAGGCATTCCCCGAGGGCGGCATCGCCGACTACCGCGAGACGCATCCGATCATCACCCGCGGCCTGGAACGATCCACCACGTTTCTTAGCCTGATCAGCCTGATCGCCTTGATCGTCGGCGCGCTGGGCGTGGCGACCGCGATGCACGCGCACCTGCAGCAGAAGCATGGATACCATCGCGGTGCTGAAATGCCTGGGCGCGCGGTCGGGACAAGTGCTGCGCATCTATCTGACGCAGACGCTGGCGCTAGGCCTGGCGGGCGGACTGCTGGGCATTGGCTTTCGGAACCGCTGGTGCAGCGCGCCTTCCCGGCATTGATCGGCCGCTATTTCCCGGTGCCGCCGCACATGGGGCTGGATTTCGTGCCCGCGGCGCAAGGCCTGGCGATCGGCATCCTGACTACGCTGTTGTTCACTCTGCCTACACTGTTGGGAATTCGGGAAATCCGGCCGGCGGTGATCTTCCGGCGCGAGATGACGCGAAGCGCGGCCGGACTGGCTGAAGCGCTGGAGCCGGTCGCGGCAGGCGCTGGCGGCGGCGTTCGCCATTCTGGTAGGGATCGGGCTGATCGCCGCGTGGCTGGCGTGGAACGACGCTGCACGATTCGCTGAAGATCGGCGCCTACTTCGCCGGGCGGGCTCCTGGTCAGCCTGCTGGTGATCGCGGGCGCGGCATGGCTCATGCTGCGCGGGTTGCGCCTGTTGATGCGCGGCTCGGGACGCGCGCTGCCGTCCTCGATGCGCCAGGGCATCGCAAATCTTGTACCGCCCCGGCAACCATGCGCAGACCGTGCTGGTCACGCTGGGCACCGGGGTGATGTTTACCCTGACCGTCTACCTGGTGCAGCACGCCGTGCTCAACGGACATGATGCAGAACGCGCCGCCGGGCATGCCCAACGTTTTCATGCTGGATATCCCCGGCAGCGCAGCGGCAGGCTCTCACGGATCTATTGAAGCGGCAACAGGGCATCGAGACCGCGCCCGAGATTCTCTCGTCGGTGGCCGTGCGGCTGACCTCGGTGAATGGCGTGCCCGTGGAGAAGCTGGGACTGCAGGAGTGGGGCCGCCGGTTCCTGCGAACGCGCTCGGTGACCACGGCGGCGGACGCCCGCGCGAGACCGAGATCCTGAGCGGAGCGTGGTGGAACGGGCAGTCCGGTAGCGCCGCAGGTTTGCGCATCGGAAGAAGCGGCGCGCACTCTGCACCTGAAAGCGGGCATGCCGCTCGACTGGAGCGCTTGGGGACGCACGCTGCACTCCAAGCTGGCGTGCATCGAGCGGACCGATTCCGTGCGCATGACGGCGCGCTTCGAATTCATCTTCAGTCCCGGCAGCCTGGATGGCTTGCCGGCCATTTACTACGGCAGCGTCCGCGTGAAGCCGCGCGACGTGGCGGCGGTGCAGCGCGCGGTTTACGAGAAGATGCCGACCATCACGGTGATCAACATGGCGGACGTGCTGGAGATCGTGCAGCAGGTAGTGGATCAGATTGCCCTGGTGGTGCGTTTCGTTTCGGCGTTCACCATCTTGGCCGGCGCGATCATTCTGGCGTCGAGCGTGGCCGGGACGCGCTTCGGCCGCGTGCGCGAAGTGGTCATCCTGAAAACGCTGGGCGCCACGCGGCGGCGTGTGGCGGGGATCTTTTCGGTCGAGTTCCTGGTGCTGGGCGCGGCGGCGGGATTGCTCGGCAGCGCGCTGGCCACCGGTTTCACCGCATTGGTGGTGAAACGCCTGCTGAAGGCGGAGTTCCATCTCGATCCGGCGGCCGATCTGTTCTCCATCGCGCTGACGCGCTGGTTGCGGTGGCGGCGGGATGGCTGGCCAGTTATCGCATCCTGGGGCAGAAGCCGCTGGAGGTGCTGCGCGATGAGTGACGGCAAGCTCGGCAGCCTGTCCCCACCAATACCTGCTGTCGCTGCCGGAGCGCGCGGTGCGGTCCATGAGCGCGCTGAGCGCGGGCTTGCTGCGCGAACTGAGCGAAGTGGTGCTGCCGCGCGCGGTGCGGCGCACGCGGCTCTACACGGAACTGGTAGAGAACACGCTGCGGTTTCTGATCGAAAATGTCGGGCAGGTGGAAGGCGCATATCCGCCGCAAGGCCAGCTGGCGGACAACTTCGCGGTGCGGCGATTCGCGGGAAACGGCATCGAACTGATCGGGCTGCTGACGTTTCAGCGCATCGCCGGTATGGGTGCTGGCGGCGCTGGCCGATCTTTCCGGCACGGGCCGGCAACTGATCCGCGAGATTGCGCAGAGCTTGAAGGAAGAAGGACTGCTGCCCGGCGGGCGCCGATTACGAAACCATCGACCAGTTGCTGGATGGGCTGGAAGGCACCGCCGGACGGCTGGCATCCACGGCCAACACGCCGCCGCTGGACGTGGCGAGCCTGCGGCGGGAGTGGGCGGACCTGCGGCGCGAGGCCGCCAAGATTCCCACGCCGCACCTGCCATCCGGCGACTCGCTGCGGCGCAAGTTGGGAGGATCTGAAGAGCACGGCCGCGGAGCAGGAGCGGCCGATCTTTGAAGTCTCCACGCTGATGGCGCTTTCGGCGGTGAGCCGGGTTCCCGAAAATCTGCTATGGCTCTCGCGCTGCGCGCGGGGAGCGGCGAAGCGCACGGGTCAACTTTTCGCAGGCGTGTTGCTGGATCATTACGGCGAGACGGCGCGCGAAATCCGGACGACAGGATTCGTGGCTTACTGGGTGCGCGAGTACCGGCCTTATCTAAAGGCGGCCGCGCGGCAGTTTTCGCCGCGGCGGAAGACGTTGACCGAACGGATGCTGAGATCCTTACCGAGCCGCGACCCGTAAGGGAGCGTCCCCAAACTTGCCCGCACTGGCGCACGAGAGTATAGTTGAGAGGATCAGCACCATCCCAAAGGAGGGTTGTATGCGTAAGTTAGTACTGGGCGTTACATTTGTTTCGGCGATGGCTATGACCGCCATGGCCGCTGAATACACTGGTTACATTTCCGACTCGGCCTGCGCGGCGAAACAAGGCGCGAAAGCCGCCGCCGACGGGCACGCCGGCTGCGCCAAGGGTTGCATCAAGCGCGGCGACAAAGCCGTGCTCGTAACTCCGGAAGGCAAGGTCTATGCGATCTCCAATCAGGACAAAGTTGTGGATCATGCGGGCGCGAAAGTCACTGTAGTCGCGGAAGCAACGGGCGACAGCCTGACCGTCAGCGAAGTAAAGTAAACCGGCAGCGGGAGGGGCCGGCTATTGCAGCTTGCCTCTTCCGGCCACTTCCCACACTTCTTCCGCTTCCCCGTTTCGAATCCCGTACATTCTTTCGTGTAAGTTCACCGCCACGCAAATATGGTTCGGGATGATATGCAGTGTCTCGCCGATTTCGAAACGGCGCGCGCATCGTCTGACGTCCACGTAGCCGTGCTCTTCGTTCATCTTGTGGAAGACAGCCTCCGGGGCTTCGACCAGATGGCCGAAACTGGCTTCGGAAGACCCCGAGAGGCGGTCGGACGAGAACGTCTTCGATCCGCCATCGACGATGATCTGGCCCGGCCGGGCGGTCGAGACCACCGTTACCTGGATGACTGCCGCACAATCGTCCTGGGTGCAGGCGCCGCTGGCAACCGTGTTCCAGTCGTTGTAGACGTAAGTGCCGGGACGAATTTCGTTGAGCCCCGGCAATTCGTGCGAGTGGTAAAGCGAAGGCGTGGACCCCCCCGAGACGATGCGGGCTTCCAGTCCCTCGGCCCGCAGGCCCTCCAGTGTCTCTTCGAGCGTTTGGCCCAATGCGGCCAGCGCTTCCAGGCTCCCCGCCCCGTTGTCTTTGATGTGCCCCGGGTAGAAGGCGATGCCTTCGAACGTGAGCGCCGGAAGTTGGCAAATGCCGCGCGCGAGGGCCATCAGTTCGGGACCGGGCGTCACCCCTACCCGGCCCAGCCCGACGTCGGTCTCCGCGAGCACCCCGATGTTCACGCCTTCGGCCTGAGCGCTTGCCGAAAGATGCTGCGCGGCGAATAAGCTATCGAGCGAAACCGTGACGCGGGTCCGGCGGGCGACCGCCATCAGGCGATCCAGTTTCGGGCGGCCGATCACCGGGTAGGCCACCAGCAGGTCCGGCGGGGCGGCTTCCAGCATCACTTCGGCTTCCCCGACCTTAGCGACCGTCAATCCGGCGGCGCCAAGATCGAGCTGGCGGCGGCCGATGCGAGGCGACTTATGAGTCTTGGTATGCGGGCGCAAACGCAGATTGTGCCGGCGAGCATAATCCGCCACGCGCCGCAGATTGCGCTCCATCACATCCAGGTCGACCAGCAGCGCGGGTGTATCAATATCGGCCGCGCGCATTATTTTTCTTGCTTGAACCGCATGGTGATCTTGTCGTCGTTCGGGGAGTAGCGCAGTTCCAGATCTTTGACCTTTTGCTTCTCCATGGGGAAGTACAGCAGGCCCGAAACAGGTTTGTCTGTTTTTGTTTCGGGCAGTTCCTTCTGCTTCAGCACGCCCAGCATGGGGTCTTCCTTTTCGTGAGATCCGGTGCGGGTCTTGGCTTCGGCGCCTTCGGGCGCGCCCGCGCTGCCCACGCCGTCGCCGCCAACCCGCCGCGGCGGCCCGATGGAACCGGGATACCCTCCGATCACCGGGCCATCGTTATCGTGCATGCCGGTGCCGCCCGCGCCGCCGGTCTGGCGGATGACCATGGCGCCGCGCCCCGCGATCTGGCTGGGGGCGAAAGGCGCGCTGCGCTCGCCGTCCTTGTCGGTTTTCAAAATGAAATCGTCGCGATTGACGGAGACTTCCTTGCCGAAACGCGGCTTCACTTCAACGGCGACGACGATATAATGCCCGCCCAGATCGGAGCCCAGGAGTTCCTTCACCTGGTCGGGTTTCGCATATACCGTGGCCGTGATCACGACCGATTCGTTTTCGCCGCGCGTTTCGGCCGGATTGGTGCTCTCGTTCTTGCGGGCGGCCGCGGCGGCGACCAGGGCCAGAGCGATTCCGGCGACTCGAAACAGCATGAAAGAGCCTCCGAAGGCAATTATAGCGTGGCCTTCCCGGCGGCTGTCACAAGCGCACGGGCTATCTCGTCGAAGATGATGGAGGGAGATATGAAATCGTATGTTGTGGTCGGCGGCGGTCTGGCCGGGCTTACGGCGGCCAACGCGCTGGCCGGACGGGGCGCGGAGGTGACGCTGCTGGAGCAATCGGAGCAGTTGGGCGGACGGGCGCGCACGCAATCGGAAGGCGGCTATCTATTGAACTTGGGCCCGCACGCTTTGTATCGCGGGGGACGGGCGGCGCGGACCCTGCGAGAGTGGAAGATTCCGTTTTCGGGTGGGATCCCCCCAACAGCGGCGCTGGCATTCTTCGTGCGAGAAGGGCGGTTTTATCCGTTGATTACGGGTTTGAGCGGATTGTTAAAGTCGCGGCTGTTCACGGCGCGGGAGAAACTGGAAGTGGCGAATCTGCTGCGATTGTTCTCGGCCGCCCACGCGCAAACGAGCGAAACGATGGCGCAATGGCTCGACCGGAATGTTTCTTCACCGCGCGTGCGCGATTTCGCGGCAACGGTGGTCCGGATTTCTACCTTTGCAATTGACCTGGAACACCTGGATGCGCAGGCGGCGCTTGCCCAGGTGGCGAGCGGGCTCAAAGATAACGTCTTATACCTGGATGGCGGTTGGCGGACGCTGGTTGACGGGCTGGCGCACAGGGCCCGCTCGTTGGGGGTGAAGATTCGCTGCGGAGAGCCGGTGGGAGCGGTGGATGCGATCGACGCGACGGGCGTGGTGCTGGCAGTTGCGCCGCCGGTTGTTGAGAAACTGACGGGCATTGCGCTGCCGGGCGGGATGCCCATCCGGATGGCGAGCCTGGATTTATGTCTCGAAGGCATGCCCGAAGATAGTGTGAATACCGCCTTCCCCATTGACCGGCCGCTTTATCTGACCACGCATTCGGCATCCGCCCGGCTGGCGCCGGAGGGTGGACGCCTGGTTCATGTGGCGAAGTATTTGGGCGCTACCTCCCCAGACGCGGAGGACTTGCGAACGGAATTGGAGGAGTATGCCAGCGCGGTGCTGCCTGCGTGGCGGAAGCATACCCGCGCAACTCGATTCCTGCCTTCGTTGACGGTCAGCCCGATGATGCCGACGCCGGGCGGACGGCCGGATGTCAGTGCCGCCGGCGGCCGCGTGACCATCGCGGGCGATTGGGTGGGAGCGGAAGGAATGCTGGCGGATGCGGCGGTGGCCAGCGCGCTGCGGGCGGCCGCGGCGGTGGCGGAGCGGAGGACAGCGGCGGCAGCCTGAACCATGGGTCGAGAGGCACAATTCCTGGAGTTGAGGCCGCTGCTGTTCCGGCTGGCTTACCGCATGACAGGCACGCGCGCGGACGCGGAAGATGCCGTGCAGGAGGCGTTCATCCGTTGGAACAAAGCCGCGGAGACGGAAGTTCGATCGCCGCGGGCTTTTCTAACTACCGTGGTCGCGCGCATCTCTCTGGACCTGCTGAAATCGGCGAGCCGGCAACGGGAGGTCTACGTGGGTACATGGCTGCCGGAACCGATCGTGGAGCCATCGGCGGCGGGTGCGGTCGAGATGTCGGAGTCGCTCTCGCTGGCGTTCGTGCATCTGCTGCAGTCCTTGTCGCCGGTGGAGCGTGTCGCGTTTCTGCTGCGCGAGATATTCGAGACGCCCTACCAAGAAATCGCCGCCCTCCTCGAAACCAGCGAGCCGAATTGCCGCCAGATGGTGGCGCGGGCCGGAAAACACATCCGGGGGAATCGTCCGCGATTCGCACTGGACCGGACCCGGCACAGTGAAGTATTGCGGAATTTCCTGCGCGCGTGCGCCTCCGGCGATACCGCTCCGCTGCTGGCCTTGCTGCGCGAAGACGTGGTGCTGCGCGCCGATGGCGGTGGCAAGGCGGCATCGGCCTTGAACCCGATCTACGGGGCGGACCGCGTGGCGCGCTTCTTCGCGGGGCTGGTAAAGAAGGGCGCGGCCGGCGGTGTCGAGGCGCGCTTCGTCGAGGTGAACGGCGAACCGGGAGCGCTGCTCTACCAACAGAATCGCTTGGCCACCGTGGTATCTCTCGAACTCGACCAGGACGGCCGCATCGCCGGCGTTTTTCTGGTCACCAATCCCGACAAGCTGCCCAGGGTGTAGGCTCACGGCGGCGGTTACACTAAACTTCATGGCAATTCGAAGCTCCCTGTGCGTGATGGCCGCCATGGTCCGCGACCGCGTCATTTCTCCCGTGGAACTGGTCGATCTGCACTTGCACCAGATCGCCGAACAGAATCCGCGCATTAACGCTTTCGTTACGGTACTCGAAAGCGATGCGCGGGCGGCGGCGAAGAAGGCGGAAGCGGCCGTGACCAGGGGCGGCACGTTGGGACTGCTGCACGGCGTACCCGTGACCGTAAAGGACAGCTTCGATATGGCGGGACTGCCCACGCACTGCGGCAGCCGTTTCCGCGCGGGACACAAAGCTTCGCAAGACGCGACGGCGGTGGCCCGATTGCGGGCCGCGGGAGCGATTATCCTCGGCCGCACCAACACGCCCGAACTTCTTTCCAACTACGAAACCGACAATTATCTGACCGGGCGCACCAATAACCCGTGGAACCTCGACCGCACCCCCGGCGGCTCCAGCGGCGGCGAAGCGGCGGCCATTGCGGCGCTTTGTTCGGCGGGCGGCATCGGCAGCGATGGCGGTGGCTCCATCCGCATTCCCGCGCATTTTTGCGGCATCGCGGGATTGAAACCCACGCCTGGGCGGATTCCGGCCACGGGGCATTTTCCGGCGATGACCAATCCGATCGGCTTGCTCAGCGTGGCGGGTCCGCTGGCGCGGTCGGCCGAGGATCTGCGCCTGCTGTTTGCCGCGCTCGCCGGTTATGACAGCCAGGATCCGTTTTCGGCGCCGGTGCCGCTGCAGCCGCCGGCCGCCGGCACGCCGCGCGTGGGCTTTATGGAGCAGTTCTACGATGTCCCCGTCGATCCTGAGATCCGGGCAACGGTGCTGCTGGCGGCCCAGGCCCTGCAAAACTTGGGTGTGGCCGCCGAGACCTTTGCGCCGCAAGGGATCGAGCGGGCGCCCAATCTGTGGTGGTTCTTCTTCGGACAATTGCCGGCGCGTTTGACCCAGCAGACCATTCAGGGCCGGGAAGCGGACGCGCATTGGACCAGCACCGAATTCCTGACGGGAGCGCTGGAGCAGCCCGCGCCCACGGCCGAACTGGTTTTGCTGAACCTGGCCAAGCGGGATCGTATGCGGGCATCCCTGCTCCGCCAGATGGAGGAGTATCCGGTGCTGCTGATGCCGCCTTGCGGGGTGACCGCGTTTCCGCACCGGTCACGCAACTGGAAGGTTGGCGAGGCGGAGATCAGCATGTTCCAGGCCATGATGCCGGCTACGCCGTTCAATCTTCTGGGGCTGCCGGCAGTGACCATTCCGTTCGCTGTTTCACGGGAAGGACTGCCGATCGGCGTGCAGTTGGTCGGGCGACCCTTCGAGGAAGAGTTGATTCTGGACCTGGCCTTTCGCCTGGAGACGGCGCGCGGGCCTTTTCACGGCCCCCCGGGCTTCTAGCCGGACTGGCGGCCATGCTATAAGATGGGCTCATGTCTGCTCCAGTTCCCGATTACATGGTCACGACGGCTTTCACCCTGGATGGGTACAAGATCACCCGCACGCTGGGAGTGGTACGCGGCATCGTAGTGCGCTCGCGCTCGCTTTTCGGCACCATCGGCGCGGGTCTGCAAACGCTGGTGGGCGGCGATATTACCCTGCTTTCGAGCCTGTGCGAGAAGACAAGGCATCAGGCCTTCGAGCTGATGCTCAATCATGCAGGCGAAGTAGGCGGCAACGCCGTGATCGGGGCGCGGTATGACGCGACCGAGGTGATGCAAGGCGTCACGGAAGTGCTGGCGTACGGCACGGCGGTGGTGGTCGAGCCGGCCGCAAAATAAGCCGTGGCGCGCTATGCGCCATGCTAAAATCACCAAAGTGCCAGCCATCGCGCCGAAGCTCGAATATCAGCGCAACGATGTTCTCAGGATGCTTCATCTGTCGGGGAAGCAATTGCAAACCTGGGAGCGGTTAGGCGTGGTTCCCGCTTCCGATTCCTACACCTTTCGCGATCTGATTGCCCTGCGGACAGTGGGTGAGCTACGGGCGCGCCGCATTCCCTTGAAGAAGATCGGCCGCGCGCTCGATTCGCTGAAGCGGCGCTTGTCCGAAGTCAGCGATCCGCTGGCCGAACTCAAGATCTTCTCCGACGGGCGCAACATCGCCGTGCGCGTGGCGGGTCAGAACATGGAAGCGCTGACCGGCCAGATCCTGTTCGACTTCGACGCGGCGGAACTGGCCAGCGTGCAGTCCCTGCCCGCGCAGCCCATGCCTCCTCCGCGCGAGCGCGATTCCGAAGCTTGGTTCCAAAAGGGGCTTTACCTCGAAGAAACCGGCGCGCCGGTCGAAGACGCCGTCGAAGCCTATCTGGAGGCTGTGTCCTGCAACCCCCACGCGGCGGGCGCCCTGGTCAATCTGGGCACCATCCGCTACCGGCTGCGGCAGTTTCAGGAAGCCGAGGAGTACTACACGCGGGCGCTGCGGGCCGACCCAGGCTATCCCCTCGCGCATTTTAACTTGGGCAATCTCTATGATGAACGCGGAGAGTTGAACAAGGCGCATGAGTGCTACGAGGCGGCGCTGCGGGTGAATCCGCGCTACGGCGACGCCCATTTCAACCTGGCGCTGCTCTGCGAACGGCGCGGTGACGTGCTGCGGGCGGTGCATCACTGGAAGGCATATCTGAAGATCGATAACGCCAGCAGTTGGGCGGATATCGCCAAGCGCCAATTGGACAAACTGCGGGTCGCCCTACTTTCCTGAAACGGCGCTAGCCGGATTGTCCGTCAAGGTACACTGAAGCCATGAGGTGGGTCTTTGGGTTCCTGGTGTGTCTGTACCTGTGTCCGCGCGCGGCGCAAGGGGCGGTCAGCGCGGCGGATTTATCGCGCCAGGTGCGCGAGATTGCGCTCGACCCCGGCGAATGTTATCGCGTACGCGACCTGGCCCTGCCCAAAGACGAAGCGCGCATCTTCTTCACCGACGGCTACCTGATCTTCGCCAAGCCCGTGGCCGGCGTGCGCATGGCGGCCGTGTTCACCGCGGATGTGGACGGAGGCGACGCCGAACTGCTGGTGCTGCCGCCCAATCGCGGCGAGCGGCGGTCCCTGGCATCCTACACCGGGTCGCCCAATTTGGACGAGCACCTGGTGGCGGCGGTCATGATCTTTTCCGACGATACCTACGCGAAGCTCACGGAACAGATTGGCCGCAACGAGGCCAGCAATCACAAAGTGCCGGAGATGGGCGAGATGATGGCGGAGCACTGGACGCCGGTGGTTCGCAACATCGCATCCAGTTTTCAGGTGCGGCTGGCTTGGGATGTGCTGCTGGGTGAACCGCAAGGGCACGGTTTTTTGGCGATGTCGACCAGCGGGAGGAAACTGGGGAATTTCGATCTTTACTACGACCGCAGCGGGCGCGAGCAGATCGTGATCGGAAAGCTGAACACCCGCGACAACGTCCTGTATTTCGATGTCTGGACCAGCTTTGTGGCGCGCTCGTTCCGCAACAAGGCCATCGAACCGGACCTGCAGCTGGACGATTTCCGCATCGATGCGACGCTGAAACCGGACTTGAACCTGAACGTGGTGACGCGAGTAAAGATCAAGCCCACGCGGTCCGCGCTGCCGGTGCTGGCATTCGACATCGCGCACGCCATGCGGATCTCGGCGGTGACCATCGACGGGCAGCCCGCGGAAGTGCTGCAGAAAGAATCGCTGCGGTCGGATCTGCTGCGTAACGTCGGAAACGAGATGTTCCTGGTGATGCCTCATGCGCCGCTCGTCGCCGGCACGGAACACGAAGTGGAGTTCAGGCATGAAGGCAAAGTGATTTTCGAGGCAGGCAACCGCGTGTATTACGTGGGCGCGCGGGCTAACTGGTTCCCGAATACAGGGCTACAATTCGCCAAGTACGATCTGACGTTCCGTTATCCCAAGGACCTGGACCTGGTAACGGCCGGCGAATTGGTGGAGGAAAAGGAGGAAGGCGACTTGCGTGTAACGCGACGCAGGACCAATTCTCCGATCCGCTTCGCCGGCTTCAACCTGGGGCAGTACGAGCGGGTAAAACTGAAACGCAATGGGTTCACCCTGGAAGTCTGCGCGAACCGGGCCGTCGAACCGGCCCTGGCGCCGGGCAATCAGACGCAGGCGATGGAGGTGCAGCCCGCCAACCGCCGGCGCGAACCGGAGATCATGATTTTGCCCCCGGAATTGCCGCCAGATCCGGAAGAGCGCCTGGACGAAATCGCTTCGGAGATCGCGGCGGCGCTGGAATTCATGTCGGCGCGTTTCGGGCCTCCGGCCCTTCCTACGCTCACGGTTGCTCCCGTGCCAGGACGCTTTGGCCAAGGCTTTCCGGGGCTGATTTATCTCTCCACGATGTCCTACCTGGCGCCCCAGAACAAAGCCATCCGCTCGCTCGATGCGCACGGGCGGCTTTTCTTTTCCGACATTCTGCAGGCCCATGAGACCGCCCACCAGTGGTGGGGCAACGTGGTGACCTCGGCCGGATATCACGATGAGTGGCTGATGGAGGCGCTGGCGGACTACTCCGCGCTGTTGTATCTGGAAAATAAGAACGGCGCGCAGCCCGTAGCGCTGGCCATGGAGTCGTACAAGACCAACCTGCTACAGACGGTGAACGGGCAGACGGTGGAATCGGCGGGGCCGATTGTGCTGGGGATGCGCCTCGAGAGTTCGCAGGCGCCGACGGCTTATTACAACATCACCTACGGCAAGGGCTCCTGGATCATGCACATGCTCAGGCGGCGCATGGGCGACGACAAATTCCTGGCGATGCTGGCGGATTTGCGCCAGGAGTATGAACGCAAGCCGCTTTCGACGGAGGATTTCCGCTTGCTGGCGGCTAAGTTCTTACCGCCCCAGTCCGGCGACCCGCAATTGGAGAACTTCTTCGACCAGTGGGTCTACGGGACTGGTATCCCGCAATTGAAGCTCAACTATACGGTGAAAGGCAAGGCGGGCGCGCTGCGCTTAAACGGCACCGTAACGCAAAGCGACGTTTCGAGCGACTTTAGCGTGGCTGTGCCGATTGAGATTCAACTGGGACATGGGAAAACCATGACTCATTGGCTGCAGACGGCGGACGGCGGGGTGAGCTTCAGTTTGGCGCTGCCGTCGGCCCCAGGCAAGGTGCAGTTGGATCCGAATTTTAGCGTCCTCCGGCGTTAAATCGCTAGCCGGCCAGCCGATACCCCAAACCGTGGACCGTCAGGATCCATTGCGGTTGCCGAGGATCCTCCTCCAACTTCTGGCGCAGCCACGCCACATGTACATCGACCGTACGGCTCGACGTAACGCCGCCGTATCCCCAGACCTCGCTGAGTAAAGTTTCGCGCGATACGGTGGTGCCGCGATGCTCGGCGAGGTAGCGGAGCAACTGGAATTCCTTGGCCGCCAGAGTGACGGGCTTGCCGTTGCGCGTGACTTCGGTGCGGCGGATATCGAGGCGGATGGAACCGAACTGGTAAATCTCTTCCACCGCGCCGAAGGCCGGCGCGCGGCGCAACAGAGCTTCCACGCGGGCCAGCAATTCCAGCATCTCGAAGGGCTTGGTCAAGTAGTCGTCCGCGCCGGTTTTGAGGCCGACTACTTTGTCCGCCGTCTGGCCGCGGGCAGTCAGCATCAGGATGGGCGTCGAGACTCCTTTTTGCCGCAAGTCGCGGCAAACGTCCATGCCGCTTTTGCGCGGCAGCATCAGGTCGAGAATGATCAGATCGTAGGCCGAACCGCTGGCCATGTCGAAGCCGGCTTGGCCGTCGGAGGCCGAATCCACGCGGTGGCCCTCGCTGCGCAGCCGGTCGCCCAGGGTCATCACCAGGCCGGGTTCGTCTTCTACTAATAAGATGCGGCGTTCCATGTCGATTATGCGGTCTGCTTCAGGACCGGCGAGGCGGCGCTTTCGCTGGGATCGGCGGCCTGGAGTTCGAGCGTGAACTTGGCGCCGGCGCCTTCTTCACTCGCCGCGTCGAGGCGTCCACCCATCTCCTGGGCGATTTCACGGGCGAGGCTGAGACCCAGGCCGGCGCCATGGATCTGCGCCGCTTGTGCTGCCCGGCCCCGGTAAAACGGTTCGAAGATGTGAGGCAGGTCGGCAGCTTCGATGCCGGCGCCATGGTCTTCGACAGCGATACGGACACGCGTGCCGCCGCTGGCGGACGCGGCGCTCACGCGGACCCAGCGGGCGTCGCCTCCATATTTTAATGCGTTCAAGATGAGATTCTCCAGGCAGTGGTTGAGGGCCGCCGCATCGGCTTTCACGGGCGGCAGAGAGGCGTCGATGGCGCGCTCCACGGTGAATCCTTCGGCTGCGGGCAGCGCGGAGATGCCGGCCAGCACGCGTTCGACGGCTTCGTTCACGGAGACAGGCTCTAATGTGTAATTCGCCTGCCGCGCCTGGCCGGAGGCGAAGCGCAGGATCTGCTCGATCATGCCCGCCAGGCGGCGCCCTTCATTGCGGATGAGCGAACCGTATTCCTTTACCTGTTCTTTGGATCCGACGAAGCCTTCGGCCAGGTTGTCGGCAGCCGAACAGATGACGGCGACCGGCGTGCGTAGTTCGTGGGAGACACCGGCCACGAATTCCATCTGCATGTGCGCCAGGCGGCGGGCGCGCTGGGTCCAGAAGAGGATCAGCGCCATGCTGGCGGCCAGCAATAACAGCACGCCGAAGCTCAGCACCAGATTCCGCCGGCGGTCCGCGGCGACCACGGATTCGAGGGATCCGCCCCTATGCCGGGCGAGAAGCTGCCAGGGCGCTTCGGTGGCGGAGGGCAGGATAAAAGCGCCGTGGGCGCGCGGTGGAAAGACCCCGCGATTGCCGCCGCTCCGGCCAGAGCCGTTGCGGCCGCCTCCGTTGCGTTTGCGAGTTCCGGTCAAAGCGCGAGGCTGGAAAGGGTCGATGCCGCGCGTTTCGGCGGGCGTCGCGGGCACCAGCGCCGTTTGGGCGTCCGGCGGATTCAGAGACCCCGAAGTCAGCTCCGGATCGGAACGGTAAATGATTTTGTTGTCGGGCGCGCCGCTGACCACGGCGACGTTGTAGATGAAACCTTCGGGCCCCGCGAAGTAGCGCTGAGCCAACTCGCCGAGCATGCGGTCGATGGCGCCGCGGTTCAGTTCGATGATGGCAAAGCCCAGGATTTCGCGTGCCGGCGGGCCTTCGGGACCGCCGCCCATCGGTGCGGGCAGCATGCCTCCCCGGCGGCGCGGCGAATCGGAAAAATGGTAGATCGGGTGCACCAGGGCGGGAATGCGCTCTTCCAGGGTCCAGACGAAAGTACGCAGCACGGGCGGCATGCCCTGCGCTCCCGGGCCGAGTGGCTGGTGGGCTTCGTCATCGAGACGTGCACGCAGCGTCTCCAGGTTAGCGGGCCATACGGCGGGCGCGAACTCTCCCTCCGCGAGGCGGAGTTGGAGCAAACGCGTGTCGCCCGCTTTCCCGGTCTGGAATACGTAGACATTGGAGATTAAGTCGGGGCGGGCGGCGGTGCGGGTCCAATCCTGGTAACGATCGGCGTAGACGGTCCAAAAGTCGTCTGGATCGGCGGTGGGATCGCTGTGAAAGGTCGTCGAGACCTGCGTGAGTTCGCGATAAAACTCCTGGCGGTACTGATTGACCGATGTGTTCAGACTGGCCTCAATGCGGGCGCGTTCCGCGCGGCTGATTTCGAGGCTCCAACGGTATTGCAGGACGGCCAGGAGAACCAGCACGGCCGTCAGGACCGCGACCAGGGCGATCGGCAGGAGGGCCCGTTTCGCGGGAGGGCTCATGATTGAAGGATAAATAGTGGCGGCGGGAATTGCAATGCGCGAACGGTAATGGGCCGGCATTTCGATATACTTGGCATTGTTGCGTCCCGGCTGGTATTTCGCGATTTTTGCTGTTTTGTCGGCCATCCTGGTGATCGCGCCGCTTCGCACCGGCGATCTGACCGGATATGACGATGCGCAGTATGCGCACATCGCCAAAGACATCCTGCGCAGCGGCAACTGGATCGTGCCGCAGAGCAACGGCGAACCGGCGCTCGAAAATCCTCCCATGCTGGAATGGATGGAAGCATCGCTCTTCGCGGCTTTCGGCTTTTCCGACGCTCTGGCGCGGCTGCCATCGGCGCTATGCGGGCTCGGCGTAATCCTGCTCGTTTATTGGCTGGCCCGAAAGCTGACAGGCGACTCGTGGACCGGGGTGCTGGCAATGTTCGTGATGGCCACCAGCATCTATTTCCTGAAATATGCGGCGCGCGGAATGACGGATGTGCCGTTTACCTTTTTTGTGCTGTGCGCGGTGTGCGCGTGGATGATGACGGAGGACCATCCGCAATGGGTTCTGGCCGTCGGCCTTTGCGTCGCGTTGGCCCAGATGACCCGCAGCTTGATGGGATTGGCGCTCCCGGCCGTGTTTGCCCTGGATTCCATCGCCATGCGCAGGCGGGCCGCGGGGCGATACCTGGTTCCCGCCTTGGTGGTCGCTTACGCTCCGCTGGTGGCCTGGTATGCCTACCTGATCCATTTGTTCGGCCCATTTATGTTCTCGGTGCATTCAGCATGGCTGCGCAATGAAGTCTACGGCGCGTTGTCTCCGGCGTGGCGGCGTTATACGGGCGCATTCGAATACGCGTGGATGCTGGCGAAATCGTATTGGCCGTGGCTGCCGTTGATGGTGGCCGGCCTGGTAATGGTGGTGCGGGGGCGGGACCGCCGATTGGGGGTGTTGGTTTGGTGGGTGGCGGTGGTTTTCGTGCTGTGCGCGGCGGCGCGCAGCCGGGTTCTGCGGTATATGCTGCCGGCGTATCCGGCATTTGCGATCCTGGCGGCGCTGGCTTTGCAACGGCTCGTTCCCGAGAGATATTGGCGCGCGGGACTGCGGATTGCGGCACCGGTGATGGCGGTTGGGGTGGTGGCGCTGGCGATGTTTCCCAAAACCCATCTGGAAGCGGCTGAGATCCGGCCCATCGCGAAGATTGAGACGGCGGCGGCGGCGCCTGGAGAGCGGGTGGCATTCTATGACGACGGTGCCGCGCGGTTCGACGAAGACAATCAACTGCAGTGGTACGGCGACCGTTTCTTATTGCGGCTCTTCAGTAAAGAAGACTTGCTGAAGGCCTTACGCAAGCAGCGCTGCCGCGTAATCGTGATGGATAAACGCAGTTACGTGGCTTTCGTGAAGGATCAGTTCGCCACCGAGATAGTGGGTGAGAGTGGGCACCTCGTCTGTTTCCGGCTGATTAACGGCGCAGCCGGCGCATCCATCCCCCCAACGACAAACCAGCCCGCGCGCTGAGAACGGCGATGGCCAGGGTGAGCGCCATACGCATCCAGAAAGCGGCGGCGGTCGGCTCCGCCTGGTCGAACTGGTAGCGCACCCAGGTATTGTTGAGCGGAACGAAAAAGGGAAAATACATGGTTCCGAAGAACCAATTGCGGGCGGCGGGGGATTGCAGGAAGTTCGCAAAAGGCCATTGCGCGGCCACCAGGGTTGCCAGGAACGCCGCGCCATACGCGCTCGATCGCGCCCATGGGCTCCAGTTGCGCAAGTTGGGCCGCAGCAGGTCGATGGCAAAGGCGGGGACCAGAATCAACAAAGGAAACGGCGGCGGGATGAAGTGTGTCACGTGCTGATACACGGGGCCGAGTTTGGGTTCGGCGGGGAAGAGCGGCAGCAGCCATACAAACAGCAGATTGAGCGTGGTGAAGATGGCGGCGATTACCGTGCTCGGCCAACGGAAACTGGACACCTGCCCTACGGCCACCAGGAACGTGGGCGTGAAGATGGACAGCACCAGATAGAAAATCGCGCTGTGCATGTAATCCGTAAACGTGTATTCCTGGAAGACGGCGACGGCCATGCCCAACTGGTACGTGAACATGTAGAGGAGCATGGCCTCGAGCTTGCCGCGCAACACGCCTTCGGCATTGTGCATTTCGCCTAGGATCATCACCAGGGCGCCAAAACGGATCGACATGAGTCCTAGGATGAGAATCACATGCGGCGGGCTCAGGATCTTGACGTCCAGGCCGTAAGCGGCGTGCCACCAGTTATCGAACGGGGCTGAGGTGACCATGGCGACACCGCCCCAGCAGCACATGAATGCGCCGAGTGGTCCGTAGAAACCCCAGATGCGGACGGAGGCGGCGCGGGCAGCGGGCGGCGCGAAAAATGTCGTTCTGAAAATCAGATAGGCCGACGCCGCGCCAGCCAGAATTCCGCCGAAATGGATGAAGAGATGGGGCGCGGTCCAAAAGGTGTCGCGGCCGATGCTTTCATGCCAGGAGATATCCCAGATTCCGCCGAAAGAAGCGGATGTGACCGCCAACGCGCAGGCCCAGATGTACCAGGGAATCGAGAGCCGCTGCGTTCGGGCTACGTCCTGCCAGCCGATGGTCGAGGTTTGAGCCATGATTCCTGTCCTTTCGAGGAACTCGCGCAAAACGGGGCGCCCCTTTTGCGCTATTGTGCCGCGCGCCACTCGATCATCACCACCGAGATTCTTGGCGAGCTACTTTCAAGCACTAACTTGTATCCGTTCTGGGCACTGGGCTGCTCCACAACCCGTACGCCCGAGGCTCGCTTCGGGTCCAAGGTGAAAGTGGTGTTGTTCCAACCGTTTTCGGGGCTGGCTCGTTCCGTGATGGGGTTGGAATATTTCTGGTCGCCAGTAAAAAGGGTGAGGCCGTAGGCCGTGAGGTCTCCGGGAATGGCGATGGCGTGCGCGGCAACTCCGGGGAGCGCGCCGCTGACGGCCCCGGAGGATGCCTGATTGCGTTGGATGGTGACGCGTCCGTTCTTGGCCAGACGGCCGGTCCAGATGATGCGTCCCCCAACGGGCGCGGCGACGATAGGCGGTGCGGCGGAGGTTTGCGCCGGCCGCTGCTGTACGCCTGGCGCCGCCGCGGGGGCGGGTGACGGCGCGGGAGGGCGGGGTTCACTTCCGAGAACACCAGGAAGACTGGACTGTGGGATGGCGGACGAATTCTCCAAAGTGGGAGGAGCGATGTTGGGCATTTCGGCCGACGCGCGGCGGGGCGTTTCCGCAGGCGGACGGAAAGGGACGATGTGCCGAATGGCCGTGGGCTCGGCGCCAGTGGGCTGAATCGCCGCGGGCGCAGGGGCAGTCGCGGGCATACTCGACATCGGTTGTGCCTGGGCCGTCTCAGCGGGCTGCGGCTGTGGTTGCCGCAAGGGAGGCGCCGGAGCGGCGGCGGACTCGCCCGGGCGCAAGAATCGGGTGCTTTCCACGACGGATCCGCCATCGGCTGCCGCCACCGCAAGACTCACCGCGACATCCCCGGAGAGCCGCTCGTAGAACAAGGCGCCGGAACGCAGGTCGGCGGCCGTAAGGGTCAGTTGGGTGCGAGTGCCGTGGTCGTCAATCTGGATCGCGCCGCTTTTCGCCTTGGCGATCGGCTGGGCGCCCGCATCCCAGGAAATGCGCAGTTGGCCGCGGGTATCCGTGGCGGTCAGTTTCAAGCCGCGCGAAGGCTTCCACAGCCAGAAGCCGAGGAAGGCCAGCACCATCACGCTGAGCGACAGCGCATACCATTTCCAGCGAGTGGCTGGAGTGCTCGGAGGGGCCACCGGCGATGGCGCCCAGATGGCCGGCGGGGCGGGAGCGGATGGCGGCGGTTCCGCCGGCGGAGCTTGTGCGGCGGGTTCAGCGGGTGGGGGAGGCGGCGGCGCTTCGGCGATGGGCGGCGTTGGCTCGGGCGGCGGGCGGCGGAACCACTACCAACGGCGTCAGCGTGAATTCGCGGTAGCTGCTCTGTTCGCGAATCTTGCCATCGGCCTCGCGAAAGAAGAATCCGGCACGCGTCGGCGCGAAGCCGCCGGGGCGCACGATCAAGGCGACTTGCCAGGCCTGCGGAAAGAAGCGTTTGTAGAAATCGAGATCCGTTTGGGAAAGCAGAATTTCGCTGCGCGTGTGGGCGCGATACCAACCCACCGGCTCCAAATGGGCCAGCTCCGGCTCGCCCCGCCAGGCTTTCAGTGTGGCGGCCAGCGCTTCCTCTTCCTTCGCGGTGAGCAGAAATGATGGTCCTTTGGCATATTCGCAAACGATGGGCCGCCAGGCCTTGATCCGTACTACGTTCTTTTGCTGGGTTCCAAAAAGGATGCCGCCGGTTTCCACCCCGCCATGGGGCACACGATGGTAGCCTTCCACGGCAGTGATACGGATCTCATCCAGCGCCATCGCCGAATACTCAATGCGAAGGGGGTGGCCCGGAGCACTCCACGTTGAAAATTTGGGCTCGGCCAGGATTCCTGTCATAGAACTCATGCCAATGTTACCCGTCGCAACGGTACAATCACTAGCTTAGGTTATTTTATCTATAGTTTATGGAATCCGAATCGGAGGAAAACATGGGCGGGCGCAGAGGCCTATGGAAGCCGCTGGCCGCGCAAGCACTGATTATCGTGCTCTGCGCTGTGCTGGCGCGGGCCGCGGATACGATACCGCGCATCGAGGTAGTGGAAGGCGACGGCGCCATTAATAACATTTCCCTGCACCACGCCAAGGAACCGGTGGTGCGGGTGATGGATCAAAACGGCATTCCTATTCCCAATGTGGCCGTCACTTTTGTATTGCCCGGTACAGGCGCGGGCGGATCCTTCGCCGACGGCAAGAATACCTTAACCGTAATGACCGATGCCAGCGGGCTGGCGGTGGGCCGGGGGCTCAAGCCCAACAACGAGCCCGGACAATTCCAGATTCGAGTTACTACTTCGTTACAGGGGCAAGTAGCGACAGCCAATATTTCGCAGACTAACGCGGGAGCGGCGAAAGCGGGAATCTCGTCCAAGACCATTCTGATTCTGGCGGTAGTAGGCGGCGCGGCTGCGGCGGGCGCGGCGGTGGCGCTGGGCAAGGGCAAGAGCGGCTCATCGACCACCACCACCGGTTCAAGTGGCGTAGTGATCACTCCGGGCAGCCCGACGATCGGGGGGCCGAAATGAGCGCCAATCTGCTTCGATCCATCGCCCTGGGAGCATTGACCGCGGCGGCCGCCGCCGGCGCGGGACCGGTCACCACCAATTGCACGCCCACCACGCTGCCCCAAGTCATTGGAGTCGTGGTTTCGGTAGCATGCGCTCCGTCGGGAGGAATTGCGCCGTACTCGTGGAGCATTCCCACCGGTTCGCTGCCGCCGGGCCTCTCGCAGAACACCAAGACCGGGGCCATCACGGGTACGCTGGTAGATCCGGCTGGTCCCTTTACTTTCACGGTGGAGGCGACCGATAGCAATAATTTGACCGGCACCCAGCCGTACAGCGGTACAACCGTAGATCCGGTCACGGTGACGTGTGCCCTGCCCAACGGACCGCTCGAAGTGGGCGTCGCCTACTCCAACAATTGTTCGGCATCGGGGGGCACGCCTCCCTACACGTGGTCCGTTCCCACGGGACCGAATCAGATCATCCCGCCCGGCCTTACGGTGAGCGCCGCCGGCTTGGTAACGGATCAACCCACGGCATCCATGGCGTCGTATTCGTACCGCGTGCAAGCCGCGGACAGCAGCACTCCTGTAGTGAGCAACCGCGTAGCGTTCACCGGCGCCATTGCCGCGGCGGTGACCATTGCAACAACTTCGCCTCTGCCCGGGGGAGCCACGGGCAGCAGCTATTCGCAGCAATTCTCGGCGAATCCGGGCGTGCCGTCGTATACCTGGTCGGCATCCCAGGCGCCGGCCGGATTGACCATGAGCGCCGCCGGTTTGCTCTCCGGCAAACCCACGGCTACAGGTTCCTTCAGCTTTCCCGTCTCCGTGACCGATAGCGCGGGCGGCAGCACCTCGGGAACTTTTTCGCTCACAGTGACAGCCGGCCTGACCATTACCACGGCGTCACCGCTGCCGGCCGCCACCATCGGGGTGAGCTATACACAGACCTTTGGCGCTACCGGCGGATCGGGAACCGGATATACCTGGAGCGCCACGGGACAGCCCACCTGGCTGGTGTTGAGCCCCAGCGGGGTGTTGACCGGCACGCCTCCGTCCTCGGCGGTAACTTCCAGTTTCACCGTACAGGTCACCGACAGCAACAACAATACAACCTCGGGAACCTTTACGCTGCCGGTCACGCTGGCGGTGACCACAAGTTCGCCGCTGCCACCGGCAACCATTTCGACGGCCTACAACCAAACGCTGACCGCGATCGGCGGCACCGGCGTTTACACCTGGTCGGAGACTGGATCCCTGCCAGCGGGACTTACCTTGAGTCCGGCCGGAGTGATTTCGGGGCAACCCACAACCTCGGCGGTGAGCTCGACTTTTACGGCGAAGGTGACGGACAGCAGTTCCACCGCGGCCACGGCGAGTCTGACCATACCGGTGACCCTGGCGATTACCACGCAATCTCCGCTGCCCGCGGCGACTGTGGGCGCGGCTTACACCCAGACCTTGGCGGCGGATGGCGGGGCGGGCGGATATACCTGGACCGCAACCGGCTTGCCTTCGTGGCTGACGTTGAGCACGGCGGGCGTGCTGACCAGCACCTCCGTTCCGGCGACGGCTTCGACCGCTACTTTTACCGCGAAGGTGACGGATAGTGCGAAGAATTCGGTATCGGCGACCTTGATGGTGCCCGTACCCCTGGCGATTCTGACGGCGTTGACCCTGCCGCCGGCCACGGTGAATCTTTCGTACACGGAGACCCTCACCGCTGGAGGCGGAGCAGGCGGCTACACCTGGACGGCCACGGGCTTGCCCTTGTGGCTGACCCTGAGCACGGCAGGCGTGCTGACGGGAACTCCCACGGCAACGGGCACGGTCACGTTTCCGGTTACAGTCACCGATTCTTCGTTGGCCAAAGTGACGGAGATCTTCACGCTGACGGTGAACGGTCCGCAATTGACCATCACTACCAGCGGGCTGGCAAGCGGCGCGGTGGGAGCGGCTTACAACCAGACGCTAAACGCATCGGGCGGAACGCCGCCGTACACCTGGTCGCTGGCGGCGGGGTCGACGCTTCCAACAGGCTTGTCCCTATCGCCCGCCGGTGTGATCAATGGCGCGCCTCAAAACGCGGGCACGTTTTCGGTGACGATCACAGTTACCGACGCCACCAGCACCGCGGTTTCGAAGACCTTCTCCATCGTGATCACGGGCGGCCTGACCATTACCACGGCATCGCCGCTGCCGAACGCCACGGTGGGCGTGACCTACTCAGACACGCTGGCGGCTTCGGGCGGGACCGCGCCTTACACTTGGGCAATTACAACCGGTTCGCTGCCCGCGCCGTTGGTGTTGAATGGGACCACGGGGCAGATCACGGGCAAGCCGGCGGCGATTGCTACCTCCGCTTTCACCGTTACGGTGACGGATGCGAACAATAGCACGGTGTCGAAAGGGTTCACGCTGTCGGTGGTGGCGCCCCCCATCATCAATACGGCTTCACTGCCCAACGGCGCGACGGGCGCCGCCTATTCGCAGACGCTTTCCGCTTCGGGAGGAACTACCCCTTATACCTGGACGATTTCGACCGGCACGTTGCCTGTCGGATTGACCCTGTCGCCGGCGGGCGCCATCGCTGGAAATCCCACCGTGGCCGGGACTTCGACTTTCACCGTGCAGCTGACGGATGCCACCGGGGTGACGGCGAGCAAACAACTGACCCTTACGATTGTGACCGGGCTGACGATTTTGACCGCCTCGCCGCTTCCACCGGGCGAGGTGAACATCGCGTATTCGCAAATGCTCACGGCTTCGGGCGGCGCCGCCCCATATACCTGGGCACTGACAGGCGGCGCTCTGCCGGGCGGACTGACACTGGCGGCGAACGGCGCCATCGCCGGCAAACCTGTCACGGCCGGCGCCTTCAGTTTCACCGTACAGGCTACCGACTCGAATCACGCCACGGCCGACGCAACGCTGGCGGTGACCATCGCGGCGGCGGTAACAATTTCGACTGGGGCGACCCTCGGCGAAGGTTCGGTGGGCACTTCGTATTCGCAGACACTCACGGCGACTGGGGGTGAAACGCCCTACGCGTGGTCGCTCACCTCGGGCACGCTGCCTCCGGGCTTGACCCTTTCGAGCGCTGGATCCATTTCAGGAACGCCGTCGGCGACCGGAGCTTCTACCTTTACCGTCAAAGTGACCGATACCCTCGGCGCGACAGCCAGCCAGCAGTTCACGATCACCGTAGCCATTGGGTTGACCATATCCACCCAGGCGACGCTGCCGGGCGGCACGGTAAACGTGGTCTATTCGGAACAACTGCAGGCTTCGGGCGGCACCGGCCCCTACACCTGGTCGGTGCCGACGGGCACTCCTCCTCCGGGTGTGACACTGCGCGCGGACGGAAACCTGACGGGCCTCCCCACCGCGGCCGGAACCTATACGTTCACGGCGGAGGTTACCGACAGCCTGAAGCATACCGCGGCGGAACTGATGTCGCTGACCATCGCGCCGGCGCTTTCCATTACCACTACGGCACTCCCTGGCGGCGCGGTGGGTGCGGCTTACTCGCAGGCTGTCATGGCCACCGGAGGAACCGCTCCCTATACCTGGACGATTTCCAGCGGCACACTACCCGGAGGACTTTCATTGTCCGCGGCGGGAGCAATTACCGGCACGCCAACCGCGGCCGGCACACTTACCTTCACAGTGAAGGTGACGGACTCCGTGGGGGCAACCAGCACGAAATCCTTGAGCATTACGATTACCAGCGGCCTCACCATTACGACGGCGGCCGCTCTGCCCGCCGCGGCGATCGATGTCGCCTATTCGCAGACCCTGGCTGCGGAGGGCGGAACCGGACCCTACAGTTGGGCGGTAACGGCCGGGGCCTTGCCGGCGGGTGTGACCTTGAGCCCGGCGGGCGCGGTTTCGGGAACTCCAACCGTGTCTGGGACGTTCCTGTTCACGGCAACGGTCACCGATAGCGCGTCGGCCACGGCTTCGCGGCAGTTCACTCTCGCGGTTGGGGGGGGGCTGGCGATTACTACCGTTACCCTGCCGGCCGGGCAGGTCGGCGTGGCTTATAGCCAAACCCTGGCCGCCAGCGGTGGGACGGCGCCGTACACCTTCAGCAAGAGTTCGGGCACACTACCGCCGGGGTTGGCTTTGAGCGGCACGACGTTAAGCGGAACACCGTCGGCCGTGGGGTCCTACACGTTTACCATCCAGGTAACCGACAGCGCGTCGGCCACCGCCACGCAACTGTACACGGTCACAATCACGACGGCGACACTCTCGATTACCTCAACGACGCTGCCTGCTGGAGCGGTGGGAACGGCTTACAGCGCGACCCTGACTGCCAGCGGCGGGATACCACCTTACACCTGGGCGGCGCAGAACCCCGTACTGCCGCCAGGCTTGTCGCTGGACCCAGCCAGCGGCACGATCAGCGGAACTCCGTCGAACGGCGGGAACGCGACGGTTACATTCCAAGTGACGGATCACGCGGGCGCGACGGCTTTGACCTCCATTTCGATCGTGGTGCTGTCGGGCAGTTTCTCGGGGCTGCCCGCAACGGCGGCTTCTACGGAGCAGGTGACGTTTACGCTGAACCCAAGCGTGGGTTATGCGACGGACATCGCGGGGACGGTGACATTGGCGTTCCAACCCGATTCGGCGCTGCCATCTCCGGCGGTGGACCCGGCCATCCAATTCTCGACGGGCGGGACCAACGCGAGCTTCACCATACCGGCGGGAACTTCGGCGCCGGTATCGTTCACGATCCAGACGGGCAGCGTAGCGGGAACCATCACGCTGAGCGTGCAGTGGCAATCTGGAGGCGCGTCGCTGGCGGTACCGTCGGCACTGACGCAAACGGTACAGATCGCGGCGGCTGCGCCGGTGATCACGGGCATTACGGCGAGCACGACCTCGTCGGGATTTCAGGTGGTAGTTACCGGCTACTCGAACACCCGCGACCTATCGCAAGCGGTGGTACAGTTCACGCCGGCATCGGGCCAGACGCTCCAAACCAGTACGTTAACGGTGTCGCTGAGTGGCGCATCGACGGCCTGGTTCGGCAGCAGCGGGTCCGACCAATTCGGCGGGCAGTTCGTGTTGACCATGCCATTTAGCGTCTCAAACGGAAGTGCCAGTGCGATTAGTTCGGTGTCCGTGCAGTTGGTGAATAGCCAGGGAACCTCCAGCTCCGGAAGTGGGAGTCTGTAAGCGAAAGGCGGAACGAACTGGCAAAGTGTATGGCGCAGCGGGATACGGCGTGTAAAGATTGATTCGGAAGCTCTGACCCGCAACCCGCTCCACGCACTTTATTTTGAAGTGCGCGCCGGAGCACGAGACTTGGGCCCCTAATACCTATCTGGCTGGGCTTGCAGCCGAGCGATATCGATCAGCGCGGGAGCGCATCTTCTAATTCTTTTCTGCGCGGCA
Organism: Bryobacterales bacterium; assembly: GCA_963738375.1. Taxonomy (GTDB): domain Bacteria; phylum Acidobacteriota; class Terriglobia; order Bryobacterales; family Bryobacteraceae; genus Bog-159. Next base: position 86,660 of record CAVTWL010000012.1, on the reverse strand, counting down.
TGGGACGAGCGTATGTTTGCCGCGATTGAACTATGCCGTCGAAATGAGGTACGGCGTGCTGCGGGAGATTGGCATGGCCATGCATGATGTTCGGCGGTTGAACTCGAAATGGGGTGCGTGAATGCGATTTGGCAGGGGGATGCGATTTCGGTTTGTCCTGCAAAGTATCGGGTTGTGCGGGTCGCCGCCGGCGGTCTTGAATTTTGACCGGTCCGGAGACCTTGGCGGTACGGCCGGTGGCGCTGCGGTTCGGCGAGTTGTTGAGGAAGGCGCCGCTCTTCGCGCGGGGCGGTGCGGGGAATTTTTGGGACGCCTGTGGTGGACATCGCAACAGCGATTGAATGGACAGCTTGGAAGTTCCAGGAAGAGGAAGTCAGGCGTCAGGAGTCAGAATGACTCTTAGGCGGTCGAGAGCGTTGATCCAATAGCGCCGGGTACATTCGGTTTCCTCTTCCGGAAGATTGCGGTGCTTCAGGGACACTCGCGTTTTGCCGCGGCTTTCATAGAAATGGACCGCGATTTCAGAGCCGCCACTCCATTCGGCGTACAGGCGCTGGGGGGGAACTGACTTTCCAATTTGCAGGGTAACGCCGGGGAGCCAGCGGGCCAGGATAGCGGGATTCAGCCATGCGCCGCAGACCGCGGGGCGCGCGGCGGGAACAAGTTTGTTGAACCTGAGGTCCACACGGCGGCCGGGCTGGGTGGGAGCGTCGTCCTGGCGAAGGCCCCGGTCATGTTGATAGCCGATGGCGACCGTGCGGGCAAAATAGTTATTGAGCCCGTTTTCCTTGAGGAGGGCGGCGATCTCGCCATAGTCCATCATGCGGGCGCCGGCGGAATCTAAGAATTTGCACCAGTCGTTCCAAGATCGCCCCGTCCGGGCTCTGACGGCGCCCGCGGTGAGACTGCCGGCGCGGATCTGTTGGAAAAGCTTTGGCATGCGGCCAATTCCATTTTAGCGAGTTTTTGCGGGATTTTCAGGTCTTTATATTGTTTTAGCGCGTTTGGACCAAGCGAGCACACGAAGAGCGCGCAGGCTATTCCAGCGGCTAGCCCCGCCCACTTCGGTTTCCATTTGCAGCGGAAGGTATTCAGGATGAATGAGGTTGAGAGGCCAGCGTCCGTTCTGATGGCGGCGGTCGTTTACCGCTTTAACGGCTTCATTGACGCGGCTGTCGGGTTTGACGCCCGCATCCCGCAGGTAGTCAAGTCCGCGCAAGACATCGTAGTGCCAAAACGTGGGGAACGAGAAGCGAAGCCAGCGTTTGTCGATGACTTCGCCGGTCCGCAGCGAGCGGAACATTCTGCGCTCGAGCAGATACTCTTCGGCCTTCCTTCGGGCTTTTGTAACAGCCGCCGATTTGCGGCCGGCCCTCTCGTATTCCAGCAATCCTTCCAGCACGCAGATGGTGGAATGGAAAGAGGAGTGCCGGCTCTTGGGTGCTTCGCAGTTCCATCCTCCATCGGCGAGCTGTTCGCTGAGGAGCAGGTTGGCGAGCGCGTCGTTCGGCGCCTGGAAGTACGCGCCTATGCCCAGTATGCGGCCGTTGATGCACGGCTCGGTTTCACCATCGAGGAACGGCCGGTTGTGCAAGCGCCGAAACACCAGGCGCCGCCCGACGCGGCCGATCATTTTGCGGGCCTGCTTGCTGGCGGGATCGAGGCCCAGGTCCACCAGTGCGGTGAGGGCGTACATGGCGATGAGCAAGGCGCGCAGGTCCGCCGGCATGTCCGGCCGCCAACCGCTTGGGCCTGCGCCCCAGTGTCCGGCGGGAGCTTGGGCGGCCAAGAGTTGGGCGCCCCAGCCTTCCGTCGCCACCCGCGAACGTTCGGCTGCGACGGCATCCGGCGGGGCTCCGGTGAGGTCGCGCATCGCCTGCCAGCGAATCGATGGGTCGGAATCGAGCAGCCATTTCAGGTGAGCGGGGCGCGGCGCATAATCGGTGGCGGACATGCGTCTATTATCGCCAGATAGGACAGAATGGTTCTACGGGGGTGACGCCGGGCCTTGAAAATCGCCACGTTCAACATCAACAACATCAATAGGCGCCTGAACAATCTGACGTCCTGGCTGGCCAGGGCACAGCCCGATGTTGTTTGCCTGCAGGAATTGAAGGCCGGCCAGCAGGCCTTCCCGGGGCGTGCCCTGCGAGACCTCGGCTATGGCGCGGTATGGGTGGGCGAACCCTCCTGGAATGGCGTCGCGATTCTCGCGCGGGAGTGTGAACCAGTGCTCACGCGATCGAGCCTGCCGGGAGATGCGCGGGACCGCCAGGCGCGCTACATCGAGGCGGCCGTGAATGGCGTGCTCATTGCATCGATTTATTTGCCAAACGGGAATCCCCAGCCCGGCCCAAAGTTCGATTACAAGTTAGCGTGGCTCGAACGCCTGATCTCGCACGCGGCGGGGCTCATGCAGGCCGGCGTGCCGGTCGTGCTGGCTGGCGATTACAACGTCGTACCCGCGCCACACGATATTTATCCCACACGCTCCCTGGATCGGAATGCCCTGATTCAGCCGGAAAGCCGCCGGGCCTTCGCACGGCTGCTCTCGCAAGGTTGGACGGATGCGCTGCGCACCCTGCAATCGGAAGGTCCGCTGTGGACCTTCTGGGACTACGAGCGCAACCGCTGGGAATTAGACAAGGGCATGCGGCTCGATCATTTTCTGTTATCGCCGAATGCGGGTGGATTGCTTCAGGGGGGCGTGGATCGATGGGTTAGGGGCGAGCCGAATGCAAGCGATCATGCGCCCGCCTGGATTGTCGTGGATACCAAGAACGGCGACTTGTGATCTACCGTGGATCATCCTCCCATTCTCATGCTCCACGATTTCGAAACGAACTCGCCTTTTAGAACTTCACCCGCAACTCCACCCACGCGCGCCGCGGCGCTCCAGGAGCGAAAAACGTCGCGCTCTGGGACGGCACGCTCCCGTCATAAGGTCCGCCCACGTACGCCGGGAATGGCAGCGACTGAAATGTTCCCTGCCCTGTCAATACGGTGTTGGACAGCCATGCCGCCGTGTAGTATTCGTGGTTGAACAGATTGTCGATCTGCAGCGCCAATTGAAAATGGCGCGACAAATCGTAGTGGGCGCGAAAGTTGGTGATGGCATAGCCCGGTGAGACGCCCGGGCCCAGATAATAGATGCCGTCGGCTGAGTAGGCGTTATTGTCGTTGCCCCGCGCGTACGAACTCGACGCCATCACTTCATTCATTTCCAACATCAAGCGGGGCGTGGCTTGCCAGATTGCGAAGGCCTTCCCCGTTTGTTTGGGAATTACCGGAATGCGATTCCCGGGATGCACCGTGAGGGTCCCGTCCAAACCCGGATATCCCTGCAGCGCGATGTCGTTGGTGTTGTTGGCGGATCCGTCCAGGGTCTCCACGCTCTGGTAGGTTGCCGATAGGAAAGTCCAGTCCAGGCCCCAGGTTACCGGTCCGATGCGGCCGTTCAGGTCGGCATCCAACCCTTCGCGCAAGGTCTCCGCGAAGTTATGAAAGTATCCGGTGCCCAGTTCGGGCGCCGCGATGAACAAAATGTCGTTGTGATTCTCGTCCCGGAACGCGCCAAAGTTCCAGCTCAGGCTGTGGAGCCGGGGAATCTCGGGCTTGCCGCGCAATCCTACTTCCCAGGTGCCGGTGACCACTTGCTTCAGGGGAGGATCGGACGAGAGCGAGTTGGGAAGGCTGCACGGCGCATCCGGGTCGGCGCAGCCCAATTCAATGGAAGTCGGCGCGCGGCTTCCCTGTGCGAACCGCGCGTAAGCATTCAGGCTCGGGATGGGACTCCAGGTGACGCCCACGGAAGGATTGAAGCGCTGGAAGGTGTAGGCGCCGGTGAGGGATCCCACCCCCGCAATGGGATTCAGCAGATCGAGATTATTGACCCGGTCGTAGTTGTACCTCCCGGATACCGTCACATTTACCGTCTTCCCAAGCGTCAGCGTGTCGGCGAAATAAAGGCTCCAGTTGGGTGCGTGGCCTTTGAAGCCTACGCGAGCGTCGATCGGATTGCCATCGCTGTCCACCGTTGAGCCATCCTGCCACGCCGGAACGCTGACCAGCGAGTAGTTGGGCAGGACGTAGGCGAAAACGGAGGTCTGTGAGTAGGTAATGTTATTGCGATCGACCAGCGCTCCGGCGGCGAATTGGTTGCGGCCGATACCCGTATTCGTCAGCCACGCAACCTGCCCGGAAAGCCCGTAATCGTTCTGCACTTCCTTAGAGTAGACGTTGACTCCATCGCAAGTGCTGTCCGGGCTACCGAGCGACAAAGCCTCGGCGATGCAGGCCCACTTCGGAAACGGCGTATTCGAAAGGTTCGCGCCGCTGGTCGGAAAGCCCGTGTATCCGGCCGCGGTCAGCACCGCCTGCTCGTCGGGCGTGGGCTGATAGATATCGTTGCCCACCACGTCGCCGTTGAAATTGGGATTGATCGATTCCGTGCGGATGTTGCGAAACCAGGCGTTCCCTGTAAGCGTCAGATTGTCGTTAAACGAGTGCCGGGCGATGAAATTGAAGGCAGGCGAACGGTTGGCGATACTGTCGGACACCGAATAGGAACTGGTGTAATTTTGCTGCAGCAGCCGGTAATCCTGCACGCCGTTGCCTTGCAGGGTATTGTAGGCGTACGACATGGTGAGCGCCAAATCGGTTTTTGGTGTGCGCCATCCCAGGCGTCCGAAGCCTTGGCGCACATCGGACACCGACGCGTACCGCCAACCCGATTCATGAAAGCCCAGGCCCGAAAAAAACCAGTTGAAGCCGGTAGCCTTGCCGCCGCCCCATTCGCCTTCCACGGACTTGCGTCCGCTGCTGCCATACAACACGTCGCCGCCCAGGCCCGGGTTGGTGAGCCCGCTCTTGGTGGTCACCGAGACAGCCCCACCTAATGTATTGAGGCCATAAAGTGGATCGGACCCGGGGATTAGTGCCATTTCGGCGATGGCATCCTTCGGAATTAGATCCCAACTCACCACATCGCCGAACGGTTGATTCTGGCGCACGCCGTCGACATACACGGAGATGCCCTCGGGCGTCCCCAGCAGTGGCGAGGCCGTATAGCCGCGGAAATTGACGTCGGGCTGGAAGGGATTGCCCGCCATTTCATTAATGGAAACGCCGTTGAGCCGCCGGTTCATGAAATCGCTCAAATCGAGGGCGCCGCTGTTTTCGATGTCGGCGGCTGTGGCGGTTTGTACCGGCGCGGCAATCTGATCGATGCTGAGTTCCGTTCCAGCCAGCGGAGTCTGGGATACCACGTCAACCTTCGAAGCTTGCGCTCCAATTTGTAACGACAGGACCCGCGTGATCGGGGCGGCAGACTGCACGTTGACGACGATTGCCTGCGCCGCAAATCCGGATTTGGAAACCTGCACGCGGTAGCGGCCAAAAGGCAGGTCCTTCAGGCTGATCTGGCCTTGCGAATCGGTCTGGAATTCGCGTACGCTGCCTGCGCCAAGATTCTGCAGAGATCCCGAAGCTTCCACGGCTGCCCCGGAAGGATCTTTCACCTGGAGGCGGATTTCTCCGCGTGCGGGCTGGCCCTGAGCAGCCGATAGTTGGAAAAAGAAAGCGGCAACCAGCGCGAGACACGGTTGCGCGATTTTCCAGCGGCTGCATTGATGAGTCTGCATTCAATCATACGGTCCCCAGGCGGCCGTTTTGTTCAACGTTTTTTGGACAATCAACGCGAAGCCGGCAAGGGAATCTCCGTGTGGAAGTACTTTTTATAGGCCTCAATCCAGTTGCCGGCGATCTCGCGCTGCGCGGTCGCCAAGTCCAGTTGGCCCTCGCAAACCAAGTCGCGAAGATGGTCTTCCAGATCGTCCTTCACTTGCGCGTTCCAGATGGTCGCGCGGTTGGATTGGGGCCAAAGATTGTGAATGTCGTCCGCGCCTCCCAGCGCCGGCGTGATCAGGTAATCGACTTCGTAAGCGCCGGGTTCGACCGAGGGAATACCGTATTCGGCAAAGACTCTTCTCTGCAGCGCCGTGGGCACCGCCTTGTTCTTCACCCCCGATTCCAGGCAGACTTGCCGCTGGTCGGCCAGAACCATTGCACCGGGAGTGAATGCCGGATTCGGCACCGTCACCGCCACCATGCGGCCGGATGGCTGCGGCGTAAACGGGCGGAAGACCATGGCTCCCGCCGCGGCCAACACCACTACGGCCGCGGCGGCCCAAGTCAACCGTCGCCCGATTGCGCGCCACCAGCCGGCCGGCGGTGTCTCTTGCTCCCCCAAGCGGTCGAGCTGCGCTTTCAATAGAGCGCGCGGTCCGTCCGCCGCAGGAACTCGTTGGTCGAAGCTGCCGCGCTGGAATCGGATGAATTCGCCAATGGCGGTTTCCATTTGCTGTCTACGCGTCCGGCACTCCCAACACGATTTGAGGTGGGCCTCCGCCCGCTCCGCCTTGCGTGCGGGCAGTTCGCCATCCACCGCCATCAGCAATTCCCTATCCGATAAATGAAATTCATGCGACATAGCAATCACCGTTTCGCGGCTCGCGCGATCATCGCCAGGGACCTCTCCAACGACATCGAAACCGATCCGAGAGACATGCCCACGATCTCGGCAATTTCGCGATAGCGCAAGCCTTCGGCCCGCAGATAGAGACACCATCTATGCTGCTCGGGCAGAGCCTGCACCACCGCCATCAGACGCCGCTGCATCTGTTGGGACGCAAACTGGTCCTCGGGGTTCAGGCCGGGGTCGGGCAGATATTCTTCCATGCTTGCGATAGAACCGCTGTTCTCCGCATCTTTCCTGGACCGCTGCCGCTTCTTCAACGCCAAATGATGCACCGCCCGAAACAACCAGCCGTGAAGGTTTTGATACTTGTTCCCCCTTTGCATATTGCGAAAGAGGGAAAGAAATGCTTCTTGAACCACATCCTCGGAGTCGGAAATGCCCAGCGGGAATGCCGATAAATAGCGCAGTAACGGGACGCGGACCTCGTCGAAGAGGCGCACCGTCACCAGTTCGGCTGGCGAGGCCGCCGCTTCCCGGACAGCGGGAGACGCCGCCAGGGCGAAGACCTCCGATTCCGATGGGCAATCTGGCATTTCTACCTATATAGTCCCACGCGGGCCGGTTTGTTCAGTGTTTTTTGCCATCGATTGGCGGCTTGCCCCTTCGTTGACACGGCGATACCGGCATCTTCCCTTGCGCTTCGACAACACACTTGATATTCTATTGTCGAAGTAATAGGGAAGAATGACCAATCAAAAACTGGAACTGCCGCAAGGCACCCTCGATTTATTGATTATGAAAGCTGTTGCCCTGGCCCCGTTGCATGGTTGGGCGGTTTCCGAGCGCCTGAAGCAGATGACCCAAGATGCCGTCCAGGTGGGGCAAGGGTCGTTATATCCTTCGCTGCACCGCCTGGAGCGGCGCGGACTGATCAGGGCCAAGTGGGGGGCGACCGAAAATAATCGACGCGCGCGGTATTACGAATTGACGCGGGCGGGTCACAAGGAACTGCAGGCTAAAACGGCGGATTGGTCGCGGCTGACCACGGTAATGGGACAGGTACTCGACCTATGCTGACCGGCTTGCTCTACCGCCTGCGCGCGCTGCTGCGCCGCAACGCCATGGAACGGGAGTTGGAGGAAGAACTCCTCTTCCACTTGGAGCAGCAGGTGGAATTGCATGTGCGCGCGGGGATGGGCCGCGAGCAGGCCGTGCGCCAGGCGCGGCGAACGCTGGGCGGCGTGGAGCAGGCCAAGGAGAATTGCCGCGATGCGCGCGGGATGAGCCTGTGGGATACGACCGCGCAGGACGTGCGCTATGCGCTGCGGCAGATGCTGCGGGGCCCGGGTTTCAGCGCCGCCATCGTGCTGACCATCGGGCTGGGGGTGGGGGCCACCACGGCCTTGTTCACAGTAGCCAATGCGGTGCTGCTGCGTCCGCTGCCGGTGCGAAATGCGGAAGAACTGGTGACCGTCGCGCGCAATCCTGGGCGGCCCTTCGTGTTGCATAGTGTCGCCGATTATCAGGCGATCCGCGATGACGTCCGCGATGCCTACACGGGCGTGGCGGCCTTCAATAGCGGGAACCCGGTGGGCTTCAACACGGCGGACGCGGCGCGGAGCGAACTGCCGGCGGTGGTAAGCACGGCGTTCGTATCGGGAAACTATTTCGCGGTGTTGGGCGTGGGGGCATCCGCGGGACGCGTGCTCGCTCAAGCCGACGAGAGACCGGCTGAGGCGGGTTTGCCTGTCGTACTGAGCTACGAATTCTGGCAGCGCCGGATGGGCGGCCGCATGGATGCGTTGGGAAGGCCCGTCCGGCTCAATGGAGCGATCGGCACGGTCGCGGGCGTGGCGCAGCGCGGTTTCACGGGAGCGCTGCCAGGCAGCGTGCCGGATGTTTACGTGCCCTTGCGCGCGTTTCCCGCTGTGCTGCCGACGATGCGCAATAACTGGAACGTGCCGCGGCGAGAATGGTTGGCGGTGGTCGCTCGCCTGCGGCCCGGCGTGAGCCTGTCGCGGGCGGCGGCGGAAACCGATTCGGTGTCGACCGGCCGGCCGCGCGGACGGACCGTATTGCTGCCCTCCGCGCATGGCTTGGGTCCGCTCTCGCAATTCTCGGAGCCTTTGTTGATTTTGCTGTCGGCGGCGGGGCTGCTGCTGGCGTTGGCCTGCGCGAATGTGGCCGGATTGTTGCTGGCGCGATCGCTCGGGCGGCAGCGGGAGATCGCCCTACGGCTGGCGCTGGGCGCGGGACGGGCGCGTCTGGTGCGGCAATTGTTGACGGAGAGCCTACTCATCGCGTTGGCGGGTGGCGTGGCCGGCGCGCTGGCGGGGACGGCGGGAGCGCGCACCCTGGTCCACTTCTTGCCCTCGGACGGCCCGCTGCCGTTTTCGCTGGACGTATCGGCGGACTGGCGTGTGCTCGCCTTCGCATTCGCGGTGACGGTGGCGACGGGGCTGCTCTTCGGGTTGGGGCCGGCGCTGCGCGCGTCGCGATGGGATCTGGCGAATTCCATCAAAGCGCAAAGGGGCGCGCCTTTCCGCGCCGGCATACGCGTGGAACCGCGAAGGGCGCTAGTGGTAACGCAGGTTTCGCTCTCCCTGCTGCTGATGGTGGGCGTGGCGCTGCTGGCTCGCAGTATGGCACATCTGCAGGCGTTGGATTTGGGCTACGCGCGCGGCGGCATCCTGTTTGTCTACGTGCAGCCGGCGCAGGTTGGATATGAAGGGCGCCGCGCGACAGAGTTTTACGCTCGGCTAAGGGAGCGTGTGGCGGCACTGCCGGGCGTGCGGCGCACCAGCTTGGCGGACTTTGCCCCGCTCGATGGTGGGAACGATTCAGGCACGGTAACAAGCCTTGGACGAGAGGCGGCGGTTCCGGTGGAATCCAATACCGTGAGTGACGGGTATTTGAACACGCTGCGGATTCCGCTGATCGCGGGGCGCGATCTAACTGCGGCGGATTCGCGGCCGGGCGCGCCGCCGGTCGCGCTCGTGAGCGAGAGCCTGGCGCATCTCCTGTATCCGAACGAGAACGCAGTGGGCCAGCGGTTGGTCTTCGGAGATCAGGCGGGCGACAGCGATGTGCTGCGGATTGTGGGTATCGTGCGCGATGCCCGTTATTTCGGCTTGCGGGAGAAACCCGCGCCGATGGTCTATACCGCGCTCGACCCGCAATTGAACCGCCTGGTTCTATGCGTGCGGACGGAGGGCGCGCCCGAGCAATTAATCTCGGCGGTGCGGGCGGCGGTGGCGGATATCGATCCGGCAGTACCGGTGCTGGAGGCGGCCACCATGACCGAGCGGCTGAATCGCGAGAGCGCGGGGCTGCGGCTGTTGACCATGCTGCTCGGCGGGTTCGGCGCGATGGCGTTGGTGCTGGCGGCGATCGGGTTGCACGGAGTATTGGCGTGCGGGGTAGCGGAACGGACGCGAGAGATCGGGATACGGGCGGCGCTGGGAGCGCGGCGGGGGGACGCGGTAGCTCGGGTGCTCGGCGATGTTTGGAAGCTAGTGGCGGCGGGCGTAGCCATCGGGTCGATGGCAGCGCTGGCGGCGGTACGGCTGCTGGCGGGGTTCCTCTTTGGGGTGCAGCCGTTAGATACGGTTTCGTTTGCGTGGGCCATCGGGGTGCTGCTGGCGGTGGCGGCGCTGGCGGGGTGTCTACCGGCGAGGCGGGCTGGCAGAGTGGATCCCGCCGTGGCGCTACGGCATGATTGATTGGGGGGGGGAGGACCTGTTAGCGATTCTGTGGGTCGGCAGCGCGGAAGGCGTAGTTGCCCTGGATGAATTGGGCGGCGTACCAGTTCATGATTTCGCGGCTGTTCATGTACATATCGAGTTGGCTGGAGCAAGCGAGGAGGCGCCCGAGGAGGTCGAGGCGCTCGCCGGTTTGATCGGCGGGGGCTTTGCGAAACCACGCATTCACCAAGTCGCCGCGGCGGTCCACGCGAAAGCCGTAATGAACCAGGCACTTTTCCAAAAAGCAGGCGCGCAGGCTGCGGCGGCTGTGGGCGGCGCCGCCTCCTTCGAAGCGAAAGGAGATATAGTTTTCAGCCGGAATATCCGACAGGCAGGCGTCCACCAGGCTGTAATGATAAGCGAGGCGGGAGTTCAGGTTCATGTACTCGTCGGCAACCAGCAGGTGACTCTCCTGGCCTAAAGGACGGGCGATGCCACCGCGTGGGGTGAACGTGGCGGCGAGGATGGATGCCATGTCGCCGAGGCTGGCGGGCATGTGGCGCGTCCATGTGACTTCCGGGTGACTGATGCCTTGCCAGAGAGCCTGAAAAGGACGGGAAACGATTTCTTCGGGCGTGACGGACCGGTGCGACGGGATCCGCGGGAGCAAGTCCGCCACCGAGATCGATGACAGAGAGGTTCAGGGGCAGTTTGGTCTTGAGTTTGCGGAAAGATTGCGCGCCGCGGCGTTCCAATTCGCGATCGTTGACTTCAAACATCGTCTCGATCGCTTTTTCGTGGCAGTAGCGGAGCACGTCGTGGACGGACTGGCAGCCGGAGGGGCGGAAGTTGTCGGCGGCGGGATCCTGGAGGTTTAGGGTAAGCAGGCGGGCTGCGATGGGGTTCCCCCCCCGCTCGCGGTAGCGCTCGATGACGGAAGCTTCGCGGCGGCGAGGAGGCCAGAGGGTCCCGGGATAAACTCGCGCCTGGGCGGCATCGAGACTGACCGGCTCGCCGCTGGTGAGGCGGTCGAAGGCGCCGGGCATCTGGAACACGGACGGAATCTGAAATTCGCGCAGTAGCGTGGCGGCGTGGCCGGCGACGTTGCCCCATTCGGCGGCCAGTCCGGCGATGCGCGGAAGGATGCCTACGATTTCTGGCGATGGCTTGCGGATGAAGACAATCGAGCCGTCGGGCGCGTCGTTGATGTTTTGAATTTCATCGATCAGGAACGCCTTGCCCGAGGTGCGGCCGGGGAACACGGTGCGTCCACCCGCGACGGCGGGCTGGACTTTAGGAGTGGCGCCGGATTTCGCGCGGCCCGCGTCGGCGTTGGCTAGGGGGCGGGACTGGACGATCCAGAGGGCGCCTTCGCGATCGAGAACCCATTCGATATCTTGCGGCGCTTTGAAATGGCGCTCGAGGTGGATCGCCCAATCGGCCAGAGTGTGCAGGTATACGTCGGAAAGGCTGGGCTCGGCGCGATGGGTGGGATCGAGGGGGACGGCGGTAACGCCGCCGCCGGATTGCAGGATCAACTCTTCCGGCTTATCGACCAGGTTGCGTTCGACGACGGCGTGAGGCGAAGAGCGGGTGACGACGAAGAGGTCGGCGGGGCTGCTGCCGCTGGCGATGCCCATGCCAAGACCGCGAGTTGCGGTAATCCAGAGATTCTTGCTCTTGGGATTGCCGGGGTCGCGGCTGTACATGATGCCCGCGGCGCGGGCCGGAATCATTTTGACGAACAGGGCGGCCATGGGTGTGTCGACTTCGCGGAGGCCGGCCGACAGGCGGTAGAAGATAGCGCGCTTACGGAAACGGGCGGAGATCACGCGGCGGTAAGAATCCACAGCCTGATCGGCGGAGACGTTAAGGAAGCTGACAAACTGTCCGGCGTAGGAACGGGAGTTGCCTTCGCCACGGGCGCTGGAGCGAACCGCCAGCGTGCCGCCCTGGCGCAGCATTGTGGCGGCGCCTTCGGCAATGGATTGGGCGATCGCGGCCGGCAGGGTGGAGTACATCACAGCACCGGACAGCGCTTCGGAAGCGTAGCGGAGGGCGTCGGAATCGGTGGTATCGAGATCGTGAATCGCGTCGCGGACCCGCTCCCAAAGAGGCAAGCCGCAATACTGGCGGTAGGCTTCGGTGGTGATGACGAAACCATCGGGCACCGGGAGGCCGAGCCGGTTGCGGATTTCGCCCAGCACGGCGGCCTTGCTACCGACTTCGTCTTCGGCGGAAGCATCGACGTCGGCGAGCCAGGTGCAGAGACGGGGCTGGACGGTCCCGTCAAGGCTATCGGTGTAGCGCTGGATCTCGTTGTGCTGGGTTTCGATCGCGGCTGCGAGGATGCGCTGGGCGATGCCCGTGAGCCGCTCAATGGCGGTCACTACGCCTCGGACGCGGATGAAGATGGCTTCAATGCGATCGCCGAGAACCTCCCGGCGGGGGGGACGAATTGGAGATCGTCCTGCAGGCCCGCCATCAACTCCAGGCATTCGTTGTTGAGTGTAAGCAGATGGCGGAAGCTGGCGTACTTGGCTCGAATGCGGTCCGCGGCCGGGTCGAGCGCCTCCTGCTGGCGGTTGCCCCGCCGGAATGGCCACATAGAAGATCGAGCCGGCCTAGCCGGTTGCTTTCGAGAGGTCCGTTTTGGTCACGTTCATCAAGCGCAGCGCCTGGGACGGTTCCTTGTAATAGTAGCGGACTGTATCGCCGCCGCGCCAGGTGGAAGCCGGGAGGGCGAGCAGTTCGGGGGTGGCCGCGAAGGTGACCAGGGTCTTCTGGCGCGTGGAGTAGATGGTGATGGTGCGCGCGTCGCGGTTGACCGTGGGAAGGCCGGGGTTCTTGGCGACGTCGTGTTTCTCCCGCAGCGGCGTAAAAGGTACCACGCGGAAGGATTGGGCGGCCGGATCGTAAACGGTGATGCGATGGTTTGCGAAGTCGACGGCGAGGAGACCTCCGACGGCGGGTTCGGGGCCCATTTCGGCTGGGTCCGTAGGGGTCGTGATGGTGAGGGGGGGGAGGACGCCGGGGCTGGTTTTGGTGGGCTGCGCAGGCTCGGCGATCAAGGTGATTTGATGGGTATCCTTATTGTACGCGACGACGCGGCCTTGTTGAACGTGGCCGGTGATGGCGCAGGCGGTGGTGAGCAGGATGGCAGCCAGAAGGCCGCCCACCGAACAATTCTTAAGCAACCAGCACCGCCTCTCGCTTTTGGGCGAGTTCCTCGCGGACACCCAGGAGGAATTTCATGACGATGAAGAAGGAAAGCAGGGAGACCAGGCCGAGAACCAGGACAGTAGCGGCAGGGTCGAGGATGTGTTTCAGGCTGGGGCGGGCGGCGGCAATGATTTTCATCAGGATGGAGATATCGCAGCCGATGACGGCGCAGCCAAAGAAGATGCGGATGCCGTAGCCTTTGACGTATTTGGTGGCGACGGCGCCGATTTGCGCGCCTACGGCGGCGCCAATCAACATAATGAAGGCGGCCCAAAGCTCGACGCGTCCTTTGTAGCTATAAGTAGCGGCGCCGTACAGGCCGGAGACGGCGATTTCAAAGAGGTCGGTGCCGACGGCAACGTGCGTGGGGCAACCGATCAGATAGATCAGGGAAGGCATGCGGATGAGGCCGCCGCCGATGCCCAGGACTCCGGCGAGCCATCCGGTGAAGAAGGCTACGGCGATGGGCAGCCAGATCGAGCAGCGGATGCCCGCCTTGGGGAAGTTCATGATGGGTGGAATGTTGATGCGCTGAAGGGTTTTATACCACTCGATGCCGGTAGCCAGATCGTCGATGGGGCGGCCGGCGGCGAGAGCGGCGCGATCCTTGTTGCGGCGCTTAATCACGTCGGCGAAGACCAGCCACGCGATAGCCGTGAGGAGGATGAGGTAGCCGCAGCGGACGTAGAGGTCGATTTTGCCGACGCGTTCCAGCCACATGATGTTGCGGGCGCCGATTTCGAGGCCGCCGATGGTGCCGAAGACCATGATGAGTGAGAGGCGGTAATCGACATTGCCAAACTTGGCGTGGCGCATGGTGGAGATGAGAGATTTGCCCGCCATGTGGGTGATATCGGTGCCGATGGCGAAGGCCATGGGCAGGCCGAGGACGTTGAGGGCCGGAGTAACCATCCAGGCGCCGCCCATGCCGAAGAATCCGCCGATGATGCCGACGCCGAGGCCGAGGATGACGAGTCCGGGCCACCAGACGTGGACGCCGGCGATGGGCAGAAGGACGTAAAACCAATTCATGAAGAGACCTCTTGTAAGGGAATCAAGGCGCTAGTTCTCCTTCAGCGTGCGGGATTTCAGATCTATACCGATGCGGCCCATCAGCAAGTCCGCAATGCCGCCCAGAATCGCGCCCCCCAGGGGGATGGAGATAGCCGTGAGCAGGGCGAAATACAGATGACTCTCGTTGTAAATGTTGACCCACCACGCGGTCAGGCCGGTAAGGTGGCGGGAGTCGGCGACGATGACGATGGAACTGGCTTTTTCTTCGGCGAGCAAGGGCAAGGGAACAAGCAGTAAGAGACGAATGAGAGCGGCAAGCTTTTTTGGCATGTTTTCCTCGTTACCGGAGGGCGGATTGTACGCGCCTTTACTTAATCTAGATAGAATTACTCAACTATTGGGCCTGTGTCAAGCGTTTCGATGGGGTTCTAGTACTTTCCGATTGAATACCCGTATCTTGCCGGACGGGCGGCTCCCCTTGCACTTCTACAGAGAACCTGTTAGGCTTCCTGTAGAAGCTAAAAGGGAGTGAGCCATGAACGAACGCCTGGACCTGCCGCAAGGCACGCTGGATCTTCTAATTCTGCGGACGCTGGCATTGGAGGCGCAACACGGCTGGGGCATTGCGGAGCGCGTGCAGCAGATGTCGAGCGATGTGCTTTGCATCCAGCAGGGCTCGCTCTATCCGGCGCTGCACCGGCTAGAGCGGCGCGGCTGGATTAAGGCCCGGTGGGGCACTTCAGACAACAACCGTCGCGCGAAATACTACGAACTGACCAAGAGCGGGCGGCAGCAACTGGCGGCAGAAAAAGACTCATGGCAGAGGCTGACGGCGGCGGTGGCGCAAGTGCTGGGCCCGGCCTGAGGCGCTCATCATGGTTAACGATTTCATTTTTCGGGTGCGTTCTTTCGTGCGGCGGGAAACCGTGGAGCGCGAGATGGACGATGAACTGCAGTTTCACGCGGAGCACCAACGGGAGAAGTATCTGAAAGCGGGAATGACCCGCGAGCAAGCGATGCGGAGGGTACGGATGGACTTTGGCGGACTGGACCAGGTGAAGGAAGACTGCCGCGATGCGCGCGGCGTATCGGTGATCGAAACCGTATCGCAGGATCTACGGCACGGCTGGCGGACGCTGCGAAAATCGCCCGGTTTTGCGGCGGCGGCGCTGTTCACGCTGGCGCTGGGGATTGGCGTGAACACCGCAATATTTTCCGTGGTTTATGGCATTTTGCTGCAGCCGCTGCCTTTTCGCGATGCGTCGCGGCTGATACTGGTGAACGAGACGACGCCCCAGGTGGGTAACGTGAGCGTGTCGTATCCGAATTTTCAGGATTGGAGAGCACAGACGCACACGTTTTCGCAGATGGCGGCGATAGCCAGCATGCACTTCAACATGGCCGGCACCAGCCAGCCGGAGAATATCGGCGGCGCGGCCGTATCGCCGAATTTTCTGGCGATGGTGGGAGTGCAACCGGCGATGGGCCGCGGTTTTTCGGCCGACGAAGGAAAGCCCGGGAGCGCGCCAGTATTGCTGCTGAGCCACGCGCTGTGGGAAACGCATTTCGGCGCGTCGCCGGGGGCGGTCGGACAGGCGATTCGCCTGGACAGCCGCACCTTTACTATTGTCGGCGTGCTGCCGAGCGAGTTTCGCTGGGTGGAGAAGTGCGACGTGATGGTCCCGATCGGCGTATGGGCGACTAACAATCCCGCCTCCGCGGAACGGGGCGATCGCGGCGACTTGATGGCGGTGGGGCAGCTGGCGGAAGGCGCAGGAATGGCGCAGGCGCGGGCGGAGATGGAGGGCATTGCGGCCCGGCTGGCGATTGCGTATCCAAAGGAGAACCAGCAGTTCGGCGTCAATCTGAAACCGCTGCGCGAGGCGTTCTCCGGTGACGTGCGCTCAGCGATGCTGGTGCTGCTGGGGGCGGCGATTTTCGTACTGCTGGTGGCGTGCGCCAATGTGGCGAACCTGTTCTTAATGCGCGGAGCGGTGCGGGCCAAGGAGATGGCGCTACGCATCGCCATTGGGGCGAGCCGGCAGAGGATTATCCGGCAGATGCTGACGGAGAGTTTTCTGGTGGCGGTGTTGGGGGGGGTGGCCGGCGTGGGCCTGGCCATCGGAGGGATTCCGGCGCTGGCGCGATTGATTCCACCGGACGCATTGGGCGGAGCGAGCATCGGCTTGAACGGCGCCGTGCTGCTGTTTTCCGCCGGGCTGGTGGTGCTGTCGACGTGTGTGTTCGGGTTGGCGCCCGCATGGCACTCGGCGAGCGGCAATCCGCAGGCGGAACTGAAGGAAGGCGGCCGGACGACGAATTCGGGCGGCCGGAATCGATGGTGCGGGTTTCTGGCCGCCAGCGAAATCGCACTGGCGCTGGTGCTGCTGGTGGGCGCCGGCTTGATGATGAAGAGCCTACACCGGCTGCTATCGGTGGACTACGGTTTCCGGGCGGAGCGCGTGCTGAAGATGGAAATGGATCTGCGCACCGCGCAATACGATAAAGACCCCGCGGTGGTCGGATTTTGGCAGCAGACGCTGGACCGGGTGCGGGCGCTGCCGGGCGTGGAATCGGCGGCGGTGGGGACGGCGATTCCGCTTACCGACGACCACTCGCGCACAGACATCACGGTGGAAGGTATGCCGGTGATGAAACATGGCAGTTACCCGCATCCGGATATCCACGTGGTGAGTCCGGGTTACGAGAGGACGCTGGGCGTGCGGCTGCTTCAAGGCCGCGGTTTCACGGATGCGGACCGCGAGAGCGCGCCGCGGGTGGCGCTGGTGAACGCGACGGTGGCGGGGCGTCTGTTTCCGGGCGCCGATCCGGTAGGCAAGCGGTTCACGTTTGGCGACGTCAGAAGCGAGCGAACGCCGAAGTGGGTATCGATTGTGGGAGTGGTGGCGGACACTAAGATGTATGGCATCGCCAATCCGGCGAGGCTGGAAGTCTACCTGCCGTTCCGGCAGTCGCCCGCGAGCGGGATGGCGCTGCTGGTGAAATCGAGCCTGGAACCGGCCGCGCTGGTTTCCGCGATTCGCGCGGCGGTGGCCGCGGTGGACAAGGAGCAGCCCATTTTCAGCATCGCGACGATGCAGGAGGTGGTGAACGCATCGGTCTCTTCGCGGCGGCTTACGCTAATCCTGCTAACGCTATTCAGCGGGCTGGCGCTGGTGCTGGCGGCGGTCGGGATTTACGGGGTGGTTTCTTACTCGGTGGCGCAGCGGGAGAAAGAGATCGGCATACGGGTTGCGCTGGGGGCGCAGAGGGGCGACGTGATGCGGCTGGTACTGGCGCAGGGGGGGCGGATCGCGCTGGTAGGGATTGCGGTGGGGAGCGCGGCGTCGCTGGCTCTGACGCGGTTGATGGGCAAGCTGTTGTATGCGGTGAGCGCGGCCGATCCGGGGACGTTTGTGGCGGTGGCGGGTGTGCTGGCGTTGATTGCGATGGTGGCGTGCTATATACCGGCGCGGCGGACGCTGCGGGTGGATCCGTTGATTGCGCTGCGGCATGAGTGAATGCGCGAGAGATTACTGCACTGGCAGCAGGGCGGCGGCGCTGTTATTGGTGTTAGTGAGATTAAACATGGCATCATAGGTGGTTTGTCGCAATGTTATCTGCGCGTCGCCAGGTGTAACGGTAACTGACAGGGCGAAATTGATTTGAAAAACGCCTACCCATCCAGGCGCCAAACCCAGGAATAAGAGCGCGGTCGGTCGCCGATGGAACCGACCGGCACGCCATTGGCGACGATATTATAAGTATCTGCCGCGCCGCCAGCATTGAACTGTCCGCCAGGGTCAACCGGGGCCAGCGGCGCGGGTGTGCCTACGGCAACGTGGTAGTCGAGCGGGGAACCGATGCCTGTTACATAGGTAACGAGGATCTCGCCGGGCCTGGCTGGGTTGCTGGTCGTTACAAGGGAATAGTCGAAGCTGTGCTGGAAGATTCCGTATCGGGTGCCGGGGGAGGAGAAAGAAATCACCAGGGGTCGGTGCCCGTGCCGTGGCCGCGTTGGTTGCTTCCAATTGCGCGCCCGCGCTTCGCTGCCGCACATGGCGTTTGCGCCTTCCAGGAAGGAGGAGTGATGAACCATGCCGTTGACGTGGTTGCCGACGTACAAATTCCCTTTCCCTCTCGTTACCCAGATGCCGAAGCCTTTGCCGGAGAAGACGCGGGCATCTCGGCCGTGCTGAGCGGAATCATCACGGCGCCCCGGAATGCCCCCGAACTGGCCACGCCGTCCTTCAGAAAAGGAGTGCCGCCGTTAAAGCACACTCTCCGGCTTTTTCTGGCGGATTTGTCGAGGTACGCGACACCATATACTTTGAAGCGCACCTCCAGCAAGTCGCCCATGCGATGATATCACCGTACTGGTAGCCAGCAAACATATTCTAATCGTCCGTCCCTTCTCTACAGGCCCACCACTGACTTTGAGGCGCTCGTCCGATTCGGCCTTCTGGCTGAGACGGCCCGAACCGGATTCTTTTTGTTCACTCCGAGTGTCGGATCAGTCGAACACGGTCAGCCAAGGTACGAAATCGGCATCCGGGTGGCGCTGGGGCGGCGCGGCGAAGGCATCCGAGGATTACAGCGCGCCGCGCGCAACTGAACTCCTCGACCGCCCCCATGCCGCCGCAGCTACCGAATGTTCAGAACGGCGTCCCCATTCAGCGGAATCCGCAATCAAATTCCGTTCGCATCGGTAAGTATCCAGACCAGGTAATATACAGGGTCTGCCAAGTCCCCCGCGAACACCAACATCCGGTTGTTCAGCGCATCATAAACGGCGGTGTGTTCCCAGCGTGTGGCCGGCGGTGTGCCGCTGGGTTTCAACTGACTCCATGAGGGAGTGCCCCCCAATCCGTTGGCGTATGTCAGCACCCAGACATCATTAAAGCCGATCCCGGCTGCGTCGGGTGCGGGCGCCCCTCCAAAAATGACCATGCGGTTGCTCGTCTGGTCGTAGACCGCCGTGTGACCATAGCGCCTCGCAGGAGAACCGGCGGCGCCCGGCGCAACGATATTCGCCCACCGAGGCCGCCCGCCCAACCCATTGGCGTGCGACAGCGTCCAAACACCGTTCGTCGTTGCCGTTTCTGAAAAATTCGCTCCGCCAAACAGGGTCATGATGTTGTTGACCGGGTCATATACGGCGGACGCCAACTCGACATCGGCCGACAGGGCGCCGGCGGGGGTAAGCTGAGTCCAGGCCGGCGGGCCGCCCATGCCGTTGGCATTAGTCAATACCCACACGTCCGAGAAAAGTTGTTCCCCGCCCGATCCCAGGCCCCCGAAAACGATCATTCGATTATTGGCCGCGTCATACACGGCTGTTTGATTGCAGCGGGGCGCAGGAGGCGTACCCGATGGGCTTAGTTGGGTCCAAGCGGGAACGCCTTGGCCGTTGGCGTTGCTTAATACCCATAGGTCGTTGAAGAACGACTCCGTGCCCGAGTACGAAAATTGGAGGCCGCCAAAGACGATCATGCGGTTATTTGCGGAGTCGTACACCGCGGTATGCGAATCCCGGGCGGGTGGAGCGCCCGGCGCGCCGTTGGCGATTAATGTGGTCCAACTTGCCGCGGAGGGGATATACAGCAAAACGGCATTGGTGTCGGACTCCTCGGCGCCGGCGTCGATGCCGCCAAAAACGATCATGGCGGCAGTAGCCTGGTCCCAAACCGCGGAATGGCTGGCTAAGCCGGTATCCGGCGTAAGCGCGTAGTCGGTGGACCATGCCGGTCCGCCGGTTGCGGGTTGCTCGGCGCTTGCCAAGTGGCGTCGTAGGGGGCGCGGGCGCGCTCTTAGCGGTTGTGCTTGTTCCTGGCCCAATGCAGCGGCGAGGGCAAAAGCCGACAGACAGAAACACATACTCGTTCGATTCATAAGCTTCTCCTCAGTGGGATCATTTCTTTACACCAAGCGGCTTGCCTGGCGCATTGCGCGAACACCAAAGGCACTTGCTGCGCCAAATGCCGGCGGCGTTCAACTTGTTGATCATGCGGAAATTCGTGTGATTGCAGGCGGTGCTTACAAACTTTTTGGTGACTTCAGTAACCAAAAGGTTAAGGAGTCAGCCTTGCAGTCGATTTATAGAGCAGTTGATGACGTTTGCCGGCTTCTGCCCAAGACCGCGGCGGGGTGTAACGGCCTAGCAGGATATACTCTATGGCGGCGCGCATTTGCAGTGCACCGGTGTTGGCTCCCAGTTAGCCGACGCCTGTGCCCAAACCCGGAAAGCCGACTCGTTGAATCCTTTCCGCAACCGAATTCCGCGATACGGCCCATAAGAAAATTTGTGGTTTCTTGAGCAGCAAAAAATGCCGCCCGCGCGGCGAGGGACGCATTTACGCAGTCGTTGAGCACCATGGGAACTCGCCTGGTCGGGGCGACGATCATGTAAGGAATGCCTGTTATGTCCGGTTTCGATCAGGTCTGCCGCCCCAGCCAGGAGATCTCCGCAGAAACGGCGCCACGCCATTGCCAACGGTTCGTCGAGGCGCGGGTAAGATTACATCACTAAACGCTTTACTGGGACAACGTTTAGGGAGCTTGGTCGAACAGAGTGAAGGTGAGGACATCGGTGGCGCCGGCGATGGTGACGTACTGTTTGCCGTCCGCCATGAAGGTAATCGGCGAGGCGGTCAGCGTCTGCCCGAGATAGTAGTGCCAAAGATGACGACCCGTAGCGGCGTCGACGGCCACTAACTGCCCATCATCGTCGCCGAAGAATACCAGGCCGCCGGCGGTGGAAACGGCCCCAGCCCACATGTCGCCGTGGCCGGTCATGGGGTATTCCCAGCGCTTGGCGCCGGTTTGCGGATCGAGGGCGCGGAGATAGAATTTGCCGGGCTCCTTGGAAATCGACTCGCCACCGGTGCCGGCGAAGTTCTTCATCGGCTCAGGTGTTTTCGCCGAGGAAG
The DNA here is from genome assembly GCA_963738375.1 of Bryobacterales bacterium. Lineage (GTDB taxonomy): Bacteria > Acidobacteriota > Terriglobia > Bryobacterales > Bryobacteraceae > Bog-159. Next base: position 65,334 of record CAVTWL010000012.1, on the reverse strand, counting down.
TATAGACATCGCACTGCTCCAGGGTGGGAACGTAGAGCAGGTCGGTTTCCGGATTGTAGGCGGGGGACATCCAGTTGGTCGCGCCGCGAACCGATGGGCAGACGCGCGTGCCGTTGGGCGATGGCTGCATGTTCGGATTTTCGATGGGCTTGCCTTGGGCGTCGATGCCTTTGGCCCAATTCAGGCGTTCGACGAACGGCGTGGCGCGCAGGAATTCGCCGGTGACGCGGTCGAGCACATAAAGGTAGCCGTTGCGATTAGGGTGCAGCAGCAGCTTGCGCGGGCGGCCCTGGTAGTCGGCGTCAAGGAGCACCGGCCAGGCTTGGGCATCCCAATCGTGCGTGTCGTGCGGCGTGAACTGGAAATACCACTTCAGCTTGCCGGTGTCGGGGTCGATGGCGAGCAGGCAATCGGTATACAGATTCAGGCCCTGGCGCGCGCCGCCGTAAAAATCGGGCCAAGGATTGCCGGTGGTCCAATAAAGCAGGTTCAGTTCGGGATCATACGAGCCGTTGAGCCACGTGGCTGCCCCCCCCCACTCGGGTCCGAGTTGGCCCCAGGTTTCGGCTCCCGGTTCGCCCTTGGCGGGGACGGTCCAGAAGCGCCAGAGTTCTTCGCCAGTGGCTGCGGAGAAGGCGGCGAGGAAGCCGCGGACGCCGGTGTCGCCGCCGGAGACACCGACGATGACGCGATCTTTCACCACCATGGGGGCAAGGGTGGCGAAGGCGCCGCGCGCGGTGTCGGCATATGGACGATCCCACAGCGCGCCGCCAGTCTTACGATTGAGCGCCACCAGGTGCGCGTCGCTGGTCACGAAGAAAACGCTATCGCCGAGCAGCGCCACGCCGCGGTTGACGTCGCTGCGCCTGGCAAGCTCGTCGCGATAGCGCCAGATCGGCCGGCCCGTGCGGGCATCCAGCGCATGCACCTCGTTGTTGTTGGTCACATACATAATGCCGTCGTAGACCAGGGGCGTGGCTTCCAGGTGGGTTGCGCCGTCTACGTGATAAACCCACGCGGAGACCAGTGAGGCGACGTTGGACGTCTGAATCTGCTTTAGAGGGCTATGCCGGTGTGACGCATAGTCGCCTGCGTACGTGAGCCAGTTGTCGCCGGCGCCTTGGCGAATGAGTTCGTAAGGCACGCCGTCGCTCGACGCGGGGAGAGCGGCCCGGGTGCGGGGGCGTCCTGTCGGATCGACTGGCGCGAGAGGAAGGCGAGAATATTCTCCAAATCGGCGGCAGTCAAACGCTGTTTGTAGTCGTGAGGCATCAGCGAGGCGGGCTGCAGGGTAACCTCGCGCAAGTCCTTCTTCAGCAGCCGGTGGATATCGCCGCGGGCATCCAGAATCTGGATGGCGTAGTTGGTATTGTCGCGGGCCACGCCGGCGATGCTCCGGCCGGAGTTGGTGGTCACGGTAACGGCGCCGTAGCCTTCGGAGATTTGCGCATCGGGATCGACCACCGATTCGCGCAACTGGCGGAAGGAACGCTGGCGCCCGATGTTGGAAAGGTCCGGCCCGGGAAACCCGCCACGTCCGCGAATGGTGTGGCAGTTCGAACACCCTGCCGCGCCGAAAAACAAAGCGCTGCCCGCGGCGGCATCGCCCGAGGCGTTGCTGTCGTAGGCGACGGCGGTGAAGTTGCGGAGATACGCGATGAGCTGCCAGGTCTTGTCCGGCGCCAAGCCGGAAGGCGGCATGTCGGACCCTTTGACTCCTTCGGTGAGGATTTCGACGAGCTGGCGATTGCTGGCGCCGCGAATCTGGTCGCCTTTGGAAAGGTTGGGACCACGGCCGCCTTCGGCATTGGAGCCGTGGCAGCCGCTGCAGCCTTCGACGAACAGCTTGCGTCCGGCGGAGATGGCGTCGGGCTTGCCGGCGACGGGGTTCTTCAGATCCTCTTTGTCATCGGGCTGCTGCGAAAAGAGGAAGGGCGCTGCTACGAGGCAGAGAATTAGGGCTCGCATTGGAAATGTAGTTTCAGTATAGACAGACGCGCGGTGCTTACTTGTGCAAGAAGAAATTTCCGATGAACATGGCGTCGATGCCCGATGAATAGAAGCTGCGCACGGCATCGCGCGGCGTGCAGACCAGCGGTTCGCTGAATAAGTTGAACGACGTGTTGTAGAGCACCGGGAGTCCGGTGGCTTTTCCAGCGGCGTGCAGCAGTCTCCAGTAAAGCGGATTATCGTCGCTGCGAAACGCTGTGGACGCGCACCAGATCGCCATGGAGGGCGGCGCTCGAAAAACGACCGCTGTGCGCGGGACGGACGCGGCCGACGGTAGCCAGGAAGCGGGCGTTGGGGCCGCAATCGAAATATTCGGAGGCGAGCTCAGCCGGGACCGAGGCGGCGAATTTGCGGAACGGCTCGCGGTGCTTGATGAAGGTGTTCAGGTTTTCAGCGGCGTAATCGTCGAGGGGCGAGGCGAGAATACTGCGGTTGCCCAGCGCGCGGGGTCCGAATTCCATGCGGCCGTGCATCCAGGCGACGATGCGATTTTCGGCGAGTTGGGCGATGGCGGTGTCGATGGTTTCCTCGGTGGTGAGGATATAGCGGAAACGGAGTTTGCAGTTTTCGACGACGCGCTTGATTTCTTCGGACGTAAAGCTGGGGCCGAGATAAAGATGCGTCGAGCGGGATGCGGCGGGTTTCCTTGCAGACCGTGTGCCAGGTATACAGCACCGCGCCGAGAGCGGTGCCCGCGTTGCCGGCGGCGGGCTGGACGAAGACGTTTCGGAAACTGGAGGCTTCCAGAGCGGAGACCAGCAGGGCGTTCAAGCCAAGTCCGCCGGCGAAGCAGAGATTGATGCCGGAACCAGCCATGGCGACGACCGTATGCTCGATGGCCCGCTGGACGCCGGCGGCCAGCGCCGCGCGCAGATCGTCGGGAACGGCTGCGCCTTCCGCAAGACCGAGGCGCTTGTAGAACCGCGGGCTGAAGCCGCCGTGGGTAAGGCGCTCCGTATCGAAAAACGACCGGTCGAGCTGGGGCCACTCGCCGCCCCGCATGGGCATGATTTCCAGGAAAAGATCGCGGAAGCGGTCGTCGCCCGCGGCGGACAGCCATTGGACTTTGTGTTCTTCCAGGTTGGCGCGGAAGCCGAGTAATTCGGTCACGCGCCCGTAAAGCTCGCCCAGGGAATCGGGATAATACTGCTCCCGTTCGAGCGTAAGCTGGGCGCCTTGCCGCGTGCCAGCGGCGTCCCGCAGCGGAAATCGCCCGCGCGGTCGAGGGTGAGGACGGTGGCGTCGTCGAAGGGCGACGGGAAATAGGCAGACGCGGCGTGGGCCGTGTGATGCTCCACCACCACGATGCGGCTGTTGGGGAAGCGCACGCGCAATTGCAGGTGCAGCGGAGCTTCGGGACCCGGCGGCGAACGGACGCACGATGGCCACGGCATCCACCTGTTCCGGAGCAATCCCCGGCCAGCGAGAGGCAGGCGGCGATAGATTGCTCGGGCAGTTCGGGTCACGCCGGCGTGCGCGCCCGGCTTCAATCCTTGGCGGCTGAGCTTGGATTCTTCGATGGCGGCGACCAGCGTGCCGTTATCGAGGATGGCGCAGGCGGCGTCGCCCAGAATGCCGCCGATTCCAAGAATGTTCATTTTTGTTTCTGGCCGCCTTGCTGGGCTTTTTCGATTTTGGCGTAGGCGTCGCGCAGCGCGACGGTGCGGTTGAAGACGGGCTTGCCGGGTGCCGAATCCGGATCGACGCAGAAGTAGCCGAGGCGCTCGAATTGGTAGCGTCCGCCGTCGGCCGCGGCGTTCGAGGGAAGGCTCCAGTCTTGGCGTCGGTCAGCACTTCAAGCGACTGCGGATTCAGGTTGACGGTGAAATTCTCGCCTTCGTCGGTTTCGTTGGGATCTTCGCGCGTGAAGAGGTTGTCGTACAGGCGCACTTCGGCGTCGATGGCATGCGCCGCGGAAACCCAGTGGATGGTCGATTTCACTTTGCGGCCGTCGGGCGCATTGCCGCCGCGCGTGGCGGGATCGTAGGTGCAGTGGATCTCCACCATTTCGCCCGCTTGTCGTCCTTCACCACGCTAGTGCACGTGATGAAGTAGCCGTAGCGCAGGCGGACTTCCTGGCCCGGCGACAGCCGGTAAAACTGCTTCGGCGGAACTTCTTTGAAATCGTCCTGCTCGATGTAGAGGACGCGCGAGAAGGGAACTTTGCGCGTGCCGGCAGAGGCGTCTTCGGGGTTGTTGACGGCCTCCATCTCCTCCACCAGATCCTCGGGATAGTTGTCGATCACCACGCGCAGCGGCCGCAGCACCGCCATCACGCGCGGGACGCGCTTGTTCAGATCCTCGCGCAGAAAATGCTCCAGCAGCGGCAGTTCGATGGTGCCGTTGGTCTTCGACACGCCGATGGCATTGCAGAAATTGCGCAGCGCTTCGGGCGTGTAGCCGCGTCGGCGGATGCCGGAGATGGTCGGCATGCGGGGATCGTCCCACCCCGTAACGTGGCCCTCCTGGACCAGTTTCAACAGCTTGCGCTTGCTCAGCAGCGTATAAGTAAGGTTGAGCCGGTCGAACTCGATTTGCTGGGGATGATAGATGCCCAACTGCTCCACGTACCAATCGTAGAGCGGGCGGTGATCTTCGAATTCGAGCGTGCAGATGGAGTGGGTGATGCGTTCGATGGAATCGGACTGGCCGTGCGCGAAGTCGTACATGGGGTAGATGCACCACTGGCTGCCGGTGCGGTGATGGTCGGCGTGCAGGATGCGGTACATCACCGGATCGCGCATATTCAGGTTCTTGCGACGCCATGTCGATTTTGGCGCGCAGCGTGCGCGACCCGTCCGGAAATTCGCCGGCGCGCATGCGGGCGAACAGGTCCAGGTTCTCTTCGACGGACCGGTTGCGCCAGGGGCTTTCTTTGCCGGGCTCCGTCAGGGTGCCGCGATACTCGCGGATCTGCTCGGCGGTGAGATCGCAAACGTAGGCGTTGCCCGATTCGATCAGTTGGACAGCCCAATCGTACAGTTGCTCGAAGTAATCGGAGGCGTAGAACAGGCGGTCTTCCCAATCCCCGCCCAGCCAGCGGACGTCGTCGATGATGGAATCGACGTATTCGGTTTCTTCCTTGGAGGGATTGGTGTCGTCGAAGCGCAGGTTGCACTTGCCGCCGAATTCGGCGGCCAGGCCGAAGTTGAGGTTGATGGACTTGGCGTGGCCGATGTGGAGGTAGCCGTTGGGCTCGGGAGGAAAGCGCGTATGGACGCGGCCTTCGTATTTATTGGTCTTTAGGTCTTCGATGATGATGTCGCGGACGAAATTGGAAGGGCCTGGGGTGGGGGTCATAGTTACGCAAACTCCTACTGCAATTGGCGAATGGCCTGGTCTATGCGCGCGAGACAGGTCTCGCGGCCGAGGACTTCGAGTGTGGCAAAGAGCGGCGGGGCATTCTTGCGTCCGCAGACGGCCACGCGAATGGGTTGAAACATCTGGCCGGGTTTGATGCCGAGCGCGACCGAGGCAGCGCGCAAGGCTTGTTCCAGCGGGTCGTGGATGAAATCGGCTTCAGAGAGCGCCGACAGGCTTCGCGGCCCCGCTCGAGAGCGGCGAGGGCCATGGCCAGATCGCCCTTTTGGGGAATCAACTCGGCGGTATCGTAGGGCGGCAATTCGGGAACGAAAAAGAAATCGGCTACCGAAAGGACATCGCGCAACAGCTTGATGCGCTCGCGCACCAGGGGCGTGATGCGAAGCAGGTGATCGCGATCGGCTGAGTATCCGGCGGCCGCCACCACCGGCAGCAGGCGATCGGTGAGCTCTTCGACCGGCAGCGCGCGGATGTGTTCGGCATTCAGCCAAAGAGCTTTCGGATCGATGGGGTCGGCTTCCGTGAAATTCACCACGGCGTTGCTGCGATTGATGCCTTCGAAAGAGAACACGTCGATCAGTTCCTGCCGGTCGAGCCGCTCGCGGTCGTCCTTGGGCGACCAGCCAAGCAGGCACAGGAAATTGACGAAAGCCTGCGGCAGGAAGCCGTCATCGCGATAGGTAGTGACGCTGACGACGGGACCATGGCGGCGTTTGGAGAGCTTCGCGCCATCGGGCGCGATCAGCAGCGGCAGGTGCGCGAACTGGGGCGGGGCCGCGCCGGCAGCCTCGAAGATCAGCACGTGCTTGAAGGTGTTGGTGAGATGATCCTGGCCGCGAATGATGTGGCTGATGCGCAGGTCGGCGTCGTCGGCGCAGGAGGCCAGGTGATAGGTCGGCATGCCGTTGCTGCGCAACAAGCGCGAAGTCTTCGATATCGGCGGTCGATTTCACCTGGTCGCCGTAGACCGCGTCGTGAAAGCAGACGTTGGCGGGCTGGTCGCGCGGGACGCGGAAGCGGAGCACGAAGGGCTCCCCGGCCGCGGCGCGGCGATCGCTTTCGGCGGCGCGAGATTTCCCGCGCGCCCGGGTTGAACAGCCAAGTGCCTTCGGCGCGCGGGGCATCGCCGGCGTCGGGCTGGGCGGGCGTGAAATCGCGGTAGGCGAGTCCTCTTTCGAAGATGGCTTGTGCGGCAGCCTGATGGATGGCGAGCCGTTCGGACTGGCGGTATTGCTCATCCCACCCCAGTTCGAGCCAGCGAAGGCCTTCGAAGATGGAGTCGAGCGAGGCTTGGGTATTGCGCTCGACGTCCGTGTCGTCGATGCGCAGGATCATGACGCCACCGTTGCGGCGTGCGTATAACCAGTTGAAGATAAAGGTGCGGGCGCTCCCAATGTGGAGGAAGCCGGTGGGAGACGGCGCGAAGCGAACTCTGAGCATGAAAGGCCCAGTATAACAAGGGGGCGTTTGGAGCGAACGCGGTAGACGGAGTTTGGCGGCGGTGGCCCGGCTTGATATAATGGGATTTCGCTGCGGGAGTAACTCAGTGGTAGAGTCTCAGCCTTCCAAGCTGTTGGTCGCGGGTCCGATTCCCGTCTCCCGCTCCATCTTAAGCTGGCGTAGCTCAGTTGGTAGAGCATCTGATTTGTAATCAGAGGGTCGGGGGTTCAAGCCCCTCCGCCAGCTCCATATTCCTTCCCCGTTCGAATAAGATCACGAGTTCATTTCGCAAGAGTCGACGTTCCAGGCTTAAGCACACCGAATAAAACACTTATACCGAAACGGGCTTACACGACATCGCAGTAGTCGGCGCAATAGGCTCGGGAGGGCACTTCTGCTTTATCGTATTCGACCCTAAATTCGATTGCGGTCGCCGTGGTCTGCCTGATCGCATTCGCATAGATCCTAGCCGACCTCGAAAGAGGGCTTGCTAACGACCATCTCACGCTTTACCGTATCCCCAGCAGCAGATCTCGGCAGCGGCTAAGCCGAGCGATGGGGAGCTTGCTGCAAGCTCTTCCCAATTGAAGCGTACGCCCCCGACAACCGGCAAACGAACGGGCGTCATTGCAAGCCGCCCATTCTTTTAGGAAAAATCGCTCATCGCATGTGTCATCCAGACGGATTTGTTATCGATACGCAGGGAGCAGTTTCGCCCAAGTCGCGATCAAAGAATCTCCCCGGAGTCGATCACGTTGTCCTGGCCGTTATGAGGGCAGCCTCAGCCTTTGGGGCGGGTGACGATCGGCGAAATGCTGGACGGCGAGTGCGGCAACGATAAAAATCTGGACGCCGGCGGCATGGGCACCGCCCACCTGGACACTACGCACAACCTACCCGGGTACCACAACGAGCTCGGCGAAATAGAACCTTACTTCGCCCCCATCTTCTGCACAATCTCCAACGCCTTCATCACATGCTGATCCGGCGTCAACTTATCGGCCGAAGAGGAAAACGTGGCCACAATCTTATGGTCCTTGCCGATCACAAAAGTCACTCGCTCGATAAAATCGTGATCGATGTCCGCGCCTCGTACATCCTTCATGCCCGGCTTCCCGGTATTCACAGATAAGTTGTACGACCCGGCAATCTTGTGATCTGCATCCGATGCCACCGGGAACTTGCCCGCGCAGAAATCCGGATCGGCCGAGAACTGGTTCAGCCGCGCGATGCTGTCCGCCGATACACCCACAATTGTGGCGCCGGCCGCATCGAATTCTTTCTTCTCCTCGGCGAATTTATGCGCTTCAATGTCGCACCCGCGGGTGTATGCCGAGGGATAGAAATAAACCACCACCGGCCCCTTCTGCAACGACGACTCCAGGGAAAAGTCAAATGCGTTGCCGGCCAATGAAGCCTTGGCGGAAAAATCGGGCGCAGCGTCTCCTGGCTTCAGCGCCGCCAATCCCGGCCACGCCGCCAATCCGCTCACCATCAATCCCAGTAACACTTGTTTCATGCCAACATCCTCCTCGTGAAACTAGTTGGAAGCATAACACGTGACGCGAGAGCCCCCTGAGTCCGCGGACCGGCAGTCAGTGCGCCGTGGGTGGAGTCACTACCGGAAACCCCGGCGAAAAGTCGTCGAGCAGCGTCGTGAATCGTCCCCACACACCGGCATCGCCCTCAATCCGCAGCCGCGATTGTTTCCGCGCCTCGTCCAAAGTGAGTTCGCCACTCACCAACCCGTCGAGCACGGCGCGGGTCGTCTCCACCGCCAGCGACGGAGTCGTCCGCGGCGCCCGGAACTCGTAATTTAGAACGCCGCGAGCCAGATGTAGTTCCAGTTTTTCCTTGGTGTCCGACAAAGCGAACCCAACCAGAATATCCGCGTTCGCAGCCCTGGGGCCGTCTACGCGCACGGCCAGGTAGTCCAGGACATCGGCCGTGGAGTACCGGCTCAGCGCTCCGGCCGTTACCCAGCGCCCGCCCGCGCCAGACTGATGCTCCGGCGTCCATTCGCGCAGTTCCTTCGCCCCACGCAAATAGATATTGCGCCACAAAGCGGACTCGGCCTGATAGGCCATCTGAACGAACGCCTTGGCTTGGAGTTCCCGCGCCGGCGCATTGGCCGGATCGGCGAACACCAGTTGACGCAGCAACTCCGCCACCCAGCGATATTCGCCGCCGTCGTAGGCGGCTTGGGCTTTGGTCAGGATGGCGCCACTGCCTCCCATGGCATCTACATAATGGCGCGCCAGGTCGGCCGGCGGCAGCGGATCCAAATTGGCGGGATGGCCGTCGTAGAAGCCCAGGTATCGCTGGTAGACGCCGCGCGATGCGAATTTGAAACTGCCGTAATAGCCGCGGTTCGACCAGTTCTTCGAAATGGCCGGGGGCAATTGAATACGCTCGGCGATTTCCGCAGGACCGTAGCCAAGGTTTGCCAAGTGCACCGTCTGGTCGTGAAGGTACTTGTAAAGGTCGCGATGATCCTCCAGCAATCCGACGACTCTTTCAGTACCCCAGACCGGCCAACGGTGGGTTGCGAAAAGGACCGTTGCTTGATCGCCCCAACGCTCGCGCGCCGCATCAATGTATTTGGCCCAGCCGAGCGCATCGCGGGCCAGGGCACCGCGCGGCGTCACGATATTATGCTGCCCGTGGTTCACCACCTCCGACATGCACAAAGCGCGGTAGCCGGGCAGCCAGAAGTTCATCTCGCCCGGCGACTCGGTGCCCTCCGTGCGCTGGAAAACGAAGTCCGTCCCGTCCAGCACCTGTGCCGCGTTCCTGTCGCTAATGAAAAGCGTCGGTGCGATGAACCCGGTCTTCCCGCGCGAACCCGGCGCCTTACCCTGGCCGAAATCGACTGTTCCTTCGGGCCCGATGGGAACTCCCAGCCCCGATTGAAACTGGAACCGGCGGCCCATCGCATTTCCCGCCAGTACCGACTCGGTGAACAACCCTTCCAAAAAACCCTCGGGAGCGAGGATCGGCACGTGGCGGCCGGCTGCCTCAGCGGAATCGATCACCCCACCCGCTCCCAAATAATGATCGCCGTGCCCGTGTGTGTAGATCACCACCGTTACCGGCAGTTTGCCTTTATGCTTGAAAAGCAGATTCAGCGCCGCGCGCGCGCTGTCTTCGGAACTCAGCGGATCGACCACGATCCACCCCGTCTTGCCGCGAATGAAAGTAGCCACGGCCACATCGAAGGCTCGCGCCTGATAGATTCCCGGGATGACTTCAAAAAGTCCGCTGATGTTATTGAGTTGCGCATGCCGCCATAGGGCGGGGTTGACGGTATCCGGAGCAGGCTGCGCTTCACCCTCGAATGCGTCGAAAGGCCGCATGTCCCACACCGCATGCCCAGCATGGTCGTAAATCACTTCGCCGGGCAGCGCTTCAATCAATCCGCGCTTGGCGTCCTCGAAATCCTGGCGGTCGGCAAATGGATATTCCTGAACGACGCGGCGCTGGGCCGCCCGCGTGGTCTCGGTAGCCGGCTCGTCCGCGGAAAGGCAAATCGATGCAACAGCACAGACTATCGCTAAGCAAGAAGTTTGTTTCATCATTGGATTTATCAAACAGACAGTTTCTCCACAACCTTCCTATCCAGCACCACACCCAGGCCCGGGCCTTCCGGCGGAGTCAAGTACCCGTCTTTAGCCACCACCGGGTCGGTGACGAGTTGCAAGCCGAAATCCGTCCGCGCCGTGTTGAAATCGTATTCCTGCGGGTAACGCACGTTTTGCGTGGAAACCCAGAAGTGCAGGGCGGCGGTGGTGGGAATGCCATTCAAGGTGTTGTGCGAAGCGATGGCGGTCTCGAACAGCGACGCGATGGCGGCGATCTTGCGAATCTCGGTGAGGCCGCCGCAGATGGAAGCATTGGGCTGGATGATATCGACGTGGCCTTCGGCGATGAGGCGGTAAAACTCGAAACGGTTGAATTGCTGCTCGCCCGCCGCCACTCTCACATCGATGGCGTCGGCGACGCGGGCAAGGCCCTGCAGATCGAAGAGTTCGACCGGCTCTTCCAGCCAGAAAGCGTCGAATTCCTCCAGCTTCTTTCCCACTTTGATGGCTTGCTGCGGTGTGTAGGCGTTATTCACATCGACCATGATTTTGAAGTGAGGGCCGGCCAGACGGCGAATTTCGGCGATCTCCTCAATGGTGTGGTCGCTATCCATATCGGCGTCGTAGCCTCGAGGAGTGGTGACATGAGTGTGGGCCTTCAAGGCATGGAATCCGGCCGGGACCACATCCTCAATCAGCCTCTGCGCGATGGCCTTGGGTTCGTCGTGCTCCCCGCGCCGCTCGGAGCGGCTGGCATACACTTCCACCTTGTCGCGGAATTTGCCGCCCAGCAGGCGATACACGGGCAGGTTCACGGCTTTGCCCATCAGGTCCCACAACGCGAAATCCACCGCGGAAATGGCCAGGAGCAGCGCCCCGTTAGTGCCGTATTTCAGGTTGTTCAAGAACATGTCCGACCACAGCCGTTCGTACTCGAAAGGGCTGTGGCCGACAACGACGGGTTTCAGGACGTTGTCCAGGATGCTGAACAGAACCTTGGGGGCCGCGCGAAACGTAGTTTGACCCAGACCCACAAGTCCCTGGTTGGTGCGAAGCTCAACCAGCGTGGTCCAATCCTGATGATCGACTTGCAGAATCGTGGCCTTGAGATCGGTAATTTTCAGATTTCCGGACTGGGTTTCAGCCGCGTGCGCCGCGGAATCGTTGCCAGCCGCCGCCACCAGGGCCGCGGCAGCCCCGGCCAGAAAGCGGCGGCGGCCGGCCGGAGCCGTTCGATGCAAGTCGTGAACCAGGCGCTCGCGCGCTTCCTGTTTATGACCGGGAGACAGTTCCATCGTTTCCACCTTTCGTCATGCCGGGCGCGGGCCTACTGCGCGTAAGTGATCCACAGCGGCGAGGCCCACACGATTTCGCCGTTCGCCTGCTCGCCGCGCACGTAGTAGTAGCTGGTTTTTCCGCGTTCGGGCGAATTGTCGCGCCAGGAGAATTTGACATCGGCTGTGCCGGGCGAAGAAGTATACACGTAACGGTTGTCCTTCACGATGGAGACTTTGGCGAACGGCGCGGTGCCTTTCAGATAGACAGCCAATTCCGGCGACTTCGCTGTGCTGAACGAGTCGCCCATCATGTACTCGCCGCTATGTACATCGGCCAGAATGTCGTCGGTGGCGGCGTAGACGTGGCGTTTCTTGAAGGCGTCGAGAACCGCCTCGCGGGATGTGTCCTTCACATATAAATTGCAATAGCTCATGTGCGTGGAAATGTGATCGGAACTGGCTTCGAAGGCCAGCTTGTAGCCTTTCTCCAGAGCCAGGTTGACGAAGCCCTTAGGACGCCATCCCCCGATCGAATCCTTGCCGCTGTTGGAACGTGGCGCTTCCGGCATTTCATAGTTCTGGCGGTCGCCCTGATAGATTTCGACCACCGGCTCCACCAGCGGATCGTTGTCGCGCCAGTCCGTGCCCATGGCCGTGGCGCTGGTGTGTGAGGCGGTAACGCCGCCGAAGAATTTCAAGTAGGCGTACAGCATCTGGGTGTCGGGCGCATGGCCGGTGTAATTCTCTTCAGTAATAGGGAGGCGCGGCAGAGGCCGCACGCCGCGTTCCGCGAAGATGATATTGCGGTGCCCTTCCGGATACATCACGCTGCGCTCATAGCTGAACATGGGGGTGAAGCGAGCGGAGTGGAACACGTCGGTCAGCTTCTGCGAAATCCACCAGGAGTATTCGCGGGCGTCGCCGTTGTCGTGATCGCAGCAGCCCACCCAATCCATCTTGGCGGCGTCGATCATATAACGATACTGATCGATGATGGAGCCATCCCACGCTCCGTCCATGGATATTTCGCTGTGCCGGTGGAACTCGCCGCGCATGATGTGCAAGCCGGTCGGGCTGCGGTAGGCGCGTAGCGTCTGCGCGGCCTGGCCTTCACCGGGATCCGCCGTGGAGGCGGACACGGAGGCAGGCGCCGCCTCCTTGACCTCGGCTGTGCCGAGTGCCGGCGGAAGAGAGACTTCACTGGCAAAGAGATCGTTGTTATAAGGGTCCGTTGGAATGCTGGGATCCATGTATAGAGGAAAACTGCGCTGTACCGAACGCGGGCCCAGTAAACTCGCGGCCATATTGGCTTCGAGTTCGATCACGCTCTTGCCAACGAGTTGATACTGGCTGCGCCAGTCCGACGAGCCGACAATATCGAGCGTTCCAGGGGCTCGCGAAAATAGCGCGGGGCGGTTGTCGAGCAGATTGTCGGAGTGAGTCAGAAAGACGGGCTTCGACCACGACTGGCCGTCGTAGGACACGACATATTCGAACCACACGGTGCCCATGGGCGCCCACCACACCGGGTAGATGCTACGGTAGGCTAGCCAGATGCGGCCGGAAGCATCCACCAGCAGGCGCGGATAATTGTTGTGCGCGGCGGTGACGTTCGCAGCGGCCTGGTTGGGCAGGCGATTCTTCGCGGAATTGCGGTGGTTGTCCAGATCCTGCGCATCGTTCTGTACGTTCCACGGTTCGTCGTAGGGAGATGCGGCTACGCCGGGCAATACCCCGCCGACATCCGAGGCGGTTTCAACCACCCGGCCATCCGGCTCGAATCCGCGCAGGCGGATCACGCGGCCCTGATACAGGGCGACGCCGGGCGTGCTGTAAGCGCCGAAATCTTTACCCCACCCTTGGCCGCCTTCTTCGTATGCCACCCACAGCCGGCCGGAGGGATCGTAGGCGAGCGACGGATATGCCTCATAGCGCGCCGTCGCCGCCACCGGGATTTCCGAGCCCCACTGTCCGCCCGCGGCGGCGGTACGCATGAAAACATCGTAGTTTCCATTCCGATAAGAATCCCAAGCGACCGTGACGCGTCCCTTCCCATCCGCGGCGATGGCCGGATTCCATTCGTTCGCGGAGGAAGTGGAAACCGGGGCCGGCGCGGTGAAAGCGTTGCCCTGCTGGCGGACGGCGAAAATCGAAGCGTGTCCTTCGCGCCATCCCTGCCAGGCGACCCAGACGCGGCCATCGGAAGCGGGCACCGCCACGGGATCGACATCCGCACCCGCTTCGCGCGTGATGCGTAGGCGCGCGCCGGGTTTGCCGTTGTCCAGCGCCCGCGCCCAGATATCGAAGTTTCCTTTGTCATTCTGCGACCAAAACACCCAGACGCGGCCGGTTCCATCCGCCGCGATAGCGGCGCGATAGACATCGAGGCCCGGTTCGGTGACTGCCACCGGCGCGCCCCAGTTTTTGCCGTCGTAGTGTTTCACCAGCACCTGGTCGCCCCCAGTGGGCTGCTTGAGGGGGGCAAAATCGGTGATGGGTGTCTGATGATCGGCGCGAATCTGATTGTGATTCTTGGAGTGACGGAATTCGACGTATGCCAGCCAGGCGTTGCCGCTCTTGTCCAGGGCAACCGACGGAAAATCCTGTTCTTCGGGGCTGCTGGTCAGTCGCGTCACCGGGGGAACACGATCGACTTGCACGCGCCCATCGAGCAACGCCAGAGATTTGCCGTAAGGGATCTGGGAAAGTTGAAAGGAAAAATTGCCTTGCGCCGTCGTGACATCGGTGGACGCATCCTCGCGCGCATCGCTCAACTGGGCCACCACGCCATTCGCCACAATCGTCTTGCCGGGGCCATAGAAAATGCCGCCGAGAAATAGCTTGGCGGGATGCGTGGCCGCCTTCCAGGCAGTGCCAGAAATGCTGTCCGTATCGTCGAAACGCCACGGCTCAAGAGACGAAACTTGCGCGCCGCGCGCCGCGAGCGAACCATCCCAGCGTACGGATTGCTTGTCCGTAATGCCTAGCTGAATGCGCACTCCCACGCGACTCTGCGCCGCGGCCGCGCCTGACCAAGCCAAACCTAAGGCGAGTACATATCGAAGTGAATGAGTCATGGGGTTCCTCGGTTGCGTTTATTCTGATGCGTGATTTTCAGCCAGCAGTCGATCGATGGATGCGTTGAACTCGCGCTCCGCCTCCGCGCGCAAAGCGCCGCTGGCATGGCCCGGAAAACCGGCATGTACGGCGCGCACGCGGCCGTCGCGGCCCAGGATAAAGGTCGTGGGCCAGCAGTTCAGATTGACTCCTTGCGGCAGTTTATCGTGCACCTCGTCCGGCTCGCCAGCCAGCAGCACGGGGTATTCGATGCCGCATTCGCGAATGAAAGCCCGCAGGCGCTCGGTATTCTTCAACTGCGCGGCTTCCTCGAACGAGAGGGCCACGATCTCGACGCCCTGGTTGCGATACTGCCGGTAGAGCGCAGCCAGGAAGGGCGCTTCATCGTGGCAATTGGGGCACCAGCTTCCGGTAATGTTTACCAGCACGACTTTGCCTTCAAAACGCGCGTCGGTATTCGAAACCACATGGCCGTTAAGATCGGGGAAGCTGAAGCGGAAGGGTTCGGTGGCATCCTTGACAGTAGTGTGACGCTCCGGGTCCGTGGGTTGGGGAAAGTTCTTGGCGCGCGCTACCTCCGGACGCACCGCGACGAATTCTTTTTTGTCCTTGAAGCCGGATAGGGCGACGGCCAACGAGCCGTCGCTTGCCGGAGTAAGCACCAGCAACGCCGGCCGCGCCCCGGAAAAATGACTCAGCACGAATTCGCCATCGCGATAGCGGCCCGTGAGAGCGCCGGTATCGCCATCCACCCTCAGGATGGCAGCGGAAACATCCGGTCCGGATTGGTCCACTATTAAGCGCCAGGCCGATTCGCCTTTCGGGCTTTGCACCTGAATTTCCCAGATACCGGCGATAGAAGGCGCGGCGGTTTCGGCGAGCGGCGGGGTGACGAATGGACGGGCTTCGAAGGCATACGATGCGCGCGCGGTTTGGTACTCGCCTGCGAGACGCCCGTCTTTAAGAGTGGCTCGCAATTGGGCGGCGTATGAAGCAAAGTCGAGAAGCAGGCTGCCGGCGGTGAAGCTGCCACCGCTGGAGACTACCGGATCGTCGCCGTTGAAGAAGGAGCCGCTGAAATTGGCGCCTTCGCCGGAAAAGTCGATGCGGAATGGGATGGAGACACCGTTGGATGTAAGAGTCGCATCCCAGCGGCCGGCCAGAGTCTGGGCGACAGCGGAGGGGACGAACAGCAGAGCAAGCAGTGAAAGAACGTTTTTGACTCGATATTCAGACATGACTCGATACCACCTTTTCGTTCAGTTCGATGCCATAGCCGGGGGCGTTAGGCACGAGGATGCCGCCCTTTGCGAAGGTTTCCGGCGGGGAGATGAGCTGAGCGCGCCAGGGGACTTCTCCCCAGGCGTACTCGAGGATTTTGCAATTGGGAAGGCCGGCGGCGAGATGTACGCTGACGGCCGTGGCGACGGGGCCGCTGGGATTGTGCGGCGAGATTTCGCGGCCGTGCAATTCGGCAAGCGCGGCGATGCGGTGCGCTTCCATCAATCCGCCGCAGTATTTCACGTCGGGCATCAGAATATCGCTGGCGCCGCTGGACGCCAGCGGGGCGAAACCAGCCATGCCGAACAACAACTCGCCGGCGGCGATGCACTGGGCGATCGACTTCCGGATGCTCGTTAGCTCCGCGGTGCGGGTGGGAGCAACGGGCTCCTCATACCACGCGAGCCGTTCGGGCTCGAGTTGGTGAGCGGTCTCGACCGCCAGCGGCACGTCGAAATGGCTATGGCAGTCGATCATCAGCTCGCGCTGGGGACCGGTGGCTTGGCGGATGGCATGGACGCGGGCGATTCCCAGGTCGGCCGACTGGCGGATCGCGGCGGCCGGCGCCGTGAGCGCCGGGAATCCGTCGAAAGGCGAAGCCTTGATCGCGCCAAAACCATCGGCGGCGGCCTTCGCGGCGTTCGTCGCAAAACCCTGTGGCGAGCGGTCTTGGGTGGCGCGATTGATGTTGGCGTAGAGCGGTATGGAATCGCGCAGCTTGCCGCCGAATAGCTGGTACACCGGCACGCCGAGAGCTTTGCCGGCCAGGTCCCATTGGGCATGCTCGATAGCGGCAAAGGCCGTTCGATCGAGCATCTCGTCCGACTGCGTCGTACTCCAGGCGCGCTGGCGATAGGCTTCAATGTCGAACGGAGACTGATCGCGCACCCATGCGAAGCATTTCTCGAGGGCGGCCTGAACGCGGGCGCGCGCGCCGAAGCCATGCGACGCCTCGCCTAAACCGGTGAGACCGAGATTGGTTTTCAGGCGGACGAAGGTCCATTCGCCGCGGGCGTTGACGGGCACTACGAAGACTTCGATCGCGATGATGCGCAGGCGGGCGTCCGCGGGAGAGGAGCGGCCCAGCAAGGGAAGCGATAGCCCCAAAAGGAAGGATCTCCGGCTAGGCATCTATTCAAAATATCTGTTTCACAGGCAAAAAGCCAGCAAGTCGATAGACTAAATAATTGAATCGGCCGCGTGTCATCTGACCCGCCCGCTAATCTCGGCCGCGCCCGTAAGAAAGCGCTCCCCCGTCGGCGGACCACGTAAAAGCATAGGACCACCATCGCCGGATAAAAATTGACAAGGACGGGACGGCACGTTTACCATCACTAGTTAGTCTAGTAATCCTATCGTTTTATATGACACACCCATTAGGCACGCCCCCCAGTGATGGCGCCTTTTCTTCCATTCGGGCTGCCGGTCTTGCCCTGCTGGCTCTCATCATGATCGCGGCCCCGGCTTATCCGCAGTCGACCATACCGGATCAGCCGGAGTTCTTCGAGAACAATATCCTGCCAATCCTGACCAACCGCTGTGCGGGTTGCCATTCCACGGACACGCGAGCTTCGGGCGGTTTGACCCTCGACAATCGCGAAGCCCTACTGCATGGCGGCCAATCGGGGCCGGCAATCGTACCTGGGAAACCCGATCAAAGTCTCCTCTTGCATCGTGTCGCCTCCGCCGACCCTAACGTGAGAATGCCCCTCGGAGACGA
Organism: Bryobacterales bacterium; assembly: GCA_963738375.1. Lineage (GTDB taxonomy): Bacteria > Acidobacteriota > Terriglobia > Bryobacterales > Bryobacteraceae > Bog-159. The sequence goes on along the minus strand of CAVTWL010000012.1, from coordinate 47,626 downwards.
GCCGCTCACCGCCAAGGAACTCGCCGGCCTGACAACATGGATCGCGCAGGGCGCCGTATGGCCGCCGAAAACGGTCACCGCAACGCCGCGCCTGCCGGAAGCCGGAGTGCCCGTTTCCAGCGCCCCGGTGATTCAAGTAGCTTACCCTCGGCCGGCCACTGCCGGTCAGCTTGAATACTTCGAGAAAAAGGTTCGGCCCATCTTCGTCAACCGCTGCTACAACTGCCATTCCGAAGCGTTCAAGGAGGCGGGGGGCCTGCGCGTGGATATCGGAATCAGCATCTTCGCTGGAAGTAATTCCGGTCCGGTAATCATCCCGGGATCTCCGGAAAACAGCACTCTGATCAGGCGGCTCAAAGCCACCGATCCCAAGAAGCGCATGCCGCAGGAAAGCGCCGTGCCGCTGCCTGAAGAGGAGATCGCCATTCTCGAAAAATGGATTCGTGACGGCGCGGCCTGGCCCGACGAAACCGAGAAACTTCCCGATACCCCTGCTCGGATTCTGGCCAACTACCAGAGGGCGAAAAACAGTCATTGGGCTTGGCAGCCCCTTACCAACCCCCAGGTTCCCGCCGTAACCAACGGCGGCTGGGCCTCGTCCGACATCGACCGTTTGATCCTGGCAAAACTCGATGAAAAAAAACTAGCGCCGGTCAAGGATGCCGGCCCGGACATTTTGATCCGCCGCTTGAGTTATGACCTGACGGGGCTGCCACCCTCGCCGGCGGACATCCAAGCGTTTGAGAAAGATCACGCCTCGCCGACCTACAGCCGGCTCGTCGATCGCTTGCTGGCCTCCCCACAGTTTGGGGAACGTTGGGGCCGTCATTGGCTGGATGTCGCGCGCTATGCCGAATCCTCCGGCCCCTCGCGCAATATGCCGTATCCGAATGCGTGGCGCTATCGCGATTACGTGATCGACGCGGTCAATCGGGACGTGCCATTCGATCGCTTCATTCAGGAACAGATCGCGGGCGACCTTTTGCCGGCGTCCACCCCATCCGAGCGCGACCGGTTACTCATCGCCACCGGCTTTCTGGCGCTGGGGCCCAAAGATGTCAATCAACGGTTTAAAGCGCGCTACAAGATGGACAACGTAGACGACCAGATCGATACCGTTACGCGTTCGACCATGGCCCTCACGGTTTCTTGCGCACGCTGTCACGACCACAAGTTCGATCCGATTCCCACCAAAGATTACTATTCTCTCGCCAGCATCTTCACCAGCACCGAAGATGCCGTGGGCTTGACCAGCAAGATGGGCGGCTCGGGCCTCCAATATTACGAACCCAAGTCCCTCAACTACATGAGCACCGCCGCCCAGGCGCCTAAAGTTCCCCAAGAGCAAATCGAGAAACTGAAGGCGGAAACCGAGGCGGCCGAGAAGGCATTTGAGGCGAGTAAAACCAATCCCGGCGGCGCTCCTCTCACGGCGGAACAAAAGAGGCATAGCGCCGACCTCGAGAAGCATTACAAACAGCTGCAGGAAGACCTGGCGCTCATCGCCGATCTGGGCGAACGCGGCTTCGGAATTCACAGCGTAAGGGATGGCGTGGTTGCCGACACGACCGTCCGTGTGCGAGGGGTCGAAGAACGGCACGGACCCGCTGCTCCGCGCGCCTTCCTCTCGCTGGTCAGTTTCCCCAGCCAGCCGCAGATTCCCGCCGGTCATAGCGGCCGCCTGGAACTAGCCCAATGGATCGCCAGCCCGCAAAATCCGCTGACCCCGCGAGTCTATGTGAACCGCGTATGGCAGCATTTGTTCGGCACGGGAATTGTAAGCACCGTCGACAACTTCGGTGCCATGGGCGACCAGCCCGCAAATGCCGAACTGCTGGATTATCTGGCGCAGCGCTTCATCCGCGAGGGATGGTCCACCAAGAAACTGGTCCGCGGAATCGTACTGAGCCACGCTTACCGCCTCGGTACCGAGGTTCCCCCCGGCTACAGCGATATCGATCCGGCGGATCGCCTGGTTTGGCGCCATGCTCCTCGTCGCCTGGAGGCCGAAGAGGTGCGCGACAGCATCCTGACGTCATCGGGACAGCTTGCTCTCGATCATCCGAAGGGCTCGCCTGCGATGGGGCTGCGCATGATCGAAATCCGGGACGACGGCCCGGTGGTCGCTTCCATTCTTGCTGCTGCCGACCATAGCCCATACCGCAGCGTCTACCTGCCGCTGCTGCGCGGCGAGACCCCCCGTCCGCTGGCGGCCTTCGACCCGGTCGTGCAGACGCTGGTTACCGGACAGCGCGAGGCGACTACCGTTCCCACGCAGTCGCTCTTCATGTTGAACGCCCCGTTTGTCCGCCGGGCATCGCTGATGCTCGCCGGTTTTCTGCTGAGCCCTGAGTATTCGGATGACAACGCGCGCATTCGGGAAGCCTACCGGCGAGTGCTGGGACGTGATCCGAAACCGGGGGAAACGGCCAGGGTGAAGACCTTCCTCGCTGACTATTCTGCCTCCTGGCTCAAGGCCTATCCCGTTCCCCCATCCTCGCCCCGGCCGCCCATCGTTCCGGCCCAATACGACACTTCCGATATGACCGCGGGCGTGGTTCGATCCGATGGCCTGACGCAGGATGACGAGGTTCTCGCGTCCAAAACGCCTGAGCCCAATCCCTTCATGACGGTTACTCCCGCCGGCGCCAACCAGGCGGCCTGGGGAGCCTTTGTACAAGCGCTGTATGGTTCCGCGGAGTTCCAATTCGTCCGCTGATGCGTTTGTGCTCGCGAGAAAACAAGGAGAAATAAGAATGTCTGAACTCAAGCGTCCTGTCATCACACGCCGCAACCTTTTGAGCGCGGCCGGCGCCGGCTTTGGCAGCCTCGCCTTAGCTGGACTCCTTGGCTCCGCCGGCAAGGCCTCGGCGGGGGAGTTGAGCACCGTCAATCCGCTCGCGCCGAAAATCCCTCCGATGCCCGCCAAGGCCAAGCGCATCATCTTCCTATTCATGGAAGGCGCCATGTCTACAGTGGACACCTTCGAATACAAGGCCGAATTGGAAAAGCGCGATGGGCAGGCGGGTCCGGGCGGCGGCACCATCACGCCATCCAAGTTCAAATTCAAGCAGTATGGAAATTCCGGAGCGTGGTTCTCAGAGCTCTTGCCCAACATCGCCACGCACGCCGACGAGCTTTGCTGGCTGCGCGGCCTCTATACCGATACGCCGGCCCATCCGCAGGCCGTCGTCCAACTGCACACCGGGAGCGCCAATGCCGCGCTGACGCGGCCCAGTTGGGGTTCCTGGCTGCTTTATGGCCTCGGTACGGAAAACCAGGACCTGCCCGGATATATCACCATCAATCCGCCCGTCGACTTTGGCGGCGCGGCCAACTACGGCAGCGCCTTCCTGCCGGCCTACTATCAGGGAACCGCCATCAGCGACCTGGGCTTCATGCCCAACATCGAGGCGGCCACCGCCCGCCAACTGGAGCGCGACCAGACTCAACCTGATTCAGGATTTCAACCACGATCTGGCCTCCAGCCCAGGCGCGCCCGACGCCGTCGAAGGCGTCATCAAGTCCTATGAGCTGGCGTTCCGCATGCAGGACAAGGTGCCGGCTCTGCTCGACATCTCGAAAGAACCGCAGCACGTTCTGGATGCCTACGGCGTGAAGCCCGGACTCGACGGATCTTTCGCGCGCCAGTGCCTGATGGCGCGCCGACTGAGCGAAGCCGGCGTGCGCTTTGTCGAGATCCGCCAGCCCGGCTGGGATCACCACACCAATCTGCACAACGGCTTGATCGAACAATGCCGCATGCGTCGACCAGCCCACCTCCGCGCTTCTCACCGACCTCGCGCAGCGCGGCCTGCTGGAAGACACCGTGGTGCTGTTCGGCTCCGAGTTCGGACGCCTGCCCACCTCCCAAGGCGCCGATGGCCGCGATCATAACATCACCGGATACTCGATGTTCCTGGCCGGCGCCGGCGTTAAAAAGGGCTTCAGCTATGGGGCCACCGACGAATTCGGCATCAAGGCCGTGGACGGCCGCATGCACATGAATGACCTGCATGCCACGCTATTGGCCCTGATGGGCCTCAACCACGAGCACCTGACCTATCGTTATGCCGGCCGCGATTTCCGGCTCACCAACGTGGCCGGTGTAGTTCAGCCGAAAATTTTCGGCTGATCGGTTCCAGGTCTCCCGCGCGTTCGCATGCCTTCAGTCTCGCACCAGGGTTCGCCAGTTGTCCGGGACGAATCGCCGCAGCGTATAGGCGCCCGCGCCCGTCAGCAGCAGCGCCACCGCTATCGACAGTTGCGTCAACGCGTATTCAATGCCCCCCTTGCCGATGTCAAAACCGTGCGGCAGGTGGACCAGAAATATGGCGCCAAGCATCACGACAATAAGGCATGCGGATCCAAGCCGGATGAACACCCCGCTCAGAACCGCCAGACCGCCGGCAAATTCCGCGAGCCCCACCAGATAGCCGATCGCCGCCGGCTGATGCAGGAAAGCGGCAAATTTCTCCGGACCCGGGCCCCCAAAGACGCCGAACAGAATTGCGCTCCCGTGATACACAAAAGCCGCCGCGCTGGCCAGTCGAAGGATCAGAAGGGCTGCGTCAAACCGCGCCGGCCCACCCGAACTCGTAAATGTACCCATCTAACTTCTCCGTTTTCTGAGCGAAATAAATCCGCAGTCGAACGCCGCGGAACGCTTGCTTGCCGCCAGCTTACCACGCCCTCGGATCGCCATCCCAGCCAGTCACTTGATTCATGATAGTTCAATTGCTATATTGACACGAACAGTTGCTATATTTCTAAGAAGAATGACTCCGCCAACAGTCCCCGTTCCGGCAGTCACGTTGCGCCGTCTGGCGCTCTACTTTCTGAAGCTCGGCACGTTGGGTTTTGGTGGTCCCATCGCCCTGGCAGCTAATATGCATCGCCATCTGGTGGAAGAGCGCGGCTGGATCGGCGAGGCGGACTATCAGGAGGGCCTCGCATTCTCGCAGCTCCTGCCTGGCCCGCTGGCGGCGCAGCTTGCGATGTACATCGGATGGCTGCGCGGCGGTCCGCTGGGCGCCTCCCTGGCAGCCGTCGCCTTTGTCCTGCCATCCTTCGTGATGGCCTTGGCCCTCGGCGCTGCCTATGTACATTACGGCCGCATGAACTGGATCCAGGGAGCGTTCTACGGAATTGGCGCGGCGGTGATCGGCATCATCGCGCAAGGCGCATATAAGCTGGCGCGGAAGGCCCTGCGAGCGGACTGGTTTCTATGGTGTCTCTTTGTGGTGATGGCGGCTGCCACGGTCTGGAGCGGGACAGAAGTGATCTGGCTGATCCTGTTGTGCGGTGCCGCCCAAGTGCTGGTGCGGACTCTGCCGAGACAGGGAACCGGCGCCGCTTCGGCGGCTTTCGCGCCGCTACTCATGACGGGCCTCCGCGGTCCCCAGCCCGCCCTGCTCGGGCCGCTCTTCCTGTTTTTTCTGAAGGCCGGCGCTTTCGTGTTCGGCAGCGGCCTGGCCATCGTTCCCTTCCTTTATGGACAGGTGGTCACGACTTCCCACTGGCTCACCGAGCAGCAGTTTCTGGACGCGGTGGCGGTCGCCATGATTACCCCAGGACCGGTGGTCATAACGGCCGCATTCATTGGATACCTCGTAGCCGGCGCCATGGGAGGTATTGTTGCCTCCAGCGCGGTCTTCGCCCCCCCGCTCTTGATGGTCATCGCGGGCGCTCCCTACTATCGGCGCTTCGCCAGGAATCCGCAAGTAAAAGCCTTCGTGCAGGGCGTCACGGCGGCTGCCGTCGGTGCGATTGCCGGTGCTGCCCTCATTCTAGGCAAGCGAGCGATTTTCGATATCCCGACCCTGCTCATCGCCGTGCTCAGCTTCCTCATCCTACGCTATGCCAAGAAGATACCCGAGCCACTGCTGATACTCGCCGCGGGAGTTGTCGGATCTCTGCTGCGGGGCGTGTCCTGAAATCTGGATAGCCAAACTGGCAAGCGCCCTGCCGCCACCGTTCGGGCTGCCTCAGAGTGACCTCCATTTCACCCCTGTTGCCCGATTCCCGATCCGCCTCCGTGCCGCCGCCATCCGTTTATATAGTAGTCTGGGATTTACTCTAAGCCGAACCCAAACATCGGGCGAACCCGTGTTCTTCCCGATGAAGCCGACTGACTCCGAAAATGAAGCCCATTCATTTGTTCGTGCCGCATTACCGCACTGATGAGGTGCTGGAGGAAATTCGTCCGGCCCTCGAAACCGGCTGGACCGGCCCCGGCGAGAAGACCGCCCAATTCGAAGCCGCCTGGCGCGCCTATACCTGCCTGCCCCACGCTCACTTCCTGAACTCCGCCACCGCCGCCCTCCACCTGGCTTTCACCATCCTTCGCCAGCGTTACCAATGGGCCGATGGCGACGAAGTCATCACCACCCCCTTCACCTTCGTCTCCACCAATCACACCATAGTGCAAACCGGACTCCATCCGGTCTTCGCGGATATCGATGAATACCTCTGCCTGGACCCCGCTTCCGTTGCCGCTCGCATCACCCCGCGCACCCGGGCCATCTGCATGGTCGGCCTCGGGGGCCACGCGGGCCGCTATGCCGAAATCCGCGATCTCTGTGCCCGCCGCGGCCTCCGCTTCGTTCTCGATGCCAGCCACATGGCTGGAACTCGCATCTGCGGCCTGCATGCCGGACACGGCGCCGATGCCACTATCTTTTCCTTCCACGCCGTCAAAAACCTTCCCACCGCCGATTCCGGCATGATCTGCTTCGCCGATCCCGAACTCGATCGCGAGGCGCGCAAATGGTCCTGGATGGGAATCAACAAGGACACCTTCACCCGCACCGCCGGCGGCGGCCTCTATAAGTGGAAATACGATGTGGAGCATTTGGGCTTCAAATACCACGGCAACGCCGTCATGGCCTCGCTCGGTCTGGTCGCCTTGCGCTATCTCGATCGCGACAATGCTTTCCGGCGGCAGCTCGCCGCTTGGTATGACGCCGCTCTGGAAAATCAGCCGTCCATCGCCCGCATCCCGCAGCGCGACGAAGTCCTCAATTCCCGCCATCTCTACCAGGTGCTGGTTGACGACCGCGACGAAGTCCTCCGCAAGTTGAACCAGCGCGGCGTCTACCCAGGCGTCCACTACGCCGAAAATACGGCTTACGAAATGTACCGTTATGCCGCCGGTACCTGCCCCAGCGCCACCAGCGCCAGCGCCCGCGTCATTTCACTCCCCATGCACCTCGGGCTGACTGAAGAAGACGTGCGAACCGTAGCTGCCGAACTGGCCGATATTTGCCGTTAACCTCGCCCACCGCCTCACGAACCGGCCCATGTTCGTCAATCGCTTCTCGATACAGCCTGAATAATTCGCGAGCCACTGCATATTTCGAACACCCCACGTTGGCCGTCCCTCGCGCCCGCTCGGTCTTCTCGCGCCGCTCCGCGCCCGTCATCGTGCGGGCGCTGTGCACCGCCTGGGCGATCGATGCCGCGCTCCGGTCCGCCATCGGAATTCCCGTCTTCCGCGAAATCAGCTCCGCCATACCGCCGCACGCCGGCGCCATCGCCAACCGTCCCGCCGCCATCGCCTCCGGCAGCTCTTCTGGAATCGCCCCGCGATCGCTGGCGCATAGCACGGCGTCCAACTCGCGCATCGCCTCCGCCCGGTCTTCCGCGAAGCCGCAAAAAGTTACCAGCCCCGCCAGCCCGTACTTCTCAACCAGGCCCTTGCACTCGGCCACGTAAGCGGGGTTGAAATGCTCGTAGCCGAACAGCCACAATGCCACTTCGGCACCGTTCCGCTTCAGCATCCCGATTGCTTCCACCGCCTCCAACTGCCCGTTGTGCGGCTGCACGCTCCCAAACACTCCCACCGTCAACCGCTCTTGCGCCGCGGGATATTCCAGGTCGAAATATCGCTCCTGCACGTACGCCATAACGCGCCGCGCCGGACGGTCCAGAACTTCGCTCCAGGCGTCCGCGTACACCTCGGCATCCGAATGCACCAGATCGCAATGTCTCACCCCCGCGCACCCCCGCGCGTAGCTTTCATAAAGCGAAGCCACATGCGGAATCCCACACTGCGCAGCCGCTTCTCCCACCTCGCGCATCAGGTGGAACGAATGCGCCATGCCGATCCCGTTCTCTTCAAGCCACCGCCGGATCTTCTGCACGCTGCCTTCGTTAAGCTCTCGTCCGGTATCCATCTCCGTCTCGACAATCAGCGGCAGATAGGCGGTTTCTATTCCCATTTTCGCCGCGCTCCGCTGCATCGCCTCACCCGTTGCGCCGGTGTCCGCCGGCAGAACCAGGACCGGCTCGCAATGGAATTCCTGCGCCAACCCGGCGTAGCCCAGCAGGCGGTTTCCCGCGCTGGATAAATAAGGGCTATGGCAAAAGTAGGCGATGCGGGGCCGCGTATCCGCCCCTCTCAACCGCTGCCGCAGGACACCGCGGCTCCAACTCCGACGCCCACCCGCGCCGCCTGCGCTTCGCTGGTGCCGTCCCGTTCGATAAGCTCGATAGTTTCCCGCACCGAACGCAGGCGCTCTTGCCGCGGCATCGAAGCCGCCTTGCGAATCGCCGGGCTCAATCCCCCCCCCGCCATCGCCGGAAACCCCGGCCGCGCCCGCTGCCGTCGTCTCGAGAAAGTTCATGCCGCCGTCGGTGCCCCGGGGAGCAACCATTACATCCAGCCCGGTGGACGTGAGCCGCTCCAGGTATTGTTCGTAGGTCGCGGCGCCCGGCTCGGAGCAATATGGCGATCCCAGTTCCTCCAATGCTCCATGCCCCTCGCCCCAAAAATAGAACATCGCGCCGGCACCCATTACCCGGCTGGCCTCCACCACCGCCGGCCACACCGCCGCCATTTCCCCGTCCGACGCCCCTTTCCCCACCAACCCGATCTTCACCGGGCTCGCAGCCTCGCCATCGCCGCCGCCTTCCACCCGGGCCCGAGCCCGCGCCAGCCATTTCCGCTGGATATTCGGCAGAATTTCGAGCCCGCCCGCCAAGCCTGTCCGTTCCCCTTCTCTCGCAAAAATCACAGTCTTGCCAAGCCCGCGCGCCGTGGCCGCCAACTGCTCCGCTCTTTCGCCGGCCATGCCGTACAGCATGAGGATGTCCGCGCACCGCATCGCCGCTTCGTCGGTCTGCGCTTCCACCACGATGGTGAACGCGAAATCTTCTTTGAGACTCTCCGCGAAATTGGCGATGCGCGTCCCCAACTCGCCCGTATGCCGGTCCTTGCACACCAGCACATGCAACGGCCTCGCTTCCGGAGGCCTTACCCCCATCGCCAGCGGCTGCGAACGCGCCAGGTACGAAACAATCTGCTGCCGCCACACCGATTCCAGTTTGCGCTTCCCCAGGTGCCGCAAATGCCAAAGATCGTCGACCACGTAATCGCCCAGCGATTCCGGGCGCAAGCGGGCATTCCGCTCCATCGCGATGTGCGCCCGCATGGCGATCCCGTCCGGGGCGCAGGTCTTCCCGATCGATTCCGGTCTCCGCGCTTCCACCATCGTCACCGCTTCCTCGACGAATAGAAATGGCGTCTCCTTGCCCCAACGCAGCCACAGATCCCAATCGCAAAGCCGCCGGATCACCAGGTGCATGTCATAACCGCCCAGCCGCTCGAATACGCTCCGGCGATGCACCACGCTGTTATTCGCGATGTAGTTCGCCGTCATCAGTCGCGAGTAGTCGAAAGGTCCTCCCAGCGTTTCTTCATCGCCCGGAACGCTCAACTGGCACAGTCCGTAAGCCACTCCGAAGTCCGGGTTCCGCCCCAGCGCGCCCGTCATGTTTTCCAGAAACGAATTCGTCCATCGGTCGTCGTCGAACTGATAGGCGCAAATGTCCGCGCGCGCCATCAGCAGCCCCTCGTTTACCCGCAGCGCCGGCAGCCCGCAATTCACGTCGTGACGCACATGGATCACCCGGTCGTCCGACCGCACAAATGACTCGATCACATCGGCCGTCGCATCCGTCGACCCGTCGTCCATCACGATCAGTTCGAAATCCGCAAAGCTCTGGCCCAGCACGCTCCCGATCGAGCGTTCCAGGAGTCCGTTATCGCCGCGGCAATACGTCGGCAGAACGATCGAAACCCGCGGGTTGCCACTCAATCGCGGCGAATGCCAAACCTTGGCCCCCCGCATGAATTCACCGGCACGAATCATGCACCAAGCTTAACAACCGTCAACCGGCTATTGATCCACCGCAGACCCGATTACAAGCACTACGATATTAAAACCGCAACCGCTCCGGATTTTCTCTGCATTCTTTCTTTGAACGAGGGGATCATCCTCGACCGGCGGGGATCTCGGCCGGCGGCAATTACACGCGCGCAGGGCGAATTCGTCCGCGTGATTGTAAACAGCCTGCCACCCAAGAGCGGAACCTTCACACTAATAAAGAGCGGCGCGACCCCAGTTAATCCCGCCACCTACTCAAACATTCCAGATTACTCTATCCCAAATAAGTTATGATCTCCAAGTAAATATCCGTCTTTACCCGATTTGGAATCGACTAACAAAACGTGGCCTTGCCCCAACCGACATAGAAAATATTGATCGAAGAAATAAGATAGACGCTACCCTGCAACTCGCGCTCGCCAAGGCCCGAAACTCCCAAACTGGCAATTGCCCTGGCCCCCCAGGCGCGCCGCATCCAACCCTAATGCCACCCACTCCGCTGCTTCCGAGCCCCCCAATCTCCAGCTAACGGAACAACTTAACTCAACCTTAAGCGCCGCCCGGCGATGCGCCGCATCCCCAGGCCCCGCCCAAACCGTTTGCAGCCGCAAGCGCAAATCATCACCTCATACACCAACCAGCGCCCTCTTACCGCTTAGTACTAATTGCCGTACCCACAGCCTAGTAGAGCGGAAAAACCGCAGTACCGGTACTGTCTCATCTTAGAATCTGCGGTAACCTCAGTGAAATTCGGTTAAAAAATGCACCTATTGAAGCTACCGGCGTTGCTCGTAACTTTCGTCCTCCTCTCTCTCTCATCGCCGCTCCGCGCCCAGGTCATAACCCCTGCGCCCGGATGGTGCTCCATGGCGCACTGCAATCCCCAAATGACCGATTTCGTCCAGCAAGCACCACCGGGAACCGACGGCAATGTGTATGTCAAGAGTAGTGACGTCTGGAATACCGGTGTCGCTGCCGGCGATGGCTGCATTTCCAACGGCACCTATGCCGCCTGCGCCTATAAGCAGTCCTGGAACGCGCTGGTGGTCTACAACGGAAATGGCAATACCGTTTGGAGTTCCGGATCCCTGCTCGACAACGAAGAGTTCGCCGGCCTCCCCATCATGCAGGCCGATGGCAGCGTCATCGCCGCCGACGACCAGCATATCTTTAAATTCAATTCCAACGGTTCCATCGCCTGGAGTTATCCTACCCCGGGCGGCGTTCCTATCGGCTTAGTGCCAACACCAAATGGCGCCATCGTCGCCGGCACCGCCGCTCGCGCTCTCACGCAGTGCTGGCAGGATAACTGTACTCTCTCTTTCACCGTGAATAATCCCGGCAGCGGATACACCACCGCCAATGTCGTCCTCGCCGGCGGATATTGCCCCGGCGCCATCGCCACCGCAACCATATCCAACGGAACCATCACCGATATCGTTGCCACGAGCCAGGGGGCGGATTGTGACGTCGCGCCCGATGTCATTATTTATGGCGACGGCACGGGCGCCTCCGCATCTGGTGTTCTCAGCGCCGCCGCCCCAATTTCGATCTATAGCGGTACCACCGGTTCCTTAATCGGCAGCACCTATGTCTATCAGTCTGGTAATAGCGGCCCCTATTACCAGACAGTCAATACCGCTTGCGTCAATAATGGAAGTTACCCCAATCGCGTCTACATGCTGGCCGCGCTTTCTAACGATCGTTCGCAGGCCGCCCTGTGGGCCATCGACGTCGATCCAACCAATCTCTCCAGCCCGCTCACTCCCGCCTGGAGCATCGTCTTTCAAGGTCCATCGGGTGCTTCGCCCCTTTGCGTTGGGAACAATATCTACTTCGATGGCGCGGGGATCTCCCCCGGCGCCCAAACCGAGGAGACCGTCTTCGGCGTGCAGGATAACGGCGCTTCCGGCGCCTGGCTGTTTCAGGTGCCGCTGGGCACAACCTCCAAGAATATAACCTCTAACTTCGCCATCGACCCGCGTTCCATGGGCGGTTTCTGGCATCAGGTCAAAAACGACCCCAACATCTATCACCGTAGCTTTGTCGATGGCTCCCTGATCGAACAGATCAATGTAAGTAGCTTACTCGTCGCCATGGGCGCTCCCAACGCCACTTATTGGCAGGCCGGTATCTTTACCACCTATGGCACCCCCACCCAGCCTTTCCTCCTGCTCCCCTTGCAATCGGTCTCCGGACTGCCCGGCTATTTCGTCATGTTGGACATAGCGGCTCAAAAGATCGTCTGGGCCATTCCCATCGCCGGCAATGATCCGGACCCCTACGATACACCCGGCGGTGACGCCGTCCTGCTGGAGGACAGTAACCAAAACCCGGTAATGGTCATGACCGGCAAACAGACCGGCGCTTACTTCATCACCGAAGGCGGTCCTGTCTTGGCCCCCACGGTCTTCGGCTTAAGCTTCGGCTCCCAAATGGCCGGTTCCACCAGCACCTCCCAGACTTTCTGGCTCTTCAATACCGCCAGCGGCCCAGTGAATATCTCCGGCATTGCCGCCTCCGGACCATTCGCCGAAACCAACACCTGCGGCGCAACTCTCACCACCGGAAATAGTTGTACCGTAACCGTCACCTTCAGCCCCACCGCCATGGGTTATCAGACGGGCGCCATTACCGTCACCAGCAATAACCAGGGCGGCCCCGTTGTTGTCACTCTGTCCGGCGTCGGAACCTCCTCGACTCCGGTCGCCAAACTCTCCAGCACCAAACTCACCTTCCCCTCGCAGCCCTTCGGCAAAACCAGCGCACCCAAGCCCGTCACGCTCACCAACACCGGCACCGCGCCCCTTTCTATCTCCGGCATTACCGTTAGCGGCGCCGTGGCTCAAACCAATAACTGCCCCACCAGCCTCTCGCCCGCCGCCCTTTGCACCATCAATGTCATGCTCGCCGCGCCTCTAAGTGGAGCGTGCAGCGGAAGTGTCACCTTGGCCAGCAATAATCCCGCCGGCGCCCTCGCCATCACGGCTTCGTCCACTTGCACAGCCACCCCGCCCGTCGAATCAGCCTTGTCCACTACCTCTCTGGTTTTTTCGCCGCAAGCCGTTGGCACGGTCAGCGTCTCCCAAACAGTCACACTGACTAACATCGGCTCGATCGTCCTGAATATCTCCAGCATCGCCGCTTCCGGCGACTCCGTCGAAACCAACACCTGCGCCACTTCGCTCGCCGTGGCCGCCCACTGCTCCATCACGGTCTCCTTCGCGCCCGCCGCTCTCGGCCCTCGCACCGGCACGATCACCGTTAACGATGGGGCCGCCGATAGTCCCCACGTCGTCTCCGTCTCCGGCGTGGGACAGCCCAATCCCGTGCCGCTCGTGAATCAACCGCTCCTGCCGATGTCGGCCGCTCCCGGCACGGCGGGATTGACCCTGACGCTGAATGGCTCCGGCTTCCTACCCGGCTCAGTCGTCTATTGGAACGGTACGCCCCGCGCTACCACTTACGCCGCGCCCACTCAGCTCTCCGCCACACTTACCACTGCCGACTTGGCAGCTAGCTCCACCGGATGGGTAAGCGTCGTCAATCCCAGCCCCGGCGGTGGTCAGTCGAACTCGGTCTGGATGCCCGTCGCCAACCCCAGCCCCGCGCCCGTCCTCGCCAGCACCACAGTAACCTCCGGCAACGGCCCTGCCGCCCTGATCACCGGTGATTTCAACGCCGATGGCAAACTCGATCTCGCCATCGCCAACTCCGTCGACAACACCGTGTCCATCCTCTTGAACAACGGCACCGGCGGCTTCACTCGTACCGATTTTCCGGCCGGCTCGCAGCCCATCGCGCTTGCCTCCGCGGATTTCAATCACGACGGCATCGCCGACCTGGTCGTCGTCAATCAGTCCGCCAAAACCCTATCGATCCTTTTAGGCACGGGCACTGGCGCATTTCACGCCCCCGTCCCCTACGTGACCGGTCAAACCCCAAATGCCGTCGTCGCAGCGGACCTCAACGGCGACGGCAACCTCGATCTCGCCGTCGCCAACCTTTCCGATAACACCGTGTCCGTCCTATTCGGCAACGGCGACGGAACCTTTGCCGCCCATCTCGATTACCCGGCCGACACGCGCCCCTTCTCTCTCGTCGCCGGCGATTTCAATGGCGACGGCAAAATCGATCTCGCCGTCGCCAACGATGTCAGTAACAGCGGATCCGTCACCGTGCTCATGAACCATGGCGACGGCAGCTACCTTCCCGGCGTCGCTTACGCCACCGGCGATTCGGTTGCCGTGGTCGCGGCCGACGTCAACGGAGATGGCATCCTCGATCTTGCCTCCGTCGCCGAAGTCGCCCAAACCCTCTCCGTCTACCTGGGCAACGGCAATGGCACTTTCAGGCTCGGCCCCTATCAGTCCACCCTGCTCAACCGCAATCCCCTCGCTATGGCGCCGGTCGACGTCAATGGAGACGGAACCCTTGAACTGGTCCAGGCCGGCAATTCCACTAACGGCTTCACCGTCCTCACCAACAATAACGCGGGCGTCTTCACCGTCCTGTCGCAATTCGGTACCGGCCCCGGCGTCGGCGCCATGGCCGTCGGCGATTTTAATAATGACGGGAGCGTCGACTTCGCCTTGACTCTGCCGTCCTCGAACCAGTACATGCTCCTGATGCAATCGGCCTCGGCCGTCCCATCGAGCGCAAGCCTGAATTTCGGAACTGTACAGCTTGGCACGGCCGCCAACCTGCCTCTCGCCATCACTAATAGCGGCAGCGCCGTGTTGAACGTCGGCAGTGTGTCTGTAGGCTCCTCCACATCCTTCTCGCAAACCAACAATTGCATCGGCATAGCCATCGCCCCCGGCGGTAGCTGTACCGTAACCGTCACCTATAGCCCAACCGCTGCCACCGCCAGCTCCGGCACCCTGCAAGTTCAGAGCAACGCACTCGGCGGCGTCCCGCCTATCCCCTTGAGCGGCACCGGTTCAAAATTTACCACCACCTTCAATCTGCCTCAAACCTCCATCGTGGGAGGGAACCCTGTTACCGGGGCAACCGTCACGCTGAGCAGTCCTGCTCCCGCTGGCGGCTGGACCGTGAATCTTTCCAGCACCAATCCCGCGGCCGCCTCCCTGCCGGCATCGGTCTCGGTTGCCGCCGGTAGCACGGTTTCCGCCGCCTTTACCATCACTACCGCCCCGGTTGCCGCCGCGGCGAACGTTTCTCTCACCGCGACATTCAACGGCGCAACGGGCAGCGCCGTCCTGGCCGTAAACCCGATTGCCGTTTCCTTTACCCTGGCCGCGCCTTGGGTCTATGGCGGAGTCCCTCTCTCGAACAACGTACTCACTTTGGCGTCTCCCGCGCCTGCCGCTGGGCTTACCTTCAATCTATGGTCCTCGAATTCCGCCATCGCCTCCCTTCCCGCCACCGTTACCGTGGCTGGCGGCGCTACCGTCTCGTCGAGCTTTGTCATCAACACCGCAGTCGTAGCTTCGCAGACTACGGCCACCCTGTTCGCCGGTATCAACGGGGTCACCGGAGCCATCGCCAACACCATCCTGAATGTAAATCCCGCCATTCCCAGCTCCCTGGTACTGTCTTCGCCCACCGTCGTGGCCGGTTTGTTCACCACCGGAAATGTGGTGAACCTGACTGCCCTGGCGCCTCCCGCGGGTGCCGTCGTCACGTTGTCCAGTTCCAAATCCGCCATGGCCGTGGTTCCCGCTTCGGTCACCGTGCCGGCGAATGCCACCGCTTCCCTGCCCTTCACCATCACGGGCGGATACGTCCAAAATAAGAATCAGGTGACGATCACAGCAACTTATCTCGGCGTCAGCGTCACCGCCACCATAACCGTAACTCCCGATGGCGTAGCTGGCGTGAACCTATCCCCGTCTGCTGTCACCGGAGGCGTTACGTCCGCGGGATCGAATAGCGTTACGCTGCTGTCCGTAGCGCCACCCGCATCCGCTGTCGTCACACTCGCCAGCAGTAACCCGGCCGTCGCGGCCGTAC
Source organism: Bryobacterales bacterium (assembly GCA_963738375.1). Taxonomy (GTDB): domain Bacteria; phylum Acidobacteriota; class Terriglobia; order Bryobacterales; family Bryobacteraceae; genus Bog-159. Next base: position 31,481 of record CAVTWL010000012.1, on the reverse strand, counting down.
CCTCATCCGTGACTGTGGCGGCCGCAGCCATTACCTCGCCCGCGTTCCAGATCACCACCACTCCGGTCGCCGCAAGTACACCTGTGACCATTACCGGCACTTACAACGGCGTGGCGTCTTCTTCCACCCTAACCGTGAATCCACCCACGCCGTCCGCCGTTACTCTCACACAAAAGGGAGCATCGGGAGGAGCAACCATTGGCGGCTCGGTGACCCTGAATGCGCCTGCGCCCACAGGCGGCTTAGTCGTGGCTCTCGCCAGCAGTCAGGCGAATCTCGCCCAGGTGCCTGCCACGGTTACCGTACCCGCGGGCGCAACCGTGTCGCCGAGGTTCCATATCACCACGACACCAGGTTCCGCGCAAGCTCAGGTTAAGATATCCGCCACCTACAATGGCACGACGGCCACCGCCACCCTGACTGTCTCCCCATAGTAGCCTATTGCATTGCAAATCCGAACCGTGCGCGGTAAGCAAGGGCTTCAAGACCGGCCTTCTCCGCGGGCCCCCTAGAGAACACCGCCATCCCTATTCCACGCGGCTGATTTGCGTGTTCCACTTCATGCGCCTGCCTTGCTGCAGCGACAGGTTGGCCATCTGCACCACCAGCGCCGCCGGAAAGCCAAGCTTCACCGGCGCGGCAGGCGTATTGCGAGTCTGGATGCACTGCAGGAAATTCTGCACGTGCAAGTCCGTCGCCCATCCGAATCCCTTCTCCGACCGCATCGAGCTCGCCGCGGTGTCCTCCGCGCCCTCTTGGAACACCCGCCACTCCTCGCGCCCGATATCCATGCGCGCCTTGTCTCCGTCCAAATGGTTCATCTGGTCGTTCCGGCTCTTGTAATGCATGGCCGCGTAATTCACCTGGAAAACGCCGATAAAATCCTCCGCATACTCCGCGGTAACCACCACCGATTCCGGAGTGTCGTACCCCGCTCGATGCGGCTTCCCCGCGGCCGCCGTCACCGCCAGCGGATAGCCGGCGTTCATGAGCAAATGAATGCCGTCGAAAACGTGAGCGCCCTGGTCGGCGACAATGCCTCCCGCATAGTCCGCAATCTCTCGCCAGTTGCGGAAGATGAAGGGGTCCAGGGGTACGCGCTGCGCCGCCGGTCCCTGCCACTGTTCCCAATCGAGCGGCCCGTCCAGCTTCGCCTCGCGCCGCCCTCCGTCGCCGACATAATTATTCAGCCACCATGACCGCACCATCCGTACCTTGCCCAGCGTCCCCGCCGCGACCACTTTGCGGCCTTCGAGGTAGAGGTCATAACTGCGCCGCTGCATGCCGACTTGAATGATCTGCTTGGTTTTCTTCTCCGCCCGCACCAGCGCTACGCCTTCTTCCGGCGTGCGGCACAGGGGCTTCTCCACATACACGTCTTTACCCGCGGCGATGGCGTCCAAGACCATTTGCGCGTGCCAGTGTTCCGGCGTCGCGATGAGCACCGCTTGGATACTGCGGTCGTCCAACAGTTGCTTGTAATTGCGATAAACCTTGGGGGCGCTGCCCTGCGCCTTCGCCGCCGTCGACAGCGCATTCTCGAGGTTCGGCTCGTAGACGTCGCAAATGGCACCAATGCGCACATTTGCGCTTTTTTGAAAGGTGGTCATCACGAACGTGCCCCGACTGCCCGAGCCGATCACACCCAGAGAAATCCGATCGGACTGCGCCGCAGGTAACATCGCGCCCGCCCCCGCGGCAAGAAAACATCGCCGGTCCAAGCTCATCCCTACAGCTTACTGCCGATCCTTGGGGGGCTCAATCTTGACCTTCCGGCGGCTAAAGCCTAGTCCCGCGCACCTTCGTGGTCAAACTTCGAACGAAACGCCCTAGCGCGGAAACGGCTGATTCGCTTGCACCATTCGGAGGTCATGATCCGTGAACTGAAGATGCCCCCCCCGGCAACTCCACGCAGGCATGTCGCGGCTCGCGCAATCGCAGGCGCCTCTCCAGGCGCCGCGGGGCGATGGCGTGGATGGAAGCAGCGATAGAGATTGAGCTGGGCGGATCAGTTCAGCGGTCGTGAGACGAGAAGTGACCGCAGGCGCAGAGAGTCGCGAGCGCTGCCGCGGTGAACGGATCGGCGCGCACACATTGGCTAGCATTTTCCAATCGAATAATGAGCATGAAAATGGTCCCGTTCGACCGTAGGGAGAACGGGATAGGGGAATGAGGAGGCCGCGCAGCGGCCGACTTCCTTTCTTTGGTTTTTTGTTTTCAGAGAGAGAACAGGAGTCATCGTCGCGAGCGGCGGTGGGAAAGTGGGAAACCTGCTTTTGGTTTTCCACTTTTCCATGGCCGCGAAGCCGGGCGGTGGGAATGTGGGAATCTCGCGCTTTTGGCGAGATTCCCAAGGGACGGTGGAAAGCTTGGGAAACCCGCCTCTGGTTTTCCAAGCTTTCCACGGGCCCGGCATTTCCACGGCCCCCGCTAGCCCAGCTTCGGTAATGCCGGTGTCTGGCATTGCCGAAGCAACTTGGCCTTCGCCGCGTTCATCCGGCGAGCGCATGCGGTGTCGCTGATGCCTCGCGCCTGCTTCTCCAGGTCGGGCAAACTCAAGCCCGGTTTCAAAAGCTGCGCCGCTTCCGGCAGCGATTGCAGCTTCTCGAACGGCGTCCGGTAGTCCTCGATTTTGTATTTTGCGTTGCCGTTTGCCGCGCTCGTCCAGACTCACTGTGGCGAAGCCGCAGGGCCGGTGGTAATTCAGATAGGGATTCAGCTGCTCGACGTAAAACTGCTGCAGCGCCGTGGCATGTGCGCCGGCGATGTGTCCGTAGCCGATCAGCTTGCGAATCACCGCGCCGTTCTTGCCTTCCACCAGCGCATTGTCCTGGCTCCGGCACGCCCGGCTCTTGGTGAATTCCGCGTGCAGCTTCCGCAGCATTTCCGCTACCCGATGATTGATGTACTCCGAGCCGTTGTCGGCATGAAACCCGCGGATGGCAAAGGGAAACTGCGCCAACACCGCGGCTAGCACCGGCACCAGATATCTCTCGCTGATCTTCTCGGCACAGCCCACTACTTGCCATTGCGTCACCGTGTCCACGGCGTTGATGTGGTACACCCCCTTGATCCCCGCGCGGTCGCCTTGATGTACCGTGTCCACGCGAACATATCCCGGCCGCCCTTGCGGGTCCGGCTTGCGGCGCTGTCCGATGGCGGCAGTGGTCGACTGCGTGGGCTCGAACACCGTCGCCTGGTTGCGATATCGCGTGCTCGCCCGCAGATTGTACAGGTGCGCCACACTGATCTTCGCCAGTCGCTGGTACGGCTTCTCTCCAAACTGCTCGTAGGCACGCTGCAAAATCCGCCGCGTGGCCGGTCCGCTCAACCGCCCATGCGCCCGGTCCACTTCCGCCAATAACGCAATGTCTGCGGCCGTGTACTTGGTGGCGAACTTGTGCCGTTGATAGGCTTCGCGCCGCACTACCCCCTGATCCAGATATCCCCGAATCAACCGCGTGGTCTGCGCCTCGCTGAACCCGGTCATTTTCCGCACGTAGGCCCGCACCACGCCCCGCTCGCTTTTTCTCAAATCCCCATACTGCTGCGCGGCCAATACCTGTTCCACCCACTGGTATCGTTCCTCGCGCCCGCCGCTGGTGAACGCGATCGGCTCGCTCGACCGCAAAAACTCTTGGATCTGATCCCGGCTCAGGCTCTCGGCATTCTGCATCCGTATCTGCACCCGGCCGAGCCACGCCTACCCCATTGTTCCCTTTTTCATGCTCATCTTGCATTGGAAACCGCCCCAGCCGATTGGCCAGTTTCATGCTCATCTTGTGTTGGACAATTCTGGCTCGGATACAGGCGGTCAAGGATTTGTTTCCGATTGTTATGATGGCCGCTAGGGCATTTTTGGACGCGCGCGATGATCGGCGACATACTGGACGGCAAGTACCGCATCGATAAACAGCTTGGGGCGGGCGGTATGGGCAATGTTTACCTGGCGACGCACCTGGGAACGACGCGGGTGGTGGCGGTCAAGGTGATCGCACCGCGGTGGGCCGCGGAACCGCAATTTCTGGCGCGGTTCCAACGGGAGGCGCAGGCGTGCGGACGGCTGCGGCATCCAAATATCGTGAATGTCACGGATTTCGGCATCGCCAAGGCGGCGCGCGGCGACATGCCGTACCTGGTGATGGAATTCCTGGACGGGCAGACGCTTTCCGATTTCCAGAAGAGCAATCCGAAGATCGGACTGCCGATGGTAGCGGATCTGCTCGACCAAATTGGGCTGGCGCTGGACGAGGCGCATCAGCACAACATCGTGCATCGGGATTTGAAGCCGGACAACATCTGGCTTGAGCCGAACGGGCGCGGCGGGTACACGGTGAAGGTACTGGATTTTGGCGTGGCCAAGATGAGCTTGCTGGGGGATTGGGGACCGCCGCCCAAGGAGCCGACGGACCCGGGAATATTGAGAATACCGACACCCGCACCGGACGCGCAGGCCCTCGAATCGGAGACGTTAGTGATGGCAGCTACGCCTCCACCGCCAGCGGAGGAGACGGAAACGGTGGCGATCGTATCCACGCCGTCGCCAATTTCTTCAGGGTCATTCGATAGCAGCGCCAACGCGCAGACCATGCCGGGGAGCCTGGTGGGAACGCCGGCTTATATGTCTCCGGAGCAGGCGCTGGGTAAAGAGATCGACTTTCGCTCGGACATCTATAGCCTGGCGGTGGTGGCATATTCGCTGGTTTGCGGGCAGCTTCCGTTCGTGGGGAAGACGAGCGAGTTGTTCGAGTATCATCAGAGCGGTAGTCCGGCGGCGCCATCGAGGGTATGCAAGGCTCCGCGCGATGTATCGGACGCGATCCTGGCGGGACTGGCTCGCAATCCAGAGAACCGGCCGGCGTCTCCGGTTGTGTTTACGCGGCGCTTCCGGAATGCCGTGGATGCGGAGGTGTTGGCGCTGCGGCGATCGAAGGCGTTTTTGCTGCAGCATCTGGGCGCTTATTTTCTGCTGGTGATGCCAATTTACTCGGTATTGTTGGCGGTGATCGCGCTGCTGGTAGAGTTCAGCCGCAAGATCGTGCCGATCACGGCGGCGCGGGTGGTGGTGATACCGGTGGGCGCGGCGATTTTGTGCATTTTGTCGGATAACGCGCTGCGCGCCGCGGCGGCTCTGATGGCAGTAGATGAGCAGGTAAGGGTGAGAAAGTTCGTTTCGTTCCGGGTGTTCTGGAAACTGATCCTGCTGCTGCCCAGGATGGTTGTGACGCAGGCGGCTGCACTGGTGACGATCGGCCCGGGGTGGGTGATCGGGGATTGCCTGTGGCCGGTGGTCTGCGTGGTGGAGAAGCTATCCGGGAAAGCCGCGGTGCAGCGGTCGCGCGAATTGATGACGGGGCTGCGTTTCGCGGGGCGATCCCTGGCGATCCGGCATTTGGCTCTGGCGGCGTTCGCGGTGGCGGACGTGGTCAGGTCGGTTGGGTTCGCATGGGAGGGAGCATCGTTCTCGCATACGAACGAGGTAGTGATGGCAACCTGGTTTCCGCTGTTTGCGCTCTATGCGGCGGCGCCCTTGTTCTTGTACGACCGGACGGCCGCGAATCCGAGCGGCCCGCTGCTGCAGTTAGACCGCACGCCGGAGGTGCGGACCACGGCGCGCGCGTTCTCGATCAGCTCGATCGTGTGGCTGGCGGCGTGGGCGATTTACTTGCTGTATCAGCCGGTCAAGGTGTGGCTGGACCACAGCAGGTGAGTGTTCGCCCGGTCACTGGGCCAGGGATTTCACGAGGGTGTAAAGAAATTCCTGTCCTTCGTAGAATGACTTAACGCGCATGCGCTCGTCGCGGCCGTGGAAACGGATATCGTCGCGGTCGAAGAAGAAGCCCTGGACGCCATAAGTGGGGATTCCGGCGGCGCGGAGATACAAGCCGTCGGTGGCGCCCATAACCATGATTGGCACCGAAGCAACGCCCGGCCACATGGTGTCGGTGATGCGGCTGACGGTTTTGAAAACGTCGTCGCGCATGGGCGAGGGCGGACCTTGCATGGGTTGTTCCGGAATGGTGACGATTACCTGGTTGTCGGCGATTACCTTCTGAAGCGTGGATTGCACGTATTCGGCGGAATCGTCCGGCAGGACGCGGCAATTCACATTGGCGGCGGCCAGTTGAGGCAGGGCGTTGCGGGCGTGACCCCCTTCGATCTGGGTGGCGACGCAAGTGGTGCGAAGGGTGGCGTTCCAGGCAGGGGAGGCGGCCGCGACGCGCACGATGGCGGCTTGCGATCCTCCGGCGACCTGTGCCAGATCGGCTTTCGCGGGACCGGTTTCGAGCTTAGCCATGGCGCTGAAATAGGCGGCGGTGACGGCGTTGGTCTTCAGCGGGAAGCCGAACTGCGACAGGCGATCGAGCGCGCCGGCCAGGTGGTAAATCGCATTGTCCGGCACGGGAAGAGAACTGTGGCCGCCCTTGTTGCGGACTTCGAGGCGGAAATTGATGACGTATTTTTCGCTGACCTGGACGTTGTTGGCGATCTTGCGGCCGGCGGACATGTCGCCCCAACCGCCTTCATTCAGAGCGTATTCGGCAGCGATCTTATCCGGATGCGTCTTGAGCAGCCATTGGACGCCGTTGAAGGGACCGCCGCCTTCTTCGTCGGCAGTGAGGGCCACGATGATGTCGCGAGAAGGCCTGAAGCCTTCGCGCTGGTAGCGGATTAAGTTGGCGATCCAGACGGCGGCCTGCGCTTTATCGTCGCCGGTGCCGCGGCCATAGAAGTAGCCGTCGCGCTCGGCGAACTTGAACGGATCCATGCTCCAGTCTTCGCGCTTGGCTTCGACCACGTCCGTGTGCGCCAGCAGGAGGATGGGCTTGGCGGCGCCGGAACCGTGGTAGCGCACCACCAGGTTGGCTTTCATGGGAGAAGGGCCGCCAATGAAGATATCGGACTCGGGAAATCCGGCGGCGCGCAGGCGGGCGGCGGCGGCTTCGGCGACGGGGGTGGTGGCGCCGGTGGTGTAGCCGGACCTGATCTCGACGAATTGCTGGTAGATGCCGCGCGCGAACTCTTCTTCGGCATTGGGGGGGAGGGTTTGAGCGGCCATCGCCGCAGCCGCGGCGGCGAGGAGAAGGGCGGACTTGAGCATCACAAATTGTTGCACACAACCACCGTTTGGCGCTGAGCGGATGGTGCCGCTCACTCGATGCGCAAGGCGATGGCCGGGTCGATGCGCATGGCCCGGCGGCCGGGCAGAAAGCAGGCGGCGAGGGCCGTAGCCAGGAGCACGGCGGCGACCGCCAGATAAGTCGGCAGGTCAAGCGGTTTGACGCCGAAGAGCATCGCCGCAATGTAGCGGGAGAGCCAAACCGAACCGCCGGCGCCGAGGACGATGCCGAGAAGCGCGGGGCGCATTCCCTGCGCTACGGCCATGCCCAGAATATCGCGGCGGCTGGCGCCCAGGGCGACGCGCAGGCCAATCTCGGAAGTGCGGCGGGACATGGAGTAGGAAAGCACCCCATAGATGCCGGTGGTGGCGAGCAAAAGCGCCAGGCCGCTGAACACTCCCAGCAGAATCACGTTGAAGCGCTGGGGGGCGATGGAACGGTGGAGGACTTCGTCGAAGGAGCGGATGTCGGCGAGGGGCAGGTTGGGGTCGAGACCGGCCATGAGGGAGCGCACGGTGGGCACGAGGGCAAGCGGATTTCCGCGAGTGTGCACCACGAATTCGCTTACCAGGGCGCGCGTGCCATAGGGCAGGTAGACGGTGAGGGAGGGATCGGATGCGAGGCCGCGCTCGCGGCTATCGGCGACAACTCCGACTACCTCGGCAGTTCTTCCGGACTGGCCTTTCCAGAGCAGCACGCTTTGTCCGATGGCGCCGGAGTGGGGAAAAATCAATTTCGCCAGACGCTCGCTCAAGACGACACGGCGCACCGGGGCGGGCTCGCCGGGAACCGCCCAGACCGGCTTGTCGGCTTCGGTGAAGAGACGTCCGCGCAGGAGCGGCAATCCGACGGCTTGGAAATAGCCGGGCGAAACGATGCGCCATCCGGCCCAGGGTACCTTGCCGGAGGCGGAAGACACCGGGGCGGAAACGGAGTCGATGCCCATGCCGTAGTCGCCTCCTTCGACGGGCCTGGTGTTTACGGCGCCGGCGGCAATCACTTCAGGCAAAGCGGAGAGGCGTTCGAAGAAGCGGTTGAGGAATTGCTTGCCCGCGCCGTTGAGGCGGTAAGAGCCGGGGATGCTGACGGAGAAGACGAGGCGATTCTCGGTGCGGAAGCCGCGATCGACGGTCATGAGGCTGGTGAAGCTGCGGATGAGGAGGCCGGCTCCGACGAGCAAGAGGAACGAGAGCGCGACTTCTCCGGTGACCAGCGCCGCGCGCAGACGGCCTTGGGAGCGGCTGCCGGTTTGGCGATCGCCATCGCGGAGGGCGGCGGCGATGCGGCCGGCGGGCGCTTGCAGAGAGGGCGCCAAACCGGACACGATGCCAGTGACGAGCGCCATCAGCGCGGCAAAGGCGACGACCGGCACGTTGAGGTTGGCATCGGCCAGGCGAGGAAGACCATCGATGGTAAGGGTGCGAACGACGCCCAGGACGGCGTAGGCGGCAGCCAAGCCGAGGGCGGCGCCGCAGCCGCAAAGCAAAACGGATTCGAGCATGACGTAGCGCATCAGGCGCGCGCGTCCCGCGCCCAAAGCGGTGCGAACGGCGATCTCGCGGCGGCGGGCCGTGCCGCGAGCCAGCAGCAGATTGGCCATATTCAAGCAGCCGATCAGCAGGAGAAACAGCACCGCGCAAAAGAGCACCCAGAGAGCGCGGCGGGTGTTGTCTGGGGCGATCCAGGTATCGGACGGGTTTAAGCGGAAGCCGATGCCGGCGTCCTCTCCCGGGTAAGATTGCGCAAGAACGGATGCGGTGCGCCGCAGATCGGCTTGCGCCGATTGGGTGGTGACGCCTTGACGGAGGCGGCCGAAGACAGCAAATTCCCAACTGCCTCGATCGGGGTTGGCGCGGTAGCCGAAGGGGAGGTACAACTGTTCGTCGATCCAAGGCTCGCCGGGCGGAAGGACGCCGATGACGGTACAAGCGCGGTCATTCAGGCGCAGGGTCTTGCCCAGAATTTGGGGATCGGCGGCGAAGCGGGACTTCCAGAATCGATGGCCGAGGATGACGACGTTGTTTTCGAAGCCGGCGCGGTCGTCTTGGTAAGTGAAATCGCGGCCCAGGATGGGGCTGACGCCGAGGGTACGCAAGAAGCCGGCGGTGACGGCGATGGAAGTGACGCGTTCCGGCGCGCCGACGCCGGTGAGGTTGGACTCATCGTAGTGCCAGGCGGCGACCTCGGAAAAGGAATGGTTGCGAGCGCGGACATCCCAGAAATTCGCTTCGGAAAAAGCGGCGCCGTCGATTCCGCGGGCGAGGCGGGTTTCCGAGATCTCGACGAGGCGCTGGGGATCGCGGAAAGGCAGAGGCTGCAGCAGAGCGGCATGAAAGATACTGAACATGATGGTGCTGGCGGCCATTCCCAAAGCCAGCATCAGGGCGCCCATCACGGTTACGTTGGGGCTGCGGAGCAGACCGCGGACGGCCTGGCGCAACTCGGCGGCAAGGATCTCGAGGCGAACGCCTACGCGGACGTCGCGGACATTTTCGCGGATGAGGGCGGCGCCGCCGAGTTCGAGGAGGGCTTCGCGGCGGGCAGCGGCGGGGTTGGCGCCGGCGCGGGCTTTTTCGTCTTCGAGCATGACGCGATAGGACGCGATCTCGTCATCGAGGTCGGCTTCCACGTGGCGTTTGGCGGCGAGGTTGCGCCAGAGCACAGTTACCCAGCGATGGAGGGAATGCGGCGTTCTCATACAGACATTCTATAAGAGAGAGCGGCGGGGCGCAAGGAAGGACATTGCGGCGCGGCGGTTACTTGGCGGCCGCGGCTTGTTTGAGCAATTTCTCCTGCGTGTTGACGCCACGCTTGCCGTTAGCGGGAGCGCGGCGCAGGTAGGTTCCGTCGCTCTTCATCTGACGGCTCTTCACGGTATCGGCAAGATAAGGGGACAAGATTTCGTCGCGCACGTGGCGCACCAGGCCGGCGCCTTCCACGGGAAAGAGGACCTCGACGCGGCGGTCGATGTTGCGCGGCATCAGGTCCGCGCTGCCCAAATAAATCTCTTCCTTGCCGCCGTTATGGAAGTAGTATATCCGGCTGTGTTCGAGGAAGCGGCCGACGACGCTGGTGACTTGAATGTTGTCGCTGATACCGGGAATGCCAGGCCGCAGACAGCAGATGCCGCGCACCAGCAGATCGACCTTGACTCCCGCCTGGGAGGCCGCATAGAGCAACTGGATTATATGAGTATCCACCAGGGCGTTCATTTTGAAGATCAAGCGGCCGCTGCCGCTTTTGGCATGAACGGCGATCTCGCGCTTGATCATGGCTTCGAAGCGGTCGCGCAGATTGACGGGGGAAACCAGCAGCTTGTTGTAATCCTTTTTCGCCGAGTAGCCGGTCAAGTAATTGAACAGGTCGGTGGCATCGGAGCCGATCTGGTCGTCGCAGGTGAGCATGCCTGATATCTGTGTAGAGGTGAGAGGTCACGACGTTGTAGTTGCCGGTGGCCAGATGAATGTAGCGGCGAATGGTTCCCGATTCGCGGCGCACGACCATCAGCAGCTTGCAGTGGGTCTTGAGGCCCAGGAGGCCGTAGACCACGTGCACGCCTTCCTTTTCCAGGGCACGGGCCCACTCGATATTGCTTTCCTCGTCGAAGCGGGCCTTCAGTTCGACGAGGACGGCTACCTGGGTGCCCTCTTCGTTGGCATCGAGCAGGGCTTCCACGATGGGTGAGTTGCGGCCAATGCGGTAGAGCACCATCTTGATGGCCAGGACGTTGGGATCTTTGGCGGACTTCTTCAGAAAGTCCACGACCGGCTGGAAGGAATCGAAGGGATGGTGAAGCAAGATATTCTGGCGGCGGATGAGGGCGAAGACATCTTCCTCGGCGGTCGCCGCCAGCGTTTTTGGCACGGCGGGCAGAAACGGGGCATCCTTGAGATCGGGGCGGTCGAGCGCGTAGAGGTTCATGAGGCGGCTCAACGAGAGGGGACCATGGACACGATAAACCTGGCTGTCGTCGATTTCCAGGTTGTTGACCAGGATTTCGAGGATGTGGGCCGGCATATCTTCGGAAACCATCAGCCGTACGACGCTGCCGAAGCGGCGGGCGCGGACTCCTTCTTCAATGGTTTCGAGAAGATCTTCAGCTTCGAGCTCCTTGATGGCAATGTCCGCATCGCGGGTGACGTGGAAGGGGTGGGCTTCAATGACGTCCATGCCGTGAAACAGAGCAGGCAGGTTAGAGGAGATGACTTGCTCCAACCAGACGAAGCTTTCCTCGCGAGGGGGGCGCTTGCGGATTTTTTTACGCGGCCGGGTCAGGGGGACAAACTGCGGCAAGGAATCCGGGATCTTGACGCGCGCGAAGTGCTCGACGCCGTCCTTGTCGCGAATCAGGACGGCGAGGTTCAAGCTGAGATTTGAGATATGGGGAAACGGGCGGCCGGGATCGAAGGCGAGGGGGGTTAGGACGGGAAAGGCCGTGTCGAGAAAGTAGGCGTCGGCGATGGAGACCTGGCGCTCGTTCAACGCGCTGTAATCGAGGATCTGAATGCCGGATTCCGCCAATTCGGGCAGGAGTTTTTCGCGCAGGCATTTATGCGCTTCCGCCAGAAGTTTTTTCACTTCGCGGCGCACGGCCACGAGTTGCGCGGTGGGGTGCATGCCGTCGGGCCCGACATCCAGGATTCCGGCGTCGACCTGATCGATGAGCCCCGCCACACGCACCATGAAGAATTCGTCCATGTTGGAGCCGAAGATGGAGAGAAACTTCACGCGCTCGAGCAGTGGATTTCGTTCGTCCTCCGCTTCCTCCAGCACGCGGAACTGAAACGCAAGCAGGCTCAGTTCGCGGTTGATATAGAGCACGGGAGAATTCAACGGCGGAATTTCCGCTGAAGGCGCCGCGCCTTCCTTCCTGGGTGTAGTTCGTCGCTGCCTAGGCACGATTGTTCAGTTTAGCGCAAGGGTGCGTTTCAAACACGTTACAAGTGCGGTGGAAGGGGGATTTGCGCGGGGCCGGTGAAATGGCTGGCGGTTTGGGCACACTTTGGGCTTGGTTGGCGCCGGCGGGCCGGGTTGGACGGGTTTTAGTTCTCCTCGTAGGTTTTTTTGCGCCGGGTATCGACGTTGGGAATCATGGTTGGGGGAACGGTGGACCAATCGCGGATGAAAGCGGGCGGTTCGGCGAAATAAGGGGAGCCGTTGGGCTCCGGATTTGGGTTCGTTTTGCAATTGTTTGATTCGTTGGGGGTTACCGGCTCCGGATCGGGCTGCTGGGGCTGCCGGGGCTGCTCCGGCTGGGTTGGGGCGGGAGCCGCGGCCTGGGCGGCCTCGGCTTTGGCGCGGATTTCCTGGATATATTCGAGGCGTTTCATGGTGCGGTCGAGGGAGCGCTCGAGGGTGGTTTCGTAGCGGGTGAGTTTGGTCAGGGCGTTGGCCTTATCGGCGTCGGCGGCGAAGACGCGGCCGAGGAGGTCGCCCTCGCGGTATTCAACGAGGGGCTCCAACTTGCTAGCGGCTTTGTAGAGAGGGGTGCTGAATTCATGGTGTTCTTTTTTGCGCGGGTAATCGGCTATTTCCTGGGCGTCGGCGCGTTTCATTTGGGCGGCGCGAACGCGGAGCATGCCGGCTTCGAGGCTGAAGACGCGGTCGAGGCGCCATTGCTGATCGGCCATGCGTTTGACGAGGGCGTATTCGAGTTCGCCCATGGGGTTGAAGCGGGCGGCGAGGTCGTCGAGGAGGGCGAGGAACAGTGCGGGGGTTTCGCCGTCGGGGAAGATGTTGGATTGGGCGGTGAGGCCGTGGGTCATCGCGTTGCGGGATGAGGCGGACTTGCCCGTAGTTGTGGTTGGGCCGCAGGATTTTCTGGCATTCTCGCGGTTGGCGTTTCGTTGTGTTTGGGACATGGATTTATGTCACTCTCCGGCTCCACGTTAACTGGCGGGAAATGGGGGGACGGGGTACAAGGGCGGCAAGTTGTTGGGGGGAAAGGTACTGTTGTTTGCGGCTCTTGGTGACTGTTATCTCAGGGCGACGGTAATCTGCCCGCGCGACGTGAGACTGCTTGCGCGGCGGGAGCGCCGCTCCCTTACGAAAGCGGCGTGAAAGGATGGTTGAAAGGAGAAAACCCCTGCCCTTAAAGCAACGGCATGTGTTAGCAGGGTTGGGGCAAGCACTTCCGGTGGTCAGCTCCCGCATCCCAAGCGATTTTTCACGCGTTCTTACGGGACGCTCCCTTACGGTCGCGGTTCGGATTCGCTCAGGCGGCGGGCTGCTGCTGGGTCATGCAGTGGAGGGTACCGAGGCCCCAGACGAGTTCGAGAGCGCCGATGCCGACGACTTCGCGATCGGGGAAGAGGCGGGCAAGGGTGTTGAGGGCGATGCGGTCGTGGGGATCGTTGAAGGTGGGGACGAGCACGAGGCGGTTGGCGATGTAGAATTCGCGTAGCTGGCGGGGAGGCGGCGGGCAAGCTCCCCCGCTGGTGTACAATCAGACCCGAGGCAGTCCAATGACACTTTCCGCCACGAGATTTTGCCAAACCGGATCGGTTCCATACAGATCGAGTTGGAAGCGGGCCCGTGCTGCTGCCTTGCTCGCAGCGATAACAGGGGTTGTGGCGCACGCGCAGACTTTCACGACGATTTACTCGTTCGGAGTTACGGGCGGCCAAAACCCAACGCCGGCGCTGGTTCAAGGTACCAATGGAGATCTTTATGGGACAACCTGGCAGGGCGGCAACAAACAAGGCGGCACCGTTTTCAAAATCAGCCCTAGCGGCAGGCTGACGACGATATACAACTTCTGTTCCGAAAGCCGATGCACGGACGGCGCACACCCCGGGGCGGCGCTCATCCAGGCCAGTAACGGGTATTTGTATGGGACGACCACGGTTGGGGGAGCCTATGGGACCGAGCACACGGGAGGTACCGTGTTCCAAATCAGCCCGGGCGGTACGATGACGAAGATCTATAGTTTCTGCGCGCAGAATGCCTGCGCGGACGGATCAGAGCCCCTGTCGGGGCTTGTCCAGGCCTCGAATGGGTACTTGTATGGTACGACTACTTTCGGTGGAGCGAACGGCGAAGGCACGGTCTTCAAAATTACTCCGAGCGGGACGCTGACCACGTTGTATAGCTTCTGCGCCCAGTTCGCGTGCGACGATGGGCAGAATCCACTTGCGGCTCTCATCCAGGCTGCCGATGGAGATTTGTACGGGACAACCGAGTTCGGCGGTGCGAACGCCAAAGGTACTCTCTTCAAAATCACGCCGAACGGTCAACTGACGAAGCTGTATACGTTCTGCGCCTCAGGCTACCCTTGCGCGGACGGCGAGTGGCCCGCCACGGCTCTGGTCCAGACGGCCAGCGGGGATTTCTACGGGACGACTAACTCCGGGGGGAATAACTTTTGGGGCACTATTTTCAAAATCACCCCAAGCCTCGCGCTAACGACGCTATACACCTTCTGTTCCGAAAGCGGCTGCACGGACGGCGAAACTCCCAATGGTCTGATTCAGGCCACCAGCGGGGATTTCTACGGAACTACCCGGACCGGCGGAGCCAACGGTTGGGGGACGGTCTTCAAAATCACCGAGGGGGGGGCTCTGACGACGCTGCACAGCTTCTGCTCCGAAGACTACCCGGAGTGCACGGACGGTTCGCAGCCCTATGCGGCGCTGGTACAAGCCACCAATGGAAACTTTTACGGCGTAACGTACGGAGGTGGCACAGGCGGGTACGGCACGATCTTCAGTTTGTCGGCCGGTCTAGCCCCATTCGTGGAAACGCTGCCCACCGCAGGCAAGGCCGGATCGGCGGTGAAGATTCTCGGTACGGATTTGACCGGCGCAACCGGCGTCAGCTTCAACGGCGTGGCGGCCGTGATTCTTGCGGCCTCGCCCACCGCGATTCAGGTATCGGCACCGTCGGGCGCGACCACCGGCATGGTGCATGTAACCACGCCCGCCGGGGAGTTGTCGAGCAACGCCGCTTTCCAGATACTGCCCTGAAGTGCATGGCGCGCAGATTTCTTACTTGGACGGGGAGGCGGCGGGCTGCTGCTGGGTCATGCAGTGGAGGGTACCGAGGCCCCAGACGAGTTCGAGAGCGTGGATGCCGACGACTTCGCGATCGGGGAAGAGGCGCGCGAGAGTGTTGAGGGCGATGCGGTCGTGGGGATCGTTAAAGGTTGGCACGAGCACCAGGCGGTTGGCGATGTAGAAATTCGCGTAGCTGGCGGGGAGGCGGCGGCCGTCGAAGACGACGGGATTGGGCATGGGCAGTTTGACGACGCGCAGGGGCTGCTTGCGGAGAAGGGCGAGGTTTTCGCGGAGCGGCTCGTAATTGGGGTCGGCGCGGTCGGGCTCACTGGCGATGACGACGGTTTCAGGATTTACGAAGCGGGCTAAGTCGTCGACGTGGCCGTGGGTGTCGTCACCGGCGATGCCGTTGCGCAGCCAGATGATTTTACGCAGGCCAAGGTAGTCGCGGAGAGCGGTTTCGATTTGGCGGCGCGAGAGACTTGGATTGCGCGACTGAACAGGGCTGAGGAGACACTCTTCGGTGGTGAGCAGGAGGCCGCGTCCGTTGACATCAAGGCTGCCGCCCTCCATCACCAGGCCGGGATTCCAGGAGCGCAGGCGCAGGGCTTTGGCGATGGCGGCGGGAATGGCGGCGTCGTTTTTCCAATCGTCGTATTTGGCCCAGGCGTTGAAGCGCCAGGCGGTGAGGGCAACGTCTCCGGCGCGATTCTTGACGAAGAGGGGGCAGTAGTCGCGGGTCCAGACGCGGTCGGTGGGGGCGTGGAAGAATGCGACGGCGGCGAGGTCGGCGGCGGTGCGGCGAAGGATGCGGCGGGCGGCGTGTTCGGCGGCGGCGTCATTGACGAGAATGCGGACGCGTTCGACGCGCGAGAGTTTGGCGACGATGTCCGCGTAGACCCAGGGGATGGGGGCGAAACGGCCGGGCCAGTCGGCGCGATTGTGGGGCCAGGCGATCCAAGTGGCTTCGTGCGGCTCCCATTCGGCCGGCATGCGGAAGCCCAGTTGACGGGGAGTTTCGGGCATCAGTCGATCACGCGGCGGGTGAGATCGCCGTAGGCATCGATGCGGCGATCACGGAGGAAGGGCCAGTTGCGGCGGGTTTCCTCGGTGAGGCGCGGGTCGCACTCGACGATCAGGATTTCTTCGCGCGCATGGGAGGCTTGCGCCACGACGCGTCCAAAGGGATCGGCCACGAAGGATTTACCCCAGAACTCCAGGCCGCGATCGGGCGGGCCTTCGAAACCTACGCGATTGACGGCGGCGACGTAAAGACCGTTGGCAATGGCGTGGGCGCGCTGGATGGTATGCCAGGCATCGTGCTGGGCTGCGCCGAATTCCTCCTTTTCCTCCGGATGCCAGCCGATGGCGGTGGGGTAGAACAGGATCTGGGCGCCGGCGAGGGCGGCGAGGCGGGCGGCTTCGGGGAACCACTGGTCCCAACAGACGAGGACGGCGAGGCGGGCGAAGCGTGTATTGAAGGTACGGAAGCCGAGATCGCCGGGGGTGAAGTAATATTTTTCGAAATAGAGGGGGTCGTCGGGGATGTGCATCTTGCGATAGCTGCCGAGCAGGGCGCCATCGGCGTCAACGACGATCGCGGTGTTGTGATAGACGCCGGCGGCGCGGTGTTCAAAGAGGGAGGCGAGGACGACGACGCCGAGTTCGGCAGCGAGACGGCAGAGGGATTCGCTGGAAGGGCCGGGAATGGGCTCGGCGAGATCGAAGAGGGCGGTGTTTTCCTCGCGGCAGAAGTATTGGGAGCGAAAGAGTTCCTGCAGGCAAACGATTTGGGCTCCGCGGGCGGCGGCCTCCCGGATGCGCGCTTCGGCCTTGGCGAAATTTTCGCGAGGATCGGGGGAACAGGCCATCTGTACGAGGCCGATGCGGAATTTGTCGTTGGGCATCCTTGATCATTTTGGCATCATTTTGGCATGCGGGGCTGGGAGTTGCGGCGGCGTACGTATCCGTACGGATCGAAAGGTGAACGGAATGCCGTTCGGTGTTCGAATTGCTACCATTTGGACGGCTATGTCTCGGATTTTTGTCGCGCTGTTGCTCCTGCTGTGTGAATTGCATCCGGCGCAGGGCTACGCGGTGATCACCCACCAGGCGATCATCGATGCGGCGTGGAAGTACATCACTCCCGTGCTGTTGAAGCGGTATCCGAATGCCACGGCGGACGACTTGCAGAAGGCGCACGCTTATGCCTACGGCGGATGCATCATCCAGGACATGGGTTACTATCCGTTCGGCAGCAAGTATTTCAGCGACCTGGTGCATTATGTCCGGAGCGGCGATTTCGTGGAAGCCATGCTGCGCGATGCCCAGGACCTGGACGAACTGGCGTTTGCGTTGGGGTCGCTGGCGCACTATGCCGCCGACACCAACGGCCATCCCATCGCGGTGAACCGGGCGGTGGCTATTGAGTACCCGAAGCTGCGAGCACAATATGGCAATGAAGTTACCTATGCGGACGACAAACAGGCGCACCTGAAGACCGAGTTCGGATTCGATGTGGCGCAGGTGGCGCTGGGCAACTATGCGCCGCAGGACTATCACACCATGATCGGTTTCCAGGTGTCGAAGGAATTGCTGGAGCGGGCTTTCCAGGAGACGTATGGGATCGAGCTGAAGAAACAGTTCGTGAGTCTGGATCTGGCGCTGGGAAGCTACCGGCGCACGGTTTCGACGATTATTCCAGAGGCCAGTAAAGTAGCATGGTCGCTGAAGAAGAAAGAAATCGTGCAGGCGCATCCTGGAATCACGAAGCGGAAGTTTTTGTATAGCCTGAGCACCGCGAGTTACGAGAAGGAATGGGGGAAAGAGTATCAGCGGCCGGGAATCTTTGCGCGCTTCATGGCCGCGCTCTTCCGCGTAGTGCCTAAAGTAGGTCCATTTAAATCAGTCAACTTCAAAGCTCCGACGGCACAGACCGAGACTCTGTTTATGCAGAGTTTCAACGCCAGCCTGGCGCTGTACAAGACGCTGCTGGAAGCGGAACTGAAGGGGCAAGTGACTCTGCCGAACCGGGACTTCGATACGGGCAAAGCGACAGCGGCGGGGGAGTACTCATTAGCCGACGAGACGTACGCGAAACTTTTGACGGGGATGGCGAAGACCAACTTCAGCGGGATCACCCCGGAATTGCGCGCCAACCTGCTCAACTTCTACCAAGACCAGAAGGCCGTTGGGAGAGCGGATGAGAAGAAAAGAAAAAAGAAGGATGCACAAGACACTGCCGAAACGGCGGCGGCAATCGAGCAATTGAAGAACATAAGCGTCAGCGGGTCCACTGGCGCCACTGGGGCCCCAGTTGTCACTCCAACCGCGGTGCGCCAATAAACGTGCGGTATCATACGCACGAAGGCGGGCGGCGTGGAGATCCTCAAGCCTCTCGATTACACTCAATGTAGTCTTGAAACGCGCTCAGTTTGACAGGTCTATCAGCTCGTCCCGCGGATCCAGCGTGGTTGTTTTGGCGGCGCTTTGCCTATGGCTGCCGGCGCTGCGGGGCGACTGGGTTCAGCCGGACCCAGCCAGCCAAAATCCCTCAACGCTCAAGAACCTGAGCCTGGAAGAACTGTCCCAGATCGAAGTCACCACTCCATCCAAGGCGCCGGTGAAAGCATTCCAGACGGCGGCGGCTATTTTCGTGATCACGGGTGAGGACATCCGGCGATCCGGCGCGACTTGCATTCCAGAGGCTTTGCGCATGGCGCCCGGGGTGGAGGTGGCGAGGATCGACGCGAATGTCTGGTCGATTGGGATCCGCGGCTTCGGAACGGATTTGACGCGGTCGGTGCTGGTGCTGATCGATGGCCGGACGGTGTACACCCCGCTGTTCGACGGAACGTACTGGGACGTGCAGGACACGATGATGGAGGACATCGACCGGATCGAGGTAATCCGAGGACCGGGGGGCACGATTTGGGGTCCGAACGCGGTGAACGGCGTGATCAACGTGATCACGAAGGGCACGAAAGATACGCAGGGGACGCTGGTGACGGCGGGCGGCGGGAATGTGGAACAAGGTTTCGTGAGCGCGCGCTATGGGGGCAGCGTGGGCGACGATTTCAGCTACCGGTTTTACGGGAAAGGCTTCACGCGGGGTCCCGAGGAGCACCTGGACGGGCGGAATTATGACGACTGGCGAGCCATGCAAGGCGGCTTCCGGATGGATTGGAAGAAGGACGCGCGCGATACATTTACGCTTGCAGGGCGACATATACGACGAGGAAGCTGGAGAAAGCGCGGTGGTCGCCAGCTACACGCAGCCGTATCAACAGACCGTCGATTCCAATGCGGCCCTTTCCGGGGAAAATATAGTAGCGCGCTGGGAAAGAGTAGTAAACGACCACAACGAAGTTCATCTGGAAGCGTACTGGGATCGTACGAACCGGCGCGAGGCGAATTTTGAGGAAGTCCGCAACACGTTCGACGTCGATTTGCTGCAGCACTTGCGGCTGCCGTACCACCAGCAGGTGTCGTGGGGACTGGGAGCGCGTGTGGATCCGGTGGACGATACGGAAGTGACTTCGGGTTTGCAATTTCTGCCGCTTAAGCGGACGGACTACCTGGTAAGCGCGTTCGTGCAGGACGAAGTGGGCCTGGTGGACCGGCGGCTGGCGCTGATCCTAGGCGCGAAACTGGTGCGGACCAATTACACCGGATTCGAGCCGCAGCCGAGTATCCGGCTGCGGTGGACACCGAGCGACAGGCAGACGGTTTGGGCGGCGTTCACGCACGCGCTGCGAGCGCCTTCGGATGCGGAGGAGGATTTTTACCTACTGGGTTACCAGACCACGCTGGCCAACGGGACACCTTATTTTGCGCGCTTCAACGCCAACACAAATTTTGCGCCCGAACAGTTGAACGGCTTTGAAGTGGGTTACCGGAGACTGCTGGGACAGACTCTGTACGTGGATCTGTCGACGTTTTATAACCACTACCACAACCTTTTCAGCGAAGACATTACGGGCGGCCCGTACGAAGAGGACGAACCGGCGCCTACGCATCTCTTACTGCCGGCGCAGTTTCAGAATGGTCTGGACGCCTATACCAAGGGCATCGAGGTCGCGCCGGAGTGGCGGCCGAGCAAAGCGTGGCGGCTGCGGGGGTCGTATTCGTACCTGCACATGGATGTTTACAACAAGCCGGATCTGACGGCTTTCATCCAATTGCCAACTGGTCCGACGGAGGCGGGGTCGAGCCCGCGGCATCAGGTAGCGGTGCAGTCCGCCTTCGATCTTACGAAACGGTGGCAGGTGGATTTGTCTTACCGCTATGTGAGCGCGCTGCCGGGACTGGGAGTTGCGTCGTATTGCACGGGCGATGCGCGGATCGGCTACCGGCTGGGCCAGCACGCGGAGTTATCCGTGGTGGGGCAGAATCTGTTGCAACCCTGGCATCTCGAGTATGCGCAGAGTGAGCCCGGGCCGCCGGTGTGGATTCGACGAAGCGTTTACGCAAGACTGACATGGAGCCGGTGAGGGGCGTGCGCGTGGGACGATGGAGACACGCGGCATGCGGGCTGGCAATCCTGGGTGCGGTGCTGTTTCTTTTGGCGCCAGCGCCGGTTCGCGGGGAACCGCTCGAGTATCAGGTGAAGGCAGTTTTCCTGTTGAATTTCACGAAATTCGTAGAATGGCCCGCTGGGGCATTTGCAGGAGCGGACTCCCCGATCGAGATTTGCGTGCTGGGCGACGACCCTTTTGGGGTTAGCCTGGATCAGGCGGTGGCAGGCGAAGCGGTGAGCGGGCGGAAAGTGACGGTGAGAAGGATCATGGAGGCGCCGGCGGCGAGACGCTGCCAGGTTCTATTTCTGGGGCCGCCGGAAAAGGAAAGAGCGCGGATCTTAGCGGGCTTGGAAGCGGGGATTTTGACCGTAGGGGAAGGCGAGAGTTTTACGCGCGAGGGGGGCATGATCGCCTTCTTCATCGAGAAGCGGCACGTGCGGTTCGCGATTAACCAGACGGCGGCGGAGAAGGCCGGGCTTAAGCTGAGCGCCAGACTTTTGAACGTGGCGAGTTCGGTTGAAAGATAGGGACAGGCGATGATGACGTTTCGCGACATGCCGATCAAGCGAAAGCTGACGATCATCATCATGGCCACTACGGCGGCCGCCCTGCTGCTGGCAGGGGTAGGGATTATGCTGTCCGATACCCTGCTGTTCCGGCAATATTTGCGCCGGGATTTGACGTCACTGGCGGGGATCGTGGGCGACAACAGCACGGCGGCCATCTCATTCGACGATGCGAAAGTGGGGAGCGAAACGCTGGCGGCGCTGCGAGCGCGGCCGCACATCGTGAACGCGTGCATCTACGAGGCGGACGGGAAATTGCTGGCGCGCTATGCGCGCGCGAATTCGAACGCGGGATGCGTGCCGGGGGGTGGGAGAGATGAACTGCGGTTCGGGGGGGCGGGTGTAGCGATCTCGCGCGCGATCCTGCTGGACGGCAAGCGGATTGGGACGCTGACCATGCTTTACGATCTGGCGGAGGTTTCCGAGCGCTTCCAACTGTATGGCGGCTCGGTGCTGGGCGTGCTGCTGATCTCGATTTTGATCGCGTTCCTGCTGTCGTCGGTGCTGCAGGCATTCATCGCCAATCCGATATCGCGGCTGGTGGGGGCGACCACGTCGGTAGCGGAGACAAACGATTACAGCATTCGGGCTGAAAAGCTATCGGACGACGAACTGGGCGTGCTGGTGGACCGGTTCAACGAGATGCTGGAAGGCATACAATCGCGCGATCAAAGCCTGCGGACGGCGCTGCGGGACCGGGAGGCGGCGCTGCGGGAAGCGGAGAAGGCGCGGGAGCGGTTTCGCTTCATGGCGGAGTCGATGCCGCAGAAGATTTTCACTGCGACGCCGGCGGGAGACATCGATTATTACAACCAGCAATGGTCGGAATTTACCGGACTGACTTTCGAACAGATCAAGGATTGGGCATGGACGCAATTCGTGCATCCGGACGACGTTGAGGGGAGCCTGCAGACGTGGAGGCATTCGCTCGAGAGCGGCGAGCCGTTTCATTTTCAAGCGCGGTTCCGGCGGGCGGACGGCGAATATCGCTGGCATTTGAGCCGCGCACAGGCGATGCGGGGTGAGCGCGGGAATATATCCATGTGGATTGGATCGTCCACCGAAATCCATGAGCAAAAGGAGAAGGAAGAGGAATTGCGGCGGGCGAATGAGGACTTGCAGCAATTTGCTTACTCCGCGAGCCACGATTTGCAGGAGCCGATCCGGAATGTCGCTGTCTACAGCGAAGTGGTGGCGCAACGGTACGCTGGGGTACTAGACGAAGACGGAAAGCAATTTCTGGGGTTTCTGACGGAAGGAGGGCGGCGGCTGGCTACGTTGATCAACGATTTACTGGCGTACACGAGGGCGGGGCAAGCGCCCGACAACCTGACCAGCGTGGATGCGGGGGTAATATTGGAGCAGACTCTGGCGAACCTGGCGGAAGCGATTCGCGAGAGCGGGGCGGTGGTGACGCACGATGCGCTGCCGCGGCTTTTTATTGGCGAGGCGCACCTGCAGCAATTGTTCCAGAATCTGATTGGCAACGCGATCAAGTATCGAGGCGGCAATTCGCCGCAGGTACATATTTCGGCGGTGCGGCAGGGCGGCGGGTGGCGGGTTTCCGTGCGGGACAATGGGATCGGCATCGATTCCCGTTACAAGGAGAAAATCTTTGGAGTATTCAAGCGACTGCATCGCGATGAGACTTACAGCGGGACAGGGATCGGACTGGCAATTTGCCAGCGGGTGGTTGAGCGGTACGGAGGGAGGATCTGGGTCGAATCCACGCCCGGAGAGGGATCCACCTTTACCTTCAGCCTCCCGGAACAATCCGCGAGAGAGCGGGCGGCGGCGGGTCAATCTGCTTTTGGCTGAGGACAACTTGCCGGATGCTCTGCTGGTGCGCGAGGCGATCAAGTCGGAGAGACTGCCGGTAGAGGTTTCGTTCGCCACGGATGGCGAGCGGACTATTGATGTTTTGGCGAAGGCGGAGAGCGGCGGTGAGGTTTTTTGCCCGGATGTCTTGCTACTGGACTTAAACCTGCCTAAGGTGGACGGGTTCGAAGTGCTGCGGCGGGTGCGGGCGAGCGAGAAGTTCAAGGATCTGCCAGTGTTGGTGGTGACTTCTTCGGATTCGCCGGCGGATCGCGCGGAGGCGGCCAAGCTGGGGGCGCATTACTTTCGCAAGCCGGTTAGCTACGAGGAATATTTGAAGGTTGGGGCGGTGCTGCGCCAGTTTCTGACGGACTGCGGCCTGATTTAGGGGGGAGTTCGTTTTTTTAGGAAGGAGGCGGCGGTAGTCGAGGATTCCGGTTGCGACTGGGGCAGAAGCCGGCCGACCCTTGGCGTGGGCGACGGCGATATACCCTGACAGCAGCTGTCGGGAAGCGGGGCTTTGCCGAGTGCGCGGCTTTGGAAAGCCTCTTGAAGTAGGTTTTTCGACGTACTGGTAGTGTGGCGAAACCACGAGGCGGCATTCGAGCGTGCCTATGCAAAACAAAAAAGCCCCCAATCGCTTGGAGGCTTCTTGTTTTAAACCGGGCAACTTCCTACTCTCCCACACACTCGCGCGTGCAGTACCATTGGGGCTGAGAGGCTTAACTTCCGTGTTCGGGATGGGAACGGGTGGGTCCCTCTCGCTATAATCACCCAGAAGATCGCTCGCCGCATGTTGCGGCGAATCTCGTAAGACTGAATATTTGACGGGCCGCTTCGAACGTCCTGTCGCGGCTCGAAAACACTTTGCATTAACAGCAAATTTTATGGTCAAGCCGAACGAGCAATTAGTAACGGTCAGCTCAACGTATTGCTACGCTTACACACCCGTCCTATCAAACTGGTAGTCTACCAGTGCTCTTATTATCTTTTACGGTTGGGAGATCTCATCTTGAGGAAGGTTTCACGCTTATATGCATTCAGCGTTTATCCTAACCGAACTTCGCTACCCAGCTATGCTCCTGGCGGAACAACTGGAACACAAGAGGTTCGTTCACCCCGGTCCTCTCGTACTAAGGGCAAGCCCCCTCAAATCTCCTACGCCCACCACAGATAGGGACCGAACTGTCTCGCGACGTTCTGAACCCAGCTCACGTACCGCTTTAATAGGCGAACAGCCTAACCCTTGGGAGCTTCTACACCCCCAGGATGCGATGAGCCGACATCGAGGTGCCAAACCGGAGCGTCGATGTGAACTCTTGACTCCGATCAGCCTGTTATCCCCGGCGTACCTTTTATCCGTTGAGCGATGGCCCTTCCATACAGAACCACCGGATCACTAAGGCCTGCTTTCGCATCTGCTCGACTTGTAGGTCTCGCAGTTAACCTGGCTTATGCCTTTGCACTTCCTTTCCAGAACGCCGCCCGGCCCCGAGGGACGTCGCCACGCCGCTTCCCTCCCGGAGTTTCTCTTACCAACCACTCTGGGGAGGGTGTATAATCGTACCAAACCAAAGATGGTTTAGGGAGCGCCCAGGATGCTCCTTGCGGGGTGGGTCTGCTAAGGCCCATCCAACTTTGCAACCTAATCCTCTACTTCTGGGCGCTTCCCGCTCACGGAACAACGCAATGCGGGGCCAACTCAACCAGTACCTGCACGACGAGGCGGACAAGCATATCGCGCGGTACATGTCCAACCTCCGGAGCGCGGCCCAGAGGCGCCAGCACTATCAGAGGACAAGTGGACAGCAGGCGCACTCTCCCGCCAGAATTACGCCGCGGCGGTGGGCTCTCGACCAGCAGTTCGATCCCTTCTATGTGCGCCGACACGCCGACTCGATTTCGCACGCTCTAGCATCCCGGATCAGGGCCGGCAAGTATTCTCCCCGGCCCAGCCTCAAGATGCGCATTCCAAAGCCCACGGGCGGAACACGTGAAATTGCGATTTTCACGGTTGTCGATTCGGCCGTATCCAGGTGGCTTTTTGACAGTCTCGCACGGCGGAACGATCCTGGTTTCAGCAATTACGCGTACGCGTACAGAATTGGCCGTAACGCCCAGCACGCCCTGGAACACATAGCCGCCGCCCTGGCGCGCAACCGAAGGGCGTACATCCTTGAGTATGACTTCGCCAAGTATTTCGACAGTGTGCGTCACGATTACTTGGAAACGGTCATCTCGGGCTCTTGTAAGGCTCGCCCCCCGGGAAAAATTGCTCATCTCGGCCTTTTTGAGGCACGACTACGCAAATTCTGTCAACGCCTACAAGGCTGGCGAGTTCCAGTGTTCTCGGTCGGGTTTCCGCAGGGAACTACTATCTCCCTGTTCCTGGCCAATATGGCGTGTCTTGAATTGGACCGAGAGATCGAACGAAGTGGAGCGTCGTTTGCGCGATTTGCTGATGACACCATCATCGTCTGTGACGACTACAACACTGCGCATCGGCTGGCCGGCATTATGATCGAGCATGGAAAGCGCTCCGGCGCCGAGATAAATCTCATGAAGTCACCAGGTATCTCGCTGGTAGCGGACCCAGCGCGGGCTGAGTTGAAAGCTAAGGAGAGCTTACCTTCCTCGGTCACGAGATCTATCCATACAGCGTTCAGCCGTCGAAGAGGACGATTGCAAGAATCCAAGAAACTACATCTTGCATTATCTACCGGCACCTACTCCTTCATCCGAAGCGCGGAACCGTCAATCCCCTACGGTTCTCGCAGGGAGTCGACTGGGACCTGGTCACGTGCTTAAACGAGCTGCGGCGGTACCTGTACGGTCCGATATCCAGCGAGAACCTCGACGAGCCCTGCAAGAAAACCTCTAAGACTCTCGATGTGCGCCCTCACCTTCTTCCCGCTGGTTCGCCTCATGCGGGGTACTTCGCAGACACCTCGACGGTTGGCTCGCGGACGTGCTAATTAGGGCCTACGAGAGAGCAGGCAGATCTTTGGATCTGCGGGAATACAACTGCCATTCATCGCGAAGCAGCGACTGATAGACGGGAGCTGGTATCCTGAAATCCTTATCAAACGAAACCGCGCTTCCGAGCACGGTGAAATCCTGGCGCTATGCGAGGAAATGCTATCTGGCCCATGGAGTTAAGATCTACTCGGCGCCGCCGCCATACAACTGGTAGCACCCGATTTGGCAACCCCGTGGATGCTGTCGAGCATCGCGAACTTCCATTTGTCCGGTATAAAGTTTACCTTCTGGTCAAGGTCCATCATGAAGTCAAAGAAGGTCCTGTTGATTTGCCTGATCCCGTACCGCTCGTTGTACATTGCGCGCACATTTTCATCGTCGCGCGGGAACCAGCGTACCAAGGGATTGTCCGGAGGTTGACTGGATTCCGCATCTCGGAGAGGGCAGTGGCGATATCCAGGTCCTGAAAGCTGTAGCCGATAAAGATCACGCAGGTGCTCTGCAATGCGGATAAGCAACGCTTTGAGCATCTACCGCCCGGTAATTCAGCATTTCAATATAGTCGAACTGGGTAATGACTAGGCCGCCCTCGCCAACGAGGTTCGTTGCCTTCTCAGTGCTCCCGTGCGGCTTGTAGAGCGGGATTTCATTTGCAATAGGAGTTTCGTCCTTGTAATACGGACGCAGGGCGCCGACCTCGACGGCCGTGTGGAGTCCGTACCCCTGTTCGATCATCGAGTCGTAGTTCGTACTGAAGACGGCGGTTGGCCGAATGTAGGGCAGAACGTAAGCGCCAGAGCGGCTCGGCCACAGTGAAGCTATCGGTCAGATGCTTGAGTAGGGCGTCCCGCCCAGCGCTCCGTTCGACGAGCGCTGCGGCGTGCTCAAGGGACATGAGCGTCAGGCATTCCGGCTTGAACTCCTCGGCCGGGTGTGCATGAACTCCCTCCAGAGCGAGTTTCGTAGGTGGTAGGCGGTCAGGTAGGGGCGCCTCCAGGTATTCCGCGCGCCAACCGAGGCACCAGCGCCTAGGAAGAGGACTATCCTCGCTCTGTAGGCGCGGCCAGTTCAGAATTAGATTGTTCAGGTTCTGGTCCTGCATGCCCTTATGACGCTCGTAGGAGGAGCCGTCGATAGGCTTCGGACCATCATCTCCAGCCATCTGGCTAGATTACCACGCAACGGTAGGTTAAGGCGTCCCACGCCGGAGCCCATTGGCAATGCTGCCGCGAGCTCAACACGGTCCGAACAAAAAAGCCTCCAATCACTTGAGGCTTCTTTTTTAAACCGGGCGACTTCCTACTCTCCCACACACTCGCGCGTGCAGTACCATCGGGGCTGAGAGGCTTAACTTCCGTGTTCGGGATGGGAACGGGTGGGACCCTCTCGCTAAGGTCACCCAGAATGATCGACTACGCCGCATGATGCGGCGAATCTTTGAGACTGAATATTTGACGGGCCACGCTTCGGAAAGCAGCGCTACTTGTCATGTGTGACAGTAAATTTTATGGTCAAGCCGAACGAGCAATTAGTAACGGTCAGCTCAACGTATTGCTACGCTTACACATCCGTCCTATCAAACTGGTAGTCTTCCAGTGCTCTTCATTACTTTACGTTGGGAGATCTCATCTTGAGGAAGGTTTCGCGCTTATATGCATTCAGCGCTTATCCTGACCGAACTTCGCTACCCAGCTATGCCACTGGCGTGACAACTGGAACACAAGAGGTTCGTTCACCCCGGTCCTCTCGTACTAAGGGCAAGCCCCCTCAAATCTCCTACGCCCACCACAGATAGAGACCGAACTGTCTCGCGACGTTCTGAACCCAGCTCACGTACCGCTTTAATAGGCGAACAGCCTAACCCTTGGGAGCTTCTACACCCCCAGGATGCGATGAGCCGACATCGAGGTGCCAAACCGGAGCGTCGATGTGAACTCTTGACTCCGATCAGCCTGTTATCCCCGGCGTACCTTTTATCCGTTGAGCGATGGCCCTTCCATACAGAACCACCGGATCACTAAGGCCTGCTTTCGCATCTGCTCGACTTGTAGGTCTTACAGTTAACCTGGTTTATGCCTTTGCACTCGTCGGCTGATTTCCAAACAGCCTGAACCAAGCTTCGCGCGCCTCCGTTACCGTTTAGGAGGCGACCGCCCCAGTCAAACTACCCGTCTTCCATTGTCCTTCTCCCGGATAACGGGAGTAAGTTAGAACCACAGAACCATCAGGGTGGTATCTCACCGTTGGCTCCTCCGAGTCCGAGAACCCGGAATCAAAGCCTCCCACCTATGCTGCGCAGATGGCCCCATAGTTCAATGAAAAAGTATAGTAAAGGTGCACGGGGTCTTTCCGTCTAGTGGCGGGCACCCGGCGTCTTCACCGGGACCACAAGTTCGCCGGGCGGCATGTTAAGACAGTTCTCAGATCGTTACGCCATTCGTGCAGGTCGGAACTTACCCGACAAGGAATTTCGCTACCTTAGGACCGTTATAGTTACGGCCGCCGTTCACCGGGGCTTCAGTTCGTAGCTTCGCCTTGCGACTAACCTCTCCCTTTAACCTTCCGGCACCGGGCAGGCGTCAGCCCCTATACGTCGTTTTCGACTTTGCAGAGACCTGTGTTTTTGTTAAACAGTCGCCTGAGACTATTCACTGCGGCCCACGTCTTAGGTGGGCACTCCTTCTCCCGAAGTTACGGAGCTAATGTGCCTAGTTCCTGAACATACCATCACCCGAGCGCCTTAGAATATTCTTCTCGTCCACCTGTGTCGGTTTGTGGTACGGATACCTAACTCTCCTTAGAGGCTTTTCCTGGCAGACGACCCGGCGGATTTACCTATCCGGATCTCCCTTCACTCTGCGATTGAAACCATTGCGCACCTAGAGCTTACGGTCTGCGTCCCCCCTTCGGTCTTGATCGAGCTTCGGTAGTGCAGGAATATTAACCTGCTGTCCATCCGCTACGCCTTTCGGCCTCGCGTTAGGCTCCGACTAACCCTGAGCGGATTAACCTTTCTCAGGAATCCTTAGACTTACGGCGACCAGGGTTCGCACCTGGTTTCTCGCTACTTATGCTGGCAGAGTCACTTCCCAACGCTCCAGTGCTTCTTTCGATCCACCTTCACTGCTGTTGAGAACGCTCTCCTACCGTTCGTACTTGCGGAGCGAACCCGTAACTTCGGTATCATGCTTAAGCCCCGTTATATTGTCGGCACCGAGCCGCTCGACCAGTGAGCTGTTACGCTTTCTTTAAAGGATGGCTGCTTCTAAGCCAACCTCCTGGCTGTCTGAGCGTCCCGACTTCCTTTCCCACTGAGCATGAATTTGGGGACCTTAGTTGACGGTCTGGGCTGTTTCCCTTTCGACAATGAAGCTTAGCCCCCACTGTCTGACTCCCTCGCTACACATTCACGGCATTCGCAGTTTGGTTGGATTCGGTAACCTGGGAAGGCCCCTAGTCCAATCAGTTCTCTACCACCGCGACGGACCACGCAGAGGCTAGCCCTAAAGCTATTTCGGAGAGAACGAGCTATCACGGAATTTGATTAGCCTTTCACCCCTACCCTCAGCTCATCCAAGCTGTTTTCAACCAACACTGGTTCGGACCTCCATCGGCTGTTACACCGACTTCATCCTGGCCAAGGGTAGATCATCCCGCTTCGCGTCTATTCCCAGCGACTGCATCGCCCTATTCAGACTCGCTTTCGCTTCGGCTCGCTTTCGCTTAACCTTGCCACTGAGAATAACTAGCCAGCTCATTATGCAATAGGCACGATGTCAGGCATTCCGCTTGCGCGGCATAGCCCTCCAACTGCTTGTAAGCGTGCGGTTTCAGGTACTATTTCACTCCCCTCGCAGGGGTTCTTTTCACCTTTCCCTCACGGTACTGGTTCACTATCGGTCGCAAACTGAGTATTTAGCCTTACCGGATGGTCCCGGTAGATTCCCGCAGGGTTCCACGTGTCCCGCGGTACTTAGGAGCCACTGGAAGGAGGATTGCATTTTCACTTACGGGGCTGTCACCCTCTATGGCCGGCCTTTCCAGACCGTTCAATTAACACTTCCCTATCCCTCTGTTTAACTCAGCTCTGACCCGATTCATCATCGAATCACAGCTGATTATTGTGGTCCTGCAACCCCAAGCTCTCCTTTCGAATCGCCTGGTTTAGGCTGTTCCGATTTCGCTCGCCACTACTTTCGGAATCACTGTTGTTTTCTTTTCCTCCAGGTACTGAGATGGTTCACTTCCCTGGGTTCGCTTCGTTACCCTATGTATTCAGATAACGATAATGAGTGTTAGCACTCATTGAGTTTCCCCATTCGGAAATCTCCGGATCACAGCCTGTTAGCGGCTTCCCGAAGCTTATCGCAGCTGACCACGTCCTTCATCGCCTGTTTGCGCCAAGGCATCCACACACACGCCCTTAGTAGCTTGACCATAAAATCTACTTCATAAACACAAATGTTCGTTGAACGCGCTTAAGTACTCTACACTTCAACTTGTGTATTATAAAATGCCCGTCAAATATTCAATTGTCAAAGAACTTTACTGCCTCGTTTGAAGAAGGCAGAAGTGAACAGTCAGGCGCGGGGTGCATTGACTGCTCGCTTCTTACCTCTTCATGTCATCTCTAAAGTTTGGTGGGCCTGGGTAGAATCGAACTACCGACCTCACCCTTATCAGGGGTGCGCTCTAGCCAACTGAGCTACAGGCCCATTGGGGTTTAGCTGGTGGAGCTGGTCGGGATCGAACCGGCGACCTCCTGAATGCAAATCAGGCGCTCTCCCAACTGAGCTACAGCCCCCGAAACTTTGGACCGCCAAGCCTGACATTGCTGCCAGGCCGACGGCCCCTGGTTCTAATCGAGGCCGATTGGATGCACGGACCATCTGGGCAAGCCAGACTGCCGCTAGGATTCATTCGCGTGCTCTAAGCAAGAGTGCCGGGACGGGCTCACTGGTTTCCCCGAAAGGTTGCCAGTGGTTATGGAGTGGAACGGCTGTCTGTTACTGACCGCTTACCAAACCGCTTGCTTACGCGCGCGGCTCAGATTGGCGGCTCGATTAAGAATTCTCAGACTCCACCCACGTTCTCTTAGAAAGGAGGTGATCCAGCCGCAGGTTCTCCTACGGCTACCTTGTTACGACTTCACCCCAATCATGAGTCATACCTTGGGCCTCTGCCTCCCTTGCGGGTTAGCCTGAGACTTCTAGTACAACCCACTTTCGTGATGTGACGGGCGGTGTGTACAAGGCCCGGGAACGTATTCACGGCAGCGTGCTGATCTGCCATTACTAGCGATTCCAGCTTCATGCAGGCGAGTTGCAGCCTGCAATCCGAACTGAGACCGGTTTTTTGCGATTGCCTCCACCTCGCGGCTTGGGAACGCTTTGTACCGGCCATTGTAGCACGTGTGTAGCCCTGGACATAAAGGCCATGAGGACTTGACGTCATCCCCACCTTCCTCCAGCTTATCGCTGGC
The DNA here is from genome assembly GCA_963738375.1 of Bryobacterales bacterium. GTDB lineage: Bacteria > Acidobacteriota > Terriglobia > Bryobacterales > Bryobacteraceae > Bog-159. The sequence goes on along the minus strand of CAVTWL010000012.1, from coordinate 2 downwards.
GG
>CAVTWL010000011.1:0-40774 GCA_963738375.1 Bryobacterales bacterium | reverse complement strand
CGAACCGCAAGTGGCGCGCCCCCATCGCCTGCGCCTCAAGATCGCAGAGGCCGATGCCGCCGAACTGGAGCGCCTGCTCATGCCCACCCTCCGTCACAGCCGCGGCCTGATCGAGCGAGCCCTCAGCCTGGGCAGTGCCCCACCCCCCGCATGGTTCTCCGATCGCCATGTGGACGCCGTGCTGCAAGTCGCTGCGCTACACTTCGAAGGCGCCGACCTTACTGCATTGCAAACGCACCTGCTCTGGGATGTAACCAAGGCCGAGTTCACCGACCTGCACGCCACGCTCAACGGGGGCCGTGTCACCGGCAGCCTGTCCGTAAGCCTGTCGCCCTCCCGCCCCACCTACCGCTTGATAGCGCATGCTAAAGGCTGCGAATGGAGGTCTGGAAAAATCGACGCGGATACAACCTTGGAATCGAGCGGCACGGGCGTTGAACTGATCACCCGCCTGCGCTCCACAGGCGCCTTTACCGCGCGCGGCCTTGCGGTTGAAGACCTGCCCGCATTGGCCAGCGTGGCCGGAACCTACACCCTAGCCTGGACCCGCACCAACCCCCTGCTGCATTTCACCGATCTGCAAGTAATCTCCGGCGATGAGACCTACACCGGCCAGGGAGCCACGCAGCCCGATGGCCGCCTGCTCTTCGTGCTCTCCAACGGCACTAAGGAAATGCGCATGTCCGGAACGTTGGCCCAACTGCGCCTCGTCGATCAACCCGAGTCGCGTTAGTTCTGCGGCAGCAACCCATAAACGCTGATTTCGCCGCGCGTCCCCACATAAACCCGGCCGTTCGCCACCAACGGACTGGTAAATCGCAACGCCGCCCCAGCCCCATCCCGCCCTGCATTCGTCCCGCTGTTGTACAGCTCTTCCTCCACATTAGCCGCGTTATAAGCATGTAGCACCGCGGGCGAACCCGACCGGCCAAAATTGAACGAAGTAATCGCCCACACAATGCCATCCTGATTCCCGTTCGCCGAGACCGCCGGAGTGGCGCCCGCGTCCGGATACTGCGGCTCCGCCGACGCATGCGCCAAAGTCAGCTTGCCTTCCTGCAGCGCAAAGTCCCGTAACACATCGTTCCCCGCGATCGCATACAGGTGCCCATTCCAAAACGCCGGCGCGCCAAACAGCATCAGCTTCGGAAACTGCACCGCATCCAAAAGGCTCGCGTCCGAGCCCTCATGAAACGCGCCCATGTGGTCGCGATCGATCAGGTATAACGTGCCGCCCTTCCCGCCAACCGCCAGCAGATGCGGATGCGCTCCTGGTTGCTCCGGCAGCAGCACCACGCCGCCCGATCCAAGGTCTTCATCGATTGCATCCAGCGCCGCTTGGTTGAAAGGCGTGAACGAATCCACCACCGCCAGTCGATTGCCCACCGGCCGCAGCTTTAACACGCTGTTCCCGAAGTCGCGCCCGCCGTGCGCCGCATCGAATTTCCCGTTCCCCGTCGCGAAATAGATGTTACCCTCGCCATCCGTTGCCGGACCGGTGTCGCTTGCCCAGATGCCGCCGTTGTTCGCATCGGGCGACGTGTTCAGCACCGCGATCTGCTTCAAGGTATGCGCGTCATACGACATCACCCAGCCGTGATAGGCACCCGCGTCGCAGGACGACGCCCACGTCAAATAAACCAGTCCCGCCATCAGCGTCAGCGCGGCGCGCGGGTTCTGCCGGCGCGCATCGAACAGAACCGTTCCACGCTTGTTGCCAACGCCGCTGCCACGAACGAACGCCTGAATGGTGACTGGCCCCCCGAACTTTTCCTTCCCATCCGTAATCGCCAGCGCGTGCAACTTCTGCACGTAAAGGTCGACCGTACCCCGGTGTTCCTTGGTTCTCGCCAAAACGTAAATCGTTCCCGACGCCACGTCGATAACCGGGGTGGAGGTGATGCCGACCTCCGGCGCAATGAGCGTGCATTCCAGGTCGCCCGCCGGCACCGGAACGGTTTCCTTCCCCAGTAAGCTGACATGCCAAAGGGGGCTGGCCGCGCGCGCCGCCGTCGCATCGAAGGCATATACGCTGTCGTGCTCGGTGGCGGCGAACACCACATCGTGTACGCCCTTGCCGGTAATGTCCACCGCAGGCAGATAAAGCGGCTGTGCCAGGACCGGTCCATCCACGGCAAAGCTTGCCAGCTTGCCAAAATGCTCTACGTTCACATTCCGCGGATTGCAGCGTTGTCTCGCTTTCATTCGCCCCGGTGCGTGCATAACCGCACTGCGAAGTAGGCTGCGGCCGCGGAGGCAAAATGCCAGTTCCAGCCAGCAGACCTGCCGCAACAAGGTTTATGGTGAAAGTATAGGACGCAAGCGGCTCAGCCTATATGCTGTCTTCTAGAGAGCACCCGCTATGTCCGCAATTGCAGGAAATCTCCTCGGTACCCGAAGCATCATCACAATACGGACTGCAATACTTGCTATCGTTCGCAACCGTGCATTTGCATGCCGGATGAGCGCACTTTTTATCGTTGGCCATAGTATATCCTCCAACCAGCCCAACGCAAGTCGAAGCCCATTCCGGGTTGGTACTCTTGCGTACGCTTTAGCGCCTCACGATCTCGTTGTCCGGGTCTAGCGACTCCAGTGAGATCCAGCCAGCGCCCTGCACGTAATCGGAACTCACCGCCGGCACATACAACGCTCCATGCCCTTCGCAGCACATCAGTTCCGTCCCTGCATGATTGAATAACACCGCGCCTAGCGATCCGATCCGCACCGGATATTGCAGGATACCCAGGCAAGCCCGGCAGCGCGCCCATTGATCCACCAGGCACCACCACACAATCGCCCCGCAAGCCAGGATCACCAGCCATACGAAAAACGGCTCGGCCACGAACGTAGCCCCGCCGGTCAGCGTAAACTTCGTGGCCCGCGTAAACTCCCAAATCACCAGCGCCAGCAGCAGCGGCAACAGCACCGACTTGGCGCCAAAATAAACCCAATACCATCCGCGAATGCGACCGATCCGGCGCCGGTCCGTGCGCATCCCGATCAGAGAAGCCCCCAGCAGCAGCACACTCGTCGCCGAACAGACCACCCCGTAAGCCCAAAATGGCCTGCGTGTGCGGGCTACCAGCGAAGTCACCTGGGCCTGATCCGAGTCGGCCCACGGTTGATCCGGATTCCAGCGAGTCGCCAGCTCCCGCAGTTCGTTCAGCGCCGCCCGCGTGGTCACACCGGGCTTCAATCGCCCGATCGCCGCCAGATCCTGTCCCGGCCCCGCCGGCTTCCAATCGCGAATCCGATGCAGCACGAAACTCTTAGGCCGCGCGCCCAGCACTTCGAAAAACTCAGGCGTGATCCAAGCCGTGCCTGCCTTGTCCCACCGGTAGCCAGCCAAGCCACTCAGCGTCGTATTGTGATTCTTCCAAAACCCGAGCAGCGCCGGAGAAATCGCGTGCCGCGAACTCGGCAGAACATTGCCCTGCGAAATCAGGACCAATCTCTCAGCTTCCGGATAGGGCGGAAACAGCATCGCCCGCGTCACCGCCAAGCCGCGACTCCCCGCGATTGCGGTGCAGAATGCCAGCCCGATGAGGCCCAAGCTGAAGTAGGGAGTGCGCGTCTTCAGCCGCAGCCACCGCATGCTGCGCCTCTCGCAGAAAAGCCTCGACGCATCGCGCATCGCGCCCGTAAAATGGTGCCAGATGCGCGCACGTACATACCGCCGCTTCAACCCGCCGCGGCGCAGAAGAAAGGCGTAATGCCGCATTTCGGAAATCCAGGCCCGCCGCCATTCCGCCCTGATCTCGCGAGGTACCGCCCAGGATGCGGCCACCACGGCAATCCTAGATACAACCAAGACCGCGTATTTCAGTCCCGCTCCGTGCGGCTTCGAGGCCGGCATGACGCTCTTAGCATACTACGCAAAGGCACGGGCGAGGCAGTACTGGTACCGTGATTTCCGCAATGGCCGTTTTTAACTTGCGTTACGGGATCTCACGATTTAGACTCCTGATAAGCGGCCTACAGGCGCCACGGTGCGCTGTCCTCTTTAATGCCAACAACTTAGGAGATGCTGCAATGCCGGAAATGACCGAATCAGAGATTTTCGAAAAGTTCTCTCAGATCGTTGAACGAAGCCTGCGCATTGATGGTTCGCAAATCGTACCCGATGCCTACCTGACTGACTTAGGCGCCGAGTCTCTCGATCTGATTGAAATTTCGATGGAAACGGAATCTCAATTCCACATTTTCCTGCCCGATAAGTCCATCCTGGAGACTGCCGTCGAAGTTTTCGGTTCCGGTATTCTTGAGAACGAAGGGTACCTCACCGAAGAAGGCAAGCGCCTCCTCTTGCAGCGCATGCCCGAAGCCGACGCACAAACCTTCGCGGGCGCAGTGCCCGTGAAGGACCTGCAGCGCTATTTCCTGCGCGTCAACACCTGGGTCCGCATGATTCAGGGTTTGGTGCGTTATACTCCGGCCGATTGCTCCTCTTGTGGAGGCCCCATGGCTGCCTCAATGGGTTTCCGCATGAAATGTACCAAGTGCGGGCAGGAAATTACACTGCGTTCCGGCGAAGAGCTGAACCGCGAGTGGGTCCGCGAATACTACGAGCATGACTACTGCCCGCGTGCTGGAGTAGCCGTTCCCGTACACGCCGCCAGTACTCAGGGTACCCTGGTTTAGCAAAACTTGAGCGGCTTTACCGAGCGACGCGCGTAAGCAAGCGTCTAATTTAGCGAGCGTCCCATCTAAGGGAACTTGTAAGAAAGCACTGTCATCGCGGCAGCCGCCAGTAAGCTGAGGGGAGTAGTGTTTTCAGCGTAAACCTGCACGCGACACTGCGGCACATAAATCAGGCCAAAAATGAAGGTGATCGAGCCCACCAGTATTGCCCGCAAGTAGCGTCGCCAACCCACAATTGCAATGCTCCGTGAGGCAGAGTATACTCACACGCCGCGGGAAACACAATATAACTAAAGTAAGCCGCCCCAATCGCGTAAGCCGGCTCTGCTAAAATCGGATGAATGGCAAAGCAAAAGCAGCCCAAGGAGCCCCTGCCGCCCTTGAGCGCCTGGGTAGGGCCTGTCGCCCTCAGTTGGCTCGTTCCCGGCGGCGGGCATTTTCTCCTCAAGCGTCATGGCCGTGCCGTCTTGTTGATGGTCTCGATCACCTTCATGTACCTGTTCGGCTTGATGATGCGGGGAGCTATGTTCCAGCCACAAAGCGGCGACCTGCTGACCATCCTCATCAATACCGGCGGCTTCATCGGTGATTTGGCCAACGGAGTCCTTTACCTGCTCAGCGTATGGATGGGTTATAACCAGCCTGACGTGGCGGGCGCCGTTCACGATTACGGCACCAAGTTCCTGGTCACTGCCGGGCTGCTCAACATCCTGGCGATGGTGGACGTCTTCGAAATCGCCGCGAAAAGGAAAAGCTGATGCCGAAGATGACCCTCACCCATTTTGAGGCATCCATCCTCTTCGCCCTCTTCACCTCCGTCGTGATGGGCGTCGTTACCAAGCGCGACGACCGCGAACGCGTGCGCTATGGCCTTTACGTCTTCGGCTGCTTCGTCGCTGCCCTGATCGGCATCGGCTGGCTGATGCACTTCGGCCACGGCTAGATCAGTCGTAGAAATTCCGGCCCCAGGCGTGTCGCTTTAGAATCTCGAGCGTCTGCGCAGGCAACGGTCCGTGGTCCGATGCCCAGCAATTGGCTTCGGCATTGCGCACGCTACGCATCCCAGGGATCACCGTCGACACCGCCGGATTCGAAAGGCAGAACCGTAGCGCCGTCTCCGGTAAGCTACCCGCATCCGTCCCCAGATCCTTGATCAGCGCATCCACGTGTTCCTTCACCTGCTTCTTGCGATCGCCCTTGAAGTACTCCGCGCGAAAGTCCCCTGGCGCGAACGTCGTATTCTCGTCGATCTTGCCCCCCAAGCTCCCTTCGTCCAGCGGCACCCGCGCAATGACGCCAATACCCCGCTCCTGCGCCAGCGGAAACAGATTGCTCTCGGGGCTCTGATCGAACACGTTGTAAATTACTTGTACCGAATCGATCAAGCCGGTCTTGACAATGTCCAGCGCTGAATCCGGCTGATGATCATTGATCGAAATCCCCACCGCCCGCGCCTTGCCCGACGTCTTCAAATCCTCGAGAGCCCGCTTCCATTCGTCACGGTCGATCCACTCGGGATTCCAAACGTGCAGTTGCTGCAAATCCACTGTCTCCATCCCCAGGTTCTTCAAACTGCGTTCCGTAGAACGAATAATGTACTCATACGGAAATACTTCGTCGATCCCGATGCCCGTCCGCGCCGGCCACAGTTGATTCTTCGGCGGCACCTTGCTCGCCACGTATATCTGCTGGCCGCAAGCCCGCACCACCTGGCCTACCAGTCGCTCGCTGTGTCCCGCGCCGTAAGCCAGCGCCGTGTCGATGAAGTTCAAGCCCAACTCGATCGCCCGCCGCAGTGCCGCCAGCGACTGGTCGTCGCTGCCGCCCAGCCATTGCGTCCCGCCGATACCCCAAGCCCCGTACCCGATCGCACTGATCTCGAAGCCCGTTCTTCCCAACTTGCGATATTCCATAAGCCTCATTATAAGAATGAAACTCGCGCGGCGCGAAACGAGTCGATAAACATATGTGGCGGGCCCTCATTGCGCTGTTCTTGCTTTCTTTCGCGGCCTTGGCCGCCAACATCAAGCTCTACCTGAAGGACGGCGGCTTCCACCTCGTCCGCGAATACCAGGTGCAAACCGACCGCGTGCGCTACTACAGCGTCGAGCGCAGCCAGTGGGAAGAAATGCCCCTCGATTTGGTCGACCTCAAGCGCACCCAGTCCGAAATCGCCGAACGGCAGACCCAATCCTCCGATGAAATCAAGGTGATCGCCGCGGAAGAAAAAGCCCAGCGCGAAGTGAAATCCGAAATCGCCAAAATCCCCCGCGATCCCGGCGTCTATTACGTCGAAAACAACGAGGTCAAACCCATCAAGATCGCCGAGTCCAAAGTCCACACCGACAAACGCCGCACGGTCCTGCAGGTTCTCTCCCCCATCCCAGCCGTCAACGGCAAGGCCACCATGGAACTCGACGGCCTGCATTCTCAAAATATCCTCAACAACGCCGAACAGGAATTCTACATTCAACTCTCCGCCGAGGAGCGATTCGGCATCATCAAGCTAACTCCGGAAAAGGGTATCCGCCTGGTCGAAAAAATCAGCGTCATCCCGGTCACCGAAGAAGTTGTCGAAGAGCCCGTCGAGGTCCAGGTCTTTCGCAAGCAGATGACTCAGGATGGTCTCTACAAGCTCTGGCCCATGAAACCAATGGAGCCCGGCGAATACGCCATCGTCCAATTCACCCCCGGCAAAACTAACATGCAGGTCTGGGACTTCGCCATTCAGCACTGAAGTGAGAGCCTCGTTCTGCCTCCGATTGAGTGAAATCCACACCAGGCGCTACGGCCTGTAAGCCGTTGCAAGACCCAAACTCAGATGTTGTGAAGCGCCCGGATCGCCAAAACAAATCGGCCAACTGCCCCTCGCTCGCCACCAGCGGAGGTCTACCTTCAAAACCAGAAAATTGTTTCCACAAATCTGTGTAAGGATATGCTTGTCGCGGAACAGCCGCATCACCAGCACCTGCCCGAACATCCCGGCATGGATCTTTCGGAACGCCTCGAATGGCGCCCGCAACCGCAATTGACGGGGCGCGGTAAACTCGATCCCCGAAAGCATCCCCAGTCCGCGTACATCCTTCACCATCTCGAATTCCGCCAGCGCCGCAGTGAGGCGCCGCCGCAGTTCCACGCCCATCGCCGTCGCCCGTTCCCCCAATTGCTCGCCTTCCAGCACATCCATCGTCCCCAATCCCGCCCGCGTGGCCAGCCCGTTCTCGCTGAACGTCGACGTATGCACGATTGCGCGCCGCAGCGACCCGTAAACTGAATCGTAAATCGCATTGGTCATCAGCACCGCCCCCACCGGAATCAGGCCGCCGCTAAACGCCTTTGCCAGGATCGCCATATCCGGATCCAGCCCATAATGCTGCGAAGCCAAAAATCGCCCCGTGCGATACATCCCCGTCTGCACTTCATCCAGCACGAATAGCGCGCCATAGCGCTTGCACAGCCCCTGCGCCGCCCGCAGACAATCCCCGTCCGGCAGCCGGATGCCCGCCTCCGCCTGCACCGACTCCACGGTAAACGCGGCAAACCGTTTGGTCGCCAGCCGTTCCTCCAGCGCCACCAGATCTCCGAACGCCAGCGCCTCGGTTCCCGGAAGCAGAGGACCGAAGTCTTCCCTCCAAAATGGATCTCCCATCAACGACAGCGCCCCGCAACGTTAAGCCGTGAAATGCCACGTGCGCGTACAACAATCCGGCTCGCCCCGTGTGCGCGCGCGCAAACTTGATCGCTGTCTCCACGCCTTCACTGCCCGAACTGTAAAACGAGACTTTGGTCAGTCGACCGCCGGCTCGTTCGCACAATCTCTGCGCCAGTTCGCCCGCTAACCCGGGCACATGGCTCTGCAGCATCGGTGGACCGCGCCCCGCCAACTCCCGCTGCAGCGCCCCGATAATTTCCGGATGATTGTGCCCCGTGTTATGCACGCAATAGCCGGAAAGAAAATCCAGAATCCGCTCCCTCATGTGTGAATAGCTCTGCCCCGAGACAGCGATCGTAGCGGACATTCATCTGCAGCAGATCGAGAGGGCGAACCCGCTGCGGATTGACATGGGTGGAGTAAAGCGCTTCCGCGCTGGCGGGTGTTGGTGAGTGCATTGTGCTAGCAGTCACAGGCGCCTTCCAAAGCCCGCCCGTTACGCTTGCTTCGCCGTCAGCTTCGCCAGCAGCCCGCGATCCACCTTGGCCTTCACCGTCCGCCGGTCTAGCCCTAAACGCCGCGCCGTCTCTTCATAGCTCCCCGACCGGCTGTAAACCAGCGTGACGTAATGTGTCAGCAACTCATCCGCGGAAAGCCTCCCGCCGCGCACATCGCGCGCGAACTGCTCGACCGCGTTCCGCGCGCGCGGCCGCGACGGCTGATAATTCTTCCGGATCAGCACATTCTTCACGCACTGCTCCAACTCGCGGTAATTGCCTGGCCAGCCGTAATCCTCCGGCAGATTCTCGCGCATCCAATCGAGTACCTCGCCGGCCAGCACGTCCGCCTCATCGCCGGCCACGCGCCGCGACATATAGAAGACCAACTCCCGCATCACCGCCGGCGAATCCGCCAACTGCTCCCTGAGGCTGGGCGTGACCACTTGGTCCGAGCACATCCGGTAATAAAGGTCCTCGCGAAACCGCCCCTTTGCAATGAGCGCGCCTAAATCCAGATTCGTCGCTGTAATCAGCTTCCCGTGGAATTGCCGCCCCGCCGTCTCCCCCACCGCATGAAATGTGCGCGTCTCGATTACCCGCAACAGCTTCACCTGAATCGCCGGATCCAGATCGCCCAACTCATCCAGGAACACCGATCCCAGCGCGGGGCACGTCTCCAGCCACCCCTTGCGATCCGCCGTCGCGCCCGTAAACGACCCCTTGCGGTGCCCGAACAACTCCGATTCCACCAGCGTCGGCGACAGCGCAGAAATATTGATCGGAAAGAACCCTCCCTCGTCGGCAAACGCCAGCCGCTGGTCGTCGAAGGGCACATAGCGCGACTGCGCGATCGCCCGCGCCACCAGTTCCTTGCCTGTCCCCGAAGGCCCCGTGATTAAGGTCGCAAATTCGCCCATGCGCGCAAAAAGCGTACGCCGGTACCGCCTGATATCGTGCGTGAATATCGACTGCCAGATGGAGGCCCGCAACCGGGCCGCCGGCATCGAGCCCCCAATCACATCCCGGAACACTTGCTCAAACGCCCGCTGGATCTGCCGGAATAAGGCAAACGTGTGCCGCGATTCGTGGCCCGTCGGAAAGCGCACGCCCTCGATGTGAAAAAAACTGTGCCAGTCCGCCAGAAAGCTGTTGTAGCATCGCCACCGCCCCGGATCGCTTTGCGCCCCCGCCGGACCGAACGCCGCCGCAAAGAAATACCGGTAGTAGCGCTGATAAAGAAGATGCAACACCGCATCCTCGTACAGTACCAGGTCCGCCTCCGAAGCTTCCACGCCATCCCGCAGCCGCGCCTGCAACTGCGCCATCAGCACTTCCAGCCGTTCCACGATCCGCCACACATTCGCTCGCGGCTCCTCCGGATCGCGCACATGCTGGCTCCATACCGGCTCACCGGCCACAAAAGCATCGCCCAACAGCGCCCGCTCGCATTCCACACGCTCCGGCAAAAACGGATTCGCGTATGCCAGTTGCGAAACCACAGTAAGATACCCGCGCTGCTGCGCCGTCAGGAAAGCCATGCGCTGCCTCGCCGACTATTGTACATAGAATGTCCTAAAGGTGTGCGTCAAATGCCCAACACGCTCCACTCAAATTCGTTAGCCTATCGCTAACCCATTGAGCCGTGATAACCTTGCGAAACCGGCGCTACGGTGCGCGCCGTGCATCCTCACAGAAGCATGGCACAAGGCGGATTCAAAGACGTACTCAAAAACGGCGGCTTCTTCGCCTTCCTCTGCACCCAGTTCCTCGGCGCGTTCAACGATAACGCGTATCGCATCATCGTCTCCCTCCGCGCCGTCCACCTCGCGGCCGGCGGCGGCGATAGCGGCAAATACCTCGCCCTCGCAGGCGCCATCTTTGTCCTCCCTTCCCTCCTCTTCACCGGATACGCCGGCCAACTGGCCGACGCCATCAGCAAGCGCTCCGTCCTCATCGCCGTCAAAATCTTCGAAATTGCGGTCATGGCCCTCGGCATCCTGGCTTTTTTCTCCAATAGCGTCGTCTGGATGTTCGTCGTCCTCTTCCTCATGGCCGTGCACTACACTATCTTCAGCCCCGCCAAATACTCCATCGTCCCCGAACTCGTTTCCGACCGCGACCTCTCCCGCGCCAACGCCCTGCTCGAAATGACCACCCTCGTCGCCATCGTCCTCGGCACTTCCATCGGACCTTTCCTGTTCAACGCCTGGAGCGCTTCCGAATGGAAAATCGGCGTCGTGCTCACCACCATCGCCGTCATCGGAACCGGGGCCAGCTTCCGCATCACCCGCGTTCCCGCCGCCGCCGCTCCCGCGCCCTTCCGCCTCAATCCCGTCGCTGAAATCGCCGCCGGCACCAAACACCTCCTGCGCGACCGCCCGCTCTGGCTCGCGGTCATGGCCATCTCTTACTTCTGGTTTCTGGCCCTGCTCTTCCAAATGGACCTGGTCCTGTTCGGCAGCCAAACCCTCCACGTCGGCGACCGCCTCGTCGGCCTGCTCATGACCTGCCTCGCCCTGGGCATCGGCGCCGGCAGCATGCTCGCCGGCCGCCTCTCCGGCGATAAGGTCGAAATCGGACTCGTGCCCCTCGGCTCCATCTTCATGGGTGTCTTCAGTCTCGCCCTCTACGCCGCGCGCGGTTCCTACCCCGCGTCGGTCATCATGCTCTCCCTGCTGGGCATCGCCGCCGGAGTCTTCTTTGTCCCGCTCAACGCCTACCTGCAGCAGCGCAGCGATCGCGGCGAAAAGGGCCGCATCATCGCCACCAACAACATCTACAACACCCTCGGCATGCTGCTCGCCACTGGCGTCTTTTACGTCTGCCAGGACCTGTTGCACGTCACCCCCCCCACATCATCCTCGTCTTCGGCATCGTCAGCCTCCTCATTACGGTCTATATCGTTACCGTCGTCGACGACTTCCTCATCCGCTTCATCCTCTGGCTCGTCACCCATACCATCTTCCGCATCCGCATCGTCGGCCAGGAAAACGTGCCTTTCCGCGGACCTGCCCTCCTCGTCTCCAACCACATGTCCCACGTCGACGGCTTCCTGGTGGCCGCCTGCGTACAGCGCTTCGTCCGCTTCATGGTCTGGAAGCCTTACTACCAGTTGAAAGCCCTGAATTGGTTCTTCCGCAAGACCAAAGCCATCCCCGTAGGCGGCGGACGGGATGCCGTCACCGCCATCCACGAAGCCCGCGCCCAACTCGCCGCCGGACACGTGGTCTGCATCTTCGCCGAAGGCGCCATCAGCCGCACCGGCAATATCCTGCCCTTCAAACGCGGCATGGAAAAGATCGTCGAAGGCCTCGACGTCCCCATCGTCCCCGTCCACCTCGACCGCCTGTGGGGCAGCATCTTCAGTTTCGAGCGCGGCCGCTTCTTCTGGAAGTGGCCCAAGCGCATCCCCTACCCCGTCACCGTTTCCTTCGGCGATCCCATGCCCGCCACCGCCACCGCGCACGAAGTCCGCCAGGCAATCCAGGAACTGGCCGCCAACGCCACCGCCCATCGCCAGACCGCTGCCGACACTCTGCCGCGCCGCTTCGTCCGCAACGCCCGCCGCAACTGGAGCCATTTCGCCATGGCCGATTCCACCGGCCGCGAACTCACCTACGGCCGCACCCTCGCCGCCGGCCTGCTGGTCTCCCGCTGGGCTCGCACCCGCCGCGATGAAGATATGATCGGCGTGATGCTGCCTTCGAGCGTCGCCGGCGCTTTGGTCAACATCGGCATCACGCTAGCCGGCCGCGTTCCCGTGAATCTGAATTTCACCGGCGGGCCCGAAGCCATGGCCGCCGCCCGCCAGCGTTGCGCCATCCGCACCGTGGTCACGTCGCGCGTCTTCCTCGCCAAGGCGAAATTGGCGGCGCAGGCCGACATGGTCTTCGTGGAGGACATTCTGGCCCGCGCCACCGCCGCCTCCCGCCTGCTCGCGCTGCTCGCCGCCCGTCTCGCTCCGGCCCGCATGCTCGCCGGAGCCGCCCGTCCCGATTCCCTCGCCACCGTCATCTTCTCCAGCGGCAGCACCGGCATCCCCAAAGGCGTGATGCTCTCGCACTACAACGTGCTCGCGAACATCGAAGCCATGGCCCAGGTTTTCTGGATCGGCGAGCGCGACCGCATCGTCGGCGTGCTGCCCTTCTTCCATTCCTTCGGCTTCACCGTCACCATCTGGTTCCCGCTGGTCTCAGGGTGCGGCGTCGTCTACCATCCCAATCCGACCGACGCCAAGGCCATCGGCGAACTGATCGCAAAATATCAAAGCGCACGTTCCTGCTCTCCACGCCGACCTTCTGCGCCAGCTATACGCGCAACTGCACGCGCGAGGAATTTCGCACCCTGCGCTTCGTCCTGGTCGGCGCGGAGAAACTGCGCGAGCCCATCGCCGCCGCCTTCCGCGAGAAATTCGGCGTCGACCTGCTCGAAGGCTACGGCTGCACCGAAATGTCGCCGGTAGTCGCCGTCAACGCGCCCGATTTCGAAGCCGGCAAAGATTCGCAAATCGGGAACAAGCCCGGCACCGTGGGCCATCCCCTGCCCGGGCGTCGCCGCGCAAAGTTGTCGACGCCGCGACTTTCGCGCCGCTCGGCCCGAATCAAGCCGGCCTGCTGCTGGTGAAAGGCTCCAACCGCATGCTCGGCTATCTCGGCGAGCCCGAACGCACCGCCGAAGTCCTGCACGACGGCTGGTACGTCACCGGCGACATCGCCGCCATCGACGACGAAGGCTTCATCCGCATTACCGACCGCCTCTCCCGCTTCAGCAAAATCGCCGGCGAAATGGTGCCGCATCTCCGCATCGAAGACGCCATCGCCGCCATCTTGAATGCCGCTCCCTGCGCCGTAACCGCCGTAGCCGACGACCGCCGCGGCGAACGCCTGGCCGCCCTCTACGTCCACGAAATGGACCCCGCGGAATTGTGGCAGCGCCTCGCCGACACCGACCTGCCGCGCTTGTGGCTTCCCAAGCGCGAGAATCTGTACCGCGTTGACGCGCTGCCGCAACTCGGTACCGGCAAGTTGGACCTGCGCGCTTTGAAAATGCGCGCCGGGGAATTCGTGGCCGCGGAGCTCTCCGCCCCGCGTTCCTAAGGAGGCTGCATCATGGGATTCTTCATGCCAATGTTCCTCTCGATAACCGTTGTCCTGGTCATCGTCATCTTTCGTTGGCTGTTCTGTCCGCGACCGCCTGGCGCGCATGGAATCGGCGCATCGAAGAACTGCGCCAGCGCCTCAACGCACAAAGCAACTTCATCGCCGAAATTCATCGCCGTACCCAACCCTCTCCGCCGCATCCCGAGCCGCTGGCGTCCGAACCGCTGTCCGTTAAACCGGTCCCCGTGCCGATAGCTCCACCACCGCCCCCGCCACCGCCGCCGCGCATCGTCCCTCCCCCACCGGCCGCCGCCCCAGAGCCGCGGCCCGCGCCCACGCCCACCCCGCACCGCGCCCCCCGCGAATGGGAAACCGTCCTCGGCGGAAACTGGCTGAACAAAATCGGCGTCTTCGTTTTAATCGTTGGACTGGCCCTGCTCCTCCGCTACTCCTTCACCCAATTCGGGCCACTCGGCCGCGTCACCATCTGCCTCGCCGCCAGCTTCGCCCTGCTCGCCGCCGGCGTCCTCTTCGAATCCGCGCCCGCGCTACAGCATCTTCGCCCGCGGACTCCTCGGCGGCGGATGGGCCGGACTCTATGTCACGGTCTACGCGATGCACGCCGTGGAGCCTGCCCGCATCATCGACAGCCCCGTCGCTGGGCGCGGCCTCCTGCTCCTCGCCGTTGCCGCCGGCATGATCGTGCATTCCCTGCGCTACCGCTCGCAAACCGTCACCGGGCTCGCCTATTTCGTCGCCTTCGCCACCCTCGCCATCACCGACATGACCGCGCTTCCCTTCCTTGCCCTGGTCCCGCTGGCCGCCTCCCTGCTCTATGTCGCACATCGCTTCGCGTGGATTCAGCATGGCCCTCTTAGGCATGATTGCCACCTACGCGGTGGTCGTCATGCGCGGCGATACCGGCGCGCCGTTATGGCAGGCGCAGACCATGTTCGCCATCTACTGGCTGCTGTTCGAGACCTTCGACATGCTGGCATCCGGAAGCCTGGCTGCTGCCCCTTCAACGCGGCCGGATTCCTGGGCCTCTCGGTGATGAAATGGCAGACCGCTGCGCCCGAGCGGCTCTGGATTCTGCTGGCGGCAACGGCGCGTGGCGTACCTCCTCAGCGCCGCGGCGCGCATCCGTTCGGGAAAATGGCAGCGGCGCAGCCACGCTCACCGCCGGCCTCGCGGCGGGCGCCATCTTTCAGAAACTCGACCATCAGTGGATCGCCTCCGGCGCTGATGGTCGAGGCCGAGACTTTCTATCTCGCCGGTATCCGCTTGCGCGCCCCCTTTTTGCGCTGGCTCGGCACCTCCCTTTTCGGGCTGGAAGCGCTGCGGCTGCTCGCCATCGATATCTGGCATTGCCGCTCGACCAGTGGATC
The DNA here is from genome assembly GCA_963738375.1 of Bryobacterales bacterium. Lineage (GTDB taxonomy): Bacteria > Acidobacteriota > Terriglobia > Bryobacterales > Bryobacteraceae > Bog-159. Next base: position 25,491 of record CAVTWL010000011.1, on the reverse strand, counting down.
CCGGTCGCGTCCCTCGATGCCGTGATCTTCTATGTCAACCGCGCCATGTTCGCCACCGACCGCTTTTATGGCTACGCCGCCGCGGCCTGCCCTGGCTCTGGTCATCGGGAAAAGAACCGACGAGACCCATCGCGCGGGGCTGGCAGGCCGCGGCCGCCGGACTATTCGCCTTCGGCTGGTGGAAGCGCCTCTTCGACTTCCGCCTGCAAGGCTACGCCCTCCTGACCATCGGTCTCGCCGGATCCGCCGCGGCATTGCGCGACTTCCCCCTCGCCGCCGCCGCCATCGTCGGCTACGGGGCCGTGCTCACCGCCCTCGGTTCCGCCCAAGATCGCTTAGCCGGCGACGAGCGTAACCTCCTCCGCCTCGCCGGGGCCGGAGTCACCCTGCTCGCCGCGATGGCCCTCAGTTGGCGGCTGGTGCCCCCGGCCTATCTCGGCCTCGCCTGGATGGCTCTCGCCATCGTCATCCTCGAACTCGGCTTCCGCCATCTGCCAACGGAATTTCGCGCGATGGGCTATGCGGCTGCCGCTGCCGGCGCCTTCCGCGTCTGGATCGCCAACATCGTCGGCCTCACCACTTACGGAACCTGGGAAGCGCGACTGATCCCTCTCTGGGCCGCGGCACTCGCCTACGCCATCGCCTACCGCGGTCGCCACGATGAATCAGGCATGCCGATGCCTATCGCCTCGTCCATCGGCCTGCTCTTCGCCTTAGTCGCAACCTGGGCATTGCTCCCGGCGGACCTGGTGGCCGCCACTTGGGCCGCTGCCGCGCTGGCCCTGATGCTCGCCGCCATCGAATGGAAGAAGGAAATATTTGCGCTGCAGAGCATCGGCGCCGCGGCTCTGGCGTTTTTCGTGGCCTTGGCAAAACTGCCCAACGCATCCGCCATATCCGGCACTGCCGCCGCCATCGCCTGCTTCTACTCCACGCAACTGTCTGCGCCGCGCGACTCCCGCCGCCGCGCCTACTTCTCGCTCCTGGCGACCACGCTGCTCACCCTGCTGCTCTACTACCGCATCTCAGGCAGCCTGTTGACCGTCGCCTGTGGCGGCGAAGGCGTCATCCTGCTCGCCTCCGGCTTCCCGCTGCGCGATCGCGTACTCCGACTCTCGGGTCTCGCGCTGCTGCTCGCCTGCATCCTCAAACTCTTCGTCTGGGATCTGCGCCATCTCGATACGCTGCCGCGGATCGTCTCCTTCATCGCCCTCGGTGTGATTCTGCTCGCGGTCTCGTGGATCTACACGCGGTTCCGCGAGCAAGTAGCAAAGTTTTTGTAAGGCGACGGGCGCCCTCGGCAGAGCCAGGTAACAACGCACGTTCGATTGACGGTCCTGTCGCCGCGCCCAGCCTGGGTTGACTAAGACGTGATTCACCTCTGATTTAGGCTCGACAGGCAATAGACACAAATGCTAGCGAGGGCAAGTGCAGCGAACAAAATCGCCTGGATCAGTAAAGTGCAGGCCATCGCCTCTAGACGACCGTTCACAGAATGGCGAAAGACATTCAGCGCAATTTCTGCGCCGGGCTCTTGCGAAATCCGGAGCCACGGGCGCTCGGAAGCGAGGTCGCTTTGCCCCATGAAACTCAGAGCTCCTAAAACTTAACTCAGCTGCGAGTCCTGTCAGGGCCGCCGCTATTAAGTCTCTCGGTTGCATGGCGCCTTTCGTAGACATCGACGAGTCGCCTCGTTACAAAGCACGCTGCAAGAGTTGGGCGTAGTCGTAAGTTGGCCTGTCCTTGGTTTCGATATTCAGTATGGCTTCTATCATCAACTATGCGGGATACCCGCCGAGGTGGCCGTACCCACCCACCATCTGGCAATTCTTTCCGACGTGAGATTCGGGGGCCCGGATCATGCCAACGACCGTGACCCAGATTTCTCCTCGCCAGCCGGCTCTCGCCTCCCGTTGCACCAACTGCTCCATCTGGTCCCAACTCTTGGAGTCCGTTGTAAACGCGGCGACTTCTCCTGGCGCGGCTGGAAACTCCGAACGGACCATGTCTAGGGCTGTCGGCCACGTGTGGCTCCCAGTGACAAGGGGCTTTCGACATGGCGTACGTAGACCATACCAGTAGATTCCCGCAACAGTCACGAGCTTGCCTCGATAGACGGAAGGATTCTTGATCAGTTCACAGATCTTCACCGGCTGCGGGGTGCTTGGCCCCGCCAGCGACGACGGCTGCGATCTAACAATCCCGCAGATACCGGCGTGCAAAAGAGCGGTCGCACAGCACTTAGTTTGCAAGCCTCTAAGTGGCCGCATCGTTTTTGTTTTCCGCCGCTCAAAGCACCGTGCCGGCGGGATTTTTATCATCGATGATGCAGCACCATACATGGCACCTAGGGCGGAGGGCACCTTTGGCGGAGCATTCGATAAACCCCGCTCGCGCCAGCACGAGGAATCCCTGCAAATCGCTACCCCGCCAGCTCGATCTCTACCTTCTTCGCCCCCGCATCCAGCCGCACAATCCGGAAGCTGCGGATCTGTCCCGCCCGCGCCGGCTCCCGTTTCGCCGCTCCCCCGCCGGAACCGCCGCCGCCCTTCCACTTCGCCGCCAGCATCGACGAGAGCGAGCCGAGATCGGCTGAAGCCGCCGCCCCCTGCGCCTCCGCTTGCCCTTCCGCGCTCGCAATCTTGCACGGCACCGTGATGCCTTCTCCCAACTCCACCTTCGCGCCGCCGGCCGATACGTTCGCGATGCGACCCGATACCACGTCGCCTTCCTTGTGCTCCGCGATGTATTCGTCAATGCTGGTTGGCTGCAGTTGCTTCATGCCCAGCCGGATCCGCCGACGCTCCGTATCTACTTCAAGAATCTGCGCCCGCACCGTTTGCCCCGCCTTCAACACATCCTGCGGCGCGTTGATGCGCTTCTCCGCCGTGATATCGCCCACGTGGATCATGCCTTCCACGCCCTCGGCCAGCTGCACGAAAGCGCCGAACTTGGTCAGCGTGACGATCGGCCCTTCCACAACCCCGCCCACTGGATACTTCTGCTGCGCGTCCGCCCACGGATCTCCCAGCGCCTGCTTCAATCCCAGCGAAATGCGCCGCTCGCCGGTGTTAACGTTCAACACCACCGCCTCCACCATTTCGCCAGCCTTCAGCAAATCGCCCGGCTTCCGCACCTTCTTTGACCACGACATCTCCGACAGGTGAATCAGCCCTTCCACCCCCGGCTCAAGTTCCACGAAGGCTCCGAAATCGGTAAGGCGCGTCACCGTCCCATGCACCCGGTCGCCCGTCTTGAATTTCTCGCCGGCCTGCTCCCACGGATGCGCCAGCAACTGCTTTAATCCCAACCCGATCCGCTTCTTCGCCGGATCCACCTTCAGAATCTTGACGTCGACTTCCTGTCCCACCGTCAGCGCGTCCGACGGCTTGTTGATGTGCGCCCACGCAATATCCGCCACGTGCAGCAGCCCGTCCACGCCGCCGATGTCCACGAACGCGCCGTAATCCATCAGGCTGCGCACCGTGCCGTGTACTACCGTGCCTTCCTTCATCTCGGTGAACAGCTTCTGCCGCGCGATGGCTTCTTGTTCCTCCAGCACCACGCGCCGGTCCACCACCACGTCTTCGTCGGCCACATCCAGCTTGATGATCCGGCAAGTAATTTCCTGCCCCACCAGCTTTTCCATGTCGGCTGCTTCGCGCGCGCCCGATCGCGATGCGGGCATAAACGCCCGAACCCCGATGTCCACGCTCAGGCCGCCCTTCACCACTCCCGAGACCACGCCCGCGATCGCTCTCTTCTCGGCGAACGCGGCTTCCAGCGACGACCAGTCCTTGGGCCGCTCCACGTGTATCTTGGAAAGCTCGTAATAGCCTTCCTCGTTGCGCCCCTTGATGGTCACCGGGAACTGATCGCCCACTTGGACGCTCAGCTTGCCGGACGGATCCTTGAACGCCTCCACCGGAATCACGCCTTCGATCTTCTGTCCGACGTCAATGAAAACCTGCTCCGGAGAAACGGCAACGACTGTGCCTGTCAGCCCCTGGCCGCCGGCCTTGGGTTTATGAGTGTGGGATTTTTCGTATTGGGACAGGATGTCCGCAAAGTTTTCGCCTTGTTCGGGCATAATTGGGGTTTCATCCTGTTCCAGCGTGGTGTTGTTGGGCATGAGACTACGTAATTATTGTGGCATAATCCGGTCTGGGAACGCATCGTGGCTGAAAACGGAAGGTGGCGAAGCGCCAGGCAGTGGATTCAACTGCAGGACGTCGTTTGGCTGCTCCTTTTTGCAGGCATGGCGGCCCTCGCTCCCTACCGCGATTTCTATGACATCGCGCCCATCGTGGCCCTTTGCGCCCTGCAAATCCTCGAACCCAAGCTCGAATTCGTCGGCACCACCCGCGGCAAAGTCATCTGGATCATCCTCAAGCTCCTCTTCTGCTACGTACTGATCGGATTCACCTACGGAGTCAGTAGCGGCTATTTCTGGCTGCTGCTGCTCCCGGTCATCTCCGCCGGCACCTCGCTCGGCGTCCTCGGTACTCAGATTTTTATCGTCCTATCCTGCGGCGCATATCTTTCGTTCCTCGGCTTCATCGACTGGAACCAGCGCACCATGTATCCGCAGGATATTCGCGACCTCGTCCTCCGTCTCGTGCTGCTCGCCATCGCCGGCAACGCCACCAATATCCTTGCCGAAGCCCTGCGCCGCCAGTTCGCCAAAACCAAAGCGGTCGCCGACCAGCTCGCCACCGCCAATCGCAGCCTGCAGGAAGCCGAAGAAGCCGTGCGCCGTTCCGACCGTCTGGCCGCCCTCGGACAGCTCGCTGCCGGTCTCGCTCACGAGCTGCGCAATCCCCTCGGCACAATTCGCGCCTCCGCCGAAATGCTCAACCGCAGCGTCGCCAAGGAAAACGACGTCGCCCGCGAAGTCGCCGGCTTCATCGCCGAAGAAGTCGACCGCACCAATTCCCTGGTCACCCGCTTCCTCGATTTTGTCCGCCCCCTCGAGATCCGCCCCGCCCCCGCCGACTTGTCCCAGGTCCTCGACCGCTCCGTCGCCATGGTCGACCGCGAGGCCGCCGCCCGCGAAGTCACCATCTACAAAAATTACTCGCCCGATATCCCCCCCTTCCCCCTCGACGCCGAGCTCATGGAGCGCGTCTTCTATAACCTCCTGATCAATGCCGCTCAAGCCACCGCGCCAGGCGGCGCCGTCACCGTGAAAACCCGCCCCACCGGCCGCGACGCCGAAATCTCCGTCATCGATCGCGGCGAAGGCATCGAACCTAAGATCATGGACAACATCTTCAACCCCTTCTTCACCACGAAGCCCGATGGCGTCGGCCTTGGCCTAGCCATTTGTTCCAAGATCGTCGACCAGCACCACGGCAGCATCGCCGTCGAAAGCGAAAGGGGCAAAGGCACCGTATTCCGCGTCTGCCTGCCCATGGGGGGCGCCGCATCCGGCTCGAAACCAAAAGACTGATGCTGTCGCCATGGCAGCCCGGCGATTGGCTCGCCTTCCGCGCCATCGCCGCCGATCCCGAGGTCATGCGCTACATCGGCGACGGCCAGCCCTGGCCCGAAGATCGCGCCCGCGCCTTCGTCGAACGCCAGATCGCTACCCTGGCCGCGCATACCTTCTGCCTCTGGAAACTCACGACGAAGAATGACGGCGAGTTGATCGGCTTTTGCGGCCTCCAGCCCCTCCCCGAAACCGATGACATCGAAATCGGCTGGTGGCTGGCCCGCGTACACTGGGGCCAGGGGTTCGCCACCGAAGCCGCTTCGGCCGCCATGCGCGATGGCTTCCAGCGCGCCGCGCTGCAACGCATCGTCGCCATCGCCCAGCCCGCCAACGTCGCCTCCATCGCCGTTATGCACAAGCTCGGCATGCGCTTCGTCCGCATGACCGAATCCATCGGCATCTCCGTGGTCCTCTACGCGCGCACTGCCGGTCCTCTTGCTACATTGAGGTAAATGGCTCACGGAGTCGTGGACGCGCCCGCGCAACACCTATCCCCCGCGGACTGCCGGCGCTTCAGCCGGACGGCCTGGCGCGTTCTCGCATACAACATGTTGGTCGTTCTGTGGGGCGCCTTCGTGCGCGCCACCGGATCCGGCGCCGGCTGTGGCGACCGCTGGCCCCTCTGCAACGGCGTCGTCGTACCTCACGCGCCGCGCATCGAAACCGCCATCGAGTTCACCCACCGCCTTACCAGCGGCCTCGCCATCCTCAGCGTCGTCGCCCTCTGTTTTTGGGCTTATCGGCTCTTTCCACGCGGCCATCCCGCCCGAACCTTTTCAGCCCTCTCCGTCGCTTTCCTTTTAGCGGAAGCCCTGCTCGGAGCCGGCCTGGTGCTCTTTCAATACGTGGAGCGCAACGCCTCCGCCGGACGCACCGCCTACCTCTCGGCCCACTTGGTCAACACGCAAATCCTGTTAGCTGTTCTGACTGCCGCCGCCTGGTTCGGCGCCAATCCCGTCTCCCGCGCTTGGAAACGCGGCCCGGGAATCGTCCGCGCCGCCCTACCCGTCGCCATCGTCATGGCGGTCAGCGGCGCCATCGCTGCTTTAGGCGACACGCTCTATCCCGCAGCCTCCATCGCCGCCGGGATGCGCCAGGAATTCTCCACCACCGCCGCCACCCTTCTGCGCCTCCGCGCCCTTCACCCGCTAGTCGCCGTTCTGGGAGCCGTCTTCCTGCTCGCAGCCGCCATGCGGGCCAGACGCACTCGCCCAGCCCCGGCCGTCATCGTCATGATTATTGCCCAGTGCATAGCCGGAGCCATCAACATCGCGCTCCTCGCACCCGTTTGGATGCAGATCCTCCATCTCCTCCTGGCCGATCTCCTCTGGACCGCCCTGGTCTTGATGACCCTGGAAATGGAAACTGCGTGAGCCGCTATTTCTTCAACGCATAGGTGCTGTGCGGCGATGTCTCTACCAGCATCCGCCCTTCATCCTCGTTGACCATCTGCAGGTCCAGGCTCCACAGCGAAAGGCTGTACTCCACCACGTGCGCCTGAAAGTAATAAGTCTGCCCCGCTTCGGCGTTGAACTTCGCCAGCGACGGCCTGATTCCTGCAATCCGCCGCGGAACATCCTGCCAATCGGTGCATAGATGGTGTTCCCCGGCGTCCACCGCGAACGAGAGATAAGAGGTGCTGCGGTTGGCTCCCATCCATGTCCCGTCCATGCCCGCGCGAATGGTCGGCTTGCCGAGTTCGTTGAGCGGCCGGTCGTAAACTTCAACAACATATACCAGCGCTTTGCCAGGCTCCGCTTGCTCCAGCGGCGGGCGCTGCTGATCGGCCTTCACCGTAAATTTGACTTCATTCGGACCGCACGCGTACCGGGCGATACCGGGGGCCGGAGCCTCGCTGGCCGCCACCAGCGGCAGCGAAAGAAGAGCAATTAGGAATTTCATGTCAACCTTCACGCCTTCAGATGTCTGCCGGCGCGTTCCGGTTACGGCGAACTAAGCCGTTAACCCGACCGCCTCCAGCACCGCCCGAAACCGCGGCTCCGCTCGCAGGCCGTCGAACCGCGGGTCCACCGCCAGCCAAGTCAGCCATACATCCCGGTCAGCCAAGCCGCGCTCCAGGCAATCGAGAGCCTGCCCCTGTTTCCCTAGCCCGGCGTAGACTAACGCCAGCCAGTACGGAGAAACATAGCGTCGTTGCGACTGGCTTTCGAGTTCGTCCAGCAAACTCACCGCCGCGCCCGAGTCTCCAGCGCAAGCCTGTACGTAGGCAAGCGCGCCAAGCACAGCCGGTTGATCCCCCGAGCATGTGCGCGCATTGCCCAGTTCAACGATGGCGTCCTCAGTCAGACCCATCTGCGCATACGCCAGTCCCAACGTATATTGCGCGGCGCCGAACTTCGGCTCCATCGCCAGCACCTTCCACGACTGCTCGGAAGCCGCCTGAAAGTCGCGCGCCACATACAGTCCCCAAGCCACTCCCACATTCACCATTGAGGAAAGCGGGTCGATCTCTTCCGACCGCCGCAGTTCGCGAATCGCCTCGTCCAGTTTGCCCGTCGCCGCCAGATGAGCGCCGAAAGCCTGATGCGTCGCCGCCGAATTCGAACTCAGCACCAGCGCCGTCAGATATTCCGCCTCCGCGCCGTCCCAGTCCCATTCGAACAGCCGTTTCACCGTCGCCAGCGATGCATGCGCATCGCCCAAATCCTGACGGGCCCGCAGCGCGTTTAGCGCCATATCCTTCGCGCGCGGATAAATCTCCGCCGGCGTTCCCATGTTAAACACTGCCGAAAGACAGTAAGCGTCCGCCAAACCGGCATAAGCATACGCGCACTGAGGATCCTGCGCCAGCGCCGCATTGAAATGCGCTACTCCCTTGTGTAAATCCTCTTCCGTTAACTTATGGCAGAAGTACCGCCCCTTCAAACAATCTTGCGGCACATCGGCGGAGACCGCGCCGGTAGTTGTGTGGACCAACTGGATGCCCGCTTCAGCCCGGCTTCCCGACGCGTTCATCTCTTCCACCGACGCGATGAACCGGTATCCCAACCCCGTGCGCGTCTCGATAAAATGCGCGTTCCGCGATGTATCGCCCAAGGCGCGCCGCAGCGCGTTCACCGCCGTGTTCAAGCTCCGGTCGAAACTCACGTGCATACCGGGCCACAGTAGCTGCGCCAGCTCGTTCCGCATCACCAGTTGCCCCGGCCGCAAAATTAAATACTCAAGAATTTGAAACGGTTTGCGCTGCAGCTTGATTCGAATGCCAAGTTTGCGCAGTTCCCGGTTCTCGAAATCGACCTCGAACGGTCCGAAGCGAAGGTTGGAAACGGAGTTCATCGATCTCGGCGCAGGAAATGACATAACCAACTAAGCCCTTTCCATTCTGCTATTTGCATCATAACATTCAATTGACTGCCTGCTCATCAACCCAGCCAATAGCACGCCCATCTACAGCATAGACGATCCAAGCACCTCAAAAGGTTCAACCCAAGAGGTTTCATTAAAGGAGAATAACCATGAACATTCGAAAACACATTTCCACTGGCCTCGCGCTCGCTACTCTGGCGCTTGGTCTCACAGCTGTAAAAGCCAATGCCGAACCGATCCTGCGCGGTACCTTCGAACTGCCGGCCGCCGCCTACTTCGGCGACAAATTGCTGCAACCCGGTCAGTACACGATCTGGATGAGTTCTGAAACCCGCGACATTTCGAACGTGCCGGTGGTCCACTTGACTGGCGAAGGCGTCAACATCGCTTATCTCGCGATTGCTCGTCCCGCCGCTGAATCGAAGCACAACTTTCTGGATGTCCAGAACGTCGCCGGAACCTATGTCATCGAAGCCTTCGATGCCGGTACCATCGGCGAGACCTTTTCTTTTGGTGTAACCAGGAACGTAAAGAGCAAGGCGCTGCGCGCCAGCGTGGAACCTGCCATGGCCGTTCCGGTTCTTTCGGCGTCCGGGTTCTAAACCTGTCGTGACGCACGCATTGTGGCGTGCGCCATAGAGTTGCAAGGGCCCGGCCACGTTTGCCGGGGTGTCCTACCGTTTCTTCGTTGTTCCAATCCCCATCACCCTGCTGCAATAGAAGTCGCCTGGACTCGCCAGGGGCGATTTGGACATCCCCGCTCCATCACACCCGCGGTCTTATGGGGCACGATGAAAATCGACAGCGCGCCGGTTATTCTTCGCGCAGAGCCGCCATCGGATCCAGGAGCGCCGCACGCCGCGCCGGCACATAAGCCGCCATGGCCGTGGCCGCCGCCAGCACCACAACAGCCGCCGCCATTTCCATCGGATCGCGCGGCTTCACGCCGAACAACAGGCTGACCACCAGCCGTCCCGCCGCCAGCGATACCGCCAACCCGGCCGCCATTCCCATCGCCAGCAGCAGCGCCACATCGCGCAGCATCAGCCGGACCACCGAATCGCGCGGCGCGCCCAGCGCCATCCGGATCGCAATCTCCCCCTTCCGCCTCGTCACCGCATAGGACGTGATCCCGTACAACCCCACCATCGCCAGCAGCAGCGCCAGCGATCCGAAAACGGCAGACAGCACCGCGACCGTGCGCGGCTGCGCCAGCGACTCGCCCACCTGCGTTTCCAGACTGCGAAACTCCAGCGAAATGCCGCGATTCACCCCGCCGATCGCCGCCCGCGCCGCGGGGATCAGAGTCTCCGGAGGCACTGCCGCGCGCATCGTGAACCGGAACCGCGGAGACGGGTGCGCATCCTGACTCGATGCCAGATAACCGATCCGGCGCTCCTTCTCTGTGATGCGGTTGTACTTTGTGTCCCCCACCACCCCCACCACGTGATACACGTCGCTTTCGATCATGATCGTTTTTCCAATGGGGTTCGCCGCTCCAAAGAAATCGCGCGCCGCCGTTTCATTCAAAATCATCACCTTCGGCGCGTTGATCGAGTCGCGCTCGTTGAAATCGCGGCCCAGCAAAAGCGTCGTGCGCATGGTGGCGAAATATCCAGGCGACACGCGATTGAAAAACAGCAGGCTGTCCTTTTGTCCCTTCGTCGTGAAGCCTTCCGGCTTCACCATTTCCGCCCACCCTTCAGGGCTGATGGGCGTCAGCAGCGAACTGCCCGCCGAAGCCACTCCCGGCAGAGCGCGCAGTTTGCCGAGGATCTCGTCGCACGCGGCAATGCGCCGCGCGGGCGCGATCCCAGACTGCTCCATGTCGGCCGCGGCAATCAAAATGTTGTGCCGCGCGAAGCCTGGGTCCACTGCCCAAAGATTGCGCAGTGTCTCCAGAAACAATCCGGCCGCCACCAGCAGCACCAGTGACAACGCCACCTGCCCGGCGACTAACGCTTTCCCCAGGTTGAAGCGCGAGGACACACCCAGCCCCGCTCGCGAATGTTCCTTCATCACCTGATTCAGCTCCACGCGCGTGGCCCGCAGCGCCGGCGCCAGCCCAAACAGCACCGCGGTCAGAATCGCGGCGCCCAAGGTGAAGCTCAGCACGCGTGGATCGAGCGACAAGTCAATATCCAACGGATGCTGCTGGGTCGAGAGAATATGGACTAGCAGCCGCCCCCCCCACGACGCCAGCGCCAGACCCGCCGCCGCGCCCAGCGCCGAAAGCAGCAGGCTCTCCGTCATCAACTGCCTCACTACTCGCGCGCGCCCGGCCCCGATCGCCATGCGCACTGAAAATTCCTTCTGCCGCGCCGCCACCCTCGCCAGCAGCAAATTCGCGATATTCGCGCACGCGATCAGCAGCACCACTCCCACAATCGCCATCAACGTGTACAAAGCCGTGCGGTACTGTGTGCCCATTTCCGAAAATCCGGCCGTCACCGGCTTCAGGAAAAATGAATTGAGCACGTACTGCTTTCGCTGCTCTTCCGGAAAGTCGTTGGGCAGCGTCGCACGAAACACTTCCGGCGCGATCGCCCGCATGCGGTCGCGCGCCTGTTCCATGCTTTCGCCGTCGCGCAGCCGTCCCAAGATCCGCAGCCACCACGCCGCGCGCTCGTCGAGTGCGCTATGCTCGGAGTGGAAAATGGGCTCGCAGGCGATCGGAATCGCGACATCGAAGCCCCAGTCACGGTCGAGCCCGCGGAACCATGGCGGCGTTACGCCGACAACTTCGAAAGTATGCCGGTTCAGCCTTAGCGTCTTGCCGATGGGAGATTCCTCGCTGCCGAAATTGCGTTTCCAGAAACTGTAGCTGATCACGGCCACCGGCGCAGTGCCGCGCCGGTCTTCGGCGTTAGAAAACACACGCCCCTCAACAGCGGGTACGCCCAACACGCGGAAGAACTCTCCGCTTACGAACAAACCCACTGCCTTGCGGCTCTCCCCGCCATCCGCAAGGTCGAAATGATCCGGCGAGTAGGCAAGCGAGCCGGAAAAAGCCGTCTGCCGCTCGCGAACCTGCTCCCAAATCGGATTGGTCAGTTCGTCGTCGCCCTCGGCTCCCATCCTGACCTGCACCAGGCGCTGCGGATCCTCGATCGGCAGCGAGCGCAGCAGCACCGCATTCAGAATGCTGAAAATCGCCGTGTTCGCGCCAATTCCCAGCGCCAGCGAAATCACCGCCGTGGCCGTAAATCCTGGATTCGAAGCCAGCGTGCGCCATCCGTAAACAAAGTCCTGCCGCCAGGAATCGAGCCGCGTCCAGCCCCACGCCGCGCGGCTGTTCTCCTGCACCCGCGTCGCATTGCCGAACTGCCTGCCCGCCGCCGCCCGCGCTGCGTCCGCATCCAATCCATCCGCTTGCCGGTCCGCCGCCCGCAAATCAAGATGCAAACGCATTTCTTCGCCCAGGTCGTCGTCAAAGCGCTTTCGCGACAGCCGGTGGCGCAACTGGCGCCAAAGGTCGCCAATCCCGTTCATGGCCTTACCCTAGCCCTTCCGCGAGAATCCTGTGAATCGCGCCGTTCACGCGCTCGTATTGCGCAACCTCGGCGTGAAGCTGCTTGCGCCCCGCTGCCGTCAGTCGGTAGTAGCGCGCGCGCCGGTTGCCCGCCGTCACGCCCCACTCCGCCGTCACCCAGCCCTTCAGCAGCATCCGCTGCAACGCCGGGTAGAGTGACCCCTCCTCCACCTGCAGAATCTCTCTTGAAACCTGCTGGATTGCGTTCGCAATCTCGTAACCGTGAAGCTGACCGTCACGCGCCAGCGTCTTCAGGATCAGCATGTAAAGCGTGCCGGGAGGGATTTCGTCGCGCCGCAAATTTTCTGCCATAGTTAGACTATGCCAGTATCCCGCACCGCTGCCCCGCCTGTCAAGACAGAGACCGCCCGCAGTACGCGCAATGCGTCCAGTTCGCCTCCACCGCCCGCTTGCACCCGGGGCACGCAGGTCTCAGCCCGGCCCCACACTTGGAACAAAACGCGAACTGGGCCCGCGCCTGCGTTCCGCACGTTGCGCAGTTCGCCAACAGCGGATCCCGCAAAACAAAGTACAGAATGATCCCAATGGCATTCGGTATCAGCGCCGCCAAAAGCGTCCACATCACGTACCGCATCCCCCGCCGCTTGGCATCCGCATTCACGTACCCGATTAGCAGCACCAGGATAAACAACGGAATCCCCGGCAACACCGAAATCGCCAGTTTCCCCCACAGCGGCCAATTTCGTCCCACTGGATCCAGCCGGAAAGGCACCAGCATCATCAGCAGAAAGAACGCCAGCCACACTACCGTCCCAATAGCGAATGCCGGACGCGGGACGATCTCGAATTCTTCTTGCAATTTGCTCATAACGCGCTCCTCAATTCCCGGCGGCGTCTTCCCAAAGCCAGGGCCGCCACCGCCGCAGTCAGCCATACCAGCACCGTCGATCCCGCGGTCCACGTTCCGAACCGCACCAGATTCGCGCCCATCACCATCAGTTCTCCGCCCGTCACTACTCGCGCCACAAACCAGAACGTCAGCCCCACCGTCCACGCAAACAGAGCGAGCGATCCCAGCATCAACTCCTCCCACCGCCGGTCTGCCTTCGCCGTCCGTTCTTGCAGCACCCGCTGCCGCGTCCGCTCCAACAGCTGCGGTGGGACCGCCGGTTGCGGCATCTGCCGCAAACCCTCCGAATAGCGGAACCCCCGCCACCTGCGCAATCTCCTCCAACTTCATGTCTTCCTCGAATCGCAGCGTCAGCACTTCCCGATGGATCGCCGGCAACTGCTGCATGCCAACCGCCAGCGCCGCGCCCCGTTCGAACTCGAGCAGCCGGGCGAGTGCGTCCCGCCCGCCCTCCGCCAGCCGGTTCTTGCCGGTCTCTCCCGAATCATCCCCGTCATCCAGGCTCTCCCCGCGCCTCCCGCGCCAGCTAATCGACGGTGAAGAGCCGGCTGCGGCGGGCGCTGGACGGATTGCGCGCGGCGATGGAAACGAAATTTCCGGGGGGGCGAGGATTGTGAGCGAGCGCGAAGTTCAGGAGATGGAGCACGCGGCCTGCCGCGCGCTGACGGCGCTGGCGGTGGCGGGAGCGCTCGACATCCAGCAGCAGCGGCAATTGGAGGAACATGCCAGCGGATGCGCGGCGTGCCGGCGGGAGATGGAGATCTGGAGCGGATAGCCTCCGGATTCGTTGCCGCCGCGAGGATCATAACACTAACCCGTATACGCGTCGCCTCCGCAAAAAGACCCATCCGGCATATACTGGTGTGGTATCGCCTTCCCATGGCTCTCAAGATCACCCAGAAAGAAGTTGCGCCCGCCACCGCCATCATAGCCCTCGAAGGCAACGTCATGCGCGGCCCCGAAGGCGAACGCATCGAAGCCGCCCTCAACGGCGCCCTGGCCCAAGGACGTCAGCGCATCATCTTCGATATGACCGGCGTCAAGAAAATTGACAGCACCGGCATCGGTCGATTTATCTATTGTCTAAATAAGGTGCAGGAAAGTGGCGGCAAGCTCTGGATGGCCGGTGCCCAAGGCTACGTGCGCGAATGCTTCCGCGTAACCCGCCTCGATACCGTCTTCAAGTTTTGCGGTACCGTCGAGGATGCCCTCGCCGCCAACCAGCGCGCTTGATTATTGGTTCTCGAGCAGTCGCTGTTTCAGCTTCGGAATCTCCAAACTGCAAAACGTCGGCCGCTCGCCCTTCCGCGGGAGCGCCCGCCCGCTGTTGGTGAAATCCATGTACGCATCCGAAGCTGCCGAATAAGCGCGCCACACCGGCAGCCCCCTCCCATTGGGATCGCCGCTCTTCGCGAAATTCGTCCAGTATTTCTTGATCGCCGTCGAAAGCCCCGCATCTAGCTTCTCGAACGGCAGCCAGTTCCAATCCGGACTTCCAAGTTTTCCGAACACGTACGGCAACTCCAAGCTGTGGAACGATCCCAGTTCCGCTTCGCCCTTGCCCGGTATCGACCGCTGGAACTGATAAACGTACGCCGGCCGCCCGGCGTCGACGTTCAGCGTTGCCATCGCCGCCGCCGGACAAGTCATCAGCGCATCGTTCAGCCAGTCGTCCGCCGCCGCCAGGCGCCCCATCTTCGAATCGGTCAAGTACGCTACCAGCGCAAACGGCGCGTAGCCCCCATAGCTGATGCGCAATGTCTTCCGCGCCCCTTGGTCCGCGGCGCTCCCGGCGCCCGACGCCGCCCGGAAAACACTCGCCTCCCGCCCGTTATTCCCGATCAGAATCGCCGCCGGCTGCTGCGCTCCCGCGGCAAATACCGCTTGAGGCGACTTGGTCAGCACCCAACCGTCGATCACGAATTCTGGATTCGGTTCCTGACGCGCGGCCCGCGCCGCCGCCGTGAGCATAGCATTGGCCGGCAGTGCGCGCAGCCGTTCCAATGCAGACCCGCCGGCCGCACGATTCAACGCCAAACCCGCCACCCGCGCCCCAAACTCCTCCCCGCGCCGCAGGCTATGCGTATAAGCGATCCCCACCACCGGCCCGCTCTCCATAATCGCCCGCGCAAACAATCCCGCCGCCAGCGGCGAACACATCAGCATCCCCGAGTCGATTGCCCCCGCCGATTCGCCAAACACCGTCACCCGCGCCGCATCGCCGCCGAACCGCGCAATGTTCGCCTGCACCCACCTGAGCGCCGCCATTTGATCCAGCAGCCCGTAATTCCCCGACGAATGATGCGCCGATTCCTTCGTCAATTCCGGATGCGCAAAAAACCCCAACGGCCCCAGGCGGTAATTGATCGTCACCACGAGCACGCCCTCTTTCGCCAGCTCAGTGCCGTTATACCCAGGCTCATTCCCGCTCCCGATACGGTTCGACCCCCCGTGCATCCACACCATCACCGCCCGCGGCTCCGTGACCGGCCACTCGGGTGTCCAAATGTTTAAATACAGGCAGTCCTCCGACAAGTTCCACGCCGGAGTATCCGGATGTGCGCCATACTTCAGTGCTAGAGGCCCCAGAAACACGCCCGTCCCAATTGGGCTCTGCATGCAAGCCGCTGAGTAGTTCGTGGCGTCGCGCTCGCCGGTCCACGGAACCACCGGCTGCGGCTCCCGCCATCGCAACTTGCCCACCGGTGGCGCTGCGTACGGAATTCCCTCGAAAACCGCTCCGTCCGCCGACGCCATCCCGCGCACCGTCCCGCCCGTCACCGCGACGGCCGGACCCATACCCCACGCCGCCCCGCCCACCGCCAGCAGGCAGACCAAAACGCGCACGCCTAGCTGCCCGTCTTCCGCTCGACGTGCCCGCCGAACTGAAAGCGCATCGCCGAAAGCAGTTTATCGGCAAAATCCTCCTCGCCCCGCGAGCTGAACCGCTGGTAAAGCGCCGCGCTCAAGACCGGCGCAGGCGTCGACTCGTCGATCGCCGCTGTAATCGTCCACCGCCCTTCGCCCGAATCCGAAACTCGCCCCGAAAACCCCGCCAAATCCGACTTCTCAAACAATGCAATCGCCGTCAAATCCAGCAGCCACGATGCCACCACGCTGCCCCGACGCCACACTTCCGCGATGTCCGCCAAATTCAAGTCGAATTGATAATTTTCCGGATTGCGCAAAGGCGCCGTCTCCGCGTCCGCATCGCGCGCCACCTTCCCTGCATTGGCGTGCTTCAGAATATTCAATCCCTCCGCGTAAGCCGCCATCAGCCCATACTCGATCCCGTTGTGAACCATCTTCACGAAATGCCCCGCGCCGGAAGGCCCACAATAAAGATATCCTTGCTCTGCCGTTCCCGCAGCCTTCTCGCGGCCCGGCGTGCGCGAAATATCTCCTATCCCCGGGGCCAGCGTCTTGAAAATCGGGTCCAGATGCTCCACCACATCCGCCTCCCCGCCGATCATCTGGCAGAACCCGCGCTCCAGCCCCCACACCCCGCCGCTGGTCCCCACATCCACGTAGTGCAGATCCTTGGCGGCTAGCTCCTTCGCCCGCCGGATATCGTCGATGTAATAGGAATTGCCGCCGTCGATGATAATATCGCCCGGCGCCATCCGCGCCGTCAGTTCAGCCAGCGTACCATCCACCGCCGCCGCCGGAATCATCAGCCATACCGCCCGCGGAGGCGTCAAAGCCTTTAAGAATTCATCCAGGCTCGCGGCCCCGGTGGCCCCATCCGCCGCCAGCTTCGCTACGCTCGCCGCGTCGTGATCGAATACCACGCATTGGTGCCCGCCCCGCATCAGCCGCCGCACCATATTGGCGCCCATGCGCCCCAGACCGATCATCCCAAGCTGCATCCAAGTCCCCCTACAGCTAGGTTAGCGTACCGGTGTCGCCGGCACGTCGATCACGCCGCCGAAAATCGCCGCGTTATGCGATACGCCGCACGCCTACTGCACCGTGGTCGCCGCCGTCTGGCAGATCGTCCCGGCGCACGCACTAACCAGCGCGCTGCCAGTCGCTACCCCATAAACGACCCCGGAATTCGTCTGGTCATTCGTGATCGTGGCAACCGCGGGATTCGACGAAGTCCAACTAACCGACGCCAAAACCTGCGTACTGCTATCCGAGAAAGTGCCCGTCGCAACCAGTTGTTGGCTGGCCCCCACCGCCACCGAAGCGCTCGCGGGGCTGATGGCAATCGATACCAGATTCGCCGGCGACAAGGTGGAGGGTTCGTATAACTCGGCCGCTGCCAGCACCGTGCCCCCTGTGTTACTGTGCCCGCCGGCAACCAGCACCGTACCGTTGCTCATCAGAGTAGCGGTCTGCAGATCCCCGGGCGTGTTCAACGGCGCCGCGTTCGCAAAGGTGCCCGCAAAAGCACTGTATAGTTCGGCGTCCGCCGCCCCAATCACGCTACCCGCCATCAGTACTCCGCCGTTCCCCAGCAGGGTAGCCGTCCCTAACCATCCCGAAGTCGGTTCGCTTCCCGTCAGCGTAAAGGTCTGCGCCGTAGGATCATACAGTTCCGCGCTCGTCAGCGGCCCGGTAACCAGATAGTTGTATCCGCCGGCAATCAACACCTGTCCGTTGTTTAACAAGGTGGCAGTAGCCCCGGACCTCGCCACAT
Organism: Bryobacterales bacterium; assembly: GCA_963738375.1. Taxonomy (GTDB): domain Bacteria; phylum Acidobacteriota; class Terriglobia; order Bryobacterales; family Bryobacteraceae; genus Bog-159. The sequence continues at coordinate 7,622 of CAVTWL010000011.1, read as the reverse complement.
TCAGGCTGTTGGTAAGCAGAGTGAAGGTGCCGGCAACCGGATCGTAGATCTCGGCGCTTGCCAGAGCCCCCGTCGAGTTCGCCCCTCCCGCAATCAGCACGGTGCCATCCGGTAGTGGCGTAGCGGTTGCGTCGAACCGGGCCTGGTTCAGCAGCGCCGTCGCTGTGAAGATTCCTGTCGGATTGTACACCTCGGCGCTGTTCAGCACTCCGGCGCTGCCGTAGCCTCCGGCCACCAGCACCGATCCGCCCGGCAGTATCGCCGCCGCATGCGAATAACGCGCCACGTGGAGAATCGCGGTGACCGTAAACAACGCCGTCGCCGGATTGTAAAACTCGCAGTTCGCCAATATCCCGTTCAGTCCCACGCCGCCCACCACCAGCACATTTCCGTTGTTCAAGAGCGTCGCAGTGTGCTCGTCGCGCGCATAAACCAAGTTCCCCGTAAACGTGAACGCCTGCGTTCCTGGCGAATATAATTCCGCGCTGGCCAAAGTGCCCAGTGCGCCCGTTCCACCCGGGATGGGCCCGATGCCACCCGCCACCAAGACGCTGCCATTGGTCAGCAGCGTAGCGGTGTGATAATACCGCCCCGTATTCAGGCTGCCCGTGTTCAGGAAAGCCTGTAAGACCGTCACCCCCGTCGAACCGTTGATAGTTCCAGCGGTGGCGGTGATCGTCGCCGTACCTGTTGCCAGTCCGGTTGCCAGTCCCGTCGACGTGATGGAGGCAACCGTGGAGGGCGCCGCGCTCCATGTCGCCGCCGTCAGCACCTTGGTCGACCCGTCGCTATACGTGCCGGTCGCTGTATATTGCTGCGTTGTGCTGGTGTAAATGGTCGCATTCACCGGTGTAACCGCAATCGAAAGCAATACCGCCGCCGAACCCGTGCCGGTGAGTGTCACCGCCTGCGGTGAATTCGACGCATTGTCGGAGAATTTCAGACTCCCGCTGCGGGTGCCCGTAGCCGTCGGAGAAAATGTAATCCCAACCGTGCAGGTTGCGGGCGCGGCTGGAATGCTGGGACTGCAGGTATTCGAAGCCACCGCGAAATCGCCTGTAGTCGCAATGTTATTGAAACTCAGCGCAACGTTCAGATTGTTCGTTAGCGTCACGGGCTTAGGGGCGCTGACTTCGCCGATAGGCAGTTTGGAAAACGTCAACGAAGTCGGGGAAACCGTAACTGGCGCTACGCCGGTCCCGCTCAATTTGGATGTCTGCGGGCTGTTGGCCGCGTTGTCGGTCACCGTCAGCGTTCCCGTCAGCGCGCCCAGGCTGAGCGGTGTAAATGTGACCAGGATGGTACAGCTTGCCCCTTTGGCCAGCGTGCTGGTGCATGTCCCACCCGCCTTCGCAAAATTCCCGGTCACGGTTATGCCGCTGATCGTCATCGACGTCGTGCCCGTATTCTTTAGCGTTGCGGACTTGGCCGCACTGGTGGTGTTCTCCGCTTGCGCGCCAAAAGAAATGGCGCTCAGCGTTTGCGCGCCCACCGGCGCGCAACCAGCCAGGACGCCAGCCAAAACCATCCAATTGCGGCGAAAGAAAGCACTTATCATCAAGCGTATACCCCGAATTTCTGTAAAGCCTTCGCGGACAAGGCGGGTGTGTCTCCCTAGTATAGGGAGCGCCGCAGCCAACAGGCAAGGATCGCGCAAGGGTATAGTACTATCCCCATACCAACCGCGAAACCTGGTTCAGCCCGAACCGCCTCACGTCCCAATGAACTAGGTGATATCCAGCACCGCTGCTAGTGAAATGACGAAGACGTAAACTCGATGCGCATCCCCGTCGGCGAATATCCATTAGGGGGGTTATTGTATGCGTTCGACACCACCACAAATAAGGAAGCGTCGCTTCCCGCAGTCAGCGCAATCGGATTCTCGAAGTTGAAGTTCCACCATTGCTGATAGTCGCTCGCACCCTGGCCCGCCGGATCGATGGGCACGGGAGGGCCGGATACCACGGCGCAATTGGAACTGCCGGCCGGACTCTCCAGGTAAAACGCATACACGGCGTTGTCCGATGTAAGCCGGCCACCGATGTTCAGTCCTGTCGGCGGACCCCCTCCCGGAATAGCTGCGGGAACCGGGAACGACGTCCGGTAGACATACCACCCTGACGGCTTGTTGTTCTCGCCGTCGTAAGGGGCAATCCATTCCGAGCCGGCACTGGAATTATTTGAAAGCCACGCGAGGTTGGGCGTGTCTACCCAAGCCGGAAAGAAGGCTTGGAGGGTGCACGGGCCATGAGTAGGCGACAAGAGGGAGGGAGCCGGGTACGCGAGTTCCCAGTTTCCATCCGTGTGTGTCCCGCCGCCTGCCGGGTTCGGTGCAACCAGCATGCCGCTGCAGCCGGTTGAGGTTGCGGCGGTCTGCCCGGTGTTACACAAGCCGGCAATCTGCCCTTGCGCCAGCGCCGAGAAAAGCCATACCAGAGCCGCTACCCGCAAGAACCGTTTCAAATCGCCTCTTGGATTGAACATCTTTCCCTCCTTCGGATAAGATACCATCGTCGTCTCCTTGCCGGGTTATCGTAGCAAATGCAGATAAAAGGTACCTATAGTACTTATTGACTCGCTCACAAATTCGGCGGAGACTCAAGCAATGTACCGCCTCCTGTTGCGATTTTTTTCAACTATGGCCGCCGTGTCGCTGGCGTCGCTGGCAAATTCTCCGCTGCTCACCGCGGCAGTGACGGAAGTGACGCTGAGCCCGACTACCACCCCAACCTCGTCGGATACCGGATTCAGCGTAACTGCCTTCGGTTACAACTTCCCGGCGGGATCCATCCAACCAGTTAATGTAACGGTGTTGCTCGCGCCGGCTACCGCTGGCAGCGGACCGACAGCTACCACAATTGCCACCGGCGTTACGGTAATCTCGGGGTCCACCGAAAGGGTCGCATTCACCGTTCCCTCATCGCTGACCGTAGCCGCAGCCACACTTTATAACGTCTCGATCTCGGGTACCACCTCTGCCGGAAAGCAATTCCAAAGCAGCAACACCACAGCCCTGACAGTGAACGGGGTACTCGCCATAACCAACGGGACCACCCTGCCAACGGGTACGGTGGGCGCAAGTTACTCGGTCTCCCTAATCGCTTCTGGCGGGACCGGCATATACAGTTGGTCCCTTATTTCTGGACATTTGCCGCCTGGCCTCAAGTTGACTGCGGGAAACGGCCTAATCTCGGGACAGCCGGACGCGGCAGGAACCTTTACGGCGCGGTTTCAAGTAAAGGATAGTGATGGGTTGACGGCAACTGGGCAATTTACTTTGATGATCGACCCCGCGCTTAGCATTACCACCAATTCGCCGCTGCCGGCCGCCACCGTCAACGCACCATACAGTATTGGATTCAGGGCCAACGGTGGAAACGGACAGTACAATTGGTCTGTGGCTTCGGGATCGCTCCCAGGCGGGCTCTCTCTGACGGCCACCACCGGCGCCCTCAGCGGAACCCCTACAACTTCAGGAACGTTCAGCTTCACCGTCGCCGTGACGGATACTACGAAAGCGTCGGCCAGTAAACTTTTCGGTTTGACCGTGAATCCAGCGCTGGTCATTAGCACCGCTTCGCCACTGTCTGCCGGAACCGTGGGGTCGAGCTATAGCGAGACTCTGACCGCCTCCGGAGGCAGCGGCCAATATAGTTGGTCGCTGAGTTCCGGCACTCTCCCGGCTGGCCTAGCGCTGACCGCCGCGAGCGGAGTGATAAGCGGCATTCCGTCGTTGGCGGCAACCTCAAACTTTGGCATCACGGTCACGGATACGAATCAAGTGACGGCGGCCAAGACCTTCTTCTTGACCATTAACTCATCCGCGCTGATACTTTCGCTGTCGCCCGCGGCCGCCAACGCGGGAGTGTCCCTGCAAGTGGCGGTGGAGGGCTCGAACACCCACTTTGCCCAGGGTGTGACGCAGGCTAATTTCGGCCCGGGCATCACCGTAACCAGCCTGACCGTAAGTAGTCCCACCGCTGCGGTAGCGCAGATTACGGTCTCTTCCACGGCCGCGGTTGATCAGCAAACCGTGACGCTTACCACCCTATCGGAGCAGGCTTCCATCGTCAACGGATTTACCGTGCTGGCGTCCATACCGGTCATCAGCGTGAATACCAGCTCGCCCATACCGCTGGCCTCCGGTTTCAGCGGCTTCGATGACGAGTATCTGATCAACGGCGTGGAATATTGGGATCCGAAATATGTGGCGATGCTGCAACCCTTGAAGCCAGGCTGGGTTCGTTATCCGTGCGGAACGCCTTCCATGGGTTTCGATTGGCAGCTTTCGCACATGAACGCCACCTGGATGACCAACTTGGAGCCCTTGATCGGCACCTACTTCAGTAATGCGCTGAAGAGCGCGGAACTGTTGACGCAGGCCAAGGGCGGGGCATCCTTCGCCGATTACGGCACTCTGCTGCAAACGGTCGGCGCCAATGGAATCGTAGCCTTTAACGGCTTCACCGATACCCGCACGGATTCGGCCTATATCATGGCGGCGCAGGCGAAGACCCAGGGCTCCCACATTATCGAGTGGGAGCTGGATAACGAGCCCTTCGTCTTCCCGACAATTTATCCGAATGCCGCGTCCTATGCCTCCGCCATGTACAACCCTTACGACACCAATATCCTCGGCGCCGATCCTACGGCCACGGTCGGCGTGTTCTATCAGGGGCAGTTCGACTGGCAGAAGGGTAATTACATGGCCTGGGACAACGGCATGACGGCCTACAGCCCCAAATACTGGAACGGCATCTCGTACCACGTATATCCGGTGACCGATGCCGGCCTCACCACGGCCGCTGAAGAACAAACGCTGAACGGCTTTCTGGCGCATGGTACCACCGAATACTTCAATTCTTACATCGAGCCCTTGATCGGGCCGAATCTGCCGGTCTTCATCACCGAGATGAATTCCGGAACGGCGACCGCGGCGTTCGCCCCCTATATCTACAATGCGGTCTTCTTGACCGAGTTTATCGCGCGCATGTCAACCATACCGCAGGTCAAAGCGGTGGGTGTGTCCGAGTTATACCTGGGCAACTCTTACACCAACGGGATCATCCGGGCGGTCGACGATTTCGAGAGCTATCTTTACGCGCAGGTGAACGCCAACCCGAATTACTCGACCGACACGTCCACTAATCCGGACACGCAATTCAGCTTCTACTATTCCACCAGTGGGCTGGCGCTGCAAATTGCCAACACCGCCGTCAATGGCAGCAATGCGGTCTGGCCGACAGCCGTCTACGGCAGCCCCACCGTCCCGATTTCAGGTTATGACGGCAATCCCGTGCCGTCGCTGTACGCGCAGGGGTATCGGGGCGTCGACGGCACAAACTACTTGCTTGTCACCAACAAGGCCGGCACAGCGGTGCCGGTAGCCATCGAGGGCCAAGGCGATTTGCTGGAGACCACTCTTACGGTCTCTTACATTTCGAGCACCAGCGATACGGCGCAGAACACCGCGACCGAACAGAACAACGTTCAGATCGTGAACACCACCTCGGCGAACCCGGTAATGATCGGGCCCTACAGCGTGACTCGAATTCAGTGGTAATCGCTATTCTTATGCACTATCCGAGTCCGCCTCTCACGGCGAAAATAGGCCAGGAGGCCAAACTTCTCCCAAGCGCAACTCTTCGCGCGCTCGCCCGCGACACCAACTTCCTCTTCAAGCACACGATTTTACTCGCGGGAGCGCAAGAATTCTGTTGGATCGGGCGCACTAGGGGAGTCCTGAGCGACCCGCGAGAGAAGTCTGACCAAGTCCTGAGGCGAGCGGTCCGAATCCGCTCGATCAATTTCTCGAAATGGCCGCTCTGAGATCGTGACGCTTGCCCCGAACTCTCCTTCGTCGAAGCCATGGTCACTGCCCAGTGGACCCGCAACCGAATCTGCCGCCTCGAACGGGTCGCCTACCTGACCACCAGAATGGGCAAGGAATTGACCGGAGATCTCACCGGCCTCTTTACAAATCCGCGATCAGGTGAAGCGCTCCTGTCGTCGCGCCATCGAAGACCTTCAAACCCTTCGATGATATGGAAAAAAACATCGTCGAGCAGAGCGCTTCCGACCAGTGGAAACTCGCCCGCCTCGAACGCTACGAAGGCCGCCTCTTCGGCGATAACATACCAAATCCAAACGGCTTCGCCAAATCCGTCAATACCTTTTATCTTTGCCGCAACCGCCTCCAGCACCCCATCTCCCACGCCATCCGCGACCTCGAACGCTACCGCAAGCTCCGCCACGATCGCGACAAATTTGTATTCCAGGACAGAGGTTTGAAATCTCCGGAGGCATGCTCGAAACAGACGAAAATGGCAAACGCTATTTTCTGGGTCCTCCCGTACGTCCTCGGGCTAGACAAGAAATGGCGTACCATCCCCCGCGAAGTGATGGGTGATTTCTGCGGCCGACCTCGCACCGAACGCGGCCCGGTAGGTCCAGACGGCCCCACCGCGCCCGTCCCGGGCTACGACAGCCCCGAAGATATCCCGCCCGGCGAGGACGAGAAGTAAAATCGGCTCAAACCCGCCCCCCCCCGAAAAATCTCGGCAACTCGCACACTCGAAGTGTGTTCAAAAAGTGATCGGTCTCCTTCTGCACGATGGCACTAGGAGTGATAACGAAGTCGCGAAGCGCCAAAGCGGTGCTGGGCGCCGCGCTTGGCGCGAGTCCTTGAAAAGTTTAGTTTTTGGAAGGTATAAACCATGCGATTCACACAGACACTGTTTCTTCTTACCGTTCTCGCCGCGCGTCACGCCGCGGCGGCTAACGTAGCCATGGTATCCGCGGCCAGCGGAACGTCGCCCGTCGCGCCAGGTTCGATCGTAAGTATCTATGGGACAAACTTGGCCAGCGGCTCCGCCTTCGCGTCATCCGCCACGCTCCCTTACAGCCTGAGCAACGCCAGTGCAACCGTTCTCGACAGCTCGGGCGACGTCACGGATCTCCCCCTGTTCTATGTCAGCGCAACACAGATCAACGCTCTGATCCCAACCACCGTGGCCAGCGGCCCGGCTTCAGTCACTGTCACTACGCCCACCGGAACCGAGTCCAGCTCTGTCACTATTGCGGCCATAGCGCCTGGCTTGTTCTCCGCCAATGAAACAGGGAAGAATGCTGCCTCGGCTCAAATTGCCATCAACCACTCCGATGGATCGCAGAGTTTGGATAATACCTTCCAATGCGGCGCCGGCGCTGTCAATTGCGTCCCTATTAACCTGGACCTCTCCTCCGGTCCCGCCGCACTCGTGCTCTATGGCACAGGCATCCGCGGCGCAGCTTCCATTTCCGATGTCTCAGTGACCATTGGCGGTCAGTCGCTGCCGGTAACTTTTGCGTCGGCTGCCCCCGGCTACCAGGGCTTGGATCAGGTTAACGTGATGTTGCCCCAAAGCCTCGCCGGTACCGGCATTGCCAACCTCTCGGTCAACGTCAACGGTACCTTCTCCAACGTTCTCACCGTTAGTTTTGGTTACGCCACTTCAGCTCCCGCTTGCAGCGGATGCAATGCCTATAACAACCCGCCCTATACCTTTGCCACCTCGGTAGCAGGCGCGTGCAATGTAAGTAGCGTGAGCAATACGCTACTAGTCAAGGCTACATAAACATAA
>CAVTWL010000010.1:0-414635 GCA_963738375.1 Bryobacterales bacterium | reverse complement strand
TGCCGTCAAGCCTGTTATTGTATTTAGTAAGAACATATACTCATCGGATTGTAAATATTCTGTCATGCCGACAGTAGAGTGTCTTCAAGGCAGCGCATGGCACTAGCAAGGACAAACTCGAAAACTGCCGCTGCAGCGAAGAAGAAAAAGCCGTTGAACGCGGTCTCTGCCGAGGACGATGTCCGGCTGGCCGTACAGCGTTTGAAACGTGAACGGATCGTCGCCGCCGCGGTGACCCAGTTCGAGCAGCGCGGTTTCAGCCAGGCGTCGTTGGACGCGGTGGCGGAGCAGATGGGCGTGACCAAGCCGTTTATTTACACGCAATTCCGGTCGAAAAGCGAGCTTCTGGGGGAGATCTGCTCGAGGGCAATGCGTATCGCACTGCAAGCGATCGACGAGGCGCTGGCGAATTTCAAGACGCCGCTTGAGCAGCTCGAACAATTCGCGCGGCTGATGATGTTGGGTATCTTACGCAGCGGCAAGCATCTCGCCATTTACATGCGCGAAGAAAAGAGTCTGTCGCCGGAGGACTACCAACTCATCCGCAAGCTGCGACGTGAGGTCGACGAGAAGCTCGTCGGCATACTGGAGCGGGGCGTGAAGGAAGGCGTCTTCGAGGTGGCGGACCCTCGACTGGCGGCGGTTGCGATCCGCGGGATCGCCACCTGGGTGGGCGTGCGGTTGGGTCAAAGTACCCGATATTCCGCGGAGCAGGTAGCGGAAGGCATCGTGCTGCTCGTTTTATCGCTGAGCGGCGCACGCCGCCGATAGCGCCGAATACACGTCAACTGAGCTGCGATCGCAGCCATGCGCACGTCGCGTGCATGGCCGCGTCGGCGCTCCCCACGTGGCCTACCCAGAAGCAGCAAGTTCCCATGGTTGGCGTCCTCGACATGCCTCAGTTCCGTAGCAACACCCGCGGCCTGCAGACGTCCGGCATATGCGCGCCCTTCGTCGCGCAGCACGTCGAACTCGGCCGTAATCACGAAGGCCGGCGGCAACCCTTCCAGGGATTGCGCCCTCAAGGGCGACAGGTACGGATGGTCAGCGTGGCGCGGATCGACGTACTGATCCCAGAACCAGGTACCACGTCATCGCGCGTCAGGCCGAAGCCGGACCCGCGTTCGACATAGGACGCATGTAGACCTGAAGAGTGATCGACCACGGGATACCACAGCACCTGCGCGCGGAGCGGCGGGGCGCCGCCGTCGTCACGCAGCTTGAGCGCCGTCATGGGTCGCCAGGTCGGCGCCGGCGTCACCCGCGATCTGAGCCGCATTGGATCGGCACCGAGCTGCCGGCGCGGCTGGCAATGCGAACCGCAGCCACACAGTCATCAAGGCCAGCGGGAAAAGGATGTTCGGGAGCAAGCGCGTAGTCGACCGACACGATCAGGCTCGCCGAGCCCACGCACAGATGTCGGCAGATTTCCATGCGACTCGATGCTGCAGATGACGAACCCGCTGCCGTGAAAGAACACGATGACCGGGGGCGGATTCGCGGCGTCGGCCGCCTCCGGCCAATACAACCGAACGCGCAATGCACCGCGGGCACCGGAGATTTCGCGGTCCTCGACGTGATGCACCTCGGCCATGGAAGGCCGCTCGCATTGCGGCGGACGTCGGATGCTCGAACCTTCGCGAGCGGCACGGCCGATAGCGGCGGAAAGTGAGCCGCCGCCTGCAGTTGTCTGCTGAGGAATGGATCGAGCGCCATCTCGAAGAACGCACCACCGTTGATTAACAGTCCCTGTCCCGTGATGTGGGTCGACAGGTCGCTCGCCAGATAGAGCATGAGATTGGCGACTATCCGGCTGCGCATAGCGTCCATCAGGAATCGAGGCGGCACGCTTGCGCCGCAAGGCGTCGGCATCTCCCGACGCCTGCTCCGCCTCGATATCGCGGAGCATCGGCGTGTCCACGGGTCCGGGACAGACCGCGTTGATGCGGATGCCCTGTCGCGCGACCTCGAGCGCTGCGGCCTTGGTAAGGCCGAGCACCGCATGCTTGCTCGCAGTGTATGGAGCGAGGTTTCGCGTTCCCATGTATGCGGCTATGGAGGCCGTGTTCATGATCGTGCCCGATCCCTGGCGCAACATGACAGGCAGTACGTGTTTGAGCCCCAGGTAAACACCCCGAACATTGACGGCGATGACATGGTCGAAGACTTCGTCCGAGATTTGATGAGCGGAGCGACCGCGCCCTGCCATCCCGCATTGTTCAGGAATATGTCGATGCGGCCACCGAACAACCGTAGAGTTTGATTGACGTAATGTATGACGTTGTCGCTGCGCGAACATCGCCCGCGAGAAAATGGGCGTCGCCACCGCTTTGTCGCGCGAGGTGCACGGTTTCTTCACCAGGGTCCCGATGCAAATCGACTGCCGCCACCTTTGCGCCGCCATTGACCAGACCGAGCACAGCCGCTCTTCCTGATGCCTCCGCCCGCTCCAGTGACGATGGCGACACGTCCCGTAAAATCAAAGCGGCTCATACGTCCGTGACCGTGGAGGGCGAGGCTGCGGCCTCGGGTGCGCTGCGTGGGCTAAAGCTGAATCCCGAGTAGCCTTCCGCCGCGCATCGCTCTGAGCAATCTCACGGTAGCCCCGCACCCCTCCTGAGAGGGCATCAAGACCTGTGGTTTGCCGGGAATCTCGTTGCCGTTGTAGTACGACGGCGTCGAACAATAGAACGTTTCCCGGCACCATCATTCGACATGCAGCCGCCACCCACGCCCGCTCGGCGGCCTGCGTGGCCTCGAACTGAGCCAGGCCGTGTGCCGACATGTACATGACCAACCGTTCCAGCCAATCGAGCTGCTCCTCCGTCGAAACCAGGACATTGCTGAGGAGCGACGGGCTGCCCGGTCCCACGACGATGAAGAGATTCGGGAATCCCGCGACGGCGATCCCGAGCTGCGTCACCGGTCCCGCCGACCACTTTTCGCGCAGGCTCACACCGTTTCGACCGATGATGTCTGGTTTGAGCAACGAGCCAGTGAAGGCATCGAAGCCAGTCGCAAAGATCACCATGTCCAGTTCATGAGTCTTTGCTGTCGTACGAATTCCGCCGGCGATGAACTCCACAATGGGCGAGGTGCGGATGTCGGCAAGCTCCACATTGGCAAGGTTGAACGCCTGGAAGTAACCGCTGTCGACGGAGGGGCGGCGGGCTCCGATAGGAAAATCACGCGGAGTCAGCTTTTCCCGCACCACCGGGTCGTGTACCGCGTCGGCGATCTTGCGCCGCACGAATTCCGCCGCCGTGTCATTGGCCGGTTTCGACAGCAACAGATCGTAGTACGCCAGCGCAAAGCCGAACCCCAGGCGGTTCCAGGCCGCCTCGTAGGTCGCGTCACGCTCCTCGGGCGAAACGTCAAGTGCGGATTTACGGTTCGGAAAAACCCAGGCCGCTCCGGGGGAATCCGCGGCCTGGCGACGCCGGGCACCGATAATCCGCCTTGACGCGCGCGTCTTCTTCATCGGATACGGGCGCATTGGCCGCCGGCAGCTCGTAGTTCGTCGTGCGCCTGAACACGGTAGATGTTGCGCAGTCGCGGCGATCACCGGGGTCATCTGCATGCCCGAGGACCCGGTGCCGAAAATCCCACCCGATGGTCCTGTAGTCCACCTCACCGGTGCGGCCAATCGCCACTGTGCAGGATTTCACCCTCGAATTTGTCCTGGCCGGCTATCTGCGGTTGTTTGGTGGTCGAGAGCTGTCCTACAGAGCAACAAAATTGGATCGCCACCGCTCGCCGCCGGAACCCGTCACCTGCCAGCATGCGTGCGCTTCGTTGAATGCGGCCTCTGTCATGCGCGTATTGAAGCGGATGTGGCGCCGCAGATCGAACCGCTCCACGACGTGATGTATGTAGCGCAAGATTTCCGGCTGTGTCGCGTAACGCTCGCTCCACCGCCACTCCTGCTCCAGTTCCGGCGAAAACCGGTAAGAATAGTCAAAACTTTCCACGTCGCAGCGGGCGCCCGGGTAGCCGTTCTTGTACCAAACGCCACCCACGTCAGGATTTGCCTCCACTACCAGGATTCGCTTGTCCAGGTTGCGTAACGTATGCAGGCTCGAATTCCACCGAAACCGGCCCCGACCACAATCACGTCAAAGTCTTCCATTCTTCCGGCCGTATCCGTCTCTTTGGGTTTCTAATGGGCCTGCCGCCTGGCAGGTATAGATAACTTACTATGCAGTAGGAATACAACAAAGATATAATATGGTGCGCCGGCGGCGGGACCCTTGTTTCGATCCATTGCCTGCCGGCGAGGCAAGCGTAAAAACAGGTTATAAACGGACCCATCTCTGAGAAAAAAAATACTTGAGTACATTTTTGTTGAAGCATCGCACGATCCGGCGATCGCGGGGGCGGGCGATCGACATGACTTACTGGAAGCGCGGGCGAGTCCCCGGCATCCGGTGGCCGGCCGCATGCCGGTCACCGATGCTGCTACGCAGCCTCAGTGGAAACGCGCCAGGCCGATCTGCGCCGCCGCTATCCGACCTGGCGGCCCTTGACCCTGGACGCGCTGCTGCAACGCGTCGGTGGAATATCTGTGCGGACCGCCCTGCGTGATCACCGACGCGCGTACTTGGACCTACTCCGACATGGAGCGCTGGACGGCCACCCTGGCCGGCGGCCTGCTGATGCCGGAGTGCGCCGGGCGAGCACGTGGCATTGCTGATGGGCAATCAACTGGAGTTCGTCGCACTCAAGTTTGCAATCGCACGTGCGGGCGCGGTCGCCGTTCCGATCAACTTCCTCAACCGCCGCGATGAACTCGGCGTACGTGCTGAAGCAATCGAACGCCGTATTGCTGGGGTCACGATGGACCGTTTTCGCGATCTCGACTATCTCGGGATGCTGGACGAACTGGCGCCGACATGGGTCTGTGAGGGAGGGGGCGACGCGTTTCCACGGCTGCGGCGGATCGTGGTATTCGCCACCGGCGACCGGCCGGTGCGCGCGAGGGCGCCACGCCGTTGGCCGCACTGAACGGCGGGCGATCCGCCGGCGATGCCAGCGCGGATCCCTGCGGACCGCGGACATTATTTACACGTCGGGGACGACTCCGGCCTGCCGAAGGGCGTGATGCTCAGCCACGACGCGCTGCTGCGCACCGCATTCGGGAGTGCTTATGCGCGCGCGTTCAGCGACGGACGAGCGGATTTTGTTCGCACTGCCCATGCATCACGTGTACGGATATGTCGAAGGGCTGCTGCCGGTGTTGTTCGTGGCGGTGCGATCGTGCCCCGGTGTCAAATTCGATGCCGCCGATATCTTGACCGCCCTCGAACGGCACCGCGACGACTACTGGGTAGCAGCGGGCGGAAAACAGGAAGATGAGCCGGTCGAGGAACGTCTCTCCATGAAAATCGAGCAGGGCTTTGGGCGAGCCCATGCGCCGCGACTCGCCGGCGGCGAGGATCAAGCCGCAGGTCACTTCGGGAGCGGCTCCCTCTGGGAGCCGCTGGAAAATATCGATTTGGAAAGGCCGCGCCAGGGAGAACCCGCGTTGCGGCGGACGGCGATCATCTCGGCGACCACGGAGACGGCGATTTCCTCGGGCGAAACGGCGCCGATTTCGAGGCCCATGGGGGCGAAAACCCGTTCGAAGCTATCGGCGGCCACGCCTTCGCCTTCCAGTTCCTTAACCACATTAATGACCTTCCGCTTACTGCCGATCATGGAAATGTAGCGTGCGTTGGTGGCGACGGCCCAGCGGAGGACGCGCATGTCGTCGCGGTGGCCGCGCGTGACGATGACGATATAGCTGGTTTCATTGATGGACAAGCGAGGGAAGACGTCCTGGTATTCGTCAGCGAAAATGGAGGAGGCTTCGGGGAAGCGTTCGGCGTTGGCGAAGCTTTCGCGATTGTCGATGATGGTTGTGGAGAATCCGGCTAGGGAGGCGACCTTGGAGAGACTTTTGGAAATATGGCCGGCACCGAAGATGAAGGCGCTTGGCACGGGGAGGACCGGTTCTACGAAAATATCGAGCTGGCCGCCGCAGATGAGGCCATTGTCGTAGGCGGCATCCTGGCCGAGGTTGAAGCTCAGGTGGCGGGGCTGCTCGGTTTCGATGACTTCGCGGGCGGCGTTCCAGACTTCGGCCTCGACGCAGCCGCCCCCGATAGTGCCAGTCATGGAACCATCCTCGCGGACCAGGAGTTTGGCGGATTCGTAGCTGGGGATCGATCCGCGGACCTGAACGATGGTGGCGATGGCGCACTTCTGGCCCAATTTGCGTAGGCGCAGGAGTTCCTCGTAGACATCCATTCAGGTGTAATTATAGCGCGGTGTTGCAGGAGGAACTTCTATCCAGCTAGGCTGATTTCTTGTAAGTGGTTTATTATCTGTCTTCTTTGATAGCAGGTTGCGGCTTTTGCTGTCTGGGTTGCCGGAAGTAGATCTACGACGACGCTAACGGGCGCCGTTCATCTCTGTTTGGCCTGAATCTCGTTTGAGGGGCGCAAGACGCGGAGTTCGCCGGCGGTAAGATAGCGCCACTTCCCGATAGGGAGATCTCCGATGCGGAGGGGGCCGATGGAGACGCGGGTGAGCTTGAGGACTTTGCTGCCGACGGCTTCGATCATGCGGCGGACCTGACGGTTGCGTCCTTCGGTGATGGTGATTTCAAGGTGCGTGTTTTTGCCGGCGTCGCGAAGGCGGTCGACGATGGCAGGGCGAGTGGGTCCGTCGCTGAGTTCCACGCCCTGGCGGAGACGCGCGATCTGATCATCGTCGAGGAGGCCGCTGCACTTTACCTGATAGGTTTTGGGCACCTTATAGGCAGGGTTGGTGAGGCGCTCGGCGAAATCGGTGTCATTGGTCATGATGAGCAGGCCGGTGGTATCCAGGTCGAGGCGGCCGACCGGGACGAGCCAGACGCCGGCGCCGGCGACGAGGCCGTAAACGGTGGGCCGGGCGCCGGGATCGGTATAAGTGGTCAGGTAGCCCTTCGGCTTGTAAAGAAGCAAGTAGACTTTGGCGGCGGGGCGGAGGGGTTTGCCATCGAGGGCAATGCGGTCGCGGGCCGGGTCGATCCAGTGGTCGGGATTTTGAATGACTTTGCCGTTTACGCGGATGCGGCCCGCTCCGATCCAAGTGCGCGCGTCGGTGCGGGAGCCGATGCCGGCTTTGGAAATGAGCCGCTCGATCGTTTTCAAGGTGGGGCGGGCGGCGGTCGCGTTTCGATCGCGGTGTTTGTTTTTCAAGGGGCGCATTTGAGGATTTTCGAGAGAATCCACCGCGGTTCTTTTACGGAACGCGCATCGTCCAGAAGCCAGCGGCCGTTGAGGCGGCGGAAATCGAAGTGGATCTCGGTGGGGCCGTCGAGGTTGAGAAAGCTGGCGATTACGGTCTGCCGGTCGGGAGTCCCGGGTTCGCTGGTGATCTTGAGCTGCTTGATGGTCCAGTCCTGGCCCCCCGTCCAAAAGACAAAGTCCAGGCAGCCGACTTCGCCATTGGCTTGCTTTTTGTCGGCACGGATGAGTTTTTCCAGTTGTGGTGTGTAGAAGTCTTCCGGCGGCTCGTAGGAGCGTTTGGTCGATTGCGCCGCCACGAAATGGCGGAAGACTCCGGTGACAAAGCGCAACGGGTCGTCGATGCGGGTGGGGGCTGGGACGGCGGCTGGGGCCAAACATGTTAAGGAGATCAGAGCGCGGCTGAGGACGGACACTCCCTTACGGTCATGGCTCGGATTGGGGTGAGTTGGATTGGGGTGCATCGGAATGGAGTGGCGTGTTCGGGGCATGTTGTTATATTAAAACAAGGTCCTCCGAATGTCCGTAAACGTGCTGGTGAGGGGGGCGCGCCAACTGGTTACGTTGCGCGGACCGGCGGCGCCCAGACGCGGGGCCGCCCTGCAGGAATTATCGATCATTCGGGACGGCGCTCTCCTGATCCGGGACGGGCGCATCGTGGAAGTGAACACAAGCCGTCGCGTGGAAAATCTGGCGGGCGCACGCGAGGCGCAGGAAATCGATGTGACCGGACACATCGTAATTCCCGGGTTTGTGGATTGTCACGCGCACGTGGTTGGCGCGCCGTTACAGCAGGCGGAGGGTGCCGCGCCGCCAGCCGGCAAGGACGCGGCGAGAATGAGGCGCGGACTGGCGGTGGCCCCCCCGACGCTGCGCAACGCTTCGGCGAAACGGCTGGAATCGCGGGCGCGGCTCATCGTGCATGCGATGGCGCGGCACGGGACCACGACGCTGGAAGCGGAGTCGGGCTACGGGTTGGACCAGCGGGGCGAATTGAAGGTACTGCGCGCGCAGGGCCGTCTGCAGCGCGCGCCACTGGACCTGGTGTCGACGTTTCTGACGCCGCTGGAGATTCCGGCGGCGTATGCGGGCGATGCGGCGGGGTATCTGGCGTGGATCTGCGGCGAACTGCTGCCGGTAATCCAGCGGCGATCAATGGCGCGGTATGCGGGGCTGCGGTGCCGCGCGGGCGTCTTCGATGCGGCGCAGGGCCGGCAATATCTGGTGGCGGCGCGGGCGCTCGGGTTCGATCTAAAGATACACGCATGCGGAACGGATGCCGCCGGCGCGGCGGGATTGGCGGTGGCACTGGGCGCGGTGAGCGTTGACGGACTGAATGAGGCGAGCGCGGAAGCGGTGGCTTGGTTGGCCGGCTCGGAAACGTTGGCGGTGATGCTGCCGGGGGATGGATTTTCGGAGGGACGGCAGGCGGGGAATGCCCGGCGGCTGATCGATGGCGGAGCGGCGGTGGCGTTGGGGTCGAATTTCTGCCCGGGCACGGCGTCGAGTTACAGCATGCAGGCGGCGGTAGCGGTAGCCTGCGCGCAGTGGGGGATGAGCGCGGCGGAGGCGATCTGCGCGGCTACGTTTAATGCAGCATACGCGCTGGGGGTAGGGGGTATGGTGGGATCGCTGGAGGCGGGCAAGCAGGCAGATCTGATTGTGTTGAACGCGGCGGACTACAGGGAAATTCCAGACCGGTTCGGGTCGAATCTGGTGCGCCGGACGATGAAGCGCGGAGTGATGATCTACCGAGAGGGCAAGGTGGGGGGGGCTTAGCGGCCGGCAGCCTGCTCGGAAGTAATCTGCCAATTGCCTTTGGCGAGGACCAAGGTCATGCGCTCGGCTTCTTCGCCGGAGGAACGGGCGCGCCCGGCAAACTGCCAGTGCTTGCGGAAAGTGGCGACGGCTTGGCTATTACCGAAGGAGGTGGTGGTCAGGCCGGAAATGCGGTAGGCTTCCAGACGGCCGTAGCGGGCGCGGGCCCGGATGACGGTTTGCCGCACAGCGTCGCGGGTGACATCGCGGCGGTTGAAGTAATTATCCACTACCGGCGCGTAGCATTGCGCGGCAGCCGCGGCATCCCCGCGTTTCAGGGCGGCGGCCCAGCGGTCGATAAAATCGCGGACGGGGACGGCGGTAGGGTCGGGCGGCGCGGGTTCCCCCCCGGCGGCGGCCGGCGGCGGAGGGGCAGCAGGCTGGGGCGGCGGCGCGGTTTGGGCGACCGGCGCGGGGAGGACGAGAACAGGATGAGTCCAATGGTAAGTGAACGCGCCGCAGACCAAGCCGAGCAGAGACGCTCCGATATACCAGGGCCAGCGGCGGCGGTTGGCGCGCGGCGCGGGATCAGACTGAGAATCCGAGAAGGATTGGCGGGCGCGGGGAGCGGGCCAGTTTACGAGGGCGGGGGGGGGGGGGGGGGGAGACCGGCGCGGATGGCCGATGCGGCGGAGGGAGAAGTCCTGGTCGCTGCCGCCCATGAAGGAAGGCTTGACGAGCAGCAGCAAGTCTTCGCCGGGAGCGAAGTGCAGGCGCATGAGGTCTTCGTCTTCCGCGGAGTGGTCGAAATCGGGGAGGGTGTGACTGCGGTAGAAGCCGAGGACGGTGAGGCCGGGCTGTTCGCCGCGGCGGAACCAGTCAAGCGTTTCGCGGAGCAGGTCGAGGTCGGGATCAGAGAGGCGATAGCAGGGGCCGAACTGGTGTTCGGAGGGGACGGGTTCAAAATCCTCGACGAGGATGCGATCGTCGTCGCGGTGGCCGAGCAGGATGCCGCCGGTTTCGGCGCAGCGGTGGGGGGCGGAGGCGAAGGCTTCGCTGACTTCGTGGTGGATGCCTTCCATGGCGCGGCGGCGGATGAGGATGGGGGGCGGACCGGGGGCGAGCCGGGTTAATTGTTCGAGCATCAGTTCCTGGCTGGCCGATAATCCGGGCATGGGTTCAATGGACAACGTTTGCAAAACTCCTAGACGGCGGCGGGCTGGAGCGCGTTGCGTAGCGCCTCGCCGGACGGTACTGGTTGCATCTAAGTTGCCAGGCGGCGAAGCAAGGCTACAGCCTGCGCGATGTCGCGGCTGCGCACGCCGGGATCGGCGGCTTCGCGCTCGATGGTCAGCGGGCCCCGATATCCGATCTCCTTTAATTTGGCGATAAAACGGTCAATGCCTACGGAACCTTGGCCCAAGGGCTTCTCCTGGCCGAGGGCGCCGGGCTTATTTTTAGGCGGCCAGTCTCCGTCTTTGCAATGCACGGTGACGACCTGAGGGCCCAGGAGGGTCAAAGCGTCGAGGGGATCTCCCGTGCCGTAGAGGATCATGTTGGCCGGATCGAAATTAATGCGCAGATTGGGCTTATCGACGGAGAACAAAAACTCGCGCAAGGCATCCGCGGACTCCTGTCCGGTTTCGAGGGCGAAAGTCTGATTGCGGGCAGCGGCATGATCGCAGACACGGCGCACCATTTCGCGCACGGCTAGGTAATCCTCCGACGACGCATCCTCCGGAACGAATCCTATGTGGGTGGCGACGGAGGGCACGCCGATAGCGGCGGCGAAATCGCTGACGGCCAGGGTGCGCAACTCGCGCGCATCACGCGTGGCAGGCGGCACGAAACCCACGGTGCGCTGGACGGTGGGGATGTCCGCGTAATTTTCACCTACATAAGCGGCAAACACGGTGGCGACGGAAAAGTTTCCAGCTTCAAGTGCCGCGCGCCAGGAATCGGCCGCGCCTTCGAGGTGCATGTCGCCAGGAATTCCGATTTGGCCGCATTGAACGCCCCAAGACTTGACTTCGCGTATGGTTTCGTACGGATCGCGGCCGGCCCAGAACATCACGCCCGGTTCGAGCGGACTTATGTTTGGCATGGAATTCTTTCTCCGTTTCTTTTGCGGGATTCGAGAATGATCTGGGCCAGGGCGACGGCGGCGGTGGATTCGGCAGGCGGGCAGGCGTCGGGCTGGCGGCCTTTGACGGCGCAATCGAGAAAGTAAACGAGTTCGGCGCGATAGCCGTCGGTATCGGGGACGGCGATGGGGTGGGCTTGGGCGTCGGCGCCGTATTCTGTAAGGGGAGTTGAGGCGGAATCGAATTCCAGCGTGCCGGCGTCGGAGACGATGGTGAACTCCATGGAGAAGGGAAACGCGGCGGGGTGATGCCAGCCGCCTGAGATGGCGACGGGTCTGGTGGAAGGATACCAGAGTTGCGCGAGGATCCAATCGATGCCGCGGGGCAAGTCTTCGTAGCCAGTGGCGGTGACAGCTTCGGGTGGGCCGAAGAGGTGAAGGCAGTAATCGAAATCGTGGATGAGCAGGTCGAAGACGCCGCCTCCGCTTTGCGCGGGATCGGTGAGCCATGGACTCCAGGCGGGCGCGGCGCAGCGGCGGCGGAAGATCGCAGCGCGGACGGGACCCAGACGGCCGGAGCGCAGGATATCGGCGGCGGCGCGGTAGGGCGGGAGGAAGCGCAAGACATGCGCGGCCATGAGCACGCGATGGTGGTGTTCGGCGGCGGCCACGATACGGGCGGCACTGGCGGCATCGAGCGCGAGGGGCTTTTCGACGAGCACGTGCTTGCCGGCAGCGAGGGCCAATAGGGCGATCTGTTCGTGAAGGTGGGTGGGCAAGCAGATATCGACGGCTTCGACGGCGGGGTCGAGCACAGCTTGGGCGGGATCGGTGTACGGCGTGACGGTGGAGAAGTCGAGCTTCTGGCCGGGACCGTCGAGGTTGCCCTGGACGGCGGTGAAATCGCCGGCGAGACGCCGGGGATCGCGGCTGTAGACAGCGGCAAGCTGCGCGCCGGGAATCTGCTGCCAGGCGGCGGCGTGGGTGCTGCCCATAAATCCGAGACCGATGACGGCGATTCTCATGCAGGCTTCCGAACGACGAAGAATCTGAGGGGGGGGAAGTCGTCGGTCCAGAAGGGGCCGCGGAATTCTACGCTGAAACCTTCGGCGGTGAAGATGGCCGCGCACTGTTTGGTGCGCTTGTAATCGGAGATGACGGCGATACCGCCGGGCAAGACACGGGTAATCTCGCGGCAGGCCTGGTCGCGGCCAGACTGGCGCTGGATGTTGTGGATGCAGAGGTTGGAGACGGCCACGTCGAAAGAGGCGTCGGGGAAGCTCATTTTGGAGGCGTCTTCGCTAAGGAGCCCGCACTTGGCGGCGACGCCTTCCATGGCGATATTGGCTTCGGTAGCTTCCGGCGCGTTGCCGGAAAGATCCCTGGTGCTCCAGATATCGATACCCACGGCGGTGCCGGTGGTGAGGCGCTTGGCGGCGCCGATTAAGAGGAGGCCGCGGCCGGTGCCGACGTCGAGGACGCGCTCGCCGCCGGTCCAGGAGATTTGGCCGAGCATGCGATCGCGATGGCGGAATTTTCCGTGCTTTACGTAGATCCTCCACAGCAAGGCTTCGCCGAGGAAGACAGCGCCCATGATGTTCCAGGAGGCGCCGAACTCGAAAGTGACGGGACCGATTTTCACCGACGGCGGACCGAAGAAGCCGACCAACTCAGCTGCGATGCCGGCCAGGAAGATAGCCAGCAGCACGCCGGGCGCGTCGATGCCGTAGTCGGGACGTTTGGACAAGGCTGCCGCGCTCATTTGGGCGGATAAGTCTTGGAGTATTTATTGCGCGTGTTGGTGACGGTGAGCGCGCCATCGGGACGGATGGAGGCGTGGATCCAGTTGGCCTGATCGCCCTGTTCGTCGATGTTGGCGATGAAGGTGTCGGGCGAATTGTGCTCCTTGTCGCTGCCGACGGCGTAGTGAAGCTGCCAGATATCCTGGATGCCGGGCGAGGTGTGGATGGTCTGCCAGACACTGGCTGAGCCGCCTTTACGCGCGCCGTTGTCCATGACGGCAACGCGCGGATGGATACCTTGGACGAAGGCGGGGGAGCCAGAGAGATCGGAGCCGTGGTGCGAGACGATGTAGAGATCGATGGCGCCAACTTTGTTATTCGGGCACATCAGCTCATGCTCCTTGTTCCAGGTAAGGTCGCCCATGTCGAGGATTCGGTAGCCGCCGAAGGTAATGAGGGAGCCGACGGAACGGGCATTTTCGGTGGGGTCGGGGGCTTTGAGCTTGTCGGCGGCGCACATCGGATTGGGCTGGCCGGCGCCGGGGAGCGGGTCGGCGATTTGGTCGCCATCGGCGGTGAGGATTTTGACGTCGAGGCCCTTGATCGGGATGGTGACGCCAGGCTTGGCGAGGATGCGATTGCCTTTGGCGCTGTATTCCTTGTAGGCGGCGTAGAGTTCCTTGGCGCGCTGGTCGTGCTCGACGCTTTCGCCGTGATCGATGAAGTTCTTGATGGGCAGCTTGCGCGCGAGTTGCGGCACGCCGCCGACGTGGTCTTCGTGGAAGTGAGTGATGAGGAGATAGTCGATGGCTTTGACGCCCGCGTGTTTGGCGGCGGCGGCGATGCGGTCGGCGTCACGGCTGTTGTTGCCGGACCAGCCGGTATCGACGAGCAGAGACTCACCAGAGGGAGCGATGAAGAGGGTGGCCTGGCCGCCTTCGACGTCGATGAAATAGATTTCGAGGTTCTTGGCGGCGGGGAGCAGGGCGGCTCCGGCGACGGCTAACAGGAGGACGAGGAATGCACGCATGGGTAGATTTTAGCGCGGTGTTACCAGTGTCGAGCTTTTCTTGAGGCCGGCGCTTATGACCGGATGGCCGGATCGCGCGTGTCGCTTAAACCCTCGGTGCGGAGAATGTGCCATCAAAACTTAGATTGCGCGGTAAGGTGTGATCACTTGGGCCTTTCCGATCTTTGCGGCCGTCGGCACCGTTGCGGACGCTCCGCTCGACGAAGCCATCATAGAGCGCCACGCCGTCTTTCGCGAGATGTCCTCCCAAACCCAGCACGCCGCCGCAGCCGGCGACGATGAAGAAATTGGGATGAAGAAATTGGGTATTGCGCGCCAGATCCGTGCGTATTACCCTGTTTTTATGCGGACGATTTCGCTGAAGCTGCCGGACGATCTTCTGGCGCAACTAAACAGCGAGGCCCGGGCGAGGCGGATTACTAAATCGGCGTTCGTGCGGGAGTGCCTGGAAAAAATGTTGGGCAAGCAATCGGCGGGGGCCATCTCATGTTATGACCTGTCGCGTGACCTTGCCGGCGCCTTAAGAGGCTTACCCAAGGATCTGGCCGAGAACCCTGAATATATGGACGGTTTTGGCCAGTGAGAACGGGGCCGGGTCTTCTCGATACGGGTCCGTTAGTCAGTTTCCTGGCTGCCGGGCTGACCCATCACACTTGGGCGGTGGAACAATGGAAGAGGTTTTCCCCGCCACTTCTGACCTGTACCGGTGCTTACCGAAGCTGCTTTTCTGCTGAAGCGCGAAGGCCGTGACGCCGATGCGCTTTTTGCGTTAATGGAAAGGGGCGTGCTTCGTATCGCCATTCAGGTGAGGAAGCGCAAAGCGACCTGCGCGCGCTCATGCGGCGATATCGCAACAGGCCGATGTCGTTGGCAGACGCTTGCATGGTCAGACTCTAGGAAATGCATATGAGTAGCGAGGTATTCACGCTCGACCGCGATTTTCGAATTTACAGGCGGCACGGAAACAAAGTCATTCCTGTGTTGATGCCGGATTGATTCGGCTGTGGGCGGGTCAAGTACGAGCCTTATTATGGCGCGGTGACCTCGACAGGATCCGACGGCTTGCTTTCCACTTTGTTGGCTTTCACTGCGGTGACGGTGTAGCGATAAGTCTTCCCGGAATCGATCTTGTGGTCGCTATAGGTTGGCAGCGGCTGGCTATCGGCGAGCAGATCAAATTGGCCGGCGCCGATGGCTCGATAGACGCGGTAGGCGGTGACGGCGGGGTTGGGGCTGCGCTCCCAGACGAGTTCGACGGAGGCGGTGGAGGGGACGGCGGTGAGGCCGGCGGGAGGGTCAGTGGGGAAGGTATCGAGCGGGGTGACAGCGGCCTCGGTGGAGAGTTCGCTCTGGGCTTCGCCGTCACCCGCTTTGGCGGTGGACTGGACGAGGTAGGTGTAGGTCTTGCCGAACTGGGCAGTGGCGTCGACATATTCGTCGCTCGTGGCGCGGCCGACGGCGGAATAATCCTTCTCGTCGGGGCCGCGGCGGAGCACGATAAAGTTATTGCCGGCGCCCTGCCAGGTCAGCTTGACGCCTTGCGGCGCGGCGGCGGCGGCTAAATCGTGCGGCTGGGCCGGGGGGGGGACGACCTGAAGATAAGTGGGTGCGGACCAGCCGGCGTCGCGGTTGTTGGCGCCGACGACTTTGACGGCGATGGCGACTTCCTTGCCGATCCAATCCGCGGCTGGTATTTGAAATTCGGCGACGCCTTTGGCGACGGCGGGCTTCGGAGCAGCCTTGGCGGTAGCAGCCCAGGCGTTGGCATCGAATCCGCCGCTGGGTTTCGGACCGATGCGCAGATCGAGACGGACCGCCTGTTTCAAGACCAGGCCTTCGGTGGTGTAGATAGGGAGGGTGACATGCACGAAGAGGGAAGAGGCGCGCTGCAGGGCGGTGATGTTCTCGGCGTGGCCGGGTATGTTCATCAGCGGTGGTAGCGGCTCGCCGACGTATCCGCAGCCGGAGAGGGCCAGCAGCATGGCGGCCGCTAGTGGTGCGTGGGGGCGTGGAAAGGGCGTCATAGAACGTTTTGGGCTGTGGGGGTGGTGGTATCTTCCTGGTCCTGATCGTCGGGTGGCGGTTCGGTGAGGTGATAGTAGTAAGTGACGGCGCCGCAGGCCAGCGACAGGGCCAGGACAATGGAAATCCACTTCAAGGTGCGCGCGTTCCAGGCGCGCTGGGCGGACGCAGCGGCGGCGGTGGCTTTTACGGCGGCGAAGGAGAGGGCCACGCCGAGAAAGAGCTTCCAATACCACGCCATGAGATCGAGATGGCCTTGACCGCCGACCTGGCTCCAGATGGTGTAGGTGGCGATCAGAGCGATCAGGAATTCCATCGCGTAGAAGAGGCGAAGCACCTTACTAGGTTATCCTAAACAAATGCCCGCGCCACTACTCTCAGTGATGGGCGCCGGCAAGTCGTTCGGCGCCGCCCCCCTGTTTTCCAACATATCGATTCACATTGCGGAAGGCGAACGGCTGGGTATGATCGGGCCCAACGGATCGGGCAAGTCGACGCTGCTGAAGATTATGGCGGGGCTGCTGGCGCCGGATACCGGGATGCGCACGGTGCGCAAAATGACGCGCCTCGCGTACGTGCCGCAGGAGCCGGAATTCGCGGCGGGGGCGACGACGGGCCGGGTACTGGAAGAGGCGCTGCCGGAGCACGGCATGGAAGCCGCGGAGCGCACGGCGGCGGTGAGCGTGACGCTGGGGCGCACGGGATTTGCGGACGGGAGCGCGGTGGTGGATTCGCTTTCGGGCGGTTGGAAGCGGCGGCTTTCGATCGCGCGGGAGATGATCAAGAATCCGGACGTTTTGCTGCTGGACGAGCCGACGAATCACCTGGATGTGGAAGGCATTTTGTGGCTGGAGCGGCTGCTGGGGGGCGCGCCATTTGCGGCGGTGATGGTGAGCCACGACCGCTATTTCCTGGAGAATACGGCGACTGAGGTGGTGGAGATCAATCGCGCGTATCCGGACGGGATGTTTCGGTCGGAAGGTCACTACGCCGATTTTCTGGAGAAGCGGGAGGCTTTTCTGCAGGCGCAGTCGGAGCAGCAGGCGGCGCTCGCGAACCGCGTGCGGCGGGAGGTGGAGTGGCTGCGGCGGGGTCCCAAGGCGCGGACGGGGAAATCGAAGGCGCGCATCGACGCGGCGCACGAGTTGATGGGTGAACTGGCGGAAGTTTCCGGGCGCAATGCCAAGGGGACGACCAAGATCAACTTCACGGCGTCGGGGCGCAAGACGCGCAAGCTGATCCGGGCGGAAGGGATATCCAAGCGGCTGGGCGGGCGGGATTTGTTCCGCGACCTGAGCTTTTCGTTGTCGCCGGGAATGCGGTTGGGTCTCGCGGGTCCGAACGGCAGCGGGAAGACCACCCTGCTGCGGGTGCTGATGGGCGAAATCGGCGCGGACGCGGGGACGGTGGAGCGGGCCGATGGATTGCGCGCGGTGTACTTCGACCAGGGGCGCGAACAGTTGGATCCGGCGGCGCCGCTGCGCGAGGGGTTGGGTGCGCAGGGCGACAGTGTAATCTATCGCGACCGCGTGATTCACGTGGCGGGGTGGGCGAAGCGCTTCCTGTTTCGCGCCGACCAACTGGATACGCCGGTGGGACGGTTTTCGGGGGGGGAGCGGGCGCGTATCATCATCGCGCGGCTGATGCTGCAGCAGGCGGATCTACTGCTGCTGGACGAACCAACCAACGATCTGGATATTCCGACGCTGGAAGTGCTCGAAGAGAGCCTGACGGAGTTCGGCGGTTCGCTGGTGCTGGTGACGCACGACCGGTACATGCTGGATCGCGTGTCGACGGTGGTGTTGGGGCTGGATGGACAAGGCGGGGCGGAGGTGTTTGCCGACTACTCGCAATGGGAGGCGGCGCGGGCGTCGAAACCGGCGCGGGTAAAGGAGGCTGCCGTCAAGGTGGATCGGCCGGCTGCCGGGGCGGGGAAGAAGAAACTGTCTTACCTGGAAGCGCGCGAATGGGAGGGGATGGAGCAGAAGATTCTGGAGGCCGAGGAAGCGCTGCAAGCGGCGCGGACCGCGCTGCAGTCGCCGGAAGTGGTCTCCGACAGCGCGGCGTTGCAGGAGCGTTATGCGGCCATGCAGGCGACGGAGGCCGAGGTGGAAAAGTTGTACGCGCGCTGGGCGGAGTTGGAAGGAAAGACCGGCGTGGTTTAGCCGGCGGAGGGGGCGGTGAGCGCAGCGTGGAAAGCGGCGGGATCGTCGACCGCCAGGGCGATGCGGGTAACGGTCTTGCGGCGTCCAAAGGGGCCTTCGACCGACGCCGGTTCGCGCAGTTCAAGCAGCCACTGCGGCTCGTTGATGACCGTCATCGACCAGAAATTCCGCTCCATGGCGGAGAAGGCGCGGATGCGTGCGATCCGATCGCGGCGGAGTTCGACGCGCCACAGGAATCCGGCTTGCAATACCAGGGTTTCGGCGGTCAGCAGAATGGGACGCAGAGCCAGCGAACGATACAGCGCGACCATCCAGAGGATGCTATATGCGCCCAGGGCGGTTAAGATCCAAGCCGCGACTGGGCTGGCGCGGTCGAGCAGAAGGTGCATGGGCACGCCTTCGACGATCAGGGCGACAATCATCAGAACCGATAACATGGCATAGCCGCTCGCCTGCGCCAACTGGAAGGCGCGCGAATCCGGTGGCGCGGCCGGTCTGGCGCGCCAGGAAAATAGGGCGAAATAGAAGACTTGGAGTTCGCTCGAAAGCAGGCGGGCGGCCCATCCCCTGCGGCGTCCGCGCGCCAGGTTGAGGAGCACCCAGAGTTCGAAGGGCACGCCCAGCCAACGCAAGCCCGGCAAGTGGATTTGCGCGGCGGCGGGCAGCAGGAATCCGGCGGCGCGGGCCCCGGCCATGACGATGGCGGCGAGGGCCATCCAGGAGGAATAGCCTGGGCGGACGAGCAGAAAATAGAAGAGTACAGGCACGGTAACGGTGAGGTCACAGGCAGCCCCCATGCCGATGGCGGCGGCGTTATGTGCGCCGACGTGCTGGCGGGCGAACAAGAAGACGATCGCGTAGACCGTCGCGGCGAGGGCGGCGAAGAGGGAGACGGAAGATCGGCGCGCGAGGGTCATCAACGGCTCATCGACCATAATACACTGGGCATGTGGTGAAGGGTGCGATTTTGGCGATGGCGGCGGCTGCGCTACTCAGGGCAGGGCCGGCCAGCGCGCCCGGTGAAATCCGCCAGGTTTTCGAACGCGGTCAGCATGCCATGGAAGCGGGAGATTTAGCTTCCGCGGAAAAGGACTTCCGCGCTGTGCTGGCGGTGGAACCGGACAACGTCGGCGCGCATGGCAATCTGGCCGTGGTTTACATGCGCCGCAAGGAGTGGACGGGGGCGCTCACGGAATTGCGGACGGCCGAGCGCCTTGCGCCAGGAATGCCCGGCATCCGGCTGAACATTGGGCTGGTTTACTACCGCAAGGGCGATTACCGGCAGGCGATCGCACCGTTTGAATCCGTGGTGCGGGATCAGAAGGAATCGAACCAGGCGCGCTATTTACTGGGTTTGTGCTACTTCTTCGGGGAACGGTACGCGGAGGCGGCGAAGACGCTGGAGCCGCTGTGGGGGCGCGAGTCGGAGAACCTGAATTATCTTTACGTCGTATCCATCGCGGCCAACAAAGCGGGGATGGCGGAGCTGGATCAGCGGGCGACGACGCATCTCGTCGAGACCGGGCACGACTCGGCGGAGTTTCATCTGATCGTCGGAAAAGCGCATGCTGGGGGGGGGATGCACGGTCAGGCGATGGAAGAGTTTGAAGCCGCGGCGCGAATCAATCCAAAGCTGCCGCTGCTGCATTATTTCATCGGCACCGAGTACCGGCGTCAGAACGATTTCGAGAAAGCGAAGCAGGAATTCCTGAAAGATATCGCCATCGCGCCGGACGTACCTTACGATTACGACGAATTGGGCGCGGTTTGCTACGCGCTCGACCAGGTTGGGGAAGCCGAGCGTTATTTCAAACAAGCGCTGCGGCTGGACCCGGGGCTGGCGAGTTCCGCCTATGGGCTGGCCAAGGTTTACAAGCAGCAGGGTAAGTACGCTCCGGCCCTGGAGCAACTGCGGGCCGCGGGCACGCTCGATCCACAAAGTTCGAGCGTGTACTACCTGCGCGGGCAGGTTTTATTGGCGATGGGACGGCGCGGGGAAGCGAAATCCGCATTCGACGAAGCCGCCCGGTTGAAGCAGGCGGTGCGCGACGAATTGGAGCGCAAGATGAGCGGGGAAAGCCCCGCCGATCCGCAACTGACGCGGGAAGCTCACTAATCAGGCTTCGTACTTGCGCAGGATTTCGTCCCAATAACCCTGAGCTTTGAGAATATACTCGACGACTTCGCGCACGGCGCCGCTGCCTCCGGGCACCGTGGTCACATAATGCGCTTGCGCTTTCACTTCGGGGCGGGCGTTGGCGGTGGCGAGGGCCAGGCCAACGCGGTGCATCACGACCACATCGGTAAGGTCGTCGCCGATGTAGGCGATCTGCTCGCGCGCGAAGCCGGCATCGGCCATGATTTCTTCCAGGATGGGGATTTTTTCGATGTGTCCCTGGTAAACGTATCGGAACTTGCACTGCTTGGCGCGCTCAGCGGTGGCGGGGGAGACGCGGCCGCTGATGAGCCCGGTGGCGATGCCTTTCCAACTCAGCCACTGAAGGCTGATGCCATCCTGGGAGTCGAAGCCTTTGGTTTCGACCATGTTGCCGGTGGCATCGGGCACATTGTAGAGTCGGCCGTCGGTGAGTACGCCGTCCACGTCCATCAATACCAGGCGGATGTTCGCGGCCAGTTTCAAGGTGTCGGTGGTCACTGGGTGAGACGCTTCCTTAGCGAGGCTTAGAATAATGGATAGCCGGTGATACTCGAGAAAGTTGCCAAAACTATAGCTCGTTATAGCATGTTTCGGGCGGACCAACGCGTGGGCGTGGCGGTGTCCGGAGGGGCGGATTCCGTGTGTTTGCTGCATGTATTGCGGGAACTGGCGCCGCGCTGGAATCTGCGGCTTACGGTGCTGCACGTGGATCATCAACTGCGCGGGCAGGAATCGCGCGGGGATGCGGAATTCGTGCGGGAGTTGGCAGCGGGGCTTGGCCTGCCATTCGAACTGAACGAGGCCGACGTGGCGGCGGAGTGCCGGGAGAGCGGCGACAATCCGGAGCAGGCGGCGCGGATCGCGCGCCTGTCGTTTTTCGAGGAGCTGGTGAAAGCCCGAACCGTCGATTGCGTGGCGACGGGGCATACGCGGCCAGATCAGGCGGAGACGGTACTGTTCCGATTTCTGCGCGGTTCGGGGAGCGCGGGGCTGGCAGGGATCCGTCCGGTGAGCGGCGGGTTGGTGCGGCCGCTGCTGGCGGTCGACCGGGCGGAAGTGGAGCAGTATCTGACTGATCTGGGCATTACGTGGCGGACGGATTCCACGAATGCATCGCTGGTATTTGCCCGTAACCGGGTCCGGCACGAGTTGCTGCCAAAATTGACGCGGGAATGGAATCCGGCGCTGACGGACACGCTGGCACATATGGCCGACTGGGCCCAGGCGGAAGAAAAGTACTGGGACGGGGAGTTGTCCCGGCTGTCGGCCTCGTATTTGGAATTCGACCCGCCCGCGGTGCTGATGCGGGTGGGTCCGCTTGAGACGTTTCCGTTGGCCGTGGCGCGGCGGTTGGTCCGGCGGGCGGTCGAATTGGCTCGCGGAGACCTGCGGGGAATCGGATTCGAGCACCTGGAGGGGATACTGGAACTGGCGGGGTCCTCGGAGGGTCACGGACGGATGCAAATACCAGGATTGGACATTTTCCGATCGTTCGAATGGCTGCGGATCGCGCCGCCGGGGCTGGACAACTTGGAAAATCGCAACTACCGGATGGCCTTGGCGGTACCAGGGACGGTGTTACTGCCTGGCCAAAAGTTGGTATTACACACGGAACTATTTGAAAATGCGAACGTAACAGAAGTAGGAAGGCAAGTATATAATGGAGACGTAGTGGGATTGGACTGGAATCGGCTATCCGGCGCCCTGGAAGTGCGGAACTGGCGCCCGGGCGACCGGTATCAGCCGGTAGGGAATTCAGGGGCCGAAAAGATCAAGGTTCTGTTCCATCAGGCGCGCGTACCATTGTGGGAACGCCGTCATTGGCCTGTGGTCACCATGGGTGACGAGATTGTGTGGGCGCGGCGGTTCGGACCGGCAGCCGGTTACGCCGCGAGTTCTGCCGCGGGCCAGGGCGTCGGCCCGGTCTTAGGCATCCGGGAAACCGAAACGTAACGTATTTGGAATCGACTGGCATGTTTGGAACGTCTATCGAAGTAGCAAATGAGCTGGTGGGCGTGAGCGGTGGGAGGTTTTCGTGAATTCCAACATAAAGACTGCAATATTTTGGGTAGTTTTGATCTGTCTCGCGGTGCTGCTTTGGACCATCGTGCGCCAAGGCAAGCATCCAACCGAGGACCAGATCGCCTTCACCGACTTTGTTGACCAGGTTAAAGACCATAAAGTTCGGGATGTAAACATCGCCGGGAATGAAGTACACGGCATGTATGTGGGCAGCGACAAAGGGCTGCGCACGTTGATTCCCAGCAACTATCCCGCGATCTACGACATGCTGCAGCAGAACGGCGTGAAGGTAGAAATCAAAGATACCAACTCCAACCCCTGGTTCTCGCTGCTGGTGCAGGCGTCGCCATTTATCCTGCTGCTGGCCTTCTGGATCTTCATGATGCGGCAGATGCAGAGCGGCGGCAACAAGGCGCTGAGCTTCGGCAAGAGCCGGGCGCGGCTGCATTCCACGCAGCAGAAGAAGGTGACGTTTAAAGACGTCGCGGGAGTGGAAGAAGCCAAGGAAGAACTGCAGGAGATTATCGAATTCCTGCGCGAGCCGCAGAAATTCCAGAAGCTGGGCGGACGCATTCCGAAGGGCGTGCTGCTGATTGGACCTCCGGGAACCGGCAAGACATTGCTGGCGCGGGCGATCGCGGGCGAGGCGAGCGTGCCGTTCTTCTCGATTTCGGGTTCGGACTTCGTGGAGATGTTCGTGGGCGTGGGCGCCAGCCGCGTGCGCGATCTGTTCGAGCAGGGCAAGAAGAATGCTCCCTGCATCATCTTTATCGATGAAATCGACGCCGTGGGGCGTCATCGCGGCGCTGGTCTGGGCGGCGGACACGACGAACGGGAGCAGACGCTCAACCAGTTACTGGTGGAAATGGACGGGTTCGAATCGAACGAAGGCGTGATCCTGGTGGCGGCAACCAACCGTCCGGACGTTCTGGATCCGGCGCTGCTGCGGCCGGGCCGTTTCGATCGCCGCGTGGTGGTCGGGCTACCGGACGTGCAGGGCCGCGAAGCCATCCTGCGGGTTCACACGAAGAAGATTCCGCTTGGCGACAACGTAGACCTGACGGTGCTCGGGCGCGGGACCCCCGGTCTGGCGGGAGCTGATCTAGCGAATCTGGTGAATGAAGCGGCGTTGAACGCCGCGCGGCAGAACCGCAAAGTCGTGATGATGATCGATTTCGAACTGGCCAAAGACAAAATCCTGATGGGCGCGGAACGGAAGTCGATGATCCTCAGCGATGACGAGAAACGCAATACGGCGTATCACGAAGCCGGACACGCGCTGGTGGCGGCGATCATCCCGGATGCCGATCCGCTGCACAAGGTGACCATCATCCCGCGCGGGATGGCGCTGGGTGTGACGATGCAATTGCCGATCGACGACAAGCATTCGTACAACAAGGTGTATCTGGAAGCGCGGCTGGCGATTCTGATGGGTGGCCGCATCGCCGAAGAGCGCTACATGCACCAAATGACCACGGGCGCGGGTAACGACATCGAGCGGGCCACGGATATGGCTCGCAAGATGGTCTGCGAGTGGGGCATGAGCGAATTGGGACCTCTGAGCTTCGGCAAGAAAGAAGAGCAGATTTTCCTGGGGCGCGAGATTGCACAGCATCGCGACTATAGCGAAGAAACTGCCATCAAGATCGACGAGCAGGTGAAGAAGTTGGTGCAGGGCGGGTACGACCGGGCGCTGCAGATCATCGAAGAGCGTTCCGACGCGCTGGTGCGCATTGCGGAAGCGCTGCTGGTGCGCGAAATTCTGGACGGCAACGAAGTGATGGAGATCATCAAGGGCAACACGCTGCCGCAGATTGCGCCCAAGCCGCCCAAGGATTCCGGCGACGGCACGCAACAGGTGCTGCGTCCCGAGCCGAACCGGCGTCTGCCCGGACTTTCGGAGGGCGAGCGTCCGCAGCCGGCGTGATCCCCCGCTTTCCGGTTTATCTGTTTGATATCGATGGCACGCTGCTCGACAGCGCCGCGGACATCTGCGGCGCTGTTCAGTTCGTCCTGGCTTCCACTCCCACACCGCACGATCTTCCCTACGAATATCTGAAGAGTTTCATCGGGCTGCACTTGAATGCGCTATTTGGCGAGGTGTATCCGGATTACAACACGGCGCAGATGGACGAGCTGGTGCAGCGCTACCGGAGCAATTATTTGTCGCGTGGGCATGCCATGACGACGGTGTATCCGGGTGTGGTGGAGGGGCTGGCGAAGCTCGGCGGGCGCAAGTCGACGGCGACGACCAAGGGTTCGCCGACGACGAGGGCGGTGCTGGAGCAGTTCGGGCTGATTCAATATTTCGAGCACGTGCAGGGCACCGACGGATTCCCTTGCAAGCCTGCGCCCGACGTGGTGCTAACGGCGCTCGCGGCGTTGGGGGCGCGTCCGGAAGAGTGCCTGTTTGTCGGCGATTCGCCGGCGGATATGGAGGCGGGGCGCCGTGCCGGGGTGAACACGTGCGCTGTGCGCTACGGGTATGGAAAGGCGGAAGAACTGGCGCGGTGGACGCCGGATTATTGGGTGGACGATTTACGCGAGCTGTCGACCGTGTGAAGCGTTTAGCCGGTTGTGCGCTTACCCAGCGTGCGGCGTTTCGCGGCCCAATCTTCCTTGTTCACCTGGCGGGCGCGGCCTACGGCGAGGGCGTCGGCAGGGACGTTCTCCGTCACCACCGAGCCCGCGGCGAGGTATGCGCCATCGCCTATTTCGACCGGCGCGACTAACGTCGAGTTGCTGCCGATGAAAGCTCCCGCGCCGATATGGGTACCGTGTTTGCGGTATCCGTCGTAATTGCAAGTGATAGTGCCCGCGCCGATGTTTACACCAGCGGCAATGTCTGCGTCGCCGAGATAAGCGAGATGTCCGGCTTTGGCGCCGGCGCCGAAGCGGGTTTTCTTCAACTCCACGAAGTTGCCGATGTGCGCGCCCGCGGCGACGTGATTTTCCATCCGCAGGCGGGCGAAGGGACCTGCGTTGGCGCCGCGCTCCATGCGCGAGGTGCCGACAATAGTGAAAGGACCGATCTCGACTTCATCGGCAAGTTCGGAATCCTCGATGACGGCGCAGGCGCCGATTCTGCAATTCTCGCCGATGGTGGTGCGTCCGAGGATTTGAGCGAATGGCTCGACGATGGTGTCCATGCCGATGGACACATCGGGATCTACAGTTACGGTTTCCGGTTTTTCGATGGTAACTCCGGCGAGCATCAATTCGCGCACTTTGCGAGTGCGCAGGAGGCGATCCACGACGGAGAGTTCTTCGCGGTCGTTGATGCCCAGCACCTCGCGCGGGTCGGGGATCAGATGCGGCGCGACCGCGAATCCCGCTCGGTGCAGGATTTCGACCATGTCCGTAAGGTAATACTCGCAGGCTGGATTGTCGGGCCGCAGTTCCTGGATGTGTTTCCAAAACGGCGCGGCCTGGTAACAATAGAGGCCCATGTTGGCTTCGCGAATAGCGAGTTGTTCGGGGGTACCGGCGCGCTGCTCGATGACGCCGGTGACGCTGCCGGAAGGGTCGCGCAGGACGCGTCCATAGCCTGTGGGATCTTCCATGATGGCTGTGAGAATCGCTCCAGCGGCAGTGGGGGCTTGCTGGGCCGCGGCAATGAGGCCTTCGAGGGTTTGGGGGCGCACCAGCGGGCAATCGCCATACAGAATGACGAGGCGGCCGGCGAGTCCGGACAGGGCGGGCGCGGCGACCATCAGGGCGTGGCCGGTACCCTTCTGTTCGGTCTGCTCGATGAAGCCGACGCCGTGGGCGTCGATGGCGGCGCGCACTTCAGCGGCCTGGTGGCCGACGACGACGAAAATGCGCTCGGGCGGCGCGATCGATTGGGCGGTGCGGAGCACGTGTTCGATCAGGTAGCGCCCACCGGCGCGATGCAGCACTTTGGCTCTGCGTGATTTCATGCGGGTTCCCAAACCCGCCGCGAGAATGACTACGGTAACAGGACCTTCCACTATTTCCTCCCGCCGGCTTTCAGTTTTTGCCGCCGGCCTTCCTGCGCCAGGCGAACGGCTACGGCCGCGGTCTGGCTGGGGTCGTGACGTACTTGCTTGGATTCCCGCAGCAGTTTGGCGTTCACGACGCGGACTCCCATCTTGAGAATGCGATCGATGTCGTTTTCGACCGGTAGCGCCTGCTGTCGTTCGTAGCGCTTGCGGGCCGCCATTTGGATGGGCGCAATGTTGACCACGGCGCAATCGACCAATGGGCCGCCCGCGTGCTTGTGGATGGCGCGGATATGGTCGGAGGCGCTGAAGTTGACCGTTTCGCCAGGCTGCCACATGAGGTTCACGAAATAAGCCTTGAGGGCAGGGGAGCGGCGAATGGCGGCCGAGATGCCATCGACCAGCAGATTCGGGATCACGCTGGTGAAGAGCGATCCGGGGCCCAGGGTGATGAGGTCCGCACGAGCGATGGCGGACAACGTGTCGGCCATGGGCTTGACCTTGCGCGGCTGCAGCCGAACGCTGCGGATGGGCTTGCGGCTCTTGCTGATTTTGCTTTCACCGGCAATGTGGGTACCGTCTTCGAGGGTGGCTTCGAGGACCACGTTGGCGCCGGTAGCTGGGTAGATGCGGCCCACGATCTTCAGTACCTCGGAGGAGGCTCTGACGGCGGCGGAAAAATCGCCCATGAGCTGGGTGAGCGCGGTGAGAAACAGATTGCCGAAGCTGTGACCTTTGAGCCCGAGGCCCGCCTGGAAGCGGTGTTGGAAAAGTTGCGACAGGAGGGTTTCGTCTTCGGAAAGGGCCACCATGCAGTTGCGGATGTCGCCGGGGGGGAGGACATCGAATTCACGGCGCAGGCGGCCGGAACTGCCGCCATCGTCGGTGACGGTGACGAGAGCGGTGATGTCCAAATGCGGTCCGCGGCCTGGCGTAGCGTAATACTTCAACCCCTGAAGCAACGCGGACAGGCCCGTGCCTCCTCCGATGGAGACGACGTGCAGGGGTTCAGGCATGCGAAGGGACACCGGGGAGAACTGCTAGAAGCGAAGATCTACGCCTTCCGGTCCGGTTGGAGGAGACGGCCGAACGAAGGATGGTTCGCCATGGCGGCGAAATCGGGGTCCTGGCGGGCAGCCAGGCGGTTACGAGGTTGCAAGTCGATGGCACGTTTCAGGTTCTCATAAGCAGCCTGTAAATCTCCACTGAGGCTGTGGCAGGCAGCCAAGGCGTAGAGGACATGATCGGCGTCGCCGTCGCCATCGAGGGCGGCGCGCAGGTGCTGTTGAGCATTGGGCAGATCGCGGGAGTTGATGAGCGTGATGGCGTAGTCGTAGTGCTCATCGGGCGTATTCAAAACCGGCCCGGCGGAGGCCATGCGCTGTTCGCAGATGCGCGCGTGCAATCCGGCTCGATGGGAAACGGCGCGGTCGGCGCCGGTGGCAGCCTTTTGAAATAATCCCTGCGCCTGGGAAAACTCGCGCGCATGGAAGAGGCGCATGCCTTCCTCGAAAGAATCCATCTGGGTAGGAGAGTCCTGGCTCATGCGCGCCGAGGCGCCATTCCTGCCGTCCGGGGACGGGGATGGTTCCGCGGCACGTCTCTCGGCACTCTTCGTCATTGGCGTTTTCTTCTTAGCGGGCATACACGGCCCAGTTAAGCTGGCGTCTCAGTCAGTATGCGTTTATAACAGACCGGCTGGCTGCATGCAAGGGGTGGGTTACTCTCCAGTGTGGCATCCCCCCGTCTCCGATTACCTATTCAGGGGATTATCGCACACTCCGCACCCGGCGTTATACTCAGCTTCGATGAAGCTGGCTGTTTTACTCTTCTACCCGGTGTACGCGTTTGCCGTGACGCCCACGATCGATATCAAGGTGGATCAAGCGGGCTACCTGCCGCATGCTCCGAAGCTGGCGATGGTGGTTTCGCATACGCTGGCGAAAGATTTTTCGCTGCATCGCGCGAGTAATGACGCGGTGGTTTTGAAAGGCAGGCTGGCGGAGCCGGTCACAGACGCGGACTCAGGGGACCTGATCCAGGCGATGGATTTCAGCAGGGTGGAAAAGCCGGGCAATTATTATCTGGAAGTGCCGGGTGTGGGGCGAAGTTGGAGTTTCAGCATCGGGCCGGACGTGTATGCGCGGGCGTTTTATCTGGCGATGCGCTCCTATTACGGGCAGCGCTGCGGAACGGCAGTGGACCTGGGGCCGGAGTTTCCGGGTTACAAACACGAGGCGTGTCATCTGGAGGGCGCGTATCACACGTCGTCCGGAAAAACGGGGCCGCATGTTTCGGCGAAGGGCTGGCACGACGCGGGCGATTACGGGCGCTACGTGGTGAACTCGGGAATTTCAACCGGTACGCTGCTGTGGACATGGGAGATGTTCGGTG
The DNA here is from genome assembly GCA_963738375.1 of Bryobacterales bacterium. Classification (GTDB taxonomy): domain Bacteria; phylum Acidobacteriota; class Terriglobia; order Bryobacterales; family Bryobacteraceae; genus Bog-159. Next base: position 386,025 of record CAVTWL010000010.1, on the reverse strand, counting down.
CGCAAATAAAGGCGGTGAAGTTGAACCTACCGGAAACCGGCAACGGAACTCCCGATATTCTGAACGAGATCCGTTGGAATCTGGACTGGATGCTCTCCATGCAGGACGAAGACGGCGGGGTTTGGCACAAGCAAACCAGCGAGCGATTCTGCGATTTCATTTTGCCGGAGAAGGATACGCTGATCAGCTACGTGATCGGCACGGGCAAGGAACCCTTCAAGAGTTCCTGCGCGACAGGCGATTTCGCGGCGGTGATGGCGATTGCAGCGCGGGCCTTCGCGCCTTTCGACTCGCCCTACGCGGAGAAATGCAAGCGCGCGGCGCGGCTGGCGTGGACGTGGCTCGAAAAGAATCCGGACGCGCTGTTCCACAATCCGGCGGGTGTCGGCACTGGCGATTATGGCGACCGCGATTGCGCGGACGAACACCTGTGGGCGGCGGCGGAGTTGTGGCGTACCACTGGCGAGCAGCCTTACGAACGTTATTTTATTGAGCATTACGGGGCGTTTCTGAAACAGGTGAAAGCCAACGGCCCGCCGGATTGGGGCAATGTGGCGCTGCTGGCGATGTGGACCTATGTGCTGGGCGGCGGGAAGAATGCGGAGGCTCGAACGGCGATCGCGCACGATTCGGTGGCGGCGGCGCACCAGATCGTGGAGCGCGCGCGGCGCCATGCCTATCGCATCAGCCTGACGCCGGCGGATTATGTTTGGGGGTCGAACGGTGTGGCCGCGAACTACAGCCTGCAACTGCTGGTGGCGAATGCCCTGCAACCCGATCGCAGCTACGTGGACGCTGCGCTGGACAATTTGCACTACCTGCTGGGGCGGAACACCTTTTCGCTATCTTGGGTGACGCAGGTGGGCGAGAATCCTTTTCTTCATCCGCATCACCGGCCGAGCGCGGGGTTGGGACTGCCGCAGCCATGGCCGGGACTGCTTTCCGGTGGTCCGAACCGCGGACGTCAGGATGCGGCCATGCGCAAGCTGCCGAATGGTCCGCCGGCAAAGATGTATCTGGATGAGCAGGCCTCGTATGCCAGCAACGAAGTGGCCATTAACTGGAATGCGCCATTGGTTTTCCTGCTCGCGGGAGCGTTAGGGGCGAATTGAACCAGGCGACGCCGCCATGGTAGGCGCTGCCGCATCTGGAGAGCGGATCGCTCCACCGTGCGCGCAATGCCGGCGATTCCACCGCGCCGCACATCCAAATATACTGTGGGCAAATGGACAATCCACTGACAGGACGGCGGCAAATCGCGCGCGCCGCGGCTATGGGCGGAATGCTGATGGCATTACGACCTACGCCGGGTGCGGCGCAGACGCCGGCAGATAAGGTCTACAGCGTGCGCCGCTTCGGCGCCAAAGGCGATGGCAGGTCGGACGACACCAAGGCGATCCAGAGCGCCATCGACGCGGCAGCGTCGCTAGGCGGGGCGGTGGATGTGCCGCCGGGCATTTATCTCAGCGGCGAACTGTACATGCGCCCGCACGTGGCGCTGACCGGCGTGCCGGCGTGGGACTATGAGCATGGGTTCGGGTCCGTGATCCGGTTGGCGGACTCGCGCGCCGGTTCCCTGCTGAACATCACGGGGGCGTTCGGCGCCACGGTGAACGGTCTTTCGCTGGATGGCGGCCACCTCGGCGCGGGCATTCACGGCGTTTGGCTCAACAAGCCGGATTACGGAAAGCAGGAAGACACCTTCCGCATTGAACGCAGCCAGGTTGCGAACTTCAGCGGCGACGGGGTGCGGCTGACGCGCGCGTGGTGCTTCTCCATCCGGCATTCGATGATCGCTTACAACGCGGGCGACGGAGTTTCGCTGCGCGGTTGGGACGGATTCTTTCTGGACAACTGGCTGTCCGGAAATCGTGGAGCGGGCTTCGCGGCGCGGGAGGAAAATGCATCGTGCACGTTCACGGGCAACCGCATCGAATGGAATCGCGAAGGCATGCTGGTTATGAAGGGAAACGGCTACAACATCACCGGAAATTTTCTGGACCGCGCCGGTACCAGCGGCCTCGCGTTGATCGGCGCCGAGCAGATGACCATTACCGGCAACTTCGTGAAGCGCAGCGGCAAGTCGGCGAAGCCGGGAACCCACGAGTCCTCGCAGATTCGGCTGAACGGCGCTCGGGGCGTGACGTGCTGCGGCAACAACCTCCAGGCCGGGCGGGACGATGGGTCAAAGGGAAACTGGTCGCCGTCCTTCGGTATCGTGTACCAGGGACTGCGCAACTGTGTCATCGCCAATAACGTGCTGCACGATGGTGCGTTGGAGCAACTCATGCTCGACTTGGGGGGGCATGGAGAAGGCGCGGTGGTCAAGGACAATCCGGGCTGCCTGGCGGAGAGAAAAGGCTAAGGGCCTGGCGGTGGAACGAGCGCGCCGCCATCGAGGCCGCGCAAATGCGAGCCTCTCAGGCGGCGAAAAAAGCTACTTCTTGACGGAGTTGGCCGGCGGGATATACTTCATCACGGTGGTTAAGTCGATGCCCCGAACGATGCTGGCGCTGTCGTAAAACAGGCCCCAGGAATCGATGGACGACATATCGGGGAAGATGCAGGCTTCGAGGACGGCGTCTTCCGAGCCACGGCCGTACCATCCGCCGCCGGCGGCGGTTATCCCGCCAAACGAATCGGAGCCGCCCAGTTGGGTGCAGTAGTAAGAAGCGGGGTTGCCGCCGCCGCCCGCGCCCGGCGCTACTTTGGCGTAGTAGGCCAGAGCGGCCAGACTGGGAGTAGTGGCGTTTAGGGTTTCGAGAAGAATATGGATGCGCGAACCATCCGTGGCCGACGTATATTGGCAGAAGTTGCGGGTGCCGGTGAGGCGCAGCCAGGAGGAGGGCGGGCCGTTGGTGCCGTACTCGGGCGCGCGGACGATTACTTTTCCTCCGGTCGACGTGCAATAAGCGGCAGCGTCACCGTCGTTGGGCTGGGCGGCTTTCACCATGCTCGCGGCAGATAGGAGCGCCACGGCGGCGGTTAGGGCGTAGAACGAATGTTTCAAGTGAGATCTCCTTTTCAAGGTTAGATCAGTGTATCAGATGGGAGGAAGGGCGGAGGTTGCCGTACGCCCAAGCGTGTGGCGGTTTCCGCCAGGCAGCGCCAGGTACCGTCGCCCAATGGAATCCCTGCTGCGCTGCGCTGCGCTTCCACCCGCCACTCGGGGTCGCCCGCTACCAGCACTTCGTCGAAACCGGTGGCAGGCGCCGCCGATTTGACGATATCGACGAGCCACTGGATGCGGCGTTGCCAATCTTCGGCGGGCATGAAGCGCGCGCCGTCGATCGCCAGGAAGGTCTGGCTGGCGCGGGTGGGACGGCCTTCCACGCGGATACCGCCGACATCGACGCTCATGGCTCCGCCGCTCAACACGCCGCACAGCATCTCAACCATCATCGCCAGACCGCTGCCTTTGTAGCCGCCCAAAGGCATGGGCAGTCCGCGCACGGCGGCTTCGGTATTGGTGGTGGGGATGCCGGAGGAGTCCATGGCCCATCCGGCGGGAATGCTCTCCTCGCCATTGACGAGGGCCTTGAAGATGCGATTGTTGGCAACCGTCGTGGTGGCCATATCGAGCAGCCAGGGTCCGGGCACGGACATGCAGATGGGGTTCGTGCCCAAGCGCGGCTCCCTGGCCTGCCACGGCGCCACGATGGGGGAGGCGTTGCACATCACGATGCCGATCATGCCGGGAGCGGAGATTCGCTGGCCCCAATAGGCGGCAGCGCCGAAGTGGTTGGAGTCGCGCGCGGTGACGATGGCGATGCCGTGCTTGTTCGCGAGCCGTACCGCATGATCGCAGCAGGCGGCGGCGATTTGCTGCCCGGATCCGTTGGCCCCGTCGTAGAGCAGGCAAGCGCCGGATTCGGAGACGATGCGGCCCTCGGCGGCGGGGAGCATGTCGCCACGCTCGACCTGTTCGATGTAATAGGGGAGCAGTTGCACGCCGTGGGAATCGACGCCGCGCACATTGGCGGCGACCAGCGACTCGGCGGTGAGGCGGGCAACGGCGCGTGGGTAGCCGGCGGCTTGCAGCAGGCCGCTCGACCAGGAGATGAGTTCTTCGGCTGAGATGGTAGGCAAAATACTAGAATAAACCTGTGCCCGCATTGACTTTCGACGAAGCACGACGTTTGGTGGTGGAAACGGTGCGGCACGCGTGCGCGACGCCGGCCGTCGAAATTGTGGCGTTGGAAGCGGCGGCCGGGCGCGTGCTGGCGGAAGCTGTCGCGGCGGATCGGGATTATCCGGCGCTCGATCGCTCCGTGCGGGACGGCTTTGCGTTGCGAGCAGCCGATCTGCCGGGCGCGTTGGATGTGATCGGCGAAGTGCGGGCGGGGGAAAAGTTCGAGGGCGAAATCGGCGCGGGACAGGCGGTCGAGATTATGACAGGGGCGCCGCTGCCCCGTGGGGCCGATGCGGTGGTGATGGTGGAGCATGTCCGGCTCGAAGGGGCGCGCGTGGCGATCGAGCAGAGCGCGCAGGCGGGGCAGTTCATCAATCGACGCGGGGGGGAAGCGCGCGCGGGCCAGGTGCTGCTGACGCCGGGGACGAGGCTCGATTTCACGGCAATTGCGATGCTGGCGTCCGCCGGGCGCGAACGTGTACGGGTTTATGCCAAGCCGCGCGTGGCCATCCTGGCAACAGGCGATGAGATTGTTCCGGTTGGCGAAACGCCGCGCGATTACCAGATTCGCAATTCGAACGTGTACTCGCTGGCCGTACAGGTGACGCGCGCCGGGGGCGTGGCGGAGATTCTGCCGGTCGCGCGCGACGAAGAAGCTCACACACGAGAACTGATCGCGCGCGGGCTCGCAGCGGATCTGCTGCTGCTTTCGGGCGGCGTATCGGCCGGCAAGTACGATCTAGTGGAGCAGGCGCTCGCAGGGATAGGCGCGGAGCTTTATTTCGATCGCGTGGCGATCCAGCCGGGGCAGCCGCTGGTTTTCGGCAAGGCGCGGGACAAGTTCTTTTTCGGGCTCCCCGGGAACCCATCGTCCACCATGGTCACTTTCGAAATCTTCGCGCGGGCCGCGGTGGAATTATTCGGCGGCCAGGAAGAGACGGTGCTGCGCATGCCGTTCGCCAGGCTGACCGCGGATTTCCGTCACAAGACCGGCCTGACCCGTTTTTTGCCGGCGCGTCTGAGCGCGGATGGCGGCGAGGTCACGCCGGTTGCATGGCGCGGATCGAGCGATGTGCCCGCCATGACGCGCGCCAACGGTTTCGTCGTGGTGGACTCGGACCGCGCTGAATGGAAGGCGGGCGATTGGATCCGCGTGCTGCCCAAATAGTCCCATGAAAACTCTTTCGCATTTCGATGCCGCCGGCAGCCCGCGCATGGTGGACGTATCGGCCAAACCGGAAACGGCCCGGATGGCGCGGGCGCATGCTTTCGTCCGCATGCGTCCGGCGGTGTTGCGCCAACTGCCGCAGAATGCCAAGGGCAATCCGCTGGAAATCGCGCGCATCGCAGGAATATCGGCGGCAAAGAAAACATCGGAACTGATCCCGTTATGCCATCCGCTGATGCTGACGCACGCCGATGTGGAGGTGCGCGTGGAGAAGAACGGCGTGCGGATTATCGCCAGCGCTTCGACAACCGCGCAGACGGGCGTCGAGATGGAGGCGCTGACGGCGGCGGCAGTGGCCGCGCTCACGGTCTACGACATGACCAAGGCGCTGGACAAGTCGATTGAGATCCAGGATATCTACCTGCTGGAAAAGACCGGCGGCAAGAGCGGGGAGTACCGGCGGAAGTCGTGAGGTTACTATAAGCTCAGATGGTGTTACGTTTTCTTCTCGCTCTGGGCCTCCTGGCGGCCGGACCCGCGGCTTGGGCGCAGGGTTCGCCGGAACAACTTCTCCGGCGCGCTATCGAACTGCATCAGGCGGGCAATGCGGAAGCGGCGATACCGGAGTACCGGGCCTATCTGAAGCTGCGGCCAGACTCGCCCGACGTGCGGTCGAATTTGGGCGCGGCGCTGTCGTCGACCGGCCGATACGCCGAAGCCATCGTGGAATATCAGGCGGCGTTGAAGCACGGGCCCGAGGATCCGCGCATCTGGCTGAACCTGGCGCTGGCCTATTACAAGCAGGGTCAAATTGCAGATGCCGCGCACGAACTGGAAGGGCTGCACGCGGCCCAGCCGGGGAATCAGCAAGCGATTCTGGTGCTGGCGGATTGTTGGCTGCGCGAGGGGCAGAACGCCAAGGTGATCGCGCTGCTGTCGCCGCTCGATGGCGCGGGCGACGCCGATCTGGCAATAACTTATATGCTGGGCACGGCGCTGTTGCGCGATAAACAGGTCGATCGCGGGCAGCGGGTCGTCGACCGCATTTTGCGCAATGGCGATTCGGCGGAGGCGCGGCTGCTGCTGGGCATGGCCAAGCTGGAAGCGCTGGAGTATCCGGCGGCGATCGCCGATTTGAGCAAGGCGACGGAGCTTAATCCACGGCTGCCGGACGTGTATTCCTACCTGGGGCAGGCGCAGATGGCAAGCGGCGATATGGCGGCCGCGCGGGCGGCGTTCGAAAAAGAGCTGGCGCAGAATCCCAACGATTTCGAATCGAACCTGCGGCTGGCCGTGCTGCTGAAGCAGGATGGCGACTATGATCGGGCGCGGGTGCTGCTGGGCCGGGCGCTGCGGGTGCGGCCGGGCGATGACGCAGCGCTGTATCAGGTGGGATCCGTGGATCTGGCGGCCGGGGAGACTGAACACGCTTGCGCCGCCTTCGAGAAAGTGGTGAAGCAGGCGCCGGATTTCCTGGAGGCGCACGTTTCGCTGGCGCAGGTTTACTACCGGCTGAAACGTAAGGCCGATGGAGACCGCGAGCGGGCCATCGTACAAAAACTGAAAGCGGAGAAGGACGCCAAGCAGGCCAGGGGCGGCACGCAATCGCCATAGCGGCGGCGGGCTGTTATCCTTTCCTTCATGACGATTCAGCGCTTCGCGATTTTTGTAGGCCTGTTCACCGCGGCGATGGCGCCGGCTGCCGATGCGCCGGTTCTGCGCGGCTACTCGAGCGACGCGGCGCAGAGTGAGCACGATTGGGAAGTGATGTTCCGCGCCATCCCCAGCGGACAAAACCTGCACGATTACATGCAGCGGCTGTCGGCGCGGCCGCATCACGTGGGCTCGCCGTACGACAAAGACAACGCCGAATGGATGCTCGCCAAGTTCAAGGAGTGGGGTCTCGACGCGCACATCGAGACATTCGAGGTGCTCTTCCCGACGCCAAAATTCCGGTTGTTGGAACTGGTGGCGCCCGAGCATTTCACGGCCAAGCTGGCCGAAGCGGCGGTGGCGGTAGATCCTACTTCAGGCCAGCACGACGAACAGTTGCCGACCTACAACGCCTATTCGATCGACGGCGACGTGACGGCGCCCCTGGTGTACGTGAATTACGGCGTACCGGAGGATTACGATCAATTGGCGCGGCTGGGCATATCGGTGAAGGGCGCGATCGTCATCGCGCGCTACGGCGGTTCGTGGCGCGGCATCAAGCCGAAGGTGGCCGCGGAACATGGCGCCATCGGGTGCCTGATTTATTCCGATCCGAAGGAAGACGGATATTTCGCGGGGGAGGTTTTCCCGCAAGGCCCCTACCGGCCGAAGGATGGCGTGCAGCGCGGCAGCGTGATGGATATGCCCATCTATCCGGGCGATCCGTTGACGCCGGGCATCGGCGCGACGCATGACGCGAAGCGCCTCGCCATCAAGGATTCCGACGTCCTGACCAAGATTCCGGTGATGCCGATTTCTTATGGCGACGCGCAGCCGCTGCTGGCGGCGCTGACGGGGCCGGTGGCGCCGGAAGCGTGGCGGGGAGCGCTGCCGATGACCTATCGCATCGGGCCGGGCGCTGCGCGCGTGCATCTGAAGTTGGAATTCAACTGGGATATCAAGCCGATCTACGACGTGATCGCGCGTATTCCTGGCTCGGCGTTTCCGGACGAATGGATCGTGCGCGGCAATCATCACGATGCGTGGGTGAACGGCGCGGAGGATCCGCTGGCTGGCGCGGTGGCACTGATGGAAGAAGCGCGCGCGTTGGCGCAGTTGCAGAAGCAGGGATGGAAACCGAAGCGCACGTTGATTTATTGCGTATGGGACGGCGAGGAGGAGGGGCTGCTGGGGTCGACGGAATGGGCCGAGCAACACGATGAGGAACTGCGGCGCCATGCGGCGCTGTACATCAATTCGGACGGCAACGGGCGCGGCTTTTTGGGCATCGGCGGCTCGCATTCGCTGGAGAAATTCATCAACGGCGTGGCGCAAGGATATCGAAGATCCGGAAAAGCAGATCACGGTCTGGAAGCGCGAAGAATTGGCGCGCATTTCGCGCGCTCCCGCGGCGGAGCGGGATGAAGTCCGGAAACGTTCGGACCTGCGCATTCGGGCGCTGGGATCGGGATCGGATTACACGGCGTTCGTCGATCATCTGGGCATTGCGTCGCTGAATCTCGGCTTCGGCGGTGAAGACGGGGGCGGCATCTATCATTCCATCTACGACGATTTTTACTGGTACACGCATTTTTCGGACGGCGATTTCATCTACGGGCGAGCGCTGGCGCAGACGGCAGGCACGGCCATGATGCGCTTTGCGGATGCCGATCTGCTCCCCTACGACTTCACGAATTTCGCGGAAACCCTGCGGCGTTACGTGGAGGAAGTGCAGAAGCTCTGGAAGACGGAGAGCGACGAAATTCGCGAGCGCAACAAGGAAATCGAGGAGGGCGTCTTCTCGGCGACGGCCGATCCGCGCAAGACTTCGGTTCCTCCGCCTGTGGAGACACAGCCGCCGTTCCTGAATTTCGCGCCGCTCGAAAACGGGCTGGCCGCGCTGACCCACAGCGCGGAACGCTACGACAAGGCTATGCAGAAGGCAAAGCTGGACAAGCCCGGGCTGGTGGCCGTGAATCAGAAATTGATCCTGGTGGAGCGCGGACTGACGCTGCCCGACGGACTGCCGGGGCGGCCTTGGTTCCAGCACCAGATTTATGCGCCGGGCTTTTACACCGGGTATGGCGTGAAGACGCTGCCCGGCGTTCGCGAAGCCATCGAGCAGAAAAACTGGAAGCAGGCGGACGAGCAGATCGTGCGCGTGGGTAAGGTGCTGGAAAAGGAAGCGTCGCTGATCGACGAAGCGGCGGCCGGGCTGGAGTAGCCGCGCCGCCCGCTCCATTGGCTTAGTGTGTGGTCAGGGTCATGTAGCCGATGTTGACGGCTTCCGGAGAATCCGGGGAAGCCCAAAGCCCGCGCAGCAGGCGCTTGCCGCCGGTCTTGCGCAATGCCCCCAAATCCACGCCGCACTCGAAGCGCATGTGATTCATGCTAGCCATTGGATTGTAGGCCAGTGCCGCCACTCCTGAGATTCCCATGCCCATGCTCACCGGCGCGCCGCCTGCGGCGGCGCTGGAGGCGCCTGCTACCGGTACAGTACCAGGATCGTCGTGCGGCCGCAAAACCGGCATCGCCACCGGCTTATGCGCTGTTCCGCCGATTGGCGTGACAATCGAAGCTACCGTGGATCGCGGTACCGTGGCCAGTTGTTTGTGGCCCGCATACACGCCCCAACCTGAGTTTTCATGCACAAACACCGGCCGCTTGGAGCTGACCAGCGTTGCATTGTTGGCGGACGCTGCGCCGCTAACCACCGTGAGCACGATTTCGTCGCCGCTCACCGTGGTCACGGTGAAGTGCTCACTTCCGTTGATCTGCAGGCCATTGACCGTGGTGAAGGCGCCAGTAATCGATGAGGCGTTCACGATGTCGAAGGTGTTGCCGATGGCCGGCGTGTAGCCCGCGGCAAGCGTAATGTTCAGCGTGCCGCCGAGGGTGGCCGTTCCGCTGATGTTGAGCTGGTCGTACTTGGTGCCCGCCGTGGTCCCGCCGATGGTCACGTCCAGTTTGCCGGCCGAATTCTGCGTATATGTGCCGTTAACCTGCAATTTGCCTTCGCTGGTGGCGGAGTTGCCGGGCGTAATCGTAGCCGCGTCGACCACGGTGTAGTTTAACGATCCGGTACCGAAGAGGTTGCCGCCGTTCAGGTCAAGAGAGCCTGAGCCGTTATTGGCGAGGGTGCCGTCGATCGTCGATGTACCAGCCGTTTGGGTGAAGTTGAAGCTGCTGCCGCCGATGGTAAAGGTGCTGCCGGTGTTGACGGTGACGCTCCCTGCGTTGGTGAAACTGCCGCCCGTGGTGGTGAGGTTGGCGTTGCCGGAAAGCGTGAATTTGCCGGTCGCGGTATTGCTGGTGAAACCGGTCATGGCGTTGGTTCCGCTTTGATTTTGAATCTTGGCGGTGGCGCTGCCCAGGGTGATATTGGCGGCGTTGGTGACGATGGCTGCGCCGTTGAACTGCAGGATGCCGCTGATGTTGTACGCGCCACCGGTCAACGTGCTGCCGGAGAAATTGGTGAGACTGCCGTTCACGTCGAAGGTGTCGCCAGCGCTTACGACCAGCGATCCATTGTTGGTGAAGTTGCCGGCGGTGGTGAAACTACGGCCTGAGCCGAGGGTGAAACTGGCGCCGGTGGCATTGGTGGCGAAATTGGCGAGACCGTTGGCGCCGCCGGTGCCGCTGATTTTCGAGTTGGCCCCGGTGAGGGTGATGCTGGCGGCGTTGGTGACGATGTTCGCGCCGGCGAATTGGAGGGTGCCGGTGATTTTGTAAGTACCACCGGTGAGGGTAGTACCGGAGAAATTGGTAAGGTGGTCGGCCAGATTGACGATGAATTTATCGCCGGCGCCGACGGAGAGAAGGCCGTTGTTGGTGAAGTTGCCGGTGGTGGTGAAGTTGCCCCAGGAAGAGCCGAGCGTAAGGCCGCCGGTGCTGGTGATAGTGTTCAGGTTGGTGAGCAGGCTGGTGCCACCAAAATTGATGAGTTGCGCGCCCGCGCCGGAAAGGGAAACGCTGCCGCCCAGGGTATCGATGTTGGCGCCGGACGCGCCGAACTGCATGGTCCCTCCGGCGGCGATGGAATAAGTACCGCCGGTGAGGGTGGTGCCGGAGAAGTTGGTGAGTGCGCCGCCCGCGGATGTGCCGATTTGCATGAGGTCGCCCGACGAGACGCTGAGCGTGCCTTTATTGTTCAATCCCAGGCTGCTGGGCAGGATCAGGAGCGGGACGGACTGATCGGCGGATATGGTCCCCGTGTTGACGATGCCCATATTGGAGATGGTTCCGGAGCCTTCGATGGTGGAGCCATTGGTGAGGGTGAAACTCGGCGACGTACCGGTGATGAGGTTGGTGGCGATGTTGGACAGCTTGATGGCGCCTGTGCCACTGGTGGTGACATTTCCGCCGATTGCCATTTCGGCCTCGCCGGCATTGCCGTTCAAGTTGATGACGCCCGAGTTGGCGAGGGTGGAACCAGCCACAGTCATGATGGCGTTGACGCCGGCGGCGTTGGCGGCGTCGATATTGATGACTCCGGTGCTGTTGTTGGTCAGATTGTTGTTCAGCGTCAGATTCGCGGCTCCGGACATGTACTGGTAGCCGACCTGGATGGACGAGTTGTTGGTGAATGCGCCGCCCACCGTCATTGTGCTTCCACCGCTTCCGCCGTTGTCGACGAGCAGTTGACCGCCATTGGTGAGCGCTCCCGTGGTGGCGACCGAAGCTCCGCTCTCCAATTGCAATTCGCCGTCGCTGGCGATGGTGGTGAGGGATCTCAGGGCGCTGTTAGAGTTGGTGGCGCCAATTTCGAGGTAGGCTTGCGGGCCGTCTAGAGAGACATTGCCGGCGGTGGTTCCGTTGCCGATGGAGGTGACTGCGCCGGAGCCCCATTCGACCGCGGCAGATCCGCTGGCGGAGGCAAGGTCCCAAGTACCGGACAAGGCGGCGGACGCCGCGCCGGTGACATTGAGCAGGGCGTTCGCCCCCGTTACATTGCCTGCATTCACGCTGATCGTGCCCGTGTTGGTCAGCGTGCCGCCGACCTTCATATTGTCGGCGGTGTTCATGTAGAAATTGCCCAACTGGGTGTAGTTGCTATTGGTGAGCGAGCCGCCCAGAGTCAGGCTGCTGCCGCCGCTTCCGCCGTTGTCGACAAGCAATTGATCGGCGTTGGAGAGCGCCGCAGTGGTGGTAACCGAAGCGCCGTTCTGCAACTGAAGTTCGCCGTCGCTCGAGATGGTGGTCAAAGTCTTCAGCGCGCTGTTGGTGTTGGTGGCGCCGATTTCCATATAGGCTTGCGAGCCGTTCAGCGAGAGATTTCCCGCTGCAGTTCCATTGCCGATCGCGGTGATGGCGCCGGAGCCATATTCGATGGCTGCGTAGCCACCGGCGGAGTTGAGCTGGTAAGTGCCGGTCAGAGTGCCGGCCGCCGCGCCGGTCACGTTCAGCAGGGCATTTACGCCGGTGGCGCTGCCGGCGTTGGCGCTTACCGTGCCGGTATTGGTGAGAGTCCCGTTGACTTTTAGGCTGTCGGCGGTATTCATGTAATAGTTGCCCAGTTGGGTGTAACCGGTCGTAGTGAGCGAGCCGCCCAGGGTTAAGCTGCTGCCGCCGCCGCCCGCGTCATCGACACGCAACTGATTGTTATTGGCCAGCGCGCCGTTCGTCGTGGCGGTGGCGCCGTTTTGCAAATCCAACTCGCCGTTGCTGGCGATGGTGGTCAGCGTTTTGATCGCACTGTTGGAATTGGTAGCGCCGATCTCCGTGTAGGCGAGGGAACCGGAGAGGTCCAGGTTGCCGGCATTGCTGCCGCCGTCGCCGATGCTGGTGATGCCGCCGGAGCCCCATTGGATGGCGGCCGAGCCAGCGGCGGCGTCAATCTGGTAGGTGCCGGTCAAGGTGCTGGGGGCCGTGCCGGTGACGTTCAACAATGCGTTTGCGCCGGCAGCGTTGCCGCCATCGACACTGATCGTGCCGGTATTGGTCAGGGTTCCATTGACCTTCAAGTTGCTGGCGGAGGTCATGTAGAAGTTGCCCACCTGGGTATAGTTCGCGTTGGTGAGTGAGCCGCCCAAGGTGAGGCTGCTACCGCCGGCGCCGGTGTCGTCAACGCGCAACTGATTGTTGTTGACCAGCGCGACGCTGGTGGCTGCCGCCGCTCCATTCTGCAAATCCAGTTCGCCGTTGGAGGCGATGGTGGCGAGGTTCTTGATGGCGCTATTCGAGTTGGTGGCGCCGATTTCGGCGTAGGCTGAATTGCCAGAGAGCAGCAATTCGCCGGAACTGCTAACGCCATCGCCGATGCCGGTGATGCCGCCGGAACCCCACTCGATGGCGGCCGATCCGGAGTATGAATATATTTCATACGTGCCGGTCAAGGTACTGGCCGCCGCGCCGGTGACGTTCAAGAGCGCATTCGCGCCCACTGTATTACCGGCGGCAACCTCGATGGTGCCGGAATTTGTGAGCGTGCCGTTTACCTTGATGTTGCTGGCGGAGGTCATGTAATAGTTGCCCAACTGGGTGTAGTTGGTGTTGGAATACGAACCGCCGGTGGTGAGGCTGCTGCCGCCGGCGCTATTGTCGTCTACACGCAGTTGGTTGTTGTTCTGGAGCGCGGCGGTAGTGGTTAAGGAAGCGCCATTTTCCAATTGCAGTTCGCCATTGCTGGCGATGGTGGTGAGGGTTTTGAGCGCGCTATCGGAATTGGTTGCGCCGGTTTCGATGTATGCTTGGGAGCCGTCGAGGAGCACGGCGCCAGAATTGCTTGAGCCGTCGCCGATGCTGGCGATACTGCCTGAGCCGAATTCGATGGCGGCCGATCCAGCGTACGAATAAATGTCATAGGCGCCGGTTAAGGTGCTGGCCGCGGCGCCGGTGACGTTCAACAACGCATTGGCGCCCGCGGTATTGCCTGCCCCGACTTCGATGGTGCCGGAATTGATGATCGTGCCATTGACCTTCATGTTGCTAGCGGAGGTCATGTAATAGTTGCCCACCTGGGTGTAATCGGTGTTGGTAAACGAACCGCCAACGGTAAGGCTGCTTCCGCCGTTGCTGTTGTCATCGACGCGCAGTTGATTACTGTTCTGGAGGGCGCCGGTGGTGGTTAAGGACGCACCGTTTTCCAGTTGCAATTCGCCGTTAGTGGCGATCGTGGCCAAAGTTTTGAGGGCGCTGTTGGAGTTGGTGGCGCCCGTTTCGAGGTAGGCTTGGGAGCCATCCAGAAGCACGGCTCCGGCGTTGGCCGAGCCATCGCCGATACTGCTAACACTGCCCGAACCAAATTCGATGGCGCCCGATCCGAGGGCGGAGTATACCTGGTAGGTTCCGGTGAGTGTGCCCGAAACCGCGCCGGTGACGTTCAACAAGGTGTTGGCGCCGGCCACGTTCGCGCCATTGACCTGGACGGTTCCGGTATTGGTGAGCGCGCCGGTGATTTTGGCGGTGGTCCCGGAGCTGTCATAGTAACTGCCGACCTGGAAATAGCCGGCGTTGGTGAGCGCGCCGGAGTTGAAGGTGTTGCCGGCGCCTCCGCTGGTACCCACCTGGAGTTGCGAACCTGCGGCGACGCTGGTGGCGCCGCTGACGGTTAGGGTATTGCCTGACGCCATGACGAGGAAGTTGTTGTTGATAATGGACAAGCTGCCGGCGGCGGCGCTCAACTGATCTTCGGTGACGGTTACGCTGGAGGTGTTGCCGATGGTGACGGCGCTGGCGCTGGTGGGGGTGCCCGCCGTCCAGTTGGTCCCGACGCTCCAGTTGCCGCTGCCGACATTCCAGTTGTCGGGGGTTAACGGCGGAAGCGCGTGAGGCGCCAAGGAGAACTGGCGCGTGATAATCAAGGCGCGGAACCAGGCGGGTTTGGCCCGGCCGGCTCCTTGCTCAGCCCGGACAATTCCGGGGAAAACACCTGGAAGAAGGCAAACGATGCCCGTAGCCAGCAGACAGCACTTCATGATTTCAAACCCTCCGGTCCTCAGCAATTCTACACGGCAGGGGGCGTGAATTCAATAGAGAAAGTAACGGCGGTTGGGCGGACTTTAACCGACTGGCCGACAGTACTACGCGCATGTGCAAGGTATTGGGCTGGCTAGTTCCCTTGAATTTGGGGAACTGAAGGGACGATATCATCGTAATTACCACAAGGAGGCGCCCATGCGCACACATCTACTGACTTTATCGCTGACCGCGGCCCTATTTGGATTGGTTGGGTGCGACATCGACGACCTGGACATCGGCGGCGGCTCGGAACGCTACACCCAGGATTTCCATTACAGCTACGAACTGAAGCCTGGCAGCCGCGTTTCCGTCGAAAATTCGAATGGCTCGGTGGAAATCACCGGGTGGGACCAGAACACCATCGACATCACTGGCACGAAGTACGCGCGGACCACGGAACTGCGGGACGCGTTGAAGATCGAAATCGACCACACCGCCGATGAAGTACATATCCGGACGGTGCGCCCCTCGGACCGGCGGGGAAACATGGGCGCGAAGTACATTATTAAAGTTCCGCGGCGCACGCAATTGGAGCGGATCGTCAGTTCCAACGGTTCTATTCATACGCTGGATGTGGAAGGTGCGGCCCGTCTGAAGACATCGAACGGCGCGGTGCATGCTGAGAACCTGCGCGGCACGCTGGACGTGCAGACCTCCAACGGCGGGATCGAGGTGCAGAATCTGGAGGGCGGCGCGACGCTCCATACGACGAACGGCCGGGTGCGGGCCGAGGATGTGCGCGGATCGCTCGAAGCGGAGACGTCGAACGGCGGCATTCACGTGCGACTGGCGAAACCAGAGACGGGCCGTCCGGTGAAACTGGAAACCTCCAACGGTACCATCGAGTTGACCATGGACGCGATGAACCAGAACGAGATCCATGCAGCGACTTCTAACGGCGGGATTACGTTGCATTTGCCCGGCAACGTGGCGGCTAATTTGTCGGCGCATGCCAGCAACTCTTCGATTTCGACGGAATTCGATGTGGCCACCCAGGGCGCCATGGACAAGCACCATCTGGACGGCAAAATCGGCGGCGGCGGTCCGGATATCGATTTATCCACTTCGAACGGCAGTATTCGCGTGTTGAAGATGTACATGGGCGGGAATCCTGCCCGCAGCCGCGCGGCCAGGCGCTGCGGCGCGGCCACGATTGGCCGCCCTCCGTTTTCAATCCGAAATCTTCCGCGCTTCCTCGTTCCAATAGACCGTTTTCTTCCGGAAGTAGGATTCGTTCGCCATGTGGCAGGCGAGGGCCGCATGATTGCCGAATACCGCATCCTCCGTCACCGGCTTGCGGGATCTTCACGGCCTGGAAGAAATTCCAGAGGTGCGGGCGAAGGTCGTCCCAATCGTCGCCTTTGTAGACGATCGTCGTCCATTAAGCGGCTCCTGGCCGGGCGTGACGGTGTGCTCGGCCTACCACTGCCTTGACATATTCGGCGCGCATCTTTGCCGGGAAGCCGCTGGAGTAATAGCTGGGCGCGGTATCCACGCCCCGCTGCGGCGAGTGTCGGAGTTCTCCGCCGTTGGCGTCCAGGATGCCTTTCGGTCCCATGAAGCGCGCCAGTTCCGGGTGTTTCGGTGCCCAGCCCGAGGCGTACGTACACGGGCATGCCGTGATAGTCGAACAGTACGGCGTGCAGATCGGGCATATTGCGGCCATCGTTCCAGCGGAAGATGCCGCCCAGGGCCGGAGCCGAACGGGGCGCCTCGTTCCAGCCCAGCGTGAACAGCATGCCGCTGATCAGGTGGACCATCAGATCGCCGCCCACGCCGGTGCCGTATTCCTTCCAACAGCGCCAGCGGGCGAAACGTTTGGCATCGAACGGGATTCTTGGGCGCGTCGTTCAGCCAGGTGTCCCAATCGAGATTGGAAGGCGAGAGATCGAGCGGCGGCGGATATTCCCAGGCGCCGGTAGGATCGTTGCGGCCGAGGGTCAGTTCGACCATCGCGACATCGCCGATGGCGCCGTTCTGATACAGCTCGCGCGCTTTGGCGCAGAGCACGGAACTGACGCGCTGCGAGCCGATCTGCACGATGCGGCTTGTTCTTGCTGGCGGCCTCCACCATGTCGAAGCCCTGCTCGGCGGTATGCGACATGGGCTTTTCGCAGTAGATGTCTTTGCCGGCGTTGCAGGCGTCCACCACCACGCGCATGTGCCAGTGATCGGGAACGGCGGCGACGATGCAATCGATATCCTTGCGGTCGAGCAATTCCTGGTAATGGCGGGTGGTGGGCAGTTTGGGGTTGCCGGTGATCTCCTTGGCCAGGGTGTGGCGGCCGTCGTAGAGGTCGGCGGCGGCGACGCATTCCACGCCGGGAAGTGTGATGGCGGTGCCGAGCAGGCCGGAACCCTGCATGCCGATGCCGATCATGCCGAAGCGAACGCGCTCGCCGGTAGCCGGCCAGCGCCTGGGGCGCGAGCAGGACGGCGGGCGCCGCGCCGCGCAGGAAAGCACGCCGTGATAACAGGTATATTCATATCTATGCTTCCAGAATACTCGCGCGGCGCAGACGGCGGCGGTGTTACTGCTGGTATGCTGGCATTGTTAGTCCGTCACGTACTCTCATGTCCAGCGGCGCCGAACTACCCTCCAAGAAGACGCTGAACCTGGCGGCCATCAAGACGATGGTGGCGGCGGCCGAAGCCGAGGCGCAGAAGCGCAACGTGCAGGTAACCATCTGCGTGGTGGATGAGAGCGGCAATCTGCTATTCCTGCAAAAAGCGGATGGCGCGGGGCTGAATACCATCCAGTTCGCGCAGAAGAAAGCGCGCCACTCGGCGTTCTACAAGCAGCCTTCCAAGGCCGCGGCGGATCAACTGAAAAGCGGCGACCTACAGGTGCTCGCCTTCCCCGATGCGTTTCCCAATCAGGGTGGATTGCCCATCCAGGTTGACGGTCAAACCATCGGCGGGATGGGCGTCAGCGGCGCGCCTTCGGAAGTCGACGAAGCGATCGGCCGGGTGGGCATCAACGCGTTGCTGGGTAAGTAGCAAAACGCGCACAAACCCCACCGAAATCGAACATTCGGTCCCAAAAGCGGACACCCCCGCGCGCGCAAGCACTTTGCTCTCTCCCAGTTAGCAGTGGAAGGGCAATTGCCCTTGCCACACCTACACCATGAACTCCTTTCGAAACTTCATAGCGCTGTTGTGGGCAGCTTCGGGTTCGCTGGCGATGGCTCAAACTTCCGAAGTATCGATTGAGATGCCCAAACAGCCGCCGGTGGTTGGCCATATCCTGGCGCCCTTTCATCTGGAGAGGCGCCGTGTGGCGCCCCCGACGCTGACCAACACGCCCCGTTTGGAATCGCTGGTCCGTGCGGGCATCCTCTACCTTTCGGTGGGCGATGTCATTGCTTTGATCCTGGAAAACAATCTGGACATTGCGGTGCAGCGCTACAGTCCCTTCCTGGCGCGCGAGGTTTTGCGGCGTACCGCGGGTGGAGGCATCTTGCGTTCGGTGGATACGCCGATCACGGCGGGACCGACCAGCGTCAGCACGGCAGGCATCAGCGTGAACGCCAATGGACTCGCAGGCAGCGGGGGACTCAGTTCGGGCGGCGGCATTGTGACTCAGATTGGACCAGTGCCGCCGAACCTCGATCCCCAGCTTTACATCGGCGAGTTCGGCGGGCATCAAACGACGCCAGAAACCAACATCCTCCTCGATCAGACCACGGCGCTCACCACCGATTACCGTCAATTCGTAGTCCAGTATTCCCAGCAGTTCATCACCGGCACTTCGGCGCAGCTCACCTTTTCCGATTCCCGCTATTTGCAGAACACACCGGTGAATCTCTTCAATCCGTCGATCAATGCGTTTCTCGATTTGCAGGTCTATCAGCCGCTGCTGCAGGGCTTCCACATTGCCGTGAACAACCGCGACATCCGCATCGCCAAGAACAACGAGAAGATCAGCAATCTGCAATTGAAGCTGCAGGTGGCGACAACCATATCGGCGGCCTTAAACCTTTATTGGGATCTGGTAAGCTTCGTGGACGCGGCGCGCATTAAGGAAGAAGCGCTGGCGACCTCGCAAAAACTCTACGACGACGACCAGAAGATGGTGAAGATCGGGTCGCTGCCTTCCGTGGAAGTGACGCGGGCGGCGGCGCAGGTTTCGGTGAGCAAACAGGACCTGCTGATCGCGCAGACCAACGTGCAGCAGCAGGAAATCGTACTGAAGAACGCGCTGAGCCGCAATGCCATGGCCAATGCGTGGCTGGACGAAGTGCACATCGTGCCGCTCAACCGCATTGAGGTGCCCGAGAAAGACGATTTGAAACCGCTGGCGGACATGCTTCCGGAAGCCATGCTGAACCGCACCGAAATCGAGCAGGACAAGATCAATATCGATAGCCAGAAGATTTCGATCCAGGGATCGCGCAACGGCTTGCTGCCTACCTTGCAGGGGTTTCTGGAACTGACCAATAACGGCTTGAGCGGACCTGTAAATCCGATTTACAACGGCCAGAGCGGCCAGCCGGATCCTTATTTCATCGGGGGCACGGGAAACGCCCTGGCGCAGGTTTTCCGGCGTGACTTCCCCAACTACTCCGCCGGCCTCACGCTGAACATCGCGTTCCGCAACCGCGCGGCGCAGGCGGATTATGTAACGGATCAACTGCAATTGCGCCAGGCGGAACTGAAGCTGCAACGGGCTGCCAACCAGGTCACCGTGGATGTGAAGACAGCCATGATCGGCCTGCAACAGGCGCGCGTGCGCTATGAAACCTCCGTGGATACGCGCAAGCTTGCGCAGCAGAGCCTGAAGGACGAAGAAAACCGCTTCCAGCATGGCGTTTCCAACGTGACTCTGGTTATCCAGGCGCAGCGCGATCTGGCCAACGATGAAGATGCCGAGGTGCAGGCCATGGCGAACTATACGCACGCCAATATCGCCATGGATATGGCCCTGGGGCGAACCCTCAGTGTGAATCACATCTCCATGCTGGAAGCCGTTTCGGGTCACGTGGCACGAGCGTCGGCGCTGCCGGCGACGCTTCCCGATGCCAAGCCGCAGGGGTCATTCCGATGAGACGCCGCGGATGGCAAGGCGCATTGGCGTGTGTTTCCGCGGCGACGATGTGCTTGGGCCAGGACTCTCAGTCGGTGGTGGAAAGGCCTCATTTCCCCATTCCCGTCCGTTCTTACGCGCCGCCCACCGTGCGCGGCGTCTCGCTGGCCAATTCCACACGGCTGCACGATCTGATGCGCGCGGGCAAGCTCTATTTAACCGTGCAGGATGCGCTGGCGCTGGCGATTGAGAACAATCTGGATCTGGAACTGGACCGCTACGGGCCGCTGCTGGCCAAAGCGGCGCTCGATCGCCAGAAAGCCGGCGGTCCGCTGCGTGGCGTTCCCAGCGCCGCAGCGCAGGTGGCCAGCCCGGATAGCGGCTTGGGTGTGAACGGGAGTATCGCGGCAGCCGGCCTTTCGACCAATGGCGGCGGATCGACCGGCGGCAACAGCGGCGCCGCCACCATTCAGCAGATCGGCGTGGTGACGCCGAACCTCGATCCGGTCCTTCAGAACAGCAGCACCTTCGCGCACGTCAGCCAGCCGCAGTTCAATACCGTGGTCAGCCAGACGCCAGCGCTCATCCAGACCATTCGCACTTACAACACTTTCGTGCAGGAAGGTTTTCTCAGCGGCGGTTACGTGCGGTTGACGGACTTCGAACAATATCTCGACGAAAATGCCCCCACGGATGCGCTCAATCCGCAGCGTGGTCCTTTTATCAGCCTGGGTATCCGTCACAACCTGCTACAAGGCTTCGGCGTAAAGCTCAACGATCGTTTTATCCGTATCGCGCAAATCAATATCACCGCCTCGCGGGAAGACTTCCGGTCGCAGTTGCTCAACCTAACGGCATCGGTTTTGAATCTCTACTGGGATCTGGTCAGCGCCAACGACGAACTGAAGATTCGCCAGAGCGCGCTGGAGATGACGCGAAAATTCTTAGACGATACCAAGAAGGAGATCGCCGCCGGGGCGCTGCCGCGCGTGGAATTGCCGCGCGCGGAAGCTGAAGCCGCCAGCCGCGTTCACGACCTGGCCGCGGCCCAATATGCGGTGAAGCAGCGCGAAGGTTCGTTGAAGGATGCCATCACCCGAACCATGGATCCGGAAATTGAAGCCGCGGACGTGGTGACGCTGGACCGCTTCGCGGCGCCGCGGGACGAGGAGCTACCTCCTCTGCGCCAATTGGTGGCGACGGCCATGGCCAAGCGGCCCGACGTTGCGGTTTCAAACTTCAAGGACCAGACGCAAGAGATCGCCTTGGCTGGAACCGAGAATCCGTTGATGCCCAATCTGACGCTGCAGGCGCAGACCTATGACCGGGGCGCGTCCGGCACCCCGCAATTCGAGGCGAATCCCTACTTCGCGGGGGGCTACGGCACGGCGCTGAAACAGATTTTCCGGCGGGATTTCCCCAATGAAACCGGATCGCTGGGCTTATCCATTCCGCTGCACAACCGGCAGGCGCAAGGCGATTACGGTATCGACCAGTTGCAATACCGGCAGGCCCAAGTGAGCAGCCAGCGGGACACGAATCAAATCGTGGTCGATGTTTCGAATCAGTTGAGCGCGCTGCGCCAATCGCGCGCCAAGTTTTCGACGGCGCGCGATACGCGCGCATTGCAGGAGCAGTTGCTGGAGATCGAGCGCAAGAAGTTTTCCTACGGCATCTCCACGTTCAACGACATCATCATCGATCAGCGCGCCCTGGTGACGGCGCAAATCGCCGAAGTGAATGCGCTGGCAACATATGCACGGGCGCGCGTTTCACTCGACCAGGTGCTGGGTGAATCTCTCGAAAAAAACAACATCTCGCTCGATGACGCGCTCAATGGCACGGTCCGTCACTGAGTGTGCGGCCGGCGCGCGATCAATCCAGGGCTGCCGAGTCTTGCCGCCATCGTAGTCTTCGCGCAGTACGCATCCATTCAGGGCGATTGGGATGTCTTTGACGTATGCTGCGTGTGCCGTTAGTCGGCTCTGTAATACACGCGGCTCTTGGAGCCGCTACCGCAAAAACTCCTCTAAGTTACGAGCATCCAAGATTCTCACACCAAATCTTCCAACTCGGATGCCGGCAAACTCGAGAGCTTGTCGCTGGCCCAACCGGGAAGGTTTCCGAAGCGCTTCTCGATCTGGCGCCGCAAGATTGCCAGTTCAGCCTCCTGGCGCCCTTCGGACTTCCCCAACTGCCGCAGCCCGTCCGGTCCGCTACTAAAAATCTCTTTCCGATCTGCTTTGGTGGAGTTATCCTTTTTCTGGGTCATGTGCGTTCCTCCGCTCCCCTGCCAGGGAGCAGCTCGAGTTTCTTGTCTGGAACATCATGACCCAATTTTGTTTGACCCGATTTAAGCCGGATTCATTTTGCAGAACTCTCGAAGCATAACCAGGGCCAACAGGGCTGTTAACGCGAATCTCATTGAGTTAAGTACTGTCCTGCGAACCACCATAGGCCGTCCGCCGCGCAGGTTGGACATCCGCGGACCCCGGCCGTGACCCGGCGGATGTTTTAGGACCTCCAGAGTGAGGGGAGAAAGTGCAGTCCGAAAACGTCTAGCACGGCCCGCCGGAACGCCTATGATGGTGATGAAAGCCATGGATCTGGACTGGCAAATCTGCTCGCGGGCGCGCCTTTCGCGCGATGCCCGATTCGACGGCAAGTTCTTTATCGCGGTGGTAACCAGCCGCGTTTACTGCCGGTCCATCTGCCCCGCTCCGACCGCCCACGAGAAAAACGTGCGTTACTACGCAACCGCCGCGGCCGCGGCCGAGGCCGGATTCCGGCCCTGCCTGCGCTGCCGCCCGGAATGTTCGCCAGGTACGCCCGCCTGGCTGGGCACGCCGAATACGGTTTCGCGCGGCTTGCGGCTCATCGCCGAAAGCGGCTTGGGGGAAGGTGGCGTCGACACACTGGCATCGCGGCTAGGCGTGGGTTCGCGGCACTTGCGGCGGCTTTTCCTGCAGCACCTGGGAGCGACGCCCAGCGCAGTGGCGCACACCCGGCGCCTGCACTTCGCCAAGAAACTGATCGATGAAACGCGCCTGCCGATGACGGAAGTAGCGCTGGCGGCGGGCTTCGGCTGCGTGCGGCGGTTTAACGCGGAGATCAGCAAGGTGTACCGGCGGACGCCGACGCAGATCCGGGCGATTTCGCGCATGGCGGAAACCCCGCCGGCCAACGAATACTTTCTTAAGCTGCGCTTCCGGCCGCCTTATCACTGGAGAGGGCTGCTGGAGTTTCTGGGCGCGCGCACTACGCCGGGTGTGGAAGCCGCCGACGGCGCGATCTACCGGCGCACGATTTCGCTCAACGGAAACCACGGCTGGATGGAGGTCTCGCAGGACGAAAGCAATGTGGGTCTGACGGCGCGCGTCCAGTTTCCGGATCCGCGGGCGTTATTCGCCATCGTGGAGCGTATCCGCGCGATGTTCGATTTGAATGCGGATTGGGCGGCCATCGCGGACGGCTTGGCGGCCGATCCGTTGCTCTCGGCGCAGTTGGCGCTGTATCCAGGGATGCGTGTGCCCGGATGTTGGAACGGTTTCGAGTTGGGAGTTCGGGCCATCCTGGAGCAACAGTGCGGCGTGGCTGGCGCGAGCGGGTTGGCGAGCGGGCTGGTAAAGAGGTTTGGCCAGCCGTTCTCCGCTCCGGGAGGACTCACCCATCTTTTCCCCGTGTCACAGGCGTTGGGGCAGGCGAATCTGGCGGGCGCGGGCTTGCCGAAGGACGTGGCTGACACGCTTCGCGCTTTTTCAAGGGCCGTAGCGGACGGCCCCATCGCCTTCGCGGGCGCCGGCAATGCGGACGACTTGGTGGCGCGCTTATGCGCCATTCCTGGCGTCGAGAAATGGACGGCGCAACTGATCGCATTACGCACCCTGGGTGAGCCGGATGCATTTCCCAGCGGGGACCCAACACTGCTCCGGGTGTTGGGCCTGGACGGCGCGCGCGCATTGGAACGCCGCGCCGAAGCATGGCGGCCGTGGCGCGCTTATGCGGCGATGTACCTGTGGGAGATGGCGGAGACACAGGCAGAGCCGCGGCTGATCAGAGTTTCCGCCTGAGATATTCGAATACGAAATAGCCCACGAAAGCCGCGACGGCGGCAATCGCGAAGTTGGGCATCGTAAAAACTTCTCGAATTGCCCACAGCAGTCCCATCTTCTGGCCCATTCCCGAACGTTCGTATTCCCCCATCAAGAGATTGCAATAGAAAAGGAAGATGATGAAGCCTGCTTCTACGACGGCTCTCCAGATGGTGTTCTTCATCGGCTGGTCCCCATGGTGCTACCGGGCAGCTTACCTTGTTTTCAAGGCGGATGGAGCACCACAGGGCTGCGCGGCAGGCTATGAAACCTACGCGTTCGCGCGCGCATGTTAGCCTTGAATCTCGCGCCGCCAATCGCCATGCCGGGCACATCCAGTCTCGAATCGTCCAGTTTGAAATTGCTGCCGTGGCTGGTAGCGGTTGCATTCTTCATGGAGTCGTTGGATACCACGATTCTGAACACGGCCGTACCGGCGATTGCGGCAGCTTTGAAGGTGGCGCCGTTGAGCATGAAGTCGGTACTGGCGAGCTACACGCTGAGCTTGGCGGTGTTCATCCCGATCAGCGGGTGGATGGCCGACCGGTTTGGAACGCGGCGCGTTTTCGCATCCGCCATCGGGACATTCACGCTGGGGTCGTTCCTGTGCGGGGTTTCAGGCAGCATTCACTTGCTGGTCGCGTGCCGGATTCTGCAGGGTTTCGGCGGCGCGATGATGGTTCCCGTGGGACGGCTGACGCTGGTGCGCGCGTTCGCTAAATCGGAACTGGTGCGGACCATGAGCTTCGTGGCGATTCCCAGTTTAGTGGCGCCCATGCTGGGACCCATCGCGGGCGGCTTGATTGTCGGGTACTTTCACTGGCGCGTCATCTTCTTTCTGAACATTCCGGTAGGTCTTGTCGGGCTGTATCTGGTATACCGGCATCTGCCGGACTATCGCGAGGAGCGCGGGAATCCGCTCGATTGGCCAGGGCTTTTGCTTTTCGGATCGGGAATTGGATTGCTCTCGTACGTGCTGGAGGTCTTTGGCGAGCACACGCTCAGCGGTAGCGCCATCCTGGGGATGCTGGCTCTTTCCGCCCTTTTGCTGGCGGGATACGGATGGCGCACGGCAAGAACGCAGTTTCCGCTGCTGCGGCTGCGCCTGTTTCGAGTCCGCACCTTCCGGTCGGCGGTGAGCGGCAGCTTCTTCACGCGGCTGGGCATCGGCGGAATTCCGTTTTTGTTTCCGCTGCTCTATCAGGTGGGCCTGGGATTTTCGCCGATTCAATCCGGATTGATGCTGATGCCGCAGGCGGCGGGCGCCATGTTGATGAAGATGATCCATGCCGAAGATCCTGGCGCGCGTGGGTTATCGCGGCGTGCTGATTTCGAACACCGTGATTCTCGGCGTGCAAATCATCCTGTTCGGTACGATTCGCGCTGGGCACGCCGGTGTGGCTGATTGTCACCCAGACCTTCTGCTACGGCTTCTTCACCTCGCTGCAATACACCAGCATGAACACGCTGGTTTACGCCGATGTGGCGGCGGAGGACACCAGCAGCGCCAGCACGATTGCCAGCACCATGCAGCAGATGTCGATCAGTTTTGGCGTCGCGTCGGCATCGCTGGTGACCGCGTTTTTCGTTCCCGACCGGATGCACATGAGCCCAGCGGAGATGATCCACGGAATTCACCAGGCGTTTCTGGTGTTGGGCGCGCTGACGATTCTGTCAACGCTGATTTTCAGCGAATTGAAAAGCCGCGACGGCGACGATGTGAGCATGCACCAGGCGCTGGAACATCATGGGTAGGGGATAACGCGCGGAGGCCGGTTTAGAACGCCGCGAAGGATGCGGTGACCTTCGTCGCGGAGGCGCTCTTCCTGCCGTTCCACCCCGCCTGGGAATCCGGGGTTCAGGGAACCGTCGTCTTTCAACACGCGCCAGTACGGCGTGATTCTTGTTTTACCGGCGGCGGCATCTTCTTCGGCTGCTTCCGCGGCGATGCGCACGAAGATGCCGGTTACCAGGGGGCAGGCAACATCGGCCGCGTATTTCCGCGCCAAGGTCCTGCGCAATTGCGAAACGGTTGTGACGCTGCCTTTGCGGACGCGGCGGATGAGCGCGTCCACCTCGCGCGGGGTCGGCAGCACCATGGTGCCTGTGCCCAGGCGCCTTTGCATTTTCGGCGGTATGGCGACCACCTTGGGCAAGTTGGGATTGTCCAGCTTCGCCCGCCAACTTTTTCGGGTCTTCATAATTGTGCTCGCTGCGAGTGTATCAAGTTTTCCGCTCGGAGGGAACGGCGCCAAAATCCCAATATCGGACATGCGGGCCCGAAAATGGACGCGCTTTGGTTGCATGTCTCATGGAATGCTGCAAACTGGAACGGGCTGCGGATTGCATAATGAAGGGAGAAGATTATGCGCAGCCTCTATGAGGATTTGCGCTATGCATTCCGCGTTCTTCGGAACAGCCCGGGGTTCACGGCGGTGGCCGTGCTCACTCTGGCGCTGGGCGTAGCAGCCAATACGACGGTTTTTCAATGGATCGACGGGTTGTTGATGCGGCCGTTTCCAGGCGTGGCCGCGAGCCAGTCGCTGGCAGCCATCGAAACGGTTTCGCCGGTCGGCGAGCATTCGACCACTTCCTATCGAGACTACCGCGACTATCGGGACACCTTGACCAGCGCTTCCGGCATCGCTGCTTCGATGATGAATGCGTTCAATGTCGGGCCGTTGAACGACGCGCGCCGGGTATTTGGCGAATATGTGTCGGGCAACTACTTCGCGGTGCTGGGCGTGAAGCCCGCGATGGGCCGCGCTTTCCTGGGGCCGGAATGTGGCGACAGCCCGGGGGCTTATCCGCTGGCCGTGATCAGCGACCGGCTTTGGCGGAGTCTGTTTCAGGGCAAGCCGGGCGCCATCGGGAAGACCATCCGCGTGAACCGGAGGGAATTGACCGTCGCCGGTGTGGCGCCCAGAGATTTCCGTGGCACCATGCCGGGCATGCGCATGGAGATATGGATTCCAATTACCATGTCTCCACTGCTGAACGGCCAAGGCAACTGGTTGCTGGAGAATCGCGGTGCGCGGCAAATGTGGATCACGGTGCGGCTGAAACCGGGCGTGCCCTTCGAGCGGGCCAATGCCGAAGTGGACAACTGCGCGCGGCGGATGGCGAAGTTGTCTCCTGAAACCAGCATTGGCTATCGCGCGAGCCTCATGCCGGTGTGGCAGGGGCACATCGGGATGCAAGCCATGCTGCTGCGGCCCCTCCGCCTCCTGATGGCGGTTTGCGCGATTCTATTTCTCATCGTGGGCGCGAACGTGGCGAACCTGCAACTGGCGCGCGCTACGGCGCGGCGCAAGGAACTGAGCGTTCGGATCGCGCTTGGCGCGGGCCGCTG
Organism: Bryobacterales bacterium; assembly: GCA_963738375.1. Taxonomy (GTDB): domain Bacteria; phylum Acidobacteriota; class Terriglobia; order Bryobacterales; family Bryobacteraceae; genus Bog-159. Next base: position 358,644 of record CAVTWL010000010.1, on the reverse strand, counting down.
GCGCATGGCGCGGCAACTCCTCACGGAAAGCCTGTTGTTGTCGGCACTGGGAGCGGCCGCGGGGATTACGCTGGCGGTCTGGCTGGACCATTCTCTTACCTGGCTGCTTCCGCCGACCTCCTTTCCGCTGGATCTGGATTTCACGCTGAGCGGCGACGTGCTGTGGTTTACGGTCCTGTTGTGCTGCGCCGGCTGCGTGTTGACCGGGCTGCCGCCTGCGGTGCATGCTGTGTGGAGCAGTTCGCTCAATGGCTTGAAGGAGGACGGACGCAGCGGAACTCCCGGGACAGCGCAGAACCGGACACGAGGCCTGCTGGTGGTTTCGGAAGTGGCTTTGGCATTCGTGGCATTGATTGGAACTATGCTGTTCGCGCGAAGCTTTTGGAATGCGCGGGCGATTCATCCGGGCTTCGATGCGCGTCAGGTCCTGTTTGCGAAATATCACTTGGATACTTTTTGTTCGAACGAGGAACAGCGCACGCAATTCTGCTTGCGGTTGCGCGATCGCATCCGCGATCTGCCGGGCGTCAGCAACGTAAGTTTCGGAAATGTCGTGCCCCTCGAATTGGGAACGGGTCCATCATCTTCCGTTAGCGTGCCGGGATATGTTCCCGGCCTCGGGGAACAGATGCGGATCTCAAGCGCCACCGTGACACCGGACTATTTCGCTACGCTGCGCATCCCCCTCCTGGCCGGCCGCGATTTCACCGAGCGCGATGGCCGCGGCTCCGCACCTGTGGTAATCGTCAACCAGGCGTTCGCGCAGCGCTACTATGCCGGACGCAGCCCGATCGGCGCAAAGGTGCGGGTAGATGGCGTGTCGGGGACGGTTGTGGGAATGGCGCAAGACAGCAAGTATCGACGCTTGACGGAGCCGGTTACGCCACACCTTTATGTGCCTTATCGGCAAGCGCATGGCGGTGAGTTCTGGATGGCGTTCTTCATCCGTGCCACAGGATCGCCGCGGTCAGCGATTGGCGCGGTTCGGCGCGAGGCGTCGGCGGTCGACGCCAGCGCGGGAGCCGCCGAGGTGGTGGAATTTGAAGCAGTACTTGCGGGCTCGCTTTACGCGCAAAAAGTCGCAGCCTTCTTGTTAGGCGTGCTGGGTATTGTTTCGGTGCTGCTGGCCGCGCTCGGCATGTACAGCGTTTTAGCTTACGCGGTGCGGCAGCGCGAGCGGGAGTTCGGCATTCGCATGGCGCTGGGCGCTAAACCCTCGGATGTGGTTGGGCTGGTGCTACGGCGCGGCCTGGCTTTGACCGCGGCGGGAATCGCGGTCGGCGCCGCTGTTTCGGCGCCGGTGATGCGGATGGCGGCGGGACTCTTGGTTGGCGTCAAGCCCAGCGATCCGGCAGCGCTTGGCGGCGCGGCGCTTTCGCTTGGGCTGATCGCGATGCTGGCAAGTTATTTGCCCGCTCGGCGTGCGGTGAAATTAGAACCGATCCGGACCCTGCGGCAATCCTGACGCGGGACGTCTTAGTACGCCAGAACGCGTTCCATCTCGGCCACCAGATCTTCCACCTGCGGCAGGATTTCATTCTCCACCTGGGGCTGATAGGCGACCCAGGTATCGAGCGCTGCCACCCGGCGCACGGGGGCGTCCAGGCGATCGAATAGCTCGTCGGCGATGCGGGCGGCGATCTCGGCGGCATAGCCGAACGAGAGGCAATCCTCGTGGGCGATGATCACGCGATTGGTTTTTTCGACGGAGGTGCGAATGGCGTTCCAGTCGAAGGGCGCAAGGGAGCGAAGATCGATCACTTCGACGCTGACATCGGGATTCTTGCGCTCCACTAGCGCGGCGGCCTGCTGCGATTTCTGCACCAGCGCACCATAAGTGACGATGGTCAGATCGTGGCCCGGCTTGACGATGCGGGCGCTGCCGAACGGGATGGTGTAATCGGGGCCGGGATGCGGCGAGCGGTTGTAGGGCTCGCGATAGAGGCGCTTGTGTTCGAGGAACATCACCGGATCGTCGCAGCGGATGGCGGTGCGCAGCAGGCCGCAGGCGTCCAGGGCGTTCGACGGCATGACCACGCGCAGTCCGGGCAGGTGGGTGAATTCGACTTCGCCGCACTGGCTGTGATAAATGGCGCCGCCGTTCAGATAGCCGCCGATGGGCACGCGCAGCACGAAGGGAGCGGAGAAGCTGCCGTTGGAGCGCCAGCGCATGGTGGCCATTTCGTCGCGAATCTGCATCATGGCGGGCCAGATGTAATCGAAGAACTGGATTTCGGCGACCGGCTTCAGGCCGCGGACGGCCATGCCGATGGCGCGGCCCACGATGGCGGCTTCGGCGAGCGGAGTATTGAAGCAGCGCTGGCAGCCGAACTCCGTCTGCAAGCCGTGCGGTGACTTTGAAGACGCCGCCCTTGCCCTTGACCACCGCCAGGTTTTGCTTCGCGGCTGCAATCGGCGACGTCTTCGCCGAAAGCTACCACGTTGGGGTTGCGCGCGCATCTCCTCGTGCAGGGTGGCGTTGAGCAGGTCCACCATGGTTTTCGGCTCGCCCGTGAACTGCGGCGCGGCTTCGAATTCCTGGGAAGCGGGGTCGACCTTTTCCGAATATAAATGGCGCAGCGCGGAACCGCGCGGGGCGGGCTCGGCGCGCAAAGCGGCTTCGCCGGCATCGTGCACTTCACGGTCGACTTCCAGAGTGATTCGGCGCAGGGCATTCTGATCGAGGATGCCTTCTTCCAGCAGCAACGCCGGAAAGAGAGTCAGCGGGTCGCGCGCTACTTCGGATTGGCGCTCGGCCGGAGTTTTGTACAGCCGCTCGTCGTCGGAGAGCGAATGGGAATACGGGCGAATGACGTGGGCGTGAACCAGCGCCGGGCCGCGGCCCGCGCGGCAATAGGCGGCCGCTTTCTTCATGACCTCGTACGACGCCAGAAAATCGCAGCCATCCACCTCCTGGCGGAACAGCCCGGGGAAGCCGGATACCAGCTTCGAGATGCTCGCACCGGCGGTCTGGCATTCGATGGGGACCGAAATGGCGTAGCCGTTATCCTCAATCAGGAAGATCACCGGCAGACGGTTCAGGCAAGCCGCATTCATGGCTTCCCAGAATTCCCCTTCGCTGGTGGCGCCATCGCCGCTGGCAACCAGCGTCACCGCATCGCTATCCGGCGTCAGGAAGCGATTGGCCTCCGCGCAGCCGACTGCTTGCAGATACTGCGTTCCGGTGCAGGAAGAAGACGAAACGATGTTGAAGCGGACATCGCCCCAATGCGACGGCATCTGGCGGCCGCCGGATGCCGGATCGTCGGCCGCGCCGACCGATTGCAGGAGCATGTCGAGGGGCGACACGCCCAGGGTCAGGCAGAGCGCGCGATCGCGGTAGTACGGAAAGATCCAATCGTGGCCGGCGCGAAGAGCCATCCCTGCTGCTACTTCGACGGCTTCGTGCCCGGCCCCGCTGATCTGAAAAAAGATGCGATTCTGGCGCTTGAGCGCGACCTCGCGGTCATCCAGACGCCGCGACGTTTGCATGATGCGGAATGCTTGAATGAGCTGATCGGGCTCCAACCCCTGCCATTTTTGAACGGCATCGGGATGGGTCGTGGTCACGGTGGCCAATACGGCTTCCCCCCTCTTGTCAGTTTAGCCGAGCTTGTGCAACTGCAACAGGATCAAGACCGGAATTTTGTTCAGAAGTTTTGGTGCGCGCGACGATGGCCAAGGCAACCAGGTACAGCAATCCCCCGGCGAGCAGTGTTTGCACCAGGCCGAGATAGATGGCGCACACCAGGGATCCTACGGAGCCGAGCACACTCGCGGCGGCGTTTAGCGACCACGCCCAGCGCACGGATGGCTTGTGCCAATCCTCCAGGCGCTTCAGGGCGGTGGGAAAGGGCATGCCCATGAAGAATCCAGCGGGCGCGATGAGGGCGGCGGTGATCAGGAATTTCAACGGGAGGGGGAGGCCCACTCCAGCTGCGAGCAACGGCGTGACAACGGCAGCCAGAGCCGCGACCAGGACCGCGATGGCGATCAGCGCCAGGTTCAGGCGGCGATCGTTGCGCCCCAGCACGCGCCGGCTGAAGTAACTGCCGAGGCCGCTCGAAACCAGCATCGAGAAGATCACGACCGTGAGCGCATAGGTCGGGTGGCCGAGGAAGAGAACGAATTTTTGAATGAGGGCCATCTCGATGAGAATGTATCCCGCGCCGATGCAGAGGAAGTAAAGCAGGAAACGGAGCACTCCGCGTTGGCGCGGCAAGCGCGCTCCGAGGACCACCGGCGGCAGCGCCAGGATAATGGCGGTGGCAAGCAGGCTGATCGCCATCAGAGCGTACAACAACGGAACGGCTTTGTTGATTTTGAAATCGGCGGAGGTGCGGGAAGCGCTGGCCAGGAACGCCAGGATGTCGCGCGGTTGGACGGTATAGAAAAAGAACGGCTGATTGTCGCCGACCGGCGAGATGTCGTAGCGGTAATTCTTCTCGTAGGCGGCCGGGTCGGAGCTGCGCAGCAGGTCGGTGAATTGGCCGGGAATGCGTTCGTCCGGCAGGTAAATGGCCGTCATCCCGGCTGCCGCAAGAGCGGCGCGGGCGCGCGCTAGATCTGCGTCGCCGAATGGTTTGCGCGCGATTAAGACCGTGTCCTGCGCGCCCCATCCGCGCGTGGATCCATCGCGGCCCACGACGATGTGACGCCACGGCTCAGGTTCGCCGAGTTGATTCAACGCGGCCATGGCGAGCGAAACCAGGCGCAGCGATTCGCGCGGCGGATCGAGCCCCCAGCGGGTGAAGGCAGCCATGCCGTCGTCGGTGAGGTGCAACAAGTAGTCACGCAGCGCGTCAGTGGTATAGAGATTATTTTCGGAAAGCGCGAAGGCGCCGGCCGCCGTGGAAGCCCAGGTGTCCACCAGCGTGGCCTGGACCACCTGATAACGCTCCTGGCTGCGGCGCACGAAGCTGCGGCCGTCTTCCACGAAGATGCGCACATCGGGCCGCAAATAGATTCCCCGGGTTTGCGCGACGTAGCGATCGCGCATGATGTTGGTGGCGATGATCGGATTGATCTCGACGCCGGTGATGTCGTGACTGCCGGAAGCCAGGGCGCGCGCAATATCCCATCCCCCGCCGGGCCCGATTACCAACGCTTTTGCGCCGGGACGGACTGCGTAAGGGAGCGCGGGTCCTTGTTCCATCAATTCGTGGCGTTCGTGAGGGGTCAGGTGTTCGAAATCAAAACTGGCCATGCCGGTGGAGGCGTCGGCGTCGATGAAGATGGAGTAGTCGCGCACCGCGATGCGCGAGAAGCTATTCCACTGGACGAACTCTTCCTTCTTCAGCTTTTGTCCCTTGGCGTAGCGGATGGCGATGATATTGTGCGAGCCGTTGTAGAAAACGAAGGAGAACATGGCCAGCGCCAGCGCTACGGCCGCGGCCCGCCATTTCACGGATCCGGCGATGCTGTGCCAGATGGCGGCGGCGGCGGCGAACAGAACCGCGACCAGCATGACCGTGCTGGTGCCGCCGAAGTAATTCAGGAACGGGACGAGCACGAGGCATCCGGCCGAGGCGCCCAGCAGATCGAAGAAGTACACGCGATCGATGCGTTCGACGGTTTCGGAAATGGCCAGAGAGACGATGGTTCCGGAGACGAAGAAAGGCAGGGAAGTGGTGAAGTAAACGAGGGTGAGGCCCCATGGGCCGGGCTCCTCTTTCTGACCAACCACCACCGCGAGCGCAAGGATCACCAGGAGGCCGTTGAGCATGCTGAGGAAGCCGAGTTTGCGGAAAAGAGGAGTTTTCCAGCCGGCCACGACGTACGAAAAAACGCCGCCAACGCCCAAACCGAACAAAGCAATCGAAATGGCCAGGAAGGCGAAATGATAATAAAAGACCACCGAGAAGATGCGGGTGAGCGACAGCTCAAGCAGCAGGGTCGCGAGGGTCGTCAAAGCCACACCGAGATACAGGTGCGGCCAGGGGATTTGGGTATGTGCAGATGAAGACAATACCCTATCTTAGAATGTCTCGACGGAATCTGTCTGGTTCTCTACCCTTATGCAGCGAAGAAGTTGCGCCGAGGCCCTCAATTAATACAGTTTTTCGGGCCAGATTGCGCGTTTTCACTAGAATAATTAATCCAAGAAAACTTGACGGATGGTTGGTTCGGCGTGCACAATCAAAGTATCTGGCTGCTCCGGCCGGTTTATGTATTTTAGGCTCTGGTAAACCACAGGTTTTGTTGCCTGGCGCTCGTGTCTGGACCTAACGATGAAGTCTTTATTTAGCCTCCCCCGTATTTCTCATTTCGCAATCGTCTTTCTGCTGATTTCTACAAGCCTTTGGTCCGCGCCCACCCGCCACAAGCGGAGGATTGTGCATCGCAACGCGGCTCGCGTGGTACATGCCACGCACGTCGTGGTGCAGCGCGCTTCTTATCATATTCCAGCGGCGGTTTCGCCGGTAGTGGTTCGCGGCGGGCCCTGGACCGAACCGACATATGCGGATTCGACCGTTGGCGATAATGCCGACGGCGAAGATTTGGAAGTGCGGCGATCGGCCGTCGAGGCTTTGGGCAATTACAACGGATCGGTGGTCGTGGCCGATCCGGGAACCGGACGAATCCTCAGTATCGTGAATCAGAAACTGGCGCTGGGCAGCGGTTTCCAGCCCTGCTCGACGATCAAGGTTTCGGTGGCGCTGGCTGCTTTAAGCGAACGGACCATCGGCAGCGACGGGAAGCTGTTCCGGCACGGCGGCTACAACCTCACGCAGGCCCTGGCGCATTCCAACAATTACTATTTCGCTTCGCTCGGAAGCAAACTAGGTTTCGACAAAGTCAGCTACTACGCGCATCTTTTCGGGTACGGCGAAAAGGCCGGATTGAATATCCAGGGCGAGAGCGCCGGGCATTATCCGTCGGAACCGCCCGCCAATGGCGGCGTCGGCATGCTGACCAGCTTCGGCGAAGAGATTTCACAAACTCCCCTGCAACTGGCGGCTCTAATGGGTGCCCTGGCTAACGGCGGAACCTTGTATTACCTGCAGTATCCGCGTTCGGCGCGGGAAGCCGGCCAGATTGTGCCGCGCGTGAAGCGGCAATTGGACATCAAGAATTTGATTGCGGAATTGAAGCCGGGCATGCGGGCGGCAGTGGAGTACGGTACCGCGCATCGGGCGCAACAGGATGAACCGATCGCCGGAAAGACCGGCACCTGCACGGATAGCCACACGCACCTGGGTTGGTTCGGATCGTTCAACGATGTGGGCGACAACAAATTGGTGGTGGTAGTGCTGCTCACAGGCGGTCGTCCCGCCATCGGACCGTTGGCGGCGGGTGTTGCCGGGGAAGTCTACCGCAGCTTGGCGCAAAAGAATTATTTTGCCCAGCGGCGGACGCTTTCCACGCCGGCGCTTATTTCCACGCAGATCTGCTGCGCGCGCTAACCGCCGGTTAGCAGTCGCCGCACTTTACTTTGAAAAGTACTTGCGCCTAGCATCCCCTCGTTTTATAATCGGTGCGTGGCTGTTGTCCGTCCCATTCGCCAAACTCGCCAGGAACCGGTAGCGATCGAAGCACACGCTCTCGACAATCTGAAATATATCCGTTCCGCCATGGAGCGGGCCGGAGCGTTTACGGCCGTACCGGGCGTCGGCGGAATCGCGTTGGGATCGACGGCGTTGGGCGCGGCGATGCTGGTGCGGCAGTTCGGCAGCCCCACTGCTTGGCTGGCGGCCTGGCTGGGCGAAGCGGTGCTGGCCTGTCTGATCGGCGTGGCCGCGGCCGCGCATAAATCTCATAAAGTCGGCATGCCTTTGCTTTCCGGGCCGGGGCGAAAGTTTCTGTTGGGCTTCGCTCCGCCTCTGCTGGCGGGCGCGCTGCTAACCGTGGTGTTGTTTCGTGCGGGCTTCGGCGCCGTGTTGCCTGGCGTTTGGCTTCTGCTCTATGGGACCGGCGTGCTGTGCGGCGGGGCGGCTTCGGTGAAAGTGGTTCCGCTGATGGGCATTTGTTTTATGGCGGTGGGAGCCGCTGCTCTTTTCGCGCCTCCGGTTTGGGGCAATGCGCTGCTGGCGGCTGGCTTTGGCGGACTGCATATTGTGTTCGGAACTTTGATCACGGTGAAATACGGTGGCTAAGCAAAATGCGCTTCGCCGGGAACGGGAACGAAAGCCCGCGCCTTCCGGAATCGTGGGCGGAACTCCCCAACTCGATCGGCTGATCCACGAACGGCTGCGGCTGGGCATTCTGAGCGCGCTGGCGGTGAACGATTCGCTCACGTTCAACGAACTGAAGAAGCTGCTGGAAACCACGGATGGGAACTTGAGCGTGCATGCGCGCAAGCTGGAGGATGCGCAATATGTTTCGTGCAGCAAGTCGTTCGAGAACCGGCTGCCCAAGACCGAGTATCGCCTGACGGCTGTGGGACGCAAGGCCCTGGAGCGGTATTTGGATCACATGGAAGCGTTGATTAGCACGATGCGGGAGAGGTAATCCCCTTTTTTGGAGGTTAACTTTATAATGCAAAGTACTCAAGGCAGGGCCGGCAGGCTCCATGCGGCTATTATTATGGACGGCAACGGCCGCTGGGCCTTGGCGCGTGGATTGCCGCGGCTGGCGGGGCATCGCGCCGGCGCCGGGGCCTTGCGGCGGGCGGTGGAAGCCGCGCCGGGCCTGGGCATTGGCGTCCTTACCCTGTTCGCTTTTTCGTCCGATAATTGGCGCCGGCCTCCGGAAGAAGTGGCGGGCTTGATGCAATTGCTGGCCGAACATCTGCGCGCGGAAGCCGGGCGGTGCGTGGATAACGGCGTACACATCGAAGTGATCGGCCGGCGCGACCGCCTGAGCGGCGAATTGCCGGCGGCCATCGCGGAGGCCGAATCGATTACGTCCTCGGGCGGGCGGTTGCTGTTGCGCATCGCGGTGGATTATTCCGGACGCGACGCGATTGCTGAAGCGGTACGGCACGCCGCGCATGCGGGCCTGGTCTGCCGCGAATGTCTGGAAGAGCGGCTAGGGCCGCCCGTTGATTTGCTGATCCGCACCGGCGGCGAACAGCGGCTCAGCGATTTCCTTTTGTGGGAATGCGCGTACGCCGAGCTGATTTTCTCACGACGTATGTGGCCGGATTTTGGCGCGCCGGATCTGGAATCGGCGGTGCGCCAGTTTCACTCGCGGCAGAGGCGGTTCGGCGCGATTCCGTTGCCGCCCGCTACTCCCACCGCCGGTCCGCATGCTTGGCTAGACTAGGGGGGTGGTAGCCAGCCTGACCTTCTCATCGGCCGGGGATGACATCGGGAAGCGCCTGGACCAGGCGCTGCACGAGCGGTTTCCCGAATTCAGCCGGTCGCGCATACAGGAGTGGATCAAAGGCGGACGAGCGCTGGTGAATGGCGCGGCTGTGCGGCCGTCGCGCGTGCTGCGGGCGGGCGATGCGATCGATGTTACACCCGCCGAACTGACTCCCCTGCGGGCCAAAGCGGAAGCCATCCCGCTGCGCGTTTTGTATGAAGACGACGCGCTGGTGGCCATCGACAAACCGGCCGGAATGGTGGTGCATGCCGGCGCCGGGGTCCATAGCGGCACATTGGTAAACGCATTATTGGGACGGTTTCAGTCTCTATCCGGTGTGGGGGGGACCTGCGCCCGGGCATCGTGCATCGTTTGGATCGCTATACCAGCGGCGTCATTCTGGTCGCAAAGAACGACACGGCGCATCGCGCACTGGCGGCATTGTTTGCGGGGCGGCAGGTGGAGAAAACCTATTTGGCGCTGGTTCAGGGCAACGTGACGCAGGGTCACGGCCGCATCGAGAAACCGATTGCGCGCGATCCACGGCATCGCACCCGCATGACCGCACGGATGGAGCATGGCCGCGCGGCTTGGAGCGAATACACGGTCGTGCGTCGCTTCAAGGACTTCACGCTGCTGCAGGTCCGAATCGGCACGGGGCGCACGCATCAGATTCGCGTACATCTCGCCAGCATTGGACATCCGGTGGCAGGCGACCGCTTGTATGGCGCGGCAGTCAGGCTGGGGATTGAGGCGCAAGACGAGCGCTTTTTTCTGCACGCGCATCGCATCCGGTTTCCGCATCCCACGACGGGCGAAACGGTGGAGATCGAGTCGCTGCTGCCGGAGGACTTGAAGGCCTGGATGGAACGGTTATAATTAATCCAAATGAAAGCCTTCTTTTTTCCGGCGGCACTGGCGCTGAGTTGCGCCGCGGCGCTGGCGCAGCAAGCTGCTCCGGCCGCTGAGAGGCCCGAGATCCTCGACGATCCGAGCACACGCATTATCCTCGATGTGACGCGCGTGAATATGTTGTTCACCGTCACTGACAAAAAAGGAAGGTTCGTCACCGATTTGACCCGTGATGACTTTCAGGTGTTCGAGAACAAAAAGCTACAAACCATTTCCGAGTTTACGGCGGAGACGGATCTGCCGCTGCGTTTGGGAATTCTGATCGATACCAGCAACAGCATTCGCGAGCGCTTCAAATTCGAACAGGAGGCTGCGGTTTCGTTCATTCAGAGCGTGGTTCATCCGGGACACGATAAAGCCATGGTGGTCAGCTTCGACACTTCGGCGGAACTGGTGGCGGACCTGGTAGACGACACGGAAAAGCTGGAAACCGCGGTGCGCAGCTTGCGGCCGGGAGGCGGTACGGCGCTGTTCGACGCCATTTACTTCGCCTGCCGCGACAAGCTTTCGAAAGATCAGCCGCGCCATAAGTTCCGCCGCGCCATCGTCATCGTCAGCGACGGCGACGACAATCAGAGCCAGGTTTCCCGCGATCAGGCACTCGAAATGGCGCAGAAAGCGGACGTGGTCATCTATGCGATTTCGACCAACGTCGTGCGCGGCGAAACCGACGGTGACAAGATTTTGAAATACTTGACCACGGAAACCGGCGGCCAGGCATTCTTTCCGTTCAAAGTCGAAGATCTGGAGCAGTCCTTCGAGAATATCGCCAACGAACTACGGCACCAATACAACGTGTTTTACCGGCCTGAACCTCTGCGAGCGGATGGCCTCTATCATACGGTGGATTTGAAGGTGAAAGGCCGCAAGGAATTGGTAGTGCGCTGCCGCAAAGGCTACTACGCTCCCAAACTCTAGGGCGGTTCCTCACTAAGTTGTCCCCCGCCATCGGTCGAAGTGGACCGCTGCCTGCTCTTGGTCTGCCTGGGAGAATGCTAATGACCAAGTTACTGCCAGGATTACTCGCGGGCGCCATAGGCCTCGTGACTATGGGAGGCTGCGCGCACACTACGACCCAATCGCCGGCGGTGGCCGATCAGATCCGGAGCTCGTTGAAGCAAGCGGGAATCAAGAACGTTTCCGTGGCTCAGGATCGCGACAAGGGCATTGTCACCCTGTCTGGGGATGTGCCGGACGACGCGTCTAAATCGCAGGCCGATTCTATTGCCAAGGGGCTTGCAGCCGGCGAGGTAGTAGCGAATGAGGTTGCTGTAGTTCCGTCGAACGCCGCCACCACCACCAAGACTCTTTACACGGACCTGGATAAGGGGATTCAAAGTAACCTGGATGCGGCGTTGATCCAAACTCCGATTCCTGGTACGATTCAGCACTCGGTAAAGAATGGCGTAGTGACGCTCACCGGGACCGTGACTTCGGAGGCTTCCCGGGGACAGGCCCAACAAGTAGCGGCCGGCGTGCCCAACGTGCAACAAGTGGTCAACGACTTACAGGTGAAAGATCAGAAGGCTACGTCGTCAAATTAACAAGGGACGGCTTGGCGTTCGGATTGCTGTCATGTCTTGCCGAGGGTAATCATGAAGATCCGTTTGCCAATTTGGATATTCGCGTTAGCCAGTGGGCTGCTTACCGGAGGGGGAATCGCCCGCGCGCAGGACGCCAATCGCGATGTGGTGGTGACGCAGAGCGACATGGGTTCGGTGGTGGATCGAATCCAGCGCGGGACCGGCAGGTTCAAGGATCAATTCGATCACGCCGTGGAACACAGCATGATGGACGAAAAGGGTCTCGACAAAGATGCCAAGCATCGCGCCGACGATTTGCACCGTTCGGCGAATAAACTGGGCGATGTTTTCCATGACAAGCGCGACAAGAACAACCCGGCTGTCAGGGATCAGGCGGATCGTACGCTCTCGGCTGCGAGTGAAGTCAATCGAGTCATGATGAATCACCGGTTCACCGACAAGCTACAGAGCGATTGGGACAATCTCCGTTCGGACTTCAAGGCGTTGGCTCAAGTCTACGGGCTTTCGCCTTTGGACGCCGGCGCGCCGGCGCAGTAGGTCTTCCCCGGCCCGGTGTAAGCTAATTGAACTGGCCTCTACTCTTTTTCCCTTGATCGACGGCAAGCCCGTGCGGCTGGAGATGCGGCGCGGGCTGACCGACCGCCGTGGCGCGGTTCACGCCGGAGCCTTCATTCGGGAAAGGCTCATCGCGTTCGATGCCGCATTAGCCCGCGATCCCGAAGAATTCGCCCGCATCTTCGTCCACGAGATTTTTCACTTCGCCTGGTTGCGTTTGGGCAACCCCACGCGATGGTCCTATGAAGCGTTGCTGCGTAGAGAACTGCGCGGCCGCGCAAACGGCGAGCTCGGCTGGTCGGCCGAGTGGCGCAAACGGGCGCTGACCTCCGGGGACGCTCGCCACCGCAGTCGGCGATGGCGCGAATACGCATGCGAAAGTTTCTGCGACACCGCGGCCTGGATGTTCTCGGGGCTTGCCCGACATCCCGAATTTACCCTCGACCGTCCCTTCCGCGCCGCGCGACGGGCGTGGTTCGATGCGTCCGGTGTGTCCCAGCGAATCTCGATATAATCGAATGAGAAGCGATATGCTGAAGAGTCGAGGAGGTCTTATGCGGATGCTGCGCCTGGGCACCGTGCTGCTCACCGGATTCCTGCTGGGCTGCGTCATTTACGGCTGCTCGCCGGCGAAGGCCGTCCGCAACGCCTCGCTCAAACCGGATGCGGACCGGCACGCGGCGCCGGATTTCGCTCTCAAGGACGCCGACGGCAAGACCGTGCGCCTCTCCGATTACAAGGGCAAGGTGGTGTTGCTCGATTTTTGGGCAACCTACTGCGGCCCGTGCAAGGTCGAAATTCCCTGGTTCATGGATTTCGAGCGCAAACATAAGGATAAAGGCTTCTCGGTTCTTGGCGTTTCCATGGATGACGACGGGTGGGACGCGGTTAAGCCCTTCGTGAACGACCTTGGAATTAACTACCGGATCATGGTGGGTAACGATTCGACGGCCGATAAATTTGGCGGCATCGAGGCGCTGCCGACGACCTTCCTGATCGACCGCGACGGTAAAATCGCCGACGTCCATGTGGGTCTGACGAGCAAGGTTGACTTTGAAAATGCCATCGAACAATTACTCGAAACACATGCCCATGCTGCCAGCGTTAATGGGCGCGTTGCTTTACCTGCCGAGCTTGTGGGCGCAAGGTAACCAGTACCTTTCGGCTGAAGCCCAAAAAGTAGTGGCCAAACGGGGAACGGCGGTCGAAGCCAAGATTGCGGTATCCGTTCAGCCCAACTTTCACGTGAACAGCAACACGCCCAGCGATGCCTACCTGATTCCGCTGAAGCTCACCTGGACGCCGGGCGGCGTGCTCGAACCGGGCCCCGTGGTCTTCCCCAAACCGCAAATGGAGAAGTACGAATTCTCAGATAAGCCGCTGTCGGTCTTCACCGGCGACTTCAACTTGACGGCCAAGTTTACGGTCCCCGCCGGCGCTTCTCAGGGCCCCGGCATCATGGTCGGCAAGCTGCGCTATCAGGCATGCAACAACAACTCCTGCTTCCCGCCCAAGACGCTCGAGGTGCGCGTTCCTTATTCCGTGCAATAACGCGCTGCCGCCATTCGTTCCCCTGTTCGAGAATCGCACGTCCAGACCATCGCGGGCCGGTATTGGCCTCGTCCGCGCGCCGGGCAGCAGCCTCCCGTCGAGAAACAACTGTACCGCACGGAGCCGGATGTTCAGGTGCTGGTCGAAAGCCAGCGTCCCGCGGGCACGGTACGGGGCGAAATCATCCTGGTTCACGGACTCGAAGGTTCCGCGCAGGCAGGCTATATGCTCGGCGCCGCTGCCCGGGGCCTCGCAGCGGGATATGCCGTCCACCGCCTGAATCTGCGAACCTGCGGCGGCACGGAGAGTCTCTCCAGAATCGGCTATCACGGCGGGCTCACCTCGGATCTGCTGGCGGTGGTACGACACGTGGCTGAGCGCGGCGCGGTTTGGCTGGTTGGTTTTTCGTTGGGCGGCAATCTGGTCGCGAAACTGGCCGGCGAACTGGGCGGTGACGGGCCGGCACTGCTGGCAGGCGTTTGCGCGGTATCCGCGGCGATCGATCTGGGGGCTTGCGCGAAACGGATCGGGCAGCCCGATAATCGGCTTTATGAATCCCGCTTTTTGCGGCTGATGCGGGCACGAGCGATCGGCGTTTGGGGCTGCAAACAGGTCGATTTGAGACGGATTCGGACCGTGGTCGAGATGGACGACCGCGTCACCGCGCCCCGGTTTGGCCTTCGCGGCGCCGGACATTATTACTCCAGCCAGTCCGCCAACCAGTTCCTCGCAGAAATCCGGGTGCCCACCTTGTTCATTACCGCGAAAGACGATACTTTTATCCCGTTTGAAATTTATAACCACCCGGCATTCGATCAAAACCCTTGCTTGCAACTATTTGCGACGGCACACGGCGGCCACCTGGGGTTCCTGGCGAAAGAAATGCCCAGGTTCTGGCTGGATCACGCGATAATGAAATGGATTGGCGGCGGAACAATTGCCCCCCTCCACTCGTCTGGATATTGAATGAGAACCAACGCTTCCTTTGGCGAGGCCGTTGCCGGCGCAGCGCTCTCCCTGCGCGGCAGCAAGCTGCGTAGCTTCCTCACGCTGCTGGGGATCATCCTGGCTACTACCACCCTCATCGCGGTTATGTCGGTTATCGACGGCATGAACGTCTACGTCGCGCAGAATGTATCGAGCATGGGCGCGGATGGGTTCAAGGTCCACAAGATCATCATGATGGGCGTTTGGGATCCCAAGAAATACCTGGAAATGGAGCGTCGCAATCCGGAGCTATCCAGGGAAGAATACGATTTCCTGCGCAGCCATAGCCAGTTGACCAGCGAAATCGGCATGACGGCGAACCGGAACGTGTCGGTTCACGGAGGCAAGGAACACCGTGACAACGTGCAGCTCACGGGCGCGACCGCCAACGAAGGCGTGCTTTCCGACGTCGTGCCCGCGGAAGGACGCTTCATTAGCGATCTGGAAGACGAGCGGCGAGCTATGGTTGTCGTGATCGGGAACGATTTGAAGGACCAGTTTTTCGCGAATACCGATCCGATCGGCAAATCCGTCACTGTGGACGGCCGGCCATTCGAGGTGATCGGGGTGGCCAAGGCCAAGGGATCGGTTTTCGGTAATTCCCGCGACAACTTCCTGATGATACCGGCGGAAACGTACTTCAAGATTTACGGGTCGCGCAGCGGCATCGGTTACGACTTTAAAGCCGCGGACCAAAGCGTGCTGCAGCAGGCTCAGGACGAAGTCCGCGTGCTGTTGCGGTCCTACCGGCACCTGCGGCCGAAGGACGAAGACACCTTTGGCATGGTCAGCTCCGACTCGCTGGTGAGCGTTTGGAACCAGTTGACCGGCGCCATTTCGGCGACTGCCATCGGCGTGGTTTCGGTGTTCATGGTTGTGGGCGGAGTGGTGATCATGAATATCATGCTGGCCGTGGTTACCGAGCGCACTCACGAAATCGGGATTCGCAAGTCGGTGGGGGCGCGGCGGACGGATATTCTGAATCAGTTCCTGGTGGAATCGGCCATGCTTTCTGCCTCGGGCGGAGTCATTGGCATTCTGCTGGCGACTATGCTTTCGCTTGTAGTGAAGGCGGTAACGCCTGTGCCCATGCATATTCCGCTCAGTGCCGTGGTGGTGGGTGTGACCCTCTCCGCGGCCGTCGGCCTGTTTTTCGGGATCTATCCGGCGCGCCGCGCAGCCGGCCTCGATCCCATTGAAGCTTTGAGGGTGGAACGATGACATTAGGATCGTTAGGCGCGGGCGTCGCGCTGGCTTTGACTACGGTACGGGAGCACAAGATGCGCTCGTTCCTGACCGTGCTGGGGGTGATTATCGGGACCGGCGCTGTCATCGGCGTGGGTTCGATCATCGCCGGACTGGACGGCGCCATCACCAATATCCTCAAAAGCTTTGGCCCGAACACCATCGTGGTGCTGCGCGGCAGCGCCATGGGCGGGTGGACCCAGGAAGAGATGAAGCGCAAGACGCTCACGCGCGAGGATGCGCTGGCCATTGAGGAGCGCTGCCCGTCGGTCGAGCACGTCAGCCCGTACCTGTTTTCCAATTTCGATCAGATTCACAAGGCGCGCTACAAAGGAAACGACAACTACAACGTAGATATCGGCGGGACAGAAGAAGGTTATGCGGCGGGCGGGACTGTGATGCTGCAAGGCCGCTTCTTCACCGATGCGGAGAGCCAGCACCATATGCCGGTGGTGGTGATCGGCGAGGATTTGGGCAAGTCGTTCTTCCAGGGGCAGGACGCCGTCGGCAAGTGGATGGAAGTGGACGGGCATTCGCTCGAAGTGATCGGCGTCATGGAGCGGCCCGCGGCTTCTTTCCCGGGGCAGGACGACGATCGCATCCTGATGCCTTACTTCACCATGCGCAAAATGTATCCGAGCGCCAACGAGAACATGCTCATCGTGATCGCCTACGAAGGCATGCTGAGCAAGGCGGAGGATGAAGTGCGCACCGTGCTGCGCATCCAGCGCAAGGTGGCCAACGATAAACCCGACAATTTCTCCCTCTCCACCGCGCAGCAGATGATCGAAGATTTCCACCGCATTACGGGCACGGTGGCCCTGGTCATGGTGATCCTGAGCTCGATCGGGCTGCTGGTCGGCGGCATCGGGGTGATGAACATCATGCTGGTGTCGGTCACCGAGCGCACCCGCGAGATCGGGATACGCAAGGCGATCGGCGCGCGCAAGTCCGATATCATCGTTCAGTTTCTGACCGAAGCGGTGGTGCTCACCGGAATCGGCGGAATCATTGGCCTGTTCCTGGGTTGGTGCGTCTCCATGCTGGTCGGTCTGGTCTTCAAGAATCTGCCCACAGCGGTGCCTTTGTGGGCCGCGGTGTCGGGCATCATGGTGTCCGTCGGAGTCGGGCTATTCTTTGGAATTTGGCCGGCGGGACGCGCGGCGAATTTGGACCCGGTGGTGGCTCTCCGGTACGAATAAAGTAGCCATTCCACCCACGGAACGTGCATTCCCAAAAGCGGACACTTTCATAATCTTCGCAAGCTGCCGCTAACCTTTTTCCTCCAAAAGAGTCATAGTCTTACCAACCGCGACCGATTGGCAGGAGCCGTGCCTTTCCCTTCGCGGAACCAAACATGGACGTACCGAGAAAAGACGCAGCCAAGAAACGCCTGATCAAGCGCATTATCATCGGGATAGTCATACTGATCGCCCTCGCGCCCGTTATTTATTTCGTAGGAATTCCCGGGACGAACTTCAAGGGCCGGCTGAAGCCTGCCGCGCCCGGTGTAGAACTATCGACACTTTGGCCCGATACGGTCCGGCGCGGCCCCATGATCCGGGACGTGCGCGGCCTCGGCACGCTGGTGCCTGAAGATACTTTGCTCCTGCCGGCGCAAACCGACGGCCGTATTGAAAAAATATTGATCCGGCCTGGAACCCCGGTCAAAGCCAACAGTATTATTCTTGTGATGTCCAATCAGGAGCTGCAGACCGCCTTGCTCGACGCCGAATACACGTTGAAGGCCGCCAAAGCTGCTTACACCGATCTTCGCGTCACACTGGAAAAGCAGGGGCTCGACTTGCAGGCGAATGCGGCGCAGGTCTCCGCCGATTTCCACTCCGCGCAGTTGAAAGCGGAGCGCGACGACGCCCTGGTGAAAGAAGGCCTGGTTGCGCCGGTGGATGCTAAGATTTCGGACGTCACGGCGAAAGAGCTGTCCACCCGCAACGATATCGAGACCAAGCGGCTCAGCATCAACCAGGAATCGGTACAGGCGCAGTTGGACGCACAGAAGGTGAAACTCGACCAACTGGCGGCCGAGTACAAGCTGAAGCAGCAGCAGGTGGAAGAACTGAGCGTCCGCGCCGGGACGGAAGGCATGTTGGAAGCGCTGCCCACTCCGGTGGAAGAAGGCCAGAAAGTGCTCGCGGGGACCGCGCTGGGCAAGATCGCCCAGCTTTCCAAGCTCAAGGCGGAACTGAAGATCGCGGAGACGCAGGCTAAGGACGTAACCATCGGCCAGCCTGCGGTGGTCGATACACGCAACGGGCTGGTGAACGGCCGCGTGATGCGCATCGATCCCGCCATTTTGAACGGCACGGTCACCGTGGATGTGAAACTCGAAGGCACCGACGCTCTGCCGCGGGGCGTGCTCCGCCCCGATCTAAGCGTCGATGGCACCATTCAATTGGAGAAGCTCGACGATGTGGTGTTCATGGGGCGGCCGGTATTCGGGCAGGCGGACAGCAAAGTCAGCCTGTTCAAGATCGAGCCGGATGGGAAGTACGCGGATCGCATCCAGGTGGCGTTGGGCCGTGCCTCGGTGAACACCATCGAAGTCCGCAGCGGCCTGAACGTGGGAGACCGCGTGATCCTTTCGGATATGTCGGCCTGGGACGCTTACGAAAGAATAAAGTTGAACTAAACGCGGTTATCAAACGTATTGGAGATGAAATGGGCACTAACGGAAAAGAATCGTTGATTGTGTTGGACGGTGTGACGAAAGTGTTTGTGACCGACGAGGTCGAAACACACGCGCTGTCGGGGATACAACTCGATCTGAAGAAAGGCGAATATCTTTCGATCGCCGGACCGTCGGGCTGCGGGAAGTCCACGCTGCTGGCCATTTTGGGTCTGCTGGATACTCCCAGTGACGGCACCTATACGTTGAACAGCCGCCCCGTCAGCGGGCTCAAGCTCTCCGAGCGCGCCCGCATCCGCAACCGCGAGATCGGCTTTATTTTTCAGGCCTTCAACCTTATCGGCGATCTCACCGTCTACGAAAATGTCGAACTGCCGCTCACCTATCGCGGCATGGGATCGGCCGAACGCAAGAAACGCGTGCAGGAAGCGCTCGAACGCGTGGGCATGTCGCACCGCATGAAACACTATCCGTCGCAACTTTCGGGCGGTCAGCAGCAGCGCGTGGCTGTGGCTCGCGCCTTGGGCGGCGATCCGGTGATTCTCCTGGCGGACGAGCCTACGGGAAACCTGGATTCGGCTAATGGGGAAGCGGTGATGAATCTGTTAAAGGATCTGCACCGCAATGGCGCCACCATCTGCATGGTGACGCACGATCCGCGCTACGCGCAGTTCGCGGACCGCACCATCCGTATGTTCGACGGACGGATTGTGGAAGAGAGCTACGAAGCGACGCGCAACTAACAACGTGTTCTTGGACGGCAAGAACGCATAGGAGTGGAGAATGCTACTCGCAAGCGCCCTGTTGGCGCTGGCAGGAGTTACCAGCCTGCCGGCAACCGGAAGCTTTCATCAACAATCCAGCCGGATCTATCCGCTTTCGGCGCGGGGAAAAGTCACTCTCCAGAACATCAACGGCGACGTGCATATCCGCGCGTGGGACCGCAACGAAGTCCGCATCGCGGCCGTAAAGACCGCTTCCAGCAAGGGCTTGTTGGATGATGCGCGTATCAGCATCGATTCCACTTCCGATACGATCTGCATCCGGACGCTGTACGGCGACGGTTCGACGGCCAATCCGGGGCGGGTAGAATTCACGGTGATGGTGCCGCGCCACGCCAGGCTCAGCCAGATCAAGGCGATCAACGGCGCGGTGGATATCGAAGGCGTCAGCGGCGGGGTGAACGCTTCGTCGGTGAACGGGCCGGTTCGCGCGGAGAAGATTGGCGGCGATGTGCGGCTCTCCACGGTGAATGGCAAGCTGGAGGCGAGCTTCGAGCACTTGAGCGATGCCCGCATGATCTCGATGAATTCGGTGAACGGACCGATTTCGCTTTCCATCCCCTACGACGCGGGCGCGGAATTCAACGCGCGCAACGTCACCGGCGGCATCGACAACGACTTCGGCATACCGGTCAAACAGGACCACTCGGCCGGCAGCCAGTTGCACGGTGTGGTCAAAGGCGGCGGCACCTATATCAGCCTGAAGAACGTCAACGGCGCGATCTGCATCACGCCGATGTCGCACGGCCGCCGCGTGAAGTTCACCTAGAAGCCCAAGACAAAGCAAGTTGGAGGTTCCGTGTTACAAGATCTGCGCTACGCATTTCGCATGCTGTGGCGGAGTCGGGGATATACCGCGGTCGCGGTGATGGCGCTGGCGCTGGGAATTGGAGCGAATACGGCCAATTTTAGCGTGGCGGACGCGTTTCTGCTCAAGCCCATCGCGCTTCCCAATCTGGAGAACCTGGTGGTGCTGGTGGAGCGCGCGCCAAATCAGACGGCCGCATGGACGGAAGCGTCGCCGGCCAATTATCTGGACTGGAAACGCCAAAGCACCTCGTTTGCGGAGGTGTCGCCGTATGAATGGAATGAAGTGAATCTGACGGGGACCAGCGAGCCCGAGCGCTTGGAAATCGCGCGCACGGACCCGAATTTCTTCGAGATATTGGGCGCGAGCGCCGCGGTGGGGCATGTGTTCGGGCGGGACGATGGCGGGGCCGGCAATCAGCCGGTGGTCCTGAGCTACGGCTTGTGGCAGCGGCGGTTCGGCGGGGATCGCGGCATCGTCGGCAAGACCGTGAAGTTGGACGGACTGAGCCACGTAGTGGCGGGAGTGATGGACAAGAAGTTCAACTTCCCAGTCAGCGCGGAAGTCTGGGCGCCACGGTTGATGGGAACCAAGGAGGGACAGGACCGGGGCAGACACTACCTCAACATCGTGGCGCGGCTGAAGTCTGGCGTAACGTTGAAGCAGGCGTCGGCGGAGATGGCGACCATCTCGCGGAGGCTGGCCGGGCTGTATCCGGAAACCAATCGCGGATGGAACGCGCAGGTGGTTCCCATGAAATACTTCGTGACTGGCGATCTGACCTACCGCTACACCCTGATGCTGGTGGCGGCGGTGATGTTCGTGTTGATGATCGCCTGCGCCAATGTGGCGAACCTGCAGTTCGCGCGCGGGGCGGCTCGGCAGAAGGAATTCGCGGTGCGGACCGCGATGGGCGCGAAACGATGGCGCGTTGTCCGGCAGTTGCTGACCGAGAGCATCGTGCTGTCGCTGGCGGGGGCGGCGGTGGGTCTGGCGCTGGCCGAGTGGGGCGTGGACTTGATTCTTCACTACATGCCTGCCGACATCGCGCGATATGTGGCGGGCTGGTACGAGATTCAACTGGACGGGCGCGCGTTTGCGTTCGCCTTCGGGCTCGCCATTCTAAGCGGGATCGTTTCGGGGCTGGGGCCGGCCATCCAAAGTTCGCGGCCGGATTTGAACGAGACGCTGAAGGAATCGGGCCGCGGCACATCGGCCGGGCGGTCGCGGCAGCGCGTGCGCAGTGTGCTGGTGGTGGCGGAATTGGCGCTGGCTTTGGTGCTGCTGACCGGCGCGGGACTGATGGTAACGGGGGTCAAATCGCTGCTGTCGATGCGCCAACCCTACGATGCCGCGCACGTGCTGAGCATTCAGATCAATCTGCCGGAAGCGAAGTATAAGGAAGTAGCGCCGAGGGAGGCTTTCTACCGGCAGAGCATGGAGCGCGTGCGGAACGTGCCGGGCGTGGACAAGGCGGCGTTCGTGCGCAGCCTGCCGTACGGAGGCGGGCAATCCATCCGGCCGCTGCGCGTGGAGGGCCTGCAGGCGCAGAAGGGCGAATATCGCGCCGTGCAGGTGGAGACCATCAGCGAGGATTATTTCGCGCTCATGCGGATTCCGGTGCTGGAAGGGCGCGGGATCGACGGGCGCGACGGCCCCGACGCCTTGCGGACGGCGGTGGTGAGTAAGAGCCTGGCGCAGCGTTATTGGCCTGGACAGAGCGCCATCGGCAGGCGCATCCAGGCGGGAGACCCGGACTCGAGCGAGCCATGGCTGACCATCGTGGGCGTTGCGGGCGAGATTGAATACGACTGGTTGGACCGGGAGCCGCCGCCGGTGTTGTATCGCAGTTACCGGCAGCGCCCGGAAGGCTGGGCGACGCTGGCCATCAGGACGCACGGCGATCCGATGCGGCTGGTTCCGGCGGTGCGCGCGGCGGTGGCGCAGGTGGACCCGGATCAGCCGCTCTCCGAGATCAAGACGCTCGACCGCGTGATGTCGGATGCCGTGCTGGGGCTTTCCTATGTAGCGGTGATGCTGACGATCCTGGGCGCGATCGCGCTGTTGCTTTCGGCGATCGGCGTGTCGGGATTGATGGCGTATGCGGTGACCGAGCGGACCCACGAGATCGGCGTGCGATTGGCGCTGGGGGCGCAGCGAGAAACGGTGCTGCGGATGCTGGTGGGACGCGGCATGCTGCTGGCCGGCGTGGGACTGGCCATCGGATTCGCCGGTTCGGTGCTGCTGGCGCGCATGCTGGGCAGCTTGATTTTCGGCGTGGGCGCTACGGACTGGAGCACGTTCGCCGGTGTCCTGGGCGCGATGACGATTGTGGCGCTGGCAGCCAGCTATATCCCGGCGCGAAGGGCTTCGCGGCTGGACCCGACGATGGCGCTTCGCCACGAGTAGGCCGGCAGTCGTGATGCTACGCTGGGGCGGTTATGAAGCGTACCGCTCTGCTCGTTGCGTTCTTCCTGCCGTCCGCCTGGGCTGCCAGCCCGGTGGCGGCCACTCCTCCGATGGGTTGGAATAGTTGGGATTGCTACGGCACCACCGTGACGGAAGCGGAGGTGAAGGCCAATGCCGGCTACATGGCCCAACACCTGAAGCAGCATGGCTGGCAGTACGTGGTAGTGGACATTCAGTGGTCGGAGATGCATCCACAGGCGCACGGTTATCGCGCGGATGCGGAACTGGCGATGGATGGGAACGGCCGGCTGATTCCGGCGATGAACCGGTTTCCGTCTTCCGCTAACGGGCGCGGCTTCCGGCCGCTGGCCGATTACGTTCACGGCCTCGGCCTGCGCTTCGGCATCCACATCATGCGCGGCATTCCGCGGCAGGCGGTGAAGGCGAATCTGCCGGTGTCCGGCAGCCATGCGCGGGCGGCGGAGATTGCCGATACGGCGTCATTGTGCCCGTGGAACAGCGACATGTACGGCGTCGATTTGAAGCGCGCCGGGGCGCAGGACTATTACGACTCGATCGTGAAGATGTACGCCGACTGGGGCGTCGACTATATCAAAGCGGACGACATCGCGCGGCCGGCGCACCGCGAAGAGATCGCGGCGATTCATCGGGCGATCGCGAAGACGGGACGTCCCATCGTATTGAGCCTGTCGCCGGGGCCGGCCATGATCAAAGACGTGGCGTTCCTGCAGCACAACGCGAACATGTGGCGCGTCTCCGACGATTTTTGGGACAACTGGAAGGCGCTGCGGCTGAACTTCATCCTGATGTCGATTTGGAGCGGGATGGGGCGGCCGGGGGCGTGGCCGGATGCGGATATGCTGCCGCTGGGCCGGATCGGCATTCGCGCCGAACGAGGCGAGAGCCGTGCGACCAGGTTTACGCGTGACGAGCAGCGCACGCTGATGAGCCTGGATTCGATCGCACAGTCGCCGTTGATTTTCGGCGGGGATTTGCCGAGCAACGACGAGTTCACCCTGTCTTTGATCAGCAACGACGAAGTGCTGGCGGTGGATCAGCACGGGTCGAACGGCGGGGCGTTCGCGGAGGGCGGCGACAGCGTGGTGTGGACGGCCGATGGCGCGGGCGCGGACGCGAAGTACGTGGCGGTCTTCAACGTGGGCGACGGGGCGCCGATCGACATTCGGGTGGATTGGGCCGCGCTGCGATTGCCGGCGGAGTGTACGGTACGGGATTTGTGGGAGCGGCGGGACATCGGGCGGGCGGCGGGCGAGTATACGTTCCGGGTGGCGCCGCATGCGTCGGGGTTGTATCAGGTGGCGGGCGTGAAGCCCTAGAAAGTTGAAGGCCCCAGCTGGGTATCCGGGGCCTTTGCACTCAGAGGGTTGGCGGCGGGAGGGGACTCGCCGCCAGGGATGCTGTCTGTATTGATTCTAGTATATCCGTTTCAGACCTGTTTGTCTAGTATTACGTAAAGATTTTTCGCAATTTATTTCTGGGCGGTTCCGGCGTGGAAAGAAAAGGCCCCGGCTGGGTATCCGGGGCCTTTGCACTCAGAGGGTTGGCGGCGGGAGGGGACTCGCCGCCAGGGATGCTGTCTGTATGGCTTCAATGTAACTCTTTCGGATCTGTTTGTCCAGTATTTTGGAAAAGAAAAGCAAAATTATTTTATGGGCCGTATTGTTGTTGAAAATCTCAACAGTCTTGGGATTCGTGTGGCGGGCAGCGTAAGAGGAAGCGCGGCGTATCGGGCAGATTGAAGGAACGAAGAAATGCCGGGGAAAGGACGAGGTGAATTTCCGAGCGGAGAATGAGCGGACCGAACTTCCTCTTACGTTTCCACGATAGCGGTCCCGGCCGCATCGGAAGCTGGGCGCTCTGGCCTAAACGATTGACAACAGTGGAATAGAAATATTGCGGTGGCGTGTCATCGGGAGACGAAAAATTCCCGTACTCCACCGCCTTTCGCGGCCGCTACTGTATAGTGAGACCGTTGGGCAGGTCGGCTTCCTGATTGCCAGTGGTCACCACGATCGACGTGGGGCCGGCCACAGCGCCGGGTGCGACGGACAACTGCACGGTAAGCGCCGTGGGGCTGGTGACGGTCACATTCGACACGGTAATGCCGGGGGCAGCGGTCACTTGTGTTGCGCCTTGCGCGAAGTTCGTATTGACACCGGTGAGAGTGACGGTAACGCTTTGGCCGGCGGCGGCGGAATTCGGCGATGCGCCGGCGATATAGGCTGTCCCAGGCGGCTGAAGCTGGTTCAGCAGCCCGGTAACGACGAATACCGACATCTGCCCGCGCGTCAGCGTATCCCCGGGGCAGTAAAGGCCGGGCGCGCAGCCGCCCGTGATCCCGTCCTGAGCCATTTTCTGGACAAACGGGAAAAACGGATCTGTCGGCGGGACATCGGTGAAGTAGGGCGCGGACGGATAGGTATACGGCGTGGTCTCGTAGCGGGCCCGAATCACGAAAGCCGCCGTCTCGTCGCGCGTGACTGGAGAATTCGGGCAGAAGGTGGTAGCCGAGCAGCCGTTGGTAATGCCCAGATCCTTCAACTTCTGGATGAACTTAAAGAACGGATTGGTGCTGGGTACATCGGTGAAATAGGGCGTGGTTGTGTAGGTGAAGGTATTGCCGCCCATCACCGTGGTGACCAGGAAAACGGCCATTTCGCCGCGCGTGACGGTGTCGTTGGGACAGTATTCGGGGGGGCTCGTCTGGCACCCGCCCGTGATGCCATCGGCGTCCATCAGGTTGACGAAGTCGAAATAGTAGCTGGAAGGCGTGACATCGGTAAATACCTCGGCGCTGCCGCGCTGGGTCAGGGAGACGGTTTGGACGCCGACGGCGATCATGCCGGTCCGGTCCGCGCCGATGGCATTGGCGGAGACGGTGAAGCCGACGGCGCCGTTGCCCGTAGCGCCTCCATAGGCGATGGTGACGAAGCCGGCGGCGGACGGAGCCCAATTGCAGCCGGGCGAATTAGCCGTGACGCTGAGCGTGGAAGCTTGCGCGGTGTCGTCGAGATAGATGGCCGCCGGGTTGAAGGTAAAGTCGCAGACAACCACTTGGTCCGGGATGCTGGTCGACGGCAAGGTGAAAGCGTCTCCGTTGTAGGCTGCCGAAAGATTGTGAACACCCGGCGAGAGAGTCGCCGTGTACATGTCCACATACCCGCCTGGGCCCACCGTAGCCAGCAAGGTGGCGCCGTCCAGGAACGACACCGTTCCGCCCGGATATGCGTAACCGCCGACGGTCAGATCCGCGGTGAGTTGGACGGACTGTCCGGGCTGCACGGGGTTCGCATTAGGGAAGAAGATCACGGAGGTAGGGGCCAGGGAGCCAAGCGCGACATCGACACCAGAGTTGCCGGCGAAGGCGAGGTCGGGCCGGCCGTCGTGGTTGAAGTCGGCCACCGCGCCGTTGCCGTTGCCTGCAAATCCCGTACCGGTGGCTTGCCAAACACTGCCGTTTTGAGAGCCGAGAAACAGCCAAAGGTAAGGTTGGTAGCCCGGCGGCGTGATGAGAGCGGCGATGTCGGGCTGGCCATCTCCGTTAAAGTCCGCCAACGCGATCACGGACAAGTTAGACGTGAGGCTGCCTGGCGGCATGGGGATGGTTGCGCCCGGCGTGAATCCGCCGGCGCCATCGCCCAGGAATAGAAGGATTGCGGCGGAGGAGGGCGGGCCGTAAGTCGCCGTGGCCACCACCAGGTCGACCTTGCCATCGGCGTTCAGGTCGGCGGCGGCCAGGGATGTGGCATTGCTTGCGAACGGGCTACCAGGAGCCGCGGTAAATCCGCCGGCGCCGTTCCCGAGCAAGACGGTGACGGCGCCCTGGTCATCGGCGGTCGCGACATCCGGGTTGCCGTCGCCGTTGAAGTCGGCGACAGCCAAGGATACGGGTCCGGCGCCGCCCGGGAAGGGGCCGTTGGGCGCCAGGCTGAAGGAGCCGGCGCCATTTCCCAGGAGCAGCGACAACGAGCCGCTGGAGGGCTCGCCGGTACCGACGAGGAGATCCAGTTTGCCGTCGCGATTGAAGTCGGCGGCGGCAATGGATAGCGGGTAGTCGCCCACCTCGAATGGACTACCGGGAGATACCGTAAACCCACCATGTCCATCGCCCAACAGCACCGTCACAGTTCCAGGCACCGTGTAATTCGCTACGGCGATATCGAGGTTGCCATCCTGGTTGAAATCGCCCACAGATACCGCATACGGTGCAGTCCCGGCGGGAAACGGACCCTTGGTGTCAAGGGTAAAACCGCCTTTGCCATCGCCCAGCAGCACGATCGCATTGGCCGTGCCTTGCCAAAGGGAGACGATGTCCGGGTTGCCGTCGTTATTGAAATCGCCGGATGCGACCGCGGTGTAGCTGTTCGGGGATGTGGCGAAGGGGCTGCCGGGAGCAAGCACCAGCGCGCCCGAGATAGCGGGCAGGCTCAGGGCCACGGACGATTGGGAACCGAAGTAGCCGGGAGCGGTCAAGGTCAATGTGCCGGTATAGCTTCCAGCGGCGAGACCGGCAGGATTGGCGCTTACGGCGATGCTGGATGTTGCGCCGGCGGCGCCGGTAGAGGGCGTGACGGCGAGCCAGGGTTGGTTGGAAGTAACGGAGAACGTAGCGGCCGGCCCCGGCTGCGAGGTGACCGCCACATCAATGGCGGCTGGCGCGGGCTGTCCATAGCCGGCGTATAATTGCAGCGCCGCGGGATTGGCGGTCAAGGATGGCAGCGTGTTGAGTAGGAGTGTGACATCGTGGGTGCCGAAGTTCGCGGTCACGATATCGGGTTTATGGTCGCCATTGAAGTCGCCGGCCACGATCGCCATAGGCTGACTGCCGGTAGTGAACGGACCTCCGGAGATCGGCGTGAGGGAGCTGCCTGGGCCTGGGCCTCCCAGCAAGACGGTCGCGGTATTGGAGTTGGTAAAGGCGACGGCGATATCGGCGTAGCCGTCTCTGTTGAAATCCGCCACCGAGAGCGCGGTAATCGGGCTGCCGGTGCTGCCAGTGATGGCGCTCGAAAAGCCGCCGTGCCCGTTGCCCAGCAGCACTGAGAAACTGGCACCGTATTGCGGGTAGACCACGAGATCCAGGAAGCCATCGCCGTTGAAATCCCCCGCGGCGGCGAAGAATGGGCCGCCGCCTCCGGGTGGGAAACTGGGCCCCTGGGTGTAGCCGCCATTGCCATTGCTGGACCAAACGCTGACGCCGGAATCGGTCACCAAGGCGAAATCCGCGAGCCCTGGGCCGTTGAAGTTCCCGGCTTGAACGACAGCGGCGGGATACTGCGGCGCGTCGGTCAAGACCACGGGTGTGAAGCCTCCGGCGCCGTCGCCCACCAGGACGGCGGTCCAAATATCGGTGGTAACGGCGATGTCTAACTTGCCGTCGCCGTCGAAATCGCCGGGCGAGATCGAAAAGTACGGGAGGAAAGCCGCGAAAACCTCCGCCGGAGTCGCGGACGATGGCACGAAGGACCCATTCCCCATGCCGAGCCAGATCGTTAGGGAGGCAGCGAACCCGTCCGCCGGGGGATACGTGCCGGGCGGCGGGAAACCCACCACAGCCAGATCAAGTTTGCCATCGCCATTGAAGTCGCCAACGGCAAGCGAGACCGGAGAGACGCCGACCCCGAGGGGGCTTCCTGGCGCGGGCGTGAATCCGCCGGCCGCATTGCCCAGCAGCACTACCACGCTGTTCGAATCCTGATTGGCTTCGGCGAGGTCGACCAGACCGTCGCCGTTGAAGTCGGCCGTGACCATCGCCACGGGAGTATTGCCGGCGGCAAATGGGCTGCCGGGCGCGGGGGCGAACTGCGCCAGAGCGTTGTCGGCCAGAAAGCTCATGCCGGTTAGCGCGGCAAGGGCAGGCAGGATAGAGCGTAAGGCGGCGCGATTCATGCTCCCGATTATAGTCCCAGGATGTTCGGCTGGCCGGGGACCGGTACTAGCCGACAATCGGTGTCAGTCAATCGCCATCGTCACCGGGTTCGCCGCCACGCCGCCGACGCTGAGCGCCACGGCGACGGCATCGCCGGTGGGAGCGGTAGCGGGGACTTGCAGGTTCACTTGATAGAGGCCCACGTATCCGGGCGCCAATCCGGCGAAGAGGACTTTGGCCGCCACTTCGCCGATGGTGACGCTGACGGGGTTGGTGGTTTGGGCGAGCGGCTTCACCGGAGCCGGTGCGCCCGTGGCGGGCTGGTTGCCGACCGGTCCTAGGCCGGTGGCGAAGATATCGATGTAATCCACGCCTCGTGTGGCGGGGCTGCCGGGAGCGGCCAGTGTGGAAGTGCCGTTGATCAGAATGGCACCCTGGCCGGAACCGCTGCCGTTGGCGGTGTAGACGCCGGGGGAGAATTCGGCGAGCGGGACGGCCACGGTGTTGCCTGCCAAGTTGTTGGCGGCGACGGAGAGCTGCGCCTGGGTTTGGCCGGCCAGTTCCCAGGGGACCTGGGCGTCCACTTGAAGGGGGAATGCGTCGATGAGTGGGAGTGGGAAAGCGCCGAGGGTGAGCGCCGTGGTTCCGAGGGTGGTAGGCAACGGAATGGCGGCGGCCGACTGATTGGTGTCCGAGAGGCCAGTGCCGAAGATAGAGACGATGCTGCCCGGCGCGACAGGACGGCTGGCGAAACTGGCGTTGCTGACTGTGCCGCCGGCGTTCAGGGCGGGCGCGGCGAAGGTGAGGCGGAGTTGGGCGCTGGCGAGATTGGCGAGGCGGACCGGATTGACCAGGTCGTACTTAGGGGTGTCGGCGACATCAACCATGCCGAAGGCGTAGTCTTCGCCTTCGACCAAGTCGAGGTCGGTTTCGCCCAGGAAGCCGCGGCCGGAGACAGGCTCGTCGCGATATTCGAACCATGCGACGCCAACGTGCCAGGGGTTATGCGCGGCAGCCTGAATATTTGCGGTATATTGCGCGCCCGCCGTGGCTTCGTCCGGGGCGCTGGCCAAGGGGTAGGCTTCGTAGCCACGCAGCAGGCTGTAGGTGGGCGGGAAGGAAAACTCGCCGAGGAACATGGGCTTGGCTGTCGAGGATGCCAGGCTTTGCAGTTGGCTGTCTTCGAAGGTGGGCGAGTAGTAGTCGTAGCCGATGACGTCAACGTGCGCGGCCTGCAGTTTCCAATCCGTGGAGTTTACCCACCAGCCGGGCACGATCCAAAAGCCGAAGAACAGATGATTCGGATCGATGCCTTTAATGGTTTGGTAAATGAAGGCATAATACTTGTCCGCGTAAAATTCGCGCAGCGTTTCGATATCGGCCGCAGGCGGCGTGGGAGTCGCATTGTAAAGATCGGCGACGACGGTGGCGGTGACGCCCCAGGCAGCGGCCATGGCGGCGATGTCATTGCCGTAGATCGCGTTCAGCGCCTGATTGACCAGCGCCTGTTTGCATGGCACCGTCCCGGCCATGGCGAGGATGGTCGAAATCTCCGCGGGCGTGACGATTTCATCGTATTCGTTGCCGAAGGACCAGCCCAGAATGCCGGGATCGCTGACGCTCGATCCGATTTGCTGTTGCAGCGAGGCTTGGAATTGCGCCTGGATGTTGGGGTCGAAGACGTCGGCGTGCGATACGAGGACAGTGACGCCGTAGGGTTCGAGGACGGGCAGGTTGGGCAGGTTCCCGCCGCCACTCGACCATTTGCCGAAGCCAGTGAATCCCCAGGCCTGCATGCGTTGCACAGCCAGCTTGTTGGCGGTGGCCTGCCAGTTGTCGCTGCCGTATTTGCGGATCATGTTCCAGGTGTCGAAGGAGACGCTCGAAATGCCGGTGTTGCCCCAATCGCCGGAACTCCACGCGGAGTTATACGGCGCGGTCTGAGGAGGGAACGCGGCGAACTCCCATTCGCGGCTGGTGGTGGGAGTGTTGTTGCCGGTGACCAGCGGGCCGGTGTCCAGGCCAATGTAGAAACACGGATTGCCGGCCGGCGAGATCAGCCACCAGATGGCGTTCCGCTGGATGACATGGAAGAAGCCCGTAACTGCAGCCTGCCAACCGGCATTCAAGACGCCACCCCATGCGTCGTAGCCGGTTGGAATGCCCCAACCGGCGAGGGCGGTTTGTTCCGCGGCGGCCGCGGCGGCGAGGTCCGCATCGGTTTGGATCTTGCCCGCAAAGTTGGAATAGACGCTCTGGCCGTACTTGTCGACATACGGCGCGTACGACTGCGGATCGCCCGCAACCGACGTAAGGCTGAAGCCGGCAGTAATAGTGAGGGTTTCGGAGGATGCGTAGGAAAAGGGCAGCTCCTGGGAAATGGCACCGGGCGCGAGCAGCATCAGAGGAACGGGTCGGTCATCGGCAAGGAATGCCGCCGACACTGCCGCCGCGCCGCCGGCCTGGGCCGCCAGCGAGCTTTGCGTGACTAGATAATTGCCCAGCCCCGAGGCCCAGGAAGGCACCGAATTCACCAGGAGATCCTGATTCGGAAGGCCCGAAAATCCGCTGGAGACTTCACCGAGGAGCTGTCCATCCAGATAGAGTTCGAAAGACGAAGCCGTGATCACGGCCTGCGCGGTGTAGTTATGGTTCAATACCCAAGCGGGATTGGAAACGATGAAGCGCCACTGGGAACCGTCGGCGACGCCCACGGCGATGGTCATGTTGGCGAGCTGGCAGTAAGACGTTGCGGAAGCGGGAGTGTTTTCGAGGTCGAGGTAGAAGCCGGTGTTGGCCGAGTAGTTCGATTGGTCGGCGAGCGTGAAGCGGCAGTCCGTGGCGGCGGCAGCCATGGGAAAAAGTGCCGCGGTAAAAACGAGAGCTAACCATCGGACCATGCTTTCAAGGTAATACGATACAATCGCACCTGAAAGCCCACGGCGGATAAACATGGATAACGATTCACAAGAGCTCTCCAGAAGGTCGTTTCTGGGAAAGTCGGGCGTGCTCGGCGCCGCTACGGCATTTACCATCATCCGGCCGGAACTGGTGCGCGGGGCGGGCGATGAAAAGCTGAAGGCCGGCTTGATCGGCTGCGGCGGCCGCGGCACCGAAGCGGCGCAACAGTTCCTCTACGGCAACCAGAACGTGGAACTGGTGGCGATGGGCGACATCTTCGAAGATCACCTGGAGAAGTCACTGGGCGAGATGCGGTCGTCGAAATACAAGGGCGTGGCGGATAAGATCAAGGTCGATCCCGATCACCACTTCATCGGCTTCGATGCGTACAGGAAGGTGCTGGCGTCGGACATCGACGTCGTCCTGCTGGCAACGCCCCCGGGTTACCGCCCGGAACATTTCGTGGCGGCGGTGGAAGCCAAGAAGCACATTTTCGCGGAAAAGCCGTTCGGCACCGACCCGGTCGGCGTGCGCAAAGTGATGGCGGCGTCGAAGAAGGCGGAGGAACTGAAGCTGACCATCGTCTCGGGCGCGCAGCGCCGCCATCACGACGGGTATGTGGAGACGCTCCAGCGCGTCCGCGACGGAGCCATCGGCGATGTGCTCGGCGCCTATGGCTATTGGGTCGGAACACCTGTGATCCAGCAGAAAGAGCGCGATGCGAAGTGGTCGGATATGGTGTTCCAGCATCGTGCCTGGTATTCCTTTGTCTGGATCTGCGGCGACCAGATCGTCGAGCAGCATCTGCACAATATCGATGTCATCAACTGGTTCATGGGAACTCATCCGGCCAAGGTCTTCGCCTCGGGGGGCGCCGCCTGGCGGCCGCGCACCGAAATCTACGGCAATATCTACGATCACATTGACGCGGACTTTGTGTACCCTAACGGCGTACATTTTTCGAGCCACTGCCGCCAGTTCCGCAAGCCGGCTTACACCAACGTTTCGGAGTTGTTGATCGGGTCGCGCGGCCGCACGAACTGCCTGGATATGGGGCCGAAGCCGGACGTTGATCCTTATGTCCAGGAGCACATCGCCCTGGTGAAGAGCATTCGCGGCCAAGGGCCATATATTAATGATGGGCAGGCGGTCGCGGAGAGCACCATGACCTGCATCATGGCGCGGGAGTCGGCTTATTCGGGACAGGAAATCACGTGGGAGCAGATGATGGCATCGCCGCTCGACCTCCAGCCCAAGGCTTTCGATTACGACGCCAGAATGGACGTGACGCCTCTGCCGGTACCCGGCGAATATCGCTTCGCATAACGCATTACAAAATGCGCACCATGGTTGGCTTATGGAACCAGGTTTCGTAGCCGATGATCAGCCAGCCCATCTGAAAGCCGCCCTCATGGGCAATGACCAAAACGGGATTCCGCGCCGTTGCCGGAAGATAGAATGCGCGCGTAGTGGTAACCGACTCTTGCGGCCCGAGTTGGACATTGAAAGCAATGTCTGACGCCCGCGCCGCAGCCTCATAGCGGTGGCCGCCCTCGTCCGCGATGTATACGGCAAGGTCTTGCTCGCGCTGCGAAATGCGTTTAGCCGCGCTCGACAGCCTCAGCTTGACCAGTAGATCGGCGCCCCCGTCGGCCGGTTGGCGGGCGATGTTCTCAACGGCAATGCACCAATCGTCGAAGCATCGCGGTTCGCCGGGACGCAGCACGGTCCGCGGCCAGAACAGCGAGGAAATCGCGACAATGGCGAAGTAGGCCCCGGCGCACACCGCCCATTTTCGGAGAAGGGACAGCGCCCTGGAGGTCTGGCCGCGAAGGGCTCGGACGATGGCGACCAGCAAGGTTGCTATGGTGGCGAGGAACAAAAGGATAAACAGCAGATCGAATAGGTTCATGCGTTGCTCCGTGTATAGAAGTACTTTGCAGTATAGAGCAAATAGCGCGACAAGGCAAGAGGCAGATCGGGATCGTGTGCTTCGCTCCGCCTACGACGGCGTCTTCGTCTCCATGCGGCGCAGCGTCTCAGCGATGTCTTCGACACCTTTGCCGATCCGCCGCAGCGAGGAAATAACCTGCCAGACGACGTAGATAACGAAGACGATGAAGCCAACGTAGAAGGTTAGGCCCATGTTAGGTTACGAGGATGCGTTCCCCATGGCCTTCAACGTGCCACAAGCCCTCATTTGCCGAGCAGCGCCAGCACGGCCGATGTCATCGCGGCAACTCCAGTGCGGATGGCCGGTTCCGGCACCGGGGCGAACAGGCTGGAGTGCAGTGACGGCAGCGGGTGTCCGGTGCGCTGGGCCTCTCTGAGTTGATCCGGATCGGCCGCGCCCAGCCAGAACATGAAACAGGGAATCTGGCGGCTCAGACCGAACAGGCCAAAGTCTTCGCTGACCATGGAAGCTTTGCCGTCGATCACGTGATCGGGGCCGAGCGCCGCGCTCAGTGCGGCTTTCACCCGGGCCGCCAGCGCCGGATCGTTGTAAGTGACCGGAACGGATTCTGCCTGGTTGACCACCACGACAGGCGCGCGATCTTCGGGGACGCCTGCGGCCAGGGCCACGCCGCGCGCGGTCCGTTCGATGGATGCCAGAATATTGCGCCGCGCATCTTCACTGAAGGCGCGCGTCGAAATCTGCAGCTTCACTTCGTCCGGAATGATGTTGGGCCGTGTGCCGCCGTGGATGGAACCGACCGTCACCACGGCGGGGTCCTGCGGCGCGGTCTGCCGGCTCACGAGCGTTTGAATGGCGAGCACGAACTGCGCGGCCATAACTACCGGATCCTTGGTCGTCTCCGGTCGCGCGCCATGTCCGCCGACTCCCCGGATGGTGACGTCCACGGTGCTCGCCCCCGCCAGAATGGGACCGGCGACCACGGCGACCTGTCCCGCCGCCACCTCGGGCGTATCGTGCTGGGCGATGCAAAAATCGGGACGTCCGAAGCGCTCGTAGAGGCGGTCGCCGAGCATGGCGCGCGCGCCGGTGACGCGCTCCTCCGCTGGCTGGCCGATGAACATCAGCGTGCCGTGCCAGCGATCGCGCATGCCCGCCAGGTTGCGGGCCGCGCCAAGAAAAGCAGTCATGTGCAGGTCGTGCCCGCAGGCGTGCATGGCGCCGGCATTCTGGCTGGCGTAGGGCAGTCCGGTTTTCTCTTCCACGGGCAACGCGTCCATGTCGGTGCGCACCAGGACCGTGGGTCCCGCGCCGTTGCGCAGGATCGCGACGATGCCCGCCGCGGCCCCGCCGTCGGTGTACTTGCCAACGTGTTCCGTTACCGTGAATCCGGCATTGCGCAGCTCCCCGGCCAGAAATGCCGGCGTCCGCTCTTCGTGCTGCGAAACCTCGGGGTGCTCATGCAGGTCCTTGTAGATGGTGAACAAGTCGGACGAATTCTGGGCCGGCAACAGTGACAGAGCGGCCAAACAGATTATGGCGGTGCGCATCGATATCAATCTACCAGCCCGCACCGTACCGCGAAACGAACCAGATCCGTGATGCTATGCAGGTTGAGCTTCTCCATGATCCGGCCCCGGTGCGCGTCCACCGTATACACGCTCAGGTTCAACACCGTGGCGATCTCCTTATTGGTCTTGCCTTCCGCCATCATCTGCAGCACCTCGCGTTCGCGGCTGGTCAGCAAATCGATGGGATCGGTGACGTGACGCCGGTAGTCGTTCAGTACAGCATCGGAAACGCCGGGGCTGATGTACCCTTCTCCGCGCGATACCGCCCGCACGGCAGCCAGCAGATCGCCGGCGATAGAGTCTTTCAGAAGATAGCCGCGCGCGCCGGCCCTCAGAATCTCGCGCACGTAAACGGAGTCCTTATGCATGCTCAACGCCAGCACGCGCGAACGGGGAGACAGGTCGGCGACGCGGCGGGTCGCTTCAATGCCGTTGAGTTCAGGCATGGCGACGTCCATCACGATCACGTCCGGCTGCAACTGGCCTGCGAGATCGAGCGCTTCGCGGCCGTTGCCCGCCTCGCCGACGATTTCCATGTCGGGCTGCGCCGCCAGAATCATTTTGAATCCCTGCCGCACCACGGCATGGTCGTCAACCAACAAGATATGGATCTTTTCTCTCATGCTCTGCGCCGCCGTCCGGCACCCGGACTTCGATCTCGACTCCCTTCCCTTCCTCGGAGCGCACGCTCAAATCGCCACCCACGCTGCGCGCGCGGGCGCGCATCCCGATCATACCCATGCCGCGTACGGCCGGCGCCAGCTGGTTGCAGGCCGCGTCCGTCATCGCGAATGGAAAGACAGATCTCGGGACGTTCGGAATCAAGCGTGACTACCGCATGGTGGGCGCCGGAATGGCGGGCGATATTGGTCAGGGCTTCCTGCGCCATGCGGAACAGATGCGTTTCCGTTTCGTCGGGCAGCCGTCCGGAAACGCTGGATTTGAAGTCCGTTTGGATGCCGGTGCGATGGGCGAAGCCTTCACAGAGCCAGCGCAGGGCGGCTTCCAAGCCAAAATCGTCGAGGATGGTCGGGCGCAGTAGTTGCGACATTTCCCGCACATTACCGATCGACTCATCGACCAGCCGTAGGCAGTCGTCCAGGCGTGCGGCATCGCCGGCGCCTTCCAGTCGCATCGACGACAGGTTGGCTTTCACGGCGGTCAACGATTGGCCCAGTTCGTCGTGCAGCTCGTGCGAGAACCGGCGCGCGGTGCTTTCCTGATTCTCCAGCATGTGCCACGAAACGCGGCTCAGTTCGCTTTCCTGCCAGTCCATTTTTCGCAGCAGTTGCGCGGTCAGTCGCAGGGTCAGCACGGAGCACGCCAGCGCCATCAATAAGAATGCGGCCAGAAAGGCGGCGGATTGCTTCACCAGCCGCTCGGAGCGCTGGTCGATTTGGTTTTGCGCGGCGACCGTCCGGTGGTAGCTGGATTCGATGAGCTTGGCGACCACGGAAATGAAAGCTTCGTGATCGCGAAACAGGTCCTGCGAGGAGAACGTTTCGGGTTCATCCACGGCCAGCAAGCGCCGCGCTTCGGCGGAGAAGGCGGCTGAGGTATCGCGCAGTTGATCGTAGAGTCGCCGCTGCGGCGTCATAGCGCCTTCGGCGGCGATCCGGTTGATGTTGCGCTCGGCTTCGTCGAGTTGGGACAGGATCTTGCTGTAATCCACCGAATCCGGGTCGCGCGCCAGGATGGAAAAGACTTCGCTGAGGCTGGCCTGCTGGCGGTGGACTTCTTCGAGCAGGCGATTGGTAGTCTGCTGCTCGGCCACCAGGCGCGCCGCGCTTTCCTTAATCCGCTGGATGTTCCCGATGCCGATGAAGGCGCCGGCCAGCAGGAAGGCGATTACCAGGCTGAAGCCGGCGATCAACACCCGCAGCAGGCTGCGGTGGGTAACGCGGCGGCCGGGCGCAGGTGAATGTTCTTTCACAGTCCTCCAACTCTATGATGGCGCTAAGGCGCAGCCAGCGGGTATCCCCGATCCAGGCTAATCGCGGGCCCCAAGGCAGGCTATGGTTGGGCAATTACGCGGTGCTCTTTCGTCCCACGGATAGCCTTTCGAGTCTATCGTACGGAAAGGCAGGATAGCAGAAGATGGAGTTGTCGGGAGAAACAAATCCCACAAGGAGATACAAAATGAAAAAGAGCTTACTCGCTATCACCCTCGCAGCCGCCACGCTGCCTTTGACGTTCGCCGCGCAGTCGACCCCGTCGACCCCGGACCAGACCAGCACCACCAAGACGACCAAAAAGGCCAAAACCAAGAAGAGCAACAAAAAGACCACGGGCAGCAGCACCACCACCACGCCGCCCGCCGCGAAGTAACATCCTTCCCCTAACGTGGGCAGGCGGTAGTACCTGCCCACGCAATTTTTCACCGTCCTTTGTAATTCCCCCAATCCTTTATAATTCAGTTATGGCCTCCCTGGTGGACCTTTCGCCGCCCCCTTTGCTCGAAGACAAACAGGAGAGGCTGTTTTCCGTATTGCGCGGCATGGATCGCGTGATGGTTGCGTACTCCGGCGGCGCGGATTCCGCCTATCTGGCGTGGGCGGCCCATCGCGTGTTAGGCGATCGGGCGTTGGCGGTCACGGCCGACTCGGCATCCATACCGGAATCGCACAAGCGCGATGCGGAAGCTTTTGTGCGCCAGTTCGGCATTGCGCACGAGTACATCGCGACGCGCGAGTTCGAGAATCCCGATTATCTGAAGAACGACGCCAACCGCTGCTTCCACTGCAAAGACGAATTGTTCAAGCGCCTCGAAGAAATTGGGCGGGAACGCGGCATCGCCAACATCGTCTACGGCGTGAATGCCGACGACTTGGGTGATTACCGGCCCGGGCAGAAGGCCGCCGGCAAGCACCAAGTGAAGGCCCCGCTGGTGGACGCCGCCCTGCGCAAAGCAGAGATTCGCGAGTTGTCGCGCAGGAGCGGGCTTCCTACCTGGGACCGCCCCGCGTCGGCGTGCCTGAGCTCGCGCATCCCTTACGGCACACCCGTGACGATAGAGAACATCAAGACCGTGGAGCGCGGCGAAGAAGAAATGAAGTCGCTGGGATTCCGGCAATTCCGCGTCCGCTATCACGGCGAACTGGTGCGCTTGGAAATCGCGCCGGATGAGTTGCCGCGGGCGTTGAACGCGGAAATGGCGCGGCAATTCACCGCCATGTTCAAGAAGTTGGGTTTCAAGTACGTAACGCTCGACCTGGAAGGCTACCGCCAGGGTTCGCTGAACGAAGTTCTGAATCTGCCCGCGTCATCATTTGCCCAGCGCACGCTTTAGCGCACGCGCCGGCCAAGTCAGCGCCATCGCCACACGGAAGGCGCTCCACTGGCGGATTGTTTCCATCACTTCCGAGAATTCCAGCTCGCGCTCGTACAGATAGCGAATCTGTCCGTCGCGCCGCGCGAAGAGCTTGCGGATCTCGGCGACATCGCTTTCCCTGAGGGTGTAGCCGGGCTGGAGATGTTCGGGCAGCGGGCGCTGGTAATAAAATGTACCGTGCGGCGCGACGATTTCGGCAGGGGGGCGTGCCCGGGTGTAGAAATATACCGCAAGCGATTTGCGCGTAACCCCGGCGGGCGGGCGGATGACACGGAAGCCGTGCCAGGACGATTCGGTGGTCTCGAAGATCACGGCGCGGTTGGCTTTAGGCGTTACTATTTTACGCGCGTCAGCGCCTTCCGCCATCGGTTCACGCAGCAGTTCCAGGCAGCCGCCCCAGTCTTCGTCCCACTCTTGGTTGAGGAAGACGATCAGGTTGAGACGGCGATGCCATCCGAGGCGCGGGTGGAAGTTGAAGTCGACATGGGAATCCAGTTCCTGGCCTTCGCGATTCTCATGCGTGCCCCCGCCCACGTAATCGGCGTCGTAAAGCAGATCCGCGATGCCGGTGATGCGGCCCATCAGCGCCAAGAATTCGCGATCGCGAATCAGGGCGTCGAAGCGGCGGTAGGGGCCGCCCAGTCGCGCGATATCGGGGATCACGGACTTGCCGGCTAATTCTCCGCTTTCGTTGCGCGCGTCGCCGGATTCAAAGGGAGGAAATTGGTCGATCAATTCCTGGCAGAATTGCGGGTCAAGGAACCCGTCGATGACGACGTGGCGAAAGGGCTCCGCGGCGGAGAACTCGCGCGCCAAATCGGCCGCGCGGGCGGCGACGTCCGGGTGGAGAAGGGAGGACAAGTCACCAGTTTAGCCCGTTCTATCGGGACATCAGGTTGCGGCGCAGGACGGCGGAGGCGGCCAGAACGCCGCCGGCCAGCGCGCCCGTCACACCCGAGACCGCGGCGTCCGCGCCGGTCAAATAGAGATTGCCAATCGGCGTTCGCGGACTGAAGACGCGTGCGCGGAAGCGTTCCGGCGCAGCGGCAGGCCCGTAGATCTGGCCGCGATGGTAGTTGGCGAACTGCCGTGTGGAAAGCGGCGTCGAAAGCTCGCAATAATCGATCCTGCCGCGCACGGCGGGCACATTGCGCTCGAGTTCGGCGCGCATGCGTTCGGCGAAGCGCCTTTCAATTCGTCGTAATCCGCGCCGCGTTTCTTCCAACGGCTATCTTCCCACCCTTCGAACCAGTCGTATGGTGCCAGGGTGACCACCTCGATGGTGGCGCGGCCGGGATAACGCAGCGCAAATTCCGGGTCTTTGGCCGAGGGGAAAGAAATGAACAAGCCAGGGAAAGGCCCTTCGGGATCGCGCAGAAAGCGCGCGACATTGGCGTCGTGATCGTTGGTGGGGTGAATCCAGAGATTGGTGTCGCCGAATTCCGCTTCGCCGGCGGCGCGGCGCAGGCCGACATACAGGCACAGGTGGCCGACCGATTCGGGAACGCTTTCGATCTCGGCCAGTGCTTCGGCACGCCCGGGCGTTTCGGGCGGAAGCAGTTTGGCGTAGGTGTTCCAGGCGCCGGCGTCGCTCAGGATCAGGGGCGCGCGCAGTTCTCGTCCGTCCGCCATGCGCACACCTGTCGCTCGATTGCGGGCGTCGACGAGGATCGCGTCGACCTCGCCGCTGACGACGATGCGGCCTCCGGCGCGCTCGATGGTTGGGGCGATGGTCGCGGCGATTTGCGCGGCGCCCCCGACTGGGTAGTGCGCGCCTTCGAGATAGTGGTTAACGACGATGGCATGGTTGCCGAAACTGCTCTGGCCGGGCGGTAGTCCGTAGTCGCCCCAGGTTCCGGTGAGCACGGCGATCAGTTCTTGATTGGTTGTGAGGCGGGCGAGCGTTTCGGCCGTTGTGGCGTCGGCGTATTTCAGAAAGCGGCGGCGCAGCAGCGAACCTGCGGCGCGGGCCAAGGCAGAGGGGATGGCCTTCTCCGCGAAATACAGTTGGCTGGCACGCGCGGCTTTTTGAACTTCCGTGATGTAGCCCGCGATCGCTGTGCGTTCCCGCGGGAAGTATTCGCACATGCGTTCGAGGAAGCGCTGCGCGCCGCTCACGAAATCGTAGGATCGGTCGCCGATGAGGATGCGGTCGTAGACCTCCGGCATGGCTTTCCACTGCAGGCGGCCTTCGGTGATTTCATCGAAGATGGCGCGCATGGTTTGGCCGGGGGCCATTTGGCCGATGTAGTGTACCCCGACGTCCCATTCGTAGCCCGGGCGGCGGAAGACGTGCGTAAAGCCTCCGGGCGTGTAATGCCGCTCGAGCACCAGCACGCGCTTATTTGCGCGCCGAGCCATCAGCGCGGCGGAGGCCAAACCGCCGATGCCCGATCCGATCACGATGGCGTCGAAATCGCCGGTCGGGGGATTTTGTTTATAGGAACTGGGAATGGAGGCGCCATCTACGGTTAATGTTGACATCCGCCACATAATACGCCAGAAAAGTTGCTGCTGTCAACATCGTTTTGGTAAGATTCACGATGTGCCCGCCGCCAAGCCCTACCATCACGGCAATTTGAAGGAAGCGCTGCTCGACGCCGCCATCGAACTGATCGCAGCGGCGGGGCTGCGGTCTTTCACATTGCGCGAGGTGGCGAGGCGCGCCGGGGTATCGCACAACGCGCCCTACCGCCATTTCCGCGACCGCGAGGACTTGCTGGCGGCGGTGGCCACCGAGGGTTTCGAGCGCTTGACGCGAGCGATGGCGGGCGGGTCGCGGCGCTCCAGTCCCAAGAATCGCCTGCGGCGCTGCGGTCTGGCCTATGTGAACTTCGCCTTGTCCTGGCCCCAACATTTCGCGGCGATGTTCGATTCGCCCTGGAACGAACAGGATTACCCGGCATGCGCGGCGGCCGGCAAGCGCTCCTTCGAAACGCTGCTCGGGTTCGTGCGAGAGTGCCAGACGGCCAAACAGATGCCTGCTGGGGATCCGCTCAAAATCGCCTATCTCGCCTGGTCGCTGGTACACGGGATCGCCAAATTGGCGAATGCAGGCCAGTTTCCGTGGCGATCGAAAGCTGAGGTGCTGCGCTTTTGCGCATTCAGCATACAGAGCGAAGGACGATTTGGAAAGACACTATGAACCAGACGGCATTGATTACGGGAGCATCCGGCGGCATCGGAGAAGAATTGGCGCGCCTTTTTGCGGCGCACGGCTACGACCTGGTCCTGGTCGCACGCAGCGAGGCCAAGATGCAGGCTCTCGGCGCGGAACTCGGCCGGGCGCATGGCATTCAGTCGCGCGCGTTGGCGGAAGATTTGGCCGATCCGGCTGCACCGCCCCGCATCTTCGAGGCGCTACGGCAACTGGGCGTGACCGTCGACGTGCTGGTGAATAACGCCGGATTCGGGGCTCGCGGCGCGTATGCGGAGATCGATTACGAGGTGGAGGCGCGCATGATGCAGGTGAACATTGCCGCGCTGGCGCTGCTCACCCGGCTGTTTCTGCCCGGCATGCTGGCGCGCCGGAACGGGAAGATCATGAACGTGGCTTCGACCGCGGGCTATGTCCCCGGCCCGTTCATGGCGGTGTATTACGCCTCGAAGGCGTTCGTGCTTTCGTTTACCGAAGCGTTGGCGGAAGAGGTGAAATCGTCCGGCGTTACCGTCACGGCGCTGGTTCCGGGGGCGACGCAAACGAATTTCGCCACCACTGCCGGCAATCAGGATACGCCGGTGTTCCGCTCGGGATCGGTGATGAGCGCGGCGGCGGTGGCGCGCATCGGGTTCGATGCCCTGATGGATGGCAAGCGCGTCACCATCGCCGGCGCCCGCAACAAACTGACCGCGTTTTCGACGCGATTCGCGCCCCGCTCCATTCTGGCGCGGATTGCGGCGGGGCTAAACAGCTAATCTGTAAGGATGTCGAATCTACAGACTTCTGTCGGGCCGGAACTGGCGGCGTATATCCGGACCGTCTCCCTGCGGGAGCCGGATTTGCTGGCGCGTTTGCGGGAGGAGACCGCCCGCCGCCCCGATGCCGGGATGCAAGTGGCGCCGGAGCAAGGCCAATTCCTCGGAATGCTGGTGCGCATGCTGGGCGCCACGAGGGCGGTGGAAGTGGGCGTATTCACGGGTCTGAGTTCGCTGCATATCGCGCTGGCCATGCCGCCACGGGGACGGCTGGTGGCCTGTGACGTGAACCCGGAGACTACCGCGATTGCCCGTCGTTACTGGCAGCAAGCGGGGGTGGCGGAAAAAATCGAATTGCGGCTGGCTCCCGCGGTGGAAACGCTGGATGGATTGCTGGCGGAGGGCGCGGCGGATACCTTCGATTTTGCCTTTATCGACGCCGATAAGACAAACTACGATCCTTATTACGAGCGGGCGCTGCAGCTGTTGCGCCCCGGCGGACTGGCTGTAATCGATAACGTAATCTGGCACGGCCGCGTGATCGACGACGCGGTGCAGGACAACGACACCATCGCGATTCGCGATTTCAACGCCAAACTGCATCAGGACCATCGCGTGTGGCTGAGTATGTTGGCCATCGGCGACGGCCTCACTTTGGCGTTGAAACGGTAGAGGCTTCGGGCGCGGACCGGGTGCGCCAGTAAATGTAGAATGGAATGCCGGCCGCGCAAACCACGAAAGCCATCAGAGAAGCTTTGGTCTGGTTCAGCATCGCATCGATCATGTACCACGCCGACACCAGCAGGAAGGCCCACATGCTGTACGGGTATCCCCACATTTTGTACGGCCGCGGCGCGTTGGGTTTCTTCCGTCTCAGAACCCACACGGCGGCAACCCCGAGCGTGTAGACCACCCACGACGACAGGATCGAGTAAACGAATAGCGTCTCGTAAGACCCGGTAGCGACCAGCATGCCCGTCCACATGGTCAGCGCCACGATGGCGAACGCGGGCGTTTCAAAACGGGGATGCATGCGGCCGAAACGTTGGAAGAACAGGCCGTCGCGGGCTTGCGCGAACGGAATGCGCGCCCCGGTCAAAATATTGCCGTTGATCGCGCCCGCGATGGACAGCAACACCACAATAGACAGTACAGACGCGCCATAAGGCCCCAGCGTACGGGAAGCGACTACAGTCCCCACGCGCTCGGTAGCGGCGATTTCCGGAACGGTCATCACGTTCAAATAGGCTAGGTTGACCGCTACGTACAACGCGATCACCGCTATCATGCCCCAGGTCATGGCGCGCGGCAGATTGCGCTGCGGATCGCGGATCTCGCCGGCAACGAAACTGACGTAGCTCCAGCCCATATAGGCCATCAAGCAGGCTGTCAGGGCGTAGCCGGCACTGTGGTAGGAGATGCCCGGCATGGCCACGGCAGCGACCGGACGGTTTACGGCATGCGGGGCGAGAGCGGCTGCACCGATGATCAACAGGATGCCGGCGACCTTCAGCGACGTAAGGATGCGCTGTATCCACGCGCCTTGCTTCACTCCGGCGTAATTGGCTGCGGCCAGGATCGCCAGTAATAACATCGACACGGCCAGGCGCCGTGGCGGCGTCAAAGGAACGAAGTGATCGAGGTAGATGGAGAAGCTAACGGCGAGAAACGCCATGCCACCGGGAATGACTGCCAGCAGGAAGACCCAGCCGGAAAGGAACGCGCAGCCAGGTCCGAAAGCTTCGCGCAGGTAGACGTACTGGCCTCCGGT
The DNA here is from genome assembly GCA_963738375.1 of Bryobacterales bacterium. GTDB lineage: Bacteria > Acidobacteriota > Terriglobia > Bryobacterales > Bryobacteraceae > Bog-159. The sequence continues at coordinate 314,640 of CAVTWL010000010.1, read as the reverse complement.
ATCCGGCATCATCGCGCCCAGTTCCGCGTAGGCCAGCGCGCCGAAGTAGGAGAGCACACCGGCGACAATCCAGACTGTGAGGATGGCGCGCACGGAGGGCAGGCTGCGGGCGATGACGTTGGGAAGAAGAAAAATGCCCGCGCCGATCACCACTCCCACCACGATCAACGCGGCATCCAGGGCGCCGAGTTTGCGGGGGAGTTGATCCATCAACCGCCGGTGGAGACGCGGACGGCTTCCGGGAAATCCGAGGCAGGTTGTGGCGGGCGGAGGAATTGCTGGATATGTTCCGTCAGCAATTCGGGTTGTTCCAATGGACCGAAGTGTTCGCCGCCTGGCAGCAGCACCGATTTGCAGTTGGGCAGAGCGGTGTGCAGGAAATCGTAAGAACTGATGAAATGCGAGTTGCGGCCATAAACAAGCAGGGTCGGTGTTTGGATGGTGCGCACCGCATCGAGGGTCATGGCGCCGACTTCTTCGTAATCCTTCAACAGCGTGGTGTTGCGGATGAGATGCAGCAGCGGTTCGCGATTGCGGGGCAGACCGCGCGCGGGTCCGTAAAACTTGGGCGTTTCCAGGCTCAACTGCAGCAGGTATTCCGCGTCGGTGCGTTTATCTTCAGGGACATGGATGCCCACTTCTTCCAGCTTGGCAACCCAGGCTGCCCAGCCGATCCAATCTTTGTCGTTGCGCAAATGCACCAGCGCGGCGAGGCCGGGTTCGAGCGCGAGCAGTTTGTTCACCCGGTGCGGATAAAGCAGGCTGAAGTACATGGCGATGTCGGCGCCGAAACTGTGTCCCACCAGGGTGGCGCGTTCGATGCCCATAGCGTCCAGGAAGCAGCGCAGGTCTTCCGCCATGTCCGCGGTGGTGTACCCGGTAGGAGTAACATCGCTGTAGCCGTGGCCGCGCAGGTCGTAAGTGGTGACACGGTGTTCCCGGCGCAGGACCGGCGCCATGTAGAGATGCCACACTGCCAGGTTCCCGAGAAAGCCGTGCAGCATGACCACGTCGGGTCCCATGCCGACCGTGATGTAATGCAAATCGATGCCGTTTGCCTTGACTTTAGGCACTCTTAAGCGATCCCTCCTCGGGATTGAAGACCATGGAGCAGCCAGCCTTGCTTTAGCATGGTACCACAGGCCTACGTTAGTATAGTATCCCTATAGACCATAGCTGGAAACTAAAGTTGACAGCTTAGGCCCTGCTGTTGAATATCTGAACCTCGAATGATCGCCTGACGACCGCTCGTGCTTCTTCCAGACCGCTCAGTGCACCGGCACCGATAGCTTGGATCAATACGTTGCCAATGGCGGTAGCTTCGGTTGGCCCAGCCACCACCGTGCGGCGGGTGGCGTTCGCCACCAACTGGTTCAGCAGCGAGTTTCGGGAACCGCCGCCCACGATGTGGATTACGTTGAAGCGACGGCCCGCCAGGGTTTCCAGGCTGTCCAGAACCTGGCGATAGCGTTCGGCCAGGCTTTCGAGGATAGTGCGCGTGAACTGGGCCGGTGTTTCTGGCGCAGCAAGCCGGCGCGCGCGGCAATGCGCCACGATCTTGCGCGGCATATCGCCCGGTTCAAGGAATGCGTCGGGGTCGATCGTTGGGCGACCTGGCTCCGCTTCTCCGGCTAGACGTACTAGTTCTTCGTAGCTGTATGCGTCTCCCTCGAGCGCCCACGTGCGGCGGCATTCCTGTAGCAGCCAGAGGCCGGCGATGTTTTTCAAAAACCGCACTTTGCCGGCTGCGCCGACTTCGTTGGTCAGGTTTTCGGCGAGCACTTGAGCGTTGATGATGGGTTCATTCAGTTCCGCTCCCATTAAAGACCAGGTGCCCGAACTGATGTAGCACCAGTCGCTTCCTTCGGCTGGCACGGCCGCGACCGCGGAGGCGGTATCGTGGCAACCTGTTGCGTAAACCGGGACAGGACCAAGCCCGGCTTCGGCGGCCACGGGGCCTAGCAGCGACCCTACCTGCGCACCGGGATCGACGATCTCGGGCAGAATGTGCGCAGGCAGTCCCAAACGCTGAAGGAGGTCGAAAGCCCAGGTCTTGCGGCGCGGATCGTAGAATTGCGACGTGCTGGCGATGGTCCGCTCGGCGCGGGCGTTTCCTGTGAGCCAGTAGTTCAACAGGTCCGGCATGAAGAGGAGTGTCCGGGCCGCCGCAAGAGCAGGCGAGTTCGCCAGCTTCAACGCATAAAACTGATACAGCGAATTGAGCTGCATGAACTGGATACCGGTCTGGGCGAATACCTCGGCGCGTGGCACGATGGCGAACAGTTTCTCCATGACGCCGTTGGTGCGCCCGTCGCGATAATGGCGCGGGTTGTCGGCTAGGGCGCCATCCGGGCCGAGCAGAGCGAAATCCACCCCCCAGGTGTCGATGCCGATTCCGTCGACTTGCAACTTGCGCTCGCGGCCGGCGACGCACAGGCCGCGCTGAATCTCATGCCAGAGCCGCAGCGTGTCCCAATAAAGCGCATCGAACACGCGCACCGGCGTGTTCAGGAAGCGGTGCAGTTCTTCGATTTTGAGGCGGCCGGCGTCGAGCGTGCCCAGCATCGCGCGGCCGCTCTCAGCGCCGAGATCGAAAGCCAGATAGTGCTGCATCAGGAGCTATAATACTTGACATCGCACTCACCCGGCCGTGAGCCTCTAAACTCATGAAACTCGATTCGAAATACGAGCAGGAGCACGGCGCTGTTTATTTGACGGGCATTCAGGCCCTGGTGCGCCTGCCGATGGAGCAGATGCGCCGCGACCAGCGCGCCGGACTAGCGACGGCCGCCTTCATTTCGGGCTATGAAGGCTCGCCGCTGGGCGGGTACGACATGGCGCTGGCGCGAGTGCGGCATTTGCTGGACCAACATCGCATCCATTTCGTGCCGGGGGTCAACGAAGACCTCGCGGCGACGTCGGTTTTCGGCAGCCAGATTCACCATTCGCTGGGGCAGTCGCGATACGACGGCGTGCTGGGTATCTGGTACGGAAAAGGCCCGGGCGTGGATCGGTCGGGCGATATTTTCCGGCACGCTAACATCGCGGGAACGGGAAAGAATTGCGCCGCGCTGGTGCTGGGCGGCGACGATCACATTGCCAAGAGCTCCACCATTCCGCACCAGAGCGACCTGAGCTTTTATAATCACGCGATGCCCGTATTTTATCCGGGCAATGTACAGGAGACGCTGGATTACGGTCTGCAGGCCATCGCGCTCTCGCGGTTTTCGGGCGCATGGGTGGCGATGAAGATGGTCACCAACGTGTGCGATTCCGGTGCCACGGCGGAGACAGATCCGGACCGGGTGGCGATTCAGATTCCGCACGGGTATGAGAAGAAGATCGACGCGCGGCTGCTGATTCCCATGACGCTGATGCTGGAGCCTGAGTTGCTGTACCGGCGTCTGGATGCCGCGCGAGAATTTGCGCGGGCGAATCAGGTGAATCGGCTGTTGGGCGCGCGTGATGGAGCATGGCTGGGCATCGCCAGCGCCGGTAAGGCTTATTACGATCTGATGCAGGCGCTGGCCGATCTCGGGCTGCGGCCCGAGGATCTGGCGCCGGCCGGTATCCGGATCGCGAAGTTCGGCATGACGTACCCGCTGGAGCCGCGCTTCACGGCGGAGTTCGCGCACGGGCTGCGGACCATCCTGGTGGTAGAGGAGAAACGCAGCTTCCTGGAACTGCAGTTGCGCGAGATGCTTTACAATTTTACGGAGCGTCCCGCGATTTTGGGCAAAGGCGATCCGGAGGCCGCTCCGCTGTTTTCGGCGGCGGGGGAAATGGACCCGGAGTCGATCAGCCGCGTGTTGGCGCAGTTCATCACGCCCTCGCCGGGCCGCATCGCACTGCTCGACGAGATCGATGCCCGCGAACGGCGGCTCGTGCCGGGGCGATTTCCGACCTTCTGTTCGGGATGCCCGCACAATCGCTCGACTTTGCTGCTCGAAGGGCAGATGGCGGGAGGCGGCATCGGCTGCCATGCCATGGCCGCGCAACTCGGGCATTCGGGCCATTCCTACACTTTCTTGACCCACATGGGGGGGAGGGTGCGCCGTGGATCGGGATGGCGCCCTTCGTGGACCGGTCACACATCTTCCAGAACGTCGGCGACGGCACCTATTTTCATTCGGCTTCTCTGGCGGTGGAAGCTTGCATTGCGGCGGGCGTCAACATTACCTATAAGATTCTGTACAACGGCGCGGTGGCGATGACGGGGGGGCAGCAGGCAGCGGGCGCGGTACCGGTGCCCGAACTGACGCGCAAGCTGGCGGCCGATGGAGTGCGGCGGATCGCGGTCCTGTCCGACGATCTGGACAAATACGCGGGTGTGCAACTCGCGGACAACGCGCAACTGCGCGGCCGCGACGATTTGCCTGAGGTGCTACGCGAGTTCGAGAAGCTGCCCGGCGTCACCGCGATTATTTACGATCAGCAGTGCGCCGCGGAGAAGCGGCGGCTGCGGTCGCGCGGCAAGCTGGCGGAACCCACGGTTCGCCTGGTTATCAACGAAGAAGTCTGCGAGGGCTGCGGCGATTGCGTTACGCAGTCGAATTGCCTGAGTCTGCATCCGGTGGAGACGGAATACGGGCCGAAGACCAGAATCCACCAGTCGTCGTGCAATAAGGATTATTCGTGCGCGATGGGCGATTGCCCTTCGTTCGTAACGGTGAAGCTGAAGCCGGGGACGGGCCAGCGGCGACCGGCTGCGCTGGCGAATCTGCCGGCGGTCAATATCCCCGGTCCCCGCGAGCGGGTCGAAATTGACGAACGTTATTCGATTCTGATGCCGGGCATCGGCGGGACGGGCGTGGTGACGGTGAATGCGCTGCTGGCGACCGCCGCTTGGATTGACGGCCTTTCGGTGATCACGCTCGACCAGACCGGCTTGTCGCAGAAGGGCGGCGCGGTGGTTTCGAGCATCATCCTGAGCCGCGTGCCGATCGACGCCTCTGCAAAAGTCGGGTATGGCAATGCGGATTTGCTGTTGGGGTTCGATCTGCTAGGGGCGGGCAGCGCTGAGAATCTAAAGCGCGCGCACCCGTCGCGCACCGTGGCAGTAGTGAATACCGCCGAAGTTCCCACGGGCGATTCCGTGCGAGGCGGCGCGCGGCTGGCTGGTCCGGGCGCGGTGGTCGATGTGATCAACACCTACACGCGGCGGGACCGCAACCTGTTTCTGGATGCGTCGCGGCTGGCCGAAGGCCTGTTCGCCAGCCACATGGCGGTGAACATTTTCCTCCTTGGCGCGGCCTATCAAGGCGGCCTGATTCCGATTTCCGAAGCGGCGATCGAAGAAGCCATCCATCTGAACAAAGTGGACGCCGAGCGGAATGTGCTGGCGTTTTTGTGGGGACGGAAGTATTATCACGACGCGCAGGCGGTTGAGGCTCTGATTGCGCCACCGCCGGGGAAGGCGGATACACGCACGCTGGTGGAACGGCGCGCCGCCGATTTGACGGCTTACCAGAGCGCCGCCTACGCCGGCCGTTTCAGGGCTTTCGTAGGCGAGGTGGAAGCCCGCCAGCCGGCCTTGGCGGAAACGGTGGCGCGCTATCTCTACAAGCTGATGGCATACAAAGACGAGTACGAAGTGGCGCGCTTGCTGACCAATCCAGAGCGCGAAGCTCAGATTCGCGGGATGTGGGAGGATGTCGAATCCATCGGATACAATCTGCATCCCCCCTTACTGCGGGCGTCGGGGATGAAAAAGAAGTTGAAGCTGGGCGGTTGGTTCCGGCTACCTCTGCGGGCCCTCGCGTCGTTAAAGGGCTTGCGCGGGTCGGCGCTCGATGTCTTTGGATATGCGGAGTTGCGGCGGGAGGAACGGGCGCTGGTCGAATGGTATGAGCGATTGGTGCGCGATTGCCTGGACCGCGCAACGCCGGAGAACCTGACAGGGGTCAAGGAAGTCTTGACGCTTCCGTCCCAAATCCGGGGATACGAGAACATCAAGGTCGCCAGCGTTCGGGCAGTCAAGGCGCTGGCGGCGGAAAAGCTAGCTGGGCTAGAAAGCAGTCTTGTGCAGGTAAGCTAACTGCGGAACAGCCGATCCGAACCTTGCGACAGTAGTACCCACAGACCGTAAACCCCCAATGCTGTACCAAACGGCACATGGATCAAGTCGAATACCGATAGTACGATCGTGAGCGGCCTAGCCCACGATCGGAATTGCAACAATCCGATTCCCGCCACCAATCCCGGTAAAGCCAGCGCCAGAATCACGAAAAAGATGAAGGTGCCGATCCCACCGACGATGGGAATGGAAATATGGGAATCGCCCGAATAATCTGTCGCGCCGATGATGCCTGCAATGCCGCCGAACAGAGCCAGTATGGCAACGGCCAGCAGGATACCGAATAAAGCGAAGACAATATGAAGTACGCCGAGTATCTTAACGTGCTGTGCCATGCCTGCCGCTCATTGTAGGTGCAAGCACAATCTGTTAGCAAGCGGCCCGTGAAAGACCCGCCCAGTGTGCCGACGCCGCCCGCTTGACGGGTGGTAAAATGAAGCCGTACAATGAGTTCACGATTAGGCCCTGTTCCGGGAAGAGGTGTGTAATGGTCTTAAAATGCAGTTGGCTGCCCTGTATTTCCCTCGGTTTGATGCTGGCTGGCATCGGCGTTTGCCAGGATCAGACACCGGCCCCCAAAGACGATCAAAAGAAAGCAGATACTCCGCCCGCTCGGGAAACGATCGCCAAACCGCTCACCGAAAAACAGAAGAAAAAGCGGGATGAAAAACTGCGCAAAGAGCTGGAAACACCTTACCGGAAATGGCTGAACGAGGACGTCCTCTACATCATCACCGACGAGGAAAAGACCGCCTTTAAGCGCCTGGCAACCGACGAAGAGAAAGAACAATTCATCGAGCAGTTCTGGTTGAGGCGCGACCCCACCCCAGATACGGAAGAGAACGAATTCAAGGAAGAGCACTACCGCCGCATCGCTTACGCCAACGATCATTATGCTTCGGGCATCCCGGGCTGGAAGACGGATCGCGGCCGGATCTACATTATTTATGGTCCTCCGGACGAAATCGAATCGCATCCATCGGGCGGCACGTACGAGCGGCCTATGGAAGAAGGCGGCGGCGAAACCTCCACCTACCCCTTTGAACAGTGGCGGTACCGCTACCTGGAGGGCATCGGCACAAACATCATCATCGAGTTTGTGGATCCCACCATGTCGGGTGAATACCACATGACCATGGACCCGTCGGAAAAGGACGCCCTGACCTATGTGCCCGGCGCCGGACTTACCCTTATGGAGCAGATGGGGCTGTCCAGTAAGACTCAGCGCTTCCAGAATACTGACGGCACCCACTTAGGCCAAGCGTTCGGCGGTTCGTCGGAAAGCATGATGGAGTTCAACAGGCTGGAGCAATTCGCGAAACTGCAAAAGCCGCCTGCCGTAAAGTTTAAAGACCTGGAAGACGCCGTCACCAGCAAGATCACCTTTAATATCCTGCCCATGAAGGTGCGAGCCGATTTCTTCCCGTTGACGGAGGCGTCGGTACTCACCTACGTTACGCTGCAGTTCGAAAACAAGGATATGCAGTTCCAGGCCAAGGATGGCGTGCAGAAGGCTTCGGTAAATGTTTTCGGCCGTATCACCACGATGACGCGCCGTATCGTGCAGACTTTCGAAGATACGGTGGTGGTGGACTGCCCGGATGAAATGCTGCAGGATTACGCCAAGCGCGCGTCCATCTACCAGAAGTCGATTCCGCTGCCTCCGGGCACCTATCGCCTGAACGTGGTGGTCAAGGACATCATCGGCGGCAACATGAACAACTACGAAACGGCTTTGAACGTGCCGCACGTAGACAACGAGAAGTTGATGGCGAGCACCGTGGTTCTGGCGGACTTGATCGAGAAGGTCCCGACCAAAAGCATTGGCGTAGGCCAATTCGTCATTGGCACCACCAAAGTTCGCCCGCGCGTGACGGAAAGCTTCAAGCGCGACGAGAAGATGGGTATCTACTTCAAACTGTATAACTTCGGGCCGGACGAGAAGACCAACAAGCCGAGCGGTTCGATCGAGTACCAGGTATTGAAGACCGGTAGCAACGAGAAGATCTTCGAATTTACAGAGGATATCGCCAGCCTGCCCGGTGCTTCCGCCTCGCAGGTGACCATCGAGAAGCTGCTGCCTTTATCGAAGATGCAGCCGGGGCAATACACGCTGAAGATGAAGATCATCGACAGGAACCGGAATCAGACTCTGACTCCGACTGCTCAGTTTACGGTAACCTAGAGGATAAGCCGGGGCTAGCCGAGCGGCACGGTCCCGTGGATATGCTTAGCGTCGCCCGACGATGACATTGAGGACGCACATCCCGTTATGGAGAGCGGTCTTCGGGGTGGTTTGCCTAGCGGCAGCCAATCCTGCTTCAGCAGCGGTGTCTGTCAGGCTTTCCGGGGCCATTGCCGGGTCCGTCACTGATGGAAAGGGCAATCCGCAGATGGGCGCGGCGGTCATCCTTTTCAACCGCCAGGACGCTGCCACCCAGAAGGTTATTACCGACGCCGCGGGGAATTTCGTGTTTCCCGGGCTCATGCCCGATATTTACTCCATCCGTGTAACTTTGGCTGCTTTCGTGCCTGCCATCAAGAGCAATATTCTGGTTCAGCCGGGAATGCGTAGCGTGCTGAATGTGAGCATGGCTACTTTGTTCAGTTCGATCCACCTGGCCTTTCCCAGCGAGAAGCCGGTTTTTATGACCGGCGACTGGAAGTGGGTGTTGCGTACGGCCGGCTCGACGCGGCCGGTGATGCGGATGTTGCCCACCACCGCATCGGGCTCACCAGACGATGCTGACGACGCGGAAAAACCGCGGCACACGGTTTTCTCCGACACGCGCGGTTTGCTGATGTTTTCCGCCGGTGACGGCGCCATGGCACAAGGCTTCGGCAGCAGTGCCGACATGGGAACGGCGTTCGCCTTGGCGACTTCGCTCTACCGCAACAATCAACTGCAATTTGCGGGCAACTTGGGCACCGGCGAGCAGACAGGCATTCCTTCGGCCTCTTTCCGGACCACTTATAGCCGAGCACTCGGCCCTGATAACGCCGAGATTTCGGTGACCATGCGTGAGTTGTTCCTGCCGGGCCGCATGGGCATGGCGATTCTAGGGCCGGGCGACGGCGTCCCGATGCTGCGCAGCATGTCGGCTAATGTCGACGATCATGCCCGCATCACCGACGCCCTGACACTGCAATATGGTTCGGCCATCGATGCGGTTTCGTTCAGTAACCATCTGAGTTATATGAGCCCGTACGCGCGGCTGAGTTATGCGTTCGCCGACGGCGGCGAACTGGAATTTGCCTACACTTCCGGCAACGCGCACCCCGATTTGAGTGTATCCGATACTTCAGACGACCCGCTGCAGCACGAAATTGGAACGCTGGCACTTTTCCCCATGATTTCCCTGCGTGCCGGGCAAACCGAAGTGCAGCGCGGCCAGGATCTGGAAACGGGTTATTCACGCAAAGTCGGCTCCCGCAAGTTCGGCGTCAATGTATACCATCAGTCGATTAGTAACCTGGCTTTGACCATTGCGGCGCCGGACGGTTTTCTTCCGCTCGGCGATGTTCTGCCGGATTTCTTCTCCGGCACCGCGATGTTCAACGCCGGTAGTTTTTCGAGCATGGGTTACGTGGCGTCGGCTACGCAAGCTTTGGGCGATCATGTCAGCGCCTCCGTGATGTACGGATCCACCGGAGCTCTGATGGCGGACGGCAGCGAGACTGTCAGCAATAATCCCGACGACTTACGTTCCATGATCCATGCCGGACGGCAGCAGTCGGTGACCGTCCGTGTGGTCGCTGCGAGTCCGCACACTGGCACCCACATCTTCGCCAGTTACCAGGTGGCCGACGGGCGTTTCGCCGTGCCGGAACCGATCTACTCCACCAGCAGCATGCGTCCGCAGCCCGGCTTTAATGTTTACCTGCGGCAGGCGATTCCCGGTCCGCCCGGTCTGCCCGTTCGCATCGAAGTGACTGCCGACTTACGCAATCTCTTGCAGCAGGGCTATCTGCCGCTTTCCGCCGCCGATGGCACTCGCTTGGTCCTCATGGAAAATCCCCGCATGTTCCGCGGCGGACTTAGCTTTATTTTCTAAACGCCGCGTTCCTCCGCATGCGATTAGAATGTTTGCATGCAATCTGACGAGCCCCAATCTCCTTTCTCCCGGCGCGATCTCTTGCGCGGAGCCATGGCTGGGACCGGTGCCATTCTGCTAGGCGACGCGGCCGCCGCACAGACGGCCCAAAAATCGGTGATCGGAATGCCATTTGAGGCACGCCCTGACGTTCGGATGGCGCTGATCGGCTGCGGCGACCGAGGTTCCGACATGCTCAAGGAATACCTTGGCGTGGAGAATTTGAAGGTAACGGCCGTCTGCGATGTGAAAAAAGACGCAGCGCTGAAAGCCCAGGCTGATGTCGAACGGGCGGGGCAGCATCCGCCGGCCGTTTACGCCAATGGCGAGCGCGATTTTGAGAATGTGCTCAAGCGTGACGACGTTGATTTCGCGTACATGGCCACGCCTTGGGAGTGGCACGTACCCATGGCTTTGGCCGCAATGAACAGCGGCAAGCATGCGCTGGTCGAGGTGCCCGCCGCGTCGACGATCGAGGATTGCTGGAAACTGGTGGATACATCCGAAAAGACTCGCCGCCACTGCATCATGACCGAGAACTGCTGCTACGGCTACACGGAGCTGATGGTTCTGAACATGATCAAAGCCGGCCTCTTCGGCGACCTGCTGTACGGAGAAGGCGCTTACCTGCACGACCTGCGCAAGATACTTTTCGAGGATCGCAGCGAAGGCCTATGGCGGCGCTTCCCGCACACCAAGCGCAACGGCAATTTGTACCCCACGCATGGGCTGGGGCCGGTGGCGAATTACATGGGCATCAACCGCGGCGACCGCTTCGACTACATGGTGTCGATGAGTTCGCCCGAGCGCGGCCTCGACGCTTGGCGCGCCGCCAACGTGCCGAAAGGCAGCCCCAAGTGGAAAGAGAAATATATCTGCGGCGACCTGAATACGTCACTGATCAAGACGGCCAACGGCCTCGTGGTCACCGTGCAGCACGATGTGGTGAACCCGCATCCTTACGACCGCACCAACCTGATCGCCGGTACCAAGGGCATCTTTCGCGACTATCCGCCACGCATCTATTTCGACGATCCCAAAGCGGAAGCCTATATTCCCATCGACAAATTCAAGGACGAATACGAGCATCCACTGTGGAAACATGAGGGCGAATTGGCTCGCAAACTCGGCGGACACGGCGGCATGGATTTCCTGATGGTCTACCGGCATGATCGAGTGCATGCAGAAAGGACTCGCGCCCGATTTGGACGTCTATGACGCGGCCACCTGGAGCGCGCCGGGTCCGCTGAGCGAAGCGTCGGTGGCGCAGGGCAGCGCGCCCGTAAAATTCCCCGATTTCACGCGCGGCCGATGGAAGGAAAAGCGCGGCTGGCTGGCCTAATTCGGCAAGCCGCGGCGGAAAATGCGGAAGCCCCAGGCATCCAGCGCGAGCGTCGGCAGGGTTTGCGGCCGCAGCCCATTCAACCCCGGAGTGACTTCTGTGAAACCTTCGGGTGACGCAGCCACAAGTCCGAGGAATGGTTGGTTGGAGAAGTTCACCGCTACCAGAAATTCTTCGCCGCCGCCCGTGCGAAGGTAAGTGACAATCCTCGCGTCGTCGGAATTGCGCAGCCATTCCGTCTCGCCTTGTTGCAGTGCCGCATGCGCGCGACGCAGCGCCAGCAGCGCGGCATAGAATTTTGGAAACTCGGGACGGCGTTCGGCGATCTGCCAAAACACGGGCAGCTTTTCAAAGAGGGCGGGGGAGCCGGATTCCGCCGTATCGCCCGCTTCCATGCCTTCGTACAGCAACGGCACGCCGTCCATGGTGAACAGGAAAGCCGAGGCCGCCAGCGCGCCCCGTTCCCCGAAACGCACGATGGCGCGCTCTTCGTCGTGATCGTCCGACATGCGCATATGCAGCGCGCCCTTCGCGTATTGCCCGCGCTCCTGTTCCCACTGCGACCGCAGTTCCCGCGCCGGCGCGCCCTTCATGAAAACATCCGCCAGCTTGGCATGCAGCGGCCACGCATAGTCGATATCGAATGCTTTGGCCATCAGCGGCGGATCGTGCGCCTCCGCCATCCACAGCAATCCCGGCTTCTGCTTGTCTACTTCCGCCCGCGCGCTATCCCAAAAACTTACAGGCACCATGGACGCGGCATCGCAGCGGAAACCGTCCAGATCGAAATCGCGAACCCAGTAGCGCAGCATGTCGATCATATACGCCCGCAGCTTAGGATTCGAATAATCGAGACCCGCCACATCGTCCCAATCGGGCACCGGCGGAATGATCTGGCCCGCGGCATTGTGCTTGTAGAATTCCGGGTACTTCATCATCACGCTATCCCACGCCGTGTGATTCGCCACGATGTCGATAATCACCTTCATCCCGAGCTGGTGCGCCTTCGCGACCAGGTGCCTCAGGTCATCCTTCGTGCCGTAATCGGGGTTGATGGCATAGTAGTCGCGCACGGAGTACGGACTGCCTAGAGTGCCCTTGCGCTTCAGTTGTCCGATGGGATGAATGGGCATCAGCCACACCACATCCACACCTAAATGGCGCAGACGGTCGAGCCCGGCGGTCACGCCGTTCAAATCGCCCGATGGCGAAAAGTCGCGCGGAAAAACTTCGTAAATCACTGCGTTGGGCAGCCAGGCGGGCGGCGCCGCGAGGGCCGGCAGAGCCACGGCGAAAACGCACGCCAGTGCCAGCGGCAAGGATACTTTGGTCATCGGAGACAATGGTAGCGCCGCGCTACCATACGGTGGGAGGCACCACTTTGATTCGCATTGTAGTGATCGGGCTGGCTCTGACAGCGGCGTTAGGCGCCGAGGATGGCGCTCTGGCCGACCGGGTTGGCAATACCGGATTCGTACAACTGAGCGCGGAGAGTTTCAATAAGCTGACTCCGCGCGAGCAAGCTCTGGCGTATTGGCTGAGCGAAGCATCCATCGCTACCGACCCGATTATCTACGATCAGTTGTCGCGCTTCGGGCTGCGGCAGAAAAGGCTATTGGAAACCATCCTGCGGCATCCGCGGGGTGTGGACGGAGCGGTGCTGAAGAAGATCACCGACTTCACGAAATTGTTTTGGGCGAACAAAGGCAACCACAATGAGTTGACCTCTCAGAAGTTTCTGCCAGCCTGTAGCTTCGATGAGTTCAAAGCAGCCGCCGGGCCGAAACTGGCCGCCGAAGTGGACGAATTGAAAGCATCGCTTTTCGACCCCGATTTCGAACCCATGATCACCGCCAAGAGTCCGCGCGGCCAACTCGACATTCTGCAAGCCAGTTCCAACAATTTCTATTCTCCCGGCATTGGCATGGGCGAGATTGGAGCTTTCCATGAGCAGTATCCATTGAATTCGCGCCTGGCGAAAGTTTCCGGAAAGCTGGTCGAGCAGGTTTATCGCGCCGGAACTCCCGACGGCAAAACGCCGCCAGGCCTGGACGCGCCTTATCTGCAAAAAGCGAACGTTGCTCTGCAGCGGGCCCAAAAGTACGCGAGCCCGGCGCAGGCCAAGGCCATCGGCGATTTGATCCGCTACTTTCAAACGGGGAATCCGCGGGACTGGGTTCAATTCGGCATCGACTGGGTGCAGGACAACCCGCGCGTCGATTTCGACAACGGCTTCATTGAGGTGTATCGCGATGCGCGCGGCGCCAAGGGTAGCTCGCAGAGTTTCGTGACGGTGACCGACGAGGCGCTGGCCGGGCGGATGCGAGAGCTATCGGAAAACGCGCAATATTTCGAGGATCACGCGCCCTGGCTGCAGCAATACAAGATGGAGGGCGTCAAGCCGCCGGTAGCGAAGGCCGTCGAAGCGCTGATCGAAACCGGCGATTTCCATGTAACCACCATCGGCGACAACCTGCCTAACGAAAACGAGGTACACGAAAAGTACGGATCGAAGAGCTTCATGTTTACCGGCAGCAGCCATGCGCTGGATCACGCCACCGGCCCCGGCCCTCTGGAAGAATTCGCCGCGTCGCCCGAAGAAATCGCGATAGGCAAGAAATATGGCGACGAAGCCGAAGACCTGATGACCGCCCTCCACGAAGTGATCGGGCACGGCTCCGGCAGGCTCAGCCCCAAGCTGACTCACGAGCCCGCCTTCTATCTGAAAGAATACTATTCGACGCTTGAAGAAGCGCGCGCCGATCTGATGGCCCTCTGGAATGTTTTCGACCCCAAGCTGCAGCAGTTAGGGCTGATCTCCAGCCCGGACGTCGGCAAGGCGATGTACAACGCCGCGGCACGCGCGGGGCTGATGCAGCTTCGCCGCATCCTGAAGGGTGACACCATCGAAGAAGACCACCAGCGCGACCGCCAGTTAATCGTCCGCTACATCATGGATAAAACCGGCGCCATCGAGCAGTTTGATCGAGGCGGCAAATCATATATCGCAGTGCGCGACTACGAGAAGATGCGCAAAGGCGCCGGCATGCTGCTGGCCGAGCTCATGCGCATCAAAGCCGAGGGCGACTACAAAGCCATCAAGGCGCTGGTCGACAAATACGGCGTTCACTTCGATCCCAAGGTGCGCGATCAGGTGGTGAGCCGCTACGCAAAGCTGAATATACCGACTTACTGGGCGGGCATCAATCCACAACTGATTCTGCGCGGCGACCGCGTAGTCATGTTTTACCCGCGCGATTACGTGAAGCAGCAACTGTCGTATTCGGATGACAACGGCTCCGGGGCGCAGCGGTAAAATGGAAGGGTCGTGCGAGGACCCTGCGATTTTGTGCGCGTCGTGTCTATCCGCCGCCGCGCAGACCCCTCTACAGATTTATGGCGCCTGGCCATGTAGCAACGACCACTGCTCCTGGCCCACGGTGCGCACGCTCAGCGATTTCGATAACGCGAATCATTGGATGATCGACCGCGGCGATGGGCGGCCATCGGTGAATCTTACGGTGTTGAACTTCGTCAATCCGCTGAAGCTCATGAACCTGACTAACGATTCCGAGACGGTCAACGGCATTCCGATCGGCATGACCTCCACAATCGTCGCCTACTTCGCCGGCGCTGACGTGCGCGTGATGTTTTTGATGGGAGGCGCGAGCTACACCAGCGATTGGGACACAGCGCCCTCGATCAATCCCACACAGCTCGGACTGAATGCCGCGGCAGCCAAACAGTTCGGCGTCGGTATGGAGATCGACTACGAGAACGATACCAACCCAAACGTGACCGGTCTACAGAGCTTTATTGCCGCGCACCGCTCGCAAGTTCCTTACGACGCCACGGGCGCGGATCCGGCTGCGCGCCTGACCATCGATCTCGGCTCGGGAGACACTTGCCTGACGCAGATCGCGGCGCAAGCCACCTCCGCGTGGCTGCAGACCGCCAATCCGGTCTTGGATTACGCCAACGCCATGGTGGCGGGGGCGCAATACAAGAACGCATCTCAGGCCGAAGAAGAATGGAAGCAGCACGTGGGTGGCACGCCGTCGTCGAGTCCCGCGGTCGAGCCTTTGGCGCCCGCGAAAGCTGACGGGCAGCGTCTTTCTGGTGAAAAAAAAGCCGATTCCGGAGTGCACCAATTTCAGCGCTTCGCTCGAAAACGGTACCGGAAGTTTCGTGCAAAAGGTGGCGCCGAACGGGGCCGGATCGAACGCCGGGATGCTGGGCAATATTTTTTGGGCGGCCGACTGCCAGGGAACGGGGACGGTCTGCACGACGCCGCCGAACACCTGCCAGGGCGGCACGGCGCGGGCGCGACAGCCTACAACATCCCGATTCCCATGTCTCCGCAACGGCAGAAGTGAATTACTGCAGTCCCGTGATGGGCACGCGAATGAACCTGGGCATGTAATCGTTCGCGCAAATCAAATCCTCCGAGTTGGTGGCGTTCACGTTGTACGAAACCAGAATGCCGGCCGGGGAAGGAAACTCGGGGTGCGCCTTAGGGTCGTATGTGTCCAGCGTGCCTACCGAACACCCGGGCGCACCCGATTCCGGCGTAGTGTAGACTACGGTGCGCGTGATCCAGGGGCCCTGCGGCGCGCAGGAATAGTACATCGTAACGTATGACCAAAGCGGGTAAGCGGGCTCCTGCGTATCCATGCCCGTCATCAGATAGAACGGTCCGGTGGATGCGGTCAGGCGATTCACGCTGTATTCGTTGGTGATGGCGGGCACGCCGGCCATCGGCGTGGCGCTCGTCTGGCTGGTGACCCAGGATTTGCTGGTGGCGCTCCAATACTGCCACGTGGCTGCGTTGGTGACATCGGCCAGAGTGGGAAACCGCGCTACGTACGGCAGTTTATTGGCGGTACCCGGGTCCATAATGCCGTAGAGATAAAAATAGCTACCCTCCTTGAAGATGCGGGTACCCCACTCGATACTCAGATCAGGCAGGGCGATGGGTTGAATTTTTTCCAGCTTCATCGACGGATAGGCAACAGTTGCTACGGAAGTGCCGATGTATTCGAAGACGCCCGTCCATTCGAGCAGCATGGTCTTGATGACATACACGCCTGGTGAACTCTCGACCACGATGCTATCGCCCGGCCAGAACCAGTCCGCCGTATTCGAAGGAGCAAAAAAGGAACTGGTCTTCGGGGGATAGCCGACGGTAGTGAGCGTGTTGGCGGCCTGATCCTGGATGGTCAGAGAATTGTGCGCCTGGAACAGCGCATTGGAGCGCAGCCGCGTTTGTGGGTTGACCGTACCAATATAAGAATCGGACCAGACCCACAGATTCTGGCCGTTGGGCAGTAGCACCGAATACGTGCCGTCGGCCCCTGTCCACCCCGGGCCGTTCTGGGTGAAGAAAGTGTCGAACGTGGCGTCGGGCGTTCCAGGGCCAGGGGCCGGCGGCAAGACGCATTGGGCGGACAGAACGGCGACGGTGCTGAGAAGGATTGCGGCGAATCGCGAAATCAAATCGGACATTTGGAGGTAGTATATCAGGCGCTAGAACCACTCCATCTCCATTTCCTCAAACCCTCTTCCAATCGCTGCCGCGCCCGCTTCCGGTTAGCTATTTAGGGCGCGCCCCCTGCGCAAGACTCCGCGCCAGAAACTCCGATCGATCCGCCATCGCGCGCGGATCGTTCACCGAGTGGCCGGCATCGTAGAAGACCGCTTTCTGGGGGCGCGGGACTGAGCGGACCAGTCGTTCGGCTTGCGTCCGCGGTACGAACTGGTCGAACCTGCCGAATTGGAACAGAATGGGAACTCCAGCCCAAGAGGGTGTGAAACGAATCGGATCCACCGATGAAATCGACGCGCGATAACGCGAGAAGCGCGCGGGCCCCAGCGAGAAACGCAGATTGGCCATATCCGAATCGTCGCTTTCCATCAGATCCGCGAGACTGGGAAATCCCGCTATCAAAACATAAGCATGCAGTCGCGTTTCGAGGCTGGACAGGATGGCGCCCCAATTGGCGCCGTACCCGTGGCCGACGAATCCAATCCGGCCGGGGTCCGCCTGGCTCTGCTGTAGCAGCATGTCGATACCGCGCCGGATGTCGATTACCGCTTGAATGTGGATGTCGCGGTCGTTATCGTTGTCGCTGAGGGCATTGAAGCTATGCCTCCAGCCCGCTGGTCTTTCCTGCGGTCCGTCGATGAGCAGCGAAACCGTCGGCGGCGTAGAACGGGCCAGCGATAGGGCCTCGGGTAGAAATTCGTCACGCCGGCCATAGTCGGGAACGAAAATTACGGCCGCATATTTTCCTTCCCGGGAAGGCGTCACCAGTGTCGCCGAAACGGGGCCTTGTGAGCCCGAAAACGACACCACCGTCACATCTGCCCCCTCGGCGTGCTCAGGCTTTTCCCGGCGTACGTTGAGAGGGGCAGTCGCGTCATATGAAAACATCGATGCCGGGTTTTCCTCCCGTTCTGCCGTCGCGTTGACGGGATGGGCCGCCTCGGTAGCCTTCGCGCCGGCTTCGGGAACCACCCAAAGAAAAATCCGGTCGTCTTCCAGTTGAATTGTTTTCGTGGGCTGCCAACTTCCCATGTCGAAGCGATGCGAAACGACGCGTGTTCCCGGTTTCAATTCACTGAGCAATCTTGCGCGTAAGCGCAAATTGACGCCGGGCGTAAGAAACATCGTCACCACAGATGCGCGGCGCAGGTCGTACGTAAACAGGTCGGCCGCGACGAAATCGGTTTTCGCTTCTACGCCCGCTTGGCCGGCCAGTTCTTGCGACTGCCGCACCAGATCCGGGTCGATTTCGACCCCGCGGGCATGAATGCCAAATCGCTTGGCGGCTGCGATTACGATTCGGCCATCGCCCGATCCCAAATCGATCAGAACGTCATCGGGTTTGATGCTCGCCAAGTCGAGCATGGCGTCCACCACATTCGACGCCGTCGGAACATAGGGGATATCCGTCACTTGCCGGCTGTCCTGCCCGAAAAGTACAATGACGGCTGCGAACCACAGCACGGCTAAACGACGCGGCATCCGTATCCTCCTCCAGGAAAGACGCGCGGGAGATAGTGCGCGTGCAGAGTCGGCCAACAGATTGCGTTTAGGCCAATCCCGCCAGTAGGCGTCACGGCCAAAGTTCTGGTACACTGGTTGTTTCACCGGCGGAGCGTGGATAGCAGAGGTGCGTCGCCGGAAGTTTGGACGGGTGGCCGAGCGGCTAATGGCAACAGACTGTAAATCTGTCGCCCCTTGCGGGCTACGGAGGTTCGAATCCTCCCCCGTCCACCATTGGTTCGGTTTTCACGGGCCGTTGTAGCTCAGTTGGTAGAGCGCGTCCTTGGTAAGGACGAGGTCACCAGTTCAATCCTGGTCAACGGCTCCAGAGTTTTGGCAGTCATCCAGTTCGGTAAACCTGTAGCAAATTCCCTACAGAAGGCACAATTCAATGGCTAAGGAAAAATTTGATCGCAGCAAGCCGCACGTCAACATTGGCACGATCGGTCACATCGACCATGGCAAGACCACGCTGACCGCGGCCATCACCAAAGTTCTGGCAAAGAACAACCCCAAGGTGAAGTTCCGCAGTTTCGATTCCATCGACAACGCGCCGGAAGAAAAAGCCCGCGGTATCACGATTGCGGTGGCCCACGTCGAGTACGAAACCCCCAACCGGCACTACGCCCACGTGGATTGCCCCGGCCACGCCGACTACATCAAGAACATGATCACCGGCGCGGCGCAGATGGATGGCGCCATCCTGGTAGTCGCCGCTACCGACGGCCCCATGCCCCAGACCCGCGAGCACTTGCTGCTGGCCCGTCAGGTGGGTGTGCCGTACATCGTGGTCGCGCTGAACAAAGTCGACATGGTGGATGACGCCGAACTGCTCGACCTGGTCGAACTGGAAATGCGCGAACTGCTGACCACCTACCAGTTCCCGGGCGACGAAGTGCCGGTAGTGCGGGTTTCCGCGCTGGGAGCGTTGAACGGCGAGCCGGAGTGGGAGAAAAACGATCGACGAGCTGATGGCCGCGGTAGATAGCTATGTTCCGCTGCCGCAGCGCGAGGTCGACAAGCCGTTCATCATGCCCATTGAAGATATCTTCTCGATCCAGGGCCGCGGCACGGTAGTCACGGGACGTATCGAGCGCGGCATCGCGAAGGTCGGCGAGCAGGTGGAAATCGTCGGCTTCCGCGATACGCGTCAAGACGGTGGTCACCGGCATCGAAATGTTCAAGAAGTTGTTGGACGAAGGCCGTGCGGGAGACAACGTCGGATTGCTGTTGCGCGGAATTGAAAAAGACGAAGTGGAGCGCGGGCAGGTAGTGGCCAAGCCGAAGTCGATCACGCCGCACAAGAAGTTCAAGGGCGAAGTGTACGTGCTGAGCAAGGAAGAAGGCGGGCGGCATACGCCGTTCTTCAAGGGATACCGGCCGCAGTTCTACTTCCGCACCACGGACGTGACGGGAGTGGCGCAGTTGCCGGAAGGCACGGAGATGGTGATGCCGGGCGATAACGTGAGTCTGGAAGTCGAGCTGATCACTCCCATCGCCATGGATAAGGGGCTGCGGTTCGCGATCCGCGAAGGCGGACGTACCGTAGGCGCCGGCACCGTCACCGATATCATTGAGTAACCGGAATTCAAGAAGGACAAACAGAATGCCACGCGAGATCATCACGTTTCAGTGCACGGAATGCAAGAATCGCAACTATTCCGGCACGAAGAACAAAAAGACCACCACCGAGCGGCTGGAAATGAAGAAATTCTGCCGCATTGCCGCAAGCACCAGGCGCACAAGGAAATCAAGTAGAATTAGGAAGGACAGGCACAGAGCCAAGCCCGCCGGGTTGTAGGAACTTAGGGGCGTAGGTTTAACGGCAGACCAGCGGTCTCCAAAACCGCGAGTGGGGGTTCGAATCCCTCCGCCCCTGCCAATCCATTATCAAATTTAGAGGGTTGTTGGGAAGCGAGGCAGTATGGAAGGCAGCAGAATTGTCTCGAAACCGTTACAACTTGGCCGAACCGCACGCGACTACTTCAACGAGCTGAAGCTCGAAATGCGCGCGTCACGTGGCCCAGCCGCAAGCAGGTGGAAGGCACCACGGTGGTCGTGATCTTTACCGTGTTCGCTTTTGCGGCTTCTTTGCCATGGTGGATGCCATCCTGAACGATAGCGTCACGCGCATGTACAAAGCGTTATCGAAGTAGCCTGAATGGAAGACGAGAACGTAGTTTCCATGCAACCAGAAGAATTCCAAGACGAACCGGGTGCCGAAGAGAGCGCACCCGAGGAGCAGGCCGCCGCCGAAACGGAGGCAGCGCCGGCAGCGGAAGGCGCCGAAGCCGCCGCCGCGCAAGGCTACGACGAGTCTTCGCCCAAGAAGTGGTTCATCATCCACACCTATTCCGGCTTTGAAAATAAAGTGGCGGAATCCTTGCGCAGCCGCGCCGAGGCTTTTGGCTTCGCCGACAAAATCGGGCAGGTGCTGATCCCCACCGAAGAAGTGGTGGAGTTGCGCAACGGCAAGAAGGTCACCAGCAAGCGCCTGGTTTATCCCGGCTACGTACTGGTGGAAATGGAAATGAACGACGAGTTGTGGCACGAAGTGAAAGCCACGCCGCGCGTTACCGGCTTTGTGGGCGGCGGGACTCAGCCCGTCCCGCTGAGCGCGGATGAAGTGAATCTATCCTCTACCGCCAGGCCTCTTCGGCCGAGCGTCCGCGGCCCAAAATGACGTTCGAGAAGAACGACACGGTCCGCATTGTGGATGGTCCGTTCGCCAACTTCTCGCGGCAAGGTGGACGAAGTCAATCCCGAGCGCGGCACGCTACGCGTGATGGTGACGATTTTCGGACGCGCCACCCCGGTGGAACTCGAGTTTCTGCAAGTAGAAAAAGCATAAGATAGAAGGATTGTTGAGTAATGGCAAAGAAAGTTACTGGTCCGGTAAAGCTGCAGATTCCCGCCGGAAAGGCCACGCCGGCGCCCCCGGTGGGAACCGCGCTCGGTCCGCAGGGCGTCAACATCATGGACTTCTGCAAGGCGTTCAACGCCAAGACGTCCGGCAAGGATCAGGAAGGTCTGATCATCCCGGTGGTGATCACCATTTTCTCCGACCGCTCGTTCACCTTCATCACCAAGACGCCGCCGGTGCCGGTGCTGATCAAGCGCGCCGTGAATCTGGCGAAGGGCTCGGCCGAGCCGCACAAGACCAAGGTCGGCATGATCACCGAGAAGCAGGTGGAAGAGATCGCCAAGATCAAAATGCCCGACCTGAATTGCTTCGACTGGAAGCCGCGATGAATTCCGTGCGCGGCACCGCCCGCAGCATGGGCGTCGACGTCGTCGCCTAGCTTCCGGCTCGGCTAAGACGGAAACTCGATCGTAGCTGGTCAATACGTAGCTTGGTCGGACAAGCGGATCTTATTTCTCTTCCACGCGCTCCGGCTTAATCCCTAGCGTTGCCTCCAGTGCCGCCAGTATTTCCTGGCAGTTGCTCTTGTCCAACTGGAACACGGTATGCCGGCCTGTCCCGTCGCTTGCCCTGTACTGGATGGTGAGGTAGTGTTTTTTCTCGTGAGTGAGGAGTCGCGGCCACGCGAATGGAGCCTCCGCGTAACGCGGCCTGCTGGTGCGCTCGTAAAGGGCGCCCGATATTGACGCAGCTCGTAACTCAAGATCGGTGGACGTTTCGTTTTTTCTGGGCCATAACGGTGCACCGTGATAGGGGCATCGCCTTGTTGGTGGCGTCGAAGGTAATCGATCCAATGATGTGCCTCCGTTTGCCTCCTTGCTGATTGAGGTACTCGGCCTCTTTGAAGTTCTGGCCGCAGAGAGGAGTGGCTGCAAACGCGAGTAGGCTTAGCAATGCCAAGGAAGCCTTTAGCCGGCCCATTTTCCCGTCGCCGGATGACTCGCCACATTGCGCTGGTGCCCGCCCCTGTATCCGGCCACCCATCTCGCCCCTTCTTGTTTTTTTCTCCTTGGTCGAGAATGCGCTCGGAGTTTTTAGTGTCATTCCGGCGGCGTGGTCAAAACGCCCCCCGTCCGCGTTGACTGGGATGTGTTGAGCTCGCTGAGGTTTCATTGGAAGGACACTTGTGTTGAGTTCGATTCGGAATTTATCGATCCATCATTGCCGTTGCCAACATTAAAATGGTGCGGAGCTTCCACGTGGAACGGTGTGCGAGCGATAAGCGATCTGGATAAAATGATGGCACGAGTTCGCGGATCGGGGCCTCGCTTTCAAAAGAGGTCGCCGATGGGCGGAAATGTCAGCATGATGCCGAGGACCATGAGTCCGATGGCGATCGCGCCGATCCTTCCGGCGGCAACTGTCTTTTTGCTCCAACGCCATTCCAATACCGCCCATGTCAAAAGCCAGACAAGAATGGCGCCGGTGGTTACGCCCGAGAGAGCGCCGGTCGGTTTATAGAGAACCAGGCTGTTCTTGATGGGAGCGGACTTGTCGGCTAGGATGGACAGGACCGACAAAGCGAAACAGCCCACCCCCGCCGCCAGAATGGCGGCCGCGCCCGGACCGTTGGCCAAAGCGAAGTTTTCCGCCGGGATCGGATTTTCCACTTTGTTCATTTTGCGTCTCCCTGGCTGATTCGGATCTACCGCGCCGCCCTGAATGGGGGCGTACTTATTGATCATGGCGCCGAAGAAACCCGCGACGCTGGCGGCGAAGAACGAAGCCACGGCGAAGGCGATCACTCCCGCCCGTAGTTGGCGGTGGTTCGCAAGGCGGCGGCCATACCGGATGAAAACGTAGCCGACCATGGTGATGGCGATGGCCGCGAACCACGCAACATGCTCTTTCCATTCCATCCCCATGCGAGTGCCATTCGCTGGTGGTGGGGCGGGACAAGAGCAAACGCGCGGAAACATGCCGAGATCCACCGTTCCCGGCGGAGGCGCGGCCCGATACCACGGATACACGATATAGGCCCCGGTCAGCACCGCGGCCCAGGCGAGCACGATCATCGCGATCAGGTATAGCCGCAGGAAGCGCTCTTGCCGGGCGTGGATGCGGCGGGAACGGACGGCATGGTCGCAGCGATACAGTGCCACCAGCGCGCCGGAACAAGCCAGCAGGTAAAGCGCTCCGAATAACATTCCGTGGATCATGGTCCACAGGGCGTGCGACGCGATTTCCATGTGTGTCCTCCTCGAATCCCGCTCGTCCACAGGCCGGCGCGCGTTGGGCCGGGTGGCCGGCGAAACCAGTCGGCGGCCGCGTCGGGTTTTTTATTGTCTTTCCCCCATGTCCAGTACATGCCGATGTAGGCATATTGTTCGGTCTGGCCGGCAACGGAGTGGCCGTAGCAAAACAGCAACTGCTCGCCGGGGCGTGTTTGAAATGATAGTAGCCGCCCAGGTCGATCATCGTCGAGGCTTGGGTCTGCGGCGCGGCGAAGCCCTCGCGCCCATGGGAAAAGATTTCCGCTCCCAACTCCAGCGCTCGCCGAAAGCTGTATTTCACCAGGAATGCGCCATACGGGAAGTTGCGGTACTCGGTTTGCGGGACGATCGTTTCGCCCGCCGCCGCCGTCCAGCAGCCAGTGTCCGATATTCTTTTGCACCCAGAGGGGAACCTTGTACCAAACTTTTCCCACACCCAGTCCTTTGTCGTAGTTGCCGGTCGGGATTTCAAACATCGGAAACGTGCCGATCTGGGGAATGTGTTTCGATTCTTTGATGAAGGCGATCTTGGCGCCGAGTTCCATGTCGGTGAAGCCGAAGGCGGCGCGGCCGGCGCCTCCGGGGCATAAATGGGGTTGTTCGAAGGGTAAACGCCGCCGAACGGGGCGACGATGTGGAGTTGAAGCCGGGGAAGGGCGCCCCAGTTGAATTCGAAGGCCGGACCCGTGCAGTCGATTTCCGCCGGCGTCCCCGCCATCCCTCCAAAAATGTAAAACTCGTAATGGTGCGGTTCGACCGGGACGGGATCGTCGGTTTGGAACGGCGGGCCCTGGGCCGGCAGGCTGGACGCCACAGCCGCCAGGAGCAGGAACAAGCGTCGTACCAGGGAGAATGGCATCGCCGGGTTCTTAGGTTATCACAAATCGTAATCGGATGTCGAAATCGAAAACAGAGTTAAAGAGCGCGATAGCTGATCGCGATTTGTATTCGGGACTGATCCGGCTGCATGTGCTGCACCACGCGGCGGAGGGGCCGATCTTCGGCCTCGGCATGATCGAGGAACTGGCGCGGCACGGATACCGCATCAGCCCCGGCAGCCTGTATCCTTTGCTCCAGGGGCTCGAAAAGAAGGGCTATCTGCGATCCAGCGAGCAGCGCAACGGAAAATCGCTGCGGCGGGTGTACCGCGCGACTCCGGTGGGGCGCAAGGCCCTGGCGGCATCGAAAAGCAGGGTGCGTGAACTGTTCAGCGAGCTCATGGAGAGAGAATAGCGCGCCGCGCCGGCTTACTTCTCCGGCGCGAATTGCCCGGCGCGCGCGAAGGCGGCGTAAAGATTGAGGCGGGAATAGACGCCGAAGGACGATCCATCGTCCAGGAAACCGCCTCCCTGGCCTTCGGTCTCGGTCAGGATCTTGTCGGCCTGCTCCAGCGTCAGAGACGGGAATGCCGTGGTGAGCAGGTAGCCGGCTTCCGGCGCCAGTTTGCCCACGTCCTCGAACGCGGCAGCGTTCCTGGGATAGACAACCGGCAGGTTGTAGGTCTGGGTGGCGTCATAGAACGCCTGGTTGGCCGCGGAATTGCTAAAGCGTCCGGTATCTTCGCGCGCGCATACTTCGAGCGTATTGCCGCAGGCGGCCTGCAGCTCTTTGGTTAGCTCCACGCGCGCCTTCTTCAGCGCCTCACGAAAATCTTTGACGACCGGACTTCCCCGCAAGGTGCGGCCGACATAAGCTGGATCGTTGGCGAGAAGGTGCGCGACATCGTAGAGCGCCAAGGTGCGGCCTCCCAGCACGTCCATGGCGTAGTGCGCCCCGATGAGGATGCGGTCGTTGCCATATTCCGCGCCGCGGGCGAGCATTTGCGGATACCGCTCCGGCACCAGCATGGCGAGCAGCAGGGCTCCGGTATAGCCATATGTGGTATGGCCGCTTGGAAAGGAAGGGCTGTTGGTCAAGTCCATCATAGGCCCGCGGTTGTACACATAATTGTCCGACGGAGTGTTGAAATAGTCGGGGCCGGCGATGCGCGTGAGGCTGGGTTCGGTCTGGAACGGGCGGGAGTCGCCAAATTTATCGGCGCCGGGTGTGCCGCCGGGCTTTCCGTAGGCGCGGCCGAAGGGATCGGGAGCGCCGCCGTTATTAGAGAGGATGGCTAGAGCGTCGGGCGAGACCGGTTTGGTTCCGTCCGTCGTCGTATTGGCGAAAAAGAATTTGCCCGCGTTCGAATTGGCGCCCGATGTCGCGAGGGCATAAGCAATCGCATTGGCAACGTCCGGCGAGATGCTGGTGCATTTCTGGCGGTCGATGTAATGGGCGCGCGCGACGTACGCGGCGCCGAGCGTGGTTCCCAAGCCGTCGGCTAGCTGGGCCAGGTTGCCGCCCGTGATGAAGACGTCGCGCAGCGCCTGCTGCTGCTGTTCGGGGAAGGGAAGCAGCGTGGGTAGCTCGATGGCCCCGGTCTGGATGCCGCCGGTCACCACGTAGTTCGCGCCCAGCGCGGCTTGGCCGGCATCGGTCTTGGAAAGGATCGTCACGGGGGCGAGGCCCTTGAGCGCCGCCAGATCCGTGGCCGTTTGCGCCCGTAGGTTAGGCAACAGGGCCGCGAACAGGGCCGCCGTAATCCAGAGTTTTCTACCAGACATACTTCCTCCTATCGGCCTTGTTTATAGCCAAGGCAAGAGACTGTTGTAGCGTCTGGCGGCAGTCCGAGGCAAGCCGGAACAACCATAGAATTCCGCGCACCGCCGTGCGATTTGAGGGAAAATGAAACAGAGAACAGGTGGTATGACGGAAGACGACAAGGATAAAGCGAAGGCAGCCGCGGTAGCCAGTGTGGGGGCGGGCGTTGGGACGGCTGGTGGCGCTACTGTGGGCGTTTTGGAACTGGCGGCGCGGGGTTTGGCGACGGGATTGTCCGCGGGAGTGGTGATCGGGCTCGGAGCGGCTGCGGGGGCGGGGCTCGGGTACGGGATTTACCGGTTGTTCAAGAAGCGCAAATTATAGGCGGGTAGCCAAGGACTAGCGGCCTGCGCCGCGCAGCACCTTTCCTGGAAGCGCGTTGGTCATTTTGCCATCTGCTATGACCGGCACGCCGTTTACCAGCACGAAGCGCATGCCTTCGGAAAGCCGATTGGGATTTTCAAAAGTGGCAACATCGTGAATTGTGTCGGGGTCGAAGACCACTAAGTCAGCCCACATCCCTTCTTTCAATACGCCGCGATCGGCTAGGCGCATGCGTTGCGCCGGCAACGCGCTGAACTTCCGAATGGCGTCCGATAGGGTCAGCTTCTTTTCCTGCCGCACGTACTTACTAAGGATGCGCGGGAAGGTGCCATAGGCGCGCGGGTGCGGATGCTCCTTGCCTAGCAGTCCATCGGGCGCTGTGCCTTCGGAATCGTTGCAAATGGAAACCCAAGGCTGCTGCAGGGCCAGCGCGATATCCGGTTCCGACATCATGAAGAGCGCGACGCTGGTGAAGGCGTCATCCTGGATTAGCAAGTCGAAGATCGTGTCGAACGGATCCTTGCTCCAGATTTTGGCGATTTGGGCGATGGTTTTGCCTTGCAGCGGCAGAAGCTTGGGATTGGCAACCGCGCCGACTAAAATGGAATCCGGACCAGTGATCTCCTGCCACTCGTTGTCCCAATTGCCTCCGGAAGTTTCCATCTCCTGGCGGATGCGGGCGCGCATGGCGGGATCCCTCAGGCGCTCGATCAGTTTAGCGTCGCCTCCGTCGTGAGCCCACGGGGGAATGATGGCCGAAAAGGTGTTGAAGCCCGCGGGATAAGCGTAAGTATCGGCGGTGATGTCGAGGCCCGAGTCGCGAGCCTGCTGGATGTGGGAGATCACTTCCGCCATTCGGCCCCAATTGGATTTACCCGCGGTCTTCAAGTGCCAGATCTCGACGGGCAAATGACCTTCGCGCCCGATCCGGATGGCTTCGTCGAGAGCGCGAATGATGTCGTCGCCTTCGCTGCGCATGTGTGTAGCGTAGATGCCGCCGAATCTGCCGGCTTCCGCGGCCAAGGCGATCAATTCCTCGGTGGTGGCATAGGGCGCGGGCGCGTACTGCAACGACGTGGAGACGCCCACTGCGCCGTCGCGCATAGCTTCCCGCACCAGCGTTTTCATCTGTTCCAGTTCGGATGGCGACGGCGCGCGGTCGGCATCGCCCAGAACAACGCGGCGCACCTGCGTGGCGCCCACGTAGCTCGCCAGATTGATGCCTATCCCTTGCTTTTCGAGAACGGCGAAGTAGTCGCGCAAGGTGCGCCAGGTGGGACGGATGCCGTAATGTTCGTATTGGACGTGATCGGCGGCGAGCATGGCCGGTGTGACAGGCGCGATGGACGAACCTTCGCCCGTGATTTCAGTGGTGATGCCCTGAAAGATCTTGGAAGGCAGATGCGGATTGACGAGGATGGTCACCTCGGATTGGCCTAGCATGTCAATGAAGCCGGGCGCCACAACCATGCCGTGCGCATCAATAATGCGGCGGGTGGCCGCACCGGCCAGATTGCCGATGGCGGCGACCTTCCCCTGCCGAATGCCAATGTCGCCCGAGTACCAGGGAGAGCCCGTTCCGTCGATAATCCGGCCATGCTGGATGACGACATCATAGGGGGCCGCGGCCAGGAAGAATAGGGCGAGGGGTAACATCCCGGCCAGTTTATCACGGGCGGTAGAATAGAGCCTGTGCATCGATTGATTCTGCATAACGAAGAAATCCGGGATGCCTCCGATCGCGTGCTGTCGCCAGGTCAGGTAGGATTGCTATCGGGCTGGGGCGTATTCAGCACCATCCGGGTAGTCGACGGCGTTCTTTTCGCGTTCGAGCGTCACTGGTCGCGCATGCAGAAGGATGCGGCAGCCCTGCGGGTGACCATGCCTCCGGACGGGGACCGCGTCCGGCGAAAGCTGCTGGAATTGGTCGAAGCCAACGGCGCTCAAGACGCGACGCTGCGCGTGGTTGTCGTGCGCAATACGGGCGGCATGTGGGAAGGACCGGACATGAGCCAGGCATGCGATGTGATCGCACTCACTTCGCCTACCAGGGAATGGGGCAGGGGAGTACGGCTTTGTTACACGCCGCACGGTCGCTATGCAGCGGGCGAGTTCGCTGGTGCGAAGATTACTTCGTGGGCCATGAATCTAACTTGGCTGGAAAAGGCGCACGAGCGCGGTTTCGACGAGACCGTGCTTCTAAACGAACGCGGCGAAGTGGCGGAGTGTACCTCGGCGAATCTGTTCGCGGCGCAAGGCGATCGTGTGTGGACGCCCCCGCTCGGCTCGGGATGCCTGCCCGGTGTGACGCGGGAGCTATTGCTGCACGAAATCTCCGTACCCGGATACAGGATTGAAGAAAAGGTCTTGATGCCGGCTGATTTGCAACGCGCCGACGAGGTGTTTATAACCTCGACAACCCGCAATCTGCTGCCGGTGGTGGAGATTGAAGGCGTGGCGATGGGCGCGGCACGCGCGGCGGGCATAGCTCTGAGCGATGCGTTCGCGGGCTTTGTCGACGCCTATGTGGCACGGGCGAAGGAGGCCGCGGCCGCGAAGATATGACCGTTAGTTGTCCGGATTGCGGCAGCCGTTACCTGCGCGTGAGCCGCAGTCGCTCGCTGCGCGAGAGACTGCGCGACCTGATCGGCATTTCACCGCTGCGCTGCGGCGACTGTGGCGCGCGGTTCGTGGCCCGAACCTGGAATCCCTCGGTACTGACTCATAGCCGCTGTCCAAAGTGCTTGCGGATGGATTTGAATGTCTGGACCGAAGAGCAGTATTGGCCCAGCAGTTTTATGAAGCTGCTGATCAAGATGGGCGCGCACCCCTGGCGGTGCGAATACTGCCGTCATAATTTCGTAGCCTTCCGGCCGCGGCTCGAACGCTTCAGTTTCAATCGCTGGAGAGAGCGGGCTGAGCGCCAGGAGACACCCAAAAGAGAGGGTTAATCCCCGCGCGAGTACTCTGGTTCCACTTGCCGCGCCAGCGGCGCCAACCTCTGGCTTCGATACGTGTAAGCCGCCCCGATAAAAGCCTTAAACAATGGATGCGGTTCCAGCGGTTTGCTCTTGAACTCCGGATGAAACTGGCAGCCCAACATCCACGGGTGATCCGGGATCTCGCAGATTTCCACGTACGTCTGGTCGGGCGTTTCGCCGGTGATGCGTAGTCCGCACGCTGTCAATCGCTCCTCGTACTCCCGGTTGAACTCGTAGCGATGCCGATGCCTTTCGTTGATATCCCGCCTTCCGTAAGCCTTCGCCGCGACGCTTCCCTCCTGCAGGTGGCACGGCCATGCGCCGAGCCGCATCGTGCCGCCCAGATCGTCGATGCCTTTCAATTCGCGCAGCTTAAAAATTACGCGATGCGGCGTCCCTGGATTGAATTCCGTGGAATCGGCGTGGTCTAGCCCGCAGACATTCCGAGCGAACTCGATGACCATCGTCTGCATGCCCAGACAGATGCCGAAATAAGGCACCTTGGTTTCGCGCGCATAGCGAATGGCGTTCAGCATCCCGTCAATGCCGCGCTTGCCGAAGCCGCCGGGCACCAGGATGCCGTCGTAGCCCTCCAACTGGCGCTCCCAGTCCGGCCCTCCGACGCCTTCGGCTTCAATCCAGTTGATGTTCACTTTCAACTGGTGCGCCAGGCCGCCGTGCAGTAAAGCTTCTTTCAGGCTTTTGTAAGAGTCCTCGTACTCAACGTATTTCCCGACCAGCCCGATGGATACTTCGTCAATGGGATTCTTCATGCGGTCTAGCATGCCGTTCCAACGGCTCAAGTCGGGCGCGGCGCCATCCAGTTTGAGCAGCCGTACCACCATTTCGTCCACGCCCTCGCTGGCGAAACCAACCGGTACTTCGTATACCGAAGCGACATCCTTGGCCGTCACCACCGCCCGAGTATCCACGTCGCAGAACAGCGCGATCTTGTCTTTCATGTCGGGCGGAATGGAGCGTTCGCAGCGGCACAACAGGATGTCCGGTTGAATACCGATCGCTCGAATCTCTTTCACGCTATGCTGCGTGGGCTTGGTCTTCAGCTCCTGTGCGGCGGCGATCCACGGCACCAGCGTGACGTGAACGAATACGCAATTGTCGCGGCCCTGTTCGTGGCGCATCTGGCGGATGGCTTCCATAAACGGCAGCGATTCTATGTCGCCGACAGTGCCGCCGATTTCCACGATCACGACGTCGACGTCGGAGGCCACTTTGCGCATGGCCGCCTTGATTTCGTTGGTGACGTGCGGGATTACCTGGACCGTCTTGCCCAGGTAGTCGCCGCGGCGCTCGCGGGCGATGAT
Organism: Bryobacterales bacterium; assembly: GCA_963738375.1. Classification (GTDB taxonomy): domain Bacteria; phylum Acidobacteriota; class Terriglobia; order Bryobacterales; family Bryobacteraceae; genus Bog-159. The sequence continues at coordinate 283,674 of CAVTWL010000010.1, read as the reverse complement.
CTGTTCGTAGATGCGGCCGGAAGTGAGATTGTTCGCCTGCGTCAGCTTGGCGTGAGTGAATCGCTCGTAGTGGCCGAGGTCCAGATCGGTTTCGGCGCCGTCGTCGGTGACGAAAACTTCACCGTGTTGAAACGGGCTCATCGTCCCCGGATCCACGTTCAGATAGGGATCGAATTTTTGCAGAGTCACTTTCAATCCGCGGCTTTCCAGAAGACAGCCAATGGAAGCCGCCGCGATCCCTTTTCCCAGCGACGACACCACGCCGCCCGTCACGAATACGTATTTAGCCATATGGTTTTGCAAGTTGTATGGTAGCCTCAAAAAGTTCGGATACGCGTTCCAGATCCTCGGGCGTATCGACGCCCAGCGATTCATACTCGGTTTCTACCACCCGGATGGGGAAGCCGTTTTCCAGCGCGCGCAACTGCTCCAGCCGTTCGGCCTTTTCGAGCGGACCCACCGGCAGATCGGAATAGCTCAACAGAAAATCGCGGCGGTAAACGTACAAGCCGATGTGTTTGTAATAAGCGGTGGCAGCGGGGGTATCGTCTGCCGGCGCCCCGGGGCGCTCGTAGGGGATTAATGAGCGGGAAAAATAAATGGCGTTGCCGGCGCGATCGGTAACCACCTTCACCACGTTTGGATCGTGCAACTCGCGCGGGTTCTCGATGCGCTTTTTTAAGGTGCCCATGACGATCTCGTCGTCGTCTGCCAGTGGGCAGGATGGCGGCGTCGATCGCGCCCGGGTCGATGAGCGGTTCGTCGCCTTGTATATTCACGATCAGTTCAGCGGTATCGGCCGATGCTACTTCCGCGACACGGTCGGTACCCGACAGATGGTCCGCGCGCGTCATACGCACGGGAGCGCCGAAACTGCGCGCCGCGGATGCTATGCGCTCATCGTCGGTAGCAATAATAATGTTGGTCAGATAGCGCGCCTGCAACGTGCGCTCGAATACGTGCTCCAGCATGGTTTTGGAGCCGATTCGAGCGAGAGGTTTGCCTGGGTAACGGGAAGATGTGTAACGCGCAGGGATAACGCCCAAAATTTTACGGCGCACAGGGGATTCTACCATAAAAGTGCTGTGCTACACTCATGAAAGAAAGGCTGGGAGGCTGTGACAGGCCCGCGATTTAGCCGCGTTCTCATAGTGGCAACCGTCGTTCCCCTTCTGCAGTTTTCCTGGGCTCTGGCGGCGCGAAATGCCGACGGAAAAACGGATGGCGCCGCCGACAAAGGAACTAGCGGCCCCCAGGTCACAATTCCGTCCCGGCCCAAGCCTCCCGCGCCGGCCGAAATTCTGCCCAAAGGCAACATTCGCATCGACACTACCCTGGTGTTGATTCCCGTCACCGTAACCGATCCCCTGAATCGTTTCGTTACGGGCTTGGAAAAGGAGAATTTCCGGCTGTTCGAAGATAAAGTGGAGCAGCAGATCGCGCAATTCTCGAGCGAGGACGCCCCTTTGTCGGTGGGCGTGATCTTCGATTGCAGCGGCAGCATGGGAAGCAAGTTGGAAAAATCGCGGCAAGCGGTCGCTCAGTTTTTCAAAACCGCCAATCCGGAAGACGAATTTTTTCTGGTTGAATTCAACGACCGCGCCGACTTGGTGATCAAATTCACCACCGCGCTCGAAGAGATTCAAAATCGGCTGACCTTTACGCAGTCGAAAGGCAAGACCGCGCTGCTGGATGCCGTCTATCTGGGCCTGCACGAAATGAAGAACGCCAAGAATCCGCGCAAGGCGCTGCTCATCATCTCCGACGGCGGCGACAACAACAGCCGCTACACGGAAACCGAAGTGAAGAATCTGGTGCGCGAGGCGGACGTGCAGATTTACGCCATGGGAATTTTTGAGCCCACCTCGACGCGCGGCCGCACCTCTGAAGAGATGGGGGGCCCCAGCTTGCTCAGTGAAATCGCCGAACAGACCGGCGGTCGTCATTTTCCGGTCGAAAACCTGAACGAACTTCCCAACATCGCCGAGAAGATCGGCATCGAATTGCGCAATCAGTACATTATCGGCTACTCTCCAAAGAACCAGGAAAGGAATGGCAAGTATCGCAGGGTCCAGGTGAAACTGGTGCAACCTCGCGGTCTGCCCCCGCTCCGGGCCTTCTGGAGATTGGGCTACTATGCACCTACCCAATAAGAAAATTTTGACATCGGCGCTGTGCGCCGCATCGCTCGGCCTGTGGGCCGCCGATACGCCGGGGCAGACCAATACGGTGATTCGCGTGGATACCCGGCTGGTCGTACTGCACGCCACCGTGGTCGATAAATCCGGGCACCTGGTGACTACCCTGCCCGAAACCGCGTTTCAGGTATTCGAGAACGGCGTTGCGCAGATCATCAAGGTCTTCAGGCGCGAGGACGTGCCGGTGTCGATGGGGTTGGTCATCGACAATAGCGGCAGCATGCGCGAGAAGCGGTCGAAGGTGGAATCCGCCGCGCTGGCGTTGGTCAAAGATTCCAACCCGCAGGACGAAGTTTTCATCGTCAACTTCAACGACGAAGCGTTCCTCGATAAAGATTTCACCAGCGACATCAAGGACATGCAGGAAGGTCTGGCGCGCATCGACTCGCGCGGCGGCACGGCCATGCGTGACGCCATCCGCATGTCGATCGACCACCTGAAGGAAAAAGCCAAGAAGGACAAGAAAGTGCTGGTGGTGGTCACCGACGGCAACGACAACAGCAGCCTGATCAGCCTGGAAAACCTCGTGAAATCGGCGCAGGATAGCGGCGTGCTGATTTATACGGTTGGGCTGTTGAGCGATGAAGAGCGGCGCGAGGCCAAGCGCTGCCGCCGCGCGCTGGAAGAGCTTTCCACGGTGACGGGCGGCGAAGCCTACTTCCCGAAAGAAGCGTCCGATGTGGATCGCGTGGCGCATCAGGTGGCGCACGATATTCGCAATCAGTACACGCTGGCTTACACGCCGGAGAACATCGCTCTGGATGGCACCTTCCGTCAGATCAAAGTTACCGCCAACGGTCCCAACCGGCCGACGGTGCGCACGCGTTCCGGCTACTATGCCACGCCCGACGGCATGGGCGGCAGCACTTCGGCCCGCAACGCCGGCAGCAACTGATCGCCGGTTTATGTTGCGAATCTTCTGGCGGCTGACTCGCGGTTACCGGCTCACACCCTGGCGCAGTCCCTACCTTCGCTGGCGCATCGAGACATACTGGGGCCTGCACGCCGGGGACATCGGCTTCGCTGCTTTCTGGCGATTCGCGTGGCAGCGCCGCGGCGACCTGGTGCGCTACTTGCGCTGGGCCGCTTATCGCTGAACCAATGACCGAACTTCAGCGGCAATTCGGCCAGATCGACATTTACCTCTTCGATCAGATTCTGCGCGGCCGCATCCCGCCGGGCATGCGCGTCTTCGACGCCGGCTGCGGCGGCGGACGCAATTTAATCTATTTCTTGCGCCAGGGCTACGAGGTCTATGGCATCGACCGGGATCCGTCCGCGGTGGAGTACACGCGCGGCTTGGCCGGGACGTCCAATTTCCGCGAGGAGTCCATCGAGGACTGCACCTTCCCGGATGCCTTTGCCGATGTGGTTATCAGCAGCGCGGTGCTACACTTTGCGAGTTCCGTCCAACAGTTTGAGGCGATGCTGCGCGGATCGTGGCGCGTCCTGCAACCCGGCGGCCTGTTCTTCTGCCGTCTGGCCTCTTCCATCGGCATCGAAGACCGTGTGAAACCGCTTGGCGAAGGGCGTTTCCTGCTGCCCGATGGATCCGAACGCTACTTGGTGGACGAAGCCCGCTTAGTCCGTCTGACCGCTGAACTCGGCGGCCACTTGGCCGACCCTCTGAAAACCACCGTCGTGCAGAATCAGCGGTCCATGACCACCTGGGTACTCTGGAAGAATGCAAACCATGGCATTTGATCCGGCGCAGGTCGATGGGCCTTATCTGCGCGACATCCTGGACCAGCCGCGCGCCCTGGAAGCAACAGTTGCCGCGTTACGCCAGGCAGCCGCCTTACCAGGCTTGAACGCCCAATCCCGCATCGTGCTCACAGGCATGGGCGGCTCGTACCACGCGCTGCAGCCACTGCTGATCCGGCTAACGGAGCATGGCCTCAACGCCGTCGCCTGCGAAACCGCGGAGCTGATTTATTACTACCGTGGACTGTTGACTCCGCAAACTCTCTTGGTGGCTGTTTCGCAATCGGGCCATAGCGTCGAGATGCTGCGCCTGCTCGATCTGGCCGCCGGCCGCGTGCGGATAATTGGCGTGACCAATACACCGGATTCGCCCCTAGCCACGCGAGCCAATTTTACCGTGTTGACACACGCGGGGACGGAGTCGACCGTCTCCTGCAAGACATTCGTAACCACATTGGCCGCACTCGAATGGCTGGCGGTAGTGCTCACCGGCGCCGACCGCCGCCGGACGGAAGCGTCGCTCCAGGAAGCCGCGCCGGGCGCGGCGCAATATCTGGAGGGCTGGCAATCCAAAGTCGCTTCGCTAGTCGATCATCTCGGAGGAGTGCGCGCTCTCTTCCTTGTGGGCAGGGGAACTTCCATGGCGGCGGCGGGCTCGGGCGGACTGACGATGAAGGAATCCGCACGCTTCCACGCCGAAGCGATGACCTGCTCTGCCTTCCGCCACGGGCCGCTAGAAATGTGCGGGCCCGGCGTTTTCGTGCTGGTATTCGAGGGCGATGCGGCCACCGCGGAACTGAACCGCAAACTGGTGCGCGACGTCCGCGCCGCCGGCGCCGCCGCTGCGCTGGCCGGTCCGCATTCCGATGTGAATGCGTTCCGCATGGCGGCCGCCACGCCTTCCGTGCGCCCGATTCTGGAGGTGCTTCCGGTCCAGATGGTCTCGCTGGCGCTCGCAGCGATGGCTGGACATCAGCCGGGTAGCTTCCGGCTTCTCACCAAGGTCACCACCGTCGAATAGGTGGGCCATCGGCCCGCAATGCTAAAATTAAGTTTCCCCTGGAGGATCGATGGCAGTAAAGCCCCGCCGCGTGGCGGTTGCAGTAGATGTGGCCGGCGTCAAAGTGGGCGGCAATTATCCGATTGTCGTGCAGTCCATGACGAACACCGACACGGCCGACGTGACCGGAACAGTCAATCAGGTGATGGCGCTGGCTCGCGCCGGCTCCGAACTGGTGCGCGTGACGGTGAATACCGAAGCCGCCGCAGCCGCCGTCCCGAAAATTGTGGATTGCCTGGACAAATTCGGCGTCCGCGTGCCCATCATCGGCGATTTCCACTATAACGGGCACCTGCTCTTGCGCAAGTATCCGGAGTGCGCGCGCGCCCTGGCGAAATATCGCATCAACCCCGGCAACGTCAACATCGGCAAGAAGCACGACGACAATTTCCGCACCATGATCGAAGCCGCCATCGAATATGGCCGGCCGGTGCGCATCGGCGTGAACTGGGGATCTCTCGATCAAGCTCTGCTCACCCGCATGATGGATGAAAATTCCCGCCTGCCCGAGCCCAGGGACGCGCGCGAGGTCACCCTCGAAGCCATCGTGACAAGCGCCCTGGAATCGGCGGCCGCCGCCGAGCACTACGGCCTGTCGCGCGACCGCATCATCCTCAGCGCCAAGGTGAGCGGCGTGCAGGACCTGATCGACGTTTACCGCTCGCTTGCCGCGCGCTGCGATTACGCGCTGCACCTGGGCCTCACCGAAGCTGGCATGGGGTCGAAGGGCATCGTCGCCACCACCGCCGCTCTCGCGGTGCTGTTGCAGGAAGGCATCGGCGATACCATCCGCGCTTCGCTCACTCCGCTGCCGAACGGCGACCGCACCGAAGAAGTCATCGTCTCGCAGCAGATTCTGCAATCGCTGGGAATCCGCAGCTTTACGCCGCAGGTTACCGCGTGCCCCGGTTGCGGGCGCACCACCAGCACCTTCTTCCAGGAAATGGCCGACCAGATTCAGACTTACCTGCGCGAGCAGATGCCCGTGTGGAAGGCCAGCCATCCGGGAGTGGAGACCATGAAAGTGGCTGTGATGGGTTGCGTCGTCAACGGGCCGGGCGAATCCAAGCACGCCAACCTGGGGATCTCGCTGCCTGGCACCTTTGAGGAGCCCAAGGCCCCTGTCTTCGTCGACGGGCGGCTCGTCACAACCCTGAAGGGCGACCATATCGTGGCGGAGTTCATCGGCATGCTGGATGCGTATGTGGCTTCCCACTACGCGGAACCGGCAGCCTGATGGCGAAACGCTTCACGAAGTGGGAAGCCGAACGCCTGCTTCCCCAGGTTCGCGATTGGATGCGTGAGGCGGTAGCCATGAAGACTGAATACGACGAGGCGGAGCAAGCCTTGCAGGCCATGGCGCAGCGCATCACTCTGATGGGCGGCGTTTCCATCGATCGCGACGTGGCGGCCAACAACAAAGCCCGCCGCGAAGTTTCTGCCCAGCGCTTGCGGGCGCTGCTGGAGAATTTCGAGGAAAGCGGCGTGCTGGTGAAAGACCTGGACAGTGGCCTGGTCGATTTCCCGGCGCTCTTCCGCGGCGAGGAGGTTTACTTGTGCTGGAAACTCGACGAACCTTCCATTGCCTTTTGGCACACCACGCATGAGGGCTTCGCCGGCCGCAAACCGATCGACCAGGATTTTCTCGATCATCACGAAAGTCAGTCGGAATAGCAACGCCGGTCATGACTTCCGCGACTGCTGAAGCCTGAAAATAGCCCCATCAGGACAATCTAGCTAGATGCGACGGGCGCGGTCAATCACAAGTTCGCGATGCTCGCCAATCATGCGGTTGACGACATGGCAATTCCAGCAAGCGGCTTGATGGCTGGCGAGGATGGCGGGCACATCCGCTGGAGGTACGTCGCGCCATTCGACCGTGTGATAGTTGGCATCGAGAAGGGCAGGCTTGCGATCGGCCCACCTGATTTCGCCAACGGGCTGCCCACAAAGCGCGCAGTTCTTGCCGGCATACCATTCGGTCAGAATGTGCCGCACCAGGCATGCCTCGGGCGATACTTCGATCTGACAAAGGCAAGCCTGATCGCAGCCTTCCTTCTCGGGCCAACGCGAGCAGGTTTTCAGGCGTAAGTCCTGCTTGCCCGTTAGGGTGGTCAGCAGGACCCGCCAGGTATCCACGGTGACACCCGCGGGCCGATGATTCTCCGGGCAAGTGATCACCCGGTCGCCGCGGAACTTCAGATAGACCCGGCCAAGCACGATGGTCAGGACCAGCATGAGCGTCAACAGAACAAGGGACTCCCAGACGACTACGTCCCCGCTGAACGGATGCATAGAAGCCACCTTTCAGCTCCACTAGCAGCACGCCCCTCACCATCCCGTATGTCACCTGATTTAAAGGCTGAAGGCACTTCATAGCGCGATTTTGCGCAACTGGGTTGGGTGCGTTGCCCCGGCTTTGGCAACGAAGCGGCGGGCGTACACGTCTGATGGATATGGTCCGACGCCTGTTGGTGACGCTCGCTCTGGTGGCTGCGCCGCTCATTCCTGCCGGCTCGCCGGACTACCAAGCCGCGGTCCGCAAGGTCTCGCTAATTGAGCAGGATCGCCTGAAGCCTGGTTCGCGCGTAGAGCTTTCGCCGGGCGAACTGAACGCCTATGTCCTCCAGGAGGTTTCGGAAGTGGCGCCGGACGGGGTACGCAATGCACGGCTCGAACTGGGGCCAGGAAGCGCCACGGCAACGGCCATGATCGATTTCGGCAAGCTGCGCCGGGCTGAGGGTAAACAGAGCGGTGCCATCATGTCGTACCTCTTGGATGGGCCACGTCCGGTGACCATTACCGCGCGGATCCGGTCGTCGGGCGGCACGGCTACGGTGGATGTGGAACAGGTGGAAGTGTCGGGCATCGTCATTGAAGGGCGGTTGCTCGATTTCCTGATTCGCAATTACCTGATCGAAGCGTACCCAAATGCCAAGGTCGGAGAGCCTTTTGAACTGGGGCATCGCATTGAACGGTTGGATGTGCAGCCGGCTTCTGTCGGAATTTTGATCGGTCGCTAACGCCTGCCTTTACTGAATCAGATATTGCGCCAGCTTCCCTTCCACCGTGGTGAAGGTGCTCAGGTGCAGGGATTTGCCTTTAAATTCGATTTGGAAGTGGCGATAGGTCATGCCGCCTCGCAGCTCGACGGAACTCTGGTGGAAGATTTGCGGCTCGCCCAGTGGGCCCAGGCTCGCGGCCGCGTCCGCCAATACTTGCGGGGTGAAGTAGGCATCGGCATCCGAATCGAGCAGCGAGCGGTCGATCTTGCCCTGCTGCAATCCTACGAAAATGGTCCGTGCCTGTTCCAGTTGTTGCGCTGCGCGCGGATCTTCCGCTTCGGCCAGCAGGATCGGGGCGATCTGGCGCGTGATGGCGCCGGGGGCGCTGGAGCCGTCCATGTTGACGAAAACGGCCAGTGCGGCGCGTTGATCGGGCCACACCGTGTTGAGGCTGACGAAGCCGGAGACGGCGCCGCCGTGTTGCAGCATCGGATGCCCGTCGGCATCGGTAACGCCGACGCCTAAGGCGTAGCCGGTGGGCGCGCCGTTCGCCAGGCGGACGGGGTCGATCATAGTGGAGAACAACGCGGGCGCCAGGAGCTTGTGCTCGATCAGGGAGAGATCCCAACGGGCGAGATCCTGCGCGGTCATCGCCAGTTCGCCCGCGGCGAACAGCCAGCCGCGCCCTTCCGGCGGCGCCGGGCGCGCGGGCCCTTGCCCGAAACGCGTGTAGCCGGCGGCGTCGGAATCGCCCATGGACGTTTCGTCGAGGTCGATCACCGAGGTCATGCCGAGAGGCTGGAAGATGCGTTTCCGCATGAAAGGGGCGAGGGCGGAACCGGTGACTTTCTCCAGGATGCGGCCCGCCGCCACGAAGTTCGTATTGCTGTACTGCCAGCGGGTGCCGGGATCGAAATCGAGCGGCTTGCCCGCCCAAGTCTTCAGGATTTCGCCGGCCGTGACCGGCTTCAGCATATAAGGCGCGACATAGTCGAGGGGATAGTAATCCTGGTAGCCCGAGGTGTGCGAGAGCAGTTCGCGGATGGTGATCTCGTTGGCGCGGGTCAGCTCCGGCAGATATTTGCCCACCTTGTCATCGAGCGAGAGGCGGCCCTCGCCAAGCAGCATCAAGATTGCGCCGGCCATGAACTGCTTGCTGACCGAGCCGATGCTGTAGCGCATTTCGGGGCGAGCGGGCGTGGCGGGATCGAGGCGCGCCTTCCCATAGGCGTGTAAATAAGCGATTCGGCCATCCTTGACTATGGCGAGTGAGGCGCTGGGCGCTCCGCTATCGGCCAAGGCCTGTTCGGCGATGGCGTCGATTTTGGCGGTGACTGTTGGGGTGAGTTGAGCGGCGAGCCGGAGCGGCGCGAATGCCAGTGCCAGGTAGAGGAGAGCGCGCATGCGGGTAGGCATGCACCCCAACGTAGCAGACCTGACAGCGCGTGAATGTTAGCAGGCTGTTAGAGTAACGGGTGACGAATGCTGGCGGCCAAATTGAGCGAATGCGGAGTGGTGGGTGCCGGCGGCGCCGGCTTTCCCGCGCACGTGAAGGCGAAGTCGCGGGTGGAATTCGTGATTGCCAACGGCGCCGAGTGCGAACCGCTGATCCACAAAGACGCCGAGCTGATGAAGCATTTTCCAGCGGAGGTTGTGGCGGGCACGCTCGCCATGATGGAGGCGACGGGCGCTCAAGTTGCGAAGATCGGCGTCAAGTCGAAGAATTCCGAATCGCTGCATGCGCTCCAATCGCACGCGCCGGCTAGCGGGGTCGAGTTCGTCACCCTGGGGGACTTTTACCCATCCGGAGATGAATACGAATTGGTGTATGCGGCGACCGGACGGTTGATTCCGCCCGCGGGGTTGCCTCTGCACGTGGGCTGCGTGGTCAACAACGTTGAGACGCTGTATAACGTGCATCAGGCGGCGCGAGACGCGCCGGTGACGGCGAAGTTCCTTTCCATTGCGGGAGCGGTGAACCAGCCGAAATCGTTCTGGGCGCCGATCGGGACTCCGTTTCGCGAGTTGCTGGCGCGGGCTGGCGGATCGAAGGTGGCGGACTTCGGCGTATTCGTCAGCGGGCTGATGATGGGGTCGCTGACCTTCGACCTGGACGATGTGGTGACGAAGACCACGGGCGGATTGATCGTACTGCCGCGCGAACACTATCTGATCGCGCGCGGCGACCGCTCGCAGGCCCAGATGAGCCACATCGGCAAATCCGCTTGCGACCAGTGCAGCTACTGTACCGAGTTTTGCCCGCGCTATCTGCTGGGTTACGAGGTGATGCCGCACAAAGTGATGCGGAGCCTGGGCTTTACTTTGACGGGCGCGCAGAACTGGAACCAGTGGTCGGAGCTTTGCTGCGCCTGCGGGTTGTGTACCTTGTACGCGTGTCCGGAAGACCTCTATCCCAAGGAAGCATGCGATGTAGGCAAGCAGGACCGGCGTGCGGCGGGATTGAAGTTCGTGCAGCAAAAGCCGGTTGAGCCGCACCCGATGAAGGAATACCGGCGCGTGCCGCTAAGCATGCTGCGCAAGCGCCTGAAGGTGGAAGAATACGAAGCCGATACGCCTTACGACAGCTTGGAACATCGTCCGGCGGCGGTGCGCGTGAAGCTGAAGCAGCACGCCGGGGTGGCAGCCACGGCGATGGTGGAGCGTGGCGCCAGGGTAGGCCGGGGCCAGACGATCGGGCGCATGGGAGAAGGCGAACTGGGCGCTGGCATTCACGCAAGTATCGACGGGCGGGTGGCCCGGGTAACCGCCGACTTCATCGAAATCGTGGCATAGAACAATGGACAGGAATTCCATCGGGATGGTCGAAATGGGCAGCATCGCGGCGGGTTACCAGGTTTGCGATGCGATGCTGAAGGCGGCGGACGTGGAACTGGTGCTGGCGCGCTCCATCTGCTCGGGCAAATATATGGTGATGGTGCGGGGTGAGGTGGGCGCAGTGCAGGCCGCCGTCGCCTCGGGCAACACGGCGGGCAGCTTTTCGGTGATCGACTGTTTCATGATCGCGAACCTGCACGAGTCGATTTTTCCAGCCATTGCGGGCTCCGTGAAGGTGGAACAGTTGCAAGCGTTGGGCATCGTGGAGGCGTTCTCGGTGGCCTCGTTGATTGAGGGAGCGGACGCCGCGGCCAAAGCCGCCGATGTGCAGTTGATCGAAGTCCGGCTGGCCATGGCGCTGGGCGGCAAAGCTTTCGTGACGTTGACCGGAGACGTGGCGGCTGTGGAGAGCGCGGTCGCCGCGGCGGCGCAGGCCATCGCGCGGAAGGGACTGTTGGTGAACAAAGTGGTGATCCCTCGTCCGCGGCCCGAACTACTTAACGAGATGATTTGAACCGGCCTCCCCCTTGAATTCGTGAAGGAATGGACATACATTGAATCTAGAGATGGAGATTTCAGATGAAACTGTCCTTTGCAGCGCCAATCTTGCTGGTTTTTGGCCTGACCGCTTTCGCGCAATCGGTGCCCAAGATGAGCACCGTCGATCCAGCCAGTGGGAAGGCTGGGGACGAGATTACCGTGGCTGGGGAGAATTTGGACAAGGCGCAAGTTGCCAAGGTGTACCTGACGGACCAGAAGAATGACGTGCTGTTGGTGTTGACCGAGCAAACGCCGACCAGCGTGAAGTTCAAGATTCCCGCCAACGCGGCAGCGGGCCGCTTCGCGCTGATGCTGCTGACGACGGGCAAAGAGCCGAAGCTGATCGAACAGCCTGTCAAACTTACGATCGAGGAGTAACGTCAGCGGACCGAAACCGCTCGTCGATTTCCACCTGATAGCCGCTGGCGAGCCGGTTGGTTTCGTTAGCCATGCCGACCACCGCCATCAATTCGCCGAACATGGCATCGGACATACCTGCCTTGCGGGCCGCGGCCGTATGCGAGGCAATGCAATAAGGGCACTGATTGGAGGCGCTGACCGCCAGGTAGACCATCTCTTTCGTGAGTGGATCGAGCGCACCGGGCGCCATGATCTGCTTGATGCTCTCCCAGGTGCGGCGCAGCGTAGCGGGATCGTGCGCCAGCGCCTTCCAAAAATTATTGATCCAGTCGATTTGGCGGGTTGCCATGATGTCGTCGTACACGGCTCGGACTTCGGGGCCGGCCTCGGCATAGTCAATCATGACGAGATTATAACTGCGGCGAACGGTCTCCCGGTTATATTGATGAAATGCCGCAGGCGCGCCTCGCGTTTCTCGTACTGATGGCGCTCGCCTGCGCGCGCGCGCAGACCGACCTCTATGAACTGCGCGGCAAGTCGCTTCCCCCCACGCGCGCGACGGTCTGGCTGCATGGCGACAACGCGCCTTTCGAAGAGAACACTCTGGCGGCAGACGACGGCCAATTTCGCTTTCGCCATATTGCCGCGGGTGCCTATACGCTGGGTCTGTTCGTGCCGGCGCGCGGCGAAATGCGCCGCACCATCGAGGTCGGGCCGAGCCAGGCGGACGGGCGCAATCGGGTTGAAGTGAAAGTGGAGCTACGCGATAACGATTTTGAACTACACGACAGTCTGCGGCGCGAGGCCACGGTTTCGAGCAGGGAACTCGCCATTCCTGATAAGGCTCGTCATGAATACGATGAGGCGCTGCGGCGGTTGGGCCGCCACGATATCGAGGGAGCCGTTGCTCGTTTAGAGCGCGCCGTCACGCTGACGCCGAGATACTCCGAAGCATGGAACCACCTCGGCACCATTGCATTCCAGTCGCGGGATTATACGCGCGCGGAAAGCTGCTTTCGAAAAGCTTTGGCTGCCGACCCCACAGCCTATCAGCCCCTGGCGAATCTGGGGGGCGTGCTACTCAATTTGGGCCCGTTCCAGCAAGGCCTGCAATATAACGTGCAGGCGGCACTGATCCGCCCCAACGATGCGCTGGCTAACTATCAGTTAGGCATGAATTATTTTTACTCAGACCAGTTACAGCTCGCCAGAAGGTATCTCACAGCCGCGGTTACATTCGATCCGGCGCATTTTTCGCATCCGCAGCTTGTGCTGGCTCAGATCGACTTGCGGCGTCAGGACGGCCAAGCCGCCGCCGGCGAGTTAGAATCCTTCCTGCAGTATCATCGAGACGCGCCGGAATCCGGCAAGGTAAGGCTGCAATTGGCGCAATTGCGCGCGCCGGCAGCGGATCCCGCGCAAGAGTTTAGCGCAACCGGGATGGCGCACAGTTATTCCGAATCGCCGGTTTTGTCACCTTTTACCGCCGACAAATACAGCGTGATTCAAAAGGACGGCCGAACTTACCTGGAAACGCGCGATGTCGACGGCAACCCACGCCGGAAAGCCATCGATGCCGCGATCGGCTCGGGTCGGCACCTGCGCATCCTGCTGAGCGGCGGTGTCGAATTGCCCGTGGCCTGGCAAGCCGCCGATGCAGGGAAATACGTTACACATACCAGCTTCCGCTTCTCGCCTGCCTGCATGAACTGTCATGCGCTCCAACCGGCTGACCACGCGCCAGAATTCGGATGCGCCAGTTGCCACACCGCCGCGGCCTTGGTTAAGCCGGGCGCAAGCGTATGTTTGTCGTGCCATGCGAAGGCCCGCGGGACCAACCCAACTCATGGGGCGGCTACGCCAGCCGAAGACTCGATCGAGCTGAACAGCGCCGGCTACCGGCTACTGGCATCGCGCTGCTTTCAAGATTCTGCTGGCAAGTTGACCTGTACTACGTGCCACCCGGCCCATAGCTTTTCGAAGACGGCTGCGGAATACCGGGCGGTCTGCCGCAGTTGCCATCCCACCATGCACAACGGCGCGCCGCTCGAATGTTCCCGCTGTCACATGCCTAAGCGTGTCACCATCGACGCGGGGGGCATACGGGTAACCGACCATCGAATCCAGCGTCCGCTATAACTCAGTCGAATAGCCCGATTTGTTCTTTCGCCGCCGGCTTAGGTTTCCGGGTACGCAGGGGGCTGCCCACGACACCCAGCACCAGCACTTCGATCAAAGCCGCGCGGGGCAGAAACAATCGTTGGTTATTGGAATAGGGATCCGGCGGCACCACGGTGAATCCTTGTAAGTCAGTCAGCAGCAGATTGTTGGCAAGGATGCCGTCCATTACTTCGCCGTCACGGAACTTAACCCGCAACCACAGGCCGTCCATCTTAGGCCGGGTGCTGAATGTTTTGCGCTCCGTTGCCGGGTCGGGAGGTTCGAAGGCCTTGACGAACTGGACCGCTCTGACCTCGTCGTACGGGACTAAGGAGTAGTTGCCGTCCTGGGATAGCAGTTCGACGCCGGCGGGCCGAAGATAGCTCGCTGGGTTCACGAACCCCAGTAGCGGCTCGCGTGAAAAACGGCTGATCCGCACTTTTTTTGAGGTCGAACCTGCCAAATCAACCTCTAATGGTCAACAATGTTTTAAACATCGGTCGGGGTTATTGTATCATTGGCACGATGGATAACGTGCCGGAGCCAGCCAAAGGAGTATTAGCTGGCGAGGCCGTGTTGTTCCTCAATTTTTGCAGAATCGAAAAGGGATTAGCTGTCAACTCACTCGGCGCTTACCAAACCGATCTGAACCAGTTTGTGCGGTTTGCAGACAAGCATTGTGGGGGAGAGATTCCTAACACCGAGAGCATTCGCCGCTATGTCGACTCGCTCTATCAGGCCAAACTCAGCGCGCGGTCCGTCTCCCGTAATCTTTCAACGCTCCGCAGTCTTTACGCATTCCTTGTACGGGAAGGCCGATTGACCACCGATCCCACCGAACATTTGGCCGCGCCCCGCCAATGGCAAACCATCCCTAAGTTCCTCAATCAGGAGGATATCGAGCGTATCTCTCAAGCTCCGGACGAAAATCGCGCCACCGGGCCGCGCGACCACGCCATGATCGAGCTGCTATACGCCACCGGTCTGCGCGTTTCGGAGCTATGCAATCTTGGCGTATCGGACTTGAACCTGGAACTTGGCGTCCTCCGCGCCACCGGCAAAGGGCGCAAGCAGCGCATGGTGCCGGTGGGCAAGCCGGCTCTAGCCGCCGTGCGCTCGTACCTCGAAACCAGCCGGCCGGCGATCTTGAAGGGTCGCTCCAGCCGCCACCTCTTCGTGACCGCGCGCGGGGGGCCCATGACGCGCCAGGCTTTTTGGAAGCTGCTCCGCGGCCATGGGCGTAAAGCCGGCGTTTTCAGGAATTTGACGCCGCACGTCATCCGCCACAGCTTCGCCACGCACTTGCTCGAAGGCGGGGCCGACTTGCGCAGCGTTCAGACCATGTTGGGCCATGCCGACATCTCCACTACGCAGATCTACACTCATGTAATGCGCTCGCGCTTGCGCCAGACCATTGACCGGCATCACCCCAGGGCCTGAGACTCCATGAGCGACTATATGTTCCGGTTGGAGAGCCACCTCAGCACAGATCAGAATCGCGTGCTGGCGTTGGTACAGGAGGCGGCGGGAACGGCCGGCGTCAACCTGTTTCTGACGGGCGGCGGCATGCGCGACATGCTGGGCGGGTTCCGGGTGCGCGACCTGGACTTCAGCGTGGAAGGCCCGGCGCTGAAATTAGCCAAAGTACTCCAGCAGCAAGGCGCCGGCATCCTGGCCCTCGATGAGAATCGGCGCACGGCGGAGATGCTGTTCGAAAACGGAGTTACCGCTCAACTAGCCATGTCCCGCAAGGAACGCTACGCCAAGACGGGCGGCAAGCCGCAAGTGACAGCGGCACCGATTCAAGAAGATCTGCGAGGCCGCGACTTCACCATGAATGCCATGGCGCTGTCGCTCAATCGTGCGTCCCGCGGCCTGCTGCTTGACCCGACCAACGGGCTGGCTGACCTGGAACGGCGCGAGATCCGCGCGGCGCATTCGTACGTGTTTTACGACGACCCGGTGCGCCTGTTGCGGCTTACTCGATTGCGCATCAGGCTGGGTTTCGCCGTCGAAGAGCGCACGCGGACGCAGTACCAGAACGCCCGCGAAGCGCATGTGGAAAAATCGATCGCACCCCTGGTGCTCAAAGAGGAATTAATGCACATCGCCGGCGAGTCGAGCCCGGCGGAGGTGTTGCGGGCGCTAGACCATGAGGGGCTCTCCTCATTGTTTTCGCCGGCACTGGCTGGCGCAAAGCTAAACTTGCAGGCGGCAGAGCGGTTCGAAAAAGCAACGAAGCTGGTCGAATCGGCCAATATCCCTTTTCCAGCCCGGTTCGCGCCCTTCCTGCTAGCGCTCACTGCCAAGTTCTCGCCCAAGGACAAGGTCAGCTTCCTAAAGTCCCTTTCGCTCTCCAAAGCGGAAATTGAGCAAACCCGTAACCTGGAACCCCACGCCCATAAACTGGAACAGGCGCTGCGCTCAGCCCGGGTCAAGAAGCCTTCACAAGTCTACCAGATTCTATCGGATAGGCCTATCGCTGAGCTGCTTTTCGTCCTCAGTAATTCGGCGAACCGGTCCGTACAAGAGCGGCTCCGTAACTATCTGCAGAAGTACCTGCCGGCGGTGCAGGAAATCTCGCCTGCCGAGTGGCAGGCGCTCGACGGACTGCCTGGCTCCCCCAAATACAGCCGCAACCGGCACGCGCTCCTGGCTTCGCATCTCGATGTCCGCCCCAAGAAGGCTCCCGTGCCAGAGATGGAGCCCCAGTCGGCCTTGGGAGTAGAAGCCCGCAGCCGCGGACGCTGATCGGCGCTGCCATTGTATGGTTTAGAACCAACAAAAGCTGCTGGACGAACCCCGCCAAGGTACTAGAACTTAAGCTCCCCTGCCTCTTTCGCCATCCGCCTAATGGTGCAGCCGTGCGATGGAGCACAATCTATAGGGGTGCTGCGGGACTTCTTAGTAGTTTTGCGCCAATAGTACTGGAAGGCCTAGGCAAGTGCAGCATTACATTAAAGTTTGTTGGGAAAGAAATCGCAGAAATCTCTGTGAAGAATATTGCATTTTTAGGGTGACTGCTGTATCCTTCAAATTGTCCTTGTTTAGCCTGCGTTGTAACGAACAGGCAGATTTGTAACCAAATTTAGAAACGCGATTCGGAGGAAACGCAATGAAGAAGCTGTTGGGTATCTTGGCATTTTCGGCATTATCGCTCGGTGTTGCGAGCGCATCTCTGGTACCCTGCACGGTCAGCGGAACCGGCGTCGACGGCGCAGTCAGCAGCGCGACGGTAGTGACCTGCGGCGGTCTGACGTTTGACAATTTTGAAGTCCTGAACCCGACCGGCGGGGCCTCCGGACTGGTTGACATCCTGTCGGGAACGGAATATGACACGAGCACCGGTGCAGCTTTCTTGCAGCTCAATCCGAACCTGCAGGCCAATCAGGACGAACAGCTGCTATTCCAGGTCTGGGGCGGCATCAGCCAGATCGACATGTCAGTCGGCGGCGACAACGCAACGGTAACTGAGCGCGCTTGCGCGAATCCGATCGCCACTTCCGGCGATCTCGAAGATCTTTGCACCAATGCGGGTGGCACATCCTCTGCACCGCCGCTCGGCCAGATCACGGTTGCATCGGGCACGCCCAACCAGCCCGTATTCTCTACTCCGTTCACCAGCACCTCGCCCGTGTATATTTTCAAAGATATCCAGACTGGCGCGGGTGGTGCGTTGAGCGAGTTCACACAGAGTTTCGAAACGGGGACGCCTGAGCCCGTTAGCATGGTTCTGCTGGGTTCTGGTTTGCTTGGTCTCGGCCTGCTTCGCCGCAAATCCCGCAATAATTAGTTTGATCTGACCATTCACTCTCCTATCAATTCCAAAGGCCCCGCCAAGTGCGGGGCCTTTTTTTGCCCCCATCGTTTATTTCGCGGCCTTCTTCCGGACGTCGCCGTACATAACCCGCCTAGTCTGTGAGCTAGATCACTAAGTCCTTGTATATCAGGATACTAATGCAGAAGACGACGGATTGCTTTGCCTCCGCCGTCCGCAGTATCCTACGACTGGTGTTGCTTTATTCGGAGGATAATGTAATGAAGGCTTTGGTAGTAACGGTAGCTTTTTCGGTGCTCTCGCTCGGCGTGGCAAGTGCATCTCTGATCCCCTGCACGATTTCTGGAACTGGAACGGGTGGTGTAGTCACCAGTAGCACGGTGGTAAGCTGCGGTTCTCTGACATTCGAGAACTTCCAAACATTAAACCCCTCCGGCGGCGCTTCCGGCATCATCGACATCCTGTCAGGATCCGATTATGATTCCGCGGCCGGCACCGCGTACTTGCAATTCAACCCGAATCTGCAGGCCAACCAGGACGAACAGTTCCTGTTCGAAGTGGTCGGCGGCATGAACCAGATCGACATGTCCATCGGTGGTGCGAACGCCACCATCACGGAGCGAGCTTGCGCGAACCCGATCGCCACCTCGGGTGCGGATGAGGATCTCTGCACGAACACCGCTGGCACCAGTACCGTTCCACCGCTTGGACAGATTACTGTGGCCTCGGACACGCCAAATCAGCCGGTATTTTCAAGCCCCTTCCCGAACACTACACCCGTTTACGTCTTCAAAGATATTCAAACGGGTGCAGGCGGTGCGCTGAGCGAGTTTACGCAAAGCTTCGAAACCGGCACCGGCACACCGGAACCGATCAGCATGGCTCTATTGGGATCTGGACTGCTCGGCTTGGGGCTTCTGCGGCGCCGTTCCCGCCGGGGGTAAAGGTTCCCGCTTCTGTACTTGTTCAATCGGATCGAAGGCTCCGCCTCACGCGGAGCCTTTTCCTTTTAGTACCAGCTAGCCGGATGAGGCCATCGTGTTGTTAAAATCTCTGAAGGGATATGCAACGCGTTGCCATAACAGGCGTGGGGCTGGTAACGCCTCTCGGACTCACCGCTGAGGAAAATGTTGCGCGCAGCTATCGCGGAGAATCAGGCATTGCCAGGGCGTGCGCCTTCGAGGTCGAGGGGCATCCCGCGCGAGCGCTGGCATCCGTGGGTGACTTCAATGTTGAGCAATTCCTGAAGTACCCCAAGAATTCAAAATTCATGGGCCGGTCGGTGCAGTTCGCCATGCGCGCGGCACGCGAGGCTGTCGACCAGAGCGGTATCGATCCGCGCAAGATGGACGCTTCTCGCGTAGGCATTCATGTAGGTTCGGGCCAGACAGGTGTGGAGTACGATCATTTCTTTCCGTCGTTGCTGATGGCGTGGGATGCGGGCCGCGATATGGATTACAAGTATCTGGGTGGTCTGTCGTCGCACCTCATCGATCGCTACATTTGCCTGCGAACCTTGGCGAATGGCGGCTTGGCCCTGCTTTCGACCGAATTCGGCATTCGCGGTCCCAACGGAAATTTCACCCAAAAGGACACGGCATCGGCGCAGGCGGTACAGGCGGCCTACTTGGATCTGCTGGAAGAGCGGTGCGATGTGGCCCTCGCGGGCGGGTATGATTCCCTGGCGACGCCCGGTAACTTCCTTGCTTACGAACAAGCCGGGCTGCTTTCCCATCGCGACCCCGGCGAGGCTTATCGCCCGTTCGACGCGGACGCCGATGGTCTGGTGCTGGGCGAGGGCGCTGGCTTTCTGGTGTTGGAGCGATGGGACCACGCCGTGGGACGCGGAGCTAAGCTTCTCGGCGAACTCTGCGGCGCGGGATCGGCAATGGGAACGCAAGAGCAATGGCGCCCGGCATGGACTGCCGAAACGGTTTGCCAGGCTTCTCATCAGGCGATCGGCAGCCTTAATATTGATTTCACGGTTGCCTCCGGCCTTGGCACCGCTGCGGAAGATTCCTGCGAAGCGGTAGCCCTTGGCGGTATGGCGGGCCGCGCTCCGGTGACAGCGCTGAAGGGATACACGGGATACCTAGGCGCGGGGACCGCCGCGGTAGAACTGGGATTGGGTTTGCTCTGTGCACGGCAGGGGTTTCTGCCTGCCATCGCCGGCAATACCGGACCTCACCCGGGCGATGTGCTCGACGTGGTGCGGCATAGACCCCGAACCATCGACGCGCGCGAGCCGTTGGGACTATTTCTTTCCTGTTCGTGGGGTGGCGCGGTATCGGCTCTGGCTGCGCGGGTGATGCGGGAATGAGTTTATGGCCTGCGCGTTATAATTAGTTGCACGATGCCTGCGGGAAAGTCAAAGTATGATGCGTTGCTGAAGCCACTTGACCCTCTTCGCTGGCGCGTTGATCGATTCCTGTCCGGGCATGCTTCCGACGATCCGCTGTATCTGACCAATCGCACACGGCGGCAAAAGGTCAGAGCCGCGGCGATGATAGCAGTCCCGGTGCTGTCCCTGATAGCGCTCGTGACCGGCGCGGCTAGCGGCGTGTTTCGCACCCGTGCGGTAGATTCCTACAATCACACGGCGGCTGTCGAGCCCGCGGAGCCTCCACTCCCGCAGAAGCGGCTTTCCTACACGGTATACACATCCTCCGACTTGGATGTAGTAAATCTCCGGATTGCTCGTGAGTCACATCCGGCCTCGATTACCGGCTTGGTGCGTAACAACACCAGCCAGACGGTTGCTTCCGCGAATGTAACTTGCTATCTCGCTGACGGCGCGGGAAACTTGGTGGCCAGCGATACCACGGATGTGACTAACGTCCCACCTTACGCGAGCGTTGCGTTCCGGATGGCTTTAAAGATCGCCAATGCCCAGTATGTGATTGTAGGCGACGTGCATCCCAACTGAGGACGCACACGGCATATGGAGCGCATTCCCTTTCAAGCCACGCAGGGCGCTGCCGCTTATGAGCGTCTCCGCCCCTTGCCGGTATCGATCCTACTCGACAACGTCCGCAGCATGTACAACGTCGGCGCATTTTTCCGGACGTCGGACGCGGCTGGCGTTGAAAAGCTGTATCTGTGCGGGATCACCAGCCATCCGCCAAAACGGGCGATTACCAAGACCGCGTTAGGCGCGGAGGAACGTGTGCCGTGGGAACACGCGGCCGATCCCTTGCGGTTTATTGGCGGCATGCGCGGACGAGGCATCGAGATTGTCGCAATAGAGACGACCGTGCATGCGGTGGATCTGTTTGACTGGAGGCCGCGCTTTCCGGTCTGCCTGATCTTTGGGCATGAAGTGGATGGGATCCGTCCGGAAATTTCGGAGGCGTGCGACACTCATGTGCGCATTCCGATGTTGGGAATCAAGCATTCATTGAACGTCGCGACGGCAGGCGGTGTGGCGATCTATGAACTGCTGCGGAAATTTCGCGAGTTACAGGGCTGAAAGAGGCTCCGCCGCCACCGTGGCGCGCGCTGCGCCACGGCCTGGCGCGGCGGGAACTTCGAGCCCGTGCCTCTCTGCGAAGTTTCGTGCATGTCGGGCGCAACAATATTGCCACCAGTCTGCGTTTGGCGCGTCCGGCGAGGTCTCCAGAACCAGATACGCGGCACGCGTCGTACATGCGCTAGCCTGGCACGCGCCGGTGCCCCACTCCCGTTTCGCCTGCTTTTCCTGCGGCGTCATCAAACGAATACTTCGCTCCACACTCATGACTTTCCAAGTTCTCCGTGATCCGATTTCTGGTTGAGACGCTTTCTGCCGGTCTCCGCTTCGCTGGCTACCAGATTGAACATTAAACCAATGTTGTGCTTAATCCCAGTGCGGCGGCAATAGCGAACGGTGGCGTTGCCCATCAGGCCATGGCCGGGCGCTTGCACATACACTTGTGTGCGAAACTCGATGGGTTGTTCGCATTCAATCCTGGCGCCGAGTTCGGAGATGTCGAGGCACTTCGCTCTGATGGTTTTGGTTTCTCCCGTACGGGCCAGCCAGGAAACTTGAAGGGTGCCTTGAAACGGGCGCCTTTCCCCGGTGCGGATGTCTTGGTTGTGCTGGAGTCGCATCTATCTCCTCTTTGTATCGCCGGATCAAGCGTAGAGCAGCTGCTAGTTCGAGTGCCCGGCTTGCATGCCGCCAAAGAATAGTTCCACGGCGCGGTCCAAGTCCCCACACTGTACGCCCAAGGGTTGCTCTTCGTAGGTTTTCAAGGCACGGATAATACGGCACATATCTCGCGGATAACAAGGCCGAAGGTCGCCGCCGCGTTGAATGCACAGTTTGCGCAGATGCTCGCAGGCGCCTTCTTCAGCAGTCATCTTAAAGCTCGCCATGACACGGCGGAAGATCTCGTCGAAGACATCTGGGGCGATGGCGTCCACCAGGATCTTGTTCGGAATACGGCGCAGGAAGGCTTCGTCGGCGAGTTCGCTCGGCTCCAGGTTGGTGGCGAAAACGATCATCGTTTCAAAGGGAATCTGGAAGCGGACGCCGTAATTCAAGGAAAGATAGTCGACGCGGCGGTCGAGCGGCACGATCCAGCGATTGAGCAAGTCGCGGGGCGAGATTAACTGCCGGCCGAAGTCGTCGATGACCAGCATGCCGCCGTTGGCTTTCATTTGGACGGGCGGAGCATAAGTTCCGGAGGACTCATCGCGGCGCAGTTCAAGCATGCTGGGGATCAGTTCGCCGCCCACGATGACGCAGGGACGATGACAAATGACCCAGCGCGGGTCTGCGTTGTCGAGTTCAACATGTACGCGCTCGTGGACCGCGGGGTCGAAAAGGACGATGATCTGATTGTCCACCTCGACGGCATAGGGCATGGCGAGTTGATCGCCGTAGACGCGCAGCAGGCGTTCCGCCAGACTGGTTTTACCCGTGCCTGCCGGGCCGTACAGGAACATGGAATTCTGCGCTACCAGCGCGGGGCCGAGTTGATCGAGCAGGCGATCAGTTACGACCAGATCCCCGAAGGCGAGGCGCAGCGCCGCTCGATTGACCGCAACCTGCGGACGTTGATCGAGGATCGCTTTCTGATAGTCCGCCAGGCTAACTGGAGCCGGACCCGCATACTGGCACATGCGGCACCGTTCCGCGGCGACGGTGCGTCCGGCGTTGGTGAGGTTGAAAATGTAATCGTCGCCGATCATGCCGCTTACTTCGAGCAAACGCTGATTGCGAACGTCGCGGAATACTTTGTCGACAATCGGATAAGCGAGCGCCATCGATTCGCTGGCGGCGCCGATGGTATTGCATCGCTTCAGATGAACATGGCGCAGGAAAAGATCTTCAATTAGGGCCGAGCTTAGACCGGACTGTTCCTGAGTGTTGGGTGCGTCCGGCACGAAGCGGCGGATCCTGTCGCGGCCTACGTATTCCCCGTTTCGATCCGAAGCTAAGAGCGTCGCCAACACTCCCGGATCGGGTGTTCCAGCGGTAAACCCAGTTGACATGTGTTTCGATTCTCCCCAGCCGGCATCGAGTTAGTTAACGTTGGATAATTGCGACATACTATCCATTGCCAGGCGCCGTATGGAATTAAATAAACCGTGGTACGGCAAGTACTTCGTAGTCTTTAAGTAACCCTTGTAAGTCGGCTATTTACGACACATTATAACTATATGGTAGCCGTCGGCTTCGCGCAATCTAATTCTATGGGGGATACTACTACCTTCGTTGATAGGCTGTGTCGGCCGATGGGTAACTGCATCGCGGAAGGCGGCGCTCATCCGCCAAAACGCATGTTGCGCGCGCTAACGTGGAGTAACCGCCGATGCCGTTGAAAGCCAGAATGCTTGTTGCCGTTACCCTGGCGGCCGGCGCGGCCACCATCGCCGCCTCTTCTTACCCTTGGCGAACGGAAGACATCGCCCGCTTTTGCTTTTACCTGATCCTGTCCACCCTGGCGTCCGGCATGAAGGTGAATCTGCCCGGAATACCGGGGACGATGTCGATTTGCTTCCTCTTCAGCCTGATCGGGATTGCGGAGATGTCCCTCCCCGAGACTATCGTGATCAGCTGCTTGGGAACGCTGGTACAGTGCTTGTGGAAAGCACGGCAGCGTCCACGGCCGCTCCAGGTCGCCTTTAACATCGCCACCACTGCGATGGCGGTGGCAGCCGCTTACCGGTTTTATCACTGGCCCACGATTTATTCGTTTGGATCGGCGGGGCCTTTCCTGCTGGTGGTTGCGGCTCTGCTCTGTTTCGCGCTGAATACCTTGCCCATTGCGGCGGCCATTGCACTTACAGAACATAAACGTTTCGGCACAGTCTGGCACGGGGCGTATTTCTGGTCCTTTCCTTTTTATATACTCGGCTCGTCGATCGCCTGGATCATCAACTTATTCAGCCGGCAAGTTCACTGGCAGGGATCGGTGTTGTTGTTACCGATCATCTACTTCATCCACCGCTCATACAGGATGTACCTGGATCGGTTGCGCGATGAGAAACGGCACGTAGAAGAGATGGCTGGATTACACCTGCGCACGATTGAAGCGCTGGCGCTGGCGATTGAAGCTAAGGATCACACCACTCACGAACACTTACGCCGGGTGCGTGTTTACGCAGTGGAGATCGGGAAAGATATGGGGTTGCCGGAGCCCGAACTGGAAGCGCTGCGGGCGGCGGCATTGCTGCACGATATCGGCAAGCTGGCGGTGCCCGAACACATCATTTCGAAGCCAGGGCGTTTGACGCCGGAAGAATTCGAGAAGATGAAGATCCACCCGGTGGTGGGAGCGGAGATCCTGGAACGCGTCTCATTCCCATATCCTGTTGTGCCGCTCGTGCGGTCTCATCATGAACGGTGGGACGGTTCGGGCTATCCCGATGGGCTGAAGGGTGAGGCCATCCCTTTAGGCGCCCGCGTGCTGGCCGCGGTCGATTGCCTGGATGCGCTGGCGGCGGACCGGCAATACAGGCGGGCGCTGCCGCTGGATCAGGCCATGCAACAAGTGATCTCGCTGGCGGGTACGGCCCTCGATCCTAAAGTGGTGGAGGTGCTGGCGCGCCGCTATCGTGAACTCGAGCAGATGGCGCAGTCGCAACCGCTGCCCGATACCAAGCTATCGACCGATTTGAAAATCGTGAATGGGCTGGAGCCGGCGGCTGGATTTGAGGTGTCACAACCAGCCGGGTCGAACCGCGAGGGAGATTTCCTGGCTTCGATCGCGGCGGCTCGGCAGGAAGTACAACTGTTGTTCGAGTTGACGCAGGACTTGGGCAATTCGCTTAGCCTGGACGAGACTCTATCGGTGGTTTCGATGCGGTTGAAGAAGATGGTGCCGTACGATGCCATTGCCGTTTACGTGAGCCGCGGTAAGGTGCTGGTGCCTCATTATGTGAATGGGGAGAATTACCGGCTGTTTTCGTCGCTGGAAATTCCACTCGGCGAAGGATTGTCCGGTTGGGTGGCGGAGAACCGCAAGAGCGTGCTCAATGGCAACCCGTCGGTGGAAGGTGGATATCTGAACGATCCAGCGAAATACAGCACGCTGCGGTCGGCGTTGGCAGTGCCGCTCGAAGGCGTGAATGGCGTGATCGGGGCGTTGACGCTTTACCGGTCGGATCAGAATGCGTTTTCGCGCGACCACCTGCGCATCCTGTTGGCGATCACTTCGAAGGTCTCGATGGCCATTGAGAACGCGCTTCGATTCCAACTGGCCGAGGATTCCGCGACCACCGATTATCTGACCATGCTGCCGAATGCGAGGTCGTTATTCTTGCGGTTGGACAGCGAATTGGCGCGCTGCCGCCGCACGATGGAGCCAATGACGGTGCTGGTGTGCGATCTGGATGGATTTAAGTTGGTGAACGACAGGTTTGGACATTTGGAAGGCAACAAGGTTTTGCGGTACGTGGCCGATGTACTGCGCGAGAATTGCCGGGAGTACGATTATGTCGCGCGCATGGGCGGCGATGAATTCGTAATTCTGATGCCGGGCAGCGACCGCGATGCGGTGAACAAGCGAGTAGCGGAATTCAGAAGCATTGCGTGCAGCGCGGCGGGAATGCTGAGCGCGGGTGTGGTGAACCTGAGCGTGGGCGAAGCGTTTTATCCCGATGACGGATCGGATGCCGAACAATTGCTGGCGGAGGCGGACCGGCGGATGTACAAGGCGAAGCATTCGAACAAAGCGGGACGGGCGAACGGGATACACTTGCTGTCAAATGCATTGGAGAGTTCCGAACGCGTGAATGCGGTAAACTGATGCGGGTTTTGAAACACTTCGCGGGCCTGCTGGCGTCGCTGCTGGTGACGGTGGTGGCGGGCGGTTTTTTGACAGCGGCGATGATCCGGCTGAGTCCGGGATTTGGCGTCGACGAACACGAATTGGATGCGACGCGCGATGCGGCGGCTTTGAGGGCTATAGAGGCGGCGCGGCCGGAGCAAGGGAATTTGCCCAGGTACGCGGTGGAGCATACCGCGGCGATATTTCGCGGGGATTTGGGGAGTTCGCGAAACTGGAACCGCCCCGTGGCCGGTTTGTTACGCGAGCGCTGGCCGGTGACTGGGCAGTTGATGGCGGTTGGCCTGATTGGCGGATGGGCTTTGGCGCTGGCTTTTGCGTTGCCGGCAGCCGTGTGGCGCAGCCGGATATGGGTGGCGCTGGGAGCAGGCACCAGCGGACTGCTTTTGTGCCTGCCTTCGGCCGCGCTGGCACTGTTGATATTCGTGCACGGCGGTCCGGTGCGCGCGGTGATGGCTTTGGCGGTCTTTCCGAAGGTCTTTCAATACTTACAGAATGTTTTGTCGCATGCCGCAGAGTTGCCGCATGTGATGGCGGCGCGCGCGCGAGGAATCGCCACGTCGCGGATCTTGTTGTACCACATCATTCCGGTGGCGGCGCCTCAGGCACTGGCGCTGGCCGGCGTTTCGGTGAGCATGGCATTCGGCGCGGCGGTGGCCGTTGAGGTAGTTTGCGATCTGCCGGGCATTGGGCAACTCGCGTGGAAGGCGGCGCTGGCGCGCGACCTGCCGTTGCTGGTGACGCTGACGATGTTTGTGGCGCTGGCGACCCAGGTGGCGAACGGGCTGGGCGATGTGTTCG
Source organism: Bryobacterales bacterium (assembly GCA_963738375.1). Taxonomy (GTDB): domain Bacteria; phylum Acidobacteriota; class Terriglobia; order Bryobacterales; family Bryobacteraceae; genus Bog-159. The sequence goes on along the minus strand of CAVTWL010000010.1, from coordinate 256,957 downwards.
TTAAGAGTAAGAGCGAGGTGGGCGCCTGAAGAAACTGCGCCAATTCGCATGGGTGTTCCTGGCGGCGTTGTTCGTGGCGTCGCTATTCGCGGACCAGATCGCAGGCTCGTCGTACGCGCATCAGTTCCGAGAGTTTCCAGGCGCGCATGTGTCGAGTCGATTCCTTTTGGGAACCGATGCTTTGGGACGCGACCGATTGTCGCGGCTTTTGGCGGCGACCCGAATCTCACTGCTATTGGCTCCCGCGGCCGCGATTCTTTCGACGGCGCTGGCGGCTGTAATCGGCGGGCTGGCGGGCTATTGCGGAGGATTGGTCGACCGCATCGTTACGCGCGGCGTCGACCTGATGCTTTCACTGCCATGGATCTTTCTGTTGATTGCGGCGCGCGCCATTCTGCCGCTGAACGTCTCCCCATCGGCTTCCATTCTGGTCACGTTCGCGCTATTGGGCGCACTGGGCTGGGCGGCGCCGGCGCGCGTGGTTCGCGCGGGGGTGCGAGACATGCGCAACTCCGATTTCATGCTGCACGCGCAGGCTTGCGGCTGCCGGGGGTTCCGCCTGCTGGCGCGGCAGCTGGCGCCGAATTTGAAACCGGTGCTGCTGGCACAGTTTTGGACATCCATTCCGCTGTTCATCTTGAGCGAGGCGAATCTTGGATTACTCGGGCTGGGCGTGGCGGATCCACTGCCGTCGTGGGGCAATCTGCTGCGCGAACTGGAAACCGATCTAGCATTCAATCCGGGTATCGTCGCGTGCCTGGTGTTGATGCTCGCGGTGCTGGGATGCTTCCGGCTGCTGCTGCCGCGCGGCCACGCCGCCGTCGATTAGAATAATTCGGCAAGATGAACTACGATGCAGCCGTAATCGGGGCCGGTGTATTCGGCACGTGGACGGCATACCATCTGAGGCGGCTGGGGCTACGCGTGGCGCTGGCCGACATCTACGCACCTGCTAATTCGCGCGCCAGTTCCGGCGGCGAATCGCGCATCATCCGCATGGGCTATGGCGCGGACGAAATCTATACGCATTCCGCAATGCGGTCGCTGGTGCTTTGGAAGGAGTTTTGCGCTCGCACGGGCGAGCGGATCTTTCATGAGACCGGCGTGTTGTGGACCGCCAGCCGCGGCGATTCATATACGGAAGCCACACGGGAAACGCTGGCGCGATGCGGCGTAAAGTTCGAGATACTTGACGCAGCGGAGATGAAAGCGCGGTATCCGCAGATGGAGTGCGCGGACGATGCGTGGGGCATCTTCGAGGCGGAGAGCGGGGCGCTGATGGCGCGGCGCGCGGTGCAGGCGGTGGCGGCGGAAGCCGGGCGCAGCGGCGTAGACCTGAAGCGCGAGGCGCCGCGGGAAGCGGCCGTGTTTGTGTATGCGTGCGGGCCGTGGCTGCCGAAAGTGTTCCCGGAATTGCTGGGTAAGCGAATCGAAGTGACGCGGCAGGAAGCGTACTTCTTCGGTGCGCCGCCAGGCGATGCGCGGTTCACGGCCCCGGCAATGCCGCTGTGGATCGACTTCAGCGATGCGCGCGGACCGTATGGATTCCCGGACTTGGAAAACCGGGGCGTGAAGATTGCGCTCGATCAACATGGGCCACGCGTCGATCCGGATACGATGGATCGCGTGCCGTCAGCAGAAGCCCTGGCGACGGCGCGGGAGGTGCTGAGCGCGCGGATGCCGGCGTTGCGGAATGCTCCGCTTTTGGAGGCGCGCGTTTGCCAATATGAGAACACGTCGAACGGCGACTTTATCATCGACCGGCATCCGGAACGCGGCAGTGTGTGGATCGTCGGCGGAGGCTCGGGGCACGGATTTAAGCATGGTCCGGCGGTGGGCGAGTATGCCGCGGAGCGGATCGTGAATGGGGGCGCGATCGAGCCGCGATATTCGTTGGCGACGAAAGCGGAGACGCATCACCGGACGGTATTCTAACTATGAGATTTCTTCTGCTGTTGTTGACGGCGATGGCCGCGGTTGCTCAACCGTACAAGAATCCGGCGCTTGATGTGGAGGCCCGGGTCAGCGATTTGCTTGGGCGCATGACTGCGGAAGAGAAAGCCGCGATGTTGAGCGGTTCGGGCTGGATGGAGAGCCAGCCCAACGAGCGCCTGGGGATACCGGCGATCAAGATGGCGGACGGTCCTCTGGGTGTGCGGAACTGGCGGGGATCGTCGGCGGTGACGAATGCGGCTGCGACGCCACAGGTGCTTTCGACGGCGATGCCGTCGGGGATCGCGATGGCATCGAGTTGGGATCCGGAATTGGTGGCGCGCGGGGCGCGGGTGGTGGCGCAGGAAGTGAAGGCGCACGGGCGCGATATGATCCTTGGGCCGACGGTGAACATCAACCGGACTCCGCTGTGGGGGCGCAATTTCGAAGGGTACGGCGAAGATCCCTTTCTGGCGGCGCGCATGGCCGTGGCTTACATCAAGGCTGTGCAGGCGGAAGGGGTGATTCCGTCGGTGAAGCATTTCGCGGCCAACAACGAGGAGTACGAGCGGCATCGCATTGACGAGACCATCGACGAGCGGACGCTGCACGAGATCTACTTTCCGGCATTCAAGGCGGCGGTGCAGGAAGCGGGCGCATGGGTGGTGATGTCGGCATACAACAAGGTGAACGGGCTGTGGTGCGCGGAGAATCCGTTCCTGCTGACGGACACGCTGCGCAAGCGGTGGGGCTTTCGGGGGTTTGTCATTTCGGATTGGGGGAGCACTTATAGCACCGCTGCGACGATCCATGCGGGCATGGATTTGGAGATGCCCGGCGGGCAGCGCATGCGGGACTGGCTGAACAAGCCGGAGACGCAGCGCGATGGCAATGGCGCGGGGTGGCTCACGGCGGACAAGGTGCTGGCGGCGGTTGCAGCGGGCGCGGTGAAGCAGGAAGTGGTCGACGAAGGCGCGCGGCGCATTTTGCGCGTGATGTTTACGGCAAGGCTGTTCGACCGTCAGCATGAGGCGGGCGGCGAAGTGGATACTTCCGAGCAGCGCCTGGTAGCGCGGGAGGCGGCCAATGAGAGCATGGTGCTGCTGAAGAATACCGGGGTGCTGCCGATGAATGCGGGAAGGACGCCGAAGATCGCGGTAATTGGTCCTAACGCGGCGGTGGCGCGGACGGGCGGCGGCGGCAGTTCGCTGGTGAAGCCGAAGTACGCGGTGACTCCGCTCGAGGGGATTCGCGAGGCGGCGGGGCCGCGCGGCGACGTCGTGCATGCGCTGGGCGTGGTGATGGAAGGCGAAGATGGGCCCAAGCCGGCGGCGGAGTTGCGCGAGGAAGCGGTGACGGTGGCGCGGCATTCGGATGTGGCGATCGTGGTGGTGGGGTATGCGCCGAAACTGGAAGGAGAGGGGTCCGACCGCAAGTCGATGGATCTGCCGGCGGGTCAGGATGAGTTGATCGAGGCCGTTGCCGGGGCGAACAAGAATACTGTTGTGGTGGTGGTAGCGGGTGCGCCGGTGACGATGTCGCGTTGGATCGGGCGGGTTTCGGCGGTGGTGTATGCGTGGTACGCGGGGCAGGAGATGGGGCATGCGATCGGGGATGTGCTGTTCGGCGCAGTGAATCCATCGGGCAAACTGCCAGTGACGTTTCCGAAGGCGCTGGCCGATTCGCCGGCATACGCGAGCTATCCGGGCGAGAAACTGCACGTGACTTATGCGGAGGGGATTTATGTGGGATATCGCGGATTCGACCAGCGCGGTATCGAGCCGTTGTTTCCGTTTGGGCACGGGCTTTCGTACACCTCGTTCGCGTATAGCGACCTGAAGGTCGCGGCGGAAGGGGTTACGGTTATGGTGCGGAATAGCGGTACGCGGGCGGGCGCGGAGGTGGTCCAGTTATACCTGCAGCCGCCGAACGGAGCCGTGGACCGGCCGGTGAAGGAACTGAAGGGATTCACCCGGGTGATGCTGGCGCCGAGGGAAACGAGGACCGTTTCGTTTGTCCTGACGGCGGCGGATTTCTCGTATTACGACGCGGCGCGCCACGATTGGGCCGTCGAGCCGGGGAGTTACACGGTGCTGGTGGGCGCTTCGTCGCAGGATATCCGGGCGAAGGCCGTAATGCCGCGGCGTGGCGGCGGGTAATGGGTTCACTGTCGACCCAATCCGCCAAGCGAAGACAGGCGATCCTGGAGAACGCTTACTTCGAGGCATCGCCGCAGGGCCGTCGCGGATGGAATGGATACAAGCACCTGTATCCATCGGAATCTTCATCGAAATCGTTGGGAGCGGTTCTGGCGTTCGGCTGATCGCGGTCCGCCATAAGTCTTCAGATGGGCAGGATGAGTACGCCGTTATCACTCAATAAGCCAGTTCTGCCACCTAAAGATCCGCATGCGGCAGAACCGGCCGCAACATTTACGCTGCGGCGTGTTGGAACTTCACCGAAACCAGCTTGGAGACGCCGGGTTCCTGCATGGTGACGCCGTACATGGCGGAGGCCGACTCCATGGTCTTCTTGGAATGCGTGATGACGATGAACTGGGTTTCGCCGGACATCTCGCGCAAGAGGCGCGTGAGCCGCTCGATGTTGGCTTCGTCGAGCGGGGCGTCCACTTCGTCGAGGATGCAGAAGGGGCTGGGCTGATAGCGGAAGATCGCCATCAGCAGAGCAACCGCGGCCAGGGCCTTCTCGCCGCCGGAGAGCAGCAGGACGTTCTGGAGTTTCTTGCCGGGGGGCGAGGCGACGATGTCGATGCCGGAATCGGCCAGATTGGTTTCGTCGGTGAGGCGCATTTCGCCGGTGCCGCCGCCGAACAGGGTCTGGAAGGCTTCGCGGAAATTCTCGTTGATGCGCTCGAAAGCTTCGGCGAATTTCTGGCGGGATACGACGTCGATGTCCTGCGATGGCCTTTTCGGTGTCGCGGATGGAATCGAGCAGATCCTGGCGCTGCACGCTCAAGAATTCCTGGCGCTGGGAGGCTTCCTGAAATTCTTCCATGGCCTGGGCGTTAACGGGGCCGAGCGCTTCGATGCGGGCACGGACTTCCTGGTAGAGGCGCTCAGCTTCGGAGATGGCTTCGATATCGGGAACCTCTTCTACGCCGGCGGCCAACTCTTCGACCGGGATGTTCAGCTCCTTGCGGCTGGTCTCGTCGAGGAATCTTCAGTTCGGCCTGACGGCGGACCAGATCGACTTCGATCTGGGAGCGCTTGGTGTGGGCGTCCTCAACCATGATGCGCAGCAGCTTTAACTCATCTTCGGTGGCGGCGAGAGCTTCGCGCATGGCGGATTCTTCGGCGGCCAGGCGATCGACGACCGCTTCGGTTTCGAGGGCCTGAGCGGCCAGAGTGGCGAGTCTGGTATCCAGTTCGATGTTGTTGGTCAACAAGCCGGCGCGATGCACGCCCAGGCGTCCGATTTCGGAGGCGATGGCGGACTGACGCGCGGTCGCCTCTTTATGCTGCGCCTCGAGGCGGCCCATGGCGGCGCGTTCGGAGCGATGGCGCTCTTCGAGGCCCGCCAGCTCCGCACGGAGGGCGGAATGATCTTCGCTGAGTGAAGCGGCTTCGATTTCGAGCTTGTCGAGGAACTGGCGCTGGTCTTCCAGTTCCTGTTCGCGATGGGCGCGTAGCTCCTCTTTCTCGGCGACCACCGACTGATTCCGGGCACGCTGCTCCTGAGAGCGCTCGGCATCGCGTTTCAGGCGATCGAGTTCCAGGCGGGCGACAGATAGGCGGGAGTTGGCGCGATTGGTGTCGTCGGCCAGCTTGCGCATTTCATGTTCGAGGGCGACGCGATCCTTTTCGCGGGACTGCTGGACGCCGCGGAGGCGTTCCAATTCGGCGGATAGAACGCCGATTTCGCGGTCGAGATCCTGGAGCCGGGCGGTTTGCTCGTCGAGGGCCTTCTGTTTCGCGGTAAGGGCGACCTTCAATTCGCGCGCTTCGCGTTTCATGGCCAAGGGTCCGCTGGCGGTCTTCTTGCCGCCGGTGACGGTGTAGCCGTGGTAGCAGAGACCTTCGACTGTCAGGAAGTAGAGATGCGGATAGCTGGTGGCGAGGCGCTGGGCGGAGGCGCGGTCTTCGGCGATGAAGCAGAGGGAAACGCGCGGGAGCAGGGTGGCGGCGCGATCGGATAGGCCATTGGTGAGGCGCAGGGAGTCGGAGAGGCGCGAGAGGATGCCGGTTTCCGGGCCGATGGACGGCTCGGGCAGATGGGCATGGCCGTTGCCGTTCTTATCGGGATGGACGAGGAAGGTGGCGCGGCCGTCGAGTTCAGCACGAAGGAAGTCGAGACCACGATCGGCCTGCTGCCAGTTTTCGACTACGACATATTCGAGCTCGTCGTGGAGGAATTCTTCAGCTGGCTTTTCGAATTGGGGATCGACTTCGACGAAATCGGCGAGGACGCCTTGCGGGCGCAGGTCCTGTGCCTTTCCTTTTTCGAGGGAAGCGAAGAGGCGCTTCACGGAGTCGGTGGTGTAGCTGCGATGGGCAAGGACTTCTTCGAGGGATTCCTTGCGCGCTTTGAGCTTGGAGCACTCAGTGCGGAGCTGGTCGATCGTGCCGCGCACTTCGACAGCACTTTGGCGGCGGCCGGACAGGTCGGCATCGGTGCGCTGGCGTTCGCCGGCGACGGATTCGAGCTCAAGCTGGCGTTGCGCCATGGTCTGAGACAATGCTTCGCGGGCGGCGCCGAGGCGTTCAAGTTCGGCAGCGGATCCTAATTCGTCCTTCTGGACGCGAGCGGTTTCGCGCTCGATGCCGGCGAGGTACTCATTCATCTGGGCAAGCTGGTTGCGCAGGGTGGAGGCTTCGCCGAGCAGGCGGAGGACGGCAGTGCGGCTGGCCTCGATGGCTTTTTCGCGCTCGCGGACAGCAGTCTGGAGCTCTTCGCGGAGGCGATTCTTTTCGGCCATGCGCTGGCGCGACTGGCCGATTTGCTGGTCGAGAGCGACAACTTGGCCCTGGTGGGTCTGGAGGTCGGCGGCGATGATGGCGAGGCGCTGTTCCAGTTCCTGAGACTCACGCTCGGCCTGGCCGATGCGTTGTTCAATGGCGCCGCTTTCCTTGACTTGCGATTCGAGGCGGCCGCGGGTGCGCTCGGTTTCGACGCGGCACTCCGCCAGCGAGCGACGCTGTGCGGTGAGTTGCTGCTCGGTGTGGTAGGACTGGCCCTGCAGTTCGGTATGTGCTTTCTCTTTGGCCGCGACCTGTTCGGAGAGACCGCGTAGGTCGGCCGAGGCGACGTTTAGATCAAGAGCGGCCTTGGCGGCTTCGCGCTCGAGAAGCCGAAATTTGCCGGACAACGCCAGACGCAAACGGGCATCCATGTCCGTTTTTAACTCGCCGTAGCGCTTGGCTTTGGCGGCTTGGCGCTTGAGGGAGTTCACCTGGCGGGTGACTTCTTCGAGGATGTCGAAGACGCGGGCGAGGTTCTGTTTGGCGCTTTCGAGCTTGGCCTCGGCGAGCCGCTTGCGGGTTTTGTACTTGGTGATGCCGGCGGCTTCTTCGATGACGGCGCGGCGATCCTGGGGCTTGGAGCTGAGGATCTGGCCGATGCGGCCCTGTTCGATGATGGCGTAGCTTTCCGGGCCGAGGCCGGTGCCCATGAAGATGTCCTGGATGTCGCGCAGGCGGGCAGTATGGCCATTGATCAGGTATTCGCTTTCGCCCGAGCGGAAGAGGCGGCGGGTGATGGTGATTTCGCCGTTCTTGCCCTGATGAGCGGTGATGGGGATTGGGCCGGCGTTGGGGTGCGGGATGTGGCCATTGGAGGAAGCGACGGAGGCGGCGGTCTCATGAGCTTCGTGGTGGATCATGGGATCGACCAGCGTCATGGTGACGGCGGCCATACCGAGCGGCTTGCGCTCGCGGGTGCCGGCGAAGATCACGTCTTCCATGCGGGCGCCGCGCAGGCTTTTCGCGGACTGTTCGCCGAGCACCCAACTGATGGCATCGCTCAGATTCGATTTTCCACAGCCGTTGGGGCCGACGACGGCAGCGATGCCGCCGCCATTGAAGCGCAGTTCGGTGCGGTCACAAAACGACTTGAAGCCTTGAATTTCGACGCGCTTTAATTTCAGCAAAAACGTTCACCTCGATTTTTGCTCGGGGGATCGTAACCATACTAATCTCGTTGGAGGGAAAAGTAAAGCACCTTCTACGCAGGGTGGAGGGGGTATTTTTCGTTGGCCGCTATATATTGTGTAACACGCGATTAGAATCGGCTTTGGAGCCGCATCGGCTACGACGCCGATTCCGGGCTATGAATGCGGCGCTCGCCAAGGCGGTGAGCAGGTACGTACCAGATTCGGGCACCGGCTGGGCGGGAACATTAAAGTTGCACGGCCCCGCGCCGCTTACATCGAAACATTCAAACCCGGTAATGACCGCCTCGGCGGAAACACCGAGATAATCGGCGCTGCCTTCGGCCGTGGCCCATACGTTGATGGCGAAGGTTTCAGGAACTCCGGATACAAAGGGGAAGTAACAGGTTTCGTTCCACGCGGCGAGATTGCATGTACCGTACAGAGGCGATGAGATGGTTACGCCGGCCGTGGCAGTGTTGCTGCCGCCGCGAAGGTCGCCTCCCACGATCACGGAGGGAGAGAACGTACCGCCGGGGTAAGCGTCCCAGGCATCGAAAACAAAGTCTTGAACGAACGACGCGCTTGCCGAGCCGCCCCCGGACTCGCCAGCGCTCGCAAACTGATATTCAGCCGTTGCAAACGCCCCGGGTACCTCCCATGGGGCACCGCAGGAAGCGTAGTCAGTTCCCTGGTAGACGCTTCCATTACACGTAGCTGTCGAGGTGTCCACCGTGCCTGCAAAAACGGGAATCGCAAAAAGAAGGGCTATGAGACTTCGCATGCGATCTCCTTTAGTATCCCTGTTCCCTGCCGTACCCATTATACCCTATAAAAGGCTTACGGTTCTGTTTATCCTTTTCAGGAATGGACCCCGCATTTGCACTTGGCAAGAAGCATTGGCGGGGCGCGCAATGCTAGAATACGAATACCGTTTGGGAGGTCGTCTAACGGTAAGACTGCAGACTCTGGATCTGCGTATCGGGGTTCGAATCCCTGCCTCCCAGCCAACCTTCTCCCGTTAATCCAACTAGTTCCAGCGAAGTCCCTGGGCGAGCGGCTCCATATCCATTAGAGGCCGGTAAAGCTGATACCAGTCCGCGGCGAATTGCGGCATCAGATTATGCGGCACGGTATACTGGCCGTGGTTTGGATCAAAGAACATCCATGGGCTTTGGGCATCGAGTTGGAGAAGGGCAACCGCATGGCCTTGCAGGGCGCCCTTGGTGATGCGGTTGTAAGACAGGTAGATTCCTCGCGGATAGAAAGCCAGATTTTGCGCAATGTATTGCGTCAAAGCGTAGCCGTAGGAACCCTCACGCGCGTTGTTCGACTCGCCGAGTTCAACGCTCTCTCCCACGAAGTCGAAGCGATTGAATCCTCTCGCGCCATCTACAGGTACGGTCTTGCGGGGGAAGTCGTTCGTCATGGTAGTTTCCAGAGTGCCCAGATGGCCGGACTGCAAGTTGCCGCCGGCGACGGCGCTCTGCAGTGCGACCATTTTGTCGGCGAGACGGTCCCGCTTCAATTCCGGATGATCGTACAGCTTCTTGAGGCGTCCTCCTTCCTGCAGCGTATGATTCCAGAGCTTTCGGCGCATCCAGTCGAGAGATAGCGCCCGGCAGACTCCTCCGGTGTTGCGGTTCCTGAGAAGATCGGACTGGTTGAAGGCATACGCACAGGTGGCCTGGTTCGTAGCCATGAGGGTGACTATGGCCGAAGCGGTCAAGCGGTCGATTTCCTGGTTGAGCCGATTCTTCATCTCCTGAAACCAGAGATCGGGCGGATATGGATTGGTCTGCCTGGTTCGCAGAAAGAGGTTCAGATAGAGACACTTCTTGAAATGCACCAAGCGCTTGTAGCCCTGCTTTCGGGTGTAGGCGTCATACTGCTGCACGACGAAGTCGTCCTGGGTCAGATCGATCAGCTGTTGCCTTTCCTGCTCGGATAGTATGAACATGTGCGCGAACCCGGCTATCACTATACCGCACGACGCCGAAGGCTTGGTACACTGGGGTTTCGGGGCTGTAGCTCAGTTGGTTAGAGCGTCTGGTTTACACCCAGAAGGTCCACAGTTCGAGCCTGTGCAGCCCCACCATTTCCTCCCGGCCGCGGATCGCGGCTACAATCAAAGTAGTGTCGCCTGAGGCTTCCAGCGCCCCCGATTTGCCGCCTGTCCCGCCACCCGATCGCATCGAACAACTGTTCCGCGAGCTCGAGGCGAAGATCCGCGAATACCGGCCGCGCGACGACCTGGCGCCCGTTCAAAAAGCGTTTCGCACGGCGTTGGAACTGCACAAAGGGCAGCTCCGGCAGTCCGGCGAGCCCTACATGGTCCATCCGCTGCATGGTCGCCCACATCCTGGCGCGACATGCAGATGGACATGGTCGCCATCGAAACCGGCCTGCTGCACGACGTGGTGGAAGACACGCGCGTCGACCATCGACGAGATCCGCAAGAATTTCGGCGACGAAGTGGCGCGCTGCGTCGACGGCGTCACCAAGCTGAGCAAGCTGGATATCTTCAATCGCGCGAGGAGCGGCAGGCGGAGAGCGTCCGCAAGATGCTGCTGGCGATGGTGAACGATATCCGCGTGATCATCGTGAAGCTGGCCGACCGGCTGCACAACATGCGCACGCTCGGCTATCTGAGCGCGGAGCGGCAGGAGCGCATCGCGCAGGAGACGCATGGAGATTTACGCGCCCATCGCGCACCGCCTCGGAATGGGCAAGATCCGCGGCGAGCTGGAAGATCTGGCGTTCCAGCACCTGGAGCCGGAAGCGTTCGCAGAGCTCGTCACGGAGATCGAATCAAGCGCGCATTCGAACGAAGAGTTTCTGGACGAGATCAAGCACGACGGTGGAGAGCGAACTGCGCGCGCGAAGGCATTCCGGCGCGCGTGGACGGCCGCGTGAAGCGCGCCTATTCGGTCTACCAGAAGCTGAAGCGGCAGAAGATCGCGCATCGATCAGGTGTACGATCTGCTGGCGCTGCGCATCATCACCGATTCGGTGAAGAACTGCTATGCGGCGCTGGGCGTGATCCACAACGAGTGGCACCCGATTCCCGGGCGGATCAAGGATTTCATCGCCATCCCGCGGCCGAACCTCTATCAGTCGCTGCACACGTCGGTGATGGGCCCGGACGGCCAGCATTTCGAAGTGCAGATCCGCACCGAAGAGATGCACCGCATCGCCGAAGAAGGCATCGCGGCGCACTGGAAATACAAGGAAGGCAAGAAGGGCCCGGCGGCCGGACGATCAGCGCATCGCGTGGCTGCGGCAGCTGGTCGAGTGGCAGCGCGACATGCGGACCCGGCCGAGTTCATGTCCACGCTGAAAGTGGACCTGTACCCGGAAGAGGTCTACACCTTCACGCCGCGAGGGCAAGGTGATCGTGCTGCCGCGCGACGCCACGCCCATCGATTTCGCTTACGCCATTCACTCCGATGTCGGCAACACCTGCGTCGGCGCGAAGGTGAACGGCCGCATCGTGCCGCTGAGGTACGCGCTGCGCAACGGCGACGTCGTCGAGATCCTGACGCAGCCCAGCCACCTGCCCAGCAAGGACTGGCTGGCGCTCGTCAAGACGTCGCGCGCGCGCAACAAGATCAAGCACGTCATCAACACGACGGAGCGCGCTGAAGGCCATCGAGATCGGCCAGAAGTATCTGGAGAAAGAAGCGCGCCGGCTGGGCGTGCAGCTGAGCAGGGTCACCAAGGCGCGAGCTGGAAGCGGTGGCGGGCGAGTACGGCTACAGCAAGATCGAAGACCTGCACGCGGCGCTGGGCTACGGCAAATTTTCGGCGCGCCAGGTGCTGCAGAAGCTGGCGCCGGATCAGGTGATGCCGAGAAGGCCGCCCGAGCCTGCCAAGCCCGACGCCCTCGCCGAGCCGCTCCGACGCCGCGGCAGCCGCGCGGCCGATCGGCGACCTGGTCATCAAGGTCAAGGGCATCGACGATCTGCTGGTGTATCGCGCCAAGTGCTGCAATCCGATTCGCGGCGAAGCCATCGTCGGCTACGTGACGCGCGGCAAGGGCGTGGCGGTGCATTCGACGAACTGCCCCAACGTGCAGAACCTGATGTACGAAGTGGAGCGCAAGATCGACGTGGAATGGGCGCGCGCCACGTCGGACGCGTTCCCGGTGAAGATCGTGGTCCACACCGACGACCGGCCCGGGCATGCTGAACCAGCTGACCACGCGTCTCTGTCGACGAAAACACCAATATCCGCAGCCTGGAAGCGCAAGACGAGACGCGGATCAGCGACGGCGCGCATGATCGATATGACCGTCGAGGTGCAGGACAAGAAGCAGCTGGAGAAGCTGGTCGTCGGCGATGCGCCGCATCTCCGGCGTGCGCGACGTGGAGCGAATTCAGAATGAACATGACACTCGTGATCGACCCCGAACACATCGCCATTTCCAAATCCAAAGGCATCAAGATCGATTGGAAGGACGGGCATCAGTAGCGAGTACGGCTCGCCTATCTGCGCGACGAATGTCCCTGCGCCAGCTGCACCGGCGCGCATGGCACGGAGCCGCAGGAGCCCAACCAGCGCGGCTGCACGGCGAATCCGTTCCAGATGTACAAGCCCACGCTGAAGATGCTGAGCGTGGAACCGGTGGGGAACTACGCGATCCGCATTCACTGGAGCGACGGGCATAACACGGGGATCTACTCGTTCGATCATCTGCGCAGTATCTGCCCCTGCGGGTTGTGCCGGCAGTAAGGGCAGCCGGGCTGGAGCGGCGATGGGTTTTTCCGCAGCGATTTTTTTGCGGAACGAACCCAATTTGGAATTTTCGGCCGTGAGCGCGGCTCACTGGGGAAAAATCGCTGGTGGGACTGACCGGCGGTTGTGCATTACCAGGCACGAATCGAATTATTCCTGGGACGGATTTGTGGAACGAACCCAATTTGTGCTTTTTTGGGCACGAGTTCGGGGATTTCGGGACATAGGGGCCGGAGGCGGTACACGATGGCTGGGGAGTGCGGCCGGTCCGGCGTCGAAGTTTTTCCTGGCAGGGGTTTTGACGAACGAAGCCAATTTCGTTTCGCAACTCAGGGGCAGAGATTGCAAAAGGGCACACTTCGGGCGTAGCGAATTTGAGGGGGCAATTTTCCGGCGCGCTATCCGGCTGCGGACAGCGCCGACGCCGGGGGCGGGACGGCCTTGCCGAGGCAACAACGCTTGAATTTCAAGCCACTCCCGCAGTGACAAGTATCGTTGCATCCGATTTTGGGGCCAACGTTGCGGATCGGGACGACGGCGAGGGGCTCGCCTTCTTGCGGTGCGGCTTCCGATTGTGCATTATTGGGCACGATTTCGGGAACTTCGGGCAGCGGGGCGGAGGCGCGATCGATAATGGCCAGTGCTGCTTTCAGGCGGACGCCCGCCGGTACGCCGGGATCGGCGATAAGGGCCCGGATGGCGGCGTAAGCGTCGGCAGCAATGGATTGAGCCTGCTCGCGGAGGAAGATAGCCTTTTCATATTGGGCGAGCGTGAAGGCCTGCCGGAATTCGGACAAACAAAGCCAATTTGCGATGGTGTTGCGGTGGACGCCAGCGGTGGCCGCGGCCTGGCGGGCGTTGGATCCGGACGCGATCATGGCCAGGACGGTCTGTTGCGTGGCCGAGAGGGGAAGGTCTGACATAAAAGGTATCCTCGATACCATGGCAGCACGGCAGCGGGAAAGGCGGCCATAGAGGCGGGAAGCGATTGATGGGTAAGGAAAAAAGCGCCTGTGGAAAGTTGTCACCAGGTTGGAGGGGTGAAGGAGGAGCGGGGCTGTGCATGGCACACGGCCCGCACGGGCGGCGACGCCGCTATTCGGCGGAGCGCTGGAGGTAGCGCGGTGTTTCAATCCATGCCGCCCTTGCCCTAACTATACCGCCCCGTTGTTTCAATCCACGCCGCCCGCGCCGTTGGGCAAGCTTGTTGACGACGGCCTTGAGTTTCAATCCACGCCGCCCGCGCGGGCGGCGACAGCCGTGGCGACCGCCGCCGCTTGCACGCTTGCGTTTCAATCCTACGCCGCCCGCGCGGGCGGCGACGAAGCGCGCGCATCTTAGTGGCCGAGCTCGTAAGTGTTTCAATCCACGCCGCCCGCGCGGGCGGCGACGGCATGGGATTCGAGGCGGTAAACTCGACTCGAGCCGTTTCAATCCACGCCGCCCGCGCGGGCGGCGACACGCCGGTCACCAGATCATGTTGCGCGTACCGGTGTTTCAATCCACGCCGCCCGCGCGGGCGGCGACTGGAACAACTAGCCTCTAAACTCGTGCATAAGCTGTGTTTCAATCCACGCCGCCCGCGCGGGCGGCGACCTTGTCGCCGTCAACCTCAACGGATTCCGTATTGGTTTCAATCCACGCCGCCCGCGCGGGCGGCGACCCAACCACCGGCGGCACGGGTACCGGCTTCACTGCGTTTCAATCCACGCCGCCCGCGCGGGCGGCGACCATACCATTGGCATCCATATAATGGAAGCCACGCGTTTCAATCCACGCCGCCCGCGCGGGCGGCGACCCCAAAGGAGCACCAATGAAAGGCAAGGACATCCTGTTTCAATCCACGCCGCCCGCGCGGGCGGCGACGTAGTACACTTACGGCACTTCGTCGGCACCGTGTTTCAATCCACGCCGCCCGCGCGGGCGGCGACGCCTTCCACTTCTTCAGGGTTTCGACCTTGCCCCAAGTTTCAATCCACGCCGCCCGCGCGGGCGGCGACGCTGGCCAGCAACATACGTTTCAGGCCTGTTGACGTTTCAATCCACGCCGCCCGCGCGGGCGGCGACGGGCGCACACGGTCTTACCGTCCGCGTCGCAGTGGGTTTCAATCCACGCCGCCCGCGCGGGCGGCGACAGCGCCTGCTGTATCATCCTCGATCTGTCCGCGATGTTTCAATCCACGCCGCCCGCGCGGGCGGCGACTCGAGCATCGTTCCCATTCATACCATAATCCAAGGGTTTCAATCCACGCCGCCCGCGCGGGCGGCGACCTGAGCCAGCCCATCGGTAGCCGATCGAGTACGTAGTTTCAATCCACGCCGCCCGCGCGGGCGGCGACGCCTGCAGCCGGCACGATGACGCGGTCGGCGCCGTGTTTCAATCCACGCCGCCCGCGCGGGCGGCGACGCACCCCGATTAGATGCCTCCAGCCAAAATGAGAGTTTCAATCCACGCCGCCCGCGCGGGCGGCGACGAGGCGCGAACGCGTTCCAGCGCGCGCCCACGCTCGTTTCAATCCACGCCGCCCGCGCGGGCGGCGACGGCGGATGCCGCCTAGCTTGGTCCGTGCGGCACGGAGTTTCAATCCACGCCGCCCGCGCGGGCGGCGACGACCACAGTATTCGCTTGTGCCGATTGATCCACAGTTTCAATCCACGCCGCCCGCGCGGGCGGCGACGCTGGGGGAGCGGATCGCACTCACTACCTCGATCTGTTTCAATCCACGCCGCCCGCGCGGGCGGCGACGGACTTGCGCGGCTTTCGGGCTCCGGATGGGCATGTTTCAATCCACGCCGCCCGCGCGGGCGGCGACCGCCTGCCTCCTAAGTAATTGAAGGGCAAGCGTCCTGCAAGCCATTTTCGCGCACCGTGGCCCGATCCTGCCAGATTCGACTGTGAATTGCGGCTTCAGGGCACAGCGGCTCAATGAATTCAGTGCGGTACGGGTGCCGCGAACCCACCGGCGTTTTCTTGCTCGCTTGGGGTCCGCGCGTCATATAATCATCGGTCCTTGCGGATCGTACGACTGCTTTGCTCCCACCTGCTCCACCCGGCGATGCCAATTGTCTCCCAGTAGAAGAGCGCGCCGGAGGGGATTGGGCGGGCGAACATCTCTCCAGGCAGAGGGCTTGGGCGCACAGTTGGACCTCGTCGCAGCGGCCGGCTTTGGGGCGGCCGCGTTTGTACTCGACGGGGAAGGGGCGCCGAGGCCGGTTTCGCCGGGGAGGGCGATGCCGTCCGGTGCGGGGTGAACTCGACGACATCGGCCTCGCCGGAGAGGCCGAGGCGGAGGGAGCGGAGGCGGAGTCCGCGGGCGATGCGGAGGCCGGGTCGGGACTCGGGGGGGCCGTCGTGGGCGCGGTTGTGGAGGACGCGGCCTTGGGCGGTGAGACGGTTTTCGGCCCAGGACTGCTCGATATGAATGAGGGCCCACTGCCGCTCGCAGAAGGCGAGGTGTTGGAGGCCGGAGAGCGGCAGCAGGTCGTCTTCGAGAAAGCCTGACGTCACACGATCCGCCGCAGCTTTACGCCTGCGGCAATTCGGACTCGGTGGTAGGCTAAGTTGATATTCGCTGAAAGAGCGCGGAGTGGCCGGGCCTTCGATCCGAATTGAGTCGAAGAGCTTGTGGCCGGCGCGTTTCCGAGGCGTTATCGTGTTCAAAGAGAAACAGCCCGCGCACCTCCATTTCGCCTCTCGCAGCCGATCTATCGTGCTCGAAAAGATGTTCGAGCGATTTCAGTAAGACGTCGAAGTCGGCTTTTGAGAATCCGGTGTCGTTCCAGGAACGGCGAGACAAAGCCGTGCGCGCGGTACAACGCATAAGGGATGCCGTGTTTACGCCCCATCTGCCCGCTGCCGGCCTTCTCTTCGCCGTCGCTGCCCTCGGCGGCGGCACGATCCGTATCGCCGGGGTTAGTAAGAGCGACGCGCGTGATTGTGTGTTCGATCGAAAGGATCGGCGCCTGCGACCGAGCGAACCCGACTTGCACCGGGCCCCGCACCTGTCCGCAGTTCCAGAGCTTCTGGCTCTTCCTTAGCGCCTTTGCCTTTGGGGGCGCCGGTGGCGGGATCCTCCTCGCCGGTCTTGCCGGTTGTCATGACCGCACCAAACTGCGTACGTCGAAGAACGTCTGGCACATCCAAGCGCGGGCCTGCTCGTTAGCGCGGCCAGAGGTGTCTGGCTGTGCGCCAATCGCCTCATAGGCACGCCGTTGCTGATTCGCCAGAATCCCCCGCTCTTTCACGTATATATCGTACGGAGGTTGGTAGCTCTTCGTGAGCGCGACAAAGTTGCGCACCTTGCGCTTCATCAAACATCTGTGACGATGCCGTATCCCGTTTCCGGATCGACGCGTGGCGCGTTGCCGGCGTCGGGATCGCCGTTGGGATTGCCGTGAATAACATCGAACAGCAAGACGATCTCGCAGCGGGTGTCGAGGACTGGTGACTCGTTCATTCTTGTTCTCCTGTCTGTGTTTGGGACTCGGGTTCTTTGCGACGGTAAAATTCTTGGCGTTGGTGGTAATATCCTAGAGCAAAAAGGCCCTGCTCGTCGAGTCGCAAAGTGGGTGGGAACGCGGCGATTCCGTTGAGCACTTCGCTCAGATTGATCTGATGGTAGGCCGGGGAGGCGACCTTGGCCAGGTGGTGCTGAGCCAAGCGAATCAGGGACGGGAAAACCGTGCCCGGCCGCGTACTTGCAGCGCCGTAAAATCGATCGACTACGCTTTTGTTGAGACTTCTCTGCGCGTCGCTCTGTAGCCGTTCGAGGACGGCTAGCAGGCGTCCTAGCCGATATCCCGTTCCATATCGTCTTTGTCTAAACTCATCCAAACCTCCATTTTGTAGTGCATCAGACAGGCGCGCAAGATTGCAGCGCGTTCGCGGGTGACTTTGTGCTCGGCGCGACTGCGAGCCGCGGCGGCTGCCAAGACTGCCCGCGGGAACGGCCGCCCGAAGAGGATAGCGAGGAAGAAATCGCTCGCCAGGCTGGGCGAGAGATTCTTGGACTCGCGTTGCAGGGCGAGCGATCTCAGGAGCATCCAGAGGGGCAATGGGGTCTCCTGGCCGATTTTCACTATGCGGAAATATTCGCGGATATTTTCCTCGGCGGCGTGGAGCGTCTGCGTATGAAGGCCACGGAGCGCTGCGCGGCCCTGTCCGCCCGAAATCAGCAGGCAATAGAAGCGGGGGTCGTTGACCCCCGCGGGCTCTTGCCCCTCAGAGGGAGCCAGAAAAAGGCGTCGAACCGCCTCTTCGGTAGGTGCGTCCAACAAGCTGCTAAACAAATCGACTGCAGACGCATCCTGTTCGGCCCAGTAAACCGCTGCGGTGTCTGGACACAGCCGGACTGAACGGCGGGACAAAACGCTTCCGCTCTGGTCAACGTACTTGGTGTCGAGGCAGCGATTGAGGGCAGTGGTGTAGCTGTCGGCGCACTCTCTGCAAACGGGCGCATTCTCGTTCCGGGAGAGTCCGTAGGACTCAAATGCGTCGAGTTGAAGCTGACCAGGGCGACGCCGCTGGTAGACCCGCCTGGGACCCTGATGCCGGGATGCTTATCCACGGGAACGCGTTTCCGGCCGCACACGAGGCACTGTGTCCCCGGTTGGGTCGAATTCGCACGCCACGCAGAGAAGTACGCCTGGACCTGCGGGAGATCATGAACGAGGACACCGCTGTGACGAAACGCGAACAAGTCGTTATTCTTGTACCCGCCGGCGTCCGCCTCCGAGGCGCAGCGGATGCGCTCTGCGCTGTCATCAAGAAAGGAGACGACGGCTTGCAGTCCGGGGAGTCCGGTGTCCTCGAGGGCAGCGGCTACAGCGGATCGAAACAGCCCATTGCGTTTCGCGAGCTCGCCGGGTGGTCTCGGCTTCGATAGTTGGTCCTGCCGGCAGACACCGAGGACGTACTCGATTGTCCTATGAAATCGGTGAACGGCGGCCGAGGTTCGCCCCGATCGCCGAGGAATGTTGAGCCTCTTTCCCTCGCCGGTCGGGACTAAGCCGAGAAACTTGCCAGCGTCATCGACGTCGATGATCCAGGCTACGGCTTTTGGTTCATAATCCGGATTTGCGAGGAGTCGCTCGCGATCAGCCAGATCGCGCAGGCTTTGCAGAATCATGGGCGATCCTCCCATTCGGGTATTTGGAGGATTCCTCGATCGAGGCGGGCATCGAAAAACACCGGTTTGTTACCGGCGGGGCCATAGCGCAGGTCATGCAACATCATTCCAAGGCCGCGCGTTTCGTCGTGGAGGGGCAGGGGCGATCCGTCGTAGATCTCGACACAAGCCGGGAATTCGCGGCACCCAAGGTACGGTTGCATGTGGAATTGCCCCTTTTCGAGACGCCGGCGGAACATTTCATCGAACTTGTTGGCGTTGTCGTCCGGACCTCGGCGTTCCGTGAAGCGGAATTCCGCCTCCACCGCGTAGTCAACATCGCGCAGCGCCAGCGTGTTGCGCTGGGCGCGGTCCTCGTCCGCGAAATAGTCTTCTGGCTGTGCCGACCGCATCGCCTTATGTGCCGTGGCGACGGAGGCGCGACTCGTAACTTCATTTCGCTTGAACTGAATGTATCGCGGTCGTGCCAGAAGAAGTATCCGGCGGATGTGCCAGCGGATCGCTGGCTTCCACAAGACAGCCTCCAAAACGCCGCGGGCGGCGGACGGCGTGATTAATTCATAAGAAACCCGTTCAGTCTTGAACTCCGGCCTGGTGAAACAGGCGTATTCGCCACGAATACGGACTAAATACGACGCCAAGAAAGCCTCCTTGGTGAGCTAGCTCACAACTTGGATAATACTCCCAGACAAGGAGGCAGTCAAGGCTTTTCTAAGGAATTCCTTAGAGTTTCAATCCACGGGCACGTTGTTAGGCTATCAGGCTCTCTGGCTCTGCCGCTCAACTCCCCTTCCAGGCGAACCCGAACCACTGATCGTATGTTCGCTCAAAGCCTGTCACCGTGCAATAGAGTCTTTCGTCGAGTTGCTCGAGTGCTCCGGAGGAGAGGAGTTCGTCGACTTCTTGTCGGTAGAGGTTCACCAGGAAGGGTTGCAGCCGACGTAGGCCAGAGCCGGGTGATATTCCCTCTAATGTCGGCCACGCGCTCCGCCGCCGCGCCAAACGGCGCAACGACGGCAAAGGTACCGTCCTCGTCGATCATTTTGAATAGCTCTGCGGACCTCTCGAAGCAGAGCTCATTTTTGGCCGCCAGCACGCCTGGGTCGTCCGGCATCACCGCATATAGCCTTCTGAAATAGTCTGGAAACAGGTCGGGACTCTTTAGGTCGAGAAATCCCTGATTCGCCAGACACTGCCGCCGTCTTCTTCGCGGCCCGCAAGTCCTGCGGAGGCTTCAGGTTGGAGCAATGAACACGTGCAATCGCCCGCTCTCGAACCGGCCCTCGCGATTGCAGCGGCCGGCTGCCTGTGCGAGAGAGTCGGCACCTGCCATCGCCCGGTAGACAATGGGGAAATCCAAGTCGACGCCAGCCTCCACGAGTTGTGTGGCCACCAAGCGGCAAGGACTGCCATCTCTCAATCTTGCCCTAACCTCGTCGAGCACTGCGGAGCGATGCGCAGCGCACATCCTTGCCGAGGTGAGAGCATCCAGGGCCCACCAGCCCGGCGAGTTCTTGCGCGTCGGCCCGTTTGTGGACTATCGCGAGGACGGATTCGTGCCGGCGCAAGTCCTCCGCGAGCCGTTCCCACGTCACCGGCTCGCGCGATTCAGGAAGCAAGATCTCGCACCTGTTGGCAACTGCTCGAATTCGCTGCGCTTATCTCGAACGATCTCGCGTGGTGATGGCACTCTCAGTACGGGCTGGGTGGCCGTGCAAGATACGGCCGTGGTTCCATAGTACGAAATGAGTTGCTCGAGGGCCGACTCAATAGGCTTCAAGAGTCTGGGCGGAAACGTCTGCACCTCGTCAAAGAGCACAACGCTGTCAGCAATTCGATGCAGTTTGCGGCATCTGGACGTACGGTTCGCATACAGGCTCTCGAAGAACTGCACGCTGGTTGTCACCACCACCGGGGCGTCCCAGTTCTCACAGGCAATTCGGTTACTGCTGTTCTCCTTGTACGGGTCCACGGCGCTGTGGTGTTCGATAATCGCCTCGGTGCCAAGCGCGTCACGGTAGACCTGCGCTGTCTGCTCGATGATGCTGGTATATGGTATGACTACGATCACGCGGCGAAGACCGTGCTTCACCGAATGGCGCAGCGCAAAAGAGAGCGCTGCCAGTGTCTTGCCGCCGCCCGTGGGAACAGTAACAGTAAATGCCCCGGGTGGCAGGTTGGCTGCAGCCTGGCAGTCCTTCAAGACCCGCGCGCGCATCGCATTTACGGCTGACTCGGCTTTCTGCGCCGCAAGCCGGTCAATGAAGGCGGTCGAGTCGGTTACGTAAAGCGTCAAGGGCAGGGCGTCCACCGAAATCCCGCTCGACGCCTCTGTAGAAGCGCTCAGTATCCAAGAAATCTGCGTCGACCAACGCGGAAAATAAGAATCGCATCCAAAAGGCGAGTTTACTTTTATCCGATCCATCCAAGAGGGCCTCGGTGGAAGCGTTTCGGTCTCCATCGATTGGGGCAAGCCGTCGCGCTTCGCTTCGGCCAACAATTCCCTGGCGCTATCTAAGCGCCTCCGAAGACTCTCGCTGTCCTTGAGCCCACCGTGATGTCCGGCGATTAGGAACGCCAACGGATCCGCCGCGCACTGCCTGGCGATCAAAGCCCCAACGCTGGAGTGATCTACGCGTCCGTCGCAATGCCCGTCGGAGTCCACCCCTATGTGTTTTTGGAAGGCGTCCCGGTATTTGCCGGCATCGTGCCATAGGCCGGCCAAGCGACCCCATCCGGGCGCAAACGAGGAAGCGAATGCTTCGCAGCGCGCAGCGGTTCCCTCCAAGTGTTCAAGTAAATCGTGCCAGCGTTCGAGCGGCGCATCCTTCAGACTGTGGGCGTACCGCCTTGGGGTGGTCATCTCGCTAAGGCTAGCAGGGTTTTGCCGAAAGAGCTGGGAGACTCGGCTCGCGGGAAGGGGCCTCAAAGTTGCCCTCAGGGGTGCACAAGTGTCAACGCTTAACTATACTGAAGCCGAGCAGCCATGACCGACACCCAACTGTATCTTGCGATCGGCGTGCCCATTTTGTTTAATGCTGCCATGCTTACCCTCATGGTCACGCTGCTACGGGATGTCTGGCGCGCTGAGCTCCGGCGCGTGGAGGATGTGCTGGACGCGCGGCTGAAACACATGGAAGAGCGCCTCGAACACCGATAGCCTGTCCACTCTGCCCAGTCTTTAAAACGTAAATCGCATTTGCAGTTCCAGCCGCCTGTTGTTGGCCGTCTCCGCGAACGCGCCATAGCCGCCGGCTACGGAGTTGGCTTCGCCGAACAAGGGCGAGGTGATCTGGCCGATGATGGGGCCGTCGTTCACGTGGTTCAGCAGGTTGCGCGCGGAGAGGGAAGCCGTCAGATTATAACGGCGCGTGGTGGAGACATCCGAGAAGATGCTGTGATAGCCGCCATTGTGTCCGGCGGCGACGGGGGATGCGCCGCTGGCGGCCTGGCGCTCGGGTCCGAAGCCCCAGGTCTTGCCGAGGCGCGCGTTGACGCTGATGGCGCCCGGGCCGCGGCCGTAATTGCGGGGGAGGATTTGTTCGCCGGGCGAGGGGTTGGGGTCGAGCCAGCCGTACTTCGTGTCGATCAGCCCGGACTTACTCAGATCGGTGGCGATGCCGGGACGCGCGTTAAAGAGCGTGTCACCGTAAAGATCCTCGCCGACGGTGATGTTATACGGGGCGCCGGACTGGACCACGATGAAGGGGCTGAGCCGCAGGTTCCACTTGGTATTGATGGAGCCGCCGATGAAGGCGCGATGGCGGATGTCGGTGGCGGCCGGTCCATACTCGCCGGCCATGGTCGCCGGATTGCCGGGGAAGGTACCCAGCCCGTCGGTATTGCTCATGGCGCGGTTCAGCGTGTAGTAGCCGAACAGCGAGACATTCGCGTTCAGCTTGGAGTTCACGTTGGTGATGAGCTGGTTCTGATTGTAGAGGCCCGAGGACTCCATGATGTAAGTGGGACCGGGGGCGTTGAGTTCCTCCGAACGCAGCATGTGCAGCCCGTGGGAATTGGTATAAGTGACCGAGACGGTGCTATTGCGGGCGAAGCTGCCGCTCGACGGTGATGGCCGACTGCATGATATACGGCGAGCGCAAGGAGCGAACTGAGTTCCTGGATGGTCTGGGTGGATTGAATGCCCGGCATGGCCAGTAACTGGGCAATCGTGGGAATGGCGGGGTAGAAGGCGGGGTTGCTGACGATGTAATCCTGCTGGACGAGGCCGTTGTAGCGCTCGGCGGTTTCGATGTTGGAGATATCGAAGCGGGAATAGAACATGCCGAATCCGCCGCGGATGACGAACTTGGGATGCAGATCGATTTTGTTCGACCCGGGGGCCCAGGCGAAGCCGAAGCGCGGAGCCAAATCGCCGCGATCGTGGATGTTGGTCTGCATTTCGTAGCGCGCGCCGAGGCTGAGGGTCACGTTGGGGCGGACGCGCCAATCGTCGCCGGCGTAGAGGCCGGCGTCCACCTGGTCGAGGGCGAGATACGGATTGCCGGCGGCGATGCTGAACTGGGTGGGAACGCCGCCGGGCAAGCCGAGCACGGTGCGCTGATATTGCTGGATGGAGGTGATGGGCGCCAACACGGGCTGGCCCGAGGCATCGAGGATTTCCTGATTCTGGGCGTCCAGTTCGGGGGCCACGCCGCCGGCGAAAGTAAACGTGCCGCCGAAGTTCTGGGGTGAAGTGCTGGCCAACGATTCGCCGCGCGCGCGCACGCCGAATTTCCAGGTGTGCGTGCCTTTCACGATTGAGGTATTGTTCTGCAGTTCGTAATGGTTATCGGTATTGTAGGCTAGGCCGGATTGCGCGCCGCCGCTGTTGAACGACCCAAGCACGAGCAGGGCCGGGGCCAAGCTGTTGGCCAACTGATTTTCGTTTTCGCGATAGAACTGAAAGCGCGTTTCGTTGACGGTGGTGGGGCCGAGCACGGCGGTCTCCGTCATTTGCACGGAGTGGTATTGATCGAGCGTGGAATATCCGCGCGAGGGAAGATCGAAGCTGCCGATGCCCTGATCGTTCACGCTGTTGCGGGTGAAGGCGTAGCGCACGATCAGAGTATTGTTCTGGCTCAACTGGTAATCGAGGCGCGGGCTGATGCGCACGCGGCGCTGGGGGGAGAGCAGGACGCCGGTGTAAGGACTGATGCCGTAAGTCGCGGGATCGAGCGTGACGGCGTCGATGACGGAACCGTTGTCGATGGCGCGGCGTTCGAAATCGAGAAAGAAAGAAGCGCGCTTGCTGAGCGGGCCGCTGAGCGAGCCGCCGTATTCCTGGAGCTCAAAGGGCGCCTTCTGCTGGGCGAAAGGATTGCGCGAGTTGAAGATGTCGTCGCCGAAATTGAAGAAGCCCTGGCCATGCAGGGAATCGGTGCCGGGCTTGGTCAGGATTTCGATGCGGCCGTAGCCGAGCTTGGAATACTCGGGCGAAAACGGATTCTGGTTAATGCGGACTTCGCGGATGGAATCCTTGGCGGGAAGCTGTCCGCCGCTGAAGCCGTCGATGTAGATTTCGCCGCCTTCCGGGCCGGCGGAGGGTCCGGCGAGGGCTTGCAGGTCGGATTGGAGATCGTCGGGGTCATCGGAGAGGGCTTGCAGATCTTCGCCACGCAGAACCGTGGCGCTTGAGTTACTGGAGGGATCGGTGGAGACGCTGGGGCCGCCGGTGTCCTGCACGGTCACCTGTTGGGTCACCGAGGCAACCTTCATGGTGAGGTTGAGCGACTGCGCGGCGGATTGCAAAACAATTTTGACGGGGGCGGATTGCACCAGGTCGGGCGCGGTTGCGCGCACGGTGTAGGCGCCGTAAGGCAGGCCCAGGAACGAATAAGATCCGTCGGCGGCGGAGGTAGCGGCTTTGGCGATGCCGGACGGGCCGTGCAAGGTAACGGCCGCGCCGGGCACGACGGCGGCGGATTCATCCATCACCTGCCCGCGAAGTGTTGCTGTTTGGGCTGAAAGCGGTGGAAGGGCGACAAGGAACGACGCCAAACAAAGTAGAAATTTCATTTTGATTTGCTTCGGGCGCAGCCGGTTAGGCAGCGGCCGGCCATTTGCGGTGGTCGTTTGAAAAGACGGCTTAAACGGTACGAAAGGTTACGCCGCAGGGGGTTTTTCCGGTACGATGATTCACCATCCTTGTAGTGGCGCACGGTTAGGCAGACACTGGAGTTAGACGATGAATCCTCACCTTTTGGTGCGCTGGCAGAACGCCGTCGATTTCGTGGTGCTGACGGCGGCGCTTTATGTCCTGCTGCGTTGGGCACAACAGGCGCGGGCGCTGCGTGTGGCGCTGGTGGTGCTGGGGCTGCATGCGGGGGCGCTGGTGGCGCGGCATTTCGACCTGGCGCTGACCAGTTGGGTGCTGGATGGCGCTGCGATTCTGGCGATTGTGGTTTTACTGCTGGTGTTTCAGGCGGAGCTGCGGCGGTTCTTCATGCGCCTGGATAGCTTGCTGAGCTGGCGGTCGCAAGGAGCTTCGCGGCTGAGCGAGACTTACGTTGCGCTGGCGCAGGCCGCGTTCCGGCTGGCGAAAGGGTCAGTGGGCGCGCTGATGGTGATTGTGCGGCGGAATGCGGTGACGGAACTGGTGAGCGGCGGGATCGTGCTGGAGGCTGCGGTTTCGCCGGAGATTCTGGAAGCGATTTTTCAGAAGACATCGCCGGTACACGATGGGGCGGTGATCGTGCGCGGAGACCGCATCGTGCGGGCGGCGGCAGTGCTGCCCTTGACCGAGCGCGAGCGCGTACCGAGCGAGTACGGCACGCGGCACCGGGCGGCGATGGGCCTTTCGGAACGCTGCGACGCGCTGGTGGTGGTGGTATCGGAGGAGCGCGGCGAAGTCACGCTGATGGAATCGCGGCGGATGGTGCGGTTCGACGAGGAAGGGAAGCTCGCGGAAACGCTCGAAAAGCTGTGCGCGACGCCGCCGGTGACGGTGACGGGCACGCTGCGGCGGTGGGTGTTCTCGAACGTGCGGGTGAAGCTGGCGGCGATCGGCGTGGCGGCGGCGATCTGGAGCACGTCGTTCTTGTCCAGCGGGACGACGGTGCGGACGGTGAGCGTGCCGGTGCAGTTTGTGGGCGTGCCGGCTGGATTGGATGTAGCGGCGGCGGTGGATCGGCTGGAAGTGGAGGTTCGAGGGAGCGCGTGGCTGATGGATTCGGTGAGCCTGACCCGGCTCTTCGCCAGCTTCAACCTGCGCGGGGCGCGTCCGGGGACTTTGAACTTGCCGGTGGATTCGGGGAATCTGAATCTGCCGCCGGGAATTGAAATGGAGAACGTCGCGCCGAAGAAGATTGCCATCCGGCTAACGCAGCATGGAACATAACTAGAGGGGATTTACCGGCCTGGCAGCAGCGCGCAGGCCGTCGCAACGGGGAGGGGCCTGCTAACTGTTGGCCGGGCCGGGTTGGCCCGTGTTACTGGAAGGTTCTGTCATAAAATCTTTGAACGCCTCACTACTGGGTGCGGCGCCCGCAAGCTACGTCGATGGGAAAGCGCACGTCCAGAAACTTCTGGATCCAGCGTCCCGCGCAGCGTACTACGACCTGGGTTTTCGTCCGCATCGGTTAGACCTCCTTTCCGTAGTTGTGGCACAGAGTTTAGCGAGCCAGCATGACTACGTGATAGACAACCAGCAAAACCATCAAAATCAGATAGGCCCGCAGGCTCAGTAGCGAGAGCCGTACGCTGCGGGTCATGGGCATGGGGCCGAGGGCTTCCATGTCGACCTTAGTTTCCTGCACGTCGTCCAGGGGATGAACCACTACGAATTGGTCGTTGATTTTTCATTTTCGTTTCCTCCATTTACGTGGTCGAGCCGGGTAGACCCGACGGGAACAGATTGGGAGCGGCCACCTGCGCCGCCAAGATCAAAGACAAAATGAACAGGACGGCGATGATGGTCCAGTTCACCCAGTTATTCCAGGGCTTGTTGGCAAACTCGCCCAGGAGCTCCTTATCGTTGAGCAAGAGCTGCAAGAAGATGATGGCCGAGGGGAGAATCACGCCCGCCAGCACCTGCACGCCGAGAATGATCAGTTGCAGCGGCGCGCGCGGAATCAGCACAATGGCGGCGGCCGCGCCCACGCAGAGCAAGTACAAAGCGTAGAATCCACGGGCCTCGCGCCAAGGCAACTGCAGGCTGTGCGGCCAGCCGCGGACTTCGCCGTAGGCCCAGGCGCTCGACAGCGAAATGGCGGTGGTGCCCAGCACGGCGGCGTTGATCATCATCAGCAGGATGACGTTGCGCATGGCCGGTCCCGCGAAAGTCCCGATGTTCATGGCCATTTGGGCCGGATCGGTGAAGGTAAAACCGTGGGCGTGGGAGGCGGCGCCCGCGACCATCATGCAGACGGCGGCGGTGATGGTGACGCAAGCCCCCAGGAGCGTATCCAGGCGCGCCCATTTCAGGTCGGCGAAGCGCAGCCGTTTATCGGCGATGCAGCTTTGCTGGAAGAAAAGCTGCCAGGGCGCGATGGTGGTGCCGACGATGGCGATGACCAGGAACATCAGGTCGGCGGTGATGCCGCCGGGCGGCAGGTTGGGCACGACGGCGTGCTTCACAATCTGCGCGGCGGGCGGGCCGAGGCGGAAGGCGATCCAGAACCAGGCGAAATCGAGCATGCAGAGCAGCACCACGGTCCGCTCCCAACGGCGGTAGCTGCCGCTGAGGACCAGCAGGCTAAGGGCGGCGGCTGCCACGGGCACGCCGTAGCGGGGATCGACACCCATTTTCGTCAGGGCCAGGTTGATGGCGGCGAACTCGGTGACCAGGGTCAGGAAGTTGACCAGTTGGAGGTCGACGAGAGAAAACAGTCCCCACCACTTGCCGAAGCGCTGGTAGATCATGGCGGCATGGCCTTTGCCAGTGGCGATGCCGAGACGGACCACCATCTCCTGGATGAAGTAGCAGACGGGCAGGAGGAGCAGAACGATCCACAGGAGGTGCGTGCCGTATTGGGCGCCGGCCTGGCTGTAAGTGGAGACGGCGCCGGCGTCGTTATCGGCGACCATGACGATCAGGCCGGGGCCGAAGACCATGAGGAAGGTGAGGAGGTCGCGCATCCATTTGGATTTCACGACGCGGCCGTGAGCGGGGATCAGGCCGGCTTCGGGTGCGGCGACCGCCGCGGACATGCTCAGCGTTTTGTTGGTCATGGCCTCTCCTCCTTTCTCAGGTTCGCGCCGCCGCAACGGGACGGACACGTAGCCGCGATGCTCCAGCGGGATGCGCGCCGGCGAAAGCGGAACGCAAAATACCGCGGCGAATCAGCGGAACAAAACGTTGACTGGGAGGGAGAGGAAAACTGCTGCCTCGGCCCCCGCGTTCACCACCGAATCAAGAGTGGAAGGAGCGCGGGTGAGGCGATAGGGGGGAAACCGCTACCGGATCAAGATCGGCTCTTCCACGATTTGCCCGTCCGTACTAGGAGGGCGATCGTCTTTGGGTTCCATATACCTTTCTGGAGACGAGTGAAGTTGGCGGGAAAAAAAAAGACCATTTCCCCCAATTGAGAAATGGCCAACCATCAAAAAGCGATCGCTGACGGATTCCCCAACGGGTCCAAGCTTCAGCACCGCGCGCCGTGAGAGATCCGAAGACCTCAGCCACATTAGAAAAACCCTTAACCCGGGAATTCCTGGTCTACCCTGATTGCCAGCATCTTTGGACGCTTTAGGGCAGTGGCTTATTTGCCGCGCGGACGCCTCGCCTACCGAGGATCCATGCAATACAACTACCAATCCCAAAATAGCTCTTATGTTGTGAAAGTGTCAACAAGAAAATTATGAAGAGACGCTCATGAGGTTGGTAAGTCAGGAAATGCTTGCGCTCAGGCTGATGTATCCCATGCCGGGCTGGGTGGTTGGATTCGCCCCGTGAGCCATGTTTTTGTGCCGGGCGGTTTCAAAAGTGGCACACTATAGACTTAAATGGACATTCGAACTCTGGCATCCGCCATCCTTTTTTTTGCGCTGGTTAGCACCACCGGCTGGTCACAGATCCCGGCTCCGAACGCCGCCGGCGTTTCGATGGGGCACTATCACTTCAATGTGCGCGATCCGGAGGCGGCGCGTACCTTCTGGACCACGCTCGGCGGCACGCCGGCCAAACTCGGCGACATGCAGTTGATCAGGTTCCCGGATGTCCTGGTGCTGGTGCAGAAAGCGGAGCCGACCGGTGGCACAGAAGGCAGCGTGGTGGGGCATATCGGATTTCGGGTGAAGGATCTGCATGGGTCGCTGGAGAAGTGGAAGGCAGCGGGGTTGAAGGTGCTTCCGGGCGCGAGCGCGCACCAGGCTTTCGTCATCTCGCCGGAAGAAGTGAAGATCGAGATCACCGAGGATCCCGCGATGGAGACGCCAATCGCGAATCACCATATTCACTTTTATACGGATTCGGTGGAAGATACCAAGGCCTGGTACGTGAAGACATTTGGCGCCAAGCCTGGTACGCGAGGGCCGTTCCAGGCGGCGGATCTGCCGGGGGTGAACCTGACGTTTTCGAAGGCCACCGGGGCGGTGGCTCCCACCAAGGGGCGGGCGCTCGATCATATCGGGTTTGAAGTGAAGGACCTGGAGGCGTTTTGCAAAGCGCTGCAGGCGGCCGGGGTTACTTTCGATCTACCTTACAAGAAGCTTCCGGCGCTGGGGCTGGCGATCGCCTTTTTCCGGGATCCTTGGGGCACGAATATCGAATTGACCGAAGGGCTCAACCGTTTATAAACATTTTGGCTAGTTGCGCCGTCTAACCAGTTTACGAAAGGCCGCGCTATGGAATTGCCGGAAAAAGCAGCGTTGTGGTGCGTTCTATTCGCCTTTTGTGCGTCGTGCGGGCGCGGTCCAGCGCCGATGGTGCAGGTGGTACATGCGGCGGGAGCGGATGCGAAGCCCGCGAGCGCGCAGCCCGCGCGGCATGAAGTGAGGCTGACGGGTACGGTACAGGCGGTCCACTTTTTCACGGTGCAAACGCCGCAGCTTGGGGGGCAAGGCGGGCGGGTGACTTTGACCAAAATCGTGGCCAACGGCATCCGGGTGAAGAAGGGCGACATTCTGGCGGAGTTCGACCGGACGCAGGAAGTGGACAACGCGCGGGACGCCAAGGCGAAGTTCGACGATTTATCGCACCAGGTGGAGCAAAAGCAGGCGCAAAATCGCGCGGATGCGGCCAAGCGCGCCAGCGATCTGCAGTCGGCGGAGGCGGACTTGGCTAAAGCCAATCTGGAGTTGCGCAAGGGTCCGCTGCTGAGCGAGATCGACCGGCTGAAGAACGAGGTCAAAGCGGAGGCGGCCAAGGAGCATGTGGCCAGCCTGAAGAAGTCGAGCGGGTTTCACGACCAGGCGGATGCGGCGGCGGTGAAGATTCTGGAATTGCAGCGGGACCGGCAGAAAGTCGGCCTGGACCGCGCGCTGAGCAATGCCGATAAATTGGAGATTCATGCGCCCTTGGACGGCATGGCGGCGCTCGAAAATGTGTGGCGCAACAGCAGCATGGGAAAGCCGCAGGAAGGCGATCAACTCTGGCCGGGGCAGTCGCTGATCCGGTTGTTCGATCCGACGGAGATGGAAGTGCGGTCGCAGGTGGGTGAGCCGGACGATGCGGCGCTGAGGCCGGGACAGAAGGCGACGGTACGGTTGGATGCTTATCCGGATCTAGTGTTTCAGGCGCATCTGATTTCATCGAGTCCGGTGGCGTCGTCGGGACTGGGCAGCCCGATTAAGACATTTTCAGCGCGATTCCGGCTGGAAGGGAGCGATCCGCATTTGCTGCCGGATCTTTCGGCGGCGGTGGTGCTGGAGCCATAATGCCGCGCGCGCGGACCGTCGTGCCCATTGTACTGCTGGCGGCGGCGGGAACCGCCTTCGGCATCTACCGGCTGAGGCAAGTGGAAGCCGCCGGAACGCTGCCGACAGCGCCGGCGCGGCAGGGCGATTTTTCGGTGATCGTGCGCTGCCGCGGGGAGTTGAAGGCGCGGCGGTCGGTGCAGATTACGGCGCCGGTGAATGTGCCGTCGCTGCGCATCGTGTGGCAGGCGCCGGCGGGCAGCGCGGTTAAGGAAGGCGAGCCGGTGGTGCGGTTCGATCCGAGCAGCACACAGCAGCAGTTGCAGGAGAAAGAGGCGGCGCTGAAGCAGGCGCAAGCCACTTTGGATCAGGCCACGGCGGATGCGCGCATCACGGCCGAGCAGGACCATCGCGATTTGAGCAGCGCCAAGTATGACGTGGAGAAGGCCAAGATGGAGGCGTCCAAAGCCGAAATCGTGAGCGCGTTGCAAGGGGAAGAGAGCCGCATCGATCTGGGCCTGTCGGAGCAGAAGCTGAAGGTACAGGAGGCCACTGTCGAACTGCACGCGACGTCCGATCAAGCCAAGATGGCGTCGTTGACGCGGCAGCGCGACCAGGCGCAGAGCGGAAGTGGATCTCACCAACCAGCGGCTGGCGCAGATGGAGTTGAAGGCGCCGCTGAGCGGCGTCGTGATGTACATGCAGAACTACTCGCAGGGCTGGATGAATGCGAAGCCATTTAAAGTGGGAGACCAGGTGTGGCCGGGCGGGGTGGTGGCGGAGATTCCGGATTTGAGCACGCTGGAGATGGAAGGCAAAGTGGAAGAGATCGATCGCGGACGGATCGATGTCGGCCAAGAGACTCGGGTTCACATCGACTCGCTGCCCGAATTGACCATGCCGGCGGACCTGACTGCGATCTCGCCGTTGACGGAGACTTCCTTCGAGTGGCCGCGCACCAGCAATTTTCGCGCTTACGGGCATATACAGCAACCGGACAACCGGCTGCGGCCGGCCATGAACGGCAATATGGATGTGATCGTCAACCGCATCCCGAACGCTATCAGCATTCCGGCGAAAGCGGTTTTCACGCGGGACGGCAAGCCGATTGTTTATGTCGCGTTGAAGGGCGCGTATCGTCCGGTAGAGGTCGAGTTGCTGGCGCGCAATCCGGACGAGGTGGCGATTAAAGGGATTGCGGCGGGGACGATGGTGACGCTGGTGGAAGTGAAGAAGGACGAGAAGAAATGACGCGCAAGATGCCCATCGGCGGCGGCGTGACGGCGGCGTTCTGGCGCTGTCGGCCTGGGGCGGTTTGCGGCTGATGAAGGCGGTGACGCCGGCGCCCACGTCGCAACTGCCGGTGACGGCGGTGAAGCGCGGCGATGTCACGATCACGGTGAACGCCGAAGGGGAACTATCGGGCGGGCATACGGAGATGCTGTCGGCTCCCATGACTGGGGGCGGAGACATGGCCATCACCTTTCTGCGCGAGGCGGGTGAAGCGGTGCAGGCGGGCGATGTGGTGGTGAAGTTCGATACCACGGAGCAGGAGTACAAACTGAAGGAAGCCGAAGCGGACCTGGCGGAAGCGGAGCAGCAGGTGATGCAGACGCAGGCGGACAACGCGGCCAAGGAAGAAGAGACGCGGTATTCGCTGTTGCAGGCCAAGACGGACGTGCGGACGGCGGAACTGGAAGCGCGGCGGAATCCGATTCTGGCCGATATTGTGGCGCGGGAGAACACGCTGGCGCTCGAAGCGGCGAAGGATCACTTGCAGCAATTGGAACACGATGCGGCCAACCGGCAAGCCACGTCGAAGGCGGCAGTGGCGATT
The DNA here is from genome assembly GCA_963738375.1 of Bryobacterales bacterium. GTDB lineage: Bacteria > Acidobacteriota > Terriglobia > Bryobacterales > Bryobacteraceae > Bog-159. The sequence goes on along the minus strand of CAVTWL010000010.1, from coordinate 224,421 downwards.
CAGGAAGCGGCGCGGAACAAGGCGAAGGTGAAGGCGGAAACGGCGCGGCAGAACATCGAGAACATGGTGCTGAAGGCCAAGGCCGGCGGGTATGTGAACGTCATGCAGAACACGAACGGCAACATGCATGTTCTGGGATGCTACTGCCGGCGCTTGCAGGTGGGCGATACGGTGAGCGCGGGCATGGCGGTGGCGCAGATTCCGGATCTGAAGAATTGGGAAGTGACGCGCGAGCATCGGCGAGCTGGATCGCGGGCATTTGTCGGTGGGGCAGAAGGTGGAGGTGGCAGATTGTGGCGCTGCCGGGACAAATGTTTAACGGGCACGATCAAGGAGATTGGCGGCACGGTGGGCGCGTTTTGGGACCGCCATTTCGACAGCAAGATTGCGCTGGACCAGTTTGTCGCCGGGGATGCGGCCGGGGATGACCTCGAATATCGTGATCACCACGGAGACGCTGCCGAATTCGTTGTGGGTGCCTTCGCAGGCGCTGTTTGAGAGCGACAGCCGCACGTTCGTTTATGCTGCAGACGCCGGGCGGGTTCACGCCGCACGATGTGAAACTGGTGCGGCGGAGCGAGAGCCAGGTGGTGATCACGGGGCTGAAGGAAGGGCAACTGGTGGCGCTGGCGAATCCCGACACTGGAGCAACAAGAGTGCGCAGACCAAGGGCAGCGCGATGAAGGCACTATCGCAATGAAGGGGCTGTGCGCTATTTTTCCGACGTCGGCGCAGGCGTTCGACAACCTGCGCGCGCAGAAGACGCGCACGCTGCTGACGGCGCTGGGCATCGTGTTCGGCGTGGGCTCGGTGATCGGAATGCTGGCGATCGGCGCGGGGGCGCGCGAGGAATCGCTGCGGTTCATCGAACAGTTGGGCGTGCGCAATGTGCTGGTGGATTCGCGGCCCGCGGCGAGCCAACAGGAGATTGCAGCAGAGCGGCGGCGATCTCGCCTGGACTGACGGATCGCGACGTGCGGATTCTGAAGCGCGAACGTCGAGGCCCTGGAGACGCTCTCGCCGCGGCGGGCGCTGCATCCGGCGCGGGTGCTGCCGAAGCCGTCGCAGAGCGTGCCGGAGTTGTACGGCGTGCGGCCATCGTACGCGGTCATCCACAGCTTGCAAGTGGCGGAGGGCAAGTTCTTCGACGAGCGGGACGATAGCCGCCAGCGCGCCGGTGTGCGTGCTGGGCGAGAGCGCCAAGGTGAGTCTGCTGGGCTATGGAGCCGGCGGTGGGCAAGTTCGTGAAGGTGAACGATACTGGCTGGAAGTGGTGGGAGTGCTGGGCGACCAACTGGTGGCGAGCTGGCCAAGTCGAGCGGCGGGCAGATGCAGGATTTGAACAACATCGTCTACATTCCGCTCAATACGTTTCAGTACCGCTATTGCGACTCACAGCAACTTCATGAAGGACGATCTGGACGGCGTGGACCTGCGCCTGAAGCCGGGTGCCGACAGCATGGAAGCGGCGAAGGTGGTGACGGCGATTCTGAATTCGACGCACCACAACACGGAGGATTTCACGGTGACGATTCCGGCGGCGCTGCTGGCGCAGCAGCAGCGGACGCAGACGATTTTCACGTACGTGATGGTGGCGATCGCGGCGATCTCGCTGCTGGTGGGCGGCATCGGGATCATGAACATCGTGCTGGCGACGGTGCTGGAGCGGACGCGCGAGATCGGCATCCGGCGGGCGACGGGGGCGCGGCGGAACGACATCGTGCGGCAGTTCCTGACCGAATCGGTGCTGATCTCGGTGGCGGGCGGGCTGCTGGGGATCGCGTTCGGATTCTTTCTGGCGTGGCTGATCGCGCAGGACGGCGGAGTGGAAGACGATTGTGACCACGGCTTCGGTGCTGATCGCGTTCGGTGTGTCGGTGGCGGTGGGCGTGGTGTTCGGGATTTATCCGGCGATGAAGGCTTCGAGGATCAACCCGATTGAGGCGCTGCGGTACGAATAAGGGCGGTCCACGGCGCATTAAGATTATGTTAGGTTGTGAGTTGGAAATGCGACTTTTCGGTTATTTCAGAACCCCCATTTTAGCCGCCGGTGTGGGGCTTGTGGCTTTCGGGCAGACGGCTCCGCCGGCGAAAGACGCTGCCGCCGCCAGCGAGATCCGCGGGGTACCGGCGCGAGCGACGCCGGGCGACTACCAGGCGAACGGGAAAGCGGGAGACATCACGCTGGCGGCTGAGTTTCTGGGCCATTCGATTCCGCGGCCACAGGGATCTCCGTTGATCGCGGAAGACTATGTGGCGGTGGAACTGGCGTTTTTCGGTCCACCGGAAGCGCGGCTGAAGATCTCGACTGGGGACTTTGCGCTGCGGATCAACGAGAAGAAGAACCCTTCGCCCAGCGCGCCGTTCGGGATGGTGTTTCATTCGTTGAAGGACCCGGATTGGGAGCCGCCGGAGCCGGTGGATAAGTCGTCCAAGACGGCGATCAAGACGGGAGGCGGGCAGAACTCCGATCCACCGGCCCCGGTTCACATGCCGCTGCCGCTGCAGCGGATCATCAACCAGCATGTGCAGAAGGTGGCGCTGCCGGAAGGCGATCGCGCATTGCCGGCGGCGGGGCTCATCTTCTTTCCGTATCGCGGCAAGGTGGAAAGCATTTACAAGCTGGAGTTGACGTATACGGGCGCGGCGGGCACGGTTACGATGGCGCTGCAGCCGTAGGGTGCGCAGGCTCGGCAATGCCGCGGATGCTGGGAACCGCACCGTTGGTCAAGTCCCGGTACAAGTCACAAAGGTTTTCTTCCAGGTCGCTCAACGACTCGCCTTGCGTGAGGTAATTGGGGAGCGTTCAAAGTAGCCGAGCGTGCAGTGGCGCGATCGCGGCTGCGTTGGCGGCCGCCGGGCATAGAAAACGGATTTCGGGCTCGAAACTCATTATAATTTGGTTCCAATGCGTATCCCGATTTTTCGTTTGTTGTTCAGCGCCGGCCTTGGCTGTGCGTTGTGTGCTGCCCAACCTTTGGAATTGAAGCATTTGCGGCTGCTATTGCGGCGCGCGCCGGAGCGGGAGCAGGCGGCGCGGGAGTATCTGGACCGGTTGCAGGAACCGGGTTCGCCGGACTTCCATCGCTGGCTGACGCCGCGTGAAGTGGGCGAGCGGTTTGGGGCGACCGAGCAGGCTGTCGATACGGTGGCAATGTGGCTGGGCGCGCATGGGTTGCAGGTGGAAGGCGTGAATGCGGCGCGGACGGCAGTCGCGTTTTCCGGGACGGCGGCACAGGTGGGCCGGGCTTTCCAGACGGAGATTCGCGGGTTTGAAGCGAAGGGCCGGGAGCACTGGGCGGCGGCGTGGGAGGCGCGGATCCCGGCGGAGCTGACGGGCATCGTGGCGGGCGTGGCGAAGCTGAACGATTTCCAGGCGCACGCGGCCTACCGGACCGGAAGCCGGATGCGGAAAAGCAGCGAGTCCGGAAAGTGGCAGCCGGTGGCGGACGATACGCTGTCGTACAGCAACATGAATTTCTACCTGGTTGCGCCTTACGATTTCGCGACCATTTACAATTTGCTGCCGTTGTGGAATGCGGGGACAACGGGCCAGGGGCAGACCATCGCGCTGGTGGAAGACAGCCTGATCAACGCGGACGATGTGGCGGCGTTCCGGTTGGGATTGGGGCTGCCGGCGCTGGCGAATGGGCAATTGCAGATCGTTTGCGCGACGGGCACCGATTGCACCACCACGGCGGATGAAACGGAGGGCGCGATCGACGCGGAATGGTCGGGCGCGGCGGCGCCGGCGGCCAACATTTTGTATGTGGCGGCGGACACGCTGGAGGATGCGGCGAGTTACATCGTGGAAAACAATGTTGCGCCGGTGGTGAGCATCAGCTTCAGCATGTGCGAGGCGGATCTGGGTCCGGGCGGAAATTTGTTCTGGAGCGGGCTGTGGCAGACGGCGGCGCTGCAAGGGCAAACGGTGATCGCGGCGGCGGGGGACTCGGGCGGGGCGGTGTGCGATGCGGATCTGAACCCCGGCGCCGCACAGGCCACGCTGGGATTGTCGGTGAACGGGATCGCTTCGACGCCGGACGATATTGCGATCGGCGGAACCGATTTCAGCGATACGTTTGCCGGGACTGAGACGGGGTATTGGGCGGCGAGCAATGCGGGCGGGACGCTGGAATCGGCGCTTTCGTATGTGCCGGAAATGACGTGGAACAATTCCTGCGCGAGCAACGTGCTGAGCGGATTTCTGGGATTTCCGGAAGGCGAGGCGGTTTGCGAGGTGCTGCCCTATTTCTTTGGAACGAACCCATTGAGTGTGCTGAACATCGTGGCGGGATCGGGCGGGGCTAGCACTCTGTACACGAAGCCTACGTGGCAGGCGAACGTGGCGGGCCTGGCGAACGACGGCGTGCGCGATTTGCCGGACGTTGCGCTGTTTGCCAGCGACAACGCGTGGAGCCACGCATACATCTATTGCATGTCGGACGCGGCGCAGGGCGGCAACGCTTGCGATTATACGAATGCGGGCGACACGTTCTTCAATTCCGGAGGCGGGACTTCGTTTGCCGCGCCGGCATTCGCGGGGATTATGGCGCTGATCGGGCAGCAGACCGGATCGGCGCAGGGCAACGTGAATTATACGCTTTATGGGCTGGCGGGCGCGGAATACGGGACGGCGGCCGCGCCGAACACGCAGGCGATGGCGGCTTGCAATGCGGGCCAAGGCAACGAGGTGAGCAGCACCTGCGTTTTCTACGATGTGACGCAGGGCGACACCACCGTGCCGTGCGCGACGGGAAGTCCCAATTGCTTCACGGCGCAGGCTGGGGATGCGCAGGGGGTGCTTTCGACTTCGGCTACGGCACTGGCGGCAGCTTTCACGGCAACGACGGGCTGGGATTTCGCAACCGGGATCGGCAGCGTGAATGCAGCGAACCTGGCCACCGGGTGGGGGAGTTTGTCGCAGGATTATGTGATTTCCGGTCAAGTAACCCTCAATGGAGCGGCGCTGGCGGGTGCGGCGGTGACTTTGACGGGCGGGCGGACGGGCAAAGCGACTACCAATAGCGCTGGGAAATTCACTTTCGTGGTTCCCGGAAAAAATACTTATACGGTGACGCCTGCCGCGAATGGCTATACATTTACTCCCCCCACCCAGAGTTTCCAAAACTTGAGTGGGAACCGGTCGGCAAATTTCTCAGGCACGGGGTCATTGCCGCTGGTGAAGCTGTCGACCAGTTCCATGAATTTCGGGAACGAGAACGCGGGTGTCGCGAGCGGGACGCAGTCGGTGGTGCTGACGAACATCGGGAATGGGCCGCTGACGATCGCGACGGTGGCCATGAGCGGGGCTAACGCGGGCGACTTCAAACAGACCAACACGTGCGGGAGTTTGCCGGCGCAGATTGCGGTGAATGGGAGCTGCACGGTGCAAGTGGGATTCGATCCGTCGATGGCGGGAGCGGAAGCGGCGACGCTGACGTTCACCGATAATGCCAACGCCAAGACCGGCAGCACGCAGACGGTGGGGTTGAGCGGGATGGGCGTAGTGAATCTGTCGCTGACGCCGGCGAGCCTGAACTTCAGCTACCAAGGCGTGGGAGAGGCGAGCACGGCGAAGACGGTGCAGATCGTCAACAGCAGCGCGATCGGGGTGACGGTTTCAAAGATCGCGGTTACGGGCGCCAATGCCGCCGATTTCACGGTGAAGGGCGTTTGCGGGTCGCTGGCGGCGGGGGCGAAGTGCGGCGTGTCGGTGGTTTTCGACCCGGCTGCCACCGGCGCGCGTTCGGCATCGCTTTCGCTTACGGATAACGCAACGGGCAGTCCGCAGGCCGTGGCGCTGAGCGGGACGGGGACGGAGAAGGCGGTCATCGAGTTATCCAAGACTTCGTTGAGCTTTCCGGCGACGCCAATTGGGCAGAGCAGCGCTCCGCAGACGTTGACGGTAAGCAACGGCGGCCACGGGTCGCTGACGATTAACGGGATCGGCGCGTCGGACGGATTTTCGGAGACGAACAATTGCACGGCGGCGATGAGCGCGGGACAAAGCTGCACGGTGACGGTGACATTCGCGCCAACACTTACGGGGGCGCGTACGGGCACTCTTACGGTGAGCGGCAACGGGGTGGTGTTCAACCAGACCGCCAGGCTGAGCGGAACGGGCGAGTAGCTTATTGGACAGTGATGCCGCGGGCTTCCAGCAGTTCGCCGGTGCGGCACCAGCAGATTCATCAAATTGCGGCGATAGCTGACGGCGTTCTGGACCACGCTCGATTCGGCGGACACCAGGGAACCTTGCGCCTGCAGCACGAAAAAGATGGTGCTGTTCCCTAGTTCGTACTTTTTCTGTTCCGCCTCCATATACTTGCGCGAATAATCCTGGGCGACGACCGACAGCTTCATGGCGTCCTTACTGGATTCGACCTGGCTGACGGCGGTGAGCACGTCGAGGCGGACCTGCTGGCGGACGGTGCGGACGTTGAGGGAATCGCGTTTTTTGGCGACCAGGGAGTCGGCCATATCGGCCGAGGCCTGGTGATTCTTGATAGGGAGGCGCAAGGTGACGCCGAAGGAATACATGGGGTAGCCGAAGCCGAACATCTGGCTTAAGGCATTGCCAAAGCCTCCGGGTATGGGCGCGGCGGTGACGGAGGGGTCGAGGCTGGTGGGATAGAAGATGCCGCCGAGGCCTTGGGTGGTGTAGCCGGCGGTCAGTTCCAGATCGGGAAGCATTTCGTTTCGGGACTGGCTGATGCCGAGGTCGTCGATGTCGAGATCCTGCATGGCGGATTTCAGGTCGGGACGGGCGGCCAGGGCTTTGACGACCTGTTTTTCGGGGTCGATGGGCGGGGCATCGACTTCGGGGCTGACGGTTTCGGTGAGTTGGATGGGCAGGAGGCGGATTTTGGGATCGAGATCCGCACCCATCTGGCGGCGGAGGGCGTCTTCGGTTTGCTTGAGCGCGTATTGAGCCTGCGAGACGCCGATTTTGGAGGTGGCGAACTGCTGCTCGGGATTGAAGATATCGAGGGGGGAAAGGGCGCCGAGTTCCAGTTCACGCTGGGAGCGTTTGAGGGCCTGCTCGGCGAGGTCGCGGGCGCTTATGGCGACGCGCAGGTTTTCGCGGGCGAGGACACAGTCCCAATAAGCGTTTTCGGCATTGCTGACCAGTTGCAGCAGGGTGGTATGAAGGTCGAAGCCGGCTTTGCGGAGGCGGCTGGTGGCGAAGGTGATGGGGAGGCGGTTGATGTATGCGCCGCGATTCTTAAGCAGGGGCTGGGAAACGTTGAGGGAGAGGCTGGAGTTGAGCACAGGATTGTAATCATAGTTGCCGCTGTTGGTGAAGAATCGCTGGGCGAAGAAGCCGGCTTGATACTGGAGCCCGGTGGGGAGGGTCTGGCTGTAGGTGAAGTTGGCGGGCTCGGTGGTTTCGGACAGAGTGGCGGCGCCGGCGATAGAGGGATCGCCGGAGATGGTGCGCTCCTGGGTATAGCTGAAGCTGGCGGTGGCGAAGGGGTCGAAGACGGAGAAGGCGCGGGTGATGGCGTTCTGGGCGACGTCGATGGTCAGGCGCTGGATGGCGATGTCGGTATTGTTGGCCATGACCAGTTCGAGATAGGAGCGCATGGAGAGCTCGAGCTTGTCGCCGACGACGAATTCCTCCAGGCGGGCGGGGGGCTTCAGCTCGATGTGAGTGACGGGGCGAGCGTACGTCTCACGGAAATAGGATGGTTTGGGGAATGAGGCTAACTGCGCGAACGCGGCGGCGGCAGTGAGAAATCCGAGGACGGAAAGGCGAGAAAGCATGAGGTATCTATGATTGGACGTTTCCTCACGTCAATTCGCTCAGATTTTTTCGGTGGTGGTGTCGATTTTTGGGGGGATGGTTCGTTATCAGGATGCAACGCACGAGTTGCAGAGGAGAAAACAGCATGAGACGACTGATTCTGGGAACGGCAGTGATGGCGCTGGCAGCGGCCGGGATGCAGGCGGCGGGCAAAACGGAGCAATCGGCGGGCGCGGAGGCTTACGCGCGGCTGAAAACTTTGGCAGGCGAGTGGGAGGCGGACAGCAGCATGGGGAAGCTGCACGTGAGCTACGAAGCGATCGCGGGCGGGACGTCGCTGGTGGAGCGTGAAAGCAGCGATAAAATGCCCGCGATGGTGACGGTTTACTATCTGGACGGGGAGCGGCTGCTGCTGACGCACTACTGCATGGCGGGGAACCAGCCGCGCATGGAGGCGAAGGGGTTCGATCCGGCGACGGGCGAAGTACAGTTCCGCTTTTTGGACGGCACCAATCTGAAGCCGGGCGACGGGCACATGCACAACGCAACGATTCGGGTGACGGACAACGAGCATTTCAGCTCGCAGTGGGAGTTTTACCAGGGCGGCCAATTGAAGAAGGCCGAGACCGCGCAATACACGCGCGTAAAATAAGGGAGACGACGATGCCACACTACATGCTTTTGCTTTACGACGATCCGGCGGGATTCCAGAAGTTGAGCCCGGACGAAATGCAGAAGGCCCTGGAGAAGTACATGGCCTGGACCAAGAAGCCTTTCACGCGCGACGCGCACCGGTTGGGCGATGACGCGGGGAAGGTGATGCGGTCGGCCACGGGTGAGATCCGCACGACCGACGGACCGTACAGTGAGACGAAGGAGATCCTGGGCGGGTACTACACGATTGAGGCGGCGAGTTACGACGAAGCCGTCAAGCTGGCGATGGACCATCCGACGCTGGAACATGGCGGGACGATCGAGGTAAGGCACGTCTGGGGGACTTAGCTCAAGACGGGGCTGGAGGGCTGCTGGAACATTTGTTCCGGCAGCAAGCGGGCCGAATGGTCGCGCATTTGACGCGGCTGCTCGGCCCGGCGCATTTGGAGCTGGCGGAAGAGACGGTGCAGGAAACCATGGTCCGCGCGCTGCAAGACATGGCCTTACCAGGGTACACCGGAGAATCCGGCGGCGTGGCTTTACCGGGTGGCGCACAACCTGGCGATCGACGCGGTGCGGCGCAGCCGGACGTTGGGGGAAAAGACGGAGGCGCTAGTCGCGGAACTGACGCGCGGCGGCGAAGCGCCGCAGGACGCTTACCTGGACGATGAACTGCGCGACGATGAACTGCGGATGATTTCGATGTGCTGCCATCCGCGGATTGCGCGGGATGCGCGGGTGGCGCTGAGCTTGAAGACGGTGGGCGGGTTCGGGGTGCGGGAGATCGCGCGGGCGTTTCTGGCGGACGAGGCGACCATCGCGCAGAGGCTGGTGCGGGCGAAGCGGCAGATCCGGGAGGGGCGGCTGACGCTGGAGATGCCACGGGGAGCAGAACTGAAGGAGCGCCTGGATTCCATGCTGGAGGCGATCTATTTCATGTTCAACGAAGGCTACGCGGCGCATGCGGGCGAGGATCTGATCCGGCAGGATTTGTGCATGGAAGCGCTGCGGCTGGGGCGGCTGGTGGCGATGTCTTCGATTCGCGAGCCGCGGGCGGATGCGCTGGTGGCGCTGATGGCGCTGGAGGCGGCGCGGCTGCCAGCGCGGGTGGATGCGTCGGGCGATTTGATCCTGCTGGAAGACCAGGATCGCAGCCGTTGGGACGAGGGACTGATCGCACTGGGATTCCACCATTTCGAAAGGTCCGCCGAGGGCGACGAGGTATCCGAATATCATGTGCAGGCGGCGATTGCGGCTACGCACGCGCGGGCGGCGGATGCGGCTTCGCGGGACTGGCGGACGATCCTGGAGCTGTACGATCGACTGCTGGCGATGAACGGATCGCCGGTGGTGGCGTTGAACCGGGCAGTGGCGGTGGCGAAGGTGTATGGCGCGGGGGCGGGGCTCGCGGCGCTGGAGCGGGTGGAGGGCGATGCGAAGCTGGCGGGGTATTATCTGCGGCTGGCGGTGCGGGGACACCTGCTGGGGGAGTTGGGGCGGGGAGCGGAAGCGGCGGCATGTTTCCGGGCGGCGCTGGAGTGCCGGTGCTCGGAGCCGGAGCGGCGGTTTTTGGCGCGGAAATTGCGGGAGTGCCAGGGGCTATAATACCGGGTCTTGCACGGAGGATCGAATGAAGTTTACCGCCGACGATTTCAGACACTTGTACGCCGATATGCCGGATGAGGAATTGCGTTCGCTGGTGAGGGAGGATCTGTCCGAGGTGGCGCGTCCGGTATACGACGCGGAGCTGGCGAAGCGCGGTTTTCAGGCGAGGCCGGTGGCGCGGGCGGTGGATCACGCGCCGCGGATGGATACGCCGGATTTCGTAAGGCCGGCGGCGATTCCGCTGGAACCGCTGGGGGAAGAAGAAGTGGAGCGGGAGGAGGAGGAGGATCTGGCGCCGGCGGCGGTTTTCACGACGCGAGCGGAGGCGATGGTGGCGCGGGCGGTGCTACAGACGGGGTCCATTCCGGCGTTCGTGGAGAACGACAGCGCGGCGGGTGGCGGGTACCGGCTGCTGGTGGCGGAATCGTATGCCGGGGAGGCGCGGGAACGGCTCGAACGAAGCCCAAACGATTGATAAAATGCGGGTTACATGCTGTGGGTGGAGCGGGGGAGAGCCGGACAGAGGTGTCAGGTACCGGGGCGGGCAGTTTTGGGGGCGTTTTTTGGGGATTTTGGGGGTAGTACAGACGCAGTTGGGGTGTTAGGTCTTGGGTCGTGGGCTGAATTGCCAAAGAACGTAATACCAGGACGCTAGCGGGTATCGGCGGGGGCGCAAGTCATGGGCGCGGGTTCGGATTGCGGGGACATGACGTAAGCGGGCGGCGAGACATGGGGGGTGGAACTGGGGGCCACCGCGACGGGCTTGGGCTGTTCGGATTCGGATTCGGATTGGAATTCGCGTTCACGGGCGCGGCGTTCGGCCTGGATCTTGCCCAGGCTTTCGAGGGCGCGGTCGAAGGTGCGCTGGTGATGAGCGCTGGATTTATCGACGCGTTGGAGCATATCGATGTTGCGGTCTTCGCCGGTATTCATGTGACGGAGGAAGGCGACGCGTTCGACGCGGGCGAGGCGGGCGAGCATCCATTGGGCGTGGACCATGGCTTCGACGTAGCAGTGTTCGGTGCGGCCGACGGGACTCCAGTCGGATTCGAAGTCTTCCCAGAGGCAGTAGTATTCGAAGGGGTCTTCGCCGAGTTCGGGGCAGATGGTGAAGCGGGTGCGGAGGCCCCAGGTGATGGCGTTGCGGCTGGAACGTTCTTTACCTTCTTCGCTGGTGGGTCCCGGACTTTTCTGGGCGTTTTGTTTATTGGCCTGGTGCTGTTTCTCAGATATTAACATTGGAAACTCCTGTTAGTCGATTTGGGGGCGATCCCCGCTTTCAGGGTAGAGGGCGGGCGGCGGAAAACGGACTTGCCGGTTGGGGGCGGATTGATTGAGTTGGTTTGTTTTGTTTTGGATGACGGGGCGAGGAAATATTTTCTACTGGTGTGAACGTTACGGGGCTTAGGCTTGGGGAACTGTGGTAGATTCGCACTCATGCGGAATTTACTCGTCTTTTGCATGGCTGGATTATTGAGCGGCGCTAGCTTGCCGAGCGGCCCTCCGGAACAGGCTGGATTTTCCGGCGAGCGCCTGAGCCGGATCAACACAGTAATGCAGGAGCAAATCAACGGCGGCAGCCTGAACGGCGCGTCGGGCCTGATCATACGCAACGGGAAGGTCGTGTTCCGGGGGACCTGGGGCGAATACAAACCCGACACCATCGTGCGCATGTACTCGATGACGAAGGCGGTTACGGGCGTGGCGGCGATGATGCTGAGCGAAGAGGGCAAGTTTTCACTGACGGATCCGGTGTCGAAATACCTGCCCGAGTTCACCAAGATGACGGTGGCGGAGGAATCGTTCGATGCGACCGGGAAGCGGACCTATTTCACGGTACCGGCGCAGCATCCCATCACGATCCGCGACTTATTCCGGCACACCAGCGGGCTCGACTATGCCGGGCCGAAAGACGAGAACGGCGTGCCGGCTTACCAGAAGCTGGGGATCGAGGGCGGGAACGGCTGGGCGCCGTTCGATTTGGCGGAGGCGGTGAAGCGCCTGGCGTCCGCGCCGTTGAACCATCAGCCTGGCACGACGTTTCATTACGGCATGTCGATCGATGTGCTGGGGCGTTTGGTGGAGGTGTTGTCCGGCAAGCCGCTCGACCAGTTTTTCGAGGAGCGCATCTTCCGTCCGCTGGGCATGAAGGACACGGCGTTCTTCGTGCCGGAGGAGAAGTGGAGCCGGCTGGCGGTGCTGTACACGCCGAAGAAAGGCGGAGGCATCGAACGCTACACAGGCGGGGCGCAGGATAACTACAAGAAGAAGCCGACGCTGCTACTGGGCGGCGCGGGTTCGGTGTCGACTCTGGACGATTATGCCCGATTCGTGAGCATGCTGCTGAACGGCGGGGAACTTGACGGCGTGCGGCTGCTGGGGCGGAAGTCGGTGGAATTGATGCGGAGCGACCATTTGGGCACGCTGGCGCGGGTTGGTGGAATGCCGGGGGAAGGCTACGGTTTCGGCTTGACCTTCGCGGTGAATCTGGGGCCGGGCAAATCGCCGAACGTGGGGTCGGAAGGCGAATATAATTGGGGCGGCGCGGCGGGGACAAGTTTCTGGATCGACCCGAAGGAGCACATGGCGGGAGTTTTTTTGGTGAATGTGCTACCGAGTAACGAGGTAATCGCCGCCGGGCAGTTTAAGAGAATGGCGTACGACGCCCTGGTGGATTGAAAGGCTTACCAGAAGGCGGCGGCTACGACGCTGGGCGGGCCTGCATCGTTCTGAATGACTTCGGTGCGGATGACGATCTGCATGTTGCGGTTCTGCCATCCGCGGGGAGCGAGTCTGGCGATGGCCTGTATGTAATTCGGATCGGTGAGGAACTGGCCGGCGGCCAGGGTGCCGTAGCCATACAGGCCGGCGACGGTGACGGTGATGCGCTGGGTGCGGGGATTCTGGACGCGGGAGATGACGGCGAAATCCTCGGTCAGCACGACCTTGCCCTGGTTGTCGTGGTTCATTTCGATCTTCCAGTCGCGGTTGGAGGGATGGTCGCGGTCGGAAACCCAATTGACGGCCCCTTCGCGCTGGAAGGTGAAGCGCATTTTTTCCATCAAGCGGATGGTCCACTCGTCGTTGAAAGCGCCGATCAGGACGGCGGGGGTTCGCTGGAAATCCTCAAACTTGGCTTCATCTTCGCGGACGAACTGCAGGGCGGCGCCCTGGGACTGGAGCATTCCGGCGAGGCGGGCGAGGGTTTCGGCGTCCCACCAGGGAAGGTAAGACTCGCCGCCGGTCCACGGTTGCGAGCCGGACGGCGGGCGGCCGGACTTGCCGAAGCAAAGCAACACGATCTTGTCAGGCGAGGAAACGACTACCGGACGCCAGAACTGATCGAGGACGGTGGGCCGATGCCAGGCGGCGACGACCGCGAGAGCCACGAGAACGAGCAAAATGGCGGCGGAACCAGCGGGCAGCCAGCGAGGATAGCGGGCGCGGGGCTCCGCAATCCGCGCGGGCGCGGCGGGTTCAAATCCGAGCGGGAGGGTGGAGGCAGCGCTGAACTCCGGGAGATAGCCGCCGGCTGCGAGGTCGATGCGAATCTCGTTTTCGTGTCCCCGTTCCTGATAGTACTGGGCCAAGCGTTTGCGGACTTCGCCGGCGGTGATACGGACAACAGGGTCGATGGTGGGGTCGTAGGTGGGGTCGCGGCCGAAGATGTCGACGGCGATGTTGCGTTCTTTCAGTTCAGCGCCGGCGCCATCGAGGGTTCGCTCGACGATGTGGCGGAGGAAGGCGGGATAGCGTTTGCTCTTGCGGAACAGCGGATTTGCGAGGATGCGTTCAAGCTGGTGGCGGATGCCGGCCGCATCGATTTCTTGCGCTGGGGACGGGAGGATGGCGGTTGGCGGAAGGCTGGACGCGGTCTTCTCGTCAAATCCGGGCACTAATTGGGGTTCCTGACAGGTATTATACCTGGGCTTGCGGGGTACGTCTATAACGGTTATCGTTCTGATTTCAATTGGCTTATTAGGCTGAGCGCATCCGCTACCGTATTAGACGTGTGCTCCGCGTCAGGATCGCGTTGAATGGAGTTGTGCGAGACGACGAGTCGGCACAATTCAACCAACAGAGGGTAACCACAAATGATGAAGGCGATGCGATTTGTACCTGTGCTCGGTGTCGTGCTGGGGCTTTCCCTGGCCGGCGGCGTCAGCGCGAAGTCCGCGGCGAAAGCTCGCAGCTACGAAGTTCAGGTGAGCTCTACGACCAAGGTCGGGACTCAGGTGCTGAAGCCCGGCGACTATAAAGTGAAGCTGGATGGGTCGAACGCGGTATTCACGAAGGAAAACACCAAGGAATCCGTGAGCGCCCCGGCGACGATTGTGACGGGCGAGGAGAAGTTTGGCAGCACGGTGCTGCACGAAGTGCAGGATGCGGGCCAATCGCGGGTGACGTCCATCGAACTCGAGGGGACCAAGGACTTGTTGAAACTGCAATAGGCTGGGATGGGTGATGCGGCCGTGCGGGGACAGGCGCGGCCGCGGGCAGACGGTGAGATGAACCGCGAAGTGAATGCTGCGACAATGTGCGGATGGAGTCGCGGCGCCGGTACGCCAGGATCGAACGCGAGCGCAGGTTTCTGGTGAATCGGTTTCCTGCCGGTCTGGAGGTAGCGGGGGTACGGCATATTATTGACCGGTATATCAGCGGCACCAGGCTGCGCCTGCGGGAGCAGCGTGACGGAGACGGCGCGCCGGTGTACAAACTGACGCAGAAGGTTCCCGAAACGGGCGAGGGAGCGCAGCGCGGGCTGATTACGACCATCTATCTGGACGACGGCGAGTACCGCGTGGTCGCGCAACTTCCGGCAAAGGTGTTGACCAAGACCCGCTACAGCGTTCCGCCTTTCGGCGTGGATGTATTCACGGGTGAGTTGAAGGGGTTGATCCTGGCGGAAGCGGAATTCGAAGCGGAAGGTGAGGCGGAAAGGCTGATTGTCCCTTCATTCATTGGCCAGGAAGTATCCGAAGACGATCGTTTCACCGGCGGGCAATTGGCGCTGGCGTCACGGCCGGCTATGCGGCGGGTTCTCGTGGATATGGCTCGGGCGAGACTTGCGGAGCGTCGCCGTGGGTAGAAACACTCCGCCGCTCGATGAAGCGTCCATGTTATGGGCGGGTACGCTGTGAACCCAAATGTCGCGTTGATTACGGGAGGGGGGCGCGGTTTGGGCCGAGCGTTCGCGATCGCCCTGGCGGAGGACGGAATGCGCGTTGCGGTGGCGGCGCGCAGCCGGGATCAGGTGGAGGAGACCGTGGGATCGATTCGCGCGGAGGGACATACGGCGATCGGAGTTCCCACGGATGTTACGGATGCGGGGGCGGTCGCGGCGATGGTGGAGACGGTGGAGAGGAAACTCGGGCCGGTCGACCTGCTGGTGAATAGCGCGGGGGCCGCGGCGCCGTTTGGGCCGACCTGGGAACAGGACGCGGCGGCGTGGTGGCGCACTGTTGAGACGAACCTGAAAGGTCCGCTGCTGTGCTCGAATGCGGTGCTGCGCGGGATGACCGCACGGCGGCGGGGACGCATCATTCAGGTAGCCAGCGGGGCGGGGACGCTCAGTATCCCATATATGTCCGCGTACGTGACCAGCAAGGCGGCGCTGATCCGGCTGAATGAAGTTCTGGCGGACGAGGCGCGGCCGTACGGCGTCTCGCTTTTCGCGATTCAGCCCGGCACCGTGCGCACGGCGATGGCCGTGGAATTGTTGGAGTCGGAGGCTGGGAAGCAGTGGCTGCCGTGGTTCCAGAAGATCTTCGAAGAGGGGCGGGACGATTCGCCCGAAGCCGGGGTCGAACTGGTGCGGTATCTGGCGTCGGGGGCGGCGGATGGTTTGTCGGGACGGTACTTCGCCGCGCCGGGATCGCCCGCGGATGTGCGGGGACGCGAGGACGAGATCCTCGCGCAGGATGGGCATGTGATGCGCATGCGGCACCTGGATTAGGATGCGTTCCCACCAGCGCTTCGGTCGCCGCGCCACGAAGGGCAACGCGAACAGAAAGGCGCGCAACTGAAGCCGCGCCCAAGCCACGAAGGCCGCAAAGTCGAAGGAATCTGGCGCACGCCCCGCGAGGGTAGCAATATGGCCCAGGGAATCGTCATGCCCCAGCGCCAGAACGGCTTGGACGAACTGGCCAACAGCCTTAGACCTGGCGCTTGAGGAAGTGGCTGGACCAGACCTGGCGATGCGGCATCTTCCGCCCGCGCGATCCGGCCTGGGCTTCGCGCCGCCGGGACCCTTGCCGGCGATGGCTTTGCCCAACCCAACACGATCCACGGGGAGGCTGTGCGCGTGTATGCCGCCGCGATTATCCGACGTGAGTCTTGGCGGTCGGCCAGCGGACCTTGTATAGTGGCAAGTACTAGCAGGCATAGTTTTTCAAAATCCTGCAAGGCCCGATTCCGGTAATGGGGGATGACGATGAAGATTTTGTGGTGTTTAGCGGCTGGGCTTATGTTGATGGGCGTCGAGCGGTCATTGGCTCAAATTCAGGGCCAGTGGGTGAGCAGCGGAACGATGCAATCCGCCCGAGAATTGAATGCGCAGGTGCGGATGACGAACGGGAAGGTTCTTTCGGCGGGGGGAATCGACGGAAGCGGCAATGTGCTGAACTCGGCGGAAGTGTATGGTCCGAGCAAGGGCACATGGACTTTGACCGGCAGTATGGGTTCGGCGCGGGAGGTATTTGCGGCCGTGGCGCTGAGCAGCGGAAAAGTCCTGGTTTCCGGCGGGGCAGGCGCCGGGAGCACGGTGCTGGCCAGCGCGGAGCTGTACGATCCGACGGCGGGGACGTGGTCTTCGGCCGGTTCCATGAGCGTGGCGCGATACGCGCACACGGCTACGACGCTGGCGAACGGAAAGGTCTTGGTAACGGGCGGCTGTACGGCGATCGACTGCAGTTCGTTCAGCGGGGTGAGCGAACTCTACGACCCGGCGACGAACAGTTGGTCGATTACTGGCAGCCTGAATACGGCGCGCGACTACCAGACCGCCGTGCGGCTGAAAACAGGGAACGTGCTGGTAATGGGAGGGTCGGCGGGGAGCGTCACCAACTCCTGCGAGCTTTACAACGCATCTACGGGCGTATGGAGCAACGCGGCAAGCATGAATGCGGCGCGCTCGCTGGATACGACTACTCTGCTTAGCGATGGCAAGGTGCTGGTGACAGGCGGCACGACTTCACGGTATCCGATCGGATCGGCGGAACTCTACGATCCTACAGCCAACACATGGACTCTGACGGGGAACATGATTACGGCGCGATACGCGCATTCGGCCACGCTTCTTCCGGACAACACGGTTCTGATTGCCGGAGGAGAAGGCCAGTCGACCAGCTGCGGAAAGGACTGTACCAGTTACATACCTACCGCCGCGGTTGAAATCTATAACGAGACAGCCGGCCAGTTCAAAGCTACGGCAAGTTTGAGCCAACCGCAGGCGTATCAATCGGCGACGCTGCTGAGTACAGGGCGGGCATTGGCCAATGGCGGCATCGGCACCACCAGCACTTGCTGCGTGGTGCTGGGCACGGCGGAGGTTTATACACCGTTGACCTTCACATTTTCGGCTACGAGCTTAACCTTTGGAGTGCTGCAGACCGGACTCAGCAGCGCTTCGCAGACCGTGACTTTGGACAACGTGAGTGCGCATCCGGTGACCTTCACCAGCATTGCGAGCAGTGGCGACTTTTCGCAGGTCAATACGTGTCCGGGCACGTTGAGCGCAGGCCAGAGCTGCTCAATTACGGTGACGTTTACGCCAACCGCGGCGGGAACGCGTAGCGGGGCTGTGACACTGACCGATAACGATCCGGGGAGTCCGACGCAGAGCATTGCGCTGACTGGCACGGGCGCTACGAACGCGATAACGCTGCTGCCGGGCAGCGTCAGTTTTCCGGGCCAGGCGCCGGGCACGAGCAGCGCGCCGGTGAGCATTACGCTCTATAACGATGGTACGGGAACGGTCAGCCTCACGGGAGTCAGCATTTCGCCGGCTCGGGCGACGTTCACTCAAACCAACAATTGCCCGGAGAGTTTGAACGCCGGCGCGAACTGCGCGATACAAGTGGTGTTCACGCCGCCGGATACCGGCAAATACAGTGCCACGCTGTCGGTTGCCGATAGTGATAAAAGCAGCCCACAAACGGTTTCGCTTTCCGGTGTGGGCTTGAATAACTAAGGGCGGTCTACCTTGTAATGCGGCAAGTTTGCGTCAGTGGACCGATGGAGAGATTGAGATCTCCGGCGGCGGCGCGGGTGAGAGTGAAGGCGACGGTTTTCTTTTCTCCGGCGCGGAGGGCGATGCGCTCAAAGCCTTGCAATTCGCGGATGACGCCGGGGTGTTTGGTGTACAACTGGACGACGTCTTCGCCGTCGCGCTTGCCGGTGTTTTGAACCTCGACGGTGATCTTGACGGGGCTGCCGGCGCGGGCTTCGGGGGGCGCCTGTAAGTTGCGGTAGGTGAAACGTCGTGTAGCTGAGACCGTAGCCGAAGGGGTAGAGCGGCTCGCCTTCGAAGAAGCGGTAGGTGCGGCCTTTCATGTTGTAGTCGTCGAAGGCGGGGAGCTGATCGGCGGACTTATAGAACGTAACGGGGAGGCGCCCGGCGGGGTTGTAATCGCCGAACAGGACGTCGGCGAGGGCAGTGCCGCCGGCTTGGCCGGGATACCAAAGCTCGACGATGGCGGGGACGTGGCCGCCGGCCCAATTGACAGCGACGGCGCTGCCGTTCAGCAGGACTAGCACGACCGGCTTGCCGAGGGCGGAGACGCGCTCGAGCAGGGCTTGCTGGACGCGGGGAATATCGAGGCTGACGCGGTCGCCGCCGCTGAAGCCTTCGACTTTGACGGGCATTTCCTCGCCTTCGAGGCGTGGGGAGAGGCCGAGGAGCATCACCACGACGTCGGACTGGCGGGCGATTTTCAAGGCTTCGTCTTCATAGCTGGCGTGGGGGGGGGCCCAGACGAGGCGGATATCGGCATCGCCATGGACTTCGTGGAATTCGACGCGGAGGGCATAGAGCTTGCCGGCCTGGAGGTCGACGGTCTGGTATTCATAGCCGCGTTCGTGGACGTTGTCGCGGGAGACCAGGCGTTTGCCATCGAGATAGACTTCGTAGGAGTTGAGGCCGGTGGCGCCGAGCTGATACTTGCCGGTGCGGGGGGCGGCCAGGAAGCCGGTCCAGCGGACGCCGAAGTTATCGTCATCCATGTCGGGGCGGGGTGCGCCGTCGCGCCAGTCGAAGTCGATCTGGGGATCGATGCGGGTGAAGAGAGGCTGCGGATTGGCGGGGACGATGGCGGATTTGCGCATGGCCTGGGAGACGAAGGCCTGGCTGAAATAGGCGCGGCCGTTGAAGGCGGCGGTGGAGAAGTACTCGGCTTTGAGGCCGGGGGCGCGATCGGGGCCGCCGGAGGTGGCGAGGGCGCTGGCGGGCACGGTTTCGAAGACGGGGGTGCCTTCGGCGAGGTCCGAGCCGCGAGCGTAAAGGACGCGGGCGCCGGGGGCGACTTTGGCGCGGATGCCTTCGAGGGGCGTGACGGGATGGGACGGCTGGCCGTTGTAGTTGCCGAGCATGACTTCGGCGGAATCGGCATTGGGTCCGATGACGGCGATGGTTTTGGTGGCGCGGTTGAGGGGCAGGAGGTTGTGCTCGTTCTTGAGCAGCACGATGGATTTGCGGGCGACTTCGAGGGCGAGCTGCTGGTGGGCGGGGCTTTCGTTTTCGCTGTAGGGGATCTGAGCCCAGCGCACTTTTTCGGGCGGATCGAACATGCCCAGTTTGAAGCGGGCAGTGAGCAGGCGGCGGAGGGCGGTGTTGACATCGTTTTCGGCGAGCAGGCCCTGCTTGACGGCGGGGACGACGTTTTCGTATTCGAGGCCGCAATCGAGGTCGGTGCCGGCTTTGATGGCCATGGCGACGCCTTCGGCGGCAGTCTTGGCGGCTTTATGACCCTGGTAGATATCGCCGACAGCACCGCAATCGGAGACGACGTAGCCGGGGAAATGCCATTCGCGTGCGCAGGATATCGCCGAGCAGGCGCGGATTGGCGCAGGCGGGCAGGCCGTCGACGCTGTTGTAGGCGCACATGACGGAGAAGGCGCCGCCTTCCTGGATGGACGCGGCGAAGTGGGGCAGGTAGGTATCGCGGAGATCGGTTTCCGAGACGCGCGCGTCGAAGGTGTGGCGGGTAGATTCGGGTCCGCTGTGGACGGCGTAGTGTTTGGCGGTGGCGACTACTTTGAGATATTTCGGGTCATCGCCCTGGAGTCCGCGGATGAACTGGACGGCCATGCGGGAGGTGAGATAGGGATCTTCGCCGTAGGTTTCCATGCCGCGTCCCCAGCGAGGATCGCGGAAGAGGTTGATGTTGGGAGTCCAGAAGGTGAGGCCCTGATAGATGCCGCGCTTGCCGCGGCGGACGAATTCGTGATGTTTGGCGCGGGCCTCGTCGGAGATGGCGGTGGCCATGCGGAAGAGAAGATCGGTATCCCAGGTGGCGGCGACGCCGATGGTTTCGGGGAATACGGTGGCGCGTCCGGCGCGGGCGACGCCGTGGAGGCACTCGTTCCACCAGTCGTAGGCGGGGACGCCGAGGCGGTCGATGGCGGGGGAGGCGCTGAGGAGTTGGGAAGCTTTTTCGTCGAGGGTCATGCGGGAGAGCAGGTCGTCCACGCGTTGTTCGAGGGGCAGGTCCGGATTCTGGTAAGGCTGCGCGGCCAGTGGCAGGCACGCGGACAGAGCGGCCAGGAGGAGGGGCAAGCGGTGATGGGGTCATCGTTTCTATCATGCCTTAAGTGGGCGGTTATCGGATACACTGGTGGCAAATGAAAACGAATGTTTTTTGTGGCGATGATGGCGGAGCGGGGAGATAGGGCTATGGCATTGCAATTCACGACGTCGTATCTGGAAGATTCGCTGGCGTTGTTCCGCTATTACAAGAAAATGGCGGAAGGCGCGATGGCGCAGGTGAGGGACGAACATTTGTTCGCGGCGCTGGATGGAGAGGCGAATTCGATCGCGATCCTGGTGAAGCATATCGCGGGGAACATGCGGTCGCGGTGGACGGATTTTCTGACCACGGATGGAGAGAAGCCGGACCGGAACCGGGACACGGAATTCGAGGAAGCACCGGTTACGAGGGAGGCGTTGATGGCGTTGTGGGAAGCGGGGTGGGGATGCGTGTTCGGCGCGTTGGAGCCGCTGAGCGACGCGGATATGGGGCGGCGGGCGACGATCCGGGGGGAAGGGCATTCGGTAATGCAGGCGATCAACCGGCAGGTGGCGCATTATTCGATGCACATCGGACAGATCGTGCTGCTGGCGAAACATTATCAAGGCGGGGCATGGCGGTCGTTGAGCGTGCCACGGGGGAAGTCGGCCGAGTTCAACCGGCGGGTGGATGTGGGCGAGGCCAGCCAGCGGTAGGTTGAGCAGCTATGAGCGGGAAGAAATACGAGCTTTATGGCACGGAGCGGTGTCCTTACACGGCGGAGATGCGGGATTGGCTGGAGATGCGGAAGATGGATTTCGTGGAATATGACGTGGAAGGGGACGCGGCGGCGCTGGAGCGGATGAAGGCGATATCGGGCGGGCAGCGGTCGGTGCCGGTTTTGGTGGAGGATGGGCGGGCGGTTCAGATTGGATGGCAGGGACGGAGTTGCGTTGTGGGCTAACGGCTAGGTGTAGAGGCGGATGATCCATTCGGCGAAGAGGGCGGGCTTGCGCGCGCCTTCGATTTCCATGGTTACGGTCCAGACCGCTTGATAACCCTGGTCGAAGGGGTCGAGGGATTGTAGAGTGAAGCGGGGGCGGATGCGGGCTCCGGCGAGGACGGGCGAGGGGAAGCGGACGCGGTTGAGCCCGTAGTTGATGCGCATTTTGAAATCGCCGCGGATTTCAAAGCAGTCGTGGGAGAGTTGGCTCAAGAGCGAGAGAGTCAGGAATCCGTGGGCGATGGTGCAGCCGAAGGGGGATTCGGTTTTGGCGCGCTCGGCGTCTTGATGGATCCATTGGCGGTCGCCGGTGGCATCGGCGAAGGCGTCGATTTGAGACTGGGTAACTTGGAACCAGTCACCGACGGCGACTTCCTGTCCGATCAGGGATTGCAGTTCTTCGATGGTTTCTATGATTCGCATGTGAGCTTAGCGGAAGGTACGGAGATCGGGGTGCAGGTGGGGCACGCCGTTGAAGCTGAACAGCATAGTGTCGCCGCCGCGCACGCGCAGGGTGGTGACGGCGGAATTGTACATGACTCCGGCGAGGCGCATAACGTGGCTGTCGGGAACGGTGAGGGAGTGGGCGGTCCAGATGGCGATGGGGGCGGCTGAGGTGAAGACGGCGATGGTGTCCCCGGAATCGAATTGGGCGAGGGAGTTGCGGGCGCTGAGTACGCGTTCGCGGAAGGCGCGCCAGGTTTCGGTGCGGCAGGGGTAGCGGGCTTCCATCCAGGCGCGCATGGCTTGTGTATCGCAATCGGTCCAGGCCTGGTGGATGGGGGAACCGGCTACCTGCAATTGGAGCATGAGATCGTCGTAATCGCGCTTGAAGCGGGGATCGGCTTCGCACAAGCGCGGAGCGAATTCGTTGAAGACGGCGGTCATATCGAATTCGTTCCAGCTTGGCTCGGAGACGATTTCGGGGACGGCGATGCCGGCTTCGCGATAGGCGCGCCAGACGGCTTGGGCGGTCTGCTGCTGGCGATTCCGGCAGCCGGCGATGAAGGCTTTGAAAGGGACTTTGAGCGCGGCGAGATGCTGGCCGAGCAGGTGAGCCTGCTGCTGGCCGAGATCGGAAAGGGCGTCGTAATTCGCGCGGGTGCCGGCCTGGCCGTGACGGATCAGATAGACGGAACTCAACCGGCGCGCTCCGCCAGTGCCGCGGCGATTTCTACGAGGCCGCGCACGCGCTGGTCGAAGTTGCGGAAGCGCTCATCGCGGGTCTGGCCGCGGCGATACCGGATATAAATTTGTTGGAGGACCACAGCGATTTTGAAAATCCCGAATACTTCATAATAGCCGAGGCCGGAAACGTCGCGCCCGGTGAGTCGCGCGTAGCGTTCGACGATCTGCGCGCGGGTGAACCAGCCGGGGCGGGTGGTGATATCGCTGAGAGCGTCGCGGCGCACGGGCGGATCGCCGGCTTCCGGCCAGTAGCACATGACGCAGCCTAGATCGACGAGCGGATCGCCGACGGTAGCCATTTCCCAATCGAGGACGGCTTCGACGCGGACGGGTTCGCCGGGGCCGCCGGTATGCAGCATGAGATTGTCGAGCTTGTAATCGTTGTGGACCAGGGTGGGGGGGGGCGAGGCGGGGCGGCGGTCCTGGAGCCAGCGCACCAGCGCATCCATTTGCGGAAGGGTTTCGTGCTGGGCGTGCTGCCAGCGCTCGGCCCAGCCGTCGACCTGGCGTTCCAGGAAGCCGGCGGGCTTGCCCAGCATGACGCGGTCGACATCGACGGCGTGAAGGGCGGCCAGACAATCGACAAAGGCTTCGCTGACGCGCGCGCCGAAGGTGGGGTCGGCGGCGAATTCGGGGGGGATATCGCGGCGGAGGACCAGGCCGCGGCGGCGTTCCATGATGAAGAAGATTGCCCCGATGATGGCGGGGTCGTCACAGAGGAGGCAGACGCGCGGGGCGGGCGGGAAGAAGGGATGCACGGCGCCGAGGACATTGTACTCGCGGGCCATGTCGTGCGCTTTTGGCGCGAGAGGGCCGAGGGGCGGACGGCGCATGACGTATTCGCGGCCGCCGGCTTCGAGGAGGTAAGTCAGGTTGGAATGGCCGCCGGGGAATTGGCGGACCGTGAGCGATTCTTCGACGCCGGGCAGTTTGCCGCGCAGGTATGAGGCGAGAGCGGCGGTGTCGATGCATTCGCCTTCGCGGACGGGGGCGGCGTCGGGAGTCATACGATGGCCAGGGGGCGGATGGGGGATCCGGTGCCGCCGCGGATTTTCAATGGCGCGGCCACGAACAGGAAGGTGTGGCGGCGGTCGGCAGCCAGTTGTTCCAGATTCAGGCATTCGACGATGTGGATGCCGCATTCGACCAGCAGGTGGACGTGGACCGGCATGTCGGAATCGGGCACCTTTTCGAAGGCGACGGTATCGGAACCGGCGGCGAAGATGCCGCGGCTGCTGAGCCAACGGGCTCCAGCCGCTCCGGGACCGGGGCCGTGGACCTGGGCTATAAAACGGGCGGCGTCGTCCCAGAAGCGGGCCCAACCGGTGCGGATCAGGACGACGTCGCCGGGGCGGATCTCGATGCGGGCGGCGGCGACGGCGGCGTCGAGGTGGTTGGGGGTGATTTCGAAATCCTGCGGGAGGTCGGAGACGCCCGCTTGCGCGGCGATATCGAGGAGGACGCCGCGGCGGAGGATGGGCGCGATGGTGTCGACGGAGTGACGCTCGATGCCTCCGGCGTAAGACTGCAGGCCAGCCACGGGCTCGCCGCCATACAGCTTGCCGCCGCACGAAAAGTGACACAGGGCATCGATGTGAGTGCCGACGTGACCGCCCAGGGCAAAACCTTCGGAGGCGGAGCT
Source organism: Bryobacterales bacterium (assembly GCA_963738375.1). Taxonomy (GTDB): domain Bacteria; phylum Acidobacteriota; class Terriglobia; order Bryobacterales; family Bryobacteraceae; genus Bog-159. The sequence continues at coordinate 199,855 of CAVTWL010000010.1, read as the reverse complement.
ATCGCCGTTGCGGGAGACATAGTCGCCGTGTTTCTTGTTGAGGGCGAAGAGGTAGGGGGGGTGATTGGGGTGGTGCGGCATGCCGGTGTAATAAGGCTGCGCGAGATCGTAGACGCGCGCGGATTGGAGGGCCTGAAGGAGTTGGTCCATAGGGTGTTCGGTACCGTTTTCGATTCTCCCACAGCGCGATACAATCGGAGCAAGCGTGTGAAAATCACCATTTCCAAGGAAAATTATCTCAAGGCCATCGCGGAAGCCGAGTCGGAAGGCGAGACCGTGAAGGCGGCGACGTTGTCACGCTGGCTGAACGTGACGGCGCCTGCGGTGACCATGGCGATCAAGAGGCTGAAGCGGGACACATTGATCGAGGTCGGCGAGGAAGGGCACATCACGCTGACGGTGGAAGGGCGGGAGATCGCGAACCGGATTCTGAACCGGCATCATCTGATCGAGCGCATGCTGACCGAGATCTTCGACATGGAATGGTACAAGGTTCACGAGGAAGCCGAACAATTGGAACATGCGGTTTCCGGTGATTTTGAGCGGAAGCTGCTGGAAAAACTGGGCGCGGGGGAAGCGTGCCCGCACGGCAATCGCGTAGGGGTGGATACGCCTTCTGACCGCCGGCGGCGAGGGTTGAAAACGCTGGACGAGAGCAAAGCCAGCGAGGCGGTGGCGGTGACCAGCGTTTACGAGCGCGACCGGCAAGTTGCTGGAGTATCTGGAGAATCTGGGTGTGCGGCCGGGATCGCGGGTCAGCGTGGAATCCTGGAACGCGGACGATACGCTGACGCTACGCGTGGATGGCCGGGATGTGCAGTTAGGGCGGTCGGCGGCGCAAAAGGTTTGGGTTAAGGCGGCGTAGGCGCGACTGCGGTCAGGCCGATGCAGCAGCGGTAGATCTCGACGACCGGCGCGTTGGGCACGGCGATGACTTTCACCAGTTCGTAGCGCGGGCCGTGCACACCGGCTTTGAGGAGGGCGGTCTGCACGGGATCGCCTCCCATGACTACGGCCCATTCTTCCCACAGGAAGAGATCGGGGCGCGCGATGGCGGCGTTCCATTGCGGCCAGTTATCCCAGGTGAGCGTTTCGCGCAGCGGGATGCCGGCGGCGCGAAAGATACCGGTGATATCGCCGAAGGTGGTGATAATGCCTGCGCCGGGCTGGTAGCGCGGTGCGAGGTAGGCGGCGGCCTGGCGGGTCCAGGCGCGGCGGGCATCGGAGTTGACTTGGGATTCTTTCCAGGCGATCCAGGCACCGGGGTGGGGATGGATCAGCCAGGGGGTTATGGCGGCCAGCAGGACGGTTGGGGCAGCCCAGCGTTGGGCGCGCGCGGGAATCAGCGCGACCAGCGCGGCGGCGCCGAAGGCCAAGGCGGGGAACAGGGCCATGCCGTAGCGCGAGTTGTAATAACTGTTCGGCCAGAGATCGGGAAGGAAAATGGGCGTGCCTCCGGAAGAGTGCATGCTCCAGACGTAGAAGATGCCGGGAAGGATCAGGAAGGCGGCGGGCCACCAGGCCTTGCGGATGGCGGCGCAGGCCATTAGGCCGACGGCGCCGATCCATAGGAGCGGAACTCCCGCGCACCAGCGGACGGCGGTGCGGAAATACAGAAATGCTTTGGCCCAATTTTCGCGTCCGGGGTAATGCGCGGATCCCTGGATGGCGCGCGGAGAATACGGGCCGTTGTAGAAATCGAGAATATTGGAGCAGCACCACCAGTTATGGCCCAGCCAATAGAGCGGACCGAGGCAGGCGAGGGCGGCGAAGAGGGCGGTGGCCCAGATGCGGCGGCGCCTGGCGGAGAGCAGGAGGAACAGGCCGGCGAAGGGAATCAGGAACCAACCGTCATAACGGGTGAGCGTGGCGCACAGGGCGGCGATGCCCGCGCCGCCGATCGCCAGCCAGGATTGCGTATCGCGGAAGAGGACGGTGAAATAGAGGAGCGCGAGGACTTCGGCCATGAACAGGGCTTCGGTCATGGCCGTCGATTGCAGATACATCAAATTGGGGTTGGCGGCCAGGGCGAGGACGGCCACCACGGCGGCGGCGCGGCCATCGAAGATGCGGCGGGCGGTGGAATACAGGAAGCTCGCGGCTAGGACGAAGGAGGCGCCGGAAACGATGGCGCCGGCGAGCGCGGTGCGCCAGAGGAAGTCATAGCGGGCGAACAGCATGGTGAGGACATGGGGGAGGGGCAGCCACACGGAGCCTAACTCGTCATAGCCGGGGGTGCGGGAGTCCACCAGGCGGCGGGCGATGTTGAGATGCGCTTCCGCATCGCCGTAATACGCCAGGTAGCCTGAGTTGTAGAAGAACCAGATACAGGCGGCGCTCCAGAGACTGAGTAGCGGGAGGAGAGCGGCTAGCTCAGAAATCCGTGCATGCTTTGAATTCGCGATACCTGGCCTCGACCTCATGGTGGGTGAGCGTGCGGAAACGGTCCACTCCGAATTGTTCGCAGCAGAAACTGCCCATCACGGAGCCATAGATGACGGCGCGGCGCCATTCCCGGGGATCGATTTTACCTTTATGGGGGTCGATGCCTTGCTGGGCGAGGTAGCCGATGAAACCTCCGGCGAAGCAATCGCCCGCGCCGGTGGGATCGAAGACATCTTCGAGGAGATAACCGGGGGCGATGAAGTGGCAGCCATCAGTAAAGAGGATTGCGCCATATTCGCCGCGTTTGACGACCAGGGTGCGGGGACCCATGGCGATGACTTTGGCGGCGGCTTTGCGCAAGTTGTACTCGCCGGACAACATGCGGGCTTCGCTGTCGTTGATGAGAAGGAAATCCCAGTCGCGGAGGGTGGCGAGGAGTTCGTCGCGATAATCGGCGATCCAGTAGTTCATGGTGTCGCCGCCGGCGAGGCTGATGGCGTTCATCTGCGCGCGGACATCGCGCTGGAGAGCGGGCTGGATGTTGCCCAGGAGCAAGTAAGGCGCGGCGCGGTAAGAGGCGGGCAGTTTGGGTTGGAAAGCGGCAAAGACGTTGAGATCGGTACGGAGGGTCTCCCGGTCGTTCATATCGGGGGAATACTTACCGGCCCAGAAGAAGGTCTTACCGGGGACGCGCTCGAGGCCTTCCAGGTCTATGTTTTTGGAGGCGAGAAGATCGACGTCTTCGGAGGCGAAGTCGTCACCGACGACGGCGACTAACTTGACGGGAGTAAAGTAGCTGGCGGCTAACCCGATATAAGTCGCGGCGCCGCCTAACATGCGGTCCACTTTGCCATGGGGCGTTTCCACGCCATCGTACGCGACGGAACCTACTACGACTAAAGACATCGCTTGATTGTAGCAGGGGCAGGGAGGGAGCTCTTGATGTTCACTTTCGGAGTTAGTGTTGCAGCGGCCGCGACGGAGTATAATCGGGCCATGGCTTCAACTTACACGCAGGATCCGGAATTTTTGCAGGCGGCACTCATTGGTTTACAACATACGCTGGCGGGATTGGAGGGGCGCATTGCGGAACTCCGCAGCCAGTTGGGGGGCGGTAAGGCTGTTGTGGCAGCGGCGCCGGCTGCGGCAGCAACCCCAAAAAAACATGGGATGAGCGCGGCGGCACGCAAGCGCGTCGCGGAGGCACAGAAGAAGCGCTGGGCGGCTTATCACGCTTCGAAAGGAAAGACGGCGGCGGTTAAGACCGCGACGGTTGCGTCCAAGGCCGCTAAGCCGGTGAAGCGGCAGATGAGCGCGGAAGGACGCGCACGGATCATTGCGGCTACGAAGAAGCGCTGGGCAGCTTTTCGCAAGGCGCAAAAGGCAACGGCCAAGGCGCCGGTGAAGAAGAAGGCTGCGCCCGCCGCGGCGGCTTCAGCGGCGGCTCCCGCTGCTTCAGCGGCTGAATAAAAGCATCTCCCATTCCGGCGCGCTTGCTGCTACATTTCGGGATAGAGGTATCGAATTATGCGATTTCCCGTCTCACTTGTCGCCGCGTGCGCGATAGGGGTATTCGCGTCGGCCCCCGCGGCGCCCCAATCCACCACCGTTAATATACAAGTCAGCAATCAAAAAGACACTACCCTGGGCGTGAATGGCCGGCTGCAAGAAGCCATGTCGACTTCGTTCCAACTGGCCGGTTGGGACTACGAGTTTTTTAGCGGCGCGCCGGACGGCCCCGCGCAGCTGACTACTCTCGATCCTTTTCATACGCGGGTGCAGGTAGTTTCCGACGGCATTCCATTGACGGCCGCGGACACCTGGGACTTCACGGAAATGAACACCATGCTCGGCGCGATCCAGGCAACGGGCGACCATAGTCCGGAGCTGCAGTTGGGGACAGCGCCGGCGTTTCTGAGCAACGCGCAAGGGCAGATCATCCCGTCCAACATTCCGGCGTTCGCGCAGATGAGCGCCAATATTGTGAAATATTACAATACCGGCGGGTTCACCGATGGCGGCACGCATTATCAGAGCCCGACGCCATATCCGGTGACGTGGTGGGGGATTTTCAACGAGCCGGACGGCAACGGTGTTACGGCCGCGGAATACGTGACGCTTTATAACACGGTGGTTCCGGCGATGAAGCAGGCCGATCCTAATATTAAGTTTGTGGCGGTGGAACTGGCGGGCGTCCCCGACGTTTATATGACGACGTTCGTGGGCGGCGTCACGGCGCCGGTGGATGTAGTGGCCAAACACTTTTACTCTACGTGCAATCAAAAAGATTACGATCAAACGCTTTTTTCGACGGTGCCTCAGTTTGCCGAACAGGTGACGACGATTTATGGGCAGATGGCGAAGAATCCGGCGCTGGCGGGCGTTCCGGTTTGGATCACGGAAAACAACGTGAATGCGGACTACAACCAGGGCAACGGGATCAGCGCCTGCAACGCTCCGCAGAAATTCGTGCTGGACCCGCGCGGCAGCAGTCCGTTCTTTGCGGCGTGGCGCTCGCTGGTGTTCGAGCAACTGGGTGAGGCGGGGGCGCAAGCGCTGTATCACTGGGCATTTGGCTCGGACCAACAGTACGGCGAGATCGGCAGTCCGACAGGGGGCGCGCCCTACTCGACGCAGTTGAGTTACTGGGTGGATTATTATCTATCGCACTGGCTGCCGTCGCCTCCGGGACAGGACATCTTGAAGACTACGGTGAGTGGCTGCTGCCAGCCGGCCACATCGACGGCATGGCTGGGCAGCGGCGGGCTGGCTTACGACACGCAGACGATGGCGGCGCGGAATGCGGACGGTTCGGTAGTGATTCTGATGTCGAACTATGCGTTGGCTCCCAGTACGACTGCCAAATCGCCGGCGAACTTCGACAACAATGGGACGGGCACGCCACGAACCTTCGCGCTGGACGTTTCGGCATTGGGCAGTTTTTCTTCGGCTACGCTGGTGACGCTGGGGGCGGGAACGCCGGTAACGGGTCCAGCGCCGCAGTCGATGACCCCGTCTGCGACGATGAACGTGACGCTGCCGGGCTACGGAATGGCAATGCTCCGGTTGTTTAACGCACAGCCAACGTTGCCGATCGCGGGAGTGACGAATTCAGCCAGCTTCGCGACGGGGGCAGTAGCACCGGGCGAGCTGGTGTCGCTATTCGGAACGGCGCTGGGTCCGGCGGGGGGCGCAAGTCTGCAACTGACGAATCCGGTGTTGGTATCGAATGCGCTGGCGGGCGTACACGTGCTGTTCGACGGGCGGCCGTCGCCTCTGGTTTACGCGTCGGCGGGACAAGTGAACGCCGTGGTTCCGTACGAAGTGGCGGGGCAATCGACGACGAACTTGCAGGTGGAATATTTGGGGGCGGTGTCGGCGGCGCTTTCGATTCCGGTGGTGGCGGCCGCGCCGGGGCTATTTACGGCGACGGCGACGGGGAGTGGGCAAGGCGCGATTTTGAATAACGCCGACTATAGCGTGAACTCGGCGAGCAATCCGGCGCCGCGGGGCGCTTACGTGGACATCTACATGACGGGCGCGGGCGCGACGACGCCGGTGAGTACGGATGGGTTGCTGGTGACTGCGCCTTACCCCATGCTGCCGGCGAACAGCGCGACGGTGACGATGGGCGGAGTGAGCTGCCCGAATGTGGTTTACGCGGGCGCGGCGCCGTATTTAATCTCGGGGCTGACTCAGATTACGGTGCAGGTGCCGGAGGGAGTGACTCCCGGTCCGGCGGTGCCTCTGAGTGTGAGTATTGGCGGCATCGCGGCGCAGTCCGGGGTGACACTGGCGGTGCAATAGTCACTTGTCGAGCATCTGCTGGTAAGTGCGCTGGAAGAAGGAGTCGGTCATCCCGGCGATGTAGTCGCAGACGACACGGTGGGCGGGTACGGCGGGAATCAAAGCCTGGTGCGACTCGGGCAAGCGTTCGGGGTGGTCCACTAAGAAACTGAACAACTCGGCGATCCTGGCGGCGGCACGATCGCGCTCGTTCTGCAAATCGGGCGCGGTATAGACATGGCGGTGCAGGAAATGCTTGAGATCGCGGTCGGCGATTTCCGTTTCGGGAGTGAAGGCAGCCAGACGGCGCGGGGTGGCGGCGGACATCATCGACCGTCTGGACGCCGGCGTTCCCGGCGCGCGCCAAGGTGCCATCGACCAAGCCCGAGACCAGGGCGTCGATCAGGCAGCGCAGGGTTTCGTGGAAGCGTTCGGCGGGGGTTGCGCCGGGGAACTGCGTTTCCGCCGTTTCGTACAGTTCACGATAATAGGGACACTCGGCGGCGATGTCTTCGGGGTGCAGCAGTCCGGCGGAGACGGCATCGTCGAGGTCGGCGGTATTGTAGGCGACTTCATCGGCGAGATCGATCAACTGGGCTTCGAGCGGCGGGCGCAGGCCGGGCAGATATTCGTCCAGGACTCGGGATTCTCGCCGGGCTCGAAATCGTGGGAATGCTTGGCGATGCCTTCGCGGACTTCGAAGGTAAGATTCAAGCCGGGGAAGCGGGCGTAGCGCTGCTCGAAATTTTCGACGATGCGGACGGCGTGCAGGTTGTGATCGAAGCGTGCGCCGAAGCGCTGCATTTGGGCGTCGAGGGCGTCTTCGCCGGCATGGGAAAAGGGCGGATGCCCGATGTCGTGGGCCAGCGCCAGGGCTTCGGTGAGGTCCTCGTCGAGGGCTAAGCGCGGCGGCCACGGTGCGGGCGATCTGAGCGACTTCGATGGTATGGGTCAGGCGGTTGCGGAAATGGTCGCAAAGGCCGGGCGTGAAGACCTGGGTTTTGGCTTCCAGGCGGCGGAAAGCGCGGGCATGGACGATGCGGTCGCGGTCGCGCTGGAAGGCGTTGCGGTAAGGATGGGCGGGTTCCGGATAGCGCCGCCCTCTGCTCTGTGCCACCGGAAAGCGGAGATGGCCGAGCATGGCGTGCCCGGATTACTGTGCGGCAGGTCGCCGTACGCCTGAATGGCGGCCTGGCTGACCGGGCCGGCTTTGCCGCGGAGCGGATCGAGCAATTTGCGCGCTTCGGCGGGCTTGGTGGGCGCGAGCATTCTGGCCAGGACGATAGGTGGCCTGATCCTTGGAGACGAAAACCGTGGGGTTGTCGATCAAGGAGCGCAGGATTTTTTCGCCGTCGGCGGGCTTGCCTTCGGCGAAATAAAGCTGGCCGAGCGAAAGTTTGGCCAGCGAGGCATACTTCGCACCGGCGATTTCGGCGACGGAACTGAAGCGCTTGTCGGCATCGCCCAGTTTGCCCTGATCGGCGGCGATGCAGCCCAGATAATATTCGGCGATATAGCCTTCGTCGCTGCCGGAATACTTGGCGGCCAGCTCGCTGAAGGCTTTGATGGCTTCGGCGTCTTTGGCTTCCTGCGTGGAGAAGGTGATGGGAGCGCCGGGAGCGCCTTGTCCGACGGGCGCTTCCTGGACGTCGATGGCTTTGGCCAAGGCTTCCTGGCGGACGCCGTGCTGGTGACCGCGGTAAATCCAGATGACGGACGACGACGAGGACTACTGCCAGCGCCGCTGCGCCATAGCGGACGATCTCGGTCCGATGTTCTTCGAAAAAGTCGACTGTGTGGCCGACTTCGAGGGCAAACTTGTCGGTCTTTAACTCTTTACGGGTGATTCTAGCCACGAAAACCTCAGGTTGGGAAACCCTTATGTTAGCACAGCGGGGGACGGACATTGACGCGGGGGAGGCTGGTGGGACGTACCCGATTGGGGGTGATTTCGCGTCTGAAAAAGTGCTATGCGGCGTCTTTCCTTCTTGTTTGTCGCATCGGTGGCCGGCGCGCTGAGCGCTCAGACTGCCGTCCCGGATGTAGTGATCCGGAGTTCTTCGAACGAGGTCCTGCTGGACCTGGTCGTGCGCGATGCGCACGGGAAGCTGGTCAAGAACCTTAAAGCAGAGGATGTTTCGGTCTACGAGGACGGCATCCAGCAGAAGGTCAGTTCCTTTCGATTGGTGGCGGGTACTGAAGTTCGAGCCGAGGACATCAAGCAGGCTGCGCAGTTACAGACGCTGGGGGCTGGACCGACCGTTCCTGGCCGGCCGCGGCCGGCGGTGAATCCGCTGCGCACGGTGAATGTGGTTTGTTTGATCCTCAGCGACCTGGACGCCAATACGCGCGGGCTGGCGTTCCAATCGGCACGGCAGTTTGTGAACAATGAGCTACGGCCGAACACATTCATTGGCGTATTCAGCATGGATTCGAGCGGGCTGCGGCCCGTGATCCCGTTTTCCAACAACCGCGAGCGTTTGTTGAAGGCGGTGGAACTGGCGGCGGTCAACCAACTTCCGTCGGCGGGTTTGGGGTCGGCGGCGCTGTTCAATGGCTTGAGCATGAGCGGCATTGGAGGCGTGGATGCAGGGGGCGTGTTAGCGGGATCCAATGCCGACGGGTCCAGTCCATTGAACCCGCTGGGCGCGCGAGGTGCCATGGGTCTGGCGTCGCAAGGGGCTTTGCGCGAGATCAACTCGCTACTGAAGGCGGTACGGCAGTTGAGCGCGCTGCCGTTCCAGAAGACGGTGGTGATGCTGAGCTCAGGCTTTACGCGGCCGCCGGAGCTGCTGGAATATTGGGATTCGCTGATCCGGGCGGCCAATAAAGGCGGAGTTACGTTTTATACCGTGGATGTTAACGGTCTCTGCTACAACGCGGATATTCTCTGTTCGCAGACGCCGAGCGGCGCGTCGGTGGCCATGCTCGGGGCAGCGGCCAGGACCAGCCAGGGACAGGCGAACGCACAACACTACGTGCTGCCGACCTATCCGACGGGTCCGGGAGTATCGCAAACCGCGCAACTGATGGAGATGGCGCATGAGGACGACTACGTGAGATTTGCGGTTTCCAGCGCCAACCGGCAGGAAGCTCTGCGCGAGATGGCGGAGCGGACCGGCGGCTTCATTATCGCCACTACGAACAATACCGAAAAGCTGATGGCGAACATTATGGAAGATGTGGATACGCATTACGAAGTGGCGTATCCTCCGGCGTCGGCTCAGTACGACGGGCATTTCCGGAAAGTGGAAGTAAAGCTGGCGCGGTCCGGCCTGACGGCTCAAACGCGGCAGGGGTACTTTGCCGTGCCCGAGACGGGGGAAGGCCCTGTGACGCCCGCAGAGATGCCCCCTTTGAAGGCGCTGGATACGCAGCCGCGTCCGCATGCTTTCGATTTCTTGCTGCGGGCGTACCGCTTCCGCGAGGCCGGCGGCGACACCCAATATTCGATCGCTTTCGAGATGCCGATTTCCAATCTGACCGCGACGGCCGAGCCTGAGGGCAAGAAGCATCTGCTGCATGCTTCGCTGCTGGCGCTGGTGAAGGATGCGCAGGGACAGATCGTGGAGCGTGTGAGCAAAGATGTGCCCTCGGAGGTGGCCGACGACCGGCTGGAGGCGGTGAAGGTGGAGACCATGACTTACGAGCACGCCGTGAGCCTGCCGCCGGGGCATTACACGGTGGAGGCGGCGGTGGTGGATGAGGAAGGCAATCGCGCGGCTACCAGCGTGGCGCAGATCGAGAATCGCGGGCATGGCGGGTTGGGGATGAGCGATCTGACTTTGGTGCGGCGCCTGGAAGATCTGCACCGGGCCGTGGATACAACGGACCCGTTCGAGTTTCCCAACAAGCGCGTGCTGCCGTTTGTGACTACGGAGATGTATGCGGGCGCCATTCCGTTTGTGTATTTCGTCGTGTATCCGGTGGGAATTCGAGCGCGAAGGCGGATGTGCGGGTACGGATTTTGAAGGACGGACACGCGCTGGTGACACGGCGGGCGACGCTGCCGGCGGCGGATGCTACGGGGGCGGTACCCAAAGTGATTTCGGGATACGACAAGCCGGGGAGCTACGAGGTGCAGATTACGGCGACGCAGGGGAAAGAGTCGGTGGAGCGCAGTTTGCGGTATACCATTGCGGCCAGGTAGGCTCTTTCATGGCAGCGAATGCGATTGAGTTCCAATAGTTCCATTCACCGTGAAGTTGGCCGATGCCGTGGCATAAAACGATTCGCCTGCGCTAATCGAGTACACGCCCGGAGGCGTGCCTTCGGGAACATTGAACGTGAATTCCGAGGGGCCGGCAAAGCTGCCGTGGAGGCCGGCGGTGAGGATGCCCAAGGGCGTGCCGCCGAAATCGATGTTGCACTCTTCGAACGACCAGAAGCCCCAGCCCGCCACCGTCACGAGAGTGCCCGGGGGACCAGACTCCGGCGCCACGGAAACGCTGGGGTCCATCTGGAAGAGCGGCGCGCCGAGCTTGCCACTGGTCTGGCCCATGCCTAGAAACAGGCGTTCGCCAAAAGTGGCGGGGGGAACTAGCCCGCTGGCGGAGATCGATCCGCTGGAATCCGCCACCGCGCTCGCGATCAGAGGAGAGCCGATGCCGGCGGAGTAGATGGCAACCGTTTCACCGGGTCCGTATCCGCTTCCGGTGAAGGCGACGGGCGTTCCGTAGGTGCCATAGGTCGGGCTCACGTTGAGCACCGCTGTTGGAAAAACAGCCTCTCCCATCGTATTGCCATCGCTGAACCAAAGAGTTCCGCCTGGCCCGGCGGTCACAAACAGACCAAAGCCGCCGTAATCCGTGGTGAAAGGCGGGAAGTAGGAGGAGACCGTGCCGCTGGTTGTGATGCTGTAAAGATCCGCGCCGGCAGTTTCGGTGAACCACAGCTCACCCTGGGGGCCGGAGGCAATTGACTGAACCGAGATCTGGACATTGGAGGGCACGGGAAAATAGCTGATGGCGCCGGCGGTGGTAATGCGGCCGATGGCTTGCCCCGCGCCGAACCATAGGGCGCCATCCGGTCCGGTGGTGATTCCCGCCAGGTGGGAGTCCGTACCAGCGAGCGTCACGGGGTAGATTGTGAAGGCGCCGGCCGTGGTGATCCGCCCGACGAAGTTATTTTCGCTAAACCACAGCGCACCGTCGGGTCCGGTGGTGATGGATTGCGGCTCGCTGCTGGGTTTGGCGGGGTAAGGCACCGGATACATGGTGAACGCTCCGGAAGTGGTGATCCGCCCGATCTGGTTGCCGTGGTTGGATTGGGCGCAGAACCAGAGGGCTCCATCGGGGCCGGGCGTGATGCTCCATGGACTGCCAAGACCAGGGACGCGGTACTCGGCGGTTACGACACCGGCGGTGGTAATCCGGCTAATGGTGGAGTTGGTGATGTTGGTGAACCAAAGCGCGCCGTCCGGCCCAGCGGTGATGCCAGCGAGTCCGCAGGCCTCAGGCGGGGTGCAGTGAGCGACCTGAAAAGACGAAACCGCGCCGGCAGCGGTAACCCGGCTGATTTGGCCGTTAATGGGATTAGTCACCCAGATGGCGCTATCGGGCCCGACGGTGATGGCATCCAGCCAAGTCTCAATTGGGCTGACGGCGTGGTGCTGAAACGCAATGGTTTGCGCCCAAACACATGGAGTTAAGGTCAGCAGCCACAAATCGCGATAGCGCATGAATCCCTCCTACTGGAAGGAAGTTTAGCATCGCGTGCTCTGAAGGGCGACGCATCGTGGTACCGCATCTGTAGAGTTCGGTACTGCCGGCAAAGAGAGTGACGCTCGAAGGCCTGCATGGGAGCGTGGTGGAGCTGGATATATGGGCTACCTGGTGCCTGCCTTGCCGGGAGGAGTTTCCGGGGATCGAGAAACTGCGCTCGGAGTTCGGCGCCCAAGTCCGCTTTTACGCGATCAGCGACGAATTGCCGTCCATCGTCAAGCAATTTGCAGAGGCGAATCATTACGGGATTCCCATGCTGGTCGATAGCCATCGCGAGATGCACCGGCGGTACGGAATCCATAAGATTCCGGCGCTGCTGGATCATTGACCGGGATGGGGTAGTGCGGCAACAGTTGATCGGGGGCCGAAAAGAAGCGGACCTGCGCGAGGCGATCCGGGCGGCCGTGGGGGATATGCGATAATCGCGTTGTGCACTCCACCAGTGCCGCGTTTTTCCTCTTCGCAATCATTGTCATTTTTGCTTATTGGTTGGCAGCCGGATCGCGCCTGGCGCGGCTTACGGTGCTGCTGGCGGCGAACTATTTCTTTTGCGCGCGGTTCGGATTGTTCTACCTGGCGCTGATTCCCGCGTGCTCGACGATCGACTATGCGGCGGGGGCGGGGATGGCGCGGTTTCAGCGGCGGATTGTGCGGCGGCTGCTGCTGGGCTTGAGCCTGGCGGCGAATCTGGGCGTAATGCTGTTGTCGCGGCACATGACCTTGTTCTTGCAGGCGTCCTTGTGGGACTGGATTTTTCCGCTGAGTCTTTCGTTCTATGCGTTCCAATCGCTGACGTACACGATCGATATTTACCGCAAGGACGCGCCGCCGGCGGCGAGTTATCTGGGCTACCTGGCGGCGGCTTCGTTCTTCCCTACGATTCAGGCGGGTCCGATTACGCGGCCGCTGGAGATTCTGAAGCAACTGACTCGTAAGTTCGATTTGCAGGCGGCGGATGGGTCGCGCGCGCTTTTTTTGATCGTGTTCGGGCTGATGAAGAAGCTGCTGATTGCGGATTACCTGGCGGGGAACCTGGTCAATCGGGTGTTCGATACTCCGAACTTATATAGCGGGGCGGAGAATCTGGCGGCGGTGTACGCTTACTCGCTGGCTCTTTATTACGACTTCTCGGGTTACACGGATATCGCGCGAGGCTTGGGGATGTTACTCGGGGTGAAGCTGCCGATTAATTTCGACCGGCCTTACACGGCGGTGAATCCAGCGGATTTCTGGCGGCGCTGGCATATTACGTTTTCCAACTGGCTGCGGGATTATCTTTACTTTTCGCTGCCGGGGAAGCGGACGAAGGCGGGGCCTTATATCAGTCTGGTGGTCACCATGGTGCTGGGCGGCTTGTGGCATGGGGCGACGTGGCCGTTTGCCATCTGGGGACTGCTGCATGGGGCGGCGCTGGCGGTGACGCGGGGATGGCAGGCGTGGCGGGGGCGGCGGCCCGAGAGCGGCTGGGCGTCGCGGGCGGCGCGGATCTTTTTCACTTATCAATTTGTGTGTTTGACGTGGATATTTTTCCGGAGTCCGACGACCGGCACGGCTCTCACGGTTCTCGCGCGGATCGGATCGCTGACGTTCTCGCTGCAGAATGTTTCCGCCGGATTGGCGCTGGTGGCGCTGGTTGGCGCTTTAGGGCAGGCTGTTCCCAAGAACTGGTACGAGCGCGGCGTGGGTCTGTTTGGGCGGACGCCGTTTTACGTGCAGGCCGCAGCCATGGCGCTGGCGGTGATGGCGGTACAGCTTTTGGCGGGACGGGGATCGGCGCCTTTCGTGTATACGCGGTTCTGAGATGCGCAGCTTCCCCATCCGCACGGCCCTGACGATTGTGTGCTTTGGCATTCTGTTGGCGGGAGCATCGCGGCTGATCCATGGGGTGGAAATACCAGCGCCAGGGAGCGTGGCGGCGATTGCGGAATTTACTCCGGAGTCGACGCCATTGCAGCCGTGGCGTCCGCACGTTGCGCCGGAAGCAGCGATGGTGGCGCGGCCTTTTACGGGCAAGGCGATTCAGGCGATGCTGGACGACAACAACGGCGGTCTGGATCATTTCTACGAAGCGCTGTGGCGGACGGAGCGCGGCGAAGCAGGCGCGATTACGCGCGTGCTGCATTATGGCGATTCGCCGACGACCGCCGATTTGATTACCGGCGACACGCGGCAGCTTTTGCAGAAGCGCTTTGGCGATGCCGGGCACGGGTTCACGCTGATCGGGAAGCCATGGGCCTGGTACGAGCATCGCGGGGTGGATCTGACCAGCCGCGGGTGGCAGATGGATCCGGGCACGCGTTGGGATCTACGCGGCGGAATGTTCGGGCTGGGCGGCGTGGCCTTCAGCGGCAACGGCGCTTACAGCCGGGTGGTGCTGCGCGATGCGAACCAGAGCCGGCTGGAGGTCTGGTATTTGCAGCAGCCGAATGGCGGGAGCCTCGAGATATCTTCGGCGGGCGAGGCGATCGGGAGTATCGATACGAGCGGCGCGGCGCGCACGGCGGGGTTTGCACGCTTCGAGTTGAAGCCGGGAACAGGGACGTTGGAGTTTAACGCAGCGGGGGCGGTGCGGGTATTCGGCATTACGCTGGAGAAGGGGAAAACGGGGGTTATTTACGACACGATTGGGTTGAATGGCGCGTCTATCTCGGTATTGGCGCTGATCTTCAACGAAGGCCACTGGGCGGAGGAGTTGCGGCACCGGCATCCTGACCTGGTGGTGATCAATTACGGGACGAACGAGAGCGGGTACGCGGCATTCCTGACGCGGGAATACGAGAAGGAACTGCGGGAGGCGGTGCGGCGCGTACACGCCGCGCTGCCGGATGCTTCTATACTGGTGATGAGCCCGATGGATCGCGGCCAGAGGAATGGCGGTGAGATTGAGACGCTGCCCACGATCCCGCGCATCGTGGATATCCAGCGGCGGGTAGCGGGCGAACTGCATTGCGGTTTCTACAACACCTACGAAGCGATGGGAGGAGCGGGGACCATGGCGCGCTGGTATGAGGGCCAGCCGCAACTGGTTTCTGCGGACTTCATCCATCCCACGCCGGCGGGAGCGCGGATTGTGGCGACGGGGTTCGTGAAGGAATTGATCGCGGGGCTGAACCGGTATAAGCTGCGGCAGGTAATCAAGCGGAATGCCCTGGCCGAGGTGCGTTGAGGGCATGACGGGGCGCGCCGGGTTGGCCATTTTGATCTTCGGTTGCGTGGCGGCGTTGTCCGGCCAGACGGCGACGCCGGCGAAACCGGCCCCGAAAAAGACCACCAAAAAGAAGCCCGCTAAGAAGTCGAAAGCAAAAGCAAAAGCCAAGGCCTGGAAGGTTCGGCGCTATCCGGCGCCGCGCGTGAGCGTCCAGACGCGCACGGCATCGCTCGAACGGGTATCGCTGCAATTGGACGAACGGCCCGATCCGGCGATCGACCGTCCGGGTACGCTGGTGCCGTTCTTCGAGCGGTTGTACCGGCTCTCGACCGGAGAAAACCAGACCGCACACATTCTGCACTTTGGCGACTCGCATACGGCGTCGGACGATTGGACCGGGGTGCTGCGGGATCTGTTTCAAAACCGGTTTGGGAACGGCGGCGCGGGGTTTTCGTTCGCGGGATATCCGTTCAAGGGATACCGAAGATACGACGTTCACGGCGGCGCGAGCAAGATGTGGGATGCGGCGGGGCTGCGGACCGGGGAGGGCGACGGGTTGTTCGGGCTGGGGGGTATCAGCATCGCGACGGAGCGGGCGGGACAGACGATTTATCTGGATGCGGACTGCTCGTCGGTGGAACTGGATTATCTGCAGCAGCCGGGCGGCGGGCGGATCGAGCTATCGGACAATGGCGCGACGGTGAAGGAAGCGTCGACCGAGGGGGCGTTCGCGCCGGGTTTTCTGGAATACGCGGGCGTGGCGGGACATCACCGGCTGGAAGTGCGCACGGTGGAGCAAGCGCCGGTGCGGCTGTTCGGATGGGTGACGGAGAACGCCAAGGGCGTGACGTATGAATCGATGGGGATCAACGGGGCGGAGGCGGGGCTGATCCAGAAATGGGACGAGCCGATGCACGCGGCGTATCTGAAGCGGCGGGACCCGGCGTTAATCGTGCTGGCTTACGGGACCAACGAAGCGGGCGATGCAAAATGGAGCGAGGAAGGATATCTGCAGACCTTCTCCGCCATTTTGCAGCGGCTGCGGCGGGCGGCTCCGGCGGCATCGATTCTGGTGGTAGGGCCGCCGGATCGCTTCGTGCGGGTGAAAGGCAAGTGGAAGCCTTACGAAGCGGTGGATCGAATCGTGGCGGCGCAACTGGAGGCGTGCCGGGAGAATCGCTGCGCGTATTGGAATACGCGGGCGCGCATGGGCGCGGAGGGTTCGATGGTGAATTGGGTGATGGCGGGCCTGGCGCAGGGCGATTACGTGCACTTCACTTCGGCGGGGTATCAACGATTGGCGACCGTACTTTTTCAAGATATAATGCGGCAGTACGACAGTTACCTGAAGGTCCGTCCGGAACTCGCTTCGCAAGCCACCGATGAACAAACAAGCCAGGATCGTTAAGATTGTCGAGAAGCTGTCGGGCAAGCCGCTGACGATCGACGCGGAAGACTCGTTGTTCGAAGCCGGGGTGCTCGATTCGTTCGCGCTGACGGACATGGTGGGCGCGCTGGAAAAAGAGTTCTCCATCCGCATTCCCGATGCGGACCTGACGCCGCGGAAGTTCGATTCGGTGGCGCGCATCGAAGCCTACATCGACGCACACTCCTGACCTATGGCGTTTCTGCGGGCATTCGGCGCTTACCTGCCCCCTCGCGTGGTCGACAACCAGGAAATCGCCGCGGCGTGCGGCACCGACGTGGAATACATCCTGCGGGCGTCGGGGATCGAGCAGCGGCGCTTTGCGGGAGCGGAAGATTCGGTGGCATCGCTGGGCGTGCGGGCGGCGAAGAACTGCCTGGAAAACGCGGGCCTGACGGCGCGCGATGTGGGGATGATTTTGGTGGCGAGCGGATCGGCGGAGCACCGGTTTCCGGGGCCGGCGTCGTCTATCGGGGCGGGGCTGGGGATCAACGGAGTGCCGGCGATCGATTTGCCGATGGCGAGCGCGGGATCGTTATTCGGTATGGCGCTGGCGGCGCAGTTGACGGCGGTTTACGGGAATGCGCTGGTAGTGGGTTCGGAGGTGATGTCGCGGGTGGTGGCGCTGCATCCGGCGCATCGCGACACGGCGATTCTGTTTGGCGATGGGGCGGGCGCGTGCGTGGTGTCGCGGGAGGCGGGATTCGCGGAGATTCGCGATGCGCTGGTGGCCAGCGACGGGGATTTCGCGGCGGCGCTGCGGTTGGATGTGGACGCGCCTTTGTATATGGACGGGCGGACGATTATCCTGCAAGCGGCGCGGAAAATTCCGCGGGCGATCACGGAGCTGCTGGAGCGGAACCGGGTGGCGCCGGAGTCGGTCTCGGCGTTCTTGATGCATCAGGCGAATTTGAATTTGATCGTACGGGTGGCGCAGGCTTTGGCGGTTCCGGAGCAGCGGTTTTACCGGAATATCCAGAGGTATGGGAATACGTCGTCGGCATCGATGCTGATTGCGGCGGCGGAATGGCGGGCGGAGAATAGCGGGGCGTTGGCGGGGCCGATTGTTTTTGCAGCGTTTGGGGCGGGGTTGCACTGGGGGGCGTTGCTGGCGGGGTGAGCGACCGGCTAGCGGGAGGGCCACGCCCACTTCGACGTGTTGAACGGGGTTGCGCCTTCAAGCGCAGTTTCGCCAAAGTCCTTCTGAAGGTGCAGGCGAGCACAAACGGGTTCGGCGGCCAAGGCGGTAATCAATGCGTGGGCGTGAGACACCACGATGATTTGTGCCTGCCGAGCCGCGGCCAAAATCAGTCTCGCCAACGCGGGCAACAGGTCAGGATGAAGGCTGGTTTCCGGCTCGTTCAGGACCATCAACTCCGGGCGGGCGCGGTGTAAGGAGAGCCGCGGCCCAAAGCAAGAAACGCAGCGTCCCGTCCGATAACTCACCGGCGGAAAGAGGGCGCAGCAGGCCATGCTGCTGCAGTTGTAACTCGAAGCGCCCATCGCGATCCTCGACAAACAGGCGGCTTCCAGGGAAGGCGTCTTCGACTGTGGTCCGCAGGGCCTCGTCGCCACGGATTTCCATGATGGTTTGTAGCGCCGCCGCGAGGTTGCTGCCGTCGTGATGCAGGACGGCGGAGAACGTGCCGATCTGTGCCGCTCGCGCCGGCGCATCGGAATCGGTCCGGAAGTGATCGTAAAAGCGCCATCCACGAACGGCTTCGCGAACCGCCAGCATTTCGGGAGCGCGCTGCGGGTCAGCCACGGTGCTGAGCATGCTATCGGTATCGGACAGGTGCTGCGTGAGCATCACCGGCTCTTCATCGCTTGTGGTGGAAAGCCAGACGAAGTTGTTTCTCCGGTCCACCAGGGCCGAGGCCCTGCGATAGACCGGGCCATGCCATAGGCACTCGCGCTTGACGCGCGGGTCCAGGACGAACATGGTGGTTAAAGGAAGCGGAGGTGGGTATCCCAAGTCGATGCTGTAGCCATAAGAGTCGCCGCCGAAGCCCAGCTTCAGGCTGGAGGCGCTCCGCTTGGCCAGGCCTTCAACCGCATGCCGCCCTTGGCGTACACTCCGCGCGATGGTCTCAGGTCCGGCCCAGAAAGTAGACGACAGGCCGCCTTCGCGCGCGAGAGAAGCGATCACGGCATTTTGGGCGGCGTCGGCCAAGAGCCGCAAAGAGCGATACACACTGGACTTGCCGCTGCCGTTCGCGCCAGTGATGACGCTCAGTTGACCGAGCGGCAAAACCAGCTCGCGAAGCGACCGGTAGCCCTGGATAGCGATTGTGCGGATCACAAAGAATTACCTTAGCTGTCCGGCGCCTTGCGCGGCCTTACGCGCCGTGCCGGCCGATGCGGCCTGCCGGACACCGCATGCTAGCGGATCCGGTAAACCAGAGCATCCGACACAAACCGGTCGCCGATCCGCTGCCCGCCCAAGCGCATCCCTTCGACGTTCCTGGCCTTCGCGAAGGTCCGCCTGAGTGCGCGAATAAATGGATCCGACATTCCGAGAATGAGCAAGGCCGGGGTACGTTCGAGCGAAACTGACGCCGCGCCAAGTGCATCGTGGACCAGGCCGTAAGCTTCAGAAGGCTCGGCTGCATCGAGCTTGCGAGACGCCAGCACAAACCGCCAGTCGTCGTACTCTGGAGAGTGCAGCCAAAGAGCCACGCTGATGGACAGATCGGACCGGTCCAAAGCATGAACCAGTTCCAACCCACTCGTAAAATCAGCTGTTACCAGTGCCGTTTGATCCAAACCAGTACTCCATGTTTCCGGTCGTCGATTGCTGCCAGTAGCGCCTCCGCCATGTCTGGATCCTGGCGCCGGTAGCGGCTCTGCTCCGACCACTTCTGCACCAGATCCCAACGGTTTCGAAAATCCGGATACTTCCTCGCTTCCTCCAACCTCGCCAATTCAAGATTAGCAACTTTGATCAGCTCTCTCAAATTGTGCGTATGGCCCGCGTCCACGCTTTTCTTGTCTGGAAATTCGTAACGCCGCGTCGCTCGCGCGATACAAGCCTTCAACGCGCACTCCACTGCGTAGCCGGCAAGATAGTATGCGCCATCCGGGAGGCCGGCCTTCAAAAGCGTCCTTGCCTCAACGAGCCGGGTACGCGCAAGAAACTGCAAATCCTTGCGGTTCACGCCACTTATCGTAGCGCAAAGAACCCTGCACTCCAATGCCATAATAGAAACTCCGCCGACATGACCATCGACCTCAATTGCGACATGGGCGAACTGGCCGACTCCGCCCTGGAAGACGCGCTCCTCGCCCACATCACCTCCGCCAACATTGCCTGCGGCGCGCACGCCGGCGACGCTGCCACCATGGAGCGGACCGCGGCGGCCGCCCGGCGCCATGGTGTCGCCATCGGAGCGCATCCGGGCTATCCCGACCGCGAAAACTTCGGCCGCATCGCCCTCTCGATGCCCCCCCCAGCTATCTCCGAAACCGTTTACCAACAGATCCAAACTCTCGCCGCCATCGCTCCGGATGTGGACGTGCCTTTGTATATGGACGGGCGGACGATTATCCTGCAAGCGGCGCGGAAAATTCCGCGGGCGATCACGGAGCTGCTGGAGCGGAACCGGGTGGCGCCGGAGTCGGTGTCGGCGTTCTTGATGCATCAGGCGAATTTGAATTTGATCGTACGGGTGGCGCAGGCTTTGGCGGTTCCGGAGCAGCGGTTTTACCGGAATATCCAGAGGTATGGGAATACATCGTCGGCATCGATGCTGATTGCGGCGGCGGAATGGCGGGCGGAGAATAGCGGGGCGTTGGCGGGGCCGATTGTTTTTGCAGCGTTTGGGGCGGGGTTGCACTGGGGGGCGTTGCTGGCGGGATAGCGGCAAGAAACAATCAGCCTTCGATGGACGCAGATACACGCAGATCGTCGACTGTTTAAGGATATTTGGGTATTAACACCAGGAAGTAGTGGTGCTACAATGTGGGCATGGTAAAGCAAATACTCACGTCATTCGCCTTCGTGACCTTGTCCGTCGCGAGCGCTGCTACCGTCAAGGTCTCCCTTCTGGAGCCTTCCGTTGTGAAGGGCCAGGCATTGAAGGCCGGGGACTACCAGTTAAACATCAAAGACAACTCGGTAGTCATCATGCAAGGCAAGAAAGCCATTGAAGTACCCGCGAAAGTGGAGGATATGCACGAACGATACTCCCGGACGCGCGTTCTTTACAACGAAAACAAAGGCAAGTTCACCATCCAGGAGATCGAACTGGGCGGCACCACCACCAAACTGACGTTCGACAACGGCGTGCAGATGGGCGGCGGCGAATAAGTTTCGTTTAGTTCGCGGGCGCCAGCGTTAAGACGCTGACCGCATCCACTTTTTGAAATTGCATGGGGAAGCTGGTGGCGCTGTAGTAGTGTTCCCACTGGTCTTTGTAGTGCCGTGAGAGCACCTGTCCGGACTGGCCGGTGGTGCCTTCCAGCAGGGACCGGTCCCAGTTGGACAAGTCCGCATCGAGCCGCATGGAAGGGCCGAGTTCGCCGTCGTATTGTTTGACGGTGGTGCGGGCGCCGCTCATGGGAGCGGGTCCGATATCGAAGAGCCCGGCGACCAGCGGCAGGTGGCGGCCAACGGGATTGGCCAGCAGCAGCGGCTCGTAGTTGCCGTAGGCCCAGTGCCTGGGGTCGCGGCCCTGTTTTTTCCGGCCATCGTCCAAGCCTAGCGCGAGGCTGTGCAGGAGGGTTTCGTCCCAATCGGCGAACCAGCCTGCCGGCCGCGTGCGCAGCAGCTTTTCGATCATGGGCGGCGCCATCTGGTATTTGTATTTGGCGCCGGCGGCGGGCGAGGCGCTTTGCGCGACCAGAACTTTCAGGCGCTCGTAGGCGAGGGTGGCGACCAGGGGCGCCGCGTCGCTCTTTTCCATTTGTCCATTCCAACCACGCAGCAGGTTGACCGCACTTTCGAGATCGGCGTGCTGCGCTTTGTGGCGGTCGAAGGCTTCGACTAACGCCTGCGCGAGGTATTGGTGGAAGGCAGAGTAGACATCCTTCTGCACGGTCAACATGCCGGCAGCCGTCCAACCGTTGCGCGAGGATAACAGATCGCGGATCTGGCGCGAGCGGTATTGCGAGGAGAAGTTTCCGTTGACGGAGAAGGGGTAGTCGGGCGGGAACGGGTTCTGGTTGGCGGTGACGATGATGCCGGATGGCGGGTTGTAGAAAGACGGCAACTGGTCGAAGGGGATGAAGCCCTGCCATTCGTTTTCGCCGGAGGATCCGTCGACGGGAACATCTCCGGTATAGCCCTTTCGGATGGGCAACAAGCCTGTGGCGTGATAGCCGATGTTGCCGTCGACGTCGGCGTAGACGAAGTTCTGTCCGGGGCCGGGGAAGCGGGCGAGGGCGTGGGTGAATTCCTGCCAATTGCCTGCCTTGTCGATTTCCGGGAAAGGGAACTGGAAGGAGCCGGGTTCGGCGGCGGCCCAGCGCAAGGCCAGGTGTTCTTTCGCATCGTTGATGTAGAGGGGGCCGTGGCGGGTGATCCACAGCGGCATTTCGACGGGAAGGGCGCCTTTGACGGAGATGATTTCGCGCTCTTCGTGGGCTTGCTCCCATTGACCTTTGTAGAGGTAGCGGCCGGTCGAGGGATCGAAATTCTCGATGTAAAGATCCTGGACATCGTAATGCAGGTTGGTTACGCCCCAGGCAATCCGCGTGTTGTGTCCGACGATGACCGAGGGCGTGCCCGGCAGGGAGACGCCCGAAACATTCATGCCGGGAGCGCGCAGATGGACCATATACCAGATGCCGGGAATGGAGTAATCGAGGTGCATGTCGTCGCAGAGGATGGGCTTGCCGGTGGCGGTATGCGCGCCGCTGACGGTCCAGGAGTTGGAGCCGGGCTGCAGTTCGCTGCCGCTGCGGGGGGGGAAGAGGAAATTCACTTTGGCGGCGTCACCGGCGGCGAGCATGTCACGTTTGAGGATCTCGTCTTTCCAGGTGGTGGTGAGGTCCCGGTACATGTGGAGGCCGATCAGGATGGTATCGACCGCGCTCCAGGGGCGCGGATCGTAGCCGAGAAGGGTAAATTCGATGGGTAGGGCGCGGCGGTGGGTTTGCAGGAAGAAGTTCACACCGCGAGCGTAGGCGGCGAGCGGGGCGCGGTCCTGGGGGGGGAGGGAGACGTAAGCCTGCTCGGCGATGCGGCGCATGCGCAGGCGGCGCGAGTCGCGGTCGAGCTCAAGGGCGCCGGGGCCGGCGATTTCGGAGAGATCGCCAGCGGCGAGGCGGCGGAGGCCGTCCATTTGAAAGAGACGGTCCTGGGCGGTGACGTAGCCTTGGGCAAAGAACGCATCCTCTTCGGAGGCGGCGGAAATGTGGGGTACCCCGAGAGAATCGCGTTCGATGGTAATGCGGGCGGAGACGGGGGCGGAGACAGTGCCCGCAACCTGCGGCAGCACGCGATAGACGAACCAGTAAGTGGTGCCGGCGGCAGCCACAATCAGAATGGCGATCAGGATATTGATATAGCGCACGGCTCGGTGCGGCTTATGGAACGGAAGCTGGTCGGTGGGCATGTGAGTCGAAGCACTCACTATACTACGGGCGGAGGAAAGAAGGCGGCTTTGGACGCTTGCTTCACGCGCGCGGCTCGGTCAGCAGCGTGCTAGTCGAAGAGAACCACGGCGCGGCCGAGGATTTCGCCGCGGCGCATGGTTTCAAAGAGATCGGGGGCGCGGTCGAGCGGGTAGGTTTCCACGTGGGCGCGGCCGATGCCTGCCTGGGCGAGGCGGAAGACTTCGGCAAGGTCGGCGCGGGAACCGAGGTAGCTGCCGCGGATGGTGAGGCCCTTGAGCACGGTATCGACCATGGGCAGTTCGAACTGATTGGTGGAAAGGCCGGCGGTGATCAGAGTGCCGGTGCGGCGGACGGAACGGAAGGCTTGCTGTACGGCGGCGGGAGAGCCGGTGAGGACGATGGAGGCGTCGGCGCCTCCCCATTGTTTTTGGAGGGTGCGGGCGGCGGCATCGGGGGTGACGGCGATGTCCGCGCCCAGAGAGCGCGCCATTTCGAGCTTGCTTTCGGAAAGGTCGACGGCGGCGATACGCAGGCCGAGATGGCGGGCGTACTGGACGGCCAGGTGGCCCAAGCCGCCCATGCCGAATAGAGCGACAGACTGGCCGGGGTGGAGGCCGGCCTCGCGGAGGGCGCCAAAGGCAGTCCAGCCAGCGCAGCAGAGGGGCGCGGCGGCCGCGGCGGAGAGTTCATCCGGCACGCGAAAGAGGAGCGGCGCGGGGACCACGGCGTAGCCGGTGAGCGCGCCATTCACGGTGAAGCCGAAGTTGAGCTGGCGCTGGCAGAAGCGTTCGCGATCAGACTGGCAGAGCTCGCACGCGCCGCAGGTGGACGCCAGGAAAGTAATGCCGACACGGTCGCCCGCGGACCAGCGGGAGATCCCTGCGCCGACGGCCTGGATGCGGCCGATGCCCTCGTGTCCGAGGGTGAGCGGCAGCAAGGGCAGTTTTTCGAGCGAGCTGACGAACAGATCGGAATGGCATAGGCCGCAGGCCTCCATTTTGACCAGGACCTCGCCAGTGCCCGGTTCGGCGACCGGGACAGAGGCAATGGATACCGTGCCACGCGGCGCGGTGAGCAGGGCGGCGGTAGTTTGAGTAGCCATTACGC
Organism: Bryobacterales bacterium; assembly: GCA_963738375.1. Taxonomy (GTDB): domain Bacteria; phylum Acidobacteriota; class Terriglobia; order Bryobacterales; family Bryobacteraceae; genus Bog-159. Next base: position 175,722 of record CAVTWL010000010.1, on the reverse strand, counting down.
GGGTACAGGTTGGGCGACGGGCAGTCCCGCCGCTTTCCAGGCGTCGAAGCCGCCGGTGACATTGAGGATCTGCCGGAAGCCGGCGCGTTCGAGGAGGCTGGCGGCGATGGCGCTGCGGTAGCCGCCTTTGCAATGGACGGCGACGGGGCGGCTTGGGTCGAGTTGGTCGAGGGCGTGGGCCAGGCGGTTGAGGGGCAGCAGCACCGCGCCTTCGATATGACCCTCTTCCCATTCGCCGGCGCGGCGCACGTCGGCGATCTGCAGGTTGGGGGATTGTTGGCGCAGGCGGTCGAGTTCCTGTACGGTGAGGTGGGGCACGGTTTCGACGGGCTGGCCGGATTTGCTCCAGGCGGGGATGCCGCCGGCCAGATGTCCGGCGACGCGTTCGAGGCCGATGCGCGCCAGGCGCATGCGCGATTCGGCGGCGCGTTGGTCATTCTCGGAAACCAGGACGAGATCGGTATCGAGGCCTAGCAGCGCGCCGGCCCAGGAGGCAAATTGTCCGGAAAGTGGGATGTTGATGGCAGCCGGGATGTGGGCGGCGGCGAACTCGGCATCGGGGCGCGTGTCAAGGACGATTGCGCCTGAATCGCGCAGGGACAAGAGAAGAGCGGGCGTCAGTTCGCGGAGGGGCGGCAGATCGGCTAAGGCAGATGCGCCGGTGCGGTTGATTTCGGCATCCTGGGCGAAGTAGGCGGGGCGCTCGGGCAGGGAATCGGTGAGCAGGTGGACAAACTCTTCGCGGTTGGCGGGCTGAAGCGCATAGTTCTTCACGCGCTGTTCGCCAATGGTGGAGGAGCGTTCGGCGCTCATCTGGCGGCCGCATAAGGAGCCGGCGCCGTGGGCCGGAAATACGCCGGTGGCGTCGGGAAGGGCCAACAATTTCGTGTGCAAGCTGTCGTACAGGAGGGCGGCGAGCTGCTGCGGGGTGTGGTCCGGCGAGAGATCGGGACGGCCGACATCGCCGATGAACAAGGTGTCGCCGGTGAGGACGGCGAAGGGTTCGGGGGAGCGGTCCAGATCGGTAACCACGACGCAAATACTTTCGAGGGTGTGGCCGGGGGTTTCGAGGAAGCGGAGGCGGCACCGGCCGAAGGCGAGCTGGTCATCCTGCTGAATGGGCACGTGGGGGAAAGTTGCTCCGGAGCGCGCTCCCAGGTAGATTTCGGCGCCGGTGCGGGCGGCCAGTTCACGATGGCCGGAGACGAAATCGGCGTGCAGATGGGTTTCGATGACGTAAGCGATGCGGAGACCGTTGGCGCGGGCCGCGTCGAGGTAGACATCGACATCGCGCTGGGGGTCGACCACCGCGGCTTGGCCCGCGGAGCCGATCATGTAGGAGGCGTGCGAGAGGCACCCGAGATAGAACTGTTCAAAGTACATAGCGGCTGTGTTCAATTATAAAACGGCGGCGATCGACAGGTTAGAGGAGTGATGCGGGCCGCATCCCGGCCGCGGAGTTGGGCACCGGCGAGGGTCAAATGGTAGGCGACAGCATCCAGGACTTGGATCTCCCGATCAAAAAGACGGTCCTGATTCCCCGCTCAAAAGTCGCCATGATCTGTAGAGGTCGGCGGCATCTTTTTCGATCGGGAGTGCCGCTTCGATAGCCCGAGGGCACGCGGCGGAAAGGGATGAAGTCCAAGGATAGCGGGGCGGTCTCCGTATCTTAATAATTGGCAAACCAATATAATATGCGTGTAGTTCAAGGAGCCGTTGTATGACTATCGATCCACAGGAAGCGCTCGATTACCACTCGTCGGCGCCGGCCGGAAAATTGGCCGTCGTGCCGACGAAGCCTTGCCTGACGCAGAGGGATTTGAGCCTTGCGTACACGCCGGGTGTGGCGGTGCCGTGCCTCGAAATCGCGCGCGATCCGAGCCTGGTTTATAAATACACGGCGAAGGGCAACCTGGTGGCGGTGGTGACCAACGGAACGGCCGTGCTGGGGTTGGGCAATATCGGGCCGGCGGCGGGGAAGCCGGTGATGGAAGGCAAGGCGGTGCTGTTCAAGCGCTTCGCGGATATCGATGTGTTCGATATCGAGCTTGCGACCAACAGCGCCGATGAGATCGTGCGGGCCTGCCAGATGCTGGAGCCCACTTTCGGCGGCATCAATTTGGAAGATATCAAAGCGCCGGAATGCTTCTATATAGAAGAAGAATGCCGGCGCACGATGAAGATTCCGGTGTTTCACGACGACCAGCATGGAACGGCGATTATTTCCGGGGCGGCGCTGCTGAATGCGCTGGATCTGGTTGGTAAAGCCATTGGCGAAGTACGGGTGGTGTTCAACGGGGCCGGCGCGAGCGGGTTGTCGTGCGCCCAGCACTATGTGAACCTGGGTGTGCGCCGCGAAAATATTCTGATGTGCGACACCAAGGGAGTGGTTTATAAGGGCCGCAAGGAAGGGATGAATTCGTATAAAGAGCGATTCGCGGCGGAGACGGACGCGCGCACGCTGGCGGAGGCTTTTGTTGGGGCGGATGTATTCTTCGGGCTGTCGAGCGGGAACTGCGTGACGCCCGAAATGCTGAAGACCATGGCGCCCAATCCGATCGTGTTCGCGCTGGCGAACCCCGATCCGGAAATCCCTTACGAGGCAGCCGTAGCGGCGCGGCCGGATGCGATCGTGGCGACGGGGCGGTCGGATTATCCCAATCAGGTGAACAATGTTTTGGGATTCCCATTTATTTTTCGCGGCGCGCTGGATGTGCGCGCCACCGTGGTGAACGACGAAATGAAACTGGCGGCCACGCGGGCGCTGGCGGCCCTGGCGCGCGAGGACGTGCCGGACAGCGTGCGCCGCGCGTATGGAGTGGAACGGCTGGAATTCGGGCGGCAGTACATCATTCCGAAGCCGTTCGATTCGCGGGTTTTGATTTGGGAAGCGGCGGCGGTGGCGCAGGCGGCGATGGAAACCGGCGTGGCGCAAGCGCCGGTGGACATTCGCGAATACCGCGAGCAGTTGGAGCGGCGGCTGGGCAAGTCGCACGAAGTGATGCGGGTGATGATCAACAAAGCCCAGCGGAGGCCCAAACGGGTGGTGTTTCCGGAAGGCGAGGAGCCCAAGATTCTGCGGGCGTGCCAGATTCTGATGGACGAAAAGATCGCCCGTCCGGTTCTGCTCGGCAACGAGACTCGCATCCGCGCGGCGATGGAAGAATTGCACCTGCACCCGAACGGGGTGCGCATCGTGGATCCGGCGAAATTCGAGCACCTGAACGATTACGCGGAGGAAATGTACAGCCTGCGGCAGCGCAAGGGCGTGACGCGGCGGGAAGCAGGGGAACTGATACTGGACCGGAATGTATTCGGCGCGATGATGGTCCGGCTGGGCGACGCGGACGCTTTAGTGGGCGGCCTGACGCAGCATTATCCGGACATGATTCGGCCGGCGCTGCAGGTGATCGAGGTGCGGCACGGGATGCGTCTGGTGTCGGGTGTTTATGTGATGATCACGGCCAAGCGCGACATTTACTTCCTGGCGGATGCGACGGTGAATATCGAGCCCAGCGCCGAGGATCTGGCGGAAATTGCGGTGAACACGGCGGAGATGGCGCGGCGGTTCGATGTTGAGCCGCGCGTGGCGATGCTCTCGTTTTCCAACTTCGGCAGCTCGCGGCATCCGCTTTCTGAGAAAGTACGGAAAGCGGTGGAACTGGTGCGGTTGCGGGAGCCGGCGTTGATGGTGGATGGGGAAATGCAGGCGGACACGGCCGTGGTGCCGGAAATTCTGGAAGAGATATTTCCTTTCAGTACGTTGAAGGGTGGGGCGAATGTTCTGATTTTCCCCAATCTGGAGGCTGGGAACATCGCCTACAAGCTGCTGGGGCGGATTGCTGGGGCGGAAGCGATCGGGCCGATATTGATGGGATTGTCGCGGCCGGTACACGTGTTGCAGCGCGGCGCCGAGGTGAACGATATCGTCAATATCGCCGCCATTGCGGTGGTGGACGCGCAAGATGCCGGCGATCCGGCGATGATAAAGCTTGACCAGCACGCCGCCGATGTTTGATAATAGCGGCTCTACGTGTGAACGGAAAATGCTGCGCGGCCTGACACTCGTGCTGTTGTTGTGCCTGGCGTGCCCCGGCGCGTTTGCCATCAGCAGCGCCAGCACCCCCAAGAAACACAAGCCGGCTCCGGCTAAGACGAAAGCGAAGGCCCTGAAGGCAAAGCCGAAACCACGGGCTGCGGCGGCGTTTACGGCGAAGCCGATCGTAAGAACGCGCTGGCCCAAGGATAAGGTCTTATCGCACTACGATCCCACCGAAGGCGACTACGTCGACGGCGACGATCTGGCGGTGCGGCGCGCGGCGGTGGAAGCGCTCGGCCCTTACAATGGCACTGTGGTGGTGGTGGATCCGCAAACCGGGCGTGTGCTGACGATGGTTAACCAGAAGACGGCGCTCGAAAGCGGATTTACGCCGTGTTCGACGATCAAACTGGTTACCGCCTTTGCCGCGCTCAACGAAAAGCTGATCGAACGCGACACGCCGCTGGCGCTCACCCGCCGCGTGAGCCTGGATTTGAGTTCGGCCATCGCCCATTCGAACAATCCGTTCTTCAAGATTCTGGGCGACCGGTTGGGTTATGAGCGCGTCATGCACTACGCGCGGCTTTTCGGTTTAGGCGAGAAGGCTGGCTGGGAGATCCCCGGGGAACGGGCGGGTCAACTGCCGGAAGCGCCACTTCCGCACGGGAGCGTGGGCATGATGACCGCCTACGGCGAGGGGATCGAGTTGACGCCCCTGGAACTGGCGGCGCTGGTTTCGGCGATCGCCAACGGGGGCACGCTTTACCATCTGCAATATCCGAGGAACCAGGAAGAGATCGACCATTTCGTGCCGCGCGTGAAACGGCATCTGGATATCGGAAATTGGATCGCGGACGTAAAGGTGGGTATGCGCGGCGCGGTGGATTTCGGGACCGCTCACCGCGCGGGAGTCGACCAGGCCGACCCGATTTTAGGTAAGACCGGCACTTGTCATGACTCCCGTGCGCTGAACCACTTGGGATGGTTCGGATCGTTCAACGACGTAGAACGCAATCAGTTGGCGGTGGTGGTGCTGCTCACCGGCGGATTCCGCATCAACGGGCCGGTTGCGGCGGGCGTTGCGGGATCCATTTACAAGCAACTCTCCCAAGAAAACTTCTTTGCCAGTAGCCGTTTGCTTTCGACGCAAATCTGCTGCACACGCTAGTGACTTACAAAGTGGGCCGCAAGTGCAGCGTCTTGCCGCCGACGAGATAAACTTCCTGAACAAACTTTGTTTTCCCGAGTTCCCGGATTTCGACGTTGTAGCGGCCAGGCCGCATGTACAGCGAGTGGACGTCGTGGGTAGTGCCGGCGTAGGCGCCATCGATGAAAACTTCAGCGGTTTTCACTTTGGTGTCGAGTTTGAGGTGCCCCGCGGATTGGTAGTAAGCGCCGTAGTAACCAGGACCCCAGTATGGCCCCCAATAGCCGCGATAAAAGACCGCGGCGGAAGCGGCCGAAGGCGCGAGGGTCGCGAGCGCCAATGCAAGGGTGAACAATCCTTTTTTCATAACCTTCTCCTGGAGCGGGTGTGTGCATGCCAACGGCCAGTTTCAAGTAGCTGATTTTACATAGCTTGCGGATGCGAGCTGTGGCTGTTGAGCACCGCTGGTGGCCGAAGTCCACCACCGCTATGTTAGGATCACGGCTTGACCCCTTATCTGGAAATTGGCGGGGATTACGGCGAGGTGGTACCCGGAATTTACCGGCTGGAGCTGCCCCTGCCGTTTTCGCTGGGCATCGTGAATGTCTGGCTGGTGCGTCTGGCGCAGGGCTGGATGCTGGTGGACACGGGGATGAAGACGGAGGCGTGCTTCGACGCGCTAGAGCGCGCCTTGGAAGGAATCTCCGTGGAGTGGCGCGAGATCCGGAGGATTTTGCTGACTCACATTCATCCGGATCATCTGGGGCTGGCGAAGCGCCTGATTCCGCTGACCGGGGCCACACTCGAACTGCATGCCGCCGACCAGGAACTGCTGAACCAGATTACGGATGCGGCTTTGCACCGCGATTGGGAACTTGAGACGCTCACCCGCGCGGGCGTTCCATCGCTGCGGCGGGAAGAGGTTCACGCTTCCACGCTCGAGATCCAAATGGCCTTTGAGCGGCTGTCGCCGGACCGGCTGCTGCGCGGGGGTGAAACCATTGCCACCGCTCACGGGCTGCTGGAAGTAGTCTGGACACCGGGGCACTCGCCGGGACACGTTTGCCTATACGATCGCGAGCGCCGGGTGTTGATTTCGGGCGATCACATTCTGGAGCACATTTCGCCGAACATCGGCTGGCAGCCGGAGCACGACGCCTTGGGCGAGTTTCTTTCGTCTCTCGACCGCATCGCCGCTCTGGATGTGGATTTGGTCCTACCCTCACACGGCGCGCCTTTCCGCGGCCATCGGGAATGGGTGCGGAATACGCAGCAGCATCACGCGGAACGCTGCGCGAAAATCGTCGCGCTGGTGGATAACGGGGCGGCCACGGCCGATTTGATCGCGGGGCAGCTATGGAACCGCCATCTTTCGCCGTTCCATTACCGGTTCGCGATTTTCGAAGTTTTGGCGCACCTAGAGTATCTGGAACGGCGGGGAACGCTGCGGGCGGACCGGTCGGGCGGCGTATACCGGTGGGCGCGCGGCGAAAGCTTCCTAGTTTGATGGGGCGGGGACCCGGAAGCGGCCAGTGGCGCCGTTGATGGTGAGGACAGCGTCAGTATATCCCGTGGTGCTGGTGACGCCGGCGGGGTAGGTGAAATTCAACTGGTCGGCGATTTCTCCGGGGGCCGCGCCGCAATAAAGGACCGTAGCGGGCTGGCCGCCCACGGTGAGCTGGCAAGACGTCGGGCCTCCAGCTACCTGGATGGGGTCGAGGGAACCGCCGGTGAAGACTACAGGCACGCCATCCTGTTCGGGCGAATTCTTGGGGCCAAGCCCGTTGGCCCAAAGCTGGTAGACGCCGCCTGATCGTGCGGTGCATTGCAGCGTGGCGCAGTCGGGCGATGTCATCCAGGCGATGCCGTTGGTGTAATCGGCGAAGAACATGGAAGGCGAGGCGGTGGCGGCGACGGTGATCGTTTCGGCGGCGCTGGCGCTGGTTCCGTTGGTGACGACGATGTTGGCGGCCGTAGTGGTGGGAATTTCCCAGGGCATCTGGAAGTTGATCTGGGTGGGGGAAACGTAGACCAGCGGGGCGGCCACTCCGTTGACCGTTACGGTAACGCCGTTCAGGGTCTTGACGAAATTGCCGTCGGAGCCGATGACGTTCTGATAGGTGCCGTTGGCTAGGTTGGAACCGTAGAGGACGGCGAGAGCGCCGGGGGCGATGCCGCCGAGGTAGGAAGCGGCATTCACGACGCTGCCGGGGGTGATGACGGGCGTGGCGGCGGCCGCGGCGACGGGCTGATAGACGCGGACGTAATCGACGACGAGGTCCTGGTTGGGGAAAGGCGCGGTTGGACTGGGCGTGCCGAGGAAAGTGCTGGGTCCGCCGATGGCGAGGTTCAGGAGGATGAAGAAGGGATCGTTAAAGACCCATTGGTCGCCGGAAGGGATACGGGAGGGCGTGACGTTGTTGTACATCACACCATCGACGAAGAACTGCGCGGAGTTTTGCGACCAGAGGAGAGAGTAGACGTGATAGTCGTCGTAGACGGTTTCGCCGAAGGGTAGGGTGATGGCGGCGGTGATGCCGCTGCCGCCCGAATAGCCGGGGCCATGGGCGGTGCCGTTGTTAATGGAGACGTTGTTGTTGAAGGTACCGAAGTTCTCCATGATGTCGGCCTCGCCGCACTGCGGCCAGGATACCGTGTTGATGTCTTCACCGAGCATCCAGAAGGCGGGCCATACGCCTTGGCCGAAGGGGAGCTTGATGCGCGCCTGGACGAGACCATACTGCCAACTTAAGTCGGTGGTTTGGATGGCGGCTCCGGGAGCTGCCGGTCTGCAGGCGGGCGGAGGTGTAGTTGCCGCTGGAATCGCGGATGGCGCGTATGATCAAGTTGCCCTGGCCATCCTGGAAAACGTTGTTGGGTGAGTTGGTGTAGGTTTCCAGCTCGCCATTTCCCCAGCCTCCGTTGCCGAGGTCGTAATTCCAGTTGGCGGGATTGGGGGCGGCGCCGGCCGCGCCATTGAATTCGTCGCTCCAGACCAGTTTCCAGGCGTTCTGGGCGGGCGGTGCTTGGGCGATGCAGGACGAGGCGGCAAACAAGGCCGCGCAGAGAATCACGACGGAGGTACGCATACGTATATATTAATCTCTTGATCCGGAACTCTCTATGAAGAAATTATTCGTTGGTATCGCACCGCTTTGCCTGTTTTGCGCGGGGCTTTCCGCGCAGCCGGCCGCTCCGCTGATGCTGCGGGAGCACTGGGCGATCCAATCGTCGGCGCTCGACGAAGATAGCGGCGAAGCGATTTCGAAGCCTGGTTATAAGACGACGGGCTGGTATCCGGCGACCATGCCGTCGACGGTGGTGGCTGCGCTGGTGGCGAACAAGGTCTATCCCGATCCGGGATTCGGCATGAATCTGCGCGGGTATGCGGGCGAAAGCTATCCGATCGGGATGAATTTTTCGAACGTACACATGCCGCCGGACAGCCCGTATCGCGTGCCGTGGTGGTTCCGGACGGAATTCACGGCGCCGGCGGAGCATAAGGGCAAGACGCTGTGGCTGCGGTTCGACGGCATCAATTACCGGGCGAATGTGTGGCTGAACGGCAAACGGATCGCGGATGCAAACACTATGGCGGGCGCGTGGCGGCTGTTTGAGTACAACGTGACGGAGGCGATCCGGCCGGGCGCGGCGAACGCACTGGCGGTGGAGGTATTCGGCGCCGCTGCCCGACGATCTGGCGATCACGTTCGTGGATTGGAATCCGGGGATGCCGGACAAGGACATGGGCCTGTGGCGCGATGTGCATCTGGATGCGACGGGGCCGGTAGCGATCCGGTTTCCGCAGGCGATTACGCATTTGAATTCGCCGGCCAACGATAAAGCGGAATTGACCGTTGGCGCGGAAGTGATGAACGGGACGAAGCAGGCGATCAGCGGGACGCTAAAAGGCGATATCGAGGGCGTTGTCGTTCGCGCAGGAAGTGAGGCTGGGGCCGAATGAAACCAAGGTGGTGAAGTTCACTCCGGACAAGTTCGCGCAACTGAAGATGGACAAGCCGCGGCTGTGGTGGCCGGCGCAGGTGGGCACGCCGAATCTCTACCATTTGAAGCTGGAGTTTGAGGCGGGCGGGGCGGTGTCGGATGCGAGCAATACGCGGTTCGGGATGCGCGAAGTGACTTCGATCCTGGACGAGCAGAATCACCGGCTGTTCCGGATTAACGGCAAGAACATACTGATTCGCGGCGGGGGATATACGTTCGACATGATGCTGCGGACGTCGCCGGAGCGGCAGTTGGCCGATTTGAAGTATGTGCTGGACATGAATCTGAACGCGGTGCGGCTGGAAGGCAAGCTGGAAGACGAACACTTCTTCGATTTGACGGATGAGATGGGCATTCTGGTGACGGCGGGGTGGTGCTGCTGCGATCACTGGGAGAAGTGGGACAACTGGAAGGACGAAGACCATTCGATTGCGGCGGCATCGCTGCGCGACCAGATCCGGCGGCTGCGGGGGCATGCTTCGATTTTTAATTGGATGAACGGCAGCGACAATCCGCCAGTGCCGGCGGTGGAGAAGAAATATATCGACATCGTGAAAGAGCTGGACTGGCCGAATCCGTTTGAATCGTCGGCCACGGAAAAGCCCGACCGAGGTGAGCGGCAAGACGGGCGTGAAGATGAGCGGGCCGTATGATTGGGTGCCACCTAACTACTGGCTGCTGGACAAGACGCGCGGCGGGGCGCATGGGTTCAATACGGAGACGGGGCCGGGGCCGGCGATTCCACCGATTGAGAGCTTGCGCAAGATGCTGCCGGAGGATCAAGCTGTGGCCGGTGAATTCGTGGTGGGATTATCATGCGGGCGGCGGGGCGTTCAAGGATTTGAAGAACTTCACGGCGGCGCTGGATGCGCGGTATGGGCCATCGGGCGGGGTGGAGGAGTTCGCGCGCAAGGCGCAGATGATGGCGTACGAGAGCCATCGCGCGATGTTCGAGGCGTTACGGACGGAATAAATATACGTCGACGGGCGTGATCCAGTGGATGCTGAACAATGCGTGGCCGTCGATGATCTGGCATTTGTACGACTGGTACCTGCGGCCGGGCGGATCGTATTTCGGGGCGAAGAAGGCGAACGAGCCGCTGCACATTCAGTATAGCTACGACGATGGGTCGGTGGTGGTGGTGAACTCGTTCTACCAGGCTTACGCGGGGATGAAGGCGCGGGCGTGGGTTTATAACCTGGATATGAGTGAGAAGTTCGCCAAGGATGCGGCGGTCGACGTGGGCGAAGATAGCGCGACGAAGGTGCTGACGATTCCGGCGATTGACGGGTTATCGTCGACTTACTTTGTGCGGCTGGCGCTGGAAGATAGAGGGGGTAAGATCGTAAGCACGAATTTCTACTGGCTATCGACCAAGCAGGATGAGTTGGATTGGGATGAATCGACCTGGTATTATACGCCGCAGAAGAGCTATGCGGACTATAGCGCGCTGAAGGGTTTGCCGACGGTGGAATTGAAATATTCGGCGGAATCGGAGGTGAAGGGCGACGATGGGATTACGCGGGTGACGGTGGAGAATCCGTCGCGCAACCTGGCGTTCGGGCTGCATTTGATGGTGAAGACAGTGAAGCGGGATGAGGAGGATGTGCGGGAGGAGGCGGAGATTGTGCCGGTGATTTGGGAGGACAATTATTTTGCGTTGATGCCGGGGGAGAAGCGGACGGTGTCGGCTAGATACAAGGCGGAGGAGGCGGGGAAGAAGGCGCCGGCGGTGCAGGTGGAGGGGTGGAACGTGCGGTAGTGGGGGGGCAGTAGGTATCAGTTCTGTGAATTCGCGGTGCCCCTTAGAGCACGGAAAAAAGCTAGAATTTCTCTTTCGGTCATCCCCGATACGCAATCCGAGACGAGCCGCACTGCCTCGGGTCTAGCGATTCGGTTGATTGGCGTCGAATACGGCGGTGGAAAAAGGTGCCATTCCCCGCGAAGGGAGGCGCGCAGCAGGCATCGGAAGACCGTTCGTATCGCTAGCCGCTGGCCCTGTTGGGGAACGGCGAGACCGGGGTTGTCGATAACGTACTCCCAGATGAACTGCTTCAATACCTCGACATTACGCTTAGCCTCCGGATCTATCTTCACGAAGCTTTTAAGAGGTCTTGACGGAGGACGAAGGTGGATTGATCCAACGAAGGACCGGATCAGGCTTGTACTGAAGTCAAATAGTCTCGCTTGGTGTTCGACTGATCCGGTGTACATCTCGTCTGGGTTGAAGCGGAACTCGCCAATCACCCTACTGAGTGCTTCCATGTAGGCCCCGCGCGATGACCGCCATTTCGATTTTCGCGCGAACATCCCGCGAGCCAAGCGCTTTCGCTCAGCACTGGCGTCCCCTTGGCACCGATCAATCGGTATTCTTCCAGCCCGGTAGAAATCAGTTAGGTCGTGAATTGCGAAGGTAATGTCGTCCGCCCAGTCCATAATCTCGGCGGTCAGGCTTCGCTGGAACCGGGGACGCTCTTCCCTAACCCAATTGAAGATGTCCTTCTCGGTTTGATAATATCCCCACTTTTCTGGGTTTCTTGGATTCTCGCAGCGGCCCCACGGGTATTTCAGGATGGCGTCGAGCGACCTTCTGGTGAGATTCAGCCCCTGAATGACTTTGGCGTCCGGTGTTCTGGCATCGCTAACGGCCAATCTGGCGACAATTCTCAAGCTCTGTGCGTTGCCCTCATAACCGTCAGAGACTCCGGCCTGCCTGACCAAGCTGTCTAGTTCTTGCTCCGCGATATGACCGAACGGGGGATGTCCAAGATCGTGCGCAAGGCCAGCCGTTTCGGCGGCGTCAACGTCAATTCCACCCAACTCCTCGACCAAGGCCGGATCCTCGTGTTGCAGTTTCTCGGCGATACGCCGAGCGATTTGTCCGACCTTGAGAGAATGGGTGAGTCGGTTGTGAAAAGCATAGCCCTTCTCGGGAGAAGTTACCTGGGTTATCTCGGCCAAGCGCGCAAATGCACCGGAATACAAAACCCTGTCCCGGTCTCGCTGGGCACCGGTTCGCCCATCTGGTGCAAGTTCACGGTAGAAACGATCTTCTTGGGGTGCTTTATTTAGCCCTGTCGTCAAGCTGAACTTTCAGGCCCGCCGTGTAATGGAGTGTCCCATTGACGATCATCGGTTGAACGACATTTCGAAAGTCAGAGTCGCGCAACGAACTTAACCGCGGATTTCGAGTTCGCAGTTCGTTCGCAAGCGACTGAACCCGAACCGGCCCTACTTGTTGCCGCAAGTAGGCAAGCACTTCTTTTCGAACGCGTCTTTGAGTGCTCATGATATCTTCAGTGTACCTTAAACCCAATGTTGGCCGTGCTGTCATTTTGGAGACTGTTTATTGCAAGCTTCTAACGTAGTGCATACGCTCGGGCTGATATTCGACGCCACGCCGTATTCGCTCCATGGCCTTTTTGGCATTGGCGATCTCTTCGGCCTCCATTCGGTAACGGTCAATAGGATCCGTGGCTGCTCGCTTTTTGGCCGCGCCACTCCGAATCTTGACATTTTTCTTCGCGCTCATTTCATCACCGATGTCGTCATAATCAGGATCTCGTCCTTCGTTTCGATTAACTTGGCGGTTCCCGGGTTGCGCGTCAGTAAAACGTCGGCCCGAACGTAATATTGCCAGAGGTCCTTCCAGAAATCGTCATTTTTGCCTAAGAGTCTGACGTTTAATTTCAAGTCGTTTTTCGCGGCGGTACCGTTGATCATCCTGCCATGCACCTTAAAAATACCAACTGTGGATAATCCCCTCAGTACCGCTTCGACCATATCATTTTTCGCTCTGGCAGGTTTGATACGCTTGAACATGTGTGCGTTCAGGTACTTCCGGGCAACTTCTTTACTGAATTCCATTAGCTTACCGCAATGATCAATGAACGGGATATCGAGCGACGCGATTTGCTGCAGAATGGCCCGGGGGTCTTCCTTGGCTTTAATCGCCCTTCGAAACTCCTGCTTTAAGGATGCTTTTGAATCGATAAAAGACTGTGCTGAAATATAGTGGGGTACACCTCCTACCACCACTGGCACCTGGGCATCGATCGGCCCAAGCTCAGAACAATATCCCATGACTATCTCGTCGGCTCCAAGCGCGATAATCGTTGCGGCGCTCTTGGCCCGATTCGGAACAACCACCCGGAAGTGCTGGCAATGGGAACGGCACAGCTCAATGATTTTCTCTGCGACCGTTCCGTCGCCTCCGGGACCGTTGACGATGAAGTTCAATTCGTCGACTTCGCCGATTGACAGCAGGGCATCACCGATCGCTGGGATGTCCGAGGAGTCAAGCGATGCACCTGCACTTTCGCAGCACAGAAAGGCCAGATAGCCGACCCGTCTTGCTGGGTCCGAATGTCCTTCCATTTTTTTCAAAAGGTCGATACGCTTTGCGCGCTGGGCGGCGAATAGGTCGTACTCCTGGAGTATCCCAGCTAAAACTTCCGGGCGCATTTTGTCGACGCCCTTCTTATAGACTCCATCCTGTTCGCTTTTCTCAGGCATACATGATCGTAATCGCTGACGTTACCAGAGAACGCGACTGCCTGCAACGGCATGGATCGGTTAATCGCCTCGAACTTTTGCCGACCACTAAATGTCGGTGACCGTCCATCGTGTTCTTTCCGCGGTCAGCGAGCGACATATCTCATTCCCAGATTCATATTAGCAAGAGAAGGATCTCGGCTTGGCGCTCGTGCGAACGGTTATGTTCACGTAAATGATTGCGCTACATTTAGTTATCGGTCACGAGGCGTGCTTGCTGTAGCCTGTGACCCGAGTTTGGGCGTATTGTGCACGATGAAAGTGAAAATCTGCGGATGGAGGCAGTCTTCCGTTCCGGATCTTCCAGTATTTTACGCCGCTGTACGAACAGATTGGCGCGAAGATGGCGAGGGATCGCCGCGAAGACGATGCAATCTGGAGACATGAGCTCTTGAATAACAACGCGGACGAACTCAGCCGCCTGCGTACGCACGTTGTTTCGATTCTGTTCTGAAAGATGGATGGTTGCGTCTTTACCGCCGCGTCGCTGAGGCTAGGCCGGGACGGCGGCGGTGCGTTTTTCCATCGGTACGAAGTCGCGGGCTTCGTAGCCGGTGTAGATCTGCCGCGGCCGGGCGATTTTCTGTTCGGGATCTTCCAGCATCTCCTGCCATTGGGCCAGCCAGCCGACGGTGCGGGGAATGGCGAACAGGACGGTGAACATTTCCGGGCGAAAAGCCCATGGCCTGATACATGATGCCGGAGTAGAAGTCGACGTTGGGGTAGAGCTTGCGCTTGACGAAGTACTCGTCTTCGAGGGCGATGCGCTCGAGTTCGAGGGCGATTTCGAGCTTGGGATTGTAGCCGGTGACTTCGAAGACTTTGCCGGCGGCCCACTTGATGATGCGGGCGCGGGGATCGTAATTCTTGTAGACGCGGTGGCCGAAGCCCATCAGCTTTACTCTTGCCGGCCTTGACGCTGTCGATGTAGGCGGGGATGCGGTCCTTGGATGCCGATTTCGTCGAGCATGCGCAGCACTTCTTCGTTGGCGCCGCCGTGCAGCGGGTCCGGAGAGCGCGGCAGCCGCGGCGGCGGTGGCCAGAAACGGATCGGCCTGGGAACTGCCGACGGCGCGCATGACGTTGGTGCTGCAGTTCTGTTCGTGGTCGGCGTGCAGGATGAAAGAGGATATCGAGGGCGCGGGCGAGAACGGGGTTGGCTTGATACTTCGGCTCGACCATCTTCCACAGCATGTTCATGAAGTTGGCGGCATAGCCGAGGTCGTTATCGGGATAGACGTAGGGGAAACCGAGGCTATGGCGGTAGGTGTAGGCGGCGATGGTGGGCACCTTGCCGATGAGGCGGCGGATCTGGAGGCTGGCGGACGTCCGGGTCCAGCACGTTGCGGGCCTCGGGATAAACGGTCGAAAGGGCGGCCACCGTGCTAATGAACATGCCCATGGGGTGGGCGTTGTAGCGAAAGCCTTCCAGGAATTTCTTGGTGGTTTCGTGGAGCATGGTGTGGCGGGTGACGTTGCCAATCCATTGCTGGAGCTCGGTTTCCGTCGGCAATTCGCCGTTCAGCAGCAGGTAGGCGACTTCCAGGAAGGTGCAGTTTTCCGCCAATTGTTCCACGGGATAGCCGCGATAGCGAAGGATGCCCTTGTCGCCATCGATGAAGGTGATGGAGCTTTGGCAGGAGGCTGTATTCAGGAAGGCCGGATCATAGGTCATCAGGCCGAAGTCCTCGGGCCCGGTTTTGATCTGGCGCAAGCCCATGGCTCGGACGGTGTCTTTGAAGAGGGGGACTTCGTAGTCCGTGCCGGTGCGCGGGTCGGTGATTATCAGGGCTTCCGTATCCATGTTTTTCCAGTGGCGATCCAATCATAGGATACTGCAATCCGTGGGAATTGCGGAATGCCGGTTGTAAAGCGTGAGTTAAGGCAGCCGCCTTCGATTTATCAAAGGTTTAACAGCTTTCTGGAGGGTTGTTGGGCATAATGAGCAGTAGAGGAGAGCTCGAAAGTTATGAAATCCAGTCTCATTTTGATTTGTGCGGCATCCACCGCGCTGTTCGCGCAAGGTCCCGGTCCGGGCGGTCCGCACATGCACGGCATGGGCGCTGCGAAGACCACCGCGGTACAGACCTACTTAAGTTTGACCGATGCGCAGATCGCCAGCTTGAAGCAGTTGAAGCAATCGGAAATGGCCGAATTGAAGCCGATCTTTTCGCAGATTGGGCCGCTGCGGCAGAGTTTGAGGACGCAGGAGCAGGCATCGGGCGCCGATGCGACGGCTGTCGGCAAACTGGTGCTGAGCATTCAGACGCTGGAGCAGCAGGCGGCGCCGATTCGCGCCAGTTTCCAGCAACAGGCGCTGGCGGTGCTGACACCGGCACAGAAGACGCAATTGGCTGCACTGCAAAGCGCCGCGGCGTTGATGCCGGCGATTCACGAGGCGGGCTCGCTGAACCTGCTAACTGGCCCCGAAGGCGTCGAAGGCCACGGTGGCATGGGCCCGGCAGACATGGGCCGCGGACGCTTCGGACACTAAGGCTTCACCAGAATTCCCCGACCCCCATCCGGCAGGGTGCTTTCTTCGATTTGAAGCTCCTGCCGGATGTCCCTTCGATCGAGCGTCCGCCGGACGAGGATGTACAAGGCTTCGGCAGCGACGTTATTTTCTACCCCCGTCAACACCAGAGTTGAGCCCATTGCGAGGTTCGGATTGAAGAACAGAGGTGTGGCGGCCGTGGTGCGGGCCATGGCTACCTTGCGGCATTCGGGCAAGGCATTCCAGGTGATGATGAAGTCGAAGGCGGTCAGGCCGAGGGAGGTATCCAGGGTAAGGCGTACTTCCATCCTTTACTCGACGCGGTAATTGGGGGCTTCCTTGGTGATGATGACGTCGTGGACGTGACTTTCGCGGAGGCCGGCGGGAGAGACGCGGAGGAAGCGGGCGTTCTCCTGGAGCTGGCGGATGATCGGGCGCGCCGCAGTAGCCCATGCCGGCTTTGAGGCCGCCCACTAGCTGATAGACCAGATCCGCGAGCGGGTCCCTTGGAGGCCACGCGGCCTTCGATGCCTTCGGGCACGAGTTTGTCGTTGGGATCCTGGCGCGTAGCGGTCGGTATTGCCCTTCGCCATGGCGCCGAGCGATCCCATGCCGCGGTAGGTTTTGAAGGTGCGGCCCTGGATAGAGGATGGTTTCGCCGGGGCTTTCGTCGGTGCCGGCCAGCAGGCTGCCGATCATGACGGCGTCGGCGCCGGCGGCGATGGCTTTGGTGATGTCGCCGGAGAATTTGATGCCGCCATCGGCGATGAGCGGGACGCCGGCGTGCGCGGGTCGCGCGGGCGCATTCGGCGATGGCGGTGATTTGGGGCACGCCCGCGCCGGAGACGACGCGGGTGGTGCAGATGGAGCCGGGTCCGATGCCGACCTTGATGCCGTCGACGCCGAGGGCGATCAGTTCGCAGCGCAGCTTCGTAGGTGCCGACGTTGCCGGTGATGAGCTGGACGTCCGGGCAGGGCGTGCTTTACGGCTTTGACGGCGGCCATGACGCGCTGGCTGTGGCCGTGGGCGGTATCGATGGCGATCACGTCGACTTTGCGGCGCGACCAGTTCCTGGGCGCGTTCCAGGAAATCGCCGGTGGCGCCGATGGCCGCGCCCACGCGCAGGCGGCCCTGCTCGTCCTTGGCGGCGTTGGGATATTTCAGCTTTTTCTGAATGTCCTTGACGGTGATGAGGCCCTTCAGGTTGTACTGATCGTCCACGACCAGCAGTTTTTCGACGCGGTGCTGGTGGAGGATGGCCTCGGCTTCTTCGAGCGTGGTGCCGACGGGAACGGTGATGAGGTTGTCCTTGGTCATCACGTCGCGGATGGGCACGTCGGAGCGGGTTTCGAAGCGAAGGTCGCGATTGGTCAGGATGCCGACGAGGCGTGTGCCTTCTCGGTGACGGGGACGCCGGAGATGCGGTAGCGGCTCATGACCTCGCAGCGCGTCGGAGATTTTCTTGATCGGGGCCGATGGTGATGGGGTCGACGATCATGCCGCTTTCACTGCGTTTGACGCGGTCCACTTCTTCGGCCTGGCGCTCGATGGACATGTTGCGGTGGATGATGCCGATGCCGCCCTGCTGGGCGAGCGCGATGGCGAGGTGCGATTCGGTGACGGTATCCATCGCGGCGCTGACGATGGGGATATTCAGGGCGATTTTGCGGGTGAAGCAGGTGCGCGTGTCGGCTTCGGCGGGGAGCACGCCGCTGCGGGCCGGCTGAAGAAGGACGTCGTCGAAAGTGAGGCCTTCGGGAATGCCGTCTTGGATCATAAGGTGATTTATACATCATAGCGTAACGAAGCATTGAATTCCTCCGCGCGACGCTGCGCAGTGGCCGGGTGGGGGCGCGCGAATCGATTGGCCGGCACGCACGGATGTGCCTAAGTGACAAAGGCATTTGAGCTTTTGAGCTTATCGACGAGTCAAGACTAAAACCTAACTCGCGAAGGAAGGCGGTTAGTGCCTGCAAAGATGCCGGCTGCAAGCTGCAAGATCGGGCGTTCCGTCTTCCGGGGTATTGCAGTGGTCCGTCTTTCTTAAGCTGGAACAGCGCCGAGTAACCGATCGAAAGCAGGAGGTTTGTCCCGTTTTCGGCCACGGTGAGCGCGATCGCGTTACCCACCATGCCCTTGGCGGCGAAACTATGCAGCAGGGTATCGGTCCATGCACCTCCGGGAGAGGCGGGGGGGCGTCAGTTGAAACTCAGGTAACTACAGTTTCCTGTTAACACTTGTGACTGTTATGAGTCAGATTCCGTAATTTGACCGTCATTTTACAAGCGTGTACGGTATTGCTCTTGTTTCCGGGCGGTGCGGCTACTAACATCGGGACTGGAGGAGATTCAATACATGAGAGAATTCGTCACAAAGAAATGGGTGGGCGCGCTTGCCCTGGCGGCGATAATGGCCCCGGCGATGTTGGCCCAGAATGGCCGTTCGGTGGTGGTGGTGGCGTCGACTGTGCCGTCGAATGGGGATGTGAATCCGTACGGCGTGGCTATTGAGCCAGTGACTACGGGTAACTTAGTCAAGGGGCATATTCTGATTAGTAATTTCAATAATAGCTCGAATCTGCAAGGTACCGGCACGACGATTGTGGATATCGCGCCTAGCGGGGCAGTGAGTCTGTTTGCCTGGGTCAATGCGGCGACTCTGCCCGGAGCTTGCCCGGGAGGGGTGGGCCTGACCACGGCGCTGGTGGCGCTGCGGTCGGGATACGTGATCGTGGGTAGCCTGCCGACGACCGACGGCATGTCGGACACTGCGCAGGCGGGATGCCTGATCGTATTGAACAGTTCGGGGGTAGTGGTGGAGACGATCGTCAACAATTTAATTAACGGGCCGTGGGATATGTCGGCGTTGGATAACGGCGCGACCGCGGATCTGTTTGTCAGCAACGTACTAAACGGGACGGTGGCGGGGAACGGCAGCGTGGTCAACGAAGGCACGGTGGTGCGGGTGAATCTGAGTTTCCCGACGGCCGGGACGCCGACGGTAGTTTCGATGACGACCATCGGGTCGGGATTCGCGGAGCGGACCGACCCCGCCGCGCTGGTGATTGGGCCGACGGGCGTGGCGCTGGGTCCGGGCGGGACGTTGTATGTGGCCGACAGCTTGAATAACCGGATCGCTTCCATTTCGGACGCGGCGACGAGGACGACTTCGGCCGGAACCGGCGTGACGGTAACCGAAGGTCCGCACCTGAACGATCCGCTGGGATTGATCGTGGCGGCAGGGTCGGGCGACATCCTGACGGTGAACGGCAACAACGGAATTCTGGTCACCACGAGTCCGGGCGGCCCGCAGTCGTCGACGCGGATCCTATCGACGGCGGGAACGCCTCCTGGCGCCGGAGCGCTGTTCGGGCTGGCTACCACACCACAGGGGCTTTATTTCGTCAATGACGCTACCAATACGCTGAATTTGTTGACGGCTAAGGCGCAATAGGCATTCAGGGTTGGTCTTCGGCGCAGCGCGCTTAAACGGGCCAACGTCCCAATCTTGCCGGAGGCGGGCTGGGCTTCACAAACCGGCCCAAACCTTCAGAAAGGCCGAACACGGCGCCATCGCTTTTTGCGCCGGCGCCGCCGGCGACGAAGGCGTCGTTGCCGCCGGTAAACGTCGTTCCACAGAGGTTGCGCCGATTTAGGCCGTCCGGCGTCTACATGATCGTCTATGACGCCGGCAGACTGCCCCTCGAGATTCTGGCGGTCGTACATGGGGTGCGGGAGGCGCCCGCGATTCTCAGCCGCCGGGCGGGCGATCGTTGAACGCCTGACATCGCCGGGCTGCAACGCTATCTGATAGCATGATCTCCGAATGTCTGCGCGAACCCTTTACCAAGTCCTTGAAGAATCAGCGGCCGAGTTTGGCGATGCCCCTGCCTTGCGGCAGCCCACCACGGGCAGCGACGGCAAACGCACCTACGTCACTTACTCCTGGAACCAGTACAAGGTTGCCGCGCAGGAAGTGGCCGCCGGGCTGCGGTCGATCGGAATTCGCAAAGGCGACATCGTGGCGCTCGATTCGGAAACGCGCCTGGAGTTTTATCTGGCCGATTTGGGGATTCTGACGGCCGGCAGCGTGGCGGCGGCGTTGTACCCCAGCTATCCTCCGAAAGATCTGGTCCGCACCATTCAAACCTGCGGAGCGAAAGCCCTGTTTGTCGAAGACTCCAAGACGCTCGACGCGTTGCGCGATGCGCCGGACATCCCGCGCATTCTGCTGACCGGTGAGGCGCCCGGCGCGATCACCCTGGAGCAGTTGCGCGAACGCGGCCGTCTTGCGCTCAAAGAAGACCCGGAATACATGAACCGGCTGAAGGCGGAAGTTTCGCCTAACGATTATGCGATTCTGTATTTGACATCCGGCGCGACGGGCGAACCCAAGATGGCGCTAGTCACGCATTTGGCGGTGGTGTCGAACCTGGACATGGGCAAGCTGGCGTTTCCCGTAGGCCCGCGGGATGCCACGGTAGCGTTCTTGCCGTCGGCGCACATCGCGCAGCGCGTAGTGGTGGAGCTGTTGATGATGCGGCTGGGCACGCCGGTGACCTTCGCCGAAAGCCTGCTGAAACTGCCGGCGGATATCCGCGCGGTACAGCCGACCATGCTGCTGGCGCCGCCGCGCATGTGGGAGCGCATCTATGCGACGATCTGCATGGAACTGCGCAAGCGTCCCGCGGTAGCGCGCAAAGCCTTCTACGGCGCGCTGGGGATGGCGCTGGCGGCGGCCCGCTACAAGCACCAGGGGAAGGCCGTACCCGCGCGCATCCGGCTGCCGCTGAAGGTGGCGGACAAGCTGTTCTTCGAAAAGGTGCGCATGCGTCTGGGGGGCAAGCTGAGGCTGGCGTGCTCCGGCGCGGCGCCGTTAAGCAAGGAACTGGCCGAATTCTACGAGGCCATCGGCATGCCGCTGATCGAAGGCTACGGATTGACCGAGGGGGGGGTGGCGGCGCTGAGTCCGCCCGACCAGCCCAAGGCGGGCAGCATCGGCAAGGCGCTGCCGGGTGTCGAATTCCGCATTGCGGAGCAGGATAGCGAACTGCTGATCAAAAGCCCCTGCGTGTTTTCGCAATACTTCGGGGACCCGGCGACCACGGCGGAAGTTTTGCGCAACGGCTGGCTGCACACCGGCGATATCGCCTTCATCGACGACGAAGGCTACGTCTTCATCACCGGGCGCAAGAAGGAATTGATTGTTTCTTCGACCGGGAAGAAGATTCATCCATCGCGCGTCGAAAGCCTGTTTAAGTTCGAGCCTCTCATCAGCCAGATCATGCTCATTGGCGACCGCCTGCCTTACCTGACGGCGTTGTTCACGATCAATCCGGGCGTCGCGGAAACGTTGAAGGGGATGGATGCGTTGAAAGGCAAGTCCACCGCCGAGATGGCCGCCGCCGAACCGGTGTTGAAGGAAATCCGGACGGTGGTGGCGCGCGTCAATAAACAACTAGCGCCCTTCGAACAGATCCGCCGCTATCGCGTGCTGGGCCGGGATTTCAGCATTGAGGACGGAGAACTCACGGCCACCATGAAAGTGCGGCGCACGCGGGTGATGGAGAATTTCAAGGAGAGCATCGAAGAGCTATACGCCGGCAAGGAAATGTAGTCGTGCGGGAGGTGTTGTACCTGGCCGCGCACGGCTTCGAGGATGCCTGCGTGCCGCTGGGAGGCGGCGCGGCAGTGGCGCGGCAGCTTCTGGCGGAATGGGCGCGCGCCAGTCCATTCCCGGTGACACTGGTAAATCCCGCGATTCTGGGCGGCGAGGCGCCGGCGGCCCGCGATGTGGTGAGCTTCGGGGAGCGCCAATATGCCGCCTTCTGCCGCCGCTTTGGGAGCGCGGCCACGGCTGAGGTGCTGCGGCACGACGCGGCGCGCACCGCCGTTTTGATCAACGACATTTCCGAAGGGCCGGATTTCCGCCGCTTGGCCGAGGCCGGTTTCGACTTGGCGACGATCTATCACGTGGACGTCGTGGCGTACGTGGCGGCGATTTACTGCCGCAATCTGATTGCGCCGGAAACGCTGGTGCGCTGGTACGAACGCCTGCCGGTGGGCGGCATGGCGCGGCTGGTGTTCGAGAAGCAGCGCGACAGCCTGCGCTACTCGCGCGCCGTGATCGTGCCTTCGCAGAGCATGCGCGAAGTGCTGCTGCGATGCTATCCCGGGACGCCGCCGGGAAAGATCCACGTGATTCCGTGGGGAGCGGCGGACGCCGGTTACGACGCTGCGGCCATCGCCGCGGAGGCTGCCGCCCTGCGCCGCCAATATGGCGTGCCGGAAGATGCGCTGGCCCTGCTGACGTTGAGCCGCATATCGCCCGAGAAGGGGCAGGATGTGCTGCTTGAATCGCTCATCGAATGGGAACGGCGCGCGGATTTTCCAGCGCGTGAGCTGTGGCTGTTCATCTGCGGCGAAGCGGCATTCATGCAAGGACGGCGCTTCCACGCCCGGCTGCACAAACTGGCCGCGCGCCCGCGGCGAACGCGCGTTGTCTTTCCGGGGCACGTCACGGGACTGCGCAAACAAGCTTTCTTCGCGCTGGCTGACGTCTATGTATTTCCCTCGCGCCACGAAAGCTACGGGTTGACGCTGGTGGAGGCGCTGCGCGCCGGACTGCCGGCCGTCTGCCTCGATCACCACGGCGCGCGCGAAGTGGCGCGGCCCGACTGCGTGTCGATGGCGCAGGCTGGCCAACTGCGCGAGGCGCTCAAGGGCTTGTTGCTGGACGATGCGTTGCGCAAGCGCATGAGTGCAGCCGCGCGCAGCTACGGCGCCACGCTCAACTTTTCCGAAAGCGCCGCCAAGGTGGCGCGATTACTCAGCGGCGAAAGCCAGTAGCACGTTGCCCGGCATGCCGCCCAGTGCGCCGTATCCGGAATTGACGTACAACATGCCGCCGGCGACCACCGGCCCGGAAGCGCTCATCGATCCGCCGGAGGCTTTCACCCCATTCGCCGTGGCGAACTCGCGCAGCGTGTCGAAGTCCCAAATGACCGTGCCATCCGCCGTGTTGTAGGCGCGCAGGTGGCCATCCATGGAACCGGAGAAGACCACATGCGGGATTAACGTGGCAGCCGCCATTTGAGCGGGCGTGCAGCCGAGCGTGCCGATGCACTTGGCTTCAGGCGGCGGCGCGTGCCAAACGCGCTCCCCATCCTCGATGCGCAGCGCAAACAGTCCGCCTCCGATCTTCGGATCGCCGCCCTCGATGGGACCGCGCATGGTGTAGTCGGAAAGCGGGACGTAAACATTCGCGGAATCGGCAGCCGGTCCGAACATAATGCCGCCCAGCACTCCGCCCTTGCCAAGGCGCTTTTGCCAGACCACGTTGCCTTTGGCGTCGGGATCGAGCGCCCACATGACACCGGACTTCTGGCCCACCAGCAACAGGCGCTTGGCGCCCGCCACCGTCACCAGAATGGGCGAAGCGCCGATATCGGTGTCCTCTCCGGGTTTCTCGGGACAATTTTCCCGGCCCGGCAGGATGCAGGCGACATTCCACTTGTCGGCGGGCGTGAGTTGCTTCGACCAAAGCAGCCGCCCCGTATCCATGTCGAGGGCCAGCACGGCATCGCTGGTGGCGGTGGTGGGGCTGGAGTGTTCGTTGCCGGTGCCGACGTAGATGACCTTGTATTTCGCGTCGATGGTGGGCGCGGACCAGATGGATACCCCGGATGGCCCCATCATCTGAGTGCCGGCTGAGTTGAGTTGCGTGGGCTTGGGCTCGTCGACCGTATAGGTTTTCCAAAGCCGCTCGCCGTTGCGGGCGTCCAGCGCGACCAGACTGCCGCGGGCCGTGCAGCATTTGTATTTCGGATCGCCGGCGGCCACGAACTCCTCCGCGCCTGTTGAGACCGGCACGTAGAGCCGGCCTCCGTACAGCACCGGACTGCCGGTAATGTGCGAAAAGGGATGCTCGTCCACGCGCGTTTTCCAAAGCAGTTTGCCGGTATCGGCGTCCAGCGCGTAGGTAGTCGATTGCGCGTCGCCGAAATAAACGGCGTTGTGCCCATCGGCGATGGGAGCGATTTCGATGGCGGTGCGCACGTTCTGCGGCGCCTTGAATGTCCAGTAGGTGCAGCCGGTATGCGCGTCGAGCGAGTAGACCGTGCCCCCGGCGCTCCCGATAAAGAGTCGTCCGCCGGCCACGGAGGGCTGGCCGAGCGCGGATGTCGCGCCGGGGAAACCGAAGGCCCATTTCAGTTTCAGCTTCGGCACCTGGGAGCTGTCCAACCCCGCCGCGGCGGCGCTCTGCATGCGGTGATTTTCGGGGTCCACGCTCCAACCATGCCAGCCGCCCAAGTCCTTCAGCGGCGCGGGAGCGGATGGGCAGGGACCGCCGCTGACCTCCTCCGGCTCCTTGGCGCCCAGATAGGCGGCGATCGCCATACGCTGCATCGTGGGCAGCGACCCCGCCACGAGGATCATTTGCCCGGTGGTCAAGGCATCGAAAATCTTGCTGCGCGACATGCGCCGCAGGGCTTCGGGCGGCGGCGCGTGCGTGGCGCTTCCCGTCCGGTGGCAGCCGGCGCAGTTCTTCTCGAACAACTCCGCGCCGCTTTGGGCCCAGCACGGCAACGCGGCCAGCAGGCACCACAAAAGTTTTCTCATCGTTCGATGCTACGTTGCGGTAATATTCTTGTCAAATGGAGTCAATTCTGGAACTGCGCGATTTGGTGAAGGAGTTCCCCAACCATCGCGCCGTAAACGGCATTTCGCTGGCAATTCCGCGCGGAGGTTTTTACTCGCTGCTCGGTCCTTCGGGCTGCGGGAAAACCACCACGCTGCGCCTGATCGCCGGTTTCGAGACGCCCACCTCAGGCGAGGTGCTGCTGAATGGCGTGGTGGTGAACGAGCAGAAGCCCTACCAGCGCAACGTGAGTACCGTGTTCCAAAGCTACGCCCTTTTCCCGCATCTGACGGCGGCGGAAAATGTGGCGTTCGGGTTGAAGCGCAAGAATCAGCCGGATATCGGGCGGCGCGTAAAGGATGCGCTCGAATTGGTGCGGCTCACCGGCAAGGAATCGCGTTATCCCGCGCAGCTTTCCGGCGGCGAGCGGCAGCGTGTGGCGCTGGCGCGATCCTTGGTGCTCGAGCCGGACGTCCTGCTGCTCGATGAACCGCTGGCCGCGCTCGATCCCAAGCTGCGCAAACAAATGCGCCTGGAACTGAAAGAAATGCAGCAGCGCGTGGGCATCACCTTTCTGCTGGTGACCCACGATCAGGAGGAAGCGTTGTCGATGTCCGACCAACTGGCGGTGATGAACGCCGGCGCCATCGAACAGGTGGGCACGCCGCAAGACGTCTACCTGCGCCCCAGCACGCGTTTCGTCGCTGGTTTTCTCGGCGCCGTGAATTGGATCGACGGCGTGGGCCTGCGCCCGGAAGTCACCCGCATCGCGCACCAGGCGGCGTCCAACGGCGGGCGGTCGAAGCCTGCCACGGTCACCGGCTCCATCTTTCTCGGCAACTGCGTGCACGTGTTGACGCGCCTGGAAAGCGGAGAAGGAGTGGTAGCGGAAATCCCACGGAATAACGGCGCCTACCAGACCGGCGAGTCGATTCACTTGTGCTGGAATCCATCCGACGAAATGGTTTTTCCATGAAGCAGGCTTCCGGCTGGGAACGCCTGCGCGCCTGGTTTCTGCTACCCGCCTGGATCTGGATGGTGGTGCTGTTCGCGGCGCCCTTCGCCATCGTGATCGTCTACAGCCTGCTGACGCGCGGCTCCTACGGAGGGCTGGGGCTGCCGTGGACGGCGGAGAATTTCGAGCGTCTGCTCGATCCGCTCTACCTATCGATCGTGTGGCGCTCGTTCGTCATGGCCGGCGCTGCCACGGCGATCTGTTTGCTGCTCGGCTTCCCGCTGGCCCTGTTCATCTCGCGCGCCGGCAGCCGGAAGAACCTCTATCTGCAGCTTGTGATTCTGCCTTTCTGGACCAGCTTTCTGGTGCGTTTGTATGCGTGGCTTTTCCTGCTGCGTGACACCGGCCTGATCAATACCTTGCTGCAACATTTGGGGTTGATCCACGATCCACTGCCGCTGCTGTACAACAACGGCGCCGTGCTGCTGGGGCTGGTATACGGCTACCTGCCGTTCATGGTGCTGCCGGTTTACGCCACGCTGGAGCGCTTGGATCCGGCGCTGGAGGAAGCGGCCGCCGACCTGGGCGCGAAGCCCTGGCCCACGCTGTGGCACGTGATTTTGCCGCTCTCCGCGCCCGGCATCCGCGCGGGCAGCATCCTGGTGTTTATTCCCGCGCTGGGCGCGTATCTCACCCCCGATCTGATGGGGGGCGGGCGTACCGTGCTGATCGGCAACCTGGTGCAAAATCAATTCACCAATGCGCGCGACTGGCCCTTCGGTGCCGCCATTTCCGTGGGCTTGATGGCGTTGGTGGGCGCGCTGGTGCTGCTGGTGCTGCGCAGTGAACGCGAGGGCCTGGTATGAAGCGCTGGCTGGGCCTCTACGCGGCGGCGGTGTATCTGTTCCTGCATGTGCCGCTGGCGATTCTGGCCATCTTCAGCTTCAATTCGTCGCGCTTCACGGTGTGGCAGGGGTTTTCGCTGCACTGGTACCGGGCCATCCTGCAGGACCAGCAATTGACTGAAGCCACCTGGAACAGCATCGTCATCGCGGTGGTGGCGACCATCCTTTCCACCATCGCGGGCACCTTGTGCGCTTACGGCCTTTGGAAGCGCGGATCGAAGCTGCTGTCGGGCTCGCTGTACCTTTCGCTGGTAACTCCCGAGATCGTGATGGGAATCTCCCTGCTGGCGCTGTTCCAATGGTCCTTCCGATGGCTGCATTGGCGTCTGGGCCTGCACACCGTAATCCTGGCGCACGTAGCGTTTTCGATCGCCTATGTGGTGATCGTGATTGCGGCGCGGCTGCGCACCTTCAGCCCGGCGCTCGAAGAAGCGGCGCTCGATCTGGGCGCGACCGAATGGCAGGCTTTCCGCTATGTGACGCTGCCCGCTTTGATTCCGGGCATCGTGGCGGCCGCGCTGCTGGCGCTGACGGTTTCGTTCGACGATTATGTGATCACCAGCATGGTGGCCGGCGTCGATTCCGAAACTCTGCCGATGGTGATTTACGCCATGGCGCGGCGCGGCGCCAGTCCTGTAATCAACGCGATTTCGGCGGTGATCGTGGTCGTCTTCGGCGCGCTGGTGCTGCTCTCCGAACGAGTGGGCAAAGCGTGAAGGGGCCATCGAGCCGGCGCGTTTTTCTGATGGGCGTGGCCGGCATCGCCGGCTGCGGCGCGCGGCACGGCCTCGCCTGAACGTCTACAACTGGTCGAACTACGTCGCGCAGGACACCATTTCGCAATTTCGAAACGGAATTCGGCGTGCGCGTGCGCTACGCCACCTACGAGAGCAACGAGGAGATGCTGGCCAAGGTGCTCAGCGGCAACTCCGGTTGGGATGTCGTGTTTCCGACGCACAACCGCATTCCGCCCATGCGCGAGTATGGCCTGCTGGCGCCGCCTCGACCACGCGCGTTTGGCCAACCTGAAGAACCTGGAGCCGCGCTTCCAGAATCCGCCGTGGGACCCGCGTCTGGAATATTGCGTGCCGTACATGTGGGGCGCGACGGGTATCGCGTACAACAAGTCGTCCGGGCCGGCGCCGGCTGCCTGGGCCGATTTGTGGAGCGCGCGGCTGAAAGGCCGGTTGACCATGCTCGACGATCCGGAAGAAGTGCTGGGCGCGTGTTTGCTGAAGCTGCGGCTTTCTTATAACTCGACCGACGATCGCAGCCTGCGCCGCGCGGAACACGAGGCCATCGCGCAGAAGCCGCTGCTGCGCGCCTATCTGAACGCGGAGTTTCGCGACCAGCTGGTGGCGGGCGACATCCTGGTGGCGCACTCCTGGGCGACCACCGCGCAGCAGGCCATCGACGCCGCGCCGCAATTGGGCTTTGCGTATCCCGCCGAGGGCTTTCCCCTGTACGGCGACAATGCCGTGGTCCTGCGGGAGAGCGGGCGCGCGGAACTGGCGCACGACTTCATCAACTACCTGCTGCGCGCGCCGGTGGCCGCGGCCATTGTGCGAGACATCCCGCACCGCGACCGCGAATGGGGCCGCGCAGGCGCTGCTGCCGGACGCATCTGCGCCGCAACGACAACGCTGTTTCCTGCCGCCGACACGCTGGCGCGCGGGCAGTGGATCGGGACCATGCCGTCGGCCACGCAGCGCCTGCGCGACCGCATGTGGACCGAGATCAAATCCGCATAGCGGGCGCCGGGCGTGCTGCTAGACTAACGGGATGATTCGTAGCGAATGTTGCATTCTGGCGCTGGCCGCCGCCATCACGGCCTGCGCGCAGCCTGCCGCCCACAAGCAGATCCAAGCTCTCGTAGATGAACATTCCGCCAACTACGCGCAAGTATCGAAAGACATTTGGAACTACGCGGAATTGGGTTTTCACGAAGAGAAAAGCTCAGCCCTGTTGCAGCGGAATCTGAAGGCCGCGGGCTTTCATATTGAAGCGGGCGTGGCGGATCAGCCCACCGCCTTCGTCGCCAGTTATGGCAGCGGAAAGCCGGTGATCGGTATCCTTGGCGAATTCGACGCGCTGCCGGGTCTCTCGCAGGCGGCCGTGGCGGATCGCAGCCCGGTGATCGCGGCAGGCGCGGGACACGGCTGCGGCCACAATCTGCTGGGATCGGGCGCCGCGCTCGCCGCCGTGGCGCTGAAGGAATACATGGAGAAGAACGGCGTGACGGGCACCTTGCGCTACTACGGCACGCCGGCGGAGGAAGGCGGCGATGGCAAGGTGTACATGGTGCGCGCCGGGCTTTTTCGCGACGTCGATGTGGTACTGCACTGGCATCCGGCCGACAGGAATAGCGTCACCAACGGCGGCGCGCTGGCCATCACCTCGGCGAAGTTCCTGTTCCATGGCATCGCGGCGCACGCCGCCTTCGCGCCGGATCGCGGCCGCTCGGCGCTCGATGCCGTCATGTTAATGGGTACGGGCATCGAATACATGCGCGAGCACGTTCCCAGCAATACGCGCATCCATTACATCGTCAGCAACGGCGGCGCCGCGCCCAACATCGTGCCCGACACCGCCGAGCTTTTTCTCTATGCGCGCAGCCCGTCGCTGGACACCCTGGATGGTATCTGGAAGCGCATTGTGAAGGTGGGTCAAGGCGCCGCCATGATGACGGAAACCACCCTCGACGTGAAGATCGTGAGCGCCGACAACAACATCGTCCCCAACGATGCGCTGGCGAAAGCGGCGCAGGCGAACCTGGAAGAAGTCGGCGGCTTCCGCTACACCGAAGACGAGCGGCATTTCGCCGTGGAGTTGCAGAAGAGCCTTACGCCGGGCGCGGCGCGCGATTTAGCCTCGACGGCCGCCATCGAGCCTCTGCGCGCCTTCGATGCCAACGAGCCTGCCGCTTCGACGGACGTCGGCGACGTCAGTTGGAACGTTCCCACCATCGGGTTCACAGCGGCCACGTTCGTACCGGGCGTAGTCCCGCACACCTGGCAGGCGGCGGCATGCGCCGGGACCACGGGCGGACAGAAGGCGATGGTCGTCGCGGCCAAAGCCATCGCGCTCACCGGCGCGGACCTGTTTGCGAATCCGCAACTGGTCGCGGACGCCAAGAAAGACTTCGCGCGCCAGCTTGCCGGCAAGACCTACAAGTCGGAGATCCCCGAAGGCCAGAAGCCGCCGCTCGACTATCGCAACTAAGCCACGGCGCCTCCGCCGCGCCGGATTCACGCCAAAGCGGCGTCGATTGTGGTGATGTCCACCAAACCCGCGCAGCCGTAAAGTACCGGCAACAGGCGCGCAGCCGGATATTGGCGCCGCAACTCAGCCACCCGCTCGGTGCCCGCGCGATAGGCCGGCAGATACATGCGTCCCAGTAGCGCATGCTGCGCCCAAGCCCCGGAAAGCTTGCCCGCGCGTTCCGGCGACACCAGGAAATCGCGGCGTAGAATTTCCGCGACCGCGGGCTGCGGCACACATTCTTTCCACGTCAGGTACGAAGCCTGATTCTTCGCGTCATCCTGCAGCAGCGCCAATAGCACGCCGATCTGTAGATCTTCATCTGGCAGTTGATCCACTTCCGTCACCCCGTGTGCAATCAGGATGGCGTTGTTGGCGATGCCTTCGAAAAGCGTGGCGGCCCGCGTATTCATCGTCAGAACGGTTGCTTCGAATCCCACCACGCCGC
The DNA here is from genome assembly GCA_963738375.1 of Bryobacterales bacterium. Lineage (GTDB taxonomy): Bacteria > Acidobacteriota > Terriglobia > Bryobacterales > Bryobacteraceae > Bog-159. Next base: position 145,272 of record CAVTWL010000010.1, on the reverse strand, counting down.
GCGCGTACAGACTCTGCAGGTACGCGAACGTGGTCACGTGCCCCGGCGCCACTTCGTGGCTGACCAACTGCACGAACTCTGGATAGGAGATTTCGAGCGAAGCATTAATCTCGTAAGTCGCCTCGTACTCCGGTGTGCCATCCGCGCGCCGGGCCCGCCCCAGGTAGTTCATCGAACCGGAAAACCACGCGTCCTCGATCGGCAGAAACTCAATGTTCGCGCGCGGAACAGATTGTAGTTCAGCGGGCAAATACGGCGCCAGATGCGTGGCGCTCAGCGCGTCGTACTGCGCGATCACCGCGGCCCCCACGCCCCGGATCGCGGCCATGGGCACGTATCGCGCCTGCCGCCATGCGTCCACCGCGCCCAGGAGTTGGGCGGAATTGTGCGACGGGTATCCCGCGCGAGCCAGCAATGCACTCACGCGTTCCCGGCTGGCCGTAGGTTCGGATGGCGTAGGCGGCCGGCCGGTGGACGCAACTACGCAGCGCTGGTACGAAACCGGCTCGCCTTTGCCAAGCACTTCCATGGCGAGGTCCCACATGGTCTCGAAGCTTACCGCTAAGCCGCGCAGATATTCGCCCCGCGCTGCGCCCATGGCGCCAATGGCGCCCGCCACGTCCACGGCAGCCAAATAACCTTCGATGGCCTTTCTGTCGGGAGCCTTCGCCCCAACTCCGCCGGATTCGCGAATCCGCGCCGCCAGCGGATGGGTGTACGCTTCCGGCAGCGGCTCGTCCGAAAACCAGGAATCGGCGATGAAGCGGCCCGTGCCCGAAGCGCACATCACGTCGCCGCCCCACAACGTGTCGATTCCTAGAATCGCGTTGGCGATCGCCGCGTTAGTCATCTATTTCGTTTGGTCCAGCAAGGGTAGGCTGACACTGCCGGCCTGGCCGGTCACCACCAGTTCGAGCGCATGAATGCGGTTCACTTTGCCCCGGTAGGGGAAGTACAGGAAACCGCTGGTCGGCGCATGCCGTTCACCCTCCGGCAAGGCCGCCTGCACCGCCAGTTCCCAGGACGTAACCGGCGTCTCTTTCTCAATGCCGTCGCGGCTGTTGTCTGGCGAACGCGGTAGCGGATGGTTCGCGGGAGCGTTAGGGTCGCCGGGGAAACGCTCGTTGGCGGGAGGTGCGCCCAGCGCCACCGGTCCGAGTTGTACCGCGGGATGGAGTCCCGGGCTCGTGTTGCGTATCCGGATACTCCAGGGCTCCCGCAACGATCTCCGCGCCTTGCGGAGCGATCATTTCCTTGCGGCCGTTCACCCGCAGGGCAAACTCCCCGGTACTCACCATCAGCGATTCGCCGGATTTGGGGAACAGAGCGACTTCCACCACCAGATAACCGTTGGCGATGAACATCTCCCGGCCTCGCGAAAAACTGTGGACCAGGAACTCGGCGCCCACGCCGGCCGTGCCCAGTTTGCCGTGCGAAGGATACTCCTGCTCCGAAGCCTTGGGGGTTGTGCCGTACTGCGCCGCCAATACACCCGCGAAAACCGGAATCCATAGGATCGTGCGGTGCAACATGATCCCATTATGCGTCAGGACTCGAGAGCGAACGTCAGGCTACCCGCCGAACCTTAGAAATGATCGCAGCCAGCTCCGGGGGCCGTCTTAACCGGATCAGCCGGATTTCCTCAAGCAACCGAATTGCGTTGTCGAGTTCCGTGCGGCGATGCTGAAGTTTCATAAGTGTCACATTCGGGGGAGGAAACGACGGTTGTGGCGACATTGGCTCGATTCTCTCGGTAGATTCCGTATTAGCTCTAAGGGTATTCCTGAATTAACAGGTGGTATACCTAGGATCACCCGAGATTATACCTGACACAAACCCCTCTTTTGGGGGTATCCATATGACTATTTTGCGGGTATCGCAAAAATGATACGAAAGTGAGCGGTGACATACCTCGTCTTGTGGGTTGATGTCTTTCTTTTCTTCCATCTAGCAACGATTTTCGCAAAAGAGGGTCCGGTGTCCAGCGCCGGTTCCGGAAACCCGGCGGCCTACTTCGTCCAGCGTGGCGCCCGCTTCTCCTGGAACGCCCCGACGCCCTCCTGGAAATCCGCGCTCTGGAAGACTTCGGTGCGCATCTTGCGCGCCAGGTCGCCGGCCTCCTCCCAAGACTTGCCGCGCGCGTCGCGGACAAACGTCAGCCCCGCCCGGATAGCCGTCGGACTGGACTCGGCGATCGCGGACTGCAACCTCGCCCGCGCGCGCCATCAAACCACCGGCGCTCATCACCTGGTGCACGAGTCCATACTCGCGCGCCTCAAGCGCACCGAATGTCCGGCCGCTCAGCGCCAGTTCCGTAGCGCGCCGCTGCCCCAGCGATGCCTCCATCGCACGGAAAATCACAAACGGCCACAGCCCGATCCGGATTTCGGTCAGCCCAAAGGTGGCGTCCTCGGCGGCGATCGCCACGTGGCAGTTAGCTACCAGTCCCGTGCCTCCGGCCAACGCGGCCCCATGGACGGCGGCGATCAGCGGCTTAGTCAGATGCATGCCGGCGGAAAAGATCCGCTCGTGCGCGGCGTTGATCTCACCGGCGGACGGCTGCGCCTCCCGCAGATCCATCCCCGCGCAAAAAGATTTGCCATTCCCACTCAGCAGGATGGCGCCCACCGAACTGTCGCTTTCGGCGGCATCCAGTGCCGCGCCCAGGGCGCTGCACAATTCCATGTTCAGCGCATTGCGCTTTTCGGGGCGATTCAGCGCCAGATGCAGCACACGCCCTTGCCGGTCAATCTGTAAGCTCTCGCTCATGGACCTCGATCTCCAGCGCGAGCAGCGCCGCGCCCAAAGTCTTGCCTTGCGCATCGGTACGCAGCGAGACCGTACCGCCACCGCCGAGCGCATGGTGCATCAGCAAATTCAAAGCGTGCAGGTTGGGCAGTTCGAAACGCTCCACGCCGCCCTGGACGATTTCGCCGAAGAACGATTTCACACGCTCGGGAGTCACTTCGCGCAGCAGGATCGGATAGAACCGCGGCTGCCAGGCGATCACGCCGATATTGGAAATGTCCCCCTTGTCCCCCGAACGGGTGTGGGCGATGCGCGCCAACGGTACTCTCATCCGATCACCTCCACGCGCGTCTCGATTACCTCGCGCGGGATCAACGCCGGCCAATAGGCTACGATCTGGCGCACATCCGGCCGCCCTTCGCCATAACCCGTGCCGCCCGGCGGACCGGTCAGCACCAGCGGGATCATCTCGCGCGTGAAGCGATCCACCGCGCGCCTGTCAGGGCCGCGCACGCCGATGCGCAATTGCACTTCCGGCGGATCGTCCACCGGCCGAGCCGCTGGGCCGTGGCACGCGTTCACGCCGAAGTACTCGGTATGGACCTCGTCGAAGCGGAGGCCCAGTTGATCGAGGCGCCGCCGCGTGATCCGGTCGGCGGCGCGCGCCTTTTCAAGCGCGTCCGGCCAACTGTAGACCAGCGTCCCGGACGCCTTCCAACCGGCGTGATAGCTGATGGAAGCTTTCAGCATGGGGGGCCGGGGCAGACCGCGCACGCCCGACCCGCGCACGCGGTCTGCGCCCGTGTCTTCCAGATGCAGCGAGGTGAAGTCCGCCACGCAATCCGGCGTCATGTACTGCCGCGGGTCGCCGATTTCGTAAAGCAGTTGCTCCTTCACCCCGTGCGAGTCGATGCGTCCGCCCGTGCCCGGATGTTTGGTGACGGTGAAAGAGCCGTCGGCCTCGGCTTCCACGATCGGATAACCGATGTTCGCCAAGTCCGGAATATTGCGCCAATCCACCTGGCAGTTGCCGCCCGAGCATTGCGCGCCGCATTCGATGATGTGTCCGGCCACGATGCCCGCCGCCAGCTTGTCGAAATCGTCCGGGGTCCAGCCGAAGCGCTGGATCATGGGCGCAAGCACCAGCGCGGCGTCGGCGCAGCGCCCGGAGATCACCACATCGGCGCCGGTAGCCAGCGCCTCGGCCAGGGGGAAAGCGCCGATGTAAGCATTGGCGCTGAGGATGTGTTCGCGAATCGTCGACAGCGGCGCGCCGGTGTCGATATTCCGCAGTTCGTGGCCCTGGCCCAAAAATTCGTCGATCCGCCCCAGGATGTCGTCGCCGAAGACGACGGCGATTTTCAGCCCGGGCGCGGCCTTCAGAACGGCGCGCGCGCAGGCCACCGGATTCACGCCGCCCGCATTGGCGAGCACCTTGATGCCCCGGTCGCGCAGCTTTCCCGCTATGCGTCCGATCAGTGGCGGGAAGTCGCGCGCGTAGCCCAGTTCCGCATCCTTCTGGCGCTGCTTCTGCAGAATCGACATGGTCACTTCCGCCAGATAGTCGAGCGTGAGGTAGTCGATGGGGCCGTCGTCGATCAGGCGCACGGGCGCTTCCAGCCAATCGCCCCAAAAGCCCTGCCCGTTGGCGATGCGTAAGGGGCTCATAAAGTCTCCAGGACCAGGGGCACCGCGCGCGGCCGGTAGAGGGTTACTTCCAGCGCCATGGTCAGAATCCGGCGCGTATCCAACGGGTCGATGACCGCGTCGCAGTGGCCGCGCGCCGCCGCATACCGGGCGTCGAGCCAGCGTTCGTAGTCCGTTTTCGTTTTGTCGATGGCGGCCTGCAATTGGGGGGGGATCGGCTCTCCGCTGGCTTTGTACTTTTCCAGTTCTGCCGAAAACAGAGCCTGTACCGCGGAATCCCCTTCCATTACCCCGATGCGCGCGGTCGGCCAACTGAAGGTGAAGTTCGGCTCGAAGCCTTGCCCCGCCATGGCGTAGTAGCCGGCCCCGCTCGCGTGATTCAAGGTAAGGATCAGCTTCGGCACCGACGTGCAGGACATGGCTTCCACCATGTCGGCGCCGGCGCGGATGATGCCTTCCCGCTCCGCCTCGGGACCGATCATGAAGCCCGAGACATCCTGCAGATAGATGATGGGGTGTCCCAGCCGCTCGTTCAGCTCCACGAAGTACGCAACCTTGCGGGCCGTTTCCGTGTAAACGATGCCGCCGATCCGCGGACGTCCTTCGGAGCGCAGAAAGCCCCGGCGATTGGCGACGATCGCCACGGGATGGCCGGACAACCTGGTGTGCGCGCACAACATTTCGGGAGCGTATTCCGGCTGGAATTCCATGTAATCGCCGTCATCGAAGATGCGGAAGATCACTTCTTCAATGTCGTAAGGCAGCCGATGATTTTCCGGAAGCACGCTGTAGATATCGTCCCCGGACCTGGCGGGCGCATGCCCGACGACGGCCTGGGGTGGAGCGGGAAGACTACGGAATTGCTGGCGGATGCGCGCCAGGCATTCGGCATCGTCCTTGGCCATGTAGTGCGCCACGCCGCTCACCGTGGTGTGCATGCGAGCCCCGCCGATCGATTCGGAATCGACCACCTGGCCGGTGGCCCCTTTCACCAGATTCGGTCCGCCCAGCCCCATGAAACTGGTGCCCTCCACCATGATGATGGTGTCGCTCAGCGCGGGCAGATAAGCCCCTCCCGCAATGCACGCCCCCATCACCGCGGCGATCTGCGGTACCCGCAATTTCCGCCGCATCAGGGAGTTGTAATAGAAGATGCGCCCGCCGCCGTATTGGCCCGGGAAGATACGGTCCTGATACGGCAGGTTCACGCCGGCGGAATCCACCAGATAAACGATGGGAATGCGGTTGCGCATCGCGATTTCCTGGGCGCGCAATCCCTTGGTCACCGTCTCGGGCCACCACGATCCGGCTTTTACCGTAGCGTCTCCCGCAATGATGACGGCGTGGCGTCCTTCAACGATGCCGATGCCCGTCACGGACCCAAGGCAGGGAGCTTCCCCCTCGTACTGATCGTAGGAGAGCAGCATTCCAATCTCGAGGAATTGCGTTCCCGGGTCGATGAGGGCGGCGATGCGCTCTCGGGCGGTCATTTTTCCGGCGCGATGCTGCCGCTCGATCTTGGCGGGGCCGCCGCCCTGGCGGAGCCGGACTTCGAGCTTCTGCAGTTGCTCCACCAAATGGCGCATATGCGACATGCGAGCGACTTTGGAGACTGGCGACGGGGTTTCGGAAATGAAGGCCACGATATGTGATCGTAGCGCGAAATGCCGCCGCGCGCGAAGCGGTGGATGTTTCAAGACACCGGCGCTTGCAAGTAAGTGCGCCGCCCAACAAAAACACCATCCGCGACGTCGTGAATGTCACAAACGGCGGCGGCGCGAAGGAGACTGGCGGGCCGCCAAAAACCATAATGGGAGAGGCGGAGTAAGTCTCCGCTTGGAGATCATTTATGAAGAAGACCGCACTTACTTTGGCATTGTTATTAGCCTCGTTGCCACTCGCATTTGGCCAGTCGGGATCGGGCCAAGCCCCGTCCACGCCGCAGAACCCGACGCCCCCGAATCCGACGACTCCGAATCCGTCAAATCCGACTCCCATGAATCCGGCGAATCCAAACAATCCGGCGAACCCGAAGTCCACGAGCACTAGTCAGACGACCAGGAACAGAAAGCGGAATCGGAAGAACACGACCAATACGTCAAATACGTCGAACACCAGCAATCCTCCCGGATCGACACCGCCCCGGTAGGGCCCGGCGACCCGGCGCAGTGTGTTTCCTCCGCCGGGTTTGCTCCTCTCCCGCGATCACTTCATGGGTGAGAAATCGGCCGGATCCATATACACCGACACCACTTTATTCACGATCTTTCCGTTGGCTTCCGATTCCTTCTGTACTTTTTGCCACTCCGGATCGGCCCCGAATTCCGCCCAGTTCTTTTTGGCAGCCTCGCGGCTGGCGTGCGAGATCACGTAAATCAGAGTGTTGTCGTGCAGCGGCGCGTCCTGCGGCACCCAATAGGCGACGTTGGTCATGCCGTGCTTCTCGAAAATCTTCATGGTATGGTTGCGGAACCGCGCCAGCAAGTCGGGAAGCTTCCCTTCGTTGCAGGTGTAGGTTCGCAGTTCGAAAACCCGGCCATCCTGCGCGGCGGCAGGTTGCACGAAGAAGGAGACGGCGGCCAGGGCCGTGACGGAGAAGATCGATTTCAGAAGCATCCAGACAGTTTACACCAGATCGTTTGTAGGGCCGTTCCGCATTGAATACCCAGCTTGCCGCAAGCCAGCCCGGTGGCGCATGGTTACAATGGTGCAGTCAAATATGATGAAGCGCATCGTGATCCTGATATCCACCGCGGCTGCGGTTCTGTCAGCCGCCGCTCCGCCCACCGTTGAAGAAGCGCGCAAGTTTATCGCCGATGCCGAAGCCAGGCTGCTCGCGCTTTCGGTGGAAGGAAACCGCGCTGACTGGGTGAAGTCGACTTATATTACCGACGACACGGAGGCGCTGGCGGCAAAAGAGGATGAACGCCTCATCAACGCGACCGTGGAACTGGCCAAGCAATCGACCCGCTTCGACTCTTTGAAGCTTCCGCCGGATGTGGCGCGCAAGATTCATTTGCTTAAAGTCTCCCTGACTCTCGCGACGCCGGCCAATGGGAAGGAAAGCGAAGAGTTGACACGCATTGCCGCTGCCATGGAGGGCACTTATGGGAAAGGCAAATATTGCCCGCCCGGCAAGGACTGTCTCGACCTTGAAGACCTGACGCGCATCATGGCGAACAGCCGCGATCCGAAAGAACTGCTGGAGGCCTGGCGCGGTTGGCATGCCATTGCCAAGCCTATCCGGCCGGACTTCGTGCGTTACGTGGCGCTGGCCAATAAAGGCGCGCGCGAACTGGGCTTCAAGGACGATGGCGCCATGTGGCGCGCGAAATACGACATGCCGCCCGACGATTTCGCCAGGGAACTCGACCGGCTGTGGGAACAGGTCCGGCCGCTCTACCTGTCGCTGCACGCCTACATCCGCACGAAGCTGCGCGAACAATACGGCGCGGACGTGGTCCCGGCGGATGGGCCGATTCCGGCATATTTGCTGGGCAATATGTGGGCTCAGACCTGGGATAACGTGTATCCTTTGGCCGCTCCGAAAGACGGCGATCCGGGCTTCGACTTGACCGCGATTCTGAAGACCCGCAAGACGGACTACAAGCAGATGGTGAAGTACGGCGAGCATTTTTTCACCTCGCTGGGATTCGCGCCGCTGCCGGAAAGCTTCTGGGAACGGTCGCAATTCATTAAGCCGCGCGACCGCGACGTGGTCTGCCACGCCAGCGCCTGGGATATCGACCTGGTGGAAGATGTCCGGCTGAAGATGTGCCTCGATATTACGGCCGAGGATTTTCTAACCGTCCACCACGAGTTGGGTCACAATTTCTATCAGCGCGCTTACGACAAGCAGCCGTTCCTGTTCCGCGATTCCGCTAACGACGGATTTCACGAAGCGGTGGGCGACACCATGGCATTGTCGGTGACGCCCGCTTACTTGATGAAAATCGGCCTGCTGGACAACCCCCCCGATGCCTCGAAGGATATCGGGCTGCTGCTGCGCAAGGCGTTGGAGAAAGTAGCCTTCCTGCCGTTCGGTCTGGTCATCGACCAGTGGCGCTGGAAGGTCTTCTCCGGCGAGATTCCGCCGGAGAAATATAACCAGACTTGGTGGGAGCTGCGCCGCAAATATCAGGGGGTCGCGCCGCCCCCCGGACGCACCGAGGACGATTTCGATCCCGCCGCCAAATATCACGTGGCCTCCAACACGCCCTACATGCGCTATTTCCTGGCCGATATTCTGCAATTCCAGTTTCACCGCGCCCTGGCCAGGATCGCAGGCTGCTCCGCCCCGCTCAACCGCTGTTCGATTTATGACAACAAGGAAGCCGGGCGCCGCTTTAACGAGATGCTGGAAATGGGCATCAGCCGGCCCTGGCCGGAGGCCTTAGAGAAGCTGACCGGCGAAAAGCAAATGGATGCTACCGCCATCCGCGACTATTTTGCGCCGCTTCAGGCTTGGCTCGACCAGCAAAATCAAGGCAAGCCGGTCGGCTGGTAGGTATCTTCGTATCCTTCCGGGGAATTCCCCACAACTTTTCGGCGTGGGGTGTGTATCCTATTGTAATTCTAGATCGTCGTTAACAGATCTGAAACAATGACTAGGCTCACGCTCCTCATTGCCCTAACTGTACCCGTGGCCGGGCTCCACGCACAGATAGATGTTCTCACGGCGAACTACGACAACAACCGCACCAACGCCAACATGAACGAAGGCTTGCTGAATACGAACAATGTGAATCCCACACAGTTCGGCAAGCTTTATTCGTTCGCGGTGGATGGCGAAGTTTATACGCAGCCGCTATACGTTCACGGGCTCGCCATTCTAGGGAAAGGCACGTTCAATGTCCTCTACGTGGCTACCATGCACAATAGCGTCTATGCCTTCGATGCGGACGCGACGGCCGGCGCCGCGCCGTTGTGGCAGGTGAATCTGGGCACTTCCATCGACCCGGCCAGCTTCAGCATAGCCGGGGCCAGCCCCTATTCGGATATCCTGAACGAAATCGGGATTCTAGGTACTCCGGTTATCGGCCGCACCCGCAACGTGATCTACGTCGTCAGCGAAACGATAGTGAGCGGCAATGCCGCGTTTTACCTGCATGCCCTAAATCTGGGAACCGGCGCCGAGGAGCTGAACGGACCGGTCGAGATCCAGGCGGTGGTCGCGGGCACCGGGTGGGGGGGGACCAACGACGCGGTGAACGGGGCACTTCCGCTCATCCCAATCGACCATTTGCAGCGCCCGGGCCTGCTGCTGGCCAACAATTCCGTCTATGTAGGCTTCGGTTCGCACGGCGATTACGCGCCGTGGCACGGCTGGATTATCGCCTATGACGCCGCCAATCTGCAGAAGCAAACCGCCATCTTCAATACCACTCCATCGTCCGCCGGTTCCGCCATCTGGCAAAGCGGCCGCGGCCTGGCCGCCGATGCGAGCGGCAACGTATACTGCACCACGGGCAACGGGAATTACGACGGAGTGGTGTCCTGGGGCGAGACGGTGCTGCAGTTGACTCCAGGGTTGAACGTGACCGACTGGTTCACGCCGCAGGAGTACGCTGCATGGACGGATGACGACGCAGACTTCGGGTCCTCGGGGCCGGCGCTGCTGCCCGGTACGAATCTGCTGGTGGCGGCGGGCAAAACCGGCGTCGTCGCGCTACTGGATCGCACGAATCTGGGCCACCAGGCGTTGGACACGGATGCGTTGCAGACCTTTCAGGCGGCGCCGAACTCGGGTTTCTCCATTTTCAACTCCGCTCTCTGGAACCTGTCTACCGGACCGTTGTTTTTCATCTGGCCCAGCGACGCCACACTGCGCGCCTATCAAATGCAGCAGGGCCTGTTCAACACCACGCCTGTATCGGCCAACAGTTCGGTGCAGAACGCCCTGCCATTCTCCGGCTTGTCGGTTTCCTCGAACGGTTCGGTGCCGGGCAGCGGCATTCTCTGGGCAACCAGTGCGGCGGCCGGCAGTTTTCCGAGGGCGGGGACTCTGCATGCTTTTAACGCGGAGAACGTCGGAACGGAAATCTGGAACAGCAGCATGCAAGGAGCGGGGGCGGCCATGGGAAACTTCGTGAAGTTCGTCAATCCCACCGTGGTGAACGGCAAGGTTTTCGTCCCTACAGGATCGGGCCAGGTGGTGGTCTACGGGCTGCTGCCTTCGGTTGCCGGCGTCACGTCGGTGGTGAGCGCGGCGAGCCTGACCAGTTCCGAAGTCGCGCCCGGAGAGTTGATCGCGATCTTCGGTAACAGCATCGGGCCGGCCACGGCGCTGGGCGCTACCATCGAGTCCGGGAAAGTGAGCACAAGTTTAGGAGGGGTGACTGTCACCTTCGATGGCACGCCGGCGCCCATGCTGTATGGCGCTGCGGGCCAGATCAATGCGGTAGTCCCCTACAATGTAGCTGGCAAGTCCACGACTCTGATGCAAGTCGTAATTCAGGGAGCGGCGGCTTATTCCCTGACGCTCCCGGTGAGTGCCGCGGCGCCCGCCATTTTTGCCACGTCTACGGGACAGGGCGCGGTTTTGAATGCTGATTTATCCGTAAACTCGGCTTCCAATCCGGTAGCGCGCGGCTCGTATATTGCCATCTACGCCACAGGAACCGGGGTGATGAGCGCCGCCGTGGCCGATGGCGCCATCGTTCCGTCCACCAATCCGCCCGTCTCCACAGCCCCGATAACGGTCACGATCGGCGGCCAGCCTGCCACTGTCGTATACCAGGGAGCGGCGCCGGGATTGGTAGCAGGCGCCATGCAGATCAACGCGCAGGTTCCGGCGGGAGTGACCCCGGGTCCGGCAGTTCCGTTGACCATCAGCGCGGGCGGTACGCCCAGTTTGAATACGGTTACCATCGCGGTGAACTGAGACGCTACCGCCGCTTGATCCCGTCGCCGCGTACGACCGCATCGCCCCGGTCTACAGCCGGTTGTCGGACCAACGCCGGCGTTATCTGGCAGCCGTCGAGAGCCTGGTCATCGCCGGAGTTCCACCGGGCAGTCAGTCGCTACTCGACGTCGGCGCGGGAGACGGCACGCGGAGCCAGCGCATCGCGGCTGCCGCCGGACTGAAGCACGTGACGCTGCTGGAACCGAGTCCGGCGATGCGGGTCCACTATCCGGACGATGTCACGACCTGGGCGATGCGGGCGGAAGATCTGCGCCGCCAGGAAGGCGCCTTCGACGTGATCGCCTGCTTGTGGAATGTGCTCGGACACATTTTGCCGGCAGACGCGAGAGTGGAAGTGCTGCGGCAATGCGCTCGCCTGGCCGCGCCGCGCGGCCGGATTTTCATCGACGTGAGCCATCGCTATAACGCGCGCCATTATGGCTACCCAGCGACAGCCGGGCGGTTTCTGCGCGATCGCTTTTCGACTCCCGGAAGCCATGGCGATGTGCGGGTGGTCTGGCCCCAGGGCGGCGAAGCTTGCACCACCACCGGCCACGTTTTCACGCACGCGGAGTTTGCCGGCTTGTGCCGCGAAGCCAGCGTGGCCATCGAGAAACGCTACGTGATCGACTACGCTTCTGGAGCGACCTGCCGCCGCGCCTTCCAAGGCAACCTCATGTACGTTCTCCGGCTCTGATGGCGGCGCGCAGGGTGGCGGCCACTTCGGCGATTTCGTCATCCGAGATGTGGTTGAAAAAGGGAAGCGCCAGCGTGCGGGGCGCGGCCTGCTCAGTCACTTTCAGATTGGCGTTGACCGCATAAGGCGCATAGAGCGGTTGCAGGTGGAGCGGCGCAAAGTATTTGCCTGACGCGATGCCGCGCGCCGCCAGGAACTCGGCCACCCGATCGCGGCCGGATTCCAGCCGGATGACATAAACGAACCAGCACACGCGTCCCGCGGGCGTTTCAGCCACGGGCAACGTCAGCTCTGGAATGCCGCGCAGACGTTCGGCATATACCGCCGCCCGATCGGCGCGCTGCGCGAGAATATTGTCGATGCGCTTCATCTGCGAGCAGCCGAGAGCGCAGTTGATTTCAGAAAGGCGGTAGTTGTAACCGGGCAGGGCGTGGTCGAGCCAGCCATCTTGCGGGCGGCGGCCTTGATTGCGGAGGGCGCGAACGGCTTCGGCAAGCCAGGCGTGGCGGGTCACCAGGAGTCCGCCTTCCCCGGTGGTGATGGGCTTGTTGGGGTAGAAGGCGAAGATTCCGCAGTCGCCCATGCTGCCGGCCCGGCGGTCGTAGTATTCCGCGCCCAGCGCCTCGCAGGCATCTTCGATGACCCGAATATCGCGGCTCGCGGCCATGGCTAAGATGGGGTCGAGGTCCGCGGGGCAGCCGAAATTGTGTACGGCGATGATGGCCCGCGTGCGCGGCGTGATGACGCGGCCCACGGTTTCAGCAGTGATATTGAGCGTCACCGGGTCGATATCCGCGAAGACCGGAATGGCGCGCAGGTAGCGGACGGCGTGGGCGACGGCGATGAAAGTGAACGACGGAATAATCACTTCGTCGCCTTCGCCGATACCCAGCGCGATCAGAGCGAGATGCAGTCCGGCGGTGCCCGATGACAAGGCCACGCCGTGTGCCACGCCGGTAAATCCGGCGACGGCTTGCTCGAACTCTTCCTGCTTCGGACCGATGCTGAGACGCGGCGTTCGCAACACCGCCGCGACCGCGGCAATATCGTCGTCGTCGATATCGGGTGCGGAAAGCGGAATGCTCATGAGGCCCGCTTGATCAGCAACTCTTCGCCCAAGGGCGCGGAGGCCAGCACCGTGCACGATTCGCTCCGCCGCGTGCCCATCGCCGTACGGATTCCGCATACCGGCAAGCGATTGCCGAAAGGACGGATCGAGAGCGGCGGCAATGCCATCGAGGATACCGGCGGCGCCGGGAGCGGCGTCGATCACATTGCGCTCGCGTTCACGCCCCCGTTGGCGGATTCCGACGTTCACCGCCGGCGCCGCGAAGGACGCCGCCTCCATGATGCCGCTGCTGGAATTCCCAATCAGCAGATCGGCGCAGCGCAGCAGGCTCCAGTAAGTAATGGGATCGAGGTTGATAAACAGGTCGCCCTTGCCCGTGCGGGCGATAAACGAGCGGACCGCGTCGACCAGCGAGCGGCTGCCGGCATCGGCATTGGGATAACAGAACACAGGCTGCACTGGCGCCGCTTCCAGGGCATCGAACAGCGCGCCGGCCTCGCGAGTCGTGTCGCGCGCCATGGTGGCCGGGTGGAAACCGACGATAGCGGACGGCTTGGTGAGTCGTATGCCAAGCCGCGCTTCCACGGCGGCACGATCGAGCAGCGTGCTGCGGCGCAGATGGTCAAGCGAAGGAGCGCCCGCGCGGGTCACCCGCCATTGCTCCTCGCCCATGGCAATCACGCGTTCGCGCGCTTGCGCTGTCGAAGTGAAGTGCAAGTGGCTGAGCTTGGTAAGCGCGTTGCGAATGGCATCGTCGATGGCGCCTTCGCTGATTTCGCCGCCCTCGACATGCGCAATGGGAATGCGCAGCGCGGTGGCCACGGAAGCGGGCGCCAGCATCTCGAAACGGTCGGCGATGAGCAGTAGCAGGTCGGGCCGCATCTGGCCGAGGCAGTCCGCCAAGCCGAGGGTGGCGACTCCGATGGTCTTGGCCATGCCGATATCGGTATCCGAACTCAACAGGCATTCGATACGTGCCGCGATCGGGAAGCCGTCTTTCTCGATTTCACCGGCGGTGCGGCCGAACTCGGGGGAAAGATGCGGACCCAGGGCGATGATCTTCAGCTTGATGTCGGGATGCGCGGCCATTTCCCGCAGCGGCCAGTACAGGTGGTTGTAATCGGCGCGCGAAGAGGTGACCACGGCGATGGTGCGTTTCATGCTGGCGTGTACTCCGGAACCAGGGCGCGGATGGCGGCGATCAAATCCGGCAGGCTGGTTTGGGCCAGGCAGCGCTCGATCTGCGCCACGTAGGCATGCAGTTCGGACGGCGCCGGCGCGATCTCAGCCGGATAGCGCAGATCTTCATGGAGTTTTTCGCCCGGACGCAGACCGATGAACTGGATCGGCATGCCGGGCGGCGTCAGGCTGCGCGCCAAGTCGATGATCCGGCGCGGTTCGCCGAGGTCCGGCACAACCACGCTCCCGGTGGCCGCCGCGGCGCCCAGAATGGCCTGGACCGCCGCGTCGAGCGGCATGAAATATCGCGTAGCGTCCGGATCGGTAACGGTGACGGGCCCACCTCGCGCAATCTGCTCCTGAAAGATCGGCACCACGCTGCCGGGCGACCCCAGTACATTGCCCAGCCGCACGGCGCGCATGCGGCAGGCGGGGGCGCTGAGCGCGGCGACCGTCAATTCCGCCAGGCGCTTGGAGGCGCCCATGATGCTGCGCGGGTTGACGGCCTTATCGGTCGAGACCAAAACCAATTGTCCCGCGTTGTGCGCGGCGGCTGCTTGCGCCAGAGTGTAGGTGCCGATGGCGTTGTTGCGAATGGCGGCGAAAGGATTGCGTTCCAGCAGCGTGACGTGCTTGAAAGCGGCCGCGTGAATGACCAGCCGCGGGCGATAGCGGGTAAAAATAGAGTCGAGCAGAGCGCCATCGGCTACGCTGCCGAGGATCGGCTCGTGGGGCACGCCATCCCGCCGGGCAGCCATCGCGCTGTCAATGCCGAAGAGGTTCTGTTCCGAAGAGTCGAGCAGAATGAGACGGGCGGGCATTGCGGCGGCGATAGCGCGCACCAGCGCCGATCCGATGTAGCCGCCCGCTCCGGTAACCAGAACGGGCAGGCCTCTCACGCTAAAACGCAAGGGTGCCGGTGCGGGGTTCTTCCTCGGTGTTCGGCAGGTAGAGAGTCTGGCAGTGCTCGCAGCGGTAAATCTCGGCTTCGGCGCCGAACTTCTGCTTCACTTCATCGCCGAAGAAATACCAACGCTTCAGGTGGCCGGCGCACAGCTTCCCTTTTTCATCTTTCTCGTTGCAGGCTCGCATGCGAGGGGCGCGGCGCTTCACTTTGGCGCCATCGGTCAAGGTCGCGACGAGCTCGGAGACGGGAACCGGCTTGTCGGAAACGGCATATTTCGGGTTCGCCATACTGAAGCCCGAGTATAACAAGTCCGCGAGGTGGGCTGTTCATTCGGTTTGAGGATTACGGACCGAAGTGCCATCGACGAGCCTGTGTAGCGTTCGTAATCCCTCCAGAATGGCGCAGGATTCAGCCAGCGTAGCCCGGCCCATCGCGGCGGAGATGGGGTGCAGAACCGCGCCGGGACAAGCGTCGCGCATGGACTCGCGGACCTGCTGGGAAACGTGAATCGCGCTGACGCGCCCATCGAAGGCATCTGGTCGGCGCTCCACCATGAGGCGCTTTTCCAGACGGTCGACAATGCCCGAAACGGTCGAGTGCGCGAGCGCTAAGCGGCGGCTGAGTTCCTTTAGGCTCAGCCCGTCGGCATGGTACAGAACCTGCATGACGCTACGTTGAGGACCCGTAAGATGGCCGCGCGCGAAATCGGCTGGCATCGGTTGCCGGAGAACCTGGCGAATGGCGCGCAAATGCCCTTCCACTTCCTGGACGGCAAGATTCAAGTCGGGCGTAGGGGACATTATGTTTGCCTCATGGGACCAAACGGATGATTGCTTTTGCCTGGCTATGATTAGCTGGGTGTTGGAACATCCAATGCTTCCCGCACAAGGCTCGAAAGCGTATCGAATTTGAGCGGCTTTCGCAAAAAGAACACGCCCTGAGGCTGTTCGCTCGCGTCGGCCAGCACATCATCGGTATAGCCGGACATGAATATCACTTTGAGCCCGGGTTTGGACTCCAGGATCCTGTGGGCGAGGTCATGGCCATTCATGCCGGGCATGATGATATCGGTGAGCAGTAGATCGATCGAGCCTGAGTTCTCCTCAAACAGGCGCAGCGCGTCAGGGCCATCGACGGCGTCAATCACGCGGTATCCATCGGCATCGAGAAGGTGGTGCAGAAGCTTGCGCACGCTTTCTTCGTCTTCCGCCAGCAGGATCGTCTCGGTTCCTGGACCGCCGGCCCGGCGCACCTTAGGCGATTCGCCGCTTTCAGGCGTTTGACCGGATCGCGGCAGGCAGATGGTGAAACTCGAGCCATTGCCAGGTTCGCTGCGGGTAAAGATGCGGCCGCGGGCCTGCTCGACGATGCGTTTCACCGTGTGCAATCCCAGTCCGGTTCCGTGCTGATTCTTGGTGGTAAAGAATGGCTCGAAGATGCGGGAAAGCGTTTCGCGGTCCATGCCCATTCCGGTGTCTGAAACCTCCACCGTCACCCATTGGCTGCTGGCGTTGGCCGTACGGATGCGAATCACGCCGCCCTGCGGCATGGCATCGCGAGCATTCAGCACCAGATTCATGATCACCCGGCTCATCTGTGCGAAATCAGCTTGCACGGGGCTCAACCGCGCCTCAAGCGCCGTTTCCAGGTGAATGTGTTCGCCGATGATCGGCCGCAGCATGGTGACCATCTCGCCGGCCAGTGCGTTCAGATCCACCGCGGAGATCGGAGCGGGCTGCTTACGAATGAAATCGAGGATGTTCGCTGTGACGCCGGCGCCGCGGGCGGCGGCTTTTCGGATCTCCAACAGTTCGCGGCGGCTGGCGTCCTGCGGGCCGAGCCGGTCCAGCAGGATTTCGCTGTAGCCCGAAACCAGCGTCACCAGATTGGCGAAGTCGTGCGCGACGCCCCCGGCCACTCTGCCCAGCGCCTCCATCTTGTGAATCTGTGAAGAATCGGCGTCGATGTGCGCGATCACCGCGCCCCCCGGAGACCCGGACCGTGCCGCCGAGGCGGACAAGCGCATGCGCATCTCGCGATCGGACCATCGGCAGGGGAACTCCACGCTGAAGGAATCCACCAAACCGGCCGCTACGGCTTGAATGCCAGCGATCACGGCGGCAGCACGTTCGGGACTTCCGTTCCAGAGTTTCGGGATCAGCCAGTAGTAACTGGCGCCCACGGTAATGGTCCCTTCGGGCTGGCGCCCATCGGAAGCCAGGATGATCCCCGCTGAATCGACCGTGACGATCCAGGGGCCGGGTTCCTGGGCTGCCGCGCCGCGCGTTGGACGGGGGGGGATCGAAAGCGTAGCCATGCCACTATCGGCAAAGCAATCGTGCTGCCATGTACGCTTGCCTTGCCGAATCCTGTAGGTCGCTGATTCCAGGGAGGACTAACCGAGGTTAGCGCGTATTTCTGGCCAGTTCGCCTACCTCGCCAGGTAAGAATTCCCTACTTCTTCTTGCGCAGATAGATCTTGCCGTTAAAGGTGGTGAATTGCATTTCCGGTCCGCCGCCGTTGATCGATCCGTAAGTTACCTTATCGAACTGGACTTTGAAGCGGCCGTCTTTGCCATGGGTTTCGGAGACCTTGGCGCTGGACGGGTTGGCTTCGGGGTGCACGTCGAAGTCGCTAAAGATCTCCCCGTTGTCGGATTTCATCTTTACGCGAGCCTTGACGTCGGCGGGCATGGTGACGTCGACATCGCCGTTCATGGTGCTGAAGGACATCGACTTGCCGGGGGTGATGCTGTCGAGCGTAACCACGACATCTTCGTTAAGCGAATGGGCGACCACGGCGCCGGAGATGTTGAGCAGTTTCACGGAGCCATTCAGATCGTCGGCATCGACTTCGCCCGATACGTGCTCGACCTTGATATCGCCATCGTTGAGGCATTTCAATTTCAACGATGTGTTGTATGGAACCTGAATGTTCAGGTCGACGGTGCGGTTCATGGAGCCGATGCCGACGTGAACCTCGTTATCCTGCTCTTCGACGCTGAGGCCGGTGCCGTGGCTATCGAGGCGGTGCATGCCCTCGGCCTTGCGGTCGGGCTTGGGTTCGCGGCCTTCCTTGCCTTCGTGGCGGGCGCGGGCCTCAACGATCACCGACCTGCCGTTGTATCCGGTGATCGTGATGCCGCCGTTCATCAGCGAAGCGTGCAGCGTGACCGGCCGCGAGGGGTCGGTGAGCGGTACGGTAACGTGGTCTGGGGTGTCCTGGGCGAAGCCGGTGAGGCTGGCGGCCAGGAAAATTGCGGTTGCTGTCAGGGTTGTTCGCATGGTTACTGTCCTATATTGAGAATTCGAATATTACCGTTGAACGCGTCGAAGCTAAGTTCCGGGCCGCCGTGGCCGACGCGCACCGCGGACCATTCACTGCTTTTGTAGATAAACTTGCCTTCCTTGCGTTCGCCGGAGGCCGGCGTCAGCGGCAGGTAATTGACGGCGTAGTCGGTGAAGACGCCGCCGTTGAAGGTCTTGAAACGAAGGTCGGCGTTGAAATCCGGCTGGAAACTGACGCGGACTTCGCCGTTCAGCGATCCGAAAGAGCTTTTGCCCTTGGGGTTGTCGCGGAACGTGACTCGTACGCGGCCGTTGAGCGCGTAGACTTTGCCAGAGCCTGCGATATCGGTCATTTCGACGCCGCCGTTAATGTTGTCCACCTTATAATCGCCGCCCGTTTGCGCGACTTTGATTTCGCCGTCGTTGATGGTTTTCAAGTCGATGGCCGAGTCGTTGGGCACTTGCAGTTCGAAGTCGTATTTCACCTGGTAGCCGGGATCACGGTCGATGTGTACGCCGCCGTTCTGGCAGCGGAAGGGGCCGTCGACATAAAAGCGCACGGTGTTGGCGTCTTGCGAAAGATCGAGCTTGACCTCGCGATCGCCTTTTTCGGCTTCGGCCCCGGAATCGGCGCGCAAGCGCTTGTGGGCCGTGAGGCGGACTTCGCTGCCTGCTATGCCGGTGACGCGGATGGATCCGTTGACGTTGTCGACGATGACCTTGCGGGGCGCGGACGCCGAGAGGGTATACGTTTTCTGAATGGTTTCGTTCTGCTCGACCTCGGCCGCCAGCATGGGCAGGCAGACCGCGAGCAAACTGACGGCGATGGGATATCGATTCGGCATAAGGCTCCCTATTGAAGTTGCGACACTCCCCACAGGGCTTTCTCCTTTACGTTTTTGTCCGTTGTGGCGCTGCGTTCGAGATTAGTGAGCGACGGCAGCGCCGATTTATCGCGCGTATCGACGATGAAATCGATGAGGGCCAACTGTACCAGCGGCGAATCCTGTTTGGCCAGCGTTCTGATCGATCGAGCTCTTGACGGACGGATTCGCGGAAAAGCGGCGCAGCGCATCCACCGCGGCCAGGCGCACGTTCACGCTGGGATCACGATTGACGGCCTGCAGCAGCGCGGCCAGCACGGGCGCATCGGACTGATCGACGCGATAAGCATAATCGACGCCGCGCAGGCGCTCGCTGGCGGACTGCTGCTCCATCAACGAGAGCGCGACCATCTGCCGCATGTGGTGGACCTCATCCTGCAGGCCGGCGATATCGGCCTTGCCGCGCTCGCGTACGCCCCACCACTGACCCGCGGCGACGCCGATGACCAGCAGCGCGGCCGACCAGGCCAGACGGAATGGCGAGCCGGACCATCCGCCAGCCCAATCGAAGAAGCGGCGCCGGGCGGGCGCTGCCGGAGCGGGCGCGCCCGCCGATGCCACGCCTTCCCGGTAGGCCGCCAAAGCTTCGTAGAATCGCGGCCGCATTTCCGCGCTGGGCTGCTCCTGCTCCAACAGGCCCAGCGCTTCCCAGGTATCCGACAGGGCCGCCGCTTCCTGCTTGCAGGTCGCGCATTGGGCGAAATGTTCGTTCAGTTCTTCCGACTCGGTGCGGCTCAGGCTGCCCGCCAGATAGTCGGCGATATGTTCCTTTACCCGATCACACGTCATGATGCCTTCTCTCCCGCTAATTCGAAAAAGATCTGACTGAGCGCCTTGATGGCGCGATAAACGCGCACCTTCACGGTGCCCACGTCGCAGGACATGATGTCCGCAATCTGCTCGTACTTCAGATCCTGAAAGCGGCTCAGCACCAGCACTTCGCGCTTCTCGGCCGGCAGCGCGGCCAGGGCGCGCCGCAACAAACCCACGTTCTGATGGCGGCCCATGATTTCGCTGGGGTCGGGTTCGGCGCTGGCGGGTTCCTGCATATTCTCCTCCAGCCAGGGGGCTTCTCCCCTGCGCTTCTGCGCACCGTCGTGATGGGCGTTGCGCGCCACCTGGTACATCCAGGAGGTGAAGGGGCTGCCTTCGCGATAGGTGTGCCGGTATTTCAACATGCGAAAGTACACGTCCTGCACCAGGTCTTCACTGAATTCCCGATTGCCGGTGAGCCTTACGAAATAGCGGAACAGCGCGCGATGATGGCGCTCGAACAGCACCGCCATTTTCGCTAAATCGCCATCCCGGACCTTCTGCATCAGGATGTGATCGTCCCGCGTTTCCGGCATTCACCCAATAATACCGGGGGACGCGAGAAAGGTTACAAAGAGGACCGCTGGCGGGGTGTGCCAGACTGGTAGAAAGCGTTGAGAATCCTGCTGATATCCACCTACGAACTGGGGCGGCAGCCCTTCGGACTGGCGTCGCCGGCGGCTTGGCTGCGGGAGGCCGGGGCGGACGTGGCATGCCTGGATTTGGCGCGCGAAGCACTGAACGAAGAAGCCTTGCGGACGGCGGATGCGGTGGCTTTTTATCTGCCGATGCACACGGCCACGCGGCTGGCCCTTCCGGTGATCCGGCGGGCGCGGGAGATCAATCCGGGAGCGCATTTGTGCGCTTATGGCCTGTATGCGCCGGTGAACGCCGATCTGTTGTGCAAACTGGGCGTGCGGACCATCGCGGGCGGCGAGTTCGAAGAGGCTTTGCTGACTCTGGTAAAGCCAGGTCCGGCGGCGCGAATTTCGCTGGAGCGGCAGCAATTCCGGGTGCCGGATCGCAGCGGCTTGCCGGGTCTTGAAAAGTACGCGCAACTGGTGCTGCCGGGCGGAGCGCGGCGCACGGTCGGATATACAGAGGCGAGCCGCGGATGCCGGCACCTGTGCCGTCATTGTCCCGTCGTGCCGGTTTACGAAGGGCGCTTCCGCATCGTGCAGCGGGAGATCGTGATGGAGGACATTCGCCGGCAGGTAACGGCGGGAGCACAGCACATTACGTTTGGCGATCCGGATTTTTTTAACGGGATCGGGCACGCGGTTGAACTGGTGCGGGCACTGCGGCGCGAGTTTCCCGGGGTCAGCTACGACGCGACCATTAAGGTGGAGCACCTGCTGCGGTATCGCCAGCATCTGCCGCTACTGCGCGATACGGGGTGCGCGTTCGTGGTGTCGGCGGTGGAGTCGGTGGACGATTTCGTGCTGCAGCGGATTCTGGAGAAGGGGCACACGCGGGCGGATTTCGTGGAGACGGCGCGGATATTTCGCGAAACCGGGCTGGTGCTGGCGCCCACGTTCGTGCCGTTTCATCCGTGGACCACGCTGGAAGGTTATGCCGATCTGCTAGCGACCATCGCGGAATTGGATTTGGTGGAGCACGTGTCGCCGGTGCAGTTGGCCATCCGGCTGCTGGTGCCGGCGGGGTCGCGATTGCTGGAGTTGCCGGAGGCAGGCGCGGTATTTGGGGCTTTCGACGAAGAGGCGCTCAGTTACCGCTGGGTGCATGGCGATGCGCGGGTCGACCGGCTGCAACGGGACGTGGAGGCGATGGTGGCCCGGGCGGTGACGGCGAAGGAGGGCCGGCGGACGATCTTCCGGAGCGTATGGGAGATGACTCATGCGGCCATGGGGGGGGAGGCGCCGAGGCTGCCGGATGTGCCGCCGGGGCGGGCGCGGGTGACGATTCCTTATTTGACGGAGCCCTGGTATTGTTGAGCGGAGCCTATTGAGGAGCAGTTAGCTCCTGTGTAAGAACCGCGTAACCCTAAGAACATTCTTTTCCTGCGTCTGCCTTTCCCCTATGCGGGGGGCGCCCGCGCATAACGCCCGGAGGTGCAACGAGGGGGGGGCTGGGGATATGCTATAACCAAAATTGTGAAACTGGATGACGAAGGCCGGCGGCTCTGCGAGTATCCATACTGCAAGAACTATGCGGAGAGCAAAGGAGTGCGCAACGGCGAACGCCGCTACCGCCCCTGGTGCGAGAAGCATCGCTTCGTGAAGACGCCCGGCAAAGCGCAAGCCGCTCCGGTGAAGGCCGCGGCGAAGGTCAAGCCGAAGTCTGCCGCGAAAGCGAAACCAACGGCCAAGCCACTGCCTAAAGCAAAAGCCAAGGCAAAAGCCCAGACGAAATCGAAGACCAGCGCCCGCCGCAAACGCAGTTGAGCTGCGCGGTATGAGCCCCGACTCCATCCGGGAAGCGCGCAAGCGCCAGGACCACAGCCAGGAACTGGCGGCTAAGGGCTGGTATCACAGCTTCGAGCTGCCCGACGGCACGCTCATCGACGGCGTGAACCCGCTGGCGCGGCTGCGGGAACGATTCCAGCGATTTCCCATCCCCGCCGATTTGCACGGCCATCGCGTGCTGGACATCGGCGCATGGGATGGGTGGTTTACTTTCGAAGCCGAACGGCGCGGCGCCGCAGTCACCGCCATTGACGTGGCCCTGGTGCCGCACTTCCTCGAGCTGCACCGAAAGTTCAATTCCAGCGCGGACTATCGCGTGTTCGAAATCTACGAATTGCCGGAAGCCGGACTCGGCAAATTCGACATCGTTTTCTTGCTGGGGGTGCTGTATCACCTGCGGCATCCTCTGCTGGCTCTCGAAATCGTCTGCGGCCTCGCGACCGATGTGGCGATCGTGGAATCGTTCGTGACCGATGGGGAAACCTGGCGCAAGCACGCCGGCGAAATCCCGGCGATGGAGTTCTACGAAGGCTACGAGTTGGGGAATCAATTCGACAACTGGTCGGGGCCGACGGTCGCCTGCCTCATGGCCATGTGCCGGTCGGCGGGATTCGCGCGTGTGGAATTGCTGCACTCTGAGCCATACAACGCACTGGTCGCCTGCTACAGGAAGTGGGAGGCGCCGCCGGAACAGCCCGCGTCGGCGCCACCCGAATTCGCCGCTGTCGCCAACAACGCGGATCAGGGAATCAACTTTGCAATGCGCAAGGAACAGTATCTGACCTGCTGGTTCCACACAGAACGCGCGGCGGTCTCCACCGAAGATCTGCGCCTGGAGATCGACGGCTTCGGAGCGGCAGCGCACATGGTCAGGAAGCGGCCTGACGAATGGTGGACCGCAAGCTTTCCCATGACGCGCGGGCTGAGCCCAGGATGGAAAACGGTGCGGCTGCGGTTTGCCGATAGCGATTTCGGCGACACTTTGCGGATCGCCGTGGATATGCCCGTGAAGGTGAGTCACATCGAGTGCCAGGGCGTGCGCGACTCGCAGAGTTGGAAGAACAATGAAGTAGCTGTGCGAGACGTCGGCTACCTGACCTGCTGGGTGTCCGGGCTGCCGGAGAATGCGGACCGCAACCTGGTGTGCGTGTTGCTGGGTACCGAGAGGCTGTTGGTCACCTGGGTAGGGCAGCCTGACGCCTCGGGTGTCTGGCAGGTCAACGCGACGGCGCCGGGCAGGCTGGCGAAAGGCGAATACGCGCTGCATGTCGAATGCGCGGGCGTCAGCTCGAAACCGCTTCAGGTATGCGTCGTCTGATGGCGCCGGCGGCAGCGACCGAGCCTCCGCGCCGTGCTACATTTCACCGCATGAAGTTCTTCGCCAATCTCCTGCTTGCTCCGCTGTTGCTAATGCCGGCGCATGCGCAGGTATTCACTTTCACTCACGAAGAGATGTTAAAGTACACCTCGCAAAATCCATTCGATCGCTTCGAGGATGGGCGCCCGAAAGTGCCGGATGCGATCTTGGAAAAGGTGAAAGGGCTGTCGGCGGAAGAAGTATGGGCGGTTTTGCCCGGCGGCGGATTTCGCAACCAGTACGAAGGCAACTTCCGCATCTTGCATCCCAATCGCAAGCTGGTGGGCCGCGCGGTCACCGTTCAGTTCATGCCGGCGCGGCCGGACGTGGCAGATCCTATGGAAGCCGACGCGAAAGCAAAAGGCCTGCGCGATAACGGGAATCAGCGTGTTCTGGACATGCTGCGGCCGGGCGATGTACTGGTCGCGGATCTTTTCGGAAAGATCGAGGAAGGCACCATCGTGGGTGACAACCTGGCTACCTACATATACGCCACCACCGGCACCGGTTTGGTGGTCGACGGAGGCATCCGCGATTTGGAAGGGATACAGCCCATCGACATGTCAGTCTATTGCCGGGGCGTGCATCCGACTCCCATCCGCAACGTCATGCTCACCGGGATTAACGTGCCCATCCGGATCGGGTCCGCGACGGTAATGCCTGGCGACGTGGTTTTCGGCGACAGCGAAGGTGTGTACTTTATCCCGCCGCAGATGGTGAAGCAGGTCGTGGACCGGGCGGATGTGACGCATATCCACGACGAGTGGACGCAGACGATGATCAAGACCGGGAAGTACAAATCGACGGACTTGTATCCCAGCCCGCGAGATCCCGCATTGAAGAAGCAGTACGAAGATTACCTGAAAGAGAAGTTAGCGAAGCCCTAACCGTTTACTACCGGAGTCTTTCCATGACATCGAAAATCATGCTCGCAGTTTCCATCCCGCTGGTTCTGTTCTCGCACGCGATTGCAGCCAACTGGCTGTCCTACGGCCACGATCCGCAGCGTACCGGCTGGAGCCCCCAGGAGACGGATATCAATCCGGGGAATGCCAAGTCGCTCACGCTGTTGTGGAAGACGCACCTGGACAATCAACCCAAGGAACTGAATTCGCTGACCGCGCCGGTGAACGTCGAGTGGGTGACCACCGACAAGGGAATGGCGGAGATCGTGATTGTGGGTGGCGCGTCCGACAATCTCTTCGCCATCGACGCCAATAGTGGCAAGCTGATTTGGAAAAAGACCTTCGAGGCCGAGGGGAAACCGCACGGGCAGCCATTCTGGCTGTGTCCCAACGCGTTGAACGACACGCCCTTGATCCGCAAGGACGGGCTGGCCGCAACCGTCTTCGTGATTTCGAGCGATGGCAAGCTGCATACGCTGAATGCCATTAACGGAGAGGATCGCACGCCGCCGGCAAAGTTCGTTCCGCCGTTTTCGAAGAATTGGAGCCTCAACCTGGTCAACGATACGCTGTACACAAGCCTCTCGCAAGGTTGCAACGGCGGCAAGTCGGGCGTGTACGCGATGGATCTGAGCAAGCCGGAGCGTGAGACCAGGATTTTTCAAGTGGCCAACGGCGGCGCCGGCATCTGGGGGCGCGCGGGTGTAGCGATCAGCAACCGCGGCATGATTTATGCGCAGACCGGCGACGGGTCATACGATGCGGAGCACGGTCAGCTTCCGGACACGATTGTGCAGGTTTCGACCAAGGACCTGAGCCTGGTCGATTACTTCACGCCGGCGAATCACAATTACCTGACGCGCAAGGACCTGGATATGGGATCGATGTCACCCACTGTGTTTTCGGTGCACGGGCACGAAGTTGTGGCGGCCGGCGGTAAGGAAGGCGTGGTCTATTTGCTGGATGCCGGGCATATCGGCGGCGGCGATCACAAGACGCCGCTTTTCCGGAGCCCGGTTCTGGCCAACGAAGATGCGGATTTCGCGGGGCGTGGTTTCTGGGGCGCATTCGCCACCGCCGAAGACGGCCAGAAGAATCGCTGGCTCTACGCGCCGGCGGCAGGGCCGGCCGCGACCGGAGCGAAGTTTCCCGTGACCAACGGTGAAACCCCCAATGGCAGCATCATGGCATTCCGGGTAACGGAAACGGGCGGCAAATACGAAGCGGCGCCGGCCTGGATTTCGCGCGACATGAATTTGCCTGAGCCTCCGATCGTGGCGGGCGGGCTGGTCTTTGCGATTTCCAACGGCGAATTCGCTAGGCAATCGAAGGGCACCGAAGGCGGGCTATATAGCTCGGCGGATCGCATCGCGAAGCATACCGGCCACACTATTCTCTATGCGTTTGATGCGGCCACCGGAAAAGAACTGTTCTCCAGCGGCGAAACCATGCCGAGTTGGACGCACTTCAGCGGCATCTCGATTTCAGGCGGCAAGATCTTCGTCACCACCTACGACTCGAACGTGTACGCCTTCGGCCTGAAAGACCAGTAGCCGCCGCGGTTAGCGAAAGGCGGACTTGCGGCGCACCAGGAAGTAAATAGGAATCGCGCCGAAGCCGATGGTGAGAGGCGCCAGGATCCAGGCGGACACGGGTTGGATGGGTGGCGCACCTTGGAGGAAAAATCGAGGCATCTCCGTTTGCATCCGAGCCAGGATCCTGGCATAGCCCGAACCGAGGAACGAGACGCCGCCGTTTGCAATTGAAAAAGCGAAGTAGAGGATCGCCCCGGCACGCGCCTTCTCCCACAAATGGATGAGACCCGCGCCGATGCAGACTTGAATCGCTCCCATCGCGGCATACAGCAGGGCCGCTGCCCACCCCGTGAGGATGGCGCCGAACAACATCGCCGGGAAGCGCAGCAACGCCGAGGGATATCATGAATGCCGCGCCGATGAGCAGGTACCACGCGACGATGCTGATGCTCAGCGGACGCGGGGACGGCGCGTCAGGCCCAAGCCCGCGAAAATATTCCTTGGCGCGTGCGCGATTGAACATCGCCAGCCACCAGATACCGATGGCTGCCATTGCTCCGTAGCTGCCCGCAATTCCCCATCGGGTGGCTGCGAGAACCGCCGGATCCACGCCGGGCGTAACGGGCAATTGAACGGCGAGCACTGCCAGCATACCGCCGCCGCAGGTGAGCGTCAGGATCGCGGCGAAGACTACCATCGAGATCCGCGCCCAGGAGCGGCGCATAAAAATGGCGATGCCGGTAGCCAATCCCCAGAGAGAGAAGGCGGCGATCACCGCGGCGAGGCCGATCATGAGCGCCTTGAACGGAATGGGCATCGCTATGGATTGCGGGGGCGGGGAACGGTAGGCGCTAAACCAGGTGAGACCAGCGAACAATAATGAGGCGGCACTGCCCAGAATCGTCAGCACGGCGCTGGACCGAATTCCAATCCATTTTCGAGGCATCTGGCGATCAGTGTAGCAACAGAGAGAGCCGTGTAATAAGCTCAAACCAATGTCCACGAATCTGGTCGCGCGGCTGGAAAATTGGAAGTCGCGGTATGGGGCGCCGGATCTGTGGCCTCTCTACCGGTTGCTCGAAGAGATTGGTTGCGCGCGTTTCCGCGATGCAGGCTCGTTGATCCGGCTGCACGAATGCCTGCTGTTTCTGCGCGCGTACCCGCCAAGCGTCGAGGCGATGCGGCAAACGGAAGCATTGTTGTCATCTTTCGCGGCGCGCGTCGCGCCGTTGCGGGATCTGGCGCCGTTGGAAGAAGCCGAGGTGTCGGGCATAGCCGGGACGTCGTTTTCGGCGGTCTTCAGCTACGACGTGGCGCGGCAGCTTGCGGCGCGATATCCGCGCGATATCGACATCGATTGGGAGAACTACGAACAGCCGGAGCGATTGGGCGCGGTGATGCGGCGATGCCTGCCGCTGGCCGGCGAGGATTGGCCGGTGGAAGCGCATGTCCCCTTTCGTTTATGGGTGGATGCGGCGCGGCCCCGGCGCATGACTAGCCTTCAGTGGCTGGTGGAACGGATCGAAGCCTTGCCGCTGAGCGCGCGGGATCGCGCGGATCTTTACGAATCGGCCGAGCCGCTATTGCTTTGGAAAATCGCGCCGCGCGCCAGCCGAT
The DNA here is from genome assembly GCA_963738375.1 of Bryobacterales bacterium. Classification (GTDB taxonomy): domain Bacteria; phylum Acidobacteriota; class Terriglobia; order Bryobacterales; family Bryobacteraceae; genus Bog-159. Next base: position 117,296 of record CAVTWL010000010.1, on the reverse strand, counting down.
CGCGCCAGCGATGGCCGCCGCGCAAGCCGTTCTTTCACCGTATGCCGCTGTTGCGGCGCACCGATATCTCCCTGGAAAAAGAACTCGCCGGCGCGCCGCTGCCGGTTAAGCAACTGACGAAGCCGGAAGCACGGAAGGCGCTCGATCTCATCCTGGATACTTCCGCGGTGCGGTATCGCGAGCTATACGGATTCACGCACCCCGACGCGGCACGTGTTTTTCGCGCGGACGCGGGGCGGGGCGTCGAGATCGTTTTTATGGGCTTGCCGGCGGAGTGGCGGCTGCCGTTGCGGGCGTACCTGGGCGGCATGTTTTTCAAGAATGGCGTACCTGCCGGATACGTGGAAGCGCTCTCCCTGTTTGAGCGAGCCGAAGTGGGGTTCAACCTCTATTACACGTTTCGCGAGGGCGAATCGGCGTGGCTGTACGCGCGGCTTCTGCGCCTCTTGCGCCAGATCTTGGGTGTGAGATGCTTTGCCGTCGATCCGTATCAGATCGGCCATGAGAACGACGAAGCACTGGATTCGGGGGCCTTCTGGTTTTATCGCAAACTGGGATTTCGTCCACTCGAAGCGGAGGCGGCGCATCTGGTGGAGCGGGAGGAAGCGCGCATGCGGCGGACGTCCGGCTATCGCAGCTCGCGCACGACTCTGGCAAAGCTGGCAAGATCGTACATGCTGTATGAGTGCGCGGATGCGGCGCATGGAGAGTGGGACCATTTCCGCACGCGCAGTCTCGCACTCGGATGCGCATGGATGAATGGCGGCGAACCGGCACTGCGGCAATTCGCGGAGGCACGGGGATGGGCAGCCGGCGATGAAGCGATGGAGGCGATCATCCGCGCCAAGAGCGGCTGCGACGAAGCACGCTACCTTCATCTGATGCAGCGGCACGCGCGCCTGCGTTCCGCAATCATCGAAGTGGGGAGGGAAGCATGAATCGGAGGCAGTTTGTAGGCGGAGCGTTGCTTTCGGGCGCGTACATGGCGGCGGCGGAGGACCGCGCGCGGCCGAAGGTGCGCACGGTAACCGCGTTTGTGAAGCTGGATCGCGCGCACTACCAGGCGCAAGTGCAAGATGCTTTGCAGATGCTGCGCCGGGCAAAGCGGCTCGTGGAATCAGGGGGCTATACGGTTGAAACGCTGCGAATTGCGACGCAGCCGTTCCCGGAATACGCGGGCGGACTATCGCAGGCGGAAACGCTGCGATTCTTTCGCGAATACGATGCGCTGGCGGCGAAAGAGTCGTTCTTAGCGAATATTGGGCCGGCGATGATGCTGGACATCGAAGATGCCGCGCAAGCGCAAACCTTGGCGGAGATCCTGGTATCGACCAGTAACCTGAAAGCCAGTCTGATGATTGGAGGAGAAGACGGCGTCCAGTGGAGGTGCGTGAGGGCCGCGGCGAAACTGGTGAAGTTCCTGGCCGACCACAGTTCGGGCAGCGCCGCGAATTTCAATTTTGCCGCCACTGCCATGCTGGCGCCGTATGGGCCGTTTTATCCTGGCGCCTATCACCTGGGAGGGGGCCATTGCTTCGCGATTGGCACGGAGAGCGCGAATGTGGTGGAACGGGTTTTCGCTCAGACCGGCGGCAACGCGCCGCTGGCAACGGACCATCTCACGCGCGAACTGAGCTTTCATGCAATGGCGCTGGAGAAGATGGCGCATCAGATCGAGAAGGAAACAGGCTGGGAATACATGGGCCTGGATGCCACGCCCGCACCTTTGAAGGAGGTTTCGATTGGGGCGGCGATCGAGAAGTTTACGGGCGTCAAATTTGGAATGAGCGGCACCATGACGGCGGCGGGAATCATCACCAAAGCCGTGCAGGCGGCGCCGGTAAAACGCGCCGGGTTTTCTGGATTGATGCTGCCGGTATTGGAAGACAACGTTCTGGCTCAACGATGGAGCGAAGGAACCTGTGATTTGGATGCGCTACTGGCTTACTCCGCCGTTTGCGCCACCGGCCTGGACACGGTACCCATGGCGGGCGATACGACGGCCGGGCAGATCGAACGCATCATGGGCGATGTCGCCACGTTGGCCGTTAAGTGGAAGAAACCGCTGACGGCGCGCCTGCTGCCCGTAAAAGGAATGCGGGCGGGACAGAGAACCAGGTTCAACGACCCTTCGATGGTGAATGCGACGATCCGTACGATCGGCTAATCCGTGGTTTGATGTAGGCATGTTCTCACGACGCCACTTTCTCACTGTGTCGGCCGCCGGCGCACTGGCCGCCGCAACCCAGAAAATGACCGGCAAACAGCGCGTGGATCGCGCGCTGAAAGGTCAGGATGTGGACCGGACGCCGTTCACTTACTGGCATCATTTCGGGCTGGAGAAGCAGCCGGGCGAGCGTCTGGCGGCAGCAACGCTCGCATTCCATCGCCAGTTTCATACCGACCTGGTGAAGGTAATGAGCGACTATCCCTTTCCCCGGCCCGCGGGGAAATGGCATGAGTTGAAGGTGGTGAACGATCCGTTTCCCGAGCAACTGAAGGCGCTGGCTTTGATTCGCGATGGGCTGAAAGGCCAAGCCTATTTTCTGGAGACGATTTTCAACCCTTGGAACGTGGCGGAGAAGATGTCGACGCCGGAAGAGGTGGCGAGGCTGAAACAGGAAGACCCCAAAGCTCTGCTCGCCGCGCTCGAAGCCATCGCGGAATCCGAAGCGAGCCATGCGCGGAAGGCCATCGCAGCAGGAGCGGCGGGCATTTTCCTGGCCATCGCCAATGCGCAGGACGGCATTATGACGCAGGACGATTACGCGAAATTCAGCGAGCCGTTCGACAAGCTGATTCTGGAGGCGGCCAGCGGAGCGCCGTTGAATACGCTGCATCTGCATGGCGACAAAGTATACCTGGATCGCTTTACGAAGGGATGGCACGTGACGGCAATCAATTATTCGAATTTCGGAACGGGCCGCCCGATCGCGGAGATGCGCGCGAAGTTCGACGGTGTGTTGATGGCGGGGATCGACGAGAAGAATTTCCGCCAGCTTTCGGAGGACGACATGCGGAAGCAGGCGCAAGCGGCGCGCGCGGCCGCGGGAAAAAAGTTCATCCTGACGCCTGGGTGCTCGGTGCCTAACGACTCCACCGATGACGAGTTGATGCGGCTGGTAAAAGTTACCGGCGCTTAACGGGGCGGGGCGCGGAACTTAGTTAGCTGCCCGGGTGTCGAATCAGTCAGACCGGTCAGATCAATTACATCAGACAAATGGAGGCTGAAATGTTCGACGCTATCGGTGTCTCTGAACGCACGCGCAAGCCGTGGACCGTGGCGGTTTCCACGCTTGGCCAACTCGCTGTCATCGGTCTGGCTGTCCTGGTACCGTTGATTGGAACGGATGCGCTGCCGCACCATTTCTTTGCCGTCACTTTACCGGAACCGCCGCGAGGGTTGCCGCATCATGTACCACACCCGGCGGCGGCCAAGGCAGCGGCCGTGGTCCCCCCCCAGTTCACAACCACGGGGCTGGTGACGCCGACAGAAATCCCGCGGGAAGCTGCCACGATTCACGATATCGACCTCGCGCCGTCACTGACCGATGCGGGCGGCGTGGCGGGCGGTTTGAGTGCTCCCGGCGGACCCGGCAATTCGTTGATCGAGGGTCTGCTGGCCACGGCAGGGAAGGCGCCGCCGCCGATGCCGGTGGTGAAACCGACCGCGCCCCCGGCGCAGTGGACGCGGATACGAGTGGGAGGGGCGGTTCAGGCAAGCCGGCTGATCTCCGGCCCGCAGCCGATTTATCCAAGGCTTGCCATCGCGGCGCGCGTTTCAGGAACCGTACGGCTGGAAGCGGTCATTTCGCGAGAAGGCACGGTTATCAATCTTCGGGCGGTGAGTGGAAACCCGCTCCTGGTTCCGGCCGCGGCGGCAGCGGTGCAGCAATGGATCTTCCGGCCGACTTACTTGAATGGCGAGCCGGTCGAAGTGGCGACCGTGATCGACGTGAACTTCAACTTGCGGATGATTAGTTGCGCGGACCGATGCCTTCGGTGCGGCCGGCCAGCGCCTGCACGGCGGTTACCACCGCATACCGCTACGCCGGTCTTCATCAGCGCGCTCAGGAAATTGAAGAGCAGCGCGTACAGGACCTGTTCGGTGAGCGGCTGTTTGCCCGGCAAGCGGAAACTGGCGGGCAGTTCCTTGGCGATATTCACGCGCACCGAATAGGGCTGCGCCTTGCCGCCGCGGTCGCGCTTGTTGGCCAGGCTGATGGGCGTTTGCATCACGCCGCCGCTGCGGCCATCGATATAAAACTGGCAGCGCGAAAACCAGCCGAGGTTGGCGGGATCGGCGGCATCGAACAGCAGCAGCGGCGCCTGGCGTCCCGCCGCCGTAAGATCCAAGCGATACTGCGCTGCGTGTCCTTCAACTTGGCATCGAAGCCGGCCTGCTTGGCGATATTCGCCACCAGTTCCGGTTCCAGTTCCAGGAAGATCAGCTTATGTTGTCCGGCTTGCAAGACTTGCATCTGACACTGCTAGTGTAGCCCGTTTCACAAAGCGGCGCGGTAAAGCGCCAGCAGATCCTCGCGTGTGCAGGGGCGCGGGTTCAGTTGATGGCAACCATCCTGGAACGCCTTATCGGCGAGCGCGGGCAGCATCGGCTTCGGTAACGCCATAATCGCGCAGCCGCGGCGCGATGCCGAAGCGCCGGTTCAGATCGCGCACCAGTTCGACGATGTCGCCGCCGCCGAACTGCGCTTCCAGATCGTGCAGGCGCTGCGCCGACGGCCGGGCGATTGTACTCCAGCACGACGGGCAGCAGCACCGCGTTCGACGTGCCGTGATGCATGCCGCAATCCGAGGATAGCGGGTGCGCCAGCGAATGCACGGCGCCCAATCCTTTCTGAAATGCGATGGCGCCCATGATGGAAGCCATCATCATTTGGGAACGCGCTTCCAGGTCGTGCGGATCGGCCATCACGCGCGGCAGATTCTCCCAGACCATGCGCGCGCCGGAAAGCGCGATGGCGTCGCAGATGGGATGGAACCCTTCGAGATATAAGCCTCGACATTGTGGGTGAAGGCGTCCATGCCGGTACCGGCGGTGAGGTGCGGCGGCAGATCGAGGGTCAATTCGGGATCGGCGATGGCCAGCGTAGGGATCAGGTGCGGGCTGAAGACCACGGTCTTGCGGTTCGTCGCGGCGAGGGTGATGACGGTGGATCGCGAGACTTCGCTGCCGGTGCCGGAGGTGGTGGCGATGGCAATATACGGCGGCAGATTGGCGGAGATGCGATCGGCGCCGTCCAGCAGATCGTCATATTCGGCGAGGGGCAGTTCGTGAGTGACTTTCAGGCGGATGGCCTTGGCGGCGTCGAGGGGCGACCCTCCGCCTATTCCGACGATGCCGTTGCAGCGATTCTGTTGATAGGCGGCCAGCCCGTCGAGCACGTTCTGCTCGGTGGGATTGGGTTCGACGGCGGAGAAAACGGCTGCATCGGTAGCGTAGGCTCACGACGCGCTGAAAGACGGGCGTGCGGGCGAGTCCCGCATCAGTGACCAGCAGCGGACGGGACATGCCGCTCTTGCTCAATTCTTCAGGCAGTCTGTTCACTGCGCCCGCGCCGAACAGGATGGTGGTGGGAAAGCTGAAAGCAGAGACCGTCACATGACCATGAAAACACATTCTGGTAAAATAGCGCACGCATTAGTGAGGGCCGTTCAGAGGAGGCGATATGGCGGAAACATCGAGGCGCGGATTTCTGCGCGGCATCGGGGCGGGCGCGATGGCAGGCTACGGGCCGCTCATTTTAGGGGCACAGAATAAGTCAGGCAGCGCGAAGCCGATCCTGGGCGAGGGCGACCACAAATACGAGTGCACCCACGATTGGGGCGAACTGCCGGCCAACATCAAATACGGCAATACGCATGGCGTGTGCGAGGATTCGCAGGCGCGCATTTACGTGCACCACACGGTGAACGACGCGAGCGAAAGCCACGATTCCATGGTGGTGTTCGACCACCAGGGAAAGTTCGTGAAATCGTGGGGCAAGGAGTTTCAAGGGGGAGCGCACGGCCTGCACATCCACAAAGAAGGCACGCAGGAGTTTCTGTATCTGTGCGATACCAAGCGCGGCATCGTGGTGAAGACCACGCTGGATGGCGAGGAAGTCTTCACGCTGGGATATCCGAAGGAATCGGAGTTCTACAAGGTTGGCGCCGACGGCAAGCCGGCGACCAAATACAGCCCGACGAATCTGGCGATCGCGCCGAACGGCGATATCTACGTCGGCGACGGCTACGGGTCGAGCTACATCAACCAGTACAACAGCAAGGGCGAATACATTCGCACGTTTGGCGGCAAGGGAAAAGAGCCGGGCCAGCTGGATTGCCCGCACGGCATCACGGTGGATTTGCGCGGGCCGAAGCCGCTGCTGCTGGTAGCGGATCGCGGCAATGCGCGGCTGCAATACTTCACGCTGGACGGCAAACACGCGGGATTTGTCGGCGGCGTGAATCTGCCGTGCCACTTCAGCGAGCGGCGCGGCGAGTTCGTGATTCCGGATCTGGGGGCGCGGGTGACGCTGATCGATCGGGATAACAAGGTGATCGCGAATCTGGGCGACGACAGCGCGGCGAAGACTTGGGGAGAGCTGCGGAAACAGACGCGCGACCATTTCACGCCGGGCAAATTCGTGTGCCCGCATGGGGCTTGCTTCGACCATGAGGGCAATATTCTGGTGGTCGAGTGGGTGGAAGTAGGGCGGGTGAGCCGGCTGCGGAAGGTGGCGTAGTTTCGGGGTCACGGCTGGCACCCGCCCTGCCACGTTACTTCTGCTTGGCGATGATCATGTCTTTGATCTTCGCGTAGGTCGCGGCGGGAATAATCTTCTTGCGCGTGAGATCGGTCTTGGCATTGTACGGGCGGCCTTTGACGATCTTGTCGGCATAAGCAGTACCGATGCCCGGAAGTTTGCCGAGATCGTCCGCCGACGCGGAATTGATGTCAACCAAGGTTTTGGCTGCGGGCGCGGCGGCGGCCGCCTTAGCTGTGGGGGCGGGCGTCTGCGCGGGAGCTACGGCGAGCGTCAGCGCAGCGAGAAGCAGCAGCCATCGAGTCAGTTTCATGTAGTGAGCCTTTCGTTTCCAGCGGGTTAATTTCAGCTTGCCTGACCGCGGAGCAGGCATCGTATCATATTGCCTTCACTACCGGATTTGTACCGTTACGGATTGCCCGTGTACCGGTACAGCAAACCCTGGGTTTTCGAAATTTACGGCCCTAGACTTGGGTTGTAAGTTATGAAAAACCACATTACAGCTTTCTTAATGGGTACGCTGGCACTGGGATTCGCCGCGCAATCAAAGGCTACGACTTTGGACGTCACGAATAATTCACAGGTCACCCTGGACCACGGCGACAGCCTGATCTTCTATCTCTCCACCAATTATTCGAATTGCAACCACGATTATCCCGCCGGGATCGAGATGCTTCTCGGCGGCATGCCGCTTGGCGGGCCGGTCGCGTCCATTCCCGGCACATCCGGCGTCTACGTACAGGGGATCCTCTTTAACGGGACGATCGAGTCGCAAACCGGAGGAACCTCGCTCGCCCTCAACGATGCGAACGCGGCGCGCCTCGATCTGCCAACAGGGGACATGGTGCTGACACCCGGTTCCCGCAGCGGGGGTTCTTATACTGGCGCGGTCGACCTACTGTCGGCGGACGTCAGCCTTGGCGCGCAGTCCGCCGGACTGCTGACCTCGGGCGAAGTCGCCATCCAGCTTGAGAATACGGGAGCGCCCATCACGTTCGGTTATTCCGGCTCGCCCATTACCAGCGATTTTACGGCTTCCTGGGTTTCCGCTGATGGTGCGCAGAGCACCGGCGCCCGAATCCTGGATGTGCAGTGCATCAATCACGGTTCGAATGCTCCCGAGCCGGGCACTGTCGGCATGCTGATCATCGGTCTTACGATTCTGGCCGGCCGCATGTCGAGCAAGCGGATGAGATAGCTGGAGCCGGCAGGTCCCACGCCGAACCAGCAGCCCGCAGCAAACTCTGGCATCCGATTATACTGGAATTGTTTTCAACGCCAGAGAAATTTACATGAGTGCTGCCACCGTCAATCCCCTACAACGCTCGATAGGGTTTTATCAGGCCACCATCGGAAAAAAGGTGGTCATGGCCGTCACCGGCGTGATCCTGTTTGGATACGTGCTGGCTCATCTGATCGGTAATTTGCAAATCTATTCGCCGGATCCCACGCAGATCAACGGTTACGCCCACTTCCTCCATTCGCATCCGCTGCTGCTGTGGATCGCGCGCTGCGCGCTGTTGACGGCGGTCATCATGCATATCGTAGCCTCGGTGCAGTTGTGGAGCCTGAAGCAGAAAGCGCGTCCGCAGTCGTACGTGAAAAAGGACGATCTTCCCGCCAGCTATGCCGCCCGCACCATGATCTGGAGCGGTCCCATCATCGCGGCATTCGTGATTTTTCACGTGCTGCATCTGACCATGGGGAGTGTACTCCCACTGCATACGCTGCCCGATGGCGACATGGACGTGCGATCCAATGTCATCGCGGGCTTCCAAAACCCGGCTGTCGCGATCTTCTATATCGTCGCCATGGCGATGCTGTGCATGCATCTGTATCACGGCTTGTGGAGCATGTTCCAATCTCTCGGCGTGAACCACCCGCGCTATACGCCGTGGATCAAGAAATTCGCGGCCGCCTTCGCGTGGTTCATCGCTATCGGCAATATCTCGATCCCGGTAATGGTGATGATCGGTGTGCTGAAGCTGCAATAGGAAAGCAAAATGGAACTCGACTCGAAAATTCCTGCCGGACCCATCGAGACACTCTGGGAAAAGCACAAATTTAATTTGAAGCTGGTGAATCCAGCCAACAAGCGCAAGTACAACATCATTATGGTGGGCTCGGGGCTGGCCGGCGGATCCGCGGCAGCCTCGCTGGGAGAGCTTGGCTATAACGTCCAATGTTTTTGTTTTCAGGATTCCCCCCGCCGCGCGCATTCGATCGCCGCACAGGGCGGTATTAATGCGGCCAAGAATTATCACAACGACGGCGACAGCGTTTACCGCCTGTTTTATGACACCGTAAAGGGCGGCGACTTCCGCTCGCGCGAAGCCAACGTCTACCGGTTGGCGCAAATCAGTGTCGATATCATCGACCAGTGCGTGTCGCAGGGCGTGCCCTTCGCGCGCGAATACGGCGGCGTACTGGACAACCGTTCTTTCGGCGGCGCGCAAGTGTCGCGCACCTTCTACGCGCGGGGCCAGACCGGCCAGCAACTGCTGCTGGGAGCTTACCAGGCGCTCGAACGCCAGATCGGCGCGGGACAGGTAAAGATGTACTCGCGCCACGAGATGCTCGACCTGGTAGTGATCGACGGCGTGGCGCGCGGCATCGTCACCCGCGACCTGATCACCGGCAAGATCGAATCGTTCGTGGCCGACGCGGTGGTCCTCGGCACCGGCGGGTACGGCAATGTTTTCTACCTTTCGACCAACGCGAAAGGCTGCAATGCCACCGCTATCTGGCGCGCTTACAAGCGCGGCGCTTATTTCGCGAATCCCTGCTTCACGCAGATTCACCCCACGTGCATTCCGGTGAGCGGCGAGTATCAGTCGAAGCTCACCCTGATGAGCGAATCGCTGCGCAACGACGGCCGCATCTGGGTGCCGTTGAAGAAGGGCGACAAGCGGCCGCCCGGGCAGATTCCGGCTGCCGAGCGCGATTATTATCTGGAACGCCGCTATCCGAGTTTCGGCAACCTGGTGCCGCGCGACGTGGCCTCCCGCAACGCGAAAGCGGTTTGCGACGAAGGGCGTGGCGTCGGCGAATCCGGCCTGGGTGTGTATCTGGATTTCAGCGATGCCATCGAGCGGCTCGGTGTGAGCGTCATCAAGGAACGCTACGGCAACCTTTTCGACATGTACGAGCGCATCACCGGAGAGAATCCGTACGAAGTGCCGATGCGGATCTACCCGGCGATTCACTACACCATGGGCGGGTTGTGGGTCGACTATAACCTGATGAGCACCATACCCGGACTATATGTGACCGGCGAAGCGAACTTCTCCGATCACGGCGCCAATCGTCTGGGCGCCAGCGCGCTGATGCAAGGCCTGGCGGATGGTTATTTCGTGCTGCCCTACACGATCGGCGACTATCTGGCGAATTTCAAAGGCGGCAAAGTGGATACGGGCCACGCCGCTTTTCGCGATGCCGAGGCGCAGGTCGCCGCGCGCACGCAAAGATTCCTCGATATCAAGGGCACGCGCTCGGTCGATTCCTTCCATCGCGACCTGGGTAAGATTGTCTGGGAATACTGCGGGATGGGCCGCACGGCGGAAGGGTTGCGCGTCGCGCTCGAAAAAATTCCCGCGCTGCGCGAGCAGTTCTGGCGCGATGTGAAGGTGCCCGGCTCGGCCGACGGTCTGAACCAATCGCTCGAAAAAGCCGGACGCGTGGCCGATTTCTTGGAACTGGCCGAACTGATGTGCCGCGATGCGCTCGACCGCAACGAATCCTGCGGCGGCCATTTCCGCGAAGAGTACCAGACGCCGGATGGCGAGGCGCTGCGCAACGACGCGGAATATTCCTACGCCGCCGCGTGGGAATATGGCGGCGAAGGAAAGCCACCCGTGTTGCACAAAGAGCCGTTGCATTTCGATTACGTGCATCCCAGTCAACGGAGCTACAAGTAACATGAAACTGACCCTCCATATCTGGCGGCAAACCAGCGCGAACGAAAAAGGCCGCATGGTGCGTTACGACGCTCCGGACGTCAACCCGGAGATGTCGTTCCTGGAGATGCTCGACGTTCTGAACGAAAGCCTGATCGCAAAGGGCGAAGAGCCGGTGGCTTTCGACCACGATTGCCGCGAGGGCATTTGCGGCATGTGCGGCTTCATGATCAACGGCGTGGCGCACGGGCCGCAGCGCGGCACGACCGTCTGCCAGTTGCACATGCGGCATTTCAAGGATGGCGATGAATTGTACCTGGAGCCCTGGCGCGCGCGCGCGTTCCCCATCGTGAAGGATCTGGTGGTGAATCGCAGCGCGTTCGACCGCATCATCGCGGCCGGCGGTTTCATCAGCGCGCCTACCGGCAGCGCTCCCGACGGCAACGATATCCTGATTCCCAAACAAGCCGCGGACATCTCCATGGACGCGGCCGCCTGCATCGGCTGCGGCGCCTGCGTGGCGATGTGTCCGAATGCCGCCGCGGCGCTGTTCACCGCCGCCAAGATTACGCACCTCGGGGTTCTGCCGCAAGGCCAGCCGGAGCGCTATCGGCGCGCGATGGCGATGGTGGCGCAGGTGAATGCCGAGATGTTTGGCCACTGTACCAACATCGGCGAGTGCGAAGCGGTGTGCCCGAAGGATATTAAGCTGGAAGTGATCGCGCGCATGAACCGCGATTTCGTCAAGTCAGCGGTTGCGAGCCGCGGCGCATAAAAGCTCAGTGCTCGTCCTTGACGACCACGCCGCCTTTCATGACCGTTTTCACATTTTTTAGGACGGCGATATTCGCCAGAGGGTCGCCATCTACTGCGATGAGGTCCGCGAAGTGGTCCGGCTGAATCGCGCCGACTCTGTCTTCCCACCCCAATAATTCGGCGGCGTTGGTTGTGGCGGCGCGGATGGCTTCGAGCGGAGACAGGCCGTGCTTCACCAGCGCCACCAATTCATCCGCGTTCTTGCCCTGGCTTTCGGCGGTACCTGCATCGAAGCCGGATGCGATCTTGACGCCTAACGAACTGGCGGTTTTCAATCCCTCATCGATATGCGACATGAAGGCGGCGAATCGCTTGTGTATGGCCTCGTTATCCGGCAGAGTGGCGGCGCGCGCGTCGATCACGCCCACGGTAGGCACCAGAAACACGCCTTGCGCCTTCATTAACTCCAAGTTGGCGCGATCGATGCGATGGCCGTGCTCGATGGAATCCACGCCGGCGAGGAGAGCGTTGTGAATGCCTTCCGGCGTTGTGGCATGGGCCGCCACTTTGCGCTTGTGCTTATGCGCCTCCTCCACGATCACCTTCATTTCTTCGACGGTAAGCGTGGGTTCGGACCAGTCGGCGTAGACCTTGATCCAATTGGCGCCGTTGCCGATCTGTTCGCGGACCGCGCGGCGGGCTTCTTCGGCGCCGCTGATCATCTGCGCGCCGGTGGGAAAGCCGACCAAGTCGGGCGAAATGCCGAACGGCTCGTACTGGCCGACGGCTGCGATGCCGCGCGTGGAAACGAGCATACGCGGGCCCTCTGCCAGGCCCTGATCGATGGCGTCGCGGAGGGCGATGTCGGCGTACTGGGAACCTTCACTTTCCACGTCGCGGACGGTGGTGAATCCGGCGGCCAGCGTAATGCGGGCGTCGAAGGCGCCTTCGAGTGCGCGGAAGGCTTGGGATTTCGTGGCGAGGCTCAGCGTGTAGGCGTCGTCGCCACTGCCCATGCGGGCCATCAGATGGGTATGGCAGTCGATCAAGCCCGGAAGCACGGTGGCGGAGTGCCAGTCGAGGATCCGCGCGCGCGGCGCCCGCTGGATCAGATCCGCTGACGGGCCGATTTCCTTGATGCGCTCGCCCTCGATCAGGATAGCGGCGTTTTCGACATAGCGGCCGGCTTTGACATCGAGCAGGCGGCCTGTCTTCACGAGGATCTGCTGGGGAGGCGGGCTTTGGGCCGCGGCGGGGTTAAACTGGCCGCCGCAACATAGGGCAAGTGACGCGAGGAGTCTCCGAAGACGCATCACTCGATTATAGGTTCGATGCAACGGGCTAGCGGAAACGGACTTTGACGTCGGGCTTGTTTTCCAGGTGCACGGTATCGATGAAGCGCACGCGGGCCGGCGAGTGAGTCATCACGATGGATTGCGTGCGCGTGCCATCGCCGAAGAAGCGGACGCCCTTCAAGAGATTGCCGTCGGTGACACCGGAGGCGGCGAAGACGATGCTGCGGCCGGGCGCGAGTTCGGCAGTGGAGTAGATCTTGCCCGGGTCGCGGATGCCCATGGCCTGCATGCGCTCCTTCTGGGCATCGTCTTTGACTACGAGGCGGCCGAGGATTTCGCCATTGAGGCAGCGCAGGGCGGCGGCGGTGAGGACGCCTTCCGGAGCGCCGCCGGAGCCCATGACGGCGTGAACACCAGTGCCGGAAACCGCGGCGGCGATGCCTGCGGACAGATCGCCATCGCCAATCAGACGAATGCGCGCGCCGGCTTCGCGGATGTCGGCAATGAGCTGCTCGTGACGCGGGCGATCGAGGACTACCACGACCAGATCGTCAACGCCGCGCTGGAGGCGGCGGGCAATGGCTTTCAGGTTGTGTTTGACCGGCGCTTCGAGATCGACCGCGCCTTTAGCGGCGGGGCCGACGACGATCTTCTGCATGTAGCAATCGGGGGCATGCAGCAGGCCGCCGCGTTCCGAGGCGGCGAGCACGGTGATGGCGCCGCCCGCGCCGGTGGAACACAGATTGGTGCCTTCGAGCGGATCGACGGCGATATCCACCGATAGCGCGCCGGGCTGGTCTTTGGCCGAGCCGACCTTTTCGCCGATGAAGAGCATGGGCGCGGAATCGCGTTCACCTTCGCCGATTACGATGGTGCCATCGATGGCGATGGTGTCGAGGCACCGGCGCATGGACTCGACGGCGGCCCGGTCGGCCGCATCGCCATCGCCCATGCCCATGGTGCGGGCGGATGCGATCGCAGCTTCCTCGACAACGCGGAGGACTTCCAGAGAGAGGTCGAACATGGTAGCTTTCTCCTCATGGACGATAGCACAGTTTTGGTGTTGGCGAGCCCTACGGATCCGCTGCTGGGAATGCTGGAAGCGCTGCCCGATGGGGTGCGGATTGCGGCGGGAAATCGCGTGGAAGCATTTGCCGACGCGGCTGCGGAGGCGGATGTGATTTTGAATTGGACCGGCAGCCGGGAGTTGCTGCGGGAGGTGTTCCAGCGTACGCCTCGAGTGCGGTGGATTCACTCGCGGTCGGCGGGGCTGGATGAGCTGTTGTTTCCGGAACTGGCTGGGAGTTCGGCGGTGCTGACCAACGCACGCGGCGTGTTCAGCGAGATTCTGGGCGAGTTCGTAATCGGCGCGGTGCTGTACTTTGCCAAGGGCCTGCGGCGGATGGTGCGCAGCCAGGAGGCCGGGGAGTGGGATCCGTTCGACACGGTGCAGGTAGCCGGGCAGACCATGGGCATTATTGGAATGGGCGATATCGGGAAGGCGGCGGCGCGGCGCGCGGAGGCGATGGGAATGCGGGTGCTGGGGCTGCGGCGCGCGGATGGAGCGGAACGCAAGCGCGAACTGCTGGCGCAATCGGATTACGTGCTGCTGAGCGCACCGCTTACGCCCGAGACGCGCGGGATCGTGGGTGAGGCGGAACTGCGGGCGATGAAGGCGAACGCGGTCTTGATCAATGTGGGGCGCGGGCCGCTGGTGGATGAGGCGGCGTTGATCGCGGCGCTCGGCGAGCGGCGGATAGGCGGCGCGGCGCTGGATGTGTTCGAGAAGGAGCCGCTGCCGGCGGGGCATCCTTTCTTTGCCCTGGATAACGTATTGCTCTCGGCGCACTCGGCCGACCATACGCCGGACTGGCAGCAGCGGGCGATGCAGTTGTTTCTGGATAATTTCGAACGGTACCGGAAGGGCGAAGCATTGCAGAATGTAGTGACGGACAAAGGCCGCGGATACTAGCTTGCTCCTTCAACTGACAGGCAACGGGTTGTATTGCGAAGCGGGCGATTTCTATGTCGATCCGTGGCGGCCGGTAGATCGCGCGGTGATTACGCACGCGCACTCGGACCATGCGTGTCCGGGTTCGGGGGCGTATCTGGCGGCGCGGGTGGGTGAAGGCGTGCTTCGGGCGCGGCTGGGGGATGAAGCGGCGATTCAGGCGGTCGATTACGGCGAAACCGTGGAGATGGGGGGGGTGCGGGTTTCGCTGCATCCGGCCGGACACATCCTGGGGTCGGCGCAGGTGCGGATGGAGCAGGGCGGCGAGGTATGGGTTGTTTCGGGAGACTACAAGCTGGAGCCGGACCCGACTTGTGCGGCGTTCGAGGCGGTGCGCTGCGACACGTTCGTGACGGAATCGACATTCGGTTTACCGATCTACCGGTGGCCTGGGGAGAGGGCCGTGTTCGCGGAGATTCTGAACTGGTGGGCGGCGAACCGGGAAGCGGGCAAGGCTAGTTTGCTGTTCGCTTACAGCCTGGGCAAGGCGCAGCGGGTGCTGGCGGGGCTGGGCGCGGCGGGTCCGATTTACACGCACGGGGCGGTGGAGAATTATTGCAGGCTGTATCGCGAGGCGGGGATCGCGCTGGCGGCGACGACGCACGTGGCGGCTGCGGCGGCGGGGACGAAGTGGGCGGAGGCGTTGATTGTGGCGCCGCCATCGGCGCATGGTAGCCCATGGACGCGGCGGTTCGGACCGGTTTCGACGGCGTTCGTTTCGGGTTGGATGCGGATTCGCGGGGCGCGGAGGCGAAGATCGCTCGACCGGGGCTTCGTGCTGTCGGATCACGCGGATTGGGCGGGGCTGATGTCCGCCATCAGTCAGTCGGGCGCACAGCGCGTTTGGGTGACGCACGGATATCGCGGACCCGTTGTGGAGTGGCTGAAACAGCAGGGCATGGACGCGCACGCGGTCGAGACGCGCTTCGAGGGCGAGCAGGACGAGACTGGCGCGGCGCCGGGCGAGGCGGAAGCATGAAGGCATTCGCCGATCTGTACGCGGCCATCGACGAGACCACCAAGACGAACGAGAAGGTGGCGGCGATGACGCGGTATTTTGCGCGGGTGCCGGCGGCGGATGCGGCGTGGGCGGCGACTTTCCTGATCGGACGGCGTCCGAAGCGGCTGCTGGAATCGCGCAAGCTGGCGCAATGGGCGATGGAGGAGTCGGGCATTCCGGAATGGCTATTTAGCGAGTGCTACCACGCGGTGGGGGACTTCGCGGAGACGATCGCGCTGCTGCTGCCGCCGGCACAGGGGTCGAGCGACTTACCGCTGCATTACTGGATCGAAGAGCGGCTGCTGCCGCTGCGGGAGGCGGAAGACGATGCGCGGCGCGCGTCGCTGGCGGCGGCGTGGCGGGAGATGGACGAACGGCAGCGGTTCGCGTGGAACAAGATCATCACGGGCGAGTTTCGCGTGGGCGTTTCGCAGAGCCTGGTGGTGCGGGCGGTGGCAGCGGTGAGCGGTGTGGAAGCGGCGGTGATCTCTCACCGTCTGATGGGTGACTGGCAGCCGACGGCGGAGTTCTGGTCGCAACTGGTGGCGGCGGATGGGAAGGATGCGGACGTGAGCCGGCCGTATCCTTTCTTTCTGGCGTATCCGGTGGAGGGCGCGGTCGAGGATTTGGGCGATATCGGCGCGTGGCAGGTGGAGTGGAAGTGGGATGGGATTCGCGCGCAGTTGGTGCATCGGGGATGGCGGACGTACGTGTGGTCGCGCGGGGAAGAGTTGATGACGGAGCGGTTTCCGGAGTTGGAAGCGCTGGGCGCGCAGTTGCCGGACGGCGTGGTGGTGGACGGCGAGATCATGCCCTGGAAGAATGGCGAGCCGCTGCCGTTCGCGGCGATGCAGCGGCGCATCGGGCGGAAGGTACTGGGCGGGAAGATTCTGGTGGACGTGCCGGTGGTGATGGTGGCTTACGATCTGCTGGAGCTGAACGGGGAGGATGTGCGGGAGCGGCCGATCGAATGGCGGCGGGCGCGATTGGAAGAAATTGCGCCGGCGGATTCGGCGATGATCGTTTCGCCGGTGGTGCGGGCCGCGAGTTGGGCGGAGTTGGCGGTGCTGCGGCAGGAGGCGCGGGAACGCAAGGTGGAAGGCTTCATGCTGAAGCGGCTGGGATCGCCGTATCGCGTGGGCAGGCGGCGCGGGGATTGGTGGAAGTGGAAGATCCAGCCGTTTTCGGTGGATGCGGTGCTGATCTACGCGCAGCCGGGGAATGGGCGGCGCGCGAGCCTCTACACCGACTATACGTTTGGCGTTTGGGAGGATGGCAAACTGGTGCCGTTTGCCAAGGCCTACTCGGGACTGACCGACGAGGAGATCCGGCGGGTGGATGCCTTCGTGCGGGCCAACACGATCGAGAAATTCGGGCCGGTGCGATCGGTGAAGCCGGAGTTGGTATTTGAACTAGCGTTCGAGGGGATCCAGCGTTCGCCGCGCCATCGATCCGGAATTGCGGTGCGTTTCCCGCGCATGGCGCGCTGGCGGAGGGACAAGAAGGCGGCAGACGCGGACTCGATCAAGACGATCAAGGCGCTGCTGCCGCCGGTAGTTTAGTTGTCGAAGGCTTTGCCTTCGGAGAGCGTCTTGGCCATGGCTTCCAGGTTCTTCTTGTTGACCGGGTCGGGCGCCTGATCGACGGCTTTGCGGGCGTATTCGGCGGCTTTGGGATAATCGCCGAGAGCCATGTAGGCGCGGGCCAGACCGACGTTAATGGGCCACGCGTCGCCGTTGCGTTTGGCGTTCAACTGGAAGACTTCCAGGGCTTCCTGATTCTTCTTTTGCTGGAGCAACTGGCGGCCGTACTGATGAATCTGGAGCGCGGTGGCGCTGGGATCGTGGACGGCGGCGTCCATGAGTTTGGCGGCTTCGGGGTCCTTACCCATCTTCAGGAGGACTTGGGCCTTGGTGCTGAGGGTGCCGAAGTTGGGCTGGCCGAGGGGCGGGTTCAAAGCAGCGTCGGCCCAGGTGAGGGCCTGGTCGAGGTGGGTGTCTGCCTGGACGCAGAATTGCGCGGCGGCGTCATAAGCCAGCGGATCGAAGCCCGCGCCGCCGGTGAGCTCCTGGCGGAGCTTGGAGATGTAGAGATCGTTGACGTTGTCGACTTTGATATTAAACGGGATGGCCAGTTCTTCCCACTGCAATTGGGCGGTGGCTTCGGCGGGGCGGCGGGCGGTGAATTCGTAGGTCAGCCATTCGGTGTAGTCGTGCTTGGCCGGTTTGACCTTCACGCGAAGGGCGTCCTGAGTTTCGTCGTAGAAGAAGCTGCCCCAGGACTTTGAGTTCTTGGAGAAGATCAAGGTCCATTCGTCCTGGCCGGGGATGAGATGCAGGCCGTACTGACCGGCGGGTAAAGCCTGGCCGTCGATAGTGACCGCGTCGGAGACGGTGAAGACGGTGTTCTCATTGGCGCCTGCGCGCCATGGGCTTTGCTTGCCGTTCATCACACCTAAGTCAGTCATGCCATAGGGGACCAACTTACCCCAGATTTCGCCGCGGCGATCTTTGCCGCCGGGGCTGTGAACGGCCGGGCTGGAGTAGTCGATGGTGACCTTTACCGGACCGATGAACTGAGTGACCGACGCCTTTTGGTTGTTGCCGCTGGGCGGTAGCGTTAAAGCCGGATACTGAGCAAACAAGGCTCCGGACAGAGAGATCCCAAGTGAAAACTGAAGCAGAGTACGCATGAGACAGCAGACGCGGCAGCTTCGTTTTCGTTTGGCCGGGAATCAGTTCTTGCCGTAATGCGCGGCGTTTTCGGCTGCAAAATGGGCTAACTCGGCGGGCAGCTCGTCCAACGGATGGATGGCGTTGGTCGGGCAGACGGGCACGCAAGCGCCGCAATCGATGCAATCGTCGGGCTCGACGAAGAGGTGTTTCGCCTCGGCGAAATCGGCTTCGTCTTTTTTGGGGTGGATGCAATCGACGGGACAAGCTTCCACGCAGAGTTCGTCTTTGGTACAAGCGTCGGTAATTACGTAGGCCATAGGGTTTCCGGGGAAGGAAAGGCAATTCCGATGCCAGAGCGCAAGTTGCGTGGAACAGGGGGGGATGCGCTGAGGGGGCGCGGGTGGTTGGGGCATTCGACGCAGGTTGGTCGGGCAGATGACCCTAGGTGCGGGGATCTTCAGCTAGGAGGGTGCTGAGGTGAAGGTAGATCTGCCAGACTTCGGCGGTTCCATTGCGGAGGTAGGCGAGGACTTTGGCCTGGCTTATCGGACGACCGTTTCGAGGGTGAGATGACTTCGATGGCGATATCGGATGCGCCGGGAATGGGGATGAGGTCCGGATCGAAGACGTCGGGCCGGAGCCGGTCGCGGTCGGACAACGCAAATTCGACATCCGGCAGGCATTCACCTTTCAAGCGCGTGCCGGTCAGGTAACGGCAAAGTTCGAGCAGGATTACACGGACGATTCTTTTGGTGGCGGGGCGTGGCGCTGGACACGGCAAATTCTCCGGCAACCAGTTCCCAACGCCGCCCTCGTCATAGGGCATGGCGTCGAATTGCGCCGATCGTAGTGACCGTGGCCATCAGTTTCTCTTCTTAATCTTGTGTCTCTTTGAATAACCGGTCCAGACGCAGCGTTAAGCCAGGGAGCAGGCGGCTTTCGAGCGGGTCTTGCCAGGAGATGCGGCGCGAATTATCGCCGCGATGGATTTGGGTCAATTGCGTCTCGGGGTCGATTTGCCAGACCTCGGTCACTCCACCTTTCAGATAGGCGACGACCTTTGCGTTGCTCTCGGATGTTCGTTCGCTGGGGGAGATGATTTCGATGGCAATGTCGGGAGCACCGGGAATCGGATTCTTGGTTCGATCCAGGCAGGTAACTGTATCTCCCAGTAGGACACAGACGTCCGGCTTGAGGCGGTCGTTTTCGGACAGCGCGAATTCGACTTCGTGGTTCGCCCGGCCTTTCATGGCGCCGGTGGCCAAGTATTCGCGGATCGCCAATACGAGTCGAAGGCCGTACTCGTTGTGGTCCCAGGACGGGCCGGACACAGGAATCAACTCTCCACTTACCAGTTCCCAGCGAAGTCCTTCCTCGTAGGGCAGGGCGTCGAACTGAGCGCCTGAAAGGGTAGTGACCGTGGCCATGGGATGCTCTCTTACATTATGCCTGAGTGAGAGCCGGTTCGATCTCCTCGCTGGCGGTGAAGTAGGCGCAATCGGGATGATGGAAGACCAGGGCGCTGACGCTGGCTTCGGGATCCATCATCATGCCTTCGGTGAGGCGCACGCCGATCTCTTCGGGACGGAGCAGCTTCCAGATGCCCTGCTGGTCGTCGAGATTGGGGCAGGCGGGATAGCCGAAGCTGTAGCGCTTGCCGCGATAGCGGGAGGTGAAGCGCTCCTGCATGGTCATGGTGGGCGGATCGGGGAAGCCCCAGTCTTCGCGGATGCGGCGGTGCAGCCATTCGGCGCAGCCTTCGGCGGTTTCGATGGCCAGCGCCTGCAGGCCGTGCGACTTGAAATACTCGCCCGGCTTGCTTCCACTCTTCGGACTGTTCGCGGATGCCGGCCCCGGCAGTGACGACGAACATCGCGAGGTGATCGCGGCGGCCGTCTTCGGCGTCGAGGATGTAGTCGCTCAGGCACAGGCCGTCTTCGCGCGGCTGGCGGCCGAAGTGGAAGGTATGGAGCGGGGCGGCTGCGCCGGGCGCGAACAGGTGAATGGAGTTGCCTGTCGCGCTCGGCTTCGAAGAACTGCCAGACGGCTTTCACCTGCATGAACTTCGGCGGCCTCGAGCTTCAGCGTCTTCGACGTTGTGGAACAGTTCGAGCGCTTTGGGATCGCGCTCGGCCAGCACCTTTTCGAAGTTGCCTTTGTAGCCGAGATGCCGGCCGTACAGCATGTACGGGTTGATGTAGCTCCAGACTTCGGCCAGTTGCGGCACGTCGCGCAGCTTGCGGTCGAGGTAAGGCGCGGGGGGGATGGGGATTTCGGCGCGCACTTTGCGGCTGCGGTCTTCGGCGACGGGAACGGCGGCTTCGCGGCGCGGACGGCTCGGGGACGGACTCTCCGGCGAAGGTATGTTCGAGCATGGTGGCTGCGCGCGCGGCGGGGTCCATCAAGCGATTCATCAGGTCGAGGCCGGTCATGGCGTCTTTGGCGTAGCAGACGGCTTCGCCGTAGGCGGGTGCGATGCGGGTGCGGGTGAAGCGGTCGGAGAGCGCGGCGCCGCCGACCAGCATGCGGCACGCGGATGCCGGCATCTTTCAGATCGGAGGCGGTGATAATCATCTGCTGGGCGCTCTTGACCAGCAGGCCGGAGAGCCCGATGGCGTCGGGCGCGTGTTCCTGGAAGGCGCGAATCAGGGCATCGGAGGCCACCTTGATGCCGAGGTTGACGACGCTGTAGCCGTTGTTGCCGAGGATGATTTCGACCAGGTTTTTGCCGATGTCGTGGACGTCGCCTTTGACGGTGGCGAGGACGATTTTGCCGCGGGAGGCGGTGTCGGCCTTCTCCATGAACTGTTCGAGATGGGTGACGGCGGCCTTCATGGCTTCGGCCGATTGCAGACTTCGGCGACGATCAGCTCGTTGTTGTTGAAGAGGCGGCCGACTTCGGCCATGCCGGTCATGAGCGGGCCGTTGATGATATCGAGCGGGGCGGCGCCTTCGGCGCGCTTGCGGTCGAGATCGGGGATGAGGCCGTCCTTGGTGCCTTCGATGATGTAGTTGGCGAGGCGCTGGTCGAGCGGGCAGATCGGCGGCCTGGACCTTGACGCGCGCGCCCGCCTTGCGGAAATGCTCGGCGATGGCGGCGATGTGGAACTGGTTGATGGCGGTGCGCTGTTCGAGGGATTGCTGCGCCAGTCTTCGGGCGCGAGTTGGAGATCTTCGGGACCGGCGGCGGGCGGGGTGTTGAAGAGCAGGCTTTCGGCGAGGCGGCGCTCGTGCTCGGGGATGGAGGCGAAGCGCTCGAGTTTCTCGGCGTTGACGATGGCGAGGTCGAGTCCGGCCTTGGTGCAGTAATAGAGGAAGACGGAGTTGACCACTTCGCGGGCGGCGGCGGGCAGGCCGAAGGAGACGTTGGAGATGCCGAGGACGGTCTTGACGAAGGGGATGTTCTCCTTCACCAGGCGGACGGCTTCGATGGTTTCCACCGCGCCGCCGATGTAGTTGGCGTCGCCGGTGGCGCAGGGGAAGACCAGCGGATCGATGATGATGTCTTCGGGCGGGATGCCGTATTTTTCGGTGAGCAGCTTGACGGAGCGCTGGGCCACGGCCAGTTTGCGCTCGCGGGTGAAGGCCTGGGCCTGCTGCTTGTCTTCGTCGATGCAGCCGACGATGAGCGCCGCGCCGTAGGCCTTGGCGATGGGGCAGATGCGCTCGAACTTCTCTTCGCCGTCTTCCAGGTTGATGGAGTTGATGATGGACTTGCCCTGGCAGTAGGTGAGCGCCAGTTCCATGGCTTTGGGGTCGGTGGTGTCGATCATCACCGGCGCTTTGATCTTGCGGATCAGCTTTTCGTAGAACGGCGGGATGTCCTTGATTTCGTCGCGGTCGGTGCTTTGCAGGCAGACGTCGACGATGTGAGCGCCGTTCTTCACCTGGCGGCGGCCGATTTCGGTGGCTTCTTCCCACTTCTCTTCGGCCATCAGGTTCTTGAAGAGGCGCGAGCCGATGACGTTGGTGCGCTCGCCGACGATCAGGGGGCGGTTGCTGTCTTCGGCTTCGACGAGTTCGATGCCGGAGTAGTAGGCGCGATGCGCGGACGGTTTGACGCGGGCGCGGCTTGCGGCCTTCGACCATTTGGGCGACGGTCTTGATGTGCGCGGCGGTGGTGCCGCAGCAGCCGCCGACCATGTTGAGCCAGCCGTGCTCGACGAAGCGCTGCAAGCTGTTCGGCGAAGGTTTGGGGCGTTTCGTTGTACTCGCCTTCGACGTTGGGCAGGCCGGCGTTGGGATAGCAGGAGACGCGGGTGGCGGCCATCTCGCTGAGGGTGCGGAGATGGTCGGTCATGAACTCGGGACCGGTGCCGCAGTTTAGCCCGGCGGAGAGCAGATCGGCATGCTCGATGGAGGCGTATAAGGCGTCGGCGGTCTGGCCGGCGAGCATGGTGCCCATGGTTTCGATGGTGCCGGAAACCATGACGGGAATGCGGCGGCCGAGCTCGCGCGCGAGACGGCGGATGGCGAGCAGGCCGGCCTTGATGTTGCGGGTGTCCTGGCAGGTTTCGAGGAGCAGAATATCCGCGCCGCCATCGATCAAGGGTTTGGCCAGATCGTAGTAATCCTGCTGGAGGTGATCGAAAGAGATGGTGCGGCTGATGGTGATGCTTTTGCGGGTGGGACCCATGGAGCCGGCGACGAAGCGGGGCTTCGCGGTGGTGGAGAACTCGTCGGCGGCCTGGCGGGCGAGGCGGGCGGCGGCGGCCATCAGGTCATAGGCTTCGCCGTCGACCTCATAGTCGACCAAGTCGCTCTTGGTGCCGTTGAAGGAATTGGTTTCGATGATATCGGCGCCGGCTTCGAGGTAGGCGCGATGGATGCCGAGGACTACGTCGGGGCGCGTGCGCACGAGGATTTCGTTGCAGCCCTCGAGAGCGGGTCCGCCGAAGTCAGCCGCGGTAAGATGCTGTTGCTGCAGCATGGTGCCCATAGCGCCATCGATGACCAGGATGCGGCTTTCGAGGGCGTCTAATAGGGACCGGCGGCGTTCTTCACTGGCAGTCATAGATGAGAGGGTGTATCTTAATTCTAACAGTTATGACCAGAAGAACTGCTTTTCGACTGGCGGGCGCCGCGGCTGCGCTGCCTGCCCTGCACGCTCAATCGAACGCCTTGAAAGGGCGGCTGAAACAGTCGGTGGCACGGTGGTGCTACGGCAAGATCAGCCTGGACGACCTGGCGCGCGAAGGCGCGCGCATGGGGCTGAAGGGGATCGATCTGATCGACTATAAGGAGTGGCCGACCGTACAGAAGTACGGGCTGGTTCCGGCGATGACGCCGGGGGCAGGGACGATCGGCGACGGATTCAACCGGAAGGAGAATCACGACAAGCTGGTGCGGGAGATGGAAGAGAATATTCCGCGGGCGGCAGCGGCGAAGGTTCCCAATGTGATTACCTTTTCGGGCAACCGGCGCGGGCAGGCGGACGCTGAAGGTCTGGACAATTGCACGATCGGTTTGAACCGGGTGAAGAAGCTGGCAGAAGACAAGGGCGTGACGATCTGCGTGGAATTGCTGAACAGCAAGATCGACCATCACGACTACCAGTGCGACCACACGGCGTGGGGCGTGGATTTGATGAAGCGGGTGGATTCGCCGCGGGTGAAGCTGCTGTACGACATTTATCACATGCAGATCATGGAAGGCGATATCATCCGCACGATCCGGCAGAATATCCAATACATCGGGCACTTTCATACGGGGGGGGTGCCGGGGCGGCACGAGCTGGACCAGACGCAGGAATTGCAGTGGCGGACGGTGGCGGAGGCGATTGTGAATGCCGGGTACACCGGGTATTTCGCGCACGAGTTCATTCCGACACGGGATCCCATGCAGTCGCTGGAGGAAGCGGTAAAGCTTTGTGATGTTTAACGGCTGGCGGTTAGGCGGGGCTTAAAGCGCCGATCGCCTTGACCACCGCGCCGTGGGCGATGACCACATCCGGCTCGCGCTGCAGGGCTTCGAAATACTGGCCGCGGAAACCGGTTCCACCTTCTACGGGCGTGAGCAAGGTGCGGGCTTGCGCGAGAAGGCGGGCGGCGTCGGCATCGGTGGCGGCCTCGGGTTCCTTGGCGTCGAGGGTTTCGTCGATAGCGACGATCAATTCCGAGAGCTCATGCAGCCAGGCGAAGAAGGGATCGCGCAGGACTAGACCCAGCAGTTGGCCGCTGGAGGTGATGCGTTCGACGTCGTGGTCGTAGCGGACGCGCTCGGAATCGAGCAGGCTCTTGTGGTGCGCCAGCAGGATCCGCCGGAGTTCGGTGAGGAGCGGACGAGCGGCGTCGGGCATGCAGCCATGGTATCAAGCGGGGGGGCTGGGATGCGGACGCAGGTGTGGCTTAGGAGTGGCGGCCGGATGAGGATTGGAGGCGATTTTCAGCCTGTTCGGCGGCGGCTCAGGCGCTCCCAATACTCGATCTCCGCCAACGATTCACGGTTCTCGGCCTGCATGCGCCGAAAACTTTCCAACTTATCGGCGCGGGTGGGCTTGTAATTGGCGTCGTCCTGGCCGGTTCCGGAGTTGGCTCAGGCACCGGTTCGGGGACGATTTCTTCTTCGTGGGCAAGGATATAGGCGTCGGAGATGCGGTTGGCCTCGCGTTCGAGGGCCGCGGAGTCGAGGATTGCCTCGCCGTTGCCGTTGGGTAGGGTTCGGCCACGCACCATCCGGGCTTGCTGGACTTGTTGCGCTCGAGGATATTCTGGCGGTTTTGAAGATTACGGCGGGCGAGGATGAATTCGGCGCGCTCCAGTTCGAGAACGGCTTTGAACTGGGGGATGGTTTTCATCCAGCGGTAGATGGGGATGCGATAGACGTGGTGCGTTTCAGCGGCATAGGAGAGGGACGCGCCCGCGGCGAGGGTGTCGACGACCTGCTGCTGGATGCTGGTGAGGGGAGTAGCGTGTTCCATTTCGATCCGACGGTGGCATGTGGGTGGGACGGGGACGGCTGTTGCTTGGTGCAAGTGATTGCGGGTAAATGGGTTACGAAATGTGGTGTGGCTGTGACTCGCCATCGGTGGCGGCCCTACGTTGCAACGGCGCTCCCTGCGCAGAAGAGCAAGCGTCGGCAAGAGTGCCGACGCGGCACGCTGAGAGCGTGCGCCACGGTGGCCATGGCTAAGGGGCCAGGGCCAAGCGCCAGGTGTCATTGCGAGACGGGCCGGTGCTGTCTCCTCCAAACATGACGATGACGTTGTTCAGAGAATCGTAAGCCATGCCGGAGTTGTAACGGTTGGGGGGGACGGTGGCGGGATCGAGTTGGGTCCAGTCGGAGCCGTTCCAGGTCCAGGTGTCGCTTGCGGAATTTGGCCAGTCGCCTCCTATAGCGCCGCCGAAGAGGACAACGAGGCCGATGCGGGCGTCATACGCCATGCTGAAATACGATCTTGGGGTGGGGGAGGTAGTGGGGAAGACTTGGGCCCAGGTGGTTCCATTCCAGATCCAGGTGTCGCCGAGCGCGGTTCCGCCTGAGCCGGGGACTTGTACCTTCCACTCACCGCCGCCGAACATCATCACAGTTTGATTGGCGCGGTCGTAGGCCAAGGGCGCCTGGCGGGCGGAAGGCCTAACGGGAAGATCGTGCTCGGTCCAAGTCTTGGCTATGCCGTCCCACGTCCAGGTGTCCTGGAGGTTGCCTGCGCTGCCGGTGCCTCCGAACAGGAGCGTGGTCTTGGTTGCGCCGTCGTAAGCTACCGAGGTTACGCGCGGAGAGGGGCTGAGTGGCGGGAACTGTTGGGTCCAGGTGCTCCCATCCCACGTCCAGGTGTCGTTGAGGAAGGTGCAGCCGTTGAAGGCGCCGGTGCAGCCGCCGAATAGGACGATGTTGCCTGCCGCCCCGTCAAAGGCTATGGCTGCGCCCACACGCGTCGATGGGGAGGAAGCGGGGAAGACCTGGGTCCATCCATTATTGAATATCCAGGTGTCGCCCCAGGTTTCGGTGGGGTTGCAGCAGCCGCCGAAGAGCAGGGTTGAGCGGGTGGCCTGGTCGTAGGCCATGGACATGTCTTCGCGATCCGGCGGAGCCGATGCGGCGGACCATTGATACCAGTTCACGGTTTGCGCGTGCATGGTGAAAGCTGCCAGGAGCACCAGGGGCGTGACAATTTTCATGGGTTCCCTCCTGAGTGCGACTTTAGCATGGACGGAAAGGCAGCGCTGCAGTCAGCTTTTTTTGCGGTGGGTCAGCAGGTAGGCTAAGGCACCAAGGCCAAGCGCCACGTGTCATTACGTCCCGGGCCAGTGCTGTATCCGCCAAACATGACGATGACGTTGTGGAGAGAGTCGTAAGCCATGCCGAAGCCGTAGCGGTTGGGAGGCACGGTAGCGGGGTCAAGTTGCGTCCAGTTAGTGCCGTTCCAGGTCCAGGTGTCGTCGGTGGAATTGGGCCAGTCGCCGCTTATGGCGCCGCCGAAGAGGACGACGAGGCCGATTCTTGCGTCGTAGGCCATGCTGAAATACGACCTTGGGGTAGGGGAAGTGGTGGGGAAGGACTGAGCCCAGGTGGTCCCATTCCAAACCCACGTGTCGCCCAGCGCGGCTCCTCCGGAGTGGGGAACGACCGCCTGCCACTCACCGCCGCCGAACATCACCACGGTCTGGTTAGCCCGGTCGTAAGCCAACGGCGCCTGTCGGGCGGAAGGCCTAACGGGAGGATCGTGCTCGGTCCAAGTCTTGGCTATGCCGTCCCACGTCCAGGTGTCCTGGAGGTTGCCTGCACTGCCGGTGCCTCCGAACAGGAGGGTGGTTTTGGTTGCGCCGTCATAAGCCAAGGAGGTAACGCGGGGGGAAGGGCTACGGGGAGGGAACTGCTGGGTCCAGTTGGTCCCGTCCCATGTCCAGGTATCGTTAAGGAAGGTGCAGATGCTGCCGTTCTGGCTGCAGCCGCCGAACAGCACAATGTTGCCTGCCGTTCCGTCAAATGCGATGGCAGCGCCTATGCGCGACGATGGGGATGAAATGGGGAAGACCTGGGTCCATCCGTCATTGAAGATCCAGGTGGCCCCTTCACCGAGCAGCAGTGTGGAGCGGGTGGCCTGGTCGTAGGCCATGGCCATGTCTACCAGGTCTGGCGGAGCGGATGCGGCGGACCATTGATACCAGTTCACGGTTTGAGCGGGCATCGTGTAAGCCGCCAGGAGCAGCAGGGGCGCAACAATTTTCATGGGTTCCCTCCGGAAGATATTCTAGCGTGGGCCGAGCGGACCGGCGAGGGAATCAGCTTTTTTCGCGGCGGTAAGGCGAGCTGATGTAGCGGCGGGATTCTTTCGCGGCTTCGGCGTCGGGGGCGTAGGCCATGGCTTTCTTGTAGGCTTCGATGGCGAGGGCGTGGCGGGAGGTGAGGTCGTAGATCTGGCCGACGCGCATCCAGGCGAGAACGCCGGTGTTGAGGTCCACTTCGTCGGAGTGGGCGGTCACCTTTTGCATGTTGGCGAGGGCGTTGGCGTAGTCGCCATACCAGAATTGGATGGTGCCGGTCTGATAGTAGACGGATTCCCAGGGGACGCGGGCATAGCCGGGGGCGTTTTGAGCTTTCAGCTGGGCAACCTGCTGGACCGCGGCTACGGCCTTCTTGCCGTCACCGAGTTGGGAGTACATGCCGGCCTGCTCAAAGCGCAGGAGGTAGTTGCGGGGGAAGCGGGCGATCAGGCTTTCGACCAGGGGGAGCGCTTTGGCGGGCTGGCGTTCGCGGCGGTAGATGGCGGCGAGGAAGACCTCGGCGTCGATTTTGTTGAGCGAGCCTTGCGCGGCGACCTGTTCGACGATGCGGATGCCTTTTTCGCGATCGCCGTGGAAGCCGATCAGGAAGCCGAACATTTTGTACATGGCGGGGAGGCTGCCTATTACGTAGTCGTGGAGACCTTGGACGAGCCGCGCGTCGATGTTTTGCGGTTGGAGTTCGCTGACGCGGTTATGGAGTTTGCGCGCGGTGGTGGAATCGTGGAGCGCATCGACCCAGGCTTTTTCGACGAGGAAGTAATAGTTGGCACGCAGGCCGTAGGTGATGCCTTCGGCATAGAGCGCGCCGGCGTCGTTGGGGTTGTGGCGGAGCCGGGCCTGCTCGAGGTCGAGGGCTTTGGCGATTTCGCCGAGGAAGCGCTTTTTGGTTTCGGGCGCGGGATTCAGCTTGGCGCGGCGGAGCAGGGAATTGTTGCCGGTGACGAGTTCGCTTTCGAGGGCGCCGTCGCGGAACATTTCGGCAAAGACGACGGTTTCGGCGGCGTGGTTGTGCAGGTCGGGGTTGTTGGGGTCGGCGGCGATGGCCTGATCGAAGGCTGCCAGGGCCTGGTCGTATTCGAGGTTATAGAAGTGGTCGTAGCCGCGGTCGACCAAGGGGTTGGCGGCGAAGATGGTGGGAGTGAAGCAGAGGAGGACGGCCAGGATGGATTTCAAATTCTTATTATAGGGCTGCGGCTGGCGTCGCCATGAGTGGCGACGCGGCACGCACGAGTGCGTGCGCCACGGCTGACACGGCAGGTTAGCGGCGGAGTTTACGCATCCAGTCGCCCCAGGCGAGGCCGACGCGGGCCATGAGTGCGCCGAAGACGATGGCGCGGGCGAGGTGGCCGAGAAACTGGGCGCGGTTCTGTTCGACCTGGGTGAAGACGTTGCGCACCCAATCGGTATCGCTGGGGACGAAGAAAGGGAAATAGCCGGAGCCGAAGACCCAGTTGTGGGCGGCGGGCGTCATCAGGAAGGTCGCCAGCGGCCACTGCACGATCATCAGGGCGAGGACGAAGATGGGGGCGATGATGGCGCCGCGGGCCCAATCGTTCCAACGCGGCCAGTAGGGGCGCGAGAGATCGAGGAGGAAGGCGGGAACGATGATGAGGATGGGGAAGTCGGGGGGGACGAAGTGCGTGACCTGCTGGAACACCGGGCCTAGTTTGGGCTCGGCGGGGAAGAGTGGGAGGATCCAGACGTAGAGCAGGTTCAATACGGTGTAGATGGCGGCGACCGCGGTACCGGCCCAGCGGAAGTCGGACATGCGATAGAGGGCGCCGAAGAAGAAGCAGGAGCCGAGAGCCATCAGCATGTAGAAAAGGCCGCTGTGCATGTAATTGCGCAGCAGGTATTCCTGGAAGACACCGAAGGATGTCACCAGCAGGAAAGTGTAGGTGTAGAGCATGAGCGCGTGCAGTTTGGTGTGCAGTGCGCCGGCGGCATGGCTGAGTTGCCCCATGATCAGGATCAGGGTGCCGATGCGGACTACCAGCATGCCGAGGATAAGCAGGACGTGGGGGGGGCTGAGGACCTTGACGTCGAGGCCGTAGGCAGCGTGCCACCAGTTATCGAAGGGGGCCGAGGCGATCATGGCGACGCCGCCCCAGGCGCAGACGAAAGCGCCGAGCGGCCCGCGGAAACCCCACAGGCGGACAGAGGCCGAGGGTGCCGTGGCGGCGCGGCCGAAGGAGTTGGACAGGATCAGGTAGCCGCAGGAAATGCCCGCCAGGACGCCGCAGAGGTAGATCAGCATGTGGGGCGCGGTCCAGAAGGTATCGCGGCCGATGCTTTTGTGCCAGGAGATGTCCCAGATTCCGCCGATGGAAGCGGAGGTGATGGCGATGACGCAAGTGACGATGTACCAGGGAACGGACGCCGTGCGATCGGCGGTGCGGTCCGCCCAGGTGATTGCGGCGCTCTGAGCCATTAGTACGAGTTTACTTCACGCGGTCGAGAGCTTGTTCGAAGTCGGCGAGAATGTCGCGCCAGTCTTCGATGCCGACAGAGACGCGAACGAGTCCGTCGCCGATGCCGGCTTCCTGGAGCTCCTGGGGAGACATGCCGGAGTGGGTGGTGGATTTCGGGTGGCAGACCAGGGTTTCGACGCTGCCGAGCGAAACGGCATTGCGCCCGATGCGGAGGCTGCGGAGAAAATCGAAGGCTTCGGCGCGGCCGGCGAGTTCCAGAGAGAAGATGCCGCCGGGGTAGGCGCACTGGTCTTCGTAGATGCGCTTTTGCTCGGGGTTTTGGAAGAGGGTGGGGTAGAGGACGGTTTTGATTTTGGGGTGGCCGTTGAGGGCTTCGGCGAGGCGCTGGGCGTTCTTGCTTTGGCGGTTCATGCGCAGGTTGACGGTGGGCAGGCGGCCGTCCAGCATCCAGCATTCGTCGGGCTGCAGGATGTTTCCGAACATGCTGCGGCGGGAGAGGATTTTGCGCATGAGGAGCGGGTCGGCGGCGAGGGCCACGCCGGCGACCATATCGCTCATCCCGGAGAGATATTTGGTTGCGGAATAGAGCACCAGGTCGGCCCCAAGGAGGATGGGATGTTGGAAGGCGGGACCGAGAAAGGTGTTGTCGACCATGATTACCGGATGGTCCGGATGGTTTTTGGCGGCCGCGGCGGCGGCTCGGATATCGGTCATGACCATGGTGGGGTTGGCGGGCGTTTCCAGGTACACAATGCTCAGGTTGGACGCCGATTGGATGGCTTGTTCGATGGCTTCCGTGTCGCCGCCTTCCACCGGGATGCCTTGCACGCCGAAGGGTTCGAGGAAGCTGTGAATGAGGCCGGTGGTGCCGCCATAAAGCGGGGTGGTGTAGACGATGGTGGAGCCGGGTTTCACGACGGCCAGGAAGGCGGTCATGATGGCGGCCATGCCGGAGTTAAAGACACCGGCGGCGGTGGCGCCGGGTTCGAGGGGAACGATCTGGTCTTCGAGGATTTCGGCGTTGGGGTGGGAGAAGCGCGAATAGATGAGGTCGGCGCGTTCGCCCTCTTCGGCCGGTTTGCGGCCGGCGAGAACGGAGAAGGCGTGCTCGGCTTCTTCGGGGCTGGGGAAGACATAGGTGGAACTGCGGAAGACGGCGGGGCGCGCGGACCCGAACGAGAGGTGCGGATCGAAACCGGCGGTTAAGACGGCTGTGCGCGGACGCACTCCGGGGTGCGTTCCATCGGGGTTGGGCATATAGGACTCCTCACCTGAGTGTAATGCATTAAGATAAAAGCGAACCGGTTATGAATACCGACGCCGGCATGCCCGTGCCCAATTTGTTCCGTCCGCACCAGAATTTGGGGGATGGCGTGAACCGAAATTTCGTCGCCTCGGAGGTGGAGGGCGGCGTGTTTCTGGACCGCCTGCCGGAGGGCGCGATTTTGCGGGTGGATACGCAGAACCGGCAGTATACGTTGGTGAACCGGGGGCATGGGCAGGCTTTGATTTCGGGGCATCCGACGTTTTGCCCGGAACCAGTGCTGGTGCAGATACAAGGGTCGAACTGGGGCGGTTCGATGCTGAAGGCTTCATTTATTGGACGCGGGATGCATTTGGAATTCCGGCATCCGGAGCATCGCACGATCATGACGTCGTGCATTTTGGACGTGCGCGCCGCGTAGACGCGCGGAAAATCCCGATAACCTTGCGCAACCGGGCCGTGAATCGGCCGTCCAGGGGGTGTGCCTGGTTCACTATAATAAAAGGAACCCCATGCACCAGAAAATGAGCGAACGTGTTGTCGATTTCAACCCGGGCGAAACGTCCGAGTGGCTTGAAGCGCTGGAGCAGATATTGGACGAAGAGGGACCCGATCGCGCGGCGTTCCTTTTGGAGCGGCTGAACGAGCAGGCACGCGGCGCGGGCGCCGATCTTCCGATCCGGATGAACACGCCATACGTGAACACCATTCGGGTGGACCAGGAAGTCCCTTATCCGGGCGACCGCGCGATGGAGCGGCGCATCAAGAGCCTGATGCGTTGGAACGCGATGGCCATGGTGGTCCGGCAGAACAAGTACGACGCCGGCATTGGCGGGCATATTTCGACTTACGCTTCGCTGGCGACGCTGCTGGAGGTGGGCTTCAACCATTTCTTTCACGCCAGCTACGGCGATCAGCCGGGCGATCTAATCTATTTCCAGGGCCACGCTTCGCCCGGCATTTATGCGCGCGCGTTTCTGGAAGGGCGGCTGACCGAAGAGCATCTGCGGAATTTCCGGCATGAACTGCGCGACACGCCCGGCTTGTCCTCGTATCCGCATCCCTGGCTGATGCCCGATTTTTGGAGCTTCCCCACGGTATCCATGGGCTTGGGTCCGATTAACGCCATTTACCAGGCGCGCTTCATGCGCTACCTGGAGAACCGCAGCCTGATTCCGGTAACGCCGCGAAAGATCTGGGCGTTTCTGGGCGACGGGGAAATGGACGAGCCCGAATCGATGGGCTCGCTGACGCTGGGGTCGCGCGAGAAGCTGGACAACCTGATTTTCGTCATCAACTGCAATTTGCAGCGGCTGGATGGTCCGGTGCGCGGCAACGGCAAGGTGATCCAGGAGCTGGAGGCGGCTTTCCGCGGCGCGGGATGGAACGTGATCAAAGTGTTGTGGGGCGAGGATTGGGATCCGCTGCTGGCGCGCGACACCAAGGGCACTGCTGCAGAAGCGCATGGCCGAAGTGGTGGACGGCGAGTGGCAGACTTACGTGACCAAGGACGGCGCGTATTTCCGCAAGAACTTTTTCGGCAAATATCCGGAGCTGCTCGACCTGGTGGCGCATCTCAGCGACGATCAACTGATGCGGTTGAAGCGCGGCGGGCACGATCCGAAGAAAGTCTATAAC
Source organism: Bryobacterales bacterium (assembly GCA_963738375.1). Lineage (GTDB taxonomy): Bacteria > Acidobacteriota > Terriglobia > Bryobacterales > Bryobacteraceae > Bog-159. The sequence continues at coordinate 84,332 of CAVTWL010000010.1, read as the reverse complement.
GCTTATAAGGCGGCGGTGGAGAACGTAGGCTCGCCGACGCTGATCCTGGCACACACCATCAAGGGCTACGGGCTGGGAGAAGCCGGCGAAGGCCGCAACATTACCCATCAGCAGAAGAAATTGAACGAAGCCGAGATCGCGCATTTCCGTTCGCGGTTCGAGATCCCGATTCCGGATGAAGCGGCGCGCAATGCATCCTTCTATCGTCCGCCGGACGATAGCCCCGAGATGGCTTATCTGCACGAACGGCGGCGCCTCATGGGCGGATACATGCCGACGCGGACGACACCGGCGAGCAAGATTCAAGCGCCGCCTTTGGAGTACCTGGCAGAGTCGCTGGCCGGATCGCAAGGCCGCGAAGTTTCGACCACCATGGCGTTCGTCCGGATCCTGACGCTGCTGCTGAAGGATCAATCGCTAGGCAAGCGCGTGGTGCCGATCATTCCGGATGAGGCGCGCACGTTCGGCATGGAGTCGCTGTTCCGGCAGTTCGGCATTTACGCCAGCAAGGGCCAGCTTTATAAGCCGCACGATGCCGAGATGTTCCTGTACTACAAGGAATCGAAGGACGGGCAGATTCTCGAAGAAGGCATCACCGAAGCCGGCTCGATGGCCTCGTTCACCGCGGCCGGCGCGGCTTACACGAACTACCGCACGGAGATGATTCCGTTCTTCGTGTATTACTCGATGTTTGGCTTCCAGCGCGTGGGCGATCTGATCTGGGCGTTCGCCGACGCGCGCGGCAAGGGCTTCCTGATGGGCGGGACGGCCGGGCGGACGACGCTGTCGGGCGAAGGCTTGCAGCATCAGGACGGCCACAGCATCGTGCTGGCGAGCACGGTGCCCACCTGCGCCACTTACGATCCGGCGTATGCCTACGAGATCGCGGTGATCGTGCAGGATGGCATCCGCCGCATGTATCAGGAGCAGGAAGATCTGTTTCTATTACCTGACCCTGTACAACGAAAACTATCCGATGCAGCCGCATGCCGGAGGGTGTGACGGAAGGCATCTTGAAAGGGATCTATCGCTTTCAGGCCGCGGCAGGCGGGCAGGCGGTGATTCAGCTTTTCGGCAGCGGTCCGATCCTGAACGAAGCGCGGAAGGCGCAGGGGATTCTGGCGGAGAAGTACGGCGTGGCGGCCGATGTCTGGAGCGTAACCAGCTACAACGAACTGCGGCGCGACGCGCTGGCGGTGGAGCGCTGGAATCGGCTGCATCCCGGCGAGCCGCGCGCGAGCCTTACATCCAGCAGGCGCTGGCGGGAGCGACAGGGCCCATCGTGGCGGCGACCGATTATATGAAGGTGGTGGCGGATCAGATCGCGCCGTGGCTGCCGGGCCGCATGGAGACGCTGGGGACGGACGGTTTCGGGCGCAGCGAAAATCGCGAGTATTTGCGGCGTCATTTCGAAATCAACGCGGAGTCGATTGTGGCGGCGGCGTTGTCGCGGTTGGCGCGGGACGGCAACTTCCCGGTGGAACGGGCGACGGCGGCGTTTGGAGAACTGGGCGTAAATCCGGAGAAGCCGGACGCGGCGCGGATTTAGGGCTGCAGCTTCTCGGGGGGCGGCAGCAGGCGCACATTGACCGCTTCCGGCATCAGGTACAGATCGAGCTTGGTTTCGACGTTTACGTGGTCGCCGGGCTTGAGGTCGTCGCGCTTCATCTTTTTCTCGCCGCTGAAGTAGCGGGTTTTGTGGGTGAGTGAGATGTCGAGATCGTCCTGGCCGGCTCGGGAGAGGCGCAGGTTGACGGAGCTGATCTCATGCACGTCGCCTTCGAAGCTGGCTAACGGCTGGTCCACCTGCTGCGCAAGGGCGTTGGCGCACGCGGCGCAGAGCAGGAAAATCAAGGCTTTCATTCCTCTTCATCTTAGCGCGCGGTTTTGATACGCTAACGCCTTGGAGACCGCGGCTTACCTCGCTCGCATTGGATATACCGGGCCGTTGACGGTGTCGGCGGAGACATTGCACGCCCTGCATCTGGCCCACATGTATGCGGTGCCGTTCGAGAATCTGGATATTCATCTGGGGCGCGAATTGTCGCTGGAGCCCGAGGCGCTTTTCGAGAAGATTGTCACCCGGCGGCGCGGCGGGTTTTGCTATGAACTGAACGGGCTGCTGTGCTATGCGCTGCGCGAGTTGGGATTTCGCGTGACGATGCTTTCGGCGGAGGTGGCGCGGGCGGCCGGCGGATTCAGCCCGGCGTTCGATCATCTGGCACTGTGCGTGGAGCTGGAAGAGCCGTGGCTGGTGGATGTGGGGTTCGGCAACGGATTCCGGGCGCCAGTGCGGTTGAACGAGGCCGGGGATCAACGGCAGGGCGAATCCAGTTATTTGATCCTTGCGGACGAACCCTACCGGACTTTGCTGCGGCGCGACGCGGGCGGCGACTGGACGCCTCAATACCGGTTTACGCTTGAGCCGCATGAGCTTGCGGATTTTGTCGGCCGGTGCGTGTTCCATCAGACGTCGCACGAGTCGCATTTCACCCAGGGACGGATCTGCACGCTGGCGACGCCGGAGGGTCGGGTAACGATGGTGGGGATGCGGCTGATTGAAACCACGGCGGCCGGGCGGGCCGAGCGGGACTTGGCGGGCCCAGCCGCATACGCCGCAATTCTGCGCGAGCGATTCGGAGTGATAGAATAACGCTTCAAAGGGAGGTTCGGTGTCGACTTTGATCCAGCACCAGTTCGACAGCAACGTGGTGACCACTTCTGTCGATTATGTGTTCAACTGGGCGCGCAAGTCCGCGCTATGGCCCCTGACCTTCGGATTGGCCTGTTGCGCGATCGAGATGATTGCCTCCAGCACTTCGCGCTTCGACATCGCCCGATTCGGCGCGGAAGTGTTTCGCCCCAGCCCGCGGCAGTCGGATCTGATGATCGTGGCAGGCACGGTGACGTTGAAGATGGCGCCGGTGCTGAAACGGATCTGGGATCAAATGCCCGATCCGAAGTGGTGCATTTCGATGGGCGCGTGTTCGAGCGTGGGCGGACCGTTCAATACCTACGCCGTGCTGCAGGGCGTGGACAAGATCGTGCCGGTGGACGTTTATGTGACGGGATGCCCGCCGCGTCCGGAAAATCTGTTTTACGCGCTGCTGAAGCTGCAGGACAAGATCGACCAGATGACCACGCTGGTGAAGCGGCCGACGGAAGTGCGGCTGGATGAATCGATGCTCGCGCAGTTCAAAGAGCAAGTGATGATCTCGCAGATCCAGAAGCCGGCGTGACAATTTCCATCGGCGTGTTCTACAAGGATTCCCAACAGATTTATCGCGTGCGCGAGCTGGAAGTGTTTGCGTGGCTCGTGCATGGGTTCGGCACGCGCAACTCGGCTGCGCCGGATGCCGCGACGGTGCGGCAGATTCATTCCGACATTTGCGTGACGGCGGGCGGGCGCGCGGGCGTTTTGGGCGAGGGCGACGCGCTGCTGGAGAATACGCCGGGACATCTGGTGGCGGTGAAGACGGCGGACTGCATTCCTATCTTGCTGGTGGATGTGGAGCATCGCGCAGTGGCGGCGGTGCATGCGGGCTGGCGCGGTACGGTAAGCCGGATCGCGCAGAAGGCCGTCGGTCGGATGCGCGAGGAATTCGGCACGCGGGCGGAGGCGGTGCATGCCGCGATCGGGCCGGGCATTGGGAAGTGCTGCTATGAAGTCGGGCCGGAGGTGGCGGCGCAGTTTGGGGAAGCGGGGCCGTGCCGCATCGATCTGACCGAAGCGAACCGGCGGCAGTTGGCGGAGGAGGGCGTCGCGGAGTCGCGGATTTATGCAGCGGGGTTGTGCACGCGGTGCGGGGCGGAAGACTTTCATTCTTTCCGGCGCGACAAAGAGCGGGCGGGGCGGATGCTTTCGTTCATCGGCGTGCGGTAGCGCAACGGGGGCGCGGCGGGGCACGTATATGATGGCAATGCGGGCTGTCTTGTTTTTCGCTTTCGCTTTCGCTCACACGCTGACGGCGGGGCAGGATGCGCGCGAGATTGTGCGGCGTTCGGTCGAACGGATGGACCACAACCTGGCGGCGGCGCGCAATTACACGTTTCTGGAGCGGTCGGACACGAGGGAGTTCGATTCCGCGGGGCACGTGAAGGCGCGCAAGATTTTCCTGTACGACGTGACTATGCTGGAAGGCTCGCCTTACCGGCGGCTGGTGGGCAAGGACGACCACGGGCTGACGAAGGAAGAAGAAGCCACGGAGCAGAAGAAGCTGGCGGACAGCATTGCGGCGCGGCAGAAAGAGAGCCCGGGCGAACGGGCCAAGCGGATCGCCGAGTGGGAAAAGAAACGGCAGCGGGAGCGGGAGCCGATCGACGAAGTGCCGGATGCGTTCGATTTCCGGATTACGGGCGAGGCGGCGATAGACGGGCGGGGTGCGTGGATCATCGAAGGGGCGCCCCGGCCCGGTTATCATGCGCGCAGCACGCTGGCGAAATTGTTCCCGAAGTTTCGCGGCAAGATCTGGATCGATAAGGCGGATTACCAGTGGGTGCGGACGGAGGCGGAGGCCACCGGGGATGTGACGTGGGGGTTGTTCATCGCGCGTCTGAACCAGGGCGCGCGCCTTGTCATAGAGATGACGCGGGTGAACGATGAAGTGTGGCTGCCGAAGCGGATTGAGGCGAAGGCGTCGGCGCGGCTAGCGCTGGTGAAGAAGTACCGGATCGAGTCGGAGACCAAATTTGCGGATTACAAGAGGTTTCAGGTAGACTCGCGGGTGGTGGGAGTGGGGCCGGCGCGGTGAGGGGTGGGAGGGGGCGCGAAGCGCGCGGCTTCTTGCTGGAAGTAGTGCTTTACGGCCGGCCAGTCGAGCGGAATGAGCATGTGTGGCATGGGGTCTTTCTCGGCATCGGTGAAATAGGTGAGCGACTTCAGGATGTGGATACTGTTATAGGCGGTTTGCGCGTATTTGCGTTCGAATAAGGCGAGAAGTTCCGCAAGACCGTGCCGCTGGCCGGCGGCATACAAATCGACGAAGTCGCGTTTGGTGCCGCGGCTGGCGATAGCGGTGATTTTCATGCACGCGATGTCGCGGGGGTCGGCCACCGGTACTCCTAAGAACGGCGCGCACGGAAAGAGGAGCGGGTACGCATAGCCGAGGAAACTCACTTTCACGCTCTGGATAGTCAGGTGGAGCGTCTGCGGCGCTCGCGTGGCCACGGAAACGCCGGGGATGCCTTGGATTCGCTGGAGCAATCGGTCTTCGTCGAACGAGTCTCGGACGAAGAAATCCAGGTCTAACGACTGTCGGTGACCGAACTGAAGTGCGAGCCCGGTTCCGCCGGCCAGATAAGCTCCTTCGAGGACGGTCCGGTCATGAAGCGATTGGACGGTGCCCTCCATCGCCTTGGTAATGGTTTCGCGGCGCCAATCGTGCTGATTTCTGGGGGGGGGGTTACGCATGTGTCACCGGACCAAGCCGTTCCTCGCGGAGGGCGGCAACCTGATCGTGGGGAATTCGGTAGACAAGCGCCCAAAACGTCGCGGATTTCGGAGACAACCGCTGCTCGGAACAGATCACGCGGCGGATTTCTTCCTCCGGGAAGATTGTGCGAAGCCATTGGAGCGCAGCAACGTCGCCGTATTCGAGAACGCGGAAGATGGTGTAATCCGGGTAGGCGACGGGATCAAAGCCGCCAAGGTTCACGTCCCAGAAGAGAGCATGTAACTCATTGGGAACCACGGACTTAAGTATAGCGCTTCAGTGGGGCCAATGCTTGCGGACAGCTCCTGCCCGCGGCGCTTCGCGGGTCTGCCCCGCATCCCGGGCGTGATGACCGCGCGACACTGGCGAAATCGTTCCTCAGTTTCGCGGCAGGACTTGGATAGATAGGGCGAAGCAGGAAAGGGTACGGAGCGAGGGCTACTCGGAGCGTCAACTGAGGCATGGCGCCGGGGCGGTGAAGAAGTATCGCATCGACGCGGCGGCACCCTGGTTAGTGCAGGTGCGGCGATCAGATATTTGGCGTTGGATTCGCAGCTTTGGGCGCTTCGCGCAGGCGGCGGATGGGCGAGAAGATCAGCCAGAGTGTGGAGAGCAGCGAGCCCGTTGCGCCTACGAACATGGCGGCGCGGAGGCCGATGGATTCGGCGAGCGCTCCGCCCAGCAGCGCACCTAGCGGCAGGATGCCGCGAAACATCAGGTGGGAGGCGGAGCTGACGCGGCCGAGCAGGTTTGCGGGCGCGATGCCCTGGCGGAGGGTAAGCGCGTTGATGTCGAAAATGGTCCAGCCGATGTCGCCGAGCTGAGCGACGGCGAGGATCGCGGCGCAGAGAGCTGCGGGTCCGCGCGCGAGGGGGGGGAGGAGGGATGCGACGGCGACGGTCATGGCGGAGGCGATGAGGGTGGGACCGATGCCGAAGCGGCGCGAAAGGCGCGCGGCGGCCAGCGCTCCGAGTACGCCGGAGCAGCCTCCCACCGCGATGACCCACCCTAACATTGCCGCGCCGATCTTCAATTCGCGCACGGCGTAGAGGATGTAAAGGCTGCCGCCGAAGCCGACGGAAAGGGCGGCGGTGGCGCCTCGCAGCAGCAAGCTTCGCAGGATGGGTTGATGCCAGGAGGCGCGCAAGCCTTCGACGATTTCGCGTCCGATGTGCGGCGCGGGGTGCGGGGCCGGGCGGGGCTCGGGCTGGCGGATGACCCATACCGAGACGGCCGACCAGACGAAGGACAGGGCATCGAACAGGATGGCGATGGGCGCCGTCAGGGCGGCGATCAGGAGGCCGGTGATGCCTGGGCCGACCACTCCGGCGATGTTCTCGGAGAGGGCCAGTTTGCTGTTGCCTTCGAGCAGATCGTCAGGGCCGACGAGTGATGGCAGATACGCCTGATAGCTGACGTCGAAGATGACGGTGAGCGTGGAAGCTGCCGCGGCAACGATATAGAGATGGCCGATGGTGAGGTGCTTCAGGGCGGCGGCGAGCGGCACGGTGGCCAGCACGGCGGCGCGGCCGAAGTCGGCGGCGATCATGAGCGGGCGGCGGCGCAGGCGATCGGCCCAGGCGCCGGCGAACAGGCCGAAGGAAAGCGTGGCGGCGGCGCTTACTCCGCTGAGGATGCCCATTTGCATCGGAGAGGCGTTGAGCATCTGAGCGGCCGCGATGGGCAGTCCGACCAGCGTGATCCAGGAGCCGACTTGGGAGACGGACTGGCCGGTCCACAGCTTCAGAAAATCGCGTTGCCGCCAGAGTGCTCGCGGCATTTCAGGGTTTGTCGAACTGGATGACGGAATCCGCGCCGAATCGCTTGTACTGCGTGTAACGGATGGTCATGCGGACGCGCTGCAAGCCGGTGCTGAAGGGCAATGTATCGTCGGAGTAAGTGGCCAACGGAAAGCGGTGTACGCCATCGACGGCCTGGCGGATGGTGGTGAAGCGCGGGAACAGGTTTTCGGATTTGCGGTTGAGAATCTGGGGCACGGCCTGGCCTTCCAGACGCACGATGGAGAAGTCTTTCTTGTCGGCCCAGAGCATGCCGTCGAAGAGGCGCTGGCCTTGCAGGATCTGGCGGGGCCGGATGCGGAGCACCCAACAATCGACGCCATCGATGTTCTCGTCGCCGCGAAAGGTGGTTTCGTAGTTCCAAAGCTGATCTTCGGTCATGACGAAGGGCTGGATGCCGCGCAGATCCTGGAAATCTTCGTCGGTCATCTTGAGGCGCTTCAGGGTGAGCAGCGGCTTGCCGATGACGACTTCCGTGCGTTCGTGTTCGGGGGAGAAAGTGATGTCGCGCTCTTCGCGGTATTCGCCGGTGGCTGCGCCGTGCGAATCGAGTTCGGCGAAGACCAGCGTTTGACGGTAGGTGTAGTGGTTGCGGGCGGCTTGGGTCTCGCTTTCCATGTGGGCGATGCGGCGCGGGAGGTTGGGGGGAGGGTCCTGAGCGGATGCGAGGGAGGCTGCGTACCCCAATGCTAGAATTAGGGCGATGAATAAATCGCTCGGCGGTTTCCGGGCGGCACTGCTGGCCGGTTGGACCGCCCTGAGCGCCGCGGGCTTGCTGTATGCTCGTGCGAAAAACATTCCTGCGTGGGTGGCGGTTCCGGTTCTGGCCGCGTTTCTGATCGAGTATCCATTCTATCTGGTCCCGGCGTTTGAGGATGTGCGGGAGCGATTTGCGCGCGTACTGCCGTGGTTCGTCACGGTGACCTTTGTTGCGCCGTACTTTATTTATGCGGCGAACACGGGCCAGTTCCGCTGGCTGGCGCTGGCGCAATTGGCGGCGCTGGCGGTTGCGCTCGGGCTTTGGTATCGGATCCTACCGGCTGCGCCGGTGACGGATGGCGCGTTCGTGGTGCTGGTGGCGGCGGTGATTTTGCGCGGCTATTTCGACCGGATTTATACGTCGCCGGCGGCGGGGCTGCATCTGGAAATTCTGGGTCATGTGGGGTTGACGCGCGTGTGCGCCATGGTGATGCTGGTGGAGCGGCGGGTGCCCGGGATGCGGTATGGATTTGTGCCGAGTCTGGCGGAGTGGAAGATCGGCTTTCGGAACTTCGTGTATTTCCTGATCGTGGCGGCGCCTTTAGTGTGGGTGACACAGATGGTTCGGCTGGGGCCGGGGATGGCTCTGTGGAAGATCGCGGCGACTTTTTTGGGGATGCTGTGGGTGGTGGCGTTGTCGGAAGAGTTCTTCTTCCGGGGATTGCTGCAGCACTGGCTGGTGGAGTGGACGGGAAGCGCGCAAGGCGGAATGGTGTGGGCCGCGATTTTGTTTGGGACGGTGCATTTAGGATTTCGCGGGTTTCCGAACTGGAGGTTTGCGGTGGCGGCGGCGGTGGCAGGGTGGTTTTATGGGCGGGCGTACCGGCAGGCGCGGAGCATCCGGGCCAGCATGGTGACGCACGCGCTGGTAGTGACGCTTTGGCGCGCGGTGTTTGTCTAAGGGGGAGAGGGCAAAGGAGCATGCTACGCGAGCTGGGACTCTTTTCGGCTTGCCAGTACGAAGGCCGCGACCAGCGCCGCGGCAAAGCCCGCGGCCGCGCCGATGCCGAGCGCCCATCGCGGACCGAAGTGGTTGGCGACCCAACCAACGATGGGCGCGCCAATGGGTGTTCCGCCGAGTGCGATCCCGACGCGCAGCGCCATCACCCGGCCGCGCATGGCGGGTTCGGTGGAGAGTTGCATGATGCTGTTGGTGCCGTTGGTGAAGGTCAGCCCGGCCGCGCCGATGATCGTGAGGGCGGCCCCGAACCACCAGTATCCAGGGGCCAGGGCGGCGAGCGTGCAGCCGAGCCCGAAGACGGCGGCGCCCGCCAGCAGAGACGCCATGTTTGTTTTCCGCCGGCCGGCAGCGAACAAAGCTCCGCAGAGCGTGCCTACGGCCATGATGGAGGAGAGCAGGCCGAACCCGCGCGCGTCGGAGTGGAAGACGTTGACGGCCATGGTGGAGATGAAGATGGGGAAGTTCAAGCCGAAGGTGCCGATCAGGAACAGCATGATCAGGATGGCCCGGAGGTCCGGCTTGCTCCAGACGTAGCGAAAGCCTTCCAGAAATCCGGATGCGCGTGCGGTGCGCCCGGGCATTGGGACGCAATCTCGGAGACGCGGAAGAAAGACATGGAGATGAGAACCGCCGCGAAGGAGATCCCGTTCAGAAGGAAGGCCCAGCCGATGCCGACGCCGGCGATGAGCAAACCGGCGGCCGCGGGACCGATCATGTGGGCCGCATTGAATGATGTTGAGTTCAACGCGATGGCATTTGGCAAGTTCCGCATCGCCGGCCATTTCGGCGACGAAGGTCTGCCGCACCGGCGCATCCAGCGCGGCAGCGGAGCCGGAGAGAAAGGCGAACAGGTACACGTGCCAGAGGCGGACGACGCCGGCGATGGTGAGAGCTCCCAAGACGAGAGCAAGCACGCCCATAGTGGCCTGGGTGAACATCAGGAGCTTGCGCTGATTGAGGCGGTCGGCGGCCGATCCCGTCCAGGGGAGGAAGAGAAGCTGCGGGCGCGAACTGCAGGCCCATGACGATGCCCAGCGCGGACGCATCGTGATGGGTCAATTGCGTCAGGACCAGCCAGTCCTGCGCGACGCGCTGCATCCAGGTGCCGACGTTGGAGACGAGGGCGCCCGCGGTCCACAGGCGGAAGTTGAAGCTTCTGCGAGGGAGCGGAAGGTGCCGGACATCGGGTTGGTCATGGGCGCGGCGGCGAATTGCCTCCATGAAACTGGCCGAAGTGATGCGCCGCGTGGAGGCTGATGAGCAGCGCGCCCAGGCCGAACGCGAGGATGTGGGTGGTCGTGCGCGGATGGAAGGCGCCGACTCGCACGACCAGCAGATAGGCGACGACCGCGTTGAAGAATCCCCAGAGGACGTTGACGGCGAAGAGGAGAGCCCTTTGCCGGGCGGTTTGGCGAAGGGACTTTGGAAGGGGCGGCCCGTCATGCCGGAGACGAAATGCGGGATGGCGTTTGCGGCGAAGACGCCTGCGAAGAAATATGACAATAGCCAAAGCCAGTTCATGATGAGGGTTCCTTTCTTTTGCAGCGATCGAGGATTTCCTGGGAGCGAGATGATTTCGCCGATGCGTGGACCGTCCCCGGTTTCTCCGGCGCTTCGCGGAGACGTCGTTGCGCGATGCGGGTTAGTTGTGCCGGGCATCCTCACCGCTATCGATGCTTCACGCCATCGAGTTCGAGCCGGTGACGTTCTGGGTTACGCCTCGCGCTTTCAGTTGGCGCTCTAGGTCGGTGGTGGCAAAGGCGCCCCAGCTTCGCTTGGTGACGGCGATATCGTCTGGCTGCCTATCCAGTCGGGCAGCAGTCGGGTCCAGACTTTGGAGAAAGCGATGTTGGCGCGGGGGCCCTGTTCGGTGCGGCCCGGCGGCCGTCCAGCCACATTGACCAGAGCGGCTGAGAGGTTTTGTGCGCGGAAGGCGTCGATCGGCGCGCACGTTCGATGAACGATGGCGGCGATGGGATGAATGAAGTTTCCGTTGACGATGCCTTGTTGCAGGTCGATGACGATGAATGCGGTGTCGGGGTCAAGAGTTGTGAGGGGCATTGGGTCAGTCCTCGAATCAGCGGCTAAGCAGTTGGAGCGCGGCGCTGTGAGTTTTTCTTGTTCGCGGTGCGGATAGCTTTTGGGAGATGGCGGCGGTGAGCCAGTCCTGCCTGGCGGCTCTGCCGTCGTGCAGCAGCCGCAGGCATTTGGACGTCAGGGACATGAGCGTTTGGCGGCCGTCGCCCGGGTCGGGGACGCGCCCAGACCAGGCCCGCTTCCCGCAGCGGCGCAATCACGGCGCTCATGGATTGCGGGCGCATGGCTTCGGCTCGCGCCAGATGCGAGACCGTGGCCGGCCCGCCGGTTTCGAGCCGAAGTACGGCGGCGACCTGGGATGGGGTCAGATCGTGGCTGCCTCCGTGCACGCGCAGGCGGCGCTTGAGCTTACCGCATACGGCGCGGATTTCGGCGGCCAGGAGCCCGGCCGGATTGGATCGCTTTCGATTCGCCACCAGAACATCATCGCACATATACAGGTAAACTGTTAAGTCAGGCTGTATACATAAGGATAAGCCAGCCTCGCGCCGCCGGCTAAGAAACCAAATGCTTCGTTTGCAGTGGAGGGCCCTTAGGGCTTGGCGGGCAGCGGCTGCCAGAGTTCGATCTTATTGCCATCCAGGTCATAGATCCACGCGAAGCGGCCGTAGGACTCATTCATCCGTTTATCGTCAATTCTGACTCCCTCTTCTTTTAAGCGGCCGAGGAGCGCGTCCATGTCGTCGACGATGTAGTTGATCATGAAGGATGCGTGTCCGGGATCGAAATAGTGGGTGGAGGCGGGAAAGATCGACCAAACCGTTACGTGTTCTTTCTGGGGGTCGTCGTGTTCCCGCCAGGGAAGCATCAGGCCTCCCCCCTTGTCGGCGAGTCCCAGGTGCTTCGAATACCAATCGCGCATCTGGTCGCGATTCTCGGATTTGAAGAAGACGCCGCCGATACCTAGGATACGCCCGCGCTGTTCCGTTTTGACGGGCGGTTTCGACTTCTCGGGTTGTGGGGATTGTGGTTGCTGTGCTGCCATGGCGCAGGCTGAAAGAAGACTGGGCAAGACGAGCGCGATTGAGTGCCAGGTCATTTCATTCTCCAGAGTGGTTTTCAGTTCATTGCTGTGATTCCGCACAACCGCTGGTTGGCGGCCCGCATGCTTCTATATAGCCAACGAAGCAGAAGTGTGTCAAGACGAGGCCAGCGTTGGCCGGCATGGCGTGGTCTTCAAAAGCGGCGACCGTGAGTTATTATGAGATGCCATGAACCGGGCATTCCAGATTGGTTGCGTGCTGGCGACGGCCGGGGCTTGTTTCGCGCAGAACCAGCAATATCGCGCCACGCTATCTGTTGAGAACGGCGCCAACCTTCCTTCGGCGCCGCTATTCACCACCCCTCCGTCGGGCGGGGAATTTCCGCCATGCCACGTTTTGAACGCGTTCGCCAACGGGTCCGTCGTCTATATGGTTCCGATGGTGATCGACCCCGGCGCCGACGCTATCACGCGCCGCTGGGACGACAAGTGTTCCGTCACCATCTGGCTGAAAGGCTACCGGAAGGCCAACGTGACGCTACATGACGGCGCGGTGATCGTGCTGAAGCAGATCGGCGATCCCGAAGGGTCCACCGTGTCCGTGAGTGCTCTGCATGTCCCCAAGGAGGCCGCCAAAGCCTACGACAAGGGGCTGGCCGCCATGAGCGATGGCAAACTGCCCGGCGCGCAGAAGCAGTTCGAACGGGCGGTCGCGGTGTATCCGGATTACGCCCAAGCCTGGAGCCAGCTCGGCGAGGTGCTGGAGCAGCAAGGGCAGGCGAAAGAAGCTGGCGATGCGTGCGAGCACGCGGTGAAGGCCGATCCGAAATACATCCGGCCCTACTTGCAGTTAATGCGCCTGGCTGTGGGTGGAAAAAGGATGGAGGAAGCGGCGGCTCTGGGCGAGCGCGCCATGCAACTGGACCCGGTGGAGTTTCCTGGAATCTATTACTATGACGCCGCGGCCCACTACGAGTTGAAGCAAGCGGTCGTGGCTGAGAGATCCGTTCGCAGGGCGATCGAAATGGACAAGGACCACGACTATCCGGCCGCCGAGGCGCTGCTGGGCAAGGTGCTGGCCGATAAGGGCGACGCCCGTGGCGCAATCGAGCACTTCGCCAATTATTTGCATCTCGCTCCGAAGGCCGCCGATGCGGCCGCCATCCAGCAGCGCATGGGCGAATTGGAACGCGGCGGCGCGCAGCCGAAGTAAGCGCGCTCGGCGATAATCGATTCATGCATGCTCTTACTTGCTTGCGGACCCTGGCCGCCGCTGCCATGATCTGCGCGCCGTCCGCGGCCCAGCCTGCGCGCCCTGGGGAAAGCAGCGTGGAACTCGAGCAGACCCTCTACGTACAGCTTCCGGGAGGAAAATTCACGCCCGGCGCCGTTCAACTGGTCTGGATTCCCGAGCCGCTCGAAGAATTCTGCCTCGGGAAGACGCACCAGCAATGCGCCTCCATGGATTTTTGCATTCGCACCACCACCAAGAACGTATCCACCTGCCGGAACCTGGCTGTGGACCTGGCGCACTTGCCGAAGTACCCCGCCAACATGCGTCCCAGGCGCATGGTCAGCATCGGGCTGATCCCTCCCACGAAGATGAAGGGCTGGGACGACCTGCAGGCCTATATGGCTCGCACGCCCAAGGAAAGCCTTGAGCATTTCTCCTCGGAGGCGCGAGTAAAGGCCAAGGTCATTTTTACCCAAACCGCCGCGGACGACGATTTTCGCGTGGTGGAAATTTTATCCGTCCCTTGACAATAAAAGTTGTCAATGGTTCAATAGCCATATCGATGCTGGCAGTGGAAGTCATTGACAATCCCGCGGCGGCGGTGGTGGCGCTCGATCCGGTGCGCAGCCGTCTCCTATTCGAACTGGCGGAACCGGCTTCGGCCGCGACGCTGGCCGGGCGGCTTGGCATTCCGCGGCAGAAGATCAACTACCACCTGCGCGCGCTCGAATCGTACGACCTGGTGCGCGTCGCCGAGAAGCGCCAGTGGGGCGGGCTCACCGAACGCAAAATGGTAGCGAGCGCCACCACATACCTGGTCTCCCCCGGCGCGATGGGCCCAGTCGCAGCCGACCCCGACCGCAACCCCGACCGGTTGTCGGCCAGCTACTTAATCGCGCTGGCCGCGCGCATCGTGCGGGAAGTGAAGGCGCTGCTGACGCGATCGGCCGAGACCGAGAAACGGCTGCCGACATTTTCGGTCGACACCGTGATTCGTTTCCGGTCGGCGGCCGAGCGCGCGGCATTCAGCCGGGAGCTGACCCACGCGATTACGCATCTGGCCGCGAAGTATCACCACGAAAAAGCGCCGGGCGGTCGGCCGCACCGCTTGGTCGCGATGTCCTATCCGATGATGGCCAATACGAATTCGAAGGAGCAAGCATGAGCGTAAAGAAGGAAGCAAACGGACGCCGGTCGATCACGGTGGAAACCGTAGTGCCCGGCACTCCCGAGGAAGTTTGGGAGACGATCGCGACCGGGCCGGGCATTTCGAAGTGGTTCGTGCCCGCGCAGGTAGAGCCGCGGGCCGGCGGCAAAATGATTTTGAACTTCGGGCCCGGCATGGATTCCGAGTCCCAAGTGACGGCCTGGGACGCGCCGCGGAGTTTCAGCGCGACCGGCGAAGGGCTGGGACCGGGCGCGCCGGCGATGGCCACGGAGTGGACGGTGGAAGCGCGCGACGGCGGCACGTGTACCGTGCGCGTGGTCCACAGCCTGTTTGCGGATACCGACGATTGGGACAACCAGTTGGGTGAGGTCGAGAAAGGCTGGCCCGCATTCTTTGTCGTGTTGCGCATGTATCTGTCGCAATACAAGGGCCAGCCCGGCGCGCACTTTCAGGTGATGGCGCCCGTGGCGGGCACCGTGGTCGAAGGATGGCGGGCGGTGACGGGCAGGCTCGGCTGGCCCGCGCTGGGGGTCGGGGTTAAGATCCAGTCGCCGGCCGGCGCCGCGCCGATCGCAGGCACAGTGGAGAAGGTCGGGCCGGAGCCGGATCTGCACGAGGTGGTGATTCGGCTGGAAGAACCCGCGCCGGGCGCGGCCATGCTCAGCACCTGCGGCTTCGGCGGGCAGACGTACTTTGTCGGTGGGTTTTATTTCTTCGGCCCGAAGGCGGAGGAGGGGCTGAAGGCGGAGAAGGCGTGGGAGGGTTGGCTGGCGGGGGACTGAGTGAACTGAGATGCCCCTAACCTCGTATTTCGACAATCTGGAGCATGACTCCCCGAACGTTGAAATTTGGCGGTTTCTGCCGTTCGCTTTCTTCGAAGATCTGATGGCCAACGAGGAGCTTCACTTTACGCGCGCTGACCGTTTCATCCAGGATGATCAGGAGGGCATCCCGCCCGAGGACTGCCTTCGACGAGTTTGCGGCCTGCGTCGGGGTGTTCCACAGGACGAGATCACCTTAGATCATCACATTGGATGGCTCTCGCAATCCCGGGAATGGTATTTCGTTGTATGTTGGCACCTATTCGGCGGAGAGACTTTCGAAATGTGGAAGAAGTTTGGTGAGGGCGGTGTCGCCATCTGTTCAACATATGCGCGGCTGAAAGCGTGCTTGGACGGAATGCATGACCGGACCCACATCGGTCTTATGCGTTATGGTGAGGATCGGCTGTATCAGATTGGAAATTTCAATACGCTTCAGTTCATCAACACGAAACGTCGAGAATACATCTCAGAACACGAGGTGCGGGCCGTTGTCGAGTGCCCGGACCCGTTCGACGGTCTGAACCGTCACTTTGACTTCGACAATATTCCTCATCGACGCCCGTTGAATGGAAACAAGCGGCACCCCTACGTGCAGGACTTCAAGCGGCGCCGAATCGAGGCAGAGTCGCTGATTACTGCCGTCGTTGTCTCGCCGTTCGCCGACAGCGATGCTTTGCAAAGGGCCACGCAGTGGGCTGAGGTGCGGAAGCATGGGTATGACGTTCGGCCGTCGTTTCTATCCGCGCATACCTGATGGCCTACACGCCCCACATATCGCCTTCGCCCGCGTCCAGCCAGCACCGGCTCCGCCTGCTCCGCCTCCGCCGGACCCAAATCATAAGCCGGCAGCAACCAGTGACGATAGTTGGGCAAATGGCCGCGCGTCGCTTCCAGATAAAGAAACCGCAACTCAGCGGCGACCGGGCCGATGGCGCCCGAGCCGACCGTGCGATGGTCCACGCGCGTGACGGGGGCGAGTTCAACGGCGGTGCCGGTGAAAAACATCTCGTCCGCGAGATAGAGCTCGCTGCGATCCACGGGACGCTCGACCACGTCCAGGTGCAGTTCGGCGCGGGCGATTTCCATGACGCAGTTGCGCGTGATGCCTTCGAGAATGTTTTCCGTTCCGGGAGGCGTGATCAGCTTGCCGTCGCGCACAATGAAAATGTTGCAGGTCGCGCCTTCGGCGACGTGCCCGGCTTCGGTGAGGAAGATGGCTTCGTCGAAACCGTTGCGGCGCGCTTCGTCGCCTGCCAGCGCGCTGTTCACGTAAGATCCGCAGATCTTGGCGCGGCCCGGAATGGCGTTGTCTTCGACTCGACGCCAGGAAACCACGCCGGCGTGCAGGCCGTGGCGGCTATCCAGATAATCGCCGAAGGGCACCGCGATGACCGAGAAAGCGTCGCGGTCGTCGGGATTGACGCCGATGCGCTCGGCCGATTTATAGGCGAGCGGCCGGACGTACACGTGCGAGTTGAAATGGTTGCGGCGGAGCCAGTTGCGACGGCGATGCCGCACAGCTCCGAGGCATCCGGCGCGACGCCGATGCGGAGGATGCCTGCAGTTGGCTTTCCAGCGGCGGAAGTGCTCCAGGGGACGGAGGAAGAACAACTGCTTCTGGCGGTCGTCCCAGTAGCCGCGAATGCCGTCGAAGACGCCGGTGCCGTAGTGCAGCGCGTGCGTCAGGATGCTGACGCGGGCATCGCGCAGCGGCACGTATTGGTTATCGAAATAAACGACGAGGTTGGGATCGTTTTCAGTTGTCATGGCGAATCTCCTTTCGCGCGGCCTCGCGGCCGCGGGCCATGGCGGCCAGGTCGATCTTCATCCAGCGTTCGCTCTTCACAAGTTTGCGCAGGGCCGCGGTGACATGTTCTTCGGACAGTTGGTTGGTGGCTTCCAGCAGCGCGCCCA
Organism: Bryobacterales bacterium; assembly: GCA_963738375.1. Classification (GTDB taxonomy): domain Bacteria; phylum Acidobacteriota; class Terriglobia; order Bryobacterales; family Bryobacteraceae; genus Bog-159. Next base: position 67,162 of record CAVTWL010000010.1, on the reverse strand, counting down.
GCATCACGATGTTGGCGGCTTTGGCAGCGCCCAATTCGTCGCCGATAGCGGTGAAGGGCAGCGCGATGGTGTGGATGTCGGCGCGCTCGCAGCCGTCGGGCACGGAAGTTGCCGTTGTAGAAGACCCAGCCGCCGCGGCTGCACCGTGCCGATGAATTTGCGCAGCGACGGCTCGTTGAGCGCGAGCAGAACATTGGGAACCGAAACCAGCGGGGAATCGATGGGCCGGGTGGAAAGGCGGACGTGACAGTTGGAAGTGCCCGACCGCATTTCGGGACCGTAAGACGGCAGCCAGGAGACTTCCAGACCCGCGATCAGGGCGGCTTCGGCCAGGACTTCGCCGAGCAGCAGCACGCCCTGCCCGCCGAACCCGGCGATCTTCACGCGGGCATCGGTTGCCGCGGCGCGTTCGTGCGACACAGGCGGAACGGTCACGCCGCTCTCCCCGGTCAGGCCAAGCAGCGCCGGAATATCGGCAAGGGCGGGGGGCGAGGCGGCTCGGGACGGACGGGCGCATCCTTGGTGCGGTCGCGAAAAATGCCCAGAGGGAAGGTCTTGGGCATTTCTTCCAGCACGCGGCGCTGGGCATCCAGCGGATCGAGTTTCCAGATGGTCGGGCAAGGCGACAGAACTTCGACCATCGAGAACCCGATGCCGCGCACCTGGTTTTCAATGGCGCGGCGGATGGCGCGGCCGGTGTTCATCACCTGCTTGTTGTTGCCCAAGGCGACTCGCTCGATATACACCGGCGCTTCGAGCGATGCCAGCAATTCGCTGACGTGCATGGGGTAGCCTTCGTTCCACTGGCTGCGGCCGAAAGGCGACGTGGTGCTTTTCGTGCCGAGCGGCGTCGTGGGGGCCATCTGGCCGCCGGTCATGCCGTAGATCGCGTTGTTGACGAAGATCACCGTGATGGGCTCGCCGCGGTTGGCGGCGTGTACGATTTCCGCGCAGCCGATGGCGGCCAGGTCGCCATCGCCCTGGTAATCGAGAACGATGGACTGCGGGCAACTGCGTTTTACCGCGGTGGCGACGGCCGGGGCGCGGCCGTGGGCCACCTGCATGTTGCCGACATCGAAGTAGTAATAGGCGAAGACGGAGCAGCCCACGGGGCTGACCAGCATGGTGCGATCCTGGATGCCCAATTCGTCGATGGCGCGCGCGATCAATTTGTGGACCACGCCGTGCCCGCAGCCGGGGCAGTAGTGGGTCTGGTGCTGGAGCTCGGCTTTGCGTTCGTAGATGGGGTAGAAGGCTTTCGCCTTTCGTGGGTGATCGCGTAGCTAGACATAAGCTTCCACCTCCAGATGGGTTTCCAGGGCTTGCAGTACCTCTTCGGCGCTGGGCACGTTGCCTCCCACGCCGGCCGTAGAACTCCACCGGGCGGCGGCCTTCGAGCGAGAGCCGTACGTCTTCGATCATCTGCCCGGTGCTCAGTTCCACCACCATGAATTGGCGGGCCGTTCGGCTGAGCTGGCGGAGGCGCTCGCCGGGGAACGGATACAAAGTGATCGGGCGCAGCAGACCTACGGCGATGCCGCGCGCGCGGGCCATTTCCACCACCTGCTTTCAGGATGCGGGAAACGATGCCGTAGCCCACCAGGACGATTTCGGCGTCTTCCGTGCGCCAATCCTCGAACTGCACCGCTTCGCGCTCGGCGCGCTTGTACTTGGCTTCCAGCTGCGAGAACGTGGGCCTCGAGTTTGTCGGGTTCCAGGACGAATGGAACTGATCAGGTTGGCGCGGGTTTGCGGAGTTGCCGGCCACCGCCCATTCGGGGGTGCGGGGGGCGCCAGCGGATCGGGAAATTCCACCGGCTCCATCATCTGCCCGATGTAGCCGTCGGCCAGCACGAAGACGGGATTGCGGTAGCGGTCGGCCAGGTCGAAAGCTTCGCGCGGTCAGGTCCGCCATCTCCTGCACGGAATTGGGCGCCAGCACGATGGTGCGGTAGCAGCCGTGGCCGCCGCCTTTCACCACCTGGTGATAATCGCCCTGCTCCGGCGCGATGTTGCCCAGGCCGGGACCGCCGCGCATGATGTCGGCGACCACGCAGGGCAGTTCCGCGCCGGCGATGTAGCTGATGCCTTCCTGCATCAGGCTGATGCCGGGACCGCTGGAGGCGGACATGGCGCGCACCCCGGTGGCCGCCGCGCCGTACAGCATGTTGACGGCGGCGACTTCGCTTTCGGCCTGCAGGAAGACGCCGCCGGCCTGCGGCATGTAGAGCGCGGCCGCTTCGGCGATTTCGCTGGCGGGCGTGATGGGGTAGCCGTAGAAGGCGCGGCAGCCGGCCAGAATGGCGCTTTTCACGATCGCTTCATTGCCTTTGGTCATTTGCTTTTGCATGGCGGAATCCTCCTCAGGCGGCGCGCGCGCAGCACGGTGATGGCGCCCGGTTCGGGACAAACGAAGAAGCAGATGCCGCAGCCGGTGCAGCCGACTCCGGTATAAGCCGCGGATGGTAGCCGTAGCGATTCAAGCGGTCCGCAAGCAGCAGGACCTTGGGCGGGCAGGCTTCCACGCAGAGCCCGCATCCTTTGCACTCTTCGGAATTCAACTCGACCTTGCCGCGATCGGGTTTGGCGTTGGTCATGCGACCTCCATAAGGGAACTGCTTTTCGATGGACTGCGCTGCAGGTGATGGGCGCGCTCGGCGTAGTCGGACAGTTCATCGCGGAAACGGGGATCGGCCATGGCGATCAGGGCTTCGGCGCGCTGGCGGAGGGTCTTGCCCCACAGATAAGCGACGCCGTATTCGGTGACCACGTAATGCACTTCGGCGCGCCCCGTGACCACGCCCGCCCCCGGATCGAGCACCGGCACGATGCGCGAGATCGTGCCCGCCGCGCGCGGTGGAAGGCAGGGCGATGATGGGCTTGCCGCCCTTCGATCGCGCCGCGCCGCGGATGAAATCCAGTTGGCCGCCGAAGCCGCTGTAAGGCGTCGCGCCAATGGAATCGGCACATACCTGGCCGGTCAGATCCACCTGGATCGCGGAGTTGATGGCGATCATGCGGTCGTTCTGCGCGATCACGAAGGGATCGTTCACGTACTGCGTGGGGTGGAATTCGAAAAGCGGGATTGTTGTGGATGAAATCGAAGATGCGCTTGGTTCCCAGGACGAAGCCCGCGACGGCTTTGCCGCGATGGAGGGTTTTGCGTCGCCGTTGATGACGCCGGCTTCGATCAGCGGGACGATGCCATCGGGACACATCTCGCTGTGGATGCCCAGGTCGCGGCGGTCGTAGAGCAGTTCCAGCACGGCATTGGGAATGCCGCCGATGCCCAGTTGCAGGGTGGCGCCATCGGGGATCAGTGGCGCGACGTTGCGGGCGATGCCGTTTTGCGCGGGCGTGGAGGCGACGGCGGGCATTTCGATCAGCGGGCGCGAGGTTTCGACAAAGGCCGCGATCTGGCTGACGTGCAGGAAGGTATCGCCCAGCGTGCGGGGCATCTGGTCGTTGACTTCGGCGATGACGTAGCGGGCGCAGTGGGCGGCGGTCAGCGTGCAGTCGATGCTGGTGCCCAGGCTCACGTAGCCGTGTTCGTCGGGCGGGCAGACCTGGATAAAGGCCACGTCGAGAGGCATTTCGCCGGACTGGAACAGCTTTTCGATTTCGCTGAGATAGATGGGAGTGTAATCGGCGCGGCCGGCGGCGACGGCGGGGCGGACGTTATGGCCGAGGAACAACCCGTTGTGGCGGAAAATGCCGGCGTATTCCGGCAGGGTGTAGCCGGCGCTGCCGAGCGTCAGCATGTGGACGACTTCGACGTTTTCGAGTTCCGGCGCGCGGGCCAGAAGGGCCTCGATCAGCGGCTGTGGCGTGGCGTTGCCTTCGTGAATCCAGATGCGGTTGCCGGAGCGCACGAAATCCATGGCGCGTTCGGGGCTGACGACTTTATGGCGGAACTCGGCGGAGGCGTTCACGGTAAACCCCACCTCCAAGTGGGTCTACCTAAATTATATGACGGATTAACGGACCTGTAAATATGAATTTGCGCGGAGCGTCGCCGGCAGCGGCGAGGCGGTATGCAACTGGCGAAGGTCTCGTTCTACCAGGACGGAGGCGAATACAGATTGGGCATCTGCCAGGAGCGATACGAGGCGGTTGGGCTCTGGATTTTCAGGACTTGCGGGCCGGTGAGAGAGCCGGCCGTGGGGTCGATTTCGATCGATATAGCGCCCGGTATGCCCGGCTGGAACATATAGAGGCCGTCGGAAAGCAGTTGCGCGCTACCCAAGGCGGAAGAGTACGTGCCCAAGGCGGCGCTGACTACCGGCGTCACTTGCATGGTGGTCTGGTTTACAGTAAGGGACATACCGCGGCTGGCGCCCGACCCCGTGCCTAACGGGGGCGGCGAAACACGGGTGTTTCCGTTGTCGAATACCACGAAGGGGCCGCTTCCGTTGTTGGCAAAGCCAGCGTCATGCTGATGCGAGAACCACGGCCAGGTATCGCCTTTGGGGGCGACGATGGTAAAGTCACCGTCCGGGCCCATGCGCCAAAGCACGTTGCCGGCGCCGGCGCCGTTGTCGTAGTTCACATTGACCACCCAATCCTGGTCGCGCAGGGAAACCAGGAGGTTGCCCGTGGTGGGTTGGTACTGAATGGTATTGCCGTGGGTCCAGTCGTTGGCGACGGAGGATAACAGCATTTTCACCGCGCAACCGGGGTTGGCGCAGGTTTCACCCAGGACGGCGGCACGGTTGATGTCGAGCTGCTGCAGGGGATCGAAATACCAGGCCACCTGCCAGTTGGAATCGAGGACGATCGCCATTTCGGTGAGGATGTCGAGCGGCGGACCGGTGGGGCTGCTGCCCTGTGTGCCTGCCGGAAAGACCCTTTCGACGTGGGCCAAAACCGCGGTATAGGAATTATTGCCGATGGTGTAGCGGATGGCCTCGTGGTCGAATTCGTTCATGCAGGCAGTCCCAACCGGCGCGGGATTGGGCACGTTCCAGCAGGGCAAGCCGTCCACGGCGCCCATGGCGGCGAGCTGGTGCGCCACGACGCCCGTATTGGTTTCATGCACGATATTGCCTGCCAAGTCGATTTCGCGGACCAGTTGCAGGGTTTCATCGGTGGCGGAGTTCCACGAAGCGCCGTTCTGCAGCGTGAGCACGGTCGCATCGGGGAGGGGGCGCGTCACCAGGGTTGCCGAACCTGCGCCGTAATACCAATTGATATTGCCGTTGAGGTCGGTGGCCACGGGAATGACGGTGCCGGTGAAGGCCCACAGCAGCATGCCGTCGTTGGTATCGGTTTGGGAACCGGCGGGGACCTTTACCGTGAAAGTGGGAAATGAATGTTGTTTGCCCAGATCGGGCAGGGCGCCCGTAGTAAACGGCAGGCTGGCGCCGTTGTACAGTTGCGATCCCGTTTGGACCTGGGCATACATGGTGTAGGTGGTGGACGGCAGCATTCCAGCCACGTAGAAGTTCATGCTGACGGGTGGATTGCAGGGCGAAAAACCGGTGTAATTTGGCGGGTTTGTCCCGGAGAAGTAGGCGACGCGCATTTGGCTGCCGGCGGCGCAGGAGGGGGCACTGAAGAGGGCTACGAGCGCGTTTGAGGTTGGGCTTACAGCGAATTTCACGGGGGCGAGGGAAGTCAGGGTATAGCTGGCGGTCTGGGTGGCGGTTTCGCCGGAAACAAAATCCTTGGCTATCACTTGAATGGTGTAAGCTCCCTCGCCCGCGATGGTCGCCCAATTGAAATGCTGCGACAGCCAGACTTTTCCCGACTGGGTTCCAATGTTGAAATCGCTGACCAAGGCGAACGGTTGGCTGCCGTACGCCACGTTGAATTGAAAAGTGAGCGGGTTCGCGTTCGTGTCGGTAGCCGTAACCCTCCAGGTAACCGGAGTTCCTACGGGTTGGGGCGAAGTTACCGAGGGGGTGATCGACTTGATCGTAACGGTGGCCGGCAAAGGTGCGGCGGCCATGACGATCAGGATGAATAAGACCATGGAATAGAACGACAAGCGGTACATGCAGTGACCTCCGGGCGGCTCGCTTTACAGGTGAAAGCTGCGAATACGTTAGAAATTCCTACCATGATAGCAGGCGCGCCGAACGAAAATCGAGCAAGGAGACTAGCGACTTGAGATAATTATCTTTCATGGATTCTCCGGTAGCTATCATTGGTGGCGGCATTTCCGGGTTATCGGCGGCGTACTATCTGGCGAAGGCCGGGGTGCCTTCCACCATCGTCGAGGCGCGGCCTCGTTTAGGCGGTGTGATTCAAACCGAAAACGTGGAAGGTTGCGTGATCGAAGCGGGGCCGGACAGCTTTATTTCCATGAAACCGGCCGCCATGGAGTTGATTGGCGAACTGGGGTTGGCCGCCGGCGTGATCGGGTCGAACGACCATTTGCGGGTTACCTACGTCTGGAAGGACGGACGTCTGGTGCCGCTGCCGGACGGCCTGCAGTTGATGGTGCCGACCAAACTGCTGCCGCTGTTGAGTACGCGGCTGCTCGGGTGGGGCACCAAGTTTCGCATGGGGATGGAACTCTTCCATCCGCCGGGACGGCACGCGGAAGATCAATCGGTTGCGGATTTCGTGACGGCGCATTACGGCGCCGAAGCGGTGGATTATCTGGCCGAGCCGCTGCTTTCGGGGATCTACGGCGGAAACCCCAGCGTGCTGAGCATCAACAGCGTGCTGCCGCGATTCGTGGAACTGGAAGCCAAGTATGGAAGCCTCACCAAAGGCGTGCTGACGGAAATGAAGGCGAACAAAGCCGCACGCGAAAAAGCTGCCTTTGTTCCGGACTTTGAAGCGCGGATTGGGCGAAATGGTATCGGCGCTCGAGAACCGGATCGAAGAGCACGCCACGGTGGTGCATGCCCGGGCCGAAGCAGTGGAGCGGACCGGCGGCGGCTTCCGGGTGCGGCTGGACAGCGGCTGGCTGGAATGCTCGCAACTGGTGCTGGCCTGTGAGGCGCATCAGGCGGCGCGTTTGGCGGGCGGACTGGACGGGCGCCTGGCGGAACTGTTGGGCGGGATTGCCTACAGTTCGTCGATGACGGTGGCCCTCGGTTTTCCCACCAGCGCGTTTCCCAGGCCGCTGGACGGCTTCGGTTTTCTGGTGCCCAAACGGGAACGGCGCCGGCTGGTCGCCTGCACCTGGGTGGGAACGAAATTTTCCGATCGCGTGCCGCAAGGGATTACTTTGGCGCGCTGTTTTCTCGGCGGCATGGACGATGCCGCGATCCTGGGCGATAGCGACGATAGTATTATCGCGACGGTGGTTGGCGAATTGCACGATATTGTGGGATTCAACGCCGCGCCGTCGTTTTCACGAATCTTCCGCTGGCCGCGTTCGATGGCGCAGTACACCGTGGGCCATCCCCGGCGGCTGAAGGAAATCGAGGCTCGCCGCGACGCCATAGCGGGTTTGCACCTGGCGGGTAACGCCTACACCGGCATCGGAATTCCCGACTGCATCCGCATGGGCAAGCAGTCCGCGGAAGTCATTTCGAGAACCGTTGTGCTCCGTTTCTTCTACACACTAAACCTCTCATGAAATTCTCCATAATGTCTTGCATTACTCTGGCCACGCTGTGCGTTTTATCGGCGGCCGATCAACCTGTGTCGCCGCTGCCGGGAATGCCCCCGGTGCTGGATAAACGCGACATCTATTCGGCGGATGCGAGCCGGAAATCTCAGCCCCGTGGTCCGCAAGTTTCCTTCGCTGGTGTATGTGCCCAATAGCGGCAGCAACACCGTGGATGTCATCGACCCGAAGACCTTTAAGATCGTCGATCACTTTCGCGTCGGCCGCCAGCCGCAGCATGTCACGCCATCGTTCGATCTGAAGTCGCTGTGGGTGCTTTGCGACTTGGGCGATACCATTACGCGCATCGATCCGGCCACCGGAAAGAAGGGCGAGACCCTGAAGGTCAAGGACCCCTACAACATGTACTACACGCCGGATGGCAAGTTCGCCATCGTGGTGGCCGAGCGCATTCACCAACTGGATTTCCGCGATGCCCAGACCATGAAGCTGGTGAAATCGGTGCCAGTGCCTTGCCGCGGCGTCGATCACATGGATTTTTCGGCGAACGGCCGATACTTGATTGCGAGCTGCGAATTCGCCGGCGCGGTGGTGAAGGTCGACGTGGAAACGCAGACGGTGGTGGGCACCCTGGACTTTCCCGGGGGGGGGATGCCGCAGGATGTGAAGCTGTCGCCGGATGGAGAAGTTTTCTATGTGGCCGATATGCAGGCTAACGGCGTGCATATGGTCGACGGCGTCCACATGAAGATTCTGGGGTTCGTGCCCACAGGCAAGGGCGCGCACGGGCTGTACGCCAGCCGCGATTCCAAGGTGCTGTATGTGTCGAACCGCGGCGAAGGCAGCGTTTCGATCATCGACTTTGCGACGCGCAAGGTCGCCCGCAAATGGGACATCCCACATGGCACGCCCGATATGGGCGGCGTTTCGGCGGACGGCAAGGTGCTGTGGCTTTCGGGCCGCTATAGCAAGGAAGTGTACGCCATCGATACGGGCGACGGACACTTGCTGGCGCGCATCCGGGTGGGAAAAGGGCCGCACGGGTTGTGCGTGTATCCGCAGCCGGGGCGGTATTCGTTGGGGCACACCGGCGTCTTCAGATAGGCTGCACGCGGTGCTACGTTACCAGTAAATGAAGACCGTTGTTGCCTTTCTGGGGCTGGCGCTGGCTGGCGCGCCGGCACAGACGTTGCGCTCCGCCGCCGAGAGCCACCATGTGCTGATCGGCGCCGCCGTCGACACGCGTTCGTTGAGCGATCCCGCTTATGCGTCGTTGGTCGCGCAGCAGTTCAACATGATCGAAGCCGAAAACGAAATGAAGTGGACGGCCACCGAGCCCCAGCAGGGTTCCTTCCGCTTCGAGGCCGGAGACAAGCTGGTGGACTTCGCCCAGGCGCACGGCATGCAACTGCGCGGCCACAATTTGTGCTGGCACAGCTACAATCCGGCGTGGCTGGCGAAGGGCAAATTCACGCCTGCGGAGCTTTCCGCGATGTTGGAAAAGCACATCGCCACGGTGGTATCGCATTTCGCGGGAAAGGTGTTCGCCTGGGACGTAGTGAACGAGGCGCTGGACTCCCGACGGCAAGATGCGAGACTCGATCTGGTCCGCGCCAGGATATATCGATCGGACATTTCGCTGGGCGCATGCGGCCGATCCGCGGGCGCTGCTTTTCTACAACGACTACAGCGTGGAAGACGCGCATCATAATGCGAAATCCGATGCCATGTATGAATTGCTGAAGGGCATGCTGGCGCGCGGAGTACCGCTTCACGGCGCGGGGCTGCAATTGCACGTCTCGATCGATCCGAAGGACGTCACCATGGACGGGCTGGATGCCAACATCGCACGGCTGACGGCTTTGGGACTGCAGGTGCATTTAACCGAACTCGATGTGCGCATCCCGGTGGATGCGCGGGGCAACGCTGCGGAGAGCGATCTGGCGGCACAAGCGAGGCGTTATCGGGAGATCGTTTCCGTTTGCTTGAAGCATGCGGGCTGCACGGCGATTCAGATCTGGGGTGTTACGGACCGGCGGTCGTGGATTCCAAGACAATTACCCGGGGCAGGGCGCCGCGCTACTGTTCGATCGGGATTTGCAGCCGAAGCCGGCATTTCGGGCGATGTTGGAAGCTTTTGGGGCTAACGGAGCCACTGGTAACTGACGAAAGCCAGGCGCCGCCCGTCGGATGACCATGAGGGCGCGCTGCCCGGCCCTCCGATAAATTTGGCCAGCGTCTTCACCTTGCCGTCTTTGCGGTTGATGACGCGCAGCAGAACTTCTTTGTCTTCGGGGATGCCGGTGGTGTCCTTGGCGAACGACAGGAAAGCGATCTGCTGGCCGTCGGGCGAAAACTGCGCCAGAATATTGCGGTAATTGTCGGTGAGCAGACTGGGGTCGAGCGGCTGTTCCGTTGGCTCGGATGACCCATTCGGAGGCCCGCTGTAAAACATGCCTTGCGTTGGGAGGGGCGTGCCGCCCGCGAGCGCAACGTGTTCGGAAGAAGCACCGCGATTGAAGAACACGGTGGATCCATCCGGGCTGAACGTCGCCGCGGTAAGGCGGCCCGGTGCGGCATACGTAACGCGCCGGTCACCGGAGAGCGGGACGGTCTCGATGGTGCTATATAAGGTGGGCGGCGCCTTGCTAGCGGGGTCGCTGGTCAGTTCGACGTTGGAGAATACGGCCTGCTCGACCACATCCTTATTATGCGAGCACACGCCGATACCAACATAGACCGGGTCGTGCATGGGGATGCGCATCGCGCCGCCGGAGAACTGCAATTGCTCGCCTGCGCCGGCCACCCAAATGTAGAAAAAATCGCCGCGCCGGGCGATGCGGACACGCGTGGGCCCTTTCACGGCGGATTGAATCTCGGTGGTGTTGACGCCCTTTTCCTCGCGCGCCTGCAAAGAGGTAAGTCCGTCGCCATGGCGAGCCACGTCGGCATAGGGGGAATCGGCGTCGAGGCTCTGGCGGATCGTCAACACGGCTTTGCGGTGTCCTTCCTTACCCGCGCCGAGGAAGGAGATATCGGCGGTCAGCGTGACGTCGCCCGAGACCTTTTGCCAGGCGAATTGGAAGGCATCCGACGCGAACCACATGTTTTCGCCGCTGCCGGAGACGGTGTAGGTGTGCTTTCCGCCGTCATATTCGACCGAGCCCGCGTGCAGCACAGTGCCCACGTCGCCATGCCCTTCAAATATGCCGAGCGGCGCGGCCAGCGCTGGTATAGCAACCAGCGCCGCTATCGATGCTATGGATTTCGTCATCAGGGGAGCTCCACTTCAAGCGCGTAGATGTCCGAATTGCTGTAGAGCACGCTGGCCATGGGCGCATCGCCGGGCGCCAGACCCGCAAGAAGATAGCCGACGGAATTGGACTGCGTGATCTGCCGCGAACTCGCCAGCCGTTCACTCTTGCCTGTGGCGATCGCGATACGGACGACAGGTTGGCCCGGCGATCGCGTTTCCTGGTAGTAGACGAACCTGGCGTCTTTCGACCAGAACGTCGCGCCCACGCCCTCGCCCGATGCCAGCGGCGTCCACTGGTTCGTACCGGCACGCAGCAACAGAACCTGCGTACCGGCTTTATTCGTGGCCGCCAAGATTTGTTCATCGGGCGACCAGGAAGGCTGTTGTAACGAGTCGGAGGAGGGCAGCAGTGCCGTCTTGCGCGTCTTCCAATCCATGGCGTAAAGGCCGGGCTGGCCGGATACTCCCGGCGGCAGGCGCCGCGAAAACACCAGCCTGTTTCCATCCGCGGACCAGCCCGGGTCTTCATCGATCAGTGAGCCGTCGGTGAGCGGTTCGGGCGCTCCGCCCGCCGAGGGCACCACGAAAATGCGGCTGGAGTGTCCGATAGGCCCCCCCCCGAACACGATCCGCGTGCCATCCGGCGACCATTGCGGTTGGTTCGCGTGCAGCGAAGGCGAGGTCAATTGCAGGCGCTCGCTGCCATCCGGGCGGCTGCGCCACAGAAGGTCGTCGGGCGTGGTGGCGTAAGCGATCCATTCGCCGTCTTTGGAAAAGCTGATGGAACTGGCCTGGATACCCGACAGGAAGGGAGCAAATTCGCCGCGACGCGAATCGTAGCGGACCAGTTCGTGGCGCTCCTGGCCCGCGGCAAAAAACACGCGCTTGCCCTCGGGGTTGGGCGAGAGCGAGCTGAAATCGAGCGGCGTGGAATAAAGTTGCAGGGGCGGGCCTTCGAAGGCGCGCGGAAAGCGGCGATTGGCGCGAATGGCGTAGACGCTGGAGACGCGGTTGCGCAGCGCGCGAAAAAGGTAATAGTTGCCGTTAGCCGTCCAATTCCCGTTATCGTCGCCATCGGGCTCGGCCGCGCCCCCGGGCCAGTCGCGCAGGAACTGATGCAATCCGCTGCCGTCGCCGGAGACTTCCCATAGCGTGCGCGGCCCCAGTTTGGGGCTCATCACGGTGAAGCGCAAAACGTCGGCCCGGGACGGTGGCGCCCATCGGATGGAATACGGGATGCCCGGCGTGTCGAGGAGCTTGTGGGCATTGCTGCCGTCGCTCGCAACGGCGTAGAGCGCCGAGCCGCGGGCGAAAACGATGCGGTCGCCGTCGCGCGACCAGGCGCCGGCGTGCCCCTCCACATCGCCCACGCGCCGCGGAGATCCGCCCACGGTGGGAACCACCCAAAACGGTCGCTCCACTGCGGCGCCGGAGCCACTCGCAACCAGCAAGCTCGTATGGTCGGGCGAGATGTCCAGGATGTCGGGGTTGGAAAGGGGCTGCTCGAGCGGCAAGGGTAGCGGTAGAGGAGCGCCGCCTTCAACGGAAACCTGGGCCAGCGACCAGCGCCCAGCGTCGCGCTGGGTGAAGAAAACGCGCGTGCCGTCAGTCGAGATGCCGTTGTCCAGTTCGACGCGGCCGGTTTGGGTCAACTGCACGACCTGGATGAGCCGGGCGGGACGGACGGAGGTGGCCAGCCAATAAAGTCGCGCGACGACGAACAGGGCGACCAGCAGAATGGCGGCGCGTCCGTAGAGCGCGCGGCGCGATGTGGTGGTGGGGGGCGGGGCTATGTCGACGGGCGGCGCCGGCGCGGGATCGAGCCGTAGCTGGGGGGGACTGGCTCGGAACTTCTGGTTTGCACGGGAGCGATGAAGCGGTATCCGCGGCGCGGCAGCGTTTCCAGGTAGCGCGGCGTGGCCGCATCGTCGTCCAGCGCCTCGCGGATTTTCTTCGCGGCGATGTTCAGGCCGTTATCGAAATCGACCAGAGTATCGGCCCACAAGCGGCGCACCAGTTCGTCGCGAGAAATGACTTGGCCAGGACGCTCCAGGAGAGCCGCGAGAAGTTGAAAGGGGCGGTCCTGGAGTTTTATCTTTTGGCCGTGTTTCCGCAGCTCACCTTGTGCGAGATCGACTTCGAAAACACCGAATTGGAGGATTTGGGGGGCGCGGTCGCTCGATTCCACGGATCATTCCACCTTGATCGGGCCATAAGCGAGTTTAACATCGTGTCCTAGGGGGAGGCACGTTAAGATCTAGGGGTGGACCAGTTTGCTTTTGAATTTGCGCCGGCGAAGCGCCGGATTTTTTCGGTAGGCGAACTGAATTCCGCGATTCGCGCGGCGCTGGAGGAAGGGTTTTCCGATATCTGGGTATCCGGTGAAATATCCGGAGCCAAGCTGGCGACCAGCGGACATTATTACTTCACGCTGAAGGAACAACAGGCGCAGGTACGCGCGGTTGCGTTCCGGTCGGCACACCGTTACTGGAAGTTCAAGCCGCGGGATGGCTTGGCGGTGCTGGCGCGCGGGCGCATCGACGTATTCGAGGCGCGCGGCGAGTATCAACTCATCGTGGAAACGATGGAGCCGCTGGGCCACGGGGCTTTGCAACTGGCGTTCGAGCAGTTGAAGCAGAAGCTGGCGGCGGAGGGTTTGTTCGAGGCGGAACGGAAGAGGCCCCTGCCGCGGTACCCGCGACGCATCGGGATTGTAACTTCGCCGCGCGGCGCGGTGATTTCGGACATGGTGCAGATTTTGTCGCGCCGTTTTCCGGGGCTGCATATCCGCCTGTTTCCGGCCCTGGTGCAGGGCGAAGGGTCGATTGAAGAAGTCTGCCGCGGCATCGACTACTTCAGCCGGACATCGTGGGCCGAGCTAGTAATTGTGGCGCGGGGCGGCGGGTCGCTCGAAGACCTCTGGACGTTTAATGAAGAAGCCGTAGCGCGGGCCATTGCGCGCTGCTCGGTGCCGGTGGTCTCGGCCGTGGGCCATGAAACGGATGTTACGATCGCCGATTTCGTGGCCGATTTGCGGGCGCCGACGCCGTCGGCGGCGGCCGAGATGATCGTTTGCACACGGCAGGAACTGCTCGACCGCATCGCGGGGCGGGAGCAGAAGTTGCTGCACGGCATGCGGTATCGCATGGCGGTGCTGACGCGGCGATGGCAGCAGCAGGGCATCGAACGGCCGCTGGGATTGCTGCACCGGGCCATGGGACGGCAGGCGCAGCGCGTCGACGAACTGGAATTCCGCATGCGCGATCTGCAGCGCTCCCTGCTGGAGCGGCACGCGCGCGGGCAGCGGTCCCTGGCGGCCCGTTTGCGGTTTTTCGATCTGCGCCCGCGATTCGCGGCCGATCGCCGTCGGCTGGATCAAGCCCGAGCGGCTTCGGAACAGACCCTCCGCTGGCAACTGGCGCGAAGGCGCGCCGCGGTGGAACAGCTTGCCGCCAAACTTTCGCAATTGAGCCCGCTGCTGATCTTGGATCGGGGCTACGCGATCGTAACGGACGACGCGGGAAATATCGTGAAAGACAGTGCCGCGGCGCCCGTTGGTTCAGTGATTCAGGCGCGGCTCGCGCGGGGCCGTCTTAATGCTACAGTATCAAAGGGCACTGGCGCCATCGGCTAGATCCGTGTGCAATCAGTGTCGTTTTACGATTCCGGTTTTCCGATGTTGCGGAACGTGACGAAGGTGGCTAGAATCAGGAGTTTGCAATAGTCCAGGAGGAAGTATGGCATCAATCGCCGAGAAGGTGAAGCAGATCATCGTCGAGCAGTTGGGCGTGGATGAGGCGCAGGTGGACAACAACGCATCGTTTGTCGACGACCTGGGCGCCGATTCGCTCGATATCGTCGAGCTGGTGATGGCCTTTGAAGAAGCCTTCGACATCGATATTCCGGACGAGGACGCCGAGAAGATCGCCACCGTCAAGGACGCCGTCGACTATATCGAGAAAAGCGAAGAAGTAGCACGGCGGTGTTCTTCAGGAGTGCTTTTGCGTGTCACGCAGAGTCGTAGTCACGGGAGTCGGCTTGCTGACTTCGGTGGGCATCGGCACGGAAGAGACCTGGCAAGCGTATCTAGAAGGGCGAAAGCGGGATTTCGCCGATTGCGGCATTCGATGCTACGCTTTTCAATTGCCGCATCGCCGGCGAAGTGAAGGATTTCGATCCCGGCGCTCTACATCGAGAAAAAAGAGATCAAGAAGATGGGGCGGTTCATTCAGTTCGCCATCGCGGCGAGCGAATTGCGCCACCAGCGTCTGCCGGCTTCAAGGTCGATCCGCGACGAAGCGGAAGCGCACCGGCGTCTACATCGGCAGCGGCATCGGCGGATTCGAAGTGATCGAGCGCGAGCACAAGACTCTGCTCGAAAATGGTCCGCGCCGCATCTCGCCGTTTTTCATTCCGGCGACGATCGTGAACCTGGCTTCGGGCTACGTTTCGATCCGCACCGGCGCGAAGGGACCGAATTCGGCGACGGCCACCGCTTGCACCACCAGCGCGCATTCGATCGGCGATTCGTTCCGGCTGATCCAGCGCGGCGATGCCGATGTGATGATCTGCGGCGGCGCGGAAGCCTGCATCACGCCCATGGGCATCGGCGGATTTGCGGCGATGCGCGCGCTCTCGCAAGCGCAACGACGATCCGGAACGCGCCTCGCGGCCGTGGGATCATGAATCGCGACGGCTTTGTGGTGGGCGAAGGCGCCGGCATTCTGGTGCTGGAAGAGCTGGAGTATGCCAAGCGGCGCGGCGCGCAGATCCTGGCCGAGATCGTGGGCTACGGCATGAGCGCGCGACGCGTTTCACATCACCTCGCCGTCCGAAGACGGCGACGGCGCTTTCCGCGTGATGCGCAATGCCCTGCGCGACGCCGGTCTCGAACCGGAGCAGATCGACTACATCAACGCGCACGGCACGTCCACCGATCTGGGCGACAAGATCGAGACCGTGGCGATCAAGCGCGCTTCGGCGAGCATGCCTACAAGCTGGCGGTCAGTTCGACGAAGTCCATGACGGGGCATCTGCTGGGCGGCGCGGGCGGGCTGGAAGCGGGCATTACGGTGCTGGCGATTCGCGACCAGATCGCGCCGCCGACCATCAACTACGAAACTCCCGATCCGGATTGCGATCTCGATTATCGTGCCCAACCACGCGCGGCCGATGCGCATCGACTACGCGCTGTCGAACTCCTTCGGCTTCGGCGGCACCAACGGCTGCCTGATCTTCAAGCGTTACTCCGAATAATCCACCCAGGAAGCTGGGTTGTTCCCTATGAAAATCATCGTTTGCATTAAACAAGTCCCTGTGCGCGATTCGCAACTGCGGTCGCGTCATCGGGCGCTGGATCCAGGAAGCCGACCTCAGCTTCGAGATCAACGAGCCCGATGCCTATGCGCTGGAAGAAGGCTTGCAACTGAAAGAGAAGCACGGCGGCGAAGTGGTGGCGCTGTGCGCCGGTCCCGCGCGCGCCGCGCAAACCATTCGCGAAGCTCTGGCCAAAGGCGCGGACCGCGCGATCCACATTGAAGAGGAAGATCTGGCGGCGCTCGATCCGCTGGCGGTGGCGAAGGCTGCTGGCCGCGGCGATGGCGCCCGAGAAGCCGGACCTGATGCTGACGGGGCTGCAATCCGACGACCTGGGCTACGGGCAGACCGGCGTGGTCCTGGCGGAACTGCTGGGCCTGCCGCACGCCACCATCATCATGCAGGTGGAGAAGACGGATGGTCGATCCGCGTGAAGCGCGAGCTGGAAGACGGCTGGTTCCAGCATGTGGAGATGCCGCTGCCGGCGGTGCTGACCATTCAATCCGGCATCAACAAGCTGCGCTACGCCACGCTGATGGGCATCAAGAAGGCCAAGAACAAAGAGATCAGCAATGTGACGCCGGCCGGTTTGGGGGCGAGCGCGGGATCGGCGTCGATCCAACTGAGCCGCGTGTATCTGCCCAGCGCTCCAAGCAGACGCAGTTGTTCGACGGGCCACCCAAGGAAGCGGCGGCGAAACTGGTGGAGAAGCTGAAATTCGAGGTGCGGGTTATATGAGCATTCTCGTGGTGATGGAACAGAGGGCCGCGGAGGCCCGCCGGCCTGGAACCGGATGTCGTTGGAGACGCTGGCCGCGGGGCAGCAGCTTGGCGCGGAATTGCAGCAGCCGGTTTCGGCCGCGGTGCTGGGAGGACCGGGCATCGACGGACTCGCGGCGGAGCTCGCCGGCAAGAAGCTCGAGCAGGTGTATGCCGTCGAGCACGAGCTGCTGAAAGACTATACTCCGGATACTTACACGGCGGCGGTGCGGCAGTTGGTGGAGAAGACCCAGGCAAGCGTGGTGTTTTTTCCGCACACGTATCAGGTGCGCGATTTCCTGCCGAAGCTGGCGACGGCACTGGGCCGCGTGCTGGTGAGCGACGTGGTGGCGCATCGCGTGGAAGATGGCAAACTGGTGCTGGTGCGGCAGCTTTTTCAAGGCAAGCTGAACGCGGACGTGCGCTTCACGGGCGATGCGCCGTATTTCGCTTCCATGCAGGCGGGCGCGTTTCGCGCGGACAAAGTGGAAGCGGGCTCGGCGGCGGTGGAGAAGTTCGCGCCGGAGTTGACGGCGAGCCGCATCCAAGCCGCTGGAACTGTTCCGCGAATCGGCGCGCGCGGTGGATCTGACTGCGGCGGAGATTATCGTTTCGGTAGGCCGCGGGATCAAGGAAGCCGACAACATTCCGATCGTGCAGAAGCTGGCCAAGGCGCTGGGCGCGGAACTGGCGGCATCGCGGCCGATTTGCGATACCGGCTGGCTGCCGATGGAGCGGCAGGTGGGCAGTTCCGGACAGACGGTATCGCCGAAGATGTATCTGGCTGTCGGGATTTCGGGGGCGATCCAGCATCTGGTCGGGATGAAGGGCTCGAAGACGATCGTGGCGATCAATAAGGATGCGAATGCGCCGATCTTCGAAGTGGCGGATTACGGAATTGTCGGGGATCTGTTTGAAGTAGTGCCGGCGCTGGTGGAGGAAGTGAAGAAGGCGAAGCAGGGGTAGGTGGGTGCTCGAATCCTGTCCATCTCAGGAACCGTCGCTGGCGACCGGGAGTGCCGCAAGAGGGCCCGGCCCGCGCTTGCTCCGATTTGGCGATGGAAGCCGCGCTGCGACTTAACCCCTTTACAGTTGGTTTAGCCTAAGAGGTAAGTCCCTTTCACCCTCCGATTTTTTTGAGAATCTCGAGATTGTCCGGCGGTCGAAGGTATCCTTGCGGACCTTGTATTCCATCCCCCTGAGATTCTAGTGAACAGTACCTCCGACCCATCCGCGCTTATACCTGTCATATGCAATTGGTCCCCTTCCGCGAACGTGTACTGGTCCGCTGTGTAACGACCTGACGCCTGCATCGCTGCCCGCACGATGACGTCGCCGTTTCCCAGACGGGCTTGTTCCAGGTAGTGCCGGCGCCGGTGGAGGAAGTGAAGAAGGCGAAGCAGGGGTAGTGGACGCGTCGGGTGCGATTGACGCGTGCTGTCGCCTGACGTCTCTTCAGGCAACCAGGAATAACGAGCCTGTATGCGGCGCCCCCCAACCCCGTGCCTGCTACAATCGAGCAAAGGGGGGTTAGAGTTGACCAAAGCCACCTGGGATTTGCCTCGTACTCTCGGCGCTCTCCGCAACAGCGCCTTTTCCGAAGACCGCATCGGCGCACGGTCCGTCAAAGACGAACTCCGTTCCAATCTGATCCGCAAGTTGCAGTGCCCCACGCCCTTGTTTCCCGGCATCGTCGGCTACGAGGAAACTGTCGTGCCGCAAGTCGTCAACGCGGTTCTCTCCCGTCATAATTTCATTCTTCTCGGTCTGCGCGGCCAGGCCAAAACCCGCCTCATCCGCATGCTCACCTCGCTGCTCGACGAAGTTGCGCCCTACATCGAAGGCTGCGAAATCCACGACAACCCGTACCAGCCCATCTGCCGCCGCTGCCGCAACCTGATTCAGGAAGAAGGTGAAGAAACACCCATCGCCTATCTCTCCGCAGAACACCGCTACGTCGAAAAACTGGCCACTCCCGACGTCACCATCGCCGACATGATCGGCGATATCGACCCCATCAAAGCCGCCCGCCGCGGCCAGGATATTTCCGACGAACTCACCGTCCACTACGGCCTGCTGCCGCGCGCCAATCGCGGCATCTTCGCCATCAACGAACTGCCCGATCTCGCCGGCAAAATCCAAGTCGGCCTGTTCAACATCATGCAGGAAGGCGACGTCCAGATCAAAGGCTATCCCGTGCGCCTGCCTCTCGACCTGATGCTGGTCTTTACCGCCAATCCCGAAGACTATACCGCGCGCGGCAAAATCATCACTCCGCTCAAAGACCGCATCGGCAGCGAAATCCGCACGCATTATCCCGCCACGCTGGAACAAGGCATGGCCATCACCGAACAGGAAGCCTGGCTCACCCGGCCCGCCGGCGACGGACCCGCGCACGGACCGCGTGCCCGTCTACATTAAGGAAATCGTGGAGCAGTTGGTTTTCCTCGCCCGCGAAGATAAGCGCGTCGACAAGCGCTCCGGCGTTTCCCAGCGCCTGCCTATTTCCGTCCTCGAGAACGTCGTCTCCAACGCCGAACGCCGCGCCCTCAAAAGCAAGGAACCTTTGGCCGTGCCGCGCGTCCTCGATATCTACTCCGCGCTGCCTTCCATGACCGGCAAGATCGAACTCGAATACGAGGGCGAACTGAAAGGCGGCGATGCCGTCGCCCGCGACCTCATCCGCGTGGCCGTCGGCAAGGTCTACGACAAGTACTTCGAAGGCGCCAACCTGTCTCAAATCGTGCAGTGGTTCGATCTCGGCGGCAGTCCTCAAGCTCGATGAATCCGAGCCGTCCGCCGTCATCCTGCGGACCCTCACCACCGTTCAGGGCCTGATGGAAAAGCTGAAAGCGCTGAAGCTTTCCGCCAACGAGCCCGACGCCGTGCGCGCCTCCGCCGCCGAATTCATCCTCGAAGGCCTCTACGCCCATCGCCGCATCAGCCGCAACGAAGAGCGCGAGTTCGGCGCCGGCGAGCGCAAGCGCGAAGGTTCGCGCGAAGAGAGCCCAGGTCCCCAGCGCCCCAACCCGCGCCGTCAGTATAACTGACACCCCATGAAGCTCAAGTATTCCAAATACACCGGCGAAGACTTCGGCATCGACGCCCAGGAGTCTGCTGCAGGCGCTCTCGGATTTCCTGCTGCAAAGCGGCTTCAACTCCCAGTACATGCCCTTCAGCGAGTGGAATGAGCACACGCTCGAAGACCTCAAGAACGCCATCCAGCGCGCCCTCGAACAAGGCGATCTTGTTCGACAACCAGAACCTGCGCGAGATGATGGAGCGCCTCGCAGAAACTCACGCCCGAGCAGATGGAAAAGCTGCTCGATAACCTGGTGCAGAAGATGGTTGACGAAGGCCAGATCACCATCGAACAGCCCGGCCGAGCAGCCCGGCACAGCCGCCGCCGGCGACGGTCCCGATAGTAAGGTGCGCTTTGAAGTCACCGATAAATCGCTCGATTTCCTCGGCTTCAAAACGCTGAAAGACCTGCTCGGTTCTCTCGGCAAATCCAGCTTCGGCCGCCACGATACGCGCGACCTCGCCACCGGCATCGAAGCCTCCGGCTCCACCAAGCAATACGAATTCGGCGACACCCTCAATCTCGATATCAGCGAGACGCTCTTCTCCGCCATCCGCCGCGAAGGCGCCAAGGTGCCCTTGGACCTGGAGTATTCCGACCTCCACGTCCACCAGTGCGAATACCAAAGCTCCTGCGCCACCGTCCTCATGCTCGATTGCAGCCACAGCATGATCCTCTACGGCGAAGACCGCTTCACGCCCGCCAAGAAGGTCGCCATGGCGCTGGCCCACCTCATCCGCACCCAATACCCCGGCGACAGCCTGCGCTGCGTCCTCTTCCACGATTCCGCGGAAGAACTCGATATCAGCCAACTGGCGCGCGTGCAGGTGGGCCCCTACTACACCAACACCCGCGACGGCCTCATCCTCGCCCAGCGGCTGCTTGCACAAGAGCGCAAAGACATGCGCCAGATCGTCATGATCACCGACGGCAAGCCGAGCTGCCTCACCCTCGAAGACGGCCGCATCTACAAGAACGCCTTCGGCCTCGATCCGCTGGTGATCAGCAAGACGCTCGAAGAAGTGAGCCGCTGCAAGAAGCAAGGCATCCTGATCAATACGTTCATGCTCGCCAGCGACTATGGCCTGGTCAACTTTGTTCAGAAAGTAACCGAGATCTGCCGCGGCAAAGCCTACTTCACCACACCCTATACCCTCGGCCAATACCTGTTGATGGATTACATGAACCGGAAGACCCGCACCATCCACTGATCGTCTTTTCGCCAGGCTGCCCCACAGGACCGGCCCCCGGGGCGCTTGACAATTCATAATCGAATGGTTATGATTAATGCATAACTGAATGGCTATGGGTTACTCCACGCGCACCGCCCCCGACGCCTTGTTTAAGTCGCTCGCCGATCCCACCCGGCGCGCGCTTTTCGAGCGCCTCGTCCGCGACGGCGAATTAACCGTACGCCTGCTGACAGACAGCTCCGGCGTATCGCAGCCCGCCGTGTCCAAGCATCTCGGCGTCCTGAAACATGCCGGCCTGGTCCGCTCCCGCCATCGCGGACGCGAAACCCACTACACCGCCCAGCCCCGCGCCCTGGCGCCCCTGGTCGATTGGATGAGTCACTACAGCCGCTTCTGGCACGACCGTCTGGACCGCTTGGAAGACTTACTCAAGAGGATGGACTAAATGACTCCTACCCGCTCTCTGGTGATCGAAAAACATCTCCCGCATCCGCCGGAAAAGATCTGGCGCGCCCTCACCGAAGGCCCGTTGCTGAAGGAGTGGCTGCTGGATAACGACTTCCAGCCTGTCGTAGGCCACAAATTTACTTTCCGCGCCGCGCCCCGGAACAACTGGAATGGCGTGATCGACAGCGAAGTGCTGGTGGTCGAGCCGCCCAGGAAGCTCGCCTATAGCTGGGGCGCCTTGGGGCCGGGCAGCGTCGTCGAGTGGACGTTGGCCGCGGTGGAAGGCGGCACGCTGCTGCGCATGGAGCAGTCTGGTTTCGGGCCCGGCCAGGAAGCCAACTACAAGGGGGCAAGCTACGGCTGGAACAAGTTCATCGCCGGCCTGGAACGAGTCGTTGCCGGACTGCAATAAACACTAAAAATCGAAAGGAGACTTTACGTATGACTGGATCGTTAACCGCAAGTATCGCCTCTCCAAGGCCTTCGCGCCTCGGCTTTTGGCTCCCCACTGGATTCTTTGCCATATGGATGCTGTTCACCGCTTACGCGCAACTGGCCGTACCCGCAGCCCAGGAAGCGCTGGTCAAACTGGGCACTCCCAACTACCTGCGAATTGAACTGTCGCTGGCCAAGATCATCGGCAGCGCGGTCCTGTTGTTGCCCGTTTCCCCGCGGCTGAAAGAATGGGCCTACGCCGGCTTCGCCATCAATCTGGTTTCCGCCTTCATTGCCCACGTTGCCGCGGGCGAAGGACCGGAAAAATACATCTGGGCCCTCGTGGCGATGGCCATCCTGTTTGCCTCCTACTACTCTTTCAGGCGGCAGAATCAATGAAACCGGCAATCCGTCCCGATGACGAGGACGCTTCCGCGAAAATTACCAGGCGCATTCAGGAACTGGGGGATTGGCGGGGCGAAACCCTCGCTCGTCTCCGCCGGCTCATCCACGATGCGGACCCCGCCATCGAAGAGGAGTGGAAATGGATGGGAACGCCCGTCTGGTCGCATGACGGTATCGTCTGCACAGGCGAAACCTATAAGCAGGTTGTCAAACTGACGTTCGCGCGCGGCGCCTCCCTCGCGGATCCCAAGAAGCTGTTCAACTCCAGCCTCGAAGGCAACACCCGGCGTGCGATCGACTTCCGCGAAGACGGGAAAATCAGTGAGACCGCCTTCAAACAACTCATCCGGACCGCAGTCACTGCCAACAGCCACGCAAAGACAAAGCGACATAAGGAGAAAGAATGAAGATCAAAGTGACGACGCTATACGTGAACGATCAGGATAAAGCTCTGCGCTTCTATACCGAGGTGTTGGGTTTTACTAAGAAGACCGATTTCAGCCAGGGCCCTTACCGCTGGCTGACGGTGGCCTCACCCGAGGATCCGGGCGGCGTCGAGTTGCAGTTGGCCCGCAACGACAACCCGGCCGCCAAAACCTACCAGGAGGCCATATTCCAGCAAGGCCAGCCGGCGGCCATGTTCTACACCGACGACTTGCAGGCCGATTACGACCGCATGAAAGCGAGCGCCGAATTCACCATGCCGCCAACCGACGTGACTGGCTCAAAGATCGCCCTGCTGAACGACACCTGCGGCAACCTCGTTCAAATCACCCAGTTGCTGGGCTGGTAGGGCAGGCGCGGCCTGGCGCCTGGATATACAATCTGGTGTCATGAACCATGCACTTGGCGATTACCCCACTGCCCGCCGCACCTTCCTGAAGCTCGGCGGCACAGCCGCTGCCGGGCTTCTCTCTCAGCCGGCCGGCGCCCAAACGCCGCCTAAACCGTCCGCGGCCGCCGCGCTGCCGACGCGCAACCTGGGACAAACCGGATTCAAGGTCGGAATTTTCAGCCTGGGCGGCCAGGCCGCCCTGGAGCATGCCAACAACCAGGCCGTAGCCCTGCCCATCATCGAGCGGGCGCTGGACCTGGGCGTCAACTACATCGATACTTCTTCGATCTACGGCGGTCCGCAGCGCTGGAGCGAACGCTATGTCGGCGAAGTGATGCGGCGCCGCCGCTCCGAGGCCTTCCTGGCGAGCAAGACCAAGGAGCGCACGCGGGACGGCTCCCTGCGCATGCTGGAGAAATCGCTCGAACTGCTGCACACCGACCATCTGGATCTTTGGCAGCTGCACGATATCGGCCTGCCGGAAGACATCGACGCCGTGTTCGCCAAGGGCGGCGCCATGGAGGCCTTGCAGCAGGCCCATGAGCAGAAGATCGTCCGCCATCTCGGCCTCACCGGCCATTACCGCCCGGACGCCCTGGCCGAAGGCATCCGCCGCTATCCCTTCGACGCCATCCTGATGGCGCTGAACGCCGCGGACCCCCACCATTTCAGTTTCATGGACACACTGCTGCCGCTGGCGGTCGAGAAGCGCATGGGCATCATCGGGATGAAAATTCCGGGCCGCAGCCGGTTGCTATCCAGTTGGACTCCGCCTCCCATCGAAGCGCAGCAGCATTCCTGGGAGGGCGCCGTGATCGCCACCTCGCCCGGAACGCTGCAGATGCGCGAAGCCCTGTACTTCACTCTCTCGCTGCCCGTCAGCACGGTGATCATCGGCTGCGATTCCATCCAGCAGTTGGAGCAAAATGTAGAGTTGGCGCGCGAGTTCACGCCCCTGAGCGCGCATCAGATGACCACCCTTTCCGCCAAGGCTGAGCCGTGCGCCAAGCCCGCGCTGTTTTTCAGATTCGTGAGCCGTGCTTAGCGGCCCCAGGCAACGCATGAAAATAATCCCGCTACTCGCGTTTCTGGCGGCGGCGCTCGCCATTCACGCCCAGACCTTCCCTCTCCAGGACTATAAAGGAAAGCCTTACGGCGGCAAGGCCCAGATTGTACCGGGCCGCTTGGAATGCGCTTACTTCGACGAAGGCGGCGAAGGCATTGCCTATCACGATAAGGATCCGATCAACCACGGCAGCGGTGAACTGAATCACCAGCAAGGCCATTGCGAGCCCGGCGTCCCCGCGGGCATTTGCTACTTCCGTGAGAACGAGGGAGTGGATATCTCTTACACCAAGCAGCGCGCCGATTTCGATACGTGGACGGGCCATTCCCAGCCGAATTTCTTCAGCCCCGGATTGCGGCAACTGTACGTGGGATGGGAAGAAAACGGCGAATGGACCAACTACACCATCGACGTACAGAGGCCCGGCGCCTATGATATCGGCGTCCTGTACTCTTATGCGCCAAATACCATCAGCTTCGATTTGAACGGCCGCCCGGCCGCCGCCTGCAAACTCCCGCTGGATACCGGCAGCTATCACGTCTGGAACAAGAGCGTGAATTGCGGTCAGATTACGTTCCCCTCCGCTGGGCTTCAGCTCCTGACCATGCACTACAACAGCGGCAACAACCTGGCCTATTTCGAATTCGTCAAAGCCTCCGCAGCCACCGCTGCTCCGAAGCAGTGAGCGGTAGCCATAGCGATTTGCGAATATTTGCCGCGGGTTGATATCATCGAGAGACGGGCCACCCTAGCTCAGTTGGTAGAGCGGCTGATTCGTAATCAGCAGGTCTCCGGTTCGATCCCGGAGGGTGGCTCCACAAAATAAACCAGTTACGGATTCTGCTGCGCAATAGTTGGGTTCAAATCAATCAGCAACTCGAAGCCCACCCCTCGCCTTAGTCCGGCAGGACGTAGCCTTAACCGCACCGCACCCGACTGCCGGGACACTTTGTCGACGCGATAACCGCAGGCTCTTATCTCCTTGGCAGTTCGGCCCCGCGAACTCTCAAGCGACCGACCCGGCCAGAGCGTCTGAGGGATCCGTCAGTCAAGCTCAAGTGGAAGGCTAGCTACGAAGCGGCAAGGGGTGGTTTTTGATGTCGTTGATGGCTTCGAGCAATCTGATAGTTGCGGCTCCATCCAGTGAGTCTCCTGCGTACCGGACCTCGAACAGACCCTGCAAATTCGAGGGCAAATTGATTCCGTCGCGCACGAGCAAGATGAATCTGCGGCCGTACAGAGCCATCGCGGCGCCGATCTCGATGAGCACGTTTGGATTGAGAACAACATGCTCGATGGCCTTGCCGTCCAGCAATCTGAGTTCATCCTCTATATGGATGATCGCGGCGCCGCAGGTCCTCATCTCGTTCATTACTTTGTCCGGAACCGGCTGGGCAACGGTATGCTTTTCCGCTGCAACGACCGCCTCCAATTCGCCAAACGAGAGCAGTTTCTTAACTGGCTCGATGAACGAGAGGTTCTTCCCATGGGTGATGAATACTCGCTTCTTACGCTTGTCGTCAACCTGAACAGGGCCAGTATTTGCGCTGGCTGGATAAGGATCGCCTCGAAGGTCGTGTTCCTCCTGGTGAGCCCCCGCCGCCATACCATTTGGCTGTCCGTCGACTTCGTCTCGGGCCTGCTGGTCTGCAGCAGGATCCGTCTCTGCCGCCGGAGCAGATTCTGAACTGAGCCATCGGCCGGTCTTTGCAACGCGGATCAAACCCACCCGCTCCATGTTGGCGTTAAAAATACCTACACATTTCTCGGCATGATCCCTTGGAATTTGAAATTCCCTCACCACTGTATTCTGGAAAAACGCTGGATCTGGAAGTTTCTTCCCTCGAAAATAGCTGTAGATTGCCCGGAATGTCTCGGGCCCGAGTGCCGCCGCAGCACGAGCCGCGTCCGCCTCCTCGGGGCTCTTCGGTTCGACGATGTTGCGCCCCAGCTCTTCGAGCGCGATTCGCTCCTGATTGAAACTACCGCGCGTCAGGCCGTACTTGATTGAGGACGAGAGAATCGTTCGAAACTCCGAACTTCCGGGACTCATGCCCAGAGCTATTGCAACGTCGGTGGGCGGCAAGGGCTGGCCTCCATTTGCATCCTCGAGAGCCTTTGGCACTCGTAGGGCCTCTTCGAGGGAGTGTTTGGGGAAGTCACTCTTGATTTTTCCTCGCTTCGTTTCGCCCTGCTTAACTGATACCGTCTTTTTTGCCATCTTTGAAACTCGAAAGGACGTTGCGCTGGCAGCCCAAGATGGATGCCGCGATCATCGTGTCTCTCGTCATTATGGCAGAACACGGACCCTAGGCAGCGAGATCCGTCGACTGCGAGCCGCGGTGTATCGCTACAAGTTGGGTTCAAAATCGGGTTCATTTAGCGCCCGACAGGCCGAAATAGCCGAACGGATGAGCGGTCAGCCCAATTTAGGTCCAATAGCATACGAGTGGAGGCACAATTTCGTAATCAGCAGGTCTCCGGTTCGATCCCGGAAGGTGGCTCCAGTTAGCCGCACCGTTTACAAAGCGTGCCTCCCACCGCGTCGCCAATTCCACCGCCCGCGCCACACCCTTTCGGCCGCGTCTTGGGCTAGAGGAAATGCTGATGAACCGGAAAGCAAGCGCCGGTTAATAAAGCCGGATTTCGATGAATTCCCTCCCGAATTAGCGCCCGCTATCAGCAGCGCTTCTAGCCCCCCCGCATTCCATGCACGGCCCGCGCAACTCGTGACACTCAGCTCCGGGCTGTCGCCGATAACCGCCCCAAGCCCGTACCGCATTCACCAATTCCAGGCAACAACATAACCTTCGTTCCCATAGGCTTATCCGCTCAGAAACCAAACCGCGCCCCACCCGCCCGCTACCGTAGAACTGGAGAGTGGAAATTCATCATGACCAAAGCTCAGCGGAAAGCGAATCGCAAAAAAACAATCGAACCCTCTGGACCGGCATCCCAGCCAAAGTCCGCCTCCGATCCCAATGCCCCCGCTCACGGGTTCAATTTTACTTCCAAGAATCCCTTCGGCGGCGAAATCCCCCCAGGCCTCCACGCTCTGCAACCGGTCGTCGGCACTCGCAACCCGCTCGACGGGAGGCTCTTGACCGCGGATCAGATCAAGGCTCTCGCCAGGCTCAAACGCTATAGAACCGCCATCGAGCGGCGCATGCAACGCGATATCCAACGGCTCTTACATCTCCAGGAATTGCGCAAGAAGAGAGACGCACTCGGATGATGAGCCGTAACCCGCGTATTTACAATGAATTGCAAAACGAACCCAAATGCGGACTGCACACCAGCCAGTGCGCGCAAAAACAGCCGGGCCCCCGATCCCCTGTCGTAACCCGCGTATTTACAATGAATTGCAAAACGAACCCAAATGCCGGCGTTACCCCGTCAGCGCGTCGCCAGCTCCACCGTCCGCGCAGGCACACCCTTGCGCCCCCGCAGCCACCCCTGGAACCGCTCCATATACAGATAAATCACCGGCGTGATGTACAGCGTCAGGAACTGCGACACCACCAGTCCGCCGACCACCGCCAGTCCCAGCGGCTGCCGCGCATCCGCGCCTTCGCCGTACCCCAGCGCGATCGGCAGCGTGCCGAACAGCGCCGCCACCGTGGTCATCATGATCGGCCGGAAGCGCAGCATGCAGCCCTGCATAAATCGCCTCGAACGGCGCCTTGCCCTCCACGCGCTGCGCCTCCAGCGCGAAGTCGATCATCATGATCGCGTTCTTCTTCACCACGCCGAACAGCATGATCAGGCCCACGAACGCGTAGAGGTCCAGCTCCTTGTGGAACAGCCGCAGCGTCAGCAGCGCGCCGAATACCGCCGAAGGCAGGCCCGAAAGAATCGTGATGGGATGGATGAAGCTCTCGTACAGAATCCCCAGCACGATGTAGATCACCAGAATCGCCACGATCAGCAGCATCGTAAGCCCCTGGAACGATTGCTGGAACTCCTTCACCGTGCCCTGGAAATTGACGCTGATCGTGGCGGCATGCGCAATTCGCGGCATGGCGTCTGCTTCACATGCTGCGGCCGCATCGCCCAGCGAAAAGCCGGGCTTCAGGTTGAACGAAACCGTCACCGCCGGCAACTGGCCGAAATGGTTGATGCTCAGCGGGCCCGCCGCTGCGCGTCAGTCTTCACCACCGTATCCAGCGGCACCAGCGAGCCCGCTCGCCGAGCGCAGATAAAGCTTCGACAGCGCCTCCGGCGTGCGCTGATACTGCGGCTCCACTTCCAGAATCACCGCGTACTGGTCGGCCGGCGTATAGATCGTCGATACCTGCGCGCGTGCCGTAAGCGCGTGTAGAGCGCGTCCTCGATCTGCTCCGGCGTAATGCCCAGGCCATGCGCGCGGTCGCGATCGATATCCACCATCACCTGCGGGCTGGCGATCTGCAAGTCGGAGTTCACGTCCAGGAAGCCCGGCAGCGTCCGCATCTTCTGCCATCAGCGGATCGGCACCCACGCGTAGATCTCCTTCAGGTTCGGCGCTCTGCAGCGTCATCTGGTAGACGCTGGTGGTGAACTGGCCGCTGACCGTGATCGGCGGCGGATTCTGCAGGAACACCATGATGCCGGGCACCGCCGCCAGCTTGGGCCGCAGCTCCTCGATGATCTGATCCACCGATAGCTTTGCGCTCCGTGCGCGGCTTCATGCTGCGCGAAAACAGCCGCCCTGGTTGCCGCCCATCAGCGAACGTCGCCGTAGTCCTGCACGTTCGGATCGCTGCTGCACGATCTTCGGCGACCGCCTGCAGATGCTTGGCCATGGAGTCGAACGAAATGTCCTGCCCGGCCATCGTGATCGCCGAACATAAAGCCGCTGTCCTGGCTGGGAATGAAGCCGGTCGGCATGGTCATGAACAGATAGACCGTGCCGCACCAGCAGCAGCAACCGCCACCATCAGCGTGGCGAACTGATGCCGCAGCACGTCCTTCAGCGTGTAGTCGTAAGCACGACGCCAGCCCTTGAAGCCGCGCTTCAAACGCGGCATACAGCCGTCCGTGCTCGGCCCGCTGCTGGTAGCGCAGAAAGCGGCTGCCCAGCATGGGCGTCAGCGTCAGCGAAACGAAGCCGGAGATCAGAATCGCCACCGTGATGGTCACCGAAAATTCGTGCAGCAGCCGTCCCACGATGCCGCCCATGAACAGCACCGGAATGAACACCGCCACCAGCGAGATGGTCATGGAGATAATGGTGAAGCCGATTTCGCGCGAGGCCAGCAGCGCCGCTTCCATGCGCGCCTTTGCCCATCTCCATGTAGCGGACGATGTTCTCCAGCATCACGATGGCGTCGTCCACCACGAAGCCCACCGACAGCGTCAGCGCCATCAGCGAAAGATTGTTCAAGCTGTAGCCCAGCAGGTACATCACGGCGAACGTTCCGACGATGGAAAGCGGCACGGCGACGCCGGGAATCAAGGTCGCGCTCAGGTTGCGCAGGAACAGGAAGATCACCATCACCACCAGGCACACGGTCAGCACCAGGGTGAACTCCACGTCGTGGATCGAAGCTGCGAATCGACTCCGAAGCGTCGAAGCGATGTCCAGATTGCACCGCCGGCGGGAGCTCGCGCGCGGAACTGCGGCAGCAGCGCCTTGATGTTGTCCACCACTTCCACCGTGTTGGTGCCCGGCTGCCGCTTGATCGCCAGAATCATGCCGCGCACGCCGTTGAACCATGCGATCGGCCTTGTCGTTCTCCACGCCGTCGATCACGTTGCCGAGTTGCTCCAGCCGCACCGGCACGCCGTTCTTGTAAGCCACGATCAGCGGCCGGTAAGCCGCCGCGTTGGTCAACTGCGCCGCTCGATTGCACCGTGAACGCCTGCTTCTGCGCCGTACAGCTTGCCGGTCGGCAGATTGACGTTGCTGCGCTGGATGGCCTTCTGTCACTTCGTCGATGCCGATACCGCGCGCGGCCAGCTCATCGGGATCCAACTGCACCCGCACCGCATATTTCTGCGCGCCGTAAACCTGCACGCGCGACACGCCGCTGGCCATGGAAATGCGCTGCGCCAGCAGGTCTCCGCGTATTCGTCCACCGTGTAGAGCGGCAGCGTGTCCGACGTCAGCGCCAGGTACAAGACCGGCTGCTCGGCCGGATTCACCTTCTGATACGACGGCGGATGCGGCATGTTGGGCGGCAGCAGCCCTCCCGCCTTCGCGATGGCGGCCTGGATGTCCTGCGCGGCGGCGTCGATATTGCGCGCCAGCGTGAACTGCACCGTGATCGTGGTCGAACCCTGCGTATTCTGCGAGCTCATGCTCTGCACGCCCGCGATGGTGGAGAACTGCGCGTTCCAGCGGAGTCGCCACCGACGACGCCATGGTCTCCGGACTCGCGCCCGGCAGCGCCGCCGTCACCTGAATCGTCGGATAATCCACGGTCGGCAGCGCCGCCACCGGCAGCGCGCGGAAGGCCACGATGCCGAACAGCAGTATGGCGAACATGACCAGCGCGGTCATGACCGGCCGTTCGATAAAAATGCGTGGAGATGTTCATGGTTAGACCGCCTTCAGCGCCAGATTGTCGATCTTGCCCGCCGGCACCGGTTGATCTTCGCGCCCGGGAACAGCCGCAGCTGCCCGTCGGTCACCACCGTCTCGCCCGGCGCGACGCCCTTCGCGATCACGGCTTTATGGCCGATCGTGCGCGCCACCGTCACCGGCCGCGATCTCCACCGTCTGGTCCGCCTTCACCACGAACATGAATTGCCCGTGCTGGCCGTCCTGCACCGCTTCGGAAGGCACCACCGTCGCGTTGCTCTGCGTATCCAGCGTCAGCACCACGTTCACGAACTGGCCCGGCCACAGCGCATGGTCGCCGATTATCGAACACCGCCTTCAGCTGGATCGTGCCGGTCGCCGTGTCCACGGCGTTGTCGATCACTTTCAACTGCCCGTGCGATACGCGATTCGGCTCCGCATCGGTGAAAGCCTGCACCGCCAGTTTCCGCGCCGGCGCTGCGCCGCTTCACCGCATTCAGTTGCTGCTTCCGGCACGCCGAACGAAACGAAGATGGGCGCTACCTGGTTGATCACCACCAGCGCCACATCGTTCACCTTGATCAGATTGCCCGGATGCACCAGCAGGTTGCCCG
Source organism: Bryobacterales bacterium (assembly GCA_963738375.1). GTDB lineage: Bacteria > Acidobacteriota > Terriglobia > Bryobacterales > Bryobacteraceae > Bog-159. The sequence goes on along the minus strand of CAVTWL010000010.1, from coordinate 35,722 downwards.
CGCGCCCGCTACCGGCGACCGGATCTCGCAGTAACCGAGGTCCAGCTTCGCCCGTGTCACTGCCGACTGGTCGCTTTCGAGCGATGCCCTGGCGCTCTCGATGGCCGCCTGGTCCGCGCGCACCGATTCGTGCGCGGCATCCGCCGTCGCCCGCGTTTGCGTGGCCTGCATCTGCGGAGCTACGCCTTCCTTCGCCAGTTGCTCGTAGCGATAAGCGTCCGCTTCGGCGCTCTTGGCCTGCGCGCTGTCGCTCGCCACGTTCGCTTGTGCCTGCAATAGCTGCGCCCGGTCCCGCGAAACCGCCGCCTCCGCCTGCGCCAACGCTTCGCGGTAAGGCCGCGGATCGATTTCAAACAGCAGATCGTCTTTTTTCACGTCCTGGCCTTCGGCGAAATGCGAGCTCATCAACTCGCCGGCCACCTGCGACTTGATCTGTACCGTCGAAGCGGGTTCCACCGTTCCCACGGCGCGAATCTGCACCGGCATGGCTTCCTCGGCCGCCACCGCGACGCTCACGGGCACCGGAGGCATGCCGCCGCCCACGGCTTGTGCCGGCTGTTTGCTGCAACTGGTCGCTAACAGCGCCGTCGCAAGCATAGCCGCGCCATAAATAGAATTCATAAATTTCGGAGTTTTCACGGAGAAACCTCCATTGTACTCTGGAGGCCGGGCGGGGCGATTACCGGATGCGGACCGGCAGGGAACCCAAATCCGCGAAATCGGCGGTCGCGCCGCTCAGGCAGCAATCGCCTTCCGGAATCGGGCTGCCGTGCGGGCAAGTCCGCGGATGCCCCAAAAACGTGCAGATCCGGTCCGTAACTTCGGGACTCAAAATATGCTCGAACGTGCAGGCGTTCTTCTCGATCGAGCTTTCGTCGCGGATCGCCAGCACGTCCATAAACAGCCGTTCCGCCAGACGGTGCCGCCGGATCACGCTGCGCGCCCGCTGCTCGCCGCGCGGTGTGAACGAGGCCTGGCCGCCGCGCATCTCCACCAGCCCGATGCGCGCCATCATGTTGCACACCTTGCGATGCTGCGCCGCGGTGAAGTGCTCGGGCTCCTCGTGAAAATCGCCTTCCCGCGCCGCCCACAACTGCTCCAGCACTTCATCGAAATCCTGGTTCATCTCCATGCTGAAATTGGTGGTCTCGACAATCCGCCCGTGCTCCAGGTCCAGCCGGATATCCGCGCACCGCCCCACCTGTTCGTCGTGCGTCACCATCAGGATGGTCCGCCCCTGCTGGTGCAATTCGCCCAGCAGGTCCAGCACGATCTGCTCGTTGGTCGCATCCAGGTTGCCCGTCGGCTCGTCCGCCAGAATGATCTTCGGATCGTTTACCAGCGCCCGCGCGATCGCCACGCGCTGCTGCTCGCCGCCCGATAGCTGCGAGGGTAGGTGGCTTGCGCGCTGCGTCAGCCCTACCCGCTCCAGCGCCCGCCGGGCCTCCGCTTCGTCCGTCATGCTGTGAAAGTACTGCGCCAGCATCACGTTGTCCAGCGCCGACAAATGCGGAATCAGATGGAACTGCTGGAATACGAACCCCACCGTCTCTGCCCGGAACCGCGCCAGTTCCGACCGCGACAGCGTGGAAGTATCCACTCCGTTGATGCGCACCACCCCGGCTGTGGCTTGATCCAGGCATCCCAGAATATTCAGCAGCGTGGTCTTGCCCGATCCCGAAGGCCCCATGATGGCGATCCACTGTCCGGCCTCGGCCGTCAGGCTCACGCCGTCCAGCGCCTTGACAGGCGCGGAAAAGCCGCTGTCGTACGCCTTGGTCACCTGCTCCAGTTCCACGAATGCCATTGCTTCTATTCTCCGCGCAAAATCACCGCTGGCCGGATCCGCCAGATCCGCGAAGCCGCTGCCAGCGTGGCCAACGTCGCCATCGCCAGCGTCACGCACGCCACGGGCAGGAACACGCCATAGTTTACACCCACCCCCGCCGCCGCTGAGTCCGGGAAAATCTGCCGCCCGATCCACCACGCCACTCCGAGCCCCACCGCATACCCCGCGATGCTCGATCCGATTCCCAAAATCAACGACTCCGAAAGAAACAGCGCGGCAATCTTCCGTTCCGCCGCGCCGATCGCTTTCAGAATCCCGATCTCTTTGCTGCGCTCCAGCACCAGCGCGCTGAAATTCGAACTCACGCACAACGTGGTAATCGCCAGGATGAGCGCGGTCAACAAAAACAGCGTCGACCGGATCTTCAGCACCACGTTTGCCTCGGTCTCCGCCACCGCGTGAATCAAGCGTACATCGGTGCCCGGGAGTTCGCCCGCCAGCGCCGCCTGCACCGCGGCTAACCGCTCGCCATCCGCCCGCACCTGCACCAGGCTTGCGGCGTCCGCAATGCCCGCCAAACGCGCCGCCGTTTCAAACGGCACGATGGCTTGCGCATCCTCCGCGCCGCCCGACGATACAATCCCGCGCACCGTGCAAGACGCGCTTTCCAAGTCCAGTCTGCCGCCAACCTTGACGCGGAAATGCGATGCCACGCTTGCGCCTACCAGGCATTCGCCCGCGCCCGCCGACCGCGCGCCATCCACCCGCCAGTAATTCGTCAGCGCCGCGGCTCGCCCGAAATCGACACCCGCCACTACCACCGGTTCCCCCGCCACGCGCCCGACCGAATAAAGGAACGGAGCAGCCACAGCCCCTTGCTTCTCCGCCGCGGCCACCGCGCTCAATGGCACCGTCTGCGCGTGCCCCGCCGGTGCGATCACCAGGTTCGCGCCGAATCCGCGAAACTGCGCTCGCATCTTCCGTTCGATATCCGAATAAACCGAAAACAACGCCGTCGCCAGCGTGGCCGACACTGCCAGCGCCGCGAATGCCAGCGCCAGCCTGCGCTTCCGGAACTGCACCGCCCGGACGACGAATTCCCAGAACATCTATTCGCCTCCCCGCAGCGTCACCGCCGGCTCCAGCATCAATGCGCGCCGCAAAGGCTGAGCCGCGCCCGCCACCGATGCAAGGATCGCCGCCCCCACCACCACCGGACCCAGCATCGCCGGAGTCTCCAGCGCCGTATGGAAAACCGCCCGTCCCACCCACCCTGCCATCAACAGCCCGATCAGCGATCCCACGATCCCGCCGGCTGCGCCTTCCAGGGCAACTTCGGTCGAAAACAAAGCAGCCACCAGGCCGCCGCTCGCGCCGGTCGCTTGCATGATCGCAATCTCGCCGCGCCGCTCGAGCACCGTCGTCGCCATCACGCTCCAAACCGTTAGCCCTGCCGAAGCCAGCGCCGCCAGCGTGATCAGCAGCATCAGCCCGCGCACTTTGTCCAGAATCTTGCCTTCGTTATCGGCCACGCGCCAGATCGGCCGCGCCACCGCCATCGGCAGCGCTTCTTCGATCTGGTGCGCGATCGAGCTGATATAAGGTGTGCAGTACCAGCGGTCGTATTCCTTGGGCGTCATCTTCGCTGGATTCTTTTTGGCGAATTCGTCTTCAGGCTTGGTCAGCGCTCCAACTTCCACCGCGTCCACCTGTCCCGGCCGGTTCACCAGCGCTTGCAGAACTTCCAGCACCACGTAAATCCGGTCCTCCGCTTCCCCCCCGGTCGATACGATGCCCGCAACAGTGAACGTCCGCCCGAACAACTCCACCGATCCGCCCGGTTTCAGACCCGTGCGCCGCGCCACCGCGCCGCCGATCACCGCTTCCGCATTCCCAGTTGCGGCAGCCCCGTCCCGGTCGTCGATCCACCGCCCGTCGATTTTCCACTGCCCGTTCACCGTCAGAAGCCCCGCCTCGAGTGGCGCGCCGTCCGCACCCTTCAGCCGCCGCCGGAACCACACGCCTTCCACCGGCACCTTCTGCCCGTCCAGCGAAGTGGTAGCCTGCAGCGACGGCGAAAAGCCCGTGATATTCAGTTGCCAGAATGTCGACTTGATCTTCGGGACTTGCGCTTCGGGAATGAAATCCTGGTTCGACACCGGCGTGTAGCTGATGCCGCCAATCTCCACCGGCAGCGACCGTGCCTTGGGCGTCACCATCAGGTTCGCGCCCAGGCTGCGCAGTTCGCGATTCACCCGGTCGCCGATATCCAGCATCACGCCGAGCATCGCCGTGGCGACCGCCGTCCCCATCGCCACCGCCGCTACCGTCATCGCCTTGCGGCGCGGCGACCGGCGGATCGATTGGCTGACGAAACGGAGGAACATGCGGCTAACTGGGCGTACGGAAGATTTTCGCGCCCGGCACCAGTCCATCGGCGGGAATGACCAATTCCGCGCCGTCTACATGCGCGGCGATCGGAATGGGATTGCACCCGCCCGCTCGATCCGATGCTCGGAATAAATATGGCCGATGCGCAGTTCTTGCAGATCACATTCGTGCCTTTTTGGTAGTAGCCCTGGTTGCCGCAGATGTTGCAGGCATCGAATGCCGCCACCAGCGACTGATCCGGCCGCCGGATCACGACGAACCGCACATGCACGCCCGCTTCGTCGATTGCGAACCGGTGCAGATTGCCGTCGCTCACCGAGGCCGCCGGAATCCGTACCGCGCCATTCACCACCGATACCGGAACCGCCTCCGACAACTCCGTCGTCGACTTGGCGTAAATGAACTCGGCGGTGATGCTCAAAATGAACAACGCCGTGGCCGCGCAGGAAGCCGTCATCCACACCCGCTCGCGCTGCACGGTCCATTTCGCTTTCCGCAGCGCCGCGCCTTCCAACCCGTCCAGCACCGGCGCCCGCCGCTTGCGATACTCCATCAGCAGCATCACGCCTGCCAGCGCCAGAATCGCCACGAAGAAGAAAACTTCGTTGCTGACGATAGGCCCGATCAGCGCCATCTCCTCGCGGCTGGATGGCAGCACCTGGCTTTCCGACAATTCGTGCAGTCCGCTGATCGCCAGCTGCGCCACGATCACCATCAGGATCACCGTGGTCATGCGGAAGAAACTGCGCAAATCGATCCGGATGGTGCCGCGCACGAAGCTCACGCCAAACAGAACGGCGAGCCCCAGCCCCAACACAACTCCAGCCACATCCAGCACGCCGGAGGTGTCGAACTTCACCGCCGTGAGCATCAGAACCGTTTCCACGCCTTCCCGGAAGATCATCAGGAACACGAAGAAAAAGATGCCCCAGCGTCCCGCCGAGCCGCTGCGTTGTTGCAAGTGACTTTCAATATCGCCCTTCATGCCGCGCGCGCTGCGGTTCATCCACAGCACCATCGACAACACGAAAACGGCGCTTACCAGCAGCGTCCAGCCCTCGTAAGCGTCCTCGCCGAGGCCCAGCCGGGAGAACAGCCACGCGAAGCCAAAGCTAGCTGCTACAGCGCTCCCGAGTGCTTTGTGAACGGCTGGCAGCAAGTCGTTCCGGCCGATTTTTCGCAGGTAAGCGATGGCGATCGCAATCACCAGCGCGGCCTCGACGCCTTCCCGTAGGGTAATAATCAGTGTCTGCAACATAGTTGCAAGTAGCTACGACCCTATTGTAGTGCATTTTGTCTCAAAACGCCCGCTGCTTGCCGCGCCGCTATGGCTCTTTCCGGGTGAAAGCGATCGGCTTCATGACCATGGGCGCGTCCAAAATCTTCAATTCCGCGCGCCCCTCCCCGGTAATCTTCATTTCAAACCGAATCGCTTCGTCCCCCTCATGCTCCTCGAAGCTCAGCGTTTTTCCGCTCACCCGGGCCTTCAAAACCGGCGAAGGATCGCCGTCCGAGGGCATCGTTTCCGGTTCCTTCAGATCGCCGTTCTCATCCACGTTAATGCTGCAGGCCGAAGTCTCTCCCGAAATCGGGTCGCCCGCCCGCAGCCTGATGGTGCAAATCACCCGGTCCTTATACCTAGCCTCCCAAGTACCCAAGAACATCTTCTGCGAATCCCGGGATCCATTCTCTTGAGCCGCCAGCGGTAGCCACGTTAGCAGCAGCACAGCAACAGGTTTAAGCATGGCCGCCTCCTAGCAAACCGGTAGCCGGAGTTGGAAACCAATGCCGCCGTGCCTTTGCCCGGTCGTTACCCGTATCGAGGCCTCACAACTGTGCGCGAAACGGCACCCCTGCGGATGCCGGTTCGCGAAATTCTACCAGCGTCCGGGTTACCGGCGCCCGCCCCTGTAGCCGCCGTCATGGAAACCGCCGTCGTGAAAGCCTCCCACGCGCGCTGCCCCGTGGAAGTCGCCGCCGCGATAACCGTGGCCCCATCCGCCAACGCCGATCCCGAAGCCGATGGCGGGCCCTGCGTAGGGATAACCATACGCGTAAGGTCCATAAGTGTACGGATAGCCGTAGGGATAAGCATACGGCGCCACGTAGGGACGAACCGGGACGGTGTAAGCCGGCACGCCAATTCCGATCCCCACCCGCACCGCCGCATCGGCTTTCGATCCGGCAAACGTCAGCATTCCAGCCAGCGCCAGAGTAGCAAGTCCAAACTTCTTAAGCATTTCTTTCGCCTCCACCCGATTGGACTGGCTACCTACCTCAGGCGACTGCAAATGTTTGTAAACCATAAAAAAACCGGGCCTCGAAAGGCCCGGCCGTTGGACATAAGCTGGTGCGGCGGCTACTTCACCACCGTTACCACCACGGTGGTCTTCTCCGTTACGCCACCGGTCCCCTTGCCGGTGATCGTGATCGTATGCTTCCCGACCGCGCTCTTGGTTCCCACCTTAACCGTCATCGTGGAAGTCCCGTTGCCCGGCGCCGGAATCGAGGTTGGCGCGAAGCTGACCGTCTGCGAAGACCCACCCCCCGAAGACGACAAGGAAATCGCCGAACTATAACCGCCCGAAACCGTGGTGGTGATCGTCGATGTACCCGATGCCCCTTGCTTCACCGTAATCGCCGCCGGATAGGCGGTGATCGTGAAGCCCACCGTTACGCCGGTAACCGTGAGTGTAACTACCGTCTTGGCGGTGGTCGCGCCTGAGGTTCCCGTCACCGTTATCTCGTAGGTGCCTGGATTCACCAGCGCGCCCACCGCCACCGTCATCGCCGAAGTTCCTGCCCCGGTGATCGTAGTCGGATTGAAGCTCACCGTCACTCCCGAGGGCGCACCGCTCGCGCTTAAAGTGATGGCCGAATTAAAGCCTCCCGTCACCGTGGTAGCGATCGTGGTTGTCCCGGAATTGCTCTGATGTACCGTAATCGCGCCTGGCGAGGATGTCACACTGTAGCCCGGACCGCTCTTTCCGACCAGCGCCTCCAGCAAAGCCGGCCCATTCGGACTGCCCCATCCAGTTGCCAGATCGTAGCCGGCAGTCGCGCCGAACCCGTTACTGCCACTGGTGATGTCGTGGAAATCCGTGTCATAGTTCGAACTCAACCCGATGGAGTAGATTGCCGGATTGATGTATCCCAGCACCGTGCCGCCGTCCAGCAAGGACTTCTCGTTGGCCAGCGCCAGATAGCCGGCCCACATCGGTGCCGCAAAGCTCGTACCGCCGTATTCATTGGCAGTGCATGTGGTCTGATCGGCGCAAACGTAAAACGTATAGTTCGCGTTCGCCGCCACGTCGGGGGAGTTCCGATAAACCTTGGAACAAGCCGCGCAATCTGCCGCCGCGCTCACCTGCCAGGAGGGTATCGGAATTTTATTCGGCGAAATGCCGCCGCCGCCGCTCGCCCATGCCGTCTCCGCGGACCAGGCCCCTCCGGGGCCGGCTGTCGTCAGGTCTGTCCCACCCACCGATGTGTCGTACGCCGCATCCGCCGGCCAGATCTCCGATCCCGCGCCCCATTTTCCGCTGTCCCCAGCGGCTTGGAAAAAATTCTGGCCCTGGGCCGCGAACTCTTCGAAATAAGGATTCAGCGTGCTCGGGTCCACTGGCGTCCACGTCCAGGAAGAGCTCAACTGCGCGTTCAGCGGGCTCGCCGTGGCCATGGCGTTGAACATCGCCACATCGCTCGAGCCTACATACATCACCAGACTCGCCAGCCCGGGAGCCATGCCCAGCGCTTGCGTCATGTCGATGGTCTGCTCGGTGTCGTCGCAGCCCGCGGACGCCAGGCAACTCGTGCTCGTCCCGTCCGTCGAGACCAGCGTGACCGGCACATTATTGGTCTGGCCCGCGTTCGTATAATACGTCGCCAGATCGGCCAGATCCGTGCCCGCATATTCCAGCAGGCCGACCGATTGTCCTTTTCCTAAGAGCGGCCCACCATAATAAGCGGCGCGCATGTCGCTGCCGCAGAAAGAAGCCGAAGGGCACGATCCCGTGGTCGCTTCAGGCTGCGCGCCCGCCGGCCGCCGCGAAAGCAGCGGTCTCGGAATCGAATAATTGTCCAACCCGGAAATGTGCCATAGCGGCGCCGAAAGATCCGGAGTCGGCTCCCGGTCCGCCGAATAGAACGTGCGATCTTCCGTGGGGTGCTGGTAAACTCCCATGGTCACGTGCAGCGCCGCTTCGATCGCCGATACGGAACCGGTCACGTCCACGTTCATGCGGTTGGCCGAAGTCTGCACCACCGACAAGCCGTGCGTCTTGGCGAAACTCACCACCGCGTCATAGTCTTCCTGGCTCGGGCCGAATCTGCCGGTGAACTCCTCCACGGTCAAGAAATGTCCGAAGTTGGGGCTCCCAGGATTATAAATGTCGGCCAGCATGGCTTGCAGCCCTGCCTCGTTGCTGTGCGGCAAAACCAATACCAGGCGCAGGGCCTGTGTTCCTGGAAGCCTCCCAAGCGGGCGCGCGTGCCCGCCGGATACGGCATCCCGGATATGATGCGTGAGCGGTGGCGCTCCCGCAGCCAAGACCGCAAGATTCACCACCGGCATGAGCGCGGCGATTTGCCACCAACGTCTGCTTCTGATTCGGATCAACGGTTTCTCCTCTTCGGGCGAGATCGAACTCCCGCCAGTATACCTCACGATTCGTAAGCCTTTCGTGAAATTTCTGCTAACGCACGACTTCAGCCGGATCGTCCATCTTCACCGACGGTTTCGGATCCAAAGGCTCCCGCGCCATCGCGGGATCGAAAATTCGGGGATCTTCCTTCCGGACCTGATAACCCTCAAAGTTCGGCGCGTTCGTGAAACAGTCGCTCAAATCGCTGGCGACGGCGTCGAACAGGTTCAGCGGCGGCATTCCCAGAAGACGGAAAATCGTCTTCAGCATCCCGGGAAAACTGGTGTTGACGTGCGATACGTAGTTGCGCTTGCAGTACGGGCCGATGCCCAGCAGCACCGTACGATGCGCGTCGATATGGTCGCGCCCTCCCTGGGCATCGTCCTCCGTCACGAAAATTGCCATCTCTTTCCACCACGGCGTGTGCGACAGAAACTCCACGATGCGGCCGAGGGCGTAATCGTTGTCGGCAACGTACGACGCCTCGTACGGATAGCCATCCTCGGGCCGCGGCTGGGTCATGTGATCGTCCGGCAGGTGAATGTAAATGAAGTGTGGAAAGGCTGCGCCGCCCTTCACGTATTTCTCTTCGATCTCCTGAATGAACTGCGAGGCGCGAAATTGGTCGGGAATATTCATATTGAATACCGGATAATCGCGCGAAGTGTTTTCGAATAACGGCGACGGCATCGGCACATTGGTGACGAAACGGCCGCCGGTGGGCTTGTAGCCTTTTCCTTCGTCCACGCCGGCCAGTTCGAAACCCTCGCCGAAATTGCGAAAGGTCATGCCGTGGCGCGCCAGGTGATGCCAGATCGTTCCGCCTTCGGGCTGCTCTTCCGGATGGACCGACGAATTGCCCTCCGCGAAGTTCAAGCGTCCTGGCGCAGTGGTCGGAAACCGGAAGTCTCGCCCGTCGGCGTAGGATGAGCGGTAGGAAGTCTCCGTCCATGCATCGGGATAGGATCCCACCAGCCAGTGATGGCCATCCACGCTCACTTCCGAATCGGCGTAGAAATTGTCGCTGAACGCCCACGTCAACGCCAGCGCGTGATGATTCGGAGTTACGTTCACCCGCTGTACGCTCAGGCGGTTGCCCTTGCCGGTCACGTGCCCTTCCTGCCCGAATCGAGCCACGCCCGGCGCTCCCATCACCGAACTGCCGCTCGCCAGACGCAGAATATCGCCGAAAACTTCGTCGTAGGTACGGTTCTCCTTGACGATCATCACCACGTACTTCACCCCGCCCGGCAGTGGGGCGGCCGCCTCGTCGCGCGGTTTCAAGCCGTTGTTGTCGAGCACTGTTTCGGTGGCTCCCGCGACGCCGGTTGCGTCAGGCATTGGGAAATTGGAAATGCTGCCGCGCCGGAAGGTCCCGGCCAGCGAATCGGCGGAGCCAAAGGCGGACTGCCACACATTCGGTCCCGTTCCTTGTCCGTTCACGTTGGCCACAAAGACGTTGTCGCGGTCGATCAGCACGCGGCTGGGAAACCAGGCGGCCGGCACATGCCCGATGCGCCTTCATTTGCTTGGTGTCGATCACTCCGACGGCGTTGATCCCCGCCTCCGCCACCAGCAGCCAGCCGCTGCCCGGGTCATAAGCCATGCCGATCGGCAGCACCCCGCGCAAACTCTCCAACCCCGGTATCCGGATCGCGATCTGTCCAACGGCGCTGTTCGTCTTGGGGTCGATTACGGTTATGGAATCGTTGTGGCCGTTCGAAACGAAAACGCGATCCGCCGTGGCCACCACGCCGGATGGACTGCTGCCGCCTTCCGTTCCCTCGCCAAAGGCCAGGCCGGTGTGGATGAAGGCCTCGATCTTCGGCGCCGCGGGGTCCGCCAGATCGACTACCGCAACCGAGTTCGCCTCGCGCGCGTTCGGGTCGCCTAGGCCAGGCACTTCGACCGGACCCGTGGCGGTTTCCCGCCGCGCCCCGTCGCGAGCTTCGGCTGAGGGAAATCCAAAGGCCGGAAATGGTAGTCCTGTTTCGCGGAGATGATGCGGATCGGCGCCGGGCACCGGCTTATATTCGAACATCCCTATGTTGGTCACGTAAGCTTTGCGCTTGTCCGGCGACAGGGCCAGGGCGAAGGGCAGCCGCCCGAGCCGCACGGACGAAAGCACCCGCTGCTTGCGCACGTCGATCGCGGCCAGGCGAAAATTGGCCTGATCCAGGACGTAGACCACGCCCCGCTCCGCATCGTACGACAGGTCTCCGGTGAAGCTGTCCGCAAAACCGCCGCGGTTCAGATCGTAGACTTTCTTGGTGCCGCCGGTCACCAGATCGACCAGCCGCACCGTTCCCGAATTGCCATCGGAGGCGTAAACGGTATGCTCGCCGGAGAAGGCGACCCCCATGAAGACGCTGTGCCACTGATCGTCTTTACCGGCTTCTTCCTTTTCGCCTTCCTTCGGCTTCTCCTTTTTGGGCGCTACCAGCTGGCGGGCCTGCCATTCGCCTCCTTTTTGCTGTTCGAGCACGGTCAGGGAGAACCGGTCCGGCCCTGAATTGGCCGAAACCAGCGTCTTTCCGCTTGCGCTGATTGCCAGGCCGAACGGCCCTGGGCCCGTCACATATTGATGGCCCGAGGCGGAGATGATGCGTCCCCCGGGAAGGATGCTGGCCGCTCCCGGCCGCCGCAGCGCCGGCCGGATTCCCGCGGGTGCCGAATACTCCGCAGCACCTGCCGACAACGCCGCGCACAGCGGCAGACAAATCCATCGAGGATGCACCATTTGCGTTATTACATGATATAGCCGTGCTCGTAGCCGCAGAAATTACCGAAGATGCGCAGGGTTTGCGCTCCCTTCGGGCAAATCTTCCGTGCGAAACGGTACAATGACCTTGATTCTACGCTGTCTGACTCCGTACAGTAGCGAGTGTACGACTTGGCACGCCAAATGCTCTAAGGAAGCCCGCGGAGATTATAGGATGGGGAAAGTCTTAGCCCTGGCACTTTCGGTCACAAGCCTCGCACTTGGCGCGGCGCAATCGGGTACGGCCAAACCTGCCGCCGCTAAGACCTCATTGACCGGCTGTATCGACGAACATGACGGCCAGTACGTCCTCACTAACGATACCAATCTCCAGCCCACAGCCAACCTGAGTCCGGCTGCCGGGTCGCCTGAAGATAACTTCGCCAGGCACATGGGGCAGAAAGTCAAGGTCCGGGGCGTGCTTTCAAAATCGGATGGCGCGCTCCCCACCATGACCGTCGACAACCTTGATGTAGTTTCCGAAACCTGCGCTCCCGCGTCAGGAGCGCAACAATGACACCAAATATAAAGGCGCTTGGAGGAACTAGTATGGCAAGCATCGCACGCGTAATACCGCAGCAACGGCCCTTGGAAGATCCTTTGGCTCACCTTCCCTGTTCCAGTATCCTGGAATTCAAGAAAGGCCAAAGCATCTACAGCCAGGACCAGCCATCCACCAGTATCTACCTGGTGATCGAAGGATTGGTCAAAGTTTCCCGGATGGCCCCCGACGGCCATCAGGTAATCCTGGATATTTACCAGACCGACGAATTTTTCGGCGAGTCTGCCCTGCTGAATCTCCCGGTGCGCGCGGAAGAAGCATGCGCCATGGAGAACACGCGGGTGATGTCCTGGACCACCGCCGAGATCGAAGACATCGTCACCAAACGGCCGCGCCTCGCCGTGGCGCTGTTGCAGATCTTAGTGCAGCGCACCAAGGACTTCGGTCATCGCATCGAGAGTTTCTCGCTCGACAATATCGCGCGCCGTCTGGCCCGCTCCCTCATCCGCTTCAGCGACCGCCTGGGCACGCAGGAGCAGGATGGTTCCGTCCGTATGGTGCCCTTCACCCACGAACTGCTTTCTCAGTACGTGGGCACCTCGCGCGAAATCGTTACGCACTACATGAATCAGTTCCGCCGGCAAGGCTACCTGCGCTATTCCCGCAAAGGCATCATCCTTTATCGCGACGCTTTCCAGGAATGGCTCCGTCAGGACGCCGCGCAATAGAATCGCGCGCCGCCATCACGGCATGCGGAGGAACTGGCCAATGCGTTCCTCTGCATGCCCGATGGCGCGAGCCAACGCGACTTTGCCCACGTTGTGGGCAAACACGCTGGTGATGTAGTCGAGGTCCGCGGACACCACCGATTCCTGCGCCTGCGTCGCCTCCACGGCGTCTGTGATGCCGGCTTCGAAGCGTTGCCGGGTAAGCGCCAGAGTTTCGCGCGCTACTTTCTGGTTGTTGCGGGCCACTTCCAACTGGCTCTCCGCGGTTTTCAGGTCCAGAAACGCATTCCGTACGTCTGCTTCAATCCTGCCCCGCAAATCCTGCGCTTCGGCGCGCCTCTGACTCAGTGCCGCGCCGGCTACCTGCCCCTCTCCTTCGGTCCTTCCCCCGTTCCAGATCGGAATCCGCAGCGTTCCCACGAATGTAAATGTGCCGTGAGACTGGCCGGGGTTGATGCCGATCGCGCCATAATCCGCCGAAACGGACAACGACGGAGCGTGTTCCCACTTGGCCGCGCTGTTCACGCGTTCAGCCGCGCGCACCTGCGCTTCGGCCGACTGCAAATCCGCGCGGTTTTCAAAGGCTTCCTTCAACGCCTGCTCCATGGTCATGTCGGGCGCCGGAGAATAAGGAATGTCGTCGGTGATCTCGTAGTTTTCGTTGGGCGGCAAACCAATCAGCCGCGCCAGATTGATCTTTTGTTTGGCCGCGTCGTTCTGGAGCGACAACAGCCGCTGTTGCTCGGTCTGCAATTGCACCTGGCTTCGGTTCACGTCGATTTGCGGATTCAGCCCGGCCTGGCGCCGTTCCTGCGTCTGCTTGAACAGCGCCTGCGCCGTGTCGATCTGCGCTTGCGCCGAACGGACCCGCGCCTCCGCCGCAATCGCCTGCAGGTATGCGCCGCCGGCCGCCAGCACCACCAGATCGCGCGCATCCCGCACCGCCGCTTCGTTGGCTTTCACCAGTTCCTGGGCCGAACGGTAGTTGTTCATGGCGGTCATGTCCGCCACCGTTTGGGTCAGAGTCGCCCGGAGATCATAATAATTGAACGGTCCCACGATGGTGGGAAACGTGAATCCCGGAATCGGTACATGGATGCGGAGACCCAAGGCCGTTAAATTCTCCTGCTCCACGGTTTCCCTTAGGTATCCGTTCAGATTCGGCAGCAGGGCGCTGCGAGCGATGTGCGCTTGTCCGCGCGCCTGCCGCATGGCTTGCGTCAAGCCCTCCGTCCCCAAGTTGTATTCGAGCCCGCGTGCCACTGCCTCGCGCAGCGACAGCTTGCCGCTGAATGGCTTCGCCGCTCCCGAAACGCTGCCGGCGTACGGGCCTTGCGTCGACACAGTGGTGTTCAGGGTGTTGACGCTTGAGGTCAGGCCCGGCACAGGAGTTTCGGTGGTATTCACCGAGCCGCCTAGCGCGCCGCGCCCCGATAGGGGAAGCTGTGCCGCGGACGTGCCGGCCGGCGGAGGCGCCTGCGCCGGCAACAGCGCCGCCCATGCGAATGTCAGAACAACGCAATCACGTATGGTCATTTCTTTGTCATCCAAGTTGTTTGCGGAAGCGCCAGATGCTGAGCGAAACCAGCACTACGGCGAATCCGATGAGCGCCAGAAAATTCGGCCACAACACGTCGATCCCGGAGCCTTTCATCAAGGTGGCGCGCGCGATAATCCCGAAGTGGCGGATGGGGTTCAGCCAGGTAATCGGCTGCATCCAGGGAGGCATGGCTTCCACCGGCGTCAGCGATCCGGACAGCGTGGCCAGCGGCGGGTTGATGAAGAACGCCGTCATCTGCGCCTGTTGCGCGGACTTGGTGATCGTTGCCACGAAGGTGCCGATGCCAATGCCGCACAAGATGCAAAGCGCCGCGCTCAGAATCACCAGCAGCATGCTGCCCCGCACCGGCACGGCGAAAAACAACCGCATGATGCCCACCGCCATCAGCGCCATCACGATGAGCATCACGAACAACGGAGAAATCTTGGCGATCACGATGTCGCTGGTGCTGGCCGGCGTCATCAGCAGCTGCTCCATGGTGCCGCGCTCGCGCTCTTTGATCATGGCCGTTGAAGCCACCAGCGATCCGTTCAGAATCAGCAGCACCCCGAACGTGCCGGTGACGATAAACCAGGCGTTCACCAAGCCGGGGTTATAGAGGAACGCGGTGACCGTTTGCATTCCCCCGCGGCCGTGGCGGTGGCCCCGCCCCGCCTCCCACCATGCTCACTTTGGGTCGGATCCCCTCGACCGCCAGTGCTGGTTGTAAGATAGGATCACGCCCTCGGCGTAGCCTTGTGCAATCGTGGCCGTGTTGGCGTTCGCCGCATTTAACAGAAGCTGCACATCCACCGGCTTGCCGCGCTGAATGTCGCGCGCGAATTCGTAAGGCACGACGATGCCGGCATCCAGTTTGCCCCGGCTGATGGCGGCTTCCATTTCGTGTACCGAGGGGTACGTGCCCCCCAGCATGAAGCTCTTGCTCTCCGTTAGCGTCGAGATCATTTCGCGGCTCTCCGGCGTATTGCTCCAGTCGATGACTCCCAGGCGAAGATGCGAAACCGTGGAATCGAGCGCGAAGCCGAACAGCAGAAGCTGCAGCGTGGGCGGAACGATCAGCGAAACCGCCAGGCGCTTGTCGCGGCGGATCTGCGCGAATTCCTTCTTGCATTAGAGCTCGCAATCGGCTCATGCCTTCACCTGCATGCGGCGCATGGTCAGCCACGCCAGCGTGTACATGATCCCGCCCAGTAAGGCGATCATGAATACGGAAAACCACATGGCGGGCCAGCCGCCGCCCTGCAGCAAGGCATCCCGCACCACCTCGATGTAATAGCGCCCCCACACGATATTCGACACCCAACGTAAGCTGCCCGGGATGTTTTCCACCGGAAAGATCAGCCCCGAGAGCAGAAAGACCAGCAAAAAGCCGCCCAGCGCCACCGCTTGAATGGCCGCCGATTGATTCGGAATGCCCGCGCCCACGAATGTGCCGAAGCTGGCCACGCAAAACGCGTAGAGCACGCTGGCCGCGAAAAACGGCGTGGGATCTCCCGCGATGTGCAGGCCGAAGAACGTCAGCAAGCTGACCATCATGAAGATCCACTCGCCGGCCGCCACCACCATAAACGCGAGAATCTTGCCCAGCAAAAACTCGTGCGCCGAAATGCTGGAAACATACACCTGCAAAATTGTCTTTTGTTCGCCCTCTTTGGCCATCGCCAAAGCCGCCAGCAAGGCCGGGAACATCGACAGCCCCATTACGAAAATGCCCGGACTGTAAAACTTTGGAGAATCGCGCCCGGGGTTATACCAAAGCCGGACCTGGGCGTTCACGAGCATGGGATTCGCCATCGCTCCCGGCGCCTGGTTGAACGCGCGCGTCACCTGGTTGACGTACCCCTGCACGATGCGCGCGGTATTGGAATCGGTAGCGTCCACCAACAGTTGCACTTGGGTATTTCCGCCGCGCGCGAGGTCCCGGGCAAAGTTTCGCGGAACGATCAATACGCCCCGGGCGCGGTTTGCCGTCAGCGCGTCTTCCGGTTTGCGGTCGGGCGGCCACGAGACCACGTGAAAGGATACCGAGGCCCGGAACGCGTCGGCGAAGCGCCGCGATGCGGAGGAATCGTCCAGATCCTGAATCACCAGCGGCAGGTTATGCACCGTCAGCGAAATCGCCGTCGATAGCAGGAACAGCAGCATCAGGGGCAGCAGCAGAGCCAGCGCCAGCGCCAGCCGGTCGCGCACCAATTGCGTCAGTTCCTTGCGCGCCTGCGACAAGATGCGTCTCATAGTTTCCTAGTCCTCCGAAGCAAACTTGCCCTCGCTGCCGCGCCTTTTCCACTACCGCGATGAAAACATCCTCGAGCGAATAGCTCTCTTCGTGGATTTCGCGCACGGCGACCCCTGCGTCGCGCAGGAGCTCGCGTAATCTGCTTTCCGGCCGCGGCGACCTCGTCATCCACGATGACGTGCAGACGGTCGCCGAATAGCGAAACGCGCCAGCGCTCCATCTGTTCCTTCAGGCTGGTCGGCGGCGCGCTGCGGCTGATCCACGCGCAGCTCCAGCAGGTGCCCGCCCTGCCGCGCCTTGATGGCGCTGGGCGCTCCTTCCGCCACCAGCTCTCCGCCCGCCATAAAACCCAGCCGATTGCACTGCTCGGCTTCTTCCAGATAATGCGTGGTCACCAGAATCGCGGTTCCCATATCGGCCAGCCGGTTGATCATCCGCCAGAACGCTCGGCGCGCCAGCGGATCGACGCCGGAAGTCGGCTCGTCCAGGAACAGAACGCTGGGCTCATGCATGGTCGCCGCGCCGAAAGCGACTCGCTGTTTCCAGCCGCCCGGCAAGCTTCCCGTGATCTGCTGCTCTTTGCCCGTCAATCCCGAAAATTCCAGCACCCAGCGCTTCTTCTCCGCGATCTCCGCTTGCGGTACGCCATACACCCCGGCGAAGAAGTCCAGGTTTTCGTCGATACTTAAATCGTCGTAAAGCGAGAATTTCTGCGACATGTAGCCCACCCGTTCGCGCACCTCTTCCGAGCGGATCGCGCCCTGCTTTCCAGCCAGTTGCGGCGTCCCCGATGTCGGGTCGAGCAGCCCGCACAACATCTTGATGGTCGTGGTCTTTCCGGCGCCGTTGGCTCCCAGCAGTCCATAGACTTCGCCGAAACGTACATTCAGATTTACGTTGTGAACGGCGGTGAAGCCGCCAAACCGTTTGGTCAGATTTTCGGCGCCGATGGCGATTTGCCCCTTTAGGTCGCGGTGCGGATGCTTACCCACGAATGGCGGCGCATGCAGCTCTTGCCCCATGGCGCGCAGCGTCGCGACGAAAGTATTCTCCAGCGTCGGGTCCACCACGCGAATGCCCGTTACCACGATCCCTGCCTTCCCCAGCGCTGCCTCCACCGCCGCGCGGCCGGCCGCCGGGTCTTTGACGATCACATCCAGCCGGTCGCCGAAGCGCTGCACGTCCCCGATGGCGTCGCCTTCCGCTTCCGCGAGCTTGTCTTCCGCGGCGCCCAAGTCCGCCGTGTGCACTTCGAGGCGGCGCATGCCCAGGCTGTCGCGCAACTCCGCTGGCGTGCCGGTCTGGTGAATCAGTCCCAGGTGCATCAATGCCACTCGATGGCAGCGTTCGGCCTCGTCCAGATAAGGCGTGGCGACGATGATGGTCAGATTGTCGGCCGCCAGGTGCGCCAACACATCCCAGAATTCGCGCCGCGATACGGGATCGACGCCGGTGGTTGGTTCATCCAGGAGCAGGACGCGCGGCTGCGCCACCAGCGCGCATACCAGCGACAGCTTCTGCTTCATGCCGCCGCTCAGCTGCCCGGCCAGCCGGTCTTTAAAGCGGTGCATGTCGAACATTTCCAGATAGCGATCGCCCCGCGCGGCGATTTCCTTGGGCGGTACGCGGCGTAAATCGCCTACGTAGCGGATGTTCTCTTCAACGCTCAGATCGGGGTAAAGGCTGAAGGTCTGGGTCAGGTATCCGACGGCCGCACGAGATTCGCGCGCCGGTTTGCCGAAGACTTCCACCACGCCGGACGTGGCTTCCATGATGCCCGCCAGAATCTGAAACGAAGTCGTCTTGCCCGCGCCATCCGGACCGATCAGGCCAAAGATTTCGCCTTCGTGGACATCCAGGCCGATTCCCCGGACGGCCTCCACTAGGCCGTAGTTCTTGCGCAGTTCGTGCGTATGTACGACCACGCGGTCCGGCGATTGGTTCGCTGCCGGTTCCATCAGCGCGGCCGAGCCTCCCTGCTGGCCCGCACTCATTTGCGATGGCTTTCCGCCGGCCAGGTGTCGCCTGCCACCAGTACTTCTGCCGTCGGCGGGCATCCCCGGTTTGGCAAAGCCAAAACCCGCCTTCAGGCCGAGCTTCACGCCCACCACTTGCTTGACCCGGTCATCGCGGAAATACGTGTTCTCGGGGGTAAACGTGGCTTGCGGATCGATGCGCTGCACAACCGCCTCGAGGCCCTGATTGGGATTCGAATCCAGAAACACACGCGCGGCTTGTCCGACTTTCACCTTCCCGATCTGGCCTTCGGGAATGTAGCCGCGCAAATATACCTTGCGCAGATCGAGCAGCGTGACGATGGGAGTTCCCGCCGTCAGCACTTCGCCCGGTTCCGCCGTGCGGGTGACCACCGTTCCATCGAACGGAGCGCGCACGATCAGGTCGTCGCGGTTCGCTTTAGCTTCCTGCAGCGCCGCGCGCGCGTGCTGCTCATCGGCCGTGGCGCTGGCGATCTCCGCTTCCTGCTGCGCGATCTGGCGCTGGATTACCGTGGCTTGCATGCCGCGGATGTCCGGATTGCTCAAGGTCGCCTGCGCCGTCGCCAGTCCCCCGCGCGATGCCTCCACGCGCCGCTTGGCCGCGGAGACTAACGCGGCTTGCGTCTCGGCGGTCGTTTCCGCCTGCTTGCCCTGCCGTTCGGAAACCGCGCCCGATTGCGCCAGCTTGGTGTAAGCGTCTTTATCGAAGACCGCCAGCTTGTAAGCCGCTTCCTGCTGCGCCAGTTCCGCCTCCGCCGCCGCCAGTTCCGCCTGCGCCTGGCTCACACGTCCGTTGGCATCCACCTTGGACTGTCCGGTTTCGACCGTGTTCTGACGCAGCTGGTCCCCTAGCACCGCGATCTGCTTGCGCGCGAATTCCAGCCGCGCTTCCGCCTGCGCCACGGTAGCCTGCGCCTCCGACTCACGGTCCCGCAACTGCTGGTCGTCGAGCACCGCGATGACGTCGCCCACCTTCACCTCGTCGCCCTCGCGCACCCTCGCTTCCAGCAAACGCCCCGTCGCCTTTGACGAAACCGCGGAATCGTCGCCTTCCACACGGCCGCTCAGCACGATGGTGTTCGGCGGTCCGCCCTGGCTTGGCGAATGCCACCCGCCAGACGGTAATTGCGCCTGCCGCCAGCAGCAGAACGATGACAACTATGATGGCCTTGGCCCGGCCGGCTTCTCGATCGGCATAAGCGGAACTCTTCATAAGGACCTCGCGGTTTGCTTCTTTTGCTTTCGTTTGGTGGCGGCGTTGCGCCGGCCCAGGCCTTTGAGCGCCTCTGTGGAGAACGATGCGATGTGCCGGGCCACCTCTTCGAGCGTCGCATCGTCGAAGCGGAATTCCGGCCATAACCTCTTCAAAACTTCGCGCCCATGCCCGTACACAATGACCTGGCCCATGATGCTTTGCGCACAAAGCCTCGTCTGGCGATCGTCTGGCTCGCGGCCGGTAACACCGGCGACCAGCGCGCGAATGGCCTGATGTTTGGGGCGCATCACCTGCTCCACCACCCCGTCAAACGCCGCCGTCGGCTGCGCCAATTCGTGGGTCATCAGGCGCATCGGCCAAGCCGGCCGCTCCTGACCGCACATCTGCTTCAGCAGGACCGTGCACGAAGCCGCGCAGTTGCTCCTCCGGTGTATCGCCGCTCAGGATGGGATCCTGGCACGCCGCCTCTCCGGCGGCGCAGGCGGCGTACTGCAAGACTTCTTTATACAGCCCAAGCTTGTCGCCAAAATGATAATTCACCGCGGCGAGGTTCACCCCCGCCCGCGCGCAAATGTCGCGCACCTTGGCCGCTTGAAAACCGGTTTCGGCGAAAACGTGTCCCGCCGTTTCCAGAATCCGCGCCTCCGTGGCATCGCGCGCGATTCCAGCATGTCCTGAACCTCGGCCTCGCATGAAATGAAACCCAAGTTTAAAACAAGTGTTTGAACAAGTCAAGCGGAATCGTTTGGACGGTATCGTTGGGACGAAACCGTACCCTGGATGCCGGCATGCATCATCGAAGCGCAGAGAGGGTTTCTATATGAACCACTGGAAGAAAGTCGTCGGCGGGATCGCCATTGCCACCGTCGTTTGCGGGTTGATCTTCAACCTGAAAGACATCCAACGCTACATCAAGATCTCTACGATGTAGAGTTCAGAACGTAATTTGCGAGCTTTCAACCGTGCCGGCTCCGTTGGTCAGTTGCACGACCGCAGTCGCCACGGTGTCGGCAATGTTCGGGTTGACAGGGAAAAGCGCATCCATTCCGAAAACGCCGCCTAGCGCCGATGCACTGAAATATTGCTCAAAAGCGCTGGCGGCGTTCACTGCGATGCCCGTTGCAATCCCGTTCCCGTTGGAATCGTAAAAGCTGAAGGTCAATTCTCCCGCGCTGCGGGTATTGTCCCAGCCGTTGACTTGAATCTCGATATTGCTTGTCGTGCAGTAAACAATGCTGGGGGCGCAAGCCACGTTTCTGGCGGCGGTGGCGGTTCCAATGCCGATGACCGCGGGCGGAATCGCGATCGTGCTCTGGGCGCTCTTACTGCCGAGGGTGGCGCTGAATACCAGCGTGCCCGCGGTAGTCCCTGTCTCAAACGCCACAGTCGGGCCGTCCGAGAAACTGGCTTCCGTCGAACCTTCGGTCACCGTGAACGCCGCCGACCGTGTGCCATCCTCGAACGTAATCGTCGGGTCGTCGTTAACACCAGTTATCGCCGGCTGAAAAGCGAGCGTCACTGTGCCCGCGCCGCTCAAAACCGGGGCGGATGCGAGCGTCACCGAAAGGCTGCCCTGCATGCCGCTGACCGGCGCGGCCAGCGTCATCCGTATTGACGGGACGGGGAAGGTTTGGGGCGGCGCGGCCGTACCCGTTCCCAACAGCGGATAAGTCAGCAGCCCGATCGTCAAAGTGGCTTGCTGCGCGCCGTTAGACGCCGGCGTGAAGGTAACGTCCAACGCCACCGACCCGCCCGGCGACACCGTGGGCTGCGCCAGCGCCGACCCCGCAAGACTGTATGGCGCTGCCAAAGCCGCGATCACCGGCACCCCCAGCGCCACGTTTGTCGGCGGATTTTCGAGCGTGATTTTGATCGTTTGGCTTGACCCTACCGCCACATTGCCGAAGTTCACCGTTTCGCCGGCGCCCAGCGGCTGGTTATTGATGAGCGCGGTCAGCCCCGGTACACCAGAGCCGAATAAAATGATCGAAATGCCGCTGCCTGCGTTGATCGTGAGCGTGACGCTGGGCGATCCCAGTTGAAACGGTTCGAACTGGATGGTGAAATCGAGCGTGCCTGTTGGGTTAATTAGGATGGGCAGTTGCTGCGTTTGCGCGCTGGCGCAAAGCTGGGGAGAAACCGGGCAGGCGATGGTGAATTCCGAAGCGTACTCGCCGCTCACGGCGAGGCTCGTCAGATAAACCGCGCTCCCCCCCGTGTTCGTCAGCCGGAACACAACGCTCGCTGTACTTCCTAGCGCCACCGGGCCGAAGGGCTGGCCCGCTCCCGCGGCTGTCACCACTCCGGCCTCGACCGTCGATAGCGTGACCTGCGCGGACGCACCCGCTGCCATTGCCAATGCGATGAGCAAAACGCTGAGCCGCCTCATGGGTTTCCTATGGTGATCGTCGGAGTGCCGATGGTGCTTGTTGACGAGGATGTCGAACTGGAGCCAGACCCAGAACCCTTCGATCCCGAGGCATGGCTGATGCCCGCGAACGCTCCTCCTCCAGCGGCCGCCAATACCAAAGCCACCACGACCCACTTCTTATGGCTGCCCACACTTACCGTCGCAGGCGTTCGCGTAATCTCGCTCGAACTTGCTTCCGCTTGTACCGGCGCGTGGGGAACCACTGGGGGCGGGTCTGCCAGAACCTTTACCGGCTTCGGCGTTTCGCTCGCGCGCTGCTCGCCAATGTACATGGTGCATACGGCGCCGGCGCGGGCCTGCTCTTTAACCGCGGTGACCCGGACGTGCAACTGTCCGCCGGTTTGATTGAACTGCAGAGAGTGCAGCGTAGCGCGCCCAGCCGCGTCGGTCAGTACCAGGTCCGTCGGCAAGCCGTTCGAGAACAACCCGCTGGGACCCGACGAGGGCAGTTGAAAACTGACTGCGGCGCCCGCCACCGGCTTGCCGCTCTCGTCGCTAACCTCGACGGTAATGGGGTGGGCGATGCGGGCGCCTTGCTGGTGTACCGCCCCTTCGCCATCCACGATCTTGATTTGCAGAACGGCGATTTGAGCCATCGCCACGCAAGGAATCGCGAAAACAAGCGCCCTTGCGAGGAACGCCTTCATAAAAACCCGATTGGCCGCGAGCCCCGTGCGCCGAATCGGGTTTGACCCGACGCTACGCAGCCCGCAGCAAAACTGCCGTAATATTATCCGGACCGCCCGCGCCGCGCGCCGCTTCAATCAACTCG
The DNA here is from genome assembly GCA_963738375.1 of Bryobacterales bacterium. Classification (GTDB taxonomy): domain Bacteria; phylum Acidobacteriota; class Terriglobia; order Bryobacterales; family Bryobacteraceae; genus Bog-159. Next base: position 12,695 of record CAVTWL010000010.1, on the reverse strand, counting down.
CGGCACTTGTCCTCCAGGGGCTGCGCCGAACCGCCGCCTCCGAGAATGGCGCTGATGCGCTGTTCTTCCACTACGCCATGCAGACCGTCGCTGCACATCAAAACGATGTCTCCGGGCTTCAGCCGGATATCGTGGTAATAATTGATCTCCAGCGCCACGCCCGCGCCGATGGCCATGGTCAATACGTGGCGCATCGGATGCGTGCGTAACGCTTCTTCGTCCAAACCCAGCGGCCGGCCCACTTCGTTGACCCAACTTTGGTCTTGCGTGATCGCGCGAAAGCCGCTCTGGTCGTGCAAGTACGCCCGGCTATCGCCTACGCTGGCAATCATTAGTTCGTCGTTCTTCTCGAGCGCCACCACCAGCGTCGTACCCATTCCTTCCAGCGCCGGATCGTTCGCGGCCGCATCCAACACCCGCCGGTTGGCTTCTTCTACTGCCACCAGCAGCGCCTGCGAGTCTCGGCTTTGAGCATGCAGAATGCTCTCCAGGACGGTTTCTACAGCCAGACGCGATGCCCGTTCGCCCGCCTTGGCGCCGCCCATGCCGTCGGCCAGCACGTACAATCCCATGTCCGGATCGATCCGGGAGTAATCTTCGTTATTGCTCCTGACGCAGCCTTTATCGCTTAAGGCACAGGCTTCCAGCATGTTTAGACGCGCTCCAAAATAAGAATCCGCCAGTACTACGCGTCTGTAATTTTAACCGAAAGACAGGGTGCCTTCGTTAAGCGTTATAAAACGAGTAGTGGGCCATCGCGGCGGATGCTCTCAAACGAACTCCGCCGCTCGTTTTTCAGAACGTGAACCGGCCCGCGAATTGGAAGGCGCGCGGACCGCCCGAGCCGAAAATGTTGGAGTCGGCGCTGGTGGGCACGCCAAATCCCGCGCCGTTGGTGGTCAGGTTATAGCTGTATCCACCCAAGTTCGCGATGTTGAACACGTTGAAGCACTCGCCGATCAGCGACAGCTTAAGGCGCTCGCTGCCAAGTTTAATCACCTTGGTCACTCGAATGTCCTGCGAGTTGAAGCTGCGCGGCAGCGACCACGTGGATGGCAGCACGATCGGAGCGATCGTGCCCGTGGTGGTGGTCTTGCCTACATAGGTCGAGTTGAACTGGTTCACCGCATTGATCAGCGCCTGCTTGCCCACATCCACACCCAGCGAATTGTAGGCCAGGCCCGGGATTGGAGAGCCGCCGGTCTCTCCCGCTTCGACGGCGCCGTTGCCATTCAGGTCCACGCCGGAGATAAAAGGTTCAATCGGGCCAACGCTCTGGAATGACGTGATGCCCGACACCATGATGCCCCAAGGCAGCTCCGCTGTGATCGAGCCGGTCAGGATCTGATGGCCCGCCTGCGGTCCCCACGACGCATTCCAATTGCTGTCGTCGATCAGCCCGTTGTAACCGACTTGATCGGAATAAGCGTACGACAACTGGCCGCTGGTGCGATGCGAGAAACGTTTGTTGGCTTTCAACAGCAGCCCTTTGTAATGCGAGCGCGCTCCGCTGATGATTCCCTGAATCGGTCCCGTCGAGCACTCCGCCAGGGGATCGAGGGCCTGCGCGGAACTGGTGCACGCCGGTATCACCGGCCCCGCCGCGCTGTAGTAATGATTCAGGTCGGTATCGCGAATCATCTGGTGCATGTATTGGCGGAACACGAAATCGGCGCTGACCACGAAGTCGGTGCGCAACTCGTGCTGGATGCCGATGCTGGCATGCTCCGAATATGGAGCGCGGAAATTCTTCGCCAGCAATTCCTCCCCTGTCTTGAACACGTTGATGTTGCGAATCGCCAGGCTGGTGTTGCCGGGAGGTCCCAGTTCCGCTTGGGCCGCGGCATAGAACGTTGGGATCAGCGAAACCAGTTCGGCGCCCGTAAAGCTGGTCGGCTGGCTGGCAAGCGACGAAGGCTGCAGCGGCGCCGGCAAATTGCCGAATCCGTTGATTTCCGAGATGGTCGGGAAGAAAACACTATCGCCAAGCAACGCGCGGCCCGTACCAGCCGGACCCAGCATGGCGCGCTCGATCAGCCGTACTTCCAGGTTGATAGTGTCGTAATAAATTCCACCGCCGCCGCGAATCACCGTCTTATTGTCCTTGCCTACTGTCCAGGCAAAACCCAGCATGGGCGTGAAATTATGCGGCGTGTGTAATTCGTGTCCCAGGTTGCCCGAACCATAAATGGGCGCCAGATATTCCGGCTTGGTCAGGTCATAGTTCAGCGCGTTGCTTTCGTAAGTCCAGGCCAGGCCGTAATTCAGGCTGAACTTCGGCTTTACCCGCCAGTTGTCCTGGAAAAAGAAGTGCATGGTGTTGTCGTGGTCGGCGTTGCCTCGATTCCAAAGCGGCGGCTGGTTGATATCGCCGACGCCCATCTCGAAGCCCGCCACCGGCAGCGTCAGAATGTCGTTGATGGTGGCGTACGACGACTGCACCGGAAGCTGGAACGGCCCCGGAACCTGGGAATTGAAATACTGCACGATCTCCGGAGAGAAAAGCTCCGCCGCGGCGGGCGCGGCGTACGCGTACGTTCCGGTTCCTTGCTGATACTCCCAGTACGCGCCGAACTTCATGCTGTGCGAACCCTTGGTCTTGCTGATGTTGTCCTGGAATATGTTGCGGCGCAGGACACGGCTCTGCGGTGCGTTCGTGGCATCGCCGATCGTGAAGTTCGAAACTCCGTAGATGCTGAGGTTCGGCATCCCCAGACCGATGCAGGGCGCCGGGCATTGCGATGCGTTGGGCGGATTGTTGGTGTTCGACCAGTAAGTGTACGAATAACGGAATTCGTTCGCGGTCGACGGATTCAAGGTGCTGGTGAGAGTGAAGACGCCCGAATCGGCCCAGTTCTTGTTCACATCCCAATCCGACGGAAGTTCACCGCCGCCGCTGGGCGCGTAGCCGTTGTTGCCATCGTGAGAGTAGCGCAGCGAGGCGCTGTTCTTGGGACTGATCAGCCAATCGATACGCTCGTTGATCTCGTTTTCATGGAACGGGCTGGCCGCATACGACGAAAACTGCTGAAACAAAGGATCGCTGGGAACCGCGCTGTAAACGCCAACCTGGTTGGTATGCTCGAAGGCCGAGAAGAAGAAAAGCTTGTCTTTAATGACAGGGCCACCTACTTCAAAGCCCGTCTGCCTCCGGGCAAAGAACGGGCTGGCCGGTTCGTTGGGGTCGCGCTGCAAATACGGATACGCCGAAAAGTCGTGATCGCGATCGAAGAAAAATGCACTGCCGTGAAAGTCGTTGGTCCCGCCGCGCGTCGCGATATTGATCGCGCCGCCGGCCCCGATGGCATTCGAGAGATCCATGTTGGTGGAGGAAAGCTGGAATTCCTGTACCACCTCTTGTGAAAAATTCTGCTGCGTTCCGCCCGTCACCGAGTCGGCGATGGTCGCCCCGTCCACGGTAATGCGCACCGAACCGCTCCCGGAGTCGGCCCCCAGGATATTGACGTCAAAAAGCCGGTTATATTGTCCAACGCTATTAGCCGATACGGTTACTCCCGGCTCCAGCATGGCCAACTGCAAAAAGCTGCGGCCATTGAGAGGCAGGTTCTCGATCTCTTGGCGCGTGATCACACCCGAGATGGTGTGGCTGTCGTAATCGATCTGCGCCGCCTCTCCTTGCACGCTCACCACTTCGGTCGGCGCGCCCACTTGCATGTTCAGGTCGATGGTAGTCCGCTGGCCCACCTGTACCGTGGCCTGTTCGACCATGGTGCGAAAGCCGGATGCGGCGGCCTTAATGGTGTAAAGCCCCGCCGGCAGCGGCGCCACGCTGAACGACCCGTCCGCGGCCGAAACAACTTGCCGTTCACGGCCCGTATCCTTATATGTGACCGTCACCGTAGCGCCTTGCATCACGCCTCCGCTCTGGTCGTGCACCACCCCGCTCAATGCACCTACGGGTATTTGTGCCAGTCCCGGCACTGCCCCCATTGCTGCGACGCACAACAGCGACACACTAAGTCGCACTCGGTTGAACATGTCTCCCCCTCGAAACGTGGTGCGCACTTGTTGACGCACGTCGGGTTAGATTAGCCGCGCGGCTACGCCGTTGTCAAGGGGGGGGCGGTTCAGGCGGCAGCGCATCTGATTGTCCGAAAAACCTACACCCGTGCAGGGCGTCGTTGCGACACGCTGGGTGATTTCACCCAGCGCGCGCGGCGTTCCTGATCCGAAACCCTTTTCTTTCAACACAAAGATACTGGCGCGGGAATTGCTTCTCCCCGCCCTGAGTTCCAGGAGGAGAAAAACCGATGAATTTTGACCAAGCACCCATGCTGGTGATATGGGAAGTAACCCAGGCATGCGACCTTGCCTGCGTCCATTGCCGCGCATCCGCCCAATCGAGCCGCGATCCGCGCGAGCTAAACACCCAACAGGGTTTTGAACTCCTGGATCAGATTAAGTCGTTCGGCAATCCGCTCATGGTCTTCACCGGCGGCGACCCCCTGAAGCGCCCCGACCTCTACGATCTCATTCGCCACAGCGTCAAGATCGGGCTGCGCACCAATGTCACCCCTAGTGCCACGCCGCTGCTCACCGAAGAGGCCATAGACCGTTTTCAGGAATGCGGCGTTTCCCGCATGGCCATCAGCCTCGACGGCCCCGATGCCCAGTCGCACGACGATTTCCGCGGCATTCCCGGCACCTTCGATCGCGCCATGATGGCCCTCTATCACGCCAAGAAAATTGGCTTGGAGACCCAGTATCAGACCACCGTGACCCAGCGCAATCTGGCGCGGCTGCCCGAGATGGCAAAGATTGCGGAAGACGTCGGCACGAAGATGTGGAGCCTGTTTTTCCTGATTGTCACGGGCCGGGCGCTCGAAAACATGGATCTGAACGCGCAAGAGTATGAGCAGGTCTTCGATTTCATGTACGAGTTGTCGAAAACCGCGCCCTTCGCGATCAAGACCACCGAAGCCATGCACTATCGCCGTTATGTGGCCCAGCGCATGAAGGCGGAGCATCGCTCCATGCCGGAGAACGAAAAAACCGGGGCGGTAATGTGGCGGACCGCCGGCGTGAGCGACGGCAAGGGCTTCGTCTTCGTCTCCCACACAGGTGAGATCTTTCCAAGCGGATTCCTGCCCATCACCGCCGGCAATGTTTTGCGGGATTCACTGACGGACGTTTATCAAAACTCCAGCCTGTTTCGTTCGCTGCGCGATGTCAGCCAGCGGGAAGGCAAGTGCGGCATCTGCGAATACCAGAAGGTGTGCGGCGGATCCCGCTCGCGCGCTTTCGCGCTGACAGGCAACTATCTGGCCGAAGACCCCCGCTGCACCTATCAGCCGCACCTGGCCGAAGCCATCGCTGGATAGCGGCTAGATGGGGAAAACCGAGCCGCGCGCGTTAAGCGAGCGTTAAAAGCTGGTTCTCCGCCCTCGATGGGGCAGATCGAACCAAGATGAACGAACCCGGCCTTCCTGCCGCCACTCGAGATGCGCGTCTACCGTTACTAAACCGTCAGACCGGCGCGATTGTGTGAATTTGGCTCCTCACGGAAGCCTCCGGTAAGTAGGGCTGTTGGTTGCCGAGGTTTGTAAAACAGGTGAGTGGTGCCCGGGGTGGGAATCGAACCCACACTCCCGTTGCCGGGAAACGGATTTTAAGTCCGTTGCGTCTGCCGGTTTCGCCACCCGGGCACGTCGCGGCGCTCCGGCTCGCCCTTAGCGCCTAGACGCTAAACGAACTGCCGCAGCCGCAAGTGGACTTCACCTGGGGATTGCTGAACTTGAAACCCGAGCCTTCCAGCGTCTCCACGTAATCCACTTCCGCGCCATCCAGGTAAAGCAGGCTGGCCTGATCGACGAACACCTTCAAACCGTCGAAGGCGTATGTCTTGTCCAGCATGTTGGGCTGGTTTTCGAAGGCCATGGAGTAGCTGAAACCCGAGCATCCTCCACCGACCACAGCGATGCGGAGACCGGCCGGCTTGGGATCCTGCGAATCCAGAATCTCGCGCACCTTGCCAACTGCTTTTTCCGTCAATTGAACCATGATTTATCCTGACTCCTATTTCGAAAAAACTTGTCCCGCTCCGCCTGCCATTATACCCAAGCCAGAACGGGAGCGCTAGCCTAATGGATGCCCTCATACCGCCTAAGTTGCGGGAATCTGCTACTTTTGGGGTGGGAAGTTGTAACCGAGGATCGGTGGTTCGCGTCGGAATCGGTGTATGGGAACACTGACGGGCGCGCTGCCACTCCCCGCCTTCGGTAACGGAATTGCGACTAGAACCAGAGTGGACTACCTGAACACCCAGGAAGGCGCATTGGTCCGCCGCGCGCAATCGGGCGAGGAAGCGGCTTTCCGCGAAATCGTCGAAAAATACCAGTCCAAGGTGTTTTCCATCATTCACGGTATTGTCCGCCAGCGAAACGACGTGGAAGACATCGCCCAGCAGGTATTTGCAAAGGTTTACGTTTCCATCCGGAATTTCGACTTCCGCAGCTCGCTCATTACCTGGATCTATAAGATCACAGTCAATGAGTGCTTCGACTACCTTCGCAAGAAGAAGGTCCGAAAACTGGTTTACGAGAGCGATCTGAGTGAGGATGAAGTACGCCGCGTGGAAAATGCCGACCCGGCCATCGATCGCCAGCCATCGGCGGACCTGAATCTGGCGCGCCGCGATTATGTATTGAAACTGCTTAGCCGGGTTTCCGAAGAAGAGCGTATGTTGTTGATGTTGAAAGAAGTCGAAGGCTATTCAGTGGAAGAACTGGCGGATCCCGACCGGAATGAACGAAAACACCATCAAAGTGAAGTTGTTCCGGGCGCGACAGAAACTGGTGAAGGCCGCACAGCGTCTTGGACCGTTCCCGGCCTCGTAGCCGGATAATACCTTTCTTAATGTACGGTGGTTTGGGATTTAAGATGGACCGTTGGTCTTCCCCACGAGCGGGCAATGCGCTAAACGACTCGCCAGGGGCTCGTTGGAATCGTTGTAAGGGAAGAAAGCTATGCACGCGGTAATCATTGACGATCTGGAGCAATACTTGGGCGGTCATCTGCGGCCCTCGGCTCTCGAACGCTTCGAAGATCACTTGGCGGTTTGCGGCGAATGCCGCGACGAGGTGGAAGAAGTTCGTGAATCGACCGGGTTGCTGCGTCGCTCAAACCGACGGGGGACATCGCCCCTCCGCCTTATTTCGTAGCGCAAGTGATGCAGGACGTAGCGTTGCGGTCTGCGTCCGCGTCGTCCTTTTGGAAAGCTTTTGGCGCGTTTGCCTTCGGACGGCGGGTAGTATTCGCTGCGTTGTTGGCGCTCGCCATCCTCGGGACCGTCCTCGTCTCCCGCGAATCGGCATATGAGCCTAATCCAACTACTCCCCAGGCGGTAATGGCGGACGCCACCGGATTCGCCGAATGCGGATCAAATGCTGGTGACGCTGGCAAACTATGAACCATAATTTGCTGGCGAAGCCCACCTCAGTCCAATTCTGGGAATCGCCGAAGTCCGCCGGCGCTGGCGTTTTGCTGCTGGTGTTTCTGTGCGGTGCCGCGGCAGGAGCGGTCGCCATGAATCTCGGCGCGCACAATATGCTTCATCCGCATCCCTTTTGGGACAATACCTCCAAAACGGAATACCTGAAAAGCGTGACCAAGCAATTGGATCTCACGCCCGAGCAAGCTGCCCAGATGTCCAGCATCCTGGACGACTTTGCAAAGTACTATCAGACTGTTTTATCGGACGGCAAGGCCCGCATTTTCAATATCTTGAACGACGAGCAGAAACGGAAATTCGAGAAGATGTTGAAAGAACGCCCCCGCTAAGCCAGGCCCAGCTCTCTGTATGGCGGCGAAAAGACGCGCCCGGTTGTGCTTGACATCGCCTTCGCCCCCATCGCAAGATTCCCTCTATGCACACTTTGCAGTGTTTCTGAACGGCGCCACGCTCGCCTGCCTCACCGCCCTCACCTCCGCGGCCCCTCCGTCTCCCCCGAGGACCAGCTGCATCGCATGGGAGAACGCGTCACTGTCGGTTCTCTCGTTTACAACGTCTTTGAAGATCAGTGGAAGGCCCAATTCGGGCAGGGCACCGATACGCGCGAGTGCCAAAGGACCGCTTCTTCCTGCTCCGCATCAATGTGGTCAACGGCGGTTCCGCCGATCTCCTGTGCCTACCTTGAATCTTGGTCGATGACTCCGGCCAAATTTATGCCGAACTCTCCGAACGGTGCCGGCGTTCCCGCCAATGGACCGGCTACCTGCGCAAAGCCAAGCCGGCGGAAACTCTGCAAGGAAATGTCGTTTTCGATGTCCCGCCCAAGCATTATCGTTTGCGGGTGGCTGACGAGAACAGCCAGAAGACGCGCGATATCGACATCCCGCTGAACTTCGCCTCGGATACGCCCGACATGCCAACGCAGCAATAAGCGCGACAATAGAATTATGCTCCGAGCTTTCCGGCCCCTCTCCAGCGCCTTGTTGCCGGCTGCGCTGATAGGTTCGTTATGGGCTGCCACAGCACCCCTATCCGTGGTCAGGACGATGTTGTCCGATCGCGATGGTGGAGCATCGCTCCCCGCCGGTTTTGCCCACGATGCCGGTGGAACCATGTTTTTCAGCTTCGAGGTCGATGGGTTCACCCGTCTCCCGTGCAACGCGTGAACCTGTCGTACAAGCTGGATGCCTACGATCCCCACGGTGTCCGCATCATGGAGACCATCGCCGCCGATATTGAAGAAACGCTGGCGCCGGAAGACAAGAACTGGAAGCCCAGTGTGCATCACGAAATCGTGATCCCGCCGCTGGCCGAATCCGGAACCTATAAGATTGCAGTTTCCGTGACCGACGTTATCGGCAATGCCACCGCCACCGCCGAGGTCCCCTTTGAAGTCCACGGGCGCCGCGTCGACGCGAGCGATACTCTGGTCATCCGCAGTATGCGCTTCTATCGCGGTGAGGACGAACGCGAAGCCATCGCTCAGCCGGCGTATCGCCGCGGCGATGCTGTTTGGGCGCGCTTCGATATCGTCGGCTATAAATTCGGCGATGGCAACGGTATCGACGTGAGTTATGACGTCGCGGTGCTGGCCCCCACCGGAAAGGTCCTTTTCACCCAGCCAGCAGGCCGGCGCCGACCGCAGCCAGTCATTTTATCCCAAACGCTATGTGCCGGCCATTTTCAGCCTGGCGACCAAAGCGGATACCCGTCCCGGCAGCTACACCCTGCTGCTCACCGCGCACGATGGCGTTGGCAAACAAACCGTTGAGACGCGCGAGAGCTTTACAATCGAATAAGCACCCTCATTCGTCGAAATAAATAAACATGCCAAATAGCCTCGTTCTGGGCACGCGCCCGATCTCTATCGAAGATGTGGAAGAAGTCGCCCGGCGAGAAGTGCGCGTGGAATTCGCCGAGTCCGCGCAAGCCCGCATCGGCCAGGGCCGCGTGAAACTGGAAGAGCGCCTGGCCGCGGGCGAACGCATTTACGGCGTAAACACCGGCGTCGGCGGCAATATCAAGTTCGCGCTCGATGCCGAGCAGACCGAGCGCTTCCAGCACAACCTGATGAACCATCTTTCGTGCGGCACCGGCGCGCCGCTGGCCGCACGACGTGGTGCGCGCCGCCATGCTGCTCCGGCTGGCCACGTTCTCGCGAGGGTCGTCGGGAGTGCGCTGGGAACTGGTTTCGGCGTTGGAGAATTTGCTCAATCGCGGCATCGTGCCGGTGGTGCCGCGCTACGGATCGGTGGGCGCGAGCGGCGATCTGATGCCTTCTGCCTACATCGCGCGCAGCGCTGCTCGGGCATGGGCGAAGTGGATTATCAAGGCCGCCGCATGCCCGCCGCAGAAGCCCTGCAGCTCGGCCGGCTCGCCATCATCCATTTCGCCCCAAGGAAGGACTGGCGCTGATCAACGGCACCACCGGCATGACGGCATTCGCGGCGCTGGTTTGGCTGGACGCCTGGCGGGTGTTGCGCGCGCTGCTGGGTGCCGTGGCACTGTCGATTGAGGCGCTGGAGGCGCCCGTCGGAACCGTACCGGCCCTGGGTGCACGAGAGCAAGGGGCATCCCGGACAGATTGCCGTGGCGGCTTATGTGCGCGAATTGATTGAAGGCAGCGGCTACGTCACCGAATCGTATATTCAGCGCTGCTACTCACTACGCTGCGTGCCGCAGGGGTTGGGGCCGGCTTGGGAAGCTCTAGAAGATGCGCGAGCCGTGGTGGAGCGGGAGATTAATTCGGCCAACGACAATCCCCTGGTCGATCCGGAGACAGGCAATCTGTACCGCGCCGGAAATTTCTATGGCGGCCACATCGCCCGGTTACTGGACACGCTCAAGATCGATTTCGCCATTGAAGCTAACTGGGCCAACGCCCTATTCGCGGTGCTGGTGGACGATAAGTTCAACGGCGGATTGCCGCCTAACCTGGTGCCCGATCCCGGCATGAACTCCGGTTTCAAAGGCATGCAGTTGAGTATTACCAGCCTGACCTGCGCCATCCGCCAGATGGCCGGCCCGAGTTGTATCCATTCCTTGCCAACCGAACAATACAACCAGGATGTGGTGAGCCTGGGAATGCATTCGGCCGTGACTGCCGCGGATGCCATCGAGTGCCTGCGCAATGCTGTAGCGATGGTGCTGCTGGCGGCGGCGCAGGCGGTCGATCTGCGTGGAGGTCCACAGCGTCTGCGGGCCGGGAAGCCGCCGTATCTACGACTCGGTGCGCAAGGTGGCGGCGTTTTTGGATCGCGACCGGCCGATGGAAGACGACATTGCCGCTTTGTCGCGCGAAATTCGCCAGGGAACCGGCCCGGCTTGAGAAGTGTGGTCGCAAGCTTGGTTGCGGCCTTAAAGGAGCGCCCTCACTCACCTCCGATTTAGATTTTTTGAGCCTCAAATACACTCCATGGCGTCCCCGAGCCTTACGGCGTGTTTTGGAAAAACCCGGCATGGCCCGTTTTTAACCGCCCCCCGCGCCCCGTAATACAATGGCCATCGACAGCAAGGTAACCCATGACCAAGTCCGTCCGCCTCGCAGTATTCCTCCTGACCTTCTGCCCCTCAGTTCCCGCCATCGATCTGACCGGCTTCGCCCCCATCGGCCCGCTCGCCTCCTATACCACCGCTAGCGATGGTGTCACGATCCACTGTCAGGACCAGTCACAAGTCCGCATCTTCGTCCTCGCTCCCGATCTGGTGCGCGTCCGCGCTTCCTTCCGGGCACCGCTCCCCGTGCGCGATCATTCCTGGGCCATCGATAAAACCACGTGGGGACCCGCGCGGTTCACCGTCACCACCGATTCCGCCGCGCTGCTGATCTCAACCGCCGAACTCGAAGTCTCCGTCAATCGCTCGCCGCTGCTGATCGAATTCCGCGATCGCCGCACCCACCAACCCATCAACACGGACGGCCACCCGATGATGTTCGATCCCGAGTTCAACGCCCAGCATCTTCACTCCGTCGCGACCTCCAAAACTTTGCACCTCGACGAGCACTTCTACGGGCTCGGCGAAAAAGCAGCGCGCCTCGATAAGCGCCGCGGCGAGTTCACCATGTGGAATTCCGACACCCCCGCTTACAAAGAAGGTACGGACCCGATCTACCAGGACATTCCCATTTACCTCGGCTGGCGCGGCGGCGAAGCATACGGTATCTTTTTTGACAACAGCTACCGTACGCACTTCGACTTCGCCGCGAATTCCCCCGAGTACGTCACTTTCGAAGCCGATGGCGGCGAGATGAATTACTACTTCTTCTGGGGTCCTTCCATGAAGAAGATCGTCAGCCGTTACTCTGATCTGACCGGCCACCTGCCGATGCCCCCTAAGTGGGCGCTCGGCAACCAACAAAGCCGCTGGAGCTACTATCCCGACAAGGCCGCTGAAGAGATCGTCAGCCGCTATCGCGCCGAAGACCTGCCGCTGGATGTCCTTCACCTGGACATCGATTACATGAATGGCTACCGCGTCTTCACCTGGGACCCGCACGGCTATCCGGATCCCTCCGCCTTCACGGCCAACCTGCGTAAACAAGGCGTGAAAGTGGTGGTCATCGTCGACCCCGGCATTAAGTACGCGCCGCCCGCGCCAGGCGCATCCGATCCAGGCTCCAACCCCGAACTCGCCGCGCAGGACAAGACTTACTATGTCTTCAACCAAGGCATGGCCAATAACTATTTCCTGAAGCGACAGGACGGCAAACCCTGGACCGGCGCCGTGTGGCCCGGCAAAGCCGTGTACACCGACTACACGCTGGACGCCGCCGCCAAATGGTGGGGCGATCTTCACCGCGCCTATCTCGATCACGGCGTCGCGGGCATCTGGAACGATATGAACGAGCCTTCCGACTTCGTGGATCAAACGGGCAAGACGCAGATGGACGTGGTCACTTACGATGGCGGCGCCAACTCGCCTTACGCTGGCAACCGCAATACCTTCGCCTTAATCGAAGCTCGCGCGACTTACGAAGGACTCACCCGGCTGCGCCCCAACGACCGTCCCTACATCATCACCCGCGCCGCCTACGCCGGCATCCAGCGCTACTCCACCATGTGGACAGGCGACAACACCGCCACTTGGGATGCCATGGCCCTCAGCATTCCGATGTTCGCAACCCTCGGACTGTCCGGCGAGCCCTTTGTTGGCGCCGATGCCGGCGGCTTCATCGGACGCACCGATGCCGAGTTACTCACCCGCTGGTATCACTCGCTTTCCC
>CAVTWL010000009.1:0-313612 GCA_963738375.1 Bryobacterales bacterium | reverse complement strand
ATGTCTATGTCCCTGTTCCTTGGTTCAGTTCTTACGTATTGCTCACGTCATCCGCCTGGTGAAACACCATTTCCTGGCCTGTTGGCGAGAACTGGACCCCACCGGATGCAAGAACCGCGGCCTGCTTTCTCTGATCCCGCCGACACCGCCACAACCTGAAGCCGGAACAACGCGACAAGCTCAACCTCTACCTGGCCCAGCATCCGGTCCTGCAAGCCATCTATCGCTTTAAACAGCGGCTCTGTTATCTCCTATTAAAGAAACACAAAACCCGCAAACAGTGCGAACGCCTGGTGCCCCGCTTCCTCAAAGCCTTGGACCAGTTGCATCAAGCCGGCGTGGCTCAACTCGTCCAGCTCGGCAAGAGTCTCTGGAACTGGCGCGAGGAAATTGTCCGCATGTGGCGCTTCACCAAAAACAATGGCATCACCGAAGGTTTCCACAACAAAATGGAAACCATCAGCAGACAGGCTTTCGGGTTTCGCAACTTTCAAAACTACCGCTTGAGGGTCAAGGTATTATGTGGAGTGTGAGGGGTCGGGTGAAAGTGCCCCCATTTTTGGCGTAGAGCCGGCGTAACTCTATTAAACGTGGCGTCCCCAGGGGGATTCGAACCCCCGTTACCGCCGTGAAAGGGCGATGTCCTAGGCCTCTAGACGATGGGGACTCGATGGGCCAAACGGGAAGACTCCTATACTTTAACACGCCCGGCCTCCCCCCCGAAATATGCTACCTTCGCTGCCATGAAGCTCCCCGCTCCCCTCGCCCTCTCCGCCGCGTTCGCCTGCATCGCCGCCGCTAACCTCTTCGCCCAAGCCCCCGCCGACCCGCTCGTCGACGGCCTCCGCCTCGTCGAAGTCGCCTCCGTCGCCGATGCCGCCGAACAACTCTACGGCCAGCGCATCTACATGTCACACGACATGCGTCCTCTCTTCACCGCCAAGTTCGCCGGCCCCGCCGTCACCGTCCTCCTCAAGAAGGAGGAACACCATGAGGGCGCCGCCGCCGCCCAAGGCATGCTCGACGCCATCGATGCCGCCCCCCCGGCGCCGTCTACGTCATGGTTCTCGAAGACGGCCTCGACACTGCCGGTCTCGGCGGCCTCATGTCCACCGCCATGAAATATCGCGGCCTCGCCGGCGCCGTGGTGGACGCCTCCGTACGCGATCTGCCCCAGATCAAACGTCTCCAGTTCCCCGTCTTCAGCCGCGGCATCGTGCCATCCACGTCCATCAATCATTACCGCTTCGCCGGCGCCAATATCCCTGTCACCTGCGCCGGCGCGCGCGTCAATCCCAACGACATCATCGTCGCCGACGAGGACGGCGTCGCGGTCGTCCCCCGCGCCCACGCCGCCGAAATCCTCAAGCGGGCTCAGGAACTCGACAACACCGAACACAGCATGGTCCCCTTCATCGAAAAGTTCCGCTCCATCCGCGACGCCGTCGCCAAGTTCGGACGCATCTCAGTCCGCGCCCGCGGGCCTCCACCCGCGCCACCCGCGTGCTACCGTCTACTCATGCAAAATCCGGATGGCGTTTCCCGCAGGACCCTGCTCCAACGCTCAAGCCTGCTTGGCGTCGGCGCATTACTCGCTGCTCCACTCGCCCACCGCCCGTTCCGCCGCCAATCCCCGCCTCAAAGCCGGCTTGATCGGCTGCGGCGGCCGCGGCACGCAAGCGGTCGTCGACCTCCTCACCGGCAACGAGCACGTCGAACTGGCCGCCATGGCGGACGTCTTCGAAGACCATCTCGAACAGTCCCTCGCCCGCCTGCGCGACCCCAAATTCCTGGCCCGCTACGCCGGAATCACCGTCAACCGCAGCGATCGTCCCCAGCAGATGAGCGCCGAAGACCTCGTCGCTTCCATCCAGCCGCGCATCGCCGTCTCCCCCGCCGCCCACTTTACTGGCTTCGACGCCTTCCGCAAATTGCTCGCATCCGATATCGATATCGTGATGCTCTGCACCCCCCCCGGCTTCCGCCCCATGCATTTCGAGGCCGCCGTCACGGCCGGTAAACACGTCTTCACCGAAAAACCCATCGCTACCGATCCCGTCGGCGCACGCCGTTTCATCGCCGCCGGCAAGGTCGCGGCCGAACGTAAATTGACCGTCGTCTCCGGCGCTCAGCGCCGCGCCCAGCGCGATTACATCGAAACCGTCCAAAAGATCCACGACGGCGCCATAGGCGAAATCACCGCCCTTTACGCCAACTACCTGAGCGGCCCTGTCATACACGCCGATCGTCGCGACACCAAATGGGGCGACATGGAATGGCAGCTCCGCAACTGGTACTCTTACGCCTGGATTTGCGGCGACCAGATCGTCGAACAGCACTTCCACAACATCGACTTCATGAATTGGGTGATGGACGCGCATCCCCTAAAGGTGGTTGCCTCCGGCGGCGCAGCCTGGCGTCCGCGCGAGGATCTCTACGGCAACATCTACGACCACATGAGTTCGGAGTTTACCTATCCCAACGGCGTCCGCTTAAGCAGTTCCTGCCGCCAGTATCCCAAAGGCTCGCATAACGATGTGAGCGACCTCATCGTCGGCACGAAAGGCCGCAGTGACGGCATGAATCTCGGCGCGAAGGACATTAACCCCTACGTGCAAGAACACATCAATATGATCCGCAGCATCCGCGGCGACGGGCCTTATCTGAACTACTCGCTGCCCATCGCTGAAAGTACCCTCACCGCCATCATGGGCCGTGAGTCGGCCTACTCCGGCCAGGAAATCACGTGGGACCAGATCATGAATTCCCAGCAGGATCTCATGCCCCAGGTCTTCGGCTACGACACCAAAATGGAGCCTCCGCCCCTCCCGGTCCCCGGTGCCTACAAGTTCGTTTGACAAATCCGCGCCCTTACGCGGCCTGAGCGAAGGACGGCGTAATCTCCTGAACCTTGCGCGGCTTCGGCTCACCGAAGATTTCCAGCAGAACCGCCCGCGCCCGTTGGTACCGCCGGCACTCCGCGCAGCCACATGGAGCACCCTGCGCCGCATGGTCGATCAGGTAGTCGAGCTGCTCCCGCAATACGTCCGCTTCATCGGCCGCTTCCGCTGCTTTCGGTCGTTCAACTTGTGGTGCCATCGCCTCCACCTCCGTACTCACCTACATAGATGTACGCATTGGAAATCGGCTACGTTCGCATCTGTAAATGATTGTCATCGAACGATGAGTAAAGTCTCATCTTCGTTGAGCCGATAGGAAAGGCATGGAAGATCCGCCGGATCTTGAATTGATCGCCAATCGCTTCAATCGCCTGGTGAAAGAACTCCTGCTGGGTGAGATTCGCCGCAACTCCTTCCAGCCCTGGGAAGTCCATCTTCTCTTGGATTTGCAGGCTTGCCGGCTCACCCGCTCCCGCCGCGATGAGGCCCTGCGCCGCTATCAGCGTGTGGTGGTGAAACAGTTAGGCCGCCGTGAACTTCCGCCCATCCGCTTTGTGGATTTCCTCGGCCGGCGCAAACGCGGCAATTTGCCGCCGCCTTCGCAATTGTTAGCCGCCCAAAACCCGGCGTCCCTCGGTCCGTAACTTCCCGCTCGTCACCGTGCGAATCGCTTCGCTATAAATCCGATGCTCTTCCTTGAGTATCCGAGCCGATAGGCTGTCAACCGTATCGTCGTCCAAAACCGGCACGGCCGCCTGTGCCACAATCGGACCCGCGTCCAGATATTCATCGACGAAATGCACCGTGCAGCCCGTTACCTTCACCCCATGCTGCAACGCCTGATGCTGCGCGTCCAGACCCGGGAAAGCCGGCAGCAGCGATGGATGAATATTCAGCATCGCGCCCCGGAAACTCCCGGATGAACCCCGCGCTCAACAGCCGCATATATCCAGCCAGGCACACCAGATCTACCTCGTGCCTCTTCTAACTCCGCCACCACGTCGCGTCGATAAACCGTCCGGTCCATGCCCCGTCGAGGGCATCGCAACAGCGTCGGAACCCCGCCGTCGCGCCGCTTCCAGCCCCGGCGCGTCCGCCCGGTTGCTATCACCACCGCAATCTCCGCGTCAATGCTTACCCGCCGCAACGTTGCCGCGCAATCGCCTCGAAGTTCGATCCGCGCCCCGAAAGCAGAATACCCGATCGCTTCACCTGTATACCCCACGCGGCCCGCGCCGCGCTTCTGCGCCACCACCTCGCCCGCCACGACAATTCGGCTCCTCGCAGTTTCTTCAAAATGGCCTCCGCCGCGGCTGCGCTCCGCTCACCGGCCGCCGGCACCGCCAGCATCATCCCGATCCCCAGGTTGAACGTGCGCCGGTAATCGTCGATCCGGAACATTGCCGATCCGCCGCAGCAACTCAAACAGCGGCGGGATCTTCCACGCCGCCGTATCGATCTGCGCCGCCAGTCCCTTCGGCAGCATGCGTGGAAGTATTGTCCGTGATCCCGCCGCCGGTTATATGCGCCGCGCCCGCGCAGCAGCCCCGCTGTCCGCCAGCGCCCGGATCGGCTTCAGATAGCTGCGATGCACCGCCAGCAACTCTTCCGCCACCGTCCGGCCCAGCTCCGGCACCACAGTCGATCCGGCGCATATCCCGCCATCTCGAACAGCAGCTTCCGCGCCAGCGAATATCCGTTCGTGTGCAGCCCGGTCGAAGGCAGCCCCAGCAGCACATCGCCCGCCCGCAGCTCCGCTGCCCGGCGATCAGCCCGCCCTGCTCCGCCGCGCCCACAATGATACCCGCCAGGTCGTATTCCCCGGCGCGGTACAGCCCCGGCATCTCCGCCGTCTCCCCGCCGATCAGCGCGCAGCCATTGCGCCTTGCACCCGCGCGCCATTCCCGCCACCACCTGCTCCGCGACCCCTGCCTCCAGGCGCCCCGTCGCGAAGTAATCCAAGAAGAACAGCGGCGTCGCGCCCTGCACCGCGATATCGTTCACGCAGTGGTTCACCAGATCCTCGCCCACCGTGTCGTGACGCCCGGTCGCAAACGCAACTTTGATCTTGGTGCCCACTCCATCCGCCGAGCTGATCAGGACCGGCTTCTTCCACCCGCTCAGCGAATAGCAGGCGCCGAACGACCCGATGTCCGTCAGCACCCCGCGCGTAAACGTCCCCCGCGCCAGTTTTCGTATAGCCGAAACGGCGCGATCCGCCTCGTCAATGTTGACCCCCGCATCCTGGTAGCGCATGGTTGGAAATCCTAGTATAACGGCCCCGCCGCACCTCAGGCCGCCCTGACTCTTGCCTCATACCAAGCCCGGCGCGGTGCCGTGCGTTCCCCGTGGGCTGTGCCCTGGGCGCAGAAGGGTCTAATGTGCAAGTTTACGCCCGTATGAGGGGTTCGGCCCGGACCATGTGACGTGAGTGATCGGACCAAGTAGCGGATTCGACTTGATGACCCCAACGCCAATGCGGCGCAAGATATATCTTGCAGTTGCGCGACGACCGATAAACGCGACGCGCCCAAAGAGAATCGCACGGCGATCTCGTGCCGACGTTCGGCCGCACGGGACAGAAGGAGCGCGAATATGTTGCTGCAGGCGATCAGCAACAACAGCGACACGGCACCAAACAAAAATACGTTATTCGGCGGCAGGTTTACGTCGACGTTGAACGACGCGCTACGAGTGAACTCGGGCCTTACCTATGGAGCGAGCTGCCAGGTGCGGGAGGAGCGCCTCGCCGGTAACATTACCATCAGCACGTTCAAGAAAACCGAAACCACCGCGCAAGCCATGGACATGGCTCTCGATGTTCTGAAGCGCGTGGGAGAAAAGGGCATCACGGCGGAACAATTGGCTTCGGCGAAGGCATACCTGAAAGGGACTTATCCGCCTGCTCATCTACAGACCGCCGACCAACTGGCCACCATTCTGGGAAATCTCGATCAATACGGATTGGGCCACGACGAATGGTATTACTTCTCGCGCATCGACGCAGTCACGCTGGAAGAGGCCAACGCCGTCGCACGGCGGTACTACAAGACCGAGAAGCTGACCTTCGTAGTGCTGGGCAACGCCGCGAAAATCCGGCAGACTGTCGCGCAATATGAGCCGAAGATGGTCGAGGTTTCGGTAACGAAACCGGGCCTCGGCGAATTTGGGCAGCCCTAATCCGGGAGCGTAAACAAATACGCCACCAGGTCGTCCATCTCGCGGCTTGAAAACCGATACGCGGGCATGAAGCTGCCCGGCGACATGGACTCCGGGTTCGCGAAGTGCTGCGTCACCCAAGCCTTGCTGCGCCGCTTCCCTACCCCGTTCAGCGACGGCCCAATTTTCATGCCCACGCCGTTCACCCGATGGCAACTGCCGCAGTTCTTGGCCTGATAGATCAGTCCGCCGTGGACGGCGAAATCCGGGGCATTGCTTAGTGCTTCCGCATTGGCCGGCGTGAGCTTCAGCAGGAACGCGGCCAGCCCGTTCAGTTGCGGATCGTTTAACTGGATGGACGGCATGGAACTGCCGGGGACCATGGCCGCCGGATGCTTGAAATGCTCGATCATCCAGGCTGCCGATTTCTTGATCGGCACGGCCGCCAAGTCGGGTCCAATGCTTGGCTTGCCACGCTGCAAGCTATGGCAACTGGCACAATTTTCCTCGCGGAAATAGCCGATTCCCGCCAATTCCTGCGGCGAAAGTCCCATCCAATCCGTAGGCGCTCCGTAATCGACCGCCACCGTATCGGGCTTGGGCGTAGTCGCCACCGCCGCGGCCGTGAGTCCGGCCCACCCCAGGAATGCCAGGACAGCCACGCCCATCGCCAGCGTGCGCCGCGTGACGCGCATCAACTGCCCGCGATCGATGAACGGAATCAGCAGGAGCGCCAAGACCGCGAACCCCGGTAGTACGACACTACCGACTATGGCGAGCGGGCCTTCGAAGAATTTCAAGCTCTGGAACAGAAACAGGAAATACCAGTCCGGCCGCGGGACATAAGTCGCGTCAGTCGGGTCGGCGAGGCGTTCCAAGGGCACACGCACGGCCACCGCCATGACAAACAGAATCGCGAAGACCGCGAAAATAGCCACGGTGTCCTGGAAGGCCTGACGAGGATAGAACTTTTTGGTGGGTTTGATGTCATCGCCCAAAGCCGGCGCGACGCCGTGCTTGCGCACCAGGTAGATGTGTACCGCAATCAGCAGGCCGGTCGCAGGGGGCAACAGCAGGACGTGCAGGCCATAGAATCGGGCAAAGGTAACGACGCCAATCGCGTTATCCCCCCCCAGCAGCCGGCTCAGATAGGGTCCAGCCAGCGGAATGTGAGTGGCGATTTGAGTTGCGACTACAGTCCCCCAATACGCGCGGTTGTCCCATGGCAGAAGGTAGCCGGTCAGCCCGTACGCCATGGTCAACAGCAGCAGCATCACTCCGACCATCCAGGTCGCCTCGCGCGGCTTTTTATAGGCGCCGTAAAGAAAAACCTGTGTCATGTGGAGCACCACGACGACGATCAACATGCTGGCGCCCCAGTGGTGCAGGCCGCGGATCAAACGCCCGCCGGTAACTTCGGTCAGGATGTAACGCAGACTATTGTAGGCGTCGCCCGGCGTTGGCGCATAGTTGAAGGCCAGCAGCGCACCGGTGAACGCCTGGGTCAGAAATAGGAACACCGCGATGCTTCCGAATACCTGATGCCATCCGCTCGATGCCGGGATATCTTCGTAGAGGAAATTCCGCACCGCGGTTTCGATGCCCGTGCGATGGTCTAGCCAACTCACGATCGCTCCTTGCCCTGCCGGAGCGGACCGAGCAGCAATTTGCCGTTTTCCACTTTGGTTTCGTAGCGATCGAGCGGCCGCGGCGCGGGCCCGGAAATGACCGCGCCGTCGACGCCGAAGACGGAAGTGTGGCAGGGGCACAGAAAATGATCGCGGCCCTCGTCCCAATGATAGGCGCAACCGAGGTGAGTACACTGCGGCCCGTACGCTACAACCTTCGCGTCCGCGAGTTTCACTACCCAGGCTGAGGTCCTCTGGCTCTCGATCTTCCAGCCGTCTACGCGATTCTGACGGAATACCATTTCCATGGGAGACCGAGGTTCCAGGTGCGACACATCGCCCGCCTCCACCCACTCGGGCGCTTTGCGGAGCTTGGGCGGGATCAGCAGATAGATCGCTGCTGGAATTGCCAGGGCAGTGGCGATCGTGCTCCATAAACCGTAGATCATGGAAACGTAGAATTTCCGGCGAGTTACTACCGCTTCGGCCATCCTCTCCAACATACGGCCGGACTTCGCGGCGGCAGGTCTCGGTTTTGTAAAGTTTTCGCAACTTCGCTATCCTGTAAGTTATGGCAGAAGAAGATTTAAGAGCTGAATTGGAACGTTTGCGCGCGGAAAATGAAGCGCTTAAGAAGCCGTCGCGGGGGCAAATCTCGATCCGCGTCAGCGAGAAAGGCGCGGTATCGGTTTACGGCATGGGCCGTTTTCCCGTCACGCTTTATTAAAGAGCAGTGGGAGAAACTGCTGACCGCATCGGATCAGATCAAGGCCTTCATCCAGGAGAACGACCACCTGCTGAAGAAGAAAGAGGTTTAGCGGCATCCCCTCGTTACTCAGTTTGCGCTCCTCATGATCTTTACAATCATTAAAGCGCTTGCGCGGCCTGATATGTGTGGGTTATCCTGTAATTGATACGTGGATTGATTTAGGGCCGCTTGGCAGGCCCGTCTAATTGCAACCACGCTAAAAAGTGCTAAAGGTGAGTCGGTCTGTTCGAATTTCTTGACCCTGGGAGCCTTTGGCCCCAGGGTTTTTTCGTTGTGGGCCGATCCGCTGGATGCTGGAGGATTTGATGAGCGTCTGGTCCAACGTAGTTTCGTCTTCTGTTCCCCTTTTTGGGAGCGAAGGTCCCTTGGTTTCAGTTGCGATTTCGGTGGGATCACACAGCCTGGAGGCGCTCCTGGACGCCTTGGCCCGCCTGGACTTCCCGATTAATCCACAGATTTATCATGAGGCCGGCCCAATCACCCAGGTTGAGTTTCCGGCTTACGAGGTGAGGTTGCCGGAGATCCGTAACTTGCTGGCAGTCTACGGATTTCACGACTCGGCGCTGTTGGCGACAGCGATGCTGGATTCGATTCGCAGCGTAGACAGAGCTGCTGGTCCCTACCGCTAAAGCTTACGCAATACAGCGACTGACTGTCCCAAGCTGGTCATCCCCTCGACCACGCGGCCGTCGTCGAGGGTCATGGGGCGCTCGACGGGGATATGGGGCTGATCGCCATCGTACATGGCTTCGGCACAAAACCCCAGATGCGACGCCCATGACGCGATGGCATCACGGCTAATGAACTGGTTATGGTGACGTCCGCCTTGGCGCGGGCCGACCATCCCTCTAAAGACTTCCCAGTGGCTCGGGATTTTGAACTCCAGAAAGCTGAAGACCACTTTGCCTCCCGGCTTCAACACACGGTGCGTTTCCCAGAGATAACGGTAAGTGTCCTCATGCAGTAGATGGGTGAACACGCTGAAAAAGCAGACCATATCGGCGACCCCGGCGCTTTCCGGGATGACTATATCGTTGACAAGTTCAAACTTCCACAAACGGTTGCGGCAGCGCGAACGGGCGTGTTCAAGCAACTCTGGCACGATGTCCGTACCTAGGTACTTCCTTACAGTCAGCACGTGAGCGAGTCTACCGGAACCGCAGCCAGCATCGATCAAGTAATGCGAGTCGCGCAAGCCAGCATCCACAAGGATCTGGCGCATTAACAAGCCAAACGGCTCGTATTCGCCACCCACGGCGAGCGACATTGCCTCGCCGCCGGAGCGCACCAGTTTCCCTACGTGTTGCCGGTAAGTGGAAGCATAGTCTTGGAAGGTAAGTGGTTCACCCATGAGTTACTCAATCAGTGTAACTAAGGAGATTGCCGGGAATAGTCGGTTTCGTTACATTGCAGTGGTCAAGCGGTGTCGATCGTACGATAATTAACCAATGCCACGTCTGCTTCCGCCAATGTCTTGCGCACTTCCGGCGCGGTGAGCGCTTCTAACTCTTCCGCCCGGCTTTCTTTGAGGCGCGTGCGCGCGCGGCGCAGTTCCTGACCGCAGTAGCCCGGGTGGCACATGAGTTCGGTGAGGCCGTCGGGTAACTCTCGGATTAGTTGAGCTAATTCAGGCGCGCGGAACCGCCCGGTAATTTGGAATCCGGCGAAATGGTCGGTAGTGAGGCATCCGTGCAGGTCGAGGACCTTGTGAAACCGTCTTCGTAGCAATTGCAAAACGCCGCTGGTCGCCCGTTTAGGCCAAGGCACCCCCCTCGCGCTAGTGGTGGTTAACGGAATATCGAACGGGCGGCGCACCCAACGGATGTTGAAGTTTTCAGCAATGCGGGCAACAGCGTTTAGAACCGGCGGTGCAAGATGGGTATGTTTGTGGGTATCCAGATGCGTGGGTCTCAGTCCGGCTGCCAGGATCTTGCGCACCTGCGCGGACAATTCGTCATAAACGCGCAGTTGGCGTGTTGCTAGAAGGGCCAGCAGGTCCGTCACGCTGGCCGGGAGCGGCTTGTAAGGAGGCAACAGAGAACGGCCTGAGATTAATACGAGATGGCAGCCTATATCGAGGCTGGGCGTCTCGTGCGCCAAGCGCACGGCGTCATCGAACGCCTCGCCATTCGCCATCAGGGTAGTGGCGGTCAGGATGCCTTCGCGATGCGCCGCGACGATGCCCCGATTTACGTCCGGTGTAAAGCCAAAATCATCGGCATTGACGACCAGCCGCTTGCGCGCCATCAGAATATTGCTAGCTTAATACGCAGGAACTTTTTGGGATTGGCGCGCATGTCTTTGGCCAGCGATTGGAACTCGCGCATGGCGCCGTTCATGGCGTCGTACATTTGCGGATTTACCAGCAGCTGGCCCACCGTGCCCTGGCCGGAATTCATCCGGTCGATCATGGTGTCGAGTTTGCCCGCCAACGTGGTGAACTGGTTATAGAGCTTGTCGTCTTTCAGCAGTTTGCCCGCGGAGCCCTTGCCCGCATTCAGGTCCTGCGAAAGCTTGCGCATTTCCGCCAGAGTTTGCTGGGCTTCGTCGTAGACTGTCGGATCTTTCAAAAGCTTACCAGCGGTGCCGTGGCCTTGATTCAAATCGTCGAGCATCTGGTCGATGCGTTTTAGCGGCGCACGCACCTCCTGATACAAGCTATCGTCGTAAAGCAGCTTACTGAGCGTACCTTTGCCGTTGCGCACGTCGGAGAGCAGTTGCTGCCCTTCGGCCGCGATGGCATTCAGGCGCTTGTATAGTTCGTCGTCACGCAGCAACTTACCCAGATTGCCCTTGCCTGCGTCGATATCAGCCAGCATGCCGTCGGCACGCTTGGAGATGTCCTGAAGGGTTGTAATCAAATTGGCGCTCTGCGCCATCAATTCAGGAATATCTTGCGTCTGCAGGCTGCGCAACTCGCCGTTCGGCTTGACGGGCGTAGTGCTTTGCCCCTTGGTGATGTCGATGAACTTACTGCCGAGAAGATTGGCCGCGGTAACCGCCGCAGTCGAATCTTCCGGGATTTCTTTCAGGTACTTTTCCTGAATGGTCAGCTCGAATTCAACGGCCCGCTTGGGATCCTTCGATTTCGACAACTGAATCGACTGCACCGCGCCCACCAGGATGCCATTCAGCCGAACGGGGGTGCTCTCCGTCATACCCGCGCCGTCTGCCATGTAGGTGCGCACGGATTCGTTTCGCTGGAAGATGTTTTTGCTTCCGGTGAGCAGGAAGATCAAGACAGCCAGCACCACCATCGCGGCGAACGCCACGATTCCGACCTTCAATTGCGACCAGCGGATTTTGCTGCTCTCCGGCATGCTTTATTCCCGTAGCTTTACGAATTTCGAAATGTATGGATCCTGCGACGCTTCCAGCTTTGCCTGCGGCCCTTCAAACACCAGCCTACCCTCGCGGAGGACCATGAAGAGCGTTCGCGGCACCGCGCTCGCGTTGGCTCCATCGCCGCCCGCGCGCTCCAACTGGCCATTCTCCGGATTGTAACGGAAATTCGCAACTAGGTTGCCGTCCTGATAGCGATAGGTAACGATCAAGGTGGTGGTTTTGTTTAAATCCCTCTCCTTCACAATCAACGCAATGATGGTGTGGGCGGTAATCGGATCGAGGCCCGCGGTGGGCGAATCGTAGAGCAACAGGGGCGGCTGGGTCACCACGGCGCGCGCGATGGCCGCGCGCCTCCGCATGCCTCCACTGAGTTCGCTGGGAAAGCGCTCCAGAATTCCGCCGAGTTCCACGAACTTGAGCGCCTGTTCCACCCGTGGCAAGACTTCTTCCGGCGGGCAGTGGATGGACAACTGGTTCAGCAGCGGGTAACTGACGTTTTCTTCGATATTTAGCGAATCGAACAGGGCGCTCTCCTGGAACAACATTCCCATCTTGCTGCGAATTTCAAACAATTCCCGCTCGCGCATCCGGCTGATATCTTTTCCGAAGACATATACGGTGCCGGAATCCGGTCTTTGCAGTCCGAGGGCCGTTTTGAGCAGCACCGTTTTGCCGCTGCCCGTCGCGCCCAAAATCACCCGCGACTCACCTTCGAAAGCCTGGAAAGACACGTCTTGCAATGCCGGGACGTTATCGAACGCCACACTGACGCGATCGAAGCGGAGCACCGGATTTTGCTTTTCCGCCGCCATTAACGATCCGCCGTCACGAGACCACCTGGCTAACGAAAATCTTGCCCAGGAAGAAGTCCAAAATCAAAATCAGCACGGAGGCTGCCACCATGGATTGGGTGGTGGCGCGGCCCACTCCCTGCGTACCGCCTGACGCCCGCAGGCCGTAGTAACATCCCACCAGCGAAATGATGAACGCAAAAACGAGCGGTTTCAGCAGCCCTTGGGTGATGTCGTTCCACTCGAGTGCCCGCCAAACGGTCGACCAATATTGCTGGCTAGGGAGCTCCAGAAAGAAACGCGAAACAAACCATCCCCCGAACATGCCGATGAAATCGGCCAGGATAGTGAGCAAGGGAAGCATTACCGCGGTCGCCAGCATACGCGGCGTGACCAGTTTCTGGATCGGATCGGTACCCAGGGCGCGCATGGCGTCAATCTGCTCGGTGACCTTCATGGAGCCGAGTTCACTGGCGATGCCGGACGAGTTGCGGCCCGCCATCATCAACGCGGTGAGCACCGGCCCCAGTTCGCGGACCAGCGAAATAGAGACCAGCGTTCCGGTCTGGTCGACCTGGCCGTATTGCGCGAGCGCGCGGGACATTTGGAGGGCCATGACGGCGCCGGCGAAGAGCCCGGTCAGGATGACAATGGGCAGGCTGCCGACCCCGATCAGGTCCATCTGGGCGATGATATCGTCGGAGTAATGGGGGCGCAGGACCACGTTCCGGAGCGCGCGCCCGGTCAGCAGATAAAACTCCTGTATGGCTATGAACGGTTCCTTGAGGAAATCGAGCAAACCGGCAGGCCCCCGAAATTCGATGCTACCATACACCTATAAAAATCGTCTATGCAGGGACTTACAGCCATACCGGGGATTCGGGTCGGGCACGCTTCCAATTTCGATGCACTGACCGGGTGCACGGCGATTTTGTGCGAAAAAGGCGCCGTCGGAGGCGTGGAGATCCGCGGATCGGCCAGTGAAACGTCCTCCATCGACACCCTGCAGCCCGGCCACATCACCACCCAGATCCATGGCTTGGTGTTCACGGGCGGCAGCGCGTTCGGCCTCGAAACGGCTTCGGGCGTACGCCATTATCTGGAACAACATGGCATAGGATTTCACGTGGGCGATTCGGTGGTTCCCATCGTGCCGTGCGCCGTGCTTTTCGATCTTGGACTCGGCAAGGCCGGCATCCGTCCGACCCGCGAGATGGGCGAAGCGGCCGCTGCGGCGGCCACAACCGATGCCGTGAAGGAAGGCGCGGTGGGCGCAGGCACGGGAGCGACCGTTGGCAAGATCCTAGGCATGAAGCAGGCTATGAAATCCGGCATCGGGTCTGGTCTCGTCGCGTTGAAAGGCGGCGTTCTGGTGGCGGCGATGGTGGCGGTGAATGCGCTTGGCGACGTGCGGGATCCGGCCTCCGGCAAGATCATCGCGGGCGCCCGCCGCGCGGCGGACAGTTCCGAGTTTGCCGATACCGAAGCCGTAATGACCGGCGCGGCTCCACACCCAGAAGTTTTTGGCTCGGCTGGCCAGCGCAATACCACGCTGGCGGTGGTCGCCACGAATGCCAAACTTTCCAAAGTAGAAGCGGCCAAGCTGGCGGAATCCGGAGGTCTAGGTTTGGCTCGCACCATATATCCCGTCTTCACCATGTTCGACGGCGATACGATTTTTGCGTTGTCGGCCGGCGACGCCCACGCCGATATCAACACTCTCGGCGTAGCAGCTTCGCAAGCCGTCGCGCAGGCAGTGGTCCGGGCTGTTCGGAACGCACCTTCCATGGGCGGCCTACGGGGTCTCGCGGGCTCTCCTCGCGGCTGACTCTTGTCCAAATACTATTTTCCAATTGGTTCGATTTGAAACTTTTTGGGATTTTTAGGACCTTTGTCGCTTAAAATTAACCCCGGTTAAGGTAACTCGATGGTATCCTATTGAAGACATTCAGCAAAGGCTGTAGTATTTCAGATAGCCTTAGCTTAAAGCCGTTGCGCCAGGCAAGCAGTTCAGTCTAGTAGCGAAGGTTCGTAACGGATAACCCATGGGAAACGAAATAGCGGCAGTGCCGGTAGAACGCCGGGCGAAGAAACGCTTCGTGATGGAGCGGGAAATTCGCTACCGGGTGCTCGAACAGGATAAGATCATCGCCGTTGGAAACGGCAAAACGCTAAACCTGAGCAGTAACGGTGTGGCCTTCATGACGCAGAACGATCTGCCTGTCGGAGGTTTCATCGAAGTCTCGATTGCCTGGCCCGCGTTGCTCGAAAATCGCTGCCCCTTGCAATTGATTGGCTTTGGCCGGGTGTTGCGCTGCGAAACAGGCACCATCGCCTGCACTCTGGAACAGTATGAATTCCGGACTTTGGCGCGGGTAGTACCGGATAGTCCATGGTCGGCGCGCAGCGACCAGAAACTGCGCCGCTGGGCCGAGGCCGTCGCCCGCGGCTAACTGGCTTTAGGAGTGCTGGCGGACGTTTCTTTGGCCGGCGTAGCCGCCGGTTTCGGAGACTCGGTTTTAGAACTGTCGCCAGCCCCGTTTTTCTTGGTTTCCGAAGACTCTTTCTTGGTTTTTTCGTGCTGCCCGGTGGAATGATTTTTGCCGTAATCGTTGACGTACCATCCAGAGCCTTTGAACTGCAACGCGGGGGCGGACACCAGCCGCTCCACCGCACCGCCGCATCCAGGATGTTCGTGAAGTGGTTCGTCGGAGAATTTTTGGATCAGCTCGAAGACATCACCACACTTAGCGCATCGGTACTCATACATCGGCATAGGAATTCGATAACCCAAATACTAAATCTGAGTACCATTTTAGCAGATTAGTAAGTTGTGGCGTATGAATGCCTCAGTCGTAGCGTAACGCTTCCACCGGATCGACCTTTGCGGCCCGTGTGGTGGGCGCCCAGCAAGCCAACATTGCCACTGCAACGAACAGCAGCGCCACGCCCGCCAGAGTCAGCGGATCGCCTGGTTTGACTTCAAACAAGAAACTGCTGAGCACTCGCGCCAGAATCAAAGCAGCGGCAATGCCCGCAACCACGCCGCCCGCAATCAGCCGGAAGCCTTCAACAAAGATCAGATTGCGGATATCGCTCTGCTGGGCGCCAACGGCCGACCGGATGGCCAGCTCGCGGCGACGCGAGGCCACGGTTAGCGACAGTACGCTGTGAATGCCGACCAAAGTTAACAGACTGCCGACGGCCGCGAACCCGGCCAGCAATTGCAGGGCGAAGGTGCGAGATGCCAGAGAATCGCCCCGGATGTCTTCGAGCGTCTTCAGATTTTCGACAGCGACGGCCGGGTTGACGGCGTGCAATTCGCGCCGCACAGCCGCCATGACGGTGTGCGGGTCAGCCGTGGTTCGCACCACCAGATGCTTGGAGAATGCATGGGCCTGCCACAGCGGCATATAAATCTCCGGGCCGCTGGACTTGGTCAAATCGTCAGTGCGTCCGTTGGCGATCACGCCGACGAATTGGATGCCGGGCTTGTCCCGCGAGTCGAACCAGAACTTCTTGCCTATCGCCTGCTGGTGCGGAAAGAAGCGGTCCACAAAGGCTTGGTTGACGACGGCAACGCCCGGCGCATCGTTGGTATCCGTGGCACGGAAGCCGCGGCCTTCGATCACCGGCAAACCCAAAATCTTAAAGTAGTCCTCGGTCGCCGCACGCAACGGAATGCTGAAGCGGTCGCTGGCTTTGATGGGCGGCGGCTGGCCCTCGATATCCAGGCTTACCGGCCAGTCATTGCCGGTCAGCGGCACACCCCAGGCAAAGGCGGCGTACTGAACGCCCGGGATAGCGGCGACGCGCTCCAGGGCGCGGTGATGATAGTCGTTCCAATTGCCTTCGACGGCGGTAACGCTCATGGTGAGGATGCGGCTCATGCCGTAGCCCGACTGCACGTTGGCGATATTCACCATGGTGCGGATCAGCAGGCCGGCACCCACCAACAGCGCCAGGGTGAGAGCCGTCTGAACTAGAGTGACCCCGCGCAGGAGACGGCGCTCTCCCTGCCCCGCGCTACTTTTCGGGCCCGCGCTCTTGAGCGCCTGAATCGGATCGAGACGCGATGCCCGGAATGCGGGCAGGACCCCGGCCAGCAGAGCAGCGATGGCCGCGGCGATCAGACCGAGCGCCAGGACCGGCCAACCGGTGCTTACGGCGTCGAGCCGCGGAATGGCATGTCCGCCAATCACCTTGAAGACGCGTACCGCAACTACAGCCAGCGCTACGCCCAAAACGCCGCCAAGCAAGCCGAGCATCAGGCTTTCGGACGCCACCTGACGGAACAAGGCGACTCGACCGACACCCAGCGCGCTACGCACGGCGTATTCCTGCTGACGCTGCAGTCCGCGCACCAACAGCAGCGCCGCCGCGTTGCCGCAGGCGATCAGCAGCACCAGCGCCGATGCACCCAGCAGCGGCAAGAGGATGCGGGCGCCATCGTGATTCAATTCGGCGGTCATGGTGCGCACTTCCGGCGTGAAACCTTCAAAGTCGTGCTCCTGCCGCGACTCCTGCGCGGCGAGCACTTTGAGCTCGCCCTGGGCTTGCGCCGGGCTTACCCCGTCGCGCAGCCGGCCCACGATATTCCACATTGGATCCTTGCGGAATGACGGCTTGGATGGCGCGGGAATCCAGAAATCGACGTGCGCATTCAGGTTGTAGTTGGGCTCCTCCGAGGCAGTTGGGGAGGGCAGAAATCGGACGCCCTGCGGCATCACGCCGATCACCTCCGACGGCGTTTCCTGTCGGCTGATGCGGATTTTCTGGCCGACGATGCGAGGATCGCCATTGAACTTGCGCTGCCACATGTCGTAGCCCAGCACAATGACCGGCGCAGGCTTCTCGCCGGTTTCCGATTCCAGGAAAGTGCGCCCCAGGATGGGCCGCAGACCAAGAGTGCGGAAATAGCCGCGCGTTACCCATAGACCTTCCATCGACTCGCTGCCATCGTTGCGCACCAGAAAATTGAACGTCCAGGTATATACGCCGAGCGACTCGAACGACTTCGAATGCTCTTGCCAGCCGGTCCACTGCTCCGACGGCCAGCCGCGCGGTTGTTGCATGGGCTGCCCATCGGCTCGCGCCACCGGCACCAGCACCAGGCGGCTAGGATCGCGATAAGGGGGCGGCGTCAGCAGCACACCGCGTACTAGGCTGACGACAGCCGCGGTGGCGCCAATACCCAGCGCCAGCGTGAGAACCGCCACCGCCGTGAAGCCCGGCTGCTTGCGCAGCATGCGTCCCGCCAGCCGCAGATCTTGATGCATCGTTTGCCCTCCGTTATTCTATGCTTGGACGTTCTATTCCAATACGTGGTTAGCTTTTGCGGGGGACAATCATGACACGACGGGACCTTGCCAAATTTGCCGCTGCCGGTGGCGCGGCGTTATTGCCCGCGGCGCGTGGTAAGTCGCAGAGCCGCTACGGTGGCGCGCTGGACGGTTTTCAATCGAAGGTTGACCCGGCAACCTTCGATCCGGTGCTCTATACGCGAAGGCTTTACGAATCGGCGCCTCTACAGCTAACCTTCCGCGCCACGAACCGGAAACAAGCGGAAGCCTGGCAGAAGCGTTTGCGGGTTAAATTAACCGCGCTCGTGGGAGGGTTTCCGGCGCAGCGCACTGCCCTGCAGCCGCAGCTTCTCGAATCGCGCGACTTCCCAGGGTATCGGCGCGAGAAATTCATTTGGGAAAGCCGGCCCGGAATGTTTGTGCTCGCCTATTTGCTCACGCCGCGCGCGTCGGCCGCGCCACACCCAGTGATGGTTTGTGTTCCAGGGCACGGCCGCGGTGTGGACGACATCGTGGGCATCGATTCGCAAGGTCACGATCGCACCGACAAGCCCGGATATCAGCACGATTTCGCCATTCAGGTGGTGGAACACGGCATGGCCGCGCTGGCCATCGAGCCGTTGGGGTTCGGCTGCCGCCGCGATCCGGTAACGCGAAAGAAAGGCGCGTCGAGCCACGGCCTGCCAGCCCTACCGCCGGCGCCGCCCTGCTGCTGGGCCAGACCATGATCGGCTGGCGCGTATACGATGTCATGCGCGCCATCGATTGGATCGAGACCCGCCCCGAACTCGACCCGCGCCGCGTCGGCTGCATGGGCATTTCCGGAGGCGGCACCATCACCACGTTCGCCGCCGCGCTCGAACCGCGGATTTCGTCGGCCATGATCAGCGGCTACCTGAACACCTTCCGCGACAGCATCATGAGCCTGTCGCACTGCATCGACAATTATGTTCCGGGCATCTTGAGTTGGGCCGAGATGTACGATGTGGCCGGCCTCATCGCGCCGCGGCCGCTGTTTGTCGAGTCAGGAATCAAGGACGACATCTTCCCCGTGGAAGCGAGCAAGGCCAGCTTCGCGCGCGTGCGCAGAGTGTACGAGGTTTTCGGAGCGCCGCAACTGGCGCAGCAGGAAGTTTTCGACGGCATTCACAGCTTCTACGGCGTGGGCGGGCTGCCGTTTCTCGCCAAGAACCTGGGCGTAGCGTGATCCCCCCGGTCAGCGGCCCGAGGAGCCGAACCCGCCCTCGCCGCGGCGCGACTCCGCCAGCTCGCCCTCTTCCCACTCGATGGCTTCGTAACGCGCAATCACCATTTGCGCGATGCGGTCGCCGGCGTGAATTTCGTAAGGCTCGCGGCCCAAGTTCAGCAGGATCACACGGATCTCGCCGCGATAACCAGGATCGATGGTGGCGGGGCTGTTCGGCAGCGTGATGGCGTGCTTGACCGCCAGTCCGCTGCGCGGCCGGATCTGGGCTTCAAAACCGGGCGGCAATTCGATGCACAAGCCAGTGGGCACCAATCGCGGCACGTTCGGCTCAAGCACCGCGTCTTCGACGGAGCGCAGATCGAGCCCGGCGTCTTCTTCAGGGCCATGCGCATAAGTGGGTAGCACGGCGTCTTCGCGCAATCTTCGGATGCGTATTTTCAGCAATCCGTTATCATAGCCTTTTCATGCCGGAATCCAAACCCAAGCGCGTGATCTCCGTTTCGCCGATGCCGCCGGAAAAAAGCGCCTACGCGCTGGCCCGCTACAGCCGCTCGCCCGATTCGATTCGCGAGTCTCTCGAATGGGTGCGCACCCACGATTCCGAAAAGTTCCTGGAGAGCTTTTATTTCCAGTACGGCCACGCTTCCATCGCGGACCTCGGGCACACGGTGGTGTGTTTCGAAGGCCTCTCGGAACTGGCGGCGACCGAGATCGAAGAAGAGCCGCTGTGGGACGGCCAGGCCAAATCCTCGCGTTATCAGGATTTTTCACGCGGGGGATTTATCACTCCGCCGGAGTTAACCGGCGCAGCAGGGGAAAGCTACGAGGCCGCCGCCCGCCGCCTGCTGGATGCCTATGCCCAAGTGAATGCGCGGGCATTCGATTGCCTGACCGGGCGTCTGCCCTGCCCCGCCGAGATGAAGCCCGACGCTTACCGCCGCAACCTGGCGGCGCGGGCATTCGATGTTGCGCGCTACTTGCTTTTCTGGGGCATTCCGACCAATGTGGGCCAGGTGACCAGCATCCGCACGCTGGAGAAACAGATCCGGAGGCTGAAGGCTTCTGAGTATCGGGAGCTGCGCGATCTGGGTGATGAGATTGCCCAAGTCTGCGCCGCTGAGCCGGATTGCGTCTGGGATCCGGCAGCCGCGCGCGAACCGCTGGCGCCCACCCTGGCGCGCCATGCCGAGGCAGACGCCAACTCCGCCCGCGCGACGGAGAGTCTGCAACTGTGGGCCGCTCAGAATTTGCCGGCGGCCGCCCCAGGCGATTCGCCCCGTGTGGATCTGACGCATCCGGCGGACACCGCCGCAGACATCGTGGCTACGCTGCTCTATCCGGTAACCGACCGGCCATTTCGCGCACTTTATGAATTGGCGCGCGGCTGGAGCGCAGCCCAGCGCGCGGAAGTGATTGACACCGCGCTGGCCTCACGCTCCAAACGCGACGATCTGCTGGCGGGCTTTCACGGGGGACTGTACGCTTACGATTTCGCCATCGATATAGGCGCTTATCGCGACATGCATCGGCACAGGCGATGCCACAAATTTCGGCAAGGCTATTCCGGAAAGCTGGGCTACGATACTCCCGCGCTGGTGGAAGAGGCGGGCGTCGGAGCCGTGTACCACGAAGCCATGGACTCGGCACTCTCGGCGATGCAAAGCCTGCCCGTGCCCGGCGCGCATTATCTACTGCCATTCGGCGCGCGCGGCCGCTTCCTGTTCAAAATGGATTTCGCGGAGGCCGAATACATTTCGCGCGTCCGCAGCGGCGTGAAAGGCCATTTCAGCTACCGCGAAATCGCATGGGAAATGAAATTGAAGATGGAGCAACTGGAGCCGGAGTTGGGGCGTCTCATTCAGGCTACGCCGCCATGGGTTGAGGATATGCTGAAGCGCTGAGGCGGGGTTTTCTTAGCGCACGGGTATCGCATCCAACAACGGCGAGGGGTCGGAGCCTCGGCCAATCTTTCCAGACGGCTCTCTTCTATTCCGGCGCAGCGGCCGAGGATGAGGCGCGCAGGGGAAGAATGCCCCTGGTTGCACCAACGAGCCGTCTCCACAAGGGGAACAAACGCCTTGGCGCGCACCTCGGCGAGCAACTGGGGATGGCGGCTTCTGGTCAATACTTCGAGCAGCAGGCTGGCCTTGTTGCGATCGGTCCAGGAGCGGGAGTACAGCATTTCGATGAAGCCCTCCGCGGGGATGCGCGCCGCAGACTTGGGGTTCGATGCGGCCAGCACCCAAAGCGCGCGCGTGGCATTGTTGCGGACATCTTCCGCCGAGTCGTGACTAGCGTTTACCAGGGTCGCGATCTGCGCGCTCGACTGCGGCGCGTACCCCGCGAAATGCGCGACGGTGGCGCGCTGCTGAGCGTCCGAAGAGTTTTCGGCCACCCGCCGGATTTCGCTCCAATGACTCATGGCATAATCGTGAATGGCGATCTGAGAAGCACGCAGGGCGGAATCTTGGGATAAGGCGTAGCCTTTGGATTGTTCCTCGTCCGACACGCCGTTCTCGATCGCTTTGCTGAGAGGATCGCCAAACTGGCTCTCCAACTCCACGGCGCCCTGGGGAAGACGCGCCTTGCCCGCTGGCGCCGCACGATAAGGAACATCGCGTGACGATTGGCCGTCGAGGCCGATGTAGATCAGAAGGTCGTGCCGGTCGCCGCAGCATACGACTTGAACGGAGCTTGCTGGAACGGCTCGCTTGATTGCGGCGATCGTGCTTTCCATCTGGTCTTCAGAAAGATTTTCGGCTTCATGCAGCGGAACCCGGGCGCGCTCCTCGCGCAGATTCCAGCCGGCGTACGCGTAGAAATCGATCGCGCCGATAGGAAAGGTTTCCGCCCGAGCCAGAAGCGCAGCGGCGGCGAACAAGCGGTGACACGTTGGGTCACGCTTAGTCTACCGGCCGCGCATGAATTTCCTGCAGACTCCACACGCGGATGGGATCGCGCTTACGCGCCGCCATGGCTTCCGCAGCCGCCCGCGCGCCGCTCATGGTGGTGATGCACGGCACCCGATGGGTTACGGCGCTGCGGCGGATGGCTTTCTCATCGAAGAACGCGGGAGCACCGGCGGTGGTGTATACGGCCAGTTGGATGGAGCCGGCCTTCAGCAAATCGACCGCATTGGGGCGGCCTTCGTTCACCTTGAATACCATTTTGCATGCCAGCCCCGCCGCGCGCAGGACCGCCGCGGTGCCTCGCGTGGCCACCAGATGGAAACCCAGTGCCGCAAACTTCCGCGCCACCGCCACCGCCTCCGGCTTGTGATGTTCGTTCACGCTGATGAACACGGTGCCTGACTCCGGCAGCGGCGTCCCCGCGCCGATCTGCGCCTTGGCGAACGCCTCGCCGAAGTTCGCGCCTACGCCCATCACCTCGCCGGTCGACCGCATCTCGGGGCCCAGCGCGGGATCCACGCCGTGAAATTTATTGAATGGAAACACCGGCGATTTTACGAAGACTTGCGGCACCGGCAACACGCCCGCCGCATTGGTCAGGTCGCGCAGTTTTTTGCCCAGCATCAGCCCCACGGCAATCTTCGGCAGCGGAACGCCGGTGGCTTTGCTCACGTAGGGCACCGTGCGCGAGGCGCGCGGATTCACTTCCAACACGTAGACGGTCCCGTTCTGAATGGCGTACTGCACGTTCATCAGCCCGATCACGCGCAGCGCCTTGGCCAGGCGCACGGTGTAATCCGCAATGGTGTCGAGTTGTGCGCGCGGGATCGATTGCGCCGGCAACACGCACGAGCTATCGCCGGAATGTACGCCGGCTTCCTCGATGTGCTCCATGATGCCGGCGATGAGCACATCTTCGGTGTCGGACAGCGCGTCCACATCCACTTCGGTGGCGTCTTCCAGGAAGCGGTCGATCAGCACGGGCCGGTCCTGCGAGAAAGTGACGGCCTCGCGCATGTATTGGCGCACGGTCTCTTCGTCGTACGCGATCACCATGGCGCGCCCGCCCAGCACGTAACTGGGCCGCACCAGCACCGGATAGCCGATGCGCCGCGCGATGGCGCACGCCTCTTCCGCGCTGGTGGCGGTGCCGTTTTCCGGAGCGGGAATACCCAAATCCTCCAGCAGTTTGCCGAACAGCTTGCGATCCTCCGCTAAGTCGATATCCGCCGGGTCCGTCCCGATGATCGGCACGCCTTGCGCGCTTTAGCGGCAGCGCCAGGGTGAGCGGCGTCTGTCCGCCAAACTGCACGATCAGCCGTCCGGCTTCTCAGTGTCGAAGATATTCAGCACGTGCTCGAGCGTGAGCGGCTCGAAATACAGTCGGTCGCTGGTGTCGTAATCCGTTGAGACCGTCTCCGGATTGCAGTTCACCATGATCGATTCGTAGCCCATTTCCTGCAGGGCGAAGGATGCGTGGCAGCAGCAGTAATCGAACTCTATGCCCTGCCCGATGCGGTTGGGCCCGCTGCCGAGAATCATCACCTTCTTGCGCTCGGTCGGGTCGGCCTCGCACGCTGATTCATAACTGGAGTACAGGTACGGCGTGAAACTTTCGAATTCCGCCGCGCAGGTGTCCACGCGATTGAAGACCGCGCGCACGCCCATCGCCTTGCGCCGTTCCCGCACCGCCAGCTCCGGCACGTTCCAGGCCTTGCCCAGTTGCGCATCGGAGATGCCGTAGCGCTTGGCGCGCAGCAGTGTTTCCTGGGTGACCGTCTCGAGGCTGTCGCCCTGCAATTCGCCCTGCAGCTTGATTACGTCCTCCACCTGCCGCAGAAACCACGGATCGATCGAGGTCATCTCGTGGATCTCGGCGGTGGAATAGCCGTTCTCCAAGGCAAAGCGGATGTAGTTCAAGCGGTCCGGCGTGGGCGTGATCAGCTTTTGCGCGATCAGGTTCTTGTCCAGTTTTTCGGAGCCGAACGCCTTGCCCGTTTCCAGGCTGCGCATGCCTTTCCACATGGCCTGCTTGAAAGTGCGCCCGATGGCCATGACTTCGCCCACCGATTTCATCTGGGTACCCAGCGTCGTGTCGGCGCCGGGAAATTTTTCGAACTGCCACTTCGGAATTTTCACCACTACGTAGTCGATAGTGGGCTCAAAGCAGGCGGGCGTCTGGCGAGTGATATCGTTACGGATCTCATCCAGACGATAGCCGACGGCGAGTTTGGCCGCGATCTTGGCGATCGGAAAGCCGGTGGCCTTGGAAGCCAGCGCCGAACTGCGCGATACGCGCGGGTTCATTTCGATGATCACCATGCGCCCGGTCTTCGGGTCGATGGCGAATTGCACGTTGGATCCGCCGGTATCCACGCCGATTTCACGCAGGCAGCGGATGGCGCCGTCGCGCATCATCTGGTATTCGCGATCGGTCAAAGTCTGAGCCGGAGCGACGGTAATGGAGTCGCCCGTGTGCACGCCCATAGGATCGAAATTTTCGATCGAGCAGACGATGATCACGTTGTCCGCGAGGTCGCGCATCACTTCCAGCTCGAATTCTTTCCACCCGAGCGCGCTTTCTTCGATCAGAACTTCATGCACGGGCGAGAGCGCCAGGCCGCGCTCGATAATTTCGGTCAGGTCTTCGCGGTTGTAGGCGATGCCGCCGCCAGTGCCGCCCATGGTGAAACTGGGCCGCAGGATGCATGGATATCCGATGCGCTCCGCGAATGCCATTGCCTCCGATTCATTGCGCACCAGCTTCGAAAGCGGCGTTTCGAGGCCGATCTTGCGCATGGCGTCTTTGAACAGCAGGCGGTCTTCCGCCTTCTTGAATGGCTTCAACTTTGGCGCCGATCAGTTCCACGCCGTAATGATCCAGCACGCCGGCTTCGGCCAGTTCCATGGAAAGATTCAAGCCGGTCTGCCCGCCAACGGTTGAAAGCAGCGCGTCGGGGCGTTCTTTGCGGATGATCTCTTCCACATAGGGACGGGTCAGCGGCTCGACGTAGGTGGCGTAGGCGAGTTCCGGATCGGTCATGATGGTGGCCGGATTGGAATTCACCAGAACCACTTCGTAGCCATCGGCACGTAGCGCCTTGGCCGCTTGGGTGCCGGAGTAATCGAATTCGCAGGCCTGCCCGATGACAATGGGACCGGAGCCGATGATCAGGATGCGGTGGAGATCGTTTCGCCGGGGCATCGGTTAGCGCTCGCCCGCCATCAACTTCACGAAATCGCCGAAGAGGTAGTGCGAATCGTGCGGTCCCGGCGCGGCCTCGGGATGATATTGCACGCAAAATACCGGATGGTTGCGATGCCGGAAACCTTCGAGCGTTTGATCGTTCAAGTTCATGTGAGTGATTTCGATTTCGTTGAGGTTCAGCGAATCCGGCTCGACGGCGAAGCCGTGATTGTGGGAAGTGATCTCGACACGATTGGTGAGATGGTTGATGACCGGATGGTTCGCGCCGCGATGGCCGAACTTCAATTTGTACGTGCGCCCGCCGACCGCGAGGCCCAGAATCTGATGCCCCAGGCAGATCCCGAAGATGGGCGTTTTGCCGATCAGTTTGCGAACGTTGCCCACCTGCGTTTGGAGCGGCTCCGGATCGCCGGGACCGTTCGACAAAAACACGCCGTCCGGTTTCAGCGCCAGGACATCCTCGGCGGAAGTGAGTGCGGGGACCACGGTCACGCGGCATCCTACCTGCACCAGGCGGCGCAGGATATTCTGTTTGATGCCGAAATCGTAGGCGACCACGTGATACAACGGTTCGGCCGCGGGCGGCACGATTTCCGACGGCGAGCAGGCTGCCACGGGCTTGTCCCACGTGTAAGGCTGGGCGGTGGAAACGCGGCTCGCCAGATCGAGGCCGGCCATGGTGGGAATGCTCTTGGCCTTCTGTACCAGTTTGGCGCCATCGGATTCGATCGCGGAGAGAACGCCGCGCATGACGCCGCGTGCGCGCAAATGCCGCACCAGTGCCCGCGTATCCAGATCGGAAACGACGGGGATGCCACCGCGGCTTAGAAACTCGCGGGCCTCTTCGTCCGAACGCCAGTTACTGGTGACGCTCGAAAACTCTCGCGTGACGAGGCCTTCGATGTAGGGATGCGCGGATTCGTTATCCGCGATGTTAGTCCCGTAGTTCCCGATTTGGGGATTAGTTAGTATGACGATCTGTCCGGAATATGACGGATCGGTGAATATTTCCTGGTAGCCGGTGATGGCGGTATTGAAAACAACTTCGCCGGATCGTTCGGCAGGCGCACCAAAACTCCGGCCCTTGAAGACGCTGCCGTCTTCCAGAGCGAGGATGGCTGATGGCAACTCTATGGTCCTCCCGGGATTGGATCAAGACTATCTTAGCAAGTGCCCGGCGGTTCCCGCTCAAATGAGCTATGGCCTGCCGTAAATAGTAGTTGTGGGGTTGTAGTTCCGCCAATCGAACCAGTAATCCTTCAGAATTTCGACCGGCTCCAGGCATGTGCCTTTGGCTTTGCCAGAAACGGCGCAACCGGCGAAATTCCAACCGCTGCCGGTGGCTGCGTCCATCAATAAAGCCCCGGGCTGATCGGCGGCTGCGCGGTAGAAATCAGGCGTGCCGGCGACGCCGGGCATGCGGTTGCGGAAGGCGCGCACGGATTGCCCGTCGGCGCCGACGACCAGCAGCACAGGCTCTGCGCCCACGCGATCCTGCACCAGCTTTTCACGCGCCACGACATCGTAAGGGTAGGCGCGGCTGGCGCCGAAAGCCTGAATTCCCAGCATGAGGTCGCGCGCCTTCAGGCCGTGCTCGTGGAAGTCGATGACAGTGGGCGCTTTGCGCATGGCGACGTCCCAATCTCTCGGCGCGTATTGCTTGCGGAACGGCGCGTCATCCTGCAGCACCGTTCCTTGCGGCTCTTCCGCGGTCCATGTGGCGTAGGTCAGTTCATCGGAATGAACAAACGGCAACTGGCTGCCACGCATGGGACCCGAGACAGCCTTGCCGCTGATCTGCTGCCAGTAACTTCCGGTTTCTTCGTCGCGCATCAAAAAATTCTGGTTATTGATGCCGGCTAAGTGAAACGTCAGCCGCAGCCCCCCGATATCTCGACCCCACACCAGACCGGTGTGACAGAGCGTTCAATAAGTGGCTACGATGCCCACCTTATCGATGACGTCGTTGATGACGTGATGATAGGAGATGTTGCGAATGGGATAGGCGCGCGCGGTCGTGCCCACTTTGACCGCGATCACTTTCTCGCCGTTATCCAGCTTGGTGCGCGCAATGCCGGCAAAGACCGGCCGGTCGTCGGGATGGAACATCAATTCGTAAATGTTGACGCGAGAGAGAGCGGCGATTCCGCAAATTAACAGGGCCCACAAGGTGACGCCGGCGCGCCGCCATTTGCCTGATTGCGCCCGCCAGTAAAACACCAGGGCCACCAGCGTCGCCATCACCGTAAGCAACGTCGCAATCCCTCGAAAGCGCATCACCACCAAAGCCTGAGCCAGTTCGCCGGCGCCTTGCGCACGGAATGGGCGAATGACGTAGATCGGATAGATCAGACTGACCAGACATATTGCCAGACACGCAAGCAAGGTAACAAGGGACTGCCTCCGGCTCATCGTGACGAGTGTAGGCGCCCGCCCCAAGCGTTGTCAATAATGCAAGTCAACTATATAGGCGATAAGACCGGTCTGGGAATCGAACCCAGCAGCGCACTTGCTGTAGCGCGCCCAACGGGTTTGCAGTCCGCGAGGAGCCCAGCTCCCGATACCGGCCGAAGCAACTCCAGTATCTCCTTGGAATTGACGCTCCGCAACACACATGTGATAATTGGGCGAGCTTTAGCCGCACGCAATGTCCAACGACAAGCTTCCAATGGAACCCATGTTTTTGCCTGGCGTGGAAAATAATCCTCAGCCGGGACCGTTCGCCGACATGATCCGCACCATGCGGCCGACGGGCGCGGAGTATCCGCAGATCTGGCACATGTTTGCGTATCTGCCGGCGGCCACCGATCACTTGGCGCGTTTTACGCAGGAAGTCTTGCGGGGTCCGGGCGCGTTTTCACCGGGCATTCGCGAATTGATCGCCGCGTTCACTTCATATCATAACGACTGCCCCTTTTGACTCAAGTCGCACGCCGCGGTCGCGGCTGAACTGTTGGAGGACGAAGACCTGGTATGGGGCGCTTTGCGCGACCTGGAAAACTGCCGCCTCGACGAAAAACACAAAGCCCTATTTCGCTTTGTCGCCAAAGTGAATCACGATTCGCCGCGCATCACGCCGGAAGATATGCAGCCTTTGTATGCCGCCGGCTGGCTGGATGACGCGATCTATCTGGCCATCACGGTGTGTGCCCTGTTTAATTTTTACAATCGCTGGATCGAT
This sequence comes from Bryobacterales bacterium, assembly GCA_963738375.1. Taxonomy (GTDB): domain Bacteria; phylum Acidobacteriota; class Terriglobia; order Bryobacterales; family Bryobacteraceae; genus Bog-159. Next base: position 285,212 of record CAVTWL010000009.1, on the reverse strand, counting down.
GCGAGCGGCGTACATGCGCTATCCGATGAGGCGCATCGCGTTGGGGGCAAACGCACCGCGAAGCACGGCTACGCGCGTAGCTAGAGGCGCTTACAGCATCAGCCGGATATAAATCGCGCCCGGGGTGGGGTCGGCGCCATACGGCGAGGTTCGCTCGAAACCCAACCGGGCGTACATGGCGAGAGCCTTTTCCATCACCGGCATGGTGTCGCCCACCATCTCGCGATATCCGGCCGCGCGCGCTTCCCGAATCACCCATTCGAGCAGCGCGAACCCAATGCCTTCGCCTCGAAATGGCGGTCGCACGTACAAGCGTTTAGCCTCCGCGCGCCTCTCGTCCACCGGCCGGAGCGCAATGCAGCCTGCCGCTTCGCCGCCTGCGAATGCCAGCGCGAGGCGTCCGGAGGGCGGGGCATATTTCCACGGCAGTCCGGCCAACTCTTCCGCGAAATTCTGAAAGCAGGGGGTGAAGCCGAACGACTGCCAATACTCTTCGAGCATCTCCCGCATCGCCGTTAAATGTTCAGCAGTGAACGCGGGGACGATTTCCATCTCAATACTTTATCGCTAATGCGTCATCGCGTAGACCACATCGTTCACGCCGATGCGAATACCCAGGGCAGAATATTTCTCCGGATACTCCGGACTGTCCGCCCACTCCCACGAGTCGCCGATGTCGGAGTTATAAGAGATGGCGACCATAACCCGATTCTGGTCGTCGTAGATACCCTGCCAGTGCGGCGTGGCGCCGCCCTGGTCGCCGTTGCGGTAGGTCATGCCGCGCGCCAGCGCCCATTCACCAGGTATCTGATAGCGGTCGTCCAAATCGTAGATGGTGTGGAAAATGGCGTCCCTGTTGTCGATTTCCACGATCTGCCGGTCCGGAAAGACGCGCCGCATGCTTTCATTGAAACGGTCCCACTCCTCGCTACCCCAGAAATCGTCCAGCATCAGGAAGCCGCCGCGCAGCAGATACTCGCGCAGCTTGGCGGCTTGCGTCATCCGTGAGTTTCCAGTCGCCCATTTCGCCCGCGCATAGCCACGGCCAATTGAAGACGTCGCCATCATCGTCGAGATTAACGGGCTGCTCCACGGAACGGGCGGCGATGCGCGTCAGCCGGCGGATGGCCTGCGCGAAATGCCGGTCGGCGCGCGGATAATCCTGGGTCCAACTGGTGCCACCCTGCTGCCAGTCGGGCGAACCGCCGAAGCGACGCGACCAGCGCCCGAAGCGGGCATGGGGATGCGGTGGATACATGAGGCGGGCGAAGATCCATTCGGCGCCTTGCTGCCAGTCGGGCGGTAATTCGACGTTATCGTAGGGTTCCAGGCTGGGGTAAACGCGAAAGGGCCGTTGGAAGGCGCACAAAAGCGTGAGCAGCATTACGCCCGCCCAGCAGGATTTGCTTACCACCATGATCCGCCTCCCGATCCGCCAGTTATGCTTGCACTATAGCGCGGGCGAATGTCCTTTATGGGTCTATGTCCCCTTTTTCGGCCCATTTCTCCCAGGGACCGAGTCCAACAGCTCCCTTACTCAGTAAAGAACTGGCGCAGCGCGGTTTCGTCGATTACTTCCACCCCCAGCCCGCGCGCCTTGTCCAGCTTCGATCCCGCATCCTCTCCCGCCACCACATAGCTGGTCTTGCGGCTCACCGATGCGCTCACCTTGCCGCCCGCCGCTTCAATCAAACGCGTAGCTTCTTCGCGGCTCAGGCTCGGCAGCGTCCCCGTCAGCACGAACGTCTTGCCGGCCAGCCGCCCGCCCTTCTGGCGCGTTTGCTTTCATACTGGAAATTCAACCCTGCCGCGCGCAGCCGCTCGACCAGCTCCAGATTGCGCGGCTCATGAAAGAACTGGTGAACGGCTCTCCGCCACCTTGGGCCCCACTTCTTCGGCCCGCTGCAATTCGTCCACGCTCGCCTGCGCGATCTTATCCATGCTGCCGAACGCCTCCGACAGAAAGACCGCGGTACGCTGACCTACGAAGCGGATACCGAGAGCCGTGATCACGCGCGGCAGCGGGCATTGCTTGGATTTCTCGATATTGCCGATGACATTGCCGGCGGATTTCGCCGCCATCCGCTCCAGCGATATCAGTTGCTCCATCGTCAGACCGTAAATATCCGCCACGCTGTGCACCAGCCCGCGATCCACCAACTGGTCCACCAGCGCATCGCCCAGTCCGTCGATATTCATCACCCCGCGCGCCGCAAAAGTGCAGGATCGACTCCTTCAGCCGCGCCGGACAATTCGTGTTGATGCAGCGCGATGCCGCTTCGCCCTTCTTCCCGCACGACACTGCCGCCGCACACCGGACATTGCGCCGGCATGCGGAAACGGCTTGCGGTAGGAGCCTTGCGTCTGCACCCGCACCACTTTGGGAATCACGTCGCCGCTGCGCTCGATCACGACCGTCGTCGCCGATCTGCAGTCCCAGCCGCTCGATCTCGTCTTCGTTGTGCAGCGTGGCGCGGGAGACGGTGACCCCGCTTACCTGCACCGGCTTCAAATAGCGCAACCGGCGTCAAGCGCGCCCGTCCGGCCCACTTGCACTTCGATGCCTTCAACGGTCGTTGGCGCCTGCCGGGCCGGATATTTATACGCGATCGCCCAGCGCGGCGCTTTCGCAGTGTAACCGAGCAGCCGCTGCTGCGCGATCGAATCGACCTTCACCACCACACCGTCGATTTCGTAAGGCAACTGCTCGCGCTTGGCTTCCCATTCCGCGCAAAACTGCACGACCTCGTCGACGTCCGCGCAGAGCTTGCGGCGCGGGTTCACCTTGAAGCCCATACGCGCCAGTTCATCAAGTGTCTCCCAGTGCCGGCGGTAAGCCGGCGAGCCGTCGGCGTAGAGAAAATAGGTGTAGTAGTCCAGCCGCCGCGATGCTGTGATAGACGGCTCCAAGACGCGTAGCGAACCCGCAGCCGCGTTGCGGGGATTGGCGAATCGCGACAATTCTTTTTCGTCGCGCTCCGCGTTCAGCCGCTCAAACGCGCGCCGGTTCATCACCGTTTCGCCGCGCACTTCAAATGCGGCAGCTTCGACTCAACGCGCAGCGGAAGCGACCGGATGGTGCGCGCATTTTCGGTTACGTCTTCGCCGGTGCGCCCATCGCCGCGCGTGATGGCCTGCATGAATCGTCCGTCGCGATAATGCGCCGCCATCGAAAGACCGTCCAGCTTCAGTTCCGTCACGTATTGAAACTCCGCCCCGCGCAGCAGTTCCCGCACCCGCCGGTCGAAATCGCGCAGTTCGCCTTTCGTCGAGCGCGTTGTCGAGGCTCAGCATCGGCGAACTGTGCGCTACCTTAACGAAGCCTTCGCGGGGCTTCCCGCCCACGCGCTGGGTCGGGGAATCCGGCGTCAGGAACTCCGGATGCGCCGTTTCCAGAGTCGCTCAATTCGCGCATCAGCGCGTCGTATTCCGCATCGCTGATGGCAGGCTGTCCAGCACATAATACAGGCGTTCGTGATGGCGCAACGTTTCGCGCAACTTTTCAATCTGGGCGGCAAGATCTTTCGGCATCTTGGCTTTTCACTTTAGTTTAAACTGGGATGTCTGGAGTAACGCCATAGCCTCCGCACGCAAGACCATCATCATCTACAATCCATTTGCCGGCAAGATGGGAGAAAAGGGACTGAAGCGTCTGTCAGACGCGGCTGAGATCCTGCGCCAAGCCGGGCACGACACCTGGCTGGTTCCGACCCAGGGCCCCGGCACCGCGGGCGCCATCGCGCGCCACAGCATTGCAGACGGCGCGGAACTGATTCTGGCCGCCGGCGGAGACGGCACCATCAACGAAATCGCCGAAGGCGTCGCCTTGTCAGACGTGCCTCTCGGCATTTTGCCCGCCGGTACGGCCAACGTCCTGGCCAACGAAATGGGACTGGGCTCGAGCATCGTGGGCGCTGCGGCCTGCCTGGCGGAGTGCATTCCCACGCGCATCTCGATGGGCCGGCTGCAATGCGTAAACGGTTCTCCGCAAACCCGCCTGTTCCTGCTGATGGCGGGCATCGGCCTGGACGCGCGGGTAGTGTACAACATCAACCTGCCGCTGAAGGCGCGTCTCGGCAAACTGGCATATTGGGTCGGCGGCTTCAGCCTGGTCGGCCGCGCCCTTGATGAATTCGACGTACTGGTGGAAGGCCGGCGCGTCAACTGCGCTTTCGCCCTCATCAGCAAAGTGCGCAACTACGGCGGCGACCTGGAAATCGCGCAGAGCGCCAGCCTTCTCGACGACCAGTTCGAAGTCGTACTATTCGAGGGCCGCAGTTCCTTCCGGTTTCTCAGCTACCTGGCGCGCGTCGCGCTGCGCAAGGTGAAGAACGTACCTGGCATTTCACTGATCCGATCCGGTTCCATCGTTATGCCGGGGTCAGCCGATCGGCGAGTCTATATCCAGGTGGATGGAGAGTACGTCGGGCATCTGCCCGCAAAAGTCGAAATTGTACCCGACGCGCTTACGCTTCTGATCCCCGAGCCTTATATCCGGAAGCACCGGACTGCGGTGTAGCCCAGAACGCCGCCGCGAACAACACCGCGAGCAGGGCATCGGGCGCCCCGGTGGCTGCTTGCGACGCCGTGATGCGGCCCTGCAGATACAGCACCAATACGGCGCTTACGTAACTCAGTTTCTCCAATACGGAGGGCAGCATCATCAGCCGGTATCGCACCGGATCTTTCGCGATCGCAAAGAAAACAAACTGAAATGCGATCCCTACGCCGGCAAACCCATAGTAAAACTGCGGGTGTGTAATCGGCGGCGGATCCTGTCGTCCCACCAGGTCGAAAATGAAATAGAGCGGGGCCAGCGCCAACACGCCAAATGCGCCGGCGATCGAAAATACGGTTGTGGCAAACTTCATTCCGGGAAGTATATCAAGGTGCGTCTCCTGAGAAACTTAGGGTAGTCTATAATTCCAGGCACATTTCGTGGAATTGCACGCAGATTCCATAGGGGTGTATAATCAGCGAAGTTTTCCCAATCCCGACTGCCGCGCGGAACCGTAGCCGCAACGGCATGGGGGAGACTTTTTCATGAAGATAATAATGAACATATCCATACCGGTTCTAGCCGTACTGTCGGCGCTTTCTTTGGCCTCCGCCCAGGACCAAGGAACGGCCGCCATCCAAAAGAAGCTTGAGGCTGAATATCAGCTCACCAAAACTACCGATGACAAATCCGACATCGTCACCGCCGGCTCAGTAATCCTGTTGCACAAAGACAAGGTACTCATGGTGGCAGCCACCAGCACGGCCAATCCGTGCATGAATACCTACAAAGACGGCAAAATCACCCCCACCAAAGCCTGTGGAGTAGGCGAGAAACTTCGCCACTTACCCGGCTTCGGCCACGTCCCCGGCAGCACCAGCGCTCCCGCCACGAGGAATTTCGTCGGCGGAGAAAAATTCTGGGTAACCAAAATAGACGTCCGGCCGAATGGCGTAGTATTAGACTTCTTCACTGACGCTACTCCCTCGGGCGACCAGGGTATCCGGTACAAAGCCGCGCTCACCATCCCGTTTGGCGCTATCACTCCCTCGCCGGAGGAGGCGTTGAAGGCCGTCGCGGAAGTAATCACCGTGGTACCGCCGGAAGACTCCAAAGACTCCAAGGAAGCCAAGGACGGCGATAAAGCTGCTGCCCCGCAAGGCGGACAAAGGGAAGCGCCTGCGCAGTCTGCTCCGGCGCCCGCACCCGCCCCCGCTCCGGCGGCGCCCGCGCCAGCCGATGCACCTCCGCCCGTCATCGAACCGCCTCCACCGCCACCCGCGGATCCAGTTTCGGTCTCCGAGGGCCAGACGATCGACCAGGTGGTCGCCGCCTTGGGCCAGCCACCCAGGAAAGCGAAGGTGGGAACCAAGGAAATCTACTATTACAAAGATCTGAAAGTGACATTTGTGAACGGCAAAGTGAAAGACATTCAATAGGAATCGTTGCCGATTGGTCCAAGACCAGGAGACCTGAATGAATATACGTGAGATGTGCAATTGCTCAGCCGGCAAATTACTGGCTGTACCCCTGACTTTTCTATTTCTTGCTTACCCTGCCCTGTCTGCCGACAAACCTAAGGCGGCGCCAGCCAAGCCCGCTGCTCCGGCAAAGAGTTCTGCGCCTGCCAAGCCCGCCGGCGGCGGATCTGCAGCGGCATCGCACAGCCCTACTACCGCTTCCCATGGCCCAACCACCGCTTCACACGGCACTACGACGACCACGGCCAGCCACCCTGCGACAACAACCGCTCATCCGGCTACCAGCACGCCGAGTCATACAGCGACCGGAGGAAACGCCGCCGGAACGCACACTGCAACCGGCGCCAAACCGGCGGGCGGAGCGACTGCCAGCCATCCAGCAGCCGCAGGCGGAAAGACCTATGGCACTGGAGCAACACCTAAGGGAAGCACCACATCCGCGACCCGGAGCGGCGGCGCGGTAACCAAACGCGCTGATGGTCACGTTGCCACGGTCAGCGATCCCAAACGCGGCATGGTGGTTCATAACAACATCAGCGGCAACCGCCGAGTCGTGGTTGAGCGCAATGACCATACCCGCATCGTCTCCGAGCGCGGCGGCCGCGGCTATGTGCAACACCCTTACATGTATCATGGCCATGAATACGCGCGGCGTTCGTATTACTACAACGGGCGCTACTATCACGACTATTACGGCCGCTATTACTATCACGGCGTCTACGTAAACCCGTACTACCCGTCTTACTATTACGGGCCCGCTTACTACGGTTGGGTCTATAATCCTTGGGCCGCGCCGATCAGCTATGGCTGGGGCTGGGGTGGCAATCCTTGGTTTGGTTACTACGGCTCGTATTTCACTCCTTACCCGGTGTATGCGAGCCCTGCCCTGTGGCTGACGGACTACATCATCGCGAACTCGCTGCAAGCGGCCTATCAGGCTCGGGTGAATGCGCAAGCTGCGGCACTGGGTGATGCCGCGCCGCTCACGCCTGAAATCAAGCAGATGATTGCCGACGAAGTCCGCGCGCAGGTGGCGCTTGGAGAATAACGAAGCGCAGGCCGCCAATCGCAGTTCCGAGCCGGATGCCGCCTCCAGCAGCATCCAGCGCGCGCTCACCGATGGCAAGCCGCACGTGTTCGTGGCCGGTCACGACCTCGATGTAGTCGATGCCGGTGGTAGCGAATGCGCCATCAGCGAAGGGGACGCCCTGCAACTTCACGGCCCGACCGCTCCGGACGCGCAAGCCGCGACTCTCGCTGTACTGGCCAGCAAAGGCGGCCGGGAATGCGCAAAGGGCGACACGGTTTCCGTAGCACTAACCGACCTGCAGGACATGCAGAACCACATGCGCGAGACCATCGACCAGGGCATGCAGGAACTGCAAAAGAAGCAGGGCCAAGGCGGGTTACCAGCCGCTCCCGCATCCGCCAAGGCTGCGCCGACCGAAAGCCCGATGGCGGCAATCGCGCCGCCGCCTCCGCCTGAGGATGAAGTGAAGTCTGAGATCAATCAGCAATCCCAGGAAGCGGACAAAGTTGTTCAGGAAGCCAACGGCTCCTCCGGGCCCGGACCGAATGCGGAAGCAGCGCCAGCGGCAGCGCCTGTCAGTGTTGACATGGGTCAGACCGTCGATCAAGTGGTTGCCGCGATGGGACAGCCCACGCGCAAAGCCACCGTCGGAGCCAAGACGATCTACTTCTACAAGGACATGAAGATCACTTTCACCGGCGGTAAAGTCTCAGACGTTCAGTAGCCCGCCAGGAAGATGGGAGGATTCAGCCGCGGCGCGAACCTTGGGTTGGCGCCGCGATTTTTTATGGCTCGAAGGCGAACGGTGCACGCTCGCAGGACAGGGAACGCCTCCCGGAGAACCCGCAAAAAGTGGCGCCCCGCGGCGCTATTATTTCCGCGGAGTTGCGGAAATTCCCGCCCTTTGCGATTTTCCATCGACACGCAAGCCGTTGAAACTGCAACGCCGTCTAAACGGCGGTTGCGTTATCGCTGGTATCATTGAAGGACCTGCAAGCCCCATCATTCCGCTCTTAACGCCACTACCGGATCAACCCTCATCGCCACCCGTGCTGGAAACCAGCAGGCGAGCGCGGCAACGATCATGAGCACCAACCCGGCACCGGCCAGACTGATACCATCCAGCGACTTGGTCTCAAACAACCACCCGCTGAGCACGCGTCCCGTAGCCAGCGACAGCAACAGACCGCCCGCTATCCCTACCGCCGCGATCCGCAGCCCTTCGCCGACGACTAACCGCATTACGCTCCCGCGCCCCGCTCCCAACGCCAAGCGTACCCCGAATTCCTGGGTCCGGCGCGCCGTGGAGTAACTCATCGCGCCGTACAACCCGATCGCGGCCAGCACCATCGTGCTCGCCGCCAGCGCCATCAGAACCCACATGAGAAACCGTTGTGGCGCCGCGGAGATCAGCAGGTATTCATCGAGCATCCGTATGTTCTCGACCGGCACGTCTGCGTCCAGTTCCCGCACCCGCTCGCGCAGGATCCGCGCCACGTCGCTCGCGTCGCCACTGGTGCGCATCACCAGCGCCATGTCGCTGACCGGAAACTGCTGCATGGGGACGTACACCTCCGGCATTGGATCATCGCCCAGGGCGTTGTGCCGGATGTCGCCCACCACGCCCACGACCAGTTTGTCGCCATCCCCGCCCCAGCCCAACTTCAGACGGTTGCCCATCGGTTCGTGCCCTCCGAAGAATCGCCGTGCGAAAGTCTGGTTCACTACCACAACCTCGGGCCGCCCCTTCCTGTCGCCGCCGTCGAAGAAACGACCGTCAACGAGGGGAATCCTCAGCGTTCGAAAATACTCTTTGTCGACGAAGCGCAGGTCCGCGGATCGTTTTCGCTCCCCTTCGCCCGCTACCTCGACTACCGTACTGTTGTTTTGTCCGCTTAATGGCAAGCTCTGCGCTGCGCCGACCGATTCAACGCCTGGCGCCAGCCGCATGCTGTCCATCAGTTGTTCGTAGAATCGAGCGATACGTCCGGTGTCCTGCGTGCGCGGAGCGGGAGGCACGCTCAGCCCGACCGTGACCACATGATGGGCGTCGAAGCCTCGCGGGGTGTGCAGGATGCGCCAAAAGCTGCCGGTCAGGACCGCCGCCGAGCAGCCCAGCATCATGCTCAAAGCAATCTGGCCTGCAATTAGCAGCGTGCCCGGACGCAAACTCCCGTGGCCACGCCCCGCAGCCAGCGCGTGACCGCGCAAGACCCCCTGCAGGTTATGCCGCAACGTCGCCATGGCTGGGGCAATACCGAACAGCAATCCCGTGACCAGCGAAAGTCCCAGGGCATAAGCCAGCATCGTTCCATCTGCGTGCACCGCAGCAAGCCGCGGCGTCTCCGGAGGGGCGATGCGCACGAACATTCTCACCAATCCCCAGCTTAACAGCGCTCCTCCGGAGCCTCCACCGAAAGCCAGGACAACGCTTTCGACCAGCAACTGCCGCACGATTCGCGCCGGGCGCGCGCCCAAGGCCGTCCGCAGCGCAAACTCGCGGGCCCGCGCCAGCGCACTCACGAGCAACAGCGTCGCCGCATTCGCGCAGCCGACGGCCAGCACGCAAAACACCGCTCCGTACAGCGTCCAGAGGAGGGGCTTCGTACCGCCGACGACATCGTCGATTGCGCCGGCCAACCGCACGCCATCCTTCGCATCGATTTTGGGGTGTTGGCGCGCGACGTTGGCCGCCACCGCCGCCATTTCCGCTTGCGCCTGCGGCATGGTAATACCTGGTTTCAGCCGCGCCAGGACCGCTTCATACCTGGGATATCCGCGACTGGCTCGCACAGTCCCCCCCCAGGGGCTTGGCTCCGCATCCACCGACACTGTCGTCCAATAGAGTGGCGCATCGCTCTTCACCGGAAAGGCCTGGGCTGCCGGAATCACGCCGATGACGGTATGGGCAACTCCATCCAGCATCACCACGCGGCCCACGACATCGTCGCGCCCCTGGAACTGGTCCCGCCACAACGCATCGCTGATCAAAACGGTGTGGCCGTAATCCGGCATGTCTTCTTCGGTTTTGAACAGGCGCCCGCGCAGCGGCTTTACGCCGAGCATGGGAAACAGGTCCGCCGACACCACCGCGCCATTCACGCGCCGAGCCCGGTCGCCGGCCGTTAGCGTGGCTGACGTGGTTGCGTAAACCGACATGCCGTCGAAATTCCGGCTGACCGCCCGCCAGTCCTCAAAGTTTGGATAGCTCACGCCGGACAACTGACCTTTACTCACCTGATGAATGGTCACCAGCGCTTGGGCATCCGCAAACGGCAGTGGATCGAGCATGACACTCTTAATGACGCTGAACATCGCCGTATTTAAGCCGATACCGACGGCCAACGTCGCCACCAGCGCCGCAGTCTTTCCCGGTGTCTTGCGCAACACCCGCAATGCCACGCGGAGATCTCCGGCTATATCTTCAAGTACGCCAGCGCCGCGCTGGTCGTAGGCCGCTTCGTGCATCGGCATGGGCGGGCCGAACCGGCGACGCGCCTCTCCCCAGGCTTCCCGCTCGCTCATCCCACGGCGTATCAGTTCTTCGGCGCGCACGGCGATGTGAAATTCTCGCTCCTCCGCGATCTCCTGGTGCAATTTCTCCCGGCGCCACAAAGCCATTACCGCCGCAAACCATCCCTTCAGCATTTCGCCTCCAGAATCTTTGCGACCGCCAGCGAGAGGTGCGCCCACTGCTCCTGTTCCGCTTCTAATTGTTTGTGGCCGCTGCGTGTCAGCGTGTAAAAACGGGCGCGGCGATTGTTTTCGCTCACACCCCAACTGGCCTTGATCCATCCGCGTTTTTCGCTTCGGTACAATGCCGGATACAACGTACCTTCTTCCACGGTCAGCATATCGGCCGCCAGTTGCTGGATGCGCTGGCCGATGCCGTACCCGTGCAAGGGACCGAGCGAAAGTGTCTTCAGCACCAGCAAATCGAGAGTGCCCTGCGGCATATCCGGCTTCTTCTTCATCCCTTGACCTTCTAGGGAAGAATAGCACAACCCTCCCTAGAAGATCAAAGGGAGATACGAGCGGCTAACGCTCGTATTCGAACAGCGCCATAAATCCGAAATCCATGTGCAACTGCATGTGGCAGTGAAACAACGCCGGACCGGGGTGATCCGCCACGAACTCCACTTGCACCTGCTGCCTCGCCGGCACCATCACGATGTCCTTCACCACGCCAGCCGTTGGCGTGCCCGCATAGCGCGTCAACTCGAACGAGTGCCTGTGCAAGTGTACGGGATGCGCCTCGTTGCTCTGATTGTCGAATCGCAGCCTGTAGCGCTCGCCCGCTCGCAGCCGGATCGCGTCCGTTTTCGGAAACGATTTTCCATTGATGGTCCAGTGGTCCACCCATCGGTTGCCGGCGAATTTCCGCCGAAACACTAACGGGACTTCGTGAACCGCGTGCGCGGTATTCCCCGCCGATTTCCCGAACGAGGTGTAATTCCAGCGTGTGTCCGCTGGGGCCAGCCACTGCGCTTGGCCCTCCCGGCCGGCGTATTCCACCACGACGCCCATGCCGGCGTTGCGAACATGATCGTCCGTCTCACCCAGTATCCACACACCGGGACGGTTCATGGTCACAACCGCGTCCACACGCTCGGCCGGACCCAGTTCCAGCGTTTCCAGTTCGCAAGGGTTAGGCACGGCGTTGCCATCCAGCGCGGTGACTACAAACTTGTGACCGGTAAGCGCCAACCGGTGGACCAGCGTCGCACTGGCATTCAAAATCCGCAACATCACCCGCTGCCCTTCCTTCACCCGAATCGGCTCGCCGTACCCCAACGCGTGGCTGTTCACCGAGTAGTTCTGGTAAATCACGTCCAGCGAGCCTTCGTCGGAACCCATCGTTCCCAGATATGGCTCCCAGCCGTGTAGCGCCAGAAAAAACTCCGCGTCGTAGCGCGCCGCGTCTTGCCTCGGTACCACATACAGGAACCCGAACTGTCCGGTATACGTGCCGCGCTTCAGGTCGCGGCCCGCCATAGTGTGGGTGTGGTACCAGCGCGTCCCTGCGGGGCTCGGGACAAAGGTATACCGGCGCGAGCCGTGCGCGGGGATCATGGGCGTGCCTTCTTCCATCGCGCCGTCAACCTCGGCGGGAAGAAACAGCCCGTGCCAGTGCACCAGTTCGGCGGATGACGTCTCGTTGCGCACTTCCACCGTCACCGGCTCACCCTCGCGCAAGCGCAGCAAGGGACCAGGAACGCTCCCGTTGTAGCCGATGGTCTTGATTTTCTTGCGCGGCGCGATCTCGATTTCGACGGGCGCGATATGCAGCGTGGCATCGGCATTGGCCGTTTGCGCCGACAGGTGCGCTGCAAGGCTCGCGAGGAACGTCCGCCGGTCCACTTATTTGCTCATGGTTACGCGCAAGACAGTGCCACCCGCCAGCGCTGTCACTTCGCCGGCTCCCACCAGCGAAGCCGCGAAGTCCGATGGGAATCCATGCGCGCGGTTGGCTTGGCGTGTGCGGTTCGAAATCACCGCCAACCGCGGCGCATATCCGCCTGCGCACAAGGCCCCCTGGATGCAGGCCATCATCGGTTCGCCGGCCTCATTTCGGATTGCGGAATGAGGATGAACAGCACACGGGCGCAAACGAACTCCGCAATCGGCAATGGGCGCAACTCGCCCGGCAAGGAATTTGGGAGCGCCGAAGTCCAGAACGCATGGCCGCGCGGCCGCGGCATCGGGTGGCTTGCTTAGCCCGAACACCACAGAAGCCGCTACCGAAGCCAGCCGCCACGACAGCAAGAAAACCTGCATCTTCTTATTTCGGGTCCAGATTCGAATTCAGATCTTCAGGCGTCAGGTCGCATTTCGCTCCAGTGGTTGGAATGTCAACCTTCGCCGTCCACAAAATTGCATTTGTCACCAACCGCCGCTGATCTTCCAGCCCCCAGTTCTTATGAAAGTGTCCGCCGGTGAAACCGAATCCGCGGCCCCCGTCTTTGCGCTCGACCGCCCACGCGACTGTCTGCTCTTCAGGCTTGTCCTTCGGCAGCATGGCCGTCAGAATAGGCGTCATCCTCTGATCGTCCTTGCGAAATATGATTTTGTAATACCATTCGTCGGTGCTGCGGTAGCCATCCCAACCCCGCGAGATCGGATGCGCGGGCGCCGCCTGGGTAAGTTCTACATCGTTCACCGGATTCTGCGAATAGGGCCGCCGGTAGAATCCGCCGATCCAATCCAGGAGTTCCATGCCGCCATGATCTCCCGGCACTTCCACTGCGTAATGCAGGCACGCAAGGCCTACACCCTTCTTCATCAATTGGCCCAATGTAACCAGCCGGTCAACCACCAGCAGAGGATGATTTTCGCCGCCGTCCATATAGAGCACGATGGCGCCCGCGCCGTCGAACAACCGGTCGTCCGCCGGCCATCCGCCCTTCGCCACGACGACAGTTACGCCCGGATTCTGCCGCAGGCATTTAGCCAGCAGCGTCGATCCAGCGGCGAACTCGTGTTCGCCAGCCCCATGACTGGGCTTGCCGGCCACAATCACCACCTTCGCCGGACCCGCGGCGAAACCCGCGCTGCACAACGCCGACAATAGCCATCCGGCCCGCAGCGCCCGCATTATGTATGTTCTTTTTGCAGCCATTCCTTCAGCCCGCCTTTCTTCTGCTGCTTTGCCGGCTTGGGCGCCTTCTTGGCGTTGTTCGGCGCCGGCTTCGTCACCGCGTCGATAGCGGTCAGCGCGATGGGCGCCATCACACGATAGCCCCGCGCATTCGGATGCAGCCCATCGTCCGCCATGTCCGCCGGCATGAACCCCGCTTTATCAACCATAGCCGAATAGTAATCGACGTACGACAAATGGCGTTGCTCGCAAAAGCTCTTGAGCCAGGTGTTCAACTCCAGGATCTTCGCGGGCGGCAAATGATCGGTGCGCGCGTATTGCGGATTTATGTCCTTGTGATAATCGCTCACTGGAAGCAGGGACGCAAACATCGGCTGGATGTGATGGGCTTCAGACAGATCCGCGATCATCGACAGATTATTCTCGATCGTCGAGATTGACACGCCGCGCCCGATATCATTGATACCCGCCAGCACCAGCACCAACTGCGGGCGCAAGTTGATCACGTCCGCCTGCATGCGCCCCAGCATTTCCCCGGTGATCTGGCCGCTAATGCCGCGATTCACGAAATCGCGATCTCCGCCGTAATATTCCTTCAGCCGCCAGCCATCCGTAATCGAGTCGCCCAGGAAAACCGCCCGGCCACCCTGTGCCGGAGCGCCCGATTTTGCGTTGGCATCCGCATAGCGCTTCAAATCGTCGCGATCCGGATTGTGCAACTGCGCTTCCGTCATCTCCAGCAGTGCGCGAAAATGCGCGTCCAGGCGGTTCGCCGCGTCGCGTAGTTCGTGAAACTGACGGTCACCCTCCTCGGGAAACGGATACGGCCGCGGCACTGTGTCGGCGATGGCGAGGTAAGCCTTCAGGTTGGCCAGGAACGCGAACGTGGCGCCCTCGTTATAGGGCGACGATTTTAGATTCGCCAGCGTTTGGCGCGCGTCTTCCAGTGCCGGCGCCCCCGCTCGCGCCAGTCCGGGTACCGCCAAGCCGGTCGATTCCACCAGCTGTACCGCGCGCTCGTCCAGTTTCAAGGCGTCCGGGCGCGAAAGCAATGCACCGCCGGTCTGGGCGAACGCTATCGCCGCGGTTACCCAAAAACAGGCCAGCCACTTCATGTTTTTTCTTCCTTCTCCAGTTGTAAGGTAATGGTGCCGATCGTAAACTGCAAACGTACACGGATTTGCACCGGTAGTTTGCGCGCGTCGTCGGTCAGCCAGAGGTGCAGATGCCCGTAGCGCCGGTATAAAACATCGTTGAACAAGAAAGCTTCGTAGCGAACGGTCTTAAAAGTCCCGGCAGGCGTCTTGATCTCTTCGCGCTGCTGCGCTTCCACGCGCGCCATTACGCTCTTCTTGCCGTCACTCACGGGAATTTGCGCGATCTGTCCCGTGGGCAAATTCATGGTGCGCAGCGCGTAGAGACCGCCCAGAACATCGTGCACGCATGCCGGGATGTCGATTTCGTGAGCCGTGGTGGACTTCTTGTCCAAGTCTTTCTCGAGATATTCGGCTTTGCGTCCCTCGCGATTGAAGGTGATGCGCGTCTCCTTGTGGCGTGTGCCTTCATCCGCCTTGAGAAACGAGCCGGTCGTGCACAGATCCGAGTCGAGCGTCGATGCGTAGTCGTTATTAACTTTGAAGAGCTTCGAAACCAGTCCGGTAGATTCCAAATGAAGGTTCGCCTGCCACGCCGGTCCAGCCGAACTACCCTGCCGTGGAATCGCGTTCCACTCCAAGTTGGCCTTTCCAGCCGTTACCAGCCGCCATTCGATGGCGAAATGGAGAGACTCTCGCGACGGGAGCGATCCGGGCGCCGCCACGATGGAACCTGCAAGTAAGAAGAGCAGCATCCGCACTGCTGTCATTAAGGTCAGTGTATCGCGATACTGGATCTCGTTCCCCTGCCTTAATAGGGAGGCGGGAGACGTGTAAACTCAAACCGCATCGGATCGAGACCGCGCACTCCCAATTGGTGCGCGCAGTCCGCCACGCTTTCACCGATCGCCTCTATTCGCCTCAGGGGCAGATCTTCCGGATTATAAATTTCGAGCGCGATGTATTTGCCGGTAAGCGCCAGCCGCTCCTGCAGCGAGAGGCGATCTGGCGAACGCCCGATCGCCTGCCTTGCGGTGTTGGTTGCCGTGGCTGCCATGGGATGTCAGCAGCTAGAATCGCAGGTGCGCCGCGATCTGTACAATGCGAGGCGCCGCCGTGGTCGAGATCTGGCCAAACGTCGCGTCACCGATGTTTGTGTCGGGATTGCCGAAGTTCGCATGGTTGAAGACGTTAAATGCATCCATGCGAATTTCGAGATTGGCGCTTTCACGAATACGGAACTTCTTGGCAAGCGCGATGTCAAGATTCACCGCGCCCGGACCGCGAAACGCGTTGCGTGGAAGCGTACCGTAGGTGAAGTACGGCAACTGCGAAGCGTCACTGGACGCAATGTTATCCAGCGTGTTGGCGCGCGCGGTGGAAAAATTCGCGGGGTTGAAATAATAGTTTCCCGAAGATGGCTGACCGTTGGTTGGGTTGGTCAGAGTCTGGTAGCTTTTCACATTCAGGATTCCCACATTGTTCCCCACCAGGTCCGCGCGAACCGAACCCGCGTCCCCGGCGCCAGAGGGTCCCGGATCGCTGTTGGTTGTATACAGATCCGAAAACACATCCAGCGGGAACCCGGAATGCCAGGTGAGAATTGGGTATAAGCCCCATCCTCCGAGCAGAGCTTTCGGCCCACCCCACTTGTCGAAAGGCAGATCCCAACCACCCGAGAACGCGACAGTGTTCCGCACATCCGTATCGCCATCCGCCATGAACAAATCGTGGTTGTAATACGGTACAGCGCTGTTGCGCTGCCGGAATCCGGACACATTGTCCATCTCGTGCGACCAGGTATAGGCCAAAGTGAAGAAACTGCTGCCGAACCCGTGCATGTCGCCGATCTGCTTGCGCAAGGTAGTAGTCATGCCGTCGTAATGCGCTTTCGTGACATTTTGGAACTCGTCCAAATAACTGAAATTGTCGTCTAGCCGGGAATTAGTTCCCAGAGTGTAGGGGTTCACATCTACCAATGAAGTGAGCTTGTGCGCATCATATCCGATGTAGCCGACTTCCAGAACCATCCCCGAGGACAGTTGCTGCTGGAGCTGCATGTTGTATTGATATACGTACGGCGTGCGCAGGTGCGGATCCACGAAGTACACACCGCCACCGCCGAACGGCAGAAAGCCGGCATCGGCGAAGTTGATGTTGCTTGCGGGGGGCTTCGACGGGAACGGATTCACTGCGCCTGCTGCGACGAACGGGTTATCCAGCCCCAGCGGCGCCGAGTTACTACTCTGCCCCGACGGGAAAATATCCGCGTAGCCGAAGAACGGTGCTTGCCCATTGAACTGGAGGTTGTCCTCCCCTTTCAAGATGTCGTAGAAAACGCCCGTTCCGCCGCGCAGACTCGTTTTTCCGTTTCCGAAGACGTCCCACGCAAAACCCAGTCGCGGCGCCCAATCGTTGCGATCCGGGAAATTCGACCCCTTCGGCGCCCCTGCGTCTCCCGGAAATACCAGACCCAACGGGGCGTTCGGGAATCGCGTCGATTGCAAGCCGGGCAAATAGGAGAACGAGCGACCCTGGGTGTCGAACTTGGGTTGGGCATACTCATAGCGGAGGCCCGCGGTTAACGTGACCCGCCGGGAGATCTTCCAGGTATCCTGGCCGTATCCGGCGTACTGATGCGACCGGATGTTTGAAGGCGCCCGGCCGAACTGCAAATACTCGTCCGGCAGCCCCATCAGAAAATCCGCCAGGTCTACACCCGAACCGACGCCGGTGCTCGGACCGTAGAAGAAAAACTCGCCGTTCACGTAAAAGTCGTAGGTTGTGTTGTTCTGATAAGGCGAGAAATAGAATCCGAACTTCGCACTGTGTTTCCCGTGGGTCCACGACAGGTTATCGTAAGCCGCATACGTGTTGTCGATTTCCGTGGTCGGCCCTTGCGGACTTTCGCCGATATTCAAACCCGTTCCAAGGAAGCCGATGATCGGCGGACCAGTCGGTTGATCCGGCGTGATATTGACGCCCAGTTCGCTGGCAGTCGGTGTTTTGGTTGCGGGTACAGCCTGACTGTGATCGAGCCGCTGCGCCGTGATGCGCAGTTCGTTCAGAAGCGCGGGCGTAAAAGTATGCGTGTACGTGACGCCGCCATAATAGGTATTGGTTTGGTAGGTCCCCGGAAAACCAACAATGTCCGATCCGTTGGAAAATGGCTGCAGCGTCGGATAGATCTGCGATGTCAGCGTGGCACTGAGCAAATCACTGGAGCTGATATTGTAGTCGATCTTGCCCAGATATTCGTTGTAATTGGCCGTGCTTGACGCTTGCGGGAAAAGGAAGCCGCTGGCCGATGTCGGGATCAAGTGATTCGCGAAATAGGCCTGGGCTACGGGATCGATCTTGGTGGGATCGATAATCCCTTCGGCCGCCAGCGTTGGATTGGCTTGGTAATACGTGTTCCCATTATTCAGGTTATTCAGTAGGAACTGGCCGACGGGGTTCGATCCGGGAGGACCCAGCGCCGAAAAATCGCCCGTCGCCTCAGCCGGCGTGTAAGTATTGACTTTGCCAGGCGACGTGTCCAGTGCCGACTGCCGCTGCCCTTCGTAGGAAAAGAAGAAGAAGAACTTATTGCGGCCGTTTACGACTTTGGGAAGCACCACCGGGCCGCCCACCGTCGCACCGAATTGGTTGCGCTTCAGCACGCTAACTGGCAGCGCCTGTTCGTTATTGAAAAAACTGTTGGCGTCGAACGCCGTGTTGCGCACGTAATCATAGGCCGAGCCGTGAATCGTATTCGTTCCGCTCTTGGTGACAACACTGACAATGCCGCCCGCGTTGCGTCCAAATTCAGCACCGTAGTTGTTTTCCAGCACACGGAACTCGCCGACTGCATCCGGATTGGGATTGGCAACGACGGCATTGCTCAGGAGACTGTTGTTGTTGCCGCCGTCGAGCAGATAGGTTACCGAGTCCGTGCGCTGCCCGCCGATGCTGTAATTACCGGCCGCACCCGAGTCCGGATTTGATACGGTTACGCCAGGCTGCGTCCCCAGCAGGTCCAGCGTGTTGCGCCCGTTCAACGGCAATTCCGCAATCGCAACTCCGCTGACGGAACTGCCCATTGTTGCGTTCTCAGTTTCCACCAGGTTGCCGGTACTTTCGACCACCACCGTATCCGTTAGTTTGCCTACCGGTAGCTGAACGTCGATGCGGAGGGTTTGGTTGATTTCCAGGTCCCCGCGCGCCACGACTGTTACCTTCTCGAATCCTGCGGCACTCGCGTTGACCTTATACTTCCCAATCGGCAAGGGTGCGACCTGATAGAAACCGGATGAGTCTGTTTTGGTTTCCCTGGCGAGGTTTGTCCCCATGTTGGTAACGGTCACCGTGGCGTTGGAAACCACAGCTCCCGATGGATCGGTAACGACACCTGTAATCTTACCTGTGGCATCTTGCGCCAGCATGCAGGCGGGGAGCAGAAACGCTCCGAGTATCGATGCTCTCAGGACGCGCGCGGCGTTAATCATGAACGACCCCCAGTGAAGCTTCAATTATGAAAAATTTGCAGTAGCTTAACACGCGCTGGCATCACGTGGCAAGCACGGGCAGCGGCCCGCTACGTGGGGGCCGGTCAATCGCGGAACAGGAAACCCTACGGCAGTTCTTCCGGATGGAAAACGAGATCCCGATCTAGAACCATTTCTAAATGGGTACCGGGGGGCAGAACTACATTCTGGTTGCGCGAGAGCAGCACGCCTGCTAGCGCGCCTCCTACCCCCCCCACCGCCGCGCCTCCCAACCCCCGGGTGATCGCGCCAACCGTCGCGCCCATGCCTGCCCCTTCCATCACGGTGCGCCCGTCGGCGGACTTGCCGTGCCCCTGCACTTGCCCTTCGTCGCCCATGGGACGGGCGCGGAAGTCGCGCGACACACCGTTCGGAAGTATCAACTGGTCGAAGCGAATGAACAGTTCGCCCTTGCCAACCACCTTGCCCGCCGCCTTCGCCTTGGTGATGGTGCCTTGAACGTCGCTATTCCGCGGGATCACCACGCGGCCGCCGGCCGCCACCGGCGCTGCGGTCCGCAAGTATACCTGGTCGCCTTCTTTCGCGTATTTGGTATTCACTTCGGCGATCAGCGACAGCAGCACTTTCGTTCCCGTAGGCACCGTAATATCGGGAGGTCCGCTCGGCGTTTCTCTCGTTGCCAGGCTGGTCTGCGGCGCGCTCTTCGCGGCGCCGTCCTGCCGCCAACCCTGGGGCGGGGCGCTTTCTCCACTCACCGGCGCCGGTTCCTCCGAAGGCGCCGCCCTGGTCTCGACGCGCGGCGCACCTTCGCGCCGGTACACTAGCGTGCCGTCCTTTTCGTCCCCCGCCGTCACAACCTGGCGCGAAATCGTCAGCGTGTTCCGGCTCTTGGATATTTCCCAGCGGTCCATGACCGTGTACTGCTGCGTGGCAAATACCTGGGTGTTCACCAGCAGCGCCGAACCTTCCCACTTCGTCACTGACGTGCGCTTCTCGTTGGCAAGCTGCTTGATCGTCTGGCTGCCATCAAGCGAGTAAGACCATTCCGAACTGCCGGTGGAGCAGAGGATTCCGCCGGCACCTTGCGAAATATCCAGATTGGTTTCGACTTTTCCAAGGGACGCTGTGTCGCTGGCATTCGCATCCAGCACCCACTTGCCCGAGAAATCGCGGTCCGCATCGCCTGCGCGAAGGGCTTGCGACAGGCTCAACACCGTGAGCAGCGCAGTCAGAAGGAGGCGCCTACGCATGCTCAAGAGGTTACCACAGAACGGGCCCAGAGCATTTTATATTGGTTTGCCGGTCTGTCATTTTTCGCCGCCGGGCGTCGTTTCTATGAGTGTGGACGCCAGAGAAGACATCACGTTAGCTTTTCAGCCGGTGGATAGAGGCGCCGGTAGCACCAGCCTGGAAAGTGTTTTCCGCCTGCAGTATCCGCGCCTCGTCTCGGTACTCGCGCGCATGATGGGAGACCGCTCGCGCTCCGAGGAACCGGCCTCCGAGGTCTTCTGCCGGCTGTCCTCCTGCCCCGCCCTGTTCCGGCCCGAGAGCAATCTCGATGCCTGGCCCTACCGCACCGCCATCGACCTGGCGTGGACGCTCTTCGTTGCGATGCGCGCCGCCGCCGTCACGAGGAGGCCACTGGAGCGAGTCCGCTCGGAATCCTGGCTCGGGCGATCCACTCTCCGATCTGCTGCGCTCCGAAGAACGAACCCGCGTTCAATCCGTTCTCGCCATATTGAAGCCAGTCTCCGCCCGCCTGCTGCTCCTCCGTCACGCCGGCTTTTCCTATGGCGAACTAGCTTCGGCTTTGGACATCAAGAGGGCATCCGTCGGCACGTTGCTGGCGCGCGCCACCGCCGAATTCGAACAGAAATATCGCGCATTACAAGCAAGACGCGAAATTGCTGGCTGAGTTCTCCGCAGGCCCCCACCTGTTTGTTGCCGGCACAACTTCCAAAGAGGAACCGCCTGCCACCGAGTCCCTGGGAAAGCAGATTTTGGAAGGGGCGAGGTCGAAGGATCGCGCATCACCACGGTAATTCCTCAGGGACAAATCGGCAATGACCGCCCCATTCAAGTCGTGGAAGAATCCTGGAAGGCCGCGAACTTGCACGTCAATATCTTGTCGAAGCGCAATGACCCGCTCTCCGCCGATACCATCGAGCGCCACACCAATGTTCGCCGCGGCGAACCCGACCCTCGCTGTTTCAGGTGCCTGCCGGTTTCACTATGGAATCGCAGCCGTAGGACTCAGTCGAACTCGCGGCGTGGTGGTGCCTGGTCCGGTCCCACCCGCCCCGCCGCCATTTCCGCTCTGTGATAGTTTTCCCCTCGGACCGCACACCCGGCCATCCTCCGCAACATCGCAATTTGCCCGACATGCGTTAGAGCGTCGGCGATCGGGCCCTGAAAAAGCTTTTCCGTGGATTCTGCAAGCGGCGCATCCGAAGCCAGGTAACTGTCGAATCGTTCCAGCGCCGCAAAAAATCGCGCCACTTCTACGTCCCAAGGCAGCGGTTTCGAATGGTTCCAGGTTTCGTTGCCCTGGGCCACCGACAACGACCAATCCAGCAAATCGCCGATGTGGGCCAGGATCTGCAACGGCGTGCGGGTCGTTTCTCCGGCGCGATAATCGCCGAACCCGGGCGCCGCCCCGCGTACGGCCTTACCGCCGCGATAAGCCAATGCCGCCACCGTGTGACGAAATAGTTCGCGCTTTGCGTCCGGCACCATCCGGACTATTATGGCAAATTCCTAGGGTACCCGCGATGCTAATGTCGAACTCAGCGCCAGGGGGTCGTGCCCTTCCGTTACGTTCGCGTATCCGACGATATACGCGCCTTTATGGATGAAACAGAGGCGGCCCAGATAGCGGTCCGTGAGGACCAGCGGATCACCTGTTGCGCTGAACCGCGTGCGCAGTTTGTCCATCGCCGCCCCGGCCGCTTCGGCCGACGATTCCTGAACCACGAAGGCTTTGCCGAAGTCGTATTCAGCCACGTATCCACGCTTCAGAATGCGCAGCCCGAGCACGCTTTCCGGAATTAGCCGCGCCGACTTCCGGCCTTCCGCTGGAAACCACTGCAAGGTTGCGGGCGGGGCCGTGCTTCCGGGCATCGCCTTCTCGATCGCCGCCGCGTACGCCCGCAGCGCAGCCGAATGATCTTTGTCCGGATTCGCGGCCAGTTCCGCGTAATACCTGCCTTTCGTAAAAATCACTCGCCGCGCTGTCAATTGCCCGCCCGCTCCCAAGGATTCCTCCGGTAACCGAAGATCGCGATTCGCGCTGTACATCCCATACGCCGAATCGTCGTCCGCGAATTCCGAAATATCGATCAGGATGGAATCGCCGCCCCGCACGCAGGTAACCCCGTGCATGGAGGCAAAGCCGTAAAGCAGGTAGCCTTCGGCATTGCCATCCATATACTCGAATAGGTTGGCCGCTTCGTACCATCGAGCCGCGCCCTGCTGCGACCACCCTGCGGCCGGATCGCACTTAGGAACCTGCGCCGCGCACAAAGCCGCCGCCGCCAGCCCCGCCAGCCCCACCCTCACGCGAACAATTCCTGCGCGCGGCCCAGCCGTTCGGTAATCCGCACGCCGTGCGGACAGTTCACCGTGCACTGCTCGCATCCATCGCAGCGCACTTGCGAAACATGCGCCGGCAACTCCCGGAATCGCTCGCGGCCTAAGGCAAACTGTCCATATCCATCCGCGTATGTCAGGCAGCGTAGGATGTCCGCCACCGGCAGACCGTGTGCACAAGTCCCGTCGCATTGCCCGCACATCCGGCAATACATCGGCGCGATACGTTCCAGTTGCCGCACCAACAGTCCTTCATCCGCTTTGGTGAAGCCGCCGGTCATGGCCTTCAGATTCTCTTCGAGCTGATCGGCATCGGTCATGCTCGGAATCGTCGTGTCCACGTCCGGGCACTTCAGCACCCACCGCAGCGCTGCCAGGAGTGCGCCGTCCCGCTTGAACGTGTCGTACAGTTTTTCGCCGGGCTTGGTATTTCGGAATCCGCCGGCCATTACTTTCATGGCCACCACGCCCTTGCCCGCCGCGTGCGCCGCCGCGATCACCGGATCGAGCATCTGCCCCATGCTGAAGTTGTATGCCGTCAAAATCACGTCAATGTGCGGGTTTGCCGTCAGCGCGGGAATCAGTTCCACTTGCCCCTTATGTGTGCTCACGCCCGCGAACCGGATCTTCCCTGCCTTCTTAGCCGTTTGCTGCGCGTCAACCAGCTCATCAGTCACATCCGACGGTTTGTCCTTGGCGTGCAGATACCAGATATCCAGATGATCGGTACCCAATTCGGTCAGGCTGGTGTCCAAATCCTTGAGCGCGGCTTCCTTGGTCTTCGACGGCGTCTTGCTCGAAAGGGTTATACTGTTGCGCTTGCCCTTCAGCGCCGCGCCGACCATGCGCTCGTTGTTGCCGCTCTGGTAAACTCGCGCCGTGTCGAAATAGGTGATGCCGCTATCGGCGGCCCGCTGGATGACGCTGGCATCAGAGGTAATCATGCAGCCGAAGCCTAAGCTGGTCACTTTTAAACCGGTTTTGCCCAACGTGCGATACCGCAAACCCGGGGTGGGCGCCAGTACGGGGTGCGGAGCGGTGTGCTTCTGGTCGTCCGCCGATGAGCGCGACGCGGAAGCGACGGCGGGCACAGCCAGCCCTGCCAGCAGAAACTTACGGCGTGATGAATCCGGCATGCAGTTCTCCTTAATCAGGTGCTAAAATCTTATTCTAGATCGGAGCGACTCTTTATGCCAACTGATTTGTCACGGCGGTTATTCCTGGGCGGATCCGGCGCGTTGCTGGCCCACGGTCTGCTCGCCAAGCCGCAGCCCAAGCCGGCTTCCGTTTCCGCGGCCTCTGCCGCTTCTCCCGTCGCCCTGGTCAAAGGCGACAACCGGCGCCAGAACGCGCACGACGCGCTCGCCGCCATCGACGATCAGATTCGCCCCGTTTTGCGCCACAAGAAGTACGTGGTCATTAAACCCAATAACGTTTCCACCGTGAACCCGCTTGCCGCCACCAACGTGGATGCCATCCAAGGCATCCTGGATTATCTGGAGCCGCGTTTCAAAGGGCCGGTCATCATCGCGGAGTCGTCGGCCGGCGAAACCATGGAAGGCTTTGAGAACTTCCATTACGACCGCCTGGCCGCTGAGCGCCGTTCGCAGCACATTAGCCTGATCGATCTGAATCAGGAAGCGCGGTATGAAACGATTCCGCTGGTGGATTACGATATCCATCCGTCACCCGTCCGCCTTGCCGCACGCCTGCTTGATCCGGAGGCGTATATCATCTGTTCCGCGATGCTGAAGACCCACAACACAGTGGTCGCCACGCTCTCCGTTAAGAATATGGTGCTGGGAACGCCCTTGCACTTTGCGCCCAAGGAAACGCCGCACTGGAATGACAAGCGCCGTTATCATACCGGCATCCGCCAGACTCACTACAACATGTTCCTGACTGCCCAGAAGCTCCGTCCTTTCTGGGGCGCGGCGCTGATCGATGGGTTCGAGGGAATGGAAGGCAATGGACCGTCGTCCGGAACGCCCGTCCCATCGCGCGTCGCGATTGCATCGACTGACTACATAGCCGCCGACCGCGTGGGTGTCGAAACCATGGGCATTGACGCGAAATGGATCGGCTACCTGAATTTCTGCGGTCAGTTCGGCGTCGGACAGTTCGATCTCGACAAGATCGAAGTCCGCGGCGAGAGAATCGCTACCGTACGCCGCAAGTACCAACTGCACAAAGATATCGAGCGCGAACTCCTGTGGATGGGCCCGATGGCCGATTTGCCGCCCAAACTGGGATAGTGCACAGCCTCATGAAAATCCTCATCATCGGACGCGGCGTCACCGGCACTTTCTACGGTTGGGCCTTATCCGAGTCCGGGGAGGATGTCACTCACGTCGTCCGCCGGGATGGTTTGCCGTCATCTGTCAAGCTGGACCTGCTCGATCTTCGTCCAGGCCGTTCCAAATGGTCGGTCGTCTCCTATACTCCGAAGACTGTCCGAGTCATCCATCCCACCGATGCATTCGACCTTGTAATCGTCGCCACCAAACACTATCAGGCGATCGAAGCCATTCGCCAATACCGGCCCTGCGTCCCCAACGCCACCTTCCTGATGTTCACCGCCAACTGGGACGGCACTGAGGAAATCGATCGCCTGATCCCCCGGTCCGCGCTGCTGTGGTTCTATCCTTCAGCCAGCGGCGGACACGACGAGCGCGGCATCTTCAACGTCACCGTAAGCCCATCCGTTCGTTTCGGTATCTTGCACGGCTCCAATCCGGCAAAAGGCGCGGAAGTCACTCAGCTATTTCAGAAGGCCGGCTTCACGCTCGATATCAAGCCGGATATGGTCCATTGGCTGTGGATCCATCACGCCATTAACGCGGCCGGCATCGGGGTGGGTCTCTGGGCGGGCGGAATCGATCAGGCAGTCCGCAGCCCAAACACCATCCGATTGGGAGTTTTAGCCGCCCGCGAAGCCTTGCAAGTGGTCGCCGCCCGCGGCGTCGACCTCGAACAATATCCAGACGCGCGCGAAGTCCTCAAGACCGCGCCCTGGGCCGCCGCCCTTGCGACCATGTTCAGCGTCAAATTCACCCGGAAAGGCCGCCGTTTGCTAAAAGCCAGCCATTTTTCCCGTAGCCCCGATGAAATGAAACACTTCTACTTCGATGTCCTCGAAACCGGCGAGCGCCTCGGCGTGCCCATGCCGCACCTGTCCGCCCTTCGCGACCGCATCGAGTGCTTCCCGGCACAGACCTCCAATTGACGTCTTCAAAACCGGGCGCCACCTGCATGCACGAAGATCCCCCAGAAGGATCGTGCCTTTCGCGCACATCCTCTCGCGACCCATGGCATCCATCGCGGGCACCTTCACCATTGCCTTCATCGCTTTTGTGCGCATTGGCAATCTCTCGTGGCCAAACGAAACGAAGGTCTTGCAGCTTTCGACTGGTGCGCAATATGGCCTTTCCGCCGCAGGTGATGAATACGGTCTACAATCGTTTCGTCTGGTGGACTCTTACGGCGCATTTGGGCCGATCTCGCGGCCGCGCTACACGATTATTGTCGAAGGAACGGGTGAAGTGGATCTCTCTGCCTCCAAAGAGTGGCGCGAACACGAATGCAAGGCTAATCCCGGCGATCCTGGCACCCTCTCTGCGCCCGAGAATCGACCTTGGTTTGAACCGTTCTCCGGCAAGTTGCTTGTCTGCGATCGTCCGGTGCTCTTGATACTGCGCACGAATCCGTGCCCCGCGCAGCTACCCGGGTTCGCAGGGGCGCAGCTTTACGGGTTTCGATTCACCACGCCCACTAAACGCGCCTACACTGGCGCCTGGCGGCCTCGTACTCCGAGCAGCCGCTCTTTTCCTCTGGTATCCGCGGCACCCGACTATGCCCTCGAATAGCGGCGTTGCGGCCGTCATTGGCGCCGGGCCAAACGGGCTCACCGCAGCCATCGAACTGGCACGCGCCGGACTACGCACCACGGTCTACGAGGCGCAATCTACCATCGGAGGAGGCACCCGTTCGGCCGAACTGACCCTCCCTGGATTCGTGCATGACGTTTGCTCCGCCGTCCATCCCTTAGCTGTGAGTTCCCCCGCCTTCGCCATGTATCCGCTGGCCGATCACGGCCTTGCCTGGATACAGCCTCCTTTACCGCTCGCTCATCCCCTTGATGATGGATCCGCTTCCATCCTCTCAGCATCCCTAGACGAAACCTGCGCACGCCTGGGCCCGGACGGTCCCCCCTTCCGCCGCTTGATCGCGCCACTCGTCGAGGGCTGGCGCGATCTCGTACCCATGCTTCAGGCACCGTTGGTGCGGTTCCCTACGCACCCGCTGCTGCTTGCCCGCTTTGGAGCGCTCTCCATCTGGCCCGCCGCCGATCTCGCGCGCCGTATCTTCACCACCGAATCCGCCCGCGCCCTGTTTGCCGGGAATGCCGCGCATTCGCTCCTGCCCCTGGAAGCGCTCGGATCTGCCGCCTTCGGTTGGATTCTTGCCATTGCCGCGCACGCCGTCGGCTGGCCCATTCCGCGCGGTGGATCGCAGTCCATCGCCAATGCCCTGGCTTCCTATTTCCAATCACTCGGCGGCCAGATCATTACCAACACACCCATTCGTTCTCTCGCCGATCTTAGCGATGCGTCGCCGATCCTTTGCGATGTCACGCCCCGCCAGTTTGCAGCCATCGCCGCAGGCCGTCTACCCGATTCGTTCCAGCGCAAAATGGAAAAGTATCGCTATGGTCCCGGCGTCTTCAAAATCGATTGGGCCTTATCCGCGCCCATTCCCTGGAAATCCCCCGATTGCGCGCGCGCGGGAACGGTTCATCTAGGTGGGACGCTCGACGAAATCGCGGCATCGGAACGCACACTATCCGGCCCGGATCCGTCTGAACGCCCATTCATCCTGGTGACGCAGCCGAGCCTTTTCGATCCCACTCGCGCACCCGCCGGCAGGCATACCGCTTGGGCCTATTGTCACGTTCCCCACGCTTCTACCGTAGATATGACCGGCCGCATCGAAGCTCAAATTGAGCGCTTCGCTCCTGGCTTCAGCGCCTGCGTTCTCGCCCGCCACAGCATGTCGCCTGCTCACCTCGAAGGTCACAACGCAAATCTGGTCGGCGGCGATATCACCGGCGGTGCTCAGGATCTTCTCCAACTCATACTCCGGCCAACGCGCATGCTGTATGGCACACCGCTAGGCGGAGTGTATCTTTGCTCGTCCTCTACGCCGCCCGGAGCGGCCGTCCATGGCATGTGTGGATATCACGCCGCCCACGCCGCACTCCGCCACCGCCGCATCACGTAACCTGCATGCGAAGGTAGTTTCGTGCACCCTGTGCCGAACTCAGCCTATAGACCACCGCCTCGACGATGTTCCGCCGCTGCTGGTAGTCCCATAGGAAGTGCCGGAGGAATTGCAGCAGCGAACATTTCGACCCTACCCATCTGTGCATCCGGTGAAACGGCGACATCCCCCCTCCGGCTTAGCCCGCCACTTCCGGAAATGGGCATTTGAGGTAAAATGAGGTATGCGATTTCGGCACTCAACTCTGGCTTTTGCCTTGCTTCTTGCCGGCCTGACGGCCTACTCCCAACAACTGCCTCGCCAAGCGGGCGAGTTCGCTATCAAAATGCCAAACGGGCAAGTCACTCTCTTGAGCCAGTACTCCGGCAAGGTCGTCGTCCTGGCGTTCATCTCCACTACCTGTCCTCACTGCCAGCACACCACCCAGGTCTTGAGCGCGATTCAGAACGAGTACGCCGCGCGCGGAGTACAAGTGCTCGCGGCTGCGTTCAATCCAGAGGCGGCTTCGCTAGTGCCTGGCTTCATCTCGCAGTTCAAGCCGACTTTCCCGGTTGGATCGGCCGACCGCGACTCCGTGCTCGAATATGAGCAGGCATCGCTGGTGAAGCCGAACTATGTACCCGAAATCATTTTCATCGATCGCGGACGGGTGGTTCGTGCACAGCACAACGGCGGCGACGACTTCTTCAAAGAGCAGGAAAAGAACATCCGCGAGGAGCTTGAAACGTTACTGAAAGAGCCCGTGAAGAGCGCCAAAGCGGTTCACAAGACGCGCTTCTAGGCCGTGAGTACGATCGTTTAGGGCGTCATCACCGTATAAGGCATGATGCGCAGCAGGCCGCCCCTGGTCCAAAGCTCGGGCGGAAACTGCTTCAACATTCGCCGTAACCGCGATTCCGTCAGGCTGTCCTGCGCCCTTCCGAATAGCACGTCCAGGATGCTGCGCCGCGGCGGATACATGACGACGGTCACATTCTCCGACCGTGGTATTTTGGCCTTCTGCTTTACCAGTTCCAGCGCCCGGTCGATGCCGCCCATTTCGTCCACAAGCCCGCGCACTTGCGCTTGATCGCCCAGCCACACTCGCCCCTGCGCTAACGGCTCGACCTGGTCGTAAGGCCGCCGCCGAGCCTGGGCGACTTTCGAAACGAAGTCGTGATAGTTGGCGTCGATACCTTCCTTCAACTTGGCCAACTCCCGCGGGGTCAGGTCGCGATTGAGCGAATCTATATCCGCGAACCGTCCGCGCGAAATCGAATCCTGCGTGATGCCTAGTTTATCGTAAAGGCCGTGCAGATTCGGCTTGCCGAACACCACCCCGATCGATCCGGTCAGCGTTCCCGGATACGCCACGATAGGATCGCCGGTCATGGCCATGTAGTAGCCGCCCGAAGCAGCTGCATCCGACATCGAAATCACCAGCGGCTTCTTCTTGCTCAGCAGGTTCATCTCCCGCCAGATTTCATCGGAAGCGACGGCGTCCCCCCCGGCGAATCGATGCGCACCACTACGCCATCAATGCTCGAATCGCCGCCAATCTTTCGCAGCAGCTTATTGAAAGCTGTGGCCTGGATACCGGTGTCCCCTCCATCGCCGTCGATCGCTCCTCGGGTGATGTCGCCGTCGCCCACCAGCATGGCGATGTGATGGGTTCCTTCCAACCCCAGCGAAGCGGCGGGCACTTTCTGGTAGGCGCCGGTCGAAAGCTTGTGCAATTCTCCTGCGTTCACTCTTTGCCGCAACTCTCCGAACATCTCATCTTCGTAGCGCAACCGGTCTACCAGTCCGTCGCTCAGCGCATCCTTCGCCAGGAACGGACCTTCGTCGATCAGCGCGCGCATATCATCCGGGCTTTTCTTGCGAGCGATTGCCAGGTGCGCCACAAGGTTGCCGAATAAGTCGTCCGCTACCGAAGTCATCACTTCGCGGGTTTCCGGACTCATCGAGGTACGCGTGAACATATCGCCGAAATCTTTGTACTTGCCGTCATGCTCCACTTGTACGTCGACACCAAGTTTATCCAGCGTGTTCTTGAAGTACATCAGTTCCACACGCATGCCCTTCAGGTTTATCCAATCGGTGGGTCCCAGGTAGATGCGATCGGCCGCCGACGCGAGATAGTATTCGCGTGCGCCCGGCGTTTTGAGGAATGCGAACAGTGGCTTGCCCGATTTCTTGAAGCGTTCCAGATCGTCACGGAATTCTTCCAGCTTGCCCCATCCCACGCTCAGGGATTCCGGCTCCAGGACGACGGCCTTGACGCGGGAATCCACCGCCGCCTTGCGCAGCATCATCCACACGCCGGTAACTGTGGGAGAAGGCCGTTCCGCCAGCGCGCCGAGCGGTACTTCCACCGGAGGCAGTTCCGGGATATCGCCGGCAAGCTGCAATTGCAGAACGGAATTCGGCGCCACGGCCGCAGACGTCTCGCGAAAGGATCTCGCCAGCGCGAAGACAACGAGGAAGAAGCCCAAAACGCAAAACACCACACCTGTAATGAGGCCAAACAAGAACTTAGCCATGCTACTCCGACAGTAGCACAGCCATATTCCGGCTTACTTTACGTCGGCTGGCGCCGGTGCCGGATAATACCCTTCCCGTGCCTGCACGGTCAGATTCTTCCTATCGACGGTTAACGCAATCGTGCGATAGGCGGTCTGCGTAGCCGGCTGGTCGGACGTGTAACCGAGATTATACTGATTGCGCAGCTCTTCCTCGATCCTGCTGTAGATGTTATCGACCGTCTGCTTGTGAGTGACTTCGAAATAACTTCCGCCCGTCTCTTTCGAGATGCGCTTAAGGATCTTCTTGCCGTCCGGCCGGTCTTCCTGCGGATACCTCCCGCCGCCACGCCCCACGCCACCGCCCCGCCCCATCCCGCCACCGCGCCCAAAGCCGCCGGGGAAGCCCTCATTGGAACCAAAGTAAATCGAATAGACCAGCGTGTCCGACCGTTGTGCCGCTTCGATCGCTTCCGTAATCGGCACCTTGCTGCCGCGATCGACGCCATCGGAAAGAACCACCACCGCCTTGCGGCCCTTTTGCTTTTTCATCAGGTCGTCGCCCGAGGCCAGATACACCGCGTCGTACAAGAGTGTGCCGGCTCCCCGGCGCATTCCCCCGCCTCCGCCCCGACGCCCGCCTCCTCCACCGGGATATCCCCCGCCCCGGTTGTTTCCGCCGCCGCTCTGCTGCTGCTGGTTATCGTCGTCACTCACTTCCAACTCGTGCAGCGCTTTGTTCAGCTTTTGGCGAGACTGGGTCAGATCCTGCAGCAACTCCACCTGATGGTCGAAATGCAAAACGAACGCCTGGTCTTTACCTTCCCTCAACACATGCTCGAAAAAGCTGTAGCTCGCCGACCGCTCCTCACCGATGACAGTGCGCTGGCTGCGACTGGTGTCCACGAGAACTCCCAGGCTTAACGGCAGATCCGTATCGCGCGAGAAGTAACTGATCGTTTGCGGCCTGCCATCCTCTTGCAGCGTAAAGTCTTCCTTGGTGAGGTTCTGGATGATGTGATTGTCTTTGTCGTGCACCGTAGCAAACACGTTCACGACGTTGATTCCTATCGTGAAGGTTGGGTTCTGCTGGGAGGCTGGGCCCGGAGCCGGCGCCGCGGCCTGGGTGCTTTGCTGGCCCAACAGCAGCTTGGCGGCGGGAAACAGCGGGAGCATGGCGCACAGACTGCGCCTGGAAATCGGGATTTGCATGGCTTTGTTAACGATGCGTCCCAGCCCTACCCGGTTACACTCCTCCCTCACGCCAGCTTCACGCTGATCTCACCAGCTATTTTCTGAATATAGAGCCTACCTTCGTCGTAGTCTTCGGCCGTTTTCAAGTGCTCGAGCATCAGCGGCGTCTCCAACGGCAAGCGCGAAAGCTCGCTCAAATACGTGCGGTAATCCACCTCCCCGCGGCCTGGAATCACTTCCTGAAAATGCACGTTCATCTCCGGAATCCACGCCAGGTCCTTCGCATGGCACGAAACAATCCGGGGACCCAGCTTGCGGAAGCAGTCCGCGATCACTGCGCCATTGGTGTAGAACCGTTTCGGTGAATTGATGATATTGCAAACATCCAGGTGCACGCCGAACGCCGGCCGGTCGACGGCGCGGATCAGCTTCAAGTAAGAGTCGGGCCCGTCCGGCAACGACCAGCCCATGGCCTCGATGGTGAATTTGCTACGACTGGGCCAGATCGCGTCGATCACATGCCGGCAATTGGCCACCGTGGCATCGAAGAACTCCTGCGAAAGATTCTTCCCGTTTGGACCATACCAAACCGTGGCATTGTAAGAGCCCGCGATATCTACCGCGCACCGCGCTCCAACCGACTCCGCGAGCGCCATGCGGTCCACAACATACTGCAAATTCGTACGCCGCTTGTCCGCATCCGGATCCAACATGTTCACCCACGCGCCGACCTCCGCGATGACTACGTTCTCTGACGCGAAGGCTTTTTCAATGGCCCGCACACGCGCCGTATCGTCGGCCTTAGCCGCGGGGCAGTACGCCGCGCTGTAGCCCAGGCGCCGATGCTCGCGCGCCAACTCCGCCGGGTCACCGCTTTTCAAGAATATCGGACCGCCCAGCCGCACCGCGCGACGCAAGTCGGCCCGCAAATCGCCCGCAAGAATGGCCCCCGCGGTCATAGCCAGAAACCCCCGCCGATCGCTTCGTCCCATGCCCCGATTCTATCGCTTGGTGCGCATCACGTGACTTCGTGCTGCGTCCCGGGGTATTCAACTCCCGCATGTTGCTTCGTTGCCGCCCCCACAATACCCAGGCGTGGCCTGGCGACCCTTACATCGCGTAACGGCCGCATCCACGGGGCGAGTTCGGTCACCACTTCCTCGCTCGGAGGCTTTAGCGCACAACAACCCTTGATCGCGGTACCTCTGCGCGGGCCCTGCCATCGGGCTGATGGCGATTCAACTCCAACGTTTAGTCGTCGCGATTCACGCTCTGGCCCTTATTTCTTCGCCCTTGTTTTTCCCCATACCCCTATGCTATCGTCGATCTCTAACTGGGAAAATATTCATGGCATACGTAATCGCAGAACCTTGCATCGGAACCAAAGACACCGCGTGTGTGGACGCCTGCCCGGTCGACTGCATTCATCCCAAGAAGGATGAACCCAACCACGCCGAAGCCGAATTGCTGTACATCGACCCGGTCGAGTGCATCGACTGCGGCGCCTGCGTGCCGGTTTGCCCGGTCTCGGCGATCTTCGCGCTCGACGACCTGCCGGAGAAGTGGTCCGATTTCACCGCCCAGAACGCCGCTTACTACGGGCGGTAAGTCGCGCAGCTGGTATCGGTCTCCCAGATCCGCACTTCGCCCAGCTTCGCCGGTGTGCTTTGTCCGAGCCCTCCGCTGATCTCGTCGTAAAAATACTTGGCCATATTTTCGGCGGATGGATTCAACACGTCGAACGGCGCCAGGTCGTTCAGAATTGGTGATCCAGCCGGTCCACCACCGCCTGCATCAGCTTCTTCACGACGCACGAAATCCACCAGCAGGCCGGTTCGTCCAGTTCCGGACCGCTGAAGGTCACCTGCACGCGGTAGTTGTGGCCATGCACGTTCTCGCACTTGCCTGCGATAATTCCGCAGCGCGTGCCCCGCGGCGAATGTCTCTTCCACGGAAACTTCAAACATTGAAAAAACTCTCCACGTCTTGTAATTTTGGTTGTAAATCCGTAGTCCGGCAGGCTGTCGAAGAACACCTGCCCGTATCGCTGTTTGGTGACCCGGTTGTCCAGCAGCACCAGCACGCCGCGGTCGGATCGGCTGCGGATCAGCCGCCCGAATCCCTGCTTCAGCGCGATGGCCGCCTGCGGCACCTGGTAATCGTAAAACGGATTGCCGCCCTCCTCCCGCAGCTTGCGCACGCGCGCGTCCACGATCGGATCGCTCGGCACCGCGAACGGCAGCCGGTCGATGATCACGCAGCTCAACTGATCGCCCGGCACGTCCACTCCCTGCCAGAAAGACGACGTGGCGAACAGAACGCAGTTCGGCGTCGCGCGGAACTCTTCCAGCAGCGCGTTGCGCGGCCCGGTTCCCTGCATCAGCGTCGGATAATCGATTTCCAGCGATACCCGGTCGTACATCAGCCGCATCTGCTGGTAGCTAGTGAACAATACGAACGCGCGCCCTTCGCTGGCCTTCAACAGCCGCGTCACTTCGTCTGCCGCTTCCTTCCCGAAAGCCGCATTTCGCGGGTCCGGCAACTGCTGCGGCACGTAAAGCAGCGCCTGCGTCTGATAGTCGAAGTGGCTCGGCACAACCATGGTCCGCGCCTGCTCGATGCCCAGGCGCTTCTTTACGAAATCGAATCCGCCGGCCACCGCCAGCGTCGCCGAGGTCAGCACCGCCGTATCGACATTGTTGAAAAGCCGCTCCGCCAGGAGCGGCGCAACATCGATAGGCGTCGCCTGCAAAAATAGTCCGCGCCCCCGCCGCTCTGCCCAATACACATACGATGGATCGTCGCTCTCCAGCACGAATCGCAGCGCGATTCCCAGTTCCACGGCCCGCCGCTGTAGCGGCAGAATTTCCACCGGCGGATTCCGCAGCACTTTCAAATGCGAGGCGATCAGTTCCAGCGCCGCGTGCAGGTCCGTGTAGCCTTCTTCGTTCCGCTGCAAGAATTCCGCGCGTCCGGTGAAGGAGGCGCGTCCCTCCGGCGCCGGCAGCGCCGCGAACAGACCGATCGCCAGTTCCTCAAATCGCTGCAAAATGCGATCCAGTTCCGCCGATCCGAACTCTTTCGCCCGAGCCACTGCCCCAATATCCCGCCGCAGTTCCTGAAACCGATAATTGCTAACTGCTACGCCGAAATATTGCCCCGCTACATCCTCCATTTCGTGCGCTTCGTCGAACACCACCGCGTGATACTCCGGCAGAATGCCGCCCTCCGTGTCGCCTTCCTCCAACACTTCCTTCAACGCCAGGTCGGCGAAGAACAGGTGATGGTTCACAATGATGATGTCGCTCTCGTGCGCCCGCTGGTGCATCAGCGTCAGGAAGCAGCGCTCGAACTGCTTGCACTTTTGCCCCGTGCAAAGATCGCTGCGCGCATCCACCTTCGTCCACGCCGTGCTCTGCTCCGGCAGCTTCTTGATCTCCGCGCGATCCCCAAACTCGGTGGTCTGCTCCCAAGCCTGAATCACCTGGAAATCGGCGACTTCCTCCAGTCCTTCCAACACCGCTTCCTTGTCCGCGTCGTAGATCTTCTGCCGGCACGCGTAATTATTGCGCCCCTTCATATAGCAAACGCGCAGCGGTTGGGGAAAGTGTTTTTGCAGGAAAGGAATGTCTTTAAAGAACAGTTGTTCCTGCAGGTTCTTGGTACCGGTAGAGATCACGACTCGTTTGCCGGAAAGGATCGCGGGCACCAGGTACGCCAACGTCTTGCCCGTGCCGGTACCAGCTTCCACGATCAGGTGCTTGCGGTCGGCCAGCGCCGATTCCACAGCCTCCGCCATTGCCAGTTGGCCCGCCCTGTATTCGTAATTCGGATGCCACTTCGAAAGCGCGCCGTGCTTCGCGAAGAATCGATGCACGGTCGGTGCGGCTTGGACGTCGGTGGACATGCCTGGGTTAATTCGATTGTAGCCCAGCGCCCGAACGCCGCCCGGCGCGCCCTAGGTGAACGACCAGCCGTTTCTGAACGTCGGCTTCAGATACTGGTTCGCCGCGCTGTTGTTAGTGAACGCCATCTTCTCCGCATCCCATTCCAGTTTGCCCGATACTCGCAGCGCGATCACGCCAAGCAGCATCCACTCCACGAATGGCACGGCCACGTTAAAGTTGGAACATGCGGGATCTCCGCCCTTGCAGGCTCGAATCCAATCCCTGTAGTGCCCCGGCGACCGCGTCAGCAGAGGTTGCGGGAATTGGTAGTCTTTCATCTTCTCCACCGGAAGCAGACGCGTTTCCTCCCCGTAAGTCCCCGTTGTAATCAGCCCCTTATCCCCGATAAACAGGCTGCCGTCCGGCGTGGGGATGTCTTTTTTCGGAGCATTTATCATGGTTTCGAATTTCTGGTAATCGAAAACGTCCCCAATAAATCCGGTAAACGGCGGTGGATTCGGACCCCTCCGCGTCGGAACTTCCGGCAGATCGCCCAACAACTCACCATCCGGCACGCCCGGAAGCTTCGGCGTCTCCTTCAATCCGTCGTGCCAGTAGAGCTTCACCGGCCCCATCGAGCCGCGGGCCGGGAAATCGTAACGGATGACCGACTTCGCCGGGAACATGAAGTCGCTCGGCCCTTCCTTCTCGATGCACTCGACGCTGGTTGGCGCACCCAACTGCAGTGCCAGGTTGGGCGCTCCCAAAATATGGCAGGCCATGTCGCCGAGGGCCCCGCACCCGAAATCGAAAAATCCACGCCAGTTGCCCGGCTGATAAAAATGGCCTTGCAGCGGAGACTTGTAATCGGGTCCGCCGCTGGTGTACGGCCTTGACTCGGCGATTCCCAGCCACAAATCCCAATCGAGGGTGGACGGTACCGGTTCCGCCGGCGGAATCGAGGTCAGTCCTTGGGGCCAGATCGGCCGGTCGGTCCAGGCATGCACTTCCGACACCTGCCCGATCTCTCCCGCCCAGATCATCTCCGCCGCCTGCCGCGTGCCTTCGTTCGAGTAGCCCTGGTTGCCCATCTGCGTCGCGACTTTGTACTTCACCGCCGCGTCGCGCAATTGGCGCGCTTCCCAAATCGTGCGTGTCAGCGGCTTCTGCACGTAAACGTGCTTGCCACGCTCCATTGCCCACATAGCCGCGGTGGCATGCATGAAATCCGGTATCGCGATGATCACCGCGTCAATACCTTTTTCCTGCTCGTCCAACATCTTGCGAAAGTCTTTATACTTCGCGGCTTTCGCATACTCGTTGAACTTCCGCGCCGCGCGTTGTTCATCCACATCGCAAAGCGCCACGATATTTTCGGAGGAGCAGCCTTTGATGTCGCTGTAGGCCTTCCCGCCCGCGCCGATCGACGCGATGTTCAGCTTCTCATTGGGCGATTTGTAGCCCGCTTTCTGCAGCGACGGCACGCTCCCGAATCCGACTGACGGCACCGCGCCAGCAAGCAGCGAACCGAAAAAGAAATAGCGTCTCGTGAAATTCAATCCCACGGCCAATCTCCCCTTACATCATATACACCGTGCGCCACCCTCGCACGACCTCGGTTAACCTTCGCGCACTTGTTTTCCGGACAATTCCCGAAACACAGTGTATAATGCACGAAAAGGCTGGACGAGCCGGTCTCATCGACCAAACGGGGAAAAACGCCGCGCCGCTTTCGCCACATCCCCGTTCGACCCGCTCGCCCTACAAGTCACCGAAAGGAAGCGGACGCACACAATGAAATCTCCCTCGACAGCGACTTTTGTTTGCGCTTTTTTCCTGGGGCTCGCGGCAGCCTCAGTTTCCATCGCGCAGGCTCAAACCTTTAGCGTGTTCCACAACTTCACCGGCTCCGCCGACGGCGCCAACCCTCTGAACGGCTTGATCGTCGACTCTTCCGGCAACCTCTACGGCACCGCCAGTTCCGGCGGCGCCACGGATAACGGCACGGTCTTTAAGATCGACACCGCGGGCACGGCCACCATCCTGCACAGCTTCAACGGCGGGGCCGACGGACAGAATCCGCAGAGCGTTCTCCTGCGCAATAGTTCTGGCGACCTCTTCGGCACCACGCTGACGGGTGGCGCACACGGCGCGGGAACCGTTTTCATGGTTACGCCCGCCGGTAAGGAATCGGTGCTGTACAGTTTCACCGGGGGCGCCGACGGCGCCGCTCCCCAAGCAGGCCTGACGCGCGATTCCGCCGGCAATCTCTATGGCACCGCCAGCGCCGGAGGAGCAAACGCAAATGGCGTGGTGTTTGAACTGGTTCATCCAAAAGCTAAGGGCGGGGCTTGGTCCGAACAAGTGCTCTGCAGCTTCGGCCCAAGCCCCGATGGCGCCGTCCCCGTTGCCGGCGTGACGTTCGACTCGGCTGGCAACCTTTACGGTACAGCTTCTGGCGGCGGCACTTACGGTTATGGCGCCATCTTCGAGCTGACCCCCTCCGCCTCCGGGTGGTCCGAAACCATTATTCACAGCTTCCAGAACGCCGACGACGGAGGCGTTCCCTACGCCACACTGATTTACGATAAAGCCGGCGATT
Organism: Bryobacterales bacterium; assembly: GCA_963738375.1. Lineage (GTDB taxonomy): Bacteria > Acidobacteriota > Terriglobia > Bryobacterales > Bryobacteraceae > Bog-159. The sequence continues at coordinate 246,972 of CAVTWL010000009.1, read as the reverse complement.
TCTTCGGCGCGGCTACGGACGGCGGCACCGGTGGCGGTGGCACCATCTTCAAGCTGACGCCCGGCGCGGGCGGCTGGACTTTTGCCGTGATCTACAGCAATCCAGGATGGGGCATCTCCGGCGCATTCCGCCATCTCGCCCTCGACACGTCCGGCAACCTCTACGGCACGACGCACTGCGACGGCGCCTACAGCGCGGGGTCTGTCTACGAACTAACGCCCGCCAACGGAACTTGGACCTACACGTCCCTTTATGAGTTCACCGGCGGAACCGACGGGCTGTACTCCTTCAGCAACCCTGTCCTATACCAGGGCGCGATTTACGGCACGACAAACGAGGGCGGCTCGCACAGCATGGGAGTAGTTTTCAAAGTAGTGCCGTAGGGCCGGCGCCCGCGCCCGACTAAATGCGCGAACTCGTGCTGTTTCCCGCAACCCGGAAACCGTAATCGGCATAACGGAACTCGGGCGGAATGCTGCTCCTGGCCGCGCACCGCGCAATCTTGATTTGGTGTCGCCATGCCCCGCCTCGCGACGCGCGCCGGGTACCCGTGCCCGGCCCGCGCGGATCCTCGGCGGGCGATACCGCGTAATACCCCGCATCGAACCAGTCCGAACACCATTCGTGAACGTTCTCGCACATATCGTACAAGCCGTAGCCATTCGGCGCGGACGTACCCACGCGCTCCGGCCCGCTCAGCCATCGCGACGCATAGCCTTCGCGCTCTCGAACCGCCTCGTCGCCCCACGGATAAACGCGCCGCTCCAACCCGCCGCGCGCCGCGAACTCCCACTCCGCCTCCGTCGGTAGCCGCAAGCGCGAGCCACGCGCAATAAGCCACCGCATCGAACCAACTCACACCCACCACCGGTTGTCCCGCATCCGCAAACTCCGCCTGCATCCGGAACGCCGGCATTGCCCGCCCCGTCGCGTGACGGAATTCGTCGTATTCCGCGTTGGTCACTTGATGCCGCCCCAGCCGGAACGGCGCCAGGCGCACGCAATGCACCGGCCTCTCCTCGTCCCGCCCGTCCGCCTGCCCCATCACGAATTCCCCGCCCGGGATGGCGACCAACTCACCGACGCTCATCCGCGGCGGCGCCCTCCCTGCCTTGCACGCCGACGGACCTCCGGCTCCACAATCGAAAACTGCAGCTTGCGCTCGGCCGCATCCACCCGGTCCAGCGAGCACACGCACCTGATCGCCGATCGAAAACTCGCGCCGCGTCCGCTGCCCCACGATCTTGCGGACGTTCTCGTGATACGTGTACCGGTCGCCCGGCAGCGTGTCGATCGGCACCAGCCCTTCGATGAACAGATCCTCCAGTTCCACGAAGAGGCCGAACTTCGTGGCGCTGATGACCAGCGCCGTCGAACTCCTCGCCCACGCGCTCCTCCATGAACTTCACCTTCTTCCACTCCACCAGTTCGCGCTCCGCATCCGCGGCGCGCCGCTCCGATTGCGAGCACTCCTCCGCGATCGGCGCGCAGTTCCTGTTCCGTCGGACCTGCCTTCCCCGCCAGCGACGTTCGCAGCAAGCGGTGCACGATCAGATCCGGATAGCGCCGGATGGGCGAAGTGAAATGCGTGTACGCTTCCGCCGCCAGCGCAAAGTGGCCCTCATTCTCCGCGCTGTAGCGCGCCTGCTTCAACGACCGCAGCATCAGGTAGCTCAGAATCCGCTCCTCCGGCTTGCCCTCGATCTTCGCCACCAGCTTCTGATAATTGCGCGACGAAATATTGGCGCTTGCCCTCCGGCAGCACGATTTCCTTGCGCACCTTGCGGCCCGTCGCGCCGCTGGTCCGCGTAGCTGAACTTCTTCACCGGAATCGCGCCCACCCCCAGCGAATATCCGAAATGCGCCGCCACCTCCTCGAACTCCATCACGCGCTTGGCATCCGGCTGCTCGTGGATGCGGTAAATGGATGCCTCCAGCGTCGCCTCCAGATGCGCCGCCACCGCTTCGTTCGCCGCCAGCATGAACTCCTCGATCAGCCGGTGCGCGATGTTGCGCGGCGCGCGCATCACCCCGGTCATCTCGCCGAATTCGATCGAATTCGATCAGCGGCTCCGGCAAATCGAAATCGATCGACCCGCGCTGCACCCGCTTGCGATTCAGGATCAGCGCCAGTTCCCGCATCAGCTCGAAATCGCCCCACCAGCGGCGCGTAGCGCTCCCGCAGCCCGGCATCGCCTTCCAGCAGCAGGTGCACGTTGGTATAGGTCATGCGCTCGGCGCTGCGGATCACGCCAGGCGTGAATTCCTGCGCCACCAAATCGCCCTGCTGGTCGATCTCCATCAGCGCCGAAAGCACCAGCCGGTCCACCTGCGGCTTCAGCGAGCAGATGTTGGTCGAAAGCTCGAACGGCAGCATGGGCACGGCGCGATCCGGAAAGTAAACGCTGGTGCCGCGCAGCCGCGCCTCGGCGTCGATCGGCGAGCCCGGCCGCACGTAATGGCTCACGTCCGCGATGTGCACGTGCAGCGCATAATTCCCGTTCGGCAGCCGCTCCACCCAAACGGCATCGTCGAAATCGCGCGCCGTCTCGCCGTCAATCGTCACGATGTCCAGCTGCCGGAAATCGCGCCGCCCTTCTAATTCCTCCGCCCCGATCTGTTCCGGAACCCGTTCCGCCTGCTCCACCACTTCCGGCGGAAACTGGTGCGGCAGATGATGCTTGCGGATCACGATCTCCACATCGATGCCGAAATCGTCCGGATGGCCCAAGATCTCGATCACCCGCCCCGCCGCGCGCCCGCCGTCTTCCGGAAACTCCAGCACTTCCACATTGACGATCAGGCCATCCAGATCGGCGGCGTTGGCAACTTCCAGAGGCTTCGCGCCGATCCGGTCGACCTGCCGTACGCCTCCCGGAATCGCCATCCCTTCGGGGATGTCGATCCACTGCTGAATGCGCGCGTCCTGCGGAACCACATAACTGCCGCGCCGCCCCACCCGAAACTCGCCCACCACCGTCGGATGGGCGCGCTTCAAGACCTTGACGATCTCTCCGTCCGCCCTGCCCCCAGGCTCGATCCGTGCAATGCGCACCAGCACGCGGTCCCCGTGCATGGCCTTGCCCGCCGAATCCGCTGGAATATAAACGTCGCCCTGAATGCCTTCCAAGGGCCGCTCCGCCAGCAGAAAACCGTAGCCGTCGCGATGGATATTCATCCGGCCCACCACGTACTCCCGGCTGCGCGCCGTCGCCACGTAGTGTCCGGGCCGCGGTTCCACCAGGTCGCCGCGCGCAACCATTCGCGCCATCGCCAGCTCCAGGTCGGCGCGCGTGCCTCCCTTGGCCCCCAGTTCCCGTACCAGTTGTTTGAAATTCGCCTTGGAATGCGGTAATCGCGTGATGTGGTCGAGCAGCTCCGCGTCGCTCATATCACCGATTGTATGCTTGGATTGCTACTTTCAACGGTACTCCACCAGAATCCGGAACGTCGCCCGTCCCTCCGCCGGATGCGCCGCCAGCAGGTGAACGACCGAAGCTCCCGGCGCGGGGGTCGTAGAAACTTTGTTCGCCGCCTGTACCTCTTCTTGACGGGTGACCGCACCGCCGGCCCCCGCCGCATCGGCCGCCGCGCGCGACAGCTCCAGCATCAGGTCGATCTGCCCGGGCGAGTTTGACTGCAGGCCTCCCGTCGCCGGCAACACGTACCGCCGCGCCTTTTGTACCTCCTCGCTCCCGACCAGCGACCACGCAGCGCCGGCATCCTCGCGCTGGAACAGCGAAATAGTACCGTCCTGCCCGGGCTCGATCTGCAAGCGCACCGAATCGCCGGCATGAAACACAGTCCCGGGCGCCACGGGTACGTAATCGCCGCTGTCGTTTCGCAGCAACAACGTATAATCGACCGTCATGCTTCCGGACGTCGTGCGAATCCTCCCCAGCGCCATCGGTGCTTGTACGGGGGCATTTCCGCCGGCCGGCGGGCCTTTCAAGCTGTCCAGCGCGCGGATAGCCGGCGCGCCTTGCATCTGAGGAACGGGCACCGGCGGAGGGGCCACCGTGCCGGTGGGGTACTTGGCATTTGCCAGCGCCTTTTTCAGAGCCATCTCCTGCCGGCCTTCGAGCCTCGGCGACTGCCGCAAGGCCACCACCCGCTGCTCCTCGCTCACCGCGGGAGCAGGCGGAAGCGGCGTCGCCTTGGGCACGGCCCGTTCCGAAGGGGCGGTCGCATCGGCAATGTAAGCCTCCGGGCGCGCCCGGTCCCGCCCCCGCCACCATGCCCCCCCCAAAATAGCCAAAGCAGCCAGCCCACCCGCCATCGCCACTGCCGTCGGACGCCGCATCCACCGCCCCGCCCTGACACCAAAGCTCTCACGTGCCGGCGCCAGGGCCGCAATCAATTCCCGCCGCGCCGACCCATCCTGCAGCACCTCCCGCAGCGCCTGCTCCTTCGCCAGCGCGTCGAACAATTCCTGATCGTTTAGCGCCGCCTCAAAAAGCGCGCGGCTCTCCTCCTCGCTTAAAGTATCGGTAGCGTAGCCACCCAGCAGTTTTTGGATTTCTTCGCGGCTCATTTCTTCCCCGGCTCCCAATCCCCCCCCATCAGATCCAGCAATTGCTGCCGGCAGCGGTGATCCCACGTGTAGACGGTATTGATCGTCTGCGCGCCCATGCGCTTCTGAATCTCGCTGAAATTCCTGCCCTGCAACTTCAGCCGCAGCAAATCCCGGCAGCGCTCCCCCAACTGCCCCACAGCCGCCGTCAACTGCTCCAGCATCAGCTTGCGCTCCAACAACGTCGCGGGATTGTCCTGGGGATCGGGCAATTGAATGTCGCTGACGGACACCTGCGTGTACTCCCCGTGACGTTGCGACTTTCGCCGCAGGCTCATCATCTTGAACCTCGCGATCTGAAGAGCAAGTGGAACCAGATCTTCCAGCCGTTCGACGTGATGATATTTCTCGTGCAAGAGGATGAGCACCTCTTGCGCTACGTCTTCGGCGATATCCCGCTGCATATGAGATGCCGCGAAGGCCACGATCCTTTCGCGCAGCTGCCTGAGGATCTGCTCTCGTTCCACGATTGACCGAACCATCATACCAATGCCGCCGATCCGTCTTAAACTATTGATTCATGAACGCGATCCGCATCGGCGTCGTGCTCTTCTGGGTACCCGCCGCAGCCGCCGCCAGCGGCGCATTTTCCATCGCCAACCTGGCCCCCGCCAGCAACCTGATGCCGCCGGGAACCAATAGCGTAAACGTTACCTTCACCACCAGCCAGGCCACCACTTGTGGATGGTCGCTCACCTTTGGCACGCCTCTCGACGCTGCCACTCCATTCGAACAACAGCCCGCCACTGCGCACCAAGGTCTGGTCGCCGGACTCTCCACCGACACCCGCGTGATGAACGTCGTTTACATCCAGTGCGCTGCCGATCCCACCTACACTGCCTACCTGCAATATCGCGATGTGCCGCCGCGCACCGGGACCTTTCCCCGCATCGGCAGCATCTGGATCGGCGAATCCGTCTACGAAAACAACCCCGCGCAGGCCGAAAAAATCCAGCTGTTCCTCGGCGCGGGCCTTTCCTCCACCGAGACTTCCGCCATCCGCAACGCTGAGCCGAGCGTAATCGTCATGCCCAGCATCAACGCCACCTCGCAAACCGATCCCTCGCAAACTTTCCCGGATGACTACTACCTGAAGGATGTGAACGGCAATAAGATTCAGAACTGGCCGACCCCTGACAGCTATTTGTTGAACCTGACCAAGCCCGAAGTCGCGACGTATCTAGCCAACCTGGCCTATCAATCCCTGGTCAACAGCGGCCTCGCCTACGACGGAGTGTTCTTCGACAACGTTTACCTTTCCATCTCCTGGTACACCACCGACGTCTTCGGCAATCCTATTCAGATCGACGCCAACAACGACGGCATCGCCGACGATCCTGCCACGCTGGATGCGGCCTGGCGCGCCGGGGTCGAACTGGAGTTCCAAACCTTCCGCCAATTCGCGCCCAATGCTTACATGTCCGGACACCTGGGCCAGATTCCGCCCGACACCGGCGAACTGCCCGTCTTTAACGGCGACAGTTTGGTCTTCGACGCCGTCAACGTCCAGGAAGGGCTCCTTCCATTCAGCTCCGTCTGGCAGACCTACAATCAGTGGTTCTCCGCCGGCCATCAGCCTGCTATCGCCATGATCCAATCGTCGCCGCCGAACCAAATCGCTTATGGCTACGGCTTCAATCCGGAGCAGGTGATGCTCCCCTCCACGCTCGCCTTCGCCCAGACCTGGTATCCCAACGTGCGCTTTGGCCTGGCGCTGGCTTTGATGAACGACGGTTTTTTCACCTTCGATTTCGGCGATACCGGCGCTCCGGTGAATTGGTGGTATGACGAATTCGATTTTCCGATGGGCGTCCCTATCGCCCCCGCCGCTCGCTTGAGCGCCGCCAGTGGTCCGAACCTCATCCTGAATGGTGGCTTTGAACAAGGTCTCAACGGATGGTATTTGTTTGTCAATCAGGATGGACAAGCCGCCGGCGCCCTCTCTGTCGACTCAACGGTGGCCGCCGAGGGAAACAGTTCCGCATTGGTCAGCGTCACCTCGCCCGATAGCGCAAACTGGGGCGTTAACCTCTCGCAAGGAAGCCTTTTCTTCACCGCCGGCACAACCTACGAACTTCAATTCTGGGCTCGCGCGAGTACGCCGCTTTCCTTTTACGTCAACACGCAGGGCGGCGCGCCCGATTATCCAACCTACGGCCTGTACACCCAGGTAAACCTCACCACCACCTGGCAGCTTTACGCTCTTTCTTTCCAGTCACCCGTCACCGCCAACGACGGCAACCTGCTCTTCAATCTCGGTCTTGCCGCGGCCAATATCTGGATTGACGGCGTGCAACTCAACGCCGCGCCCGCCGACGTCTACCGCCGCGACTATACCGGCGCCACGGTGCTCCTGAACGGCACGACGTCGCCGCAAACTATCGCGCCCGGCGCGGGCTTCGCGCGATTCTCCGGTACCCAGGCGCCGCGCGACCAATTCATCGTCGACGACTCCAGCAGCGCTTTCACAACCACCGGAGTATGGCGAACCGTCACTTACAACTCAGGCGGTGGGGGCCCGTCTGGCGAGACCGTCAACGGCCCCTATTATCACGCCTGGGGAACCACCTGCCATCAATTGGATTCCGGCCCCGGTACCGCGACCTGGAACCTCGGCATCACCCAGGACGGCACTTACACGCTCGCAGTTTGGTTACCCTCCCCGCCATCGGCCTCCACCTGGACGAAAAAAGCGGTTTACGACGTTCTCTCGAACGGCGCGGTCATCTACTCTGGGTCCCTGGACGAAAGCACCGCCTTGGCCGGCGACCAGTGGCAGGTAATCGTTCCCGTGCTCCCGCTAACCGCCGCCGGATCCCCCGTCCTGCGTGTCAGCAACGGTGGATCCGGTCCGCTCATTGCCGACGCCGTATACGTCTACTCAACCGCCTTGTATAACGATGGTTCCCCGGCGTCGTCCGTGGTGCTCGCTCCCATGGACGGCATTCTGCTTCGCCGCACCCAACCGGCTTCGGCACCCGTTTCCCACGTGACCTCCGTAACCGACGCCGCCGGTTATGGGCCGGCCATCGCGCCTGGACAATGGGTCTCCATCTTCGGCCAGAATTTCGCCGCCAATTCGCAAACCTGGTCCGCCGCCGATTTCGTTAACGGCCAATTGCCCACATCGCTCGCCGGAGTATCGGTTTCAATCGACGGCCAGCCCGCCTTCATCGCTTACGCCGGCCCCAACCAGATCAATGCCCTCATGCCCGCCGACGCAAACAGCGGAACCGTCCCCGTACAGGTCAGCGCGCCCCAGGGCGCCGCATACCCGGGCACGGTGATGCTGCAGAAGCTCGCGCCGCAGCTCTTCACTTGGCTGAGCGATGGCGTCACCTTCGCCGCCGCCGAACACGCCAACGGCTCGTTGGTCGCCCCAGCAACGCCCGCCGCGCCCGGGGAAACCATCGAACTGTATGGCAGCGGCTTCGGCCCCACTTCGCCGCCCGTGTCGATATCGCAAGCGAGTTTCCGGCCCGCCATACTTACCACTCCGGTGACCGTGACCATCGGAGGCGCCGCCGCCCAGGTTCAATGGGCAGGCCTGATCGGCCCGGGCCTTTATCAGATCAACGCCACCGTTCCCGCTCTGCCCCCGGGCAATCAACCCGTCGCCGTTTCGATGTCCGGTTTCCAAAGCGCCTCCGGTGTCAACCTGCCGGTGGCCGCCAATCAAAAATGAAAATCACCATCCTTGACGACTATCATGATACTCTGCGCACCCTCGCCTGCTTTCAAAAGCTCGCGGGTCATGAAGTCACCATCTTCAACGACCACGTGCAGGACACCGATGCCCTCGCCGCGCGCCTTCACGATACCGAAGCTCTGGTGCTCATCCGCGAACGCACCCAAATCCGCGCTGCCCTGATCGAACGCCTGGCGAATTTGAAGCTCATCAGCCAGCGCAGCGTCTACCCACACATCGATATCGAGGCCTGCACCCGCCTCGGTGTATCATGGTCTGTTCCAACCTCCACGCCGGCACGCTCTCCTACGCCACCGCGGAACTGACCTGGGGCCTGGTCCTCGCCGCCATGCGCCAGATCCCGCAGCAAGTCGCCGCCCTTAAAGCCGGAAAGTGGCAGATCGGCGTCGGTCACAGCCTGCGCGGAAAGACCCTCGGCATTTATGGCTATGGCCGCATCGGCGCTGAAATCGCCGCCTACGGCAAGACCTTCGGCATGCGCGTACTGGTCTGGGCGCGCGAGGCATCCCTCGCCAAAGCCCGCAAAGACGGCTACCTCACGGCTGCCGGCAAGCAGGAATTCTTCGCGGCCTGCGACGTCCTCTCGCTCCACATGCGGCTGGTTCCGGCGACGCGCGGCATCGTCACCGCCGCCGACCTCGCACTGATGAAACCCACCGCCCTGATCGTCAACACCAGCCGCGCCGGTCTGATCGAACCGGGCGCGCTCGCCGCCGCGCTGCGCGCCGGACGCCCCGGCATGGCAGCCGTCGATGTCTACGACAACGAACCGCTGCTCGATCCCCACGATCCCCTGATTTCCCTGGATAACGTAGTCTGCACCCCCCACATCGGCTACGTCACGCGCGAAGAATACGAGATTCAGTTCTCCGACATCTTCGATCAGATCCTAGCCTATGAAGCCGGCCATCCCATCAACGTCGTCAACCCTAGTACGTCCCCAAGGTGACTCTGAGAACCTGCGGCGCGGAACTGAAATTCAATCCCCAATCCGTCTGATCCCCGTTCCACAACCGCAGGCCCTTGCCTTCCTCCACCCGCGCATACTCCCGCTGCTTTCCCGAACTCGCATCGCTCGGACGAAAGTCGACGCGGCAAAAATACCCCGCGACCAGAAACTCGTTCTCGCCCAGTTGCGCGACCATCGCGCGACCCGTCGGCTTAGCATTCCCTTTGGGATGATCGCCGAAACCAAACTGCGGCACTCCATACGAAACCACAGCTTTCCACTTCCCAAAAGCCAGCGTCTGCGTGTGTTCTTCCTTCTCTTCCACGGCAGTCTGCACCTTGCCCTCGAAGTTCAGCCGCGCCACTTCCCGCATGATCGGCCCGATCGCCTTGTAGTTCAGCGCGAATGGCGCCAGCGCTTCTTCGTTCAACCGCGGCGCGCCGAGGGGAGCATTCGAGAAGCCCGTGTAGTCGATACCGAACGGCGCAAAGCCGATTGCCCCGCGCCCCAGCGCCGCGAAAAAGAATCGCGCCGTCCCCGCGAAGCTGCCTGTCTCCGGAACGAACAGAGGGTTATCCGGCCGCCCATAAAGCTCCAGCACCTTCAAGTACCGCGCCGGGTCGCTCTGGTAAATATCCGGCCCCAGTACATCGAGCGCTGGCGCCGCCACCTTCCAGATGGGAATGACATTGTCCGTCGGGCCGCCGCTCTCGTAACTTCCCGCCTTCCCCGGCGTCAACGGGTCGCGCAGTGCGGCGTTGGCATATAGCGGCAGCGCATACTCCGCCTTGCCCGCCGCCGCCACCTGCCCCACGAAGTGCGCGACTGAATACGCATGGAAGTATTCATCGGCGTCCGCGCCGAATGCCGCGCTCCAATTCGCGCCTTCCTTGTGCATCGCCGTCAGAACTTCCGCCGGCACTGGACCGGCGAACGCCTTCTGCGCTTCAGCCGAATGATCCCGCACGCTGCCCCACGTTCCCGCTTCGTTCTCCACCTGCACCAGGATTACCGTGTGCCGCGCGTCGGCAGCCTTCAAATGCCGCATCAGCGCGGCGAATGCCCGTTTGTCCGCTTCCAGGGTAGCCTCCGCATGCGGTGAGGGCGAATCAACCCGTTTCCCGTCCGCCGTCACCACTCGCGGGTAACGCTCCGGATCCTTCTTCATCCACAGCGGCATGTAATGCGAACTGCCATTCTTCCACGTCCCGAACCAAAGCAGCACCAGCCGCACATGGTGCTCCCGCGCCTGCGCCAGCAGCGTATCCACCAGCGAATAATCGAATCGCCCGCGCTCCGGTTCCAGTTGCTCCCAGTAAATCGGGATCTCCACAGTATTCGCCTGGACATACTCGATGGCGGGCCAAACCTTCGGCAGCATCGCGGGCCACGCGCTCGAGTTATTTACTTGCGCGCCCAGCATCAGAAAGGGGGCGCCGTCCACCAACAATGCGTAGCGACCGTCTTTCTCAACGATGCGCGGCATCGGAGTGTAATCCACCTGCGGGGGCGCCGCCGCGGCTATCGCAGCCGCCAACAGCGGCACGCACAACAGTTGTTTCGCCATGTTCATCACTGCCACATCATAACGCCGCTCGTAAGCTACACTGTGCTCCAGTGCTCCTTGATTTGAGCGGCATTCAGAAGCGCTTCGGTGGCGTCACCGCCCTGCGCGACGGCAATCTCGCCGTCTCCGCGGGCGAAGTGAACCTGCTCCTCGGCGAAAACGGCGCGGGCAAATCCACGCTCATGAAAATCGTCACCGGCCTGGAATCGCGCGACGCCGGCTGCATGCTTTGGCATGGCCGCGAAGTCTCCTTTCGGTCCCCCGCCGAAGCCTCCGCCGCGGGCATCGCCATGGTGCATCAGGAGTCCCTCCTCGCCCCGCATCTCTCCGTGGCGGAGAATCTCTTTCTCGGCCGTGAGCCGCACCTGCCATTCGGCTGGGTCGACCGCCGCCGCATGGTGGAACAGGCGGCCCGCATCATCGCCGACCATCGCTTCCCCCTGCAAGCCGATTGGCGCGTCGAGCGCCTCAGCCCCGCAGGCAAACAGTTGGTAGGCATCTGCCGCGCCATTCAGCATGGCTCCAGCCTGCTGATTTTCGACGAGCCCACCGCCTCCCTCTCCGGCGCCGAAACCGAAGAGGTCTTTCGCATCGTGCGCGGTCTCCGCCAGCGCGGCATGGGCGTCATCTACATCACGCACCGCCTTGAGGAATTACGCGCCATCGGCGACCGCGTCACCATCCTGCGCGATGGCGCAACGGTCCACTCCGGGCCGCTCGCCGAAGTATCGACCGATCGTATTATCCAACACATGGTAGGCCGCGAAATGGTTTCGCTTTACAAACGTGAGCCCGTCGCGCCCGGACACGAACTGCTGCGCGTCGAAGGGCTCACTCGCCGCGGCGCCCTGCGCGATGTTTCTTTCTCCCTGCACGCCGGTGAGATCGTCGGCATGGCCGGACTCATCGGCGCAGGACGCACCGAAACCTGCCGCGCTATCTTCGGCGTCGACCCCATCGATAGCGGCAGGATCTTCGTCGCGGGCCGCGCTACTCGCATCGCCTCCGCGCGCCAGGCTGTGGAGAGCGGCATCGCCCTGGTCTGCGAAGATCGCCAGAAGACCGGCCTCGCCCTGCGCCTGCCCATCGCCTACAACATCACCATGGCGAATCTCCGCGAGATCTGCCGCCTGGGCATCATCGAAGGACGCGCCGAAATGCGCGCCGCCACGGACTCCATCGCGCGCCTCCACATCCGCGCCTCCTCCCCCCGTCAACTGGCGGGACGCCTGAGCGGCGGCAATCAGCAAAAGGTGGTCATTGCGAAGTGGCTCTTTCGCAGCGCGCGCATCTTCCTGTTCGATGAACCCACCCGAGGCATTGACGTCGGCGCTAAGGCCGAAGTCTTCGAGGTCATGGATGAACTGGCCCGAGCCGGAGCCGCCCTGCTCATGGTCAGCTCCGAAATGCAGGAGCTCTTGCAGGTCGCCGATCGCATCCTGGTAATGCGCCAGGGCCGCATCAGCGGGGAACTGCCCCACGGCGCAACTCAGGAAGAAATCATGCGTTTCGCCGCGCTCGATCGGGAGTCCGCCGCATGATGCAGAAGTTGCTGCCTTTCCTCAGCCTCGTGGTACTCTTCGTCGCGCTCGCCATCGCTTCCCCCCATTTCCTTACCGAGACGAATCTCGCGAGCGTAGTGCGCCAGACCGCCGTCATCAACATCATGTCACTGGGCATGACCTTGATCATTATCGCCGGCGGCATTGACCTATCCGTCGGCGCCATGTTGGCCTTCTGCGGCGTCCTGGGCACGATGGCGATGGAACACGGCTTGCCCGTACCGGCTGGCATTCTGGTTGGCGTCCTGGCCGGTCTGCTGTGGGGACTGACAAACGGCGTCCTCACTACCCGGCTGCGCATCGCACCTTTTATCGTCACCCTGGGCACGCTCGGCATCATCCGCGGGCTTACCTTAATCATCACCAACGGCCTTCCCGTCACCCGCATGCCACAGACCTTCGCCTTCCTCGGCGAAGGCAGCCTCTTGGGCGTTCCCTTCGTGCTGTGGGTAGTTGTGATCTGCGCATTGGCAACGCATTTCATTCTGGAACACACGCGCCTGGGCCGCTACGCCTTCGCCATCGGCAGCAATCCCGATGCGGCCGTCTATGCCGGAGTGCCCGTCGCATTCCATACCAGCGTCATTTACGCTCTAGGCGGTCTGCTGACGGGTCTCGCCGGCATGATCGAAGCCTCCCGCCTCATGACCGGCCAGCCCTCCGCCGGCAACGGCTACGAGTTGCAGGCCATCGCGGCCGTAGTCATCGGAGGAGGCAGCCTGCACGGAGGAGAAGGCAGCGTCATCGGTACCCTGATCGGCGCCCTAATCATGGGGCTGCTGTCCAACGGCAGCGATCTGCTGGGTATTTCGCCCTATTTGCAGCAAGCCATCATCGGCGCAGTCATTATCCTGGCAGTAACCGTGGACGAATTGCGCAAGCGCCGCGGCCGAATCGCCGGATGATCTAGCGGATGGTTTTCTCGTGCATCCAGTTGTAAACGCCCCAAACCAGAATGGCGATTACACCGGCTGCGATCAGAATTTCAGGGATATCGAGCGGGCGCATAAAGCACCTCCCGACTCAGATTATACTGCAACCAAATCGTAAAGTATACATTAAGATCCGCTTATGTCGCTTCTTCAAAATCCGCTTCCGGCGTCGGCAAGACATCCTGATCGCCCGCAATCCAAACATAAAGAGTCGGCAGCAGGAAAATGTTCATCAACATGGCCACCAGCAACCCCCCTACGATCACAATCGCAAACGGCCGTTGAGAATCCGAGCCGATCGCGCGGGACATCGCCGCCGGCAGCAGCCCCAGCGTCGCCACCAGCGTGGTCATCATGATCGGACGCAGCCTCAGCACCGCGCCCTCCACCGCGGCGTCCAGCACCGAGTGGCCGCGCGCCCGCAGTTGGTTGATGTACTCCAGCATGATCACGCCGGTCTGCACGCAAACCCCAAACAGCGCCAGAAACCCCACCCCCGACGACACGCTGAAGTGTGTGCCTGTAATTAACAAAGCCAGCAGGCCGCCGAGCGGCGCCATCGCGATATTCGCCAGCATCAGTGAAGCCCATTTAAACGAATGAAACATGGTGTACAGGATAATGAAAATCACCAGGATCGTAATCGGCAGGACGATCATGAGCCGCTTCTGCGAGCGCTGCTGGCTGGCGTACTCGCCTGCCCAACTGACCCGGTACCCTTCAGGCAGCTTCACCTGTTGATTCACCGCCCGCATCGCTTCCTGTACCGTGCTCCCCAGATCCCTGCCGCGCACGCTGTACTTGATCGCCACGTAGCGCGAATTCTCCTCGCGGTAAATCTCCGATGCGCCATCCTTCACTTGCACCTTAGAAAGCTGCGCCAGCGACACGCGTTCGCCCGTGGGCGCCAGCAGGCGAACATTTTCGATGGCCTCCTTGGTGTCGCGATACGGGGTCGTATAGCGGGGCACCAGATCGAAGCGCCGCTCGCCCTGCAGCACCTGGCTGACGGCGTTGCCGCCCACCGCCGTCTGGATCGCATCCTGCACGTCCGAAACATTGAGCCCAAACCGCGAGGCCTCGTCCCGATCCACCGTGAAATTCAGATTCGGCTGGCCGATTGCGCGAAACAGCCCCAGATCCTCAACGCCCTTGATGTTTCGCATCACATTGACGATCTGGTCGCCGGTGCTTTCCAGTTTCTGCAGATCGTCGCCGTAAATCTTGATCGCCAGTTCGCCCTTCACCCCGCTGACCGCCTCTTCCATGTTGTCGGCGATCGGCTGCGAGAAATTCCAGAGCACGCCCGGAATCTTCTCCAACTCGCGATCCATGGCGGCAATCAATTCCACTTTGTCTTCTTTGAATACCGGCGCGCCACTGATCCTTCGGCTTCAAATCGACGAAGTATTCCGTGTTGAAAAAGCCGGTGGTGTCGGTCCCGTCGTCGGGCCGCCCACCTGCGAGACCACCTGCGTGACTTCCGGAAACGAAGCCAGAATCAAGCGCGCCTGCGTCATCAGCCGGTTGCCTTCGTCGGGACCGGTGCTCGGCGCCAGCGTGCCGCGCGCCCAGATCGCACCTTCGTCCAGATGCGGCAGAAACTCCGATCCGATCAGCCCGCTGGATGCCAGCCAGGCCGCCGCGAGCGAGCCATGCAAACCATCGCGACGCCCACTGTCACCCAGCGCGCCCGAATCGCCAGGCGCAGACGTAGCCGCGATACCGCCCGATCAGCCACGCCAGTGCCGGATTGCGCCACTCCCGCGTGTTCTGCCCGAACACCAGGCTGGCCAGCACCGGCGCCAGCACCATGGAAAACATCAGCGCGCCCAGTAGCGCGAACGCTACCGTCCACGCCATGGGCTTGAACAAGCGGCCCTTCCACGCTCTGCAGCGTGAAGATCGGCAGATACGCGGTAATGATGATGCCGATGGCGTAAAATACCGGCCGCTGCACTTCGTGCGCCGCCTCGCGGATGCGCTCCACCACCGATCGCGGCGGTCCGCCTTGATGGCCCAGGTGCCGCACGATATTCTCCACCATCACCACCGCGCCATCCACCACCATGCCGAAATCCAGCGCGCCCAGCGACAGCAAATTCGCCGGAATGTGCCGCAGGTCCAGGCAAATGGACGCGAACAGCAAGCGAGAACGGAATGGTGATGGCAACGATCAAAGCGCCCCGCGCATTGCCCAAAAACATGAACAGAATGATGGCCACCAGGATGATGCCTTCGGTCAGATTGTGCAGTACCGTATGCGTGGTGAAGTGAACCAGATCGCTGCGATCCAGGAACGGGACCACCTTCACGCCCTTCGGCAGGATGTGCTCGTTCAGTTCCTTCACTTTGTCGTGAATCGCCTCCAGCGTGGCATCCGATTCCGATGCCTTTGCGCATCAGCACGATTCCTTCGATCACATCGTCGTTCTCGATAATCTTGCCGTCGCTCGCGGTGCCTCGCGTAGCCGATACGCCCCAGCCGGATCTTTGGACCCTGGATGACGGTCGCCACGTCGCGCACATGAATCGGCGTGCCGTGCTGCGTTTTCAAGACCGTCTTGCCGATGTCCTGCACATTGCCGAAAAGCCCGATCGATCGCACGTTGATCTGCTGCAGGCCCTCCTGAATGAAACTGCCGCCGGCATTGACATTGTTGTTCTGCAATTGCTGCTCGACATCGCCGATGCTCAGGCCGTACTCGACCAGTTTGTTCGGATCGATGGCAACCTGATATTCCTTGGTGATGCCGCCGAAGCTGCTCACGTCCACCACGTTGGGCACCGACTTGAATTGCTTCTCCAACACCCAGTCTTCGAGCGCCTTCAGCTCCATCAGGTCGTATTCGGGATTGGTGCTCTTCAGCGAATACCAATAAATCTGGCCCACCGGGCTGTAATCTGTCCCGATCTGCGGCTGCAGATTCTCGGGCAAGGTCACTTCGGACAGCCGCTCCAGCGCCTTCTGCCGGTTCCAATCGTTATCCGAAGCATCGTCGAAAATCAGCATGACGCTCGAAAGCCCGAACAGCGACGTCGACCGGAGATGCTGCAAGTGCGGCAGCCCGTTCATCACGATCTCGATCGGAATGGTGACCTGCTGCTCCACCTCCTCCGCCGCGCGCCCCGGCCACTGCGTGATCACCTGAACGTAGTTATTCGCCACGTCGGGGTAAGCCTCGATGGGCAGGTTCTTGAAGGAGATGACACCCCACGCAAACAGCAGGATGGCGAGCGCCACCACCAACAGCCGGTTATTCAGGGAGAAATCGACCAGACGGCGAATCATTGTTTGCTTCGACCTACTTGAACCTCACCATATTGGCCGACGGCGTTGCCGTACGCGCATTTTTCACCGTGGCCATGAAGCGGCGCGCCAATTCCAGAATCCATTCCTGCTTGCGCAACCGGATGGCTTCGTGAGTCACCAGTTCCTTGCCCACACCGATCGCGCTGGCCCCCGCTGCGATGTAATGGCCCGCGGTATGCTGCTGCACGCCACCGCCCGCGATCAGCTTGATCTGTGGCAGTGCCGCTTTCAGCGCCCGGATATAAGTGTCTCCGCCCAGCGACCCGCACGGAAATACTTTCACGAAATCGGCGCCTGCCTTCCACGCGTTGATGATCTCCGTGGGCGTCAACGCGCCCGGCAGCACCAGCACGCTCTTTTCCACTGATAGCGCCACCACCGCCGGATCCATTCCAGTGCTGGTAATGAATCTGGCCCCGACCTCGATGGCTCGCGTCGCGGTATCGGCATCCAGCACCGTTCCCGCACCCACCACCATATCCGGATAATCGCGCACCAGTTCCGCAATCAATGCGAGCGCCCCCGGAACGGTCATGGGGATCTCCACGATGGGCAGCCCTGCTCGATAAATCGCATCCGCGGCAAAGCGCGCGTCGTCAGTCGATGCCAAACGAATCGCAGGAACGATACCGAAATCTTCGATTTGCGCGGCGGCTTCTTCTTTGGTCATTGGCTTCTCCCAACGCCATTATTGCTCCGCCGTCGCCTGCAGCACCAGCGCGTTGGAAACCACTTGCTGGCGCGGCTGAATGCCGCTCGATATCTCCTGCATATTGCCCGGCAGCATTTTCCCGCCCTTCACTTCCAACCGCCGGAACTGCTTGTCGCCGGAAGGAACGTACACCCAATCGCGATCGTGCAGATGCAAAACAGCCGGCGCAGGCACGGTGGCATGAACTTCCTTCTTCAATCCGTGGAAGGTCGACGTTACGAACATTCCCAACCGCATCGATCCTGGGTTCGCCATCTCCAGCCGCACCTTCGCCGTGCGCAAATTGGCATCCAGCACGGGGCTGATGTTCGCGATGCGCCCCTTGAAAACCCGGTTTGGGTATGCGTTCAGGGTCACATCCGCGTACTCGCCGAGGTTAACGTGCGCCATGTCGTTCTCGTACACGTCGCACAGAATCCAGATATGCGATAAGTCCGAAATCGTAAACGGATTCGGCGATGACAATCCTTGCACGCCCGCCGCGTTGGTCACCTGTTGATCGGTAATCACGCCCGCTACCGGAGCCCTGACATCCACAATCGACGATGGATGATCCGGATCCGCCCCCAGCACCTTCAAATGGTCCAGCGTGGTTTTCACGGTTACCTGCGCCTTCGTTTCGGTGTCCTGCGCGACTTCCAGATCCTTCTGCGCGATGGCGCCCTTGTCGAATAGCAGCTTCGCGCGATCCAGTTGCGCCTTAGCCAGGGTTACATCCGCCACCGCCTGCTCGTAATCCGAATAAGCCCCGGCGATATCGGCGCTCTGCACTTTCATCAGCAGCTGGCCCTTGGTTACCGTATCGCCTAGCCGGGCCAGCACCTCGATCACCCGTCCCGACGCCAACGTGATCACCGGAATGGTACGCGAGACATCCGCACTGACCACTCCGGTTACTTCCAATTCCGGTGCGCTATCTACCTCGCCCGCGGTCGCCAGCGGGAACTTACTGGGGTCGTCCACTTTGAACAGACCCGCATTCTCCACGTGTTCGATCTCTGCCGGCGGCGGCGCCTCTGCCTTGGGATCGCCCTTGCCTTGCGCGCTACAGCCGGCCAGCATCACCGCCATGCATAAGATCGGTACGATCAGATTCAATTCTCGCCGTTTCATTGGATAACCTCGCGGCCCACCGCCAGATTCAACTGGCTCGCGGCGGATAGATAAGAACCCACCAGGTTCAGATAACTCACTTGCACAGCCCGGTAGTCTCTTTGCGCGTCCAAATAGTCGACCAAGGCCGCTTGCCCGTGCTGATAAGAGAATGCAATGGTGTCCCGCACCCGCCCGGCCGTCGCCAGATACTTCGTCTTATAAGGCCGCAGCAGAGTCACTGTATTCTGCAAAGTTGCGTAAGCGGAATCGACATCGTTGAAGACCTGCGCCTCCGACGCTTCCCGCAGTTTTTCGCTGCGCGAGATTTCCACCTGCGCGCGCGCCTTCTCGCCCTGATTCTTGTCGAAGATGCGCAGCGGAATGGAAACGCTCACGCCCATGTACACCGGAATCGGAGGGTTGCGCCCAAAGTCCACGCCAAAGGTCGGGTCAGTCGAACCGTTGGCCACCGCTAACCGGTAATCGGTTCGCGCTTTGTCAACGGATTCCACCGCGGCCTTTAAATCCGGCCGCTCCTCCAGCGCCATGTGCCGGAACTCTTCCTGCGTCTGAATCTGTTCCGCGAACTCGAAAGGACCGGCGACATCGAATTGTTCGATAGGAGTCCGGTCGTCGATCAATTGCAACAACTGGATCTTTGCCGTACGCAAATTCACTTCCGCCGTCTGCAAATCCGATTCGTATTGCACCCGCTGTAATTCCAGCCGGTCCAGGTCCACGCGCGCAATGTCGCCCGCTTTAAAACGCTCCTGGCTAATTCCGAACTCGTGGTCGAAATAGGTCAGATTATCTTTCGCCAAATCGCGCACCGCCTTGGCTTGCAGCGCCTGCACAAATGCATTTCGTAAGCTGAAAACCAGCGTGCGTTCCTGATCCAACAACTGCGATTGCGCGATCGCCGTGGCCTTCTGCGCGCTTTCGAGTCGCAGTTCCCGCTTGTGCCGGCGCTCGTGCAGATAGCTTCCCGAAACAAATGGAAGCGCTTCCGCAAACGGGCTGTATTTGCGCGCGGGATTATCCGAAAATGGATTGATCTGATCCAGGCTCACCGTAAGATCCGGATTGGGGCGCAGGTACGCCGTAATTTCGTCGTCTTTGGATTGCTCGATACCCAGCCGGGCTGCCTGCATCGTGGGATTCGACTTTTCGAAAGCTGCGCGCGCCTGCTGCCACGTCATGGTCTTCGGCCCGGTGCTTTGGCCGGACATCGCTTCGACGAAACAGCCTGCAAACAGTAATCCCATGAACAGCCGCCTCAAGAGGCGATACATTTCATCTCCATGACGCTGATTCCGGGTGTCTTTCTCTGGTAGGAGGATTACCATCTGCCAACGCGGGAGACTGGAGGTCCTCACGACTCACCGGCACCCCCAGGTAACTCGATCATATCATGGCGATAACTCGACCCATTTACCTAAAGTGTCTATCTTTTGGCGGCCCCTGCCTATCTTTCAGATAAGCATTCACTTGGCACATCGCGGCACCTTCAGAATCGCATCCCGGCCGTAAGGAATGCATAAAAAAGTCGTTAAATGCACTTAACAGCGGCACCGGCAGCCCCTTGTTTTCACCCGGTGGTAAAATCGGTGCGAAATGCGAATCCGATATCTTTTGCCGATCGCCTTGTCCGCCTTCGCCGCCACCGTCCCCGTCATTAAGTGGAAGACCGGCGACCGTACCCGCCCGCTGCCCCCCTTGGTCACCCCCGGCCAGCCCAGCACCCAGGAGCATGCCGGCACCCCGCCCTCCGACGCTATTGCGCTCTTCGACGGCAAGGATCTCTCGGCCTGGCAGCAGCGCAATGGCAAGCCGATAGCCTGGAAGCTGCGC
Organism: Bryobacterales bacterium; assembly: GCA_963738375.1. GTDB lineage: Bacteria > Acidobacteriota > Terriglobia > Bryobacterales > Bryobacteraceae > Bog-159. The sequence continues at coordinate 226,709 of CAVTWL010000009.1, read as the reverse complement.
GATGGCTACTTCGAAGTCGCGCCCGGTACCGGCGACATCGTCACGAAACAATCCTTCGGCGATTGCCAGTTGCATGTGGAATGGTCCAGCCCCACGCCCCCGAAGGGTAGCGACCAGGAACCCGGCAACAGCGGAGTGTTCTTGCACTCCCTGTACGAAATTCAGGTTTTGGAGTCTTACAAAAATAAGACCTACGCCGACGGCCAGGCTGGCGCCATCTACTGTCAGTATCCTCCCCTGGTAAACCCGGCTCACCCCGCGGGGGAGTGGCAGACTTATGACGTCGTATTCCATGGCCCGCGCTTCTCCGGCAGCAGCCTCGCCGAACCTGCCTCCATCACCCTCCTCTTTAACGGGGTATTGGTGCAGGATCACGTCCGTCCAACCGGCCCGACTGATTACATGAAGCGTCCTGCCTACAAGCCGGGCCCCGCCAAGTTGCCGTTGCAGCTCCAAGATCACGGACAAGCCGTGCGCTACCGCAATATTTGGATCAGGGAATTGAAAGAACCGGCGGAATAGAAACCGAAAGCTGGCTCCGGCACAGGTACTCCAGCAGCAGGATCATCTTGTGGTCGTGGTCGCTTGGACCGCTCGCGGTCCCGCTGCGCACCTGTTCATACTGCGCGATGCCTTGCGCTAGATCGCGCCTGCTCGCCGGCGAACGTCCCGCCGATTCCAGCACGCAAGCCCCCAGGAATTCCGCAATGTACTGTAATTCGCCGGTCGAAAGCCCCCGGAGGAAACTCCGCGCTTTCTTCTGAAAGCGCCGGTCGGCGTAGGCGGCTATGGCGAAGATAAGAGTCGTTCTCACCGGAACTCCTGCTTTGGCCTGGAAAGTTACATTATTGAAGCCAATTATGCCGGAAACAATCGCCCGCCGCAAGTGTGCATAGGTTGCGGCTTTGCTGCCCTCCCATGCGCTAAACTTATCCGAGCGATGAAAATCCATCACCCGGCCCCACCCCTAAGCCGCCGCGCCTTCCTGGCGACTGCCACCGGCGCCCAGGTCCTGTTGGCCAACCGCCTTTTTGGCGCTCCAGACGCGGCCGCCGCCAAACCCGATCCGGCCCTCGAAAAACTGGCTGAAGTCGCTCTCGCCGAAGCACGCAAACAAGGCGCGACCTATTGCGATATCCGGATCGCCCGCTATCGGCAGCAGTTTTCGGGCTACCGGCTCTCCCCCGAACGCGGCGGCACCAAGACCGACGAAGTTCCCTTCATCACCGACCAGCAGAATTTCGGCTTCGGCGTACGCGTCATCGCGCAGCGGCCAATGGGGATTCGCCGCATCGCCGCTGGTCACCGCCGACGAGATCGCCCGCATCACGCGTGAAGCGGTTGTCGTTGCCAAAGCCAACGCCGCCCTCCAGTCCGCGCCCGTGCAACTCGCTCCCGTAAAGGCCTACACCGACCGCTGGACGTCCGCCTTCGAAAAAGATCCCTTCGCCGTCTCCATGGACGAGAAGCTGGATCTCATCCACAGCGCCACCATCATCATTAAGAAGGATCCCAAGGTATTCTGCGCCTTCGGATTCCTGGCGCTTCCGGGCCGAAGATAAGTATTTCGCATCCACCGAAGGCTCCTCCATCCAGCAATATGTCGTGCAGGTGTATCCCTTGCTGCAAGCCACCGCCGTCGATATTCAGACAGAACATCTCGCGCACCCGCAGTTACACAGTCGCCCCCAGTCACCGCCGGCTGGGAAGCCATCGCCAAAGCCAACCTCGGCGAAAATGCCCCGCGCATCCGCGCCGAAGTGCTCGAACATCTCGCCGCCCCGCCCGTCACGCCCGGCAAGAAGGATCTGGTGCTGCTGCCCAGCCACCTCTGGCTCACCATCCACGAATCCATCGGCCACTCCACCGAACTCGACCGCGCCCTGGGCTACGAAGCCAATTTCGCCGGCACCAGCTTCATGACCACCGAAAAGATGGGCAAATTCTCAGGTCGGCAGCGAACTGATGAACGTCTTCGGCGACCGCACCATCGATGGCGGTCTGGCCACCGTGAAATACGACGACGATGGCGTGCTCACCACCAAGTTCCCCATCATCGAGAAAGGCGTATTCAAGCACTACCAGACCATCCGCGATCAGGCCCATCTGATCGGCGAAACTGAATCGCGCGGCTGCTGCTATGCCGATTCCTGGTCGCAGCGTCCCCTTCCAGCGCATGCCCAACGTCTGGCTCGCGCCCGGCCCGCGCGACGTCACTCCCGACGATCTGATCTCCGGCGTCGACGACGGCATTCTCATCGAAGGCGACGGCAGCTTCTCCATCGATCAGCAGCGCTATAACTTCCAGTTCGGCGGCGACGCTTTCTGGGAAATCAAAGGCGGCAAGAAGCGCGGCATGCTTTCCCGCGTCGCCTATCAAGCCAAGACCACCGATTTCTGGCAGCCTGCGACGGCATCGCCGGAGCCAGCTACTGGCAGCAGTTCGGATCGTCCTTCGATGGCAAAGGCGAACCCGAGCAGATCAACGCCGTCAGCCACGGCTGCTCGCCCATCCCGCTTCCGCCAGATCAATGTGTTGTTGACCGACTAAGGAGACTCACCATGCTCAGCCAACAGGACGCCAAAAACCTGATCGACCAAGCCATCGGTTACTCCAAGCTGCCCGGCTGCCAGGTCGATCTTCATCTGGACGGAGGATGCCTTCATCCGCTTCGCCAATAACGGCATCACCACTTCCGGCTATCGCGTCACGCAACAGCTCTCCATCAGCAGCGTGACCGAGGACAAACGCCACGGCAACGCCGTGGTCAACGAGTTCACTGCCGACGCCATCAAGCGCGGCGTGGAGCAGGCCGAAGACCTCGCGCGCATCTCCAAGGCCGATCCCGAAGATATGCCAGCCCTCGGTCCCCAAAAATATCCCGTGCTGAGCAACTTCGATGCCTTCACCGCGGCGGCGCGCGGCGACGTCATGATCCCGCACGTCAAGGCGGTACTCGATAGCGCCCGGCAACACCAGCTAACCGCGGCCGGCTTTATCCAGCGCTCCGCCAACGCGGTGGCCGTCGGCAATAAGGCCGGATTATTCGGCTATCACACATACACCGATTCCAGCCTGACCAACACCATGCGCACCGCCGGCGGGAACAGTTCGGGGTGGGCTTCCCAGACCTCCGTGTCCTTGAAAGACGTGAACGGCGAGGCCGCCGGACGCATCTCCTCGGATAAATGTTTGCGCGGCGCAGGCACCCGCAAGAAACTCGATCCCGGAAAGTACACGGTAATCCTGGAACCGGCCGCTGTCAGCGACCTGGTCGGCTTTCTGGGCGGGAGCTTCGGCGCGCGCGACGCCGAACAAGGCCAATCATTCCTAAGCAAACAGGGCGGCGGCACGCACCTGGGCGAGAAGATGTTTCCCGAGCACATCACCCTGCGCAGCGATCCATTCAACACCAACCTCGCCACCACTCCGTGGGGCCCTTCGCTGCTGCCCAACGACCACGTCGCCTGGATCGACAAGGGGGTTGTGAAGAATTTCTATTACGATCGCTTCTGGGCCAGCAAGGCGGGCAAGCAGCCGACGCCTGGCCCCGACAATCTGACTCTGGATGGCCAAGACAACTCGCTCGAAGACCTGATCAAGTCCGTCGATCGAGGACTGCTGATTACCCGCCTATGGTATATCCGGGTTCTGCAGCCGCAGACCATGCAGGTCACCGGCCTGACCCGCGACGGCGTCTTCCTGGTGGAAAACGGCAAGGTCACCGACCCGGTAACCAACTTCCGCTGGAATGAAAGCCCCGTGCGCGTTCTGCAGAATACTAAGAAGCTGACCCACCCCTTGCGCGCCCAAGGAGCCGAAACCGGCAGTTCCATCGTGCCGGCCATCGTAGCGGCGGAATTCAATCTGGCTAGTGTGTCGGACGCTGTGTAACGTCCTCCCAAACGGCCAAGCCATGCTCCGCAGTGGGGGCACCGTTCGCACAGCCGCGGCAGTCCCATGCTGCGAAAAACGGTTCGCCGGTCCACCGTCTTGCACTCGGGGGTGGCGCCTCTCACCCAGTGGGATCGAGGCCAGCCAAGCCATGCGTGGCTACTCCACCTGCGCCATCTCCGTCTCGAGCATGGCGATATGTTCGTCTTCCTCCGAAGCCAACTCCTGGCAAAGTTCCTTTTCCAACCCTTCCGGCAAATCCGACGCCAGCTTGCGGAAATGATCGCGCGTACGCCGTTCCATCTCCAGCGCCGACTGATAAATCCGAACGATGCTTGCGTCGTCCGACACCACCAGATCGTCGAACAGGAATCCCGACAGCAGTTTCTCCGCGTCCGGCGACATCTCCGTCACCGATGCATCCAGATGCGCGTGATACTTCTCGTTCAACTCGTGCAGATGGTCAAGTTCGGCCTCGTAGAGCCTCTCCAGCACCACCCGATGCTCCGGCTTGGTGGCCTGTTCCCGCGCCAGCTTATAAAAATAAAAGGCGTTCAGTTCGAATTGCACAGCATCGCGGATGGCGTTCAGGCGCATGGCATCGCCCAACTCGCGCTTCGCCACTATCGCCAGATCGCCGCCGCACAGGAAGCATTTCCCATATGGCAGCGCGAACCCGGTCGACAGTTTGTGGCACTGCTTGCACTTCCACGTGTAGCGGATCTGCGCGCAGCAGATCTCGTCCTGCTCCAAGATGTGATGACACTTCGGACACGTCGATGGCATAATCAATCCCCTGTGGGCGTCCCCGCGAGTTCCGGTTCCGCGGCGCACACGCCCATGTACTCCAGCATGCCCTGAGCCGCGCGCCGCCCCGCGCCCATGGCCAGAATTACCGTCGCCGCGCCGGTCACGATGTCACCGCCCGCAAATACGCCCGGTATCGATGTCATGCCGGTGCGCTCCTGCGTCTCGATATAGCCCCACTTGTTGGTGAGCAGGCCCGGCGTGGTCTGCGCGATAATCGGATTCGCCGTCGTGCCCAGCGCATAAATCACTGTATCCACGTCCAGGTCGAACTCGCTCGCGGCCTTTGGCACCGGTCGACGCCGGCCCGAAGCGTCCGGCTCTCCCAGTTCCATCTCCTGGCACCGCAAACCGGTCACCCAGCCCGCCGCATTGCCCAGGATCTCCACCGGATTCGTCAGCCAGCGGAATTGGATTCCTTCCTGAATAGCATGCTCAAGTTCCTCCGCGCGCGCCGGCGATTCCCGCCGCGAGCGCCGGTACACGATCGATACATGCTCCGCGCCCATGCGCAGCGCCACCCGCGCCGAATCCATCGCCGTGTTGCCCGCTCCCACCACCGCCACTCGTTTCCCCATGCCCACCGGCGTATCGTAAATCGGCTGCCGATAACCCCGCATCAGGTTCACGCGCGTTAGGAATTCGTTCGCCGAAAATACGCCGTTGAAGGCTTCTCCTGGAATCCCCATGAACTTCGGCGACCCCGCGCCCGTGCCGATGAATGCGGAGTCATAGCCCTTCTCGCTCAACAGTTGGGGAATCGTGAACAGCTTGCCGATGATCGTATCCAGCCGGATTTCCACTCCCAGCTTCCGCAGGCTGTCGATCTCCGTGTCGATGATGGCGTCCGGCAGCCGGAACTCCGGGATGCCATACTTCAACACCCCCCCCGCCACATGCAGCGCCTCGAAGATGGTAACGGCGACGCCGTTTTTCGCCAGTTCGCCTGCGCATGCCAGGCCCGAAGGCCCCGACCCGATAATCGCCGCGCGCTTTCCCGAACGCCCCGCCGTTTCGACCGGCTCATCCCAACCGCGCCCGATCGCCGCATCGGCCACGAAGCGCTCCAGCCGCCCGATCGCCACAGCTGGATACTTCACTCCCACGATGCAAGACGCTTCACATTGCGATTCCTGTGGGCAAACCCGTCCGCACACCGCCGGCAGCGTGTTCGTGTCCTTCAGTATCCGGTACGACTCGCGAATGTCCCGCCGCGCCAGCGCCGAAATGAAGCCCGGTATATCGATCCCCACTGGACAGCCCGGCACACACCGCGGCTTCTTGCAGCGCAGGCAGCGGTCCGCTTCCGCAAATGCCCCTTCGAAATCCAGTCCCAGCGATACTTCCTTGAAATTGTGCGCCCGCTCCTCGGCGGGCTGTTCCGCCATGTGCGCCCGCACCGGAGAAATCGTCCGGATGTTTTTTGGCACGCGGGGACCAGGCGGCGCCGGTTCAGCAACAGGTAGTTCCGGCAGCGGACACGGCGTCCACCCGGGTGCCTTTGTGCCGTGCGACCCACGCGGGCTCATCGCCGCCATGCGCGCGCTCTCGTCGCGGAACCGTTCCAGCGCCTGTTTCTCTTCCCGCTCGAAACGCTTCTGCCGCAACGCCAGTTCGTCGAAATTTACCAGATGGCCGTCGAAATCGGCGCCATCGACACACGCGAATTTCATCGCGCCGCCCACTGTCACCCGGCACGACCCGCACATGCCCGTTCCATCCACCATGATGGAATTCAGGCTCACCACCGTCGGAATTCCCAGCGGCCGGGTCACTTCGCAGCACGCCCGCATCATGGGAATCGGCCCGATCGCCACCACTTCGCAGGCGTCCTTTTCCTCTGCCAGAACCTCGGCGAGGGCCGCCGTCACGAAGCCTTTGCGGCCGTAACTGCCGTCGTCGCTGGTGATCTCCAGCCGGTCGCTGAAACGCCGAAAAGGCTCTTCCCAGAAAACCAGGTCGCGCGTGCGAAACCCGATGATCGAAACCGTACGATTGCCCAGTTGCTTGTACGCGCGCAGTTGCGGAAACACCGGCGCCACTCCCAACCCGCCGCCCACCAGAATCACGGTGCCGTTGCGCTTGCGAATATCGCTCGGTAGCCCCAGCGGGCCAATGAAATCCAGCAGGTAATCGCCCGCCGCGAGGCCCATCATCTCCAGCGTGGTCTTTCCCACCGCCTGGATGACCACCGTCACCGTGCCGCGCTCGGCATCGAAATCGGCGACCGTCAGGGGAATTCGCTCCCCACGCTCATCGATCCTTGCCATGACGAAGTGGCCGGGCCGGGCCGCGCGCGCCACCTCCGGCGCGCCAACGTCCCAAAGAAATGTCGTGGGGCCGAACTGCTCTCGGCGGACAATAGGGTACATTCCGCACCCCCTCCTTAAAACCTCATTATATAAGATTTAAGGAGTCTGTTGTATTTTTAAACACCCGAATGGTCGTCGGATTCTGCCGGCTCGTCCGCTGCCTTCGGCGGGAGCACCCGCTCCGCCATCGCGTAGCGTAATTCGTCCAGTCCCTGACCCGTGACGCTTGAGATCTCGAAGAACGCCAGTCCGCGTTCCTTTGCCACCGCCCGCAGCGCTTCCACGCGCTCCGGATCCTGCGCCGAATCCATCTTGGTCGCCACCACGATCATCGGCTTAGCCGCCAGATCCTCGCTGAAGCTTCTCAGCTCTTCCATCACCGTCTCGAAGTCGTGGACCGGATCGCGCCCGCTCGCCTCTGACACGTCGACCAGGTGCGCCAGCAAGCGCGTGCGCTCGATATGCCGCAGAAACTGCACCCCGAGTCCGTGCCCCAGGTGCGCCCCTTCAATCAGCCCCGGAATATCGGCCACCACGAAGCTGCGATAATCGCCCAACGCCACCACGCCCAATTGCGGTTCCAGTGTAGTAAACGGGTAGGCGGCAATCTTAGGCCGCGCCGCCGAAATGCGCGAAATCAGCGTAGACTTCCCCGCATTCGGAAAACCGACCAGCCCCACATCCGCCAACAACTTCAGTTCCAGCCGCAGCCGCCGTTCCTGCCCGGGATTGCCGGGTGTATGCTCGGTGGGCGCCTGGTGCGTGGACGTCGCGAAGCGCGCGTTACCTTTGCCGCCGCGTCCGCCGCGCGCCACCAGGAACCGTTCGCCCGCTTCTTTGAAATCGTGCAACAGTTCGCCGGTTTCGTCGTCGTAAACCACCGTGCCAACCGGTACCTTCAGTTCGATCGAGTGGCCTTCGGCCCCGGTGCAGTTGCTGCCTTCGCCGTGCCGCCCGCGCTGTGCTTTGTGTTCGGGGTTAAAACGAAATTGGATGAGGGTGTTCTGGTGCTCGGTCGACACCATTGTGATATCGCCGCCGCGCCCGCCGTCGCCCCCGCTGGGCCCGCCTCTCGGGACGAACTTCTCCCGGCGGAAGGCAAGACAGCCATTACCGCCATCCCCGGCCTTCACCAGGATGCGAGCTTCATCGATAAACATGGGGTTGACTTAAGGAAACAACTAATTGTGGCGGTTCGTTGGTGACTGATGGGAGGGAAGTCCCACCGGCAAACTAAGCGACCGCTTTGATGCTGACGAAACGGCCCATACGTCCCCGGTCGCGGAATTCCACGACACCGGTCACCTTGGCGAAAAGCGTATCGTCCTTACCCCAGCCCACATTGTCGCCCGGTTTCAGCTTGGTGCCGCGCTGGCGAATGATAATCGATCCGCCCGGTACCAACTGTCCGCCGAAGACCTTCACGCCCAGCCGCTGCGCGTTCGAATCGCGCCCGTTCTTGGAACTGCCTAAACCTTTTTTATGCGCCATGCTTCACCTAAACCAGAATGTCGCCGACCTTCACTTCGGTGAAGTTTTGGCGATGCCCAATCGTGCGCTTGTACTGTTTCTTGCGCTTGAACTTGAAAACCAGGATCTTCTTTGCGCGACCGCTGCCGACAATCGTCGCCTTCACGGTCGCCCCACCCAGATCGGCTCCAGCGACCAATTCACCTTCGCCCTTGAATACTGCTTTCAGCGGAATCTCGACTTCAGAGCCGATTTCGCCTTCGAGCGTTTCGACGCGCACGACGTCGCCCGGTGCAACCCGGTACTGTTTTCCGCCGCTCTCAATGATAGCTTGCATGGATTACCTCTAATTTTGCGCCAGAACACACTAAGTGCGTCGGAGCTTGTGGACTAAACAATCAGTGTACACCAAAAGCGGTGGCGGGTTCAAATGCTAATGGCCGTCGGGGCGCACGACACTAGAGTGACTTGAACCGCCGGAACGAGAAGTGACGGCTTTTCCGTAAGGTTTCTGAGCGCGCGCAGCAGTTGCGGGAATTGGCTACAATCCAGTTGATGATGGCGCGGCGGCATCCAGCCCTTGGCCAGCTTGGAAGTGGGTCCATAGATAGCCTTGCCGACGTTACTGAGATGCTGCTTGACGTGGAACCGGTGCTGAATGGCATGCGGGATAGCTTGTGAGCGATTTTCCAGATCCACGCTGCACCGTCACCAACGACTACGCCGGCACGCCAATCATTGCGACGAGGCTCGGAAATGCCTTCAGTACATCCAAAACAACCGTGCGCGGATGGTTGGATCGCTTCGTACCGGCTCTCTGCAGTCACCTTGAAATGGGTGTGGACGAATCGAGATGAGGACGGATTTACTTCGTTGTTTCTTCGGCGCCATCAATCTCTTGCTGATTCTGATTGGAACTCCCGGCCACTGTCGTTCGTAAGTAGCCAAGAGTGCAAATTTTAATACAAGACCTTTCGAAGACCTATCCAAATGGCGTGAAAGCGCTGGACAACGTATCCCTCACGATTCCGGGCGGCATGTACGGGCTGCTGGGGCCGAATGGCGCGGGCAAGTCGACCTTGATGCGGACGCTGGCGACGCTACAAGACCCGAATTCCGGCAGCGCGCGATTCGGCGAGATCGACATGATCGCGCAAAAGGAAGAAGTGCGGAAGCGGCTGGGATACTTGCCGCAAGATTTCGGGGTATATCCGCGCATTTCAGCGCAGGACATGCTGGACCACATCGCGCTGCTGAAAGGCATTACGGATGGGGCGGACCGGAAGGCGCGGGTGGCGGCGATGCTACAGCGCTGTAATCTGTACGAGGTGCGGAAGAAGTCGCTTACCGGATTCTCCGGCGGGATGCGGCAGCGATTTGGGATCGCGCAGGCTCTGATCGGCAATCCGCAACTGCTGATTGTGGATGAGCCGACCGCGGGCCTCGATCCCGGGGAGCGCAACCGCTTCTACAATCTACTCGCGGAGGTGGGGGAGCAGGTGATCGTGATTCTCTCGACGCATATCGTCGAAGACGTAACGGATCTTTGCACCAATATGGCGATCATCCACGAGGGGCGGGTGCTTTATGAAGGGACGCCGGACCAAGCCATCGCGGGGCTGGCGGGGCGCGTCTGGGAGCGGTCGATCAACAAGGGCGAACTGGCGGATTACGAGCAGCGTTGCCGGGTGATTTCGAACCGGCTGGTGGGCGGGCATCCGTTTCTGCATGTGCTGGCGGAAGAGCCGCCGGGCGATGGGTTCGCGCAGGGCGCGGCCGATCTGGAAGACGTTTTTTTCACCCGCATTCGGGGCTGGAACTAGGAGCGCGCGATGCTTTGGCAAATTGTCAAATTCGAGCTGCGCTACTGGGTGCGGTCGTGGATGGTTTGGATTTTCCTGCTGGTGATCGCGGGGATGGTTTTCGCGGCGACCAGTACCGACCACGTGCGGTTGGGCGATTCAATTCAGAACACCTACCGCAATGCGCCCTTCGTGATCGAGAATTTCTACTCGTTCATTGGGCTGTTCACGCTGCTAATGATTCCGGCGTTCGTGAATTCGGCGGCGGCGCGCGATTTCAGCTACCGGACGCACGAGATTGTATTTTCGACGCCGCTGCGAAGGCGAGACTATCTGATTGGCCGTTTCACGGGGGCGACGCTGGTTTCGGTGGTGCCGACACTGGGCGTTTCCGTTGGCGTATTGCTGGCGAAGTATATGCCTTGGGTGGACGCGACGCGGTGGGAAGGCATCAACTGGACGGCTCACTGGCAGGGCGTGGTGGTTTTCGCGATTCCGAATACGATTTTTATGTGCGCCATTCTGTTTGCGATCGCGGTGCTGGCGCGCAACGAGATTATGTCGTTCCTGGGAGCGCTGGTGATGCTGGCTGGATACGGAATCGCGGACCAATTGACGCAAAACCTGGAGCGGGAGCGGCTGGCGTCGCTGATGGACCCGTTCGCGATCCGGGCATTCGGGGTGGCCACGAAATACTGGACGGTGGCGGACAAGAACGGCCATACGATCGGGTTGACGGGGATGCTGCTGTGGAACCGGCTGATCTGGCTTTCGGTGGGCGGGCTGATCTTTGCGTTCGCTTACCGCAGATTCAGCTTCGCGGAGAAACGGAAGAAGGTGAAGGCAGCGGTTTCGGACGGTGCGCCGGTCTCGGCTCCGGCGGTGAATTTTGGGCCGATCCGGCAATCGGCATTTCCGCGGCTGACGCAATACTTTGCGTCGATGCGCATCCATTTTCTGGGCGTCGTGAAGAGCACGACCTTTATCGTTATTCTGCTGGCCGGACTGTTGAATTCGATTCCTTCGCTGATTCTGAGCGCCAAGGAAGCGTTCGACGGCTCCAGCTTTCCGGTTACTTATTGGGTATTGGAAATCATCGCCGGGACGCTCTACATGTTCCTGGTGGCGGTGATTACGTTTTTTGCCGGCGTGCTGGTGTGGAAGGATCGCGATACGCGGATGGACGAAATCCACGACGCGCTGCCGATTCCGGAATGGATCAGCTTCGCATCGCGGCTGACCGCGCTGCTGGCGATTGTGATGATGGTGCAGGCGGTGGCGATGCTGAGCGGCATCGCGGTGCAGACGGGGATGGGATTTCATCGCTACCAGATCGGGTTATATCTGAAGGAGTTGTTCCTGCGGGATGCCTCGTTCTTCCTGTTCGCGTCGGTGCTTGCATTTTTCATTCACGCCTTGGCGCCGAACAAGTATGCCGGATACTTCACCTACATCACGTTTCTGGTGCTGAACGCCTTCATCTGGCGGCCCCTGAACGTGGCGACCTATCTGGTGCGGTTCGGCATGCGGCCTTCGGTGACGAATTCCGACTTCTTCGGCGATGCGCCGTACCGCGCGGCCTGGAACTGGTTCACCTTATACTGGCTGTTTTTTTGCGGGGTGCTGGCGGTGGCCGCGGTGCTTTTCTGGCCGCGAGGCAAGCAAAGCCGGTGGGGCGAGCGGTGGCGCGAGGCGGGGCAGCGGTTCCATGGCGCGCTGCGCCCGACCGCGCTGGTATGCCTGGCGCTTTTCGTGGCGTGCGGCGGGTGGATCGCTTACAACACCATGGTGCTGAATCCGCTCTATGGGCCCAAAGACCTGGAGAGGATGCAGGCGGAATACGAAAAGAATTACAAGCCGCTTTCCAGGCTTCCGCAGCCGCGGGGCCTCAGCATCAAGTACGCCATCGACCTGTATCCGGAAATGCGCAACATGACCATGCGGGGGGAGATGGTTATTGTCAATCCGTACCCGCAGCCGCTGAATGAAATTCACTTTTCTACGCATCGCGGGTATGCCACGGAGATTACGGTGCCGGGCGCGGTACTAGCGAAGGACGACGAGCGGCTGGACTATCGCATCTACCGGTTTACGGATGCGCTGCAGTCTGGCGAGAAGCGCACGGTGCGATTCACCGTGCGGAGCGTGAACCGGGGATTCGAGAACAACGTTACAGACGTGGAAATGGTGCAGAACGGAACCTTCTTCAATAACTCGGATGGACCGATCATCGGATACCGCCCCGACCGCGAATTGGAGGACGCCAACGACCGCAAGAAATACGGGCTGAAGGAAGTGGATTTGATGCCGGCGCTGGAGCGCAACTGCAGCGCCGACTGCATGGACAATTACATTGGCGGCCATACGGACTGGGTGGATGTGGAAACGGTGATCAGCACTTCGGCGGATCAGATGGCTATAGCGCCGGGATCGCTGGTACGGGAGTGGCGCGGGGATGGCGGGAGGCGCTTTTTCGAGTACAAGCTCGACCATCCGTCGCTTGGGTTTTATTCTTTTGTGTCGGCCGATTACCATGTCGCTCGAGAGGAATGGAACGGCATCAAGCTGGAAGTTTATTATCTGAAGGAACACGCGTGGAATGTGCCGCGGATGTTGAACGCGATGCGGAAGTCGCTGGACTATTACACGCGCAATTTCGGCCCTTACGCGCACAAGGAAGCGCGGATTATCGAGTTCCCTCGGGTAGCGCGATTCGCGCAGGCTTTTCCGGGGACGATGCCGTATTCGGAGGCGATAGGGTTCATTGCCAATCTGGATAATCCCGACGACATCGATTCGGTGTTTTACGTGGTGGCGCATGAGATGGGACACCAGTGGTGGGCGCACCAGGTGATTGGCGCGCACATGGAAGGCGCAACGCTGCTTTCGGAAACGATGTCGCAGTATTCAGCGCTGATGGTGATGGAGAAGGAGTACGGGCGCGACAAAGAGCGGAAGTTCCTGAAGTGGGAAATGAACCGTTATCTCAGTTCGCGCGGCCTGGAACGGATGAAGGAACGGCCGCTACTGACGGTGGAAGCCAGCCAAGGGTACGTACACTATCGCAAGGGCAGCGTGGCGATGTATTACCTGAAGGAAATGATTGGAGAAGACGCGGTCAATAGGGCGTTGCGCAGTTTGGTGGTGCGGTACGGCTATGCAGCGCCGCCTTATCCGACTTCGTATGCGCTGATGGACGCCTTGCGCGCGGAAACTCCGCCGCAGTATCAGTATTTACTGCAAGACCTGTTTTCGGACATGACTTTGTTTTCCAACCGCACGCTGGAAGCCAAGGCGCACAAGCGGGCGGATGGAAAATACGACGTTACCGTGGACATTGAGACGCGCAAATTCAAGGCCGACGCGAAGGGAAACGAGACAGAAGTGCCGGTGAACGACTGGATTGAGATTGGGGCGTTTGCCGCGCCGGAGAAGGGGCGGAAGTATGGGCGTACGCTGTACCGGGAGCGGCTGCATATGGCGACGGCGCGATCGAGCCATAAGTTTACGGTGAATGAGTTGCCGGACAAGGCTGGGGTGGATCCGTTTTTGTTGTTAGTGGATCGGATACCGGACGATAATATGAAGACGGTGTCGCAATGATCGCCAGCGCAATCGCTGTGAGGAAAGAGATTGCCAGGGAGATGGGCAGGACGATGGGGTGGAACTCCATGCGAAGGGTGTGGTGGCCGGCGGGCATGAATACGCCGCGGAAAGAGATATCGGTCTGGTGGATTTCGGCGGGGGCATTGTCGACCCATGCTTGCCAGCCGGGGTAGTAATTTTCCGAGGCGACGAGCAGGGATGGTACGGAGGCGTCGACGGCTACTCGGATGGCACCAGGTTCGTAGCGGAGAACCTGCACACGATCGGCGGGGGCGCCGGCGGGCAGAGGCGGCAAGGCGATGGAGCGATCAATTAGCGCCGTGCGATGGATGTCGATCTCGTCGAGCGATGCGCCGGTGCGCAGGTGATGTACGAGGAAGAAGCGCGACAGGGCGGCGGTATTCTCGAATAAGACTCCGGAGGGAATTTTTTCCACTTCCTTATATTTCGAGAGCGCGCGCAGGCGCGGCGCGGCTTGGTCGCTTGCGATCAGATACTTCACATTCATCAGGTCGACTACGGGCGACGCGATTTTGTCGAGTGGATAAGACCAGCCCCACCGGAAACCTTCGTGAAGATAAAGGCGCAGTTGAATGATGGTTTCGAGGGCCAGCGGGCTGACGCCGTCCGCGCTGGGGACGTGGGTGATAGGGGCGGCGACGGCCCACATGCGGCTGGCGTCCACGGTATCGATGCGCCAGGGCGGATAGGATTGGTAGGAGTATTTGCGGACCTGCTGGAGGAGTTCGGCGCTGCCATCGAAGGCGTGCGCGGTGACGCCTGGTTCGGCGCGCAAAGAGGCCAGGTTCATGGGACGGTCGGCGCCGACCAGGAATAAGTCCAGGGCGATCGCCGCGGCTGCCGCGTAGCGGAAGCGTTCCGCTATGCGGACGAACTGCAGGCCGATGGCCGCTAAAGCAGCAAGTGCGATGGTGAAGATGGAGTAGCAGTATTCGGGGTGGATGCCTATTCTGATTTTCTCCGGCAGGAGCGGATAGATGAGGCGCCACGGCGCCGTGTGTTCACCGAGCATCCAGAACAGGCTGAACAAGAGCATGGATCCCAGAACGGCGACGTAGCGAGTGCGGCGCAGCAGGAGCGCAGCCAGGGCGAGCGCAAGACCTAACAGGCTGCAGTATAAGTACAAGAACGTGATATCGCCGGGACCGTGAAAACGGCACATGTCGAAGATGTTGTAGTGATTGGGGAGCAGGAGCGACACGAGCATCTGAGGGTATAAGCCTCCGCCGCCACCGAGCCAGCCGGCGCGATACTTGGCGACGCTGTGCTGTTCCAATTGGGCTGTGGGGATGAATTGGACGGCGGCGAGGGAGATGCCGAGGGCGCATCCAGCGGCGGTCCAGGCGATGATGCGGACACTCGCTATGCGCCACAACACCAGCAGGAGCGCCAGCATGGCGGTAGAGACGAAGACGGCGAGGGTGGGTTGCGGGAAGCCTCCCAGCACGGACATGCCGAGCGCCGCGGCGAGCACGGCGAGCCATCGCCGTTCGAAACGGTTGCGCAGTTTCATGACGGCGAGCCAGGCCAGGGGCATCCAGGCGACGGCCATGATGGCGCCGATGTGTTCGGCGCGGGAGGCCATGTAGCCGCCGGTTTCGAAGATCAGGGCACCGGCGAATGCCGCCGCCCTGCCTGCTCCGAATTCCTGGAACAGATAGCAGGCGGCGATGCCTCCAAACCAGACTTGGAGGACGACGATCCATTCGAGCAGCATGGGAAGCGCAGCCAGAGAAGTGTGGGCGGCGATGAAGGCGCTGGCGAGGACCAGGGGGTGGAAGAAGCAGGCCTCGATATTGGCGAAGACCGGATAGCCGCAATAGCTGAAGGGATTCCAGAGCGGGAAGCGGCCGGCGCGGAGCTGCTCGGCGAGAAACGAGATCATGGGGAGCTGCACGCCGCGAAAATCCCAGGGGAAACTGTATTGCGGGTTGAAGAGCGGCTTAAAAAAAAAGGCGACGACGTTGACGAGGAGCGCCAGGCAGGTGAGGACTCGGCGCTTCGCGGCTGCTGGATGCACAACCATACTTCATCACAGGTTGGCGGCGGACTCAAAAGCCGGTGGCTTGCGCCGCCTGCGATAATATTCAAGTCACGCGCACATGGAGTTCAAAGACCAACTGAAATCGTCCGTCGATATCGTACAGACGATCAGTGAGTACGTGCGACTGCGCAAAGCGGGGCCCAATCGCTACACAGGGTTGTGCCCGTTCCACAGCGAGAAGACGCCCTCGTTTTCGGTGCATGCGGGCCATCAGTTTTACAAGTGTTTCGGCTGCGGCGTGGCCGGGGACGTGCTGAAGTTCGTGATGGAATTCGAGCACGTCAGTTTTCCGGAGGCGTTGAAGATTCTGGCGGACCGGAATGGGATTCCGATGCCCAAGCGGGCGGAATATTCGGATCCGGAGACGCGGCTGCGCGGCGCGGTTTATCAAATTCAGGAGAACGCGCAGGAGTCGTACCGGGAGCAACTGGCTTCGCCGGCTGGCGCGGAGGCGCGGCGCTATCTGGAGAAGCGCGGGGTATCGGCGGGCGCGATCGAGCAATTCGGGCTGGGTTACGCCGACCGTTCGGGGCGTACGCTGTTGAAGATTCTGGAGCGGCAGGGATTCACTGCGGAACAGTTGGAGAACTCCGGTCTGCTCGGGCGGCGGCAGGACGGCAGTTTTTACGACCGGTTCCGGCATCGGGTAATGTTTCCGATCCACAGCGAGACGGGGAAAGTCATCGGCTTCGGGGGCCGTTCGCTGGACCCGGCGGACAATGCCAAATATTTAAATTCCGCGGAATCGCCGATATATAAGAAGAGCAGCGTGCTCTACAATCTGCACCGCGCCAAGAACCGGATTCGGGAGACGGACCGCGTGGTGCTGGTAGAAGGGTACATGGACGCGATCGGCGTATTCGCGTCCGGGGTGCAGGAAGTTGTGGCGAGTTGCGGAACGGCGTTGACCCTGCCGCAGGTGCAAGCGTTAAAGCGGCATTCGTCGAAGATCGTGGTGAATTTCGATCCTGACGTTGCCGGGGCGAGCGCGTCTGAAAAGTATATCGACCTGCTGCTGGACGAAGGCATGCACTTGCGGATTTTGGAATTGGACGGCGGCCTCGATCCGGACGAATACTGCCTGGAGCGCGGCGCGGACGCGTATCGCGCGAAGTTGGAAAAGGCGCAGGCGTATTTTTATTGGTTAGCTGACAGGGCGCGGGCGAAGTTCGATTTGCGGACGGCGGAAGGACGGGTGGCGGGCTTCGAATTCCTGCTGCCGGCGATCAAGAAGTTGGGCGATAAGATTGAGCGGGTGGCCGTCGCGAACGATGTTGCCAGCTATTTGGGTGTGGATGCGGGGCTGGTGTTGGAGAATTTTCGCAAAGCCGCCGATCGGAGGGAACAGAAAATCGCGCCGGTAAACGAGCCGCTGCGCGCGGATGAAAAAATTCTGTTGAATTTATTGGTGTCGGACGCTGAGGCGCGCCACGAGCTAATTCCTGAGCTGATTCATCTGCCGGCTGTAGAACAATTCACGACGAGCCGTATTTTCAAAGCCTTGTTCGCCCTGCATGCAACGGGCGAAGTAACTTTCGACGGGTTACACGCGCGTCTGGACCAGCGCGACCAGACATTATTAGCATTGGCTGTGCTTCAGGATGAAACGAATGGCTCCGGCGCTACACTATCTTTAGGGGAAGAGTGTGTACGCAGTTTGCAGCGCACCAGCCTCAAAGGTCAGGTAGCGGCGTTAAAAGGCCGCGTCCGCGAAGCCGAGCGTTCCGGAAACCTCAGTGAGGCATTACGGCTGGCCGAGGAACTACATAACCTCGAAAAAGCGGTTTAAAGTCCGCGTTTCCCGAAAAGCGCGGGTGTACAATGTGAAAAAGTCTCGCAACGGGTAGGCATTTTGTGGCATTGGAAGACAAGTTTGAAGGCCTGCAGCAATTAGCCGAGAAAGTCGACGAGAACGGCTATGCCGTTTACGAAGATCTGAACGGTTCGCTGCCCGCCAATCTTTCGAACGGAAGCAGCAACGAACTGGGCGACCTGCTGGATGGACTGGAAGGCAGCAGCGTCGAAATCCTGGAAGACACAAAATTTGAGTTCGACCAGAAACTCAGCGAGTCTGAAGAACCGCTGGATCTCGATTTAGGTCCCAATGCCGGCGAGAAGATTAATGACCCCGTCCGCACTTACTTGCGCGAGATGGGCACGGTTCCGCTGCTTTCGCGGGAAGGCGAGACGGAAATCGCGAGGCGCATTGAGCGCGGCCAGAATACGGTGATGAAAGCTCTCGCGCGCTCGCCTCTGGTGATCCAGCGCATTCTGGACTTAGCCGAAGACGTGCGGCGGCGGGCGATCGCGGCGCGCGATGTGGTGCTGGTGGCCGATCCGCTCATCATGGACGAGGTAGCCGACGAAAGCGGCCAGGAATTCATCGAAATGGCGGAAGAAGCCGCGCGCCATTTCAAGAAATTCCAAGCATTACGGCAAAAATTAAACGCAATTCCGCGGGCCTTGAAGCCGCGGCAACACGCCCGATTGCTGTGGGACACACAACGCGCGCGAGTCCGGGTGTCGCGATGCATCCGCTCAGCACGATTTCAGGGCGCCATGCTGCGGGACTTCACGGCGCAGATTCGCGCGGCGGCGGAGGAAGCCACGCCGATCGAGCGGGAGATTTTGCGGCTGCAGCGGCGGCTGGAAACTTCGCCACCGCGGGCGGAAGGGCTAAAGGAGTGGCGCAAAGAGCTGCGCGCCTATCAGCAGCGGCTGCAGCAGGTTGAGGAACGCAGCGGCGCGCCGGCAGGCGAATTGCGGCGCACCCTGACGGCGATTACTCAGGCCGATCGCGAGGCGGAGGCGGCCAAGCGCGAATTGATCGAAGCCAACTTGCGGCTGGTGGTAAGCATTTCGAAGCGGTACAACAACCGCGGATTGCAATTTCTGGATCTCATTCAGGAAGGCAACATCGGGCTGATGCGCGCGGTCGATAAATTCGAATACCGGCGCGGATACAAGTTTTCCACGTACGCGACGTGGTGGGTGCGGCAGGCGATCACCCGAGCGATTGCGGATCAGGCGCGCACCATTCGCATCCCGGTACACATGATCGAGACGATCAATAAGTTGATCCGGGCTTCGCGGCAGTTGATCCAGGAACTGGGCCGAGAGCCGACCACGGAAGAGCTTTCAAAGCGCATGGAGTTGCCTGTAGCCAAGATTCGCAAGGTGCTGCGGGTAGCACAGGAACCGATTTCGCTCGAAACGCCGGTAGGCGAGGAAGACGAATCGCACCTGGGAGATTTTCTGGTGGATCAGGGTGGGTTGTCGCCGTCGGATGCCGTGATTAATTTGAACTTGCGCGAGCAGACGGCTCAGGTTCTGAAGACGCTTTCGCCACGCGAGGAGAAGATCGTCAAGATGCGGTTCGGCCTGGAGGACGGCAGCGAGCATACGCTTGAAGAGGTTGGGCAAAACTTCGCCGTCACGCGCGAACGCATCCGGCAGATCGAAGCCAAGGCCCTGCGCAAACTCCGCCACCCGAGTCGCAGCCACCGGTTGCGAGCCTTCCTGGAAGACCGGACCTAAAACTCGCCGTTTCTCCCGGCCTAAAAGATGTACGATGAGTCTTTCCGGGAGGGATTGCATGGAACGACGAACCTTTCTGTTGAGTGCGGGTGTGGCCTCCATGGCCGCGCGCGCGGCCCGCGGAGCGAACGACACGGTTGGTATTGGAGTGATCGGACTGGGCGGGCGGGGGCGCGACCACCTGCATTACTACAGCAAGCTGCCCGACGCGAAGGTTGTGGCGATCTGCGACGTGAATCAGGCGCAGACGGAACGCGCGGCGCAGATCGTCGAGAAACTGCAAGGGCACAAGCCGCAGGTCCATCAGGATCTGCGCGCGATGTTAGACAACAAGGATGTGGACGCGGTGTCGATCGCCACGCCCAACCACTGGCATTCTCTGGCCACGATTTGGGCCTGCCGCGCGGGGAAGGACGTTTACTGCGAGAAGCCGGCGTCGTATAACATTTTCGAAGGGCGCGCGATGGAGGCGGCGGCACTGTCTAACAAGCGAGTCGTACAGATTGGGATGCAGGGGCGCACGATCACGCACAAGCAGCGGGCCGTCGATTTGGTAAAGAGCGGGGCGATCGGGAAGGTTTACATGGCGCGCGCGATTTGCTACAAGCGGCGGCCTTCCATCGGGCGAACGCCGACGGAGCCGATTCCGGCGGGGTTGAATTGGGATTTGTTTTTGGGACCGGCGCCGATGCGGGAGTATACGAAGAACCGCTATCAGTACAACTGGCACTGGTTCTGGGATACGGGCAATGGCGATATCGGCAATCAGGGAATTCACGAGATGGATCTGGCGCGGCGCGGGCTAGGGCGAGACCTGCCCAAGAGCGCTGTTTGTACGGGTGGGAAATACGTTTACGAGGACGACCAGGAAACGCCTAATACGCAGATCGCCTCGCTGGATTACGGCGATGCGGAACTGGTGTTTGAAGTTCGCGGGTTGAATACGGGGGGCGATGCGGGGATTCCGCCGTCGGGGCCGAATTTTATTGGCGTTACGTTTTTTGGCAGCAAAGGATTCATGCCGGTGGACGAGCACGGGTTCCAGATTTTCCTGGGCGACAAGCGGGAGCCGGGCGAATCGATGAAACATGCGGAGTCGGAGATTGACGATACGATTCCGCACATGGCGAACTTCTTGAAGGCGGTGAAGAGCCGGAATCCTGCGGATTTGAATGCCGATGTTGCGGTGGGCGTGGCTTCGGCGGCATTGGTGCACATGGCGAATATCAGCTACCGGCTGGGACGGCGGATTAATTATGACGCGGGGGCCGGGACGTTCGTGGGAGATACGGAGGCGAATGCGATGATTTCCCGGCCCGTTTATCGGAGTCCTTATGTGGTTTCGTAGATGCCCAAAGTTGATGTGGGGCGCTTTTGCGGGCGCGTTTCTGGTGGTTTGCGCCCCTCGTCTTGGGCGGTGTGAAGCGCGCCTGCCTGGGATTCTCAGCAGCCACATGGTGCTGCAGCGGGACCGTCCGATTCACGTGTGGGGATGGGCTTTGCCGGCGGAAAAAGTATCCGTTGGGTTTCAAGGCGCCACGCGCGAAGTATCCGGGGACGGTTTAGGCAATTGGAGCGTGTACTTGCCTCCCGCTGCCGCCGGCGGGCCTTTCCAACTCACGGTCACGGCTGCCAACAAGATTGTGCTCGACGATATTTTAGTGGGCGACGTCTGGTTCGCTTCGGGGCAGTCGAACATGGAGATGCCGTTGAAGGGATTTCCTGGCGCGACGCTGAAGGACTCGGCCGCCGAGATCGCGCACGCCGACCAACCGCAGATCCGGCTGCTGCATATTCCCAACAAAGCCGCCGATTTTCCCCTGCAAAACACGCCGGCGACCTGGACAGTTTGCTCGCCGGAAACGGCTGCCAGCTTTTCCGCGGCGGCGTACTTTTTCGGAAGGGAACTGGTGGCTCACGAGCACGTGCCGATCGGATTGATCGATTCGACCTGGGGCGGGACAGTGGCGGAAGCGTGGATCAGCCTGCAGGGCATAGCAGCCGATGCTTCGCTGATGCCTGTCTTTGCATCGCGCGCGGAAATGATGCGGGAACAAGGGCAAGCATCCGAAATTGTGGCTCGGGAAAAGCGGGAAGACGCGGCCGACCGTCAGGCGGGGCGGAAGCCCAAGAGCCATCCGTGGCGACCCGATCCGGCGTCGTGGGCGCCGGCGGGACTGTTCAACGCCATGGTCGCTCCGGCTGTGCCTTTCGCGATCAAGGGAGTGATCTGGTATCAGGGCGAGTCCAATAGCCAGAAAGGTTTTGCCCCGATGTATACACGGGTGTTTCCTACGCTGATTTCCGATTGGCGAGCGCAGTGGCATGAGGGCGATTTTCCTTTCCTGTTCGTGCAAATCGCCAACTTCAAGTCGGGTCCGCCGGAGCGATGGCCGATCGTCCGGGAAGCGCAGCGGCGGGCGCTTTCGCTGGTGAACACGGGTATGGCGGTGACGATCGATGTCGGCGATCCGGACAATGTGCATCCGGCGGATAAGCAGGCGGTCGGGGCGCGGCTGGCTTTGGCCGCACGCGCGCTGGCATACGGCGAGAAGGTGGAATATGCCGGTCCGCTGTTCCGGCAGGCGGTACCGGATGGCGACGGGATGCGGGTGTGGTTCGATCACGCCGCGGGATTGGTGGCCAAAGGCGGCGAATTGCTTGGATTTGAAGTTGCCGGCGCCGACGGCCGCTTCAAGCCGGCGTCGGCGCGCGTGGACGGGCAGACAGTGGTGGCGACAGCTTCGGGTGTCCCGTCGCCGCGGCAAGTGCGGTACGGGTGGGCGAATGCGCCTACGGTCAACCTTTACAACTCGGATGGCCTACCAGCTTCGCCTTTCACCTCAGAGGACGCGCCCTGGAACGATGGCTTAGAATAAAGAATATGGATGCACCTTTTGCCAGCGGTCCCGTAGAACTGTTCGAGCGGCTGGATAACGAGTTTGTCACGTCAGCGGCGGCGGCAGCTTCCGAAGGCCTGGTGATGACCACGCTGGATAAGGCCGTGAACTGGGCGCGCAAGAATTCCATTTGGCCCATGTCTTTCGGGCTGGCCTGCTGCGCGATCGAGATGATGTCCATGAGCGCGTCGCGGTTCGACATTTCGCGCTTTGGCGCGGAGGTGTTTCGCGGTTCGCCGCGGCAATCGGACCTGATGATCATTGCGGGGCGCGTTTCCAACAAGATGGCGCCGGTGATCCGCCACCTGTACCAACAGATGCCGGAGCCGCATTGGGCGATTTCAATGGGCGCCTGCGCGACGTCCACCGGCGTGTTCAATAACTATGCGCTGATTCCGGTGAATCAGGTCATCCCCATCGACGTCTATGTGCCGGGATGCCCGCCTCGCCCGGAGCAATTGATTCAGGCCCTGATGCTGCTGCAAAGCAAGATCGAGAAGGAAAGCGGCACGGTCAGGCAGATTTTAAATCTGGCATAATCACGGTGGTGTGTTCCTGGAGGGGCGGTTGTCCCAGCCAAGCCTGAATGCTGGGCAAGGCCTGCCGGGCCGCTTCTTCGCCAGCCTTTACAAGCTGACTGGCACTATCGAAAGCATCCCATTCCATGCCGCGCACGTCCGGTTGGATCACCAGGTCGGAGTGTTGCCGCCACGTGATTTCGGTGCGACTGTGCATGATTTGAAAACATCGATTAATGACATGAAACATGTTGGTGGGCGTGGCGGCGGCGCCTTGCATGGGCAAGTGCAGCGAGATGACGTGTGTAGCGCCGAGCAACCGCGTGAGCAGGGCGGGAACCTCCATGCTGATGGCGCCATCGACCAGCAGATGTTCGCCGCAACGGACTGGCTGGAACAATCCGGGATAGGAGCAACTGGCCCGGATGGGCAGCACCACGTCGCCATGGTCGCGGAAGATAACGGCTTCGCCGGTGACCACGTCTGTAGCGACGATGCCCAGCGGGATGCGCATCTGGTCGAAGGTCTGGCTTTTCAGGAGTTTTCGCAGGAAGGGGTCCATGCGGTCGCTGCCGGCAAAACCCATGCGTCCAATGGTCCAACGGGCGACATCGGTGAAGCGCATAGCGCTGCCGGCTTTGGCGATTTCGTCGGGCGTGGCGCCGCTGGCGTATGCGGCGGCGACAATCGCGCCGGCGCTAACGCCGGAGATGCAATGCACGGGTATCTTATTTTCTTCGAAGACGCGCAGGACGCCGATGTGCGCCAAACCTCGCGCAAAACCGCCCCCCAGCGCGAGGCCGATGCGCATGGGAGCGGGTATGGCGGCGGGCATTGGTTCGGCGACGGCGCGCGGCCGGTGGCTCATGGCGGACTTCCAACTCGCCCAATCGATCTTCAACCGCCCCCCCTGTCCATCACGCGGGATGGACTACCATTATCTTGGATGCGCACTCATTCCGCCAGGACACTGGCACTACTTTTTTGTTTTCTGCTGGCGGTGCCGGCTTGCGCGCAGGCACCTTTTTCCGGGACGCCGGCCATCGAGCAGGCCCTGGAAAAACTGACCGTGTGCGGCCGGGTGTTGATGATCGCCGCGCACCCCGATGACGAGAATACCGCCATTTTGGCGTATTTCGCCCGCGGCCGTCACATGCGGACTGGCTACTTGTCCCTGACGCGGGGTGAGGGCGGACAGAATCTGATCGGGTCCGAGCAGGGCGACCTGCTGGGCTTGATTCGTTCGCAGGAACTGCTGGAGGCGCGGCGGATCGATGGCGCCGAACAGTTCTTCACGCGCGCGATCGACTTCGGATTCACCAAGACGCCGGAGGAGACGTTCGCCAAGTGGGGACATGAACAGGTGCTGGGCGACGTGGTGTGGATCATCCGGCGGTTTCAGCCGGATGTAGTGATTCTGCGATTTTCGGGTACGCCGAAGGACGGGCACGGGCAGCATCAGGTATCCGCCATTGTGGGGAAGGAAGCATTTGCGGCGGCTGCCGATCCCGCGCGATTTCCGGAACAACTGAAGTTCGCGCAGCCGTGGAAAGCGCGGCGGCTGCTATTCAATACGTTCAGCTTCACGAAAGAGCAGGAGAAAGAAGCGGCGGCGCTGCCGGGCAGGATGCAGGTGGATGTGGGCGCTTTCAATCCGATTCTGGGCGTTTCTTACAGCCAGATTGCGGGGATGAGCCGCAGCATGCATCGCAGCCAGGGCATGGGCGCGTCGCAGCGGCCCGGTCCGACGGCTCAGTTCCTGGTGCCCGTAGCGGGAGACTTGCCGGCGGGGGCGAAAGACCCTTTTGATGGCATCGATACGAGTTGGAACCGCGTGTTGGGCGGGGCGGAGATCGGCGCGATTCTGAGCGAGGCGGCGCGGACATTTCAGCCGGAGCATCCGGAGCGGACGATTCCGCTGCTGTTGAGAGCGCACCCGCTGGTGGCGGCGCTCAAGGATCCCGCGGCGGTTGGCAAGCTAGCGGAATTGAACGAGGCGATCGGGCTATGCGCGGGGCTTTGGCTGGATGCCAATACGGATGTTTACCAGGTTGTGCCGGGCGCCACGATGGACGTTTCGTATACGGCGTTGAACCGTTCGCCGGCGGCGGTTACGTTGAATAGCCTGACGCTCGAAGGCATGGGCGGCGAGGCGAAGACCGACGCCAAACATGCTGAGCTGAAGACCAATGAGCCGGTGAATGCACCGTTGAAATACGCCGTGCCGGCCGATCAGGCTTACTCGCAGCCTTTCTGGCTGCGCGAGCCGAAGCACGGGGATACGTATACCATTGCCGATCAGCGGCTGGTAGGCCTCCCCGAGGATGCACCGCTTTTGACGCTGCGGTTTGGATTGGAAGCGGGCGGCGTGGCGTTCGATCTGGTGCGGCCGGTGCGGCACCGGTATGTCGATCGCGTGGATGGAGAGCAGACGCGGGCGCTGGTGGTGGTTCCTCCGGTGGCGGTCAATTTGCCGCATGATGTGGTCCTGTTTACGGACGCTAAGCAGCGCAAGGTAGAAGTGCAAGTGCGCGCGGATATGCCAAAGGTTGCGGGCGACGTGAGGCTGGCGCTCGATTCGGGATGGACCGCGGAGCCCGGGTCGCGGCCTTTTGAGCAGCCCGAGGCGGGGCAGCAGCAGGCTCTGACGTTTCAGCTGAAGCCGGCTGTGGGACCGGATCCGCCGGCACAACTCCATGCCATGGCGCACGCGGACGGGCGCGATATCGGCGTTGGGCTGCTGGTCATCTCGCACCCACCTCTGCCTCCCTTGACGGTGTTTCCGCCGGCGGTAGCGAAGCTGGTGCGGGCTGATATTCGAGTGACGGCGCACAAAGTGGGATACGTGATGGGCGCTGGCGACGAAATGCCCGATGCGATCCGGCAGCTCGGCTGCGAAGTTACGCTGTTGACGGCCTCGGATCTGGAACAGCGGGATCTGGCGGAGTTCGACGCCATCGTAACCGGCGTGCGGGCGTACAACACGCGCTCGGATTTGCGGATGAATCTGCCGCGGCTGTTGGAGTATGTGAACAACGGCGGGACGCTGATCGACCAGTACAATGTGACGGATGGAAACTTGGTGCCGATCGGGCCGTATCCGTTCAAGATTGGACGCGATCGCGTGACCGTGGAGGAGGCGGCAGTCACCTTTACCAATTTAAGCAATCCGCTGCTGAGTAAGCCTAATGAGATTACGAAGAAGGATTTCGATGGGTGGATTCAGGAGCGCGGTCTTTACTTTGCGTCGGAGTGGGACAAGCGGTACGAGACGGTGATCGAGAGCCACGATCCCGGGGAGAAGGCTCTGCCCGGCGGGATGCTTTATGCGCGCTACGGGAAGGGCGTATACATCTTCACCGGTTATTCATGGTTTCGGGAATTACCGGCTGGGGTGGCGGGGGCGTACCGGCTATTCGCCAATGTACTGAGCGCGAAGTAGGGTCCAGCGGAGATTTGAGAGGCAATGACGTGGCATTTGGCGGCACTTCAAGCTCCCTCGCATGGATGGAGAGCGTTGGCGCTAAGGTCGCCCGGGCAGAAGAGCATCTCTGCCTATTGAAAACAGAACTCGATACTTTTGTCAGGGCCATCAAACACCATACCCACGTGAAAACGAATCCTGCAAATGGTGCGGCTTGGATCGTATTTTACATGGATAACAACGTCCCGAGTATCCGTATCAGCACGATTATTGGGGACTATCTGCACAATTTGAGGTCCGCACTGGACAATTTAGTTTGCGGACTTATCCGAGCTAACAACGCGAGTCATGACTGCGACCAGGTTTAGCCCCTTTTTTACTTGAGCATGATGGGGGGCGGGCGCGTACCGGCTATTTGCCAATGTGCTGAGCGCGAAGGAGAGTCCACAGAGCGCTCAGCGATTAGTTTCCGGATTGGACGGCGATATAAAGACTCTGGATTCCCGGAGCGCCGTTTAACGTAAATGTCAGCGGAACCAGGTTGCCGTCGGGGACATCCGGCACCACTACGTTGAACTGATAGAGTCCGACGTACCCGGGCGAAAGACCGGCGTAGGCGACGGCTGCCTGGACTCCTCCGATGTACAGGGCGAACGGGGCGGCAAGGGTATTGGCGTCCTGCACAAGTTGACCGGCGGGCGTGGCCGGGGACACCTCTCCGAAGCCGATGCCGTAGAGGAGGAGGATGTCTCCGGGTTTCGCGGGACGCGAGGTGACACCGGGGATGGCGCCGGTGGGAAGCGCAAAGGTTGCATAGTCGGGGAAAAGGGCGGCCATATACTGGCTGCCGCCGACGATGAAGGAGTAAGGCGCGAGAAGGCCGGGCTGCTGGGCGGCGACGGTCACCATGTAAGGCGCGCTGGCGCCCAGGGCGGTGGTCACGATCAGCGGCTGCGATCCGGTAGCGACGCCGGAGGGAACCTGGACGTTGACTTGGCCGGGGCTGATGAAATCGACGAAGGCGGGTTGTCCGGCGATGGTGACGCTGGTGGTGGAAAGCTTGGTGGGAGCGTCGATACCGTTGAAATCCGCGCCTGACCAGCCGAGGGTGGTGGACGCGAGATTGGAGCCGTAAATTTCGATCCAGGAGCCCGGCGCCACGGAAGTGAATTCGCCGAAGGCGCTGGCGCTGACCACGCCGCCGGGAGCGATGGCGGGCGTTCCCGACTGCGCGATGCCGAAGACCTCGCGGATGCGGCTGTTCAGCATGTCGGCGATGTAGAGGTTGCCGGCATGGTCCACGGCCACGTCGCCGGGCTCGTTGAGGGTGGCGCTGACCGCCGGGCCGCCATCGCCAGTGGATCCGCCGGCGCCGGTGCCGGCGATGGTGTTGATGGTGCCGGCGGTGTTGACCTCGCGGACGCGGTTGCTTTGTTCGGAGATGAAGATATCGCCGGCGCCGTCCGCGGCGAGGCCGGTGAGTTCGAAGCCGGCCTTGATGGCCGGGCCTCCATCACCAGAGTCGGTGGTTGAGCCGTTGCCCGCCACCGTGGTGATGATGCCATGGGTGTCTACCTTGCGCACGCGGCGAGCAGTGACATCGCCGATGTAAAGGTTGCCGGCGCCGTCGAAGGCGAGGGCGAATGGCGCGTTTAGGACGGCGTTGGTGGCCAGTCCCCCATCGCCGTTGGTTTGGCCCAGGGGTCCGCCTCCGGCGGCGGTGGAGATGATGCCCGAGGCGTTCACCTTGCGCACGCGATTGCCGGCGAATTCGGCGATATACAGGTTGCCCGCAGCGTCGACCGCCACCGCGATGGG
This sequence comes from Bryobacterales bacterium, assembly GCA_963738375.1. GTDB lineage: Bacteria > Acidobacteriota > Terriglobia > Bryobacterales > Bryobacteraceae > Bog-159. The sequence goes on along the minus strand of CAVTWL010000009.1, from coordinate 198,555 downwards.
GTCTACCAGGCTGGCGGCGGTAGCGGCGGCGCCATCGCCTGAGTTTTCGCGAACTCCGTTGCCGGCTACGGTGGTGATGTTTCCCGTGGTATCCACTTTACGGATGCGCTGGTTGGAGAGATCCGGGATATATAGATTGCCGCCGGCATCGAGGGCGATGCCCAGGTGTCCGTTAAATCCCCACGAAAACGAGGCGTCGATCGCCGGTCCGCCATCACCGGAAAAGCCGGTGCTTCCATTGCCGGCGACCGTGGCGATGATGCCCGAGGTATCCACCTTGCGGATGCGGTGGTTACCGGCATCGACGATGTACAAGTTACCGGATTTGTCGAACGCTACGCCTTGGGGGCTGGAGATTTTAGCCGCGGTAGCCAAGCCGCCGTCGCCCGAATAGCCCAGGCTTCCAATGCCCGCGACGGTTGTGATGTTGCCTGCTACGTTTTGGGCGCGGCATGGGGCCAGAGTGAGGAAGACAGTCAGCGTTAGCCCGATGGTCGAAAGGAAAGGCGTTGTGGATCTCATGGGCGCACCTCGAATGCTCTGTCATAGTAAACCGTTGGCGGCCTACGCGTCTGTAGGTCGGAAGTTAATATTGCATCGCCGGGACGCGCCTTAAAAGCAGCTAGAATAAAACTTCCACGCAATGCTTGAACAACAATTGCCGGATATTGAATCCGCCGCGCTGAGCCGAATTCAGGCTGCGATTTCTCCGCAGGATCTGGAGCAGTTGCGCATCGACGTCCTCGGGCGCAAAGGCTCGCTGGCTCTGGCCGGCAAGGATATGGGAAAGCTTGCGCCGGAGGATCGCGCGCGCGTTGGTAAACTGCTGAACGCCGTGAAACAGGAGATCGAAGCGGCCTTCGAAGCGCGCCTGCAACGGTTCGACGCGGAGGCTTTAGAAGCGCGGCTCAACGCCGAGTGGCTGGATCTGACTTTACCTGCGCCCGCGCCGAAGATCGGGCATCTGCATCCGGTGACCCAGATCCAGATGGAGATCGAAGATCTGTTCGTATCGCTGGGCTTCGCGGTTCTGGATGGGCCCGAGGTCGAGACCGAGTACTACAATTTCGACGCTTTGAATATTCCGGCCGATCACCCTGCGCGCGACATGCAGGATACGTTTTGGCTGACCGGCGGCCATCTGCTACGCACGCACACTTCGCCCGTGCAGGTGCGCGGAATGGAACGGCTGGGGCCGCCGCTGCGCATGATCGCACCGGGGCGCGTGTTCCGCAATGAAAATGTGGACGCGTCGCACGAGCACACGTTTTATCAGTTGGAAGGCATGATGATCGATCGCGATGTTTCCGTCGCGCATTTGATTTATTTCATGAAAACGCTGCTCAGCGCGATTTTCAAGCGGGATGTTACGGTACGGCTGCGGCCGGGCTTCTTCCCGTTCGTGGAACCCGGATTTGAATTGGACATCCAGTGCCTGATTTGCGGTGGCCCGGGCTGCCCGGTTTGCAAGCAGAGCGGCTGGGTGGAACTGCTGCCGTGCGGGCTGGTGAATCCGAACGTACTGCGCATGAGCGGCATCGATCCGGACGAGTGGAACGGTTTCGCTTTCGGGCTCGGCCTTACGAGGCTGGTGATGATGCGGTACGCGATTGACGATATACGCCAACTACAAGGCGGCGATCTCCGTTTCTTACAGCAATTCTGATGAAGTTCTCATACAACTGGATCCGAGAATCCGTACCTTCGCTTGAGACTCCGGCACGCCAACTGGAGCGCCTGATCACGATGCGCACGGCCGAGTGCGAAGGCATTGAAGATACCGGCCAACTGCTGGCCGGGGCTTGTGTGGCGCGGGTGACGGCGGTCGAACCGATCGATAATAGCCACAACGTGAAGGCGGTGGTGGAAACCGGGACCTACGGCAATAAGCTGGTGGTTTGCGGCGCGCCGAATTGCGGTGCGGGGATGTTTACGGCTTACGTTCCGCTGGGCAAGAAGACCATCACCGGGGTGGAAAGCGACGGCATGCTGGCGAGCGGCGCGGAACTGGGCGTCAATCGCGATGCGGCGGGCATTCTGGAGCTGGGCGGTCCGGTGGGCGCGCCGATTCCGGGGTGCGTGCCCGATGCGATCATCGAAATCGACAATAAGTCGATCACGCACCGGCCGGATTTGTGGGGACATTTTGGGATGGCGCGCGAGGTGGCGGCGATTCTGGGGCGGTCGCTGAGGGACCCGGTACAGGCGGCGCTGTTGCCTTCGGGGGCGCCGGCCATTTACGTGGCCATCAAGGAGCTGGATCTGTGTCCGCGGTACAGCGCGCTGGTGTTTGAAAACGTCACCGTCAAGCCTTCGCCGCTGTGGCTGCAATACCGGCTGACGGCGATCGGGCTGAATCCGATCAATAACGTGGTGGATATGACCAACTTCATCATGGCGGAGTTGGCTCAACCGATGCACGCATTCGACCGGCGGCTGCTGCGCGGCGATACCATTTTCGTGCGTAGGGCGGAAGAGCGCGAACCGTTCCGCGCTTTGAATCATGAGGAATATACGCTGGCGCCTTCGCACCTGGTGATTGCGGATGCGGGGGGCGCAGTGGCTTTGGCGGGAGTGATCGGCGGTTTGGACAGCGCGATTTCCGAGAGCACGACCAGCATTGTGCTGGAGAGCGCGTGTTTCAACGCTTCCAGTGTGCGGCGAACTTCGGCATCGCTGAAGCTGCGCACCGATGCGTCGATGCGCTTCGAGAAATCGCAAGATCCCGCCAATACGGTGCGCGGCCTGGCGCGCGCGGTGGCGTTGCTGCGGCAGATTTCGCCCGGCATCCGGCTGGTGGGCGGCCTCGCGGACCAATCGAAGCCCATCGCTCCCCCCCGCCGATTCTGCTGCCGATGGATTGGGTAGTTCGCAAATTGGGGCGTTCGGTCAGTTCCGATGAAGTGCGCGGGATTCTGGAGCGGCTGGAATTTGGCGTTACGGTTGCATCGCCGGGCGTGCTCTTCGTTACGGTGCCTTCGTGGCGCGCGACGAAGGATGTGGCGGTGAAGGAAGATCTGGTGGAAGAAATCGGGCGCATGGTCGGATACGATTCGATCACGCCACGGCCGCCTTCGGTGTTAACCACGGTTCCGCCGGCCAATCCAGAGCGCGCGTTTCATCGACGGGTGCGCGCCATCATGGTGGACGAGGGTTTTACGGAAGTTTATAACTATTCGTTCGTGGCGGAGGCCGATGCGCGCGCGTTTGGCCTGGAGCCGGCGGAGCACGTGGCGGTGGCGAACCCGATTGCGCCGGATCAGTCGCTGCTGCGGCTGTCGCTGCTGCCGGAATTGCGCGGCAATGTGATCGAGAACAGCAAACATTTCGATGCGTTCCGGTTGTTCGAAATCGGGCGCGAGATTCACAAGCAGGCGAAGGGATGGCCGAACGAAATGCCGCATTTGGCGGCCGCGATCTATAGCAAGGAAGGCGATGGGGCAGCCGGCTTATTCGAGATGAAACGCGTAGCGGAATGCGTGATACCCGGCGCGGAAGCACGGCCTTGCGCTGCGCGGGCCTTCGAACATCCGGCGCGGGCGGCTGAGATGGTCTGGCACGGAAAGGTGGTGGGACGTCTTTTCGAATTGCACCCGACGCTGGCCGAAGGGCGCACGGCGATGCTCGATCTGGACCTGCTGCTGGTGCAGGCGGCCACGCCGCCAGCGGTGCGCTATGCGCCGTTCCGACGCTATCCCTCGAGCGCTTTCGACCTTTCTCTGGTGGCGCCGGAGCGGCAGTTGGTCGGCGTACTACGCCGGCTGCTGGCGCCGCTGGCGGGTCCGCTGCTCGAAGCGGTTGAGTTCCAACGGCAGTATTCCGGTCCACCGCTGGCGGAGGGGACCAAGAGCGTGTCGTTCCGGCTGACGCTGGGTTCGCCCGACAGGACGCTATCGTCTGAGGAAGTGAGCGAGGTTCGCGCCCGGCTGATTGACGGGATGCGCGCGCAAGGTTACGATTTGCGACTGTGAGCACGCGCCGCACCCAACCCGGTGGATGGCTACCGATGCGTGTGCGGCGGCCTTGCCGCTAGTGCCGCGGGGAAGTGGGCAAGGGGCGCCGAACGTTCTGCTCGGCGGCGTGCGTGCACCAGTGGCGGCTGCGCACCGATGCGGGCTATCTGCGCGAACAAGTTTTCCTGCGCGACGGCGGCGTGTGCGCGCAATGCGGGTTAGATACGGAAGGGATGCGCAAGGACAAGCGCAAACTGGACTACAACGCGCGGCGGCAATTCGAAAAGGATTGGGGACACCGGCGGCATTTGTGGGACGCCGATCACGTGTTGCCGGTGGCCGAGGGCGGCGGCGAATGCGGCTGGACAATATGCGCACGCTGTGCCTGAAGTGCCATCAGGCGGCGACCCTGCCGCTGGTTCAGCGACTGCGCACTACTTCCCGACGACGAGAATCGTAAACGAATCGGGCACCATCTGACCGCGGCGCTGTCCTGCGGGCGGTGGGGTGAACTGCGCGGTGATTTCGATGATGCGGTTTTTCAGCGTGTCGATGGTCATTGTGCGTGCGCCGGGCATGGTGGGGAGCGTTTGCTCGACGGCGAAACTGGTTGGGCTACTCTCCTTGATGACCGTGAGGGTGGCATCCTGGCCCTGCGAGCTAAAGGCTTCCATGGTGCGCGGATTGAAGCCCGCGCCATCGACGCCTTTGCCGATGGGGAGGGTGGTGATAATCTTGCCATCCAGGGCGTTGACGATCGCCATGTTAGCGGGATTGTGGCAAGCGGCGAAAAGGATGTGGTGCTTAATGTCGAGCGCCAGGCCGCCGGGGCCGCCGCACTTGCCGGCGAGGTCGTAGTGCGCCGTAACTTTCATGGTTTTGGCGTCAACCGCGGCGATGTTGTCTTTGTCTTCGATGTCGACCCAGATGTGGCCTTTGCCGTCGCTGACGGCCTGCTCGGGCGCGCCGCCCAGATCGAGCGTGCCTATGATCGATCCGTCTTTGGCGTCGATCACGGTGGCGTTAGGCGCGGAGTGGCTAAAGACCCAGACGCGTTCGTTGAACGGATCGAACATGATGCCGTCGGGACCGCCTTCAACGCCGATGGTCTTGAGGGGCTTGAGGGTTTGGGTGTCCCACATGACGACGGGCTTGCTGCTGCCGAAACCGTGATGCGACTTGGGATCGACTGCGACGCCGCGTGCGTTGGCGTCGGGGATCTCGCCGACGGAGGCAAGCGTGTCGAGATCGTAGACGGTGATGCGTGCGCCGGTCTGCGCGGGGCGTGGGATATACAGGCGGCGGCCGGTGACATCGGCATAGACGTAGTCGAAGCCGCCGGACCCGCCGACTTTCTCGGTCTTAATGACTTTGTAGGGGCCCTGTTGGGCCCAGCCCGACGCCGATACGATGAGTACCGCGGCAGCCAACATGGTTCTCTTGGTCATACGTAGACTCTCCTGACGCGTGCGCTAATGCTCGAAAGGATATTGTAGGAGATGGTGCCTGCGACGCGGGCGATTTGTTGCGCATCCAGCGCCGCATCGCCTTCGACTCCGAGCAGGGTCACGTCGTCCCCCGGCTTCAAATCGGGCAAACGGCTGATGTCGATGGTGGTGAGATCCATGGACACGGTGCCCAGAATCGGCACGATCTGGCCGGCCGCGATCACTTTGCCGCGGTTGGACAGGCGGTGAAAGACGCCGTCCGCGTAGCCGGCGCCCAGGATGGCGATGCGCATCGGCGTGGGGGCGCGGAAGGTGCCCCCGTAGCCAATCAAGGTGCCTTCGGGAATGTCTTTCACTGCCAGGATTTTCGTTTTCCAGGTGAGGGCGGGCTGGACGTCGAGAATCTTGCGGGGACCCGCGCCGCGCGCCGGGGAAAGATAGCCATAGAGGGCATGGCCGGTACGCACCATGTTGTGCCAGGCCTCTTTGCGGCCGTAGGCGATAGCGTTGGTGCTGGAAGTGTGAATCCAGTTGACCTGAATGCCCGCCGCGGTGAGTGCTTCCAGGCAGGCGCGAAAATTCTCGACTTGTTGGCCGGTTTGCGGCGAGGTGAAGTCCGCCGCCGAGGCAAAATGAGTCATCAAGCCTTCCAGTCGCGCGTGGCGTAAGGCGCTGAGCGCGTCGACGATTTCCTGCGCCGATGCGCGCGTGCCCAACCGTCCCATACCGCTATCGATCTTCAAGTGAAACGGCAGCGGCTGTCCGGATCGCGCGGCCATGCGATCGAGTTCGGCGATGTCGTCGAGCGAATGCGCGGTGGGCGTGAGATCGTATTCCAGCACGGCCTCGCGCTCCTGAGGCAGGAAGCCGGCCATCACCAGGATGCGCGCGGGGATGCCGGCCAAGCGCAGGGTTACGCCTTCATCGACGGAACTGACGGCCAGCCATTTTGCGCCTTCGCGAATGAGCGTGCGAGAGACTGCCAGGGCGCCGTGACCGTAAGCGTCGGCTTTGACAACGGCCATGACGGCAACGCCCGGACCAACGGCGGCGCGCACATTGCGGTAGTTGCGCGCAATGGTTTCGAGAGACACGAGGACATAAGAGCGAAAAGGCGGAGACATCATTTCATTATCGATTGGAGCAGGTTCTCGTAAGCGTCTGCCACGGCGTCCCAGGTGTATAATCGCTCGACGCGTTCACGCGCGCGGCGGCGGAAGTCTTCGCACTGGGCTTCGCCGGCGGCAAGCGTCCACTGCAGCTTTTCGATGAGGTCGGTGTGAAAGGGGATGCCGGCTTCTCCGGCTACCTCGGCATTTTCGGGCGTGTCGCGGTAGAGCACCAGCGCGCCGCGGCCCATGGCTTCGATGAGCGCGGGATGCGTGCCTCCGACTTCGGTAGCGTGAATGTAGGCGAAGCAGTGCGAATCGAGCTCATGGTAGCCCCTGCCGTAGATGGCGCCCGGAAAAACGATGCGCGGGTCTTGGGTGTCGCGGACCTGGCGGATGTAGCCGCGGGCGTAGGGCGCATCGCCGACCAGCGCGAGTTTCATGTCCGTGCGCACCTGTTCAAATGCCTGGCGCACTTCGAGGGCATGGTTTTCCGGCTCGAGGCGGCTGACGTATAGAAAATAGCGGCCGGGTTCAAGGCCTAGCTCCGCCAGGGTGGTGGTGGATGCGACCTTGCCAGTTTCCGCGCCATACGGGATGAATGTGGTGCTCTTGCCGTAGCGATGTTGGTAGTAATCCTGAATGGCGCGGGCGTCGGTGATTACGGTGGCGGGAAGAAATGTCGCGAGCCATTCGGAAAGCAGATACCAGGTTTTGGCGGCGCGATTCCACTTCTTGCGCTTGCGTTCGAGGCCGTCGACGTTCAGCGCCGTGGGCATGCCGAAAATACGCGGCAGGACCGTGAAAAGGGCGTTCGCCCCATTGCAGTAAAGGGCCACGTCCACGCGGTGAAACAGCAGGTGGATCGTAGAGAGGAAAGTGTGTGCGATGGTCTCGAGATATTTGTGGCGGATGGTGGCGAGGAATTGCAGTTGAACGCCGCGATAGGTGGGGCCGGCAGCGGTCTTGCCGCGGCAATAGACGGTAACGGAGTGGCCGCGGGCCGCCAGCCTTACGGAAAGTTCTTCCGCGAAAGTTTCGAATCCGCCGTAGTTCGCCGGAATGCCGCGAGTGCCGAGGATGGCGATGCGCATCGCGCGCGGCTACGTCTTAGCCGCTTGAGAACGCGAAACCAGCCGCGGCGCTTTCTTAGGAGCCTTCACACTGACCGGAGCGTATTTGAACCAACTGGCGATGTACTCGTCGTCGACGCGGCAGCGGCTTTGAATTTCGGCGCGCTTGGCCATCACTTTGCGCCAGTTCGCCATGAGAAACCAGAAGGCTCGCAGCGAAGTATGCTCCCACATGAGGCAGCACATGACCACAGTGACATCGCGCAGGGTGATGGAAAAAATATTGCGGCGGTAGAGATCGGGCGAGATGTTCTTGATGCGCATCAGGAAGCGGTTCTTCACCGAGTGCATGTTGATTTCGGGAGGCAGCGCGCGACGGTTCCCCGGCAGCACCTTGCGCACGTGATAGCCGCGCGCGTAGGGTACGTAGATGCACTTCCAGCCCATCAATTGCGCGCGCCACGCAACGTCCGCATCTTCGCGATAGACAAAAAAGTCGGAATCGAAAAACTCGTTGTCGAGTGAAATATCGTCGATCATTTCGCGGCGATAGAGCGCCGCCGCGGCGGTGGCGCCGAACACATATTCATATTGCAGGTAGTGACCGTTGTCGACTTCCTGGCTGCCGCGATCGAGGTGCCGCAGCATGGGATTGAAATAGATACCGGTGGAATCGACGACTGGTTTGGCGGGAATTTCGAAGGTAGCCGACATGGTCAGCAGTTTGCCGCAGACCGTGCCGATATTGGGATCGAAGTTGCCTGCGTCAACCAGCGACTGGATGAAATTGGGAAGCAGGAGGACGTCCGGATTGAGGGTCATGACCCACTGACCGCCGGCGAGTGAGATGGCCTGATTTTGAGCCGCCGCGAACCCGATGTTCTCTTCGTTATACCGGATCTGACATCGATCTTCGAACTGTTCCAGGATGTCGATGGTGCCGTCAGTCGACGCATTGTCGATGACGATGACTTCCTTATTCGGGTACCGCTGTTCGAGTACCGATTCCAGGCATCTCTTGATAAAGCGGCCGCTGTTGTAAGTTACGATCGTGACGGATACGACGTCGTTATGGGACATGAACTCGAACCTGAATTTGTGCCGACCACTTGTAAATCCGTTCACCCCAAACCGCGGGAAACACAAAAACTGCACTCAGCGGGACGGCCGAATGCAAACTTTGCAAGCCAACCCCATCACCTTGCCGTAAACACCGACGGACGCGAGACTTCCGGAAGCAATTGCTCCGAACAACATACGGGGAATGCAGCCGAAAAAAACACCTGCACTCACTATTCTAGCGGTACGGGAACGATAATGCTTGACCGCAAACCCTAGTAGACTACGATACCAATAAAGCTGCCGCTTCTCCAGTGAAATCTTCACAATGGAATGCCCCCCCGTATGTTTGGCTACAGCATCCGGGGTGTAGCGCATTCGATAGCCTCTCTCTCGCGCGCGCCAACAAAAATCTACATCCTCAAACCACAAGGGATGGAAGTTTTCATCCAATCCGCCTAGCTCTTGCCAGACGTTCCGGCGGATCATGAAGAACGCGCCCGCCGGTTGCTCCGCCTCACTCGGGGTGGAGTAGTCAAAGGCTAAGCAACGGTAGTGCCAATTTACGGGATTTCCCCGCCATAAACGGTTGATCAGTAACACTTCAAGAAACAGGGCGGTGGGGGTGGGCAGATTGCGGATGTTAAAGCCCACCTGGGGGTGGCCCGCGGCGTCGGTCAATTGGCCTGTTGCTCCGGCCATGCCGGGAATTTTGCAGGCAGCGATCAGAGCGTCGATTGGAGTCAGCAGATGTGCGTCAGGGTTTAATAGCAATATGTAGGGAGTGGTTAGGGCGGCGATGCCCTGGTTCACGGCGGCCGCGAATCCGCGGTTTTCAGGGTTGGCGATGAGGCGGACGCCACGGGAGGCAACTTCGTCGCGGGTGTGGTCGCTTGAGGCGTTATCCACCACTACGATTTCGGCGCCGGCCTGACGCGCACAGTCGAGGCACGCGCCGATCTCCGCGGCCGATTGGTGTGTAACGATTACTATTCCTGCCTCACCCATGTGTCACTTTGCCCCAGTGGCGGTGAGGAGGAAGTAGAGAGTCCAGTAGACATTCCGCGTGGAGTCGGTGTGAGCGCGGCGGATGTCTTGCTCGGATTGGTTCAGGATTGAGGAGAGGTTATTGGACGGCGAGAGCAACGGTCCGCGGGCGAGGGCGCGCGCGCGCCGGAGCCCTTCGACCTTGCCCGTCAACCACGACCAGAAACGGCCGTGGCGGAGGGCTACCAGACCCCAGAGAGTTTGCGCTATCAGTACGGGCCAGATGTAGCGGCCTTGGAAGTGTTTGGCGACCAGGAAGACCTGGTTGCGCGACAGGCGCCGCGTGGTTTCGGGATGCCACCGGCCTAACGTGGCGCTGCCCTGATGCCAGGCGAGGGCGGATGGAATGTAGCGGCCTCCGTATCCGGCGAGCGCACAGCGCAGGCAAAAGTCCACGTCCTCGAGGTAGGATTCGAAATGTTCGTCGAGCAGGCCGGCTTTGTCAAAAAGTTCTGTGCGGAATAGCGCTGCGGTGAACGGCGCAAAGTGGATGTCGCGCGGTTCGTCGAAGGAGGGGCCGTCAAGGCAGCCGAAGCCTACGCGCCAGGCTGTGCCGCCACGGCTTAAGGCATCGAAGGTGGCGTCGATGCGGGTGCGATCGTCAGCTTGCAGGATTTTGCCGGTGGCGAACCAATCTTGCGGACGGAGTCCCGCGAGGAGTCGCTCCAGCCAGTTCGGCGAGAGATCCACATCGTTGTTGACGATGGCTACCAGCGGCGTGTGAGTCTGGCGAATGCCCTCGTTTACGGCAGGCGCAAAGCCACTGTGCCGGTCCAGGCGAACGATTCGCGCACCAGAGGCTTGCGCGGGATCGACTGAGCCGTCGTCTACGACCACGATTTCGTCAACTGGCTGCGTTTGCGCGCGCAGGCCGGAGAGCGCGCGCTGCAGCAAATCGTGCCGGTTCCAAACCGGAACGATCGCGGTGACGCCGGTCATGGCCTCCGCCGGGGCAGCCGTTTTTTGACCAAAAACAGCAGGTTGTGCAAACCGTCTCTCCACGGATTCAACTTGATCTCGCCGATGCGTGAAGTGTACATGATGGAGATCTCGCCGAAACGCACTCGTGGATTCTTGAGCGCCTCGATTTTTATTTCTTCGGAGAAGGCCATGCTGTCCGATTCGAGCTGCATGTCCTTCAGGATGGAACGGCGGAAGACCCACATACCGGATTGCGAGTCGCGCACCCATCGGAAGTAGAGAATCGACATGGCCAGGGAAAGCACCAGGTTGCCGAAGTGATGCTTCAGGCTCATGGCGTGGCGATCGCGGACGGGAAAGCGCGAGGCATTCAGGAAATCGACTTCCAGGTGAAGAAAGGCTTCGAGCAGATAGGAGAGCGCATCCACGGGATAGCTGTGGTCGCCATCAAGCGTGACGATCAGATCGCCGGTGGCATCGGCGAAACCCCTCTTGTAGCTGCGGCCGTAGCCGCGCACATCTTCACGGATGACTTGCGCGCCGAGGGAGGCCGCGACCAGCGAGGTCCGGTCGGTAGAACCGTTATCGACGACGATGACCTGGTCGACGAATTCGGGCATGTTGCGCAACACCTTTTCGATGCCCTGCTCCTCGTTGAGGCAGGGAATGATTACCGTAATTGTCGCGCTTTTATACACCTTCGAACAAGCAGTTTACCCCAGGTCGCGTGGGAAATCGCGCGCGGCGTCGTCTTTATGGGCGCCGAAACGCGTCCATTGTTATGATGGTGATGATTATGAGATGGGCGGTACCGCTATTGTGTTGCCTCAGCGCGGCCTATGGCGCGGAACTCAGCGCGGGGCGAATGGTTTACCTGATGCCCATGGGGCGCGGTCTCGACCAGTTTATCGCCAACCGTCTGACGCGCACGCATGTTCTGCAGGTGGTCGCCGATCCAGCCAAGGCTGACGTGATCTTCACCGATCAGGTGGGCGCGGCGCTGGAGGACCGGCTGAAGGAACTGAATCCGCCGCCGCCCGATCCGGAAGCCGAGAAGAAGAAAGAAGCGAAGGCAGCGGCAGCCAAGGAGGCCGCGGCGCAACGCAGGCCGGACGGGTCCATGGCTATCGTTCCCCCGCCGTCACTGATGGCCGATGCGGTCAACAAGGCGGACAAGGTGGGCACCATGGGCGGTTACGGCCGCGGGCGCGGCACCGTGTTTCTGGTGGATGTGAAGTCGGGACAAGTGCTGTGGTCGGCCTTTGAGAAGCCCAAGAACGCCACCGCGCACGAGCTGGATCATACGGCCGATCGCGTGGTGAAACAACTCAAGCAGGACCTGACGCCGAAGACGAAGTAGGGTCCTTTTCGGCGATCGCTTCCCGATAGCTTTGGACCAGGCGCGCGGTGATTGCGGCTGTGTCCCAGTTGCTTTCTACTTCTAGGCGGGCGCGCGCGCACATGGCGGCGGACCCTTCGGAATCGTCGAATAGCTGCAGAACCTTGGCGGCGAAGGCTTCGGGTTCGTCTGCCAACAGGCAAAACTCGGCATCCTGACGAGCTAGTCCTTCCGCGCCAATGGCTGTCGATACGACCGGCATCCCGCTGGCGAATGCTTCGAGCAGTTTGACGCGCACGCCCGAGCCGCTGCGAATCGGACAGACGAAGACGGCATAGCGCGAGAGAGGCTCGCGGATGTCTTCCACGAAGCCGCGAATTTCTATGGCGGGCGCGCGGTCGGCGTAAGGATGGCGAGGCGGAGCATCGGATCCCACGACAATCAGCCGCGCTTGGGGGCGGCGGGCCACGATGCGCGGCAGGACTTCGTTCACCAGCCAATCGAGCGCGATGGTATTCGGCTCGTGGCGGAAGCTACCGAGGAAAAGCATAGTGAACGGTTCGCGCCCGGCCGGTGATAGATTGTAACGGGCGGTGTCGATGCCGGCGCGCAAACCAGGTTGAAGGCGTGCGCGCAGCGACGGTAGGAAGGTCGCCAGATATTCCGCGTTTTCGCGCGTGCAGACCTGCACGCGATCGCACTGCGGCAGCATCTGCAGTTCGAAGCGCAGGGCGCGCAGATATTCGTAGCGGGCCTTGGCGCGGGCCAGCGCGCCGGGCATGTAAACGAGGGCGCGGGCGACGGACTGAAAGTAGACATCGTGCTCGAACAGGACGACCGGGATGCGGCGGTAGCCACTGGCATATTGGCCGAGTGGAGTGTATTCCAACTGCACGACATGGATGCGGTGCAGATAGATCTGGCGATGGATGAGCCAGTTGAGATCGTCGTTCGCAAATTCGGTAACGGCATGCGGGCGGATGGAACCCAGCGTGGGCGGCGCGGGGGGGCGGACGACGAATTCAGCGGAAGCGCAGAAGGCGCGGAGTTCCTGCTGGGCGGGCGCTTGAGTGGTTTCGTCTAGCATGGCGATTACGTGTACTTCCGCCCGTTTGGAAAGTTCACGGAGAGTTTGATACATGAAGACTCCGCCGCCGTGCACGGGCGGACAGATTGGGTAGGGCGATACGAATAAGACGCGCAGGGTTAGGGCCTTCGCGGGCGCAGCGGGTGGAAAGCGGTCGTAGAAGTAGCCGCCAAGCGGCCTACGGAAGGCCTCGCGGTCGTCGATTGCGGACAAGCAGCGGGCTCGCCATCGGGAGCGGATGGCGCCGCGTAGCTGGCGGACGGCTCGCCACCATCCATCGAGGTTAGAGCGGCCGGGAACGTCGCCGGAAAAAAGGTTGAGTATGGCGCCGGCATAGTTGATGGCGAAATGGGGGGCCAGCATTCGCCAGGCGTGGATGTTCTTCCAGGAGAACAGCAGGTAGTTCTTCCTCAGGACGGCTTGGATATGGGCCACGGAGAAGCTCTTGCCGATGGTGCCGCGGTGTTCGTGGTAGACGATGCTACGCGGTTGATACAGCACCTTCCAGCCGCGCTTCCAGGCCATATAGCCGAGGTCGGTGTCTTCCAGGTAGAAGGGCGCGAGCAGTTCATCGAATCCGCCAAGCTCCAGGAACTTGCGGCGGTCGAAGGCGCAGGAACCGCCGCCGCCGTAGAAGCAGGGGAAGGCATCTTGTATGGCGGGATCGGCGCGGTGACGGACTTTGAGGCCGCCATCCTGCCACCAGCCTTGGGTCAACCCGGTTTCTTCGCGTAGCTTGGCTGGATCGCGGAAGAAGATCTGGCACGAGACGGCGAAGACGCGGGAATCGCGGAAGCCTTCTAGAAGGGGGGAGAAAATCCGGCTCGACACGCATGTCGCTGTTCAGCAGAACGACGATGTCGTTCTTGGCCGCGCGGAACCCGGCGTTGGAACCACCGCCGAAGCCTAGATTGCGATCGAGCGCGAGCAGATTGACGCCAGGGAAAACGGTTCGGACGAAATCGGCGCTGCCATCGGAGGATCCGTTATCGACCACGATGATTTCGTTGGCCGGATTGCCGGCGAGGGCGGTGACGACGGACGGGAGATATTCGGCAAGCAGGTCCCGGCCGTTCCAGTTAGGGATGACGACGGTGGCCGCATGGTTACGGGCCGGGTCGTTGTGCGGCGCTGCGCGGCGGCCGAAAAGAAACCACGCAACGTCGGCGAGCGCGACAGACAGGACCGCCGCCAGCCATAAGAGCGGGGAGACGAGCAGGAGAACGACCGACTTCATTGCGAATCGGCGTCCGGCCCCAAGCCTACGCGGCGTCCGAGGCGCACCCAGCGGGAAGAGTCCAAAAGGGCCAGTTTGCGGCGCAGTTCCTGCACTTCAGCGTCCAGCGATTGCGCCCACTGCGTTCGCTCCACAACGGTCTTTTCGGTTTGATGAAGGACCTCGACGCACTGCGAAAGTTCAGCGAGTTTGGCGGTGAGATGCTCATCCAGTTGGCGGGCCCATTCGGATTTGGAGGCGTTCTCGCGATCGAGCTCGGCGATGCGGGTTTGGGCGGCGGACTGGGCCGCGGCGAGTTCGTCCTGCAATTCCAAGATGCGCGCGCCGTTTGCGGCCACATCGTAGTTCAGGCGCTCGGCCCATTGGTTACTCTGCTCCAGTTCGGCGGTGAGGATGCCATGGGCGGCGTCGAGATCGGCGAGTTCACGCTGGGCTTGTTCCAGCCAATCGTCTTTGCGATGCAGTTCGTCCTCGAGGAGGGCGATGTGGGTTTCGCGTTCGCGGAGGACGTTGGCGGAAGTGGGGATGTAGACGAACGTGGGATTGCCGGTTTGCGGGCGGTGGGCGCAGACGGCCAGGAAGAAGTGCGATTCGTCCGGCTGGGTTTCCCCACCGTCGACGCGGACTTCAGTGGTCTCGCCCGCTTCGACGGGGCGGAACGCCACGCCCTGCACATGGTTCTCGAGGAACATGGAAATGTGGGGGAAGACGGCGGCCAGTTCTTGGCGGAATTCGTCGAATTCGAATTCGTGGGCGTGGAAGGGGTTGGCTCCGGAGGCGCGCCGGGATTCGGCGTAGTAGAGCTTGTTGGGCGTGGAGACGATGAACTGGCCAGTGGGCGAGAGGACGCGGCGCATTTCGAGCAGAAAGGCGCGCCAATCGGGCAGATGTTCGATGACTTCGAAGGCCACGGCCAAGTCGAAGCACCGGTCGGGATGCGGAAGGCCGGTACAGGAGGCCTGCTCGAATTGCAGGTAGGGGAGCCGGTAGTGCTCGCGGGCGAAGTTGACGGCGTCGGCTGAGAAATCGGCGCCGGTCACGGACTGGGCGGATTTGGCAAGTTCGGCGGCGCCGTAACCGGTGCCGCAGCCGGCGTCGAGGACACGCTTGCCGCGGGAGAGGCGGGCGGCGAAAGCGTAGCGGGCCAGATGTTCGTTGAAAAGGTCGGCATCGACCTGACCGGGGATGACGCGCTCGCCGGTGAATTCGACGCTCATCGGAGCGTACCTTGGCGGGACTGTCTGGCTTGGCGGGAATCTTCGCAAGCGGCATTTGAGGGACGCTCCGACACCGTCGCGGCTCGGTATGGGGTCTGCGATGGTACCGACTCAGCCAAGGCGATGCTCCAGGGCAGTGGGCTGGGGCAGGCAAGCGTTGACTTCGACGCGGCAGGGGAGGCGCAAGAAGCCGTAGATTTCGCCGGGGCTGTGACCCATCTGCAAGGCGATGGCGTTATCGATCCAGTCGCACATGCGGTAGCCGAGCAGCGTGCCGTCGGCGATGGCTGGTGAGAAAGAGAAAGAAGACGGGTAGAGTTCCGGCATTTCGAGATGGAAGTCGATGGTATAGACGTCGCCGGGCATCATGGCGGGCAGATCGTAGCCTTCCCGGGTGGTGTTGGTGCCGGAAAAGTCGATGCCCAGCTGGTTGCGCATCATGAAGCCGACAATGGGCTGGGCGACTTCGGCGCGCGCTCGGACGCTGATGCGCACGGTGATGCGCTGGGAAGGTTCGAGGATCTGGACCGGCGCGCCTTCCGCGTTGAGCACGGCGATGCCCAGGATTTCGGCGCCGCCGTCGCCGTAGCGGTGATCGATATTCGGAATGTTTTTGACCACCTCGGGCGCGCGGACGTGTTCGACGCCGGGACCGCGCTCGGGAGAACCTTTCAGCATCAGGTAGGCGGAATCCTTCTCGACCATGGCGGCAAGGTATCGGGAGACCACGCTGCCGGTTTCGCCGATTTCGCGGATGCGGCCGCGATCGAGCCAGAGGGCGCGGTCGCCGATTGCTTTGACGTCGGCAATGGCGTGCGAAACAAACAGGATGGTCACGCCGCGGGCGCGTAGTTCGTGGACTTTGCGCATGCAGCGCTGGCGGAAGTAGATGTCGCCGACGGCGAGGGCTTCGTCGACCAGCAGGATTTCGGGATCGACATTGATGGCCACGGCGAAGGCAAGGCGCACGATCATGCCGCTCGAATAGGTTTTGACGGGCTGATTGATGAAGGGGCCGATTTCGGCGAACTCCTCGATATCCTTGTAGCGCTGGTCGATCTGGCGCGTCGAGAGTCCCAGGATGGAGCCATTCAGGTACACATTGTCGTGGCCGGAGAATTCGGGGTTGAAACCGGCGCCGAGTTCGAGGAGGGCGGAGACACGGCCGTTGACGGCGACGGAGCCGAGCGTGGGGTGCAGGATGCCGGCCACCATCTGCAGCATGGTGCTTTTACCGGAACCATTTTCGCCGATGATGCAGAAAGTTTCGCCGCGTTTGATCTCGAAGCTCACGTCGTGGAGAGCCCAGAAATCGGTGTGGCATTTCAGGCGGTTGAAGGAGGCCAGTTCTTTCAGGCGGTCGCCGGGTGAGTGATAGATGGAATAGCTTTTCGAAACACCCTGGAATTCGACAGCGTTCACGGTAGGCAGCCTGGAACCATCAGTTTAGCGGAAAACGAAAACCGCCGGCCGGGTTGGGGCCCGGCCGGCGAAGGCTTACTCAAGCTGAAGGATGGAGAATTAGGGGGTTGTAACGGAAACGGCAAGCGACATCGGGGACACGTCGCCTCCGGTATCGGAAGCTTCGACGGCATAATAATACTTGGTTACGGGGGCGACGGAGGTATCGGTATAGGACGGTAGCGTTACGGTGGCTACGGGGGTGAGGGTTGAGGCACTAGTACCGCGAAAAACCTGATAGTTGCGGATGGCCAGGACTCCGCCGGCAGAGGCGATCCACGTGAGGCTCACCTTGGTAGCTGAAGGTGCTGTGGCTACCAGGCCGGTGGGAGCGGACGGGAGCGAGGGCACCGTCACGCGGACGGACTGGGACGTCGGGGAAAGGTCGGCGCCGGTGTCGGCAGATTGCACCGCATAGTAGTAAGTTGCACCCGGGGAGGCTGTCGAGTCTGTATAAGATGTCACCAGGACCACGGATAATTGAGCCATATTGGCGGATGTGGTGCCGCGATAGATGTGATAGTTCTGGATGGCCAGACCACCGCTGGCCGAGGCCGACCAGGTAAGGCCGATCTTTGCATCGGAAACCGGCATGGCTACCAGATCCGTCGGCGCCGCCGGCGGCGCGGGCGTGTGAACCGAGACGACCGTGGACATGACGGACTGGTCGGCGCCGGTGTCGGAGGTTTCGACGCCATAGTAATAAGTGGCCGCCTGGGTCACGGTGTTGTCGGTATACGAAGTTTGCGATAGGATCGCAACCTGAACGAGGTTGGAGGCGGAAGTACCGCGGAATACGTGGTAATACTGGATGGGCAACCCGCCGGCCGCCGCGGGCGACCAGGCCACGGTGACCTTGGTTGCGGCCAGTGCTACCGCGGACACTCCGGTGGGCGGCGTGGGCGGCATAGGCGTGGTCGCGGATACGACGGCCGACATGGGGGAAGCGTTGCCGGAAGTGTCGGCGGCCTCGACGGCGTAATAGTACGTCGTTCCCTGCGTCAGCGGATAGCTGGTATAAGACGTTGTGGTAGCGGCCACGCGTCCTGCCTGACCCAAGGCAGCGGGGGATGCTCCCACGAACACGATATAACTGCCGATGGCGACGTTATCGGTGGAGGGCGCCCAGGTTAGCGAGATCCGCTGGCTGGAGGATGCTATGGCGGATACTTTTGTTGGGGCGGCAGGCGGGGTCGTGTCAGCCGTAGTGATATTGACTCGAGCCGAGGCGGCCGAGGTATTGGGCGCGAGATCGAACGCTTCGACGGTATAGGTGTACGTGGTGCTGCCTGTCAGCGCGGAATCCTGATAGTAGAGGCTGGCTGTGGTGGCGACCACTTCACCGTTGCGCAGGACATTATAACCAGCAACGCCGATGTTGTCGGTGGAGGCGCTCCAACTCAGGTAAGCCGTCGTCGCGCCGTTAGATCCTCCAGCTACGCCCGAGGGCACGGTGGGCGGCGTCTTGTCGGGCGGCGCGGCTAGAGAGGAGTAGTAGCTGAGGGCGGTGCTGGTGAACATCGCCTCACCCATATTTTGGGCGGCTTGGGCGCTCTCCTGACTCAGAATTTGCGAAGGACTGAGACCGCTTGTGGAACTGTTGTACGGGAGGTAGGCGGAGAACATTTCGGTGTTGAAGGGATTGATAAAGAGCATTTGGGAATGCGCGCCGAGATTCTGCATGGTTTGGATGAAATAAGAATCGAGCGGAGGCCAGAAGTCGTAAGGATCGCGGGCGCGGATTTCGTCCGGCGTGAGGACGCCGAGTTCGCTGTCGCGTACCTTCCACAGCCCACACTCCGACATGCCGACCGGTTTTCCGGCCGCGGATGCCGCTGAAGCAATCTGGAGGGCATTCGGCAGATAGCTCTTATTGATGGGGTACACATGCATGTCGATGAAATCGACCGGCAGAGCGGCGTAGGACTGGATGTATTGCTGGAAGTTGGACTGGGCGGTGCTCGTTCCGGCGCCCACCTTCATGCCGGAGACGCCGGATTGCTGGACGCTGGCGAGAATCTCGCTGAGCAAGGAGGCGGATCCGCTGGGTGTATTGGCTTCCGACATACCGGTGTTGTTCGCTTCGGTGGTGGGCTCTTCAACTACCACTAAATAATCGGGCTGCAAGGTCTGCGCGACAGTGACGGCGTTTTGGGCGCGCGCCTGCTGGTATTCGGTCCAATTGAGAGTGGCATAGAAGGGCGCTGTGTTCCAACCGGCCTGGACGTCGTTGGAAAGCAAGGTGTCGTTTTCGACAATGAGTTTCAACCCGGCGGCGCGGACGGATTGCGCGACCTGCTGGTAGAAGGCGGCGAATTGAGAATAAGACTGGCCTTGCGCGGTGAGAAAGGGTTGATAAAGAAGGGGAAATCCGACTTCCACCATGACGGCTTTGACGCCCATGGCTTTGAGTTCCTGCAGTTGTAGCTGGATACCGGTCATGGCGCCTGGATTGACCAAATTCGGTCCGGCATTGCCGTTGGCGTTCTTGAGGTTGCCGGTCGCCAGTAGTGGGTAACCGGAGACCGGGGTTGCGTTGAGCGTGTTGTTGAAAGCGGCCAGGTAATTATTGAGTGACGTGGAAAGATCCTGGAACTCGGGGGGAACCGGGGGGGTCTGCGCGATGGCGGCGGCCGGGAGCAGGATCGCGAAAGCGAAAACGACGAAAAGTTTAAATTTCATGAGATCTCCATCCGATGGATCTCATCGGCCTATTTGGTGAGATTCCTTAAATCAGACGTAATTATCTTGTTAATTTCGCCTGGCCGGCGCTGTCGGCGCGGTTGCAGAAGGCAGGAAGGCTGCGCTTCTAGCCTGCGGTTTGGGCAAGAAAGGCGCGGAGGCTGGGTGCAAGTCCCGAGGCAACTTGCAGATTCTGCTGGGCGTCGAGGTCGGAGATGACGTAGATAAGGTACCTTCCGGTTTGGAAGCCGACGACCTGGAAGCGATCGGCGCCGGTTTGGTGGATCCCGCCGGCGAGGGATTCGCCGGGAAGACGGGTGGTCAGAATGACTGACGCGATCTTGTCGCGGCCGGCGACGATGAAATGGGTGAATTGGCGACCGCCGGCCTCGCAGCGATGCCCCTGGATGATCCGGAAATTGGATGGCAGCTTGGCCTGAATCAGTGTAGCCATCGGAGCGAATGCGGCGCCCAAGTCCGCCGACATCTGGGAGGCAGGCTCAGTCGCTTTCGAGTATTTGCGAAAGACGGCGCAATGGAGATGATCCCGTAAACCCACGTTGAGGACGGCAGCGAGGCGGCCGGTGGTCTTCTTGAGGATGGCCTCCTCCGGGTCGGAGGCGACGCGCAACATGTTGACCAGGACGAAGCAAAGGATGACAGCGGCTGCGGCGGCGACGGCCCACAAGCCCGTCCGCGGGCGGGTCGCCGCGCGGCGGAGCGCACGCAGAACTCGCGGCTGTAGGGCGGGAGGCAATGGCGTGGCGCGGACAGCGGCCTGGAGGTGATGGCGGAGACGGGCCGCGCCGGCGAATTCGGCCGCGCAATCGGAGCAGATGGCTAGATGGGCGTCAACTTCCCACCGGACATCGGGAGGCAGTTCGCCGCTGACGTAAGCGTCCAAATAAACCCGAGGGACTCGGCAGGCGGGTGCCCTCATGCGCCGCTCTCCCCTACGCCGGGGCCGATGCCATAGGATCGGGCAAGATCGGCCAATTGCCGGCGCAACATTTTTCGGCCGCGGCTTAGGCGGCTCATCACGGTGCCGATGGGAACGTCGAGCAGACCGGCTATTTCCTTGTAGGAAAATTCCTGGACATCGGCGAGCAGCACTACAGCGCGGTAATCGGCGGGCAGCAGGTCGAGAGCGCGGATGATTTCGCTCTGGTCCAGTCGCTGGGGAACTGGAGCCACGGGGGTTTGGTCAAGAATCTCCTGGCTCTCAGGGACGCGGCGAAGCTGAAACCAGCCGCGGCGGTGATGATGGATGGTATTCACCAGAATTTTGAACAGCCACGCGCGGCAATTCGTTCCGGTCTCAAAACGGGCGAACGATTTCCAGGCCTGTAGGTAGGTTTCCTGCACCGCGTCTTCGGCTTTCGCGCCATCCCCCAGAAGCCTCGCCGCCGTGCGGTAGAGTTCCTGCAAGTGAGGCAGCGCGACCGCTTCGAACTCGGCCAATCGAGGAGGCTCTGAAAACAATACTCTATAGTGACATAAGGCAGCCAAAGGGGCGTTTATTCCAGGGGTGGCGAGAGCATTTCGAGAGGCGTCATTAGGGGAAGGCAACTCAACCCGGCATCTTTGGTAAAATAAAGGGATTGTTGCGGCGGCTGTAGCTCAATCGGTAGAGCGCCAGATTGTGGTTCTGGATGTCGTGGGTTCGATTCCCACCAGCCGCCCCACAGAATGCTTCAGTTTCAGGGCTGCTAACGGTCGTTTCGCGCAGGGTGCTCGGCGCGATCGCGGCGGCTTTCTTCCGCCCAGCCATCCCGAAACTCCTTGCCGGCGGTGCGCAACTGGTGTTCGGCTTCCCGTGCGCCTCTCTTCAAATCTTTCGACGCGCGATAGGCTTCCCTGCCGGCACGCCGGGACGCATCCCGATCCCCATCATTCACTCCGTAGCAGGAAATGAGGCTCAGGCTACTGAACAACAAGACGGCTCCGATGATTCGCATAATACGGCTCGGCAAATTCAGAGCACATTAGGGACCATCGCCGGGGGGCCTCGTTTGGAGGGCATGGTGCGGGGCCACACAGAATTACCGGAAAACTTGCCGGGGACGGGCGGGTTGTATGGATAGACGTTACGTGTATAAGGTCTATCCCTATGCCTGAAGCTTTTCACCTCAATAAAAATTTATGCCGCGGGTTCGCACTGGCTGTGGTGTGCTGCCTTCCGGCGCTCTCTTTGTACGGGCAAGCGCCGTCGATCGGCGGCGGAAGCTGCAACTCCGGATCGCTGAACGGAATTTATTCCGTATCGATAACCGGGAGGCAGGTGACGGCAGCGACTTCGGGTCCGGCGGTCTTCAACGGCGTTTTTCAAGCCAACGGATCGGCTACGTTCGACGGCCTGAGCAAGGTGACGGTCAGTCTGACCTCCGTGACGAATCAGGCGGCGGGGACGGCGGTTTCCTGGTCGGGCGGGTATAGCGTGCAGGCCAATTGCGCGGGTGTCATCACGGTTTCAAGCGGCGGCGGCGCTTCCCTGAATCTATCGCTTTACGACAGCGGCGCGGATTTTCTGGTGAGCGGCAGCGATGGCACCTACACCTACTCCGGTACCGCGCTGGCGCAACCGGCGGGCTGTTCGGCCAGCACGTTTTCCGGTGTTTATTCGCTCACCGGGACAGGCTTTGCGCTGACCGGCACGACGGTGAGCGGGGCGGAGAATGGAACGGGCCTGGCGCAGTTCGACGGGAGCGGCAACGCCATCGTCAACATCACGACGTCGGCGATGGGGGCGCCGGCGACGGCCTTGACGTTGACGGGGACGTACACAGCATCGTCCGGCTGCCTGGGAACCGCCACTCTGACGGATGCGAGTTCCCATGCTTATACGATGACCTTCAGCATCTATAACGACAAAGTTGCCAGCACCGCCTTCTACGCCATGATCGAAGGCGCGAATCTCATGATTGCGGGGAGCGGGCATGCGTTGTACGGGCAACCGCCGGCAATTAACACCGCGGCGCTGGCGCGGAACAAGGCAGGCAAGGGAGGCCGGGCATGAAACGTTTATCCATGGCAGTTCTTCTAATGGCCGGCGCATTCCCGGCGCTGGCGCAAAATCAAATCACGGGCGGCTCGTGCAGCGCGCAGAATCTGAATGGCACGTATTCGCTGACGCTGAGCGGGCGCTCGATTTCGTCTGCCGGCCTGTTTAACGGATCGTACCAAGCGGTAGGCACCGCTACCTTCGATGGAAGCATCAGTGTGGTGCTATCGGGGACGTCCAACACCAATCTGACGGCGGGGGCTGCGTTCAGTTACGCCGGCAGTTACGCGGTTCCGACGAATTGCCTGGGAACGATCACGCTGCTGACGGGCAGTTCCGCCACGTTCGTGCTGCTGGTGAGCGGGGGCGGCACGGGTTTCACGATCACGGGCGCGGATGGGACTTATGTTTATTCGGGCGGCGGAAGCAATACGCGGCCGGCGTGCGCGACGGCGACGCTATCGGGCGGCTACGCTTATACGGCTAGCGGGTTTACGCTTTCGGGAACTACGCAGAGCGGATCGGTGAACGAAGCGGGCATTTTGCAATTCGACGGGCAGGGCAATGTGACCTCGAGTTATATCGACTCGTCGAGCGGCGCGGCGGATACGCCGGTTACGGGAACGGGAACTTATTCGGTGGCTGCGAATTGCCTGGCTACGGCCAAACTGACCGACTCCAACGGAAACACCGATACGCTGAACCTGGTCATCACGGGGGCTTATGGCGCCACCGCGAATTTCATTGAGGCGAGCGCGGCGGCGATGCGTAGCGGTTCGGCGCACTCGACGATTCTGAATCCGACGCAATCCATCGGCAATGTGGCGAGTTATGCGGTGAATGGCACGCCGGCGGGCAGCGTTTTCGCGCTGTTCGGATTGAATCTGGCCAGCAAAGACGCGCAGGCTGGAGACAGTACCGCTACCGGACTCGCTGCTGAATACTTCGGTGCTAGTGAATGGCGCGGCGGTACCGTTGTTCTATGTTTCGCCGGGACAAATCGATGCGCAGATGCCGTGGGAGATTGCGGGCGGTTCGGTGGCGTCGGTGGTGGTGAAAACGGCGAATGGCTCCAGCAATGCAGCCGCGGTGTATGTGCCGGCCACGGGCACGCCGGGCATCAGCGAGTACAATTCCAATCGCGCGGTGGTGACCAATTCGGACGGCAGCGTGAATTCGGGTACAAGCCCGGCGAACGTGGGAGACGAAGTGGTGGCGTGGTTCACCGGGGGAGGACCGGTCAGTGCGGCTGCGCCTTTGGTGACGGGCGCGGCGTCTCCGGGCGGGTTATCGTGGGTTACCGGCACTTACGGAGTGACGGTCAACGGGGTGGCGGCGACGATTGACTACATCGGGTTGACGCCCGGATCGGTGGGTCTGTATCAGGTGAACTTCGTAGTTCCGCAGGTACCCAAGGGCACCTTTCCGGTGCAGATCGACATTGCCGGCCAAATGTCGAACAAGCCGGTGATCACGGTCGCCAATTAGCGGAGACAGCCACCGCCTTTAGGCGGTCAGTGCTTGGGGGGATACTTTTTGACGGCCTTCTTCACCATGTCGTCGATTTTTTCTTCCACTTTGTGGGGACTGCTTCTTTCGACCTCGGCGATGGCGCGCCAGACCATGGAGTGAGTCGCCGAGTCACGGAGATCGATGACCAGGCGGCCTTCGGCGTAGGGGACCGGCGCCACGCGCCAGCCTCCCCAACCGCGCCATCCGACAGGGTAAGGTTCCGGTCTAATTTCGCGCGCACCGCCGAAGGTGTAGTTGACGATCAGGTCGGCCGGGCCGGGCGAGGCAACCATGGCCAGGCCCTTGGCGGTGAGATCGCGCTGGATATCGAATTCGATACGCTTCTTCACCAATTCGCTGTTCAACTCCGGGTTGCGGCTATTCAAGCGGCCGTCGCGGATGGCGAAGGTGCGGTATCTGGGGAAGGCCGCGCCGGGATCGAATTCGACGTTCACCTTTTGCGCGAATGCCGCGGCTGCCAACAATAGAGACAAGAGGAGGGGTTTCATGTGTGAGTTGTAGCATGAACCCGGCTGCGGGCGATTAGTTGCGGGTTACGCCGCGGGCCTGCCACCAAGCGTTCAGGAGGGTGGCGGAGAGAATCAGGCAGCCGCCGGCGATGGAGGCAGCGGCGGGACGCTCGCGTTCGACGAACCAGACCCAAACGGGATTGAGCGCGGGTTCCAGCAGCAGAACGGTAGTGGCTTCAAAAGCGGGCACGTGACGGATGGCTCGTGTGACGAACCAGTAAGCCAGTCCAATCTGAATTACGCCGAGATAGGATAATACACCTAAGTCGAGTAACACGGGATGCGGGGCAGGCAAAGCCTTCGGCAAAGTTACTAAGAAGGCTAATAAGTTGCCGAGCACCACGGTAGCGGTAGCGGCGTTTGCCGCGCCGGGGCGGCGTCCGAGCCAGCGAAGTCCGGATACGGTGAGAGCCCATGTGAGGCCGGAAACCGCGCCGATCAGATTGCCGGTGTGAGGGTCGGGAGCGGTGGCGATGGCGTGCTGAGAAGAACCGGCACAGAGAACCAAGCCACCGGCGACCGCGCACAAGAAGAGCAGATCGGAACGGAGGAGCGGTTCTTTCAACAGCAGCGGTCCAATGAGCAGCAGGTATAATGGCGCGGTGGATTGCAGGAAGATGGCATTCGCGGAAGTGGTGAGGCGGGTCGCGAGAGTGAAGGTGACGAGCGTGGCGGCATAAGCGGCGGCGACAGGCAGCAGAGCCCAGTTCCAGTTACGCCGCCCATCCGGCACAAAGACAGCCAGTGCCAGCGCGGCGATACCGGAACGGAAGCTGGCGATCTGCCAAGGTGTCATGGATATGGCTTTGATGGCTGCCCCGCCGGTTGAAAACAAAAAGGCGGCGGCCATCAAGAGAAGCCAGTTGTTGGCACGGAAGCGTGGCACGGGGAATTACCAGAGTAACAGGACTATACAAAACTACTGCTCTCTGGTTATCCTGAAAGTCCGGGGACTAGCATTTGCGCACCATTTCCAAGAAGACCAAGTATGCGCTGGAAGCTCTTTACTCTCTAAGCCGTCACTATGGCGAGGGTCCGATCCTGGTTCATTCCGTGGCGACGGAAGAATCGATTCCGCTCAAGTTCTTGCAAGCGATTTTGCTTGAGTTACGGAATCGCGGCGTGGTGATGAGCAAGAAAGGGCGGGCGGGCGGATATGAGTTGAGCCGGCCGCCGGAAGACATCACGGTTGGATCGGTGATCCGGATGATCGAGGGGCCGCTGGCCCCCCTGCCTTGCGCGCGCGAGACCAACTACCGGCGATGCGACGAGTGCAAGGACGAACAGACCTGCGGTACGCGGCTGGTGATGCGGCGGGTCAGAGATGCCACGGCGCACATTCTGGATAGCACCACGCTGGCGGATGTGATTCGGGAAGTGGATAAGGCGAAAGAGAGCGAGGCTAACGGACCTTCGGTTAGCTTCAATATTTAGGATGCCCTACGGATTCAAAGAATGCTAGCTGATGTCCCCGCACTTTTATTTCAGATCGACATTTGGGAAATGGTTGGGCGCGGCGGCCCCTTGACCATTGCCGTACTCGCCATCCTGATTATCTTTTCGATATTTTCCTGGACCATCATTTTTTCCAAGTGGAATGTTCTGCGCACGGCGCGCTCGGCCGACCGGCGCTTTTTGCGTGCTTTCCGCAAGACAACCGGACTGGACGCCATGATGGTGGCGAGCGAACAGTTCAAACCGGCGCCGCTGGTTTCCGTTTTCGAATTCGGCTACGAAGAAGTACACCGTCAGGTGCAGGCGCGGGGTTCGGTGACCAACAAGATTTCGCTGGAGCGGTCGCTGCAACTGGGCACCAGCGAAGAGATGGCCAGGCTTGAACGCAACATGAGCTGGCTCGCCACGACAGCTTCGGTGAGTCCCTTTATCGGGCTTTTCGGAACCGTGCTGGGCATCATCCGCGCGTTTCAGGAGCTGGGCATGCAAGGTAGCGCCAGCCTGCGCGCTGTGGGCCCGGGCATCGCGGACGCGCTGATTGCGACGGCGGTGGGCCTGGCGGCGGCCATTCCGGCGGCGATCTTCTATAACCATTTCGGCCACACCATCCGCGAGATCGGCACGCGCATGGACGATTTCGCGCTCGAGTTCCTGAATCTGGCGGAGCGGAGCTTCGAGATAGGCCGTGGCGATTTCCGTCAATGGCGGCGGCAACTCCCGGTCGCGCCGCCGCGCACCGCAGGGCATGCTGTCGGAGATCAACGTTACGCCATTCGTCGACGTGATGCTGGTGCTGCTGATCATCTTTATGCTGACGGCGCACGTCATGGAATACGGCATCGAAGTGGATGTCCCCAAGACGCGCGCGGTGGCCGAAAGCAATAAAGACATGCCGGTGGTGAATATCACCAAGGACGGAACGCTTTATCTGAACGAGAAGCCGGTGGACATTCACGAGCTGGCGGCGGAGATTGGGCGGCGCTACCACGGGGCCACGGGAGTTTACCTGCGAGCGGATAAAGAAACGATCTGGGAGCCGATCGCGCAGGTAATGACCGAACTGGGCGCGGCGAAATTGCAGGTAAATGCTGTTACACAGCCCGACGAGGCCGCGGGCAAGAGGCGCAAGTAATGCCGCACTCCGACATTCTGGACCGGCAGGATTCGCTGAACAAGCCGTTGGTTGGGTCGGTGGTTTTGCATGGGGGCGTGGCTGCAATTCTGCTTTTTGGCGGCGCGGTGCTTTCGAGCAATCGCGAGACATGGGGCGACACGCATCCGGGCGGCGGCAGCGTAGCCATCAACGTAGTGAACAAGATCCCGCTGCCGGCGCGGAGCGGGATGGTAAATCCGCTGGCGAATCCGACAGAATCCGCGGTACCGACGCCTCCTCCGGTCGCCAAACCCAAAAAGGAAGTTCGAAAGGAAGATCCGGACGCCGTTCCGCTGAAGAGCAAGGCGCATCAGAAGCCGCCGGAAATTGCCAAGTCGGCGCAGAACACTTGGCGGGCGAAGCAGCAGGACCGCCCCAATCAGTTGTACAGCCAGGCGGGACAGGCTCTCGTCTCGCCGCTGTACGGGCAGCCCGGATCGGGCGGGGTGGGCGTGGGCGAAGGGTCGCCGCTGGGCAACCGCTTTGGGAATTATGTGACCATTCTGCGACAAAGGGTCGCGGAGAAGTGGCGCACTACCGACGTCGACCCGCGCATCCATACGCTGCCAGTGGCGATTGTCACTTTCGATCTGCATGCGGGACGGTTCGGTAAAGAACGTGCGGATCTCGCAGACGCAGCGGGAATCCGGCTTTGGATTACTCCGCGCAGCGCGCCATTTACGATGCCAGTCCTTTTCCGCCGCTTCCGGCGGCCTACGAACGCAACGACGCGAGCGTCGAATTCTACTTCGAGTTGAAACGCTAATGAAACGAGTACTTTTATTTATCGCCGTGCTGGCGGGGTTTTTGATTACTCTGACGGCGCAACAGCCGGATATCAAGATCCAGATTTCGGGAGGAACAGCGCCCAAGATCGCGGTACCCGATTTGCGGGGCAGCGGGGCGGCGCAACCGTTGATGAACGCGTTCAACGAGACCTTGTACAACGACCTGGACGCATCGGGGCTCTTTAAGATGGTGCCCAAAACCATGTATCCGCTGAACGTACCGCAGCGGCCTGAAGATTTCCAGCGAGCAGCAACCACCCAGATGGTGGAGGCACGGCGCTGGCGGATTGGGCGGCGCCCCCGGCTTCGGCCAATTACCTGGCTACGGGCTACACGGCAATTCAGAATAACGTCCTGGTTTTGTACGGTTGGCTGTTTAACACGGCCCAGCCGACCATTGCCCAGGCGCAGGTCTTGGGTAAAAGATATTTCGGCTCGCCCGACGAAACGGGCGCAAAGAAAGCGGCCCATGAATTCGCCGCCGATATCATAGCCCAAATGGGTGGCACCTCTTTGTTGGGTACCAAGATTTATTTTGTGTCGAACCGGACGGAACTCCAAACAGAAAGAGGTTTGGGTGATGGACCCCGATGGTGGAAACCAACACCAGTTGACACATTTCAATTCGTTATCAATTGAACCAACCGTTTCTCCCGACGGCTCAAAAGTCGCTTTTACTAGCTTCGCTCGCGGGAATCCTGCTATATTTATTCTCTCGACGGATACGGGGCGGCGGTTGCCGTTTTACAACCAGGTTGCATCGATGAATGCGACGCCGGATTTCACGCCGGATGGCAAGCAGTTGCTTTACTCTTCCACGGCGAGCGGCTGGGCGCAGATCTATATAGCGAATCTGGATGGCAGCAATTTGCGCCGGATATCAAGCACCCGATCGCTGGAAGTCGAACCGAAAGTGAATCCGAAAACCGGAACCGATGTGGTGTTTGTCTCGGGGCGGTCGGGTCCGCAGCAGATTTACCGCATGAATATCGACGGCACGGATGTGCAGCGGCTGACGAATGGGGAGGGAGAAGCGTCCAATCCTTCCTGGCATCCGAACGGGCAGACGATCGCGTTTTCGTGGACGCGCGGATTCGCTACGGGAAACTTCAACGTATTCGTGATGGATGTGGCGTCGCGGACCTATAATCAATTGACCTCCGGGGCGGGGCAGGAACGAGAACCCGAGTTGGGCGCCGGATGGCAGGCACTTGGTGTTCATGTCGACGCGGGGCGGGTCGGAACAGATTTGGACGATGCTGGCGGACGGCACGCAGTTGAAGAGACTGACGACGGCCGGGCGGAATTCGACGCCGGTGTGGTCCAGATAGGATTATGCCGCGCGGGCCGGCGAGTGGGCGCGCGTGGGCGAAAGATTTCAGGAGGCTTTTCGTTCATGTTGAACAAACGGAGAATTAGCACCATCGGTTTATGCGTGACGCTGGCGATGTTTGCGGCAGGTTGCAAGAAGAAGGCGCCGCCGCCCCCGCCGCCCCCGCCACCGGTACAGGCAACACCAGCGCCGCCGCCGCCCGCGGCCCCCGGCGTGACCTCTTTCACGGCTGAGCCGACTTCGATCGAGCGCGGACAGTCGTCGACCTTGAGCTGGACTGTAAGCGATGCGACCAGCGTCTCCATCGATAACACCATCGGCGCGGTGCAAGCGACGGGAACGCGCCGGGTATTTCCAGGCGCGTCTACCACTTATACGCTCACGGCCACAGGTCCCGGTGGGACTAAGACGGCCACCGCAACGGTGAACGTAACCGAACCGGCCCCCCCGCCTCCTCCCCCCGCCGCGGCTAAGGCGACCTTCGAGCAACTGCTTTCAGGAACGGTGGTGGATGCGTACTTCGATTACGACAAGAACGATATTCGCGAAGATGCGCGGGCCGCGCTGACCAAGGACGCCGATGCATTGAAGGCGATCTTTAGCAGCTTCCCCGATGCGACGGTGACCATCGAAGGTCATTGCGACGATCGCGGCTCGGCCGAGTACAACCTGGCTCTGGGCGACCGCCGCGCCACCGCCGCAAAGGAATTCCTCGTGCAACTCGGTGTTCCCAGCGACAAGCTGAAGACTATCAGCTACGGCAAGGAACGTCCGCAGTGCACGGACGCCGACGAATCCTGCTGGCAGAAGAACCGCCGCGCACACTTTGCCACCGGGCAGTAGAATCGGGTTAGGGCCGGTTAACGTCGGCCCATCTGGAACTGGCGGGACGGCACCTCCGTCCCGCTCATCGGGAGATCCTATGACCGTTTGGCGCACACTGCTGCCTGCTCTACTGATTTGTCCTTCAATGACGTTTGCCGCCAGCAAAGAAATGGTGGAACTGTCGCGCGATGTCGCCGCTGTTGCAGGAACAGGTGCGGACATTGCAACGTTCGCAGGATGAGAAACTTGCCGCGATCCAGGTACTAGTGCAGCAGGCTCTCGATTCGGCGAACAAGGCGAATACCTCCGTCGCGCTGCTCCAAAACAATTTGCAACAGAACAGCAAGGAGCAGCAGAGCAAAGTGGTGACCACCGTTACCGATTTGAGCTCGAAAATGGACACGGTGACAACGGATGTCAGCGCGCTGCGCGAATCGGTTACGGACATTTCGAGCCAAATGGGTAAGCTGCAACAGCAGATGGTGGATTTGGGAAATGCCGTGCGGAGCATCCAGACGCCGGCTGCCGCTCCTCCTCCGGGCCTGGGTGGCGCTTCGAGTCCGGCGAGCGGTCCGGGAGGGTCTGGCGCGGGCGCCATTCCGCCGGTTTCGTCGGAGACGCTGTATCAGAACGCGAATCGCGACCGCAGCGGCGGGAAAGACGACTTGGCGCTGCAGGAGTATGGCGATTACTTGAAGTACTACGGAAATACGGACCTGGCGCCCAACGCCCAGTTCTACATCGCCGAGATCCATTTGAAGCAGAACAGCCTGGACCAGGCGCTCCAGGAATTCGATATGGTGTTGGAGAAGTATCCGGACAATAATAAGACGGCGGATGCTTTGTACATGAAGGGCGCGACGCTGGTGAAGATGGGAAAGCGAACGCAGGGCAAGCAGGAGTTTTGCGAGCTGGCGAAGCGGTTTCCATCGAGCGATTTGGCGGGTAAGGCGAAGTCGCAGGTGAAGTCGTTGGGATTGACGTGCGGGCCGGCGCCAACGCCGGCGCGGCGGAAAAAAGCCTAGCGATATTTTCCGGCACGGAGGCACCAGTATGTGTCTTCATGCCGCTATCCCTACTACTGCTGGCGTTGAGCCTTGGGCCAGCCAATCAGGCTTATGAAGCGCTGCGGGCGCGGCGCTATGACGAAGCCATCGCTTTGTTCGTGCAAGCGGTGGCAGCGTCGCCGGGCCAGGCTGCGGTGCGCAAGGATCTGGCGTACACCTATCTGAAGGTGGGCGAGAATGTGGCGGCGCGCGAACAGTTTCGCGAGGCCATGCTGCTGGACCCCAAGGATGCCCACGTAGCGCTGGAATATGCCTTTCTGTGCTTTGAAACCAAGGAACCGGCGCAGGCGCGGCGGGTGTTCGACAGGATCCGGGAGTCGGGCGATGCGGAATCGCGGGCCACGGCCGAGCGGGCGTTTCAGAATATCGACGGGCCGCTCGGGGAGGGCATCGCGCGGTGGAAGAAGGCGCTCGACCTGGGCGGAGAGAATTTCAGCGGCCATTTCGAGCTGGCAACGCTGGCCGAACAGCGCGACGAACTGGAACTGGCGGCGGAACACTACGAGAAGGCTTGGCGGCTGATTTCCGAGCGGCGCGAGGTGCTGGTCGATCTGGGCCGGGTGCTTCAGTCGCTCAACCGGGTGGATGCCGCCAACGCCGCGCTGCTGGCCGCGTCGCGTGGGGGCGAACCGAGAGCCGCGGAGGCGGCGCGCGAATTGCTTCCGCCGCGCTATCCCTTCGTATCGGAATTTCAGCGCGCCCTGCAACTCGATCCGAAGAACTTGGAGTTGCGGCGGGAACTGGCCTATCTGCTGCTTCGCATGAATCGGCAACCTGAAGCGGAAGCGGAATTCCGCCAGCTCACCGCGCTGTCGGAAACCGACTATCTTTCGGCGGCGCAACTTGGCTTCCTGTTGCTGGCGCGGGGCGAGACGACGGCGGCCATGCCGCTGCTGGAGCGCGTGATGAAGGGCGCGGATGAGGATCTGGCCAACCGGGTCCGCGCGGTATTGCGGCTGCCGCAGACGCTGCGCAAGCGCACGGCCGAGACCGCCCCCGCCTCGATCGACGCCAAGGTGATGGCGGAACGCAGCCTGAAGGCGGGATTCATCCGCGACGCACTGAAATATCTGCAATTGGCGCAGGAGAACGATCCGGCGGACTTTGCGATCATGCTGAAGCTGGGCTGGACCTACAACCTGCTGCATAACGACCGGCTAGCGATTCGCTGGTTCGACCTGGCTCGAAAAAGCCCGGACGAGCGGATTGCGGGCGAGGCCAATACGGCCTATCACAACCTGAGGCCAGCGCTCGAGACGCTGCGGACCACGGTCTGGATGTTCCCGATCTACTCGTCACGGTGGAGCGATTTCTTTTCCTACGCGCAGGTGAAAACCGAGTGGCGGGTGAAATTTCCCTTGCACCCTTACCTAAGCCTGCGGCTTGTTGGCGACACGCGCGGGACGATCGGAGTGGAAAGCCCGGGGTTTGCGCCGCAGTATTTATCCGAGAGCGCGCTGATTCCGGCGGCCGGGGTGGCAAGCGATTCGTGGCACGGGCTGATGGGCTGGGCCGAGGCGGGATCTTCCATGGGGTATCTGAGTGGGCACATTTTGCCCGATTACCGCGGTGGTGCTTCGTTTTCGCGCGCGGTGGGGCACGGGTTGAAATCCGAGTCGCGTGGGATGTTTGCGGAAACCAACGAAGATGCGATCTTCGTCAGCCGGTTCGACAACGATTTTCTGGCTTACACGCAGAACCGGATCGGCTTCGCGCCGGCATGGGGCGGGTTGCAATCGCAGTTCTATTGGAATGTGAATCTCACTGCGGACGCCAAGCGCGAGCCCTGGGCGAATTTCTTCGAGATGGGTCCGGGCGTGAAGTTCCGCGTGGCGGCGATGCCCAACGCGCTGTACGTCACGGTGAATTATCTGCTAGGCAGCTACACCGTCAAAGGCGACCCGTACGGACCGTCGTTTCATGATTTCCGTGCGGGATTCTGGTATGCGTTTACTTATTAAAATCGTGCTGGTTTGCGGCTCGGCGCGCATTTTGGCCGCGGCAACTCCGGCCGCCACGCCACCCACGTATGCGGTGCTTTCGAGTGACCGAGGCGGCTGGCCGCCGCTGCTGGAATCGGTGGGATTCATGCCCCAACCGCCAGCTTCGGCGCGGATCTTTGTGCTGCGCGGGGGAGCGGCGGGATCGCCCGAATGGCCTGCTCGCGTAGAAGCAGGCGCGTACCTGATTCTGGAAGGCGAATCGTCGACGGCGGAGTCGTTCGGGTTTCGCGCGACGAAGGACAACGTGCGAGTCGCCAGCGTGGAAGATGTCCATTTGCCCAAGCTGCCGGCGATTTGGGAGAAGGGGCTGGAGCTGCCGCGGTTCGAAATCCCGGCGGATGCGCGCGTATTCGCCAAGGAGCGTTGGAGCGGCGCGCCGCTTGGTGGCTGGATTCCGGCGTGGGACAGGCGCGGTGTTGTGGGTAGCCGTTTCGCCGGGCGAGCGGGGGTACGAACGGTTTCCCTATTTGCCGCAGGCATTGAATGATTTGGGACTGGAGGCGCCCTTCCGCTCCGACCGGCTGTGGGCATTTTTCGATTCGTCCTACCGGTTGCGGGTCGATGTGGACTACTTCGCGGAGCGGTGGCGGAATGCCGGCATCGCGGCGCTGCAGGTGGCCGCGTGGCATTTTTACGACCGCGATGCGGATAGCGACGCTTATCTGAAGAAGCTGATCGCGGCGTGCCACGCTAACGGAATCCTGGTCTACGCGTGGTTGGAATTGCCGCACGTGAGCGAGAGATTCTGGAACGATCATCCCGCGTGGCGCGAGAAAACGGCGGTGCTGCAAGATGCTCAGCTCGACTGGCGCAAGCTGATGAATCTTGAAAACCCGGATTGTTTCCGCGCGGTTTCGGAGGGGGTGAAGGATCTGATCGGACGCTTCGATTGGGACGGCGTGAATCTGGCGGAGCTATATTTCGAATCGTTGGAAGGCGTGCGCAATCCTTCGCGCTTTACTCCGATGAACGATACCATCCGGGCGCAATTTCGCGCGGTGGGCGGGTTCGATCCGATCGAAATCTTCCAGACGCGAAAGGATGCGGCGTCCGAGCGTGCGTTTCTGGATTTCCGGGCGCAACTGGCGCGCGATATGCAGCAGCAGTGGCTGGGCGAGATCGAAGCGATGCGCCAAAAGCGCAGCGATCTGGACATTGTGCTGACGCACGTAGACGACCGGTTGGATCGCACGATGCGCGATGCCATCGGCGCGGATTCAGCGCAGGTTCTGCCGTTGCTGGAGCACCATAACTTCACGTTTCTAGTGGAAGACCCGGCGACGGTGTGGAACGAGGCGCCGCAGCGCTACGTGGAGATCGCCAAGCGATATCGTGCGCTGACGCCGCGGCAAGACCGGCTGGCGATCGACCTGAATATCGTCGACCGCTATCAGAACGTCTATCCGACGAAGCAGCAGACCGGCGCGGAACTATTTGAAGTGGTGCATGCGGCGGCCGGCGCCTTCGCGCAAGTTGCGCTGTATTTTGAGAACTCCATTCTGAAGCCGGATTTGGAGCTGCTGGCATCGTCGGCCGCGGTGGTCACGCGCGTGGAAACGATCGGCTCGAAGCTGGTGGTGGAATCGCCGCACGGCGTCGCGCTGCGCTGGAACGGTCCGGTACTGGTAGACGGCTCGGCTTGGCCGGTGCGCAGCGACCCGTGGCTGTGGTTGCCGGCGGGTGCGCATACCGTTGAGGCGGGCGGCAAGTTACCTACTTTCCGCATGACGCGATTCACAGGCGAACTGACCTTCGCGCAGCCGCTAGATGGAAATGCGATGGAACTTTCGTATCGCAGCGTTGCGCGGGCTTTTGCAATCTTCAGCGAAGAAGCGGGTAGTCTAGAAATCGACGGTGTTCCAGCCCCCATCGAGAAAGCCGGACCGAATGCGATTTGTCTGCCGCGCGGTCAGCACCTGGTCACGGTGCGCGCTGCTATTCGGGCGGCGGATCGGAAAACACAATAGCCTGGCGGAAGCCGCTGGTCTTGACGGCGGCGTAAACGATGCCGATGGTCAGCCAGATGCCTCCGGCGATGAGGGCGGGCTTGTGCAGGCTGGTCCAGATGGCGAGGCAGAAGATGAAGCCCAGGACCGGGGGCAGGAATGTGCCCAGGGTGCGGCGGTCGCTGCGCAGGAAATAGTGAATGAAGGCGGCGGCGTTTACGCCCATAAAGCCGATGATGGCGCCGAAATTGAGCAGCTCCGCGCCAAGCTCGTAAGTCATGGCGAACGCGCCCATCAACGCCAGGACGCCGACAAACAATACATTGTTCCGGGGAATGCCATGCTTGGGTTCGATGGCGCCAAAGAACTTACGGGGAATGGTGTTGTCGCGGCCCATGCCGAATAGAAGCCGCGCCGCGCCAAGCTGCGAACCCATACCGGATCCGATGGTGGCGACCAGCAGCGTCAGATTCACGGCGTGAAACAGGAACGGACCTCCGGCGCGTTTGGCGACAAAAGAGAAGGCGGTATCGACATCGGGATATTGGCGGAAATCCGGCCAGATGAGCTGCCCGGCATAAACCTCGGCGGAGGCCAGCACACCGGTAATCAAACAGGTCAGCACGGTGGCGAGCATGATGTTGCGGCGCGGGTTGCGAGCTTCTTCGGAAAGCGTGGATATGCCGTCGAAGCCGATGTAAGTGAGCACCGCGACAGATGTCCCGGTAGAGATGCGCCCCAGGCTAAACGTGCTGGGATCGTAGAACGGTTGCGTATAGGAGACACCGTGCTGGTGCATGAGATAGCGCACCGCGGCGACGAAGAAATAGACGATGACGACGCACATGGCGAGCACCAGAACCTCGTTTGTGCGGGCGGTGGCGCGAATCCCGCGCAAATTCAGCCAGGTGAACAGCACTGCGAAAAACACGGCCCACCCCACGTACGGAATCTCGGGTACCAGGTTCAACGCGGCCTTGCTGCACCAAATCGTACAAATAATGGGATTCAGGATGTAGTCCATGGCGAGGCTCCATCCGGTAACGAAGCCCAGCCCGGAATGGATCTCGCGGCCGACGTAGGTGTAGGCGGAGCCCGCGCTGGGAAAGGCCCGGGCCATGCGCCCATAACTGATCGCCGTGAATAGCATGGCGACCATGGCAATTAAGACGGTGGTAACCACGTGCCCGTAGGCCACTTGGCTGACTACGCCGAACGGCGGCATCGGCGCGGTCGGCTGGATAAGAATGATTCCGTAGAAAACCAGGTCCCACAAACCTAAAGTGCGCTTCAGTCGCGCACCGGCCGGCGCTGGTTCGGAACTCGCGGCACTCGACATGGAACTCCCGATTGTGACACAACAGAGGTAGGGCTTTGGGAGGCCTGGGGCACTGGACGAGCGCTGGTTTCGGCTGCGGCATCTCATGCTGCGGCGGATCAAGTACAAGGTCACGCGCGGCGGCGTGTTGTTCACCGCCGCGGTCGTCCTTGTGGGCTTCGGTGCGGTGGCGTCGGCCAACAACCTGTTTTTCCTGATCCTGGCCACCATGCTCTCCACGCTGATGGTATCGGGCCTGGTCAGCCGCTTATGCCTGGCGGGCCTGCAACTGGATTTTCTGGCGCCGGAGCACGTGTCGGCGCGGCGCACCATTCCTGCCATGTTGTACGTGCGCAACGTGAAATTCTGGATGCCGTCGTTTTCCATCCACGTGGTGGGCGTCGAGGAGGATGCGCTGCCTATTCTGCAATCGCCGGTTTATTTTCCAGTGATTCCGGGGGGAGCTACGCTGACGGAGACGGTGCAGGTGCGCTTCGCGCGGCGCGGGGAATACCGGCAGAATCACTTTGCGTTTCATACGCGGTTCCCTTTCGGCTTCCTGGAAAAAACGGCGCGCGTGGTGCTGCGGCGCGAAGTCATCGTCTATCCATGTATCGATCCGCAGGCGGGGTTCGATGAATTGCTGGCGGATTTGGCGGGCGAGATCGAGACGCATTATCGCGGCTTGGGCCGCGACTTCTATCGCATCCGTCCGTACGAGGTGTTTGAAAGCGCGCGGCATGTGGATTGGCGGGCTACGGCGCATACCGGAGAAGTGCAAGTGCGGGAGTTTGCGCGCGACCAGGAGCAAAATGTCGAGATTTTCCTGGACCTTGAAACGCCCCCGGGGTTGGAACAGTGGTTCGAACATGCCGTGGAATGTAGTGCATTCATGGTGTGGGGGCTGGCGGACAAGCACATCGGGATACGCTTCCGCACGCTGGATTTCGATTTGCGTGTGCCCGAGGATGGGGACATTTATACCATTCTGAAGTACCTGGCTCTGGTGGAGAGCAAGGCGGGCAAACCTCCTGCCGCGCCGGCTGACGACACGGTAATTCCGATTGTGCTCACTGCCGTACCGAGCCGGTTCGCAGACGCCGCTTGGGCGTCCGCCCGGGTGATCGGCGTGGAGGCACTGGTTCCGAAGGCAGAATCATCCGACGCCGGTGGGAGAGGACTTGGCTCATGAGGGCAAGCCCCCGACTTCGACTACCGGGCGGACCTCGACGGTTCCCTTGCGGGCGCCTGGAATGCGGGCAGCGATTGCGAGGGCTTCGTCTAAGTCCTGGACCTCAATCAGATAGTAGCCACCCAACTGCTCGCGGGTTTCGGCGAAAGGGCCGTCGGTAACCAGGCGTCTGCCGTCGCGGATCTGAACGCTTGTGGCGGTTGCAACCGGCTGCAGGGGCGCGGTGGCGAGAAACTTCCCTTCGTCTTGGAGGGTATTCGCGAGGGCGCTGGACTCAACGTAGCAAGCGGCGCGTTCGGCGTCGGTCCAGGCTTGCTCCTCTCCATAGACCAGAAGCATGTATCTCATGGTGCAGTCCTCCTACTGTGATAGTCGAACCAGGCCGGCGCAAATCGACACGCCGGACGTAGAAATCAATATAATTCGATTATGCCCAGCGACGCGGCGGCCGCCGCCGTGGAAGCGGTCTACCGGTCGGACTGGGGCCGCATCGTAGCGACACTGATCGCCTTGACGCGCGATTTCGATCTCGCGGAAGAGGCCACGCAGGAGGCCTTTACGGCAGCGGTGGATCAATGGACCGCAGGCGGGATTCCGGAATCGCCGCGGGCCTGGATTATCCAGACGGCGCGGCACAAAGCGATCGACCGCATCCGCCGGCGGGCGCTGACCAAGGAAAAACTCGACAGCTACGTCGCCGAGGGGTTTGTGCGAACGGCCGAGGAGCCGGACTACGATACCGGTGAGATTCCGGACGACCGCCTGCGGCTGATCTTCACTTGCTGCCATCCCGCGCTGGCTCCGGAAGCGCAGGTGGCGCTGACCCTGCGCACGCTGTGCGGCCTAGAGACCGAGGAAATCGCGCGGGCTTTCCTGGTGCCGCCGGTGACCATGGCCCAGAGACTGGTGCGCTCCAAGCGCAAGATCCGCGATGCGGGCATTCCGTATCGCGTGCCGCAGACGAGCGAGATGGCGGACCGTCTGGACGCGGTGCTCGCGGTGATCTACCTGGTCTTCAATGAAGGGTACGTTGCGACCAGGGGCGGGCCGCTGGTGCGCACGGATTTGAGCGCGGAGGCCATCCGGCTGGGCCGTCTGGTGAGGACTCTAATGGCGCCGCGTCCACCCGCGGAGGCGACAGCGCTGCTGGCGTTAATGCTGCTGCACGATGCCCGCCGCGGGGCACGGCTGGATGAAGCCGGGGAACTAGTGACTTTGGAGGACCAGAACCGCGGCGTCTGGGATGGGCGGCAGATTGCCGAAGCTCTGCCGCTGGTAGAAGAAGCGATAGCGGCTGGACCGGGTCCTTACGCGATACAGGCGGCGATCTCGGCGGTGCATTGCGAGGCGGCGCGATTTGAGGATACGGACTGGGCGCGGATCGTGCGGCTGTACGGTGCGTTGGAACGGTTGCAACCGTCGCCCATCGTGACCTTAAACCGCGCGGTAGCCGTGGCCATGGCCAACGGGCCGGCGGCTGGGCTGCGTATGATCGACGAACTGGCGGCATCGAGCGAACTGGACAGGTATCATCTGCTCCATGCGGCGCGGGCGGATCTGCTGCGGCGTCTGGGTTCGGCGGCGCAGGCGGCCAAGAGCTACCGGCGGGCACTCGAACTGGTCACCAACGACAGCGAGCGCCGGTATTTGGAGCGGCGCCTAGCGGCGCTGGTCGGTTGATTTTTCGGGGACCTGGTTCGTAGCGCGAGATCCTGCTACGGTGTCAGGGTAAACACGACGCCGCCCCGGACTTGTCATGGTTAGTATTCTACTTCAGCGATTGAACGACCGCCTCGCCTTTGGTAAGCTGATTTCCAGACGCGCGCGGGGCGCGTCCTGTCCGCGGAAAGGGCCGCGCCCACCTGTTGGTTTTGAGGTCACTTTGTTGGAGACCCTCTTTCGCCTGTCATGCGGACCGGGCAAACGAAGGAGGCTGTCTTGAATCTCGAACAACAGAAGAAACAGGCTCGCGAACTATTGCGCGCGGTGCGGCGCGGAGAAGCCGGTGCGCTGGCGCGTTTGCGCGAACGCCATAGCCGCTGGGCCGAAGTGGATGACTCCACATTGCAGCGGGAGGTGGCGCTGCATGACGCCCAGTTCGTCGATCGCGAGCGAGCAAGGCTTCGCGAGTTGGACCCGGCTAAAGGCCTATGCCGAGCCGTCCCCGCGGGCGCGCCATACCCGGATCTTCGTCCCCGACATGCAATGGATCGGCCAGCGCGTGGACGGCCTGCTGCGGACCCGGCAATGGGAGGTTCCCGCCGCACTGGAACAGATTCGCGAATGGCATCCGCGCTTTCCCGGAGTGCTCGGACGAGCGAGATTAGCCGCGCGCCCTTCACCGACGCAGATGCCAGGCTGGTGTATGCGCGGGAACATGGGTTCGACACCTGGGACGAGTTGACGCAGCGGGTGAACCTGCTGGCATCGGATTCGAGCGCCGCGGCAGCCGAGCCTTTTCTGGCGGCCTTCCGAGCTGTACAGGCCGGAGATGTTGCGGCACTCCGCGGTTTGGTCAAGCGCACTCCTCAGCTCGTCGCAAGAACGCGGCACCAACGGGAATACGCTCCTGAACCTCGCCGTGAGTGTCGCCGCCAAGGCCGATCCGGAAGTAAGC
This sequence comes from Bryobacterales bacterium, assembly GCA_963738375.1. Taxonomy (GTDB): domain Bacteria; phylum Acidobacteriota; class Terriglobia; order Bryobacterales; family Bryobacteraceae; genus Bog-159. The sequence continues at coordinate 158,182 of CAVTWL010000009.1, read as the reverse complement.
GTCGCGCTCGTTAATGCGCTGCTCGACGCCGGCGCGGCGGTAAACGACGCGAACGACCGGGGGTGGACGCCGCTGCATCAGGCCGCCTACTCCAACCAACGCGACATGGCCGCTGTGCTGATAAACGGCGGGGCGGATCCGGACGCCGAAGCGCATGGCGCAGGAGGGACGCCGCTGGTCGTCGCGTTATTTTGGGGTCATCGCGATGTGGCGGATTTGCTGGGCAGTCGTAGCATCGCCCCGGGCAATCTGCGGGTTGCGGCCGGCCTGGGAAACCAAGAACTATTGGAGCAGTGCTTCGGTGGCGATGGGACGCTCACGGCGAAGGCTTGCGCGGCGCGCGGCTTCTATCGGCCGCACAGCGGTTTTCCCGATTGGCGTCCAACGGCCGATCCGCAAGAAGTCTTGGACGAAGCCCTGGTGTGGGCCTGTAAGAGCGGGCGCACCGAGGTGCTGGCGCGCCTGGTGCAGGCCGGAGCGCGGCTGGATGCCGATCCCTATCGCGGAACGCCGCTGATTTGGGCGGCGGTGTGCAATCGCCTGGAAACGGCCGGGTGGCTTCTCGACCACGGGGCACAGCATTGATCGGAAAGCCACCTTTGGCGGCCTCACGCACGGTCAAGGTGTGACGGCGTTGATCATGGCGGCGCAGAACGGCCATCTTGCGATGGTGCAGTTGCTGATACATAGGGGGGCAGATCCAGCGATTCGCGACGACCTTTATCAAAGCGATGCGGCGGGGGCGGCCAACTATTTTGGCAAGGCCGCGGTTCGGGACTACCTGCGGGGCGTGGAGAAATAGCCCCCGGCCCGGAGGCGAGCAAATTAATTTGCGCGCGCCCTTACAGTTCCTGCTTTGAAACTGCGACCTTACAGAACGCGGGAGGATTTCAATGAATCGACCTTACGTCTGTGCGGGATTGCTGGTACTCAGCTTTGCATCTGCATTTGGGCAGGAACACGCGCAATCGCCACGCGCGCGCCAGCGTGCCCTTCGTGAACGGGCGGCTCAGGCAAACTCGGCGCCACCAGCCCAGCCGGCATGGTCCTCCGACTATGCCCTGACGGCAGATACCGGGTTGAGCAGCCATGCCTCAATCTACGATCCGGCGACGAACCTGATGATTGTATTTGGAGGGATCGACTATGGCGCGGAGGCCACCGTTACCAATGCCGTCCTCCAGAATAATCCAGCCGCGGCGAGTTGGACTACTGAGATCGCAAGCGGCGCGGCAGACGCCCCACCGGCGCGCTGCGACCACAGCGCGGTCTTCGATGCCGCCAACAACCGCATGATCGTCTTTGGCGGCCTGACTTTCTCCCCAGGGCCGGAAACGTTCTTCAATGACGTGTGGGTTTTGAGCGACGGCAACGGCCAAGGCAGTCCTTCTTGGACGCAACTGAGTCCGTCCGGCACGCCGCCCACGCCGCGGTCCGATCACACCGCCGTCTATGACCCGGCCAACAATCGCATGATCGTATTCGGCGGCAACACGGCAACCCAGACGTTTTCCGACGTCTGGGTGCTGACCAACGCCAACGGCTTAGGTGGCACGCCCGCGTGGGTTCAACTTGCCCCGGCGGGGAAGGCGGCTGCCGGTGTGGAAAGCGCTTCCGCCATCTATGACCCGGCAAACAATATCATGACCGTATTTGGCGGCGCGAATCTCTCCCTCACCGCTGCTACGAACGGCGTGTGGACTTTATCTAATGCCAACGGCGTGGGCGGGAAGCCGCGTTGGGCTAACATCGTGGCTCCTGGCGCGGCGGTTCGCCAGGCGGCCGGTATGGTCACACCGCGGTTTACGACACGGTGAACAATCGAATGATTGTCTTTGGACGGGAGCGCCTTTCTCGCAGGCGGAAGCGCCGAACGGCTTCAACGACACCTGGGTGCTCACGTTTGCGAATGGCGTCGGCGGCGTCCCGGTCTGGACGCAACTCAAGCCGGGCGGTTACTTGCCGGATAAACGGTGGGAGCACACGGCGGTGTATGACGCGGCCAACAACCGGATGTTGGTGTTCGCCGGAGATTATGCCGATCCGGTCTACTACATGGTCTGGATTCTGACTGACGCCAACGGCCTCTAGAGGTGCGCTGTTCCCCTCGTACGGCTAAGATACGGTAAAAGCGGTTGACGGAGGCGCCGGTCCAACCGGCCCCATTGCCTGGCGGGTCTTGCCGGATGCCGCTTTTCGTTCCTATTCCGCAGGCGAGCACTCCGGAGGTGAGAGGCAGGACTTCCCCGTAACCTCCACCCTGAAAGCTGATAGCTTGTAGCCATGCGCACCTTCTTCCTGTTCCTCTCGCGCCAGAAGCAACTGCGGCACTGGATGGAAACCTCCAGTTGGGCCCGGCGGCTGTCGGCCCGGTTCGTGGCGGGCGACAATCTGGCCGAAGCGCTCGAAACCTGCGAGCGAATTAACGCGGAAGGAATCGCCGTCACGCTGGATCATCTGGGCGAAAACGTTTCGTCTCTCGACGAAGCCGTGGCTTCGCGCGACGCATACCTCCAGGCGCTGCAGGAGATCGTGAGGCGCAAGATCGACGGGAACGTCTCTTTGAAACTGACGCAGTTCGGCATGGACCTGTCGCTCAGCGAATGCACGGCGAACGTGGAAGCCTTGGTCAAAGAAGCCGCCGCGCTGGACAATTTCGTCCGCATCGACATGGAATCGAGCGAATACACGGACCGGACCTTGGGCATTGTAACGGCGCTTCATGACAAGTACAAGACCACCGGCACGGTGATCCAGGCGTATCTGTATCGCAGCCGGAAGGACGTGGAGACGTTATGCGAACGCGGGATTCGGGTACGCCTGTGCAAAGGCGCCTACCTGGAGCCGCCCTCGGTGGCATTTAAGAGCAAAGCCGATGTGGACCGGAATTTCGTGGAACTGATGAACCTTCTCCTTGAGAAAGGCGTATACCCAGGCATAGCGACGCATGACGAACGCATCGTGGAGCAGACCAGGCAGTTCGTCGAAGCGCGCAAGATTTCGCGCGACTCATTTGAATTTCAGATGCTTTACGGCATCCGGCGGGACATCCAGAAACGTCTGGTTAACGAAGGGTATAGACTGCGGTTGTATGTGCCTTACGGACAAGCGTGGTATCCCTATTTCATGCGGCGGCTGGCGGAACGACCGGCTAATGTCTTCTTCCTGGTCCGCAATCTTTTGCGGAGTTAAGCACGCGCGGCCTGGAAACTTAGCGCTGGGCGGTGGCATCTAAGGGTTTATGCGGTACTGGGGTTATCTGGCGGCGAAGATCGCGGCGTGCGCGGGGTTCATGTGCGCCCTGCTGCGCTGGCTGAACGCCTCCTGGCCGTTCCCGCCGAAGTTTCACAACTTCGCTCCCGGACGCTTCATGTACGACCTGCCGTACACCATGGTGGCTGGCTTGTGGTTCCTCGGATGCTGCGGGTTGCTCTACTTGTGCATCTGGGATCAGCGGTATCGCTGCCGTGTCTGCCTGCGGCGGCTACGGATGCCCGTGGAGACCGGATCGTGGAGCCGCATGCTGTTCCTGGGCAAGCCGCGCATCGAATACATCTGCCCGTATGGCCACGGCACTTTGACTTTGGCGGAGCTCCAGATCTCCGGCCTCGAGAATCCGCGGTGGAATCCGCACGGCGAGATCTGGGACGAGTTGTTCGCGTCGGCGCGTGATTCGGACGATTGGCCGTGACGACCTCGCGCTGGCGGCAGGCGGCAGGCTTGGTGGTGCTGGCGGTGCTCGTGATCCTGGGTATCCGGCTCGCGCCCATCTATTTCCACAACCAGGAGTTGCAGCAGTTCGTGGACGAGGTGACACAACGTGCCGGCGCGCCCACGGCTTCCGACGACGTGCTGCGTTCGTGGATACTCTCAAAGGCTGACACACTTGACCTTCCGGTCGTGGCGGATAACGTGCATATCCAAAGGTCTGCCGGAAATGTGCATATTGAAGTGCGGTACATGGTGCGGGTCAATCTCCCGCTCTACACGGTCGACCTGCATTTCTATCCTGGCGCAGGCAGCCGCTAACGTCCCATTAGCGGTCCGCGCTGCCTACCTATGAGAGAATTGTTGTTAGTGCCAGAGAAGAAATCTGACTCGAAGCGCCCTGCCGCCAAGAAAAAAGTCAGGGTCCGGGTACCCAGGCAGGCTTACCTGGTCCGGTTCTTTTTGCATCCGTTAGGCAAGCTTCTGGTTGTCTCCTGCACCCTGATTTTCCTGATCTTTGCGGGACTCTTCACTCATTTCTACGCCAAGTACTCCGAACTCATCGACCAGAAGCTGCGAGCTGGTCCATTTGCCAATACTTCCAAGATCTTCGCCTCTCCCCGGCTGATTGCGGTAGGCGATACGATGACACCGGAGGACATTGCCTCGGAACTGCGGCGCTGTGGATATTCCGCCTCGCGCGGCAATGCAATCGGGAGCTTCGAACTCCGGCAAGACGGCGATATCGAAATCGTGCCCGGTCCCGACTCCTACTTTGACGAGGAAGCGGCGGTCATCAAGTTTTCCAACGGCAAAATCACCAAGATCGTCTCGCTGCGCGACAACACGGCGCGCAGCCAATACCAGCTTGAGCCGCAGTTGATCACCAACCTCTTCGATCGAAACCGCGAAAAGAGGCGCCTCGTAAAATTTTCCGACATCCCGAAAGTGTTGATCGACGCGGTGACTCTGCAGAGGATAAGCGCTTCTTCCAGCACCAGGGATTCGATCCCCTGCGCATCTTCAAAGCCGTCTACGTGGATTTGAAGGAGGGCCGCAAGGAACAGGGCGCCTCCACCCTGAGCCAACAGTTGGCGAAGAACCTGTGGCTGGAGCCGGAAAAGCGCTGGACACGCAAGCTGGAAGAGTTGATCATGACGCTCCACCTGGAGCGCACCCTTTCCAAGCAGCAGATTTTCGAAGATTATGCCAACCAGATCTATCTGGGGCGCCGGGGCAGTTTCAGCATTAACGGTTTTGGCGAAGCGGCGGAAGTCTATTTCGGCAAGGACATCCGCCAGTTGAGCCTGCCGGAGGCGGCTACGCTGGCCGGTATTATCCAGCGGCCGGGCTTCTACAACCCTTATCGCAATCCGGATAGGGTGAAGGATCGCCGCAACTTGGTTCTTTCGCTAATGCGGCAGAACGACGATATCGACGACCGGGAATATGCGCTGGCGGTGGAATCGCCCCTCAACCTCGCGAAAGGCGCGGTGCAATCGCTGGACGCCCCCTACTTCGTCGATCAGGTGAACGAGTTCCTGCAAAGCCAGTTTCAGGATATCGATTTTCAGGCGAATTCGTTCCGCGTGTACACGACCCTGGATATGGACTTGCAGCGGGCTGCGGCGGAAGCGGTCCGCGACGGCATGCAGGGCGTCGACGAACAGGTTCGCAAGCAGAAGCGCTTTAAGGGGCAGATTCCAGAGGCGCAGTGCGCCCTGATTGCTCTCGATCCGCACACGGGCGAAATCAAGGCCTTGGTGGGCGGCCGCAATTATGGTGTCAGCCAACTGAACCACATCCTGGCCAAGCGGCAACCGGGTTCCATTTTCAAGCCCTTCGTTTACACTGCGGCCATGAATACCGCGATCGACGGCGCGTCCCGGATCCTGACAGCCAGCACTACGGTGCTCGATGAGCCGACCACCTTCTGGTATGACGGGAAACCCTACGAGCCCAGCAATTTCAAGCACGAGTTCTACGGCACCGTAACCCTGCGCCAGGCGCTGGCCAAGTCGATGAACGTGGCCACGGTGAAGATCGGCGAGATGGTGGGGTTCAATGCGGTGGTGGATATCGCTAAAAAGGCCGGATTGAACTACGATATCCACCCGACACCGGCCGTGGCGCTGGGATCTTACGACGTCACGCCGCTGGAGATGGCCGGGGCATATACGGCTTTCGCCAATCAAGGTATTTACGTCAAACCCAGTTTTGTCTCGATGGTGCGTGCGCAGGACGGCAAGGACATATTTACCAACAAAAGGCAAGAGCGGCAGGTATTGGACCCTCGGGTGGCCTACTTGATGACCAACCTGATGGAAGAAGTGATGCGCAGCGGCACCGCCGCGGGCGTTCGGGCGCGCGGCTTCGGCGTACCGGCTGCCGGCAAGACCGGTACGTCGCACGATGGCTGGTTTGCCGGCTATACCTCGCAACTGCTGTGCATCGTTTGGGTTGGTTTCGACGACGACCGGACGCTCGATCTTGAAGGCGCGCACTCGGCCCTGCCGATCTGGACCGATTTCATGAAGCGGGCGCTGCAGTACCGGGCATACCGCGATGCGCGGCCGTTCGCCGCGCCGGACGGTATCGTATCGGTGGAAATCGACCCGGAGTCCGGACTCCTGGCGACGGCGGGTTGTCCGAAAACGATAACCGAAGTTTATATCTCGGGAACGCAGCCTGTGACCTCCTGTCCGCTGCATGGCGGCGGACAGACTGTGACCCATGTGGCTGGCTGGGAAGTGCCTGCCAGTCCCGCGGCTACCGGCGTCTCGCCGCATATAGTGCTGCCGCCTCCAGGGTTGGCGGCGCAACGGCCTGGACCGGCGGCGGATGCTCCGCCATTGTCGCCGGTCCAGACGGCCCAAAAGCAGGAAAAACCCAGAGAGAAGAAAAGTTTTTGGCAAAAGTTACGGGGTGTGCTTAAATAGAGCAAAAGGGGGAGGCCGTATGCTTTCCGCTCGTAACCTCGTCGTTCTTGCTGGCGCGTGCCTGATTACCGGGGGTTTGATGGCGCAGGATACTATTCCTGCACACGACACTCAGTTACCGCCCGTGCAGCCAGCCGTATCCGCTCCCGCCGTAAATCCTCCACTGAAGCCTGAGGACCGCGGCGACGTCTACATGGCCCGCAAGATGTATCGCGAAGCCATCGAATCGTATCAGCAGGCGCCCCAGGATTCCGCCGTGATCCTGAACAAGGAAGGGATCGCCTATCACCAGATGCTGCAATTGGATGCAGCCATGAAACGATACCGCCTCGCGATTCGGAAGGATGCCAAATACGCGGAAGCGATCAACAACCTCGGCACCATCTATTACGCCGAAAAACGCTATAGCCGGGCATCCAGTTCCTACAAGCATGCGCTGAAACTGTCGCCGGGTTCAGCGTCCATCTACAGCAACCTGGGCACCGCCTTTTTTGCGGAAAAGAAGTACAAGCAAGCTTGGGAGGCCTATAACACCGCCTTCCAGCTAGATCCGGAAGTGTTCGAACACCGCAACACTTACGGCGTGCTGCTGCAGGAGCGGACTGTCGAAGAGCGCGCGCGGTTCCATTATTACCTGGCTAAGATCTACGCCAAGCAGGGTCAGAAGGATCGGGCCTTGCAATATATCCGCAAGGCGCTCGAAGAGGGCTTTGTCGATCGCAAAAAGATGATGCAGGATCCGGAGTTTGCCTCGCTGCGGGATTTGCCGGAGTTCAAGGAATTGCTCACGCTGGAGCCGCGTGTACTATAGCTGGCAGGGGCCACTTCCTAGCGGTCACGGCTCGGTAAGGTAGCATTGCTGCGCTATCGAGCAGCGATTCTTGTGTTAACGGCGGGTTTGACGGCATGCGCACGCCGCGAGGCGCCGCCAGTGATTCCTCAGACCGCTGTACTGCGCTTTGAAAATCTGTCGTCTGACGTGTCTCTGAATTGGATGGGCAGGGGATTCGCGGAAGTCATCTCCACGGAACTGCAAGGCTCTCCCCAGCGCTACTCGATTCCCTTTCAATCTTTGCATTCCTATGACGCGCAGTTGGGCACGCACGTGGCCGGTGTACCTGGGATCTCCACGGAGTTGACTGGCGCGCTCGTAGCGGGCGCGAATCAGGTCGTATACGGCGACTTCTTTGTAGCTCGGGGAACGATCTACGCCTCGGCCACCGCGGAGAATTTGACGACGCATCGCCTGATGCCCACCGCTAACGCCAGCGGACCGGTGAGTGCCGGCCCCATTCCCGTAGCAAGCGCCTTGGCGCGGCAGTTAGGCGACAGCAATCCGTTCGGGACCGGGAGCACGCAGGCGCTGGAAGATTTTGTAGCGGGCGAGGAGGCGCCGGACGTCGCGGCGGGCGGTCCATCCTTTGCGAAGGCGGCCGCGGACGATCCGGAGTTTGGGCACGCCTATGTGTTCTGGCTGGATGCGGCGCTCGGGCAGCGTAACCGGGCGGAGGCGGAACAGATTCTGGTCGAGGCGAGTGCGCACCGGGCCCACTTTTCCGCCCTGACCAACGCCGAACTGGACTTTGCCGGAGCCAGGTTGCGCGGCGATTTCAAAGCGCAACTGGACGCGCGGCGCGAACTGGCGCGGCGCGATCCGGCGGATCCGAACCGCCATCGCGCTCTGGGCGAAGCCCTGATGAGCATCCGCGCCTACGATGACGCCATCGTGGAATTCCGGCGCGGGCTGTCGGTCCGCCAGGACGATGTAACAGCATTGAACTCGATGGGCTATGCGGCGGCGTACTCGGGCGATTTGCCAACCGCCATCCGGGTGCTACGCGGTTACGAGCACTTTCGGCCCAACGAGCCGAATCCGCTGGATTCGCTGGGGGATGTACATTTCGCCTTGAGCCATTTCAAGGAGGCGGAGCAATTCTACCTGGCCGCGAATGCCAAGGCGCCACGGTTTCTGAACGGCGGCGAAGTGCTGAAGGCGGCGCAGGCGCGGCTGATGACCGGCGATGTCCCGGGCGCGACCGGCTTGTTCAAGCGATACCTGGCCGGGCGCGAGGCGATGCACGATCCGAACGCCGCTTATCAGGCGGCGGCCTGGCAGTGGATGACCGGCTCGCGGCCGGAGGCTTTGGCCACAATGGACCGCGTGGCGCGCGCGGCTCAGGGCGGACCATCGCGTGAGATTGCCGGGCGCGCCAACGCCCAGGCTGCCATCTGGATGTTGAGTTTGGGCGATCAAGCTGGTGCTGCCGGGCATGCGCGCCGGGCGTCGGGGGAGACGGGTCCGGCAACCGCGCCGCTGATTGCGATGGTGGCGTATCTGGCGCAGCCTGACGTTTATCCAGCTCCGGAGCCGGGGGCGCTCCGAGACTATGCGCAGGCGTATAGCTTGTTATTGAACAAGCAGTTCGGACGCGCGGCAGGCGTTTTACAAAACCTGTATCGAAGGCCGAGCAGCGATCTGGATGACGGCTTGGCGGTGCTGCTGGCCTGGGCTTATGCGGAGGCGGGCGATTGGCGCCGGGCTGAGCCGTTGCTGCGATTGACGCCCCTGCCACAGGGCTCGGGATTTCCTATGTTCGAATCGCTTTACTTTCCGCGCTTGTTGTCCTTGCGGGGAGCAGTGCTAGAGCGGTCTGGACATCCCGATCAGGCGGCCCAGTACAAGCAACTGTTTCAATTGCTTGAAGGGCGTCGCTAACGGGGGGCTGCAGCTTCGGAGCCGGCTTTTTCGTAGAGCGCGATGCTGCTGTTGAGGGCCTGGATTAAGTCCCGATCGTTGCGCGTGGTGGCTACGGCCAAGCCTTGGCGAGCGGCGCGTAAGGCATCCTGAAAGCGGCCCAAGCTGGCGTAGACCGAAGAAAGCGCACCCAGTGACAGCGCATCGTCGGGCTTGGCGACAGCTTCGAAGTGCGGCAGGGCGTCGGCAAAACGTCCCTTCGCGGCAAGAGCCCGCCCTAAAGCGCGGTGGGCTTCGATGGCATCGAACCCTCCGGCCAATGCCTTTTCCAGATGCGGAATGGCATCGTCAAAACGCCCCTGGCGGGCCAGGATCAGGCCCATGTTGCCGTGTAACTCGGGAGCATCGGGATCGGCGGCTAAGGCATTTTCCAGATAGGGAATGGCCGCATCCGCCCGCCCGGCGCGCACCAGGGCAACGGCGATGTAATTCTGTATGTCGGCATCCTTAGGGTCGAGTTCGAGGGCCTTGCCAAAATGCGCAATGGCTTCCTGGAGGTTGCCTCGTCCGGCCAGCAGGCTGCCTAGAGCGCCCTGCGCCTTGGCGTCGCGCGGATTCAACTCGACGGCTTTTTGCAAGTGCTCAAAGGCTTCATCGGGATGATTGGTGCGCAACAGCGCCATGCCCAGACCGGTTTGCGTGCGCGAATCGGTTGGTTTCAGTTCCAGCGCGCGGCGCAGCGGGGCAACGGCTTCTTCGTCGCGCTTTTCGCCGGCCAGGGCCAGACCGAGGTTGTAAAGTGCGGCCGGCTCGTCCGGACTCATCGCCAGAGCCGTCTTCCATTGCGCGATGGCGGGCTCCAGTTGACCCTTGCCCTGCAGGCCCACCGCGACATTGAAGAGCCGGTAAAATTCCGTGGCCGGGGCGTTCATGGTCTCGATGAAGTCCGGCTGAATGTTGACAAACTCCGGAATGTTGACGGCGCGGTTGGAGGCGGTGGCGTTTTCGACCAGGATGGGCGGGCTGTCGATGCCGTTTTCGTCGATGTGCGTGAGGAACATCTGGGTGAACAGCGACTGCCCCTTTGACGAAAAAGCCAGCCAGCGGCCATTAGGCGAAAAAGTGTGCCACGAATTCATGCGCGAGAGGTTGCAGTTCAGCCGGCGGGCTTGGCCGCCGGCTAAGGGCACAATGTAGAGTTCGCTGTCGGGCCGCATCAGCAGACCGTTTTTGTTTTTCACAAAGACGATCCACTTGCCATCCGGCGACACCTTGGGAAAGTTATTGCTCATGCCGTCGCCGGCAGCGCCTTCGACGGCTACCGGCTTGCCGCCTTTGCCGCCGTTGAAGGGGATGCGATAGAGATCGTATTGAATTTGGGTTTCGTCGGGCGAGTTGGCGTATTGCGAATCCTTGGCGCCGGGCGGGTATGGGTCGCGGGCGGTGGCGCGGGAGTAGACCAAGTACTTGCCGTCAGGGCTCCAGAAGGCGCTGGTCTGCACCATATCGGAATCGTCGGCGCCCGGCAGCGGCTGGAGTTTGCCCGTGGCTCGGCTATACCAGGAAAGAATGCCGCGCGTTGGATAAAAAACCTGGCCGAAACCGTAATCGCGATAGAAGCCGTTGTAAAGGCGGTCGCGGAGGTTTTTCACGGCGGCATCCGGCGGTTCGGTGGAGGTGATGAGGTACTGGCCGTCGGGCGAGATCTGGCTCATGAAGCCAAAACGCTTTTTCGCGGGATCGTTGGAGAACGAGTTCCAGCGGATGACGTCATCGTTGCGGATGGATGTTTCCTTGCGCACGGGGACCAGCGCGTAGAGGCCTTTGTCGTTTTGCGGGCCGTCGACGTCGATGCCCATCCACTGGCCATTTTGCGAGAACGAATGGCAGTTGGCGCAGGTGGGAAGGCCTTCCATCATTACCCGGCTGCGGCCGGCGGCGAGATCCATCAGCCGCCATGCGATAAACGGGATGGCTTCGGGCGGCAAGGGGTTGATGACGCCTTTTTCACCCGTTGGAACCGGGATCAGGGGGACGTCGCGATAAAAAATGGGCGCGGCGACAGGATCGCGCGAGATGCTTAGAACGCTTTGGCCGGTGGTGATCGCCTTTTTCGCGTTGTCGTCCCCATAACCGAAGAAGCGGACGGTGACAGGCTGGGTACCCGCGCGCTTCTTGACGGCTTCCCAGATGGCGGCGTCGGGCTTCCAGGCGTGGCCGGATTGCTGGTTGGGGCTGAGTTGGGGAGCAACCGCGCCGGCTTTCGCACAGCGTTCGTCGACGGGACCGATCTTGCGGCGTTCCCCTCCAGACCTGGCGCGTACCGGCTTGGCGCTGTTGGCGAAGTCGAATTCGATGATCCACGTGTGCGCCGCGGGGTCGTCGTCACGCCATTCCATGGTAGGTGAAGCAAAATCGGGGGGAAAGATCGAATGATTGGCTGGATAGTCGACAATGATTTTCTCGGAAACGTCTCCAGCGTGGGACTGCTGCCGCGCCGCGAGGACGGCTGGGGCAAGGGCGGCGAAAAGTAGTACGCAAGTTTTCATTCGGAAGTATCGAGGGGGAGACTTCGCGGCGTCGGAAACGGCGGAAGGCGATCCGCGCGTCTTTTTCATTCAGCACTGGAGAGACTTCGCTTGCCAGCCCGAGGCCTGCCTATAGTCCTGTACAGAATGTAATTGGATTGGGGTTGGACGTCAAGGCCGGGGGTCGGAAACCCGTCCCGGCGGCTGCGTAAGTAAGCACACATGGGTTCGGCAAGTGCTCGATTCCCCAACGTCGTCCGGCGGATCAGTCGCCCGGGCGAGAGTTTAAAAAACCAGAGAGGATCGCGGCGCTGAACTTGCGCTCTTGCGCAGCCAGTGCCGCGAAAAGTGCACAGCTATGAGAATTTCTCACGTTATTCTAACAGGCGTTATGTGTCTGGCGGGACTGAGCGCTTTCGCTCAAGATCCGGACAACTCGGCCACCAACAAGAGGGACCGAAGTCAGGGCGCGGTCACCGCCGATCAGCAGAAGATGAACAAGTCCGACCGCGATATGACCCGTGACATCCGTAAGTCGATTATGGCTGATAAAGCATTGTCGACCTACGCGCACAATGTCAAGATCATCAGCCAGAACGGGATGGTCACGGTCAAAGGGCCGGTGAAGTCCGACGATGAAAAGCGCGCGGTGATCGCCAAAGCCGTCGCCGTAGCTGGCAGCGCGGACAAAGTGACCGATCAAGTTTCTGTCGTCAACCAGTAACAAACCAAACTAAGGAGTAATGAAAATGGCAGGCAAAAATACAGCAGTCTTCGGCATTTATAAAAACAGCGCGCACGCGGAAGGCGCGGTAGACCGTATCGCGGCGGCAGGGTTTTCGTACAACGATATTTCGGTATTGCTACCGGATGCGGAAAGCTCCCGCCAATTCGCGCATGAGAAGAACACCAAGGCGCCGGAGGGCGCGACTACCGGCGTTGCCACCGGTGGAATCGTCGGCGGCACGCTGGGTCTGCTCGCCGGCATCGGCGCATTGGCCATTCCCGGCGTCGGTCCGCTGATTGCCGCAGGCCCCATCATGGCGTCTCTGGCGGGCCTCGGAGTCGGTGGCGCGGTCGGCGGATTGATTGGAGCGCTGGTCGGGATGGGAATTCCGGAGTATGAGGCCAAACGCTACGAAGGCCGGGTCAAGGACGGCGGCGTGTTGCTGTCCGTTCACTGCGCAAGTTCCGAAGAAATTTCGCGCGCGAAAGATCTGCTGAAGCAGACCGGCGCAGAAGATATTTCCTCGTCAGGCGAGAAGTCGGCCAGCACGCATGGAGTTGAAAAAGAGGAGGAGCGCCGCGAAGGCCGGGTCAAAGCCGGCGCCGCGACCTCCCATTACGAGAGCTAGAGTCACGATTGGGCCGCAACTGCGGGGTTGCGGTCCTCCCCTCAACCTGCACGTATACCCCGGCCATCGCTACAATTAATACGTGACAGGTAACGACATCCGCCAAGGTTTTCTCGACTTCTTCGCCGCGCGCGGCCACCGCGTCGTGCGCAGTTCCTCTTTGGTCCCCGCGAATGATCCGACTCTGCTCTTTGCCAACGCCGGAATGAATCAGTTTAAAGACGTCTTTCTGGGTCAGGAGAAACGCGATTACTCGCGCGCCACCACCTCCCAGAAATGCGTGCGGGCCGGCGGCAAGCATAACGATCTCGAAAACGTCGGCTACACCCGCCGCCACCACACATTCTTCGAGATGCTGGGCAATTTCTCGTTTGGCGATTACTTTAAGGCCGAAGCCATCGAATTTGCCTGGGATCTGGTCACCAAAGATTTCGGCATGCCGAAAGATCGCCTTTATGTCACCGTTTTCCGCGAAGACGATGACGCGGAGTTGCTTTGGCAGAGAGTCGCCGGCGTGCCCAAGGAGCGCATCTTCCGGCTCGATGAGAAAGACAATTTCTGGCAGATGGGCGACACCGGACCCTGCGGGCCTTGCTCCGAGATTCACTACGACTTGGGCCCGCAAGCCTCCGAACCCGGGCATGAACACGAAGTTTTTCCAAGCGACGCGGGAGGCCGCTTCGTCGAAATCTGGAACCTTGTGTTCATGCAGTTCAACCGGGATGCGAGCGGCGTCCTGACGCCTCTGCCGCGGCCGTCCATCGATACCGGCATGGGACTGGAGCGCGTCGCGGCCATACTGCAAGGCAAGCTTTCTAACTACGACACCGATCTGATTCTGCCCATTATCACCACCGCCGCGGATATGTTTGGCCTGTCGTACGGAGCGGACGCGCGGGTCGATACCGCCCTGCGCATTGCCGCGGATCACTGCCGCGCGACCACCTTCCTGATTCACGATGGCGTAGTGCCTGCCAACGAGGGGCGCGGCTATGTGCTGCGCAAGATCATGCGCCGGGCGATGCGCAACGTGCGCCTGATCGGCGTGGAGGATCCGTTTCTGTACAAGCTGACCGGTTCGGTGGCGGAACTGATGAAGGGCGCCTATCCGGAGCTGATGGAAAGCGTACAGCGCGTGGCGCGCGTAGTGAAAGACGAAGAGCATCGCTACGCCACCACCTTCCTGGTGGCGGAGCGCGTTTTCAATGAGGAAGTGAAAGCTCTCAGCGGCGCCGTAATTCCGGGCACGGTTTCGTTCAAGCTGTACGACACCTTCGGTCTTGCGCTCGACGAGCAGGAGGACATGGCTCGCGATCGCGGCCTGGCGATCGACAGGGAAGGCTTCGACAGAGAGATGGAGCGCCAGCGCGAACGCGCCCGGGCCAGTTGGAAAGGCGCGGAGAAGGGTACCGTTGCGCCGGTCTACCGGCAATTGGTGGACGAGGGTCGCACCAGGTTTCTCGGCTACGAGGAATTGACGGCGGCCTCGCTGGTCAAAGGGCTGCTGGTGGATCACGAACTGCGCGATGAAGTGCGCGCCGGCGTGGAAGCGGAACTGATTCTGGACCGCACGCCGTTTTATGCGGAAACCGGCGGACAGGTAGGCGATCGCGGCAGCTTGTTCGCAGCGAACGGAGAAAAAATCGCCGACGTGAAAACAGCATATCCCGCGGTGCCTGGGCTGACGGTGCATCGGATCGTCACCACCGCGCCCATTCGTGTTGGCGACGAATTGCGCGCCGAAGTGGCGCTGCCGGCGCGGCTCTCCACGATGCGCAACCATACCGCGACGCATCTGTTGCACGCCGCGCTCCGCCAGGTCCTCGGCACGCACGTGAAGCAGGCCGGCAGCGTGGTGGAACCGCCCCGCCTGCGCTTCGATTTCACGCATTACGCCGCCCTGGATAAGGCCGAGATCGAGGAAGTGGAGCGGTTGGTGAACGAGCAGATCCTGCGCAACACCACGGTCGAGACGAAGGTGCTCCCGCTCGAACAGGCGGTAGCGACGGGCGCCATGGCGCTGTTCGGCGAGAAATACGGCGACCAGGTGCGCGTGGTATCCGTCCCCGATTTCAGCAAGGAACTGTGCGGCGGAACGCACGTGCGCCACACCGGCGATATCGGCGTCTTCAAGATCGTTTACGAGGGTAGCATCTCAGCCGGCGTCCGGCGCATTGAAGGCGTAACGGGCGAGGGCGCGCTCCGGCAGTATCAGGAAGTGACCGGCACCGTTCAACGCCTGGCTGGCCTGCTCAAGGCTTCGGAACCGGAACTCGTGGAGCATGTCGAAAAACTGCTGGCGCGGGAAAAGTCCCTGGAACATGAGCAGCGCGAACTAAAGAGCAAGCTGGCGCAAGCGGCGGCCGGAGGTCTCGAAAACAAGGCGCGTACCGTGAATGGCACGCGGGTTCTGGCGGCGGAAGCGGAAGGCCTCGACCGGCAGCAAATGCGCGAGCTGGTCGACGCGCTGCGCAACAAATGGAAGAGCGCCGTGGTTGTGTTGGGGTCCGTCGAAGGCTCGGCCGTCACTATCGTGGCAGCGGTTACTAAAGATCTAACAGGCAAAGTCCAAGCCGGAAAGCTGGTATCCGCGGTGGCCCAAGCCGTGGGCGGGAAAGGCGGCGGCCGTCCGGATATGGCTGAGGGCGGAGGAAAAGACGCGGCGGCGCTGACGGGCGCCCTGGAACGCGTTTACGCCGACATCGAGAGCAAGCTGTGACCGATTTCGACGCGATTGTAGTCGGGGCTGGTCCGACGGGTCTTGCGTGCGGCATCGAACTACAGCAGCGCGGCGTTCGCACGCTGTTGATCGAAAAGGGATGTGTGGTGAATTCCATTTACCATTACCCCACCAACATGGTCTTCTTCACCACCCCGGAATTGCTGGAAATCGGGAATATACCGATGACGAGCCTGAACGAAAAGCCGAACCGCAACGAAGCGCTCAAATATTACAGGCGCGTTGCGGATCATTTCAAACTGGATATCCACGACTATGAACGCGTGGAAACAATTGGCGGCGTGGATAATGCTTTCCAGGTATTTACTACAGACCGATTGGAGCAGAACCACACTTACCACGCGCGCAAGGTGATTTTAGCCACCGGCTACTACGATGTCCCCAACTTACTGCATGTGCCGGGCGAAGAACTGAATAAGGTTCTTCACTACTATAAGGAGCCACACCCTTACTACAATCATGACGTCGCCGTGATCGGCGCCAAGAATTCCGCTGCCATTGCCGCGCTTGAACTCTTTTGGACGGGTGCGCGGGTAACACTAATTCATCGTGGTACGGGTATCTCCGAGAAGGTTAAGTACTGGATCAAACCAAATATCGAGAATCGCATTAAGTGCGGCGAGATTCAGGCTTACTTCCAATCGGAAGTTGCCGAAATCCGTCCCGACTCGCTGTTGCTGCGCACCCCGAGCGGGGAAGTGACCATCAAGAACGACTTCCTCTTCGCGCTGACGGGTTATAGTCCCGACCTTAAGTTCTTGAATGCAATAGGGATCACTCTCGACCTGAAAACTCAGCGGCCGCGCAGCGATCCGCAAACGCTGGAAAGCGAATGCCCGGGGATCTATTTAGCCGGTGTCATCGTGGCCGGAATGCACACCAACGAAATCTTCATCGAGAACGGACGCTTCCACGGAAAACAGATCGCGGAGTCAGTCGCCGCTAGACTCGGCGTTTGAAACATTCGCGCCGCAACCCTCACTAGTCAATGTAGCCAAGGGTACTCATCCGGTTACAACCGGCTTGCGTAATTGAAACCAGTGGCTGAATCCTTGTATCTAAGCAAATGTAGGGTCGTCGCTATGTTAAATAATTTAATGAATATATTAATGGGATGCTCCCACCGCAAGACCACCTTCCCGATCACGCCTTCGCGGAAAGCCGGTTACTCACCGGCCGCGGGGCAACGCCACTCTACCTATGTAGTCTGCTTGGACTGCGGCAAGGAATTCGGTTACGATTGGGCCCAAATGCATATCGGCGATGCCGTCTCCGCCCCGGTAAGCCGGGAAGCCGCTCTCTCCGTCGCGCACCGCTAGCGCGGTCGATGCGCATCTAACGACAAGAAGCCGGCCACGTTTTCGCCCAGCAGTTGAGTAAAGCTCTTATCCAGGTAAGAGCGGATGGACACGTAGCATTCGCCGCACTCGTTTTGCGCCGTGAATTGCCGGATCATGTCTTCGCGCTTTTCCAGGGGGAACTGCCGGTCTTGCATGGAGCAAGGTTGCAGTCGTCCGTCCGCGCGCACCACTAGAAATCTGAGACCCGCCCTACAACCTGGCGCTCCGCCATCCGCGAAGTAGCGTCGGGTGGCCAGCAGCGTACTCGACGAATTGACGATCCAATTCGTCTCGTCGCGCATCATCTCGATCATATCCAGCCCCTCGTTCAGCGCACGCAGTTGCTCGGCCGAGGTCAAACAATAGGAACGGTCGCCGGTGCGCTTGGGTGAATAGGCACTGTAACAAATATTAACTCCCCAATCGCGCGCTTTGCCGGCAAGTGCGACAATCTCATTGACGTTGACGCTGGTAATGCAGCTATTTAGTACGATGTCGTCGAAGCCCAGGCGCGCCAGGCGCGGCACGATGTCGCTGAGGTGCTGGTACAGGCCTGGGTGAACGCGAAAATCGTCGTGCCTGTCGTCGGGAAGATCGAGGCTGACTGAAAATTGGTCGATGCCGGCGGCACGCAACTCGATATACCGATCTTCCGTCATCAGCGACCAGTTGGATACCAAAATTGTATAAGGCACCCGTCCGCCGCCTTTGATTTCACGCACGATTTCGACCAGATCGCCGCGCATCATCGGTTCGCCGCCCGAAACCTGCACCACGCACGGACGCAGTTCCCGCATGTAGCGCCGGTAGTCCCGCGGTCGTAGGTTCGCGGATTCGTCCTTCGGCCCGCCGTGGTCGCAATGCAGACAGTAGCAGGTGCAGGAGTCGGTCACTTCGAATGAGACGACTATGGGACGGTCCGCGATCCAATTCAGCGATCCGCGGCCGACGATCTGGCCCGAGGCGAGTAATGAAACCTTACGCACTGTTTCCGCCAAACAGATATTAGCAGCGAGCGAAAGGCGCTGCAAGACTATTTAAGATTAACAGATCCCTAAAATCGTTTTGCGGCTACCGTTGCTTCGCGGAGGAATCCTCGTCGTAAAGGAAAAGAATATTTCGGATGATGGCGAAGGCTGTGGGCCCGGATGGCCGCTGGTACAGGATGGCGGGGGAGCGGAGAATTGTCCAGTATGAGGCGCGGCCGCATCCCTCTAGGACGCCCGCTGAGCAGTCGTGCGCTCGAACCATATGAACCCAAATCCTGCTACCATCCGCTGCATGCTGATTCTTGCCGCCATTCTCGCCATCTTTGTTTACGGCATGATTGCCGCCATGTTGGGGACCATTCTGCCGGACCTTTCGGCGCGTTTTAAACTGACGCCAAGCCAGCTTGGGCAGATCGCATTTACCCAGGCGTTGGGGCTGATTCTGGCCTCCATCGCCGTGGGTCCGCTCATCGACAACGAAGGCAAGAAAATCGGGCTGATATTGGGGTTGTCGCTGATCACCCTGGCGCTCTTCGCGCTGCCCAATTCCAAGGGTTTCGGCAGCATACGGCTTTACATCTTCCTCCTGGGCCTCGGCGGCGGCATTATCGTCACGGCCGCTAATGCGCTGGTGAGCGACATCAGCCAGGACCGCCGCGCGACTACGCTCAATCTGCTGAATCTTTTCTTTGGGCTGGGGGGCCTTGCAACGCCATTCATTTCGGCTAATCTGATGAAGCGCAATTCCATCCGGCTTTGTTATACCGTGGCCACGCTCACGGCCGTAACGCTGCTGATTCACATTCTGACGCCGATGCCGGCGCCGAGCGGCGCGCGCAGCTTCGATTTTTCGGATGTCGGGCCGGTGCTCGGGCGGCCCGTGCTTTTCCTGCTGGCGCTGTTTTTGTTTCTCTACGTTGCCTGCGAGGTGGGTGTCTGGAACTGGCTGGCGCAACATTTGATTGCGCAGGGCATTCCGGAAAAGCGGGCTCTGAATATTCTTTCGCTGGGCTTCGCGTTGGGCTTGCTGATCGGGCGCGTGGCGGTTTCGCCGATTCTGATCAGCGTGCCCGCGCCACTCGTGACGTTGGCGGCGGCCATCCTGATGACAGCAACGACATTTCTGATGTTGAAGACCAGCAATCCGACCACTGCGGGAATCCTGGTCTTTCTCGCCGGTATTGCCATGGCGCCGGTATTTCCGACAACGCTGGCGATGGTTGGCGACGCATTCCCGCGTATGACCGGCACTGCCATGGGCGTGGTGATCACGCTCGGCTGGTGCGGGCTGGCGGTCAGTTCGCGGATCATCGGCGCCATCGGCGGCGGCGATCCCAAGCGGCTGAAGACCGCTTTGCTGTTGATTCCTTCGGCATCGGCGATCATGGTGGTGGTGGCCGTGGCCATCCGGCCCATGTTGGCCCACTAGCCGCGTTATGCGGCCCGCCTGGCTCTTGTTCCTGCTGACGCCGCTCAGCGCTCAACAATTCGACCTGGTAGTCGGCAACGGCCGGGTCATCGATCCCGAAAGCCGCCTGGATGCGATCCGCAATGTGGGCATCGCCGGTGGCAAAATCGTCGCCATTTCAAGCGCGCCGCTCGCAGGCCGCGCGGCCATCGATGCCACGGCATTGGTGGTCGCCCCTGGCTTCATCGACCTGCACTCGCACGGCCAGGACCCCGAAAACTATCGCTACAAAGCCATGGACGGCGTGACCACCGCCCTCGAGATGGAAGTGGGCGTGGCCGATGTGAAGGCCTGGTATGACAAGCGCAAGTATCAAACGTTGATCAATTACGGGGTATCGGTGGGGCATCTCCCGCTGCGCATGGAACTGATGCACGACCCCGGCGGCTTTCTGCCTACGGGTGACGCGGCCCACCGCGCCGCGACGGCCGCGGAGATTGCGGATTGCCGCCGCGGCATCGAACAGGGCCTCGCGCAAGGAGCGCTCGGCGTCGGCTTGGGACTGCAGTACACGCCGGGCGCCTCGCGCGCGGAGATCCTGGAAATGTTCGCTTCGGCGGCTCATGCGGGGGCGGCGTGTTTCGTTCATCTGCGGAGCGGCGGCGACGAAAGCATCGCTGCTCTGGAAGAAGCGATTGCCGATTCGAGGGAGACAGGCGCTCCCGTACACGTGGCGCACATCTCTAGCACCGGACTGGCGGCTACCCCGCGGCTACTGGCCCTGATTGCCGCTGCGCGCGGACGCCGCCTCGATATCACCACGGAGCTTTATCCTTATACCGCCGCCATGTCGGGCATCGAATCCGCCCTGTTCGACGCCGGATGGCAGCAGAAGTTGGGCATCGGCTATCCCGATCTGCAGTGGGCTGAAACGGGCGAGCGGCTGACGGCGGACTCGTTCGCGCGGTACCGCCGGACCGGTGGCGGAGTGATTCTGCACATGATTCCCGCCAGCGCGCTGGACGCCGCCATGGCGGATCCACTGGTGATGATCGCCAGCGACGGCGGCATGCGCAACGGCAAGGGCCATCCGCGCAGTTCGGGTACTTACGCTCGCATCCTGGGGCACTACGTACGCGAGACCGGCGCGCTCAGCCTGATGGATGCCATCCGCAAAATGAGCCTTCTTCCCGCGGAACGCTTGCAGCAGCGGGCACCGGCCATGCGGGCCAAAGGGCGCATCCAGGTAGGCGCGGATGCGGACCTGACCGTATTTGACGCGGCGGCCGTCAGCGACACGTCCACTTATGAACACCCCGGCCGTTATTCCACCGGAATCCGCTATGTGCTGGTGAACGGAACCGCCGTGGTGAGCAACGGCAAGCTCGTCGAAGGCACGCCCGGGTGCGAGGTGCGGGCGGCATTCCGGTAGCGCGCCCCGCAACCTGATACGATGCGCATCGATGGACGCCGTCCGGATTTCCAATGTTACAAAAGCCTTCGGCGCTGTAGTTGCCGTTAACGACTTATCGCTCACGGTTCCCGAAGGCTCGGTGTATGGCTTGATCGGACCGAATGGTTCCGGCAAGACCACCACCATGCGCATGATCTCCAGCATCTTTTATCCGGACAGCGGCGAGATCCGCGTATTCGGGAAACAAATGCTGGGCGCGCGCTCGGAACTGATCGGCTATCTGCCGGAAGAGCGGGGGTTGTACCGCAAGATGGCGGTGCAGCCAATGCTAGAGTTCTACGGCGAACTGCGCAGCGGCCGCGGGGTGACGGCGGAAGTCAAAAGCTGGCTGAAGCGGCTGGATCTGGGAAAATGGGCATCGCAAAAGGTGCAGACGCTGAGCAAGGGCATGAGCCAGAAGGTGCAGTTCATCGCCACTGTGGTCCCGGCGCCAAAATTGCTAATCCTCGATGAACCGTTCAGCGGACTCGACCCGGTGAGTGCCGACGCCATCCAAAGCGCCATCCTCGATTTGCGGCGTAGCGGCGTCACCGTAATCCTCAGCACGCACGACATGCAGGTTGCCGAAACCATGTGCGACTACATTTGCATGATCTTCCGCGGCGGGAAGGTTCTCGACGGTACGCTGGCGGCGATTCAGGAGCAGTACGGCAACGATACCATCCGAATTTCGGCGGCCGGCGGAGCGCAAGCGCTGGGAGGCCTGCCGGACGTGGAGCGGATTCGCGATTTGGGCCAGGTCCAGGAATTGCGCATGGCGCGTGGGTGCGATCCGCAGCGCGTGCTGGCGGCCATCATCGCGCGCACCAGTGTAACCAGTTTCTCCATCATGAAACCGTCCCTGCACGATATCTTCGTGCGCATCGCCGGCCCGGAAGCGGCGGAGGCGCCCGCAGCATGAGGGGCGACGACGTTTCCCCTAAAAGAATTATGCTGATCGCCAAGCGCGATTATCTGGCGACCATCCGCACTAAGGCCTTCATTATCGGGCTGGTAGTAGCACCGCTCCTGTTCGGCGGCGGTTTTCTCGGTCTTGCGCTGATCCAAACCAAGCCGGATTTGAAGGAGCGGCACATTGCCATCATCGACGGCGCCGGCGGCGCAGTTTCGGCGTTCGTGATTCAATCCGCTCAGGAGAAGAACAACAGGGAGCTTTTCGACAAGACCACTCACCGCCAACTGCAGCCGCGCTACGTTTTCGAAACCCTAACGCCGGCGACAGACCCTGCAGCGCAGCGCCTGGAGCTATCGGAAAGAGTGCGGCACCAGCAACTTTACGGCTTCGTGGACATCAGGCACGATGTCCTGGAGGCGCCCGCGCCAGAGGGAGAGACCGCCACGAAAGATGCGAAGCCGGGACCGGTATCGACTTACACCCAGGCAGGCGGCTTTGACGAAATGCGCCGCTGGCTGGAAGAAGCCATCATCGAAGGCGTGCGCCGGGCGCGTCTCAGCCGGTTGGGAGTGGACCCAAGCCGTTCGGCTTCCGTATTGGCCGGAGTCAAGGTAAATCGCTTGGGCTTGGTCTCGCGGGACGCCAGAACCGGCGCCATTCAGGAAGCGGGAAAGAAGAACGAAGTGGCCGAATTCGGCGTGCCGTTCGGCATCATGCTGCTTTTGGGCATGATCGTGATGGTCGGATCGAGCCCCATGCTCGCGGCGGTCACCGAAGACAAGGCCCAGCGGCTCGTGGAAATGCTACTGGGCATGGCGACGCCCTTCGAACTGATGATGGGCAAGGTGCTCGGCGCGCTGGGAACGTCGCTGACCAGTTCGGCCTTCTATATTATCGGCGGCACTCTGGCTCTTTACGGCATGGGACTTTCCGGCATCGTGCCCTTCGCTGTTTTTCCTTGGTTTTACGCCTACATGATCGCGGACGTGATTTTTCTGTGCTCCTTCGCGGCTGCATTGGGGGCCGGGTGCAGCAGTCCGCAGGACGCGCAGCAACTGGCGATTCTCCTGCTTGCACCGGTGATGATCCCCTATTTCCTGATGGCTTTCATCATGCAGCAACCGAACGGGACGATCTCGACGGCGCTTTCCTTATTTCCGCCATTTACGCCCATGTTGATGTTGCTCAGGCAGGCCATGCCGGGGGGCGGAGTTCCGGCCTGGCAGCCTTGGGCCGGCTTGGCGGGAGTCCTGGTCTTCACCTTCATCATGGTAATCGCCGCCTCGCGCATCTTCCGCGTCGCAATTCTGATGCAAGGAAAGACGCCCAAGGTCGCCGAACTGATCCGGTGGGCCATCCGCGGCTGACGCTAAGAAAACCACTAGTACTAAAAAGCAACTGAAGATAGTATTGATCCCACTGCTAGTACTGGCTGAAGATAGCAGCAAGGCGATATGCGTCCAGAGGGGGCCGTTGCGGGCCGTGGATCGCATAAAAGCACGAAATGAGGGCTGCTGTACCACCTCCGAAGACTGGCGCGCATTACCCGATGTGCTTGGGCCTAGTCTCGCTGGCGGCAATGGCGTGGGCCCCCAGCGCTCACAGCCAACCGGTAAACCCTGCAGCCAGCCTGCCAACCCTAACAAAAATATCTCAGATCCGTCAATTGCCGCCGGGGCGCGCGGCGCGCGGATACCCTGTTCACCTTCGAGCGGTCGTCACTTATTTCAGCCCCTCCGGTCCCAGTTTTCTCGGACGGGACACCTATATGAGTTCGGACACTCCCGACCTGTTCGTGCAGGATGCAACGGCCGGAATCTGGGTCCATGTGGCGAAGGGATCGCCGGCGCTTTCCGCGGGAGCGGTGGTCGATTTGGAAGGCGTCACCGAAATACCGGATTTCGCGCCCCAGATCGGGCACCCCAGATATCGAGTGATCGGGCGCGCTGCACTGCCGCAACCCCGTCGGCCCTCGCTCGAAACGATGCTGTCGACGGCCGAGGACAGCCAGTGGGTGGAGACGCGAGGGATTGTCAGGAAGGTCAAACTGCTGGACGGACTGCTGACGCTGGATCTCGCGGTGGCTGGGGGCCGGCTGATGGCAGTGGTTCCGGGCGTTCATGACGCGAATCCCAGCCGCTTGGTGGATGCCGAGGTCCGGCTGCGCGGCGTTTGTGGGGCGATCTTCAACAAGAAACTGCAGTTAGTTGGGATTTTGATCTACGCGCCGGATTTCGGCCAATTAAACCTGCTCCGCGCGCCGGCGGTCTCTTTCGCGCAGGCGGTGCAACCGGTGGAAACCGTTGCCCGTTTCGCGCCACAACGTTCCTTGGGGCACAGGATCAGGGTGCAGGGAACAGTGACGCTGCAGGAATCGGGCAGGACGGTTTACTTGTCGGATGGCCGGACCGGGATTCGTGTGGAAGCCACGGAGGCCGTCGCTTTCCAGCCGGGTGACCGCCTGGATGTAATTGGTTTTCCAAAGGTTTCAGATTACACCGTCACCCTGGAGGACTCCGTCTGCCGCCGCATCGGGTTTCAGGCCCGAGTGAGCGCGATTCCGGTGACCATGGACGGGTTGCTGAGCGGCGATTACGATTCCTTACCGGTTTTGGCCGAAGGTACCGTATTGGGCAGCTCTGCTCTTGCCGATAGGGAAACCATAGTGCTGAATCATGGCGGCGTGGTGTTCGGGGCGGTCATCCGCGAACCGCACAGCACCAATCCACTGAAGGTTCCGGTGGGTAGCGTTCTGCGAGTCGCGGGGATTTGTGTGTCGAACAAGGACGGCGAGGCGCATGGCCAGGCTTTTCGCATCGTGATGCAATCGGGCGCCGATGCCAGGGTGGTGCGCAAGCCACCATGGTGGACCGTCCAGAGGATGCTGGCAGCCATGGCGGTGCTAGCCTTCGCCATCCTGGGTGTCTTGGCGTGGGTGGTCGCGCTGCGGCGTCAGGCTGCCTTGGAGCAGCGCTACCAGGACCTGGTGGAGCACGCCAACGACATTATCTTCACTTTGGATCTGAAACAGAATCTGACCTCGCTAAACCAGGCGGGAGAGCGCATCCTCGGCTATGCGTCCAAGGAAGCCGCGGGTATGCCGCTGGCGCGTTTGATTCCGCCGGTTTTACAGGACAAAGTCACGGTCGCGGCTCGGCAGGTTGCGTTGGGCGAACCCTATCCCAACCGGGAATGGGAGTTGGCGGCGCGGGATGGCGTCCGCACTCCGGTAGAAGTCAGCCTGCAGGCCATTCGCAAGCAAGGCAAGCTGGTCGGATTGCTGGGTGTCGCGCGCGACATCTCCGAGCGCAAGCGGGCCGAAGACGCAGATGCTGCACGCCAAGGAAGCGGCTGAGGCAGCCAACCGGGCGAAGAGCGAGTTTGTCGCGAATATGAGCCACGAATTGCGCACGCCGCTCAACGCTGTCATCGGCTATAGCGAAATGCTGCATGAGATCGCCGAAGAGCGTGGCGAGCGGGATATGCTCGTGGACCTGCGGCGTATCCGCACCGCCGGCAAGCATCTCCTGGGGCTCATCAACGACATTTTGGATTTATCCAAGATCGAAGCGGGAAAGGTCCAGCTATCGATCGAGCGGTTCCCGGTGGCTTCGGCGGTGCACGAAGTAGTGAGCACGCTGCATCCGCTGGTAGAGAAAAACGGCAACCGGTTGCAAGTGGATTGTGCCGCTGACAGCGGGTATCTGCTGGCCGATCAAACGCGCACGCGGCAGGTGTTGTTCAACCTGCTCAGCAATGCCTGCAAGTTTACCGAACACGGCGCCATCCGTCTGGAAGCGAAGCGGATTCGCGGACAAAATGGCAATTGGGTGGAGTTTCGAGTGGTGGATAGCGGCATTGGGATGAGCGCCGAACAGATCGGCAGGCTGTACCGGCCGTTCACCCAGGCGGACGCTTCGACCACCCGCAAATATGGCGGCACGGGCCTGGGCTTGGCCATCAGCCGGCGCCTCTGCGAAATGATGGGTGGCTCGTTGAGTGTGGAGAGTCAGCTTGGGAAGGGGTCGGCGTTTACCGTGCGACTGCCCGGCGGGGAAGAGTTTACGCAACCAGCTTGGACACGATGGAAGGCTCGCCCGCGTACGGGTTTGATTGCCTCTCTGCCCCAAGCCGCAAGGGAGACGAGTTAAATGTTCCCGCAATTTCAACGCGTAGTTACGCTTTCGGTAATGATCATCCTGGTGGGACTGTTCACCTGGATCTATGTGCGCGACCGGCAGTCGCGCGCGCGCCTGTGGATGATCGCTTGGGCCTGCATTGTCGCGCATTTCGCCGGCATGCTGCTGTTCACCTTTGGGCTGATTCCGCAGCGGCTGGCGGACTGGTCGGCCTACAGCACGTTGATCTTCGGCTCATCGGCATTCTTTCTCTCGGTCGGGAACAACCAGGGGACGCGAGTCGGGACAGATCATATTCTGGTGCAGCCTAGTAGCGCCCGCGCTCGCTTACTGGTCGTGCATGGTTTTCGATGTTGCCAACCCGGTGTTGTATCGAGGGTTGCTGGCTGTGGTGTTGGGCGGGTGTGTGTGGCTGGCTCTCCGGCAGGCGAAACGGACTTTACTGAGTGTCGCCGCGTGGATCGCGCTGGCGGTTTTGCCGGGCTTGTGGGCGGCACTCAGGATTTCAGCACATGTCGAAAGCGGCATCGACTTTCTCCTGTTTGAAGCCTTTGCGACTACTGGTTGGCGATATTGGCGTTACTTCCGGCGTCTCACTCCGGGCGTGCTGTTGACGGCGCTGGCTTTTGTAGCTTGGGGTTTGGTCTTCCCGCTGTCGGAGCTGTGCGCGGCGCTGCGCATCGCGATTCCGGGCGATCACGTGGTTTGGGACTTGCCGAAGTACTTCGTGGCCTTCGGCATGATCATGACGTTGTTTGAGAACCAGACGGAAATCTTACAGAGCGAAATCGCGGTTCGGAAGCGCGCGGAAGAAACGGCCGAGGCCGCTAATGAAGCCAAGGGCATTCTGATGGCTTCGGTGAGCTTCGCGGCGCGCCGCATTCTCAGCACCGCCGGCTGGGAAACCGTGATTCCCGAAACATTGTCCAAGATCGGGGTTTCGGCGCGGGTGAACCGGGCCTACGTGGCGCAGATCCATCCTGGCGATGCCGGCATGACCAGCACCGTGCTGCACGAGTGGACAGATTCCGCGTCCGCTCGCGAAGGCGGTCAACTCCGCGGGCAGCGGTTGGATTGGGGTGAAGCCGAGCTGGCCAGTCTGCGGCGGGGCGAAGTAGTCATGGCGTCCGCGGCGCATCAAGCCCCCGGAAAGCCAAAGAAATCGGCGATCCTGGCGCCCATTGAAGTAGCGGGAGCGTGGTTCGGCTTCCTGGGTTTTGAAGACCGGCGGGGCCGCGATTGGAGCGATGCGGAGCGCGACGGGTTTCGATCGGCGGCGCGCATGTTGGGCGCTGCTATGACGCGCCAACGCGCGCAGGAATATGTGGATAACATTCTGCGCTCGATGGAGGAATCGCTGCTGGTGACGGACGCGGAACTCCAGATCCGGAAGGTAAATCCCAGCGCGCTGCGGCTACTCGGCTATCGCGAAGACGAACTGATTGGCCGGCCCGCCGCGCAAGTGATACTGGAACGTGAGGATCCCGCGCGGCGCAGCGCCGTGGAGCGCACCTATCGCACCAAGAGCGGCGCCTTGATTCCGGTGCTGTTTTCGTCCGCGGAAATGCGCGATGGGATGGGAATGCTCGAAGGGTATGTCTGGCTGGCGCAGGATATGACCGAACTCAAGCGCACCCAAGGGGAATTGGTGCGCGCAAGGGACGCCGCCGAGGAAGCCAACCGGGCCAAGAGCTCGTTCCTGGCCAATATGAGCCATGAATTGCGAACTCCCCTCAACGCAGTGATCGGCTATAGCGAGATGCTGCAGGAGCTGGCCGGCGATCGCGGGCAGCAGGATCTGGTGGCGGACCTGGGAAAAATCCGGTGGGCCGGGAAACATTTGCTCGGCCTCATCAACGATGTGCTGGACCTCTCGAAGATCGAAGCCGGCAGGGTGGAATTATCGATCGAAAGCCTGCTCGTGCAGCCAGTGATCGAGGATGCCGTCGATACGGTCCGCCCCCTGCTGGAAACCAATCGCAACCGGCTGGAAGTCGTAAGCGTTGGCCCACTCGGCGCCTTGCGCGGAGACCAGACCCGGGTACGGCAAGTATTGTTCAACCTGCTCAGCAACGCTTGCAAGTTTACTGAAGATGGCTTGATCCGGCTCGAAGCGGCGCGGGTGCGCCGCAAAGGGGCGGATTGGGTGGAATTGCGGGTGAGCGATACAGGCATCGGCATGAGCGAGGAGCAAATGGACCGCTTATATCGCCCGTTCATGCAGGCTGACGCTTCCACTACCCGCAAGTACGGTGGGACGGGCCTGGGATTGATGATCAGCCGCGAATTCTGCCTGATGATGGGCGGCACATTGAGCGCGCGAAGCGAACTGGGCGCGGGTTCGACTTTCACCGTCCGCCTGCCGGCGGCGCCCCCCCCCCAAGTGGTTTGGGCCGCCAGTGCCGGAGCTCAGGAAAGGCAGCCCGCGCATGCCTAGAATTCTGGTGGTGGAAGATAACGAATCGAGCCGCGATATGCTCACGCGGCGCCTCGAACGCCGCGGCTATGAAGTGACGACAGCGCCGGATGGCGCGCATGGCATCTCCATGGCGCGGGAACAGCCGCCCGATTTGATTGTGATGGACATGAGCTTGCCCGAGATGGACGGTTGGGAGGCGACGCGCCGCTTAAAATCCGCAGAATCCACGCGCGCCATCCCGATCGTGGCTCTCACCGCTCACGCCATGGCCAGCGATCGTAAGAAAGCCATCGACGCCGGCTGCGACGACTTTTGTACCAAGCCGGTTGATTTTGAAGGCCTGTTGCGCAGCATCGAAGCGTTTTTGAAAGCCAACGGGATTTACCAACAAGGGCGCAATCTGGTGCCGGTCGACCTTTCGCAAAATTTGGGCCGCCCAGCGGCCGTCGGGGATCCCCAAGGATGAACACGAGGACTCTTTTGCTGGTTGACGACGACGCGACCAATCAGGATCTGCTATCGCGTCGTTTGAATCGGGCCGGCTACTTGACCAAGATCGCCGGTAGCGGCTATGAGGCGCTCGACGTGCTGGAACACCAGGATATCGAACTGGTGCTGCTCGATAGCATGATGCCGGGTCTGAGCGGCATCGACTTGCTGCGCCAGTTGCGCCAGCGCTTCTCGCCGGCGCGTTTGCCGATCATCATGGTCACCGCGCTCGGCGAGAGCGAAAGGGTGGTGGAAGCCTTAAACCTGGGCGCCAACGACTACATCTCGAAGCCGGTCGATTTTCCCGTGGCCCTGGCTCGCATTCAGGCGCAGCTCGAACGCAAGCGCTCCGAAGACGCTTTACGCCAAAGTGAGGAGCGCTACGCCCTCGCTGCCCTGGGCGCGAACGACGGATTGTGGGACTGGAATCTGGAAAGCCACCGAGTCTTTTACTCGCCCCGTTGGAAAGCCATGCTGGGCTATGAAGAGGACGAGATTGGCGAAAGCCCCGACGAATGGCTTTCGCGTGTCCATCCGGAAGAACGCGGACGGGTTCAATCGGAATTGGGCGCTCATTGGGATGCCACGGCCGTCAAGGAATGGGCGATCGAACATCGTGTGCTTCATAAGGACGGCGCCTATCGCTGGATGTTGACTCGCGGCACGGTGTTGCGCAACAGCGGCGGAAAAGCCACGCGTATGGCCGGCGCGCAAACGGATATCACAGGCAGCAAGGCCTTCGATCCTCTCACCGGCTTGCCCAATCGCACTCTCTTTCACGACAAGCTGACGGCCTGCGTGCAACGAGCCGAACGCGACCCCGCGTTTCTCTTTCGCCGTCTTATTCCTCGATCTCGACCGCTTCAAAGTGGTGAACGACAGCCTGGGCCACGGGGCTGGAGACGAGCTCTTGATCCATGTGGCGCAGCGTTTGCGCGCCGCGGTGCGCAGCGCGCCCGCGGGAATTCGGCTGAGCGGGCTATGACCCACGATCTTATCGCCAGGCTGGGTGGCGACGAATTCGCCATTCTGCTGGAGAATGTGGACGCGGCGGGCGCCATTCGGATCGCGGAGCGCATTCGCGAATCGATCCACGCGGCATTCAAGCTGGAAAGCAAAGAGGTCTTCACCACGGCCAGCATTGGCATCGCGCCGGGTCATGCGGGCTACCGCACGGCTACGGAGGTTCTGCGCGACGCGGATACCGCCATGTACAAGGCGAAATCCCACGGCCGCTCGCGTTTCGAGGTTTTCGACGGTTCCATGCGCGCGCAGGCAGTCAAGTGCCTGGAACTTGAAAGCGACTTGCGGCGCGCGGTCGACAATCGGGAATTCGTCGTGTATTACCAGCCGAAAGTCAGGCTGACCACGGACAAGATCGTCGGCGTGGAGGCCTTGCTGCGCTGGCGCCATCCCCAGCGCGGCATGGTATCGCCCGACGAATTCATTCCGCTCGCGGAAGAAACCGGCTTGATCGTGCCCATCGGCTTGTGGGTCTTGCGCGAGGCATGCCTGGCGATGAAGCGCTGGCAGCGGGAATTTCCGGGCAATCCGCCGCTCGAAGTCAGCGTCAATGTTTCGGTGCGGCAGTTTCGCGAGCCGGATCTTCACCAGCGCATTGAGGCCATCCTCGCGGAGACGGGCCTGGACCCGGCCACTCTGCAACTGGAAATTACCGAAAGCGTCCTGATGGACGACCTGGATCAGGTCGCCCGGCTGCTCGAACGGCTGAAGACTCTAGGAGTGGGGTTGAAGATCGACGATTTCGGAACCGGTTACGCCTCCCTCAAGTGTCTGAACCGGCTGCCTTTCGATGTCTTAAAAATCGACCGCTCATTCGTCGTGAACATGACGGACGAGCACGGCACGGGGGGAACTATCCGCACCATCCTGCAACTGGCTAAGACCCTGGGGATGGAAGTGGTGGCGGAAGGAATCGAGCGCAAGGATCAATTGGACACGCTGCAATCGCTGCACTGCGATTACGGGCAGGGCTATTATTTCTCGCCGCCGCTGGCGCCCGAAGCGTTGGCGGAGTTGATCCGGTCGCGCGCTAAGATGGTTGCATGAATGCCGAGGACTTTAGCGAGCGCGTGGTCGAAGTGCAGCCCTGGCAGGTGAAGCTGACCAGTTATAAACTGGGCGCCGTCTATCACACCAAGGCGGACGACGTTTCGCCGGGGGCGGCGCTGGCGCGCACCAGCGGCTCCACCAAGGAAGAGGCTGAGCAGAAGGCCCTGGACCGCGCCCGCCAGATGCTTTCCCGCACCCATCGCCACGAAATCTGATTCCGACCCATGCCGAACTCAAACGGTACTCACTACGACCTCCCCGCGCTGGCGCGCCAGGAGATGATTGCCGAAGGTTTCAGTCCCGATTTTTCACCCGAGGTCTTGCGGCAGGTAGCCGATCTGCGCGCCCGCGAGGCGTCGCCGGATGCGGACGCCTGCGTGCGCGATTTGCGGAATCTGCTGTGGTCGTCGATCGACAACGACACTTCGCGCGATCTCGACCAGATTGAAGTTGCCGAGCGGTTGCCGGATGGCTCAATTCGCATTCGGGTGGGCATCGCCGACGTGGATAGCAAGGTACCCAAGGGATCGCCCATTGACGAACATGCCGCGGCGAACTGCACCACGGTGTACACCGGCGTCCGGAATTTTCCCATGCTGCCGGACGATCTGTCGACGGATATGACGTCGCTCAACGAGCAGGAAGACCGGTTAGCCGTCATAGTGGAAGTGACGGTGGCCCCCGACGGCGCCGTGCGGGACGGCTTGGCATATCGTGCGGTGACCCGGAATGCCGCGCAACTGGCCTACAGTTCGGTCGGCAAGTGGCTGGAAGGCACGGGACCTGCGCCGCCGAAAGTGGCCGCGTCCCCGGACTTGCAGGCCCAGCTTCGGCTGCAGGACGAGGCCGCACAGAATCTGCGCACCGAGCGCCACAGAATGGGAGCGCTGGACCTGGACCGCAGTGAGACAGAAACGGTGCTGACCGACGGCCACGTTTCCGGCATCAAGCCGCGGCTGCGCGATCGGGCTTCCCAACTGATCGAAGACTTCATGGTGGCGGCCAACGGCGTGATCGCTCGCATGCTTCGGGACAACAAGATCGCGTCGATCCGGCGCGTGGTGAAGACTCCGGAACGGTGGGATCGCATCGTGGAGTTGGCGGCGCGCTCGGGCGATCGTTTGCCCAGCGATCCCGATGCCGGCGCCCTCAACGAATTTCTGATCAAACAGCGGGCGGCGGATCCCGTGCATTATGCGGACTTGTCCCTGGCGGTGGTGAAATTAATGGGGCCGGGCGAGTACGTATTGGAGCGCCCCGGCGATACACCGGTTGGGCACTTCGCGCTGGCGGTCCACGATTACACCCATTCGACGGCGCCCAACCGGCGCTTCGCGGATCTGGTGTCGCAGCGGTTGGTGAAGGCCCTGCTGGCCAAGCAGCTCTCGCCGTATGGCGATGCGGAACTGGACGGCGTGGCCCGCAACTGCACCCAGAGGGAAGACGCGGAGCGCAAAGTGGAGCGCGCCATGACCAAACGCATCGCCGCGGTGGCGATGCACAGCCGCATTGGCGAAGTTTTCCCGGCCGTAGTTACGGGAGTCACGTCGAAGGGCACATTCGTGCGGCTGGTCTCGCCGCCCGTCGAAGGGCGGATGATGCGCGGCGAACACGGGCTCGACGTGGGCGATCAAGTCCGGGTACAGTTGCTGCATACCGACCCGGCGCGCGGTTTCATCGACTTTGGGCGCGGGTAATCGGGCTAGCCGTCCGTGAACCTTTACGGCTCGATGCTGAAGACCGTTCCGTTATTTGAACTGCCGCCTCCTACCGTCGTGCCGTACAGAACATTGCCGTTGCCGATGACCACGCCCCCTTGCGGGTTGCTGCCATCGGCCCCGCCGGTAAAGCTGTACAGGATTGTCTCCGCCCAGGTGCCGCCGGACTTTGCTGGTGGCGTAAGCGAATAGACCGTTCCGCATCCGGTAGCTTTGCCCGATTTGCAGGCAGTGCTGGCCCCTCCTGCCACCGTAGTCCCGTAGAGTGTGCCGTTTCCGCCGATGGTAACTCCAGAGAAGGGATAAGCGCCGTCTCCCGCGGCGCCCGTGAAGTTGTAGAGTACTGTGCGGCTCCAGGGGCCCGTGCCGGATTTCGGCGGTTTCAGGCTGAAGACGGTACCCACTGCTCCCGCCCCGCCGTAATACGTCACTCCGTAGAGTACTCCATTGGCTGCTAATGCCAGGGCGCACCTGGGGTGCGCACCGGTGGCGCCGGTAAAGGTGAAAATGATTGCCTCATTCCATGCGCCGCCCGGGCCGGCCGGTGGAGTCAGCGAGAATACGGCGCCATAGCCGCCTTTGCCCCCGCTGTACGTCGTTCCATAAAGCATGCCGCCCGTGCCAACGATAACCCCGGCCTGGGGATCGCTGCCATCGGCCCCGCCGCCGAAGCTGTAGAGCAGGGTTTCGGTCCAGGGACCATTGCCCGATGACGGCGGCGTAAGAGAGTACACTGATCCCATACCGGCGGTGCCGCCGGCGGGCGTAGTTCCGTAAAGCACCCCGCCGCTGCCGATCGCCAGTCCGTTGCCGCCAGTGGAGCTGTTGAGAACAGTTTCAGTCCAACTGGGAGGGGTCAGCGAGAAGACCGTGTTCGCGGCCGTTCCGTAGAGCGCGCCTCCCGTCCCGATCGCGACCGCGGCTTGGGGATCGCTGCCCGCGCTTCCGCCGACGAAGCTCGTAAGGATGGCTGGCGCCCAAGCGCCGGTTTTCGACGGCGTCAATGAATACACCACGCCGTGGTTCGAAGCGCCGTCCGCCCCCGCCGTTCCGTACAGCACCTGGCTTGTGCCCAGCACCACCCCCCCGTACGGATATGCGCCGCCGTTGCCGCCGGGAAAGGCGTAGAGAGTCTTCAGGACCGGCGTGGAAGTCTGCGCGGCGAAGTTTGCGTTCTGGTTGCCGATCACGTCGGTGAACGCCTGATTCGGTGGCGTAAATGTGTATCCCGTGAGGGCCGGTGTCACCGTATAGTTGCCACCGGCCGGAACCAGAAACGTATAGTCGCCGGAACTGTTGGTCGTGGAATTACCGTTTTCCGATCCGCTCAGGGTCATCGTCACGCCGCTCAGCCCGTTTCCCGCCAGCGTAACCTGCCCTGAAATCTCGGGGCACGCCGCGATGGTGAACAGATTGGCGGTGTTTCCAATGTTGACGGTGGATGAGAATTCCGGAATCGGTCCGCTGGAAGACCACGAGGAAAACTGAGGGCTGAATCCGCTCTGCGCCGTGACGGTCTGGTTTGCCGTGGCCGCCCCGGCGAATGACGCGTAGATATTGAAACTCAGCGAGTCGATGGCGGAGGCGTTCGTGTTAGTGATTTCCCATTGCACCAGGACGCTGGCTTGGGTCCCGTTCGTTACCGGGGTAACTGTGTTTACCCCCGGGTCGGTGGGAGTATTAGGGCCGGTCGCCAGGGTGGCGTCTGAGCAGCCTTGGGGGCATTCCGACGCAGTTGACTTCGCCCAGTTATCGACGGATATCGTCACTCCCGGCGGAATATTGCTAATCAGAGTTTGAAGACGCGTACCGGTAGTGGCATAGCCTGCCTGCAAGCCCCCCAGCGAGATTTCCAGGCCGCTTTCGGAGTAGTAGACGTAACCCGGAGTGTTCTGGACGCCGCTGGTCTTGATCTTGAATGAACTGGCAAAGTTCTCGCTAAAGCTGGCGGACCCGACGACGGTGGGCGCGGCGGGCACGCATTGCTGGAGGGGCGGGTTGGACCCGGTGGTGGCCGCAACCTGGCCGTTCGAGACGAAACCGGTGTATTGCTGCGGATTGCTGAGTAGTATCGACGTACTCGGGCTGGCGGCGACGAACGCGGTGACGGGGTTCAAGCCGAACTGGCCGAGGGGAACCGCTGTGGCATCGACACGAATATTGGTAATCCGGTATGTGCGGACCGCGCCGGAGGCCGGAGGGTCAACCGGCACGCCCAGGAAAATCGCTGTATCGGAGGAGGGGGCGCTCCCACCACTCAACCCTTCAAACACGTTGAAGCGCCCGGGCTGGTTGAAAGTTTGTCCGCCATCACCCGATACTTCGCAGGCAACAACGGGATCGGTGGGCTCCAGGCAAGGCGTTTGATTCGCCGGGCTGGGGTCGTCAACCAGCAGGAGGGCCTCCGTAAGGAAGGATGGGGCGAACCCGCCTAGAATGCGGCTCGTCACCGGAGCATTCAGAGAGACGGTAATGTTCGCCTGGGGAATCGGCACACCCGTCGGGGTAGGTGTCGACCCAGGGGCGCCGGTGCAAGTGAGCAGGATATCGCCGGTCAGTTCGGTAAAGCCTTCGGCGCGTAATGTCGGTGTAACTGCCGCCGAACCGGAGCATACCAGCCCGGATTGGGCAAAAGCAGGCGCGGCGGCTAGAAGCAGGCTCACGAAGGCGCCATGAGCTGCGCATCGGGCAGAATGTAACATTTCGTACACCTCGGGAGAGAGAACGGATTATAACGCGCGGCACTGGGTATGGCATCGTGGCGCGGTAGGCCAGAATTGTCCAACACAAGATGAGCATGAAACTGGCCAATCGGCTGGGGCGGTTTCCAATGCAAGATGAGCATGAAAAAGGGAACAATGGGGTAGGCGTGGCTCGGCCGGGTGCAGATACGGATGCAGAATGCCGAGAGCCTGAGCCGGGATCAGATCCAAGAGTTTTTGCGGTCGAGCGAGCCGATCGCGTTCACCAGCGGCGGGCGCGAGGAACGATACCAGTGGGTGGAACAGGTATTGGCCGCGCAGCAGTATGGGGATTTGAGAAAAAGCGAGCGGGGCGTGGTGCGGGCCTACGTGCGGAAAATGACCGGGTTCAGCGAGGCGCAGACCACGCGGTTGATTCGGGGATATCTGGATCAGGGGGTAGTGCGGCGCGAAGCCTATCAACGGCACAAGTTCGCCACCAAGTACACGGCCGCAGACATTGCGTTATTGGCGGAAGTGGACCGGGCGCATGGGCGGTTGAGCGGACCGGCCACGCGGCGGATTTTGCAGCGTGCCTACGAGCAGTTTGGAGAGAAGCCGTACCAGCGACTGGCGAAGATCAGTGTGGCGCACCTGTACAATCTGCGGGCGAGCACGCGATATCGCAACCAGGCGACGGTGTTCGAGCCCACGCAGTCGACCACTGCCGCCATCGGACAGCGCCGCAAGCCGGACCCGCAAGGGCGGCCGGGATATGTTCGCGTGGACACGGTACATCAAGGCGACCGCGCGGGGATCAAGGGGGTGTACCACATCAACGCCGTGGACACGGTGACGCAATGGCAAGTAGTGGGCTGTGCCGAGAAGATCAGCGAGAGATATCTGGTGCCGGTGCTAGCCGCGGTGTTGGCGCAGTTTCCCTTTGCCATCCGCGGGTTTCATGCCGACAACGGCTCGGAGTACATCAATCATCGGGTAGCGGAAATGCTGCGGAAGCTGCACGCGGAATTCACCAAGAGCCGGGCGTGCCGGAGCCAGGACAATGCGCTGGTGGAAGGCAAGAACGGCGCGGTGATTCGCAAGCTGATCGGCTACGGACACATCGCCGGCGCACATGCCACGGCGCTGCAGCAGTTTTACGTCGAGCAGCTGAATCCCTATCTGAATTACCACCGGCCCTGCGGCTTCGCCACAGTGAGTCTGGACGAGCGCGGCAAACGGCAACGCAAATACAAAATCGAGGACTACCGGACGCCGTTCGAGAAGCTGCAATCGCTGCCGGAAGCGGCGCAGCTTTTGAAACCGGGCTTGAGTTTGCCCGACCTGGAGAAGCAGGCGCGAGCCATCAGCGACACCGCATGCGCTCGCCGGATGAACGCGGCGAAGGCCAAGTTGCTTCGGCAATGCCAGACACCGGCATTACCGAAGCTGGGCTAGCGGGGGCCGTGGAAATGCCGGGCCCGTGGAAAGCTTGGAAAACCAGAGGCGGGTTTCCCAAGCTTTCCACCGTCCCTTGGGAATCTCGCCAAAAGCAGGTTTCCCACTTTCCCACCGCCGCTCGCGACGATGACTCCTGTTCTCTCTGAAAACAAAAAACCAAAGAAAGGAAGTCGGCCGCTGCGCGGCCTCCTCATTCCCCTATCCGTTCTCCCTACGGTCGAACGGGACCATTTTCATGCTCATTATTCGATTGGAAAATGCTGGCCTCAGAGGAGCATTCAGGAAATCGAGAAACGGGGCGAGGACACGGAAGCGCTTTTCTAACTCCGCAAAAAGCCTTGGCGTGGTGATGATCGCCGGCTCCAATGTGCCGAACATGAGGAATTGCTTGTAGCGCAGCAGATCCGCGGCCGGATGCTCGGCCGGAAAACCCTTCGGCACGCGCGAGAGCTGCTCGCCCCGCAAGGCCCCGAATGCGCGCTGAAGCGGACCCGCCGCGCCTAGCGCGCGGAGTTCTTCGTGATTGCGGGCGATGTGTTTCCGCACTGCAAGCAGAGTCTCCGCAGGAGGCATATAGATACCGCCGCCAACGTCCACGCCTTTGTGCGACACGGCGAAATAAAATCCGCCCGCGCCGTGCTTCTCCATCCCGCGCCGCGCGAAGGAAGCCGCAATCTGAGTCTTATAAGGAGTTTTATCGGGACTGAACCGCGTGTCGCGATAAATGCGATAAATCGCCTTGGCCGGATCGGTAACGTAATCGGGAGCGAAATCCTCCATGGCGCGGTTCAACTCGACAACCAGTTGCACCATCGGCGCTTTCACTTTTTCATCATAAATAGGTTTACGGGGCTGAAACCAATCGCGCTTGTTGTTGCGGCTGAGTCCTCGATAGAAGGCCATGGCCTCCTGGGGAAAACCTGGAAATGCGGATCGCATGAGCTGCCTCCTATAATTGAAGCGATGGATCTTACGCTGGCGCGTCTGTCCGAAATACCCAATTTAACCGTTTCCCCGGACGCGCCGCTCTCCGCGTACACACGGTTCGCCATCGGCGGCCCCGCGGATATCTACCTAGAAACGGACAGCGTGGAGTCCTTCATCCGGGCGCTTGCCGTGGCGCGCGCCAGCGGCCGCGAGTTTATGGTGATCGGCGGAGGCACGAATCTGATTGTATCCGACGAGGGCTTCCGCGGCATCATGCTGCGCTTCGTGGCGCGGCGCATAGCGGCGGCGGACGGCTCGGTGCAATGCGACGCAGGCGCCGCGCTGATGGACTTGGTCGATTTTACTATAGCCAATGGTCTGCAGGGGCTGGAAACCCTCGCAGGGATTCCGGGTTCCGTGGGCGCGGCGGTGTATGGCAACGCAGGGGCCTACGGCCACTCGATTTCAGAGCGCGTGCGGCAAGTGCGATTTTTCGACGGCGAGCAGGTGCGTGTTTTCGATAACGCTGCATGCCAGTTCCACTATCGCGAAAGCGTGTTCAAACGCCATAAGGAATGGACTATATTTTCCGCCGGGCTGGCCATGACGCCGGCCGATGCGAGCGCGCTGCGCCAGACAGCCGACGGCATCGTCAAGATACGTAACGAGAAGTTCCCGGTTACCATGAAGTGCGCTGGCAGTATCTTCAAGAACTTTCTGCTGGCCGAATTGCCCGCCGCGGCCGCCGCCGCCGTACCCGACAAGGTGATCCGGGAAGGCAAAGTGCCGGCGGCATACTTTCTGGAACAAGTGGGCGCCAAGGGGATAACGCGCGGAGACATTCACGTCGCGGCGTATCATGCCAACCTGATCTACAACGCGGGCGGCGGAACGGCGGTCCAACTGTGCGCGCTGATCGAGGAATTGAAGCAGCGCGTGCGGGAACGGTTCGCGGTTGAGCTGGAAGAAGAAGTGCAGTACGTGGGGTTCGGCGATGCATGCCCGGTGGTGTAGCCTTCTGTTGCTTTGCGTGGCCGCGGCCGGCGCAGCCGATCTGCATGAGGCTGTGAACGCGGGCGATGCAGAGCGCGTGAGAACGCTGATCGAAGGCGGAGCGGATACCAATACGCGGGATGCTCTAGGCGCCGCTCCGCTGCACGATGCGGCATGGTCGGGAAATCTGGGAATCGCACAGTTGCTCATCGCGCATCGCGCGGATGTCAATGCGCATCATTTGGAAGCCGGATCGACGCCGCTCGATTTCGCGGTGATCAAAGACAATCGCACCATGGCGGAACTGCTGCTGGCGCACGGGGCTCTGGTAGACGCAACCGACCGGTCCGGCGCGACGGCGCTGCATCTGGCGGCCACGCGCGGATATCGCGACATGGCGGAACTGCTGTTGGCGCACGGTGCCCAGCCCGGCGCGCGCGATAAATCCGGCGCCACAGCGCTCGACGAAGCCTGCTGGAAAGGATACCGCGCCATCGCCGCGCTGCTGCTGGATCGAGGCGCGGCCCTCGAAGCGCGCAATCCGGATACGGGAGCAACCCCGCTCGGAGAGGCCGCCGCAAAGGGGCGCGCGGAAGTAGCCGCCCTGCTGATCGAACGCGGCGCCGATGTGAATGCACGCGATAGTGCGGGCGCATCGCCGCTCGAGAATGCATCGCGCTATCAACACGCGGCGGTAGTGGATCTCTTGATGGCGCATGGCGCGACGCTGGCGAAAAAGGATCAGCCCGGATTCACGCTGCTTGACGAAGAGGTACTGAAAGGGCAGGCGGATATGGTCGAATTGCTGGCGGCCAAGGGCGCGGACGTAAATGCGCGCAGCGGGGAAGGGTCGCCCCCGTTATCGGATGCCGCGCTGAAAGGTTACGTGGAGATCGCGCGGATCCTGTTGGACCATGGAGCGCGCGTGAACGAGCGCAATGCCGCCGGCGGAACGCCCCTGCATGATGCCGCGTTGGGCGGACACCGGGAGGTGGCCGCTTTGCTGCTCGACCGCGGCGCGGAAATCGATGCGCGCGACGACGCCGGAGCGACGCCCCTATATAACGCGGCCTCGTGGGGCCGCAAGGCCGTTGTGGAATTGCTTCTGGAACGCGGGGCGAAGGCAGGTCTGCGGACGAAGGCGGACGCGACAGCGCTGGACGGCGCAACCACCAACGGCTTCGAAGACGTAGCGGCCTTGTTGCGCGGGCGCTAGCAATCCAAACAGCGCCGCCTACCGAGCCGCGCGGTAAGCAAGCGTCCCTCGCCGCGCGTGGTCCAAACCGTCGGCTCCCGTCAACCGGCACTCTTGATTAATCGTTCTGCGTGCTTCAATGCTTCGGGAGTCAGCTCATGTCCCGACAACATGCGTGCGACTTCGTTCGCCCGTCCTGGCGCGTCGAGTTCGGCAATGCCAGCCACGGTACGGCCCTTGCTTTCGCGCTTCTCCACGCAATAATGATGGTCGGCAAAGGCGGCGATCTGAGCCAGGTGGGTCACGCACAAAACCTGGTTTGCCGCGGCAAGTTTCCTCAATCGCCTGCCGACGCCTTCCGCCGCGCTGCCTCCAATCCCCGCGTCCACTTCATCGAAAACCAGCGTGCGGGCGGGCGAGGGGTCGTCGGCCGAGCGCCTGGGAGCGGCGATACAAGTTTTCAACGCCAGTGCGATGCGCGAGATTTCGCCCCCGGAAGCCACCTTTTCGAGCGCCTTAGGCTCCTCGCCGAGGTTTGGTGAAACCAGGAATTCCACGCGATCCGCGCCCGCGGACGACCACGGCGCCACGGCGATGTCGATGCGAAACGCGGTGCGTTCCATCGCCAGCGAGGCCAGTTCCGTCTCCACGCCTTTTTCCAATTTGCGCGCGGCGCGGGTGCGCAGGGCGGTGAGTTCGGCGGCGGCGCGTTCGTATTCGCCGGCCAGCCGTCCGCGCTCCTTGCGCAGCGCTTCCA
Organism: Bryobacterales bacterium; assembly: GCA_963738375.1. Taxonomy (GTDB): domain Bacteria; phylum Acidobacteriota; class Terriglobia; order Bryobacterales; family Bryobacteraceae; genus Bog-159. The sequence goes on along the minus strand of CAVTWL010000009.1, from coordinate 117,259 downwards.
TGCGCTCGCCGGCGTTCTCCACCTGCCCGATTTGCACGCGCACCTCCGCCAGAAAAGCGAGCACTTCGGCCAGCGTCGCACCGTATTTGCGCTTCAGCTTATCCAGCAATGCGAGGCGATTTTCGATTTCCTCCAGGCGGCCGGGGTTGGCCTCCAGCCCCGAGAGGTAATCGCGTAGCGTGTAGGAAACTTCCTTCACGGCAACTTCGGCCGATTGCAATTGTTCCGTAAGCCCGGCCAGCGTCGGGTCGATACGAGTGATGTCGTCGAGCCGTTTGACGGCGGTGCGCAGTTGCGCGACCGCCGCGTCGGGCGAATCGTAAAGCGCCGCGTATGCCGCACCGGCGCTCTCCTGCAAGCGCCCGAGGTTTTGCAGTACGCGGCGTTCGACTTCGAGCGATTCGTCCTCGCCCGCGGCGGGCGCTGCGTTTTCGATTTCGTTGCGCTGGAAGGCCCACAGATCGAGCAGGCGAAGTTTCTCCTGTTCGCTGCGCTCGATGGCTTCAAGGGCCGTGCCTGCCTGGTTCCAGCAGCCGTAGATCCCCGCGACATGCGCGCGCAAGTCGGCCGAGCCAGCGAAGGAATCGAGCATGTCGCGCTGCGCATCGGGCACAAACAAAAGCTGCTGATCGTGCTGGCCGTGGATATCGCCGAGCAACGGCGCCAGATCGCGTAGCAGCGAAACCGACACCGGACGGCTGCCGAGGAAGGCCCGCGACTTACCCCCCGCGAGAATTTCGCGTTCGATCAGCAATTCGCTATCTTCGATCGCGAAGCCCGCCGGATCGAGGAGCGCGCGAATGTCGGGCCGGTCGCGCACGTCGAAAATTCCGGCCACGCGGGCCCGCGCTTCGCCGGAGCGGATCATTTCGGCCGACGACCGGGCCCCCAGCAGCAGTCCCAGGGCATCCACCACGATGGATTTGCCGCTGCCCGTCTCGCCCGTAAGCAGGTTCAGCCCCGCGTGAAAGCGCACGCGCAGGCGATCAACCACGGCGTAATTTTCGACCAGCAACTCAACCAGCATGCTGTGATTCCAATTATAAAGGCGCGCGGCGGCTTGCGGCACCCGCGCGCACGGTGTTAACGTTCGGGCGATGGCCAGCGTATTTCGCGATGGTTTGTTGCAGGGCAAAGTAGCCTTCATCACCGGCGGCGGCAGCGGCATCAATCAACGCATCGCCGAACGCTTCGCGGCACAAGGCGCGCGGGTGGGGTTGATGGGACGCATGCAGGGGAAGTTGGACACGGCGGCGGCGGCGATTCGCGCGGCGGGAGGCGAAGCCATGGGAATCGCGGGCGATGTGCGCAACTACGATGCCTGCGAGAACGCCCTGGCCAAGACGCATGGCGCCTTCGGCGCGGTAGATGTTCTGGTCTGCGGCGCGGCGGGCAATTTCCCTGCCAAGGTAATGGGAATGTCGGCCAACGGTTTCAAGTCGGTCATCGATATCGATCTGCTGGGCACGTTCAACACCTGCCGCGCGGCCTACGATCATTTGCATAAGCCGGGCGCTTCGATAATCGCGATTTCGGCTACCCATGCATTTGTGCCCATCGCGTATCAGGCGCATGTGTGCGCGGCCAAGGCCGGCATCGATATCTTTTGCAAAACCCTGGCGATCGAGTGGGCGGAGGCCGGCGTCCGCGTGAATGTGATCGCGCCGGGACCAGTGGATGAGACCGAAGGCATGCAGCGCCTGGCGCCGACCGAAGAAGCACGCAAGAAGTCGATGGCCAGCGTGCCGCTGGGCCGATTCGCCACCAAGGACGAAATCGCAGATCTCGCGCTGTTTCTGTCATCCGATGCGGCGGCTTACATGACCGGCACGGTTTCGGTATGCGACGGCGGCCAATCTCTTCTAGGGTCGCGTAACTTTCTGGCCGCCGCCGGCGCGGTCTCATGACGCCCGGAATGGCGCTGCACATGGGCCTCGCTCTCGCCCGCCGTCTGGAAGCGGCCGAAGCCATCAATGGCGCCGCCTGCGTCGAAGCCCTCCGTAAGCTGGATCCCGCCGCCGGCGCCACTGTCCTCGAGGTCGCTGGTGGCTGCGCCATCTTCGCCGGCGCAGGCTCCCCCCTCACCCACGCGGTCGCCCTGGGAATGCGCGGCCCCGTAACTCCCGCCGAATTGGACCGCCTGCAAGACTTTTATTGGTCGCGCGGCTCTGAGGTGAGCGTCGAACTCTGTCCCATGGCCGACGCCTCGTTGATCCAACTCCTCGCCGCCCGCGGTTTTCGCGTGACCGAATTCAATAATGTCATGGTGCGATCCGTCGCGGGAGACTTTGCACCCGCCGAAACGGTGCGCCCCGCCGCGCTCCACGAAGAAGAGCTATGGTCGCGCACGGTGAGCCGCGGCTTCTTGGAAAAGGACGACTTGACCCTGGACGAAATCGACGTCGGGCGCTCCATCTGGCATATGCCCGGGGTTCGCTGCTACTTGGCCTCGCGCGACGGTAACCTCGGCGGCGGCGCCGCCCTCGCGGTCAACGGCGACATCGCCACTCTGTTCGCCGATAGTACCCTGACCGGCTCCCGCGGCCTCGGCCTGCAAAGCGCGCTCATTCGGGATCGCCTCCGCGTCGCCGCTTCCCTCGGGTGCCAATTCGCCATGGCCGCCACTTTGGCCGGAAGCATTTCGCAGCGCAATTACGAACGCAACGGATTCCAGGTGGCCTATACCAAGCCAACGCTGACGGCCTGACCTAGCCTTCGAAAATCTCTTCGATCGGTTCCGTAAACGAGCACGACCCAAAACTGTGCGCGAAATCGCGCCGGGCGTCCCGGATCTGTGCGCACGTCAAGCTGTGGCCGCGCCAGGTCAGCTCCGCGTCAGAAAACTGGAATGCGCCGCTCTCCTCCTCATTGACCGCATCGAGCACCAAATCCCGTTCTTCCCCGTGCCACGCGAATGCCGCCGCCGCGAACACATTCACAAAACCGTGCATGCCCGTGCGCCTCGATCGCGTCGCGTGATGCAATCCCGCCGTAGCCTTGAACGGCATCCGCAAGCGCGCCGCCTCAATCAGAAAATCGGCAATCGTCCCCGATGGAGGAACGGCACCCGGCGTCAAGCCGCCAGTCCGCACCTTCGCGAACCCTCCTTGAATCGCATCGATGGGCGCTTCGCAATACGTCGGTAGCGAAAGGCGCCGCGGCAGTTTGGTCTCCAATGTCTCCACCTGCGCCGGCAGCGGACCCGGTTCGCCATCCACCAGCAGCGTGATCCGCCAGTGAGCGCCGCGCCCGGCCTCGTCTAGTTTGCCCGCCGGCAGCACCAGCCGATTCAAAACCCAAGCATCCGGCGATGCAAGATATGTTCCGTAGTTCTCGACCACCGCGGCCAGCGGCAACTCCGCCGGAGGATACAGCCCCGCATAGTCGATCAGGTTCGTCATGAACGCGTGCAGCGAGTCCGGAATCCGTGCCATGATAAGCGAAAGCCTATTGTAAAACCCATTCCGGAGATCGCACCGCATGAATCGCCGCCATCTGTTGTTCGCCTTGGCCGCCGCCGGCCTCGATCTGGACGCTCAGGAACCACCGTCCGGCTCGCTCTACATTCCCAAGCCCCACCTGGTTGAAGACCGCAAGTTCCTCCACGATTTCATGGACGAATTCTCCTTCGCCGACCTGGTCACTGCCAGTCCCGCCATCCGTATCACCCACATTCCAACCGTCCTACACCGCGCCGGCGGAACTTACGGGACCATCTTCGGCCACGTCTCCCGCAACAACATCCAAAACAAATGTTTCGATGGCGTGCAGCCCGCCGTCATCGTCTTCCGCGGACCACACAGCTACATCTCGCCCAATTGGTACACCAAACCCGACGCCGTGCCCACCTGGAACTTCTCCGTCGTCCACGCCAGCGGCCGCCTCAAGGCCATTACCGATCCGGCGGAACTACATGACCGCCTGGCGGAGTTAATCGCCAAGTTCGAAGGCCCCGGCTCGGCCTACGATTTCGCCAAGCTGCCCGCCTCCTACGTCAACGGAATGCTCGGCGGTATCGTCGGTTTCGAAATGCGCATCGAACTGCTGGAAGGCAAGTTCAAGCTCGGCCAGGAGCGCAGCGAAGCCGACAAGCAGGCCATCGTCAAAAACCTGCAAACCGCCAAACAGCCGCGTTCGATCGCCGAATTTACGGCCGAGTTTTATAAGCGCGCCTGAACCTACGCGAGCACCGCGACAAACCAGCGTCCCGCGTATAGCACGCGCGCACCACCCAGTTCGCCTGCCAATTGTTCCGGCGTGAAGTAGCGCTTGTAGACGGTATGCCGCGACCCATCCTGCAACTCGCGCGTTTGCGTTTCTTCCGGCTGCACGTCTTCCCGCCACGCGGCATCCACCATCAGAATCCGCGGCGCGACGCGGCGTGCCTCTGCCAAGAACCGCCCGCGCGTAGCGGCGTCCAAGTGGCCGTAAAAGTGGGCCGTCAAGAGACAGGCGAATGTCGCATCGCGAAACGGGAGTTGCAAAGCATCGCCTTCGACCACCCGCGCGTCCGGCACGCGCCCCCGCGCGATCCGCAGCATGCCGGCGCTCTGGTCGATGGCGGTCACGCGGCCCGAAAGATGGCGCGTCAGAAATCCGGTTCCGCACGCTACATCCACAAACGACGGCATCGCCGCCTCGCGCAGCCGCGCCTGCAATTCGTCGACTTCCTCATGCCATCCCGGCCGCACGCGCGCGGCGAAAAGCCCCGTGCCTCGATACCAGTCGTCATACTCCGGCGCACGACGTTCGTAATAAGCGCGTTCCGCGGCAGTCATCTCCTCCATTTTGCACTACCCGCGCGCGGCGCTATGTTGTGAGGTGGCCCACGATTTCGATTTCATCGTGATCGGCTCCGGCTTCGGCGGCAGCATCACGGCTCATCGCCTTGTTGAAAAAGGCTATCGCGTGGCAGTCATGGAAATGGGACGCCGCTGGACGTCCCGGAATTTTCCGCACAGCAACTGGCGCATCTGGCGCTGGTTCTGGCGCCCGCGCCTGGCGCTGCGCGGCTTCTTCAACATGGAATTCTTCAAGCACGTCACCATCCTGCATGGCTGCGCCGTCGGCGGTGGCTCCATCACCTACGCCAACACCATGCTGGTGCCGCGCGAGTCAATTTGGGACAGCGGATCGTGGGCCGGCTTGGCCGATTGGAAGCGCGAAATCCCGCGGCATTATCAGACCGCGCTGCGGATGCTCGGCGTGGTCGAGAACCGCATCCTGGGCCCCGCCGACCATCTTCTGAAGCAGGCTGCCGATGCAGCGGGCGTGGGCCATACCTTCTACCGCACCAGCGTCGCGGTATTCGAGCCGCCCGAAGGAGAAGCCGGCGGAAAGGTGTATCCCGACCCCTACTTCGGAGGCGAAGGCCCGGAGCGCGCGACCTGCATCGGCTGCGGCGGCTGCATGATTGGATGCCGCTTTGACGCCAAAAACAGCCTGGACAAGAACTACCTTTATCTCGCCGAAAAACACGGCGCGCGCGTCTTCGACGAGACCAGGGTGGTGGACGTTAAGCCCATCGGCGCAGAGGATGGCGGCGCCGGGTACGAAGTGCGCACGGAGAATTCCCTCTCGTGGCTCGGCCGTGGCGCGCGCCGCTTCACCTGCCGCGGTGTGGTCTTCGCGGCTTCCGCATTGGGTTCCATGGACCTGCTGTTCCGACTGAAGCAGCGCGGTTCGCTGCCATCGCTGAGCGATCAACTTGGCAAGCGCGTCCGCACCAACGCGGAATCGCTGATTGGCGTGCGCGTGCCGGGCAGTAGCGAAGATTTTTCCAAGGGCATCGCCATCGGTTCCGGCATCTACCTCGACGACGACACGCATATCGAGGCCGTCCGCTATCCTGCGGGCTCCGACGCCATGGGGCCGCTGGCCACCATTCTCACCGGCGAGCGTCCGGGCCACACCCGCATTTTGTCGTGGCTCGGCACACTGGCGGGGGCGCTGCTACGACACCCTATCCGCACCGCCCGCGCCCTGCATCCGTTCGGCTGGGCGAAGGAATCGGTCATCCTTCTGTGCATGCAGACGCTCGACGGCCATATCGATATGCGTTTGCGCCGCCGCTGGTTCTGGCCCTTCCGCAAGATCCTGGCGAGCGAGGGCCAGAAGATTCCCACCTTCATCCCCCGAGCCAACCAATTCGTGCGTCAGGCGGCCAGCCTGATCGGTGGTACCCCCATGAGCATGATCACCGAAATCCTGTTCAATGTGCCCGGCACCGCCCACATTCTCGGCGGATGCCCCATGGGTGCGTCGCCCGCCGATGGCGTAGTCGATCATTGCAACCGCGTTTTCGGCTACAAGAACATGTACATCTGCGACGGGTCGGTCCTCGCTGCCAATCTTGGAGTAAACCCCAGCCTCACCATCTGCGCGGTGACGGAGCGCGCCATGAGCTTCATCCCGGGCGCGGCGGAAACCGTTTGGGACGACCGTGCCTAGCCCTGCAGCGCAGCAAGATCCGCGAGCGGGATGCGCCCCGTGTAAACGGCCATTCCTACGGCGGCGTTGACGTTCATGGCAAGCAGGGCGCGAACATCATCGAGCGTGGTAATGCCGCCCGCGGCCGTAATCTCGAGCGCGGTTGCCGCGCGCAGCCGCTGAAACCATTCGAGATCGGTACCCTGCATCATGCCTTCCTTGTCTACATAGGTACACAGAAAGCCTCGGCAATAAGATTCCAAAGCGCCGAGGACATCTTCCGCCCGCCATCGCGTAGCCTCCCGCCAGCCCTTCACCACGATGCGGCCGTCTTTGGAATCAAGCGCGACAACGACGCGCTCCGCGCCAATCTCCGCCGCCAGTTCGCCTAGAAACGCGTGATTGACGCCATCGGCGGAGAATGCAGCGGTGCCCACAATCACCTTGTGCGCGCCTTGCTCCACCAGCGCCCGCCCGCGCGCCACCGAACGCACTCCGCCGCCCGCCCGGATGCGAGCATGACCGGCCAACAGCCGCACCAAACCGTCATTCGAACCGGTACCCATCGCGGCATCCAGGTCGATGACTTGAATCTCCGGAAATCCTGCGAAGCGCCGCAGCATTTCGAGCGGTTCATCCGCTTCCAGCGCTTTCTCGCGGCCTTGGACAAGCTGAACGACCTTGCCGCCCAGCAGATCGATGCAGGGGAAAATCATGAAACCCGCCGCACGGGAACGCCCGCGCGTTCCAGAAATTCTTTCAAGTCCGCAATGCGCAGCGTGCCGTAATGAAAGACGGAAGCGGCCAGCGCGGCGTCCGCTTCGCCTTCTGCGAGCACGCTCAGAAAATCGTCCGGCTTGCCGGCGCCGCCCGAAGCAATAATGGGAACCCGGGTCGCACGTGAGATAGCGCGCGTCAGTTCGCAATCGAAGCCCTGCTGCACGCCGTCGGAGTCCATCGACGTTAGCAGGATCTCGCCCGCGCCGAGTTCCTCGCCGCGCGCAGCCCAGGCCACTGCGTCCAGATCCTCGGGATCGCGCCCTCCGCGGGTATAAACGGTCCACGCGCCCGGAGCGCGCCGCCGCGCATCGATAGCCAGCACCACCGCCTGCGCTCCGAATTCCCGGCTCAGTTCGGTGATCAGCTCAGGCCGCCTGACTGCCGCGGTATTCACCGAAATCTTGTCCGCGCCCGAAAGCAGGATCGCGCGCGCGTCCGCCACCGAGCGAATCCCCCCCCCCACCGCCAGCGGAATAAACACCTGCCGCGCAGTACGCGCCACTACGCCGGCCATGATCGCGCGCGCATCGCTCGAAGCCGTGATATCCAGGAAAACCAGTTCGTCCGCGCCTTCCTGGTTGTAGCGCGCCGCCAGTTCCACGGGATCGCCCGCATCGCGCAGGTGGATGAAGTTCACCCCTTTCACCACGCGTCCGCCGGTCACATCGAGACAGGGGATGATGCGTTTGGCCAGCATCTAGGAAAGCTCCACGAAATTGCGCATCACGCGCAGCCCGGCCGTCCCCGATTTTTCCGGATGAAACTGCACGCCGAAGATGTTTTCCGCTTCGAGCACAGCCGTGTAAGGCAGCGAGTACGTGCAGGTCGCCGCCGTCTGTGTGATGGGGGGCGCATAGTAGCTGTGCGCGAAATAGACAAACGGCCGATCCCCAAGTCCGGCCATCAGCCGCGACCCGCTGCAAGCATCCACTTGATTCCATCCCATGTGCGGCACGCGCGCATCGGCTGGAAAGCGCCGCACAGTGCCGGGATACAAGCCCAGCCCGCGCGCGTCGGGCGCTTCCTCGCTGCTTTCGAAGAGCGCCTGCAATCCCAGGCAAATGCCCAGAAACGGCACGCCCGCTCCGATCCGATCTAACAGCGCCTCACGCACCTGCATATCGTCGAGCGAGCGCATCATCTGGCCGAAGTGGCCGACGCCCGGCAGCAGAATTTTACCCGCATCGCGCAAGCCGCCCGCATCGCGCACCAGCGTATACTCAGCCCCAATCGCCGCCAAAGTATTTTCAACGGACCGCAGGTTCCCCGCGCCATAGTCCAGAATGGCGATCACAGCAATCCTTTGGTCGAGGGCAGTTGACCGCGCAGCCGCCGGTCGGTGGAACAGGCGTATTTCAGCGCCCGCGCGAAGCACTTGAAAATCGCTTCGATCTTGTGATGATTCGACCGGCCGTAGAGCACCCGCGCATGCAGGTTCGCCCCCGCATGATTCACGAAGCCACCGAAGAAATCCTCCACCAGCTCCGTCTGCAGATCGCCGACCAGCCGCACGCGCACCAGGTCGCGATAAACCAAAGCTGGCCGGCCGCCCAGATCCAGCGCCACCACCGCCAGCGTCTCGTCCATGGGCAGCACAAAATAACCGGCACGATTGATGCCACGCCGTTCGCCGAGCGCCTTGGAAAACAACTGCCCCAGCACGATACCAACGTCTTCGACGGTGTGATGCTGGTCCACGTCCAAATCGCCTTTTGCGGTGAGTTGCAAGTCGAAGCCGCCATGCTTGGTAAACAGTTCCAGCATGTGATCGAAAAAACGGATGCCGGTCGAAATGTTGTAGCGGCCGCGGCCTTCGATCTTCAGCGTTCCGCCGATCTCCGTCTCTTTGGTGTCGCGTTGGATGGTCGCTTTGCGCATCAGGCGAGTACACTTTCCAATTGATTGATATCGTCGAGCACCGCGACTGCGTTCTCGGCGCGGAAGAGACTAACCAGATCGCCGCGCCGCGGGCTGGCGAGCGAAGCGATGCCGATAAAAGGAACGGCCGCATCGCGCGCGCACCGGGCATCGTCCACCGTATCGCCCACGTACCAGAGCTTGCGCCCGGGGTTGGCCGCTGCAATCTTCAGCAGCCCTTCCGGCGCGGGCTTGTGCGCGGTCACTTCGTGCATGCCGATGATCGGATCGAAGCGCAGCGCCGGCGCAAAGCGGTCGAGGGTCACCTGCGCCTCCCATCGCATCCTTCCCGTAAAAATCGCCAGATCGAATCGCTGTGCCAGGCGGTCGAATAGCCCGTCCCCGGCGATCCAGCGCTCCCGCAAGATGAACCCATCAGCAGCATCGCCGTGGAACAGGAGCTGGAAATAATCGACCAACGCCTGGAAGTCGCACTCGACGCCTTGCTCCGCAATGATATGGTGCGACAGCTTCCAATCGTCGTTGAAGCCGCCCTGGTTCTTGTAATCCTGAATCTCGGCGGGCGTGAGTGTGCGGCCGCAGAAATGCTCGACCGTGCGCACAATGGTTTCGCGGTAAGAATCGCTGACATCCACCAGCACGCCGTCCATATCGAACACGATCAACGCTTCAGCCATATCTCCTCAAGCGCGCCAAGCAGGCGGCGCGTCTGTTCGCGCGTACCGACGGTGATGCGCAGGCAGCCGCGCACTTCGTAACCGCGGTCGCGCACCAGGATGCCGCGCTCGCGCAGGTAGTCGCGGATCTCGATGGCGCGTTTACCGGCGCGGATCAACACGAAATTCGCGGAACTGGGAACGTAAGCGATCCGCAGGCGCTCCAGCTCCACGCACAAGAGTTCGCGCGCCGCCAGCACCTCGGCTACATAATTCTGAATGTAACCCGTATCCTCGATGGCGCCCTGCGCGGCCCGCACCGCCAGCATATTTACGCTATACGGCGACTGCGCCTTGTGCAGGTACGCGACGTTCGCCGGATGCGAAAACAGGCAGCCCAGCCGCATGGCCGCCATGCCGTAGACTTTCGAAAAAGTGCGGCTCACGAAAAGGTTGGGATATTCGTCGATCAAAGGCAGCGCAGTGACTCCGGAGAATTCGAAGTAAGCTTCATCGATGAACACCACCGCCTTGCGGGCGCGCTTCAGAATGCGCTCGATGGCCTGCAGCGAACATCCGGTTCCCGTGGGATTGTTCGGATTGGCCAGCAGCACCGCGCGCGTCGTGGGCGTGATGGCCGCCAGCAGCGCGGCGAGGGGGAAGTCCATCGCCGGGCCGTCGTAATCGATTTCGCGAATCGCCGCTCCCGCGACCTCGGCATAAAACCGGTACATGGCATAGGCCGGGCGCAGCAGCAGCACTTCCTGCCCATCGTCGACGTACGTATTAACGAAAACCTGAATCGCTTCGTCGGTGCCGTTGGTAAATACGAAGCGATCCGGCGAGACTCGGAAGAACGCCGCCACCGCGTCCTTAGCCTCGCCATATTCCGGGTAAACGGCCAAGCCACCGGCGTCGAGGCGCTGCTTCAGAGACTCGATGACGCGCGGCGAACAGCCCACGGTATTTTCGTTAAAATCCAGGCGCAGCTTGTCGGCGCGCCCCGCCGTGGGGGGGGAGTATGGCGCCATTTTTACCACGGCGGGCCGCGGTCGAATCGCTCCCTTGGGTAGCGCAATCCTAGCCATGCAGCCGCACCTCCACCGAGCGGGCGTGCGCTTCCAAACCTTCTGCCCGCGCCAGCGTGGTGATGGCTGGAGAGAGAGCAGCTAGCGCGGCGCGGCTCAGCCGCTGCACGGAAATCACTTTCAAATAATCGGCGGCCGACAAGCCGCCGCGCAGCCGCGCCACACCGTTGGTGGGCAGCACATGATTGGGCCCCGAAGCGTAATCGCCTGCGGCCTCCGTGCTGTAAGGGCCAATAAAGACACTGCCCGCATGCCGCACGCGAGCGAGCAGACTCTCGTCCGGAATGCTGAGGTGTTCCGGCGCGAAGCGGTTGGAAAGGTCGATCGCTTCATCCAGCGACCGCACCAGAATTATCGCGCTGTTGCGGAGAATCGCCTGCCGCGCGACGGCTGCGGTCGGCAGCGCCGCAAGCTGTTGCTCAATCTCTTTAGCCACGGCGTTCGCAAGCCGCTTTGAGGTCGTCAGCAGAATCGCAGCGGCTTGCACATCGTGCTCGGCTTGCGCCAGCATATCGGCTGCCAGATGGTTCGGCGATCCATCGGCGGAGACGATCAGGATTTCCGTCGGTCCCGCGACGAAGTCGATGCCCACTTCCCCTGCCAGCAGTTTCTTTGCCGCCGCTACGTAAATATTCCCGGGCCCCACAATGCGGTCGGCGCGGGGCACAGTGCCCGTGCCGTACGCAAACGCAGCAATGGCTTGTGCCCCGCCCATCTGAAAAACCTGGCGCACGCCCAGCAGGTGAGCCGTGCCCCAGATTTCCGGCACCGGCCGCGGGCAAGCCACACAGATATTCGGCACGCCAGCCACCTGCGCTGGGATCACCGTCATCATCAGCGTCGACGGCAGCGGATAGCGGCCCGCCGGGATGTAAGCCGCTACGGTATCGAGCGGGCGCACGATCTGGCCCAGTTCCAATCCCGGGCTCATGCGCCGCATGCTCGCCGCCGGCAATTGCATCTGCGCGTACGCGCGGATATTCGCCGACGCAACGGCCACTGCATCCCGAAACGGTTTCGTTAAACCGGCATAGGCGCGCTCCAGATCGGCTTCCGGCACCACCACCGATTTCCGGTCCAGCCCGTCGAACTTGCGCGCATACGCCAGCAAAGCGCGATCGCCGCGCTTGCGGATCGCGGCAAGTATCGGCGACACCACAACTTCCGCCGCGGCGAGCCTTGCCTTGCGACGGGCCAGCAGCTCCGGCATCTCAACGGCTTGGCAGATGCGAATCATAAGACGATCTTGTTCAGCGGATATTCGACGATCCCTTGCGCGCCGGCCTGCTTCAGCCGCGGAATGATGTCGCGCACGGTCGATTCGTCCAAGATGGTATTTACCGCCAGCCATTCTTCGTCGCTCAAATGCGAAATCGTGGGCCGCTTCAACGCCGGCAGAACATCCAGCACGGCGCGCAAATCGTTCTTGTGTACATTCAGCATCAATCCAACTTTGCCCAGCGCGTTGATGGCGCCCGCCAGCAGCATGCTCATGTCTTCCAGCTTGCGGCTCTTCCATCCGTCCCGCCAGGAATCGCAATTGGCGATCAACTGCGTGTTCGACTCGAGCACCGTGTCGATGATTTTCAGGTTGTTGGCGCGCAGCGAAGAGCCGGTTTCCGTCACTTCCACGATGGCATCCGCCAGCACCGGCGGTTTCACTTCCGTCGCGCCCCAACTGAACTCTACGCGCGCTTGCACGCCGTTCCGCGCCAGATAGCGCCGCGTGGTGGCCACCAGTTCTGTCGCGATCACCTTGCCGTGCAAATCCTGCACGGAATGGAAGCTCGAAGAATCCGGCACCGCCAGCACCCAGCGCACTTTGCCGAAACTTTGCTTCGAATAGATCAGGTCGGCGACCGCTTCCACCTTGGCTTCCGTCTCAGCCACCCAGTCGCGGCCGGTAAGCCCGGCGTCCAAGATCCCGTCTTCCACATAGCGCGCCATTTCCTGCGCACGAATCAGCATGCATTCGATTTCGGGATCGTCGATGGCTGGAAAATACGAGCGGCTACTGGTGGTAATCACATACCCGGCGCGCCGGAACAAGTCGATGGTGGCGTTCTCCAGGCTGCCTTTCGGAATGCCGAGTTTCAGCTTCACGATTGGCTCCGGTATACGGCTTCGGGATCGAACGTGCGCGGCTCCGACGCAGCCCATTCGCCATCTTCCAGCCGCCGGTAGAAGCAGCTTTCGAAGCCGTTGTGGCAGACGCCCGGCCCCTGCGCTTCCACGCGCACCAGGATGCAATCCTCATCGCAATCGGTGGCAATTTCTTTCACCGCGAGGCGATGGCCGGAGGTCTCGCCTTTCACCCAAAGCTTCTGCCGCGACCGGCTATAAAAGGTCGCAAACCCGCTTTCGACGGTGCGCCGAAAAGCCTCGCCGTTCATATAGCCGACCATCAGCACGCGGCCCGAGCGGTAGTGTTGCACCACCGCCGGAATCAGCCCGTCGGATTTGGAAAAATTGAGATGCATACAAATACCAACAAAAAAGCCCGCCAACATTGCCTGGCGGGCGTCCTTTCCGATTTCGTTATGGGGTCAAATCAGGCCGGCGCCAGCCACAAGTGGATGTGTCCGTGATGGTGATGATGGCGGACGGCGAAAGCCATAAACCGAATTATAGCAGAGAGCCGGTGTAAACTAAGTCGAATGTAAGGAGGCTTGTTCATGCGCGTCCTGACCCTTGCCGCGATTGCCGGCTCTGTGCTCACCATGGCGGCCCAAACACCCCTCACTCTACCGGACTGCCAACCGGGCGCGGAGGTGCAGAGGGTGCTCGACGAAAGGCTTGACGGCAACACCCTGCAACAGATGAAATTCACAGGGCGCGCGGCCTTCCGGCGCCAGGTGCTTGAAGATCTGATCGCGAAATATCCACGTGAAGTGGAGCCTTACCGCCAACTCATCCGCTGGACCAAAGAGGAACAGACCGAACATTTCCCCGCTCTGGTCGAAGCCTTGCAGCGGCAAGCCGCGCAGCATCCGGACGATGCCTTGGCGCAATATGTGGCAGGACTGGCCCTATCGGGCTGGGACACGGACGCAAGCATTCGGCTGCTGGGGAAAGCACGCGCCGCAGCGCCTCAGTTTGGATGGCCGGCCCTGGAACTCGCGAACATCTACACGCCCGGCATGAAGCGCGCCGACAAACAGAAATCGTCCGAAGCGATTGCCGCGTTCTTTGCCGCATGCCCTGCCTCAGCCGACGAGAGCGCCCAGCGCCGTCTTGGCAAAGTGGGCGCGCCCGTGACTCAGGCGCGCGTGGCCGCGGCCTTGCGGGCGCGCCTCGAAAAGGAAAGCGATCCCCGGCGGCTGAAAGACTACGCTACGCTCTGGAGCCTCGAGTTTCGCGTACACCCAGCGCCGGAGCACGACGCCGTGCGCCAACAGGTGGCTGCCGACCTGCGGCGCATTGAGGCGATGAACAACCAGCCGGACGCCGCGTGGCTCGTCTTTCTGAAAGACGGTTACAAACAAAGCGGCGCTTCGGCCAAGGCCATGCGAACCAGGGAAGACCGCGTGATCGATGCATTCCCACACTCCGAAGAGGCTTACCAGATCGTGAGTGAGCGCTGGAACGCGGAGCATCCCGAGCCCGAGAATGCAGCCGACACTGCGGCATGGGAGAAATATGACCGGCAGTATCGGGCGGCGCTGAGAGTTTGGCTTCCTCGCTTCACGGAGTCCCGCGAACTGCAGCACGAAGAGTGGTTCGAGACTGTAATGTACGATCCGAATCTCACAGCGGAGGAGGGCTTGCCGTTACTGGACGACTACCTGGCCGAAATGGCGCCCTACCGTCAGCCCGCTTACGAAACCGCGGCGTGGTTTCTGGTGTTGCACAAGTGGCAGCCCAACCGCATCTTCTCTCTCTTGCAGAATGCGGGAAAGCTGCGAGACCAGTGGCACATTCGTATGCTGGGCGACAACCAATCGGCCGAGGAAGAAGAAATGTGGCGCCAGAACGAGGTGATTCGAAGGCAGGAGGTCGCCGGTAATCTCTTAGTCGCGGCTAGGCTGACCGAACAGCCGGCGGAGGGTGAGCGGCTCAAGTCCTATGTGGAACGCGAACTCCCGCCGCACAGTTGGCCTACCGTGGAGACGCAGTATTGGCGCAATCGCGCGCGCCTCGCCGCGCTAGAAGGAAGCAAGGCCGACGCGTTGACCTATTATCAGAAGGCGCTGCGCACACGCAAGAAGCCCCCCGAGCCTTTTCAAGGGCGCGTTATTGATGAACTGGGCGATGAGGCGCGCGCCTTATGGACGCAGTTGGGCGGCAGTGAAACCGCCTGGAGTCTTTGGAGCAAACCGGAGCAAGCCAAAATCGAAGAATGGAACGAAGCCGGATGGAAGAAAGCGACGAAGACTCTGCCAAATTTCGAGCTGGTGGACTTGGCCGGCAAAACGTGGCGGCTGAAGGATCTGGCGGGCCGCGCGGTGCTGATCAATCTGTGGGCCACCTGGTGCGGACCGTGCAAAGCGGAATTGCCGCATCTGCAGAAGCTCTACCAGCAAGTCAAAGATCGTACCGATTTGCAGATCTTGACCTTCTCCATCGACGAGGATTTTGGCCAGGTAGTTCCCTTCATGAAAGAGAAGGGGTTCACTTTTCCGGTGCTGCCCGCTTTCGCCTGGAGCGCCGGCCTGGTCATCGGAATCCCGCAGAACTGGATCGTGGATGCCAAGGGTGTCTGGCAATGGGAAGGCATGCCCAACGTGCCGGATTCAGAGTGGGAGCAACGCCATGCTGAAGCAGCTCGAATCGGTGCGTTAGCTACAGCAGCGCCATGGTAGCGTCCATGGGCCGCGGCAGCAGTTGCTCCAGTTGCGCGTAAAGCGAAATCACAGGATCTGCCGATCTCCGCAATTCGCGCAGGGTGGTCTTCATGGTTGCGGACTCGGCGAACGCCCGGATGATCAGCGCATTCACCGGATAGAACCACTCCGCCGCATGTTCCCGCTGGTAGCCTTGGCTCTGCTGCAGCCACGCCAGCAGCGTGCCCAGCACCAGATCGCGATCAGGCCCGGCCGGAACCAGTTCCAGTAGCTGGCTGTAGAACCGCGTCTTGAATTGGAAATACTCCACCGGATCGTCGTCGCCCTTCCACGCCGCCAGCGCCGCCAGATACTGCCGCAGCTTGCCCGACCATTCGGCTGTCGACTTCTGTTCCGGCGACAAGCCGTAACCGCTGGGCGCCATCACCAGCTTGGTAAAGGTGGCGGCGAGGTCCCGGCACTCGGGCGAACTGCACTGCCCCTCCGGTTTGGGATCGCCGCACCGCGTCTGCTTTATCTGCCGGCCAACATAAGCGCGCCACGCGTCCAGCAGCGGCGGCGATTGCAAAGCGGCGAGGGCTGTTTCGGTGCCATCGGCCAGCGTCGCGGAAAACGAGCGATCGTCGCCCGAAGCAGTCTGCAAAGCGCCCGCCAACGAATTCACCAGCGCCTCGGATAACGCGGGCTTCATCGAGGTTGCCGCCAACATGCGCGCGATCGGCGCGATCTGAATCGGAGAGGTCACATCCACCGAAAAACGCTGCAACAGATGGAACGGCTCATCGTCCGCGATTTCCTTGGCGCTGAACGCGCGCGCCGATATTTCGGCCGCGGTCGCATAGAAAATGGAAACGTCGTAGACCAGAGCATCGTCGCACGACACCTGCGGGATGCTCGGCGCAGGAATTTCCGAGAACAGTTCGCGCGCTTTCTTGTAATCGATTGCAAGCATCGCGTGCACCGCTTTGCACTGTAGCGTGCAAACGTCTAGGCCCTGCGCGTAGGCTTTGTCGAACAGGCTGCCGGGCTTCCCCGACCAGTATCGCCGCGCGTAAGGCTGCTGTGCGCCGGCGGCGATGCGAAATGCGTCTTCCAGGATCTGCCGTTTCCAGGCGACATCCGCCACGGCCGACGCGTCCGCGATACGCAGCAAAGCTCCGGCGGCGAAATCCGGTGGGAGCGCGCGCGCCCGGTCGGCCAAGTCCGCGTAGACCGGCGGCCGGGTCGCCGCGGCGGCGGCCACGCAGCAGGCGAGAGCCAATAAGCAGAGGTGTCGCATCGAAACTGGCATTACGACTTCAGGGTCATCGTTTCCGGATCCCAGAGGCAGACCCGCTGCTCGAAAAAGCTGAGATTGGAAAGCAGCGCGGGACCGGCCGCGCGGAAACCGAACACCGGATCTTCCACCACCGGCTTGCGGCTCCGCACCGCGGCGATGAAGTTGCGGTGATGGTCCAGGTGGTCGCTGTAGCCGTGCGGCGCCTGAGTACTTGTCCTCCACATTAGCCCGCATGCTGTCGGCATTCGGCGTCTGCGGCGGATACTTCTTCGCGGTATTCCGCAAAAACGCATCCTGCAGCGCCTTCGCGAAAGTATCGATCGTATATCCCGGCTCGGCATCGCGCGGCGTCTTGGTGACGGTTACGCCGCCGCCAATCGTCAGAATGCCTTCCGACCCAACGAAACGGAACCCGGAATTGTCGCCCGCGCCGGAAACGAAATTCACCCGCAGCGCCAGATTGAACGCGGCATGCCGTTCGGTAGCCGGATAATCGTACAGCCCCAGAAACACATCGGGCACATCGCGCCCGTCTTTCCAGAAGCGCAGCCCGCCGGTAGCGAATACGCGCGTCGGTCCGATCGCGCCGGTGACGAAATGCATGCCGCTGAACAAATGGACGAACAGATCGCCGGCCACGCCCGTCCCGTAATCGCGATAATTGCGCCAGCGGAACAGCCGCACCGGTTCGAACGGCACCTTGGGCGCGCGCCCCAGGAAACGTGTCCCAATCGAATATTCGCGGGCGATGCGTCCGGCGGAATGGAATACTGCCAGGCGCCGATGGCGTCGTTGCGGTCCCACCACGCTTCCACCATATTCAGTTCGCCGATGGCGCCGGCGTCGCATCAGTTCCTGCGCCTTCTTATAAACGATGGAGCTGACGCGCTGGCTGCCCACCTGCATGATGCGTCCGGTCTTCTTCTGCGTCTCCACCACTTCGCGCGCCGTCGCCGACCTGCTGCACCATGGGCTTCTCGCAATACACATCCTTGCCGGCGTTCATGGCGTCGATGGAGATCTTGGAATGCCAGTGGTCCGGCGTGGCGATGATCACCGCGTCGATATCCGGCCGCGCCAGCACCTCGCGATAATCGCGCGTAGTGAAGAGTTGGCTTCCCCAGCGCTCCTTGGCGCGGACCAGCCGCCCCTCATAGATATCGGATACGGCCACCAGTTCCACGCCCGGCACCTTTTGCGACGACTCCGCGTCGCCGCTGCCCATGCCGCCAGCGCCGATCAGCGCGACGCGGATGCGATCGTTGGCGCGAACATCTCTTTTTTCTTCGCTCGCTCTGCGCGCTCAAAGCGGATGCGGCCAAGCCCGCCACGGTGGATGCCTGGAGAAAATGACGTCTAGTTGGCATGGATTTTCGCGCCGCAACAGGCGGCGGCTCCTCGCTTCCAGATCCATTGTACCCGGTACCAGATCGAGCGCCATTCCCAGTTCCTTCAGCTTGCCTTCGAGCTCGTGCGATCTCCCGGTCCGGCACGCCCGAAGATCTCGGGCAGAACAACTCTTGCGCGCTGATAAACCGCCTCGGCCTCGACGCGGAACACCGAGCCGCGCCCGGCCGCGACGTTGGCCAGAGCCAGCTCCGTTCCAGATCCGCATTGAGAATGCGCACCAGATCGCGATCCGTGCGGGCGCGAAGCTCCGCAAGCTTGGAGAAATCGACAAGTGTTCCCATGGCGATACTTGATTAGACGCACGAGGCGGGCGGGAATTGTTTATCGGCGGGGAATTACTGGTAACGAACTGTGCTTACACCCACTCCAGGGCGCCTTTTTTATAAGCCCAGATGTAACCAACTAACAGAATGGCAGGAAGACAAGCACCTCCGCGATGCCAAACCATCCAAATGACTTGTAGCGCACCGCCCACGGAAACAGGAAAATCGTTTCCACGTCGAAGATCACGAAAAGGATGGCAATGATGTAGAACCGGACGGTATAACGGCCGCGCGAATCGGAAGCCGCTTTAATCCCGCATTCGTAAGCCTCCAGCTTCGTTGCAAAAGGCGACGACGGCCGGATCAGCTTGGCGATGACGATGGTTACCACCGGAAACGCGATGGCGATTGCCAGAAAGATGAAGATCGGCAAATACCCGCTCGGCATGGTCACAACATATCATGGTTCAAGCGATGAATCTCGATCCCCGCCGCGCCTACGCAGAGCGCCTCGATGCCCGCCGCCGCGCGCTGGCCGGGCACGACCGTAAGCACAACACCATCGGCAATTTACGTCTGCTGGTATTCCTGGCCGCGGGCCGTCCTCGCTTGGCTCGTCTGGGGACGCGATGCCATCGGCGCCGTCTGGATGGCCCTCCCCGCCGCCGTATTCGTCGTGCTCATCGTGGCGCATGAGCGCGTGCTGCGCGCCCGCCGCGCCGTGCTGCGTGCCGCCGCTCACTACGAACGGGCTCTGGCCCGCATGGACGGCCAATGGGTAGGCTGCGGCGAAACCGGCGAGCGCTTCCTGGATGCGTCGCACCCCTACGCGGCGGACCTGGATCTCTTCGGCCGCGGATCGTTGTTCGAACTGCTCTCCACCGCCGCGCACCCGCATGGGCGAAGAAACCCTCGCCGGCTGGCTGCTCGCGCCCGGCGATCCCGCCGTACTGAAGGCGCGTCAGGT
Organism: Bryobacterales bacterium; assembly: GCA_963738375.1. Lineage (GTDB taxonomy): Bacteria > Acidobacteriota > Terriglobia > Bryobacterales > Bryobacteraceae > Bog-159. The sequence goes on along the minus strand of CAVTWL010000009.1, from coordinate 97,725 downwards.
AGCGGTCTCGGAACTGGCCCCCAAGCTCGACTTGCGCGAAGACTTGGCCGTGCTCGGCGCGGACGTGCGCGCCGGCGTGCATCCAGCGGAACTGGCGGCCTGGGGCGAGCCGCCGCCCACGCTGGACTCGGCCGCCGCGCGCATCGCCGCATTCGCCATCCCATGCCTGGTGGCGGTTTCCGCGGTGTCTTTGGGGCGTGCAAGGCTGGCGCGATCCGTTCTTCGCCATGCTTGCCGTAGTCGTCGTTTTCATCGCGACGCTATCGCCGCGCCGTCGCCTCGTGGTCGAGGCCGTCGAACAACCCGCCCACGATCTCGCCCTGCTCGCCGGCGTTCTCGCCCGCCTCGAACGGGAACGCTTCACCGCGCCCCGGCTGGTGGAGCTCCGCGCCGCCTTGGACGTGCAAGGTCAGCCGCCGTCGGCGCGGCTCGCCAAACTCAGCACGCCTGATTGAAATGCTCGATTCGCGCGACAACCCGTTCATGAAAGTGATCGGTCCCCTGATGCTCTGGACCGAGCAACTGGCGTTCGCCATCGAAGCTTGGCGCAGAGTATCCGGGTCCCGCCCTCGCGCCGATGGCTCGTCGGCCGTGGGCGAAATCGAAGCGCTGATAGCCTTGGCCGCGTATACCTGGGAGCATCCGGCAGACGTCTTTCCCGAATTCGCCGCGGAGGGAGCGTGTTTCGAAGGCGAGACTATGGCGCATCCGCTGTTGCTCGGGCGCGAGCGTCGTCCGCAATAGCGCGCAGCCTGGGCGGCGACTTGCGCGTGCTCATCGTCAGCGGATCGAACATGTCGGGCAAAAGCACGCTGCTGCGCACCGTGGGGATCAACGCCGTCCTCGCGCAAGCCGGAGCGCCCGGTCCGCGCGCAGCGTCTGCTCCTGTCGCGCCTGGCTTTGGGCGCTTCCATCCGCACTATGGACTCGCTCCAGGATGGCACCTCGCGCTTCTATGCCGAAATCAAACGCCTGCATCAGGTCATGGAATTGACCACGGCAGCCATGCCGGTGCTGTTCCTGTTGGACGAACTGCTGCACGGCACCAACTCGCACGACCGGCGCATCGGAGCCGAAGCCATCGTCCGCGGACTGGTGCAGCGCGGCGCCATCGGCCTGGTGACCACGCACGACCTGGCCCTGGCCCGTGTAGCCGACACCCTCGCGCCACGCGCGTCCAACGTCCACTTTGAAGATCAATTCGAAAATGGCCTGATGACTTTCGATTACCGCCTCCACCCCGGCGTCGTCGAGAAGAGCAACGCCCTGGAACTGATGCGATCCGTGGGCCTCGAAGTCTAAGGGTGCTCCGGAAAATTCTCCACCAGCATCAAATCGCTCCCCGACGACTCCCGCTGCGGAAACAGCAAATGCCGCTCATCTGGAGACAGGCTCATCCCCACCGTCATCTGCTTCTCCGGCCGGAAAAATGACGTGACCTTACCCGTTTGGAAGTCCAGGAATTCGATGCCGTGCGAATTCTGCCCGCCCGCGAACAAGATCCCACCCCGCGTCACGCAGAACCCAAATTCGTAAACCCTGGGCAGCACCTCGGTCTCCGCGCCGCCCTCCACCGCCACGCGATCGAGCGGGCTGTCGCCATCCGCGTGCGAATAATACAACCACTGGCCGTCGAACGATTCGAACCCTAGGTAGCCGCCGTGGCGCGTGATCTGGCGTACGTGCTTCCCATCCGTATCCATCTTCCAGATCTGATTGCTGCCGCCGCGGTTGGACAGGAAATAGATGGACCGCCCGTCGCGCGAGTAACTGGGTACGCCATCCGTCGCGGCATCCTCGGTCAGCCGCACCGGAACGCCACCGCTTGCCGCAATGCGATACACCTCGAATTGCCCTTCTTTGTTCGAATCGAAAACGATCCAACGCCCATCCGGCGACCAGCGTGGGCTCCCCGTAATCGGCGCGTTGAAGTTGGTCAGCCGCACGGCTTTCGCGCCTTCCGCATCGGCCACCCAGATTTCGGAAGCGCCCGAACGCGTCGAGTGGAACGCGATGCGCCTGCCGTCCGGCGAGTATTGCGCGTTGTAATCGGTGTGCGTGGAAGAGATCAGCCGCACGGGAGCTCCTGCCGGCTTGAAATCCGGAGACACATCCTGCCGCCACGTATCCACCCGGAAAATGCGGCCCGTGGCAAATGCCAGCCGGTTGTGCCGCCGCGATATCGCCGGTTGATAATTGGAATTCGCCGAGGGCAGCAGCGGCCGCGCCGGCCCCGCGGGCGACAACGGCAGCACCCAAAGGTTGGCCACATCGTCCTTGATACCGGACGAGTAAACCACCGCCTCTCCGTGCGGCGTGAATGCGGGCATCCCCGTCCAGCGATGGTGCGCCGTCATTGGCTCGGGATCGCCCACCGGACGGAATTCGGGCGATAATTTCTGCCGGTAAAGCTCCGACGTGCTGCCTAAATCGCGGCTGAACACGATGCTCGCGCCATCCGGCGAAGGCGCGGGATCCGAGTCCCCCCAATTCTCGCGTGGCGGTGTCGTCAGCCGGTGCATCGCGCCGTTCGCGGCATCCAATGCCACCAGTTCGGCGGGCCCCGGCGGCTTCTCGCAGTACGACGTCACAATCCAGCGGCTGTCCGCCGACCACGCCAGGGGGCCGCATGTCCTGGGGTCGTCCGAGACGATTCTCTCGCGGCCCCCCGCTGGCGGAATCGTTAGGATTTCCGTTTTGTCTTTGTCGAAGAACCGCCGGAACGCGACGGCGCGCCCATCGGGCGACCAGGCCGGTCCAACGCTCGGCGCTGCGTTGTCGGTCAGCCGCAAGGGGGTGTCGGCGCCCACGCCCTTCACATAAATATCCCAATGATTCTGTGCCGGCCCGTCCCATTCATAAACGACCTGATTGCCGTCCGGCGAAAACGATGGGCTGGATTCCGAGCCGAGATCGGACGTCAGCGGCGTCGGATCGAGCAGCGGCGCGCCGGGACGGTTGAGCGTAGCCCAGCGGGCGAGCAAAAGGCTGGCGGTCACCGCGAGCACAACCCCGAACATGGCAACTCCGATCCATCGCGGAGGACCGGCCGCCGCGGGCGCAGCCGCTTCCGGCTGAGCTACCGTCTGCTGGCTCGGAGTCCACCAGGCGTCCAACTGCGACTTGAACGCAAAGACGGAACCCTGGCCATCCAACCGATGAACCGGCAATCCGCTGACCCGCTCCCAACGCTGCACCGTACGCACACCACGCTTCAAATACGCCGCGATCTCTTTCCAGGAGTCGAGACGGTCCTCGGGACCGGATGGGACAGGGGTATCCATGGTCGGTTGCGGCCGCCGTATTACTATGACGCCGGCAATGGCCGGATGTTAGGTTTTCTTGGCGGCGCGCCAACGCACGCCAAATCGCGCCATGTGCGCGCAAACCCTTCCAGGCACTACATGGCGCATATCGTTGTGCCCCCGTCCGGCGTTTCATCGGCATGACTCGGAAGATGGCATTGCTGGTCCTAACCTGCGCCGGCGTGGCGGCGCAGAATCGCCCAATCGAACGGGCGGCGGCTTATCTGGAGGCAGGCCAGGACCGCGAGGCGGAGGCCGCTCTTCTGGAAGCACGCCCCGCGGGGGGATTACCCCGCGCGGAGTTTCTGAATGCGTCCAGCGCCTTGCTCATAAAACGCGGACAACTCCAACAAGCGGAAGAAGAACTGCTGGAAGCGCAGCGCATCGCGGCACCGCTCGCCGACGCCGCGGACCTGCGGCCCACCTTGCTCCACAATCTGGCAGCCGTCGAGATGCGGACGGCGCGCTACCCCGAGGCGCTGGGCCACGAGCGGGAAGCCATGCGGCAGTGGACCGAGACTTTGGCGTCCGACGATCCGAACCTGATCCGGGCCGCAGCGAGCATGGCATCGCTTTGCTACATGATGGGCGACACGCGGCAAGCCAGAGAACAGATGCATCGTGCGCTCGATGCCGCCGAGCATAGGTACGGTCCGGCACATCCCCTGCTCGCCGGCCTGCTCGATAGCGATGCCTTAATCCTCGAAAAGCTGAAAATGAAGAAACAGGCGCAACGCGAGAGAGCGCGGGCGCGCCAGATTCGCGGCACGGCAGCCCCATCCGGCAGCCAAAGCGCCACCTGGAACGTCCATGAATCCACGAGCCAGACCGCTTATCTCTATTCCAAATAAACCTAAACGGCCCAGTCCGCCTGGTCGATGGGCGGCATCTCGATCCAGCCCTGCTGCGGCACGGCGTCCATCGGCAGGCCCCCTTGCCACAACGAAAACTGAAACCGCACCGGAGCGGATTCCACCGCGCCCAGCGCCGCCAGCGAAATGCGCGCCTCCAGTACGTTCTTGAAAGCGAATTCCACCAGCTGCTCCGGCGCATCGCCCGCAGCCGCCAGTTTCAATTCCGTGACAGCCGCGCGCCCGTAATCGAACCGCACCGTCACCTCGCTCGACCGCCCCGGATTCCCCGCCATAACATTCAGCCGCGCTTCCATCTCGGAAATCGTCTGTTCCGACCCGCTGTGGAAATCGACCCGCAAATACAGGTTGCGTCCGTCGCTGCCGTAATGCACTTCCCGCACCAGAAACTTCTTGCCGTGCATCGAACCCGAGCGCTCGTCGACGCGATACAAACCCGCGCCTAACCACTCGAAATACGACGTGATCTCCCCATCCACCACCGGCGCGATCGCCCCGGTGGGCGGTTCGTTCAGCGCGCTCACCGCGATCCGTAAAATAGGACGCGACAATTCCTCCGGCGGGCTCAGATTCAGGAAGCGATAAACGTTCGCCAGATGGCTGCGATACAACTGGTCGAACTCCACGCGGTTGCCGGAATCGTGCTCCGGCCCATACCACCAGCACCAGTCGCTGCCTTCGGCGATCAGCAGTTCCTCATAAGCCAGCCGCCGCCGTTCCTCGGGCACGTTCACGGCGCTTCGTAAGTCTCGCGCGCGCGCAAGAGCTGAGTCCACGCCTGGTTATCTTCTTCCGCGCCGATCCAGACATCGAAATTCGCGTTGATCCACGAGCCCGGGAAAACATGCGACAGCGGCTCGGGCTCCATCCGTTCCAAAGCCTCGCTCACCGTCAAGGCGGCCATCTGCGGATCCTCCGCAATCAGGCCGTACAAATTGCGCAGGAACGGCCGCCCATTCTTGTAGTAATATTCCCAAGCATTTTCGCCATCCAGAATGATCGGCACCAGCGCATCGCGCCCGGCCGCCAGCAGCCCGCGGCAGTTTTCCCGAATGCGATGCAGAAAATCGCGCGCCGCCTGTCGCCGACTCCATCCCGGAATAAACGAAGCCGATCAGGTCGCTCAGGAAATGATCGCGAAACACCACGCTAAGCTGGCTGCGGTTCTGCTCCCAGCGATAAGGGCGATAAATCGATTCGACGCCGATGGAACGCCCCAGCGTGCGCCCCAGCACGCCGCTATCGCTGGCAGCCCAGCGGAATCCCACCGCCGCCGCAATCCCGAAAGCCTCGTCGGATACCGATCCTTCCGAAGGCCACAGCCCCACCGGCGCGACGCCGAATTCGCGCTCTACATACTTGCGCGCCATCTCCAACTGCACGTGCGCATCTTCCGGATAGCGGAACGGCGGCGGCAGCGGAACCCCAGGGTGCGAAGCCGACGGCGATGTTGGAATCGCAGAGCAGCGGCAGGATCGGGTGATAATAAGGCGTGGTCGAAACTTCGATCTGCCCCGAAGCCGCCAGCTCGCGATAAACCGGAATCACCTTGCCCAGAATCTCCAGTTGCTTCCGTCCCACCATCCGCTGATCTTCGAGCGAGTAATCTGTGCCCTTGGCGAACAAGTCGCGCACTTCCGGGTCGGAAACCCGAAACTCCTCGTCGAACCAGATCAGCTGCGAGATCACCTGCAGATCGCGGAAATCCTGGGTAGTGAATCGACGGCGCGCCATCTCCAGGCTGCTCTGCGAATGGCGCGCCTCGTAGAGAGCGGCGTATCGCGGCAAAGCGCTGCGTCATGGGCGCGGGATGAGGAATCAGGAATTGCTGCAGCAGAAAGGTCTGCTCCGCCGCGGTCAGCGCTTCGGCGGGTTTCAGCGCGGCCACTAGGTACGGATCGTGCGCTTCGCCGCGCGCATACTCGTCCACCTGGACCATCATCGACGGCACCAGGTTGAACGTCTGGTGGACATTCGGAAATTCGCGCAGCATCGCCACCATGCCGTAGTAATCTTTCAGGGCATGCAGGCGCGTCCACGGCAGTTTATACTCGCCGGACGCCAGATCCTTGTAGAACGGCTGGTGCATGTGCCAGAGGAAACAGAGATAGATGCGGGGCATGGGTAATGGACCGGCGCGGGCCGGTTATCGTCCGAAAAAGCTGCCGGCGGGCGGCGGCGCGTGAACTCCCTTGACGGCGAGCCACAGAATGTCGTTTAGTTCGTCGGCGTCGATGCGATCCTCCTCGCTGAAATCCAGACGCGAGGAACGCTCTGCGGTGGCGGAGTGGACCGGATTCCGCTCATCGAGCGGCACCCGCGGCTTCTCGGCCTCGTAAGGCGTGGGATCGGCGGCCGATTGGAAGGCGGCGGACATCGGACGCGCGGCGGCGTCGAACTGCGTCATGGGCCGCAGCCCCAGGATCATCTCCATGGTGCGCAGCATCGAAGCGGTGTTGTACATCGAGCTGTCCACCGTCTTATGCTTCACGTAAGGCGAAATCAGGAACGCGGGCGACCGGTGCGAGTCCACATGATCGGGCCCGTTCTGCGCATCGTCCTCCAGCACGCAGATCAACGTCTTCGGCCAGAACTGGCTCTTCGAAACCGCCTCCACCAGCATCCCCAGCGCATAATCGTTATCCGCATTCATCGCGATGGGCGTCAGCTTGCCGCGCTGCGTGCCGCTGGTGTGATCGTTGCCAAGCCGCATGAACATCAGTCGCGGCATCGTGCCGGATTTCTCAAAATCCGCGAGATCCGCCAGAAAAACCTTCACCCGCTCCACGTCCGGATATTCCAGATCGAAATCGCGATAGTGCGGATTGGTCACGCCGCGCAGGATCGGGTCGCGCACCAGTTCAATCTGCGTGCCGTCCGGCGCCGCCTGGGCCCGGTTTTGCGCCATGTATCCGTAGTTGCGCATCGAAAGCCCCGCGCCCGCCGCGCTCGACCAAAGGTACCCGGCCGGAGGCGCGACGGTGGCTTCCTGTTCCTCGTAATCGTAATGGTTGCGCCGCCCCGCGTAACTGTTCGGCCACATCTTCTGGATGTAGTCGATGCCGATCGCCGCCGTCGACCAGGAATGCCCGTCGGCGCTCACATCGCCGTTGACGTAGAAGTTGTCGAGCAGCACGAACTGCCGCGCCAGTTTGTGTTCGTTGGGTGTGACTTTCTCGCCGAACAGCACCAGCGAAGCGTCTCCGTTGCCTTCCTTCATATCGCCGAGCACCTGGTCGTAGGAGCGGTTCTCCTTCACGATGTAGATGATGTGTTCGATCGCCGGAAAGGTGTTGGGAGTATCGAGTTTGTTGTCGTTGTACGCCGAGTTGTGCATCGACGTCTCCGTAAAAGCCTGCAGCTGTTCGTCGGTGAACGGGTCGATGAACGAAGCCGTCCCGGTCTGTATACGCCCCACGTACTGGACCGCGGCGTCGCCTTTATGCGCATCTTCCGGCCGCCGCGTGGGATTCGGGCCGTTGGGGTTTGGATGCGAACCTAGGCCCCGGCCGTTCAGAACCACGATGCCGCCGCCCGGCAGCGCGCGCACCGCTGTGGGATACCAGCCCGTCGGAATAAAACCTTCCACGTGGCTGCGCTCTTCCGAGATATTTACCACGGCCACTACGTTGGCGTCGGAACAGACGATATAAATATGCTTCCCGTCTTTCGCCGCGGCCAGCGCGCTGGGAGTCATGCCGGCCGGTTGGCGCGGCGTCATGGCGGTATTGATGGTTTCGAGCAGCCGCAGTTCCTTGCCTTCGGATACACCCAGGCTATAAACGCTATTGGTGTTGGAAGCGGTGATAAACAGCCGCGCCACGTAGGAGCTCTCCTGCTCGGCCGGCTCGGCCTTCCCCGCCACCCAAATCATATCGGTCGGATGCGGGCCGAGCCGCACGTTAGCCATTTGGTTCCCCGACGCGGTGTCGTAATGGCCGACCGCGCCATCCGTCCAACTCGTAACGAAAAACGATTTGCCATCGGGATGAAAGAGAATGCGGTAAGGCCGCCGGCCGGTCTTCACCCGGTCGATCAGCATGCCGGATTGCGGATTGATCACCACCAGCGAATCGTGATACAGGTCGGCGGCATAGATCAGCCGGCCGTCGGGCGATAGCGCCACATCGCCGATAAAATCTTCATGCGTGCGCTTGTCGGCTGCGACCACCACGAAGGTGCGCGTGGGCGCAAGCACGCCGCCCTCAAAGGAGAATTCATACACGGCGGCCTTCGACCCGCCACCCACGTACACGTGGCCGCCAGTGGGCGAGAATGTGAGCCCGAGCCAGCCATCGGCCACCGGTACCCGGCTGGTTTCTTTCCCGCTGGCCGCGTCCAGAACGCTGACAGACGGAGGGTTGTAACCGCCATTCAGAACCAGTAGGTAGCGGCCATCCGGCGAGAGCGCCGTGGACATCGGAAACGTGTCCAATGGGATCTGCTTGCCGGCGGGAAGGAGGCGCCAGCCGCTGTTCAAAAGAAAACCGCCGCCTGCCAGCGGCCCGACCCGTTCCGGGGGAACGGGCTGGGAGCACAGCAGAGCGGCGGCCACAAGGAGAGCAATGACAAAGTATGAGCGCATCCTGCCTACGATCATACCTTGAGGCGCGCTTACCAGCGGCCGAAATGCCGCCAGCCGCCGCCCACTACAACGCCCACGCCAACGCGAGGACCGTATACATAGGATTGCGGATAGTATTCGTAAGGCGATGCGTAGCCGTAGGGGTAATCATACGGATCGTACGAAGGAGCATAGTAGCCGTTCGGGTAGCCGTAATCATAACCGTATCCGTAGTAACCGGGCCAGCCGAAACCTAAACCCCAACCGCCGCCCCAGCCATATCCACCCCAACCATAACCGCCGCGATATCCGCCGTAGCCGTAGCCGCCGCGGTACCCGCCGTAACCGTAACCACCCCGATAGCCGCCGTATCCCGTGCCTCCACGGTACGCGCCACCGGAGTAGCCTCTAGCCCCGCCGCCACTCATGGCGTGGCCGCCACCACCTGCACTGGCGTGTCCGCCACCGCCGCCCCCGTGCCCCTGAGCGGCATAAGCCCAACTGCCAAACAGCAACAATGTTAGTAAAACCAGGGTATTTTTCATAAATCACCTGACATATAGACTATCACTCAAGCCCGTCGGTTTCTAGTGGCTGAAAAGCACCAGCAGCGGTGGTTTGCAACCAGAAAACACGGTAGTTTGTCTGAATACTTTCAGTTACTTAGCAACTTAGCCGGATTGGCGAAACGGATGCATATAGCAGACCGTCGTCACTATAGTGAGGCAGCTTAATTATGAAGACCAATTCCATTACACGTTCTGCCATTTTCAGTATCGGACTTACATTAGTGCTGGGATCGGGCGCTATCTTTGCGCAGGACCAGCCGCCGGCGCCGCCGCCGGCAGATAACCAACAAGGCGCTCCCGCCAATGGCGGCTGGCGCAAGGCGGATGATCCCAACGCGAACACCGCCCCAGCACAGCCTGCGCCGGCGCCCGCCGATCAACAGGCCGCGCCCCCTGCGGATTCCGCCCCGCGCGCCACGATGGACCCCAATTACTCACAAAGTGGTCCGCCGCCCGCCTACCCTAACCCGTATCCTGCCCAGGGACAATATCCCAATCAGCAACCATATCCGAATCAGCAGCAATATCCGAACCAACAATATCCGCAGTATCCCAACCAGCAGTATCCGAATCAGCGTTATGGAGGCCCGCCACCGGCTGCGAATTATAATCGGGGCCCTATCCCGGCCAAGTTAACTCTCAAACCCGGGACCTTTGTCACCGTGCGCCTGAACCAGGGCCTCTCTTCGGACCGCAACCAAACCGGCGATCCGTTCACGGCTACCTTGGCGAAGCCCATCGTTGTTGACGGCGTGGTCGTTGCGGATCGTGGCCAAACCGTGGGCGGGAAAGTGACGGAAGTCAAGAAGGCGGGCCGCGTGGAGGGTGTCTCGCACCTGGCTGTCCAGTTGACGGATCTCACGCTCGCCGACGGCCATCCGCTGCCGATCCAAACCCAGTTATTCAGCAAGAATGGTCCGACTTCGGTCGGCCGTGACGTAGGCGCGGTGGGCGCCACCACCGCTACTGGCGCTGCCATTGGCGCCGCCGCTGGTTGGGGCACAGGCGCAGCCATCGGCGCGGGAGCGGGTGCAGTCGTTGGGCTCGTCGGTGTTCTGGTCACTCGCGGCCGTCCCACTTATCTGTATCCGGAACAGATTCTGACCTTCCGCGTGGAAGCGGGGGCCGATATCTCTACCGAGGCGACAACTCAGGCATTCCGCTGGGCTGGTCCATACGATTACGAACGCCCCTATGATGTACAGAATCGACCCGGCGGCCCGAATGGAGCGTATTACAGCGCCCCCTACGGTTACGGCTACCCCTATCCCTACACTTATGCTTATGGCTACCCTTATTATTGGGGCCCGGGTGTCGGACTCTACTTCGGTCGCGGTTCTTGGGGTCGCGGCTGGGGTTGGGGACGCGCTTGGCGCCGGTAAGTACCGTAAGTAAGAGACCAGGAGAGATTTGCCATGAAAGCGACTGTCTTAGCCAGCATGCTTGCGGGCATGATCACTGTAGGGGGGGCGGCGCAAAATCCGCCCCCCCCACAGTATCCCCCGCAACAGAACTATCCTCCGCAGCAAAACTATCCGCCGCAACAAGGCTACCCGGCGCAGCAGGGGTACCCGCCGCCCCAGCAGTATCCCAGCAAATAACCCGCCACAGGGTTACCCGCCGCAACAGGCGCCGCTCATGGCCCCGCAGCAGCTTGACGATCTGGTGCAGCGCATCGCCTTGTATCCCGATCCGCTGCTGGCTCAGGTGCTGACCGGATCCACTTACTGGAATGAACTCCCGGACGCAGCCACTTGGTCGAACCAGCATGGCAACCTTCACGGCGATGAGCTGTCGCGGGCGATCTACGAAGATAATCTGCAGTTCGATCCGAGTGTCCTGGCGCTGCTCCCCTTTCCCTCGGTTCTGGACATGATGGCGCGCGATCCAGGGTGGACGCAAGCTCTCGGTAACGCGGTTTTGAGCCAGCGTGCGGATGTCATGGATGCCGTCCAGCGCATGCGCGCCAGAGCGCAACAATACGGCTACATCGAGAGCAACGCACAGTATCGCGTAGTGCAAGGGGGACCGGGCGATATCGAAATCGAGCCAGTGAACGCCGGCTACGTTTATGTGCCCTACTACGACCCCGCCGTCGTATTCTATCCGCGGCGCGCTGGGTTTTTTGTGGGCGCCGGAATTACCTTCGGACCAGGCATCTTCGTCGGTGCCTTTGCGCCGTTTGGATGGGCCGGCCCGGGCTTTGGCTGGCGTACTCACGATATCCTAATCGATCACCGGCCGTGGGCCCGCACTTGGGTAAATCGCGGCAACTACTCGCATTCTTATGCCGTGCCTTATCGCCGGCCTGTCGGTCCTCGGGTAGAGCACCACGTGGAAGTCCATCGGGATCGGCGCTAACTATACGCTACACCGAACCGGTATGTCTGGAGAGATAACGAGAGCCGGCTGGCGGGCCGCGGTAACATAAAGTTATGTTGCTGAACCGATTTTCCCGGCCGGCTATTTTTGTTGCCGGCTTGCTCACGACGTATGTGTTGCATGCCGATGTAACCATTCACTACAAAACCGAATTTACACCCGCTCCGGCATTACAGCCGCTGTTGGAGCAATTCATGAAAACCGCCTTGAGCGGCATGGAAACATCGGTCAGCGTTAAGGACAGCAAGGCTTTCACATCGGCCGGCAAGTGGACCGAAATTTTTGACTTCACCCAGCAACAGGTCACCCTGCTCGATCCCACCCACAAGACTTTCGCCGTTTTACCGGCATCTGAACTCGCCGACAGAATGGCGTCGGCCATGCCGCAAGCCAATAGCCAGCAGATGCAGGCGGCGCAAAAAGCTCTCGAATCAATTACCACGCACGTCGATTCAAAGGTTACCGGCAAGACCGAGGAAATCCATGGAGTGCAGTCCGAGGAGCGCGTAGTTACGCTGACTATGGACATTCCCATGCCCTCCGGCGCCAGCCCCTCCGGCCCAACCATGACAATGGTGATGCACATCTGGACCGCCAAGAAAGAAGAAGCCATGCGCGTGCCGGCCATTCGGGAACTGACCGGATATCGCGAGTGGCAGAAATACTTCATGAATCCCGCCGGCATGTTCGACAAACTCCTGGGCAAGGTGCCCGGCGTCGGCAAGACCATTGGGCCGCTGCTCAGCGAGATGTTCAAGGATCAGTCCGTAGTGATGCGTACTCACATGGAAATCTATCTTCCCATGCTTGCGAATCTGGCTAAAAATATGGCTGCGCAAGGTAAGGATGCTCCCGCCATGGATCCGCACGCGCCCCTGCTTGAGATGAAACAGGAAGTGGCTGAGTTGTCGAGCGCGACGGTGGATGCGTCGCTCTTTGAGGTGCCTAAGGAATACACCTCGATTGCGGCCGATGGCATGATTCGTGACTTATTGGCGAATCATGGCGCGCAGCAAGCCGCCGCCCCATCTCCAACCAACAAGTAAATCAGCGCGGCCTAAACCAGACGATCGCGTCGTCCCGGATCGCCAGAATGCCCGGCCGCGCATCGCCATCCGGGTTGAACGGGCGCGCGAAACGGATGGGCCGGCCTTTTGCCACCGCCATCGGCTCGAACCTGCCTTCCCCCGCGTTGCGCAGCACCATCAGCCTGCCTTTCCCCCCCTTCTCCGCAATGAGAATGTCGGGCTTCCCGTCACCGTCGAAATCCGCTGTCTCCACGCTGTTCACTTCTTCCAGATCCGGCACGGCTTCCAGCGGATGCTCGATCCACAGGGTACGAGGATCGGCCGGCTTCTCGAAGCGCGATAAGCGCGCGGGGCGCATCTCGCGTTCCGCCGCGATCAACTCCGGCGCCGCGCCACTCACCGGCCCGTAACTCAATCGCGTCATCGCCGATTCCGCCGTTTCGTTCCACACCATGATGGCGAATAGCCGCCAGGGCATTTGGAAACTCTCCGGCGACCGGATCCAATACATCCCGGCCAGAATGTCGGGCAGGCCGTCCCCGTCGACATCGGCCATGCGCAGCCCGCCTTGGTGCGACGGCGAATAAAACGAGTACACATCCTGCGAGGGCCACCGCTCAGTGGGATCGGCGGGAATCTCGTAAAAGCGCACCTGGATTCGCTTGTGGATCAGCAGAATTCCGCGATGACCGAGCAGCGTCGTCGCCAGCATGTCGGGCGCGTCTACGCCGGTGTCGATGACATGCCGGGTCCACGCGTTGCCGGACCGGGGAGCTTCGAACCACACCAGTTCGGACTTCGCACCGCCTTCATTGACCACGATGTCCAGCTTGCCGTCGCCATCGACATCCAGCAGACAGCCGCCTTCCTTGAACGCACGCCCACGGCCCCGGACCGCCTGAATTCTGCCTTTCGGCAGGCTCCTCCACAAAAGCTGGCTGCCCCAGGTAACGAGCGTGCGCTCCTGTAGAGCGTACCCTGTTACCTCTTCGTTACGCAACCCTTGTAATACAGTTTCGGAATACCGCGGGAGCTGCGCGCAGGCACTGGCGCCCAGTCCCACGGTCATCGCCAGCAGGCGGAGGGCGGTTCGGTGCATGGTGTTATTTTAGTCTGCCAGACCCCTATTGCTCGATCTGCTCGCCGGGCGCGACGAAACCGTCACCCTCGATCAGGCGGCGCTGGAACTGGCGCGCATCGAATTTCCCAGTCTGGACGCCCAGCCTTCCCTTGCCTTGCTGGATTCCTTCGGCGAGCTGAGCTTCAAGGGCAACGCCACCAATTACTACGATCCGCTCAACAGTTGCCTGAACCATGTGCTTACGTCCCGCACCGGCATTCCATAACCCTGGCGGTGGCTTATCTGGAGATGGGCCGGCGCCTTTCCCAGCCCGTTTACGGCATCGGCTTGCCCGGCCATTTCCGGGTGCAATATCGCAGCTCGGATTTCACAGCATTCATCGACGTGTTCGATGGCGGGCGCCTGCTGACGGAGGCCGCATGTTTCGAGCGTGCGCAAAAGGCGAGCGCCCGTTGCCAAGCGCCGATGACCAGCGGCTGCTCGCGCCCGTTGCCAAGCGCCAAATTGTCATGCGCATGCTACGCAATCTGTCGAATATGTATCTCAAGAGCCTCAATTTGCTGCTTGCCGCCGACCCCACCGACCGCGCCGAAATCGAGACGTTGCAATCGCTGCGCGGTTGCCTGGCACGGCTCAATTGAGGTGTGCGGCAATCTCCCCCTGTATCGAATGGGCACATGGTACCGGATGCCGCTGCTGAATGCTGTAAAGCTTTGTTAAGTGCGTGCCCACTCTGGGGCTGCGCGTCGTCATTCGGGTATACGGAGAAATGAAGCCATGATGATCGGACCCTTTGACTCCCATTACCCTCTTAAACCCATGGATGCGATGGCTCGCGAAGTGCAAAACCGGACCTTCCCCACCAGCCGCCCGCATATCAATGGATTGGATTATTACAGCGATTGGCGCCCGGCTTGTGGTTTAAGCGGCGACTATTTGGATTATTTCGAACTGCCGGAAGGCAATCTCGGACTGGCCATCGGCGATGTTGCCGGCAAGGGAATCGCTGCGGCGCTGCTCACCTCTTCGCTTCATAGCCTCGCGCGCGCCTTGCGGCAATACCAGCACGGCAGCCTTTCCCAATTGACTGCCGCCGTCGACGCAATGTTTTCCGAAGTCTGCCCTGACAGTTCGTACGCGACCATGTTCGTTGCGCGCTACGATCCGTCCCGCCGCTTCCTTTATTTCGTAAACGCCGGCCATGAGCCGCCCGTCGTGCTGCGCAAGACAGGAAGCGGTTACCGCCCCGTGTCCTTGGAACCCACCGGCCCGGTCATAGGGATGCTGCGCAAATCGGCATTTCAAGAGAACGTCGTTTCTGTGGCGCCGGGCGATCTGATCGTCGCTTTCACCGACGGTCTGTGCGAAACAATGAACCAGCGCGGCGAGGAATGGGGGTTTCATCGCATGATGGCGACCATTCAGGCGTGCAGCCATCGCAAGGCGCGCGATATCGTCGAGCGTGTTCTCGAAACCGCGGAATCCTTCGCGGGCGACTGCGCGCGGCACGACGACGTCACCTTGTGGCTGGCCAGGGTCGAAGAAACCGGCTGCCGGTTGATGACCATGGAGGAAACCACGGAACTGGCAGCCGTAGCGTAAATGCAATTTGACCAACCAAAACACCGCGCATTATAGTGGTTCGAACGACGTTTCACGGAGGCGCGGCATGAAATGGGTACTCATCGTAGTGGCGGCGCTGGTGGTTTTGGCCGGCGTCGTGGCGGCGGTAGGCGCGATGCTGCCCGTTCAGCACCACGCGTCGCGCAAAGCGCGTTTACGCGTGTCCCCGGAAGCTTTGTACGCGGTGATCGCCGGCCCCCCTGACTGGCGCACCGGCGTCAAACGCTTTGGCCTCTTGCCAGATAGGGGCGGTCGGCGGCAATGGTGGGAAGAAGACAACCACGGCCAAAAAATCGCCTACGAACTGGTGGACGACGTGAACGGCAGGGCGCATCGTGGTGCGCATTGCGGATCGCAAACTGCCGTTTGGTGGCACGTGGAGCTTCGACATTGCCCCCGCCGCGGGCGGCGAATCCGATTTGCGAGTCACGGAAGATGGCGAAGTTTACAATCCCATTTTCCGTTTCATGGCGCGCTTTGTTTTTGGCTACACGGCCAGCATCGAAGGATATCTGCGCGACCTCGGCACGAAGTTCGGCCAAACCGTGCGAATCGAGGCATGAGATGAAGACCGCCGCCATCTCATTCCCCTGCCCTGTCTGCCAGTCGACGGAAGTCTTCTACAGTTGCACGCCGAATTGCTGCTTCAACCACGTGTGCGGCGATTGCGGCGCAACGTTTGAGCCGGTCACCAGTCTGGCTGGCGGCGCTTTGCGAGGCGTCCAGCCCCCCCATCCTCCGCCGGAGGCCGCCGGTCCCACGGTCGCCTGCATCAAATGCGATTCCATCGCGGTTTACGCGCTGGAGGATGGACGCCTGGTTTGTGCCAAATGCGGTTCGCTGCTGACCCTGGAGATGACCGAGATCGCGCCATCATGACCTATCAAAACATCTGGGTACAAATCGAGCGGGAAACGGCCGTCATCACGTTGAACCGTCCCCATCGCCGCAATGCCCTGTCGCTCGAACTCCTGCTGGAGTTGATCCACGCGTTGGACGCCATCGCCCAAGCCCGGCACATCCGCGCAGTGATCCTGGCGGCGGCGGGCAAGGTCTTCTCCTCCGGCCACGACCTCTCCGAAATGGTGGACCGTGACCTCAACGAATATCGCCGGCTTTTCGATGTGTGCAGCGATCTGATGATGAAGATCCAGGCGATTCCGCAGCCCGTAATCGCCGAGGTTCAGGGGATCGCTACCGCCGCGGGTTGCCAGTTGGTCGCGGCTTGCGATCTGGCGATCGCTTCGGACCAGGCCGCTTTCGCGACACCGGGCGTGCGCATCGGCCTGTTCTGCACCACGCCCATGGTGGCCCTCAGCCGCGCCATCGGGCGTAAGCGCGCGCTCCAAATGTTGATGACCGGTGAAATGGTGCCCGCGGAAAAAGCGGCGGATTGGGGCTTGGTGAACCTGGTCGTGCCCGCTGCCGAACTAGCTCTGGAAACGCGCAAACTGGCAGCGCGCATTGCGGACGCCAGTCCCCTGACGATGTCCCTCGGGAAACAGGCTTACTACACCCAAATCGACCTGGACCAACCGAAGGCGTATGCCTACGCTAAGGAGGTCATGTCGATAAATGCCATGGCCTGCGATGCGCGGGAAGGGATCTCCGCGTTCCTTGAAAAGCGCGCGCCCTGCTGGTCCGGCAGGTAAGACCACTATCTTTCGTTAGTGCCAAGTTAACGGACTATGTAGCTTCCCTTACCGCAAGTACCTTTGCTAACTTGCCCTACTCATCCCCGGCAAGGTATCCAGTATAAAGAGCGAATGAATTCGGACAAGCGAAAAGAACAACGGCGCTTCACCAATGCCATCTTTGCCGTCTCTTGGGAAGACGGACGAGGGCAGAGCCGCTCCCTGCGCGTCCGCGGCTTGAACGTTTCCAAGTCCGGCATGCGCATCGAATCCAGCGAAGAGATGCACGCCGGTGTCCCCGTCAGCCTGCAGGCCGAACGTCATGAACTGAGCGGCAAGGCCACTGTCCGTAACTGCGCTAAGCGCGGTTCCGGTTTCGTGGTCGGCCTCGAGTTTTCCGACGAAACCAAGCGCAGCTTGCGCTTGCCGCTGGTGGATGCCGTCGATTTCTACGAAGTGCTGCAAGTCAGCCAGAACGCCGAGCCCGAAACCATTCACCGCGTGTATCGCATCATGGCCGCGCGCTTCCATCCGGATAACCCGCAAACGGGCGATTCGGAACGCTTCCTCCTGCTCAACGAAGCTTACGAAGTGCTCTCCGATGAGGGCAAGCGCGCATCCTATGACAGTTCCAAGCGCGTCGGAGAGTGCCAGCCACTGCCGGCCTTCGAACTGAAGGAATTTGTCGATGGCATCGAAGGCGAACAGAACCGGCGCTTGGGCGTGCTTTGTCTCCTCTACAATCGCCGCCGCGCCGACATGGAGCATCCGGGCCTTTCGCTCCTCGATCTGGAACGTCTGATGTCATTTCCGCGCGAGTACATTTCCTTTGCGGTATGGTATCTGCGCGATCGGGGCTTCGTGCAGATGGGCGACAACTCCGATTACATCCTCACCGCCGCGGGCGCCGATCACGTCGAAACCAACTCTCCGCGCAACGCGGTGTTTCACAAGCTCCTGCGCGCTTAAGCCCCGGCATCACTGCAGAATCAGTACGGCCATTTTCCCGTCCGTATTCAAATCGTCGCCCGTCGCATTTCGTCCATGTTGCGGCACGTTGGGCCGATCGATCATCGCCATCGAAAGCACCTTGCCGCTCAGCAGCAAATCGTTCACCACCTTGGCGCGTTCCACATCGATCTGCGGATCGATCTTGTGGATAAAGGTCCGATCCTTGGCCGAAAAGTCGATGCCGGTGTCGTGAGTCGCCGCGCATACCCATACCTGCTGCCCTAGATACTGATCCGGACGCAGCCAGATGCGCAGGTGATGACGCTTCGAGAAGGTATTATTCATCTTCTCGAAAACCATTTCCGGCGGACGGTCGTCCAGGTAAAGAATCGAGACGGGCGCCTCGCTGTACCCGCGGTCTTCCGCGATCGCGCGGACGGTCTCGAACTTCGATTTTTCTCCCAGCTTGGAAGCCTGGCTCCAGCCCCCGGCCGTGAATGCGGCCTGCACCTGCTCCTGGCTGCCGATGAACATCAGGGTGGTGATGTCGGAGGGTTGGGGCGGTTTCTGTGCGCGAGTTTGGAACGGCTGGCGATTCACCAGATCGGCCACCGCTCGAACGTCCTCGATCGGTTGCAGCGAAGCATCCGGCCCTGGCGGCGGCGGGACATTGATGTTCAGGTCCGCCGTAAGTTTCAGGTCCATCTCGACTCCGGTATCGTAGGTGATGTCACCTTCCGTTTCCTTGAAAACGGCTTTCTTGGCGGCGCTCAGCAATCCGCCGAAGCCGGAATAGCGGTCGGCCACCTTATCGATACCGGAATCCATGCGCGACGACATCGATTCATTCGCCAGAATCCCCTGAATCTCGCCCTTGTCATTTACGCTTTCGCGAGCGTTCTCCACGGCGGTCAGCAGCGCATGAACGCGGATGCGCGCGCCGGACATTTCCAGGTCGCGAAATTCCAGCGACATTGTCGCGCGCGTCTCCGGATCGGTCGCCGCCGCGGTAGCCGCTGTGACTACGCCGTGTAGCGTCACCCCGGCCGGAATAGCGACGGCGCCGTTCACCGTCACCGGAGCGATCACCAGGCTTTCAAACGCATCGCCTGGCTTGGAAGCGTTCGAGGCAACCTTCGTCTTCAGGCGAACTTGCACGCCCGTGCCGGAAGGAACCACCATGCCCAAGGCAGGCAACGCCAACAGGGCTGCCAAGCCCGTCAGCAGACTATTTCTCAACCAATTCGGATACAGGGCCATCGACGTCCTCAATGCGGATTTTGAGATTCTTGCGTGCGTCCAGTTTGGCAACGGGGATTTCGAAGCGAGCCACAATCATCCGGTCTTCGGACTTGCGGCCAGGAATTTTGTCGCGGGTAATCAGCGACGAGTTGTACTTCGTGCCCAGCACCGGGTAATACCCAAAAATACGTTTCGCATCCATTTCGGATATCGTGCTGCTCGCAACTTCCTGGCCGTCGGCGCCGGTAATCGTTACATCCACGGTGCGCACCACAAACGGAAAATCGGCATTGTTCACGAACCGGAAATCGACCACCGCCAGAGAATTGCCATCGTCCATACCCAGCGTCCGAACCTTCAAAATCGCGCCTTTCAGCTCGATGTGCGCGCCGCGCTGCATATAGAAGATGCCGGCGACGGCGATCAGGATTACGGCCAATCCGATAGCGAAGGTCAGGAGAAACTGCTTGCTCAGGATCGTGGGACGATCGCCCGGCTCATAGCCCGCCATATAGGAAGATCATAACAGCAGACGCCGCGGCGGCCTTTTTAATCCATACTGGAGCTGATGGCAATTGGAGATCTTACCAAGCAACTGGCCTCGCAGGCCATCCGCAATGCGGTGAACCCGCCGCCCGCTCCGCCGCGTGTAGAGAACGCCGGCACGGCTATCCTTTCGCAACTTCAGGCCATGCAGAAGGCGCTCAAGGAAGACGAAGACCTGGTCGTCACTCTGCATTCGGGCGGCGAAACCGTACGCGTGCTGGAAGTCTTCTTCCCCTCTTGGCAGGTGGCGGTGCTTACGGGTATCGACAAGGACAAAGCCCTGACCCGCGTAATTTCGCCTGTGGATGCCCTACAACTGGTCTGCAAAGTGACCAAAGCCGCGCCAGGCGCAACGCGGGCGCGTCTGAAGTTCGTGACCCCAACTTCCCATTGATACACTGGTGAGGTGATCACCGAACCCCTCCCTGCCTTGCGCCCGCCTAAGCGCCTGCTCCTCGGACCTGGACCCAGCATGGTGTCGCCGCGCGTTTATGAGGCGCTGCACCAGCCCATCGTCGGCCACATGGATCCTTACTTTTTCGAGATTGTGGAAGACATCCGCCGGCTGCTGGGCTATGCCTTCTCCACGGCCAACGAATTCAACATCGCTATTTCGGGAACCGGCACCAGCGGCATGGAGGCCGCCGTCGCCAACCTGGTTGAGCCGGGGCAGAAGTTTGCGGTTTTGTCGAACGGCTACTTCTGCGAGCGGCTGGCGGAAGTCGCACGCCGGCATGGGGCCGAAGTAGTGCGCCTGGAAAAGCCGTGGGGCGAAGTGTTCGACGATCAGGAAGCGCGCGATTTCATCCGCCGCGAGAAGCCGCGCACCGTGGCGTACGTGCAAGCCGAGACATCCGCGGGCCTGTATCAGCCCGGCAAAGCGATCTGCGAGGCCGCGCATGAAGTGGGCGCGCTGGCGATCGCGGATTGCGTCACGTCGCTGGGCGGCATGCCGGTGAAAGTGGACGAGACCGGCATCGACATCGCTTACAGTTGCTCGCAAAAAGGTCTCGGCTGCCCGCCGGGACTATCGCCGCTAACGGTGTCGCCGCGCGCGTGGGAATGGCTGCGCCAGCGCACCACCACGGTGGATTCCTTTTACATGGATTTGCGGCTGCTCGACGCTTATTTCAAAGAGCACAAGTATCACCACACGGCCTCCGCGACCATGTTTTACGCGCTGCGCGAAGCACTGGCGATGGTCCACGACGAAGGCGTCGAGAATCGCTGGGAGCGCCATCGCCGCAATCATGAGGCCTTCGTAGCCGGAATCGAAGCCATGGGGATGCGCATGCATGTCGCCGCAGGCCACCGGCTGTGGACCCTGAATACGCCGCGCGTCCCGGACGGCGTGGACGATAACAAAGTGCGGGCGCGCCTGCTGGCGGAGCACGGCATCGAGATCGCTGGCGGCTTCGGCGCTCTGGCAGGCAAAGTGTTTCGCATCGGGCTGATGGGCTACTCATCCACGGAGGAGAACGTCGGTATCATCCTGGATGCGCTGAAAAGGACGCTGCGATGAACTGGAAGCTGGTCTCGATTCTGGCGGCAGTGGCAGCCTTCGGGCAGGCGCCGGCCGCCGCGCCCACGGCCTGGACTCCCGAGCTTTCCATGCAGGTGAAGCCGGTGGGCGACGTGACGCCCTCGCCGGACGGCAAGCTGGTGGCTTATACCCAAAGCCGCGCCGTGATGGAGCCTGACAAAAGCGAAGTCGTCACCCAGATTTTCATGGCCGCCGCGGACGGCTCCCATCGCACGCAATTGACGCGCGGCGAGAAAAGCGCGTCGGCGCCCGAGTTTTCACCCGACGGCCGCTTCATCTATTACTCCTCCGAGCGCAATGGCAAGCCGAATCTTCTGCGCATTCCGGTGGATGGCGGCGAGAGCGAAATGCTGACCGACTGGAAGGGCGAGATCGGAGCGTTTCATGTTTCGCGCGACGGGAAGTGGATCGCCTTCGCGGGCATGCAGGAGCGCGCCGACGAGGAGCAGGCAAAAAAAGAGAAGCGCGACTTCCGGGTTGTCGACGAGAATGCCAACAATCACAGCCTTTGGATCATCCCGGCGGACGCCGACAGCCAGGGCAAACGCGCGCCGCGGCATCTGGCGAAGACGCCGGGGCACGTGACGGATTTCGACTGGTCTCCCGATTCGCGCTTCATCGCTTTCGCGCACTCCCCCACGCCCGGCGCCGATGACTGGACCAAATCCGATATTTCCGAAGTGAACGTGGACAGCGGCGAAGTGAAGGCGGTCGCGGCGGCCGCGGCCGCCGAGCATAGCCCCAACTACTCGCCCGATGGAAAGTATCTGGCGTATGTGCGATCCACGGACCCGGCGCGATGGGCGGGGCTCGACCGCATTGTGCTATTCAACCGGAAGAGCGGTGAAGCGAGGGAACTGCCTCCCACCTTCGACGAGCAGCCGCAGTTGCTGGGCTGGACCGGCGATTCCACGCAATTGCTATTCAGCGAAGCGCGCGGCGTGATCAACGTAGTGTATTCCATGCCTACCGATGGACCGCCCAAACCAGTTTTTGAGCCGCATGCCGGCACCGTGGCGGTGGGACAACTGAATGCCGCCGGTACGGCATTCGGTTTCACCGGGGAAAGCGCCAACGACCCGCCGGAAGCCTACGTGGTCAAGATCGGAGAAAGCTTTCCGCAGCGCGTCAGCAATGCCAATATCGATCTGCCGAAGCCTCCCATGGGCGAGACCAAGCGAATTACCTGGAAGGCGGCCGACGGGCTGGAGATCGAGGCCTTGCTCACGTATCCAGCGGATTATGTGGCCGGCAAACACTACCCGCTGGTGCTGGTGATTCATGGCGGCCCAACGGGAGTTTTTCAGGATTCGTTTCTGGGACGGTACGGCGTCTATCCCTATGCCACGTTTTCGGCGCGCGGCTATGCGGTGTTGCGTGCGAACCCGCGCGGTTCGAGCGGCTACGGGCGAACCTTCCGTTTCGGCAATATGAACGATTGGGGCGGCAAGGATTACGCCGACCTGATGGCGGGCGTCGATTCCGCCATCGCCATGGGCGTGGCTGATCCCGACCACATGGCCGTGATGGGCTGGAGTTACGGCGGCTTCATGACCAGTTGGGTCATCACCCATACGCACCGCTTCAAGGCAGCCGCCGTCGGCGCGGGCGTCACGAACCTGTGGAGTTTCACCGGCACTTCCGATATCCCGGGCTTCCTGCCGGATTATTTCTCGGGCGATCCGTGGATCAGCTTCGACGGTTTCTACAATCACTCGCCGCTGGCGTTCGTAAAGGGCGTCACCACGCCCACTCTCATCTTGCACGGCGAGGCGGACATCCGCGTGCCCACATCGCAGGGATACGAGCTTTACAGCGCGCTGAAACGGCAAGGCGTGGTGACGAAGATGGTGGTTTATCCGCGCACACCGCACGGGCCGCGCGAACCGAAATTTCTCCTGGATATCATGAACCGGCACTTGGATTGGGTCGCGCGCTACATCGGCGCCTGACGTTAATTGCATGCCCGATTGGCTGAGCATCCACGAGCCGGTTCTGGTCAACACCATCGGACACTGCGCGGGCGCGGTAATCTTCGGGATGCTGCTCTACTTCTTCCTGGTGAACCGGCGGCGAGCGAGCGAAAATCGTACGCTTCTTCCTGCGGTTGCCGCCGCCCTGGCAATGCTCTGGAATCTGGGCTCCCTGGTGGCGCTAGCGGCGGGACCCGGCCGCGGTCGAATCACCGGAGCCTTGGTGGCGTTGAGTTTCTCCGTGCTGAGCCTGCTCCCGGCGGTGCTGCTGCACATCTCCCTGCAGTCGCGGCGGCGGGCCGTATGGCTCTGCGGGTACCTGATCGGCGCGGCGGCGGTCGCCCTTCACCTCGCGGACTGGCTAAGCGAGGCGCCGAGTTTGCATTACGCGGCGCTGCTGGTGGTTACGCTGGGTTTCACCATTCTCACCGCTCTCTCGGTAATTCTGGAGAGGCGGCAGGAAAATCGCGCCGCCGGTTCCCGTCTCGCCGCGGCCATGGGCTTGTTCCTGTTTGCCATTTCCTTCGCGCACTTCGGCGCGGCGCACGCCCAAATGGCATGGTCCCGGGAAGCTGCCCTGCATCACGCCGGATTGCCGCTGGCTCTGCTGGTGCTGCTGCAAGACTACCGGTTTCTGCTCATGGACGCCTTTCTGCGGTTCGTGGTCAACGCGACGCTGGCGGCGGCGGCGCTGCTGGCTTCCATTCGACTGCTCGAATCGCGCGTGTTCGTGGAGCGTTTCCAGAATCCCTTCGACGCGGGCGTAATCTTCGTCTCGGCAGGCTTGGCGCTCACTCTTTTTGTCTGGGTACACAACCGCGTTCAACGGCTGTTGACCAGCGCAATATTCTTGCGATCCAACGTGGATGGGGCGCTGCGAGAATTGCGGAATCTGTCGATGGCCGCGGGCACAGAAGCGGATTTCCTGCGACTTGCGGCCGCGGCGATTGCGCGCTTCCTGCATGCCGCGCGCTTTGACCTGGCCGAAAGCAATCCGGGCGGCAGCGCCTTGATGGCCGCGCCGGAAGCGGTGCTGAACACCAAGCATTTCAGCGTGCCGGCTTGGGTGCAGGCCATCCTGCCCATGCGTTTCGCGCGCGGCGACGCGGCCTACTTGCGGCTCGGTCCCCGCCATGGCGGCCGCCGCTATCTGAGCGAGGATCTGGGCGTGCTGGCGCGGCTGGGCGCCGCCGTCTGCGAGCACATCGAGCAGTTCCGCAACACCCAGATGCAGAGCCTGGTGTCGCAGGCTGAATTGAAAGCGCTGCAGGCGCAAATCAATCCGCACTTCCTGTTCAACTCGCTCAACACCCTATACGGAACCATCGATCGGGCCAACGCCGGCGCGCGCAGCCTGGTGCTGAACCTCGCGGATGTCTATCGGTACCTGCTGCGCACCGAGCGCACCCTCGTCACGGTCGAGGAAGAACTGCGCATCGTGCGCGCATACCTGGAAATCGAAGAGCTGCGGCTGGGCCCCAAACTGCGCACCGAAGTGGACGCCGCGCCGGCCACGCTGGGAGCCGCCATCCCGCTGCTCTCCATTCAGCCGCTGGTGGAAAATGCAGTCAAGCACGGCGCGGCGGCGCACACAGGCGCCGGCTTTGTGCGGCTCTCGATTCGAGGCACCGGGCAGGTAATTTCGGTTGAGGTCTCGAATTCCGGCGAATGGGTTCCCGCGCCCAGCGATCGGGGCATCGGCCTCGCGAATGTGCGGCGGCGGCTGGAACTTTGCTACGGTCCGCAAGCCAGCGTCGCGGTACGCGCGGAGAAGTCCGTGACAACGGTTTCGTTCGTGATTCCAGGCAACGTCGCGGCGGCCCTGCCATGCTGAAGACCTTGATTGTCGACGACGAGCCCGTGGCGCGCAAGGTTCTGCGCGAAGACCTGGAATCGATCGCCGGAATCGAAGTGGTGGGCGAAGCGGACAACGGTGAGGCAGCCCTGCAACAGATCTCGCAACGGAAACCGGACCTGGTGCTGCTCGACCTGCAGATGCCCGGGATAGGCGGCTTCGAAGTGATCCGCAAAATCCGCCACGGCGCGCACATCCCCGTAATCGTTATCGTTACCGCTTTCGATCAATACGCGCTCGAAGCGTTTGAGGCGGGCGCCATCGACTACCTGTTGAAGCCCGTGGGGCTAGACCGGCTTTCAGCGGCCATCGGGAAGGCGCGAAGGATTACCGGTCACGAAGCGGTAGAGCGCCTGGCGCGCTTGCAGGAGATTGCAGATCCGGCGGCAGCGGGACAACGGAACAAGAAGATTGTCGGGAAGGCCGGCGAAGAATATTTTCTGTTGGACGCCGGCGAAATCTTCTCCTTCCATGCGGAGGGCGACATCGTCTGGATTACCACCGGCCGAAAGCGCTACCATGCCACCCAGACCCTGAAGGTACTGGAAGAGCGCCTTCGCAACACCAGCTTTCAGCGCATCCACCGCAATGCCCTGGTCAACGTCGATCATGTGCGCAAAATGAGCGCGCTCAGCAGCCAGCGCTGGCTCATCACCCTCAATAACGCTCAGGAGTTCATCGCCAGCAAGCGGCAGGCGCGCGGCATCCGGCGGCTCGTGAACTGGTAGTGTTTACTGATGCAAGCCGTGCAGGTATTGCATCAACGCGGCGCGCTCGGTTTCATCGAGTTTGCCGTCGCCGTTCTTGTCGAAGCGGTCGAAGACGCGCTTCAGCATGTCGCGCTCGCCTGGCGGGATGCCGGGCGGCAAATCCTCAATGCCGTTGCCCTCAGCCAGGAACGATTCGATATATTGCGTGCGCATATCGCGGCGGAAACCCGGCACGTCGGCCGCCGAGGGCAGCGCCACGCTGAGAAACAGCACCGCCATCTCGTTCTTGGTTTCCTCGCCCCACGTTACAGCTACAGGCGGGTGCGAAGGGTTGTGCGGATTATTCTCGGAATTGTCGTAGACGTATTGCATTTCGATGCGCGTGCCTTTCGGCAAATGCATGGGCTGCTGGTAGCGGTATTGTCCCTGCCAGTTGAAATCCCAATCCTTGATCCAGATCAGGTGCTCAGTCGCGCCATCGGGCAAAATGGCGTTCACTTGCATGTCCTTGCCCAGGTAGTGGGCGTGCGGCGTGATGCCAAACAAATCGACGTCTTGCGGCACAACGACGGAAGACTTCACCACGTAGTGCGAATCGCCGGCGGGAATATAGATGCGGCGGTTGGAGAGAATGATGCCCGCGCGGCCTTTAGTGGGCGGTCCAGAAAATTTTAAACCCAACGAAGATTGGTCCTGCTCGGGCTTGCCGGATGGGTGATAGTGGATCTGCACGACGATGTCGGTGTTCTTGGCGATCAATTGCGAGAGCGCGGGCGAATCCGGCGGAGGAGTTGCGCCCGGCGCCCAGCCCCCAAGAAGGCCCGACGGCGGAAATCCCGGTCCCCCGAAACACGTGTAGCCGCCGTCCGGCGCGCCGGACGCCAGCTTGCGGGCCGTGCCCGTGCGATCCGTATACACCAGCGCATGATGCACGACTTTGCGGTTGCCCGGCCGGAATTCCATGCCGCTCAGGTACACATCTTCGGCGCTATCGAGCGGCAGCACGAAACAGCGGTACTGATCCGGCCCGTCCGCGGCAATCGAGACCGGATGGGCGAGCGTCAGAATCTTGTCCGGCTGGCTCCCTTCCCAACCCGCGGGAAACGCCGGCGGCACGGGTTTCGCGCCGGCGCCTTCGGGCGCGCCTGCTTTGGCCCAATCGCGAATGAGGGCGATTTGCTGGTCCGACAGGCGCCGTTCGTTGGCGAAGGCGCCGTAGCCGGGTTCGGCTTTCCAGGGCGGCATCACGCGCTTCTCGGTCACCGTGGCGAGCAGCGAGGCTTTCTTTGCGGCATCGGAATAAGTGAGCAGCGAGAACGGCGCTACCTCGCCGGGGCGATGGCAAGCGGCGCACTTCTGGTAAAGAATCGGCGCGATGTCCTGTGTTGAACGTGGGGGAGCGGCCGCCGCAGCGGACAGCGTTGCTACAGAAAGGATGGCAAACAGTCTCATGCGATAGTTCCTCTTAATGTCCATTGGTGATCGCGCAGCCGAGCGCATGGGTGCGGGGATGCGGGACCGGATGACCGCCCAAAACGGCGTCGAGCGCATCGCGCAGATCGAATTCGGTTGCCTGAATGCGGACTTTGCCAAAATCCTCGACGCGGTTATCGATGCGGCCGAGATACAGCACCGCGCCCTCGGCGGACAGCACCACCGCTTCCGGCGTCACCGTCGCACCGGTGCGACGTGCCAGAACCTGCCGGGGATCGAGCAGGGCGGGAAAGGTATAGCCGTAATCGTGCGCATGCTGCCGCACTTCGGCGACAGGAATTGTGGTGTCGCCCTGCACCGCGTAGAACAGCACGCCGCGCGACCCATAGGCCTGGGCAATGCGATTCATTTCGGGCGCATAGCCGTTGGCCAAGGGGCAATCTGTGGTGACAAAATAGAGCACCACGGCGCGCGCGTGAGCCCATTCCTCCTGCGTATGAGCCGCGCCTTCGGCATCGCGCAGATCGAAAGGGAACGGGGGGTGCACCCAGGCAGCCAGCGCAAGAAGCAGCAGCATAATTCCATGATGCAACAATCGAGTGGCGGCTGTGCGGGACTCTTGTATAGAATTGTAAACGCGTCACTCGACGCGCAGCGCTTCAACCGGTTCGATGGCGGTGGCGCGACGCGCCGGGATGTAGCTGGCCAGCAGCGCTGCGGCGGCCAGCCCCAACGAAACCGCAACATAGGTTACCGGGTCGAGGGGGCTTACCTCGAACAAGAGCGAGGTCATCAAATGGGTAAGGCCGGCCGCGGCAGCCACGCCGCACGCTACTCCAATGGCCGCCAGCACCAGACCTTCCCGTATGAACATACCGCGCACGGAACTCTGCGGCGCCCCGAGAGCGATGCGGATGCCGATTTCGCGGGTACGCTGGGAGACGGTGTACGAGATAACGCCGTAGATTCCGACGATCCCAAGTAATAACGCCATAGCCGCGGAGATGCTGAGCATGGTGAGAGTGAAGGCGGTGCGGGCCATGGAACGGTCGTAGATCTCGCGCACCGTGCGCACGTCGGCAATGGGAAGATCCGGATTGACGGACCACACCGACTGGCGCACCTCTTTGAGGAACCCGAGGGCCGAGGCGCGTGTGCTCCGAATGGTGATTGCCTGGCCGCGCCATACCTGATCGGCCTGTCCCCAGAAATTCCGGACAAGCATGGGGAAGTAGACCGAAGTGGTAGCTTTGTGATCGGCGCCGTCGTCGCGTTCGCTGCCAACCACGCCGACCACTTCGCGCCAGATACCGCCGGGGTTTTCGCGGACCTGCTTACCCACGGCCGCGTTGGGGCTATGCCAGAGTTCGCGGGCCAGGGCTTCGGAGACCAGCACGACGGGGCGACCTTCGTAGACGTCGGTCCAGGTGAGATCGCGGCCGGCGAGCAGCGGGTTGCCCATGGTTTTGAACCAGCCGGGCGATATGAACTTGTAGCGGCGCATGGGCGGAACCTGGCCTTCGGCGTAGCGATGGTCGGCGGCGAAGAGCGGGTCGTTGTCCGTTTGGCCATCCATGGTAATGGAGTTGGAGAGACCGACCGCCGTCACGCCGGGAATCGCGGCGGCCTTTTGCACGATGTTCTGGTAGGCGCGGACAACCTGGTCGGGCTTGGGCATTAGCGCAGTGGGGATGGCAACGCGCAGGGTGAGAATATTCTCGGGCTCGGTAAAGCCGGGCGGCACATGGCGCAGGGCGCGAACCGTGCGGATCATAAGCCCGGAGCCGATGAGTAGCACCAGCGCGAGGGCCACCTGAACCACCACCAGGACGCGGCGGGCGCGATGGCGTTCGCGGCC
Organism: Bryobacterales bacterium; assembly: GCA_963738375.1. Classification (GTDB taxonomy): domain Bacteria; phylum Acidobacteriota; class Terriglobia; order Bryobacterales; family Bryobacteraceae; genus Bog-159. Next base: position 68,555 of record CAVTWL010000009.1, on the reverse strand, counting down.
ATCGCTCGAGTTACGGCCGCCCTGGCGCAGCGCACCGGCGAGGCGCGGGCCCGCATATTTGAAAACGGGGATGAGTCCGAACAACAGGCCGGCGAGCACCGAGATGGCGAGGGTGAAGCCCAAGACCGGAGGATCGACGGAAATCTCTTGGAGACGCGGCAGGCTGGACGGACCCATGGCGATCAATACTTTCAAAGCGCCATAGGCAAGGGCTACGCCGAGCAGTCCGCCGGCGAGGCCGAGGCTGAGACTTTCCACCAACAACTCGCGCGCGATGCGGGTCCAACTGGCGCCCAGGGCCGCGCGCACGGCGAGTTCCTGTTGGCGTCCTTCCGCCCGCACCAGCATGAGGTTGGCGACGTTGGCGCAGGCTATGAACAGGACCACGCCGATGGTCGCCATTAACACCCATAGGACTTTGCCGATGTCGCCCACGACATCGACTTTGAACGGGCGCACCAGCGGGCCGAAGGCCGCCTGCTTGAACATTTCGACGCTGATGCCGGGGGCAGGCGGGAACTTGTCGAGCATCATGGGCAGCATGCGGCCTTCGTCGGCATTGGCTTGGGCGAGAGAGACGCCGGGCTTGAGGCGCGCGATGGCGCGGAAGCTGAAGTTTCCGACGAAGATTTTGGAGCGATCAAACTGCATGGGCCTGACCAGGGCGGCGCGGGTGTTCATGAAGACGAAGCTGGCCGGGAGGATGCCAATGATCTCGGCGGCTTCACCATCGAGGACGATGCGGCGGCCGATGACGGACGGATCCGCGCCGAACTTGCGATGCCAGTAGCCATTGGTCAGGAGGACGGTGTTGGGGCTGCCGGGCGAATCGTCCTTGGCCGTGAAGGAGCGGCCAACCATGGGCTGCACGCCGAGAACGGGAAAGAAGCCGACCGTGACGTCCAGCGTCTCGAGCTGTTCGGGTTCGCCCGAGCCGGTGATGTTGGCGGACGAGTTATTGAAAACCGCGATGTCCTGGAGGTTGCGGTTTTCGTCGCGGAAGGTGAAATAGCTCGCAGGGGAGGCGTTCAGCTCTTCCAGGCCTTGCAAGTGGGACGTTTCCCAGATGGCGACCAGGCGGTCGGGCTCGCGATAGGGCAGCGGCTTGAGCAGCACACCGTTCAGCACGCTGAAGATGGCCGTATTAGCCCCGATGCCGATAGCCAGCGTAAGGAGGGTTAGGACCGTGAACATCGGAGAACGGGCCAGGCGGCGAAGGATCGGCTTCATAAGAAGGAATACGAAGCAACGGGCCATTGGTTCCGGTTTCTTTGGCGCGTCACGCCCGCGAGACGGGAACCGCGGCTTCGAAAAAGGCGCGCAGCCGCTCGGGATAAAGGGCGCCCGCGGCGGGAACGATGGTCTTGTGGGAAGCGCCTTCGACGGTCCAGAGGGTCTTGGGTTCGCGGGCCGCGTCGAAGAGGGCACGACCCATTCTGTGAGGCACCGTGCGGTCGCGATCGCCGTGGATGACCAGCAGTGGGGCGTTGATAGCGGCGATCTTGCGACGGTTGTTATAGCCGGAAGCGAACAGGCGTCCGATGAACGGCACAATGGTTCCGGCAATGGCGGAAAAGGACGTGAAGGGGCATTCGAGGATCAGGCCACCGCAGGGGCGGCGGTGGGCGAGGTCGACGGCGATGGCGGCCCCGAGGGATTCGCCGAGGACGACGATCTGGCGCGGTTCGTAGCCGAGGGAGAGGATGTACTCGTAGGCGGCGTCGGCATCGCGGTAGAGGCCGCGCTCGGTGGGGCGGCCTTGGCTCTTGCCGTAGCCTCGGTAATCGGGGATGAGGACGGAGGCGCCCGCGGCCACCATTTCACGGAGATGGCCCGGCCGGTTTGCAAGATTGCCGCCGTTGCCATGAAAGTACAAAAGGGCCACGCGGCTGCCCGGTGTTTCGAGCCACCAGGCGTGCAGGCGAAGGCCATCGACGGTGCGCAGTTCGACATCGCGCGCGCCCAGGTCCGCCTGTGTGTGCCACCAGCCGCCGGGATAGCGGGTGGGCTGATAGATCACCCGGCTGACGATGTAGTAGATGGCCGCGTAGAGGGCGGCGGCCAGGACGAACCAACGGAGCATTCTGACCAATATACCGGGTGCCGATCAGGCCCACAAATTTAGCGTTCGGATCAGCGGCTCGGCTCTTTCGTCAAACACCAGCGTCACATCGCGGCCCACGCGCCATCGATAGATCGCCAGAGCGGCCTCCACGCCCACGATCACCGCGATCAGCCAAAGAAAGCGGAGAGGGCGTTGCAACATCCAGTGTTCCAAGGCAAGGCAGACCGAGACATACGCGGTGAAACCGAATAAATAAATCGGCCAGGATACCTTTAAGTTCGCTTTACCCGGCAAGTACGAGCAGGTAAATGGAAATTTTTCAAACCCCGCCAGCAGCACGTTGACTAACAGCACAGAGATCACCGTGCCGAATAATAGATGTAGCGCAGCCACCTGCCAACCCCAAAACAACACATGCAATGGAAACAGCAACGCGGCCAGCGGAGCGACACCCAGCAAAATCATGGCTTTCTTCACTCCGGCAAGACAGCGAACGCCTTCGCCGCGATCGGATACCTGAAAGACCCAGTTGGCGCGCAGTTCCGCCGGCACGGCGAAGACGTGCCGCATGCCGCAGAGGATGAAGAAGGCGAGCACAAGCGGCGCGGGCAACAACTCGGGCGACGGATGGTACATCCAGGTACTGCCGCCGCGCGCAACCAATACGGCCAGACCTTCGAAGATGACCGCGCAGCCGGCGGCGGCATAAGCGGCGAACAACAGCTTGTGGCGTCGGCTGCGCAAGAGTGTTTTCCAAACGAAGTAGAAGGCGGCTTGCGGCAAGACGTCGCGCAACACGAAGCGATCAAGGCGGCGCACGACGAATCTTTCGAGGGCGGAAGGCACGGTCGAGAATTCGTCCGCGCTTTCTAAAGAGCGCGTTACGTGGCGCTTGTAACTGAGCAGATACGCGGCGAGCGCGGCGACGGTTGCGCCGGCGGCAGCGAGGCGCGCGTAGGCGGCGAGGTCGCGGAAGACGGGATTGCCCCAACCCAATTGCGTTTCATAGAGGCCTAAGAACCAAAGCGGCGGGAACGCGTAGACGATGGCGGGATTGACGGCGGCGCCAAGGCGCACCTCCGAAACGATGCGGCCGGAGAGCAGGAACATCAGAATGAAGAGCGCGACCAAGCCGAACTGGACGTAGGGCGAGACGCGCCGGAACAGCCGGTACCCCAATACATTCATGAGAACGCCTTGCACCGCGACACAGGAAAAAAACACAAAAGTATTGGCCGCGAAGATGGCGGCGATGTGGCAGCGAGCGAAGGTGAAGAGATCGACCCACGTGCCATGCTGGATGACCACCGCGGGAAACATGAGGGGCGAGAAGGCGTTAATCGTAACGGAAAAAAGCGCGAGGAAGGCGAGTAGCGCGGCGATCTTCGATCCGAACATGGTACGCAAGCGAATGGGGAGTGGGGTGAGGTTGAAATAATCGCGCCGGTCGGGAAAGAGCATCTCCCATTCGATAACCGTGACCAGCCCCATCACCGTCATGGAAAAGCAGATGAAGAATTCTTTTTCGCCCAGGGAAGCGAGATCGCGCACGTACATGGGATCGAACTGCATCAGCGAGTACTTATTCATGAACAGAAAAGGCAGCAGCATGCCCGGAGCGGAGAGCATGGCGAGAATGTTGACCACGGTGGCGCGCATGTCGCCTTCTGTTTCGCTGAGCGCCACCAGATCGTTATCGAAGAAGCGGTTGAAGAAGTGGCGGGTGAGTTCGCGGAACTGGGATACCTCGTTTTCGGCGGCGATGGGCATCGGTGGTCAAGCCTGCATGACGTCAACGATGGAAGAAGCCGTCTTTTCCGTATCTTCCTGAAGGACCAGTTGGGAGAAGATGTCTTCGAGCGAAGGAAGCGCCATCAGGCCGCGGAGGTTCGCGACGGAATCGTTGGCGACCACGACGCCCTTGCGCAGGATGATGACGGAGTTGCAGACCTTCTCGACGACTTCGAGGACGTGGGAGCTGTAGAGGATAACCTTGCCAGCGCGGGCGAGGACTTTGAGTAGGTTCTTAAAGACGAGGCTGGTGGTGACGTCGAGGCCCGAAAGCGGTTCGTCGAAGACCAGGACGTCGGGGTTGTGCAACAGCGCCGCCGTAATGAGGATCTTCTGCTTCATGCCCTTGGAGTAAGACGAGATGGCCGAGTAGCGGTGCTCGTGGAGGGCGAATAAGTTGAGAAATTGATCGATGCGCGATTCGAGCGTCGCAGCGGGCAGGCAGCGCAGGCGCCCAACTAACTGGAGGTATTCGCGCCCCGTTAAGTATGGGTATAGGTTCGGCTCTTCGGGAACATAGCCGAGCGACTTCTTATAAGAGATGAGATCCTGGCGGATATTGTGGCCTTGATAGAAAATGGCGCCTCGCGAGGGTTCCAGCAGACCGGTCAGCATTTTGACCGTGGTGCTCTTGCCGGAGCCGTTAGGTCCGAGGTAGCCGAGGATTTCGCCGGGTTGGATGGTGAAGGATACGTCGTCAACGGCGGGCCGTCTGACATAGAGCTTGGTGAGGTTGCGGACCTCAAGCATGTTAACTGAGACACCTGCGGGCCGGAACTTGTTCCCGCGGTTGGGCTAGGCCGGAGGATACCGGTTCATGTTACCTTGACCTCGGCTGAGGTGAGCATGAACCGCAATGTTGCATGGGCCTGGATCGGTATTTGCGTTGTCTCTTTGCATGCCGGGACGTCAGGGGATCTGCTCTCGGCGGGCGCTTTGTTCACTCGCGGCAACCAGATCGTGGACGGCGCCGGGGTTCCGCAGCGCCTGGCCTGCGTGGGTTGGAACGGCGGCAACAGCGTGCGGCCGGGTCTTTCCGGGCTGGATCGGGTGTCTTACCAAGTCACTCTGTCGGACATGGTCCGGCTGGGGTTCAACTGCACGCGTGTATTGACCTCGGCGCGGGCCGTTCTGGACAACGCAGGCGACTACCTGCTGCTGCTCGACCGCGTGATCGACTACGCGGGCAGCATCGGCCTGCGGGTCATCGTCGATATTCACAATGACGAAGGGGGACACGGAGAGCGCGACCGTTGGGGCACGCAGCCGCCCAACGGCTTGTGGTACGACAAGGGCGGCGCGTCGGACGGCACAGACGGCGGCGGTAATGCCGGGACCATCGGCGATGCGGCCTTCCAGGAGGCATGGACCAGAATGGCCGCGCGATGGAAAGACAAGCCCGCCATCCTGGCTTACGACCTGATCAACGAGCCGCAATCCGGGCGCACCACCTGGGGCGGCTACGACGGCAAGCCCGATTCCGAGTCTGACATCCGCGCCATGTACATACGCGTGGGGAACGCCATACACGCCATCGACCCGCGGCCGCTAATCATCGCCGAAGGCGTGCAGAACTACCGAGCCCGCGCCTACGAGGGCGATCTGCGCGGCGCCGCCAAATGGCCCGTCGCACTGGAGGAGGCGGGTAAGGTGGTGTACTCCGCCCACGTCTACCCCGCGGAAGTCAGCGACGTTCCCAAGGACTATGGCCCGAACTGGGTGAGCCGGATGAACTCGCTGTGGGGATATCTGGTGAAAGAAAACATCGCTCCGGTCTTTATCGGCGAGTGCGGCGACTGGCTGGCTACGCCGGACGCGCAAGCGTGGGCCGAGGCGTTCGTGAGCTACGTGAATGGCCATGCCGCGAACGGGCCTAAATTCTCCGCGCGCGAGCAAGGGATTTCGTGGGACTGGTGGGACTGGGGCACCAGCGAAAACAATGGCGCCACACCGGACTTCGGGGTGCTGACGGCTTGGATCGCGCCGGCCCTTCGATCTGGGCAGGGGCGCATCATGAAGCAGTTGTTCTTCCACCGCGGGCGGTGAAGGATATCGCATCCGGCATGCGCGAAGTCACTCGCTCCAACCAGCTTTGCGGAGGCCCTCCAGGATGTGATCGCGGTCATGCGGCGCCGCGTTCCACTTTCGCAATTCCAGGTTCGCCGAGAAGTTCGGTTTGACGTCAAAGATTCTCGACAAGGCCTGGCCCGCATCGGCGTGCCCCAGTTGACCCTTGGCGGCCGCGTCCAGCAAGTGAGTCCAATAGAAGTGTGGCAACCCGATTCTCTCAATCGCCGCAAGGGTACCTTCATACGCTTTGTGGTGGTAGTCGAGGCGGGCAAAACTGAAGTAATACCACCCTGGATGCAAGGGATTGAGTTCCTGGGCGCGCCTCGAAAGCTCTACGCCCCGCTCGAATTCGCCCATGAATGCCAGATAGTGGCCAATGTCGGCGAGCGTTTCGGGATCATTCGGGTTCAGGCTGAGGGCCAACTGCGATTCCGCCTCGAACTTCTCATTTTCGCCGCGGAAGAAATGGACGATCGCCAGCCAGCATCGCGCGTAAGCATTGCGGGGATCGAGCTGCGTTGCGCGCAGGGCATGCGCGAGGGCGCGGCCGATCGGGTCGGGGCGCGGGTTCATCTCGAAACGATGCTCGCCCAGATAAACGTTGGCCAGCAGCGCATGCGCGCCGGATGACAGAGGATCGAGCGCAACGGCCCTTTCCAGCAGTTCGCGCGCCTCGGCGTGCATTTCGACGCTCAAAGCCGATGTGTAGCGGCGGGCCCGCAGCACGCAGTCGTAGGAATCGAGTTCCATGGAACTCTTGGTCATGGCGCGTTGCAGCGAGACATCCTGCACTTTGACGCCGAGCGCCGCGGCGATACGATGCGTCAGTTCGTCCTGCAACTCGAATATGTCGCCAATTTCCCGGTCGTAGTGCTCGCCCCAGAGTTGCACGCAGGTGACCCCATCGATCAGCTGCACGGAAATTCGAACCCGGCTGGGCGTGCGCCGCACGCTTCCCTGGACTACGTAGGAGGCCTTCATCCGCCTGCAGAAGTCCGGCACATGGATGGATTGTCCTCTGAATTGCAGGGTGGACGCGGCGGCGATCACCCGCAAATCCCGGAACCGGCTCAGATTGGTGATGATATCTTCTGTCAGACCATCGGCAAAGTAGTTGTCCGCGTCGGAATTCTGGCTGGCGAAGGGAAATACCGCCAACACCGGCAGGGGCGCCGTTCCAGTGGCGTGAACTTCGCTCTTGAACTGGTCTTCGTTTACTACGGTAACCTGCGCTGCAAATTCGAACCCCCTACCCCGCAAGGTTCGGATGTAGTTCTGTTTGTCTCCGCTGTCGCCCAGTATGCGCCGCGCCGATTTGATGCAGCCATCGATGGTGGCCTCGGAAACCATGCGGCCCTGCCAGACCTTTTCGACGACTTCATCGCGGCTGACAACCCAGCCCGCGTGGCTTACAAGGAAGAGGATCAGGTCGAAGACCAGCGGCTCGACCCGCAGCAATACGCTGTTAAGCCGGAGCTCATATCGTTCCGGCGCGAGCTCGAAATCACCGAACCGATAACGCATTTCCCACCCCGGCGCCAGTATTATTCATAGCAGAGTCCCCCGGCAATCCGCAGGGAATCCCCATCCGCCGCTCAAGTACCCAAAAGCGGAAAGAGCGAACCTCTTCCTGAGAGGCCGCAAGGTCCTTTGATCCAATCAACCAAGTGGAGTTTGAGCATGAATACAACGCAAAAAGATAAGCTGCTGCGAGTCGCGCTGACGGCGTTTGGCGTGATCTTTTGTTTGATCTACCCAGTGGGTCTGATATGGCCCTCCGGCTGGGTCTGGCACGGGGGGCATGGCCAATACTATCTGCAAATGATCTGTGGAGTTTATGCAGTGCTTGGCATTTTTCTGATCGGCGCGGCCCGAGATCCATCCCGTAACCGCAGTCTGATCTCTTTCACGATATGGTCGAGCGTGGCGCACGCGGCGATCATGGCCGCACAGGCAATCTATGACGGCCACGAGCTTGGGCATCTGGCGGGCGACGTGCCCGCGCTCATTCTGGTCGCAGCCGTACTTTGGTTCCTGACACCTTCCAACCAAGGCACGGTTGGGGTAGCCTGACATTTCGATTGGGCGGGGATGCCGTTGGCCGCCTGTCAGGACTTGCGTGGCGGATGAAGGTCGGGACTAGGCCGCCGAAAGGGGGAACGTCGCTATTGCCGGTCGAGAGCCAACATCGACGCGCCCATCAGACCGCTGCCGGCGCGCCGGACTTCACCATCCGGATCACCGGCAGCGTTTCGCCATTGATCAACGGCGCCTCCATGCGTCCCATCGCCGTGTACCCGCGCGCCCGGAACAACCGCTCTCCGGTCAGTGTCGCTCCTAGCTCAAACGCCGCGAAACCACCCGCCCGTGCCGCGCTTTCGCAAGCTGCCAGAATTCTGCTGCCCACCCCTCGTCGCGCAAATTCCGGATGGATAAACAAGGCTCGGATCCGCGCAGCGTCTGTCGCCGGATCGAGCAGCGAATTCTCCCGCCCCGCTCCCCGGTCACTCCCGAACAGCGTCTTCCGCTTGCTCCACCCGCCGCACCCCGCGATCCTCCCCTCCGCCTCCACCACGAAGTAAGTTCCGTCCGCGATCAGTTGCGTGTCCAGCCCCAGCACCGTCCCCAGCGCCGCATCGATCTGCGTATGAGAATAATCCTGCGCCTGCAGTTCCCGCACCGACAGTTCAATCAGCGCCCGCAGCATGGGAATATCTGCCGTCTTCGCCACCCTCAGTTCCATTCCCTAATGATAATCCGCGCCCTCCACTACTCCCCCCGATGTAACTGCATCCCACACACCCGCGTATTTCTCGGCTCATCTCATTTCGTATCTCGCGGCAGTTTGCGCCAACTTCTCCTTCGCAATATCGATGTACGTGGCTAGAGGGGCCGAGGCATGCCGCAGACGTTGCAGAAAAAGGCGCAGGCAACTTCGCGGAAGGACATGAATCGGTACACGCCGCTTTCGTTCGTCACGCGAATCATTGGCATGAAGTCGTCGGGCTGCCCCCCGTACGCCTTGTCTGGTTGGCGGCCGCGTCGTGCCGCGCATCCTCAGGGTAGTCTCGCGGACACTGGAGCCATTACCCGGAAGAACGACCCGGCTTCATCCGCCTCGCAGTCGCTCGCAGACGTCCTCCATCAACTGTTCGGCGATGGCCGGTCTTTCGGTCCCGCGCTTTCCCGCAGACGAGTCGGTCCCTTCCATGGAGACCGTCGGAGTTTCATTCCTACTCTCCTCCATAAAGGCCAACACTAGCCGGTTCTACTGGAGCTTGTCGTCCATGAGTCGCGCTGCTCACTCACCGCTCCCATTACCGGCTTGCGGAAGACCGTTTTGGGCCTTCATCCGTTGCCGATTACTACGCCCGCTGCTGACTTCAGATCTTGCGAGGCAAGCTCGACCGCTTTCCGTACTCAACCGCTGGTTCTACAAAGTGCCCTGATGGATGTCGGCTTCGCTATCATTGGCCCGCTCAGCCCGGCACCGTATGCCTCTCATTCGGTTCTTGTACATCCGCGGGTACTTTGCTCCACACTTCTTTCAGCCCTCCGCCGCCGGAACGCCCTTCCGCTTCGCTATGACTTCACCTCCATCAGGTTGCCAAGGGGACTTTCACCGCGAGCTGTCGAACATGCTCGGCACGCCACTAAAAAAGGGGCCGTCGAAACGACCCCTCTTGAACTACTGGACTGGCGTAATTTCGCTTTTACCTGTGGCCGCCGCTATGTCCGCCACCACCGCTATGACCGCCGCCGCTCGAATGACCGCCGCCACTGCTCGCATGTCCCCCGCCGCTGCTGCTCGAATGACCGCCCCCGCCGCTGCTCCGGACGGTGGCGCCGCCGGTGTTGCTATGGACGCTCCCGCCATTCGCGTGGACGCTGCCGCCGTAGCTGTGGACGCTACCGCCGCCGCTATAAACGCTTCCCCGGCTGGTCGAACCGCCATAAGACGGGCTGCCGCGATAAGTGCTGCTGCCGCTGCCATAACTCCGGCCCGCACTCGACGCATTGCCGCCGCGGTAAGCGTTGCTCGCTCCGCTGCTGTAGTTCGATCCCCGGTAGCTGTTGGAAGTCCCGGATGAGCCATACCGGCTCCCACTTCCTGCACCAGTCGTCGCCCGAGACCCAGCACCGCCGCTATAGCGAGCCGCGGCGTGGGTAGCGTAATTGGCCCGCGAACCGGCCACCGAAGCTGCCCCGTACCGCCCCCGAAGAGCGGCGTTCGGATACGCAATACCCATCCGATGGTAGCCGTTGTGGGCCCACAGCCCGCCGTGGAATCCGATACCGCCGAAACCCCAGTGCGTGAAGAAGAACGGATTCAGGAACAGCGAGGCGCCGAACCAGTTCGGTCCCCAACCCCAGCCGCCCCATGCCAATCCGCCGAAAAATCCGCCAATGTAGATTCCAGGCCCAAAGCCGTAGCCGTATCCATACCCGTAGTCCACATAGTCCCAAGGCGGATAATATCCAACCGCCGGAGGACCCCAAATGTACTGCGGATTGTAATAAGGTACGTAGACTACCTCAGGATTCGCCGGCGCAATATCGATCGCCGACTGGTCGCCCTGCATTTCCGTGGTCACCGTCTGCTGGCCATTCGACCGCAGCTTGCCGTTGGCCTGAGCCTGAGCGCGCATGCGTTGTACGGCATGCATCACGTCAGCTTGCTGCGCCAGAAAGGCGTTTCCCAGATCCGTCGTCCAACGAATGTCTGACGCCAGCCGGTTCATCACATCGGGAAAAACCACCATCGCCTGAATGCTGGGGTCCCAGTTCTGCTGGCGCGCGGCTTCTACAAGCTGTTGCCCCTGCAACTGGTTATTCTGCTGCAGCCACTGCGCGGCTTCAGCGATTTCAAGGGGATACGTGGAGGCCGCCAGGATCTGCCCTAACAAGCGGTCCGGATACAGCGCGACCGGCGCAACCAGCGTATCCAATTGTTGCGGCGCAAGAAGCGGCGCCGAAGGACCGGCAGGCCCATTTGCATCCGGCGGCGCCGCATAGGGACCCGGTTGCTGTTGGGCAACCATCAAACCGCCTAAGAGAAGCGGGACACAAGCCAGACTCAGAGTCCGGCGAACAATCTGTGGAAGTCGAATATTCTTCATGATCCACCTCCTTGGCGTATCACATCGCCTCTAATTGCACGATGGCTGCCAAAACGCAACCTATTGAGATTGCTCACCATATTGACGTTGAGCCGGGCAATTCCGTTGGTTGAAAAACACCGCTCGCGGTGGATCGCGGCCAAAAATGGCTATCTTAAAGAAGGCACATGGATAACCCATCCGCACAACTGCTGGCCTTTCTGGCGCCGCGGGCCATCGCCGGCGTCGAGCGGGTGGAGGGAAATTGCTACCGCCGAACTATCTCGCTCGATGGCAACCCGGGAGTCGTTGAAGCTATTTTCAATAACGGCGGCGTACTCGTCAAGGCACCCCCCAGCTCCCCGGCAGCCATCGACAAAGTGAAGCAGATATTCGACTTGCAAGCCGACCCGGTCGCCATTGCCGCCCACCTCGCCCGCGATCCCCTGCTAGCCCCGCTGGTTGCCCGCGAACCCGGCCTCCGCGTCCCTGGCAGCTGGGATCCCTTCGAGCTCGCGGTGAGAGCCATTCTCGGCCAGCAGGTAACGGTCAAAGGCGCCAGCACGTTAGCCGCCCGCCTGGTCCGCGAATTCGGCACAGCTATCTCGCCAAACAAAGGGCTTACCCACCTTTTCCCGCTCCCTGCCGTCCTGGCGGACGCCGATCTGACCGTAATTGGCCTACCCCGCGCCCGTGCCGCGACAATCCGCAACCTCGCGGCTGCCGTAACCGCGGGTCTACTCGATTTCGGGTCCGATTGTTCGAGCGAATTCCGGAAATTGCCGGGAATCGGCGATTGGACTACGCAGTACGTCGCCCTGCGAGCCTTGGGCGATCGCGATGCCTTCCCATCCGGCGATCTGGGCCTGCTAAAAGCCAGTGGTCTGCGAACTACCCGTGAACTGGAAACCAGATCGCAGACGTGGCGCCCCTGGCGCGCCTACGCCGCGATCTACCTCTGGAGAAGCCTCTCTGTGGGGCAGAACCGCTAATTCAACAACCGCCCCTGCCGCAAATACGCCGGAGTATCGAAATCCTCGGGATCGAAAGGAGGCTCCGGCTCCCCGTTAACCGCCGCGGTAGGCGCCGCTTCCACCACCGGCTCAATCGCAACCGGCGCCGCCACCGCCGCCACCGCAGGTTCCGACCAAGCCACGATTGTCGGACCAGCCACCGGCACAGCCTTAACCTCCGCCTGAGGCGCATAATTCGGCTGGAATCCGGTCGCGATCACCGTCACCTTCACCGCATCCGCCATGTTTTCGTCCATGGTCACGCCGAAGTTGATCTGCACGTCCTCGCAATCCGCGGCCTCGCGGATAATCGAGCAGGCTTCGTTCACCTCGTGCAGCCCCAGCCGGCTGGAACCTGTAATGTTGATCAGCACGCCGCGCGCGCCCGCAATCCGCGAGTCTTCGAGCAGCGGCGAATTGATCGCCTCCCGCGCCGCATCCACGGCCGCCGTATCGCCGCGCCCCGTCGCCGTCCCCATCATGGCGTAGCCCATGCCCAGCATGGTGGCTTTCACGTCCGCGAAGTCGCGGTTGATGATGCCCGGAGTATTGATGATGTCGCTGATCCCCTGCACCGCCTGGCGCAGCAGATCGTCCGCCAGTTTGAAAGCTTCGAAGAAGCTGGTCCCCCGCGGCACCAGTTTCAGCAGCCGGTCGTTGGGAATCGCGATGACCGTGTCCACCGTCGAAGCCAGCTTCATCAGTCCCTGGTCTGCCAGCCGCATCCGCTTCGCGCCTTCGAAGACGAACGGCTTGGTCACCACCGCGATGGTTAGCGCTTCCAGTTCCTTCGCCAGCGATGCGATCACCGGTGCCGCCCCCGTACCCGTCCCGCCGCCCAAGCCCGCGCTGACGAAGACCATGTCCGCGCCCTGCAGCAGCTCTACGATCTTGTCCGTATTTTCAAGCGCCGCCTGCCGGCCGATCTCCGCGTTGCACCCGGCCCCCAGACCATTGGTGATCTTCGCGCCCAATTGCAGCTTGTTCGGCACTTCGCAACTGGCCAAAGCCTGCGCGTCTGTGTTCATGGCGCAAAACTCCACGCCCGGCATGCCTTCACGGTATAAGCGCGCCACCGCGTTGCAGCCCCCGCCGCCAACGCCAATGACCTTAATCCTAGCGCCGCCGTTGGCCTCTTCCTGGATCTCGTATTTCAAATCGTCGTTATCGGAATCGATCAGCCCCATGATTGCCTCGCTTACTTCAAAATTTTGCCCAACAACCCCCGCTCTTGCCGCTGCAGCTCCTGCTTCGATTTCAACTTCGCTGAATACATTGCCAACCCCGCCACCGTTGTCCATGCCGGATCGCAAAGCTCCTCCGGCCAATCTTCGATGCCCACCGGCAGCGCGTTGCAGACCCTGCATCTCAGAACCTCTTCCGCGATCTCGCACATGCCTTCCAGCCGCGCCCCGCCCCCGCACAGGAACATGCCGCCCATCAGCGCGCCGTCCAGTCCCACGCGCGCCAGTTCCCGCTGCACCATTTGGAACAGGTCCAGCGCCCTCGACTCCAGAATCCGGTTCAGCGTCCGCCGCGAAACGTCGCGATCTTCCCGCGACGCCACTTCAACGAAGCAATTCTCCGCCGTAATGTCCGCCCGTGCGCTCCCAAACTCGTGCTTAATGTGCAGCGCGTCCTCATACGAAATGCACAATCCCCGCGCCACGTCCCGCGTGAAATGATCCCCGGAAAGCGGTAGGCTGATCGCCAACTGCATCGCGTCGCCATAGTAAACCACCAACTCTGAAGACTGCGCCCCGATATCCAGTACCGCCGCGCCTTCCCGCCGGTCCTCCGGCAAAACCGCCGCATACGACGCAGCCAGGCCTTCGAAAACCGTCTCCTCCACCGCCAGATGGGCCAGATTCACCCCGGTAACCAGATTCTCGTGCTCCCGCTGCGACGCCATCACCAAATGGACATTGGCTTCGATCTGCCCCGCCACCATTTTCCGTGGGTCGCGATGCCCCGGGTGCCCGTCCACCAAAAAATCCTGCGGAAACATCTGCAGCACCATGGTGTCCTCGGGCAGCAGAACTCGCTTGGCCCGCTCCACCGCCCGATTCACGTCGCGCTGCTCCACCGTTCTCTGCCGCCCAAGATCGTGAAACCCGCGGCAATTCGCCCCGCGCACCGTCGCGCCTACCCCCACCACAGCCGCGTCCACTGCGGTCTGCGCATTATTCTCAGCTTGCCGCAGCGCCGCCAGCATCGATTCCGAAACGGCGGTCTGGTCGGCGATCGTTCCTTTGTTCCATCCCTGCGATGGCACGCTGGCGCATCCCAGAAAACGCATGCAACCCTGTTCCAGGCGGCTGATCACACAGCGCGTCCATGCGCTCCCGGCGTCCAGCCCGACGGCGTGGAAGGTGTTGGGCGTACTCATTGCTGGCTCGGCTCCTTGGCGGTAATGCGGTCGTCCAGACGCAAATCGAACGTCGAGACGTTGGCCGCATGTTTGCGAATCTCCGGATAGTGCAGCAGGAAATTCTGCAAGCGCTTGGCATAGTTACCGTCGCCGAGCTTGAGTTCCAGGGGGCGGCCCTCCACTTGGGCAACTACTGTCAGATCGTCGGGTGCGGCGGCATTGATTTCGGAAACATTCTGTCCCGACGGGCCGAGATCGTCCATCAGATTCTGCATGGCGCGCACACGCACGCGCCGCTCGGCGTCGGACTGATCTTCACTCAGGCCCATCAGGACCGGAAAAGTAAATTGCGCCCGCGACGGCGGATCCAGCAGCACACCCTGCGCATCCACCAGCAGGAAGCGTGCAGCCGATCCCGACGCGCGTACCGGCAGGCTCACAAAAGCCACCGGCTGGCGCTCGATAATGTGGACCAACAGTCGATTGGGCCATACCCGCGAAACCACCGCGTCTTCCACCCAATCGATGGCCAGCAGCCGTCGCCGCCGTTCGTCCAGCGGCACGGAAAAGATGCTGCGGCCGAAATCGGTCGAGAACAGCCGCGCCAGTTTGGCCCGCGAGGCATAAGTAACGCCGTCGATGGTCAACGCGTGCCGGTCTTCGCTCGAAAGCAGGAATTGCGCGTCGGTCAGGACATAATGATGCGCCTGCCGCGCCGCCACGGCGCTCGAAATAAACACCGCGCCCCAGGCGAGAACGCCGAACCACAAGCGCCAGCGGATTCCTTGACGAGGCTTTTCGCGCGGCATTAGTTGACCTTCGCCTCCAGCCGCGGCTGCTTCAATCGGGCCAGCAGCAAATCGCCCGCCTGCCAGACATTCCCCGCGCCCAGTGTCATCACCAGGTCGCCCGGTTCGGCCGCCGCACGCAAAGCATCCACCCCGCGATCCATCGTGCCCACATATTCCGCGCCGCGATGCCCAAATTGCCGGATGCGCTCCGCCACGGCCTCCCCACTAACGCCTTCGATCGCGCGCTCCGACGCGGCATAGATATCCAGCACCAAAACGGTGTCGGCGTCGTGAAAAGCCCCGCCGAACTCGTCCATCAGATGGAATGTCCGCGAATACCGGTGTGGCTGGAACAGCACGTGAATCCGCCGGAAACCGCACAGCCGCGCGGCCGCCAGCGTTGCGCGAATCTCCGTCGGATGGTGCCCGTAATCGTCGATGACGGTGATCCCGTCCTCCTGCCCGCGCGTCTGGAAGCGACGGTCAACCCCGCTGAAACTCGCCAGCCCCTCGCGAATCTTGTCCGGCGCGACTTCTAATTCAAGCGCCACCGCCGCCGCCGCCGTAGCGTTGAGCACGTTGTGCCTGCCGGGAACGCGCAAGTGGAACTGCCCCAGATCCGCTTGCCGGTAACGCAGGCTGAAATCGCTGGCGAACGGCCCGCAAAAAATCTCGCCCGCTTCCAGGTCAGCCTGCGTACTCGCTCCATAAGTAATGGTCCGGCGCCGGATCGCCGGCAGAATACTTTTCACATTGTCGTCGTCCACGCACACGATCGCCGCGCCATAAAACGGCACTTTGTTGACGAACTCGATGAACGCCGCCCGGATTTGCTCTAGCGACGCGTAATGGTCCAGGTGTTCCCGGTCGATATTTGTAACGATAGCCAAAATAGGCGCCAGCTTCAGAAACGATCCGTCGCTTTCATCCGACTCCACCACCAGAAAATCGCTATGCCCCACCCGCGCGTTCGAACCGCCCATGGTGGCGACACGTCCGCCCACCATCACCGTCGGATCCAGCCCCGCGTGGTTCAAAATGGTCGCGGTCATCGAAGTCGTAGTCGTTTTCCCGTGGCTGCCGGCAATCGCGATCCCGTACTTCAACCGCATCAACTCCGCCAGCAATTCGCCCCTCGGAATCACCGGAATTTGCAGCCGCCGCGCTTCCTGCACCTCGGGATTCTGCTCGTCCACCGCGGAACTGACCACCAGCGCCCGCGCTCCCGCCACGTTCGACGCGGTGTGCCCCTCGTGAATCGACGCGCCCATCGCCGCCAGCCGTTCCGTGATCGGAGTCAGCTTGATGTCCGATCCGCTGATCGTATAGCCGAGATTCAGCAGCACTTCGGCGATGCCGCTCATGCCAATTCCGCCGATCCCCGTGAAATGCAGGTGCTGCCGTCTAAAAAACATTATCTACTCGTATTGTTTCGGCTTTTTATGTCCAGTGTCAACGAAAATCGTAAGGATTTAGCCCCGCGCCACTTCTTCCAGAACATCCGCCGCGCGTCGCGCCGCGCCGGGATGCGCCAGCCCACGCGCCGCCACTCCCATTCGCGTTAAAACCACCGGATCCGCAGCCAGCCGCGACACCGTTTCAAACAAGTTCTCTCCGGTCATCTCACGATCTTCGATCAGACACGCGGCACCGGCCCGCACAAACGCTTCCGCGTTGCGCAGTTGGTGCTGGTCGGCGGCAAACGGAAACGGCGTCAAGATCGACGGCTTTCCCGCCGCCGCCAATTCCGCGACCGCGCCTGCGCCGGAACGCGAAACCACCAGGTGCACCTGGGAGAACGCCGTCGGCATATCCGGAATGAACGACAACACTTCCGCCTCCACGCCAGACTCCGCGTAAGCCGCCCGCATTCCTTCGAGCGCGGCGGCCCCGCATTGGTGGATCATCCGAAACTGCGTGTTGCTCGCGCGAAACAGCCGCAAACTCTGCCGTGCCGCCTGATTCAAGGTCCGCGATCCCTGGCTGCCCCCGGTAATCAATACCGTAAACTTGCCGGCCGGCGGCGCGGACGAGACTTCAAAAAACTCCTCCCGCACCGGCAGCCCCGCTAACTCCGTCCTGCCCGCTGGAAAATATGCGGCTGTCTCCGGAAAGCTGATCAGCGCCCGCCGCACATACCGCGCAATCCACCGGTTGGTGATACCCGGAACCGCGTTCGGCTCCATCAGCACCACCGGCACCCGCCGCAGCAGCGCCGCGATGACTGGCGGCCCGGCCACATATCCGCCCATGCTGAAAACCGCCGCCACCCGCCGTTCCTTCAACAACCGCGAAGCGTGCATCGTGCTCACCGGCAGTTGCGCCAGCGTCGCCGCGGTTTGCGCCAGCCCAACTCGCTTCAGCCCTCCAATGCGAATCAGTTCCAGCGCAAATCCCGCGGTAGGGACCAGCCTGCTCTCAATGCCCCGTTCCGTGCCGACAAAAAACGCCGAGTGCCCCCGGTGCCGCAATTCCCGCGCCACCGCCAGTCCGGGGATGACGTGCCCGCCCGTACCTCCGCCCGCAAACAAAAAAGCGGCGCCGCGCACGGCTTCCGTCTGTCCGCTCTGTTCGACGATCTGGGCACTATCCACCATCGCCGCCATCAGCCCGCGTGTTCCGATACGTTCATCAAAATGCCCAGCGATGCCAGCGTCGAAAGGAGCGAACTCCCACCCGAGCTGATCATCGGCAGCGGAATTCCCTTGGTCGGCATCATCCCCAAAACCACGCTGATATTCATGAAGCCCTGCACCACCACCACGGTCGTAATGCCCAGCGCCAGGTACCGCCCGAAATCGTCCGGCATGCGCACCGCCGCCCGCAGCCCGCGCCACAGAATTACGACAAACGCCAGCAGCAAGCCGGCCGACCCGACCATTCCCAATTCCTCGCTGGCTACCGCGTAAATAAAGTCCGTATGCGCTTCCGGCAAATAAAGCAGCTTCTGTTTCCCTTGCATCAGCCCCGCGCCCAGCACTCCGCCGGTGCCCACCGCAATTTGCGATTGCGTCAACTGATAGCTCGTATCCCGCGAAGTGAGCGACTGGTGCATGTACTGCTCCAGGCGCCCGCCCGAATCGATCCGCGAAATGACCTTGAACTGCGGGTCGACGTATCCCACAATCCGCGCCAGGCGATACGGTTTCAGGGCGATAAAAACTACCATCCCCAGTAGCGCGATTCCCGCCACAAACGCGCAAAACCTCCACCGCAGCCCGGCCACGAAGAACACCACCGTCCCCGTCGCCCCCAGCACCACCGCCGTGCCCAAATCCGCCACCACCACCGCCAGAATCACCAGCCCCGTAGCCAGCGCCGCCGGATACAGCGTGTGCTTGCTGTTAATCGCCTGCGCCCGCCACGCCACAAAATAAGCCAGAAAGATGACTAGAGCCGGTTTCGCCAGCTCCGAAGGCTGTAACCCGAGCGGCCCCATGCGCAGCCACCGGTGATGCGCCGAGTCCACGAAGAAGACGATAAACAGCAGCATCAACACCAGCCCGATCGCCGCAAACGCCACCGTCGAACTTTGCAGATTCTTGTAATGCGTCCGCTTCAAAAACATCATGATCAGCAGCGAAGGAACCAGCCACATGGCCTGCCGCGCCACGAAGTGCCACGACGAGCCGAACTTCAACTCCGCCACCACCGACGACGCGCTATAAAGGATCACCGCGCCAAACGTCACCATGCCAATCGTGGTGCCGAAAAGGGCCCAATCGGTTTTAAGTTTCTGCGCCATATTTCAGTTTCCGGTCTCCAGCCGCTGCACCAGCTCTTTGAAAACCTGGCCGCGATGTTCGTAGCTCTTGAATTGGTCGAAGCTGGCGCAAGCCGGCGCCAGCAGAATCGTATCCCCCGGCTGCGCGTGGTCTCGCGCAAACCGCACCGCATTCTCCATAGTTCCTGCATGCTCCAGCGGCAGCGCACCCCGCAGCTCCTCGCCGATTTTCCCCGCCGCCGCGCCAATTAGCAAAGCCGCCCGCGCCTTGGCCGCCAGCGGTTCCCGCAGCGCCGTGTAATCCAGGCCCTTGTCTTTGCCGCCCAAAATAATCCAGAGCCCGCCGTCGAAAGCATCCAAAGCCTTCAGCGTGGCATCCACGCTCGTGGCTTTCGAATCGTTATAAAAATCGACGCCGTTTACCTGGCGCACAAACTCCAGCCGGTGCTCGACAGCCTGAAATGTCCGCACAGCGGCTGCAATCGCGCTGGGGGAAGCCCCGGCGCAATGAGCGGCCGCAGCCGCCGCCATGGTGTCTTCGAGATTATGCCGTCCGCGGATCGGCACCTCGCTGGCCGCCATTAATACTTGTCCGCTCAGCCAAATCCGATCGTCCGCCAGCCAGATTCCCGGCTCCACTGGATGTCTGCTGCTGAACCAGAACGGCCCGCCCGGCCCCAGCGCCGCAAATTCAGCCGTCAGGGGATCATCCGCGTTCAGAATCGCCACCGCCCCGGCCCGCTGCGTAGTAAAAAGCCGCCCTTTGGCCGCCGCGTAAGCCTCCAGCGTGTGATGCCGGTCCAGATGATTCTGCGTAACATTCAAAGCCACGCCAATTTCCGCGTGGAACGCGCTAATCGTCTCCAACTGAAAACTCGAAAGCTCCAAGACGTTCCATTGATCGGCCCGCGAAGTCTCCGTCATCGCGCAGACCGGCGTGCCGATGTTCCCTCCCACCTGAGCCGCAATTCCTGCCCCTCGCAGGATGTGCCCGGTAAGGGCCGTCGTAGTGGTTTTTCCATTGGTCCCGGTAATCCCAATCGTTCGCCCCTTCAGAAAAGGCGCGGCCAGCTCCACTTCCCCGATCACCCTCACCCCGCGTGCCCGCGCAGTCTCCAAGTCCGGCAAATCGAACGGAACCCCCGGCGACGTCACAATCAAATCCACCTGCTCGAACACCGCGCCATCCTGCTGCCGGAACCCAACGCCCAGCCGCTCCAGCACCGCGCCCGCCTCCGCCAGTTGCTCCAGCGGGCGGATGTCGGTCGCGCGAACCGCGGCGCCTTCCCGCAGCAGCAGCTCAATAGACGCCAGGCCGGACTTCTCCATCCCGACCACCAGCGCGCGAGTTTGAGCCATCGATTTCATGCGTTATCTAAGCTTCAGCGTCGTCAGCGCAAAAAGCGCTAACACCAGCCCCGCGATCCAGAAGCGGGCAATGATCTTCGATTCCGTCCAACCCAACGCCTCAAAATGATGATGCAGGGGAGCCATCTTGAAGATCCGCTTTCCCCGCAGTTTGAAACTCCCCACCTGCAGGATCACCGAAAGCGTCTCCAGCACGAAGATCCCACCGATGAACAGCAGCAGAATTTCCTGCTTGATCAAAATCGCGACAATCGCCAGCGCCGCCCCCAGCCCGAGCGATCCCACATCGCCCATAAAAATCTCCGCCGGATGCGCGTTATACCAAAGGAACCCCAAGCTCGCTCCCGTCATCGACCCACAGAATATGGTCAGCTCCGAAGTGCGCGCGTTGCGAGCAATCTGCAGATACTCGGCCAGCGTGGCGTGTCCGCCCGCATAAGTCAGCACGGTCAGCGCGCCCGAAGCGACCACCATCAGTCCGATCGCCAGTCCATCCAGTCCATCCGTAAGATTCACGCCGTTCGACGCTCCCACAATCACCACCGCCACGAAAATGAAAAACGGCAGCACGGCCAGCCCATAAGTCCACGGAGTGGCCAGCAGGCCAGAAATTAAAAACGTAGGCTTGAAACGCTTCAAGAACGGTACGTTCATCACCGTGGAATAGCCGCCGTACGTGCGCATGTACATCAGCACCGCCGCTACCACGAACGCCACGGCAACCTGGTACAGCATCTTGCGCCGCGCCGTCAGCCCCAAATTCCGGTGCTTGGCGATTTTGGAATAATCGTCGATGAACCCGATGGCCCCGTACGCCAGCAGAGTCAGCACGGCAATCCATACATAAGAGTTCCGCAAGTCCGCCCAAAGCAAAGTTGGAATGACGATCGAAACAATAATCAGCACCCCGCCCATCGTCGGAGTCCCCGCCTTCTTCTGGTGCGACTGCGGACCATCTTCGCGAATGTACTGGCCGATCTGAAATTGCCGCAGCTTCCCAATCAGCCACGGTCCCAGTGCAATGCACAAAAACAACGCCGTCAGGCTGGAAAAAGCAGTCCGCGATGTGACGTACCGGAATACGCGAAACGCTGAAATGGAGGGCGACAGTTTTTCGAAGAGCAGGTAGTAAAGCATGTTACACCACCACCCTCTCCATGGCCCGCTCTATCGCCACGCCGCGCGATCCTTTAAACAGGACCGCATCGCCCGGCTGAACCAGTTCACCGACGAAATCGGCGGCCGCCCCATCCGAGCGTTCAAAAAAATGCACACACTGTGGCGGCATACCCGCACTGACGGCTTCTTCGGCGATAAAGCGCGCAGCGCCCTGCACCGCGATCAACTCGTCGAGACCGCTTCCGGCAGCCCAGCGGCCCACCTGGCGGTGCAGCAACTCCGCGGCATGTCCCAATTCCAGCATCTCTCCTAAAACCGCGATGTGCCGCTGCGCCGGAGTCGCTCGCAGCACGTCCAACATCGCCCGCACCGCTTCCGGATTTGAGTTGTAGCAGTCGTTCCAGACGATCGCGCCGTTGCGCTCCAGCCGCTCCCCGCGCATCTTCCCGATCGCGAAGGAAGCCGCAGCGCCTTGCAACCGTTCCGGCGGGATCTCAAATACCCGCGCCACAGCCATTGCAGCCAGCAGGTTCAATACTCCGTGCCGTCCCGCGAGTGTGGTTTGAAAATCAACGCCATCCACCTCAAAGCGCGTGCCTTCCGCCGTGAATTCCACGCCGGTAGCCCGCACATCGGCCTGCTCCGAAAGTCCGAACGTAATGGTCCGCCCCGGGTGAACCTCGCGGAAACGCAGCACTCGCGCATCGTCCGCATTCAGCACCGCAATCCCGCGTTGCGGGTCGAGCGCTTCAATCAACTCCAGCTTCGCCGCCGCCACGCCGTCAATCGAATCGAAAGCTTCCACGTGCGCGTAGCCCACATTCGTCACTACTCCAATATCGGGCCGCGCCATCGCCGCCAGCTCGCGAATCTCGCCCCCGTGATTCATCCCCATCTCCAGTACGCCGACTCTTGCCGCGGACGGCAGCCGCAAAATCGAAAGCGGCACGCCAATATGATTGTTGAAATTGCCCACCGTCTTCCCCACCGGCAATTCAACCGCCAGCAAATGGGCAATCGCATCCTTGGCCGTAGTCTTCCCCGCGCTGCCAGTCACGCCCACCACCCGTCCGCCCCACTGCTCGCGGGCCCAAGTTCCCAGCGTCCGCAGCGCCATCAGCGCATCCGGCACGACGATCGCCGCGCCGCCTTCGATGGGCCGCTCCACCACCACGGCCGCCGCGCCTTTCTCCAGCGCCATCGCCGCATAATCGTGCCCGTCGTGATTCCCGCGCAGGGCAAAGAAAAGGTCGCCCGCCGCCATCGTGCGCGTATCGATCGACCATCCCGTAACAAGACCGCCGGACGCAATATGTCCCCCCAACAACGCGGCAACCGCGCTCAATGGAAAGTTCACTTCAGCTCCTGGTGGTAACCGAAACCCCGTAGCACTCCGCGGGCCACTTCGCGATCGTCGAAATCGATGGTCTTATCCTTCAATACCTGATAGGTCTCGTGCCCTTTCCCGGCAAGAATTACAATGTCGCCAGGCCGGGCTTCTTTTATCGCCCGAGCAATGGCCGTGGCGCGATCCGGCTCAATCACCAGCGGAACATCAGTCCGCCGGATCCCCACCAGCGCATCGTTCATGATCGTCAGCGGATCTTCGGAGCGCGGATTGTCGCTAGTCAGAATCACGAAATCGCTGTTGGCCGCCGCGGCCTGACCCATTAACGGACGTTTGGTCCGGTCTCGATCGCCGCCGCAGCCGAACAAAGTAATCACCCGCTTCGGCGCCAGCCCGCGCGCCACCGCAATGGTGTTCTTGAGCGCGTCGTCGGTATGCGCATAGTCCACCACGACCGCGAAGGGCTGCCCTTCGTCTACCCGCTCGAACCGTCCCGGCACCGCCTGGCATCGCGCGATTCCCGCGGCGATCGTCTCCGCCTCAAACCCGTAAGTTATCCCGGCGCCGCAAGCCGCCAGAATGTTATAAACGTTGATCTTCCCGAGCAGCGGCGATTCCACCATGAAGCGCAGCCTTTTGGTCTGCACTTCGAACCGCAACCCCTGCAAATTCGATACGATATGCCGCGCGCGCACCGTAGCGCTCTGGCCCAAACCGAACCACAGCACCTCAGTCCGCGGTGAAACCTCCACACGCCGGCACCACTCGTCGTCGCGGTTCAAAACCGCCCACGCCGGAGGCGCCCCACCCGCGCCCGCAAACAGCATCTGCTTTGCCGCGAAGTAATCCTCCATCGTATGGTGGAAATCCAGATGATCCCGCGTGAAATTGGTAAAGATGGCGGTATGAAAGTTGAGCCCGTACACCCGCCTCAAAGCCAGCGCGTGCGATGAAACCTCCATCACCGCGGCCGATCCGCCCGCACTTTCCAACTCCGCGAAAATTCGCAGTAAATCCAGCGACTCCGGAGTGGTATTCACCGCCGGCAGAGTCCGGCCCGCCAGCCGGTACTCGATGGTGCCGATCAGCGCCGTAGTCTTCCCGGCCGCGTGCAAGATCGAATCGATCAGATAGGAAGTGGTGGTCTTGCCGTTGGTCCCGGTGATCCCGGTCAGCGCGATCCGCTCATCCGGCCGGCCGTAAAAATTCCGCGCCGCGACAGCCAGTTCTTGGCGCCCATGCTCGACCTCAATCCAAGGCGAGGCGAAGTCCGCGGGCGCGGACGTCTCGCTAGAAACCGCCAACGCCCCGCGCGCAACTGCATCGGCGGCGAACTGCCGTCCGTCAGCCCGGGCGCCGGGAAATGCGAAAAACAGAAATCCTGGTTGCACGCGCCGCGAATCGTATGCGATGCCTTTGATATCCAGCAGGGAAAGAGACGGCGGGAGTGGCGCCTTCAGCCGAACCCCCGACAATATCTCTCCCAGCGTCATCTGGCAAGATCGACTCGAATCCTTTCCCCGTCATGCAGAACGGCGCCGGGGGCGGAACCTGCGTGCGGACGACACCTGTACCAGCCAAGACCACCGCCACGCCCTGCGACTGCGCCATCGTCACGACCGACCGCATCGATAATCCAATAAAATTCGGCGCTTTCGGACCTTTCTCCTCAGGCGCGGGGGGAGCGGGCGGCGGCGGCGGCCCATACACCGGATGTGCGGAGGCTGGCTCCGCCGCATCCGCTTCCTCCACCAGAGGAGGATCGGCCGGCCCGTCGACTACCGGAGGCGCATCCGCGACAGCCGCGCCCTTCTCGTCCGGTTCGGTGTCCGGCAAATCGCGCGGCACATCCAACACCCGTAGCGCTTCGGTCATGACTTCGCGATAAACCGGACCGGCGACCGGGCCGCCATATCCAGCCGACCCGCCGTGCGTCCGGTTCACCGAGACCACGACCACCAACGCCGGATTCGTCACCGGCGCGAACCCCATGAACGAAGCATTATAAAGGTGAGTGTAATGACCGGTCGCGTAATCGAAGATCTGAGCCGAGCCCGTCTTTCCCGCGCTCGAGTAGCCCTTCAAATTCGCGTAGCGCTTACCGGTCCCGAACAGCACCACGCCTTCCATCATCTTGCGCATGGTGATGGCGGTTTCCGGTCGAAGAATACGATGCGGCTGCACCGGCGGCACCGGTTCGTCTCCCCGCTTCATGATCAGCCGCGGCGGCACCAGCAATCCGCCATTCGCCACCGTGGAACAAACCTGCGCCAGTTGCAGCGTGGTCACCTCTACTTCATGACCCATCGAAACAGACATTAAAGAGGTAGTGCGCCACTTCGAAAGCTTTCTCACGATGCCCGGCGACTCCGCCGGCAGCGGAATGCCCGTGCGCGAGCCCAACCCAAACCGGCGCACGTATTCGTAAAGTTTCGGCGTGCCCACCCGCAGCCCGATCTGGATTGCCCCGATATTACTGGATTTCGCCAGCACCATCTCCATGGGCAAGACGCCGTAGCCGCCGTGCGCTTCGTGAACCGTGCGCCCCGCCATCGTGATCTTCCCGTTGCCGCAGTTGATCGGAGAGGTCGGCCCCAAGTTAGTCGTCTCCAATGCCGCCGAAAGCGTGATTACCTTGAAAACGGACCCCGGCTCGAAAGGCACCGACACCGCATGATTGAATCGCGCCGTTTTATCTTCATGCTTTCCCGGGGGCAGGTTCGGATCGAACGGCGGATAACTGGCAATCGCCAGAATATCGCCCTTGTATGGGTCCATCACCACCACACTGCCGCTCTCCGCATGCGATGCTAGCACCGCCCGCGCAATGGCATCCTGCGCCGGGAGTTGAATGCGTTCGTCGATGGTAACGGTCAGATCGACGCCCGGCCGTGGCTCCGCCTCCCGCTGCGAATCGATGCCGTTTCCCTTGGCGTCGGTTAACACGCGAACGCTGCCCGGCAAGCCGCGCAGATCGTCTTCCAAGCTCTTTTCCAATCCCCATTGGCCTGTTTCTTGGCCATCCACCGCGCCGATCACATGCGCGGCCAGGGTATTCCTCGGATAATTTCGCCGGCTTTCGTTCTCGAACCGGATCCAATCGAACTTCATGCTGCGCAGACGTTCGCTCTGGTCCAGCCCGATGGCGTGCGCCACCCACATGAAACCCTTCTGATTGGATGCGTACCACTTCATCCGGCCGTACAACGAGGCCTGATCCAGTTGCAGAACGTCGGAAAGTATCGCGGATGCCAAATGCAAGTCCGGGACCTGCAAAGGATTAATGTAAATGGAACTTCGCTTTACGCTGCCCGCCAGTAATTGGCCGGAGCGATCGAAAATTGAGCCCCGCGGCGCCGAGACCTCCACGGTCTCTTCCTGTTGGTTGCGTGCCGCCCGCACGTAGTCTCCATGATGGAGTACCTGCAGACGAAATAGCTGGCCCAGGATCAGGACGGCCCAAAGCAGGACCACGGCGCCGAACCAAATCAGACGCTTGTCGGCTCTATTTCGGGCGACAGATTCCATGGCTTCCAAACTGCAAATCGATCAGTGCCGGTTCAGAGCCAGCTTACTGTCGCTCTTGGGATCGAGGTGGACGATTTGCCTGGCGGTGGGCGCGTTCATGTCGCGCCGTTTGGCGAGGGCTTCCAGGTTCTCCTGACGGGACATGCGCGCTTCTTCGATATTCAGATCGCGCTGTTCGTCAACCAGGCGCTGCTGTTCCTGCTTGAGAGATTCCAACTGGTAGCCGGCAAAAGTGCCCAGCACTCGCGGCGTGTACAGTCCCATCGCCAGCACCGCTACAGCGCACGCCGTCCCGATCATCGACCATTCACCACCGCGCGACGTCGCATCCGGCTCGCGTACGATCCTCGAGTTGTCGATGGGCTTGGAGTAAAGATAAATGTCCTCGTTGGGCAACGCCCGCAAGGAATAAAGTGAACGGGCCGGGGCCGGTGCATACTGAACGGCGCCTCTTGTGGCAGGCGTCGCCAGGGGCCTTCGAAATAACATTGCCAGCGTTGCCATGATGGTTACCTCGCTAATTCATCTGCAGCGCCCGCAGCTTGGCGCTGCGCGACGCGGGATTCAAACCCGTTTCTTCGTCTGTCGGCGTTAAGGGACGTTTGGTCAGGATCGTGGCGCGGCCCTCTTGCGCCAGGCCGCGGAACCGCTGCTTCACTTTGCGGTCTTCCAGCGACATAAACGAGATCACTACCATCCGCCCCCCGGCTGCCAGCAGCTCCGGTCCGATTTCGAGCAGTCGGTCCAACTCCCCCTGCTCATCGTTCACAAACATGCGTAAGGCCATAAAGGTTTGGGTCGCGGGATGCAAACGGTTCGTCCGAGAGACGGCCCGCTCCACTAACCCGGCCAGGTGTAGTGTGCTCCGTATGGGCCGCCCTCGAACGATGGCTCTGGCTATCTTCCGCGCCCTCCTTTCTTCGCCTAGCTGATAGATCAGATCGGCGATCGCCTTTTCGGCGTACTGGTTGACCACTTCGGCTGCTGTCACACCCGTCGATCTGTCTTGACGCATGTCCAGCGGCCCATCGGCCATAAACGAAAATCCCCGCTCCGGCTCGGTCAACTGATACCGGCTTACACCCAGGTCGGCCAGCAATCCGTCGGCCCGCCACAGCCCGCACGCTGGCAACGCTTCCGCCAGCATCGAGAATTCCCCCTGGTGATAACAAATTCGATCCGCCCAGGCTTCCGTATTTTGCCTGGCCCTCGCTAACGACTCCGCATCCCGGTCGTTGGCGACCACTTTGCCGGTGGTCAGAAGCTGGGCAATCCGTCCTGTATGTCCGCCCAGACCCGCCGTGGCATCCAAATAGGCGCCATCTGGCTTCACCGCCAGCCATTCCATCGCCTCGGCCGCCATCACGGCAAAATGCATAATCCATCTACTTGAACCCAGCCCGCTTCAACTTCAGGCGATCTTCCTTCGCCGTCTGCTCGGCCGCTTCACGCAACGTCTTGTAAGTCGCTTCGCTCATCACCTGGATCGCGCCGTTTACCACCAAAACCTTAACCGGCTGATTCTCAATCCCAAGTTCCCGTCGCAGCTCGGGAGAAAATTGCACTCGCCCCTGCCCATCCATCTCTGCCTCAGACCCTAAGTCGTGTGCATTGAATAACAAACGGTCTGCCGCATCCGGATCTTCCCGGTAGTCCTCCAGCAGCTTCTCGTTGTGCCGCCAGATCGCTATGGGGTATAATGTTGCTGTGGTGCGCTCCGTCGAAGTCACGAATATTTTCTTTTCAGACATGCCCGCCAAGTACCGCTGGAACTCGACGGGTAGTTTGATGCGGCCCTTTTCGTCAAGACGAGCGGGATACAAACCACGAGGTGGCTCTACTGGTACCGCGCCGTCTTGGCTGAGCTCTTCGGCCACTTTTGACTACTTTTTATCCAAATCGGACCACTTTTTAACCACAACAAATTGTGGCACGAACACTTGATCCATTGCAAGCGAAATCTTTAAGAAAGCATTGACTTGGTTCAAGTTAGTGGGATACCAGCCCATCCACCCGGGCCCCGGCACACCCCAACATCTTGACTTCTGGGCGAATAGAGGGCGAAGAAACCGCCAGGATTTGTCTGCTCGACAGGCTCAAAGCCGATAAAAAAAGCGTGGCGCGCCACCCGCTGGCCCAAAGCGGAGAAAAGAAGGGGTGGTGATATTGGTATGGACTCGCACTACCGTCTATCCGTGAGTCCTACCAGTTTCAGGCCACAAGTACTGGTAGACAAAGGTGTTAGTTAACTTTGCCTATCCAAAGAGAAGGTTGAGTAAGAAGTCCCGGACAGTTTACGCTTAAGCCGTAGAAACCGGTCCGCAAAAAGAGGCGCAAGAAACTATGGCGAAAAGGAAAAAGCAAGACGAACAGGTGGACCGGCGATCCAAGCGCCGCTTCAACATCGAACAAGGCCTCCGCTATAAGCTCCTGTACGGGAGCCGCGTCTCGGAAGCCGGCAACGGCCGCACGGTCAACATCAGCAGCAGCGGAGTCTGGTTCACCACCGAGGGAGTCCTCAGCACTGGGCTGCCGGTAGAACTGTCCATGACTTGGCCGGCTCGCCTCAACGACGTCTGCCCGATGAAGCTGATGATCTACGGATGCGTGGTCCGCAGCGACAAAGACGGCGCAGCTCTCTCCATAGAGCGCTACGAATTTCGCACCCAGGGAACCACCCCCGTGCCCTTGTACGAAGAGACCGGCATCCGGCTCCCGACCTAGCTCAGGCTCGCTTGAGTCGCAAGCTGTTCGTCACCACCGATACGCTCGATAGCGCCATAGCCGCCGAAGCCAGCACCGGCGATAACAGCCATCCTGTAAATGGATACAAAACGCCGGCCGCAATCATAATTCCAACCGAGTTATAAGCGTAAGCCCAAAATAGATTCTGCCGGATGATGCGCATCGTTTGCCTCGCCAGCCCGATCGCATCCGCAACGCCATTCAGATCTCCACCCATCAACGTGATCGCGGCTGCTTCCTGGGCCACGTCCGTTCCCGCTCCCAGCGCGATGCCGACATCGGCTTGAGCCAGCGCAGGGGCGTCGTTGATGCCGTCCCCGGCCATCGCAACCTTCTTCCCCGCCGCTTGCAGCTTGCGCACCTCAGCCGCCTTCGCATCCGGCCGCACGCCCGCCATCACTTTCTGAATCCCAACCAGACGCGCCACGTTTTCCGCCGTAAGCCGGTTGTCGCCGGTAATCATCCAGACGTCGATTCCCATCGCCCGCAGACGTCGCACGGCCTCGGCGGCCTCGGGTTTCACGGTATCCGCGATCCCAATCAGGGCCGCACTCGTCCCATCGATGCAGATCTCAACGACCGTCTTCCCTTCCCCCCCCAGCCGCGCGATGTCGGCGTTTCCCAAAGCTCCCGCCGGATTGCCTACTGCCACTTGCCGCCCATCGACTCGCGCCGTAACGCCGCTTCCCGCGAGAGCACGGAAGTGAGTCGATTCCCCCCACGCGATGCCCGCTGTCCGCGCATACTCGACAATGGCATGCCCCAGCGGATGCTCGGAGTAACGTTCGGCCGAAGCCGCTAGCCGCACCGCCTCAAGCTCCGTGAATCCGTTAGTAGCGATGACGTCAGTTACCTGGGGACGCCCGCTGGTGATCGTACCGGTCTTGTCCAGAATCACCGTGTCGATATGATGCGCGGCTTCCAGCGCTTCGCCGCCCTTGATCAGAATCCCGCGTTCCGCCCCGCGTCCGATCCCCACCATGATCGCCGTAGGCGTCGCCAGGCCCAGCGCGCAGGGACACGCGATAATCAGTACCGCCACAAAATTCACCACTGCGAAAGATAGCGGCGCAAACGCCAGCCATACCAAAAAGGTCAACGTCGCGATCGCCAGCACGGCCACGGTGAAATAGCCGCTAACCACATCCGCCAGCCTTGCCACTGGCGCGCGCGAACCCTGCGCCTGCCGCACCAGCCCGATCATCTGTTGCAGAACCGTCGCCCGCCCCACGGCTCGCGCTTCGAACTGCAAGCTGCCCGAGTAATTGACCGTGCCCGTGTAAACAAGGTCCCCTGGGCGCTTATCTACTGGCAGACTTTCGCCGGTAAGCATCGCTTCGTCCACCGCCGATTCGCCTTCTCGAATCGAACCGTCCACCGGAATCCGCTCACCCGGCCGCACCACGACCACATCCCCGGGACGCACCTGCTCGATCGGCACATCCTGTTCGGAGCCCCCGCGAACCACGCGCGCAGTCGCCGGCGCCAAGTCGCGCAAGTGACGAATGGCTTCCGATGCCCTTCCGCGAGCGCGCGCCTCCAACAGGCGGCCCACCAGAATCAGCGTGATGATCGCGGCGGCTGCCTCGTAGTAAACCTCGTGCCCGCCCGCTACGGTCACTGTCAGCGAATATAAGAACGCGCTGCCGGTGCCCAGCGCGATCAACGTGTTCATGTTGGCGGAACGGTGCCGCAGGGCCGTCCATGCGCCTTGATAGAATGGCGCGCCCGCATAGAACACCACCGGCGCGCTCAGCGCCAGTTGCATCCAAGCCATGGCGGAAAGATGCATGAGTGCCGGCGTCATGCCCAACACCAGCACCGGAATCCCAAATCCCGCCGCAATCCACAAGCGCCGCTTCAGCGCGGCATACTCTTCCAGCCGCGTCCGTTCCTCCACATCCTCGCCACCCTCAGCCTCGGGAACGCCGTAGCCCAACTCTTCGATGGCTTCCACGAAGTTGGCAACCGTGGCGCGCTGCGGATCGAACTCCACCGTCGCGGTTGCAGTAGCGAAGTTGACGTGCGCGGCGCTGACTCCATCGGTCGCGGCGAGCTGATTCTCAATCGCGCGCGCGCAGGCCGCGCAAGACATCCCGGAAACAGGCAAGTCGACGCGATCGGTCGAGCCGGCAGTCGTCGCGGCATTCATTGTTGCACGGTGTACCCAAGCTGTTCGATGGCGCGGAGCAAATCGGGCATCTTGGTTCGATCGGCGTCGAATTCCACCGTTGCCAGCCCGCCGGCCCAATCGACATGCGCGCTAGAAACGCCGGGATTAGCCGAGAGCTTGCGTTCCACGCTGCGCGCACAGTTGCCGCATGTCATGCCTGTAACGGCGATCTTGACGGTTTGGAGGGACATACACTATCAATGATGCACCCAACAGGCGGCCGGTGGCGCTGAAAGGCGCATGTTACTTTGATTGGATGCTGAACCCCTACGCCACCCACCTTGGAAAACACGATCCCGTGCCGGTAATTACGGCCACCCCGGCGAAGCTGCAAACCCTGGTCGAAAAGATCGGCGCCGCGGCTGCGGAAAAGCCGCGAGCGCCGGGTAAGTGGAGTGCCCGCGAGATTGTCTGCCACCTGGCCGATTGCGAATTCGCCTTCGGCTTCCGCCTGCGCCAGACGCTGGCCGAAGATCGCCACGTGATGCAGCCCTTCGACCAGGGAAGATGGGCGGATCGATATGCCTGCTACACCTTGCAATCGGCTCTCGCCACCTTCTCCGCGCTCCGCCAATGGAATCTAGCGCTGGTGCGATTTTTTACTGCCGCCGACCTCGCACGGCAGGTCAACCACCCCGAACGCGGCGAAATGACTCTTGCCACCATCCTCGAAACCATGGGAGGCCACGACATCAATCATCTGAACCAACTCGAAGAGATCGCCGGTTAGAGCCGGTAAGCCAGATACCGCCCGTTTTCAAAAACCGGCGCAATATCGGGCAGCCGGTTGCGCGGCGATACCACGATGTAGTCGATACCCAACGCGCCGTAGCGCGGTACGTTGCGCGGATCGAAAGGCGCTCCCAGCGCTGCTTGCCATCGCTCCCACCACTGCTCTCCCAATTCCGGCAGGTAATTGACTTGTCCCCCGCCTTTCCAATCCACGTACACCGCACGCAGAGCCTCGGAGCGGAAAATACCGGGTTGCAGTTGCTTACCCGCGTCGGCAAAAAGAAATACGGCATCCGCATCCGTCGACGATCTCGCCCAGGCCGAAAGCTGGGCCAGTTCGGGCGTGTGCAAATGCGGATAGCCGGCAGCCAGATAAGGAAGCGCCAGAAATCCTGCAAGCCCGATTGCGGCGAACGCCGGTCCGCGCCACCGCGTCCGGCGCGCTTCCGCCCACCCGGCCACGCTTGCCGCGCCCGCGAACAGCAAAACAGCCAGGCAGTTCTTCGCAGCCGGCCAGACGGTAAGGTTGTCGTTAATGGGGAGCCAGTACACTACGGCGAACCATGCCAGGCTTTCGCCGTAGCGCCCTGCCGCCGCCGCTAGAAGACCGGCCGCCGCCGCGCCGATCTGCGCAAATACCGCGACAAAAAGGAGCGCCCGCATGGGCTGCAACTGCGGCACTAGCACCCATTGCATTCGCTCCAGCAGCAGAAACGAAAGCGGGATCGTCAATATGCCAATCAGCGGCAATCCAACAAGGAAATACCGCAGCTCGATGGTCGCTGTCTTTCGCAGCCGCGCATAGGCGGCGAACGATATGCCGTACAAGATCAGATAATGCAGCAGCCACTCCCGCCCCCACATCGAGATCCATACGTAAGGCGCCCGCAGCCGTTGCAATGCTTCAATCGCCGGCGTCAACCGCGCGAACAAAGGCTGCGCTTCCCTCGCGCCTTGCTGGAAATGCGCCGCTACTGCTAGCACGCATCCGGCAATCGCCAAGGGCACAAACGCGGAGAACCGCCGACGTGCCCCCGCCAGCGCAGAGTACACAGCCCAAAAGGGAATCACAGTCGGCGGATGCATCAGGAATGCCGCCGCGCCCGCAACTCCCGCGGCCCAATGGCGACCGCGCGCCGCAAGTCCGATTCCCAGGAACAAAAGGGGTACGGCAAATCCGCGCGGATCCGGCTCGATTTCGAACGAAAGCACCGCAGGTCCCGCAATGGTTGCGCCCAATGCCACGATCGCGGCCATCAGCAGGGACCCCGCCGTCGACAGCCCCAGCGAAGTACCGATCA
The DNA here is from genome assembly GCA_963738375.1 of Bryobacterales bacterium. GTDB lineage: Bacteria > Acidobacteriota > Terriglobia > Bryobacterales > Bryobacteraceae > Bog-159. The sequence continues at coordinate 35,317 of CAVTWL010000009.1, read as the reverse complement.
GGTACAAGCCCCAGATCCCGGCCGCCCGCGTCACGAATTGCTCGCCTTCGAGAACCTGTCGAAAGTCCAACCCCGTCAACCACGCAAGACCCCGGGCAGTTTCATCGTAGAGCGTATACGAAACATGCTGCCGGGAAACCAGAATATCGCGCCGCAGCACCGCCGGATCGCGCAAGTGCTCGAGGATCGGTACGTAGATCTGGGTGTCCTGCTGCAGCCATGTATGGCCCGGAAACTCGAACCACGCAAGCGCGCCGATCGCCAAGATCGCCGCCGCCACAGCCAGATTCTTCATTGCGCGGGCGTCTTATCCAATTGCTGCTTGATCCAAATCCGCGCCGGATCCAGGCGCAACCCCTTCTCGAAAGCCTGCCGCGCCTCCGCATTATGATGCTCCTTGCGCAGAGCGAGGCCCATCCACAGGTACACCTCGGCGGACGAAGGGTCCAGTTCCGCCGCCTTGCGAAAATCCGGCAACGCCAGCGACACGCCTCCCCCCAAAGCCTCCGGCAAGTAATAGTTCCCCACGCCGCGCGCCATATACGCCGGCGACGACTTCGGATCCAGTTCAATGGCCTTGTCAATCGCCGTCCGCGCGCGTTTGCCGAATGAAAACGCCGAGAACACACTGGCAGGAATTACCTGCCCGCACAACGTGCCCAACACGCGGTAATATTCCGCGTTCTTCCCATTGATCGCGATGGCGCGCTCAGCCGCCTCGATCCCGCCCTCGGCCGCATGCTCCGCCTGCTTCTTGTCGCGAAGCTCGAGCGACACCTCCGCCAGGTACGAAGACGCCAAAGCAACGCGATACTGGGCTTCCGCATCGTGCGGCGTTTTCGCCGCCGCGGCCGACAGTTCGGAGATCTGTTTTTCAAGCGCCGGCCGGTCCTGCTTGTCGCGCGCCATTTCCAGCGGACCGGGCGCAGCCAGTATCGCGGCCATAAGGAAGATTGCAGCCATCCCCTCTATTACACCGCAGCCCGAGGGGCCGCGTTAACATGATGGAGTGATCGCCCGCTTCATACTCCTAATATTCGCCGCGTTGCCGCTCTTTGGCGCCGAAGCCATCGTACAGGATCGCGTACAGTTCAGCCAGGTATTCGAAGAAACGCGCAACTTCCGCATCTTCCTGCCCCCGAACTACGAAACATCGGGCAAACGCTACCCCGTTGTTTATTGGTTTCACGGCTATAGCGAGCGCTTCAACAAGCCCGTCGACGACCCGCCGCACCGAAACTACGATTCCGGCACGGATTATGGCGGCGACAACATCGCCAATTTCGTGGCCAGCCACGACGTCGTCGTGGTGAAGCTTGACGGCTTCAACCCGCGCTTCGCCGGCGACAACTACAAGCGCCCCTACAACGTCAGCCCGGTCGAAACCAACCGGCAGTTCCCGCTGTACTTTCCGGAATTGGTCGACTTCATCGACGCTAATTTCCGTACCGTCGCCGACCGCGACCACCGCGCGGTGTCCGGCTTTTCCATGGGGGGATTCATGGCGTTCTGGATTGCGGGCAAGTATCCAAACCTGGTATCCAGCGCCTCGAGCTTCATGGGCTCGCCGGAATTCTTCGTCGGCCCGCGCGATTTCCCGGTCGAATACCGGCACGACGAACTCTACGGCAACTACGAGGGCGTTCGCACCCGCATCGTCACCGGCTCGCGCGATTTCATTCGCTTCTATCACGGCGAATTGAACGCCATCTGGAAATACGCACGGGACTGGCACGAGACAGAGGAGTTCGACTCGGACCATGGCACGCCCGGCATTGCCAAGACCCTCGCCTTCCACATGAACGCGTTCGCCCATCCTTTGCCGAAACCCTCCGTGTGGAACCATGCCGATATCTATCCGAACTTTAGTGTCTGGGGTTGGGACGTCTCCACGGATCGAAAACAGCCGGGATTCACTGCGCTTGCGAATGTGTCTGCGGCGGGTTTCCACTCGGCGGTACGCGAATGGCTGCCGGCAGGCGCCGCGATTCCGGGCGTGAATGTCTCCATCGAGACGGATAAACTCTACCCGCCCAAAAAGCCGCAGACCGTAACCGTCGTCCGGCTCCGCGATGGCAACGTGCGCCGCCAGACGGTTATAGCTGCCTCGGATGGCCGCTTGAACCTGGAACTCGACGGCGAAGAATATGAGGTGGGCATCGGCGCCGGCCCTGTGCTGGCGATTTCCGGCTATCAGTTGGATGGGGCTTCTTGGGCTACCGCCGGCGAACCCGTCCACGCCAAGGTCCGTATCTGGAACGCCGGCGCAGCGCCCACGCATCCCGCAACTTTGCGATGGCTTAGCCCGAACGCGGGCGTGGACCTCGCGCCGATGTCAGCGGATCTGCCGGCCATCGCGCCCGGCCAATCCGCCGACGTGGCCCTGACCCTAACCGCGAAAGATCCTAAGCGAGCCATCGCCAAAATCGTTGCAGTGCAGGGCGATGTGCGCATGACGTTCGAAGTGCCGCTGTATCCGCCGGCCCGTGCCTTCGCGGATTATAAAATAGCCGACGGCCAGGACGTTCGCGTCTACGAGCATGCCACCGAAAAAACCAAGGTGACCTTGGGCGACGGCAATGGCGACGGCAAAGCCAATCCCGGCGAAAGAATCGCAATCCTGTTGCCGGAAGACGACGTCTATCGCATCGCCGAATTGATCACTAACGATGCCTGCGTCGACAATACCCTGCGCGCGTTCGACGATTGGAGCGACTACGATCACGTGGGCGCGTCCGCAAAGTACTCGCTGCCGCTGATCAAGGCCGATTGCCCGCCAGGTCACGTGGTACACGCCCTCGCGCGCGTCGTGCTGCCGGATAAGCCGAACCACGCCGTGCGCTACGCCGCCATCGAGTTTCCTGTCACGAAATAGGCCTACTCCGCGAAGCGCTGCGCGATAGGAAAGCGCCGGCCGATGCCGAACGCCTTCGTGGTCACCTTCAAGCCTGGCGCCGCCTGCTGCCGTTTGTATTCGTTGCGATCCACCTTGTTGACGATGTCGGCGACCAGTCGCGAGCGGCAGTTGCAGCTCTTCGGAAATCTGGCGCGGCGCCTGGTCTTCTTCTACATACGCGCGCAGAATGCGGTCGAGAACGTCATAGGGCGGCAGCGAATCGCTGTCCTTCTGATCCGGCCGCAACTCCGCCGAAGGCGGTTTCGCGAAAACGCTTTCCGGAATGGCGCCCGGATGTCTGCGGTTGGCCACGCGCGAAAGCTCGTAGACCAGCGTCTTCGGCACGTCGCTGATCACCGCCAGCCCGCCGCACATATCGCCATACAACGTGCAGTAACCCACCGCCAGTTCGCTCTTGTTGCCGGTGGTCAGCACCAGCGCGCCCCATTTGTTCGAGAGCGCCATCAGCGTGACGCCGCGCAGCCGCGACTTGCAGATTCTCCTCGGTGACATCGCGCCGCGCTCCGGCGAACAACGGGTCCGAGCGCGCGCAGGAATTCATCGTACATCGGCGCGATGGGAGTGATGTTCAAAGCGAATGCCCAGGTTCTGCGCCATGTCCCGCGCATCAGCGACGCTGTGTTCCGACGAAAACGGCCCCGGCATGCCCACGCCGGTGACGTTCTCAGCGCCCCACCGCATCCACCGCGATCGCCGCCGTGAGCGACGAATCGATGCCGCCGCTGAGTCCGATCAGCACCCGCGAAAACCCGCACTTGCGGATGTAGTCGCGCGTTCCCAGCACCAGCGCCTGGTATACCGCCTCGCACTCGTCCGGCAGGTTCTCGTGCCGATCGCCCGTCAGCTCCTCGGTATCGACCAGCACCAGATCCTCTGCGAACGAGCGGCCGACGCGATCACGTCGCCCTGCGGCATCCATCGCGAAACTGCTGCCGTCGAAGACCAGTTGATCGTTGCCGCCCACCTGGTTCACATACACCACCGGAATGCCGTGGCGGCGGGCCGTCGCAGCGAAGATCTCCCGCCGCTGCGCGCGCTTGCCCATGTTGTACGGCGAAGCGTTGATGCTGATCAGGATCTCCGCGCCGGCATGCGCCAACTCCTCCACCGGATCGCGGCGGTAAAGCCGACGCTCCCAGAATTGCTTATCGTTCCAGGCGTCTTCGCAGATCGTGAGCGCGATCTTGCGGTGGTCGAGCAATCAGAGACTTGCTGGCCTCCGCGGGCACGAAAGTAACGCGCCTCGTCGAAGACGTCGTAGGTCGGCAGCAGCATTTTGGTCTGGCGGAACAAAATGCGGCCCTTTGAAAGAACGGCTGCGCTATTGGTAGCGCGTTTGCCGGTCGAAGATTGAGAAGGTCCTACATAGCCGGCGACGATGCCCAGAGGGAGGGTGGCCGTCTCAGATGCCAGGCGCTCCAATTGTTCGACGGAGCGTTCCACGAAGGCCGGTTTCTCCACTAGATCGCGGGGGGGGTATCCGGTTACCGAAAGTTCGGGAAACACCACCCATTCCGCTCCGGCGGCGGCGGCCTGGCGCGACACCGCGATCATCCGGTCCACATTTCCCGCGAGATCGCCTACGGTGGTATTGATCTGCCCCAACGCAATTTTCATCGTATGCCAACATTATCCCCGATGATGTCGATTGCGTGCCCATCTGGGAATCTGTCAGACGCGGTAGCGAACGACAGTCGGCACTTGGTTGGTATCCACGGCTTTGATGCCCGTCGATCGTTCGAGGGCAGCCAGAAAACCGCGATACTGGGACCGGCTCATTTTCAGTACGACCTGAGCAGGGGTGGATTGCGCGCCCGTCCACGACACGCCAACATAGTACGTTTCGCTCTCACCCAAAACCGTAGCGCCCATGCGGGGCCGCAGTTCGGTGCCACATGAAATTTCAGTAATATTCTTGAGCGGTACGGAGATGCGGCGGCCGCTTTGCATGAAGACCACTTCATTCTGCGCCAAAGTGGCGTGAATCTTTTGATGGTTCAGCGCTACGGTCCCACCGGCGTAGGTTGCGGGATATTCGGTTTTCGTTGCGTTAGGCGCTCCGGGCAGCAATACGGATGACGCAAAAAGCACTAAGGGAAGCAATTTCATATCTTGATATCTGATTTGATGTTACCTCAAACCCAAAGGTTACACGTATTTCGCTGCGATAATTAAGAAGTGGCGGCCCCGCTTCTATCGATGTTGGCTCTATCGCTCGCTTTACGCCCTCTCTTCGCCTTTGCCGATCATCCTGCCAGCGAGCCGGTGAAGACCACGGTTTGCGAGATCGCCAAACATCCCGAAGCATTCGACGGCAAAGTGGTGCAGCTTCGGGGCTTGGTGGATTCCGGCGTGCAAGACCTGCCGGCCGGCCTGGCCGACGAAAGCTGCAACGGCGCAGTGAAATTCTTTATGCCGGACGACGCCGATTTTGCGCGGCTGGTAAAGAGCAGGGCGTTTCAGAAACTGCTGAAAGACGTCAAAAAGAACCCGGTGGTGCTCGCCACCGTCACCGGATTATTCCATCGCGCTATGCCCGAGCGGAAAACGGAGACCGGACTCGCGCTGCAATCTGTCTCTGAAATCGTGGTGGCGCCGCAGCCACACGTCAAAGTTCAGAAACGGTAATTGGCCTCCAGGAAGCTAAGTTTCGCGTTGCTGTTTCCAGGGAAAATACGCGCCACCACATCGCCGCCGCGCAGGTAGCCAAAATAAGCGCCTAAGCCCAAAGAGCGAATCACCTGGTAATCGGCGCTGATATCGTAAAGCGTTCCCAGGCTGGTTCCACCATTCGACGGGCGGCCGTTAAATCCAAACGTCCAGGGCTGAAAGGCGCCGCCGCCCGAATACCACAGATCGTGACTGCTGGCGAGCGACAGAGCGTGAACATCCGTGCGCATGACCAGTTTCTTGCCCGGCCGGAGCATCAGTTCCCCAAACCCGTCTCGATTGTTCATCTCGTTGAACAGTGGGAAACGCGCATAAACGCGGGGTGTCGGCAGGATGGCGAAGAAGGTTCCGTGAACATTGTCATTCGCATTGCCATCGCCCGAGGAGTAAAAATAGCCTGCGCGCAGCCAAGGCCGGATCGCCTGAATAATCTTGGGCTGATAGCCGGCTTCCACGGTTCCCGCCCCGGACCTCTGGCTCTGGTCCCCCCATTTGCCGCTCTGCAGCACGCCCCATCCCAGAAGATCGAAGGTGCCCGCGGCACTCGGAATCGCCTGGATGTAATTGCCGCCGTAAGTGCCAATGTCGATGCCTGTAGGATCTTTGGCCCGTACCGCGGCCGAGCGATTATCCGTCTTCAGAACGCCGCGATCGTCGCTGTAGAAAATGCCGAATACGCGCCACTCGGCTTTGCTGTCGCCAAAACTCATCTGCTTCGTTAGTGCCGCGTAGGTGACCGGCGTCTTCACCCATCCCCAGCCGTCCACCTGGAAAACACCGCGGTCGGGAATGGCGCTGAAGGCTGTAAAATTCCAGTCGCCCTTGCGGTAGTTGAATTGACCGCCATCGAAGCTGCGCTGCACATCCGAAAATCCAAACGTCCCGATCAACCGCTGCGAGATGCCATCGCGTTTGATAATGGCGAGTGTCTCGTCCTTCGGCGTCACTTCGCCGCCGTCGGTAAACTCGAAACGGCCGGCCCTGACGTTGAAGTGCTCCCGTTTTACCCGGAAATAAGCCTGTTTCACGAAAACGCTGGCAGCATTCCGGTCGTTATGGTTGGCCGCATAATAATTGGCGCCCAAACCGAGTTGGCCTTGCGGCGCAGGCAGTACCGCATGATTCGGAATACCAAGAAGGATGGGCGCAGCCAGTTCGACGCTCCAGTCGTAGGTCTGCTCGTTCTGGCTGAACATCAGACGCAGCAACGAGCCCGAATATCCGTAGTTACTCTCTCCCTTCGACGGAAAGAAGTTCCAGTCTTCGTAACGCTCATGAACGGAACCAGTGACATTGACAGAGCCGATGTGGAGAGGGTCCGCGTCGGACTGAGCGAGCAAGTGAGTAGAGAGAACTAGAGCGGCGGCGATGTAAGTGAGAAAACGCATGGATACAAACTCCCTAGCAAGCAATGAGCGAGTGTAGCGGCGGAGAACAGGCCGCGTCAATAATTAAGATCCACTAGACGCACCCAATTCCAGATGACAGCATCCTCAATCCGGCCCTACATAGTGGATATCTATTAGTGGAAACATGCTAGCAACGTCGCCGCGCTGTGAATGCTATCCTACAGCCATCGCTTCGGGGTTGATATGAAATTGCTGTTCGTCTTGACTCAAAAATGGTATCGAATCGCTGTCGGTATGATAGCCTGCATGGCAGCCATTGCAGGATCAGGCAGTCCTCCCGCCCCATCGGTGACTTTCACCGATACGACTGCGCAAGCCGGCATCAAATTCGTACACAATAGCGGCCGCGCCGGCAAGAAATATCTACCGGAAACGGTCGGCTCGGGTGTAGCCTGGATCGACGTGGACGGCGACGGCTGGCCCGATGTGCTGTTCATTAACAGCAAAGACTGGGAACCCCGCGGCCGAAAATCCTTGCCGGCGCTATACCACAACAATCACGACGGCACCTTCACCAACATCACCGCGGGCAGCGGACTCGATGTCGAGATGTACGGCATCGGCGTGGCCGTGGGCGATTACGACAACGACGGCCGGGACGACGTCTACATTACCGCCATCGAAGGCGACCGCCTGTTCCACAACGAAGGCCACGGCAAATTCCGGGACGTGACCAAAGCCTCCGGAATCGCCAACGCTAACTTCGGGGCCAGCGCCGCCTGGGTCGATTACGACCGCGACGGCAAACTGGATCTTTTCGTCGCCAACTACGTGCAGTGGAGCGCGAAGGGCGACATTCGGTGCTCACTCGACGGAGTGACCAAATCCTATTGCACGCCGGAAACCTACAAGGGAGTTGCCTCGAAGCTCTTTCACAACCTGGGCAATGGCAAGTTCGAAGATGTAAGCCGGAAGGCGGGAGTGGGCGATCCAACCAGTAAGTCGCTGGGAGTTACCGTGCTTGACTATAACGGCGACGGCTGGCCCGACCTCTTTATTTCCAACGACACGCAGCCGAATAAGCTGTACCGCAACAATAAGAACGGAACCTTCACCGAAGAGGGCGTGGCCGCCGGGGTGGCCTTCGGCGAAGACGGCGTGGCGCGCGGCGCCATGGGCGTGGATGCCGCCGATTACGACCGCTCCGGCCGTCCGCATCTGCTGGTGGGCAACTTCTCGAATCAGATGCTGGGCCTGTACCACAATGAAGGCACCGGCCTGTTCGTGGACGAAGCACCCTCCTCCGCCGTAGGCCGCAACAGTCTGCTCTCCCTGACCTTTGGCGCGTTCTTCTTCGATTACGATCTGGATGGCTACCCGGATATTTATGCCGCCAACGGCCATATCGAAGAACAGATCGGGCGCGTCCAGCCCAAGGTTCAATATAAGGAGCCGCCGCTGCTGTTTCGGAATCTCGGCAAGCGGCAATTTGAAAACGTCACCGAGCGCATGGGCGCGGCATTCAACCGCGCAGTGGTGGCGCGCGGCGCGGCCTTCGCGGATTACGACCGCGATGGCGACCTGGATATCGTTGTGACCACCAACGACGGGCCGGCCTACCTGTTCCGCAACGACGGAGGCAACCGCAACAACTGGGTCACGGTGCGTCTGGCGGGGCGCAAATCAAATCGCGACGGGATCGGCGCGGTAGTGCGAGTAACCAGCAACTCCGGCAAGCAGTGGAATATGGTTCGCAGCGGATCGAGTTACTGCTCGCAAAGCGATCTGGCGCTCACTTTTGGATTGGGCCGCGATCCTTCCGTTCAATCCATCGAAATCGAGTGGCCCAGCGGCGTGAAGCAGAAACTGGGCAGCGTGCCGGCGAACCAGTTCCTGACCATCGACGAAACGGCCGGTATCGTGGCTAAGACGGGTCCGGGAAAAAAGTGATCATCAGCATTGCTTGAGGGAACGGTGAGCGTGGAGGGGGCGCAGTTCTGGCCGATGCGCGGCGCGGGGGTTTTGAGCGAACGAAGCCAATTTGGGGCTGAGGTTGCAACAGATCGGATGAAAAAACGGCGTTTCCTGTTGCATTGTGTTGCATGGGGACCGGGTGGACTGCGCCCTTTCTTGAGACAGTCACGAGATGCAACACCCGCTTTTCCTCGCTAAATCCTTACCCGCCGATCAGCCTGGTAGATGCTGATTGTAAGTCGATTGTACACACTGTACGGTCGTCTACTGCCTGGATCGAAACGGTGCTTCATCGTTTACGAACGAAGCCAAATTCCGGTCTGCCCCGCACCCCGGTGCGAATTGGCGTTTCGTGTTGCATTTTGTTGCATTTGATGGGTTGGACTGGGGCTGCGGTTGCGCGGCTTGGGGAATTTTGTCGAACGAAGCCAAGTTTCCGTTTCAGTGGACGCGGAGGCGCAGTTGTAGCGCGGCGATTGCCGGGCTGGGTATTTTGGACGGGCTAGGCGGCTGCAGACAACGCCGTTCGCGCGGGCGGAGCTGGTTTACCGAGGCAGCAGCGCTTGAACTTCATTCCGCTGCCGCAGGGACAGAGGTCATTGCGTCCTATTTTCGGGGTGGCGTGGCCGACCGGAGCGATTGTAGCGGGCGCCGATTGTGCAATTTTGTGCACGATTTCGGGGATCTCAGTGGGAGACTCGCGAACGGGCGCGGCGGCGGGTTCCGATTGTGCAATATTGTGCACGATTTCAGGAATTTCAGCGGGCGGCTCTGGGAGCGGAGCGGCCGCGCGGTCGATCATAGCGAGGGCCGCTTTCAGACGAATGGCGGCAGGCGCCTGGGGATCGGCGATGAGGGCGCGGATGAAAACGTAGGCGTCGAGGGCGATCGATTCGGCCTGCTCGCGGAAGTGGACGGCGGTTTCGTACCGGGCGCGGGCGAGGGCCTGGCGGAAATCGGACGAACAAAGCCAATTCGCGATGGTGTTGCGGTGGACGCCAGCGGCGGCGGCGGCGGCGCGCGCGGTGGACCCGGAGGCCATCAGGGCCATCACGGTTTGCCGCGTTGCGGACAGGGACAGTTCCGACATGAAGATATCCTCAATTCCATGGCAGCATGAGGCTGCGGCGAAAATCGGGGGAGTAGGGGTGCAAACCATTGCAGACAAACGGGAAAATATTTTGGTGCCGTGAGTCACCGGCGATCTGGCAAAATCCGCGAACGATGCTACATTCAGGTTGTGTTCCGCCGCGTGATCTGGATCGTGCTCGACAGCGTTGGCATCGGGGAGATGCCGGACGCGGCCGCTTACGGCGACGCGGGCAGCGACACGCTCGGGAACATAGCGCGGCGCCGTCCCTTGCGTCTCCCTAACCTCTGCCGCTGGGGGCTTGGCAACATCAAGCCGCTGGCAGGGTTGCCGCCCGCCGCGGAACCTGCCGCGTCGTTTGGACGCTGCGCCTTGGCATCACCCGGCAAAGACACGACGACCGGTCATTGGGAAATGGCGGGCATCCACCTCGCGGAACCTTTTCCGCTCTACCCGCATGGCTTCCCGCGCGAGATCATGGATGAATTCGAGCAGCGCATCGCGCGCAGAACCCTGGGCAACAAGGCCGCGTCGGGAACGGAAATCATCAAGGAATTGGGCGCTGAACACATGCGAACCGGTTCGCCGATCGTCTACACCTCCGCGGACAGCGTTTTTCAGGTAGCGGCGCACGAAGAAGTCATCCCGCTGTGGGAGTTGTACAAGATCTGCGAAACCGCGCGGGATCTGCTGCGCGGGCCTTATGAAGTGGGGCGGGTAATCGCTCGTCCATTCGCCGGGACGCCGGGTTCGTTCCAGCGCACCGCGAATCGCAAAGACTACGCGGTTCCGCCTCCGCCGGGCATGCTGCTCGACAAGCTCGACGCGCAAGGCGTCGCAGTACACAGCGTCGGCAAAATCTTCGACGTGTTCCTGGGCCGCGGAATCCGCGACTATTCGAAAACCAAGAGCAATGCCGACGGTATGGCTCATACGCTCGAAGCCATGCGCTCGTTTGGCGATGGACTGATCTTCGTAAACCTGGTGGATTTCGATCAGCAATACGGTCACCGCAACGATGTGGAAGGATACGCCAGGGCGCTCGAAGAGTTCGACGCCTGGCTGCCGGAATTTATCGCGGCGCAGCAGCAAAGCGATCTTGCCATCCTCACGGCGGACCACGGTTGCGACCCGACCACGCCCTCGACCGATCACAGCCGCGAATATGTGCCGCTGCTGGTAAGCGGCCCGCGCGCCCGCCAGGGAGTTAACCTCGGGCTGCGTGCGTCACTGTCGGATATCGGACAGAGTGTCGCTGAAAACTTCGACACAAACATCGCGAAAGGCGTAAGTTTCTTACCGCAAATTATATGAGAAAGCCAATCATGGCGGGCAATTGGAAGATGTACAAGAACCCCGCTGAAACCACTGCTTTTTTTGACAAGTTCCGGCCTTTGGTTGAAAAGGCGGAGCATTGTGAAATCGTCATCTGCCCGCCGTATCTCGACATCGCAGCGGCAGTCGCCGCCACCCATGGATCGCGCATCGCGATCGGCGCGCAGGATCTCTACTGGGCCAAGGAAGGCGCATTCACCGGCGAAGTATCCGGACCGATGATCAAAGCGTCCGGCTGCTCGCATGTGCTGGTAGGGCACAGCGAACGCCGCCAGTATTTTGAAGAGACCAACGAGACTGTCCTGCAGCGGACGGTGGCGGCGCTGGAGGCCGACCTGACTCCGATCGTCTGCGTGGGTGAACGCCTGGCGGAGCGCGAATCCGGCGAAACCGAGGCCGTACTTTCGCTCCAGTTTCGAGGCGGCATCGCGCTGTTAAGCCCGGAGCAGTTCGCCCGCATCGTGATCGCCTACGAGCCTGTATGGGCCATCGGCACCGGCAAAACGGCAACCCCAGAAATCGCCGCCGATGCGCACCGGGTGCTGCGCGGCCAAGTTCGCAGCCATTATGGCGCTGCCGCCGCCGATGCCGTACGCATTCTGTACGGCGGGAGCGTGAAGCCGGACAATGTGCGCATCCTGATGGCGCAGCCGGAAATCGACGGCGTGCTGGTCGGCGGGGCCAGCCTCGACCCCAACTCGTTCGGCGGCATCGTCAACTTCTAGGCGATTGGCTTTGGCACGTCGATGCCTAGCGCGGTAGCCAGCGCAATCTGGTGATCCTGCTCGTCTACCAGGATGGTCCGGAGCTGCTCCGCCATGGCATACTCTTGCAGAGTTTCGCACTGCTTCACGCGCTCACGATAATTTTTGATCGTTATGGTCTCGTTGTCCAGGTCGAAGCGCAGCATGTCCTCCGCTTTTTCCGATGTCTTGACAGGCTTCGGCACGACGGCGGGCATCCCGCCCAGATAATCGATTTGCTTGGCGACAATCAAGGCGTGCGCAAGTTCTTCGTGGGCGTGCTTTTCCAGTTCGGCCGCGATGTTCATGTACGGCGCGCCCTTCAAGACTTGCGAATAGGTGACGTAAGAAATAATCGCCTGATATTCGCGTTCCAGATCCTGATTGAGGTCGTTGATGAGTTGTGCTCGGGCGTCGGGAGCTTGTTTTTGAGGATTGGTTTTGTCTGGCATGCCACGCAGTCTTAGCACGCCGGGAGCCATTGTGCGACTTAGAACTTATTCAGTTCGTCGACTAACGCTTTCGGACCCTTCTTGCGGTAAAGATCCATCAAACGCTGCTCTTCCGGAGACGGCTCTAAGACGCCCAGCAGTTGGGCGCTGGCGAGCGATTCGCGATTCGGGATCCAAACCTTGCCATCCGCGAATTCCACTTGCCCGACGAAGCCGGTCATCCCCGCGATCGATAACGGCGCGCCGCCATCTTTGGCAATGCGCAAAGCCGTATCCTGCATGACGCGACTGGTGCTGCCGGCCTTCAAATTAAACTCCGGACCGGAAGCGGGCACCGATCCAGCCATATACTGTTTGCCCTGACGGTCGCTGACCATCCAGTCGATCTCCACGGAACGGACCTGCCGCGCCGACAGATTGCGCACGTCGATGCGAGGATTGCGCGCCTCATTTCCGGCAATCTCCGCCCAACCTTCGACAGGTTCGACGGGCTCGCCGGGGAAATGCAGAAACGCAAAGCGCGTGTTGTGCTCTCCCACCGCGGCGGATGCCACCGCGCGGCCGCGCGAAACCTGCACGTCAAGCCGGGGCCGCTCCGCCTGCCGGTTCAAACTTTCGAGCATGGCCTGCTTCAATCCCTCGACGCCGTGCGCCGCCAGGATCGACTTAAAATACCTGCGGTCGCGCTGCGCTTCCATTTCCCACGCGGTCATGGTGCGGCGGGAGTCCAAACGGTTCGGTCCGTAGAACGAATAATCCTGAAAGAGCACGCCATCCAAATTGACCTGCACGGGCGCCGAACTGCCCATTTGCGCAGGCCGCAACAGCCGCAGATTGATGCGAACGGGAAAGTTCTGATTAGGCGCAACATCCAGGCTGGGAACCGAAACCGAAGCCTTGCCGCCGGGCGTGGCCTCCTGCGCCGCCACCAGCAGCGTCACGCCGCGCACGCGGTTGGAGCTGGAATTGTGGAGAGTTAGCGAAACATCCAGATCGAGCAGCACGGCGCTGCCGCGCTGGCTGAAGTGCGATTCACCGAGGTCCGTCGAGATCAACGTCAGAGGCGAATCCGCCTGGAGGTTGATCTTCACCGAGTTGTCGAGGCGGGCTTCCTGGGCGAAAAGCCCAGTCACGGCCGCCACGCATAGAATCGCAAATTTACTGGACATACAAGTTATTGATCGTTACATTGCCGGTATCGGAATCCACATAACCGGCCCGTATGGAGCCTTGCGCGCCGGCCGAATAGGACACATCGGTGGAGCGCACATGGAGCAGGCTGAGGGTTTGGCCGCCCTGATTCAGTTCGATCCCGTTGGCGGTAGCGCGCAGTACCGAGCCCTCGGCCGCCACCGTGGGAGCGACGGGCGCCGGCCGTTGGAGGAACAAGCCTACGGCAACCATCGCCATGGCGCTGGCGCAAGCCGTCAGAGCCCGGACGTTCGACAGCCAACCGAAGACCTCTCGCGCACCGGTCCGCTGCTCGCCGCGCACACATTCGCCGGCTTCCAAACCGAGACGGATATTCGCCTTCATTTCGGCCGCCATGCGGCTCCATGAAATCACCGGCAATTCGTTCAGCGCGGCCAGACTCTCGCGCACCGAGGCAAACGCGGCTACCTCGCGGCGGCATTGGCTGCAATGGGCCAGGTGACGCCCCGTACGGCGCCGGGCGAACCAACCGAGGTCCTCGCCGGCGTACAGAGCCAGAATGGACGAACTCGGATGCGTCATTGCTTCCTCTTTTCCATATACTTGCGCAGCTTATTGCGCGCGTTGGCGATATGGGATCGCACCGTGGCTTTGGAACAATCCAACCGTGCGGCCACTTCCTCGGCCGGCAAACCCTCTACATCGCGCAACATCAGGGCCGCCCGCTCCCGCGCGGTCAACAGCCGCAGGCCATCTTCCAGGTAGTCATGTTGCTCGGAGCGCAGCAGAATATCTTCGGGGCTCTCGTCGTGGCTTTCGGGCGCGACGTCCAGCTCGCAATACTGAACGCGGCCGCTGCGCCGCAGAAAATCAATGGCCGTATTGGTGGCGATGCGCGAAAGCCAGTGCGCGGCTTTCTGCTCGTCTTTCAGCTGATCCTGCCGCTGGAGAGCCTTGATAAAAGCTTCCTGGGTCAGATCCTGGGCATCGGCCACATTGCCCACGATGCGATAAATTTGGACGAAAATCCGGCGTAAGTGGTCTGAAACAAACCTGTTCTGTGTCTCCAGGAGTTCCAGGCCGGGATCGACGGCTTCGCTCATCAAGGCGTATATTACGGCTTCCACGGTCCTATCAAGATGACGTGGAAAACCAGAAAACGTGGAAACAAAGCTGGCAGGAAGTCCCTACCGTTGCTAAGACGATTTTAGCCCACCCTGCCAATCCGCGCATTGCGTGACCTACCCGGCGCCGTGATACAGTCGTTCCTACCCATGTCGACGCCAACCGCCGGACCGGCTGCGCGCCCATCCCTGCTCCCCGTCCTCGGGCTGTTTTTCGGCGTGGCAGTCACCCTGGGCGGAACCTTGGGCGTCGGGATTTTGCGGCAACCGGGGCCGGTGGCGTCCTACCTGCGCTTCCCGTGGCTGATCATGCTGATGTGGCTGGCGGGCGCCGTATACGCGGCGGCGGGCGCGGCGAACGTGGCGGAACTGGCCACCATGATTCCTCGGGCGGGCGGTTTCTATGTTTACGCGCGCGAGGCCATGGGCGACCACGTGGGCTTTGCCGTGGGCTGGTCGGATTTCCTGGCGAACGTGGCGAGCGCCGCCTTCGCGGCGATGGGCGCGGCCGAATTCCTGGGACGCCTGCTTCCCGGCCTGGGCCCCTGGCAACCTTGGCTGGCTTCCGGAGCGATACTGGCATTCGCCTGCATGCAATGGTTTGGGGTGCGCATCAGCGGGAGGGTGCAGCAGGCGGCGTCGGTGACCGCGGCGATGGCTTTGTTCGGGCTGATCGCCGCCTGTTTCCTGGTCCAGGCACCGGCCTCGAGCGCGATCCCTCCGCCGGCGCCAGCCATCGGCTTGGTGGCGGCGATCGTGCTGGCGATCCAATCGATCGTGGTCACCTACGACGGCTGGTACGAGACCATTTACTTCGCGGAAGAGACGCGGCATGCCACCAAGCAGATTCCCCGGGCGATGTTTAACGGGCTGGCGCTGATCGCGGGGATTTACCTGCTGCTGAATGCGGCGTTCCTGCGGGCTTTGGGACCGGCGGGCCTGGCCGCATCGAAATTCGCGGCTGCCGATGCGGCGAAGCTGATCTTTGGCCGAGCCAGCGAGATCATCATTGCGGCGGTGTCGGTAGTGATTACCCTGACTCTGCTGCATAGCATGTTGATGAGCACGTCGCGGATTCTGTTTGCCGTCAGCCGGGACGGATTGTTCTGGCGGCGCACGGCACAGGTAGCGGGCAACGGCACGCCGCGCGCAGCCCTGGCGATGTCTGCTCTGGTGGCGGTGGGGCTGGTGTTGAGCGGTACGGTGGACCGCTTGATCGCCATGGCCGGTTTTTTCTTCGTAGCCAACTATTGCTGGTCTTACATTTCGCTGCTAGTGCTGCGGCGCACGCACCCATTGACGCCGCGTCCGTTTCGTGTTTTCGCATTTCCGGCACTGACGCTGGGGATTCTAGCAGGCAGCCTCGCGTTCTTAGTGGGGGCGGTGATTAGCGATGCGGCCAACAGCATCTACGCGCTACTCATGTCGCTGGCCAGTTTTCCCATTCGGTGGCTGTTCCGGGGGAGCCGCTAGAATAGTCGATCATGCCGCTTACCGCTATCACCCGCGCCGTGAGTCCGTCGATGACCGATTGCGAGCTGTCGTTTATGGAGCGCCGGCCGATCGATATGGCGAAGGCGGTGGCGCAGCACGACGCTTATGAAGCGGCGCTCGAATCGTTGGGGATCACGGTAGTCTCGCTGCCGGCGCTGCCCGGATTATGCGGACGCCGTATTTGTGGAAGATCCGGCCATCGTGCTGGATGAAGTCGCGGTGATGACGCGCATGGGCGCGGAGTCGCGGCGCGGCGAATCGGCGAGTCTTGCGGAGGTAGTGGGGCGGTATAGGCCATTGCGATGGATCGTCGAGCCGGGAACGATTGAAGGTGGGGACGTAGTGCGGGTCGGGTCGAAGGTTTTTGTGGGCCGGTCGGCACGCAGCAACGGGGAAGGCATCGCGCAATTGGGCCGGTTGCTGGCGCCTTTCGGCTATTGGGTCGCGGGAGTGGACATGCGCGATTGCCTGCATCTGAAATCAGCATGCAGTTATCTGGGCCGCGATACGGTGCTGGCGAATCGGGCATGGCTGGATCTTGCGCCGCTGGGCGACGTCCGGGTGATCGAAGTGGTGCAGGATGAACCCGGCGCGGCGGATGTGTTGGCGATCGGCGATACGGTGATCATTCCGGCATCGTTCCCGGCAACTGCGGCGCGACTAGAAAGGGCTGGATGGAAGGATCTGCCCGTGGATGTCTCCGAATTGCAAAAAGCGGAGGCCGGCGTGACCTGCATGAGCCTGGTCTTCAATGCATAGCCCGGCGGGCGTATAATTTCCTATTCAGCATGCAGACCAAAATATCCGCTCTAACCCGCATTCCGGTGCTGGCTGCCGTGGCCGCCTGCACCATTCCCATGGTCCTCGCGCAACCGCCGCAGACCCAGGCGCAGATCGCCGAAGCACGCAAAACGACTGAAGATGAACTGGAGAAGGAAGCCATCGTAGAGCGCAAGGTAATGGTGCCGATGCGCGACGGCAAGCGCATGGCGGCCGATATTTACCGGCCCAAGGACACCTCCAAGAAGTATCCGATCATCTTCGTGCGCACGCCTTACAACTTCAATTTTTGGGACGTGCAGATCGGCGCGCCGCGCGACATGAAGTCGCCGACTCGAAGCCGTGAAGCGCGGCTATGCGTTCGTGGAGATGAACGAGCGCGGGCCACTTCTTTTCCGAAGGCAACTACGACATTCTGGGTCCGCCGCTTGACGGATGGCTACGATGCGATTACGTGGATGTCGTCGCAGCCGTGGTCGAACGGCAAGGTGGGGACGATCGGCTGTTCGTCGACGGCGGAATGGCAATTGGGCGTGGCGGCGCAAGGCAATCCGGCGTTCGCGGCGATGATCCCGCAAGGGCTTCGGCGCGGGCGTGGGACGCGTGGGTCCGTATTATGAGCAGGGCAACTGGTATCGCGGCGGCGCGGTGCAGATGCTGTTCATCGCGTGGCTCTATGGCGAGCAGAACCAGGTGCGGCCGATGTTCCCGCCGAACACCTCGCAGGAGGATCTGATGCGCGCCTCGAAGGCGTTCGACCTGGCGCAGCAGTTGCCGCCGGTGGATTGGTCGAAGGCGCTGCAGCACCTGCCGGAGATGGACATTATCAAAGCGGTGGACGGGCCGCACGGCATTTTCGCGGATCGCGAGGAAGTTTCGACGGGCGGCGCGATGATCAAGCGGACTCCGAACGATCCGGCGTGGTATCGCGGCGGCCTGTGGCACGACGACAAGACGATCAACGTGCCGGGTTACTGGTTCATGTCGTGGTACGACGTGTCGGTTGGGCCCGAACCTGGCGGCTTATAACTATGTGCGCAAGACGGCCAAGCCGGAGATCGCCAACGAGCAGTATGCGGTGATCGCGCCGACGCTGCATTGCGCTTACAAGCGCGCCACGGAGGACACGGTGGTGGGCGAGCGCAGATATGGGCGATGCGCGGCTGGATTACGACGCGCTGACCTACGGCTGGTTCGACCATTTCCTGAAAGGCGAGGACAACAAGATTCTGGAGAAGACGCCGCGAGGTTCGCTACTTCACCATGGGCCTGAACAAGTGGCAGACCGCCGGACACGTGGCCGCCGGAAGGCGCGCAGCCGATGACGCTCTATCTGGCGAGCGGCGGCAAGGCGAACAGCCTGTATGGCGACGGCGCGCTGGCGATGGCGGCGCCGGCCGCCGATGCAGCCGGACGGATTCACTTACGATCCGATGAATCCGGTGCCGTCGTATGGCGGCAACGTCTGCTGCACGGGCAATGCGGTGACCGGCGGGCGCGTTCGATCAGCGCAAGATGGAGGCGCGGGCGGACATCCTGGTTTATACCAGCGAGCCGCTGAAGGAAGGCATGGAAGTGAGCGGGCCGATGGAAGCGACGCTGTATGTTTCGTCCGACGCCAAGGATACGGATTTCACGGTGAAGGTGATCGACGTGTATCCGGACGGCACGGCTTACAACCTGGACGAGACGATCCAGCGGGCCGCGCTATCGCGATGGGTACGACAAGCCGCCGGTTTGGATGGAGCCGGGCAAGGTGTATAAGGTTGCGCTGCAGCCGATGACGACCAGCAACTATCTTCGCGGCGGGGCACCGGATCCGGATCGAGGTTTCGAGCAGCAATTTCCCGCGGTTCGACCGCAACCTGAATACCGGCGGGAATAACTACGACGAGGTCAAGGGCGTGGTGGCGCACAATGCGGTGCATCATTCCACGGAACATCCCTCGCAGATTACTTTCACGGTGGTGAAACACAGCACCTAGGCAGCGGTACAATATTGCAACGGCCTTAGGCCGCACGGAGGTTCCATGGAGCGCCGTCACTTTCTCCGCGCCGCTGGCGCACTGGCATTTCTTCGTCCCGACTCCGCCGAACGCGCGCGCGCCGCGACCGTCGGCAACAATCGCGCGGCCGCCGATCTGGCCCGCGACGAAGATTTCTGGCGGGAGATTCAATCCGCCTTCACCCTGGACCGCAACATCATCAACCTGAACAACGGCGGCGTGAGCCCTGCGCCGCGCGTGGTTCAGGAGGCCATGCGGCGGTCGCTGGAGTTCAGCAACATCGCGCCGGCGCGCACCATGTGGGCCGTGCTGGAACCGGAGGTAGAGACCGTACGGCGCGGCCTCGCTACGGATTTCGGCTGCGATCCGGAAGAAATTGCGATCACGCGCAACGCTTCGGAATCCCTCGAAAATGTGCAATTCGGGCTGGACCTGAAGGCGGGCGACGAGGTGCTGACCACCGATCAGGATTATCCGCGCATGATCACGACGTGGAAGCAGCGGGAGCGGCGCGACGGGATCGTGCTGAAAATGATTTCGTTTCCGACACCGCCGCCCTCGCTGGACGATCTGGCGGAGCGCTTCGAGAAGGCCATCACGCCGCGCACGAAGGTGATCCACTTCTGCCACATCACCAACCTGACCGGCCAGATCTTTCCGGTGGCGAAGATCTGCCGCATGGCGCGGGCGCGGGGCATCGAGGCCATTGTGGATGGCGCGCACGCCTACGCGCAGTTTCCGTTCAAGCACGAAGACCTGGATTGCGATTATTACGGCACCAGCCTCCACAAATGGCTGCTGGCGCCACATGGCACCGGCTTTTTGTACGTACGCAAGTCGAAGATCGGCAAAGTGTGGCCGCTGATGGCGGCGGGGCCGGACATGAACGACAACATTCGCAAGTTTGAGGAGATCGGGACACATCCGGCGGCCAATCACAATGCGATTTCCGACGCGCTCGAGTTTCACCAGTCGATTGGAGTGGAGCGCAAGGCGGCGCGGTTGCGCTATCTGCGATCCATCTGGACGGACCGGCTGACGCGCCTGGCGGGAGTTACGACGCCGACGAGTTCCGATCCGCAACTGAGCTGCGGCATCGGGCTGCTTTCGGTGGCGAAGCAAGGAACCGGGGCCGTTGTCGGAGCAGCTTTGGGATAAGTACAAGATCATGACGGTGGGGATCGTGCATCCGCAGTTCAAGGGCCTGCGTATCACGCCGAATATTTACACGACCGTCCACGAAATCGAAACCTTCTGCGGCGCGGTGGAAAGGCTCATCGCGTAAGCTGCTGGAAGAGGCTGTTGAGATCGCGGTAGGGCGCGGGAGAGGGCGCTGCTCACAGTGACCCGCTTGACGCCGAGGGCCGACAGATCCGCCAGGGAACATGTGCCCCACATGCGATAATGTTGCTAGGATGCCAAAGATGATTCAGGTCAGAGGCGTTCCCGAGCGCGTTCACGGTACTCTGAAGGCGAGGGCCGCCCGCGAGGGCATGAGTCTTTCCGATTTCATTAAGAGAGAACTGCAACGGACGGCGGAACGGCCGAGCATGCAGGAATGGTTAGAGAGCACCAAAGAGGCTAAGCCGCTGACCACCAAGCGAAGTGCCGCGCTAGTGATCCGCGAACTGCGTTATTCGCGGTGATTGTCCTCGACGCGTCGGTAGTTGTGGAATTGCTCATGAACGGTCCGGTCGCCGAATCCGTGCGACGCGATCTTGCGGCGCGCAGCGACGCTTTGGCCGTGCCGCACCTCTTGGATATCGAAGTTGTGAGCGCCGTGCGGAGGCTTCTGGACGGCCAAACCCTGGATTCACACCGCGGCGTCCAGCTTCTTCGCGGTCTCGCCACTTTGCCAGCCGAACGTTATTCGCACACCTGGTTATTGGGCCGCATTTGGGAACTGCGCCACAAGTTCACGCCTTACGACGCCACTTATATCGCACTGGCCGAAGAAACGGGCGCAGTCCTTTATACCTGCGACGCAAAGTTGTGCAAGGGCCATCGCGCCCGTGTTGCCCTGTTTCCACGCTAATTCCCCGCGCAACCAGGCGTCCTTTTTTAGGACGGCTGTAGATTTTTACGACAAACAGGTCTTATAATATGGCTTAGGCAGATTACCATCCGCAATCCGAGGAAGAGGGGGAAGTTTTGACCAATCCATCCAGCATCACCGGCCGAAGGTCACCATCGACGGCAACGAAGCCGCGGCCTATGTCGCCCACCAGATCAACGAAGTCATCGCCATCTATCCCATCACGCCATCGTCGCCCATGGGCGAATGGGCGGACCAGTGGTCCGCCGAAGTGAAGCCGCAACATCTGGGGCACGGTGCCGTCGGTGGTCGAGATGCAGAGCGAAGGCGGCGCGGCGGGCGCGCTGCACGGCGCGCTGCAAAGCGGCTCGCTGACCACCACGTTCACCGCCTCGCAGGGCTTGCTGCTGATGATTCCCGAACATGTACAAGATCGCGGGCGAACTGACGGCCACGGTCTTCCATGTCGCGGCGCGCGCGCTGGCCGCGCAGGCGCTTTCGATCTTCGGCGACCACAGCGACGTGATGGCGGCGCGGGCGACGGGCTTCGCCATGCTGGCGTCCAACTCCGTGCAGGAAGTGATGGATTGGCGCTGATCGCGCAGGCCGCCACGCTCGAATCGCGCGTGCCGTTCCTGCACTTCTTCGACGGCTTCCGCACCTCGCACGAAGTGGCCAAGGTGGAGCAGCTCACGCCCGACGATTTGCGCGCCATGATCGACGAGGATCTGGTGCGCGCGCACCGCGCGCGGGCGCTGTCGCCCGACCATCCGGTGATCCGCGGCACGGCGCAGAATCCGGACGTCTATTTCCAGGCGCGGGAAGCCGCCAATCCGTTCTACGACGCCTGTCCGGCCATCGTGCAGAACGCCATGGACCGGTTCGCCGCGCTTACCGGCCGGCAATATCGTCTGTTCGATTATTTCGGCGCGCCGGACGCCGAGCGCGTGATCGTGATCATGGGTTCCGGCGCGGAAGTGGCGGAGGAGGCCATCGCGCACTTGAACGCGCGCCGGCGAAAAGGTCGGCGTGGTGAAGGTGCGGCTGTTCCGGCCGTTCTCGATCGAGCATTTCATCGCGGCGCTGCCGCCGCACGGTGAAGACGATCGCGGTGCTGGACCGCACCAAGGAACCGGGCAGCTCCGGCGAGCCGCTTTATCTGGACGTGGTCACCGCGCTGAACGAAGCGATGGTCACCGGCAAGCGCGTGATCGGCGGGCGCTACGGCCTTGTCGTCGAAGGAATTCACGCCGGCGATGGTGAAGGGCATCTTCGACGAACTGTCGAAGCCGAAGCCGAACAATCACTTCACCGTCGGCATCACTGGACGACGTCGGGCACACCAGCCTGGACGTACGATCCGGCCTTTTCGACCGAAGTGCCGGGCACGCGTGCGCGCGCTGTTCTATGGCCTGGGCGCGGACGGCACGGTGGGCGCGAACAAGAATTCCATCAAGATCATCGGCGAAGAAACGGACAACTACGCGCAGGGCTACTTCGTTTACGATTCGAAGAAATCCGGCGCGATCACGGTTTCGCACCTGCGTTTCGGGCCGCAACCGCTGCATTCCAGCTACCTGATCTCGAAGGCGAATTTCGTGGCCTGCCATCAGTTCTCGTTCCTGGAACGGCTGGACGTGCTGAAGGCGGCGGAGCCGGGCGCGACGTTCCTGCTGAACAGCCCGTTCGGACCGGACGAAGTGTGGGATCAGCTGCCGCGCACGGTACAGCAGCAGATCATCGACAAGAAGCTGCGCTTCTTCGTGATCGACGGCTACGAAGTGGCCAAGGCAGACCGGCATGGGCGGGCGCATCAACACCATCATGCAGACCTGCTTCTTCGCCATCAGCGGCGTACTGCCGCGCGAGGAAGCCATCGACGCCATCAAGCACGCCATCGAGAAGACCTACGGCAAACGCGGCGAAGCGGTGGTGCAGAAGAACTTCGCCGCGGTGGATGCGGCGCTGAGTCACCTGCATGAAGTGAAGGTTCCGGCCGACGGCCAGCAGCCACTTTCGATATGCGTCCGCCGGTGCCCGGCGGACGCTCCCGAGTTCGTGCAGAAGTTCACGGCGCGCATCATCGCCGGCGAAGGCGACGATCTGCCGGTGAGCGCCATGCCGCTCGACGGCACGTTCCCCACGGGCACCGCGCAATGGGAAAAGCGCAACATCGCGCTGGAGATTCCGGTATGGGACGAGGAGCTGTGCATCCAGTGCGGCAAGTGCGTGCTGGTTTGCCCGCACGCGGTGATCCGGGCGAAGGTTTACGACACCGGCGCACGCCGAGAACGCGCCCGCGACCTTCAAATCCGTTCCGGCCCGCTGGAAAGATCTCAAGAGCATGAAGTACACGCTGCAGGTGGCGCCGGAAGATTGCACCGGTTGCGCGCTGTGCGTGGCGGTCTGCCCGGCCAAGAGCAAGAGCGAAGTGAAGCACAAGGCCATCAACATGGCGCCGCAAGCTCCGCTGCGCGAGCCGGAAGCGGCCAATTGGGATTTCTTCCTGAAGATTCCCGAGATCGACCGGCGGCTGCTGACGCCAGAGCCTGGTGAAAGACGTCCAATTGCTGCAGCCGCTGTTCGAATTCTCGGGCGCCTGCGCGGGTTGCGGCGAAACGCCTTACATCAAGCTGATGACGCCAGCTTGTTCGGCGACCGCGCGGTGATCGCCAACGCCACCGGCTGCTCGTCGATTTACGGCGGCAACCTGCCCACCACGCCTTACACGCATGAACGACGACGGCCGCGGACCGGCCTGGTCGAACTCGCTGTTTGAAGACAACGCGGAGTTCGGGCTGGGCATGCGGCTGGCGATCGACAAGCAGGAGGAATACGCGGGCGAACTGGTGGCGCGGCTGGGCACGGTGATCGGCGAAGACTTCGCGCAGGAATTGCTGGACGCCGACCAATCCACCGAAGCCGGCATCTTCGAGCAGCGCGCGCGGGTGAAGATCCTGAAGCAGAAGCTGGCCGGCGTGAACACGCTGCGAGTCGCGCGATCTGCTGAGCCTGGCCGACGCCCTGGTGAAGAAGAGCGTTTGGATGCTGGGCGGCGACGGCTGGGCTTATGACATCGGCTACGGCGGCCTCGACCATGTGCTGGCTTCCAACCGCAACGTGAACATCCTGGTGCTCGATACGGAAGTGTATTCGAACACCGGCGGCCAGATGTCGAAATCGACGCCGCGCGGCGCGGTGGCCAAGTTTGCCGCCGGCGGCAAGCCGGGCGCCAAGAAAGACCTGGCCATGATGGCGATGAACTACGGCACGGTCTACGTGGCGAAGATCGCCATGGGCGGCAACGACAGCCACACGATCAAGGCGTTTCTGGAAGCCGAATCGTACGACGGGCCGTCGATCATCATCGCCTATAGCCACTGCATCGCGCACGGCTACGACATGGTGCACGGGCTGGATCAGCAGAAGGCGGCGGTGCAATCCGGCTACTGGCCGCTGTTCCGCTACGATCCGCGGCTGGCGGCGGCAAGGCAAGAATCCGTTCCAGCTCGATTCGCGGCCGCCGAGCATCAAGCTGAAGGATTACGTCTACAACGAGACGCGCTACACCATGCTGGCCAAGAGCCATCCGGAGAAGCGCGCGCATCTGCTGGAACTGGCGCAGCAGGATGTGCTGACGCGCTGGAAGATTTACGAAAACATGGTCAACATGCCGCATGAACGCAGCGCCGGCACTCAAGGAGGCAAAATAATGATCGACCTTTCCAAAACCATCGACCTGACCACCACTTATCTGGGACTGAAGCTGCGGAATCCGCTGGTGGCTTCTTCGTCGCCGATGTGCGAGGAGGTGGGCAATATCCGCCGCATGGAAGACGCGGGGGCGGCGGCGGTAGTTCTGCATTCGCTCTTCGAAGAGCAGATCACGCTGGAGAGCAACGAGCTGGATCGGTTCATTTCGGCGGCCGAGGAAGTGGGCGCGGAAGCGGCGGGGCACTTTCCCGACGATGCTGCGGCTACAATCGCGGGCCGGAAGGTTATCTGAAGCATATCCGCAAGGCGAAAGAAGCGGTGCGCATTCCGGTGATCGCCAGCCTGAACGGCACGTCCGTGGGCGGCTGGCTGAAGTATGCGCGTAGAGATGGAGCAAGCCGGCGCCGACGCGCTGGAATTGAACATTTATTACATCCCGGTCGATCCGGACGTGACGGGCGAGCAGGTGGAGCGCAAGTACTGCGAGCTGGTGCGCGAAGTGAAATCGGCGGTGCACATTCCGGTGGCGGTGAAGCTGGGGCCGTACTTCAGCTCGCTGGTGAATATGGCCAAGCGCCTGGAAGGCGCGGGCGCCGACGGACTGGTGCTGTTCAATCGCTTCTACCAGCCGGACTTCGACCTGGAAGCGCTGGAAGTGGTGCCGAACCTGATCCTGAGCAACCAGTACGAATTGCTGCTGCGGCTGCACTGGATCGCGGTGCTTTACGGCAACGTGAAGCCCGGACCTGGCGCTTGACGGGCGGCGTCCACACGGCGACCGACGTGGTGAAGGCGATGATGGCGGGCGCGAAGGTGGCGATGATGACTTCGGCGCTGTTGAAGAAGGGCATCAACTATCTGGATACCATGCTCACCGAATTGCTGATCTGGCTGGGGGATCACGAATACGATTCCATCCGCCAGATGCAGGGCAGCATGAGCCGCAACGCCGTGCCGCAGCCGCACGCGTTTGAGCGGGCGAATTACATGAAGGTGCTCAGTTCCTACGCGATGCAATAGGCGCACCGCGCGCCCCTATAAAATAGGGGGATGGACGGCGTAAGGGTGGACAAATGGCTGTGGGCCGCGCGATTCTTCAAAACGCGCAGCCTGGCTTCGCGAGCCTGCGAACTCGGCCGAATCGCATGCAACGGACAGGCCGTCAAAGCGTCCCGCGAGGTGCGGGCCGGCGACAAGCTGCAGGTGAAGAACGATAGCGGCGATTTTCAATTAGAGATGCTGGCGCTGAGCGAAATGCGCGGTCCGGCGGCGGTGGCGCAGACGCTGTATCGGGAAACCGACGAGAGCCGTGAACTGCGGATGAAGGCGGCGGCGGAACACAAAGCCATGATGGCGTTCGACGCCATGCCGGCGGGGAAGCCGTCGAAGCGCGACCGGCGGCGGATCGACCGTTTTCGTGGGCGTTAACCGGCGCCGGGCAGGCGGCGCGAAGTGCTTTTCCAGACGATGTAGGGGGCGACGAAGAGGCATGCCTGGTTCAATAAACTGCGTGCAGCCTCTGTTAGCAGCGGCCCCAAGGGCGGCGCCGTTCGGCCTGTCATTAGCAGGGAATTACGAAGCTGCACGTAGTTGTACCCCGCGCACGGGAGGGTCATCTTCCGGCTGGCGGTATAAGGAGCTGAGCAAAAGTATTAACGCGAATTCGGAACCGATGTTGAGCAGGTTAGCGGCGCCGCTGGCGATCCCGTTGCCGAAAACTGAATCCTGAGGATGTCAAATTCCAGGCAACGTTGACAGAATCAGGAGAGTTAAGAAGAATGACCCACCAACGCGAATGAGCGGATGGAATTCCGAGCATTTTCTGACCGGCCTGCCACACAGGAGCCAGAGATCCCAAGATAGTGGTTATACAGGCAAAAAGGGCGGCTCTCTTCAGAGGCATAGCCAAGTCCGAAACCGGCGACATCAGAGTAACACCCGACGGAAAGATCCGCAAAATAATTTTGAACCAATCCCCGCCCCGCATCGTACTCTACCCATAGATCGTCATAGGAAGCGATGTTATGGGCAAATCCGAATCTCCCACGCTGCTGCAGGGGACGCTTGACCTGCTCATTCTGCACGCGCTGCAGCGCGGCGCGCTGCACGGCTATTCCATCGCGCAAACCATTCATCTGCTGTCCGACCAGGTGCTGAAAGTCGAGGAAGGCTCGCTCTACCCCGCGCTGTACCGCTTGGAACTGGACGGCGCCATCGCCGCCCAGTGGGGGCTTTCGGAAAACAATCGCAAAGCAAAATTCTACGAGATCACCAAACGCGGCAAGAAACTGCTGGCCGCCGAACAAGACACCTGGACCCGCCTGTCGCTGGCTGTGGCGCGCGTGCTGGCGCGTCAACCGTAAATCGCCATAGGAGAATACATGTCCCGTTTCTTTCTGAAACTCTTTCGCCGCCGGACGATGGAGCGCGATTTGGAGACCGAATTGGCCTTCCATCGCGAGATGGCGGCCGAAAACGGCAACCCCATCCCGCTGGGCAATCGCACCGTCATCGAAGAGCAGGCGCGCGATCTGTGGCGCTTCGCGTGGATCGAAAACATGTGGCGCGACGTGCTGTACGGCATCCGCAGCCTGGGCCGCAGTCCGGCGCTGGTGATCGCCGCTACGCTTTCGCTGGGCCTCGGCATCGGCATCAACACCGGCATTTTTTCGATGGCCGTGGAGTTCCTGCTGAGCGAACCGTCGGTGACCGATGCGCGTTCGGTCGTGACCATCCGGCTCGGCGGCAATAGCCACGCGAAGAAGGAAGCGGTGGAGTTCGTACGCGCCAGCGGCTTATTTCAAGACGTAGTGGGATCCAACGAAGAGAACTACATCAACTGGAACGATGGCGCCGCGACCCGCCAGATCTTCGGCGTGCAGCACACCAAGAACTACTTCACGGCGCTGGGGATTCCCATGGCCTTGGGCCGCGGCAGCACGGAACAGGACTCGGACCAGGTAGCGGTGGTGAGCGACCATTTCTGGCGCGCGCAGTTGCAGGGATACCCCGGTGTGATCGGCAGAATGCTGCGCCTGGACGGCAGGCCTTACACCATCGTGGGAGTCCTGCCCGCTAACTTTCGCTCAATCCTGGGTTTCGGATTTTCGCCCGACTTGTACGTCCCACAGTATCTCGAGGACACGGTGTTAGCCATC
This sequence comes from Bryobacterales bacterium, assembly GCA_963738375.1. Taxonomy (GTDB): domain Bacteria; phylum Acidobacteriota; class Terriglobia; order Bryobacterales; family Bryobacteraceae; genus Bog-159. Next base: position 7,324 of record CAVTWL010000009.1, on the reverse strand, counting down.
AGCGCCCGTCTGAAACCGGGCATGACCATCGCCCAGGCTCGAGCCGGTGTCGTAAACGTGGCGCGCCGGCTGGATCGCACGCTGCCGGAGAAATTCAAATACGCGGATGAAGTGCAGATCGCAGCGGCGGGAGGGATGGACCGCATCCGCACCGAGTCGCAGGCGCAGACCGTGGGGTTGTTCTTCGTAACTCTGCTGGTGGTGGTCGGGCTGGTGCTGATGATCGCCTGCGTGAATGTCGCCAGCCTGCTGCTGGCGCGCGGATCGGCCCGCCGGCAGGAACTCGCCATCCGGCTTTCCCTCGGCGCCGGACGCGGCAGGCTTTTCCAACAACTCCTGGTGGAATCCGCGCTGCTTTCGCTTCTCGGCGCGGCCTGCGGCCTGGTGCTGCGGCAGGCTATGGCAAAGGCGGTTGAAAGTTATCAACTGCCGCTTCCCGTTCCCATCCGCTTGCACATCACTCTCGACTGGCGCGTCACCCTGTACGCCATCATGCTGGCGGTCTTGACCACCATCGCTTGCGGCGTGCTGCCGGCTTGGCGCTCGATCCGCCATTCGATCGCGCCGGGCCTGCATAGGGAAGGCCGGATGCGTTTGCAACGCACGCTGGTGGTGGCGCAGTTGGCGCTCTCGCTGGTGGTGCTAACGGCCGGTTTCCTCTTCCTGCGCAACCTGTGGCGATCGAGCGCCATCGATCCCGGCTTCGACGTCCGCCACACGGTTTACGCGGACGTGAACCTGCCGCCGCAGGCTTACAAAGATATCGCCCGGCAGAGAGTCTACGTGGCCGAGGCGCTGCGCGAACTCGATGCCGTTCCCGGCATTGAATCCGCGGCGGCGGCGCGCGTGATTCCCTTCACCGGCGGCATCACCTTCAATACCAAGCTGAGGCTGGTCGAGAGCAACAAGGAAGTACGCCAGCTCTTCCGCTGGAATGGCGTTTCGCCGGATTACTTCCGCACCATGGGGATCGCATTGCTGCGCGGCCGGACATTCCAGCCAGGCGGGGATGGCGCCGGCCGGCCGGTAATCGTGAACCGCACGTTCGCGCAGCGCGTCTTTGGCGGCGGCAATCCGCTGGGCCGGCAATTCATCTGGGGCGAGAACAAGACTCCCAATGTTGTGGTGGGAGTGGTGAAAGACACCAAGAATCTTTCGCTGGGCGAGGAGCCGCAGGCGCAGTTGTACGAAGACATTTCGGCCGTGGACGCCGACCGGACCCGCGTGCAATTCGTGGTGCGGGCGGCCGCGCAGCCGGGCCCGCAGATCCGCGCCGTGCAAGCCGCGCTGCGCCGCCTGGAACCGAATGCCGGCGTCAGCGTGGCGACGCTCTATTCGAGCATCGGGCTGGCATTCCTGCCCAGCCAGGTTGGCGCGGTGCTGTTCGGCAGCATCGGCGTGTTGGGGCTGATGCTGGCCACCATCGGGCTGTACGGCGTGATGGTCTACGCCGTAAGCCGGCGTTCCCGCGAGATCGGGCTGCGGCTGGCGTTGGGGGCCGATCGGCGCGACATCGCCATCATGGTCCTGGGCAGCGCGGGCCGCCTGATCGCGGCGGGTTCCGCGGCCGGATTGCTGTGCGCCTTCTTCCTGGTGAAGCCGCTGGCGATGTTTCTGGTTCCGGGCCTGCAACCGGCCGATCCGGTAACATTTGTGATTGTGGCGGCGTTGCTGGCTGCCACCGGACTGGCAGCAGCGTGGGGTCCGGCGCGGCGCGCGGCTGCGGTGGATCCGATGACCTCACTGCGATATGAATAGTTGGAAAGGCAGTTTATGTTCCTAAGTTTTCTTTCCGCGGGCGACGGCCAGCGCGCCCTTCAGGCCTTTGAGAACCTCGCACGGCACGACATTTCGCGCTGGGCTCTTACAGGCGGCTTTGCCACCGAGATTCACCATTTGCGGCGAGGCCGCCGGCCGCTGATGCGCTCATTAAACGATATCGACTTCATCGTCGATTCGTTCGACTGCATCCCGCGGAGCCTCGCTGGCGATTTTATGTTCCGCCATATTCATCCGCTGGACCCGCCGGGCAAGACATTGATGCAGTTTGTCGACGCGGACCGCTCCCTGCGCATGGATGTTTTCCGGGCATTCGGCGCGACCATGCGAAGGACGGAACTCGTGGATCTGCCATACGGCCGGGTCCACTTGATTTCTTTGGAAGACCTGCTGGCCAGAGCGGCCCGACTCGCGCTGGATCTGTCGCAGGGCGTTCCCGTGCCATCCAAGTACGCGCGTGACTACCTGCGCTTGGCGGACCTGGCGAACCCGGACGAAGTGGAAACAGCCTGGCAGGATCAGCGCAAGCCTTTCCACCCGGCGACGTTTCGAGAGGCCGATCGGTTGCTGCGGGAATTGATCCCCGCGCGAACCGGACTGCTTTTCGAACCGAATTACTCGAAGGACACGGCGGCGCTGTGCCCGCGATGCGCACCGGCGGGAGCTTTTCAGTTGGCGGATGCCAACCAGGTGCTGGCGGCGCTGGGATATTGTTAGAGGAGGCGGTACGCCGCCGCGCGAGGAAACGAACTGACCAGTGCGAAAAAACGCCTCCATCGCCAAGACGCCGTCAGCCCTGTCCAGGAAACTGGTCCGGCAAATTACGAAGGAAAGCGCGCGTCCGAGCGGCCTGCGCGATGCGGCGATCCGGCGCATGATCCTCTCCATTCCAAAAGGCAAAGTTGCGACTTATGGGCAGGTGGCGGCCGCGGCTGGATATCCGCTGTATCACCGCGCCGTGGCGCGCCTGCTGCGCACCGACCCTCCCGGTTCGCTGCCGTGGCAGCGCGTCATTGGGGCAGGCGGCGAGCTGAAAACGCGTTTTGAATCGGCGGCGGAACAGCGGCTTCGCTTGCAGATGGAAGGCGTGCAATTCCGGGGGCGCCGCGTGGATCTCGATGCCCACCAGCATGTCTTCAAAGTCTGGGATGTGAATCTGTAGATCCCCACGATTCAGCGAGACCCGAGGACGATTTGATTGCCCTCCGAGTCCAAGAGAATCACGAAGGTTCCCCATGGCTGCGATTGCGGCGGCCCTTTAAATTCGACTCCCTTCGCCAGCAGTTCTTCGTAGGTCTTCTCCACGTTGTCCACTTCCCAGGATGTATTCACAAATGTCCCGATGCGGTCCTCTTGACCCTCCGGAGTAAACAGGACGATACCCGTTTCGGCGCCGGGAATCGAAAGCTCAATCCAACGCTGCTTCTCATTGAACTCCTGATCGGTGAGAATCCGGAATCCGAGTTTGCCGGTGTAGAACCGCAGTGCCCGGTCCTGGTCTCGCACGGGAATGCCCAAGAACTTAATTCGTTTGATCATATATAGCTCAGCATGCCAATCCGGACTGTCCGAAAGCAACGCCCGCCTCGCGAATCGGTGCAGCCCCTGCTATAGCTACAATTACTATAGCGATGAGATCCGATCCTTATGTCATCGACACGCTAATGCGCGACCTGGTTTCGCATAGCCGGTCGAGCGCGGCGTTCCTTGTGTATTTGCAACTGTACCGTCACACCCACGGCGCCGGACGGGAATCGGTTGCCATGAGCCACGCCGTGCTGGCGGAGTTGACCGGTATCTCCCGGCGGACCGTGCAGATTGCGCTTGGCCCATCTGATCGGCCGCCGGCTGATCCGCAGGCGTGCCGCGCGGCCTACAGCAGTGCCGGTCTATACCGTTCTCACGCCGTGGATCAGAAAGGGAACGGCGGGGTCTTGATTCCGCCGAGCGACTGTTGCGCGAGGTCGTCGATTCTAAATACCGGCGGCACTTTCCCCAACCCAAGAGACCAATGGCGCAACGCCCGCTATCGGGATTCTCGGGTAGCGCGATGCATCAGAAAAGCTATAGGCGGGCGCGGTCCTCGCGTCCCCCAGTTGGCTTCCCAAATTTCCCGGGCCTGGGCTCTCCGGCCAGCGGCCGATTATGTTTAGTCGCCGCTGGCTACTGACGTTTGGCGGACCCAGTCGGGACTGCCAAAGCGCAGGTGTAGCGTTGTGAAGCGGCCTACAGCCCGCCACCGTCACGGCACATGCGGGGCCAAAGGTTCAATCAGGCGGATGAGTTCAGACAGATCGGAAGTCACCATCTTCCAGACCTCGACCAGGTCCACGCCCTCGTAGAAGTGGATCAGTTTGTCGCGGGTTCCGGCAATCAGCTTCCAGGGCACCTCGGGGTGAGCGTCCCGAAATTCCGGCGATGTCCTTTTGACCGCCTCCCCGACAATCAGGAGTTGGTGCAGTCTGCCGATTGTGTTTTCGGATCTTCGAGGAACGCCGCTTTCTCTACGGGGCCCTTGAATTCGATTGCCGGCGGGCGGCCTTGAGGATATCGAGAAGATGCGCGTCATCTCGAGGCAAAGTAGGGCCCCGCGCTTTCCAGGATGGCTTTGCGCCGAATCCAATTTGAGCTCCGCTCGATGGCGCGTTGCGATACCAAATCCACCCTGCGCCGGACGATGCCGGAAAGCTCCTCTTCCATGGCGACGTGATCGAGCAGACTCCAGTCCGCGTGCGGGGCGAACGTTACCAACAGGTCCAAGTCGCTATCCGGGCGGAAATCCCCCCGCAGGGCAGATCCGAACACGCGCAGTTCGGCGATCTTCCACCTGCGGCAGAACTCTTCGAGCTGCTCTGTCGGAATTGGAATCTCCGCCCGCATGGCATCCTTCCCTCACCGGTTTGCCACAACCGGCACGGCGGGTGGCCACGGAAAGCTGGGAGGGATGGTTGGGTTGGCCTTCGAAATGTACAGGGAAATTTGGTCGGGGCGAGTGGATTCGAACCACCGACCTCCTGGTCCCGAACCAGGCGCTCTAGCCAGGCTGAGCCACGCCCCGAATCTACTAGTGTACCTTGTTTGTCGCCCCTTCTGGACAACTGCCGCGCCCCCTCTGTACCATCAAGCATTGAGCGATAACCAGAAACTGCGCGAGTTGCCCGCCGTCCACGAGATCGCCGAGCGTGTCCACGCGCCCGGGATCCCGCACCACGTGATAGTCGCGGAAGTCCGCCGCGTGCTCGACCAGGCGCGGCGCGAAATCCGCTCCAGCGCCACCGCGATGCTCTCCGCGGCGCCGATCGAAGCGCGCGTCGAACGCGCGCTGCGGACATTGGCCGAACCCTCGCTGCGCCGCGTCATCAACGCCACCGGCGTCGTCCTGCACACCAACCTCGGACGCGCGCCCCTGGGCCCGCAGACCATTCTCCCGGCATATTCCAACCTCGAATACGACCTCGCCACCGGCCGGCGCGGCAAACGCGACATCCACACCGGCCGGCCTCCTCGAGCGGCTCCTCGGCGCGCCCGGCATCGCCGTCAACAACAACGCCGCCGCCATCTTCCTGGCGCTGCAACGAACTGGCGGCCGGCGGCGAAGTCATCGTCTCGCGCGGCGAACTGATCGAAATCGGCGACGGCTTCCGCATCCCCGACATCATGGCGCGCTCCGGCGCCGTGCTGCGCGAAGTCGGCACCACCAACCGCACCACATCGCCGATTATCGCGACGCCATCAACGAACGCACCCGCGCTGCTCCTGCGCGTCCATCCCAGCAATTTCCGCATCGACCGGCTTCACCGCGCGGCCCGACGCTGCACGAACTGGTCGCGCTCGGCCGCGAACGCGGCATCCCGGTCTATGAGGATCTGGGCAGCGGCTGCATGGTGGATCTCGCGACCGTTCGGCATCGACGAACCGCTGGTGGCGCGACAGCCTGAAGGCCGGCGCCGACCTGGTTTCGTTCAGCGGCGACAAACTGCTCGGCGGTCCGCAAGCCGGCATCCTCGCCGGCAAGCCGGAGCTCGTCGCGCGCCTGCGCCGCAATCCGCTGTTCCGCGCCCTGCGCCTGACAAGACTGATCTACCAGGCACTGGAAGCAACGCTGCGGCACATCTGCTCTGGAGCAATGGGACGCAAGTCCCGGCGCTGCGCATGATCCGGCAAAGCGCCGCGAAATCCGCGCGCGCGCCGAAGCCCTTGCTCAGCCGCATCCGCGCGCACCGGCTTCAGCGCCGAGTTGATGCCCGGAGAATCCGTCATCGGCGGCGGCTCCACGCCCGAGCAATCCATCCCCACCTGGCTGATCGCCATCGCAGTGCGACGATGAAATCGCCGCGCAGCGAAAGCTGCAGACAGAACGACCCGCCAGTGATCGCGCGAATCGAAGAAAAACGCGTTGTGCTGGATCTGCGGACGGTGCTGCCGGACGAAGAAGCGGAACTAGCGGCGGCTCTTCAGGCCCTCTCCTGATAAGTGCCTTCCGCAGTGTTGACGCGAATCTTCTCGCCTTCGGTGATGAACGGCGGAACCTGCACCACCAGCCGGTCTCCATCTTGGCCGGCTTGGTGACGTTGGAAACCGTCGCGCCCTTCAGGCCCGGCTCGGTTTCGACCACAGTCAAATCCACGGTCGCCGGCAGTTCCACGCTGATCGGCTTGCCTTCGTAAAACTCCACCGCCACCTTCAACTGCGGAATCAGGTAGTCCGTCGGCATCGCCCAGCAGTTCCTTCGTCAGGTGCATCTGCTCGTAGTTCTCGGTGTTCATGAAATAGTAGTACTCGCCGTCGTCGTACAAATACTCCATCTCATGCTCTTCCAGCGACGCGCCTTCTCCACCTTGTCTTCCGAAGAGAAGCGGTGCTCGATCATGGTGCCGCTTTGCAGATTGCGCATCTTGGCCTGCACGAAGCCGCGCAGATTGCCGGGCGTACGATGGGTCATGCTGAAGACCGAGAACAAGTCGTTGTTGAACTTGATCACCATGCCCGGACGCAGTTGTGTTGCGGAAATCATGAACTACCTCTCAATCCTGTTTATATTGGCGATACGGCTAAATGCCAGTATAACACCGCCGTTCCAGCCCTCAGAACGGCAGGATCTCCTCGCGCACCGGGTCGAAATCGATGCGCCGCTTCTGCATGTACGAAATATTCCCCAGGTGCGACGCCTGCGCCGAGCGGTGCCCACCAGCACGTCGCCGTTCGGCCGCTTGCGCGACGTACGCAATCCAGGAAATTCTTCACGTGGTCCTGTCGATGTTGCTGAACGCCTTCACCATCACCGGCTGTCGCCTCGGCCCACGGGATGGAACTCGTAGCGGCTGCGGTCGATCAGAAATCGCCCCTGCGTGCCGCAAATTTCCACGGCCGCGCCCGTGATGCCGGGCACCAGCGTGGCTTCGAACGTGGCCGTGAATTCCGATGGATATTCCAGCAGCACGTTGATCGTGTCGGGCGCGGTCCGCCCGTCCTTGTATTATAGACGCCGCCGGCGGCCGACGCCGCGAACGGTATATCCTGGCCCATGAACATGTGGACCACGTCG
>CAVTWL010000008.1:0-298282 GCA_963738375.1 Bryobacterales bacterium | reverse complement strand
GAAAGAAGAGATGAAAATGGTGTGGGAGACCCAGAAGATCATGGAGGATCCGGATATTCGGGTGAACGCCACCGCGGTGCGCGTGCCGGTTTTCTATGGTCATTCCGAAGCGGTACATATCGAGACCGCGCGCAAGATCACGCGGATCCGAGGCGCGTGCGCTGCTGGAAAAGGCCCCGGGGGTGACCGTGATGGACGAGCGCAAGCCCGGCGGCTATCCGACCGCGGTTACCGAGGCTGCCAACCATGACACCGTCTATGTCGGGCGGATCCGCGAGGATCTGTCGCACGAGCGCGGGCTGAATCTATGGATCGTTGCCGACAACATCCGGAAGGGTGCGGCCACCAACAGCATTCAGATCGCGGAGATTTTGGCGCGGGACTGGATATAAGTTATATTGCGGTCAAAATAAGCGCATAATCGAAGATTGCGTCTTAATTACATGTTTTCTAAGGATTACTCGGCAGTCCAGATCGCTGGGAGACAAGATGTTGAAGCGTAAAATGTGCCAACTTCTGGTGCTGGCATTGCTCTCACCGGCTGCGACTTATGCACTGGGGCTGGGCGAGATCCACCTGAAATCAGCCCTCAATTCTCCCCTGGACGCGGAAATCGACGTCGTCGGGGCAGTCCCGAGGATCTTCCGCTTTGAAAGCGACGCTGGCGCCAGCGACCAGTTCGAGCGGGCGGGACTGGATACCCATCCTATTTCGCCTCGTTGAAGCTGACCCCGGAAAAGACCGCCGACGGCCGCACGTCCTGCATGTGCGCTCGGCCGAGCGGTCACCGAGCCGTTCGCGACGTTACTGGTCGAAGCCGACTGGCCGCGTGGCCATGTTCTGCGCGAATACACAGTACTGATCGATCCGCCGGTCGTTCAGCAGCACGCAGAGCCCGGAGAGCGCTGCGGTCGCGGCGCCTTCGACCGGCGGCGCGGCTCGCAGCGGCAACGTCGAGCGTCCGGCCCAGCACGCAGGTGCAGGTGTCACGGGTGCGGCGCCGCGGCGGGCGCTGACCTCGGCAACCAGACCGGCACCGGCCGGCTCGGCATCGGGCACTGGCGGAGCAGGTGGCAGCAATGCCGGTGGCAGTGACACCGTTCGCAGGGGCGATACGCTCTCGTCGATCGCCGCACAGAATTATTCCGACAGCAGTCACACCGCTCGTGAGCGCCAGCTCGTTGGCATTTACCGTGCGAATCCTTCCGCCTTCGAAGGCAATATGAATGTGTTGCGCAGGGCAGCCGGCTGCAGCTCCCCGGCGATGCCGAGTTGCAGGCGATCGGACCGGGCGAAGCAAGCGGCGAGATTCATAAGCAATATCAGGCGTGGAGCGGCGCTCGTGCAGGCGGCAGTGGCCAGCTGCATCTGGTGCCACCGCAGGAGTCGGCCTCACCCAGTGGAGCGCCGTCGACAATGCGCCGCAGGTAATGCAGCCGCAGCAGGCGCTGCCGGTGCAGCTGCCGGCCGATCGGGGGCCACTGCCGACAATACTGCGCTCAACCAGCGCGTGCAGCAGCTCGAGGGCCAGCTGGCCGAAGAACGGCGGCTGCTCCAGGTCAGTAACCATCAACTGCAGCAGATGCAGTCACGGGGCGCTCAGGCGGCACCGGCGTGGCACCCCGCCGGCCCGCGACACCGCCGGCTCGACGGCGCCCACAGCCGCGCCGAGCAGCGGTGCCGGCGACACCGGCACCGACACCGCCGGCCACCACTCCGGCGCCATCGGAACCCCTGCTCCGCAGGCGACCACCCCGCCCGCCGAGACGGCGCCGACATCGCTTGCTCCTAAGCCGCTGCCACCGCCTGCTGCCGCGCCGGCCCCTGGGCCGACCTGGTAGCGGAATACTGGTACGTGCCGGCGATTCTGATTTTGATCGTGATCGTGCTCGTGGCAATGCGCATCATGCGCACTCGCCAGGAGGATTCTTTGGGTAGCCCCGCCGGGTCCGCGGCCTCGAACGTCTCTCCGGTCGCCAGGTCGGTCCCGTCCATCGCCTTCGCTTGCGCGCTCACCACCACCCGGGTAAATCCCCGTCCGTGGCGCAGGCGGCTCCCCCCCGTGTCCACAAAGTATTTCGTCTCCTCCAGGTAACTGACAGACACGCTGGAAGTCAGAATCCCTGGATAGTCGTTGAAGCGCTGCGAAAGCTTGCGCACCCGCGCCGCCCACTGATCTGCCGCAAACTTGAGATGCGTAACAGGATCTCCGTGCATTACCGGTTGCTCATGCGAAAAATCGCTGGACGAGTCCTTTTCCGCAACTTTGACCTCGGCGTTCGTCCGGATCTTGATCAGCCGCTCCGCCGCCAATCGATAGGCCCGGTCCGTATCCAGCCAAATGCGATGACGAATCGCATCGGGCTGATCCTCGAACGTCATCACCGACCCAAAAGTGAATTGCGTCCGTTCTCCCCGCACCCGATGGTAATTATCCAATTCTGGCGAGCCAACGCGTACGCAAACGTCAAGACGCCGGGTTTTCCCCTGGCGATTTGCGGATATCGCGCCGAGCGTGGCCGCCAGATTGTGAAAATCCTCCTCGGTTACTTCGTAGGAAATAAAGTAAGGAGGCGGGTCGGCATTCGCTTTGAGCGCGGAGAAGTTTCGATCTAACTCACCGCCCATGGTGTCGAGGAGCAGGGAGGATTGCGCCGGGGCAGGTGCCGCAACGCAGACAAAAAGAACTCCTAAGGCGATTCTTATCACTGTAAAGTTCAGGATAACATGGGCTTTGCGCGGCCTTGCGTGCTGAGCACGGCGTCTCAAGGGAGACATTTGTACAACCCTTCGGCCCACCAAACATCGAAAACTGTACTATTACAGGCCTTATAAGAATTCATTATCCGATTTCCATTGACCGTCATATATCGCGCATGCTATATCTAATCGCCAGGGGACTGTCGCGACGGAGGTGGTGAGTGCTGCGAATTTTATCCAAGCGTGCCGGCGTAACCACTGGCGCACTCTTAGGTCTGATCCTGGCGTCGTCGCTCTACGCCGGAACTCCTATCGTTGTTAAGATCAAGACTCAGCCGGTTACCATGATCGCGCCTGGGTTTAGCGGTGTGAACACTCCGCAGCCGCGCAACGGCGTAGAGTATTACGACCCCAACTTCCTTAAGGCAGTAATTCCGCTAAAAGCGAAAACCGTACGATACCCCGGCGGAACAGTCTCTTTGGATTTTGACTGGACCACCGGCCACACCAATATCGACTGGATGAATTCGTTGATTGCAGGTGATCCGCCGCTGGTTTCCGGGCAATCCGCCAGCATCCTCACCATTTCGCAGCTACTGACCCAAGCCAAGGGAGGGGCCTTATTTTCCGACTTCGCTAATTTTGCCAGTACCCTCGGTGCGGCCGTAGTTCTCTGTTTTAACAGCTATACCGATACGAACTCGGGCAGTGCCGCGGAAATGGCGCTGACAGCCCAAAGCTACGGATTGAATGTCTTGGAGTGGGAGCTTGGTAATGAAGCCTATCTATATCCCACGATTTATCCAACGGCCACGAGCTACTCCACCGCCTCCAATAGCTACTTCAATCAGATTAGTACCGTATATCCGACGGCGAGTGTGGGATTGTTCCCCGCTGGCTGGTATCCCGGGTCGACCGGATGCGGCGCTACGGCGGCGCCACCCCTGCCCTGCTTCCCAACCTGGGACCAACAGCTTTGGCAAACCTCCACGCCGTACTGGAATGCCGCATCCAATCATATTTACCCAGTAACAGGAAGCATGACCGCTCAGAACACGATTTTTATGCTCAACGGTATTCTCGCGCACGGCAGTTCCGACTACATCGCTTCTTACTTGACTCCGCTTGTAGGAGCCAGCACGCCCATCTTCATTACCGAGATGAACTGCTGCTCGTCGTATAACAACAAATTTCTCACGTACATCTATAACGGCATCTTCCTCGCGGAATACACCGCGCGCCTGTCAGCCGTACCGAACGTAAAAGGCGTTTTAATTAACTCCCTGTACACCGACAACAGTGATTACCATGGGCTCATCCAATCCGTCGATGACTACGAGACCTACCTCATCGCCCAAGTGACCGCCAACCCGTTGTGGTCCACCAATACGGCAACTAACCCAAATACCCCGTTCGCATTCTACACCTCGGCGCCCGGGCTCGCCATGGAAGTGGCAAACGAGGCCATCAATAGCGGCACGCGAATTTTCTCCACCACTGTCACCGGGGGCCCGACCGTTCAAATCACGGGCTTTGATGGAAATCCTATCCCCGCGATCTTCGCTCAGGATTACCTGGGAACCAATGGGCACCACTACCTGCTAATCATTAATAAGTCCGCGGCGCAACAAACCGTCACTATCGAGATCAACGGTACTCCGATTACCAACAACTTATCTGTCAGGTCAGTGGGGAACTCGAGCGCCTTGGCGAACAACACCGCCACCGCGCAGACCAACGTACAGATCGTTGCGGCAAGTGCGACGAACCCGGTCCAAGTCCCTCCCTACAGCGTCAACACAATCACGTGGTAACTCGCAACTTGTTAACATAAGCTTCTGCGCATTGGGATCCACACCTCCATTGCGGCGTCGCTAGAAAGCGCTGCTTTAAAGGCAGCCGAACTAGGCGCCAATACCTTCCAGATCTTCTCGTCGAGCCCCAGGATGTGGCGTGCTTCCTCGCCTGCAGCCGGAACAGATTCGAGCCTTGCAGCGCGCCCGCGATCGGCTCGATTTATATCCGCTCGCCATCCACGTGAACTATCTGGTCAATCTGGCGACGCCCGATCCGCTGATTCGCGAGCGGTCTATCGCTTCCTTCCGGGGAGAACTACGAGCGTGCCGCTGCGATCGGCGCCGAATACCTGGTCGTACACCCCGGCAATTACAAAGGGCGATCCATTGAAGAAGGTATCGCGGCGTTCGTGCTCGGTTTGCGCGATGCCGACCACCGGCATGGAACGTAACGGCGTAACCGTGCTGCTCGAAAACACCGTCGGCTGTGGAGCCCAGATCGGCGGCTGCTTCGAAGAACTGCGGGCCATCCGCGACTACGCTTCGCGGACTTACCGGCGTGCCCATCGGCTACTGCCTGGATACATGCCATTTACTAGCCGCCGGATACGACATCTCGAACGATGCCGGCTTGCGCGCCGCCATGCGCCACGCCGACCGGGTCCTCGGCATCGACCATGTCAAACTCATCCATGCCAACGATTCGAAAGCGCCGCTCGGCTCGCATGTCGACCGGCATGCGAACATTGGTGAAGGACACATCGGCAAGGCCGGATTCCGCCGCATCCTGGCGCATCCTAAGCTGCGCGACAAGCCGTTCATCCTGGAGACGCCGGTCGATCAGGATGGCGACGACCGCCGCAATCTGGAAAACTTAAAGAAGCTATGCCCGAAAAGCCGTACGACCACAACCAAATCGAGTTGAAATGGCACGACGCGGTGGCAGGACGCCACCTTCTACAGGGCCGAAGAGAATTCCTCGCGGCCGAAGTATTACGTGCTCGAGATGCTGCCGTACCCCAGCGGCACGCTGCACATCGGCCACATCCGCAACTACTCCATCGGCGACGCGCTGGCGCGCTACAAGTGGATGCGCGGCTTCAACGTGCTGCACCCCATGGGATGGGACGCCTTCGGTCTCCCCGCGGAGAACGCGGCGATCGCCAACAAGCGCCATCCGCGCGATTGGACGCTGCAGAATATCGCAGCCATGAAGAAGACCCACCGGCGCTTCGGCTTCAGCTACGACTGGGACCGCGAAGTCTCCACCTGCGAGCCGGAATACTACCGCTGGAATCAGTGGTTCTTCCTGAAAATGCTGGAGCGCGGCCTCGCCTATCGCAAGAAGGCGCTGGTCAACTGGTGCCCGAAGTGCTGCACCGTGCTCGCCAACGAGCAGGTGGTGAATGGCTGCTGCTGGCGGCATGAAGATACGCCCGTGGAGCAGCGCGCGCTGGAGCAATGGTTCCTGCGCATCACCGACTATGCCGAGGAGTTGCTTGCGCGACATCGCCCAACTCGAAGGCGGCTGGCCCGAGCGCGTGCTCACCATGCAGCGCAACTGGATCGGCCGCTCCGAAGGCACCGAAGCTCGATTTCCATCTTGGCAGACGGTGGCGCGGCCCGATCCGCGTCTTCACCACGCGCGTGGACACCATCTTCGGCGCGACGTGCGTGATCCTGGCGCCCGAACATCCGCTGACCGCGCAGCTGCTCGACGCCGAAGGCAAAGGCGCGCGCCAAGGCCATGGTGGACGCGCGCGCCAATCCAAGGACCCAGGCGACATCGTGAAGGAAGGCTTCTTCACCGGCCACTACGCCATCAATCCTTTCAGCGGCGAGCGGATGCCCGTCTGGGTCGGCAACTTCGTGCTGATGGGCTACGGGACCGGCGCGATCATGGCCGTGCCCGCGCACGACGAGCGCGATTTCGAATTCTGCACGCAAGTATGGCATCCCGATTCGTCCCCGTGATCCGGCCCGTGGATGGCGAACTCGACGCGCTCCAGCATGACGGCGGCTATCACCGACGACGGCATCGTCGAAAACTCCGGCGAGTGGTCCGGCCTGCCCAGCGCCGAAGCGCGCCGCCAGATGAACGCCAAGGCCGACGGCGGAGGGCTTCGGCAAAGCCGCGATCACGTTCCGCATCAAGGATTGGGGCGTCTCGCGCCAGCGCTACTGGGGCACGCCGATTCCGGTGATCCATTGCCCCGCTTGCGGCGTCGTGCCCGTGCCGGAAGGCGACTTGCCGGTGGTGCTGCCGCTGAACGTGCGAATTCACCGGCACAGGACGTTCGCCGCTCGAAGAAGTGCCCGAGTTCGTCAACGTGACTTGCCCGAAATGCGGCGGCCCGGCGCGCCGCGAGACCGATACCATGGACACCTTCGTCGATTCGTCCTGGTATTTCTACCGCTACTGCGACGCGCATAACGACAGCATGCCGTTCGATCCCGCCAAGATCGCCTACTGGTTCGAGATCGATCAGTATATCGGCGGCGTGGAGCATGCCATTCTGCATCTGATCTACTCGCGCTTCTTCACCAAAGTGATGCGCGATATCGGCCTGATCACGAACGCCGAGCCCGTCACGGCGGCTCTTCACTCAGGGCATGGTCATCGCCGACGGCGCCAAGATGTCGAAGTCCAAAGGCAACGTGGTGGGCGCCGATTCGCTTGCCGACCGCTATGGCGCCGACACTGCGCGCATGTTCATGCTCTTCGCCGGCCCGCCGGAAAAAGAAGTGGACTGGCGCGACGAACGCGCCGAAGGCATCTATCGTTTCCTCGGCCGCATCTATCGCTTCGCCACGCGCAATCGTCGAGCGCGCGCTGAGACGGCGATCCCGGCGGCCGGATGCCGATCGAAATATCCTCCGCAAACTGCACCAGACCATTCGCAAAGATCACCGAAGATTTCGAATCCCGCTGGCATTTCAATACCTCCATCTCCGGCATCATGGAGCTGGTCAACGATCTCTATGCCGAAGAGGCGCGGCCTCTCCGCCGCGACAGTCGCTGAAGTGCTGGAAAAGCTGACGCTGTTGCTCGGTCCCTTCGCGCCCTATCTTGCGCAGGAGATCTGGGAAGAGCTGGGCCACGCGGGGCCCGTCTTCAAGCGAAACCTGGCCCGGTTACGACGCCGAACTCGCCAAGGAAGACCTGGCCGAGATCGTCGTGCAGGTGAACGGCAAGGTTCGCAGCCACATCCACGCCGCCTTCGGAACGCGCCCAGGACGAGATCAAGGCGCGCGCCCAGGAAGATCCCAAAGTGCGTCCGTTTATCGAGGGCAAACGCATTGTGAAGATTGTCGTGGTGCCCGACACGCCTGGTGAACATCGTGGTGGCCGGCTGACTAGCAAAACACGCGGGCGAAGTGAGAGCCAGGCTTCACCATGGTCTGGTTCCGCTCCGGTCCGGTTGAAATGCAGCCGACTTCGACGCCGCTTTTCTCTTCCAGGAAATCGAGGTACGCCCGGGCCGCTGCCGGCAATTCACCGTAATTCGAAATGCCGAAAGTGGAGGTTTGCCAGCCCGGCAGGCATTCGTACACGGGCTCAAGCGCGGCCAGATCCCTGGCCGTCACGGGCATGTCCGTGACCGCGCGCCCGCCCGCCTGGTACGCCACGCACACCGGTATCTTCTCCATCTCGTCCAACACGTCGAGCTTGGTCACCACCTGGCTGTCGAACCCGTTAATCATGGACGCATAGCGCATCAAGGGCACGTCGTACCATCCACAGCGCCGCGGCCGGCCCGTAACCGATCCGAATTCGTTGCCGCGCGTCCGAATCTGGTCGCCCCATGAATCCAGCGCCTCGGTGGGGAAGGGTCCGCCACCCACGCGCGTGATGTAAGCCTTCGAGACGCCGATCACGCTTTGAATGCGCGTGGGCGGCACACCCGTTCCCGTACACGCCCCGCCCGCGGATGCGTTTGACGATGTAACGAACGGATAGCTGCCGTGATCGATGTCCAGCATGGTCCCCTGGGCGCCTTCGAACATCACCCGCTTGCCCGCCGCGATGGCATCGTTCAGAAACCGCGCGGTATCGCAGACCATGGGACGGATTCGGTCCGCCAGACGCTCGTATTCCTCGCGGATGGCCGTCGCGTCGGTGCCATCGTCGATCCCGAAGGCGCGCGCCGCTGCCTGGTGCTCGGCCACCAGCGTATCGCACAGTGGCTCGAACACCTCCCGCTCCATCAGATCGCCGATGCGCATGCCGCGCGCGCGATTCTTGTCTTCGTAGCAAGGCCCAATGCCGCGTGATGTTGTACCGATCGATACACGTCCAGGCCGCGCCTCGCCCAATTTTTCCATCAGCCGGTGCGTCGGCAGCAGCACCTGCGCGCGGTTGCTGATGAATAGGCTGCCTTCCACCTGCAGGCCCGCCGCTTCCAGCATCTGAATCTCTTCGAGCAGGGCGGCCGGGTCCACCACCAGCCCGTTGCCGATGACGGCTTTTTTGCCTGCGCGCAAAATACCACTGGGAATCAGCTTCAGCACAAACTTGCGGTCGCCGATGCGTACCGTATGCCCCGCGTTGTGCCCGCCCTGATAACGGGCCACTACGTCGAAGCGTTCGGAGAAAAGATCGACGATCTTCCCTTTGCCCTCGTCGCCCCACTGCGCGCCTAGACATGATTACGTTGTTCATGGTCAAACGCATTCATTCTACCGCATGTGATAACCTGACCTTAAATGCAGCTTTCGGAAGTCTACCTGAAACTTGGGGAGACCGGCTTTGGGCAGTTGATTCGAAGCATCTCCATCGGCAAACTAAAAACCTATCAGCTTTATGACGCGTTCAAGGCGAGCGCGCATATGACCAAGCTCAATACCGAAGCGCTGCACAAGCACGTTCCCCGCTTCTGGACGCGCTTGAGCGAGCATGACGAGCAATTTGCGAAGGATCTGGCCCAGACTGTGCTAGTATCGCACCTTGGCATGATTATCGCGGTCCTGGATTTTCTTGAAGTGCCGCACGAAGGCGGCTTTTTCAATAAGGACCTGAACGCGAAAAGCTACTTGACGGAAGGTTGGGCGGAACGGGTATTTGAGAAATTTAAGGCCGTTTATTCCGAGCCGGTTCTGCTATTTTATATAAATCACCTGTCATGGGAACTGACCGATCAGGCCGAGCCGTTTGCGCCGGCGTCCGCGGCATGAAAGTGCCGGTAAAATTTTCCGGTTGCAAGCGTGCATAGGAAACTGTACAATCATGAGTCCGTCAAGAGCTTGAACGAGTGGGTCTCCGGGAATGATGTGTTGGGCGGAGAGCTCGTGGGGAGCAAGTGTCTAGGGCGGCGAAGAGCAACTCGTTATGGTGCAGTGATATCGGACCCGTTAGCGAAAGTATTCGCGCGGAGCTGACCGTTTCGGAGTTGTGCAGCTGAAATGAAGACAGGCCTCCGGCCTGAGTAAAATTTGGGTGCGTGATTACACCCAGTGCGGCACTGGGAACAGGTTGCTAGCTTATGAGTCACTGCGAATTTCATTATTCTTATCTGCTGCCCCAAAAACCGGGCATCCTTCCGTTCGATGAAACGATTACGAAGTCCTGCCGGCGTTGCGGGGCGACGTTTACCACGAAATCGCGGATACGGAAGCGCTGCGATGCATGCCAGGAGGTGGTGGCATACGAGAAGCAGCAGAAAGCCAATGCGCGCCTGAAGGCGCGGCGTGCCGCGAAGCGAGCCCTGCTGCGCGGGTGATACGGGCCGCACGGATTTGGCCCTGACGAACTCGCCATCCTTAGGCGTCTCAGGACGCCCGAGAAGATCCAGTCTTTCCTCGATTGCGAGATCGGTTACAACAAGGAACCCAACGGCGCTACGTGTCGTTCGCCGCGCCGGGTTTTGCGTGATCGCGTCGCGCATTGCATGGAGGGCGCTCTGTTCGCCGCAGCCGCCTTGTCCGTTCACCATTTCCCTCCCCTGCTGCTCGATTTGGAGTCGGTACGCGACGACGACCACGTGCTCGCGCTGTTTCGCCTGCGCGGCCATTGGGGCGCTATTGGAAAGTCGAATTACTCCGGCCTGCGCTTTCGCGAGCCTATCTACCGCACGCTTCGAGAACTCGCCATTTCTTACTTTGAGTTCTATTTCAATCTGGATGGGGAGAAGACCTTGCGTGCCTATTCCCGCCCCGTCCAGTTGCGCCGCTTCGACTTCATCCATTGGATGACCGCCGAAGAAGACGTTTGGGAGATACCAGAGTATCTCACGACCATCTCCCACACTCCGGTGCTGCCTTCCAGTCTGATCCGGCGCTTGAGCCTCGTGGATCCCCGCTTGCGAGCGGCCGGCAAATTGGGCGGAATCTAAAGATCGAAACCATTGCGTATGCGCCGTCAACCAGCGAAGAAACCCTACTCGGCATTACTTGAACCCGACCGCAACGCCGACGGGTACGTCATGACTCTTCCGGATTTTGGCTACGGCGCCACGCAGGGTGACACGGAGGAGGAAGCCATGGAGATGGCGCAGGAACTCCTGATGCTCAGCATTGGGAACTACATGAGGGACGCCAGAGCGCTCCCCTTGCCCAGCAGTCACCGCAGCCCAAGGTTTCGTACCGTGGCTCTCCCTACATTGCAAGCCGCGAAGGTTGATCTGTACCGTGCCTTAATGGAGTCGGGATTGAAAAAGTCGGAACTAGCAAGCCGGCTCGGCATTCCGAAGACAATATCGAACGCCTGTTTTCTCTCCGGCACCAATCCCGCCTGAACCAGACTGAATCGGCGCTCGGCAAACGGCTACACGTCCAAGCACGCAACGCCGCTTGAGATTCGCAGACCTAACCGGCGTTGATCATCGGCAGCGGCACGCGATACTTCCCCTCGAAAACCTCGCCAAAAATCTCGAGAATCTGCCCGTGCAACAGGCCGTTGTCAGCCAGTAAATGCGCCGAATCGAAGGTATGCGGTTTCGCGTTCATATCCGATACCTGCCCGCCCGCTTCCGCTACCAGCAGCCGTCCCGCGGCCATATCCCACGGCTTCAATCCGAATTCCCAGAATCCGTCGAGACGGCCGCTGGCCACCCACGCCAGATCGATCGCCGCCGAGCCTGTTCGCCGCACGCCATGCGTCGCCATTGCCAGTTGATGGTAGAAGTGCACGTTCACATTCAAGTGCCGCCGCCGCGTAGGAAAGCCGGTGCAGAGCAGGCAGCTGTCCAAAGCCTTCACCGTCGAGACATGAATGCGGCGGTTATTCAGCCATGCGCCCGAACCGCGCTCGGCGCTGAACATCTCCTGGCGGATCGGATCGAACACTACGCCTGCGACCATCTCGCCCGCGTGCTCCAGGGCCAGCGTCACGTTGAAAATGGGCAGAGAATGCGCGAAGTTGGTGGTGCCGTCGAGCGGGTCGACGTACCACCGGTATTCCGAAGCGCTGGTGTGCCCGCCGCCTTCTTCCGCCACAATGCCGTGCTGCGGAAACCGCGACTGCAGACGCTCGACAATCAGCTTTTCCGAGGCGCGATCCGCTTCCGTGACCAAGTCGAATTCGCCCTTCAGTTCGAAGGGCACGTGACGTTCATAGTAGTTGACAAGCAATGCGCCGGCTTCGCGCGCAATCTCGATTGCGGTTTCCAGGGGTGAATTCATGATTTAAACGAGGGAATCGGCAGACACGAGCCGCCGGAAAGCCTATCCGCCTTCGACCAAATAAATGATCTCGTGCTTAAAGATAAAAAGGTTCGGACCTTCTTTGCGCGTCAAGCGAATGAACGAGTGGTCGTAATACTCGATAGTGCCGAGTACTTCTTCACCATCTGTCAGCTTGATCCGCACCGGGATTTCCGCCTCGATCAGATGCTTGAGGTACTTTACTTCTTCAAAGGTTTGTTCGGGAGCGCGATTCCCGGGTTTTCCGCCTGGTCGTGACGTAGCTGGCTCTCCTGATAATTCCCGTCTGCATCCCCATAATAGCCATTGCGCGCCGTGACTCGCAAATCCGAGCGGTGCGTGCGCACTTGCAAATGGTGAAAACGGTTCTTCGTCAGCGGCACGTTTTTCGGATAGTAGCCCAGCATGTACTGCGTGCGCAGGTCTTTGATGATCTCGCTGAAAGCCGCATCCAGTCCCGGTCCCAGGGTGGGTTGGAACACGCGGCCGCCGGTGCCCAGGGCCATGGTGGTGAGCGCGTGCTCGCCGCCCAGGTTGCGCCCGGCGTCATTCGTAATGGGGACCACCAGCACGGGATAGATGGAAGTGTTGGCCAGTTGCGCCGAATCGAGCGCCGCGTGGAAATCCTTCACGCTCGTGGTATCGCCGCCGTCGGTGACGATCACCATCACCTTGCGCCCGTCGCGATTTTCCAGTTCTTTCGATGCCAGGTAGATGGCATCGTAGAGCGACGTCCCGGCTTCGCCTTGAATCAAGCGCAGCGAATGCTCCAGCGGTCCCTGGTTGTGGGTGAAGAAGTTGTGCAGCGTCACTTGATAGTTGAAGCTGTACAACGCCACCGAATCTTTCGGATTTCCTTCGGCAAACAGCGCCTTAAAAAATCGCGCCACCGAATCCGTTTCGTATTTCAGATCCTTGGCCGTCGATCCGCTGGCGTCAACCATCATCGAAACCGATAAGGGCTGCTCCGTCTGGCGTTCAAATACGGCCACTTGCTGCGGCACGCCGTTATCCAGGATTTCGAAGTCTTCCTTGTTTAGCGCGCCTACCAGTTCGCCCGCGGGATTCTTCACCGTGGCCAGCACCCGCACCAGATTAACCTGCACGCGAATCTGCGCGCATAATGCCGCTGCCGCCAGCAGCACGGTGCTAACCGCTTTGAGCCATGGCTGCATCGCGGTCCCAGTCTCCTTCCACCCAGATTTCGCCGTCGGCGAAATGCTCCTTTTTCCAGATGGGCACCACACGCTTCAACCGGTTGATCCCCTCGTGCGCTGCTTCGAATGCCGCCTTGCGATGCGGGGCCGTCACCACCACCGCCACGCTGGTTTCCCCTACCAGCATGCGCCCCAATCGGTGGACCATCGCGATGCGTCCGATGTCGTGGCTCGCGGCGACCTCCCGTCCGACCCGCGCTAACAGCTTAAGCGCCATCGGCTCGTAACACTCATAATCCAGAAAGTGCGTCTGTCGCCCCTTTGTGTTGTTGCGAACCACGCCTTCGAAGTTGACCATGGCGCCGTCTTCCGCGCGCAGTACCCGGTCGATGATCTTGCGGGTGACAATCGGATGCCAGGTGAGGGCGAAAAAGTTTCCGTTCTCCGCGATCTCCATGGGAGGGATCGAACCGCCGCTCACGGGCGGCAGAAAGGCGATCTCATCCCCGTCGGCCACCAGGGTTCCCGGCGCCGCGAATTCCTGGTTTCGCGCCAGCAGGATATTGCCCGCCAGTTCCGCCATGCGCGGATGCTGCCGGCTGTAATGCTCAAAAACCTGGCCTAAGGTGGCCCCATTTTCCAGGTCGAAATGGTCCTCCGCCCGGCCGGTAATGTCCTTCAAAATCCCGAAAAATAATACTTTCACGCGCACTTCTCCGTGTAGTTTATCAGACGGGGATCAAAGGGTATTCGTTGCGTTGGGTTATGAGGTCGGCTAACCTATGCATCTAACCACACCGATGGATAACCTCAAGCAGTTGATTCGCGAGGTGCCCGATTTTCCCAAGCCGGGTATCCTCTTTTACGACATCACGACTCTGTTAAAAGACAAGACCGGACTGCGCGGCGTAATCGATGCTTTGTGTACCCATTACCGCGACGCCCAGGTGGACGTGGTGATCGGTATCGAAGCCCGCGGCTTCATCTTCGCCCCCGCGCTCGCCTACGCCCTGGGCGCCGGTTTCGTCCCGGTCCGCAAACCGAAGAAACTGCCGTCGGAATGCTTGCGCGTCAACTACGAACTGGAATACGGCACCGACACGCTGGAAATTCACAAGGACGCCGTCGGCCCGGGCACGCGCGTTCTCATTGTCGACGACCTGTTGGCCACCGGCGGCACCGCCGCCGCCGTCGCGCGCCTGGTGGAACTGGCCGGCGGCAAAGTCGCGGGCCTGGCCTTCGCCATCGAACTCGTATTCCTGAACGGCCGCGCCAAACTGCCGGGCTACGACGTGTATTCGCTTCTCCAGTACGACAAATGAGCCAGACACGCCGGGCCCTTCTCCGCGCCCTCGCTAAAATCAATCTGGATTTGCGGGTCCTCTATCCGCGGCCCGACGGCTTCCACGAAATCCGTACCATCTTTCATACCATCTCGCTCGCCGACACCATCGGCGTCGAATTCACCGCGGCCCGCGCCACCACCATCCAAATCTCCGGCGCTGTCGGCATACCCGATAACCTGATCGTCAAAGCCGCCACACTCGTTCTCGACGCGATGCGCGTTACCGCCCGCATCGAATTCCGCCTGCGCAAACGCATCCCGATGGGCGCCGGACTGGGCGGTGGATCGTCCGACGCGGCCGCGATTTTGTTGGCCTTGCCGGCCCTCGCGCGGCGGCGTCTCGCCATGACCCAACTGATGGCACTTGCCGCCGGATTGGGCAGCGATGTCCCGTTCTTCTTGCTGGGCGGCGCCGCCGTGGCCATCGGACGGGGTACCGAACTCTATCCCCTGCCCGATGCGCCTGTTCGTCACGGAATTTTAATCGCTCCCGCCGTTCACGTCTCCACTCCCGCCGCCTATCGCGCCCTCACTCCCCGATTGACAAGCGAATCGCAACAAAATAAGATAGTTAGTTTCCAGTCGCAAGCTTGGGGTGAATTTGCGGCGGCCGCCGCCGCAAAAAGTGTTAACGATTTTGAAACAGTAGTTTTCGAGCAGTTCCCGCAACTCGCCGCGCTGAAACAGCGGCTCGTAAAGCTGGGTGCAAGTCCGGCGATGATGACCGGAAGCGGCTCGGCACTCTTCGGGTTCTTTCGCACCCGGGAACAAATAGACCGGGCTGCGAAATCATTTGCCGGCGAACGCATTTACCCGTTTTCGCTGGTGGGCCGGACCCGCTATCGCAGTCTTTGGTGGCGGACTCTCCAGCCACATATTGAAGAAAAACTATGGCCGCCGTCAAGCCGATCCGGGCGCTGACCCCCGATCGATTAAAAATCTTCTCCGGTACCGCGAACCTTCCCCTCTCTCACGAGATCTGCGCCTCCCTCGGAATTGGCCTCGGCAACCTCATGCTGGAGACCTTCTCCGACGGCGAAATCTACCTCCAGTTCCAGGAAAATGTGCGCGGCGCCGACTTGTTCCTGATCCAGCCTACTTGCCGTCCCGTCGACCACAACCTGCTGGAGTTGTTCCTGATGATTGACGCCGCCAAGCGGGCCTCTGCGGACCGCATCACCGCAGTGTTACCCTATTATGGATACGCCCGGCAGGATCGCAAGGATAAACCTCGCGTTCCCATCTCGGCGAAATTGATCGCTTCGCTGCTCGAACGGGCCGGGGCGGATCGCATCATGGCGCTGGATTTGCACGCCGCCCAGATTCAGGGGTTTTTCGATGTTCCGGTGGATCACCTGTTCTCCGCGCCCGTCATGATCGAGTATTTTAAGCCGCTGGAAGTTCCGGACCTAACCGTAGTTTCCCCGGATCCCGGCGGTGTCGAGCGGGCCCGGGCATTCGCCAAGCGGTTGAATGCGCCGCTGGCGATTATCGACAAGCGCCGCGAGAAGCCCAACGTGGCAGAGGTAATGAACGTAGTAGGCGAAGTGGAAGATCGGAATTGTTTGATGGTTGACGACCTCATAGATACGGCCGGTACGCTGGTGAAAGGCGCGGAGGCGCTCCTGAAACAGGGCGCCCGCAGTGTCAGCGCCTGCGCCACGCATGCCGTTCTGTCCGGTCCCGCCGTCACCCGCATCGAGGCTTCAGCGCTGAAGGAAGTGGTTTTCACGAATTCCATACCGTTGTCCGCGGAAGCGCAGCGGTCGCCCAAGATCAAGTCTCTGTCGGTGGCCCCGCTGCTGGCGCGTGCCATTCAGTCGATCCATGAAGAGACTTCGGTAAGCAGTTTGTTCGTTTAGTTCAAGATCGGGCAACGCAACCCACGAGCGAAAGCTAACGGACTTGCGACCCTTGAAGGAGAAGTGCAGTGAGAAAAGACATTACCGTTGCCGCGCAGGCTCGTGATTCGCGCGGCAAAAACGAAGCCCGCCGTACGCGTATGCGGGGATTGATTCCCGCCGTGGTCTACGGCGCTTTTAAAGAACCTGTCGCCGTGTCGGTAAGCCCCAAGTCGATTTTGCAAATCGTGCATTCGGCCGGCGGCTACAACACCATCTTCAACCTCGACATCGAAGGCCGCGAAAACACCCCGGTGATGGTGGTCGATTTCCAGAACGATCCCATCCGCGGCCACCTGCTGCATGCCGACCTGAAGCGCATCGACCTGACGAAGCGGCTGAAGATCGCCGTGCCTGTCGCCACCAGCGGCGAACCGAAGGGTGTCAAGACTCAAGGCGGCTTGCTCGAAGTCATTTCCCGTTCAGCCGAAATCGAGTGCTTGCCGGACGAGATCCCCGAGAGCTTTGTCGTCGATGTCACCGAATTGATGATGGGCCAGAGCAAGCGCTTCAGCGACCTGCCTCTGACCGGCTCCATGAAACTGCTGGCCGCTCCGGAAACCGTGATCGCCCACATCGTCGCCATGCGCGCCGAAGAAGTGAAACCGGCCGCCGAGGCCGCCCCCACCGCGGAAGCCGCGGCGCCTGCAGCCGGCGAGCCCGAAGTGATCAAGAAGGGCAAGAAGGAAGAAGCGGCCGAAGAGAAGCCCAAGAAGAAGTAAGGGCCCATGTTCCTGGTGGCCGGCCTGGGAAATCCGGGCGAGAAGTACGCCGATACGCCGCACAACCTCGGTTTCATGGTGGTGGATCGGCTGGCGGAGATGTACAGAATCCGCGTCACCAGGCCGGAAGCAAACGCATGGGTTGGAGTGGGGCAGATCGTCGGCCAGGATGTCCTGCTGGCCAAGCCCCAGACATTTATGAATCTCAGCGGCACGTCGTTGAGGCCGCTGTTAGAAAAGTATTCGCTTACGGCACGGGACCTGATTCTGGTTTACGACGAATTGGCCCTGCCGTGGGCCAGTTTGCGGATCAAGCCGCGCGGATCGTCCGCCGGCCACAATGGAGTCGAATCCACTATCCGCAGCCTGGATACACAGGATTTTTTGCGGGTGCGCTTGGGAATTCATCCAGGCCATCCGATCAGCAGCGGAGTGGATTATCTGCTCTCGCCGTTCAAACGGTCGCTGCAGAAGGAATTGGAGCAACTGGTGGCCGATGGGGCCGACGCGGTTGTCTCCATAATCGCCGAAGGCGTCGAAAAGGCCATGACGAGATTTAATCGTCGCGCCCAAGGCTCAAACGAGGAAGCATGAGAATCTACGAAGAACTCTTTATCGCGAAGCCGGACGCGCCGGACGAAGAGGTGGATGCCTTCATCGAACAGATGAAGACGACCGTCTCCAACGCCGGCGGTACGGTGGACAAAGTGGAAAAATGGGGCAAGCGCAAGCTCGCCTATAAGGTTGACCGGTACCGCGAGGGCGCTTACGTCCTGGTCCAGTTCACCGCCGGGCCGGAAACCGTAAAAGAATTCGAGCGCCGCCTGCGCGTCTCGGATCTGGTGATTAAGTTCCTCACCGTACGCATCGACGAAACGCTGAAGCGCCTGGAAAAACGCAAGAAGGACCGCGACAAGCGCGCTCACCGCAAGGCCAGCGCCGCTCCCGCCGCGCCGCAACCTTCCGTGGCGCAACAGATGATGGGCGAAGGCGCCCCCGCGCCGGCCATGCCCGGCCTGCCGAAGGAGGCGCCCAAGGAGGCGTAAGAGAATCCCATGCCAGAATTCAAAGGAAGACCCGGCAGCGCCGGACAACGTCCCACCGGCGGCGACAAAGCGGTCGCTACCCAGAAAAAAGCGTATTTCCGCCGCAAGAAAGTTTGCCGTTTCTGCGTCGAGAAAATCGACGACATCAATTACAAGGACACCAAGCTGCTGCACGCCTTCGTCGCGGAACGCGGCAAAATCGTCCCGCGCCGCATCTCGGGCGTGTGCGCCCCGCACCAGCGGCGGCTCACCGACGCCATCAAGAAGGCGCGCAACATCGCCCTGCTGCCCTTTGCGGCGCAGTTCTAAGGAGGAGCCATGGAAATCATACTGCGCGAAGATATCGAACGGCTGGGTACCCGCGGCCAGGTTGTGAAAGTGGCCTCCGGTTACGCCCGCAATTTCTTATTGCCCAAACGCCTCGCCGTGGCCGCCACGGACGCCAACCGCAAAATCGTCGAGCAGGAGCGCCAGGCGCACCTGCGCCGCGAAGCCAAACAAAAAGGGGAAGCCGAGGATCTTTCGAAGCTGCTGAACGGAGTGGTGGTGACCATCGCCCAGAAAGCCGGCGAGAACGACCAACTCTTCGGTTCGGTCACCTCCAAAGACGTGGCCGATGCCCTGGCTCAAAAGAACTTCACCATCGACCGGCGGAAGGTGCTGCTCGAAGAGCCCATCAAACAGCTTGGGGAGTTCAAGGTGCCTGTCCGCCTGCACAAAGACGTCACCGCCGAAGTGACTGTGCAGGTTGTCAAAGAAGAATAACCGGCGAACTCCAAGATTTCGCCAAGCTCCGGGTGCGGCCGCGCTTGCGGTCGCATCCCCGTGCCCGCGGAATTTATAGGATCAGTCTCCCTAGGGCGCTCTGGATATCGCGCTACGCCCTTTGCTAGCCTTTCTGGCGGCGCATCCCGCTGCGAGCTGGGCGAAGCGAATTGAAGTCAAGTTGCGGCACCCGCCGCAGCAAATCCCACCATCAACTGGCGGCCCAGTCCGTCGTCGATTTTACAGCCCCCGGTTTCAAAATAACTCACGAGAGCGCCTGCCGGACTAGCGTCTTGCTGACCGCCTGGCGGCTCACGTTCAGCTCCTGGGCGGCCGTGTCCAATTCCTCCAGCATTGCCGCGGTAACGTCCACATTGACGCGCTGAATCGGCTGGACCATGCGGCCTGGGCCGCGGAAAAACCGCGAAATGCTCTTACCCTGATCAGCCAGTCTCGCGATATCATCCGCCGAAGACGGTTTAGCCGATCTAGCAGTTTTCTTCATAAAGTTGGGATCCCCTCCCTCGTCGACCTCCAAAGAGTCACCAGATACAGAACTTCGCCCACTCTGTCTTCCCTGACTTCAAAGATGACCGAATACAAACGATCGCCCACCCAGCCAATCGCCCGGAAATGTTCTGGAACGTTGGACCGCTGATCCAACCAGTACGGGTGCAAAAACAACTCTTTGACCTCTTCGAAACCGACGCCACGACGCGGATTCGGCTTGAGACGCGCGCTCTTTCGGGTGTCGAAGCTGAAGCGCATTCAATACGAATGCTAGACCACTCCGAGGTGGCTACTGAACGAGCGCCGCCTGCGCGTCTCGGACCTAGTGATTGAGTTCCTCATTGTACGCATCGACGAAACCCTGAAGCGTCTCGAAAAACGCAAGAAGGACCGCGGCAAGCGCGCTCACCGCAAGGCCCGCGCCGCTCCCGCCGCGCCCCAACCTTCCGTGGCACAACAGATGATGGGCGAAGCAGCCCCCGCTCCGGACAACGTCCCAAGCTGCCGCAACCCTGCGGCCTTCCTAGGTTTCCTGCTGCCGCAAGGTCCAGTGGGCGATACTGAAGAGGCATGGAGCATGAGAGCGTCGCGGCGAATTTGCGGGAGTCGTTCCGCGTCGTAGCGAGCCATCGGGCGATGGGAGAAGTGAAAGAAATGGATGGAGTATCGATCGCCTCAGCGGGCGTGGTATTCCAGATGTTCAACGCAGCGTTTCTTTCAGGATCGGTCCATTCGGAAGCGCAGATGGATTTGCGCGTGGCAGAGGCGGCGGTTTACTTCGCGGCGCGCGGGCAAAGCTGGGCTTACTGGATTTGCCACGGATATCTGGACGGGCGGACGCGGCGGCGTTTGCAGCCGGTTCTGCGCAAGCGCAATTTGTACCGGGCGGTGGAGCTACCGGGCATGGTCGCCGAACAGGTGCTGCCGCCGGTGCGGAAGCTGCCGCGGGTGGAGATGCGGCGGGTGGAGGACGGGCCGGTGAAAGATGCTTTTTGCGCGATTGGTTCCACTTGTTTCAATGTGCCACTGGCGTGGTTTTGCGAAGTGTTCGACAGTCCAACGATCTGGCGGGACTTCGAAGCTTATGTGGGATACGTGAATGGGGAACCGGTATCCTCTGCGGCGACGGTGATCGGCGGCGGCGTGGTTGGGGTATACAACGTCGCCACCATGCCGGCTCACCGGCGGGGGGGGTACGGTGAGACCGTGATGCGGCATGCGCTGGAGCGGGCGCAGCAAGAGCACGGGCTGTCGCGGACTATTTTGCAGTCGACGCCACAAGGTTACGATTTGTATCAACGCATGGGATATCGGACGGTGACGAGCGTTTCGGTGTTTTGCTCCTAGAGGCACGCGGCGGTCAGGATAGGTAGGCGCAGGCCAGCTCTTTAAAATCCGTGGGAGTGACGAGACGGAATCGCACTTCCAGTTTGCAGCTGCACTGGAGGTCGCGGGTCATTTCGAGGGAAGGAAGTTCGGGGCCGGCGACGAAAAGCTCGCCCGAAGTTACGCGGAAGGGTAGGACTTGCCAGCGGCGTGCGACTTCGGCGGGCAGGGCATGGGTGGCTGTCTCGGAGATTTCGGCGGCGGTTGGTTTGCCTAGCGGCAGATTGTTCTGGAGGCTGAGGGCGATGTACAGATTCTGCTCGCTGAGTTTGCCGCGACGAACCAGATATTCGCCTATGCGCTCGCCCGGAGCTTTAGCGGCGAGGGCTTCGTCGACGTCTGCCTGTGTGGCGAATTGCGAGCCGGCCAGGATGAAACCGAGAGGACGGATTTCGGATTGGAAGGCCGCGGGGTTGGGGTAGTTGTGCTGGGTTTTTGCCCAGACGAGCGAGCGCCTGTGAAGTTTGGCATCGGCATATAAAGCCAACGCCCGGACGGTTGCGGCGCAATTCAGAATGTTGCCTAGGAAGGCTCGGACCGGCACACCCAGCGCGAATCGCCATCCGTAAATCCTGCGGCAGCACAGAGCGCGAACGACCAGTTGAAATCCGGAAAGCGCAAAGGTTGCCGAGAAAAGCCACTGGAACGCTGGATGCTGCGCGCCGAAATCCCAACGGCGGTGGGCGGCCAGACTGAACGCCCAGGTGACGGCGCCGTACAGGAACAGCAGATTGAGGACAGGCGTGATGAGGTTGCCTACTACGCCTTTGCGGTCGCGCCACAGCCAATACTGCTGGCTGGCGGGTGCGTGCCAGCCGCGGCGCTCCCAGGATTGCAGGACAATTCCCATGACCCAACGCGCGCGCTGGCGGACCGCGCTGCGGAAGGTGTGCGGGAAATATTCGCGGGTGGCGAGCAGACCGGCCTTCTCGCGCCGCAGCGGGACGAAGACTTGCGGGCAACCGAGAGCATGAATGCGCCAGCCGTTTTCGTAATCCTCGGTGAGACATTCGGGATCGAACATGCCGTTGGAGTGCGCGGCAGCCAGACGTTCAAGAACAGCGCGGGAGAAGGCGGTGCCGACGCCATTGCCAGGCAGAAAACTGCCCCGCATCTGCCGTACGGGAATGTCTTTGGTTTGAAACTCGGCGAACTCGTCGCAATAGAGTCCGTGCACCCATTGACGCAAGGGAGTGGCCAGGGGCAGGACGGGGACCTGCACCATGTCGTGGCTGGCGGCGAAATAATTGATCCAACGAAGAGATTCGGGGTGAATGACGTCCTCGGCATCGTGGGTAATGACGACATCGAAGGGGACGCCGTGTTCTTGTTCGTGGAGCAGCATGCGCTGGTAGATCCAGTTGAGGCAGTCGGCTTTGGATGTGGGGCCATCGTGCGGGCAGAGGGCCAGATGAACGCGCGGAAATCGGACGGTAGCCTGGCGGACGGCGGCAACCGTTTCCCGATCGTTGGGGTATGCGCCGACGAAAAATTCAGCGGCAGGGTAAAGCGTCGCGGGGATATTGCGTTCGAGCATACTGCCTATGACGGTGTCCTCGTGCCATAAGGGCACGAAGATAGCCATACGGCGGCGGGGCGCGGCGTCCACCTCGGCCTGAGTGGGCCATTGGAACCAGGGATGGCCGAAGAAGTGAAAAACGACCCAGCGATAGACGAAGGCTGCGTCGAGGAACAGGTCGTCAACGCCGCTGAGCAGGACGTAAACTGCGAGCGGCACAAGACAAGCGGCGATCCAGGCGTGGAGGGTGACCATCCGCGATAAGAATGTAGTGGCGGATGGGGCGGAAAATCGCAAGGAAGGTGCGGCCGGATTAGTGCGGGCCCGGCTCGAAATAAGGTGGCGGCTCGGGCACGGCTGCGCCATCTTTGCGGGGCGAAGAGGCGCCGTAGTTGACGCCGGTTTCCGAATCGTGAAGGACTGCCTGGCCGCCGCCCATCCACCCGGAAAAGCCAGCCATGGTTTCGATGTTGTGGCCGCGCGCCGAGAGCGCCTCGCGAACGGCGGACGGGACTCGGTCTTCGATCATCAAGTCGCAGCCTCCGAAGGTGAGCTTGGTGAAGCGGGCCGCTTCGAGGGCCGACTGGATATTCATGTTGTGGTCAACCAGGTTGGAGACGAACTGGGCGTGGGCCTGTGCTTGATTGTAACCGCCCATGATGCCGAAACCGATGTGGATGCCGCCTTTCTCCATGAAGGCCGGAATGATGGTATGCAACGGGCGCTTGCGCGGAGCGAGCGCGTTGGGATGCTCGGGATCGAGTTCGAACAGGCCCCCGCGATTCTGCAGGTGAAAGCCGTATTCGGGCACCACCACGCCGGAACCGAAGGAGAGGTATACGCTTTGGATCAGCGAGGCGATGTTGCCGTCACGGTCGACGACGGATAAGTAGATAGTATCGCCGGCGGTCATCGGCGGCTTGCCTGGGAAAGGAGAGCAGTTGGCTGCATCGCGGCGGATCAGCGCGGCACGTTCGCGGGCATAAGTCTTCGAGAGCAGACCGGCGGTCGGAAGGTGCGCGAAGCGGGGATCGGCCACGTAGCGGTGCAGGTCTTCGTAGGCAAGCTTTTGTGCTTCGATTTTCAAGTGCAGATCTTCGACACTGGACGAGTCGTAGTTGAACAGGGGGAAGGTTTCGAGGATATTCAACATTTCGAGCGCGGCGACGCCCTGGGTATTGGGCGGGGTTTCGTAGATTTTCCAGCCGCGGTATTCGGTGGAGATGGGCTCGACCCATTCGGAGTCGAATTCGGAAAGATCGGCGGCGGACATCTGGCCGCCGAGGCGGGTAGAAATTTGCAGGATGGCGCGGGCGATGTCGCCCTTGTAAAACCCCGATGGCCCTTGCGCCGCGATCAGCTTGTAGGCGGCGGCGAGGCGGCGATTCCGGAAGATCTGGCCGACGGCGGGGACTTTGTCTTCGGGCAAGAAAATTTGACGTCCGGCGTCGTCGCTCCAGAGCTTGGAAGTGCTGCCTTTCCAGTTGGCCTGAATGATTTCAGTTACCGGAAAACCTTGTTCGGCGTAGTAGATGGCGGGCTGGAAGAGCTCGCGCCAGTTCAGGCGGCCGAAACGCTTATGCAACTTGTCCCAGCCGTTCACGCAGCCGGGAACGGTAACGGACTGAATGCCGTCCTGCGGCATCGAGGAGTGGCCGTGGGTCTTCAGAAAGTCGATGCTGAGGCCGCGCGGCGCCCATCCGCTGGCGTTGAGGGCGGTGAGCTTGCCCGACTTCGCTTCCCAATAGATGACGAACAGGTCGCCGCCAATGCCGCAACTCATGGGTTCGACAAGGCCCAGAACGGCATTGGCGGCGATGGCGGCGTCGATGGCGGATCCACCGCGGGCCAGCACCTGGGAGGCGGCCTGCGAAGCGAGGGTCTGGCTGGTGGCGGCGATTCCGTGTTTCGAAATCACCATGGATCGTGCTTGGGTACGCTCCTGGGAAGGGGTGGGCATGGCAAACCATAGCGAAGCGCACAAGGTCAGCGCGATTCGGGAACGCGTGGTCATGAAGCTGTTGATAATAGCAGGAAGCGGAGTTTACGGAATCACTTGAAACACGACGCCGCAGCCTGTTCCGCCCGTCCCGAGGTTGCAGCCCGGGTTGCCGCCGAGAGCTCGGTGGTAGCCGCCGTGAGAATTGCGAGAATGGCGCATTTTCATGGACTCCTCCTTGAATTCGTTCACAGCCTAACAGAACTTCCATGGCGGCATGTGTAAAACTCATGAGAGAAGATGACGGAATATCACATTTGGCCGGGCCATCCTGTTGCAGCCGAAATCAAACGGATTGTTCGCGAAGAGATCGCGGCGGCGGCCGGTGCGTTGAGCGGGGCGGACAAAGCAGACCGCGACGTTGCCATCCACGAGGTGCGCAAGAGCCTGAAGAAGATCCGCGGCGTGCTGCGCTTGATGGAGCCGGAACTGGGCGAGATTTTTAAATTGGAAAACTCGCTTTTTCGCGATATCGGGCGCCAACTGGCGCCGATGCGGGACGCCGGCGCCATCGTGGAAGCCTTCGACGAACTGCGCAAGAGGCGGCGGAGCGAGTTGGATGGCCGCCTGATGACGAGAATCCGGCATCGTTTGCAGGCGCGCAAAGCGCTAGGTGAAAAGCAGGCCAATGTCGCGGAGGTGATGGGCAACGTCATGGTCGCGCTGGAGCGGTCGGCGGCGCGAGTGAGGGCGTGGCCGCTTTCGCGCGATGGATTCGGCGCTATCGCGGAAGGACTGGACGATACACTCCGTAGCGGAGAGAAGGCGATGGCGCGTGCGAAGAAGCGGGGTAAGCCGGAAGATTATCACGATTGGCGGAAGCGCGTGAAAGAGCATTGGTATCACACGCGGCTGCTGAAAAACGTTTGGGATAGCTCGTTCGAGGGGTACGAAAAGCGCTTGAAGGATCTGGAACGTACGCTGGGGGACGATCACAATCTCGTGGTTTTGGCCGACACGCTGGCAGGAGCGTCTGAGGTCTTCGGTTCAAACGCCGAGGTTCGTTCAGTGGTGAAAGCGATCGGGGATACCCGCGAAGAATTGAGCGGCCGGGCCTTCGAGTCAGGCGAAGAGATTTACAAAGAGAAGAGCAGGCATTTCACGCGGCGTGTGAGGCGGTTATGGAACACCTGGCAGAAGCCGCCGAGTTAACTCTGGCAGGCCAGTTCCAAAAGGGCGCGGATGCGCGGCCCGAGTTCCATGAACTCTTCCAGATTCGCCGGCTTCTGAAAATAACCGTTGGCCCCGAGTTTCAAGGCGGTTTCTCGATCCGCGGGAGCATCCGACGAACTGACGATCAAAACCATGGCGTTCTTGCAACGCGGGCTGGTGCGCACGCGCTTCAAGACTTCGTGGCCAGCGATCTTGGGCAGATTTAAATCCAGCAGGACAATATCCGGACGCGGCTGGGTCTGATCGGCGTCCAGGCGATCGATAAAGGTGATGGCTTGCGCGCCATCGCGCAGGACGGACACTTCACATTCAATGTGTTCTTCGCCGAGTGCTTCCGCCACCAGATTGGCATCTGCCGGGTTGTCTTCCACTAGCAGTATGTGAGGTTTTGCGGTGGTCATGGGGCGGTCGGCAAGGTAAAGAAAAATGTGGAGCCCTCGCCAGGCTCGGATTCGACCCAGATGCGGCCGCCGCTGCGCTCGACGATCTTCTGGCAGATGGCTAAGCCTATGCCGGTGCCGGGATAGTCGGTACGGTCATGCAGGCGTTTAAAGATGCCAAAGATCTGGTTGTGGAATTCTTTGGAAATGCCGATGCCGTTGTCGGCGACTGAGAACATCCAGTGGTCCGGAAACTCGGTGGCCCCGATGTGCACGAGCGGCTTGTGTGGACCTCGATATTTCAGGGCATTGCCTACAAGATTCTGGAAGAGATGCACCAGGGGAACGGCTTCTCCGCGCACCGTGGGCATCGGTGAAATGACGATCTCCGCGCCGGTTTCGTCAATGATCGCGGAGAGATTCTTTTTGACGGTTTCGAGCACTTCCGCGATGCTGACCGGCCCCTTGGGCGTTTCCGACGAGCGCGCCACTTGGGAATAGGCGAGGAGGCCGCTGATTAGCATGCCCATGCGCTGCGCGCCTTCAATGCAGAAGCCCAAGTACTCGGAAGCCTTGCCGTCCAGTTTGCTTGAATATTTCTTGTCGAGCAGCTGGCTATAGATGGCGATCTGGCGCAGCGGTTCCTGCATATCGTGACTGGCGGAGTAGGCGAATTGCTCGAGATCGGCGTTGGCGCGGCGCAATTCGTCATTGGAGCGGCGCAGAAGCTGGTCGCTGGTTTTTCGGTCGGTGATATCTTCGGCGATGAAGCTAAAACGGGGGCGGCCGGACGGCCCGTAGCCAAGGAAGCCAACACTGGCATTCATCCAACAAATACCGCCGGGCAGGGGATGCTGATATTCGAAGCGGACCGTGCGGCCGAGTGCCTGACTTTCCCGGTAATGCCTGACCCAAATGTCATCGACCGCGCGCGGAACGCAAAGTTCGGCTCGGGGCATAACGGAAAAGCGATTGCGATCCTTGCCATAAAATCCGGCCGTAGCGGCATTGCGGTAAATGGCGATGATTTCGTCGCCTTCCAGTTCCGTGACGCCCATCAGAAAAGGTGAACTGTCGTAGAAGCTTTGCAGAGTGGCCTGACTTTCTTTCAGGGCCGCTTCAGCTTCCATGGTGCGGCGCCGCATGGCGAGGTGCGCGCCCACACGAGACAGAAGTTCGCGGGCGGTGAACGGCTTGATGAGGTAATCGTCCGCGCCTGCGTCCAGGCCCTCAATGCGGCTCTCTTCGCCGGCACGCGCGGAAAGCAGAATGACGGGAATGGTGCGTGTCTCGGGCAGTTCGCGCAGTTTTTGCAACAGCCCGAAGCCATCCCGAACGGGCATCATGACGTCACTGAGGACGAGATCGGGCGGGGCGGCCAGGGCGGCTTGCAGGGCTTCTTCACCGTTGGCGACCGCATCGACGACGTAGCGTTCCCGGAGCAAGCGCGTAATGTAATCGCGCATATCGGCGTTGTCGTCGGCCAGTAGGACTCGTTCGGTGGGTGCCGAGCGACCGATGGGGCGGCCGGCTGTTTCGCCGGGCAAATGGGAAGCCGCCCCATCGGTCGAAAGCCACCGGAACGCTTCGTCGACGAAAGCATCCGAGCGCGAGGAAGACCATTGCGGAGCGCTGGCCGGACGGATCTTGTCTTGCGGCAGATGCGCGGTTCCGAAATGAAGGGTGACGGTAAAAGTGCTGCCTTGGCCTAATTCGCTGGCGGCCGCAACGGCGCCGCCGTGCAAAGCGGTTAATTCCTGCACCAAGGCGAGCCCGATGCCAGTGCCCTCGATAGTGCGGCCCTTGGCGCCCGCGATGCGATGGAATCGATCGAAAATCCGCGGCAATTCCTGTGGGGGAATGCCAGTGCCGGTGTCCTCAACGCTGAGTTGGACGGAGTCTGCGTGCGCGGCGAGACGGACGCGCACGCTGCCGTGGAACGTAAACTTTAGCGCATTCGAGAGGAGATTGAGGACGATCTTCTCCCACATCTCGCGATCGACATAGACCGGTTGAGGAAGCGGCCGACAGTCGATCGTGAATTGCAGTCCCGCCTTCTCCATGGCCGAACGGAAATTGGAAGCGAGATCGGTGGTGAGACGGGCGAGATCGACTGGTTCGTAAGCCCCCTGGGCGCGGCCTGCTTCGATGCGGGTGAAGTCGAGAAGATTGTTAACCAGCCTTTGCAGACGGAGGCCATTGCGGTGGACGAGGCTGAGCAGTTCGCGCTCGTCAGTGCCCTGGCGGGTAGGAGCGCCGAGCAACTCCTCGACCGGGCTCAGCATCAAGGTCAACGGCGTGCGTAGTTCGTGGCTGACGTTGGAGAAGAAGATGGTCTTGGCGCGATCGATTTCAGCGAGCGCTTCGGCCCGCTTGCGTTCGGCTTCGTAGGTGCGGGCGTTTGCGAGACCGGCGGCGATCTGGCCCGCCACCAAATCCACGAACCCGCTGTAGGCGGCGTCGTAGCGCCGGTACGGGTTCACGCCGACGACGAAGAACCCGGCGGGAATCTCCTGCCCCTGCTGACGGATGGGGACGATGGCGGCCTGATCGGCCGGTTTGTTCCAACCGCCCGCCGGGATAGAGCCGGCTTCCCTGAGGTCGCCCAGGCCGTGGATCACCCGAGCTGCCGGATGCTCCAGGATTTGGCGGGCGGGCCACGGAAACTCATTGGCCGGATCGATTCGTTCCGGCGCCAGTGGACTGCCTGGGATAATGCCACTGGAGGCTCCGAGACGCGCCGCCCCGGTTTCATCGTAAAGGTACGCCAGAGTAAAGGGCAGATCTTTGCGGTTGTGGGCGAGATGCGCGGTTAGCTCCCGCAGCACCTCATCTTCGGTGTTGGTGCCGGCGAGAGCGGAGGCGACATCGCCCAGCGTGGCGAGGCGGCGCGCGCCAATTTGACGTTCCGTTTCTTCGGTAACGACGCACAGCATGCCGCTGGTACGGCCCTCATCGTTGGCGATTGGGCTATACGAAAACGTATGATAGGTTTCTTCCGGGAAGCCGCTGCGTTCGAGGAACAAGAGCAAACCCTCGTCATACGTAGACGCGCCCTCGCCCAAAACAGCGTCTACACGAGATCCGATATCGGACCAAATCTCCGCCCACACGTCGCTGGCGGGCCGGCCGAGCGCTGTGGGGTGTTTGATGCCAAGAGTGGGGGCATAGGCATCGTTGTAAAGCATGGTCAGGCGCGGACCCCAGCACATCCACATGGCGTAACGCGAGGAGAGCAGGATATTGACCGTGGTGCGCAGGCTTTGCGGCCAGGATTCGATGGGTCCAAGCGGGGTGCAAGCCCAATCGAAGGAACGGATGCGGTCGCCCATCTCGCCACCGGCGCGGCCCACGGCGGAGACTCCGGCCGTTGTGCTGGTCTGGGCGCCGCGGCCGTCGGAGCTCAAGCTGGATTCTCCCTAATACGTACCACGAGAACTGACGGCATTGTAATGATCGGTTTTGGAAGCCGGCGGGACATCCCTTCTAGGACTTTAGCATTTTCTTGCGTGGCTCGTCGAACCGATTGGGGGGGTAAGGCCGCGCTCGGCCATGCTTCACAGTATAGAATGAAAAACGGCCGCCAGAGGGCGGCCGTTGGTACTGTGCGATAACCGTCAGCGGCGGAAGCGGACGTCGTGCCGCCGATCCCAGCGGACCCCGGGTTCCACCCATGGTCTGCGAACTAAGATCGGGGCCGGCGCGACCGCTATGGCGGGTGGGCAAACCGGATACACGGGGTAGGCGGGCGCCCCGACCACGACTCCGACTCTGACGGCGGCTTTGGCGTCGTGCGGGGCAACCGCCAACACGCCTAACAGTGCGATTGCGGAGAGTACTGTTTTCTTGAACATCTTTTGATCCTCCTACCTCATTCGACACAAATATGAGAAGGAGGCTCGTAAATGATTGTCAACGCCGTCCGAGCCAACGGCCGGCGACGATGACCGCGGCCATCAGGGTGATTTCGAGGCCGTAGCGTAGGGCATCGGAGGGGTGCAGCAAGCCGCGGACGAACGGATCGCCCAGGATCATTTCGCCGGCGACGCGTCCGAGGATGGCGGCGCCAAGGTAGATCGTCACCGGATACTTGTCCATCAGGCGCGCCAGGTAGGTGCTCGAAGTCACGACCAGGGGTATGCTCAGTGCGAGTCCGAAAACGATCAGCCAGAAGTTGCCCTTGGAGGCCCCGGCCACAGCGAGGATGTTATCCGTCGACATGGTGAGGTCGGCGATGATGATGGAGCCGATGGCGTGCCAGAGAACCCGGGGGGAAGCGGCTTCCACTTTCTGATCGCGCGCGTCGCGCAGAACTTTGACCGCGATCCAAAGCACGAACACGCCGCCGCCAAATTGGACATATTCGACTTCGAGGAGCTTGGCGGCCAGGAAAGTGATGCCGATGCGGATGAGCACAGCGAACCAGGCGCCGGATAGCATGGCCACGCGGCGCTGCCCATCGGGCAGCGAACGCACGGCCAAGGCGATGACTAAGGCGTTATCGCCAGCCAGGAGCAGGTCGATGACGATGATCGACAGGCAATCGAGAAGGTAGTGGGAGAAGCCGCCGGCCAATTCTCACGGTAGCAGAACTACTGCAAATCGGCTTCGAGGACGTCGAAGTGGAAGCGATCGGGTGGCAGCAGGGCAGGGGCGCCAGAACCCATGCGGGCCCACGCGTGGTAAGCCGATCCAGCGATGGAGGAATTCAGGCAGAACAGGAATTCGCTGGTGCAGCAATCGATCGGCGGGGGCTGGCGAAAGGTGAGGCGCAAACCGACGGCGTTCTTGATGGTGACGCCGGGGGTGGTCACTTTCTTCTCGGCGAGGAGCATGACGAAGCTGCTGCGGCCGGCGTGCGGCCAGACATCGGGATGGAGCAAATTGCGCAGCGCCGATTCGGACTGAAATGTGATTTCACACTGGCGAATCCATTCGACGATGGATTCTCCCCAGTGCCAGTGGGTGAGGAGGCCGCGGTACTGCTCGGTGAGGGTGAGGGCAAGGTCCATTTTGCGGCGTGCCAGAATGGTTTCCTCGACATCCACTTCAGGGAGCATTTCTTCGGCTTCGAGGATGGCGGAGGACAGATCGAGCGGAGGGGCATCGGAACCGCGGCGCACCAGCAGCGGAGGAAGTTCGTGAAGCTTGTTGCCCGGTATGTTGATGTACTCTCGGTCGCCCCTCATGTTAGGAAGCACCCTCTGTACTTATCGACGCAAAGCAACGAACGCTGTTCCATCTTTTGTAGCATACCTGTTGGGGGCGACGCCTAAGAAAATTACAATCGGACGGATTAACAACGGTTATGGTATGGCACGCGAACGTTCTGGGGGAACAGTATTCAACGCGCACGGGGGGGAAGCCCGGGTACCGTCATGGAGTTCGTTCCTACTCTGAGATCAACCGCCTACGCCATGTTAGGCCAAGGTGCGGCAGGTTGAATCGGGTTGCCCGGAATGGCGGGACGCATTTAGGCAGCTTCGGTGTGATGTGGGGCCACAGGTACTTCTCGCAACCGGAAGGCCCGAGAGCCAGCCAGACTGAAGTTGCCCGCGCAGTGGGCGATCGTTATCAGACCAACGTCGCGGACGGGGGACAGAGAGGTAGCGCCAAGTTTTTGTTGCTAATTAAACGGCCACGCGCAAGCCGAGGAGTGAGGCGAAAGGCTGGAAATCCTTATCGCGGTGGAATTATTCAAATCCTCTTTCAATACAGCGCCGCAATCAGGGCGCCGATGGTCTTGCGCACCGTTACACCCAGCCTGCGCAGTTTGCGGAAATTTCCGGCGGCTTCGACCGCGGCGTCCGGCCTCACACTTCACCGCGCGCAGTGAAGTGAGGATCCCGCGAGCCAACTCAAATTCGCTGTAACGCTTGAAGCCCTGGAACGCCTCCGCTAGAATCACGTCGCCGGTTGCCGGCATTTCGGCTCCAGGCACACTGCCCAGCATCTCCGTCTTATCGGTGATTGTTCCTTGAAAATAGTCGATCCAGACGCTCGAATCCACCAGGATCAACGGTTACACGGTGACTCCGCTGAACACCTGGTTATGATCGCGAAATCTTGGCACATGGGTAGGAGAGCCTGCAACGCCCGGTATTGCTCTCCTAGTAGTGGCCGCGTCCCCAGAAAAGCACGCGCTGTTCGGAATTCTTCGATAAGAAGCAGGCGGTAACAGGAGTTCATTGAGGAAGGTGAAGGTGGCGGTTTTCCCCCAATGACCTGTACCATCGACAAGACCCGTCCGCTACGAAGACCCGCAATTTTCTAAGGGAGCTGATCGCAAAAGCGGAGATCTTGGCCGAATTGCCCATCCTGCGTAAACTGGCTGGCGGAAAAACGTTATGCGGGACCTACAGCGGAGGCGCGCGGGCACCGATATACATCTTGAGTGAGATCATGAAGATCTATGATTTTGTTCGGTTCGTCGCTCTTTTCCTCCCGGTGATCTCGTGGTGTGCCGACGAAGCCTCGGCTCCGGCGACCCCAGCGCCTACATCACAGCGGACGGTGCAGGCCGGCGAGCCGATCACTGTGCCGGACAGTTACAGTGGCGTGGTGCCGATGAGACCGGTAAGCCCCATGGATAATCTGCCTGCGCGGCAAGATACTTCAACTAAGCGTGGAACATTCACGGCAGTTTACGTCGGCCCATTGGCACGCGGGGTCGTTATAGTAGGGAATGTTTTCGAAACGTCGCCCCAGGAGAACGCTCTGGATATCGAGGGGAGTGATGTCTTCTGCTGGGACAACTTCTTTGAAAAACGCGAAGTTACTGAACGTTTCACGACCAAGCCAGAGACGGAGCAGCCAAAACCCTAAAGACGGGTGTCAATGGAGCCGACGCGGGACGCTTCATGCACCGCAATCGCCGGTTCGTTTTTCAGAATATAGCCGAGCTCGTCGACGCCTTCGAGCAGGCAGTGCCGCGAAAAAGGGTCGATCGGAAAATCAACCTGAGTTCCATCCGGCAGCAACACAGTCTGCGCCGCCAGATCCACCGTCACGGCCGTGTCCGGGTCCGCATCCACGCGCGCAAATAACGCCGCATGCGCCTCCGCCCCAAACACAATCGGCAGCAGCGCATTCTTGAGCGAATTCTGCTTGAAAATATCGGCAAACGAGGTGCTGATCACCGCCCGGAATCCGAACTGCGTCAGCGCCCATGGCGCATGTTCCCGGGAGCTGCCGCACCCGAAATTGTCCCCGGCCAGCAAAATCTGCGCACCCTTCGCCCGCGGCTGATTCAGAATAAAATCAGCATTAGGTTGGCCCTCCGCGTCGTACCGCCAGTCGTTGAAAAGCTGCTTGTCCAGCCCCTGCTTCGAAATCGTCTTCAAAAACCGCGCCGGAATAATCTGGTCCGTATCGATATTGTTCATCGGCATTGGCACCAGCCTGCTGCTGAATCTCATAACAGGGTCCTCACATCCGTCACCACGCCGGTCAGCGCGGCGGCCGCCGCCGTCAACGGGCTAGCCAGAAACGTCCGCCCGCCCTTGCCCTGCCGCCCTTCGAAATTGCGATTGCTGGTCGAAACGCTGTACTCCCCCGGCTGCAACTGATCGCCGTTCATCGCGATGCACATCGAGCACCCCGGCTCCCGATAGTCGCATCCCGCCGCCCGGAAAATCTCCGGCAATCCCTCTTCCTGCGCTTGCCGCTTCACCGCCTGCGATCCCGGAACCACCATCACCCGCACGTTGGGATTCACCTTCCGTCCCTTCAACAGTCCAGCCGCCGAGCGCAAATCCGAAATCCGCGAATTCGTGCAGCTTCCAATAAACACCACGTTCACCGGATGCCCCAGCAGCAGCTTGCCGCCTTCCAGATCCATATACCGCAGCGCCTTGGCAATCGAATCGCGCTGCAGCGCATCGCCCACCTGCGAAGGATCCGGCAACGCAGCCGTAATCGCCATCCCCATCCCGGGGTTGGTGCCGTAGGTAATCATCGGCTCCAGTTCCGCTGCATCGATCGTCACCGTACGGTCAAAGGCTGCCCCGTCGTCGCTGGGCAGTTGCCTCCACCGCGCCACCGCCGCATCCCAATCCGCGCCCTTCGGCGCATGCGGCCTGCCGGAAAGATATTGGAAAGTGATGTCGTCGGGCGCAATCATGCCCGCCCGAGCGCCGCCCTCGATCGACATGTTGCACACCGTCATGCGCTCTTCCATGCTCAGCGCCCGGATCGCCGATCCCCGGTATTCCACAATCGAAGCCGTCGCACCGCCGACTCCGATGCGCGCAATCAGCGCCAAAATAATATCCTTGGCTGTCACGCCGTTGCGCAGCACGCCATCCACTTCCACCGCCAGCGTTTTCGACTTTCTCTGCAGCAGGCACTGCGTCGCCAGCACGTGCTCCACTTCGCTGGTGCCGATCCCAAAGGCCAGCGCGCCGAACGCCCCGTGCGTCGCCGTATGCGAATCGCCGCAGACCACCGTCATGCCCGGCTGCGTTAGCCCCAGTTCCGGCCCGATCACATGCACGATCCCCTGCCGGTCGCTCTGCCGGCCATAGCAGCGAATTCCAAACTCGCGGCAATTGGTCTCCAGTTGCGCCACCTGCGTCGCCGCAATCGGGTCCACAATCGGCAGCGATGGATCGGTGGTCGGAGTGCTATGGTCCGTCGTGGCCACCGTCAGATCCGGCCGCCGCACCTTCAGCCCGCGCTCGCGCAAACCCTGGAACGCTTGCGGCGAGGTCACCTCATGCACCAGGTGCAGGTCGATATACAACAATGTGGGTGCGCCCGCCTGTTCGTGAACCACGTGCGCGTCCCAAAGTTTTTCGATGATCGTTCGGGGGGGCATAATTGCTATTTTCAACCTAACACCAGACAGTCCGGGAGCTGGTAAGCTCCCAGGCCTATCCGATAGCAGCGCACACGGCCTGGCCCACTTGTTCGGTGGTCGCCGGCACGCCTGACGGTTTGAGGTCCGCCGTCACTCGTCCGCTACCCAGTACGGCTTCGATCGCGGCGTTCACTCGGGCGGCTTCTTCCTGCAAACCGAAACTGTATTCCAGCATCGCCGCCACCGAGCCGATCGCTCCCAGCGGATTTGCTTTATTCTGACCGGCAATGTCGGGCGCCGAGCCATGTACCGGCTCGTACAAACCGACCCACGCGCCGGACGCTTTACGTCCGCCGAGCGAGGCCGAGGGGAGCATGCCGATCGATCCCGCCAGCACGGCGCCCTCATCGCTGAGGATGTCGCCGAACATGTTCTCCGTGAGTACCACGTCGAACCGGCGCGGATTCAGGATCAACTGCATCGCGCAGTTATCGACCAGCAGGTGATCCAGCGTTACATCGGGGTATCCAGCGGCAATCTCGACCACTACCTGCCGCCATAACTGAGAATTCTCCAGCACATTCGACTTGTCCACCGACGTCACCTT
This sequence comes from Bryobacterales bacterium, assembly GCA_963738375.1. Lineage (GTDB taxonomy): Bacteria > Acidobacteriota > Terriglobia > Bryobacterales > Bryobacteraceae > Bog-159. The sequence continues at coordinate 262,835 of CAVTWL010000008.1, read as the reverse complement.
ACCGCGGCGCCCCCCTGCCAGATGAAAAGCCATGTGCGTCACGCGTTCGATTTCAGCGCGCGTATAAGTCATGGTATTAACGGCCCGCGTCTCGGCGCCCGTGCCCGAAATCCCGCGCGGCGTGCCGTAATAAATACCGCCGGTCAGCTCGCGGACGATGATCATGTCCGTGCCTTCCACCAGCTCGTTCTTCAGCGGCGACGAATCGAGCAGCGCCGCAAACGCCCGCACCGGCCGCAAATTTGCGAAAACTCCCAACGCTTTCCGAATTCCCAGCAACCCTTTCTCGGGCCGCTTTTCCGGCGGGTAATTGTCGAACTCCGGCAGACCCACCGCGCCCAGCAGCGTCGCGTCGGCGTCCGCGGCCAGGCGCGCGGTCTCCTCCGGAAACGGGCTGCCCGTCTTGTGGATGGCGATCCCGCCCAGCAGCCCCTCAGCCAGATACAGCGGATGTTTCCACTTGTCCGCTACGTGCCGCAGCACGCGCACCGCTTCGCGCGTAACCTCAGTGCCGATGCCGTCGCCGGGCAGAACCAGGACGCTCAGCTCCATCAGTCCGCTGCCACTTTCATTACCATCGGTTCCGCGTCGGCGCGAATCTCGCCGATGATCTCCACGATTTCCTCGTCCATCAGGCCCTTCTTGTTATCGGCCAGCGAAGTGAACCGGTGGTACAGCGACTGCAATTCTTCGTGCGTAAGATCGAAGCCCAGCTCCTCGGTCCGTTTCTTCAGCGCATGGCGTCCGCTATGTTTCCCCAGCACCAGCTTGCTCTCGGGCACGCCCACGCTGTGCGGATCCATGATTTCGTAGGTGCTCTTCTCCTTCAAATACCCGTCCTGATGAATCCCCGCCTCGTGCGCAAAAGCATTTCGTCCCACAATCGCCTTATTCGGCTGCGGCCCAAACGTAATCATCGAGCTCAGCAACTGGCTCGCGGAATAAAGATGTTCCGTCCGAATGCCGGTGTCGTAAGGCAGCTTGTCCTGCCGCGTCTTAAACAGCATCACCACTTCTTCGAGCGCCGTATTGCCCGCCCGCTCGCCAATGCCGTTAATCGTGCATTCGATCTGCCGCGCCCCGGCTTCCACCGCGGCGATCGAGTTCGCCGTCGCGAGTCCCAGATCGTCATGGCAGTGTACGCTGACAATCGCGCAATCCCCCAGAGCCCTCACAATCCGGTTGATCAGCGCCGCGTATTCGAACGGCACCGCGTACCCCACGGTGTCCGGAATATTTACCGTCCGAGCCCCGGCCGCCACCACCGCGCGCGAAATCAGCTCCAGAAAATCGGGGTCCGTGCGCGCCCCGTCCTCCGCCGAAAATTCGACATCGTCCACGTACTGCCGCGCCAGTTCGACCGCCGCCACCGCTTCTTCCAGCACCTGCTGCCGCGATTTGCGCAGTTTATACTTCAGGTGAATATCGCTCGTGGCGATGAAGGTATGGATACGCGGCCGCCGCGCGTGGTTCAGCGATTGCGCGGCCCGCTCCACGTCCAGCGTGCACGCGCGGCCCAGCGCCGCCACCTGCGCCCACGGGAACTCGCGGCTGATGGCGTCTACCGCTTCGAAATCGCCTTCCGACGCGATGGGGAAACCCGCCTCCAGAATATCCACACCCAGTTCCACCAGCTTCCGGGCCATGCGGATCTTTTCAGGCACGTTCATGCTGCAGCCCGGCGATTGCTCGCCATCCCGCAGCGTGGTATCGAATATGTAAACTCGATCACTCATAAAAATCGCCGTCTTGGGCCATTATGCGGTGCCCGTTCGGATTTAGCAAATTTATAATATTAGCGGTACGTATAATCTCTTGTTATGCTAAGTCTTAGATGGAATTGCACGCCCTTCAGGTCTTCCTCACCGTCGCCACCGAGAAAAGTTTCTCCCGCGCCGCCGAACGCCTCTTGCGCACCCAGCCCGCCGTTTCCCTGGCGCTCCAGCGCCTCGAAGCCGAATTGGGAGAAAAACTGATCGACCGCTCCGCCAAGGACCTCGTCTTGACCGACGCCGGCCGCACCGTCCTCGACTTCGCCCACCGCTTTGAAAACCTCCGCCACGAAATGGAAAATTCCCTGGCCGAGCTGCGCGACAACTCCTCCGGCACTCTCACCGTTGGCGCCAACGAATCCACTTCGCTGTACCTCCTCCGCCACATCGAGAATTACCGGAAGCTCTACCCCAAGATCCGCATCCGCGTCCGCCGCAGCCTCTCCAGCAAAATTCCGAATGAACTGCTCGATGGCAACCTCGAACTGGGCGTGATCAGCTTCGAGCCCCCCGACGAGCGCCTCGCCTCGCGCGTCATCTACACCGACTCGCTCACCTTCGTCCTCTCGCCCAAACACCGTCTGGCCGGCCGCAAGTCAGTCTCGATCTCAGACCTGGCGTCGGAAACCTTCATCGCCCACAACGTGATCTCCCCCTATCGCGAAGTGGTGATCCGCGCCTTCCAGGAGCGCCGCGTACCCCTCAACATGCCGGTTGAAATGCCGACCATCGAAACCATCCGCAAGCTCGTGCAAAATAACCAGGGCGTGGCATTCCTGCCCCGCATGTGCGTCGAGCAGGAAATCGAACAAGGCCTCCTCAGCGAGGTCAAGGTAAAGGAACTCACCGTAGAGCGCAAGATCCGCCTGATCTACCCTTCTAAACGGGTCCTGAGCCACGCCGCCCGTGCCTTCCTCGAAGTAGTCCGCGCAACCTAGCCCTTGAGGCGCGCGCGCCGGCAAACGCTCCAAAACCACCCTTCTTCCCCGCCCGCACCCTAGCGAAATGCGCCTAGTGGAACGCGGAATTGCTGGAGAACTCAGCGCGAAATGCTGTCGGCGATTCCCCGCCCGCCACCGACGGAAAATAGGCATTGAGCACCACGAAATACACGATGGCGTAGCCGCCCGGACTTAACTCATCTCGATTCGTGAAGTGGAATGGCCACCACTGCTGCTGATCGGCTTCGCCGCTGGTTTCCTTTGGATTGACCGGAAACGTCTGTCCCGAAACAGTAGAGCAGTTTGCCGGATGTGCGGCGTTCGCGGGGCTGTAAAGATAAATTGAGTAAGTCGTGTTGTCCGACGAAACCTGGCCGTTGACCGTTACGCCCTTCGGTGTGCTGCCATCCGGAAGCACCGCGGGTACCGCAAAAACAGTCGAGTAAACATACCAACCCGCCAGATGGTTGTCCTCGCCATCGTAAGGCATGATCCATTCCGAACTGGTGTTCGGGCCCACCCATCCCGAGGGCGGCGTATCCACGTAGGCCAGCGCGTAACCCGTCAGTTCGCAGGGAATGATAGGAGTCGCGCTCGACGAATAAGTCACCGACCAGTTCCCGTCCTGATTGGGACCTCCGCCAGCCGGATTGGGCGCCACCAAATGCGAGCTGCAACCGTCGACATTCTTGACCGTTTCACCCGTGTTGCATAAGCCCTGAATTTGGGCGGCCGCGGCGCCGCCGAACAATAAAGCCGCCGTGGCGGCAACTGCTGCACTCGTAATCATCCAAATCCCCCCCGTCTTACAATCCAATCGGCCCCGCCAGTGGATATTCCACGCTTCGCAGGAGCCAATCCCGGTTCCGCCGCACATCCTCTCGCAGCCGCTCGCAAAGCGCCTCTCGGTTTTCATAAAGCCGGTACGCATCGCGCCGGGCATGCCGGTCGAGCAGCGCCTTCACCACAAACGGCATCAGCATCGAATAATCCGCCTGCATGCTCTCCGTCGTCTGCAGATAAGTGTCCTTGTCCACCTTCCCCCAGGTCACCGCTTCCGCCGGAGGGCACGACGACAAAGATCCGTCCGTCACCGGCGCGGTCACAATCTGCACATCGAACTCGTACCCCCGCACATTCGGCAATCCCAGCACCTGCCCCAGCGCCGGCTCCGGCTGTAAATTGTAATTCTTAGGCACCCCGCCGCCCAGGATCAGCGTCGCTAGCGACCGCGCCGGGCTCTCGAACAATCCCCAGCGATGGTAAGCGCAAGCCTCGAAAACCTCCGCGTGCAAATCCAGGTCGAACCCGTACTCCGGCAAAATCCCCGCGCTCCGCATCGCCCACAACTTCATGGAATTCAGAAAAACGCTGCCATCCGCCGGTGCCCCTACCAGCACCGGAATGCCCAGCCGATGGCACGTGGCCAGCAGACCCTCGGGAACGCCATTGCGTTTCTCCTGCGCCGCATAATAAGCGCCCAGCCGGTACCGCAGTTCCGTCCCGGTCATCTTCTTCTGAAATTCCGGCAGCGCCAGACAGGCGCTTAAAAACCGGTCCTGGTCCAAAAGCACCGCTTCGTCGAACGCCATATCCGTCACGCGGATGGTGCCTTCGTCCCGCAGAGCCGCATCGTCGCTCGCAATCGGCACTTCGTGAATCGGGTCCGGGTGCGAATCCAGGCTGCGATGCCCGTCGTGATAGCAAACCGCATCGGTAGTGCTGATGTACGCTACCCAGCCAGTCTCAAGCAGCGGGATCAGCCACGCCAAGTGCTGGCCCGACACCGTCACCGGCCCGGCGATCGCAATCGTGAGCGGACAACCCTTCTCCATCGCGCGATCCAGGATCGTATAGATGCGGCGTAAATAAGCCCCACCGAAAGCAGGCAGGCAATGGCGGAAAATTTCGTCGAGCGTGGCGCATTCGTCAACGCGACGAACCTGCACCGGATGGCGTTGGGACATTCGTTTCCGAAGATAACATGCAGCAGAAGCTGGGCCTGTAATACTTCTACAAGCCCAGCGATAGCGATTGCGGGGAATTAGAGGTAAGCAGAGGGTTCTAGCGGGGTAAATGATTGGAGGGAACCAAGCGGGGTTTCAATCGCTACTCGCCGGGCTTGCTCTCTTGGTGTCACGCCGTCTCCTAAAGCAATCGACGCGCCAAACGCCAAACTACGCATTTCCAAGCAAATAGCAGAAAACCACTAGTCCCGGCGTGCAAAATTGGCATCAGCGCGACACATATTGGACCATTACGGTACAACCGCTCGCGCAAAATCGGCCGCCCTATCTCGAAGGTTTACTCTCGTCTTTCTCCGCCGGTGGCAATGGCGACGGCGCCCTCGACACGACTCCTTGAAACGCTTCGCCCAACGACACCCCATTGTTGTTCAACGTCTGCCCGGTCACGCGCTCCATCTCCACCTTCGATTTCGCGTAAGCCGCTTCCGCGGCCAGCTCGCTCTGCCGCGCCGTGGCCAGATCGCGTTGCGTCAGGATCACGTTATAAATCACCGACGCCCCGGCAGCATACTTCTTCTGCTCCGCGTCCAGCGTCCGCTCCTGCAGAACCCGCGCTTTGGTCGCCGCCCGATACTGCGCGCGCGCGTTCTGTACCCCAATCACCGCGTTCTGCACATCCACGCGCACCTGATTCTCAAGCCGCGCTACGCCCAACTGCAGTTGCCGCAAAGTCAGTTCGTCGTTGATTGCCTGCGCCTGCGCCGCCCGATTCCGCAGCGGCACCGTCAGGTTGAATCCCGCCGAATAGTTCGGGTAGTTGCGGTCGAATAGCTGTTTCAAAACGGTACCGTACCCACCCACGAAAGCCGGGCTTGGCGTTCCAAAGCTAAATGGGAAAGTAGAAGACACGCTGTTGACCTGTCCCGCCAGCGCATTGTTCGACATCCCCGCCACCAAGTCCAGCGTCGGCAGCAATCCATTCTTCGATCCATGCAGGGTAATCTCTTGATTCGTCACCTGAATGCGATTCTGCGCCAGCTCCGGCCGTGCCGAAAACGCCATCGCCACCAGATCCGGCATCGGCGTCACCGGCTCCACATCCGGCACGCGAATCCGGTCTGTCGGCACAATGCGCGCCTCCGCGACCGCCGGGCTGGCCACCCCGTTCCGGCTCAGCGCGTTTTTCAGAATCGTCTCCTGCTGCAACAGTTGCGTCTCCGCAATGGTCAGATTCTGCTGGTCGGTTGCCTGTTGCGCTTCCGCCCGCACCACTTCGATCGGCGCCATCATCCCGGCGTCCACCTGTTTCTGGTTGTCTTCGTAAAGCTTGGTGCTCGTCGCCACCGCCTGCTGCTGCACCCGAACATTTTCGTTGAATGTCACCAGATCCCAATAAAGATCCATCACCGCCGCCACCGTAGTAATCACCTGCAGCTTGAAAGTCAGATCCGAAAGTTCGCGATTGTTCCGTGCAATATGAATCTGGCGCTGGTTGACTGCGATGCTGAACCCCTGCAGCAAATGCTGCGTCACCGTAATCCCCAACGAAGAGCTGGTCACCGGATTGAACAACGTCGTGGCGCTATTGCCCACCGCCGTCGAATTGCTCAAGCCCAAACTCACCGACGTTCCCGTCGAAAAAGCCTGCTGGTAAGTGATGCCGGAAAGATCCTGGCGCTGGATCAATTCGTCGGTCCCCGCGATGAATGTGCTGCTCTCCGGAATCGTCTGATGCGCCCAACTGGCATTGGCCACGATTGCCGGATCGTAAACAGGAATCGGCGGACCGGATTGCGTGATCACCGTATTCCCCACCGCTGTTGCGCTCGCTGAACTGGCCTGTGTCGATGGATTGCCCGAAACGCCGCTCTGCGCAACTCCGCCCGGCTGCGCGCTTGTCGGCCCCGCCGTCACCGACGTCGAAACCCCCTGCGCGAACGCCCCCGCCTTCGCCCGCAACACCTGCGCATCGGCGATCTGAGGCCCATACCGCTGGATCTCGATGTCCATATTGTTCTCCAGCGCCAAAGCGATGCAATCCTGCATCGAAAGGTACAGCCGTCCGGCCCGCAGCAGCATCTCCAGCCGCGGCGAGTTCCCCATGCTGATGGGCGCGACCGACGGCATGCGATACCGGCCCGTCAGCCACGAGAACGAACCGCCCGCCTCCACGATTTCATGAGCCGGCTGCGCCAGCGCGGGCGACACCAGCAGTTCAACGCAAAGGATCGAAACGAAAGAACGAAAGCGATGCATGGTTGGCATTGGTTTCTCAATGGTATAGTAGGCCTTTGTGACGCCGCAAGCCCAGTCCGTTCTCGATCTATTCCGCGAAACCGGCGCTTACCTGAACGGCCATTTCCGCCTCACCAGCGGCCTTCACAGCCCGGAGTACTTGCAGTGCGCCCTCGTGCTCCAGCATCCGGATCACGCCGAAAAACTCGGCCGCATGCTGGCCGCTGCCATCCGCCCCTTACTGCACGAACCCGTCGGTCTGGTCGTCTCACCCGCCCTCGGCGGCCTCATTATCGGGCACGAAGTCGCGCGAGCCCTCGGTGCCCGCTTCCTCTTCACCGAGCGCGACGAGAACAAAAAGATGACCCTCCGCCGCGGCTTTACCGTGAATCCCGGCGAGGCCGCCCTCGTCGTCGAAGATGTCATCACCACCGGAGGCAGCACCCGCGACGTCGTCGATGTGCTCCGCGCCGCCGGAGCCAACCCCGTCGCCGCCGGCTCCATCGTCGACCGCAGCGGAGGCCAGTCCGACGTCGGAACGCCCCGCGTCGCCCTCGTCACCTTGCAAGTTACCGCCTACGATCCCTCCGCCTGCCCCCTATGCGCCCAAGGCGCCCCCGTGGTCAAGCCGGGCTCCCGGCCCGTTTGAAGCTGGGCGGGTAATGCGCCGCATCCGGATTCAACTCGCTTACGACGGCACCGACTTCCACGGCTGGCAGGTTCAGCCCGGACTCGAAACCATCCAGGGTACCCTCGAAGCGGTCATCGCCGAAATCGAAGGCCGCCCCGTTCACGTAGCCGGTTCCGGCCGCACCGATGCCGGCGTCCATGCCTTGGCGCAGGAAGCGGCCTTCTCCCTCGAAAATCCGATCCCGGCGCCCAATCTCCGCAAAGCCATGAACCGGCTCCTGCCTCCCTCCATCCGCATCCTCACCACGGCGGAAGTCCATCCCGATTTCCACCCGCGATTCCAGGCCGTGGCCAAGACCTACGAATACCGCATCGTCCGCGCCGAAGTCTGCTCCCCGTTTGAATGGCGCTACGTCCATCACCACCCCTATCCGCTCGATGTCGACCGCATGACCGCTTGCGCCACCGTCCTCGAAGGCGAACACGATTTCACCGCCTTCGCCGCCGCCGACGATCGCGACGTTCAAGGCAAAACTAAGGTACGCCTCATTTTCAGCTCCCGCCTTGAATCCCAGCCCGGCCGGCTCGTCTATCGCGTGCGCGGCAGCGGCTTCCTCAAGCACATGGTGCGCAACATCGTCGGAGCCCTGCTCGAAACCGGCCGCGGCAACCTCGACGAAGCCGCCTGGCGCGCGCTCCTCCTCGTCCCCGGCGCCCCGCGCAAAGCGGGCCCCAGCGCCCCCGCCAAAGGCCTTTTCCTCATCGGCGTCGAGTACTGATATCCTCGTTCGGATGAGAATATTCGCCGCTCTCCTGCTCTTCGCCTCCCTCGCCTGCTCCCAGACGCCTGCCACTTACCCGCTGCAGGATGGCTTCGTGGACGCCCATGGCGTCCTGATTTATTACCAGACCTTGGGGCAGGGAACACCGCTGCTGATCGTCCACGGCGGTCCCGGCGCCTCTCACGACTACTTCCTCCCGTACCTCCTGCCGCTAGCCCGCCACAACAAGTTGGTCTTCATCGACGAACGCGGCTCCGGCAAATCGGAAAAACTCGACGACCCTGCCGGCTACACCGTCGAGAACATGGTAGAGGACGTCGAAGCCGTTCGCCAAGGCTTGAAACTCGGCCGCATCAGCCTGCTGGGGCACTCCTACGGAGGCGTGCTCGCCCAGGCCTACGCTCTGAAATATCAGGCGAACCTCACCCACCTGATGTTGTGTAGCACCTTTCACAGCACCAGCAAAATGAACGAAGTGTTCCAAAAGATGCTCGCGAACATGACGCCCGAACTGCGCGATCGCATCCTCTCCCTGGAAAAGGCCGGCCTCTACGGCCACGGCAAGGACTACGAAAAGAACCGCTACACCAACGACTATATGATCGCCGCCTGGGCGGAAGGCTACTTCCCGTACCTCTACCAGCGTCGCCCCGATGCCAACTACGATCCCCTCGCTAACGGCAATATGGCCTGGGACCTCTACCGCGAAATGTGGGGTTCCCACGGCGAATTCATCATCGACGGCAATCTGAAATCCGTGGAGTACGCCGGCCGCCTTCCAACCCTCAAGGTGCCCACGCTAATCACCGCCGGGGATCACGACGAAAGCGCGCCCTCCCTGGCGGAAGAAATGCACCGCCTCATCGCGGGCTCGAAGCTCGTCATTTTCCCCCAAAGCGGACACATGAACTTTGTCGATCAACCCGCTCTGTTCAACAAAACCATCGCCGGGTTCTTGGCTCAGTAAATCGCGAGTCCTCCACCAAAGCTACGAGTCAACCCGCTCCGGTTCCCACTCATCGCCTTCCCCGCGATCGATCCGGTCTTCTCGATCCTCGCGCTTCTCCTGCTCGATCCGCTTTTCCCGTTCCTCCCGCTCCTCGCGTCCGTCGCTCATAACCTCTCCTGGCAGTTTTTCTCTCCTAGCGCAAAAACATCTCCATCGAGACATCCGACCGCGCATACTCCGAAGGCGTTACCCGTTCCGCCGGCAAATGCACGAAGCCAATCGACTCATACAATCGGATTGCCGCCGTCAGCACGTGATTCGTCTCCAGAAAAAGCCGCCTTGTCCCCGATGCCCGAGCCGCGTCTACCACCGCTTGCAGCAGTTTGCGTCCAATCCCGGCGCCCTGATATTGCGGCGCAACCGCCATCTTGCCCACCTCGAACTCGTCCGCCCTCAAACGCAGCAGCGCACAGCAGCCGATGCACTCTCCGTCCACAGTGGCGAAGAACACTCGCCCGCCCGCATCCAGAACGCGCGACTGAGGATCGTCCAACACCTCCGTATCTTTCGCTTCCATGCGGAAGTAGCGCGTGATCCATTCCTCGTTCAACCTGCGGAAACAAGCTTCGTCGCCCGGCTGGAATTCACGAATCGCCAACGGCATCAATCGCTCAGTCCTTCCCTATCACCCACGATATACCGTCTTCGCCCCGATCGCATCCAACTGCGCAATCACCGCGTCCGGCAGCTTCACCGAGGCGCTCTGCAAATTCTCTCGCAAATGTCCCGTCGACGACGTCCCCGGAATCAGCAGGATATTCTTGGAACGCTGCAGCAGCCATGCCAGCGCCACCTGCATGGGAGTCGCGCCCATCGCCGCCGCCGCGCCATCCAGCGCCGCCGACTGCAGTGGCGTAAACCCTCCCAGCGGAAAATACGGCACATACGCAATGCCTTGCGCCGCCAGGTCGTCCAGAAACCCATCGTCCTCCCGATGCGCCAGATTGTAATGATTCTGAACGCAAACAACTTCCGTAATCTTCTGCCCCTCCGCCAGCTGTCCCGCAAAAATATTGCTCAATCCAATATGCCGGATCAGCCCTTGCTGCTTGAGCTCCGCGAGCGCCGTCAGCGGCGCTTCAATCGACCCCTCCGCTGGACCCATCATCGCTCCCACGCGAAGATTCACCACATCCAGCGCCTCTAACCCCAGATTGCGCAAATTGTCGTGCACCGCATCCATCACTTCCTGCCGCGACCGCGCGTGAATCCACGACTTGTCCGGCCCGCGCCGCGCCCCCACTTTCGTCACGATCGTCAACTCGTCCGGATAAGGATGGAGCGCCTGCTTGATGATCTGATTGGTAACATGCGGTCCATAAAAATCGCTGGTATCGATATGGTTTACGCCCGCCGACACCGCCTCGCGCAGCACCGCCACCGCGGCATCCACATCCCGCGGCGGTCCCCACACCTGCGGCCCTGCCAGCTGCATCGCGCCATACCCCATCCGGTTCAAACCAATTTCCGTCCCCGGAAGCGTAAAACTCCCACCCAAATTCGTCATGTCTTTAGTCTCCTGACTTCTTGATTCGTGATCGCTTTCCTTCTTAGATGAAAAGAACCCTACTCGCGAAGTACGCATTTGCCTGTGCTGCCGCTTACCTGCATGCTTGCCGTACGCCAAAGCCCCCACCCGCGCATGATACAGTAATCCGAAGAAAGGCATTTCCATTGGGCCAATCCATCCACCGCATTGTCGCCATCGAAGACAATGATGCCGACGCAACTCTGTTGCGACACGCGCTTGACCTGCAAGGCGAACCATACTCGTTGGAAATCCTCCCCGACGGAGAATCCGCCCTGAAATTCGTGCGCGACCATTGCCGCGCCGACGAGCCCGAGCCGTGCCTGATTATTCTCGACTTGCACCTTCCGCGCTATGACGGCGCTACCGTCCTGCGTGAGATCCGCAAGAGCCTCGAACTGGCACACGTCACCGTGGCCGTCGTTACCACCATCGCCTCTCCCGAGGAGCACCGCGACGTGCTGAAACTCGGCGTCAATCTCTACCGCACCAAGCCAACCACTTGGGCCGCTACCGTGGAACTAGCGCGCGAATTACTGGAATTGTGCAAGAACCCACAAAAAACCATGACCCAGCCGGCCTGACTCCCGTAGAACACCCCCGTAGTCGTACAAACTCGCTACCATATACATGTGCGGATCGTGATCGTGTTCGTGATCGTCGGCCTCCTGCTGGCCGCCGCGTCTGCCCCAGCGCAAACCGCGCCCGCCGGAACCGCTTGGCAACTCGTCTGGAGCGACGAATTCAACGGACCCGCCGGAACCCTCCCCAATCCGTCTTATTGGACTTATGACCTCGGTACCGATTGCTGCGGGAACGACGAACTCGAAACTTACACCAACTCCCCCGAAAACGTCCACCTTGACGGCCTCGGCCACCTCGATATCCACATCGAAAACCCTTCGCCCGGCGTCTATACCTCCGCTCGCATCAAAACGGAAGGCCTGTACTCCGCCCTATACGGCCGCATCGAAGCCCGCATCAAAATCCCCGCCGGACAGGGCATGTGGCCCGCCTTCTGGATGCTTGGCAATAACATCACCACCGTGAACTGGCCCGCCTGCGGCGAAATCGATATCATGGAAAACATTGGCGACACCCCCGCCACCGCCTACGGCAGCCTCCATGGTCCCGATGGCTACAACTCCACCGCGCAGTATCAACTCCCCACGGGAGCTCTCGCCGATGGGTACCATGTCTACGCCGTGGAATGGTCCGCCGATCGAATCGCCTTCTATGTCGATGGCAACCTCTACGAAACCCAAACCAGCGGCACCGCGGGCTGGGTCTTCAACGTCACAAATAATCCCTTCTTCATCATCCTGAATGCCGCCGTCGGCGGCGATTGGCCCGGCCCGCCCGACGCCACCACCCAATTCCCCCAGGACATGCTCGTCGATTACGTGCGCGTCTACCAGCCCGCCGCCGTCACCGCACCCTCCATTAACGTCGGAGGCATCGTCGACGCCGCCACCGTTAGCCCGTCGCTCGCTCCCGGCAGTTTGGCTAGTATCTACGGCCTGGACCTCTCCGCCGTCACCAACAGCGCGACGTTCGATGCCTCCACGAACGCCTTCCCCCAGCCGCCTCCGGCGTCCAGGTCTTCGTCAACGGCGAAGCCTCTCCGCTCCTCTATGTCTCGCCCACCCAGGTCAACTTCGCCATCCCCTGGGATAGCCCCCTCGCCGCGCCCCTGAACGTCGAAATCCTGAACAACAACATCCTCAGCAACCCCATTCCCATCACCCTCGCCAACTCCGCCCCTTCCGCCTTCGGCCAATGGTATGAGACACCGGGCCCGCTCTACAGTCTCAACGTCGCCTTCGTCGACTGCATCGGCGAGCAACAATTCCCCCAGCCCGGCGAATACTGCACCCTTTGGGGCAACGGCTTCGGCCCCACCACCCCCCCCCTCGCCGACGGCACGCCGGCACCCTCCCTTCCCCTGCCCTATACCGCGACCTCCTGTGCTCTCACCATCGGAGGGGTCAACGCCACCGTGACGTACTGCGGGGCCGCCCCCGGCGAAATCATCTACCAGATGAACTTTATCTATCCCTCCGGAGTTCCAGTCGAAATCTGCGCCGTCCCCGCCGTCATCACCGTCAACGGCAACTCCGGAACCATTCAAACCTATCCGCCCCAGGAATGCCACGGCCCGTAGACGGGGCGCGTGCGACTACCTCTCAATCGCCTGGCCCCGCCATCGCGCACGAGGTCGCTGTTCGGCGATGAGCACAAGGCCCCCGCATCGAGCACAACGTCCATTCCCGATGACCGCCCCGCCCGGCCGCTGGAACTCGTCCTTCCGAGCCGTCGTCTGTATGGCGGAGAGCATCGCCGGTGAACCAGGAAACCGGCGGGTGGCAATCCGTCATTTGGCAGGCGTTAGGCAACGGGCTTACGTGCCGCTCTTCTGCTTCACTTCCGCGGCGAAGTCTTCCGCCTTCGATGCTCCCTTGTTCACGGCTTTCTGAGCGCGGGTCTTCACTTTCTCTGCCGTTTTGGCGCTGGCGTGCTTGGTTGCCCTGCCGGTATCCTTCGCGGCTCGTTTCGTACTCTGCCCGGCGTCTTTCATGTCGTCGTTTGCCGATTGCGCCAAACCCGCGCTGGCCGCTACGCCCGGCAGAAGCACACTACATCCGGCTGCGATCCAGAATCTCTTCGTGTCTGCCAGTTGTGCAGGTCGGAATCCCCTGTAATGTAACTTCACCACCGCAGTTTAAGATTCGCCTCGTACTTCTCTTCCGATCTCAGCAATTCTTCCCAGGTGATCAGTTGATTGCCGTAAGCGGCGTTGCGCCCCAGAATCGCCGTCAGGTTGCTCTCCACAGCCTGTTCCGCGTTGTTCACCAGCTTTCCGGTCTGAATGCTATCCACGAACGCCTTCACATTATTGATCGCACCCTGCCGGAAAGTATCGTCTTTCTGCGCGCCCATCCAGGCGTTATCGCCCGTGATGCGCACCAGCCCCCCATAATGGGAATCGATCGCGCCGTGCACCCCAAAGCACCGGACACAAAGGTCGCTGAAGCTATTGGTGAGTTGGTTTGAGCTGAAGTCCGCCTGCACTTTGTTCGGATACTGGAACGTCACCAGAAAATGGTCGTAAGCGTCACCCACGTTGTAGGGCGTTCCGCTCCAGTCCGTCCGCCCGCCCACACCGTGAGCCGAAAGCGGATGTCCGCCGAGATACCAGTTAGCCAGGTCGATTACATGAATGTTCTGCTCCACGATAATGTCGCCGCCCAGTACGCGATCCATGTAGAAATTCAGCATGCGCCGCTGGCCATCATCCATGCCGGGCTTTGACTTATCTGCCGCGGGCCTGCCCGCGTAGTAAAAAACCTGAGCAAAAACAGCCGGCCCGATATCGCCGCGCCTCAACCGCGTCACCGCTTCCTGGAACACGGGTTGCGAGCGCGTTTGGAAATCCACCAGAAAACTGTGCTTGCCCTCCGCCCGTTTGCCGCTCTCCAGAATGCTCCGGCATCCGGGCACGTCCACCGCCACCGGCTTCGCCAGGTAAACGTGCTTACCCGCTTCCACCGCGGCGCGCGCCTGCTCCGGATGAAAATACGGCGGCGTCTCAATCACCACCGCGTCAAGCTTCGATTCGATCAGTTCGCGCGCAGCGTCCGGCCCATAATAAGTGCGCGCAGCCTCCACCTTGAAACTCGCTCGCGTGGCATCCAGGCGATCTCGCATGACATCGGCCACCGCCACCAGGCGTGCGCCGGTAAACTCCGGGAAGAACGCGCCAACCCAGTTGCCCCGGCCGCCGCAACCGATCAATCCGACCTCCACGGCGGAGTTTGCCTGACTGCCGAACACGGTCTCAGGCTTCAACAAAAGCAGCCCGGCGGCTGCGGACTTTACGAAATTGCGGCGTGCGGAATTTGACTCCACAAGTGCCTCCAGCGGTAGTCTATCGCATCTCGCATCTTTTGTATGGCCGCATGCCGGGGGTGTATGCACGCGGCCGGTCTCGCTCGCGAAGTGTGGAGTTGCGCGGAGAAGTGCACACGAGACTTCCTGTCGCAGTAGGCGCCCCGAAACCAATCCGGCTGGCCGCGACAAAAGAGTGGAGTACCCCGTGAACTAGGCGCTCCGTTCCAATTTTCTGGCGCGTTGGCCCTGCTGAACCCGGCGACCCTCCTTATCGGCGTACATGGCCTGATCCGCTTCCTGCCAGGCTTGCAGCAGTCCCAAAGAAGGAATCCGCATGGCGTTCCCCAAGGAGGCGGCGATTCCGCTGGCGTCCAAGGCCCCACGGATGCGCTGGCAAAGCACCCGGCGCGCGTGGGGACCGCATTCCACGCCCAGCACCGCGAACTCGTCGCCGCCGATCCGCGACACGACGTCCCCATCCCGCATCGCGGCTTTGATGATCTGTCCCGCCCGCCGGATCAGTTCGTCTCCTTGTGAATGACCCCGTGTGTCGTTCATCGCCTTCAGTCCGTCGAGATCGATAAACACAACACACGCCGCATGACCATAGCGCCGGCACCTCTGTTCCTCAGCCTCTAACAGGCGGTCCCAGGCACGCCGGTTATACAGCCCGGTCAGTGCGTCGCACCGCGATTCAACCTCCAGGCGCTCGGAAATCCGCAGCCGCTCCGTGGCTTTCAGTTCGGAATCCAGTAGCCCGCCGAGCAATTTTGCCAGCAATTCGATCAGCGGCAGTTCCCGTTCGATGGCGGCCGGCTGCGGAGCCGGATGAATCGCGCATAGCGTACCGAACAGCGAGCCATTATTGCGCGACAACGGTACCCTACATAGGCTTTGATATTGACTTGCTGGGCGATGGGAGCGTCCGCGTAAGCCGGCACGTCCTGGGAACGGTGTGCTATGCGCGGTCCGCGGCCCGCCACCATACGGGAGCAAAATGAGTCCGCCCACCGGAACACCGTGTTGGCCTCCACGCCGTAGCCGTGATCTTCGGCATGGAGCACAATCCAATCGTCGCCTTCGGCCCTGGTGACCATCCACAGATCGAAGCCGAGCCTCTTATGCAGAAATTGAATGACGCCGCGCGCCGCTGTTGAGAAGTCACGCGATTCCTCAAGCCCCAGTCCCAGGCTCTCCATGTGACATCAGTATACTACCCGCCCCTTTTGGCGCAGATGTTATCCTTGGTGGATTCCGCAAGCTTTCTCGGCGCCTCGACATTCCAGAGGTGCCCAATAATCAAGTGGTGTACCCCGCAAAGGCATTCGCGCAGCAAGCACGGACGAATTACCTGAGTTGGCCCTAGAACTTGCTAACCTTCGCCCTGGCTCTCCTCACCAGCCTAGCTTACGCAGAGCCGTTTCCACCGCATACTATGCCCTGTTTCATCTGCTCATTACGGAAGCCACTGCGAAACTGCCGTCTGCCTGCTTCATCGGACCATGGTCGAATACCCGTCCAGGGGCCGCACGTAAGTCGGGACACTGCGCGCTGCACATAGATCTCATTGCCGACGTATTCGGGGCCTGAAACATCATCCGAGGGGAGCCGGGGGCGCAAGCCGATTTGGTGTCCATACTTACTACCAAGGGACGCAAACAGGGTGATAGGTCTCGTCCAGATTCAGAAAAGAGAAATCCCGGAGAGAGCGGCTAATTAAGGCGCCACCCCTTCAGCGAGGAGCGGATTTTTCGGAAGTATGGCGGAGAGACAGGGATTCGAACCCTGGATAGAGTTTCCCCTATACACGCTTTCCAAGCGTGCGCCTTCAACCACTCGGCCATCTCTCCGTCGAGGTCTTGTATCAGAATACCATGCGCGATGATCGCGTTTCGCCGGACCTGTCCGCCGGCTCCCGCCCTACTGTTTGATCACTGTCCCGTCCCGCCGCCGTACCTCGCCCCATCCGCCGTTCAGTCTTTGCCGCTCGCCCTGCTCAAAGCTGCCGTATGGATATTTCGCCGCGGCCTTCTCGTCCACCTCTATGCCCCACCCCGGCGCTTCGTTGGCGTACAGATATCCACTCTTCATCACCGGACAGCCGTGGAAAACCTCCTGCACCCGCTCGTTAAACGGCGAGTATTCCTGTATGCCGAAGTTGTAGCAAATCAGGTCGAGGGTCACGTTGGCGGCATGCCCCACCGGCGAGACGTCGCCCGGCCCGTGCCACGCGGTCTTCACTCCGTGCATCTCGGCCATCGCCGCGATCTTGCGCACCGGCGTCAATCCGCCCGCTTCAGTCACGTGAATCCGAATGTAATCGATCAGCCGCCCCGTAATCAGCGGCGTCCACTCGTGCGGGCTGTTAAACAACTCTCCCATCGCGATCGGCGTCGCGCACTGCGACGCGGATCTGCTGAAAGTAGACAATGTCTTCCGGTGACAGCGGATCTTCCATGAAAAACATCTTGAACCGCTCGGCGTCCTTCAAAAATTGCACCGCCTGATTGGGCGAGACGCGCTCGTGTACATCATGCAGCAGTTCCACCTCGTCGCCCAACTGCTTGCGGCACTCTTCAAACAATTTCAGCGCGCGCCGCACGTAAAAAGCCGGTTCAAAAACGGCCCTTCGTGCAGCGCGCCAATCGTCGCATCGCCGCGCGCTGCCCCATAGCCGGCCATTCCCGGCACGCCCACTTGCACCCGCACATGGCGAAATCCTTGCGATATAAACTGCCGCGCCTGATCGATCGTCTGCTGGATCTCCGCGCCCGCCGCATGCGTGTAGCACGTCGCGGCTTCCCGGCACTTGCCGCCCAAGAGTTCATACACCGGCATGTTCGCCTGGCGTCCCTTGATGTCCCAAAGCGCCTGGTCCACGCCGCTGATGGCGTTGTTCAACACCGGACCGTTCCGCCAATACGAGCTGTCGTAACACGACTGCCAGATATCTTCGATGCGATCCGCATGCTTCCCGATCAGAAATGGCCGCAGGTATTTCTCGACAGCCTCGTTCACCAGTTCCGCGCGCTGCGTGAACGTCGCGCAACCGTACCCGTAAAGTCCATCTTGATCGGTGGTGATCTTCACCACGGAAAGCCGCAGCCCGGCCGGCGCGGTGGCAATCACACGAACGTCCTTGATGATGGGCGATGGCAGGCCGTGTACGGCGCTTTGAGCTCGGATTGGCAAGAATGCCGCCGGAGCAGCCGCGAGAAAACTACGCCTTTTCATAACTCCCGCTATTTATGGCTTTGATCGTCCAGCATGCCCTTCAGACCCTTCAACTGTTCGGCGATCTTGCGCTCGCGCGAAACCAGCGAAAGAACATATACCACCAGGATCAACCAGGCGGCCAGAAAGCCGTAGAACATGAACGTGAAATTGCGTGTATCCATGAATCTCCTTAAACAGCGTGTGCGTACCGGCGCAAGGAATCGATTTCGCGCTGCACTTCTTCCTGCCGCAGCCGGATCAGCGACAACACCACAGCCAGCAGTACCAGCGCGATTAAATTCAGCAGAGCGGTAGTCTTCATCGCGGGATCGATGCTGCCGCCGCCCCAGAATACCGGCTGCGGATGCTGCGTCCGCCACCACTTGATGGAGAAAATCACGATCGGCACATCCACGAAAGCGAAGATGTTGAACACCGACGAAATGCGCGCCCGCGCGGTAGGCTCCTCGATGGCCCGCCGCAGCATCAGGTAACCGGCGTAAAGCAGCCAGCAAACCAGCGCCGACGTGAGCCGCGCATCCCAAGTCCACCAGATGCCCCAGATGATCCGTCCCCAAATGGAGCCCGTCACCAGATTCGCAGCCAGGAATGCCAGCCCGACCTCGGTCACCGCCACCGAGATCCCGTCGTACTTCAGGTTCTTGGTCGCCAGGTAGAGGGCGCTGGTGACGAACGTAACCGACGCGCACAGCATCGCAGTAATCGCGGCCGGAACATGGAAAAAGATGATGCGGTAGATCATTCCCTGCGAGGCTTCGTCGGGAAGCACCATGAAAATCGAATACAGGTCGCGCGCCAGCAGAACCGCCGCGATGATGCCCAATCCGTATATCAGTTTCTCGCGCATAAGTGAAAAAACTCCGCACCGCCGGGAAAACTATCCTACCAATACCGTCTCCAAAAAAACCAAAGACAGCGCTGTAAAAATCACGTCGAACACCACCAGCAATCGAAACCAGACTTCGTCCTCGCCGCCCAATGGCTTTCCAGCCAGCAGATCCATGGTCAACTTCATGGCGCTCATCAGCGCCGGAATCATCATCGGATAAACCAGCAGCGGCGCCATCAATTCGCGCAGCCGGATGTTTACGGTCAGCGCGCTGAAGATGGTCCCAATTACCGTCAGGCCCCAGGTGCCCAGCGCCAGCACCAGCAGCAGCGACCAGATCCGGCTGGTCAAGTGGACATTATAGAAGATACCGAAGATCGGTAACGAGACCAGTTCCACCGAAATCACCAGCGCGAAGTTGGCCAGCGCTTTGCCCAGGAACAAGGCGCTGCCCGAAACCGGCGCGGCGATCAGCGCATCCAGGCAATCGTTGGGCATCTCGCGCGCGAAGCTGCGGTTCAGCACCAGCGTCCCGGCAAACGCGAAAACGATCCATAGCAAGCCGCCTGACATCTCCACCGTATCCCGCTCGCCCGGGTCAAACGCAAAACTAAAAAGCACGAAGATGACGAGCGCAAAAGCCAGTGAGGCGTTGATCGCTTCCTTGGTCCGCAGTTCGGCGCGCAAGTCCTTGCCGGCGATGACCAGAGTTTGGCGGAGAAAGTGCATCAGGCCTCGTCGTAGTGCGCGTAGACCCACCCCGGGTCCTCCACCATTTGCGGGGTGCGCTCGCCGTGAAATGCGACTTTGCCGCGATTCAACAGCGCCACGTGCGTGGCCAGTTCCAGCGCCTCGCGCAACTGATGGGTCGACATTACCACGGTGCGGCCTTCCGCCAGAGCTTCCCGCAGCAGACGCTGCAGCACCGCAATGGCGCGATCGTCGAGAGCCGTGAACGGTTCGTCTAGAAGCAGCACCGAAGGCTGATGCATGAAAGCGCGCGCTACCGCCAGCCGCTGCCGCATGCCGCGGGAAAATTCACGTACCAAGCCGTCTTTTACCCGCTCCAAACCCGTGCGCTCCAGCCACTCCATGGCGGATTTGCCCGGGTCCGGCAAATTGTAGAGCCGTCCGAACAGGCTTAAATTTTCCAGCGCCGACAACTCGTCGTAAACCGAAATGCCGTGCCCGATCCATCCCAACCGCCGCCGCGTTTCGGTTTCACGAGGATCGTTGCCGAATATGCGAATAGTGCCCCGCCCCGCTTTGGAGAATCCACCGATGATGCGCAGCAGCGTAGTCTTGCCCGCGCCGTTGCGGCCGATCAAAGCCAGGCAGGCGCCAGGTTCGGCATGCAGCATCACGTCGCGCAGCGCTGGATAGTCGCCGTAATACTTCCAGACCCCGTCGGCGGCGACCGCGTTCATCATTTCCTCTCGCCGTGAGGGGCGCCTGCGGGCTGCGCGCGATACAGAACCATGAAACCAAGCGCCAGGATCGCGAAGGCGAGAACCACGATCATGATCGTCGACGGAATCCGCAGCGTCGCCCCCGCCACCGTCGCGGAAAAATTGTGGCCCAAAATCTTCGGCGAGATCTCTTCCAGACCCGGACCGCCGTTGTCACCCGAGTCGCTGTCACCCGCCGCGGCCGGCATGGCGCCTGCCACTTCGACCTTGTAAGACGCTGCCGCCACGCTGTAAACCGTAGCTTTCGAACGCGGCTCTTGCCCCTTGTTCTCCACGCCTTCGCCGCGCAGAGTCACGCCATTCGGCGCAACTAACAACGTCGGCTCCGCTGTCTTGCCGATCGTCCTGCCTTCAAACACGGCGCCGGCGCTATAAGGCACCAGGTAGCTCACCTGTACATTGGTTTCGCCAGGCTTAATGGGGAAATCCACTTTGTAGACACCCGGCAGGCCGGTCTTATCGGCCGCCCGGTCGATAGGCATGCCCTGCGGCGAGGTGGCCTTTACCTGCACGATACCCTTCGCCGCCACCGGCAGAAAGAACTTCAAGGTACCGCCATCCGGATCGTTATAAGTAGTCACTCCATCGTTGGTAAAGATGAAGCCCTCATTGATCGCCAACTGCGCGCCATTCGGCTGGAAAATCAAGAAATGGCGCGAAAGCTTCGCCGCCCCAGCCTGCTTCGACGAGTTATAGACGTCCAGAGAGATACCCGACAGGGCCGAACCCGGCGGCAGCATGTGATTGTAAGTCACGCCGTCGTAAGCGGTCTGTATCAAATGCGGACCTTGCGGGCTCTGATCGATATGGAACGCGCCCTGCGCGGTGGATTTTACGCTCTCGACGGACTCCATCCCCGCGCTCCCTAGCTTATACAGAGTCACTGTCGCGCCGGACTGTGCCTTGCCGGTGGTCTTGTTGATCACCGTTCCATCGACCGCGGCCAGCATGGGCCCCGCGCACAAACAAAGAGTGATAAAAACGGATCTCATGCTTCTACCGCTTTCATGGCTTTGCCGCATTCGCCGCAGAACTTCAGCGGCTGATCGAATCTGGCGCCGCAATGGGGGCAGGCCAGCGGATCGGCTGCGGGCTTCTTCGCTTCCACTGCGGGCAGCGCGGCCACCGGCGGCGCGGCGCCATTCGGATTTAGTTGCAGTTGGATGCGATCCACTTCCGCCATCACACCCGCCAACTCGCGCTGCAGGTCTTTCTTAGTCTGCTGATAATCCTGATCGGAAAGCTTTCCCACCCGGTATTCGAATTGCAAATCGCGCAGATTCTCGTAGATGGCGGCTTTGCGTTCGTCCAGATGCTGAAAAGGCGAAACTGGTTCTGGCTGGGGCAGATCCTGAGCCCGCACCGTCAGGACGAATGCAATCGCGCCGACGGCGACCAGCGCTGCTATGGCGATAATCATTTATTCCAGGTGCGCCAAATCCTTCTCGATCTGGGCGTGATACTTGTCCAGTTCGGAATCGTCGGGCGCCGGTCCGGCCTGCACGACCGGGCGAGCCTTGCGGCTACGCTTCAAGAACCACCAGATGAACGCCAGGCCCGGGGCGATCAACAGGTACGGAACAAGCCAGCCAAACGAACTGGGATCGCCTCGATATACCCCGGCGCCGAACTCGGCCGTAAACTGATCGATGATGGCCTTATCCGTAGCGCCGGAGCCTTGTAATTTGGCGATCTTCTCTTTGGCTGGCTTCGAAAAACTGCACTCCAGCATCGCGCACGTGGCTACGGTATCCTTGCACCCGCACTGGCAGCCGATGTGCGAGCCCACGCGCCGCACATCCACGCTCGGTTTTTCCGAGGCCGTCTCACCGAGCGCCAGCGTACATCCGGCCAGCACCAGCAAGCATAAACTATTTCGGAACTTCCGCATATTTCCTGCTAATCCCAACCACTTCCGTGCGGGCATATTGCAACTTTACTTTGCTGGGCACGAGACACACGAACGTGCCGCCGATCAACACCAGACCGCCAAGCCAGATCCACGAAACCAGCGGAAAAATGTAAGCCTGGATCACCGCGCGCTGCCCGTCGTCGGACATGCCGCCGAAATTAATGTACAGATCTTCGTTCAACCGGGGTCGCACGCCGACTTCCGAAGTTCCCTGCCGGCTCGCCTTGTAGAACCGCTTCTCCGGTTCTAACGTGCCCAGTAAATCGCCGTCTTTGAAGACGTCGATGTTGGCGCGATGCCAGCTATAGTTGGCGTTCTCGTCTTCCTTTAGGTTCACGACCTTCAAGTCGTAGTGGCCCAGTTTCAACGTGTCGCCAACGCCCATCTCTTTAACGTCCGATTTATTGAATGCCGCGCCGGTGAAGCCGATGAACATCAGCACGATGCCCATGTGTACAAGATATCCGCCGTAGCGCCGGGTATTGCGATGAGTCAGCTCTACAATCGCGCGCACCAGGTTCATGTGATTCTTCGCCGCGATGGCGCGCCCGCCCTTATAAAACTCCATCAACACCGTCAGCGCCACGAACAGGCAGAAGCCGAAAGAAATCAGCGCATAGAAACTGCGAACACCGCCGATCAACAGCCCCGCAACCAGAACCAGCGCAGCCAGGCCGGGCCACTGGAAATTCCGGCGCAGGCTCTCCACCGACGTGCGCCGCCACGCGAACAACGGGCCCACGCCCGTTAGCACCAGCAGAAACAGGCCGATGGGAATCATCAGCTTGTTGAACCACGCCGCGTCCAGACTGATCTTCTCATCCGAAATCGCTTCCGAAATCACCGGGAACAGCGTGCCCCAAAGCACCGCGAAACAGCTTGCCAGCAGGATCAGGTTGTTGAACAGAAAGCTCGATTCGCGCGATATGACGCTTTCCAGTTCCGCTTCGCTCTTCAGGTAAGGCAGCCGGTCCACAATCAGATAAACCGTACCCGCAATGCAAATCGAAAGAAATGAGACGAAATACTTGCCCAGAGGCCCTTGCGCGAAGGCATGCACTGAACTGACCAGGCCGATCCGCGTCAGTGCCGTGCCAAAGATACAAAGCAGAAACGTCGCGGAGATCAGCACGATGTTCCAAACCTTCATCATGCCTTTCTTCTCCTGCATCATCACGGAATGCAAAAACGCGGTGCCGCTAAGCCAGGGCAGCAGCGAAGCATTTTCCACCGGATCCCAGCCCCAGTAGCCGCCCCATCCCAGTACATGGTAAGCCCAGGCCGCGCCCAGCATAATGCCTGTGCTCTGAAAAAGCCAGGTGATCAATGTCCAGCGGCGCGTCGTGTGAATCCACGCTTCTCCCGGTTGCCGCGTGATCAAAGAAGCAATGGCAAACGCGAAAGGAACCGTGAACCCCACATATCCCAGATACAGCATGGGGGGATGAATCGCCATGGCCGGATACTGTAACAACGGGTTCAATCCGTTGCCGTCCTGCACCGCCGTGATCGAACCTTCCAGCGCCAGCATCTTGAACGGGCTGACTACGAAGTTAGTCAGCAGCAGGAAAAAGCCCTGCACGAACATCAGAATGCCCACCACATAAGGCATCATGTCGCGATGCTTGCGCCGGTTAGTGAAGACTACCACGGCCGAGTAAGTCGAAAGCAGCCAGCCCCAGAAAAGCAGCGACCCTTCCTGTCCGCCCCACCACGCCGCAAACTTATAAAGCAGCGGCATGTCACGGTTACTATGTTGCGCGACATACGAGAAACGGAAGTCGCCGGTGATCAGGCTATATACCAGAATCCCCGATCCGAGCGTAACCAGAGCCCAGACGGCGTAAACCGCGCGCTCGCCGCTCACGATCAGGAATGGTTTGTGCCGCAAACGCCCGGTCACCGAAGCTACTAAGGCGTATATCGCGACACAAAAGGCCAGTAATACAGCCAGCGATGCGACGTTTTCCATTGCTTGGCCTTTCTAACTTGCCTTATTGACAGGAGCGGCGCGCAAACTACTCGGCTTCGCTTCATATTTAGAAGCGCATTTTGCCTGAATCTTGCTCGCGTGAAAAACTCCATCGCGGCCCATGCGGCCATCGGCGAGAGCCTGTGCTCCGTCCCGGAAGGTGTCCGGCAGAGGATCGGTGCCTGTATAGACTACCTTCAGCGGCTGCTTGTCCTGCGTTAAGGTGAAGCAAACCTGCCCTTTCGTATGCTGGATCGATCCGCTTTCCACATCGCCGGCCACGCGCAATCGCTCATCGTAAACATGGTCGCCCATCTTGCCGACTTCGCTGATTGTCTTGTAATAAGTCTTGGTTTCGCTCACTCCGGAACTTGCTAACCACACCAGAGCGGCAAGAACTATCCCAATTAAAACGGCGAATTTCCCGTATTTTCTCATACCGTCCCTCTGAAGACATAGTATATCTGAAAGCGCTTCTGATATCTGCGTCAGATTGCGCAGGTGTCGAAAAACTTAACACTTCCCGACTTGACAGCCAGCAATAGCAGTGCTAACTTTCTAGCATGATGCTAGAAAAACAGCATGGACGCCCGCGATGACCCCTCCATCCGGGCTCAGCCGCCGCGAACGCCAGATCATGGACCTCCTCTACAAGCGAGGCCGTTCCTCGGCCGCGGAAGTTCGCGAAGCCATGCCCAATGCCCCCACTTATTCCGCAGTCCGCGCCATGCTCCGCATTCTGGAGGAAAAAGGCCACATTAAACATCAGGCGGAAGGCTTGAAGTATGTTTACACGCCTACGGTTACGCACGATAAGGCCAAGCGGTCTGCCGTCAAACACCTGCTCGACACGTTCTTTAAGGATTCGCCGGACCAGGTGGTTGCCGCCCTGCTCGATGTGTCGTCCAGCCGCCTTACCGCGGCAGAACTCGATCGCATGGCGGAAGTAATTGAGAAAGCTCGCAAGGAGGAAAGGTAGATGTTTGAATCGAATGCATTTCTAATCGGTGTTGCCGCCAAAAGCACCGTCATTTTGGCCGCCGCCTGGATTCTTGCGTTGGTCCTGCGCAAGCGCTCGGCCGCCTCGCGCCACCTCGTCTGGACGGCTGCCTTAGCCGCCATCCTGCTCTTGCCGTTCTTTTCCGCCGCAATGCCGCCTCTGCGAGTCCCGCTTCCATCCTCCACCTTGCCCCTCGCGCCTGATTTCCGCGCCGCGGCGATGGAGCCAATCGGCGCCGCCCCAAGCCGGCCCGCGCCTGCCGCGATCCTCCCCCCGCGCACTGCCAACTGGCGTCCGAATTGGCGACTTTGGCTGATGCCTCTCTGGGCAGCCGGCGTCTTGATCTCCCTGGCGCAAATGATGCTCGGCTACGCAATCGCCTGGCGCGTGCGGCGCGCAGGCCATCCATTGCCTGAAGACCACCTAGCCGCACTCGCTCCAACGCTCGACATACGCCGCGCCGTGCCGCTTGTCGAAATCCCATCCGGATGCATGCCCATGACCTTCGGACTGCGTCGTTCCACCATCCTCATGCCCGCCGATGCGGTCTCATGGAGCGACGACAAGCGCCGCATGGTGCTGCTGCACGAACTGGCGCACGTCCGCCGTGGCGACGCCGCTACCCAACTGCTGGCCCGCGCGGCCTTGTCCCTCTATTGGTGGAACCCTCTGGCTTGGACCGCGTGGCGCGAATTCCTGAAAGAACGCGAACGCGCCGCCGACGACCTCGTATTAAAGGCCGGAACCGCCGCGCCCGATTACGCCGGCCAACTCCTGGAAGTGGCGCGCGCCATGCAGAGCCACTCGGTCGTGGCTTGGATCGCGCCGTCTATGGCGCGCCGCTCGCAGTTGGAAGGCCGCTTGCTTGCCATCCTCGATACAGGCGTGAACCGCAGCGCCCCCGCACGCTCCTGGGCGCTGTTGGCCGCACTCCTCGCGATCGCGGCCATCCTCCCCCTAGCCGCCGTTCGCGCCCAGGATCCGGCCAGCGACGCCGTTCCGGCCGACGTGGATGCAGCCATCCAGGCCGCGCGTTCGCAGAAAGGCTTCGCAGCCCTCGATTCCGCGTCGCTCGCCGCCACGCGCCACGCCAAATACGAAACGGCGCGGAAACTCGCGGAAGCATCGCTCGCCATCCGCGGCGAAGTCGCCGGCGAGCAGAGCGTAGAGTACGGTATCGGTCTCGTGAAACTGGGCGAAGTGGAACAAAAAATCGATCCCAAATCTGGCGTCGATCTTTACACCAAAGCCGCGCAGATCATCGGCGACCGGCCCGAAGCCGCTGGCGCGCTTACGCATCTCGGCGTGACCGCGCTAAACAACCGCGACTTCCCAAAAGCCTTTGAAGCCTTCGATCTTCTGCTGCACGTAGCCCCGGCCAACGCCGGCATGGCGCTGATGTGGATGGCTGTGGTGCGGCAGAACGAAAAGAGTTTCGACGACGCCGACAAGCTGTACCAAAGCGCCCTGGCGGCACAAGATCCGAATTCCTCGGACGCCGGCGTCATTCGGGCGGTCTTTTCCTCTTTCTTGCGGTCGCAAGGCCGTACGGACCAGGCCGACCAACTCACTTCCGTCGCGGCTGGGAAGACCGCCGCTAAACCCACCATCGCGCTGGACGGCGGTAAGGAGCGGGCCGGCCAACTCTCTTCCGTCGCCGCCGAGAAGACCTCTGCTAAACCCACCATCGCGCTGGACAACGTCTATCGCGTCGGCAACGGCACTACCGCGCCGCGCGTCGACTCCAAGGTCGAACCGAAGTATTCCGAAGAAGCCCGCGCCGCCAAACTGCAAGGCACCGTGGTCCTATCGGTAATCGTCGGCACGGATGGCATCGTCCATGATGCCCAAGTGCTGCGCGGAGCCGGTCTGGGCCTGGACGAAAACGCCATCGAAGCCGTGAATCAATGGCGCTTCAAGCCAGGTGCCAGGGAAGGCCAGCCAGTGAAAATCCGCGCCACCATCGAAGTGAACTTCCGGCTGCTGTAGCGGTCGCCGGGTTGCCAGGGGAGCGCGGCCTCTCTCCCCAAAGCCTATTCCTGCCGCAACATCGCTACCGGGTCGATCCGCAATGCGTGCCATACCGCCGGCGCTGCCGCCAGCAGCGCCGCCGCCACAATCGCTAGCCCCGGTCCAACCAGCATTCCCGCATCCCCCGGCTTCACCCCGTAAAGCAGGGTTGCGATATACCGCACGAGCATCATCCCCAGCGCCAGTCCCGCCACCGCGCCCGCCGCCACCATGGCGAAAATCTCCACCGTCACCAGCCGCGCGATATGACGCGCCGGCGCCCCGATCGCCATCCGGATACCGATCTCCCGACGCCGCTGCAGCACCGTGTAATCCAAGACCCCGTATAGCCCGATGCTCGCCAGCAGCAGAGCCACCCCCGCAAAAAACACCGCCAGCGTTGCTGCCAGCCGCTCGCGCAGCGTCTGAGCCCGCACCAGTTCAGCCTCTGCCCGGACATCGCTGACCCGGAATTCCGGGCGCGCCCTCGGCACTTCCTTCCTCAGGATCGACGCCAGCGCCATCGCATTGTCGCTCTTCGCCCGCACCATGAACGTCGCGTCACGCCGCGGCTGCAACGCGCCTTTGCCATCCACCCGGCGCAGCGGAACATAAACCGCTGGCAGCGTCTTCTCCCGGATGTTCACGTATGGTGCATCCCGCACCACCGCCACCACCTGGTTCGGCCCTTCGCCCCCCTTCGTGATCGTTTGTCCGATCGGATTCTCGCCATGAAAGAATTGGCGGGCAAAAGTCTCATTCACCATCGCGGTTCCCGGCGACATCTCCTCCGGACGGAAGTCCCGCCCGTCTACGATCCCGATCTTCATCGCCTCCAGCCATCCCGGCGACACCGGCAGAAAATAGGCCAGGATCGGTCCCGGAGGCGCGCCATTCACGGAAACGAATCCGTTCCACCCCCCGCCGCCAGGAATCACCCAGCCCGCGATCCCTACCTTTTCCACCCCGGGTACGCGCCGCAATTGATCCGCCACCTGGTCCCAATACACGGGCGCCGCGTCCGCCTGCGCCACCGTGTCCAATGCCAGCAGCCGCTCCGGCGCGAAACCCACTGGCTTGTGCGACAGCTGCTCGAAGGTCGCCGCAAATAATCCCGCGACGAACAACACCACAAAACAGAACGCCACCTGCGCCGCTATTAGTACGTGCATCGTGCGCCGCCGCGTGTGCGCGTCGTCCCCGCCCTTCAGCGCGCTCGCCGGCTTCACCGCCGATGCCCGCAGCGCGGGCGTCAATCCGAAAAGCAGCATCACCACCGCCGTCAACGCTATCCCGAAGCCGGCTACCCGCCAGTCCCACGGCATCATCAACCGTACGGGGCTATCGGCCGGATTGATCGTCACCACCACCAGCGGCGCAGACCACCAAGCGAAAATTGCCCCGATCGCTCCCGCCAGCCACGCCAAAATCGCGCTCTCCATCAGCACCAGTTGCACCAGCCGCATTCTTCCCGCGCCGATCGAAACCCGTAGCGCCATCTCCCGCGCCCTCGATGCAGCCTGCGCCGTCATCAGGTTAGCCACGTTGGCGCACGCAATGAGCAGCACCAGCGCTACCAGCACGCCCAGCGCGATCAGTGATCGCCGGTAGTCGTGTTGCAAATTCGAAGCGCCCGACGCCGCGGGTTCCATCACCACCTTCGGCGAAAGAAACGCCTCGATGTCCGCCTTGCTCATGCCTTTGAATCCCTTGGCCCGCTCTTCTTCAAAGGCGTGGGACACCGCGTTCAGCTTGGCCTGCACGGGATCCGCCGCCACACCCGCCTTCAGTTGCACGAGCGTGCGATGCCACGTCCAGTCGTCATGCGGCGCCCCCGGATGCATCGTCGCCGGTAGGAATATATCGATTACCGTGCCCGCTTCCGTTCCCGTGAACGGCTCCGGTCCCACCCCCACGATTTCGTAGAGAACATCGCCCTTTCTCAGCGTCCGGCCAACCACCCTTGGGTCGTTGCCAAACCGCCGCGACCAGTAATCCCAAGACAACACCGCGTAAGGATGAGCGCCAAAGTTCCGATCGTCGTTCTCCGTGAATAGCCGCCCCACCGCTGGCGCCAGCCCGAACGCCCCGAACATCCAGCCCGAAACGTACTGCACGTTGGCCTTCTCCATCTCCGCATCGGACTTGTAGGTCACGTCGGACCGCTCCGCGTACGAAACTGCTACCAGTTCCGCATCCTTCTTCGCCGCCGCCCGCATCAGCCGGAACGACGGGTAAGCCCACCCGTCGAACGACTGTTCGATGCCGTCGATGTACGCCTCCCGCGACAAGTCGTAAAGCCGGTCCGCATGCGCCACCGGCAGCGGCCGCAGCAGCAGCGCGTCGATCAACCGGAATGCCGCCGTGCACACCCCGATTCCCAGCGCCAGGGAAAGAATCGCCGCCACCGACGTGACCTTCTTTTTCATCAACTGTCGCCAGCCGAACACCACATCCGCGCGCAGCGAATCGAGCCACGCCGCCGCCCGCGCCTCGCGGCTGGCTTCCTCCAGACGCAGCGCCGAGCCGAACGCCCGCCTCGCCTCCCCCGGCTCCCTACCCTCCGCGGCCGCCTCCGCCAAATGCGACTGCATCTCTTCTTCGATCTCGCGGCTCAACCGCTCGCCGCGCAGCGCGTTCGCCACCCGTGACCACCAAGACATATCAAACCGTCCTCAAAACCCGATTCACCGCCGACGTGACCGCCTCCCAGCGCGTCTCCTCCGCCGCCAGTTGGTTTTTCCCCGCCGCCGTCAGTTCATAAATCCGCGCCCGCCGCCCGCTGTCTTTCACCACCCACTCCGCGCGGATCCACCCGGCCTCTTCCATGCGGTGCAAAGCCGGATACAGCGACCCTTCTTCGGCCCGCAGCACGTCGCCCGACCATTCCTTGATCGACGTCATAATTGCGTAACCGTGCAATCCGGGCTTGCGCGAAAGGATCTTGAGAACCAGCAGATCCAGCGACCCTTGCAGCGCATCCATTCTAGGCATACCCAGACTTCATAATACATAGACGTCTAAATATGCGCGAAGTTAGCGCTGCGGTGGCGGCCGATCCGCGCGGTTTTCTCGATATGCCATTTTTGACGAGGTCCAGGGCGCGCCGGATCTGTTGCAGTACATCAAAGGCTGCCGCTCACCCAACTGGTCACGGAATCATTGGCTGACCTTGCTGCAATGTTGCGGCTCTTGCCAGTCTCCCAACGCGAGGAGTTCGAAAGGCCGCTCGGTCCGCTGCCTTGGGAGCCACAGAGCAAGCATCCCGCCGTCAAGCACCTTGCTCCGGCAGATCTTTGGAAGAGCTTCCTACGCGGTGGATATCCAGCATTGGTTGGCCGGGCCCGATCGCGATATTTCGCTGTGGCCTTCCAATTACCTCCGGACCTACCTGGGAGCGCGATGTGCGCTTCGCCGCGCCAGGGTGGGATCTTATCGTTCCCAGAGTTTCCTGCGCGCGCTCGCAGCGCGGACCGGCCAAACGCGTCAGGAGGCTGCCGGGCATGAGCAGCAGTGCGGGTGCGTCCGTCCCTACAGCCAGCGTTCCGTCGCTACGCTCTTTGCGTGACACCATCTGCGACCATCCTCGCAAGCACAGAAGAGGAGTCCGCCTGATCGATCACATGCATGTGCATATTGTTGAATCCTGGGATCGCAAACCCACCGGTAGCGTCAATCGACGTAATCGACGGATCTTTTGCCACCTCCGCGGTTGGCGTAATGCTTATGATGCTCCTTTGTCCATCAAAATGCTCATTCCGGGGGTGAGCCTGCCATCCCCCGAGTCGACACGATTTTATGGCATGAGTTGCTGCCATGATAATATGGCATAATCTAAAATAGCCTTATGAAGAACTTCCATGTGCCTCTTCCCGACGAAACTTATGACCATCTCAGGATTGCGGCTGCACGCATCAAAGTTCCCGCGACGACTCTTGCGCGCGAGGCCATTGATCTCTGGTTGCGGCAGCAAATGCGTAAAGCCCGCCACGATGCGATCTCTGCTTTCGCAGTCGAAGCTGCGGGTACACCTCTGGACCTCGACGATGATTTGGAGTCCGCGACCATCGAGCACTTGGTCAATACCTCTAATAAGGCGGCGAAGTGAAGAGAGGCGAAATTCATTGGGCCGATCTGGTGCCGCGATCAGGCTCCGAGCAGGCGGGTCGCCGTCCCGTGATCGTCATCTCTCATGATGGCTTCAATCAAACTCCTGGCTGGAAGTCGATTATTGTAGTCCCGATTTCTACCTCCACATCTCAGGCTAGGCGAGGGCCCACGGTGATCGAGATTCCGGCTGGCGCCGGCGGTCTTCCCAGGGAAAGTTGGGCTGTGTGTCACCAGGTGACGACCTTGGATCGCGCAAAACTGACCAAGAGAATCGGAACGTTGCCGGCTGAGATCCTGCAGCAAACGGAGTTGGGGCTGAGGGCCGCGATGGATCTGGAATAATTCCGTCCCCTGGTTGGGCAGTCAACGCGGTTTGAAATTTGAAGCCCTGGCACCCCAAGAATGGCTCCCCGGCATGGATTCGAACCACGATTCACGGCTCCAAAGGCCGCTGTCCTACCATTAGACGACCGGGGATTGAGGCGAACAATGAGGCACCTTCAGTTTAGCGTCTTCGTCGCGCCACCTGCAACGTCCCGTAACGCCCCCTTTACACCGGTTGGCGCATCGCCTAAGATTAAGAAACGCAACACTCGGAGGTGCGGATGTCTGTGCGATTGGTCCCGATGGTTCTCTGTGCGTCTACGCTGACGTACGCCGCGACGATTCCTGCGTCACCCACATTCTACAAGAATGTCCTGCCGGTCATGCAGAGCCGCTGCCAGGAATGTCACCGTCCCGGGGAAGCGGCGCCCATGTCGTTCCTCACCTATAAAGAGGTCCGGCCGTGGGCTAAGGCTATCCGCGAAGCAGTGATCACGCGCAAGATGCCGCCATGGCCTGCCGATCCGCATTTTGGCAAGTTCAGCAACGACCGGTCGTTGTCGCGCGAAGAAATCGACACGCTGGTTGCCTGGGCGGATGGCGGCGCCCAAGAGGGCGATCCGGCCGAAGCGCCGAAAGCCGTCCACTTTGTGGAAGGCTGGGGGATCCACACTCCGGATGCCGTCTTCGAGATGCCCAATGCGTTCGACGTGCCGGCTTCGGGCACCGTCGATTATCAGTACATCGTGATCCCTTCCGGGTTTACGGAAGACAAATGGGTACAGGAATCGGAGGCGCGCCCTGGAAACAGGAAGCTGGTGCATCATATCATCGCGTTCATCCGGCCGCCTGGATCCAATTGGCTGAAAGATGCAAAGCCCGGTATTCCGTTCGTACAGGTCAAGGACGAGAACAACGGCAAGGAAAAGCACCGACACAGGCGGGATGAGAACAGTCGGCGCCGCCCGAGTTGCTGGTGGGTTTCGCGCCGGGAACGCCGCCGGGAATTCTGCCGGCCGGCCAAGCCAAATTGGTGCCGGCCGGATCCGATTTCGTTTTCCAGATGCATTACACGGCCAACGGGACGGCGGGAACGGATCGAAGCGGCATCGGTATCGTGTTCGCCAAAGGGCAGCCGAAGGAACGGATATTAACAGTATCGGCCACGAACGATAAATTCGAGATACCCGCGGGGGACGGCAACTACGAGGTGGAGTCCGAAGTGACGCTGCAAGAGCCGGCCAAGCTGGTGGATATGATGCCGCACATGCATTTACGCGGCAAGGATTTTGTGTATACCGCGATTTATCCGACCGGCGAGTCCGAGGTTCTGCTGCGCGTTCCGAAGTACGATTTCAGCTGGCAGCTCTTCTATTACCCGACCGATCAGAAGGTATTGCCGGCGGGCACGCGGCTGCATTGCGTCGCGCACTTCGATAATTCCACGAATAACCCGGCGAATCCGGATGCCACCAAGACGGTGCGCTGGGGCGACCAGAGTTGGGAAGAAATGATGATGGGTTTCTTTGACGTCGCCATGGCGCCCAACAAGGATCCGATGGATCTGTTCAAAGAGAAGAAGGCCAAGCCAAGCGGCGATTAACTCGCGGCTAGTGTGGGGCACGGCCGCTCCACTATAATTCTAAGAGGGTGGGAAAGCGAATCCTCTATGCCGGCGGCCTCGTCTTATTGGCGATTACGGTAGCGCTGGTCTTCTATCAGGGCTCGTTCAACTTCGGCAAATACGGTCCGGCCGATCCGCAGCAGACCTTCATATTCTGGGCCATTTCCAGCCTGATCTTCGTCCTGATGGTCACACTCGGCTTCATGCTGGTGCGGACCGTGGTGAAGCTGTACATCGACCGGCGCAGCGGGCGGGAGGGCTCTCGGATACAAACCAAGCTGGTGCTGGGCGCCATCGCACTGAGCATCACGCCGGCGCTGTTCCTGGTGCTTTTTAGCTATGAGGTACTGAATCGCAACCTCGACAAATGGTTCAGCCAGCCGACGGATTCGGCGCACCAGATTTTCGTGCAGGTTTCCGAGACCCTAAGGAACGAACTGCGCGATGAGACCGAGTTACAGGCGGCATTGCTGGCAGCGCAGCCGGAGACGCGGAAACTGGTAGAAGAGGGCGTCAGGACGCCTGGCTTTTTGCAACGATTTGCCCAGCAGCAGGACCTTGCATCGGCTGCGATCATCCCGGTCACATCGGATCAACCCATGGATTCCATCGGGCCGTTCCCGATCATGCCGTCCCGGCAGAATCAGACGATCATTGCGCGGCATGCGATTGAAGTCGACGGCGCGCTGAGGGGCACAGTGGCGTTAGCCGCGCGGGTGCCGATCGACATTGCCGAGAAGCAGCGCGAGATCGACAAATCCGATAGCGCCTTTAAGGAACTGGCGGCTTCCAAGCGAAACATCCGCACGTTCTATCTGGCTTTCATGGCGATGATCACGCTGTTCGTGCTGTTTGTGGCTACGTGGATCGCGTTGTTTCTGTCGAAACAGATCAGCGTTCCCATTACGGCGCTGCTGCATGCGGCGGGCGAGGTGAGCAAAGGCAATCTGCGGTACCGGGTGCAGGTGCGAGCGATCGACGAACTGGCCAGCCTGGTACGCGGCTTCAACGAGATGACCCAGGAACTGGAGGCCAACAGCCGCGAATTGGACGCGCGGCGCCGGTTTACCGAGGCCATCCTGGAGAGCATTCCGACGGGTGTCATCTCGATCGGCGCGGACGGTTCGATCCAGCGCGTCAATCGCGCGCTGGGACGCATGTTTCCCGCCGGGCAGGTAGCCGCGCGCCACGCGACTGGAAGATCTTTTTTCGCGCGAGGACACCGCGGAGATTAAGTACCTGATGAAACGCGCGCGGCGCACGGGGCTAGCGTCGCGGCAACTGGAGATGCAGACGGAGCGGCAGACGCTGCATTTGGCGGTTACGGTATCGGCGCTCGAAGAAAACGCTGACGTCCGGTTTCGTGATCGTTTTGGAAGACACCAGCGATTGCTGCGCGCACAGAAGGCGGCGGCGTGGCACGAAGTGGCGCGGCGGGTGGCGCATGAGATCAAGAATCCGTTGACGCCCATCGCGCTTTCGCGCGGACCGCATGAGCCGGCAGTTGGAACGCCCGCAAATTCCGCCGGAGACAGCGCGCATCCTGCAGCGAGTGCGCGACCACGATCTCGCGCGAAGTGGAATCGGTGAAGACGCTGGTGGATGAATTTTCCCAGTTTGCGCGTTTCCCGGCCGCGCAGCCGGTCCGCTGCGAGCTGAACGAAGTAGTGGAAAGCGCGCTGGCGGTATTTCAAGGACGGCTGGAAGACATCGATATCCACGTGCAACTGGGCGGCGATTTGCCGCCGGTGAACATCGACCGCGACCAGTTCAAGCGGGTGGTGGTGAACCTGGTGGACAATGCGGCGGAAGCGATGCAGGATTCGCTGGTGAAGCATTGTATATCGCCACCCAGGCGGGCGCGGCGGATACCGTGGAACTGGTGGTCGCCGATACCGGCTGCTGGCATTTCGCCAGAAGACAAGGAGAAACTATTCCTGCCTTACTTTTCGACAAAGGGACGCGGCACGGGACTGGGGCTGGCGATCGTGAACCGCATTCTGGCAGATCACGACGCACAGATCCGCGTGGAGGATAATCAGCCCGCCGGAGCGCGCTTCACTATCGAGCTTCCGCCCTGCTGGATCCGGAAAGCGGCGAAGCCGGCGGCCAAGCCCGTGGCGGTCCGTGGCATGAAGGCCGTCCGCGATCTTGATCGTGGACGATGAACCCGATATCCGGCAGTCGCTAAGTGGCGTGCTGGAAGACGAGGGCTACGAGACGTCGGCGGTGGATAGCGGCGAAGCGTGTCTCGAAGAACTGACGCGGCAGCCTTCGGAACTGGTGCTGCTGGATGTGTGGCTACCGGGCATGGACGGCATGGAGACGCTGACGCGCATTCAGGAGATTCCGCTTCGCGGAACGTCCCGTGGTGGTGATGATCTCGGGCCACGGCAATATTGAAACGGCGGTGAAAGCCACCAAATTGGGCGCCTTCGATTTTCTGGAGAAGCCTCTCACGATCGAGAAGATTTCGGTGGTGGTGAAAAACGCGCTGGAGCACCGCCGGCTGGCAGATCGAAAACAGCCGATTGCGGGAGGGGACGGAATCGCGCTACCGGCATTATCGGCGAGAGCGTCCCGATGAAGGCTCTGCGTCAGCAGTTGGCGCTGATGGCGGGGACCAACGGGCGGGTGTTGATTTACGGCGAGAGCGGCACCGGCAAGGAACTGGTGGCGCACGCGCTGCATGCCATCAGCCCGCGCGCGACGGAGCCTTTCGTGGAAGTGAACTGCGCGGCAATCCCCGAGGAGCTCATCGAAAGTGAATTGTTCGGGCACATCAAAGGCAGTTTCACCAATGCGCACGAAACCAAGATCGGCAAGTTTCAAAAGGCCGACGGCGGGACCATTTTTCTTGACGAAGTAGGCGATATGAGCCTGCGCACGCAAGCGAAGGTGCTGCGCGCGCTGGAAGAGCAGCGCTTCGAACCGGTGGGCGCGGGCGCATCGGTGCAAGTGGACGTACGGGTGGTGGCGGCAACGAATAAGAATCTGGAAGAGGAAATCGAGCGGGGGAATTTTCGCGAGGATTTATTCTACCGCCTGAACGTGATTCCGTTTTCATGTGCCTCCGTTGCGCGACCGGCGCGAAGATATTCCCATGCTGGCCGACCATTTCCTGCGCGAGTTCACCACCGCCTACGGCCGCAAGCCCAAGGAATTGACGCCGGAAGCGTATCGCATGCTGCAGGAGCACCACTGGCCGGGCAACGTGCGCGAACTGCGCAACCTGATTGAGCGGATCGTCATTCTGAATCCGCAGGTGCGCGTAGATGCGCGGCACATTCCGCTGAACGTGACGCGGCGGCCGGCGGAACGGCCCATCGACCGCTTCGGCAGCCTGGCAGGAGGTGCGCGAGGCCGCTGAGCGAGAATACATCCTCAAGAAACTGGAAGAAACCAACGGCAATGTTACACGCACCGCCGAATTGCTCGGGCTGGAGCGCAGCAACTTATATCGGAAGATGAAGACCTTGGGGATCGGGCCGAAGGAATAGTCACTATCCCTTGGCAGACCGTCAACTTCAGTAGACACACCCTTGCCCTGTCTGCAAGAATCGCCGGATCGCGGTATACTCCGGCTTGGCCGTGCTGAATCTATGGCTTCCGAACAGGTGACACAACTGCTCGTGCAATCCGGCCGGGGGAACCGGGCCGCCGTTGACGAATTGGCGCCGCTGGTTTACCAGGAATTGAAACGCATCGCGGGGGCGCAAATGCAAGGCGAGGGGCCCGGCCATACGCTGCAGCCTACGGCGCTGATGAACGTGGCCTATCTAAGACTGATCGATCAACGCGACATTTCCTGGCAGAACCGCGCGCATTTCTTTGGCGTGGCGGCGCAAGCCATGCGGCGAATCTTGATGGATTACGCCAAGTCGAAGAATCGCGACAAGCGCGCCGAAGGCGCGCAGCAGACCACGCTAAACGAAGGCTTGGCGCTGAAAGTGGACCCGGCTTCCGACCTGGTACAGATCGACGAAGCTTTGACCCGCCTGGAGCAGTTGGATGAGCGCCAGGCAAAGGTAGTGGAGCTGCGGTTTTTCGGCGGTCTCTCGGTGGAGGAGACGGCGGCGGCGCTGGGCATTTCAACGCCTACGGTGAAGCGCGAGTGGGCCATGGCGAAGGCTTGGCTTTACCGGGAGCTTTCCACTTCCTGAGCCGCGCTGGTGAACCCATGGACTCCGCGCGCTGGCAGCAATGCAAGCACATCTTTCAGGGCGCCTTCGAACTGCCGCGTTCCGAGCGCGCCGCTTACGTGGCATCCGCCGCGGCTAACGATGAGGAGCTGCTGCGCGAAGTAAACTCACTGCTCGAATCCGAAGAACGCTCCGATCGATTTCTTTCGGAAGCGGCAGCGAACTACCTGGGCAGTGCATTTGGCGACGCGCATTCGGACAGCCGGTTGACGAGCGGCGAAGTGCTGGCCAATCGCTACAGAATCCTGCGCCTGATCGGGCGCGGCGGCATGGGCGAAGTTTATGAGGCGGAGGATCTGGAACTACGCGCTTCGGTGGCGTTGAAGCTGGTGCGGCCGGAGATTGCAATGCAGCACGAGATCCTGGATCGCTTCAAGCGCGAGGTCCTGCTGGCGCGCCAGGTGACGCATCCCAATGTTTGCCGGATCTTCGACTTGGGGCATCACTCGGGAGGGCCAGGCGTTCGCATGACCTTTCTGACGATGGAACTGCTGGCCGGCGAAACGCTGACGGACCGGCTGGCGCGCGGCACGATGACTACGGCCCAGGCACAGCCCATCGTGGAGCAGTTGTTATCGGGACTGGGCGCGGCGCACCGCGCCGGGATCATCCATCGCGATTTCAAGAGCGGCAATGTGATCCTGTTGGGTTCGGAAGTGAAGATCATGGACTTCGGCTTGGCGCGCGCGGCGACCGGCAGCGAGCAGGCGCGCACCACGCTCACTGTTGCGGGCGGACTAGTGGGAACCCCCGCCTACATGGCGCCCGAGCAGGTGGAAGGCGGAGAAATCATCGCTGCGACCGATATTTACGCATTGGGAGTAGTGATGTACGAAATGGTCACGGGGGTTTTGCCTTTCACCGGCGAAGGGGCTTGGGTAGTGGCTACCAAGCGGCTGCGGGAAGCGCCTGTGCCGCCGCGCAAGCATGTGCCCGGTCTGGACCCGTTGTGGGAGTCAGTGATCCTGCGCTGCCTCGCGCGCGATCCGGCAGGCCGCTTCCAGAACATCGACGAGGTCAAGCGCGCGATGCTCGGCGAGGCCGTTGCGCGGCCCGCGGCGAAAACGCGGAAAAAAGCTGCGGCCTTACCGATTGCTCTTACAGCGCTCACACTGCTGGCGGTGGCCGGCGGTTATTTCTTGTTGCGCCAGGCACGCACGGTTGCGGCGCCGGTTTCCGCCGCGGCTCGCGTGGGGTGGCGGCAGACGGCGCTGCCGCCGGACCCGTCGCTCTCGATGGTTGGCGCGGTGGCCGGTTCGATCGATCCTTTGCAATTGGTGCTGTTCGGACCGTCGTTCGCGCGGGCCTGGGCGCCGGGGCAGAACTCTGGCGCCGCCGTTGACGACCAGCTTTTCTCCGGCCGCCACCGCGTGCCGTGCGCGCCCGGCCTGTGGATCGCGCAAGCGGACAACCGTCACCTGATCGAATGGGACGCAGCCAAGCAGCGGGCGATGACCACCATTGCATTGCCGTTTACGTTTAGTTCCGCCGCGTGCCTGGATGGGACAGGGACACGCTGGGGTTTGCTTTCCGGGCGCGCCGAAGCATCGCGGTGGATCGAGTATGACGCCAGCAAGAATCGCACGATACGCAGTGTTCCACTGGACGATGATTACCTGCGGGTGTCGCTCGACCCGGCCAAACACCTGCTGGTTCTGATCGCCGTGGACCGGATCAGCGTGCGCCGGATTGACGACTGGCAGGAAGTTTTCAAAGACACTCTGGACGAGAAGCTGATCGGATTATGGTCAGCGGCGTGGTCGCGGAGCGGCCGGTATTTTTCGTTGGGGTTCAAGCAACTGGCGATCTACGATTTCGCGGCCAAGCGGCGGGTGCAAACCCTGGCCACCATTGGCTGGACGGGCGACATCGGGTGGATCGGCGATACGGGCATCGGCGCCATGGACGAGCGTGGACGTTTTTATTGGACAGCGGACATTGCAAAGGGGTGGCAGGTGAAGCAGGATCCGCCGTCGCCGGGAGTGTACCGCGCGTTCTGGGTGGCCTCGCATAACCGCTGGATCGCGTTCGATGAAACGGGCGGCGGATTTGTCTGGGAGTATGTAGCGCCGCCACTCTGGTTCGACCTGCCGGTGAGCCCGATCGAAATATGGTCGATTGCCGCCAACGACGACGGCTCTCGGCTGGCCGCGGCGGGCAAGGATTCGCGCATCTTCATGGTGGATCCGGAAGCGAAGAAAACCGTGCAGGTGCTCGAAGGACACACCGATGGCATCACGTTTCTGCGCTTTGCGGGGAAGCGGCTGATCTCCGCGAGCGACGACAAGACGCTTCGCTTGTGGGACGCCGGTAGCGGAAAGCTGCTGCGCACCGTTTCCGGGCACGAGAGCCTGGTGAATGCATTTGGCCTTTCGCAGGATGGGAATTGGCTTGCGTCGGTCAGTTCGGACACTAAGGTAAAGCTGTGGAAGCTGCCGGAGCTGGAGTACGTGAAAGATATCGAACCGACCTTGACCAGCGGGGCCGCGGCGGCGTTTCTCGGAGATGGCTCCCGCCTGCTCACTTCGGACTGGCACGGCAACCTGACCAGCTACCGAGGGCAACCGCCGGACCTGGTGGTGCAGCAGCGTTTCCGCATGACGCAGGGGGCGACTTATATGGTGTGCCCAGGTCAGGATGCCTGGTGGGCGGTGGTCTACGGCGCCGGGCAGCCGGGGTTGTGGCTGGTTCCGGCGAACGACATCACTCAGGCCAGGCTGGTTTCCGCAGAGCCGACCTATTATTGCTCGACCAGCGGCGATGGGCGCCTGACTGCCATACAATATCCCGGGCGCGTCGAATTACGGTCGAATGCGGACGGCAAGGCTGCGGCCAGTTATGCGTTTTCGGCGCGGGAGGGCGCGGCGGTGGCGATACGGCGCAATCCGGCGATGCTGGCGGCTGGTTTCGCGGATGGGCACGTGCTGGCGTGGCACATAGAGGGTAGCGTGCGTTAACTAGACGGCGTCGGAAATACTGGTGAAGTTGAAATCCTTCACGGCGATGGCTGGCGCGATCATGCCCTGCCCTTCGCCGCCTCGCACGCGAACCGGCGTACCCATCGCCAAGGTATTCTTCAGCATGTCGACGGGACTCTGATTGAAGCGAAAGTTCATGACTGGGGAGGTGACCTTGCCCTGCTCGATGAGGAACACTCCATCGCGGGTCAGGCCGGTGACCTGCATACTGCGCGGATTGACCATGCGGATATACCAGAAGCGCGTGACCAGGAGGCCACGGTCCACGGATGCAATCAGGTCTGCAAGGCTCTTGCCACCACCGTCCAGAATGAGGCGGCTGGGAAACGGGGTGGGCTGCTTGCCGGCTTTGGCGGCCCAATAGCGATCGTAGACGAGATTCTTCACCACGCCGTTTTCGATCCAGGCGATCTTCTCGGCGGGCAGGCCTCCGCCCGCGCCACCTCCGCCTCCGAAACCGCCCCCACCTCCGCCCCAGGGAAGCGATGAGTACAGGGGATGAAACGGGTCGGAGCGCAGGGTGACAAATTCCGGGAATAATTTTTCGCCCGCCAGTGTACCGCCGCCGGTCTTACTCAGAAAGCTGCGGCCTTCTTCCGCGGCGCGCGCCTGCATACCGAAGCCCGTCATCTGCACCAGGTCGCCGGTGGCCGTCGGTTCCAGGACCACGGTGTATTTGCCGGCATCGAGGCGCTTGGGTTCTTTCCAGCGCAGGCATTTGTCGATGGCCGTATGCGCCACCGCCGCTCCATCGATGCTCTCGATTTTCACCGCGGGCTGCGAGGCCCAACCGGAACTGCTGCCCGCGGCATTGCGGACGGTCGTGGACAGCCCGGCGTCCGTAGCGCGGCCATATCCGAAATTGCCTTGCTTGTTGGCGATCGCGGCCGTTTCGGCCGATCGCTCGAAGAAGCCCGCCGCCACGAGGCCCGCCGATTTTGCGCCGCTGATGATAGCCCCGATGTGCGGGACCATGGCCTTACCGCGCGCGCCGGCGGTGGACTCGGCAAAGTTCTCCTGGTCGGGATATTTCTGCTTTTCGAGCGGAGGCACACGTTCCGGATTCGGCGGCGCGATCATGGCCAGGCTCTCCGTGCGCTTTACGGCTGCGCGCAACGAGTCGTCGTCGAATTCATCGACGCGCGTGCTGCCGCTTTGCCCGTCGCGCACCGAGGTGATCGACATGGACTGCTCCACGGTAAAACCCGAAGTCGTGACATCGTTGAGCGCGAAGCGAATGAAAGCGCGCTCAGAGCTGTTGATGCTCACGTCGCATTCCGGAAAAGTGGAAAACGAAAGCGCCTTCTGCGCGATCTCTTGCGCTTGTTCTCTGGTCAGCATGATTTCAATCCGTTTGAATGACATTGACTTGGCGGAAGCGCGCGGGTGCGCAGCCGTGGCTCACTGAGTTGATCTGCTCGGGCTCGCCCTTGCCATCGTTGGGCGCGCCCCACTGCTGCCAGTAACTCGGGCCCGCGATCAGGTCGAGCGATTGCCAGAAGTCGGTAGTGCGCGATTGGTAGGCGACGCGCGACACCATGCCGCTGCTTCTTGCCGCCCTTGATCTCCCAGAACGCATCGCCGCCGAACTGGAAATTGTAGCGCTGCTGGTCGATGGAGAAACTGCCGTCGCCGTCGATCAGGATGCCGTCTTCGACGCCGGAGATCAGGTCGTCGATACGTGGTTCCCGATTTGCCAGGCTCCAGCCAGACGTTGGGCATCCGCTGGAAGGGCACACTGGACCAATTGTCGGCATAGCAGCAGCCGCGCGATTCGCTTCTCGCCGATCAGATGCGCCTGGTCGCGGATGGTCTGGTAGTGCTTGAAAGATG
Organism: Bryobacterales bacterium; assembly: GCA_963738375.1. Classification (GTDB taxonomy): domain Bacteria; phylum Acidobacteriota; class Terriglobia; order Bryobacterales; family Bryobacteraceae; genus Bog-159. The sequence continues at coordinate 220,580 of CAVTWL010000008.1, read as the reverse complement.
CCCTTTTCGATGATGGGGAATTTCGTCGCTTTTACGCCATCGTCGTCGTAAGCCGGTGGTGGCGAGGCCGCGTTCGATGGTGCGGTCGCCCCAGATATTCATCAGGTCGCTGCCGACGCGCTGGTTGCCCATTTTATCGGTAGTCAGGAAGCTGGTGCCGGCGAAGTTCGCTTCGTAGCCCAGGGCGCGGTCGAGTTCCGTGGAATGGCCGAGGCTTTCATGAATGGTCAGCCAGAGGTGGCTGGGCATCAGCACCAGATCCTTTTTGCCCGGCGTGACCGGCGGCGCATTCGAGATGCTCGATCACCTCGGTGCGGATGCGCTGGGCGTTTTCCACCAGATTCATCAGCGGCACGTACTCGTATCCGGCGGTGACTTGCTGCGGCTGGTAGCGGCGCGATTTGGATAGGCCGCGCTTGAAATCGACTGCCGTGGCATTAACCGTTGGCGTAAGTTTGCAGGTTCAGTTGCTGGATGGACGATCCGGCCGAGGACGCGAAGTACTTATCTTCCGAGCGGAAGGACAGGCTGCAGCCGGAAGAAAATACGCGCTTCTCCTTCTTTACTTCGGCGGCGGCGCGGCGGATCAGGTCCAGTTTCTCTTCGAGCGGAACGGCGAAGGGATCGCGCTCATGCGGCGTCTGCCAGCGTTCGCGATAGACGGGCACGGGTGCGAGTTCCACCGGCCTCGATCTCAGATGGCGGCGTTGGCGCGCGCGACAGCGACGGCCTCTCCGACCATGCGGGCAATCTCCTCTTTGCGTGACCAGCGGCGAAGCGGCGAAGCCCCAAGCGCCATCGGCGATCACGCGCACGCCAAAGCCGAAGGATCCGCCGTCGGAAACCACCGGGACTTCCAGAATCTTGCCAGTACCGCGCTCGGGATTGAGCCGGACTGTCAGGAATTGTTGGCGATAACGAATGATGCGGATATCGGCATACGAAGCTTTGAGCTTCTTCGCTTCGCGGAGAGCGGCATCGCCCAGGGTTTCGAGTTCGGGATTGGGCTTGGTGGAACCTTGCGGCGCGGCAAAGAGACGAGTGGCGAGGGCTGCGGCGCTCGATCCAAGAAACAGGCGCCGGCTAAGACCTGGATGGTGCATGGGTATCCCCTTCTACAAACAATGAGTATGCATATGGCGTGCAGGCGGGCCCAATTGTTACCTAGGGCGGGGCAATATCGCAGGACAGCACTTGCCGACCCGCGGCCAAACGCATACAATGATCAGCGGCGGTGTTTCCGCCGCCCGGAGGGGATTGTGCCGGATCGCGCGATTTTGTTCCTGTTCAGCTTGGTGGTCGAGATGGCGTCCCTGGCTGCCGCGGCTTGGTTGGTCATTAGCCGCCAAGCGGCGTCGGTAGATGGCCTGTTCCTGCTGTTGACGTGCCTGCTGATCGCGCTGGCGTTCGGACTGTACCTGGTGTTCGTGGTACGCCGCGCGATGGAGCCGCCCACCGCCGCGCCGGCTAAGAAAGCCGTGCCAGCGGCGCAAGCTTAGAGTCGTAGTATTGCCAGCCCTACTTCTTGGTCGTGGTCTTGGCGGCCGCCTTCTTGGCGGTGGAGGCCGGGGTCACGGGCGGAGGACCTTCGCGGGTGATCACGACAGCCAAAATCTTCACGGGCGTAAGGGGTTTGTCGGCTGAGTTCCTGGGCACGCTGATGATTTTGTGAACGACGTCCTGTCCCTCGATTACCTGGCCGAAAATTGTATACTGGCCATTCAGTGATGGCGCCGGGGCGTCGGTGATGAAGAACTGGCTGGCGGCGCTGTGCGGGGCGTCGGTGCGCGCCATGGCCAGGCGTCCCGGCGTATCGTACTTGTAGGGCGACGCAAATTCATCGGCAATGGTGAACCCGACATCGCCGGCGCCATCGCCCGCCGGATCGCCGCCCTGGATCATGAAGCCAGGGATGACGCGGTGGAAGGTGGTGCCATTGTATAACGGCCGTCCGACAACCTTCTGGTGAGTTTTGGGATCGGTCCACGGCTTGGTGCCCTTGGCCAGCCCGACGAAGTTCTTTACAGTGATGGGCGCTTCCTTCTCATAAAGCTTGACGGTGATGCTGCCCATGGAGGTCTTAATGGTGGCGTACAAGCCCGGATCGCGCGCGGGCTTCGCCGGAGCGGCCGCGGCTTTCGTGGGAGCGGGCGCCGCGGCTGGGGGCGTTTGACCGAACGCCCCGGCCACCAATGCAAGTAAAGCTATTGTCGTTTTCATATATGGCTACAGGCTGTCTCAGGCGCACATGACGGAAGCCGCGCGTCACTGGACAATGAACCCTCATTCTATCCTTTTTCCGGTCTGAGTCAGGCAGTCGGGATACTCGCGCAAGGCCTAACGCTGGATTCGGGCGCGAGCCGCCTTTGGCGAAAGCTGCGCACCTGGTCGAGCGTGGCCATGGTGGTGTCGCCGGGGAAGGTGGTCAGCAGCGCGCCGTGCGCCCAGCCTAGTTTGACGGCCTCTTCGGGTCGATTCGCCGGTGAGCAGACCGTAGAAGAAGCCGGCCGCGAAACCGTCGCCGCCGCCGACGCGGTCGATGACGTCGAGTTCGGCATGTGCGGGGCTGACGTAGTTTTTGCCGTTGATCCACGCGACCGCGCTCCAGCTGTGGCGATTGGTGGAGTGCACTTCGCGCAGGGTGGTGGCGACGACTTTCACGTTGCGGATGCTTCTTGACCACGTTGTCGATCATGCCGAAGAAGGCGCTGGGATCGAGCTTGGATTTGGCCTGCACTTCGGGGCCGGGGATGCCGAGGCCCTTCTGCAGATCCTCTTCGTTGCCGACCAGCACGTCGACGTTTTCGACGATGCGGGCGATGGTTTCGACGGCGCGATCGTTGCCGCCGGAGATCTTCCAGAGCTTCTCGCGGAAGTTGAGATCGAAGATGGTGACGGCGCCGGCGGCTTTGGCGGCCTGCATGGCTTCGATGATGACGTTCGGCGGTGGTCTGGGAGAGCGCGGCGAAGATGCCGCCGCTATGGAACCAGCGGACGCCCGGCGCGAAGATCGCCTTCCAATCGAAATCGCCGGGCTTCAGCAGCGCGGCGGCTTCGTTGGCAGCGGTTGTAGAAGACCACCGGGGCGCGGACGCCGTGGCCGCGATCGCTGTACACGGTGGCCATGTTGGGGCCGGTGACGCCGTCGTGCTTGAAGTGCTTGTAGAAAGGCTTGACGCCCATGGCGCGCACGCGCTCGGCGATCAGGTCGCCGATGGGATAATCGACCATGGCGCTGGCGATGCCGGTCTTGAGGCCGAAGCAATCCGACAGATTGGCGGCGCACGTTGAACTCGCCGCCGCTGACGTGGATCTGCGCATTCGGTGGCCTTGCGGAAGGGGATGATGCCGGGGTCCAGACGGTGGACCAGGGCGCCGAGGGACAAGAAGTCGAGCGCGCCGGCTGGGGGCGATATTCAGACCGTATTTCATGTTGTCTCCTAAGAGTTTGATTACGCGTTGTAGGTGCCGGACGAGACGCGGCCGCCGCGGCCGGTCCAGTTGGTGTGGAAGAACTGGCCGCGCGGCTTGTCGACGCGCTCGTAGGTGTGGGCGCCGAAGAAATCGCGCTGGGCCTGCAGCAGATTGGCGGGCAGGCGCGCGGTGCGGATAGCCATCGTAGAAGGAGAGCGCGGTGGAGAAGGCCGGGGTGGGGACGCCGAATTCGATGGCCTGGATGATGGCGTGGCGCCAGGAGCGCTGATAGTGGTTCAGCAGTGCTGGCTGAAGAAATCGTCCATGCAGCAGGTTGGTGAGCTGCGGGTTCTTGTCGTAGGCGTCCTTGATCTTGCCGAGGAAGCGGCTGCGGATGATGCAGCCTCCGCGCCACATGAGGGCGATGCCGCCGAAGTTGAGGTTCCAGCCTTCTTCCTTGGCGGCTTCGCGCAGCAGCATGTAGCCCTGCGCGTAGGAGATCATTTTGGAGCAATAGAGAGCGCGGCGCACGTCTTCGATGAAGGCGGCGCGATCCTGCGCGGGCTGGATGTGGCTGGGCCCGGCGAGAATCTTGGAGGCGGCGACGCGCGTCGTCCTTCATGGCCGAGAGGCAGCGGGCGAAGACGGCTTCGCCGATCAGGGTGACGGGCATGCCGAGTATCGAGGGCGCTGATGGCGGTCCACTTGCCGGTGCCTTTCTGGCCGGCGGTGTCGAGGATCTTGTCGACCATGCGGCGCGCCGTCGTCGTCCTTTTTGGCGAAGATTTCGGCGGTGATTTCGATCAGGTAGCTGTCGAGTTCGCCCTTGTTCCATTCGGCGAAGACGTCGGTGCAGTTCGTCGGGCGCTGAGGCCGAGGCCGTCTTCGAGCAGCTGGTAGGCTTCGCAGATCAACTGCATGTCGCCGTACTCGATGCCGTTGTGGACCATCTTGACGTAATGGCCTGCGCCGTCTTCGCCCACCCAATCGCAGCAGGGAGTGCCGTCCTCGACTTTGGCGGCGATGGACTGGAAGATTTCTTTTACGTGGGGCCAGGCGGCGGGATTGCCGCCGGGCATGATGGAGGGGCCGAAGCGCGCGCCTTCTTCGCCGCCGGAGACGCCGGTGCCGATGAAGAGGATGCCTTTTTCGGCGAGGGCCTTGGTGCGGCGGTTGGTGTCGGTGATAGAGGGAGTTGCCGCCGTCGATGACGATGTCGCCTTTTTCGAGGATGCGGGAGGACGTGGTCGATCATCTGGTCGACGGTGTCGCCGGCTTTGACCATCAGCATGACGCGGCGGGGCGCTTTAGGAGGCCTGCGCCAGTTCCTCGATGGAGTGGGTGCCGACGACCTTGGTGCCCTTGGCTTCGTGGGCGATGAAATCGTCGACCTTGGAGACGGTGCGATTGAAGACGGCAACGCGTATAGCCGTGGTCGTTCATGTTGAGGACCAGGTTCTGGCCCATTACGGCGAGGCCGATCAGACCGATGTCGCAGGATTCGGGTTGCATGGAGGCTCCTATTGGCGAAAGATCATTCTAACCGGAGAAGAGCGCGTCAGGCGCCGAGCAGCCGGTCGTGCTTGACGATGCCGGCGCCCTCTTGCACGATTACCAGTTGGTCGGCGGCGACGTTCGAGATGGTTTCCTTGGCGCCATTCGGCCAGTGGATTTCCAGGTCAGCCGTGGCCGCGGCGCCCAAGCCGTAGTGGAGCCGGCGGTCGTTGACTGAGAGGTAAGAGGTTTGGGCCATCACGGCCTGCGCCTGGCGCTTGCCGGCGTAGGAAGCGATTACCGTTGCGCCGATGGCGCTGCGATTGGATTTGGTTCCGATCAGTTTCACTTTCAGCCAGTGATGGCCGCCAGAGACATCGTTGCGGAGCAAAGAGGGCGGCTCGTTTTGGTTCATGACCAGGATGTCCATATCGCCATCGTTATCGAAATCGCCGAATGCGACGCCGCGGCTGGCGTGGGCTTCTTCGATGCCGGGACCGGCCTCGCCGATCAACTCTTCGAAATGCCCGCCGCCGAGATTGCGGAAGACGACGCGCGGAGTGCGGTGGGGAAACTCGGGAAATTTCTTTTCGACTTCGGGATAGACGCTGCCGGTGACCCAGAAAAGGTCGGGGAGGCCGTCGTTATCGAGATCCTGCATGCCCGCTCCCCAACTGATGAACCGGGTTTCGACGCCGAGTCCCGAGCGCAGGGTGACATCGGTAAAGTTGCCCTTGCCATCGTTGTGGTAGAGGGCGGGGGTATCCTCGGTGAAATGAGTCTTGAAGATGTCGAGGTTGCCATCGCAATCGTAATCGCCGATGCCCAACCCCATGCCTGCCTGTTCGAGTCCATCTTCGTTCAAGGCGACGCCGCGCTCGAGACCCTCCTCGCTGAAAGTGCCGTCGTGATTGTTGCGGAAGAGCAGGCTGGGAGTGGAATCGCAGGCGACGTAGATGTCGGGCCAGCCGTCGTTATCGAAATCGGCGGCCACGGCGGTGAGACCGTAACTGCCGGTGGCGGCGGCGATGCCGGACCGGACGGAGACGTCCTTGAAGGTGCCGTCGCCGTTGTTGTGGTAAAGGGTGTGAGTCTCCGGCGGGAGGCCTCGCGGTCCGCAGTTGACGGGAATGCCCTTCCAGTTGCAACTGGCGAGTTGACCGGCGGGGGGAACGGCCTTCATATCGAATTTCAGGTAGTGGGAAACGAACAGGTCGAGGTGGCCGTCGCGGTCGTAATCGACGAAAGTGCAGCCGGAACCCCAGCGCACGCCCGGGGTGAGGAGCCCGGCTTCCTTGGTGACGTCGGTGAAGGTGCCATTGCCGTTGTTGCGATAGAGAACGTTCTGGCCCCAGTAGGTGATGAAGATGTCGTCGAAGCCGTCGTTGTTGTAGTCGGCCACGGTGACGCCATAGGCCCAGCCAGTGCGAGTGAGGCCGGCGGCGGCGGTGACGTCGGTGAATGTTCCGTCGCGGTTATTCTTGTATAGACGATTGGTGGCGCCTGGGGGGGGGCCATCGAGGCGCTGGCCGCAAAGGACGAAAATATCCAGCCAGCCGTCGTTATCGTAATCGAGGAAGGCGACACCGCAGCCCATGGGTTCGATGATGTAGAGATTGCGGTCGAGGCCGCCGGACACGATGGGCGCGCGCAGGCCCGCGGCGGCGGCGATGTCGGTGAAGCGGGCGTGAAAAGGGAGGCCGGAGGGTTTGCCGCGCGGAGCGGGCTTCACGCCGCGGCTGGCCATTTGGGCGAAAGAAGCGGCGGGGAACAGGGCAAGTAGTTCGCGGCGGGTCATTGGAAACGGTTAGCGGCCGATCAGGAAACCGGTCATACGGCGAGCAAGGGTGGTGTAGGGCGGGCGAAACAATCCGAGGGTGGTGAAGCGGCTTTGGTGGAAGATGCCTTTCTTTTTGGAAAAGGTGAGGAAGCCGTCGAAGCCGTGATAGGAACCCATGCCGCTGGGTCCGACGCCGCCGAAGGGCAAGTCGTTCTGCGCGATGTGGAAGATGGTGTCGTTAACGGTCACGCCGCCGGAGGTAGTGCGGGCCAGGACGGATTCGACGCGTTTGGAGTTGTGGTCGAAATAATATAATGCCAGGGGGCGCGGACGGGCATTGATGAAAGCGATGGCTTCGTCGAGGGAGCGGTAGGTGACGACGGGGAGCAGGGGGCCGAAGATTTCTTCCTGCATGACGTTCATTTTGTCGTTGACGTTCCAGAGGAAGGCGGGCGGGAAGACGCGATTGGTTTCGTTGGCGGCTTCATGCGCGGGGTTGACTTGCAGGACCTCGGCGCCTTTGAGGGCGGCATCTTCGACGAGGCCGCGCAGGCGGTCGTAATGGCTGCGGTTGACGATGCGGGTGTAATCGGGATTGTCGACGAGGCGCGGATACATGGCCCCGGCGGCTTGGGATGCGAGGCGCACGAATTCATCGCGCGCGCCGGCTTCGACGAGAGCGTAATCGGGCGCGATGCAGGTTTGGCCGGCGTTGAAGAGCTTGCCGGCGACAATGCGTTCGGCCGCGGTTTTCGCGGGGAAATCGGGATGGACCAGGGCGGGCGATTTGCCGCCGAGTTCGAGGGTGACGGGGGTGAGGTTCTCGCTGGCCGAGCGCATGATGAGCTTGCCGACGCGGGTAGATCCGGTAAACAGCAGGTGGTCGAAGGGAAGCGCGGCGAAGGCGGAGCCCATTTCGGGTCCGCCGGTAACGACGGTGAGGTATTCGGGGGGGAAGAGATCGGAGACGAATCGGGCGAGGAGGTCGGCGGTGCGCGGCGCGAGTTCCGAGGGCTTCAGCATGGCATGATTGCCGGCGGCGAGGGCGCTGACGATGGGCGAAAGGCTGAGCAAGAGAGGATAATTCCAGGCGCCGATTACGCCCACGACGCCCAAGGGCTGATAGATGACGCGGGCGCGACCGGGGAGGAATTGCCAGCCGGTTTCAGCGGGACGCGGGCGAACCCATTGCGCGCAGGTGCCGGATAGCGTGCTGGATGGTATCGACCAGCGGGAAGACTTCGAGGAGTAGGGTTTCCTGGGGGGAGCGGCCGCCGAAATCGGCGGAGATGGCCTGGACGAATTCGTCCCGGCGGGCGCGCAGCGACTTGAGGAGTTCGCGGAGGGCGCGGCGCCGGGCGTCGACGCCGGGCGGATTCTGAGCGAAGGCGGCACGTTGGGCGGCTAACGTCGCCGCCAGGTCAGCCTGGACGATAGTGGTGTGGACGGGGGTCGTAAGTGGGATTATAGCGCGGCGAGTTTCCGCGTGCGATGCTTTGTTTATGTTGGTGCGCAATGCGCTGCCGCAAGATGCCGCCGAGATTGCCCGGATTTACAACCAGGGGATTGCTGATGGCACGGCCACATTCGAGACCCGTCCCCGGACGCCGGCGGACATTCAGCCTTGGTTCGAGGGCGGGCGGCCGGTTCTAGTTGTAGAGGAAGAGGGGGAACTGATGGCATTCGCGGCTACCTTTGAATACAGGCCGCGGGCTTGTTATGCAGGGGTGGCCGAGACTTCCGTTTACGTCGATCGAGCATATCGCGGGCGAGGGGCGGGACGGATGGCATTGGAAGCTCTCAGCGCGGCGGCAGCGGCGGCGGGGATTTGGAAGCTGGTTTCGCGGATCTTTGTGGAGAATGCGGCGAGCAGGCGGCTGGTGGCTCGATCGGGCTTCCGGGAGGTCGGGATCTACGAGAAGCACGGGCAGTTACACGGAGCTTGGCGGGATGTGGTGATCGTGGAGAAGCTTCTCAATACAAGCCTTTGACCAAGCCGCCGTCGACTGCGATGGAAGTCCCGGTAATGTAGGAGGCTCGCTGGGAAGCCAGGAAGACGACCAAGTCGGCGAATTCCTCCGGCTGGCCGATGCGGCGGAGGGCGGTTTCTCCCGCCCAGTCTTTCCCTGCGTGGCTTGCGCTTAGCTGCCAGCAGGCGGGCGGTGGCGGTGTAGCCGGGGCAGACGCTATTGACCAGGATGTTGTCGGGGCCGTATTCGTTGGCCAGGGTCTTAACCAACCCCACCACGCCGGAGCGCACGGAATTGGAAAGCACAAGATTCTCCACGGGCTGTTTTACCGCCACGGAAGTGATAGCGATGAAGCGGCCCCACTTTCGCTGCTGCATCGCGGGCAGGACTTCGCGCGCGAAGTAGACCGTGCTCATCAGGTTGAGCTCCGCGGCCGCGTGCCAATCTTCGATGGTGGTTTCGGCGAAAGTCTTCGCGGGCGGCCCTCCGGCGTTGGCCACGCAGATGTCGAGGCGGCCGTAGCGATCGAGGACGGCGGCGACGAAGCGGCGTACCTCCTCGTAGACGGTGACATCGAAGGCTTGCGTCATGACTTCGACGCCCGTGTCGCGGCGAATTGCCTCGGCGGCGGATTCGAGGACCGCGGCGTTGCGGGAGCAAAGAGCAAGCTGGGCGCCTTCGCGGGCCAAGCCGCGGGCGACGGCCAGTCCCAGGCCCCTGCTGGAGGCGGCTACTATGGCGACGCGATCGCGAAGTTCGAGATCCATAAGGTTGGCTCCGATCAGCCGCGGCGCAGGTAATCGTCCTGGCGGGTGAGCCAGTCGGTACGAATCGGGCTGAAGATATCGAGATCGAGCGTGTCTTCGAGTGCGACGGCGCGGTGCGGAACATGGGACGGGATCAGCAATACTTCGCCGGCCGAGACGACGATGGTACGTCCTTCGAGTTGGAATTCGAGCGAACCTTTGAGGATGTAGGTGAGTTGCTCGCTTTCGTGATGATGCTCGGGAACCTCGGCGCCCTTGGCCAGGAAAACCTGGGCGACCATGGCTCTCTCTCCGGCGATGATCTTGCGCGCGATGCTCGGGCTGAGAATCTCTTTTTCCATTTTTTCCCAGACGTAGTGTTCCATTTGTTTCGCGAGTGCCCCCACACATTGTACCTGTTGCGCGCGGGGTGCAATTGACAAACAAATGACGTCAAAACGTGTGTCTTCGCGGCGCCCCCATCGTCTTAGGTCTAGAGAAGAGAATCCGCCACGTAGGCTGGATCAGGAGAGGAACAGACGTGAAATTACATCGAAAATTCGCACTCAGCATGGCGCTTCTGGGAGTTATCGGAATTACTTCCGTGGCAGCCGCCGGAACCATTACCAAAGGGAGCTTCAGGCTGCCGGCGCAAGCATACTGGAACAGTACCTTATTGCCGGCGGGCGCATATACGCTTTCGCTGGAACGCGACGTGACGGGCGTAGACCTGGTGCACCTGCGCGGCGAGGGAATGACGGCAACATTTGTGACGCCGGCGGGATCGAGCGAGGCGTCGGGCCACACCTGCCTCAAAGTGGACGATTTCAACGGCACGTTCGTCATCCGCGAACTCGATGCCGGGCCTAGCGGGCGGGCGTATCATTTTGGCGTGTCCAAGGCAGTCAGGAAACTGACGCTGCGCGGCGCTGCGACTCAGCCGGCAACCATTCCGGTTTCGACCTCCGCCGGTTTCTAGACCGCCTCCGCGACGCGGGTCCGGTAATGCCAAGTTACCGGACCGCCTGCGTCGGGGACGTGAGAACGAAGCGATAGACTTCGTAGACGGGCCGGCCCCCATCCTGTATTGGATGTTTTCGCTCTTAATGTGTTGCGTAGTCAGCCTGAACTTGTCCACACCATGTTAGACTCCAAGTGGCCAGTGGGAATAACCGACGACCTTTGATGCCTGCGCTGACGCTTTCCGTTGCATCCGCCGACTCACTCACCATTGCAAAACGTTGACGGCGAGGCGGGTGTCGGCTGGACGTTCACTCCGGTTGAGAACGGCGCACATGGGATTGGCGGACCTAGGATCACCGGCCCTATCGCTGCGTTCGATCCGCCCTCTTTCACGGGAACGCCGTTCGACGATTCAGCGTACCCGGAAAGCCGCAGCCTGATCTTTCAGGAAATTACCGAGGTCGTTCCGGGCCAGATTTGGAGCCTGACTTCTATTTAGGATCGCGCTATATAGGACCGGCAGCATGAATGGTAACCAGAGGGTGCCGGCAAGCATTGATGGTAATGTGATTGCGGATTTGGAGTCTAGTGAGTGCTACTCCATTCAGCCAAAGGATCGCCTTTTTCAACGTTGCGTCAGCCTCATCACACCCTTTGCGGTTTGAGGGCGCCGTTCTAGGCACTCCCAATTCCAGCAGCACGGCCTTCACCTCGGGCGTGGCCATCCAAAGCTACTCATTTTGAGCCGCCTCGCATTACCAACTCCGGTTTGATGGCTTAAGCATCTTTTGTTCGGTGCCGCCGCACGGACCCGGTAATCGCTTGGCCCATCCCGGTTGGCACGCGGTTACAGTTTTAATGACGACACGAAACGACACGATGACCCTCATCGTTGAAAGTGGCCGGACTCGAAAATCGCACTGAGAGGACTCTCCGGCTTCTGGGGGAAATTCCGACTGGATCCCAGGTGTCGGCGATGCCGTGCGGATTCAATGCCAGGTTACCGGACCGCATGCGTCGGGGACGCGGAAACGAAGCGATAGACTTCGTACACCGGCCGGCCCCAATCATCCTGAGATCGCCGTATCGACAATCCTGCGATAGCCGGAAGCTTCGGCCATGTTCAGGATTTTTTCGCTGTCGCGGAAGAAGGCGAAGGCCGGAGTGTGCGCGAGGAAGATGGCGCCGGGGTCGGCGATCATGCGCGAGGCGTAACCGGGGTCGGTGCCGACGCGCAAGTCGAGGACGCCGTGGTTGAGAAGGCGCAAGTTTTCGATGAACCCCCAGTCGAGGCAGTAGATGGGGCGCGGCGGGGCGTTTTCAAATAATCGCTGAGAGTTTGTAGATGGCCGTGGTCCAGGCTGGGCCTCCGCCGTTTCTTACTATGGTGGCGTAGTGTTCGTTAAGGAGGAGCGCGCCGGACACGAGCAGCGTGAGTGTAACGGCGCTGAACGCGGGCACAGCGGCCCGGCCGATGCGGCGGGACGCAGCGGCGAAGGATACCGCGATGACGAACTGCGGGAGAGGCCAGAGCAGGATGATGTGATGGGCGGAGCCGCCGGCATTGGCGGTGATGGCCATTTGTCCCCAAGCGAGGGCTAATGCGGCGAGCGCGCACAGGATCGCGCGGCGGGCGGGGCCCCGCGCGAGCGGAGCAAGCAGGATCGCCAGGAAAAAGGCGTAGAGGAGCAGGTGCCGGTGGGGATGTCCGCTGACGGCTGAGAGGGCTGCGGATCCCTGTTCGATGAAGCCCTTTGGGGCGTGGGCCTTGGGCTTTTGGCCGTCGGCGAAACACAGATACCCGATGAGGCCTTCGCCTCGCATGGTGCTGGCGAGCAGGCTTGCCTTGGCTGATAGGGCGGCGGCTTCGGGGTGGAAGTTGCCGGCGAAGGTGGCGCCGTTGGTGCGCGCGTTGTAGACGATCAGCGGGAGGGCACCGATGAGGAAGGCCGCAACGGCAAGGGCCAAGCGGCGCGGCGTTGCGCGGCTTAGGATCGGACGCCAGTAAAAGAGCAGCAGGGCGAGCGCGATTCCGGAAATCATCCATTCTGCGATGGCTTTATCCCACATGGCTAGGCCCAGCAGGAAGAAGGCTGCCGCGAGAGGCGCGGAGCGAGGACTGCGGTGGAATTCCAGGAGCAAGAGTAAAGCGGAGATCAGGAGCAGGTGGGCGAGTGCGACCGGTCCCCAATCGAAACAGGCTGTGAGCAGGTAAACGGAGTCGACGGCGAGGAGGGAGCAGCCCAGCAGTGCCGCGCGGTCTCCGGCGGTGCGGCGAAGCAACAGGAAGAACGACCAGACGGTAGCGGCGCCGGCTAAAAGAGCCGGCAGGCGAATGGTCCAGATGCCGATGCCGAAGGTCTTGAAGATAGGGCGGTACATCCAGGCTTTGAGTGCGCCGACGTAGCTCATCAGCATGAGCGGCAGTCGGGTGTGGCCTAGTTGGACGGTGTAGGATGCGTACGGCTTGAAGAACGCCATGCCGAAGAGGGCTTCGTCGTTCTGGAGGCCGAGGCGGGGGATAAAGATACAGCCTACGAGCAGGAAGAAAATGGCGGCGGAGGCGGCGAAGCAAGCGCTGAGGCGATGGCGGAGGCGCGGGGACATGCGCGGCTAGAGGTATTGGGCAGCGTGGCGGGAACGTATCGGAGTCGAACCGATCAACGTCCGTGAAGAACGTTCAGTAGTTTTGAAGACTATGCTCACCACCGGATGAAATACGCTCCCGCAGCGATTGTATCAAAAACAAAAAGAGCGCCCCCGTTGTAGGGGACGCTCTTTTCTTGAAGCGTTGCTGGCAGCCCGCGGTTAGAAGTAGAACTTCAGCGCGAGCTGTACGATGCGGCGGCCCTGCTTATCGGTGGTGAGACCGAACAGCGGGCTGGTCTGGGCGCCCGCCGCGTTGTAGCTTAGCGACAGGTTTTCAGTGTTGTAGAAGGACCACAACGGATGGTTCAGGAAGTTATAACCATCAATGCGGAACTGGAGCTTCTTCGACTCGGAGAACTGGAAGTTCTTAAACAAACCGAGATCGGAATTGAAGAACCAGGGTCCATAGTAGGCCGGCAGGGTAGCCGGTCCATTTTGTCCGACCTGCGTTGGTTCCGAGAAGCAATTCGCGTTGATGAACTGGTGCGGCGCGAGATTTGCGGTCGGATTGCACGTGATAATCGGATGCAGCGCAATGCTGGGCGTTCCCAAGAGCGAAGCGCTGCTGATGTTGTAGGTAGTCCCCTGGACGGTGCCGGTAGCGCCGAAGTTGAAGTCGCTACCGCTGGACAAGCCGGTTAGATTCGCGCCGCTCTCAACCTGGGTAATACCGGAGAGCTGCCAACCGTTAACGAACGCGCCCAGCGCCTTGCCGGTAGTGTGGTTGCCCAGCTCGATGGAGTAAGCGGCGTTGAAGATGTGCGTGCGGTTGGTGGGCTGAACGCCATAGTCGTTCGACAAATTGAACGGATCGGCCGCGGCGTTGACGATGCCCATGGCTTTGCCAAATGCGTAGTTGAAGTTGAGGTTGTAACGTCCCTTGGAACGGACCCACGTTACCTGCATCGCATTGTAGTTGGAGTACAGATTGTTGGTGGCGAGGTTGATATCCGTGAAGCCCTGCAGCGGACGGAAAGCGTTCGCATTGAGGCTGTTGGGATCCTTGCCGCCATTGTTGGACGAGAGCATGGAGCCTACCGGCACCAGGTTGATGTCGCTACCAAAGCCGGAACTATTGGCTAGATCGCGGCTGCGATTGCCGACATACGCGACTTCGAGCAAACCGGACCAGGGAGTTCGCTGTGACAGAGTGACGTTGTACTGATCGGTGTAAGGCTGCTTATTGTCCTTGCTGTCGACGGCGCTCGGCGAGAGCGGCTGATTTGCGTAATTGACCGAATCGATCATGCTGGCGTAGAGGTGGGGGACACCCAAACCGCTCGCCGAAAGTGAGGTCGAGTTGACTCCCGCGGATACATCCAAACCGGAGGTGAACTGTCCGGAGTGGTAGTAGTAACGGCCCCAGCCGCCGCGCAGTACGGTCTTGCCCGCGCCGGTGAGATCATAAGCAGCGCCGATACGGGGTTGATAGAAGAGAGCGCGGGTGGGGAATCCGGCAATCGGCACACTGGGATCCTTGCTGTGCCATTCGAAACCGCAGTATTGGAGCGGAGTGCAACGACGAGCTATAGGCGGAGTAGTCGAAAATAGAGTAGCCATTCCCGGTACGGTCGACCCAGGGTTGGAAGTGAGTGAAGCGAAGACCATAGTTGAGGGTCAAGCGCTTGGTCACCTTAAAGTCGTCCTGAAGGAAACCTTCATACGTGTTGTAGGATTCGTCGTGAATGTTGGTGTATGACGTCTCGTTGTAACCGTAGGAGAGGTTACCGGTGATCAAATCGGCGTATTCATTGCCCCAGGTGCTGGCGCTGCCGCCGCCGGCCCAGATCTGCAATTGGCCGTTGGTGTTGTTGTTGGCGGGCTGGGCGTTGCGGATCCATTCGTAGAAGAAGCCTGCCTTGACGGTGTGTGTGCCGACGACTTTCGTAACAGTGTCGCTCACGCTAGGCATCCACTTATCGGCGTAGAGGCCTTGCGAAGCGCCGCCTGCTTCAAAACCGCCCGGATTGAACACCACAGCTGCTTCCTGGTTGGCCCAACCGAGACCACCGAAGGAGGGGATCTGGGCAACGCCATTCTTGTATAGACCCGTGTAGCTGTAGCCGACGTTGGCGCGGTCGACTTTGGCTCGGATCGGCAAAGATGTTCGGGAAGCCGACGAAGGTGTAGCCGAATACGAACTCGTTGGTCATGGACGGGCTGAACACGTGCGTTAACGACGCCGTCACCGAGTCGGACTTGTTCTTGCCGAGGATGGCGGTCGGATAAGGAACCTGATCGTCCTGGGTCCACCAGAGTCCGACCGGGAACTGCTGCGTTTCGCGCTGCAGGTTGTAGCGGATGAACAGTTTGGTGTTGTCGCTGATGTTATAGTCCAGGCGAGTCATCCACTGATCGTTGTTCTGGTTGAAGGTGTGCGATTGCACGAAGTTGTAACCACCGGTCTGATTCGGGTTGGCGTTGGCCGCGGGGTACAGCTTCATCAAGGCGAGCATATTCGCGTCAATTCCGCCGACACCGGATTGCGGGATGATTCCGTTAGGGAACTGTGCCGCGCCCAGGGCGTTCAAGGCTCCGGGAGGGCCGCCGGAGGCGGTGATGGCTCCCTCCTGGGCAATGGACGCCGGGGAGAAGTTGCCGGTCAACTCGCTGGCGGTGGGAACCGTAGCGCGAACCAGGGAAGTATTCAGGACCTGATAGAAGTATTCGAAACCAGTGAAGAAGAACAGCTTGTTGCGGCTCTTGTTGAAGCGGGTGCCGGGGATGAGGACCGGGCCGCCGATGGTGCCGCCGGGGTAAAAATACTTGTTCGGGGGAATCGGCACACCGTCTTTATTGAATACGAAGTCATTCGCGTTCAAGGCGTAATCGCGGGCGTAGAAGAAGCCCGAACCGTGGAACTCGCTGCCACCGGACTTAGCGATGGAGCTGATCACAATAGGACCCTTCTGGTTCTCGGCGCTGAAGTTGGAAGACATAATCTTAAATTCAGCGATCATGTCGGAGTTCGGGTTGACTGGCGTATCGCAGTTGCAACCGGGATCGGAAACGTGGGCGCCATCCGCGGTGATGTCGAGCGAGTTGCTGGGCAGGCCGTTGTAGGAATAGGCATTGTTCAGCGGGCTTTGGCTGCCGGCCGCGCCGTTGGCGTTGATGCCGATGACCTCACCGGTGTAGTTGGCCACGTTGTTGGTGCCGTTGCTGATGCCGAAGCCAGGCATAATCTTAATGTACTCGGCGGCGTTGCTGCCAACCTGCACATAATTCTGTAACTCTTTTGTTGTCAACGTTTCGGATTTTTCGCCGGAGTCGACGGGGACGATGGTATCGGCGACACCGACGACTTCGATCTTCTCGGAAGCGTTTCCAACCTTTAACACAATGTTGACGTTGCGCTTTTCGCCGCCCAGCAAGACGATGCCGGGTGCATCATAGGTAACGAAGCCTTTGGCCTCTACCGTCAGCTTATACGTCAAATCGCCGACTGACATACCAGCGAAAGTGTAGTAACCATCATTGTTTGTAACGGTTTCGCGGGTATCGCCGGTCTTTTCATTGACCAGCGTGACCTTAGCTTGCGGAACCACTGCGCCGGACGGGTCGTTGACGACGCCGGTCAGCGTTGCGGAAGTGAATTGTGCCGGCAGGTTCATGGCCGACAGAATTAGCAACGCAAGGGCAACTAGGAATACGGTGCGGTTCTTCATGGTACCTCTTTACTCCCCTTTAGCTGTTTTAAGCTGCATACATGGAACTGGACATTAATCCAGTTCGGAACATTTGCAAGCGTTAAACGAGACTCTCGTAATATAAATCCACTAGGGCCCCAACGTAAAGGCTAAAGGTGTTAATAGGAATGTACTAGCGGGTTACACCCAAAACGGGCTTTATTTTCAGCGAGGTTACTGCTACTCTGGATTCAGTTACAGCTATTCAGGAGTCGTTAACGGCTGGCGACAATGCTCGTAAGCCGTTCAAATAAATGGAAAGGCCCATGTCGGCTGTTCCTAATACGGACCAGTGCAAGGCAGAGCTGGAGGCGGTAATCGCGTCGGGGATCTTCGCGAAAGCACCCAGTTTGGCGC
This sequence comes from Bryobacterales bacterium, assembly GCA_963738375.1. Classification (GTDB taxonomy): domain Bacteria; phylum Acidobacteriota; class Terriglobia; order Bryobacterales; family Bryobacteraceae; genus Bog-159. The sequence continues at coordinate 203,518 of CAVTWL010000008.1, read as the reverse complement.
TGCTATTGGACTATGTCTGCACCAAGTATTTCGAGGGGCAAGCCAACCAGATCAAGGAATACAACATTGCCGTCGAGGCGTTGGGGCGTGCTCCGAGTTTCGAGCCCAGGCAGGATTCGATCGTGCGGGTTGAGGCTTTCCGGCTGCGCAAACGGTTGAAGCAGTATTACGAGAGCGAGGGCGCCTGCCGGGAGTTAAAGATCGTAATCCCGTCGGGACAGTATGTACCGCAATTTGTGGCGAATGGAAAGTCCGGGTCGGAGCGGCCGTCCGCGACCAACGGTCAAATGGTTCGCAATGGCCGCAACGGGAATAACGGGCACAATGGCGCGGGGCCGCCGACGGAGCAGGAAGGAGCCCCGATCGAAGACCTGCCGGCACTAGGCGGGCACACTGCTCTCGAATTGACGCTTAGCCAAGCGGATGTAATTGAAACTCCAGCCGTTTCGACCGCGGGGCGTAAGCTTCCTTCGTGGGTATTGGTGGCCGTAGCCCTGGGATTGCTGGCGATTATGGGCGGAGCCGGGCTGGTTTGGTACACACGCGGGCATGGACCTGTAAATCCGGCTGCTTCAAGGAGTACGCCGCTGGCCGGCGGCGAGAGCGAAGAGATCCGCATATTGTGCGGTTCGCCCACCGTGCGTCAGGTTGACCGGACGGGAAACGTCTGGTCGGGAGACCGGTTCTATAAGGGTGGATCCGTGGTCGCCACGGGCAACCACGCGATTGCGCGCACACCGGACCCAGAGTTGTTCCGTTACCGGAGGGAGGGCGATTTCAGCTACGAGATTCCTTTAAAGCCGGGGGTTTACGAGTTGCATCTCTATTTCGCTGAGACGCTATTCGGGGACAACAATATGGCTGGCGGGGGGGAGTCGAGCCGTGTTTTCAGGATTGCGATCAACGGCAGAACGGTGGTGTGGACCTTTGACGTGCTTTCCGACGCGGGCGGGAGCAATACCGCCGACGAGAAAGTGTTTAAAGACATTTCGCCGGCAGGGGACGGGATGCTGCACGTGCAATTTGCGGGGATTTCGAATAACGTGCCGATGTTAAACGCGATAGAGATTATTCCCGGGCTGCCCGGCAAGATGCGGCCGATACGAATTGTGGCGCGCGGCAAGAATTACATCGATCAGCAGGGACAGGTGTGGGGAGCGGACCGCTATTTCAGCCATGGATTCTCGGTGCCGCGATCGGAGCAGGTAACGAATACAAAGGATCCTGAAATGTTCCAGTCGGAGCGCTTCGGCCACTTTTCTTACACGATTCCAGTGGCTGACGGGCGGTATACCGTGAGTCTGTGGTTCGCGGAGACTTGGTTCGGAGCGGAAAAGCCCGGCGCCGGCGGGGCGGGGAGCAGGGTGTTCGACGTATATTGCAACGGTTTGGCGCTGCTGCGGAATTTCGATGTATTCAAAGCGGCGGGAGGAGCGCAGCGGGCGGTGGAAAAGAGCTTTCACGGAGTGACCCCCAATGCGCTGGGGAAGATTGAGCTTTCGTTCGTGCCCGTAGTGAATTACGCTTCTATTAATGCTCTGGAAGTTGTGGACGAGAGCAACTAGTCGAGCCACGGCTTGACGCGCAATAACTCAGTAACCAAGCGCATTATGATTGGGTTCGCCTTCGCCTTCTTATTCATGCAGGCATCGCCGCCGGCCGTTGAAGCTCTTTCCCGCGAAGCGGCCGCGGCGCGGGACGCCAAGCGGCCCGCGGAGGCGCTGGCTCTTTATAAGAAGGGGCTGGCCATCAAGCCGGACTGGCCCGAAGGGCTGTGGGAAGCGGGCTCGATCGAATACGATCGCGACCAGTACAAGGACTGCTCGGCGGATTTTCGCAAGCTGGCGGGACTGAAGCCGGACCAGCCTCCGGCGTGGATCATGGCGGGTCTTTGCCAATATCATCTAAAGACTTATGATGCGGCGCTCGATAGCCTGCTGCATGCCCAGAAACTGGGACCGCAATCCGGGAATGAGCTGGCGAATGCGGGCCGGTTGCATCTGGCCCTGGTTCTGATCAAGCTAAACCGCTTCGAAAAGGCGATTTCCACTCTGGTCGAGCTGACGCACGACTCCAAGAAGACCCCGGAGATTATCGTGGCGGCGGGCATTGCCGGCTTGCGGCAGGCTTGGACGCCCCCGGAGGTTCCGGAAGCGGAGCGCGACAAAGTCTTCAAGCTGGGCGATGCGATGGCGGCGGGGATGGAGCAGGACTCCCTGGAAGCGCTGAATAAATTCGGAGTGGTGGTCAAGGATTATCCGAACGATGCGAACGTGCATTTCAGGTACGGCGCGTACCTGATGCTGACGGATGCGGAGCACGGGATTCAGGAGATCGGGAAGACCTTGGAAATCGCGCCGGATCATATTCCCGCACTGGTAAGCCTGGCAAATATCTATCTAAAGCGCGATCAACCGCAGGCCGCGCGGCAATACGCCGAGAAAGCGGTTAAGTTGGACGCCAACGATTTCGCGACCCATGTGACGCTGGGACGGGTGCTGCGAGAATCGGATGATAACGCGGGCGCGGTCCGGGAGTTTGAGAGCGCCGTGAAACTGGCGCCGCAGAGTCCGGAATCGCACTACGACCTCGCTTCCGCATACGCGAAACTAGGCCGAAAAGCGGACGCTGTGCGGGAGCGCGAGGAATTCCGGCGGCTCAGAAAATTGTCGGATCCGAACACGCCTTAGTGTAGAATTGCTAAGAACCGGAGGACCGGCCACATGAAACATCGATCGCTTGTCCTGGCAGGCTTGCTTTGCCTGACGGGGGGTCTGGCAGCCCAGGATACGGGGCCGGCGAAATCCAATACAGTCGAAAATTCCGTTTGGAATGGTGGGACGGGGAATTGGAGCACGGCGGCGGACTGGACACCGTCGGGCGCACCCAATAACGGAACTAATACCTACAACGTAACGATCGCGACGGGCAGCGATTTAGTGAGCCTAAACATGAGCGCGACGATTAATGCGTTGACGTTAGGCAGCGGCTCCGGCAATTCGACGCTTGAAAATGCCACCGGATTAAAAGAAAGACTGACCATCGCGGGTGTGTTCACGGAGAACGCCGCCGCGGACTTTCTGTTCGGCAATGCCAGCATATTAACCGTAAGCGGCAGCGGCAGCAATGCGGGGTATATGGACTTTTATGGCGGGAGCAGCGCGAGCTTTAACGGCGCTTTCACCAATACGGGCCGGATCGACACCAATGGGAACAACGCGGGAGGCGCGAACAGCCTGACGTTCAACGGAGCATTCACCAATAGCGCCGGAGCGTGGCTGAATCTGGGCGCCTTTGGGAGCACGGCGGATTCGCTAAAGCTGAAGAGCTTGACCAATTCCGGCCGCGTGACGATAGGCAGCGGGTCGTCCCTGAACTTGACGGGCCAGCCGAATGGGATCACGGATGTTCTGGCCGGGTCGGAATTCGATGTGTACGGCGTCTTCACGGCGGGAACGGCCAATGCGTTCGCGTCGCTCGCCAGCGTGGAAGGCACTTTGTACCTCGAGAATGCAAAGGGCACCGGCGCCACACCCGGAAGCGGAACGCTGACTCTGGGAACGGGATCGTATGTGGACGTGGATTCGAGTTCGAGTTTTACGGTTACGGGGAATCTGAATAGCAGCGGGACGGTTGCCACCAACGGAACGAATGGGGATACGGGCGCCAACCAACTGACGGTGACGGGGTCTTACACCAATAATGCCGGCGCATGGCTAAACATCGGAGCATACAACGATACGGCTGACGTTGTAAATATAGGAACCCTTACGAACAAGGGGCGCATCACCATCGGCAGCGATGCGACCTTGAACCTCACCGCTGAACCGAACGGAGTGGCCGATATCGGAACGGGATCGGAAATCGACTTATACGGGACGTTCACGTCGGGGACGGCCAACGCACTCGCCAAGCTCGGTAGCGTGGAAGGCTCGCTGTTTCTGGAGAACGGAAAAAGCACAGCGGACGCCCCGGCAGGCGGCATACTGACGCTGGCTGCGGGATCGTATACGGATGTGGACCGTGGGTCGATCTGGACGATCGCAGGGAACGTGAATAGCAGCGGGCGTCTCGACACAAACGGGACCGGCAGCGGACTGGGCGCCAATAGCATCACCGTAACGGGCACTTATACGAATAATGCCGGCGGCTGGCTGAATATCGGGGCTTTCAACGATACTGCCGATCAGGTAAACCTGGCGGCGCTGACCAATAACGGGAGACTTACCATCGGGAGCGAGTCGTCGTTGAACCTGACGGCTCAGCCAGGCGGACTGACGGCCGTCGCCGCGGGGTCGGAGATCGACCTGTTCGGGACGTTCACGGCCGGGGGGGAACGCGCTGGGCGCCCTTTCAACCGTCGCCGGCAGCCTATATCTGGAAAATCAGAAAGGCGCGTCGATCGCTCCCGCCGGCGGATCTCTGTCCCTGGCGTCCGGCGGCTACCTGGATGTAGACCGGGGAACCAGCGCGACCATCGCCGGGAATCTGACCAGCAGTGGAACGTTGGCGACCAACGGGACAAACGGTGGCGGGGCGAACTCCGTGACGGTGACCGGTTCGTATACCAACAACGCGGGCGGGTGGCTGAATATTGGAGCTTACAACGACACCGCCGACCTGGTGAGTCTTGGAACGCTGACGAACGCGGGCCGCATCACGATCGGGACGGGAGCGACCTTGAATTTGACAGGGCAGCCGGGGGGGGTGACGGATGTCGCGGCCGGATCGGAGATCGACCTGTATGGGCTGTTCACGGCGGGCGCCGGAAGCGCCTTGGGAGCCTTGACCAGCGTCGAGGGCGCGTTGTTTTTCGAGAACGGAAAGGGCAGCAGCATCGCACCAGCGGCCGGAATATTGACGCTGGCGGCGAGTTCGTACACGGACATCGATGGCGGAAGCAACGTGACGGTCGCGGGCAATTTGACGAATAGCGGCCGGTTGGATACGCACGGTGAAAACATTGGGACGGCCTCGAATGGATTGACGGTAACGGGCCTGTTCACGAACAATGCGGGCGGTTACCTGAATATTGGAGGCTTCAACGACACCGCGGACGTCGTCAATGTGGGGACGCTGGCGAACAACGGCCGGATAACGATCGGCACGGAAGGCACCTTGAACTTGACGGGAGCGGCGAACGGAATTACGGATGTGGGCATCGGATCGGAAATCGACTTGTACGGTTCGCTGACGGCAGGCACGTCGTTCGGACTGGCGAATCTGGGCAGCGTGGAAGGCAAGCTGTATTTGGAAAACGGGCAGACTACGAGCATGGCGCCGGGAACGTTGAGCATCGCCAGCACCGGGATATTCGACGTAGAACGGGGATCGAACGTGACGGTGGCGGGCGGGCTCAGCAACAGCGGTATCGTGGAGACCAACGGCTTGAACGGGCAAATCGGGCCGAACACGCTGACCGTGGCGGGTACGCTTACGAATAACCCGGGCGCGACGGTGACGGTAGGTGCTTTCAACAACACGGCGGATACCTTGAACGCGGGCGCCATCGCGAATAGCGGAACCGTAAACGTGGATGAAGGCGCGACGCTGAACCTTACGGCGGCGAGCGCTGGCAGCAACGCGGGAACCATTAATCTGACGAGTTCGACCCTTAAGATTTCCGGGACGACCGTGACTTTGAGCGGGCCCGGGACACTGAATTTGGCGGCGGCAAGCGGCGGCGCGAACAGTTCGATTGCGGGCGCCAACGCGAGTGTGAGCTTTACCAACAGTTCGACCATAGCGGGGTATGGCACGATTTCGAACCTGAGTCTCGTGAACAGCGGCACCATTGCGGCCACGCAATCGACTCTCGCGATTCTGCCGGGCAGCGCGGGGTTCACCAATAGCGGCACGCTCACTGTGGCGAGCAATGCGACGATGCAGATTGGGACAGCGGCGGGCGGTGCGTTTACGAATTTCGCCGGCACTACCCTGACGGGCGGGACTTATTCGATAGGCGGAACGTTGCAATTCGGGGCAAGCGGAGCCAGCATCGTAACGGATGCCGCCAATATCTCGCTAACTGGCGCGGGAGCGCAACTGACCAATTTCGGAGGACAAAGTTTATTGGCGAATCTGGCCGTGATCGGTAGCACGGGTAGCCTTACGCTGGGGAGTTCGTGGGGCAATTACACGACTGCGGGAAACTTCACGAACCACGGCACTTTATCGGTGGGAACGGGGGACAAGTTTGCCGTCAACCAGAAGAGCAGCCTGACCAACTTCTCCGGGAGCACGCTGAGCGGCGGAGTCTTCGACATCGCCGGGATCCTGCAGTTCCGGGGCGCCAACATTGTCACCAACAATTCCAATATCACGTTGACCGGCGCCGGTTCCGCGATCGAGTCGAGCGGTGGCGTGAACGCTCTGGCGAACTTTGCGATAAACGGAACGACCGGGGTCTTTACGTTGGGCACTGGACGCAGCTTTACCACGGCCGGCAACTTTACGAACAATGGACTACTGACGATTAACCCGGGCGACCTGTTCGATGTGAGTGGGAGCCTGACGAATTTCTCGGGGACGACTCTGACGGGGGGCGCTTACAACGTGAGCGGCACGCTGCAATTTAACGGCGCGAACATCGTGACTAATGCGGCAGGCATCAACCTGGGGAGCACCAGCGCGGCGATCGTGAACCAAAGCGGCACGAATGCCATGCTGGGATTCAACACGAATGCCGCGACAGGGAGGTTTGGGCTGTCTGGAAATGCCAGCCTGACGACCACGGGCGGAAGCTTCACGAATGCCGGCCAGATCTTGATATCGACTGGCAGCACGTTCACAGTAACTGGAAGCGGTTTCGACTTTACGCAGACCGCGGGGACGACGACCATCGACGGGACGCTGGCCAGCGGCGGATCGGGCGCGCTGAACTTGAATGGCGGCGTGCTGTACGGCACGGGGACGGTAAATTATGGTGTGGTGGATGCGGCGACGGTCACACCGGGAAACTCCGCGACCAGTACGGGCGCGTTGCAGGTGAACGGCACGTACTCGCAGAATGCGGCAGGCGCGCTGGATGTGACGATCGGCGGTACGGCGGCGGGAACCAAGTACGATCAACTCAATGTAAGCGGCGCGGCAGCTCTGAGCGGTACGCTGAATATCACGCTGGCGGCAGGGTACACGCCGGCAATTGGGAATACGTTCGACATTCTGAATGCTTCGGCGTTGACCGGTAGTTTCGCAACGGTGAACGGCCTGGCCATCGACAGCAGCGAACATTTCACGGTGGCCACGGTGAACGGTGACGAAATCGTGCTGACGGTCGTGAGCGGGGCGGCGCCGGCGAGCGCCAGTTTGAGCGCCTATGCCGGTGTGGGGCATCGGAAGTTGCCGGAGGTTCCGGGAAATACAGTGGGACGTCTGCTGGGGCCGATCGGCGGCAGTGCGGCCCATGCTGGTGTTAGCGCGCCAGCCTGGCGTCCGCGGGACGACTTGGGATCGGCGCCAGCGCCGCTTGGCGGAACCGGTGCGGCAGCTCCAGGAATCGCGGGGATTTCGGCGGCGGCTTACAACCCGATGGCAAGCATGAACCACATGCGATTCGAGTGCGGAGTGGATTTAGGCGCGCTGCGGAAGATGGGCGGGAAACGCCTTCTGCGCGGATTGTGGGCGTCACCGGATTCAGCGGACGCGGTTAACGTGGGCTACGTTAGCCTGACGACACGCTAGTGCTGTGTCCAAGAAATAACGGTACACCCGATTAGCGGTGGGGCAGGCCATCGTTTTTCGTTGCCTGCCGAGTTAGCACGGTGCGCAGACGGCCAACATCGATCGTCCGCGCCACGCCGGGCGTTGGAACTGTATGGTCAAATTGCGGTCACTACACTAACGCTCAGCGCCACTGCCCTTCCTGCATTACCCGGTCGATTTTCTGCATATTGCGGATGTCGTCGGCCGGGTTGGCGTTGAGAATTAGTAGATCGGCGCGTTTGCCGGGTTCCAGGGTACCGCGGCGATCCGCTTCATTGAGCGCGATGGCGCTATTGCGACTAGCCGCAATCAGGACCTCGGCAGGGGACAAGCCCGCGGCGAGGAGTAACTCCATTTCACGCTGGGGGTCGCCTGGCGAGCCCAGCGCGATCATAACGCCGCCAGACGCCAGCAGACGGGTATTGCGTTTTGCTCTGTCGAGAAGGGCCGCATCGTGTTCACCGGCGAGATTGGGGACGGCGACGATGCCGAGGTCGCGGAGGCGGGCGATGAAGGCGGGATCGATGGTCTCGGTATCGCGGATCATGTGGAGCAGGCCGGTGACCCCGCGGTCGGCCAGGATGCGGGCATCTGCCAGCGAAAATACATCGCCGAGCCGTGGAATACGGCCGCGGGCTGCCTGCTCGATGACGGAATCGGGGTCGCTTGGCTTGACGATGACGTAGGGAGGGGTGGAGGCTTCCCGCGGATGGAGGACATCGACAACAGCGGGCACGATGAATTTGCCCGCGCCATCGATTTTAGCCGCTTCGGGGGGCACGAGAAGGTTGACGCGGGAGCCAGCGGCTCGAATTCGTCCGTTCTCGATGGTTACGACGGAATTGGAGATGGGTGGGCCGCCGGCGCCGTCTATCAGGACTGCGCCGACGATCGAGATCACGGCCGTTTGCTCCGGCGGTTTGCAGGCAGTCAGCAGGATAGCCAGCGAGACGATCGGCAAGACGCGCGGAAGCACGGGACCATCATACTCGGGTTTTTAGATGATGGAAAGAGACTGCCGCGCCGGGCCTACATTGCGGGACAATCGAGAGATGTTGCGTGCGGCCCTTGCCATCGGTCTTGCCGTCGCGATCGCCGCTGGTTGTGCGGCCGCGCCGCAAGGCAAGCCGTTCGTCGATTGCGACAACGCGGAACTGGTGCGCGCCATGCCGGAACTGGCCGGTCTGCGTTTCGATTCCGATGAAAGCCGCCTGGAGCCGGTGCTGGATGCCACCGGCAAAAACTTGGAGGGCGTGCTGGGGAAATTCGTGGGCCTCTCGGCGGCCGAAGAAATCCACGAGATGCGCTTCGAATCAGGCATGGGGGTCGAGCGGACAGCAAGAAGCTTTCCGTTATCGGGTCCAGCCGGCCGTCAACGGCGCGCCAGGCGAACTAGACGAATTCCGGTTAGATCCAACCAATCAGACTCCTGCCAGTGCGCCTGCAAAGAGTCGCTACCTGGTCAGCGGGCATTTCACCGGCATGCTGAGTTACTTGCTGCCGCAATATCGCGGCGAACTGCGTTTTCGCTACCTGGGGCGCTTGAGCGCCGGCGGTAATGACGCGTTTGTTGTGGCGTTTGCGCAGCGGTCGGAGGCGGCTGCTTTGCGCAGCCATATCGGCGCCGATGGCCGAACCGCGCGGGTGCAGGGCCTGGTGTGGATCGACGCGGGCGCGAACCGCATTTTGCGTCTTCGGGTGGAGGTAATGGGTAGCGTCGAGGGTTCCCCCTTCCAGTTCTTTACGACTGACATCGCCGTGGCCGCGGTGACTTTTAGATCCACCCACGGCGCGTTGTGGCTTCCGGCGCGAGTGACGGTTCACGCCAGGTATGCGGAAGGGGAATTGCACACCGTGCATCGGTTTTCGCAATACCGGGTAGAGGGGGCCAGTGAGTCTGGCGAAAGTGCGGCGGATGCGGGGGGAGAGGACGCCTGGGAACTGCTGGATCGCGGCGTCACCCTGGTCCGGGAAAACAAGCCCGGCGAGGCCCTCCCCATTTTGCGGGATGCGCTGCGTCGCAACCCCGAAATGCCCGGCGCCCATTTTCACCTGGCGAGCGCCATGCTGGGCGCGAAAGACCTGCCCGCGGCGGAAACCGAATTGCGCCTGGCGCTAAAAGAGGCGCCGCAGTCGGGACCCGCGCACAACCTTCTCGGCATTGTGCTTTTCCAGCGCGGAGAACTGCCGGGCGCCGTGGCAGAGTTGCGCGCGGGCGTCGATCTCCAACCCAAGCAAGCGATCCCTCACTTCAATCTGGGTCAGGCTCTCGAAAAGCAAGGGGACGCGAAGGCAGCACTGGACGAGTATCGCACCGCCGCCGCGCTTGCGCCGGATAACACCACATTGAAAACCCGCTACGAGGAACGGGAAAGCGCGGCTATCGCTTCTCCCACGGATACAACGTTCAAGGTGGAGGTACGTCAGGTCTTGGTTCCTGTCGTTGTCACTGATCGGGACGGCCACCACGTAACCGGACTGACACCAGCGGATTTCAAAATCTTCGAGGATGGCAAGGAGCAAAGGCTTTCGGGTTTCAGCGTCGAAAATGCCGGCTTAGCAGTGGCGGGGTCTGCCGCGGTGGCGGATGCCGACACGAAATCTGCCGCCGGTCTGCCAGCTACGCCGAACCACACGGCAGTCCGGCGAACTTACTTGATCTGCATCGACAGCATGCATGCAGAGTTTTCGAACCTCGTAAAGGTACGAGAGTCTTTGAAGAAGCTATTCCAGGCCGAGCACGCTGGAGACGCGCGGTATGTCGTAGTTGCCGTGGGAACATCAATCGAGGTCGTGCAAGATGTCACGACGGATCCGGCGGTGGTGTTAGACGCGCTCGAGAATAAGCATTTCCAGAAGTTATATCTGGGCAGTTCGCGCGCGTCCGTCCAGGCGGGCATGGCGCGATTCCGGCAAACGCTAAACGAGATCCGGGCGGCATGTGACGCGGGCGACATGGCTTGCAGGCGGAAGAGTTCCCTGCCGGGCGAGGCTGGGGCGGTCGCCGCGCAGGAGCGGGCTTACAACATTGCGTTCTTGAGCCAGCTACGTTCGCTGGTCCAAGAGCTGTCGCGCGACTCCGGCCGTCGTACCCTGGTACTGATTTCCGACGGCTTCGAGCTAGTCCCCGGACGTGAGGCGTATGAGTTGCTCGCTGGGTATTTTCCGGAGTTCCAGTCGCTGGGCCTGCGTACCACTGAGCGAATGCCCGAGTTAGAGCCGATTCTGCGTTTGGCCGCGAATAATAATATTCCTATCTATACCGTGGACTCTCGCGGCCTGTATACCGAGGAGTTCTTCAGCGCGCAGGCGCCGGGCGGCATTGGGAGACTGATGCCGGCGGTGATGGGTGCCATGAACAGGAGCGCCACGGCAGCAGGCCAGACGCTCTCTGAAATTGCAGCCGCTACCGGCGGAACGGCATTCCACAATAGCAACGACATACTACGCGGACTTCAGCGCGCGTTTGCCGATGGCCGTTCGTATTACATGCTGGCGTATAACTTCGTCGAATTCCAGTCCCGATGGAAAGTTTCGCGCCATCGCTGTGCGGGCGAGAGACAGCGCAATGAGTGTCACCGCGAAGAGGGGATATTGGGCCGAAGCCGGCGACAAATAGATCTCTCACCGCCCCACTTCCCTTACAGTCCCTGCCCGGAAGTGTCGGCGGCGGTTACTCGAGGTCCTGACAAAGACTGTTTTTTGTTGCTATGGCACTTGCAAAATCTTTTAACGGGTGTAAGATGTTCACTGGATAAACTTTGAGGGTGCACTCGGGATGCGACGTTGAGTCTGTCAGTGTAGTGGGGAGGGGCGGCTCTGAACGCTGATTTTATAGGGCCCCCGATTTATTAAACTGGCTTTACCATACTCTCCATAACGGAGTCGCCATTCCTGCGGCTGGGAGACCGAACGGTGTCTACCGGGTCCCCTTGATTCTACGGTGAATCAACGGCCGGACGAACGATCCGGCCGGAAGGAACGTAATGGCCAATCCGACCCCCGAAACGTCAGCGGGGAAAGCGCCCCCGCCGCCGCAGCCGAAACCTTCACTACCTGAAGCGCTTCTCAAGATTTTCAAAGATCCAGGGGAAGATCCCGACCCGCAAAAAACGATCCTGCGCCGGCGCCGTTTTGTAATAGCCGCTGTGCTGGGCGTGCTTGGCGTGAACTTCCTGATGTTCCTGCGCTTCTTCTTTCCGCGCGCCCTTTACGAGCCCAAGACGCGGTTCCGCATCGGATATCCGGCGGATTTCGGCTTTGGCGTAGACACGAAATTCCAGAACCAATACCGCATCTGGGTGGTGAGAAACACCGAGGGAATCTTCGTGATTTCCGCTATCTGTACGCACCTCGGATGCACGCCGGACTGGAAGCCCAGCGAGAACAAATTCAAATGCCCGTGCCACGGGAGCGGCTACGATCCGGAAGGAGTCAACTTCGAGGGGCCGGCGCCGCGGCCTATGGATCGGGCCCATGTGGAACTCGATCCGGAAGGACAGATCGTGGTGGACCTGAGCCACGTATACCGGTGGCCGAAGGGCGAACCGTCTCAATTTGGCGAGACGGGAGCGATTCTCCGCAACGTGTGAGGAGACCATGGCTGAAATAGACGGGAAGAACGATGCTCCGGTAGCGCCGGCAAACGGCGCTGGGCACGGCGCCGCGAACGGCAACGGAAAGAACGGCAAGAGCAAAGTGACGGCGCTGCTTGAAGGCGGCAAAGTCGTCCGGGAACGCGCCAGCGAAGAACTGAAAGCGCTGAAGCAGCCGGAAAAAACAGACCTCTGGAAGTCGGTACTGCGCGTCAAGCACGATGAGACGCCGCGCAGCCGCGCCCTAGGCGTACTTTCCAATGTTTTTCTGCACCTGCACCCAGCCAAAATCAACCGCGACGCGGTAGCTTATAACTACACCTGGGGCATGGGTGGGATGACGTTTTACGTCTACATCACGCTGGTGTTCACCGGTACGCTGCTGATGTTTTACTACCACCCTTCCAAGGTGGTGGCGTTCCGCGACATCCTGTATCTCGAACACGACGTCCCCTTCGGTAAACTGCTGCGCAACATGCATCGCTGGGGCGCGCACCTGATGGTGATCATGGTGGAACTGCACATGTTCCGCGTGTTTCTGACGGGGTCGTACAAGCCGCCTCGGCAATTCAACTGGGTGGTGGGCGTGCTGCTGCTGGTGCTGACGCTGCTGTTGAGCTTCACGGGTTATCTGCTGCCCGACGATCAACTGGGTTTCTGGGCGGTGACGGTGGGAACCAACATGGCGCGCGCGACTCCGCTGTTGGGCCACGACGGGCCCTTCGGGCACATGTTGGGCATGACTCCATTTAACGACGTGCGCTTCGGGCTACTGGGCGGCTCGATTGTGGACGCCAATGCCCTGCTGCGCGCCTACATCTGGCACTGTGTGGCGATTCCGATTATCGCCTCTACGTTCATGGTGGTGCATTTCTGGCGCGTGCGCAAAGACGGCGGGATCTCGGGCACCGTCGCCCATGATGCTGGAGTCGGAAATCAAGGAACCGCGCAAATTGTAGACTGGCTGGGGGGGGTATGGATTTTCATCAGCTTTGGACGATCTTCAGCACACCGGATAATGTGCCGATCGTGCTGCTGCTCTTCGTGGTTCCCTTCTACACTTGGTATGGGCTGCGGCAGGCTTTCGCCAACGATCGGCTGATCGCGCAACTGGAAGCGGATCCGGTGATGGCCAAGACGCACCATCGCAAAACGCAGCCCTGGAGACCGGGTTGGGCGCGCGAAGTCCACGTGTGGCCGTACCTGCTGCGCATCGAGTTTCTGGCGGCGATTATCGTCACCGTGATCCTGATGGTTTGGTCCATCACGCTGAACGCGCCGCTCGAAGAGCCCGCCAATCCCACTTTAACCATGAATCCGGCGAAAGCGCCCTGGTATTTCCTGGGCCTGCAGGAAATGCTGGTTTACTTCGATCCCTGGATGGCAGGCGTCGTGTTTCCCAGCCTGATTATCGTGGGGCTGATGGTGATTCCCTATATCGACGCCAACCCTTTGGGGAACGGCTATTACACCTACAAGCAGCGCAAGTTCTCGATCTGGACCTTCCTTTTCGGCTTCATCGCGCTCTGGGTAAGTATGATCATCATCGGCACGATCATTCGCGGCCCCGGATGGATGTGGTTCTGGCCCGGCGTCACATGGGATCACAACCGGCTGATTTTCGAGGTGAACCGCGATCTGCCCGATCTTTTCGGCATCAAGGGAAGCGTCGGGAAGCTGATTTTCGGCGGGATCGTCATGGGGCTGTACTTTGTGGCCGCGTGGTTGGGCATTCACAAACTGATTACCCGCACGGCCTTCAACCGCAAAATCTACGCGCGGATGAGCCTTCTGCAATATTCGATCATGCAGGTGTTTTTGATCCTCATGCTGTTGCTGCCGGTGAAGATGCTGTTGCGGCTGGTATTCCGCATCAAATACGTCTGGATTACGCCCTGGTTCAATATATGACCGACCAAGAGAAGGACCCAGTCGTCCATTCCACTCTAAGCACGCCACTTTTTATTTCGTCGGCCCTGCTGCTCGTTTGCCTGGGCTGGGCTCTCTACGACGAAGTCTACGGGACGCGTCCGTGGAAAGGCTACGAAGCGCGCTTTGCCAAGGTATATTCGCGATTTCTGAAGGATACGCTACCCCACGAAGCGGCTTCGGAAGCGACCATCAAAGCCTCGCCGGAATATCAGAAGCTCGATCAGGATGCCGCGGCGGCCGAAAAGGCGGTGTTCGCGCAGGTTTCCGGGATCGATCGAAAAGTGAACCAGGAGCTGGTGCCGAAATCGCTCGCGCTGAACGAACCGTTCCAGGAAGTGCGCGGGCACGTGGGCGCGCTGACGTATCAGATCGAGATCTCGAAGAGCGAGAGCAGCAAGACCTCCATGCGGGCGGAGATCGAGGAGCTGAAAAAAGAAGTTCATCAAGTGAAGCTGCCGGAACCGGACGGTTCGATCAAGAAAGTTCCGATGACCTTCGCCCAGATGGACGATCAACTCAAAGCCTGGAAGCAGGAAAAGGCCGAACTGCTGCAGAAGCGCGTGGACCTGATGAAGCCGGCCACGGAACTGCGCGCACAAGAGACCAAGTATCTCAACGACCGCATTTCAGACGTCAGCGCGGATACGTTGAACGGCCTGAAGAACAAGATGGCGACGTTCGAAGTGGGGATCCGGCAGATCCATGTGAAGGACGTCGACCTGGTGGACCGCTGCGAATCATGCCACATGGGGATCCGCGAACCGGTAACGCTGACCAAAGCAGCCATGGGCGGCGAGGAAGTATTTATCAGCCATCCGGACAAGGAGTTGCTGAAGGTTCACGATCCCGAGAAGTTCGGGTGCACGCCTTGTCACGGCGGAAACGGCGTGGCGCTGACCAGCATCGAGAAGGCGCATGGCTACAACGAGCACTGGCTGTGGCCGCTGCACGCGAAGGAGAATCTGGAAGCGGGCTGCCAGCAATGCCACTCCCAGGAGATCGTGACCGAGATGGCGGACAAGTTGAATGCGGGCCGCGAGATCTTCCGGCTGCGCGGCTGCATGGCCTGCCACCGCTATGAAGGCTTCGACCGCGATCCCGACGAGTTGGCCTCCGTCAACCAGAGCATCCGCCAGCTTACCCAGCAGAAAGCCGAATGGACGCGCGAAATCGGATTCAGCACACAGAAAGGCGACAATACTCCCGACAACGATGAGGCGCAGAAATACTACCAACGCGCCAACGATCTGAAAGTCCGGATCAGCGGCCTGGACGCCAAGATCGAGCAGGACGACAACCGGGCCCGCAGCCTGGTACGCGAGATCAAGAAAGTCGGGCCGAGCCTGAAAGAAGTGCGGATGAAGATGCACAAGGAGTGGCTGCCGGTCTGGCTGAAAGATCCGCACGCCTGGCGGCCCGGCACCAAGATGCCCACCTTCCGGCTCGACGACGGAGAAATTAAAGCCATCGCCGCGTTTATCTGGCAGTCCGGTGTGGCGGGCGACTTGCCGCATCAGCCGGCGGGCGATCCGGAGAAGGGCAAGGAAGCCTTCGAAACGCGCGGCTGCATGGCCTGCCACTCGATGGGTGAAGGCGACGATAAGCAGGGCGGAACGTTCGCCGCCAATCTGAGCCGGGTGGGCGAGAAGGACAATTACGATTACCTGGTGCGCTGGGTACACAACCCGCGCCAGCGCACGCTGCCATATTGTCCGTTCGAGAAGAAAGACATCACCGAGGCCGATTACAAGCGCGCCGGCCAACCGTTCGTATTCGATACGGAGCACAGCAAGTGCCCGAATGACGGCCACGAATTGCTGGTGATGCAGATGACGCCCATGCCCAGCTTGCGGCTGACCGAAGCGGAGGCGCGGGATATCGCCAGCTACCTGGAAACCCGCAAGCACGAGGGCGCCACCTACGCCAACGCGGACTATCTCGACGACCCCAGCCTGAAATCGCACGGGCAGTTCCTGGTGCGCTACTACGGCTGCGCCGGCTGCCACGAAATCGGCGGACTGGAAGAAGAGCAGCGTATCGGAACGGAATTGACCAAGGAAGGTTCGAAGCCGATCGAGCGATTGGATTTCGCGCTGCTCGGCCACAAAGCGGAAAGCGACGGCTGGTACACGCACAAAGGATTCTTTGAGCATAAGCTGGAGAACCCGGCGGTCTACGATCAAGGCAAGGAGAAAGCCAAGCTGGACCGGCTGAAGATGCCGAACTTCAACTTATCGAAGCCGGAGATCGACGCGGTCAGTACCTTCCTGCTGGGCTCCACCGAACCGAGCATTCCGTCGCGTTACTTCTACGCGCCGGCCGACCAGCGGCGAGACATCATGGAGGGCTGGTGGGTGGTGCGCAAATACAACTGCATGGGCTGCCACCAGGTGCATGTCGGACAGAGCCACGGTATTCATGACCCTGCCGCGGTACCAGGATCCCGATTGGAAAGATCAGCGCCCGCCAACTTTGATCGGAGAAGGCGCGCGCGTGAATCCGGAGTGGCTGATGGGCTTCCTGAACAATCCATCGCTGACCGAGAAGCCGGACGAGATGGACCGCGACGGTGTGCGGCGATATCTGCACGCACGTATGCCCACCTTCTACTTCTCGGATGGCGAGATCCAGAAACTGGTGCGCTTCTTCGCGGCGATGTCGTCGCAAGCGTCGCCCTACATTGCGGACCGGATGGAACCGCTCAGCGATCAGGAGCGGACCATGGCGCGGCAGTTGTTCTCGAGCGAAGGCGCGCCGTGCCTGAAATGTCACGCCACGGGCGATCCCAAACACGACGCGCACGCCACGGCGCCCAACTTCGTGCTGTCGAGGGAGCGGCTGAAGCCAGGTTGGGCGCGCCGCTGGATGCTCGATCCGGCCATGATGAGTCCGGGCACAGCTATGCCTTCCGGGCTGTTCCGCGCGGAGGGCGACCGGGAAGTGTTCGCCGGCCCCACCCCGGCCAGCTTCAACGGCTATACTAAGGACCACGCGCAACTCCTGGTCCGTTATATGTTCCAATTCACGCCGGAAGAACTGACCCGGTTACGAGCCAGCGCCGGTGCATCACAATAGCGAATCCAAAGGAGCTTTCTAAGACCATGACGAGAATTTCAATTCCGTGCGGAGCGCTTCTCACTCTGCTCCTGGCGAGTGGTTTGAACGCGGCGACGTTAACCGGAAAGGTCGTATTTTCCGGGACGAAACCGGTGGCGCGAAACATCGACATGTCGGCGAACCCGGCCTGCGAGCGCTCGCATTCGACCCCGCAGAAGAGCGAGACGGCCATCGTCAACCCGAATGGCACGCTGAAGTACACCTTCGTGTGGATCAAGACCGGCGTACAGGGAACCTTCCCGCCGCCCACGACGCACGCCCAGATCGATCAGAAAGGCTGCATGTATACGCCCCACGTGCTGGCGGTACAGACCAACCAGCCCATCGACATCCGCAACGACGATCCGACCAACCACAATATCCATCCGCTGCCCAAAATCAATCAGGAGTGGAACGAATCGCAGCCGCCCAAGGGCGACGCCAAAACCAAGAGCTTCCCGCGCGAAGAAGTGATGATTCCGGTGAAATGCAACGTGCACCCCTGGATGCGCGCCTATATCGCCGTGGTGCATCACCCATTTTTCGCCGTCACGGGAGACGACGGGTCGTTTACAATAAAAGGATTGCCTGCCGGGACGTATACGCTGGAAGCCTGGCACGAAACCTACGGCACCATGGACCAACAGATCACGGTAGGCGCGAACGACAGCAAGACCATCGACATCACGTATAAGAAGTAGGCGCCCTAAGGGAGAGGCGCTCGCGGCCGGCCGCCTCTTCCCGTAGCGTACCGCCGCATATTTCATGAAAGATTACATCGAACTCACCAAACCCCGCATCACCTGGCTCATCCTGATGAGCACCGCTATCGGTTACTTCTTCGGACTGCCGAAGGCCGGGGGGTGGTGGGCGTTTGCAGCGGGCATCCCGTTGTGGGGTTTGCTGCATACGGTCCTGGGAACGGGATTGATCGCTTCCGGTACCGCGGCGTTGAACCAGTGGTACGAATGGGAAGCAGATTGCCGCATGCGGCGGACTTCCGGCCGGCCCATTCCGTCGGGCCGGGTGGCGCCGCGCAACGCGCTGGTTTTCGCGGTTGGGCTTTCGGTAGCCGGATTTGCGGATCTGTGGCTGGGCGTAAATCTGCTCGCCGCTCTGCTGGGCCTGTTCACGCTGCTCAGCTATCTTTTCCTTTATACGCCGCTGAAGCGGCGGTCATGGATTTCGACTACGATTGGCGCCTTCCCGGGCGCGATGCCGCCGATGATCGGCTTCGCGGCCGCGCACGGATCGATTACGAGCGAGGCCTGGGTGCTGTTCGCTATCCTGTTTTTGTGGCAGTTCCCGCATTTTTATTCGATCGCCTGGATGTATCGCGAGGATTATGCGCGGGCTGGCATCCAGATGCTGCCCGTAGTGGAACCGGATGGCCGTTCCACGGCACGGCAGATTGTGCTGTACGGGCTGGCGCTGATTCCTGTCAGCCTGGTTCCGAGCCTGCTCGGCATGTCGGGGCGGATTTATCTGATTGGCGCCTTGCTGCTGGGCTTATACTTCCTCTATTCGGGAGTGCGCGTGGCGCTCGACCGCACGATTTTGCGGGCCCGGACCGTCCTTCTGGTTTCGGTTGTTTACCTGCCGCTCATCTACGGGCTTATGGTGTTGGATAGACCTGGACTGTGATTCTCGCCGAAAACTTAAGTCACCTGTACGGGTCTCGCCAAGCGCTTTCGAACGTCAATTTCGAAGTTAAGGCTGGCGAGATCTTCGGCCTGCTCGGGCCTAACGGAGGCGGCAAATCCACGCTATTCCGTATTCTTTCCACGATGATGGCGCCCACCAGCGGGCGGGCGGAAGTGGCCGGCCACGATGTCGCGCGCGATCCCGCGGCAGTGCGGCGCGGCATCGGCGTTGTGTTTCAAACCCAAAGTTTGGATAAGGCGTTGACGGTTGCGGAAAATCTGCGTGCGCAGGGCCATCTGCATGGACTCTCAGGATCGAAACTCAAGGATCGCATGCAGCAGGTGATGGAACGGCTCGGGCTGGCGGACCGCCGCAACGACATCGTGGAAACGCTTTCCGGCGGCTTGAAGCGGCGCGTGGAGATCGCGAAAGGGCTGCTGCACAAGCCGGTCGTCCTGCTGATGGACGAGGCGTCGACAGGCCTCGACCCGGGCGCCCGGCGCGAACTGTGGCAGTACGTGGAAGAGTTGCGCAGCCGCGAAGGCGTCACCATATTGCTGACCACGCACATTCTGGACGAAGCCGACCGCTGCGACCGGCTCGCGCTATTGCATCAAGGAAAAGTGGTGGCCGAGGGCACGCCGGAGCACTTGCGCGCGCGAATCGGCGGAGAAGTGGTGGTGCTGACGGCGACGCAGACCGCGGATTCCGACGCGCTCGCGCAGCGCATCGAAACGCGCTTCGGGATCAAGCCCGCGGTAGTCGATGGCGCCATCCGGGTAGAGATCGCCAACGCCCACCGCTTTATCACGGAAGTGGTGGAGGCTTTCCCCGGGGCGATCGATTCTGTGGGGCTGCACAAGCCCACGCTGGAGGATGTGTTCGTGCGGGAAACGGGAGCGAGAATTGAATAACTTTTGGTTGCCGGTGATGACCTTGTGGCAGCGGGAGCTGGTGCGCTTCTGGCGGCAAAAGAGCCGCGTGCTGGGAGTGGTGGCATCACCCCTGGTATTCTGGCTGCTGATAGGCTCTGGGTCGGGCGACTTGGGCCGATTCTTCGCCGGCGCCCTGGTGCTGACCGTCCTGTTTTCGGCCATCTTTTCGACCATCTCAATCATCGAAGACCGCCGCGAAGGCTTTCTGCTTTCCATGCTGGTTTCTCCCGCCTCGCGCACCAGCATGGTGTTGGGCAAGATCCTGGGGTCGGCTACGCTGGCATGGATCCAAGGGCTGATTTTTTTCGCTTTCGCGCCGCTGGCGGGCGTTTCG
The DNA here is from genome assembly GCA_963738375.1 of Bryobacterales bacterium. GTDB lineage: Bacteria > Acidobacteriota > Terriglobia > Bryobacterales > Bryobacteraceae > Bog-159. The sequence continues at coordinate 183,278 of CAVTWL010000008.1, read as the reverse complement.
ATCGGGATAGCCGGGGTGCTCGCGGTGGTGGCGGCCGTGTTCCTGGTGTCCTTCACGCTGACCGGGCTGGGATTTGTGATCGCGTGGCGCATGTCGTCGACCTCGGGATTTCACGCCATCATGAACCTGCTGCTGGTCCCCATGTGGATGGTTTCCGGGGCTCTGTTTCCGATCGCCACGGCGCACGGCTGGATCAAGTATGTGATGTGGGCCAATCCGTCTGACGTATTCGATCTCGCTGCTGAACGGTTTGCTGAAGCTGGGTAGCGGAGCGCCCGGAATCGGCGTCAGCCTGCTGGTTACGGCTCTATTCGGGCTGGCGCTGCTGCTGGCTTCGGGCGTCGTGGCGAATCAGAAAAGCCAAGTCAGTAACGCATGAAGTGGCGGCTGGCACTGGCGCTGGCGTTGGTTCTGGCCGGATGCCGGACGGAAATGCCGCTGCCGGTGTATTGGCACATCCCTCCGTTTCAGTTGACCTCGCAGGCAGGACAACCGTTCGACAGCAAGTCGCTGGCTGGGCACGTGTGGGTGGCGGATTTCGTTTATACGACATGCCCTGGCCCATGCCCGCGCATGAGCGCGCAGATGCGCGGCGTGCAGACGGCGGTGGCCTCGTTGCCCGGCGTTCGCCTCGTTTCGTTCACCGTGGATCCGAAGACGGACACTGCCGCGGTACTGGCAAAATACGCGGAGCGGTATCAGGCGCAGCCGGGACGCTGGTATTTTCTGACTGGCGCGCAGGCGGATTTGCAATCGCTGTGCCGCAACGGATTCAAACTCGGCGATGTGGACGGCACCATGGTTCATAGCACGCGCTTCGTGCTGATCGACGGGAAAGGCTTCGTGCGCGGGTTCTACAATCCGGCCGATGACGATGCGGCCATGCCGAAACTGCTGCACGACATTAAGACGCTGGCGGCGCAAACCTAAATTTCATGACGGTACACGATCTGCCCACGCTGAATGCAACGCTCAATGCCACGGCGGCGGTTCTGCTGACGTGGGGATATATTCTGATCCGGCGAAAACAGATCCAGGCGCACCGCAAGGTGATGTTGACGGCGTTCGCCACGTCGTCGGTCTTTCTAGTTTGCTATCTCGTTTATCACGCGCAGGTGGGATCGGTCCATTTCCCGCACACCGGCGCGCTGCGGACGGTTTACTTCGCGATTCTGGGGACGCACACTGTGCTGGCGGCCACCGTTCCGGTGCTGGCGATCATTACGCTCAGCCGGGGATTAGGCGGGCGGATCGAGAAGCACCGTCAGATCGCCCGCTGGACGTTGCCGATCTGGTTGTACGTTAGCGTCACCGGCGTGGTCGTCTATCTGATGCTGTATCACCTGTAGCGAATGGCAACCCGAATGGTGATACATTGGATATACGGAGCTTCGTATGATTAAGAAACTCACCAAACATGGGAACAGCCTGGCGTTGGTGATCGATCGCCCGATTCTGGATCTGCTCCGTATCGACAGCGAGACGGCGCTTGAAATCACCACGGACGGCAAACAGTTAATCGTCGCACCGTCAAACGGGTCAGCACGGCGCAAGAAGTTTGAAGAGGCCCAGGAGATGGCGCATCGCCGATACAGCAAGGCGTTCCGCAAGCTGGCGGAGTAAACCACGGGTACGTCTTCATGGAGCCGGTGTTCCTGTCCTTGGACGAAGTGCTGGAAATCCACGATCAACAAATCGAGCGCTATGGAGGATCGCCCGGGGTTCGCGATGTGGCGGGACTTGAGTCGGCGGTTGCCACTCCGCAGGCTACTTTCGAGGGCCAGTTTCTCCACACTTCAATCCCAGCTATGGCCGCGGCTTACCTCTTTCATCTTTGCCAGAACCACCCGTTCATCGACGGGAACAAGAGAGTGGGGGCCAACGCGGCGATCGCATTTTTGTTCATGAACGGTTGGGAGCCGGCCTTCGATCCGGACGAATTGGTTGAGGTGGTTTTGTCCGTTGCCTCTAGCCGGCTCTCGAAACCGGCATTACTGGCTCTCTTTGCGGAGCGCTGCCGGCTCCTGGAGGGCGCGTGATTCACCCGCAATGGTACGCGGAAAACGCGGCCAGATGTGCCGTCAGGTGCATGTTACAATTTGGAGGAAATCCTCTTCTTTTTAAGGAATCCGCATGGCAAATGACAAGGATGTCACCCGCCGCGATTTTGTGAAGGCGGCCAGCGCCGTTTCAGCAGTCGCCGCAGCATTGCCCGCCGCGCAAGGCGCTCCGTTCATCCAGAAGGTACATGCAGCCAACGAACAGGTGCAGTACGGCTTTATCGGCACCGGCAGCCGCGGCAATTATCTGCTGAAGCACCTGCACGAGACCGACATGGGCCGGTGCGTGGCCATTTGCGACAACTACGACGTGAACCTGCAGAAGGGGATCGTAACAGCGGGCAATAATCCGGCCACCTACAAGGATTACCGCGAACTGCTGGCGCGCAAAGACATCGACGCGGTGCTGATCGCCGTACCGCTCTACTTGCATTATCCGATCACCAGGGACAGCCTCCAGGCCGGCAAGCACGTCTTCTGCGAAAAGAGCCTGGTACACAAGCCGGAAGAGGTCCACGAACTGCGCGCGCTGAAAGCGGAACATCCCAACCAGGTGCTGCAGACGGGATTGCAGCGGCGCTATAGCCAGTTCTATACGACAGCGAAACAGATGATCGACCAGGGTGTGCTGGGGAACGTAACCCACATCCGAGGGCAGTGGCATCGCAATTCGAGCCAGCGCCGCCCCGTGCCCGACCCCTCGCTCGAACGGAAGATCAACTGGCGCATGTATCGCGAATATGCGGGCGGCAATACGGCCGAACTGGCATCGCACCAGATCGACGTGGCGGACTGGATGTTCGGCGCAACGCCGGAGTACGTGCTCGGCGTGGGCGGCATCGACACCTTTAAAGACGGGCGCGACGTTTACGACAACATCCAGTTGATTTACGTTTACCCGAACGGGCGGAAGCTGATTTATACGTCGATCAGCACGAGTTCCCATTTGGACATCCTGCAAGCGGAGCGGCAGGAATTCGGCGAAGTGATCATGGGAACAGCCGGCGCGATCGAGATCACAATTGGCGACGACAATCATCCGGCCACGGCGCTGTGGTATCGGGAACCAAAACCGGTTTCGGCGCCGGAAGTAAAGAAGGCCGGCGATAAGAAAGACACCTACAAAGCCGGCGCGACGATGACCACGGCCGCGGCCTCGCGCGGCATTCCGCTGCTGCTGCCGAAGGATTCGGCGGATGCCAACGATTCGTTCCTGTCTCGGGAAAGCAAGTTCGCGCGGCGGTGGCTGTATAGCAAAGGCATCATGGCGCCCGAGGAAGACCGCAACCCGGTTACCGTGGAATTGGAAGACTTCTTCCTCTGCTGCAAAGATCCGGCAAATCATAAGCCGAAGTCCAATATGGAAGTCGGGTTGAACGATTCGACGGCGGTGATCCTGTCCAACTTAGCGATGGATGAGCATCGCCGGGTCGATTTCAGCGAGATCCAGACCTTGGGATTGCCGGGCGCGCCGAAGAAAAAGGCTTAGAAGGCGGCCGTCAGGCGAAAGTCATATTGGTCGGCGGGATGCCATGTTCCCGGCAGTAGTCGACGTATAGGCCGTAGTAGCTGGCGGTGCTGTAATCGGCTTCGGTGAAACCAAGCCGTTTGGCGCTGCGGTCGATCCAGGAGGGCGTACCTTCCAGTTCCAGCCACACGCCCACAGGCGTTTCATCCAGCGTTGCCATACCTTTTTCGCGGGCGCGGCGGTACTCGGTGCGATATTTCTCATACCGAAAGGCTGGCGTGAAATCGAGCCGCTCCAGGATCTGAGCCAGCCGTCGCGGCGCGGTTACTTCCACTTCCAGTTCTTCGCGATCCTTATATTTTCCGGCTTCGCCGGCCCCCTTGTAGGTGAGCGTACCGGCTTTGCCCGTTTCGCGGACGCGCAGCAATTGGCCTTTAGCGCGCAATGCTCCTTCGGCCGCGTCGAAAAGGATATTCGCTTCCAAGACACGGCGCTTGGAGACGCGGAATCCGGCAGCGCGAAGCAGACGGCGGCCGGCGGCGGCGTCCGCGAGGGCCAGCTTAATTTCGATTTCGCGCGAACCGGTGGAGGCGCTTATAACTTCCTCCCGATGATGGCATAGTCCAGACCACCGAAGAAGGCGTTGCGGAAATCCTCCGGAAGGCTGCCCAATGCGGGCATGGACTCGATGGCGGGCGAGAGCTTATGCACCTCGATGCGGCCCAGCCCGGCTTCTTCCATGTAAAAACTCAACAAAGGATGGGGCACCGGACGGGTGTGGGTGGGGTCGAGGAAGAAATGGCTGGCGAAGATCGCGAGGCACTCGGGATTGGGTGTTTCGAGGGCCAGCACGCCATCGCGCTCCAGGCGCGAAGCAGCCAGGTTGATCATGGCAGGCAGGCGGTCGGGCGGAAGATGCTCGACCACTTGCGAACTGATGATGCCATCGAGCGAACTCTCCGGGAGAGCTTCGAGATACGCGTACAGATCGGCAACTTCGGCCTGCAGGCCTTTTTGACGGCAGACTGCAACGGATTCGGCGCTCAAGTCGATGCCCCGGGCCGCCACCCCGTTGTCGCGCATCAATTCCAGAAACTCGCCGCGCCCGCAGCCGATATCGAGCACTTCGCGGCGTCCCTGGAAGTAAGGCAAGTAAAACTGCTGGCCTTTGCGAACGTAGTCTTCGGAACCGCGGAAGCGTTCGGCGAAGCGGGCGTAATCGAATGCGGGCTGGGCGGGGCGTATCACCGGCGCGGCGACCGCGGACGTGGTCGCTGCCGCGGGCCCGGCCGCGGCGGCCGCGCTGGCGAATCAGCCGCAACTCGGAATGGATCAGGTGGTCGTAGTTCTTGCGCACCAGTTCCAGGTCGGCCCAAAGGCGCTTCTGAATGTCGACCCCGCTACGTTCAACCGCGGCGGTGAACTCGGAATGCTGCAGCTTCACCTGGTCGCGGAAATAGCTTTCCATCTGCCCCGCGCGATGCTGGTAAGAAGCGTTCAGTTCGGCCAGGCCCCGCAGCAGCTTGGTTTCGTTGACCACCAGTTTGTGTTCCCATTCCTGCCGCCAGTCGATCCAGTGGTCACGAATATCTTTCAGCTCGCCGGCCACGGCCAAGGTGCGGCGCGTGTCTTCCAGAGCTTCGAGCGTAGCCTGAATGCAGACCATCACGTTGCGATTGAACTCCACCTGCTCGCGGACGTGCCAGTCGAGCGCGCGGGCAATGGTTTTCTTGACCTGCTGCGCAATCCAGTTGAGCGGGCCTCCGGCGCGCGGATTGACGGAGCCGATGGAAGCCACCTTGGCCTCCGCTGCATCGCGGGCATGCAACAGCGGCATGAGGTCGGGCAAAGGCAACGCGCCGCCGGATTCAGGATGCAGCGAGCGCACCCGATCCTTAACTTCCTGCAGAATCGCCGCTAATTCATCGGTATCCACGTTGCTTGCTCCAACTGGCCGTAATTTTCGATTCGAGGCCGCCCCGCGGCGTGAACTCGCCGCTGACCGAGGCGCTGACGGGTTTCACGGCGGCCACCACATCGCGCAGGAAACGGTTCACCACATTCTCATAGAAGATGCCGAGGTTGCGGTAGGCCAGCAAATACAGCTTGAGCGATTTCAGCTCCAGGCATTGCTTGCCGGGAACGTAGCGCAGGGTGAGCCTGCCGAAATCCGGAAGCCCCGTTTTAGGACACACGGATGTGAACTCCGGGATGGCGATTTCAATTTCGTAGTTGGGAAATTGATTCGGCCAGGTCTCGATTTCCGGCAGCGCGGCATCGATGCCGGCTGAGGCGTGTTTGTCGGTGTAGGATCGCTTCATGATTGGGTAGCGGGAACGGACTTGGACAGTAAATCGAGGAACATGCCGACATCGGCAACCACGCCCTGTGCCTGCCCCGTGCCGCGATCGCTCACCTTGGTGGCGACGGCCGGGTTGATGTCCACGCAGACGATCTTCACCCAACTGGGCAGCATGTTGCCGGTGGCGATCGAATGCAGCATCGAGCCGAGGCAAAGCACCAGTCCGGCGCCTTTCAACTGTTCGGCGTAAGCATCCTGCGCGGCGTTCATATCGGTGATGGTGTCGGGGAGCGGCCCGTCGTCGCGCAAGCTGCCGGCAAGAACGAACGGAACGTTCGCTTTCACGCATTCGTAAAGGATGCCGCTGGTTAAGCGGCCCGTGGCAACGGCCTCCGCCACGGTGCCTGCATGATAAATCGCATTGATGGCGCGCATGTGGTTGCGGTGGCCATGCTCTTCCTGCCGCCCGTCCGCGAGCCGCACACCCAGCGAAGTGCCAAACAAGGCGGCTTCAGCATCGTGTACACCAAGGGCGTTGCCACTGAGCAGCGCATGCACAAAACCGCCGCGAATGAGAGAAGCCAAGCCCTGCACGCCGCCCGTATGGACGACCACGGGTCCCGCCACCACGACGATCTTAAGTTTCTGCTCGAGGGTCTGCTGCATCAGCGCCGCCGTTTGGCGAACGGCCGTCTCCACCTGGCGTTCGGACGAGATCCCGTTGGACATGAAGGCAAATGCCAGCCGGTCGCGCTCTTTGGATTCCGGCGCCACCCGGATGCCGCGCATGCCCACCACTACCTCATCGCCCGCCTTGACATCGCGCAGGCGGCGGCACCAGGCGCGGCCGCCGGAAACGACGATCAAGGCGTCCATGCGCTGGTTCTCCACTTCGATCCACTGCTGGCCGAGCCGCACGAAGGTACGGTGGTTGGTCGTAGAGTAGAAATCTTCCGGCGCGCAGCAGTCGCGCTCGACGGCGACCAGAGTGGCATCGCCGGAGTCGACATTGGAACAGCCAAACTGCAGGAGATCGGCGAGCAGGTGCGCCATCAAGTCGCTGGAAGGGGCTTCCACTCGCAAGCGGAGATACGATGGCTCACTGTTAGTACGGCCGATGCGAAACTGTTCCACTTCGAAGCGGCCATGGTGCTCCACCACCTTGTCGAAGATATTCTCCATGACATGGGAGTCGATCAGGTGGCCTTCCGCTTCGACAACTTCCTGAAGATGCATAAAGACTAATTGTAGTCTGAGGCCTACGGGCGGCGCTTACAGTATGCCCTGGGATCCCGCTAAAATGGGCCGATGCTCAGTCACCTCCGCCGGTTCGCCCTCTTAAGCCTGCTCGCCGCCCCCACACTGACCGGCGAAGTCCGTACGCTGACCATCCTGCACCTGAACGACCTGCACGCCCACATCACACCGGAAAACGGTCGCGGCGGCTTCGCCTACCTGGCCGGCCTACTCGAACGCGAGCGCGCCCAATGCATCGATTGCATTTTGCTCAACGCCGGCGACTTGGTGCAAGGCACGCCCGTTTCCACAATTTACCGCGGCGAGCCCATCTACAAAATCGCCAACCTGCTCCACCTCGATGCCGCCTGCCTGGGCAATCACGAATTCGACTACGGTTGGGCGCAAGCCGCCAAATTTTCCCAGATCGCCAATTTCCCCATCGTAACCGCCAATGTCGTGAACAGCGCCGGCCACCTGCTGACGCCCAAGCCTTACGTCATTTTGCAGGTCAACGGTCTTCGTGTAGCTGTGATCGGCGGCATGACCGCCTCATTGAATACCCTCACTACGCCTAAGACGCTTGGCGATTGGCACACCTTGCCCCTCGTCGAAACGGTTCGCCGCTACGCTCGCGAGCTGCGCACCCAGTCTGATCTGATCGTACTCCTCGCACACATCACCGGCGAAGAGGAAGACGCGGTCCTGCATACCGTTCCCGAGATCCCCGTCTCCATCACCGGACATATCCATTCCGGCATGTCCGCGGAAAAGACCTTCGAAGGCCGCGTGCTCGTTCGCGTAAAGAGCTACGGCGAGGAACTCGGGCAATTGAAGCTGCGAGTAGATACCGATAAAAAGGCGCCTGTCTCGTTCGCCTGGCAGCGCATTCCTGTCGACGATTCCCAGCTAACGCCCGATCCCGCCGTCGCGCGCGAGATCGCCGCGTGGGAAGGAAAAGTCGCCGCCCAGGTGGATCTTCCCCTGGCCGTCGCCACGCGCGCATTCAATAAGATGGAGGTGAAGCACCTGATCGAACAGGCTTTGCGCGAAGAAACCCACAGCGATTTCGCCTGGATGAATATGGGCGGCATCCGCGCAACTATTCCCCAGGGACAACTGACCGATCGCAATATCTGGAACATCATGCCCTTCGACAACGATGTCGTGATCGGAACCTTTAAGGGCCGCGATCTGCCGAAGAACGTTACCGGCAAAGTGGTGGTGGAACCGGACCGGAATTACACCCTCGCGGTCAGCGATTACACCGCCGCCAACCAGGGAACCCCGGAGAACCTGGGGACGTCGGGCTTGGAATTCCCGAAAAATGCCGGCCTGATGCGCGACATCCTGCTGAAGTGGTTCCGCGACAAGAAGACAATTGAAGTGTCGGAGTGACACTATCTGCTATTCCGGGCTGGCCGCGGGCGCTTCGAGCGCCCCCACATCCGCCAGATCTTGCGGCCTGCCGGAAGCACGCTTAGTCTTGGTACATCGGGCTCCAACTCCTAACCCTTGATTTCGTAAGCGATTTTCAGCAGTTCCTCAACCGCGTCCATGCGCTCGTGTACGGGCCGGCTTTGCCAGTACCGATACTCGTCGGCCTTCATATCGTCGGGGCTGCTATATTTGCGGATCACCGGCTCCATGCGTTTTTCTTGTACCGCAAGCCGCGGCGTCCTTCAAACCTCAATGCCCAGCCGATGCCGGCACTCATCGAGCATCGCCGCTGTCCGCGTCGCGCCCGCTCGCGTCACACCGATCGCCCGCACTCGCAGCAGCGCATCCAGATCCCGCACGCCGCCCGCCGCCTTCACTTGTACATACTCCGGCGAGTGCTGCCGCATCAGCGCCAGATCTTCCATGGTTGCTCCGCCGGTGCCATAACCCGTCGAAGTCTTCACCCAGTCTGCGTGCAACTCGCCGCAAATCTGGCATAGCTTGATTTTCTGCGCCTCGTTCAAATAGCAGTTCTCGAAAATTACCTTTACTTTCTGCCCTGCCGCGTGCGCCAAGTCGATGACCGCCGCGATGTCATCGTGCACGTAACCCCAGTCGCCGCTCAACACGCGGCTGATATTTACCACCAGGTCGAGTTCCTCGCAGCCTTCCGCCAGCGCCTGCCGGGCCTCCGCCACCTTGGTCGCCGTGGTGTGTCCGCCATGCGGAAACCCGATCGTTGTGCTCGCCTTCACGCGGCTGCCGCGCAGCGCTTCCGCGCAGCGTTTCAGATAAAAGGGCATAATGCAAACGCTGGCCACATCGTATTCGAGCGCCACCTGGATTCCTCGCTCCAGTTCGTCCACTGTAATGGTCGGATTCAGCAGCGAATGGTCGATCATTTTCGCCATGTCTTCGTATGTATAGTCCATGTGTTTTGCCGTCGCGGACCAGTGTATCGCGCGGCAGTCCCGCGCTGCGTTATGCTGGGCCTCATCTCCTTAACGAGGAACTCCATGCTCACTCTCAAATCGCAGCTTTTCTGCGCCGCGGCGCTGGCCTTGGCCGCCGCTCCCTTTCACGCGCAAGCACAGGGTGGATTCAACGGACCGGGCCGCTACGAAGTCGCTAACGTCCATTCCGGCAAGGTTCTGGATCTCGACCGCAACAACCAAACCACGGTCATCCAGTTTTCCACGCGCAACACCGACAACCAGCAGTGGGATATCGTTCCCGCCGAACCCGGCTTCTGGTTCTTTCGCAATGGCATGACCGGCGCCGCGCTCCAGGCTATGGGTCCGGGCAACAGCACGCCCGTCCGCGGCATGCCTTTCACCGGCAGCCCCGAACAACAGTGGCGGATCGCTCCCGCCAACGATGGGAATGCGCTCATCACCAACCGCCTCGGCAAGACGCTCGACATCCCCAACAGCGCCATGCGCGACGGCGCCAACGTGAACACTTACGACGTGAACGGCGCGCCAAATCAGCGTTTCATGTTCCGCCGCTTGGCGGATATCGCGCCGCCTCCGGGACGCGCCGATGAAGAATGGGACCGCGACCATCGCTGGCAGCGTTACTATGGGCGCGAAGATCGCGACCACCGCTGGGGCATGGATGGCGATGGCGTTTGCTTCTATCGCGAAGCCGGCTTCCGCGGCCATGCTTTCTGCGTCGCGGTCGGAGACGCCGTGCATCGCCTGCCCGATCCCTTGGTGGAACACTTCGGTTCCGTGCGATTCTTTGGCCGGGCCCGCGCCGTCGAGATCTTCGCTGCGGAAGAATTTGGCGGCCGCCGCTTCCGCATCGAACACGACCAGCCGGATTTGCGCGACATGCGCCATATCGTTTCCATCCGCGTTTTCTAGTCCCGCGTTTTTCCGGGCGTCCGGCTTGAAACCGGGCGCCCGCCTACCCTCCGCTTACCGCGCGCGTCTACCCATTGATCGGGCTATAGTATAGAAATCCGGCAACGCACTTTTCGAGGGTCTCAGTGAAAACATCGCTACTCGTTATTCTTCTGGCCGCCGCATCGCTGTACGCGCAGTCCACTCGTGGTTCCATTGGCGGCGATGTTGCCGACCCCGCTGGGAAGCCGGTGTCAGGCGCCGCCTTGGCCGTTGTTAACCAGGACACGAACCAGAAGCATACCGCGGTCTCTGACGCTCACGGCGACTTTTTAATCACCCTGCTCGATCCTGGCGCCTACCGTCTCGAAGTTGACGCACCCGGCTTCCTCTCGTACTCGCAAAACGTGATCCTCGATCTGAATCAGGAAATTCGCGTCGATGTTCCTATGCTGACGGGGTCCAAACCCGGGGAGACCCTCACCGTCTCCGCTCTGCGCAGCGTTCTCCGCACCGATTCCGCCTCCGTCGGCGAAGTCGTGGATACCCGCCAAGTACAGGGCCTCCCGCTAGACGGACGCGATTTCTACGATCTCACCCTCCTGGTCCCCGGCGTGGTACCCGCCGCCCAGGGGTCCGCCGCTTCCGTACGAGGCTCCTTCGCCATCAACATCAATGGGGGCCGTGAGGATGCCAACGATTTCCTGCTTGACGGCATTTACAACGGCGACCCGAAGCTGAACGGCGTGGCGGTCACACCGCCCGTGGATGCCGTGCGCGAATTCGAGGTTTTGTCCAGCACCTACGACGCTTCGTTCGGGCGCAATGGCGGCGGACAGGTCAATGTCGTGCTTCGGTCCGGCGGCAACCAGTTCCACGGCACCGCCTACGAATTCTTCCGCAACTCGGCCTTCGACGCGACGAATTATTTCGCCCCATCCAATACGGCCGCGCCGCAGGATCAGCGCAATCAGTTCGGTGGCACCCTGGGCGGACCGATCAAGAAGGACCGCACTTTCTTCTTCATGGACTATCAGGGAACGCGTGATACTACGGGCATCACCCAGGTCACCAATGTTCCCACGGCCTTGCCGAGCGCACCGGCGATTTTTCACAAAGCAGCCTGCCCGCGATCAATCCCTTTACCGGAGCAGCCCGTTCTCCAACAACACCATTCCGACGCCTTATCTGGACCCCACCGGCCTGGCGATCGCCGCTCTGTATCCCCTGCCGAACCGCAACGTGCCGAACCAGAACTATGTGTCGTCGCCAGACGGCCGCCTGCGAGACGATCAGTTCGACCTGCGCCTCGATCATTCCCTGACCGCCGCTTCCGACCAATTGACCTTCCGCTACAGCTTCGCCGACAACAGCCTGTTCGAACCGTTCACCGGCCCGGATTTCCCTCTGGTGCCCGGCTACGGCGACAACGTCCCCAGCCGCGATCAGAATGCCATGATCGCCGAAACGCACGTCTTCACGCCGGCGCTGCTCAACGAATTCCGCGCCGGCTTCGACCGCGTCTCGCTCGGCGTCTACCAGCAGGATATCGGGCAGAACGTCAACGCCCAGGTCGGCCTGCCGACCGTTTCCACCAACCCGCGCGATCTTCGGACTCACTTCCATCACGGTCACCGGCTTCTCGCCGCTCGGGCGACGAATCCAACAATCCGCAGCACGGCACCACCAACGTCTACCAGTTGAACGACAACCTGACCTGGGTGCACGGCAGCCATCAGGCCAAGTTCGGCGTCGACTTCCGCATGCTGCAGCAGAACGCGTACCGCGACGTCGAATCGCGCGGGTTTATCGATTTCTCCGGCCTGCTGCTCCGGGCAATCCACTGGAAGAATTGCTGCTTGGGCCTGCCCACGGATTCCGGCGTCGCCACGCTCAACAATCCCGAGCATCTGCGCACCTACAGCTACAACTTCTTCGCCAACGATCACCTGGCGCGTGCGGCCCAACCTCACCCTGATTCTCGGCCTGCGCTACGAATACAATTCGCCCGGCGTCGACGCGCAGAATCATGCCAACCTTTACGATCAGGCCACCCAGACGCTGGTCCCGGTGGGCACCGGACGGCATGCCGCGCGGCGGCTACGTGCCCGATCGCAACAATTTCGCGCCGCGCGTCGGCTTCGCCTGGACTCCCGGCATTCCGCACACACCGTCGTTCGCGGCGGTTATGGCATCTATTACGATCAATCGTCGCTGGCGCCCGGCGAAGGGCTGTACTTCAGCCCGCCTTATTTCAATTTCAACGTCTACTTATCCGCTCAGCGCCACTGCGCCGCTGCTGCTGTCGAATCCCTTCCCAGCAATTTCCCGCTGCCCACGCCGCCTTCCGCGCTGGCCTTTCAGCGCAACCTGCGCACGCCTTACATGCAGCAGTGGAATTTCAATATCGAGCGCTCGCTCGGCGGCACGCGCATGATCGAGGTCGGCTACGTGGGATCCAAGGGCACCGGCTCTGATCGGCGCGCGCGATTACCAACCAGCCGGCGCCTTCCGCCAATCCCAATTTCCTGCGCCCCAACCCCTACTTCGCCGATATCGATCTGCTCGAATCCAACCGCAATTCCATCTACCACAGCCTGCAGGCGCGTTTCGAACAGCGCCTGAATTTCGGATTGTCGCTGCTGGCGTCCTACACCTTCGCCAAATCCATCGACAACGGTTCCAGCTTCTTCTCCAGCGCCGGCGATCCGAACTTCCCGCAGGATAGCTATAACCTGCACGCCGAACGCGGCCTTTCGAATTTCGATGTCCGCAACCGCTTCGTGGCCAGTTATGCCTACGACTTCCCGTTCTTCACAGTTCTTCCCGCTGGCTGAAAGGCTGGCAGACTTTCGGCATTCTGCAGTTCCAGACGGGTCAGCCTTTCACCGTCGCGCTGCTGCCGATGACGACAACAGCAACACGGGCATCGACAGCCTGGGCTTCGGCGCCAACGACCGGCCGAACGTGGTGGGAAATCGCCAAACTGTCCAATCCCGGCCGCCAATGAATGGTTCAATACCGCCGCCTTCGCGCATCGCGCCGTACGGCTCGTTTCGGCAATTCCGGACGCAATACCGTGGAAGGTCCCGGCATCGGGCACGGTGGATCTTTCGCTGGTAAAGAATACGGTGATCCGCGAACACACCACCGTCGCAGTTCCGCGTGGAAACGTTCAATGCCGCTCAACCATACCAACTTCGGCCTGCCCGACAACTTCATCGGCTCGCCCACGTTCGGACAGATTCTTTCCGCGGGCAATCCGCGCCGCTTGCAACTGGGCCTGAAGTTCCTGTTCTAGCAGACAAGCTCCAAACCCGCGGGCGGTATAATAAATGTAAACCGGATGCCAACCGAAACCGAAGACCGAACAAACCACCGGCGGCAGCTATTTCGTCTCCAACTATCCGCCCTACTCCTTCTGGAGTCGCGGCGTACGTACGGCGACGTGTTCGCCGCGCTCGACCGCCCGCCGGCCCCGGACACGCCCCTCGGGCATCTACCTGCACATTCCGTTCTGCCGCAAACGCTGCCACTTTTGCTACTTCAAAGTCTATACCGACAAGAACGCCACCGAAGTGGAAGGCTACCTCGACACCGCCATCCGAGGAGTTGACGCTCTACTCGCAAACAGCGCCTTCATCGGCGGCCGCAAGCCGAAGTTCATCTACTTCGGCGGCGGCACGCCATCCTACATCTCTTCGCGGCAGCTTTCCAGCCTGGTCGAGCGCATGAAGCGGCTGCTGCCCTGGGACGAGGCGGAGGAAGTCGCTTTCGAATGCGAACCCGGCACGCTCACCGAAGGCAAGCTGCAGAGTCATCCGCGATCTGGGCGTCACGCGCCTGAGCCTGGGCATCGAGAATTTCGACGACGACATCCTGAAGATCAACGGCCGCGCGCACACTTCCAAGGAAATCGGACCGCGCCTACAGCTTCGCGCGCTCCATCGGCTTCCCCCAAATCAATATCGACCTGATCGCCGGCATGGTCGGCGAGACCGACGAAAACTGGCGCGAATGCGTCCGCAAGACCATCGAGCTGGACCCCGACAGCGTCACCATCTACCAGATGGAGGTCCCCTACAACACCACCATCTTCAAAGAGATGAAAGTGATGGGGCAGTCGGTGGCGCCGGTGGCCACCTGGAAAACCAAGCGCGACTGGGTGGCGCTACGCTTTCGCCGAGCTGGAAAAGGCCGGCTACACCGTGCGCAGCGCGTATACCGCCGTCAAGAATCCGGCGAAGACGCGCTTCGTCTATACCGACCTGCTGTGGTCCGGCGCCGACATGATCGGCCTGGGCGTAGCTTCTTTCTCGCACGTGCAAGGCACGCACTTCCAGAACGAGCACGAATTCGAAACCTACTCCGACAAGCTGCGTCGCGGCATCCTGCCGATTTATCGCGGCATTCACTCTGACCCCGGACCAGCGCCTGATCCGCGAGATTGATCCTGCAGATGAAACTGGGGCACGTGCAGACGCCGCTTACTTCACGGACAAGTTCGGTGTGAGCATTCAGGAGCGCTTCGCCGCACCATCGGTATCCTTGCGCGATCGCGGCTTCCTGATCGCCGGACGGCGATAGCCTGCGCCTCAGCCGCGACGGCCTGCTGCAGGTCGACCGCCTGCTCTACGAATTCTTCCTGCCCGAACATAAGCTGGCGCTCACCGCGTAAGGATTCCAAGCCCATGCAGAACGGCCATACCGGCAATTCGTACGATGCCATCGTGATCGGCGGGGGGCCCGCCGGATCCACTGCCGCGGCGATTCTGGCCGGCAACGGCCGCCGCGTGGTGGTGCTCGAAAAAGAAAAGTTTCCGCGCTATCACATCGGCGAATCGCTGCTGCCGTATGGCTACTTCACCCTGGAGCGCATCGGCGTGCTCGACCACATGAAATCGTCGCATTTCACGCAGCAAGTATAGCGTCCAGTTTGTCGGCGCCAGTGGGCGCGCTTCCGTCCCGTTTTATTTCTCTCAGCAGCTCGAGCACGAAGCCTCCGCCACCTGGCAGGTGCTGCGCAGCGAGTTCGACCAGCTCCTGCTCGATAATGCCCGCGAAAAAGGCGCGCGAAGTCATCGAAGAAATCACCGTCCGCGAACTGATCCGGGAGCAACGGCGCTGTGACCGGCGTCAAAGCCGTCGCCAAGGATGGCGCGTTCGCACGAATTCCACGCCCCGATCACCATCGACGCCACCGGGCGCGATGCCTTTTCCGTCACGCGCAATGGCTGGAAAGTTCGCGATCCGCTGCTGAACAAAATCGCCGTTTGGACTTACTACAAAGGCGCCAAGCGCGACCCAGGCATCGACGAAGGCGCCACCACCGTCGCCTACGTTCCCGAGAAGGGTTGGTTCTGGTACATCCCCCTGGCCAACGACATCGTGAGCATTGGCGTAGTGGCCGAGAAGGATTACCTCTATAAAGATACGCGCGACCTGGAAGAGATCTTTCAGCGCGAGGTGGCCAAGAATGCCTGGATTCAGCGGCACCTTGCACCGGGTCAACAGTTCGGGCCGTACCGTGTGACGGGCGAGTATTCGTATCGCTCGCGCCACTGCGCGGCTGACGGTCTGGTGCTGGCAGGGGACGCTTTCGGCTTCCTCGATCCCGTTTTCTCGTCCGGAGTCCTGCTGGCGCTGCGCAGCGGCGAACTCTGCGCCGACGCCGTGGAGGCGGCCTTATCCGCCGGCGACGTTGCCGCTTCTCGCTTCGCCGCTTATGGCGCGCAGGTCTGCGAAGGGATCGAAGCCATGCGCAAGCTGGTTTACGCTTTCTACAACCAGGTCTTCAGCTTCCGCACCTTCATCACCGATTTCCCCCAGTTGAAGGGCGACATGACCGACTGCTTGATGGGCAACCTTTTCCGGGATTTCCAACCCCTCTTCGATGCCGTAGCCAGGTTCGCCGCCACACCCGCGCCGCTGCCTCACGGCAAGCCCTTAGCCGCCGCGGACGTCGTCGAGTCATGCCGCTAGCCGGACTGCCGCGGCTCCTGTCGGCCGTCCTGCGCGACAATCAGTTTTACGCCGCGAAGCTCGCCGGCGCCACACCGGATTCCGCTCTCGCCAGCTTGCCCTTCACCCTCAAGCAGGAGTTGGTGGACGACCAACAGAACCATCCGCCTTACGGCACCAATCTCACTTACCCACTCGACCGCTACACCCGTTTTTCGCAAACCAGCGCCACCACCACCGGAACACCGCTGCGCTGGCTCGACACAACCGAGAGCTGGGAATGGATGGTCGGCAACTGGATGCGGGTTTTCCAGGCAGCCGGCATCGGACCCGCCGACCACATCTTCTTCGCTTTCTCGTTCGGGCCATTCCTGGGTTTCTGGATCGGATTTGAAGCCTCGTCGCGCATGGGCTGCCTCACCATTCCGGCGGGCGGCATGCGCAGTGCGGCGCGCCTGCGTACGATTTTAGAAACCTCTGCCACCGTGCTGTGCTGCACGCCGACCTATGCCATCCGCCTCGCCGAAGTTGCCGCCGAGGAGAACATCGATATGTCTGCGTGCCGCATCCGGGCTTTGGTCGTCGCGGGAGAGCCCGGCGGCAGCGTGCCCGCCACCCGCGCGCGCATCGCCGAACTGTGGCGCGGCGCTCGTGTGGTAGATCATCACGGCATGACCGAAATCGGGCCCGTCAGTTACGGCTGTCCGGCGATTCCCGGTGTGCTGCACATCATCGAGGATTCCTTCATCCCTGAAATCATCGATCCGCTGACCGGCGCTGCTGTGCCGCGCGGCGCTACCGGTGAACTGGTGCTGACCAACCTCGGCCGTATTGGGAGCCCGCTCATCCGCTACCGCACCAGTGACATCGTCCAGGCCGCGCAAGCCGAGCGCTGCGCCTGCGGCTCAACCGACTTGGCGCTGGACGGTGGGATTCTGGGCCGTACCGACGACATGTTGGTAGTGCGCGGCGTCAATGTCTATCCCAGCGCTGTCGAAAATATCCTGCGTGGTTTCGCAGCGGTCAACGAATATCGCGTCGAAGTGCAGAATCACCGCACCCTGCCGGAACTGAGCATTCAGGTGGAACCGATTGCGGCGCACGCCGGTGATACGAACCTGGCGCATCGCCTGGAAGCCGCATTGACCAACGCATTCGCGATGCGTATCCCGGTCTTGCTGGCCGCGCCAGGCACGCTGCCCCGCTACGAGATGAAGGCACGCCGCTGGGTACGAACCTAACCGCGCCGCGCTCTATGGCTTAAACGCGAATACGGTACCGCAGCCGTTGAAGCAACCGGCAAAGGATCCGCCGGCCTCGGTGGTCCCATACAGCGCGCCCTTCGGCCCGGCGGCTAATGACGACGGCGAACCTCCGTCGGCCCCATCGGTGAAACTATAGAGGGTGTTTTCGGTCCACGTAGCGCCTGATACGGCTGGTGGAGTTAAGGAGAATATCGTGCCGCACCCGAATGGGCAGTTGGGCGCACTGAACCCATCATACTGAGTCGTGCCATAGAGAACGCCCTGGCTTCCAACCAGCACACTGTTTGGAAAACTGGTATTGCCGCCATTCAGTGCCTGAAAGCTGTAAAGTACCGATTCGCTCCAGCGCTCATTAGCGGAAGCCGGCCGAGTCAGCTTGAAGACCGTGCCTGCATTGGAGGCGCCGCCGGATGGTGTCGTGCCGTAAAGATCGCCATTTTCGTCGAGAGCGATTGCGGATAGCGGATATGCGCCGTCACTGCCTCCCTGAAAAGTATGCAACGTGGTGAGAATCCACGATCCACCCGATCCTGAAGGAGGTTTCAACTGGAAAACGATGCCGCACTTGCAGGGACCGGGTCCCCCACTGTTAGTGACGCCATAAAACACCAGGTCTTTGCCCATCGCCAGACCTGCGACCGGGTACGAACCGTCCGATCCATTTTGAAAGTTGTAAATGGTAGTTTCGCGCCACGGCTCGCCGGCCGAGGACGGCGGGCTTAACTGGAAGACGGTTCCGTAATAAATGGAGCTGCCGCCTTCGTTGGCAATTCCATAAAGGTCCCCGTTAGGGCCAATGGTCAGGCTACCTTGAGGGAAAGCGCCGTCGGTCGTGTTCATGAAATCATAGATCACTTCTTCGGTCCAGGACCCGCCACCGTCCGTGGGAGGCCGCAACCGGTAAACGGCGCCGTAGCCTGACGATCCACCCTGCCCGATGCCATAGAGGCTGCCATCGTTTCCGATGACTACACCGGCCGTCGGCGACTTTGCATCGGGCTGACCCAGAAATGTGTAGACCAAACTTTCGACCCACCCATTACCCGCGCCGGCTTGCGGCGCCAGCTTGTAGACCGTACCTCCGTTGACGGTGTTCAGGCCGCCCTGGTTGGTGGTCCCGTACAGAACGCCGCTGGCGCTGACGACCGGCGCCGCCCAAGGGTTCGTTCCATCGCTGGTAGCACCCACGAAACGGTAAAGAGTCTTAAAGCCCTGAGCAGAGCTTAAGGAAGGATAAAGCGAAAGGGCCGCCAGAACCGTTCCGGAAACAATAAGCCTAATTTGCCGGATAGACATTTTCTGCTCGCGATCAACGCTGAAGCGCATTAACCACCGTAGGATATCACCTTAAAAGTGGAAGTGCAGAACCATTTCGCTGGAAACAGGTTTGTCGTGCTTTCGGGCGGGCGTAAAGCGCCACTGCCGCGCCGCGGTCAACGCCGCCAAGGCCAGTTCCCCGCCGTTGCCCACCGCTTGCGCCTTGGAAACATTCCCCGCTAGGTCGATAAACACTTTCACGTCGACGGGTCGCCCCGAAGCTCCCGTATCCCCTGGCTTCGGGGGCGCAACCTGGCGAATCGGTGCAGCCGGCACATAGGAGTCCCCATCGCCCTCGATCTTTCGGAACGCTCGCTTGAACACACCCGCCTTCGGTTGCTCATAGGTGACACTAGCCTCCGGGGGCGGCGCGGTTTCCAGGTGCGCCGGCAGTACCGCGGCAATCGATTTCGGTTCGATCCTTGCAACTGGTTCCGTGAAAGCCGGCGGTTGTTCGATCTGCTTCGCCGGCAGTCGCGCCGGCGTGACCAGCGGCGCTGCAATCGCCTTCGCGGCCTGCTTCTTCGCGGGTTTGGTCTTGGCCGCCGAGACAGGCTGCACTTCCACCGGTTTTACCTCGGGCCCCGGCTCGCTCGCTGCAATCGGAGCTGATGCGTTCGCTTCAGCTTGCTGCGGAACGGTATCCGGCGCCACAACGGGCGCTGCTGGAATCGCCTTCGCGGCGGAAGCTGGCGGAGGCGACGCCGGCCGGTTCTCCGTAACGACAAACCCCGCTATGAGAAACAGAACCCCGATCGCCGGCACCACCACCCACGACAACGACGGCAGCGGGATCCTTCGCCGTACTTCAGCCTGCGGCTTGGGAACCAGCACCGGCTGCGGCCGCGCGGCCGCGGGCGCAATCGGAGTCGGCGCACGATCGCCCGTGATCGGAAATCCGCCCTTCGCCAGGCTCCCAACATCGAACGGGAACTGACGGTACGTCGACCGCCGGTTGATGTCTCCGTCTTCCCAAAAAAAGAATCCGCCCGTCGCCACGGCGTCCGTTGACGGACGTACCAGCAACAACACCTGCCACGCTTCGGGAAAGTACTGGCTGAATACCGCGAAGTCGTCCTGATCGAGATACATTCCCGGCCGCGTATGGCTGCGAAAATAGCCCACCACCTGGCGGGGATCGCGCCGCGAAAGCCGGCTACTCAACACCCTGCGGTCACGCGGCGAAAGGGCGAACGAAGCGCCCCGGAAATGTTCGCACGGAATCGGTTCGACATCTTCCACCAGGACCGCGCGCCCCATGCCGGGCAGCACGCGGCCGAGAAGAATTCCACCCACTTCGGCGCCCCGCGGCCCGGTTCCAATGCCTTGCTGGATCGCCGCGCCCAGCCGTTCGATCAAATCCAGGCTCAACTGGACCATGATGGAGTCGCCTGGATCCTCCCAGACATAGCCCGCCTCACTGCTTGCTATGTTCGCGGCTGTCGCCATACTCCGTAGTCCATAGCACGTCTGATACCATTGCTCGAGCCGTTCGCTCCCGTTCCCAAGCCCGTTATTGAAGGTAAATTTTTCCGGGTTTCAAGGCGCTCAGGGAAAGAAGGCCACGGTGTGTGTCACTTTCGCCCACCATCGACACTTGGAACTGGTTCCGCCAAAGGCCCGGTCTGTTATCCTGAAGGTTCTCTTCCGCATGGCAAACATCTTCCCTTTCGAAGCCTACCGCTACGCCGCCAAGGCCGGGCCGCTCAAGAACCTGATTACCCAGCCCTACGACAAAATCTCGCCTGAGATGCGTCAGCGCTATCTGCAAGCCAGCCCCTATAACCTGGTGCGCATCATCCTCGGCGAACGCCACGAATCGGATTCCGATTCGGATAACGTCTACACCCGCGCCGCCAACCATCTCACGGATTGGATCGCCGAAGGCGTCCTGGCCCGCGAGGCTGAGCCCGCCCTCTTCGCCTACTTCCAGGAATTCACCGTGCCCGATTCCGGCGAGCGCCTGGTGCGCAAGGGCTTCATCGGCCTTGGCGCCGTCGAGGAATATTCCGCCAACATCGTCCACCGTCACGAGCAGACTCTCTCCGGCCCTAAGAAGGACCGCCTGGAACTGTTGCGCCACACCCACGCTCACTTCGGGCAGCTCTTCATGCTGTATCCCGATCCCGCCGGCGAAATCGATCGCATCCTGGAAGAAGCCGCGCAAGCCGCGCCCACCGGGGACGTCACCGACGAATACGGCGACCGGCACACGTTCTGGAAGATCTCCACACCCGCGGCGGTCGCGCGCATCACGCACCTCATGGCCGGCAAAAAACTGCTGATCGCCGACGGCCATCATCGTTACGAAACCGCGCTCGCCTTCCGCCGCGATAACCCTACTCTTCCCGGCGCCGATCGCGTCATGATGACCTTCGTCAATATGCACGCGCCCGGCTTGAAGATCCTGGCCACGCACCGTCTGGTCAGCGGCGTTCCCAATTTCGATGCCGGCGAGTTCATCCGGCAGGCCGCCGCCGGTTTCGAAGTCGCGCAGATTCCCGGGACCCGAAGCGCTCACGCGCGCGTGGTCCGAATTCCCCAACCGCAGTCATCATCGGCGCCGCCATCGGCAATCGTCTCTATCAGATCGAGGCGCGCGATTCCGCCGGGCAACTCGATGTGCGCGTGCTGCATGAGCGGCTGCTCAAGCTGCTGGGGATCGGCGAAGAAGCCGTGCGCGACGAAAAGAATCTGCGCTACGTACGTGGTCTCGAACCGGCCCTGGCTGCGGCCCGCGGCGGCACGGCCCAAGTGGCCTTCCTGCTGAAGCCGGTTGCCGTCGATGAAGTAGCCCGCATCTCTTTCGGTGGCGGCGTAATGCCT
This sequence comes from Bryobacterales bacterium, assembly GCA_963738375.1. Taxonomy (GTDB): domain Bacteria; phylum Acidobacteriota; class Terriglobia; order Bryobacterales; family Bryobacteraceae; genus Bog-159. The sequence goes on along the minus strand of CAVTWL010000008.1, from coordinate 161,556 downwards.
CAGAAGTCAACGGACTTCTATCCGAAGCTGCTGTCCGGCCTGACCATCTACAAGCTCGACTAAGCGGCCCGGCTACAAGTTCCCCCGCCGGTCCTGCTCGCGTTCCATCGCCTCAAACAAGGCCTTGAAATTTCCTTTGCCGAAACTCCGGCTGCCTTTCCGCTGGATGATCTCGTAAAACAAAGTCGGCCGATCCTCGACGGGCTTGGTGAAGATCTGCAGCATGTAGCCTTCGTCGTCGCGATCCACCAGAATTCCCAACTCCTTCAACTGTTCGATCGGCTCCTCGATCGGTCCCGTCCGCGCTGTCAGGTCTTCGTAGTAAGTGGAAGGAACCCGCAGAAACTCGACCCCTTGGTCGCGCAGCCGGGTCACCGTGTCGATGATGTGATCCGTCGCCATCGCGATATGCTGCACGCCCGGCCCATGGTAAAAATCCAAGTATTCCTCGATCTGCGACCGCCGCTTCCCTTCCGCCGGCTCGTTGATCGGAAACTTTACCCGGTCGTTGCCGTTGGCCATCACCTTCGACATCAGCGCCGAATATTCCGTGCTGATGTCTTTATCGTCGAAATGCTGGTACAGCCGGAAGCCCATGACGTCCCGGTAGAAATCCACCCAGGTATTCATCGCGCCCCAGCCCACATTGCCCACCATGTGGTCGATATATTTCAGCCCCACCGGGCGCGACACCGTGTCCACTTGCTCCACCGGCACGAAGCCCGGCAAGAACACGCCGCCGTAATTGCGCCGTTCCACGAACGAGTGAATGGTATCGCCGTAAGTGGCGATCGCCGAGATGCGCACTTCGCCGTGTTCGTCGCGCAGCGTCTCCGGCTGCCGCACTTCTCCCGCTCCCCGCCCCGTCGTTTCCCGGAAAGCCGAATCGGCGTCGTCCACCCACAGCGCGATGTCGCGCACGCCGTCGCCGTGCAGCCGTACATGCTCCGCCACCGGATGATCGGGCGAAAGCGCGGTGGTGAAAACCATGCGGATCTTGCCCTGCTCCACCAGCCACGACGCGCAATCGCGCGTGCCCGTTTCCGGTCCTCGATACGCCGTCAGCCGCATGCCGAACGCCGACCGGTAAAAATGGGCCGCCTGTTTCGCGTTGCCCACATAAAATTCCACGTAGTCCGTGCCGTTCAGCGGCAGAAAATCGTTTTGCGTTTCGCTCGCTTTTTCCGTTAGCGTTTGCATAATAGCCCCTCAACTTTTTCCACGCACCGCGCGTTTTCTTCGTCGGTCCCGGTCGAAATCCGCACGCAATTCGGCAGGCCGAAGGCGCCCAGCGGCCGCACGATCACGCCCTCTCGCAGCAATCCTTCCGTCATCGCCCGCGCTTCTTCCCCGCTTCCCAGCGGCAGCATCATGAAATTCGCGTCCGACGGCACCACCGTCAGCCCCATGCCGCGGAACGCATCCGTCAGCAGCCGCAGCCCTCGCGCATTCAGCTCCAGCGACCGGTGCAGAAATTCCTTGTCCGCCAGCGCCCCGATCCCCGCCGCCTGCGCCAGCGTGCCCGGCTCAAACGGCAGCTTTACCTTCAGCAGATTCGCGATCAGTTCCTCGTGCGCGAATCCATACCCGATCCGCACGCCCGCCAGCCCGTAGATCTTCGAAAACGTCCGCAGTGTGATCACGTTGTCGTAGCGGTAATGCATCGAATCCGGATAGCGCGGATTGTCCTTGGCGTACTCGAAATAGGCTTCGTCCAGAATGATCAGCACCCGTTCCGGCACGTGCTGGTAAAACCGGTCGAACTCTTGTTTCGTGAAAATCGTGCCGGTCGGATTATTCGGATTCGCCAGATAAATGATCTTGGTTTTTTCCGTAATCTGCCCCGCCAGCGCCGGCAAATCGTAGTGCCAGTCGCGATAAGGCACGGTCCGGTAGCTCACTCCGCGCGAGCGCGCCAGCACCTGGAAGCCGATAAAAGCTGCATCCGTGGTCAGAACTTCATCATCATCACAAAGGAAGGTTCGGATTATGCCCGACATGATGCCTTCCGAACCGCTGCCCGCAATTACGTTCTCCGGCTTCAGATCGAATTTCTCCGCCAGCGTGCGGCGCAGGTCCAGGCCGCCGTTGGGATAGAGATTTAAGCCGCCTACGTGCCGCCGGATGGCCTCAACCGCCAGCGGGGAGGGCCCCAAAGGATTCTCGTTCGATGCCAGCTTTGAAACATCGGTCAAATTGTACGCGCGGCGCACTTCGTCAATCGACCGGCCCGGCTCGTACGGCCTCAGCGATTCGATGTATGGCGGGACTAGTGGCATTGGCGGACTTCAAACCCTCAGTTACCATAGTAGTAATTCCCATGCCCCACCGGGAAGGATCTGCCGCTTGACGCTACCCGCCACCCTTCGCGCCCTCCGCTATCGCAATTTCCAACTCTTCTTCGGCGGCCAGTTGATCTCGCTGATCGGGACTTGGATGCAAAACGTCGCCCAGGCCTGGCTGGTTTACCGCCTCACCCATTCCTCGGCTCTGTTGGGACTCGTCACGTTCTCCAGCCAGATCCCCGTCTTCCTCATGTCCCCGCTCGGCGGCATCGTAGCCGACCGCTTCCCGCGCCGTTCCGTGGTCATCGCCACTCAAACGGCATCCATGCTGCTCGCCTTTGCACTCGCCGCCGTTACCCTCACCGGAACCGTCGCCGTCTGGCAGATCTTCGTTCTCTCCGCTCTCCTCGGCGTCGTCAACTCTTTCGATATTCCCGCTCGCCAGTCGTTCTTTGTCGAAATGGTGGGCCGTGAGGACTTAATCAACGCCATCGCCCTGAATTCTTCCATGTTCAACGCGTCGCGTGTCATCGGACCCGCCGTCGCCGGCATCCTGGTCGCCACCATCGGTGAAGGCTGGTGCTTCTTTGCCAACGGCGCGAGCTATCTCGCCGTCATCGCCGGACTGTTTCTGATGCGCGTCGAACCGCACCGCCCCGCCACCTCGTCTTCGCCCTTGGCGGACGTCATCGAAGGCTTCCGCTTCGTGCTCTCCCACGCCCCCATTCACCACCTCATGATCCTGTTGGGCGTCCTGAGCGCCACGGGCATGCCCTTCGCGGTGCTCATGCCGATCTTCGCCGACCAGGTCCTCCATGGCGGAGCGAAAGGCCTTGGCATTCTGATGGGCGCATCCGGCGTCGGCGCTCTCGCCGGCGCGCTGCTGCTCGCCTCGCGCCAAACCGTCTACGGCCTCGGCCGCTGGGTCGCGGTCTCCGGCATCGGCTTCGGAGCGGCCCTCATCGCTTTCGCCTTTTCCCGTAACTTCTGGCTTTCTTGCGCCATCCTGGCCCCGGTCGGATTTGCCATGATGGTGGAGATGGGTGCGTCCAACACCCTCATTCAAACGATGTCGCCCGACTACTTGCGCGGCCGTGTCATGTCCGTATATTCCATGATGTTCATGGGCATGGCCCCGCTCGGCGCCGTCCTCAGCGGATTCGCCGCCGCGAGATGGGGCGCGCCCGTCACCATCGCCACCGGCGGCGTGATCTCCATGGCCGCCGCCGCCGTCTTCCGCTGGCGCTTGCCCGGGATCCGTACCGACGCCCGCCGCCTGATCGACGACGCCCAGCAAGTCGTATGATCCTCCCGCGCAGTTTCTATGCGCGCGACGCGGTCACCGTCGCGCGCGACCTGCTGGGCAAAGTCCTGGTCCATGGCGACACTTCCGGCAAGATCGTGGAAACCGAAGCCTACCTGGGCGGCGACGACCTGGCCGCCCATACCGCCCGCGGCATCACCCCGCGCACCCGCGTCATCTTCGGACCGCCCGGTCACGCTTACGTCTATTTCATCTACGGCATGTACGACTGCCTGAACCTGGTCGCCGAGCCCGAAGGAAAGCCCGGCTGCGTCCTGATCCGCGCGCTTGAGCCGCTTACCGGGCTCGAACTCATGCAACAGCGCCGTCCCGCCGCCCGTCTTCCCCGCGACTTCGCCTCCGGCCCCGGCCGCCTGACCCTGGCCCTCGCCATCACCAGAGCCCAAAACGGCGCCGATGTCACGCGAGGTCCACTGACCGTCCGCACTCCGCCGGTCACCGATTCCTTCGAAATCGAAGTAACCCCCCGCATCGGAATTCGCCACTGCGCCGATTGGCCCCTCCGCTTTGCGATCAAAGGCAACTTCAACGTAAGCCGCCGCACTTGAACCCCCGGGGGGCAGAGTCGCACCCTTTTTTTCATCAGCGCCAAGATAGGAATCCCAGGTTCTCTGAATGGATTTTCCAGATTGGTAGTGCTTGCGGATTTGCGTCACACTCGACGCCATGGAGGGCGCAGGAGGCACTGGCCCCGCCTCCCAGCGCGACACTTGGGGAATCCAGTCCGCGATGTGGCTCACTGAGATCGGAGGTAATTGGTCCGCGGGCCAAGCACCCCGCACAGTACCAACGGCGGTGCGCGCTTGGAGAACGTGATGAAGAGCGAAGTTAAACTCGCGCCAGCAACTCCGAGTTCTGGGCCAGCGCCCTTCGATGAGCACCTCGCTCAGTTTCACCATCCGGTGAGCCTGGTCCATTTCCAAGACGCCGTGGGCGCGCCAGGAACCACCGCAATTAGTCCCGTACTGGCGCCAACCGGCACGGTTGCCTCAATGAGCGAAGATTCCGGCTCGCCGTGAACGGAAACAACGCGCGGCGCGCAAGATCCCCCCGCCCGCAGTGCTCCCGTAGAAAAATACCATTCGTTTCCCGCACCACCTTTCTGAAGCGCGCGACAGATGCCTTGAGTATATAAACCAGCCGGCTACAACCGGGTAACTTCCCGGTACTCAAAAACGTCCATGTTAGAATAGCCGCATCTCATCTTTTTCAGGAGCCTAAACCTTGCTTCGTTCCATTCCGTCTGCGCTGTTTGCCGGCGCCTACGTCGTGCTCTCTTTTTCAGCCTTCGCCGCAACACCGGGCGTTGGTTCACCCAAAATCAAAGCCGCGGTAATCAAAACCCCGATGGCTTCCAATTCCGTCGCCTCCTTGGACGCGGCCGCTCCTCCGGCCGGAAAACCCTGCACGGTCACCTTGTTTTCTGATTTCCAATTCGTCAACTTCAACGCGCAATTCTTCACCTACACGCCATCCTGCCCCGGACCCTGGTCGAAGGTAATCTTCAACGGAAATTTCGCCATCACTCCCGGCATCCAATTCGACCGCACTGCGGAAATTTCACTGGGTTACGTCAACATCTATTTCGGCACCACCCGCGAAGACGATCCGACCTTCGGCCCCACCTGGAGCGTCAGCCGCGACCTGACCGATTACTCTCCGTTATTCACTTCATCCCAAGCCGGCGAAGTCGATCTCGGCAACCTGGTGAACACCCAGTACACCGGGGTCATCTCAGGCTCCGCCACGCTGAGTTTTTACCCCGTTCCCGCGGGCGGCACGGCGCCCGTTGTCGCCGACGCCGTTTACCCTTACCCCGATGCGCCGGGCGGCGCGGTTGCCCTCGACAGCACCACCTCGGTCCTCTCCCAAACCTACACCTTCCCCACCAACATCGAGAGCGCTTATCTCGACGTCTTCGCGCAGAGCCAGAGCAACGATGAATTCTGGTGGAGTTGTGCCCCGAACGACGTCGCCGGCGAACTGGAAGATTGCGGCAATACCGCCTTTCGCGAAACCGAGATCACCATCGACGGCACACCTGCCGGCGTGGCGCCTGTTTACCCATGGATCTACACCGGCGGTATCGATCCCAACCTCTGGCTTCCCATTCCTGGCGTGCAGACGCTCAACTTCCTTCCCTATCGCGTCGATCTCACGCCCTTCGCGGCTACCCTCAGCAACGGCCAGCCCCACACCATCGGATTGAGTGTCTACAACGCCGACGATTACTTCGCCGCCACCGCCACCCTGCTGGTGTACGAAGACCATGGCTCGACAGCCGTCACCGGCGCGACCACCACCAATACCATCGGCAGCGGTCCGACTCCCGTGTCTAAGGACAACATCACCATTGACTCGAACGGTATTCCCGTAGGATCCATTCTGGTTACTTCCCAACGCCAGTTCACCATCTCAGGTTACGTAAACACGTCTCACGGAAAAGTCACCACCACGCTCAATCAAACTATCGACTTCTCCAACTTACAGAACTACACGGAGACCGCCAATCTGTATCGGCAAAATACGAACGTAAACTCTGCCAAGACGGTGACTCAGGGTGGCTCAACTCAAACCACCGTCACTAAGTACACCTATCCCTTGACCGTGTCTCTTAGCTTGGGTACGGCATCCAGTGGCGATGAAGACGAAACCATAGCTGTGCAGCAAGCTTACGATACTTCCACCACCGGGCCGGGCGCCACGTCCACCGCTCTTACCCAAACCTTCGGCGGCGCCGACACCCAGGATCTGATTACGGGCTTTGACTTGTCCCAGGAAAGTCAATATCTGCAAACCAGCACCACCAACGGTAACTGCACGCAGACTCTCGTGCAGGCCAAGAACGACGTAGTCATTTCCAATAAGTCCGGGCCCTGCGCCAACTAACCCCACAAGGACAAATCCCCATGAATCGCAATTTATTCACCCTCGCTTTTGTTCTTTGTGGCGCTTCCCTCGCAGCGTTCGCCCAGGAAGAATCGAACGTCACGCTGGCCCAAATCAGCTCCGATCCCTTCACCGTGGCTCCGGGCCAACACGCCACCGAAGTGGAACCGCACGTACTGGCTTATGGCGCCACCCTCGTCTCTGCCTTCCAGACTGGGCGCATCGCTCCGGGTGGCGCCACCGCGATTGGCTGGGCCACTTCCACCGACGGTGGAACCACTTGGGCGAAGGGCTTTCTGCCGGGCCTCACCACGGGCAACGGCGGGGGCCCCTACAGTGCCGCCAGCGATGCTGCCGTTGCCTACGATGCTAAACACGCCGTCTGGATGATCGCTTCGCTCCCGGTCGCTAACAGCGGCAAGACTCCGGCGGTGGTCGTCAACCGCTCCACCGACGGCGGCTTGACCTGGAACGATCCGGTCGATGTCACGCCCGAAGTCGCCAACTCCGATAAGAACTGGATCGTCTGCGATACCAATTCCTCCAGCCCCTTCTACGGCAACTGCTACGTCGAGTGGGATAACCCTTCCCAGGGCGATAGGATTTTGATGAGCACTTCGACCGATGGCGGCGTCACCTGGGGCGCCGCCACGCCCACGGCGAACGGCGGTACAGGTATCGGCGGCCAGCCCTTGGTTCAGCCCAACGGTACCGTCGTCGTACCCATCCAGACCAACTCCTCCATGCAGTCGTTCAGTTCCACCAATGGGGGCACAAGTTGGAGTGCGCCCGTCGCCATCTCCAGCATCCAAACCCACACCGACGCGGGCGGCATCCGTAGCGGCCCGCTTCCTTCGGCAGCCATCGACGGCGCGGGCAGCGTCTGGGTCGTCTGGGAAGATTGCCGTTTCCGCACCACTTGCTCCACCAACGATCTGGTTTACAGCACTTCGAGCGACGGTCTGCACTGGTCCGCCGTCACCCGCGTCCCCATCGATGCCACCACCAGCGCCGTAGATCACTTCATTCCCGGAATCGGTATCGATCCGCGGACTTCAGGCAGCTCCGCCCATGTCGCCATCACCTACTATTTCTACACCAACACCAAGTGTACGCAGGCGACCTGCGTCCTCAAGGTGGGCTTCATTTCGTCAGGCAATGGTGGAACCACCTGGAATGCCGCGCGAACACTCTCCGGGCCCATGCAGCTCAAGTGGCTGCCCAACTCGCAAAATGGCCTGATGGTCGGAGACTACATTGCCACCGCCTTCACCAACGGCGTGCCGCATGGCGTATTCGCCATAGCCGCGGCCCCCTCGGGCAGCACCTTCAACGAAGCCATGTACACCGCGCAGGGTCTGACTGCCGATGAGGACGGCCCACAGTTCTCCTCCGCCGGCGACAAGCCGCGTCACCGCCTCTCCGATCCCATCGAGCGAGAACAACCCGAAAAAGGCGTAGTCCCCCCCTCGAAGAGCGCCAAGAGGAGTGTGAAGTAGCGCCGCGGCGGAGCGCCATTCCGTTCACTACGACTCTTCGGATTGCGCTTCCGGCGTCGGCAGCACGTCGCGATCCGCTGCCCACCATACATACAAAGCCGGCAGCAGAAAAATATTCAGCAGCATGGCCACCATCAGTCCGCCCACGATGACGATGGCGAAGGGACGCTGGGAGTCGGACCCGATGGCGCGCGACATGGCCGCCGGCAGCAACCCCAACGTGGCTACCAGGGTGGTCATCATGATGGGCCGCAGCCTCAGCACGGCGCCTTCTACCGCGGCATCCATAATCGAATGGCCCGACGCCCGCAGCTGATTGATGTACTCCAGCATGATCACGCCGGTCTCCACGCAAACCCCGAACAGCGCCAGGAATCCCACCCCGGAAGACACGCTAAAATGGGTGCCGGTCAACAGCAGCGCCAGCAAGCCCCCGAGCGGCGCCATGGCGATACTGACCAGCATCAAATTCGCCCATTTGAACGAACCGAACATGGTGTAAAGAATGATGTAGATCACCAGGATGGTTACTGGAAACACCACCATGAGCCGCTTCTGCGAGCGCTGCTGGCTCGCATATTCGCCCGCCCATTTGATGGTGTAACCATCCGGCAGTTTTACTTGCCGGTCGACCGTCTTGATCGCTTCCTCCACCGTGCTCCCCAGATCGCGCCCGCGCACACCGTACTTGATCGCCACGTAACGCGAGTTCTCTTCGCGGTAAATCTCCGACGCGCCGTCCAGCACCTGTACCTGGCAAAGCTGCGCCAGCGATACCCGCTCCCCCGAAGGCGCCAGCAGGCGAATTTTCTCGATGGCATCCTGTGTGTCGCGGTAGGGCGCTGTATATCGTGGCACCAGATCGTACCGCCGCTCGCCCTGTAGCACTTGGCTCACCGCATTCCCCCCCACGGCTGTCTGGATAGCGTCCTGCACGTCGGATACGTTAATCCCGAAGCGCGACGCCTGCTCGCGATTCACCACCAGGTTGAGATTGGGCTGTCCGATAACGCGGAACAGACCCAAATCCTCGACGCCCCGGATCCGCCGCATCACGTTGACCACTTCGTCGCCCTTCTGCTCCAGCGTTTTCAGATCGGCGCCGTAAATCTTGATGGCCAATTCCCCTTTTACCCCGCTCACCGCTTCTTCCATGTTGTCCGCAATGGGCTGCGAGAAATTCCAAAGGACGCCCGGAATCTTCTCGAGTTCGCGATCCATGGCCCCGATCAGTTCGCTCTTGTCCTCTCGGAAGACCTGCCGCCACTCGTCTTTGGGCTTCAAGTCCACGAAATACTCCGTGTTGAAGAACCCCGTGGTATCGGTGCCGTCGTCGGGCCGGCCCACTTGCGAAACCACCTGCGTGACTTCCGGAAAGGACGCCAGAATCACCCGCGCCTGGTTCATCAGCCGCGTGCCCTCGGTCGGTCCCGTGCTCGGCGCCAGCGTGCCGCGCGCCCAGATCGCGCCTTCATCCAGGTGCGGCAGAAATTCGGAACCAACTTTCCCGCTGACCGCAATCCAAACCGTCGCCGCTAGCGCAATCGCCGCTGCCCCCACCGTCACCCACCGCGCGCGAATCGCCCAACTCAACATCGCGCGATACCTCGCCGTCACAAATGCCAGGGCCGGATTCCGCCATTCCCGCGTGTTCTGCGTAAAAATCAGGCTCGCCAGCACCGGCGCGATCATCAACGAGAAGACCAAAGCCCCCAACAGCGCCAAAGCAACCGTCCAAGCCATCGGCTTGAACAGCCGGCCCTCCACGCTCTGCAACGTGAAAATCGGCAGGTATGCCGTGATGATGATGCCGCGCGCAAAAAACACCGGCCGCTGCACTTCGTGCGTCGCCTCGCGAATGCGCTCGCTCAACGGCTTAGGTTCGGCGGTCTTCTGTCCCAGGTGGCGCACGATGTTCTCCACGATCACCACCGTCCCATCCACCACCATGCCGAAATCCAGCGCGCCCAGCGACAGCAGATTCGCCGGGATGTGGGTGAGGTCCAGACAAATGGCCGCAAACAACAAAGCGAAAGGAATCGTCACCGCCACGATCAGCGCGCCCCGGGCGTTCCCCAAAAACAGGAACAGGATGATCACAACCAGAATGATGCCTTCGGTCAGATTGTGCAGCACCGTGTGGGTGGTGTAGTTGACTAGGTTACTGCGGTCCAGGAACGGAACCACTTGCACGCCCTTCGGCAAAATCTGGGTGTTCAGCTCCTTCACTTTTTCATGGATGGCCTGCAGCGTGGCGTCCGCTTCCGCGCCCTTCCGCAGCAGTACGATTCCCTCCACCACGTCGTTGTTGTCCAGGATCTTGCCATCCTTCCGGTGAATGGCCTTGCCGATGCGGCCCAGGCGGATTCTGGACCCTTGCGTGACCGAGGCGACATCGCTAATCCGGATCGGCGTCCCGTTCTTCGTCTTGATGAAGGTCTTCCCGATATCCTGCGCGCTTTCAAAAAGGCCCACGGAACGTACATTAATCTGCTGCAATCCCTCTTCGATGAAACTGCCGCCCGCATTTACGTTATTGTTCGCCAGTTGCTGCTCGATCTGCCCGATAGTTAGCCCGTAAGAAACCAGCTTGTTCGGATCGATGGCCACCTGGTACTCTTTCGTCAGCCCCCCAAAGCTGACCGCGTCCACCACGTTCGGCACCGATTTGAACTGCTTCTCGAGCACCCAATCCTGTAGCGATTTCAACTCCATCAGGTCGTATTCCGGATTCGTGCTCGTCAGCGTGTACCAATAGATCTGGCCCACCGGACTGTAGTCCGCGCCCATCTGCGGCTGCACATTTTGCGGCAAACTGAGTTGCGCCAGACGTTCCAGCGCCTTCTGCCGGTTCCAGTCGTTGGTCGAATCGTCGTCGAAGATCAACATCACGCTCGACAAACCGAAAAGCGATGTGGAGCGCAGGTGTTGCAGATGCGGCAGCCCGTTCATCACGATTTCAACGGGAATCGTGACCTGCTGTTCCACTTCCTCGGCGGCGCGCCCCGGCCACTGTGTGATGATCTGTACGTAGTTGTTCGCTATGTCGGGATAAGCCTCGATAGGAAGATTCCTGAATGAGATGACGCCCCACGCGAATAGAAGTATGGCAAGCGCCACAACCAACAGACGGTTGTTGAGTGAGAAATCAACCAGGGAGCGAATCATACGGGAGCGGCACCGGAGTAAGCCCTAGGTTAGCCCCTCCCGAAGGTGCGCGCAAGCTTTTTAAGCGCACGCGCCCGCTCTCGAATCGCAGATGATCGTGACCCCGAAATCTCGTCGGGATTTTACCGGAACGGTATGGATGCGGAATGCGCCTCCTTTCGGGTAATCACGATGCGTAAACGCTATGATGGCCCTATATGAAGCTTGTCCTCTGCGCCCTGCTGGCTGTCGCCGCCTCCTGCGCGCAAACCTTCTCCGCCTCCTCCGAACTCGACAAAACCATCCAGGAGGCCATCGAGGACGGCCGCATTCCCGGCGCCGTGCTCTTGATCGGCCACCAGGGCCAGATTCTCCACCACAAGGCCTACGGTAAACGCGCCCTCGTCCCCACCCCCGAGCCCATGACTGTCGACACCGTCTTCGATCTCGCCTCCCTCACCAAGGTAATCGCCACCACCTCTTCCCTCATGAAGCTCTTCGAAGAGGGGCGCTTCCGCCTCAACGATCGCGTCACCCAATACCTTCCCGAATTCCAAGTCGGCAAGAGCGATCTCACCATCCGCAACCTGCTCACTCACTTCTCCGGCATGCCCCCAGACCTGCCCCTCACCCCCCCCTGGAACGGCTACCAGACTGGCATCCGCATGGCTATGCTCGAAAAGCCCAATGCCCCCCCCGGCACTCATTTCGTTTATAGCGATATCAATTTCATCCTGATGGGCGAACTCGTCCACCGCCTCAGCGGCCAGATGCTTTCCGACTATTCGCGCAACAACATCTTCCTGCCGCTCGGCATGCGGGAAACCATGTTCCAACCGCCCGCCTCGCTCGCCCCCCGCATCGCCCCCACCGAACGCGATGGCGCCGGCGGCGCGCCCCTCCGCGGCGTCGTCCACGACGAAACCGCCCGCTTCATGGGAGGCGTCGCTGGACACGCGGGCCTCTTCTCCACCGCTGACGACCTCTCCCGCTTCTGCGAAATGATGCTGCACAAAGGCCAACTCGGGGGCGTGCGCCTCTTCAGCCCCCTCACGGTCGAAAAATTCACCACCCCCCAAAGCCCCGCCGATCAGCCCATCCTCCGCGGCCTCGGTTGGGATATCGATTCTCCCTTCTCCGGCAATCGCGGCGACTTATTCCCGATCGGCTCCTACGGCCACACCGGCTTCACCGGTACCTCCGTCTGGATCGATCCCGTCAGCGATACCTACGTCATCCTGCTCTCGAACAGCGTGCACCCCTTCCGCCGCCCCGCCATCACCGGCCTGCGCGGCAAGATCGCCACCATCACCGCCGCCGCCCTCGGCATCGCCGCGCCCGGCGTCAGCCTCACCGGATACAACGAAACCGTCTCCGGCGCCGGACTCCGCCGCCAGATCGACCGCAACGCCGCCACCCTCACCGGACTCGACGTCCTCGCCGCCAATGGCTTCCAGCCCCTCAAAGGCAAGCGCGTCGGCTTGATCACCAATTCCACCGGCGTCGATCATAACGGCCGCCGCAACATCGACCTCATGCGCGCTGCCGGCGTCAACCTCGCCGCCATCTTCTCTCCCGAACACGGCTTCGCCATCGCCGAAGACCAGCCTGACATCGCCGACACCACCGACCCCGCCACCGGCATCAAAATCTACAGCCTCCTGGGCAAACGCAACCGTCCCACCCCCGAAATCCTTGGCCGAGAACTCGGCCTCCAGGCCCTGGTCTTCGACATCGCAGATGTAGGAGTGCGCTTCTACACCTACGAAACCACCATGGCCTACGCCATGGAAGATGCCGCCAAAGCAGGAATCCCCTATTATGTTTTGGACCGCCCCAATCCCCTCACCGGCGTCCACGTCGAAGGCCCCATGCTCGATCGCGACTCGCTCTCTTTCATCGGATCCTTCCCCCTCCCCATCCGCCACGGCATGACCATGGGAGAACTGGCCAGGCTCTTCAACGCCGAGAACCACATCGGCGCAGACCTGACCGTCGTGCCTATGCAGGATTGGCAGCGCGGCGACTGGCTCGACGCCGGCAATCAGCCCTGGATCGATCCCTCGCCCAATATGCGCAGCTTAAACGCCGCCCTGCTTTACCCCGGCATCGCCATGCTGGAGTACACGCCCAACTACTCCGTGGGCCGCAAAACCGATGCCCCCTTCGAACAAATCGGCGCCGATTACATCAAAGGTCCCGACCTCGCCGCCTACCTCAACCGCCGCCGCATCCCCGGCGTCCGCGCCTACCCGACCCGCTTCCTGAAGCTCGAAGGCGTCCGCTTCGTCATCACCAATCGCGACGATTTCGACTCCACCCGCCTCGGCCTCGAAATCGCCGCCGCCCTCCAAAAGCTGTACCCCGGCAAGGTCCAGTTCTCCGCCAACCAAAAACTGATCGGCAGCGCCGAAGTCGTCCGCCAGCTAGCCGCCGGCGACGACCCCCGCGACATCCAGCAAAAGGTGGCCGACAGCGTAGCCGCCTTCGTCAAGCTCCGCGAAAAGTATCTGCTCTACCGTTAGCCCGGCGGCGCATCCTCCTGTGCCCGCCCTTACCGCCGCCACATTCCGCGCAACGTCGACCCAGGCGCCGCCGTCTTATTGATAAGTTGAATTCTATGTTGACCGGTGTCTCCCTCTCTCCCGAGCTGTCTGAACTCGCCCAGCAATTCCTGAATGTGAAATCCGATTCCGCCGAACTGGTGATCGGCCTCAAGGAAACGCAATTCAACTGGCGCCCCAATCCAGACAGTTGGTCCATGGCCGAATGCCTGCTCCACCTCAACATCGCAGGCGATCGCTACGCCCACCTGCTCGAAAAAATAATTGACGACGCCCGCTCCCGCGGATTGACTGCCGCCGGCCCCTTCTCCCATGGCCGTTTCAGCCGCTGGATCCTCGCCAACACCGAGCCGTCTGCGAAACGCAAGACCAAGGCGCCGCGTGCTTTTACCCCCGCCTACGGCCAGCCTCTCACCGCCGTCATGCCCACCTTCCTCCACCTCCAGGACCAGCTCGCGCTCCTCATCGAAAAAGCCAACGGCCTCGACCTCGCCCGCATCAAGGTACCCGCCCCCGGACTCCCCATCAAAGTGAATCTCTACGTCACTTTCGCTTGGCTCGCGGCCCACGAACGCCGCCATCTCTGGCAGGCCCGTCAGGTTCGCAATCACCCCGGCTTTCCCGCGGCCGGCTAGCTGCCGCCAGCACCTGCCGCGCCCGCGCTACCCTGCAGTACTCGCCATCCAGATTCGCCAGGCTCATCGCGTGGACTTCCTCCGCCGTGCGCCACTCTCCGCGCCAGTCCTTGCGCCCGAACGTGAACGTGGCGTCTTCCACCAGCCATGTATCGAATCCTAGGTTCCCCGCCATCCGCACCGTGGCCTCCACGGAATTGTTGGTTGCCACGCCGCATACCACCAACACATTCTGGCCGCCTGTTCGCAGCCGCTTCTCCAGATCCGTGCCGATGAACGCGCTGTTGGTCCGCTTGCCGATCGCCGTCTCGCCCGCCAGCGGCAGCGCCTCCGGCTTGAAATCGTGCCCCGGCTGTCCCGGCCGGTAATGCGACCGCCCCTCGGCCGAATCGTGCCGGATGTGATAAATCGGCCGCCCCGTCGCCCGCCATGCCGCCAGCAGCGCCGCCACCTTCCGCTCCGCCTTCGGATGGTTCCGCTTGCCCCAGCTCTTATGATCGATGGCCTTCTGCAAATCGATAACGATCAGTGCCGCGTCAAGAGACAGAACCTCCGGCAGCCTATTTCGAGGCACGCCGCGCTCCGGCTTCAATATAAGTCGTAAATTGCTCCGGCTTCCCCGGCGCTGCGATCTCGAACTTGATCTTCAATCGGTCTTGATCGACACGCGTATAAGTCAGCCGGTACCGCGGACCGCGCCCCTCCGCGCTGCTCAAGAAGACGATATCCGGCCCGGCTGCCTGAACCTCATACCGGATCGTATGCCCCTCACTGTCAAAATAAATGGCCTGCGCCACGGCCTCCGGCGTCTCCCGGTAAATCACCATCAAATCGTCATGTACCGACCCCGCCCGATCCTTCGTTGCCGGATACTCCGCGCGATTCTTCCGCAGCAGCACCTTGCCCTGTAAATCCGGCTGAAACGAAAACGAACCGCTGCCCTGTCCCGGCCCCCCGCCGCCCGCCCCCACCCAATCGCCCCGCAACCCTTGCACCGCACCCCAGCCGTCCGCCCCGCGGCACAATGAAACCGCCAGTAAGAGTCCGGCCGCAGCCCAAATCGAATTCCGCATCCCCTAACTCTATAGCAGTTTCCGGGCTGCGGCGGCGTTCCTAACCTTTACCCCCGCCCGCCGTCTAGCAAGAGCGGGTGTTAGCAGTACAGGTGCCAGGCCATCGCCCGGGGCCTGAAAACCCCCCAATCTGGAGATCCCATGCGCATCGCGTATATCGCCGCCCCTCTGGCCCTTGCCGGCTTCCTCCTGCAACTCTCCGCCGCCGATCGTGAGGCCGCCTTCGACCGCACCCTCTCCGTCAACGGCGCCGTCGACCTCAACGTCGAAACCGGTTCCGGCCGCATCGAAGTTCGCTCCGGTGACGCCAATTCCGTCCACATCCACGCCGTCGTCCGCGCCCAAAATGAATTCCTCGGCGGCAGCGGAAACCGCATCCACGAGATCGAGTCCAACCCGCCCATCTCCCAAAACGGCAATAGCATTCGCATCAGCGCCCCCCATGACGAATGGCTGCGCCGCCACGTCTCCATCAGCTATGAGCTGGTTGTGCCCAGCGAGACCCGCCTGCGCGCACACACCGGCTCCGGCAGCGAAAGCGTCGAAGGCATCCGCGGCCCCGTCGAATTGGAAACCGGCTCCGGTTCCGTCACCGTGGCCCGCGTCAACGATGAAGTCCGCATCCAGACCGGCTCCGGCAGGATCGCCCTCGACACCGTCAAAGGCAGAGTCGACGCGCATACCGGCAGCGGCTCCATCGAAGGTTCCGCCATCCTCGGTCCCATCAATGCCCACACCGGCAGCGGCAGCGTTCGCCTCGAACAGACCGCTCCCGGGCCCCTCGAAGCCCATACTGGCTCTGGAGGCGTCAACGTGCGCCTGCCCGTCGACGCGTCCTTCGATCTCCACGCCCACACCGGCTCCGGCCACGTAACCGTGAACCACCCCATTATGGTACAGGGAACCGTCGGCGGCGGCCACGACATTCAGGGCAAAGTCAAGGGCGGCGGCGCGCTGGTGGACCTCCGCACCGGCTCCGGTTCGGTGCGCATCGACTAGCCGTTAAGCCGATTGAAACAGGTCCGAGTGCCGGCCTTCCAGATCCAGCAAGTATTTCTTAAGTGGTAAGCCGCCGCCGTAACCCACAAGGGACCCGCCCGCCCCGATCACCCGGTGGCACGGCACCACGATCGGTATCGGGTTCCGCCCATTCGCCGCACCCACCGCGCGCACGGCTTTGGTTGCCCCGATCGTGTTGGCGATGAAACTATAGCTCCGAGTTTCCCCGTACGGAATGCGGACCAACTCCTCCCACACCCGCTTCTGGAACTCCGTTCCCTGCATATCCAGCGTCAGATCGAAGTCGCGTAGTTCGCCCGCGAAGTAGGATTCCAACTGTTTCACCGCATCCCGAAGCTTTGGATTGGACGGCCACTCCCGCCCCGGCAAATCCGCCGCGCCATGCAAATCGATCGCCCGAATCCCGACCTCCGACGCGACCACCCCCAGGGTCCATCGTGCGCCAACTTGAAACCGGGTCCAATCCAACATCCCTCCAGTCTAATTCACACCGGTCCACCTCGCCCTAATCGCCTGAAAACAGACCGGACGCATCCACAAGGAAGGCGGGAGCGCTCGACCCACATGGTAGTGTAGTGTCCAGGTAGCCGGAGTTAGGAACTCGATCCATTGCAATAGTATAAAACGGCCTCAATAGTATAAAAATCAAAATTGGCTTTGTTCCACGCTCCAAGGGCCAAGCTAGAATCATGCACAATTTTGCACAATCTGACGCCCCGCTCGCCCGAAACATTGGCTTCGTTCGCTCCACGGCACTTCACCCTGAAAACACGCACAATCCTGCACAACGGCCCCGCAGTCTAGCCGGGCCGATGCAACATTATGCAACACGAAACGTCAACTTCCCGCGCTTCGCTGCATCCCCTGTGGAATTGGCTTCGTTCGTCCGCGGTACTCCGCCCCGAGAAAGATGCACAATTCTGCCCAGTGCCCCGATCTCGGGTGACTACACCCTAACCCATCCGCCTTCCAGACTATAAACTCCCTAATCCCCTCATTCCACAGCCCGACACCCCTGGCATCGCGATTGCACTGGATACCCAACCGGAAAGGACGGTCCCCCTTATGGCTACCGCCGTCGAACCGAAACCCCACACCTTGCGCGCCCTCCCCGGCGATGATGTCCGCCAGCTCCAATGGCGCTTCTCCCACCGCTACGATCTCCAGATGCTGGTCCAATCCACCCGCGCCGTGGCGCGCGGCCCGGTGGCCCGCCTGGTCGCCGAAGGCGCCCGCAACACCCACGCCTGGACCGCCGCCAAGCAATCCCTCCTCCAACACTTCGACTCCTCCGGCATCACCGGCGTTTTCCTCGATCCCGAGCAGGGTGGCCTCGTCGAAGGCCCCAAGAACCTCGCCCTCGCCCTGGTAGCCTTCGAACTCGCGTGGGTCGATGCCGGCGCCGCCACCGGCAGCCTCGCCGGATGCCTTGCCCTATCCCCCATCCACGAGCGCGGCACCCCCGAACAGCGCGACCGGTACCTCCGCCTCTGCGCCCCCGCCCAGCCGGGTGAGGACCGCCAGCCTTGGCGCGGCGCCTTCTGCCTAACCGAGCCGATCCCCTACGTCGGCGTCGAAACCGGCATCCTCGCCGGCAAGGTCCGCGTAGCCGATTGGCCCGAAGGCGCCGAACCCACGCCTCCAGGTCGAAAAGCGCGGCCGCTTCATCACCAACATGGGCTTCGCCAACTTCGTCACCGCCGCCGTCGACACCGATGACCCCCGCATCTCCAAATCCTGCATGGTCATCCTGCACGAGACCGATCCCGGCATCTTCGACCGCGGCGTCCCCACGCGCAAGCTCGTCCACCAGTTGTCCTCCACCAGCGATCCCATCTTCAGCCTGCGCGTCCCCGCCAGCCGCATCGTCGGCGGCTTCAACGTCTCAAAACGGCGTCATCGTCCCCCGCTACAGCCACGGCGAGATCATCGAAGCCGTCTTCCGCCGCACCCGCGTCACCGTCGGCGTCATGACCGCGGCCAAGCTGCTCTCCGCCATCGAGCCCATCATCCGCTACCAGCGCGGACGCTTCCGCGGCGGCGAGACATGCCGCCCCGGCTCGCCTCGCTACGAACTCGGCCTGCAACTAAAAGAAGATACTCTCCACCGCCTGGTCGAGATCTGGGCCACCGGCGAAGCCAGCGCCTCCCTGGGCTTCGCCGCCGCCCGCCTCTTCGACGAACTCGATCCCCTCGAACGGCTGAAGAACGAGCATTTCGCCAACGACGGCGTCCATGGTGGAACCAGCACCCTGCGCGCCATGCGCAAGCTCCAGAAGGACGCTCTCGACTACCTCAAAAACACCAGCCCAGCCCGCATCCCCGCTCGTCCGCTATCGCCCTCCTCGATTCCGTCGCCAATGTCCTGTGTCCCGCCTGCAAGCTCTGGAACACCGGCCACGGCGCCAACATGATGCGTGAAGCCGTCAGCCTCATGGGCGGCTACGGCATCACCGAAGATTGCCCCGGCTTCCTCGGCTACAAGTGGATGGACGCGCAGCTCGAAGCCACCTACGAAGGCCCCGAGGCCGTGCAGCGCCGCCAGTTGACCCTGACCATGACCGACGAGCTCTTCCTCGCCCAGTTCCGCCTCTGGATCGGCGAGATGCGCCAGATCGCCGCCACCCACCCCGGCACCGGCGCCTGCACCCTCGCCACTGCCATGCAAATGTGGCTCTGGTCGCTCCAGCACCTGCAAAAGGCGAAAGACGCCGAAGGCAGCCGCCTCTACCAGAGTTCCCGCCACGGAGTCACCTTCCCGCTCGCCGACGCGCTCTGCTGGCTGCTTGCCTCCCGCTGCCAGATCCTCGACGTGCTGGAACTCGAAGCCCAAGGCCTTGAAACCGTCGATCCCGCCGCCATCGCCTTCTTCACCGACCTCTGCCACGTGCAAAGCGCCCGCGCCGCGGGCGAAGCCGGACGCATTTGCGCCGAGCTGGTCTTTGGCTACAACCGTCATCCGGCCTGGGACGCTCCCGGCTGCGCCTCCTGCTACCACGCCGAAGAATTGGAAGCCATGGAAGGCATGATCCCAGGTATCTCCAGCCTGGCGCGCGGCTACACCGACGTCATCGAAAGCGATGGCGCACACTCCGCGAAAGCCGGCCCCTGCGCCCACTTCGATGGCTACGACCAGTTCAACCGCCTCCGCGTCCGCATGGATGGTTGCCTCACCGGCTCGCACCTCGCCAAGGATCGCGCCGCCGAATCCGTGCAGCGTGTCATGATCCCGGAAGCCCTGGATTATCCTGCGTAGGCGCGTCATGAGCATAAAACGCCAATCCCTGGATGTGGACATCGTCTGCGTCGGCTTCGGACCGGCCATGGGCGGATTCCTGTCCACCCTCGCGCGCGATCCCGATCCCAATCTCCAGGTAGTCTGCTGCGAGCGCGCCGGCGACATCGGCTTCGGCGTCTCCGGAGCCGTCACCCGCGCCCGCGGCATTCGCCAAACCTTTCCCGATCTCGATCCTTCGGCCATCCCCATGGCCGCTCCCGTAAGCCACGAAAGAATCGCCTACCTGCTCGACCCCATCGGCGCCAGCCGCCGCTCCCCAACCCTCCGCGCAGCCGACCGCGTCCTGCGCCTTCTTCACCTGCCCCGCCATCACGCCTTCGAACTACCCTTCATCCCGTCTTTCCTCCGCAAAGACGGCGGCATGCTCTTGTCCGTCGGACAGTTCATGCAGTGGACCGGCGAGCAGGCCATGAGCTCCGGCGCAGTCCAAATATGGCCCGGCGTCCCCGTTTCCGAAGCCCTCCTCCAAGACCAGAGCGTGGTCGGCGTCCGCCTCCTCGACCAGGGCACTGATCGCGCCGGTGTCCCCGCCTCAGGCTTCATGCCCGGCATGGATCTCCGCGCCTCCCTCACCGTCGTCGGCGATGGACCCGTCGGCGCTGTCGGCCGCCAGCTTGATGCCCTCTTCGGCTTGCCCGGCGGACACCACCAACACGAATGGGCCGTCGGCGTTAAGATGGTCGTCGACCTGCCGGAATCCGTCGATCTCGAGCCCGGTACGGTCTTCCACACCTTCGGCTTTCCCGAACCCGAAATCTTCGGCTTCTTTTACGTCCACCCCAACCACATCGCTTCCGTCGGCATCTTCGTACCGTCCTGGTTCAACAATCCGGCGCGGACCTCCTACCGCTACCTTCAGCACTACATCCTGCATCCATACCTTTGGCGCTACTTGAATGGCGCAACCCTCCGCTCCTGGGGCGCAAAGTCGCTCCAGGAAGCCGGCAAGCACGGCGAGCCGTTCCTGGCGGGCGATGGCTACGCGCGCATCGGCGAGTGCTCCGGCAGCACCAACGTCCTCACCGGCTCCGGAGTAGATGAAGCCTGGACCACCGGCATCCAACTCGCCGAAGCCGTAAAGCAACTCCGCGCCGCCGGCAAGCCCTTCACCAAGCCGAATCTCGAAGCCACCTATACAGCCCGACGCCGCGCCAGTTGGGTCGAGCGCGAAGGCCGCGTCGCCGAAAAAGCGCGCGACGGATTCCACCACGGCGTCGTCACCGGACTCCTCGGCATGGCGCTGGCAGGCGCGACCAACGGCCGCCTCTCCATCGCCGGCGAACCAAAGCTAATCCCGGCCTTGGAAGAATACTACCGCCATAAGCTCACCACAGCCGAAATCGAAGAAGTCCGCCACCAATGCTATTCGCGCGGTGTCGCCATGCACGACGCCCTAATGGAACGCTGCGGCTGGCCCGCCATCCCCTTCGATGGCCAACTGCTCATGTCCCAACAGGACGCCCTCCTCATCGGTGGCAAGGTCCAGGCGCCCGACGGTTACGCCGACCACGTCACCTTTCTCTATCCCGATTTCTGCGAACGCTGTTCCGCCAAGCTCTGCATCGAAATGTGCTCCGGCCAGGCGCTCACTCCCGGCCCGCAAGGCGTTCCGCTATTCGACCGCGACAAATGCGTCTTCTGCGGCGCTTGCATCTGGAACTGCCGCCAATCCCTAGACGACGATCCCGTCCGCACCAACATCGCCTTCCGCGCCGGCGCCGGCGGCCTCCACTCCAACGAAAACTAAGCATCCATCGCCTCGGTAGGACAACTGAGCCGCGACGGTCACGGAGCGTCCTTCAATTATGGCGCGCGCAAACGCCATCTCGGCTTACGAATTGTCCTCAAAACCGCGCATCGCGCTTGTGATCCTTCCGCATCGCCTTATGCACCGCCTTCCATCTCTTCTTCACCGCCTGCGCCGCCTGCACGTCCGTCTGCCTGGTATGCCACGCGACCTCCGCCCGCAGCTTGCGATAGCTCTCCCATCTCCCCGCACCCAACTCACCCGCTTCCACCGCCCGCTGCACCGCGCAATCGTCTTCCACCACGTGCCCGCAATCCCGATACCTGCAGCCCGCCGCCAGTTCCCTGATATCCGCGAATGCCGCATCCAGGCTATCCTGATCGGCCCACAACTGCAGTTCGCGCATCCCCGGCGTGTCGATCAGCGCGCCCCCGCCTGCCAGCGGCAGCAGTTCGCGATACGTTGTCGTATGCCGCCCCCGGCTATCGCTCTCCCGCACCTCCCGTACCGCTTGTCGCTCCTCTCCCAATAACCGATTCACCAGCGTCGACTTCCCGACTCCGGATGAACCCAGCAGCGCCACCGTCGCCCCCGGCCCCACTAACTGCCGCACCAGCTCGGTGCCATCGGCTGCCCGCGCCGAAATGGCCACCACCGATGCGCCCATCGCCACCGTCCGCGCCTCCGCCATCCGAGCCGCTAAGTCGGCGCATACATCGGATTTGTTCAGCACGATGGCCGCCTCCACCCCGCTCGCCTGCGCCAGCGTCAAATATCGTTCGATCCGCCGCACGTTGAAATCCTGATCGAGCCCGCAAACCACCAGCGCCAGGTCGATATTCGTCGCGATCACCTGCTCCTGCTCGCGATACCCCGCCGCCCGCCGCGAGAACACCGACTTTCGCGGCAGCACCGCATGGATCATCGCTTCCGCCGATCCCATCGGCTGTACCGCCGCCCAGTCGCCCACCGCCGGCCACGCCGCCCGTTCCGTGCGATACAACAGCGCCCCGATAGCCTCCGCCGTCATCTCCCCTTGCGCCGTATAGATCCTGTACTGCTCGCCGTGCACCGCCGACACGCGCGCCAACACCAACCCGCGCTTCGCGTAAGCCTCAAAAGCTGCCAAAACGGCGCCGGTTGCGCCAATCGTCGTCAAGTCCAGACACTCCTGCATTCCAGTTCTCCTCGAAAAATTGTGGTTTGAATTGGAAGCGATCCACCGCGGGCAGTCTCCGAGCCTTGGCTCAGACCGCAAGTGGTGAATCGACTGTTAGCGCGTGGACAGTGGCAGTACCAACGTCCAGCCTAATGCACGCCTATGCGAAAAGCAAGCCCGCCGCGACTAATGCTAACTTTGACTTGATGCGCTTCTTACTCGCTTTCCTGGCCTCGGCCCTCATGCTGTTTGCTTCCGGAGAACTGTCGGGCCGCCGCGCGCCAGGCTTCTCCCTCCCCGATGCCCACGGCCAGCAGCACGACCTCCAGGACTACCGCGGCAAGATCGTCCTGATCGACATCATCCAAACCACCTGCCCGCACTGCCAGAAACTGGCCGAAGTTCTCGAAGCCGTCGCCGCCAAATATAATGGAAGAGTCGCCGTGCTCACCTTCGCCATCCCGCGTGACACGCCCGCCACGGTTGCCCAGTTTGTAGCCGAACACAAAGTCACCACCCCTATCGTTTTCGATTGCGGCCAAGCCACCGCTTCTTACCTGAAGGTGACTCCCCAAAATCCCACTGTCAACGTGCCGCACCTCTTCCTCATCGATGGCCAGGGCATGATCCGCAACGACTTCACCTACGGCTTCGACACCAAGACCATCTTCGAAGGCGACGGTCTGAACGTTGAAATCGACCGCCTGCTGAACGCCAAGAAATAGCCCGCGTCAGGATCGTGAGACATTTGGTGGCGTTCCACCACTATGCTTACGCATGATCCTGATGCTGAAACGGGCGTGTCTGCTGTGCGCACTGCTCGCCTGCGGCCTCCTGATAGCCGCACAACCCGGTCGCGTCCGCGCCTACCTCATCGGAACCACGGTAGGCGAATTCACCCAAAAGTGCGATCTGCGCATCGACCTGACTAACGATCGGGAAATCTTATTCGTCACTCATCAACTCACCCTGCATGTGCCTTATGACAAG
Source organism: Bryobacterales bacterium (assembly GCA_963738375.1). Taxonomy (GTDB): domain Bacteria; phylum Acidobacteriota; class Terriglobia; order Bryobacterales; family Bryobacteraceae; genus Bog-159. The sequence continues at coordinate 137,926 of CAVTWL010000008.1, read as the reverse complement.
GTGAACATGCTGGAATATGGTCAGCACGCCAGCCACCGCATCATTGCTGCAATTTTCATTCATCCGCTTCTCCTCCATTCGATCGCCCGCAAGCACTTCGTCAGCGTCGGATACGTGGATGCCCACGGAAACCAGCAAGTGGTCTTCATGCAGGTGGATAAGAACGACCTCCGCGCCGCCCTGGCGGAACTGGAAGCCAAAACTGGACAGCGCACCGAATACACAGATGATGAAGCGCGCTCGGGAAGGGGCTAAACTATGATCCTCACGCTCTGCATGAGCGCCTTTTTATTTCTTCCAACAGATCCTGTTTCCCCAGCCAGTATCGAGACCGATAGCCTCCGCCACCTTCTGACCGTCCGGCGGGTGTACGTGGACCGCTTCACCGGAGGAGAAACCGCCGCCCAAATGCGTGACATGATCATCAGTGGCCTGGAAAACTCCAAGCTCTTCGTGATCACCGAAAACCAGGACAAAGCCGATGCCGTCTTAAAAGGCTCCGGCGAAGATCTGGTGTTCAACGAACAGCATTCATCCAGCGAAAACACCGACGTGCACAGCAATGTGGGCACCAGCCAGGAAGTCGAAGACAGCGCCCTGCGCGGTGGAACCCACTCCTACGATCGGACCAGCAGAAGCGCTGGAATGGGCTCTTCCGAGGGCCGCTCCAACCGTTCCGTAGAGCGCCGCCACGAAGCCAATGCGGCCGTCCGCCTGGTTACCAAGGATGGCGACGTCATCTGGTCCACCACTCAGGAAAGTATGGGAGGCAGGTTCCGCGGCGCCAGCACCGACGTAGCCGACAAAATTACCAGGCGTCTCCGGGAAGACTACGAGCGCGCCCGCAAACTCCAGCCTTAGCCCACCCTTCCGATCCACGACCACCATTCCGATCCACGACCAGCCTTCCGAGCCACGACCGTAAGGGAGTGTCCCACAATGCCTCTTTCCGCAGCCCTACCCCGCAGCTTGCGGCTGCTCCGCCATCGCATCCCGAATCGCTTCCAGCAAAACCTCGTTGCGGATCGGCTTCCCCAACACGCACGCAACCATCTTCTCCTCCGGCAGATCGCAAAGCTGCTCCGTCCACCCCGATAGCACCACAATCCGCGTCGCCACCCGCTGCTCCACCACGCATCGGATCAGACCCAACCCGTCGCTCAACTCCGGCAGCCGCAGATCCATCACCAGCACGTCCGGCGTTAATTCCGCCATCAGGCGCAGCGTCCCCGCTACATCCTCCGCGACCGCCACCTCATGGCCGGCCGCCTCCAGCAGCAGTTTGCGGATTCCCAGATGCTGCACGTCATCGTCCGCGACCAGCAGGCGGCACATCAGAAGTGCATTCCGCCGCCGCAGATCAACACTTCGGCGGTGACATAGTCGGAAAGCGGCGAACAGAAGAACAGCACTGCACCGGCAGCCTCGTCCGGCGTGCCCGGCCGCCCCAGCGGGCACACCACTTTCATCGATTCGAGCATTTTGGGCTGCACCCCCACCGCGATCTGCCGCCCTTGCACATCGATGGTCGCGGCTCCGCTGGTCAGCGGCTGCGTCAGGCGCGTCTCGATCATCCCGAAGCCCACCGCATTCACATTCACGTTGTAGCGGCCCCACTCCTTGGCCATGGTCTTCGTCAGGCCCACCACGCCCGCCTTGCCCGACGAATATCCCGCCTGTCCCGCATTTCCATCCGTACCGGCGATCGAGGTGATATTGACCACCTTGCGCATCACCCGCCGCCCCTCCGACGCCTCTCGTTTGGCCGCCTCGCGGATGAACGTCGATGCCGCGCGCAGCACGCGAAACGGCGCCACCAGATGAATCCCCAGCATCGCCAGATACTGCTCGTCGCTGGTCTTCTGGATTACGTTGTCCCACGTGTACCCGGCGTTGTTGATGATGATGTCGAGACCGCCAAACGTTGCCAGCGTGGCATCCACCAGCTTCTGGGGAAAGTCCGGCTGCGTCACATCTCCAGCTAGATGGGCAGCCGCCCTGCCGGACAACCGGATGGCGGCTTCGGCCTCTTCCGCGGGTGCGGAATCCAGATCGTTAATCATCACGGCGGCTCCGGCAGCCGCCAGTTTTTCCGCGATCGCGCGGCCAATGCCGCGGCCCGCGCCGGTAATCAATGCGACTTTAGAATCGAGCGAAAAGGACATAAACAATCATCAGAACACATGTCCACTTTCGCCGCGACGACACAAACCCGCGGAAATGTTACCGCAGCAGGTCTTCCAACTGAATTTTGGTATCCGTCTTCTGTCGCGATATTTCACGATCACCGGCGTGTACAGCGAGATACCCCAATCCTTGCCGGGGCCCTGGTAATCGCACGCGATCCGGCCACCATCACGGCCTCTTCCGGAATCACCAGCGGATCGTCGTCGGTGGCCTATGCACCTCACCGCGCACCAGATCGTAAACCGGCGTCGACCGATTCAGAATCGTGCCCGTGCCCAGCACCGCTCGCTTCTTCACCACCGTGCCTTCGTACACGCCGCAATTCCCGCCGACCAAAACGTCGTCTTCGATGATCACCGGCAGCGCGCCCACCGGCTCCAGCACGCCGCCAATCTGCGAGGCCGCTGAGATGTGGCAGTTCTTCCCCACCTGCGCGCAGCTTCCCACCAGCGCGTGCGAATCGACCATCGTGCCGTCGTCTACGTAAGCGCCCACGTTGATATACATCGGCGGCATGCAGGTTACGCCCTTGCCGATGTAGCACGCCGTCGCGAATACTCGATCCGCCCGGCACGATGCGCACGCCGCTCGTGCGCCGTGAACTGCTTCACCGGATAACGTGGATTTATCGAAGAAACGGCTGGCGTGCTGCATCGATCGACATATCCACTACCGCCGCCCATGCGAAAGCCCAGCAGAATTCCCTTCTTCACCCACGCGTTCACCCGCCAGCCGCTCGCCGCCGACGGCATCCGGCTCGGCCGCGCGAATGCGCCCCTGCGTTCAGTGCGTCCTTGAATTCACCGAACAGATGCGAAATGCTGCTCGCTGTAAGCGCCCGGCTTCTCGTCGAAAAGCTGCTTCGATCTCAGCCTGCAATGGCACTCTCCGCCATCAGTCCGACAGCCTCCAGCACCTTCTCGATCTTCGCCAGATTCTCTGCCTTGGGCGGAACCATCGGCAAGCGGTACACCGGTTCCAGCAGTCCCATCAGCGCCATCGCCGCCTTCACCGGGATCGGATTCGACTCCACGAAATTGACTTCCATCAGCGGCAGATATTGCCGCTGCACCGCGCGTGCGCCGCCAAAATCGCCCGCCAGGCAAAGCTGCACCAGCTTGGTCATCTCGCCCGGAATCTCGTTCGAAGCCACCGAAACCAGCCCGCGTCCGCCCAGCGCGATCAGCGGCAGCGTAATCGCGTCGTCGCCCGACAGCACCACGAAGTCTTCGGGAACCTGATGGATCACGGACGCCATCTGCGCTGATATTGCCCGGATGCTTCCTTCACGCCGACAATATTCGTCGATCGCCGCCAGCCGCGCCAGCGTGCGCCGGCTCCACATTCACGCCTGTGCGCCCCTGCACGCTGTAGACGACGATCGGCAGCGCCGATCGCTTCCGCGATCGCTCTGATAGTGCTGGTACAGGCCTTCCTGCGTCGGCTTGTTGTAGTACGGCGTCACCGAAAGAATGCCGTCCACGCCCAGTGCTCGCAGCTCGCGCGCCAGTTCGATCACTTCGCGCGTGTTGTATCCGCCCGCCCCGCCCAGCACCGGCACGCTTCCCTTGGCTTCTTCGACGCGTAATCTCGACCACGCGCAAATGCTCCTCGCGCGTCAGCGTCGGACTCTCGCCCGTGGTGCCGCAGGGCACCAGAAAATTGATGCCCTCCGTCGATCTGACGCCGCACCAAGCTTCCGCAGCGTCGCCTCATCGAGCGACCGATCCGCGCGGAAAGGAGTGACCAGGCGGTGCCGCATCCAGTAAACATGTGCCAGCCTCCGAATGGAAAGAGCACCTCGCTGAATTCGTAAAAGCCTTTCTTGCCGTACAATCCATTGCGCCGCTTTCAGCGCACCCGCGCGCGAAGCCTTCCCGGCTGCGCGCCGTATGCCGCAGCGTGATGGTATCGGCCGCCGAATCGAACCCGATCTCGTGCGTCCCGGGATGCGCGCCCGCCCGATTCGAACTGACATCGATCAGCGCGCTGGTAGCCGGCGCCGCTTCATCTGCTCCACCAGCTTCAACAGCGTACCGGAAGGCGCATCCTTCTTCGTCGCGTGATGAATCTCCCAAGCCCACGCGCCATACTCCGGCTCATTCGCCAGCAGCCGCGCCGCTTCCGCAACCAGCCGGAAGAACACGTTCACGCCAATCGAATAATTGGGACTCCACACCAGCCCGATGCCGTGCGTTCCACGGCAGCCTTCACCCGCTCCAGCTTCGTCCAGCCAGCCCGTGGTGCCCACCACGATGTTCACGCCCAATGCCGCGATGCGCTCGACATTCTCCACCACCGCCGCCGGGATCGAGAATTCGATCGCCACGTCGATGCCCTGAAAATTCGCAGCCGTCACACCCGCGGAGGCCGCATTGTTGAACTCGTCCAGCTTCAGCGCCACAGTGAAGCCCGTACTCCGGCGGCGAACTGTTCGATCAGCCGCCCCATCTTGCCGTAGCCGACGATCGCGAGCTTCGTTCAGCGCATCGAACACCTCCGGATCCAGTTCGGCTAAAGAACTCCGTCGTGCAGCGCCTCCACCGCGCGGTGCAGATCCTGCTCTGCCACCACCACGCTCAAATTCAGCAGCGACGCTCCTTGCGAAATCATGCGCACATTGATGCTGCCGAGCGCCTTGAAAATACGCGCAGGCCACGCCCGGCGTGTAGCGTATATTCTCGCCCACCAGACACACGATGGCCTGCTCGTCTTCAATCGACACCTCGCGAGAATTGCCCCAGTTCCTGGCAGATCGCTTCGCAGAGCCTCGCGTGTTGTCGATCGTCAGCGACACGCTCACCTCCGACGTCGCCACCATATCCACCGACGTCTCATAGCGGTCGAAGATTTCGAAGATCCGCCGCAGAAATCCATGCGCCATCAACATGCGCGTCGAGTGGATATTCACCAGCGTGATCTTCCGCTTGCACGCGATCGACTTCACCACGTTGCGCGCAAGGCACGGCTCTCGGACACAATCCGCGTGCCGTCCACCTCCGGCCGCCGCGAGTTCAGAATCAGCACCGGAATGTTCTTCTCAATCGCCGGAATCACCGTCGCCGGATGCAGCACCTTCGCCCCGAAATACGCCAGCTCCGCCGCCTCCGCGAACGAAATCGTCTTCACCCGATGGCCGCCCGGCAGAATCGTCGGATCGGCCGTCAGCATGCCGTCCACATCCGTCCAGATCTGAATCTCTTCCGCGCCGATTCCCGCGCCCACGATGGACGCCGTGAAATCCGAACCGCCGCGCCCCAGCGTGCGTGGTCACGCCATCCTCCGTGGCCCCGATGAATCCGCCCATCACCACCACCTTATTCTCGGCCAGCGGCGGAATATCGCTGCCAGCCGCGCATACGTCTCCGGATAAAGCGGCGCGGCCTGCGTATGGCGCCGATCGGTCACAATCACCTGCCGCGAATCCACGTGCACCGCATTCATGCCGAAATGCTCGAAACGCCAGCGTGACGATGTAGACTCGAAAGCCGCTCGCCATAACTCGAAATCGCGTCGATCGAGCGCGGGCGTCAATTCGCCCAGCACCGCCAGGCCCTTCACCAGTTCCGTCAGCTCCTGGAAATGCTCATCCAGCGTGCGGTCCAGTTCCGCGCGATCGGCCAGCGGCACCACCAGGCGTGCCTCGCGCGAATGAAAATCGCGCAAGTCGTGAATCTGCCGGATGTACTCTTCGCGCTTGCCGTTCAATCGCCGCCTGCGGCAATGCGCCAGCAGCTTGTTGGTGGTCTTGCCCATCGCCGAAACCACCACCACCGGCTTGCGGTCGGCCCGCGCCTTCACGATCGCCAGCCACCCGCTCGATCGCCGCCGCCGACTCGACCGACGTCCCGCCGAACTTCATCACGATCATCAGTCCAGCAGTCCTTCCGACTGCATCAGCTCCGCATTCAACACCGCCGCGCCCGCCGCGCCCGCGCACCGTGTTGTGCCCCAGCGCGACGAACTTGTAATCCAGCACCGGGCACGCGCGCAGCCGTCCGACGAACACCGCCATTCCATTCTCGCGCTCCACATCTCGCCGCGGCTGCGGACGATCCTTCTCTTCCATATACATGCACCGGCTGCGGCGGCGCGCTCGGCAGATTCCGTTGCTGCGGCACGCCTCGATAAACTCTCGAAGGCGTCGATCAGATCCGCTTCCGTCGGGCTTCGACTCCAACTCCACCGACACCGCCACCGTATGCCCATCCACCACCGGCACGCGATTGCAGTGCGCGCTCACCTTCGCGGCCAGCGGCTCGATGCGGTCGCCGCGTAAATCGCCCAGGATCTTCTGCGTCTCCTGCTGCATCTTCTCTTCTTCGCCGCCGATGAACGGCACCACGTTGGCCATTGATGTCCATCGACGCCACGCCCGGATAGCCCGCGCCCGAAATCGCCTGCATCGTGGTCACCATGCACGCGTCGAATGCCGAACTGCTTCAGCGGAGCCAGCGCCATCGTCAGCACCACAGTCGAGCAGTTCGGGTTGGTCACGATCTGCCCCTTCCATCCGCGCGCTCGCGCTGCTGCACCGGAATCAGCTTCAGATGATCCGGATTGACCTCCGGCACCAGCAGCGGCACATCCGCATCCATGCGATGGTTCTCGCGAATTGGAAACCACCACATGTCCCGCCTGCGCGAACGCCTGCTCGATTTCCGTCGCCACCGACGCATCCATGGCCGAGAACACCAGCTTCGGCGCATTGCCCGGCTTCGATTCCTCCACCTTCAGCCCTCCACGATTCGGGCATCGCGCCGCTCAGGCGCCAGGCTGGTCGCCTCGTTGTACGCTTTGCCGGCGGACCGGTCGCTCGCGCCCAGCCACGTCAGATCGAACCACGGATGGTCCTGCAGAAACTTGATAAAATGCTGGCCCACCATGCCGGTGGCGCCCAGTACTGCCAACTTCAATTTTGGTTTGCATAAATGACTTCACAATCCGGCAAGTAACTCGCTCACCATCTTTTGATAAATTTCCACTGCGTCCTGCAACTCGCTGCTTCGGGATGCGCTCGTCCAATGTGTGCGCGACGTGAATCGTGCCGGGCCCAATCAGGAAAGGCGTTCCCCACGCTTCGCCGAATGCCGGAATGTCGGTCGTGAACGAGACCACCGTCGTTTCGATCCCCGGCACCGATCCCAGCCGCACCGCCGGTATCTCGAGCACTCTCCCGCGCCTCGGCCTTCCCCGCAACGGCAGTGTCGAATCGCTTCTTTGGTCGCGGTCGAATCGCCCACCAGCCGCATGAAAATCTCCGCCTTCGCCTCATCGGCGAATCACATTCGGCGCGCGCCCCCCGCAGATCGTGCCGATGTTCAGCGTGCTCTGGCCCAATACTCGGATCGCACCGGCAGCGGCATCGCGCGAATCAACGCCAGCGCATCCAGCAGTTTCTCGATCGCCGATTCGCCCAGCTCCGGATAAGCCGAATGCGCCATGCGGCCCGTCGCCGCAATCTCATAGCGCAGCGCGCCCTTCGATCCCAACGCCAGCTTGTTCTCCGTAGGCTCGCCATTGATCAGATAGCGCGCGCCCTTGGGCCGTTCCGCCGCATGATACGCCCCGGCGCTGTTGCGCTCCTCACCCACCACGAACAGCACGCCGAAATTGCGCACGCCGCTTTCGAGCAGCCCTTCGGCGGCTTTCAACATCGACGCGATGATGCCCTTGGTATCGCACGCGCCGCGCCCCCAAATGAATTCCTCGTCCTCGCGCGAAGGAATGAACGGCGGCACCGTATCCATGTGCGTCGAGAGCGTGACCAGCGGGCGTTCCCCCCAGCAGGCGAACACATTCGCCCGCCCGCCCTCCACCACCGAACGCTCCGCCGTACCGCCGTACCGTGCCGCTAGCGCGGACACATAATCCATCAATTGCAACCCCACCCGTTCCTCGTCGCCGGTGATGGATTCGGTGTCGATCAGCGCCCGCGTTAGCTCAAACAGTTCCATAAGTGACACTGCGCGGGGGAGGAGGCCAAGGCAGAAGTAAAGACGCGGAGAGATTCCGGCGAGTCTTCGCTTCCGAATAGCGCTCCACCCGCTCCTGGAGTCGGGTGACAGTGGGCAGGTGTTAGCCTTACCCCCCAGCCGCTACGGCGATGAGCCACCCGCGACGGCTTCGGCGGAACTTGCAATCGGCCCCTTTTACCGGACTCTCCGAGGCTCACTCGGAAAAACCGCCCGGCTACTCTTGGCCGCCGCGCCTCTATCAGGAAAGATCCAGGATAGCGGACCGCAAGGGGAGCCGTCAATCGCGCAGCTACTTCCGAAAACCGATGCCAGACACAACGACGCCCAATTCGCGATGATCGCCCGGTACCGAAAATGTCCGATCGAGTTGCAGCGTAACCGTTGCCGTCGCGCCCGCGGGCGATTGCGGCGGCGACCGCAGCGTATAAGAGCCGGGTGCGCTGTAGGTTTGCGAAGCCACTACCCGCCCATCCAGCAGCAGATCCACATGCCGGGCCGGCGCAGCGTCCGGGATGGCAAATACCGCGTCCAGCGGCATCGCTTCCGTAGGCGCTTTCAGCAGAACCACCGCCGTACCGGACATCCAGCGCCACGCGTTCCCTTCCAAATCGTAAAGTCCACTCACGATCTGCTCGGAAGCTTCCGGCGCATTCATCGCCAAATACGATTGCGTGGGATGCCGGTCGAGCACCACCGCCGCCCGCACGATATCGATCGGCGCGCTCAAAATATCGAATGGACGCAGCCCCTTGCTGGCCGTCGAATAGCCGGAACGCGCCTGCAGCCCGATCAGTTGCAAAGGCAGGGAAGCGCGAATCTCCCGTTCCGCGATAGTAGCCGTCGGAGCCGTGAACGCCACCGGATAAGCAAGCTGGCTCGACACCACCACATCGCCCGCCCGCAGCACCTGCCCGCGCTCCAGCGGCACGGCGCCGTCCGCTTCCAGATAGTAGCCCCACTCGCCATCCATATAAACGCGGTGCCCGGCTGTCGCCGGGCGAATCTGTCGCGCGAACCGCCGGTAGCCATCCCAGTGCTGATAGTTGACTACTGCCAGAGCCAGGCTGAGCGCCAGTTGCGCGGCGAATCCAACCGCCAGCCAGCGCGGCCGCAAGCGTGATACCAGCAGAGCCAGCGGCGCCGCCATCGGCAGCAGGTAGCGTGCCGATCCGGCAAAGAACACCACTACTGCCCCGCCAAAGAACAAGGCAATCCAAGCCGCCAGAAACGCCGTTTCGCGGTCGCGCCGTTTCCATGCCAGCAGAATCGCGCCCGGCAGCAAAGCGGGAAAGATCATAAAGCACGCATGCACCGAAAGCGCCGCCGCATTGCGCACCTTATTTGCGAGCGCTTGCAACCCGTAGCTGTTCATGTAACCGGCCGCCACCGCCACTGGCAGCGTGCCGGACTGCAGTCTCTCGAACAATTGCCAGCCCAGAATGGTTGCTGGCGCGACCAGCGTAACCAACCATGCCGTACGGTTCTTAGGCCGGCACAGCCAGACGTAAACCATCAGGATCGGCGTCAGGAAAACCGCCTGAAACGCCGCCAGCGCCGCCAACACCATAGCCAGAGACGCCGGCATCCATCTTCCCGCCACGAAGCACGCGACGCCAGCCATCCAGAACGCCAGAAACGGCAGGTCCGATTCGAGCGAGTTGCCGTTCACCACGAACGCCGGGACAACCAGAAACAGCAGCGTAGCCCACACCGGGTGCGGCGAGAAGCGTCTCGCCAACGACCACATCGCCAGCGCCGCCATCAGCGAAAACAGCACATAAGCCGCATGAAATGGAATTTCGTGAACGTCGCCGAAAATCGCCAGCAGCAGAGCGAGGCACCAGGCGTTCAGCGGAGGATGCGGAAACCCTCGCAAATCCACGCGATCGCCCAGGAAAACATACTGCGCATGATTGGGATGCAGCGGATCGATCAGCGCGTGCTCGGCCGCGGCAAGATAGTAAACTTCGTCGCCCTGAATCGCCTGGTTGAGAAACGGCAAGCGAAGCAACAAAACGAAACAGACGATCGAAACTAGGGCGAGACGGGTGCCCATTTCAATATCGGCTTGCGGGCGGCCTTCACCTCATCCACCCGGCTGGTGCGAGTCGAGTGCGGCGCCGTTTTCACCAGTTTCGGATCGGTTTCAATCTCCTTGGCAATCGAAATCATGGCGTCAACGAACAGGTCGATCTCGATCTTGCCCTCCGTTTCGGTGGGCTCGATCATCATCGCACCATGCACGATCAGAGGAAAGCTGACCGTGTACGGATGAAAGCCGTAGTCGATCAGGCGCTTGGCGATATCTCCCGTGCGAACTCCCAGCGCCGACTGCCGGTCGTCGCTGAAAACCACCTCGTGCATGTTGGGCAGCGCATACGGCAGATCGAAGAATGGCTCCAGCTTTTTCCGGATGTAGTTGGCGTTCAGCACCGCGTCCATCGTGGCGGCCCGCAATCCGTTGCCTCCGTGCGCCATGATATATGCGAGCGCCCGCACCAGCACGCCGAAGTTTCCATAAAATGCCTTCACCTTGCCGATCGAATACGGGCGGTCGTAATCGAATCCCCAGAGATCGCCCGTGCGCTTCAGTCGCGGCAGCGGCAGGAACGGTTCCAGATGTTTCTTTACCGCAACAGGACCGCCGCCTGGCCCACCGCCTCCGTGCGGAGTGGAGAATGTCTTGTGCAGGTTCAAGTGCATCACGTCCACGCCGAAATCGCCGGGACGCGCGATGCCCACCAGCGCGTTCATGTTCGCGCCATCCATGTAAAGCAGCGCGCCCTTGCGATGCAGCAGGTCGGCCGCCTCCATGATGCGCGATTCAAAAACGCCCAGCGTGTTCGGGTTGGTGACCATCAAGCCGGCCACATCTTCGTCGACCGATTTTTCTAGCGCGGCAAGATCCAGCAAGCCATGCTCGTCGGAGCGGATATTCTCCACAACGTAGCCGGCAATAGCAGCAGTCGCGGGATTGGTGCCGTGCGCGGAATCCGGAATTAGAATCTTCTTGCGCGGATTGCCCTGTTTTTCCAGCAGCGCCCGAATCAGCAAAATACCGGTGAGTTCCCCCTGCGCACCGGCCGCGGGTTGCAGCGTCACCGCGTCCATCCCGGTGATTTCCAGCAGCGCCGATTCCAGGTGCGCCATCACTTCCAGCGCGCCTTGCGAAAGCGATTCCGGTTGATACGGATGCGCCCAAGCCAGCCCTTCCGTGCGCGCCACCAGTTCGTTCACCCGCGGGTTGTACTTCATGGTGCACGAACCCAGGGGATACATGCCGTGGTCGATCGCGTAATTCCACGTCGAAAGCCGCGTGAAATGGCGGATGGCTTCCACTTCGCTGACTTCCGGAAATCCCGGAATCTCGTCCCGGACATTCCCGGCGCCTAACGCGGCGCTGGCGTCGACCGTGGGAACGTCCAGCTCCGGCAGTTGATAAGCCTTCTTGCCGGGTGAACTGCGCTCAAACAGCAGCGCTTCATTAGGGGAGATGTGCTCGCGGACCTTCTTAATGGACATCGAACACCTCCGCCAGTCGGTCCATATCCTTGCGCTTCGACATTTCCGAAGCGCACAGCAGCATGGTATCCGCCAGTTCCGGATAGAAGCCGCCCAAAGGCAAGCCCCCGATGATCTTGTGCTTCAGAAGCTCGGCGTTAATCTCGTCTGGCGAGCGCCCGCCCGTTGAAACCACGAATTCGTTGAAGAACGGCCCGGAAAAGCGCGGTTTCAATCTACCCGCCAGGTAATGGGCCTTGGCCAGATTCTGTTCAGCCAGCTCGCGCAGCCCCTGCTTCCCGTAAACGCTCATGAAAACCGTAGCCATCAGCGCGATCAACGCTTGATTGGTACAGATATTCGAAGTCGCCTTCTCCCGGCGAATGTGCTGCTCGCGCGTGGCCAGCGTCAGGCAGAATGCGCGATTGCCGTGCGTATCCGTAGTTTCGCCCACCAGACGCCCAGGCATCTGCCGCGCAAACTTGTCGCGCGTGGCGATGATCCCGGCATACGGCCCGCCATAGCTGGGCGAAATGGCGAACGACTGCAGCTCCCCGGCCACGATGTCGGCCTTGGGCGGCTGCAAGATACCCAGCGATACCGCTTCGCTGAACCCCATCACCAGCAGCGCCCCGCGCTTGTGCGCGAGTTCCGCGGCATGCTGAATATCCTCCACCACGCCGAAGAAATTCGGCGATTGCACGATCACCGCCGCCGTCAGGTCATTCAGCTTACTCGCCAGATCCTCCAGATCGGAAGCGCCGGTTTCGGGATCGTAGTCGAACTCCGTGATCGGCATGCCCTGATTCTTGGCGTAGGTGTGCAGCACCGCCTGATATTCCGGATGCACCGCGCGTGACACCAGCAATCCGCCCTTGGCCGTGAGCCGCGCCGCCATCAAGGCAGCCTCAGCCACCGCCGTCGAACCGTCGTACATCGAAGCATTCGCCAGATCCATGCCGGTGAGCTGGCAGATCATGGTCTGAAATTCAAAAATCGTGACCAGTGTGCCCTGCGAGATCTCCGCCTGGTAGGGCGTATACGACGTCAGAAACTCACCGCGCGAAACCACGGTATCCACCAGCACCGGGCGGTAATGCTGGTAAACCCCCGCGCCCAGGAAACTGGCGTAGCCGCTGGCGTTGTTTTCGCCGCAGCGGCGGAAGTAATCGACGATCTCGTATTCGGAAATGCCCGGTGGAAGCTCCAACGGCTGTTTAATGCGGACCGCCTCCGGCAGATGGGCGAACAACTCTTCGGGTGTGGAAACGCCGCAGGCTTCCAACATCTCGCGGCGTTCGGAATCAGACTTCGGAAGATAGCGCAAACGTTATTTTTCCGCTCCTATATATGTTTGATAGTCGGCAGCGGACAGCAGATTCGACATTTCACCGGGATTGCTCAGGCGGATCTTCACCAGCCACGCTTCGCCGTGCGGATCTTCATTCAACTTCTCCGGCGCATCCGCCAGCGCGCCGTTCAGATCCACGATATCGCCAGAAACGGGCGAATAGATGTCGGAAACGGCTTTCACGGACTCCACCGAACCGATGGTCTTGCCCTGCTCGACCCGCTGCCCGGGCTTGAGCGTCTCGCGGCCGTACTTGAAATCGACGAAAACGATATCGCCCAGTTCGTGCTGGGCGTGATCGGTGATGCCGATGGTGCCCGTGTCGCCTTCCAGGTGCACCCACTCGTGTTCTTTGGTGTAGCGATATTCTTCGGGATACATTATTTGGCTCGCTTGTAGAATGGTGTTTCCACGGTGACTGCGGCAACAGGCTGGCTACGAATCACGACCTCGATCGCGCGGCCCACATGCGATTCGGCCACCGGCAGGTAACAGAGACCGATGTTCTTGTTTAAGGACGGCCCCGGCGATCCGCTGGTCACCCAGCCCGCCGGCGCGCCATCCAACTGCACTTCGTAGCCATCCCGCCCAATGCCGCGCCCTGACATTTCAAATCCGATCAGTTTGCGCTCGATTCCCTGCTCTTTCTGTTTCACCAGCGCCGAGCGGCCCACGAAATCGCCTTTGTCGATCTTGACGATCCATCCGAGATCCGCTTCCCAAGGCGTAATCGAAGCGTGGATTTCATGTCCATACAGCGCCATCTTGGCTTCCAGCCGCAGCGTGTTGCGCGCGCCCAGCCCGCATGGTTTGATTCCGAATTCCTGGCCGGCACCCATGATTTCATGCCAGATCCGTGGCGCTTCCGAAGGCGCCACGTAAACTTCGAACCCGTCTTCGCCGGTGTAGCCCGTGCGCGCGATCCGAGCCGGTGTGCCCGCAACCGGCCCATCGGCAAACCAGTAATACCGGATCGCTGAAAGATCCACCGGCGTTAGTTTCTGCACCGTCGCACGGGCGTTCGGACCCTGCACGGCGATCTGCGCATAATCCTCGCTCGACAGCCGCACCTTGGCGTTGAACCGGTTGTGCTCGCAAATGTGCGCGAAATCTTTCTCCTGATTCGACGCGTTCACGCAAAGAAAATAGTGGTCGTCGGCAACCTTGTGCACCAGGACATCGTCGACGAATCCGCCGTGTTCATACAGCAGCCCCGCGTAGTGTATCTGACCCGTTTTCAGCTTTCCGACAGCGTTGGTGGTGACGTACTCAGTCAGTTGCAGCGCTTCCGGGCCGGTGATGTCGATCTCGCCCATGTGGCTGACATCGAAGGCGCCAACGCTTTTCCGCACCGCCAGATGCTCCTCCACTAGCGAGGAGTATTGCACCGGCATGTCCCATCCGCCGAAATCCACCATCTTGGCGCGCAGCGACCGGTGGACGGCGTTCAGACAGGTGGCTTTTAAAGCAGCGGTGGGGGACATCAAACTGGTAATGTAGCACGCGCCGGGGTGCCAAAAGGCTACCAGATAAACTCTTTAGCTGCCTTGCGCTTATCGTAGCCGTCCAGCACATGCACCACCCGGATCTTTTTCAACGCAACCGGCGAAAGGCGCCCGATCGGAATGTAAATAACCGTCCGCCCGAAGCGTGCCGCGATGCTCCGGAACACAGTGCGAGGCGGTTTCGCGGCCACATAGACCACGAACCGGTCGAGCGAGTAATCCAGACCCGCCAGCAGCAGCCGCTCCGCTTTGGTCTCCGCGAAATCGTAGTCGGGGTCCTGCCAAACGTCGTACATGCGGCGCGCCGGCAGGCTCATCAAAAAGCCGCCATATTCGCCGCGCCCGATACCAGGCCCCACCAGATTGTCGAAAGGAAACGTGGAATAGAAAGCCATGTCCGACTCGTTCTGGTGTTCGCCCAGCCACGTGGTCATGTAAGAGTACCGATTGTCCCGATCCTCATCGAAGATCACGATCACCGCCCCCACTTCGCCCGAGATCTTCTGGAACTCGCGGACGTAAATCTTGCCCGCGTGCCAGTTGTGAATCGTCTCGCGCAGGTCGATCCCATCCAGGATCGAAGTGGTGAATGGCTCTGTACGCGCCCGTTCTTCGGAAAGAATGCCCTTGCCTTTCTTTTTCAAAAAACGCCCGTAATCCTCAATCACGAGGTCTTCAGGCGGGTAGGAGCAGATGCTGGTGTGATCCGGCTTGGCGGCCCACTCGCCGGGAAACTTCTCGCGCTTGCGCGGCTTAAGTCCCACCGGCCGCAAGCGGCGCTTCACGCTCGGCAGCCTGCGCCGCAGATGAATCCTGCGCGTGTCGATCCAAACTTCTTCCCCCGAAATCTGCACGGTTTCCAGATCGCTGGCCGTCTTCTGCACCGGGTAACGGCTCGCCGTTTCCCAAACTTCCCAGCCGTAATTGTCATCCACGATGCTGCGCGCCGCGACAGCCAAATCGAAGATGCCAGGCATCAGCGCGTGCTCCACCAGGGCCAGGTTTCGCGCATAACGCGCCAGCAGCCGCCGCTGCCAGTGCTTCACCTCCTCGCCGGTGCTGACTTCGTAGCTCTTTTCCGCATCGCGAAACAGCGCTAGTTGCGCATGCCGCCGGTCCACCAGAGCGCCATCCGTCAGCAAATTGCGGAACTGCTCGTAACGATATTGCAGATACGGATACTCAACGGTAATTTCGCCCAGCGAATCCGGGTGGGGATTCAGTACCTGCACTCCCTCGCGCCGCAGCCGCGACATGGGCTGCGCCTGAGGCTCATCCATGGCATCCAGCACGGGGTCCAGCAAATTCAGCGAAACCACCACCAGCACTCGCGCCAAGGGATCGCTGCCCTGCAGTTTCCACGCAATACCTTGCGCATGACGCTCGATTTCGTCAGATCGTTCCTGCGGATAAACGCGATATTCCTCGACGTACTTGCGGTACCCGATGTAGTTGATCGCATAGGGATCCGGGTACGAGTCCCGCAAATGCGGGCGCTCGCCCGATTCCGGATCGGTAAACACCACTTCCGCGCCGACTTCCAAAGCGCTGCGAATGGCTTCCACAAAAGGATCGGCCGGCTCCACCGGCACATAAATCGCGCGCCCTTCTTCCATCGCGGCGGCTTCCGGCGAAAGATCGGGATAAACGATGACGGAGATTTCAGGCAGCCGGGCCACGGCGCGTAGATAATGCGGACGCAAAGCGACGGGCAATTCCAGTGCGACTACCTGGGGCTTGTCGCGGAGAATCGCGCGCCGCACCTCCACCGCAAATTCCAAGCGTCCCGGCACCACCGGAAAGTAGGTAAATCAGCCGCGCTGCAGATTGCCCGGATCGGGCAGATCAGGAAGGTCGATGTCCTCGGGCATAACGCAGCGCCTCTTCTCCCAGCGTGTGCAGAATGGCAGTTTCCAGGGCTTCCGACTCGTGTGCTCGATGCGTGGCCAGGCTCTTCAGCTTGATCGCGAAACGGGCGATATTGATGCCATCGCGAACCGTGTAGCGCTCGTCGGCCGCGTGCGCATGCTGCAGAAAATCGGTCACGTAAGTCAGGATGCGATCCTCGGCGAACGGCAGATTCTCTTTCAGAATTTGATACTCTTCGTCCCGCTCCGGGAAGTCGATCAGGATCTGCGGCTGCAGGCGCGAATGAATGTACTCCGGCAGTTCGAACGTCGAGGCGTCGTCGTTCATGGTGGTCACGAGCGGAATTGCGCATGCGCCTTGATCTTGATGCCCGCCACGATGGATTCCACGTAGCGGCGGTTATCCAGCAGCGGCGCCAGGCTCGCCCAGCTTTTCTCGCTCATGCGATTGCCTTCGTCGAGAATCGCGATACCGCCGCGAATCATAGCCGTCACCAGCGGAGAAGCGACGTAGCGCAGCCGCCCTTCCCCTTCAATCACCGGCGTGACCAGCAAGTCTTCGGGGCGCGTATCCATCGTCGCTTGCAGGATGTAAACCTCCCGCCCCATGCGTTTCGCCGCGGCGTACGCCAGAGTAGTCTTGCCCACGCCCGGTTTGCCCAACAGCCGCGGATGCATCGGCACGTCGTCTTCGCTGACCACCAGCCACGCGGCCAGCAACTGTCGCATCAGTTCTTCCTGGCCCACCCAACGCACCGCCAATTCGTCCGCATGCGCCAGGTGCAGCGTGACGCCTTCGATGTCAACCGTCATATCTGGTCTATATTACCGTTCTATTCGTGCGCCTTGCGCCAAGCGTCCTCGGGCAGCACCGATAAAGCGGCCAGCTTTTTCGATTGCAGCCCCTGGTTGATTTCCGGCAGTTGCTTGGCGGCGAGGTCGCTGAAATCGCGGACGACGTCGTCGAGTTCATGCCGCAAGACGCCGGCTCGCGCCGCCTGCGAATCGGTGGGACGGCCTTCGTAGCTGTTTACATCGCCGTAGAGTTCCGCGACAAACTCGCGAACTCGCTCTTCTCCGGTAATCATGCCGCCTTCCTTAGTGGCCACGATTTTCGACCGCAAAGCGTCGGCGGACGTCGCCAGTGCGGTGAGTTTGGCGCGCAGCGGGTCCGCTTCGGGAAGCTTGGCGGCCGTCTTTTGCGCGCTGTCGCGCAGCGCCACAATCGCGTCCACGGCCCAGGTCATGTGGTTCAGCGAATCGCCGATCCTGGTCACCAGCTCGAACTGCGCTTTGCGATCCTCCACCGTAAATTTGGCGCGCGGGTCGAGCACCACGTTCAGCTTGGTCTCGAAAACCTTGTCGCCCTTGGTCATCTTCACGGTATAAACGCCCGGCAGCACTCGGGGGCCGATGGCCGCGCCGAATGCTCCAGTGGCCGCGGACGGCACCTGCGGCGGCTTCAAGTGCATCGACCATGTGGAGCGATTGATGCCGCGATGGCCACTGGTCGAGAGGGTGTCCACCAGCTTCCCCTGCGCGTCGAAGACTTCCATTTTCATGTCGCCGTAGATGTGGCGGCTGCGCTGATAGTAGGGAATCTGCGCGTCCGTCGAGCGGTTCGGACCCACGAAAGTCGCGTCGCCTTCCGACCATCCACCGGTTGTCTCCATCCACTGCACCGCCGGAGGCACCGCTAGGAATGTCGCGTATTCGGACATCAGCTCCGGCGTCATGGCGCGTATCGGCGAAATGTCGTCGATGATCCAGATGCCGCGGCCGTGCGTCGCCAGAATTAAATCGGATGTGCGCGGATGAATGAAGATATCGCGCACCGCAACCGCCGGGAAATTGGCGCCTTTATATTGCGCCCATCGCTGGCCGCCATCCACGCTCACCCATAACCCGAACTCGGTGCCCAGGAAAAGCAAACGGGGATTGACCAGGTCTTCCTTAATGACGTGCGCATGGCCCCGCACCCCGCTCTCCACCACCGGCAGCGCCGTCCAGGTCTGCCCGTAGTCCGTGGTCTTGAAAACGTACGGTTTCATGTCCCCGTACATGTGTCGGTCGAAGGTCGCGTAGGCCGTGCCTTCCGCGAACCTGCCCGCTTCCACCCACGATACCCACGGCGCCTTGCCCACGCCCGGCACATGGGCGGCGACATTGGCCCAATGCTGGCCGCCGTCACGCGTAATCTGAACATTGCCATCATCGGTGCCGGCCCAGATGATCTTGCCGTTCTTGGGCGATTCCGAGATCGAATAAACCGTCGTGTTCATCTCCGCGACGGAGTTGTCCACCGTCACGCCGCCGGATTCTTCCTGCTTCTGTTTCTCCGGATCGTTGGTGGTCAGGTCGGGCGAAATGCGTTCCCAGGATTGGCCCTGATTCCGCGATCGAAAGATATACTGCGCGCCCAGGTAGAGCGTGCCCTTCTCATTGGGGCTTAACACCAGCGGCGCATTCCAGTTGAACCGCAGTTTCTTCTCGCCATATTGCGCGTAAGGATTGATCGCGCGGGTTTCGTGTGTCACGCGGTTGATCCGTCCCAGTTCGCCGCCCTGCGTTTCCACGTAGATGTACGCGGCGTCGGTCGGGTCTTCCCACATCCAAAATCCGTCACCGCCGCACATGTTCTCCCAGCGGGCGTTGCTGACGCCGCCCGGATAGGACGAATCCCCGACCCAGCAACTGTTGTCCTGCAGCCCGCCATAAACGCGATACGGCTCGGCATTGTCGGCGCTCACGTGATAGAACTGCGACACTGGCAGGTTCATCAGGTGCTCCCATCGCGTCCCCCCGTCCTGGCTCCGCCACAAGCCGCCATCGTCGCCGGCGAACATCATATTGGGATTCGAAGGATCGATCCAGACATCGTGAAAATCGCCGTGGGCATTGGCCACCGCGCTGAAACTGCGGCCCCCGTTGACACTGAGCAGCAGCGGGCCGTCGACCTTGAATACTTTGTTGTCGTCCTTGGGATCGACTATGAGATTGGCGAAATAGAAGGGCCGCCATACCTGGAACTGGCTATCGTCCAGCCGCTTCCAGTTTTGTCCCCCATCGTCGGAGCGATACAGAGCCCCGTGAGCCGACTCGATAGTGGCATAAACGGTCTGCGGCTTCGACGGCGATACCGCCAGGGCGATGCGCCCGTAAGGTTTTTCCGGCAATCCTTTGGCGTTGGCGCTAGTCAGTTCCGTCCAATGCTCGCCGCCATCGGTGGACTTAAAAAGTCCACTGCCGACGCCCCCTGAGCGAAAAGTCCAAGCCTGCCGGCGGAAATCCCACATGCTCGCGTAAATAGTTTTGGGCTCCTGCGCAGCCATCGACAGCATGCCGCAGCCGGTCGAACCGTTGGCCCCCGCCAGCACTTTCCGCCAAGTCTGGCCGCCATCCGATGTCTTGTAGACGCCGCGCTCGGCGTTATCGTCCCAAAGGTGCCCGGTCGCGCAAACGTAGACAGTGTTGCCGTCCTTGGGATCGATCAAAATCTTGGCGATGTGCTCGGAATCCTTCAGACCCAGGTTCTTCCAGTTTTCTCCGCCATCGGTGGATTTGTAGATGCCGTCGCCGATCGATACACTGTTCCGAACCCAGCTTTCGCCCGTGCCAACCCAGACATTCTTCAAATTCGAAGGATCGATAGCCACTGCGCCGATCGACTGCACATCCTGCAGGTCGAACACCGGCTGAAACGTCGTTCCGCCGTTGATCGACTTCCATACGCCGCCGCTGGCCGATGCCGCGAACACGGTCAACCGGCCGCCGTCGCTAACTGCCGTAACCGCGGCGATGCGGCCGCTCATCTCCGCTGAACCGATATTCCGCGCGGGCAGTCCGGATATAGTGCCGGAATCGTAGCGCACCGGCGCTTGCGCCAACAGCGCGGGCGCCAACAGGAGGGCGGGAACCCAAGCTCGCAATGATAAGGCCATCGATCAGAACTCCTTCTTCGGCTGGGCGGAGGCGCCGGAGCCTGTGGCGGGCATCTTGAACTCTGAGGAATCCATCGGCACGTTGGCTTCGATCTTGTCGATGGCGATCTTGGCGGACTCGTTCGGATTGCGCGGGTTGCCGGAACTGAGGGAGAACGGAAAGTAAATGCCGTCCACCAATTTGAACGAACCCATTTCAGAGAACGACTCGCGCACCGAACCGTGAATAAACTGCTTCGACTCAGTCCGGATTTCAAGAAAAGTCTCCGGATCGAGATAGTAATAAATGGTGTCCCCGTTCTTAAGCGTTACCTTCAGCCGGTAAGCGTCATCGCCATCCACGGTATCGTGGCCGAGATACTCGACCGTGCTTCCCTTCTCTTTGTAATCGGCTAAATGCCCGTAGAAATCGGCGTCATCCTTCAGGGCGCGTAGGTCGTCTTCGCCAAGCATCTCCGGGTCTTTCTTGCCGCCAAAGGGCATGATGCGCCAGCCGGTATTGCCGTCGTAGGCCGTAATGCCAGTCATATTCATGAAGGTGACCGATTGCCTGACCAGATCGGGAGCCATGCTATCCATCTGCACCTGAATGGCGAAACTCCCCTGCTGCAGCTTGCCGGTCATACGCAGGGAGTGTATGGCTTTCAGCTTCTCCACGCCGCCGTGGGCCGCTAGATTCTTGCTGATTAATTCATCCGCCGTCTGAGCCGAAAGCAACGCAGCGAAGGCCATGCCTGCTGCAACTCTTGTGAGGTAACCCATAACCGGTTCGCTCCTTCCTGGTATGAGAAATTTATCGTAACACCAGCGCCTGCCTTGAACCCAGTAACGCCGGGAGTAGAATGGGGCATAGCTATGAAGCCTGTTTGGGGCTTGCCCCTCTTCTTACTCGCCGGCTTGCCGGGCGGAGCGCAGCAAGCGCCCGAAATGGAGACGAAGGAAGCGCCCGCCAAGTTCAGTTCCCGAGTCAACCTGGTTCCCGTCCCTGTGGTAGTGCGCGACAAGGATGGCAAAGCGGTAGGCAACTTGACCAAGGAAGACTTTCGGCTGCTGGACAATGGCAAGGTCCAGGTAATCTCGCGCTTCGATATCGAGAAGCCCGGCGCCCCGGTGGTCCTGCAAAAGGATTCGGGAGATATCGAGCGCGCGGCCGAGGGGAAAGCGCCGGAAGCAGGCGCCGCTTCGCCGGTCCTGGCCGACCACTTCGTGGCCTATGTCTTCGACGACGTCCATGCCAACTTCGAAGACCTGGCGCGCGCGAGAGACGCGGCGCTCCGCGTGATTTCCGGTACTACCAAGGCTTCTGACCGGTCGGCGATTTTTACCACCTCGGGCCAGGTCACCCTCGATTTCACCGCCGATAAAGAAAAACTGCAGGAAACCCTCGGGCGTCTCCATCCCGCTTCGCTGACTGGCGGAGTCGGGCATGGACTGGAGTGTCCCGATATTAGCTTCTACATGGCCGACCGCATGGTGAACTTGAACGACCCCCAGGCCATTCAAGTGGCCCTGATCAACTACCAGACTTGCAGCAATAATCAATACGCTACGGCCAACGAAGTGGTGATGCTGGCGCAGCGCGCGCTGCACGATGGCGAGCACGAGACTCAGGTGTCGGCTAAGGTTCTGGACCAGATCGTGCGGCGCCTCTCGGCGATGCCCGGCCAGCGCAACCTGGTCCTCGCCTCGCCCGGTTTTTTCGTGCCCTTTACCGACCAGCAGGACATTACCGATCTCATCAATCGCGCCGTCCGGGCCAACGTGGTTGTGAGCACCCTCGATATTCGCGGTTTGTGGACGCCTCCGGCCTACCAGGCCACCTCCGCGGGAGCCGTGGGCGGATCCCTGGTGGTGACCATGATGAATCAGTACATGAACGATGAACAACTGGTTGCCGAGTCGGTCTTGGAAGACCTGGCGCACTCAACGGGCGGCGACTGGTTTCATAACAATAATGACTTGAACGATGGCTTCCGCAGATTGGCTGCCGCGCCGGAGTTCATTTATGTGTTGGCCTTTACGCCGGAAAACCTGAAATCGGACGGCAAGTATCACAAGCTCCAGGTCACCCTGCGCGATGCAAAGGGCCTGACTTTGCAGGTGCGCAAGGGCTACTACGCGCCGCGCCAGAACACCAACCCCGGAGATCAGGAGAAGCAGGAGATCGAAGACGCCGTCTTTTCGCGCGAGGTCATCCGCGATATCCCCCTGTCGCTGCACACCCAGTATTTCCGCTCCGGCGATGTGGACGCGAACCTCTCCGTGGTGGCTCAACTCGATATTAAGAGCCTGCACTACAAAAAGGCGGACGGCCGCAATCTGGATACTTTACAGATCGTATCCGCGCTTTTCGATCTCAACGGGAATTTCATCTCGGGCGAACAGAAAACGTTGGATTTGAAGTTGAAAGACGAGACCCTGGACAAGCGCCTGGAATCCGGAATTCGTATCAAGACCAGCTTCCCTGTAAAGTTGGGGAGCTATGTGCTGCGCGTGGTGGTGCGGGACAGTCAAGGCCAGATGATGGCGTCGGATAATACGTCCGTCGATATTAAGTAGGCGGCTCTCATGTACCGGCCATGCCCAAGCCCGGGCCCGGCGAACTTCGCCATCACCGGCGGGAATCCCGGACTTAGCGTTTCAGCCAAACGTGTGTGTTTTCCGCGTTGCGCCGATATGTGAGGCGTGAGCCAGAGTGTGGAGCAGTTGGCTTGCCCCGATCGCAAGGGGCTGCTGGCACGAATTCCAGCGTTTCCGCCTATCGTATTGCGGCTGCTCGACTTGCTGGCTCGTGACGATGTCGAGATCCGCGAGTTGGTGTCGCTGATTTCGAGTGATCCGGCGTTTTCGGCCCAGATCCTCCAAGTGGCCAATTCGCCACTTTTCGGGTTTCGCTCGCAGATCGATAGTCTGCAATCTGCCCTTGTTGTGTTGGGGTTGCGCCGCATCCGCTCGCTCAGCATGACGGTGGCCACCTCCAATCATATGAAAGCGGTCCTGCATATCGAGGAACTGGCCCGCTGCTGGCGCCACATGCTGGCTTGCGCTCTGATTACAGAACAGTTGGCTCGCTCGTGTTCGGCGTTTGAAGATCGCGCGTATACCGCCGGCCTGCTACACGATGTGGGACGGCTTGGACTGCTGCTGGCGTCACCCAAGGAGTACGCGGCGCTGCTGCGCGATGCCGAGCGCAACGCGCTTGAGTTGCTTGACGTCGAGCGCGAGGTTCTCGGCATGGACCATTGCGAAGCGGGCCGCGCCCTGGCCGAACACTGGAACCTGCCCCCGGATTTTCAAATCATTGCGGCACGGCATCACGACCCGCAAAGCGATGCCGCCATCGACTTGTTGACTCTGGTGCACTTGGGGTGCCGGCTGGCGGATAGCCTGGGCTTTTGGGTGGTCGCCCCGCTCAAGGCCTGTTCCCCCGAGGAAATCCAGCAGTCGCTGCCGGCCCTCCTGGCCAAACGCATTCGCCTCGAACCGGATCGCTGGCGGGAAATCGTGGAGCGGCGCATCCGCTGCTATGGCGATCCGGACGGAGCAACCTTAGAGGATCTGGCACGCCCCCCAGACCAGGGACAGGAAGAGGCCGGCGTGCCCATCGCGGAGCTCGCCAAGCTACATTTGCCGGATCCGAACGAGAGAACCTCATTGCCGCGGGAGTTGTTGACGCTGGTCGGAATCGGCCTGATCTTCACGATTTTGATCGTGGCTTTGGTTTACTTTGCGGTCAAGTGAGCGCTAACTGAAGACGGCGCCTCAAACTGCCGATAACTCTCAAGAGAGCGATGGCGGCCACACCGATACCGGCGGAGTATCTCCACCCCGTTGCCGCTCAACAGGCGCGGCACCGGCCATTTTATTTTAGAGAGCCGAGAGGAGGCAGCAATTGGGCTGACGGATCGCTGGTGCTACGCCGATGACCGAACCGCGCGGAAACGACTGGGACCGGCACTGGTCTGAATTCGCGGCGGCGGCGGAGATCTCGCCGGCCACACAGTACCGGCGAAGGCTTACCCTCGATTTGCTGGCCGCGAATGAGTGCCCTGGAGCGGTACGCATGTTAGAAATCGGCAGCGGAACCGGTGAGTGGGCCGTAGAATTCCTCGCGCGCACGCCTCGCGCCAAGTTCCTAGGCCTCGAGCTAAGCCGGACCGGTGTGGAGGTCTCCTCCCGCCGGGCGCCATCCGCCCGCTTCCTGCAGCGCGATTTACTCGCTCCCTCCTCAGCGCCGGACGGGCTCGACTTCCTCGCGAACCACGCTCTTTGTTGCGACGTGTTGGAGCATGTTGACGCCCCGGAATTGCTTCTGCGCAATGCCTCCGCCTACATGGAGAAAGGGTGCCGTTTGGTTGTAACCGTGCCCGGCGGCTGGTACAACGCCTTTTACCGCCATATCGGACATCGGCGCCACTATACCCCTTCGGAAATTTCTACCGTCTTATCGAACGCAGGTTTTACCGTGGAACGCGCGATTGCCGCGGGCTTCCCTTTCTTCAACCTGTATCGCATGCTCGTTACCCTGCGGGGCGAGAAATTGATCGAAGACGCAACCGGATCGCCGTCTTCCGTCATGCGTGCGAGCGCGGCGGTGTTTCACGTCCTCTTTCGCTTGAACCTCACGAACCCTTGGGGTTGGCAAACAGTGGCTCTGGCTCGTTATACAGGCCCTTAGCCTTAAAGGTCTTTGCGCCGTACGCCGATTCATAGGTAAGGTCGAAGCATGGAGCGCGCCGCCCAGCCCGTTTCAAATACCCGTGTAGAGTCCTACCTGAGGCACAGAGCCAGCTTCGTCGACTACGTTCGAACGCGCGTTGTTCAGCACCAGATCCTGAAGCGGCATGCCCCACACCCGAGCGCTGCGTGTTCTCGACGCCGGTTGCGGATATCATGCGCACTGTCTTCGGGCCATCGGCGGCCGGCTGGTCGAAGGCGTCGGCATCGATTACGACGTTTCCGGCGAAGCGCGCCGCGACCCGCGGCTAAGTTTCATTACTTCGCCGTTGGAGCAAGCCCTTCCCTGCATCGCCGCCGCGTCATTCGACGTTGTCTTGTGCATCTCAATCCTGGAACATCTCAGCGATCCGCTGGACGCCTTGGTAAACTGCCGGCGGATTCTAACGCCTGAAGGCCTCCTTCTCGTGAATGTTCCGACCTGGTACGCGAAACCCCTCCTCGAATTCTCCGCATTCCGGCTGCACCTCAGTCCCGCCGTGGATATGGACGAACACAAGATGTACTACAACAAACGCGATCTTTGGCCCCTCTTGGTTCGCGCCGGCTTTCAGCCCAGCAGGATCCACCTCCACTACCGCGCGCTCGGCATGATCCTATTAGGCGCCGCGAGTCGCACTTAGTACCAGTTCATCCGAAGATGCTTGTGTCAGCTCCCCCAACAGGATAGGATCTTGAGTGACTCTTAGAGGAATCTAATGAATTTCGTAACGCGCGTTTCTATATCGCTGGCTCTCACCACGGCGGCGGTTGCCCTGTTGCCCGGCCAAACTTTCAGCACGCTTCACAGTTTTGGTGGCGCTGACGGGTCACACCCCTATGCGACCCTCGTTCAGGGACTCGATGGAAATCTCTACGGAACCACCCAGGGAGGCGGAAAGGCAACCCCGGGCGGCACGGTGTTCAAATACAACCCGGGCGGAACCTTCACCAGCCTGTATGATTTTTGTGAACAGGCGTGTCTGGACGGCTTTTCGCCCGCAACCGGCCTGGTGCTGGCCGCCAACGGCGATTTCTACGGAACCACCTCCGAGGGCTCTTCAAATTTCGGTACCGTCTTCAAATTCACTCCATCCGACCAATTGACCGTGCTCTACGATTTTTGCCCCGAAAACCCCTGCTCCGACGGCCAGAGTCCAGCGGCATCCCTCGTCCAGGCGATCAACGGCGATCTTTACGGAACGACTCAAGTCGGGGGCGATTTCAATGCAGGCAATATCTTCAAAATCACACCCAGCGGCTCGTTTACTCTGGTCTACAGCTTCTGTTCGCAAAGCGGCTGTCCCGACGGCCAGTATCCCCGCTCGGGCCTGATGCTGGGCGCGGACGGAAGCCTCTATGGGACCACCTCGGCTGGAGGCTTGTCCCAGTTTTGCACCCTGGGTTGCGGCACCATCTTCAAAATCACTCCTGCCGGAGCGCTCACCACCCTCTATGAGTTCTGCGCCGATGGCGGTTGCCCCGACGGCCAGTTTCCCGAGGCCGCGCTCGTGCAGGCAGCTAACGGCGTCATATACGGGACCACGAATTATGGCGGGGCGCACCAGGCGGGAACCATTTTTGAAATCACGCCCAAGGGAAAGCTCACCACCCTCTATAGCTTCTGCTCGCAAGATAACTGCGCCGACGGCGGCGGCCCGGTGGCCGCGCTTACCCTGGGAAGCGACGGCAACTTCTACGGTACGACGCCCGGCGCCTGTTGCCCCTTGAACGGCTGTGGCACGATTTTCCGCATCACTCCCGCCGGCGCGTTCACCCTTCTTTATACACTCAATGAGATCACCTATGCCGGGCTGGTACAGGACACCAATGGCGCCTTTTATGGAACCACTTACAGCGGCGGCAACACTAATCGCGGTACCGTCTTCCTGCTGGGCGTCGGCCTCGGGCCCTTCGTCACCAGTCTGCCAACCACCGGCAAAGTGGGCGCATCCATTCGCATCCTTGGCTCCGACCTGAGCGGCACTGGCGTCGAGTTCAACGGCACGGAGACAACCTCCACTTTGATTTCCTCGTCCGAAATCGCGGCCACGGTTCCATCTGGCGCCACGACTGGACCGATAACTGTGGCAAATGGCGGCGAAACCCTGACCAGCAATGTCCCCTTCCGCATCCTCCCCTGACCCCTCACTTTTACAGCTTTTTTACACACCCGCCACCGCCCTCCCCGTCAGATGAGCGAAGATGTACAAATGATCCGTAGCGGAGTTGAGCCATGCCGGGCGGCACAGTCCTTATAGTCGAGGACGCCGCCACCTGCGCCACCACGCTGGAAATGGCCTTTCTCGGCATTCCCCATATTCATGTCAGCGTCCTGCCCTCGGCGCAGGCCGCTCTGCGCCTGCTCGAAAGCGACGACTGCTCAGTGAGCGCCGTGGTTACCGATCTGAACATGCCGCGCATGGACGGGTTCGAATTCATCGAGCGTATCCGCGCCACCGAGCGCCACCGGGATATGCCCATCATCGTGGTCAGCGGTGACACCGATCCCGCTACGCCCGGCCGCCTCGCGGCCCTGGGAGCCAATGCTTTTTTTCCCAAACCCTATTCGCCCGCACAGGTGCGGCTCAGACTGGAGCAACTTCTCGATGCCATGTCCTCGTATCGTTCCCCGTAGTCGCCTCCGGCCCGCGTTAATGCTATTCTTGGCGCCAGGCCTCCTGGCCGCCCAATCGGCCTCTCCCGAACTAGTGCAGATCATGCAGCGCCTCGACCGCCTGGAACAGCAAAACCGTACCCTCTCCGATGAGGTCCGCGAACTCCGCCGGGAACTGGCCGTCGCACGTGGCGAGCCCCAGGCGTCGGCTGAAACTCCCCCTCTCGCCGAAAAGGTCGCCGTCGACGAAACCCGCCTGGCCGAACTCTCGCAATCCAAGGTCGAGGCCTCGCAGCGCTTTCCCATCAGCGTCACCGGTATGGCGCTCTTCAACGGCTTTCTGAATTCCCGCGGCAGTGGCGGCCAGCAATACGCCGTCTACGCCTGGCCGGGCAGAGAGGCCAGCGGCGGCGCCAGCATCTACCAGACCACCCTCGGCTTGGAATACTCCGGTCCCCAATTTCTCGGCGGCAACATTCACGGCAACGTCTATATGGATTTCGCGGGCGGCTCGGGCACTCCTTCAGGACCTCGGCTTCCGCCTGCGCACCGGCGAAATCGAAATCGACTGGGCCACCCGCAGTCTCTTGTTCGGTCAGGAAAGCCCCATCTTCGCCCCGCGCGAACCCGCTTCACTCGCGCAAGTGGAAGTGGCCCCCCTGGCCGGCGCCGGCAACCTCTGGGCCTGGATCCCTCAAGTCCGTTTCGAACAAAAAATCCGCCTTGCCGATCAGACCGGTTTCCGCGCCCAAATCGGCGCGGTGCAGACCAACGAGGTCCCGCCTTACCAGCAGTCCTTTCAAACTCCAGAAGTCGCGCGTCCTGGACTCGAGGGGCGCCTCGAGTTTTATCACCGCTTCGATGCCGATCACAATGGACGCCGCGTCGAAATCGCGCCCGGCTTTCACACCAGCGTCACGCACGTCGCCGCAACTTCCGTCTCGTCGAATCTCTTCTCGCTCGACTGGCTGGTCAAGCCGGTCGACAAGCTCGAGTTCACCGGCGCATTCTTCAGCGGCCAGAATGTGGCCCCGGTTGGTGGTCTGGAAGGCTTCACCATTTTCTACAACGGCGCCGTGATTCCCGTACATAGCCAGGGCGGTTGGGGTCAACTCGCGATTCCGGTGACATCCCGGCTCACCTTCCACCTCTTCTCCGGCATCGAAGCCGGGCGCTCCGCCGATCTCACCAATTATGCGATTGGACGAAACTGGGTCTACGGCGCGAATTTGTTCTATCGCCTGGCGCCCAATGTCTTGTTCGGCGCTGAACTATCGCAAGCCCGTACCACCTATATTGAATCTGGACTACGGTTAAACAATCATTATGATCTGGCTCTGGCGTATCTGTTTTAGCCTTTTGGCTTGGGGCCGGCGTGGTGCGCCAACGTCAGCGGCGCCGTGGTGCCCACTGATTCGCGCGACCCCGGCGTTCGCCACAAGGATTTCTCGGGCGTGGTGGTCTGGCTCGAACCCGCCGCCGGCGATCCGCCGCGCATGCCCCGCCCCGCCCTCGCTTCCGCATGGAGCAGAAGGACAAGCATTTCATCCCCCATGTCCTGGCCGTCCCGGTGGGTGCCACCGTCGACTTCCCCAACCTCGACCCCATCTTCCACAATGTCTTTTCCAATTACAACGGCCAGATTTTCGACCTGAGCCTCTACCGCCCCAAAACCAGCCGGACGTCGATCTTCAAGCGCCCCGGCATTGTGCGCGTCTTCTGCAATATCCATCCCACCATGAGCGCCATCATCGCCGGTGCTCGATACGCCCTGGTTCGCCGTCTCCGCCGTCTACAGGCAATTTTGAAATCCGCGATGTGCCCGCCCGGCAACTACACCTTGCACATCTTCCACGAACGGGCTACCGATGAAACACTCAATGCCCTGGTCCAGCCCGTAGCCGTTGATAGCAGGCCCCGCGCCTCCTGCCGGCCATCCGCATTTCCGAGACCGGCTACATTCCCGCGCCCCACAAAAACAAATGGGACAAGGACTATCCGCCGGCCGCCGGCGAACAACCGGTCTACGGCCCACTAGAGCCGATGATTAGCGCTTTTCCCGCCTGTCGCTGCTCTGGAAGATCCTGCTGTCCACCTCCGTGGCCATCACCCTGCTGTTCGCGCTCACCGGTTGGATCGTCCTGCGCAACGCCGTCCAGACCACCACCAGCACTATGGAAGACGAAGTCGGCGCCAGCTTCCAGGCCTACCAATCGCTCTGGGAGGCGCGCGCCGAATTGCTGGCCTCCGTCAGCCTGAC
The DNA here is from genome assembly GCA_963738375.1 of Bryobacterales bacterium. Lineage (GTDB taxonomy): Bacteria > Acidobacteriota > Terriglobia > Bryobacterales > Bryobacteraceae > Bog-159. The sequence continues at coordinate 108,002 of CAVTWL010000008.1, read as the reverse complement.
CCTCAGCCAGATGTCCGACGTGCGCTCCGCCTTCGGCACGCGCGATCCGGCCACCATCCGCGATACGGCCAACGAACTTTGGAAAAAGCTGGCCATCAAGAACGCCGTTTTCCTGGTCACCGACGCGCCGGCAAAGTCATCGCCTCCGTCGGCGGCATGCCCGTTGCCGCAGCAGGACGTCCGTTCGGCCGCGGCCCAGCGTTTTCCACGAGCAGGTGTCCGGCTTTCTGGTGCGTGGCGGCAACCTCTACCAAACCGTTTTCACGCCCGGTCTACCTGGAAAACGTGCCGCAAAACGTGCTCGTGGCCGGCTACGGCGTCGATAGCCTGGTGGCCAGGCAGCTCAAAGCCGACACCGGCGGCAGCGAATTCCTCTTCATCGTCCGGCGGCGCGCCCATCGCTTCGTCGCTCGATCCCGAAGCGCGCGCCTCGGTGGCTTCGCGCCTGGCCGCGCATCCCTCGCGTGGAGCGCGTGTCACGGCGGCGGCATCGAGTACGCCGCGCGTCCCACGCCGACTGCTCGACATCGAGGGCAAACCCATCGGCGACCTCTGGATCCTGCGCTCCTTCGCCACCGCCGGCGAGCGCCTGGCCGACCCTGCGCCGCAATATCATCCTGCTCTGGCTGCTGGCGGTGGCCGCCAGCCTGGGCCTTACCTACCTGCTGGCGCGCCGCATCGTCGAGCCGCTGAAAGAACTCGACCGCGCCGCCGCCGAAGTCGCCCGCCAGAACTACGACCACCGCGTGAAAGTGGTCAGCAAGGACGAACTGGGCCGCCTCGCCCGCACCTTCAACGCCATGTGCGCCTCCATCCAGCAGGCCCGCCAGGAACTGATCCGCCAGGAGCGCATCTCCACCATCGGCCGCCTTTCCAGTTCCATCGTGCACGATCTCCGCAATCCGCTCGCGGCGGTCTATGGCGGCGCCGAAATGCTGGTGGATGCCGATCTCTACCGCGCCCCAGGTGAAGCGTCTCGCCGCCAATATTTACCGCGCCTCGCGCCGCATTCAGGAATTGCTGCAGGATCTGCTCAACGTCTCGCGCGGCAGCGCCCGCGGCGCGGAAGTCTGCAAGCTGCGCGATGTGGCCGCGGCCGGCTGCGAATCGCTACTGGCCTCCGCCGAAGCGCAGCGCGTGGAAGTGCAGATCGGCATCCCCGACGAAATCGAGCTGCCGCTCGAACGCAACCGCATGGAGCGCGTCTTCTCCAACCTGGTCGGCAACGCCCTCGAAATGATGCCGGACGGCGGCCGAGATCCGCATCTCGGCCGCGTACCGAAAACGGCTTCGTCGTCGCCGACGTGCGCGACACCGGCCCCGGCATCGCCCCGGAGATCCGCGATAGCCTCTTCGAACCCTTCGTCAGCGCCGGCAAAAAGAACGGCCTCGGCCTCGGCCTGGCCCTCGCCCGCCAAACCGTCCTCGACCACGGCGGCGACATGTGGGCCGAATCCGAACCCGGCCACGGCGCCTGCTTCCGCCTTCGCCTCCCTGTGAGCCTGCGCGACGTCCCTCCGATGCCATAGGATTGCCCCGGTCAGTGCTCGGATCAACTAGCGAATGCCGGCGATCGGCACTATCTATGGAATTCGGACTGCCCTCAAGAACGCAATAGCGTGCGGCGCGTCTTCGGAGCGGTGAGATTCTGATGGCAATGCTGTCATTGATGACATGGCTGCGCTTACCATTCGCCAATTGGATGACTCCCTCAAGGCCCGGCTAAGAGTCCGCGCAGCTCATCATGGCAGGTCCATGGAAGCGGAAGTACTGATCCTGAAGAGCGCACTGGCGCCAAGACGACCCTCCCACTCTCAACCTTGCGCAATCCATCCGCCGTCACATGGATCCGTTCGGCGGTGTGGAACTCAACATCCCCCCACGGATGCTCCCGAGGCGCCCTCCGAAGTCCGCGAAATGATTGTCTTGCGCTGGCTGGCCGCCCAGGATCGTGCTGAGATATTTACCACCACGATCACCTTCCCCGAAGTGCTTTACGGCGTGAAAATATTGCCGGCGGCAAGCGGAGATCGCGCCTGACCTCCGCCATCGAAGAAATGTTCGCCCAGGAGTTCCACGGGCGCATCTTGCCGTTCGACGAGTCTGCTGCGCGCCTCTTCGCTAGGATCCCCCCACATCGAGAGGCGCTGGGCCTCCCCATCTCCCAATTCGACGCCATGATCGCCTCAATCTGCGGCTCGCATGGCGCCGCCATTGCAACACGAAACGAGAAGGATTTCGAGCGGTGCGGAATTCCCATCGTCAACGCGTGGAAGGTCTAGCCCCCACCCCGAATAGGCATGGCCGCGACAGGCAACGCGGATCGCTCTCGCATCGCTCGCCTCTGGAATGCTGTCCCCGCGAAGCACGCTTTCTCGTCCTTTTTTCGTCACCCTGATGCCAAGCCATCTGGCCCATTTCCTACAAATGCCGCCTATAAACATTTGTAATACCAACCCACCTCTTGCATTTCCAAAACTTGTAGAGCTAAACTCAGGAAAGTTACCGCATGTCAAGTGGCTCCACAAACCGGTCCCCTCGTGCGCTAAGCCTGTCCCGTCTCTCCATACCGGTCGTTATTATTATTAGCGTTGTACTGGTCATCGTAGCCGGCCCCGCTTAGGCCGCATCGGACCTAAGTTCCGAGGCCACCAGCGGGGCGAATCAAGCCCGGCTGGTGGCCTTTTTTGTTTTTTGGAGAGCTTTGTTGAGGAATTTATGTCGACTCTGATGAATGGCGCGAAAATGCTGCTCGAATGCCTCGCCCGCGAAGGCGTGGATTGCTTCTTCGGCTACCCCGGCGGCGTCACCCTTCCCTTTTATGACGCCCTCTACGACCACCACATCCGCCATGTGCTGGTCCGCCACGAGGAGAACGCCTGCTTCGCCGCCGAAGGCTACGCCCGCGCCACCGGCAAAGTCGGTGTCTGCTGCGCCACCTCCGGCCCCGGCGCCACCAACCTCGTCACCGGCCTCGTCGACGCCATGATGGATTCCATCCCCATCGTCGCCCTCACCGGCCAGGTCACCACCAAGCTCATCGGCAGCGACGCCTTCCAGGAAGCCGACACCTTCGGCATCACCCGCTCCTGCACCAAGCACAACTACCTGGTCAAGAAGCTCGAAGATCTGCCGCAAGTCATCCACGAGGCGTTCTACATCGCCGCCAGCGGACGCCCCGGCCCCGTGCTCGTCGATATCCCCAAGGACGTCTTCCAGGCGCAAGGCCACTACACGCCCGTCACTTCCATCCATCTGCCCGGCTACAAAGTCTTCACCGAAGGCCACACCGGCCAGATCCGCCGCGCCGCCCAGATGATCGTGCGAAGCCGAGCGGCCCTTCGTCTACGCCGGCGGCGGCATCATCGCCGCCAACGCCTCCGCCGAATTGCGCGAGTTCGTCGAACTCGCTCGACGCGCCCGCCGTCACCACCCTCATGGGCCTCGGCGCGCTTCCCTCCGACCATCCCAATTTCATCAGCATGCCCGGCATGCACGGCAGTTACGCCGCCAACATGGGCATGACCCATTGCGATGTCCTGATCGCCCTCGGCGTCCGCTTCGACGATCGCGTCACCGGCCGCCTGGCCGCCTTCGCCCCCCACGCCAAGGTCATCCACGTCGATATCGACCCCGCCGAAATCGGCAAGAATCGCGCCGCCGATGTCCCCATCGTGGGCGACGTGAAGCGCGTCCTCGGCCGCCTAAATACCAAACTGCGTCGCCGAAGCCTCCCGGCCAGCGCGAAGGCCTCCAGGCCGCCGCCCGCACCGCCTGGTGGCATCAAATCCGCACCTGGAAAGCCGAACATCCCCTCGTCCCGGTCACCTCCGACACCGAAATCAAACCCCAGCACCTCATGCAGGAAATCGACCGCCTCTCCGCCGGCGAAGCCATCGTCTGCTCCGACGTCGGCCAGCACCAGATGTGGGCCGCCCAGCTCATCCGCTTCAACGACCCGCGCCTCTGGATCAATTCCGGCGGCCTCGGCGCCATGGGCTTCGGCCTCCCCTCCGCCATCGGCGCGCAGTTCGCCCGCCCCGATAAACTGGTCTTCGCCCTGGTCGGCGATGGCGGATTCCAGATGTCCATCCCCGAACTCTCCACCATCGCCAGCAACGGCCTGCCTATCAAGATCATCGTGATGAACAACGGCCACCTCGGCATGGTCCGCCAGTGGCAGGAGCTGTTCTACAACAACCGCATGAGCTCCGTCGAGCTCGATTGCTTCCCCGATGCCGAAAAGCTGGCCGCCGCCTACGGCTTCAAGGGCCGCACCATCGATAAACCCTGGGAACTGGCCTCCGCCCTCGACAGACGCCGTCCGCGAACCCGGCCCCTATCCTGCTCAACGTCAAAGTCACGCCCTTCGAAAACGTCTATCCCATGGTTCCCGCCGGCGGGGCCATCAACGAAATGGTGCTCGCGCCGCCCCAGCCCGTCGCCGGTGCCCAAGTAAGGATCTGCCATGCTGCAAATCATCTCTCTATTAGTCGAAAACAAACCCGGCGCTCTCATGCGCATCACCGGCCTGCTCAGCGCCCGCGGCTATAACATCGAAAGCCTCACCGTCGCCCGCACGCTCGATCCCGAACTCTCCCGCATGACCATCGTGGTCGATGTCGATGCCACCCTCCGCCAGCAGGTCATCAAGCAGATGAACAAACTGGTCAACGTGCTGCAGGCCGTCGACCTCACCGACGCGCCCGCCGTGCGCCGCGAAATGGTGCTGGTGCGCGTCCGCACCACCCAGGCCAACCGCACCGCTGTCTTGAAAGAAGCCGAAATCTTCGCCGCCCGCGTGGTCGATTCCTCCACCGAAGGCTTCGCCCTCGAAGCCACCGGCGACACCGAAAAGCTCGACGAATTCATCGATGTCATGCGCAGTTACGGCGAAATCGAAATCACCCGCTCCGGCGTGGTCGCCGTCTCGCTCGAAGGCAAGAAAACTCAAGTTGCAGCCCCCCGTCCAGCAAGTGGGACAAGCCGCTTCGCCTGTCCTTCCCTAAATAGGAGCAATTCATGGCAACCCGATACTACGAAAAAGACTAAAAACCCGCCCTGCTTCAGGGCCGCACCGTTGCCATCATCGGCTATGGCAGCCAGGGCCATGCGCACGCCCTGAATCTGCGCGATTCCGGCGTGGATGTGGTGGTCGGACTCTATCCAGGCAGCAAATCGCGCGCCAAAGCCGAAGCCGCCGGGCTAAGTGCTCGACACCGCCGACGCCGCCAAAGCCGCCGACGTCATCATGATCCTGGTCTCCGATCACATCCAGGGCGACCTCTACACCAACGAAATCGCGCCCCATCTCACCGCCGGCAAGACGCTGATGTTTGCCCACGGCTTCAACATCCACTTCGAACAGATCAAGCCGCCCGCCGATGTGGACGTCTCCATGGTCGCGCCCAAAGCCCCCGGCCACCGCGTCCGCGAGCTTGTTCACCGAAGGCGTGGGCGTTCCCTCCCTCGTCGCCGTCCATCAGGATGCCTCCGGCCATGCGCTCGAAACGCGCCCTGGCTTACGCCGGCGCGCTCGGCTGCCTGAAAGCCGGCGTCATCGGCACCACCTTCAAGGAAGAGACCGAAAGCGATCTGTTCGGCGAGCAGGCCGTCCTCTGCGGCGGCGCCGCCGAGCTGATCCGCGCCGGATTCGAAACCCTGGTCGAAGCCGGATACGCTCCGGAAATCGCCTACTTCGAGTGCCTGCACGAGCTCAAACTGATCGTCGACCTCATTCAGGAAGGCGGCCTCGGCTACATGCGCTACTCCATCTCCGATACCGCCGAGTATGGCGACTACACCCGCGGCCCGCGCATGGTCGACGATCACGTCCGCGCCGAAATGAAGAAGATCCTTTCCGAAATCCAGTCCGGCGAATTTGCCCGCCAGTGGATCGACGAAAACAAAACCGGCCGCCACAAGTTCCTCGCCATGCGTGACGCCGCACGCGACCAGCCCATCGAAACCGTCGGCCGCGAGCTGCGCGAAATGATGACCTTCCTGAAGAAGAAGAAAGAAGCCGGCGTCCCGGAAGAGCAATTGGCGGTACCAACAAATGAAGATCTTTACCTTCGATACCACCCTCCGCGACGGCACGCAGGGCGAATCCGTCTCCTTCTCCGTTGACGACAAGCTGCTCATCGCGCAAAAACTCGACGAGCTGGGCATCGACTATATCGAAGGCGGCTGGCCCGGCTCCAACCCCAAGGATAAGGACTTCTTCGCCCGCGCGCAAACCGAACTCAAGCTCAAGCACGCCAAGCTCACCGCCTTCGGCGCCACCCGCTTCGCCCGCCACACCGTCGAAGAAGACCGCAGCGTGCAGTCGCTGGTCGCCGCCGGCACGCCCGTCGTTTCCATCTTCGGCAAGAGTTGGGATCTGCACACCACCCGCGCCCTCGGCATCACCGAAGAAGAAAACCTCAAGCTGATTTCCGAAACCGTCGCGTACCTGAAAGCAGAACGGCAAGGAAGTGGTCTACGACGCCGAGCACTTCTTCGATGGCTACACCTCCAATCCCGCTTTCGCGCTGCGCACCCTCGAAGCCGCGCAAAATGCCGGCGCCACGGTGCTCTGTCTCTGCGATACCAACGGCGGCACGCTCACCGGCCGTCTCGTCGAAATCTTCGCCGAAGTCCGCAAGCGCTTCGACGGCATCCTCGGCATCCACACCCATAACGATTCCGACGTCGCCGTCGCCAACACCCTCGCCGCCGTCGAAGCCGGCGCCACCCACGTGCAGGGCTGCATCAACGGCTACGGCGAGCGCTGCGGCAACGCCAATCTCTGCTCCGTCATCGCCAATCTCGAACTGAAGCTCGGCCACACCGCCATCGGCCAGGACAAGCTCATCGAGCCTCTCCAGCGTCGCCCGCTTCGTCGCCGAACTGGCCAACCTGCCGCTGCCCAATAACCAGCCCTTTGTCGGCCATAGCGCCTTCGCCCACAAAGGCGGCGTCCACGTCATCCGCCGTCCTGAAGGATTCCCGCCACCTACGAACACGTCACTCCCGAAGCCGTCGGCAACCGCCAGCGCGTCCTCATCAGCGATCTCTCCGGCCGCGGCAATATCCTTTACAAGCTGAAACAGCACGGCCTCGCCGGACGCCTCGACGAAGACGCCCGCCGCGAATTGCTCGAGCGCATCAAGCAGATGGAATACGAGGGCTACGAACTGGAAGCCGCCGAAGGCACCTTCGAACTCCTGGTCCGCGAAGCCCTCAATCCCGGCACGCATTTCTTCGATGTGGAAGGCTATGAAGTCTCCACCAAAGCCACCGCCAACGGCGAATCCCGCTCCACCGCCGACATCACCGTGCGCACCCAGGATGGCGTGCACTCCGCCACCGCCACCGGCAACGGACCCTTCCACGCCCTGCACGTCTGCCTGCGCAAGTGCCTCTCCTCGGTCTATCCGCAGATGGCCGATGTCCGCCTCACCGACTATAAGGTCCGCGTCCTCGAGCCCCGCAAAGGCACCGCCGCCAAGGTCCGCGTCCTCATCGAATGGTCCGACCACCGCAAGAGCTGGTCCACCGTCGGCGTCTCCGATAACGTCATCGTAGCCAGTTGGAACGCCCTGGTGGACGCCATCCGCCTGGAATTGATGCGCCTCACCGAACAGGACGATTCCATCGAAAAGGCCGTCGAAGACTACTGCTGGGGCGTCTAAGCGTGTTTTTCGTCGAACACAAAGCCTTCTGGATGACGCCGCTGGCCATCGGCGTCATTCTGTTCCTGCTCACCCGCGTCCTCTCCCACGGCCTGCTGAATCGAGTCTATGTCTGCAAGCTGGCCGAGACACGCCGCGAACGCCTGTTCCTCGCCTCTCTCGGCTATTTCGTGGCAGCCCTGGTGGTGCGCACCATCACCTTCGGCATCCACAACCACATCGGCCCGTTTCACGACGTGTCCATGGGCGGCCGCCACATCCATCACCTCGTCTGGGGTATCACTTTGCTGATGGCGGCTGGCTACGGATGGCTGCTGCAACTCGGCTCCGGCACGGTCAGCTCCAACCTCTATGCCGCACGCGCCATGTGCATGATGTATGGCGTCGGCGCCGCGCTCACCCTCGACGAGTTTGCGCTCTGGCTCAACCTGCGCGACGTCTACTGGGAGCGCGAAGGCCGCCAAAGCTTCGAAGCCATGGCCCTCTTCGCCGCCATCCTCTGCACCGGCATCTTCGGCCACCCCTTCTTTCACGGTGTCGCGCGCGAAATCGGCGCCATCTTCAAACGCAAAGTGCGCTCCAGCTAAATCACATCTTCCCCGCGAAGAGAAACACCAGTTCAATAACCAGAATCACCACCACCAGCAGCTCCAGCACAAACGCCCGCCCCTGCTGGAATTGGTCCACCATGAACTGGTAAAGATCGCCCGCCGTGTGCAGCTTCTCGTCCACCAGCCTGCGGTAATCCGTCACCCCCACCTTCCCCGCCGCCAGCCGGTACACGCGCGCCGAATACATATCGCTAAGGAATTTGATCGAATTGTCCATGCGCTCCGTCAGCTCCCGCACGTCCAGCCGGATGGTGTTCAGCCGCCCGGCTTCCCGCGCCAACCGCCAGCGCGCCGCCACCCCCGTGCCCTTGTCCAGCGACCGGTAAACGCCCGCCAGCAGCCGCGACAGCATCTCGTCGTAGTAGCGAAACTCGATCAACTGCGAATTGGCATACTCCAGCAGTTGCAGCACCGGCAGTGCGCCCTCCGGCGTGTCGTAAACCAGCGCCGCCGTCCAGCCGATCACCACCAGATCTTCCGGATAATACGAAAGCCGCGTCTGCAGGATCTCCGTGCGCTCCTCGTTCGCCAGCGCCAATACCTCACCGCGGACCACCTGCGCGATCTCCGCCCCGCGCTGCGCGATCAACTCCTCCGCCGTCGCCGTGCCGCCATCGGCCCGCGTAATCGGCCCCAGTTGGATGATGTAGTAGTCCTCCGTCAGCCAGTCCGCGTACGGTTTCACCAGCGCCGCCTGCGCCCGCGCCAGGCTCCTCCGCACGCTGTCCGCCGCCTGCTTCTCGATCTCCGGCGCCGCAATCGACCGGCTCGAAAGCCGCATCAAATCGTCCCACCCGAATTCGAACGGTAGCCGCAGCTCGATGCTCACCACCCCGTATTCGTAATAGTGCATCTCCGCCTGCAACTGCTCGCCGCTCTCAAGGCGCAATGGCGCCAGCGTCTCGATGGCCGGCGGTTTTTCGAAGCGAACGTAATCCGGAGTAGGCCTGCGAAAGCTGGGCTCGCGCCCTGCCGGCTGCGAACCCAGAATGCCGCGTAGCTCGTCCAGCTTGATCTCCTCGCACACGTCATAAAGGAACATCAGCCAGAACGTGCCCGACACGCGGTCGATCGAGGCGGCCATCGTTTCAGTATATTCCGCGGCGTTCTGAACCCTAAACGATCAACATGCAATCGCCGTACGAATAAAAGCGATACCCCTGCTCTACCGCGTGCCGGTAAGCGGCCAGCGCCAGCTCCTGGCCCGCAAATGCGCACACCAGTAACAGCAGGCTCGTGCGCGGCAGATGGAAATTCGTCAGCATCCCACCCGTAGCGCGAAACGTGTAGCCCGGATAAATAAAGATGTCCGTCTCACCGCTCGCCATCCCCGCGCTGCCCGCCGCGCTCTCGATCGTCCGCACGCTGGTCGTCCCTACGGCCACCACCCGCCGCGCCGCCTGCATCCGCGCTGCGGCTTCCGCTCCGATCTGGTAATGCTCGCTGTGCAGCCGCTGCCCTTCCACCACCTCGCCGCGAATCGGCTGGAACGTCCCCAGCCCCACGTGCAGCGTTACAAACGCAATCTCCGCCCCGCGCGCCCGGCACGCGTCCAGCACATCCGGCGTGAAATGCAGCCCGGCCGTGGGCGCAGCCGCCGACCCCTTCTCCCGCGCAAACACCGTCTGATACCGTTGCCGGTCCTCAGCCGCATCGTCCCGTTTGATATACGGCGGCAGCGGCACATGTCCGATCCTCTCGAACGCCTCGTAAATGTCCCCCTCCGCGCGAAAACGCAGCGTGCGCTCGCCGAATGTCCGCTGCGCGATTACTTCCGCTTCCAGCCCTTCCGCGAACTGCACCCGCTCCCCCACCCGCATCTTCTTGCCCGGATGGACCAGCGCCTCCCAGTCTCTCGCCGCCCCGTCCACAGGCCGCAGCAGTAGCACCTCCACATGCCCCGCGCGCCCCGCCCTGTGCCCGAAAAGCCGCGCGGGAAACACCCGCGAATCGTTCAGCACCAGGCAATCGCCCGCGCCCAGATATTCGGGTAGATCGCGAAACCGCCGGTCTTCCCACGTGCCGCGCTCGCGATCCACCACCAGCATTCGCGCCCCCGCCCGGTCCTCCAGCGGCGCCTGCGCGATCAAATCCTCCGGCAATGTGAAATCGAACTCGGCGAGATCCATCGGGCTAAGACTTCACTGTATCGAAAACAGCCTGCCCTGCTCTTCGCCTTCCCACAGTTCCGGGCGATACTCCACCGGCGCCGACCCCAGCCCGTACCGGTCCCGCACCCGCGCCACCCGTTCCCGCAGTTCGCTCTTGTACCCCGGCCCCAAATACGCGCCCCGTGCATACAGCTTGCGGTATGGCTCGGCCAGCTTCGCAAATTGCTCCTCCAGAAACGGAAAGAAAACTTTCTGCGCCGACGGCATCAGGAACAGCGGACCGCCGCCGAAGTACGTCGCCCCCGCATCCCGCGCCGCGTGCGCCAGAGCGTCGAGCCTCTCCTCCGAATCCGTAATCATCGGCAGGATCGGATTCGGAAACACTCCCGCCGCCACCCCCGCCTCCGTCAGCTTCCGCACCGCCTCCAGCCGTAAATCCGGACGCGGCGCGCGCGGTTCCATCAGCCGCGCCAGCCGCCGGTTCAAGGTCGTCACCGTGATATTCACCGACAGCACGTTGCGCCGCGCGACCTCCCGCAGCAATTCCAGATCCCGCGTCACCAGGTCCGATTTCGTAGTGATCGAAAGGTGCCGCCCCTTCTCCCCCGCGAACACTTCCAAAATCGCCCGCGTCCGCCCGAACCTCCGCTCTGCCGGCTGGTAAGGATCAGTCGCCGTCCCTAGCGCGATGCGATCCGCCCGGTCCACCCTCCGCAGCTCCCGCCTCAATATCTCCGGCGCAGCCGCCTTGGCGTAAATCTTCGTCTCGAACTCCCGCCCATCTTCCATTCCCATGAACTCGTGCGTGTATCGCGCATAGCAATACTTGCACCCAAACTCGCACCCGCGATACGGATTGATCGTCCAGTGGAAAGGCATCGTGGGCTTCGTGCGATTCAAAATACTGCGCGCGCCGATCTCGAAATATTCCACCTGTGACTTAGCCTCCAGCAGCTCGCTCTGGGAAGCCATCTTGGCAATGCCAATCAATTCAGGCATTCCCCATTTTCGCCTTTTATTCGCCTAATGGCAAGCAGCCCTTTTCGGCGCCAGCCCTAAAGCTCGGTCCCGCTAGTCTTCGCGCCGCGACAACGCCACCACCGCCCCAATCGCCAAAGTCGCCAATCCCGCCGCTGCCGCGACCTTAGGCAGCGGATCGGGAACCGGTGGCGGCAGAAACACCACCCCACTCTCGTCCGTGCGCGCCGCCTCCAGCGCATAACGCCCGCGCGGCCGCGGAAAATTGCGTGCCAGATCCGCCAGCCCGGCAGCTACGGAAGGGCCTGTCATCGGCTCGCCGTGCCCCGCTCCGATGGTCTTCGGCCGCAGGTCTGCGATCTGCTCCACCGACCGCCGCGCCTGCTCCCAATCGTATGTGAACATAGCCGGCGGCCTCGAAATCCGCGGCGCCTGCGTCACCATGCCCATCGTCGAATCCAGGTCCATTGTGGTGCACGCATCCCCCGCCAGCAGCACCGACCCATCGCGCTGGAAGAATACTACGTGCCCCGGCGCATGCCCCGGCGTAAAGTGCCACCGCCATCCTGCCAGACCCGGGACTTCGCCGCCCTCCGGCAAATCGCGCAAGCGCGCACCCACGTCCACTGCCGCGCTGGGGAAAAATCGTCCGAGGAAAGCGAACGCTCCCCCGGCCATCGCATCCTTCGGCGGATACTCCGCCTTCCCGGTCAGAAACGGCCGTTCGAACCGGTGCGCGAAAATGTCCACGTCCCAGAATTCCGCCAGCGCCAGTGCGGACCCCGCATGGTCGCGGTGTCCATGCGTCAACAGAATCGCTTCCGGACGTGTGTCCCGTCCGTAGAATCCTTCGGCCGCCTCGCGAATGCGCGCCACGTTTCCCGGCGTGCCCGTGTCTACCAACACCCACGGCCCGCCCGGGTTCCCCACAAAATAAATGTTCGCGATCAGCGTGCGCAGCCGTCCAACGCCCGGCGCGATTTCTTCCAGACCCATTGTTTGCCCCGATTCGGGAGGCGTGTTCGCCCTCCTTTTTCAGCATATCGCTACGGTGTGATGCCTGGAGGAGAAAGGCCCTGGCGCGGCGGGTGGTTCAGCTTATCCAGTGCATCGTCCACCCAGACCTGCTCCATGAACGGCGGGCTTTCCAGCCGCAAGCGGATGCGACCGCTCTGGTCGACGATCCAGGTCTGGCCGACCGGCCCTTCCGGCCGAACCTGCTCCACGTACTCCTTGCTCACGAGTACGGGGAAATTGAACTTCCGCTCCTCCATGAACCTTTGCACGATTGCAGGATTTTCGTCCAGGCTCAGGCTGATCGCCTGCACCTCGCGCCGGTCCTTCACGGCGTCGTAAAGTTTCTGCATGGCTGGCAGCTCACGCCAGCAAGGCACGCACCAGGTGGCCCATTGGAAGACGAAGGTGGTCTTGCCCTTAAAATCCGCCAGCGTCCAGATGCGTCCTCCGGCATCCGGCACATGCATTTCGGGCAGCGGCAGATTGAACGCGCTCCAGGGTCTGGTCGGCCAGCCGCGCGGCGGTTCCGGCCGGCCGGCAGGCCAAGGCTGCACCTTCGACCATGCCGCCCACCCGTCCCCGGATCCGCCGAGCTCCTTGTATAGCGCCTCGGCAGGTTTCAACGCTCCACCATATTCGCGCATGTACCAGGGGTTCGCGATTAATTGCCCGTAGTAGGCCAGCGCGTCTAACTTGCGTCCTTCCGCAACCGCCAGCTGCGCCATCAGCGTCAGATACTTTCCTTCGTGGTCCGGAAAGCTGGCTGGACCCTGATCGTAGTATTTCTGGTAGTCGGTGTCCAGCCACTGGCGCAAGCGGGCAAGAGTGGAGCGCGCCAGGTCGAAATCCTTCAATTTGATGGCGGCTTGCGCCAGCGTGAGCAAGGCGGCAAAGCGAGCTGACGACTTATAACGCTCGGCCGTGCCGGCTGCCATGGTCCCCTGGATCAGGTCGCTCGGCGGCGGCGGCGAGGTTTCGCTCCGGTCCAGCGCTTCGCGGATCATCGCTACCGCTTCCGGCAGCAGAACGTTCGCGGCCGTCCAATCGGAAGGGATGATGAATTTCCAGTTCTCATTTTCGGGCTGGGTTCGCAGTAGCCCCTCGGCTACCTGCTTCCAATCCTGCGCCGAACCGCTGGCCGTCGCCACCAGCGCTTCCCGCCGCTCTTGCCAGACGAAGGGATTGTCGGGCCATTGTTTGATCCATTCGCCCGACACCTGATACAAGGCCTGGTCGCGAGCCGTTGCCGCAGTGCGGGTGGCCCGTGGGTGCTCCTTTTCCCAAGCCTGGTAGGCCTCGAAGGCCGGATTCGGCTTAGGCGTCGCCGCCCCGCGGCTTTCGATTCGCTGGGCCGCTTCGGTATCGCCCGTTAGCTGGTAGCCCTCCCTGAGAGCGCTAACCACGGCCGGATTGTTCGGCTGCGCCACCGGTTCGAGCGCCTTCAAATCCTCAGCGACCACCTTGCGCGCCCGTTCCCGCTCCCCGGGCGGCGTTAAACGGAACTCGGCGGCCCACAGCAGGGACCAATAGCGTGCGTCCGCCGGTTTGCTGTCCTTGCGCAAGAGCGCTCGCAGTTCGCCCGTCAATGGGCGCAACACGGCGTCATCGGCAATTGCATTCAGGTGGTCGAACACATCGAGGTTCATCGGGCAGGCGGCATGATACGCCCGGAAATTTTCCGCCAGCTTTCGCTCATCGTGAAACGCCGGGCTGACGTAGATCTCGACCAACGACAAGTATGCCCATGGAAACGCCAGGCCCCGCGCGATGATTTTCTGCAAGGATTCAACAGCCGCAGGCGTATCTTTGCCAATTAGAGCGTCGGCGGAAAGATAGGCTGCATTGAGATCGCCAGGACGTTTGTCCAGCCTGGCGCGATATTCCGCCGCGAGGCTGCCGGTCAATGGCTCGGCTTGCAACGCGATCAGCCAGCGGTTGAGAAACAAATCGTCCGGAGTCTTGCTGAGCGCCTGCCGCACCCCCGCAACCTTTGCCTCTCGTTCGGCTTTGGTCAGGCTGGCGCCGTCGCGCTGCCACGGCGAGAGCGCCTGAATACGTTCCGGAGCCTGGCAGGGGACACTGGCGGCATGCAGCCCCCCAGCCAAGGCGATTCCCGTAAACAGAGCGAAAGAGCGCACGGCCACCTCGCTCTTAATGACGAGACTGGCCGCGAAGGCGTGGAGCCTACAATACCTCTTCCGACCAGTTCTCCAGCACCTGCTTCACCTTGGCCGTGAACTGATCCGCCAGCGCCCCATCGATCAGCCTGTGGTCGAAACTCAGCGAAAGGTACATGATCGACCGGATCGCAATGGCATCGTCGATCACCACCGGCGTCTTCTCCACCGCGCCCACGCCCAGGATCGCCACCTGCGGCTGATTGATCACCGGCGTCGCAATCACGCTGCCGAAGCCGCCGAAGTTCGAGATCGAAAAAGTCCCGCCCTGCACTTCATTGGGCTTCAACTGCCGCGAACGCGCGCGCGTCGCCAGATCCACGATCGAGCGCTGCAGCCCCAGCACGTTCTTCTCGTCCGCCTGATGGATCACCGGCACGATCAGGCCGTTTTCCAGCGCCACCGCGATGCCGACATTAACCTCGTTGTGATACAGAATGTTGTTCCCCTCGATCGAGGCATTCAGCAGCGGAAACGTCCGCAGCCCGACTACCGTCGCCCGCACCACGAACGGCAAATACGTCAGCGACATCCCATAATTAGCTTGGAACCCGCCCTTGTGCTTGTCGCGCATGCGCGCCACTTTGGTCATGTCCACCTTGTGAATGGTGGTGACATGCGCCGACGTTCGCCGGCTGGCTACCATGTGTTCCGCAATCTTGATACGCATCGTACTCATGGGCTCGATGCGAGTCTTGGCCTGCCCCGCCGCGGGCAAAGGCGCCATCGCCGTAGTAGCCGGGGCCGCGGCGGGAGCCGCCACCGGTGCGGGAGGAGCCGCAGCCGGTGCGGCCTGCGCGGGAGCGGGCGCCTCCTGCTGTTTCGCGATATGCCCTTCCAGATCCTGCTTGGTGATGCGGCCGCCGGCGCCGGTGCCCTTCACCTTGCTCAGGTCGATGTTGTATTCGCGCGCCATGCGGCGCACCAGCGGAGAAAGCGGACCAGTCGGTTCAAGCGCAGCCTCCGCTACCGGAGCGGGCGCTTCTTCCACCACGGCAGGGAGGGGCGGAGTCGGCGCAGCAGCCTTGGCGGGCGCTTCCGGAGCCTTGGGCGCGGGCGCGGCAGCAGCTTCCGCCGCCGGTTGCGCCGCCTCGGGAGCAGCGCCGCCGCCGGCTTCCTCAATCCGCGCGACCACGGTTCCAATGCCGACCGTCTTGCCTTCCTCCACCATCACTTCCGCCAGCGTTCCCGCCGCCGGCGACGGAATCTCCGTGTCAACTTTATCGGTCGATATCTCAAATAGCGGCTCGTCCCGCTCCACATGCTCGCCCGGCTTCTTCAGCCACTTCGTCAGCGTACCTTCCACGATGCTCTCGCCCATCTGGGGCATCACTACGTCTGCCATTTGCATTCCTCTCTATGTCGCGTTCAAATATTCGGCCGAAATGCCCCGCCAGACTCCCGGCGACTTCTTCCCACGAAGCCCCGCAGCCGAGCGCCGCCATGGACGTCACAGGCTTGCTCAAACCGCAAGGAACGATGTACTGAAAATAGCGCAGGTCGGTGTTCACATTCAGTGCGAAACCGTGCGATGTCACCCAGCGGCTGATATGTACCCCGATCGCGCCTATCTTGCGCTCTCCCACCCAAACGCCGGTCAGCTTCGGAATCCTCCCTGCCTCGATCCCAAAATCCGCCAGCGTGTCGATCATGGTCTGTTCGATGGCGCGCACATAAGCGCCCACATCGCGCTTCCATTCGCGCAGATCCATGATCGGATATCCGACGATCTGCCCCGGCCCGTGATAGGTCACGTCCCCGCCGCGATCCGTAGGGTGAAAAGCAATGCCCGCCCGGCTCAAGACCTCGTCGCCCGCCAGCAAATTCTCCAGGTGCCCGTTGCGGCCCAGCGTAATGGTATGCGGATGCTCCAGCAGCACAAGCTGATCGGGAATCGTGCCCGCTTTGCGCTCGGAGACAAGCTGCTGTTGCCATGCGAAGGCTGCCCCGTACTCTACCCGGCCCGGCTCGCGCAACTCGCACTTATGCATTGATCGCCAAACCGTAAACGGCGTTGAAGCCCTCGCCCGTCACTTCGGAAAGCGTGGGATGCGGATGGATCGTATGCATAATTGTCTCCACGGTGGCCTCCGCTTCCATGGCCGCCACCGATTCCGCGATCAGTTCGAAGGCATCGGGTCCGATGATGTGCACACCCAGAATCTCGCCCAGCTTTCCATCCGCCACTACCTTGATGAATCCGCCGTGGCTGTCCAGGATGCTGGCGCGGCTGTTGCCGGCGAACGGGAACTTGCCGATCTTCACATCGTATCCCTGCGCTCGTGCCTGCGCCTCGGTAAGCCCCACGCTGCCGATCCCCGGTTCCGTATAGGTGCAGCCCGGAATGCGATTGCGATTCAGGGGAGTCGCCGCCTTGCCCGCCGCATGCGCCACCGCGATCATGCCCTCCATGGTCGCCACGTGCGCCAGTTGCGGCGTCCCGGCCACCACATCGCCGATGGCGTAAACCCCCGGTTCTCCGGTCCGCTGGTACGGGTCCACCTTGATGAATCCGCGGTCCAGCTCCACCCGCGTATTCTCCAGGCCGATGTTTTCCGTGTTCGGCTTGCGCCCCACGGCCACCAGCAGCTTCTCCGCTTCCACTTCTTCCACTTTGCCGCCCGCCAGCGTGACCGTCATCTGCACGCCTTTGCCGCCCTTGCGGACGTTCTCCACCTTGGCGCCCGTCTCCACGCGGATACCGGCTTTCTTGAACGACCGGTCCAGTTCTTTCGAGACTTCCTCGTCTTCCACCGGCACCACCCGCGGCAGCATCTCGAAAATCGAAACTTCTGTCCCGAAGCGGCTGAAAATCGACCCGAATTCCACCCCGACCGCCCCCGCGCCGATAATAGCCAGCGACTTGGGCACCGTCGTCAGGTTCAAAATCTCCACATTCGTCAGAATCAGGTCCGCATCCGGCTTCAGCCCGGGAATCATACGCGCTTCCGAACCCGTCGCGATAATAATATTCTTCGCTTCCAGCGTCTGCGTGCCCTGCGGCCCTTCCACCTCGATCTTTCCGCCGCCCTTCAGCCGCGCGTAGCCCTTGATCCACTCCACTTTATTCTTCTTCAGCAGGCCTTCCACGCCCTTGGAATGTTTGTTGACTATCTTGTTCTTTTTCTCGATCACCTTGGGGTAATCGAGTACCGGATTCTCACAGTGAATGCCGTCCGCCTCCGGATTCATGAAGTGATCCCAAACATCGGCCGTATGCAGCAAGGCCTTTGTTGGAACGCAGCCCACCAGCAGGCACGTCCCACCTAATTTGGGCTGCTTCTCGATGAGCGCGGTCTTGAGGCCGTACTGGCCGGCGCGAATGGCGGCCGAATATCCACCGGGGCCGCTGCCGATAACAATGAGATCGTAGGACACTTTTTCCATTCTACATCGCTCCCGGGGCGTGCCTTAGCCGCCCAGAACACACACTGGATGCTGTAATAAGACTGACCCTATGAATTGGCTCTTCATTTTACTGATGTGCGCATGCTCCGGGGGGATTCCGGCCGTCCTGGCGCAATCGAGGAGCGCCCAGAAAACGGCGCCCGCGCCGGGTCCGCGCCAGTGGCCCATCGAAAGCCTCAAGGTCGAAGGCAGCCACAACTACACCCAGGCCCAGATCCTGGCCGTGGCGGGACTGAAAATCGGCCAGCAGGCCGGCAAAGCTGAATTCGAAGCCGCCCGCGACCGCATCTTCGCTACCGGCATGTTCGAGACGGTCGGCTACAAGTTCGCCCCCGGAGGCGACCAGCATGGCTATTCCGCCTCGTTCCAGGTCGTCGAAGCCCAGCCCGCCTATCCCATTCGCTTCGATGAACTGGGCGCGGCCGATAAAGACCTGAACGATTATCTTCGCGCCAAAGATCCCCTGTTTGCCCCGCGGCTTGCCGCCACCAAAGCCGTCCTGGCTCGCTATCGCCAGTGGGTGCAGGACTACCTCACCGAACACAACAACAAAGATACCGTCATCGCCAAGGTAACTCCCATCGCGCCCAACGAATACGTGATCCTGTTCCGGCCCGCGCGCTCGGAACCCGCCGTCGCCGAGGTCGCCTTTGAGGGCAACCAAGTCATTACCACCACCTGCCTTGCAGAATGCCGTTGCCGAGGTCGCCATCGGCTTGCCCTATAAAGAAGAAGCCTTCCGCCAGTATCTCGATTCCAGCATCCGCCCGCTCTACGATGCCCGCGGCCGGGTGCGCGTCGCCTTCACCAAAGTCACGGTCGAAAAAGCGACCGATGTTGACGGCCTGGCCGTGAAAGTGAAGATTGACGAGGGCACGACCTACGACCTCGGCACGGTTCGCATCGATGGCGCCCCGCATTTCGAATCAGGCCGCCTGCTCAAGACCGGCAAATTCAAAACTGGCGATCTGGCCGATTTCGACGAAATCGGCAAAGGTATCGACCGCATTAAGAAGACCCTGGCCCACCAGGGCTACGTCCGCTCCGATGTCCAAATCGTCCGCAAAATCGACGACGCGAAAAAAGCCGTCAACATCGTCCTGAAAATCGACGAAGGCCCGCAATTCCTCTTTGGAAAGTTGAACATAGAAGGCTTGGACCTGAACGGCGAAGCGGCCCTCCGCAAAATGTGGACCCACCAGCCCGCCACACCCTTCAACCCCGAGTACCCGGACTATTTCCTCCATCAGGTCCACGACGAAGGCGTCTTCGACAACCTGGGCGAAACTCGTGCCGAAACCAAAATCGACGAGAAGACCCACACCGTCGACGTCACCCTCTATTTCAAATACGCTCCTCCGCCTGTTAACCGCAAGAAGCCTCCCGCGTTTTAGCTGGCGAGGAGCATAAAAATGAAAGATGTAGCGATCATGATGGTGATGCTGGCGTCGCTTGCGACCGCCGGCTGGGTGGTGTACATCGTCGCCGAGGCCAACAAAAGGCAACGCCGCCTGAAGGCGCGGACCGAGTTGCACGGCCGCCTGCTCGACAAATTTGGCACCGGGAAAGACGTCGCCGACTTCCTCCAGACCCCCGGCGGCGCTTTGTTCGTCGAAAGCATCTCCAGCGACCGCGAAGAACCCACCAACGGCATCATGCGCTCTACCCATCGCGGGATCGTCATGGTGCTGCTGGCGGCTGGATGCCTGTTCCTCAGTTGGTACTATCGCTATTCGGGAGAAAATCCTCTGTTGGTCATTGGAGTCGTCCTCTTGTGCTTGGGCCTCGGATTCCTCATCTCGGCCGGTGTCTCGCACCGCCTCTCCAAGGCCCTCGACGCCGGCCCCCGACCCGGTGCCGACCTCCAGTGACAGCTCCATGGATCAGCCCGCGTTCACGGCGTTCTACAACCAGACCGCTCCAGCCTTGCGCGGTTATATCCGCCGCGTATCCGGCCAGCCGGACGCGGCCGACGACTTGCTGCAGGAAACCTACCTTCGTTTCCTGCGGGCCAAGCCGGATGTCAACGATCCCGCGGCCATGAAAGCCTATTTGTACAAAACCGCCACCGCCAGCATCTACGACCGCTGGCGCAAGCAGCAGCGCGAACGCTCGTGGTGGTCCATGTTTCGCTTTCAGGAGGCCACGCCGCCCGCCCCGACAGGCGACGTCGGACGCTGTTTCCAGAAACTGAAGCCGCGCGATCGCGCCCTCTTGTCGCTGGCCTACGTCGAAGGTTGCGCACACCACGAAATCGCCCAGACCCTGGGCCTCAGCGAAAAAAGCATCAAAGTGCTGTTGTTCCGCGCCCGCCGCCACCTCGAACAAATTCTGAGGCAGAATGGTCTAAGCGAGGTGCAGTCGTGAACGAAAAGGAAGCTTCCATGTGGATGAGCCGTCTCGTTGAAGCCCCCGCCGATGGCCAACTGCCGGATCCCGCGCTGATCTGGTGGAAAGCCCGCCTCCTGGACCGCCAGACCGCCCAGGCCCGCGCCCTGCGCCCCGTCCTGGTTGCCCAGTGGTTCTCGCTGGTAGTCCCTCCTGCCGCGGCGATCATCCTGTGCGCCGTGGACTGGCCGGGAATCAGGGCTCTGCTGGCGTCGTTTTAGTTGACGCCCGCTAATCCTCGTAAATTCGTGAACCAGTATCCCTTTACCAGTTGCTATTCCCGCCCCCGAGATCGCACACTGTAAGGTTATGGCTTCCAAGGTTCGTAAAGCCGTGTTTCCGGCCGCCGGATTGGGTACCCGCTTTCTGCCCGCCACCAAGGCGATGCCCAAAGAGATGCTCCCCCTGGTGGATAAGCCACTGATTCAGTACGGCGTTGAAGAAGCCATTCACTCCGGAATTCAAAATATAATCATCGTCACGGGCCGCGGCAAAACCGCCATCGAAGATCACTTCGACGTGAGTTTTGAGCTGGAAAATCTGCTCGAAACGCGCGGCAAAAAGGACCTCCTTTCTATCGTCCGCAACGTCTCCGACATGATTAATGTTTCTTACACCCGCCAAAAGGAAGCCTTGGGTTTGGGACACGCCGTCTTGCGCGCCATGGAACTGGTCGGAGACGAACCCTTCGCCGTGGTTTTGGCCGACGACGTCATCGACGCCGAAACTCCTTGCCTCCGCCAGTTGCTCGACATCTATGAGTTCTTCTGCTCGCCGGTTCTCGCCGTGATGGAGGTCCCGCCGGACGCCATCTCCTCTTATGGCTGCATCGACGGCGAGCCCATCTCCCACAACGGCAGCAAGGACCGTGTCTACCGCATTCGGGACTTGGTGGAGAAGCCCAAACCAGGCGAAGCCCCCTCCAACCTCGCCATCATCGGCCGCTACGTGCTGATTCCCGAGATATTTCAATCGTTGCAGGCCATCGAGGCCGGTTCCGGTTCGGAAATCCAGCTGACCGATGCCCTCCGCCATCTGCTCCGTACGCGCCCAATCTATGCGTACCGGTTCGATGGTACTCGTTACGACGCTGGCGACAAACTCGGTTTCCTGAAAGCCACCGTCGAATTTGCCCTGCGCCGTCACGATTTGGGCGGCCCATTTCGCGACTATCTCCGCACACTTTCACTATAATTCCAATAGTTTATGGCACCTGGAAACGAAAGTACTAGAATCCGTTAGAAAAAGCATTGCACCTCGAAGCGGTGGAGTGATACTATTGATCGGCGGTTTCCTATTACCGCTAGACCGCTTTTTTCAATGTTTGAGACAGTCTTAATCCTGATTGCTTCGCTGGCTTTGTTCGTGTATTGGTTCCGCTATACCGTTCTCCTTTTGTTGCGTGAGGAAAAGGTCTCAGCGGGACACACCACCGTAATCGATCAGTTGAGCGTACTCGAAACCAGGGAAGCCTTGCGTAAGGCTCAGGAAGCCGCCTCCTTAGATCCGCTTCGTTGCGCCCTCGATCGCGACTACCGCTTGCTCCGCTATCTCCTGAATCACGCGGCGGGCATGGGTCTGGCGCCGCTCGAACACCACCTTCTCATCCTCGACTATCGTCTGATGAACGTCTGGTACCGCCTCACCCGCTCCGCCTCCACCACCCACGCGCGCGGCGCCCTGGACGAAATGGCCGACGTCCTGAGCTGCCTCGCTTACAAAATGGGCCAGCGAACCGCCGGTTTCTCGCAAGCCTGACCGCCCTTCAATTTTTCCGCGCTCCTCGCCTGCCTGCCTTCCGCCGTCTCCCTGAGCCGCGCGCAGTCAAAAGCCGCCCTTCCGCATCGTGTCCTTGATCCGCGTTGATCCGCGTCCATCGGCGGCCAATTCCCTGCTCCCTACCCGGCAGCGCCGCCGCGCCGATAAACTACGCCGGTACAATCTCGACGCGGAATTCCTCGATCACCGGATTCGCCAGCACCTCGTGTGCGATCGTCTCCATTTCCTTGCGCGCTTGTTCAGGCGTCACGCCGTCCGCAATGGTGATATCGAAAAATTTCCCCTGCCGCACCTCCGTGATTGCTGTATGCCCCAGCCCGGCCAGAGCGGCGCGAACGGCTTTGCCCTGCGGATCGAGGACAGTCGTTTTTGGAGAGACGTAAACGCGAGCTTTCATCAGACTACGATTATAGGTGCATTGCGGCGCGCAGTGCGATCCACAGCTTTTCGCTGGCCGGAAGCGAGATGCGCCGCGCAAATACGTCGTAGTTGCTCTTCTTAATGCGATCCAGTAGACGCGAGTAGATGGAAATGAGCGCCCCAAGCGACGCCCGCCCCGCCGGATCGACCATCCCCAGTAGCGGGCGCGAGTCCGCGTAGTACTGCCTGGCTCGCCCGGCCTCGAAATTCATCATCTCGATGAATTCCGGCGTCCGCGCGCCTCGCCGAATGTCATCCTCCGTAACGCCAAAGCGGCCGAGGTCTTCGGCGGGCAGGTAAATGCGCCCTAATCCCGCGTCCTCCTTGATATCGCGCAGGATGTTGGTCAGCTGAAAAGCGATGCCGCATTTCTCCGCCAGCGCCGGCGCTTCGGGCGCTTGGAATCCAAGAATATGGATGGTGCACAACCCCGCCGTGGACGCTACCAGATAGCAGTAGCGGTACAACTCATCGAAGCTCTGAAAACGCCGCGGTTCCAGATCGGATGCCACCCCATCGATCATCTCGTGAAAGTAGCGCGCCGGTATCTGGTACCGCTCCACCGTATCGTGGAACGCCGGCAACGCGGCGTGCGCGCCGCAGCGCCCCGCCAAAGCCTCTTCGAGGGCGGTTCGCCATTGCTCCAGAGCGGCGCGCGTCGCGCCTGGCTCGTCGCTCAAATCGTCGCAATGGCGCATGAAGGCATAGACCGCGCACATCGCGTTGCGCTGCTCCTTCGAAAGCAGCACGAAGGAGTAATAGAAATTGCGCGCTCGCGTGCGCGCCACCCGGCGGCAGTAAGCGTACGACTCTTCGACAGCGGTCATCACGCCGCCCGCGAAAATGCCGTGCGCGCCAGCGAGCCCAGCAGCAGCCAGACGCGCTCCGCCTTGGAAATCGCCGGACGGTGCGAAAACACGTCGTAATCCTGCTGCGCGATTTTGTCGAGGACGCGCATGCCGCCCCGGCTGAACAGGTCCAGATCCAGCGCCAGCCGCCGGTCCACCATCCCAATAAGCGGCAAGCCTTCCACGAACCAATCGTGCGCGCAGGCTACAATTTCGCGCATCACTTCGCGAAAAACGGGCGTCATGCGGCGAGCGAACAAATCTTCCACCGTGTATCCATACCGCGCCAGCACCTCCAGCGGAATATACACGCGATCTTTTTCCAGATCCACCGCCACGTCCTGCCAGAAATTCGCGAGCTGCAGCGCCGTACAAGTGGCGTCGGAGAGCTGCTGTCGCTGATCATCCGAATAGCCGCACAAATACAGCACCAGCCGCCCTACCGGGTTCGCCGAATAGCGGCAGTAACCGTATACCTCTTCCCATGTCCGGTAGCGGCTTACGGTTTGATCCTGCACGAAGGCGTCGATCAGTTCCGCAAAAGGCTCCATCGGAATCGCGTGCCGCGCTACCGTCCCACGCAACGCCAGGAACACCGGATGCGTCGCCTCGCCCGCGTACATCGCCTGTAACTGTGTCCGCCACCAGGCCAGCAGCCGCAAACTCTCGGCCGCCGAATCCATCTCGTCGCCCAAATCGTCGGCCCACCGGCAATAGGCATAGACGTTGTAGAAATCCTGATGCAGGCGCTTAGGCAGCAGGAAGCTGACCACCTGAAAATTTTCGTAGTGATGCGTGGCCAGCCAGCGGGTATAGGTTTCCGCCTCGGTGGGCGTGTAGCGCGCGGCAGCCGCCTCCGGCGAAAGAAGATACTCCTTAGGCGGCAGCAAGATCACGGAATAATGGCCGTCTTCAGATGGCCGTTGTGACTCATCAGGTGCCGCATCACTTCTAGCAGGTTCGCCAGCGGCTCTTCGCTGTTTACGAAATCGCGCGAACTGATGTCGCCGCGTACCACCAGATCCAACGCCTTGCGGATGAAAGCTGGCGTGTGATGGAAGCTCGCCTTGCAGGTGATCTCGGAGTAGTGCAGCCGGTTGGTGTCGAACATGACCCGGCTGTCGTTGGGGCATCCGCCGAAGAAGTTGACGGTCCCGCCGCGGCGCACCATATCCAGCACCCAATGCCAGGTTTCCGGCTTGCCAACTGCCTCGACAGCGATGTCGGTTCCGCGTCCGCCAGTCAGATTGCGGACCGCTTCCACGGTGTTGGTATGCTGGTCAGCGCGCACCAGTTCGTGCGCTCCCATGGCTTCGGCCCGCTCCAATTGCGTGCGCCGCCGCCCGATCGCGATCACCCGGCAGCCATAAAGACTCGCCAGTTTCACGAACATCAGGCCGATCGGCCCCAGCCCCAGGATCGCGATCGTATCGCCCGGACGCGGGTTGGTCTCTTCAAAGCCCTTCAGCACGCATGCCAGCGGCTCGATCAATGCGGCGTCGTGGTAGCTCACGCCATCCGGAATGCGATAGGTATTTCGCTCCACGATGCGTGCGGGAATGCGAATGTACTCGGCGTAAGCGCCGTTGTTGAAAAGCAGATCCTCGCACAGGTTTTGCAAGCCCCGGCGGCAGAAGAAGCACTCCTCGCAGGGCGCGGAGTTGGCCGCCACCACGCGCTCGCCGATTTCAAAGTTCTTGACGTCTTTACCAACGGACACGACGTCGCCCGCCAACTCGTGCCCGAACACGGCGGGAGGCACGATCATGCGGGCATGATACCCGCGGCGAAATACTTTGACGTCGGTACCGCATGTCAGCGCAACGCGAACTTGAACCAGAATGTCGCCATCATCGATCTTGGGAACAGACACCGGCTCTACCTGCAAGTGTTCCTTGCCATACAGCACGGCAGCCATCATCTGCGTTTTCACTGTGTCCACCTCTGTGGCTGAACGATAATTTTCAAAGATTCGGGACCGGGATGCAAGGCCAAATCGAATCCTGAACTGATTTTAACGAGCGGAACCCGATGGGAGATCAGCTCTTCCACGGGTAACGCGCCACTGAAGACCAAATCGGCCGACTCCTTCTGCAGGTCCACCGAAGCGCTGTAGCAGCCGAACAGATTGCGTTCGCCGACACATATGGATGCGCCGGAAATCTCGACGCGTTCGGCTTCTGAAGTCTGCGCGAACAGAAGAATGCGCGCGCCCGGCCGGGAAAGACGGATCGCCTGTTCCACGATTCCGGGTACGGATGCGGCTACGATTACGAGATCCGCGCCGCGTTGGTCCGTCAGCCGGCGGACCTCCGCTTCTACGTTGGCTTCGCGCGGGTCCCAGGCTTCCAGGGCGCCGCAGCGGACGGAAAGCTCGCGCCGCGCTGCGATGGTATCGCTAGTCAGAATCTTTGTGCCGGTGCGCCCCAGCAGCATGGTGAAGAGCAGACCAATGGGGCCTTGGCCGATCACCACGGCTGTCTCGCCCGGTTGCGGAGCGCATTGAACCACGGCCTTCAGACAGGTATTGACGGGCTCAACAAATGAGGCCCGCTCGAATGATACACCGTCTGGAATCTTTTCCACGCCGTGCTCCACGATCCAGTCCATCACCCGAACGTACTGGGAAAAGCCGCCGCCCGCGGGTTCGAAACCCGCGGTCACGCCGACCTTCTTGTAAACCGGGCACTGGGCATATAACTTGCGCTGGCAATAAAAGCAGTTCCTGCAAGGGATGTGGTGAAACACAACCACCCGGTCGCCAGGCACAAAACGCGTAACCCCGCTTCCTGCGCTGACCACGACACCTGCTGTCTCATGTCCATAGATGCGCGGAGGAGCGAGAAGGTTGTATTCGATTTTCTTCAGATCCGTGTGGCAGATTCCGCACGCCTCGACGCGGACTAGTATCTCGCGCGGCCCGATCTCAGGGATGGGAACCTGCTCAACGGAGACGATACTCTGGCCTTTGTATACAGCCGCGTGCATGGTTGGCGGGATACTCCAGTCAGAATCGGCAACCGGCAATGAATTCTCCTAATGTTCGCGCAGCGGTAAGACAGGAACGGCGCAACCGGAACAACTCCGGGAATGCTTTCCCAGGATTTCTCAATGCTGACGTTAAAAGATTTATTGTACCGAAATGCCCGTCGGAAAGCAGCGCCTGATTCAAATCGATGACGAAGCTCTGTGCGGCGGTGTCCGTGACCGATTTCACACAGAAAAAAGGGATACCGCGCGCGCGAGCTCTGGCTGCCACGCCCGCCGCTTCCATTTCGACGGCGGAGGCGCCCGTGTCTCGCAAACGCTGCTTTTCTGCCGCTGTTTGGGCGACTCGGTCGATAGACGCCAGAATGCCTTGCGCGCAATTGGGAGCAGATTGCGGAACGCGCACAGCCAGACGCCGTTCGCCGGCATCCACTGCCGTGGCCACGAAAACATCGCCGATCTGAAGCGCTGGGTCCAGCGCGCCACAGTATCCCATACTAACCATCGCATCGGGCCGGCATGCCTCCCAGCCCACTTCCGCCGCCTCGCCGGCGAATGCCGCTCCCGCTCCATTCGCCACCATAAAGAACTGGCGGCCGTCACACTCCGCTGACTTCGCCCAATAGACCGGCCAGGACAACTGACTCACATTCGAACAATACCGCGCCAACCCGCCGAATTCGCGGGGCTCGGCGGCTACTAACAGTACCCGTTGGCCCGAAACCATTCCACCGCCCGCGTGAGCGCGCCCTCCGCTGAACCCGGCGCAAACGCCAACTCGCGCGCCGCCTTCGCGTGGGAAACGAACATTTTCTTGCGCGCCATGCGGACCGCGTCCAGCGGCGCGCGAGGCGGTTTGCCGGAAACCCGCGCCCACGCCGTCGTCACAACCCCGGCGGCATACGCTACCGCGTACGGCAGTCGCACCGTCGGCGCCGGACGCCCGGTAATGGCCGCTAACTTTTCGAGAATTTGGGCCAAAGTCAGATTCTGCGATCCCAGAATGTAGCGTTCACCTGGACGGCCGTGTTCGCAGGCTTGCAACTGGCCCAACGCCACGTCGCTCGCGGCCACCACGTTCAATCCGGTATCGATAAACGCCGGCATGTCCCCTTTCAAGAAATCCAGCACAATCTTCCCCGTCGGCGTCGGCTTAATATCGTGATCGCCGATCGGGGCTGTAGGATTCACAATTATCACCGGCAATCCCGCGCCCGCGAACTCCAGCGCCACCCGCTCGGCCAGGAACTTTGAGCGCTTGTAAGCCCCCTTCATTTCTTCCAGGGAAACCGGACACTCCTCGTTGCCTTCCCCGTCCCGAGGCACGCCGATACAGCCCACCGTACTGGTATAGACCACGCGATCCGCTCCGGCCTTGCGGGCCGCCTCCAAGACGTTGCGGGTGCCGTCAACATTGGAGCGGTACAGTTCGTCTTCGTCGGCCGCCCACAGCCGGTAGTCCGCGGCAACGTGAAAGACCAGCCCGCAGCCGGCGGCGGCCCGCCACAGAAGCCGGGTCCCGCAGGTCTCCTTCAACCCGCTCGACATCCAACTCGCCAATCTTGCTGGAACGCCGCACCAAAGCCCTCACCCGATGCCCCGCTCGACGAGCAGGCGGGCTACATGCCAGCCCAGGAAGCCAGATGCGCCGGTTACCAGCGTCGGCTTCATCTAACGAGCCGCGCGCGTAAGCAAGCGTCCCCTCACTTCAAAGCCCACGCCAACATCTTCAAATTGTCGCCCAGCGTCGCGTTGATCCCCAACGCCGCCGATGGCTCAAACCCGCAATGCATCATGCAATGCTCACACCGCGGATCGTTGCCCGGTCCGTAATTCTCCCACGGCGTCTGGGTCATCAACCCTTCGAAGGTCTTGTAATGGCCATCCGTGATCAGATAGCACGGGCCTTTCCAGCCCTTCACGTTGTAAGTCGGAGTGCCCCAGGCGGTGCATGGCAGCTCGCGCGTCGCCGCGCAGGAATTCCAGATACAGCGGCGTCTGCTTCACGGAATAGCGCTTCGCGATCCGCTCGATGTCCTTGAACTTCTCGTGGATATCGTCGCGCGTCATGAAGATTTCGCGATCGTTGACCGCCGAATAGCCGTAGGCCGGCGCGAATTGGTGGCCATCCACGTTGAAACTGTTCGAGGTATTCGAACAGCTCCTCGATCTCTTTCATGTCGGTCTCTTTGTAAACGGTGGTGTTGGTGCACACCATGAAACCGGCGGCCTTGGCCGCCTTGATTCCTTCGATGGCCTCGTTGAACACGCCCTCGCGCTCCACGCAAATGTCGTGATTCTTCTCCATACCGTCCAGATGCACGTTGAAAAAGAAACGCTTGTCGGGCTTGAACTCGTTCAGCCGCTTCACGATGAACATGCCGTTGGTGCAGAGATAAATATTCTTATTGCGAGCCAGAATGCCGCTGACCAATTCGCCGATCTGCGGATACATCATCGGCTCGCCGCCGCAAATCGATACCATCGGCGCGCCGCATTCATCCACGGCTGCCAGGCACTCCTCCAGCGGTATGCGCTCGCGAATGGTGGATTCGTATTCGCGAATGCGGCCGCAACCCGTGCAGGTCAGATTGCAGGCGTGCAACGGCTCCAGCATCATCACCAGCGGAAACCGCTTGCTGATCATCGGGTGAGGCTGCCGGTTGGCTCGCTCCGCCGGAGCTCCGTGCAGGATGCGGAACGGATTCGATGCATCCGGCGCGGCCGCCACGTCTTTCTGCCACTCCGGGCGCGGGCGCATCTGTTCTTGAAAATGTACCCGGCCATCCCGGCGGTCATCGAAAGCGGAAATCTCATAGTTGATTGGCTCCGGTTTGCCCCGTGCCTGCTTCGCACTTAAGGAAGCCGGAAAGCGCCAGCAACGGGAAATAGTAAACGGTAATAGTGATAGTTCAAGTAAAAAACTTTGGGGAAGCCCGTGCCGGTGGCCAGTTCTTCGTCCCAGCCCCCGTCCGGCCGCTGCGTTTCCACCAGATATTCGATGCCGTGCTGCACGCTGAGGCTGGTGGTGTCGCCGCCCGCGATCAGGCCCAGATGGCCCACGCCGTTTGCGATGGCGTGCTTTCGGCCGGCAACGAAACATGCCTGATCGTAGCTGGCGCAGCTTTCGCCCCAGCCGCCATCGGCGTTTTGAATCGAGCGCAGCCACTCGCCGGCGCGCAGGATGTGAAGCTTCGCGATCGTCTCTCGCGCCGCGCCTGCAAGCCCCGCAGCGCAGAAACAAGTACCGTAGATGTAATCCACGCCCCAGCGCCCGTACCAGCTTCCATCGGGCATTCCTGATTGCGCTTAACAGGTAATCGACGCCCGCGCTGCACCGCCGGATGCGTCGCCGCTCAACCCGTGCGCGCTCAGCGCTTCCATCACCCGGCCCGTAATATCGGGACACGTCGGATCGAGCATGGCGTTGTGGTCGGCAAACGGAACCGCGCTCAGAAATTCCCAATTGTTGTCCACGTCGAACGCCGCCCATCCGCCGTCCTTCGACTGCATGGCCAGCAGCCAGTTCAGCGCGCGGCGGTGACAGGCTCTCTGCGCGGCGCCGTCGGAGGCGCGCGCCCGGCTCAAAGCCAGCAGCACCATGGCCGTGTCGTCGATATCGGGATAGTGTTCGTTGCGGAATTCAAAAGCCCCACCCGGAGGGCTCCGTCTTCGGACGCTTCACCGACCAGTCGCCCTTCAGCCGGACCTCTTTCGAAAGAAGCCAATCGGCGGCACGCTGCAGCGCCCCTTCTGCAAAGGCGTCGCCGCTATGCGACTGAGCTTCGCCCAATGCAAAACCGCCAATTCCCGTGTCCCAGATCGGCGAAAAGCACGGCTGGAAGAGGAACCGCTTTCCGTCGTCGATCATCAGCCGTTCGAATTGATAGCGCGCTTCCTGGCTGGCCGGATGATCGGCCGGATAGCCCAGAACGTCCAGCGCCATGATCGCGTACATCATCGGCGGATAGATCGCGCCCAGGCCGTCGGAATGTTCGCAGCGCGCCAGCATCCATTGCTCCGCTGCCTTCAGGGCTTTCTTGCGCAGCGCTTGCGACCCGTGCCTCTCCCAGAACTTCAGGAACCGGTCGGCGTTGAGAAAGAAGCTGCGCCACGAAAAGAAATTCTTCGCCGGCTCGAAGGCCAGGCTGACGCCGGGCTTGTACAACTCGTCCAGATTGAATCCGGCAGGCACCGGGCGCCGCGGATTGCTCGAATGCACGATCGCCAGCGACACCACGATGGCTCGCGTCCAGGCCGACATCTGGTACAGGAAATTCCCCGGAACGAACATCACTTCGGGCGGTATGGTCGGGCAATACTGCCGCGGGTACATGTCGAACAGGCTGAGATTGATCTTGACGTAGCTGTTCGCCGACTGCAGGCCGCCCAGGTCCAGGATGCGCTCCGCGCGCGCGGACCAGGCGGGCATCGTCGTACGGGCACACCCGCGACTTTCAACGCGAAGTAGGCTTTCACCGTCGCGCTGATCTCGGACGGACCCTTCGACGTAGATATTGAATCCCCCATCCGGCAGTTGCCGGGATCAGGATCGATTCCACCGCTTTTTCGACCAGCGCGCGCGTGGGCGGATTCCAAACGCCTTCCAGAGGCGGGTGCATCCAGAGCTGCAAAAGGATGTAATCGGATTCGAGCGTGGTATCGGCGGTGAGGTCCGCGCACCAGTAGCCTTCCGTATCCTGGAGCGCCAGCAAGCGATCCGCCGCCCGCCGCGCGGCCCGGCCAGCCGCGGAGATCATGGTGTCCTGTGCGTATGCAGTTGATGTGCTCATCGTGCGGAAATCGTCGTTAGTCCCGGAGCTGCGCGAGTCAACTCTGGAGGCAGGGAGAAGCGCACGTCTTCGTCGATCAGTTCCACTTCTTCCAGCTGGTGAAAACCCTGGTCACGCAGGAAACCGACTAAATCCTCCACCAGATTTTCCGGCGCGGAGGCTCCGGCGGTGACCGCCACATTACGAACGCCGTTCAGCCAGGCGATATCGACTTCGCCGTAATCGTTTACCAGGTAAGCGCGCACTCCCGCATTGGCGCTCACTTCCACCAGACGCTTGGAATTGGAACTGTTCTGCGAACCGACCACCAGCAGCAGATCGCAATGCTCGGCCACGCCCTTCACCGCCATTTGGCGGTTTTCGGTGGCGTAGCAGATATCCTGCGCCGTCGGACCCTCCATCAGAGGGAATCGTTCTTTCAGCCGAACGATGATGTCGCGTGTTTCGTCGAGGCTCAGGGTGGTTTGGGTCAGGTAGCGGACGCGAGCGGAGTCTGGCAGTTGCAGCCGGTCGACATCCTCGACGGTCTCGACCAGAAAGGTGGAATCCGGCGCTTCGCCCAGGGTGCCGATCACTTCGTCGTGGTGGCTGTGCCCGATCAGCACGATGCTGTAGCCGTCCCGGGCAAAGCGGACCGCTTCCAAATGAACCTTGGTCACCAGAGGGCAAGTCGCGTCAATCACTTCCAGGCTTCGAGCTTCGGCCTCCCGCCGCACCTCGGGAGCCACCCCATGGGCGCTGAAAATGGCCCGGGCGCCGTTCGGCACCTCCTCCAGCTCTTCCACGAAAACCGCCCCAGCGCGCCGAAGCTCGTCCACAACGTGTTTGTTATGTACGATTTCCTTGCGAACGTAAACCGGCGGCCCGTACAGATCCAGGGCGATCTTGACGACGTCGATAGCCCGTACTACACCCGCGCAAAATCCTCGCGGCTTTAATAGATACACTTTCTTTTCCGCGCCCGGGTTGGCGGTGATGGGTTTCAATGGCATGTCTATGCTTGACCGCGTTGGATATCCAATTATATCAGGCCCGGTTTTCCCCCGGAACCTGCCGCGCGGTCTATCCCCCATAGATTCCGTTCGGAGCCCAAAAGCTGCGGAAAATGGAGGACCCGCCTCCTATTTCTTTCGCGGCCGCGACGCCGGAGGCACCATCCCGTTGGCCCGGTAATAAGCCACCAGCAGCCCATAGTGCTCTCCCGAATGCTCGATCACCGAAAGCCACGGCTCCACCGATTTGTGAAAACTGTCCGCCGGCCGGGCCTTCAAGGTCGCCGTCGCATCCGCGATCGACTTCTCCAATAACGCCACAATCGCATCCTTGCCTTTGTAATTCTTCGCGTCTAACTCGTCCCACTTCACTTTCTCCCCGCGTCCCGCCTTGGCCGCGTACACGTTGCCCGATGCGATGTGCACCATCACCGCGCCGAATGTCCGCATCTCCGGCTTCAACTTGAAATCGTATTTGTCCGCCGGAAAATCCTTGGCCATGTCCAGCACCTGCTTGTTCACGTACCCGAACATTCCGCTGATCTCGTCAGCCGGATTCTGCGGCTGTTGCGCCACCGCCGCTGCGGCCAGCGCCATAAACCCGATCATCGTGTAACCTGCTAATCTATTCATAGTGGTTACAGACTATCATGCCCCGCCTGACCTGTCAAAAATCGCAGACCGCTTACATGTGAAATTGGTCGGCGGCCACACGTGCCTCGATTTCATCAATACCGTCGGCGGCCGCTCGATCGCCGGTGTTGTCCTTCGCGACAAGCTTGCCTCCTACCATGACCTCCTCGACTGGAGCCTGTTAGCCGGCGTCATCGAGCCCCGTAAAGCGCCATCCCTGGCGCGTCTCGCCGTGGACGACCCCGGCACGGCGGCGGTCATCTTCAACCGCGCCGCCGCTCTCCGCGAGTCCCTTTACCGCATCTTCCAATGTTCTTTGAAGAACTCGCGCCCGCCCGATGCCGATACCGCCGCCCTGCGCCACGAACTCACCATCGCCCGCGCCCACCAAAGTCTAATCCTGGAAGGAAACCGCTACACCTGGGCCTTCTGCCAAACGGCCCCATCGCTCGACCGCATCCTCTGGCCCATATCCCTCTCCGCCGCCGATCTCCTGACCTCCGCGCAACCGCCCAAACTGAACCAATGCCCCGGCGACGACTGCGGTTGGCTCTTCCTCGACACCAGCCGCAACCACTCCCGCCAATGGTGCGGCATGCGGGATTGCGGCAATCGCGCCAAAGTCAAGCGCTTTCGCGCCCGCCTCGCGCTCATACCGCGCTAGAGATGCCCCGACTTCGACGCGCTGCAGTTCCCCTCCATCGAACGTAATCCACTGCCGGATCAGCGCAATGCCTTCCTCGTGCCGCATGGTGCGCCCCAACTCCGGCATCATCACCTTTGGCGTCGTCGATTCCATGCGGTGGATCAGAATCGATTCCTCCGGCTTCCCCTGCACCACGTCGAATAGCAGATCGCCCGAGCCTTGCCCAGCCGATACCGGCACCTTGCATAGCCCCAGCCGCATCGGATCCGTCTGCCTCGCCAGCAAATAAAGACCCGTCGTGTTCGCGGGACCCCGCGGATTGTGGCAGTGCGAGCAATTCACTTCCAGGTAAGCTCGCGCCCGCGCATCCAGCGAACCGCTCGCCGCATCGTCCCACACCGCCAGCTTCGGCGCTTGCTCCGGCGCCGGAGCGCCCCTCAAATACCCCACCTTGGTCCAGTAAGCCAGTTGATTGAAGCGCCCTTCCGGATAGTTGTAATCTTTATTCAGATTGCGCGCCTTGGGCCCGATCGGCGTCACCACTTTTGACCGGTCGTGACAACCCTTGCACTGATTCGTGTTCGGAATCACGTAGTCGATGTGGTACTTCTTGCCCGCCGCATTCACCCAGTCCACGCTCGCCGGATCGGCCGCCACATCCAACGTCGCCTCCGTTTGCTCCCGGTTCCAGACGTAGGGCAGCGTGACCCATCCGGCGCTCCCGTTTACCAGCAGCCGCGTCTCGATTATCCGCTGCTTCCCGCCCTGCGCCGCATCCGCATAGGCGAACGACTTGGCCAAAATCGCGCCCACCGGAAAGGTAAACGCCTCCGTGTCGCTGTAAGTAGCCGAGGTCCCCGGCGGCATCCATACGAATCGGTACTTCGTCGCGTAGTCCGAAAACAGCGGCGTGTTCAGATCGTACGGCACCACACCCGCATTGGGTTTCAACGCCGCCGCATCGCCCACGAACAGCCGCCACCCGGAAAGCTTGGCGGGATACGGCTCCGCGATGTGCGAGCGCACCCCGCGGCTTCCACATCCGGTCAATAGCAATGCGCCGGCAAGCAGCGTCAGCCTGCGCTGCATCGCGCTAATTGCCTCCGGCCGGAGCTGCGGCCGCCGGAGCCGCGGGCAGGTTTACCGCCCCGAGCGGCGCCAGCGAACAGGCGTAAGGCTTCAAATCGCGGCTGACGTGCTTGAAATGCCCCCCCGCGTCGTAATTCATGAAAGTGGCGTCGCCGTTGTTCTGGAAGCAAATCCGTTGATCGTCCGGCAGCCGCTTCGCCGCTGTCAGCATCTTCGGATTCACCACGCCGTCGAATAAAATCGCGGGCAGCGGCTTGCCTACCACCGGCGCCAGCGCATCCGCGTATTCGCCGCCCGGATTCGTCCCCCCCCGCTAATGCTGTTGTCGTGCACGTAAATCGCCGCCGGAAATGGATCGTAGCTCGCATCGTTGATCGGATTCCCCGTCGTGAAATAACTGATCACCGAAACGTTCGCCGTATTGTTGTCCTTAATCGTATTCTTGAAAACTTCCACGTGATTGGTGGCCAGCACGATCACCCCGGTCCCGGTCGGCACCTTCGCCACCATGCTGCCCTTCGCGCCGAAATTCTGCGTGTTGTTGTCCGTGATCTCGTTCTCGAACACCCGCGTATTGCCCCCGCCCTTCACCGGCAAATCCGGCAAATTGAACACCAGAATGCCGCCCGTGTTGTGCAAAGCCTTGTTGTGGTACACATCCGCGAATTGCGAATTCTCGATCTCGATACCCGCCACGTTCGCTTCCGCCCGGCTGTCGCGCACGATAATGTTGCTGGACTGCCCCACGTAGATCCCCGCGTCAGCCGCCCCGATCGATACCGATCCCTCGATCAGCACATTCTTGCATTGCACCGGATAGATGCCGTAAGAACCGTTCTTATCGCTCGGGCCGCCGGTCCACTCCGTGCGCACGCGCTGGATCGTCACCCCGGTCGCCCCGTTGATTTTCAGCGCGTCGCCCTTGGTGTCCTCGATCGCCAGATCCTGCAGCGTGAAACCATTCGATGTCACCGTCAGTCCCGCCGGTCCCGTCTTCTGGTTCTTGAATGACAGGATCGTCTTATCGATGCCCTTGCCGCGAATCGTCACCCCGTCCACCGAGAGCGAAAGCGCCCGGTCCATGTCCAAGCGCCCTTCCGGCAGGTCGATCACGGCGCCCGGCTTGGCGGCAATCAGCGCCTCTTGAAACTTCTTCTGGAACTCCGGACCGGCGACAAGGCCGGCATCTTTCGTCGCGCATGACGTGAACAGGGTCGCAACCAGCGCGGTCGCAAACAAGGCAGTACGCATCTGAGTCATAGGAAGATCTCCAGGCCATCGTGTGGCGGGACTAAGAAAGCATACCGCCGCGCCTTCCGCCCGCGCAAGCGCGGTTCACGCCTGGCGCCGTCAACCGGCGATGTTCAGGGAGAGCGGCGCGAGTTTGCCCGACGTGCCATCGTTGTCGGTGCCCTCGACTTCGAGTTCGTACCGCCCGGGACGAAGGGCCGGTAACTCCACGTGAACCTGCCAGCCGCTGTACAGCAGGTTCTTGCGCCCGAAATGCGCCGCTACGTCCGGCCGGGGATAGAATTGCCGCACCGTTCCCAAATCCTTCCCCTGCAGCGTGATCCTGACCTCCCGCACCGGCGAACCATGCCGTCCGCTGGCGATCCAACCGGCGATGCGCAGCCGTCCCGCCCCGCTGCTCTGCAACTCGCGCGTGTCGCAATATCCGAAGATGGCCCCGGCCGGTATCGCCGCCGGAACACCCGCCGGCGCCGACTCCTTCTTTAGCTGCACCAGTGCTTCCTTAGCTGCGTCCAGATCCACGAAGCTGCTCAAATGACGGTTCCGGCTCACGCAATAAGCGCACTTGGGGTGGATTTCCCCGCTCGCAATCGACTGCCGAATTTCGCGCAAAGGCTCGCCATTCCACACGCGGTCGAGATCGCCGGAATTGGAAACCGTCCCGATGTCGCCCCGCATCGAGCAGCACACCGTGGTGCTTCCCCGCGCGGTCACGAACAGCGAAGTCCACGGATAGACGCAATAAAACGGCTTCAACGGTTTAACGTCGGCTGGCTTGACCTCCGGTTGGTGGTCGAAGGTGATCAACTCCTCCGCGGCTTCCTCCGGCGCTTCCCGGTACACACGGTCGATATCGATGTAAACGCCATACCCGATACGAGCTTGCTCGGCCAGCTTTCGCCCTTCCTCGATCAACCCTTCCACCTGACTGCGCTTCAGATGCGCGAGCGTAAAGTCTTGGCAGAGCTTGCCATAAGGGTCGTCGCTACCGGGTTCATACTTCTTGTGATGCAGCGTATTCACTGCCAGAAAGCAGACATTCAAATCCGCTAATTTCCGCACCAGGTCGGGCAACTCGTGCAAATTGTCCGACTGCGCCACGAAGCCCACCACGATCTGCGGCTTATCCGTATTGAGCTGCTCTTTCTTCTCCTTGATGTATCTAAGGATGCTCCAGATCTTATTGATGTCCGCGCCCCGCAGCCGCTGCATGGTCTCGGGCTCAACGCCGTCGATCGAGAACACCAGTTGGTCCCACCCCAGCGCCACCAGCCAGTCGATTTCGCTGCGGTCAATGACCACGCCGTTGGTCGTGCCTTCGATCCAGCACTTATGCCCCTTCAGCCGTTCCACCAGCGTCCGCAGCCGAGCGTACAGGAACATCTCTCCGTACCCGGAAAGCCTCACCTTGACGGCCGCTGCGAAATAATCATCCGCTTCGTCCACCACCGCGTCCGGTAAGTTGCGTGGAAGAATACGAGGCGTTCCCGCCGGATCGAAAGAGTGGCCGCATTTCGCGCAGCGTAGATTGCAGCGCGCCGTTGTCTCCAGCCACAGCAACAAAGGCTTGCCCGAAAACTGCCCATCGGCGGAAATGCCGGGTACCCCGCCGGAGATGGAGGATAACCCGGTTGTCTCTAAGATCAAGTCCAGGTTTTCAGACTTCTTCTGAACGCAGTCAGTCATCCACAATCCCTCTCTCGATAGACTTAACTATAACCCCGATGAACTCCGAATCGCATCGCTTGGGATACGAACACATGCTGTTGCCCTTGAGGTGGGGCCGGCGCTTCCGCATGCCCGGCACTCTTTCCCCGCTTTCTAACGGAGCGTCCCGCCCATCCCGCTCTATCGCAAATCCTGCCCCTTTCTTCTCTCTTATCTTCGCCTCACTTTCGCCCCAGATAAAACATTGCTATAATCTCCTTTCGCCACTCGGAAGGAGTTTCTCATGGATGACAAAGAGCGCGCCCGCGCATTGGACCTAACCCTCGGGCAGATCGAAAAGCAGTTCGGCAAAGGCTCCATCCTGCGCCTTGGCTCCAAAGACGCCATCGTTCCAGTCGCCGTCATCTCCACCGGCTCCATTTCCCTCGATGCCGCCCTCGGCGTCGGCGGCTTCCCCCGCGGCCGCATCAACGAGATCTACGGCCCGGAGTCCTCCGGCAAAACCACCATCGCCCTGCAAGTCATCGCCGAAGCCCAGAAAAAGGGCGGCATGGCGGCCTTCATCGACGTCGAACACGCCCTCGACCCCTCCTACGCCCGCAAACTCGGCGTCGATGTCGACAACCTCCTGGTCTCCCAGCCCGATTACGGCGAACAGGCGCTCGAAATCACCGCCGCCCTGATTGCCTCAGGCTCCATCGACGTGCTGGTGGTCGATTCCGTGGCCGCCCTCGTTCCCAAAGCCGAGCTCGACGGCGAAATGGGCGATAGCCACATGGGCCTCCAAGCCCGCCTGATGTCCCAGGCCCTCCGTAAGCTAACCGGCGTGGTCTCCCGCTCCAAGACCTGCCTCATCTTCATCAACCAGATCCGCGAAAAGATCGGCGTCATGTTCGGCAACCCGGAAACCACCACCGGCGGCCGCGCCCTGAAATTCTACGCCTCCGTCCGCGTCGATATCCGCCGCATCGCCGCCATCAAAGACGGCGACGCCGTAGTCGGCAACCGCACTAAGGTGAAAGTCGTTAAAAATAAAGTGGCATCCCCCTTCCGCGAAGCCGAATTCGACATCATCTACGGCGAAGGCATCTCCAAGGAAGGCGACCTGCTCGACCTCGGCGTGGCCCAAAACCTCATCGAAAAGAGCGGCTCCTGGTTCAGCTACCAGGGCGACCGCATCGGTCAGGGCCGCGAAAATGCCCGCCAGTTCCTGAAGGATAACACCGACATCCGCGCCACCGTCGACACCGCCTTGCGCCGCCAGTTGGGCTTGATGAAGCCCGACCCGGAAGCCAAGCCCGTAGCCGTGCCCGACGCCGCGCCCAAGCCAGCCGCCGTCACCGCCCGCCGGTAACACCGAGCCGCGACGGTAACACCGAGCCGCGACGGTAACACCGAGCCGCGACGGTAACACCGAGCCGCGACGGTAACACCGAGCCGCGACGGTAACGGAGCGTCCAGGAGCCTGCCGCTTTCTATTTGGTCGTGGCTATGCTTCTCTGCGGCGGATTGGCAATCCGCCTTCCCCAGCGTTACACCCTGAACCAAGCCCGCCCGCGCCGCATTGCTACAATAGAAAGTATCCATGCGAGGTACCCGCTGGCTCATCCTGGTGGCGATTATCCTGCTGCTGGGAGGCCTCGCGACGACCTACCGGCTTCAGAAACGCGAACTGCACGACCAAGCCCCCGCTAAGCCCGCCGCCATGGCCCCGGAACTCAGTTCCGCCGCCCAGGATTGGAGCTGGATCGAAACCTCCGAGCCCCCCGAAAGCCGCACCGTCTGCCGCATCACCGCAAAGGACGCGCGCCAGGCCAAAGATTCCAACCAGGTCGAACTCGAACAGGTCGAACTGCGCATGCCCTCCATGCACACCGACACCTACAATCTGGTCCGCAGCGCGCACGCCGATTACAGCCAGTCGCAAAAGCGCCTCTACTCCGATGGCGCGGTCGATATCACCCTCGCCGTCCCCAACCAAGGCCAATCCAAACACACCCTCGTCTCCATTCATTCTTCCGGCGTCACCTTCGATAGCGGTACCGGCAAGGCCGTCACCGATCGCCCCGCAACTTTCAAATTCGAGAACGGCGATGGCAAAGCCGTCGGCGCATCCTACGATCCCAGCACCCGCGAGCTGAACCTCAACAGTCAGGCCGAGTTGCATTGGAATCCCCCCGGGCCGCACGCCAAGCCCATGAAGATCGAAGCCGGTAGCGTCATCTATCGCGAAAACCTCGCCGGCATCTGGCTCACGCCCTGGGCCAAACTCACGCGCGACAACACCATCGTCGAAGCCGGCGAAACCACCATCGCGCTCGAAGACGGCAAGATCCACCATGTCGACGCCCAGAAAGCCCACGGCACCGATTCCTACCCCAGCCGTAAACTGCAATACGCCGCCGACCATCTCATCGTGGATTACGGCGACACCGGCCAGGTCGAAAAAATCACCGGCGAAGGCAACGCACGCCTGGTTTCCGATTCCGAGGGCTCGCAAGTCACCGCCACTGGCGACAAAGTGGAAATGCAGTTTGGCGATACCAACGGCCAGAGCGTGCTCTCCACCGCCGTCGTCACCGGCCACGGCCTCCTGCAATCTAAGCCCCTCGCGACCCCCGGTCACGATCCCGCCGAGACCCGCATCCTGCGCAGCGAAATCATCCAGATGAAAATGCGCCCCGGCGGCCGCGAACTCGATAACCTGGAAACCCACGCGCCCAGCGAACTCGAATTCATGCCCAACCTCGCCGCGCAGCACCATCGCAAATTCATCGGCGACCACATGTTGATCGTTTACGGCCCGCAGAACCGCATCCAGTCTTTCGCCGCCGTCAATTGCCGCACCGTCAGCGATCCCAACGCCGCCGAAGCCGCTAAGAAACACCCCATCACCACCACCGTCAGCAAGTATGTTTCGGCCGCCTTCGATCCCAAAACCAGCCAGCTCACCCGCATGGAACAGTGGGAGGATTTTTCCTACGAATCCGGCGACCGAAAAGCCCGCGCCGATCGCGGTATCCTCGAACAGGTCGAGAACCGCATCACCCTCGATAAGCACGCCCGCATGTGGGACTCCACCGGCAACACCACCGCCGATAACATCGTGCTCGACGAGAAGAGCGGCAACTTCACCGCCGAGGGCCACGTCAACACCAGCCGCCTTCCCGATCAATCCAAAAAGAAGAGCGATTCCGCCATGCTCTCCGGCGACGAGCCCCTGCAAGCCGTCGCCCGCAAGATGACCTCGGCCAATCACAACAAGCAGGTGAAATACGATGGCGATGCGGTGCTCTGGCAGGGCGTCAATCGCATTCAGGCCGATCACGTCGAAATCGATCGCGACAAGCGCTCCATCCTGGCCGATGGCCACGTCGTCACGCAATCGCGCGAAGAGAAAAAAGCGGACCCCGCCGCACCGTCGCCCTCGAACGCCCTAGCCGCGAAACCAACGGAATCGCCCACCCCCCCCGACACCTCCGCCGCGGTCTTCACCCTGGTAAAAGCGCCTCACATGGTTTACACCGACACCGATCGCTTGGCGCACTACTCCGGCGGCGTCTTTCTCAACCGTGGCGGCCTGCAGATGAAGTCCAACGACCTGCGCTCCTGGCTGGCCGAGGAAGGCGCCGACAATCGCCTCCAGAAAGCCTTCGCCGACGGCGCCGTGCAGATCGTACAAAGCGGGCCCATCCGCACCCGTACCGGCGCCAGCGAACACGCGGAGTATTACACTGATGATAATAAGATCGTCCTCAGCGGCGGCGTACCAACCATGAACGACAGCATCCGCGGCAACACCCAAGGCGCTGAATTGACTTACTATTCCGATGACGACAGGTTGCTCGTGACCGGCACCGACGGCAAACCGGCCGTCAGCCACATCCACCGCAAACACGCGAAATGAGCAAACTCGAAACCCGGGAAATTTCGAAATCGTATCGCGGCCGCAAAGTGGTGGACGACGTCACCGTCAGCGTCGACCAGGGCGAAGTCGTCGGCCTCCTCGGCGCCAACGGCGCGGGCAAGACCACTTCGTTCTACATGATCGTCGGCCTCATCAGCCCCGATTCAGGCTGCATCCTGGTCGACGGCTCGGACATTACCGCGCTGCCCATGTACAAGCGCGCCGGCCGCGGCATCAGCTATCTTCCCCAGGAAGCCAGCGTCTTCCGCAAGCTCACCGTCGAAGAGAATTTGATGGCCATCCTGGAGACGCTGCCGCTGCGCAATCGCGAGCGCCGCGAGCGCCTCGACCGTCTCATCGAACAACTGGGCCTTGAAAAAGTCCGCCGCAGCCAGGGCTACATGCTCTCCGGCGGCGAACGGCGTCGCGTCGAAATCGCCCGCTCCCTGGTCATCGAACCGAAATTCCTGCTGCTCGATGAGCCATTCTCCGGCATCGATCCCATCCAGGTGCTCGAACTCCAGCGCATCATCTTTGAATTGAAGCGCACCAACATCGGCATCCTGGTCACCGACCATAACGTGCGCGAAACCCTGGCCGTCACCGACCGCGCCTATATCATCAACAATGGCCGCATCTTCCGCGCCGGCAGCCCCGAAGCGCTCGCCCGCGACCCCGAGGTCAAACGCGTTTACCTCGGCGAATCCTTCAGCCTGCAAGTCTAGAAACCTTCAACATGGACCTCAATAAAATCAAAGTCGGCGAAAAACCGCCTGAAGACGTCAA
This sequence comes from Bryobacterales bacterium, assembly GCA_963738375.1. Classification (GTDB taxonomy): domain Bacteria; phylum Acidobacteriota; class Terriglobia; order Bryobacterales; family Bryobacteraceae; genus Bog-159. Next base: position 65,836 of record CAVTWL010000008.1, on the reverse strand, counting down.
CGTCATCATCGAAATCCCGCAGGGCGGTTTTCCGGTGAAATACGAAATGGACAAGGTGTCTGGAGCCATGTTCGTCGATCGCTTCCTCCACACCTCCATGATCTATCCCGGCAACTACGGATTCATCCCCCATACCCTCTCGGCCGATGGCGACCCCTGCGACGTGCTGGTGGTCGGTCAGTCGCCCGTAGTTCCCGGCGCAGTCATCCGTTCCCGCCCCGTCGGCGTCCTGCTCATGGAAGACGAAAAAGGCATCGACGAGAAGATCCTCGCCGTCCCTGTCGACGCCCTCCATCCCTTCTATTCCAAGGTCAACTCCTACGAAGATTTCCCCGAAATCTTGTGCGAGCAAATCGCCCATTTCTTCAAGCACTATAAAGACCTGGAAAAGGGAAAGTGGGTGAAAGGCCTGCGCTGGGAAGGCCCCGATGTCGCCCGCACAACCATCGTGGAAGGCATGGAGCGCGAGGGCAGGTCGCTACCGGTTTCCAAGCGTTTGCCCAAAAAGCCAAGGAAGTAGTTCCGGCTCGGTATAAGCCCATTGCCACACATTGTGGCCGACCCCCGCATACTCCGTGTAAATCGGCGACGCCCCCGCTTTCCGCATCGCCGCCATCCGTTCGCGCGATAAAGCCACCGGAACCGTATCGTCGGCGCCTCCATGGAAATTCCAAACCGGCGTGCGAATCGTATCTATTGCGTCGCCGTTGGTGGGGCTTCCGCAGCACACCACCGCCGCCGCAAAGAGCTTCGGCTGCTGTGCGATGATATGCCAGGTTCCCGCCCCGCCCATCGACTGTCCGGTCACATAAATCCGCCGCTCATCGATCGGCAATTCGCGGCACAACGAGGCCACCATCCCGAGCGCCGCGCGGGCCCCGTCGCCTAATCCCGGAATCGGCTGCGCCGGCCCGGATCCCGCCTGCGAGAGATCGTACCGGATCCATCCGCGATCCGTCTGCGGCGCGGCCACAAAGCATGGGAACTTCTTCTGATTTTCCGGCAGCAGCCACACCCGCGTGCCGAAGATGTTTCCCAGTCCCAGTTGCTTCTCGTTGTCGTCGCCCAATCCGCCGCTGCCATGCAGATACACCACCAGCGGCAGTTTTCCCGCCGCCTTCGGCCGGAACAGCCGATAGGGCATGGTCCAGTCGCTCTTGAAACTCCGTGCCTCGAAGCTCTTTTCCAATCCCTCCGATTTCACCCGGAACGCCTCGATCAGCGCGGTCCTCTCCGCCGACAAAGGCGTCCCAGGCGCCAGTCGCGGAGTGCCGTCGGCTCGAGCCCGCCAGACCGCCGCCGCACCCGCTCCCAACACCCGAATCGCTTCCCGCCGCGTAGTCATCCGCATCGCAGTACCTTGGACGAAGTCGCTTACTCAATGTCACCGCCAGGAAACAATGACACACCGTGCGAAACTCAATTCCCAATCATCCCAACAACATACCCGCATAACCCCGCGCCGCCTCGCCGGCCCTCCATGTCACGCTGAAATCGGAAGCGTACTTCTATGTCTGATTTCACATCCGCAACTCAACAAAAATTCGTGGCTCTCATCGCCACCGGCTCCACTGCCTCCGAAGCCGCCGCTGCCACCGGCGTACACCGCAACACCGTCCTCAATTGGGTTCGTTCGTCCGCTTTCGCCGAAGCCTACCAACAAGCCTGCCGCCGCCGCTCCGCCGCCTTCACCGAACACGCCGAAGCCCTCGCCATCGAGTCCTTCGCCGCCATCCGCGCCATCATCGCCGATCCCCAAATGCCCCCCGCCGTCCGGCTCAAGGCCGCCCTCGCCATGATCGATCGCGCCGACGCCGCACTCGCCCTCCCTCAGGTCGCATCCCTACCCGGCGCCGAAGCGTAACCGGAACCGGAAGCGGCAGCCAAGCCCGAACCGCTACCTGAAACCCAACCGCCAGAAAACCTGCCCAATTTTGCCCAACCCCAACCCGTCCACAGCGTCAAAATCGGACGCAACGAGCTCTGCCCCTGCGGCAGCGGCATCAAACACAAGCGTTGCTGCCTCGGAAAACCCGCTCAACCTGCCCCCCAAGCCGCTTGACCGGCCGTTTTTCCCGTCCAACGCCGCCCGCCGGAACCCACCCAAACCCAAACTGCGCCCAAATTGGCTTCGTTCGCCAAAAACGCCCTCGTCTTACCAAATCGTTGCCCAATGCAACCGAATGCAACACAAAAGCGCAAATTTCCCATCCAAACCTCTAGGCAGCCGGGAAATTGGCTTCGTTCGCTACGCCGAATCCGCCATCCGCGTTAATCCGCGGCCAATCGTCCGAGTCCCCGTCGCCAATGGTTAGTACTGAGCCCCCTCTTGACCAATCCGCTATAATGAAAACGTTCCACTCTGAGAGGAATTCGTGTCCCTGCGTACCTTCTTTCGTCTTTTTACCCATATCCAAATGATGCCCATCCTTGAAAGCGGCGAGGAAACCCTCGTCGGCGGCCAGGCCGTCATGGAGGGCGTCATGATGCGTGCCCCGCATAGCTATTGCGTCGCTGTCCGCCGTCCCAACGGCGAAATCGTGACCGAAGAGAAGCCCGTGGCCCGCATGTCGGAGAAGCATCGCATCTTCAAATATCCGGTCATCCGCGGCGTCGGCACCCTCTACCAAGCCATGGTCCTCGGCCTGAAGGCGCTCAAATTCTCCGCCAATGCCATGCTCGAAACCGAAGCCGCGACCGCTGAATCGCAAGCCGGATCGAAGGCCGCCGCCAAACCCGAAGCCAAGGAAATTCCCAACTGGGCCATCAGCCTCAACCTTCTGGTCTCCTTCGCCTTCTTCGTCTTCATGTATAAGTTCGTTCCGCTCTTCGCCGTCACCACGCTGGGCAAGTGGTATCCCGTGCTGAAAGGCCGCATCGCTTTCAACGCCGCCGACGGCATCATCCGCATCGCCATCTTCTTGGTCTTCCTGTTCGTCGTCTCCCGCATGAAAGATATCCGCCGCGTCTTCGAATATCACGGCGCGGAACACAAAGTCGTCTTCAATTTCGAATCCGGCAAGCCCGGTCAACGTCGAAGAACGCGCAGGTCTTCACCACCTACCATCCGCGCTGCGGCACCAGCTTCCTGATGGTCGTCATGGTCATTTCCATGGTGGTCTACACGTTCATTCCCTTCGATGGATTCGGCATGAAACTGCTCAGCCGCATCGCTGCTGCTGCCGTTCATCGCCGGCCTCAGTTATGAACTGATCCGCTTCGCCGCCAAGCGCCGCGGATCCTTCCTCGCCACCCTCACCGCGCCCGGCCTCTGGCTGCAGCGCATCACCACCAAGCCGCCGTCCGACGAGCAGGCCGCCGTTGCCATCCATGCGCTCGAAGGCGCCATGGCCCTCGAAGCAATCCCAGGGCGGCGAACTGGTCATCGCCTAACCTCCATGCAATTCGTCTCCAAGCTCGAGCAGATCGAAGTGCGCTTCGAAGAGCTCACCCGCCAGCTGGCCGATCCCGCGCTCATCACCGACGCCGACCGAGTACCGCAAAGCCGCCAAAGCCCACAGCGATATCTCCGAAATCGTCGCCAAGTATCGCGAATGGAAGAAGGCGTCCGGCGAACTCGAACAGGCCCGCGGCATGCTCCAGGAGCAGGACCCCGATCTGCGCGAGATGGCCGACCGACGAAGTCGCCCGCCTGGAACCGGAAGTTGACGCGCATCGAGGAGGAACTCAAAGTCCTGCTGCTGCCCAAAGATCCGCTCGACGAAAAGAACGTAGTGCTCGAAATCCGCGCCGGCACGGGCGGCGACGAAGCCACCCTGTTCGCCGCCGAAATCTTCCGCATGTACTCGCGCTACGCCGAAACGCAGCGCTGGCGCGTGGAAGTCACCTCCGCCAGCGAATCGGCGGTCGGCGGCTTGAAGGAAGTCATCGCCCTGGTCAGCGGCAACAAGGTCTACAGCCAAGCTGAAATACGAAAGCGGCGTGCACCGCGTGCAGCGCGTTCCCGTCACCGAGCAGCAGGGCCGCGTCCATACCTCCGCCATCACCGTAGCCGTGCTTCCCGAAGCCGACGAAGTGGAAGTCAAGCTCGAAGCCAAGGACATCCGCATCGATACGTTCTGCTCCTCCGGCCCCGGCGGCCAGTCGGTGAACACCACCTATTCCGCGGTGCGCATCACCCATCTGCCCACCGGCCTCATCGTCTCCTGCCAGGACGAAAAATCGCAGATCAAGAATCGCGCCAAAGCCGAGCGCGTGCTGCGTTCCCGGCTCTACGAAATCGAATTGGAGAAGCAGCAGGCCGCCCTCGGCGCCGAGCGCCGCAGCATGGTCGGCACCGGCGACCGCAGCGAGAAGATCCGCACCTACAACTTCCCCCAGAACCGCGTCACCGACCACCGCATCGGCCTGACCCTGCACCAGTTGGATCTGGTGATGGAAGGCCGGCTCGACGCCATCATCGACGCGCTCACCACCCACTACCAGGCCGAGAAGCTCAAGCAGCAGGGCGATTCCGCCGCCGCTGCCTAACCGCATGACCCTCCAGACCGCGCTGCTCCAGGGCGTCCAACTCCTGGACGATGCCGAAGTCGGCGTCCCGCGCCTCACCGCCGAAGTGCTCCTCTGCCACGCCCTCCATCGCGATCGCGCCTACCTCTACGCCCATCCCGAGCACGAACTTCCCGAACTCGAATGGCTGCACTACGGCCGCTACCTGCACGAGCGCATGCAGGGCAAGCCCACGCAGTACATCACCGGCCGCCAGGAATTCTACGGCCGCGACTTCCGCGTCACGCCCGATGTCCTGATCCCGCGCCCGGAAACCGAACACGTCGTCGAAACCGCCCTCCGTCTTTCGCCCCGTCCCGCGCGCCTGCTCGATGTCGGCTGTGGCTCCGGCATCCTTGCCGTCACCCTTGCTTTGGAAACGGGAGCCTCCGCCTCTGCCAGCGACATCTCCACTGCCGCCCTCCACGTCGCCGCCCAAAACGCCGAGGCCCTCGCCGCGCCGGTTTCGTTCGTCGCCTGCGACCTGCTCGCCGCCTTCGCCGCCCATTCGATGGACCTGATCGTTTCCAACCCGCCCTACGTACCCCTGCGCGATAAGGAGGGTCTGCAGCGCGAGGTCCGCGATTGGGAGCCGCACGTAGCCTTGTTCGGTGGCGACACCGGCCTGGAACTCTACCAGCGCATCGTGCGCGACGCCGCGCGCGTCCTGCGCCCCGGCGGCTGGCTGATCATGGAGCTCGGCTTCAGCACCAGCACTCGCGTCGCCGCCATGTTCGGCTCAGGCTGGCAGGACCTCAAAACCAGCCCCGACCTCGCCGGCATTCCCCGCGTCATCGCAGCTCGATACTCTCCAGCGTAATCTGCGCCTTTTGGCCCGCGCCGATCTCGACCTCTTTCGCTCTTCCGCGCGCCTGCCACAGCTTCACGGCCGGCGCGGCCGTTCCATCCGTTTCCACATCGCAAGCCAGCGCCAGATACTTCCCCGGCGCCAGCGGCTTTAGCACCTCGCTCCACCCGTTCTCGATTTCCGCCTGCTGCAAATCGTCCTGTAGCGCGGCCGGCGACGCCGCTTCCGCCGGTATCACGTACAGCTTCAAATGCGAGACCGGATTGCCGTCGCCATCGGTAACCCGTGCCGTCAGCGACGCGCCGTCGCACGCCACCGCCACGTGCAGGCGGTCGTCCGCCCCCTCGCCCAATTGGACGTCCAACGGCGCGCCCTTCACATAACAGCCCTCCGGCAGCTCGCTGAATTCCAGCTTGTAATCGTCCGGTGGCATCTGCTCCAGCCTGAACGAGCCCGGCGCCTGAATATGGTCGCCGTAAGTCACGCCGCTCATCATCATGCCGCCGCCCGAATCCAATTCGTCCGCGGCAGCCTGCTCCCGCATCTTCGAAAGCCCGATCCGCAGCCTCACATCCTTCCTGTCCGTCCCTTCCAAGGTGGCTTCGCCCTCGATCGTCAGCGCGGAGCGCGGCAGTACCTGCACCTCCTCGACGTCGCGGTCGCTGATCGTCACCTTCGCCCGCGCGTCCATCTGATACCGATGAATCCCGCTCGTCTGCACCCCAGGACTTTCATTGCCGGTAGCATCCAGCCGGTATTCCCCCGAATGAAATCCACACGCACGAAACTTGCCGTCGTGTACCGCAATCCGCACCGGCGCGAAGGAGGATCGCGAGATCAGAGGCAGCCGCTCGCTCACCCTCACGCTCGATGGCGGCGTGCCGGACGCCATCTTCACCGTGCCCTCCATGCAATACGAAGGCGCCGATATCATCTCGATGTCGGCCCCGCGCCGCTCTTCTTCCGCCCCGATCGTCACCGTCGCGTCCTGATAGAAGGTCGGCGCCGCAACCCGCGGCCGTTTCTCGGGATCGGCCGGCATGCCGCCTTCCGGCTCGCCTGGCTGTAGAGCCGTTTTCGCCAGCAGCAGAAACCCGCGCTCCGCTGGAACCGGCGAGAGTTTGTAAGCGCCCTCCCGATCTGTCCGCGCGCTCAGCAGCGGGCTATAAACCGTCCTGCCGAACTCGAACACCGGCTCCAGCAGAACAACCGCCGCTCCACTCACCGGCTTCCGGTCTTCGTCCCAGACCTTCCCCAAAATCGACCCTCCGGTCTTGAGAAAGATCTCGACTCCCGTAGCCGCCTCGCCAGCCTTTACCAGTACGTATGTTCCGCCCGACGCAGCCCGGCCCCGGTCGTACGCGGAAAGGTAGTGCCCGCCCGCTTCCAACTTCCGGATTTCGAAGCGCCCTTGTGGACCCGTGGTTTCGCCGTCGCCGTTTCCGCCCGCAACATACACCCGCACGCCTTCGAGCGGTGCATGCGACGCTGCGGACTTCACCACGCCGCTAACCGAAGCCGTCGCCGATTCCGATGGCGGAGTCTGTGCCATCGCCGAAGCCAGCGCGGCGCTCCACACAACCAGGGTCTTCATACCGCGTGTTACGAAACGGGCTCGAGTTCCTCTTCCACCACCACCGGCGCGTCTTCCAGTTCTTCGTCCGCGGCTGGTTCTTCCTCAACCCACGCGGGCGTTCCAGCGGCGGCGGTAGCAGCGCCAGCCTTGGCTTTGCGCACTCGAGGACGCTTTGCCCTCGGCTTACTCTCCGCCGGTACGCCCGCCGCTTCCCGCAGCTCTCGAAATGCCGCCTCCAAGAATCCGATCATCCGCCCGCCATCCGGCGCAGCCAGCGCATCCGTCGTCAGGGCGAAATACAGTTTCCCGTCATAGCTCTCGATAGCCACGCTGATGCCCACGTCCATCCCTGTCGGTACATGCGGATAGCATGCCACCATGCGCTTCCCGCACGTGTACAGCGGAACCTGCGGACCGGCAACATTGGTGCACACCATGTGGAACAGCGGGATCGCCGTATTCAGCCATCCCAAATTACCTGCCAGCGCCGCTTGCACCGGCGGCGGCAGCAGCCCCAGCCACGCCAGGCTTGCCCGCAACAACTCGGGTGTCCGTGCGCCCTTCATCGCCTGCGTCAGCTCATGAATGTGCGCCAACCGCTTCAGCGGGTCGCGGATCCCCAGCGGCAGCGCCACCGGCAGCAGCGAAATCAGATTCCCAAACGCCCCAATCGACTGATGCGGCCCGCGCACGTTCACCGGCACCAACGGGCGGAACGACCGGTTCTTCACCGTCTGCCCGTGCAGCTTGGTGTATTCCGCCACCGCCCCAGCCACCACCGTCAACACCACGTCGTTGATCGTGCACCCATACGCCGCCTTGATCGCATGCGTTTCGGCGAACGAAAATTCCGTCCAATACACCCCTCGCTCCCCCGAACATTGCCGGTTGAACGGCAGGTGCTCCAGGGGCGATAGCAACTCCGGCATCCGGTCCACCACTCGCTCCAGGCCCAGCGCCGCCGTTTTGTCTCCGCTGAGCAGCGACCCGTAGTCCAGCAGCGCGTCCCGCGCATCGGCCAGACGTTTGGGAATTTGCGCCAGGCTATCCGTCAGCGCCTCCATGAACAGCGCCGCCGCATCCGGCGGTTTCCGCGGATGGAAGGGCTTTCCGCGCCGCGGCCGCGTATCCTTCGCCGACGCATCCAGCATGATGTTCATCAGACCGATGCCGGCCACCCCGTCGACCATGCAATGGTGCACCTTGCAGATCAGCGCCGAACGCCCTTTCGCCAGCCCATCCACCACATGGATCTCCCACAGCGGCTTGTTTCTGTCCAGCAGCGGCGTGAAGACGCGCCCCGCTAGCTCTCGCAACTGTTCCTTCGATCCCGGCGCCTCCAGCGTTACGTGATGGATGTGCCGCCGGATATCGAACGCCGCATCCTGCTGCCAGCTCGGATAGCCGATGTTCAGAAACGGGAACGCCACCGTCTCCCGGTACCGGGGAATCAGGTCGAGTTTCGACGCGATCACCGCCACAAAACGTTCAAACGGGATCGCGCCGTCGAATACGCACACGCTGCCAATATGCAGCGGCATCTCTTTGGTCTCAAAGTTGAGAAAAGCGGCATCCAACGCGCCAAGACGGGAGGGTAGCTGCGGATATGCCATGCGGCATCCTTTCTAAAGCACCAGAATATTAAGACACTATTGTCTGGTAATGCCCTAGGGGATGCAAGCGGGCGTCCTAATGGGCGCTCGCGGCCGCCCCTGCCGCGGCCGCCTCGTCGTCGCGCCGCTTCTTCTCCGCCGGCAGCAAGGCCGATCCGGATGGCGAGTTGGCCGTCGCAATCGAAACCAAGCCGCGGCCCATACCTTTCAATTCGTTGCGCCAAAGCAGTTGGCCGGTGGCCGCATCCAGGCAAAACAGCTCGCCCTTGGTCGTAGCCAGAATCTTGTCCCCATCGAGGACCACATTGACGAAATCCGCCCCGCGCAAGTCGCTGCGCCAGATTTCATCTCCGGTGCTGCGGTCAAGGGCGATCACGGATCCGCGAATCCCAATATAGACGGCGTTCGGCGTTTTGGCCATATTGCGATGCTCCGACCTTGATTTTAGCAGCAGCATCGCGCTGACCGTCCGCTTGATCTAGAACGCGAACCGCAATTGCACGTCGATCTTCCGGTTGTACGTGCTCGGCGACCCGAACGGCCCAAATCCTGCCAAACTTCGATACTCGCCAAAGTAAGGCGAACTCAAATCGCCATCTGGCGCCGCATAGTTCGGATGATTCAGCGCATTGCGTGCGTTGATGCTCAAAGTCAAATTGTATCGGCGTCCCGTTGCAGCGCCAAAAGCTCCTGGGGGGGACCGCCTCCGGGAGGGCCGCCGCCTCCCGGTCCGCCGCCGCGCGGGCCGCCACCGCCCCCGCCGCCTGGCGGTGGACCCATCATTCCTTGTTGCGGTCCTGATTCGCCGGAGCCGCCGAATGACCACGTCCGCGCCAGCCGCAGCCCCAGATTCACCATCGCCGGACCACGCCCGTAATTCCTGCCGATGGTCGTCGCTCCCGCCGCCGGCTGCAGATTGAAGCATCCCATCCCCGCGGCATACACCAGGCTGCCGCCGCTGCAACTTGCCGCGCTCAAGCCGTTCATCAACTCGGGACGCTCGGCCGCGAACCCGTCGTTGTTGCTATCGATCCCCGTTGTGATGTCATACGGCGAGCCGCTCTGCACCAGGAAAAACGGGCTGATCGTGAACTTCAACGGCAGCGGCAGAGTGCTGCCCAGCAGCATCCTGTGACGGATGTCGGAAAACGAAGACGGTCCCCACTCCGCCGCCAGATTGTAGGGATTCGCCGGCGCGCCTTCGTTATCGTCCATCCCGTAGGAAAGCCCATAAAATCCAAACAGGAAAACCTTACCCCAATTCACGTTCGGGCTTACGATCAGCATGTTCGACCGGCTGAATCCCACCGTCTCGGTCAGCAGCCGTTGCCCGATTGTCCCGTAAGGATACAGGCCGTCAATCGGCGCGTTGATGTTCAGCGACCGCTCCAAATGTACCCCGCGGTTTCCGATATAACTCACGTTGAACCGCACATGCTGGTTCACCTGCCGGTCCACGCCGACGGTCGCCTGATACGTTCTGGGCGCCTGGATCCCGCCGTAAAGCAGTTGGATTTGCTGCGGCTGTGCGCTTCCCGCCAGTGACGCCAGCGTGGGAATATTCGGGAAGAAATCCGGGTCCGAAATCAAATAGGATTGCTGCGTCAAGCCGTTGTATCGCAGCGCGTTCAGCGTGTCGTTGATGGCAATGCGGTCGTAGAAGATGCCCGCCCCGGCGCGCAGAACGGTCTTAGCAGCTTTGTTTGCGCTTCCATCGATGCCCCACGCCACTGCCAGCCGCGGTGCGAAATCGCCATGATCGCCAATGTTCGTCTGCGCTTCATACCGCAACCCATAGCTCAACGTCAGGTTGGGACGCAGGCGCCAATCGTCGTTGAGAAACACGCCGGCGTCGAGTTGGTGCAGTGCGGTCGTTGGAACTCCCGCGTTCAGGCTGAACTGCGAAGCGCCGCCGCCCAGCGCCCGAATCTCGGCCGCGCTCAGCCCCTCCTGCTCAAACAACAGCGTGCGCCGGTAGACTTCCAGCGCCGAAAGCTGCTCGCTTGTGCCCGCAATCGCTTGATTATTGGCATCCAACTCCGGCCCGAAGCCTCCAAAAAAGGTGAAGGTGCCGCCGAAATCGTTCAGCGAAGTGTCGCGCAGCAGCGACTCCCGCACCCTTCCGCCCCACTTCCAAACATGCCGGCCCTTGGTGTATGTCGAGATGTTATTCAATTCCCAGCTATTTGTGAGCGTGGAGGAATTGCCGATCTGCGGGCTGCCCGATTGGAACGCGCCCGACACCAGCAGCGCATAGCCCGCGGTGTTGGCCATGTCGTTCAGGTCCGCGCGCATGTACTGAAATCGCGTTTCGTTCATCGCGCTCGGGCTCAGCACCGCGGTCTCCGTAAGTTGCAGTGTATTCTCCGATGAAGTCTGGTTGTAAGCCTGATCCGCCAGACTGAAGCTCCCCACGCCTTGTTTATCGTTTTCCACCCGCGTGTTTTGAAACCGCACCGTCAGCGTATTGTTGGTGTTGATCGAATAGTCGATGCGCGGCGTCAGCGTGGTTCGGTATTGTGGCGTCAGAATCGCCTGGTTGACGTTCAACGGATCCAGGTTCGAATCGAGCGTAGTAGCCAGAATGAAGGCGTTCTCGTCAATGGTGCGGTGTTCCCCATCGAAGCTGAACGAAGCCTTCGATTTGAACAGCGGACCGCTGATGCTCAGGCCGTAAAACTGCTGTTGATAGGGCGGCCGCTTGGCTTGGTCCAGCAGCGGGCTGCGCGAATTCAACGCCTCCTTGTTGTACTGCATGAACGCCTGCCCGCGAATCTTATCGGTGCCCGGCTTGGTGAAAATCTGGATGCGTCCAAAGCCCGGCCGGTCGTACTCCGGCGAGAAAGGATTGGAATTGATGCGCACTTCGCGAATCGAGGACTTAGGCGGCAGTTGTCCGCCGGTGAATCCATCGATGTAAATCTGCGCGCCATCCGGCCCGCCGCCCGGACCCGCCAACGCCTGTAACTGCTGCGACAGTTCGTCCGGATCGTCCGAAAGAGCCGCCAGTTCCTTCTCTTTCAGCACCAGCGCGTCGCCATTCTCCGCCGTATCCGCGCTTACCGAATTGGCTTCAGCCTCCACGTTCACTACCTGGTTCTCCGCGGCAATTTCCAACTGCGCGTCGAGCACCGTCGCCTTGGCGATCTCGACATCCTTGCGCTCAACCAGAGTAAATCCCTTGGCGATAAACCGGACCGTGTAAGTGCCCGGCTTCACCGCCTGCATCGCGTACTTACCGGCCGCGTCCGTCTTGGTGCGCTGATCTACGCCTGCGCCGCGCACCTGCACCACCGCGCCAGGCACCGAAGCGCCCGATGGATCGGTTACTACGCCCGTCAGTCCCACATTGCTTTGCGCCTTACTGCCCGTCGATAGACACACGCATAGCGCAGCCAGCGCCCACAGCTTTTTCATAATTGTTTTCCGTCTATTTCAGTATTCTGTAAATCCAGACTGTTGAACCTTAAGTTTTGTAAAAGCGCCACACTTCGGCGCCGGATTTGGATACAACTGAAATAGTGAGACGAGTGCTCCTGGTAGATGACGACGCCGATCTCTGCGCCCTGATGGCCGATTTCTTCGCCCAGCACGACTTCCAGATCGAGGCCGTTCACGACGGAACGCAAGGCCTTGCTCGTGCCCTGGAGAACCGGCACGAATTAGTCGTCCTGGATGGTATGCTCCCGGGCCTGGATGGCTTCGAAGTCCTCAAACAGCTTCGCCGCCGCAGCGCCATCCCTGTTATCCTCTTGACCGCGCGCACCGCGCAAACCGATCGCATCGCCGGGCTCAACGCCGGCGCCGACGATTATCTGCCCAAGCCCTTCGGCCCCGAAGAATTGCTCGCACGCATGCGGGCCGTGCTGCGGCGGGCCGGAGGTGGCGCGGTCCTGCCCGACATCGCCGAAGCCGCGGGCGTGCGCTTGAATTCGCAGACCCGCGAAGTGTGGGTCGAAAACGAAATCGCGGACCTCACCGCCATCGAATTTGACATTCTCGATTTTCTGGTTCGCTCCAGCGGCCGTGTCGTATCGCGGAATGAACTGGCTGCCGTGCTGTATCAACGCGAATCCACGCCATACGAACGCTCGCTCGACGTCCACATCAGCCATCTGCGCAAGAAACTGGAGCACAGCGAACGCGTTCAAATACGCACCGTGCGCGGCGTCGGTTATCTCTTCGCCGCCTCGCCGGAGGATCCCGCATGAGAACCGTCTTCGCCAAGATCCTGCTGTGGTCGTTCGGCACCCTCGTGCTTTCTCTCGGCGCCTACATGTTCATCTCCACTGGCATGGCTAGCCGCATCTCCGGCAAGGGCGGCCCGTTCGAAAGAACCGTGGCGTTCCAGGTGGATCAGGCCGAAGTCACTTATCAAAATGGAGGCCCCGCCGCTCTGGACGCCTTCCTAAAGAAACTGCGGGTCTACTTCGGCCCGCAACATTACTTCACCGACCCAAACGGTAAAGACCTGGTCACCGGCGAGGACCGCTCCGCCATGCTAGCCCAGGTGCACGGCAAGTACAATGCGCCGCATCCAACCGGCGACGGCTTTATCCTGGTAGCCGCCACCAAAGATCGGGAGTACCGGCTGATCGCGGTCGGCCATCCGCCCTTCACCCGCTGGTCGTTCCTTCCTTACTACGGCCTGATTCTTCTCGTTGTCGGATTGCTCTGCTGGATGTTGGCGGTGAATATCGTCTCCCCGCTGCGGGGCCTGGCTCACACGGTGGAGAACTTCGGCCGCGGCGATCTTTCCGCGCGCGTATCGCCCCTGCGCCGCGATGAGATCGGCGATGTGGGGCGCGCCTTCGACCAGATGGCCGATCGCATCGAAACCCTGCTCACAGCCGAGAGGCGCCTGCTGCAGGATATCTCGCATGAATTACGCTCGCCGCTGGCGCGCTTGAGTTTCGCCGCCGAGTTGACCCGGACTGCGCAGGATCGAGAGGCCGCCGCGGCACGCGTAACCAAAGAGGTTGGGCGTCTGACGGATCTTGTCGGAGCGCTCGTCGAAGTGACTCGTCTGGAAGGCGACCCCGCGTCGCGCCGCGTCGAGCAGTTTGACCTGGATCGCCTGGTCCACGACATGACCGATGCCTCGCGCCTGGAGGCCGAGGCGCGCAACTGCCAGATCCATTTCGATTCCTCCGGCCCGCTCGCCGTGCGCGGCGACGAAGAGTTGCTGCGCCGCGCGGTCGACAACGTCTTGCGCAACGCCATCCGCTACGCGCCCAACGGCTCGATCATCGACGTAAACCTGTCATCCGTGCAGGGCAGCGCCACGCTGGCCGTGCGCGACCGGGGCCCGGGAGTTCCGGATGAAATGATCGCGAAGATCTTCCAACCCTTCTTCCGCGTGGACGGCTCCCGTGACAGCCAAACCGGAGGGATCGGCTTGGGACTTGCCATAGCCCACCGCGCCATCGTCGCCCATCACGGCGAAATCAATGCGGAGAACGCAAATCCCGGCCTGCGCGTGCGCATCTCCGTGCCGCTGTAGCTGATTTGCTCGCGGCTTCAGCCAGCCTTGGCAAGTGCCGAGCCGCGCTGGCAGCCTAATGGATCGTGCTGTCCGGGCATACGTTCGATGAGGCCGCTGAACTCGATCGCCCTGATCCACAGGAATGTGTGGTTTGCTTATGTCTCAGGCGCGGTGGCCCCTCGCGGCATTAGGTGAAAGGCGTCTCTCTTGCGGAGGAACTTCCCCGTTTCGCTCCCGAGATCTATTTCCGTGGGCGCGCTCATGTCGAGTTGCTCCTCACTGGGCGCGTGGCCGAACCGCTTGTGAGTGCAATGCGCGGACCCACCCATGCTTCTTAAGCCGATGCACTCGAAAGCTCGGACTCGAACCTGCGTCAACTCCGTTGTGCGTCTGCCTGAGCCTGTAGCCCGGTCGCCGGTCGGCTAGAACGGTTTTGCGCGGATTTTGCCGCGTTCAGATTCGTAACTTCAAGATATTCAGAAGCTTAGAGCTTTTCCCCGCCTACATCTGTTCACTTTCACAGCGGCCGCCTATCGCTGGCCCCGGTCCCGTACTGGGGGTTCCGGGAGCACCCACTTTACGTGAGCCGTGAATTCAAGTGCCAGCGTGGGTCCGTGAAACGCAGGGACATTCGAGCCGGCACGTCTAAAGAAGTACTCGAACTGGTGAGAGTCGGCAGCGTTGGTGTTTTGCTCGCCCGCCGTGATCAATTCCCCTAAGAGATAGAACCACCCGCCATAGAGGTGACATCCATCCTCAACGGGCATGCATTGGAATGCCTCGCCCTCTTTGTTCGAATCGATGCCGAGTTGTTCAATCAGCGCCCTGAACGAAGCTGGATAGACCAGCTTTCTCTGGACGGCGAAATTCTTGCAGAAGATGCACCCACATCCTTCAGCGAAGCCGTGCTCCAGCGTCCCGTACACCGCTGCCGTTGCGTCGCGATCATACCGGATCGTCTGGTCGCCGATCTGCATTTCAGTCGTCGACATTCCTATATCTACGGTAATCTACGGTACAGCGACTTGGATAGCAGTTGACATGACAGCCAGGCCGATTTGCGAGCCAACGTGGGCGAGCGGTATATTGTCGGAGAATGAGCATTCGATTCGAGAAGATCTGGATCCAACAATGCAAGGCGACGAAAGGAATCAAGAGGCGCTTCGGCGTGAAGAGCGCGCTTGACTACTTGATTCGTGAGAAGGTGCTGAATTTCGCGGACGCAGCCGAACAGCGGCCCGAGTTCGCCCGGGAACTGCCGCGCTTCCTGGCGGAGGTGTGGCGGATCTTCAACCAGTACGAGATCGCCGGCTACGTTGCGAGCTTGAAACCCAAACAGAGGAAGCGGTTGCGCAGCCTGCTCTACCTGCGGTGCCCTACTTCAAGTCGGGCAACTGCTCGCGTGGGATCAGGAGACGGATTGACCGGCCTTGGCCGGGAATACGCTCTATGAAGCCGTTGGCCTCCAGCGTGAGCACCATCTGGTGGACGGATGGCGGCGTGACTCGAAAATAACGCTGCATGTCGGCCTCGGCCGGCGGCCGTCCGTTCACCTTCGTGTAGTAGTAGATGAAAGCCATGTATTGTCCTTGCTTTTCGGTGTAGCTTGTCTTCATCGCGCAGAAGATTGTAGCGACTTGCGGACCGGCAGTCAGACCCTCCGATGGCCTCTTCGGCCGGCATCAGCGGTTGTCCCTGCCCGTGATACCGTTCGCACCGGCTTCAGGATCGGCTTATACATCTCCTCAGGGTCGAACCCCAAGCGCGCGGCGTTGGCCTCCATGATCGCAATGTGGGCAACCAGTGTCTTATTGCGCTGACGCTCATTCTCCAACTCTTGCGATAGCCCGCGAACCTGATCATGGAAGGACCGCCTCTCGATCTCCCTGACGGGAATATGACTGCCTTCCCGTTGCCGTTGTTCAGCGGCATTGATCTCGCGGTTGAAGCCGTACTTGTACAAAGTTGTCGGACTGACGCCGAGCGCGGCGGCTACGCCCCGTACGTCGAGCGAGCACTCTTCCGCCGGATGAGCTTCGGCCACCGCCAAGTGTTCACGTAAGCGCCGCAGCAGGTCTTCGCGTACACTCGATCGCGGCATCGCTAACGCCTCTCGCCTCCGGCGAATGGCCTGACCAGGGCGCCATCTGGGGATGCGGAGTCCTCATCAACTGCGAGTGCCCGCCGGATGCCAACGAGGGTTTGCTGGTAGTGATTGACCCATCCTTGTGCCACATCCCCTCGATCCTTCGCGCCGACAAGTGCCCGTTCCGTTGCCAGTTGAATCTGGACCAAGTGATTGCGCTCCCTGGAACTCCCTTTCGTCCTCAGGTAATCGGGGCAGCCGCGGACACAGTTGAGGTGATACTGGCAAGGAGTGACTGCGAAATCGTGCAAGCACAAGCCGAAAGCCGTTACGTGGACCGCCTGAATCTCGGCCTCCAGGAAAACGTCGCGTTTTGAACGGGGCAGTTCGAAGAAAGCATCCGCTTTCGTGCCGCTCAACTGCCCGTTGCGGATACCTTCCTTGACCCAAGCGAGCCGCTCATCGACCGTCGCATGCCGATATGCTTCCGTGTCACGCGGGTTCTCGCGCCCCAACCAGCGAGTCTGCAGATCCACCGGCAGTCCGCCCTTGTCGGCGATATAGTTCAGCCAGTGACGGAACTGGTGACTGGTAACCCGGCAAAATGAGCCGCCCGGCTCCCGGATATCGAACCGTTCGAAGGCGGAGCGAATCTCACCTCGGCCGGATAAGAAATCGGAGATGTCCTGGATTACGACTGGCTCGACCAGGAGCGGACAATCTCTATGGTGCGGATGAAAGAAGTGACGGAACGTCACGAGTAATGTTTCAGAAAGCATCTGGAAGCTGCCGTCCCGCTTATTGACAGTCCACAAAAGCGCGACGCGCAACGATAAGAGATACTTCTCGACCTCCCATGCACGATAGAAGATGCCGTTTCCATCGGAAGGGTGTGGAATCTGTCTCGGTGGACTGAGAAGGCCGACTACGTTTGACACCTCGGCCGCGTTCATCCTTGCGGCCCAGTGATAGCCAGGAATCGGGACTCGATGTGGGGTCCGCTCAAGTTCCTGGGCGCGCCGACGGGCGCCGTCCGTCAAGCTTCGAATCTCCGCGATTGCTGGCCGCGCCAGTTCGGCGCCCGTGGCGGTCAGCCACCGCACGGCGAACATCTTTGCACCGCCGCGCGACTTCTCGCGGAAATAGCGGAGCCCATATCGTGGCTTGCCACCGCGGACTTCCTCGACTTCACAATCCGCTGGCATTGTCAGCAACTCGCCTATTCGAAGACCAGTGACCACGAGGATGGCTATAGCCGCAATCCGCAGTCGGTCCCGGGGTTCGGTTGCGAACTCCCGGTAGATGTCAGCAAGACCCAGCAAAGCCGCCTCGGTGGGCAAACGATCGCGCCGCTCCTGCTGGCCCGCAATCGTGTGGCGGTTGAGATCCTCGATCCTTGGCGTTTGCGGTCTGTAGTAAAGCGCACGGGTGATTCCGCGGGCGGCCAGGAACTCCGCGAAGGCGATTATCTTGACTACCTGCTTGTAGATGGTTGATTCGCTCCAATGCGCGCGCATCAACAACTCGGCCTGGCTGATGTCTTCAGAACAGAAATCCTCCCATCGGAACCGCCTGGCTGCTCGCCGACGACGGCTCAGGATCGCCTCCCACAGCATCCGGGCGGAATCAAGCCGCCGACCCATGTTCGTGGCCGAACCGTACTCCAAGATGAGCCAACTCTTCACAGCCAGGGCGAACTTCGGGGGCAAGGGATCATCAGTCGTCCCATGACGCGTGAAATAGAGCCGTGGAGATGCGCTGTTTGCGGTGCGATCCTTCAATGCGCGGATGTCCCAGCACGGTTCATCGAAATCGAGGCCAACGGAGGCGAAGCCGACGGCGAAGCGTTCTCGGGCGGTCGCAACCAAAACGGCGAAGGCGTTCCGGGCAGTATCCCTTGTCACGCGCTCTCCCGCTCTGTTCGGACTGCTGAAACAACCTGCAAAATTCCGGCACGCACGTCTTCCAGTTGCATCAGAATCCGTTTATCGTTCGTCTGCCCGCCGCTTGCTAGGAATGTCTCAATCGAGTGCAGCATCTGCTCATGCGGACCATCTCTAAGCGCTGCAAAGGACGGACAGAGATAGCAACTGATTGGTGGCAGCAATCGACATGGACCGTCAGCGCGGGCATTCAGACCGCACAGGCCGATGCCGCCGACATCCAGATGGTCGATCTCCAAGTGAGGAGCACTGGCGGGAATCAGCGGACCTTGCGAGCCGTCTGCAGAATCTACGATCTTGCCTTGAAAACGCTTCACGAGGGGCTCCAATGCGGAATCGGTCGCTTTGGCCACCGGTTCGGTGATCGATGAGGCAGTTTCCACGTACACTCGAACGTTCTGCGTGTCCGAATGGTCGAGCACCTCCGCGATGTGAAAAAGAGAAGCGCCTTCTTCGGCCATGTGGGTCGCGATCGTGAATCGGAATCGTCGTGGCGATATCGTCAGGAGCTGTCCGGTGCGCGGTGAAACCAAGCCCGCTGCCTTGGAGAAACGCCTCATTGCTGACCGCGCGTCTGTCTCGGCTCTCGATGACGAAAACCAATGGAAGAGGGGATCATTCGGTCCGCCTTGGCGCAGGCTGGTGAGGAGATCACCGAGACTCTGGCTGATCGGGCGACGCTTGGTTTCCCGCTGCGCTGTGCGCTTCTTCACGCGTGGCACATCAAGCTGGTAAAAGACTCCTGCGTTGGTATCAAATCGCAAAAGATCCCTGTTCTTGAGCCGAATGGTCGCAAGCGCGTTGTGGCCTAGCTCGAGATGCAGCATCACGCCGGCGCGATCGACATCTATCCCTTTCCCATCGACAATCGCGCGCCGGATCAGCAGAAGTTCATCGGGAGAGAACGGTCCTCTGACGGCATCACGAAACCGGACATGATGGCCTTTCGCATTGCCGACTGCTGTGACCGCTTGCAGCCTGCGAAGGAAAGACGGGTCAAAGCCTCCGACACTGTGGGCTACCGACCAATCGTAAAATGTGCGTAGCCGGGAAAAGTCATTGCCCTTATCTGCGGTGGTCATCCCGTGAGCTAGGAATCCTCGCGCGAGTCCCTCCGTCAGTTGCCTCCAGTCAAAGGATCTCTGGTCCTGCGAAGCGAGCCATTTTCCGAACCGCAGGAACATCCCAAAGTCGTTCGCTACGGTTCGTGGCTTCTTCCTCGTCAGCCGGTCAGCCAGATAGACCTTCACGCAGTGGATTGCGCTGGCAGCGAAAACGGCGGGTTGTTTCAGCGCCGCCCAACTGAGGAAGAGAAGCTGGCCACCATCGAATGATGACTGGAACGCCCATGAATCACCAGAAGTGTCGACGATCTGACCGTCAAGAGAGCGGACTTGCGCCGGGATCACTCGGAGTTTTTGGCTTCTGGCGTTCTCCCGCATGGACATCACTCGGGCCGCGATTCGAGCTCATACAGCTTCCGTTGATACTCACGGACTGATGCCGTCGCCTGCTTGGCAATGGCACGCTGAATGTACCGACTCGCCGAGGACGAACTCTTCCAGCCACCGAGATAGACAAGGCGGTCCATGCCGTTGGCTTGGTCAGCCAGCACTTCGGCCATCGTTTCAGCCCACGTGTGGCGGAGGCGATGCCAGGAGAGCGGCGTCACTCCCGCATGGCGGCCGATTGCGACGATGACATCATCCGCCCTGTCGGAGGAGAGCGGCTCACCGGACCGCGCAACGAATAGATACGGGCTCTTGCCCGATACTCTGCCCAGAGGTGGCGGATATGTCAGATATGCCCGAATGGCTGCGAGCAAGAATCGGGAGGCTGGAATCGCGCGTTCCGCGGTCTTCACAGCCGGCTCATGTGGCCGCGAGTCGTTCGGGTCGTCGGGCCGGCGGAGAATCAGCACCCCGTCGTTGGCGCCGCGAGGTAACGAATCGAGCCGCAGTTTGAGAAGCTCACCACGGCGAATACCAAGCTCGAGTGCCACTTCGAACATGAGCCAGTTCCGCAGTCGAGCATGAGGAGCGAAGGCCTCTGGAAACGTCCAGGCACTCGGGGATGAACCTTGCGGTCCGATAGCAAGCCGAATGGCCTTGATCTGGTGTTCTTCGAGCGGCTCGATCCGGTTCGCGGGCCGGCCACCGATACGGAGCGATCGAATGATATCGTGCAGGCGGCCGCGCTCAGCGCTCAGCCGGGCGATTGTCAACGGATGGCCGCCCCCACGATTGGAACTATCCAGAGACCAGCGCAGGAAGTCCTCGATGACGCTGAGACGGTGGTCGAATGCTCCGGTATCGGCAGACGATCCATCGGTGTTGGAGCGAAGTTCGGACGC
The DNA here is from genome assembly GCA_963738375.1 of Bryobacterales bacterium. Taxonomy (GTDB): domain Bacteria; phylum Acidobacteriota; class Terriglobia; order Bryobacterales; family Bryobacteraceae; genus Bog-159. The sequence goes on along the minus strand of CAVTWL010000008.1, from coordinate 45,463 downwards.
GAGGGACTCGACCTGACGGCTGTCCAAGATCTTGCCCGCCGTCAGGAAGCCGTCCAGATCGAACCCGGCAGTCTGCTGCGCCCAGACATAAAGACGGCAGAGAACCCGAAGGTTGCTTACGAGCGTCGAAGACTGGACTCGGTATCGGCGGTGCCGGACCGCCCATCGCGTCCCCACGCGTACAGGGAGCCATGTGACAGAGTCGACCAGGCACGGCAACCGCTCGCCGTTTTCCAGAACCACCCGCAGCACCGTGAATGGTCGTTGGACGCCGGAAGCCGTTTCCGCCATGAACTGATCAGACGACTCAACGGAGGATCGGTTGTTAGGAAATCGAAAGTGGACAAGATGGACACTACCCGATCCAATCCGTAGATCACCGCTGAAACTGGACACACCTTAAAGCGGCGCAGGAGGGCCGGCGGGCGGCTGTTGTTGTGCGGCGCAAATCGCTCCGGCCTACGGCCTACGCGATTCGCGCCGCACAACAACAAATCTCAAGGAACGAGGGAAAGAGTCAGAAATCTACTCGAAACTGGACACTTTCCGAAATACCCGAGTCAGAAAGGAACGTCGTCGTCCGTGATGCCCTGGTTGAAGGCCGTGTCTTCCGCCGCGAGGCGCTTGTTCCCGAGGCGTCGCCTGCCGCGCAGCGCCGCGCGGCATGGAAACCGGCTGCTGGCTATACTCGTCCGGACCCGATCCGCCGCCGCCATCCTGACGCCCGCCCAGTAACACCAGGTGCTCGCAAATCACTTCCGTGGTGTACACCTTCTTGCCGTCTTTGTCGTCGTAGCTGCGTGTTTCCAGCCGGCCTTCCACGTACACCTGCTTGCCCTTCAGCAGGTAGTTGGCGACGTTCTCCGCCCGCCAGTACTTGATGCGGTGCCAATCGGTTTGCTCTTTCCATTCACCCGATCCCTGGTCTTTCCAGCGGCGCGAAGTAGCGATTGAAAACGTGGTCACCGAGGCGCCCGAAGGAATGAATTTCGTTTCGGCATCTTTGCCGAGATTCCCGACCAAGATCACTTTGTTCACGGATCCCATAATCCAGCAATGTAACACTATTATGCACGGCTCGGCGTCACGCCGGAAGATGCAGCCCGCCACCTTCGTCGAGCGCCTCGCGCACCTTCGCCAGCAAAACGTCCGGCGTGAACGGCTTATTCAAAAATGCCTTCACCGGCTCGCCCGGCGCGCTATTGATCGGACTGTCGCGATAGCCCGACATGTAGAGCACCTGCAACTCCGGACTCTTCTCGGCGATCCTTTGACCCAACTCGAATCCATTCATCTGGGGCATCACCACGTCGGTCAGCACCAGGTCGATCTTGTGCGAGTTCTTCTCGTAGACCGCCAGCGCCGCTTGCCCATTCGCTGCCTCGATCACCGTGTACCCGCCGCTGTCCAGCACCGCCGAAACCAGCTTGCGCACGCCTTCTTCATCGTCCACCAGCAGGATCGTTTCCGAACCCTTCGATGCGGACGCCCGCCGCACCGGCCGTACCGCGGTCGCCGGTTCCACCCGCGGCAGGTAGATCTCGAAGATCGAACCGCAATTCACCTGGCTGTACACGGTGATATACCCGTCGCTCTGCTTCACCGTGCCGTAAACCATGGAAAGCCCCAGGCCGCTGCCTTTGCCGTGTTCCTTGGTGGTGAAGAACGGTTCGAACAAGCGCGACCGCGTCTCCGCGTCCATGCCGGATCCGGTGTCGCTTACCGCCAACATGACGTAAGCTCCCGGCTTCACCCCCGCCTTCTTCGCCGCCGCTTCGTCCAACTCCAGGTTCGAAGTCTCCATTACCAGTTTGCCACCGCTAGGCATAGCCTCTCGCGCGTTGGTCGCCAGATTGACAATCGCCTGCTGCATTTGCGAACCGTCAATCTGCACGTACCCTAGCGCTGGCCCCGGCAGTACGATCAGTTCCACCGCGTCGCCCAGCATCCGCCGCAGCATCGGCTCCATGCTCGCGATCGTCGCGTTCAGGTCGGCCACCTTAGGTTGAGCGGCTTGCCCACTGCTGAAGGTCAGAAGTTGCCGCGTCAGCGCGGCCGCGCGCTCCCCGGCATATAGAATCTCGTCCGCGAAACGCCGTAGCGGGCTGGCCGTCGGAATCTGCGCGCGCAGCAGATCGCTGTAGCCGGTAATTACCGTCAACACGTTATTGAAATCGCCTGCAACCCCGCCCGCCAGACGGCCCACCGCATCCATCTTGCGCGCGTGGCTCAGTTGCTCCTCAAGCTGCCGCCGTCCGGTGATATCGCGGAAAACCAAAATCGCGCCGCGCAGCCGCCCGCGCTCATCGCACAGCGGCGCGGCGCTTTGCTCGATCGCAATCTCCGTCTTGTCGCGGGCCACCAGCAGGACCTGCCCAACATTGTGCGCTGGAGACGCGCGCGCTGATAGCGTTGCGCGCCGGATTGCTTGCCGGTTCCCGAGTACTTTCTTCGATCACCCGTAAAACGTCGCTTAACGGACGCCCGATCGCTTCGGTTTTCCGCCATCCGGTCAGAGCCTCGGCCACCGGATTCAAAAAAGTGATGCGCTCTTCCCGATCCGTAGCCACGACCCCGTCCGCGATGCTCGAAAGTGTCGCCGACAGCATATTGCGGCTGCTATGAAATCCGGAAACGAGGGCTGTCGCTGCGACGGAAATCGCCACGAACGACAGCAGCAGCGCCGCCAGATTTGGCCCGGCCCGCAGTTCCGCCACCAACGCCCCTAACGCAACCGTCGAAAGTGCCGTCGCCGCAAATCCGCCGACATGCCCGTAATACCAGGCGCTCGCGAATACCGCAAACAAAAACGGCAGAAAAAAGTTGGGCTCCAGCACCGGCCGCAACAGCAGCGACACCAGCACCGCCAGTGTGGTGAGTGCAAATGCGAAGACGCTGCTATGCAGCGAGGAGTCTTTGAACTGGAGCACGAGTCCAGTTTCAGAATACTATAGGCGCCGCGTAACCGTAGTTCTACATAACCAACGGCATTACCCCGCCATCCGCCTGGCTTCCGCCAGAATCCCCTTCATATACTCGCAGGCCAGTTGCGCGTTCTTATCCACGAAATCGAGGCCCACCGTTTTCCCGTCCACAACCGGCAGCGGATGGCACAGCTCGAATCCGGCCCAACCCTTGTACCCGATATCCAGCAATCCGCGCATCTCCGCGAGCGCCTTCTCGTCGCCCTTCACCGTAATGCCCTGGGGTCCGCGATCGTATTCGCCGCCGTAGTGCCAAAGTGCTTGCAGGGTCCCTACTTCGTTCACCGCCTTCCGCACTCCTGCCTCGTCCAGCGTATGTTCCAGCCGCGCGTCAAAGCAGACCTTCAAATGCGGCGAACCGATTTCGTTCACCATCCGCAGCGCATCGACGTAACCCCGGTCGATCACCGGCGGATGATTCTGGAGCGCCAGCGTCACGCCGAAATCGCCCGCCAGCTTCGCCGCCTCGCTCAGGCAAGCGCGGCACCAGCCCCAGGTCTGCTCGGCCGTGAATCCCTGGTGCTCGTCCTTCCAAACCGTCTTCGCGAAATCGTAGCTGCCGCCGCCCTCCGGCAGCAGCGTTACACCCGGCCAGCCCAGAAATACGCGCAGCACCTTCGCCCCCAGGTCCGACGTCATGCGCATCAGCTCGCGCGTGTATACCAACTGCGCTTCCCGATGCTCCGGAATCGGACTGCTGAAATCGTTGTTGGCCGCCACCGCGTAAATTTCCAGGCCCTGCCCGTTGGCCATCCGCCGCAGTTCCTTCGAGCGCGCCGCCGGCATATCCAGTGGATTGCCGTGCGGCCGCTTCCCGTCGATCTCCACGCCCTGGTATCCGAACCGGTGCGCGCGCTCCATCACCTGCTCCACCGTCAGCGCATCGCCGCGATACCAAACGCCTCCGTACGTAATGCTGTAAAGGCCGATCTTCACCTCGGCCCGCCCCGCCGCCCGCGACAGATCCGTCGCAGCCAGCGTTCCGGCGGCCAGCGCCGCGGTTTGTACAAACCCGCGCCGGCTCATGGGACTTTGATCGTTGCTCATGCAAATACCTCCTGACAAGCCTTCATCATCGCGCCCGCCACCTCCCGCGTGGTCTCCTCATCGCCCAATAACGCGCGATGCGGCAGCCAGAACGCGTCGCCGATGCATTCTTCCGACACCGGGCAAGGCTGCACCTGGCAGCCGCCTTCCTGATACAAGGGATTGCCGTACAACGGATGCGGATAAAACGGCGTACACGGCACGCCCTGCGCCGTCAACGCCCGGTGAAATTCATCGCGTGTCCGCCCCATGCGCCGCGCATCGATCCGCCCCAGCAGCAGATACCACGAGTTGGCATTCTGCTGCTTCGGAATCTCCTGAAAGCGCAACCCCCGCACACCGGCGAGTTCCGCCCGCAGCAGCGCTGCATTGCGCGTCCGCCGCGCATTCTGCTCGGGCAGCCGTTCCATCTGCGCCAGCAGCACCGCCGCCTGAAACCCGCCAATCCGGTAGTTGGTGCCCAACAGGTAATGGTGAAACCATCCGCCGCCCGGTTTCCGGCCCTGATCCATAATCGACCAAACATGTTCCGCGAACGCCGCATCGTTGGTCGTAATCATGCCGCCTTCGCCCGCCGTCAGCACTTTGGAATTCTGAAAACTGAACGATCCGGCCAGCGCCAGACTGCCGGCCCGCCGCCCGTTCCACTCCGAGCCTTGCGCATGGGCCGCATCCTCAATCACCGCCAGCCCATGCTCCGCGGCCAGCGGAAGAAGCCGGTCCATGTCCGCGATCGCCGCGCCAAAATGCACGGGAATCATGGCCTTGGTGCGCTTGGTGATGGCAGCCGCTACCCGTTCCGCATCCATGTTGAAGCTCAGCGGCTCGATATCCACGAACACCGGAGTCGCGCCCACCCGCGATACCGCCATGGCCGTCGATACGAACGAAATCGCCGGCACAATAACCTCATCGCCAGCCCTTACGCCCGCCGCGCTGAGACGCCATCTCCAGCGTCACCGTGCCGTTCATCGCCGATACCGCGTGCTTGCAATGCGCGAACGCCGCAAACTCCTGCTCCAGCTTTTTCACGAAGTCGCTGTGGCCGCCCCATCGCCCGCTATCTAACACTTCGCGAAGCAACTCCATCTCCCGCTCGCCCGAAACCGGCCAGTTCGGTATCAGCATTTAGATCCCCTGCAGGAAGTAGTTGAACTGCTTCTCCCGGCCCAGCGTAGTCAACGCCCCGTGCCCGGGTATCACGACGGTTTCGTCCGGCAGCCCGAAATATTTGTCGTGGATGGACCGCAAGATCAATTCGCCATCGCCGAACGGCAAGTCCGTACGCCCGATGCTGTCCTGAAACAAAGTATCTCCGGCCACCAGTTTCTTTTCCGACGGCAGCCATAGGCTGATGCTGCCCGGCGTATGTCCCGGGGTGTGCAGCACGTGGAACTCGCTGCCTGCCGCGCGCAAAATATCGCCGTCCCTCGCGGGCGAGTCGATCGCCGTGCGCTCCGGCGTCCGCACCCCCAGCCACGCTGCCTGCATGTCCATCATGTCCTGCAGCTTTTCATCGTTCTCGTTCATGTAAACCGGAGCGCCCGTCGATGCATGCAGCTTGTGCGCCCCGCCGATATGGTCGATATGCGCGTGCGTAATCACGATCGCTTTCACGTGCAGGCCGTGCCGCGCCAGCACCGCTTCGATCTTTGTCAGATTGTCGCCCGGATCCACCACCAGCGCATCGCCCGACGCTTCATCGCCGAAAATTGAGCAGTTGCATTGCAGCATGCCCACCGGCAGGATCTCGTGCACCATATAGTAACGATTGTATAATCAACCCATGTTCGAAGCCCTCGGCATCTTCATGCGCTGGTTGCATATCGCCTCCGTCGCCACCCTGGTCGGCGGCCTGCTCTACGGCTGGCTGGTGCTCGTGCCCGCCATGACTGCCCTTCCCGCCGCCGCGCGCCGGGACTTCTCCGCCAAGGCAGCTTCCCACTTCCGGCCGTTGGTCTTCGCGGCTGTCGCCGCCCTACTGCTCTCGGGCTCGTACAACCTGGCCACCAATCCCGGCCACCATACGCGCTACTACGTGCTGCTCCTCATCAAGCTGATGCTGGTAGCCCACGTTTTTGCCGTAGGCATCGTTTTGGTTACCAAAAACCCCGAACACCGCGGCCGCCTCTTCGCCGGCGCCGCTATTTCCGGCCTCGGCATCATCCTCATCTCCGCCTACTTGCGCCACACCTTTTGAGGCAGTGGACACCATCTGATCCAAGATCTTCGGCAGTAGCTACCGAGTGACCTTCAAAGTGACGCGCGGGCCATATATGGGTGCTGCGATCAAAGAGATGCGCACCTACCGGACATGCCGTAGCCGCTGGACCAGGCGCCGCCGCGGCGCTGCGGGCCGCAAATTCCAGCACGCCTGATCTGCTCCCGAGTCACGTTTCTTCAAGGCTCGAACCATGCTCGAGGTTTTCGAAAATCACCGAGACCGGCATCCGGCTATCGCGCAAAACCGATGCGCCGCTCACTCGACCCGGCACGCTCTCTACGGCGGGGCATTGCGGCCAGTCGAGACTTGCCATATCCCTCTTCACCGTAGCCGCTTACCACAGCCTCTTGCAATGAAAGAGAACGACGTTTCACCCTGCCCAATTCCCACCCCACACCTGCCCGATTTGCCGGTGTGCCGCGCCCTTCCCCCGCGCCATCCTAGAATCATGGAAAACGAATTAACATCCCTCTCGAGCGAACTCGCCGCAGCCGTGGCGCAAGCGGGCCGCTCCGTCGTGGCCGTGAACGCTCGCCCGCGTTTCGGCGCAAGCGGAGTGCTCTGGCGTCCCGGTATCGTCGTCACCGCGGAACATGCCATCCGCCGCCGTGATGAAATCGGTATCACCCTCCCCGACGGCCGCGCCACTTCCGCCACGCTCGCCGGACGCGACCCCGGCACCGATCTCGCCATCTTGAAACTCGCCGGCAACGGCGTGCCCCTGCCCACCTTCGGCCATTCCGCTAAACTCCAGCCAGGGCAGGTCGTCCTCTCAGTCGGCCGATCCCCGGATTCCGGCGTCAACGCCACCATGGGCATCATGAGCGCGGTCGGCGGACCCTGGCGCTCCTGGCGCGGCGGCCAGATCGATCAGTACCTTCGCCTCGATCTCACCCTCTATCCCAATAGCTCCGGCGGCGCCGTCGTCGATACCGCGGGACGTGTTCTCGGCATCGCCACCAGCGCCCTGTCCCGCATCGCCGGCCTCGCCGTTCCCGCTGCCACCGTCGACCGCGTCATCGAAGAACTTCTGCGCACCGGCCACGTCTCGCGCGGCTATCTCGGCCTCGGTCTGCATCCGGTATCCCTGCCCGACGGCAGCACCGGCTTGATCGTTCTCTCTTCCGAACAGGATGGCCCCGCCGCGCGAGCCGGCGTCCTCATCGGCGACGTCCTCACCGCCCTGGCAGGCAAGCCCGTAACCGATACCGATGACATCCAGGCCACGCTCGGCGGCGATTCGGTCGGCAAGCCCGTCCTCGCCCGCATCGTGCGCGGCGGCCAGGTCATCGAAGTAAGCATAACGGTGGGCGAGCGCCCCAGGAGGGAAGACTGATATGGCTCATGCCTTCTCAAAGATTGCTGAACGCTTGCGCCGCTCCACCGTCGAGGTGCGCCTGGCCGGCGTCAATGGCGGCGGCGCCGGCGTCATCGCCACAGCGTCGGGCAAGATCGTCACCAACGCGCACGTCGCGCGCGGCGGAGCGACGGTTCGGTTGTGGGATGGCCGCGAATTTCCGGCGCGGCTCCTCGCGCGCGATGTCCGCCGCGATTTGGCCGCGCTTCAAATCGATGACGCTGGGCTGCCAGCCGCTCCCTTCGGCGATTCGAGCGCCCTGCGCGTCGGAGAACTCGTCATGGCCATCGGCAATCCCCTGGGCTTCGCCGGCGCGGTCACTACCGGTGTCGTTCACTCGCGTGGTTCCCTTGCCGGATTCGGGCCGTACAACTGGGTCCTTTCGGACGTCCGCCTGGCCCCGGGCAACTCCGGCGGACCGCTGGCCGATGCGTCGGGCTGCGTCATCGGCATTAACACCTTGATCGCCGGTGGACTCGGCGCCGCCGTCCCCAGTAACGCCGTCGCCGATTTCCTGCAGCACGGCGCCGCTGGCTTCTCCTTGGGTGTTACCGTTCAGCCGGTGCGCGTCGAAGATGGCCGCTTCGGCCTGCTGCTTCTCAAGGTGGAACCAGGTTCGCCGGCCGCCAATGCGACTCTCGCGATCGGCGACGTCCTCATCGCCGCGAACGGCGCCCCGTTAGGTTCCCTCGATGACCTCCATCAGGCGCTCGACGATTCCAGTGGCGCTATCCATCTAGATTTCCTGCGAGGCGGCCGCGAGGTAACCCGCGAAGCTTCCGTCCGCCTCGACCGAACGGTGCCGGAGGCGGCGTGACTCGTCTGCTGATCGCGGCGCACTCCGCGATCGTCCGCGCCGGTTTGGAGTCTGTCAGCGCCCAGAGCCCCATAGTAGAGGTTGTGGGCGCTGCAACCATGATCAGTCTGGCCGCGTCCATTGAACGCCATCAACCCGACGTGGTTCTCGCCGCCGTTGAGGCGCATCACGATGCGCCGCCCGACGATCTGATCGCGCTGGCGGGCCGCGACGGCGCACCGGCCTTCGTTCTGCTCGCGCCTGACTTACAGTCTTCGTGGACCGGTGACGCGCTCCGCGCCGGGGTTCGCGCGGTACTGCCCGGCGACCTTGGCGCGCGCGAAATCCTTGCTGCCGTGGAAGCCGCGGCTGCTGGTTTCGCCGTCCTACATCCGCAAGATATCCCCGCGCTGGTTACGGAACGCTCCCTTCCCCCGGCCAATGTTCGCGCCCTCACTGCGCGCGAAGTGCAAGTGCTTGCCATGCTGGCCGAAGGTCACGGCAACAAGACCATCGCCTGGAAATTGGGTATTTCCGAACACACCGCCAAATTTCACGTTGCATCGATCCTGAGCAAACTCAACGCTGGCACACGCACCGAAGCCGTAACCCTCGGAATCCGCAGCGGCATCATTCTCGTCTAAATTAGGGTACATGCCCTCCGGTTACGACGCCCTACGCCATTCCGCCGCCTGGTTCGATCTCTCGGCGCGCGGGCGCATCTACGCTTCAGGTGAGGATCGCGCCCGCCTGCTGCACGCCATGACCACCAATCATGTGCAGCAGCTTACCCCGGGCGGCGGCTGCTACGCCTTCTTCCTCAACGCCCAAGGCCACATCCTGGCCGACGTTGATCTGCTCTGCCTGGATGGCCGCTTTCTGCTCGACACCGAGCCTGAAACCCGCGAGCGCGTCTTCCGGCATCTCGACAAATACATCATTGCTGACGACGTTACTCTCGAGGATGCTTCCGCGGAATTATCCTGCCTCGCAGTTGAAGGCCCCCAGGCAGATGCCCTCCTTTCCTCCCTCGGCGCTCCCCAACTCACCGCGGCTTATTCGCATGCCCCGTGGGAACGCGCCATCGCCGCCCGCATCTCCGCAACCGGCCAGCCCGGCACGCGCCTCTTGGTACCTGCCAGCGCAAAAGCCACCTGGATCCTGCGCCTCGAATCGGCCGGCGCTATCGCCGCCACGCCCGGCGAAGTTCGCACCGTCCGGCTGGAAAACGGCAAGCCGCGCTACGGCGAGGATATCTTCGAAACCACGCTGCCCCAGGAAACGCACCTGATGCATGGCGTCCATTTCGCCAAAGGTTGCTATATCGGCCAGGAGATCGTGGAACGCATCCGCTCGCGCGGTCACGTCAATAAACTACTATTCCAATTAGGGATTGAAGGAACGGAACCACTGCCACGCGGCATGACGGTGATCGCCGGGTCCACGGACGCCGGTGAAATCACTTCTTCGGTCTACTCGCCGGCGCTCGCCCAGGTTGTTGCACTCGCCTACCTGCGCGCCCAGTTGGCCGCCACCCAGCCGCTCCACGTCGATGGCCGCTCCGCCACGGTCTTACAGAACGTCGGCGAACCCGCGCTTCATGTGACGGAAAAATAGTCCGCCCACCAGGAAAGTCGCGGCGGCGAATCCTGTCATGACCCCCAATTCCGCCAGGCTGGGCAAACGCGCCGACAACAAGAGCTCCCGATAAGCCCGTACCAAATAAGCCAGCGGATTTCCCGCCAGCAGGAACCGCAGCCGCTTCGGGAATTGCTGTTCCGTAATAAAGATCGGAGTCAGCCAGAACCAGAACGTCAGAATCACGGTCAGTACTTGCGCTGTGTCCCGCAGATACACCTGCAAACTCGCAAGTATCCATCCGAACCCCACCGAGAACAGCCCGAGCAAGAGCATATAGATGGGCAGCAGCAGCAACCCCAGTCCGATGTGGTTCATCCAGATGCCCACCGCCGCTACCGCCAGCGCCAGCGCGATCAGGTGGCTCATCAACGACGATAAAAAGATCGATACTGGCACGATCTCCGCCGGAAACACCGTCTTGGTAATCAGATTGGCCTGGTCCAGCAAGCTCGAAGCCGACCGCTGTACCGTCTCGCTAAACAGCAGCCACGGTAGCATCCCAGCGAAAAGGAAAAGCGGGTAGCTGCTGGTAATCGATCCCGCCGGCATCTGCTGATGCAAGCACACGCTGAAAACAAACGTCCAGCTCCCCAGCAACACCAGCGGATGGATGACGCCCCAGATCCAACCCACCGCCGACCCCACGAAGCGCTGTTCAAAATCGCGTCTGACCAGCTGGAAAAGCAGGCTTCGGCGCTCCACCAAATTTCGAACGAAAAGCGCTCCCGGCAGCCGCGAAATTGCCATCCAAAGCAAACAGTATCAATTTTTTCAATAACTTGCAAGCCAAGTTAACGCTTGACAGCGATGTGTAGGTACTGTTACATTCAGCTTTCGCCAATTTTGAATAGCCCTCCGGACAAGCAGTGGGTTGCCTATTGTTCGTCCGGCTGAGAAGACTATTATGCAGCAGAATTATTTTATTTTGGTGTTAGCCCATTCACTGCGCGGAAAGTTGCGCCGCATCCGCGTGCCCCTGAAAGTAGTCTACGCGGTAATGGTTCTGGCCCTGCTCGGCTGCATTTCCGTTCTCGGTTTCATATCCAGTTACGCGCGCATGGCTTGGAAGGTTGCAAACTATAACGCGTTGCGCAGCGAAGTCGAAAACCTCCGCGTCCGCTACCAGCGTTTGCAAAAAGTCACCAACCAAACCAACCAGCAGATGGCCAGCCTGGAAATGTTCGCCAATGAAGTTTCCATCGCTTACGGCATCAAACAGAAGCTGGAAGGTCCTGCCGGCATCGCTTCCGAAGGCCGCCTTCTTCCCAACTACTCCGATTCCGTCGCGGCCTACAGTGCCCTTCGCACCTATCATGGCCCCGAGAACAGCTTCGCCCGCCGCTTCCACACCAACACCCAACCCAGTATCTGGCCCGTGGAAGGCCGGCTCATGGGCGGTTTCGGAGCCCGTACCGATCCCTTCTCCGGGGAAGGCGCGATGCATACGGGTGTCGATATTTCCGCGCCCACCGGCACTATGGTGCGCGCCACCGCTGACGGCATCGTCACTTTTGCCTCCTGGAGCAGCGGCTACGGCCAACTCGTCGTTGTAAATCACGGCGGTGGCTACGAAACTTATTACGCTCACCTTTCGCGCTACGCGGTGGTCGATGGCCAGGAAGTTCGCCGCGGCGACCAAATCGGCGCCGTTGGTAGCACCGGGCGCGTGACCGCGCCGCATCTGCACTACGAAGTCCGCATCGGTGGCGCTCCGGTCAATCCGCACACTTATTTGGCCCGCGCCGGCGTCGTGCAGATGGTGAAAAAAGACTTTCCATTCTGACGCTGCGGCGTCCCCAGAGGTGTCCATGCGGTCTCTTTCTCTCCGCCTTGCCGCGGCTGCTATTGGCGTCATCGTGTTGACTTCGGCTTACCACCGTCTGACATCTTCCGACTTGATGGCCGAAGCCGCCAATCGGTTCCTCGCTTCGCTGACCCCCGAACAGCGTGCCAAGGCTACCTTCACCTTCGAGGAAGAAGAACGCCTCAATTGGCATTTCGTTCCCATCGAGCGTAAAGGCCTTGCCATCCGCGAGATGACTCCCGCCCAGAAGCACCTGGCGACCGGACTGCTCGCCGCGGGGCTCAGCCAGCAAGGCATGCTGAAGGCGGAATCCATCATGAGCCTCGAAGACGTGCTGAAATCCATCGAGCACGGCACGGGTCCCGAGCGCGATCCCGAAAAATATTACGTCTCCATCTTCGGCACACCGGCGGTCGATGGCACTTGGGGATATCGCGTCGAAGGCCATCACCTCAGCCAGAACTACACGGTCGTGGGCGGACACGTGATCGGCGCGCCAAGTTTCTACGGCTCCAATCCCGCCGAAGTGCGCGACGGTCCGCGTAAAGGCCTCCGCGTCTTGGGACGCGAGGAAGATCTGGGCCGCGCCGTCATCACATCCCTCGACCCCGCCCAACGGAAAGTAGCCATCGTCGACGGCGAAGCTTATAAGGACATCATCACCTTCGACAGCCGCAAGGCAGCTCTGAAAGGCCAGGCATCCGGCTTGCAAGCTTCCAAAATGACCGCAGCGCAATTCGACCTGCTGATGGCGCTGCTTCAAGAATACGTCCACAACGTGCCTGACCAACTGGCCCAGGCGCGCGAAGAACAGGTCAAGAAGGCGGGCAAGAATATCTACTTCGCATGGGCCGGCGGCATCAACAAGGGTGACCCTCATTACTACCGCATCCAGACCGCCGCATTCCTGATCGAGTACGACGACACCCAGAACAACGCCAACCATATTCATTCCGTATGGCGTGACTTCAACGGCGACTTCGGCCTCGACCTCCTGAAGCTGCACTACCAAGCCAGCCATCGGTGAGGCAAGGCTCTGCGCCATGCTTGAAGTCGTTTGACCGGGTCCCCGGCGCTTCCGAATTGACCCTGGTGGTCTGGCTATTGGCGGGCAGTCAACATAGAAGGCCGCTGTGATTTCGTTCAGAAAATTAAAAGCTCGACCACCATCCCACGCGGAGTCGGCTTTTTCATCCGAAGCAGCACCATAAAGTAACGTGTTCCAGAACTCTTAGCCGCGCTGCTGATTTAATACCCAGGCCGCCATGTCCTCCATCCGGTCCACCAGCAGATCCGGAGGCACGGCCTGCAGCGATTCCGGCTGGAAGCCGTACGTAACCCCGCAGGCTTTCACCCGGGCATTGCGAGCGGTCTGGATGTCTACGGAACTGTCACCCACCATCATGGTGCGCTCCGCGGGGATACCGCACTCGCGCATCAGGGTCTCGATCCCGATGGGATGCGGCTTCTTGAACTCGAAGCTGTTCCCGCCATACACCTGCCGGAAGTGCCCGCCGACACCCAACCCGTTCACAATCGCCTGGCTGATGCGAACGGGCTTGTTGGTCAGCACTGTCATCGACACACCCGCCGCTTGCAGCCTGTCGAGCGATTCGCGTACGCCCGGATACAGGGCCGTGAAATCCAGCATGTGATCGCGGTAATACTCCAGAAAGAACTCCAGAGCTTCCTGCACCTGCGCCTCGCTGGCGCCTTCTCCCAACACCCGCCTGATTAGAACCGGTGCGCCGTTGCCGACATACGAATGCACCAGTTCATCCCCGATCGGCGGCATTCCCATGTGGCCTCGCGCCGCATTGGCTGCATTCGCCAGATCTTTCTTGGAATCGATGAGCGTTCCGTCCAGATCGAAAATCAGCAGATCCATTATGCGGTGGCGGCCTTGCGGCGTCCGCGCGATTCGGAGCGTACCGGCTTGCGTCGCGCCTTCTGCGCGCCCAGCTTATATTCCGTCATTTTGCGCTGTAGCGTGTTGCGGTGAATGCCTAACAGCTTGCTGGCTGCGGAGCGATTGCCGCCCGTACGTTCGAGCGCCCGCCCAATCAGCGTCTTTTCCAGCAGCTCAACCACTTCCTCCAGGAAAAAGCCCTTCCCCACCAGATGCTCAACCAGCGCCTCAAACTCCTCTTTCATCTCATGCCTTTCCCGCATCCGGCAATCCCCGAATGCCCTTTTTCAGGGCTGTGCCCCAGATCGACTTCACCTGCTCGTAGCTCTTCCTGAACCCGTCTTTCAATTCGTACGGCGCCACTGTCGCTACCACCCGCGCCGCATCGATCACGTAGGGCGCCACCCGCGACTGCACCACCGCATTCGGCGGCGCCTTGCCGGGAGTGAACGCCAGCAGCGCCAGCACGATCGCAATCGCGATCAACATTCCGCTCACCAGCCCGAAGCCCGCGCCCAACAGCCTGTCGACGAATGACAACCCTGCCACTTTCATCAGTCGGCTTAGCACCCGCCCGATGATCGCGCCCAGCACGATCACCCCCAAAAAGACCAACAAAAACCCGCAAAAATTTGCGACGCCCGGCGAACTGACGTACGGCTGCAAAAACGATCCCGCCGAACCATAAAACCAGATCGCCAGCACCAGCGCCGCCACCATCGAAACCAGTCCTACCACTTCCCGCGCCAAGCCCGTCGAAAAGCTCGTGACCACCGATCCTAGCAGGATCAGCAGCAGCACGACGTCCAGCCAGTTCATAGCTGCTTGCCTGTTAACACCTCGTACGCCTGCCGGTATTTCTCACTCGTCTTACGCGCCACTTCGTCCGGCAGCGGCGGAGCGGGCGGCTGCTTGTCCCAATGAATCGATTCCAAATAGTCGCGCACGTATTGCTTATCGTAGGAGAACTGCGCGCCGCCGGCCCGATAGCTTTCCGCCGGCCAGAAGCGCGACGAATCCGGCGTCAGCACTTCGTCGCCCAGCACCAACTCGCCATCCACGAACCCGAATTCGAACTTCGTATCGGCGATGATCACGCCCTTGGTTTCCGCATAGGCAGCCGCGCTCGAGTAGATTCGCAGCGTCAGGTCGCGCAATCGCGCGCCCAGTTCCGCGCCGATCATCGAGCACATCGTCTCGAACGAAATGTTCTCGTCGTGGCCGGTCGGTCGCCTTGGTCGACGGCGTGAAAATCGGTTCCGGCAAACGGCTCGCTCTCGCGCAATCCGGCGGGCAAGGGAATGCCGCAAACCGTGCCTTGTGCTTTGTATTCTTTCCAGCCCGGATCCGGCCAGGTAGCCGCGCGCCACGCACTCGATCTCCACCATCTGGGCGCGCTTCACCAGCATCGAGCGGCCTTCCAGTTGCTCTCGGAACGGCTGCAGCGCCTCCGGATATTCGTCCACGTTCGCCGTCAGGAAATGCGTTGGCGTCACGTCGCGCAGAAAATCGAACCAGAAAATGGAAAGCTGCGTCAGCACCTTGCCCTTTGTCGGGAATGCCGGTGGGCAAGATGTAGTCGAACGCCGAAATGCGATCGGTGGCGACGATGAGCAATCGCCCGTCCACGCTGATACACATCGCGCACTTTTCCTTGCGCGTGTTTTTCGATTCCGGGCAGTTCGGTATTAAGGATGATTTTTCGGGCATTGCAGTTTCGAGGGTTCCTATCGGGGGAGTAACTCAAATAATATAGCGCGACGGCACCCTTTGTTCAAATACTATTCTCGCGTCATCGAGTCCTATTACGTGTGAACATCGCCGCCATCGTCGAAGAGCTCTTTTGCCAAGCCGCCCGAGTTGCGTTCCCACGCGCTCGTGCGCCAGTTGTCCAGTGTATCCGAAACCCGCATCCAGGTGGCTGGGTTAACAGAAAACGCCGCGAGAGCGCGCAAACATAAGGCTCGTACAGGCGCCGGGCCTGCGTCAGCTTCGTTTCGAACTCCGCCGGGTTGCAGGGCACGATTCCCACGGCGGCCAAGCCCGCTTTGAATTCTTCCAGTGCCGCCGCCGGCAGCCGGTCCCGGTGCGGAGCCGTGGGCGGTGCGTTTACGATCTGCGCCAGATCCACCACCGTGTGCCGCGCCATGGCAAAGGTCAGCCGCGCCTGCCAGGGCGCCGCTCCTTCGATCCCCGCAATCAGCAGGGCGCAAACGTCCAGAATGGTCGTCAACGCCGCGAGCCACGATTGGTTGTCGTGCTGCGAGCGGAAGTACGCCAGCACCGGGTACGAAATGTACGTCTCCAACAGATCGGCCGACCAGATCTCCCATTCTCGCAGCAGGTCGTCCAACGGCGCCCCCAATCCATGCGCCATCCCGTAACGCCGCATCAGTTCGGCTGCGGTCGGTGGCGAACCCGCCCGCGCATCGAGCAGCAGAATGCTCATCTCCCGCTTCGCAAACGACTGATACAGTACCGGCAAATAGCTGATCACCATCGCCAAAAATCCGAAACCGATGCCCGCTTCGAGCAGCAGCACCACACGCGCCATGCGCGTATGCGGCACGCCCATTCCCAAGGTGATAAAAGTCGTCCCGCTCAGATAAATCGCTTCGCGATAGCTCATGTCGCGTGGGCCCACGGACCACTGCACCAACGCGAAAGCCAACATCATGCCGATCGCCCACACCATAATCAGAAACAACAGCGAGAGCGGACCGTAAAAGCTGAGGTAGCGCTCGCGTCGCTTGTTCACATGCACGCGACGCATCAGCCATGACCATGCTGTCCAGGTGGAAAGATAAAACAGCCGGCTCAGACGGAACTTCCGCGATACGCGCCTCGGCAGAATGATGACTTCGAAGCCGTCCCACAGGATGATGAGCAGTACAACCGTTCCGACGAGGGCCGCCAACAGGTGCATAAGATTATCCTTGCGCCCGCTGCAACGATTCCTTCAACCGTGCCGGAATGGCCTGCGCCTTTCCCGGCCGGCCTCACGCACACCACTACAATCGAGCCATTCGCCGCGACTTTTCCATCTTTCAATGCTTCGAACGCCAGACTGTACGACGATGTGCCTACGCGCGCCACCGTCACGGTGACGTCAAGGTCGTCGTCAAACCCAACCGCAGAGCGGTACTCGCATTCCACCCGCACGCGCGGAAATCCAAGATCCGGCGCGTCCCGGTATTGGTAGCCGAGCGATCGTAAAAACTCGATCTCGGCGGATTCGAAGTAGCGCAGCATAGCCGTAAAATGAATGCGTCCCGAAGCGTCCGTGTCCGGGAATGCCACTCGGACTCGGTGAGTGAATGTTGCCATGTTCTATTCTGCCGGTCCTGCTCCACCGGGTGCGGAAAAACTACAGCCTATCCACCTCTTTGTAATTCTTCTTTGTAATTCTTCCATCGCACCCCGTATTGCACGATACCATCTTCTCCACAAGACCGGCGCTGGTTCGAATTGGACAAGATAGGCCGGCAGTGGGCTCGTCTCGGGATTCATTTAGGAAGCATCGTAGCGAAAAGAGGGCCGCGGAAGCTGTGGGAGACTAGAAAGCAAGGGATGTCCGAGTCCGGCACCAGCAGCGTTTTTCGCCTGTCTAACTTTCGTTATTACCTGAGCATGCGCGTTCTGATGGCTACCGCCACGGAGATGCAAGCTGTGGCTGTGGCATGGCAGGTGTATTCGCTGACGCATCGTCCCATGGATCTGGGGCTGGTAGGATTGGCCCAGTTTCTGCCGGGAATCCTGCTATTCCTGGTTACCGGGCAGGCCGCCGACCGCTTTCCGCGTCAACGGATTCTGCAGCTATGCTGCGCTGGCTTCGCCTTGTGTTCCGTGTTGCTCTTGGCCCTGGCTCTTAACGGCGGGCGATCCATTACTCCCATTTATCTGGTGCTGCTAGGCAACGGAGTGGTGCGGGCATTCAACGGCCCGGCGAGCCAGGCCTTTCTGCCTTTGCTGGTGGCCACGGAAGATTTTCCGCAGGCGGTCGCTTGGAACTCGTCCATATTTCAGGGAGCGACGATCGCGGGACCGCTAGTGGGCGGACTGCTGTATGGCTTGACCGCCAGCCCCACCGCGGTTTACTGCTGCGCGGCTGCGGAGTACGCGGCAGCGCTGATGGTGCTGGTGGCGATCCAGGTGCGTGCGAGTCAGCGCGCGCGGCCCGCAGCCTCAGTCGGCATGGCGCTCGATGGGCTGAAATATATCCGTCGCAACAAGATGATCCTGGGCGCTATATCACTGGACCTGTTTGCCGTGCTGCTGGGGGGGGCAGTGGCCCTGCTGCCGGTGTACGCGCGGGAGGTGTTGAAGATTGGGGCATCCGGACTGGGGCTGCTGCGCAGCGGGCCCGGAGTGGGCGCCGTCATTATGGCCGCGGTTTTGGCGCGGCGGCCGCTGCGGCGGCACGCCGGCGCCATCATGCTGGGATGCGTCGCGGGATTCGGCGTTTTTACCGTGGTGTTCGGGCTCTCGCGCAACCTGCTAGTGTCCCTCGCGGCACTAACGCTGATCGGAGCGTGCGACATGGTAAGCGTGATCGTGCGCCACACGCTGGTGCAGTTGTCGACACCGGACGAGATGCGGGGAAGGGTCAGCGCGGTCAACGTGCTTTTCATCGGAGCATCCAACGAAGTGGGTCAATTCGAATCGGGACTGACCGCGCAGTGGTTCGGCGCGGTGCCCGCGGTGGTCCTGGGCGGACTCGGGACCATCGCCATCGTCGCGCTATGGAGTTGGAAATTTCCGGCGCTGCGACGGGTGGACGAACTGGCTAAAGCGGGGCAGCGCTGAGGCCGGTGCGAGCGGCGAGCACTACCCCTTGGCTTGAATCGCCAGTTACTGCACGTTGGCGATGGCCGCCAATACCGCGTTAATGTTCGCGCCGATATCCAAGCCGTCGGTGGCCGCTCCATGGAACGGACTGGAGGGCGATAGGATCATGCCCGGCAGATTTGCGCCTACGCTGCCGTTGGGGAAGTCCACGAATCCGACAGTAGCCCAGTCGAGAGGCCAGCAGGCGGCGATGGGCTTATTGTCGTATGGGCAGCCCGGTTGCCCGGCGACAGGCGTCGTTTGTGAATCGGTGGTCATGATGCCGGGCGGATAGGGAGGCGTTGCGATCCCGGGAGGATTGCCGGGGCTCGCCGGGTAGTTATTCGGCCACCAGTCGCCGACGAAGACCTGGCCCCCGAAGACCGGCGACGGCAGCGCCGCGATCGCTTGGCCTGGGCTCATGGCATCGGCGAATGGCGAGCCGTATTGGAAGTTATTGGTGTACTGGAAGCCGATGTCGGTGCTGGGCGGCGCGTCGCTGAAGTCCAATGCGTTGATATAGAGCGACGGCTGATTGACGATGGTATTGTGATCGGCGGTGAAGTTGACCGTGTTCTGTATCTGGAAAGCCTCGCCGGTTCCACCGTAAGTCACGCCGTTGACGTCCACCGCGAGGTTGTTGCGGAACAAGACGCGCTGGCCCGTCTGGCTATCTCCATTGCCGGCGATGGGCGAAAACATTGGACCGTGCTCCAGTAGGTTGCTGGTAATCGTGAAGTCCTGGCAGATGTAGGGGCCGGTCGCGAAGCAGTTCATGATGAGGAATTCGGCCTGACCTTCCGCGAAGGTGGTATCGAGGACGTTGGAATCCAACAAAACGCGCTGGCCGTGCTTGATCTCGAAGAGATTCTTGACGTCGTAACACCCGATAAGCTCAACGGCGTTGCAACCCGTGGGAGCGTTGCGCCAAGCCATCTGTTTGGTCAAGTGATTGTTGGTAACGGTAATGTCGCTGGGCGCCGGGCATCCCGGCAGGCCGTAGCCCGCATAGCCGCTTTGCGGGCAGGAAGTGTTCAGGATAATGTTTTCGCCGGTCGCTTCCAGCCGGTTGTTGGAGATCAGAATGGGACCGGTGGTATTGGCCATGTTGATCGCTTGCGTATCCTGGCCGGTCTGCATGAAGCCCCACACCTGATTCGTGATGGCGGCGCAGTTGACGCAGTTTAAGTCAATGCCCCGGACCGCGTTGCTGCTGCCGTTGGCGGCGGGAAGGGGCGTCGCGGGATGGACCAGGCAGCGATCGAACACGATGCCATTGGGTAGCAAGGTTGGAACCGACGTTTGTTCACCCATGCCCACCACCGGATAGACATAGTTGGCGGTAGGCGTCGTAGTGAACTCGATTCCGGCAAAGTACAAACCGGAGGCCCCATCGGAAATCCCGATCGCATTTCCGCTATTGGGCGACGCGATGGTGGGCACCGCATTGGTGCCGGCCAGAGAGCGCGACGGAATCAACCAGTTGGGCATCGCCGCGATGGCTGAGTTTTCAAACAGGATCGGATTCGACGCGCAGTTGACCGCTGGTACCACCAGGTTGCCGTTGTATTGCACGCCGGCCTGAAGCACGATACGCGTGCCGCAGGGTACGGTGTTTACGGCGGATTGCAGCGCAGCGAAACTGCTTACCGAGACCGTGGATGTGTAGCTCGGATACGACGGCGACGGACAGCTCTGCGGGAGTTGCGGCAGTACCACGGAGTTCGCGAGTGGCGGCAGGCCGGTGGGAGCGGCGTTACAGAGTTCCGGCATGGGAATGGGGTTGATCACGGAAAATGGGATCGCCGGCGCCACAAATGATCCGGCTGTGGCCCCGATGGTGGTGGTTCCCAAGGCCAGCGCTGTGGCCAGACCGGAGTTTGCGACCGGCGCCACATTGGGGTTTGAGGTTGTGAACGTGGCGAAGGCCGTTAAGTCCTGGGTCGAGCCATCGGAGTAATTTCCAATGGCGGAGAGTTGCAGTGAGCTGCCCACCGGTACTGACGGCGAGAAGGGGGCTACGGAAATGCTGAGCAGTACTGGGGGGGGGATGGTGACCGAGAGGACCGTGGAAGTTTCAATGGGCCCGAGAATCACGGTCACCGCCGCGGTACCCGCGCCCGTGCCTTGCGCCAGACCCGACGCGGAGATCGTGCCAACACTGGCGGGAGCCAGCGTCCAAGTCACCTGGCTGGAAAGGTTCTGTGTGCTGCCATCCGAGTAGACGCCCGTCGCGGTGAACTGTTGGCTGGTGTTGATCAGGATACTTGGGTTGCTCGGTGTGACATTGATGTTGACCAGCACAGGCGCCACTGTGACAGTCGCATTGCCGGTGGTCGCGGCGAAGGATGCGGCCACGGTAGCCGATCCGCCTCCCACCGCCGCCTGAGCGAGACCGGGAGTGCCGGAATTGGCTATGGTCGCAACCGTTGGAGGATTGACACTCCAGGTCACGATATTGGTTAGATTCTGAGTACTACCATCTGAGTAGATCCCTGTTGCGGTGAATTGCTGAGGATCGCCGCCCGTCAGACTGGCCGTCGAGGGCGATACCTGTATATTCGTGAGAATGGCAACGACCAAAAGCGGCACGCTGGTGGAAATCGTTCCCGACGAGGCGCCAATCGTAGCCGAACCTGAGGTTCCCGCCGTCACCAACCCCTGGCTGCCGGCAGAGTTTGAAACCGTGGCAACGCTTGCAGGGAGGGCGGTCCAGGTTACCGAAGCGGTAATGTTCTGGGTGCTGCCGTCCGAATATGTGCCGGTAGCGGTGAATGGAATGGTCGATCCGGAGAAGACGCGGCCGTTGGCGGGCGTGATAGCGATGCTAACGAGTTGTACGGGCACGGGATTAACAGTGAGGACGGCGGACCCGTTGACGAGCCCGGCCGCGGCGGCGATGATCGGCTGACCGGTGGCTACGCCTACCGCGAGTCCTCCGCCAGCGATGGTGGCTTGGCTGGGCGGCGTGGCGCTCCAAGTAACAGAGTTAGTCAGGTTCTGCGTGCTGTTGTCGCTGTACGTTCCGATAGCCGTGAACTGCTGCGTAGCTCCGATGATGACCGAGGGGTTTGAAGGAGTGACCGAGATCGTGGTCAATTGCGCGGGATTTACGGTAAGGAAGCTCATCCCGGATATCGATCCGGATGCCGCTGTGATATTGGCATCTCCCGGTGCAATACCGAGAGCGATGCCGCCGGCCCCAGGGCTATTGCTGACCGTCGCTATGCCGGCCGCCGACGAGCTCCAGGTAGCCGTCGAGGTCACATCCTGCGTGCTGCCATCTCCATAGGTTCCGGTGGCCGTAAATTGCTGGCTGTTCCCCGCCGCGACCGCGCTGCTCGCAGGACCGACCGTGATGGATATTAACTTGGGGGAGGCGACTTTGAACAACGTGGTGCTGAGCACGGAGCCGAGCGCCGCTGTGAGAGTGCTTTGTCCGGCCCCAATGCCGTAGCCATAGCCTTGAGTACCGATATCGTTACTGACATACAACGCAGCGGGGACCGAGGAAGACCACTCTACGGCCTGGGTCAAATTATGAGTGCTGAGGTCGCTAAAGGTCCCGGTCGCCGTAAATCGGATCGCGTGTCCGTTGGATGCGTATGGATTGGCGGGCGTGATGGTGATGGAGGTGAGGGTAGCGGTATCGACCGTGAGGTTTGTGGAGCCTGAGACCGATGGCGTATACAGCGTGCCAATCGCCGTCGTGCCCGGCGCCAGCGCACTTACAGTTCCTTCAGCCCCGAGGGAATTGGACACCGTGGCGGTCGATGGCGCAGTGGACGACCAGTGTATGAGTAAGGTGACGTCCTGGGAAGAGCCGTCGCTGAATTTGCCGGTCGCTGTAAATGCTTGCGAAGCCAAGGCCGGCAGGGACGGAGTTCCCGGGCTGACGGAGATTTTCTTAAGGACGGCGGAGGTAACGGTCACCGACGCAGTCGCGGTAATGCCGGCGAAAGTTGCGGACACGCTGGCCACCCCCGGGGCGCTGCTCGTGATGCGCCCGGCCGCACTCATTTGCGCCACGTTGGTGGCGGATGAGGACCAGGAGGATTGGGTGGTAAGTGTGCGAGTGCTGCCATCGGAGTAAGTACCGGTGAGGTGCATCTGCAGAATTGTGCCGCCAGCCATCGTGAGATCAGCCGGAGAAATGGCCAGAGACTGCAGGGTGACCGTGGTAACGCTAAGAGGCGCGGATCCCGAAACCGGGCCGATCGACGCGGTGATTAATGTGGTGCCGGCGGTAAGCGTGGTCACCTGTCCGCCGGGGCCAGCGGAAGCCACCGCGCTTCCCGACGACATCCAGGCCGCCTGATTGGTGACGGGTAACTGGGTACCGTCCGAGAAGGTCCCGATGGCCGTAAACGGCTCCGAATAGCCGCGAGGCAGAGACAACTGTAAGGCGTCCACGGCAATCGACACCAGGGTGGCTGTGGTTACGTTTACATTTGCGCTGCCACTCACCCCGTAAGCGCTCGCTGTGATTTGGGTAGCTCCCGAGCCGGCGCCTGTTGCCCACCCAGTCGCGTTGACGGTTGCTTTCGTCGTGTCCGCCGACGACCACGCCGCCGTTGACGTAATGTCTTGGACGCTCCCGTCACTGTAAGAGGCTATCGCGCGAAATTGCCGGCCCATCCCGGTTGGGATAACGGCGGTGGCGGAAGGAGAAACCGCAATAGAAACTAGCGCGTAAGCCTGGCCGCTAAGGTTCGCGGTAGTAGGGGCGGACTGGCCGCTATAACCGATTCTTAGATTGCCGGCGCGCCCCCCCGCGGCGCTGGGCGCGAAAGTAACGCTAGATTGACAGGTTGCCCCAGCTGCGAGGGTCGCGGCGCAAGTCGTTTTTACCGAAAAGTCGGCCGACGCGTTGATGGACAAGCCGGAGAGCGTTTGACTCGTGTTGTTCGTGATGCTTACGGAAGCGGGCGCGCTTGCCGACCCTACTTGAGCGGTGGCAAACTGGAGCTGCGAAGGGCTTACGGTCAGGGTGTTAGCGGGTTTCCCGGAAGCCTGTCCGGCAAGCAGGATTAAGAATGCGAAGCCTATCTGACGGCATCTTGCACCGAAGAATAATGCGTTCATCATATTACCCCTAAATAAAGAAAGAATCGATATCGGCCTGGTACTCTTAGCGTTCAAGCTAGTTATATGGGAATTGTAAGTGATACTCCTGAAACCGGTCTAAGAATACGCGCCATAGATAACCTCTGTATACTAACTTTGGTTAACACCGGCTGGCCAAGTGGCTATTAGCAGCGGGTTTCTAACCTGTGCGTCCGATCTGGCGCGGAAGATCGTTCGCTGTGGATCTATCTGAGTTACCATAATCGCGAAGCAAGGTCAAGAAAAATCAATATGTTACCGGACTTAGCTACGGATTTCCGCCAGGCTTCCCGGATGCTGCGCAAGAATCCGGGATTGACGTTTACGTCGCTGGTGACTCTGTCGCTGACCATTGGTGCTAACGCTGCGATCTTCACCTTAGTGAATGCCTTGATTTTTGCAGCAATTCCGGTGCAACAGCCCGAAAGGCTGGTAAGCGTTTCCACCATAAACACAAAGCAAACCAAAGGGGACCTTTCGATTCCGGCCTTTTTGCAGTTGGATCGATCGGGAATCTTTTCGAGCGCCCTTGCATGGTCCGGTGGCGGCATGACCAATCTGGAGATGAATGGGACGTTATACGCGGGGTCCGTCGACCAGGTGGGGGGGGATTATTACGGGACGCTTGGCGTACGGCCGATCTTGGGCCGCGGGCTCACGCGGACAGACATCGGACTGGAACACTTTACGCCGGCACAGGTCGCTGTAATCGGATATGGCGCGTGGCAGCGGTATTACCGCGGCGATGCCTCGGCGCTAGGCAAGACCATCCGGGTCAATGGCAAGCCTTACACAATCATTGGTGTGCATCCACGGTCTTTTCCCGGCTTAATTCGAGAAGCGGCGGCCGACGCGACAATTCCAGTTACCGCCTCCGCGGCATCGGCGAGGCAGCTTAACGACCGCACCCATAGCTATTACACGGTAATCGGCAGGCTGCGCGAAGGGATGAGTGAAGCGCAGGCAAAGGCGAGAATTGCAGCGATCTGGCCCGCGATTCGCGAAAACACGGCGCCGGAGGCGGAGCCGGAACACAGTGAATTTCTAGCGCGGAGAATTCAGGTTGAGCCCGCGGCCCATGGCATCTCCTATCTGCGCGCGCGATTTACGCAGCCGTTATATATTCTGTCCGGACTCGTGGCGCTCCTGCTCTTGTTGGCCTGTGCGAATTTGGCAAGCATGGCTCTGGCACAGGCCCGGGGGCGCGCCGCGGAACTGAGCATACGTACAGCCCTTGGCGCGTCCCGTTGGCGGCTGGCGCGCGCGTCACTGGTGGAGTCTCTGTTACTGGCGGCGGGCGGAGCGATACCGGGATTGGCATTTGCGTATTGGGGTTCGGAATATGTTGCGGGATTAATGTGGCAGGGCTATGTGCCGCTGGCGTTGTCACTCAAGCCCGATTTGCGGGTGGTGTTATTTACGCTGGGCGTAGGCCTCGCGGCAGGTGTGGTCTTTGGCGTTCTTCCGGCATGGAGGGCTGGAAACCACGATCCGGCCGCAGTGATCGCCGCCGCGAACACGCGAGTGGCAGGCGGACCGGGTTTCACGGGACGAACGCTGGTCGTGGTCCAAATCGCGCTCTCTTTCGCCGTTGTGAACGGCGCGCTGCTTCTCGACCGTAGTTTGAATCATGTACTGCGCCAAGACCTGGGATTTCAGGCGCTGCACTTACTGGTGGCGCAACTATTTCCGCGCACGACTTACCAAGGTTATGACCATGCTGCTTACTTTAGGCAGCTGCTGGCATCGCTGCGCCAGATGCCTGGCGTGGAGGCGGCTACACTCGCGAACAATCGGCCGGTGGGGCTCATGCCGTGGGGGGTGACCCTTGAGCCGGCGGGAGCGGCGGCGATCTACCGGCTGGCTGCTCCCGGTTACTTCGACACTCTCGGCATGCGGTTACTGCGAGGGCGCGATTTCGATCTGCGCGACGACCAGGACAGGCCTCGCGTAGCCATCGTCAGCGCGAAGCTAGCGCGGTTGCTGGCACCGTCCGGCGACGCGGTGGGGCGCAGGGTTAAGATTCACGGGTTTCAGGAAGAGTTTGCCATTATCGGGGTGGCCAGCGACGCGACGCTCGACGATCCGCGCGCCAGGGACGCTCCCGCGATTTATGCCGCCGGCCTGCAGCGGCTGGATTATATGGAAGGGGCGGCCGCGATCATTCGTACCACAGGTGATCCGGCGCAATTGTCGGAACCCTTACGGAAGCGGATTGAGGCTCTGGGACGCGAGTATCCGTTACGTATCGATACGGTGAGTCAGGAGACGAAAGGGGCCCTTCTGCCGGAGCGCGTGCTTTCGATGCTCAGCGCCTTTTTCGGCGCCGTGGGCTTATTACTTGCTTGCATTGGCTTGTACGGCTTGATGGCCTATACCGTTTCGCGGCGCAACGGCGAGATCGGCATACGGGCGGCGCTGGGTGCGTCGCGCGCACGCATCGCCCGCATGGTTTTGGGGGATGTCTGCCTGTTACTCGCCGTTGGCCTGGCAGCCGGAATGGCGCTTGCATTCGTGGGCGTGAAGGTGATCGCGGCTTACTTGTACGGGCTATCCGCCCACGACCCGTCTACGTTGGCGGGCGCGGCCGCGATCCTAATTCTGGTGGCGATCGTTGCCAGTTTAGTGCCTGCCCTACGCGCCGTGCGGATCGATCCTGCAAGTGCCTTACGGCACGAGTGACGTGGGCATCTGAAGATTGACCCCGGCCAGCCGTCCGCCCGCCCCGCAATCGCGCGGCGACAGATTCGCGCCCGCCGCCGCACGGTGAGCGGCCATCAACGCGGGACCGAAAGCGGTGAGTACGGGACGCCCAATCCAGCACTGCGGGGTGTCCAGGTTAAAGATCCAGGCAACCGTAAGGGCGGTATCGAAGGTGTTGACCAGCGCGGTGACGCGTCCGCGCGCAATGCCGGGCCCGGACAAGATCCACGGGATCTGAATCTCCGCCAGCGAGTTCTTGCCGTGACCATGCGCGGTGCCGCCATGATCGGAGGTAACGAGAACATAGGTGGATTCGCGCGCGGCCAGCGAGTCGAGCATGTCGAGCACTTGTCCGATATAACCGTCAGCTTCTTCGGCGGCGCGATAGTATTCCTTGCTATACCAGCCATGGGCGTGACCCTGGTGATCGACGTTATCGAGGTGGATGAAGGTGAGCGCGGGACGGTTCTTACGCCAGTACTCGATGGCGGCGGCAGTGGTTTTAGCGGGACCATGCTCATGGCGCATCACGGTGGGAGCATCCTTTTCCAACAGGTCGGAGAAGCCGCCCCAATCGTGAAAGACGGCGATTTTGCGGTTGGGGTATGCGGCGCGCAGGACTCCGAAGATGGTGGGAAACTTGCCATCGGCGGCCCGGCAAACAGGTTGAAATTCAACCATGTGGCGGAGCCATCCGTTGGAAGTGATTCCATGCTGCGCGGGAGATGCGCCGTTGATGGCGGAAGCCCAGTTGGGACTGCTGAGAGTAGGGATGACCCCGCGGGCTTCTAAGGTCCAGGCGGAGCGATCCATTAAGGCGCGCAAGCGTAACATGCGCGCGGCGGTAACGGCATCGACGCTTAAGCCGTCGACACCGATGACGATCACTCGCGGTCCCTGCCACGGTAACAGAGGGTCGGCGGAGCCAGTCGAACGGCAGACCAGCGCCAGAACAAACGCAAACCATGTTGTTTTAGGCCCCATGTTCTATTCATAGTCTAGAAATGCTGCGCTGCCGTTACGAAGTGATGAAGGTTTATGCCGTACTATGGCAGCCCGGTTGCCTTGATGAGCGATGAGTTGTCCCGGAAGTCCGCCGTTTCTGCTGCTTCCGGTTGGTTTTGACCCTCGCCGGAGAAGAGCAGCGTCAGGCAGGGTACGGGACAGCACCACGCATTATCAATCATTGCCCCGGCAAGCCCATGTCAGGCGCATCAGGGGAGGCGTGCACGCGCCTGCTCGCGGGAATCGAATGGTTAACTCGCTTGATTTGCACGTGCGAATGGCAAAAGCTGCGGTGGCTCACCGCCCGCGAAAGCATTCCGCCGCCGCGACTCGGCTGGAAAACGGCGAAGGCGGGGCGAAGGCTAGTGCTTGCGCCGGCCCATGACCAGGCCCGCAAAAATCGTAATCAATCCCGCCAGTGTAGATAGTGTGCCGACGATCAGGTAATCGGCGCGGCCGTGCGGCGAAGGCAGCACGCGCATAAGCGCGACGGCGAAGACGGCGAAGGCCAACGAAGCGGCCGCGGCCAGCGCCACCGGCCGGGGGATGCGAGGAGCGCGGGATTCAGGCTTTGGGGTGGGCTCGGTCATAAACCTCCATTAAAGCGGTAAGCGAAACCTGAGTGTACTTCTGCGTGGTGGAGAGGCGCGCGTGCCCCAGCAATTCCTGGATGGCGCGCAAATCCGCGCCGTCGGCCAGCAGGTGCGTGGCGTAGGCGTGGCGGAAACTGTGCGGATGCAGGGATGAATCGCCATTTACCAGGATTCCGTAGAGACTGGACGATGCCGCGGGCTCCCCGCGCGGTGAGCCGGCCGCCGCGGTGATTGAGAAACGCAGCGGGCTGCTGGGGGGGGCACCGCGTTCGGGTAAGTAGCGGTCGAGCGCGGAAGCGGCCGAACCGGTCACGGGCACCTGCCGTTCCTTCCGGCCTTTGCCGCGCACCAGCACCCAGCGCTCGGCGGTATCGATATCTTCCAGATTCAGACCCACCAGTTCGCTGATGCGGAGACCGCACCCGTATAGGAACTCGAAGATGGCGCGGTCGCGGGCGGGATGCGGGCGCTCGAACTTGTCGGCGGCGACAGCGTCCAGGAGGCCGTTGGCTTGTTCGGCGGTCATCACTTCGGGAATCGTCTTGGGCGCTTTGGGAGTGCGTACCAGACGCGCGGGATTCATCGCGATCGCTCCTTCCCGCGAGAGCGAGCGGAACAGAGATCGAACGGCGGCCAGTTTACGCCGCATGGAAACCGTGGAAAGTTGACGGCTATAAAGATCGGCCAGCCACTCGCGAATTTCCTGCACTCCCATCTGAGCGGGCGGCGGCGGCTCAGCGCCGGGTGCACTGAAGTATTCGAGGAACTGGCGAAGGTCCACAGCATAAGATTCCAGCGTGTGGGGCGAAGCCTGGCTCCGCGCCAATTCAGCCAGGTAACGGTCGATCGCGGCGGCCAGTTCAGACATGCGCGTGGCGGTACTGCTCGAAGGCTTCCATGGCACGCCGACAAACCTCGGCGTGGCGAGCGGGCTTGTCGCGGCGCAGCATGTGGCGCGCCGCTTCATCCAGCGCCGGCAGCAGATCGAAAGTAATATTGGCTGGCTGATAGTTTCGCGGATCGGCGCCGGATACGTAATGGCAAAGCGAGCCGAGTGCAGTAGCGCGCGGGAACGGCCGGGGATCTTCGCCCCTGGCCAGTGCCACGGCGTTGAGGCCGGCCAGAAGTCCGGTAGCGATCGATTCGACGTAGCCTTCTACGCCGGATATCTGCCCGGCGAACAGAATCTCCGGGCGCGCGCGCAACTGCAAGGTTGGTGTTAGCAGCGCCGGCGCATTGATGTAAGTATTGCGATGGATCTGACCGAATCGCAGAAACTCGGCGTGTTCAAGCCCGGGAATCATGCGCAGGATGCGGGCCTGCTCGCCAAACCTCAAATGATTTTGGAAGCCGACCAGATTGTAGCTCTCCGCGCGCAGGTTCTCCTGACGAAGCTGGACAGCAGCCCAAGGACGGTGGCCCGTGCGCGGGTCCACCAGGCCCATCGGTTTCATCGGACCGAAGCGGAGAGTATCGCGTCCGCGGCGGGCGAGTTCCTCAATGGGCAGACAGGCTTCGAAATAAGGCACGTCCGCCTGAGTCTTGTCGGACGCGATGTGCGCGGATACAGACTCCGCGGCGAGCAGGGCATCCAGAAAGGCTTCGTACTGCGCCTTGTCGAAAGGGCAGTTGAGATAATCGGCCGTGCCGTCGAGCGATTTGTCGTAGCGCGAAGCGCGGAAGGCGATGTTTTGATCCACGGAACTCGCCTCCACGATGGGGCTGATGCTGTCGTAAAAGAAGAGTCGGCTGGAACCGGTCAGATGCGCGATGTCGTTGGCCAGGCAATCGCTGGTTAGCGGGCCCGTGGCGATGATCACGATACCGGCGGGTATCTGGCAGACTTCTTCGCGGCGGATTTCGATCAGCGCTTGCTCGGAGATAGCGCGCGTGACTTCCGTCGAAAAAACTTCGCGGTCCACGGTGAGCGCGTGTCCGCCGGGAACGCGGGCAAGCTGGGCGGCTTGCAACACCAGCGATTGCAGGCGGCGCAGCTCCTGCTTCAGCAGCCACGGAGCGGAATTTTCCTGCTCCGACTTCAGGGAGTTGCTGCAAACCAGTTCGCCCAGACGATCGGTCTGGTGCGCCGCGGTGCTGCGCACGGGACGCATCTCGTGCAGCACAACAGGTAGTCCGGCGGCGGCAATCTGCCAGGCGGCTTCGCAGCCGGCCAGGCCTCCGCCGACAATGTGAATGGGCGATGGCACGGGTATCTTCAGTGTAGCGGTGTTAGCCACGGCGGGGCGGCGGCGATTTGGGTTTCTGATGAGGCTGCGCTTCGTGGACGCGTTCCCGGAAGACGCCCTTGAGCCCGGCGGCCAGGGAGACGGCGGAATCGCCATACTTGTCGCGCAGGCGGTCGGCCGCTGCCGTGGCTTGCTGCAGCCGCTCGTGGCGGCCGGCATCCAGCAGGTCCAGTTGCTCCTGCTGGTCTTCGAAGTTTGAGGCTTGCACGCCGAGCAGACGGACGCGCGCGCCGGTTTTCCAATTCTTCAGGAACACGGCGCGGATTTCGTCGAAGATTTCGTTGTCCAGTTGGGTGGGGCGTTCGATGGAATGCGCGCGCGTGATGGTGGAGAAATCGGAGTAGCGTAGTTTGAGTTGCAGGGTGCGCGCGTGCAGACCGTTTTCCCGCAGCCGGCGGCCCACCATTTCGGAAAGGCGCGCCAGGGTGGATTCGAGCGTGGGTAGTTCGTTGGTGTCTTCGGAATAGGTATGTTCGTGGCTGATCGACTTGGCGGCCGAATCGGCGCCGATCTCGGCGTCAAACCAGCCTCCGGCATCGAGCCCGCGTGCTTTGCCGGCCAGAGCCAATCCCCACTTGCCAAAGTGCTCTTCGAGAAACCGGTCGTCCAGGCGAGCAAGATCGCCTACTTTCCGGATCGACAGGCGGTGCAGATTCTGTTCGGTGACTTTGCCCACGCCCGGAATTTTGCGAACGTCGAGGGGCGCCAGGAACGCGGCCTCGCAGCCAGGCATCACCCAGAGGACTCCGTTCGGCTTGGCTTGATCGGAAACCACTTTAGCGACCAGACGCGCCGTGGCGATGCCGATGGAGCAGTTGAGGCGAGTCTCCGCCTTCATCGTTTCGTGCAGCGCGTGGGCGGCGCGCAAAGGCGGACCGTGCAAGCGTTCGGTGCCGGTCATATCCAAATAGGCTTCGTCGATCGAAGCCATTTCCACCAATGGCGAAAAGCGATTCAGCACCTCATGCACGCGGGCGGAGTAGTCGCGATAGCGCGTGGGATGACCGTCTACGAAGATGGCATGGGGACAGAGCCGCCCGGCGGTGCGCAGCGGCATGGCGGAGTGAACGCCGAACTTGCGGGCTTCGTACGAAGCGGCGGAAACCACGCCTCGCTCGTTCGGCCTGCCGCCTACCACCACGGCCTTGCCTTTCAGATTGGGATCGAAGAGCTCTTCGACAGAAACGAAAAAGGCGTCCATGTCGACGTGGAAGACAGTGCGCATTTGCCGCCTCGATCAGCATACCTCACTGGCCGCAATCAGCGAAGCGCGTTGAACCGGCGCCTCTTACGGAATGAACTCAAACACGCTGCCATACCCGGTCGCACCGGCGCCCGCCGTACCGTAAATCACGCCCCTTGAAACAATCACTCCAGTGGGATGCGCTCCATCGCTGAGTCCTTTGAAGCTGTACATCAGCGAATACAACCAGGGGTCTCCCGCCGTCGTTGGAGGCGCTACTTCGTAGAGAGTTCCCCCATCGTTCGCCCCGCCGGAAAATGCGGAGCCAACCATTCGCCCCTTGGCGTTCAATAACGCAATGGCGTCCGGTCCGCCGCTATCGCCCGCCGCGGGACCCACGAATGCGTGCAAGACCTGCTCGCTCCACGCGTCGCCCGGGCTCACAGGCGGCGTCAACGTGAATACCGTGCCGGCGCAGTTGTAATTGCACTCGCCCGCAAGTCCACCGTAAGTTGTTCCGTAAAGTGTCCCTCCGGGGCCGTTAATCAGGGCGCGGGGTGAAATTCCGCTGGCGGCGCTGTCCTCAAAGGTGTACAGCGTTTGCATCTGCCATCTCCCGCCGGGCTGTTGCGTCAATGAGTAAACAGTCCCGCAGCAGCCGTTTCCGTATTCAGTCGTGCCGTAAAGCGTGCCGCTCCGCGAAATCAAGGTCAATGGGTTAGTTCCGATTGTGCCAAATGGGGAGAAATCGACAAGCACCTGCTCCACCCACGCGCCTCCGGGCTGTGACGGCGGGGTCAAAGAGTAGACCGCGCCGCCCATAGTAGTCCCGTACAGCGTCCCTGTTGGCCCCACCAGCGGCGTCGAGGCGGGCCACTTGTCATCGTCGTTGTCGCCAAACGCATGCAATACCTTCTCGGTCCACGCACCCGGCGGTACGGCGGGGGGCGTCAACGAATAGACGGTCCCGTAGCCCGCGCCGCCGCTGCCGGTGGTCCCGTACAACACCCCGTTTCGATCGAACACCACGCCTGACGTGGGATAAGCGCCGTCGTTCGCTCCGCCAAAGTTGTAGAGCACCTGTTCGGTCCAAGGTTCCCCAGGCGATCCGGGGGGGGACAAGGCGTACACCATGCCACAACCCAGCGAGCCGCAGCCGCTTCCGGTGCCGCCGTATTGGGTGGTCCCATAAATAACTCCGCCCGTCATCACCATGCCGCCCTGCGGCCCTGACCCGTCTGTCGGCGGACCTGCGAAAGTGTAAAGAGTCGTGAGACCCTTGTGCGCCTGCGGCGCGGCAGGCGCGGCGGTGAGAGCCAATAAGATTGATAACCGTTTAAGATTCACGCTTCTCCTGTTGTCTGAGTATAGATGCTGGCCCGCGGCGCCGGTCGGATTTCCCGCCGTTCCGGTACCAGTACGCGCCTCCGTCCTCCCCGCACCCGCCAAAAACGTAACCTTTTCCTCCCTCGCCAGTAAGTACAAAATATATGGGCAATCTGCTGAACGACCTCCGCTTCGCCATCCGTACCTTCCGCAAATCTCCCGTCTTCGTCGCCGTCGCCGTGCTGTCTCTGGCCCTCGGCATCGGCGCTAACACTGCCATTTTCACCCTGGTCGATCAACTTCTTCTCCGCCTGCTTCCCGTGAAAAATCCTCAGCAGCTTGTCCTTCTCTGGGGACGCGGCCCGCATTACGGCAGCAACACCGGCCGCTACCGGCTCTCCTACCCCATGTACGCCGATTTCAAAGCTCATAGCCAGGCCTTCAGCGGCATGTTCTGCCGCTACCCCTCCAGCTTCAGCATCAGTTCCGAAGGCAAAACCGAGCGCGTCTCCGGCGAACTGGTCTCCGGCTCCTACTTCCCTGTCCTCGGCGTGGGCGCCGCTCTCGGCCGCGTCTTAACCGAGAGTGACGACATCACCCCCGGCGGCCATCCCATCGCCGTCATCAGCTATCGGTACTGGCTCAACCGCTTCGCCGGCAGCCCCGATGTCATCGGCAAGAAACTCCTGGTCGATGGCTACCCCATGACCATCGTCGGCGTCAGCCAGGCGGGCTTCGATGGCACCGAACCCGGCTCCTCGCCGCAAATCCGCATGCCCATCATGATGCAAGCCCAGCTCGACCCGACTATGGCCGAGTTCTACAACATGAAAAACCGCCGCGGCCGCTGGGTCAACGTCTTCGGGCGCATGAAACCCGGCCTCTCCGTGCAGCAGGCCAAAGCCGCCATCCAGCCCTTCTTCCACCAGATGCTCGAAATGGAGGTCCAGGAAAAGGAATTCGCTAAGTCCGCCCCGGAAACCCGCAAATCCTTCCTCACCATGACCATCGATCTGCTCCCCGCCGCCAAGGGCGATTCCGAATTGCGCCGCCAGTTCGCCAGTCCCCTGCTGGTCCTCACGGCCCTGGTAGGATTGGTGCTGCTCATCGCCTGCGCCAACGTCGCCAATCTCCAAATCGCCCGCGCCACCGCCCGTCAAAAGGAAATCGCCGTGCGCCTTGCCCTCGGCGCCAGCCGCGGCCGCATTGTCTCCCAATTGATGGTCGAAAGCCTCCTCCTTGCCCTCGCCGGCGGTGCCCTCGGCTTGGTATTCGCCGTGTGGCTCGATCGCGTGCTCCTCAACTTCCTCCCGCGCGAAGGCTCGACTCTCGCCATCTCCACCGCCCCCGACTGGCGCATTCTCACCTTTGCGCTCGCCATCTCCGTCCTCACCGGCATCGTCTTCGGTCTCGTCCCCGCCCTGCAATCCACGAGCCCCCAATTGGCCAATACCCTCAAAGACCAAGTCGGCTCTATCGCGGGTGGAACCTCCGCGGGCCTCCGCAAGACCTTGGTAGCGGCCCAAGTCGCGCTCTCTCTCCTTCTCTTAATCGGCGCCGGACTGTTTATCCGCAGCCTCGGCAACCTCAAGAGCCTCGATCCGGGCTTCCGTACCTCCAACCTGATCGGCTTCGCCGTCGATCCGCCCATGAACGGCTACAAACCCGATCGCAGCCTCGATTTCTACCGCCGCCTCCGCGATAATCTCAATGCTCTCCCCGGCGTCGAATCCGCCAGCCTCGCCATCATGCCCGTCCTCAGCGGTAACGAGTGGGATAGCAGCATGGATGTCGAGGGCTACCAGCACAAACCCACCGACGCGCCCGATCCGCACATGCAATTCGTTTCGCCGGACTACTTCAAAACCCTCAACGTCCCCATCCTCCTCGGCCGCGATTTCCGCATCACCGACGGCCGCGAAGCGCCCAAGGTCTGCATCGTGAACGAGAAGTTTGCCCGCCGCTTCTTCAAAGACGGCGTCGCCGTCGGTAAGCACATCGGCATGGGCGGCGACCCCGGCACCAAGCTCGATATCGAAATCATAGCCGTCGTGCGCGACACCAAGTACGAAAGCATGCGCGAAGAAGTCCCGCTCGAAGTCTACCGCCCCTATCACCAGATGGAATTCGTCATTGGCATGAACGCCTACGTGCGTACGGCGCGCAAACCCGAACTGGCTTTCTCCAGCATCCGCCAAACCGTCAACAATCTCGATCCCAATCTTCCCGTCTTCCGCATGAAGACCCTCGAAACCCAGATGGAAGAGTCGCTCATCACCGAACGCCTCGTCGCGACACTTTCCTCCGGCTTCGGCATGCTTGCGACACTCCTCGCCGCCATCGGCCTCTACGGAGTCATGGCCTACATCGTCGCCCAGCGCACCCGTGAAATCGGCGTCCGCATCGCCCTTGGCGCCTCCCGCCGCGACGTCATCATGCTGGTGATGCGCGACGTCTTCCTGCTCACCGGCATCGGCATAGGCATCGGCCTTCCCGCCGCCTGGGGATTGTCCCGCCTCGTCAGTTCCGAGCTGTACGGTGTCCAGCCTAACGACGCCATCACCATCGCCGCCGCCACCCTTGGCATCGCCTGCGTCGCCGTCCTTGCCGGATACGTCCCCGCCCTCCGCGCCACCCGCGTCGACCCCATGCGAGCCCTCCGCTGGGAGTAGCAGGGCCAAATGTGTATGATAGTATCCAAGGATACACATTGAGTGCGCACTAATATTGTGATCGACGATAAATTGATGCGGGAGACGATTCGCCTCACCGGCTTCAAAACCAAACGCCAGGCCGTGGAAGAAGGATTACGGGCTCTCATCCGATTGAAGAAGCAGGCGGAGATCCGTAACTTCCGCGGAAAACTACATTGGGAAGGCGATCTGGACGCCATGCGGAGTGACCGTTGATCCTGGTTGATTCGAGCGTCTGGATCGATTATTTTCGGGGAAATATCACGACCCAGGCCGCAATGCTCGATAGCCTGCTCGGAGTCGAGGACCTGGCCATTGGCGATCTGATTCTTGCTGAAGTCTTACAGGGATTCAACAACGATAGCGAGTTTAAGCTGGCGCGCCGCCTCCTGACCTCGCTACCCATGTTGGAAATCTGCGGGCCGCTGGTCGCGCTACAAGCCGCCCACAACTCCCGCCAACTCCGCCGGATGGGCGTAACCGTCCGCAAAACCATCGACGCCCTGATAGCCGCTCGATGCGTCGTAAGCGGTCTGAGCCTTCTCCACAGCGACAAAGATTTCGATCCCTTTGCCCAACACCTCGGCCTCCGCGTGGTCGTTTGAACCGGTCCAAGTCCGCACCACGGAAAAAAACCGGCTTTGCGCGATGAGCCCGCAAACCTCGCGAAATCGTGCACAATCCGGCACAACCGCCACCGCCGCTGGAACCAAGCCGTGCTACCCTCTCTGTCAGGGCGAACGCATGGGATCCCAGCAAGAGGCTCGAAAAATCGTGCACAATTTTGCACAATCGAAAACACCAACAAGCTGCAAGCGCGATTCCATCTCATTGACAAGGAATATACTTAACTGCAAATTGGCTTTGTTCGTTACGCCCTTCCTGATAATCCTTCCTACCCCCCTTTTTTCCGCCGATTCCCCATCCTTCGCCCGCGACGTGGCCCCTATCCTGGCCGCCAACTGCGCCGGGTGCCATACTGGAACCGGCGCCTTGGGCAAGCTCGATTTGGCTTCGTTTGCCGCAGTCCAGAAGGGCGGCCAATCCGGCCCAGCCATCATTCCCGGCCAGAGCGCCAGCAGCCTTCTCTACCTCCGTATCACCGGCGCCACCCCGCCCGCCATGCCCCTCAGCGGCAAGAAACTGGCCGATGGTGAAATCGCCCTCATCCGCGCCTGGATCGACGCCGGCGCTCCCCCGCCCTCCGCCTCCGAAGCTGCCGCGGCCCAACCCGCCCCCGCCATCCCCGACATCAAACCCCGCGCCCCCGTCAAACCTCTCATCGGAGCGCTCTCATACCGGCCCGATGGCAAGATGGTCGCTCTCGGCGCCTTCCAGCAGGTCCGCCTCGTCGAACCGGAAACCGGCAAGCTCATCGCCGCGCTGCCCGGCGAAGCCGAAGATGTCCGCGCCGTCGCCTTCTCGTCCGACGGCAAGCTCCTGGCCGCCGCCGGCGGATTGCCCGCCCGCTCCGGCGAAGTCAAAATCTGGGACGTCGAAAAACGCGCCCCGCTCGTCACCATTACCGGCCACACCGACTGCATCTACGCCGTCGCCTTCGCGCCCGATGGCAAATACGTAGCCACCGCCAGCTACGACAAGCTCATCAAGCTCTGGGATGTCCCCTCCGGCCGCGAAATCCGCACCCTCAAGGACCACATCGACGCCGTCTACGCCCTGGCCTTCACTCCCGATGGCAAGCGCCTGCTCTCCGCCTCGGCCGATCGCGGAGTCAAAATCTGGGACGTGGCCTCCGGTGAGCGCCTCTACACACTGAGCGAAGCCACCGACGGTTTGAATACCTTGGCCGTCGATCCGTCAGGCAAGCGCGTCGCCGCAGCCGGCCTCGACCGCACCATCCGAATTTGGTCCCTGGGCGACAAGAGCGGCACGCTGCTCAATTCCCTGATTGCCCACGAGGACGCCATCTTGCAATTGGCCTGGTCGCCGGACGGCAAGTACCTGATCTCGTCCAGCGCCGACCGGGAAGTGAAAATGTTCAAGGCTGACGACTTGACCCTGGTCAAAACCTTCAAGCAGCCCGATTGGGCGCTCTCGTTAGCCTTCGCGCCCGATGGCGGCAGCTTCGCCGTCGGCCGCTTCGACGGGTCGTTTCAGGTGTATCGATAAGTTCAACGGGGGGGGGACAAACAGATGAAAGCGATTCTTGCCTTGGCTTGCGCAGGCGCTGTATTGGCGGCGAGCACCACCGAGTCGCCCACCGGCAGCCGCACCACGCCGCCCACCATCAACTCGGTTTCTCCGCGAGGCATCCCACGCGGAGCCACCACGGAACTGGTCGTCGAAGGCCTCAACCTGGCCGGAACCAGCGCCGTATTCTTCAGCGAGCCCGGCGTCACCGCGCGCATCCTTCGCATTAAGGAACTGCCCGACGGTCCCGACGTTCGCCTGGGCTCCAACGGCGGCATTTCCACTGTCGACGTGGGCCCGCTGCCGCCGCGCAACGAAGTGACTCTGGAACTAGACATCAGCGCCGAAGCCGAAATCGGCCCCGTCGACTTCCGCCTGCAAACGCCTCTCGGCACCAGCCCTGCCGGCCGCTTCCTCCTCGAGCCTTACTATGGCGAAAGCAACGACCGCGAGCCCAACGACACGCCCGAAGAAGCCGTCGAAGTCTTCGCCCCGGCCATCCTCGTCGGCGCCATTTCCAAGCCCGGCGACATCGACTATTACAAGGTCACCGTCAAAGCCGGCGACCAGTTGGTCTTCGACAACGGGGCTGCCATGCTTGGCTCCGCCCTCCAGCCGGTCATAAGCATCTATGGTGCCGACCAAACCCTGGTCCAGCAGTACGGACTTGAAGGCGGCCGCTCCGCGCAGTGGTTCGCGCACCGCTTCGACCAGGCCGGCGCCTATTACGTTAAGATCGCCGACTACGAAGAAGGCGGCGGAGGCGGCCATTTCTACCGCATCAAGGTAGGCAAGTTCCCGCTGGCGCTCACCGCGTATCCCTTGGGCGTTCGCCAGGGCGAGACCGCCCAAATCGCGCTCACCGGTTTCAACCTCGGCGCAGCCAAGTTCGCTGTACCAGGCACGCCCACGCCCGGCCAAGAAGATACCATCCTGCTGCGCCCCAATGTCGGCGCGGCCAAGTCCTTCAACAGGGTCAAGCTCGCCGTAGGGAGCGAGCCGGAAGCGGAATCCTCCGGCAGGAACCTCTCTCTCGCCGCCGCCCAGCCCATCGCCGCGCCCGTAACCGTGAACGGCAAGTTGCTCGCCGCCGACAACGACTTCCGCTTCAAAGCCCACAAAGGCGAAAAGCTGGTCCTCGAAGTCAATGCCAACCGCCTCGGATCGCCCCTCGATTCCATCCTCGAAATTCTCGATCCGCAAGGCCATCCCGTCGAGCGCGCTACTATTCGCTGCGAACTGGCTACCTCGGTCACGCTGAACGACCCCAGCTCAGGTGGCTCCGGCATCCGCATCCTCTCCTGGACCGGCATGGCCGTCGGCGACACCCTCATGGTCGGCAGCGAACTCGTCAAGATCGCCGCCATGCCGCGCGGTCCCGACGATGACATCCGGTTCGATTCCTTCGAAGGCCAGCGCCTCGGCCTCCTCGATACCACGCCCGAAGCCCACTCCATCGATACCCCTGTATATAAGGTTGCCATCCATCCGCCCGGAAAGACCTTCGTCGGCAATGGGCTGCCGCTCATCCATCTGCCCTATCGCAATGACGATGGCGGTCCCGGCTACGGCAAGGACTCCCGCCTCCGTTTCACCGCGCCCGCCGATGGCGACTACATCGTCCGCCTCCGCGACGTCCGTGGCCTGAATGGCGAAGACTACGCCTATCGCCTCACCCTCCGCGCGCCCGCGCCCGATTTCCGCCTCAGTGTCAACCCCGACCATCCCAACGTGCCCGTTGGAGGCCGCATCCCCATAACGGTCACCGCGCTCCGCCTCGACGATTTCGATGGACCCATCGACGTGGCCATCGACAGCCTGCCCGCCGGCCTCTCCGCAACGCACGGTGTCATCGAACCCGGCCAGGTCAGCACCACACTCCTGCTCAGCGCCGAGGCCAACGCCCGCATCGAACGCGCCGTCCCCCTGCAGGTCACCGGCAAAGCCAAAGACGGCGCCCGCCTGCTCGCGCACGCGGCCAGCCCCGCGGACAAGCTCAAGCTCATCGCCCTCATGCCCAAACCCGATATCACCATGGAGGCCAAGACCCGCGAAGTGGTGCTCGCCCCCGGCAAGACCGCGACTGTCGAAGTCGAGATTCGGCGCAACAACAATTTCGGCGGCCGCGTCCCCGTCGAAGTCTACAATCTGCCGCCCGGCGTCCTGGTCACCGATGTCGGCCTCAACGGCGTTCTGATTCACGAGAACGAAAACACGGTCAGCTTCACCTTGCAGGCGCTCCCCAACGCCGCGCCCGCTGATCAGCCCATCGTGCTATCTGGTAACATCGAAACGCGAGCCAGCCAGCAGAACGAATACGCCTCCGGGCAGATCGTCCTGAAGGTAGCCGCCAACAAATAGCCATGTCGAAAATCCCGTTGGTCAAACATGCTCTCGCGGCCGGTGAGGGCATCGTCAGACTTGCGCCCTGCTGGGTGCCGCGCTCCTTCCTCATGCCCGGAGGACGCCTGAAACTGGACCCGCGCGACCTCTACGCCCTCGGCGCGCATCGCGGCGGGATCGACGAGCGCTGGTTCTCCTCCACCACGCAGGCCGCCAACGGCCCCGGCACGCCGGCCGACGAAGGTCTCAGCTACATCGCCATCGACGGACAGCGCGTGCTTCTGCGCGAAGCGGTCGCTGAGATCGGCGACGAAATCCTCGGCGCCGAGATCATGGCGCGCTATGGCGGCTGGAACGTCCTCTGCAAGTTCTTCGATAACCTCGGCCCCATCCCGCACCACATGCACCAGATGGAAGAGCACGCCAAGAAGGTCGGCCAGAAAGGCAAGCCCGAGGCCTACTATTTCCCGCCCCAGTACAATTTCAAAGACAACAACTTTCCCTACACTTTCATGGGCCTTGAACCAGGCACTACGAAAGACGATATCCGCAAATGCCTCGAACGCTGGAACCAGGGCGATAACGGCATCCTCTATCACTCCAAAGCCTACCGCCTGCAACCCGGGACCGGGTGGCAGATCGACGCCGGCATCCTGCACGCGCCGGGTTCACTGGTCACCTACGAGCCGCAGGTCAACTCCGACGTCTTCGGCATGTTTCAATCCATGGTGGAAGGCCGCGCCGTCCCGTGGGATCTGCTGGTCAAAGACGTTCCCAAAGAAAACCATCACGACCTCGACTACATTATCGGCATGCTCGATTGGGACGCCAACGTCGATCCCGAGTTCGCCAGCCATCGCCTCTTCCACCCGCTTTCCGTCCGCGGCGAAGCCGAGATGGCCGAAGCCGGCTACTCCGAAAAGTGGGTCTGCTATTCCACGCCCCATTACTCCGCCAAGGAATTAACCGTCGCGCCCGGCCGCTCTGCGCTGATCCGCGACTCGGTCGCCTATGGCCTCATCGTTGTCCAGGGCTGGGGCGCCATCGGCAAGATGGACGTCGAAACTCCCTCGCTCATCCGCTACGGCGCCATGACCAAAGACGAATTCTTCGTCTCCGCCGCCGCCGCCCAGCGCGGTGTCCTTGTCACCAATCGCAGCGATGAAGAAAAGCTGGTCATGCTCAAACACTTCGGCCCGGGCAATCCCGACGCCCCCGAGGTGAAAGCATGAAATTCGGCGTCAATACCTTCATATGGACGGCCAACTTCGACCGCTCCAATCTCGGCCTGTTGCCTGCCATCAAAGCCGCCGGATTCGACGGGGTGGAGGTGCCGCTCTTTAACCCCGCGCAATTCGCTGCCGCCGACATCCGCCGCGGCCTCGCCGATAACGGCCTCGAATGCACCATCTGTTCCATCCTCACCGGCGGCCTGAACATGATTTCCGATGATCCCGCCGTTCGCGAGAGAACGCAGGTCCACATGCGGGACTGCGCGAAGGCCGCCGCCGAAGTGGGCGCCAAAATCATCGCCGGCCCGCTCTATTCGCCCGTCGGCCTGCTCACCGGCCGCCGCCGCACCACCGAAGAATGGAAGCGCGCCGTCGATTGCTACCAGTCCATCGGCTCGACCCTCACCGAATACGGCGTCACTGTCGCCATAGAGCCGCTCAATCGCTTCGAGACTTACTTCTTGAACACCGCCGCCGACGCCGTCGCCCTATGCGACGAAATCAACCACCCCAATGTCGGCATTCTTTTTGACACCTTCCACGCCAATATCGAAGAGAAGGAAGTCGCCGAAGGCTACCGCATCGTCGCGCGCCACCTAAAACACGTCCACACCTGCGAGAACGATCGCGGTATCCCCGGCACCGGCCACGTGGATTGGCCCGGCGTATTTCAGGCTCTGCGCGAGATCCATTACGACGGCTGGCTGACAATCGAAAGCTTCGGCTTTGCGCTGGGAGAACTGTCCGCCGCGGCCTCCATCTGGCGCGACATCGCTCCATCGCCCGAATCCATCGCTTTCGAAGGCGTCAAGTTCCTGAAGCGCGCAATGGCCTAGGCCGTAACAATTCGGCCGTCGCGCATCCTTACGGTTCGATCCGCAAATGCCGCAGCCTCCGGATTGTGCGTGATCATCAGAATCGTCTGCCCCAGCCGCCGGTTCAAATCCCGCATGACTTCCAGCACCGCCGCGGAGTTCTCGGTGTCCAAATTCCCGGTAGGCTCGTCCGCCAGCAAAATGGCTGGATGATTCACCATGGCGCGCGCGATCGCCACGCGCTGCTGCTCTCCGCCCGAAAGAGCCGCCGGCTTATGGCCCAACCGTTCGGAGATCCCTAGCAGCTTCAGCAAGTCGTTGAACTCAGGTTCGGGAGTCTGGCTGCGTCCCGCGATGTGCCGAGCGATGGCGATATTATCCGCCGCTGTCAAGTTAGGCAGTAAATTGAACTTCTGAAAAACGAAGCCCACCTTTTCCTTTCGCAGCGCCGTGCGGCCCGCGTCGGTTAACGATGAGATGTCCTGACCGGCAATGCTAACGCTTCCCCCGCTCGCCGGCGTCAGTCCGCCGATAATGTGGAACAGCGTCGATTTGCCCGAGCCAGACGGCCCCACGATCGCCAGAAACTCGCCCGCAGGCACATCCAAATCCACGCCGCGCAGCGCCAATACATCTACTTTGCCGACTCGATAGACCTTGCGCAAGTCGCGGATTGCGATCAGCGGCTCACTCATACGCGAGCGCCTCGATCGGATCCTGCGCCGCGGCGCTCAATCCCGGGTATAAAGCGCCCAGCAACACGCCGGCTAAGCTGATGGCCCCCGCGATGGGCCACCATTCCGGCGTTATGGCCTGCGTCAGCGAAGCCGGATACAGCGCCTGAATAAGCGCACGCGCCGCGAAACTCAATCCAATTCCAACCATGGTTCCGCCTACCCCCATCACAACCGCCTCAGCCAGAATGATCTGCAGGATATACCATCGCGAAGCGCCCAGCGCTTTCAGAATTCCGATCTCGCGCGTGCGCTGCAATACCGCCATGTACATCGACAGCAGCACGACCGCGAACCCGATCACCACGCCGATTCCCACCATCACGTGAATGAATGTGCTCAGCGCGCCGCCTTGCACGTTCTCCACGGTTAGGAGTGAAGTGAACTCCTCCATGGTGTAAATGTTGTACCCATCCAACAACTTCTTCAACTCCGCCACGACGGCGGGTATGTTGGCGGGCTTATCGACCTTAACAAAGATCTGGCTGACCTTCCTGGTATTGCCCGTCAAGTACTGCAAGGTCGCGATCGGCACGGCTAAGCGCGCGAGCTTTCCTCCCTCCGCCACACCGGAAACTTGCCAGTGGTGATTCAGCACATCGGTCACAGAATCGCCGGCATGCAGTTTGTGCTGCTTGGCGTAATACTCGTCGACGATAATGTCGTCCGGCCCGCGGAAGGGGCCGCCCTCGACATATTTGAATCCTCCGCTCATCTGATTGAACCGCGGCAGATCGATACCGCTCACGAAGCTGACGCTCGAGACCGGGTGCACGATCATCCCGATTGCCAGCGCCACGTGCGGCTGCTT
The DNA here is from genome assembly GCA_963738375.1 of Bryobacterales bacterium. Classification (GTDB taxonomy): domain Bacteria; phylum Acidobacteriota; class Terriglobia; order Bryobacterales; family Bryobacteraceae; genus Bog-159. Next base: position 1,933 of record CAVTWL010000008.1, on the reverse strand, counting down.
TTCAATGGCGTCTACAACTCCTTCCGGAATGGGAGCGCCGCTGAGCGTCAGTGCCGAAGTCTGGGGCGGCCGAACGATTACATCGGCGCCTATGCCACGCGCGCGGCGCGCCGAATCCGCCAGCATCCCCTGGCTCAACCCCACCAGGCAGAGGATCAGTGTCACCGGCACGGCGATCAGAAACATGCTCAACAGACTTCGCATGGGCTTATGTTTCAGATTTTCAAGGACGAGTTTGACGGTCAACTTTTCTTCTTCTTTCCTTTAACCGGAGGCGGTGGCGGCGGAGCCGGTGTCTGGGGAGCGGGTTGGCCCAGCACCTGGAGCTGGGTACCATCGGGCTGTTCCAGGACGAATTTATCGTCGGAGACGCCGCGATTGATTTCCATCTTTACCACGGACAGGACGACGGCGTATTCGTCCTGCGGCCGGGCGATGTCCATCGGTCTTGGGGAAAGGAGCCCCGTCGTAATCGTGCCAGTCGCTATAGCGCGCATCGGTTAAAATGTTACCCGAAGGATCGTAGACCAGTTGCCGCGCGATATGCAGATTGATGCGGCTGAACCAGACGCTGCGCGTCGGCAGAATGTCGCCGTCGGGCTTTACGCGGACAAAATGCAGAATGTAGACCGCGTTGTCTTCGTCGGTCAAATTCACGATCTCCGCCTTTTCATCCGCTGCATGGGCGCGACCATCAGCGCCTCCAGAAAATGCTGCGGGCGCAAGTTCTCGATCTTGTTCTTGGACCGGCCGCGAGTTGGTTCGAGCCCACGATGAAGCGGTTGCTGGCGGGCAGGTACAGCCGGAAATCCTTCCCGTTCGAGACCATGTCGAAGGCTTTATTGCGGACCACGGGATACAAACCGATGATCCGGATATCGGCCGGCTTGCGGAACAGGATGTAGCCGCGCACGTCTTTATATTCGGTGATCTTGCTTTTCTCGGAACTGCCCAATGCGGGCGTCATATCCACCGTGGCGCTGAAGCTCTGGATGGCCTGATATTGTTGCGCCAAGCTGTCGATGAGGGTCTGTTTATCGGCGGTAATCAAGACTGGCGTAGCGTTGCCGCCTTTGCGGGTGATGATGCGCCGGCGGACGAAGCAACCGGAGAATCCAGCTGCCGACAGGCAGATCAATAGAATGAGCGCGCGCACGCGCCTGCGAGGCATCATACCATTGTAGGCAAGCGGGCGAGCGGCGTGTCAAACGGCGATCCTGCGCCCGTGGTATATTCGGATGAAGTAGATCGGGCCTGTGGCGCAGTTGGGAGCGCGCTTCCATGGCATGGAAGAGGTCGTGAGTTCGAATCTCACCAGGTCCACCAAAACAAAGCCCAACAAAACATAGACTTACGAAAATGCTTGCGCGCTTCCACGTCGCGGAAGAGGTCACGCGGAGTCCATTTGGAGTCCAAATTGACGCCAGAGTTTGGCCGGAGTCATCCGGCCCGCGCACACCATATCGCGAACTTTCAAATTGTGATCCGCTCGCTCCTTCGGCTGACGACAGGCGACGGCTGCTGATCGATGATCTACGCACAATCAATGAACCGCCTCAGGCGCGGACGGTCTGTCAAACGCCTGCAGTTCGGGTAAAACCTGGTGAAAGAAACACGAAGCCAACGCGAAGACGTCGATCAGTGCTTTGTCACGTTGATCGGTTCGGGTCGAGAGATAGATGACTCCGATTGCACCACCCTGGATCCTCGATGCATCGTCCGGGAGTCTTCTCAAACCCGACCTTAAACTCCGTCGCGTGGACAATGCGGTTGAGGGCGTCACGGAGATCGTTCACCTTGGTCAGACCATGTGCCGGGGACCAATGGCGGAACGGCTCATTTAGCACGAACTTGGTGCGAACCGTCTTGTTGTCCAAGAATCCGCCGAACATGAATAGCGAAAGCAATTGCGGTATTCGTGACCTCCTGTTCG
>CAVTWL010000007.1:0-228623 GCA_963738375.1 Bryobacterales bacterium | reverse complement strand
CACTGGACTAGGCCGAAGTGGCGGCCGCAAGGCTTTGGGCCTTCGGGAGCGCTCCATATCCAATCTCCGGTGGCGCGCTCATCCAGCTGCTACATCGAACAGGAGGTCACAAATACCGCAATTGCTTTCGCTATCCACGTTCGGCGGGTTCTTGACAATAAAGCCGTTCGCACCAGGTTGGTGCTAAATGACCCTTCCGCCATTGGTCCCCGGCCCTTGGTTTGACCAAGGTGAACGATCTCCGAGACGCCCTCAACCGCATTCTACACGCGACGGATTTTGAGGTCGGGTTAACGATTTCCGGATGATGCCTCGAGGATCGAGGGTGGTGCCATCGGCGTCATCTATCTTTCAACCAAAGATAAACGTGAAAAAGCGCTGGTTGACGTCTTCGCGCTGGCTTCGTGTTTCTTTCACCAAGTCTACCCGCACTGCATCTGCTTGACGGACCGTCCGCACCTGAGGCGGTTCAATGATGTGTGTGCGATCAACAGCCGTCACGCGGTCGCGCGGGGCGACTCCTGCCCGCTGTTTGGGTTGGTGTCGCCCTCCTTTGTGTGAGCGGGGCCGGATGACTCCGGCCAAACCGCGCGGCGTCCAAATTTGGACCCCAAATGGACTCAGCGCGACCTCTTCCGCGATGTGGAAGCGCCCAAACATTTTCGTAAGTCTATGGGCTCTTGATCAAAAATGGGGGCAAACCCCGACTCCCGAATGATAAAACAATCTTGGGAGAAATTTTTTGAGCCATTCAGAAGCGTTATTGGGTTTGCCCAACTACCAGATTAACCAGATCGAACGGAAAGAGGGGGAGGTGCGGGTATCGGTCCAGTACCTGGGACCGATCTGCTGCCCCAACTGCGGGGGAGAGCACCTGCGGGACAAAGGGAGGTTCCAGCGCCGCGTGCGCCATGAGAACTGGGGAATGCGGAAGACGGTGCTGGAACTGGAAGGACATAAATGGCGTTGCCAGGACTGTCGCCGCTATTTTCGCCAGCGCTTTCCAGGGATTCTGGCTTGCCAGCGCAGCAGTGAGGCCTTCCGCCAGATGATCTATCAGCATCACCTGGACGGCATCAACCGGAGTTGTCTGGGACGGCGCGAGGGGATCGGCGCCGCCACCGTGGAACGCCATTTCCGGCACGGGCTCCAGCGGCAATTCGGGGAATGGCATGCGCCGCAATGTCCCACCATCCTAGGCATTGACGAGCATTTTTTCACGAGAAAGAAAGGTTTTGCCACCACTCTCTGCGATCTAAAGAATCACAAGATCTACGATGTGGTGCTGGGGCGCTCGGAAGCCGCCCTGGACGCCTATTTCCAACGTTTGCAAGGCAAAGACAAGGTCCGCGTGGTGTGCATGGATCTGGCCTCTCACTACCGCTCTCTGGTGCAGAAACACTTCCCCAATGCCAAGATCGTGGCCGATCGCTTCCACGTCATCCGCCTGGTGAATCACCATTTCCTGGCCTGTTGGCGAGAACTGGACCCCACCGGATGCAAGAACCGCGGCCTGCTTTCTCTGATCCGCCGACACCGCCACAACCTGAAGCCGGAACAACGCGACAAGCTCAACCTCTACCTGGCCCAGCATCCGGTCCTGCAAGCCATCTATCGCTTTAAACAGCGGCTCTGTTATCTCCTATTAAAGAAACACAAAACCCGCAAACGGTGCGAACGCCTGGTGCCCCGCTTCCTCAAAGCCTTGGACCAGTTGCATCAAGCCGGCGTGGCTCAACTCGTCCAGCTCGGCAAGAGTCTCTGGAACTGGCGCGAGGAAATTGTCCGCATGTGGCGCTTCACCAAAAACAATGGCATCACCGAAGGTTTCCACAACAAAATGGAAACCATCAGCAGACAGGCTTTCGGGTTTCGCAACTTTCAAAACTACCGCTTGAGGGTCAAGGTATTATGTGGAGTGTGAGGGGTCGGGTGAAAGTGCCCCCATTTTTGGCGTAGAGCCGTTTTGCGCAGGATGGCAGGCGTCCGGGGGGCTGGTAGGCACGGGCAGATTCGAACTGCCGACCTGTCGCTTAGGAGGCGACCGCTCTATCCATCTGAGCTACGTGCCCACAATCACCTTATTGTAACGCTTAAGGCCTTTGCAGCCTATATCGGTGCGGTAGTGGATGCCGTCGAAGTGAATGTGGCGGGCGGCGTTGTAGGCGTTGTCGATGGCGGAGGCGAGATCGTCGCCGGTGGCGGTGACTCCGAGGACGCGACCGCCGGCGGTTTCGAGTCCGGCGACGCCCTGGCGAGTGCCGGCGTGGAAGACGCTGGCGCCGGTGGATTCGGCGCCGGCGATTCCCTGGATTGGTTTGCCGGTGGGGAAGGCGCCGGGGTAGCCGCCCGAGGCCAGCACGACGCAGACCGAGGGACCGCGCTGCCAGTCGATGGGGGCGGCGGGCAGTTCGCCGTGGGCAGCGGCCAGGAGAAGGGGCGCGAGGTCGGTCCGCATGCGGTGCATGATGGGCTGAGTTTCGGGATCGCCGAGGCGGACGTTGAATTCGAGAACTTTGGGACCGGCGGTGGTCATCATCAGGCCGGCGTACAGGAAGCCGGTGAAGGCGGTGGCGTCGATGGTGGGGCGGATGATGCGGTCGAGGATGAGGGCGGTTTCGTCCGGAGTCAGGATGCGGGTGTCGCAATAGGCGCCCATGCCGCCGGTATTGGGGCCGGTGTCGTTGTCGAAGACTGCCTTGTGGTCCTGGGTGGGGGCGAAGGGGACGACATTGCGGCCGTCGCTCACGACGATGAAACTGACTTCTTCGCCGGTCAGGAATTCCTCGATGACGAAGGGCGGCTTGAGGGACGCGATGGCCGCCTCAGCGTTGGCGCGGTCTTCGGCGACAACTACTCCTTTGCCGGCGGCCAGGCCGTCGGCTTTGATGACGACGGGATAGGTGAAGCGGTCGAGGGCGCGGACGGCTTCGGAGGGAGTGGAGGCGGATACGAAAGCGGCGGTGGGGATTCCGCTTTGCTGCAAGAAGTTCTTTGCGAATACTTTACTGCCTTCGAGACGGGCGGCGGCGGCGGTGGGTCCGAAGACGGCGCGGCCGGCGGAGCGGAAGGCGTCGACGATTCCCGCGACCAGGGGCGCTTCAGGTCCGACAACCGTCAGATCGGCTTCGATGGACTCGGCGATTTTCAGGTAGGCGGCGGGGGAGCCGTCGCCCGCGGGGAGGCATTCGGCGATGCCTGCGATACCCGGGTTGCCCGGCGCAGCGAAGACGCGGTCGACTTCGGGACTCTGGGCGATGCGCCAAGCCAGGGCGTGCTCGCGGCCGCCGCCTCCGACGATCAATACCTTCATAGCCGATACAATGATAACAATGCACGAGACGTACGACGTGGTGGTGGTTGGAGCGGGACACGCGGGCTGCGAGGCGGCGCGGGCGTGCGCGCGGGTGGGGCTGCGGACGGCCATGGTGACGATGAACCTGGACCTGATCGCGCAGATGTCGTGCAATCCGGCGATTGGGGGGATCGCGAAGGGGCACCTGGTGCGGGAGATCGATGCGCTGGGCGGAGTGATGGGAGAGATCACGGACGCTGTCGGGATTCAGTTTCGATTGCTGAATACCAGCCGGGGTCCGGCGGTGTGGTCGCCGCGTGCGCAGTGCGATAAGAAGATGTACCGGGTGCGGATGCGGGAGGTACTGGAGCAGGAGCCGAACCTTCGCATCAAGCAGGCGGAGGTGGCGGCGCTGGAGATATCGGCGGAGGGGGCGGAGCGGCGGGCGACCGGAGTCTTGCTGCGCGACGGGCGGCGGCTAAGCGCTGGCGCGGTGGTGGTGACGACCGGCACTTTTTTGAACGGTCTGGCGCATGTGGGCGAGACGCAGTATGGCTGCGGGCGGAATGGGGAGGCGCCGTCGCAATTGCTGGGCGAGCAGTTGCGAACGCTGGGATTACAGTGGACGCGGCTGAAGACGGGGACGCCACCGCGGCTGGACGGACGGTCGATCGACTGGAGCCGGTTTGAGGTGCAGGCGGGGGATGAAGTGCCTACGCCGTTCAGTTTTCTGACGGAGAAGATTGAGCGGGAGCAGGTGAGGTGCCACATCGCGTATACGACCGAGGAGACGCACAGGATATTGCGGGAAGCGATTCCGCGCTCTCCACTATATAGTGGACAAATCGAAGGGGTCGGGCCCAGGTATTGTCCATCGATTGAAGATAAGGTGGTCAAGTTTCCAGATAAGACGCGTCACCAGATTTTTCTAGAACCGGAGGGGTTGGATACGCACGAGGTGTACGTGAACGGGATGTCGACTAGCATGCCGATTGATGTTCAGGCGGCGATGGTGGCTTCGGTGCCGGGGTTGGAGAAGGCGGAGATGATCCGGCCAGGATACGCCATAGAATATGATGCGATCGATCCGCGGGAGCTACACCATACGCTGGAGGTGAAGGCGATCCGGGGATTGTACCTAGCGGGTCAGATTAATGGCACGTCCGGGTATGAGGAGGCGGGGTGCCAGGGGTTAGTGGCCGGTTTGAATGCGGCTTGCGCTTTGCGTGGGATGGCACCGGTGATCGTAGCGCGGACGGAGGGTTACACGGGGATTCTGGTGGACGATCTGGTGACGAAGGGCGCGGATGAGCCCTACCGGATGTTTACTTCGCGGGCGGAGTTCCGGCTGCATTTGCGGATCGACAACGCAGACGAGCGGTTGACGCCGATCGGACGGCGGGCGGGGTTGGTTTCGGATGCGCGGTGGGATTTGTTCCTCCGCAAGCAGGACGCAGAAGGCGCGGCTGGCGGCGGCGTTGGACGCGCACCGTCATGGGGTGTGGCTGAAGCGGCCGGATGCGTCGATTGGAGAGATTGCGGGTTGGGTACGGGAGACTCTGGGCGGGGAGCCGATGCTCGGAGTGACGGCTACGGTGGAAACCGAGATCAAGTACAGCGGGTACATTGCGCAGCAGGGGCGGCACATTGAGCGGATGAAGGATGCTGAGCGGCGGGCGATTCCCGCGGCGTTTAGCTTTGGTGGGATACCGGGGCTATCGCGCGAGATCTGCGAGAAACTGGAGCGGGTGCGTCCGGAGACGTTGGGGCAGGCTGGGCGAATTCCGGGGGTTACACCGGCGGCGGTGGCAGTCTTGGACGTTTACTTGAGCTTGAGCCATGTTCGGTGAACTGCTGCGAGCGAAGTTGGCGCGGATTTGCGAGGTGTCGGATGCACAGGCGGCGCGGCTGGAGGCGCATTACGAGTTGATGTCCCGGTGGAACCGGGTTTTGAGTTTGACGAGTGTACGGACGCTGGAACATGCGGTGGAGCGGCATTACTGCGAATCCGTTTTCGCGGCGATTCATTTGCCGGAAGGTGGGACATCGGTGGCGGATATTGGTTCCGGTGCGGGGTTCCCAGGGATTCCGATGGCGGTGATGCTCCCGGGGCGCGCGTTTGTGCTGATCGAGTCGCATCAGCGGAAGGCGGCGTTTTTGAAAGAGGCTTCGCGGGATCTGGTTAATGTGCGGGTGGTGGCGAGGCGGGCGGAGGATGTGCGGGAGGGTTTCGATTGGGTGGTGTCGCGGGCGGTTCGGTATTCGGAGATGGCTGGGGCCCTAAAGAGATTGGGCGGAAATGCCGAATTATTGACAGGGGAAGCGCGCGCGGCAGATATGGTGGGGTTTGAGTGGCGAGAGCCAGTGCGGTTGCCTTGGGGGGAACGGCGATTTTTGTGGATTGGGCGGAATACTTCTGCCGTTTCACGTGAAACATAAGCATGTCGACCGTATCTCGAACGTGTTCCACGTGAAACAAAGGCCCCAATGAGATCAACCCTGACAACCCTAGTGGTGGAACACTGCGGTTATTGCTCAAGAGCCAATCGTGGTAGCATGGCCGCTTGGGGAAGATCTTAGCAATAACGAACCAAAAGGGCGGAGTCGGGAAGACGACGACCGCCATCAACGTGGCGGCTGCGCTAGCTGCTAACGATCTGAAAGTCCTTGTTATCGATTCCGACCCTCAAGGGAATGCAACTACGGGCCTTGGCGCAACAAAAGATCCCGATCATCCAAGCCTGTACCATATACTTCTTGGTTCCGCGGAAATCCCGGATGCGGTGCTGCATACCAGTTTTGAAGGGCTGGACCTGGTGCCTGGAGACAAGAACCTGGTCGGCGCGAACCTGGAACTCGTCGATTCGCAAAAGCGCGAGTTTCGTCTGCGAGAAAAGGTCGCAGTTGTGCGCTCAATGTACGATTTTATCCTGATCGATTGCCCGCCAGCCCTGGATCTTCTGACACTGAACGCGTTACTCGCGGCAGACTCCGTTCTGGTGCCCATCCAATGCGAATTCTTTGCGCTCGAAGGGATTTCGGAGTTAATGGACACGATAGCGAGGATTCGGACGTCGTTCGAGCATCCGCTTGCGATCGAGGGAATTCTCCTGACGATGTTCGACGATCGCACGAATTTGACTCGACAAGTGGCTAACGACCTGCGAGATTTCTTCGGGGACCAAGTCTTTGAGACGGTTATCCCGAGAAGCATACGCCTGGCGGAAGCCCCCAGCCACGGGCAAAGCATACTAGCTTATGACGTGCGATCCCGCGGCGCAGAGAGTTACATCAAGCTGGCGAAGGAGATTTTAGAAAATGAACAAGGCCGCGGAAAATCCGCGCAGAGCACTCGGTAAGGGTCTCAGCGCGCTATTGCCAACGCGACCCACGGCGCAGCCCGCGCCGGAAGCAGCGCCCTCCGGCGACGAGGTCGCGATGCTTGCTATTGAGCTGATTGAGGCGAACCCGCTGCAGCCGCGGCGAGTTTTCCAACACGACCGGATTGAGGAGCTGGCGCAATCGATCCGGGCGAACGGAATTATACAACCCCTGGTGGTCAGGCGCCGCGAAGGCCGGTATCAACTGGTGGCGGGGGAACGCCGCTGGCGCGCCGCGAAGATCGCGGGTGCGACCCAGGTGCCCGTCGTGGTCAAAGATATCCCCGACGAACATCTGTTGGAGATCACGCTGATCGAGAACATTCAGCGCGAAGACCTGAATGCGATTGAGACGGCGCAGGCATTCGACAAGCTCTGCCGCGAGTTACAGTTGAACCATGACGAGGTGGGGCGGCGAACCGGGAAAGACCGGTCCACCATCGCAAACCTGATCCGGTTGTTGCAGCTACCGCAGGACATCCAGCAGTTAATCGCGGAACGCCGACTGTCGATCGGGCACGCGCGCTGCCTGCTTACGCTGCCGACGGCGGAATTGCAGCGCGAAGTTGCTGAAAAATCGGTGGCGCAGGGATGGTCGGTTAGACAGGTGGAACGGATCACCCAGAAGATGATGGCAGACCGCAAACCAAAGGCGGTTGAGGAAGTGCAATCCGATCCCAACGTGAAAGCCGCCATTGAGGAGCTCGAGCGGGTACTGGGGACGAAGGTTCGGATCGTCGAAAAAGCCAAGCAAAAGGGAAGAATCGAGATTGAATACTATTCCTCGGACGACTTAGATCGGATCTACGCAACTATCGTTGGACAATAAATATAGCTATTTTAGAATCTGTAGTATATGACAGAGTTCGGCACGGATCGTAGTGAGCGGATCGGGCGTGAACAGATCCCGCTGCTTCTTCTCGGCCGCTTTGGGCTTCTCCCTGGAATCGTTTTGGAGGGATTGCCGGGCACCCTCGATGGTGTAGCGTTTTTCGTATAGCAGGTGCTTAATTTTTAGCAGGAGCTCGACGTCTTTGCGGCGAAACAGACGGTGTCCGGTGCCGGACTTCTTGGGAGCGAGGCTGGGGAACTCGGATTCCCAATAGCGGAGGACGTAAGGCTCGACGGCGAGCAACGCAGCCACTTCGCCAATCCTAAAAAACAGCTTGTCCGGTATCTCGGGAGTCTTCTCGCGAGGTTCGATAGGTACGGCCGGATCGATCATCGGTCTTTCGCCATCCTATCCTACTACAAGCGGATTGTCACGGAGTCTGTCACTCAATTAGGATCGGCATTGCACTGGTGCGCGTTTTGATAACATCAGACAAGCGGCGGGGCCCTTAGCTCAGCGGTTAGAGCAGCGGACTCATAATCCGTTGGTCGAAGGTTCAAATCCTTCAGGGCCCACCAATACTTTCAATCGGTTGCAGCCTACTGAATTTGGCCCGGCTGCGCTGCTACAGGGACTCTCACAGGGACTACTGCCGAATTCTCGATCACTGGACGCAAAGTGATCGCCGCCAGCGCCTCACGCTTCGCGGCCATGCGGATATGGCTGTACCGTTCCAGCATTGCCCGGCTCATGTGGCCCATCAGCGCGAGCATCGTGGATTCCGGGACGCCCGCTTCCGCGAGTCGCGTGCAAAACGTATGCCTCAGATCGTGAAGGCGGCAGGAGACGCCCGAAAGAGACCGTACCGTATCCCAGCCCGAACTGATGTCCGTTACCGGCTTGTCCGGTTCGGTTGGTTGTGGTGAGCCGAACGGGAAGACGCATTGCTCCGGTTGCGGTTCCCCGAAGCGCTCCACGAACCACGCGCGGTGTGAGGCAAGCAACTTCGCCAAGTCATCATTGATCGGGATCACCCGGCCCGTACCGCTGGAAGTCTTCGCGCGGCCCACCGTGACAATGCGGTCGAACAGATTGACCTGTCGCCAGCGAAGGCTTAGCGCTTCGCCGGAACGAAGGCCCGTCAGCATCAGTAACGGTATTGCCGTGCGGACGACGGGCGAGCGCAACGTTGCCGCGACGTCCAGCAGCTTGCCCTGTTCAGCCGGTGAGATTGCCCGGCCCACGTCCTTGCGCTCTTCCAGTTTCTTGACGCGCGGCCACAGTTCCCGCCACGTACGACCAGTGGCCCGCGAGAGTTCACCCAGTTCCATGTTGATCGTACGTCCGCTGGCACCATCGCCCTGACGCTGGCGAACGTATTCCCTCATGCGCTCTTCCGTCAAATCGGATAGCACCGTCGTGCCCAGGTGCCGGTCCACAACGCCCAGACGGAGAGTCGAGAAATCGACGCTCGATGGCCGATGACTCAATTTGTAGCCTTTGAGGTACGTCTTGGTCACCTCAGCAACCGTTCGGATGCGCATCGCCTTCTGTTCAGTGGGCAACCCGGCTGCCGCGCGTTCCATCTCTGCTTTCCGCCGCTTCTCGTATTCACGTGCGACGGTCTTGCCGGTAGCACCGGTCGATTCCTGGAATCGCTTGCCCTGATACACGAACTCGCAGACGTAGTACTTCGAGACTTCACCCTTGCGCTTCGGACGATAAACGGCCATCACTTCCTGCCTTTCTTCTTTGCTTGTTTCTTGCCGCTTCCCTTTGACGCCCACCCAGTTTGCCCCACGCGCTGAGTTGTTCTTTGGAATGTTTTTTTGCGCGCGTCTTGCCACCGATGGAGCCAGTCTTGGCGGTATCCATCACGTCCTTGGAATGCGAACCTTGCTCACGCTTCAATAATAAAACATAAACCTAAGTTTATCAATGCACCATGATGTGATCTGGAACACGTGGAACACCGAAACAACCCAATAAAACTGATCCTCCGCGCGTCCCCAGCCCGTCGCGAAAGCTCTGCTGGGAGTGGGAACAAGAGACGTGGTGAGCGTCCCCAAACCCCCAAATGTCCGTGCATCGCTGAGAACATCGAACACTCAGAGAATGAACGCTGTCCCCAACGCCCCCGCTGTCCCAACCGAAATCACTCGAGCTCCGGTTCCGCCATCCCCGAGAATCGAAGCATTGACCGCGAAAACCCGGACGCATCCGATTTCCAGCAAACGTAGTTTCTTCGTCAGGTGGAGCGGTTAGCAATCAAGATAACGCCGTTCAGCCAGCGCACGCGCGACCGCTCGATAATCGAAAACCTTCGCACGCTTCGCGCCGAAACGTCTCGGGGAGAATGAAGTACTGTTCAGCTTCCCCATCAGCATTATCAACGCGAAAACCAACCCGGTTAACAACCTTTTCCGGTAGCAGCACGCCCTGATAGTCGTGACGCTGCTTCGTGGATTGGAAAAAACTCGCGCCATGCACTTCGATGAAACTCCGCACCTAACGAATTGCCCGTTCCAGATCGCCTGAACCGAACCCGCCCACACGCCGCGCCAACCAGTTAGCCACGGATAGCCCAGCTGCATTGATTGCTTCATCAAGCTGCCAACCAGTGAACCGGCTTCCGTCGGAAACGCACGCCGCGCCGATCAAAGCGAACCGCTGAGCCGCCCGGAACACTTCACCGGATGCACCTGCTGGAACGTAGCGGTGGATGAATTCAGCCTGATACTGCCTAACCGCTTTCTCCAGTGCCGCGCGGTCCTGGCAATCAACTTCACCCACTCACGTAATAGCGCGCCGTAGTATTTTCGCGCAGCATCCTTCAATTGACGTGAGAAAGCATCGAGCGATTCAGCATCGTGGATATTCTCAAACATCCCCAGCCCAGCCCCAGCATCCGCATCAATATTGAGCAGTCGAACTTCCGCGCCGCCTTTGGTGCGCTTGCCCGCCGTCTGCGCGTGATCGCCAGCGTGATTTCACCTGCACTCATGAACAACAGGGACCATAACAGTTTCTTTCGCGCGCCCATATTCCGGACATACGCATCTTGCCGCTTCCGTTGCCCAACAGGTAGGCGGTTTCCGCCGCTTCCCGCGCGTCCATCTGAGCGAGTTCGTCCAAGAACAGAGTCAGATCGTTGTGCAGTTCGGCAATCGCTTCCAAGCCATTAGCCGTGGCGCGCCACGATTGGACAAAACCATTCCGGCCCCCGCCACCGATCACGGAGCCGCCCACCAGTAGAGCCGTACTTTTGCCGGTTGACGTTGCGCCGATGAAATGGACGCCACCAGATTCACCGCCCACCAGAGAGAGCACTGAGCCCGCGAGCGCACAGGATACCGCCAGTATCAACCGCGAATTGCCGGAACAGAAACGGCCCACGTTGTTGCGCCAATCGTCATCCGTTCCGCAAACGTTCAAGTAATGGTCCGTCTCAAAGGGGGTCTGAAACAAGACCGTTTCGGCTCCATGAGGCCCAATGGTTGCTCCGGGCAAAACGAAATTCTAACCGTGCCATCCCACCCGCCCGACACACAAGGCCCGCGCCGTTTGGCGCGTGGTCTGGAGGTAGTCAGCCAGCTTTTCACGGCCTTACGGCCCGTCCCGATGTGAAGCCCACCGCTCAGCAGGTACGCCCGATACTCGCCACCTTCGCCCGCAAGCAGTGACATGGGCATGGCCCATTCATGGGCCCGACCCTCGGCGTCATTCCAGCGGAGCAACCGGCCCCACCCGTCGCCGTGGGAGTCCCGCGTCACCGCCGCGATGTCAAGCCGTGAACAGATCATCAGCGGTTCCTTATCGGGGTCGGGATCGATGTAAAGAACCGAATCGTCAGTCACGCGGAACGGAGACGACTTCGCCAAGTGTTCCGGTTTGGCACCTGGAGCCGTGGTATCCAGCCCCCAGTGGGCGAGCAATGCGGCCAGTGCATCATGGGTAAGCGCCGGTTGGCTGCTGGCGAGTGCTTGAATATCCGCAAGGGTTCCACCTGCGGCGAGCCAGTCCGATGCATCCTTGCCCTTCGGAATTTCTACGATGCGGACCTCACAACCAACCCGAAGCAGATCGGTTGCGACTCCCGCCGCGTGTGCGCGGCCCGGATTATCGTTATCCGGCAAAATGACCGCCACCCGGCCCGTGAGCGCTTCGGAATATTCCGTGCGCCACTTGCCCGCGCCCATCGGGTTGCAGGTAGCCAGCGCGCCCACAGATGCTAAGGAGTCCGCGTCCTTTTCGCCTTCGCAGACGAAGACGTATTCGTCCGCGCGACCCAGCAGTTCAGGCAACCGGTAAAGCACCAAACGGACGCCCTTGATGCTCCACTCCCACCCGCCTTTTCCGTCCGGCTTCCGTTGTCTGAAGTCCTTCGGGTCCATGCGAACGGCTTGGTACAGGAGATGCCCAGCTTCATCGGCGTAGTCGTAGGTTGCGACCACGCGGGGCCGTTCCGGTCTGCCGTTCGCCGGTGAATCCGACCGACCGATAACACGGAACACTTCGGCCTTCGCCGTCTTGAAATCCGAACCGCTAAGGGGCATTTCGAGTTCAAGGATGTCCCCGCCGCGCCCGCAAGCCGAATGGCAGTACCAGCGTCCGGTGTCCGGTTCCACGGCGAAGGAATCTCGCTTGCCGTGGTGCAGGGGGCAGGGGCCGCGCCACTCTGGCCCTGCCTGTTTTAGCATCGGGACACGGGCGCTGTAGTATGCCGCGACCTCAATCGTGGAGAAGGTAATCACAAGCCCTCCACAAACCGGGACACTCGCCGGTGTCCTTCGCAAATGGCCGATCGCGGCCCTGCGGGCCTTCTCAGGACCTTCCGTGTTGCCCACATTGGCTACTGCACCCCCGAAGTGGACTGCTCGCCGCCCATTGGCCTGGAGTTCAGAAATGCTTGCAGCGCTTCGGGTTGATAGCGAACGGACGCCCCGATTTTCAGGAAGCGGGGTCCGCGCCCAAACAACCGCCAACGACGGACGGATGCCAACGACATGCCTGTAATCCGGGCCACGTCATGTTCATTGAGAAGGGATTCTATCTGATTGCCTGCGGCGCTTCCGCGTCCGCTCAGTTGAGAGGTATTCATCAACCCCACCGGGCGAAATTTCGGCGGGGCCAACGAAGTCACACTAAAAAGCGACTAACTTAGTGAGAGCACGGCAAATCCATTCCGGCGAAATCTTCCACGACAAACGAAACTTCTCCGGCTGCGGGATTCAAGCGTCTGGGCATGTGAGAAGCTTTCCGTTCAGCCCTCTATTGGGGCTTCGGCATGTCTTGCGTGACGAAGGCGAATGGTTTGTCGGGAGACCAAGTGACCATCTTCCCGGCGATCCTGTTTAGGAAAGGCCCCCCGACGATGTGAATGAAGGGCCCTGGCTTACCTTTCCAATTTGGCCCAAATGGCCGGGGAGCATAACCGGCCACGTTGCCTACGATGAGCACTGTACCATCATCAAGGAGATCACCGACGCCAATGTCAACGCATGGATAGATGTGCTCCTCGTCCACGAATACCCGCGCAACGATGTGCTCCACAATGTTGTCGGTCACCACGGGATGCGAGCGCCCCAACCATTGAAAAGCCAGTCTGCGTGGCAACGGCTTGCCGCACTGCGCCTCAGCCAGTCGAACAACGTCGTCGAGCGTTGTCGCTACGAAACTGGCGAAGTCTTCGCGATTCATGGCCATCGGAATTAATGATACGTCGATTCGCTCCACCTCATGACCGGCGCTCAGGAATCAATCGAGGGATGGCAGGAAATCTTGAAATTGGCGTGGTACCCAAAAGTATCGCGAGTCTTGGGCGTTTTCTTTACGAACCGAATCGGGTCAGCCGTCAGGTGGAAGACGGCCTTCAGGGTCCTTCTGATCTCTTGGACGCGCTTCTCCCAGACCGCCCATTGCTTGCTGTCGGCAGCAATCTGGATCACGCCGCCCTGTCTTGCAAACACGCGGAGCACCTCCCACGCTTGCACCGCCGTCCCGTTCTTCTTGCTGGCGAAACCCATTTCGGTGTAGTTCCGGGTTTCGGTTGCTGTTCCGGTCGTAATCTGGACCCGTTCGTCACTGATGAAACAGACAGTGACTTCCGACCAGCTACCCGGCTGCGGGGGACTTTGGGAACCCGGGCGCGGGTCCTGCCTGGAGTTCACCGCGCTGGCGGTGCCACTGATCTTTCGGAGCGCTTCACCCATCCAGCGGCTGCGGGATGCAGCCAAGGACCGGTCGATTGCCTGCCGTTCAGCATCTTCAAGGTGAAAGTTCGTTAGCGGTTGCCATACGGCAAGACCCACGCGGATCGCGTGTTCGATGTCGAACGCGCTGGCATCTTCTACATGACCCGGACGTACGAGTCCGATCCGTTTCAGCGCATGAAGGTCGTACAGCTTCCCGGCAAGTTCAACCAGCAGTCGGAAGCGGTCTCCGGTCGATGCCCCGGCGATTCGTGCCCAATAGTCGCCAATAAGGTCATGGACCTTCGCCCCGAGTTCCAAGTCTGCATCCCACGTCTCGCCACCCGCAGAGGGATGTTTTGTGTGTGCCGCGATGTTTTTGTCATTGAATTCGCAGGCCATGTCTTCTCACTTTGCGGAACCACCGGCAAGGCGCTGCCACAGCCGATTCAGTGACGATGCTGCCGCACTACGCTTGGCTTCGGCTAACAGCGGCTGACCGCTGTTATCGACCATTTCCATTCGGTCAACCTCAGTTGCGCGAAGATAGGCATAGATATTCGCCTCGGACGCTCCGCGCTCCAGCAATTCATAGACGCCGCCAATGTAGAGGTCGTATTCGTCGGCAGCTTCAGGCGTGTCGCTGACCCCAATAGGGTCCCACTCGTCCATGAGAATGCGTCGAATCTGGCACCTGATCTCGCGCGACCTGTACTTCTCCACCATCATGCAACAAACCTCACTCGTTTTTTAGCACACAGCGGGTCGTCTATTGTCTCCGGGTGCCGTGCGCTAGAATCGCCTTGAAGACGCAAATGTCATATTGGTCCGGGCGGCGCAAGATCGGCCTCGCGATGATTGTGCTGGCTTTCGTTCCCTATGGTTTAGCCCACTGGCACGCGAACCGCTACAACTGGACGCCACTGGACCAAAGGATCGAACTCCGCAAAGGAGAAGTCCGCACTCAAGAGTTCGTCCCCCAGGTCGATGGCGCATATATTCTGTATCTTCAGATTGAGCCTCGCAAAATTGAAGCGCAGCGAGAAGACTGCCTTCTGGATGTGGAATTCTTGCAACCAAAAGGGTGCAAAGGCATTCCACCCGTTGTTGATTGTTCCTGGACACTCCGAAACCGAAGCGGTGCCGTCGCAGACAACACCTCAGCGCAGGCGGTCCGGGGACTTTCTGTAAGCAACGATGCGATCCAGCGAGAGATTGGCCGCTTTCAGCTTCAGCACGGAGAGCCGTATGTGCTTACGGTGGATTTTCACCGCGACCCAGCCGAATTGAACGCCGCTAATCCAAAGCTCGTCGCGGAGTCGATGCAGGACTGGGAAGGGTTCGCGTTAGAAGTTCAGGGTTCGTTCGCCATCGGTATTCTCCTGGTCGTTGTGGGTGGGGTCCTTTTGACGCCGTTCCGTATTCCTAAGCTGGACGAAGCACCTCACGAGTCGCCCCAGGGGCCGTAGCGCATCGCGCATACCTGGACGGCGTGGTACAGGGACTTCCACAGGGACTTTGGTTCAAAATCAGGCGTCGGGCTTCGTAGGCGAGAGCAAAACGGCACTCATCGAAACCCCGGTTTATCAAGTGTTTGAAGAAACCGTACAATCCGAGAGCAACCTTGACAATCGCCCTTTCCGCGACTCATAATCCGTTGGTCGTAGGTTCAAATCCTACAGGGCCCACCAAACCAGTCGGCTTTACGACGCGGCTACCAGACTGGTGTGAAGTTCCGGAATCTCGATTTCGATGCGGGTGCCGTGGCCCGGTTCGCTGTCGATGTTCATTTTGTGGTCGTTGCCGAACAGGACATTCAGGCGTTCGCTCACATTGCTGACCCCGATGCCTTGTTCGCGGAGGGTGGCGACTTTGGATTCTGGGATGCCGACGCCGTCGTCTTCGACCCAGATGAATAGGCGAGAATTCACGCGGCGGCTGCGGAGGCGGATGGTTCCACCTTCGACTTTGCTGCTCAAGCCGTGCTTCACGCAGTTCTCAATCAGCGGCTGCAGCAGCATGCTGGGGACCTGCATGTCCAGCGTGTCGGCGGCCACATCCTTTTCGAAGCGGAGCTTGTCGCCGAAGCGAACGACCTCGATGGCTAGGTAGTCGTCAATAAAACTGATCTCCTCGCGCAGTGCGCTAAAGTTGTCGTGCTTGCGGAGCAGGCGGCGGAGGATATTCGAGAGCTTCAAGACCATGACTCGGGCCTGATTGGGGTCGGTGCGGATGAGGGAGGAGACCGAATTCAGGGTATTGAACAGGAAATGGGGATTGATCTGGCTGGTGAGCGCTTCCAGGCGCGCGAGGATTAAATGGCGCTTCTGTTCCTCGAGTTTGTACTCGTTGCGGGTGTTATTCCAAATCTTGATAGGCAGGGTAACGGAAAAAAGGGTAGTGGCGTAAACCGCCGCATACATCAGGAGGTTGGGATCGTCGGGATGGAGGTAAAAAAGGCGGCCTTTGGCGCCAAAGGCTTGGCCGAGAGCTTGCCGCAGGAATTCGGCGAACAAAATAACGACGAAAAAGAGCAGGTTGAAGGCGTTGCGGCGGTCGAAGCGGCGCTGTTTGAAGAAACGCCAGAGGTTCAGGTCGAAGAAGGGGCTGAAGCGCCAGATGTCTTCGGGATCGACGGCGCAATCGCGAAGAAGTCCGCCCAATACACCCAAGCCGGCCAGGAGTGGCATGGTCAGGTACTCGCGGTGGATCATCGCCGGGATGGAAATGAGAATTCCTGAAATCAGACCGGTTACGTAGCCGCCAAGGAGTCCGGCCAGGAGGCTGCCTTCGAGGCCGAGGTCGACCGCGGAGTAGCTGCCGGCCTGGTAGGCGGCGCTGACGACACGGGTGGCGACGCTGGCGCCGAAGATGCCGGAAAACCAAAGGGAGAGCTTGACGCGCTGCTCCATGGTGCGGTTTTCGCGCATCAACATGCGTTTGACCGCGCTCCAGCGAACCAGGATGCTGGCCAGGGAGGCCACCACGCCCAGTTTCACCAGCAGCGTAACTAGAGAGGAATCCGCCATCTAAGCTCGCACATCATTATAATAAAAGGATCGGGACCGCCAGCAGAAACCTCATGCACACTCCTTCCGCGCTCCGGCTGCACAAGGCCGCCGAAGCGGATTTTCCAACCCGTTTTGGACATTTTCGGATCTATGGATTCGAAGGGCACCACGGCGATCACGTGGAAGAAGCGGTGGTTCTGCGGATGGGCGATTTAGAGCAAGGCCCTGCGGCTCCGCTGGTGCGGATCCACTCGCAATGCCTGACGGGCGATGTGTTTCACAGCTTGCGCTGCGATTGCCGGGCGCAACTGGAACTGGCGCTGCAGATGGTCGCCGATGAGGGACGCGGCTTGGTGATTTACGAGCATCAGGAAGGGCGCGGCATCGGTCTGCTGAACAAGCTGCGGGCGTACGAACTGCAGGATGGCGGGGCGGATACGGTGGAGGCCAACGAGCAACTGGGGTTCGAGTCGGACCTGAGGAATTACGAACTTCCTGGCGAGATTCTGGGCTACTTCGGGTTGAAACGCATCCGGCTGCTATCGAATAATCCGGATAAAGTGGCGGCGGTGGAGGCGGCAGGAGTGCGGGTTGAGGAATTGGTCCCCTGCCTCGTACCCGCCATGGCGACTACCGCAGCCTACCTCCGTACGAAGAAGGAAAAGATGGGCCACTTACTCGAAGGGTTCTAGCCCAACAGGAGCCGGTCGCGCATCCCGCCGTAGATCATACTTTTCACCATGTCGTAGTTGTAGAAGTCGTGGGGGAAGCCAAGTTCGATGGCTGACGCGCGGTCGAGGTCAGCCAATTGCTCCGGACTGAGGTTGAGCGTGAGGCTGTCGAGGTTATCCTGCAACTGGTCGATGCGGCGGGCCCCCACGATCGGGATTACGGGAACGTTGCGGTAGCGCAGCCAGGCCAACGACACTTGGGCCAGGGACCGGCCGGTTTGTTCCGCCACCTTTTTCAGCGCGGCGACAATGCGGTCGGTGGCTTCGCCACGGCGCATGAACTGTTGCATGGCGTCGGTGGAATAACGGCCGTTGGCTGCGTCCTTCGAATGGTATTTGCCGCTGAGGACGCCTCCGCCTAAGGGCGACCAGGCCACCAATCCGAGATTGAACGCTTTGGCCATGGGAACGAGTTCGCGTTCGATGGTTCGCTCGGCCAATGAGTATTCGATTTGCAAGCCGACGAAGCGGGACCAGCCGCGGAGGTCGGCGAGAGTGTTGGCTTGCGCGACCCACCAGGCGGGAGCATCGGACACGCCAGCGTAAAGTACTTTCCCTTGACGAACCAAGTCGTCAAAGCCTCGCATGACTTCGTCTACCGGCGTGATGCGATCCCAGATGTGCATCCAGTAAAGGTCGATGTAGTCGGTCTGCAAGCGCTTGAGGGAAGCCTCGACGGCCTGCATCATGCTCTTGCGCTGATTGCCTGCGGCGTTCGCATCGCTGCCTGGGCTGGCGTTGGTGTATTTGGTGGCGAGCACGATTTCCTGGCGGTGGCCCTGCATGAATTCACCGACAAACTGTTCGCTTGCGCCATTGGTGTAGATGTTGGCGGTGTCGATGAAATTGCCGCCGGCTGCGCGATAGGCGTCGTAGATGCGGCGGGCCTCGTCTTTGGGCGCGCCCCAGCCCCAGTCCTCGCCAAATGTCATGGCGCCGAGCGAAATTTCAGACACTCGCAGACCGCTATTTCCCAGCAGGCGATAGTTCATAACTCTCCTTTATTCCATTTCGAAGGCGACGTACATCAACTGGCCCTCGCGCTCGATTTGCAGCACGGCAGCGTCGCCGCTTTTCAGTTGGCCCAGGGCCGTGCTGAGCGCCGCGATGCTGGTGGTGGGTTCATTGTTGAGTGAGTAAATCACGTCGCCGGAGTGCAGATCGACATCGAGGCCTTCGGCTCCCGCCGCGCGGGCCGCGACCACGATGCCATATTCTTTGCGCAGCTCAGGCAGCATGGCAACCAAGCGCTTATCGAGCTCAACACCCAGGATGCCCAGCTTGGGGATCAGGTTCTTCTCCGGATTTGCGAGGTCGGCGAAGCGCTGGGGATCGTCATCGACGCCGGCGACTGACACGTCCATGGTCAGGCGATTTTCGCCGCGCAGGACTTCCAGAGTCACCTTTTGGCCCACGGGAAAGCGCCAGAGATTCACTTCCAACTGGCGCGCGTTTTCCATGGTCTTGCCGCCAAGCGTGACGATGATATCACCGGATTGCAGGCCGGAATGGCTGGCGGGGCCGTCGGGCGTGACATCGGCGACCAGGACGCCCCAATCCTGCGGCAAGTGCAGGCCGGAGGCCAACAGCGGCGTGATGGTATCGACGCTGACGCCGATCTGGCCGCGGTGGACGTGCCCCTCTTTCAGGATCTGGGTATAAACACTGCGTAGCGTGTCGCTCGGAATAGCGAAGCCGATGCCCTCGTTGCCGCCCGACTGAGAATAAATCATGGTATTCAGACCGACGACGTTGCCGGACATATCCACCAGCGGGCCGCCGCTGTTGCCGGGGTTGATGGAGGCGTCGGTCTGAATATAGATCATGGGGCTATCCTGCTTGAGTTGGCGGGCGACGGCGCTGATGACACCCAGGCTGGCGGAATTCTGAAGGCCGAGGGGGCTGCCGAAGGCCATCACCAGCTGGCCCTGATGCAGGTCGCGCGACTCGCCCAAAACCAGGTGCGGAAGATCGGTGGCTTCGATTTTGAGGATGGCGATGTCGGTTTCGTGGTCGAGCCCGACGACCTTGGCGTCCAGAACGCTGCCGGCGGGTTTGGTGAGCGACTTGCTGCTGCGCGCGACGCGCTCGGAGACAGGCAGTTGCACGCGAATGCGGCGCGCGCCTTGAATGACGTGGGCGTTGGTGGCGACATAGCCGTCCGCAGTCAGGAGGACGCCGGAGCCGGTGGCACGCTGGCGGGTCAACATGGCGGCGTTGCCGGAATCCGAGTCTTCGCTAATGCCGAAGCCGGTGGTGACAATTTTCACCACCGCGTGGTTCACGCGCGTGGACAAATTTTCCAGGGAGGCACTGAGATCTTCGATGGCATCGAGCTTGCGCTGCTGCGCCAACCCGGCGTGGGCCGAGGCAGCCAGGACGAAACAACCAACTAACGCCGATCGACGACCCATGTGTTCCCTCGCAAATAATTAACGGTACGCAAGACGGCTTGCTCGATGGTCAACTTCGGCCGCCATCCCAGCGCACGAATGCGGGCACAATCGAGGAAAATGAACGGACTGTCGCCAATCCATCCACGTTCGCCGCCCGCGTAGTTCAGTTTCGGCGCGCATTCCAGGCTTCCGGTTATCCAGCCAATGGAATCGTTTACCGTGCAATATTCATCGGCGCCCAAATTGTACAGATTGAAGCGGGCCGCGCCGCGCGCCGGCTGCCAGCAAAATGGCATCGACGCAATCTTGAACATAAAGATAAGATTTGCGCTGACGGCCATCTCCTAATACATCCAGATGCCCGGGATGCTCTCGAAGTTGCTTGTAGAAATCGAGAATGTGGCCGTGGGTGTAGCGTTCACCAAGGATTGATACGAATCGGAAAACGTGGCCTTCCATACCGAAGCCTTCACAGTAGGCCGCGATCATGGCCTCGGCGGCGAGTTTGGAGGCGGCATAGAGCGAGGTCTGAATGGGGAACGGAGCGTCTTCGGGGGTGGGAAACACAGCGGGTTCGCCATAGACGGAGCCGGTGGAGGGGAAGGCGATGCGGCGGACGCCGCGGGCGCGCATGGCTTCGAGCACGTTGGCGGTGCCGATGGTATTCTGCTCGAGATCCTTGCGCGGGTGCTGGGTTCCGAAGCGGACGTCGGCGTTGGCGGCCAAGTGGAATACGAAGTCGACATTTTCCATGGCGGCTTCCAGAGCGGCGGGGTCGAGCAGATCGCCGTGGACCAGCCGGAAATTGGGAGAGCGCAGCGCCTCCTCGAGGAATTCGATTTGGCCGGTTGAGAAATTGTCGAAGCCGACGACCTCATGCTGTCCGGCGAGCAGGCGGTCGACGAGGTTACTACCAATGAAGCCGGCTGCGCCGGTTACCAGAGCCTTCACGATTGGTTGCTCCAACCGATGCGGAAGATATCGGCGACGTTGCGCAGGTTGCCGGTGAACAGGTCGAGGCGGCTGTCGCCGTCATCGTGCCAGCGGATGGGCACTTGCTCGATCTCGTAGCCGAGGCGGCGGGCGATCACCAGGATTTCGACATCGAACATGTAGCCATCGATTTGCTGACGTGAGAAGATCGCGCGGGCGGCGGCGCGGGTGAAAAACTTGAAGCCACACTGTGTGTCAACGATGCCGTCGAGGCCGACGACGGCGTGCATGAAGAGGCCGAAGCCCTTGCCGCCGAGTTGCCGGTAGAGGGGCTGGGGATTCTCGATTTGCGATTCGCGCATGGCGCGCGAGCCGATGGCTACCTGACAGCCCTGGCTGATGAGCGGCTGGAATTTGTCGAATTCGGCGATGGGGACTTTGTTATCCGCGTCGGCATAACCGGCGATATCGCCGCGGGCGAGCGCCATGGCTTCGCGTACGCCGCGGCCTTTGCCACAACGAAGCCGGTTGCCGATGACGCGCACGGGCTCGCCATCGCGGGCGGTTTCGGCGGCGCGTTCGCGGGTGCCGTCATCGCCATCCGCGGCCACAATGATCTCGTAGCGCAGGTTGCGCGACCGGAAATAACTACCGGTTTCGCGAACGGTGGAAGCGATGGTGGCGGCCTCGTTAAAGGCGGGCAGGATTAGAGAGACATCACACAAACCAGCTATTCTAACAGTTGGATTGAGGACACCATTGCATATCGCCATCGTTGGATGCGGCCTGATCGGCAGAAAACGGGCTCAATCACTGGCGGGGGGGCGGCTTGTCATTTGTTGCGACACGGATCGCGGGCGCGCTGAGGCGCTGGCTGCGGCCCATCCGGGAGCGCGGGCGGCGACCGATTGGCGCGCGGCGGCGACGGCGGCGGATATCGACCTGGTGATCGTGGCGACGACGCACGACATGCTGGCGCCGCTTGCGGCGGAAGCGGCTGCGGCAGGCAAGCACGTGTTGATTGAAAAGCCTGGGGCGCGGCGGCCGGGAGAGTTGGATGCGGTCGCGGAGGCGGCAGCACGGACCGGAGCGCGGGTGCGGGTAGGATTCAATCATCGCTATCACCGGGCGTTGCAGAAGGCCAAGGCGATTGCGGAATCGGGCGCCATCGGGCCGCTACTTTCGATTCGCGGACGGTACGGGCACGGGGGACGGGTTGGCTACGAGCGGGAGTGGCGGGCGAATGCGGCGCTTTCGGGCGGCGGTGAATTGCTGGATCAGGGGATTCATCTGATCGACCTGGCGCGTTGGTTTTTGGGCGATTTCACGGACATGACCGGCAAGACGCCGACTTATTTTTGGAACATGCCGGTGGAAGACAACGCGTTTTTGTTGCTGGAGACGGCGGCGGGGCAGATCGCCTTTCTGCACGCGAGTTGGACGGAGTGGAAGAATCTGTTTTCGTTTGAGATTTGCGGGCGAGACGGCAAGCTGGAGATTACGGGGTTGGGCGGCAGCTACGGGACCGAGCGGCTGACGTTTTATAAGATGTCGAGCGAGATGGGGCCGCCGGAAACGACGAGATGGGAATATCCGATGGCGGACAACTCGTGGGAAATCGAGTTTGCGGAGTTTCTGGAAGACATCCGGCTGGGGCGGGCGCCGCAGCCGGGCATTGGCGACGCGCAGGCCGCGCTGCGGGTGGTGGAACGCGTGTACCAGGAGAACGCGAAGTGATTATCACACGCGCCCCGTTACGCATTTCGCTGGGAGGCGGCGGCACGGATTTGCCTTCGTATTACCGGGAGCATGGGGGCCTGGTGATTTCGGCGGCGATCGACAAATACGTCTACATTACGCTGCACGAAACGTTCAGCCAGGAATTGCTGATCAAGTATTCGCAACTGGAGCAGGTGGAGCGGGTAGATCAGGTGAAGCATCCAATCGTGCGGGAAGCGTTGCGCATGGCCGATGTGGGGGCGCAGCCGCACCTGGAGATCGTGAGCATGTCGGACATCCCGGCGGGGACGGGGTTGGGATCGTCGGGCAGTTTTACGGTGGCGCTGCTGCGCGCGCTGTATGCGTGGAAGAAGAATCCGATTCCGCGGCAGGAACTGGCGGAGCAGGCTTGCCGTATTGAAATCGATTTGCTGAAAGAGCCGGTGGGGAAGCAGGACCAATACATAGCGTCGTTCGGGGGGATTACTTGTTTTGATTTTGGCGCGGACGACCGGGTGCAGGTTTCGACGATGCAACTGGCGAGCGAAACGCTGGCGAACCTGGAAGACAATCTGCTGCTGTTTTTTACGGGGTTCACGCGGTCGGCATCGGCCATTCTAGAAGAGCAGGACACGCGCACGCGGCGCCACGATGCGGACATGATCGAGCAGTTGCACGTGGTGAAGCAGCTTGGCGGCGAGAGCAAAGCGGCGCTCGAAAGCGGGGATCTGCGGCGTTTCGCGGAACTGATGCACGTCCACTGGGAGCACAAGAAGGCGCGCTCGCAGGCGATGACCAATGCGCGGATCGACGAATATTACGAGCTGGCGCGGAAGAACGGGGCGCTGGGTGGAAAACTGATCGGCGCGGGGGGCGGTGGCTTCCTGATGTTTTATACGGAAGACAAGACCCGGCTGCGGCATGCCATGCGGGGGGCGGGGTTGCGGGAAGTGCGGATGCGCTTCGATTTTCAGGGCACGACGGTGCTGGCGCAATCGTGAGCGCGATGCTGCCGGCGGCGATTCTGGCGGGCGGGCTGGGGACGCGCCTGTATCCACTGACGGAGCGGCTTCCCAAGGCGCTGATCGAAATCAACGGTGAACCGTTTCTGGCGCATCAATTGCGGCTGTTGCGGGCGCGTGGGATCGAACGGGTGGTGCTGTTGATCGGGCAGCATGGGGAACGCATTCGCAAATATGCGGGCGACGGGGAAAGGTTTGGCTTAACGGTGGAATATTCGGCGGATGGTCCGGAACTGTTGGGGACGGCGGGGGCGGTGCGCAAGGCTCTGCCACTGCTGGGTGATGAATTCTTTGTGCTGTACGGCGATTCGTATTTGCCGTGTTCGTATCGGGACGCGGCGGAGGCCTTTCGGGCAGCGGGCCAGCCAGGATTGATGACCGTGTATCGCAACGAAGGCAAGTGGGACACGAGCAACGTGGAGTTCACGGAAGGCGCGGGAGGGATCGTGGCCTACGATAAACAACAGCGGACCGAACGGATGCGGTATATCGACTATGGGCTGGGGGTGTTTGCGCGCGCAGCGTTCGAGGCGGGGAAGCAGGCGGACCTGGCGGAATTGTACGGCGACTTGCTGCGGGAACAAAAGCTGGCGGCATACGCGGTGAAAGAACGGTTCTACGAGATTGGATCGTTCGGAGGGATCGGGGAACTTTCGCGGCTGCTGGCGGAGAGGCACGCATGAGTTTTGTCGAGGAATATTTGGCCGAGACGGGCGGAGATTCTGCGGCGGTCTGGATGCGGCCGCGATCGAGAAGCTGGCGCAACTGCTGGCGGCGGTGCGGGCGCGCGGCGGACGGCTGTTCATTTTGGGCGTTGGAGGAAGCGCGGCGAATGCGTCCCATGCGGTGAACGATTTCCGCAAGATTTGCGGGATGGAAGCTTACTGCCCGACGGATAACGTTTCGGAATTGACGGCGCGGACCAACGATGAAGGCTGGGCGACGGTGTTCGAGGCCTGGCTGCGGGGGAGCCGGTTGAAGGCCGCGGATGGAATCCTGGTTTTCTCGGTGGGCGGCGGCAACCGTGAAAAACAGGTGAGCGCGAACCTGGTCGCGGCGCTGGAATACGCGAAAAGCGTGGGCTCGGCCATCGGTGGGGTGGTAGGGCGCCCGGATGGATTCACGGCGCAAACGGCGGATGCGTGCGTGGTGGTGCCGGCGGTGAATCCGCGGCACATCACGCCGCATGCGGAAGCTTTTCAGGCGGTGGTTTGGCACTTGCTGGCTTCGCATCCGGCGCTGAAGGCGGCCGAGACGAAATGGGAGTCGCTGCGATGAAGGCGGTGTTTCTGGATCGGGACGGAGTGCTGGCGCGGGCGCTGGTGCGGGATGGCAAAGCTTACGCGCCGGTGACGCCGGATGAAATGGAGATCGACGTGGAGGCCCCGGCCGCGCTCGCGCTATTGAAGGCCGCGGGCTTTTTGCTGGTGGTGGTCACCAATCAGCCGGATGTAGGGAGGGGAAAGACGCGCCGCGAAGACGTGGAGCAGATGCACGGCGCTTTGCTGACGGCGCTGCCGCTCGATTCGCTATTCGTCTGCTACCACGACGATTCGGACGGATGCGACTGCCGCAAGCCACTGCCGGGCATGCTGCTGGCGGCCGGGGCGGACTACGAGATCGATTTCGGCGCCAGCTTCATGGTAGGCGACCGGTGGCGGGATGTAGATGCGGGCGCGGCGGCCGGCTGCCGGACGGTATGGATCGACCGCGGTTATGACGAACGCGCGCCGGAGCATGCGCCGGACGCGCGAGTTACCGGTCTGCGCGAAGCCGCGGAGTGGATCGTGGCTCAGACGCGGTGAAAGGCTTTTAGGATTTCGCGCATCGGATACTGCAGGGCGATGGGGCGGCCGTGCGGGCAACTCATGGGGCAATCGGTAGCGGCGACGGCGCGCAGCAGCCATTCCATTTTGGTGTGATCGAGGCGCGTATTGATCTTAATGGCGGCGTGACAGGCGATGGAGGCGGCGATGGAGCGGCGGAGATCGTCGAGCGACAGGCCGCGAAATTCGGCTTCGGCGATTTCCAGAATTTCGCCGAGCACCTTTTCCAGATCGGCGGGACCTAAGGCGGCAGGGGCGGCTGTGACGGCGATGGTGCGGTTGCCGAATGGCTCGCTTTCGAAGCCGATGGCGTTCAACTCGTCGGCAATGCGCGCATACTCGATCTGCTGGCCGGGCGTGAGTTGAACGATCAGGGGCATGAGCAGGCGCTGGGTCTCGACGTTGCCGGCGGCACGCTGTTTCAGCACCCGCTCGAAGAGGATGCGCTCGTGGGCGACGTGCTGGTCGATGATCCAGAGGCCGTCGCGTCCGGCGGCGATGATGAAGCTTTCGTGGATTTGGCCGAGGGGGCGCATGTCGGAAAGGGCGTTTAGAGAAACGTCGGACAGGGGAAGCGCATCGGGGGGAAATGCGCCGTGGGTTTCGGGCATGCGCAGTTTTACGGTGGATGGGGGGCGGGGGAGAGAGGGATGGACGAACCGCCAAAATCGAGGCGTTGCGCTGGGGCGGCGGGGGGACGGAGGGCGAAGGAGGGCGGGGTGAAATCGTCGGCCGGCGGACCGGCGTCTTGGGGCGCCGGTTCCGGGATCGACTCGGCGGCGGGGGCTCGTTTTCGAGCATCTGCGAGAACTCGGAATAGGGCAATGCGGCTCCGGGCTGGGCGGCGGGATGCGTGGAGACGCCGGGTGAAAAGCGGGCGCGGGGCGGGTCTCGATAAGGCGTTCGCGAATGGTGTCGCGCACGAAATCGTGTACGAAGGACTGATGGCGGAAGCGGACTTCGGTTTTGGATGGATGGACGTTGACGTCGACCTCTTCGGAATCGCATTCGAGGAACAGGAGCGCGAAGGGGAAGGCCGCTGGGGGCATCAGATTGTAATAGGCGGAGGAAATCGCGTGCAGCAGCAGGCGGTCGCGGATGAGGCGGCCGTTGACGAAGATGAAGATGGAATTGCGATTGCCCTTCTGCACCTGCGGACGGGAGACAAAGCCGGAGAGGCGGAAAGTGCGGGTGGCGGGCTCTTCGGGTTCGCGGCGGAATTCCGCGATGGCTTGCGAGGGCGGCACATAGGGGAGGGGCATCTCCAGATTCGCGTTCGCGCACGCCGAGTTCGATCAGTTCGTCGAGCGGTCTGGCTGCCGAAGACCTGGAAGACGCGCTCGCGCAGGGTCGCGACGGGCGTGACGTGAAGCAGTTCCGCGCCGGCCGTTGGTGAGGCGGAAAGTTTTATCGGGATGGGCCAGGCTGTAGTGGGTGACGAGCGAGGCGATGTGCGCGAGTTCGGTTTGCTCGGAGCGCAGGAATTTCTTGCGCGCGGGGACGTTGAAGAACAGGTCGCGGACGGTGATGGTTGCGCCGCGGGCGCGGGCGACTTCGTCGCAGCGGAGCATCTTGCCGCCGGCGATTTCGACGCGGGTGCCGGTGGCTTCTTCGGCGGCGCGCGTTTCGAGGAGCAGGCGCGAGACGGAGGCGATGGACGGCAGCGCTTCGCCGCGGAAGCCGAGGGTGGAGATGGAGAGCAGATCTTTGACGTCGCGCAGTTTGCTGGTGGCGTGGCGCTCGAAGGCGAGCAGGGCGTCGTCGCGGAGCATGCCGCAGCCATCGTCGGCGATGCGGATGAGGCGGCGGCCGCCGTTTTCGACTTCGACGCGGACTTCGGTGGAGCCGGCGTCGAGGGAGTTTTCGAGGAGTTCTTTGACGACGGAAGCGGGGCGTTCGACCACTTCGCCGGCGGCGATTTTATTGGCGACCTGATCGGGAAGAACGCGGATGCGGCCCATGGTGAAGGACCAATATAACAAGGGGTGGGGTGCAGCCGGCCTGCGGCCGTGGCCGATTGGCAATCGGCGGCGGGCGGAACCGCCTGCCCCGCCAGTTTTGATGTTTGGTCGCCCGCCGGAAGCGGAACAGGAGTGCCGCAGAAGCGGGGGGGGGGTGGGATATCGAGTAGAATATTAGCCAGATTATGAATGTGTCACTGATGCTGCGGTTAGTAGGCTTGCGCTACAAGCTGCTGTGGGCGCAGACGCGCACGCGCAATGGGCGGATCGCGCTATTCCTGACCGGGTATCTATTCGCCATTTTGATTCTGTTGCTGCTGACGGCGGGCGGCTACGGGGCGGCGATGCTGGCGGTGAAATCGGGGAAGGCGGAAACCGTGGCGCGGGCGGTGCTGGGCGGACTGTTTCTGAATGCGCTGCTCGGATCGGTGGTGACGGGATTCGGGATCAATACGGCGTTCAACGATGCGGCATTGCGGCGGTTTGCGTTGAACGCGCGCGGACGGCTGCTGGCGCGGCATACGACGGGAATTCTGGAGCCGGTTTGGATTTTCGTGCTGGCCCTGTTCCTCGGGCTGGCGACGGGCATGTACGTGGTGGGCGCGGCAAGCTTCTGGCTGGGCGTGACGGCGGTGTTGCTCCTGCTGATCGCGGATTATCTGATGGCGCGGGTGCTGGCGACGCTGATCGAATGGCTGTCGCACGTGAAGGGTGGGACGGCGATTCTTTTTGCGATGCTGATCGGCGCGTGCATGCTACCGGCGTTGCTGATTCCTCGATTAGCGAACGCACATGGACAGCAGGGTTCGGCGATCTTGGTGCTGACCTATACGCCACCATTCGCGGCCGCGGCGTTGATGGCAAATGCGAGCGTGAACATCGCGCAGGCGTATGGGCTTTTGGTTGGGTGGATCGCGGCGCTCTTAATTTTGTTGGCGGCGATCGAGCGGCAGGCGGCGAAACCGCGCAGTGCGGAAGCCGCGGCGTTGACTTGGGACAACCGGTACGAACGGATCGCGTCGGTATTCGGCTCAGCGATGGCGCCGCTGGTGGCGCGCACCCTGCGTTATTACGTACGGTCGAACAAAGTACGGTTCAATTACATCGCGGCGCTGCCGGCGCTGGCGTTCCTCACTTTCAACCAGGCGGGGCAGTCGGGCGCTTCGCACTTTTTCGTGCGCGGACTGGGATCGTTTGCGCTGGTTGGATTTCTGGGGACGGCGGTGATGTCGACGAATCAGTTCGGTTTCGATTCGTCGGGATTCCGGCGGTATTTCCTGCTGCCGATCGCGCCCGGGCGAATCATGCGGGCGTCGAGCTATACGGCACTTGCGGTCGGAGGGACGCTGCTAGCGGCGGCACTGCTTCTGTGGCTGGTAGCCGCGCCGGTACCACTCGACGGACGGTTGGATTTGATGCTGGCGGCGAGCGGAGTGGCAGGGCTGTTTCTGTTTAACGCGCTGGCGATGTGGACATCGCTGCTGGCGGCGCGGGCAACGAATTTCGAGACGACATTCGGCAACCAGCTTTCGTTGAGCGCCAATGTTCTGCTGATTGGCGGAGTGCTGTGCCTGGTGTTCGGGACCATTTTCCTGGATAAGAGCGTGGGTCCGGAAAAGGTGCTGAGCTACTGGTGGGCGGCTGTCCCGGCCGCAGTGGCCGCAGTCGCGTTTTATATTTTTTCGCTGCAAATAGGGGCACGCGTTTTCGTGGATCGCAAGGAACGCCTGCTGAACGCTCTGGAAGGACGGAATTAACATTGACTCCCGCTATCGAAGTCGCCAATCTGACGAAAAAGTATGGGAACGCGATTGCCGTCGAGAATCTATCGCTGACGGTGCCGGCGGGCACGCTCTTCGGATTCCTGGGGCCGAACGGATCGGGCAAGAGCACGACGATCGGCTGCATGACGGGTTTGCTGGACCCGACGGCGGGGCAGATCCGGATTCTGGGCGAGCCGTTCAACGACGATGCCGTGGCGTTGAAGAAACGCATGGGCGTGATGCCGGAGTCGCTGGGGCTGTTCGATGCGCTGTACGCGCACGAATTCCTGTTCTTTCAGGCGCGCATGTTCGGGTTAGAAGAAGAGACGGCACGGCGGCGCGTGAAGGAGCTGCTGGACGCCATGGAACTGGGCGGCACGGGCAAGAAGCGGCTATCGGAATTCAGCGCGGGGATGCGCAAGCGGGTGGCGTTCGCGGCGGCGGTGATTCACCAGCCGGATTTGATTTTTCTGGACGAGCCGTTCGAGAGCATCGATCCGGCGGGCGTGGCGTCGATCAAGCAATGGCTGCACAAGATTACGGCGCAGGGTCGCACCGTGTTTCTGACCACGCACGTGCTGGAGACGGTGGAACGGTTGTGCCAGCAGGTGGCCATCATCACCAAGCCGGGCAAGCTGGTGTGGCAGGGCGATATCAGCGCGCTCGATCGGGATGGAACGATTGCGCACGACGGCCAGGAGTTCCGCACGCTGGAGGCGCTGTTCCTGCACCTGACCGGCGAACGGTACGCGGAACTCGAGTGGCTGTAGCTACTGCGTGAGCAGCGCGGCGGCGATCGTCGCCAGCAGCAACGCGGGCGGCATCACCAGCAGACCTATTCTTAGGAATTGCCATGCGTTGATGTGCTGGCCTTCGCGGCGCAGGGCGATCAACCACAGTATGGTGGCGAGCGAACCGGTGACGGAAAGATTGGGGCCGAGGTCCACCCCGATCAGCACGGCGTCGCGGATATGAGAAGGGATGGGGGCTGCCTGCAGGGCGCCTCCGGCGAGGAGTCCGGAGGGGAGGTTGTTCATCACGTTGGAAAGCGCGGCGATACCCAAGGAAGCGGTTAATGCGCCGGGGATGCGAGGCAGTCCGGCAGCGCGTTGGAAGGCCGAAGCGACGGCATGTTGCGCGCCCGCGCGGTTGAGGGCTTCGACGATGACAAACAGTCCAGCGACGAGGGGCAGGACGCTCCACGAGACGCCGGCTGCGATTTCGCGGAGCGGGCGGAAGCGGGCGCGGGTGGTGATGGCGACGGTTACGGCGGCCGCGAGGCAGGTGGGGAGTCCGAGATCGAGACCGCAGGCAGAGGCGGCGATGAGGATCACGCCCGCGCCGAGGATGCCTCCGGCGGCGACGCGGCCTTCCGGGGACAGCGCGGGCGGCTCGGCACCAGCGGCAACGACGCCTTGCAGGTCGCGGCGAATGCGCCATCGCAGG
The DNA here is from genome assembly GCA_963738375.1 of Bryobacterales bacterium. Lineage (GTDB taxonomy): Bacteria > Acidobacteriota > Terriglobia > Bryobacterales > Bryobacteraceae > Bog-159. The sequence continues at coordinate 198,117 of CAVTWL010000007.1, read as the reverse complement.
GCAAGAAAAGTGGCGGCGATGGAGCAGACGGACGGCACCAGGAAGGTGCGCAACCACGGGATTAGGGGCGGAAGGTCTTTGCCGTAGACCACCAGATTGGCGGGATTCGAAATCGGCAGGACGAAGCTGGCGGCGTTGGCGATGAAGGCGCAGATCAACAGATAGGGCAGAGCTTTCACGCGCGCTTTTTCGACGGCCGCGTACACGGCGGGCGTGAGCACAACGGCTGTGGCATCGTTGGAGAGGAAGACGGTGACGGCAACGCCGACCAGGTATACGAGGCTGAAGAGGCGCGCGGGCGATGCTTTGGCGGCGGTGACGGCGTGGGCGGCCAGCCAATCGAAAACGCCTTCGCGGCGGGCCAGTTCGGAAAGCAGCATCATGCCGGTGAGGAAGAGATAGACGTCGGCGCCTTTGGCGACGGCGCCGGTGGCCTGGCGCAGCGGAAGCAGTTGGGCGAGGACGAGCACGAGAGCGCCGAGGCAGGCCCAGACCGCTTCCGGCCATTGCTTGGGGCGGAACAACACGCCGGCGATGGCGAAGGCTGAAATCACCCAGATGAGGGGAGCGGCGAACCAGTGCATGGGCCGTTCTTCAGTTTCGCGCGATCGTGACTTCGGTGGGGCTTCGGTCGGATCGTGTTTCGGGAACGAAGGCGTAGAACGTGAGACGAAAGCCCGGGTGCTGAACAAGGACGCCGGAGGTAAAAGGTCCAATTACGCGACCGACGGCCAAGGCGACACCATCCATGCCCGTGCCGACGCCGTCTAGCGTCCCCATGAATCGCAGATGCGACCGGCCAGCCCAGCGGCCGTGACGACCTGGGCGGGGAGGACCGTGGCAGTCATTCGGTTGTCCGGCCCGCCGAGCTTTTTCACGAAGAGGGCGACGGTGGGGAGGGTCGGGGCGTTGGCGAAGTGAAACACGCTTCCACCTCTGGTTCATGCCGATGGCGCGGCTGAGGCGGGTGTGACCGATGGCGTCGCACAACCACCTCGCCGCCTCATCCACATCCGCATACGCCAGCACCCGAATCACCGGGGCCCGCGGTATCGATCGATTAGCCAGCATCTCCCCCTTCACCAATATGCAATCCGGCCCCCGCGCCTGCGCTACACTCGTAAGCATCCGGAGGCATCCATGAATCTGCGAGCATTATCCCTCGCCGCCGCACTATTCCCCGTCACCCTCTCGCTTCCCGGCGCCGAACTCACTTACTCCGCCGGCATCGCCCCCATCATATATAAGCACTGCTCCACCTGCCACCACCCCGACGACATCGCCCCCATGTCGCTCCTCACCTACCGGCAAACCCGACCCTGGGCCGCCGCCATCCGCGAAGCCGTCCTCACCCGCCAAATGCCCCCCTGGAAAGCCGACCCCCGCTACGGCAAATGGTCCAACGACTGGAGCCTCTCCGCCGCCGAAATCGACGCCATCAAATCCTGGGTCGATCGCGGCGCCCCCGAAGGCGACCCCGCCCGCGCGCCGGTTCCCCCCGTCTACTCCACAGCCTGGAAAATCGGCCAGCCCGACGCCATCATCCCCATCCCCCCCCACACCCTCGCCCCGGGCGGCCCCGACGAGTACGAACACTTCACCGTCCCCACCAACTTCACCGAGGACAAGTGGGTCGTCGCCGCCGAACTCCGCCCCGGTAACCGCAAAATCGTCCACCACGCCCACGTCTTCGTCGAAGCCCCCGCCAAGCCCAAAAGCGAAGCCGCCAAAACCACCAAGGACGAGCCGGCCGACCCGCAGAACGCCTACGCCTCCTGGCTGCGCGTTCACGAAGGCAAACTCTCTTGGATCCGCTACGATGCCCCCGTCATCGACGACGGCTGCATCGTCGACGACAATTCCTATTGGCCCGGCAGCAAGCCCAAGGACGAAAACTTCGGAAGCTGGGGCATGCTCGGCTCCTACCTCCCCGGCCGCGAGCCCGACGTCTACCCCGAAGGCACCGCCCGCAAAATCCCCGCCGGCTCGAACCTCAGCTTCCAGATCCACTATTCCAAAGCCACGAAGAAGGAGGAGACCGACATCACCTCCGTCGGCCTCATCTTCGCCAAGGCCCCCCCCAGGCAGATCGCCAAGCGCGTCGACCTGTCTAACTATTTCTTCCGCATCCCCGCCGGCGACCCCAACGTCGAAGTCTCCGAATGCCACACCTTCAAGCAGGATCTGTACCTCACCAGCCTCACCCCCCACATGCACCTGCGCGGCAAGGACGCCCGCTTCGAAGTCACCTACCCCGGCGGCCGCAAGGAAACCCTCCTCCTCGTGCCGCACTATAACTTCAACTGGCAGATCACCTACCGCCTGGAAGATCCCAAGTTCATCCCCAAAGGCGCCCGCCTGGCCATCGTCTCCCACTTCGATAACTCGCCCAATAACCCCCTCAACCCCGACCCCACCAAAGTCGTCCGTTGGGGAGAAGCCAGCGAAATGGAGATGATGGACGGCTGGATCGAATACCTCGACGCCTCACCGTCCGCCGCCAAGCCGCCTGTCCGCGCCGCGCTGTAACGGTGCCACGCAATTAGAAGGGCTGGATAACGTCAGTCTTAACCTTTGTTACTGTCAGACTCTGTCGGTCCGCCCGAAGCGCGAGCAGTCAATTCCGCGAGCAAGCCCTCGCGGCCCCATTGAAACGAGGAAGCCGCTCTCCCACTGCGTCCTCCACCTACCCCCACCCCGTTCTGTGATAGCCTAAACCTTCATTCCACTGGAGGCAAGAATGTCGATGAGGCCCTTGGCCTGATCGAAACGAAGGGACTGACCGGCGCTATTGAAGCCGCCGACGCCATGGTCAAGACCGCCAATGTCGTCCTTACCGGCAAGGAATTCATCGGCGCCGGCTACGTCGTCGTCACTGTCCGCGGTGACGTCGGCGCTGTCAAAGCCGCCACCGATGCCGGCGCCAGCCGCCGCCCGCCGCGTCGGCGAACTCGTCTCCGTGCACGTCATCCCCCGCCCTCATGAAGAGACCGAAAAGGTTCTGCCCGGCGCCGGCCCGGTCAAGAAATCCCTCGGCTGATGCTCGAAGACAAAGACCTCGTCTCCATTCAAGAGGTCCGCACCAAGGTCGAAAAGGCTTACGCCGCCTGGCAGAAGTACCGCACCTTCAACCAGGCGCAGGTTGATGCCATCGTCGAACGCATGGCCGCCGCCGGCCGCGCCAACGCCGAACCCCTCGCCGCCATGGCCGTCGAAGAAACCGGCTACGGCAACGTCAAAGATAAGATCGCCAAAAACCTGCTGAACGCCGACCTGCTGCCTCGCAGGATGCGCGGCATGCGCACCATCGGCATGCTGCGCGAAGTCCCCGAAGAACGCATCGTCGAATATGCCGTTCCCGTCGGCGTCGTCGCCGCCATTCTGCCCACCACCAACCCCACCTCCACCGCCATCTACAAAATCCTGATCTCCCTCAAAGCCGGCAACGCCATCGTCCTCAGCCCGCACCCGCGCGCCGTCCGCTGCACCTGCGCCACCGCCGGCCTCCTCTATCGCGCCGCTCTCGAAGCCGGCGCCCCCGAAGACATCATCCAGTGCCTCGGCTACGCCAGCCTCGACGGCACCAACGCCCTGATGCGCCACGAGCGCACCGGCGTCATCCTCTCCACCGGCGGACACGGCATCGTGCACGCCGCCTACTCCAGCGGCAAACCGGCCTTCGGCGTCGGGCCCGGCAACGTTCCCGTCCTGTTCGAACGCTCGGCCGACGTCCCCGACGCCGTCGCCAAAGTCATCGAAGGCAAGTCCTTCGACTACGGCACCGTCTGCTCCAGCGAGCAGGCCATCGTCGCCGAGGAGCCCCTGAAAGATCGCGTCCTCGCCGCCCTCAAGGCAGGCAAAGCCCACTTCTGCAACGCCGAACAGAAGCAGGCCCTCGGCAAACTCCTGGTCACCCCCAACTGGACCATCAATCCCGCCTGCGTCGGCCAGTCGCCCACCAAAATCGCTACCATGGCCGGCTTCACGGTCCCGCCCGACACCTCCATCCTCGTCGTCGAACTCGACGGCGTCGGCAAGCAGCATCCCGCTCTCCATGGAGAAGCTGTCGCCGGTCCTGGCACTCTATTGGGTGAAGGATTTCGCCGCCGGCATGGACATCTGCGAGAGCCTCCTGCGCTTCGGCGGCCTCGGCCACACCTGCGGCATCTACTCCAAGGACGACGCCCGCATCCGCGAATACGCCCTGCGCATGCCCGCCAATCGCGTGCTGGTCAACACCCCCACGCCCCAGGGTTCCACCGGCATCACCACCAACGTCTTCCCCTCCATGACGCTAGGCTGCGGCGCCGCCGCCGGCAACATCACCAGCGACAACGTCGGCCCCCAGCATCTTTACAACATCAAGCGCCTGGCCTACGCCGTGCGCACCCCGGCCGAAGCGTTCGAAACGCCCGCTCGCCTGCCCGTCGCATCCCTTCCCGCCGCCGGTCTGGCCGCCGCCGAATCGTCGATCGCTTTCTCGCCCGCGCGGTATCGTGCCGCCGACACCGCCACCCGCTCCTGCCCCGCCAGTCGCGACTCCCGCGCCGGCCCATTCCTGCGCCTGCAACGCAGCGCCGCCGCCCCCGCCTCCCGCGCCCGCCGCGCCCTCCAAACCGGCAATCGTCGACTTCGTCTGCGAGGACGACGTCCGCCTCGCCATCAAACAATCCCGCAAAATCTACATCGGCCCCAAAACCATCGTCACCCCCTCCGCCCGCGATTTGGCCGCGCCCTCTGATATTCTGGTCTTGGCGTAAGCGCAAGGGAGGACCTATGGATCTCAATCTGGATACCCTGAAACAGGAAATCCTGGAGTACCTCGAGCATTCCGAATTCGCCGTCTTCCGCACCGCTCCCGGTACCCTCGAAGGGCTCCCACACCGTACTCTGGGATGCCGAACGCTACCCAGACTACCAGATGTTCCTCGATACCGCCCGCAAGACCGGGGCGAAAATGGTTCTGTTCGCCGCCCGCGAATTCGAAGCGCCCGAAATCGACGACTCCGTCGAAGAGCTCGACGAGTGCGACTTCACCCGCTGACGAGCGCCGCGACATCGAAAAGCGTCTCCGCGCCCTGCGCGTTCACGAGGGCGTAACCTGCTCCATCGAACTCGCCTTCGATCATCACGCCCGCATGTACGTCTACGAGATCCGCCCCGATTGGTACGACGAATTCCTCAGTATCGGCGAAGAGATCGCCGTCCATCTGCCCAGCGCAACCGAACAGGAAGACGACGGCTCCTTCGGCTACTTCTCGAATAACTGACCGCGGCATGCCGATTCAGGCCCGCTGGCTGATCCCCGCATCGCGTACCGGAACAAGCCGAACGATTGGCCGCCGCACTCGGCATTCGGCTTCCCGCCGCCCGCGTCCTCATCGCCCGCGAATTGGCCGATCCCCAAGCCGCCCGCCGTTTCCTCCGCCCCGTCCCTTGCCGATCTGCACGCCTCCCGGCGCTCTCCGCGGCATGCCCGAAGCCATCGCGCGCTTCCGCCAGGCCATCTGCCGACGGCGAGCAAATCCTTATCTACGGCGACTACGACGTCGACGGCACCACCTCCGTCGTCATCCTCAAAAAAGCCATCGAAATGGCCGGCGGCAAAGCCTCTTTCTTCGTTCCCCACCGCCTCCGCGACGGCTACGGCATGCGCGCCGACGCCGTCGAGAAGGCCGCCGCCGAAGGCATCAAGCTCATCGTCAGCGTCGATACCGGTATTCGCGCCGCCGAGGTCGTCCGCCACGCCACTTCCCTCTCCATCGACGTCATCATCACCGATCACCACCTGCCCGAAGCCGAACTCCCGCCCGCGCTCGCAGTACTCAATCCCAACCGCCCCGATTGCACCTATCCCGACAAGAACCTCTGCGGCGTCGGCGTCGCCTTCAAACTCGTGCAAGCCCTCTTCGCCACCCTCGATTGGCCCCCGGCCAAAATCCAGCGCGCCACCGAATCGTTCCTGAAACTCGTCGCCATCGGCACCGTAGCCGATGTCGTGCCCCTCATGGGCGAAAACCGCATCATCGTCAAGCACGGCCTCGCCGGCCTCCACGACGTTCGCAATCCCGGCCTCCGCGCCCTCCTCGATGTCGCCGGCTTCCCCGGCGGCCGCATCCCGTCGTCCACCAGCGTCGCCTTCCGCATCGCCCCGCGCATCAACGCCGCCGGACGCATGGACACCGCCAACGCCGTCATCGAAATGTTCCTCACCGCCGACCCCGCCCGCGCCCGCGTCCTCGCCGAGCAGCTTCACACCCTCAATGGCGAGCGCCAGTTGGCCGAAGCGGACGTGACCGCGCAGATTCTCGAAGAGTGCACCCGCGTGCCCATTGAAGACAGCCAGCGCGCCCTGGTCTTTGCCGCCGATGGCTGGCATCGCGGCGTCCTCGGCATCGTCGCGTCCCGCCTGGTGGAGCGCTACCATCGCCCCGTCTTCGTGCTCAGCCGCGACCCTGAGGACGGCCGCGCCCAGGGCTCCGGCCGCAGCATCCGCGCCTTCCACCTGCTCGAAGCCCTCGAATCCATGCCCGAACTGTTCGAGCGCTTCGGCGGCCACCGCCAGGCTGCCGGCCTGACCTTGCCTTCAGACAGAATCGACGCCTTCCGCGCTCGCTTCAACGAATACGCCGCCGCCCGCCTCTCCCTCGCCGACCTCGCCCCCGAACTCGATATCGATGCCGTTCTCGCCTTCCGCGAGATCGACGAATCCAGCGTCGCCGAAGTCCTCAGCCTCGCCCCTTTCGGCTGCGGCAATCCCGCCCCCCTCTTCGCCGCCATGGATGTGGAAGTCGCCGGCCCCCCCGCCGTCATGAAGGAAAAACACCTCCGCGTCCTCCTCCGCCAAAACGGCCGCACGCTGTCGCTGAAAGCGTGGAACTTCGCTGAACGCGCCGCCGAACTCCCCCCCGGCGCCCGCGTCGATGTCGCCTTCACCCTCGAAGACGACCCCTACTCCGCCGCCCGCGGTTACCCCCCTTGGGGCGCTGTGCTCCGCGATGTCCGCCCCTCGTCCGCTGAGCCTCGCCAAACTGAACCTTCTGTATAATAGGTTCTCCATGCCGCGCTCCGCTCTCTTGTTGTTCGTCTCCGCCCTGGCGCCGGCACGAGTGCTCTACCCTTTCGTGACCTTCAACGGCACCGTCTTCAAAACTTCAACCTCCGGCGCGCTCGCGACGCTATACAGCTTCCAATCTCCCGAAGGCTCTCCGATCGGCTTAACTCTCAATACGGATGGCACTCTTTTTGGCGGAACGCGCGTAGGCGCCAGTACCGGCTCGCTCTGTTTAGACAATAACTGCGGCGTCATCTACAAAGTCACACCGGCCGGTTCTTTTACTACCGTTGCCAGCTTCGATGGCAGCGACGGCACTTACACATCCCAACTGACTCTCGGGACCGGCGGCGCCAACCTCGACGGCGCCGTTTTCAAACTGACTCCCAGCGGAACTCTGACAACCATATACAACTTCGCGGGCCCTGACGGATCGTTTTCTTGCGGCGGTCTTGTTGCCGGTTCAAACGGACTCTTTTATGGTGCGACCTCCGGTGGGGGCGCCAATGACGATGGAACGATTTTTCAAATCACTCCCCCTGGTAAGCTGACCACGCTCCATAGTATTGACTCCGCCGACGGCGCTGGCCCGTGCAACTTGCTGGCCGCGGGCGATGGCAGCTTCTACGGCTTCACCCTTGCGGGTGGATTTGCCAGCGGCGGCACGGTCTTCCGGATTACGCCGAAGGGCAGCTTGACCACCCTTTTCAATTTCCCCTTTCGAGGCGCCCCAAACTCGCTAATCCTCGCCAGCGACGGTAACCTTTACGGAGCCGTCCCCTTCGGCGTCAATTTCTACGGCTCTATCTTTCAGCTCACTCCCTCCGGAACCTACAACGTCCTGTACACCTTCACCGGCGCCGAAGGACAAGTGACCTTCCCGTCGTATCGTCTGCAAACGACCGACGGTTCAATCCTCGGATCCGCCGGCGCGGACGGCGACGACTACGGCATGATCTTCCGTCTCCCGCTCAGTCTGCCCGCCTTCGTACAGCCCTTGCCGCCCTCGGGAAAGGCCGGCGCAGCCATCAAGATTCTCGGTGCGAATTTGAAACCACCCGTCACCGTTACCTTCAACGGTACGCCCGCTACTGTGACCACGGTAAAAACAACGGAAATTGTCGCCACAGTGCCGGCGGGCGCCACCTCTGGAACACTCGAGGTAACCACGGCCAGGCGTCACATGGGCCAGCCCTCTTCCGTTCCGTGTCGTTCAATAAAACAACCCCTGTAATTCACTGAGGAAAATATGTCTTCCCTGAGAACCCCGGTCCAAACGATTCTCCTTCTCGTTTCCTTTGCCCAACTTTTAACCTTGCAGGCCCAAACCGTCAGTTGGACAAAAATAGGATATTCCTCCCCTCCCTCCGCTCGCCAAAACGCGGCCATGGCCTACAATCCGGCCACCCGCTCCCTGGTCCTCTTCGGCGGCGATGGCGAAAATTCCATCCTTGGCGACACCTGGACGTGGAATGGCGTCTGGCACGCCATCCCTCCTGTTTCCGCCCCTTCCCCGCGTCAGGGCGCCGCCATGTCGCTTGATGCAACCAGCGGTAACGTCGTGCTCTTCGGCGGCTCTCCCACTGTCCCCGTCGGCATTGGAACGGCATTCGGCGACACCTGGACCTGGGATGGCCTCAACTGGACCCAGCAGTTTCCCCCGCTATCTCCTCCGGCCAGGGTCTGGTCCAGCATGGTCTACATCCCCGAAACCAAAACCGTTCTCCTTTTTGGCGGAACCAATTCGCCAAACCAGGAGAACTGTTTCGACGATACCTGGGAGTGGAACGGGCTCGCCAAAACCTGGACTCAGCGAACCCCCTCCACCCACCCCCCCGGGCGCACCATGAATCAGTTGGTGCATGACGACGCTACTCACACCGTCCTCCTCTTCGGAGGAGTCACTACCAACCTCACCGACCTGAACGACACTTGGATCTGGGACGGAGTCGACTGGACCCAACATACGCCGCTAACGAACCCCGGTCCCCGCAATGGCCCAGCCTTGGCCTACGATCCCGGGCTTGGCGCGGTCGTTCTATTCGGCGGAGCCGTTGGACCTTGCTGTTCGAATAATCTGAATGACACTTGGACCTGGGTCGGCGGCAATTGGATCCAAATCTACGCGGTCAACACACTGCCCGCGGCTCGCAATGCTCCAGGCCTGGCCTACGATCCCTCGCTCAAGTCACTAATCATGTTCGGCGGCGATGGCAACCGCTCCTTACTCGGCGACACTACTCCCCCGAAATCCCCAAAAACCACCCCCAAAACAGCCCGCCTCCTTAAAATCTAAGCCCGCCTTCCCGACGGCTCCCGCCGTTCCGCTCCCAAAGCCAACGGCGTCACGGACCTGGCCGACGATGGGATTGGTACTTCACCACGACTCCATGAACCGCGTTACGGGCGCGTACCTCAAACCGGGCTCACCGGCGAGGTACAGAACGCGCACTCGCCGCTCCTGCAAGCGGAATCGTGCTTAGGCATTCCGGACATGTTTGGTGGTCCGGTCGGTCGGCCCATCCCCGCGCCGCGCCCGCGCCAATCCCGGTTCCGCCTAATGCAACCCGGCCATCTTCTTGCGGATTTCCGGACCGTCTTTCGCCTCGGGCTCCAGCTCCAGGTACTTCGCGTAAGCGTCCTTGGCGTCTTTCCTGTTCTTGCGCTTCTCTTCCGCTTCGCCTAGCCGCAGCCACGCTTCCGCCAGATTCGGATTCCACCGCGTCGCTTCCCGAAAACGCCCCGCCGCCGCCTTATAGCTACGCTTCCTCAAATACTCGATTCCCACCTGCAGTTCCTTGTTGGCCTGCAAAGGGTTGAATACATAGTCTTTAGGCTTCAGGTTCGCGTCTTCCTCGGGAGGCTCCTGTTCTCCGGCTGGCTTGGCCTGTTCCGCAGGCGGCGCCGCCGGGGCTGCGGGCTTCGGCTGCTCCTGCGCGAGCGCTCCCGCCGCTACCCAGCCCCCTAAAACCGCCGCCAGAACCCACCGTGACATAATTGAATTATAGCCCCCCACCACCATGGATCTGCGTGACAAAGCGGCCCTGTTGCCTCTGTCGCCGGGTGTTTACCTCTATAAAGACGCCGGAGGTAAGGTCATCTACGTCGGCAAGGCCAAAAGCCTGCGCCTTCGCGTCCGCAGCTATTTCAACGACGACCGCCTGGCCGACACCAAAACCGGCACGCTCATCTCCGAAGCCGTCGATGTCGATTACATCCTCGTCGACAACGAGAAAGAAGCGCTTGCGCTCGAAAACAACCTCATCAAGCAGTGGAAGCCGCGCTTCAACATCCTGCTCCGCGACGACAAGACCTACCCCTACATCAAGCTGACCGCCGAGAAATATCCCCGTGTTTACGTCACCCGCCGCCTGCGCAAAGACGGCGCCACCTACTTCGGCCCCTACTTTCCCGGCAACCTCGCCCACCGCCTGGTCCACTTCATCCATCGCCATTTCCTGGTGCCTTCCTGCAAGGTGGATCTCACCCGCTACCATCCCAAGCCCTGCCTGCAGTATCACATCCATCGCTGCCTCGGACCCTGCGTCGAGGGCCTGACCACCAACGAAACCTACGCGCGCGCCGTCCGCGACGTCCGCCTCTTCCTCGAAGGCCGCCACAGCGACCTTGCCGCCGAACTGCGCGCCCGCATGCAAGCAGCTTCCGAAGCCATGCGCTTCGAAGAAGCCGGCTCCCTCCGCGACCTGCTCGCCACCGTCGAAGAGATGGAAGAGCGCCAGAAAATGGCCGCCGCCAAGGGCGACGACGTCGATATCTTCGCCGTCTATGCCGAGCCGCCGCTGGTCGCGCTCAACGTCTTCCACCTGCGCAACGGCCAGATCGTCGACCGCCGCGAATACTTCTGGGAAGACCAGGACGAATTCGACGAACCCCAGTTCTTCTCCGCCCTGCTCAAGCAAATCTATCTCGACCAGACCTACGTCCCCGCCATCATCCACGTGCCCGTCGATTTCGAAGACCGCGAGGCGCTCGAAGAACTGCTCACCGAAAAGCGCAACCGCAAAGTCGAGATCCACACCCCCCAGCGCGGCCAGAAGAAGGCCATGCTCGACCTGGTCGAAACCAACGCCAAGCACAGCTTCGACGCCCGCTTCCGCGTGTTGAAGCCCTCCTCCCGCGCCATCCAGGAAGCCGTCCAGGACGCGCTCACCCTTCCCGAAGCCCCCAAACGCATCGAGTGTTTCGACATCTCCCACATTCAGGGCACCGACAAAGTAGCCAGCATGGTCGTCTGGGAAGACGGCCGCATGAAGAAGGCGGACTACCGCAAGTTCATCATCCGCACCGTCGTCGGCAACGACGATTTCGCCAGCATGCGCGAAGTAGTCACCCGCCGCTATTCGCGCCTGCAGCAGGAAAACCAGCCCATGCCCGGCCTCGTCCTGATCGACGGCGGTATCGGCCAACTGCATGCCGCAGCCGACGCCCTGGAAGCCATCGGCATCATCAATCAGCCTCTCGCCTCCATCGCCAAACGCGAAGAAATCATCTACGTCCTAGGTCAGGAAGACGAACCCATCGTTCTCGACCGTTTCTCGCCCATCCTGCACCTGGTCCAATCCATTCGCGATGAAGCCCATCGCTTCGCCGTAACCTTCCATCGCACCCGCCGCAATGCCCGCAGCCTGACCTCGGAACTGGACCAGATCGCGGGAGTCGGCGGCAAAACCGTCCAGAGCCTCCTGAAACACTTCGGCAGCTCTGAACTGGTGCGCGCCGCCACCGAGGAGCAACTCACCGCTGTCGTTGGCAGAGCCGCCGCCCGCCGCGTCAGGCGATTCTATGCCGAGCCGGTGGAAGTCGCCACGCATGTCCCGTATGATGAAAATCATGGGGATTGACAGCACTTTGTCGAGCGAGATCGTGCGGCGCGTGGTATCGCCTATTCCCGAGCTTCCCCTAACGCTCCCGGGCCACAAGAGGCGGGCGCGCGATTTAGCTCAAAATGCCAGCGCATTAATATATGACCGCGCAGCCGCACTTCAAATGTGTTACCGCCCGTCGCAAATTCTGGACGCTGCCAAAGTACGTGCCCCCACGACTTGCGAATGTTTCATTGCGTCACCCGAAACTCGACGTTACTATACAGCGTTCCGCCCGGCGTGGCCACCTGAATCTTACCGGTGGTCGCACCCACAGGCACAGTAACGATGATCTCCGTGGCCGAAACAATCTGGAACGGCGCCGCCGTCCCATTGAAAGTGAGTCCCGTCGCGCCCGTCAGGTCCGTGCCGAGGATTCGGATGATCGATCCGGCGCGGCCTGAAACGGGCACAGTCCTGACAAACGGCCCCAAACCGGCATAAAGCTTGAAAACGGTGCCGTAGGCCGTGCTGTCGGCGATGACCCCACCATAGGTCGTTCCGTAGAAGTTGCCGTCCGTCGCCTGCGTGAGCCCGCCATGAGGATAGATTCCACCCTCGTCGCCAAGACTGTAAAGCACCGTCAGAGCGCCTCCGTATGTGATCTTGAATAATGTGCCGCCGCCCTCGCTCCCTTTCTCCGTCGTCCCGTAGAAATTGCCGTCTGTTCCTTGTACTAATCCGGCAAACGGATAGATACCATTATTGAAGCCCAGGTCGTGCAATGTCGTAAGGGAGCCTTCGGGAGTTAGTTTGTAGATCGTGCCATAGCCTCCGGTCCCACCCTCCGCCGTGGTCCCGTAGAAGTTGCCGTCAATTGCTAGCATCAATCCGCCACTGGGATTGTTTCCGTCGTAGCAAAAGGGCGAAGCCAGGGCACAGAAGCTATAGAGTGTCGTCACGCCGCCGGTCGCGGTTATTCTGAACGCCGTTCCGGCATTGTTCGCCCCGCCCGCAAGCGTTGTGCCGTAGAAATTCCCGTCGCCTCCTTGGATGACTCCGGCGTAAGGGCCCACGCCGTCGCTCACCGCGAAGTTGCGGAGTGTTGTGAAATCGCCGCTTGTAGTAATTTTGAAGAAGGTTCCGCACCCATACGGGCAGGCAGCGGAGCCTCCCCCGTACTCACTCCCCCCATACTCAGTTGTTCCGTATAGGTCGCCGTCAGCCGCCTGGATCAAACCGGAGTTGTGCGGCACGCCGTCTGGACCCGCGAAACTGTGCAGCGTTGTCAGAACTCCATCCGGTGTGATCTTGAAGATCGTACCGAAGTTGTTGCTTCCCGCCTTTTCGGTAGTCCCGTAAAAGTTTCCATCGGCACCGAGCATCAGGGAAGCCGATGGATTGGCGCCATCGGGTCCGTCGTTAAATCCGTACAACACGGTCATCGCTCCGCTTGTCGTTATCTTGAAGATCGTCCCGGATCCGTTCGGTCCACCCTCTGTCGTCGTTCCATAGAGGTTTCCATCGGTTCCCTGAACGAGACATTCGTATCCGGGTCGGCCTCCGTTTGCCAGGTCGAAGCCGGTTAACTCGGTGAACGTTTGCGCGGACGATGGATTCGCCAGCGCGCTAAGCAGAACCATGCAACAGCTAAACCGCACCATGCCTTGTTGCCCTCCTCACCGCTGCCGATTATAGCGGAATCCGATCTCCCAAGTGTCCCCATTCACCACGCATTACAATGGCACTGAGGTCATTCGCCATGAACTACTACAAGGAGCATCAGTCCGCCTTCCTCGAAGGGCTTGAAAACCTTCCTCCGCATTCCCAGCATCAGCACGCTCTCCGAGCATAAGCCCGATATCCGCCGCGCCGCCGAATTCGCCCTCGCCGAACTGCGCGCCGCCGGGCTCACCGGCGAATTGATCGAAGGCGAAGGCAACCCGCTGGTCTACGCCGAGTGGCTCGGCGCGCCCGGCAAGCCCACCCTCCTCTTCTACGGCCACTACGACGTCCAGCCGCCCGATCCGCTGGACGAGTGGAAATCGCCTCCCTTCGAGCCCGACGTACGCGGCGACGACATCTTCGCCCGCGGCTCGTCCGACGATAAAGGCCAGACCTACATTCTGATCAAGGCCGTCGAAGGCCTGCTCAAAACCGCGCGGCAAGCTCCCCGTAAACGTGAAATTCCTCATCGAAGGCGAAGAGGAAACCGGCGGCGAGCATATCGAAGCCTACGTCGCTACCAAGCCCGCCGCGCCTGAAATCCGACGCCGCCATCATCTGCGACACCGAAATGTTCGCGCCCGAGCTGCCCACCATCTGCGTCGGCCTGCGCGGCATGGTCTATGCCGAACTGCATGTCGAAGGCGCCAATCACGATCTGCACTCCGGCGTCTACGGCGGCGCCGCTCCCAACCCGCTGCAGGCCATCGCCGAAATCATCACCGCGCTCAAAGACCGCGACGGCCACATCCTCATTCCCGGCTTCTACGATCGCGTCGTCGCCGCCCAGCCCCAAGGAGCGCGAAGCCTGGGCCCGCCTGCCCTTCGACGAAAAGGAGTACACGGAGAAGGAAATGGGCGCGCGCGAACTGGTCGGCGAGCCCGGCATTCCCCTGTTCGAGCGCCTCTGGGCCCGGCCCACCCTCGAAGTCCACGGCATCCGCGGCGGCTTCACCGGCGAAGGCGCCAAGACCGTAATCCCCGCCCGCGCCGTGGCCAAGATCAGCACCCGCCTGGTCGCCGATCAGAACCCCGAGGAAGCCGCCGCGCAACTGAAAGCCGCCGTCGACAGCCGCCTGCCCCCGCGGCGTCACCGCCGAACTCAAGGTCCTGCACTCCGCGCCGCCTTCGCTGGTGAATCCCGATAATCCCTTCATCCACGCCGCCGCCGAAGCCATGTCCGAAATCTTCGGCAAGGCCACCGTCTACATCCGCTCCGGCGGTTCCATCCCGATCGTCGGCGGCCTTCGAGGACAACCTCGGCATTCCCAGCGTCATGATGGGCTTCGGTCTTCCCGACGACAACCTCCACGCGCCCAACGAGAAGCTGCACCTGCCCAACTTCTACCGCGGCATCGAAGCCGTGGCGCGCTACTTGGACCTATTGGGGTAGCCGGATATTGCCGAAAACCATCATCGAAAGCCCGGCAATTCCGCCCGCCAGCATCACCAGTGACAGCATTTTGATCGCCCGCGGCGTCTGCGGCCCGTTCATCAATCCCGGATGGGCCGCCAAATCTTCCGCCCCGCCCTGGAAGAACAGCCAGCGATAACCCAGAAACCACAGGATGACGATCGTGAAATAGAAGAAAATCACGTATGGTCCGTTGCGGGGATTCCAGTAATCGAAAATCGACCGCACCGCCCCAAACACGATTCCCGCCCCCATCACCACCCATGGCAGATTCCCGAAGATCAGCCATGCCCGGATCATCCGGCGATATCCCGATTCCAGCTCGGGCTTGGCCTCCATAGACGGCTTCCCCCGAAACCACCACATCGCCCCGTTCAGACAAGTCACCAGAATGAAAAGCAGCCACGCGTAGCGGAACAGCGCCAGATCCGGCAGCCGGTTCGAAGGCATCCCCAATGTTATAATTCAAAAGAACCGGAGGGTGCAAACGTGAAGTTTTTTCTGGATACCGCCAACCTCGACGAATTGAAAAAGGGCGCCGATTGGGGCATCGTCGATGGCGTCACCACCAATCCGACGCTCATCGCCAAGGAAGGCCGTCCCCTCGAGGACCAGATCCGCCTCATCTGCGACATCGTCGACGGAGATATCAGCGCCGAAGTGGTTTCCACCGATGCCGCTCAGATGGTCCGCGAAGGCAGCGTCCTGGCCCGCCTCCACAAGAACGTGGTGGTGAAATGCCCGCTCACCCGCGACGGCATCAAGGCCACCTCCATCATGGCCAAGGACGGCATCCGCGTCAACGTCACGCTCTGCTTCTCGCCGGCCCAGGCCATCCTCGCCGCCAAAGCCGGCGCCTACATCGTCAGCCCCTTCGTCGGCCGCCTCGACGACATCGGCTGGAACGGCATGGATCTTATCAAGAGCATCGCCAACATTTATAAGGTCCAGGGTTACAACACCCAGATCCTCGCAGCTTCCGTGCGCTCTCCATCTCATGTGGTCGAGTCCGCCGCGGCCGGTGCGCACATCGCTACCATGCCGCTCAAGGTCCTGAATATGCTCTTCGACCATCCCCTTACCGACAAAGGATTGGCGCAATTCCTCAGTGACTGGGCCAAAGTCTTCCAGGAAGTCCCTGTCGCCGGTTAACCATCGCAGACGGTGTATTCAACAGCGGATGTAATTACCGCGGCGCTGTCAGGCGTCCTCGTCATTCTCCTCGTCGCCATCGCTGTGCGCGCCTGGCTGCGCTCCCGCGTCACGCCCGGCGAAAAAGAACGCCGCCGACGCTCCATGCTGCTCGCCTCCGGTAAGATGGGCGACGCCAACCTCCTCGACCTCCACGATGGCGTCGTAGTCTATTCCTACGCCGTTCGCGGCGTCGAATATACCGCTTCGCAAGATATTTCCGCCTTGCAGCAATACCTGCCCGCCACCTTCGCCCCCGCCGGCAACATCGCGGTCCGCTACGATCCCCGCAATCCCGCCAACTCCATCGTGCTGGCCGAAGACTGGACCGGCCTCCGCGCCTGACCGCGCCACCCGTGTCACTCAATTTGTGACAGCCCTGTCGCTTGTCACCGCGCTCCGTTCTGCCGTTGTCGCTCCAATCCCCCCACTTGCAACAACATACGAATGCGCCGCCGCATGGCCCCCGCAATGCCTGAATCAAGTCGTAGGAAATACGAATCATGTACGAGCCAAATCAAATTCACGCCATCGAAAGAGAACAAGAAATGTTGACTTCGGTCGATCGGAGCTTCGCCGCCTGCGATTCGCCGTCCACCCCCGGCCACGCCGTCTGGGGTGACGTCTTCCGTCCGCAACACGGCGCCCTGCTCGGCCTCTGCGGCCGCCTGGCAGCGCTAGCCTTGCTCGTCGCCTGCGGCATGGCTATGGCCGCTTCAAAGGTCTCGGCCGATCTCCAGCAGATGATGGCTAACGAGAAGAGTATCGGAGTGCTCGTACAGTTCACCCGCGTCCCCACTTCCACCGATCTGCAGCCCTTCACTTCCACCCAGATCGTGCGTAAGTTTCGCCACGTCAAAGCCGTGCACGTGATTCTCACTCCCGCGGAGATCCAGGCCCTCGAGCAGAATCCACAAGTCACTTACATGTCGCCCAATCGCGCCCTCGCCGGGACTCTCGACGTCACCACCCAGACAGTCGGCGCCAACACCGCTTGGCAGTCCGGTTACAACGGAACGGGCGTCGGCGTCGCGGTAATCGACAGCGGAGTCTACGCGCATGACGACCTCAAGTCGTCCACTGGCGCCAACCGCATCGTTTACAGCCAGAGCTACGTCTCCGGACTCACCGGCACCGACCTCTACGGCCACGGCACTCACGTCGCCGGCATTATCGGCTCCAATGGCAAGGATTCCACAGGCTCCGGCTTCACCCGCACCTTCAACGGCATGGCCCCCAACGTGAACATCATCAACCTGCAGGTTCTCGATCAGAACGGCGCCGGCTCCGCCAGTAATGTGGTCGCCGCCATCGACCAGGCCATCAGCCTGCAGAGCGCCTACAACATCCGCGTCATCAATCTTTCCGTCGGCCAGCAGGTTTTTGAAAGTTACAAGCTCGATCCTCTCTGCCAGGCCGCCGAAGCAGCCTGGAGCAGCGGCATCGTCGTAGTCGTCGCCGCCGGTAACGCCGGCCGTAACATTCTCGGCAGCCTGCCCCTGTACGGTACCATTACCTCTCCCGGTAACGATCCTTATGTCATCACTGTCGGCGCCACCAGCACCCACGGATCCACCAATGTTGCCGGCGACACCATCGCCAGCTATAGCTCCGATGGACCCACCGCCATCGATCACATCGCCAAGCCCGACCTCGTCGCGCCCGGCAACAACATCGTCTCCCTCATGGCCCCGAATAATACCCTGGCCACTACCTACTCATCCACCTTGACGGCGAATTCTTACTACGAGTCCGGCAGCCCTTCCGGCACGTCGACCAAATACTTCACCCTGAGCGGCACCAGCATGGCAACTCCGGTCGTGAGCGGCGCGGCCGCCCTCTTGCTCCAGAAATATCCCTCGCTCAACCCCGACCAGGTAAAAGCGCGCCTGATGAAGACCGCCACCAAAAGCTTCTCCCTCTACACCAACGCCCACGACTTCGTCCACAATATCAGCTACAACAATATCTCCGACATCTTCACCATCGGCGCCGGACAGGTCAATGTCGCCGCGGCCCTCGCCAGCACCGACACAGTCGGCGTTCCCGCCATCTCACCGCTCGCCGTCATGAATTCCAACGGCCAAGTTACACTGATGTTCGCCGAGAACATCGTCTGGGGCACCAACATCGTGTGGGGCACCAACATCGTCTGGGGAACCAACATCGTTTGGGGCACCAACATCGTCTGGGGCACTTCCGTGCTCACCGGCCAGACCTTGAATGCCTACTCGATTCTGTGGGCGGGAACCGGCGCGGCGTGGGTCACCCCGACGAACATCGTTTGGGGCACCGCGACTCTGCCTACCTCGCTGCTGCAACCCATGGCCGCTGACGACGGCGACCAGTAACCGCGTCCCATCCGGCTCATTTCGTACCCGACTAGGTGACTTGTGCCAACGCAAGCAAAGTCCTACATCTCGGTGGTAAGTGCGGCAGGCATCGCAGCCATGGCGTATGCCTTCCTGCTACCCGCGCGGCCTCGCGATCTGTTCCGCTTCGGCATCTACTTTCTGCTCTCGTTGCTCGCTGCCATGCTGAAGCTGCGCTTGCCGGGGCTCACCGGAACCATGTCCCTCGGTTTCGTCTTCGTTCTGCTATCCATCTCGGAGCTGACCCTGCCCGAGACCATGTCCATTGCCGCTGCCGGCGTGGTCTTGCAGTGTCTTTGGCGGGTCAAGGTCCGCCCCACTTCTACACAAGTTGTCTTCAGCGTTTCAGCCGTAGCGGTCGCCGCGCTGTTGGCCTTCGGCGCCGCTGGCCTGGTGCGCAGTCGATTGCACCTCGACTCCGTAGCCATTCTGGTAGCCGTCGCTACCTGCGTCTACTTCCTGGCCAACTCGCTGCTGGTCTCCGGCGTCCTCTCCCTCGTGAAAAGGGAATCTCTCACGGCCGTCTGGCAGCAATGCTACCTGGTCGCCTTCCCCTACTACCTGCTCGGAGGCGTTGTCGCCGGCCTGGTGGCTGCGTCCGGCCGCCAGTTCGGATGGTCGCCGGCACTCCTCATCATGCCGGCCATGGGCATGATATTCCTGTTCTATCGCTTGTACCTGGCCCGCTTCATGGCCGTCCCAGCCGCAGTCCCCGCCCAGTCGTCGCCATTGCGGCCCGTGCAAGCCCGCACCGCATAACTGCCCCTATTCATACCGCAGCGCCTTCATCGGATCCATCTTGGCCGCCCGCCGCGCCGGTACATAACAGGCCGCCAGCGTCACTACCGTCAGAAAACCCGCGGTAGCCGCAAAAATCGCCGGATCGCCCGGCTTCACGTCGTGCAGCAGACTGGCCAGCAACCGGCCTGTCGCCAAAGCCCCAACCCCGCCCAACGCAAAGCCTGCCGCCGCCAACTTCATTCCTTCAAAAATCACCTGCCCCAACACCTGCCCTCGGCCCGCTCCCAGCGACATCCGAATCCCGATCTCTCGCGTCCGCTGCGTCACTACGAACGAAAGCACACCGTAAATCCCGATCGCAGCCAGTAGCACCGCCAGCGCCGCAAACGATCCCACCAGCAGACTCAGGAACTGCGCGCCTTGCGCGTTTTCTCCAATCACCTGGTCCATGCTCCGCACCGAGAACAAAGGCAGCGATGCGTCCACCTGTCCCAACGCGCGCCGCGCCTCCGCCGTCAGGCTCAGAGGATCGCGCGCCGTGTGCAGCACCAAAAAGAATCGGCTATCGCCGGTGAAGGGTTCGTAAGCTTCCGGCACCGGCTTATGAGTCAGTCCCCATTGCCGCACATCGCCCACCACCCCCACCACTTGCTTCCACGGCCCGTGATCGCTCCCCTGCGAGAACATCTGTCCCAGCGCGCTTTTCCCCGGCCAGAACGCCGTCGCCATCGCCTGGTTGATCACTGTTGGCGTGATCGTCGCATCCCCCTGTGCATCGGGAATGTTCGCGCCCGGCGCGAGGTCCTCGTATATTTTGATCAGCGCCATCATGCGCTGCGCGTCCGCCGCTTCGAAGTTGCGTCCCGCTACCAGCCGCACCCCCATGGTCCGGAAATATTCCGGCGTCACCGCATGCGTTTCCACCAGCAGATTGCTCTTTGTGGACGTCTGCCCGCGCAGCTTGACGAAGTAGTTGCTGCCGCCCTCCAGCGGCAGCCGGTCGCTCAGCGCCGCGCCGTCCACGCCCGCGATCTGGCGCGATTTCTCCAGCAGCGACTGCCCAAACTCCATCGTCTGCGCCGTCTTCTTGTATTGCGTCTCCGGCAGCCGCACTGCCGCCGTGAATACCCCGTCCGGCCTGACTCCGATATCCATGCTCCGCAGCCGCGCAAAATCTTTCAACAGCAAACCGGCGGAAACCAGCAGCAGCAGCGAGAGCGCCATCTCGCCCGCCACCAGCGCGTCGCTCAGGAATCGCCGCCTTTTGCCCGGGCTGATCGAACTGCCCGCTCCCCCCTTCAAATCCCCATGCAAATCCGGCCGCGACAGCCGCAGCGCCGGCGCCAGCCCGAACAGAACTCCCGTCGCAACCGCCAGCCCGAAGGTAAACGCCAGCACTTCCGGATTCAGGCGAATCACGGTGAAATGCGGCAGCGCCAGATTCTTCGCCTGCGATGCCACCGAAATCAGGATCCACCCCAGCGCCAGCCCCAGCGCTCCGCCCGTCACCGACAACAGCAGGCTCTCCGTCAACAACTGCCGGATCAACCGGCTCCGCGCCGCGCCCAAGTGCGCTGCGCACCGCCATCTCCTTTTGGCGCGCCACCGCTCGCGACAACAGCAGGTTCGCCACATTCGCGCACGCGATCAGTAGCACCAGTCCCACCGCCGAAAGCATCGTCAGCAGCGAAGCGCGCGACTCGCCCACCAAGTCGTCGTGCAGCGCCACCAGCGACGAGCCGACTCTATCGTTTGAATCCGGATACGCCTTTTCCAGCCGCCCCGAAAGAATCTTCAAATCCGCCCGCGCCGAAGCCAGCGAAACGCCCGGTCTCATCCGCCCGATGGCGTTGGCCCAGTGGCTGCCCCGCTTGTTCATATACGAATTCGGGTGCCTGTCCAGCGGGATCCACATCTGCGTCTGGAATGGATAGCGAAAACTGGCGGGCATTACGCCGATGATCGTGTATTTCCTGGCGTTCAGCGAGATGTTGCGCCCAATCACTCCCGGGTCACCCGCGAAATGCTCGCGCCACAAACCGTAGCTCAGCACCGCGACCTGCTCTTTCCCCTCCTGGTCCTCGTCCGGCAGCCAAGTGCGCCCCATCAGCGGTTGTACCCCTAACAGCGCGAAGAAATTCGCCTGTGTCGGCACAGCCAGCACATGATCCGGGCGCCCTTCCCCGCTCATGTTCATATCCCCGGACCAGCCGAACATGCTCATGTCCTGAAAGGTCTTGTTCTGCGCCCGCCAGTCGTCGAAATCCGGACCCGCAAACGGATAATTGCCCGGCGCCGCCTCGGTCTCATACAACCGCACCAGTTGCCCCGGCGCCCGGAACGGCAGCGGACGCAGCAGCACTGCGTCGATAAGGCTGAAGATGGCCGTATTCGCGCCGATCCCTACTGTCAACGTCAGCGCCGCCACCAGCGTGAAGCCGGGCGAACGCATCAGGTTGCGGGCGGCGAATCGCAAGTCCCGGCGGCTACTTCCGAAAATCGGTTGCATCCGGATTAGACGGCTCTGCGTCCCTTAAGTTAACTCCCTGCCGTCGAATCGAGGGTACTTGCGCGAATCCCGGCGGCGCGGCTATACTGGCATTTTCCAGACCGTAGTTTATGACGGTACGAGACGAATTCGATCCACTAGCCCCACAACGCGAGGCCGCCTTCTTTTACGGACTCTTCCTCCGCGGCCACACCGTCGAAGCTCTCCGTCAGGATATCGACGTGCCCCGCAATCTGCTGGATAAGTGGATGAGAGCGCACGACTTCGAGTCCAACTTCCGCGAGAATCTCCAGCGCGTGTACACCTATCGCAAGCAGGTCCTGGCAATCTTCGACGGCTTAGTCCTCAACGAGCAGAACCGCCCCAACGTCCAGTAGCTTTACTGCTGTAACGCCTTTGCAAACGCCTGAAACAGCTTACGTTGTTCGGCATTTACCCGCGCCTGATCTTCCGGATGCCATTGCACCGCAACCGCAAACCGCCGGTCCTCGCGTTCCACCCCTTCAATCACCCCATCCCCAGCCGACCGCGCCGACACCCGTAACTTGTCCCCAACGCGGCCGACCGCTTGATGATGCCTCGAATTAACCGCGTGCGCGCCCGCCCCCAAGATGTCCGCCAACCGCGTCCCCGGTTCCACGATGACTTCGTGCGCGGGCAGAGCCGCGTCCGGCCCGCGCACCACATGCGCCCGTGCATCCGGCAAATCCTGTATTAGCGTCCCGCCATGCGCAACATTGAATAACTGCATCCCCCGGCAGATCGCCAGCACGGGCAGATCCTTCTCGAGCGCCTCCCGCAACAGATCCGCCTCCATCAAATCGCGCGCATCGTCCGGTTCCTCGTCGGTCGGCAAAGCCCCCGCCCCATACAGGGCCGGATTCAAATCCGTGCCGCCCGTCAGCAATAATCCCCGCCAACCCGCCAACTTCCGCCGATCTTCCGCCGAAACCGGCGCAGCATCAATGCCCGCTTGCCGCAGCGCCTCCGCATACGGCGCGACCTTATGCGGCTCGTTATAAGTCAACGCCACTTTCCAGCTCATTGATCCGCCTGGGTCCCGCGCGGTTTCACCAGGGTGCCGCGCTCCTTCTTCGGTCCAAGCAAATGCAGTGTAATTAAGTTCAATAAACTCAGGACGATAGCGATTTCCACCCGCCCTTGGGCAATCGCCGCCCCAATTACGCCCGTATTCCAGATGCTTGCCGCCGTGGCAGTACCGTGCACGTTGCCCCGGCTGCGCATGATCGCCCCCCCGCCAATGAATCCGATTCCCGTGGTTAGCCCCTGGATAATCCTCGATCGGTCCGACGGGCTGCCCCCAGCCATCGAATCCGCCAGCAGCACATACCCGCAGCTCGCCATCGCCACCAGAGGAAACGTCCGCAGCCCCACGCTGTGCTGCACCTTCTCCCGCTCCCATCCAATCGGCAGCGCCAGCAAATACGCCAGCAAGACCTTGCCCGCGTAAGTCAAGAATACGTGCCAGTCGATCAGGGCGCCGAAGAAATCCATTTTGACTAAGGATAACAACTTGGATAACAAACGGTGCGGGAAAAGCCTTTTCCCAACTATAATCTAAGAGGAGAAGCAGACCGCTGCAACTCTACATAGAGCGAGATATTTCAAACACTTGCGAAGCTAAAACATAGATTCTTCTTTATGTACTGGAACATTCCGTGCTAATTATGTTTTATGGAGAAGTCCAGTCAGTCCTCGTTCCTCAAGAACCTCGCCGTTGCGTTCGGCGATGGCCTCTTGTTTGGCGTGGCTATGAAGCTCGCGCAAGGACCTTCTAAAACCCGGGAGGATACCATGACCGATCTTGGTCCTCTGGCGGAAAGGCTGAGAAAAGTGGACGACCATATACAAACGATTGATAAGGATTCCCTGGCCAAGTTCGGCGAGGGATTGGATGGCCGTGTTCTCGAAAAGGTGATTGTGGCGCTCGAAGCGCGCCTCACCGAGCACGTCGGCCAAGTCGACCGGCGTCTGGCGGAAATCGATGCCCAGGTCGCGCTCGACCTCAAGGCCGTCGATACTCACACCGCGGCTCAAACCAATGCCGTCGAAAAAGCCATTCAAACCATCGAAGGCCAGGTGCGCGAGTATGTGACGGCCGCCCAGCAATCCAGCGCCGACCAGATCTCCGGCGTCGACCAGAAGCTCTCCGCCCTGCAGGAAGCCCTGCCGGCCAAGTTCCGCGAGATCATCGAAGCCGTCCGGCAATCCATGGAAGCGCGCGTGGCGCTGGAACTGACTGAACTCGAAAACCGCGTCTCCGCGCGCGGCATCGCCCCCGAAAAACTGGCCGAACTTCAAACCAGCCTGCGCGGCGAAGTCGAAGCGCTCTCTGGCAAGCTCACCGCCGAGTTGCACGAACTGGCCGCCCACCAGCAAAGTCAGGCCGCCCCTCTGCATCAGGCCCTCCAGCAGCTCGAAACCAAGCTCACCACTCTCCGCGAAGAACTTCCGCCCAAGATCCGCCAGATCGTCGAAGCCGTGGAAGCCTCCATGGACGCCCGCATCACCGCCGGCGAACAGCAGGCCACCGCGCGCACCGCCGCGCTCGAACATGCCCTCGAAGCCCTGCGCGCCGAATCCCCCCACGCCGCTGGCTTCAAGCAGGCCATCGACGATAACCTCCGTGCGCATGCCGAACAAGTCGGCGCCCTCGACCAGAAGCTCACCGCGCTGCAGGAAGAGCTGCCCCCGAAAATCAAAGCCATCGTCGACGCCGTCCGCGAGTCCCTCGACGCCCGCATGGCCGTCGAACTGCAAGGCATCGACGAACGCCACACCGCTCAGCTCCACCAGACCGAAGCGCGTGTCGCCGAATCGCAGGAGCAATTCCGCCGTCAGCTCGCCGCCGAATCCAAGACGCCCGAACTGCAGCAGGGAGTCTCCAAACTGCAGGCCGACTTGGCCGCCACCGAAGCTCGCCTCAACCAGACGCACGAAGTGAGCGTCTCCAAACTGCACGCCGATTTGTCCGCCATGGACGCCCGCCTGCACGCGGCCGAAAACATCCCCGCCCAGATCGATACAGCCATCTCCGGCTTGCGCCAGTCGCTCGAATCCCGGCTCGCCGCCGAAATCCATGCCCTCGAGGATCGAACCTCCGCCCGTTCGCCCGAGTTGGATAAGGCGCTTCAATATACCTCTCTTCTGGAAGCCCGCATCCAGGTGCTGGAACAGAAGGTGCAGCACAGCGCTGACGAAACCGTCAATATCGCCGTGGAGCGCGTCTGGCAAGCGCTCGAAAGCCGCCTGCAGCAGCGCTCCTACGCGCCGCCCGCGCCGGTCCAGCAGGCCGAAAGCATCACCGGCCTTCGTCAGAAATCCACCAGCGCCGAACAAAGCGTTCTCGACCTGATCGCCGGCATCGGTCAACTGTTCGAAAAGCCCGCGCCGCGCGCCGCCGCCGAGCCTGTAGCCGCGGTCCACGTCGAATCTGCCCTTGTCGAACCAGTACTTCTCGAACCAGCACACGTGGAACCGCCGCCTCCGCCGGTAGCCGTGCACGAGCCCGTACACGTCGAACCGGCGCACGTCGAGCCGGTCCACGTCCAAGCAGCGCACCCCGAACCCGTCGAACCCCAGCCGACCGTCGTCCACCCTGCGCCCGAACCCGAAGCCAAAGCCAAAGCCGAACAGACCCCCGAAACCGGCATCCACGTGATGCAGAAACCCGAACCTGTCCACGTGCCGGATCACACCGAAGCACCGGTCGCCGCCGCATCGGCCGCGATCCCCGAAACTGCCGCCGAGTTCGAAGAATCCAAGCCCACCGATAAGCCGCCCGTCATCCTGTTCAAGCCCAAGGAAGCCGGCCGCAAGTGGCGCATTCCGTTTGTCTCCACGTTCTGATGTAAACTGGTCTCGGAATCTCCCGTATCGCGCGGGCCCTCCTTTAGGACCCGCGCCTCCTCACTCTGCTATCCTGTTGTGCTGGCTTAGATGATTATCTCCAGCGTTAAATCCTTCCTCCTGTCCTATCCGTTCCCCGAACCCGTACGTCTCCCCTTCCACGGCGGAGAGCGCACCATCCTCAAACGCGATGCCATGCTGATCCGCGTCGCCTCCGCCGACGGCTTGCTCGGATACGCGCCTGGACCGGGCAGTGAGATCGCTCACCACCTGATCGAAACCGTAATCGCTCCCTTCCTCGAAGGCCGCACCCTGGCCGACCCCGACGCCCTCCGCATCCAGTTCATGGATCGCCCCGAAGCCGGTCCCGCCGCCGCCAAAGTCTATTGTGCCGTGGAAGTCGCCCTCTTCGATCTGTGCGCCAAGGCCCGTGGCGTCCCCCTTTCCGAAATGCTCGGTGGACGCGTCCGTAACTCCATCCGTCTCTACGGCAGCGCCGGCATGTATATGTCGCCGGAGCGCTACGCCGAAGAAGCCGCGGCCATTGCCGGCCAGGGTTTCCGCGCTTACAAAATGCGTCCCGCCGCCGGGCCCGAAGCCGACCTCGAAACCGTTCGCCAGATGCGCCGCGCCGTCGACCCCGCCTTCGAATTGATGGTCGACGCCCACACCTGGTGGCGCATGGGCGACCTCAGCTATAGCTACGAAACCGTCGAACAATTGGCCCGCGAAATCGCCGCCTCCGACGTCGCCTGGCTCGAAGAACCCCTCCCGCCCGACGACCACGAAGCCTACCTCCGCCTGAAAGAAAAGGACTATCTGCCCCTTGCCAGCGGCGAACATGAACCCAGTGAGGAAGCCTACCAGGATCTGATCCTCCGCCAGGCCGTCGACTACGTGCAGATGGACGTCTGCTGCCAGGGCGGCTTCGCCATGGGCCGCCGCCTGCTCGGCGACATCGCCCGCTCCGGGCTGCGCTTCGCCTTCCACAGTTGGGGCACCGCGCTTGAAGTCGTCGCCGCCGCTCACCTCGGCGTCTGCTGGCCCGAATCCGTCGTCGAGTGGCTCGAATACCCTTGTTACGCTGCTCCCGGCCGCGCCGGCATGTACCCCTTCCCCCTGGCTTCCGAGATCCTGAAAGACCCCCTCGAAATTGATCACGGCGACCTGGTCGTCCCGCGCGGTCCCGGCCTCGGCATCGCCATCGATGAATCCATCATCGAACGCTACCCCTGGATTCCCGGCCCCTGGTCCTACTTCCGCACCGACTCTCCGGCCGAAACCCGCGCCGTCACTTCCGACCATTCCGTGCCATGGGAGCGGCCGTCCGCCTGATGAATCGCGCCAAACTCCGCTACTACGACCTCCTGGTCCATGCGTTCGTCGCCATTCTCCTGATTTCGAACCTCGTCGGCCAGAAGATCACCGCCATCGGCCCGTTCCGTTTCAGCGGGGCCATGCTGTTCTTCCCGATTACCTACATATTCGGCGACGTATTCACTGAGGTTTATGGCTACGGCGCCTCCCGCCGCGCCATCTGGATCGGTTTCGGCGCTTCCGCCCTCCTCGCCGCCATGGGAATGCTCACCGTTTGGCTGCCCCCGGCGCCCGATTGGGATGGGCAGGCAGCCTTCGCTCGCGTCTTCGGCTTCGTGCCCCGCATCATCGCCGCCAGCCTGGTGGCCTTCTGGTGCGGCGAGTTCGCGAACTCCTTCGTCATGGCCAAAATGAAGCTGTTGACCAAAGGCCGCTACCTCTGGACCCGCACCGTCGGTTCCACCGTCGCCGGACAAGCCGTCGATACCCTGGTCGTAACCGTGCTCACCTTCGGCGGCAGCCAGAGCGTCTCCTCCATCGTCAGACTGATACTCTCCGGTTACTTGGCCAAGGTCCTCTACGAAGTCGCCGCCACCCCCATGACCTATTGGGTCGTAAACTTCCTGAAACGCCGCGAAGGCCTGGACACCTTCGACACCAATACCGACTTCAACCCTTTCCACAGTCACGACAAGTTGGCTAAAACCACCGGCTCATAATAACCTTCTGCTCGGTGTAGAACGAAACCGCATCGCGCCCGTGCGCGTGCAAATCCCCGTAGAACGAATTCTTCCACCCCGAGAACGGAAAGAATGCCATCGGCGCCGCTACCCCCACATTCACCCCCACCATCCCCACCTCAACCCGCGACGAGTACTCGCGCGCCGATTTCCCATCCGAAGTGAAAATCGAAGTCGTGTTCCCGAACGCCGACCGGTTCACCAGCGCAATCGCCTCATCCAGATCTTTCACCCGGATCACGCTCAGCACCGGCCCGAAAATCTCCTCGCGCGCGATGGTCATCTCCGGCGTCACACCGTCAAAAACGGTCGGCCCCAGAAAGTAGCCCTTCTCGCCCGCCATCCGCTCACGCCCGTCGACCAGCGGGGTTGCGCCTTCCTCAACGCCTTTCTCGATGTACCCGAGCACCCGGGCGCGATGCTCCGCCGTTACCAGCGGACCCATCTCTATACCCGGCTCGGCGCCATTGCCCATGCGCAGCGCCCGCACTTTGTCGAGCAAATGATCGAGCAGCGGCTGCGCGTCGCCCACCGCCACCAGCACACTCCCCGCCAGGCACCGTTCGCCCGCCGCGCCGAAAGCCGAACTCATAATCGCTTCCACGCTTTTCGCGATGTTGGCGTCCGGCATCGCCACCAGATGATTCTTCGCGCCGCCCAAGGCCTGCACGCGCTTCCCGTGCGCTGCTGCGGTTTTGTAAACATACTGCGCCACCGGGCTCGACCCCACGAACGAAATCGCCCGCACCAGCGGATGCGCCAGCAGCGCGTTCACCGATTCGCGCGACCCGTGCAGCAGGTTGTAAACGCCCGCCGGCAGCCCCGCATCGTGCAGCAATTCCGCCGTCCGCGTCGGTGTCAGCGGTACTTTTTCCGACGGCTTCAGAATAAACGTGTTCCCGCAGGCGATCGCGAACGGATACATCCACATCGGCACCATCGCCGGAAAATTAAACGGCGTAATGCCCGCGCACACGCCCAGGGGCTGCCGGATCGACTGGCAATCGATGCCCTTCGAAACATTTTCGAGCGACTGCCCCATTATCAGGCTGGGCATCCCGCAGGCCACTTCCACCATCTGAATCGCCCGTCGAACACTGCCCGCCGCGTCGTCCACGGTCTTCCCGTTCTCCGTCGAGAGAATCCGCGCGATCTCCGCCGGCGTTCTTCTCCAGCAGATCCTTGTAGCGGTACAGCACTTGTACCCGGTCCACCACCGGCACTTCGCGCCATGCGAGAAACGCTGCATGCGCCGCCCGCGCCGTCCGGTCCACGTCTTCCACGTTGGCGTACGGAACTTGCGCGATCGTCTCGCCCGTCGCCGGATTCTTCACCGGATGCAATTCCCGCCCCAGCGCATCCTCCCAAGCGCCATTGGTGTAAAACTTCAGCGTGCGTGCTGCCGGTTCCGTTGCCGTCATGATTGTCATCGTACTTCGCTTTTAGCCGAGGTCACAACGAGCTGCGCTGCATAGGTTTGCATCGCGTCTTCCTTCCCGCGCCAGTAAGCGCCGTCGGCAACTCGAAAGATGGGCGGCAGTGTCCAAGTGGTAGCCCCAGGGGGAAATCGCGTTACTGGCCAACCGCTCGGCCAAGAGTTTGGCATACAGCCAAGCGCGGCTGCTGGCATCGTCCTGCTTGGGAAGTCGTGAATGCGCTATTGACTGCCAGTTTCGCCCGGCTCTTTCACTGTCGTGGCATCCAGCAATCGCACAACGTCTGTGAACAACATATCCGCTCCCAGGCAGACGCCATTCGCTTTCCACAAGCCCTCACTTAAGCTTCGCAACCGTCGTTCAGGTAACCGCAAACCGTCCATTAGGGCCACATCGGAGACTTGGCGATGCCATCCAGTTTGGCCTGCACGGCCGTTTCTCGCGACCACCATCCCCGTCCCGCGCGCAACAACAAAGTTCGCAGCACCGCATCCATGGAGTCGAATCTAAGCAATGGCTCAACCGCTCCCCTTGTCCGGGCCAACATTTTCCACTCCCGAGGAAGCATTCCACTGAGAATGCGCCAATCTTCGTCAAAGCTTACCGATCGTTTACGCACAGCTTATGGCGTGGCGCCCTGCGGCCGATTGCAATTGGCCACCGGACAAAGTCCGGCTCCATGCCGCGGGCCGTTCACACACATTCCTCGCGCCCACGCCGTTCCCCAGGCGATGCACCGGCGTTATGCTAGGTTACGGACAGCAAAATGCTCCAACAGGGCACCGCCAAGAAAGTAACCATCTTCGTCAATGAAGACACCCAGCATCACCTGAGTTCCCTGTGCGATGCCATCCTGACCTTCCTGCTGCACAAGGGTGTGGCCGGCGCCACCGCCACCCGCGCCATGGCCGGCTTCGGCGCTCACCACCGGATGCACACCACCAAAATCGAGGCACTCGCCGAACACCTGCCTATCCGCATCGAGTTCATCGAATCGGCCGCAAAGGTCGACGAGGTCATGCCCACCCTGTATGAAATGGTCACCGATGGTGTCATCGAGATCCAGGACACCCAGGTTGTCAGAGTCGCTGACAAGAACGCGCCCGCCCCGAAAGCCGCGCATTCGGAATTGAAGGGCAAAGCGCGCCTCATGCGCATCTACCTGGGCGAGTCCGATCGGTGGCAGGACGAACCCCTCCACGAAGCCATCCTCAACCACTTGCACATGCTGGATATCGCCGGCGCCACCGTATTTCGCGGCATACTCGGCTACGGCGTCAAAGGTCATACGCACAAGGAAGGGATACTGCCCTTTTCGCGCGACTTGCCCATCGTGATCTCCGTGGTGGACTCCGAAGAGAAGCTGAACAAAGTCATAGACGGCATCGAGTCCATGCTGCAAGATGGTCTCATCGTGCTTTCTGACGTGGATGCCGTACGGGTGGTAAACGCCCATGCGAACAGTTAAGAAGGGCCGCCTGCTTCGTCTGCACATCGGCGAGGCCGATCGGCACAACGGCAAGCCCTTATACGAAGCCATGGTGAATCGCTGCAAGGAACTCGGCATCGCCGGCGCCACTGTCCTCCGAGGGCTAGAAGGCTATGGGGAAACCGCCGAAATCCACCGCCATCATCTCATCCGGAAAGATCAGCCGATCGTCGTCACCATTGTCGACACGCCGGAAAACATCGAACGCCTGATCCCCGAACTCGAAGCCATGATGGATACCGGCATGATCGCCACCTCAGCCGTCGACTGCATCCGCATTGAGAACCCGCCCGCTCATCTCCCGTAATCGATGTCGTCCGGCAGTTCGTTCTTGTCCGTCGCCGCGTCATACGGGAAATGGGTGGAAAGTTGCTCGCCGATGGCCGCGATGCCTCGCACCAACCCTTCCGTGAAATCGCTGTCCCGGAATTTCTCCGCCACGATCCGCACCACATGCTCCCAGAATACTTCGCCAACCTTCTCGTGAATCCCGGCGTCGCCCAGCACCACAAACCTTCGCCGCGCCGGCACAACGAAGATCAAAACACCGTTGCGCTCTTTCGTCGCCGTCATATTCATGCGCACGAAGGCCTTCTCCGCGGCCTTGCGCACGCTGCCCCAGAACGGCGTCGACACCGAAACGCGAATCTCACCCGAGGTGCGCAGCTCGGCTTGGCGGATCGCTTCTACCACGCGCTCTTTATCGAACTTCACCATGACCCGTTCGCGCCTCCGCCCCCGGACCGCCCGCCGCCGCCGCTGAATCCCCCGCCACCCCCACCGCCGCCTCCCCCCCGCCGCCCGACATCATGTTGGCTAGCAGGAAAAACGCCAGTCCCGGATGCGTGATCAACAGGATCAAAAATAGAACGCCGCCGATGACAATGAATACCCACTGGATCGGGCTGAGCGGCTTGCCTTCCGGCTGCGGTTGCGGTTCCTGCCGCGGCGCAGCGCCAGCATCGCCGGGTTGGCCGCCGATGGCGCCAATCAGCGCCTCCACACCCGCCGTCACCCCATCGTCGGGATGCCCGTCCTTGATCTTCGGCGCGATCGTCTCATCAACAATGCGAAACGCGATCGCATCGGGCACCACGCTCTCGAGCCCGTATCCGACCTCGATCCGCAACTTGTGGTCCTGGACCATGATGAAGAGCGCCAGCCCGTCGTCCAAGCCCTTCCGCCCCACTTTCCATTGCTGGAAGGCCTTCACTGCCCAGTCTTCAATGGGATCGTCGCCCGTTGTCGGCGCGATATAGACGATCACTTGATGACCGGTGGCCTGCTGATAGCTCTCCAGCCGCGCGTTCAACGAAGTCACCGTGGCCGGCGAGAGAAAATGCGCGGTATCCGTCACCCACTCGGTGGGCGGCGGCGGGATCGGCGTCGTCGCCCCGCACAGCAGGAGGGCGGAAGCCAGGGCAGCCGCGCCCCGCGGGATCAGCCGCCGTTGCACGCTAGAACTTTACCTCGGGCGCCTTCTCCGAACCCGCCTGCGCCTGGAAATAGGGCTTCTGCGCAAATTGCGAGCCGAAAAACCCCGCCACCAGCACGGTCGGGAAACTGCTGCGCTTGGTATTGAAAGCCTGGGCCGCCTCGTTGAAGCGCTGGCGCTCCACCGTAATCCGGTTTTCCGTGCCCTCCAACTGCGCCTGCAGATCGCGAAAGTTCGCGGTGGCCTTCAGATCCGGGTACGCTTCGCTTACCGCCATCAGATGAGTCAGAGCCGAGGACAATCCCTGCTGCGCCTGCTGATAACGCGCAAACGCTGCCGGGTCGCGCGTGATATTGTCCATCGCGCCCGCCGTTACCTGGCCCACCTTCGCCCGTGCCTCGGTAACCGCGGTCATGGTGTCTTTCTCGAAGTTCGCCGCGCCCTTCACCGTCGCCACCAGGTTCGGCACTAAATCGGCGCGCCGCTGATACGCATTCTCCACCTGCGCCCACTGCGCCTGTGTCGCCTGATCGAGCGTCACCAGTGAGTTGTATGTGCCGCTGATCGAGACCGCCACAATCAGCGCAATAATCACTACCGCGCCCAGACAACCGATCGCTACCTTTTTATCCATGGATGCTCCGTTTCACCGCTTCATGATATCCAACAGCGCACCTGTCTGGCGGCTGAAGGATCAACGGTAAGATGTGAAAGGTGCTGAATTCATCCAATGCCAAAGTTTGCCTGATTGCCGCTGCCGCTCTCTGCCTGCTCCGCCCCTGCATCGCCAGGCCCCAGACGCCACAAACCATTCGCCGCCTGGATGGCTCGACCATCTCCATCCACGATGCCGGCGCCTTCGCGCGAAAGACCCTGCAAGACGCCCACGTCACGGGAGCGCAGATCGCGGTCCTCAACCATGCCCGCCTGGTATGGAACGCCGCATTCGGATTGCGACGCCGCAATCCCGCCCTCCCGATGGATCTGGAGACCACCACCTGGGCCGCCTCCATCACCAAGAGCGTCTTCTCAACCTACGTCATGCAGTTGGTCGAGCGCCGCGAGTTCGACCTCGACCAACCCGTAGCCAGCCAGCTCGATCGGCCGCTCAACGAGTACGAGGCATACAAGGATTCCGCCACCGAAATCATACACGACCCCGCCTGGCCCTCGGTCACGCCGCGTATGCTGCTGTCCCATTCGGCGGGCCTCCTGAACTTCGCCTCCATCGAGCCCGGCAAGAAGATGCGTCTCCACTTTAAGCCCGGCACGCAGTTCAGTTACTCCGGCGAGGGCATCAACCTGGTGCAGTTCGTGATCGAACAAAAGAAGCACAAGCCGCTGGACCAGCTCATGCAAGAGGCCATTTTCACCCCTTTGCGCATGACCCGGACCGGCATCATTTATCGCCAGGAGTTCGAAGCCGACGTCGCCGACCGCTACGACCTCAACGAAGCCTTCCGTTCGCAGACCAAGCGCTTTCCCGCGCGCGGCGCCGGATCCATGACCACCAGCGCCGGTGACCTCGCGAAATTTACAGCCGCGCTTTTCGAAGGCAAAATCATCAAAGATTCCACGCGCGCGGAGATGCTGCGGCCCGTGCTACACATCAACACCCTGCATCAGTTCCCCTTACGCCCGAATGAGGAAAATGGCAAGGAAGCGGAGGCCGTTGGCCTGGCGTACGGCGTAGGCTGGGGACTGCTTACGCACACCAAGTACGGTCCGGCCTTCTTCAAAGAAGGCCACGGCGACGGCGCGCAGGACTTCATCATCTGTTTCGAGCGCCTGCAGTCATGCATGATCGTGCTCACCAACAGCGATAACGGAGAACTCGCCTTTCGCCCTCTGCTCGAGAAAATCCTGGGCGATACGGTAACGCCCTGGGAGTGGGAAGGCTATACCCGCGACTACATCGAGCAGAGCCGCAAACAACCCTAGAAACGTTCATCGCCGCACTGCGCAACGGAAGTCGGGGCCATCTAGACCCCTCGCCCCGACGGTCCCTAACTAAAGTTCACTTCCAAACCGTCCATTTTTCCCTCATACTTGCAAGAGCGATCTACTTTGGTCGATAAGGCTAATGGAGCGCCGATGAGCAGCCTGCTTGAATTCCTGATTATCGCCGCCACCGCCGCGCTGGCCGCCCGTCTGCAATTCTCCGGACTGCGCCTCCGTTACCGGGCCTTTTTCTCCTTCCTGCTCTTCGAAGTCTTGCGCGGCATTGCTTTTGCCCCGCTCAACCAGGCCGGCCACACCTACTATAGGGTCTGGACGATCACCGAGCCAATGGAATGGCTTCTTTACGTCCTTGTGGTCCTCGAAATCTACTCGCTGGCCCTTCAGGACTACCCGGGTTTAGCCACCGTCGGACGATGGTCGCTCGTGGTTGCCGTCGGCATCGCGCTGGTAGCCGCCGCCGCCACTGTTTTCGCGCCCTCGCACGCCTCGAAACAGTCTCAACTGATGACTTACTTTTACCTCGCCGAGCGCGCCGTCTACTTCAGCCTCGCTATTTTCCTGCTGACCATCCTGGCGCTGCTGACCCGCTATCCGATCGTTCTCAACCGCAACATCATTGTCCACAGCCTGGTCTTCTCCCTGTATTTCCTCTTTATCACTTTCATCTACCATCTGATGAATACCAGCGGGCTGCGGGTCATCAACCTGGTCCGGTATTCCATGGAATCGGCCAACCTCGGCATCCTTTTTGTCTGGCTGGCTCTTCTCCGGCCCGCCGGCGAGCAGCGCAAGCAACAACTCCGCCCCCATTGGATGCCCGGCCGCGAGGAGGAACTCGTCGGCCAACTGAACCGCATGAACCTCGCTCTCCAGTCTTTAATCGGCCAGTAGCATTACCGCAGCCCCAGGTTCCGCATCAGCCGGTACAGATAATTCGGATGCACCCCAAGCAGCTTGGCAGCCCCCGCATGGTCGTTTTTGGCCCCCTCAAACGCCCGCGCGATAGCCTCCCGCTTGGCCTTGTCCACCGCATCCTGCAGCCCCGGAACTTTCACCATCTCCCCCGGCCGAGCGATCTCCCGCACGCTCTCCGGCAGATCCTCCAGTTGAATAATGTTCGTCGATCCCAGCACCACCGCCCGCTCCAGCGCGTTCTCCAACTCCCTAATGTTTCCTGGCCAGTCGTAATGCACCAGAAAGGCCTCCGCCTCGGGTGAAACACCGCTGATTCGCCGCCCGCACTGAGCCCCAAACTTGGCCGCGAAATGCATGGCCAGCACCGGTATGTCCGACTGCCGCTCGCGCAGCGCGGGAGTCTTCAACGTCACTACATTCAGCCGGTAATATAGGTCCTGCCGGAACCGCCCCGCCCGCACTTCTTCTTCCAGATTCCGATTGGTCGCGGCCACCAGCCGGATGTCCAGCTTGATCGCCTGCGTGCCGCCCACCCGCTCCATCTGCCGCTCCTGAAGTACCCGTAGCAGCTTTACCTGCAGCGACAGCGGAATTTCGCCGATCTCGTCAAGAAATACGGTGCCGCCGGCCGCCACCTCCAGGCGCCCCTTTTTCTGCACAAACGCGCCCGTGAAGGCGCCCTTCTCGTGCCCGAAAAGTTCGCTCTCCAGCAGCGTCTCCGCCAGTGCCGCGCAGTTCACCGCCACGAACGGCTTCCCCGACCGCGTGCTGTTCTGGTGCAGCGCCCGCGCCACCAGTTCCTTGCCCGTTCCGGTTTCACCGATAATCAGCACCGTGGAATTCACCTGCGCCGCCCGCAGGATATTCTTCTGCAGTTCGCGCAGCCGTCCGCTCTCCCCAATCATGTGATGGTCTGGATGCAGCTCCGCTTCTAACCGCTGGTTCTCCGTCTCCATCCATTCCAGATGAAACGCATTCTCCATGGCCATCGAAGCCATCTGCACGATCGCCACCAGCAGTTGCAGATGCGGCTCCCGGAATGCCATGCCCTCCAGATAAACAACCCCGCACGCCTGTTCGCGGATGGTGATGGGAGCAAGCAAAAGGGCCGCGCCCTGGCTTTGCCCGATCACCCCGCAGCGTTCCTGAATGACCCGCTTCACCAGCCCTCGGTCGATTGCCACCGGCCGCTGCGCCGCCGTATCCCCGCCGCGAACCACCAGCGGCGCCGGTTCCTCCGCGTCTTCCTCGTACATCAACAGCGCCCCGCCGGTCGCCGGAATCACCTCCAGGATCAACTCCAACAGGTGCCGTTCCAGCGTGCTGCCCGCCTGGGTGCGCCGCGCCCCATACAGCGCGTGAAACGAATTCAGCATGATGCTCACGCGCAGCAGCGCCCGCAGATCGCTTGAACTGCTGAGCGAGGTGGAAATCGAATCGCCGCCGATCGGGATTTCCATCGTAGTATCGCCCCCGGCTTCCTGCCAGACCGCCTCCTCATCTGTCAGAAACCGTAGTTGCGTCTTGCCGGCTTGAATACAATCCCCATGCGCCAGGGGGTGTTCCGTCACTCGTTCATCGTTCAGCAGCGTACCGTTGTAGCTGCCCAGATCGCGAACCGCAAACCCCGCTCCCTGCCGCACGATCACGCAGTGCTCCCGCGATGCCGACAAATCGGAGAGCGCAAGCTGGTTTCGCGCGTCGCGCCCGATCGCAAACAAATCCCCAAAGAGCGCATAACGGCGGCCTTCGTCGACTCCGTTCATCACCACCAGTCGTGGGGGCATGGTCCTTCTATTTTTAACCTTTTGGCTACCGGATTCACCTGAAAGTTTGGGACGGGCCCGCGGCTCCAACGGCACTCACTGCATTATCAATCAGTTGCGGGGATTCCACGTCGAATTTCTTTTGGCTACGCGCATGCTTTTTATCCGCAACGTGGTCCACCAGGCAAGCCAATCGGAGGACCACAAAGGAGAAACGAAAATGAAAACGACGAGTAGCACCTTCTTGACCTTCACCGCCGCCGCCCTGTGGAGCGTGACCGGGCTCTGTGCGCAAACCAAGGCGACTGCCAACATCCCGTTCGCCTTCTCCGCGCAGAACACTGTGCTGCCGGCCGGCGAATACACCATGTACAAGGCCTCCGCTGGCAAAGACGTCATGGTCATCCGCAACGTCGAAACCCGAAAGGCGATCGCGGTCCTGGCCCCCGGCAACATGGCTAACGACAAGAACAAGAACTCCGTCATCTTCCACCGCATCGGCGGCCGCTACTTTCTGGCCGAGGTGAGCACCGCCGGAGTTAAAGGCCGTGTCCCCGAGTCGAAGCTGGAGCGCGAATTGGAATCGAGCGCAACTTCCCCGATGGCCGCTGTGATCGTCGCTGCCCTGAGTGTCCGCTAACCCGATGTCTGTCCACTAAGCTCCGCCGCCAATCCTCCGCGGCGGAGCGCCCCTAGCCTGCGCGCGAATGTCACTTCTCCGCGGCGGCGATTTCCAGTAGTTCGATCTCGAACGTCAGCGTGGCGCCCCCGGGAATCGATGGCCTCCCCTGATCCCCGTATGCCAGATCGGACGGGCATACCAGCTTGGCTTTACCGCCCGTCTTCATCAGCTGAACGCCCTCGGTCCAGCATTTGATGACACGCGTGAGCGGAAACGCGGCCGGTTCGTTCCTGCGATAAGAACTGTCAAACTCGGTTCCGTCCACCAGCGTGCCCCGGTAATTCACTTTCACCGTATCTGTTGCCTTAGGCGACTCCCCGGTGCCCGCCCGCAACTCGCGATAAATGAGCCCCGACTCGGTCTTCACAGCTCCCGGTTCAGCCGCCGCTTTGTCCAGGTACGCCTTGGAAATCGCTTTCTGATGTTCCATGACACGCGCCGTTCGCTCCTTTTGCAACGGATCGATCTTCGGCCCCCAATCGTTCAGTTCAACCACGGGTTTCCCGGCAGCCCCATCCGCCAGCGCGCGTTGGACAATCTCCAACTCGTGCTTCGATAGATCGAATTGCCCGAGCGACTTGTACATCGAAAGCCCCAAGGCGTAAATGGTCTTCTCCGTATCGTTCGCCAATACAATCGGCTTAGGAGCCGGAGGCTTCACCGCGGGCTTCACCGGCGTCTTCGCCGCCGCCGGCTTCGCCGCGGGCGCACTGGGCTTCGAGGCGGTAGGAGTCTGTGCCATCAATACCACCGGTACAAGCGAGATCAAAAATCGGACCATGGCTTCAGACTACCAGTCCGAGCCCGCTGCTTGCTCATGGTTCGTCTCCTGAACTTTGGTCAGCAATGTTGAAATCACGGAACTCTTCCCCGGGCCGGATATCGCGATCCTCACGCGCAGCCGCTCAGGCCTTTCAAACCAATATTCGCCGTGGTAGGTGTCCTGGCCGCAATGGTGGAGCCCCTGAGCGTGCGCCGGCCAGATTTGTGACTCAGAGCACTCCGGGTGCAAACGGAACAGAAGACCGCCGGAGATCCGCTGTAACCCGAAACGAACCGCAATGTCGTCGTCCTCCAGGCAGTAAATGAATTCCCGGAACGCCGAAAACGATGCGCCGGAATCGTGGCGCACCTGACCGTCCTCGCGGTAATGCATGGTCATTCCGTCCAGAGGAGCGAAACACGCCCGGCCATCCATGCTTCCGAACCCCTCTATCGTCCGCTCCAGAATCCAATGGCCGGCCAAGCTTTGAAATAGAACCGCCGCCGAATTCATCCCAGGCCGCCGCCTGCGGCGAACCATCGTCGGCCCCAATTAGTATCCGCAACGACCCACGCGCCAGCTACAAGCAGAGTTGCACCGTTCCGTTCTAACGCTATTAAACCGCCGGCTGACCGCTCGGTGAACAATGTGTCACCACCAACCTGACCTCGATTCTACTCGAAATATAAGGGGATATCGCGGTATCGGGATAATCCAGTTAGGGAGGCCGGT
Organism: Bryobacterales bacterium; assembly: GCA_963738375.1. Lineage (GTDB taxonomy): Bacteria > Acidobacteriota > Terriglobia > Bryobacterales > Bryobacteraceae > Bog-159. The sequence continues at coordinate 159,181 of CAVTWL010000007.1, read as the reverse complement.
GGCCGCGCACAAGACCAGTGGCGGAACCATCGCAAGGAAAACCGCACATGAGCGCATAATTTCGTACGGACCATATCACGAATATTTCCAATTGGTACCGAAAAACCCGGTGCCGATCAACGTGTGAATCCCAATACCCGTGCGAAAATAGTCCGAACCAATGCCACCCTGCGAATCCTGCGGGACCTCCATCCCAGACGCCAGCCGCTTCTGCCCTGCCTGCGGCCATCCCGCCATCCCCCCCGATTTCGCCACCCGCACCGTCGCCTCATCCACGCCCCGCTCCGTGCCTCTATCCCAACCCGCGCTTGGCAGCCGCTTCCTCCCCGGGACCCTCCTGGTCAATCGCTTTCGCATCGTTTCCCTTCTCGGCAAAGGCGGCATGGGCGAGGTCTACCGCGCCGACGACCTCACCGTCGGCCAGCAGGTCGCGCTGAAATTCCTGCCCGCTTCCGTCGCCCGCGATCCCGAAACCCTCAACCGCTTCCGCAACGAGGTCCGTGTCGCGCGCCAGGTCTCCCATCCCAACGTTTGCCGCGTCTACGACCTCGGCGAGAGCGATGGCGGCTACTTCCTCTCCATGGAGTATGTCGATGGCGAGGATCTCGCCTCCCTGCTCCGCCGCATCGGCCGCCTGCCTACCGACAAGGCCCTCGAAATCGCACGCAAGCTTTGCGCGGGACTCGCCGCCGCCCACGAAAAAGGCGTTCTCCATCGCGACCTCAAGCCCGCCAACGTCATGCTCGACGGCCGCGGCCAGGTCCTCCTGACCGATTTCGGACTCGCCGGTCTCGCGACGGAAATCAGTACTGCCGACGTCCGCAGCGGCACGCCGGCCTACATGGCCCCGGAGCAGTTAGCCGGCAAGGAAGTCACCATCCGCAGCGACATCTACGCGCTCGGCCTGGTCCTCTACGAAATCTTCACCGGCAAGCGCCCCTTTGAAGCCAATACCCTCGCCGAACTGGTTCGCGCCCAAAACCAGTCGCAGCCCACCAATCCCTCCACCCTCGTTCGCGACCTCGATCCCGCCGTCGAAAAGGCGATCCTCCGCTGCCTGGATCCCGATCCCAGCCATCGCCCGGCTTCTGCCCTGGCTGTCGCAGCCGCGCTGCCGGGTGGCGATCCGCTGGCCGCCGCGCTGGCTGCCGGTGAGACGCCATCGCCCCAAATGGTCGCCGCCGCCGGCGAAGGCGCCGGATTATCGCCGCGCGCCGCCCTTATCGTTTTTCTCTTCGTCCTCGCCGGAATCGCCGCGCAGCACCTCGTTGGCTCTTCGTTTGGATCCCTCCAGCAAGTCGCGCCCGAATACTCCCCCGACGTCCTTGCTCAAAAGGGCCGCGACCTTCTCCAGAGACTCGGCTATAACAGCCATCCAGTCGACGACATCTCCGGTTTCGATTGGGACAGTGCGTTTATTAATTACGCGTCCAGTCACGATAAACCGTCGCCCCGCTGGCCTCAAATCTACTCCCAACGCCCCTCGCTCCTGCGATTCCTATATCGCCAAGGCGAATCCACGCTGCTCTCCACCCAATTTCATAACGACCTGCTGACGCCAGGAATCGTCACCCTCGATGACCCGGCGCCCGTCGAATCGGGAATGGTCAGCCTTGCGCTCGATCCCCAAGGCCGCCTGACCCGCTTGGAGGTGGTCCCGCCTCAATTGGAACTCCCTGGCGATGCTGCCGCTCCGGCCCCCGATTGGGACGCTCTCTTTGTCGCCGCCGGCCTCGATAAGTCGCGATTCAAACCTGTTCAGCCGCAGTGGACTTGGCTGGCCAGTTCCGACGCGCGGCTTGCCTGGACTGGTGCGTGGCCCGGCAGCGGACGTCCACTGCGTGTGGAAGCGGCAGCACTCGCCGGCAAGCCCGTAGCCTTTGCCCTGGTGGGACCATGGACCAAACCTGATCGCGCGCCTGCGCCGCCCGATGGGGACCGCACCGGATGGTATTTCGCCACCCTGGCGTGCGTGGCCGTGCTCATCTGCGTGGGGGCCGCGTGGCTCGCGTGGGCAAACCTGGTCCGCGGGCGCGGCGATCGCCGGAGCGCCCTCCGGCTGGCAGGCGGGATGTTCTGTCTAACCCTGCTTGCCTGGGTAGGCCGCATGCATTTCGTGGCTTCCGTGGGAACGGTCGCCATGTTCCTGATCGCCGTCTGCACTTCCATCTTCTACGGCTTTTTTCTTTGGACCCTCTACCTCGCGCTCGAGCCCTTTGTACGGCGTTACTGGCCACGGACCCTGATCGGCTGCACCAACTTGCTCAGCGGCAACGCCAACGATCCCGTGGTGGGCCGGGACATCCTCCTCGGGGTTCTCTTGGGAGTAATTTTGACCTTAGTAACGCGCCTGTCAAACCTGCGGGACGGCGATCCCGTAACGGCGGCAACCGAACTCCTGACGGGCACGCGCGGGGCCTTCGGACTGCTGTTCACCCTGGCGCCCTACGGCGTGCGAAATGCCTTCATGTTCTTCTTTCTCTTATTTCTATGCCGACTGCTGCTGCGGAACCAGTGGCTGGCCGCCGCGGCCTGGGTTCTTATTTTTGGCGGCATCAACTCCCTGAATAGTAGCGACCTTCTTTTCTCGCTACCTCTCAACTTTCTCTTCTACGCCCTGTCGGCATTCTTCGTCCTGCGCTGGGGCGTGCTTGCAATGATCGCCGGCAATGTCGTAGCCCTAGTTCTTACCAACACCCCAGTTGCCTGGCATCCCTCCGCCTGGTACTTCGGCAATATCGTTCTTCTATCGGCCGTGCCCATCGTGCTCGCGGCGTGGGGACTTCCGCGCCTCCATTGGTGGACGAAACCTGTGGAAGCACGATTTGTTCGGGTAGCCTGCCCCTGACCCGGACACCACGAAGTCTGCGGCAGACGCCGGACACCGCCCACTCTCCCGGAGTTTCTAGTGCCCTGCCGCCGCGATCGCCTTCTCGATCCCCGCGCGCGTGCTGCTCACGTTCTTCGCCCCCGCCAGAAACGTCAGCTTCTCAATGGCAATACCGGCCGACGCGTTGACCGCGCGCAATGCCTTGTCCGTCGCCATCGCCCGCAAGAATCCGCCGACTACCTGCTCCCCCACCTGGCCCGTCGCGAACTTCGTGACGCCCCCGTCGAGCACCGTTGGCGCGAAGTAAGGATGGGCCACACCCATCCGTGACGCTTCCGCATAAACGATCTCGCCCACCAGTTGCATGCGCTCCGGCGCGAAACTCTCCGCGTCTCCCAGCCCGATAATCAGCAGCCGCGCTGCACCCAGGCTTCCCTTCCGCGGCCGGACCGCGAGCGTCTCCCCCAATTCGCCGCGAAATAAATCCGGCCGACGAATGCGATCCAACAACCCGTCCAGTTTCTCGTTGATTTCACTGAGCGACCCGTGCAATGTGTTCCCCGGCGATGAACGGAATAAGCAGATGATCTGCAGTTCTGTCTGGGTATCCGCCGGGCTCTGCGCCAGAATCCGAATCGGAACCGGGCCGCCCGCCACCTCGACACTCGCAGGCTGCGCGTGTGCACCCAATACCATCGCCAGCGTGGCCCCCAAGATCGCTATCACCCTCATAATCCACAACTCTTGCATTCGTCGATCCAACACCTGTGGCAACATTAGTAAAATGACACCGGAAACGAACGGTATCGTAACCATCCCCAGCCATCAATCCGTCGACCAAACAATTGAAAAACTTCAGGCCCTGCTTCAGGCCAAAGGCGTCAGACTCTTCGCTCTCGTCGATCACAGCGGCGAAGCGCAAAAAGCCGGCCTGCACATGCCGCCCACCAAGCTCCTCATCTTCGGCAATCCCGCCGCCGGGACGCCGCTCATGCTCGCCAGTCCGACCATCGCCATCGACCTTCCCCTCAAAATCCTCGTCTGGGAATCGCCGGACTCCCAAGTCTGGATCTCCTACAACTCTCCCGCCTACCTCATGGCTCGCCACGGCGTGCCCTCAGACCTCGAACGCAACATCGCCGTCATCGAAGCCCTGGCCAAAAACGCCGCCGCATAGGATGTTGCTCCGATAGCGGCGGCGCGAACCTCAGCTCACTCGTACCGCAAAACTTCCGCTGGAGCGATCCGCGTAGCGCTTCGTGCCGGATAAATGGTCGCCAGGAAGCTGACTAAAACAGCCGCGGCCGCGATCCACAGGCCGTCCACCCAGCGCGCATTGAACGGCACGAAACTCAGCGCGTACACTTGCTCGTCGAGCGTGATCCAGCGGTAACGGTCCGCGAAATAGCAAAGCGTATACCCTACCGTAAGTCCGATTCCGGAACCCACAATTCCGATCAGGATCCCCTGCGCCATGAAAATTCGCCGGATTTGCGCGCGGCGGGCGCCCATCGACATCAGCACGGCGATATCGCGATACTTCTCCATCACCATCATCACCAGGGTGATCAAAATGTTTAGCGCCGCCACCAGTTCGATCAGACCGATCGTCACCACAGTCACGGCCTTCTCCATCTTGAGCGCGTTCAGCAATTGCCGGTTGCGCTCCATCCACGTTGTGGTCGCATATTTCGACCCGGCGATCTTTTCGATCTCGCGCGCCGCTTCTGGCGCCAGGTTCAAATCGTCCAGCTTCACTTCCATCTGATTGACTACGTCCGTTAGCGATAGCGCCTGCTGCGCCGCCGCCAGCGAAGTATACGCCCAGCTATCGTCGATATCGTAAAAACCAGATTCGAAGATTCCCACCACGCGAAAGCGCCGGATGCTGGGCCGCGGACCGAAAGGCGTCAACTCGCCTTGCGGGCTGGTCACGTTCACCACATTGCCCACCAGCATCCCGATATCGTCCGCTAGCCGCGCTCCCAAAATGATTCCAGGTGTGGCGTTCAGTTTCTCAATCGTCGTGGTTGACCCAGCCTTCAAATGGCGTAGCGTATCGCTGATTTGCAGCTCAGCCGTCATATCCACTCCCTTCAAAATCCCGCCCTTAGACATGATCGGGCCGGAAAAAAAGATGGGCGTGTACAAAGCGGGTCCTACCGCCGTAACGTGCTTCACCCGCCGGATCTTGGCCGCCATCCCTTCCCAATCTTCGATCCCGTTGCGCGGCTCCTTCTCCTGCACGTTGATATGTGCCATGGCGCCGAGTAGGTTGCGCTGCAGCGTATCCCGGAATCCGTTGTTGATCGCCAGCGCCACCACCAGCGCCATAACTCCAGCCGCCACGCCAAGGATCGAAATCGCCGTGATCACCGAGATGACCGCTTCCTTGCGCCGCGCTTTCAAATAGCGGCGTGCTATGAAGAGTTCGAACGACGAAGTCACGGCTTATTGCCCATCCAGTTCGCGCATGCGCGCCACCAGGTCGATGGGCCCTTCCGGACGCAGCAGCGGAAACAGAATCACGTCGCGAATCGACTTGCATCCGGTGAGAATCATCGTCAGCCGGTCGATGCCGATGCCTTCCCCCCCGTCGGCGGCATCCCGTAGCTCAGCGCGCGCACGTAATCCTCATCCATCTGGTGCGCTTCTTCGTCGCCGCGCTCGCGCATGCCCAGTTGCATATCGAACCGCCGCCGCTGGTCTTGCGGATCGTTCAACTCCGTGTAGCCGTTGGCTACTTCCATGCCGGCTACGTAGATTTCAAACCGGTCGACGAAAGCCGGATCGTCGGGCTTCTTCTTCGACAGCGGCGACGATTCCACCGGGTAGTCGTAGATGATGGTCGGCTGGATCAGATGCTCTTCCACCACCCGTTCAAAAATGTCCGTCAAAGCCTCGCCGGCCGTCGCCTTCGCCGAATGCTTCAGCAGCCACTCCGGATTCTTTACATCCTCCGCGCCTGGCCGGCTATCGCCCTGCCAGAATTCCACGATCGCGTCGCGCATGGAGAAGCGCCGCAGCGTTCCGAAATCCAGCTTGTGCCCGTCGTACTCGACTTCCGTGCCGCCCGTTGCGTCGCGCGCCACCTGCGCGAACAGCTCAGCCGAAAGATCGATCATGCCGCGATAATCCGTATACGCCTGGTAAAACTCCAGCATCGTGAATTCGGGATTGTGATGTGTGGACAATCCTTCGTTGCGAAAATTGCGATTGATTTCGTAGACCCGCTCCAAGCCGCCCACTACCAGCCGCTTCAGGTAAAGCTCCGGTGCAATGCGCAGGTATAAATCGATATCCAATGTATTGTGATGCGTGACAAAAGGACGCGCCGTCGCGCCGCCGTATAGCGGCTGCATCATGGGCGTTTCCACTTCGATGAATCCCCGATCTTCCAGCTGCCGCCGCAGCGACGAGATGATCTTGCTGCGCGTCAGGAATACCTTGCGCACTTCCGGATTCACGATCAGATCGAGATACCGCTGCCGGTAGCGTGTCTCCACGTCTTCGAGCCCATGCCACTTCTCCGGCATCGGCAGCAGCGTCTTCGCCAGATATTCCAGGTGTTCTACGTGCACGCTCAATTCGCCTGTGCGTGTGCGGAATAAATATCCGTCCACGCCGATAATGTCGCCCAGGTCGATCAACTGGTAAAGGGCGAAATCCCGCTCCGGGATCGCATCCTTCTTGATGTAGATTTGCAGCCGCTCGCCATTCTGCGCGAGATGCGCAAAGCCAGCCTTTCCCATCCGGCGCAAGGTCTGCACACGCCCCGCGATCTTTACGCGCACTGGCTCCGCCAGTTCTTCCGGCGTCTTCTCGCCATAACCCAACAGGATTTCCGGGATCGTGTGGCTGAATTCGAAGCGCTGCCCGTAGGCGCGGTAGCCCAGCGCCTCGATTTCGCGGATGCGCCCCAGGCGCTGCTGCAAAAGGTCGTCTTCCAGGGACAAATCGTTCTCCTAAATGAATTTGGGTATTATAGGTCTTCCTTGACCCGATCCATCTCCATTATCATTCCAGCCTACAACGAACAGAAGCGCCTCCCCGCCGCGCTCCAACGCGTCATTGCCTATTTGCGCGCCAGCGAATGGCAGTTCGCCGAGATATTGATAGTAGACGATGGTTCCACCGATGGCACCATCGAGGTCGCCGAGCGGATGCAATCCCAATTTCCCAACCTGCGCGTGCTCCGCAATCCCGGCAATCGCGGCAAGGGTTACGCCGTCCGCCACGGCATGCTCGAATGCCGCGGCGAGTGGGCCCTCTTCACCGACGCCGACCTCTCCGCGCCCATCGAAGAACTGGACAAGCTCTGCCTGGCCGTCGATCGCGAACAAGCGCAAGTCGCCGTCGGGTCCCGCGGCCTCGACCGCCGCACCATCGTCGTACACCAGTCCTGGTTCCGCGAAAACGCCGGCCGCGTCTTTAACCTCGTCATGCGCCTGGCCACTGGACTTCCCTTCCACGATACGCAGTGCGGCTTCAAACTCTTTGAAGTTGCCGCCGCCCGCGAAATTTTCCGCCGCCAGTTGCTCGAAGGCTTCGGCTTCGACGTTGAAGTCCTCTTCATCGGCCGCCGCCTGGGCTACCGCGAAGTCGAGGTCCCGGTGCAGTGGTCGGACGTCGCGGGCACCAAAGTCAGTACCTGGCGCGGCATCGCCGCTTTCCTCGATCCTCTCCGCGTCCGCTGGAATCAAATCCGCGGCCGCTACATGTAGCTCCTAACTCCACATTCTACCCGGAAGGCACTCGGCAGCCGGCCACTTCCGCGTTAACGCAACTTTAGTTTTACGCCAGCGCGTATTGGCGCTTCGAGCGCTTGCACTCGAGTCTCTCCCCCTCCGGCCGGTTCAACAAATCGACAAGATTCACTCCCTGCCCGGCGTCCCCGGCCCCGCATCCTTCCCGTGTTCATCAAGCCATCGGTCTTCCCGTGCGTTCTTCACTTCGCAGTAGAAAACGAGTGCGCCACCTTGCAGCACCCTGAAATCTGGCGTCCGGGTCTTCCCCATTTCGGCTTTCGGGAAGCGCTCAGGCGTCAGCCCAATGGACTTCAAATACGCGGCAACAATTTCTTCACTTGGACTCATCTTTAGACAGCCCACTGGTAAACGGTAACTGCCACGGTTGCAAGCGATAGCGTGACCTACAAGGTTCCAGTGCTGCGGAAGAGTGCCGTGTTGCCCAAGCCTAAGAAGTGCTCCCAGCCCCCAGGATCTTCTTTGGCTGAGAACGTGCTTTCAATTCTCTGAAGGTATTCATGCAATCGGCCAAGTTCAGTCCAGATGCCATGACACCGCAACGCACCAAGAACGACGAACAAGACGGGGACGGACCAAATCCATTTGGTTCCGTATGCGTCGCCAACCACGCCCATGTTCCCACGACCCCAAACACAACGTTGCGTTCAACCGTCCGCATCTCGGTCACGTGCATTTCGATTTGCTTCCGCAGTAGTTCAAATTCTTTTAAGTAGAACTCGGTGCTGTGGGTGGATTGTTTGCCATCCGTCGTCATAGTGGGAGCCATTCTACCGTAAACGATAAGAGGGTCCGCGCCCACACTTCAAGCGGTGAAGCCAATCTTTGGCTTTTTCTTCGTCTCGTTGATGCCCAGCAAAAGCGGCGAGCGCAGCGGACAGTCTGAGTAGTGCATCGACGTGACCAAGGCCCACAACCAACGCCAATCAGCCAGGACTCGCGCCTTCTTCCTTCAACCTTCGACAGGCGAAGTCGGAATCGCTTCATTAGAGTGATACCCCAAGTGGGAAGCGAACCAACCAAAGCGGTCAAAGGAAACTTCCGGGCAGAACTTGGAGAATATATGCGGTTCGTCCCCGGCCCCATCACTGAGGTTGCCTGTTCGCGAACGACAGGCCACAGGTCGGTGCGCTCCAACGTTCCAGCAATTCCGCATCGTCTGCCGGGATCAATGGCGATGTTGAACATCCGGTGTCGCCCAGTAGGGCAACGCTTTGGTAGTAGCGCGGACAGCGGTGGACGGACGCAAAGGGACACCGGGGCGATAGCGCTTTGCCGGCGCTAATCTCCGTGTACCATTTCAAGTCCGGCTGGATGGTCGGGCCGTTACGTCACAAACCACGTCACAAGGACCGTTTTGGGCTGTCCCGGTCCAGGGTCTAAACTCCCTGATTCTGATGGTCGGGGCGGGCGGATTTGAACCGCGGACCCCCTGCGCCCAAGGCAGGTGCGCTACCGGGCTGCGCTACGCCCCGACATTCTACAGACTTGATTCTAACACTTCATCCAAGCACACAACCCGCGGCCCAACTCCCTGTCGCAACTCAGGCAGACGGCAGCATCCAAGCGAATTTGACCGACCTTCACCCCGTGACGGCAATCGCCCACCCCGAACGCCAACCGGTTGGGGCAGCGGAGAATGCGATCTGTTACTATCCACCTTCTATGCTGAAACAGGTGTTTCTCAGCGGATTACTCTGCACCGTGTCCGCCACCGCCCAGTTCGGTCCGCCACAGCCGAAACCCACCGGTCCCTGGATGAACCAGACCCTGACTCCCGATCAGCGCGCGGACCTGGTGCTCGCCCAAATGACACTGGACGAGAAAATTTCCCTGTTGCACGGCGGCGGATGGGGGCTCATTTTCCCCAATCCCGATGCCCCCCCGACGAAATCGGCGGGCGGCGCGGGATTCGTGCCAGGCATCCCCCGCCTCGGCGTCCCGGATCTGCAAATGGCCGACGCCGCGGTAGGCGTGACGCGCAGCGGCATGTTCGGACGATATGCGACGGCCCTGCCATCCGGCGAAGCGGAAGCCTCCACCTGGGATCTCGAACTGGCGCGCGAGTACGGCGCGCTGATCGGCGCGGAACTGCGCAATCAGGGCTACAACATGTCCCTCGGCGGCGGTGTGAACCTGGCGCGCGAGCCGCGCAACGGGCGCATCTTCGAATATAAGGGCGAAGATCCCATCCTGGCTGGCCGCCTGGTGGGCGCGGAGATGAAAGCCCTTCAGGCGCAGGGCGTCATCGGCGACATCAAGCATTATGCGCTGAACGATCAGGAAGGCGGCCGGTCGTACGTCAACGTCAATGCCGGGAAACGCGCCATTCGGGAAAGCGATCTGCTGGCATTCGAAATCGGCCTCAAAGAATCGGGAGCGGGCGCCGTGATGTGCTCCTATAACCTGGTGAACGGCACGTACGCCTGCGAGAACAGCTATCTGCTCAGCGAAGTGTTGAAGAAGGACTTCGGCTTCCAGGGCTTTGTGTTGTCGGATTGGGGCGGCACCCATTCGACGGCCAAGGCAGCCATGGCCGGCCTCGATATGGAGCAGCCCGGCTCGGACTTCTTCGGTCCCGCGCTGAAGAAAGCGGTCGAAAGCGGCGAAGTACCCACTGCGCGGCTGGACAACATGGTGCATCGCATTCTGCGGTCGGAATTCGCAGCGGGTTTATTCGACAAACCGGCGGAGCGCCAAGTGCCCGATGTCATGCACGGACTTGAAGTGGCTCAGCGGATCGCCGAGCAATCTATCGTGCTGCTGAAGAATGCCAACGGACAGTTGCCGCTGGCCGCGGATAAAGTGCGGACCATCGCCGTAATCGGGTCTCACGCGGATGTGGGCGTGTTATCGGGCGGCGGCTCCGCGCAGGTCGATCCCATGGGCGGCAATCCCGTACCGCAACCGCCTAATGCCGGGATTTTCGAACGCGTGGTATGGCACCGGTCGTCGCCATTGAAGGCGATTCGCGACAAAGCCCCACATGCGGATGTGCAATTCAATAGCGGCGCGGAACCGCTGGAAGCAGCTCGTCTGGCGAAAAGCTCGGACCTGGCCATCGTGTTCGTGAATCAGCCATCCAGCGAAGGCAGCGACCACCCAAGCATGTCGCTGCCGAATCATCAGGACGATCTGGTGGCGGCCGTGGCGGCGGCCAATCCGCACACGATTGTCGTGCTGGAAACGGGCGGCGCGGTTACCATGCCCTGGGCTGGACAGGTCAGCGCGGTGATGGAAGCATGGTATCCCGGGCATCCGCGGCGCGGAGGCGATCGCCAACGTACTGTTTGGCGATGTAAACCCCTCGGCCAAGCTGCCCCTGACCTTTCCGAAATCGGAGTCCGATCTTCCCCATCCGCAGTTGACGGCGCAGCCGCCCGCCCGCGACGCCTCGGAGATGCAGGAGTTCCTGCCTGGTCTGAAGATGAACGGCAGGAAATTCGACGTCAGCTTCGACGAAGGCCTGAAGGTCGGCTACAAGTGGTACGACGCCGAGCACAAGCAGCCGTTGTATCCGTTCGGATTCGGGCTTTCGTACACGACATTTCAGTACACGGGGCTGAAGGCATCCAAGGATGGCGTTTCTTTCACGGTGACCAATACGGGCAAACGCGCCGGAGCCGAGATCGCGGAAGTTTATGCCACGCTGCCCCAGGCCGCCGGTGAGCCGTTCAACCGGCTGGTGGCTTGGGATAAAGTGAAGCTGGCGGCGGGCGAGGCGAAAACGGTGACGCTGCCGCTCGATCCGAAGTACCTGTCGATTTTCAACGCGGAGAAGGATGCGTGGCAACTGACGCCCGGCGCGTACACCATTCATGCCGGCGGTTCGTCGCGCGATCTGCCTTTGCAAGCCGTAATTCATTTGGACTGACGAAAACATGATTCGATTCCATGGTTTGGTTTTATTCGCGGCGTTGGCCGGTTGCGCGGCAGCGGCGGTTGATGAAGTACGCATCGATAGCGGCGCTTTGAAGGGCGCGGTAAAAGGCGAGGTGGTGGCGTTCAAAGGCATTCCCTTCGCCGCGCCTCCCACGGGACAGAACCGCTGGCGCGCGCCCCAGCCTCCCGCCGCATGGAAGGGCGTGCGCGCGGCCACCGAATACGCTTCCGACTGCATGCAGCTACCCTTCCCCAGCGACGCCGCGCCGCTGGGAACCAAGCCCGCCGAAGATTGTCTTTACCTGAACGTTTGGACGCCGGTGAAGCGCTCCGGCAAGCTGCCGGTAATGGTCTGGATCTACGGCGGCGGTTTTGTGAACGGCGGCAGTTCGCCGGCGGTTTACGACGGTACTCATTTCGCGGAAAGCGGCGTGGCGTTCGTCAGCTTCAATTACCGGCTGGGGAGGTTTGGATTCTTCGCGCACCCGGCGTTGACCAAGGAAGATCCGCACGCAATGCTCGGGAACTACGCGTTCCTTGACCAGGTGGCGGCGCTCCAATGGGTAAAGAAGAATATCGCCAGGTTCGGGGGCGACCCGGGTAACGTCACGCTGTTCGGCGAGTCGGCGGGCGGCGGTTCGGTGCTGACCATGATGACAACGCCGCTGGCGCACGGGCTGTTCCAGAAAGCCATCATCGAATCGGGCGGCGGACGCAGCGGCCTCGGGCCGATGCGAAAGTTGAGCGAATCCGCGCCCAATCTGCCGTCGGGCGAAGCGGTCGGTCTGGCGTTCGCCAAGAAAGCGGGCATCGAAGGCGAAGACGCGGCCGCTCTCGCGGCATTGCGCGCTTTGCCTGAGGATCGCGTGTGCGACAAGCTCAACATGGCCAGCATGGGCAATCCCACGTATGGCGGCCCGATGATCGACGGCAAAATCGTGCTGGAAACGCCCGAGGAGGCGTTTGCGGCGGGACACGCGATGAAGATCCCCGTGATTGCGGGAGCCAATAGCGCCGATATCGGCTTCTCCATGGCCAAAAACATGGACGAACTGTTCGCTCCCTTCGGCGCCAACAAAGAAAAGGCCGAGGCGGCCTACAATCCCGACAAATCGCCCGAGTTCCGGCGCGTCGGCATGCTGGTCGCGGCGGACCGGATGATGATCGAGCCGGCACGCTTCGTAGCGCGCAGCATAGCGGCGACGGGCAAGCCGGCGTACGAATATCGTTTCTCCTACGTAGCGGAGTCCATGCGCAAGAGTTGGAAGGGCGCGCCGCATGCCACTGAGATTCCGTTCGTGTTCGACACGGTGGCGGCACGCTACGAAGACAAACTGGCGCCCGCCGATGAGGCTACCGCGAAGGCGGCTCTCGGCTATTGGGTCGCGTTCGCCAAGACCGGCAATCCCAATGGCGCGGGGCGTCCGAATTGGCCCGCTTACAACGCCAACGACGACCAGTTGATGAACTTCACCAACGGCGGCCCGGTGGCGGAACACGACGCCTGGAAATCGCGCCTCGATCTGACGGAAGCATCGCTCAAGAGCAAATGAGAAGTCCCGGGCTGAACAGGCACTAGCTTGTTCAGCCCATGCAGGATCCTCTGCTGCCCCCTCTGGCCGCCATCGCGGCCGGCATCCTCGTTTCGCGATTCGCGGCGTTTAACCCCCATGAACTCGTCGCCGTGATCGCTGCGTTCGCGCTGCTGTGCGCTCTGGCGCTCTGGCGGCAGGCGCGGGTACTGGCGTTTACCTGTTGCATGCTGGGCCTACTGTTCGCCGGCGTGCTGGTGGATTTGGCCCATCGCCCCGCGCCGCGGCCCGAGTTGGATGTCGAAGGACGCGAACCGGTCATTCTGAGCGGCTGCGTGGTCGAACCTCCGGCGCTGGCGGGCGACCGCGAACGCTTCGTCGTTGAGTTGGACCCGGGGGCCCGCGTACAGGTGACATCGTACGCGCGCGAAGGCCAAGCCCCGCCAGCCCTGCGCTACGGACAGAGGATCGAATTCGAGGCTCGCGTGCGGAGGCCCCGCAATTTCGGCAATCCGGGGGCCTTCGATTTCGCGCGCTACCTCGCGCGCCGTCAAATCTACTGGACAGCGTCCATGCCAACTGGCGCCGAGGTCACCGTGCTGCCCGGCCTATGCGGAACGCGCTTCCAGGCCGCCATCGTGGGAATGCGGGTAGCGGCGCTCGAACGGCTGGCGCAGCTCTACCAGGGCAAACCTTACGAGACCGGCATGATGCAGGCCGTCATGATCGGCGAGACGTATCAGGTGCAGCGGGTTTGGACGGAGCAGTTCCGCAACACCGGCACTTACCATGCGCTGGTGATTTCAGGTACCCACACGGCGGTTCTGGCGGCCTTTCTGATGCTATTACTGCGGCTGTGTTTCGTCCGCCGGGAATGCGCGCTGCTGTTCACGGCGGCCGCATTGTGGCTCTATGCGCTGGTGACCGGATGGGGATCGCCATGCGTACGGTGCGCTGCCGGATTCACTCTGTTCGCAGTCGCCAGTTTGCTCGCGCGGCGTCGCCGCGTTCTGAATATCCTGGCGGCGGTGGCTATCGGGTTTCTGCTCTTCGACCCGGAGCAATTGTTCGAAGCCAGCTTCCAGCTCACCTTCCTCGCGGTCGCTTTCATCGGCGCGTTTGCCACGCCGCTGCTGGAGCGGACCTCCTATCCGCGTGCGCGGGCGCTGGCGGATCTGCCGGATACCGGCCGCGACATGCACCTGGAACCGCGCGCCGCGCAGTTTCGCATCGAGATGAGGTTGCTCGCGGAGACGTTGCGCCTGTGGACCAGGCTGCCGGAGCGCGCCTGCTGCCTCGCAATTGCGATTCCGGCGCGCGTGCTGCTCTACCTGTTTCAACTCGCGGTGATTTCGGCGATCGTGCAGATCGGCCTCGCGCTGCCGATGGTGGCCTACTTTCACCGCATCGGCTTTTCCGGCGTGACGGCCAACGCCCTGGTGGTGCCGCTCATGTGCGCCGTCATCCCGGTTGGATTCATCGCCATCTTTACACGCTCGGCGTGGGTGGCGAAGCTTGCCGGATGGCTGCTGGCGGCGTCGCACGCGGCCGTCAACTGGCACATGCATCTGGAACCGAACTGGCGCATACCGGATCCGCCGCTCTGGCTGGGGTTGGCAATCGGCGCGGGCTTTGTCTGCGCCGTGTTCTCCCGGCGGCGATGGCGGTGGGCTTCCAGCGGTGTGCTGGCAGTATTGCTGGCCCTGCTGCTCTGGCATCCGTTTCCAGCGGAAATTGCGCTGCGTGAACTGGAGATGACCGTGGTGGACGTCGGGCAAGGCGACAGCATTCTGCTGACGTTCCCGGATGGCAAGCTCATGCTGGTGGATGGAGGAGGAATCCCAACCTTCGGAAAGCACCGGCCATCGCAGATGGATATCGGCGAGGAAGTGGTGTCGCCCTATCTATGGCAGCGGTCCATCCGCCGCGTAGACGTGATGGCATCCACGCACGCGCATGCCGATCACATCGGCGGCCTTCCCTCGCTGATGGCGAATTTTCATGCCCGCGAGTTGTGGACCGGCGCGAATTCCGAGAATCCGGCATGGTGCGCATTACGCCAACAGGCCTTGGCGGATGGCGTCCGGATCTCGGCCCTGCATCGCGGGCAGCAGTTTCGCTACGGCGGCGCTGAATTGCAAGTGCTTGCGCCCGCGCTCGATTATGATCCCCGCGAAATGCCCCACAACAACGATTCGCTGGTGCTGCGCGTGAGCTACGGGAGACATTCGTTCCTGTTGAGCGGCGATATCGAGCGTCAGGTCGAGGAGGACCTTGCTGCCGCAGGGTTGCTGCGAAGGACGGATGTACTGAAGGCGCCGCATCACGGCAGCAAGACATCCAGTACGGAGCAGTTCTTGGATTTGCTGCATCCGGCGTTCGCGGTGATGTCGGCGGGTTTTGAGAATTCGTATGGCCACCCGCATCCCGAGGTGCTGGAGCGGTACCGGGAGCGGCAGGCTTGCGTGCTGCGGACGGATCGGGACGGGTTTGTCACCATCGCGACGGATGGCCGGCGCTTGCGCATGGATATGGGCCGTTGGTCCGGCGCTTTGGGCAGCGCGGATGGCGCGATCCTAAACCGGACTTTCTAGTCGGATTCCGGTTCGGTCTCTTCCACCAGCTTATTGACGTGGATGCGATAGATGGCAGGTTTGCCGTCGCGGTCGCTCTGGAAGAAGATTTGCTGGCTATCGGCCGAAAAGATGGGCGCTGCCATTGCCGCATCGCTGGCGCGATGCTCGCACAGCGGCAACTCCCGCCGCGTCAGCCGTAGCAATATCAGGATGTAAGGCGCGGCTTTATTCTGGCTGGCCCCCACAAAAACAGACGTGTTGCTGTTGCACCCAAAGTGCGCGTACTGGCTGGTGCGGGCCACCAATTTGTCGGTATTCAGATCGGGCGAGCATTCGCGAATCGCATGCAACTGCGACGGATCCTCGGGAATATTCAGATACAGGACAGTGCGGCCGTCGGGCGACCATCGCGCCGGTCCGATCGTACCCGAAGCCAGCGGCAGCTTGCGGTTTTGCGCGCCATCCGTGTTGACCAGCCAAAGGGCTTCATCCCCTTGCCGGTAGAGAATCTGAGCCCGTTTGGGCCGCGCTTGCGGGTGCGACAAGATGAACGGGCTTTCGACCACGGTGCGGACGCTGCCTTTCTGCAGCGCCACGACTTGCAAGCGCGATCCACCGCCGCGGCTTTCGCCGCACAGCGCCGTCCCATCGTCGGCAACGCTGCCGCCCGGGCAGCGATCCCATCCGGCGGGCACTTCATAAACCTGCCGCGACCGCGAACTGCCGAGCGCGCACTGGTTCAGCGCACGGTCATCCCAATAGCAGAAGCTATGCTCATCGGCCAGCATGGCGATGGAGGAGGCGTCTAGTTTTGCGGCTTCCGTGAGGCAGCGCGACTCGCCGTTGTGCAACTCCATGCGGTAGGCCTGGAGCGACCCGGCTTGGTCGCCGGCGTAAATCATAAAGCCGCCGCGCCTTGCGAGGGCCCGATTGTAATAAGCCGGCAGTGTGCAGGCGTGGGCCGGATCGGTGAGGCGCAGGACTTCGAATTCCGTCGAGGGATCGGCGTAGCGATGCCAGGAAGACGGGATGACCGCTCCCTTCTGCTCGGCTGTCAACAGCGGCGCAAGCGAGGACGCCAGAAACAGGCGGCGTCCGAACTGGAGACGGTCGGGCATCAGCGGGGCCGTGCGGGTGCGGCTTGGGCGGGTGCTGCGGCGCCGCGCCCCGCGCGGCGGACGAAATAAGCGCACCCCAGCGCGATCAAGCCGAGCGAAATCCACTGCGAAGTATTGAACGGACCGCCGAACGGATTAGGTTGTTCGTGGAAGCGCACGAATTCCACCAGGAAGCGGACGCTCGAATACACAATCAGGTAAAGGCTGATGATCGCGCCGGCTCTATGCGGGCGCCGGATCCTCCAGAGCAGAAGGCCGCAGATCGCGAACTCGGCGAACGACTCATACAACTGCGTGGGATGCAGAGGAATGCCCAATTGCTGCGACGGAATCTGGGATTCCGGATTGGTAAAGGTGACACCCCACGGCAGCTTGGTCGGCAAGCCCCAGCAGCAACCGGCGGCGAAGCAGCCGAGCCGGCCGATCCCGTGGCCAAGCGCGATGCCGGGCGCGAAAATGTCGGCGGTTTCGAGGGCGGGCAAGTGGTGACGCCGGATGTAAACAAAAGCAGCGATCAAGGCGGTGATCAGTCCGCCGTAAAACACCCCGCCGGCTTGCAGGCTGGACAACGAAAGGATCTCGCCGGGATTCTGGATGTAATAAGGGAGGTCGACCAGATACATCATGATCTTGGCGCCCACGATGGCGCTGAGACCGCAAAGAATACCGAGGTTCACGACGACGTCGCTGTTCAAACCAGCCCGGCGGGCCAGCCGCGAGATCACCGAAAGCGCGGCCAGAAAAGCGATAGCGACCAGCACACCGTATGTGGCCTGGGAGTAGCCGCCGATGTGGAAAAGACGGGGCAGCATCAGGCGCCTGCCGGCTCGCGTTTGGGCCGTAACAATTCAAGAAGCAGCAAACCACTGCCGATGACGATACACGAATCGGCAACGTTAAAGGTCGGCCAGTGCATGTCGCCGATATAGAATTCCAGGAAATCGGTGACGCGGCCCCAGACCACTCGATCAAAAAGGTTGCCGGCCGCTCCCCCGAGAACCAGGGCCAGGCCGGCCACCGTCCAGCGATCCATGCGGGAGGCCTTCCACAACATTCCCCCGACCAGAATCATGGCAGCGGCGGAAAACACGATCAGAACGACGGTGCGCCAGGCGGAGGTGGAATCGTTCATGATGCCGAAGGCTACCCCGCGGTTCTGCGAATGCACGATATCGAAGAAGCCCGGAATCACCGTGTGAACGTCGAAGGCCGAAACGCGCGCTTCGACCATCAGCTTGCTGACGCGATCCAGTGCGAAAACCACTGCCGACAGTCCGTATGCCTTCAATCGGCTGTCAATCATTGAGCGTCTCTTTCACGGCACTGGCGCAGGCGGCGCAGATGGTCGGAAATTGCGGATCGGCGCCGGTGTCGGTGGTGTACTTCCAGCAGCGTTCGCATTTGATACCGCTGGCGCGTTCGATCTGCACGGTAACATCGGGAGACATGCCGTTACACGCGGCGGCCTGGGCAACCTGAACTTCCGAAACGATGAACAGCGCCGGAAGTTCGGAAGCGTACTGTTCGAGCAGCGGATAAAGATCGGAATTCGCCGTCAGGCGTACCCGAGCCTCAAGGGGCGCGCCGATAAACTTCTCCCGGCGAGCCTCCTCGAGGCTTTTTAACACATCTTCCCTCACTGTCATCAGACGGTCCCAATTAGCGGAACGTTTCCGGTGAGCATCGGAAATACCGGCGGTAAGTTCGGCGGCTTCCGGAAACAGTTCCAGGTGAATGCTCGTTTTCCGCCCCATGTGGCCCCAGACCTCTTCGGCCGTGAAGCTGAGGATGGGGGCGACCAGCCGCACCAGCGCGTAGGCCAAACGATACAAGGCGGTTTGGGCGCTGCGGCGCGCGTGCGATTTCCTGGCGGAAGTGTAAAGGCGATCCTTCAGCACGTCGAAGTAGAGGGCGCTCAGATCGACCGTGGTGAAATCGTAAAGGGCGCGGTACACCTTGTGGAAGGCGAACTCGTCGTACCAGGCGCGGCAATTGGCGACCAGCGTCTCGGCGCGCAGCAGAATCCACTGGTCGATTTCCCGCATTTCGCAAATGGGGACGGCGTCCACCGAGGGATCGAAACCATCCAGGTTGCCGAGCACATAGCGAAAAGTGTTGCGGAGCTTGCGGTAGGCCTCCTGCAAGCGGGTGAGGATCGTCTCGGAGACGCGCACATCCTCGTGAAATCGACCGAAGCGGCCCACAGCCGCACAAGATCGGCGCCGTGATGCTTGATGATCTCCTCGGGCTCGATGCCGTTGCCGAGCGACTTGGGCATGGCGCGGCCTTCGCCGTCGAGCACCCAGCCGTTGAGCGCGCAATCACGGTAGGGCGCACCGCCCTTTGAGTCCGACGCCGACCAGCAGCGAGCTGTGGAACCAGCCGCGATACTGATCGCCGCCTTCGAGGTACATATCGGCGGGCCAGGGCAGATGGTTCGCTGCCGTGAGCACGGCGAGATGGCTGGAGCCGGAATCGAACCACACGTCGAGAATGTCGGTTTCCTTGCTGAATTCGGTGCCGCCGCACTTGCGCGCAGGTTTCGCCTTCCGGCAGCAATTCCGCGGCGGTCGCGGTCATACCAGATGTCGGCGGTATGTTCGGCGAACAGCTTGACGACGCGGTCGAGAATCTTGCGATCGGTGAGCGGCTCGCGGCAGTTGTCGCAATAGAAGACGATGATCGGCACGCCCCACACGCGCTGGCGCGAGATGCACCAGTCGGGCCGGGTGGCGATCATGTTGGACATGCGCTCCTCGCCCCACGCAGGCATCCACTTCACGCTGCTTGATGGCTTCGAGCGCGTGCTGGCGGAGATTCGTTGCGCTCCATGCCGATGAACCACTGCTCGGTGGCGCGGAAGATGGTGGGGCGGTGGCAGCGCCAGCAATGCGGATAGCTGTGGTCGATGTTCTCGGTCGCGAGCAGCGCGTGATGCCCGCGCAGAATTTCCATGACGATGGGATTGGCTTCCCAGACGGTTTTGCCGATGAGTTCCTCGGGCAGCTCGCCCGGCGGCGCCTTCGGCGTGATAGAAGCGGCCGGCGGCATCCACCGGGCAGTAGATCTCGATGCCGTACTGGCGGCCGACTACGTAATCTTCCTGCCCGTGCCCGGGAGCGGTATGGACCGCGCCGGTGCCCTGTTCCAGCGTGACGTGATCGGCCAGAATGCCGAGCGAATCGCGCTCGAGGAAAGGGTGGTGGAAGACCGCGCCTTCGAGCTGCGCGCCGGGAAAGCGGGCGATCGACTTCGTAGTCGGTCCAGCCGCACTTTTCGCGCGGTGACCTTCAGCAGTTCGGCGGCGACGATGTAGACCGCGCCGTCCACCGCGACCGCGCACGTACTCGAATTTCGGATGATAGGCGATGGCCATGTTGGCCGGAATGGTCCAGGGCGTGGTGGTCCAGATCAGGCCGTAGACTTTGTGGCCGGCCAGCGCGGGATCGATCTTCGCGGCGTCGGAGGTGAGGGCGAAGCGCACCCAGATGGAAGGGCTGGAGTGGTTGCTCGTATTCGACTTCGGCTTCGGCCAGCGCGGTGCGGTCGCGCATGCACCAGTTCACCGGCTTCAGGCCTTTGTAGACGTAGCCGCGATCGAGAAAATCGACGAACGCGCCGGCGATGACCGATTGGTACTGCGCGCTCATGGTGAGATAAGGATCGTCCCAGCGGCCGAAAACGCCGAGGCGCTTGAAATCCTTGCGCTGCAGGTCGACGTACTTTTCGGCGTACTTGCGGCATTCGCCGCGAATCTCCGCCGACGGTCATCTTCGCCTTGCGCGCGCCCAGTTCGCTATCGACTTTGATTTCGATGGGCAGGCCGTGGCAGTCCCAGCCGGGCACGTAGGGCGAGTCGAACCCGGCCATGGTCTTCGATTTGACGATGAAGTCCTTCAGGATTTTGTTGAAGGCGGTGCCTAGGTGGATGCGGCCGTTGGCGTACGGCGGGCCATCGTGCAGGATGTACGTGGGACGGCCGGCCCGGGCGGCGCGAATCTGGCCGTAGATGTCTTCCGCGGCCCAGCGTTCGAGCATCTTCGGCTCGGCTTGGGCCAGGTTGGCCTTCATCGAAAGGCCGGTGCGTGGCAGATTGATAGTCTGCTTCAAGTCAACGTTTTGCGAGTCCATTTTCGGGGATACTTCTATGGTACACGATCGGTTGAAATGGGCTACCTCACGTGAACTTCGATCTCCTGCGCAACGCTGTGGCCTTCGGCATCTTCAGCCATGAGTTTGTAGGTCGTGTCCTTGGTGGGAGTGACTTGTCGGCAGTCGCTGATCGCCGGGTGCAGATCGCCTACCGTAGGTTCGATGCGTACCGTCTTGGCCCCGTAAACTCCATAGCAGAGATTGACGCGCCCTCCCGGAGGAATGCTCTGCGGCGACGCGTAAAAGTTGATGATGCGGAAGGCGGTCCCGCCGATCCTGTCGATGGATTCCTTGGCGCGCCGCGCTTCTTCCGCTTTCTCCGCGTCCTGGCCGTCGCGGATGCTGCGCCAGCGCGAGTAGAAGATCCAGCCGTCGTAAAGAACCGCGGCGAACAAAGCGATGCTAATGAAGGGCAGGATTCGACGCAGCAGGCGTCCCATTCCTCTATTTTGCCATCCTGGCGGTCACCGTAACGGCATGTAGCGTGGCCATGCCGATCTGGCCATTGATATTCTGATCGGGGCGCGCAGCGTCGCCACCACCGAACCACGCGGTTAAGCGTCCTTCCTGTAGTTCGATGGTCGCGTCGCAAACGACCTGACTATCCCAAGGTTCGGCGCCGGCGAATACAGTGGGCAGTTTGTCCCAGTGGACCCCATCCCTGGAGCGCGCCATTCCGAGCCGGCGGTGCTCCCCGGCGTCGCGGCCCGTATAGAGCATCCAGTAGTAGCCGTGTGCGATCCAGACGGCGGGCTCGCCGAGGCCCATTTCATCGAAGGCGCCGTAAGCCCCCAGGTCGAGAATGGGATTCGAGCGCAGCTTCGTCCAATGCTCGCCATCGCGGGAACGCGCGACGCCCAGCCGCTGGCGCCTGGCGCGATCCTGGCCGAGGTAGAACAGGTAGTAGTACTGGCCGGCTTTGAGCACGTATGGATCGCCGAGGGCGCGTTCGTCCCAACTACCGCGCGGGCCGTACCCGATAACAGGAAAAGCCGATTTGCTCCAGGCGCGCCCGTCTTTGGAACGAGCGAATCCAATTTGCGGGTTGTCTGGGGCGCCCGCCTGGTACCAGTAGTCAAAGCCGCTGTCATAGATGGCTGCGCCGTTGGCGGCGATCGACGAGCCTTCGCCCGCGGCGGGGTCGGCGGAAAGCACCGCACCCTGCTTGACCCAGGAAAGTCCGTCGGCGGAGATCGCGAGCAGTGTACGCCAGGTCTTCCCGTCGTAGCCTGAGTAAAAGTTGTAATACTCATGCGGCAAACGGACAACGGAAGGGTTCAGCGCGTCGTGAGAATCGGGGTCGCCCGCGGCGCCGTGCGGGAGCACGGGGTTGGGGCGCGGCTCCCATTGGTAGCCAATCTGAGGGTCCGCGGGGGGCAGAGCAGGCAGGCGGAAATCGGAGTAGCCGCACGAAAGACAGCCCAAGGACGCAACACAGAGCGCCATACTACCGGATCGATTACGCCTCATGGAATGGGAACGCGCAGTTTCAGAGCGGCCCCCCAGCCGGGCCGTGATTCAAGCGTCATATCCGCATTCAGCGCTCGTGCCCGGCGCTTGAAACTCGCTGGCCCAAGCCGCAGCAACTCCAGTTCATCCAGCGAGTAAACTCCCGAGAAATGGAATCCGCCGCCATTGTCGTCCACCGACAGTTCCAGCGTCTTGGCGACCCGTTCGAGCGAGACAGCCACGCGCGTGGCGCCCGCGTGTTTCAGGACATTGTGCAGCGCCTCGCGCAGCATCTGGATGACTTCCGAGGCCATTTCCTCGGGCAGTTTCGCGGCGCCTTCACCGCCCACGAACGAAACCGGTATACCGCTTTCCTTCTGAAAATTCTCGCACGTGCGGCGGGCGTTCGCGTAAAGATTGCTCCCCTGCATCTCGGGCGGACGCATGCTCCGTACGAACGCCCGAAGCTCTTTTACTTGCTGCTGGGCGAGAGTGTGCAGGTCGCGTAGATCGTCCATGCCGGCCCCGGTGTCGCGTTCCAGGATCTTGCGCAAAATTTCCAGCCGCATCTGCAGGCTGATAAAGCTTTGCAGCGGACCATCGTGGAAATCGGACGCGATGCGCTGCCGTTCGGCCTCCTGCGCCAGGCTGGCCTTGTGTTCTGTTTCGGCGGCGCGGGTTTCCACATCCTCCATGCGCGCCTCCAGGCGCTTGCGGTAAGCTGCGAAAGCGCAACAGAGGATCGCGCCCACCACCGTGGTGCGGCGCAAAGTAAAAATGTTATCGGACTGGACGGCAACGCAGAAGGCGGCGCTGACTAAGGCAACCACTCCGGCCTCGGAATTACGGTAGACCAGGACAGCTTCGGCCATGAGGAAGCAGTATTCGAACGCCGGGAGCCAAATGACGGATCCAACCGCGGCGCCTACCAGGACCAAAAAGAAGAGGAGATCTGCGAAGAGCACCAGCAGAGCGACTGCGTCGGTCTGCGTTTTCCGCAAGGGAAGGAGGAGACTCAGGACAAGGTAGACGCCGATGGCGCCGCAAGCCCAGGGAGTGCACTTGGGCGCCAGAAACAGGGAAGAGGCCAACGCTACGGCCGCAAAGCCGGCCCTGGCTGACAACAGCGCCCGCCGCCAGCCGGGCGTGAGAGAACGGATATCAGCAGGCACCAGGGTCCATCCGCTTAGCGCCGGTACAGAAATAATGTGTGACTGCGGCCTTCGCCATCATCTTCGATGTCTTCCACTTTTTCCGGCGTCCAGCCCCTGAATTCGAAATCGTGCGCAACAACGCGTGCGCCTTTCTTCAGTTGCCGCTCCAGCAGCGGCTGAATTTTATCGTTGGAGGTGGGCAGCAGGTAGACCGTGATCAAATCGGCTGAGCTATAGTCCTGCTTTAGAATATCTCCGTTTATGATGTGCGCTGTGTCGTCGAGGCCCAACTTCCGGATGCGTTCGATGCTTTGCCGGCAAAGTTCCTTGTCCAACTCGACGCCGTAAGCAGTGGCGTGATATTTGCGCGCAGCCGCGATGACAATGCGTCCATCGCCGCTGCCAAGATCAAACATTTTTTCGCCCGCTTTCAGGCCGCCGAGTTCCAACATCTTGAGCACAACACTATCCGGCGTCGGGTAGTAAGGCGCCAGCTTGGCCGGTTCCTGGGCCCAACCCAAGAATCCGCAGACGGCGAAGAGGCAAAAGCGCAAACGCATCGAAAGACTTTCACGCGGGCGTTTTGAGTGTATCAAAATCTACCATAACTCCGAAGTGAGGCCATGGCTGGCAGTCTGCTGCGGATTGTTAATCCGCTTGGCCTTCCGACCCCTAGCCACCTCCTTAAGGTGCTGCTGAGTATAAATTCAGGAACTACACACACCTCCCTTGGCCTGTCACCAGCCCCTTAATTCGAATATCCATAAACCTCAATCACTTAAACCCCATATTGCATAATCTAAAACATAAGACATACTAATACTGCATAATTATCAACACCATATTGCATGATACTAGGCCCCTTGCTACACTATAGACTTCCTGGGAGAATTCTATGACCGAATCCACGTGTATTCACGGTCTAAGTCAGCTACCTTCCGCCGAGGGCCTCTACGACCCCCGAAACGAACATGACTCCTGCGGTATCGGTTTCGTCGCCAGCATCAAAGGCCATAAATCCCACGACATTATCGCCAAAGGCATCCAGATCCTCATCAACCTGACCCATCGCGGCGCCTGCGGCTGCGATCCCGAGACCGGCGATGGCGCCGGCATCCTCATCCAGATCCCTCACAAATTCTTCGCCCGCGAATGCGCCACGCTCGGCTTCTCCCTCCCCGCCGAAGGCGAGTATGGCGTCGGCATGACCTTCCTTCCCGTCGAACCGCACCAGCGCCTCTCCTGTGAAGGCATCCTCGAACGCATCGTCCGCGACGAAGGCCTCACCGTCCTCGGCTGGCGCGATACCCCCGTCGATGGCGACGCCATCGGCCGCGTTGCCCGCGCCTCCCAGCCCTACATCCAGCAGATCTTCATCGGCTGCCCCGATCGCTGCGATCCCGATGCCCTCGAACGCAAGCTCTACGTCATCCGCAAGCGCGCCGAATCCGAAGTCGCCGCACTCCAACCTGCCCAACAAGGGCGACTTCTACATCCCGTCCCTTTCCGCCCGCACCATCGTCTACAAAGGCCTCCTGCTCGCTCCACAGATGACCGCCTTCTACGGCGAGCTCTCCGACCCCGACGTCATGAGCGCGCTCTGCCTGGTGCACCAGCGCTTCTCCACCAATACCTTCCCCACCTGGCAGCTCGCCCACCCCTACCGCTACGTCGCCCACAACGGCGAAATCAACACCGTCCGCGGCAACGTCAACTGGATGCATGCCCGCCAGTCCATCCTCGCCTCGCCCCTATTCGGCGACGATATCAAGAAGCTGTTTCCCATCATGGCCGCCCAGCGGTAGCGATTCCGCCAGCTTCGATAACGTCCTCGAACTCCTCTTCATGGCCGGCCGCGATCTGCCCCACGCCATGGCCATGCTCATCCCGGAAGCCTGGGCCAGCAATCCCCACATGCATCCGGAAAAGCGCGCCTTCTACGAATACCACTGCTCCCTCATGGAGCCTTGGGATGGTCCCGCCGCCATCGCCTTCACCGACGGCCGCGTCATCGGCGCCACGCTCGATCGCAACGGCCTGCGCCCTGCCCGCTACCTGGTCACCACATGACGACTTGATCGTTATGTCGTCCGAAACCGGCGTCCTCCCCGTCAAGCCCGAGAACGTCAAAAAGAAGGGCCGGCTTCAGCCCGGCAAGATGTTCCTGGTCGACACGACCGCGGGCCGCATCGTCTCCGACAAGGAAATCAAGCAGCGCCTCTATTCCCGCAATCCCTACGCCGAGTGGCTGGCCGAGCAACCAGATCACGCTCGATCAATTGCCCGATCCGCCGCGCGTACACGGCACCGATCACGACACCATCCTCTGCCGCCAGCGCGCCTTCGGCTACACCGACGAAGACCTCCGCATGATCCTCGCGCCCATGGCCGACAACGGCGAGGAGCCCATCGGCTCCATGGGCACCGATACCCCGCTCGCCTGCCTCTCCGACAAGCCGCAGCCGCTCTTCAACTACTTCAAGCAGCTCTTCGCCCAGGTCACCAACCCGCCCATCGATCCCATCCGCGAAGAGATGGTCATGTCGCTCATCAGCTACATCGGCACCGAGCGCAACATCCTGGACGAAACGCCGCAGCACTGCCACACCCTCAAGCTTGCAGCATCCCATCCTCGGCAACCGCGACCTCGAAAAGCTGCGCCGCGTCTCGCAAGGCGATTTCCTCGCCACCACCCTGCCCGCCTGTTCTCGCGTCGAAGACGGCGAACGAGGCCTTGAACGCGCCCTCGATGCTCTCTGCCGCCGCGCCTCCCTCGCCATCAAGTCCGGCTACACGCTGCTGATCCTTTCCGACCGCGGCGTCGACGAAGACTACGCGCCCATTCCCAGCCTGCTCGCCCTGGCCGCCGTGCACAACCACCTGGTCCGCGAAGAAACCCGCACCCAGGTCGCGCTCATCATCGAATCCGGCGAGCCGCGCGAAGTCATGCACTTCGCCCTGCTGATCGGCTATGGCGCCAGCGCCATCAATCCGTACCTCGCCATCGAAACCCTCGAAGACATGGCCATGCGCGGCAACTTGCCCGAAGGCCTCACTTTCGAAAAGGCCCTCGCACAACTACATAAAGGCGATCAACAAAGGACTGCTCAAAATCTTCTCCAAGATGGGCATCTCCACCCTGCAGAGCTATCGCGGCGCGCAGGTCTTCGAAGCCATCGGCCTGAACAAAGCGCTGGTCGACCAGTACTTCACCGGCACCGCCTCCCGCATCGAAGGCGTCGGCCTCGATGTCCTGGCCCGCGAAGCCGCAATGAAGCACGCGCTCGCCTTCCGCCCCATCACCGAGCTACGACACCGAACTCCCCGTCGGCGGCAACTATCAGTACCGCGTGCGCGGCGAATATCACCTGCTCAATCCGCTCACCGTCAGCAAACTGCAGCACGCCGTCCGCCAGAACAGCTCCGACACCTTCCAGGAATACACGGACCTGATCGATGAACAGAACCGCCAGCTCTGCACCCTGCGCGGTCTGATGGAGTTCAAGCTATCCGAGCGGCCCGTGCCGCTCGAAGAAGTCGAGCCTGCCGCCGAAATCGTCAAACGCTTCGCCACCGGCGCCATGTCCTTCGGCTCCATCTCGCAAGGAAGCCCACGAAACCCTCGCCATCGCCATGAACCGCATCGGCGGCAAATCCAATACCGGCGAAGGCGGCGAAGACGAAGCCCGTTTCGAGCGCGATGCCAACGGCGATTGGCGCCGCAGCGCCATCAAGCAGGTGGCCTCCGCCCGCTTCGGCGTCACCACCAACTACCTGGTCAACGCCGACGAACTGCAGATCAAAATGGCGCAGGGCGCCAAGCCCGGCGAAGGCGGCCAACTGCCCGGCCACAAGGTCGACGAAGTCATCGCCCGCGTGCGCCACTCCATCCCCGGCGTCGGCCTCATCTCGCCGCCGCCGCACCACGATATCTATTCCATCGAAGATCTCGCGCAGCTGATCTACGATCTGAAGAACGTCAATCCGCAGCGCCCGCATTTCCGTCAAGCTGGTCGCCGAAGTCGGCGTCGGCACCGTCGCCGCCGGCGTCGCCAAAGCCCATGCCGACGTGGTGCTGATCAGCGGCCATGACGGCGGCACCGGCGCTTCGCCGCTCACTTCCATCAAGCACGCCGGCATCCCCTGGGAACTGGGCCTCGCCGAAACCCAGCAGGTGCTGGTCATGAACGATCTGCGCAGCCGCATCCGCGTGCAGACCGATGGCAAACTGCAGACCGGCCGCGACGTCGCCATCGCCGCGCTGCTGGGCGCCGAAGAGTTCGGCTTCTCCACCGCGCCGCTGGTCGCCATGGGCTGCATCATGATGCGCAAGTGCCATCTGAACACCTGCCCCGTCGGCATCGCCACGCAGGATCCCGCGCTGCGCGCGAAGTTCCCCGGCCAGCCCGAACACGTCATCAATTTCTTCTTCTTCATCGCCGAGCAGGTCCGCGAGATCATGGCCCAGCTTGGCTTCCGCACGTTCGACGAAATGGTCGGCCGCGTCGACATGCTCGACACGCGCCACGCCGCTCGACCACTGGAAGGCCAAGGGCCTCGACTTCTCCGCCATCCTCTACAACCCGCCAGTGCCCGCCGCATCGCGCGCCGCTGCACCAGTCGCCAGGATCACGGCCTCGATGAGGCGCTCGATTACAAGCTGATCGACCTACGCCGGCGAAGCCATCGACCAACCAGAGCCCCGATCGAAATCAAGCTGCCGATCCGCAACGTGCACCGCACCGTCGGCGCCATGCTCAGCGGCGAAATCGCCCGCCGCTACGGCTCGGCCGGCCTGCCCGACGACACCATCCACTTCAAGTTCACCGGCTCCGCCGGCCAGAGCTTCGGCGCCTTCCTCGCCAACGGCGTCACCCTCGAACTCGAAGGCGATGCCAACGATTACGTCGGCAAAGGCCTCTCCGGCGGCCGCATCATCGTCTACCCGCCGCGCAGCTCCACCTTCGTGCCCGAAGAGAATATCCTGATCGGCAACGTCGTCCTCTACGGCGCCACCAGCGGCGAAGCCTTCTTCAACGGCATGGCCGGCGAGCGCTTCGCCGTCCGCAACTCCGGCGCCACCGCCGTCGTCGAAGGCCTCGGCGATCACGGCTGCGAATACATGACCAAAGGCCTGGTCGTCGTCCTCGGCAAGACGCGGCCGCAACTTCGCCGCCGGCATGACGCGGCGGCATCGCCTACGTGCTCGACGAAACCGGCGACTTCGCCGAAAAGCGCTGCAACAACGCCTCCGTCGATCTGGAACCCGTCTCGAGCCGCGACGACCAGCACATCGCTCCACGACCTCATCACGCGCCACGTCGAAGCCACCGGCAGCCCGCGCGCCAAGTGGATTCTGGAAAACTGGCTCACCATGCTGCCGAAATTCGTCAAGGTCTTCCCGCACGAATACAAGCGCGTGCTGGCGCAGCGCGCAGCGCACACCAGCTACCAGCCGTCGCGCACCAATCCGCCCAGCCCGCCTCAGCAGGAGGTCGCTCCATGGGTAAGCTTACCGGCTTCCTGGAATACACGCGCGAAGCTGCCCGCAGCGCCGTCCCGCTCACCGAGCGCATCAACGACTGGTTCGAAATCTACCACGATTTCCCCGAAGAAAAGATCCGCGCCCAGGGCGCCCGCTGCATGGATTGCGGCATTCCTTCTGCCACACCGGCTGCCCGGTCAACAACATCATTCCCGATTGGAACGATCTGGTCTACCGCGGCCGCTGGCGGGAAGCCATCCGCGTCCTGCACGCCACCAACAACTTCCCCGAATTCACCGGCCGCATCTGTCCCGCGCCCTGCGAAGCCGCCTGCGTGCTCGGCATCAACGAGCCGCCCGTCACCATCAAGCAATCGAAAAGACCATCGTCGACCGCGCCTTCGACGAAGGCTGGATCGTGCCCGAACCGCCGCGCCATCGCACCGGCAAGCGCGTCGCCGTCGTCGGCTCCGGTCCCGCCGGCCTCGCCGCCGCCCAGCAACTCCGCCGCGCCGGCCACTGCGGTCACCGTCTTCGAAAAGCACGACCGCATCGGCGGCCTGCTGCGCTACGGCATCCCCAACTTCAAAATGGAGAAGCATCTGATCGATCGCCGCCTCGACCAGATGGGCGCCGAAGGCGTCGAGTTCGTTCCCAACGCGCACGTCGGCGCGATATCTCCAGTCGACGACCTGCGCCGCGACTTACGACGCCATCCTGCTCTCCGGCGGCGCCGAGCATCCGCGCGATCTGCACCGTCCCCGGCCGCGAACTCAAAGGCATCCACTTCGCCATGGATTTCCTCCGCGGCCAACAAGTCTGCGAAGGCGATCCATCCCGATCAGATCCTCGCCACCGGCAAGCGCGTCGTCATCATCGGCGGCGGCGATACCGGCGCCGATTGCCTCGGCACCTCGCATCGCCAGAAGGCCGCTCTCCGTCCACCAGTTCGAACTGCTGCCGAAGCCGCCCGACGAACGCGCCGCGTCCACGCCGTGGCCGCTCTGGCCCATGCAGCTTCGCACCGAAAGCTCCCACGAAGAAGGCGGCGTTCGCGATTGGAGCATCGCCACCACCGCCTTCACCGGCGACGACCACGGCAACGTCAAGCAGCTCCACGCCGTCCGCGTCGGCCCGCCCCCCGAAGTTCGACCCGCATACCGGGCTCCGAATTCGCCATCGACGTCGGATCTGGTCCTCCTCGCCATGGGCTTTATCGGCCCGGTCAAAGGCGGACTCCTGGAATCGCTCGGCGTGAAACTCGACGCCCGCGGCAACGTCCAGGCCGACCCGGACTACATGACCTCAATCCCCGGCATCTTCGCCGCCGGCGACATGCGCCGCGGCCAGTCGCTGGTAGTCTGGGCCATCGCCGAAGGCCGCCAGGCAGCCCGCGGCATCGACCAGTTCCTCATGGGGTCGACCAAACTGCCATAGCCGTTCCCATTTTGAAGGGAGCGTAATCCATGCAAGAAGAACAAATACGCGAAGCTCTGAATCGCCACTGGCAAGCCTCGGCCGCCGGCGACGCCGACGCCGAACACGATATCTACGACGACAACGCCATCTGCGACTATCCCCAGTCAGGCGAACGAATCCTCGGGCGCGCTAACTTGCAGGCCTTGAGAAGTCACCACCCCGGCAAGCCCGCGGGCTTCCACATCCGCCGGATTCTAGGCAAGGATGACCTCTGGATCACCGAATACACCATCACCTACCAGGGGCGCCCTGCCTATACCGTCAGTATCATGGAATTCCGCGATGCCAAGGTCGTCCACGAAACACAGTATTTCGCCGATCCCTTCGAAGCGCCCGCCTGGCGCAGCCAGTGGGTGCAACAGATGCCGTAACGCTCGCCCCGGCCAGCGGTTATGATTTACGTATGCCCGAATCTACCGACCGCCAGATGGGTTTTTCCACCCGCTCCCTGCACGCTGGGCAAAAGCCCGATCCCGCCACCGGCGCCCGCGCCGTTCCCATTTATCAAACTACCTCCTTCGTTTTTGAGGACAGCAACCACGCCGCCGAACTCTTCGCTCTCCAGCGCTTTGGCAATATCTACACGCGCATCATGAACCCCACCACCGCCGTGTTCGAGGAGCGCGTAGCTTCCCTCGAAGGCGGCATCGGCGCGCTCGCCACCGCCAGCGGACAGTCCGCCCAATTCCTCGCCGTCAACGGACTCATGGCCCCTGGCGATGACATCGTGGCTGCCAGCACTCTCTACGGGGGCACTTACACGCAGTTCGATGTCAGCTTCCGCCGCCTCGGCTACAACGCCATCTTCGTCGAGCCTGACGATCCCGAAAACTTCCGCCGCGCCATCACTCCCCGCACCCGCGCCCTCTACGGCGAAACCATCGCCAATCCGCGCATGAACATCCTCGATATCGAAAAGGTGGCCGCCATCGCCCACGAGCACCACATCCCCCTCATCATCGACAACACCATGGCCTCGCCCTATCTCTGCCGCCCCATCGAACACGGCGCCGATATCGTGCTGCACTCCGCCACCAAGTTCCTCGGCGGCCACGGCAACTCCATCGGCGGCGTCATCGTCGATAGCGGCCGTTTCCCCTGGACCTCCGGCCATTTCCCGCAGCTCACCGAGCCGAGCCCCGGCTACCACGGCATGCGCTTCTCCGAAACCTTCGGCGAACTGGCTTTCATCATCAAAGCCCGCGTCGAAGGCTTGCGCGATTTCGGCCCCTGCATGAGCCCCTTCAATGCCTTCCTCTTCCTCACTGGCATAGAAACGCTGCAACTTCGCATGGATGCGCACAGCCGCAACGCCCTCGCCATCGCCCGCCATCTGCAAAAGAGCCCCCACGTCTCCTGGGTCAAATACCCGGGCCTCGACGACAGCCCCTATCGCGCGCTGGCCGCGAAATACATGCCGCTCGGCTGCGGATCGATTCTCACCTTCGGCGTGAAAGGCGGCCTCGAAGCCGGGCGCCGCTTCATCGATTCCGTGCAGCTTCTCTCGCACCTCGCTAACATCGGCGATGCCAAGAGCCTGGTCATCCATCCGGCGTCCACCACCCATCAGCAATTGAACGATCAGCAGCAGCTCGCCGCCGGCATCACCAAAGACCTGGTGCGACTCTCGGCCGGCATCGAAGACGTTGACGACATCCTCTGGGATCTCGACCAGGCGCTCGCGGCTTCGCAAGCCGCATGAGCGGCGAAGTCGGCAGCACCTCGCCGGTTCTCGCCACGCGCTTCGCCACCACCGCGCGCGATCACCTGGAGATTCTCAAGAAGTACAAGCGCATTGCCATGGTCGGGCTTTCGGCGAATCCTTATCGCCCCAGCCATTTCGTCGCGCTTTACATGCGCGCCGCGGGCTACTGGATCTTCCCGGTAAACCCGCGCGAGCGCGAAATCCTCGGCCGACCCTGCTACCCATCGCTCGCCGAAGTCCCGCCGCCCCTCGAAATCGTCGATATCTTTCGCGAGCCCTCCGCCGTTCCCGCCATCGTCGACCAAGCCATCGCCGCCGGCGCCAAAGTCATCTGGATGCAATTGGGCGTAATCCACGAACAAGCCGCGCAGCGCGCCCTCGACGCCGGCCTGCAGGTCGTCATGGATCGCTGCGCAAAGATCGAGCACGCCCGCTTCTTCGGCGGCCTGAGCGCCATGGGCCTGAATGCCGGTGTCCTGTCCGCCCGCAAGCGCAATCACTCGTAGCGCAGACACACAATCGGATCCAGATTCGCCGCCCGGTTCGCCGGATAAAACCCGAAGAACAACCCGACCCCCACTGAAATCATCACGCCCAGCACGATCCACAAAACCGACAGCGTTGCCGGGATCGACGGCACTAGCGCGCGGATCGTGAACGCAATCATCGCGCCGCCGAGTATCCCCAGCGCCCCGCCAATCCCCGACAGCGTGATCGCCTCCAGCAGAAACTGCACGCGAATATCCGCACGCCGCGCTCCAATCGCCTTCCGGATGCCGATCTCCTGCGTTCGCTCCGTCACCGAAATCAGCATGATGTTCATCACCCCGATGCCGCCCACCAGCAATCCGATCGAGCTGATCACACCGGTCAGCATCACCATCGCGCCGGTAAGCTGGTTCCATAAATCCAAAAAGAAATTGGCATCCGCCACGTCGAAATCGTTCTCGCCGTTGTGCGGCACGCGCCTGCGCCGCCGCATGGCTTCGATGATGTCGTCGCGCGCCCGCGTCACATCCGCATCCGTCCGCACCGAAGCGATCAGGAATACCTCCCGAATCTCCGGATAATTCTTGCGGAAGTTGGTCAGCGGAATCACGGCAAACTGGTCCACGCCAAAGCCGCCAAACAACCCCGGATCTTTCTGAAATACGCCGATCACTTCGTACAGCCGGCCATTCAGCCGCACCATCTTGCCGATCGCATCCACGTGCGGAAAAAGCGAATCCGCAATCGCCTGCCCGATCACGATCACGTCGCGCGAATGCTCCACATCGAACTGCGACACGAAGCGTCCTACTTCCACCGTGAACAACGGCACCGCGTCGGCATAGTTCGGTTCCACGCCGCGCACGATCATCCTCTCCACATGCTGCGCGCCATAGCGGATCTGATCGGTAACTTCGCCCAGATTGATGCGCTGCGCGAAAGCCGTCGCATACGACAACGAAGGCACCGTTTCCGCCAGATAATGCCCGTCGTCGAATTGCAGATACTTGCGCGCGCGAATATTCGCCGGCAGCCGCGACAATCCCGTATAGCCGGGCGGAATGCGCGTCACGAAAATCGTCTGCGAACCCAGGCTGCGAATCCGCCCCTGAATGTAGCCGTTCAGCCCGTCGATGATCGCCGCCACCGAGATCACCGACGTCACGCCGATCACGATGCCCAGAATCGTTAACGCCGACCGCACCTTCCGCGACCGCAGCGTATCCAGCGCCACCAGCAGATTTTCTCGCACCTCCGCCGCGGTCATTCCGTCCTCAGCGCCGTCACCGGATCCAGCTTCGCCGCTTTAGTCGCCGGATAGATTCCGAAAAACAGCCCGATAATCGAGCTCAGCACCACCCCCAACACCGCCACCCAGGTTTGCACCGCGGCAGGCAACGATGTGAGCGTTCGCATCGCCAGCGCGCACAAAAATCCGATGAACACGCCGATCACCCCGCCCACGATGCACTGCATCACGCTCTCCGTCAGAAACTGTTTCAGGATATCGTTCTGCGTGGCGCCCATCGCCCGCCGCACCCCGATCTCTTTCGTCCGCTCCGTCACGCTCACCAGCATCACGTTCATGATCACGATCCCGCCAACGACCGCGGAAATCGAACTGACCATCACGAAACACCGCGAAGAAGGCCGAGCTGATGCTCTGCCACAGCGAGATGTAACTCTCCGCCGTACCGATGAAGAAATCCTCCGTCGCGCCCCTGCGTGATGTGCCGCCGCGATCGCATCATCGCCCGCACTTCATCCTGCGCCCGCTCGAAAATCTGCTGGCTCCCCGTCGCCTTGATCTCCAGCGTCAGGCTGTTCCGCGAGCCGCGAAATCGCAGATAAGTGTTCAGCGGGATGATCATGAACGTATCCTGATCCTGCCCCAAGCACCGACCCGATCGATTCGAACGTCCCGACCACCGTAAATTCCTGGTTGCCCGCCTTCACGCTCTGCCCGATCGGATCGACGCCCGCAAACAACTCTTGCACCAAACGGTCGCCGAGCAGGCAGACGGCTGCCGCATGCCGGTCTTCCGATTCGGTGAAATAGCGTCCCCGGACGAGCGTGCGCGTGTCGATATCGGCCATGTTGGGCGTGTGGCCGTAGAGCGAGACGTCCTCCAGATCGCGGTCCCTGTACCGCACGCCCAGCGTGGTCGCCACCGACGCGCCCACGTATGCGCAGTGCGTGCAGCCCTCCGCCACCGCCTGCAAATCCTCCGCGAAGATGTTCTTGTTATGCTGCGCCTTCGCGACGACCGTAAAATCCGTCACCGCGAACGGCAGCCGCGAAATGCGGAACACGTTGGTCCCCAGATTCGCGATCTTCTGCTCGACGTACCGGTTGGCGCCCTGCACCAGCGTCATCACCGCGATCAGCGTGGCCACGCCCATGGTGAGCCCGAGCATGGTCAGCGACGCGCGCAGCTTATGCGCCCGCAGCGCGTCCGCCGCCAGATACACGTTATCGCGAAATGACAGCATGCACTACGTCACGACTTTCCGCCAGAGCTTTCCCACCTGTACGATCAGTTCCGCCGGCGCCTCCGCCATCAGTAGGTCCTGTACGCGTTGCCCGTTGATCTCCACCGCGCCCGCCTTGATCTTCCTTACCGCCTCCGAAACGGATTCCAGCAGACCGGTCTTCGCCAGCAGTTTGTCCACCCGAATTCCCTTCTCGGTCCGCACACCTTCCGGCATCGGCACTGTCTTGATGTCCGCCGGCACATCGTGGCCGCGCACCACCCGGTTGAATTCCTGCTCGGCGCCCAAAGCCTCTTCCTCCGAGTGAAAATCCGTCACGATCAGCCGCGCCAGTTCCCCTTTGGCCTGCATCGGATGCAGTTCCCCGCCCGCGATTCGCTCCTTCATCTGTCCGATCTCCGCCATGCTGCGATCGGTCAACAGTTCGTAATAGCGGAACATCAGTTCGTCGGCGATCTGCATCACCTTGCGGTACATCACCTCCGGCGCTTCCGTAATCCCGATGTAATTCCCCAGCGACTTGGACATCTTGTTCACGCCGTCCAAGCCTTCGAGCAGCGGCACGGTCGCCACGATCTGCTGCTGCTGTCCGAAGTCTTTCTGAATTTCGCGCCCCACCAGCAAATTGAACTTCTGGTCCGTGCCGCCCATCTCTACGTCGCACCGCAGTGCCACCGAGTCGTAAGCCTGCGCCAGCGGATACAACAATTCATGCACCGAGATCGGCACCCCGGCGTCGTACCGCTTTGCAAACTCCGCGCGTTCCATAATCTGCGACACCGTATACTTCGAGCAAAGCCGCACCAACTCCTCGTACCGCATCGGCTGCAACCACTCGCTGTTGAAGCGCACCTCGGTCTTCACCGGATCGAGAATTTTGAACACCTGCGAGCGATACGTCTCCGCATTGCGGTTGATGTCTTCCCGCGTCATCGGCGGCCGTGTAACGTTGCGGCCCGTGGGATCGCCGATGAGCGAGGTCATATCTCCAATCAGGAAAATGACCGTGTGCCCCAGATCCTGAAAATGCTTCATCTTCCGCAGCAGCACCGTATGGCCCAGGTGCAAGTCGGGCGCGGTCGGATCGAAGCCCGCCTTCACCCGCAGCGGCCTGCCCGTTCTTTCCGCCTCGATCAGCCGCGCCCGTAGATCCTCTTCGCGAATGATCTCGGACAGACCTTTCCTCAAATAAGTGATTTGTTCGTCGATGGAAGGCACTCTGAATTAAGTTAGCGCGTTGCTAACAATGCCTGCAAATCTTCGGAGAACTTCCGCGCCGCCGCCACCTGCTCATCGCTGGCCGGCAACTCGAAGCCTTTTCCCGTCACGAACGCTTGCCCCTCGCGCCACACCAGGTAACCCAGACCCTGCTCCGTCATGATCCCGGTGCTCCCGGCGCCGCCATACCCCGCGCCGCTCCGTTCCACCAGCGCGATCAAATTATCGCGCGTGAACATCGCATAAGTAGCAGTCTCGGAGAGAAGTTGAATGCCGCTGGATTCTAAATCCACAGCTACATCTTGTAGCGGCCCATGTCCTCGTCGTTCAGGTTTTCCAGCCACTTGCGCAGCTCTTTCTCGTTCTCCTTATCGGAAACCGAGGCCGCCAGCTTGGAAGACTTCAACACTGTGTCGTCGACGAATATCGGGCAATCCAGGCGCAACGCCAGCGCCAGCGCATCGCTCGGCCGCGAGTCCACGCTGATCAGTTCGCCGTCCCGCTCCAGCCAGATGATCGCATAGAAGGTCTCTTCCTTCAACTCGTTCACCACAATCTTCCGCACGCCGGTATTCAGGCCCAAAAGCAGGCTTTTGATCAGGTCGTGCGTCATGGGCCGCGGCGTAGCTACTTTTTCAATCTCCAGGGCGATCGCATTGGCCTCGTAAATACCCACCCAAATGGGAAGCACGGAATTGCCGCTGACATCCTTCAGGATCGACGATCGGCATATTCGTCACCGGATCCATCATCAAGCCCGCGGATTTTCATCTCGACTTCCATAAGATCTTCCCAGCTTCATTACACCACATTCGCCACGCTCTCACCCGCCAGCGAGTTCGGACCTGAGCGCGTTACGCGCACATCCAGATAACGGCCCAGCAGCGATCCGCCGCCGTTCGCCGGATGCGTAAAGTTCAAAGTGCGATTCTGGGTGGTCCGCCCAATCCATTGCCCCAGCGCCTTGTTCCGCCCTTCCACCAGCACCTCTTCCACCGTCCCGATCAAATCGGTGTTCCGCCGGATCTGGATCGCCCGCTGCTTCTCGTTCACGATCATGATGCGGCGCGTCTTCTCTTCCTCCGGAATCTTGTCTTCCATCGCCAGCGCCGCCGTATTCGGCCGCTGCGAATATTTGAAGCTGAACAGCGAATCGTATTGCACTTCATCCAGCAGTTGCAGCGTCTCCTCGAACTCCGCTTCCGTTTCGCCGGGGAAGCCCACGATGATGTCGGTGGTGATCGCCATCTTGCGCCGCGCGTTCTTCATCCACTCGATCCGCTGCATGTACTCGTCGCGCGTGTATAGCCGCTGCATCGCCGCCAGCACCCGCGCTCGATCCCGACTGCACCGGCAGATGCACGTGGTTGCAAAGCGCCGGATTTTCGAATCCATCGCATCGATGATCGGCTTCACGAAATCCCGCGGATGCGAAGTCGTGTACCGCACGCGCCGGATCCCCGGAATCTCGCCCGATCTCGCGCCAGCAGCGTCGCGAAATCCCAGCCCGCCGGCGACGGGTCGCGATAGCTGTTCACGTTCTGCCCCAGCAGTTGCATTTCGCTATAGCCCATATCCGCCAGCCGCGCGCGCTTCGGCCATCACGCTCGTCGCTGGTGCGGCTGCGCTCCGGCCCGCGCGTGAACGGCACCACGCAATACGCGCACGTTTTATCGCAGCCTTCGATGATCGTGATGTAGGCCCGGTGCGGATTGTCGCGCCGCGTAAACGGCGTATCGAAAGTCTCGTCGCGTGTCGAGACTCAGCCCCGTAACGCGCCGGTTGCCGGCCTCCAGTTGCACCAGCATCTCCGGCAGCCGTGTATAGCTCGCCGACCCGGCCACCAGGCTCACGTGCGGCGCGCGCTCGAAAATCTTCTCGCCCTCCTGCTGCGCCACGCACCCCAGCACGCCGAAAACCTTGCCCTTGCCCGCCGCCGCTTGAAATTCTGCAGGCGGTTGAAGACCTTCTGCTCGGCCTTATCGCGAATGCTGCAGGTGTTGTAGAGCACCAGCTCCGCCGCTTCCGGCGTCTCCACCTGGCTGTAGCCCTCAGCCAACAAGCGTGCCGACGACCTTCTCGGAGTCGTGGGCATTCATCTGGCAGCCGAATGTCTCGATGTAGAAAGCTTTCCCAGTCACTGGTTCTATTCTAAGCCCGCCCCTGCGCTGCGTGTAGCCAGGCTGCCAGCCCGCCATCCCGAAAATCAGTAGAGAGAGCCTCGCAGGCGGAGCCTAAGAAAACCTCGTTAGGTGCTCTAAAAATCCCGATCGCTCCAATAAACCTCGCTGGCCTTCCCTAGCCCGCCTGAGCCTTGTCTTAGCGAGACGCCCGGACCGGACATCCCCCTGGGCGGCCTTCAGGAGACGGCCGACCTCAAGAAAGCACACGCAGTTTTAGCGGCGCCGACGGAAGGAGCCCACTGCCCCCTTGGCAATCGGCCCGGACGGCGTGCTCTACGGCAGCACCGCCCAGGACGGCCCTGGGTGTTGCGGCACGATCTGTTCGCTCACGCCGCCGGCCTCGCCGGACGGCCAGTGGAACAGCACCTCCCTCCACGGCTTCGCCTATGCATCCCGGAACGAACCGTCCGTTGTGCTGGGGGCAGGCGGCGTACTGTTCGGGTCTGTCATTAGCGGCGAGGCTTTCGGCTGTGGGCCGATTTTCCCGCGGGCCCCCCCCCGCTGCGCCGGGTCGGGCTTGGGCTTATACCGTCCTGTACAGCATTGCCTGCGGCAGCAACGGATACCATCCCAGCACACCCGCCATTGGGGTCAACGGCGTGTTGTATGGCACGGCCGATGCGAGTAGCGCGGGCGGCAATGTGTTCGCCCTCCAGCCTCCGAGCATGTCGGGCGGATCGTGGACCGAAGATGTCCTATACACTTTCGACAAGGCCACTGGCTTTATTTCCGTATCAATCCGCCTTGGTGATTGGAAGCGGCGGCGTCTTGTTCGGCGAGGGCCAGGAAAGCGCCGGCGTGGGTGGCAGTCTGGTCTTCTCCCTGGCGCCATCGCTGTCTGTGGGCGGTGCCTGGACGGAACCGTGTTTGTTCTGGAATCGCCGTCTGTTTCGGGCGGACCCTGGACCATGCAGGTGCTACAGTCGTTTTCGGGCACCGACGGTAGCCTGCCGCGACGTGTCACCGCCGCCGGCGGCGGACTTCTATACGGAGTCACTCAGAACGGCGGGCCGGAAAACACCGGCGCCAACTTACCGTCACTATCCCGCACCGAGCCTTGGAGATGCAACTATCCGGCGACGGTTCACTCATTTACCGTCATTCCCTCCCGCCCAATCGTCGCCATCCGTAAAAAGGCCATGCTACCGTAAGATCGGGCTTAGATAACCCGGAGTGGCTTTATCGCACACGCACGTCGATGCTCCCATGAATCGAAATCATGCACAATTTGGCACAACAGAAATCGTTCCTCCATTTTGTTCAACAGGATAACGATCACTTGCATAACACCTTACGGGAAATTGGCTTCGTTTGCAAAATTCCGCCCCCGCGGACGGTAGTAGCATGAACTTAACGCGACAACTAATCCCAACCCGTCAAACCGTATAAGTCAGTCCTAAGGAGTCCTTAATGCGCAACGCTTTCGCCTGTTTGGCCGCCTCGGTACTTTCCCTCCCTGCCATCGCTGCCACGCCCTCTGGCACCTTCACCGATGCCGCCTACTACCCGGTCATTGGCGATGTTGTGCCCTATCGCATCACCTCCGGGCCGGACGGCGCGCTCTGGTTCACGATCTTTAAAGGCAACCAGATCGGCCGCATCTCCACCGCCGGCGTCGTCACGCAATATCCCGTCCCCACCACCGACAGCCAGCCCGAAGGCATCGTGGCCGGACCCGATGGTGCCCTATGGTTTACAGAAAGCGCCCGTCGCATCATCGGCCGCATCACCACGGCCGGTGTCGTTACCGAGTTTCTATTGCCGGGTACGGCGCAGCCGGCGGAAATCGCCTCAGGCCCGGACGGCGCTCTATGGTTTACCGACGAGATCGGTAACCAGATCGGCCGCATCGCCACATCGGGCCAGGTGAGTGTCTATGCGGTGCCCACCGCCAACGCTTCGCCCGATGGAATCGCCGCCGGCCCCGATGGCGCCCTCTGGTTCACTGAACTGCAATCCAATCAGATCGGTCGCATAACGACAACCGGCGTGATTACTGAATATCCCCTCCTGGTAACCAGCGGGAGTGAGCCGGAAGCGATAACCGCGGGTCCGGACGGCGCCATGTGGTTCACCCAGAGAGCCGGCGAAACCATCGGCAGAATTACCATGGCGGGCACCGTGACCGATTACCCGGTGCATGCCGCTTACCCGATCTGGATCGCAGCCGGGCCCGACGGAGCCTTGTGGTTCACCGCGTCCGGCGTCGTCGGGCGCCTGACAACCTCGGGCGTGGTCACCACTTACACGGTGCATCGCGGCCCCGATGTCGAAGGAATCACGGCCGGGCCGGACGGCGGTCTGTGGTTTACGCGGTCCTCCGTATCGCCCGCCATCGGCCGCGTCCCCGCTTGCGGCATCGGCTTTACCGCCAGTTTCGCGAATGGAATCCTTGCCATGAGCTTCGACATCGGCATACTCGAACCGGCCACCCTGAATATCCTGCTGCGCTCCACCACCGGCACAGACGAGCCCTTCTCCCAATCGATCCCACCGCTGATTCCGCCCCAAGCCTTTACCATGAACTGGAACGCTGTGCCAAACCTCGGCGAGGTCACCGTCCAACCGGCCCTAAGCGTGGGCGGACAGGCCATCTGTTCCGAATGGACCACCGTCAACACAGCCCCGTAATCGGGAGATCCATCAGCCTTTCAGTCACGTACTGCCGCCGCTCTCGGAAGGTGGGCAATCCGGCGGTGGTGGAACCTCACATGCTTCCAGCGCCCCAATTCCGCGTCGTCCGCGAGTTGGCCCTGCTATCGTCGGATCGGCGGCGAGTTCTCGGAGGTGATCGTTGATCGGCTGCTCTCGCGGAAGAAAAATGCACAAATTTTACGGCAAACCCGGTTCGATGCAACAAAATGCAACATGAAACGCGCATTTTCGAGCCGCAATCAACTCTGCGGCGCAACCTTGCTCACCCCCGAAATCCACGCCCCAACTGAAAATGTGTGCACAAAAATGCACAACGAACTATGTCCAAGACTGTCTTTTCCACAGCATAAATATCAGGTATACAAGGTTTTACTAGAAATTGGCTTCGTTCGCTAAATTCAGCCCGACTGGAGCCCGGCGCCGACGGGTGTCGTTCCGACCCATATACAGAAAGGAGCAACACCGATCACGCCGCCGCGCTGGGTGCCACAGTTAGCGCCGGCTCAAGAGCTATAATCCGCCCATGCGCCTCTTCACCGCCCTCGACCTCCCCGCCACCGTCGTCAACTCCCTCGAATCCCTCCAGACCCGCCTTCGCCCCACCGCCCCCATCAAGTGGAGCCCGCCCGCCAACCTTCACATCACCACCCGCTTCATCGGAGAATTTCCCGACGCCCGCCTCCCCGAACTCCGCGCTGCCCTCGCCGCCATCCCCACCCCCGCCCCCATCCCCATCCATGTCCGCTCCCTCGGCTTCTTCCCCAATCCCCACACCCCCCACACCTTCTGGGCTGGAATCGACGCCCCGCCCGCCCTCGCTGCCCTCGCCTCCTCCACCAACCGCGCCCTCCTTCCCCTCGGATTTCCCGCCGAAGACCGCCCCTTCCGCCCGCACCTCACCCTCGCCCGTATCAACCAGCCCGCCGCCCTCCACGAACTGCACGCCGCCATCGCCGCCCTACCCCCCACCGACTTCGGATCCTTCCATGCCGTTGCCTTCTACCTCTATCTCTCCCGCCCTACCCCCCAAGGCTCCCTCTACACCAAACTCGCGGAGTTTCCCCTTTCCACCTGCGCTATCCTGGGGCAAGGATAACCGTATGGTCGAATCCGCCGGCCTCGTTCGCACGGGAAATTGATGATAGCCGCCCTGGGTCTCGTCATCGCCTACCTGCTGGGAGGCATTCCATTCGGCTATCTGCTCGTCCGCCTCACCACCGGCCGCGACGTC
The DNA here is from genome assembly GCA_963738375.1 of Bryobacterales bacterium. GTDB lineage: Bacteria > Acidobacteriota > Terriglobia > Bryobacterales > Bryobacteraceae > Bog-159. Next base: position 116,785 of record CAVTWL010000007.1, on the reverse strand, counting down.
CGCGCCGCCGGCAGCGGTAACATCGGCGCCACCAATGTCCTCCGCACCACCGGACGCGCCGCCGGCATTGCCACCCTCCTCCTCGATATCGCCAAAGGCTACCTCGCCGTCTGGCTCGCAGGCCGCCTCTCCGCCGGCAGCGTCGAGTGGATGAGCGCCGCCGCCTTCGTCGTTATGCTCGGCCATTCCTACCCCGTCTTCCTCCGCTTCCACGGCGGCAAAGCCGTCGCCGCCTTCATCGGCGGCTGGCTCTGCCTCACTCCCTTGCCGCTCGCCGCCGTCCTCATCGTTTTCGTGGTCATCACCGCCTGGAGCCGCCACGTTTCCCTCGGCTCCGTCATCGCCGCAGGAACCTTCCCGCTCGCCATCTGGCTCATCGCCCACCCTCCCGCCATCGTCCTCCTCTCCGCCGCCCTCTCGGCAGCCTTAATCGTTTACCGCCACCGTGAAAACCTCGTTCGCCTCCGCGCCGGAACCGAGTCCGTCTTTTCCTTTGGGAGCCGCAAGTGACACAGTCGCAGCCGCGCACCGACCTCGCCATCATCGGCGCGGGAAGCTGGGGTACCGCCCTCGCCCTAGTCCTCGCCCCCCGCTTTCCCCGCATCCGCCTCTGGGTCTATGAAAAGGATCTCGCCGCGCGCATGCAATCCTCCCGCGTCAACGACCTCTATCTATCCGGCATCACTCTCCCCGCCAACATCTCCGTCGAAACCGAATTTGAACCCGCCCTCGCTGGCGCGGCCATCGTCCTCAGCGTCATGCCTTCCCATCTGGTCCGGGCCATCTACGGCCAGATGCTCCCCTTCATCGACAATTCCATGGTTTTCGTCAGCGCCACCAAGGGTCTCGAAAACGGCACCCTCCTGCGCGCCTCCGAAGTCCTCCGCGAAACCATCGGCCGTCGTTTCCAGCCCCGCGTCGCCGTCATCTCCGGCCCCACCTTCGCCCGCGAAGTAGCCCGTGGAGACCCCACTGCCCTCGTGGTCGCATCCCATGACGAAGCTTTGGCAACTAGCGTGCAATCCGGTTTCTCCGGTCCGACGTTTCGCCTGTATACCAGTTCCGATCCGGTGGGCGTCGAGATCGGTGGTGCAGTAAAGAACGTTGTGGCTATTGGAGCTGGTGTTTGCCACGGCCTCGGCTTAGGCAGCAACACCCAGGCGGCGCTGATAACGCGGGGGTTGGCTGAGATGACCCGCCTCGCCGTTGCGCTCGGTGGTAAACCTCAGACTCTGGCGGGCCTGGCTGGATTAGGGGATCTGGTTCTCACCTGTTCCGGCGAATTGAGCCGTAACCGTGCCGTGGGCTTGGAGTTAGCTCGCGGCCGTAAGCTGGACGAGATAGTTGCCTCCATGAAAATGGTGGCGGAAGGTGTAAAAACGACCAACGCCACGGTAGATCTGGCTCAACGCCTCTCCGTGGATATGCCCATCTCGGCCCAGATGTTTGAAATGTTGAACTTTGGGCTGCCTCCGCGGGAGGCGGTCCGGAGGCTGATGGACCGCACTCTCAAGGGGGAGTAACTTTTGCACGCGAACGCGCAACCTTGCATCCAACCTGGGGTTAGCACTGATATGGGGGCTGTTGCTATCACCCTCGACTACGACGCCGAGTTGATGCTTCGCGTCAAGGAAGGGGATGGCGGCAGTTTCGCCATACTGCTCGAAAAGCACCGCGCTTCCGTGGTTCATTTCGTCTATCGGTTGGTGCAGGAGCAGGCCATAGCGGAAGAACTCTCTCAGGAAGTCTTTCTGCGAGTTTACCGGTCCCGGTCGGGCTACGAACCCACAGCCAAATTCAAGACTTGGCTCTTCCGGATCGCGACGCATCTGGCGTTAAACTGGCTTCGCGATGAGAAGCACGAACGGAGTCAGGAGCGTTTGGACGATGTTACGGCGGATCTGCCGGCACGGCAGGTTTCCGATCGCCGCCCATCCGTCGAGCAGGAGTTGGTTTACGAGGTTAGGCTGGAAGAAATCCGCCGCGCCATCGCCGGGCTGCCGGAAAAGCAGCGGGCCGCCGTCCTGATGCATAAGTACGAGGAGATGGAATATACCCAGATCGCGAAAGTCCTGGGCTGCTCCGAATCGGCAGTGAAGTCCCTCTTGTTTAGAGCTTACGAAACGTTGCGCGCCCGTTTGGCGCACATGGAACCCTCATGAATTGCCCCACGGCAAGTCACAACCCGGAATTGCTGGTCGCGCTGGCGGCCGGTGAGCTGAGCCTCGACCGCGCCCAGGAAATGGAGCGTCACTTGGCCGAGTGTCCCCCGTGCCGTATCGCTGCCGCCGAACAAGCCGCCGTGTGGCGTGCTCTGGATGCGTGGGATGCACCACCTGTCTCGGTCGATTTCAACCGTCGTCTCTACAGCCGGATCGACCAAGGAGCCGGCTTATCCTGGCTTCAACGCCTCGCTCACGCCTTCCGCTCCATGCCGTTGCGCCAAGCTCTTCCCCTATCTGCTACCGCCTGTCTCCTGCTCATGGCCGGCCTCATCGCCTACAGTCCGATTCATCCGGCGCCCGCTGCGCCCAACGGCAATATCGTACGCGCGAATCAAGTGGAACGTACCCTCGACGACATCGAACTCTTGCGCCAGTTCAATTCCGCCGGTTCCGCGGAAAGCGCGCATCCCGATGCCATGTGACTTTGCCCGTTCAGCCATCCTAAGCATCTGTTTCGTCTTCCCCATCCTGACTCCATCGCTCTCCTTAGTCGCCCAGCAGGAGCCGCGGGAGAGCGTCCAGGCCACGCCTGAAAACGCCATCGACCGCTGGAATCGCATGTCCCCGGAGGAGCGTGAACGCGAGTTAGCCAAGCTCCCCCCAGCCCGCGCTAAGTTAATCCGCCAGCGCATCCGCCGCTACAACCAGATGCACCCCGAGGAACAGCAAGCCCTCCGCCAGCGCTATCAAACCTTCAGCCAACTGCCGCCTGCCAAGCAGCAAGTCATCCGCGAGCGCCTCCGTGAGTTCCGCCAGTTACCCCCCGCGCGCCAGCCCGCCGTACATCGCGAAGTGCAACAGCTCCGCCGCCTCCCCGAGCCCCAGCGCCAAGCCCGCTTGAACAGCGACGATTTCCGCGGCCGCTTCTCCCCCGCCGAACAGAACATCGTCCGCGACCTGTCCACTTACCTTCCCGACTGACACGCCGTTCCTGCTAACATGGAACTTCTCCCGAATGTTGCGCTTTGAAACCGCCGGGGAGTCGCACGGCGAGTGCCTCGTGGCCACCCTTACAGGTCTACCCGCGGGAGTACCCATCTCTCTCGACGCCGTAAATCGCGAGCTTTGGCGCCGCCAGCAAGGCTACGGCCGCGGCGGTCGCATGAAGATCGAGACCGACACCGCCGAAATCGTCTCCGGTGTCCGCCATTCCCAAACCATCGGCTCGCCCATCGCCATCGTGATCCGCAATCGCGACTGGCAGAACTGGACGGAAGCCCTCCCCGTTGAGACTCCCGCCGAAGATTCCGGCGACGCGGACCGGCGTAAGCCCGTCACCCGCCCGCGCCCCGGCCACGCCGACCTCGCCGGCGCCATCAAATACAATTTCCACGACGCCCGCTACATCCTCGAACGCGCCAGCGCCCGCGAAACCACCGCGCGCGTCGCCGTCGGCGCCCTGGCTAAAGCCTTCCTCCCGCAATTCGGCATCGATGTCGCTCAGCCACGTGATCGCCGTCGGCGAAGTCCGCCTCGAACGCCCAGCCTCCTGGGACGAGGTCGTCCGCCATCAGCGCGAAGCCCGAAGTCCTGCTCGGCTGCGTTGACGCTGAAACAGAACAGCGCATGAAGGCCGTCGTCGACCAGATCTACCGCACCGGCGACACCGTCGGCGGCGTCTTCGAAGTCGTCGCGCACGGCTGCCCCACCGGCCTTGGCACACATACCACGTGGGACGCCCGCCTGGATGGACGTCTCGCCCAAGCCATCGTCTCCATCCAGGCCGTCAAAGGTGTCGAAATCGGCTTCGCCGCGAAAATGCCGCCAGCTTCGGCTCCAACGTGCAGGACACCATCCACTACGACCGCGAAGCGCGCCATTTCACGCGCGGCGCCAATCGCGCCGGTGGCCTCGAAGGCGGCATGACCAACGGCCAGGACATGCTCGTCCGCGGCTTCCTCAAGCCCATCTCCACGCTCCGCCGCCCGCTCGAATCCGTCGACCTCGTCACCCGCGACCCCGCTCTTGCCGCCTACGAACGCTCCGACGTTTGTGTCGTTCCCGCCGCCGGAGTCATCGGCGAGGCCATGGTCGCCATCGTGCTCGCGCAAGCCTTCCTCGAAAAGTTCGGCGGCGATTCGCTCGGCGAAACCAAGCGCAATTTTGAAGGTTATCTGCACCAGGTGCGGAACTACTAGATATGATTTACCCAATCGTCAAATACGGCGATCCGGTGCTCGAACAGGAAGCCGAGGATGTCGCCGAATTCGGCACCCCGGAACTCGATCAGTTCCTCGAAGACATGTTCGAGTCCATGTACGCCGCCAAAGGTGTCGGCCTCGCCGCGCCGCAGATCGGCTTCTCCCGCAAGATCGCCGTCATCGACGTCTCCGGCGGCAGAAAACCCCGCCGACAAGCTGGTCCTGATCAATCCCACGATTCTCCGCATGGAAGGCAAGCAGGAAGGCGAGGAGGGCTGCCTCAGCATCCCCGGCTTCCGCGAACAGGTGAAACGCGCCGAAACGGGTCACCGTCCGCGCGCAGGACGCCAAAGGCGAGTTCTATCGAGAAAACCGGCGAAGACCTTCTCGCGCGCGCCTTCCTGCACGAAACCGATCACCTCTTCGGCAAACTCTACATCAGTCACATCAGCGCCCTCAAGCGCGACCTGATCCGCCGCAAAGTGCGCAAGCTCGTCAAAGCCGGCGACTGGACCTGATCCAATGCGCGTCGTCTTCCTCGGCACGCCCGCTTTCGCCGTCCCGACTCTCGAAGCTCTCGTCTCCAGCCGGTCACGAAGTCCTTTCCGTCCTCACCCAGCCCGACCGCCCCAACGGACGCGGCCACCAACTCGCTGTTTCAGCCGTCAAAGCCGCCGCCCTGCGTCTCAACCTGCCCGTCTATCAGCCCGAACGCGTCCGCCGTCCCGAAGCCGTCGCTGCTCTTGCCGATCTCCACCCCGATGTCATGGTCGTGGTCGGCTACGGCCAAATCATTCCCCAATCCGTCATCGATATTCCGCCTCACGGAATCATTAACGTGCACGGCTCGCTGCTTCCGCGCTATCGCGGCGCAGGCCCCATTCAATGGGCTATCGCCAACGGCGAAACGGTCACCGGTGTAACCACCATGCGGATCGACGCCGGCCTCGACACCGGCGACATGTTGCTGAAAGCCGAAACCCCCATCGGCCCTGATGAAACTGCAACCGAACTTGGCGCCCGCCTTGCCCCCATGGGAGCCGCCCTCTTAATCGAAACGCTCCGTCGCATCGCCTCCATCGCCCCCGAAAAACAGGATTCCGCCCAAGCCACCTACGCCCCGATCCTGAAGAAGGAAGATGGCCTGATCGACTGGCGCCAGTCCGCCGCCACAGTCCACAATCGCGCGCGCGGTTTTCAACCGTGGCCCGGCGCTTACACTCGCTTTCGAGGGCAACAGTTGCATCATCTGGAAAACGCGCCTGTCGAACGCTCCCCTACTTCCCGCGGCCCAACCCGGTACATTGTTGCTCCAGCCCCTCCGCGCGGTTTGCGGCGAGGGCGCACTCGAACTGATCGAGCTCCAACTCGAAGGCCGCAAACGCATTACCGCCGAAACCTTCGTCAACGGCCAGCGCTATCGCCGCCGGCGGCATTTTGGGAGAATCGTAGAGTGGACCTGCCGCTCGGATATCGCTACGCCACCGCTTACGCCGGAATCCGCACCGCCGAGAAGGACGACCTCGCTCTGATCGTCTCCGGCCTTCCCGCCGCCGCTGCTGGCGTCTTCACGCAAAATCGCGTGCAGGCCGCGCCCGTCAGCTTTGCCGCCGCCACCTCACCGCGTCCCACGGCACCGTCGGCGCCATCCTTATCAACGCCGGCAATGCCAATTGCGCCACCCGCACCGGCGACAAGGTCGCCGCTCGCCTGCTGCCGCGCCGCCGCGAAACTGCTGCGCCTCAAGCCCGTCCACACGTTCTGCCCGCCTCCACCGGCGTCATCGGCGTCGAACTCGATCCCGATCTCATCACCGAGCTCTCCCGCGCCTGGTCGCAAGGTCTCCGCCGAGCGGTTTCGACAGACGTCGCCCGCGCCATCATGACCACCGACCTGGTCGCCAAGAAGCCGTTCCGCTTCGATACGCAACCTGCAACGCGGAACCATCCGCATCGCCGGCATGACCAAAGGCTCCGGCATGATCCACCCCCGCATGGCCACCACGCTCGGCTTCATCCTCACCGACGCCAACATCCCCGTCGCCTGCTCCGCCGCATGCTGCGACCGCGCCGTCGGAACGCAGCTACAACCGCATCTCCGTCGATGGCGACACCTCCACCAACGACACGCTGCTCCTGCTCGCCAACGGCGCCTCCGGCGTTCAAGCCCGATCCCAAGGAAATGCCCGCCGTAGAAGACGCCATCACCGCACGTCGCCGAGATCCCTCGCCAAGCAGATCGCCCGCGATGGCGAAGGCGCGCGCAAGCTGATCACCATCGAAGTCGAACGGCGCCCCCAACGACGATGCCGCCGCCGCCATCGCGCGCTCCATCGCCAATTCCCCTCTGGTCAAAACCGCCATCGCCGGATCCGATCCCAACTGGGGCCGCATCATTTGCGCCGCCGGCATATGCCGGAGTCGACTTCGATCCCGCCAAAGTCTCGATATCGATATGCAAGGCGTCCCCGTCTGCCGCGACGGCCTGGCCGCGCCCTTTTCCGAAGCCGACCTCAAGAAAAACTCGACGCCCCCGACTGCGAGATCCAGTTCCGCTCCGCGGCACGGGCAAAGGCGCGGCCACGCTTCTGGACCTGCGATTTCACCGAAGGCTACATCCGTATCAACGCCAGCTACCGGACATGATATATGAAACGACGAACCTTCCATCGCGGCAACCATCGGATGTTCGACGGCAGGCATCGCGCTGGCCGATTCCTCGCAGCAGGTCTTCGATCTGTTCAGCAAGATCGCCTCCGCCCTCAGTGACGACGATCCCGCCATGTTCGTCGAAGCCCTCGACCCCGCCATGCCCGGCCTCCAGCATTTCCGCCGCAACCTGGTCGCCCTCACCGACCTCGCCGACCTCACCAACTCCCTCGAAATCCTCACCGACACCGGCGACGACAACCGCCGCGACGATCAAACTCGACTGGTTCCTCGAAATCGTCGGTAAGGCCGATCCGCATCCCGTCGAGCGCCGCCGCGAGACCGTTAAATTCCACCTCGAGCGCAAAGGCAAGAAGTGGAAGATCATGTCCATCGACCCCATCAAGTTCTTCGCCCCGCCCAAAATCGCCTGACCATGATCAAACGCTGCACTTGGGCTCGCAACGAAGTGTCGATCCCCTACCATGACGAAGAATGGGGCGTCCCCGTCCACGACGACCGCCTCCTCTTTGAATTCCTGATCCTCGAAGGCGCGCAGGCCGGTCTTTCCTGGGATACCATCCTGCGCAAACGCGCCCGCTACCGCGAAGTCTTCGACAACTTCGAGCCCGCCGTCGTCGCGCGCTATCGCCAGCGTAAAGTCGACGCGCTGCTGAAGGATGCCGGCATCGTGCGCAACCGCCTCAAGATCGCCTCCGCTATTTCCAACGCCAAGGTCTTCCTCAAAGTAGCCGAAGAATTCGGCTCCTTCGACGCCTACATCTGGCAGTTCACCGGCGGAAGCCCGCGCGTCAACACCTGGCAAACCTCACAGAAATTGCCCGCCCGCACCGCCGAATCCGACGCCATGAGTAAGGATCTCAAGCGCCGCGGTTTCCGTTTTGTCGGCTCCACGATCTGTTACGCCTTTATGCAAGCCACCGGCATGGTCAACGACCACTCTACCGATTGCTTTCGATATAAACAGCTCTCTACCGCCCGCTTCAAGCGATAATAAGACGGACGAGAATGGTTAAGGCCTGGATCGACAAAGCGCGCACGCTGCTGTATTTTTTTCCAGGACATCCGCCCGACACCAGGAACCGCTCCGAATACGAGCGCTTCGCCATCCCCTATACCTTCAAGCCCCTGCTCAGTTTTGGCGAAGCTGTCTTCGCCACGGTGGCCGCCGTCCTCCGCGTTCTCGTGGATCGTTGCTGTTCGCGCTCTGGGGCGCCTGGGCTCTGAGCGTGTGGAGCTCGATTCACAGTGCCGTCTGGCGGCCCATGTGCTGTCTCCCCTTGATCCTCCTGTTCCTGGGTGTTCTCCTGCTGCTGATGATCGCGATTTCCGCCGTCGTGCGCTTCTTCTGTGAAAACCCGCCTGCAAACCGCAAATCGATCAACCGCAGTGAACTTGTCACACTCCTTCATTGATTTGAAACATTAACGCGATAGACTCGGGTTTTTGTCGCCGGAGGGAGCAACGCGAATGGAATTGTTCGGACAGACGCTGACGTTTGGAACCGCCTTTTTTTTGCTGTTGGCGCTGGGGCTGGCGCTGAGTTTTGAGTTCGTCAACGGCTTTCACGATACCGCCAATGCCGTGGCGACCGTCATCTACACCCACTCTCTGAAGCCGATCGTCGCGGTCGTCTGGTCGGGCTGCTGGAACCTGATCGGCGTGCTGACTTCGACCGGGCGCCGTCGCGTTCGGCGTCGCTCGCGCTGCTGCCGGTCGAACTGGTGCTCAATGTCGGCTCGGGCGCGGGATTCGCGATGGTGTTCGCCCTGCTGATCTCGGCGATCATCTGGAACCTCGGCACCTGGTATCTCGGCCTGCCCGCCTCCAGCTCGCACACCCTGATCGGCTCGATCATGGGCGTCGGACTGGCGAACTCCATGCTGGTCGGACGGCCACGAATTCGGCGACGGCGTCAACTGGGCCAAGGCTCAGGAAGTCGGTATCTCGCTGCTGGTCTCGCCCGATCGTCGGCTTCGTTCTGCGCCGCGCTGTTGCTGCTGCTGTGCAAGGTGTCTGATCAAGCGACCAGGACTTTACGAGGCGCCCGAAAAAGACAAGCCGCCGCCGCTGTGGATTCGCGGCCTGCTGATCCTCACCTGCACTGGCGTCAGCTTCGCCCACGGCTCCAACGACGGCCAGAAGGGCATGGGCCTGATCATGCTGATCCTGATCGGCATCGTGCCCGTCACTTTCGCCGTCGATCTGAGCACCAGCCAAGCGTCCATCGCCGAACTGACCGCCACCACGCAAACCATCTCTTTTCAGATGGACCGCCACGCGCCCGGCGTCGCCATGGCCGGCTCCCAGGTCGCGGCCGACGAGTTGTCCAGCTACCTCAAGACCAGCGGCAAAGCTCACCGACCGCACCTTCGCCGCCATCGGAACCAAGTGCCGCGAAATCTCGCGAACTCCTCGACCGGCCACAAGCCTTACGCGACGCTGACCCGAGCGAGCGCTCTGCACCTTCGTAGCGACCTCTATCTGTCTCCGAATCGCTGGGCAAACTGATCAAGCAGCACAAGCTCGAAGATCCGGACGAACAGCAAGCCGCAGCCGACTCTGAAACGCAAGCATGGACAAAGTGACCAAATTCATCCCGGTCTGGGTGAAGGTCGCGGTCGCGCATCGCCCTCGGCTTCGGCACCATGATCGGCTGGAAGCGCATTGTCGTCACGGTCGGCGAAAAAATCGGCAAAGAGCATCTGACCTATGCGCAAGGCGCATCGGCCGAACTGGTCGCCATGGCAACCATTCTCGCCGCCGACAGTTTAGGCCTTCCGGTCAGTACCACGCACGTGCTTTCCTCGGGCGTCGCCGGCACCATGGCGGCAAACCACTCCGGCTTGCAGATGGACACCCTCCGCAATCTGCTTGCTCGCCTGGGTGCTGACCCTGCCCGGTCTGCGTCCTGCTCGGCGCGGGTATCTTCGCCTTCGCCCTAAACGTGCTCTTGCGATTTGGAGTCAAGTAGCCGGAAACGGATCGAAACATGCCGATTGAAACTGACGAATTGGATCGCTTACAGAAGGCGTACAAAGCCGCCGTCGATGAATGGGTCGCCGCCATCCGCGAAGAAGAGGCCCTCGCCTCCCATGATTACTCCATCCCCGCCTGGGAATCGTGGGATCAGGCAGGATTCAAGCAGTTAGCCGCCCAGGAGAAAGCAACCAGGGCGAAAGAAGCGTATCGGGATGGGCTTCGCCAGCGCGATTACGGGTTCTAAACACTTCTCGCCCCGCTCCCCTGTCTCAACCCTGCTGCCCATACCACCCACCAAATCAGTAGCCCTTGCAGCGGCAGTCTTCCCCACCGCAGCACCGCCGGTATGCCCGCTGCTCCCGCTTCCACTGGATTGGTAGCCATATAGATATTCGCCGGGAAAATCGCAATCAACAACGCTACCAGTCCCCACCCCGCCGCCTTGCGCACGCGTGCCGCCAGCAATCCCACTCCTCCCAAAATCTCGAATACGCCGCTGATACATACCAGCGCCAGATGCCACGGCAGAAACGGCGGCATGATCTTCAAATACGGTTCCGGCTTCAGAAAATGCAGCGTGCCGCCGCCAATGTAAACGATCGCGGCCAGCACCACGCCGATCTTTTGCCCGCGCGAGAGTCCCGATAGAGCCAAGCTCGATAGTACCAGAGCGGCTCCCCACTGCTCATCTCAATTTGAGGATCGTGTATACTCAGCCCAGGAGGGTGGCATGTACGCACTTTTAAGAAGAGCTACACTTTTTTCGGGCATCACCGTTTTCTCCGGCTTGGCGCTGGCGCAGTCGCACGCGGCTCTGACTTCCCACGTACCCGCGGCCGTTGCCGCCGGACGAGCTCAGCGCGTAGGCGCGCTTCCCGCGTCGCAGAACATGGCGTTGGCGATCTCCTTGCCTCTGCGCAACGAGGCCGGACTTGACGCGTTGCTCGAGCGCCTCTACGATCCGCAAGACCCGAACTACCACCACTACCTGTCCGTCGCCGAATTTGCCGATCAGTTCGGCCCCTCCGTCGACGATCACGATGCGCTGGTCCACTACTCGCAAGCGCACGGCCTCGCCGTTACCGCCACCCGCGCCAACCGCCTGGTCATCGACGTTGAAGGCCCGGTCGCCAATATCGAATCCGCCTTCCACGTCAACCTGGGTGTCTACCAACACCCCACCGAAAGCCGCACCTTCTATGCCCCCGATCGCGAACCAACGCTCGACGTGCAAGTCCCCGTCCTGCACATCTCCGGTCTCGATAACTTCAGCCTGCCCTATCCCAAGCGCATCCTCAACGCCGCTCCGGATGCCGCCAGTAAGACCACGGGCTCCGGTCCCAATGGACAATTTATCGGCAGCGATATGCGCGCTGCCTACTACGGTTCCGGCCCTCTCAATGGCGCCGGCCAGTCTGTCGGCCTGTTCGAGTATGCCGGCTACGAACTCAGCGATGTCCAGCTCTACTTTCAGAAGGTAAACCAGCCGCTAAACGTCCCCGTCGTCGGTGTCTCCGTCAACGGCCGCCCTCTCGGTTGCGCACCCCCCAAATGCGACGACAGCGAACAGGCGCTCGATATCGAAATGACCATTTCAATGGCGCCGGCCCTCAGCCAGGTGGTCGTTTACGTCGGGAGCAGCGACGTTTCCATTCTCAGCCAGATGGCCGCCGATAACACCTCCAAGCAGCTCAGTTGCTCCTGGGGTTGGACCGACGACGAAACCAGCATCGATCCGATCTTCAAAGAAATGATCGCTCAGGGCCAGACCTTCTTCGTAGCCACGGGCGACAACGGATCGTCCACACCCGCCGATTCCATCTGGCCTTCCGACGATCCTTACGTGACCGCCGTCGGCGGTACCGACCTCACCACAACTGGGCCGGGCGGCGCCTGGGCATCTGAAACCGGCTGGAGCGGAAGCGCCGGCATGCCCTCCAAGAATAACGTCCCCATCCCCGGATACCAAAAACTCGCCGGAGTAATCAACTCCACCAACAAAGGGTCTAAAACGCTGCGCAACATCCCCGATGTCGCCGCTGAAGCCAACACCAATCAGTACAGTTGCTTCGACGGCGGATGCTACGGCGGAAACGGCGGCACCAGTTATGCCGCTCCGCAATGGGCAGGGTTCATGGCCATGGTCAACCAGCAATCGGCCACCAATGGCGGCGCGCCGCTGGGCTTCATCAATGCCCTCATTTACAAGATCGGCGTGGGGTCCGCCTTTACCAGCGATTTCCACGACATCGTGAGCGGCAGCAACGGCAAGTATTCCGCAGTCACCGGCTTTGACTTGGTCACTGGTTGGGGCAGCATGATCGGCCCAAGTCTCCTCGACGCGCTCCTCGCCGCCAAGTAGCGGCCTACGCCGCGTGCGACGGATCGTCCGGGCGCTCGTGATCGTCCAGCCGCACATCGTGCGCTTCCGCGATATTCGCCAGCCGGTTGATGGCATCCAACACTTGCGTCAACCGGCGCTCGTTTTGCTGGTACATCCCAGCCAGCAAATCCACCGCTTGCGTCAATGCTTCGTGCCGTTCCGCGAGTTTTTCGAGGCGTTCGTCGATGCTCATGGCGTTCCCAGATTCTCTCCATTCTAACAGCGGCAGCCGCGCCCGATGTATCCTGCATACCATGGAGCCAAAATTCCAAGACCCGCGCCTGGCCATCAATCGCGTCTACACCCGCCAGGGCGATGCCGGCGAAACCAGCCTGGCCGGCGGCCAGCGCGTCCCCAAAGATTCCCGCCGCATCGAAGCCTACGGCACCGTCGACGAGTTGAACGCCTTCGCCGGTCTCGCCCGTGAAACCGCCGCCGCCGACCCCGCGCAATCGGGTCTGGCCACCATCCTGTTGCGCGTTCAGCACGAGCTTTTCAACCTCGGTTCCATCCTCGCTACCTTGCCCGCCGATGTCCACCCGCGCCAGGCGCGCATCACTTCCGCCGATATCGACCGTCTCGAAGAAGAAATGGACCGCGCCAACCTGGAACTCTCGCCTCTCCGCTCATTCGTTCTGCCGGGCGGCTCCCGCTTGAACGCCGAACTTCACATCTGCCGCACCGTGTGCCGCCGCGCCGAGCGCCTCGCTGCTGCCCTGGCGCGCGAAGAACCCATTCCCCCGGAAGCCGTGCAGTACTTGAATCGCCTCAGCGACGCCTTCTTCGTCTGGAGCCGATGGGCCAGCCATCGAGCCGGTTCCCCCGAAACGCTCTGGCAACCCAATCAATCCGCCAGCGGTGGTCAACCGAGCGGCGGTACACTATCAGAGTAAGGAGAGAACATGGATCGTGGAAATAGCGTTCGGCCGCTGGCGACAAGCCTTACGGTAATGGGGGCGATTCTTCGCCTCTTGCCGCATCCGCCGAACTTCGCCCCGGTGGGCGGCATGAGTCTCTACGCAGGCGCGCGCCTGCCCGGCTGGCAAGCGTTTGCGCTGCCCCTCCTGTTGATGGCCGTTACCGATCCCTTGCGCGGTGGGTATTCCGTCGCGACGCCGTTCGTGTACCTCAGCTTCATGATTACCGTATGGATCGGCCGTCGCCTGCAATCCACCGAGAGCCCCATACGCATCGGCGTCGCCTGCCTCGCCTGCAGTGTACAGTTCTTCGTCATCTCCAACTTCGGCACTTGGCTTGGCTGGTATGCACATAGCTGGTCGGGACTGGTCCTCTGCTACACCCAGGCGATTCCGTTCTTCGCCCGTACCGTCGCCAGCGACCTGCTTTATTCCGGCGTCCTTTTCGGACTGCATGCCTGGCTCAGCCGCACCGTTCGCACCGCCGAGCGCGTTCCCGCTATCGCCTAAAGGAAACTTTTGCGGCGCGCGATTCTTTCCTGGTCGAGCGGCAAGGATAGTGCTTGGGCCTTGCAGGTCGCGCGCTCCCGCGCCAGCGAGTTGGGCATCGAAATCGCCGCCCTGCTTACCACTTTCAATCAGGCTGCGGACCGCGTCGCCATGCATGCAGTCCGCCGCGAACTGGTGCAAGCGCAAGCTGTGGCTGTCGGGCTCCCCCTGCGCGCGGTCGAGCTTCCCTGGCCCTGCTCCAACGACCAATACGAACCGCTCATGGCGGAAGCCTGCCGCGCCGCCGTCGCCGATGGATTTGAAGTGATGGTCTTCGGCGATCTTTTTCTGCGTGATGTCCGCGCATATCGCGAACAAAAGCTGGCTGGCACAGGACTCGCCACCATGTTCCCGCTCTGGGAAATCCCCACCCCAGATCTAGCTCGCCAGATGATCGACGGCGGCCTTCGCGCCCGCCTTACCTGTCTCGACAAGAAGGTGCTCGGCCCCACCTTTGCCGGCCGCGAGTTCGACTCCGCATTGCTGGCCGATCTCCCTTCTCATGTCGATCCTTGCGGCGAGAATGGCGAGTTTCACACCTTCGCCTATGCCGGCCCGATGTTCTCTCATCCCATTCCAGTTGTCACCGGCGAACTGCGCGATTCCGATGGCTTCCTGTTCAGCGATTTGCGGCCCGCGCCGCGCATTGTCTCCATGATCTCCAGCGCCACCGAAATCGTCGACGCGCTCGGCGCGCTCCCCTGGCTGGTCGGCCGTTCCCACGAGTGCGACCATCCGCCAGCAGTGCGCGCCCTCCCCGTCTGCACAGCGCCGCGCTTCGCCGTCGATGGCGATAGCCGCGTAATCGATAGCCTCGTCCGCCAGAGCATGGCCGAATCCATTTCCGTCTACCAGGTATTCGACGACATGCTTGAGCAGTTGCAGCCCACTCACATCCTGACCCAGATTCATTGCCGTGTCTGTGCCGTGAGCCTTGCCGATGTGGAAAGATCGGTGGCGGCAAGCCTTTCCAGCCATCCCAAAATCGTCTCGTTGATGCCTTCGTCACTAACCGAAGTCTGGGAAGACATCCGCCGTGTAGCCCGCTCTCTCGAAATCCAAGAACGCGGCGAACAGGTCGTAACAGCCCTCCAGACGCGTATGCAAGCCATCGCCGTCGCGGTCGCCACCGCGCCCGCTCGTCCAACGCTCGCTTGCATCGAATGGATCGAGCCGATCATGGCTGCCGCCAACTGGATGCCCGAACTCGTCGAAATGGCGGGCGCCAAAAACGTCGCATGGCAAACCTGGGATGATCTAACCGCCGCCGATCCCGACATCATCCTGGTAATGCCCTGCGGTTTCGATCTCTCGCGCGCCGCCAGTGAAATGCACTGGCTCACCGGCCGTCCCGCCTGGCCGGATCTGCGCGCCGTGCGGAACCGACAGGTCTACGTCGCCGACGGCAACCAGTACTTCAACAGGCCCGGCCCTCGCCTAGTGGAGTCCCTAGAAATCCTGGCCGCCATCGCGCACCCCGATCTCTACGCCCCGCGTCACGCGCGCAGCGATGCGACCGCTTTCCCTTTAGCGTCCTTGGTGACATAGAATGGCCGCTTCTCCACCTCGTACGCCGTGTCCGGCGCAATCCCCAGCGCCGTATAAATGGTCGCGTGCAGATCCTCAATGGTCACCGGATTCTCCACGATACTGCACGGCCGCTCGTCCGCCGTACGTCCGTACAACTTGCCCTTTGGCATGCCGCCGCCGAACATCAGCACCGAACAAGCTTCGGTGAAATGGCGGTGCATGCCGTAATGCTTCGGCTCGGTCATGATGTCCGGCTGCTCTACCTGTTCCTTCACTTCCGCGCCCGGCTTTCCCTCCGTCATCATGTCGCGCCCGAATTCACTGGCCAGCACCACCAGCGTACGATCCAGCAGTCCTCGCGCTTCCAGGTCGAGAATCAATTGCGCCACCGGCGCGTCGATCGCTTCCTTCATCCCTTGCGCGCGTTTGTGCCCGTTTTCGTGCGTGTCCCAATAGCGAAAAGGAATGTATTCCGTAGTCACTTCGATAAACCGCGCGCCCGCTTCCACCAGCCGCCGCGCCAGCAAACAGCCCAGTCCGAAGCGTCCCGTATTGTAAGTGTCGTAGCTGGCTTTCGGCTCCAGGCTCAGATCGAACGCCTTGGCGGCCGGCGATATCAACAGCCGGTGCGCATTGTCGAACGACCGCAGCAGACTCTCGCGCTGAAAGTCGCTGCCGTATTGCCCCACCGGACTCGCTGCGACCAGCTTCTTGTATTCTTCGTACCGATTCGTGAACCGCGCCGGCCCGACGTGCTCGGACGGCCGCACGCGCGCCACCGCGTCGCGCGGATCCGAGATCAGAAACGGAGCGTGCTCGCTGCCCAGAAACCCGGCCGTATGAAATGCTTTCACCGCATCGCTCTCGCCGCCGATTTCCAGATTCTGCCCGATATCGATGAACGCGGGAATATCCGGATTGCGCGGCCCCAGCGTTCGCGAGATCACCGCGCCCATGTGCGGCGCGGCCACCGATTGCGGAGGCGCATATCCGGTGTGCCAGTGAAACTGATGCCGCGCATGCAGGATGAATCCCAAGTCGCCCACGCGGTGCGACCGGATCAGCGTACCGCGGTCCATGATCTTCGCGATGCGTTCGAGCCCTGCCGAAAGCTTGATCTCGTCGACCACCGTATCGATCGCCGGAAACGTGCTCAGCACCCGCTTCGACTCCATGCCCGTTTCGTAAGGCGTATACCGCTTCGGATCGAAGGTTTCGGTTTGCGCCATGCCGCCCGCCATCCACAGCAGGATCATGCTGTCCGCGCGCGGCGCGATTCTCGTCGCGCTCGCCAAAAGCCGGGCTTCGCCGCCTGCCAGCGCCGCCAAAGCCGCCGAGCCGGAAAGCCGCAGAAAACTGCGACGTGAAAAATTGCGATCCATGCTTGCCTCTATGTTACTACCGGCGGCGTTTCTTGCTCGCCGCGGCAAGTTTCATCGCGCGCGCCAGCAAGTCCCGCAGAGCGTCCGGATTCACCCGCGGCAGCCGCACCAACACATAAGGATATTTCAGATAGTGATCGGTGATGAAGTACGTTTCGGGCTCCGCCCCCATCATTTCTTCCCGTTCCTCGAACGTCGTTCCAACCACCAGCGATTCGCCATCTTCCTTCAGACGCGCGATCAGTTTCCCATCCACCTTAATCGCGGGCGTTCCGTACGACTTGCTCTCTTCGACCTTTCCAATGCAAGCCGCCAGCCGTAGCGCGTCCACAAACGTCATCTCACTTCCCGTCCACCGTAAACGCCAACAGCACATTGCCCGGCATGGCGCCGAACATCCCGTAGCCGGAATTTACGTAAAGCGTACCCGCCACCACCACGGGCCCCGGTCCATCCAGCGATCCGCCTTTGGCTTTCACGCCGTTTACCGTCTGATAATCGGTCGCCGTATCCACGTCCCAAACGATCTTGCCATCGTTCGTCGCGTACGCGCGCAGATGCCCGTCCAGAGAACCCGAAAACACCACGCCCGGAATCGCCGTTACCGCGGCCGACTGTGCTGGGCTGCAACCTTTCTTTTCGCATTCGGGCGCCGGCGTATTCCACACCTTCTCGCCGGTCGCCAGTTTCAGCGCCCACATGCCGCCGGCTTCCTTCAGGTTCTGCGTCGCATAATGATCGGAAACCGCGGCATAAACATTCTGTCCATCCGACGCGTTGCCCCATTGCACGCCCCCCAGGGGGCCTCCCTTGCCCACCCGCGTCTGCCAGATCACTTCACCTTGTTGGTCCGGATCGAGCGCATGGACCATTCCCGATTTCTGCCCTGCGATCAACGCCCGTTTCCCATTCGGCAGATCCACCAGGTTCGGCGAGCAGCCAAAATCGAAATCCGGACCCTTAGCCTCCGGGCAGTTATCGTTCGAAGGGCAGCCTAGGTTGAAAGCGTCGCCCTCCGTCAATTGGCGCGACCATAGCAGTTTCCCGCTATCCATATCGAACGCCAAAAACGAATCGCTGGTGCGCGCTGGCGGATCTGAGTAAGCGTCTCCCGTCGTCACGTAAACCGCATGCCGCTTGGCATCGATGGTGGGCGACGACCAGACGCCCGCGCCCGAAGGCCCCCAAAGCTGCGTCCCTTGCTTGTTCTTGCGCACCGGATGCGGCTCTTCCGCAATCGTGTAACTCTTCCAGAGTTGCTTCCCGCTCGCCGCGTCCAGAGCCGTCACCGCGCCGCGAAATTTGCAGCACTCATACTTAACAGCTCCGCCGGTCACTTCCTCGTACGACGAAGTGGGCACATACAATCGCCCTTCAAACAGCGCGGGCGCGCCCGTGATCATCGCCGCCGGATGCTCCTCCACCTTCACCTTCCACAACAGTGTGCCCGTCGCCGCATCCACCGCATAAGCCTGCGCCCTCTGATCCCCGAAATACGCGGCCCACTTGCCGCCCACCGGCCCAATCGTGATCGCGCTGCGCACCGATGCGTCCGCCTTGAACGTCCACAGAATACAGCCTGTCGCTGCATCCAGCGCATACACCTTGCCCGGATCGCTGCCCGTGAAAATCCGTCCGCCCACTACGGTCGCCTGCCCGGCTGCCTTCCCGGCGCCTTGAAAACCAAACGCCCACTTCAGCTTCAATCGCGGGATATCCTCCGCCTTCAAGCCCGCCATCGCTGCCGGCTGCATGCGCAAATTCGCCGGCGTCACGCCCCACCCGTTCCAGTACGGCCCAGCAAAAGGCTTTTCGAATGCGGGCGCCGTGCCCGCGCAAGCACCTTGCGGTGGCGCTGGAGCATCCGCGCCAAAGGTCTTGCCGGTGACGAACATCGCTACTTCGCGCTTTTCAGCGGACGTCAGCGCCTTGCCTTGTTCCAGCATCTTCCCGCTGGTTAGCGCCGCTATCACGGCCTCGGGAGTCGACAGGCTCAGCGTCAATAGCTGCGGCGCACGCCCCACGCCTTTGTCATGGCATTGCGCGCAGTGTTTCTGGTAAACCGCGCTGCCCGCGCCCGCCGCGCCGCCTTCTTGCGCAAAAATGGACGCGCCCGCGGCTAATACAAGTACTGACAGTCGGGATGCAACAGTAAACTCCACAGTAAATCCTCCAGTGCCGCCGGCGATAATTTCCCGCCCGCGAAATAGCTTCTTACGATGCGCAACTCCTCCGCGTTCGGTTTTCGGCCAAAAAGTTGCAAATAAAGCCGCTCGGCCGCCTCGTTCACGCTGGTTAGCCTCGCGGGCAGCGCCTCCGGAGGCTCCCCCGCTACTCTTACCAGACGCTCTTTATCCGGTTCCGCCGCAAAGATGAAAAACCGCACCGAACCTTCGATATCGTCCTGCGTCGAGTGATCGTCCAGTGCCACGCGTCCGCGAATCCGCACCCATTTGCCGTCCATCGGAAGCACGATCCTGGTGCCCAAAGGCATCGTGATCGCTTCGCCGGCGCTCTGCTTGTTGGCCGTCAGCGTCTGTCGCGTCAAGCCACCCGGTGCCAAGTCCGCCATATCCCGCACGCCCTGGGGGCCGTATAGCTCCACCTTTACCCAGCCCGCAACTGTCCGCGCCGGGTCGTATGACCCCGCATCCTGCTCCAGCATCCACAACTGTTTCAACCCGGTAACATCGACATCAAAGTCCACTGCGCCCTTACGCAGCCTGCCACTGTCAAATAGATTTTCGGGCTCGGCCGGCAGTTCCCCGAGTAGTCGCAGCGCCCCTCGCCGCAGCATGTTCTCCATCGTCGCGCCGTTTACCAGTTCCAACGCCTGAAACGTCGTGGGCCGGTTGTCGCGCGTGGTGAAAACCTGGTCGCGCACCGGACGCCCCAGCGCAAATCCCAGCGGCGTCGCCTTCGCCTGCCAGTCGCGCGCGGGATTTGCCATCCGGTCCCGGCTTGGATCTCTCTCCAGCACCGGCCATTCCCCGGTTATCGCCGAGACCGTATCGGCAAATTCTTCGGCAGTCAGCCGCCTTACCTGCGGCCCGCGAAATACATAAGGTTTCTCCGGAAGTTCGCTCGTCACCGCCGCCTGCATCTGGTAAGCCTTCGACGTCATCAGCAACCGCAGCAGATATTTCAAATCGCTGCCGTGGGCTGTGAAGTCCGAAGCTAGCCAGTCCAGCAGATCCGCGTTCCACGGTTCTCCGTCCATTTCGTCGACCGGTTCGACCAGCCCGCGCCCCAAGAGCTTCTGCCAATACCGGTTCACGATCGTCCGCGCCACGCGCCCGTTCCTTGGATCGGTAAAAAATCGCGCCCCCGCCGCGTGCCGCTCCGCCAGCGATGCCTCCTCCGCCACCGTACCCAGTTCCGGATATAGCAACTGCGGCCCCGTAAATTTCCCCGTCTTCACATCGCAGCGCACCAACTCCAGACGGCTCTGCGGCGCGAACAATGCCGCCATCCCGTATGACTCCCGCAGCTTGTACCGGTTGATGAAACTATCGTGGCAGGACGCGCATTTCAAGTTGATTCCCAGGAAAATCTGCGCCGTATTCTGCGCCGCCTGCATGAAAGGCGTTTGGCTGGCATTGATATCGCCGCGCCAGTTCACGCCGATCAGGAATCCATCCGGGTCCGTCTTCTGAACCGGATTTACCAGCGCCGCGATCATCTTCTCGTAAGAGAGATTCTGCTGCAGGCTGTTCAGCAGCCAGTCTGTAATCGACTTACGTTCGCCCGCGTATTCGCCGCCTTGATCGTTGCGCAGCAGATCGTTCCACCAGCTGATCCAGTGTCCGGCATACATCCGCGGGTTGGCCAGCAATTCATCGATAAGCCGTGCGCGTTTGTCGGGCCGTCCATCGCGCTCGAAAACTTCCAGTTGAGCAGGCGTCGGAGGCAGGCCCCACGAATCGAAGTAAACCCGTCGGGCAAATCGCGCGTCCGAAGCCGCTTCGGGGAATGGAATGGCATGCCGCGCAAAATACGCCGCGATGAACCGGTCGACGGGATGCGCCTCGCTACCCACCGGCACGTCCGGCTGCCGCGGCGCGATCGGCGCCACCCACCCAACCGGCGCGGGCGTCGTCTTCGGCCACGTTGCGCCCGTGTCGATCCACGCCCGCAACGTCGCGATCTGCGCCTCCGTCAAAGGCTCCCCGGAAGCCGGCATGATTGGCCCCCGCTGTCCGCTTACCTTTTGAATCAGCAGGCTCGCCGCGCTGTCCCCAGGCTGGATCGCCGCGCCGCTCGCGCCTCCCGCAATCGTCGCCGCGCGGCTCTCGAGCGACAAACCCGCCGCCGGCTTTTCCCCCCTGTGGCAGGGCGCGCAGCGCGACGCCAGAATCGGATGCACCTCGGTGGCGAAATCCACCGCGAACAACAAGCTCGGCATCGCGGCGAGCGCGGCCGTGCGAACTAACCGGAGAAGATCCATGTGCGGGGGTGCCGGTCCATCATTATATCTCGCAGGCCCGCCAGGCTTTCGCCGTTCAGCAAGCACCACACTACGCGGCCGGCTTTAGAAAGCGCTCGATCTCCCCGATTTCGTCGCCGCTCAGCCTGAACTCCATCGCGCCGATCACGCCTTCCACCTGCTTCGCCGATCGCATGCCCACGATCGCCGCCGTCACCGCCGGATGCCGCAGCGTCCAGGCGATCGCCACTTCCCCCGTCGTGCGCCCATGCCGCTTGCCGATGGCCCGCAGCAATTCCGCCAGTTCCAGATTGCGCGTCAGCTTGGGCTCCTGGAATTGCGGTGTGCGCCGCCGGAAATCGTCTTCCGGCATAGCGGCCACACGCTCTTTCGTCATGGCGCCCGACAGTAGCCCCGATTTCATCGGCGAATATACGATCACGCCGATGCCGTTACCCTGCGCATACGGCAGAATCGATTCCTCGATCTCCGGTGAAAGCATCGAATAAGGAGGCTGCAGCGAAGTAATCGGAGCAATCGCCTGCGCCCGCCGCATCTGATCGGCATTGAAGTTCGACACACCGATCCAGCGCACCTTTCCCTCGCGTTGCAGTTCCGCCATCGCCGTCCAGCCTTCTTCCACGTCCTCGTCCGGTTCCGGCCAGTGAATCTGGTAAAGGTCGATCGCATCCAATCGCAGCCGCCGCAGGCTGGCTTCCACCTCGCGCCGGATGGAATCGCGCTTCAGGCTCTTCGCGATTTCGCGCTTCTCATTCCACACCCGCTCGCACTTTGTAAAAACGTAAGGCTTCTGGGATCGGCCTGCGAGCGCCCGCGCCACCACTTCTTCCGAATGCCCGAGCCCGTAGACCGCCGCCGTATCGATCCAGTTGATGCCGGCGTCCAGCCCCGCGTGAATGGCGGCGATCGATTCGTTATCGTCCTGCGGCCCCCAGGCGAATGCCCAACCGCCGCCGCCCATGGCCCACGCGCCGATACCCATCGGCGTAATCCGCATGTCGCTGTTGCCTAATTGCTTGGTCTGCATGTCCGCTATTAATGATAGCGAACGCTACTGGATGGTGATCGAAACGCCGGTCTGCGTCGCCACGCCGCCGATGGTCGCGACGACAGCCGCGTCGCCGCTCGGCAGGCTCGGCACCGTCACATCGAACTGGTACAGACCCGATTCCGTCAGCCCCGCGAAAACTACATTCGCCGCCACTCCGCCAAGCGTGATTTGCACGGAGTTCGCCGGCAGCGGGGCCGGGCTGGCCACCAACTGGTCCGTCGGTGTCGCCGGATCGGTCGGTCCGAATCCCGTGCCATACAACAGCACCACTTCTCCCGGTACAGCCGGCGTCGCCCCGGCCACCACGCTCGCCGCCCCCACATACGTGTAATTCGCATTGTGCAGCGCCGCCACATACTTACCGTTGTCGAAGGTGAAAAATGCGGGGACATACTCCTGCTTCTGCACCGTGAAGGAGTTGCTGGTCTGGCCCGCCGCTGTTACCTGTACCGCCACCGCGCCAGTCTTCGTATCGTCCGGAGCCAGCACGTTGATCTGCGTCGGGCTGATGAATTCCACGTACGCCGGCAGACCGTCGATCGTCACCGACACGCCGCCCAGCGTCGTCGGCAAGGCGCCGTTCACAAAATCGCTCACACTCCAGGTCGAGGTGACCGTGGAAAGATTCGTGCCAAAAATCGAAACCCATCCCGCCGCGGCAATGTTCGCCGTAAAGCTCGCCGCATTGGTCACGCCGGTGATGACCCCCGCCGGCTGCGTCCCCTGCACCACCAGCGCTACCGTCACCGTCGCCGGACTTCCGGTTGCGCCAGCGGCCGCAATCTGTACCGTCGCGGCGTAGCTCCCTGCGGCCAAGTTTCCGGCGCTCGCCGTGATCGTCAAAGTCGAAGGCGCCGTCCCCGATGCCGGCGATAGGGTGACCCACGACGCGCTCGATGTCGCAGTCCACGCCAGCGTACCGGAGCCTGTGTTGGTAACCGCCACTGTCTGCGCCGCCGGATATGCGCTGCCCACCGTGTAAGCGAAATTCAGCGACTGCGGCGTCACCGTCAGAATCGCGGGCTGTACCGCCGCCGTCACCGTCAGCGTCACGGCAATCGTTGCCGGACTACCGGTTGCGCCCGAAGCCGTGATCGTCACTGTCCCGCTGTAAGTCCCAGCCGTCATTGACCCGGGCGACACCGAAACCGAAAGCGTAGAAGGCGCCGTCCCCGATGTCGACGACAACGTCAGCCACGATTGACTCGAAGCCGCGGTCCAGGACAGCGTCCCCGTACCACTGTTCGTAATCTGTACCGATTGCGCCGAGGGAGCCGAGCCGCCCGCCATATACGCGAATTGCAGGCTCGCGGGTGTTGCCGCCAACGCGGGACTCGAAGTCGCCGCGGCCGCCATAATCGTGATCGCATCCGTCCCCGGCACGGCTGAAACCGAAATCGTCACCAATCCGGTGAACGTAGAAGGCAGCGTCGCCGTAATCGCTGTATTGGTCCAGGACGTCACCGTCAACGCCGTCTGCGTCGTCGCGTTCACCGGCGTGGCATAAACTTGGCAACTGCTGCACTGCGTCTGGAAATCGTTGCCCGTTATCGTGATCGACCCACCGGAGATTACCGTACGCCCCGGCGCGCTGCTCAGCGGTCCCACCGAAAATATGGCGGTGTCGATCTTGCACCGCGCCGCCGCAAAGTATCCGATCGCCTGCGCCAGCGTGCCGCAGTTGATCGTTCCCAGCGAAGTACTGGCCGCCTCGAAATCTCCGGTGCCCGATACGAAATCCGCGTAGAAGATAGTGTCCTCGTCGCCCGCCGTTGGTCAGCGCCACCGTGCCCCACGCCACCGATGTTATATCCTGCGCGTAGGTTCCGGTCTGGCTCTGCATACCGAAAAATATCCCGCCGTCGATCGATAACCATGCGTCCTTCGATGCGGCCGTCCCAATCGATTTCCAATCCGTCGTGCCGGACAGAAACGAGCGCACGATCTCGCCGGTTTCCTGCGTCGTACTGGTCACGTTCGCGATGCCCGCGGCGTCGCAATTGAATGTGCCGAAAAGTGTATTGGTGAACACCGACGGATCCACATGGCAATACGGCACTACCTGCGTGGGCGTCGAATCGGGCAGAGCAAACCCCAACGAGGCGCTGGTTTCCGATACCAGTCCGTCACTCGCGTTATTCTGTTGCGCCGTTGCTTCCAGACTAGCCAGATATGGCGCCGCGTTGCCGATGATTGCCAGAGCGTTCACCCCCCGCAAATCGTCGCCGCGCTGGTTCCACGTTGCCAGATTCCACAAAAACGAACTGCCCGGCACCATTTCCGCATCCTGCGTGCCCGGCTCCGACAACAGCGTGGTCCCATAGTTCCCAGCGACGAACGATCCGAAATTCGGCGTCGCGATCAGAATCAAGTCGCGCACCAAGGTCGGCGTCGGCGGTGTTGCCACATCGCTCGGCTGCAAGCCCGCCAGATAGGAGCGCGCGATCAGTCCGCCCATGCTAAACCCCACCAGATCGATCTGCTCCACCTGATCGCCGTTCGAGTCTTTGATCGTATTCAAGTAGGTCGCCAGATCGTTACCCAGCGTTTCGATCGTCTCGTTCGGATCCACCGCGCAGTTGTCGAAGAGATAAACTACCGGCACGCCGTCGTCAATCAGATAGCTTGCCAGATTGCCAAAGGTCTCCGAAGAACTCGTCGAAATCGGACACTCACCCGTGAAGCCCGTTTCCCAACCATTCAGCAACACCACCGGCGGTCGCGTCGACCCCGTCGGCACCGCCTGCCTCGGCTTCACGGTCATCGCGATCGTGGTCGTCCGTGCCTCACCGGCCGCACTGGTGGCAGTAACTTTGGCTTGATAAGTTCCTTCCTTGGTCTGCGCCGGAACCGCAAACATCATCTGCGTCTTG
Organism: Bryobacterales bacterium; assembly: GCA_963738375.1. GTDB lineage: Bacteria > Acidobacteriota > Terriglobia > Bryobacterales > Bryobacteraceae > Bog-159. The sequence goes on along the minus strand of CAVTWL010000007.1, from coordinate 91,636 downwards.
GTTCGGTTATGCCCAGCGACCACCGCCGTCGCCTTCCCGTCGTCCAACTGCACCTGAACCTTCTTCGCCTTTAGAAGAAAATCCAGCGTCTCCTGCGACGCCGAAATCTGTACGGATTCTCCCGCTTTCGCTACGTATGCGCCTTGTTCGATAGCCAGCGGGCGAGATGCACTCTCGGCTGCCGGGCACAACCTGCCCGCAACTAACATTGCTGCCAATGCGCAGCGATACACAACGACTCGTTTATCCATGACACACCGGCGATTTGGCCTCCAAAAGATAAAGACGAGCCGCCATTCCAAAACGCTTAGAGCGGAATTTAAAGCCTATGTTAAATTGGGACTTGTCCCCCACCGCCGGCGAAAAATTCCAGAAACTGGTTGAAATCATGGCGCGTTTGCGAGCCCCCGGCGGCTGCCCGTGGGACCGCGAACAGACCTTCGACTCCATCAAGCCCTATCTCCTCGAAGAAACCTATGAGGTCATGGATGCCATCGACGCCCGCAACTGGTCCGAGCTTGCCGGTGAGTTGGGCGACCTCCTCCTCCAGTCGGTCTTCTTCTCCCAAATGGCGGACGAAGAGAACCTGTTTTCCATCGGCGATGCACTCGACGCCATCAACGAGAAGCTGGTCCGCCGCCATCCCCACATCTTCGGCGACCAGACCGCCGAAACGGAAGGCGACGTCCGCCGCATCTGGGGCGCCGTCAAAGCCCAAGAGAAGAAACAAAAGAAAGACGAGACGGGGCTGCTGGATAGTGTTCCGAGAGCCCTTCCAGCACTGGTCGAAGCGCATCAAATCACCACCCGCGCCGCGCACGTCGGCTTCGATTGGGATAACGCCGAACAAGTCCTTGAAAAGCTGAACGAGGAACTCGCCGAATTCGACGAAGCCCGCCGCGCCGACCCGGATAAAACTTCCCACGAGCAACTGGCGGGCGAACTCGGGGACATGCTGTTCGTCTTGGTCAATCTCGCGCGCTTCGTCAAAGTCGATCCCGAACAGGCCCTTCGCCAGACCAACGCGAAATTCCGCCGCCGCTTCGGCTACATCGAGCGCAGGCTTGCCGAGCAGGGCAAAACTCCGGAAGGCGCCACTATCGCCGAAATGGAAGCCCTCTGGCAGGAGTCCAAGCGATGATTGAGCTGCGCGCCTTAACGGATACCAGCCAGTATCAGGAAGCCGTCGAGCTCCAGAAAACCGTCTGGGGCTTCAAGGATATCGAATTATTGCCCGTGCGTCTCTTCGTCGTTGCCTCCAACGTTGGCGGCCAGGCCTTCGGGGCCTACGACGGCGCCCAGATGGTGGGCTTCCTCCTGTCGATACCCGGCCTGAAGCGCGGCGGCGGAAGCTATCTTCATAGCCACATGCTCGGTGTGCTGGCCGATTATCGCAATAAAGGAGTCGGCCGCATGTTGAAACTGCTCCAACGCCAGGATGCTCTCGATCGCGGAATCGCCCTGATCGAATGGACCTTCGATCCGCTCGAACTCAAAAACGCCTTCTTCAATATGCAGCGCCTGGGCGCCATCGTCCGCCGCTACGTGCAAAATCAGTACGGCACCACCACCAGTCCGCTGCACGGCGGCTTGCCCACCGATCGCTGCGTCGCCGAATGGTGGCTATCGAGCCCTCACGCCGAAGGCATCCTCGCCGGGCGCGCGCCCGTCCGCGAAATCGTCGAGCGCATAGCAGTCCCGGCGGACATCCATGTCATCCGCCGCCAGGAGCCCCGCCGTGCGCGCGAGATTCAAAGAAACCTAGGCGCAGGCTTGTCCAGCAGCCTTCGATCGCGGCTTGGCCGTCATCGGCTTTGAACGATCCGATACCGCCGGCACGTACCTGTTGGGGAGGTGGGAATGCGAATCGAACGCATAACCCTGCGCCAGATCCGCATGCCGCTGGTTCACTTCTTCGAAACCAGTTTCGGCCGCACTACCGAACGGGACATCATCCTGGTGGAAGTGTCCGGTGATGGCGCTTCCGGCTGGGGCGAAGTCACCGCCGGCGAAAGGCCCTTCTACAACGAAGAGTGGACCGAATCCGCCTGGCTGATCCTGCGCGACTACGCCATCCCGCGCATCCTCCTGCGCAATTTCTCCGGCCCTGACGAAGTGGCGCCGCTCACTGCCCATATCCGTGGCCACAAGATGGCTCGCGGTGGCCTCGAAACCGCTGTCTGGGATCTGGCCGCCCGCCTGGCGGGCGAGCCGCTCTGGAAGACCATCGGCGGCGGGGCGCGCCGCGAAATTCCCTGCGGCGTGTCCATCGGCATCCAGGATTCCGTCGAGCAGCTCATCGAGAAGATCGAACGCGAATTGGCCGCCGGCTATCAGCGCATCAAAATGAAAATCAAGCCCGGCTGGGATGTGGATGTCATCCGGCAGGTACGCAACCGATTTCCTTCCATCAAATTGATGGCGGACGCCAACTCCGCCTACACCCTGGCGGATGCCGATCGCCTCAAACAGCTCGACGAGTTCTACCTGATGATGATCGAACAGCCCCTGGCGCACGACGACATCATCGACCACGCCGTCCTGCAGGCCAAGCTTGAAACGCCCATCTGCCTGGACGAGTGCATCCGCTCCGCGCACCACGCCGAACAAGCCATCCGCCTCCGTGCCTGCGGCATCATCAACATAAAGTTGGGCCGCGTGGGCGGCTTCCGCGAAGCCAAACGACTCCACGATGTGGCTCAAGCGGCGAGTGTCCCCGTCTGGTGCGGCGGCATGCTCGAAGCCGGAATCGGCCGCGCCCACAACATCGCGCTATCCACCCTGCCAAACTTTGTCCTCCCCGGCGACGTTTCCGCCAGCAAACGCTATTGGTCCCGCGACATCATCGTGCCTCCCGTCGAAACTACGCCCTACGGAACCATCGCCATCTCCGATAAGCCCGGCTTCGGCTACGCCCTCGACCGTGATTTCATCCGGTCCATTACCGTCCGGGAGGAGTCCGCCGGTTGAGCGGACGCGCTCTACTCTACGTCCTCATCTTTCTGATGGTGGCGTTCTGGTCCGGCAATTACATTGCCGGCAAGATCGCCCTGCGCGAATTCTCCCCCATGCTGCTCGCGGGACTGCGGATCGGCTTCGCAGGCATTATCATGGCGCCGCTATTCGGCTGGGAGAACATGCGCAAGCCATCCCGTGGCCAGCCCGCCGGCGATGTCGTGCGCCTCCTGCTTCTCGGCCTGCTCGGCGTCACGCTGAATCAGGTCTTCTTCGTCGTCGGCCTCAGCCGCACCAGCGTCGCGCACGCCGCCATCCTGATCGGCCTGACGCCCATTCAGGTCTTGATCATCGCCGCTCTCCGCGGCCAGGAGCGTATCACCGCGCGCAAAGGCTTCGGTTTGGCGATTGCCCTGGCTGGCGTCGCCCTCCTGAAATCCTTTGAGCCTACTGCTGCCACCGGCGCCACTCTGCTCGGCGACTTCATTGTCTTGCTCGCCGGACTCTGCTTCGCGCTCTTCACGGTCTTCGGCAAAGAGGTGACCGAGCGCTATAGCACCATCACCATGAACACCTACGCTTACGTCGGTGGCGCGATCGCCTTGCTTCCATTTACTGTGTACGGGTCCGTGCACCAATCGCTCGCCCAGGTCAGCGCGAACGCGTGGCTGGCCGCCATCTATATGGCCGCCTTCCCCTCTGTCGTCGCCTACATCATCTACTATCACGCCCTCTCGCGAATGACAGCCTCGCGCGTCTCCGCTTTCTCCTATCTCCAGCCGGTCTTCGCATCGTTGATGGGCGTAGCCATCCTCGGCGAATCCCTCGGCACGCCCGTCATTGCCGGTGGCGCAGTGATCCTCGCGGGCGTATATTTGGCGGAGCGCGGCTGATGTCTTCCTTCACGCAGTTCCTGCGGGACAATCGCAATTACCGCTACACCTGGATCGGCCAGATCGTCAGCGAAGTCGGCGACCACTTCAACAACATCGCAGTCTTCAGCCTGGCCCTTGCCACCACACATTCCGGCCTGGTCGTCAGCGGCATCATGATCTCCCGCGCCATTTCTAACGTCCTCGCCGGACCCATCGCCGGCGTCCTCCTCGATCGCATGAACCGCAAGCACGTCATGATCGCCAGCGATTCCATCCGTGCTGTGCTCGCGGCGCTTTTCATTCTCACAATTCACCGCCACGATACCTGGCTGCTCTACGCCTTCAGCGCCCTCCTCATGTTCGCTTCGCCCTTCTTTACCAGCGGCCGCTCCGCCATTCTTCCCAGCATTGCCAGCAAAGCCGAACTGCACACAGCTAACTCCCTCACGCAAACCACCGGCTGGACCACCCTTACCATCGGCACCTTCCTCGGCGGCGCGAGCGTTGCCAGCTTCGGCTACCAATGGGCCTTCGTCGGCAATGCCCTCTCTTTCGTGATCTCGGCCCTCTGCATCTCGCGCCTCTTCCTGCCCAACGACGGTTTTCGTCCCAAACGCGAAGCGGTCACCGAGGCCGAGGTGGTCCGCCCATGGCACGAGTACACCGAGGGCCTCCGGTACATGCGGGCGCACCCTCTGATTCTCGGAATCGCGCTCATCGGCGTCGGCTGGTCTACCGGCGGAGGCGCAGCCCAGATCCTCTTCAGCATCTTCGGCGAGACCGTATTCAACCGCGGACCCGCGGGAATCGGCATCGTCTGGGGCTTCGCCGGCATCGGCCTGCTCATCGGCGGTGTCATCGCTCACCGTTTGGGCCAGCACCTCAGCTTCGAAGGATACAAGCGCACCGTAGTAGTTGTCTACATCATTCACGGCGGAGCTTACGTCCTTTTCAGCCAGATGCGCAACTTCCACGCCGCGCTGTTTTTCATCGCTCTATCGCGCGCCGCCGTCGCCATCAGCAGCGTGCTCAATTACTCCCAACTGCTGCGGCACATCGCCAACGAATTCCGGGGCCGTGTTTTTTCCACCATGGAGTCCATGCAGTGGTCTACCATGATGGTTTCCATGGCCCTCGCCGGATTGGCAACCCAATACTACGATCCGCGCTCCATCGGCGCCGTCGCCGGTGTCCTCGAGTTCAACCACGGCATTCTTCTGGGCTTGGGCCAACATGACCGGCCGCCTGCCGGAGCCCGCCCTGGAAGGCGTCGACCCGCGAGAAGTGGAAGTACATGGCGAACCAAACGTCTAGCCTCGAAGGAAAAGTCGTCCTCGTCACCGGCGCAGCCAAGCGCATTGGACGCGGCATCGCCCTCCGCCTAGCGCAGGAAGGCGCGCGCGTCGCCATCCATTACCAGAGTTCGGAAGCTGAAGCCCGCGCGACCGCGGCCGAATGCGGCAACGCGCCCCTATTCCGCGCTAATCTCGAAAGCGTCGGTGAGATCGAACAGATGTTCGGCCAGGTCCGTGCCACGTTTGGCCGTCTCGACGGCCTGGTCAACAACGCCGCCCGCTTCACCCGCTTCGATCCCCTCGAAATCACCGAGGCGGATTGGGATTTCATTCACTCCGTCAACCTGAAAGCTGTTTTCTTCTGCTGTCAGCACGCCGCGCGCCTGATGCGCCACTCCGGTGGCGGCCGCATCGTGAACATCAGTTCCCTCGGCGGACTGCGCCCCTGGGCCGACCACGCGCACTACTGCGCCTCAAAAGCGGGCGTGATCATGCTGACGCGCTCTTTGGCCAAGGCTTTCGCTCCCGACATTACAGTTAATTCGGTCGCCCCCGGCGTGATTCCCTTCGAAGACCTGAACGACGAAGCCAACCGTATGATCCAAGCCACCCCCGCCCGGCGCGCAGGAACCCCCGACGAAATCGCCGATGCGGTGATCTATTTTCTGAAAGCGACCAACTTCATCACCGCGCAGATCCTCGCGGTCGACGGTGGCCTCGGTCAGCGTTAACAGAAACAAGCGGGTATCCACGTTCTCCTTTACACCAGCGATGCAGAATGGACATTCGCCGCAACTTCAGCCATCGCCGCTAACGCCAGTTCGCACCCTTCCCGGTCCACATCGTAGTGCGTCACCAGGCGCATCAACGTCCCGCGAATCGGATTGATCAGCACTCCCCGCTCCTTCAGCCGCGCGCTGACTTCGCTCCCCGGGAGCCCCGTGCCGCTGACATCGAACATCACGATATTCGTCTGCACTTTGGCCGGATCAATAGCAATACCGGGAATGCCCGCCAGTCCCTTGGCCATCATGCGGGCATTGCGGTGATCCTCGCCCAGATGCCGCGGGCTATTCTCCAGCGCGATCAAGCCCGCCGCCGCCAGTACCCCCGCCTGCCGCATGCCGCCGCCCAATCGCTTCCGATATAAGCGTGCCTGCGCAATATCCTCCGCCGTGCCCGCCAACATCGAGCCCACCGGCGCGCCTAAACCCTTCGACAGGCAGAACATCACCGTATCCACCTGGGCCACAATTTCGCTCACCGGCTTGCCTAGGTACTCCGCCGCATTGAAGACCCGCGCGCCGTCCATGTGTACCTTCAAACCCAGCGCATGAGCCTTACCGCAAATCTCGTTGACCACCGCCATGGGATAGACCGTGCCGCCGGCGATATTATTGCTGTTCTCGATCTCGATCATCGCCGTGCGCGCGCGATGCGGACCCAGCGGGCGAATCTCGCGCGCAATCTGCTCCCAGCCCATGATGCCGTCGCTGGTCACAATCGCACGCCCCACGCAGCCCGCGAACCAGGCCAACATAGAGAGTTCGTATTCCAGAATATGCGCCCGCACATCGCAGATCACTTCCTCGCCATGATGCGTGTGCAGCTTCATCGCGATGGTATTGCCCATCGTGCCTGTCGGCACAAACAGCGCGTCTTCTTTCCCGGCGACAGCGGCGGCGCGCTTCTCCAGCAGGTTGACGGTGGGATCCTCGCCGTATACATCGTCCCCAACTTCGGCTTCCAGCATGGCCCGCCGCATCTCCGGCGTCGGCTTGGTCACGGTGTCGCTGCGCAAATCGATCATGTCAGGAACTCCTGAAAAACTTCGTTGGAAAGCATCACGCCGCGATTGGTCAGGCGCAGCGTATCGCCATCTGTCTCGAGCAAACCTTGCTCGATGAAGCGCCGGATGGGCTTGTCGAAATGCCGCCACTCGGCTGGCTCGGGGCGGATCCCCTGGGTTAGGCGGAGGCCCACGAAGAAGCGCTCCTCCAGCAGATTGCGCTCCGCGGCCGCCGGCTGCCAGTGGCCCAGGTATTCAGTCAGGGATTCGGGATTTTGCCAACGGAGCCGGCCATCGAACGAATGGGCGTCGCTGCCAAAGCCGGCGTAGGGTTCCAGCAACCAGTATTTCATATTGTGCCGCGATTCATGCCCCGGAATCGAAAAATTAGAAATCTCGTAGCGCGCGATGCCCAGTGCCGCAAGGCGCTCGACGGCTAACTCGTAAAGATCGGCGGTCAAATCAGCGGAGGGCCGGTCGGCCGCGCCGTAACGCATGCCCCCCGCCAGGATTTCGCGTCCCAGCCGGCTGTCGTCGTCCACTTCCAGCATGTAGACCGAAACATGATCGGGCTCTAGCCGCGCAATCCAATCGAGCGATTCAATCCAGGTCGCTTCCGTCTGCCCGGAAAGCCCGGCAATCAAGTCGATATTGATTTTCCGGATGCCCGCGTCGCGCAGCACCGCCATTTCACCGGCCACCATCTGAGCCGTATGCTTGCGCCCCGTACGGGCGATCTCAATCTGCACGAACGACTGCACCCCCAGACTGACGCGGTCGATTCCCGATGCCGCCCAAGCCCGCGCGCGATCCGCGGTAACAGTGCCCGGCGCCGTCTCCAGCGTCGCTTCCACCCAAGGCCGTCCCGGAATCAGCGCCAACACCGAGCCCAGTTCCCCCGCCTCCAACGCGCTCGGCGTGCCGCCGCCCAGATACACAGTATCCGGACGCCACTCCCAGTCAAACCGGGCGATCTCCGCGCGCAACGCAGCCAGGTATCGCGCTTCCATCTCCCGCGGAAAGACCCCCGATGCGAAATTGCAATAGGTGCACTTCTGCGCGCAAAACGGATAAGAAACGTAAACGCCGGCCACTGTTCTTAATGATAGCGTGGGCCTTGCACGCGATCAGGAATGTCCCAACACGCGATGCGGCTGGTAAGGCGCCGCCAGCGCCTTCATCTCACTCTCGTCCAGCTTCAAATCGAGCGCCGCCACGGCGTCTTCCAGATGCTGCATCTTGCTCGCGCCCACAATCGGCGCCGTAACGCCCGGTTGCGCCAATACCCATGCCAGCGCCACCTGCGCGTTCGCCACGCCGCGCGCCCGCGCCACCTCGCCCACCCGCTCAGCTACCGCGAAATCCGACGGCTGGTAATACATGCCCTGTGCATACTCGTCCGTCTTCGACCGCACCGTTTCGCCGAAATCTTCCTTGCGGCGGTTACCGGCAAGAAATCCGCGCGCCAGCGGACTCCAGGGAATCACGCCGATCCCTTCTTCGCGGCACAGCGGCAGCATCTCCCGCTCTTCCTCGCGATAAATCAGGTTGTAGTGATTCTGCATGCTCACGAAGCGGGTGAACCCCATCGCATCCGCCAGATGCAGCATCTTGGCGAATTGCCACGCGTACATCGACGACGCCCCGATATACAGCGCCTTGCCTTCCTTCACCACGCCGTCCAGCGCGTCCAGGATCTCCTCCATGGGAGTCTCGTGATCAAGCCGGTGGATCTGGTAGAGGTCTACGTAATCGGTCCCCAGCCGGCGCAAACTGTCGTCAATGGCGTGCCGGATATGCTTGCGCGAAAGCCCCCGCTGGTTCGGATCGTCGCCCATCGGGTTGAACACCTTGGTCGCGATCACCACGCGGTCGCGCGGCGGACCGAAATCCCGCAGCGCGCGCCCCAGGATTTCTTCGCTCACGCCTACGGAATACATGTCCGCGGTGTCGAAGAAGTTGATGCCGAGTTCCAGCGCGCGCTTGATGAACGGGCGACTCTCCTCTTCCTCCAGTACCCACTCGCGCCACTTCTTCGACCCGTAGGTCATCGCGCCCAGGCAGATGCGCGAAACTTTGACGCCGGCCTTTCCCAAATTCACGAATTGCATAAGCGAATTCTAACGTGATGCGCCGTGCAGCCGGTCCATGGCCACGCGCACCCGTTCACGCGCGCCCTCCATCTCCTCCGCGCTGGCGTATTTCCCGCGGGGCCAGAAGAACCCGCGCAATCCGTCCTTTGTTGCGCCGCGGCACGATATGGACGTGCAGATGCGGTACGCTCTGGCTCACCCGATTATTGATGGCCACGAACGAACCTTCGCTGTCCATGCCCGCCTTCCACTGCCTTCGCCAGCAAGCCGCGCATTGGCAAAAACCGGCGCCACCAATCCTTCCGGCAAGTCCGTCAGCGTTTCGTAGTGACCTTTCGGAATCAACAGGCAATGGCCGGGAAATAGCGGACGGTGATCCAGAAACGTCAGCTGTGGCCTCATCCTCGTAAACCACCGCTGCCTGCAACTCCCCGCGTACAATCCGGCAAAACAGGCAATCCATGCCGCCGATGATAACGCGCTTAACGCGTGGGCCACGGATCGGAGAATCGCCCATCGTGCAGCAGTTCCTGATCCGTCAGCGACCGCAAAAACTCCACTAGGTCCGCCCGGCTCCGGTCCGTCAACCCGAATAACTTAATCCGCGCATCTCTGTTCGGATTGTCGTGCTTCCGCCCGCCCGCCTCGTAGTGCTTTATCACTTCCTCCAGCGTGGCGATCGATCCGTCATGCATGTACGGCGCTGTTAAAGCCACATTTCGCAGCGATGGCGCTTTAAACTTCCCCACATCCGCCGCGCGCCGCGTGAACTCATAGATCCCCACATTTGGCGCTGGATATGAGAGCAACGCCGGCAGATTGTACAGCGCGGTATTGTGAAACTTCGCTTCCTGCCCCGCCGCATCGCTAAAATTGAATCCCGCGTGGCATCGAAAACAACCGCCGTATTGATCGTTGAAAAATAGCGCCTCGCCACGTTGCGCCGCCTTCGAAATCGCGCAGTCTCGCCGTAATGATACCTGTCGTACGGCGACCGCGCTGAAATGATCGTCCGCTCAAACGAAGCTATCGCCTTCACCGCGTCGGCCACCGAAAACGGATTCTTCACCCCAGGGAATGATTCCGGGAATAATTGCGCGTACAACGCGTCCGAACGCAGCGTTTCCGTCACCTCCGCATCTCGCCCCTTCAAACCCAATTCAACGGGATGCTCCGCAAGCATCGGCACTAGCGCCTGCTGTTCCAGCGTTTTTAGATTCGGATTGCTCCAGCCCAGTGTCGCGCTGTAGGCTGCATTCACCAGCGTGATCGCCTTTCGCGGATGCGCCTCGCCGGTAGCGCCCCGTGGCATCTCTGCGCCGTTGGTAAACCCGAATTCCTGCTTATGGCACGAGGCGCAGGCCAGCGTTCCGTTCACCGACAAGCGCTTGTCATAGAACAGATAGCGCCCCAGTCGCGCCTTGGCCGCCGACATCGGGTTACCCGCCGGAACGCGAGGTTTCGGGAATCCCCGCGGCAGTTTCCAATCGTAGTCGGCCGCGCTCACCGCCCCTGCCACCGCCAGCAGCGATGCCAGTGCCGCTACCCTAAGAAGCCGGAGTTTGCCCGCCAATTGCAATCCGTACCGCGTTCGACACCCGTCCCTTCACATGGCAGAGCAGATCGGTTTCGCCCACACCCTGCATTTCCGCCGGAATCTCGATGGTCAACTGGTCCACGCCCGGCTCGTCCGTTGGGCCATAAGACACCACCCTCACCGGTTGCCCCGCAATCGTTACGGCAATCTCCGAAGGATTCGCCGCGTATCGCAGACCGCTGCTCCTCAGAATGACCCGTGTCTTCGCGCCTTTCGCTACCGGAACGTCCAACGCCGTGCAATCTCCGAATGGCGACGAGTTTCCGCTTGCCCCCGGCACCGTGCACCGCGAAAGCTCCTGCTTCCGCTCCCGCCCGTTCGCGAATATTTCGCTGACCGTGCCTACCGCCGGCCCCCTGCAGCTCACCTTGGTAAAGAATCCGGGCGAGGTATCCGTAACGATGAAATTCCCGATCGTCCGGCTGCCGTCGTCCCGCACGATGATCATCTGGGCCGGTCCCGTTGCCGCTTCTTCCGGCACCACGAAATTGATTTGGCCCCAACCCGCCGCCGTCCAGTAGACTCCCGCCGGACGGGTCACTCCCCGGCTATCTTTCACGTCCACGCGCAGCCCGCCGAGTTTCAACGGCAGATGCCGGCCATCTCGGGCCGTGGCATCCTTTCCCGCCATGACTGGCCCATAAGCGACCACGTAGCCTCCGCGCGACACGTCATGGCCGCCCGCGGTGCCGGTTACGAATAATCCGCGCTCGGCTGCCGTGCGCATGTACGCCTGCAGGACACGCCCCATGCCCGCTTCAGCGGCCGGCTTGCCGCAGGTCCAACCGTCCTCCAGGGTGGTTGGGTCCAACCGCACGTTGTCTTCGATGAGCTTGCCCGGCTCGTAACTCGAAACTGTCCAGGAAATCGCATGCGCGTCGAAGTAGCGCAAATTCCCTTGGATCGTTTCCGCCACGACTTGCGGATCGGCCGGTAGCGCGGCGCAGGCCGCCGCATCCTCCAGCCGTACATCCCAATCGTTCGCCAGCACCGGCACGCGCAGCGCCAGCCATGCCGGTTGCCTGTCGCGCGCCACTTCATAAATCACATTGTCATCGGCCAGCGGCGCTCCCTCACCCACCACAATCACCGGCTGCCGCGCACCCGCCGCGCGGATGGCCGCCAACTGCTCACCGGATGCCTCGAACATTACGTTTGAATAATCCTTGAAGTGCTCGGCAGTCGTTGAGAAGGCCCAGCCTGGCTCCCGGTTCGCCAGGATCACCAGCAGCTCCACCTCGTTAGCCCGCCTCACCAGCCGGTCGAGCTCGTTCCAATACTGGGGCCCTTTGGCTTTCGCCTCAACCAGTGGGATTCGTACCGCATTCATATTGAACCGCAGGCGAATGGCGCTCAGCGCGGTCGCCGAATACGCCCCAAAATCCTGCCGCGAGCGAGAATGATACGCCAGCGTATCCAGCCGGAATTCCGCCACTTCCGTGCCGCGTATGAGGAAGGGACGCCCCGCCGCATCCAGAATCCGATCTCCCAACACATGGTAAGGTCCGTTCGGCGCGGCAGTCACTTCGTGCTGTAGTGGACGCTCCAGGACTGACGCCAGCATCAGCCCGCAAAACAACCAAGCAATCATCAGTCGCTTCATAATGCTGGCGATTATATCAGCCCCGGCGCACCTTGCCGCGTAAAAATCCGGGGAACCCCTGAAATACGGTACTAGACATCGCACTAAACGGCGCCTCCGCGTTTCTTATAATGGCTTTGATGAGTGTTACGCCCGCCGCCATCGACGCCAACCAGCGCAAGCTGGAAGAACTCGGCCGCCTCGGCTGGTACCACAGCATGGAATTGCCGGATGGGCGCGTCATCCCCGGCTTCCAAGCCATCGCCACCCTCCGCAATCGTATGGCGCAGTTCCCGGTCCCGCAAGATCTGCGCGGCCGCCGCGCCCTCGATATCGGAGCGTGGGACGGCTGGTTCACCTTTGAACTCGAACGCCGCGGCGCACAGGTCACCGCCGTCGATTCCACCTCCTTCGAGCGCTTCCGCGTCGCCCACGATCTGCTGCAATCGCACGCCGACTACCGCATTGCCGACGTTTGCCGCCTCTCGCCCGCCGACCTCGGCTATTTCGATGTGGTCATGTTCCTGGGCGTGCTCTACCATCTAAAGCATCCCCTGCTGGCTCTCGAAAAAGTGTGCGAGCTTTCGACTGATCTGGTCTGCGTCGAGTCCTTCGTCAGCGACGACGGAAGCGACCTTGCAGCCAAGCCGGTCATGGAGTTTTACGAAACAACGGAACTCTGCGGCCAATTCGATAACTGGGTGGGACCGAATACCGCCTGCCTGCTGGCCATGTGCCGCACTGCCGGCTTCGCCCGCGTCCAGTTGCAAAGCGTCCTCGACCAGCGCGCGCACGTCGTCTGCTACCGGCGCTGGCCCGAAGTCGAAAACCCGCAAGGGCCCCCGCCCTACCTCACCGCTGTCGAGAACGCCATCACCCGCGACCGCGAGTTCTCCGCCACCAATGACGATTACGTCTCCATCTGGTTCAAAAGCCCCATCCCCAACCTCACCCCGGCGGATGTGTTCCCGCGCATCGGCCCCTACGGTTCGCACCCGGTTTTCCTGCGCAACACCGGCGGCGATGGCTGGCACGTGAATTGCAAACTTCCGCCCGGCCTGGCCCCCGGCTGGCATCAGGCTACCCTGCGCACCGCCCGCAGTCAGTGGGGCAACTCGGTTCGCATCGGCGTCGATCTTTCCGATGGCCAGCGCTGCGAGCGGCCTACCAGTGCCCAGGCGTCCGGCATCCTCATTTCCATCGTGACCGACGGCAAAAGCTGGGAGCGAAATTTGATTCACACCGGCCTCCACAGTTCCGTCTCGCTCTGGGTCTCCGGCTTGCCCGAAGACGCCGCCCGCGAAAACATCGCGGTTTGGCTGAACGGCGACGATCTACCCGCCATTTTCCTTTCCGAGCCCGACCCGCAGGGCCTGCGGCAGATCAACGCCATGCTTCCCACAGGCTTGCAGCCGGGCGATTACACGATTTCGGCCGGCTTTGGCGGTGCGGCATCGGCACCGGTCGCCGTGAGGCTGGTTTAGATGCCGGTCGACCGCGCCGCCGGTAACCCTACCTTTCACGAGCTGGTACAGCAGCAGGTAGCCCTGCTCTCAACCAAAGGCTGGTATCACAGCATCGAACTGCCCGGCGGCAGCGTCATCCAAGGCATGATCGGCGTGGAAGCTCTGCGCAATCGCCTGGCCGCCTATCCCATCCCCGCCGACCTCACCGGCAAACGCGTACTAGACGTCGGCGCCTGGACCGGCTGGTGCAGCTTCGAAATGGAACGCCGCGGCGCCCAGGTGGTAGCCGTCGATTGTGTGGAGTTCGAAGAATTCCGCGAGGCGCACCGCCTGATCGGCTCCACGGTCGATTACCGCATCCTCGACGTGGATGAGCTCACCCCCGAAACCGTCGGCTTCTTCGACTACGTGCTCTTCTTCGGCGTCTTGTACCACCTCCGCAATCCGCTGCTGGGCCTCGAAAAGATCTGCGCCATCACTAAAGACACAGCCTTCGTCGAGACCTTCGTCACCGATGACGGAACCGCGCCCTGCGTAATGGAATTCTACGAAACCAACGAACTGGGTGGCCAAATCGACAACTGGTTCGGCCCCAGCGCCCAATGCGCCGCCGCGCTGTGCCGGTCTGCCGGTTTCGCTCGCGTCAACCTGGAATACGTCTCCGAGCGCCGCGCAGGCATCACCTGCCACCGGCTTTGGGAACCCGCGCCGGCCCCTGCCGCCGAGCCCGCCCCCCACCTTTATTCCGCCGTCAACAACCGCACCAACGACGTCCAGTTCCATCCCGGCAAAGACGAATACATCTGCGTCTATTTCCGCAACTCCGTTCCGGCCCTCACGCGCGATCGCCTGCGCATCGAAATCGACGGCTTCGGCGCTCCCGCCCTGATCCTGGTCAACCTGCGCGAGCAGGAATGGCAGGCGAACTTGCGGGTGCCGCCTGGGCTTGTGCCCGGGCCGCACCAAGTCCGTCTGCGAACCGCGAACAGCGGTTACAGCAAGGAATTCACCATCGTGGTAGGCCCCGCAGCCTCGCCGGATCGACCGCCGCAAGCCGCCGCCGAAACCATCACAGCCTCCGCGGCCGAAATTTACGAGGTTCGCAACGGCATGACCGAGTCCGATGTTTTTCACGGACACCGCAATGAATACATCAGTTGCCGCTTCCGTACCACTGCGCCCTCGCTCGACCGCGGTCGTGTCGCCCTGCAGGTAGACGAAGCCGAACAGCCCGTCGTTTTCCTGACCGATCTGGGGGAAGGCCGCTGGCAAGCCAACTCGCGCCTCCCCGCCGGTCTCGCGGACGGGTCGCATGATGTACGAATCCGTATTTTGGGGAGCGAATTGAGTCCGGCCGGAAAAATTCATTTCAGCGCCTCGTCGCGCTGAAACACGATCGTTTTCCGGCGTTTTATCCACAAGATAAGCACAGGCCGGCCCCCTCAAATCGATGGAAACACAACGCAATAAAAGCTGAGGAAACAGGCGCGAAAAGTACCTTTGTCATTTGACTGTAACTTTGCCAGGGTGCATGATGACAAAGGTTCCAAGAGGTCTGAGGAACAGCGAGCCGCTGATCACTTAGCGAGCTTGAAGCGGTGATCTGGCATCGAAGCTAATAAAATAGGGAAGATGCCGGGGAGTGACAGGCAATCGGGAGTGTTCGGAAGGCGAACTTACTGGCCGGGAATCGGGTTGAACGCTTTGATCCATAAGGGTCCGAAAGGCCCTGAAGGGGAGTGGAGATCCGAGGAACGGTTAGTAATGCCGGGCAGTAGCCGCGCAACGGGATTTCAGTGACGATTCCGCGCGAAACGGGGCGAACCGTGATCGCGCGGAGGAATTGAAGTCCGAACGAGCCGGGTCAATGTTCGGTAGGGCATCGAAGAAGTAGGTCGGAAGCTTCGACCTCGAAATGGCGGCTTGGAGACAGGCAATCGTTTCGGGAGAGTGAAAGGCCGCTTCGAGAAGCCGGTTCCAGCCAGGAAAGCTAGCAGGTGAGCCCCAAAGTACTGATCCGAGGCTTTTGAAAGAAGGCAGCGGGGAGCGGAAGGGAAGAACACCCGGCAACCCTGGGGGCAAGGTTCTGTGCCGTTGCATGCCGGCGGAGAATTTAGCTGTGAAGACAGGTCACTTGGAACCATTTTCTTTTTCAGAACCGACCAAGAGCTGGGTCGAATCCGCCACCACGCCGGATCACGACTTTCCCATTCAAAATCTGCCGTACGGCGTTTTTCGCAGCGGCTCCGCCTCTTCTATCGGGGTCGCCATCGGAGACTTCATCCTCGACCTCCGGCGCACCGCCCAAGCCGGGCTCCTGGACGGACTCGCTCCGGTGCTCGTCGAAGCCTGCGCGGCGCCCATGCTGAACCCGCTCATGTCCCTGGGCCGCAGTTTTTGGACGCCGCTCCGCCGGAGGCTGACTGGCCTGCTCAATGCCGGCAGCAGCCACCAATCCGCCGTCGAGCCTCTGCTGCAAGCCACCAGCGAGGCGGAAATGCTGCTGCCCGCCCAAATCGGCGACTACACCGATTTCTACGCCTCCATCCACCACGCCACTAACGTCGGCCGCCTCTTCCGCCCCGATAATCCCCTGCTGCCAAATTACAAGTATGTGCCCATCGGCTACCACGGGCGCACCTCGTCCATTGTTCCCAGCGGCGCCCGCGTGCATCGCCCCTGCGGCCAGTCCAAAGACGCCGCCGCCGAAGCTCCGTCCTTCGGTCCCAGCCGCGCCCTCGACTACGAACTGGAAGTCGGTTTGTTCACCGGCCCCGCTAACGCCCTTGGCCAATCCATCCCCATCGGCAATGCCGAAGACCACATCTTCGGCCTCTGCCTGCTCAACGATTGGTCCGCCCGCGATATTCAATCCTGGGAATACCAGCCGCTAGGGCCGTTCCTGGCAAAAAACTTCGCCACCACCATTTCGCCCTGGATCGTAACTCTGGACGCCCTCGTCCCTTACCGCGTCCCTGCCTTCGACCGCGAACCCGGCGATCCGCAACCGCTGCCCTACCTCAATTCGCCCGAAAACCGCGAACGGGGCGGCTTCGACCTTACCCTCGAAGTGTTCCTCTCCTCGAGCCGCATGCGCGAATCCGGGCTTCCCGCCGCCTTGTTGAGCCGAGGCAACCTCCGCAACCTCTATTGGACGCTCGCCCAACTCCTCACCCACCATGCCAGCAATGGCTGCAACCTCCAGCCCGGCGACCTCCTCGCCAGCGGCACGGTCTCGGGACCCACGCCCGAAGAGCGCGGCTGCCTGCTGGAACTGACCCGCCGTGGCGCCGACCCGATTCATATGCCGACCGGCGAAATCCGCAAGTTCCTAGAAGATGGCGACGAAGTGACGCTGCGCGGCTACTGCCAGCGCCCCGGCGCCCCGCGCATCGGCTTTGGTGAATGCAAGGGCGTCATCACCGCGAGCTAACTCGCGTTCTTCACCCTCCGAAACGGCAGTCCCAACAGCAAAAACAAAACCAGCGCCAGCGCATCCCCCGCCAGAATATAAAACGGCCAAGGCCCCAAATAACTCAGTAACGAAGCGGCTGGCTTCTGTCGCAAATACATATAATTCGTCTTGAAAATCGCATCGAATGACCCGACCGTTAACCCGATCCCGTTCAACACCACAAATGCCCGCCAAGCCGACCCGCGGCGCAACCGCTCCTGCCGTCCCCAAATCAACGCCAGCACCGCGACGATCATGCCGCCGTGCGCCAGAAAAAAGTAAATGCTCGGATACGACAACAGCGGCGCCCAAAGATCCGGCGTCAACACCGCCATCCCGCTGCCCGCAATCGCCCCGAAGTAGGCGAATTCAAAACACCACGACACGCCAAACAAACACGCCGCGATGGTGAACCACAAACTGAAATCGCAAAGCTGCAGGGGCATCCCTTCCGGAAAACGCCAGCCTTCGAAGTGCAGTTTGTATCCGTACCAGATCAGCTCGTTTACCAGCAGAAATGCGCCCATCCCGGCGCGTACCCGCCGACCTGCTGCGGGACTCCGTCGCGCCACGCACGCCAAACCCGCCGCGGCCGCCGGCACCGCCGCCATAATCCCCAGGTGGGCCGGCCCGAACAGATGAAAGTCGGTGGGCATCGTCTCGCTCCGCTATGAGACTAGCGAGTCCGCCATCGCCAATGCCTCGTCGAGCGCCGCCACCCCCGCATCGATTTGCTCCCGTTCAATGATCAGCGGCGGCGCGATCACAAAATGGCTCAGCCACGGATTGATCGCTACGCCGTTTTTCATCATCGCCGCCGCCATCCTGATCCACCAGCAGCGGCCGGCCCGCCATCTTGTCCGCCTTTGAATTGAATGGCTGCTTCGTCTCCCGGTTCTTCACCAGTTCCACGCACCAGAACAGTCCCAGCCCGCGCACATCGCCGATCGAAACATGCCGCTCCTTCAGCGCCTGCAGCCGCTCCCCAAGATACTCGCCCATTTCCCGCGCGCGCTCCACCAGCCCCAGTCGCTGCATCTCGCGGATCGCCGCCACGCCCGGCGCCAGCGTCATGGGATGCGCTTCGTACGTATGGCCGTGCGCGAAGAAATGATCTTCAAAATGCGCCGCGATCTTCTGCGTAGTCGCGCATAGCCCCAGCGGCACGTAGGCCGAGGTGATTCCCTTGGCGGTCACCAGAATATCCGGCTGCACGTCCCAATGCTCCATGGCAAACCACTTGCCCGTGCGTCCCCAACCCGTCATCACCTCGTCCGCGATCAGCAGCACGCCGCGGTCGTCGCAAATGCGCCGCAGGCGCGGCATGTATTCCGGCGGCGGGATCAGCACGCCATTGGTTCCCACCACCGGCTCCACCAGCACCGCCGCCACATCGTTCTCGTTTTCGATCATGTGCTCCGATATAGTCTACGCAAGCCACTCGCATCCCGGATACGTGTGCTTGATCGGGCATGCATAGCAGTTCACTTCCGGCGCGAAAATGAAGCCCGGACCCTTGGCGCCGGGTTCCGCGGGCCAGCGCCGCGGATCGCCCGTCGCGCCGATCGACGCCATGGTCGAACCGTGATAGGACCGGTAACGCGCGATGATCTTGGTCGCGCCCCGTGTACATCCGCGCGATCTTAAATGCGGCTTCGTTCGCCTCCGTCCCCGAGGTCGTAAAGAAGAACTTCGGTCAGCCCCGCGGCAGCACCTCGAGCAGCAAACGGCTCAATTCCACCCGCACTCGGTCGCGTAGCTCGGGCGCAATATAAGGAAGCTCCCGCGCCTGCTCTTCGATCGCCCGGATCACCGCCTGGTTCTTGTGCCCCAGATTCACGCACATCAGTTGCGCGGAAAAATCCAGATAGCGCTGGCCGGCCGCGTCCATGAAATAGCAGCCCTCCGCATCCACCATGTGCAGCGGGTTCCAGTTCTTTTGAAAGCGCCACGTGCCGTAATTCAGTTCACGCGTGGAGCGCACGATATCTTGCGAGGAAAGCCCTTCGGACATGAAATGAAACTGACACGCTTCACGCCGCTTGTCAAACCCCGCGCTACAATCGCGTGATGCCGCCGATTCTTGAAACCAAAACCGCCCTCATCACCGGCGCCAGCAAGGGCGTTGGGAAGGGCATAGCTCTCGAACTCGCGCGCCTCGGTTGTAACATCGCCGTGAACTACAACAGCGACCAAACCGGCGCCGAAGCTACCGCCGCCGAGGTCCGGGCGCTGGGCCGCGAAACCATCGTCACCCAGGCCGACGCCGGAATCGCCGCCGGCGTCGACCGCATGTTCGCCGAAGTGCTGGCGCGTTTTCCGCGACTCGATATCCTGGTTAACAACGCGGGTACGCAAACCTGGAAGGCGCTGCTCGACCTCGAAGAGGCCGACTGGGACCGCGTCATCCGTACCAACCTCAAAGGTTGCTTCCTGTGCACCCAGCGCGCCGCGCGTCACATGCGCGAACACGGCCGAGGCTCCATTGTTAATATCGGTTCCGGCTGCAATAAGACTCCCTTTCCCAACCTTTCCAGCTACACCGCCAGCAAGGGAGGCATCGAGATGTTCACCAAATCCGCCGCCCTCGAACTGGCGCAGTACGGCATTCGCGTGAATTGCGTTGCCCCCGGCGCCGTCGAAATCGAACGCACCAAACAGGAAGCCTCCGACTACGGCAAGACCTGGGCGGCCCTGACGCCGCTCCACCGCGTTGGCCAACCGCTCGACGTGGCGCGCGCCGTCGCATTCCTGGTAAGCGATACCGCCGATTTCATTACTGCCCAAACCCTCTACGTCGATGGCGGATTGTTTAGCCAGCCGATTTGGCCCTATTAAAAATGCGCGTCAGTATAATGAACTCCGGAGGCAAGCCATGAGTGGTGAACAGGTTCTGGTAACCGGCGGCTCAGGATTCATCGGCGCGCACTGCATCCTTCAACTCCTCAACGCGGGATATCGCGTGCGCTCCACCGTACGCTCCCTCAACCGGGAAGGCGATGTCCGCGCCATGCTCCAGCAGGGAGG
Source organism: Bryobacterales bacterium (assembly GCA_963738375.1). Classification (GTDB taxonomy): domain Bacteria; phylum Acidobacteriota; class Terriglobia; order Bryobacterales; family Bryobacteraceae; genus Bog-159. The sequence goes on along the minus strand of CAVTWL010000007.1, from coordinate 71,503 downwards.
CGCAGCCCCGACAACGCCGCTCTCCTTCGTCGCGGCCGACCTCATGTCCGATGCCGGCTGGCAGGAAGCCGCCGCCGGCTGCGATTTCGTCCTCCACGTAGCTTCGCCATTCCCTTTAGGCGTGCCCAAGAACGACGACGATCTCATTGTCCCCGCGCGTGAAGGCACACTCCGCGTGCTGCGTGCCGCGCGCCAGGCCGGCGTCAAGCGCGTCGTGCTCACGTCTTCCTTCGCCGCCATCGGCTATGGCACGCACATCACGGACCAACCTTTCACCGAAGAGAACTGGACCGATCCCACCGGCCCCCACGTCACCGCCTATGTGAAATCGAAAACGCTGGCTGAGCGCGCCGCCTGGGATTTCATCGCCCGCGAGGGAGGCGGACTCGAACTCTCGGTCGTCAATCCCGTCGGCGTCTTCGGCCCGGTCCTCGGCCCCGACTATTCCACATCCATCCAAATCGTGCAGCGCCTGCTCGATGGCTCCGTGCCCGGCTGTCCACGCATTTCGTTCGGTGCCGTGGATGTGCGGGATGTCGCCGGCCTGCACCTGAGCGCCATGACCAATCCCGCCGCCAAGGGCGAGCGCTTCCTGGCCGTCGCCGGCGATTTCGTCACCATCAAGGAAATCGCAGAAATGCTCAAGCGCCGCCTGGGCCCCGCCGCGAAACGCGTCCCGACCCGGGTCTTGCCCGACTTTATGGTACGCCTCGTGTCGTTCTTCGATTCTTCGGTGAAACAAATCGTTCCCGAATTAGGCAGATTCAAGAACGCCACCAACGCCAAAGCCCGCCGCGTCTTGGGATGGTCGCCGCGGTCCAATGAAGACGCCATCGTCGCCACAGCCGAAAGCCTGCAGCGCCTCCACTTGCTCAAAAGCTAGCTCGCCGCGCTCGATTGCATTTCCACGGCGCTGCATTCGAGCGCGGCCGGCACGGTGAAATGGAAGGTCGCACCCTGCCCGGCGGCGGACTCGACCCAAATGCGTCCCCCGTAACGATCGAGCGCGCGCTTGCAAATCGCCAGTCCAATTCCCGTGCCTGAAATCCCGCGGCCATGCAGACGCTTGAACGCCACAAAAATGCGCTCGTGATATTGCGGCTCGATTCCCATCCCGTTATCCGCGACCGAGAACACCAGTTCGTCTCCCGCCGTTCTTACCGAAATATCGATCCGCGGAGGCCGTTCGCCGCGATACTTGATGGCATTCTCAATCAGGTTCTGGAACAACTGGATAAAGTGCCCTTCGCTCACCTTCAGCACCGGCAGCGGTGCGCAGCGAACTTTGGCGTCCGTTTCCTCAATCGCGGCGGCGAGGTTCTGCTTCACCGTTTTTAGTACCCCATTTAAATCCACCGGCGCCGCGGCTTGCTCCGCCCGCACGCCAATTTCCGCGTATGCCAGCAGCGACGTCAGCAGCGCCAGCATCCGTTGCGTCCCTTCGTTGATGTGGGCGATACAGGCGACGGCCCGCTCGTCCAAAATTCCGCGGCAACTCTTGTCCAACAGTTGCGCATACAACGTGACCACGCGTAGCGGCTCTTGCAGATCGTGGCTCGCGATAAATGCGAAGCGTTCCAGATCTTCGTTCGATCGCGAGAGATTCTCATTCGCCCGGCTGAGCGCCGCCGTGCGTTCCTCTACCCTCTCTTCCAACTCGCGATTCAAACCCTCGATCTGTTTCACCGTTCCTTGCAACTGATCTTCCGCCCGGTCGCGCTGCAGCGCATACGCGCGCATGCGCCGTCCCGCCCACAGCAGCAGCCCCAGCGTCACCACGATTGCCGCCAGGAAAATCGCTTCCACTTCGCGGCTGATGCGCGTGTCGTGAAGCGTGTGCCTCAGCATCAGCCGCTCTTCTTCTTCCAAGGTCTGCCGCGAACGGTCCCGAATCTTGCGTAGCGCCTGCTGGTCCCGCACGTTGATCTTGTCTGGGAAGTAGCCGCGCAAATCGCCCTGCTGTGCCAGCCGCCGGCTATCCTCGATTTCCGCCAGGAATTCGGATACCAGTTCGCCCAGCGTCCGCACGTTCCTTCGCTGCACCGGATCGTCGCTGGTGAGGCTGCCCAACTGAGCAATGCGTTGCCGCAGTTCGGCGCTATGGGCGTCGATCGCCGTGGCGTGCTCTGGGAGTCCTGTCAAAAAATACTGGCCCAGTGAATCGGCGGTGTTGGCGGAAAGTTGCACCATGTCGCGCACCTGGGCCCGCACTTCGTAGGTGTGTTCGATCCATTGGGCTTCCTGCCGGAATTGCCCGCTCAGCCATACCGCCAGGGCCGCCAAAACCATAGGCACCAGCGCGATCCACAAGAATGCAAAGCGCGTCCGTTCCCTGAGACGTGCGTCGGGCGGCTGAGTCATTACGCTAGGATTTTCTCACAAAAACCCGCGCGATTCACCTGAATCAGCGTGTCTTCGGCAGCGCCCACTTCAGCCCCGCCACGAAATTCAACTTCGGCGACGGATAGCCGAGCACTTCCTCGTAAGTCTGGTTGAGCGCGTTCCTCAGATTGCCGTAAGCCGTCAGCCCCGCCGCCAGCCGGACATTCAAATTTACGCCCATATCGAAGAAACCGCGATTGGGATACAAGCCCGCCGACGCGCCATAACTAGGATCCACGTCCAAATCCGACCCGCGGAAATATCCCGTCACATTCGCCGACACCCGCCCCCGGCTAAACGTGGAAACGAACGACCCCGAATTCGCCGGCCGCCGGATCAACTCCTGCCCTACTGAAAACGGAATCGGCGCCAGTCCCGTCGACCCGTTCAACGACAACACCTCCGAATCGAGATAAGTGTAAGCCGCCGTCAGAGCCATCCAGCGTGTTGGCCGGTAGCGCGCCGTCAACTCCGCTCCCTGCGCCTTGGCATTCGACAGGTTGTCCGTCTGAAACGCGCTCAACACCTCCAGGTTGCCCCCCAGCGATACGATCAAATCGTAAAACCGGTTGTAGAAGTACGTTGCATCGAGCGACAGCCTGCCGCCAAACATGCGCTGCTCCACGCCGAAATCGAAGCTGGCCGTGCGCTCCGGCTTCAAAGCCGGATTATTCGTGAACGCTAGTTCCAGTCCCGCGGGAGGCCGGATTCCCGTGCCGAACGAAGTGTGCCACCTCGCGCTCCCAAAGATGCCGGAATGCTGCTTGCGCAACAGGTAACTCAAGGCCAGCTTCGGGTTCACCTTCGCCACCGTATCCGCCGCAAACGGAGGCCTCCCGTCGGCAACATCCTCCGCAATAAACGGCGTCGTGATGATCTCGCCCCGCACGCCGGCATTCAAGAAAAACCTGCCGCCCACCTGAAACCGGTTTTCCCAGTAAATCCCCACATCGTCGCGCTTGATGGGAAAGGAATTGTTGTCGTCGCCGGTGATGTAGGTGTTTTTCACTTCCTCGCGCGCCAGGCTCACGCCGAACGCCGCCGTATACCAGGGCTTCACGCTCACCACCGTGCGCGTCTCAAACTGCCCGCGCAGATCCTTCTCGTAGCTGAACCCGTAGGGGCTGCTGTAGCCGCTGTTCTCCAGAAAGAAGCTCGCAAACGTCTCCTGCCGCACCCGCGGCGAAAAATCGATCTGATGATGCAGGAAGTAATCGGAGAAGTCGTTCTTGTCGCGGCTGATCGTGTCGATCCCCGTGAAGTCGTTCCCCGGGTCCGACCCGTAAGGCCCTGGACTGCCCACCACGTTCGCATTGTAATCGCCGCCGAACGACAAGCTCTGGCGTCCCCACGATCGAGTCACGTGCAGCGCCACATTGTCGTTGCGATAGTCGCTGTTCTGGACCGGACCGTTGTCGCCCATCTGCGATGCAAACGCCGCGATCCCGAATCCAGCGACCGTTCCCGATGCGCCCAGCGCGAAGCGATGCTCCGCGTAAGTGCCGCCTTCCGCCACCACCTCGATCTCGGGCGTATTGCCGGCGGCGCGCGTCGCGAAATTAACCACGCCGCTGTTGGCATAAGCGCCGTACACCGACGATTGCGCGCCTTCCACCACCTCCACGCGCTCCAGCCAATCCGTGGGTACGAATGAAAAATCGAAGCCGCCGCCAACCGAATTAACCGGTACGCCGTCAATCTGCACCAGCGTGAAATTGAAGTTCCCGCCGCGCATGAACATATCGGCAACCCCCCCCGGGGCGCCGCTCTGCGCCATCGTGATGCCCGGCAGGTACCGCAACAGCTCTACGGCCAGCCCTTCGTTCCGCTCTTCGATCTCTTCCCGCGGCACGATGCTCACGCTGCTGCCCTGCTCCTCAAGCGCCACATCGATTGCCGAGCCCGACACGCGCACCGCATCCACCTGCGGCGCGATGTTCAGATGGACGGTTAGCGCTTCGCCCGGTACGCTTGGCGCCAGCGTTTTCGTTTCAAAACCGGCTGCCGTGATAACCAGTTGCACACCGCCGCCGGGTTCAAAACGGAGAGTGAAATTGCCGGATTGTCCCGTGTGGGTTTGTTGGAGAACGCCCAACTGGTTGATTGCGGATACCTGTGCGCCCACGATGGCAGCGCCGGATGGGTCCAGCACAGTTCCGTTTACGATGAAAGACGCTGCGCTGGCTGCGGACAATAGCCCGAGCCATAAGACAAGAAGTCGCATTGTAGGCTCCTCCCTCGAGAGCCGCAATTACGGAGTCTTGCCGGTCGGTCTCCTGACTTGCGCTTCTACGAACCAGTCAGCCTTCCCATCCCTTTTCTGGGGACAGTGGCGATCTTCGACTAGTCCTCCACGCTTACAGTGGCGGGGCCGTGCTGGATTTACACCAGCTTCCCAAATACTGCACCGGCGGTCTTCGAACGAGAACAGGGTAACTGCTATTGGCAATTGCTGTCAACCGCGTTTCGCGACGCGTTTTCCGGCGGATCCCGGCGCCGATTTGTGACCCGGCGTCACGAAACCGACCGGCCGCTTGGCCGGCTCTGCTGGGTGCAGGAACGTGTGCAGCACCGTCAGGATCGATTGCAAGTCTCCGTCGTGTTTCCCAACCTTGCGTTCCAGAGCTTCGATTTTTCGCGCCAGATCCTGATTGGTCGCCAGCATCTCGCGCAAATGTACGAACGCTCGCACTACTTGAATACTGGCGCGCACCGCTACCGGGCTGCGAAGCACGTTAGCCAGCATGACGGCGCCATGTTCCGTAAAAACATAGGGCCTGTACTTGGTATTCCCTCCGCGCTTCAAGATCACATTTTGTGATCTTGAACGCGCGACGGCATCTCCCTCGCTCAGGGTGAGGCGGAACATAAAATCCTCGGGAAACCGGTCGGCGTTCCTGCGCACGGCTTGGTTGAGCACGCGCGTCTCTACGCCGTAGAGACTGGCCAGATCGCGATCCAACAGGACGCGTCTGCCCCGCAGGATGCAAATCCTGTCTTCGATGGCTTCGAGTGGAATCAGCCCCTTTTCAGATTTCGGCATGAGATCTTCACGCTACGAAATCTCATCCTAGCAGGCGTCATTTCCCATTGAGTGCTCAGTGACTCGCTTTCGCTGCCCTGATGCTCAACCTTATGCCGCAGGACCGCAAAGGGCGGCTAATTTGCGACCGCAGTCAAATCCACGTCCTCGTCCCAGTCCCAGAGCCGAACGCGCTGTTCGAGCCACTTCTTTGCCAACTCGTAACCTCGGTCGAACTGAAAGCCATCCAACTCACGCAGCGATCTGGACTGCCTGGGTGGCGGGGGGAACGTCCTCGCTGGATCGGGCCGCCGCCCACAAAGCCGATCCAGACGGCCTAAAGGATGGCTCCAAGCGTGCCCCCGGCATATCGCCCGGGTGGTGGCTACTGTTAGCCCACTTCAGGCCGCCACCACGATTGTCTAGTCGCGCGGGGCGGCGGTACCTGGCAAGTGCGTCGTCTGGTCGCGCTCGCGATGGGCTTCGATGAGCCTGCGTGCGTCGTCGCGGGCTACGTTCGAGGGCTTCGGGAAATGCTTCGCCCTTGAGCGACGAGTCCTGAAAGCTCGTCCGAAGTGGCCAAAAACAGTCCCTCCGCCAACTCCTCGATCTGGATGCGCAAGGCGAATTCCAAACAAACGGATCGTACCATCGGTCCGGGCCACAAACCAACTCTTATAAAATTAGTTGACAGCTTCAGGGCGTCTGAGGTAAAACTGAATTAGAGCAATTCTTAATTCGTTAAGACATCGCCCATGGCACGGAAACAATCAGCAACGCTCACCGAAGCCGAACTCCCCATCATGGAAATCCTCTGGGAAAAAGGCTCGGCGGTAGTCACCGACGTAGTCGGAGGACTCGAAAACTCGGTTGTAGCCTACAATACAGTCCTCACCACCCTGCGCATTCTGGAACGCAAAGGCTATGTTCGTCATACCAAAGAAGGCCGCGCGTTCGTCTATCATCCTGTGGTGGAACGCGGCGAAGCCAGCCGGAAAGCGGTCCGCAACTTGCTGAAGCGGTTCTTCCAGGACTCTCCTGAGCTGCTGATTCTAAACGTCCTCGAAGACGATCAGTTGCCCGAAAGCGAGATGATCCGGCTCAAACGGCTGATTGCCGGCGAAGAAGGGGGTGCCCTGTGAAGTGGTTGGAATGGGAAAATCTGTTGGCTGCGTCGTTTGTCTCAATCGGCCTCAACAGCCTATGGATGGGCCTGCTGACGGCCGGCTTGGCCGCTGCTCTGGTCCGCCTCCTGCCGCGCCCAAACGCCACCACCCGCTATGTGGTCTGGTTCACCGCCCTCTTGCTATCCGTCGCGGCGCCCTTGTTGTTGTTGATTCCGCGCCCGGCTGAATCTGTCGCCAATTCAACGGCTCTTCCCGCCGCTCCGTTAGCCGTCCCCGTCACGTCGCACTGGCCCCTGTATGCCTTGGCCGCCTGGGCGCTCGTCGCCTCCGTTTTGCTGGCGCGCGTCGCCTGGAGCCTGGCCCACATCAGTGGATTGAAGCTCCGCGCTACTCTCCTGGGCAGCCGTGGGTCTATCCGGGTCCTGGCCTCCTCCGAGGTCGCCGTCCCCATGGCCGCCGGATTCGCCCGCCGCGCCATTGTGTTCCCCCAATCCGTCCTCAACGCGCTCTCCGCCCAGGAATTCGAACAGGTGCTCTGTCATGAGTCCGCCCATTTGAGCCGCTGGGACGATTGGACCCAACTGTTCCACGCCGTCGCCCAAGCCGTGCTGTTCTTCAATCCCGCCATTTATTGGATCGGTCGCCGCTTGAAAATCGAGCGCGAGATGGCTTGTGACGATTGGGTCGTTGCCGCCACCGGCGAGGCCCGCCCCTACGCCGCCTGCCTGACCCATCTCCACGAGGTCACTCGTCGCGCGTCGGCGCCGCAATTGGCGCCCGGCGCAACACCGGACAGCGCTGGCAGCTCAGCGCCCGCGTCGAAGCCCTGCTGCAGCCTGGCCGCAACGTGACGCCGCGCTTTTCCCGCTCCGGCTGGATGGCTGCGGCCATTCTGATCAGCGCCGCACTGATCGTCGCCGCGCGGACCACGCCGCCGGTCGCCATAGCGGAGCTTCCGATGGCAAACGCTGGCGATGGCCAACCCGGCGGCGCCCTCCGCTCCCGCCATCTCCTTTGCGCCGAAACCATTCATGCCGCCCCGGCCCCGCATCACCGCCCGCGCCGCGGCACCCGTGCTGCCGGTCCCCCCATCTCTCTCCGATGGTTCGTCCATCATCTTGGTAGGCGCTTGGCAGCTGCAAAATACGCCCAGATATTACGTAGTGACCCTGTACTTCTTTGAGCCGCCGCCCGCGGCCTTAAACGGTATTTAAGCAATCAGTTTCTAGATCAAAAGGACAAACCCATGAAGCTAAACAGAAGCAACGTTACCCTTGCGCTCCTACTCTTCTGCGGAGGGCTATTGACCGCCAACCTGGTGAGCCACACCGGGATCGCCAGCGCGGCTTCGCCCACGCCGGCCGCGCTTGCCATTCCCAGTCCGGTTCAACTATCCAATTCGTTCACCAAAATCGCCAAGGAATCCGAGCCGTCCGTCGTGCAGGTCATCAGCACGATTCAGGAAAAGCGCTCCAACACCCGCTTTTTCTTTAACGGCCAGCCGTCCGACGGCGAAAACCCCTTCGGCAACCTGCCCTTCGGCAATATGACGCCCAACATGCCGCAGCAGCCGCGCAAAGCCATGGGCCTCGGCTCCGGCTTTGTCGTCGACCGTAACGGCTATATCCTGACCAATAACCATGTCGTCGAGAACGCACCGCGTCTGCAAGTGAAATTGCCCAACGACAAGACCGAATATCCGGCCAAACTGATCGGCACCGACCCCGAGCTCGATCTCGCCGTGCATCAAAATCGAAACCAGCAAACAACTCGCCCCGCTGCGCATGGGCAACTCCGACGCTATTGAAGTCGGCGATTGGGCCGTAGCCATCGGCTCTCCGTTTGGCCTTGACCAGACCATGACCGCCGGAATCATCAGCGCCAAGGGCCGCGATCTCGGCGAATCCGGCCATCAGTTGCAGCGCTTCCTCCAGACCGACGCCGCCATCAACCGCGGCAATAGCGGCGGCCCGCTGCTCAACATCAACGGCGAAGTCGTCGGCATCAACACCATGATCGTCAGCGGCACCGGCAACTTCGAAGGCATCGGCTTCGCCCTGCCCATCAACCTCGCCGTCAACTCTTACAACCAGATCGTGAAGAACGGCAAAGTCTCCCGCGGCGCCATCGGCATCAACTTCGCCCGCGAAGAGAACGCCTCCCTGCTCAAAGCCTACGGCGCATCGAGCGGCGTATTCGTGCAATCCGTCAACCCCAACGGACCGGCAGGTAAGGCTGGCATCCAGGCTTCCGACATCGTCGTCGGCGTCAACGGCCACGAGATCAAGGAAGGCGAAGAACTGGTCAACGTCATCTCCGCCGCGCAACCAGGTTCCAGTGTGGACCTTAAAGTCCTCCGCGACGGCAAGACCATGACCGTAGCCGTAAAGGTCGGCGACCGCGCCGCCATCATCGCAGGCAACACCAACGGCAACGATCAGCAGGATTCCGGCGACAACGACGCCGACGGTCCCGCAACCCATGTGCGTCTGGGCGTTAACGTCCAGAACCTGTCTGAATCTGACCGCGAACAGATGGGCCTCAAGTCCGGTGGCGTCGTCGTCGCCAGCGTCGAGCCCGGCTCGTTCGCCGAAGACATCGGCTTGCAAAAGGGCGATGTGCTGGTCGATATCAATCGCCGCCACGTGGCCACATCAGCCGACGTGAAGAACGCCATGCAGTCCGCCAAACCGGGCGAAGCCATGGCCTTCAAAATCATGCGCAACACCGGCGGAAATTGGAACTCCCTCTTTGCCGCCGGCACCGTACCACAGCAGTAAACTGCCTTACCTTTCCTTTCCTATGGGCCGTGCGAGACTCGTTCTCGCACGGCCCTTTTTTGGATAGTTACTTCCGGTGGTTCGGAGGAGTCTATTGCCGTGAGTGTTTCGCCTACTCCCGAGATTGAAAGAGTTCGTCAGCGTCAAAGTGTAATCGGGCCGCGGTCGTTTATCGCGCCCGCTCAAACACTGACCACATTCGTACGCTGCAACAGCACAGACGGCGGCCGGCCCCATGACGACCTCCCGTTCCATAAGACCAGGTTCGGCAAGACCTACCTCTGCACCGTCACCGTCGCCAGTACATCGTTGCCCGCATTCACCAGCACCCGCCGCGGGCGCTTGCTCAATGGCAGCTTGATCTCATTCGTCGTCGACGTCCCCGCCATCGGCACAGTTCCCAGTTTCACCAACCGCCCGTCATAATCCACATACAACGGCACCCGCATCTTGAACGATGGGCTCACATCCTGTTGCGACACCTTGGCCGTCAACAGCGTCTTGCCGCCATCCGCGTCGGTCAGCGTATACTCCAGGCGGTAACTGGGCACTTCCGTTCCATAAACCCATTCCTGGAAGAACCAGTCCAGTTTTCCGTTCCCCTCCAGGTTCAGATCGGCCGTCATGTGCTTCTCGGCGATGCGCTGGAAGTCTTCCGTCGATGCGCTCTTCCCGCGATAAGTGGTCACGTAGTCGTGCATCATCTCGATGAATGGCCGGTCGCCGCTCTGCCGGTCCTGCATCAGGTTGCGCAGCATGTTTAGGATGAAAGCGCCCTTCGCGTAGGTAATGCTCTGATACGCGCCTACCGCCTTGGCCGATTCCAGCCGCTGCCCCATCCACACCGGCCCCACATCGTTGGCCCGGTTTCCGAATTCGTTCTTCTCCAACACCTGCTTGCGTTCGCTCTCCCAGAATTGCGGGCCGCTATTTCCCTTGGGATCCGTCGCCTCCAAGAACAGCGCAGCGGAAAAATCGGCGAAGCCCTCCGACAACCACTGGTCGTGATAAGACGCCCATCCTACCGTGTGACCCCACCATTGATGCGCCACTTCGTGCGCCGTCACAACGTTCACGAACTCCTTCGAGAAGCTGAACGTATTGCGCCCCAACAATTGCCAGCGTTGCGTAGGATCCAGGAATGCGCTGATCGGTAGATAAACCAGCGTCGGCCACGACTGCCCGAAATCGAACGCCGGTTGCTGGGTAACCGCCAGCCTTCCGAAGGGCGCCGGCCCGAACCACTGCGTGTATAGCCGCACCGCGTTCAACGCATCCACCAGAACGTGATCCGCCATCGCCGAAGGTGTCAGAACCATCTCGGAGTTGCTGTCTTCCACGCCCGCATGCGGACCCACTTCAATCGTCTGCGTCGCGCCTTTCAGCCAGTCCGGCGGCTGCGTCGTGGCGTAGGCTTCCAGCGCGTACTTAGTCGTTTCGTCGCTGCGTACCTTCTTCTTGAATTCGCCGAAATTGAATCCGGCCACCGCCAGGGGCTCGTCCGATTTCCATTCCGATACCGTCTCGTCGCCGTCTTTCCTTTCGCTCGCCAATTGACCCACCCCCACCAGCGTCATTCTCTTCGGCGAATGAAATGTAATGTCGTAAGTCGCCCGGTCGCGCAACATGGAAACCCCGGGATACCAGTTCTCCCGTGCGCCAACCGAGTAATTGCCGCTGCCCTCCTTGAAGATGACTTTGTCTCCTTCGTACTCAAACACTGCGGTGTATTCATGATCCTTTACCGTTGCTTGCGGCACAACCACCGAAAACGCCGCATCCTGCTTCACGCCTTCTTGAATGAAGGCCGCGGGCACGCCGTCCACACTCACCGCCGATACGCGTAAATTGGGCAGCAGAGTGAACGGAAGCACGCGGTCGCCGTCGCGCAGCGCTTTGAATTTCATGCTGACTTTTGCAGCCAGTCGGTCGTTCCGCGCAACATGGACGTCCATCTGATAATGCTCCGGCGCGATCGGCCGCTTCTCTTCGCCCGAGTTCGCCGTATGGGCCTGAAGCTCCGCCATGCTATGTGAAAGATACCAGACGCCGCTCTGGCTCTCTCCCGGGTCGACGTTGATCAACGCGATCTCTTCCGGTCCCATCGACAGTAAAGCGCCACCGGCGCGTATCAGGAATCGCAATTGCGAATGTTTGCGCCCGTGCAGCACCGCGATGAACGAACCCGCCTGCGCGGGATTGTATAACTCTCCCAGCACCAGTGCGTCCAGATTCCGGATGCCTCCGCTATTTTCGTTGTGCGAACGTAACTGCGAACGGAACTTCTGTAACTCGGCCTCGCTCTTAGCGGATACCGTACCGGCCTTGGCCTGCTTGCGCACCTCCTCCGCGGTTCCGTCGGCGAAATACAGCAAGGCCGCGTCGAAGTCCTCCTCTATCTCCGCCGCGCCAGTCGTGAAGCGCACCCGCGCAGCCTCAGTCGGCGACGCGGGTTTCAAGTGAAAGTGCCCTTCGCCGTTAAATACCGCCACCGCTGGCCGGCTTAGTACCGGAGTTAGAAAACTGATCTCGCCTGTCTTAAGCGTCAACGAAGCCGCATCGCGCTGCAGTATGATGTTTTCAGTAAGATAAGACTCCGCTAATTTGCCGTCGCGCAGCGCACGGTAATTCGCATCTTCCGCCATTAAACAAAACGGCATCGCTAGAATTACAAGGAAATGGCGCATGAACCGCTAACATTAGCATGTAGTCAAACCTGAAGGTTTGTATATCTTGCAGGCTGCGGAAACCGTTATCGACCCGCGACCGTGTTTGCGAGGCACGACCGTAAGGGAGTGTCCTCGAGGCCTCTTTCCCCCAGCCTGCCTGGTCTTGTGAACACACGTTCACGCCTGAACCAGCACCGACCGCCTTCGGCTGCCGGCCTTGTCTCGCTGGTTACCGGGTGATCCGCCGTACCGCATGCCCCGGCGCGCCCGCCTCCACCAGGTCCCCCCCCTTCACCACCAGCTTCCCATTCACCAAAACGAATTCAATACCCTCCGAATACTGCGCCGGCTCTTCAAACGTCGCGCGATCGGTCACCCGCGCGGCATCGAACACCGTGATATCCGCGTCCGCGCCCACCTGAATGCGCCCCTTCCCCGGCACCCCCAACCGGTCCGCAGGCATGGCCGTCATCTTCCGCAGCGCTTCCATCAGCGTCAGCGCATGCAACTCGCGCACATACCGGCCCAGGACCCGCGCGTAGGTCCCCGCCGCCCGTGGATGACCCTTGCCGTGATCCAGAATCCCGTCGCTCGCAATCATGGTCAGTGGATCCGCAATCGCCGCCCTCACTACATCCTCCGGGATGGCGTGTACCGCCACCATCCCGCCCTGCTTGCGGTAAATCGCGAACGATTCGGCGGTCAGCCGCTCGCCGGTAAGCGCCCATTGCAAATCGCCGTACCCGATGCCGCCCTGTTTCGCCTGCCAGCCTTCATCGAAGATCGCCGAACCCAGGTCCGTCATCCCCGCTGTATACGGATACATTTCCGTGGTCACGTCCAGCCCCCGGCTGCGCGCCCCGCGAATCATGTCCAGACACAGCGGCGTCTCGCGCAGCCCCATGCTGGTGATATGGACCACGTGCAGCGACGCGCCCGTAGCCGCTGCGTCTGCAATCACCTCTTGCAGCGCGTCGACCACTCCCGGTTCCACTGGCCCGCCATTGCGCATGTGCACATAAACGGTTGCCTTGCGCTCCGCCGCGACGCCGAATATCTCCAGGATCTCCGCGCGCGTCGCCAGCGGCACGTACGCGATTCCAAGCCCGATCCCCAACGCCCCATCGTCCAAACCGTGCCGCACCAGTTCCAGCGTCTCGCGCCGCTGGTCCGCCGTCGCCGCACCCTTCGCCGCATCGTGAGGCAGCAATCCCCCCGAATCGTGCATCACCGCCATACGCGCCGGAATGTGGCCCGAACTCGCGCCGAAATTAATCAACGCCTGCCCTTCCCGCGCCGCGTACCAAGCCGGCGCCGGCGAAACACCCACTTCCAACTCCAGCGCCGTGGTGACGCCATCCCGCGCCTTGAACCGGTAGTTCTCCGGCGTCTGCCCGTGGGAATGCAGATCGATAAATCCCGGCGCCACCACCAGTCCCGCCGCATCCACCACGGTCTTAGCCGCCAGCGGAGACTCCGCAATCGCCGCGATCTTGCCGCCGCGAATCCCGACATACCGCACCGCGTCGAGCCCCGATGCGGGATCCATCAAGCGACCGTGCGCGATGACCACATCAAAATCCTGCCCGTGCGTGGCCGCCACGGATAACAGAACAGCCATCGCCATCCGCTTCATACGCCTGCCATCACTCCGCGCCCCCCGTCGCCGTCGTGGTCACCGGAGTCGCCTTCCCCTCCCCTTGCCGCGTATATTTCTTGAACCAGCTCATCATGTAGAGCTGCGTCCTAACGTAGTTCGATGGCTTCGAACCCGTACCGTGATACTCGCCTTCGAACTGCAGCAGCGTCACCGGCACGCCGCGCACCTTCAGTGCCGCGTAATATTCCTCGGTCTGGGGCATCGGCGTCCGGCGGTCCAGCACGCCCGTCATCAGCAAGGTAGGTGTGGTCACATTGCCCACTGACATGATCGACGAATGCGACAGCCAGTCGCTCGGATCTTCCCAAAACGGTTTCTTGAAAAAGCTGTAAGTGAATAGCGGAATATCCGTGTCGCCGCTCATGCTCAGCCAGTCGATCACCGGACACCGCACCGCCGCGGCCGCGAACCGGTTGGTGTGCCCAATCACCCAGCTCGACAACACCCCGCCCCCGCTGCAACCCGAAACATACATGCGCGAAGTATCCACAAAGCCCTTGCCGATCGCCGTGTCCACCCCCGCCATCAAGTCGTCGTAGTCCGGCCCCGGATAGTTATGGTCGATCCCGTTGGAAAAATCCGTGCCGTACCCGGTGCTGCCCCGCGGATTCACATACAGCACCACGAAATCGTTGGCCGCGAAATTCTGGAACATGTAATTAAAGGCCACGTTATACATCGCAAACGGCCCGCCGTGAATCTCCAGAATCAGCGGATATTTTTTCGATGCATCGAAGTCCGGCGGCTTCACCACCCAGGCCTGCACCTTGGCGTTGCCCGACGACGTGTAGTCGATCTCCTCCGTCTTCGCCAGATGCTTGCCTGCCAGCATTCCCGCGTTCACATTGGTCAGTTGCACCAGTTCCTGCGAACCGCGCAGGCGGAACCGCACCACTTCCGCCGGATGGTCCGGATCGCTGCTGGTGCCCGCCGCCACGAGGTCGCTCGAAACCGAATCCATACTCAGCACGTGTACGCCGGATGTGACCGCCGTCACCCCTCCAGCCGTCGCCGCGAATTGCACGTTGCGCGAGCCGTGGTCGTCGGCATCGAAATACAGCCCCGACCCATCCGGCGCCCATCGCATATTCAAAGGATCGCGATCGTAGTCTCCGCTGATCTTGCGCGCGTCGCCGCCGCCCACGGGGACAACATACAAATCAGCCACCGAATGCGTGTGGTTCGATTCGGGATAGCCGGTGAACGCGACCATCTTGCCATCCGGCGAAACCACGGGATGGCTCCACTCGCCAGGCTTCGTAACCAATTCACGGATGGCGCCGATTCTCGACATCCACCACCAGCAGCTCGGAGTTCTTATACTTCAGATCGGCGTCCGCCGCGCGGTCCGCGTCGAAAATGATGGACTTGCCGTCCGGCGTCCAGTCCATCACCACCGCGCCGCGCGTCTCGCCCGCACCCACGCTCCACTTGCCGCTGGTCAGTTGACGCGCCGTCCCGCCATCCGCCTGCACCACGAACAGGTGCGTGTACCCATCGTCCAGAAAACCCACCTGGTCCTGCCGGTAATGCAGCGTTTCCACGATGCGCGGCGCCGGAGTCCACTTCGCGCCATGAGGTTCCGGCGGCATGCCGATCGTCCACGTATTCTTCTGAGGCACGAACATCGAAAACGCAATCGATTTTCCGTCCGGCGACCACTTCGCGTCCGCCACCTTATCCGTGGCATGCGTCACCTGTGTGGCCGGCCCGTCGACATCGATCCACCGCACGAATATCTGCGTCCCCCTCGGCTCCCCCTCGCCCAAGTAAAGGATCCGCTTGCCGTCCGGCGACCATCGCGGGCTCGCCCCCTTGGTCAAAAAACGGTGCTGCGACCCGTCCGCGTTCATGATCCACAGCGCCGAATCCCACTTGTCCTCAATCCGGTTCACCTGCTGCCGCGTGTAAACAATGCGCGCGCCATCGGGCGAAATCTGCGCATTGCTGATACGTTCCAGATCGAAAAAATGCTCCGCCGTCAACCGGTTGGTCGATTTGATCTCTTGTGCAATCGCGGGAAAAAACGCGCTGACGGCGACGGCCGCGCAAGCGGCCACGCGAAAGTGCAACATCGGAATCCCTCCTGATTAGGATGGTGCCAGTATATAACGAAAGCCCGGCCGGGCGGCGTTTAAGCGGTGAGCGGCTTACTCAAACCACTGGTCGACCCGGGCTTGAAACCCGGGCAGTATCTCAGGAGCTTCCAGAATCTGGCCTCCCCGAAACTCCTTCACTCCCGTCTTGTCATAAGCCGCAACCACTTGCAGTTCCGGATAGCACGCCCAAACCGCCTTCGACCCCGCATCGAGATAGTCCTGAATCTTTCGCCTCAGCTCGGTAGCGCTCTCGCTCTGCGATACCACCTCGATCGCCAGATCCGGTGCCCCGCGGAAAATGTGTTCCGGGTCGCCTTTGTCTTCAGACTCTGCGCTGAGAAACGCCACGTCCGGTATGCAAATGCGCGACTCCGATAGCGCAAACGCGGCTTCGGAGTAAATATCGCCGATATGGTGTTCAACAGTGTAAACGACCAGGCTGCGGATAATTCTAGACTTGGCTTTCTCGTGCCCAAACTTCGAATTCGCCATTCCGACCAGCTCACCGTCCTTCAGCTCGTACAGCACGCCGTCCTCTTGCGGCATTCGCTCGAACTGTTCCACAGTCAGCAGTGTGGTGGCGCTCATGGCTTCGATTGTACCGCCGCTAACCCGCGGGCGTCAGTTTGCTCAAAATCCGGTCGTGAATCCAGTGCGCGTCAAACCACTCCACGGGATTGATCTGCACTCCATCCACCTGCATGCTGAAATGCACATGGTCGCCGCCCGCCAGACCCGTCGACCCGCTATGCCCCATCGCCTGCCCCTTCTTGACCATGTCGCCCACCTTCACGTCGATCCGGCTCAGGTGGCCGTAAATCGATTGCAGCCCGTAGCCGTGATCGAGCACGATGCAGTTGCCATAAATCCCCAGGTCCGACGCCCACACCACCCGCCCGTCGTTGGCCGCCAGCACCGGTACGTGCGCCGTCACCGCCAGATCGAAGCCCAGATGCACCTGCTGATCCACCTTCTTACCCTGATACACGTAGTTCCGGACATCGGCGAAGTGCGCTTCCACCTGTGAATTGGCCAGCTGCACGAAAGGTCCGTTCCACAGAACCTTCTCCTCGGTCTTCAGCCGCAGATCCGCCAGCGTCTGGTTGTTCTGCTTGCGCAGGTCCCGATTGATATGCAGGAAGCGGGCTAGCAGATCGCCCTTCCCCGCCGGGTCGATCTGGTTCACCACCTTATCCAGGAACGCATCGTGATTTCCAGATCGCGCGCGCGAAACGGCTTCGGAAAAACCTTGAACCAGAATCGCCCGGTCACTTCGGTTCCCGCCGCATTGCGCGCGTAGACATGCGGCACCGTGTCCACCGGCAGATCCCAGGGAAAGCCGAACAGCGAGAAGCGCTCGTTGGCGGGGTGGCCGGGCAGCGGAAAGCTGCGGAACGTATACGGCCCAACTTTACGCCCGCTTCGTCCAGTCGCCCGAAACGGTAAAAGTAACCAGTTCACTGCCGCCCTGATTGATGTAATGCTGCGCCTCATCCACCGCTAAACGCGGCGGCTCCAGCACCACGTCCACTTCGTAAGTCGCGCTGACCGTGCGTGCCAGAAAATCGTTCGACTGCGCTTCGACAACAAGGTTGGCTTTGCCCGCCTTCAGCGCCGGCGCCTGTTGTTTACCGGCGGCGAACGCATAGGTGTGTGCGGCTTCCGGCTTGCGCATGAATAGCAGCCGCCGCGCCGGCTGTTGCTGTTCGTAAACGGTGTAGCGCTGCCCTCCTGATCCAGCACCGCGCTAAAGCGGCGCAGTCCGTACGGCCCCGTAACCTGCACTTTCACGGGAGTGCTGGCGCCGATCACCGTCACCGGCGGCTCCATGGTGATAGTTGGCGTGGCGGAAAGCGCCGCCAGCACAATGGCGCCGGCAACCGCCAGCACTACGACAATCGCAATCGCTATTTTCACTTTTTAGTCCAGGAATCAATCCAATCGATAAATGTTTTATACCAGAGCAGGCTGTTCTGCGGCTTCAGCACCCAGTGGCCCTCGTCGGGAAATAGCAGCAGCTTCGAAGGCACCTTCTGCATCTGCAGCGCGGTGAACAATTGCAGCCCTTGCGCCCACGGGCACGCGATAATCCAGCTCCCCGTGAATCACCAGCGTCGGCGTATGAAACTCTTTCACGAACATGCTGGGCGACCATTTTGCCGTAGCCCTCGGGATTGTCCCATGGCATGCCGCCGAATTCCCACAGCGGAAACCACAGCTCCTCCGTCTCGCCGAATTCGCTGCGAAGATCGTAAACCCCGTCGTGCGACACCAGCGCTTTGAACCGCTGCGTGTGGCCCAGAATCCAGTCGATCATGTAGCCGCCATACGATCCCCCTGCCGCGGCCATGCGGCTGCCGTCCGCATACGGCATGCTCGTTACCACGTGATCCGCCACCGCCATGATGTCGTCGAAG
Source organism: Bryobacterales bacterium (assembly GCA_963738375.1). Lineage (GTDB taxonomy): Bacteria > Acidobacteriota > Terriglobia > Bryobacterales > Bryobacteraceae > Bog-159. The sequence continues at coordinate 53,347 of CAVTWL010000007.1, read as the reverse complement.
GCGTGCCCGCCCCAGTCGCCGTTGATTTCGTCGGTGAACTTCTGCCCGTATCCGGTCGACCCGCGCGGATTCGGCATCACCACCACATAACCCGCCGCCGCGAATACCTGCGCGTTCCAGCGATACGTCCAGCTATCCCCCCACGCCCCTTGCGGACCGCCATGAATCAGCATCAGCACCGGATACTTGCGATCCTCGCGGAAGCCGTAAGGCTTCACGACGAAGCTCTGCACCCGCGCTCCGTCCGCGCTATCCACCCAGAATTCCTCCAGCGGCGTCATCTGATGCGAGTTCAGAATCTCATCGTTAATGTGCGTCAACGCCACCGGCGCGCCGCCCGCGGACGAAGCCGTATAAATTCCGGCAGGCTGCACGCCGCTCTGTTGCGTAAAGATCAGCGTCTTGCCGTCGGGCGTGAACTGCATCTCATCCAGATGGTTGTCTCCGCTGACCGCAATGCGCGTCTCGCCGCCCTTCGCCGACTTAAACTGAATCGACTGCCTGCCGCGATCCTCCACCGTGAAAAACAAGTTGGCGGAATCCGGCGACCAGGCGAAGCTGCCCACCCAGCGATCCATATTCTCGGTCACATCGACAACCTTGCCTGAAGCGCGCTCCAGCGTCCACAGCCGCCACCGGTCGCTCTCGTATCCCGGCCTGACTTGCGCGCGCCACGCCAGATATTTTCCGTCCGGTGAATACTGCGGCCCGTTGTCCGCGCCCGGATTGCTCGTAATCTTTCGCGCCGGCCCGCCCGCCATCGATACCGCATAAAGATCGGTATTGGTGCTCGTCGCGGGAACTGGATCGGCATTCATCGCGTAGCAGACTTCCGTTCCATCCGGCGAAATCGCGTAATCGTCGCCGCCCCCCAACGAGAACGGAGGCACGTCCAGTGCGCCGGGAGTAAGGTCCTTCGCCGCTCCACCGGTCACTGGAATCACGAGCAGATGGCTGCGCCGCGCGCCCTGCCAGTGATTCCAATGGCGGTAAAGAAGGGTCGTGTAAATCCGTGCTACCGCCTTGTTATTCTTCGCGGCTTCCAGCATGCGTTGGTTGCACCCGTCGTCGGCGCCGCAATCGGGAAATACATCGCTGGTGAACAGCAGATTCTTGCCGTCGGGCGATAATAGCTCCCCCCCGCCTCCGTGGAAAGGTTGGTGATCTGCCGCGCATTCGATCCATCCGCATCCATCATCCAGATCTGCGACGACCCGCCGCGGTCCGACGTGAACGCGATACGCCGCGAGTCGGCTGACCAGCGCGGCCGTTCGTTATCCTGCCCGGCCTGCGTGATCTGCCGCGGCACTCCGCCTGAAATCGGGGTCACGTAAATCTGCGTGATCTTCTTGTCGTTGGGCACATCGACGGTCTGCACTGCGAACGCCACCAGCCGGCCATCCGGCGAAACTTGCGGGTCGCCAATGCGCGCCAGCGAAAGGAGCGTTTGCGCGTCGAAGGGCAGCTTCTGCGCGAACAAAACCGTGGTAGCGAGAAGCGCGAGTAAGGCTCGATGCATAACCGAATTGTAGCGCCCCATGTTACGATTATTCTTATCCCACCGGATTCGCTGCGACGATGCCCGCGCGACTTAATTCTTATGGAAACCGAACTCGATTTTCTAGGCGGACTGAGGCGTACCCATAGCTGCGGCCAGTTGCGCGCGGCGGACGCCGGTTCGCGCGCCCTCTTAATGGGTTGGGTACACCGGCATCGCGACTTGGGCGGCGTAATTTTTATTCATCTGCGCGACCGCGACGGCGTCACGCAAATCGCTATCCGCGCCGACGCGGACGAAGCCGCGCATCACCGCGCCGAACAGGTTCGCCCCGAGTATGTCATCGGTGTGGAAGGCGTGGTCGCCCTGCGCAGCGCCGATACCATCAATCCCAATTTGGAAACTGGCGAAGTCGAGCTCTTCGCCGAAAAAATCTGGATCTTCAACGAGTCCCGCACCCCCCCCTTCCCCATGGAAGACACCGTGGATGTGGCGGAAGAGATGCGCCTGAAGTATCGCTACGTCGATCTTCGCCGCCCTCACATGCAGCGCAATATCATCCTGCGCTCGAAAATCTCCTTTGCCGTACGCGAATGCCTCACCGGCCAGGGCTTTCTCGAAATCGAAACGCCTTTCATGACGCGTTCCACTCCCGAAGGCGCGCGCGATTATCTGGTACCCAGCCGCGTCCAGCCCGGCAGCTTTTACGCGCTGCCGCAATCGCCGCAGATTTTCAAGCAACTGCTGATGGTCGCCGGCTTCGATAAGTATTTCCAAATCGTGCGCTGCTTCCGCGACGAAGACCTGCGCGCCGACCGCCAGCCCGAATTTACGCAAATCGACTTGGAGATGTCATTTCCGCAAGAGGAGCGCATCTTCGAAGTCATCGAACCGCTGGTGCAGCGGATTTGTCGGGTGGCCGGATATGAGACGCCCGTGCCGTTTCCGCGCCTCACCTACGCGGAAGCCATGCGCAGTTACGGCAGCGACAAGCCGGACCGCCGCATTCCACCCATGGTTCCGGTCGAACATCTTTTCCCCGAAGGCAGCCTGAGCGCTCACGGCCTGCCGTTGGTGGCCATCCACATTCCCGGCACCGGCGCGCTCACCCGCCGCGAACGTGACGAATTGAAAGCTTACGGCGTCGAGCGCGGCCTCCGCGTTTACGACGATCCCAAGCGCATCGAGCGCGATCATGCCGAACCCATGGCCCGCGTCCGCGAGTTGACCGGCGCCGGCGAAAACGACCTGTTGATGCTGGCCTGCTGGGCCGGCGAGCCCAAAGGCCATCGCCCCGAAGAAACCGTTTATCAGGCTTGCGGCCAGCTACGCCTGTTCGCCGCGCAGAAATATAACGACCGCCACAAACTTCTCGATCCCCGCCGTTTCGAGTTCCTCTGGGTTCTCGACTTCCCCATGTTCGAATGGGACGCGGAAGACAATCGCTGGAATGCCGCCCATCACCCTTTTACCTCGGTCCACGACGACGACTTAGAAAAGCTGACCAGCGATCCGGCCCGATGCCGCGCAAAATCCTATGACCTCGTGCTAAATGGCACTGAACTGGGCTCCGGCTCCATTCGTATTCATCGCCGTGATGTACAATCCAAAGTCTTCGCCGCCCTCGGTTTCAGCGAGGAAGAAGCCAAGCGCAGATTCGGCTTCCTGCTGGAAGCGTTGGAGTACGGCGCGCCACCCCATGGCGGCATCGCGCTGGGACTCGATCGCCTGGTCATGATCCTGGCCGGCGAAACCTCGATTCGCGATGTGATCCCATTCCCCAAGACCGCTCGTGCGACCGATTTAATGTGCGACGCGCCCGCACCTGTGCCCGAAAAATCCCTCAAGGACTTGGGCATCGCCATCCGCCGCTAAGCCTAAGCGGGCTTGCGCGCCACCAACGCCGCATGCGCCGGTGCGAAACGAAATCGCCCGTAGCCGTCGAATTGCTGCGCCTCGAAACCGGCCCGCGCCAGATCCACCATCATTTCCGCGCCCGAATACAAATGCAGCCGGTGCGTCTCTTCGGCGCGCCGGTAAACCTGGCCCACTTGCCGGAAACTGACGATCCGGCGGCTCAGCGTCTTCCTCCGCCGATCCTCCGCAACCTCCAGCAGAATCGCCCAACCCGACCCTTCCAGAAACCGTCGCAGGGGCGCTCCGTCGGAAACGCCCGGCTCCACGATATCGAAAACGAAGATGCCGCCGGGCTGCAAAGCGGCATACACCCGGCGAAAAAATCCATTGAGCGCCGCGCGCCCCGCGCCGCGATGAAATGCGTAGTTCACGCATTCGCCGATCGCCGTCACCGCCGCGCAGCGCGGCAGCGCCGCATCGGTAAACGAGCCGATCCGGAACTTCGCCGCGGGCGCGTGCCGCCGCGCCAGCCGGATCATCTCCGCCGAAATATCGATGCCCAGCACCGCATACCCGCGTTCCGCCAGCGCGCGCGCCCACACCCCGCTGCCGCACCCGGCATCCACCACCAAGCCGTCGCCAATGCCGTTCCTCCGCAGCAATCCCAGCAGTCCCGGCGTAGCCCGCCGGATGAACTGCGTGAACCCCGCGTCGTGAATGTAAGCCAGGTCGCGCGCGTACGCCGCCATCTTATGAAAGTTATGCCGGCTTGTAAGCCTGGTCGATCTTCGCCGCCAGGATAAAATCGCTTTCCGTCAGCCCATCGATCTTGTGCGTGTAGGTCTTCACGTCTACGCGCCCCCAAACCAGCAGCATGTCGGGATGGTGTCCCTCAGCCTCGGCAATCGCCCCCGCCCGATTGACAAAAGCCAGCGCATTCTTAAAATCGGGAAAGACAAACGTTTTGGTCAGGTGATGCTCGGCGGCTACCTTCCAACCCGGTAATTGCGCGGACAGCTTTTCCAACTCCGCGCCGCGCAGGGCCGGCACGCCGCCCTTGCACGGAGTGCAATTCTTTTGAACCAGTGTTCCTTCAGTTTCGCTCATGGTCTCCTCCATGCTACCGCGCAGGCTATAACGCCGGGTTGGGAACCACCGCGGCATGCTGTCGCGATGCGCGCTGCGGCCGCCCGATGCCGCAGTAGTCGAAACCGGCCTTGCGCGCGGCCTCCGGATCGAACAGGTTGCGGCCATCCACTAAAATCGCCCGCGCCATGCGTTCCGCCATCTCGTGCAGATCGAGCGCCGCGAACTGCTTCCATTCCGTCACCAGCACCAGCGCATCGGCATCCTGCGCCGCGTCCTGTGCCGACGCGCAATACTGAATCCGCAGCGCCGGATGATTCTCGCGGCACGCCTGCATCGCAATCGGATCGTACACCTTCACCCGCGCGCCCATCTGCAGCAGCCGCTCCGCGATCTGCAGGCTCGGCGCATCGCGCAAATCGTCGGTGTCCGGCTTGAACGCCAGGCCCAGCAGCGCAATGGTGCGGCCTTTCAGGATGAAAAGCTTCTCCTGCAGTTTCTGAATCACCAGTTGCCGCTGCGCCTTGTTCACCTCCAGCGCCGCTTCGAGCAGCCTGCTATGGTACCCGTACTCCCGCGCCGTATGCAGCAGCGACTGAATGTCTTTACCGAAGCAACTGCCGCCCCATCCGAAGCCCGGATTCAGGAAGCGGGCCCCGATGCGCGCGTCCCAGCCGATGCCCGCCATCACTTCCGGCGCTTCCGCGCCCACCCGCTCGCAGATGTTAGCCATCTCGTTCGCGAATCCGATTTTCACCGCCAGAAACGCATTGGCGGCGTATTTGATCATCTCCGCGCTGGTCAGCGTCGTCGTAACCACCGGCACCGTGGTCACCGCCGCCGGACGCGGCAAGAATATTGGGGCAGCGAAACTCTGCGCCACCAGCGGCCGGTACAACTCGCGCATCAACTGCAGCGTCGTGTCTTCCTCCGCGCCAATCACGATCCGGTCGGGATACAGCGAATCGGCGATCGCGCTGCCTTCACGCAGGAACTCCGGATTGCTCGCCACTCCGAACCGGATGCGCTTGCTGTCACCGGGATGCGTCTCGCGAATCCCTTCCCGCACCAGCGTTTCCACCAGGTTGCCGCTGCCCACCGGTACGGTCGATTTGTTCACCACCACGCGATAGCGGGAACTGTCCATGGCCGCGCCAATGCTGCGCGCCGCGGCTTCCAAAAAGCAGAGATTCGCTTCGCCGCTTTCGAGCGATGGCGTCCCGACAGCGATAAAAATGACGTCGCTTTCCGCGGCCGGAGCGTCCAGTGCGGTCGAAAAGTCGATCCCGCCGCGCCCCGCTGCCAGTTCCAGCAGCTCCTTCAACCCAGGCTCGTAGATCGGCATCTCGCCGCGGCGCAGCTTCTCAATCTTCTGCACATCGGTGTCGACGCACGTCACCCGATGGCCGAAGTACGCCAGACAAGCGCCCGTGACCGTCCCTACGTACCCTGTTCCAATGACTGTAACCCGCATGGCAGCGCGCTGAATACCCGCCTCGATTATCGGGCTTTCCCGTTCATTTTACAAGTCGGCAAGCACGTTTGGATACAATAGATGGCACGCTGTATGCAGACCATTCTGGCGATCGACGACGACGAGAGCCTGCGCGATACCATCGGCGTCATGCTGGAGCAGGAAGGCTTTAAGGCCGTATTAGTAGCCGATGGCCGCGCCGGCTACGAAAAGTCTCTCCTGCTGAAGCCCGATTTGATCCTGGTCGACCTGCGCCTGCCGGGCATGAACGGTGTGGAAATCTGCAAGCAGCTCCGCGCCAATAACGTGGTCACCCCCATCATCGTCTTGAGCGCACTGGGCGATGAAATCGACAAGGTGCTGCTGCTCGAAATCGGGGCCGACGACTACCTGGTGAAACCGTTCGGCACCCGCGAGCTCTTGGCCCGCATTCGCGCCGTGTTGCGCCGGACCTCGCCCGAAGCGCGTAAGGTCGTCCACTTCGCCGATGTCGAAGTCGATCTCGAACGCCGTGTCGTCACACGCCGCGGCGAAGAACTCCGGCTAACCCCCGCGGAGTATAACCTCCTCACCTATTTCCTGCAAAATCCCGACCGCCCGCTCACCCGCGATATGATTCTGAATTCCGTCTGGGGCTATGAATTCTTTCCGAACACGCGCACTGTCGACGCGCACGTCGTGAAGCTGCGTCAAAAGTTGGAACCCGAGCCGAACGCGCCGCGCCACTTTGTCACCGTGCACGGGGTAGGCTACCGCTTCCTGCCGTAGACGATGGCATCGCCGTACCGAGTTGCGGTGAGAGAATGCTAACTTTGGTTAGTTCCATTTCTAACTAAAGACAGCGCCTCAAACTGACGATAAGTGCAAAGGGCGCATGTTATCCTACCCTGCGATGGCAGCCGCACCGATACCGGCGGAGTGTCTATACCCGGTTGAAAAAGAAATCGAGTTACTGGTCCCGGACGACGACATCGCCGATCCGCTGCTGTCGATTGTCGTTCCGGCACTGAACGAACGGATTACCATTGAACAGTTCGTAGCGTGGTGCAAAATAGGGCTCGCCGAAGCGAATATCCGCGGCGAGATCTTGATCATCGATAGCTCCACGGATGAGACGCCCCAGCTTGCCTTGGCCAACGGCGCGCGGGTGCTGCGAACTCCGAAGCGTGGACTAGGGCGCGCCTACATAGATGCTATTCCCTATATCCGAGGTAAGTATGTCCTAATGGGCGATGCGGATTGTACTTACGACTTTCGTGAGTTATCCGGCTTTGTCCAAAGGTTCCGCGAAGGCCGTGAGTTCATCATGGGTTCCCGGTTTCGCGGCAGCATTGAACCTAAGTCGATGCCGGCGCTGCACCGTTACTTCGGTACCCCACTGACTACCGCCATCCTCAACACGCTCTACGCCACGAATTTCTCCGACATCCATTGCGGCATGCGCGGCATTACCCGCGATGCCCTGGTTCGTCTGCAATTGGAATCGCAATCTTGGGAATACGCCTCCGAAATGGTTCTGAAAGCGGTTTGTCTGAAGCTGGACACTGCCGAAGTTCCCGTACATTTCTTAAAAGATCCGGCAGGCCGGCTCAGCCACATGAAACGCAACGGCTGGATGGAGCCGTGGCGGGCGGGTTGGATCAACCTTCGCGCCATGCTGCTATTCGGCGCTGATTTCTTTCTGTTGCGGCCGGGGCTGGCGATGCTGGCCGCCGGTCTGCTTTTGACGGTGCCGGTGGCGCTCGGTCCCGTGCCGATCGGTCCCATTACGCTGTCGCTGAACTGGATGCTGCTGGGGCTGACGCTTTCCGTGGTGGGCTTGCAATGCTTCTACCTGGGATGCATTGTCCAGGTGATGTACCGCTATTCGACCGCTCGCACGGAGCGCTGGCTACGCCTTTTCTCCTACGACCGCGCCATGATTGCAAGCGGCCTCGCGGGGGTCGCGGGCTGCGCCCTCGCCGTGCCTCTCTTGCACGAATACATCGCGGGCGGCCTGCGGTTGCCGTCCGTGGCCACCCCGCAAATGCATCTGGCAGTACTCGGGCTGCTTTTCCTGGTAGCCGCCTTTCACACCTTTAGCGGCACACTGGTCCTGCATGCCGCCGATACCCGCGTGCGGCGGGCATCTTTGACCCTGGTGCGCTTGCCATGAACGGACCGGTCCTAGTCACCGGGGGAGCCGGGTGTATCGGCTCGGATCTGGCCGCCGCTCTCCTCGATCGCGGGCATCGCGTCACGGTACTCGACAACCTGAGTAGCGGCAAGCGGGAACATATCGCGCCGCTGGCAGGCAGGCCGGGATTTCGTTTCATCGAAGGAGACCTGCTGGATCCCGCCGCGCTCGACACGGCGCTCGACGGAGCGGAGACCGTTTACCATCTGGCCGCCAATCCGGACGTGAAATTCGCGGTGGGCGATGCCACCGACAAAGACTTGCGGCAGAATACGCTGGCGACCTACCAGGTGCTGGAGGGCATGCGCCGCCACGCCATCCGGCGGCTCGCGTTTTCGTCCACTTCAGCCGTTTATGGCATCTGCGAACGGCAGCCCATCGCCGAAGATGAGGCGCCCCGTCCCATTTCGCTATATGGCGCGACCAAGTTGAGCTGCGAGGCGATGATCGGCGCCTTCCAGCACCTCTTCTCCATGGACTGCTGGATTTTCCGGTTTGCCAACGTCGTGGGGCCCAAGGTGCGCAAGCGCGGCGGCACCGTCATCGGCGATTTCATCGGACGCCTGCGCCAGGACCCCTCCACGCTTCGCATCCTGGGAAACGGCCGGCAGGCGAAGTCCTACCTTCTGTCGGAAGAATGCGTGGCCGCCATGCTGTTCGCCGTCGAGCACGCCCCGCCGGGCCTGAACATCCTGAACCTGGGCTGTGACGATTCGCTGAGCGTGAACCGCATCGCGGAAATGGTGGTTTCCGCCATGGGCCTGCGCGGCGTGACTTTCGAATATACGGGCGGAGAGGGCGGCTGGCTGGGCGACGTGCCGCGGTTCCGGCTGGACGTGAGCGCGGTGAACCGGCTGGGCTGGCGCGCGCGCTACAACTCCGAGGAAGCGGTGGCGCTGGCGATCGACGCCTGCCTGGCGCCTCAACTGGAGGCCGCATGCAGGCAGTAATCCTGGCCGGAGGACTGGGAACGCGCTTGGGCGCCCTCACGCGCCGTATCCCGAAGCCGATGATGCCGGTGGCGGGCGTGCCGTATCTGGAGCACCAACTGCGGCTGCTGGCGCAACAACAGTTGCGCGACGTGCTGCTGCTGACCGGTTATCTCGGTGACCAGATTGAGAGTTATTTCGGCAGCGGCGCCTCGCTCGGGCTGCGGCTGCACTATGTGCGCGAAGCATCGCCGCAGGGCACGGGCGGCGCATTGCGCGACGCGCGGCGGGCGATTGCCGAGAGTTTTCTGCTGCTGTATGGCGATTCGTTTCTGCCCATCGATTACGCGGCGGCGGGACGGCGGTTGAAGGACTCGGCGGCGCTCGGTTCGCTGGTGGTGTATCGCGACCCGGCGTGCGAAACCAGCGTGCAAGCAAACGTGGCGCTGGACCGCAGCGGCCTGGTGACACGCTACGACAAGACGGCGTCGGCGGACGCTGGGCTGGAATATGTGGAAGCGGGAGTCTCGTGTTTCCGTCGCGAGGTGCTGGATTTGCTGCCGGCTGCGGGACCGGCGTCGTTCGAGCAATGCGTGTTTCCGCGCCTGATCGAGCGGCGGCAACTGGCCGCGCTGAGTACCACGCAGCGGTTCTACGACATTGGGACGCCGGAGCGGTTGCGGGCCATTGAGGAGCACCTGCGGGAACCGGCGGAACGCTTGCCGGTCCATGTCCCGCTCAATCGCTGCTTAGCGAGGTTGAGGTGGACCGGCAGCGTGGCCACGCACCTTTGGGACCGGGGCTTGCTGCGCCGGGACGCGAACGCCGACTGCGCTCGGCGGAGCGGATTCCAGAGCTTGACGGGTTGCGCGCTCTTGCGGTACTCGGCGTGGTGGCCTGGCACTACCTTGATGCCCCCGCCTCCCCGTGGCTCATGCCGTTTCGGCTCGGCTGGAGCGGCGTAGACTTATTCTTCGTGCTATCGGGCTTCCTGATCGGCGGCATTCTGCTGGACCACCGCGAGGCGGTATCCTATTTCAAGCCATTTTATGGGCGCCGGATCTCGCGCATCTTTCCGCTTTACTACGCTTGGATCGGGCTAGTTCTGCTGCTGCGCCTTCCGGCGGACGCGCCACATTGGTCGTATGCCTTGTTCGTGCAGAATTTGTTCGATGGCACACACCCAGAGTGGGACAGCCAATTCATCGGCCATACCTGGTCTCTTGCGATCGAGGAGCAGTTCTACTTGGTAGCGCCACTGGTCATCCGATTCGTGCCGTTGCGCATCCTGCCTTGGATTGCCGGCGCAGTGATCGCGGGGGCTCCCGCGTTTCGTTTGCTGATGCCCTCGCAGTGGCCGTTGGCGGCGGACTTGATGACTCCAGGCCGCGCCGATGCGCTGGTGCTGGGGGTGGTCGCCGCAGGACTAATCCGCTACCCGGCCACTCGGAGGTGGCTGACGCGCCATAGTCAGGCAATGTGTGCAATCACGGCCCTTGCCCTGCTGCCGCTTGTTTATTTGGTCGTGCGCTTCGAAGGGATCAAAACGATGCATCCTTTATGGTATTCAGCTATCGCAATCTTCTACACTTGCCTTTTGGTCTCCTGCGTTGTGGAACCGCCCGAGTTCGTATCCCGGGTTTTGCGGAACGCTGCGCTGCAGCGGATCGGCGCCCTCTCGTTTGCCATTTACATTTTCCATCGACCTATGTACTCAGCCGTTTGGAGGATGACCGGTAGTCGGCTGCTGGGCTGCTTGATTGGCGGGACGATAGCCTTTGTCATGGCAAGGGTGTCGGCTGACTACTTCGAGGGGCCAATTTTGCGCTGGGGCAGAAAGAAGTTCGGGTACACATAGTCACTTAGCGATCTAATGCTGGCATGCAAGTCTCGCCGACAGGTAATCGGCCCTATGACCCGCCGATTTCCGCCGAGATCCTTCCCACCGCCCGACAATCTCCGTCATTACATCTCCTTCGAATTGGCCGCCCTTCTTGAAGATGCCGGCTCTTCGGTGGAGCACTCCTTCGGCACGGCTTTCCGTTCTTCAGTGTGTACCGCGCGCTCGTCCGTCGGCCAGCCTCGGCGCTCTTCGATTTTCTACTTCGCTTAAACCTTACGCACCCCTGCGGATGGCAAACCGTAGCGACAGCGACTTACCGTGGCGGCGCGTACGGGACCGGGGTCATGGGAAGCTGATCGGCATCGAGGAGCCAGCTCTTACGGTTCTTGTAATACTCGACCAACTCCCGATTGCCGGAATCACCCATGTCGCGCGCCCAAACGACTTGCGAGCCGTCGATATCGGCGCTATTGTAGACCCACTCCTCAAGGAGATTGTGATTTGACTTATAGCGGACGAAAATCAGATTCTTCCCGCCCGCCGCACTGAGCGCATGCGCGACGTTAGCCCGATTCTCGGCAAACTGGCGGTGAAAATACTCCTGAGCACGCATGGCTGCCTGTATCCCGGCAACGGCGATCAGTACCACAGCGAATCCAAACCCAACTCGGCGGCCGAAGCGCACGCGTAGGAATTGCACGCCCAGCATGACCAGCAACAACAGCAGCCCGGCAGCGGGGGCGAAGTAGTGCGCCAGCGCGTATCGCTCCAGCAGAAGTCCGGTGACGGGAACAGCCAACGTGGCTAGAGCAAGTTTGACTTTGCGCCCCAATCGTAGGAACGACGTGAATAGCGCCATGGCCGAAACGGGCGTCAGAAAGAAGCGAAGCATTCCTAGGAAAGCCGTCAAAACAAAGAATGGCGAGCTGCGAGCGAGATCGTAGATCAGCTTGTCCGGTCCCACCCAAAACTTACGGATCTCATCGTGCCGGTAGATGGGAAGCGGCGGCAACGGCGCTAACCAGAAGATCGGAGAGGCGCCATAGGTCGTTTGATGCAAAGCATAGGGCATCAATATCGGATCGCCCGTGACGCGATAGTTGTAGTAGCCAATGAATGCTATTCCACATGCAAGAATCGCTATCGCGGGCAAAACAACCCGCAGGGTGAACAAGCGTGGCAGGCGATGCCGCCGATACAGTTCGTACACCAGCGCGGCGGCGGCTGCCAGTGCCGTGAGACCGCCTTCATACGGACGGCTGTTGGCCAGAACCACGACACCGAAAGCCGCCATGCACGCGACACCCGCGGTCGGACGGCGCGCCAGTCGCGGCACCGCGCCAAGCACCAGAGCGCCAGCCGCCGCCGCCACCGCCCCCCCCCAGTAGGAATCGATCCAGTAGCCGAAGACGCTCCATTGCGCCACCGCCAGCAGTCCGCCGATCAAGGCGTACCTGGGGGCGAGCCATCCCTGCAGCATCCAGCAGAGGGCCGCGCACATCAGCCCGCAGCTCAACCATACGCCGTACCAAGGATGGCCGAATAGCTTCCAACCCAACGCCAGAACCAGCGCCTGGGCAGGCGGATACTTGCTCGCATACGTCGGCTGGAAGTTCACATGAAAGGTTTCGAAGTGCTTCCACATGGGATGCGGCGGATTGGTCACTCGTCCCAGACGGAAGGTGTCGCCACCGAGCAGGTAGCTAAACTCGTCGTGAACCGTCGGTTCGGGAATGGGGATGAAAGGCAACAGGGCCGCGCGCAACGCGAGCGCGGTCAGACCCACACCCACGCACACCCATCCGGCTCTTTTCTGCAGATTCACCTGCGACCCCCAAATTTAGCATGCGCGGGGCGCGCAAACTATAATCGAAGGTTATATATGTCATCGGTTAGCCGCTCCGGGGAGCGAATCGAGGCGCTGCTGGCGCCCATCGCCGCTGCCGCAATTCCTGTGTTCGTGCTGGTGGGGATCGGCCGGTCGATTTGGCTGGACGAAGCGAACTCGATCTCGATTGCGAGCGCGAATCTGCCGGGGATTATCGAGCGGCTGAAGGTCGACAACAATTTTCCCGTATACTACATCATTCTGCATTTTTGGATGATGCTGTTCGGAGATTCCGAGGCGGCGGTCCGGCTGCTGTCGGGAATCTGTTACGCGGGTGCGACGGCCACTGTTTACTTTGGCGCACAGCGGCTTTTTCACGATCGGCGGGCGGCGCTGTATGCGGGATTTTGTTATCTGGCGAGTACGCAGGCGATCCATCACGCGCAGAACGTGAGAATGTATGCGCTGCTGGGGCTGCTGTCGGCTGCCTCGACGGTGCTGTTTTGCGGACTGTTTTTTCACGAGGAGCGGCCGCCCCGTTGGTGGATTTGGTACGTGGCGCTAAATTCTGTGGGCGCGCTGACGCATCTATGGTATGCGTTCGTCATGATGGGGCAGTTCGCGGCGATCGTCTTGTGGCGGCGGGGGCGGCTGAAGGGCTTCGTGGGCGCCGGGGTCCTTTCGTTGCTGCCGTTCCTTGCCTTGTGGTCGCCAGTGCTGTGGGCGCAATTGCACAACGGGGCGACGCAGTGGATGCCGCCGTTCAAGCCGATCTTCATCGCGCACGCATTGCTCGATTTTTACGGTGGTCCCGCCGGTTTGCTGTTTTATCTCATTTGCGGCATGCTCATCTGGAAGCGGGGGCCGGCGAAAAGCGGGGAAGCCGCGGACGCCCCGCCGGTGCGAGTACTACTGACCTGTTTTGTCGTCACTCTGGCGACGCCGCTACTGATCTCGTTCTTCAAGCCGATCTACTGGCCAGGGCGATACACGGTAATCGCGCTACCGGCGCTGGCGCTGGTGCTGGGACCGGCCCTGGCCCGCTCCGCGGCAAGGGAAGTTGTGACCCTGTTCTGTTATGCGGTGCTCGGATTGGTCTTGGCGGCGCACATTGCTACGCACGGCGTGAACTCGGAGAGCGGGCTGCCCGAAAACGAGTCGGACCAGTCGGCGGCGCAGTTTATCATGCGTGCTGCAAAGCCCGGCGACATCCTGATCTTTACCAGCCTGAGCCGGGCGGCACTGGATTATTATCTGCATCGGGCGCACGCGGAGTCCCGGTTTACTGAGATTGGGTTTCCCGCAGAAAACAGCGTTCACCTGGGATGGGGAAGCCTGGTGGCGGACGGTCAGCGGCGTCCGGAGTTGCAGGCCGAAGCAGCTGCCGATGTGAGCCGGATGACCGGGCTCGTAGCAGGCTCGGGTGCCCGTGCGTGGCTGCTCTACGGTGGCAGCGCGGCGGTGACGGAGATCCTAAAAAACGAGATGGATCAACGGCTGCACTTGGAGCGGCGGATGCCGCTCGTAGGACCGTACTACAAAGAGTTGCTGGAGTACGCAGCGTATCCACGCTGAACACTACCGCCGCGAGTACGTGGTGACCTGCCCACCCCCACCCTCCGGCTCCACCAACCACACCTTCCGCCCCCTAAAATACCCAATCAACTCCCCATTCCCCTCATCCCCCATGTCCCTCGCCCATACCGTCTGCGACCCGTCGATGTCCGCATGATTAAATGTCCAATCCTCCTGCGCATCGTGACCCGCCCCGTACCGCACAATCGCCAGTTGCCGCCCGGGTTGGCGCGCCAGGAAAGCCGCCACCCGCAGCCGCTCCGCCGTGTAATGCTTGTGCGGATACTCGTCGCCGCTCAGAAAGCAAGCATGCACACCGGCCGTAACGAAGAACAGCGCGGCGAAGGCCACCAGCGCGCCCCGTCCCCCCTTCACCCGCAGGTACTGCGCCCCCAGCACGATCAGCAGCAACACCAGTCCCGTGGCGGGCGCGAAATAGTGGGCGTTGGGATATTTTTCCAGCAGCAGCGCCACGCTGACGGTCAGCGCCAGCGCCAAGGCGATCCACACCTTGCGGCTGCGGCGCAGCACCACGGCGGCCAGCAGCGCGATCGTCGACACGATGGTCAGAAAAAAATACCAAAGCGTGCGCCAGAAGAGGAAAAGCACGTGCGGAGGCCACGCGCGGGCGGGCCGGTACAGCGCCAGTTCGTAGTCCACCCACAACCGGCGCAGCATCTCGTGCCGGTAAACAGGCTGCGCGCCCAGCGGCAAAATCCAGAAGCTGGGCACCATGCCGTAGGTCCGCTGGTGCAGGTTGTAGGGAAGCAGCAGGGGATGGCCGGTGAGGCGGTAGTTGTAATAGAGCATCGCTGCCGCGCCGCAGATCAGGATGGCGGCGGCGGGACCGGCTACGCGCCAGGCCGCGAGTTCTCCCCACGGGCGGTGCACGCCGCGCCGCCAGACTAACAGCGCCACGCCGGCCGCCGCTACCGCCACCGCGCCTTCATAAGGACGGCTGTTCGCCAGCGTCACAATGCCCAATGCCGCCATCGCCGCCACGCCCGCGCTGGGCCGCCGCGCCAGCCTCGGCAGCGCGCCGAAAACCAACCCCCCGGCGCCCGCCGCCACCGCCCCCCCCCAATACGAATTCACCCAATAACCGGCAATGCCCCATTGCGCGGCAGCCATCAGCCCGCCGAGCAGCGCATAGCGGGGGGGAGCCAGCCTTGCAGCATCCAGGTCAGGGCCGCGCACATCAGGCCGCAGCTCAGCCACACGCCATACCACGGGTGGCCGAACAGCCTCCATCCCAAGGCCAGCGCCACAGACTGCGCGGGCGGATATTTCGTGGCGTAGACGGGCTGCGAGTTCTCCTGGAACGGTTCGAAGTGCCGCCACATCGGGTGGGCCGGATTGGCCAGCCGGCCCATGCGGAAAGTCTCCGCGCCCAGGATGTAGCTGAACTCGTCGTGGATGGTGGGCTCGGGGATCGGACGGATCGGCAGCAGCGCCAGCCGCACCACCATCGCCAGCAACCCAACGCCAAGACAGATCCACCCCGCCTTTTTCTGAAGATGCACTTGTCTCCCGACTTTATCATGGTGAAATTGGCGCTCCGCGCGGCGGGCAGGCCCCATGGTCTCCGGGTTATCCTGACGCTTGCTGAACATTCGCCTTCTGCCCACAGCCGGGTTTATCCTGCTGTCAGCCGTCCTGGCCGCTGCGCCACCTCCGGATAGCGCCTGGACGGGGCGTCTGCGTGACGCGCACCGCCAGCCCATCGCCGGCGCCACCATGCGTGTGCAGTCGGGCAGCCGTACCGCAAGCGCGGTTACCGGCCCCGATGGGTCCTTCACCTTCGCAGGCCTCGCCGCCGGCGCGTATTCGCTGACGGGCGAATATCGAGGCGTGACGGCGGTTCTCCCCGAACCCGTGCCACTGCCGCGCGAAGCGGTCGCGGTCTTCGAGCTCTCGGGCCGTACCCTCTCGCTGGTCGATGAAGCCGCCGCCAGCGAAGCCACGGGCGGCCAGCAATTATCCGGCAAAGCGGTCTCCGAATTGCCGCTGAATAAGCGCGATTTCAGCCAGCTTTTGCTGCTGGCCGCCGGAACTATGACCGATACCAACGGCGCATCCAATTTCACCCAGCAATTCGCCGTGAACGGACAGCGCGGCACGGCGGCGGTCTTCGCCATGGACGGCGCGGATTCGAGCGACCCGGAGATGGGCGGCGCCACCTTCACCAATTTCAATGTCGATGCCGTGGAAGAAATCCGCTCGAGCTCGGGCTGGATGCCCGCGGAGATCGGCCGCGGCGCGTCCGGATACACCGATATCGTCACGCGCTCCGGCGCCAACGCTATTCACGGCTCCGCCTTCGAGTTTCTGCGCAACGCGGCCCTCGACGCGCGCAACTTTTTCGACCGCCAGTCGCCCGCCCAGCCGGAACGCATTCCGCCGTTCATCCGCAATGAATTCGGCGTGACCAACGGGGGCCCCATTGTCATTCCCGGCCTTTACGATGGCCGCGGGCGGACCTTCTACTTCGCGGAATACCAAGGCTTCCGGCAGGTGCTGGGCGCCACCGAAGTGATCCCCGTACCCACCGCGGCCGAGCGCGCGGGCGTCGACACCACCGCGTTCCCCGGCGATACCTTGTATGTGCCCGTGGATCCGCGCATCGCCAAGCTGATCGACCGCTATCCGCTGCCCAACGACCCCACTGGATCCTACGGCGCGCGCACCTACGCCACGTCCTCCAAGGTGATCACCGTTTCCGATCAGTTTTCGCTCCGCATCGATCACCGGATCTCGGACGAATCACGCCTTTTCGGCCGGTTCACCATGGCCAACGTGACGGGACCGACGACGAATCCGAGCCAGACCGCCATCGACCCGGCCTTCGCGCAAGGGTTTCTCGACCGGCAGCGCAACGCCGCCATCACCTACACGCGCACGCCGTCGCCCACCTTCACCCTGGAATCCGGAATCAGCTTCACCCGCACCACGCCCTCGTTTCCCACCATCGACCGCACCGACCCCGCCCTCACTTTCGGCGATGGCTCCTACGAGGCATTCAATTCCACGGCGGGATCGGTGATCGCGTCCTATGGCAATCTGTTCCAGGTCCGCCAGAACCTTCAGTGGATACGCGGCAAGCATACCCTCAAGGCAGGGGCTGAAGTGCGCGGCAATCGCGACACCACGCTTTTCGGGCATCAACCCCAACGGCGCCTACCAGTTCGGCGGCGGCACGGCTTATGCGCCGGTCGCGATACGGTCCGCCAGCGGCATGCACGATATTCCTGTCGGCGATCGGCCCTGCCCGACGCGCTCACGGGACTGCTCACCGCGAGCGCGTTCGCCTTACACCCAAGCCGTGGCCCCCCCCATGTTCGCGCAGGGCGCCAGCATCGGCGATTCCGCCATTCATCGCGATGCCTACAATGCCTATTTCCAGGACACCTGGAAGCTTTCTAGCCGGCTCACCGTAAACTACGGCCTGCGCTATGAAATCGAATCGCGCATTCGCGAGAGCGATAACCGCACGTCGGCGCCCGTGCTCGGGCTGAATAACGGCGTCACTCCCGGAACGGAGCTGCTGATCAATCCCAGCCCGGCCTATAAGCTCGATCCCAAGGGCCTCGGCCCGCGCCTCGTCCTTGGATTGGCGCGCCGCGGCCAACACCACCGTTCACGTGGGCGGCGCCATCACCACGCTGCTGATCAATCTCTGGCAGGATAATTCGCTCACCGGCTCGACGCCCTTCGTGGTGTACCCGCACCTGAACGCGGAGCCCGGGCAGCCAATCCCCTTCGATTCCCTGATCGCGCCGCAGCAGTTGCCGGCTGTTTATAACACGGCCGGCGCGCCGGTCTTCGCCTCCGGGAATTCGAAACAGGTGCCCGCCAATACCTTGATGGACGTGCTGCGCTACGAACAGGATCTGGCCGCGCTTTCCCCCGGCCATCAGATCACGGCCCTCAGCGTGGCTGGAATTTCGCCGCAATTCAAAAATGGCTATATCGCCACCTGGACCGCCGGCCTCGAACAAAAATTCGCCGGGCTCAATATGTCGGCGGGCTACGTCGGGACGGCCGGCATCAACCTCCCCGCCATGGATTTTCCCAACGGATATTCGGGCGCATCCCCCGGCTTCGCTCCTTATACCCAGTTCGATGCGTCGGGCCATGTCACCGGCGGTTACGGCCCGGTCACCCTCATCACCAACCGCTCCCACTCCACCTATCACGCGCTGCAGACATCCGTCCAGCGGGAACTCACGGCTTCGGGGCTCGGCTTTCAGGCCAGCTACACATTTTCGAAATCCATCGACGATTCGAGCGCGGTGGTAGGTGGGTTCATTTCCGGAGCTTCCGGCGCGGTGGCGCAGACAGCCCCAGAAGATCCTTTCAACGCGCGCTTGGACAAGGCGCCGTCGAATTTCGATGTCAAGAATGCGCTGGCCTTCAGCCTGTTTCAGGATCTCCACGCCGACCGCGTGCCCTTCCTCAAGCCTCTGGGAAAAAAGCTCACCAAGGGCTGGCAGGCGCTGGGAATCGGCACGCTGCAAAGCGGTACGCCGTTCACCATCTACTCCGGTATTCAACAGACCGGCGTTGGCTCCATGGGCGCCGACCGGCCGGATCAGATCGGGACGCCGGCACTTTCCACCAGCCGGACGGTGCGCGAGGATTACTTCGGACTGGGCGCCAACAACGCTTCCTATTTTTCCATCCCCATCGGCGTGCCCGGAGGGACTGGGCCGAATAGCGGCGTTTTCGGCACGCTCGGCCGCAATACGTTTCGCGGGCCGGGGCTCCATAATTTCGACTTCGCGTTGATCAAGGATACGCCGCTGCTGGAGCGCGCCGGAGGCGCTCGCGCATCGTTGCAGTTTCGCGCGGAATTCTTCAATATCTTTAATATTGTGAATTTCGGAACTCCGTCCAATACCGTGCTTGGCCCCGGCTTCGGCGAGATCAGCAGGACGGCCGCCAGTTCCCGGCAAATCCAGTTTTCGTTAAAGGTCATCTACTGATGGTTGGGAGGCCACGCTGGAAATTCATCTGATCGACGGCACTTACGAACTGTTCCGCCACTACTTTGCGGTTCCATCCGCCAAGGATCGTGACGGGCGGGAGGTAGGCGCGGTGCGGGGCGTGCTGCGGTCGCTGCTGGGCATGCTGCACGGCGGCGCGACCCACATGGGCGTGGCGACCGACCACGTGATCGAATCGTTTCGCAACGGCCTCTGGGCGGGCTATAAGACCGGTGAAGGCGTGGCGCCCGATCTGCTGTCGCAATTCCCCGTGCTGGAAGACGTGCTGGCCGCCGCCGGAATCACGGTGTGGCCCATGGTGGAATTTGAGGCGGACGACGCATTGGCGGCGGCGGCGGCCATCGCGGCCGCGGACCCGCGCGTCGATCGCGTGGTCGTCTGCACGCCCGACAAAGACCTGGGCCAGTGCGTTCAGGGCACGCGTGTGGTGCAGTTAAATCGCCGGACGAGAGTGTACTTTGACGAAGCCGCCATCGGCGCGAAGTTCGGCGTCCCCCCGGCATCGATCCCCGATTATCTGGCGCTGGCGGGCGATGCCGCCGACGGATACCCCGGCCTGCCCGGTTGGGGTGCGAAATCGACCGCCGCCGTGCTCGCCAAATTCGGCCACATTGAACATATCCCGCCGGACGCGCGCGACTGGCACGTGGATGCGGCGCAGGCGAGCACCCTGGCCCGAACCCTGGTAGCGCAGCGGGAAAATGCGCTCCTGTTCCGCACCCTCGCTACGCTCAGAACCGATATCCCGCTGTTTGAAAATGTCGACGAACTGGCCTGGAAGGGACCGCGGGAAGATTTTGCGGCGGTCGGGGCGCGGCTGGACGCAGCCAAATAGTCGCATGCGCGGCGGCGGCAGCGAATGGCGCTATCGGTAGCACCCGACAGATTTTCGCCGGCAGGCTTTGGCCGGCGACCGAAGGGAGAAGTCAGTGAGTATCGGCCAACGGCGGCGCGCAGTTCGTCTGGCCTGGTAGCACAATTGAAACGATCGTTTCCATAATGACCGGGCGGCCGAGCCCATGCGATCATGATCACTTGAGTCCGCTCGTCTTTCTATTGCTAGCTCCTTACTTTGCCTCCGACATGGGAGGCGCCGCGCACGGCCTGGCTCGCGCCGTGGGGGCGGCGGTGTCCCATGAGCCGGTTTCGATGACAGTGAGGAATCAGTCGTCGATCGCGGCCGGCGATGTGGAGGAGATCCGGCGCGTCTTCGAAGCGGAACTGAAGGTTCCCGGGCAGGCTGCTGGCGAGGTGCGGATTACCGTGTCGGAGAATGTTACCGAATTTGTTTTGGTGGCGGAAATCAACCGGGCGGGACAGAGGCAGGTGTTGATGGAATCGTGGGCGCGTCCAGCCGGGGCGGCCAGCGACGCGGGGATGACCGCGCCCTCCGTTGTGCTGGAGAAACAGTTGTTGTGGGAGCAGGAGCAGCCGATCCTGGATGCGGTGCGCGTGGGTGGCGATGTTGTGGTGTTGGACGGCGCGCGCGTTCTGCTGATGCGTGGAGGCGAGCAGCAATCGACGACGATTGCGGCGACGCATTCCTGGCCGCGCGATTTGCGCGGGCGCCTCTCGGTGAGCGGCTCTGCATTCACGGCGTGGCTCCCTGGCACGATTTGCCAAGGCGGCCTACAGCCACAGCTTACGGTATCCTGCCGCGACTCGCAGGACCCGTGGCTGCTGGCGCCGGGCGCGATAGCCACTTTTTCCGCGGCGCGCAACTACTTTACCGGGCGCCGGGATGTGGCGCCTGGAGGTACACGTGATGCTGTGCCATTCTACTCGGCCGCCGTGGTGCCGGGCGGGTGGATATTCAACGGCGCGAGCGAGCAATGGGGCAGCGACATTGCGGGCATCGAAACATCCTGCGGCACACGCGTTCTAGCGACGAGGCCAAGCGGGCCGAGCGAGCCGGATGCCATTCAGCCGTATGAGATGGGCGGCGCTGAGCCGGCGATTGCCGGGCCACGGTTGGAATTCTCCGGGCCGGTAACGGCGCTCTGGTCCACCGGCGCATCCGCTACCGCTGTCTCGCGAGATCTTCAAACAGGACGTTATGCGGCTTACAGCCTGGCTACTCGTTGCGGCTCTTAGCGGCGCGGCCGGGGGCGGCGCCGCGACGCGCCCGCGCTACGGCGGAACTTTGCGCGTCGAGGCGCGCGAAGCGCCGCCGCACGCCCTGGCCTTCGAAGCTCTGGTCCGTCTGGATGCGTCGGGCGCGCCGCAACCCTGGCTGGCAACCACGTGGCAGCATGACGCCGCCGCGCGGCGCTGGCAGTTTACTCTGCGGCCGCACGTGAAATTGCACGATGGCTCGCAGTTTACGGCGGCCGCGGCCGCGGCAATCGTACAAAGCGCCATTCCCGCGGTGTCGGTGTCGGCGGCCGGCGAGACACTGGTGGTGCGAGGCACTCGCGCGATGCCGAACCTGCTACTGGATCTGGCTCATGACGCGTGGTTCGAGACCGGCCCATTTCGCCCGACCGCAGGGGAGCCCGGCCAACGCGCCACCTTCGCCGCCAACGAGGACTATTGGGGGGGGAGGCCGTTTCTCGATGTCGTCGACGTGCAATTGGGCCGCGGCCTTCGCGATGAGTTTGCCGACCTAGAACTGGGGAAGGCCGATGTGGCGGAGGTTGCGCCGGCAGACGTTCGCCGGGCGGCGGCGCGCGGGCTCACCATTTGGTCTTCCGCGCCGATCGAACTGATCGCCGTCACATTCGCTAACGATCGGGTGGACGAACGGCTGCGAGAGGCTTTGGCGCTCTCCATCGACCGCTCGGCGATGCACGCCGTGCTGCTGCAAAAGAAGGGCGAGGCCACCGGCGCCTTGTTGCCACAGTGGATCTCGGGCTACGCGTTCGCGTTTCCGGTAGGGCCCGATCTGGCGCGCGCCCGAGCACTATCCGGCGCCGTGCCGCTGCCTGCCCGCATGGTGACGCTGGCTTGCGATCCATCTCTGCGTGCGCTGGCCGAACGCGTCGCGGTAAACGCGCGAGATGCGGGATTGACGATCCAGGTATCCACCCAGAATCCGCACGCGGATGCGCGCCTGGTTTCCGTGCCTGTTACGTCGCTCGATCCGGAGCAAGCTCTCGCGGGGTTATCCGGCGTCCTCGGACTCGGCGCACCGGCGCATACGGACACTGCCTCGGCGCTATACGAAGCGGAGCGGAAGCTGCTCGCGGGCGCGCGGGTCATCCCTCTGTTTCACATGCCCGTGCTGTACGGTGCGGCGGCGCAGGTCCGCATTTACGACCCGCCGCCCGTGACGCGCCTGGGCGATTGGCGATTCGAAAACATTTGGCTGATGGGGACGGCGCCATGACCTTCCGCACGCGGTTGCTCATCGCATTCGCGCTGGCCGTGGTGCTGGCAGTCGCGTTCGTGGGAGCGATTGTTTCCACCACTACGCGCCGCGCGTTCGAACGGCTGGACACCGAGCATGTTTCGGCGCTGGTCGCGCAATTCCGGCAGGAATACGCGCGACGGCAGCGCGACATCGCCCAGCGCGTAAAGGATATCGCGGAGGCGGAGAGCACGCGCGATATGGTGATCGCTCTGAGCCGGCCGGACGCCGATGCAGCCGCCTACGTGGATGCCGCGCAGCCATTGGCGGCGGCACACAATTTGCAATTTTTGGAACTGGTTTCCGCATCGGGAAGCATTGTTTCCTCGGCGCAATGGCCGGCGCGCTTTCTCTACCAAGAAGACTGGGTGAAGCAGCGCGACGATTGGAATGGGCAGGCGCCATTCCTGAAACGCGAGGAGCTGCCCAACGATTCCGCGCTGGCGTTGATTGCCGTGCGGGTGGCATCGGTTGGCGACAACAAATTCTACGTGATCGGCGGGGAGGATCTGGACCGCGAATTCTTGTCGTCGTTCATTTTGCCGGCGGGTATGCGCGCACTGCTTTACCGCGAGCCGAATTCCATTGTCGGCGCAGCCGGACCCGTGGCTGAGACCGCCGCGCTCGCTCCGCTGATCGATCGATTGCGGCGGCAGCGGGTTGAGGTTGGCGACACCATCCAGTGGACCGCCGACGCCGCCAGCGCCGAGACCTTCCATGCCATCCCGCTGATCGGGCCGGCCGGCGATCTAATGGGCGCGTTTCTGGTGGGTAGTTCACGTTCGGCGCAAGTATTGCTGGAACGGTTTATGCGCCGCCTGGAGGTTCTGGTGGCGATGGGCGGCATTCTGCTGGCGTTACTGGTTGCGTTCTGGACTACGGCACGCATCACGCGTCCGGTGGAATCGCTGGCGGCCGCGGCCCGGGCGGTTGCCGCGGGAGACTGGCATACGCAAGTGGACGTGCACGCGGGCGGCGAGATCGCCGATCTGGCCGCCTCCTTCAATCGCATGACCAGCGAACTGCTGGAGCAGCGCGATCGCCTGGTGCAGGCCGAGCGCGTGGCTGCGTGGCGAGAACTGGCGCGGCGGCTGGCGCACGAGCTGAAGAATCCGCTTTTCCCGCTGCAGATCACGGTAGAAAATCTGCAGCGCGCGCGCGACGCACATCCAGAGGAATTCGACGAAGTCTTCCGTGAGAGTACGGCCACGCTCTTGGCGGAATTGGGAAAGCTGCGCGGCATCGTGGGACGCTTCAGCGACTTCGCGCGCATGCCGCATCCGAGCCTGGAGACGGTAGACCTGAACGAGTTGGTCCGCGACAGCCTGAAGCTGTTCGAGGCCCAGATGAAGGCCGCCGGCGTGGCGCTGCACCTGGATCTCGCCGCGGGAATGCGTGCCATTCAGGCCGATCCGGGGCAACTGGGGCGCGCGGTGCAGAACCTGGTGCTGAATGCGATTGATGCGATGCCGGGGGGCGGCACGTTGACAATACGTACCGCGGCGCACGACGGCGGCGTGCGGCTGGAGATTTCGGACACCGGCCAGGGGTTGACGCAGGAAGAATGCGCGCGGCTTTTCACTCCTTACTACACGACGAAGACGCATGGCACGGGGCTCGGGTTGGCGATCGTGCAATCGGTGGTAAGCGATCACGGCGGAAAGATCGGCGTGCATAGCGAACCAGGCAAAGGCGCCACATTTCTGATCGATCTGGCGTGACCGAACCGGGCTCCGAAAGTGGCCAAGGGGTCGGCGCGCTACATTATACCCATGCTTCGCACTTTCGTTCTGCTTTGCCTTCCGGCCGCCACGTTAACGGCTGCTCTACCGAATGTGATTAAGATCGAGACTGGCCGCGTGAAAGGGATTGCCGCCGATGGCGTAACGGCGTTCAAAGGCATTCCTTACGCTGCGCCTCCCGCCGGGGCGCTGCGATGGAAAGCGCCGAAACCGGCCATGCGGTGGAAAGGCGTTCGCGATGGCGCGGAATTCGGGCCGCGCTGCATGCAGGCCAATATCTATGGCGATATGGTCTTTCGCGACAAAGGGCCCAGCGAGGATTGCCTGAACCTGAACGTATGGACGCCGGCCGCGACGGCGGGCGCACACCTGCCGGTGATGGTTTGGATTTACGGCGGGGGCTACGCCGCGGGCGCTGCGTCGGAGCCCCGGCAGGATGGGCAGAATCTGGCGAAGAAGGGCGTCGTGGTGGTGAGCATGAACTACCGCCTCAACATCTTCGGATTCTTCGCGCATGCCGAGTTGGCGGCGGAATCCGGCCGCAACGCATCCGGCAATTATGGCCTGCTCGATCAACTGGCGGCGCTCGAATGGGTGCACCGCAATATCGCGGCGTTTGGCGGCGATCCCGGCAAGGTCACGATTTTTGGCGAGTCGGCGGGATCGTTTTCGGTGAGCGCGCAGATGGCATCGCCGCTGGCGCAAGGCCTGTTCCAGCGCGCGATCGGGGAGAGCGGCGCGTATTTCGCCGGAACGCTGGAATTGCAACCGCTGGCCAAAACGGAAGAGATCGACGCGAAATTCGCGGCGTCCCTGGGGGCCCATTCGCTGGCTGAGCTGCGCGCCAAGCCCGCTTCCGAACTGCTGGATGCCGCGATGAAACAGAAGGAAATCTGGTTCGAGCCGAATGTCGACGGCTATTTCCTGCCGCAAACGGTGCGCGAGATCTTCGCGGCCGGGAAGCAGAGCGACGTGCCGCTGCTGGCCGGATGGAACCACGACGAAGGCGGCTACGAAGGTATTTTCGAAAAGAACGCGCCAACCGCGGCGAATTTCGTGGCTTACGCGCGCGAACACTATGGCGCACGGGCAGACGACCTTCTGAAGCTCTACGCCGCCCAGACCGATGAACAGGCCCAACGTTCGGCCGCCGATCTGGCTGGAGACCAGTTCATCGCTTTTGGCACCTGGCGATGGCTGGAGGCGCAGGCGGCTACAGGACACGCGCCGCTCTATCGCTATGAATTCGACGATGTCGCTCCGGCGCCGGCGAATCCGAAGGCAGGGGAGACTCCGCCACAAGGCGCCTACCATTCGGCTGAAATCAAGTTTGTGTTTTCGGCGTTGGCGTCAGAGGATCTGCCGTGGCGCGCCGAGGACAGAGCTTTGTCGGATCTGATGTCGACTTACTGGTCGAATTTCGCCAAGGCCGGCGATCCGAACGGACCGGGTTTGCCGCGGTGGCCGCAATATACTGCCCAGGCGAATTATCCGGTGATGCATCTGGATGCGGTTTCTCATGCGGCGCCCGACGAGCATCGCGCCCGCTACGAGTTTCTCGACAAGCAATAACGGCTATGCGACGATCCAAACTGTTCTTTACGCTGCTTGTGCCGGCGGCTGCCTTTGCTTTGGGTCAACCGCGCTATGTGGAGACCACCGCGCGGCCGGGCAGTTTTGCGGTCGCGCAAGGAAAGACGTGCGCGTCGATTTATGTTGGCGAGAGCGAATATGCGGGGGTGGCGCGCGCGGCCGGCGATCTCGCCGCCGATATCGCACGCGTTACCGGATGCACGCCCGCGGTGGTGCGTACCACGCCAGGGGCCGGTGCGCGGGGCATCGTGATCGGCACGGTAGAGAAGAGCGCGATGGTCTCGCGGCTGGTGGATACTTCGGGCATCGCGGGCAAGTGGGAAACCTTCGCGACGCAGACGGCGGGCAACGCGTTGGTGATTGCGGGGAGCGACAAGCGCGGCGCGATTTACGGTATTTACGATCTTTCCGAACAGATGGGCGTGTCGCCCTGGTATTGGTGGGCGGATGTTCCCGTGGCGCATAGAGATGCGGTTTATGTGAAGCCGGGGCGCTATTCGGAAGGCGAGCCGGCGGTGAAATATCGCGGCATCTTTCTGAATGACGAGGCGCCGGCGCTTTCCGGATGGACGCACGAAAAATTCGGCGGATTCAAGCACGAGTTCTATGCGAAGGTATTCGAGCTGATCCTGCGGCTGAAGGGGAATTACTTGTGGCCGGCGATGTGGGGCAGCGCTTTCAATGAAGACGATCCAATGAACCCGAAGCTGGCGGACGAGTATGGCATCGTGATGGGAACGTCGCACCACGAACCTATGCTGCGCGCGCAGCAGGAATGGAAGCGGCACGGCAAAGGGCCGTGGAACTACGCCACCAACGCGGATGTGCTCGATGCCTTCTGGGACGCGGGGATCGAGCGCAACAAGGATTACGAGAGCATTGTGACGCTGGGCATGCGCGGCGATGGCGATATGCCGATGGACGCCACCGGCGGCATGGAAGCGAACAAGGCGCTGCTGGAAAGAATCGTTGCCGAGCAGCGCGAAATTCTGGCCAAACGAATCGGCCCCGATCTGGCGAAGATTCCGCAGGATTGGGCGCTGTATAAAGAGGTCCAGGATTATTACGACGCCGGCATGCGTGTGCCCGACGATGTCACGCTGCTCTGGTGCGACGATAACTGGGGCAATCTGCGCCGCGTTCCCACCTCCGCGGAACGAAAGCGCGCGGGCGGCGCGGGTATTTATTATCACTTCGATTACGTGGGCGGCCCGCGCAATTACAAATGGCTGAATACGAATCCGATTGCCAAGGTCTGGGAGCAGATGAATATCGCTTACCAGTACGATGCGCGGCGGATTTGGATTGTAAATGTGGGCGATTTGAAGCCGATGGAGTTTCCGATCGAGTATTTCCTGTCGCTGGCGTGGAATCCGCAACGGTGGCCCAGTAGCAGGATCGATGAGTTTGGGCGGCTGTGGGCGGCACGCGAATTCGGCCCGGCGCATGCGGCGGAGATCGCCGATATCATGGCCAAGTACACGAAGTACAATGGCCGGCGCAAGCCGGAGTTGCTGGAACCCGGAACGTTCAGCCTGGAAAATTACGACGAGGCTGCGCGTGTGGAGAACGATTGGAAGGCTCTCACGAAGCAGGCGGAAGCGATTTATCAAGCGCTGCCGTCCGATGCGCGGGATGCGTTCTTCGAGTTGGTGCTGTATCCCATCAAGGCTTGCGATATCGTGAACGAGTTGTACATCGCCGCCGCGCGCAATCGCTCTGTATGCGCGGCAGGGGCGGGCGAGCGCCAACGATTATGCGGCGCGGGTGCGCGAGTTGTTCCAGGCCGACGCGGACTGGTCCGCCACTTACAACCATAAGCTGGCGGGCGGCAAGTGGGACCACATGATGGACCAGACGCACATCGGCTACACCTACTGGCAGCAGCCGGACCAAAACAATATGCCTGCCGTGACCGAGATTCCCGTGCCCGAGGCAGCGGGGCTGGGGGTGTCGCCCGCTGCGCTCGATTTCGATTCCTTCACGCGATCGCGACGGGAAATCGAGATCTACAATCGCGGGCGGGAGGCGTTCGATTTTACGGCGGTCGCGAGCGCTCCCTGGATCGTGGCCGGTGTGACGCGTGGCAACGTGCGGAAGGATGCGCGAATTCCGGTGACGGTCGATTGGGCGAGGGTTCCGGCGGGTAAGGCGGAAGGCACGGTCAAGATTTCGGGGGCCGGCGGGGAACCGGTGACGGTGAAGATCTCGGCGTTCACTCCGCGGGAAGTCACGCGCGACAATCTGCGCGGTTTCGTGGAGGCCGGCGGGTACGTTTCGATCGAAGCTTCGCATTATACGGGCAAGACAGATACCGCCGCCGCGCGGTGGGAACTCATTCCCGACCTGGGCCGTACGCTGTCGTCGATGACGATTGCGCCTTCCACGCCGCCCAGTGTGGAGAGCCCCGGCCGCGGACCTTCGCTTTCGTACCGGATGTATCTGTTCGATCCCGGCGAAATCCGGGTGAGTACGATGGTGGCGCCGACTCTGAATTTCGTGCCGGGGCGCGGCTTGCGTTATGCGGTGGCTTTCGACGATCAGACACCGCAGATCGTCGATATGCTGGCGAAGAATACGCTGCACGATTGGGAAGAGTCGGTGAAAGACAGCGTGCGCGTTATCGTCTCCACGCATAAAGTGAAGGGACCGGGGTATCACACCTTGAAGTATTGGATGGTGGATCCGGGGGTGGTGCTGGAAAAGATCGTGGTCGACTTAGGTGGTCTGAAGCCCAGCTACCTGGGACCGCCGGAAAGCTACCGCTCCGTGCCTATCCCCCGATCGCATACATCGGCCGCGGCGGAGCCACGAAGCGCGCACTATTGATCTCGTGGCCTTCCCACTTGGCGGACACGTTGCGGCGGATGAGCGTGGCGATCTCCGCATCGGTTGCGCCCCCGCGCAGCATTCCCTTGACGTCGTCCTCTTCGATGGCAAACAGGCAGTAGCGAAGTTTGCCATCGGAAGTCAGGCGCAGGCGATTACAATTCAGACAGAACGGACGGCTGACGGAGGCGATGAATCCGACCCGCCCAATGCCGTCGGCGAACTGGTATTCCGTGGCCGGGGCGCGCGGGTCCGCATCGGGAATCGGCACGAGCGGCGCGATTTCGCGCGACAGCATCTCGATCATATCGCTCGCCAGGAGAACTTTGCTTCGATCCCAAAGGTGCTGCGAATCGAGTGGCATGAATTCGATGAAGCGGACTTCGAAGCCGTGCTCGCGGCCGAAACGGGCGAGGGGCACAATGTCCGGTTCGGTCAGATTCTTGACCGCGACGGCGTTCAGCTTGATGGGTCCAAAGCCCAGCTTCCTGGCGACGGCGATGCCCGCCAGCACCCGCGGCAGTTCATCGCGCCGGGTAATTTGACGGAAGCGCTCGCGGTCGAGCGTGTCGATGTGGACGTTGAGACGCCGCAGCCCGGCTTCATAGAGCGGTTCGGCCAGAGCCGCCAACTGCACGCCGTTGGTGGTAAGGGCGAGGTCGCGGATTCCGGGAATCGCTGCCAAAGAACGGATCAACACCGGGAGATCGCGTCGAACTAGCGGTTCGCCGCCGGTGACCCGCAACTTATCCACACCCAGGCCGACGGCGACGCGCACGAAGCGCACGATTTCTTCGAACCGAAGCACTTCCTCGCGTGGCATGAATTGCACGCCTGTTTCGGGCATGCAGTAGAAGCAGCGTACGTCGCAACGGTCTGTGACGCTGATCCGCAAGCTATTGTGCACGCGGCCGTACGAATCGACTAATGGGGGGGCATCCACAAGGTGACTTCTACCTTTAGTTTAGCGTAGGCCCGCGGGAGCCAAGTGATGGAACAGGGCACGCAGCGCTGCGCCGCGATGGCTAACGGTGAGTTTCCGCTCGGGCGCCACTTCACCGAACGAGCAGCCGAAGGGCGGATAGTAGAACAGCGGATCGTAGCCGAAGCCATGGGGCGCCGCGCGGCTCTTCCAGGATCTCGCCCTCCACCGCGGCCGCGGAACGTGCCAGTGGGGCGGCCGTGTCCGCCAGCGCAATCACGCAGACGAAGCGCGCTGTGCGATCGGTCACGCCGCGCATCCTTTCCAGCAGCAGGCGATTGTTGGCTTCGTCGGTAGCGCCGGGGCCCGCGAATCGCGCCGAATAGACGCCGGGCGCGCCGCCCAGGGCATCCACTTCCAGGCCGGAATCGTCGGCGAACAGCAGGCCCCGGAGCGTGCTGCGCCGTAATATTCCGCCTTCAGGATGGCATTGGCCTCGAAGGTTGTCGCCGGTTTCTTCGCACGGCTCCATCTGCGGCAAGGCCGGGCACCGGTCTCCACCTGGATGCCGGCCAATTCCGCCGCCAGGCGGAATTCGCGCAGCTTGCCGGGATTGCCGGTGGCGCAGTACACCGTCACGCGATACGGACCACCCGCTTCTGAATCTCCACCAGCTCGGCGATGCCGCGCGCGCGCCAAGCGCATCATGCGCGCCATCTGCTCGTCGTCGAAGGCGTGACGCTCGGCGGTGGCCTGCACTTCGACGAATTTGCCCGCGCCGGTCATCACCACGTTCATATCGACGGCGGCCTGCGAGTCTTCTTCGTAGCACAGGTCGAGCATCGGCTCGCCGGCCAGGATGCCCACGCTGGTGGCGGCCACGTAATCGATCAGCGGCAGGCGCTTCAGCATGCCGTATTTCACGCATCTGCTGCAGCGCCAGCGCCAGCGCCACGAAGGCGCCGGTGATGGATGCGGTGCGCGTGCCGCCATCGGCCTGGACCACGTCGCAATCGAGTGTGACGGTGCGCTCGCCCAGGAGCGCAGATCCACCACGGCGCGCAGGGAGCGGCCGATGAGGCGCTGAATTTCGTGGGTGCGGCCCGAAGGCCGGCCCTTGTTCACTTCGCGCGGAGTGCGTTTGGTGGTGGCGCGGGGCAGCATGGAATACTCCGCGGTTACCCAGCCTTTGCCGGATCCGCGCAGAAACTGCGGCACGGAATCTTCCACGGTGGCGGCGCACAGCACGCGGGTATTGCCCACCGTGATCAGCGCGGAGCCTTCCGCGGTCTGCAGGAATCCGGTGGTAATTTCGACCGGACGCATCTGGTCCGGCGCACGGCCATCAGTTCGCATTTTTCATCACGAAGTAGAGGAAAAACAGAATCAAGACGAACCCTGAAACACCAGTAGAATCACGCATGGCAGGCCGCCTTGTGGCGCGGCTGCCGCTCTTCGATTTAGCTTTTACGAGTTTGAACTTCGCCATCTTAAGCGATAGTAACATTGCGCGGATTCGCGCCGCCTTGTGCAAGAATTTGAAGCAGATGCATCGCCACTGGTGGATTCCGCTCGCGCTGCTGCTGACGGCGTGTGGTCCGGCGACGCGCCCGGCAGCCGTCCTGCTGCCGCCGGTCGTGGACTCGTGGAAGAGGGAATCGCTGCGCCAGATTCCGCCTCCCAAGGCCGCCATTGTTCGCGCCTTCGAGGCCGCTTATTCCGGCGCGGGCGCCCTCACCGTGGAATTGTACGAGGCCAAGGTGAGTGGCACGGCGTTCGAAATGACGCAGCGCCGGCGTCCGGCCCCCGATACGGTCTTCTTCGACCAGGGCCGCTACTTCGTGGTGGTGACCTGGAAGCAGGCTGACCGGCAATCGCTGAAGGACTTCGTGCGAAAGCTGGAAAGCGGTTTAAAAGAGTGAGCGCGCGCCGCCGTTCGATGTAGAATCAGGGAATGAATTCAGCGGCTGGCTGCGTCGCGCTCCTGCTTGCCACTGCGCCTGCGCTCTTGCCCGCGGACTCCAATCTTTTCGAGGACAAAATCCGTCCGCTGTTCGCGGAGAAATGCTTTGCGTGTCACACCGATGCGCGGATGGGGGGGCTGCAACTCGATTCGCGGGAACACTTTTTGAAGGGCGGCAAGTCGGGGCCGGTGGTGGCGCCCCGGGACCCGTCAGCGAGCCTGATGGTGAAGGCCCTGCACTACGATGGCAGCCTCAAGATGCCGCCCGGCGGAAAGCTGCCTGCCGAGGAGATTGCCGCGGTCGAGTCGTGGGTGAAAGCGGGCGCGGTGTGGCCGGCGGAGAGCAAGGCTGCCACGGCACGTCCTTATAAAATCACTGGCGAGCAGCGTGCCTTCTGGTCGTTCCAGCCAGTGAAAGCGGTGGTTGCGCCGGAGGTGAAAGACGCTGCCTGGGCGCACACCGATATCGATCGATTCATCGCGGCGCGACTGGAAAGTCTCGGATTGAAGCCGGTGCGGCCTGCCGACCGCCGCACGCTAATCCGGCGGGCGAGTTACGATCTTACCGGGCTTCCGCCAACACCCGAGGAGGTTGCGGCGTTTGAAAAGGACCGTTCCCCCGAGGCTTTCGCGCAGGTGGTGGACCGGTTGCTGGCCTCGCCGCGTTACGGCGAGCGCTGGGGACGGCTCTGGCTGGACGTGGCGCGTTACTCGGACGACCGGCTTGACTCGGAGCGCGACAATCCCTATCCGGCGGCTTTCCGGTATCGCGACTGGGTGATCCAGGCGATGCAGAACGATATGCCGTACGACGTTTTCGTGAAGGCGCAGATTGCCGGCGACCAGCTTCCTGAACATGAGAAATACGAGGCGGGCCTGGGATTCTATGCGCTGAGCCCCGAGATGCAGGACGATCGCGTGGATGCCACGGCGCGCGGCTTTTTGGGGCTGACGGTAGCTTGCGCACAGTGTCACGATCACAAATACGATCCCATCCCCACACGCGATTTTTATTCACTGCTGGGCATCTTCCGGAATACGGACCTGCACGAGATCCCGCTGGCCCCCAAAGATACGGTTGACGTTTTCAAAGCGCACCAGGCGTTAGTCGAGAAGAAGGAGAAAGAGCTGGCGGAGTTTGTTGACGCGCAATCGGGGCAACTGGCTTTGATCCTGGCGGGCGATACGGCGCGTTACCTGATGGCATCGGCGCAGGCGGATGGCGAAGCGGCTGCCAGCGAGGCATCGCCGCTCGATCCGCCAACTCTTGGCCGCTGGAAGAAGTATCTGGCCGAACCGGAGAAACAGCATCCGTTCTTGAAGGATTGGTACGCCGCATCGGCTACCTCGGATCGAGCGAAGGCGGCCGGTGACTTTCAAGTGCAAGTGCTGGCTGTGCTCGCCGAAAAGACGCGCGTCGACGATGAAAACCATGTGCGGCTCGGGCTGCACCCGTCGCGGGATGACCTTTCCAAGGCCGACCTGGTCTCGCTGGATCGCGCCAAATTCGGACTGTGGGAAGACGTGTTCGGCGACCACGGCGTGCTGCATTACGGCGACGCGAAAAAGGCGGATGGAAGAATCGACCGTTTCCTTTCGGGCGTGTGGCTGAGCCAACTGACGCGGCTACGCGCGGAGTTGGCGGCAATGAAGAAGGAACTCCCGCCGGCTTATCCGGTGCTGCAAACCATCGTGGATAAGGACAAGCCGGAGCAACAACACGTGTGGATTCGCGGGGACCAGAACAATCCGGGTGAACCGGCTCCGCCGCACTTTCTCTCGATCCTCTCCGGGGGTGATCCCAGTACGTTCGCGCCCGGCAAGCTGCGCCTCGAACTAGCGGAGGCCATTGCGAGCCCGGCCAATCCGCTGACGGCCCGCGTAATCGTGAATCGGGTGTGGATGCAGCATTTCGGCTACGGGCTGGTGCGTACGCCCGGCAACTTCGGCTCGCAGGGGGACCGGCCGTCGCATCCCGAAC
This sequence comes from Bryobacterales bacterium, assembly GCA_963738375.1. GTDB lineage: Bacteria > Acidobacteriota > Terriglobia > Bryobacterales > Bryobacteraceae > Bog-159. The sequence continues at coordinate 19,696 of CAVTWL010000007.1, read as the reverse complement.
TGCTCGATTATCTGGCCGCGCGATTTGTACGGGAGGGCTGGTCGTTGAAAAAACTGCATCGCGAAATCATGCTGACCGCGGTATACGGGTTGAGCGACGAGCTTTCGGCGCGCAACTATGCCGAAGACCCGGACAACCGGTTTTTGTGGCGCTATAACCGCCGCCGGCTGGATGCGGAATCGCTACGCGATTCGCTGCTGTTCGTTTCGGGCAAGCTGGATTTGAAATGCGGCGGCGAAGCGGTACACCTGGACAAGGAAAACAATCGCCGCACCGTGTACGCGTTCGTTTCGCGGCGGCAGTTGGACCCCATGCTGGCCTTGTTCGATTTTCCGAATCCCAACAGCACCAGCGAGCAGCGCATGCAGACCACGGTGCCGCTGCAGAAGCTTTTCTTCATGAACAGCCCGTTCGTAATGGAGCAATCGGCAGCGCTGGCCGCGCGCGTCACGGCGATGGCAGCCGGGGACGATGCGCGCATTGCGGCGAGTTACCGCGCGGTGTTGCAGCGCGATCCTACGCCGGAGGAGCGCCGCCTGGGGCGCGAATTTATCGCGGGGCACGCGAGCGCGTGGCCTGTTTATACGCAGGCGCTGCTCAGTTCCAACGAGTTTATTTATCTGAATTGAGGAGGCAGCCATGATTTTCCAACCATCCCGGCGCAGTTTGCTACGCACCATGGGCGCGGGGTTTGGCATGGCCGGGCTGGCGGGAGTATTGCATTCGCGCGCTTCCGGCGCCAGTACGCTGCCCGCCGCGGCGCCGCCTATGTCGCCCAAAGCTCCTCACTTCGCGGCTACGGCCAAGCACGTCATCTTTTTGTTTCTGAACGGCGGCCCTTCGCAGGTGGATACGTTCGATCCGAAGCCGATGCTGCAGAAATACAGCGGCCAGCCGATCCCCAAAGGCAATCTGAAGACGGAGCGCAAGACGGGCAATCTGCTGGGGTCGCCGTTCACGTTCCGGCGGTGTGGGCAAAGCGGCATCGAGATCAGCGAGATCTTCCCCAAGCTGGGCGATGCCATCGACGATGTGTGCGTGGTGCGGTCGATGTACACCGAGATTCCCAATCACGAGCCGTCGCTGTTCCTGATGAATTGCGGGCATCGCGTGCCGGGGCGGCCGTCGATGGGGTCGTGGCTCACGTACGGGCTGGGGTCGGAAAACCAGAATTTGCCCGGCTTTGTGGTGCTGTGTCCGGGGTATCCGATCGTAGGCCCGCAGTTGTGGAGCTCCACTTTCTTGCCCGGGATTTATCAGGGCACTTACATTCCCAACGGCGAGAAGAGTCCCGACAAGCTGATCCGCTACATCCGCAATCCTTCGACGCCGCTGCCGGAACAGAGACGCGCGCTCGATTTATTGCGCCGTTTGAATCAGATCGAGGAGAAGCGCGACGGGCAGGACTCGCAGTTGGAAAGCAGCATCGAAGTTGCGGAAATCGCTTATCGCATGCAGAGCGAGGCGCCAGAAGTTTTCGATATTACGAAGGAGCCGGAAGCGATTCGCGCGCGCTATGGCGACCACGATTTCGGGCGCGGCTGCCTGATGGCCCGGCGCCTGGTGGAGCGCGGCGTCCGCATGGTGCAGGTATATTACGGCAATGGCCAGCCCTGGGACAATCACGACGACATTCTGATTCACAAGAAGCTGGCGCACGAGGCCGATGGGCCGATTGCGGCGCTGCTGGGCGATCTGAAGGCGTCGGGCATGCTGAAGGAAACTATCGTAATCATTGGGGGCGAATTCGGGCGTACGCCGGTGTTGGAAGTGAGCGGCCTGGTGAAAGTACAGAATGGCCGCGATCACAACAGCCACGGGTTTTCGATGTTGCTGGCCGGCGGCGGATTCAAGGGCGGAACGACGTACGGAAATACGGACGAGTTCGGGTTTCAGGCGGTAGAGAACCCGGTGCATATTCACGATCTGCATGCCACGGTGCTGCACGCGATGGGGATGGATCACACGCGGCTGACTTACCGTTATAGCGGCCGCGATTTCCGGCTTACGGATGTGGCGGGCAATGTGGTGAAGGATATTCTGGTCTGACGGCGGCCTTCAACACCCGTCTGATACGCTGGACTGGTTAGAGTCTGGGGGACGGGTGATATCAGTTGAAGCGGTTTCTAAGACGTTTGATGGCAAGCGCCAGGTCACCGCATTGCAGCAGATCGACCTGCACGTCGAGCGCGGCGAAATGGTTTCCATCGTTGGCGCGTCGGGTTCCGGCAAGTCCACTTTACTGAACCTGATCGGCGGCCTCGACCGCCCCACGTCGGGGGCGATTCGCATCGGCGGCGACGATATCGCCAGCCTCTCCGACGACGATCTGACCCGCTTGCGGCGCGACAAAATCGGTTTCATCTTCCAGTTTTTCAACCTGCTGCCCAGCCTCAGCTGCATGGAGAATGTGGCGCTACCGCTGCATCTGAAGGGCCTGCCAAAGCGCAAGACCACGGAGCGTGCGCGCGAGCTGCTCGATTTGGTGCAGTTGGGCCATCGCCTCGATCATCTGCCCGACGAGCTTTCCGGCGGCGAGCGCCAGCGCGTAGCGATTGCGCGCGCGCTGGCGTTCCACCCCCCCATCCTGCTGGCCGATGAGCCCACGGGAAATCTTGACAGCCACACCGGCGTCGAGATCTTGAAGCTCATCCGCGATCTGCACGAACGGCTGGGCGCTACCGTGCTCATCGTTACCCACGATAGCGGCGTGGCGGAAAGCTGTCCGCGGATGGTCACGCTGCGCGACGGGCGGGTGGCGGGAGACGTCCGCCGATGATCTTGTTGCGCCTGATTAGCTGGCCCTACGCGCGCAAACACCTGGTGCGCTGGACGCTGACCATCGGAGGCATTGTGCTGGGCGTGGCTTTGCTGGTGGGCATGTATACCGCCAACCAGAGCGTGGTCGAAGCCTTCAATCGCACGGTGGAACATATCGCGGGAAAGACGCAACTGCAAGTCTCGGCAGGGGACGGCGGATTCACGGAAGACGTACTGGAGCGGGTGCAGGCCGATCCCGAAGTGGCGGCTGCCGCGCCGGTGATCGAGCAGGTTGTGGATAGCGGGTTGAAGGGTCAGGGAAAGCTGCTGATCCTGGCCGTGGATATGACGGGCGACCGCAGCCTGCGCGATTACGATCTGGAAGGCGGCGATCAGGACGTAATGGACGACCCGCTGGTGTTTCTAGCGCAGCCCGATTCGATTATTCTGACGCGCGATTTCGCGGCGCGCAACGGCCTGGCGAGCGGCGGCAAACTTTCGATGCTGACCATGGAGGGCGAACAAGCAATTCACCATTCGCGGGATCCTCCGGTCGGGCGGGATGACATCGGCGTTCGGCGGCAACCTGGCGATCATGGATATTTATGCCGCTCAGAAGTTTTTTGGAATGGGGCGGCGCTTCGATCGCATCGATATCGGATTGAAAGAGGGCGTGCCGCTGGAGCAGGGGCAGGCGACGCTGCGCAAACTACTGGGATCTGGATTTGAAGTGGACCCGCCGGCCGCGCGCGGCCAGCACTTCGAATCGCTCATGGGCATTTATACCATGACCATGAACATTGCCAGCCTGTTCGCATTGTTTATCGGCACGTTCATTATTTATAATTCATTCGCCATTGCCGTGACGCAGCGGCGCGCGGAGATCGGCATTCTGCGGGCCCTGGGCGCTACGCGCGGCCAGATTCGCTCGCTGTTTTTGGGAGAGAGCGCGGTTGCCGGGCTGGCCGGATCGGCCATCGGCATCGGATTTGGATTGCTAATGGCGCAGGGCCTGACCGTGAGCGCCAACGCTTTCATGGAAGGCGTGATGGGGGTCTCCGCGAATGCCGGCCACATGCTGGTGCGGCCTTGGCTGCTGATTACCGCGGCAGCCGTGGGTGTATTCACCAGCATGATTGCAGCGTTTCTACCGGCGCGCAACGCGGCGCGTGTGGACCCGGTGAAGGCATCTGCAGAAGGGGCAATACCAGGTGCTCTCGTCCGGCGAGAACCGCGGCGGCGCGTCGCAGCGCTGGCGGCCATCGCCATTGCGGTCGCCTGCCTGCTTTTCGGCCACTCGACTTTGGTGTTTTATTCCGGATATTTTCTGGCGATGCTGGCCCTGCTTTTGCTGACCCCGGCGTTGTCTCTGTATCTGTCGAAAGTGATGCGCACGCCGTTGAAATGGCTGCATCCGGTGGAAGGCGCGCTGGCCGCCGATAGTCTGATTCAATCGCCGCGCCGCACCTCCGCCACGGTTGCCGCGCTCATGTTGTCGCTGGCGTTGGTGATCGCGCTGGGCGGCATGGCGCGGGCCAGCTACATGGAAATCACGGACTGGATGGACAACACCATGAATCCGGATTTCTTCGTCACGACATCGGAAACGCATTTCTGCGCGCACGTATCATTTTCCGGACAGCATGCTGGACGGGCTGCGGCGGATTCCAGGCATCGACCGAGTGCAGCCGGTGCGGATCGTGCGCATCAACTTTCCGCGGCAAACCCATCATGCTGGTGGCTATCGACGCGTCGAGTATCGGCACGACGACCCACGCGCCGCCACGACGGCGGGAGATTTCGACGGCATGTATCGCGAGACGGCGCGAGCAGAAAGGCCTGATCGTCGCCGATAACCTGGCGCAGTTGGAACAATCTGCATCTGGGCCAGATGCTGGAGGTCCCCGCGCCGGCGGGCGTGCTGCGCCTGCCGATCGTGGGCATTATGCAAGGATTTCTCGAACCAGTCTGGCACCATTTTTATCGACCGCGCTCTTTACCGGAGGTTATGGAAAGACGACGCCGTAGATGTTTTCCGTATTTATCTGACGCCCGGCGCGGACGGCGCCGCGGTGCGCAGCGCCGCATTCTGGACCAGTTTTCCCACGAGCGGCGCTTGTTCGTGCTTTCCAATGCGGCAGTACGGAGTTATGTTTTGAAGGTCACGGACCAGTGGTTCGGCATGACCTATCTGCAGCTGTTTGTGGCCGTGCTGGTGGCGATTCTGGGCATCGTCAATACGCTGACGGTTTCGATTACCGACCGGCGGCGCGAGTTGGGGGTGCTGCGGGCGGTGGGCGGATTGCGCAACCAGATCCGGCATACCATCTGGCTGGAGGCGATTGCGATCGGGATCATCGGGCTGGTGCTCGGCCTGGGCGGCCGGCGCGCTCAACCTTTATTACATGCTGACTGTGTCGCGCCTGAATTTCGCGGGGATCGCGCTCGACTACACCTTCCCATTTGGCATTGTGGCGATCCTGATCCCGATTATTTTAGGTATCCGCATTCGGCTCGGCCTTGTTTCCGGCGGAGAGCGCGGTGCGCAGTTCCTTAGTGGAGGCACTCGAATATGAATAGATCTTCGCGGCGCACGGTATGGATGCTTGGCGCCGCTGCGGCGGTGCTTCTTCCCGCGGCGCTCCCGGCCGAAGACGCGCGCCAAATCGTCGCCGAATCGCAAAAACGCGGGCGCGCCGATTCGCAGCGATACGATGGCTCGCTCGAAGTCATTTCCGCCAACAACAAAGTATCGAAGAAACGTTGGGAATCCGACCGGCTGGGGTCCTATGGCGCGAGCAAGGCGATCATTCGGTTCACGGAGCCGGCGGAAGTGAAGGGCGTGGCGCTGCTGGTGGTGAATCATCCGGAGCGATCATCCGACCAGTGGATGTGGACGCCGGCGATTGGCCGCGACCGGCGCATCGCGCAGCAGGATCGCTCCACACGGTTTTTCGGCACCGATTTCAGTTTCGAGGACCTGGAAGAGCGCGACGTAAACCAGTTCGATTTCGCGATGCAAGGCGAGGAAGCCGTGGACGGCGCGCCGTGCTGGCGCATCGAATCGACGCCGAAACAGGGCAAAAGCTCGCAGTACACGTCCTCGCGCGTGTGGATTCGCAAAGACAATTACGTACCGGTGCAGTACGAAAACTACGTGAAAGATAAACTGGTGCGCCGGCTGGTGGAGAAGGACATTCAGAGCATTCAGGGCATCTGGACCGCGCGGCAACTGGAAATGACCGACCTGGGGCGCAAGAGCCGGACGATCCTGAAACTGGAAAACGTGCGCTACAACGTTTCCATGAAGGACGACGATTTCACCGTGCAGGCGCTGCGGCGGGAGAGGTGAACCGGCCGTTTGTGCGCGCCTCGGTCTGCGTGATGTTGCTGGCCTTGCCCGCGGCGGCGCAGAATTTTACGCAGCGCGGATTACTGGAAACCGATTTCATCGGCTATCCGCAGACAGTCCCCGGCGATAGCGGGCAGGCCATCGGCGAGGCTTTGTTCCGCTATGAGGCCTTCTACAAGCTTAATTCCGACTGGCAATTCGCGGGCGGCGTGGATGCGCGCGCCGATACCCACGAGCAGGTGGATCGCGTGTGGGAGCTTTCGTGGGACGATCGCGCAACGCGCAGGCCGTCGTTTGCCGTGCGGCAATTGAACGCCACATACTCGCATCGCAAGCTGACGCTAGTGCTGGGCAAGCAGTTCATCCGCTGGGGCAAGGCCGACATTCTGAATCCGACCGACCGGTTCGCGCCGCAGGACTATCTTTCCGTGGTGGATAGCGATTTTTTGGCCATCACCGCGGGGCGCGCGACTTATGGTGGGCAGTCGAACACCATCGACCTGGTGTGGGCGCCTTTGTTCACGCCCAGCCGCGTGCCGCTGCTGGACCAACGCTGGAGCAACGTGCCGGTTGGTATTGCGATCGACCAACTGGCGCCCGCTTATCCAGGAGGGTCGCAATTTGGCGCGCGCTGGAATCACATCGGCAGCGCGGCGGAGTATTCGCTCTCGTTTTACGACGGCCGCAACAATTTGCCGCTGTTCGACTTCGCGGCACCCACGCCGCCAACGGTAGAAGTGCAGCGATACTATCCGCAGATGCGCATGTACGGAGGCGATGCGGCGATTCCGCTGAAAGGCGTGACGGTGAAGGCCGAAGCCGCGTACTTCACATCGACTACCAAGACCGAGGACGAATACGCGCTGTTCGTGGCGCAGGCTGGAGCGGCAGGCAGGCGAATGGTTTTTCATCGGCGGATATGCGGGGCAAATGGTGACCGAACACCGGTCCATTTTCGATTTCGCCCCCGACCGTGGATTGACGCGCGCGTTTCTCGGGCGGGCGGGATACACCATCGACACCAATCGGAGCGTGGCGCTGGAAACTGCGATCCGGCAGAACGGCGCGGGTTTCTGGGGAAAACTGGAATATTCGGAGGCCTTCGGGGCGCACTGGCGGGCGATCGCTTCGTTCAGTTTGATTCGCGGCGATCAGTCGGATTTTCTCGGCCAGTACCGGAGGAACTCGCACGCAATGCTGACGCTTCGTTACAGTTTTTGATCGCCGCTTGAACCGGAATGCTTGTGGCTGAGTGCCCGTTGATTCCGTCTTGTATCCCAGAGGCCGTACGGAAGTTGAGGCCCTAGACAGTATTCGGGAAGCAATCGCGGGCTGCCTGCCGCGCGCAGCCAACGGGATGCCCTGACCATCGACGTACGCGGGATTGAGTTCCTGCCTAGATGGCCTAACTGCGCAACACACATCTCGAACGCCGCTATCGTCTTCCCCCGCCCCTGGCACCCCAATTGCTTCCTTCCCGCTACCGTTGTAAAAGGCCCGTTTATCGCCTCAAATAGCGGTATTTCACTCTAAGGTTGGGGCAAATGACGCTAGAACACACCCTCCGCAACCACGCATTCACCCAAGGACTTAGTGCTCGCCAAGTCGACCAACTGGCCGCATTGGCCACCGAAGTCGCCTTCGCTGAAAACGAAGTGGTCTTCATGGATCGCATCGCATCCCAGCACTTCTATCTGGTGACGGCAGGTAGCGTCACGGTGGAATTGCGTTCCCCCATCTTCACCGTCTCGGTGCTAACCGTCGGGCCCGGACAGGCATTTGGCTGGTCTTCGCTATTGAACCATCAGGACGCCCTTTTTCAGGTTCGCGCGCGTGAGCAGACGACCGCCCTGCGCATTCCAGGGCTGGACCTGAACCGGCTCTGCCACGAAGACAGCCAACTCGGCGTCGAGATCCTGATGCGCACCCTGCAGGTGGTCGCCGGGCGCATCCAGGCAACCGAAGCCCGGTTTGCCGAGATTTGCGGTGTTCGCGTTAAGTCATCCGCTAATAAAAAGGAGCACTCAATTATATGACCGAACAATACGATGTTGCCATTCTAGGCGCTGGCTTCGAGGGGAGCATGCTGGGCATTATTCTGGCGTGCAACGGAGCCAAGGTCGTCATCATCGATGCCGGAACGCATCCACGCTTTGCCCTCGGTGAGTCCACCGTGAGGCATACGTTTCGCATGATTAAGATCATGGCGGAACGCTTCAACGTGCCGGAGTTCAAGACCGAGTTCAACTCCGGAGAAACCATTCACAAGTTCGTTTCTTCGGGCCATGGAATCAAGAAGAACTTCGGGTTCCTGCTGCATCATGAAGGGGAACACCAGCGGCCCGAGGAGTCGACGCAGTTGGTGATTCCTCCCTATCGCGAGGGGTACGAAGCGCACCTGTTCCGGCAGGATACGGATGCCTACCTCACTTACACAGCGATCCATCATGGCGTCAACGTGAAGTACTTCACGCGCGTAACGAAGGTGGAAACCGACAACGAGGGTGTCAGCCTGGAAACGGACAAGGGCGAAAGCATTCGCGCGCGCTTCATCGCGGACGCTTCAGGCGGCGGGCACGTGCTCTCGAAAATGTGGAACCTGAAAGACGACCCCATCCGCTGCAAGACCAATACGCGCTGCCTGTTCACGCACATGATCGACGTGAAACCATACGACGATTTGAATCTGCCGAACGGCGTACCGCAAGCGCCGCGCCGCTGGTATCAGGGCACCTGCCACCACTTGTTCGATGGAGGGTGGGTCTGGGTGATTCCGTTCGATAACCGGCCCGGTTCTTCGAATAAGCTGGTGAGCGTCGGGCTGAGCTTCGACATCCGCAAGTTCCCGAAGCCTACGGATATCACGCCCGACCAGGAATGGCGGCAGTTCCTTTCGAAGTTCCCCAGCATTTATGAACAATTCAAGGATGCCAAGCCGGTGAGGCCATGGATCTCTTCCGACCGGCTACAGATCTCCGTGAAGCAAAGCGTCGGAGCGCGCTGGGCGATCATGGCCGGTGGTACCGGAAGCGGCTTCCTGGACGCTATTTTCTCGCGCGGCTTGGCGTCGTCGATGGAAGTCACCAATTCGTTGGCGTCGCGGCTCTTGGGCGCACTGAAGCATGACGATTTCACGCAGGACCGGTTTGAGTATGTGGCGCGGGTGCATGAGATCGACCGCACCAATAACGATCGCACGGCCAGCGCGGCGTACACGTCGTGGCGCGATTTCGAATTGTGGAATGCGTGGTTCCGGGTGTGGGCTTTGGGCGTCGGCTTGGGCGATTTGAAACTGGCCAGCATTTACCGGCGGTATAAGAAGACGCATGACGATTCGATTCTTCCGGATGCGGAAGAGCCGATGGGTCTGTTCTATAGCCAGCATGAAGGCTACGGCAAGTTGTACAATGCCGCGGAAGCCAAGATGTGCGAGGTGGAGAATGGCAGCGTCGATCCCAAGGCAGCGGCAAATTACATCTTCGATTTGATTCGCCATGCGGATTTCGCTCCGCCCGCCAATCACCTGGGGGATCCTGCGCATCGCTTCATCAATATCGGAACTCCGTGGGCAACGGTCAGCACACTGGCTTGGCTGGCTACCTCCGCGCCACCCGAAATCAAGAGTCTTTCGGCGGGTTTGTTGGGCGACTTCGGCCGCAAACCGCACCCGGTTTAGGGCGGTTCACAAGCCCAGCGCGGTGGGATGCAGCGGCTGATACAGTCCGATGGCGCCGCCGCTGGGTAATCGGATCGAAGTGGTGATGCCCCACCGCTCCCGGCTGATGGCAGAGCAGACGACGTTTCTGGTAGCCAGCGTTTGAATCTCAGCGTGCAAATCGTCGCACATTAAGTAGAGCTGGCCTGGCAGCAGGCCCGGTACGGCCGCTCCACTTTCCGCCGGGTGCAGCGCCGCTTCCGCAATCGGCAGTTTGAAGATCAGCCAGCCGTGGCCCGCATCCACCCAGGGAAACTGCAGGACATCGCGGAAGAATGCGCGATCCGCTTCGGCATCGCTGCTGTTCAGCAGTACGTGTGCGCCTGTAATCATCCTTCTACTCTATCTCCCGAGATCGTAAACCGCGATGGTCTTGCGGTCGCGGACGTAGAGCCGCGTGCCCACGAGGGTGGGCGGAGTCCAGGCGATGCTTTGTAGCACGGAAGCTTTCGACAGCACGACGAATTCGTGCGGGGTCGCGCGGCACAGCGCTAAGGCGCCATCCTGGTCGGCGAGGAGCAGTTTGCCATCGGCATAGAGCAGTTGGGCCTTAGCGAAACCGCGCTGCTGCCACATAATTTTGCCTGTCTTTAGTTCAACGCAAGTCATCAATACCGGCCCATTGTAGCCGCGCGAGATGTAGACATAGCCGTCGCGCTGGATGGCGGTTCCGATATGCAGTTCAAGATGTGGATCGTACCAAAGCTGTTCGATTTTGGTTTTGCCGCTGGATTGTGTGAGGTGCAGTGTGCGCGCACCCGTGCCATAAGCGGAAGCCACGAACAGCAGGTTGCCCGGTGCCCACACTGGCGTGCTCACGGCCAGGCCGTAGTTGGTGACGTGTTCGTGGGTCCAGAGCAGAGCGCCGTTATCGGGATTGAATCCGAACACCGTTTTGGATGCCAGTACCACTACTTGCGGTTGCCCGTCGACGTTGATGAGGAGCGGGGAACTGTGGGCGTTTGTGAATTGCAGTGCTTTGTAAATCACTGCGCCGTCGCTCTGGCGAAAGGCAATAATTCCATCTCCATCGCCGCCGGCCTGGCAAATAAGCATATCTCTATAAGGCAACGCGTGCGAAGAGTACCCATACTCAAGATGGGTGGCGTGAAATTCATTGTAGAGATCGTGTGACCACTTCGGTTTGCCGGTCTTCTTGTCGAGCGAGTAGATCTTGCCGGTACCACTGGCAGTGATCAGGCGGTCGCCCACCACTTGCGGCATGGCGTACGGACCGGGGCCGACGCCTTCCGCGTATGCGTTGGTGAAAGGGTTTTCATAGGCGAATTCCCAAAGAGTTTTGCCGGTGCCGGCTTCGAGTGCGGTGATGACGTCCTGTGTTCCTCGGCGGAAGGCGGTGTAGAGTACCGCGCCTTCTACGGCTACCGATGAGTAGCCATCGCCCAACGGCCGGCTCCAGATTTTCCTCGGACCGGCGGCCGGCCAGGAGTCGGCTAAACCGGTCGCGTTCACGATGAAATCACGGTGTTTACCGCCCCAAACGAGCCAATCTTCACCGTCCGGCGTTTTGAGGGCGCCTTGGGCGGTGGGGGCGAACGCCCCGAATACAGATAGAAGAACCCAGAGTTGCCGCATGTCTGCGTTTGACGTTAGAAAGTACCTTTTGTTCCAGACCGCGGAAAATCCGGGCGGTATCCTGGTATCGGATGGTTGACTCTACGGTCGGTAGTTATCGCATCATTGAGAAAATTGGCGAGGGCGGCATGGGTGTCGTGTACAAGGCGGTGGACCAACATTTGGACCGTGCTGTCGCCATCAAGGTGCTGCATCCCCAGTACTTAGCCGACGCGGAACTGTTGGAGCGTTTCCGCGCCGAGGCCAGGGCGCAAGCGCAATTGAATCATCCGAATTTGGCCACTTTGTATGCGTTTCTGGTGGAAAACGGTACGGCGTGTATCGTCATGGAGTATATCCACGGCGAGAGCTTTCACGCCTTGGTGGCACGGCGCGGGGCTATACCCGCCGCGGAAGCCGTGCCTCTTTTCCAGCAAGCGCTGGCCGGACTCGGCTGCGCGCATCGCGCAGGAATCGTGCACCGCGATATCAAGCCGGGCAATTTGATGGTGAATCAGGACGGCGTGGTAAAGGTGATGGACTTCGGGCTGGCGAAGGTGTCAGGAGATCCGCGGGTGACGCGCACTGGCGTACGGCTGGGAACGGCTTACTACATGTCACCCGAGCAGATTCTGATGAAGCCGGTGGATTATCGCACCGACATTTACTCGTTGGGCGCCACGATGTACGAGATGCTCACGGGCCGCACTCCATTCCATGCCGACAGCGAATTTGAGATTTTGAATCAGCATGTGAATATGCCGCCCCCTCCACTCCGCCGCCATCTGCCATCGATTTCTTCCGGGGTGGAGCATGCGATACTGACGGCCTTGGCCAAGAATCCCGACCAACGCTTTCGCAGCGCGGAGCAATTCAGCGCGGCTTTGGAGCAGCCCGAGGCGTTTTACGATGCGAACACCGTTGTAGATGACTCGCCGGCCACCGTAATTTCCCGTTCGGCCGCCACTCCCGTGGCGGTGTCGCTTCCCGTGCAACGGGCCTTTTGGACCGGACCGCGGTGGATGGTTATCGCCGCTGCTGTCATTCTTGCTTGCCTGTTGGCGAGTTGGGTGATTGTCCGATACCTGGTAAATCCGGGGCCAATGGCGGTAGTACCGGTTGCGGTGCCTGTGCCGGCGGCGGTTTCGCAATTGCAGACGCCCAAACCCGCCCCGTTTCCTTCCGAGCCGGCTGCGGATTCGTCCGCGAGTACCGCGGCTGTCGCCCTGCCCGCGCGGCTCGTGATTCCCGCGGGCACGGCCATCTCCGTATCGACGATCGATCCGGTGGATGCCAAGGCTGCAGTGGTGGGCCAGGTATTTCAAGCCAAACTAGCCGGTCCATTGGAAGCGGGCGGGCACGAGGCCGTCCCGGCCGGTGCGACCGTGCATCTGCGCATGGCTTTAGCGGCGAACGCTTCCAATTCGGCAAAGGCCGATACGGTTCTGGAATTAGTTTCGATTTCGAGCGGGGGCCAGACGTATGCTGTCAGCGCCGGACCTTTCTATATCAAGAGCGGCTTTCTGCGTAAGAAAAAAGTCGGTACAGGCTCTCGTATCGATTTTATTTCCACGGCGCCGTTCAGTGTAACCCCGCCACCGGCTTCCTGAATGCTGGTTGGCGGTGTTCCTGTCCAGCGAAATGTCCGCGCACTTAAGACTGCAAAAACTGTGGGTGCCCAATGACTTTCATTCAAGCGGCTGTTATTTTCTTGCTCGTGGCGCCGGCGGCGGCGCAGTCGCCGCGGCAATACGCGTGCCGTCGAGCTCAGAAGGCGATTCATGTCGACGGACGTCTCGACGACCCGGCGTGGCGGGTGGCCGCCTGGACCAGTGACTTTGTCGATATTGAAGGCGCCATCCGGCCGCGCCCGCGCTTCCGGACTCGGGCGAAGATGCTATGGGACGACAACTTCTTCTATGTGGCCGCCGAACTTGCCGAGCCGGACGTATGGGCAACACAGACCGAGCATGACTCCGTGATTTTTCACGATAACGATTTTGAAGTGTTTCTAAATCCGTCGGGTGACTCGTTAAACTACTTTGAATTTGAGATTAACGCGCTGAACACAGGATGGGACCTATTTCTGGCCAAGCCTTACAAGCAAGGGGGGCAGGCTGATAACAGTTGGGAGATTCCAGGGCTCCAGACCGCCGTGCACGTAGATGGCACCATTAATGATCCGAGGGATAGAGACCGCGGATGGACGGTCGAGATGGCGTTTCCATGGGCCGCTTTCAGGTCGCGTGTGCCAGTAGGCCGGCCGTCGCCAGGAGATGCCTGGCGAGTCAATTTCTCCCGCGTGGAATGGCGGATGGCGAGAGACGGCGGCCACTACCAGAAAGTACAGGGTCTGCGCGAGGACAACTGGGTGTGGTCGCCGCAAGGCCTGGTCGATATGCACGTGCCTGAGAAATGGGGGGGCGTGCGTTTTGAGGGCAAGTGAGCGAGAAGCAGCGGACTCTCGTGGGCCCAATTTGTACCTTGCACCCGCCGGTTTTGCCAGGATGGGGTATGGACGTGAGGTCTTCCAGAGTCGCCCCTACGTCAAGCCAGGCTTACTGCTTGTCCAACACGATGGTGATGTCGAAAGAGCCCTGGGGCGTGGTTACGTGATTGCCGATCGTCAGGATTTGGCCATCCGACGAGAGGTTCCAGCTTTCCTTCTGTTCGAGGTTCATGCCTTGCACCTCTCGTTTGCTGTCGATTACCAGCGTGTCGCCCTGCCAGCGCGCGGTCCCGGTGAACTCATCGCCTCGGATGACGTTCTTGCACGTTGCGCCATCGGTTGTGTAGGAGAGGTCAGTGACGATCTCTCGGTCTTGGCCGTATTGGGTGGTCTTGATTTTCAGGTGGATACCCTGGTGGATAATCTTCCGTTCCAGTTTTTCGGGCTGAGGCAGTGGGGCGAAGTTGCTTTGCGTAGGGTTCAATTTCCACTCGCCGCTGAAATTCGGATGCGCACACTGCAGGTGGCTGAGCGCGCCCGACAGTAAGGTCAGCAGCAAAAGGCGGAGGGCGTGTGGTTTGATTTGCATTCGGAAGCTCCTTGGGTTTAGTCTTCAGTTGCGACCCAGAACGATTTGGAACTTGGGTCCGTAGGTTCCTCTGGACGAAGTCACATCGATACACTGAAACGGCCCACATCGTGGAAGTGCGAGGCGGTCTTTTTTAAAACGAATATGGCTGGCGTCCCAGTCCGCACCTATCTCCGCCAGAAGGTCGTACTGTCCCGGGGCGATGTGAAGGATGGCGGCTTCGCTCTTTGCCTGAATATAAACCATGCGCACAGGCGATGTCTTGTCGGACTCAACTAACTTGGCGATGGCGTCGCGATTGGTGGGGTTCGACACCATCAGTTCGCTGCCGCCATGCATGTGCGTACGCAGCAGTTCTGCGCCGTTCCGCGGCGTGGTTGGCGGCGCCGGCTGAACAAGTGGCGCGGAAGTCTGGCTGGTTACGGCGCCTCCGATCGTGGGCATAGCGGCGAAGAGATCCAGGGCGGCGTCGCGCGCCCAAGCCGAAGGCGCCGGCAAGGCGCGTCTTGAAGGATCGTTTGGAAGAGCCAGCGAGTCAAACGTCGGAAGCTGGATCGCACTTAAAATCAGGCTGCCCAGGGCCAGCGGCGATAGCGACACGAGGACTGCCCACACCATCCGCATCGGCCAACGAAACCGCAGACGCAGTCGAAATCGTGCGCACCTGGCAGGAGGCGCCGGGTGGACCGTTGAAGGAGGGGACGGCTCCGCGGCTTCTGCTGCTGTGGGGGGCGCCGCAGCGCCAGCCATCCGCCATTCTCGTAACGCGCGGTAGGCATGGTTTATCAAGAGCAGGCGCTGTTCGGCGCGCTGCTGCAACCCGGGATCGGATAGAAATCGATCGGGGTGCCACACGCGTACCAAGTCTTTGTAGGTCTGCCGGATGGTGGTCCACGAAGCATCTGGATCGAGGCCCAGCGCTCGAAAACAATCGGTGGGAGACATCGGACAGGACTGTTGAGTAGCCCGGGACTTATTTGATTGAGGTCCGGTCGACGGCATAGTGCCAACTGCCTACTTCCACGTTTACAGTCTGGCAGCAATGAGAGGCCGGTGTAACCGTTGTCTGAAGATAGCAGGACGATTCGGGCCGCAAGTCCTATATTTCCAAAACGAGCAGACGCTTCCATGGGCGCGGATTCACCGCGTAAAGTTTGCTCGCCGGGAAATATCCCGTCGCCGCGGATTTTAGGCTCGGAAGCTACGCCGTTTCGCCCCAGCGAGTACCCCGCAGTGGTTCTGGTGTGAAGTGGCGTAGTTTCGGAATCAATGGCCCCAAGGTTGCAGTATGTACTACTGACGGTGGTGGGACACGCAAATATGTGTGCAGCCGCGCCTCACTGACGACCATGAAAATTGTAAGGGTGTTCCTTCTGACTGCGGCGTGCTTGTCGGCACAGACTCTGGTGAGCTTCAACGGCGGGAACGGCGCCAATCCGCTTGGGTCTTTCATCCGCGGGGCCGACGGAAATTTTTATGGCACTACCTATTTAGGCGGCACATCGACTACCTGTAATGGCGGAGCGTGTGGCACTGTTTTTGAAATGGCGCCCGACGGAAGCCTGACCGTGCTTCACAATTTCGATGGTTTAGACGGCTACCAACCCTTTGGCCTGATTCAGGCTTCAGACGGAAATCTTTATGGAACCACGGCGTACGGCGGCGTCTCGACATGCGGCGAATATTGCGGTTACGGTACGGCATTTCAGATTACGACAGCAGGCACTTTTACGACTTTGCACATTTTCGGAGGCAACGACGGGAGCCAACCGTTTAGTCCGCCGACGGAAGGATCCGACGGCAATTTCTACGGTACAACGTTTGTAGGTGGCGACTATAACTATGGCACAGTTTACAAAATGTCTCCTTCAGGGGCAGTGACCAGTCTATACAGTTTTTGTAGCAGTGGAAAGAACTGTCCCGGCGGCGCCAACCCCTCTGGCGGACTTGTGCAAGCAAAGAACGGCAAATTTTATGGGACCACCAACGACGGCGGGCTGGACGGTAACGGTACAATCTTCGAAATCACCTCGGCTGGGAGTCTAACGACTTTGCATCGGTTCAGCGGAACCGATGGATCGCTTCCCGCCGGTGGGCTGATGCAGGCTACTAATAGTCTGCTGTATGGCACCACCGTGAACGGCGGAGCGGGTAACTTCGGCACCATATACAGCCTAGCTCCGGGCGGCGTCCTCTCCACGATTCACAGTTTCGCCGGAACCGATGGGTCGCAGCCCCAATCGGTTCTCCTGCAGACGCCGGATGGAGATTTCTATGGCGCCGCCTGGAGCGGCGGTACACAGAACGCCGGCACGATCTTCACAATGACCCCGGATGGGACGGTAACGGTTCTCAACTGTTTTGATGGAGCAGAGGGCGCCAATCCTGGCAGTTCAGTGCAGGATCCCACCAGCGGAAAAATTTATACCGCGGCTTTCAGTGGCGGGAGCAATGGTTATGGGGCGATCTACGGATCGCCATAACACGTGGTCTAGCGCGCGGGCAATTGGGTAAATTGTTTTTACTTCCTTGCGAGGCGGACGACTGCGTTGTACTACAGGAACTCAATTACCCGGCTCGATCCAGCGAACCGCGAAAGTTGGTTGGCAAAAGACGGCAGTGATTGAAATGTTTTGGTGGACCTGGTGAGATTCGAACTCACGACCTCTTCCATGCCATTTAAGAAATATCAATCACTTGTTTTGGCGTCAAAAGACTTAGCAAGAGGCGACGTGGACTCCAGGTCTATAGTGGTCCCAGGAATTCAGACCAGGGAATAAGTTAAGATTTGGACGAAGTCATTGACAAGGAGCAAGGTTGATGACAACGACGAGGAAGACGTATAGCGCAAAGTTCAAAGCGCGGGTAGCGACCGAGGCCCTGCGCGGCGAGAAGACGCTGAGCCAACTGGGCTCCCAGTACAAGGTGCACCCGATCCAGATCGCTAAGTGGCGAAAGTTGGTGCTGGATCAGATGCCGGAGCTGTTCGTGGATGGACGGCGCAAGGCGCCTAACAGCGAAGTGGAGAGCACCGCGCTGTTCGAGGAGATCGGGCGGCTGAAAGTCGAGTTGGACTGGCTCAAAAAAAAGCTGGCATGTTCGAGTGAACGCCTACGTCCACTGGTGGATCGGGATTACTGCAAGATCAGCGTGCGGCGGCAGTGCGAGCTGTTGGGGCTGAACCGGTCCAACGTCTACTACGAACCGACCGGCGAGAGCCAAGAAAAGCTGCGGTTGATGCGGTGGATCGACGAGCACTATACGGCGACGCCGTTTTTCGGAAGTCGGCGAATGGCGGCGTGGTTGCGGGAGCACAGGAAAGTCGCGGTGAATCGCAAGCGCATCGCCCGGCTGATGCAAAAGATGGGGCTGGAAGCGGTGTATCCGAAGCCGAAACTGAGCCAGCCGGGCGAAGGTCACAAGGTCTATCCGTATTTGCTGAAAGGCTTGCAAATCGAGCGTGTAAACCAAGTGTGGAGCACCGACATCACCTACATCCGGCTGGCGCAGGGCTTCTGCTACCTGGTAGCGGTGATGGATTGGCACAGCCGGTTCGTGTTGAGCTGGTCCCTGTCGGTAACGATGGAGATGGAGTTCTGTTTGGAGGCCTTAGCAGTAGCGTTACGGCCTGCTCGGCCGGAAATCTTCAATTCGGATCAAGGCTCGCAGTTCACATCCGAGCGGTTTACCGGCGAGCTGCAAAAGCGCGGAATCTCGATCAGCATGGATGGCCGCGGGCGCTGTTTCGACAACATTTTCATCGAGCGGCTGTGGCGGAGTTTGAAGCACGAGGAGGTGTACCTGAAGGACTACACAACGGTCGAGGAAGCGAAGCAGGGTATCAAGAACTATTTTCAGTTCTACAACCACGAGCGGCAGCACCAAAGCCTCGATTACCGGACGCCGGCGGCGATCTACCGCAAGGGAGAAACCGAAAGCCCCGGCATGACAACGTCTTCTTCCCTTCGCTTTCGACGAGTCATTGTAGGGAAGGCCAGGGCGATGTCAAGGGTACGCTTCGCCGCGTACGCTTCGCCGCGCAAAAACCGCGCGCCCTTGACATCGACCCCGGCCTTCCCGAAAACACCTCCGGCTATGAAAGCGAAGGGAAGGAGCAGCGAATGACGAACCCCGCGGCCCGTTGGCCGCCAGACTTCGCCGGAAGCCTTAGCTTATTGCAGGCCAAAAATGGTCTTGACTTTGGGGTCCACTTTAGACTCCACCCCGGGGCTGGCACGTGGCGTGCTTTCCTGCGCGCGCGGTTGCAGGCTGTCGTGCTTGTTGTCTGCTGGAGCAGACAACAATGATTTCCCTATCAAGGATGATGCCCACGTGGAGCGGTGACCGCCCTTAGCGGCTTCGCAAGCTAATTTGCTCTTTCGCAATATTGCGAATAAACTGGGATCGAGTGCCCAAGACCAGAGTCGCCCTCTACCGGGAGGAAGACGGATCATGCCCGTTCATCGAGTGGTTCGACAAGTTACCGGCGAAAGTACAGGACAAGTGCTACCTCCGGTTGGAGCGCCTGCGCGAGATGGGCCACGAACTGCGTCGGCCCGAAGCGGACTTCCTGCGCGACGGCATCTACGAACTGCGCGTCAGCCTGGGAGGCGTTCATCACCGGATCCTGTACTTCTTCCACGGCGCGATTGCGGCCGTGGTCTCTCACGGTCTTGCGAAAGAGCGGGTGGTCCCGCCGAAAGAGATCGATCGCGCCGTCGAACGCAAGAAGCGGTTTGAGGCGAATCCGGCGAAGCACACTTATGAGGAGGCTTGACCATGCCAGACAACAAAGCCAAGACGCTGAAATCGACTAGCGATGCGGTGGAGATCCTTCACCGCCGGTTCTACGAAGGCAAACCGGCCCGGCTGAAGAACCTGGAAGAGGCGCGCGCGAATGAAGAGATCGCCCGCAAAATCCAGGAACTGAGGGCAGCGGCGGCCCTCACCCAAACTCAGCTTGCCAAGCTCATAGGCACCACCGCATCGGTCATCTGCCGCCTTGAGGATGCCGATTATGAGGGCCACTCCCTGGCGATGTTGCGCAGGATAGCGGGCGCGTTGAATCAGCGGGTCGAGATCCGTTTCGTACCGATTCGGCGGTCGGCATAGCCTGCGGCATGAACGGCAACTGGCAACGCCCGACGGGCTTCCTAATTGCTTCCGGACGCGGGCGGCGGGTGATGTCCAATCGTTATACGCGACGCCCGTACTCGGGGCCAGGACGTTAGAGGAGACATGATGGGCGACATCAAC
>CAVTWL010000006.1:0-1257705 GCA_963738375.1 Bryobacterales bacterium | reverse complement strand
ACCTGGCGGCGCAGCGCATCGTACGAATAATAGGTAACGACCGTGGTTCCGATATCCGCTCTGCACTCTGGTGGGGCGAACCCGTCGGACGACCCTGGTTTGGCTAGACGCTCACGATAGTTCCGAACCCGCCCAGGCCGCCCCGTTCCCAGTTGCGCCGTAGAGGTTTCCATCGCTAGTGCGTCGCGATTGTTTTACGGAGCCTTTGCTGGCAAGAGCTTGTTCCGGTACTCACCTGCAGTGCTTAGGTCCAATGTCTCCTCCGTGTGTAAACCCGCACCTCTATCAACTGTGACGACGTACACTGCTGACGGTACATCGATGACGTATTGACCAAGCCCGTTCGTCACCGTGCATACCGGCTGTTGCGATTGGTCAGCCCTATTCAAGCAAATGCTGGCGGTAGAAACTCTCGCTCCGCGCCAAAACAGTTCTCCGACCAGCTTGCTTGAGGCATAGACCCCGTCGTGGCCGAAGCCGGCCAGTTCCAGCACGAAATTTCGCTCCACATCGGCGGGGAAATAAATGCGCAGTGGCTTATACCGCACGGACACAAATCCTCTTAGTTCCGCTTCCAGCGAGTATTCGCCGTCGGGCAGATCCGCAAATGAGTAACGGCCCCGAGAATCCGTTAGCGACGATTCATCAAAGTGATCGCCTGACAGCTTATGTAGGGTTACTGCCACAGATTGGAGCGGGCTGCCACTCTGGTCAGCAACCTGCCCGCTGAGAGCCATTCTGGCCGACACGACCGCTTCGAATGTGCAGATCAGCGATATAATGATAGCCGCACGCGCCCCCAAACTTATGGAAGACTGAGCAGTTAGTGAAGGCAATCTTTTCTCACCTCGTTTGAAACACCAAAGCTACCATAGACCTTAACGCCATTTGCAAGCGTGATCGCTTGACCATTGTCGTCGTCACCTACCGCTCCCGTGAAGTGGAGTAGTTCATGGATCAGGATCAGTGAGTCGATTTGAGAAAGCGTAAGTCCTTG
This sequence comes from Bryobacterales bacterium, assembly GCA_963738375.1. Lineage (GTDB taxonomy): Bacteria > Acidobacteriota > Terriglobia > Bryobacterales > Bryobacteraceae > Bog-159. The sequence goes on along the minus strand of CAVTWL010000006.1, from coordinate 1,256,708 downwards.
AAAGTTGGGGCTGGTTGCCTGTGTAATCGGAGCCCCACTGGCAAGTATGCCCGTAACGAAGTATCGATTGGAAGCTATATAAATTGTTCCATTTATCCCGGTGGTCTCCGCTCCGACATCCAGCGGGATTGCGCTGGAGTCAAACGGCACCAGCCGTATCTGGTTGTTGGCATACGCGCTCTGGAGGACCGTTGCCGGATCATTGAAGGGTGCACCTGAGCTAAATAGTTGATCGCATGGCGGATTGTTTTCTAGAAGACTTTCCGCGCCTAAGACGGCAGGCACGAGAAACAGCTGTGTTAGGGTCTTAAAGTTCCCGCCAATAGCTGTGGGATCGGGTAGCAGTATTTGAAAGCGAAAAGGGTTTAGATAACCGCTCCCGTCGCCACCTAGATAGTTAACACCGCCGAGTGTCGGGTCATCTGGATCTGGGTAGGGAGTAAAGGCTAGGCACGGGAGTGGGCAGTCATCGAGGCCTGAGGGGTCGCCCCGATTAATTGGGTCGCTCCTTGTGTATGAATAACCATTCCAACTACCGGGATCGGCTGGGCGGACCGCACCGCCCGTGTGCGGGTCGGGTGACAAGAACCTGCCCCACTGGCTCCAGTAATATCGATTCACCGCGTAATCTAGGCCGGTGATGCTGTCGCGCGTGTATGTCGCGTACTTCTCCCGGTCGTTCGACGTCAGCGAGTACTCCACGCCATACGGATACTCCGCCTGATAGCCGGCGCCTCCGCCATTGCGCACTGAGCCAAGGCGATCGGTGGAAACCGCGTTTCCCTCCGTTTCCAGCGGCACGCCGGCGAAATATATGTTGCCGTAATTCTGCGCGGGCGTCATCACGATGTTCGGCGCGGACATGGTGAACGTATAGCTCGTCACTTTGCGCCCGTCCGCTCCGTAGAAATAGAGCGTTGCGCGGGCGAATGGGTGACGCCCGCGGGGCGCAAGGGCGCTGCCCGTCGGCGACGCCGACCCACTACGAAACCGGAATTCCCAAAAAGAAAGTAATTGTCCGATCAAAATACCACGTGCTTCTTGAATTTCGGCGGCTGCGATTCACCTGGCTTCCAGTCATCGCAGTTCCGCGCGTCTGCCTTGAAATCGGCAAGCGTTCCGACAAAAACACACTCAAACTGCATCACCGGCTTCTGTCGGATCGGGGCATGGCCGACTGCGTATGCGTTTTGGACGCCGTACCGCGGACTTAGCCCGGTTGTGAAATGCTCAAGGGCGTGCGAGCCCCCGGCGCCTTCGGCGACGAATGCGATATCGTCGATCCGCGCCGTGTTCGTGGATGACGTCTGCAAACGCCCTGCGATCGGCATCCTAACGACGTAGGCGCCGTGATCAATTGGAAGTGGCGGCTGGGCAGGGTTCCCGTAGTCTAGCCGAAGCCAGCCGACGTAACCCATGGGGACGATCCATCGCTCCTTTCTGGTTGCTGTACTACATGCCGCCAGGGCAGCTACCCCTGCAAAGAGCAGTACGCGAGTGCGTGTCACGATTGGTCCGATCCGCCCGACGGATGATCGCGCCGTGGTTTCGCGAGTTGCTTGACCGCGATCTTTATTAGCCTGATCGAGTGCCCGATGGCGAGCACGACGGCCAACACGGAGCACCACAGGGTTATCATCAGCCAGCTCATGGCGAAGGCTTGAGGGCCGTAAGTGGCGTTCAGAGCCGGCCTGACGGACCTAAGGAGATCCGCGAAAAACAATGGTGCCCAGCCGATCGTCAAAAGTAGCAGAATCGTCCAGGGACTTCGCAGCGCCTGCCAAAATTCTCTTGGCCATATCGAGTGCATCATCTCTTTACAGGCTTCCCAACTGCCAGTTGATTGTCGAGGACACCGATGGAGTAGCTGGCAGGTCGATCCACGCCCAGGACATCCAGTTGCCGAGCCCCGCTCCGTACCCAATTGAGAGGCTGCTAGTACTTGGCGCCCCGAAAACCCCACCGGCGCCTGTCGAGCACGCGCTAGTACCCGACGCCAGCCAATCAGCAAAGTTTGTTAATACGCACGACAGGTTGTGGCCGCACGTGCCTGTGGAAACGTATTCCGCAGTCGCCGGATTCGGACTAGTCGGTGTGCCCATAGCTCCTATGAGTTGCATGAACGTATTAACAAAATCCGCCGAATCTTCCAAGACTTTTACGTCAGTTCCAGGGTTGCCCCACGTGCCGGGGTTTCCCGCTTGCAGAGTCCCAACCGAGCCGGGGTCGACATAGGTGATACTACCGATACGAGAACGAGTAGCGGCATTCAGGTAGCCCCACGCGGACGTGAAGGCTTGGGCTCCCCCGCTGAACGCGACGATGTCGATAGGCCCCTGGCTCTCAGCCGCTAGCGAAATCGCCTGTATCGCCGTTAGAGTTGCTCCGGTCGGTAACCCCAGACCCTGGGCCAGGACGTTTGCGCCTCCACCTGGAATGCTGCCTCCAGCGTAAGGAAAAGCTGAGATTGCGCCTATGGCGGAGGCGAAGCCCGCCTCGGTCGCAGAGTCTGGGGTGTAAGGAGTCTGAGTTATCCCTCCGATTACTACCGAACATAGCCCCTGCGGATCCTTGTGGTTTAGCGGATCGTTGCCGACGTAGGAATATCGATTCCAGCTAAGTGGGTTCACCAAGTTCGCGCTTCCGCCGTAGGGATCTGGTGAAATGAATCTGCCCCACTGGCTCCAGTAGTACCGATTCACCGCGTAATCCAAGCTCGAGACGCTGTCGCGGGTGTAAGTGGCGTACTTCTCCCGGTCGTTGGCGGTCAAGCTGTATTCGGTGCCATACGGATACTCCGCCTGATAGCCGGCGCCTCCGCCATTGCGCACCGAGCCAAGGCGATCGGTGGAAACCGCATTACCCTCCGTCTCCAGCGGAACGCCGGCGAAATATATGTTGCCGTAATTTTGCGCGGGTGTCATCACGATGTTTGGCGCGGACATGGTGAACGTATAGCTCGTCACTTTGCGCCCGTCCGCCCCGTAAAAATAGATCGTTTGGACCCCGCTCGCGTTCTGGTACCAGACGCGGCGATTGTCCGCGTCATATCCATAATACGAGAACTGCCCGTTGGCCAGCACCATATTCAAGCGATTGGCGGCATCATAAGACAGCGAAGTATTATTCCCAAGCCATTTCAAGTTGCCGTTGTTGTCGTACGTGCCGGTAATTTGATTGGTCGGCACGCCGTTTGCGTCCGCTTGGACCGTAAGATTCATGGATGGCGGCGCGCCGGCGGTCGGGTTCATTTGGGTCAAATTGCCGTAACCATCGTATACGTAGCTTTCGCCCCACGCACCCGACGTCGCCGTTGCCGAGGACAGCCGCTTCAACAGGTCGTACTGGTAGTCGATGGTCTCGCTCTTCACGCTGTCGACACTCGACGCGATTTGCCCGTTGTTCTGGGTGGCCGAGTAGTTGTAGGTCATGTTCATGCCCGTGCCGGTCACGCCCGTGATCTGATAAAGACTATTGTACGTCCACGTCTGGATCCCGTTCGACGTCATCTGGTTCGCCGCATTATACGTTGCGCCCGTGACCCAGGTGTGGCTTAGATTGTCGGTCATGCCCGTAGGCCGCTCCATGGCGTCCAAAGTGTAGTTGAAAGTGTTCACGAAATAGGCGGGCGTGTAGGAAGTCTGCGTAAGCGCCCCCTGGCCGTCGAACGTGTAGCTGGCCGTCACGGTACCGGTTGACGCTTGCAGGCCGACGCCGCCTGTGAGTTGCAGAGTCTTCCCCGACACCTTGCCGGCCGGGGTATAGGAATAATTGTATTCGAGGGTAAGCCCGTTCGGGCCAACGGCCGTTCCGAAAACGGTCTGCATCAGTTGGCCGGCCATGCTCACGCAGCCGCGCGCGGCTGCCGGGCAGGTGTCGTACGTGAACGTTTGCTGGCGGTCGGGAATGGATGTGAGCCGCTGATACACGTCGTACGTGTACGTTTCCGTGTTGCCGTTCGCGTCCGTCTTGCTGGCCAAGGTGCCGTCCGAATTATAAGTGTAACTGACCGTCCCACTCTCCGGATTCGTTGCCGAGGTCAGCCACAGAGCCGGCAAGTTGATATTGGGATGCGCCGTCGCAGTGTACGCGAAGGTCCGGGTCTGCGTCTTCATCCCGTTAGCCGTGCTGCGCGGCATGGCCACCTGCGTCAGGTGGTTGAACTGATCGTATGTGTAGGTAGTGAGCAGCATGCCGGCCGGCGCGGCCGTCACCGGATACGCCGGTGGGGGGGAAGGCGGCGAGGTCACCAGCGGCGTGGCCAGTGGATCGGGCTCCAGCACCGTGACCAGGTTCCCCAGCGCGTCTTTCGCATATAGCTTCCAGTTGTTTGCCGGATCCACCACAGCCGTGAAGTTGCCCTGGTAAATATACGACGTGTAGCTGGCGCCGTCCGCCAGCAGTATTTTCACCGGACGGCCCAGCGCATCGTACGAATAGGTAGTATAAACCTCCGTGCCGCCGGCATAAGGCTCGGACTGCTGCGACATCTTGCCCAGCGGTGAGCAGGCGCATGGCGCGTAAACCGTGTCCACCGTCGAAACGGCCGTGGTTCCGTATCCGCTCTGCACCCTTGTGGTCCGTCCGAAACCGTCGGAAGTCGTGGTCGTGTAGTGGCTGGACCCGCCGGCGTTGTTGGTTGTCGCCGTAACCGCCCAAGCTCCCGATGTGTAACTGTAGCTGTAATTAGTCTGCGCGCCGTTGTTCGTGGTCCAACTCTGCGAGGGCGCCAAAGTGTAGGAAACCCGTCCGTAGCTGTCGTAACTGGTATACGCGGCGTTTCCGCTGCTCCCGTTGTTGATGGTTTGGCTTGGGCCCGCGATCGACGTTGGCGCGTAGCCGGTGGCGTTGTAGGCCGCGTTGGTCTGGAGAGAACTGGCGCCATTGGGAGACAAGCTATCGGGCAGCGTGAAGTTGGTCGCGGTAGAGGTGGCGATATTGACGGAGTGATTGTTGTTATCGTCCTTCTCGATCGCCGTGCCGGTGGTGTCGTAGGTGACGTTGGTGGTTTTTCCTGGCGAGTTGGCCTGGGTGACATTTCCCCGGTAAGCAAAAGAGGCGCCGTAGTTTTCGGCGTCCCACTCGCGCGGCGAGCCGCTGGTTGGGTTCAAAACGCCGCCGTCGTAAACATTGGAAGCCAGCGTGACGCTGGCGAGCGTGCTGGTCAGCAGCCGGTTGAAGATGTAACGCGAGCTGTAGTTGGTATTGTTTTGGTACAGGTAGGTGTTGGCGTAGCTCCGGGCGGGCGTTGTCAGGCTGTTGTAGTCGTAGACGCTTGAGGTCAGCAAATTGCCGTACGAATCCTGGGTCTGCACGGTCTTGGTGGCCGCTGCATAGCTTTGTCCCTGGTTGAGGGTGGTTTGGACGGTTCCCAAATACGCATCGCCCGCCGCATCCTGCACCCACGTGTAGGATTCGTCGCGGACCGGCGGGGTGACGCCGGGCGCCGAACGGTGCTGAAAATCCGATACCAGCCCCAGGTTCCAGGGCGTGGCGGTGTTGGTATTGAAGGCCCAATATTTTTCCGTCCCGCTGGCGTCGTCGAGCGCCACGGCGGAGTGGACGGTTACCGAGTTACTGGGATCGTTGCGAACAAATGTATACGTGTATTGCGTCCCGGACGGAGTCAGGTAGCGTTTGTTGACCTCTTCGTAAGAGCGATTTCCGTTGTAGATGAAGGAAGTGTATCCCCACGTCAGTTTTCCGCCCTGGGGAACCTGAACCTGCGTCAGATCTCCATCGGTTCCGCCGTACTCTCCGCTGTAGATGAGATTGTATTCGTAGCCCAGTCCCGTGGTGATGACGTGCATCAGCAATCCGGCGGTGCCGAACGACGTGCCGCCGGGCGAATAGATGGCGGTGCCCTGGTTGATCGTGAACGTATAGTTTTCCGGCGTATTGACGTAGCTGGTGATGCTCGAAAGGTAGGAGAGACCGTTGGAGCCAGTCGTATACGTGAAGGAGTAGGAACGGTAGAGCTGATCTTCCGTCACCGGGTCGGTATACACCACGGCGCGCGCGTCTTCGATGGTCGAGATACGGGCGCTGGAATCGACCCAGTTGGCCGACAGGCCGGCCATGTAATGAACGATGATCTGGTTGCCGTTGGTGTCTTCGACCAGCGTGGGATACATTGTGCCGGCATCCGATTCGCCTCCCGCCGAAGTGCAGCCCATCAGCCAGTACGTGCCGCTCCGGAAGTAAAGCCGGTTGGCGTTGGTGTCGTACCACACGTAGGTGCTTTGGCTGGAACTCCAAACCGTGCCGGTTTGCTGGTTGAGCTGATATTGCGCGCCGGTCGAATCGGTGAAGAGGTAATATTGGACCGTCGCGGTAGTGCCGTAAACCGGCATCAGCGATCCGAGCAGCAGCTGCCAGCCGAAGCCGTAGCCGACGTCGGCACCAAGGGGGGTGGCGGAGGTCGCGACGGTGCGCCAATTCTGCGAGTTGTAGGCCAGGGCGAAGCTCGCGCTCATGCCGCCCCGCGCCATCGCCGTGATTAAAGGAATCGAGTAGTTTAGGTTGCCGCTGAGCAGGTCGATTTGCTCGCCCGCTCCGCCCCAGTAGCTCCCCGTCGGCCGGATGCCGATTCGCCGCGGGTCGATCGCCCCTGAGGGCGGCGTGGTAACCGTGAAAGAGCTGACCGCGCTCGCGTTGCCGTTCAGATCGTGCGCGCTCACCTGGTAGGTGTAAGTGGTGTTCGGCTGCACGGTCGCGTCGTAGAACGATGCGTCGTAGCTGTAGATGTAGAGGCCATCGGTCCGGTAAATGACATAGGCTCCGATTCCTACGCCGTTGGCGTCGTCGACGGCGCCCTGCCATTCGGCGGTGACGCTGTTTGCATAAACCGTGGTGGCAAATGTGCTCGCGTTGATCGGGGACGGCGCGACCTGATCCTGGGGCCCAAGTTCCACCAGCGAAATGGCGTTGGTCGACGGCATGCTCCTCCCGCCGATCCCGGGCGGACCCGACGTGGGCGTGATTCCGCAGACGGAATGGTTGATTGGGCCTAATATCATGATGGCGCAAGAGCCCGTGATCATGGTGCGGAGCTGCATCCCATTCTGGCAGGAGATGGGGGTGCTGTAAAGTTGCGTTACCGTTCCGTTCACCGAATTATACGCGGCCAGGGTGGCCGAACACGAAACCACGCCGTTGTTGGTCGAGAATGTCGGGTTCTGAATTTCCACGGAGAAATAGGTTCCGGTCCCGGTCAAGGCGTTGGTTGAGGCGCGTAGGTATTCCACGTAGTCGCCACCGGAGGCGTTCAGGGCCAGGGTCGCGTTGACCTCGTAGTTGGTGGAGGACGGTCCCTGGACGGCGAGTTTTGAGATGAGGCTTCCGCCGCCTGCCGTGGTGGTGCTCAGACCCCAGCCGGATAAGACGGCGGCGGTGCCGTTCTGGTACCAATCAGTCGCCGTATTGATCGTTTCCAGCGTGTCGGTGTAGTAATACTGATAGCCGGTTGACGACGAGTCGCACTGGATGGTTCTCGGATCGCTGCCGAGGTTGACGGTCGTGCCGCTGTAGCGTGCGTAGATGGTGTGGATTTGGTTGTCTTTGAGCGTGGACGGCGTGTACAGAACGAAGCCGTGCTCCACACCGTTGATGATCGAGTCGCTCCCGCTGTTCTGGTTGGCGACGACGGTCGTGATGAACGTCGCGCCATCGTAGAAGTCCACGGAAATCTGGGTTGTCGAGCCGTTGTACGCCCACCCGGTAATGGACCCGCAGCCGGCGGCGTCGAGATTTCCAGTGAGGCTTTGGGCAAAGAGCAACCCGCTGCCGAAGGCGGCATACGCGCAAACCCCCAGGGCCAGCGTTCTCATTGGACCACCACCCCGAAGTTCTGCAGCGAGAAATCTTTGCGGTGCGGTTTGATCGCCGCCTCGATTGTGGCGGCTTGGGCCACACCCTTTTCGAACACCAGGATACTGCTGTCCGCCAGAATTGGGCCAAGCGTGGCGCGCTCGACAGCCACCAGCTCAACGATGGCCAACTTGCCATCGTCCGATCGCTCAGCCGCGAAGGCGATAATACCGCTGCCTGGGGCTTTGGCCTCATGCGAGGCAGGCGCATACTTGGCCCGGATGGGGTCTTCGGCGGTGCCGGACCCGACTAAGGGAACGACCGCGATCACGCGGTGGTAAGTGTATCGAGGGTCCACGCGGCTCTGCGCGCAGAGGCTGGCGGCTACAACGAGCACGAGAGAGGCGAAACGTAGTGGCCGAGTCATGGGCTACCCTTTCCCTATTTCAAGAAATGACCTTGAATGAGTAGTGACGCGAGGATCGAAAGCGTATCACGAACCGGACAGAATTTTTTCGGCGGGGGATTCAGGCTCTTGCGGGCGCCCAAACAGCGCCCGCGAGTGGATCGAATGGCGGCGTCAGTCGTTGCCGGAAATGTTGACCAGGTTGCCGGCCAGAACGTCTTCGGCCTGCTCGGCGGTGAACTCCTCGACTTTCGCCGAGATATTCATGGAGCAGAACTTCGGGCCGCACATGGAACAGAAGTGCGCGTCCTTGAAGCCTTCCTCGGGCAAGGTCTCGTCGTGCATGGAGCGGGCCGTTTCGGGATCGAGCGAGAGCTCGAACTGCCGCTTCCAATCGAAGCGGTAGCGGGCGCGCGAGAGTTCGTCGTCGCGGTCGCGGGCGCCGGGGCGGTGGCGGGCGATGTCGGCGGCGTGAGCGGCGATCTTATAAGCGATGATGCCGGCTTTGACGTCTTCGCGGTTGGGAAGGCCGAGGTGTTCCTTGGGGGTCACGTAACAGAGCATGGATGCGCCATACCAGCCGATCATGGCCGCGCCGATGGCGGAAGTGATGTGGTCGTAGCCGGGCGCGAAGTCGGTGACCAGCGGGCCCAAGGTGTAGAAGGGCGCTTCGTAGCACATCTCCTTTTCCTTTTCGACCTGCATCTGGATCTGGTCCATGGGGATGTGGCCGGGCCCTTCGATCATGACCTGGACGTCGTACTTCCAGGCGCGCTGGGTGAGCTCGCCGAGGGTTTTGAGTTCGGCGAACTGCGCGGCGTCGCTGGCGTCGGCCACCGATCCGGGGCGCAGGCCGTCGCCGAGGGAGAAGCGTGACGTCGTACTTCTGGAAGATTTTGCAGATGTCTTCGAAGCATTCGTACAGCATATTCTGGCGATGGTTCTTGACCATCCACTCGGCGAGGATGGAACCGCCGCGGCTGACGATGCCGGTGATGCGGCGGGCGGCCAGCGGAATGTGTTGGACCAGGACGCCGGCATGGATAGTCATGTAATCGACGCCCTGCTGGGCCTGCTCCTCGATGACTTCGAGCATGAGCGAAGCAGTAAGGTCTTCGAGGCGGCGCACGCGGGACAGGGCTTCGTAGATGGGCACGGTGCCGATGGGCACGGGCGAATCGTCGATGATGGCCTGGCGGATGCGCGGGATGTCGCCGCCGGTGGAGAGATCCATGACGGTGTCGGCGCCGTACTTCACCGAGTAGCGTAGTTTTTCGAGTTCCTCGTCGATGTTGGAGGTGACCGCGGAGTTGCCGATGTTGGAATTGATTTTGCAGTTGGAGGCGACGCCGATGCACATGGGCTCGAGGTTGGTGTGGCGGATGTTGGCGGGGATGATCATGCGGCCGCGGGCGACTTCGTCGCGGATGAGTTCGGGCGTGACGTTTTCGCGGCGGGCGACGTACTGCATTTCACCGGTGACGATGCCGCGGCGGGCGTAGTGCATCTGCGTGCGGATTGCGTCGTTTTCGCGTTCGGCTATCCATGGTTTACGCATTGTTTGGAGTCCCTCTAAGATTTAAGTACGGATGTGAGTCAGGCGGGCGCCGGCGGACGGCCGGCACCCGGTGGATTACTTTTGCTTCTTGGGCTTCTTGACTTCTTTCTTGCCTTTATCCCTGCTTTTTGCCATATCCGAATTATACTCGCTAACGAAGGCGGGCGGGCTAAAGTTGCGTTGCGCGGCCGGCGGCGGGCGGCGCGGTAGCCTTTGCCGCTTCGTGATACAGTCGCACTAGCTATGACGCTGAACGGCTATCTGGTGAGGAGCACCATCGTGGCGGCGCTAGGCGGACTGCTCTTCGGCTTCGATACGGCGGTGATCGCGGGCACCACGCGCGCGCTCACGGACACTTACCAGTTATCGCACGTGACGCTGGGCGTGACGGTTTCGGCGGCGCTGTGGGGAACGATCCTGGGCGCGATGTTCGCGGGTCTTCCTGGAGACCGGTGGGGACGGCGGGACAGCCTGCGAATCATGGCGGTTCTTTACCTGGTTTCGGCTTTAGGCTGCGCGTTTGCCTGGGACTGGGATTCGCTGGTTTTTTTCCGATTCATCGGCGGCCTCGGGATCGGCGGATCGTCGGTGCTGGGGCCGATGTACATTGCGGAGATCGCGCCGGCTAAGTGGCGGGGGCGGCTGGTGGGGATGTTTCAGTTCAACATTGTGTTTGGGATTTTGGTGGCGTATTTTTCCAACTACCTGATTGGGCTGGCGGGACTGGGCGCGGCGGAATGGCGGTGGAAGCTCGGCGTACCGGCGCTGCCGGCGGCTGTATTTATGCTGATGCTTCTCGGGATCCCACGCAGTCCGCGATGGCTGGTGAAGAAGGAGCGGGTGGCTGAGGCGCGCGAAGTTCTTCGCAAGATGGGCGAGCCGGATTATGAAGCGGAGTTGCAGGGCATCGTGACCTCGATCGACGCGGATCATCATCATGGCGAGGAACCGCTGTTTACGGCGAAGTATAAAGTACCGATCTTTTTGGCGATTACCATCGGGATGTTCAATCAGCTTTCCGGGATTAATGCGATTCTGTATTACTTGAATGACATCTTCGCGCAGGCGGGCTTCAGCAAGGTATCCAGCGATTTGCAGGCGGTGGCCATTGGAGCGACCAATCTGATTTTTACGATGCTGGCGATGTCGGTGATCGACCGGATCGGGCGGAAGACGCTACTGCTGATCGGGTCGGTGGGGCTGACGATTTCGCTGGCGGGGGTGGCGGCCATTTTCGCGACGCATCGCCACCAGGATTGGCTGGTGTGGCTGCTGGTGGCGTTCATCGCATCGTTCGCTTTTTCGCAGGGGGCGGTCATCTGGGTGTACCTGAGCGAAGTGTTTCCCAACAGGGTGCGGGCGAAAGGCCAGAGCCTGGGCAGCTTTACGCATTGGGTGATGAATGCGGCGATTGCGGGGACATTCCCCGCGGTGGCGGCGGCTTCCGGGGCTTTGCCGTTCGCATTCTTTGCGGCGATGATGGCGGTGCAGTTTTTCGTCGTATTGTTTTGGTATCCGGAAACCAAGGGTGTCACGCTGGAACAGATGCAGAAGAAAATGGGGATTGCCTAACTACTATGAAAATCTTGATTGGATTCGTATTGGGGATCGTGGTGGTCATCGCCGGGGCGTTCTTGTATTTCAGCATGGGCTTGGCGCCGGTTGCGGCGTCTGCTCCCCCGATGCCATTCGAACGTCAACTGGCGGGCATGGCGCTGCACAAGGCGATCGATAAGGATGCTCCCAAGCATGTGCCCCTGCCGGTGGACGAAGCCAACCTGACGGCCGGGGCGCAGGTGTATCGCGACCAGTGCGCGGTGTGCCACGGGTTGGGAGGGCAGGCGGAGACGGCCATCGCGAAAGGGATGTTCCCGCATCCGCCGCAGCTTTTCCAAGGGCATGGCGTGACCGACGATCCGCCGGGCGAGACTTACTGGAAGGCGGCAAACGGGATCCGGCTGACGGGGATGCCGGGTTACAAAGCGTCGCTGACCGATACGCAACTTTGGCAGGTGAGCCTGATGCTGGCGAACGCGGACAAATTGCCGGCGGCGGCGAAAGCGATCGCCGGCGAGTTCGGGAAATAAGGATAGTCATAACGTGCGATGGCTCGCGGCACTCTTGCTCCTCTCGGCCTCGGCGCTCGGAGATGCGCGCAACTGCGTTTGCGAGGTTGCCAGCGCCGCAAGCATGGCCAAGCGGGAGTGCGGGCTATGCCGGGAAGCCGAGAAGCAGCCGGCAGATAGCCAGGTATTCTTCGTCAAAGACATCAATCCGAACAAGCCCAACCGGTGGCTGGCGCTGCCGAGGGCTCACGCGCACACGCTGGCCGCTCTGACGCCGGAGCAGCGGACCGCATTGTGGACCGGCGCGATCGGCAAGGCGCACGATTTGTGGGGTGAGCAGTGGGGGATCGCGGTCAATGCGGATAGCCGGCGATCGCAGTGCCACGTGCACTTGCATATCGGCAAGCTACTGGAAGATGCCGAGGGTCCGGATTTCGTGGTGGTGAGCACGCCGGCGGAGATTCCGTTACCGGGAGCGGCAGGCGGAATTTGGGTTCATCCTTCAGGGGGGAAGTTGCATGTGCATTTGAATGAGGAAGCTCCGGAAACGCTTTTAATGAGGTGAGGTATGGCGCTCGAAACATTGGTTGAAATCGCGAAGATGGCGACGGCGGAGAATGCCGCCATCCGGTTGCATGGAAGCGATAATGTGGCGATCGCCCGGGTGCCGTTGGCGGCCGGGATGGAACTGAAAATAGCCGGGAACGGCGTCGCCACGACGGTGCGGGAGGCGATTCCGGCGGGACATAAGGTGGCGCTGGCGGCCATCCGGCAGGGGGAGATGGTGCTGCGTTATGGGCAGGCGATCGGGCGGGCGCGCCAGGATATCGAACCCGGCCGGCATGTTCATACGCATAATCTGGCATTCGAGGAACTGCACTTCGACTACGAATTTCCGGCGGGCGAGACGGCGCTTCCGGTGAAGAAGGCGGCGCCGACGTTTTTGGGATACCGGCGCGAAGACGGGCGAGTAGGGACGCGCAATTATATCGCCGTGGTGGCGGCGAGCAATTGCGCGGCACATACGGCGGAGACGATCGCCGGGAGCTACGACGGAGCGAAGCTACCCAAAAATGTGGACGGCGTCGTAGCGTTTCCGCATGGCGAGGGCTGCGGGCATACCATCGGGCCGGATACGGAGCAGTTGCGGCGGACGCTGGCGGGAGTGTTGGCCCATCCGAATATCTCGGCGGCGGTCATTTTGGGGCTGGGCTGCGAAGTGAACCAGATCGAGCATTATCTGGGTCCGAACGCAGCGCGCAGCAGCCGGTTGGTGGGGATGACCCTGCAAGCGAGCGGCGGGACGCGCGGGGCGCTGGAGGCGGCACGCGCGGAAATCGGACGGCTGATGGAAGAATGCGAGGCCGAGGAACGTTCAGAGGCGCCGGCATCGAGTATCGTGCTGGGTTTGAACTGCGGCGGTTCGGATTCGTTTTCGGGGATCACGGCGAATCCGGCGTTGGGCGTTTGTTCGGATATGCTGGCGGCGATTGGCGGCACGGCGGTGCTGGCGGAGACGACGGAGATTTTCGGCGCGGAGCATTTGCTCGTGCGGCGGGCCAGGAACCGGGAAGTAGCTGAAAAGCTATTGGGTTTCGTGCGAGGTTACAAGCAATACTTGAATCGTTTCGCGGGGAGCTTTGACGATAATCCCTCGCCTGGGAACAAGGAAGGCGGGCTGACGAATATCCTGGAGAAATCGCTAGGGGCGGTGGCGAAGGCGGGGACGTCGGCGCTGAACGACGCGATCGATTATGCGGAGCGCGCCGGGACGCCGGGGTTCGTTTTCATGAATACGCCTGGGTACGATCCGGTTTCCCTGACCGGACTGGCGGCGGGAGGATGTAACTTAATCGCATTCACCACCGGGCGCGGCAGCGCCATCGGGTTTCCTTCCGTACCCGTTTTGAAGATCGCCAGCAACAGCCACACGTACCGGCGGATGCAGGACAACATGGACATTAACGCCGGCGCAATCGCGGACGGGGAGAAGAGCGTGGAGGATGTGGGGCGGGAAATTTTTGAGACGCTGCTGCGCGTGGCATCGGGCGAGCGAACGCGGGCGGAATGTTTGGGGCACAAGGAATTCGTGCCATGGCGGATCGGTCCAGTACTGTAGGGTTCCCGCCGGGGTGTGACAACTACGAATGCTAGTACTTCTCACCCAAAGCCCGTGGCGGGCATGGTTTAGGCACATGCTAGAATCGGTTGTGCTTTGCCCGGAAAGGTGAAGCACCACACTCTGGAGGGTACCTAAAGAATGAAGACGAGCTTTTTGAGAACTGCGCTCATCTGCCCGATCGCCGCGATGTCTCTGGCGGGTCTGGTAATGGCGCAAGAAGAGGGAACGAAGCCGAGCACGCCGCGCTTTGTGACTCTGCCGCCGAAGCCCAGCACCGATGGGGCGGAGCCGGCGGTAACGCTGACGACGTGGAACGGATCGTTCACCTACTCGGGCCACACCTACAACTACAACATGGTGGGCACGGCGCCGTCGAGCAATGCGACCACGACCATCCCGGTCTATCATTATTCCGATCAAAATTGTGATCACGTCGAAGACCGGCACGACCACGACGTACGATCCGGCGCATGTGCTGACGAACGGACGGACGGTGGTCCAGAACACCATCAATTCGCCGCTTTTCGATTCGACGACGCAGTATGTTCAGGGCGGAGTGAACGTGGGGACGACGCAGTATATCGACGCTTACCAGCGCGCGAATTTCTGGGGCACGGTGAGCACCAATCCGAACTATCACGTATTGTTCGGTACGCCGACGGTGATGGCGGAACAGACGCTGAGCCCGCCCACGAACGATGGCAAGACGGGGCAGGAATTCGGTTTCACGGCCGGCGAAGTGAACATCAACTGGCTGGATGCGAAGCTGCAGGGCATTCTCAAGAAAGCCACCAAGATCACGCCGAATGCGCTGCCGATTTTCATTGTGTACGACACCTACCTGACGGACGGCGGCTGCTGCATCGGCGGTTATCATAGCTCGGTGGGCGCGCAGGCGTACGCGGAGTTCACGTATGCCGACCATGTGGGCGCATTCTCCCAGGATGTTTCGGCGTTATCGCACGAACTGGGCGAATACGTGGACGATCCGCTGGTGAACAACAGCGGCAATTCGGTATCTTGCGGAATCCTGGAAGTGGGCGATCCGCTGGAGAACAACGCCAACTACGGGGCGTACGCCTACTCGGTCAACGGGTTCATGTACAACCTGCAGGATCTGGTGACGCTGCCATATTTTGGCGCGCCGGCCAGTACTTCGGTGAACAACTGGTTCACTTTCCAGGGCGAGACACTTTCGGTCTGCCAGAACGGGGGCTAGGCTCTCGGGTTCGGGTGTAGGACGAATCGGGGCGAGCGGCGATGCCGCTTGCCCCTTTTTTGTTGGTGTCCGCGGGAACTTGCGAAACCCGATGCAACCCTTTATGTTGAGGGTTCCCTATGTCCAGCAAAACCCCCATCACAGTCGCGCACGGCGACGGCATCGGCCCGGAGATCATGGCCGCCACGCTCGAGATTCTCGAAGCGGCGGGCGCGGCCATCGAGATCGAGACCATCGAAATCGGCGAAAAAGTCTACCTGCGCGGCAACACCGCGGGTATCGAGCCGAGCGCTTGGGAATCCCTGCGCCGCACCAAAGTTTTTCTGAAGGCGCCGATCACCACGCCGCAGGGCGGCGGTTTCAAGAGCCTAAACGTGACGGCGCGCAAGACGCTGGGCCTTTACGCCAACGTGCGGCCGTGCGTTTCTTACCATCCGTTTATCGACACGCTGCATCCGGGCATGGATGTGGTGATCGTGCGCGAGAACGAGGAAGACTGCTACGCCGGCATCGAGTATCAACTGAGCCCTGGCGCGATGCAGTGCTTGAAACTGATCTCGCGGCCGGGCTGCGAGAAGATCGTCCGCTATGCCTTCGAATACGCGCGGCGGCACAGCCGCAAGAAGGTCACGTGCTTCACCAAAGACAACATCATGAAGATGACCGACGGTCTCTTCCATAAAGTCTTCGATGAAATCGCGGCGGAGTATCCGGATATCGAGAACGAGCACTGGATCGTGGACATCGGGGCGGCCAAGATGGCGGATACGCCGGAAGCGTTCGACGTGATCGTGATGCCGAATCTGTACGGCGACATTCTTTCCGACGTGGCGGCGCAGATTGCGGGGTCGGTGGGCATCGCGGGATCGGCGAATATCGGCGATCATTGCGCGATGTTCGAGGCGATTCACGGGTCGGCGCCGCGGCGGGCGGGGCAGAATCTGGCGAATCCTTCGGGGCTGCTGCTGGGCGCGGTGCTGATGCTGGTGCATATCAATCAGCCGGAGACGGCGGCAGAAGGTGCACAACGCCTGGCTGCGAACGATCGAAGACGGCGTCCATACCTACGATATCTTCACGGAAGGCGTCGAGCAAGGAGAAGGTGGGCACCAAGGAATTCGCCGAAGCGGTGGTGGCGCGGTTGGGACAGAAGCCCAACACGCTGAAGCCGGTGACCTATGCGGCGGCGCCTGCCGCGGCAGCCGCCAGGGAGTCCTCGGAGAGGCCCGATCCGAAGGTTGATCTGGTGGGCGTGGATGTGTACGTAAACTGGCCGTCGCTGGACAACGACAAACTGGCGGCGGTGTTGGGCAGGCACGGCGGCGAACGGGCTGACGCTGACGATGATGTCGAACCGCGGCGTGAAGACGTGGCCGGGCGGGCATCCGGAGACGTTCTGCACGGACAATTACCGCTGCCGGTTCGCGGCGCCGGAGGGCACCACGCAGGGGCATATCGTGAGCCTGCTGGGACGCATCGCGGACACGGGCATGGAGATCGTGAAGACGGAGAATCTGCGCAATTACGATGGGAAGCCGGGCTTTACGCTGGCACAAGGAGAATAACGGGAATGACGCCATTGGTGGCTGTCCTCATGGGCAGCAAATCGGACTGGGAGACCATGCGGCATTGCGACGAGACGCTGACGCAATTCGGCGTGGAGCATGAGTGCCGGGTGTTGTCGGCGCACCGGACGCCGCATCTGGCATCGCAATTCGCGGCGGAAGCGGAGGCGCGGGGGATTGAAGTGATTATCGGGGCGGCGGGCGGCGCGGCGCATCTGGCGGGCGTGCTGGCGGCGCAAACGGTGCTGCCGGTGCTCGGCGTGCCGATGGAGAGTCCGGCGCTGAAGGGTTTGGATTCGCTGCTGTCGACGGTGCAGATGCCGGGCGGCATTCCGGTGGGGACGCTGGCGATCGGGTCGGCGGGGGCGAAGAATGCGGCGCTGCTGGCGATTGCGATCCTGGCGAATTCGCGGCCGGAGTTGCGGGAGAAGCTGAAGAAGTTCCGGGAGCAGCAGGCGGAGAAGGTGGCTCGGGAGACCTTGCCGTAGCAGCCCGCGGAGCAGGCGCCTTGGGGGGACACTCCCTTACGCTCGTGGCTCGGCAACCGCTGTTGGCGGCACGATCCAAAGCTACCTGGAACGCGGCGGTTAATGTTGGGGACGCGAACCAGTGATGAGGATATCCACCAGGCGTCTGGCGCTCTGCTGCCAGTCGGGGCTGGAGGCCACGTGAGCGACGCCGATGAGCGCGCGCAGCAGGTCGAAGGAGTCCAGGTCGCCGCGGATCTCGCCGGCCTCTTTCGCGCGTTTCACCAAGGCATCGATGGCTCCGCTGATCTGTCCGTGAGAGCCTTCATAAAGCCTGGTGGGGCCACCCACGACCGAATTCAGCGCGGGCGCGATGATTTGCTTCGCCGCTATGTGATCGACGAACAAGAGCATCCACGACCGCAGCGCTTCGATGGGCGGCATGGTTTCGGCGAACGCGCGCTCGGCGGCCGCTAACTTTCCTACTTCCGTGCGGTAGACGGCTTCGATCAATGCATCGCGGGTGGGAAAGTGCCGGTACAAAGTGCCGGGGCCCACGCCCGCTTGCGCCGCGATTTCCTCCAGACTGGCGTTCGCGCCGGAGCGTGTGAACGCTTGCTTGGCCACTTCCAGAATGCGTTCCCGATTGCGCTCCGCATCGCTGCGTGGCTTACGTGCCGGAGGGTGCAAACGCTTTTTGGGCATCGTGAAAATAGTTGAAACCGGAGGCTACCTCCGGTAATCTAGTTATGCGGAGGCTAACTCCGGTTTAACAAATTTCGGGATAGCCCGTCAATCGCGGCTGTCACAGGAGAAACGCAAATGCTGGTTTTCGTCACTGGCGCTACTGGTTTTATCGGTTCGGCGGTGGTTCAAGAGTTACTGAAGGCGGGGCATCAGGTGCGCGGCATGGCGCGTTCGGAGGCGGGCGCGCAGTCGCTTCTCGCGGCGGGCGCGGAGGTCCATCGCGGGGATGTCACGGACCTCGACAGCCTGCGCAGCGGGGCAGCGGGGGTGGACGCGGCGATCCACACCGCCTTCATTCACGACTTCTCCAAGTTCAAGGAGAACTGCGAGATCGACAGGAAGGCGATCGGGGCTCTGGGCGACGCGCTGGCCGGTTCGAACAAAATACTGATCGTTACATCGGGCACCGGCATGTCGAGCGCGGCGCCCGGCGTTCCCGCCGTTGAAAGCGATCCGCCGGTGAGTTCGGAGATCGTCCCTCGCGGGGCCAGCGAGGAGGCTGCCGCGGCGGTGGCGGCGCGGGGCGTGCGGGTGATTACCATGCGGCTACCGCAGGTTCACGACACAGTGAAGCAAGGCCTGGTGACCTATTCGATTTACGTCGCCCGCGAAAAGGGCGTTTCGGCCTACATCGGCGAGGGGCGCAACCGCTGGCCCGCGGCTCACTATCTGGACGTGGCGCGTCTTTACCGGCTGGCTCTGGAAAAGGGAGAAGGGAACGTCCGGTATCACGCGGTGGCGGAAGAAGGGGTATCCACGCGCGAGATCGCGGAAGCGATCGGCCGGGGCTTGAAGATTCCCGTGGTTTCGATTGCGCCGGAGGAGGCCGCCGGACACTTCGGCTGGCTGGGGGCATTCGCGGCGTGGGACATCCCGGCGTCCGGCAAGCAGACGCAAGAGAAGCTGGGGTGGAAGCCCACCGGGCCCGGGCTGATCGCCGACCTCGACAACATGCGGTTTTTCGAAGCCTAAGCGCTAAAGGGGAGACAGATGATCGTCGTTACAACGCCGACTGGGCAGATCGGGTCGCAGGTGGTGAAGGAGCTGCTGGCGGCCCACGAGCCGGTGCGCGTGATCGCACGCGACGCGCGGAGGATTGCGCCCGAGGTACGGGCGAAGGTGGAGATTGTCGAAGGATCCAGCGATGACCCGTCCGTGGTAAAGCGAGCGCTGGAAGGAGCGGAGAGCTTATTTCTGGTCGTGCCGCCGTCGTTCGCCGCGGACGACTTGACGGAAGCCTACCTGCGCTTCACGCGTCCGGTATGCCGCGCGATCGAGAGCCAGGGAGTCAAGAGAGTTGTTTCCGTTTCCGGAATCGGGCGCAGCTCGAAGATGAAGGCGGGCCCGGTTACCGCTTCGTTTGTGAAGGACGCGGAAATCGAGAAGACGGGGGTGGATTTTCGCGCGCTCTGGTGCCCGGGCTTCATGGATAATATGCTGCGATTTGTCGATTCGCTCAAGAACGAGGGCACGTTTTTCTGGCCCAGCGATCCCGACGTGAAGCTTCCGCTGGTGGCGACGCGGGATATCGCCGCCAGCGGCGTTCAACTGCTTCTGGACCGAACGTGGACGGGACAGGGTGGACTTGCGGTACTGGGGCCGGAGGATCTGTCGCTCAACGAGGCGGCTGCGATAATGAGCGAAGTGCTGGGACGGCCGATCCGGTACCGGCACGTTCCCGGCGAGGCCTATAAGGCGCAACTGATGCAGTTCGGCGCCAGCGAGGCGATGGCGCAGGGGCTGGTGGACATGTTCGCCGCGAAAGACAACGGGCTGGATCATACAGAGCCGCGAAGCGCGGAGAACACCACGCCCACCAGTTTTCGAAAATGGTGCGAGGAAGTATTGAAACCGGCAGTGCTCAGCTAGACCAAGCTAAAAAGGAATATCTCTATGACGAGTAAGATCGCGATTATCACGGGGGGCAGCCGCGGCCTGGGACGGAATACGGCTGTTCATCTCGCCAAGCGCGGAGCCGATATTATCTTTACTTACCGGGCCAACAAGACGGAGGCCGAGTCGCTCGTTGGCGAGATCACAGCGACGGGCCGGAAGGCGGCGGCATTCTGCCTGGACACCGGCAATACTGCCGCATTTGACGAATTCGCCCGCGAGGTACGCAAGGCGCTCGAAAGCTGGGGACGGGAGCGTTTCGATTATTTAGTGAACAATGCGGGCAATTCGCTGCATGCGGACTTCGGGGCGACCACCGAGGCGCAATTCGACGCCATCGTCAACGTGCATTTCAAAGGCGTTTATTTCCTGACCCAGAAGCTGCTACCGCTGATGAACGACGGCGGTAAGATCATCAATCTTTCGTCGGGACTGGCGCGCGTTAGCCTGCCGGGCAGTTCCGCATACGCGGCGGCGAAGGGCGCGGTGGAGGTCTTGACCCGTTACCTGGCCCGAGAACTGGGTGCGCGCGGGATAACAGCCAACGTGGTTGCGCCGGGGGCGATCCAGACGGACTTCAGCGGCGGCATGGTGCGGGACAATCCGGAGATCAACAAGCGCGTGGCGGAGATGACGGCGCTGGGCCGGGCGGGCGTGGCAGACGATATCGGGCCGATGATTGCCGCGCTTCTGTCAGAAGACAATCGCTGGGTCAATGGACAGAGGATCGAAGTGTCGGGCGGAATGCTGCTGTGAAGCGCCCGCCGCACGATGGCGGCGATGCTAGGATACTCGGATGGAACTTGGCAATGCCCCGGCAAGGTTGGAAAACCGCCGGCCGCCCCGTCCGCGCCAGCGCCTCCAACACCGCAATCCTATGGACTGAAGTCCGCCGCCTTGTCGCCCAGCGAAACTTTGGCCCAATCCATCGCGCTGATCGCGCCCACAGGCGCCCCGGTCATGACCGTGCCCCTGGTATTCGGCTTGGCGGGCGAGGGCTGCGCGCTCGCTTTTGTTATTTCCACCATCACCATTCTGCTGGTGGCGCTGAACGTAAATCAGTTCGCCCGCATCTCGGCTTCACCGGGATCACTCTATACCTATATTACCGATCACATGCATCCGCGCTTCGGCGTGCTGGCCGGATGGGCCTTATTGATTGCCTATATCGGCACGGCTGCGGCAGTCAGTGCCGGAGTGACTAACTACGCCAACGTTGTCTTACATGATCGCTTTGGGGTACAGGCTTCTCCGTTGTTATCCACCGCGCTGGTCATGGTGCTCGCTTGTTACCTGGCTTATCGTGACGTGCAAATCTCTACCCGGCTGATGCTATGGCTGGAAGCCGGATCGGTGGCGCTGATCTCTGTCGTCGCCATGAGTATCATCGTGAAGCACGGATGGCGTCCCGACATCGGCCAATTTACGTTGCGCGGCGTCACTCCGGAGAAGCTTCGTTTGGGGTTGGTGCTGGCCATCTTCAGTTCGGTCGGATTTGAAAGCGCTACATCGCTGGGTTCCGAGGCCCGCGATCCGCTGACTGCATTCCGCGGGCGGTGAAGTGGAGCGCAGCTTTGGCCGGCCTGTTCTTCTTCCTCTGCGCTTACGCGGAAGTGCTCGGCTTTCGAGGTGAACCGCAGACTCTGGATAAAAGTCTGGCGCCGCTGCATGTATTGGCGCAGAAGGCCGGATTGCCGCCTCTGGTCGGGACGCTCACAGACCTTGGCGCCGTCGTCAGTTTTTTCTCCTGCTTTCTGGCCTGCATCACCGCGGCCGCGCGTGTGCTCTTTCTTATGGGACGGCAGGGTGCGCTCCACTCGATGCTGGGCGCAGCGCATGAGTCGAAAATCAAACGCCGCATCGGGCCGTGCTGCTGAGTTCCATTGCGGCGCTTTCTGCCGGCTGGGGTCATGACTCTGCGCGGGGTCAATCTCTTCGACATCTATGGTCTGACTGGTACCTCGCCACGTTTGGGTTTGTCACAGTGTATATTCTGGTATCGGCCGCGGCGCCGCTTTACCTGCGATGCGCAGGGCCGGCTAACCCCCGGCGCCTATGATCGTTTCTATCCTGGCCGTCCTGGCGATGTGCGCGGCGCTGCTGGGTAGCCTCTACCCAGTTCCGGCTCCGCCTTATTCGATCCTGCCTTATTTGTATGTAGGATTGTTGTTGGGAGGGTTCGCGTGGTCCATGATGCGGATGGGCGCGCGAGACTACCGGGCCGGCATCGTTAGCCCGCCAGGGGAAACCTTACGGTAACGCTCGATCCGCGGCCTGGCTCCGATTGGATGTCGATCTCGCCGTGATGGCTCTCGACGATCCAGCGCGCGATGGACAAGCCCAGGCCCGCGCCGCCCGCGCTGCGCGAGCGTACCTTATCGGCGCGCCAGAAGCGATCGAAGACATGCGGCAGATCGGCCGCGGCGATGCCCATTCCCGTATCGGAAACCGTGGTTTCGGTGTGCGAAGCGACGGCCCGCATGGAGAAATGCACCCGTCCACCTGCTGGCGTATACTTCACCGCGTTGTCGAGCAGAATCACCCATAAGTGTTCCAGCAACTGCTCGTTGCCATCGATGGGCAGCGGATCGCGCGGAATATTCGCGGAAAGTTCGATGTTCTTCGCTTGTGCCAGGGATGCCGCCAGGTCCGCCGCCTGGCGGGCGGAAGGGGACAGATCCGTGGGGACGAAGAGCGCCTCATGGGTGCTGGAATCGGCGCGGGCGAGCAGCAACAGATCGTCTACCAGGCGCGCGGTGCGTTCGGATTCGCGCAGGATCTTGCCCATGGCATCGACCAACTCGTCCTGGGTGCGGGCGCGCCGCAGCGAGAATTCCGCCGCTGTATGGATCAGCGTCAACGGTGCCCGCAGTTCATGCGAAGCATCGGCGGTGAACTGCACGATCCGATTGACTTGCCGCGCCGATCCGGTCGAGCATTGCATTGAGTGTTTCGGTTAAGCGCCGGAGCTCGTCCTGTGCCTGGGGAACCGGCAGCCGGGCGCTCAGCGCGGTGACGCCGATGGCCCGGGCCGCGGCCGTAATCCGGTCCACCGGCGCCAGGGCCCGGCTGCTCATCCAGAATCCGCCTGCGCTGGCGAGCAGGACAAACAACGGCGCAAGCAACAGCAGGGCCGTTTTGAAACGGTCGAGCGACTCATCGAATTCGCGCATGTCCTCGGCCACCTGGATGAGGAATCGCTCGCCTTTCACAACTACAACCTGGGCCGCGACGCGCACCGGCGCGCCATGCCAACGCCGCGTGGCAAAGCGGACTCGGGTGTCATTCGCGGCGGGTACTGGGAGGTCGAGCGGCACATCCTTCAATCGTCCCGACCGGAACAGCACACGGCCATCCTGATCGGAAAACTGCAGCAAGCCGCCGCCGAGGCCCAGGAGCGCATGCTCCCGCATCTCCTCCAGCAGTTCGGCTTTCCCCAGGTCGAGTTCCTGGCCGGTGAATTGGGTTACGTCCGCGATGCGCTGCTTCAGGTTATGGTCCACCGCGGCGCGGATGCCCGCGCGCATGGCGGCCCAGGCGCCGACGGCGAAAAGCGCCAGCATCGAGGCGAAAATTACGAAGTACCATGCCGCCAGGCGGAAACGAATGGAGCGGAATCTCATAGCGTCCCCTGGCGCAAGCAGTAGCCGATGCCGCGCGCCGTATGAATCAGTTTCGGCCGGTGGGCGCCGTCGACCTTCACCCGGAGGAAGCGAATGAAAACATCGAGGTTGTTGTTGCCTACAGCCTTGTCGCCGCCCCAGACGTTCTCTGTGAGCCTGGCGCGGGTGACCACGCGTCCTCCCGCTCGCATCAGGCATTCCACGATGGCGAACTCGGTACGCGTGAGATTCAGCGCTGTGCCCGAGCGCCAGGCCTCGCGCGATTCCGGGTCGAGCGTCAGGTCGGCATACTGGAGCCTGTCCGGGCTGTCGTTTCTCGCTTTCCGGGTGCGGGCGCGCAGCCGCGCCAGCAGGACTTCGAAGGAGAACGGCTTGGTGAGGTAATCGTCGGCGCCGGCATCCAAGCCGCGCACAATGTCGCCCGCGGCATCCCGGGCAGTCAGCAAGACGATCGGAGTCGCGATTTTTCCCGCGCGCAGGCGCCGCGTCACCTCGAAGCCATCCATTACCGGCAACATGACATCCAGCAGCATGACATCGAAGGGTGTGGTTTGCGCGGCGCGGAGACCGGCGGCGCCGTCGTGGCGGACGGTGACACGATTGCCTTCTTCTTCGAGGCCGCGGCCGATGTATTCGGCGATTTCCCGGTCGTCCTCCACCAACAGTATGTGCATGCGGAGCGCTCGCTTTCAGCATACGGGATTGGCCGCGCCCCGCAAAATCATACCTTTTAAGCCTATTTTAAGGTGACGCTGATATGGTGGCTACTCATAGGAGAAACGATGCCTGGTTCCGATTTGACGCACGCCGCTTGCGCACTGATTCTTGCCGCCGCCGGCGGCTTGGCGCAAACCGCGGCCGGCGCCCAGACTCCCGCGCACGATTCGCCTGTTACCATCACGCTGCACGACGCGCTGGCGCTGGCGGAGAAGAACGATCCCGGCCTGCTGGCTGCCGCCGGCGATGCGGCGGCGGCGCGCGAGGATCGCAAACAGGCGCGCGCGGCGCTGTATCCGTCGCTTTCCGGACGATCGGAATACCTGGGCACCGAAGGCAACGGCAAACTCGCCGAAAGCCGGTTCGTGACCAACGACGGCGTGCATGTTTACCGCGATTGGGCGGTAGTGCATCACGGATTTGTCGCCTGGCACGCTGCGAGGAACCGCCGTGCATCGCGCCAGCGCGGCGGAGGCGCTGGCGCGCGCCAAGCTGGAAATCGCGCGGCGCGGGCTGGCCGCCACGGTCACTAAGAATTATTATGCTTTCATCGTGGCGCAGCGAAAATACGCGACCGCGCAACAGGCGCTCGATCAGGCTCGGAGGATCTCTGACCATCAGCCAGGAACTGGAGCAAGGCCGCGAAGTGGCGCACAGCGATGTGGTGAAGGGCCAACTGCAGGAGATCGCGCAGCGGCAGGCGCTCGAAGAAGCGAAACTCGCCATGGAAAACGCCCGCCTGGATCTGGCGGTGCTGCTGTATCGCGATTTCGACGAGAACTTTTCGGTGGTCGACGATCTGGACGCCGCCCCTGCCCTGCCCCCGCTGGCCGATGTCGAGACCATGGCCGGAAGCAAGAATCCGTCTCTGGCGGCGGCCCTGGAGGCGTTCGCGAGCGCCACTCTGGACGTCAACCTGGCGCGGCAGGCGTATCTGCCGACCCTTACCGTGGATGCCATCTACGGGATCGAAGCCAACGCTTTTGCGCTGCGCAGCACGGTGGCTTCAAACAAAGAGGCAGGGGTGCTCCCGAACCTCGGCTACTTCGTCACCGCCAGCCTGAATATTCCGGTGTGGGATTGGGGGATGCGGCGCAGCAAGGTTCGCCAGGCGGAACTGAAGCACGAGGAGGCCGCGGCGGAAGTTACGGCGGCGCAGCGGGACTCGATTAAGAATCTGCAGAGTTCGTACGCCGAAGCGCAAACCGCCCGGCAGCAGGTGGACCTGCTGCGACAAGCCGCGGACTTGGCGGCCGAGAGTCTACGCCTGAACACCCTGCGATACCAAGCCGGCGAAGCCACCATGCTCGAACTGGTGGATGCGCAGACGACCCTGATGCAAGCCCGCAATGCTTACGACGACGGCATGGTGCGCTATCGCGTCGCAATCGGCAATCTGCAAACCCTTACGGGAACATTCTGACCCATGCGGACCAAGATCGCGATCGCCGCTTTATCTCTCGCTTGCCTGGCGGCTTGCGGCAAGCCGGAGGCGGAGAAGGAAAAGGCTCCCGCCCCCGTACAAGTCACGGCGGTTACGCAAGCCACCATCCGGAGAATCGTAGGCGGCGACGGGGCGCTATTCCCCATCGAGCAGGCGAGCCTGATGCCCAAGATTGCCGCGCCGGTGCGGAAGTTCTATGTCAATCGCGGCGATCATGTGAAGAAAGGGCAGTTGCTGGCGGTGCTGGAGAACCGCGATCTGGTCGGCGGCCGCGGCGGAAAGCAAAGGCGCCGTGGCGCAGGCGGAATCCAATCTGCGGGCGACAGAAGGCGCCACGGTACCCGAAGCGGTGGTGAAAGCGAAAAGCGATCTGGCTTCCGCAAGGGAAACGCGGGACAACGCCGGTAAGGTT
This sequence comes from Bryobacterales bacterium, assembly GCA_963738375.1. Taxonomy (GTDB): domain Bacteria; phylum Acidobacteriota; class Terriglobia; order Bryobacterales; family Bryobacteraceae; genus Bog-159. The sequence goes on along the minus strand of CAVTWL010000006.1, from coordinate 1,230,660 downwards.
CTTGAAAGCCGGCAGAAGCTGTTTCAAGGAGGGCGCGCTGGCGGGCCGCCAGGTGGACGAAGCCCAGCTTGCCTATACGCAGGCGGAAAGCCAGTTTCGCGATGCCCAGGAGCACCTGAAAACGCTGGAGTCGGTTTCCAAAGAAGAACAGATCAAGGGCGCAGCCGCGCAGGTGCAATCGGCCAAGGCGCATTTCGATTCGCAGGACGCGCAGGTGGCCTATTCGCATATCGTCAGCCCGATTTCAGGCATCGTCGCGGATCGGCCGCTGAACGCGGGAGAGATGGCCAATCCGGGATCGCCCGTGATTACCGTGATGGATATCACGCGGGTGGTGGCGCGCATCGACGTCCCGCAGGCCGAAGCTTCGTCGGTGAAGAGTGGGACAAAGCGCGACGCTCACGCCAGACCGGACAGCACGGAAGAAGTCGAGGGCAAGGTCACAGTGGTGAGCCCGGCGGCCGATCCCAACACCACCACGGTGCAGGTGTGGATCCAGATCGATAATCCCGGTGAGCGGCTGAAACCCGGCACGGCCGTGCATGCGGCGATTGCGACGGAAGTCTTCAAAGCGGCCACCGTGGTGCCGGTGGCGGCGATCCTGCCGGGAGAAGAAGGAGGCACCGCCATACTGACGGTGTCCTCCGATTCGGTCGCCCACAAGCGCGCCGTGACGCTGGGCGTGCGCGAAGGCGGCCAAGTGCAGATTCTGAGCGGCGCTGAATCCCGGCGAAGAGGTGGTGGTGGTGGGCGGCATGGGCCTGGACGACAAGACCAAGGTGAAGGTCGTGACCACGGCCGTGGAAGAATCCGATCGACGACGACAGCGACCCGAAGCGCCGGCGCCGGCAAGGACCAGAAAGGCGCGCCCAAGAAAGACCCAGGCGAAGCCGTAGAGAAATGAGCGATCTCCCCACGATTCCGCCTCGCCCGCCGGGCAACAGCAGACTTCGCACTGGACCGCCGCGCCACGGCAAGCCGATCATCTTCGTCATTCTGACGCTGGTCGCGGTGGGCATCTACCTGGCGGTTTCGATTCCCGTGGCGGTCTTTCCGAGCACCGATTTCCCGCGCATTGTGGTGGGCGCCGACGTGGGCGTCTATCCCATCGACCAGATGCTGGTGACGGTGACGCAACCGCTGGAAGAGGCGGTCAACACGGTTCCCGGGCTGGATCACGTTACCTCGATCACCAGCCGGGGCAGCGCTGAAATCGATTTGTTTTTCGACTGGAACGTGGACATGAACCAGACGCTGGAATTGGTGAATGCGGCGCTGGCGCGGGTGCAGCCGACGCTGCCTGCGCAACGCCAAGGTGACCGCCAACCGGCTTACCTTCGCCGCGTTTCCGATCATGGGCTACAGCCTGACGTCCGATCGGATTCCGCAGACCACGCTGTGGGAACTGGCCAATTACACCATCAAGCCGCGGCTGAATCGCGCGACCGGCGTCTCGTCGGTGGTGGTGCAAGGCGGGCAGGTGCCGGAATTTCGGATTCAGCCGGACCCGGCCAAGCTGGTCCAGGCCGGCGTCACCGTGCCGAATATTCTGGACGCCATCAGCCGCAGCAACATGATCGATTCGCCCGGCCTGATCGAAACCAATCATCAGTTGGTGCTGACCCTGATGAGCGGGCAGGTCGCGGAGCCTGCGAAGACATCGGCAACATCGTCATCAAGACGACGCCCGCCGGCGCGGCGGTGCATATCAGCGACATCGGCATCGGTGTCCAATTCCGTGATGCCGGTCTATACGGTAGTCACGGCCAACGGCAAGCCGGCGGTGCTGCTGAATATTTACCGGCAGCCGGCCAGCAATACCGTGGACGTGGCCAACGCCGTTCACACGGAGATCGCAAATCTGCAGAAGGACCTTCCGCCCGGCGTGGATATCCGGCCCTTCTACGATCAGTCGGAGCTGGTGATCGAGTCGATCCAGAGCGTTCGCGACGCCATCCTGCTGGGCTTGGTTCTGGCCTCGCTGATCATGGTGCTGTTCCTGCGCGATTGGGGCACATCGCTGGTGGCCGGACTGGTGATCCCCGCGACCATCGGCGTCACGTTCATCGCGCTGCGGCTGATGGGGGAGAGCTTCAACCTGATGACGCTGGGGGGGCTGGCGGCCGCGGTCGGCCTGGTGATCGACGATGCCATCGTGGTAGTGGAGAACATCGTGATGCATCGCGATGCGGGGCAATCGCGCGCAGAGGCCATCCGCAGCGCCATCCGCGAGATTCGCGTGCCGTTGATCGGCTCCACGATTACGCCGATCGTGGTTTTCCTGCCGCTGATTTCGATCACGGGGGTCACCGGCGTTTTCTTCCGCGCCCTGGCCGTTACGGTGGGCGTGTCGCTGCTGACGTCTCTGGCTCTGGCTCTGACCTGGACGCCTACGCTGAGCCACTACTTTCTGCGCAACCGCCGGTCCGCCGGCGCTGCCGACAGGCATGAGAGCTGTTTCGCCCCGTTTGCTGCATGCGTATGAGCGCACGCTGCGGTTCACGCTGGAGCATCCGCTGGCGCTGGCGGCTTCGCCCTTCTGCTGATCGCCGGCGCCTATCTCTGTTATTCGCACACGGGCTCGGACCTGCTGCCCGCGATGGACGAAGGCGGATTCATCGTGGATTACACGATGCCGCCGGGCTCGTCTCTGGCGAGACGAACCGGGTGATCAGCCACGTGGAGAAGATCCTGCGCGATACGCCGGAGGTGGCCAGCACCGCGCGGCGCACCGGTCTGCAGCTCGGCCTGGCCGCGGTCACGGAAGCGAATCAGGGCGACATCAGCGTGAAGCTGAAGCCGATGGCGCCATTCTGATCGCGCTGGTTGGGCGGGGCTGGCGCAGGATGAGCGCTCGCGCACCGGCGACCAAGTGATCGCGGACGTGCGCGCCAAGATCACCGAAGCCGAGCCGGTGCTGGACGTGGAATTCCCGCAGCTGCTGCAGGACATGATCGGCGATTTGACCAGCGCGCCGCAGCCGGTGGTGATCAAGCTTTTTTCCGAAGACGCCGAGTTGCTGCGCCATTGGGCGCCGGTGGAAGCCGAGCGCGATCAAGAAGATTCCCGGCGTGGTGGACGTGGAGGACGGCATCGACAATACCACCAGCGGCACCGCCGTGACGTTCAACATCGATCCGATGGTGACGGCCCGCGCGGGCTTTACGCCGCAGGAAGTGGAACTGGACGCCAGCGCCATGCTGCAGGGCGAGCCGGCCACGCCTCCGGTGGTTTTGAACGCCCGGTCCTATACCATCCGCGTGCAGTTTCCGCCATCCGCGCGCAAGACGCTGGACAGCATGCGCAACACCCTGATGGTCAGCGGGACGGGCAAGACCGCGACCATCGGCTCGCTCGCCACGATGACCGAGATTCCGGGACAGACGGAAATCATCCGCGAGAACCTGCAGCGCTCCGTGGATGTGACGGCGCGCTTCGAAGGCATCAACCTGGGCGATGGGATGGCCGAAGTGCAGAAGGCGGTCGCGGAATCGAATCTTCCGCCCAGCATCCGCGTGCAGTATGGCGGCCAATTCGCCGAGCAGCAGAAGTCGTTCCGCGATCTGGTGTTCGTGCTGGCGCTGGCGATTGTGCTGGTCTTCATGGTTCTGCTGTTTGAATTCGGGGATTTCGGCGCGCCGATGGCGGTGCTGTCGTCGGCGCTGCTGTCCACGTGCGGAGTTTTTCTGGCGCTGCTGATCACGCGCACCACCTTCAACCTGTCGTCGTTCATGGGGCTGATCATGGTGGTCGGCATCGTGGCGAAGAACGGCATCCTGCTGCTGGATGCGGACCAGAGATTTCGCGCCGAGGGCGTGCCGCCCGAAGAAAGCATGATCCGCGCGGGCGAGCGCCGCCTGCGGCCCATCATGATGACCGCGCTGGCCACCGTGGCCGGCATGCTGCCGCTGGCTTTCGCCGTGGGCGCCGGCTCGCAAATGCTGCAGCCTTTGGCGATTGCCGTAATCGGCGGCATTCTCGCCTCCATGGTTCTCTCGCTGGTGGTTACCCCGGCCGTCCGCTTCTATGTTGGAGGCCGTTCACTGCGATTCGAAAGGAGAACGAATATGACGAAGAAGTTCTTGCTGGCAGGGTTAGCTGATCGCCGCGGCATTTGCCGCCGAAGGCTACAAAGTGGTTGGCAAAATCAAGATCGGCGGCGCTGGCGGTTGGGACTACATTGCGGTCGACCCGGACGCGAATCGCGTCTACGCTTCGCACGGCACGATGGTCGAGGTGCTCGATCCCAAGGCGGGAAAAGTTGTCGGCCAGATCACCCAATTGCACGGCGTACACGGGATCGCCATCGCTCCGGAATTTGGCAAAGGGTTTATCACTAACGGCCAGTCCAACAGCGTCACCATTTTCGACCTGAAGACCCTGGCCAAATCGGGCGAGCCGCAAACCGGACAAAACCCCGATTCGGTCTGCTTCGAGCCGAAGACCAAACGCATGTTCACCTTCAATGGCCGCTCCAGCGACTCCACCGCTATCGATCCGAAGACGAACGAAGTGATCAAGAGTTTTGCGTTAGGCGGAAAGCCGGAAGAATGCGCCGCGGACGGCGCCGGAAAGATCTATGTCAACCTGGAAGACTCGAGCGAAATCGTGGAGATCGACGCGGCCAAGACCACGGTGCTGCGGCACGCCTCCCTTTCGCCGTGCGAATCGCCGTCCGGGCTGGCCATCGACGTCAAGAACAAGAAGCTTTTCTCGTCCTGCGATAACAAAATGATGGCCGTAACGGATATGGCCACCCTAAAGGTGATCGCTACGCCGGCGATTGGGCCGGGCACCGACGGCGCGGGCTTCGATAGCGGACTTGGCCTGGCCTTCAGTTCGAACGGCGGCGACGGGACCTTAAGCATCATCAAACAGGTGAATGGTAAGTACGAAACCGTGGATACGGTACCCACCGAGCGCGGCGCCCGCACCATGACGGTCGACTCCAAGAATCACCGGGTGTACCTTCCCGCCGCCGAATACGGCGCCGCGCCCGAGTCCAACGGCAAGAAGGGCCGCCCGCCAGTTCTGCCCGACAGCTTTCATGTGATCGTGGTGGGCAAGTAAAACGCGCGGCCGTTGCAGGGGGTGACTACCGCCGCTTTTCCGCCAGTGTGCCATTTCTGACGCACCGCGGATACTCTCATTGACTCACCCAAGGGCGGGACCGTATACTGGAGCAAACCCGCAGCACCGGGACGATGGTTGCGGACTGCTCGATACGTGCCTCAGACCGTGCGCCAGTGAGGAGAAAAACTATTCATGTACGTGAGCCATTGGCGCGCCGTCGCCGGATTCCTGGTATTGCTGGCGACGCCGGCTCTGGCGACCGTCCAGATCGAATCGATGACTCCTTCGCTTGCGCCACCGCAAGGGCTGGGGGCCACCATCAATTGGACGGTTACCGCAACCGATAGCAAAGCGGGCCCATTAACCTTCCAGTTCAATGTAGCGCCGCCCAGCGGGAGCATGGCCTTAGTCAAGGATTTCAATGTTGGAACCTATAGCTCGGGCGTTTGGACAGCTCAGACCTTCGCCTGGCTGCCGCTGGGGCCTGAGGGCGCCTACCAGATCGAAGTGGTTGCCAAGGATTTCACTTCCGGAGAAACAAGTTCCAGCACTTTCAGCTACCAAGTGAATCCCCTGGCCACCGGAACCACGCCCGTGGTGGCGCCCTCCGCCAATCCGCTGGTGGCTTTTTTGAATGCGCCGCCGTGCGCGAAAGGCAGCACCATGCGGGCTGTTTTTGCTCCGCAGAGCGGCGACACGCCGTCGACCACGGCATGGATTTCCTGCCGCGGTTCCAAGACGATTACGTTCGAGCTTGCCGGGATGCGGCAGCTCTCCAATTTCAAAATCTACACTCAGACGAATACCGGCGGCAGCATCAGGAATGGAACTCCGGTACCGTTCAAGACGGGGGCGCTTCCAACCGCGACCCCGGTCCCCACTTTTACCGTCAACCTGCTGCCCGGCGCAACCGCGGACACGGCCGAACGTTACCTGTTAGAAGATCTTACTCTGCCGGGCCAGTCGACTAACTATCCGGAGGTAGTTACCAACTTAGCCGGACAGATCGTCTGGTATTACTATCCGCCAACGAACGAAGACTTAGTGACTCGGCCGATATCGAGTGGTATTCTGGCGATCGAAAGCGGTCCCGCCTGGAATTCTTCGTCCCAGTTTAACCAGATGTTGCGCCAGATCGATTGGCCCGGCAACATCGTGAAGGAAACCAACGTGGGCGTCATCCAGCAGCAATTACTGGCGCTGGGAGCGACGGATGCGCAGCCTTGCAGCGCGATTGCGCGCCCGGCGCCGGTGGGCGCGGGATGTCTCGACGATTTCGATCACGATTTCATTCGCACGCTGCCGAATGGTTACAGCGCCGTGTTAGCGGACACCGAGAAGATCTATCCGGCCGGCACGCAGGGCGACACCAGTGGGCTGCCGGTCGACATTATCGGCAACATGATTATCGTGCTCGACAGTAACTGGCAGGTAGTTTGGTACTTTGACACATTCGAGCATGCAGGCGGCGCTCCGCAACTGGACATCAACCGAGGGGCAGTGCTGAACGAATTGTGCAGCCCCAACCAACTGGGCTGCCCGCCCGGATTTCTGCTGGGCAGCGGAATCGCGCCCCTGGCCCACGACTGGTTACACAGCAATAGTATTTATTACTGGCCGGCGCCGCAGGACGGAGCATCGCAGGGCGATCTGATTTTTTCGGCGCGGCATCAAGACTGGGTAATGCGCATCGACTATAAGGACGGCGCGGGCACCGGAAATATTCTCTGGCGTATGGGCAACCAAGGCGACTTCAGCTTCAACAATATTACCGGCGATCCATGGCCCTGGTTTTCTCACCAGCACGAAGCCGGGATCGAAAACACTAACGGCTTTCTGGACTTGTTCGACAATGGAAACACGCGTGTTGACCAGTTAGGAAGCAGTTGCGCTCCCAATGACTGCAACAGCCGGGGCATGGTGTTGTCGGTCGACGAAGCGAGCATGCAGGTGACACCGGTCCTGAGCGACGATTTGGGCGTTTACTCTTCCGCATTGGGAAGCGCCCAGTTACTTCCCGATGGCAATTATGCGTTCATGGCGGGATTCGTTGGCAATACCTTCGGATATGAGATCGAGGTTCTGCCCACGTCCGGCAAGACCACGGGTACGCAAGTGTACAATCTGGGAGGCACGGTCTCATATCGGGCCTGGCGAATGACCAGTTTATACGACCCGCCCACGTCATAAGCGGGGGAACTTAGTAGCGGCGAAGTTGGCAGACGCGTCACATTGTGCCACTATATTAGGCAGGCCGAGCAGCGAGTTCGCGGGGGCGGGCCGCCACAAATCAGGTTACATTCTTTCCGTTTATGGGGAGAAGTCCTGAATATAGCCAGCACGCTGGATCGATACGATACCGGGAGTCTTCGATGATCGCTGAACACCAAACTGAAAACGGTCTCGCGGAAATCTACAGCCGCCGGTTCGACGCCCACGTTTCGTACCGGAACGCCGTCTGGCAGGTATTGGCCAAGAAATTCTTCAGCCGCTACATTGAACCCTGGTCCACGGTTCTAGACCTCGGGTGCGGCTACGGCGAGTTCATCAATAATATTCAGTGTGGAACGAAATATGCGATGGACCTCAATCCCAACGCACATAACTACCTTGCGCCGGGGATCGAGTTTCTGCATCAGGACTGCTCGCATCTTTGGAACCTGCGAGACGAGAGTCTCGACGTGGTCATGACCAGCAATTTCCTGGAGCACCTGCCTTCGCGTCAAGCCATTGCCGACACGCTACAGCAGGCCAAGCGCTGCTTGCGGCCCGGCGGCAAATTTATAGCCATGGGGCCGAACGGCAAATATGTGGGAGGCGCGTACTGGGATTTCTGGGATCATCATATCGCGCTCACCGATCGCTCGATGGTTGAAGTGCTGGAGATACAGGGTTTTCAAGTGGAGTCGGCGATTGGACGATTTCTCCCTTATACCATGGTCAATACCCGCGCCTATCCTGTCTTTTTGGTTTCTCTGTATCTGAAGATTCCTCTGGCCTGGAGGATTATGGGCAAGCAATTTCTCATCGTCGCGACTAAGGTATGACGGTAGGGAGGCCGACATTTTCGGGGTGCGGGCTATAACAACCGCGGAGACCGGGACTTCGCGGATGCCGGCACGGCGCCGGGCGACCACCTTCCTTCTGTTGTGTTTCTCAGTTTTTTACTTCGCCGACATTTGCCTGCGCGCGTCCGGAAAATACTTCTGGTTCGATGAGTTAGTAACTGTATATCTGTGCCGTCTGCCCAGCATCGGCGCGACTTATCGTGCCGCGCTGCTGGGCGCCGATTACAATCCTCCTCTGTTTCACATTCTTACAAGGCTGGCCGAAGGGGTATTTGGCGAAGGATTAGTGGCCACCCGGCTTCCCTCCATCGCCGGCGTGTGGGTCTTGTGCCTGTGTTTGTTCGCGATGGTATCCAAACGGTCGGGCGCGGCGGCGGGATGCGCGGCGATGTTACTGCCGCTGCTGACGAGCGCGCGATTCTACGCTTACGAGGCGAGGGCTACGGGTATCGTGTTGGGGCTGGCGGGATTGGCGGCATTAGCCTGGCAGCGGCTTCCGGACGGGACGCTGCGCCGCGCGTGGCTGGGCCTGTTTGGCGCCAGTTTGCTGGCGGCGTTTCTGACACACTGCTACGCGATCACGTTGTTATTTCCGTTCGCGTGCGGAGAGCTATTTCGTGCCTGGCGGAAGCGGCGAATGGATCGGGCGGTGTGGGCGGTGATGGCCGGTGCGGCAGTGGTTGCGCTGGCGTTTTATGTCCCGCTTTTCCGCTCGTTCGAACGGCACGTGGGAGGACAGTTCTTTCCTCCGTCGCTCGGCTCGCTACAGTCGTTTTATAGCACGCTGCTATGGCCCGCGATGCTGCCGCTGGTAGGGTGTGTGGCGGTATTCGCGGTGGATGGGGCGGTGCGGCGGGAGGGCGCCACGGGGTTGGTTCCGGGCTCAGATGTGGCGCTGGCTCTCGGCTTTCTTGTCCTGCCGGCGACGGGGTTGGCGCTGGCCTTCGTGATCCATGGGCCGTTCATTGGCAGGTACTTATTGTCGGCGGTGCTGGGCGTGTGCCTGGCCATCGGATATGCAGCGGGGCGGGCGAAGTGGATGGCAGTGTCACTGGCTATATTCTTTGCGCTGCTCATCAGCGGCGATTTTGCGCGTTTGGTGCGGCACCGGCTGGCGGGCGTTGGCGAAACGCTGGCTGAGCCGAACACGCAGTTGCCCATGAACACAACTCCGGGGCAGCCATTGCGAGCCTATGACCCGTTGTGGGGGAAGACGCCGGGAGATGCGCCGATCGTGGTGACGGACGGGCTGGAGTTCGCATTTTTGTCGCACTATGCTCCGTTGGAGGTTCGTTCCCGGCTCTTTTACCTGCGGGAAGCAGGCGACACCGTGGGAGGGGTGCTCGAAGCGCTGCGGGCGGGCTGTCAGGTGAGTTACCAGTTTGCCGACCCGCTCAGCTTCGCGCGAGCGACTCCCCATTTCTTTGTGTATGGAAAATCGGGGCAGCCGCTCGCCGAGCTACTTCAGTCTGCGCCCAGCCATACGGCTTTCCGCGGGTTTTCCGGCGACCGGGTGGTTTTGGAGGTGATGCGCGGTGCGGGAGATTAGGCGGCGGCTTTACCGCGTATGAATTTGCTGTATTGCTGGTCGGAACCGGCAATATGGTTCTCCAGCCAGTTCTTCAGGAAAACCATGAGGCTGATACTTAAGGTGTTTTCGCCCGCGCGAAATCTCTTTTGAAGGTTCAAGACCTGTGTGGTCAACTTTTCGTGCTCAACCTTATGCTCCGCGGCATCCGGAAAATGGTATTGATTCATGAGCTGTTCCTCGGCGGCGAAGTGCGCCCTGGTGTAGTCAACCAGGGTAGCCAGCGACTGTTCGAGGACAGCCTTGGCTTTACCTTGCGACATGGCGACGTGCAATTCCTCGGCCAGCGCAAAAAGCCGCTGATGCTGGGCGTCGATGCTCGGAATCTGGACGCTGTATTCGGGTTTCCATTCAAACATAACAATAGTTCCATCGGTCAACCCTGGTAAATCTTTAGCGCGAGACAGAGCATGGGCTCGGCGGAACAATGCTATCCTGCTGATTAACCAAGTATTTATGAGCGTTACCGGAGACACTCTCGAAGCCCCCGCGCTGTGCGCCGGCTATCGTTTAACCGGCGGGGTTTATGACGAGATGTGCGCCAGGCCCGGCGTGCTTCGGCCGCACTGGGACCGCTTGATCGGCTCGATGTCCGCTCTGGGGGCGGATGAGCTGGCGCGCCGCTGGAAAACCGCGCGACAGCGCATCCGCGAAAACGGCGTTACGTACAATGTCTACGGCGATCCGCTGGGCATGGACCGGCCCTGGAGCCTCGATTCGATTCCCCTGATGATTTCGCCGTCCGAATGGAGGGCGCTCGAAGCCGGCCTGATTCAACGAGCGCATCTGTTGAACCACATCCTGGCCGACCTTTACGGCCCCCAGCATCTTCTGCGGCGCGGCTTGCTGCCGCCGGCGCTGGTATTCGCCAATCCCGGCTTCTGGCGCCCCTGCCATGGATTACCCACGCCGCCCAAGCCCTACCTGCATCTGCTCGCCGTGGATCTGGCGCGCTCCGGCGATGGCACATGGTGGGTGCTTTCCGACCGCACGCAAGCGCCTTCCGGGGCCGGCTACGCGCTCGAAAACCGCACCGTTCTCGCCGAGACCTTTCCCGATTTCTTCCGGGAGTTTCAAGTCGAGCGGCTGGCCGCATTCTTCCGCGGCTTCCGCGATCGCCTGTTGCAACTGGCGCCTTCGCGCCACGACAATCCGCAAGTAGTGCTGCTGACGCCGGGGCCCTTCAATGAGACGTATTTCGAACATTCTTACCTGGCGCGCTATTTGGGCTTCACCCTGGTTCAGGGCGGCGACCTGACCGTTCGGGACAGCCGCGTCTTTCTGAAAACACTGGATGGCCTCAAGCCCGTCGATGTCATTCTGCGGCGCGTCGACGACAGTTTCTGCGACCCTATCGAACTGCGCTCGGATTCCTTTCTCGGGGTGGCCGGGCTGGTGGAGGCCGTGCGCGAAGGCAACGTGGTGGTAGCCAACGCCTTGGGCAGCGGGCTGGTGGAGTCTTCCGCGTTCATGCCCTTCCTGCCAAACCTGAGCCGCGAACTGCTGGGCGAAGCGCTGCGCCTGCCGTCGGTCGCCACCTGGTGGTGCGGACAACCGAAGCCGCTGCAATACGTTCGCGACAATCTCGATTTTCTGGTGATCAAGCCGGCGTTTCCGGCTCACGGGTTGGAGCCGGTGTTCGGCGGAGAACTGGCCGGGGAGGAGCGCGCCCGCCTGCTGGCCCGCATGCAGGCCCGGCCCTACGAGTTTGCCGGGCAGGAGGTTTTGGATCTCTCCACGATTCCCGTGTGGTCGAAGAACAATCTCGAGCCGCGGCGCGTGGTGCTTCGCGTTTATCTGGCGGCGGCGGGCGACTCGTGGATGGTAATGCCTGGAGGACTGGCGCGCGTCTCCCCCACCCTCGAAACGCCGGTGGTGTCCATGCAGCGCGGCGGCGGCAGCAAGGATACCTGGGTGCTTTCCGACGGGCCGGTGGACGCGCTGACGCTATTGCACCCGCCCGATCAGCCCATCGAGTTGAATCGCGGCAGCGCCTCCGGGCTACCCAGCCGCGCCGCCGATCATCTTTTCTGGCTGGGCCGTTATGCGGAACGCGCCGAACATCTGGCGCGCGTGGTGCGGTGCATTCTGGTTCGCCTTACCGGCGAATTCGGCGCTTCCGGCACGGCTGAGTGGGATTCGCTGATGAAGCTGTACGATTGCCTGGCGTCGCCGCACTCGCGGCTTTCCGAAGACGATCCGCAGGGCCATCTCGACCAATGGCGCGATTTGGAACAGGAAATCCTGTCGCTGATTTTTGAAGAACAGCGCAGCGATAGCCTGAACGCCACCTTCAACCGCGCGGCGCACGCGGCGGCTCACGTGCGCGGCAGCCTGTCGAGCGACATGCTGCGCATCATTAACCAGTTCGGCGCGGCCCATACGTCGGCTTGGGGATACGCCACTACCGGCGAAGCGCTGGCCGTGCTCGACCGGTCGATCGGCACGCTGGCGGCGCTGCGCGGCATCGAGATGGAAAACATTACCCGCGGGCCGGGCTGGCATTTTCTGAGCCTGGGACGGCGGCTGGAACGTTCCATACAATTAATCGATCTTTTCCGCTCGATGATTGTGCCGCTGGACCCGGGCGCCTGGACCAATCTGGAAATGCTGCTGGAAGTGGCGGACAGTTCGATGACCTATCGGTCGCGCTACTACACGGTGCTGCAAGCCGCTCCGGTGCTCGATCTGTTGATGTCCGATGAAACCAATCCGCGCGCGCTCGCTTTTCAATTGCAGGAACTGCTGGGACATTGCCGTAGCCTGGCCGCCATGCCATTAGGCGCAGGTTGGCCCGTGGCAAGACAAAAGTGGCTGGAGGAGGTGAGCGCCAGGCTGCTTCGCTCCGATGTGCGGGTGCTTTGCGAACCGGGGCCCGATGGTCTCCGGGAAGCGCTCGATGAACTTCTGGCGGCGGTGGGCGCGGCGCTGCCGGCGCTTTCCGACGCCATCACCCACGTCTATTTCAGCCATGCGGAAATGGAGCGCACCAGTTGATTTACCAGGTCCGGCACCGTACCACATATCGTTACGAAGACCCGGTTTCCGTATCTCACCACGTGGTGCGCCTGTCGCCGCGCAACCTGGCGCGCCAAACCTGTTGGGAAAGTTTCGTCGCCATCCAGCCCGCGCCGGCGGTAACTTCGGCCCACTTCGATTATTTCGGCAACACGCTCACATTTTTCACGCTGCACGAAGCGCACGAAGTCCTGATGGTCGAAGCCAACAGCAAGCTGGAAGTCGACCCGTTCGCGCGGCCCGATTTGGCCGCTTCCCCGCCCTGGGAATCCGCGCGCGAGGCTCTCGCAGCCGCGACCACCGAAGAGGTTTTGGATGCCTGGCAATTCCTGTTCGACACGCGGCGCTTGAAGGCCAGCGCGCAACTGGCCGACTATGCGCGCGAGTCGTTTCCCGCCGGGCGCCCGCTGCTGGAAGCCGTCTTCGACCTGACCCGCCGGATCCACCAGGATTTCCGCTTCGACAAGAAAGCCACGGAAGTGGCGACGCCGGTGGAGACGTTTTTCGAGAAGCGCCGCGGCGTGTGCCAGGATTTCGCACACCTGCAAATTGCCTGCCTGCGCTCGATCGGCCTGCCGGCGCGGTACGTGAGCGGCTACCTGCGAACCATGCCGCCGCCCGGACGGCCCCGCCTGGTGGGCGCCGACGCATCGCACGCCTGGTGCGCCGCCTGGTGCCCCGGCATCGGTTGGGTGGATTTCGACCCGACCAACAACTGCGTGCCGACGGACGGGCACATTACCGTGGCATGGGGACGCGATTACGCCGACGTCAGCCCCATTTATGGCGTCCTGCTGGGCGGCGCTCACCACACCCTGGATGTGGCGGTCGACGTCATTCCCCTCGAATTGGACGATTGAAATCAGCCGGCGCCAGGAACCGGAACTCGCCCTTGCGCAACCTTGGAGAAGGCGCGCTCCACCCATTCGGATGGCAGCTCGTTCACGGCCCGCCGCATGCGCTCCTGCCACCAGTCTGAAATTTGCGCCAGATCCTTGCGCTCGAAGCGGTGTTCGATCAACTCGAAGCTGCCGCGCGCGTACAGCAGCATATCGATCGGATAATCCACGTTTGCCGCGCAAAGCCTGGTGGCATCGAAAGCCAGAATCCCCAGCTTAAAGGCGTACAGCATGGGGTCGGAGTGGGTGAGCGATCGCTCCAGGATGGGCTTCCCGAAGCCGGAGTTGCCGATAATCTGGTAGGGCGTGTCCGGCCCGATCTCCACCCAGTTGCCTTCCGGATAGACCAGAAACAACTGGTGCGCCGCGTCGGAGGACATCTGGCCGCCGATCAGCGAATAAATATTGAAATTGAATTCCGCTTCGCGCAGCGAGGGCCCTTCCTCCTGCGCCAGGCGCCGCACCTCGGCCGCATACAAGTTGACGATCTTGAACAGGCGGTCGCGCGCGGCGATCTGCTTGGTGTAAGTCTCTTCGAAATACAGCAGCGCTTTATCCCGCAGCGAGCGCAAGCCCGACGACATGATAAAGAACGAAAAGCCCGGCCCCTGATAGGAGGCCACTTTCTTCGCTACCAGCGATTCGCTGCCCGACAAGACCCTGGTGTCGGCAATGCCCACCAAACCTTCTTCAACGGTAATCCCTAAACAAAACGTCATTCCATCTCCGAGTGATTCGATTGGCCGGCGGTCAATTGGTGATGTCGCTGGTGCGGCTTTCTTCGCGGATCGGCATGTAGACGGCGTACCATTTCTTCTGAGCGGGGCTATCCACGTACTTTTTCAAGGCGTCTTCGCTGGCGAATTCCATCACGATGACGTGGTTGTAGCCATCGGGAAGCTGCTTCTTGATGGGCTTGGTCCAAACCCGTACAATTCCGCGATATTCGGCGGGCAGCGCTTCGGCGCCCTTGATGGCCTCGGCGATCTGCGCCGGGGTGGCATCGGCCTTCCATTTCACGGAAATCACGTGAATTACGGTGGTCGGCTTGGTATCCGCCGCCGACATAGCGCAGGCGAACATCGTGGCAGCGGCGCAAGCGCCGAACAGTACTCTTCTGGTCATCGTTTCTCCTCTTCAAGTTTAGAACAGTCGCGCAGCCCGGTGGCGAAATCCACCCGCTTGCGGTCATACTGGTATTTGCTCCAGCGGAGACTGAATGAAGACCATCATCGAACCATTCCGCATCAAAAGCGTCGAACCGCTGCGCCACACCACCGCTCGAAGAGCGCGAGCGTCTGCTTGAAGCGGCGGGCTACAACCTGTTTCTGATCGAGGCCCGCGACATCCTGATCGACCTGCTGACCGATTCGGGCACCAGCGCCATGTCCACCGAGCAGTGGGCCGCCCTGATGCGCGGCGACGAATCCTACGCCGGCAGCGAAAGCTTTTTCCGCCTGAAGCGCGTGGTCGACGATCTCACCGGCTTCCGCCACATGATTCCCACCCACCAGGGCCGCGCCGCCGAGCGCATCCTCTTCACCGTGATGTGCCAGCCCGGCCATGTGGTGCCCAGCAATACCCACTTCGATACCACCCGCGCCAACATCGAATTCACCGGCGCCGCGCGCGGTCGATCTGCCCATCCCCGCAGCCGCCGACACCCAGGCCCGGCTCGATTTCAAAGGCAACATGGACGTGGCGGCGCTGGAAGCGCTGATCGCCGCGAGACCGGGCGCCGAACACATTCCGCTGGTCATGCTGACCGTCACCAACAATTCCGGCGGCGGCCAGCCTGTCTCCATGGCCAACATCGAAGCCGTGCAGCGAAGTCACCACGCGCTACCGCATTCCCTTCTATCTGGATGCCTGCCGCTTCGCCGAAAATGCCTGGTTCATCCGCGAGCGCGAGCCCGGCTACGCCGACTGGTCGCCCAAACAAATCGCGCAGAAAATGTTTTCGCTGCGCCGATGGCTGCACCTTCTCCGCCAAGAAGGACGCTTTCGCCAACATCGGCGGCTTTCTCTGCACCAATGACGACCGCCTGGCCGACCAGGAAACCAATCTGCTGATTCTCACCGAAGGCTTCCCCACCTACGGCGGCCTCGCCGGCCGCGATCTGGAAGCCATCGCCGTCGGCCTCGAGGAAGTGCTCGATCCGGATTATCTGCGCTATCGCATCATTTCGACCGGCTACCTGGGCCGCCATATCGCCGACCACGGCGTGCCCATCGTCGAGCCGCCCGGCGGCCACGCCATCTATATCGATGCGGCGCGCATGCTGCCGCACATTCCCGCGCAGCCAGTTCCCCGGTCAGGCGCTGGCGGTGGAACTGTATCGCCACGCCGGCATCCGCTCGGTGGAGATCGGCTCGGTTATGTTCGGCGACCACGGCGCGCCACGAACTGCTCCGCCTCGCCATCCCCCGCCGCGTCTACACCCAGAGCCACATCGATTACGTGGTGGAGGCCATCCTCGAAGTAAACGCAGCGGAAGAGCGAGATCCGCGGCCTGGAAATCGTCGAGGAACCGCCCTTCCTGCGCCACTTCAGCGCCCGCTTCCGGCCCGCTCCCGTACCGGCCGCGTGTGCTTGAGGGGAAACTTGTTGCGCGGCGCGCCCGCCGTGGAGTAAAAACAGAAGAAGTAGAGATTGTTTTTTCTTGCGGGCCGCTGTGGAAGGCCTGTGGAAGAAATTGCGGAAGTCGCCGCCCGACTGCCGTAGCGTTTGATTCTGAAAGGTTTACGGGCCCCGGCGCGGCGCCCGGCAAGGCCCATGTTTTATACAGAGCGTAAGCGGATCAAAACAAGACGCAAACAAAACCAGTGCGCGGAGCGGCTGGCCCCGCTAATCTGAAACATCCGCCATGTCAGCGACATCCATAGCACTCGACAAGGGCCTTCCCAGTAACCTCGACGCCGAACGATTCGTGCTCGGCTCCATCCTGCTCAACGACAACCTGTACATCCAGGCCGCCGGCGAACTCCAGCCCGACGATTTCAGCCTCGAAAAGCACCGCCGCATCTTCTTCCGCATGGGCGAATTGGCCGAGCGCGGCGACCGCATCGACCGTGTCACCGTCGCCAACGAGCTGATGCGATACAACGAGCTCGAATCCTGCGACGGCCTCAGCTACCTCGTCTCCCTCGACGATGGCCTGCCGCAGACCATGAACATCGACGGCTATATCCGCATCGTCAAGGATAAAGCCGTCCTCCGCAAGATCATCTTCGCCTCGCAGCACCTGATGAATCGCTGCCTGATGGGCGAAGAGGAACCCGACGAGATCCTGGCCGGCGCCGAAGAAACCCTGCTCAAGCTCGGCGATACCCGCGTCAAGAACGGCTTGGTCAGCCCGGCCCAGGTCATCGAGGAATATCGAGGGCGGCCTCAACGCTTTTCTCGACCCCAGCAAGCGCATCAAAGGCATCAGCACCGGCTTCACCAAGCTCGATGAAAAAACCGGCGGCCTGCATGCCGGCGAGTTGTTCATCCTCGCCGCGCGTCCTTCGATGGGCAAGACCGCGCTGGCGCTGAACATCGCCCAGCACGTGGCGACCAAGGTGCAAGCGCACGGTGGCCATCTTCTCGCTCGAAATGTCGAAGGAGTCGCTGCTGACTCGTATGTTGTGCGCCACCGCGCGCGTGGATAGCCAGAAGTTCCGCGCCGGCTATCTGAGCGCCGACGAGCGCAGAGCGCCTGCAGGCGGCGGCATCCAGCCTGGTCGAAGCGCCCCTTTTCATCGACGACACCGCCGGCGTACACATGATGGACATTCATGCCAAGCTGCGCCGCACCAAGGCCGAGCACGGCTTGGGCCTGGTGATCGTCGACTATTTGCAGCTGATGTGCGGGCGCGGCCGCTTTGAAAACCGCAACCAGGAAATCAGCACGATTTCGCGCGGGATGAAGCTGCTGGCGAAAGATCTGAACGTGCCCATGCTCGTGCTCTCGCAGCTCAGCCGCGCGCCGGAAACGCGGCAGGGCGACCACCGGCCGCAGCTCAGCGATCTGCGCGAATCCGGTTCGATCGAGCAGGACGCCGATTTGGTTGCTTTCATCTTCCGCGAAGAAGTCTACCGGCCGCAGGATGAAAGCCTGCGCGGCCAGGCCGAGTTGATTTTGGCCAAGCAGCGCAACGGGCCGGTCGGCAAGGTAGATCTGGTCTTCCTGCACGAGTTGACCAAGTTTGAAAACCGTGCGGCCGACCTGGGCGAAACCGGCGAAGATTAGCGCGTAAACCGCGTCGCCTTCTTGGCCTTGTGCCGCTCCAGCGCCAACTCAATCAGCCGGTCCAGCAGTTCGGAAAACGAAACGCCGCTCTGCTCCCACATCTTCGGATACATGCTGATCGAAGTAAAGCCGGGAATCGTATTGATCTCGTTCATGTACAGCTTGCCCGTCGCCGCTTCCAGCAGAAAATCGACGCGCGCCATGCCTTCGCAGCCCACCGCGCGATAGCATTCCACCGCCAACCGCCGCAGCTTGGCGGTCTGGTCGGCCGGAAGCTCCGCGGGCAGCTTCGTGCGCGCCTGGTCCAGCAGATACTTGTCTTCGTAATCGTAGAATTCCTTGGAAGGCAGAATCTCGCAGGGCAGCGAGGCTTTGGGATCGTCGTTCCCAAGCACCGCGCATTCCAACTCCCGCCCTTCAATCCCGCGCTCCACGATGATCTTGCGGTCGAACTCCGCGGCCAGCTCCATCGCGGGTTCCAACTCCGCGCGATTGTGCACCTTCGAAATTCCCACCGACGAACCCAGATTCGCCGGCTTCACGAAAACCGGAAACGAGAACAGCTTGGCGATGGCCTCCGCATCCAGGTCGTGACGCCTCAGCACGACATACTCGACCACCGGCAGCCCGCGCTCGATGCAAATGCGCTTCATCATCTCCTTGTCCATGGAGACCGCCGAAGCCATCACGCCCGCGCCGACATACGGCAGGTCGGCCAATTCCAGCAGGCCCTGCATGGTGCCATCTTCGCCGAACGTTCCGTGTAAAACGGGAAACACCACGTCTATCTCCGGCTGCGCGCCGGGCTCCGGCAGGATCGGCTCGGGCGACCACTTCCCCGCCTCGATCGATAAAGTAGTCCACTACGTCGTAGCGTTCGCGGTCCAGCCCCGCCTTGATGGCATTCGCCGAAACGAATCGAAACTTCGTGCTCGCCGCTGCGCCCGCCGTAAATCACGGCGACTGTCGTTTTCATAGAATCTTTTTGCCCATCGCCGACATGATCATTTCGACTGCCAAATCCGCCGTGCGGTTCATTTCATCGATCACCGGATTCACTTCCACCACTTCCATGGAAACCATGTGCCCGCTATCGCAGATCAGTTCCATGGCCAGGTGCGCCTCGCGATAAGTGGCGCCGCCGCGCACCGGCGTTCCCACGCCTGGCGCGAATTGCGGATCGATCCAATCCATATCGAGCGACAGGTGAAATCCGGCCGTGTCCTCGCTAGCAATGCGAAACGCTTCGTCCATCACCGAGCGCAGGCCGCGCTCGTCGATGTCGCGCATGGTGAAAGCGCGCACGCCGGTGTCGCGCACGTGGCCTTTCTCCAGAATGTCCACGTCGCGCAGCCCAACCAGCACCGTCTTGCGCGGATCCACCTTAGGGGCGTAGCCAAACAGATTCGCGAGTTCCGGCGGGCCCAGCCCCACGCAGCAGGCCAGCGGCATGCCGTGCACGTTGCCGCTCGGAGAGCTGTCCGGCGTATTCATGTCCGCATGCGCGTCGATCCATATCAGTCCGATTTCCTGCTTCTTGCGCCGGAAATGCCGCGATACGCCGGCCACCGTGCCTACCGCCACGGAGTGATCCCCGCCCAGCACCAGCGGCATTTTCTTCTTGTTGAGCGCGCCATCCACCATCAGCGCGAGGCGCTTGCACGCCTAGCGCGATCTGCGGCAGATACTTGGCCTTGGCCGGACCCTCCGGCAGGCTTTCCGGCTGGTCCACGGGCACGTTGCCCAGATCCATCGGCGTGATAGCCGAGCGCCGCCAGGCGCTTATTCAGATTGGCGACGCGGATGGCGGAAGGACCCATATCCACGCCCCGGCGGCCTTGGCCGAGGTCGAGTGGCGCGCCGATAATTGCGATGTGGGAATTATGCATATATGGTGTACGGGGGCGAGACGCCATCGACGAGTTTATCGCAATGCCGCGCGGCGCCGCCCGATGCGCGGGATCTACCGGACGGCTTGCGAAGCCCCGCTTTGCAGGCGGATCAGCTCCGTTACCGGCAGCGGCACCACCTCGCCCGCCACCTCGCCGATGACCGCCGCCGTATGCCCAAACGCCAGTGGATCGCCGGTGACGAAATGCACGATCCGTCCCGCGCCGCGCGATTCCCGGTTCGTTTCGAGGCTCCCGTTCACCGCCTGCGCCAGCGCTTCGGCGCTATCCACCAGCTTCACCGAATCGCCCACCGCGCGCTGGATCGCATCGTGCAACAGCGGATAGTGCGTACAGCCGAGGATCAGCGTGTCGATATCGCCGCGCCCGTCTAAATAATGCCGCAGCAGCAGGTCGCACTCGGGGGAATGCGCGAGCCCTTCCTCCACGATGTGCACCAGCATAGGGCAAGCCTGCGCCCACACCGTGAGCCCGCGCTGCTCCAAACGCCGTTGATAAGCGCCGCTGGCGATGGTTCCCTTGGTGCCGATTACGCCCACGCGGCCGGTTCGCGTTAGGCGCGCGGCGGCTTCGACGCCAGGGTCGATGACGCCCCAAATGGGAAACGCGGCGCGCGCGGCGAGGTCCGGCAAAGCCGCGGCCGACGCCGTATTGCACGCGATCACCACGCCTTCCACGCCCAAGCCGCGCAGAAATTCGGTGATGCCGTAAGCGAACTCCGCCACCATGGCGGCCGGCTTGCGCCCGTACGGCACGCGCGCCGTATCGCCCAGGTAAATGAAATCGCGGTGCGGCAGTTTGCGGCGCAGCGCTTTCAGCACGGTCAGGCCGCCGACGCCGGAATCGAAGATTCCCAGCGGCCGGTGTAAGGGATAAGGAAGAATCGGTTCACTCATTCGTGTCGCAGATCGTTCCCGGTAATCGACGCTTGCACGCCGGGAGCCAGGGGAGTATGCTTCCATTCTAACGGCTATGCGAATCCTCTTTCCTGTACTCACCGTGACCGCGCTGGCGCTGGCCCCTGCACAAGGCCAACCGTCCGACCCCGGACGGCTCGAAAACATGCACGGCAAGACCGTCATGCTCTTCACTCCGCACCCGGATGACGATACGTTCTGCTGCGCCGGCACCCTCTACAAACTGGCTAAAAACGGCAACCGCATCCATATCGTGATCTACACCAACGACGACAAGGGTTCCTACGATCCAGACATGACCAGCGAGCGCCTCGCCCGCATCCGCATGCACGAAGAAGAGGAAGCTTGCCGCATCCTCGGCATCGGTAAGGAAAGCATCCTCTGGCTGCCATATCACGACGGCATGCTCGAATACGCCAACCCGCGCGATCTTGTGGAACAGGTGACCGGCCTGATTCGCAAGGTGCGGCCGGATGTGGTGCTCAGCGCCGACCCCGGCTCCGATTACGTCCGCTGGCACAAGACCGACCATCGCATGGCCGCCAACAACACCATGGATGCCATCCGCGCGGCCGAATGGCACCTGTACTTTCCTAACCAGCGGCTGCACGACGGCCTGGAGCCGTGGAAAGTCCCCGAAGAGTATTACTATTACTCGGGCAAAGATGCCAACTACTTTGTGAATGTCGACGATGTGGCGGAAATCAAACTCAACGCGGCCGTGGCGCACGTCAGCCAGTTTTCACCCGCCGTCGATAAGTACCGCCCCGATTGGGACGCCGTGATCCTCGAGAAGACCAAAGCCGAACTTCGGCAGATGGGCATGAAGGACGGCCACTACGTGGAATCCTTCCGCCGCGCTAGCGGATTTAATCAGGAGTAACCGGCTCGCGCCGTGCCTTTCAGCGGAAGCTATTAGTAAATGTGATCTCACGAAAGTACACAGCGGAGCCGGTGTCGGGGCTCTCTAACCCGATGGAGCCTGGACGCCAGGCGCCTGGGTGGGATGCAGCGGGGTCGCCGGCGAACTCATTCACTTCTTTTCCATTAACAGAAATTGTGGTACGGTCGGTCTCAAGCGAAACGACTAACGTGTTCCATGCGCCGTCTGGTTTGTCCGCGCAAGTCGCGCCTGTGCAGTGCCAAGCGTCTCCCGCGCCGATTTCGATTCGATAGCCGGTGGGTACGCCGTTCGCGAACTGTCCGCCCGGTTTTCCACGGAGAACACGCCGGCTCGCGTAACTCTCCAGTTGCTGAGATCGCTAAGGTTGAAGAGGTTGTCCTGCTCGCAAGGAAAGGCACTCACGGCAAGCAAGAGCAGGGCGGCGGCTTTCATACACTCCATTCTCGTCAACTTACGGTTTTAGAATATTCTGCTCCTGGCACTCGGGGCGCTTCCACCGGATTACGAGCGCCGTCACGTTGTCCCCATCCGTCTGGCGCGTGATTCGTACGTTCTGATATTCCGTCGCCGTAAGTGCCGCACGGCTCATTTGTTCATGCATCACTAACGGAGCCCCGACGCGGGCGCTGGTGGGAACCAGTTCATTCAATACGCGGTCCACCAATTCACCTGGTATCGCAGCCGGATCTTCGCGCCGTTTGGATTCCTGCCATGGCTCCAAGCGCACTTCACAGACCACGTGCCGCTGTCCGTAAGTCACCACCAGGCGCTCGTCGGGCTGTAGGTGATACTGTTCCACTATCGGAGGTCCGAACTTAGCAGTGAAATCAACGACCTCCTGCGCTGTCGCCGGAGCGGCCAACAGCAGCAGGTTTACAAAAACGAGTCGGCGCATGGCTCAGTGATTATCTCACGTGACGCCTGCTACCGTAACCAGATGAAAGCAGCCCTTCTCTTCGGCGCCACCGGTTTCATCGGTTCGTATCTGCTGGAAGATCTTCTCGACAGCCCCGATTACGATCGCGTCATGGCGGTCACGAGGAAGCCGCTTCAAACCAAGCATCCGAAACTGACGAATCTCATCGGCGGCTACGACTCTCTGCCGGCCTTGAAAGATCAATGCAGAGCCAATGACGTTTTCATCGCGATCGGCACCACGAAGGCAAACACCCCCGACGAGAAGCGCTACTACCAAATCGATCATGACTATCCGGTGTTGGCGGCGCGATTCGCGAAGGAGAACGGGGGGCAGTCCGTCTTCATCGTAACTTCTGTAGGCGCCAACCCGAATTCGAAATCCTTCTACATCCGAACCAAGGGAGAAATCGAAAGAGACATTCGCGCGCTGGGCTACGAGAGCACCAACATTTTCCGGCCGTCCATGCTTCTGGGGACGCGCCAGGAACATCGCCCGCTGGAAAAGAGCCTGATTCGCGTCTGGTCGCTCGTGAATCTTGCTTTGGCCGGCCCTCTAAGCCGTTACAGAGGCATTGACGGAAAAGATGTCGCGAGAGCCATGCTGAACGCCGCAAGAACACCCGGCCAAAAAGTAACGATCTATCATTGGGAAGATATGAATGCCTTGCTCACCGGTAACGCCGCGAACTAGCGCTCGTGGTGCGGGACCGCGCAAGGCTTTCGGTACGGTACTGCGCCAGCGCCAGCCCCGAATGCCCGAAAGCGGCCAGTTTGCGGTGCGCGTAAACGCCGGGCACGGGCGCCATTCCCATCGCGGCTACGCCAGCGAGCGCCTGGCCCGCATCCGCATGCTTGGTACCGGCAACCCGCGCGAGCTTGCCGAACAGGTCCCCGGGCTGTGATCCGCCAAGTGCGGACCCACCGTCGGATGGCCGGCGACAATACAATGGGCGCTATCCGCAGCCGAATGGCGTTCGTGGGAACATCGCAAGTTCCCACTTGGTAAGACGGAACGGGCAACGCTGCCGCTGCAGGGTACGGGGACATCGGGTAAATTCGACGACAACGGTTTAGTGATTCTCCCGCCGTGGCTGAAAAGGCAGAGCGTCGCCCCGCGGCGTGTTGTCAGTCCATCGCCTGCAAGCCGGCCTGACGAATTAGTTCGCCCACGCATTTCCGCAGCCAGCCCAACATCTCGGCCATCGGCAGCGCCGTCTGCACTGGCGGATTTCCTTCAGCGGCCATGCCCTCAAGCTGCTTCCCAGCACGCTGCTCTTCAAGCTGGGATGGTTTCTTCATAGCGACTCTCCTTTTCTCCACAAACGAAAACTGCTCTTAGCCGATCAGGGCTGCGAGCGAAGAGTCGCTACTTTCTACGATCTACCGGGCATTTCCCAACTGCAAAGATTTACGGCGTTAAGTCACCTTCTGGCGGCAATGCGGCAGCGGAGCAGTCGCCGCCTATCCAGGCGCAGCGCCGGATCATCTCACTCAGCAGGGGCTCTGCCGATGACGTCCACGTGTGCTAACTTTGCAGTACGTCCGCCATGATTCGATGCCCCGACTGCTCCGCCGATCTGAGTGGTCCAAGCAGCTTCTGCCCGTCTTGCGGCGCGCCGCTTACGCCGGCCACACAGGCCGCCACCAGGGCGATGCCGCGGGCTTCATCGACCTCTTCCTCTCAGGCAACGCGGAATTGTTCTGCCTGGCTCGGCAGGGTTCGGTAATGGTAAAGTCCGGCTTCTGAATAGCTGCGGGACTGGATAACATTTGGGAACACGCGGCGGAAATCCGCTTTTGTCATCTGGAAGGTTCCGATGGGCGTTTCGACTCGAAACTCATCGTTTGGGGCCAACGGCTCGATGAGGTCGCGCTTGAAGCATAGCCGCGAGAATTGATAAGAGGCAACGGGGGCAGACCGACCTGTGCTTAGGACGGGCGCACCGGCTGTGAGTCGGGTTAAAGCCGCCCTTTTGAGACCGTTGATCACCTTGGCCTCCTCGGTCGGCAACGCTTCTACATAGGCTGAAGTCAGGACATCGATCACACGGCCGGTCGATGACTGCATAAGCGTAGACAAAGCGTCCAAGAGGATTTTTGTTTCTGGTTGAACAGGGACGCTTACGACCATCATGCGATACATCATGACATTGATACGTTTTCGTGTCAATGCCCACCTAAGAGAAAAGCGCGCAGGGGCAACGCGGATATGCGAGGATCGCGGCGGGCCTCGGAGTATCCTAAGTGAACGCGGGAGGGGTTGTTTGGGGGGTTGGAAGAGCGGATGCGGGAGGCGGCGCGGAAGTTCGAGTTTGAGAAGGCGGCGCAGATTCGGGATAAGCTGAAGGCCCTGCGGGCGAGTTCGGTGGAGGGGATCGGGGCTACGGCGACTTAGGGGGGGCCGGGCTGGTCAGACTTTGATACGCGCGATTTTTTCAGCGATTTGCCGGCGAACCTGCTCGGTTCGAATTTCGTGAAATTTTCCAGCGAAAGCCAATGTCTCACTTGGGGTTTTCCCATTTGTCGCGCTCGGCGAGCCGGAGAGCCTCATCCTCCGTGATCAATCGCCGGCGGCCTTCATCAGTCAGACTCCAGACTCCCCTTTTCTTGTCCAGCAATCCAGCCTTTACCAGGAGGCCTGCGCCCCAAATCGGACCCTTTTGGTGATGATCGGGTGAAAAGAGATCAAGGGCTTCGGACTGCGTGATTGTGCCGTTCTCTCGATGCTGTATTTCTCGTTGGAGGAGCGCCGCAACATGGTACGAACGGATCTGAACCCGCCATTTCACCATTCGACGAAGATATCACACAGGTCCGTGGTCGGGTTGAAACGGCTGACCAACTTGGTGCGGCGCGCATCTAGCCATGCCGCCGAATAATCTCGAGGCTTGACCGTGCCGCAGTACCGCTGACAGGGTGAGTACATTTGAGGAAGCGGAGGCAAATCTGTTCCACCCTTCTGCGTGCAGCGTGGCGGCCCCAGCCTTTCGCGTCGGTATTTATCGGTGCGTACAGCCTGCCGCCAGCATCGGGCGAATAGTACCGGTGGCGGCGGCGTTCATTGACAGTCGTCTGCCGTCATCCGATAATCCGACAATGCCTGGGATGAAAATAACGCTGATCGCGTTGGTTTGCTGTTTTGGCCACGCGCTGGCCGAGCACGCGCCATCGCTGGTCCCGTTGTACAGCTTTCAGGGATCGCCGAACGACGGGAGCAATCCAGGAGCGGTGGTCTTTGGTTCGGGCGGAACCTTGTTCGGTGTCACCCTGCAAGGGGGCGTTATCGTCAGCGGCAATCCAAGTTGCCCGACGGGTTGCGGAACTGTCTTTCAGTTGCAACCGCCGCCGCAGGTGGGCGGCGTGTGGACCGAGACGGTACTTTATGCCTTCACCGGGTCGGGCGGTGACGGCGCCGCTCCGGTAGGAGTCGCGATAGGCGGCGATGGAACGCTCTATGGAGCGACATCGTACGGCGGCAATACCGGCGGCGTCTGCGGCGATTACGGGTGCGGCACGGTTTTCCAATTGACACCGCCTGAGTCGGGCAACGGCGCATGGACGGAGACGATCCTGCACTCCTTCACCGGCCAGAACGGGGATGGCGCGGAGCCGTTTGCAGGTCCCGTAATCGGCGGCAGCGGGGCGCTATGGGGCACAACATACGGCGGCGGCGCGGGGGGCGGGAGCGTGTGCGGAAGCTACTGCGGCACGGTCTACGAAGTGGCGAAGTCAAGCGACGGGTCGTGGAAAGAGCGCACCATCCACAGCTTTTCCGGTCAAGATGGAGCGAGCCCGTACGCGGGGCTGGCGATCGGCAGCGGCGGGGCTCTCTATGGAACGACGTGGACCGATGGGGCCGGCGGTTGGGGAACGGTTTTCGAAATGAAGCCTCCGCAGGGAGGCGGAGCCGACTGGTCCGAAACCGTTCTTTACAGTTTCCTGGGCGATTATTACACCCATGCGCCGGACGGAGCTAGCCCAGAAGGGGCTCTAGCAATTGGCTCAAACGGTGTGCTCTACGGGACGACGGTGTCGGGCGGGACGTGGTTGGGGTGTGGCGATTTCGCATGCGGAACCGCTTTCGAATTGGCGCCGCCGACGGTACCTGGGGGCGTTTGGAGCGAGAAACTGATTCACGATTTCGGCGATACCTGGGATGGGGCTTGGCCGCGAGCGGGGGTGGCAATCGGAGCCAGCGGCGTACTCTACGGAACGACATCCGCAGGCGGGCAAGATTTCGGCGGCGCGGGAGAGCCGGTTGTATACGAATTGGCTCCTCCGGAGGCGGCGGGCAAACCCTGGCGGTACGGCGTGTTGCATGGCGGGGGGGGATCCGGCGCAGGGGTGCTCATCGGGACGGATGGCTTGCTTTACGGCACGCTTGGCGGAGGCACCTACAATTTCGGCATGGTATTTCAATTGACCCCATAAGGGCACGATGCGGGCCGATCCTTCCGGGCGAGTGCGGCGCACTGACGCCGCCACGGAGGTTCTCGATCAGGCCCTGCCGAGGGCGTCCACGTGTGGTAACTTTGCAGTACGTCCGCCATGATTCGATGCCCCGACTGCTCCGCCGATCTGAGTGGTCCAAGCAGCTTCTGCCCGTCTTGCGGCGCGCCGCTTACGCCGGCCACACAGGCCGCCACCAGGGCGATGCCGCGGGCTTCATCGACCTCTTCGCCGTCGAGTTTCCTGGACGAAGGCCGCTTTCCCGCCGGAACGGTGCTGGCGGATCGTTACCGCATTCTGGGTCTTCTGGGGCGCGGAGGCATGGGAGAAGTCTACCGCGCCAGCGACCTGAAACTGGGCCAACTGGTGGCACTCAAATTTCTTCCTGAATCGCTTTCCGGCAACGAGCGGATGCTGGATCGTTTCCACGCGGAGGTCCGGATCGCGCGGCAGGTTTCCCACCCCAATGTATGCCGCGTTTACGACATCGGCGAAGTTGATGGCGCGGCCTACATCACCATGGAATACGTGGATGGCGAAGACCTGGCCTCGCTGCTGCGGCGCATCGGCAGGCTGCCGCCGGACAAGGCGGTGGAGATGGCGCGCAAGCTGTGCGCCGGCCTGGCGGCCGCGCACGACAAAGGCGTCTTGCATCGGGATTTGAAGCCGGCCAACGTGATGGTGGACGGGCGCGGCCAGGTCCTGATTACCGATTTTGGGCTGGCGGGGTTCGCGGGACAGGTGGAAGGCGCGGAGATCCGCAATGGAACGCCCGCCTACATGGCTCCCGAACAGCTTTCCGGCCGCGAGGTTTCGGTTCGGAGCGATCTGTATTCGCTGGGCTTGATTCTTTACGAGATGTTGAGCGGCAAGCGGGCGTTCCAAGGATCTCGCGCGGGGGGCGCGACGCCGCAATTGACGGGCCTGGGGAGCGAGGTTGACCCAGCCATCGAGCGCGTCATTCAGCGCTGCCTTGCCGAGGAACCCAGCGCCCGCCCGCGCAGCGCACTGGCGGTCGCCGCGGCGCTACCGGGCGGCGACCCGCTGGCGGCGGCTCTGGCGGCCGGAGAAACGCCGTCTCCCGAAATGGTGGCGGCGGCGGGTGAAGCGGAAGGATTCCGGGTGCGCACCCTGATCGTGGTGGCGGCGCTGATCGCGGCTGCGCTGCCGCCGCTGGTGTGGCTGCTGGGCAAGGTAAACCTGCTGCAGCAGCTCCCGCTGGACAAGCCGCCGGCGGTGCTGGCGCATCTGGCAGCGGAAACCATTCGCGGCTTCGGGTACACCGACCGGCCGCTCGATTCGGCATTCGGCTTAGTGAGCGACGGCGACATTTCAGCTTACGCGGAGCGCCACTGGAATCCGGACGCCATCCGGCGGCAGATCAACCGGGACCAACCGGCCTACGCCTTCTTCTGGTATTTGCAGAGCCCGCGTCATTTGCTGCCCTGGCAGCCCGGGCAGGACCGTCAGCGTGGGGGACCCGCCGTTCATTTATTCCGGAATGATTCGCTACGATGCGGACACGCAAGGCCGGCTCCTGGAGTTCGGCGTGATTCCGCCACAGGTAGAAGACCCGAGTTCCAGCGCGACGCCGTCGCCGCCCGATGCGACACTCTTGTTTCGTGCGGCGGGGTTGGATCTCGCGCGCTTCACGCCGGTCAGCCCGCAGTGGGCCCCGCCTTCCATCTGCGATGCGCGCGCCGCCTGGACCGGTGTGTGGCCGGACGCGCCGGATGTGGCGCTGCGTATCGAAGCTGCGTGGTGGCGGGGCAAGCCGGTTTATTTCCTGACTATCGGGCCGTGGTCGGCGCCGCATCGCATGGAAGAGCAGGCGCGCACGGCTGGTGAAATCGCACAATTCGCCATCGTGATCTGCGTGGGTCTGAGTCGTTGTGGCGAGCGCGGCTTTGCTGGCCTGGCGCAACTACCACGCGGGACGGGGAGACCGCCGCGGCGCGGTACGGCTGTTTTGGCTGGTGGTGTTTTGCAGCCTGCTGCACTGGGCGGTGACCGGCAAACATCTGGCGGATTTTGCCGAAGCCGAGTTCCTGGCCGAAGCTGTGGCCACGGCGCTGCTGGAAGGATGCGTTTTCGCGGTCGGGTATCTGGCACTGGAACCTTATGTGCGCCGGCGCTGGCCGCAGAGCCTGATTGGCTGGAGCCGCGCGCTGGCGGGCGGCTGGAAAGATCCGCTGGTGGGGAGCCAGATTTTGGCAGGCATCGCGTTGGGCATCGGGCTGAAGATGGTGGAAACGGTGGGCAAGTACCAGTTCCGGCTGAGCAATCCGTGGCCGCGCTTCGGCGCGCAGCCTTTGTTCATTTTGGACGGCTGGGGGCTCACGGGCTACGTGGCATCGCAGGTGGAGTATTCGCTGCAATATCTGCTGTACTTTTTTCTGTTCTTTCTGCTGCGAGTTTTGCTGAGAAAGGACTGGGCGGCGGCGGTTGGGTGGACGATTTTGAATGTAGCGATGGTGGAGGCGCCGGGGCTCTCGTTTTCCCACCTGCCTTACACGATTCTGTATTTCGGTCTGATCCCGCCCATTTTCCTGCGGTTCGGTTTGTTGCCGCTGATCGTGGCGGACCTGGTAGGCGGACTTTTGGCGCTGGTGTCCACCGATTTTTCGGCGTGGTACGGAGGGAACAGTTATGCGGTGCTGGCGCTGATTGTAGCGGTGACGGTTTACGCGTTCCGGACGGGGTTGGGGGGGCGCAGGTTGTTTCGGGACCAGATGCTTGGGTAAGGCGGTGTACCAATCTACGGATTCGAGCGGTTGGCGCCCAGGTCGAAGCGGCGCACGATTTCCTGGTAGCCCGGATCGCGCCGCACGCACTCCAACTCCCAATCGGTCCGCAGGGCGACCATCTCCGGTTCCATCCGCTGCAGCGCGGTTCGCAGATAGCTCAGGGTTTCGGCCTTGCGGCCCAGAGATCCACAGGTAAGGGCCAGCGCGTAGGCGGACAACTGGCCTTGGGCGTACAGTTGCCGCTTCACGTTTAACATGGCTTCATACATCCCCTGAGCGCCGCCTGCCGCCAGACCCTTTTCGCCCGCGGCCACGATGGCCAGGCCCTGCCGGTCGTTGGTGAGTGTAGCTGCCTCGCGGGTTTCCGCCAGGAATTCGGGATAGTGTTTCGTTTCGCCGGCGAGCACAGCCAAATAAACGTGGCTGCTGGAGAAATTCGGATCCTGGGCCTCGATCTGTTTGAGCAGCGCGAGGGATTCGCGGTAGCGTCCCAGGTGCACCAGCAGCAGTCCCTTGTCGGCCAGGATTGCCTGGGAACCGGGGTCCAGTTTGCGCGCCGTGTCGATCTCGCGCAGGGCTTCCGGCAGGCGGTGCATGCTCATCAGGAAATTGGCCCGCCAGTGGTGGGCCAACACGTAGTTGGGGTTGAGTTCGATGGCGCGCCGGAACTCCCGGTCCGCCAGAGCGGCATCCCAATTCCAGTAAAACGAGACAAAGGCGAGCGAGACATGCGCTTCGGCGGAAGCATCGTCCAGTTGAACCGCTTTGCGGGCGGCTTCGAGGGCCCGCGGATACGCTTCCGCGGCCGGCATGGCGGAAAACTCGCGGAGAAGGTTGTAGCAATCCGCCAGTCCCACGTAGGAAGGCGCGTATTTGGGGTCGCGCACGATAGCCTGGGCAAAAAAATCGACCGCCGTGCGTAGGCTGGCGGGGGTCCGCTTGTTCCAGTAGAAGCGGCCTTGCAGGTATAGATCCTCGGCGCCGGGATTGGCGGCGCGCGGAGCGGCAGGCGGGCGAGGCTTGTGGATCAGCAACAGAAGGAGGGCGGCACAGACCGGCAGCAGGGAAGCCGGCAGCCACCAGCCCCAATGCAAAGTACGACGGGGCGGGGCAACTGGCGGGACGGGTGGGGCCGGGGGCGCCGATTGACCGGGACCGCTGGCATCCAACCACTGGCTCAGTTCTGCGGTGTACGCCGACACCCTCCCCCGCCCGCTGCCCGGCATGCGATGAACGGGCAGGCCGCGCTCGGTTTCCCAACGCTTTACGGTACGTTCCCCGCAATCGAGAAACGCTGCGATTTCTTTCCAGGAGTCCAAGCGGCGGTTGGCCTCCGGCCGGCGATCGATCGGCTGCGGGTTACGGTTTGATCCCATAGGCCTCGAATGGCCCGTCGTGGCACGTGATGGCACTTTAACAGGAAAGCCAATCGCTTCATTATAAACGATGAAGCCGCCGGGTTCGTTAAATCGGTACTGTTACTCCCACGGCGGCCCTGGGGCATGGAGGCCATCTTTCTATGACACGATTTCGCACCGTCACCCACGTCGCGGCGCTTTTCGCAGCGCTAACGCCAGCCTGGAGTCCGAACCTGCGCGCGGACACTGGGGCGCCGGACCCGGCAGCCCGCAGCCGGGTGGACCAAGCTTACGGCAAACTGCCACTGCAATTCGAGGCCAACGCCGGGCAGCAGCCCAACCCGGTGAAGTTCCTTTCCCGCGGAAAAGACTATACGGTCTTTCTTACGCCGGATAGCGCTGTGCTGTCGCTGCGGAAAGTGAGGCAACAGGCGCGCGTCGATAAGCCTGGCGCCGCGGTCCTCGATCCTACGCTGGAGGCGGCCGCAGACCTGCGCTTGAGGCTGGAGGGCAGCAATCCCGCCGTCAGGTTGAGCGGGAGCGATCCCCTGCCTGGGACGGTCAACTACTTCAGCGGCAGCGATCCGGGTAAATGGCGCACTAACGTCGCCGTATATTCCAAGGTACGGTACGAGCAGGTTTATCCCGGCATCGACTTGGTTTTCTACGGCAACCAGCGGCAACTCGAATACGATTTCGTGCTGGCGCCTGGCTCGACGCCGGATGCGATCCGGCTGTCGGTGGAAGGGGCTGACCGGGTATCGGTGGACCCGGCGGCGGGCGATCTGGTATTGCAGGCGGCGGGCGAGGAGATCCGCTTCCACAAGCCGGTGGTGTATCAGCCGGAAGAGGGAGGCGTGCCGCGCCGGGAAGTGGCGGGGCAGTTTCTGGTGAAAGGCACGCAGGTCACATTTGCAGCCGGCGTTTATGACCACGCGCGGGCATTGGTGGTGGACCCGGTCCTGGCATACTCGACATTCCTGGGGGGATCGAGCGAAGATGTGGCCCAAGCGGTCGCGGTGGACAAATCGGGAAACGCTTACATAACGGGGTACACCTGTTCCACCAATTTCCCCACCACGGCGGGATCTTTTAGCCCTTCACAACCGGCCCACGGACCCAATACTGCGTGCAATGGCGTGCTAGCCGACAGCGGGAGGGACGTCTTCGTGGCCAAGCTGAATGCCGCGGGAACGGCACTGGTTTATTCCACCTATCTGGGCGGCAGCTACTACGATTTGCCGGTGGGCATCGCGGTGGACGCCGCGGGCGAAGTTTATCTAGCGGGACAAACATGGTCGTCCGACTTTCCGGTGACCAACGCTTCGGTTTGCGCGCCGCAGGGCTATAATTCCAACCCGATTTCCGGCCAATGCACCGCAGCCATCAGACCGAGTTGCGGCGACCCCAGCAACGGTGGCAACATCAGCGGTTTCATCACCAAGCTGAATGCAGCGGGCTCGGCCCTGGTATGGTCCACCTTCATCGGAGGCACCGGAGGAGATTACATCGTCGCGATGGCTCTGGACAGCAGCGACAATGTGTACGTCGCGGCAACCACGAGCTCGGAACCGGGAAACGGCGACCTCTATTGCCCCAATATCCAAACGAACTTCCCTTGGCCAACGACTACCAGCGCTTATTTCCCGGCCGACCCCCCGCAGGGCTGGGCGGGACCGACACACTCGGCCTTCACCAAGATGAGCGCGGATGGATCGTCGCTGCTTTATTCCACGCTGTTCGGCGCTCCACGGACGGGCACGGGGAGTACTGCCTATTTCACCTCCATCGCGGTGGACAGCGCCGGCAATGCCTACCTGGGCGGATCGACCCAAGAGTCCAGCCTGCCGACCACGCCGGGCGCCTATCAAGCCATCTGCGCCGCCTGCCTGAATAACGAGAATTATGACGGCTTTGTGCTGTCGTTCAATCCCAACTTGAGCGGGCCGGCATCGCTCGCGTTCTCCACCTTCCTGGGCGGGAACGGGATCAGCCCGGGCGGAGGCGGCTGCAATCCCCCGGACGCCGTTTATGCCATCGCGCTGGATAAGGCGGACGACATTTATGTGACGGGATCGGCCTGTTCCCAAGATTTCCCGACTACGGCCGGAGCCTACCAGAGGAACGATCCGAAGCCCGGGTCGGAAGGCTGCAATACGACCAACGCATTCCTGGCGAAGCTCAACAAGACCGGTTCCACGCTGGAGCATTCCACCTTTTTGAACGGCACAAGCTGCTTCGGACAGACCGTGGGCAACGGCATCAGCGTGGATTCCGCGGGCAACGCATACATTACCGGCGGCACCACCGATCCGGCATTTCCGGTGGTGAACCCGGTGCAGACCTTCGGTCCCACGGGCGGCGCATTCGTCGCCGAGTTGAACAGCACCGCCTCGAAACTGCTCTTCTCGACGGATTTGGGCTGCTGCGGCGACACGGGCAATGGGATTCACGCCGACAATTATGGCAACGTGTACGCGGTGGGGCTGACCGGCGGCGTAGGGCTTCCGATCACGCCGGGCGCAGCGCAGACCGTTTACGGAGGCGATTTCGACGATGGCTTCGTAACCCGGATCGCGCTTACCGAGGCGGACCTGGCGGTAACCAACTCCGCCCCTACGACGGTTCTTAGTGGAACGCACCTGACTTATACGATCACGGTGGCGAACAACGGCCCGAACCCGGCGGACGTTGTCACCTTGACCGACAGCGTGCCGCGGGGCAGTACTTTCGTGAGCGCCGCCACGAGTGCGGGCTCCTGCAAAACGCCGGCCGTGGGCGCGGCGAGCGGCAAGGTGACGTGCACGGTTTCGTCACTTGCCGATGCCGCCAGTTTTGCCGTCACCATGGTGGTCGAAGTGACTGACAAATCCGGCCAGACCTTGACCGATACGGCCACGGCCGGGTCGCTGGTATTCGACGCCAACGGCGCCAACAACACGGCTACGGCCAACACCAAGGTCGACTAAACGCGGCGGCCGCTGCCCGGGCGATCCGATCGTCCGGCCTAACCAGAGTGGCGCTCCGTACGTCAGAGTCGAATTGGGGAGTTTCTAACCGACTATGCGTGCGATCCTTGCGACCTCACTGACGACACTGTTTTTCATGCCCTTCGCTGGCGCGGCGCAGCCCAACCCGTTCGCCGGAGACTGGCTGCTGGTATTGGATCAAATGGGCCCGCAATATCTCCGCGTGACTGCCACGGTGGAGGGCTCAACAGCCAAACTTGCGTGGGATAACGAGAACTTGGAATGTACGTTGACCGGGAATGTATGCGAGGGCTGGGTGACCGAAAACGGGAACGCCAAGGCTGGGAAAGTCAAATTTACTGTCAGCGACGCCGAGATCAAGGGCGAAGGCTCCGACCTGGAAGGCGCGTTCACGTTTACCGGAAAACGTCCGCCCACGCCGCCGGCTGGCGGGCCCAGGACGCTGAAGTTCGAACCGGCCGTCTTCCACAATTATTTCGCCTGGAATATCGCGCCCGCGCTGAACATTTTTCCGGGCGATACGGTGGAGACAAAGAGCGTGGACGCCGGCGGCATCGATGAAAACGGCGTACGGCGTGCAAGGGGCGGCAATCCCTTGACGGGACCGTTCTATGTGGAAGGCGCCTGGCCGGGCGACACGCTGGTGGTGCATTTGAAGCGCGTTCGTTTGAATCGCGGCACAGCGGGCAGCGGAACGGAGATGGTGGGAAGCGCGCTGGCGCCGTATTATCTGCGCGACCTGAAGATGGACGAGCATTTTTCCGGCGAGTGGACGCTCGATCGCGAGCACGGCGTGGCGCGTCCGGCCAAGCCTTCCGAACACATGAAGGACTATGTGGCGCCGCTGAAACCCATGCTCGGGTGCATCGGGGTCGCGCCGCCGCAGGAGCAGTCCTTCCGTTCAGGCTACTTAGGGCCCATGGGGCGGAAACATGGACTATCGCGAGTTTGGCGAGGGTGTAACGCTTTATTTCGGCGTGAATCATCCGGGCGCGCTGCTGTTCCTGGGGGACGGTCACGCTGCGCAGGGCGCGGGCGAGTTAACCGGCGATGCGCTCGAGACGTCCATGGAATTTACTTTTTCCGTGGACTTGATCAAAGGGCACGGGCCGAATATGCCACGCGCCGAAAATGCCGACGATCGCATGGCGTCGGGGATCGCCAACTCCCTGCCCGAGGCCTGCAGCAGGCCACCACAAACCTTTCGCAGTGGCTGGCGGCCGATTACAAGTTGACGCCAAACGAAGTTGCTTTGGTGCTGGGCACGGCGATTCGCTACGATATCGCGGAGGTGGTCGATCCGCTGGTGCATGTGGTGGCGCGGATTGACAAAAAGGCGCTGGCCGGATTAGGGCCGCACTAGACAGACAGGGCGAGTCGCCTTCGATGACGTAGAACCACCCATCCTCATATGCTCGAACACGACGAGGCCGCCCTGGCTGTCGTTGGTCACCACCTTGAAGTCCGTGGTGCGGACGCCAATGGTAAGTTAGAGCCGATCGAGGCGCACAACTTGCCGTTTGAAGTTCTCGCCCACGAGTTGAACCTGTTGCACCGGCATGAATCCCGCCTTTCTGAAGGCACGCAACGATCTGACGTTTCCCTCCTCGGGATCTGTAACGACGGCGGTGACGCCCGGGTCCGCAAAGACGATTTGCGTGATGAATTCGCGGATTGCAAGCGGCCCCAATCCTAAGCCGATCATCGCAAGTTCTCCTATGGCGAGATCGATACCAGCCGCAGTGAGTTCGGCCTTGAGTTGTGCCGCATGCCGCGGGTAATCGGACCAGACATACCACTGAATCAACCCGCAAGGCCGTCCCAGCAACCTCCATCACGAAAACATGGGTCGGCTCGACGCCGTCGACCCGGGGGCCATACTGCGCCTCGACGCCCGGGAGATCGAGTGGGTCATGCCACCACGCTTTCACGTGAGGAGCGGAGAGCCACTCTTGAAGCAGCGGAAAGTCAGATCGGCCAAGCTGCCGGAATGTGATGGGAGGCTGCATCAAGTGTTCCGCTTCGAATTCTTATTCCACCGTCATTTTGAACTGTTTTTTCGGCTCTAGCGGTTTGGTTCACCGTCCGGTCTGGATTGGAAAAGCGTGATACCGGCTATGCCGGCGGCTCCGGCCTGGAGGCAGAGCGGGGCGTTTTCGGCAGTGATTCCGCCCAAGGCGAGGACGGGGATGGCTATGGCCGCGGCGGCGGACTGAAGGGCCTCGAGGCCTAGCGGGTCGCCGTAAGCTGCTTTCGAGTGGGTAAAGAAGACTGGGCCGAAGACGACGAAATCGGCTCCTTCGGCGGCGGCGCGGAGTACTTCGGGTTGGGAGTGGCAGGAGACTCCGATCAGGAAGCCGGGCGGGACGATGTCGCGGTAGGCGCGGGGGGGATCGCAGCGGACGGCAGGTGGACGCCGTGGGCTTGGCAGGCGAGGGCGATGTCGACACGGGTGTTGACCAGGATTTTGGTTTGGTGGGGGTTGGGGAGGGCGAGGGCACCCGTAACCAGGGCGGTCAGTTCGCGGGTGGGCAGGTCCTTTTCCCGGATCTGGATGTGGTCGACGCCGGCGGCGAGGGCTTGGGCGATGGATTGGACCAGGGGTTCGGTGCCGCCGAGCGGGCGGCGATCGGTGATGTAGTAGCGGAGCACTAGAGAGGCTCGTAGTAGCGTTCGCCGGCACAGGCTTTGCAGAGGGCGCGGCCGTCGAGAAAGACTTCGCGCTTGAAGTTGATGCCTTCTCCGCATTGCGCGCAGACCACTCGGGCGGCTTTGTAGCCGGGAAATTCCTCTGGGCCGAGATTGACGCGCACCCACTGCGTGGAGAAGAGCGCGCAGTCGGGGAGTTCGCGATAGGCCCGCATCTGCTGGGTATTTTTGTCGGCGATATCGGGGAACATTTCCAGGGCGCGCCGTTTGGAGTCTTCGAGGGCGACGATGCGGACGGCGCGGTTGGCTTCGAGATCGCAGAAGGTGGCGGCGACTTTGCCGAAATCGCGGAACTTGAGGGCGCGCTTGCCGAGGCGGCAGCCGGTGACGACGGGGATGGCGTCGGTGGCGCAGCGGTCGATTTCGATGAAGGTGACCAGGCGCTTGCGGTGGGCGCCGAGGGGGTCGTCGAGCTGGAGGAGGTTGAGGCCGTAGAGGGCCATGCGAAGGCCGAGGATTTGTCCGGCGCAGATGTGGCCGTGGGCGCGTTCGGCGAGGGCCACGTATTCGTCGAAGGTTTTCAGGGGCATCCGAGGACTCGCAGGGCGGCGGGCGGAAACTCCACCAGCCAATCCTTATTATCCTGCTGTTGGTCGAAGGCGAGACGGGGGATTTCGGCGACGATGCCGCCTTCGAATTCGAGGCGGACCGAGCGGGGGAGTTCGCAGGCGGCCTCGAGGAGGGCGGAGACTTGATTGGCGGAGGGCTTGGCGCCGTTGCGGGGAAAGGCGCGCAACTGGCCAGGCTCGACGCAGAGCCAGACGCGGTCGCCGCGGAGGCGGCCCGGGAGATAAGGGCCGGACAATTCGAAGCTTTCGAGGCGGAGGCGGCTGGTGTTGCGGCCGGGATCGAGGGCGACGATTTCGGCGGGGAAGAGGTTGCGGATGCCGAGGAGGCGGGCCGCTTCGACGGTGAGGGGCTGGTCGAGGACTTTGCGGGGGGGCCCGGATTGGAGGATGCGTCCCTGGTGGAGGAGCAGCATGGACGAGGCGAGTTCGAAGCAGGTTTCGAGGTCGCGGGCGGCGAGGAGGACGGGGACGGTGGAGTGGTCGCGGATCATGCGGAGGGCGGCGAACCACTCGGCGCGGAGGGCGAGGTCGAGGCCGGCGGCGGGTTCGTCGACGAGGAGCAATTTGGGTTCGGCGATGAGGGCGCGGGCGAAGGCGGCGCGCAAGCGTTCGACGGGTTCGAGTTCGTGGGGGAGAACGGGGGCGTGGGCATGGAGGTTGAAGCGGTCCAGCATTTCGCCGACCTGGCGGTGGCGTTCGAGGGGGGGAGGGCGTGGAGGGGGAAGAGCAGGTTGTCGCGGAGGGTCATGTGCGGGAAGAGCGACCAGTGGCGGGCGATGTAGCCACAGCGGCGGGCGCGGGGGGGAGATTGACGCGGGCGGCGGCGTCGAAGAGGATGGCGTCGTCGAGGATGATGCGGCCGGTGGGGGGGGAGGCGAAGCCGGCGATGGCATCCAGGACGAAGGTTTTGCCCGAGCCGGCGGGGCCGAACAAGGCGGTGATGCCGGCCGATGCCTGAAAATCGACATCAAGGCCGGGGGCGGTGAGGCGCACCTGCATCATGCGGGGGCCTTTGCGCGGGCGTTCTCGCGGGCCAGGCGGGTGCTGGAGTAGACTACAGCGAGCGCGAGGGCGGCGACGGGGAGCAGCCAGGCGGGGGCGGCTTTGGCGGCGGCGATGACTGTGGCGGCGAAATCGGCGAAGGCGCGGACGAAACCGATCAGAAGGGCGGCGAAGAGGCGGCGGGCGGCGAGCGGGAGGGTGATGCGGCGGAAGACGACGGATTCGGGGGCGCCGAGGGAGCGGGCGGCGTTTTCGCAGTGGTGGTCGACGCAGTGGAGGCTGGCGGCGGCGAGGCGCAGGAGGAAAGGGAAGGTATAGAGGATGGAGAGGACAACGGCGTATCGCCAGCGGAAGGCGAATTGCAACAGTCCGGCGGCGGTGAGGAGGTAGTAGACGAGGACCGCGGGGGGGAGCACGATGGGGAGGGTAGCGAGGGCTGAGAGCAGGTCGGAGGCGGGGGTGCGGCGGGCGGCGACGAAGCGGGCGAGGGGCAGAGCGAGGAGGGCGGCGAGGAGCGTGGCGAGGCTGGCGTAACGGAGGCTGAGCCAGAGGGGGGACCAGTCGGGTGGCATGAGCGGGAATCTAATTATAGCCGCATGGCGTGGCGGAAACCGCGGTGACAGGCGCCAGTCTGGCTGGGCGCTTTCTATGTACGAGATTGGCCGCGGATGAACACGGATTCACGCAGACTATTTCCAGGCGCCGAGCAGACGGCGGACCAGGATCATTTCCCCTAAGTGATAAGAGTTGTGATCGGCCACCAGCAGCACCTCGCGCAGCACGGTCTGACCCGTGCCGTGGGGGATTTTTGCGTGAAGGTTGACCTTGGGGTTCTTGACCATGCGGCGGATGGCGGCGAGATCGGCGCGGAAGGCTTTGACGCTTTTCTCCCAGGCGGAGTCGTCGGGGGGGGCTTGCGTGGCGGGCCAATAGCCGGCGGGCCAGGGCGGTGAGACGTGTTTGGGCTTGCGGGTGAATTCCAAAATATCGGATTGCGCGATGCGCATGTGTTCGAGGAGTTCCCAGGGGGTGTGAGGCAGGCCGCTCGGGCGGATGCCGCGGAGGGCGGCGGGGAGTCCGGCTACGGCGGCGGTGAAGTCTACATGCGCGCCTCCGCCATCCAGCAGGTAGACCAGTTGTTCGCGCAGAGATTGATCTTGGGTCATATCCTGTTTCTATTTTGGACAAAGGGGGGGCGGGAAAACAAGTCATGGCGCCAAGGGCGTTCGGCGCGGATTTGGCTGGTAGGATGGGAAGATGCTGCGGTGGTTGGTGGTGCTGGGCGGTCTGCTGCCGGTGGCGGCGGCTGCCAGCGAGCACTGGGTGCGGTTCACGGCGGGCGCGACCGAGGTTTTCAGCAGCGCGGGAAGCAAAGACGGGCGCGAGACGCTGGTGAAATTCGAGGAGTACCGGCACGCGCTCGGGTACGTGCTGGGCAACGACGATCTGCAATTGCCGGTACCGTTGCGTATCTTGCTGTACAAGAGCGGGGCCCCGGCGTTGGGCGCGCCTGTGGTGCGCGGGCGGGAACAGTATTATCTGGTTTTGACCGCGGGTCAAGGGATACCCAACGAAGATTTCGCGCGCCTGACGCAATTGTTCCTGGACACCAATTCGGCGCGCATGCCGGAGCGGCTGGAACGAGGGCTCGTTTCGTTGTTCTCTACGATTCAAGTGTCGGGGATCCGGATCACGCTGGGCGAGCCGCCGCCGCAGCCGGATATGGATTGGGCGCGGGTGCATTTACTGGCGGTCGATCCGGAATATTACGGCAAGATGCGGGTGCTGTTCTACAACCTGCGCAAGGGCGTGGACGAAGACGCGGCGTTCCGCAATGCGGTGGGGAAGACACCGGAGCAGATCGAGGTGCAGGCGCGGGCGTCGTTGGCGGCGGGACGGTTTGAGGCTACTTCGATTTCGCCTCTGGCGATGAGTCCGCTGGATTTTCCGGAGCGGCCGGTGGATGCGGACGCGGCCCAACTGGCGGTGGCGGATATGCTGCTGGGGGCGGATTCGAAAAATATTTATCACCAGCTCATCGCCGCGAAGTCGCACGTGGCGGACGCGTGGGAAGGCCTGGGGATGCTGGCGCTGCGCGACAAAGACACGGAAGAGGCGCGCAAGGATTTCGCATCGGCGATCGAAGCGGGGGCGAAGACCGCTGCGTGTTTTATGGAATATGCGCGGCTGGAATCCGACAATACGAAGGCGCTGGCGGCGCTGGATCGGGCTGCGAAGATCAATCCGAAGCTCGCGGAACCGCATTTCCTGATGGCGGCGCGGCTGACGGATTTGAAGCGTGTCCAGGAGTTGAAGCTGGCGGCCAAGCTGGACGAACGGAACATGGGGTATTGGGAGGCGCTGGCGGAAGCCTATCTGGAAATGCACGATTACGCGCAGGCAGCCCAGGCCTGGAAATCGGCCGCACAAGACGCGCCGACGCCTGGGGATCGGGCGCGGATGGAGCGGAAGCGGCTGGATGTGGAGTCGCAGCGTTTGGATTGGCAGGACGCGGAGAAGAAGCGGAAGGCGGACGAGGAGGCGCGCGACATCGACCGTCTGAAGCAGGAGGCGCGCGACGAACTGCATGCGGTGGAGGCGAAGGCCAACCAAGGGCAGACGCCGAGCGCCCCGGGAGAGAAAGTGGTGCCGTGGTCGGAACTGCCGCATCCCACGGGGATGGCGAGTGGGGTGTTAAAACAGGTGGATTGTTTGGGGAAACGGCTGCGGCTGGTGGTGGAGAGCGCCGACCGCACGACGGTGAAACTGCTGGTCTCGGATCCCGGGCAGGTGGCGATCTTGGGGGGGGCGGCTGAGCGGAAGCTGAGCTGCGGATCGCAGGGCGGGCGGCGGGTGAAGGTGGAATATTATCCGAAGGCGAACGCCAGGCTGGCGACCCAGGGCGAAGTGGCCACCATCGAGTTCCAGTGAAGGACAGTCCTTACCGCTGGGCGGTGATGGGCGTGTTCGTGCTGTGCTCGACCATCAATTATCTGGACCGGCAAACGCTGGCCACGCTGGCGCCGCTGGTGCGCGCGGATTTTCATTTGAACAATGCGCAATACGGGCTGATCCTGTCGGTGTTTTCGATCGCATATG
This sequence comes from Bryobacterales bacterium, assembly GCA_963738375.1. Taxonomy (GTDB): domain Bacteria; phylum Acidobacteriota; class Terriglobia; order Bryobacterales; family Bryobacteraceae; genus Bog-159. The sequence goes on along the minus strand of CAVTWL010000006.1, from coordinate 1,189,207 downwards.
CGGCGTGCGCGCCATTTGCCGGGATGCTGATCGACCGCATCGGGTTGACGCGCGCGGCCAGTCTTGCGGTAGGGGTGTGGTCGTGCGCGGGGATCTGCACGGGATTCACGCATGGACTCGGCGGACTGTTGGGATGCCGCGGCGTGCTGGGCATGTCGGAAGCGGCCGGAATTCCGGGGGCGGGCAAAGCCATCCACCGTTATCTGCGGCCGGCGGAACGGGCGCTGGGCAATGCGTGGAATCAGGCCGGGGTGAGTTTGGGGCTGATCCTGGCGCCGCCGGTGGCAACCTGGATGGCGATGCGGTATGGGTGGCGGCAGGCGTTCGTAATTACGGGGAGTTTGGGGTTGTTGTGGATTCCGCTTTGGAATCTGACGGCGCGCAAGGCGCGGGTTTTGGCGGACGCGGGGGGGGATAGCAAGGCGGCGGCGGTTGACGGCGGCATTGGGGCGCTGCTCGGGTCGCGGCGGATGTGGGCGCTGGTGGCGGCGAATGCGCTGAACATGAGCGTTTATTCGCTGTGGACCAATTGGACCACGTTGTACCTGGTGGAGAAGCACCGCCTGGCGCTGGCACAGGCGAACTGGTATGCCGTGATTCCGCCGGCCATCGCAACGGTGGGCGGATTCGGCGGCGGGTGGTTGTCGCTGCGGTGGATGCGGGGCGGGCGGTCTGCGGTGGATGCGCGCACGCGGGTTTGCCTGGGGGGGGGAGTGCTGGCGCTCGCCACGGCATTGATTCCGCTGATGCCCACGCCGGGGTGGACGGCGGCCGGCATTTCACTCAGCATCCTGGCGGTTTCGGCGATCAGCGTGAACGTGTACACGATTCCCCTGGATACCTTCGGCGGGGCGCGCGCGGGACTGGCGATATCGCTGCTGGTGGCGTCCTACGGCGCGGTGCAAGCGCTGATTTCGCCGGCGATCGGGGCCGTGGTGGATGCGCATGGGTACGGTCCGGTGTGTGTCACGGCGGCGGTGCTTCCGCTGGCGGCGTACGCGGTGCTGCGCGGGTCGCAACGGCGCCATGGGCTGCTACCATAAATAAATGCGAATGTTTAAACTGGCTGTATCCGTGGCGGGGCTGAGTTCGATGATGCTGTGCGGAACGCTGCGGGCCGCCGAAGAACCGAAGACCCTAGAGCGGCTGGACGATGCCGCGGCGTTGTTCAACGAAGTGATGGGGACGCCCGATAAGTCGATCCCGCAAGACTTGCTCAATAAGAGCCATTGCGTGATTCTGGTGCCGGGATTGAAGAAGGGCGGGTTCGTGGTGGCGGCGAAGTACGGCCGTGGTTTCGCGGTTTGCCGGATGGCGGGCGGCACGGGCTGGGGCGCGCCGGGCGCGGTGCGGATCGAGGGCGGAAGCGTTGGGTTCCAGATCGGGGTATCGTCGACCGACCTGGTGCTGCTGGTAATGAACGAGCGCGGCATGAAGCGGCTCTTGACCACCAAGTTCACCCTGGGGGGGAGGCTTCGGTGGCGGCGGGTCCGGTGGGCCGCGATGCGACGGCGCAGACCGATGCTCTGATGACGGCCGAGATCCTGTCTTGGTCGCGGTCGCACGGTGTGTTCGCGGGGGTTTCGCTGGACGGCTCGACGCTGCGCAACGACATCGACGTGAACGCGGAGTTGTACGGGCAGCGTTGGGAGAACAAGCAGATTTTGAACAGCGGGCTGAAGCCTCCGGCGGGCGCGCGCCGGCTGATTTCGTCCCTGGACAAATATTCTCCGCGAGAGACGAAGTAGGCCGGCCCACTTGACAGAACGGCTTCCAGCCGCGCCGCGAGACGGGTTGGACGGTCGTGCCGTCAAACCCCAGGCGGAACTCATCGGCCATGGGTTTGCGGGTGGGAGCGGGGATCTCCGCCATCGGGCGATTGTGGCTCAGCAGGTAAACCACGAACTCGCGGCGCAAGCCAGCGTCGATTCCCTCGTTGGCTGGAAGATGGCCTACATCGAAGACGATTTTGCCGGCATACAGGGTTGGGTCAGAAGCCGTGATCCGGGGACCGGAAGAAGACGGCGGCCGGGACGGTTTAGTTTTCGGCTGGTTTGCATAACTATGCTTTGCATTTTCGCGTATTGGCAAACTGAGCGGACGGTTTGTGTTAATGCGGATTTGCTTGGTACTGCTATGTAAATAGAAACATATTCAAACCCTTGCTAGAGTCGGGAGATGGGCGATTCGGCGATGCGCGGGCTGGTGCTGTTTGGCATTGCACTGGTGGCGATCACGGAAGGGCTGGGCGCCATCGATGCCATCGGACGGGGGCCGTTGGCGATTTGCTGGGCCGGGGTGCTGGCGGGTATAGTGTTCGCCGCGTGGAAGCGGCGGGACGGGTTTCGATGGCGGCTGACGCGCGACCCGCTGGTGCTGATTGCCGCGGGCGGGACGCTGGCGGTGTTGGCGCTGACTGGAGTGACGGCGGCGTTCAGCGCACCGAATAGCGCGGATGCATTGGCGTATCATTTGCCGCGCGTGGTGTATTGGGCCGAACAGGGGAGCGTGCGGTTCTTCCCTACCCCGTATTTCAACCAAATCATGCTGCAGCCCTTCGCGGAATACGCGATGCTGCATCTTTACGTGCTTTCGGGCGGCGACCGCCTGACTAACCTGGTCCAATGGTTTGCGTCGGTGGGCTCGCTGGCGGCGGTGGCGGGGGTAGCGCGGCTCTTAGGCTCGGGGCGGCGCGGACAGGCGGTTGCGGCGCTATTTTGCGCGACGATTCCGGCGGGGATTCTGGCGAGTTCGGGGGCGAAGAACGATTACTGGATGGCGATGTGGATGATGGCGGCGATTTACTTTGCGCTGTCATACGCGGCGTCGCTACGCGTTGGGGAGGCGCTCGCGATGGGTGCGGCTCTGGGCCTGGCGCTGCTGACGAAAGCTACCGCTTATCTTTTCGCGCCCTGGCTGTTGGCGGCGGTTCTTGTGGCGCGCGGTAGGCGGGAGAAGTGGCGGCGGCTGGCTGTCGGAGGATTGGTGGCGCTGTCGGTAAGCGTCGCGATCAACCTGCCGCAGTATGCGCGGAACTACGGTCTAAGCGGATCGCCGATGGGATTCGATTCGGCGCAGGGCGACGGCGTTTTTCGCTGGCGCAACGCGGCGATGGGGTGGAAGGCGACGGTATCGAATGTATTGCGGAACGGGTCCGAGCAGTTGGGCGCGCGCTCCCAGAGTTGGAACGAAGGGGTATTTCGGTTGGTGGTGGGCGCGCACCGCTGGATGGGGATTGACCCGGACGATCCGGCGACGACATGGCACGGGGCGGTGTTCACCCCTCCGCGCAATGCCAATCACGAGGCGAATGTTCCGAACCGATGGCAGGTGGCGATCCTGCTGGTTGTGGCGGTGGCACTGGGGGCGCGCGGGCGACGGGAGCGCGGGCGGTTGGTTTATCTGGCAGCGCTGGTGTGTGGCTTCTTGGCCTTCTGCGCGTATCTGAAGTGGCAGCCTTTTTCGGCGCGGCTGGTGCTTCCATTATTGGTGGCGAGCGCACCACTGGTGGGAGTTATCGGCGAATGGCGGCGATGGTTTGCGGCGGCGATATGTCTGTTCTTGATCGGCAATGCGCGGCTGCCGGCGCTGGAAAATTGGGTCCGGCCGCTGCGGGGTCCACGCAGCGTGCTCGATACGCCGCGCGACAGGCAGTATTTCGCGGACATGACGCAGTGGAACAATGAGGCGGCCTACCGCCAGACCGTGGACTTGTTGGCGAAATCGCAGTGTGGCGTGGTGGGAATCGATATCGCGGACTTCCAACTGGAGTACCCGCTCCAGGCGCTGTTACGGGAACGGCGGCCGGAGGTCCGGTTCGCGCACACCGGAGTTCAGAATGTATCGGCGCGATATGCGGCGCCTGTGGCGGGGCGGCCGTGCGCGGTGGCTTGCCTGGGATGCGCCGGGGATGCCAAGCGGCTCGCGTTATATAGCGACCGCGAGCCGGGCATTCGCGCCGATACGTTCGTAATTTTCCTGCGCTGAACTTATTTGTGGGAATGGAAGCGGGCTTCGACGGCGGTCCAATCCACCACATTCCACCAGGCGCCCATATAGTCGGCGCGGCGGTTCTGATACTTCAGGTAGTAGGCGTGCTCCCAAACATCCACGCCCAGGATGGGATGCTTGCCTTCCATCACCGGGCTGTCCTGGTTGGCGGTGGAGATGATTTCGAGTTTGCCGCCGCTGGCAATGAGCCAGGCCCAACCGGAGCCGAAACGGCCCATGCCGGCGGACTTGCACTTCTCCTTGAACTCATCGAAGCTGCCGAAGGTTGCGGTGATGGCTTCAGCCACATGGCCCACGGGATGGCCGCCCTTGCCCGGTCCCATGATGGTCCAGAACATGGAGTGGTTGATGTGTCCGCCGCCGTTGTTGCGGACGGCGGTGCGAATGTTTTCCGGCACGATGGCGCAGTTGTTGGCGAGCAGCTCTTCAATGGTTTTGCCGGCCAATTCGGGCGCGGATTCCAGCGCCTTGTTCAGGTTGGTCACGTAAGCGCCGTGGTGCTTGTCGTGATGAATCTCCATGGTCAGCTTGTCGATGGATAGCTTCGAGCGCGTCGTATGCGTAGGGTAGAGGGGGAAGCGTAAAGGGCATATTCGATCTCCGTTCTCAGTTTGTCGGTCAATTCGCTCCGGCGCGCTCGAAAGCCGTCAGCCAGACGGAACATGGTCGGTTTCGTCGAAATGCTTGGTTAGAATCTGCATTCCTACGCGGCAAGCCTTCGGCCGTAGTGCCGCACGGCACGCTCATGCACGGAATGCCGGCCAACGAGCCGGTAATGGTGTAAATATCCGAAAGATACATGGCCAGCGGATCGTCGATCTTCTCGCCCAGCTTGAACGCCGGGAAAGGGCGATACGGGAGCCACGATGGCATCCACTTCGGCGAAAGCGCGCGCGAAATCGCGGGCGATCAGGGCGCGGACTTTCTGCGCCTTCAGATAATAAGCGTCGTAATAGCCGGCGCTCAGCACGTAGGTGCCGAGCATGATGCGGCGCTTGCACTCGGCGCCGAAGCCTTCGCCGCGCGTCTGGCGATACATGTCGGTCAAGGTAGCGGGCGCGTGTGAGCGAGTGGTGTAGCGCACGCCATCGTAGCGCGCCAAGATTGGAACTGGCCTCGGCGGTCGCGATGATGTAGTAGCAGGCGATGGCGTATTCGGTCGCGGGCAAAGCGATTTCGCGCACATCGCAACCGAGACGGCGGAGGGTATCGACGCCTGCTGCGATGATGTCCGCGGTTTCGCTGGTCAAATCCTTTAGATACTCGCGGGGCAGTCCGAGCTTCAGGCCTTTCACGCCGGCGGCGATGGATTGTGTGTAATCCGGCACCGGGAGATCGGCGGAGGTGGCGTCTTGAGGGTCGCGGCCGGCGATGGCCTGGAGGAGGGTGGCGGCGTCGGCGACGTTGCGGGCCAACGGTCCGATGTGGTCGAGCGAGCTGGCGAAAGCGGTGAGACCGTAACGGGAAACACGGCCGTAGGTGGGGGTGACGCCGACCACGCCGCAGAAGGATGCGGGCTGGCGGATGGAGCCGCCGGTATCGGAGCCGAACGCCAGGACAGCAGTGCCCTGGGCGACAGCCGCGGCGGAACCGCCGCTGGAACCGCCGGGAACGCGGTCGAGCGCCAGCGGATTCCGCACCGGCCCGAAGGCGGAGTTTTCGTTGGAGGACCCCATGGCGAACTCGTCGCAATTGGTTTTGCCGAGGATAATGCCCCCGGCTCCTTCGAGGCGGGTGATGGCGGTGGCGTCGTAGGGCGGAATGTATGAGGCCAGGAGCTTGGAGCCGCAGGTCGTGCGGACGCCTTTGGTGACGATGACGTCCTTGACGGCGATGGGCACTCCGGCCAGAGGGCCGGGGTCGTCGCCGCGGGCTATTTTTTGGTCAACGGAGGAGGCGGCGGCGAGGGCGCGTTCCGGGGAGAAGTGGAGGTACGCGTTGGTGATGGGGTTTTGCGCTTCCGCGAATTGCAGGGCTTCCTGAGCCAGTTCGACGGCGCTGAATTGGCGCGTCAACAGACCGGCCCGCACCTGGGCGATGGTGAGCGAAGGGATTTCCATGGTCAACGTTCGATGACCCTGGGCACCTTGAAATAACCGGCGCCGGATGCGGGGGCATTGGCCAAAGCGGCCTCGGTTCCGAGCGGGGGACGTTCGCGATCGGGGCGCCAGGTAGAGGCGCCTTCGGCTTCGTAGAGAACCTGGGTCATGGGCTCGATGCCTGTCGTGTCGACTTCGTTCAGGCGTTCGACATGGGCCAGGATTTCGTCGAGATCGGACTGGAATTTGTGGACTTCAACGTCGGAGAGATTCAAGTTAGCCAGTTCGGCGACGTAGCGGACTTCCTTTTCGGTGATCCTCAAGCAAGGGCCTTCCTACGGGCCATCTTATACATGTTGCGCATGACGGGATCGGCGATATCGTCGGCATCGTCGAACAGGCGCGCGCCTTGCGCGGCTGCGGCGCGCTGGACATCGCGGCGCAGCGGCATCACGCGGAATTCCAGGTCCCCCACCAGGCCTTCGCCCAAGTGGCGGGTCAGGTTGGTGAGGATCTGCTTGGATAGCGCAAACAATTGCTTCTGCCAGACCATGTCTTCCACTTCCACGATGAGGCGATCGCGGACCATGCGGGCGGGACGCGTCTTCAGGGCGATCTTCTTGCCGACGGCCAAAGGCCAAGCGGCGCGCACCAGTCCGTCGATATCGATCGGACCGGGGAGCTGGCCCATGAATGTGCTGGCGCGTTGCATGGTTTGTGGATCGACCCGAATCATTGTAGCGCATGGGGACAAGGGGGGGCTCACACAAACGGTGACGATCTTATGAAGCGGCCCATGCTGATGAAAATAAAGAAACAGTGCGTAAAGTCTTGGGGGTGGGGGCGGACCTGCGTGCTAGGTTGGCGCCAGGATGACGCATATCTTATCGATCCGAGGCGGCGGAATTCGGGGAATTATTCCGTGCTGCTGTTTGATGAAACTGGAAGAACAGATGGGAGGCCTGACGCGCGATCACGTGGACCTGTGCGCGGGAACGTCGACCGGCGCGTTATTGACGGCGGCGGTGGCGGCGGGAGTTCCGGCGAGCGAACTCTTGAGAGTGTACACCCAGCGCTCCAAGGAAATTTTCACGCCGACGGGACTGGCGGCGGACGCCAAGCGGATGGCGCGCGGATTCATGTACGACCCGCATCATTTGCACGATGTATTAGTCAGCGTATTTGGGGCGGCGGCGGCGTGGACGATCAACGACGCGCCGATCCGGGTGATGATTTCGGCGACCGCGATGGACGGGCACAATTGGTTTTTCGTGAAGGATAATGAGGTCAACGACAGGAGTACGGGCACGGTGCGTCTGATCGATGCGGCGGTGGCATCGGCGTGCGCGCCGACGTATTTCGACCACTGGCAAATCGACGACTTGATGGGCAAGACGACCTACTTTTTCGATGGAGGAGCGGGAGGCACCGCCAATCCGGTTTATCAGGCTTGCGTGGAGGCCTTCGACTACGACATTTTCCAACCGGCGAATACGCGGGTGGTGGCGCTCGGAACGGGCTATTATCCGGCGTCCGGAAATCCGCCCAGCGGTTTGCTGAAGACCATCGGTTGGGCGGCCAGCACCCTGGTGGACAGTTCGGCGGATTGGGCGGGCGATGCCGTCAACCGGCAGTGGCCGGGGATCATGAGGGACTTCAATCTGAAGCTGCCCTCGGATATCGACGAAGCGGATACCGCGGCGATCCCGGCACTGGTCGAATGCGGGAAAAGGATGGCGGCGGGAATCGACTGGACGCGGATGCTGGGTTAAACGCGTGGGGTGGGGCGGGTGCGTTAACATGCAAATAGTGGAATTGACGTGCAAAAGAGAATCAGTTGTGGTAAATATAGATTTGCAGTGCTACCCGGTTCCCTGACCGGGATGGTACTGAGCGTTCGGCCCATTCCACTAACCCCCTTCCGATAGTCCGGCGTCTCCAACGGTGGCCTGAACTGCCGCACAGACGTGGTGATGGATCGGCAAAGCGCGATGGCGCGGGCGCTTTCTGGCTTCGATGTTTTTGTTAACAGACTAGTTCCCCCTGCGATTTTTGGAGTATTCAACTTCCCCATGGACAGCGATCGAAAGTACAGAACACCGGGTTATCGGGACTCGGATCGGTCGGATTTCAGAGAACGCCGCGGTGACGACCGGCCCAAGCCACAAGGGCCGAAGCCGTCCATCGACATTACCGGTCCACGGCTGCCGCGGCTGGTACAACCGGTAACGGCGGCCCGCTGTTTCAATTGCGCTACGCAGTTGCCGAGCGGGATCGCTTGGAATGGCAATTGTCCGAAATGCAATGCGGAGCTGCACTGTTGCAAGCAGTGCGCGCACTTCGAATCGTCCACGCGATTCCAATGCATGAAGCCGATCCCAGTGCGCATTGCGCTGAAGGACAAGGCTAACGAATGCACGTTATTCCAGGCGCGCGTGACGGTGGCCCGGGACGGCAGCGCCGCGGCGCCTCCGCCAAGCCCGATGATGGATTCACCCGGTTCGCCGGACGCGGCGCGCAACGCGTTCGACCGGCTGTTTAAGAAGTGACAGCCTTTCAAGGCGTCGTCGCGCCATGCGCTTCCGTAGCGCGAAGGTGGCGGTGAAAACCCAAGTCTTCCCCCGTTAACAATTTTGTCGCGAAGATAATCTGGCCGGCGTGCCCGGAAAAGTGTTCGACCACGTGATAGATGGCTTCGAGCACGGTTACATTGTAGTTTTGAACAATGATGGGCTCGGCGAGGCGATCGGCCGCTAACGCTTCGATCACCGCGGCTGCCTCATCGACGGCGGCCCGCAGGTGGGCGGATAAATCGGCGGCCGCGGCGCCGCCGCGGGCGGCGAATTCTTCATCCCGGCGGCGCTGATCGGGCGCGCCACCCACGCCCGATACAATCCATTGCCGGACATTCCCGGCGAGATGCAAAACCAGATTGCCGGCCGCATTTTCGCTTTCCGCGCCGCGCGACCAGATTTGATCGGCGGTCAGACGCGCGAGGCAATCTTCGATGCGGCCGGCGGCCTGCCGCAGTTTGCGCGCGGAATAGTCCAGAAAAATGCGGTCGGGAAAATCCATAGATCAAGCCAGCATACACCGCCGTCCCCCTGGATTGCCGCATGCTAGATTGTGTTCGTGACACGACCAATGACGATGGGAGTTATCGTCGGGAACAGAGGCTTCTTTCCCGACCACCTGGCCAAAGAAGGGCGCGAGGAGATCATCAAGGCGTTGACGGCCGCGGGCATCGAGCCGGTCATCCTGACTCCGGAAGAGAGCAAATACGGGGCCGTGGAAACGCGCGTGGAATCCCGCAAATGCGCCGATTTGTTCCGCGCCAACCGCGACCGCATCGACGGCGTGATCGTCACGCTGCCCAATTTTGGCGAGGAGCGCGCCATCGCGGATACCCTGCGGCTGGCGGATCTGAATGTCCCGGTTTTGATTCAGGCCACGCCCGACTCAGCGTCCAAGATGGGGATCAAGTTCCGGCGCGATAGCTTCTGCGGGAAGATGTCGGCCTGCAACAACCTGAAGCAGTACGGCATTCCGTATTCCATCACGTCGCGGCACACCGAGGCGCCGGACTCCGACCTGTTCAAGAAAGATCTGGATTGGTTCGCGGGCGTCTGCCGGGTGGTCAAGGGCTTGCGGCGGGTGCGCATTGGGGCCTTGGGCGCGCGCCCGGCGGCTTTCAACACGGTGCGCTACAGCGAGAAGATTCTGGAACAGCACGGCATTTCGATCGAAACCGTGGATCTGACTGAGATCCTGGGCAGGATCCACCGCATGAAAGACAACGACGATGCCGCGCAGGCCAAACTGGCGGCCATCAATAGTTATGTTTCGACGCAGGGCATCCCCGGCGAAGCCCTGCTGAAGATGGCCAAGCTGGGCGCTGTGATCGACGGGTGGATGAAGGAAACCGAAGTGGTGATGAGCGCGGTGCAATGCTGGACCGCGATCGAAGAATACTTTGGCGTCGTGCCCTGCACGGTAATGAGCATGATGAGCAACGACCTGCTGCCGAGCGCGTGCGAAGTGGATATCTGCGGCGTCGTCGGAATGTATGCGCTGCAAATGGCTTCGGGCACGCCCAGCGCGCTGCTCGACTGGAACAACAATTACGGCGACGATCCGGACAAGGCGGTGTGCTTCCATTGCAGCAACCTGCCGAAACATTTCTTCGCCGATGTGCGCATGGACTTCCAGGAGATTATCGCGGGGACGGTGGGCAAGGCGAACACCTTCGGCACTTGTGTGGGCCGCGTCAAAGCCGGCGCGATGAGTTACTGCCGCGTTTCGACCGACGATACCACGGGCAGGCTGCGGTCTTACGTGGGCGAAGGCGAATTCACCAGCGATCCACTGGAGACGTTCGGCGGCGCGGGCGTGGTAAAGATTCCGAAGCTTCAGGACTTGCTGCGCTACATCTGCCTGAACGGCTTCGAGCATCACGTGGCGGCGAATTTCTCGTCGGTCGCCGGTGTGGTGCATGAAGCCGGGCTGCGCTATCTGGGCTGGGATATGCACTGGCACCAGTAAAATCCGTTGGCCTGGTGAATTTACATACTTCGATTGGTTTCTAAGGTGTTACCGCCGAGCACAGGTGTGCCGGACATGGTAAAGTAACACCACAGATACGGGAACCAACCATGAAGGCCCTCTCCATCGTTGTACTTCTTGCTTTCGTTTCTAGCCTTGAGGCGTCGCAGAACCTGGATAAAGCCAGGCAGCTGGAAGAAGCGGGGGAGGGCGCGGAAGCGCGTGCGTTATTGGCACACGCGGCGCAGAGTGCGCCTGGGGATATCGCCGCACTCACCGAGTACGCGGATTTCCTGGACGAGCACGCGGACCCTGGCGCCCGGGAAGCTTACGGAAAGCTTCTGAGCACGCTCGATGGGCCCGCTTTCAAACAGCAGCGCTTGGCCGTCGCCCGGCGTCTGGCGGAGTTGTCGCTGCTGGCGGGCGACCGCGCCGGCGCGTTGCGGTATATCGAAATGGATCGCGGCGGGGAGGGAGCGGGCGCAGCGCCAACCTGGACTACGGCGCCGCCGGAGACCAACGCCGATGGGCCTGCCTACGTCGAAATTCCCGGTCCGCTGCGGTCCTTCGGACGCATGGCGGCGATCGCCAGCGACGGCCCCCCAAGCGATCTGTTGCCGGCCCTGGCGCGGAATGTGGTCACCAACGGCTTTGAAGCGGCACACAGTAATGAGGCGCTTGAGCAGACCGAATATCTCAAGCTGGTGCATCGCTATTTGTCGCAGGCGCGCGAACTGGAGAAGTTGGCGGGCGAGAGCAAGGTGATTCGCGTGGCGAGTTGCGACGCGCCGGATGCGGGCGAATTGCTGCGGATTCTGGGTTTCCGCATGCGCGGCGGATGCGGCAGCGAGGTTGTGCTGGAAACGGTGAACGCCACTCGAGCGTTTCTAACGACGGATTCCGGTTTTCCGGTTCCGGCGCTGGAGCAGGCACTGCGGACCAACCGGCCGTTCGAATACGACTTTCATCCAGCGCGGATACCGGTGTTGTTCGGCGGCGATTACTGGCTGTCGGCCAAGGAAAAAGAAAACAGCAGGTTTCTCGATGTGATGCTGTCGGACCCGTCCATCTGCCGCTTGTATCTGGGCATGTCGAAGCTGGACCGCGAGACGGCGGAAGAGATTCGCAAGGGCATCGCCATGCCGCGCCTGAAGGCCAACGCTCACGTGCTCGATTTCTTCGGCAGCATGTTTGAGATTCGCGACGGTAAGGCGATGATCCCCGGCGGCGGAAAAGGCGAAGCGGCCTGGGCGGAACTCGCGGGCGTGTCGCCGAATCAAGGCGCGGCGTTCTTCGACAAAGTGCTGACGCGGGACGACGGCTGGCTGGCGAGCTATTTCGACGCGCTGGCGCGGATCAATGGGCCCGTACGCGATTACTTGACGGACCCGGCGCGGTTGCAACGATTCTACGCTGCCATTCGCGGCAAAGTGACTACACCGGGGCCCGCGCGGCCGGTGTTTCGCGCGAATGCCGACATGATGCTGCTGACTACGCGGCTGTGGATGGATCCAGACGGGCGTCCGCATGTGCCCGGCAGTCTGCAGGTGTGGAAGGATCTGTTCGCCGTCCATCCGCAGGGTAAGTACGACGCCAAGCTGACGCGGGCCGCTGGATCGTGGAAAGACTCCGACGATGTGCTGGAAGCTCTTTTCGGACTATCCCGAAAGGCGGTGGAAAACGAGCCGCTGAAGATTTTCATGGCGTTGAGCGATCTGGATCGTTACCGCCAGAAGCCGCTTTCGCCGGCGACCGTCGATTTGCTGGCGCGCAACTATCACGTCTACGGCGGCCAGTACGCGATTTTTAACGATGCGGCTTCGGTGAACGATGCGGGCATTGAGAAATACCTAAGCGTTGCCGAGGACGTAGTCAGGATTAAAGATCCGGTGCTGCGAGCCGATACTTTGGGCGTGATGGAATCGCTGGTGGGGTTGTGGCAGATTGTGTCGCGCTCCGGCAGTTTGCAGGCGGCGAAGACGGATGAGGTGCTGGTGTCGTTGCTGACGGCGGTGGACGGGGTTCACGACGAGCGCACCCTGTTCGATGCCGGGCGGGACGGTGTGACGCTGCTGCTGGCCGCGACGGGGTCGAAAGAAGGAACCGGGCTGCAGTCGCGAATCCTGGATCTGCTGGCGGGCGCGGCGGCTCCGGGAGACGTGGAATCGCACACGCAGCTAGTCGAGGAGATGATGCGCATTCTGGAAGCGCAGCATGTGGTTCCTCTCGATGAACTGTTGGAACTGGGGCGTCACCTGGAGGGCGTGGCCAAGGGCGAAAAGCTGAACACGGCGCTGGTGAATCGCGTGGCAACCCGCATTTCGGATATTCCCCTGGGCCGCGGAGGATTGAGCCCGATTGAGAAGAGCGCGCTTTCGTTCGGGTACTGGACGGAAAAGCATATCGACGCCGAACGCAAACTGAGTTTGCGGATAGCTGTGGAGAAGGCACAGGGCGAGAAGGCTCGGGACGTACGCGGTCTGCTGGCGCCATTTTTGCGCGACACGCTGGTGGCTTACAATTACGCGCACTATGCTCCGCCGGGGGCGCAGGTGCTTTACACCAATCCGCTGTTTGCGCGCAGCCACGATTTTCTGGGCGTGCAGGGGACCAATCACATGTGGCGCGCCACCGAGGTATTCGGTTCGGGCTGGCCCTCGAATGGGGGGGGCCGCTTGGTCGGATCGCTGGCGGGTCTCCCCTACGCGCTGGCGGAGGCCGAGCAGAATTTCCTGGTGCCGGATCAAACCCAGGCGCTGATCTGGGGCGATCTGGTGCCGCAGATGATTGCGAGCGCGGTGATTCCGCGCTGGTGGAATGTTACTCCCTCGCAGTTGCATTGGGTGGGATTGCATATGCGGTACGCGCAGGCGCTGCTGGCGGAATCGGCGCTGGATGCGGCGGTGCGCAAGGAAACTCTGGAAACCTTGAGTGCGCAGGCGCCGCCGGGACGCGTGACCGAAGTGGCCGCGCTGCTCGAAAGCGGCGATGTGCAAGGCGCGCTGGGACGAGTCACGCCATCGGAACTGTTTGTGATGTCGTGCCGCATGAGTGGCGTTGCGCGGCGTGGGGCTTCGCCGCTGCTGTCGGAGATCAAGCGGATGCAGGCGCAGACCCCCGACAAACTGAATGCGGCGGCGATTTCGGCGGCGTTTGGAACGCCCAAGCCAACGCTGGCCAATTCCTACCGGCCGGAGCTGCTGAACCTGCGCACGTTCCCGACCCTGATGGGGTATTCCAGCCGCATTCTGGCGGAGAGTTGGGAATCCAACACGCTGTACTGGGCGCAACTGGCGGATGAAACCTATGTACGGCCTTCGCAGTTGAATGTGCGGATCCCGGAATGGACGGAGAAACTGGTGGAACATATTTTTGCATCGCACCTGGAAGACTGGCCGGCCGTATTGCGGTCGCTACGGGCGGTGGGCGACGATGTGCGCAACAAAACGCGCCAGCAGGCGGATGCGGGGAGGGCGGTAGCCGCGGCGGCGTTCTAATTCCGCGAGGCGAAAAACGTCATGGGTCTCATATCGCGACGCAGCTTTCTGGCAGTAAGCGCGGGCACCGCGTTGGTTCGGGCGCAGGATGCCCAGCGCCCCGTGTTCCGCGTGAAAGTGGACATGGTGGTGCTCAGCTTTACCGTGACCGACAGCCACAACCGGTACATCAACGGCCTCAAGAACTCGGACTTCCGCATTTTGGAGGATGGCATCGCGCAGAAGATGGCCACCTTCGCCGAGGGGACCAAAGCCGCCGCAGCAGGTTCTGGAGGACGGCAGCACGCGGCCCTTGGTGGCCGGTGAGCCGGCTGAAGCGCCGGGCAGCCCGGGCATCGACTTGCACAGTGATGCTTTCGTCGGCACGAACGTGTTCGTTTTGTTCGATACCAGCAATTTCATGTACCGCGGTTTTGTCTACGCGGAAGACGCCATTGCGGATTTCGTGCGCGGATTGGACCGGGCGGATTCGGTGGCGGTCTACACCTTCAGCCGGAATTTATCGCGGGCGGCCACACTGACGCGAGAGCGCGCGGACGCGATCGGCGGCCTGCGGAAATCCGTGGCGGGCGACGATACGGCGCTTTATAATGCCCTGCTGCTGACCTTGCGGGATGCGGCCAAGGTGCCCGGGCGCAAGGTGGTAATCGTCTTTTCTAATGGTCCGGACAATGCCAGCATGGTCGCTCCGGACGATGTGCGCGCGGTGGCGGAGGACGAGGGCATTCCGATTTACGTCATTTCGACGAATGAGGTGAGCAAGGATCCCATTTCGAGCGGCGTCTTCCGGCGGATTGCGGCCCGCACCGGCGGGAAGGCTTACTGGGCGAAGACCTGGCAGAAGCAGGTGGAGGCGTTCGAATCGATCCGCGAGGATTTGGGAAATTCCTACACCGTTACCTACTATCCGCAGCCCAATCCGAATGAGGGATTCCGCAAGATCTCGGTGGAGATCGTAACCGATGTGGGCAAGAAGTACCGGGTGCGGTCGAGGCCAGGATACCGGCCGCGGGGCAGCTTTTAGGCAAGCTAGCCTGCGGAATCGAATCTTCCAATATCTTTACTCTGAGCCGCGACACTCTGAGCCGCGACGGTAACGGAGCGTCCACCCCCCCCCAGCGCCGTTCACACCCCTGGAAAATATTTCCTCCCCTCTCCATCCAAAACAAAACAAACCAACTCCAGCCGCCCGCCCCCAACCCGCGGGTCCGTTTTCCGCCGCCCCCCCTTTACCCTGAAAGCGGGGATCGCATCCCCCATTCACTAAAGGAGTTTCCAATGTTAATATCCGACAAACAGCACCAGGCCAATAAACAAAACGCCCAGAAAAGTCCGGGACCCACCAGCGAAGAAGGTAAAGAACGTTCCAGCCGCAACGCCATCACCTGGGGCCTCCGCACCCGCTTCACCATCTGCCCCGAACTCGGCGAAGACCCCTTCGAATACTACGACCTCTGGGAAGACTTCGAATCCGACTGGAGTCCCGTCGGCCGCACCGAACACTGCTACGTCGAAGCCATGGTCCACGCCCAATGGATGCTCGCCCGCCTCGCCCGCGTCGAACGCGTCGCCTTCCTCCGTCACATGAATACCGGCGAAGACCGCAACATCGATATGGTCCAACGCGTCGACAAATCCAGCGCTCATCACCAGCGCACCTTCGACCGCGCCCTCGAAAGCCTGCGCAAGATCCAGGCCGAACGCCGCGCCCGCGAACGCGCATCCGAATCCGAACAGCGCAAGCCTGTCGCGGCGGCCGCCAGTTCCAGCCCCCATGTCTCGCCGCCCGCTTACGTCATGTCCCCGCAATCCGAACCCGCGCCCATGACTTGCGCCCCCGCCGATACCCGCTAGCTTCCTTGTAGTACGTTCTTTGGCAATTCAGCCCGCGACCCAAGACCTAACACCCCAACTGCGTCTGTACTACCCCCGAAATCCACAAAAACCGCTCCCAAAACTGCCTGCTTCACTCAAAACCCAAACCCGCCTCCCCATCCGTTCCACCGTTCCGCGTTCAAGCCACCTGTCATCAACAACATAGGCTTCGTTCGCTCAGGTTGCGCGCTTTTGAGCGCCGCGCCGCGGCAGTGGTTACGGCAGCCGGAAACAGGCCATCTCGCTGGCGTTGCGGACCAGGAGCAGGCCGTTATCGATAGCAGGGACGTTCCAGGTGCGGCCCTCCACTGCGGAGAAGCGGGCCAACTCCTGATGGCTGTCCGGTGTCGCGCGCACCAACACGACATCGCCCTGCTCCGTGGTAACGACCAGGTATCCGCCGGCCAGCAGCAACCGGCCGTAACCGTAGCGGCCGCCCTTCCATTTCAATTCGCCCGTCTTGGCGTCCATGCAAGCCAGGATCGTATCGTCGAAGCCGTAGAGGTAGCCTTGGTACAGCACCGAAGAATTGAACTTATTCTTCATGCGGTTGTTTTTCCAGACCGGACGCGCCGTGAACGCGCCTCCAGTTTCGGAGATTTCCAGCAACGCGGCGCCGGGTCCGGGCGACGACGAAAGGAACACCTCGGAATCGCTGATAACCACCGGTTGAGCGCAGTTCATGTCCATCTGGGCGGGGAAGGCGTATTCCCAAAGTAGCGCGCCATTTTCCGGGGCAACGCCAACCGCGCGCTGGCCGCTGATCCAGACGATTTGTTGGCGTCCGGCCAGGGTGGCGAGGATAGGCGAAGTGTATCCGGCATGGTCGTCGAGCGCGTGCCAGACGGGCGCCCCCGTCATGCGCTCGTAGGCCACCATGCTTTTCCCCGGCGATCCTCCGGGCGTGACGATCACCAGGTTGCCGGCGATCAAAGGCGAGGCGGCCATGCCCCATTGCTGGTTGGCGGTGTGGTTATCGGCCAGGATATTCTTCGACCATTTCACTTTGCCGGTGCGGGCGGTAAGGCAATACAAATCGCCCTTGGCGCCTAAAGAGTAGAGCAAGCCGTCGTGATAAACGGGCGTGGCGCGGGGACCGGCGCCGCCGAGGATTTCATCGAACAAGGCGGGATAGGTGTAGGCCCAGATCTCGCGGCCGGTTTGGATATCGTAGGCGGTAATGGCTTCGTTGGAGCGGCGCTGTTCAATCGTGTACGCGCGGCCTTCGGCGACAGTGAAAGAGGCGTAGCCGCCGCCGATGGGCTGTTTCCAGAGGGAAGTGAGTCCCGCGGGCGGCCATGCGGAATTAATCTTCGTTTCGGTGTAGACGCCGTCGCGATGGGGACCGCGGAAATCCGTCCAGTACGCTGGGATGACCGGTGCGGCGGCCGGTGCGGCTTCGGCCGCGGGTGGGGGGGGTGGTTCCGGTGTAGACTGGGGCACTGGCGTAGTTGCGCGCTGTTGCGCCCGGCTGGCTTCCAGACGCGCGTCGCGCTTGGCGCGGGTGTCGAAGGAAATGCCGTTCAACTTGATGGCGCCATTCCATTCGAGGCGCAGGCCGTACACGGCGAAGAGTTCAAGGATGGCAATGGCGAAAATGCCCAGCGTACCGGCGATGCGCGGAATGGGGCGGACGCCGCGGCGCATCCACCAGACAAGCAGGCCCGCGGGCGGGAAGACCACGATGGCCGCGAGCAATGCCCAACGATGGCGCAGCATGCCGGTCACTCGGTGGCGCGCAAGGCTTCGGCGATTTCTTTCTCTTCGATAGCGCCTTCGCGGATGATCTTCCAGTAGGGCTCGGTGATATCGACGGTGGTGGCGCCGGCGCCGGAACAAGGGCCGCCATCGAGCACCAGGTCGACGCGGCCGTCCATGGTGCCGAAGACTTCGATGCCGCTGCGGCAGGTAGGCGAGCCGGAGATGTTGGCGCTGGTGGAAATCAGGGGCTGGTTCATGGCCGCGATCAGGGCGCTGGCGATTTTGCCGTGCGGCTGGCGGACCGCCAGGCGGCCCGTATTGCCCGTTACTTTCAAGGGCACCCGCGCGGAGGCGGGGACGATGATGGTGAGCGGTCCCGGCCAGAAGCGGCGCGTGAGGAGGAAGAAGCGGCTGGTCAACTCGGACGCCAGATCCTCGGCCGCCATGGCATCGGCAACCAACAGCGGCAAGGAGCGGTGGATCTCGCGGCCTTTGGCCCGGAAGACGCCGGACACCGCGCGCAAATTGAAGGGATCGGCCACCAGCGTATAAAGCGCGTCCGTGGGAATGGCAATCACTTTTCCGCGGCGAATGGCGGCGGCGGCGCGTTCGATCGCTTCCGGCTGCGGCGATTCCGCATCTACTTCCACAAGATCAGTTGCCATAAACGCCGCGACCCCTAGCGCGGCCCAATCGCTTCCGCCACATCGATAGCCATCTGATAGCGCCCGAAGGGAGCGCTCAGTTGCACGCCTTGCACCATTCCGCTGACACGCTGGACCATCTCACGGGCGATGGCGACGCCTTCGTCGCGCGCCTTCTCGGCGTTATCCACCAGGCGCATGCGCTCCATGTAATGCTCGGGCACGGGGACGCGCAGCTCATTCACCATGAATTCGGCGTTACGGAAACTGGTGAGCGGCCAGATTCCGCAGATAACTGGAATCTTGACATGCTCGATGCGTTTCAGGAATTGCTCGAGCAATGCCAGATCGAAGACCGGCTGGGTGACGACATATTCCGCGCCGGCTTGCACTTTCCATTCGAAACGGCGGATCTCTTCTTCCATGTTGGGCGCGCCTGGATTGACGCCGACGCCGATCAACAGCGCAGTTTGCGAACCCATGGCGTTGCCGCCGATATCCAGGCCGTGGTTCAGATTATTGGCGATGTTGACCAGGCCGATGGCATCCACGTCGAAGACCGCGGTGGCATCGGGGTAGCTGCCCATGCGGGGCGGATCGCCGGTGATGCAGATCAGGTTGCGGACGCCGGCACAGTGGGCGCCCAGCAGTTCCGACTGGATGCTGAGAATGTTGCGGTCGCGGCAGCAGAAATGATTTACCGCTTCGATGCCGGCATCGCGCTGGATGAGCTGGCAGGTCACCTGCGCGCTCATGCGGGCGCTGGCGCGCGGGCCATCCGGCACGTTGATGCAGTCGATGCCGTGCTCGGCGCAGCAGCTTGCGCGCCGTCGATTTCGCGTGGAGGCATCCACGCCGCGCGGCGGGAGGATTTCGACGAAGGAAACGAACTTCCCCGCGGCGAGCTTGGCGCCCAGCTTGGTCTTTTGCGCCACAGGCACCTTCGGCATGGCCTGCGCTTTGGCTTCGGGCTCTTCCACGGTGACGCCAGTTTCTTCTGGACCGGCTGCAGGGAGCGCGCTTCGGCGCGAATCAGCTTGATGTGCTCGGGCGTGGTGCCGCAGCATCCGCCGACGATGCTGCACGCCGGCCCACAGCAGGCGCCGCGCGTATTGCGCCATGTATTCGGGCGAGCAGAGATAAATGTTGCGGCCTTCGACGCGCGACCGGCACGCCCGCGTTGGGCATGGCGCTGACCGGCTTCGACGAGAACTGCATCATCCGCTCAACGGTTTCGAGGGTGGTCTTGGGGCCGACCGAGCAGTTGAGCCCGATGACGTCGGCCGGCCACTGGTCCAGCAGGCGTGTGAAGACTTCGGTTTCGGTGCCGCCGGGCAGGTTGCCGTTATCGTCGATAGTGACTTGCGCGACGATCGTGATCTCGGGCCCGGCGGCTTCCCGCGCGCGCCATCAGGGCTTCGCGCATCTCGTCGAGGTTGCCGAAGGTTTCGAGAACCAGCAGATCGACGCCGGCGTCCAGCGAGCACTTCGGCCTGTTCGCGGAAAATGGCGCGGGCTTCGGCGAAAGAAGTAGGCCCGAGCGGCTCGATGTGCGCGCCGAGCGGGCCGATAGCGCCCGCGACGAAGGCATTTTCGCGGGCGGCTTCGCGCGCCAGGCGCACGCCGGCCTGGTTGATCTGCATGCAGCTTTTCGGCAAGGCCGAATGCGCCCAGGCGCATGCGGTTGGCGCCGAACGTGTTCGTTTCAAGAATCTCCGCGCCGGCCTTGACGTATTCCTGGTGAATCTGCCGGACCATGTCGGGCGAGGAGATATTCAGCTCGTCGAAACAGCGGTTGATGAACACCCCGCGAGCATAAAGCATGGTGCCCATGGCGCCGTCGGCGACCATGGCGCGGCGCGAGAGCTGGTCGCGGAACTCTTCGGCGCGGGTTGTCGAGGCTAGCGGCATGCAGTGGCGTAAGAGGTTTGAATAGTATGATTTTAGCGCATCTGTCAAACCCTTGACGGGACATCCGCGTTCATCGGCGTTGATCTGCGGCCATAAGATTTTCGGAGAGAAGTTGATATGAGGCGGCACAAGGCTAAAGATATTGAGCTCCCGATGAACACGGATGAACGCGGCTTCGATTCCCTGACGGAGCGCGTATTAGGCGCGGTGTTCGAGGTTTCTAACACGCTGGGCGCTGGATTTCTTGAAAAAGTCTACGAACGGGCATTGTTAACCGAGCTTCGGCTTTGTAGCATTCGTGCAACGGCCCAGGCGTCGTTTGCCGTTTCCTACAAGGGTTGCCCCGTCGGGCAGTACTATGCCGATATCCTCGTCGAAGACGTCCTGGTGGTGGAATTGAAGTGTGTCGAGCACCTGGCCAACGAACACACGGCGCAGTGCCTGAACTATCTGCGAGCCTCCGGCCGGACCCTCTGCCTTTTAGTCAACTTCCAGAGGCCCAAAGTAGAGTGGAAGCGAATCGTTTTGGAGCGGGGGTCACCACTATCGGCGTTCATCCGCGTTAATCGGCGGCCGTAATTGTTCTGGAGAAGCACTTGGTATCGGAGCGCCCGCTCGCAGCGCATTGTTGATCGACCACCAGGCCGTTAATCTTTGCGTTCTCCCGGCCGGCCGGTGCGTAATAGTGTTTATGAGGATTCTTCTCATTCTCTTAGCGGTCTTCCCCGCCCTGGCCGCGGAACCTACCATCGACCAGATCATGGCGCGGGTGGGGGAAAACCAGGCGCGCGCGCAGGACATGCGCCGGGCATACATCTACAATCAAAAGGTTTTGGCGCGCTTTCATCGCACCAACGGCAAGCTCACGCGGGAGGAGAAATCGGAATTCACGGTCACGCCCACGCCGGAGGGGATCGATAAAAAACTGACCCACTTTGAAGGCAAAGTGGATCGCGGTGGCAAGTTGGTCGATTACAGCGAGCCGGGCAAGGAAATGAAGGACCTGGATATCGACGGCGATTTGATGCGGGACATGGTCAACGATATGACCGGCGACAAAGAGTCCAAGGACGGCCTGGCGCACGATATGTTCCCGCTGACCGCCAAAGAGCAGGCCAAGTACGACTACCTGCTGGAGGGCAAGGAAATTTACCGGGGGCGCGCGATTTACCGGATAAGCTTCCACCCGAAGCCGCATACTGAAGATGCCGATTGGAAGGGCGAGGCGTTGATCGACGCGGAAGAATGCCAGCCGGTGATGGTCACCACCAAATTCGCGGTGCGCATTCCGATGGCCGTGAAAGTTTTGTTGGGGACGGATGTGAAGGGCCTTGGTTTCACGGTGAGCTACGAGAAATTCGACGACGGGCTGTGGTTTCCGGTGAGCTACGGCGGCGAATTCCACATTCGCGCGGTTTTCTTCTACGCGCGGAACATGTCCATCAACATGACCAACAGCGGGTTCACCAAGGCCAAGGTTTCGAGCAGAATCGCGTACGATGTGAGTGGGAAGTGACGGTTATCGAGATGCCACGGCGGGCGCCGGCGACGGCTCCCGCATTCGACTTCGCGGCGCTGGTGAAGCAGCACCAGGCGATGGTATTCAGCATCGCCTGGCACATGCTGCGCGACCGGGCGGTGGCGGAAGAACTGGCGCAGGACGTGTTTCTGTCGCTGCACGAGCATCTGGCGGAGTTGGAATCGCCGGAACACGTGCTGTTCTGGCTGCGGCGGGTGACCACGAACCGGGCGCTCGACGAGGCGCGGCGGCGGCAGCGGCGGCCGATGGTAAGCCTGGAGAACGCGCCCGAGCCGGTAGCGCTCGCGGCGGCGGGCGATCCGATGCTGGGGACGGCGCTGAATAAGCTGGTGGCGGCGCTGCCGGAGAAGTCGCGAGCCATCGTGGTGCTGCGGTATCAGGAGGACCTGAATCCTACGGAGATCGCGGGAGTGTTGGGGATTCCGGTGGGTACGGTGAAGAGTCAATTGCAGCGCGCGTTGGCGCTGCTGCGCGAGAAGTTGTCGCGGGTGTCCGGGCTGGCGTCCGGCTTGTCGTGAGGATATGAACAATGGCTTCCTTGGATGATGAACTAAGATCGGCGTTACGGCGGCAAGAGCCTTCGGCGGATTTTGCCGGCCGGGTACTGGCGCGGGTGAACGCAGCGCCGCCGGCTCGGCGGTCGACGCGGATGTGGCTGCGGTGGGCTGCGCCGCTGGCCGCGGCATTGGTGCTGGCGGGCGGGCTGGAGTATCGCCGGTATGAGGGCGAACGCGCCAAATCGCAGGTCATGCTGGCCATGCGGATCGCCGGAGGCAAACTGAACAAGGCGCAGAAGAAAGTGCAAATGTTGACGCACCGGAGCAATTCATGAAACTGGCGGGATGGTTGATGGCGGCGCTGCTGGCGGTGGGCGCGGCGCAGGCGCAGCAGGTGAAATGGAATTTCGACAAGCTGGCGGCCCGCGCCAGCGACACCGTGGATGTGTCCCTGGATGGCGCGCTGCTGCGCTTCGCCACCAAGTTCCTCTCCGACGACGACAAAGACGAAGCCAAGGTGAAAAAGCTGGTCGGCGGCCTGAAGGGAATTTACGTGAAGAGCTTCGAGTTCAAAAAGCCGGGGGAATACACGCCGGCCGATGTGGAATCGTTCCGTGCGCCGCTGCACACTCCCGATTGGCAGCGCATTGTGGGCACGCACAGCAACGATCAGGGCGAAACGGTAGAGGTTTATATCAGGAACGATGCCAAGGGGATCGGGGGTCTGGCGATCATCGCCACCGAGCCCAAGCAACTCACGCTGGTGAATATAGTCGGAGTGATCGATTTGGATAGTTTGAGCGAGTTGGGCGGGCACTTCGGAATTCCCGACGTGGAAGTAGACAAAAAGAAGTAAATCCTACCGTAACTTTCCAGGAGCATCGCGCGAACCTGATTTGACAGCCGGACTTGTTTGCCGGCCGAAATCAAACTCAGGAGAGTACCATGCGAATTTTCAAAAACGTGAAGACAGCCGCGTTGCTGGCAGTAGCAGCGGCGGCCGCGCAGGCGCAGACGTTGATTGTCACGGCCTCGAATGCCGCGAGCAATCAATTGCTGGTCTATAACCAGAACGCGCAGTTGATGCAGACCATCCCAACGCAAGGGGCGGGAGGGGTAGCGGGGAACGCCGGTGGAATCGCCACGATGGAGAATCATCTGGCGGTGGTCAATTTCGGATCGAATAACGTCTCGATGTTCCAGCGGGCGGGCAGCGGATACCAGTTCAGCCGGACGGTGGCTGCGAGTTCGAGCCCGGTGAGCGTGGCGTTCGGGAAGAACCATCTTTATATTCTGGGAACGACCACGGTGGAATCGCACCCGATTTCGAGCAGCGGAGTGAGCGCGGCTCCCGACGGCACGGCTTCGCTGGTAATTGGCGACGGATCGGCGGCGCAGGTTGGCGTACTGCCGGGGCAAATCATCGTGACCGAGAAGAGCAATGCGATTGAAACGGTGAACCTGACGGCGAGCGGAGCGGTGACGGGATTAGCCACGCTGGTTTCGAATATTCCGGCCAACGTGAATGCGCCGTTCGGGCTGGTGACGCGCGGCAACGACGCTTACGTGACCATTGCGCACGCCAACGAAATCAGCCTGGTGCGGAACGGCGATGTGCTGACGGTGACCGGATCGGGGACGCAGATGGCGCCGTGTTGGGTGACGCTCGATGGAGCATTCCTGTTTTCGTCGAATTCGCCGAGCATGAGCATTTCTCGGTATGCGGTGTACGGCGCGGAAATCGTGCAGGATGCGGCGGTAGCGGCGACCCTGAACGGCGATCCGACCGATATCGCTTACGCGGGCCACCTGATTGGCGTGATCGACGGCTCGGGCAGTATTTCGCATTTGTCGGTATTTCACGTGGACGAAGACGGGAATCTGTCGCTGGCGGGCGTAGCTACGATCAACGGGGCGGCGAACGGGATGGCGGTGGTGACGGCCCAATAGCCACGCTCAAGTCGCGGACAGGCCTTGGGGGCCTGTCCGGCTCAGAAAATCTCGTCTATGATAAAAGCTCGCGCCGAATGAGTACACTTCGAGAAGGGGTGGAGAGTCTCGAATCGCTCATGTTTCGCTACCAGCAAGCGGACCAGGGCGCCGCGGCGGCGCTGGTAGGAAGAGTCACTCCTCTTCTGCGCCGCTACTTTCTGCTACAGGCTTCCAATCGAACGCACGCCGACGATCTGGTGCAGGATACGTGGATGCGCTTGCACCGCGCGCGGCATACCTATCGTCCCAGCGAGGCGCTGCTGCCTTGGATTCTCGCCATCGCGCGCCATGCCAGCCTCGACCATTACCGGAAAGTGAGCAGGCGCGAGGCGCACGAACGGCAGGTGGATATCTTGCCGGAAACGGCGGCGCGCGCGGGTGGCGCGGCGGAGCTTCCGGACATCCATGCGATGTTGACCGCGCTGCCGGAAACGCAGCGCGAAGTGATCGTGATGCTGAAGGTTTCGGGGATGTCGATTGAGGAGGTCGCGCGCGCAACATCGTCGAGTCCCGGTTCGGTGAAGCAGAAAGCACACCGCGCTTACCAGAAATTGCGCGAGATTTTATCGGCCAAGGAGAGCAGCGCGTGACGCCCGAGGAGATCGGCAATAGGCTGGAACAAGCGGCGGAACGGTCCTTCCCGGCGGGCGGCGCCGAGGATCGCGCGGCCGCGGCGCGGGCGGAGGCAGCCATCCTGCGGGATCTGCGGCCGGTGCCTGCCATGGCCCCGGATTGGCAGCATGCCTTGATCCTGGTGCTGTTGTTTGTGGCGGCGGCGGTGGACAGCGCGGCGTTCCTGGGAATGGCCGGGCTGCGGGCACTGGCCGGGCCGGAGCGCGCGATTATCTGTGCGGCGCTGCTGGGAGCCGGCTGGCTGGGCGCGGTGGCGTGCGCGCGCCTGATGCGGCCGGGGGCGGGCAGGAATTTGGGGCCTTTGTCTTGGGCCTTGGCTTGCACGCTCGCGGCCGGCGTTTTCGCGGTGCTTTTTCGGGGCTACGATACGGCGCATTTGGTGGAGGAAGGCATTCCTTGTTTGAAGGCCGGTTTGCTCATCGCCGCGCCCACGGGCTTTGCGATTGCGCTGCTATTGCGGCGCGGATATGTGCTGGATTGGGGCGCGGCGGGGCTGGCCGGAGGGACGGTCGCGGGCCTGGCCGGGTTGGGGATGCTGGAGCTGCACTGCCCGAATTTGAAAGCCATTCACGTAATGGTGTGGCATGTGGCGGTGGTAGCGATTAGCGGGGGGTTGGGATTCGTTTTTGGGCGGCTGGCTCGGGGGCGCTGACCATCAGGCGTTACTGACCAAGGGCCAAGCTGAAGATGGTGCCACAGGCGCTTGGCGTCGGGCAGGTGGTGCTGGTTCCGCCGTTATAGGTGGAACCATAAAATACGCCGTTGGCACCTTGGACGACGGGACCGTCGGGATGTGCCCCGTCGGAAAGATGGAAAGTGTGTAAAGTGTTGAACGTGAAAGGAGCCGCCCTTGGCCTGTGCCAGCCCGGTAGGTGCTTGACCATCCGGACATCCGTTCTGCTGGCAAAAGGTGTAGAGCGACGTAAATACGCCGCTTGCGGTTATCTTGAAGACGGTTCTCCTCCGACGAGTCCATAAAAAGTGGTTCCGTAAAAGTCGCCATCCGTTGCCCGGATCAATGAATTGGGTCCTGCGCTATCCGTGCAGCCCTCGGTGCAAAAGTCATGAACGGTTTCAACGAGCGCGTCTGGCGAGATGCGAAAGATCGTTCCGGAATTAGTTGCGCCTCGCGGCAGCGAAGAAAAGCGGCAGAAAGAGCTTGGACGCGATTGTTTTCATTGAACACCCCCCCCCCCGAAATATTACGTCCACTGGCGGCCGAAGTCAACACAACTGGTTGGGCAAGTCTGCTGACAGGACGGTGTCAGGAGGGCTGCCGCATACTCGGGGCATGAACAAACCAATCAACTGGTTCGAGATACCGGCGCTGGATTTTGCGCGGGCCAAGATGTTTTATGAAACCATTCTGGGAGTCGCGCTGCGGGAGGAAACGGTGGGCGCGGCTTCTCTGGCGATCTTTCCTTATGATCGCGGCAGCGCCACGGGCGGGTGCGTGATGAAGGGGGCGGACAGCAGGCCGTCGCAGAACGGCGTGACGATCTATCTGAATACGGATCGGGCGCTCGATGCCGTGCTGGAACGGGTGCGGGCGGCGGGCGGGGAGATTGCGCTGCCGAAAACGCCGCTGCCGCCGGGAATGGGCGCCATCGCGCTGATTGTGGATCCCGAAGGCAACCGGGTGGGGCTGCACGAAGAGGGATGATAATAGTCGTTCATGCGGCGTGCCGATCGGCTTTTCCAGATTGTGCAGCACCTGCGCGCGCGGCGGCTGACCACCGCCGCTCAGCTGGCCGGTTTCCTGGGTGTCTCGGAGCGCACGATTTACCGGGACGTGCGGGATCTGTCCCTTTCGGGCATACCGGTGAAGGGCGAGGCGGGCGTCGGCTATTGCGTGGACCGGTCATTTGAGCTGACCGCCCTTATGTTTACGCGGGAGGAAGTGGAAGCGGTGGTGGTGGGCTTGCGGATGGTGCAGGCCTTTGGCGGGCCGCGTTTCCGGGCGGCAGCGGTTCCGGCGCTGGACAAGATCATCCTGGCGCTGCCGAAGCACCGGCGGGCGGAGATCGACGGCCCGCAGATCTATGCGCCGCTGTACAACGCGCATCGCGCGACCGATCAACTGATCGAGACGATGCGGGCAGCCATTGACGATCGCGCGGTGCTGGCGCTTGCCTACATCGATAACAACGGCAAGGAGACGCGGCGGGTAGTGCGGCCGTTGGCGTTGACCTTCTGGGGATCGACGTGGACGCTGGGGTCATGGTGCGATCTGCGCACGGCGTTTCGGAATTTTCGTCTGGACCGGGTGAGGAATTGCACGCGCACGGGGTCGTTCTTCGCGGATGAGCCTGGCAAGACGCTGGCTGACTACATGCGGGCCGTCGGCGCGGAATGAACGCATAAAGGGAACCGTGGGCCTTCCCGGGGCGTCCTTTTCACCATAGGATCATGCGGTTCCACGGTAGAATAGTAAGCGTGTCGCGCCTCGCTGTCCCCGCGGTGTTGGCCCTCGCCGCCGCCCTCCACGCTCAAACTGCGTTTTTTCCGCTGAAAGACATCCGGCCCGGACAACATGGCATCGGGAAGACGGTGTTTTCCGGTACGCGCATCGACGAATTTCAGGTGGAAGTGCTGGGGGTGCTGGAGAACATCGGCCCCAAGCAAAATCTGATCCTGGCGCGGCTTTCGGGTGGCCCTTTGGCCGAAACTGGCGTGTTGCAGGGCATGAGCGGCAGTCCGGTTTATATCGACGGCAAACTGGCCGGCGCGGTAGCCTTGGCGTTCCCTTTTGCCAAGGATGCGATTACCGGCATCCGGCCCATCGAGGAAATGGTGCGGGTGACGGAGGAGGGACGGTCGGATGCGCCCGCCCAGGTCGCGCGCAACGAGGTTTCGCTGGCGGCGCTGTTCGCCTCGAAGGACCTGACGCGCCTGCTGCCCGGGCGGCTGGACTCCACGCCTCGCGAAGCCAAAATGATGGATATCGCGACGCCCGTTTCGTTTGCCGGCTTTACCCGCGCGACGTTGGACGCTTTCGCTCCGCAGTTGCGTTCGCTGGGGCTCGAGCCGGCGCAGGCGCTTTCCTCGGGCGGTGCAACGAATTCGCACATGGGAGATCCGTCGCGGGTTGTGCCCGGCTCGATGATCAGCGTGCAGTTGATGACCGGGGACTTGAGTATCGGGGCGGATGGCACGGTGACCTACGTCGATGGCAGCAAGATTTATGCGTTCGGGCATCGGTTTCTGGCAGTCGGGTCGACGGCGCTGCCCTTTACGCGCTCGGAAGTGATGGCGCTGCTGCCGGTGATGTCGGCGTCCTTTAAGATTTCGGCGCCGAAGGAAACCATGGGCTCGATTTTGCAGGACCGCAATACCGCCGTCGCGGGGGAACTGGGGCGCGCCGCGGCCATGGCCCCGATTTCCATTTCCGTTTCGCGCGGCGGGAAGCGGCTGGACAACTACCAGATGGAGATGGTGAACGACCGGTTTCTGGCCCCGCTGCTGATGCAGATGGCGATCTTCAACGCCCTGGACGCGACGGAACGCACGGTGGGGGCTTCCAGCTTCCGGGTGACGGGCGAAATCGAATTTCAGGGATCTACCGCGCCGCTGAAGGTGAATAATATGTACGCCGCGGATACGGGCTCCGCCATGATCGCATCGCTTTCAACCTCCGTGCCGCTGGCTTACGTGCTGCAAAGCGGGTTCGATACGCTGGGGGTGAAAAAGGTGAACCTCGACATTGAATCGTTCGATGCCAAGAAGCAATATCAGATCGACAGCGTGGCGGCGGGGCGGCGCGAGGTGCGGGCGGGCGGCAAAGTGGAGCTCACCACCAATCTGATCGGCGAGAATGGGGCGGAAGTGACGCGGACGATGGTTTATCAGGTTCCGCCGGGCCTCACGCCGGGACCGCTGTACTTCACGGTTGCCGACGGCATGACCACCAATCTTACGGAACTGCGGCAGGTGGTCGGCAATCAACCGAAGTCGATTGCGCAGGTGCTTTCGACGGTGAACAGCTTGCGGGCGAATACCAAGGCTTATGTGCGGGTGTGGCGTCCCGAGACGGCGTTCCAGGTGGAAGGCTCGGACTTGCCGGATCCGCCGCCCTCGGTGGCGATGATTCTGGCCGGAGCACAAGGGCCGCAGGGCAGCATTTCGCAGACACGCAACTCCAAGGTTGCCGAGCTGGAATTCGATGCCGGCGACTACGTCATCAGCGGGTCGAAGACCATTCAGATTGAGGTGAAGGAATGATGCCGCGCCGTTCCGCCGCGCTGCTGCTGTTCGCGGCCCCCATCGCAGCGTTGGCTTCCGCGACGACTGCGTGGGAGATGACCAGCTACCAGGATTTCATTCGCGGCCAGTTTCAGGGCGTGTCCTTGAGCCGCGATGGGCGGCTAACGCTGGCGCCAAAAGTGGACACGTTGTTCTCTTCCGGGCAAGCGGTGGTTTGGAGCGTGGCCGAGGGCGCCAACGGCACGCTGTATGTGGCGACCGGGCATCGCGGGCGGATGTATCAAATCGACCGGACGGGCAAGAGCTCGCTGGTGTGGACCGCCGACCAGCCGGAGATTTTTGCCATCGCCGCCGACAGCCATGGCGTTCTGTATGCGGGCACGTCGCCCGACGGTAAAGTTTACCGCATCGAGAACGGGAAAGCCACGGAATATTTCGCGCCCAAGACCAAGTACATCTGGTCTCTGGCAACGGCAGCGGATGGCTCGTTGTATGTGGGCACAGGCGATCAGGGGAAGATTTATCGTGTGACGTCGGCGGGGAATGCGGAACTCTATTACGACACCGGGCAATCGCATGTGACGGGGCTGGCGGTGGATGCGAAAGGGCGTCTGCTCGCCGGCACGGAGCCGAATGGCATTCTGTATCGTGTGACGGCCAAGGACAAGGCCTTCGTGTTGTACGATGCGAGCCTCCCGGAAATCCGGTCAATCATCCCGCAGGCCGATGGCAGCGTTTACGTGGCGGCGCTGGGCGGATCGCTGGCGAAGCGAACGCAGGCGGCTACGCAGGCGGCACAATCGGGTGCATCAGGAGTGACAGCGGTGCAGGGCGCGCCGCAAACCGTAACCGTCGAGGCGCAGAATACGCAGCCCGGCGCGGAGTTGAAGCCGCAAGCCGATCCGCTGAAACAGGCGCAAGCGGCGGCGACTCCACAGGTGTCCACGCAATTTACGGCGACGGCCGATCTTACCGGCGTGGAGCGCTCCGCCATCTATCGGATCAACGCGGACAACACCGTGGAGACGTTGTGGAGCTCGAAGGAAGAGAACGCGTACGATCTGCTGGCGCTGCCCAATCAGCTACTGTTTTCGACCGATACCAACGGGCGGATTTACGGGATCTCGAAAGACCACAAGGTGACGCTGGTGCTGCAGACCAATGAAGGCGAGGCCACGCGGCTGCTGCCTTCGCAGGGTTCGGTGCTGGTGGCGACCGGCGATATGGGCAGGATTTACCGGCTGGGCGAAGCCCCGGGGGCGTCGGGTTGGTACGAATCGCCGGTACACGATGCGGGGACGGCATCGCGGTGGGGCAGCTTGAGCTGGCGGTCCGAGATGGTGCCGGCGTCGACGCTTGTGTTCCGGACCCGGTCGGGAAATTCCGCGCGGCCGGATAAGACGTGGAGCGACTGGTCGGAGCCGTTGAGCGATGCGGCGGCCTCCGCGATTGCGAGTCCGAATGCACGGTACATCCAGTGGAAGGCGGAGTTCGCGGGAACGGGCGGAGTGACGCCGATCGTGGACAATGTGACGCTGGCGTATCTGCCGCAGAATTCTCCGCCGGTGGTGAAGAGTGTCAATGTGACGTTACAGATGGCTGCGGCGGGTAGCAAGGGCGCGCAGCAGCAGGCCATTTCGCCGTATACGGTGACGGTGACGGATACGGGCGACACGAGCACGTCTTCGGCGGCGGGCACGCCGACGCAGACGCTGTCGCGCGCCGCGGCGCAGCAGATTACGGTGAGCTGGCAGGCGGAAGATCCCGATGGCGACCGCCTGGTTTACAGCCTTTATTTCCGTGCCGACGATGAGCGGCGCTGGATGCTGTTGAAGGGCGGCTTGCACGACAACGCTTTCACCTTCGACAGCGATGTGCTGGCGGACGGCAAGTATTACTTTCGCGTGCAGGCATCCGACCAGGAGGTCAACCCGCCGGCTACCGCGCGCGAAGCGGACCTGACCAGCGCTCCGGTGATGATTGACAATACCCCCCCCGTGGTGACGGTGGGCCCGGTACACCGGAACGGCGCGTCGGCCGATCTGGCGTTTGAAGCGCGCGATGCGGCATCGCCTTTGCGTCGCTGCGAATATTCGCTGGATGCCACGGGCTGGGTGCCGCTCGAAGCCGCGGATGGCGTGATCGATTCGCAGCAGGAGAAGTTCGTGCTGTCACTCGATAAGCTGACGCCGGGCGAGCACCTGGTGGTGATTCGCGTCCTGGACAGCGCCAATAATGCGGGGCTGGCTAAGGTTGTGCTGCGGTAGGCTGCCGCGTCACTCGCGTATGCGTCCCATCATCTGGTAGAGGCGCAGCAAGGCGCGATCCATGACTTCTTCTCCAGCGCCGATGGCGACGGGCGAAACAGCCTGGTCGGCGCCGTAGCCTCCTTCCGCCACTGCTTCGATAGTCGGGAAATATTGGTGGTAGCCGTTGGAATAACCGAAGAAGAATAGCTGCTTCACACGGGCTCGCTGTTTGAGGCGGATGGCGTGATTGCTAAAGAATTCTCCCGACACGCCGACCAGGGCGATGTCGCCGTTGAGCAGCGCGACGGTCAGGCGGGGGCGGACACCCGCGGCATACTCGTCGATGTAATTGGGCACGAGTTCCGGGAAGAATGCTTTGGAGTACGCGGCCTTGACCATGGGGTTGGACAGCTCGAGGCGCGCTTTGAACTGCAGGCGCTCCTCGCGGACATCGAGGGAGGGCTTGGCGACTTCGGCGGGCTGGAGAGACTGCGACAGTTTGATGGCCTCCGCGGCTAACGCTTCGCCATAGGCGCGGTAGTCCTTGCCGCCAGGGTTGGTGGATTGATCGCCCGCCGCGCCTTGCATGAAGATGGCCGCGGCGCCGGTATCTTTCATGATTTTCGCTTTCAGCGCGCCGGCGTAATCGGCGGAGAACTTCAGCATTTCGGCGGGCAGCATGGTGGGGTGCGCGGCGAAGTTCACCAGGATTACCACGGGTTTGCCTGCGGCATCGTCGAAGCGCATCACTGCCAGTTCGCGGTCGCTGGGCTTTGGCTCGATTTTGGTGTGACGGTTGCGGTTGAAGCCGTCCAATTGCACCGAACCTACCGCCATGCGGGCGGGGACCATGCGGGAGTTGGCCTCGACGATAGCGCCCACGATGCCATCTTCCATTTGGCTGTAATAGCGCAAGGCGGCATCGAAGCGGCCTTTGCCTTTGCCCTCCTGATCCGTCAGTTCAAGCACCGGGCCATGATGGGTATGGGAGCCGGCGATGATGGAGTTTTCGATGCCGGCTTGTTCCTTGATGCGGGCGCGAATCCGCTGGAGGGAGGCTTCGGCGGGGGCGCGGCCGAGGTCCAGGCCGACGATGGCGATTTTTCTGGCGCCGGCCTGAATCACGATGGCGTCGGCATATAGCGGGTCGAGGATGCCGGTGGAAAGCGCATCGTGGCGGTCGCCGTACCCCCACATGGGGACAGGCTCGCGCGGCGTGATATCGCGGCGTCCGGCGCCTACTTGCAGGGCCTGCGGGCATGCGGAGGCAGCCAGAAGGAGTCCGATCAGGGGACGGAGGTTGGGCATGAAGAGGGATTCTAGCAGCTTTGGGTTGCGAGGGGGCCTGCGGTCTGGCGCTTGGCCGTTGTCAATAAGGGTGGATGCTACATTGGCAGCATGTACCGTATAGCCGCCGTGCTTGCCCTGATGGTCCCGTGTCTGGCGGGACAGACCGCTCCGCCGCAAACTCCCAAAAAACCGGTGACGGACACTTATGACAAAGTGAAAGTCACCGATGACTACCAATGGCTCGAGAACTTCGAAGATCCGGCGGTGAAAGAATGGGCCGGCGCGGAGAACGCGGCGGCGCGGTCGACGCTCGATGCGCTGCCCGGCCGCGAAGCACTGTCGCGAGAATTGAAAAAGATCTTCCAGCCCGCCAAGGCGCAATATGCTCCCATCGAACAACGCGGCGGCAAACTGTTCGCGATGAAGAGCGAGCCGGGACACCAGCATCAGGTTGTGGTGACGCTGGCCTCGCTGGACGATCTTTCCTCGGAGCGCACGGTTCTCGATCCGGATGCCCTGGATCCCAAACATCTTACGGAAATCGACTTCGCGGTCCCGTCGGTGGATGGGCAGTATCTGGCGGCTTCGCTGTCGAGCGGCGGTAGCGAAAGCGGAGACGTACACATTTACGACGCCGCCACAGGCAAACCGCTGGCGGACGTGATTCCGCGCGTGAACTTTGCTACGGCTGGGGGGGGCGTGGCGTGGAATTCCGACAGCTCGGGGTTTTATTACACGCGCTATCCGCACGATGGCGAGCGGCCGGCCGCGGATATGCATTTCTACCAGCAAGTCTACTTTCATAAACTGGGCGCGAAGCCGGAAGACGACACGTACGCCATTGGCAAGGATTTTCCCCGGATCGCAGAAATATCGTTCGCCTCGTCGCACGATGGACGGCACTTGGGAGTGGTCGTGGCCTACGGCGACGGAGGCGATCATGAATACTGGCTGCTGGCTGCCGGCCGGCCCTGGCGGCAGTTGGCCGGAGCGGGCGACGAAGTAAAGCAGATCGCCTTCGGCTACAACAAAGACATCTACCTGGTATCGAAACACGGCGCGCCCCACGGCAAGGTGCTGCGCATGGACATCGCGGAAACCGTGGATCAGGCGATTCCGTTGGTGACGGAGTCGGACGCGGTGATCGAGTCGGTGGCGCCGACGAAGGACGGTCCGCTAGTGAATGAGTTGGTGGGTGGGCCGTCCGCGGTGCTGTTTTTACCGGGCGACGGAACGCCTGCCAGCGTACGCGTACCCGCCGTATCCAGGGTGGAGTGTAGCAATCTGGACGGGATTGGAGGTGTTTGCTATGTCGGCAGTTACCTTGAGACGGGCGGCTTTTTCCGGTTCGATCCGAAGACGCGCAAGCTGAGGCCTACGGCGATGAAAACCGATCCTCCGGTGGCGCTGGACGGGTTCATCGTGACGCGGCGGTTCGCAATTTCCAAAGACGGAACCAAGGTTCCGCTGAACATCATTCATCGTAAGGACGTGAAGCTGGACGGGAACAATCCTACGGTGCTGACGGGTTACGGCGGCTACGATGTGAGCCTTCCGCCACAATATCAGGCGCCATTTGTTCCCTTGCTGCTGCGCGGCGTGGTAATCGCCGAGGCCAACCTGCGCGGGGGCGGCGAGTATGGCGAAAACTGGCACAACCAGGGCAAGCTGACTAAGAAACAGAACGTGTTCGACGATTTTGCGGCGTGCGCCAGGTATCTGATCGCGCACAAATATACGCAGTCATCGAAGCTTGGAATTCTCGGCGGCAGCAACGGCGGACTGTTGATGGGCGCGGCGTTCACCCAGCATCCGGATCTGTACAAGGCCGTGGTATCGATGGTCGGCATCTACGACATGCTGCGGGTGGAGTTGTCGCCGAACGGAGCTTTCAACGTGACAGAGTTCGGGACGGTGAAAGAGGCCGATCAATTCAAGGCTTTGTATGCCTACTCACCGTACCATCACGTGAAGGATGGGACGCAATATCCGGCGATTTTGCTGACGACTGGGGACAACGACGCGCGCGTGGATCCGATGCAATCGCGGAAGATGGCGGCGCGGTTACAGGCCAGCGGAACCAAGCAGCCGGTACTGCTGCGGACCAGCAGCACAGCGGGACACGGCATTGGTTCCTCGATCGATGAGAATGTCGGTTTGTTTACCGATATCGACGCATTCCTGCTGAGGGAATTGGGAGCAAACCCTTCGAATTAGATAGGATCGCGGGTGTAAGATTTGGTCACCCATTCTATGCATTTATTACGTGACTGACCCGGTTTGAATTCCCTGTTTCTGTGATTTCCGGACACTCTCGGCATTGGTCCGTAACGTGCAACAAGGACTACCGCCAGAGGAGGAAGTTCATGTTCAAAGCAAGCAGATGCGCGTTAATTCTCGGATTGGCAGGCGCGATGGCTGGGCTGCCAGCCATGCTGGCCGACGATCGCGACCGTGACCAGGACAACTCGGGTGTAGCGGAGGCCATCCGCTACGAGAAGGCCAAGCAGGCCGCCGCGGACCGGCAGGAGCGGATCGAAGAAGCGCGCGAGCGCGGGCAAATTAACGCCGACCGCATGGCGCCGGAAGCGAAACATCGCGACAAAGAGAAAGGCGCGCGCGCACGGAAGACGCCGCCGCCATCGGATTCGGGCAATCCGCGTTAACTTTGACTTAGACTGGGGGATATGAATGATCCTCTAGCCTACCTGGGCGAGCAATTAGAAGCCTGGAAACGCGCCGGGACTTATCAAAGGCTGCGCGTTTTAGAGACAGAAAGCGCGGCGGAAGCGCGATTCGACGGACGCGACGTCATCAATCTGGCGTCAAATAATTATCTCGGGCTGACTACGCACCCCAAGTTGCGCGAGGCGGCACTGGATGCGACGCGGAGATTTGGCGTAGGTTCCGGCGCGGTGCGCACGATATCGGGCACGATGTCGCTGCACATAGAACTCGAACGGCGCATCGCGGCGTTTAAGAACGTCGAAGCGTGCGTGGTGTTTCAGTCGGGGTTTGCGGCCAATGCGGGCACCGTCTCCGCGGTTCTCACTCCAGAAGATCACATCATCTCGGACGAATTGAATCACGCCAGCATCATCGATGGCTGCCGCTTGTCGCGCGCCAAGATCCATGTGTTTCCGCACAAGGACGTGGAGGCGGCCGAAAAAAAGCTCGCGGCTCTGGATGGCACGCCAGGCCGCAAGCTGCTGATTACGGATGGCGTATTTTCGATGGACGGCGATATTGGGCCGCTGCCGGGATTGGTGGAAGCGGCGGAGAAGCACGGCGCGATCATGATGGTGGACGACGCGCATTCGTCGGGCGTGCTGGGGCGCAACGGGCGCGGGACCATCGACCATTTCGGTTTGCACGGGCGCGTACACATTCAAGTGGGCACGCTTTCCAAGGCAATTGGTGTTTTGGGCGGTTACGTTTGCGGCAGCAAAGCCCTGATCGAGTTTCTGTATCACCGCGCACGGCCTTTCCTGTTCTCGACCTCGCATCCGCCGGCGGTGGCGGCATCGTGTATGGCGGCCTTTGACGTACTCGAACAGGAGCCGGAGCGCATTCAGAATCTCTGGGATAACACGCGCTATTTCAAAGCGGGCCTGGCTAAGGCTGGTTTCAACACCGGCATGAGCGAGACGCCGATTACTCCGGTGATGGTTGGCGAGGCTCGGGCGGCACATGCCTTCTCGGCGGCGTTATTTGAAGAGGGCGTACTGGCCACGGGTATCGGGTTCCCCACGGTACCTGAGGGGAAAGCCCGGGTGCGGACGATTGTTACAGCCACGCACACCCAAGCCGAGCTGGACCAGGCGCTGGCGGTGTTTTCACGCGTGGGAATGAAGTTGGGGATTCTGTAAGTTCGGGTCCGGCAAGTGGACCGGCGAGGCTGCAGCCCGGTAGGCTACCGCAAACTCTGGATTGCGGCGGCGTTCCGCGCGGCAGAGACGGCAGGTGCGGCAAAAGCTCACTTTCACGCCGCCAGGGGATTGGCGGGTGCGCACGTGGAAGAACTCACGGGTGGCAAACCATCGCTCGCCGCATTCCTGGCATACGCGCGCGGGAGGCGAGTCCGGGCGGTGGCTCAACTGCTCGCGGAGTTTTTCCCAAGTCGTTTTCTTGCGCTCGCGCCATTGCTGCCAGCGTTCGCGCGTGTGAGCTACGAAAGCGATGGCTCGCTTGCGCTGCTGGCGCTGGAACTCCTCCGACGAACGCGCTTCGCGCCACGAGAGTTGGATGCCCAACCGGCGGCGGTAAGCCGTCACCGTTTTTTGCGCCAGGCCCGATTGGCGGGCGATGACGATGGTCGGCAGCATGCGCCCCTCGCCTTGCAGGAACTGTTCGAACGCGGCGCGATGCTCCGAGTCGAAACGCTGAGCGTTGCGCGCGCGCTCCTTGATGGCTGGATCGCCCAGGTCGTGGCGTCCCATCATCTTGCTGATGGAATCCTTGGTTCGTCCGGGCAGCAATTCCATCTGCGCGATAAAGGAGGCGCTGAAGCGATAATCCTGGGTGAAAGTCGTGAGTTTTTTCAGCTCGGGAAAAGTCCAGGGCTTCACTTCGCGGCCGGCGAACGATCCGTTCAAGACTCCGGCGCGCTGCAGTCTTTTGCGCTGATTGTTGATGGCGGCTCGCGTTTTGCCGGGAACGTCTATATCCGGCAGCGGCCTTTTCAGGTGAACGATCTGATCGACGAGCCCGTCGATCTGGGATTGGGTCCAACGGCTTCCAGGCATTCCCTTTTGTTTCAGGCTACAGCTGTGAGCAACGGATGGGAATACAGGCAAACTGGTATTTTCAGCGTCGCGAAGATACCAACACGGGTGTGCGAGCGTCCTCGGTGGCGATGCCGGCAGTGACAAGGTTACCGGTGGCATCGAACTGTATGTCACTTGGACCGGAAATAATCTTGAGCATGGGGTTCTGCTCAATTTGCGGACGCAGGTTCTCACTCAGAGCCATGTGCGAGAGCTCCAGGCTGTTGCGGAACCAGCCGATGGTGACGGCGCGCATATCGAACTTACCTACTGTCGGGAAGATGGCTTCGAGACATTCGCGGTCCGTCGGGTAATGGATGGGGGTGCGGATAGCGGACGGCGTGGAAGCAGTCAGGGAATTCACCCGAGTGGGCGCCCAATCGATCCGATTGACCAGCCGGTCAGTGGTGATGTCCGCCATGCCGATGCCGACCGCGTTGTTGTAAGTCAGGTCGCTGAGGTCGCGCACGAAGATACGCTCGATGCGCGGAGTGTTGGGCCAGGGATTGTAATCGCCTAAGACGCTGCGATTGACGACTTTGCTATCCATGCCCGCGCCGCTGATGTTCTTGCCGATCTCATCGAGGATCAGGATATCGAGATCCATGGGAATGCGGCCCATCCACGATTTCGCGAGGGCCAGCAGCTCTTCTTCACGCTGTTCCATGCCTTCCACCGGCACGGCTTCCAATTTCGCGGTGTTGTGGTTGGCGTCTTCGAGGATGGCGAGGCCGCCCAGAATTTTGCCGGATTCGAGCACCGTGCGGCCGATGGCCCGGATGGTGTTTTCGAGACCGAGTTTGTAGGCGTAGGTGTGATAATGTTGCGCGCCGGCGAATTTGCCGAGACCGATGGCGATCATCTTGAACAAGCCGCTTTCGATCTTGCCCATGAAATCGGTGTGCCACTTGACCCGCCCGCACAGCATGACGCCGTCGCTTTCGTAAGCATTCCGATCCATGTAAGTCTGGATGCCCTGCGGCGTTTTGCCAAGAGCCACGACTTCGAGCGCGCTACGCACGGGGCAGCCAATGGTGTCCTCGATGATGCCGTAATGCGCCAGTACATCGGCCTGGCCTTCGGCGGTCGCGGCGCCGTGGCTGCCCATCGCCGGGAAGACGAACGGGTGCATGCCCTGCGACTTCCAGAACTGGACGGCCGCGCGCGTGATGGTGGCGATGTTGGCGATGCCGCGGCTGCCGACTCCAATGGCTACTGTCGCGCCGGGCTTGAGGCGCGCCGCGAAGCCGGAGGACTGGAGCTGATGGTGGACCTCCGCGGAAACATCGGTAATACGGCGGTCGGGAAAGTTCTGATTTACGTGCAAAAGGCGAGGAAACTGCATGGCTTCATCGTAGCAAAGGTTGGCCAGAGGACCGATTGCGAACGCGATATGAGGGACGCTCCGTTACCGTGGCGGCTCGGTCGTTTCGGTCGTGGTACTTTAGGAGACTTGCCCGCCACCCAGCTACGCCGACAGCTCGGCTACTTCGACGCCACCATGATCGTGATGGGCGGCATCGTCGGATCGGGCATCTTCATCAATCCGTACGTGGTGGCGCAGCAGGTTCACACGCCGTTCCTGATTCTGGGCGTCTGGCTGATCGGCGGCGCGCTGGCGATGGCGGGCGCGTTCATCTGGGCTGAATTGGCCACGCGGCTGCCGGATTCTGGCGGCCAGTATCTTGTACCTGCGCGAGGCCTACCATCCGTCGGTCGCGTTCATTTACGGATGGGTGCTGCTGCTGGTGACGCAGACCGGCGGCATGGCGGCGGTGGCGGTGACGTTCGCGCGCTATTATCGCGAGATCACGGGAATGAAGGCGGGCGACGGGCCGATCGCGGCCGCGGCGCTGCTGGGGCTGACGGCGATCAATTGCCTGGGCGTGCGCGCCGGCAGCAACGTGCAGAGCGCCATGATGCTGCTGAAGTCCGCCGCGATCGCGGCGCTGGTGGTGGTGGGGTGGCGATGGGCGGCGGCGTGGTGCATCCGCTGCCGCTGCTCGACCGGCCGGTGTCGTTCGGGCTGCTGCGGGCGATCGGCGCGGCCATGATTCCGGTGGCGTTCGCTTATGGAGGATGGCAGACGTCGACGTTCGTGGCGGGCGAGATGCGCGATCCGCGGCGGGATCTTTCGCGCGGGCTGGTGGCGGGAGTCATCGGCGTGATCGCGCTGTATCTTTCGGTGAATTACGTGTGCCTGCGGGTGCTGGGGCCGGCGGGTCTGGCGGCGTCGCATACGCCGGCATCGTCGGTGATGCGGGTGGCGCTGGGCGAGCGCGGGCGCGGAATTCCTGGCGGTGGGCATCGCGATATCGACGCTGGGATTTTTGAGCCAGGGGATCCTGACGGCGCCGCGCGTGTATTATGCGATGGCGCGCGACGGGCTGTTTCTTCAGAAAGCGTGGGATGGCTTTCGCCGCGCACCGGCGCGCCGGTGGTCGCCATCGTGCTGCAAGGCGTTTTCGCGACCGTGATCGCGCTGTCGGGGCGCTACGAGCAGATTTTGAACTACGTGACTTCGGTGGATTTCATCTCGTTTGCGCTCACGGCGGCGGCGCTGTTCGTCTTTCGGCGGCGGGACGTAGCCGGCCTGCCCGCGGGGATCTATCGCGTGCCGGGACATCCTTATACGACGGCGGCTTTCGTGCTGGCCTGCGCTGGGCATTGTGGCGAGCACGATCGCCGCTTATCCGGCCAATAGCGCCATCGGGCTGCTGATCCTGCTTGCGGGCATTCCCGTATATTGGTACTGGAGCCGGCGCCGCTCCTGACGACATGCCACAGAAACATTCCGATTACATGAACTGGGCCAAGACCCAGAGCCGCGCGCGCTTCAACCTGGCCACCAGCGGCGTGGGTTCGTTTCCGCTGGCGGAACTGCCCATTCAGCCGGCGCTCGAAATCAATGGCGACAGCACCTATGGATACGCGCCTTTGCAGCAGGCCATCGCGCAGAAGTGCGGCGTCGATCCGGATTGCGTGGTGGCGGCGGCGGGCACGTCGATGGCGAATCACCTGGCGATGGCGGCGCTGCTGACGCCGGGCGACGAAGTGTTGATCGAGCATCCGGCTTACGAACTGCTCGTTTCGGCCGCGCGGTATTTCGGCGCGGACGTGAAGCGATTCGCGCGGTCGCCCGAGAGCGACTACGCGCTGGATCCGGCCGCGGTGCGCGCGGCCATGACGCCGAAAACGAAGCTGATCGTGATCACCAACCTGCACAATCCGTCGAGCGTGCTGACACCGGAGGCGGCGCTGCGCGAGATCGGCGACATGGCGCGCAGCGTGGGCGCACACGTGCTGGTCGACGAAGTCTATCTGGATGCGGTTTACGAGCACACGCCGCGCTCGGCCTTCCACCTGGGCCCGGAGTTCATCGTCACCAACAGCCTGACGAAGGTATACGGATTGAGCGGCTTGCGCTGCGGGTGGATTCTTGCCGAACCGAATCTGGCGAGGGAAATGTGGCGGCTGAACGATCTGTTCGGCTCGATCCCGGCGCATCCGGCTGAACTGTTGAGCGTGGCGGCTTTCGAGCACCTGGATTTCATCCGGGAGCGTGCGCGCCGGATAGTGGAAGCGGACCGGCTGGCGCTCACGCAATTCCTGCAACGGCAAAGCCGGCTTTTGGCGACGAAAGCTCCATGGGGAACCACGGTTTTCCCGCGTCTCATAAGCGAAGACGTAGAGACGTTCCTGGCGCGGCTGCGAACGGATTACGAGACCAGCGCCGTGCCGGGCCGTTTCTTCGAGATGCCGGACCACTTCCGCATCGGCATGGGCGTGAACAGCGAAATGTTTCAGGAAGGCTTGCGCCGCATGGAACTGGCTCTGGCCGGCCAACCGCTCGCCTGATCCGGCGTCTAACGAAGCATGAAGCTGCCGCTGCCCCGCGTGTTATTAAAAAGCCCCGGGTTTGCCCTGGCGACGATTTTAGTGTTGGCGCTGGGGACAGGCGCGAATACCGCGATCTTCAGCGTCGTTTATTCCGTGCTGCTGAAGCCGCTGCCCTATCGCGACCCAGGGCGGTTGGTGGTGGCGCTGCACGAAGGCAAATACCCTGTGGCGCCCGCGGACTTCCTCGATTATCAGGCGCAAGTGCATGCGTTTTCCCATCTGGCGGCAGCGCAAGCCTGGAGCGCATCGCTGGTGGGCGCCGATCGAGCGGAAGAGATTCCCGGTTTACAGGTATCGGCAAATATGTTCGCCACGCTGGGCGTGCCGCCGCTGATCGGGCGCACGTTCAACCCGGGCGACGACCAGCCCGGCGCGCCGCGCGAACTGGTGATCGGCTACGGCTTGTGGCAGAGGCAGTTCGGCGGCAGCGTCGGTGTGATCGGCAAAACCGTTCAGCTTACCGATCAGGTTTACACGATCATCGGCGTGATGCCGGCCCAGTTTCAGTTCGCTCCTTTCTGGCAGACGCAGGCGGAAATGTGGACGCAACTGATGCTCGGAACGCGGGTGACGGACCGGGCGGGCAGCTCGCTGCGGCTGTTTGCCCGTTTGGCGCCTGGCGTCGGCGTGTCGCAAGCGCAGGCGCGGATGGATACGGTGGCGCGGCGGCTGGCTGCGGCTTATCCCGCCACCAACACCGGCTTGGGTATCGAAGTGGTTCCCCTACAGGAAAAGGTGGTCGGCGCGATCCGGCCCACGCTGCTCTTGCTGCTGGCGACGGTGATGTTGGTGCTGGTGATTGCGTGCGCGGATATTACCAATCTGTTTCTCACGCGAGCGGTGACGAGGCAGAAGGAAATTGCCGTACGGCTGGCGATCGGGGCGAGCCGGTTGCGCATCGTGAGGCAACTGGCCGGCGAAAGCCTGGGGCTGGCGGCGCTCGGCGGCTTGGGTGGATTGCTGCTCGCGCGGCTTGCCCTGCAATCGATGAGCGCCATGTTGCCCGCCGCCAGTTTGCCGCGGCAGCAGGAAGTGTCCATCGACGCCGCCGTCTTCGCCTTCGCGTTGCTGGCGGCGCTGGCCGTGGGGCTGGTATCGGGCGTCGTGCCGGCCTTGCAGGCATCGGGCGTGGATCTGAACGAAAGCCTGAAAGAAGGCGGCCGCGGATCGACCGCAGGAAGCGGACGGCGCACGCGCACCGGTCTCGTCATCGCGCAGGTTTCGCTGGCACTCGTGCTGCTCGTGTCGGCCGGATTGACGATCCGTACGCTGCGCAATCTGAATGTGGTGGATCCGGGGTTCAACGCTTCGCATTTGCTGACGCTACAGGTTCACGCACCCGCCGCCGCGTACGATACGGCGGCAAAGCGCGTGGGGCTGTTCGAGCAGGTTGAAGATCGGCTGAGCGCGATTCCGGGCGTGCGCTCGGTCAGCGCCATCAACCATCTGCCGGTGGGGGGGGATATCTGGGCCTTCGGGTACGACGTTGTGGGCCGTCCCGCGCCGCCGCCCGGACACGAGTTTGGCGCTGTCTATCGCGTGGTACGGCCCGATTATTTCGTAACGATGCAGATCCCGCTTCTGCGCGGGCGCGCGTTCACGGCGCGGGACGACGAACATGCGCCGGCGTCTGTCATCGTCAACGAGGCCATGGCCCGGCAGCAATGGCCCGGCGAGAATCCCGTGGGCCGGCAGATCGTCCTGCGGGAGCCCGATCGGGCGCCGCTGCGGATGACCATTGTGGGCGTGGTGAAGAACGCCATCCAGTCGGATTGGACCGGCGATCTCGACCACGAGGTCTATCTGCCGTACCTGCAAAGGCCGAATGCGTTCGGGCTGGCGGCGCTGACCTTCGTGGTGCGCACGAAGGGCGACCCCGGCGTGCTGGCGATATCGTGCGCGGCGGCGGTGCGCGCAATCGACCGTAACATTCCGGTGTCGCACGTGGAAACCATGCAGCGCGTGATCGCGGATAAGCTGTGGCGCTGGCGGGTATCGGCGCTGCTGCTGGGAACCTTTGCGGCTATCGCGCTGGCTCTGGCGGCCGTCGGCATTTACGGGGTCATCTCGTATGGCGTGCGCGAGCGAACCCGCGAAATCGGAATCCGGCTGGCGCTGGGTGGCACGCGGAAGGATATCGTGCGCGTGGTGATGGGGCAAAGCATGAAGCCGGTCGCGGCGGGCGTGGTGTTAGGGCTGGGCGCAGCCGTGGCGGCTTCGCGGTTTATCTCGACCCTGCTTTATAAAGTGGCGGCGACGGATGCGCTCACCTATGCGTGCGTCATTGGGGTGCTGGTGCTGACGGGTGTGCTGGCGACCTGCATTCCGGCATGGCGCGCGATGCGGGCTGACCCGCTATCGGCCCTGCGGCACGAATAAACTTATTTCGGCTGCCAAAAAGGTTCGGCGGTAGCGATGAAGTCGACCGGCACTTCGGTGACAAAGCCTTTCATCCAGTCCGCGCAATCCTGCATCCCGGCCTGTTCGGAAGGAATATGGCCGAGGATGATCAGGGCTTTGTGCTTGCCTTCCGCGGCGGCATCGGCG
Source organism: Bryobacterales bacterium (assembly GCA_963738375.1). GTDB lineage: Bacteria > Acidobacteriota > Terriglobia > Bryobacterales > Bryobacteraceae > Bog-159. Next base: position 1,145,370 of record CAVTWL010000006.1, on the reverse strand, counting down.
CCATATTCGATGGTTTCCCACTCCAGTCCTTCGCCCATCACCAGGACTTCCACTCTGTCGTTCTGCAACGTGTGCCGCTCGTCTTCAAAGCCGGGATACCCGGGATTCAACGCAAGCTTGGTGACGCGCAATTGTGGATCGCCTACAACGCGGAGCGTGCGAATTCCCAGGCGCTGTTTGATCCCGGCAGCCAGGCTTTCCACGGTGGTTTCGGGGACGACAAAAAACTGATCGTTACCGGGAGTGCGGAACTTCTCCCAACCGAGCGCGCGGATCATGCCGCTTTGAATGCCATCGGGATGGCGCATGTGCCAGTGGTCGTGAAAGCGGAAGACCACCATGTGGTGCTGGCCGATGAAGGCCTGCTTGGCGGCGAGAACGGCGTCGTTCTCCGCGGCGAGGCCGGCGGTATGGTCCTCGTGTCCGTAAAAGGTTGGTTCGTGCGTGATAACCAGGTTGTCGCCCGCGGCGGCGGCGCGCACAAGCACATCGTAGGTCGCCATCATGGTGGTGGCGATGCCTGTTACAGGCGTATCGGGATCGCCTGCTTTGAAGGTGTCCACGGTCGGGCTTTGCCACGGCACGCCAATGTTCTTTTGGATACGCTCAATGACTTGGCGGGCAGTCAGGACAGGTTTCTGTGCCACGGCGGGCCAGTGAAAAAGCGCTGCGAGTAGGATAGCAAAAGCGGTTCTTGACACGAGTCGATCGTATCAGGAGTTCCGGAGGAACTTCGTGGGCAGCGATTCCGTATACCATCGAGACAGCCGTTTATGACTCCTCGCCGCGCGTTTCTCGCCTTCGGAGCAGCCGCCGCCGCTGCCTCCGCGCAAACTCCACCTGTCGCCTCTGGAGAACCTCCCGCAGGCAACTCGCCGTTCAGCGATCCTGATTTCGGTTTTGCAGCTCAAGTCACCCTGGGCAGCGCTTATTATCGGGGGGCCGATCCGGGCAAATTGCTCTCGATCGCCTCGCACATCAAGCCGGGCGACTTCGAATCCGCTTATCGAGCCTATTCCGGCGCGGGCGAGGAAGCGCGCAAACTTGCGGATGCGTCTTCCGCCAAACATCACCGTGTGAGCGCGCGCGAGGCGTATTTGTGGGCCGCCGGTTATTTCGCCGCTGCCATCCGTTTCCTGGATGCCACCAGCGATCCCCAACGCATGCTGCCCTGTTGGCAGGATTACAACGCCTGCTGGACGTCCGCCGCCGCCTTGTTCGATCCGCCGGTCGAGAAGCTGGAAATCCCTTATGAAGGCGCCTCACTGACAGCATGGTTTCTTCGGGTCGACAGCTCGCGCCGCCGCCGTCCGCTGGTCATTCTAAACACCGGCGCGGACGGCTTGGAAAAGAGCATGTACGTTCTGGGCGGTGCCGGGGCTCTGGCGCGCGGCTACAACGCCCTCATTCTCAACGGCCCGGGGCAGGGCGATTCGCTCTGGGTCCGCAAGCTCTATTTCCGGTTCGATTGGGAGAAAGTAATTACCCCGGTGGTCGACGCTATGATTCGCCATCGGGAAGTAGACGCCAAACGCATCGCACTGGTGGGGGTGAGCCAGGGCGGTTACTGGGTACCCCGCGCGCTGGCCTTCGAGCATCGCATCGCCGCCGGAATCGCCGATCCCGGCGTCTTTGATGTCTCCGAGGCGTGGACGCGGAATCTGCCACCCATGGTGCGCACGCCGCTCGACGCCGGGAAGAAAGAAGAGTTCAACCGCTTCATTCAAATGGGTACGGCGTCCAATGCGCGGGTGAAAGGAATGCTGCGGTTCCGGATGCGTCCCTTTGGCAAGGAATCTTTTTACGATGCCTTTCACGCGGTGAGGGAGTATAACCTGACGGACGTAGTGGGACGCATTCAATGCCCGATGCTGGTCACCGATCCGGAAGGCGAACAATTCTTCCCCGGGCAGGCACAGAAGCTTTACGACTCGCTACGGGGATCGAAGCATATTGTGCATTTTACGCACGAGCAAGGCGCGGGTGAACACTGTGAAGCCGCCGCACCGGGGCTCCGCGATCATTACATTTACGATTGGCTTGATGAAACGCTCGGGTGAAGAAAGCTCCGGCTTCCGGCCGGTGGCCGATTACCAATCAGCCGAAGCTGCCACCCGGCCCCATAGAGGTCCGCTAGATGGAAACCCGAAGTGGCCCGTTGAATTTCTGCTCAAAACCGATCTGATTTAGGCCGATTGTCCCTGGCTTGCCATACATGGGGGCCTCGATAGTGCGACAATGGGTGCGCGCATCGAACTCCCCGGTTCGCGGCATCCTGCGCAAGGGAATGGAATGAGCCAGGATCAAACCGCCAGATCGATGCCAATCGTGGTTGGTATCGGCGCCTCCGCCGGCGGCCTGGCGGCCCTTAAGACGTTCCTGAATCACGTGCCCCCCGACAGCGGCTTTGCCATTGTGGTGGTGGTTCACCTGTCGCCGGACCACGAGAGCCACTTGGCCGAGCTACTGCAGCCGTCTGGACGGTTTCCCGTCGAGCAAGTCAACGCAACGATTGCCCTCGAGCCCAATCACGTTTACGTGATTCCGCCCAACGCCAACATCAGCGCCATCGATACCCATCTGCGCCTTTCGCAACTCGAAAAACGGAGGAACGAGAGGGCTCCCATCGACTACTTCTTTCGCACGCTGGCCGGCACGCACGACGGGCAAAGCATCGCCGTGATCCTTACGGGAACCGGTTCAGACGGTACGCTTGGCGTAAAGGATATCAAGGCCCACGGCGGCCTGGTGATTGTGCAAGAGCCCAACGAGGCTGAGTATGACGGAATGCCGCAAAGCGCGATCGCGACGGGGCTGGTAGATTTCATCCTGCCCGTAGCCGAAATCCCGGCGGCGATCCTGCGTTACACCCGCACGCAACCCCGGCTGGCGGTGCCGGTCGAAGGCGAGGTGGTTTCCGAAGATGAAACGGTTCTTCTGCATAGGGTCTTCGCCCACTTACGGGCGCGTACCGACCGCGATTTCAGCCATTACAAGCGCTCCACGGTTCTTCGCCGTATCTCCCGGCGGATGCAGCTGAACTACCTGGAAGATCTGCCGGCCTATATCGACCTGCTCCGGCAACACCCGGAAGAAGTCCGGGCTCTGGCGGACGATCTTCTGATCACCGTAACCGACTTCTTCCGGGACCCTGAGGTGTTCGAAAGGCTGCGGCAGGTTGAAATCCCCCGCATTTTCGCCGGTAAAACACCCACCGACACCGTGCGTGTATGGTCGGTGGGATGTGCCACGGGTGAGGAAGTTTATTCGTTGGCCATTTTGCTATTGGAGGAGGCCGGGAAATACGGGTCGCCGCCGCATATTCAACTCTTCGGTTCGGACCTGCATCGCCGATCGCTCGAAAGAGCGCGCGAAGGTATTTATTCCGGCGATATCCAAGCCGACGTCAACGCCGAGCGTTTAAAGCGATTCTTTCATGTGGAAAATGGCGGCTTCCGCATCCGCAAGGAAGTTCGCGATCTGGTGGTCTTCGCGCCACATAATCTCTTGGGCGATCCGCCCTTTTCGCGCCTCGATTTTATTGCGTGCCGCAATCTTCTGATCTACCTGGAGAGAGATATTCAGCGGGACGTGATCGAGCTGTTTCACTACTCCCTGAACCCGGAGGGCACGTTACTGCTGGGTTCGGCGGAAAGCCTGGATGCCACCGACTTGTTCTGGGTTGAAGAGAAGAAGCTGTGCATCTTTCGCAAGCGCAACGTGCCGCCTCGCCAGCCGCGCTTGCCTGTATTTCCCCTGGCGCGAGTGAAGCTATTGGCGGAGAGAACCAGCGCACCCCTGCCTAAAGCCGCGGCCCAAACCGCCTACGGCGAACTTCACGAGGAAATGGTGGAGGAATACGCCCCGCCGAGTATTTTGATCAACCCGGACCACAACGTCGTTCATTATTCCGCGCACGCCGGCCGTTACCTGGTTCATCCGGGTGGTGAGCCAACCGAGAATGTGCTGAAACTGTTGCGCGAAGAACTTCGCATGGAACTGCAAGCATTATTGCAGGCGTCGCGCGACAATAAAGTTGCCATCGAGTCGAAGCCGGTTCCGGTCCGGTTCAACGGGCACGCGAAGCCGGTAGTGATGCATCTCCGCCCGTCCCTCAATCCCGCCCGGGAGGGTTTTCTGCTGTTGATTTTCGAAGAGCGGTCCCCCGCCGCCTCGGACGAAATGAAGTCGCCCACCGCCGCCGAGAGTGACAGGAACGGAGCACTGCTGGAGGAACTGACGTTATCCCGCCAGCGTTTGAAGTCCGTGATCGAGCAATACGACGCGAGCCGCGAGGAGATGAAGGCGTCGAGCGAGGAAATGCAGTCCACCAACGAGGAGCTTCGCTCCACCATGGAGGAACTGGAAACCTCGAAAGAAGAACTGCAAAGCATCAACGAAGAGCTGCAAACCGTCAACCAGCAGAACCGGCACAAGGTGGAAGAACTCTCGCAGCTCACGAGCGACCTTCAGAATCTGCTGGCCGCCACGGACATCGCGACACTTTTCCTGGATCGGGAATTTCGGATTCTGCGCTTCACGCCCAAGCTCGGCGAACTCTTTAATATCCGCATTGTCGACCGCGGACGTCCCATCTCCGATCTGACCAGCAGGCTTGGGTACCACAACCTGATTGCAGATGCCGAGACGGTCCTCGATCGCCTCGTTCCCATCGAACGGGAAATTCAGGACGAAACCGGGCAGTGGTTCCTAATCCGCGTGTTGGCATACCGAAGCGGCGACAATCGCATCGAAGGCGTGGTCATCACCTTCATGGATATCAGCACGCGAAAACGCGCCGAAGAACGCCAGCACGAAAGCGAGGAGCGCTTCCGGCGGATGGTCAGCGTGGAGGTGGTGGGTGTGCTGATCTTCGATGCCGGCGGCACTTTAATCGACTGCAATGACACTTTCCTCCGCATGTTCGGCTATCAACGCGAGGATGTTGCCGCCGGCAAACTCACTTGGCGCGGTATGAGTTCGCCGGATTTCGTCGATGCTTCCCAACAACAAATGAAAATGCTTGAAGAGACCGGCCACATCGGTCCTTATGAAAAGGAGTATCTGCACAAGGACGGCTCGCATACCTGGGCCGTCTTCGTTGGCGCCAGCCTGGGCGATGGAACCACGATCGAATACTGCTTTGACATCTCGGATCGCCGCCTTGCCCAGGAGTTGGCGGCGATCGCCGATCGCAATCTGAAACTGGCGAATGCCGAGCTGGTCGCCGCCAACTCCGACCTGAAACATTTTTCCTACGCCGTGTCGCATGACATGCAGGAGCCTCTACGCATGGTCACCAGTTACACACAACTGCTGGCTCGCGAATACGCCGGGAGCCTGGATGCGCAAGCGCACCAGTATATCGGGCGGGCGATCGAGGGCGCTCTGCGCATGGAATCCCTGCTGGGAGACTTGCGGCGTTATTGGGCGGTCGACGAAGAACGAGTGGAACAGTTGGTCCCCGTGGATCTGAACGCGGCGATTGACCAGGCCCTCGGCTATTTACAGGCGTCGCTGGAACTGAGCGGCGCCCGGGTTACGCGCGATGCCATTCCCACCGTCCTCGCGGAAGTCTATCCGATGACGCTTCTGTTTCAGAATCTCATCGGCAATGCGATCAAGTACCGGCAGCCCGATGTCGCTCCCGAGATTCATATCTCCGCGGTGCGGAATCACGCCGAATTGCTGGTTTCCATTCGAGACAACGGAATCGGCATCGAAGAAAAGGACTGGCAAGCGATTTTCGCGCCCTTTAAGCGCCTGCGTGTGGTCAAACAGCCGGGCAGCGGTCTCGGATTAGCCATGTGCGAGAAAATCCTGAAACGCTATCGGGGCCGCATTTGGGTACAATCCAAACCCGGCAAGGGAACCAACTTTCAGTTCGCCATCCCCCTGGAAGAGGACAGATGAAACTGCCTGAAATCGTCCTCATCGAAGATAACCCCGGCGACGTGTTTCTGGTTGAGCTGGCTCTGAAGCAAAATCAGATTGCCCACACCTTGACGCATTTTGAAAGTGCTCGCGACGCGGTCGAGGTGCTCTGCGGAACGTCTCCAGGATCGGCCCCGCCGGACCTGATTTTGATGGACCTGAATACGCCTCGCATGGACGGCTTCGACGCCCTGATTCAATTGAAACAGTCCGCGCGTCTCGCAGGCGTCCCCATTGCCATCCTGACATCCTCTCAGGCCCGCCGCGATAAACTCCGCGCGGAAGGCCTCGGCGCAAAGTATCTGGAAAAGCCGTCGCCGCTGGACGATTTCCTCGCCACGGTTGGGAATGCAGTGAAAGAACTGCTCCCAGCCCAACCCTGAGAAAACCGCCGTCAATCAAATTGACGCTAGCCGCGGAAACGGCGAGCCCTTGGGCTCCGAATGGGCGCTTGCTCGGGTGTGACAACTGTCGTTGAATACATGATCGACCCGCGCCACGTTTCCAAACATCTATAGTTACCCCCGTTGATATGTTGTGAGTCTACTCGAAGGCCCTGCAACGATATGCCAGCGGCCCATCGTGGTTGTCAGCAGCGTTAATGAAACGTACGTTCCATTCCGCGTTTCTCATATCCTAGGGCAAAGTCTTTATTTTAGTCCGTAAAATGATAGAGTGAGGCACAAATAAAAGGTGGGGTGTGTTTTCTGGAACCTACTTGACACACAGGACAGAGTGAGAGCGCCATCATTATCCAGCGCTATTCCGAAACTCTGTTTGCGGCGCGCGGTCGCAGTTACCGCGTCTTGCCGGTGACCACGCGCGTTGTGTAACTGAAAGTCGCGGGAGGCGCCGGATAGGCGATGGTCAGCTCGAGGCTCACTTCAGCTCCCGCCGCTAATGCCTTTCCGCCGTTCAGGACGAGGTACGCTTCGCCCAAAGGCGAGAGGCACGCCGTCGCGCCAGGTACGGGACCGGCTCCGCTCTGCAACAACTCCGGGATCGTCGTGCCATAATTGGCCACCACATTCGTCAAACCATCGAAAACCGCGGAAACAGGAGCTGCCAGTATAGTCCCGCTGACATTCTTGACCGTGACCTTGGATGTGTATTGCTGTGTGGTGGAATTGTAATGCGGTGGCGTCTGAGTTACCGTCGTCTGACTGGTCACATCCGCCGCGCAACTAGCCGGGCTCGCCAGAAATACTCCCCACCCCTTCGCCGGATTGCCGGTCGAAAAGACAACGCGTCCGCCGTCGATCGAATTGGGCCCCACCGGCGGCGCCCAGGAAAACGCCTGCAGTCCCCCCAAGATGTCGTTAGTGCCCGCGCCGCTGCCCAGTGCAACTTTGGTGATGTTTCCGCCATTGTAGGCGAACAGCCCGGCGTTCTGGGTGATTCCCAAACCGTACTCTCCGGCCACGCTGAACGCCAGTGTTCCATTGTATGCCGCGATCCCCTGCGTTCCGCCCGCTGGCGCGTACGGCGGTGAAATTCCCGGAAGCGGCTCGGTGCTATTCAGGATCGGGGTTATGCCTTTGGCGTTTACCTCGAAGAGGGCCGCCGAGCCGTCGCCGGACGCCGAGAAGTATTCGTTACCCAGGCTGTCGATGGCAAGGTACTGGCCGTCAAAGCCCTCCGTCGTGGGTTCGGCGGGCGGCAGCGGTGTATTATAGGCGACGGTAGCCGGGTAGACAATGTAGCCGCTTGGCGAACATGTGTCCCCGGACGGAAAGCCGCTTAAGGGCGTGACGAAGAGCCACGGTCCTTTGCCGTTGTTCGTCGCTCCCGGAAAAGCGACATTCGAGCCGGCAACCCGCGGCTGAACATATTGGCTGGCCGGGGTATCCGTACAGGGCAGCCCGGTGGGGATCACCAAGTCTCCGCTAAGCACATTGTCAATGGTGGTCGTATAAGCAATGGCGGCTAGTCCGGTGCCGTTTAAGTTGGCGCTGAAAACGCCGCTGCCGTAGGGAAACCCGGCGTTGGCCCAAAATACGAAATGCTGCCCGTCCGATTGCGGAAAGTCGCCGGTATAGTTCCCGAAACTGTATCCAAGGGCTGGCGCGCCGAGTTCCGGCAAAACAGTGTTCTGGTCGACAATGGGTCGCACCGCTCCGCCGGTCAACGGCACCGAGTAAAAACCTTCACCGCCGGACGTATAGGCCAGAAACACCACCCACTCGCCGGCCACCAGGGCGTAGCCGCCAAAGGACGTGATCGCAGACTCCTTCTTCCCGGCCGGGACGGCGCCAGGCGCCACCAACTGGGTAAACGTCGCGGTGCTCCAATCGTCGATCCAGACTCCGTCCGTCGTCTGGGTCGTTCCGTCGCAGGTACATTGCACAAAGGCTACGTAGTTGCCCGAGATGGATAGAGGCATGGTCGGAACGAGGCCGGGATTCACATTCCAGGTGTTTTCCGAGCCTGGAATCTTGCCCCCTTCAAGCAGAAGCGTCGTGATGTTGTACTGAGTGTTGGCGGCCTGCGCCGCGCACACGAACAATGCTGCCGCCAGCCATCGACAAACGGACATATAAGCCCCTCGCTCCGAGTACACCCGAACTCCAGGCGAAACTCAAGGTTAAAGGGGTAGCTACCCGCGCATCGCCCGTCACCCGGGCGCGCGTTATACTGATGAAACGGTCCCCCGATGTCCCAGCCTGTCGCTGTCACAGGTTTAATCCCCACGCCGGACTCGGTTCGCGCGCAACTTGCGCGCATCCTGGCCAGCCCCGCATTCGCTGCCAACGAGCGTTCCTGCCGCTTTCTCGCGTATGTGGTGAACGAGACTCTCTCCGGACGCGCCGCCGGAATTAAGCAGGCCACCATCGGATGCGAGGCGTTCGGCCGGCCCGCTTCCTATGATCCCAAGCAGGATGCCATCGTGCGTTCGGTGGCGCGCGTGGTACGCGAAAAGCTGAACGACTACTATCTGGCCGGCGGCGCGGGCGATCTTTTGCGCATCGACATTCCTAAGGGGACCTACGTTCCTTCGTTCCGGCAGAGCGAGCCGTCCCGGGAAACCCGGACTGAGGAAGAACCTGTTTCGATGGCCGCGCGGCGAATCGCCGCCGCATCTGCCGCCTGCTGTCTGATGACCGTGGCCGGCTACGCCATTTTGGCCCGTCCCAAACCGGTTGCACTGGCGGTGAAAGCGGCGCCGGCGATCCAGGGAGATGCGTCGGTCCTCTTGCGCTCGGGCCGTGCAAAGATTAGGCTTGGCGACTTTGCGGCAGCTCGTCCGTTGCTGGAAACAGCGGTGGCGCTCGATCCGGAAAATGCTCTGGCGCACGCCAGCCTCGCTGAAGATCTTGCTGCACTGGGCTGCGACGGCTTAGCACTCGAAGAAGCTCGCAAAGCGGGAGCCGCTTCCGGACACCTGCCGTCCGCCGGCGAACTCGAGGTGGAGGCTGTCTTTCGCTCCGCCTCGGGCGACCACCGCGCCGCGGCGGCCGCCTTCGCGGATCTGGTGCGTAAAGAACCCCTGAACATTCAATGGACTCGCGGCTTGGCCCGCGAGCAATGCGCTGCCGCTCAATGGACCGGCTGCCTGCGCACGGTAGCCCTCGGCCGGGCGGACGATGCCCAACTCGCCATCGCGGAAACCTACTGCCGCGCGGGTGCGGGGGATTATCTAAGAGCGCTGCAATCGGCCAGGCGCGCGGTAGCTTGCGCCCGCGCGATGGGTGAACGGGAAACCTATGCGCGCGCACGGCTGCTGGAAGCCGGCGTTTTGATGTCCACTTCGCATGTGGAAGAATCAGTTCCGGCTCGCGATGAGGCGCGCGGGATTTGCGCCGAAGTTGGCGACGACTCCTGCTCCATCAGGGCGCTCCGTATCCAGGGGAATCTGGACATTGCCCGCAGGCGTCCCGCCCCGGCTCTCGCCGCCTTTCGCGCCGCCCTGCCACTGGCACGCAAGATCGGCTCCGCCAAGGAAGTCGCCGAGTTACAGGATGGCGAAGGGTGGGCTCTCATGCTGATGGACGATTTCAGCGGTGCACGCGCCGCTTTCGTCGATTCGCTGCTCACCGCTCAGCGCGCTGGCCGCCGGACGGTGCAGAGCGGTCAGGAATTAGCGACGCTGGCGCTGTTCCAGGGACAATTCGACCGGGCTGTCGTCATGGCCGAGCAGGCGGAAAAGGACGCCCACAGCACGGGCGATCGCGTTACCGAGGCCGCCGCCCGCATCCTGAAGGCCCGCGCGCTGTTGCAGCGCGGCGATTTTAACGGCTCCGCGGCGGGTTTGGCGGAGGTCCGTCGAGAGATCGTGCACTACGGCTTGAGCGCCGGTATTCCCCGCGAGTGGCGCTTGGCTCACGCGGATCTAAGCCGCTCCCTGGGGCGGCTGAATGACGCGGAGAAGGATCTCGATGCCAACGGAGACTTCGACGATCGAAGCCGGGATCCCGACTACCAGGTGGCCCGGCTGCAACTCCTCCTGAGCCAGAGGCGGCACGATGAGGCCGTCCGCGCAGCACGGGAGACGTTGGCTTTCCTGGAAGGTAGCGGCAATCGGTCGACGAGTATTTTGGTGACGGCGCTGCTGAGTGACGCTTACGGATATTCCGGACGGTTGGCCGAAGCGCGCCAGATGGCCGATGCTGCCCGCGCTATGCTCTCCGAACGAACGTCGCCCCTTTCCAGAAACGCGGCGTTGGCGTCGGCCGCGAGGTGGGCGGAACGTACCCTCGAAGCCAGCGCACAGGCGCCGGGCCTGCCATAAAGCTTCTCCGAAAGCCGCCCTGCAAATGCCGCGCATGGTTTGCATGGGGATCCAACGCGGCGTCGTGTCGTATACTAACGAAGAGCCAGAAAGCCGCAGTCGCGAAAGCCTGGCAGGGAGGTGTAGCGCGTGCTCAAATCGATCGCCGTCGTCGCTGGCAGCTATTTACTTTCAGTGGTTCTGGTTTTGGCCACGGATCCCTTGTTATCGCGGCTATTCCCTGGCGATTTCGACAAAGACCGAATCCCCTCCAGCGCCGCCCTCGCGGCGAGCACGGCGTTTTTCGTGGCGGTTTCAATTTTCTGCGCCTGGCTTTGCGCTCGCCTCGCCTTGGATCGCGCTAACCGAAACGTACTTTGGTTCTTCGTCGTTGGGGAGGTGATGGGCATCGCGGCGATCATTCCCAACTGGAGCAAGGGCTGGCCCCACTGGTATTGGCTCTCCTGGCTGCTCACCTGGCCGGTGAGTTGTTGGATCGGCCTGCAACTCGCACGGCGCGCGCGAAAAGCTCGATAACCTTAACCACCTCGGCGGAAAGCTTCCGGATCACTGACTGGCCGCGACGCGCCATGGGGAGACGTTACTCCACGTCTTCAGAGTCTCTTTGGCCCATTTTGTAGTCTTGTCCGCGTGGCACCCCGTGCACGGGTTCGGAATCTTCATCGTTTCGGTTTCTTCTGGCGTAATGAAGCGGAAAGTATGGCTGCGAACGTACACGTCGGCGATGGTTTGCTCGATCTTCGGCATATGACAGTCCACGCATTCGCTGCCCCGCGTGCCTGCCTTATGATGCGTGTGCGCTTCGAGCGAGCTGCTGCGCGGGCCGTTGGGCGAATTCGGCCCGTGACATTCCAGGCACATTTCATTCACGGGTTTGATCAGCAAAGCGTCATTGTCCGTGCCGTGCGCATCATGGCAACTGAAGCAGGCAACGCCATGTGTGTACATGGCGCTCTGAATGAAGTCATTGCCCTGCATCCGATTCTTATGCGCGGTGCCGTCCGCGAAATGGGTAAATGTCTGTTCGCCGAGCTTATGTTCTTCAAGCTGCCAGAAATCCCGCAATTTCAGTCGGGGATCATACCCGACCGGCCAATCGTAGTAGCGTCCCTCGATCGGGTTGCTGACGGGCTTGCCTTGCGAATGGCACTGGATGCAGGAGTCGCTGGCCTCCAGTGAATTGAGACGCGCCGGATTCACGATATTATCCCGTGCCGGCTTCGCGGCGTGCCGGCTTCCGGGTCCATGGCACTTCTCACAGCCCACATTCCATTCGGTCGCGGTCTTCTTGGCGACGTCATAGTTAACGGAATGGCAGCCATCGCAGAGCGGTCCGGTGGGCCGCTGCATGTTGTCGTTCGGGTAGTACGCGGTCCACCAGTCGGTTCCCGGCGCGGCCTGGTAAGGCCGCCAAATCCGATGAGTGATGTCCCACTGTGCCGGGAATACGTAGTAATCGTCGCCGCGCTTGGTGAAGTAGCGCTGCTTCCATTTGCTGCCGTAGACGAACGCTATTTCGTTTCTGTTGAATTTGACCAGCGGATCGGTTTTGCTCAGGTCGGGGCTGATCGCCTCGGGATGCGCCTTCGCATCGACGACCACGTTCGCCATCCTGGTTTTGCTCCAGCGAGCATACACCTGGGGATGGCATGTCCGGCATGCGGCGCTCCCCACGTATTGCGCTTGGGCGATCGTCAATGCGGGGGCCAGCAGCAATAATCTGAGTAATGGGCACGTGTTCATAATGTATGGCAAGTGCGATATAATATATCACAGTTGCTATATGAACTCCTGGTTGCTGCTCTTGCATCAGATTCCGCCGAAACCGCCCTATTTTAGAGCCAAAGTATTGAGGCGGCTCACGAAACTGGGCGCGCTGGCCATCAAGAATTCGGCCTATCTTCTTCCAGAATCCGAAGATACTCGCGAAGACTTTGAATGGATCTACCGCGAAATCACCACGCAGGGTGGCGCCGCGTGGTTGTTCCGCGCCGAGACGTTGGTGGGCCTGACCAATGCGCAACTCGAAACCATGTTCATCGACCTCAGATCGGCGGATTACCAGGAACTGATCCGCGATGCACGCGCTTTACTCGAACAGGAATCAAATCCCGCCGATGAAGCGAGGCTTCTTCATCAATTCGAAAGCCTGAAGAGGATCGACTTTTTCGGCAACCCGGCCCGAACCGAGTTCGAGACCTTAGTCGCCGAGTTAAAACAACGCGAGGAGCACGGCCCGCGCGGCGAGAGAGAAACCGAAAGCGGTCGAGTGTGGGTTACTCGCAGAGGAATCCGGGTAGACCGCATCGCATCCGCCTGGCTGATCCAGAAGTTCCTTGACCCGGCCGCAACCTTTCAATTTGTCGATCCGTCGAGCTATGTCCATTCCAGCGGCGAGATCCGATTTGACATGTACGAGGGTGAATTCACGCACGAGGGCGAAATGTGCACCTTCGAGGTGCTCCTTGCCCGGCATGGACTGCTAGCGCGCTACCCGTCTCTTCAGCCAATCGCGGAAATCGTGCACGACATCGATTTGAAGGACGAACGCTATGAGCGAGCGGAAACTCGCGGCGTCGCTTGTCTGATCGACGGCATTTGCGGCCGTCTACCTGGCGACGACAGCCGCCTTGAGGAAGGCAAGCGGTTGTTCGATTCCTTGCAGCGCGGCTTCGGCGATCATTTCGAATCGAAGCCTCTCGACTAGCCGGTGCGCGAACCACACCGCCGACGCGAGTTCGGGCGTCATCCGCGGACGCGCCGCGCAGTTCAAGCGCCGGTCAACCGCTAACCGTGTCGAAGTGCTCGACGGATTCGACGCCATCGACGCGCAGCGCGACACCCTGTTTCCCGAGCCCAGCCCACGACTACCGGTAGGGCCAGAAAATCGATTTGTAAGATTACGCCGGATGGTACGCCGTGTGCTGTCCAAACGCCGACGCGCAAGTTTTCACCTCGGGAGCTCCGGTTGATGCCATCGTGCGAATTTCCGCAGCAGCGATCTGCGGTAGCGGCTTGCGCTGTTAGATCCGCGAGCGTCCCAAAAGACCCGTATACGGGCTTTGCGCCGTGGGTCAGTAAGAATGGCCGGTCGTGGAAGCTAATGCATACGCTCCGGTGGTGCACAAGAATCGTGGAACGTGTCGCAACGCGCGGCTTGACCGCTGCTTACTCTGATCATGGTCGCGCTGGCGTCGACGAGTGGGCCCGGAAGCGCGAATTTCCTGTTCCCGAAATCCAATGTCCATCTGCGCGATCCCATCATGGCACGGAAGACCAAGCCGAGCTTCATAGGTGGCCACCGGTTGCCCCTCGCCAAAGCGGCGGAACCGTACGCGCATTGCAACAAACGCGTGGGAAAAGGGAGACGTTGGACCCAGATAATGCTGAAGCCAAGTTTAGCTTAATTTTGACACAGGAAAGAGCGAATTCATGCCACGAAAAAAACACCAGACCGACAAACAGCAGCTTCACGGTAAAGGCGGGGAGTTGCACCAGACCGCGGGCCAAGATGTCCCGGTATTGACCACACAGCAGGGCGCCCCCGTCTCCGACGATCAGAATTCTTTACGCGTCGGTCCACGCGGCCCGGCAACCCTGGAAGACTTCCACCTGCGGGAGAAGATCTTCCATTTCGATCACGAGCGCATTCCTGAGCGGGTCGTGCATGCGCGCGGCGTGGGCGCTCACGGATACTTCGAGAACTACGAGCCACTGGCCGATATCACCGCCGCGGACCTTTTCCAGCGGGCCGGCGAAAAGACGCCGGCGTTCGTCAGGTTCTCGACCGTGGCCGGCAATAAAGGATCGCCGGATCTGCCACGCGACGTGCGCGGCTTTGCGGTGAAGCTGTATACAAAGCAGGGGAATTGGGACATTGTGGGCAACAACATCCCGGTATTCTTCATCCAGGACGCGATCAAATTTCCGGATTTGATACACGCGGTGAAGCAGGAGCCAGATCGGGATTTCCCGCAGGCGGCCACGGCCCATGACAACTTCTGGGATTTCATTTCTTTGATGCCGGAAAGCATGCACATGATCATGTGGGCCATGTCCGACCGCGCCATTCCGCGCTCGCTGCGCTTCATGGAAGGTTTCGGCGTCCATACATTTCGCCTGGTGAACGCGCACGGAAAATCGACCTTCGTCAAGTTTCACTGGAAGCCGAAGATGGGTTTGCAATCGGTGGTTTGGGACGAGGCTTTGAAGATCAATGGCGCCGACCCGGACTTTCACCGGCGGGACCTTTGGAATGCGATTCAGGCGGGCGATTTTCCAGAGTGGGAGCTGGGTCTGCAACTTTTCGACGACAAGTTCGCCGACCGATTTGAGTTCGACGTCCTGGATGCCACCAAGCTGATTCCGGAAGAACAGGTACCGATCCGCCGCGTGGGACGGCTGGTGCTGGATCGATGCGTCGATAACTTCTTCGCCGAGACCGAGCAAGTCGCCTTCTGCACCAGTAACATTGTTCCGGGCGTGGATTTCACCAACGATCCGTTGCTGCAAGGGCGCAACTTTTCGTATCTGGACACCCAAATCAAGCGCTTGGGCGGACCTAACTTCACGCACATCCCTGTGAATGCGCCCAAGTGCCCATTTCACTTGTTCCAGCAGGACGGCCACATGGCCATGGTGAATCCGAAGGGCCGCGTGAACTACGAACCGAATTCGTACGCCGGCGCGGAGGGCGGACCACGCGAGAGCCACGAAACCGGATTCCGGTCTTTCCCGGCGGAAGAAGGCGGACGCAAGGTGCGCGAACGATCGGAAAGCTTTGCCGATCATTACAGCCAGGCGCGGCAGTTCTATATCAGCCAGACCAAGGTGGAGCAAGGACACATCGCCAATGCCTTGATTTTCGAATTGAGCAAAGTGGAGCGGCAGGCGATTCGGGAGCGCGTGGTTTCGCACCTTCCGAATATCGACGCGAAGCTGGCGGACCGCGTGGCCAAAGGCTTGGGAATGACCGGAAGGATTGAGAAAGCCAAGCCTGCTAAAGAGCCAAACACGGACCTGAAGGCTTCCCAGGCGCTCAGCATTCTAATGAACGCTCCAAAGTCCTTTGCGGGCCGCAAAGTAGGTGTCCTGGTGACCGATGGGGCGGACGAAGCGGTATTCCAGGCGCTGAAGGCGGCGGTCGAAAAAGAGGGCGCCACGATTGAAGTGATTGCTCCGGCGGTAGGCGGCGCAACTCTAAGCGATGGCAGCCACGTGGAAGCCAGGCAGAAGATTGGTGGCGCCCCTTCGGTGCTTTACGATGCGGTAGCCGTGCTTCCCTCGAAGGACGGTTGCCAGGCTCTGCTAAGGAATCCGGCGGCGAAAGATTTCGTATCGGACGCTTTCGCCCACTGCAAATTCGTGGGTTACAGTGAGGCCGCGATGGCGCTGTTCGAGAAGGCGGGCATCGCGGCGGACATGGACAAAGGATTTGTGGCGCTCGACGGCGGAAAATCCTCGGCAGCTTTCGTGACGGCGTGCCGCAAACTAAGATTCTGGGAGCGCGAGGAAGCGCTGGCGGGTTGACCACGAGTACAGGAACCGCGAAACGGCGCAACTTGAAAATTCACTGCCAGATCGCCAGCGCGAATGGGTGAAACTCGCGCCGTTGTCGCGGCGGTGATGGAACAGGAGAGAGTCAATGGCGCAAAAAGTTGCGGACGTGATGTGGGAGATGCTGGCCAAGGCCGGCGTGAAACGCTGCTACGGCATCGTCGGAGACGCCCTGAATCCGGTGATCGACGCGCTGCGGCGTAATGGAAAAATCGAGTTCATCCACGTTCGCCATGAAGAGTACGGCGTCTTCGCGGCGGTCGCGGAGGCGTACCTGAGCGGCCATCCCGTGGCAGTGTGCGGCACCGCCGGCCCTGGTGTGACGCACCTTTTCAATGGACTGATGGACGCGCGCAAAGAAGGTGCGGCCATCATCGCCATTGCCGGCGACATCGAGACTAAGCTCATGGACACCGAGGCATTGGAGGAACTGAATCCTTACAAATTCTTCGATACCGCGTGCCTCTATGTCGGGCGCGTGGTCAACCCGGAACAGGCACGAGCGGTCTTCACGGCTGCGATTATGACTGCGGTCACCGACAAAGGACCGACAGTGATCTCGCTGCCCGGCGACATCGCTTCGGCCAGCGCGCCTGGCGGCGCGAACCATGAGGTCAGAATTCCCGCGCCCCCTATATTTCGACCCGCCGACACCGATCTCGACCAACTCGCCGGGATGATCGAGGCGGCCGGTAGGGTGGCGATCTTCGGTGGCGATGGGTGCCGCGATGCGCGCGACGAAGTGATGCAGCTTGCGGCCAAATTAAGGGCGCCCGTCGCCTACACTTTTCGGGGCAAGCAATGGCTGGAGTATGACAATCCGAATGCTGTGGGAATGACCGGCCTGCTCGGATACGGCGGGGCCTATAAGGCCCTTCAGAATGCGGATTTGTTGCTGCTGCTCGGCACGGATTTTCCTTATTCGGAGTTTCTTCCCAAGGACGGAGTCAAGAAAGTTCAGATCGACCTGAAGGCGAATCGCATCGGGCGCCGCACCGCTGTCGATCTCGGGCTGGTCGGCGATGTCAAAACGACTCTGAAGGCGCTGCTGCCAAAAATCCACGATAAGACCAACGGCGACTTCCTTGAGAAGCATGTCGCCGAAACCGGCGCGTTCCATGAGCTCTTGCAACACTACGTCGAAAAAGGACCGGAAATCTCCCCCATCCGGCCGGAATATCTGGCGGCGACGGTGAGCGAACTGGCCTCCGGCGATGCCATGTTTTTCGCGGATACCGGTACGGCCTGCATTTGGCTGGCCCGGCATGTGAAGGGTAGCGCAAAGCGCCGGATCTTCGGCTCGTTCTCGTGGGCCTCCATGGCGAACGCCGCGCCTAACGCCTTCGGGGCGCAACTCGCATTCCCGGGGCGCCAGACCATCGCCTTATGCGGCGATGGCGGCTTCTCGATGCTGGCGCTCGGCGACTTGATGACTCAGGTGCAGCGCCACACTCCCGTGGTGCAGATCATCCTCAACAACCAGTCGCTCGACTTCGTCAAAATTGAAATGCAGGAGGCGGGCGTGGTCCCATTCGGCGTCGATTTCAAGAACCCGAATTTCGCGAAGGTCGCCGAAGCAATGGGGGCCAAAGGAATTCGCATCGAAAATCCTGGCGATGTCAGAGAGGGAATCGCCGTGGCGCTGGCGCACAAGACCGGCCCGGTGGTAGTAGACGTAGTGGTGGACTCTTACGCCCTTTCCCTTCCTTCGCATCTGCCGTTCCATACGGTCGAAGGCTTCACCCTCAGTCTTGCGAAACAGGTTTTGAGCGGAAAGATGGATTCGGTAATTAAAACAGTCAAACGGAACACGGGCCTCGTCTGAGGTCCTGGCGTGCTTCGATCCCGGAGCCGCCTTCTCCTCTAAAAATCGCGCAATGCGAATCAAACGTGCTGGTGCTCACAGTGCTGCGTAAGGTGGAATGCGAATATTGGAACTGAGGAACTGTATGATCAGCGCACGTACTGCATGGAAGCACCGAAGACTCGCTTGGAAATTCCGCGGACTCTTGGTTACTCGCAAACAGGTTCTTGCCGGCGTGATCACGGTCATTGCAATTACGGTTGCCTTTGCGGGGGAAAGGTAGTTCAGCCGCGGGCTCGCTCAATCGTGGCTTGGAACATCCAGACCCGCTCGACTATTCTCACAATTTTTTCGAACCTGTCGTTCTTGTGAGCTTTGCCTATGAACCATGCCATCAGCACAATGGTATGGTGCTAACCGCTGCTGCCAAAATAACCCGCTGACCGTCATCGCTCTGGTGCTCATCTCCGCCGCGTGCCTCGAGCGTCTCCCGCCGTTGAAGGACGCTGCGCAATCGGTCGTAGCCGACCTCTCGGGGCAGCCAGGCTACACGGCACCGGCTTCCGCGGCGCTACCAAAGACAACGCCGTGCAGCCAGATTGTATACCAGACCCCTCAGACGACCGGAGTTCGAGTGGGACGCTCCACCGGTTCCCATAACGCTCGTTGGAACGGGATTTGGATATTTGCCGAACCTTCCAGAGCTAATGCCAAGTTGCACGCAATCGCGTGGCTCTAACTATCTTGAGATGGTAAACAACGGAGCGGCGTTCACCACGCCATCGAAGACCAACAGTGGCTCCGATTGCCCAATCTATATTGCCAGTTGGACCAGTCTAACGATCAGTCACGGGTCAGCGATGACGCCGTTTCATGCACTATCAACTCTTCCGTAACCGATGACAAATACCGCCGGCGACAAGTATCCTAAGCGGCTGATCGCCTCGCTTTGCCGGACCCTGGACTCAGTTGTGGCTAATTACTTATGGCCGCGGGGAGCTTCGTGCCCCTTGGGGTCGTGCATGGCCGTCCCGTGGAACTCCGCGCGCTTCTCGGCGGGGTGCTCATTGCGGGCAGGCGTCGGACCTTTATAGCCCTTGCGAACGTCGAGATGATGGTCGACGTGCCCATAGAAATGATCCGGCCCGTGAAACCATGGACCTGCGCCAATGAACACGCCGCCTGAAAACCACTCAGGACCATAGTAACCGTCCGGCGCGCATGCATAGGGCGGCGCCTCGTAATACCCGTAAGGGCAAACGGGCGGTTCTCCTATGCTCACGGAAACCTGTGCGGATGCTTTGGGGCCCGTGGTCAGCAGGATACCGGCGGCGATTGCAAACAAACTGAAAGCCTTCACTAATTTCACGTATTTACCTCTCGCCTGATATGACTTTTCTAAGAGAACCAATGTTTCACCTCCCAGTGATCGAAAGCTGGGAATAAGCACATCCCAGCTTGGAACATGTACTCTCGCGCCCCCAAATCGTATTGGACTCAACAGTTTTCTCCCGTTTTCGCCTTGGCCCGTGTCTGCAATGCCAACGGAATAGTCTATGACTCTAAGCGGAGAAGGCCGTTAGAATGACGCCTGGCTCTGGGGAACCCCAGGCAAGGCAATTCTCCGGCGCATGGGACGCAGTGGACCGAAGCCAATCCTTTAGCGCTGATTCACCAATGCTTCGACGAAATCGCCGAGTTGTTCGGCCGTAAACTCATTTCCTTCAAAATTGGCGGCCAGCTTGCCTTGGCGATCGATCAGAATGGTATGGAGTGAATGCGTCAAGGTTCCCTCATCGGGCCAGAAGTTCACTCCAAACCAAGCGCAGAGCCGCTGCACCTGAGAACTGGGCCCTGTCAGGAAATGCCATGAAGAGGCGTCCGCCCGCCACGTGGCAGCGTATTTATCCAGAGATTCAGGCGTATCGTGTACCGGGTCCATGGTGATGCTCAGCAGAATCAGGTCGCGGCCCATGCGATCGGCAAACCGTTTCCGCACGCGCGCCAGATTGTTGGACAGACGGAAGCAATAATTCGGCAGCGGGCAGCCCGCATAAAAGAACGCGGCAGCCACGACTTTACCTGTCATTTGCGACAGGCTCACACTCTCGCCCGTCTGATCTGTCAATGTGAAATCCGGAATGTTGTCGCCAATTTCGACCTGGCTCGGCAGCGTCGCTTTCTGAGTCAGTCCCGCCAGGAGTTGCAGCCTCTGCACCTGCTGTGGTTCCTGTTCCAAATTCCGGTACGCATGAATGCGAACGTTGTCGGCCCAGGAATCGGAATCGGTAACCATCAGGTTGAAGTCGACGAAGACGCTGGGCCGCAGGCCATCCAACGCTTTTTCATCGTGAACGGCTAAGGGCATAACCATCGCCTCCATGTAACCGGGGATGGCCGTGCAGGATGCGGTAAAGGTTCGATGAGGGCGGTCGACGCTGATGATCAGCCCGGTAACGGGATAGCTGTGAGCCGCGGAGAGTATGGCGGCGCCGGCCATGGACAAAACAACAAGTTTACTATTTCGTAGCATGACGATCCTTGTCTCGTGCCGATCCACCCAGCCGGTAGGGAGAGTAAGCCAGCTTGGTATAAGTGGTAGCGCCTTCCTTGATCTCGATGAATTGGTTTTTGGCCACGTTGGAGAAAGTCTGCGGCTCCGGCGTGCCCGGCCACCAGATTTCTATCTTCTGGATCTGGGCCGAGGAGCCCAAGCCGAAGTGCTGCCGCAAGGGCGATCCGCCGAACGATCCTTGAGCCCCCACGGTCCGGTAAATAGCGCGCGCGGCATGCTTCTCGTTCTTCACCGTCACCTTGATGCGCGCCCCGATGGCCGAGCGGTTGGCCTTTACACCCTCCAGCCGCAAGACCACCCAATCGTTCGAGTTGCCAGGGTTTTCAAACAGGCGGAAGTTGTGGCTATCGCCCGGCACCGCGCCCCCAATGGAAGTCAGAATATCGACGTGGCCGTCGTTGTTCAGATCGGCAACGGCGACGCCGTGTCCTTTGTGTAGCTCGCCCGTGCCGGAAGAAGCCGTAATATCGACGAAAGACTTACCATCCTTGTTGCGCAGCATGACGTTAGGAACCACGGAAGCGTAGGACGGGTTACCGGTGCCGAGATAGATATCGAGGTAGCCGTCGTTGTCGAAATCGCCGAAATTACCACCCATGGGCATCAAGACTTTGTCCATACCGGTTTCGGCCGTCACGTCGCGAAAGCTGCCGTTCCCCAGATTCTTATATAGCTTCAGCGTAGTGGCATTGTGCGGCTGGCCCAGGTAGGTCTTTATGTTTTCTTCGACGGAGGGGTAATAACTCGTTGCGAAGATGTCGGGCAAGCCGTCGTTGTCGTAGTCGAAGAACCAGGTGGAGAAGCCTCTGCCCGATCCCGGCGCGCCTGCCTTCTCGGCCACTTCGCTAAAGGTTCCATCGTGGTTGTTGTGATACAGGAAGTTATTGCCGCCCATGTTTGAAACGTAGAAATCTACAAACCCATCCCCGTCATAATCCGCCGCGGCGACCCCTTTCGAGAACGCCGTGCGGTCGATGCCGGCGGAGTGCGAAATGTCCTGGAACGTCCCATCTCCGCGATTCAGAAAGAGCTGGCTGGGGCCGCTCTCGTTGACCACGAACAGGTCCAACAGCCCGTCATTATTTATGTCGGCCCATACGGCAGCCTGGGTATTGGTTGCGGGAACGGCTAAGCCGCTTTCTCTGGTAACATCCGTGAACGTCCCATCGCAATTATTGCGAAGCAGCGACTTGCGCTGTCCGAGTTGTTCCCAGGCGCCGCGCAGTACCAGCACATCGAGGCAGCCGTCGTTGTTATAGTCCGCCTGGATCAGGTTGAGTCCTCCGGTCTGGTCGCTCAAGCCGGCAGCGGCTGTCCGGTCCGAAAAGCTGCCGTCGCCGTTATTGTGAAAGAAGTGCATGGGAGCGCAAACGTCAAACGTGGACGTCATCACGTCGAGCAAACCGTCATTGTCGAAGTCGTCGACGATTACACCGGAAGCCATGGCAAACAGATTGAGCCCGGCTTCGGGCGCTACGTCGGCGAATCGTCCGATACTTTCCGAAGAAGCAAACAGCGACGGATCGATGCGATATTGCTGCGGGACGCCATCCGGATAATTGCCCAGAGTCATCTCCGCTACGTTCAGCACCCATTTCACTTCGATGCTTTCTGGCCGGCGGGCCAGGTATTTCAACAAATACTCCACGGCCTTCTCGGAGTTGGCCGTTTGCTTATAGCTCACACCTGGATGCATGGGAAAAAGACAGCGCTCGCCGGGGTTGTGGTAGATATCGTTTTCCATTTCCGAAGCGTGCAGATAAGCGACTCCCAGCGACTCTTCGATCTGCGGCAACATATCGGGCGACTCCGCAGCCGCCATTTTGTAAGCGGTCTCCCATTGCGCCACAGCCTTGCCCATCTCTCCCTTGTAGGCGTGCAGTTGGGCGAGGGCAATGTGCAACTGGACCCGGTCCAGAGGCTTGGAGCCTTGCGTCAGCTCTTTTCCGCCCCCTTCGGGCCGGTCTTGCGATTGTTCCAGCCAGTCGCGGACCAGGTTGTAGGAGCGCGTGTGTACCTCGCAAATCGCGGACAGGTCCTGATCCCAATTCGCGGGTTTCGGCATCGAGGCGAGCGCCGACTGCGCTTCTGACAAACCATCGACATCCAGGGTGAAACGGACACTCCCCTGCGCTGCCAAAGCCGCTTGGCGCGAACGATTCGCATCGCCGAGACCGGCGGCCTCCGGCGCCGGCAGAACCTTGAGGACCGCGTAGCCGGATGGCAGCTTCACAACCGGGGAAATTTCTCCGGGGTGTAACACGGCCAGGGCTTCACGAAGTTCGGGGCGCAGGCTAGCCGGGTCGACGTCGCCAAGGAAACCGTTGTCGGCCGCCGTCGCGTCGATCGATTGCTCGCGCGCCAGCGCCGAAAAGTCGGCCCCGTTCTTCAGTGCCTCCCGAATCCTGGCGGCGCCATCTCCCGACTCCACGACAATAATTCTTACCGGGATTGTGGCCGCATAAGCCGCGGCCAGCAAGCTGAATAAGAGCGTGCCGCATGCGACCCACCGCCGCCCCTCAGACAGTATCTTCATTGCGACCCAGTATAGAGACGGCTTCGGGGAAGGACAATATGGAAAAGCTAGTAAGAAGAGTTTACTAATACCCAGTTGGATGTGGCGGCTGATCCCTGCCGTTGGTGGGCGTAATTCATCCGGCCCCCGTAATGATTTTTGATTATTGCTTGCATTCTCCCCATGGACGACACTGGCGAAAGCGGCTATGTCACATCCACCCATTACAGGGCGCCGGGGACGGCGCGATTATTCGCCCAAACCTGAGATTGTTTCTCTGTTGAAGGTTTCTGGCAATCCCGTCAACGGTTTGGGCGAAACGGAGGTGCGCCGGCCCTCGCCTCACTTTTGGCATCCACCAGAAATGCACCCGTGGGGTGAATTGCAGGCAGTCGCGCGAACCAGTTCGCGCAATTGCCCTGGCTCGACCGAGGCCTTCGCGGCGGCCTATCAGCGTCCCGAACTGATACCAGTGGCTGCGCGGAGGGTCGCTGCATCCGCCGGCGAATTGTCGGCGGCGGCCAAGGAGTTTGCGCTGGCGCACGAGGCCGATGACGTTGGCATCGCCGCCCTGGACCCACTCTATGTGTTCGAGGGTTACAAAATCGAAGAGCCGTGGGTTATCGTGCTGGGGCTGGCACACAATTACGAACGCCTCAAACACGTGCCCTCGGACGAATCCAACGGGATTGGCGTTTGCGACGTCGGCGATCAGTACGCGCGCGGCATGCGATCGTCATACGCCCTCGCCAATTGGATCCGCGCGCGGGGTTACCACGCCGATCCGTATCCTGGGCCCATGGCGGACGCCCTGCTTCTGATCCCGCCGGCCATTGCGTCGGGTTTAGGTGAACTCGGGAAACACGGATCCATCATCAGCCGTCATTTCGGAGCAGGCGTGCGTCTTGCCGCCGTGACCACCGATATGCCGCTCATGGCGACGTTCCCCGACCGTTTCGGCGCCGACGATTTCTGTAAGGTATGCCAAATATGCACGCGGGAATGCCCTCCCGGCGCCATCGCTGAGCAGAAGCAAATGGTGCGTGGCGTAGAGCGCTGGTACGTGGACTTCGACAAGTGCATTCCTTATTTCGCGGAATCCGCATCCTGTGGAATTTGCATCGCGGTGTGTCCGTGGACGAAACCGCCGGTGCGCCCCAAGCTGTTGGCAGCCATGGCGCGCCGCCTCGGTCAAACACCGGAGCCTTAGAGGTTTCGCCGGGCGAGAGTTTACCAAGTGTTTACGGGTGCTTCTCCTTCGATGGGCATACCATGGTAGACATAAATGAAGATACGACGCGAACTATTGGTAGGTATTCTGGCAGCCACATGCACCCTCGCGGCTGCTGGTCAAGACAGTAACTTCCAAGGCTTAGGCCAAATGCCCGGATCGACGTTTGCGGGAGGCACATACAGTAGCGGCATATCTGGAGACGGCTCTACCATCGTCGGCTACGGATGGGTCTGTGCAGGCGGGGTTACTAAGTGCAGTTCAACGGGCACCGTGCAAGTGTATCGTTGGACAGCCGCTGGGGGCTACCAGGTTTTGGGAAGCCCGAGCAATAGCGACTTTTTTGGCGCGGCGGCCGTTTCGTTCGATGGTTCGGCCGTGACGGGCGAACATCCGATCGGAAACGCAAGCACCTTCGAGGCCTTCCGCTGGACGGCTGCGCACGGGCTGAAGCAGCTCCCCATGAACATAGCCAGCGCGATTACCGCCGACGGGAAGATGGTAGCCGGAGGCGATAACTGGTGGATGACGTCCGGGCAATCCGGTATCTTCGGTCCGTTTCCAGGAGAACAGGATCAGACCGAGGCTTTCGGCCTTGCCGGCACGGCGGAGAACCCCGTGGCCGTTGGCGCGGCAATTAAAGGATCCGGGGCGCAAGGTGCGACCTACCACGCATTCCGATGGACGCCTGCCGGGGGCCTGCGGGATTTGGGTGTGGGAATCGGCACGCAGAGTTATGGCACGGCCATCTCTGCCGACGGACAAGTAGTAGTCGGCGAAACCATAGACGCATTCGGCTTGAATCGGGCCTTTCGCTGGACCGCCGCCACCGGTATGCAGGATCTGGGGACCCTGGGCGGCCCGGAGAGCGCCGCACTGGCAGTCAGTGCGGACGGCACGGTGGTGGTGGGAACCTCGCTCACGGACAGTTCCACGGGATCGAGTACATCCTTCATCTGGACGGCAACGGCGGGAATGCAGAACCTGTTGACTGTCTTGCAGACAGCCGGCGTCCACACCGCCGACGAGTGGGTTACGCTTGCGGAACTGGATGGTATTTCAGCCGATGGCACGGTCATGTCCGGGTTCGGGCAGAGCCCGCGGACCAAACAATTTCCATTCGGAAACAACGAGCCCTTTCGCGTGGTCCTGGCCGTTCCATAATCGTGCCTTGCTGGCAGCGCCACCAGTAAGTTAAGCGCGTCTCTGCGAGCGTTTTACTCGCTCCCGACCGCGGCAGAGGACGGAACGCTGCCTGACGATCGCAGCGCCCGTCCAACGTGACGCTGATGGAATACCGATGAAAGGCGCACGTCACTCATCGGTACAGAGCACGCGGCACCCTGCCCGCCGCGCCCCCCCACCCTTTAAAACGCAAAGTGCAGTCCGAACTGAAACTGCCGCGCCGGTGTGGACACTGCGGTAATCACACCCGTCGTCGAAGTCCCCACCGTGTTCTTCGGCAATCCGAACTGCGGCGTATTGAACATATTGAACGCCTGGGCCGAAAACTGAACGGAATAGCGCTCCTTGAAGCTCACCGTCCGCAGCAACCCGATATCGCTATTGTGCAAACCCGGCCCCCGAATGATATTGCGCCCCGCATCCCCATAGGTGTAGGCGGCCGGCGCCACGAAGGCCGCATTATTGAACCAGTCGCTGGGACCCTGGTTGGCCGGATAAAGAGCCGCCCCCGCCACCACATTCGGACGCGCCACCGCGCCCGTATTCGTTGGATCGAAACTGAGAATCGGGGTGATCGGAATTCCGGTTTGGATGGCGACCACCCCCGACAACTGCCATCCGCCCAGAACGGCGCGCCCAATTCCCAGTTGGCTCAGCCAGTGCTTCCCGCGCCCGAAAGGCAGCTCGTAAATATAACTCGCCGAAAGCCTCTGCCGCACATCGAAGTTGGAACTGGCGTAATTCGATGTCCAGTTAAACGGGTTCTGCGGCGCGTAGTCCAAACTGTCCGATACCTGACCGCCATAGTCCTGCGAATGGCTCCAGGTGTAGGCCCCTAGAAAACTGAACCCGTTGCGGTAGCGGCGCTCGATCTGCGCGATCAGCGAGTTGTAATTGGAGCGGTCGAGCGGCAGATAAGCCAGAATCGAACTGTACTGCGGAAACAGTTCGCGCGATGTGATCGATCCGGGGCCCGGCTGCGGCTGGTTGAAGTTGGGGTCCACATATAAATCGTGCGACGTCGATCCTACATAGCCCACTTGCGCCGTAAACCCTTTTCCAACCTCCCGTTGCACGTTCAGATTCCACTCGTAGGTGTAAGGCAGCGGCATGTGAATGGGCCAGGAATTGACGCTCGCGTTGACGATATTGTTCGGGTTCAGCAGATTGGGCGGTATCCCGCCGGCCAGAGTCATCAAGGTGTGCACCTGATCGCTGACGTCGATTGACCGCAGGAAGTACGGCGGATTGTTGGTCGGGCGGCTCGATATTCCGAGGTTTTCATCCGTTCGTCCGTAGAACACGCCGAACCCGCTGCGTATCACGGTCTTGTTGGTCACCTGGTAAGCCAGCCCCGCGCGCGGCGCGAAGTTCTTGGTGTCTGGCGTGGCAAACGAATTCCGCAGGCCATACTGCCCCGCGTCCGGAGCGGTAACCAGCAAACCGAAGGCCGGCCCCGGCTGCAGAATGAAATCGGATTGCCCGTTGTTCAACTCATACCAGGGCATCGCCAGCTCATAGCGCAGGCCCAGATTCACCGTGAGCTTGGGACTCACTTTCCAATCGTCCTGCACATACCCTTCCGCCGTATGTTGCCGGCTCCAGTTGCGCGGCCGGGTGGATACGGTAAGCTGGTTCACTTCTCCAAGTAGAAAATCGGCAAAGGACGACCCCGTCCCCGCGCGCGATTGAGGATTCTGCGTAAACACTCCCGTGAAAGTGAGCGCTGGCCGCGCCGACAGCGTGACGTATGCGTACAAAGTCACCTGTTCGATATCCGCGCCGAACTTCAAGGTGTGCCGCCCTTTCACCCAGGAGAGGTTGTCCAGAAACTGCTGGTTCTTGCCCTGCTTGTTCAGCGGCAAATTGCCCGACCCGGTGGCTCCCAGCGGCAGCGTGCCTGGACCGGTCGTACCCAGCGTGTTCAGGCCGGTGATGGCGAACGTCGGCAGTCCGTGAACCTCCGGATAATCCGGCGCTCCGTTAATCCCGAACGCGGCATCCTGATTGGTTCCCGGCACCTGCTGGATCTCGCGCGTCTCCATGTAGCCCACGCGCACTTCGTTGATCAGATTATTCCGGAATATGTGCGTCTCGCTGGCCGCGACGGAGCGCGCATCCGGCCACACATCGCTCGGCAGGCTACTCGGCGGAGGCAGCGCCGCCGGCAGGATATTCTCGCCTTCCGTGCGCGAATAGCGCGCGAAGAACGTGTCCTTTTCGCTGAACCGGTGGTCCACGCGAAAATTGTATTGGTCGTTCGAAATCCGCTCCGGTTGATCCGAAAAGAAATTGGCCGCTCCGCTCACATTCGGTGCCGGGTAGAGAACTAATAGCTTGGCAGACACCGGGTCCCAGTCGCTGGCGGGAATCGTATTTTTAGGAAACGGCGTGCGCACATATCCCGATCCGTTTGGGTTCTTGGTGGTCGAGTTCGGATCGTAAATTGTGGTGGTAAAAATCCCCGCCCGCTGGTTAAGAGTGGGCACCGTGGCCAATTGCGGCGCCTCCTCGACCGACCGCAAGCTCTGCCAGCTGCCGAAGAAGAACGTGCGGTCCTTGATAATGGGCGCGCCAAACGTAGCGCCGAATTGATTCTGGTTATAGCCCGGCTTCTGCCCCAGCACCTGAAAGTACGGCTTGGCGTCGAAAAAGGAATTCCGGATGTACTCCCACAAGCTACCGTGATACGCGTTGGTGCCGGATTTCATGGTCACGTTCACCACCGCGCCGGCCGCCTGCCCGAACTCCGCCGAGAACGTGCTCGTCTCGACTTTGAATTCCTGCACGCCATCGATCACCGGCTCGATCGCCTGCGCGGCGGAACTGTCAAATCCGACGATCTTGTTCTTGTTATCGACGCCATCCAGAAGGTAAGTATTCTGAATTTCGCGCGCGCCGTTGGCGATAAATGTATCGCGTTCCGCCCCGCGCTGCGATGGTGACGTACCCGCCCCCAATGTCGCGAGTTGGATATAGTTTCTGCCATTCAGCGGCAGGTTCTGCATGGTGGTGTCGTCCACCACTTGCCCCATGGAGGAATCCTCCGTCTGCAGCAGTTGGACGCCGCCTTCGACGGTCACTTCCGTCGCCGTCTGCCCAGGCGACAGCGTGAAGTCGATATTCAGCCGGTCCTGCACCCGCAGCACGATCCCCTTGCGTGTCTCCGAACCGAAGCCAGCCGCCGAAGCCGTGATGGTGTACTCCCCGATGCGCAACGAAGGCGCGGAGTAGAAGCCATCGTTATTGGAAAGCAGCGATACGGTGATAGCGGTTTCCATCTCGGTAATCTTGATGGCCGAAGCCTGGATGATCCCGCCTGTGGAATCCTTAACGGTCCCTGAGATAGCCCCAGTGTCTAATTGGCCGAAAACCTGTGTGGCAGCCAGGAGCCCGCCAAGAATGACACTCAGCCGCGTGTGCGTGTATACCATGGATGATCCTCGTCGAAAGTCGGCCTCGAGGGCCGCTGGAGGATACATCGTAACGCGATAAGTCTACTGAGTCAATAGACTAGATGACTAATTTCAAAATTACTTCAACCCCTTCAGAACCTCCTGCAGCGCGCCGATCAACCCCGCAGCCATTTGTTGAATCTCTGTAACATGCTGACTAGAAAGAATCTTAATGAGGCTTTCCCCGTTTTTGGTCAAACCCACAACCACCCGCCGCCGGTCCTCTTCGCCCGTCCGCCGGTATACCATCAGCCGCTCTTCCATGCGGTCTACCAGCTCAACGGTGCTGTGATGGCGCAACTGCAGCCGCTCGGCGAGATACCCGATGGTAGGCCCGTCTCCTTCTCCGGCGAACCCTTTAATGGCCAACAGCAACTGATGCTGTTGTGGTTCCAGTCCCGCCTCGCGTGCGGCATTCTCGCTGAAATGAAGAAACTTACGAATGCGATATCGAAATTCTGAAAGAGCCTGATACTGGGAGGGCTTGACGTCTTCTGTTTTCATGGGTCCGCTCCAGTGTAGCTGGTCCGGGTTTGACACGGCCTATCATCTCGGGATACGATGCATCGTGCCTATCACGAACCAGAGACTATCGCGATTACGTGTCATTTCAGAAATCGGCAGTGGCAGGCGGCTTCCTTCCACGCGGGACATGGCGATACTGCTCCGCGACCAAGGCATTCGCGTCTCGCATGTCACTATCGCTAAGGACTATCGAGACCTCGGCCGCGCAAACGCCGGGCACATGTCACAACGCTACTCCAGGTGAATTTTCACCGTATCGATGGATCCCGTGAAGGGGAATGGCGCGGCGTATTGCGTGCTGACAGCGGAGCCGGTGTCCCTGCCGACGTCAAGAGTCTCGGCAATGGAGGTAAGAAAGCCTCCGAAGTTTGCGAAGTGCGCGCTGCCTTCGGCTTTCCCGTTGACCGTCAGGGTTCCGGTCCCCGTGCTGGTGGCCCCTCGAAATAAATTGCCCGGCGTCTGCTCCGGAGCGCTGTCCGGCTTGTACTCGAAGACGATCTCGGCTTTCCCCGGCGCCAAGGCGTCCGCGGATTCAATGCGCTGGTGATACCGGCCGAAAGTGTTGGCCTCGTAGACCACGTGTCCGTTCTTCACGAACAGCGCATATCCGCCATAGGTACCGCCCTCCGCGAGAATCACTCCCTCTGTCTGAACATTAGGAATCACAACACTCGCAACGATGCGATGGGCTTTCGAGCCGAGATTGGGAACGACGCTGCCAGGCAGTCTTTCCACGCCGTCCCGGTAGACAAAGTCGGTTTTTCCGGAGATATAGGTCGCCTGTGGGGTGGGCAGGGGCAGCAGCGGAAATACATGGTTCCGAATGGCCTCCGACGCGAAAGTATCTACCAACTCCTTCAGCTTTTCCGGATACTGGGCCGCCACGTTATGCGCCTGGCTGTAATCGCGAGTCAAATCATAAAGCTCCCACGGATTCTGATTGGGGTCTTTCAGCCATTGCTCCGTGTGACTCCAGATCTCCCACGGCGCGATGTGCGGCGATCCCGCCCACCAACCGTCTTTGAAGATTCCTCGATTACCGACCATTTCAAAAAACTGCAAAGTGTGAGTCGTCTTAGCATCCGGATGATCCCAGGTATAAGCAATGCTCTTGCCCTCTAGTGGAAGCTGTTTGACGCCGTTTACCGTATCGGGAAAACGCACCCCCGCCGCTTCATAAATCGTGGGAGCGATGTCGGTGATGTGTTGAAACTGGCTGCGCCATCCGCCCGCATCCTTGATGCGCGCAGGCCAGGAAACGATCAGAGGATCGCGCGTGCCGCCCAGATAAGCGGAAACCTGCTTCGTTCCCTTAAAAGGCGTCGCCATGGCCCACGCCCAGGCGGACGCCACGTGATTGTCATAGAGAGGGCCCCCAAGCTCATCCGCGTGAGCTTCCATTTCCTTGATGTCGTGCTTGGCTCCCAGCACCATTTCGGCAAGGTTCGCATCGGATCCGTCCAGGCCGCCTTCGGCGCTGGGACCGTTGTCGCCGACGATATAGAAAACCAGTGTGTTGTCGCTCTTTCCCTCGTCATGAATGGCGTTGAGAACGCGGCCAATTTCGTGATCGGTGTAGGCGAGAAAAGCTGCATAGACCTCGGCCTCGCGGGCGAAGAGTTTCTTCTGGTCGGCCGGCAGCGAGTCCCACGCGGGCAGGTTCCCGGGACGAGGCGTGAGTTCGGCATTGGCGGGAATCACACCGAATTCTTTTTGGCGCGCAAAGGTCTCTTCGCGCAGTTTGTCCCATCCCTGGTCGAATTTGCCGCGATACTTTTCGATCCACTCGTGCGGAACATGGTGCGGTGCGTGTACGGCGCCCGTGGCGAAATAGACGAAGAAAGGCTTGTCCGGCGCAACCGCATCGTGCTGGTGCAACCAGCGAATCGCATCGTTGGCCAGGTCGATGTTCAGGTTGTAGCCCTGCTCAGGCGTGGTCAGTGGCTCCACGGCATTCGTGCCCCGATAGAGTTGCGGGGTCCACTGGCTGTCCTCCCCGCTCATGAAGCCGTAGTAGTAATCGAACCCCAGGCCGGTCGGCCAGTGATTAAAAGGCCCCACGGGGCTGATTTCATTAACAGGTGTGTTGTGCCATTTTCCAAATGCCGCGGTGCTGTAGCCATTCTGCTGCAATACTTCGGCAATGGACGCGGCGCTCCTGGGCCAAACTCCGTTGTAGCCGGGATAACCGCGCTCACCGACCACTCCAAAGCCGATTTGATGATCGTTCCGGCCTGACAGCAATGCGGCGCGCGTCGGCGTGCACAGGGAATTCACATGGAATGCGTTATAACGAAGACCGGACCGGGCCAGTTTGTCCATTTCGGGTGTCTCGGCGGGGCCGCCGAAGGTGCTTGCCATGCCGAAGCCGACATCGTCGAGCAGAATCAGCACCACGTTGGGAGCGCCCGCCGGCGGCTTCACGCCCTCGGGCCAAGCGGGCTTGGAATCCTCACGGCGGGGAGCCACAACTCCTGTGAACGGCGGATCCGGCCTGACCAGTTCGTTGTCCTGCGCGCATGCAGTCCACCCGTTCAGCGCGAGTGCTGCGCCCAAAAACAGTCCCACCCGCTGTATGATTTTTATTTTCACAATGTCTCCGTCGGAATGTCTGAACTATGTCTATCGACAGTCTCTAGCCCACGATCGGCTGCCTACATCGCGCACCGGTTGACAATGATAGCACTGGATACGTAAGATTGCTAATTAGTCTATTACGCCTATCGTCTATTACGCACAGCCGCAAAAGGGGCCCAGTCAACCGCATGAAAAAAACACTGCAACTCGTCATGGTCGCGCTCTTGGCCGCCTCCCTGTGGGCGGCGGATACCCTGCCCAAGCCGGACCCCGCCTTCCAGGGAAAGATCGATCCCAATCGCGACAAATCGACGCCGGCTTTTCCGCGCCGCCCCAGCGCATCGAAGGGCGCGCCCAACGTGGTGTTGATCCTCCTCGACGACGTAGGCTTCGGCGCCACTGCAACCTTCGGCGGCCCGGTGCCCACGCCCGCGCTCGACCAACTGGCGAAAAGCGGATTGCGCTACAACCGCTTCCACGTGAATTCATTATGCTCGCCGACGCGCGCCGCGCTGCTCTCGGGCCGCAACGATCATGAGATTGGATTTGGAATGGTGGTGGAGGCCGCCTCCGGCTTTCCCGGCTACAACTCCGTCTGGCCGAAAAGCGCCGCGTCGGTCGCCGAAATCTTGAAGGATAACGGCTACAGCACCGCGGCATTCGGCAAATGGCACAACACGCCCGTGTGGGAAACGAACGCAGCCGGCCCGTTCGATCACTGGCCCACCGGCCTGGGCTTTGAATACTACTACGGCTTCATGAGCGGCGCCGATAGCCAGTGGCATCCGCGGCTCTATCGCAATACCACCCCCGTGGAGCCGCCCGCCACGCCGGAACAAGGCTATCACCTGACGACGGACCTGGTGAACGATGCCACGCACTGGCTGCACGGCCACGACTCGGTGGCCCCGCAGAAACCCTTCTTCCTGTACTTTGCCACCGGGGCCACGCACGAACCGCACCACGTGCCCCAGGAGTGGATTGACAAGTTCAAAGGGCAATTCGACCAAGGCTGGGATAAACTGCGGGAAGCAACCTTCGCGCGCCAGCGGGAATTTGGCGTGATTCCGGCCAATGCCGAACTGACGCCGCGGCCGAAAGAACTGGCGGCGTGGGATTCGTTGACCGCCGATCAGAAGAAGCTGCTTTCCCGCGAAATGGAAGTGTATGCCGCGTTCCTGGCGCAGACCGACTACGAGGTCGGCCGGCTACTCGCCAACATCAAGGCCGCCGGGCATAACGAAGACACCATCGTTTTCTATATCGCCGGGGACAACGGCGCGAGTTCCGAAGCCGGTCTGGATGGCCACGACGGAGTCGACGTCCAGGGGAAGCCGTGGAGCATCGAACAACGCCTGAAGCACGCGGACGAGTTGGGCGGCGAGCTATTTTCCAATCACTATGCGGCGGCTTGGGCCTGGGCCACCAACACGCCTTTCCAATGGAGCAAACAAGTTGCCTCGCACCTGGGAGGCACCCGCGACCCGCTGATCGTCTCCTGGCCGGGACACATCAAAGACGCCGGCGGGCAGCGCACGCAGTTCCAGCACGTCACCGATATCGCGCCGACCATCTATGAATTGGCAGGCGTACAATTTCCCGACGCCGTGAACGGCGTGAAACAGTTGCCGCTGGAAGGCGGCAGTATCGTCTACACCTTCGACCACCCCGACGAACCGAGCCATCACAAGTTTCAGTATTTTGAGATGGTCGGCAATCGCGGCATATACAAAGACGGATGGTGGGCCGGGTCGCGCCACATGCTGCCATGGGATCTGACGAAGGCGTATAACACGCACTCGCCGGAGGAGAATCCGTGGGAACTTTACAATCTCGACAAAGACTACAGCCAGGCGCACGATCTCGCCGCGCAGTATCCGGAGAAGCTGAAGGAGCTGCAGCAGCTTTTCGATAGCGAGGCTCGCCGCAACAACGTTTATCCGCTGGTGCCGTATTTCGCGGCGCAGCCGGCGCCCAACGATGGCGCGACGTCGTATGTGTATCACGCGGGCGAGCAGCGCATCCCGCTGCCTTCCGCGCCGCGTTTCGCCGGCCGGCCCTATCGCATCACCGCGGACGTGGAGATTCCCGACAACGGCGCGGAGGGCGTGATTGTCGCCCAGGGCGGGCGTTACGGAGGCTTCACTTTATACGTGAAGGGCGGACGAGTATCCTATGAAGCGAACGCCTACGGCAACCCCGCCGGCACGCTGGTTTCGTCCGAACGCCTATCCTCCGGCAAGCAGCAGATCGTTCTTGATTTTATGCCGGACAAAGTCGCTGCGCCAGGCAACGCGCTGCTGGGCGGTGGGGGCGGCCCTGGTGTGGCGCGTATCTCCATCAACGGCAAGCCTCTGGGCGAAACGAAGATCGTCAACATGGGCGGGAGCAGGCGGGAAACTCTCGACATCGGTTGCGACCTGGGCACCGCGGTGACCGCCAGTTACGCCGTTCCGTTTACTTTTACCGGCAAGATTGAGACCGTCCGCGTAGACGTTCAATGAATCGATAACAAAATCGGATGGTTCGCATGAAACACGTTTCCGACCACCAGATCGCGCGATACTACCGCGGCGAGATGGGTGACGAAGAAGATCAGGCGTCTCTGGAGCAGCACCTGCTGGCCTGTGTCGAGTGTCTCGACCGGGCGGAGAAATCGGCCGACTGCATGGATACGGCGCCTGTATATCGACGGTAGTGTTGAAAGCAATCCATGAAGTACTCTTTGCTTGCGCTTTCCCTGGCTTCTCTCTTCGCCGCAGCCCCTCAGGCAGCCCGAAACGTAGACGTCGCCCAGGTGCGCGTTCCAAATGGCGGAATTCAGCCGCAGGTTGCTGTCGACGCCGCCGGCGCTCTGCACCTGCTCTACTACTCGGGCGAGGCGCCGCACGGAAACCTGTTCTACGTGAAGTCGTCCGATGCCGGCGCGACTTGGTCGCCGCCGATTCGGGTCAACAGCGAACCGGAAAGCGCCATCGCCACCGGAACCATTCGCGGAGGCCAGATCGCCATCGGAGAGGCTGGCCGCGTCTACGTAGCGTGGAACGGCTCGGCGCGAACGGAATCGCAAGGCCCGCTCAATCCGGAGTCGGGGCGCCGCGGGGCGCCCATGCTGTTCAGCCGCATGAACGCTGCGCGCACAGCCTTTGAGCCTCAGCGCAATCTGATGACCCGGACCTTCGGACTCGACGGAGGTGGAACCATCGCGGCCGATTCGTCAGGCAATGTCTATGTTGCCTGGCACGGCAAAGCGGCCGGCGCGCCGGCCGGTGAAGCGGGACGGCAGGTTTGGATTGCCGAATCGCACGATAGCGGCAATCGCTTCGCGGTGGAACACCCCGCGTGGAACGAGCCGTCCGGCGCATGCGGTTGCTGTGGGATGGCCATGCTGGCCGATGCGAGCGGGACGATCTGGGCTCTCTTCCGCTCCGCGACGGGCGGCGTCCATCGCGATATCTACCTGCTCACTTCGCGCGATGGGGGCCGCGCCTTCGCGGGCCGCCTGCTGCAACCGTGGGTACTCAATGCCTGCCCCATGAGTAGCATGTCTCTGTCGGAAGGCGCGGGGAAAGTGGAGGCATCCTGGGAAACAGCAGGACAAGTGTGGTTCGAAGATATCGCCTCCAGCAGCGCGCAACCGGTCGCAGCACCCGGCGAAGGCAAGGGCCGAAAACACCCGCGCCTGGCAATCGCTCGGGACGGGAGCACGCTGCTGCTCTGGTCCGAAGGCGCCGCTTGGGGAAAGGGAGGCTCGCTCGCCTGGCAGATCTTCGATGCCGCCGGCAGCCCCGTCGGCGAGAAGGGTGCTCAAGATAGTGTGCCTGCTTGGAGTTTTGGCGCCGTGGCCGCCACCCGCGCCGGCTTCGTGGTAATCGATTAGCGTGTACTCGCGGACGCCGCGGACGCGGAACGAACGCAGCGGAAACCTACGTGATTCGTTCCCGTGCCCGGCTCCCCTTTGCCGCGGGATCCGGGCATGTAGCGCGTACAGTATTGATCGGTGCAGAGGAACGATCCGCCCTTTTGGACACGCTTCGCAACGCCAGGCTCATCGGGATCGGAACTATCGGCGGGGCCTTGCGGATTGCGGACCACTGCGCCTGCGTGCGCGATTTGGGTATAGTAATCGGCGCGATACCAGTCCGCGCACCATTCCCACACATTCCCCGCCATATCGTACAAGCCGTATTTATTAGGAGGAAACGATGCCACCGGCGCAGTGCCGGTGTAGCCGTCTTCCGCGCTATTGGTGTCGGGAAAGTGGCCTTGAAACGTATTCGCCTGGAACTTGCCGCCGGGCTTAAACTCCGCGCCCCACACGTATGGTTGGCGGTCCAGGCCGCCGCGCGCGGCGTATTCAAACTCGGCCTCCGTGGGCAGCCGCTTGCCGGCCCACTTGGCATACGCGGCGGCATCCTCCCACGCCACATGCACCACGGGATGGCTGCCGCGCGTCGCGATATTGCTCCCAGGCCCTTCCGGATGCTTCCAACTGGCGCCTTTCACGTAGCGCCACCACACATAAGCGTCGGTCAGCTTCACCGGGTGCGAGGGCGGCGTGAACACCACCGATCCCGGAACCAGATCTTCGGGCTTGGCGTCCGGAAACTCCTTCGCATCGGGTTTTCGTTCGGCGACGGTGACGTACTTCGTGGCGGCGACAAACCTGGCGAATTGGTCGTTGGTCACCTCGGTGCGATCCATCGAAAAGGCATCCACGTGCACGCGATGAACGGGCCGGGCGTCTTCCATGTCGGCTTGCGCCGATCCCATCCAGAAATCGCCGGCCGGGATCGCGATCATGGCTGTGGCCGGGTTGCCGCCCCCCCCCCGGCGAGCAGCGGATATGCCGTTGTCGCAGTGCTCCGCCGCATAGGACCAAACGGCGGTACAGGCTAAAATCGGGACGAGTTTCAAAAAATGCATGTTCATTTGCCCGTATAAGTGATCCAGAACGGCGATGCCCACACCAACTCGCCGTCCTTTTGCTCCCCGCGCACGTAGTAGTAACTGGTCTTGCCGGGCTCCGGCGCATTGTCGCGCCACCGAAACTCGACGTCTTTCGTGCCTGGCTCGGAGGAATAGACGTACCTGTTGTCTTTTACGATCTGGACGCGCGCGAATGGGGAGGTCCCCGACAGTTTCACGCGCAGTTCCGGCGCTTCCGCCGATGAAAATGCATCGCCCATCAAATGCGAGCCGCTGCGCACGTCGGCCAGAATGTTGTCGGTGGCGGCGTAGACATGGCGTTTGCGCAACCCATCCAGGATGGCTTCGCGGGTATCGCCGTTGACCAGAACCACCGAGTAACTCATGTGCGTGGAGACATGATCGGAGCTGGCCTCAAAACCGAAGCGATATCCTTTTTCGAATGCCAGATTGATGAAGCCTTTGGGGCGCCAGCCGCCGATGGAATCCTGGGCGCTGTTGGATCGAGGCGCATCGGGCATCTCGTAGTTCTGCCGCATGCCCTGATAAATTTCGACGACCGGTTCGGAATCGGGATCGTTGTCGCGCCAATCCGTGCCCATATCAGTGCCGCTGGTGTGTGAGGCGACCACGCCGCTGAATTGCTTCAAGTATGCGTAGAACATTTGCGTGTCGGGCGCGTGGCCGGTGTAATTCTCGGCCGTGATCGGCAGACGCGGCAAGGGGCGCACGCCGCGCTGCGCAAACACCACGTTGCGATGGCCTTCCGGATACTGCACGCTGCGCTCGTAGCTGAACATGGGCGCAAACCTGCCAGGCGTGTAAAACATATCCGTCAACTTTTGGGTCGTCCACCAGGTGTACTCGCGGGCGCCCCCGTTGTCGTGATCGCAGCAGCCCACCCAATCGAGCGCAGCCGCATCGATGATATAGCGCCACTGATCGATTAAAGTGCCGTCCAGCGCGCCATCGTATGAGATTTCGCTGTGGCGGTGAAATTCGCCGCGCACCAGGTGCAGCGCGCTGCCCGGGCTATCCACGCGATAATTGCGCAGCTTGGCGGCCGCGGCGGCTTCGTCCGCCGAATTCACCTTGGTAGCGGGCGGCGGCGGGCCCAGATCTTTTCCGGATACGGGCTTGGCGGCCGGCGGAAGCGCGATGGTGCTGGCGAACAGATCGTTATTGTACGGATCCGCGATGCCCGTGGTGCGGATCTGAGAATTGTCCCAGCCGCGCTTGGTAAGCAGTTGCACTTCGCGCCGGTAATCGGAAGATTCGATCACCAGCAGTTCGCCGGGGCGGCGCGCAATCAGCGCCGGACGATTGTCGAGCACATTGTCGCCGCGGAACAGATACACGGGGCCGGTCCAGGTGTTGCCATCGAACGAAGCCAAATATTCCGACCATACTGTTCCGATAGGATTCCATAACGTCGCGTGCGGGCTGCGATAGGTGAGCCACAGGCGGCCGGAGGCATCCACCGCCAGGCGCGGTAATGTGTTGCGCGGCTCCAGCGGCGGCATCGGATGGGCATTCGGTGCGCGGCGGGCGTAGCGCTGGGCGTCTGGCGTTTCCCAGCCCGTCGTATCGGACTGCCGCGATGCCTGGTCGGCAATCGTGGCCGGGGCGCCCTGCAACGCGGGGCTGGGATCGGCCGGTTGGATCAGGCGGCCCGAAGTATCCAGGCCCACCAGGCGCACCGCCCGCGCGAAATACACGGAGACACCCGAACTGCGGTATGCGCCGAAGTCCTTGCCCCAACCTTCAGGCCCCTCTTCATAAGCGATCCATAAGCGCCCCTGTGCATCGTAAGCGATCGACGGATAGGCCTCGTAGCGCGCCGTTGCGGCGACCGGAATTTCCGCGCCCCAGCGGCCGGGCGCCGTGGCGGTCCTGGCATACACGTCGAAGCTGCCATTCCGATAGGAATCCCACGCGACCGTGACGCGGCCCGTGGCATCGGCGGCGATGGCTGGATTCCACTCGTCAGCCGGGGAGTTCGAAACTGCCTCCGAACCGGAAAACCCATCGCCTTGCTGAACGGCTGCAAAGATGGCTGCCACGCCATGCCGCCATCCCTGCCACGCCACCCATACACGTCCCTTGGCATCGGTGGCCGCGGCGGGAAATACATCCGAGCCGGGCGCTTTCGAAATGCGCACGGTTCTGCCAGGCACGCCGTTTTCGATCGGCCGCGCCCATAGGTCGAAATCGCCATCTTCATTCGCCGACCAGAAGACCCAGGGCCGTCCCTTGCCGTCGACCGCGATGGCCGGGCGATAAAGATCGCCGCCCGGAGCGGTGATCGGGATCGGCTCGCCCCAGCGATCCTGCGCTAGTCGCTTGACGAAAACCTGATCCCCCCCCGGCGCAGCGGTGTAAGCAGAGAAATCCTTCGGCGCGGCGGTGAGCGGCGCACGCAGCTTATTGTGGTTGGGATTGTGCTTGAATTCCAGGTACGCCAGCCATACATCGCCGTTCGGCGCGGCGGCCGCTGCCGGATAATCCTGCTCTTCCAGGCTGCTGGTTACCTGGGTGGACGGCGGAATACGATCCACCGCGACGCGCCCATCGAGCACGTGTTGGAACTTGCCGTAAGGGATATCGGCAAGCCGCACGCTGAAATTTCCCTGCGCGGTGGCGATGCTGACGTTGCTGGTTTCATCCTCCCCGCTGAGCCAAAGGATGACGCCGTTTTCGACCACCGATTTCGCCTCAGCCGCGGTGCGGTTCATGACCGGCGCCGTGGATGCTTTCCAGGAGCCAACGCCTAGAATTTCGTCTTCCTTCGTGAAGCGCCACGGGTCGGTGCGGGTGATGCGGCCGCGGTCGACGGTCGCCGATCCATCCCATTTCGCCGCCTCCTTGTCGGTCACGCCGAGCAGAATCCGAATGCCCACGTCGGCTGTTCCGGGTGCCGCGAAAGCGATCAAGAGCAACAGAAGCGGGTAAAGACGCACAAGGCCTCCAGAATGTCTATTAATCCGATGGACAAATTTCCCTATTTAAGAAATCATAGCTGATTGCGGGCGCTTGTCAAGACGGACAAAAACACATGGCCGACGATTAACGCGGATCAACAGCCGATGGAAAGCTGCTGGTCCGTAAAAGATGATATTATCTATAGACCTAATACAGAATCTTATGAAACTATCCCTCGACTGGTGGTCGGTCGTGGTGGCCCTGGTGGCGGCCGCGGCGATCAAATTCGGTATTCTGCCTCATATCCCATGGTGATGACGAAGACCAACGGAGACTTACAATGAGCGAAGCGACAGCGCTTGCCGCGAAACCAACGGCTGCGCGCGCGCGATGGTGGGAATTGATTCCCGGATTGGCGCTTCTGGCGGGACTGGGCCTCCTGCGGCAAGATCACCGAGAAGGCCATCGCCACCTACGGCAAGACGCACCACCAGGCCCTGCCGAATATCGAATACGTGCTGTGGGCGATTCTATTCGGTCTGATCATTTCGAATACCGTGGGCGTGCCGCGCATCTTCGTCGCGGGCGTAAATACCTACGAGTTCTGGCTCAAGCTGGGCATCGTCTTCCTGGGATCGCGTTTCCTGCTGGGGGATGTCTTGCGCCTGGGCGGCCTGAGCCTGGTGTTCGTCGCTGCGGAACTAGCGCTCTCCATCGCCTTGATGACGGCGCTGGGCAAGTGGCTACGGCTACCGCCGAAACTGACCTCGCTGCTGGCCATCGGATCTTCCATCTGCGGTGTGTCGGCGATCATCGCCGCCAAAGGCGCCATCGAAGCCGACGACGAAGACGTCTCTTATGCCATTGCCGCGATTCTGGCGTTGGGCGCCTTCAGCCTGTTTGCATTTCCGGCCATCGGCCACGCGCTGGGCATGTCGGATCACGCCTTCGGATTATGGGCCGGGCTGGCGGTTGATAATACCGCTGAGGCAACGGCCGCGGGCGCGCTCTATTCCAATGAAGCGCAGCGCTTCGCGGTCCTGGCCAAGACCACCCGCAACGCCATGATCGGCTTCGTGGTGCTGGGTTACGCGATCTATTGGGCGCGCAAAGCCAAACAACAGGCCGTGGTGAACAAGGCCGCATTTCTCTGGCAGAAGTTTCCGAAGTTTGTGTTGGGCTTCCTGCTGATTTCAATTCTGGCGACTGCGGGAGCCTTCAACAAAGCGCAGTTGACCGACTTGGCCAATCTCTCGCGCTGGGCCTTCTTGCTGACGTTTGCGGGCGTCGGGCTGCGCACGAACTTCGTGGAAATGAAGAAGCAGGGATTGCGTCCGCTGCTGGCAGGCGCGGTGGGCGAATTCGCCATCGCCGGTGTGACGCTGGCATTGGTAGTGGGCGCGAGCCGGTACTTCGGAATTTAGCCTCGAATGCGCGCCCTCTTCCTACCGGCAATGCTTTGCGCCGTTATCGCAGCCGCGCTCCCGGCGGCCGATACGCTGCCCAAACCGGACCCCGCGTTCCACGGCAAGGTCGATCCAAACCGCGACAAATCGTCCCCCGACTGGCCGGAGGCTGCGCGTGCGAAACCAGGCGCGCCAAACATCGTGTTGATCCTACTTGACGATGCGGGATTCGGCGCCCCTTCCACCTTCGGCGGTCCCGTGGCCACTCCCGCCCTCGACGCGCTCGCGAAGGGTGGACTGCGCTACAACCGTTTTCATGTAAACGCCCTCTGCTCACCCACGCGCGCCGCTTTGCTGTCGGGCCGCAACGATCACCAGATCGGCTTCGGCATTGTGGTGGAGGGCGCGTCCGGCTATCCGGGCTACAACAGCATCTGGCCGAAAAGCGCCGCCTCTATCGCGGAGGTCTTGAAGCAGAATGGGTACAGCACGGCGGCATTCGGTAAGTGGCACAATACGCCAACCTGGGAAACTAACCCCGCTGGCCCGTTCGATCGCTGGCCCACGGGCTTGGGTTTCGAATATTTCTACGGTTTCCTGGGCGGCGCGGACAGCCAATGGTATCCGCGTCTGTGGCGCAACACCACGGCGGTTGAGCCGCCGGCCACACCGGAGCAGGGCTATCATTTCACCACCGATCTGGTAAACGACGCGACGCGATGGATCGAGCAGCACGATGCCGCGACGCCGGCGAAGCCGTTCTTCCTATACTTCGCTACGGCCGCCACCCATACGCCGCACCATGTCTCGCGGGAGTGGATCGCCCGATACGCCGGCAAGTTCGACCAGGGCTGGGACCGGCTAAGGCAAGAGACTTTCGCGCGCCAGAAAGAATCCGGGATCATTCCAGCCAACGCCGAGCTCACGCCGCGGCCAAAAGAAATTCCAGCCTGGGATTCTCTGGCTGAGAACCAGAGAAAACTCCTGGCGCGCGAAATGGAAGTCTACGCCGCCTTCTTCGCCCAGACAGATAATGAAATCGGCCGTCTGCTGGGAAATATCAAAGCCGAAGGCCATGTCGAAGACACCATCGTCTTCTACATCGCGGGCGACAACGGCGCCAGCGCGGAAGGCGGTCCGGAGGGAGTGGATGCCTACACCATCGACGGCCAGCCCCGCTCCGTGGAAGCCCGGCTGGAGCACATCGACGATTTAGGCGGCGAGCTCTTCCTCAATCATTACGCCGCCGCCTGGGCGTGGGCCACCGACACTCCGTTCCAATGGACCAAGCAGGTCGCTTCGCATTTGGGCGGCACGCGCGACCCGCTGGTGGTCTCTTGGCCCGGGCACA
The DNA here is from genome assembly GCA_963738375.1 of Bryobacterales bacterium. Taxonomy (GTDB): domain Bacteria; phylum Acidobacteriota; class Terriglobia; order Bryobacterales; family Bryobacteraceae; genus Bog-159. The sequence continues at coordinate 1,102,676 of CAVTWL010000006.1, read as the reverse complement.
TCCGCGACGCCGGCGGATTGCGCACGCAATTCCATCACGTCACCGATATCGCGCCGACCCTTTATGAGTTGGCCGGCGTGCAATTTCCGGACACCGTGAACGGGATCGAACAATTGCCGCTCGAAGGCGTCAGCATGGTTTATAGCTTCGATCGTCCGGACCAGCCCAGCCCCCATAAGATCCAGTTTTTCGAGATGCTCGGCAATCGCGGCATTTACGATGATGGATGGTGGGCCGGATCGCGTCATCTGCTGCCCTGGCAAAGCACCCAACTTGCGAACTGGGAACAGCACGATCCGCAACAGAACCCGTGGGAACTCTACAATCTGAATGACGATTACAGCCAGGCGCACGACCTCGCCGCGCAATATCCGGAAAAGCTGAAACAGATGCAAGCGCTGTTCGATAGTGAAGCGCGCCGCAACAACGTCTATCCGCTGGTGCCGCGCCGGGCTGCCCTGCCGGCCCCCGGCGGCGAGCGGTCGTCACTCGTATTCCACGCGGGCGTGGCGCGCCTACCCACCAATTCCGCGCCGCGCCTGGTGGGGCGCGCGCATCGTATCACCGCCGATGTGGATATTCCCCCGACCGGTGCGGAAGGCGTGATTGTGGCGCAAGGCGGCCGCTACGGCGGCTATACGCTGTTCGTCAAAAACGGCCGGGTCACTTACGAAGTGAATGCTTTTGGAAACCGCGGCGGGGTCATTGTATCCGCCAAACCGCTGGCGCCCGGTAAAGCGCACATCGTGGTCGAGTTCACGCCCGATAAGTCCCAACCGAATAAGCAGGTCACCACCGCCGGAGTGGGCCAGGGCGTATCGACGCGTTCGGTTGGACCCGGCCTTGCCCGCCTGACGATTAATGGCGAACCAGCTGGCGAGGCTCCGATCGCCACTTTCGGCGGCTACTACTACGAAACCTTCGATATCGGCCGCGATCTCGGCACGCCGGTCAGCCCCAGCTACACGAGCCCGTTCGCTTTCAGCGGTAAGATCGACGGGGTGCGCATCGACCTGGACGAGTGAACGAGACCCGGTCAGAGCTCGACTTCGTTAAACGTGCCGCGCGTGATATCCCACCCGGAAGAAATATAGCGATCGAGTTTCGCTTGCAGGTTCTCCATCACCGCCGGATACTGAGAAGCCACGTCCACCAGTTCGTCTGGGTCCTTCTTGCGGTTGTAGAGTTGCGGCTGATACTGGCCTTTGTGCTTTTCGCGGTTCCAAACGGCGGAATAGTTCCATTCGCCCGTGCGCACAGCGCCTACATAGCCGAAGGCGCTTACCACGTGGTCGCGCTGATTGGTGCGTTCTCCGGTAACATAAGGCCACAAGTCCTCTCCCGTCACGCGCGGCGAAGGCTTCAGATTGAGGCGCCCCAGCAGGGTGGGGACGATATCGAAGTGCTGCACGAATCCGGGCACGCGCTTACCGGCATATTGCTTGTTGGGCAGGCGAACCAGCAGGGGAACGTGGGTCACTTGCTTGCGGATGCGATCCTCTCCTTTTACAAACTGACCCTGCTCGCCGAGCATGGCTCCGTGATCGGAAGTAAAGATGAAAATCGTGTTTTCTTTCAGGCCCAGTTCCTCGGCGGTGTTGAGCACCTGTCCCAGCCAATAGTCCACGTTGGAAACCTCTCCGGCGTAGTTGGCGCGCAGGCGCTCGTAGCCTTCGGGCGGCAGCTTGATGCGCTGGTAGGGCGGCTCCGGCCAACTGTGCGGACCCTGGTTCTTGAGATATTTGTCGAGGAAGTATTGCGGCGGATCCCAGGGCTCGTGCGGATCGAAGGACTCGATGTGCAAAAGGAACGGTCCCTGGTCGTGGTTCTCCTTCAGCCAGCGCACCGCGTCGCGGGCGGTCTGCTCCACGATGGAATCGCCGTACTGCAGCCAGCGCTTCCGATTCGCGCTGTAGCGATTCAAGAACGCCGGCAGACCCGGGTTCACCTTTTGCGCTTCGGCCAGGTACGAGGCCGGATAGAGATCGCTGAAATCCGGCGCATGGCGCGGCGGTTGCGCGTAGTAATCGGTCTCCTGGCCGCGAATCCATTCCCAATACGAATAGCCGCGATGGAAGTTGCGTCCCGGGCGCTGCAAGTGAGGAAGATCCGCAATCAGCGCGGTAACATATCCGGCTTCCGTGAGAGTCTCAGCCAGATTCACGTCTTCGTTGTAAAGGTGATGCCAGCCAGGCGATGCGCCAGGACCGGTTTCATGCTGGAAAAAGGCATGCGTGGGCACGATGCGCCGGCCGGTGTGCAGAACGCGGCGCGTGGGGATGGTGGGCATGCCTTCGGGATAAAGATCCTCGAAAATAATAGACTCCTCCGCCAGGCGATTCAGATGCGGCGTCTCCACCCACTGGCTGCCGTACGCTGCCAGATTATCGGCGCGAAACGTGTCGGCCACGATCAGGATGACGTTGAGGTTGTTGCCCTGTTGCTTGGGCGGCCGCTCCCAGTGCGAGCCACAGGTGTCGGCGGGTGGTGCCGCGGCATGCGCATTAGTCGCGCCGAGTTGGGCGGCGCCGGCCAGGGCCGCTCCGGTCTTGAACAGATCTCTTCGGGTTGTTTTCATTGCTCGGGAACTCTTCCAGTATGTCTATCGACATTAATTTAGAAGCGGCCACCTTGTCAATCGGGATTGCTCGATTGACAATCTAAGGCACCGGCGCTTAAGATCGCAAGTTAGTAAAGTAAACCTATCATCTATTTAACACACCCTGCATGCAACGAATTCCCTGGATTCTCACCGCCCCCCTCGTACTCCTCGCCGCCGCGAACGGCCAGGATGCTCTGCCCAAGCCCGATCCGGATTTTCAAGGCCAGATCGGCGCTACCCGCGAGCAATCGGTTCCGGATTGGCCCCGCAAACCGCAGGCGCCGGGCGGCGCGCCAAACTTCATCGTGATTCTATTGGATGACGTGGGCTTCGGCGCCACTAACGTCTTTGGCGGTCCCGTAAATGCCCCCGCACTCTCGCGCCTGGCGTCCGCCGGGCTCCGCTACAACCGTTTTCACGTGAACGCCATGTGCTCGCCCACGCGAGCCGCTCTCCTTTCCGGGCGGAACAGTCACCAAATGACTTTTGGCAACATCGCGGAGCTGGCCGCCGGCTATCCCGGATACACCGCCGAATGGCCCAAGGAATCGGCATCCATTGCTGAGATTCTGAAAGGCAATGGCTACAGCACCGCGGCATTCGGTAAGTGGCACAACACGCCGGTGTGGGAGATCAGCGCGTCGGGCCCCTTCGACCGTTGGCCCACGGGGCTGGGCTTCGAATACTTTTACGGCTTCCTTGGCGCACAGACCAGTCAGTGGGAACCCAGCCTCTATCGCAACACCGCCGCCGTAGAGCCTCCCGCCACGCCGCGCGACGGCTATCACTTGACTCCCGACTTAGTCGACGATGCCATTCACTGGGTCCAGCAGCATGACTCGACCGTGCCCGGAAAGCCCTTCTTGATGTACTTCGCTACTGGCGCGACGCACGTCCCGCACCATGTTCCAGCCGAGTGGGTGGCGAAGTACCGGGGTAAGTTCGACCAGGGTTGGGATCGGTTGCGGGCCGATTCGTTTGCCCGTCAGAAAGAGATCGGTGCGATTCCCGCTAACGCGGAACTGACTCCGCGCCCCAAAGACATCCCGGCGTGGGATTCGCTCTCGAGCGATCAGAAGAGGCTGGTCTCCCGCCAGATGGAAGTGTACGCCGGATTCCTCGAACAGACCGATTACGAAATCGGGCGCCTGCTCGACGCCATGAAAGCCGCCGGACACAACGAGGACACGGCGGTCTTCTATATTCCAGGCGACAACGGCGCCAGCGCCGAAGGGGGATTCGAAGGACGCGGCGCGGTTACAGTGGACGGCCAGACAGCGCCCCTGGCCGAGCGCCTCGATCGCATCAACGATCTGGGCAGCGAGATGTTCATGAATCACTACGCGACGGCCTGGGCATGGGCGCTGAACTCGCCTTTCCAATGGGCCAAGGAAGTGGCGTCGCACCTGGGCGGCACGCGCGATCCTCTGGTCGTGTCCTGGCCCGGGCACATCAAAGCGGCCGGCGGCATGCGCACGCAGTTTGCCCATGTGAACGATATCGCGCCAACGCTACTGGAGATGGCGGGAATCAAGGCGCCCGAAACGGTGAACGGCATTCGCCAGACGCCCTTCGAAGGGCAGAGCCTGGTCTATACGTTCGACAATCCCGATGCGCCGGGCCGGCATACGGTTCAGTATTTCGAAATGCTGGGTAGCCGCGGAATTTATAAAGACGGTTGGTGGGCGGGGTCGTTCAATCATCTCCCGTGGGCATTCGGGCCCAACGGGTCCGCCGCCGCGCCCGATCCCCAGCCCTGGGAGCTCTACCATCTCGACCAGGATTACAGCCAGGCGCATAACCTGGCAGCGCAGAATCCCGAGAAATTGAAAGAGATGGTGGACCTGTTCGATAGCGAGGCGCGCCGCAACCATGTATATCCGCTGGAGCCCAAGCGCGACGGTCAACCGCTGCTCACCAACGGACGCAGCACCTTCGTTTATTACGCCGGCATGCGGCGCCTGACAGGCACTGCCGCGCCGCGGCTGGCCGGGCGGCGCCATTCCATCTCAGCCGATCTCGAAATTCCGGCTTCGGGAGCTTCGGGCGTAGTCGTGGCGCAAGGAGGTCGCTACGGCGGCTTTACGCTGTACGTGAAAGACTCTCACCTGATCTACGAAACGAATGCCAACGGCCACTCAACAGGCAAGCTGGTTTCGACGGCGGCGCTGCCTTCGGGCAAAGTGCGGGTAGCGCTGGAATTCCTCCCCGATGGCGACCCTCAGCCGGTCAGTCCCACCGCGCCCGCGCGAATCGTAGGTGGCACGGCGACCGTTTCGATTGACGGCAGGCCGGCCGGATCGGGCCACATCGAAGCCCTCGGATTTGGAGGCGAGACGCTGGACATCGGATCGGATTTAGGATCGCCCGTAACGCCGGCTTATCGAAGCCCGTTTGCATTTACGGGGACGGTGCGGCAGGTGACTGTCGATTTGAAATAGCCAATATGCCGTCACCGCGGCCGCATGAGCCGTTGGGGGTTCATCGGTGTGGGTTCGTCGAGATCCGCTGCCAATTGCCGGCCCCCAGCTTTCCGGTCATGATAAACTCCCATGAAGTCTTATACTGATACGTCCCCGTATCGTCCCAAACCAGGTTCGTTGCGTGCATGACCCAGCGTCCTTTGCTGGCGGAAAATGTCCCCATGGTCGGCGCTGCTCCATCCGCCGCTTCGCTGTGGAAAGCGAAACTACCATTGGCTCCAATCTGCAACACCCAGTAGCCGGGATTGATCGCGTGTTCCCACGTGCCCACCAACCCAGGTTCGACCGATCGCGGTTGGTCTCCCGGTGGCAGCGGGAGGGGAGAGGGCCACCGCACATCGTCGCCCGCGCAGGGCGTCACCCGCACCAAGCAGCCTTTGCCGCCGCGTGCATTACACTGGGCAAGAGCTTTAGCCGCGGCCTCCTCGCGATCCGGCGCCATCGCCGCGCCGTATGGGCCGGGTACATGGTATGAGACCGCCAGCGCCGCGCAGGAGTTTCTGACCCAATACGCGATCTCGCAGTCTTTGCTTCCGCAAGAATGCAGCGCCTGCCGTTCCGCCTCACTCTGCGAACCCTGTCCATGCGACGCCGCCGTATTATGTGTGGAAGGCGAAATAGCCACCGCTCCAAAACGATCCCCCTGCCCGGGCATGTTCCGGCAGAGCCCTAGATTGATCATATTTCCATCCGGGCCGTAAGTGATTCCACAAGTCACGCCATCCTGCGCCATTGCTGGCGGGTACCCGGCTGTCAATCCGGCCAGCAAGACTCCAGTCCAAACGTACAGACGCGCCCTGCGTACGGCAATCGACTTCCGCAATGGCTTTCCCTCCTTGGCCCTCGGAGATTATCAGAAACCGGGCCCAATTATAACGGCTGCACTCATTCTCCCGCAATCGATTCCGATTGTTGCGAGGCCCCCGAAAAACCCGGCAAGGCCGCGAATGGACAACAGCGTAGCACGTGCGTCGTACCAGAATAGAAGTGATACAATCGAGCGGCGCTAAGGAGTGCATTGATGAACCGAATCGCCGGAATATTGAACAAACTGGAAAACAGGGCGTTGTTCATTTTGATGTTGTGCGTAACGATGGCGACCGCCCTGCGTGCGCAGACTCTCACCACGCTTTACCATTTCGACGGCGCGGACGGATCTGGGCCCGAGGCGTCGCTAGTGCAGGCCGCCGATGGGAACCTGTACGGGACAACCGTTCAGGGTGGGACCGGAGCATATTACGTTTATGGGACCGTCTTCAAAGTCACGGCTAGCGCGCTCGCGGCACTATACACCTTCGGCGAAGCTTATAACGGACCGGGGTACTTCAACGGCAGTGAGCCCTTCGCGGGGCTGGTCCAGGGCACGGACGGAAACTTCTACGGTACGACTTACCTCGGCGGGACCAATTGTGCCACGATTGGCTGCGGGACAGTCTTCAAGATCGCCCCCAATGGCTCGCTAACGACTCTGCATAGCTTCGCTGGTACGGACGGCTCGAAGCCCATTGGAGGGGTGATGCAGGCCGCGGACGGGAACTTCTACGGGACAACCAGCGCGGGCGGGGCCTACAGTGGAGGCTCGGTCTTCAAGCTTACCCCTGGCGGCGCGCTGACCACGCTATACAACTTCTGCTCTCAAAGCGATTGCACGGACGGCGAAGGACCGCAGGCGACTCTTGTACAGGCCGCGAATGGGGATCTTTACGGCACCACGGCGTATGGGGGAACCTCCGATACCTGTTTAATGGTGCTAGTGGAACCGAGCACTTGTGGCACGATGTTCAAGCTCACGCTAAGTGGAAGGTTGACGACCCTCCACAGCTTCGAACATACCGACGGCTCCTTTCCCACCGCGGCACTCGTACCTGCCCCCAATGGATACCTCTACGGGACGACAGCGTGGGGTGGAGCGAGCAGCACGCCTAACGGATTTGGCACGGTCTTCCAAATTACCCCGAGTGGCGCGCTGACAACGCTACACAGCTTCGATGGCGCCGACGGCTGGCTTCCCTACGCTGGCTTGATCCAGGCCACCGATGGGGATCTCTACGGAACCACCGTGTTTGGCGGCAGCAATCTTTGTTCCGATGGCTGCGGGACGGTGTTCAAGATCACTCCGAGCGGCGCGCTGACAACGCTTCACAACTTCTGCTCCCAAGGCGATTTGTTCGGACGGCGTATGGCCCTACGGCGGACTCGTCCAGGCCACTACTGGCAAATTCTACGGAACGACGTCGAAACTCGAGTCCGTCAGTTACCACACTCAGGGCACGGTCTTCAGCCTGTCCGTAGGTCTGGGCCCGTTCCTAAAATTTCAAACCGCGGCCGGCAAAGTGGGTGCGTCCATCAATATTCTGGGCCCTGACCTGACCGGCGCGACCATCGTCAGTTTTCACGGAACCGCCGCTCCGTTTATTGTGGTCTCGCCCTCGCTAATCACCGCGACCGTCCCCGCCGGCGCGACCACCGGACAGATCGCAGTGGCAACACCCCGCGGCACGCTCTTGAGCAGCTTGCCGTTCCTTGTGCTGCCGTAACATCCGCAGGCTCGGCCGCGGAGCCAATCGGCGGCCGATTCTCCATGGCTTATCCCACGCCTCCCTGAAGCTATCCCGGTGAACCACCTGTCGAAATCGAATGGAGATAGAGTATTAGACGGCTGAAGATTCTATGAAAAAAACAGCAACGACAATAATCGTCGCGTGCATGCTGGCCGGAGCATCCACCGCGTTCGCTCAAATCAAGCAGACCAAGGAACAGATTCTGTTTTACACCTCGGAGTGGAAAGGCGAGCGCTTCCCCGACGGCCGGCCCAAAGTAGCCGACAATCTGTTGGAACGGGCCCTCGACGTCTCCATCGAGGACGTTTGGGATTATTTACGCGAACAGGGCTACGTCAACCAGTTTGAGGCCGGCTGGCAGGGCCTCCATGTGGACAAACCATTCGCGGGCCGAGCGCTCACCTCGCAATTCATGCCGCGGCGGCCCGATATGGCCGCTGCCGTTTCCGCGGAAGGCAAGGCCGAAGGACGCGTCAGCGGCACCAATAGTTGGGTGATCAACGAGCTGCGGATGGGCGACACCATGGTTGCGGACGGCTACGGCAAAATCATAGAAGGCACCCTGATCGGCTCCAATCTGGGAAGCGGCATCGCCGCTCACACGCATTCCGGCTTTGTCTTCAACGCTGGAATCCGGGACGCGGAGGAAAACCGGGAGATCGCCAACCTGAATGGTTTCTATCGCGGCTATGACCCCTCGGCGTGGGCGCAAATGCAGCTGACGGGGATCAACGTTCCCATCCGGATCGGACGCGCGGTGGTGCTGCCAGGCGACTTGGTTCTCGCCAAGCAGGATGGCGTCATCTTTATTCCCGCAACCCTGGCGGCAACCGCGATTGCCAAGGCCGAGTTCACCAACCTGCAAGATGCTTTCAATTTCGAATTGAATAGCAAGGGCAAGAACGGCGCGGAATTCGAAGGCGGGTGGAACGCGGCAAAGTATGCCGGCTTTGAGAAGTGGGTGAAGTCCCATCCCGAAAAGTTGAAGATGACTGCCGCCGAGTTTTCCGCCTTGCTGGCCGAAGCGCAGGCGCCGCCCCGCCGCCATCAGCCGTAGCGCTGGCCGCGTGCCTCAACTCACTGACACTATTTCTTTGCGTTACCCGCCGGCTGCTCGCTGCTCGGCGGCACAATGCCCTTCAGCCGCAGGTACGTGACGATGTTTTCGATAATGCTCATCGGTATGCGCGGTGTTGACGGACAGGACGCTTAGGCGGGCCAGGTTGAACTTCATAAACTTCACCATCTGGCTCCCTTGCGCGTCCGTCATGTTGGAGTAAGTCTTGTTGCAATAAGCCGCGGCATCCTTCAACGCAGCCACCAGATCGGCCTTCGAAGTCTTACTCTTTTCGATTCCCTTTGGTGACAGTGTATCGCCGGACGCGATCGCGCAAAACATATACTGGGCGTCGGCAACGTGTCCGATCAGTTGGCCGAAGTTGCGCACGTCCGGCGTCGGCTTGAACGAATAGTTTTCCTCGAGCATCTTCTCGGCAGCGGCCGTGACGTTGCCGATGACCATCATGTAAAAACCGTTTTCGCTGGTCGCGATCGGATTCGGCGGCGCTGCCGGCGCGTCTTGCGCGGGTATGGCGATTGAAAAAAAGCAAGGACAGCAAGTGCCGGAAACACTCTATAACTCATACTGAAACCCCCCGATGAATTTCTAGCATGCTAGCCGCGCCCCCCATCGCCGAATGAGTAACTTACGCACGGCGAGAGCTTCGCGAGCCGTGCTCGTACGCATTGTAGTAGACTCTCTGTGGGAGACGATCTCGCATGCGCGACGCAACAATGCTGTGGCTTGCCTTGGTGTTTGCTTTACCCCTGCCCTTGGCAGCGCAACAGGTTGCTATCGGCGGCTACAACTTGCCGGCCGCCAACAGCCAACCCGTCGGCATCGCCCGGGGAGCCGGCGGCGAGTTGTGGTTCACCGAGTATGCGAACAAGATAGGACGCATTAGCACCGCCGGCGCCATCCTCGAATTCCCCCTGCCCACTGCTGACGCAGAACCTTTAGTCATCGCGCCGGCGCCCAGCGGCGACATGTGGTTTACAGAGTTTAGCGCCAGAAAGATTGGACGCATCACATCCGCCGGCGACATTACCGAATATGGTTTGCCTCGCGCCAACGGCAACCCTTATGGCATCGTCTGGGGCCCTGACGGAGCCGTCTGGTTCACCCTCAACACCAATATCATCGGCCGCATGACCACTACCGGAACAGTGACTGAGTTCACGCTTTCCAAGCCTCAAGCCGCTCCGCTCAGCATCGCCTCCGGACCGGACGGCAATCTGTGGTTCACCGAGCTCACCGCTCAAAAGATCGGCCGCATCACTCCTGCCGGAGTGATTACCGAATTTTCGTTCTCCACCCCCGGCAATCGTAGCCCGTTTCAAATCACCGCCGGGCCGGACGGCGCTCTCTGGTTTACCGAGTCCAGTGTGCCTGCGCGAATTGGCCGCATTTCAACCGCCGGACAGATCGTCGAGTACACGGTGCCCAGCCCCAATAGCTCCGAAACCATGGTCGAAGGAATCGCGCCAGGCCCGGATGGGGCGCTTTGGTTCACCATTTACAATCCCGACGCTCCTCAACTCGGAAGAATTACCACGGACGGCACGGTCACCGAATACCCCTTTCCGCCCGGCAGCAGTACTCCAAACGCCACGGCTTACTACATCGCCACAGGCCCTGGTGGCCAGTTGTGGTTCCCCGAAGAGTTAGCCAATAAGATTGGAGAAGGTGTCCTGGTTACTGCCGGCTTGACCGTCACCCCTGCCAGCGGATCTTATCGCACTCCGCTCACTTTCTCGGGCAGCGGCTTCGCGCCCGGCGAGAACGTGCGGATTTATGTCGGCGGTGTCGGTTCACCCGTACTGGCCGCCGCCACCGCCGGCGTCTCCGGCGGCTTCACCGTCTCTGCCGCCTCCCCGCCTTCGCCCGAAGGCCCACGCTTGTTCCTCGGCGTGGGACAGACCAGCGGCAGCCTGGGCGCAGCGAGTTTTACGGTTTCCGCCGCCCGCTTGGCGCTAAGCCCCAACACCGGTCTCCCCGGAAGCGCCGCGGTGGTCAGTGGCTTCGGCTTCAGCCCGTTCGAGGGAGTCGATATCTATTGGGAAAATCTCGCGCCTGGCCCGGAAGTCCCCTCCTCACGCGTCTACCTCGGCCCGGTTACTACTGATTCCAACGGTTCGTTCACGGGGAGCGGCGCATTGCCCTTTACGGTTCCGGCCAGTGCTCCCCCCGGCAAAAACGTAGTCCAGGCGCTAGGCACGGGGAACGAGGCCACCGGCAGCTTTACGGTCCAGTGATTGCGAACCGCGCCGTGGTTGACTATTAGGTGACATGGACATGCATAACTCGAATTTCAAGGTTGCCTTTGCGCTCATCGCCGCGGCATGCCGGCTCTGCGCCCAAGCTCCCGCCACGTTAACCGTGGAACTCAATCAGCCGAAAGCCGCCGTCAGCCCCACCCTCTACGGGCTGATGACCGAAGAGATCAACTACTCCTACGACGGCGGACTCTATGCCGAACTGATCCGCAACCGGACGTTTCGCTCCGACTGGACGGGAATACTGAACTGGTACCTCATCGAAAAGGGCGTCTCCGCCGCCAAGGTCGCCATCGATTCGAAGACCGGACCCTCGGCCGCGCTCCCCACCAGTGCCCGGCTCGAAGTTACCAAGGCCGATTCCGGCAGTCCCGCGGGACTGCTCAATGAGGGCTATTGGGGCATGGCGGTTCGCCCGGACACGCGATACCACGGTTCGTTATTTGCGAAAAGCGATGCCGCCGGCCAGTTGCCCGTCAAGGTTGCGCTGGTCGCCGATGAATCCGGAGCGGTGCTCGCGAGCGCATCCGTTTCGATTGCCGGAACAGAATGGAAAGAGTATCGGTTTGAGATGCAGTCGGGCGCCATCACCGCCGCCGCGCAAAGCCATTTTGAATTGACCGTCGACCGTCCCGCCACGGTTTGGCTGCAACTGGTTTCGCTGTTTCCGCCCACGTATCGCAACCGCGCCAACGGCAACCGGATCGATGTGATGGAAAAACTCGCCGCCATGCATCCTTCCTTCTTACGTTTTCCCGGAGGCAACTACCTGGAAGGCGGCGCAATCGAGACGCGCTTCGACTGGAAGAAGACCATCGGACCGCTCGTCGATCGCCCGACGCACCCCACCACCTGGAGCTACCACTCGACAGACGGCATGGGCCTCCTGGAATTTCTGGAATGGTGCGAGGACCTCCGCATGAATCCCCTTCTCGCGGTTTATGCCGGTTATTCTTTGGGCGGGCAAGTGATCGCGGCTGGCCCGCAGCTCGACCCGTACGTGCAAGAAGCTTTGGAAGAGATCGAGTACGTGAGCGGCGCGGCGGATACCAAGTGGGGATCGGTGCGCGCCGGAAATGGACATCCCGCCCCGTTCGTGCTGCATTACGTAGAAATCGGGAATGAAGACGAGTTCGACAAGAAGAAGACCTACGACGGACGCTATGCTCAGTTTTACAAAGCGATCAAAGCAAAGTATCCGTCGCTCCAAATCATCGCTACCATGCCAGTGAAAGGCATGACGCCGGACGTCGTCGACGACCATTACTACAAACGCGAGCAGGGTATGTTTGAGCTGGCGAAACACTACGACCAGGTCGACCGGAATGGCCCCAAGATCTTCGTCGGTGAGTGGGCCACCAGGGAAGGCTCGCCTACACCGAATTTCGGCGCCGCGCTGGGTGATGCGGCTTTTCTTACGGGCCTCGAGAGGAATAGCGATTTAGTGGTGATGGCGGCGTACGCGCCCCTGTTCGTCAACGTGAATCCCGGCGCCATGCAGTGGAGCAGCGATCTGATCGGCTACGATGCCATGAACAGCTACGGCTCCCCGTCTTACTACACACAGGTCATGTTCGGAGCCTGTGTGGCGGACCACATTGTGAACTCCAGCGTATCGGGAGCTGGGGATAAGTTCTTCTATTCCGTCACCGCTTCCGCAAAATCGAAGGTGTGCCTGAAGCTTGTCAATGCCGCATCCACACCGCAGCGAGTTGCCGTCACCTTGAACGGCCTGGGGAGCAGTGCTCACACGGCTAAGGTACAAACGCTCACAGCGAATACAACTTGGGCCACTAACTCAATCGCGGAACCTACGCGGATTGTTCCTGTTCGGTCGAATGTCTCCATATCGGGAGAAAGACTGACCCAGGACATGCCAGCATATTCGATTCAAGTACTGGAAATCGGCTTGCGGTAGAACTACCACCATTACATCTGTAGTCCGGACAATTACACCGAATATTAGCTTTGAAATATTGTGTAAATGCGATCGTGCGCCAACCTGGTACCAATGTTCCGGGACTAGCCGCCAGAGTATAGTACGATGCCGGCCAAATGCCAACCCATCGTACGGAAAATTAACCAAAGAGAATATTGGATCGCTACCCTTCCGGACCTATTCTTACCTTAACTAAGGGATCGTCTGTAATTACGCTCAATTTCCGGAAGTCGCTCAATTCGCGCGGAGCGCTACAAAATACTCTGACAAATACGACCATAATGAGGCCCATCATGACCAGTCTTTTCCGGTGTTTATTCGTCATTGCCACCTGTGCCGTGTCCATGCAGGCGCAATCGGCCTCTGGCAGCCCCGAAGTGAAGCCGGTAATTAGCCAGAAACTGACGCCCATGGCGCCCGAAGATGCCGCCTACGCGGCCAAGCCCAATACCGGCCAGCCGCCCATTCTGAATATCCTGACGGTGATCGGCAACGATGTCCTGGGTCTTCCCTGCCTCGACTGCCTGCTCAATTTGCTCATTCCGGATTTGGGCTTACCCGTACCGCTGGCCAAAGCGCTAAAAGGCAGCACCTATCAGATCGATTCCTATCTGATCGACAATAACTACAATGGTTCGTGCACCTTCAACATGGAATTAACCGATAGCCAGAATAATGTGGTGGCCTCCGTCACCCAAACCCTCCAGGAGAAAGCCGGCAACACGATTCTATTGTCCGCGCCGATTACCGTTCCGTCTGTTACCGAGATCGGCTTAGGGCAGGTTTCCAATAAAGCGACTTGCGGATCGAACGTCAGCCAGTCAAAGAGCCCCGTGGTTCTGGCTTGCGTCAACAATCCCCCGTTTTGTGTCGAGTAATTCCTCTCCGTTAGGCTTTTAGCTTTTCGAGTGCGCGGGCTGCGCTTCTCGCAATCGTCTCGAAGCCGGCCGCGTGGGCATCCTTTTGCAGTTTCTCCAACTGCGCGCGGCTTGCCTGGACTTCAGCCAATGCCAGGCGCGCATCGAATTGATATCCCGCATACCCCTGGCGCTGTGCGTCTGCCAGGGCCGCCTGCAATCTGCGCGTGGCTTGTTCAACATCCGGCCGCTGGCGCGATGACGCTTGCGTTCGCGCTGCGGCGATCGAAAAGGCCAAGCCAACGGCATGGCGCTGGCTGACGCGCGCCAACACCTCGGCGCGGCCGGCTTCCTGCCGGGCTTCCTCAAATTTGGCTTGGTCCAAAAGCGCGCGCACCAGCAGAATACGCGCTTCGAGTTCTCGGTCCGAACCCTTGGCGCTAAGAAAAACGGCAAGGCTGGCGCGAATGGATGCTTCCGCTTCGGCCGGCTGAGCCATTGCCAGCGCGAGTTCTCCCAGGTACAAGCGATATTGCGCGGCGAAGATTTGACCGCTGATTTGGCTGGCCCCCTGCACCGACGCCTCCAGACTTTGGCGTGCTTCATCGAACCTGCCTTGCGCCATGCGCACCCGCCCCAAAGCCGAGAGCGCGTCGGCGGTTTCGAGTTTCGCTCCCGTTTCGCGGTCGCCGGCGACGGCCTGATCGAGCATCTTGGCCGACTCTGGCAAATCGCCCATCAGGTACAGAGTGCGTCCCAGATCGTTCAAAGCGCTGTCTTCAATGCCTTTCGCGCCGATCGAGCGGGCGCTCTTCAGAGCCTGCTCAAACAGTTCGCGGGCCCGATGCAGATTTCCCTCCAAAAGCCATGTGGATGCGATGTTACTCAATTCGGAAACCTCGTCGGGACGGCTGCCCGCCCGGCGCGCCATTTCGAGCGATTCTTCGTAAAGTTTGCGCGTGCCCGCTAAGTCGCCTTGCCGCATCAGCAGGACCGCTAAGCCGTTCAACGCCCATTGCGCGTCGCCGCGGGCATTGCCGATCTCGCGGTCGATGTCCAACGCCTGGTTGTACAGGTTCCGCGCCTCGTTGATATTGCCTAGATTGCAGTAAGCCGCCGCCAGGTAAGCCATGCTGGCGGCCATCCCCAAACGATTGCCGGTTCGGGTATAGATGGTGCGGGCGCTGCCGCAGGCCGATACCGCCGGGTCAAGACGGCTGAGCTGCACCAGTTGGCGGCATTCCATGGCCAGCGCGTCGGCCTCCAACAATTGCGCTTCTCGCCCCCGAGCGATCTCGGCGGAATGCGAGGCAGCGGCTTGCGCGTGCTCATAGTCGCCTAGTTTTTCGAGCGCCTGGGAACGTACGAAGCTGATGGTCGCTTCGTCCGCCAAGGGAAACGGCAGCTTCTGTAATCGGTCCAGCGTGGCGAGTGCTTCGTTGGCTTTGCCGGCGTTGATTTGCACGCCAGCGAGCCGCAAACCGTAATCGGCATTATCGGGAAACTGATCGATCAGCCGATGGTAGATACGGGTTGCCTGGTCCCATTCGGAGTTGGTCTCGCGAAAGCGGGCTTCAATGGACAGGCGATCGAGGGGCGGTAGCGGCGTGGACAACTGAAAAGCCTTCTCCGCTTCTTTCTTGGCCACTTCGGCATAGCCTAATGCCGACCATGCATCCGAAAGCGCGGCGTGCGCCAGCGCATAGCCGGGGTCTAGCGCCACTGCTTGGCCCAGCAGGTCCCGCGCGCCGCGCGCGTCGAAGCGCCGCAAGCTGTTCAAACCTTCGGCATACAGCCGCGCGCTATCGGTGCTCGGCGGTACCACGGCTCGCGCTACGTTGGCTTGATCTTGGCTGACCGTTCCCACTGCCAGCCTTTCCCGTAATGCGGCGCCGGCTTGCGCCACCAGATCTCCCAACGCATCTTCGCTTCCGTTTTCGGGGAGCAGCGGCAGCATTTCACCCGTCCTGGAATTTTGCAGCCGCAAGTCCAGGCGCAGGCTGCGGTTCTGTGCTCCGCTATTAAGATACGAACCAACCAGGACGTAATCGGCGCCCAGGCTTCTCCATATTTTGGTGAGCGTTGCGGCTGAGTAACTTTCGGCATCCGGCAGGGCTAGTTCCAGCTTGGTGCGGGCAACGCTCTCACCGGCGATGATGCGCACATGATCGCCCGCCGAAAGTTCGGTGGCGAGCATTTCCGCAAGCGCCGTGGAGAGCCAGTTCTGGTCCGGCCTTGCCGTCAGATTGCGAAAGCCGATGATCGCCACCGAAGGCCGCTGCACCGCTGATGCCGGTCCCGGGGATCGCCTGACGAACAGAAAAACCAGGGCGAGGCACGCCAGCGCCGCGCCTGCCATCAGCACCCAGTAAAGCTTGCGCCGAGTGGCGCTAACCGCGGGGGGCTCCGGCGCCGGCGGCTTCTGTTGCTGTGCCGCCGGGAGAACTTCCACGTTAGCCACGAAACGATATCCCAGCCGCGGAAGGGTTTCGATATATGCGGGATTTTCGGCGTGGTCATCGAGCGCGTGCCGCAATTTCGCAATGGCTACATTCAGGCCATTATCGAAATCCACAAAAGTATTTCCGGCCCACACACGTTTTCGCAGTTCGTCACGGGTCACCACTTCGCCGTGGCGTTCGATTAGCGCTGTGAGGATCTGAAAGGGCTGTTCCTGAAGCTTGAGCTTGCGGTCGCTCTTGAGCAATTCGCGGCTTCGGGAATCTAGCTCGAAGCCCCCGAAGCGCCACAGTTGCTCGATTTCTGCCATAGACTCAGCAATTTTCTTACCTTCTGCTGGAGTTTATCGCGGATATGGCTTAAACGTCAACGGGCTTTCCCTGATAATATCTGCGGAACCGTAAGCCAAACGGCTAGCCAATGGAGGTCTCTGGATCTAGTACTCCTCTGACACGCCCAGCCCATTTAATGTGGTGTAACATCCGGCCAATACGTTACAGCAGGCCCTGACGGCCGCGCGTTGACCGAGACTTAATCCTTCCTTTTCATGCATATTGAACATTAATTGGGGTTTTATGATTCGATTCATCCCCGATTAATTGAAGGCAATCGGCCTGTCGTGCAAAATGAGTTTGTCAGTTCGGCACGGAGACCAAAAAATGCGCCTCAAACACAACGTCAGCAGAATGGATCGATACGAGGGATCTCTCGAAGCAGCCCTTTCCCTGGTGCGGAACCCGGGGCCGCAAGACAAAGCATTCGACAACGAGTGTGAGCTGGCCGACCCGGCCGTTTCCGCCCTCTTGGCCGCCAGGATCGGGGAAGCCTGCAGGGTGTTAGCCCATTCCGAGCAGCTGAGGAAATCCGCCGAGGTCATGCTCGCCGAGGCTCAATGCCGGGCTGAGCGCATCCATGAAGTGTCGCCGCGGTTCCCTGTGCATCGGGGTTTTGGAATCGCCAGGCGATCGAATCTCACCGTTCGCGTAGCCGTCTATTCAGACGAGCCCATGCTGACGGCGGGTTTACAGAAATTGGTCGCCACCGACCCGAAATTGAAGCTGTCCGGCTCCTGCCACAGGATCGACCAGCTAAAAGTACTATTGGCCGCTGGCAAGGCTGATGTGGCTGTAGTGGATTTCACCGAGGAAATCACCGCGGATACCTTGATTGAACTGCGGAATCTCGCCGGGGACTGCAAATTGATCCTGTGGACCAACGCCATTGAGGGCGACATGGCGTTCCGGGCCATGCGATTCGGCGTTCGGGGAGTACTGCGCAAGTCGCTGCCCCTGGAAGCGCACCGGCAGTGTTTGCACAATGTGAGCGCCGGGGACCTCTGGTTCGAGAGAGAAACACCGGAAAGCGTTAACTAAAGTTTGGTTGCTGGGTGGCGGCGAGTGTCGTCCTCGCTGCCGCCCGGCGTTGGGTTCAGCGGCGCGGGGTGCCGGGTTTTGCGCGCTTTTGCGAAAGCGCCGCCGCCAATTCGACGGTACTGCGGCGGATCTGAGATTCACCGAATGCTGCGAATCCGAGGACCAAACCATTTAGGTCCGAGCGCTGCAAGCAAAAGCGGTCAATTCCAATCGACTCGATGCCGTGCGCGGCGGCCGCTTCTTCCCCTTGGCGCGAGGTCATACCGTTGCGCAGCAGGCCCGCGGTGTATAGCCCCGCTTGGACGGGCGATATATCCAGCAGACCTTCGAGGTGCTTGCGCGCGCCGTCTTGCAGCGCACCCAGGCGAGCGGCATAAAGGCCGCGCATGCGGCGGATATGGCGGCCGAGGTGGCCCTCCTGAATGAAATCGCAGAGAATTGCCTGATCGAGACTGGCGGCGTGCTGGTCGGTTCCGAAACGGAAGCTCACCAGCGCATCGACCAGCGGCCGCGGGGCAACGATATATCCGATCCGCAGAGCGGGAAACAGCAGTTTATTGAAACTGCCCACCAGGATTACGCTGCCGCTTTTGTCCAGACCCTGCAGAGCCGGAACAGGCCTGCCTTCAAAGCGGTACTCACTGTCGTAATCGTCCTCAATGAGGAAGGCGCCAGTTTCGCGTGCCCAGGCCAGAATGGACAGCCGCCGCTCCAGTGACAGGCTCATTCCCAAAGGAAACTGATGGGCGGGCGTTAAGTAGGCGCCCTTGGCATCCAAACACGCGCGTCTTGCTTTCACGGCGCAAAAACCGTGCTCGTCCACGGATACGGGAACGATTTTGGCGCCGGCGTTGCGGAAGGCGTTGACAGCGCCGAAGTATCCTGGATCTTCCATGCAGATGGCGTCACCTGGCTTGACCAGCAGGCGGGCCAGCAGATCCAGCGCTTGCTGAACGCCTGACACCATCACGATTTGACCCGCGTTGCATTTGACGCCGCGCGAGGAACCCAAATAATCGGCGATGGCTTCGCGCAGCGGCGCGTAACCGCGCATGTCCCGCCCCGCGAGTTGGGCCGAGGAGACGCGGCGCAATCGGCGGCTCGCCAGACGCGCCCAGATCGCCGTCGGAAACTCATCGATGGCTGGCTCGTTGCAGCGGAATGGATGGGCCGTGTGAAAAAGACTCAAGCCCGTCAGAGGCGCCGGAAGCCGCCGTGCCGGCGCGGGCGCTCGATGTGCTGGCACGGCCCGGGCCGGGGGCTTAAGGGACAACCGCTCGTCGACGAAGGTGCCGGAGCCAACCTGGCAGCGTAGGTATCCCTCCGCCTGCAGTTGTTCCAAGGCAGCCACCACGGTCCCACGCGAAATGCCGTATTGGCATGCGAAATCGCGCGTGGCGGGAAGGCGGCTTCCCGGACGCAGCCGGCCGTCCAGGATGGCGCAGCGAAGCTCTTCGTGCAGCCACCTGGTCAAGGTGACATGCGGCGGGCGCTCGTTGAGCGTGAGATCCAAGGCGGTGACGGCTTTGGGCATAGAGACAGCAGCGCACAATGGTCCAATAAATTGGCGCAATATGGCTCTGGTCAATATACCAAGCCAAGGCCTATATTGCGAATATAGGATCGCTCAGGGGGCTTACAGACCACATGAGCGGGGGGAACGGCGAGACGATCCCGTTCCCCGAGGGGTGTCCCCGCTTGCTCCCCCGGCTGACAGGTTGGTCGTTCGTCACGGCGCCAGTCTGCGCACGGTCAGCGAGATAGAGGGCCCCACTACCACCATGCTGACGGCGAGAAACGCCAGGAAGCTCTTCGGCGCAAATGGCCTGCTGCCGATTGCCGACAGAGGAATCACTACGAAATTCATGAAGAGATGAGTGAGCGCCCCAAAGATGACGCCGCAGCTCCACGCATGGCCGTTCATGACCGGTATGAACCTGCTGGCCCAGTAATAGGTCGCAGCCGCACCAAGCGCGACGACATAGTGGAGACCCAGCCCGAGCAGGGCGGTGGAAACTCCACCCTGAAACGCACTCCGCCCCCGCAGTCCGCTGGCGATTCCCTGAAAGACTCTGATGGGGGTCGCGCCAAATAGGGCAGACACCAGACTCGCGCTGAGCGCATCGAGAGTGCCGCAGACCAAGCCGGCAACCAGGATCACCGTCAACGGGGTTGGGAGTTTCATACGTTAGAGGACATTAAAGCACGGCGCCAAACGAATACCCGAAGCAGGCAGCGATCCCGCCGGATTCGGGATCGGCTTAAAATATGATCGTTACCCGAGAGTGGCTCGTGCAAAAGGAACATGGATGAATCGTTTTCACACAAATTTTTCGAGGCGGCGGTTTCTCTCTGCAGCCGCGGCAATCGCCGGCCCTGCGGCGCTGCTGCGCTCTCGCCCTGCTTGGGCGGACGAGGTGCCCGATGCCCGCGTAGCGGAGATCGTTGCCCGGACGATCGCCATCGACGCTCACAATCACATCGACGTTCCGCTTACCGCCGCGGACATGCCTGGTCCCGATATCGACCTGAAGGGGGAAATGAAGCGGTCGGGACTCTCCGCCATCTGCATGACGTTTGCGACGGACTACCAGCCGGGCGATGCGTATGACCGGTTCCTGAAAGGGCTGGCTTCGCTCGACCGCCAACTGGAACGCAGTGGCATGAAACGGGCGCTGAACGCGGATGACGTTCGCACTGCGCACAAGAACGGCCAGCCTGCCGCCATCCAGGCGGTGGAAGGCGCGCATTTCCTGCAAGGGCATGTGGAACGGCTGGAGGAGGCTTATCAGCGGGGCTTGCGGCACCTGGGGCTGCTTCACGATAGCGATGCCACGGTCCCGCTCGGCGATGTTTACACCAACCCTCCTCGCTATGGCGGCTTGACGCCATTCGGCACATCCGTGATTAAGGAGTGCAACAGGCTCGGCATTCTGATCGATCTGGCGCACGCCAACGTGCAGACTACGCAGATGGCGCTCAAAGTCGCGACGCAGCCGGTGATCGTCTCGCATACCGGACTCGATACGCAGTTGGGTGGCGATGCGCGGATGGCGCAGATGATGCGGCCGCGCCTGATCGGCAAAGAGCAGGCCAAAATGGTCGCCAACTCCGGTGGATTGGTTGGCGTCTGGACTCACTTGGCCGATACGCCACTGCAGTTCGCCAGTAATATCCGGGCGCTAGCCGATGTGATCGGCGTGGATCATGTCTGCATCGGCACGGACACCAAACTCACCCAGCCCGGCAATCGCCCCGGCGGTCCTCCCCCCGGCCAACAGCGGGCGCGGCCCGGCGAACGCACCAACGAAGCTTGGACGGATCAAAAAACTGGGTTCTATTACACCGTCGTCGATGCCATGCTGAAGACCGGCTTTACGCCGGACGAGATCGCAAAAATCGGCGGCGGAAACCTCTTGTCCGTGTTTGCCTTATCCGCCGCGAAATCGTGAAGAGCGTCTCCGCCGGCGACGTCGTCACTGCGGCAAAGCCCAATTGGCGAACTCCACACGCAGCGGCACAGCGCCTAAGGTGGCGCCCGCTGAAACGGCGCTCACGCTGAACTCCTGCCATCCCTGGAGCTTCGAAGCGCAAAGGAACGCGTCTTTCCGCGCCGCCATACAGGCTAGGTACTCCTTCGATCCGGCAGCGGGCGCTCTGTTTTGCGCCGGTCTCTCCACTGGCGGCGCGGAGGCTTCCACTCGCAAGAAAAACTGCGAGTGCGGCCCGACTCGGGCATCTTCGACTGGGGTGACACTCCAACCCTCCGGCGCTTGCACGCTGAAACTGACGGAGATCGGCCGGTCCAACGGATTCTCCACAATCAAGGGAACCGTCAGCTTGCCGCCCGTCTGAATGGTTACCTCCGCCGGAACGAGTTTGGAAATATGTTCGATGCCGTGAGCCTGCCAAAAGCCTTTGTAGAAGTACCAGGGCGAACCAAGCTCAATCGCCGGCTTGCTGAGACTTGGGTTAGAGTACCCGGCGGCACGATGAAAAGGAATGCCGTCAACAGTCGTACCGGCGAACACATCGTCCGTTGCGCCCGCAGGCACTAGCGCTTTTCCGAGGATGAACCGGGTGGGCTGATTGAGTGGGATGGGCCCGTCCAGCGCATGCTGTTGGTCTCCAGCTAACGCCCGTTCCATGGCCGCGCCGCCCTGCGTGCGGTGCGAAACAAATTCTTGTGCCGCGATCCGTCCGTAGCTCAAGTGCCTGCTGGGCGAGATGTCGCTGGTCGCATATTCCGGCCCTTGCCCGGCGAAGAAGTCCATGTGGCTCGGGTTCGCAAAATAGTAGATCTTTTGCGGCTGCCACGGGCGCAGCCCCGCCAGCCGGTTCGAATTCTGGCGCGGCTCGCGCGCCGGCGTCACCTGTTCCGGGTAAGCGGTCGGGTCCCCGGCAAGGTCGAAGGCTTCGGTAGCCATAATTCCCGAGGCTTGGTGATCGCCGTGATTCTCGCCGGTCACGCCGAGTGGAAGCCACGTCAGGATGATGGCCGGGCGCGTCAGGCGCACGATCCGCACCAGGCGTTCGAGACAGCGCCCATGGCTGCACGTTGCCAGCGATTCCAGCGGGTTTTGTGTGGGAGTGTCGGGTCCGCCCAGATTCCAGACGTTCGTTACGCCCAGCCATTCCGCTGCGCGCAAGCCCTCAACCTCTCGAATATCGCCCATGGCGGAGGCCTGCTCGGGGCCTTCTTCGTTGTTGCCGCCATCCCCGCGTGTGGTCCACACCATAGCCACCCGCTTGCCTTGCTCGACGATGCGCGCGATATAGGCGGCCGCCATGATCTCGTCATCGGGATGCGCCACCACCACCAGCACGTCCGCTTTGAAGCGCGCATCGGGCTGGCGATTGTTGGCTCGATACGGATCTTTCGGCCAGGCGTTGACGTTCTGCGCGGCGGCGCCGCCTGGACCGGACAGGAGCAAAGCGCCCGCGCAAACGGCACGAATGACCAGTGCGGAGCCGAATTTCTGTTTCATAGCAAAACCATGCTAACGCCTCGGGCCGCTGGCCTGCCGCGGCGCCCTCAGCCCATCCGTAAAACAGACTATTATATTCCAATATCCTTGAGAGCCCTTCGAAACCGTCGATTTCGACCGGATGCTATCTTGAGTGCTCCATGAGTGACGTCTCAGTTTTAATGCCCGGTGAGGTCCACAACAGGAAGAAGTTCGGCCCCGCAACCATCAACCGCGGCGCTGCCCTGTTCGAATGCGAGTGGGACGGAGGCCGCTTTGAAGCTGGACTATTCACCGGCGGAATGTTCCGCTCCGGCCAGTTCGCCGGCGGCATCTTTCTCGGCGGAATCTTCTTAAACGGTCGATGGCTGGGCGGTTTTTGGGAGGGCGGTTTCGATCGCCACGGCATTTACCACTCCAGGGGCGACGTCCCGGTTCCTCGCTAAATCATGCCGCGCCTGCTCATCGCCAGCCCGCATCGATATCCCGATCTGGCGCGTTTGTGGCATCGATTTGTCCTACGCGATGTCGCGCCCGCATTCCGAAGCCTCGGCTTAACCGTCGAAATCGAAATCTTTTGTGACGCCAATGCGGACCAATTCATTCCGCGCCTTTTTCCCGGCGTTCGCTTGACCGGCAGCATGCCGGGAATGCGCGACTTCATGGAGTTTTATGATGCGGCCTTGCATGCGCCTTATGACTTCCTACTCTTTATCGACGCCGATACCTTCCTCCTCAATGGCGCCTGGGTGTGCGCGTATTTCGTAGCTTTCGCCGATCCAAACGTGGCGGGCGTTTCTTTAATTCCGCGAAACAATGCTCCCGCTATCTTCGCGCTGTTGTGCCGCACCGAAAGCTACCGCGCTCTCCCTGCGCCGGCCCTCGCGTGCCGCTACGAATTTCCCGAGAATTGGCCGAACGGAAAAAATCTGCAGCCAGGAGACTTTGCCGCCAGGGAATTAGCCAGGCGCGGAAAAATCGTGATCCATGTCGACGCGTCCGAGTCCTCGCGCCACACCGTAAACTTCCGGGGTACCACCGGGCTGCGCGCCAGCCGCGAGCACATTACAGGCGCCGCCGGCGAAGCTGTGTTCTTGCAGTTCGTCGCTGAACACCCGGCATACCTTGTTGCGGCTTACGATAATCTCCTGCTCGGATGCCTCTACGAATCCCTCTTTGGAGAACCTTTCGCGCCGGATTCCGCCGGCAGGCGCCTGGGGGCCAGCTTAACCATCGCCGAGTTGCAGGACGCTCTCAGGCCAGTTCGCGACGCGCCACAAATGGAGTCACTCACCGCCAAATTCCAGCAATCCTACGCAAATATTACGCGCATGGCCGCCCGCGAAGGGCGGCGACTGACCGTACCGGCCATCGACGGAATTCGACTCACGGATTTAGCACCCTAACTCAGTTCGTGCTGTACAAATTCGTCAACTGCCACCCGCGGTAACTCTCCGCTCCCCCCTGAATGCTCAAAACTTGAGTGATTCCATCGAACTCCATGGCTTGGCTGTTTACCCGGGTGATAGTCGGCAACAGCCCCGCATGAAAGAAATAATTTCCATTGGAGAGCAACTGCGCGCCCCCATCGGCGGGGCTATAGACTCCCAAATTCGTGCTCAAAACCGGCGTTACCGTCATGTTGCTTTCGTCCACCGTCAGCGCCATTCCCCGGCTATTGCAATCGTTAGGCTCGCAGCCCGGACTTCCCAACCCCAGCGGAGGGCTGGAAACCCGGGTATCGCCGTTGTCGAAAATAGTTAACGGACCCGCGCCATTATTCGCCATGGTGACATCGTGCTGACCCGAAAACCAAGGCCACGGGTCCGTGCTCTCGATGGTGAAGTTGCCGCCCACTCCCATCGTCCACAAAATATCCTTGGTGCCCGTACCGTTCTTGTAATCGATCTTGATGACCCAATCCTGGTTCTTCATTGAGAAAATCAGATCGTCGTTCTGGGGCCAGAAGTAGAGGCTGTTGCCGTGCAGCCAATCGTTTGATAGCGGTGCGATTCCGGTTCCCAGCAGGAAACTGGGCGGGCAGCCGAACTCCCCGGGACCGCAGGTCGCGCCCAGCAGCGCGGCGCGGTTCACATTCAGGTAATCGAACGAATCCCAGTACCAAACCACCTGCCAGTTCGCATTCATCACCAGAATCATGTTCCCGATGATATCGACCGGAAGTCCGCTGGTATTTCCCTGCGTGCCCGCTGGAAAGATCTTTTCCGTACTCGCCAGGGCAGCCACATAGCCGTTGGGCAATTGGGTGAATTCATGATTAAAACCGTCCAGGCATTCCGAACCGACCGGCGCAGGTTTTGCAATCGCCGTGCAGGGCCCCCCTCCGGTAGCGCCTAGCGCAAGCAATTCCTGTTGGAGGGCGCCCGTGTTGGTTTCCTTGACCAGATTGCCCGCCAGATCGATCTGGCGCAGCATCTGGCCGATTACCGTGACGGTATTCCATGCGGTGCCATCCTGGATGGTGAGCATGCCGCCATTGGTGATGGGCCTGGTAATGGTGGGGCCACTGGAGAGAGGCGCATTATAGAACCAAAGCAGATTGCCATCCAGGTCGGTCGCCTCATTCGGGTAAGTGGATTCCGCGCCGAGTATGCCGAAGCCCCAAAGGATTATTGGCTCGGCGACATCCGTTTGCGACCCGGGAGGCACCAGCAGAGTGAGGGGCGGGAAAGTAATACCGGCCGGCACAGCCCCCGTGGTGAATGCGACATTCGGACCGTTGGTTACCTTGCCGCCGGTGGCTGTCTGCTCATGGATCTCGTACTGCGTCGTGGGATACATGCCCGCAATTTCGAAGGTCATGCTGGTGACGCCGTTACACGCCACCCAATTCGTCGTGGTGGCGGTGCCCCCGCTTTTTTGGAAAGAGGCCCGCATGTTGCTGCCTGTCGGACAGGCGGGCGCGCTGAACAATGCCACCAGCGGGTTGGCCGTTGCGGCAACTACCGCTTTAGCGGCGGTGACTAAAGGCTTTACGGTATAGGTGACAGCCTTGGAAGCGGTCTCCCCGGATGTGAAATCTTTGATACTCACCTGGATTTTATAGGTGCCTTCCGGGCCCGTGGGAACCCAGGTGAAAGGTTGCGAGGTCCAGGTGTCGCCGCTCGATGTGCCCACGTTGTAATCCCGTGCCAGCGCGAGGTTTTGGCCGCTGATCGCCAGGTTGAACCGAAATGTCAGTTGATTGGGATTGGTGTCGGTCGCGATCACCGTCCAGGTCACGGGAGTCCCAATCACCTGCGGCGATGCAACCGACGGGGTCATCGAAGTGATGGTGACCGTGGCGAAGGCCGGCATCGCAAGCAGTCCGAGCAGGAACAACGAAGGCGTCTTGAGCATTCTCATGCAAACTCCTGTTAGTTAACGCACCATTTTAGACTGTCGCGGCCGCATTATCAATCGTAATCGTCCCCTGAGTTTTGGTTCGGCACGGAGCCGAGTCACTCCAGGGTCCAAGACATCCCAGTCTTATGGAGCCGGACGCCAGTGTAAGCTAGAAGATTCACTGGAGGAACTTGCACTTGCCCCGAAGCACCATTCTTGCGATCGCTCCTTGGTTCATTACGGCCCTGGTGTTTGGCCAGGCCGGCCCGCCGGACGCCAAAGGCCCCCCGCCCAAATACGATCCGGCCTCCGTCGCGCGAGGCAAGGAAAACTTCGTGGGCGCCTGCGGCTTCTGTCACGGGTCGAACGCCAAAGGAGGCGAAAAGGGCCCCGACTTGCTGCGCTCCGTGATCGTCCTGGACGATGAAAATGGGAAAGCGATCGGGCCCGTCGTTCTTCGCGGCCGCCCGGAGAAAGGCATGCCTCGCTTTCCTTATTCGCCTCAGCAAATCCTCGATATTTCGAACTTCCTTCATAACGCCATCAACAACGCGGCCGACCGCGACAGCTACAAGATCCTCAACATTGTCACCGGCGATCCAAAACTGGGCCTGGCGTACTTCAACGGCCACTGCGTGTCCTGTCACTCCGTAACCGGGGACCTGAAGGGCATCGGCGCAAAATATGAACCCGTAACCCTGCAAGGGAAATTCCTGCAGCCGGATTCGAACTGGACTGAAGGTACGCCGCCCCAACCGGTCAGCGCCATTTCCGTAACCGTTACTCTCCCCTCGGGGAAGCCTTTACTGGTGTTCCCCTGAATTACGACGACTTCAACGTCTCCCTGCGGGAACCCGACGGCTCATACCGTTCCTTCAAACGCGGCAAAAACGGCCCCCGCGTCGAAATCCACAACCGCCTGCAGTTTCACCTCGATCATGCTCATGCACATTACCGATGCTGAGATCCATAACCTAACCGCCTACCTGGTGACTTTAAAATGAATCGACGCTTCTTCCTTTCCGCGCTGTGCGCTGCCGTCCTTCCGGCATCCATGCATAGCCAGATGCTCGACCCAGTGCTACTCACCAAGCCGGCCACCGATTCCTGGCCCACCTATAACGGCGACTATTCCGGCCGCCGCTTCAGCACCTTAAGCCAGATCGATCAGTCCAACGTCCGGCACCTCACCCTGGCGTGGATCTTCCGCATCAAAGTCGGGATTACCCCTAACGCCATCGTGGGCGGCGAAGGCCCCGTCCCCGAAGGTCCTCCCTCCGATCCTGGTGTGTCCACCATCAAATCCACACCCCTGATGGTGAACGGCATTCTTTATTTCTCGACGCCGGACAACGCCTGGGCCGTCGATGCCCGCTCCGGGCGCGAGATCTGGCACTTCACCTGGAAGACCAGAGGCGGCATCCACATCGGCAATCGCGGCATGGGGATGTATGGCAACTGGCTTTTCTTCGAAACCCCCGATAACTACCTGGTCTCTCTTGACGCTCGAACCGGCAAGGAACGCTGGCACAAAGAGATCGCCGACGTGAAGCAGGAGTACTTCTCGACGCCCGCGCCCATTGTCGTGGGAAACCATGTGCTGGTGGGCACCGGAGGCGATTCCTTGGACGTGCCGGGCTTTCTCGAATCGCACGATCCCGAAACCGGCGAGATCCAGTGGAAGTGGTGGAGCGCGCCGCTGAAGAAGGGCGATCCCGGCTTTGAATCGTGGCCCGACGAGTACGCCATGCGCCACGGCGGCGGCATGACCTGGCTTCCCGGCACCTATGACCCCGACCTCCACCTCTATTTTCTGGGAACCGGCAACCCCAACCCGGTTCTCACCGGACGCAGCCGCAAAGGCGACAACCTGTACACCTGCTCGATCGTCGCGCTGAACGTCGATACCGGCAAACTGGCGTGGTACTTCCAGCCCTCGCCGCACGACACGCACGATTGGGATGCCGCGCAAACCCCCGTGCTGATTGATGCCGAAATCGACGGTAAGCCTCGCAAGCTACTGGCGCAAGCCAATCGCAACGGCTATTTCTTCGTGCTGGATCGCATCACCGGTAAGAACGTCCTGACCGCTCCGATGATCCAAACTATGAACTGGTCGAAGGGTATCTCGGCCAACGGCCAACCCATGCCGGATCCGGGTAAAGAGGCCACCGTCGATGGCGTTCTGGTTTCACCCCCAACCGGCGGCGCCACCAACTGGCCGCCCCCAAGTTTCGATCCGGAGACTGGTTTGTTCTATGTGGGCACTTACCAGGCATTCAGCATGTTCTACCTCACCGATACCGATCCGCATCCCGAAGGTTGGGGCGCGGCGGAGCGAGATGCCGGCTATTTCGGAGGCGACCTCGAAGCTATCGATATCAAGACCGGCAAAATCGTGTGGGACCATCACTACCCGTTCGGCGGCGGACCGGTTGGCATCCTCACCACCGCGGGCAAATTACTGTTCACCGGCGACGGCTCCGGACACCTGGTGGCCTTCGATCCCGCCAATGGCAATATTCTCTGGCACGCAGGCCTCGCCGACGATCTCAGCAATGGACCGGAGACGTATCTGTTGGACGGCCAGCAATACGTGGTCGTCGGCGCGGGCGACCAGCTCTACGCATTTACCGTCGAGCCTTAGTTGCGCCCGCCGGAATGATGTCATAGGGCCGCATCATTTCGTTATCCTCGTGCTCCAGCACATGGCAGTGCCAGACATAGCGCCCCGGGTAACCTTCAAACCGCACGATGATGCGTGTCACCATCTTCGGATCGGCTCTGACCGTATCTTTCCAGCCTGCTTCTTCAGGCGCGGGCGGCGTGGCTGCCCCCGTATATCGAACCTTGCCCGATGTCACGTACTCGAAGGCGTCGAACCTCCGCCGGTCCAGGATCTGGAAACGAACCAGATGTAAATGGATTGGGTGGGAATCGTCGGTAGTATTGATGAGAGTCCAGATCTCCACGCTGTCAAGGACAGGGTTCTCGGTCACTGGCATGTCCCAATGCTGGCCGTTCAGTAGCATGGCCATGGAATCCCCGGCGGCATCCTTGTTCTCGATCAACGCCAGCATTCTGGTCTTCGTTGCCATTCCTTCGGAAAGCTTTGCTATGGGTCGCAGAGTCGAGGGGATACTATAGGTTGCCGCTTTACCGGAGCCAACGCGGAACTGCATGAGGGGCACGAAGTCGTTGTTCAGCGTTACCTCGCTGCCCTGCCTGCCGGCGAAATCGACAATCGCGTCGGCACGCTCCGCGGGCGCCAGGAGCGCGCTATCCAGCGCCACGGGCGCCGGAAGCAACCCCTGGTCGGTGCCGATCTGGTGAAACTTCCGATTGTCGGAAAACACCAGGTGTAAAAAACGCCCATTGGACGCATTCAATAATCGCAGCCGGTACTGGCGCGGTTCCACCTCCACGTAAGGCAGCAATTTCCCGTTCACCAGGTACGCGTTACCGAAAACCTCCGGAACCCAAGGTGCGCCGTCTACACCCGAAACCGGATATTCCAACTGGCCGTCTTTTCTCAGCAGGCGATCGAAGATCACCAGGGGAATTTCGAACGGGCCCTTTGGAAGCTGCAGCGCATCCTCGACAGCGTCGCGAACCACGAATAGGCCGAACAATCCGGCGTAAATGTTGAGCCGGTTGATGCCCATGGTGTGATCGTGATACCAAAGCATCGCGGCGTCCTGGTTGTTTGGGTAATAGCAGACCGCCGACTTGCCGGGTACGTACCACGACTCCGGATAGCCGTCGCTGTCGGGAGGAGCTTTCGCCCCGTGCAAATGAACGACGCCCCGCACTTCCGGCTTATCCGCCTCGGCGCCGTGAAGACGGCGATCGATCGGGAGAAAATGTTTGGTGGGCAGTTCGTTGGCCCACTCCACCAGCACCCCTTCACCACTGCGAGTCTCGATCGTCGGCCCTGGCGATGTTGAGCCAAATCCCCACACGCGGGTCGGCGGTAGATCGCGATGGAGTCTCTGATCCATCTGCCGCATGGCGAGCCGGTAGAACGGGATTTTTTGGGAGGCGTTATCGGGAGCGGCTCTAAATTCGGCTGGGCGGGCGATACTGGGAACAGGCAGTGGGTCGACGAATTTCGCGAGTGTGGCGGGGTCCAAAGCGGTCCCTGGTAGAGCCGTTCGTTGTGACACGGCCCATGCGCCGGCGGCCCAACGAAACCATCTCCGGCGTGTCATGTGCATCATTACAGAGTATTCGGATTAAGCAGGAAATTGGGGCGTGCGCCGGCACGCCCCGCAAGTGCAAGGAAGTTACTTCTTCGCCAAAGGCCGGTAGTGTGGCTCAGCCACCCACGGCGAATTCGTAGCCGGCGCGGAAGTCTGGCTGCTTACCAGGCCGCTACCCGGATCGAGCAGAAAGCTTCCGGCATTCGTCATCGAATTGAAGTTCAGCATACTGCCCAGTGAATTGCTCACCGTATCGAACGAACCGCTGCCAATGCGCTGCCCGTTCAGCCAGTTGTCTTCGATGAAGCGCAGCACCGAGGTTTGGTCCGTGATCGAGTGATCCACAAAGTTACTCTTGGCCCATGGAGAAATTACCATCAGCGGCAAACGCGGTCCGTAGCCGCACCGTCCCTGCGCATTGACCGCCCCCGAGGCCACGCCCGGCAGCGCTGTCTTTCCGTTGCCGCACGAACCAGTGCCGAAGATAGCATCCGCGGCGCTCGACGATTGGTTGACCATCGGCCCGATTTGGTGGTCGTACCAGCCATCCGAGTCGTCATAAGCGATAATCACCAGGGTTTGGGGCCAACTGCCTAAGCCTTGCAGGAAATTCACGGTGTTCACCACAAATTCCTGTTCGTCCAACGGGTCGGAATAGCCCGCGTGACCGTCCTGATACCCGGGCGCCTTGAGGAAGCTGACCGCGGGGAAATTGCCCGACTGCACCGCCGAGAAGAAATCGTTGAGGTCGTATTGATGATTGGCGGCGTCCCCGGCTTGGCCGACCATCGCCATCGAGGTGGGACGCGTGTGCGTCGGGTTGGCGGTCGATTTGTAATATTGGAACGGCTGATGGTGAGGAATGTAGTCGGCTTTCTTGGTGCCGGTAATCAGCGACGTTGTACTTCGTGAGCAGCCCGTCGAGCCGTTGGGATTCGTCGCGGTGAGATCGAAACCGCCTTCGAACCATCCCCAGCTTACTCCGGCCGCGTTCAAAAGGTCGCCGATATTCTTGCCGCTCATGCTGAATACCTCGCCGGTGGATGTCGAACAAACATCGCCGGCCGGATCCGCGTCGCTGATGTCGGTCATGCCACCATTGCCATCCTCGATCAGCGCCCCGGTTCCGTTCAGATTTCCGATCACACCATTGGTCTGGCCGGAGATCAGATTGATCGCGCCAACCGTGGAAGGACCAAAAGTAGTGCCGTAAGAGTTGTCGCTCATGGCATAGCGTTGCGCGTAGTTCCAAAATGCGGTTACGGTGTTGCCGTCGTAATAGCTCATCACCAAACCCGTGGTCGAAAAAATAGGGGAGCCGCCAGGCGGGGGGCCGGCAGTGCCCGTCGCCATCGGAAATAGATCCATCAGACCGCCGTGGAATGCCATCTGTTCGGCCGTGTAGTCATGGTCTTGATCCGCCGTCGCAGCCTGCGCACGGCTTAACCGGAACGGATTGGATGCGCCCGTCCCATTGAGGGTATTGATCGCGTTGGGATTGTTGGCTAACAAAGTTCCGCTCAATCCATTCACGCTTGGCGTGTTCGCCAGCGGAAAGAACGAAGGCTCGCCTTCGGCATTGACCGCATAAGGGTAGGTTCCAAAATAATGGTCGAAGGAAACGTTTTCCTGGAAAATCACGACCACATGCTTGATCGGTGAAGAAGTGCCTTCCGTGGGCGCCGTGGTTTGCGCGTGGCTTGCTGTTGGCGCTAACAGCATCGCAGCTGTCAAGACGTCAAGCGCCATAATCGATTTGAACTTTCGCATCTTTTTCCTCTCTGAGACAGGGGGGCAGTGTGGTTCCTACGAACTCGCAACCGTCTCAGTTTAGGTAAATGCGTCTTACGAATTGATGACGAATCGGTGAAGAATTTGCAAGTGAGTCCGAGACAGGCGGAAGCGCCTGCCACTCATCCTTTCAAAACTGAAGCAGTGCTCCACCGGGCGCCTCGTCGGAACTGGTCCGCCATCGACAACATTTCCGGGGCACGACCGTAAGGGTGCTCCACAACTTCTCATGCATGCAGTGCACCGCGGGCGATCCGCGCGGAGTGATCGCCGCGGTAAGACGTAAGATCGACACGCTGGATCGCGACCTCCCCGTATTCCAGGTTCGCACTATGGACGAAATCGCTGGAACTTCGGCGCGGAATCGCGAATTCAGCGCGATGCTGCTGGGTTTGTTCGCGCTGCCGGCGCCGCTGCTGGCGGCCATCGGTTTGTACGGCGTCCTGGCTTACGGGGTCTCCCAACGAACCGCCGGGATCGGGAGCCGCCTGGTCCTGCTGCAGGGCATGAAGCCCGCCTTGGCGGGAATCGCGGCCGGAATCGTCGCAGCGGCCCTCGGCGCGCGGCTTTTGTCTGACATGTTATTCCACGCACCCGCAGGCGTCACACTGACACTGCTGTTACTGGTCGTGGCGGCCATCGCCTGCTTCATCCCGGCCGCCCGCGCTACCAGAATCGCTCCTACCCTGGCCCTGCGGCGGGAATAGCACCCGCCCGCCGCCGCTTCACCCGCCGCACTGCCCGGCGCCGTTTGCATAAATCAAATAAGCTTGCTGCGCGGCCGCCTGAGCCTCGCTTAGAGAATTGCCGCCGGCATCCTTGCCGATCAATGGTGCATTGATCTCGCTCGCAATCAAGCCCGTCCCGGGCGGTCCCCAGGAGCCCAGCATCTGCTGATAACTCGCGAGCGTTGCCAGCGATTTCGCATTGTTCGTATCGGAGTAGTTATTGCCCATCTCCGCCGTGTTCGCCACCGTGCTCGGATTGTAATCGTAAAACTCCCAGTCCGGCGTGGACGAATCCGGATAGGTCGCGCACGCCAGCCAGTTCGCGTAGAACGCCAGCTTCGCCCCCATCGCGCCCTGGCTCGCGTTCAGTTTCGTGCGCACGCAGGTGATGTGATTGTTGGAGAACGCATTGGCGCCCTCATCGCAGGTATGCATCACATACGGAATTCCAACCGGTTCCGGCGCCACCCGTGTCTCGCTCGCATTGTCGTAAAGAAAACTCCACATGGACTGCCGGTTCGCCAAGTCCGGATAGGCCAGCGCCCACTGCCCGCTCCCACCCGTCGCCAGATCGCAAATCAGCCCGAAGAAATCCACCGACGAACACATCTGGTTCATGGCGTACTGCGTGTTCTGCCCCGGAAACTGGACGCAGAACGGAACCTGCATCGATTCGTCGTACGCCGCAAACCCCTTGGTGTGCAGCCCGTGCGACCCCGCATACTCGCCGTGATCGGAGGTAAAGATAACCACCGTGTTGCCCGCGTATGGCGAGGCCCCCAACGTCTCCAAAACCAGCCCGATCTGCGTGTCCACAAAACTTTGCAGCCAGTAATATTGGTTGAGAAATGTTCCCCAGTCGCTTACCGTCCCCAGTTTCTGATCGAGAAAATTCTGGTAGGCGTATTGCAGGCTCGGCTTGTTCGACACCACCGCCAGATTTTCATAATTCCAAACTGCCGGCCACGTATTCGGACTGAAAATCTGCGGCGCTTGCCCGGCGGGCGCGTTAAACCAGACCGGCAGCTTCGGCAAGCCGGATGGAGGCAGCGAATTTTGCAGCCACCCCGGCGCGAACGAAATGTCGTGCGGATTCACCAGGCTCACCGTGGCACACCAAGGTGTTGCCACTTGCCCGTTCACCGACGGCTGACCCTGCAGCCATTGCATGAAATCGCCCGCGATCATCGAGTCGTTGGCCCAAAACTGGCCCCCGGGGAAACTACCGCCGTCAGTCCCTTCGTTGGCGGCGCCGTCCGGCGAAGTGTTATAAGGCGATGTCGCTCCACCGGGGTAGTTTCTCGTTTTGAAACCGTAAGACTGCAGCGGCGCGGAGTTGTATACATCCGACAGGTGCCATTTGCCAAACCACCAGATATTCCCCGCGTAAGCTGGGTTCAGCGTTGCCAGCGCTTGGCCCCAGGTCGGAAAAGCCGTGTTCAACGCCGGTGTCGGAGCGGCCCCCGGGCTAGTGGTCGCATACACGCCCGACTGGGGTGCATACAGTCCGGTCAGGATCGCCGATCGCGACGGAGTACAAACCGTCGCCGCCACGAAATATTGTCCGAAATTGTAAGAAGAGTTCTGCAATGCCCGTAATGTGCGGCAGTACTTGCGACAGCGGTTCCAGCGCGCCGTTCAGCCACATCGGCGGCCGCAATTGATCCACCATGATTACCAGAATGTTCGGGTTCTTCAGCAGCGGGGGAGCCGTCCACGACGCGGGAACGGATGAGCCGAACGAGCGGCGCTGCCAAAGCCCGCTGGCCCCCAAAACAGCGCCCGTCCCCAGCCGGCCCATAAATTCCCTGCGATTCATCTCATCCCTTTCTGGCATGCAATTCGCTGTCGCTCCTCCCTACCCGCCACAACTGTTGGAACCATTGACAAAACTGAAAAACACTTGTTGTGCGGCCGACTGCGCCTGGCTCAGTGGGTTCCCATTCGCGTCATTGCCGATCAACGGGGCATTGACTTCGCTCGCGATCAGCCCGCTACCCGGCGGTCCCCATGTGCCTAACATCTGCTGATATTGCGCCAGCGTGTTCAGGGTCGTCGAATTATTCGTATCTGAATAGTTATTGCCCATCTCAGCCGTATTCCCTACCGTATTCGGATTGTAATCGTAGAATTCCCAGTTCGGAACGGAAGAGTCCGGATAGGTGGTGCAGGGCTGCCAGTTCGAATAGCAAGCCAGCTTCGCGCCAATTGCGCCCTGACTCAAATTCTGCTTGGTTCGAACGCAAACGATGTGGTTGTCGGAAAAGGTGGACGAGCCCTCATCGCAGGTATGCATGACATACGGAATTCCCACCGGCCCAGGCGCCACCCGCGTCTCGCTCGCGTTGTCGTAAAGAAAACTCCACATGGACTGCCGGTTCGCCAGGTCCGGATAGGCCAGCGCCCACTGCCCGCTTCCACCCGTCGCCAGATCGCAAATCAGCCCGAAGAAATCCACCGACGAACACATCTGGTTCATCGCGTACTGCGTGGTCTGCCCCGGATACTGGACACAGAAGGGAACCTGCATCGATTCGTCGTACGCCGCAAAACCTTTGGCGTGCAGACCATGGGATCCGGCGTACTCGCCGTGATCGGAGGTAAACACAAGCACCGTATTTTTGGCGTACGACGAGTTCCCCAGCGCATTCAAGACCAGCCCGATCTGGTAGTCCACAAAACTCTGCAGCCAATAATATTGATTCAGGAACAGGGTCCAGTCACCGACCGTGCCCTCTCGTTGGTTGGTATATTTTTGGAACGCGTATTGTAAGCTGGGCTTGTTCAGCACTACCGCCAGATTCTCATAGTTCCAATTCGTCGGCGTTGCATTCGGACCGAACACCTGCGGAACCGCGCCGGCCGGAGGATTAAACCAGACCGGCAGTACAGGCAGGCCGGCAGGAGGCACCGGCGCCTGCAGCCAACCGGGGGCGAACGAAATGTCATGCGGATTGACCAGGCTCACGGTGGCGCACCATGGCGACTCAACCTGGCCGTTCAACGACGCCTGGCCTTGTATCCATTGAATGAAATCGCCGGCAATCATCGAATCGTTGGCCCATACCGTTCCGTTGAAGCTGCCGCCGTCGCAACCCTCATTGGCCGTCCCGTCCGGGGAAGGATTGTACGGCGTTGTCGGTCCGCCCGGGTAGGTCCGGGTGTTGAAACCGTACGGTTGAAGCGGAGCCGCGTTCGTTATCGCCGAAAGATGCCACTTCCCGAACCACCAAATGTTGCCCGCGTATGCCGGATTTAGCGCGGCGACCGCCTCCCCCCAGGTCGGAAACGCCGTGTTCAAGTACGGCGTCGACCCGCCTGCGAAGCTGCTCGTGGCATACATCGCCGTCTGCGGCGCATATAGTCCCGTAAGAAAGGCCGATCGTGACGGCGTGCAAACCGTCGCCGCGACGAAATACTCTCCGAAATTGTAGGAAGCATTCTGAATACCCGTGATGTTCGGCAAAAGCTGCGATAACGAACCGGTCGCGCCGCCGAGCCACATCGGCGGCCGCAATTGATCCACCATGATTACCAGAATGTTCGGGTTCTTCAGCACCGGCGGAGCGCTCCACGAGGCAGGCGCCGCAGATCCTAAGGCGCGGCCTTGATACAGCCCCGCGGCCCCCAGCACCGCGCCCGCTCCCAGCCGTCCCAGGAACTCCCTCCGATTGCAATGATCGTTGTGCGCCATATTCGTCGTCTCCCTGGACTTATTTAGCTACCGTTAAGTGAAACGTCGTGCTGGCGCCTCCGGCCGTAGCCGTTACCGTGAAGCTTCCCGCAATGCCGCCCGCTGTCAGCTTCGAAGCCGTCGCCAGACCGCCGGAAGTGGTTGCCACCGCGGCCCCCGAGGCAAAGCTTCCAGTCGCCCCATTGCTGCCCGGCACGACCGTAAAAGTTACTGGCGCGCCACTGATCGCGTTCCCGGCCGCGTCTTTTACCTTCACCTCCAGCGCCGTCGTGAACGACGCTTTTTCCACCGCCGTTTGGCTGTTGCCGGCAACCACCGTCACCGAACTTGGAATGTCGCCGCTCTGCGTCACAGTTACCGATTGCCCGTAAGTGGTTACCTGCGCCGCGCGGTTGGCTGCCGCCGTATTGGCTGTAACCGAGAACGCAATCGTTCCTCCGGAGGTGCCGCTAATCGTAAGCCATCCCGCACTGCTAGTCGCCGAAACGGGAAGCGAACTGGGAAGAACCGTCACCGCAACCGAACCCGGCCCCGCCGTCGCGGGTACCGTGGGCCCCGGTCCTAGCAATAAGTAGCCCCCGCTATACTCTTTGATCGCGTTATCGTTGGTGTCGGCTATGTAAACGTTTCCGTTGGCGTCCACCCCCGCCCCGGTCGGAGTCTTCAATCCGCTGCCAACCAAATTGACCAGTTGCCCGCTCGACGCATTCCACTCCTT
Source organism: Bryobacterales bacterium (assembly GCA_963738375.1). Classification (GTDB taxonomy): domain Bacteria; phylum Acidobacteriota; class Terriglobia; order Bryobacterales; family Bryobacteraceae; genus Bog-159. The sequence continues at coordinate 1,065,620 of CAVTWL010000006.1, read as the reverse complement.
CACGGCGTTGTCGCTGGTGTCGGCGATATAGACATTCTGCTGCCCGTCAAACGCTATTGAATGAGGAGAGGACAGCCCGGAAAAGACCACCGTGACTACCTGCGCACTACTCGCGACCCACTCTTTAACCTGATTGTTGCCGCTGTCCGCGAAAAACACATTCCCAAAAGCGTCCACCCCCACTCCCGAGGGACTCTTGATGCCGGTCGAGACAAGTATTGCGACGTTGTTAGTCGACGCCACCCACTCTTTGATCTCGTTGCGCCCGGAATCCGGAAAGTACACGTTTCCTTGGTTGTCGACCGCTACGCCGGTAGGGCTGCTCAATCCATTCACCAGCGTCGCAACAGCTCCGCCGTTCACGTTCCATTTCTTAATTGCGCCGTTTCCCGTGTCCGCGAAGTAGACATTCCCTGCCTTATCGACAGCCACCGCCGCGGGCGCATTCAGGCCGGAAACCAGAACGCTCACCGTCTTAGTGCTCGCGGTCCATTTCTTGATGTCATTGTCCCCGCTATCGGCGATATATAGGTTGCCCTGCCCATCTACGGCTACGCCTTTAGGCCCCTTGACATTGGTGGAAGTTAGCAGCGTTTGCACCTGACTGACCGGTACATAGCTGGCGCCCGCCTGGATCACCGTAAACGTCAATCCGGAAATCGTCAGCGTGCCCGTACGTTGCGATGCACTGCTATTCGCGGAGTAAGTAAACAGCAAGAGCGCATTGCCGGTCCCGCTGCTGCTGCCGGCGGAAACCTGAAGCCATGTTGCGTTGCTGGCCGCACTCCATGCGCCTCCGGCGGTCAGCGGCACACTCCCGCTGCCCGCGCCGCTGCCGGCATCGATGGACGCCGTACCCAGCGTATAAGCCAGGTTGGTAAGGCCGAACGTCGCGCTAATTCCGCCCGCGCTGGCGCTGACCGTGAATGCCCCGGCCACCGCGTTGGCCGTCAGTACCGGCGCTGTGGCGTTGCCATTCTGGTCGGTCAGAATCGGCATCGCGGGAGAACCGGCAAATGTGCCGCTGGCGCCCCCCCCACCCGCGCTCGCGGTGAACGTCACCGCAACCCCGGACAATGGCACTCCGCCGGAATCGGTCACAGTTACCTGAAGAGCCGCGGGAAAGGCGACCCCAGCGGCAACACTTTGCCCGTCTCCACCAGTCTTCGTAACGATACCCGGCACGTCCGCGGCTTGCGTCACCGTCACCTGCTGGTTCAGCACCGATATGTGGGCCACCCGCGCGGTCAGCGAAGGGTTGGCCAGATACGTAAAGCTGATGTTTCCCCCCGTAATGGACGCGATCGTCAACCAGGGCTGATCGCTTGAGACCGAAAGAGGTGTGCCGGCCGGCAATACCTGCGCCCCGATCGAACCGCTGCCGCTCTGCGCGGGCTCGCTAACGTTCGTGGTGCTCAATGACAGGTACGCCAGCGTGATCTTCTTCACCGCCCCGTTGTTGGTATCCGCTACGTAAAGATTGCCCTGAACATCTATGCCAAGGCCCGTAGGGCCGTTGAGACCCGAAGCGAACAGAGAAATCGACTGCTGGCTCGCCGCGTTCCATTGGTTGATGGAACTGTTCGCTGTATCTGTGTAATAGACGTTCCCCTGTCCGTCGGCCGCCACACCGGCAGGACTGCTCAGCCCCGCCGTTACTAAAGCCGCGGTCTGCTGACTCGCCGCACTCCATTGTTGAATGGAACTCGGGCCAGTCTGCGCGAAATCGATGTTACCCTGCGCGTCGACTGCAACCGCCAGGGGCAGACCAGGACTGGAAATCTGGCTGACGTTGATTTGTTGGCTGGCCGCCGTCCATACCCCGATCGCGTGCGATCCCGAATTCGTGAAATACACGTTGCCGGTTGCGTCGGTCGCGACACCCAAGGGATTGTTCAGGCCCGGGACCAGGGTACTGAGCTGCCCCGCGCTCCACTTCTCAATCGCATTGTTGCCGCTGTCCGCGATGTAAAGATTTCCCGAGCTATCCGCCGCCGCGCCTGACGGATGACTTAGCCCCGACGAAACCAACACGGAAACTTGCTGCCCCGCCGCGCTCAACTCGCGGATCAGGTTGTTGCCTGTATCGGCAATGTAAACATTCCCCGCTCCGTCTACACTCACGCCCTGCGGCTGATTCAGCCCGGAAGCCAAGGTTGTGACCAGGGTGACTGGAACGAAACTGGTTCCCATCTGAGTCACCGTGAACGTCAGGCCCGCGATCGTCAGCGTCCCCGTTTGCGCGGACGAATTGGTATTCGCGGAATAAGTGAACTGGATCAGGCTGTTGCCCGAACCATATGCGCTCCCCGCGATTTGTAGCCATGGCGCATTGCTGATTGCTGTCCACGGCGCGTTGCTGATCAGTTCCACCGTCCCGGCCCCCGCGGCGCTGGTCACCAGGGCCGAACTGGCCCCGAGAGCATAACTGAAATTGGAATTCGTCAGGTTGAAGTTCACCGCCAACGCGCCGGTGCTCGCCGTCACCGCAAACGCTCCCGAATTGCCGTTGGCAGTAAGGAGTGGAGCAATGGCGCTGCCGCTCTGGTCCGTCACAATCGGCATGGGCGGCGTCCCGGCGAAAATACCACCGGCGCCTCCCGAACCCGTGGTCGCCTGGAAAGTAACCGGCGCTCCCGAAACCGGATTCCCTCCCGCATCGGTAACCGTAACCTGGAGACTTGTTGCAAACAACTGCCCCACCGGCGCGTACTGGCCATCGCCCGCGGTCTTAGTAATCGTGGCCGGCGTATCACCGCTCTGCGTGACGGTGACCATCTGACCTGCTACGGCGACGTGCGCGACGCGGCTCGCCGCCGCCGTGTTGGCCTGGAAGGTAAAAGCGATCGAATATCCGGTAACGCTGCTAATCGCCAACCAGGCTGAGTCGCTCACCGCTGCCGGAGGAGGCGCGGAGCCCAGCACCTGAAGCAAAAGCTGGTCCGACCCAGCTTGCGGACCTTCGGTCATATTGACCGTCGCCGGAGCCGTCGCGCCTGCCTGATACTTGACGATGGAACTGGTGCTGGTATTGGCAATATAGAAGTTACCCTGGCCGTCGGTTGCGATTCCAAACGACCCGTTGATACCCGACGAAACCATGGTGCTCGCCGTTTGAGAGCCGGGGTTCCACTCCACCAGCGCGTTATGATTCCCATCGATCGCGTACACATTACCCTGCCCGTCCACCGCCACCGCATTCGGAAAACTCAACCCGGCAAACGGAACTACCGTCACTTGGCCCGTAGCGGGACTGTACTGCTTTACCAAATTGTTGCGAAAGTCGCTGAAGTACACATTGCCGGCCAAGTCCACCGCCACGCCGGTCGGACTTCCGAGTTGATTGGCCAGCGTGGTAAGTTGCCGGTTATTCGGGCTCCATTCCTCAATGGCATTATTGCCGTAGTCCGCGATATAGACATTTCCCTGCGCGTCAACCGCCACGCCCATCGGTGAGTTAAGGCCCGACGATACCAGTGGAACTACCGCCTGCGTTCCCGGGCTCCACTCTTCAATTGCATTGTTATAAGTGTCCGCGATGTATACGTTGCCCTGGCTATCCACCGCGACCCCGTGCGGACGGTTGAGCCCGCTCGCTATGAGAACGGTAGTCTGTTGTGTAACAGGCGACCACAAATCAATCGAATTAGTCCACGAATCCGCGATATACACGTTGCCCGCGGCGTCTAACGCCACGCCGTATGGTTTACTCAAGCCGGCGGTGGCCAGCGTGCTCAACGCGCCGATCGGTGTAAAGCCGGTCCCTGCCTGCGTAACCGTAAAGTTCAGGCCTGCAATCGTCAGGGTCCCCGTCTGTGCCGCGGCACCCGGGTTGGCGGAGTACGAAAACTGGACCAAAGCACTGCCCGAACCGCTGCCGCTGTTGGCCGCAATCTGTATCCATGCGGCGTTGCTCGTTGCGGTCCAAGGCGCCCCCGGCAGCGAAGATGCCAACTCCACGGAGCCGCCTCCGGACGCCGCGCCTACCCACATGCTCGGCGTGCCTAACGTAAAACCGCCCTGCGCCCATGCCGCGCAAGGCAACACCAGGCACACCGCTAAAAAGAACGACCCTCTTCGAGAGTTCAATTCGCCGCTCCCTGCCCGCCCGCAACCGCCGCGGGATTGCCATGACACTTCTTATACTTTTGCCCGCTGCCGCACGGACATGCTTCGTTGCGTCCGGTACGCTCCAGCCCCCGCGGAGTTCGGGCATCTTCCATCGCGGCGATTTCCATAATTTCCGCCACCGGCCTCCCGCGCCGGTGCAGATCCGACATCACCCGCATATACGGCTCGACGTGGCCAAAATATGCCTTCAATCCAGCGCACAGGTAATTTAATCCCGGCTCGCCTCGCGGCGTATGAATAAATCGATTTTTAGGACACTCCCCGTGGCATTGGGTAAGAAAGCGGCATTCCCGGCAGTACCGGGGCAGCGAATCGCGCTTGTCCTGTCCGAAGGCGCGCTGCTTTTCGGAACTGACCAATTGCACCAGCGGAGTGGCGAGTATGTTTCCGAGTAAGTACTTCGGTTCGACAAAATGGTCGCATGAATAAAGATCGCCATTGTGCTCAAGCGCCAAACCTTCCCCGCACGTGGGCCGGTAAATGCACAGCGGAGATTCGCCGAATACCCATACAGCCAGCGCCGCGTCGATCCCCTGCACAAAAACCTTGCCCACATCATGGCGCACCCACTCATCGAACACGCCCATCAGAAAACGGCCATAATCATCCGGCTTAACCGAGCGGCTGGTCACTCGATGTCCTTGCTGCAAGATGGTCAGCCCGTTGTCGTTAATTCTTTCCACGATTGGAATAAACTGCAGGTGCCGCACGTTCAATCGATCTCTAAAAAACTGGTAAACAGGCACGGGCGATCCTGCATTAGCGGCGTTCACCGTGCAAAGAATGTTGAACTCGACTCCCTCATGGGCGAGCGAATCTGCTGCTCTAACCACGCGCTCCCAAGTGCCTTGGCCCCCTTTGTCCTTACGGTAAACATCGTGCATCTCGCGCGGTCCGTCGATGCTGAGGCCCACTAAAAACCGGTTCTCGCGAAGAAACTGGCGCCATTCGGCATCCAGTAAGATGCCGTTAGTCTGGATCGTATGCTGGATCCTTGTGCCTGGCTTCTTGAAACGGTCTACCGTCTCCACCACGCCCCGGTAGAAGTCGAGGCCCATGAGAGTGGGTTCCCCGCCCTGCCAAGCGATGGTAACCTCCGGCGTGGTGTGCGCTTCCAATAACTGTCGGATATAGCTTTCCATAACCGGTATCGGCATGCGGAAGCTGCTACCCGGGTAGAAAGACTCCTTGGATAAAAAGAAGCAGTAGGCACAATCCAGATTGCAGACGGCGCCCGTAGGTTTCGCCATCACGTGAAATCCGTAAGGCGGGGCACTGGCGCGGGGCTGCCCTGTTTGGTTCGCGACAGTTGTGCCTTCGGCTTGCATTAAGTACCCAAAGCCCCCAATTGCATAAGCGTAATTACTTGAGACTTTAGGACAAACCTGGATTAAAAATGGTTCGTACTAGACGTCTTGGAGCCAGTTACGAGTTGAATTGCCCCAGTTCTGTCGCCACGCTTAACACCCCTAAGTCCGGAATTACGGACTGGTGTCATTAGAATAAGGCCCAAAATCCTGTGTGTCAAGTAGAATATTGACGGCTATGAAGAAAGATAATGGGGGGCGAATTAGGAACGATTAAAACGTGTTTGTGGATGACTTTTGCCTACAACCTGCGCATACTTATGGACAGGGTTTAGCCGTGAGCAGCTCTTGTTGCTCATCCAATAGCCAGCAGCCGGCCGCGGTGGCAGTCACTAGGTCGCTGCCATTCCAGTTAATCTTCGCGGGCAGCCACGCGGCGGGAATGTTAAGCCTTAACTGCGCGATAGAGCGGCTGATTACTTCGACCTCTTGCATGTCCGGAAGAAACTGAGCCCTGACCCGCGCCGTCAAGGGCTCGGCGCGGGGGGCCAGTTCAATACGGGTCTCGACGCGAACGTGTTCCTTGCCTCGTTGAACCATCAGAACGACGGGCTTCTCCTCGAACGTTCGATAAAGCGTAGAGGCGAATTCCTCGCCATTCTTTAACTGCTTGCCGCCCATTTCGAGAATGCGGTCGTTCACTTTGAGCGGCCCGGAGTACTTATCCGGCAGCGAGGCCACCAGTACACCCGGACCAGCTTCGTTCGGGTCGTAGCCGAACGGGCCGGCGCCAAGTACAGCGCCGGATCCGAGCGGTTGGACCCGTGTGGAATCGAGAACATCGTTGGCTTCCGTCGGATCGAACTTAGTTACATCGATCCAATAACACCGTGGGAAGATCGGCGTACCGGTCTCGCAATCCGCCGTCGTGGGAAACGGGTCCCGCCGGTGGCCGGCAAGCCAATCGAGTATAACCGCTGACTGGACGTTGGCGAGTTCGCGCGACTCGAGGTTGTAACCCGCGGTTTTCAGTCTCTTGCCTAAAGCTTCGTCCTCCCTGTTCGAGAACAGCCAGAGCACCGGAAGATTGACGGTGTTGGCCGCGTACAAGCGATTGCTATCGATCGCGGAACGCGGACTGCCTCCCGCGGCGACGGCCGCGGCCCATAGGTCCGGCACGCGCGCAGCCATGTAGAACACACTCGAGGCGCTCCCCCCTGGCCCGCCAGGTAAATCCGATCGGGATCGACATTGGGCCGTTTCGCGAATTCTTCCACTTCGGCCGCCACTGCTTTGATGCGCTGATCGACGCTCTTCACGGAAGCGTCGGGCTTAGGTTCCAGAAACCGCCAGCTTCGCTCGGCGCACATCGATTCCCAGGCCCTGGCATCGCCCCCCAGCAAGACCAATAGCGGCGATTTAGCGGATTGCGCCGCCGCGGGCCGGGGCGGAAGCAGAAGCGCCAGCAGCGGCAGCACGAGTGAGGCCCCACGAAACACGTCAGTGTACCAGCCGGGAATGAATGCGCTTCGCCAACTTTTCAATTTCCTCGGTCTTCTTCAGGCTGGCCATGGACAACACCCGGCGATCGTTCCTTTCGATTTCCACCTTCAACTGCTGTGCCAACTCCACAAGCTGCGCCGCGTCTTTCACGTCGCGCTGGTGATCTTCCTTGAGGATTTCGTCGGATCGTGACTTCCCGTTGGGAAACTGCGGTTCATCGCTGCCCGGGCTCGGGTCGCGCGGGATTCTTGGGCTCTGCGCCAAGGCCGGCGACAGCGCCAGCGCCATTGCCGCCGCCAAAACAGCCTGCATGATCCGTTTCATGATGGGCTCAGTCCTGTCGCCAGGTCTTTGTAGGAATAACTGGTTTCAACGGCGGAATAAGCGCCGCCATCCAGTTCGACGTACGGGTAGACGAAATAGTTCAGCGGCGGCCCCTGTTGGCGAGGCGAAAGAACAACGTCGCGGCCGCGGCTCAGTTCCACCCGGTTTTCGTCGTGCGTACCGAAAAAGTATTCGCGGCGCGACGGATCTTTCGCCGCTTCCGAAGCGTCGATGGGAATCCAGCCGGTGCCCTTGGCATAGAACTCCGCCCAGCAATGGTAGCCTGCGATTTTTCCCGCGCCGCGCGTTGCCGGAATGGGGAAGCCGATCGCGAACCGCGCCGGCATGCCCATGGCTCGCGCATAACCAATGAAAATGGCGTGGAAATCCGTGCAGTTGCCTCGGCGGGCGTCACAGGCGTAGTAGATGTCGCCGTTACCCCAGCCTTTACCGGTCTTATCGTAATTCACCGTGGCGACAATGTGGTTGTATATGGCACGCGGCCATTGCAAGATCCGTTTTGCGCGCCGGCTGCATCGACCACTTCGCGAGCCCAGCGGCGGATAGTCGGGTCTAGAGGCACCAGGCGATCGGGTCGCAGGTATTGCGCCAGATCGGGCGGATCGGGTATCGGTGACCCAGCCGCAACCGGGCGCAGGTGTTCCTGTCGCGCGGCGTCGAAACAGCACGGTCACGGCGAATGAGGGTTGCTCCGGCCTAGCGCGACGCGAAGGTGAAGAATCCGGTTCTCCTCCCCGCCCGTCGCAGTGTCGAAGGGATAAGGCGCATCCACGTGAAAATTGCTGATCCGCTGGTAAGGGTCGTCGTGCGGAACCGGAATCCAAAGGTCCACCGCCTGCGCGCCCGCCGGAATATCTTTCACCGTAACGGCGGTTTCAAACCTGATAGAACGCTGGCGCGGCAATGCTACGGTTCCCGCGGCAGCCATCGCAACAGACAGCACCAGTGCGAAAAGAGTGCGCATGGATCTATTGTATGGTTTATGAGATCCGATTGGACGCGAAGAACCATGCTGCAGGCTGTAGGTGCGGGAGCTCTGGCTGCCACTGGCGCGCAGGCGCAGGATGCGCGCCCGAAGGAAGCCGCCGCCCTTCCGAAGATCTGCCTGGAACTTTCCGGAAGCCTGCAGGCGGCCGGTCCGACGACGCGGGAATGCGCCGCGTAAAGCAGTTGGGCGTCGACCATGTGGCCATGGGCGGTCCCGCCATCCCGTGGCAGGAAACGGAAATCCGCGCGCGCATGGAACGCCTCAAAACGGGCGGCTTAACCCTCGGAAACATGATGATCGGCGGGTTTCCCGAACACCATTTACGGCAAGCCCGGCCGGGACCAGGAGATCGATAAGGTCCGCGCAATCGATCCGCGCGGCGGGGAAAGCAGGGCTGCCGGTCATCGAATATAATTTCTACGCGCACCGCCTCGTCGAGGGATATTACGAAGAGACGGGCCGAGCGGGCGCGGGCCTCACAGCGTTCGACTATGCGCGCGTGAAAGACCTGCCACCGCTGGAGTCGGAGGGCGTCCACGGACTGGAAGAAATGTGGACCAATATCGCCTACTTTCTCGAAGGCTGTGGTGCCTGTGGCTGTCGAGGCCGGAGTCCGTCTCGCCTTGCATCCTAACGATCCGCCGGCGCCGCTCAGCCGCGGGTCGGGCCAGATCATGGGCACGCTGGCCGGGCTGGAAGCGGCTCGTCGATATCGTGAAGAGCCCGGCCAACGGCATTACATTTGATTGCGGCGTCACCCGCGAGATGGGCGAGGATCCGATAGCTGTCGCCCGTTACTTCGGAGAGCGCGACACCATCAATCACGTGCATTTCCGCAATGTCAAGGTGCGCAAGCCCTACGAAAGCTACGCGGAAGTCTTTATCGACGAAGGGCAGATCGATATGTTCGCGGTAATGAAAGAATTGGTGCGCCAGAAGTACCCGCGCCTCCTCTATCCCGAACATCCGCGCGCCATCGACGCCGATAGAGAGAGGCCCGGTTTTCACCCTTACTACCCTGGCGGAGGCGGTTACACGGGCTACGCCTACAATGTCGGGTATGCCCGCGCCCTGCTGCAGGCGGCAGCTAGCGACCTTAACGGAGTGCCCGCAGTAACCGGTGCAGCCGTCCCCGAGCCACGGCCGTTCCCCGAGCCACGACCGTAAGGGAGTGTCCTACAATCCCTTTTTCCGCATCCTGCTAAACGGTTTTAGTCCGGCAGCAGGTAGTCCGGAACTCCATCCAGGAACTTGGCGGACGCGAGAAACTCGTCTAGCTTGATCTGCGCCGGCTTGCGATCCAATACGGGCGTCTTATCGAGCCACCGGAACGCGCCGGAGGAGAGCCACCGGTCGAAACGCACCGCCATGGATACCGCGTCGCGGCCAGATCGGCAACCAGCCTGGCGCCCGGACCAATTCTCGCGGAGATCGACGCGCTGCAGTTCGCGCCAGTCGTCACAACCCGGCGCGAGCGTCACTTGCGCGACGGCTCGTCGCGCCAGGCGCCGCATAGCCGGCCCGAAAATGGCGAAAAAAGCCAGAGCCGCGAACCAGGACTCCAGTCGCAGCGCCTGGCCCCGGCGGCGCTTGGCATCGCTCAGCCGTTGAGCCCGCTCCGATTGCGAATCGAGACGCTCCTCCGCCGCTTGCGCCGCAATCACCCGCGGCGGCGGAATCAGTACGTTTGGCTGCCGGAACAGCGAGAAAGTAGGATCGTCGTCATCCGGCGGCGCCAACGCCCCGCTGCCGCCCTGGCCCCGAACCAGCAGGGCGAAAAGCAGGCCGGCGAAAAGTGCTTTCATAACTACCTCGCCGCGCGCCGGCGTTTGAGCAGACCGATGCCCAACAGCCCCCCGGCGATCAGCGCCGCGGAGTATGGCTCCGGCACAACATTGAAATTGCCGCTGCCGCTGAACGTGCCGTCCGGGGTTGTGAGGGTGTAAGTGCCGGTGAATTGAGTCATCCCCGCGAAGTCGCCGTACAACGCGTTGATGGCGGCTTGCTGCTGGGCCACGCTGCAACTGTCGCAATAGGCCGCATCCGCATTCCCCGAGCCCCGGCCGACAATCTCATTGACTAACTGGGTGTTGGGGCCGCTGGTAACGTAAGTCACCGAGCCGTCCGGATTGAAGATCACGCCTTCGTAATCGCTCGAATAGTTGTAGCTGCCTTGCGCGAAGGTATAGTCGAGCAATCCGTTGGGATCGTTGCTGGCCATCGTAAACGACAGTTCATTGATGCTGATCAATTGGCCGGCGCCCGCCTGGATCACGACGCCAAAGAGCGGACGGTTGCCTAACTCATTGGCATAGGCCGCGCCGTACGCCGTTCCCGGATCGGCTGTGCCCAGCCAGGAGTTGAAACCGGTAGCGATCATCTGGTTGGGCGTGATATTGGACTGCTGCTGGTAAAACGTCGGACTATTGGGATCCCCAAATTGCGGGAGACCGTTGAGCAGCGCGTAGATGGCGTTGGAAACGTACCCGCTGTAGCTCGGAGATCCGTAACCGTTCGGCGCCACGGAGGGATCGACGGTGATTGTGTCGCCATAAGCTAAGCAGCTCAGAGACACGAGTAGCATGAGCTTTCGCATGATCGATTTGTTCTCGGATTGAAGGATATTCTCCAGGGCGCCACAGTCGGCGGGACCGCCGCTAAGAGCGCTGGAATGGACCTAGACCTTAGGTAGGGCTATCGGCCGACTTAGAACATAGCAGAAAAATAACTAAAGGTAAATCAGATTTGCGAGTCTTTTTATTATATTTTCGACGAGTAATCTGCTATGACTACCAGGACATTGGATACAGTACGGGATTTCGAATCACTTTTTGAAGAGTGCGGAAGGCAGGCTTGCGGCGGGACGTCAACTAACCCGGCATCGGCCCGCTGGACCGGCAGGAGCGCCGGTCCAGCGGACAGTACATTATTGGATAGAAACAGCAACTGGGCTGGCGGCCACGCCATCCACGGTCAGCACCGCTTCGGTCGCGCCGCGCCCAGCCAAGCTGCGCGGTAGCTGAACGTAGACCTCATCGAGCCCGGCGTAATGACCGGAAGGCCCTGCGTACAGCACAGGAACGCTCTCTCCCGCGATCTGCATCGAGACATCCGAAGCGCCGCTAACGCCCGACGCGTAAAATTTCAGTGTCACTCCGTCCGACAGTTGTCCCATGTCAACGGGAGCGGAAACGCCGGAAACAAAAGATTCGGTACCGTCCGCGTGCCGTGTTACCGCTTGCATGGCAGCCGGATGCAAAATCACCGGCGACACCCCGTTCACTTGTGCCGCTGCCGCCGCGCTCAGCGTTCCCGACTGAATGCCTAACGTGGTGTCCGCGCTGGAATCGAAATACACCATATTGGCGTTGGCGGGAGCTAATTGAACCGTAGTGAAGGGACCGGCCAGCGGGCTGGTAATCGTATTCGCCGGCAGTGTGATGTTGCTCTTGATCGTCAAGCTGAGGCCGACCACTTTGATCGGAGCTCCCATGATGAACAGGCCGGGCCCGCTCGGATTGGTGAACAACTGGATGCTCGCGCCGCCGCTGACAATATTGATCGGGCTCGAACCCAGTAAACCGGAATGCACGGTGCCAGTCAGCTTCAACATGGTGTAAAGCGCCCAGTTCTTTCCGGTCTTGGCCGGCTTGGCCGTCGTAGGAACCGAGATGCTGACACTGAATGGCTCGCCCGCCAGGCGCAAAGTATCCGCGCCGCTGACCGCGGGCGTAGCCAGTGTTCCGGAAGCTGTGTAGGTGATCGTCGAAGTGCTGGAGGGCGATGTCACCGCCGCCAGTTGGCTCGGGGCAACCAGACTCCCGGTAAGTCCCGCGGCAAAGGCAATAGTAAGTACCGTCTTAGATGTCATCAGTGTTATTCCTTATTTAGTTACTCGGGCCAACTGAGGTTCTCGCAAACGTGTGTTGAAAGATTCAACAGCACTCCCGTTACCCCGGCAGATTCCAGGTTTGCATTTTAATTACTGCGAGTCCATAGAGGTCCGCGATTTGGGGTACTAGCACTAACTATGGAACCAGTCAGACAAAGTAACCGCGGTTACGAACCGTTACCTCTGGATAGGGGGGAGCGAGCCGCGACGGTAACGGAGCGACCCTCAACTATGGCCTGCGGGGATGAAGCGGCGCCGGGGAGTTCTTCGATAACAGTTGGTTGCGGCTATGCCGCAACTGCCCCCGCCCACATCTGAGCCGCCGCCACATCCGCTAGTAGGCCTTGGCGATGACTACGCGGCGATCGACCGGTGCCCCGGTGACGATGCATTTGCCCGGCGCCGTCGTATTCATCCACCAGCGGGAATGTTCCGGACGCTGGCTTTGAATTCCTTGATGCGCGCGTCGCAGGCGGGATCGTCGGCCAGGTGCGCCATCACAAACTTCCCGCCGCCTTTTTCCGCCGTCACGTCGCCCAAGAATCTCCTCGCACCTCGCCGATCGAATTCGCCAGCACCGTGTTGTCCTTCAGGCGCTGCTTCGCTTTGGCGTAAAGATCCTTCTGCATGGTGCTCGAGCGTTTCGGCAAGTTTGCCGGCCGCGGCGGTCTGCGGAATGACTTCCTTAGTTCCGGTGTCGCGCCGTTTGATCACGATGATTGCCGCTGGCGACGTCGCGCGGGCCGAGTTCGAAGACCACCGGCACGCCGCGGCGCTCCCAATGGAAGAACTTCGCGCCGGGCGTTAGCCCTTCGCGCGCGTCCACCTGCGCGCCCAACTCTCGGCCGCCAGCCGCTGGGCCGCTTCCATCACCTGCGCGCGCTCTTCGTCCTTGCGGTAAATCGGCACCATCACCGCCTTACGCGGCGCCACCTTGGGCGGCAGCACCAGCCCCTTGTCGTCGGAATGGGTCATGATCAGGCCGCCGATCAGCCGCGTGCTCACGCCCCAACTGGTCTGCCAGACGTAGTCCAGCTTGCCTTCCTTGGTCTGGAACTTCACGTCGAAAGCCTTGCCGAAGTTCTGCCCCAGGTCGTGGCTGGTGCCGGCCTGCAGCGCCAGGCCGTTCTGCATCATCGCCTCGATGGAATACGAACGCAGCGCGCCGGCGAACTTCTCCGCGCTGCGTCTTGACGCCCTTGATCACCGGCATCGCCATGACGTCCTCGGCCACCTCGGCGTAAATATCGAGAATGCGGAGCACTTCTTCCAGCGCCTCCTCGTGCGTGGCATGCGCGGTGTGGCCTTCCTGCCACAGGAACTCGGTGGTGCGCAGAAACATGCGCGTGCGCAGTTCCCAGCGGACGACGTTGGCCCACTGATTCAACAGCAGCGGGCAGGTCGCGATAGCTCTGAATCCACTTGGCGAAGAAGTGGCCGACGATGGTTTCCGAAGTGGGGCGGATGACGTAAGGCTCTTCCAGCTTCTTGCCGCCCGCGATGGTGACCACCGCCAGTTCCGGCGCGAAGCCTTCCACATGCTCGGCTTCCTTTTCGAGAAAGCTTTGCGGAATCAGCAGCGGGAAGATAGATATTCTGGTGCCCGGTGGCCTTGAAGCGGGTGTCCAGTTCGCGCTGCAGATTTTCCCAGACGGCATAGCCGTTGGGTTTGATCACCATGCAGCCTTTAACGATTTCGGCCGGCTCGGCCATGTCGCCGGACAAGACGACGTCCTGATACCAGGCGGCGAAATCTTTCTCTCGGGAGGTGATCGGGGATTCGGCCATGAGTGTAATTCTCTAGTTTGGCAGATTCGCGCCGCACGGCGCGCGCGTTGACCTACGCCAACTGGAATTCCAGGCAGCCGGAATCGCTGTGCATCACTCCGTTGGGGCCGCGGAAAAAGAAACCGGCGCGCGTTGGCGCTAAATTGGCCGGACGCACCACCAGCGCGATCTGCCACGCTTCGGGAAAGAAGCGATCGAACAGTCGCAGGTTGGCCTCCGACATGTGGATCTCCTCGCGAGTGTGCGAGTGGTAGTAGCCCAGAGGCTCGAGTCCGGCCAGGGCAGGGTCATCGGCGGCAGCCAGCAGGAGTTCCGCCAGCGCCGCTTCATCGGCCGGCGACAGAATGAACCGGGGGCCGTTGGAATACCCGCACGCAATCGGCCGCACGGCCGCGATGCGCAAAATACCGTCCTCCCGCGACCCGAACAGGACTCCGCCCACTTCCACTCCACCGTGGCGCATCCGCTGATAGCCTTCAGCAGCCCGGATTCGAATCTCGTCCAGCACGGTGTTGGAGTATTCGATGACGGGGCTACCGGCGCCGCCTTCCCACCGCCCGCTTTCCTCGGTTTGGGACGTGGGCATCAGTTCATTGAGCGGCAGAGCAACGGGCCGCGGCATCGCGGACGCCAGGTCGGCAAAGCGGCGTTCGTAGAGGCTGCGCACCGCGTAGCGGCGCGGCAAGGCGTCGAACACCACCGGATACCCGGCGGCTTGCAGGAACGGATTCACGATGAACTTCTTGAAGTCCTGCACCGGGAAACGGCTGCCGTCGATAGCCCGGGCCAGAAGTTCGATGTCCGATTCAACCTTCTCGGGCACCGGAGCAACTCGCACCGGCTCCACCTGTTGCAGATAGGAGCGGGTTTGGTCGATCAACCGGCCTTCGGTTTCCCGCTGCTGCGTCTTGGCGCGCGCCGACCGCACGATCGCGCCGGCCACCGGAATCACGACAGCGGCAAGCGTTAGCACGGCCGCCAGCAGGATACCGTCGTGCCGCCGGAAGGCCAGCACCAAACTCGCGGCCAGGACCAGCACAAAAAGTGCCTTCTGCATCAGTTGCGTATTCTTGGGCGATTGGCCCTCGATAGCGTCGTTCAGTGTCATAACTGCTTGATCCTTTACTGCAATTCTCCCAGAGCGCTCAAACACCCGAGGGTTACAACCGTACGGGCGCCGGTACCTGATTCGGGGGGGACTAAACACGGCTTCATCGGCGGAAGCGGGAGCGGCGGTTAGTAAGTCCTATAACTCTTTTCCCCGTGCCAGCCGATATGCTGGTAGAGCAATGACGCAACCCGCAGCGACCAGCTGGGAACTTCCACCGCTGATCCTCCATCCCTTTGACCGCGGGCTCGATTCCGCATCCGCCTACGGCAGCATCCAGCTCTCGCTCTTATTAAATGGAATGGGCGGCCAAGGCATGGAAAAAGCCTCCCTCCTGCGGGCCCGCTACATCGAATTCCGGATGGTTCTGCTGGTCGGTAAGGACGCCATGCGTTGGATCGAACAGTGTTTGGATTTCGCCGGCCGCGATGCGGATCTCGCCAAGCTAGCCATCAAACCCCAGAGTTTCGCCGATTTGCTGGTCAATCGCACGCCGCAACACGTCGCCGCCCGCTTTGAAAGTTGGGGCGTTCTCGATTTTCGCCGCATTCTGGCCCGCGCGATCGGCTTAAATGCGGTGTTCCCGGAGCCGCCCGAGTACGGCGTGGTGTCAACCGCATTCCTCGAAGAGTACTATGCGTTTGCCGACAGCTTGTTCACCTGCTACCGGGGACTGACGCCGTTTACACCCCTCAACCCGGAGTCGTTCGCCTTTTCCCTCTATACCTCGGACGAATACTTGAGCCAGGTCGCCTCGGCCCCGGACCCCGATTGAGCCCCCGCGTCCTGCTACGCTAAGCCAATGTCTGCCGCCGTCGCGCTCCGCGCCGAAAAACTCTCCAAAGTCTACCGCTCCGGCGACGCCGATCTGGTCATCTTCGATTCGCTCGACCTCGAAGTCCGCCGCGGCGAAATGCTGGCCCTGGTCGGCGAATCCGGCGCCGGGAAGTCTACTCTGTTGCACCTGCTGGGCGGTCTGGACAGGCCTTCGAGCGGTACGATATACTTCGGAACGACAGACATTTCACGGCTCTCCGACGCGGAGCTGGCTGATTTTCGCAACCGGGAGATTGGGTTTGTTTGGCAGATTCACTACCTGCTGCCGGAATTTACGGCGCTGGAAAACGTGATGATGCCGCTGCTGATCCGGGGAATTCCGCACGCCAAAGCGGCTTCGGATTCGCTAGCGAGGTTGGATGAAGTCGGGCTTGCGGAACGCGTGCCACACATCGCGCGGGGGAACTATCGGGCGGAGAGCAGCAACGCGTCGTGCTGGCCCGGGCTCTGGTCGGAAACCCCTCGTGTTCTGCTCGCCGACGAGCCTACCGGCAACCTCGACTTCCGGACCGGCGAAATGATCTTCGATCTTCTGGAGCGACCTGCATCGTTCTCATAAGCTCACTTCGGTTTTTGTCACGCACAATCTCTCATTCGCCAGGCGCTGCGATCGCATCCTGCATGTTGGAAAGCGGGGGCCTGGTGCCGGCGATGCCGGCGGCGATGTCGATATCCTGCATCCGCGCGAGGATGGGTAGTATCTTTAATAATAGGGAGCGACACGGTCATGTTTGAACGTTATACGGAAAAGGCGCGCCGGGTGATCTTCTTCGCCCGGTACGAGGCCAGCCAGTTCGGCAGTCCTTATATCGAAACCGAGCATCTTGCTTCTCGGGCTGCTGCGCGAAGACAAAGCCCTGGCCAACCGCTTCCTGCGGTCGCACGCCGCCGTCGAATCCATCCGCAAGCAGATCGAAGCGCACACCACCATCCGCGAGAAGGTTTCCACTTCGGTGGATCTGCCTCTGAGCCATGAGTGCAAGCGCGTCCTGGCCTATGGCGCCGAAGAAGCCGAGCGCCTGAATCACAAGCACATCGGCACCGAGCACCTGCTGCTGGGCTTGCTGCGCGAAGAGAAATGCTTCGCCGCCGAGATCCTGCATGAGCGCGGCCTGCGCCTTTCCACCATCCGCGAAGAGATCTGGCCCGTTCGCAGTCGGAAAAAGTGTCCTCCAACCGCCCCAAGGAAAGCTCCCTGCTGGCCGAGTTCAGCCGCGACCTGACCCAGGCCGCCATGGACAGCTCGCTCGATCCGCTGATCGGCCGCGATTACGAACTCGAACGCGTGGTCCAGATCCTCTGCCGCCGCACCAAGAACAATCCGGTGCTGATCGGCGAGCCCGGCGTCGGCAAGACCGCCATCGTGGAAGGCCTCGCCCAGCGCATCGCCGAAGGCGACGTGCCCTCCTTCCTGGCCGACAAGCGCATCCTGGCTCTCGATCTTTCGCTGATCGTCGCCGGCACCAAGTATCGCGGCCAGTTCGAAGAGCGCCTGAAAACCATCATGAAAGAGTTGATGGAAAATCAGAACGCCATCATCTTCATCGACGAGCTGCATACCCTGGTCGGCGCCGGTTCGGCCGAAGGCTCGCTCGACGCCGCCAATATCCTGAAGCCGGCCCTTTCGCGCGGCGAAATCCAGTGCATCGGCGCCACCACGCCCGGCGAATATCGCAAATCCATCGAAAAGGACCGCTCCCTCGAACGCCGCTTCCAGGCCGTGAAAGTTCCGCCGCCCAACGAATCGCGACGCCGTCAGGATCCTGTTCGGCATCAAGGACCGCTACGAGAAATTCCACGCCGTCGCCTACACCGACGAGGCCATCGAAACCGCCGTCTTCACCTCCAGCCGCTTCATTCCCGGATCGCTTCCTGCCGGACAAGGCCATCGATCTGATCGACGAAGCCGGCGCGCGCGTGAAACTGCGCCAGACCACGCTGCCCAGCGAAGTGGCCGATATCCAGAAGCGCATCAAGTTCATCGTGCACCGCATGGAAAACGCCATCGCGAATCACGAGTTCGAGAAGGCGCGCTTCTATTCCGACGAAGAACGCAAAGAGCGCGAGAACCTGCGCCAGTTGCGCGAGAAGTACAACCTGGACGATACCTCCACCGGCGTCGTCACCAAGGACGATATCGAAGACGTGGTCGCCCGCTGGACCGGCGTCCCCATGACCGCCATCAAGGAAGAAGAAATCGCCAAGCTGCTGCGCATCGAAGAAGAACTGCACAAGCGCGTCATCAGCCAGGAGAAAGCCATCTCCGCTCTGGCCCGCGCCATCCGCCGTTCCCGCGCCGGCCTGAAAGCCACCGAACGTCCGGCCGGTTCGTTCCTGTTCCTGGGCCCCACCGGCGTCGGCAAAACCGAAGTCGCCCGCGCCCTCGCCGAGTTCCTGTTCGGCAGCGAAAAGTCGCTCATCCGCTTCGATATGTCCGAGTTCATGGAGAAGCATTCGGTCTCGAAGCTGATCGGTTCGCCTCCCGGATACGTCGGCTACGAAGAAGGCGGCCAGCTCACCGAACGCGTGAAGCGCGCGCCCTATTCCATCATCCTGCTCGACGAAATCGAGAAGGCGCATCCGGATATCTACAACATCCTGCTGCAGGTGTTTGAAGACGGCCAGTTGACCGACGGCCTCGGCAACACGGTCGATTTCAAGAACACCATCATCATCATGACCTCCAACCTGGGCGCGCGCTTCCTCGAGAAGCGCGGCCATCTGGGCTTCTCCGCGCCCCATGGGCGAAGGCATTCCGTCCAAGGTCGAAGACAGGTGCGGGGCGAAGTGAAGAAGGCCTTCAATCCCGAATTCCTCAACCGCCTGGACGAGATCATCCTGTTCACCTCGCTCACCGATGACGACCTGCTCAAGATCATCGACCTGCTGGTGGAGCAGATCAACGTCAACCTGGTCGCCAAGCAGATCAAGATCCGGCTGACGACGGACGCCGCCAAGTACATCCTCGAGAAGACCTGCGCCGACCGCAGCTACGGCGCCCGTCCGCTGCGCCGCGCGCTGCAGAAGTACATCGAAGATCCGCTCTCGCGAAGCCCTGATCCAAGGCACTCTGCCGCGCCCTCCGGAGACTGGAAGTCTACCTGGGCGACACCGGCATCTACTACCGCCCGGTCAACGTCGAGCAGCCCGTGGCGGCCGGCGACGCCCCCGCCGAACCGGTCCCCGGCGTCCCGCTCTACACGTTCTAATCCGCTGGCCGGCCGGGCTTAACACCTGGCCACAACAGCATTGACAAGGCTGTGGGGCAGGCCTAGAATTTGACAAATGGCACTCCCGGGATTTCTCCCTACTTTTGTCCGGCGCACCGTCGCCCGCACGGGTCTGGCTTTTGCTCGCTCGTGACCGCAGCCGGGATTGCGCCAAGAAGTCGTAGTTGCCCCATCCGGTGACTTTTATGGGACAACGTTCCATGGCGGTACTGCGAACGCGGGAACTGTGTTTCGGATGTCGGCCTCGGGAGCCGAGACAGTTCTACACAGCTTCACCGGCGGTGCGGACGGGGCATATCCGGGCGGCGCAATCGCTGTCGATTCCGCCGGTAATGTCTACGGAACCACCAAGAATGGCGGCGGCGAATCCAACGCCGGCATAGCGTACAAAGTGAGCGCAACCGGAGTGGAGACGATCCTGCATACCTTTACGGGTGGTGCGGACGGAGGCATCCCGACTGGGGGCGTTGTCTTGGACTCCGCAAGGAACGTGTACGGCACCACCAGTAGCGGAGGGTCCGGTAGCCTGAACGGCGTACAGGACGGAGTGGTATTCATGCTGGATCCGGCCGGTAATGAAACCGTGCTTTACAATTTTACCGGTCTGTCGGACGGCGGCACCCCAGACGGATGGCTACTAAGAGATTCGGCGGGGAACCTTTACGGGACGACATTCTACGGAGGCCTAGGAGCAGGCGTAATTTATAAAGTCGATATAACAGGGAAAGAGAGTGTACTCTACGCCTTCGAGGGAGGAGACGCCGGAGGCGACCCCGTTGCAGGTGTCACAAGGGACTCGGCCGGAAACTTTTACGGCACAACCGTAAATGGCGGTACGGGTTCGGTGGGCACTGCGTTTGAGCTGACGGCTACGGGGACCTACAAGACGCTATATAACTTTCCGTATTACGAAAACGGAGCTGGCGGTGTGGGCGGAATGGTACCCGATTCCGAGGGAAACGTCTACGGTGCGCAGCAAGACGGCCCAAGTGGACTCATATACAAGATCGGCGCCGACGGGCAGTACTCGGTTCTTTACAACTTTCCCGGATCCCCGAACGTGGAGGTGCCTGCTTGGTCCGTAATGCTTTCGCCCTCTGGGTATTTCTACGGCGCCGGCGGTGGGGGCGCGCTGGCGGGCGGCACGATCTATAAGATCTCGCCGCAGTGACGCTCGGCCACGACTCCAAAAAACCGCAACCACAAGGGGGCGTCCCACGCAGCGGAAGTCTCCCCTCCCGCAAGAAGCAATATACTTGTGTGAGGAATGCCCCAACCCCACCTCCGCGTCCACGCCGTCAATATCTACGTCCGGGACCAGGATCGCAGCCTCCGCTTCTACCTCGACCAGTTGGGCTTCAACCTCGCATTCGACGCGAAACTCGGCTCCCAGGGCCGCTGGGTTGCCGTTGCCCCGCCCGATGGCTCGGCCATCCTCCTGCTCATCCGGCCCAAACCTAAAACCCAGGAAGCCAAAATGATCGGCCGCGCCACCCAGGTCTCCTTCGTCACCGAAGATGTGCTGGCCAAGTACCGCGAATGGCGCAAGCGCGGCGTCGCCTTCTCCCACGCGCCCCGCCTGCGCCGCTTCAAAACCGAAACCGCCCCGGGCGAACCCGCCCCCGCCTGGGGCGCCACCTTCACCCGCTTCAAAGACGTCGACGGCAATTCCTTCGCCCTGGTTGGCTTCGACGAGGTCAGCCGCCAGCTCGAGGCCCAGCGCCGCGCCGCCGCCCAAAAGCTCGAAGCCGAACGCAGCGCCGCCCAGGAACTCGAAATCGCCCGCCAGGTCCAGGCCCGCCTCTTCCCCCAATCGCTGCCGCCCTGCTCCTCCCTCGATTACAGCGGAAGCTGCGTGCAAGCCCGGCACGTCGGCGGCGACTATTACGATTTCCTCCAGGTGGGCCGCCAGCGCCTCGGTATCGTCATCGCCGACATCGCCGGGAAAGGCATCGCCGGCGCCTTGCTCATGGCGAATCTGCAGGCCAATCTGCGCAGCCAGTGCGGCTTGGCACAGGATCCGGATCTGTTCTTGCGATCCGTCAACCGCCTGTTTTTCGAAAGCACCGCGGCCAGCGCTTACGCCACCCTGTTTTACGCCGAATATCACGAGGAGACCGGAAAACTGCGCTACGCCAATTGCGGCCACCTCTGCGGGCTCTTATTCCGCCGCGGCGGCCGCATGGAACGCCTCCAATCCACCTGCCCGGTGGTCGGGCTGCTCGATCCCTGGTACTGCGCGGTTGAGGAGCGTGTTCTACGCACCGGCGATACCCTGGCTCTATACACCGATGGCGTTACCGAGGCCCTGAACCCAGCCGAAGAGGAGTACGGCGAAGAGCGGCTGGTCGAAGCACTCCAAAGACACCGGCGGCTCGACGCTCGAGAAATGGTGGCGTCCGTCGTCGGCGAGGTGCGCCAATACAGCCGCGCCGATCAGTATGACGACATTACGTTGATTGTCGCGCGCCGCCGTTAAGCTTTTCCGCCATTCAGCCGATAAGTTAACCGGAAGAATGCCGAGAAGCAGCGAACGCGGATCGCAAGTCGTCGAGCTATCCCTCGTCCTCCTGCCGCTGTGCGGATTGGTCTTTCTCATCCTGGACATGGCGTGGGCTTTCTATGTCCGCTCCACGCTGCAAAACGCGGTCCGCGAAGGCGTGCGCTACGCCATCACCAGCCAGGTCGTTACCGGGATGGGTCAGGACGCCTCCATCAAGAGCATTGTGCAGCAGAACGCCATGGGGTTGCTGGGCGGCGCCACCGGCCTCGCCCTGATCAACATTCAGTACTATCTGCCCAATACGCTGGCCCCAGTTTCCGGCCTCAACAGCAACCAGGGAGGCAATATCGTGGAGGTTTCCGTACAAGGCTACAGCCTGCCTCCGCCGGGACCGGTCTTCCGCAATCCCGCGGCCTTGTCGCTCGGAGCGCAAGCGTACGACCGCATGGAAGGCTCTCCGGGGGGCATTCCCCCGGCACGGTGAAGCAGCCATGTCTCGAAGAGCGCGCGCGACAAATCGTGGCAGCACCATGATCGAGTTCTGCCTCAGCGTGGCGCTCTGGATGACCATCCTGATGGGCTTGGCCACCGTGGGCATCAATCTGATCCGCGCGCTGCAAGTAGAGCAAGTGTGCCGCGACGCCGGCCGTCTCTACAGTGCGGGGCTCGATTTCACCCAGTCCGGCAATCAGAATTTGCTCATCCTCCTGGCCACCGGCCTGAATGTCACCACCTCCGGCGGCAACGGCGTCTTCGTGTTTTCGACCGTTGAATATATCGACACCGCACAATGCACCGCGGGAGGCCTGCAGGCGAATGGAACCAGTTGCCCCAACCTGGGCCAGAACGTAGTGATCCAGCGCGTAGTAGTCGGCAACTCGGGTCTGTACACCAGCACCTTCGGCACGCCCGCGGCTGCCATCATCGGCACCGGCGGCAACATTTCATCCTCGAATTACCTGAGCAACACTTCGGCCCGCGCCTCCGGCTTTGGCAGCGTGATCGCCATGACCGGCGGCCAACTCGCCTACCTGACCGAAACCTATTTCAGCTCGCCCGATTTTGCCTGGGGCAGCTACATGAGTGGGGCGGGAGTGTATGAGCGCAAAATCTTCTGACCAGGGCCGCCGCGGCATGGTCGTCATTATGCTGTCCCTGCTGGTGGCTGTCGTGATGCTGCCCTTGGTAGGCCTCGCCATCGACGGGAGCATCCTCTACCTCGTTCAGGCTAAGCTGTCGGCCGCAGTGGATGCAGCCGCGCTGGCGGCCGCGCGCTCCCTCAGCGTGGGACTCGACCTCCCCAGCCAGACAGCCAGCGCCACGGCCACCGCGCAGTCCTTCTTCAGCGCGAATTTTCCAACCGGATATTGGAATACCTCGAACCTCGCCATGACCACGGCGGTGGCGCAGACCGCCTATAAAACCCGCACCGTAACCATCCAAGCCAGCGTCACCGTGCCCCTCACCTTCATGCAACTCCTCGGCCAGTCGGGCGCTACCGTGGCCGCTCAGGGCCAAACCTCGCGCCGCGATGTGGTCATGATCGTGGTCATCGACCGCTCCAGTTCCATGGCCAACGCCGGCGTATGCTCAACCATGACGGCGGCGGCCCAGAACTTCGTGGGCTATTTTTCCAACGGCCGCGATATGATCGGCCTCGTCACCTTCATGGACGGCTACAACCTGACCTATGCGCCCACCCTCTACTTCGCCTCCAATACACCAACCCTGACTTCGGTGATCGGCGGCGTGCAGTGCTACGGCGATACCGGGACGGCAGGCGCCTTGAACCAGGCCTACGCGCAATTGAAAGCCATCAATCTCCCCGGCGCTCTGAACTTGATCGTCTTCTTCACCGACGGCCATCCCAACGGCGTAGCCGCGAATTTTCCTGTCAAAACCAGCGTCGACACCCGCTACGACTACAAGAACACCAGCACGCTGGTAAGCACGCCGGCAAGCACCTGTTCGACCACCACCACAATTCAAGGCGAGATCGCCGAGTGGTCCGGCGAACCCGCCCCATCTACCGGCTACACCGAAGGCCTATTCTCGGTGACCAGCAGTTCCGCCACCACCACCAGCGAGCAGGTCGCCTCCGGCCTGACCAATTGCAACATGGCGTCGGACCAATCCAAAATGCGCCGCGACATCGCCTATATTCCCGCAACCGACCTTTATGGCAACGCCACCACCGGTTACCAGTCCTTTGCCTCGGGAGATTTGTACCCCACCGGCAATCCCTATGTCGGCAAGGTTCGCGTCGATACGCCCACCGCCCTGGTCACCGCTTCCATCAACGCAGCCGACAATCAGGGAACCACCATCCGCAACGATGCCACCTTGATCCCAACCATCTATTCCATCGGCTTGGGCGGCACATCCGCCGAACCCATCGACACCACCTTCATGGAGCGTCTGGCAAACGATCCGCGCAGCCCCATCTACAATTCCTCGCTCCCCGCCGGTGAATATGTCTACTCTCCCACCGCCACCGATCTCACCGGGGCCTTCCAGCAAGTCGCCTCCGAGATCCTCCGCATCTCGCAGTAATCCGGAAGAAGTACGTTAATCTGTACGTTTGACGTATGAAGCTAAGCGCGATCGCCGCCCATTTGCAGTGTGAGTTGCTGGGCGATGGCGAGGTCGAAATCAACGCCGTCGCCGGCATGGAGCATGCCGGACCGGCCGACCTCACCTTCCTGGCCAACCCCAAGTACGCGCACAAGGTCAAGCACACCCGCGCGGCCGCCATCCTCACGGCCGAGCCCCTCAAAGATGCCTCCCTCGCAAATCTAATCTCGCGCAATCCCTATCTCGATTTCGCCCGTGCCCTCGAACTCTTCTACCGGCCCCCCCGCCCCGCCCCCGGCATCCATCCCTTGGCCTTCGTGGCGGACTCGGCCTCCATCGGCGAAGGCGCGTCCATAGGGCCCTTTGCCGTCGTCGGCGAGCGCGTCACGCTAGGCCGCAACGCCGTGCTGCATCCTCATGCCGTCATCTATGAAGGCGCTACCATCGGCCACGACTTTCTGGCCCATTCCCACTCCGTCGTCCGTGAATTCTGCCGCGTCGGAAACCGCGTCATCCTCCAGAACGGCGCAGTCGTCGGCGGCGATGGCTTTGGCTTTGCCAAACGGGCCGACGGTACGCATTACAAAATCGTGCAATCCGGTGTCACCGTCATCGAAGACGACGTCGAGGTGCAAAGCCTCACCTCCGTCGATCGCGCTACAGTCGGCGAAACGCGCGTCAAGCGCGGCGCCAAAATCGACAGCCTCGTGCAAATCGGCCACGCCTGCGTCGTCGGCGAGGACAACATCATCTGCGCCCAAACCGGCCTCGCGGGCAGTTCCATCCTGGAAACAAACGTGCTCCTGGCGGGGCAGGTAGGCGTCTCGGGCCACCTCACCATTCACGACAATGCCATCGTATACGCGCAGAGCGGCATCGGCGGCGACGTCCCGGCGGGCGCGCGCATGTCCGGCTCGCCCGCGTTTGCGGCCAACGAATGGCTGCGCGCCATCACCGCCCTGCCCAAACTGCCCGAAATTCTGAAAACCCTTCGCGATCTCAAAAAACGAATCGAGCAACTCGAAAATGACAAAGGATAATACGGCCGATGGCCGCAAGCCGGTAGCTTATCTGGACCAGGATTTTCTGAATAGCCCCGATGCGCGGGCCATCCGTCTGCTGGCGGAATACCTCGAGCCCCTCTCGATCTTTCGGCGGGAAAAAATCCGCGACACCGTAGTCTTTTTCGGCTCGGCCCGGGTGCGCGAGGAAGGACCGCTGGCCCAGTATTATCGGGACGCCCGCACCCTGGCTCGCCTCGTCACCGAGTGGGCCGCGCAATTCGAAAACAACGGCATGTCCCGCTTCGTAGTCTGCTCGGGCGGCGGCCCTGGCATCATGGAAGCGGCCAACCGCGGCGCGTCGGACGCGGGCGGCAAAACCGTCGGCCTCAACATCGGCCTGCCCTTCGAACAATTCCCCAACCCTTACATCACCCCGTCCCTGAGCTTCGAGTTCCATTACTTCTTCATGCGTAAGCTCTGGTTCGCTTACCTGGCGAAAGCGCTCATCGTTTTCCCGGGCGGCTTCGGCACGCTCGACGAAATGATGGAAGTCCTAACCCTGACCCAAACGCAAAAGCTCGCCAAGAAGATCGCGATCGTTTTATATGGCTCCAGCTACTGGAAGGAAGTCATCAATTTCGACGCGCTCGTGAAGCACGGAACCATCGGCGCGGCGGATCTGGAACTGTTCCGCTATGCGGACGATCCCGCAACCGCCTTCGATATGCTGAAGGAACATCTCACAACCTACCTCCAACCCGAAACGCCCGAAACCCCTGCCATTGCCAAGTCCCGCAATCCCTTAAAACCGGCTGGCACGTAAGCCTCAGGGCAAGATCCGCACGCCCGCTTGCGCCCCGTCGATTTGCGGCTTCACGTCCGCATGCCGCACCGTCACGCCGCTGACCTTTCCGAAAACAACCGCCCTTTGCCCGTCCGCCGCGGCATGCGCGCGCAGACCGTCCAACTCCACATCCTGCGCATCCTCCAGCCGCAGCGCGCTCCGCCATTTGGGCGACAGAGGCTTCTCCCATCCAATCTCGACATCCCGCAGCCTCATGTGGCGCGCCCAGCGGATCTGCATCGCATCCGTCGTCTTCTGCAGCGGCGATTGCGCGTCGTTCGAAACGAATAGCTTCACGTGATCCAGGCTCACGCCATCCAGCCAGCTATCGGGATGCCCGTGAATCATCGACGTGCCCATGCCGTGCGCCACGACGTTCTGGATCAGGACGTTCCGAATCGATCCGGCGCGCGGCTCGTGCTCCCGCGCGTTGCCATCGACCTCGCTCCGGCGTTTGATGTTGAAGTGGATCGGGTCGCCGTCGCCCCACCAGAACCAATCGTGCCGCCGGCACTCGATGGTCAAATTCGACAACACCACATCGTTCACCGTTCCGCCATCGAAAACCATGAACGCAATGCCGCGGTTGGAATCGCGGATGACCGTGTTGTCGATGGCCACATGCCGGATGCAATTCATGTTGCCGTCGCAGAACTTGATGGCGCTCGAGGCCGAAGAAAGCCGGCAGTTGGTGACTGTAATGTTCTCGCAGGCCAGCGGCGGACCCCAGATATTCGACGAGTAAAAAACAATCGCGTCGTCCCCCGTTTCGATGGTGCTGTTGGCGATGCGCACGTCCTTGCAACCGTCCGGGTCGATGCCGTCCGCCCACACCGCTTCCTTCAGGCTCGAATAAATGTACACCCCGTCGATGGTCAGCCGCTCGCAAGCATAAGGATTGATGGTCCAGCTAGGCGAGCGAAGGAACGAAAGCCCGGCTATGCGCACGTCTTTGCAGCGCAGCAAAAGCACCAGGTGCGGATACTCCTTTCCCGGCGGAAAGCCCGTGGGAAAAGAGCGCATCAAAGGCTTCCCCAGCGGCTCGTAGAAAGCTTTCGCCAGCAGCATGTTCTCGCGAATATAAGCGTCGTCGAAGTCCCCGTTCGGCCGCCATTCGTACGTGGACTGGCCGTCCACCGTGCCGCGTCCTTCGATGGTTATGTTAACGGCGCCATCGGCGAAAATCAGCGACGGCTTGTCGAAATCGGAGCTTTCCCGCGAGGCGAACAGCGTCGCGCCCGAATCGATGAGCAGGCGAATGTGGCTCTGCAAGTGAATCGTGCCCGACGTGTAAGCACCCGCCGGCAGATACACGGTGCCGCCTCCCGCCGTTACGGCGGCAGCAATGGCTTTCCGAATCGCCGGACGCGCATCCTCCGACTTCGCCCCGCTCGCGCCGAAATCCCGGACATTGAAAACAGGCTGCGCCGCCGCCTGGAATAAGCAGGCGAACATGCATAGCACGGCCGCCGCCAAAACGCGCCGCCCGTTGTTCGCCATGCTCTCAGCCTGCAATTTCCGTTTCGGGCGCCGCGGCGCTCAGCGGCTCCGGCTCCCCGATGGGCGGCTCAGGCTCGCCCGGCATGGGGTCGGGCTCCCGCACCGGCGGATCCGGCTCCCCTGGCATCGGAGTCGGCTCGTGTACCGGCGGCGCAGGTTCACCCGGAACAGGCGGCTCCTCCCTGGGCGGTTCGGCTTCCTGCATGATAAAAGCCGCTGCCGGCGCAAGTTCGTGAACCGTGGGGGGGGGAACCGGCGGCCCGTCCAGCGGCACCTCGCATTCACAGCAATCGCTGCAGCGGCCGCATTTGTCGCACAAGTGATTGCCGCAGGTGTCCTTGGTGCACCAGACGCAAATGCGCGTCGACTCTTCTCCGCAGATGGAGCAGTTGAACGCCATGCTACTTTTTCTCCGTTTTCGCGCCGCCCGGGCTGTTTCGCCAGCACGCCGCGGCAGCGTTGCGCTTCGTGATCCATCACGGCGCACTCCTGTTCGTGCGTGGCGGCCAGATCCAGAATGTAACGCTGGAATCGCTCCCGGTTGGCGCCGTTTTCCGCCATCTGGCTGTTCAGCAGATCGGCCACGGCGGGATTCCAATATTTCCGAATGCCTTCCTCCATCGAAAGCAACGTCTTTTCGAGCGCTTGCATCCGGAAGAAAGTCGCCAGATCGGCGGATAATTTCTCAGGCGACATTGGATAGCGCCAACGCTTCTGTCGCCAGCGCCTTCGACTGCACCAGGCTCTGGCTAAGCTGCGTGATATAGGTGTCCGGAACCCCGTTCTTGACCATTTCCTTGGCGTCGATCTGTTCCAGGATCGGGCACCATCCGCTGCGCATGCGCGGCGATTTCCTTCAGCACGGGACGAATGTCCCAATCTGTTTCGATGCCTTTCTCCTGGGCGCGCAATGGCGCGCATAAAGCGGCGGCGATCAACAGCGCGTGAGTGCAACCAGCTCGCATACCTTCTTTCAATCTAGCATCGCGGCGCGCTTGGCGGCCCGACACGCGGCCGCCAGGGGCACTCGACATTAGAGTGGTATCGCAATCCGGCTTCGTTGGACCTCCCGCCTTCATTCCACTCATTGATCCGGCCGGCGTGAATCGGCGGCAAATTCTCTTACGCGGTCTGGCGCCTTGTGCGTCGTGCACCCGCCCGCCGGCGCATCCCGAAATGTGTGATTCAATTGGTTCGTGCGGCTCATCGGCGCTCCTCTCTTGCTGGCTGTTGTGGCCCTGCCCGGCATCGCCCTGGACCTGACCCGTGCCCATGTGTCGCCGCCAGCCGCCTTCAGCGCTCCCGAAGCCAAAGCCGTCACCATGCTCATCGAAGAAGTCGAGCGGCGCACCGGCATTCGATGGGAAGCCGGAACCGGCGAAGGCGTGGCCATTGAAATCACGCACGCAACCGGACCGGCGGAAGGCTTCAGCATTCGCACCCGCCCGGCCGGCGTGACCATCGCCGGCAACGATGCGCGCGGCGTTTTATTCGGCATCGGACGCCTCCTGCGCGAACTGCGCATGGATCGCGGATCCGTTCAACTGCCGGACGGATTCGCGGAAACTGCCGCGCCCCGTTATCGCGTTGCGCGGCCATCAGCTCGGCTACCGGCCCAAATCCAATACCTACGACGCGTGGACCCTCGCTAACTTCGAACAGTACATTCGCGACTTGGCGGTCTTCGGTACCAACGCCGTGGAACTCGTGCCCCCGCGCTCCGACGACGACGCGGACAGCCCGCACTTCCCGCTGCCCCCCATGCGCATGATGGTCGAGCTTTCCCGCCTCCTCGATGCCTACGGCCTTCAGACCTGGATCTGGTATCCCGCCATGGACCACGACTACACCGATGCGGCCACCGTCCAGTCGGCCCTGCGCGAATGGGGCGAAGTCTTCCGCCAAATGAAGCGCGTGGACGCGGTGTTCGTCCCCGGCGGCGACCCGGGCCACACCGCGCCCCGGCCGCTCATGCATCTGCTCGCCAAGGAAACCGAAGTGCTGCACCGCTACCATCCAGCCGCGCAGATGTGGGTCTCTCCCCAAAGCTTCAATCAGGCGTGGCTGGACGAATTCCTCGGCATCCTGCAAAACGAACAGCCCGATTGGCTGGCAGGCGTGGTGTACGGACCCCAGATCCGCATGCCGCTGGCGGACCTCCGGGCTGCGGTTCCGGCGCGATATGCCATCCGCCACTACCCCGACATCACCCACAATATCCAGTGCCAGTTTCCGGTTCCCGCTTGGGATCCCGCATGGGCCCTCACCGAAGGCCGGGAAAGTATCAACCCGCGCCCCGAAGAGGAGGCCGGTATCTTCCACCGCTTCCAACCCTCCACTATCGGCTTTATCAGCTACTCCGAAGGCTCCAACGACGATGTCAACAAATTCGTCTGGAGCGGCCTCGGCTGGAATCCCAACCAGGACGTCAAAGAGATTTTGCGCCAATACAGCCGCTACTTCATCGGCAATCAATTCAGCGAGACTTTTGCCCATGGCCTGCTTGGGCTGGAACGAAACTGGCGCGGCCCACTGGCCGCCAATACCGGCGTCGACGAAACACTCGCCCGGTTTCAAGCCATGGAGCACGCCGCCCCGCCCCCCGTACTCCGCAACTGGCGCTTCCAGCAAGCCCTCTACCGCGCCTATTACGACGCCTACACCCGCCGCCGCCTGCTCAACGAAAACCAGCTCGAACAAGAAGCCATCCGCAAGCTGACCGAGACCCGCGATACCGCCGCCGCCACCGCCATTCTCGATCGCGCCGTGAAGCAGCCCATTGCCCCGGAATGGCGCGCGCGCATCTTCGAACTCGCCGAAGCCTTGTTTCAAAGTATCGGAATGCAGTTGAGCGTACCCCGCTATCACGCCATCGGCGTCGATCGCGGCGCCAGCCTCGACACGCTCGATGTGCCCCTGAACAATCGCCTGTGGCTGGAGCAGCGCTTCGCCGAAGCGGGCACTGACCGCGCCGCGATCGACCGCATCCTGCATTGGACCGATCCCGGCCCCGGCGGCTTCTATGACGATCTGGGCGATCCGGCCCGCCAGCCGCATCTCGTACACGGCAGCACCAGCCTTGAATATCACCCTCACTGGCCGCGCTCCTGGTGGACCTATGCCGAATCGTTTTACGATGAACCTTTAGAAATGCGCTACACCGGACTCGACCCCTCCGCGCAATACCGCATTCGCGTGGTCTATGCGGGCGACAGCCCCGGACGCAAAATCCGTCTGATGGCGGGCGCCCAGGAAGTGCACCCGCTGATGATGAAGCCCCAGCCGGTCAAGCCGCTGGACTTCGATATACCGCCACGGGCCACCCGCGCGGGCGACTTGGATTTGAAATGGTATCGGGAAGCCGGACTGGGCGGAAATGGCCGCGGCTGCCAAGTGGCGGAAATTTGGTTAATAAAAAAATGAGCACAACCTGGGAAAATCCCGTTAGAAAACGCTTGCAGCAAGGCCTGCCGGTCACGGCGGCCACCATCACCGTTGCCATGTCCGGAGGTGGCTGCCCACGCCGCCGCGCTCGGCTTCGACTTTCTCTGGGTCGAGATGGAGCACTCCCCCATCACCCTTGAAACTCTGCGCAACATCGTACTGGCGACGCGTGGACTCCCCACCCTGACGTACGCCCGCGTGCCCGTGAATGAACTGTGGACCGCCAAGCGCGTCCTCGATGCCGGCGTGAGCGGCGTCATGTTCCCCTTCAGCAGCACCCCCGAACTGGCCGCCCAGGCTGCCGCGGCTTGCCGCTATCCACCCGCCGGCCGGCGCGGCTCGGGCCCCGTCCTCGCCCGCACCACTTGGCCCGGCGGGGATGCCAGCTATCACGATTCAGCCGACGCCAACGTCATGGTCATCATCATCATCGAGGAGGCGCGCGCCGTGGAGCGCATCGATGAGATTGCCGCCACGCCGGGCGTCGACGTGCTGTTCATCGGCACCAGCGATCTCTCCTTTTCACTGGGCCTCCGCGGCAAGCAGGACCAGCCCAAACTCGAGGAAGCCGTCGCCAAGGTCGCGGCGGCCGGCAAGAAGCACGGCAAGTTTCTCGGCCGCCCCGCGGCGACTCCTGAAATCGCACAGCAATACATGCAACAGGGATTTCAGTTGTTCCAGGGACCCACCGACATGGGTTTGATGGGCGCGGGAGGCAAGCGGTATCTGGAAGGCTTCGGTAAGGCCGCCGGCACGGTCCGCGCGTTGTATTAACCGCGCGCCGTCACGGCTGCCAGCCCTTTACCGCCCGGTGAACGCGATACACCGAGGTGCGGGCCGTAATAAAAAGTGTCTCCAGGTCCGCGTTGCCGAAAGCGCAGTTGGAAGGCGTCTCCGGCACCGGAATAGTCGACTGTAAATGCCCGTCGGGCGAGTAAACCGCAATCCCCTTGGCCGCCACGTAAAGTTCCCCTTTCGCGTCCGTACGCATCCCGCCCGGAATTCCCTCCGTCTTCGCAATGATCGTCCGCTCGTTGGATACCGCGCCCTCGCGATCGATGTCGTATGCGCGCACGTTGCGCTCATCGGCGTTGGAAACATAAAGAATGCGCCCATCCGGCGATAGCGCGATGCCGTGCGGCCGTCCCGCCGGCCTCGCAATCACCGAAACCTGCCCCTTGGACGTGATCCGGTACACCCCGTAAAAATCGAGTTCGCGCGTATCCTGCTGATTGCCGAAAGCGGGATCGGTGAAGTAGACGTTGCCCGATTTGCTCACCACGATCTCTGAAGGAGCGTTGAATCGCTTGCCCTCCCATCGATCCGCTAAAACCTCGACGTCGCCCTTTTTATTGGTGCGCGTCACCCGGCGCGCATGCGTCTCGCAGGTGTATAGACGGCCTTGCGAGTCGAAGGCGTTGCCCGATGCCCCGTTCGAGCCTTCGCGATACACTTCAGCTCCCGCCGGCGTCAGCTTCATAATGCGGTTGGAGGGAACGTCGGTGAACAGGAGATAGCCGTCGCGCGACCAAGCCGGCCCTTCGGTGAATCGCAAACCGTGGGCCGCCTTTTCAATCAGCACGTCTTCCGCATCCTGAGCAGCCAGGGGAATCAGCAATAAGACCAGTGCGATAAGCGGAGCGGCGTGGGGCGCCCGCGCGCCCCGCCAGGTCATCGAGGATTGCCCTTACCGACCACCACGAGCTGGTTGTCCACCTGCTTGACTCCCGAAACCTTGTGAGTCACCTTCTCGGCCTTTTCCTTTTGCTGCGGGTATTCGACTCTACCCTTCAAAGTCACCACGCCGTCCTTCACTTCAACCTCCAGCGCACCGCCCTTCACCACTGGGTCATCGGCCAGTTTACGGCGAACCATGTCATAAAGTTGGTCGTCGGAGAAGTGCTTTTCCGCGGCGCAGATGCCGGCGGCGAGCGTGAAAATCAGCAGAAACGCAATTACCGTTTTAGTTTTCATCTGTTCCGGCCATTGTACGCCAGTCCAGGGCAGCCAGGAAGTCCGGCTTTTCGCGCCACCGGGATTGGACCTTAATGTGGAGGTCGAGAAAAATGTGCCGCCCGAACAGCCGCTCCATTTCCAGCCGCGCCTGCGTCCCGATATTCTTCAGCATGGCGCCTCCGGCCCCGATGATGATAGCTTTCTGCCCGTCGCGTTCCACGTAGATCGTGGCGTAGATCCGGGTGAGCTTAGCCGTTTCCTCCCAGGCGTCCACCGAAACCGCCACGGAATGCGGTACCTCCTCGCGCGTGGTACGCAAAATCTTTTCGCGGATCAACTCGGCCGCCAGAAATCGATCCGGCTGGTCGGTAATATAATCTTCCGGGAAGTAGGAAGGGCCTTCAGGAAGCCGGTTGACGATGTTCTGGCGCAGCGCGTCCAGCCCCTCGCCGCCCCGCGCCGACACCGGCAGGTAATCGGCAAATTCGTATAAGCCGCTGTAATGCGTGATTAACGGCAAGAGTGCGCCCTTGCCCTTAGGCAGCAAATCCACTTTGTTGAGCAGCAGCAGCGTGGGCGTTTCGGCCTTGCGGATCAGGTCCACCGCATGGCGATCCTGCTCGCTGAACGGCCGCGCCGCATCGACCACCAGCAGCAGCAGGTCTCGCTCGCTGAGCGCCGCCCGCACCGTATCCATCATGCGCTTGTCCAGCAGCGACCCGGCTTTATGAATTCCCGGCGTATCCAGAAAAATCATTTGCGCTTCCGGCGTGGTCAGTACGCCCTGAATGGAAGTGCGCGTGGTCTGCGGCTTGTTGGCCACGATCGCGATCTTGGCGCCGATCAACTGATTCAGCAGCGTCGACTTTCCCGCGTTCGGACGCCCCAGAATGGACACAAATCCGGATTTCATTGCGTCACCGCCTGCAGCCGCCGCACCCGCACTTGCGCCACTCGCAACTCGTCGCTCGCCAGCACGTCGATATGAATCCCGTCGCGCTCCAGCGACTCCCCGGCTTGCGGCACGCGCCCGAGCCACTCCGTCACCAGGCCGCCCACCGTGGTGGATTCCAGATCCTCCTCGGGATGGAAATGCAGCAGGTCCACCAGACGATCCACATCGAAGCTGCCCGACACAATGTATCCTCCCTGGCCATCTTCCTGCACGTCGGAATTGGGCTCGTGTTCGTCCCGGATCTCACCGAGGATCACCTCCACCAGATCTTCCATGCTCGCCAGACCGGCCGTGTTGCCGTATTCGTCGACCACCATCACCATGTGAGTGTTGTCCCGCTGCATTTCGCGCATCAGGTCGTTCACCGGCTTGGTCTCGGGTACGAAGCGAATGGGCCGCACCAGTTCCCGAACCGTGCGATTCGCACGCTCGTCTTCGTCGAGCTCAAACATGTCGCGCACGTGGACAAACCCGGCGATCGTATCGATGGTGTTTTCATAAACGGGGATTCTTGAATATTGTTCGTGGATGACTAACTCGCGCAACTCTTCGAGAGTCGCCGTGGCCGATACAGCGACAATCGAGGGCCGCGGCGTCATCACTTCGCGCACCACTTTGTCGCCAAACTCAACCACCGACTGGATCAGCTTGCGATCTTCCTCTTCAATAAGCCCTTCTTCAGTACCCGCGGAAATCAGGGCTTCGATGTTCTCCGCCTGTGTGGGCGGCTCTTCCGCGCCGCTGGAATTGTCGGTGATCTCGACCAGCGACTGGAAGAACGCCAGCACCGCCACGAAGGGCTTCGCCAGCATGCCCACAACTCGAATCAACGGCGCGACCGGCGCCAGCCACTGTGCCCCAGTGCGGCGGTAAAGCACTTGCGGCAGCACGTAAGCCATCGCCACCATCGTCAGCCACGACGCCACCAGCGTTTCCAGGGCCTCGATCCAGTTCCAGGCCTGGCCATCCGCGAAGACCAGGAAATACAGAATGCCGATAAAGAGAATGGTCGTGTGCTTCACCAGAGTGAAAGAACCCGCCCCATCGTCGGTCTGAAATCCAATCCGGTCCTCCAGCGTTTCCTTAAAAAACTTGATCGCCGGATAATCGCGCGTCCGCAGCCTCAGACTTTCCAGATACAACAACTGGACAAAAGTCACGAGGCCCAACAGCAGCGATAACACCACGATCAGAAGACCAATGACGGCGCTCATATGTGCGCCCGCTCAATCAAGCCCTCGGGCAGCGCCAGCCGCCTCCGCCAGCGCGATTCCGCGCGGCGCATCTCCCCGCGGTCCGTTTCGTGATCCATGCCCATCAGGTGCAACACTCCGTGTAACATCAGGATGCGAATTTCATTCTCGAGCGTGTGTCCGCAAGCTTTCGCTTGCGCACGGGCCCGGCCCGCTGAGATGGCCAGTTCGCCCAGCGAAACCTCGGCATCCGGATGGGCCGCTCCGCCGCCGGGAAACGACAACACATCCGTGGCATAGTCCTTGCCCAGAAACTGCCGGTTCAGCCGGCGCAGTTCCGCATCCCCCGTGACCAGGCACGTGAAGCCGGCGCCCTTGGCAACCGCATCGCGCAGAGTCCGGGCGAAGCGTTCCACCTTACGCCGGTTCAGTTCCGCCGGCGCCCGGCGGAACAAAACTATATGGTCGCCTGAGGAGGACATGCGTCGGGTGCCGCTTCGGCGGGAGGTTCGGTAAGTTTCAGGCTAAGCTGCCGGCCGGCGCCGATAGCTTCGTTATAGCGCTCGTAAGCCTTCACGATGCGCTGCACCAGCGTGTGACGGACGACATCGCGGTCGTCGAACTGCACAAAACTGATGCCTTCGATTCCGCGTAACACTTCCACCGCGTCGATCAGGCCGCTGCGTTTCCCCAGAGGCAGATCGATTTGCGTGACGTCGCCGTTGACCACCATCTTGGAGTTGAAACCGGTGCGGGTCAGCACCATCTTCATCTGTTCCGGAGTACTGTTTTGGGCCTCGTCCAGAATGATAAAACTGTCGCTTAACGTACGGCCGCGCATGAACGCGATCGGCGCCACTTCGATGGTGTTGCGCTCCAGCAGCTTATCCACTTTCTCCGCTTCCATCATGTCGAACAACGCGTCGTAAAGCGGCCGCAAGTAAGGATCGACCTTCTCCTGCAGCGTGCCCGGCAGAAAGCCCAGCCGCTCACCCGCTTCGACGGCCGGCCGCGTCAGAATGATTCGGGAAACCCGCTTGTTCAGCAGCGCGGAGACAGCCATCGCCACCGCCAGATACGTCTTACCCGTACCCGCCGGTCCTACGCCGAATACCAGATCGTTGCGTTCGATCGCTTCCAGATACCGCCGCTGGTTCACCGTCTTCGGCGCCAGCACCTTCTTGCCGAAATTGCGCTGCCGGCCGCTCTGCACCAGGGCCCGCAGGCTCACCTCTGGGTCTTCCGTCACCACCCGAAGGTAGCTGTTCAAGTCGCCGTTGCTGAAAACGTGACCTTCCCGCGCCAAGGCGGCATATTCTTCCAGAATGTTTTCGGCGCGAGACACGGCAGATGGCTCGCCTTCAATCTCCAACACATTGTCGGTGAGGTGGGTGTTCACCTTCAGGCCCGCTTCGAGCAGCCGGATGTTTTCATCGCGGGTGCCGAACAGGCTCTCGACGCCCCGGCTGATTTGCACACTGGCTTTCATTGAGTTGGTGAGTGGATACCTCCCGAAGCAGGAAGGCGGTCGTTGGGTGAATAGAATAACCGCGGTGCGGAGTGGTCAAAAACCATCCGCCTACTAGTATAGCAGGCGCTGTGCGCCCACCGTGGACAACTCTTGTCTCATGCAAGATGAGCCCGAACTCGGGACTGGATTCTCATACAAGATGAGCCTGAGGTGCATGTCAGCCACTTGCGCTGGCGGAGTCCCGCAAAATGAAGTTCCAATCCGCTGCATCGCGCCATCCGCCTGCATCATGGGGGGATTTCTACGGCCAATGCCTCGCCCGGCCTGCGTCTGTTGATCCTACTGCTGAGCCGCCACCGATCCAAGCCGCTGCAAGGCAGCAACCCAAACCGGCGCAGCCTGACGATGCTGCGTTACCGGTCGTTTGCCGTCGGCCAAGGCAGCGTCAGAGAACCGGCGCGGTTGGTATTGCGATCCAGAACGATCACCCGGATTTCTGTAGCAGGGGCGGGCGGCGCGTACTCCTGCGAGATCGCCAATCCCTCCACCGCCGCTTGTTCCCGTTGGCCGGCGGTTAGCTCGGGGTCGAGGGTCAGCACCAGAGGTTCGCCGAGCGGACCCGCGGGGCCGCGTGCGGATAGCAGGAGGTACAACGAAGCAGTAAATGGGCCGCTCTCCTCTCGGATCCGTATATCGTCTAGGTCGATGTGTATGTCCAAATGCCCCGCGCCCTTTTGTGACAGAATTCCGCACCGCAAGCCGACTTCCGGCAGGTCGCTGGGGCTTTCAAAAGCCCTCATCAAGGCCGCCTTCATGCGTTCCATCGGCGTGCGCGAATCCGGCAGCGCGTAATAACGTTCGCGGGCCTGTATCCGAATCCCCTTCCGTTTGCAGGTGATCTGAACCCGGTGAAACTGGTTGTCCCAATTCGCTTCCGCCGGCTGGTAGGCCATTTCAAATGCATTCGCGTCGCGCGTGATGGCGCGCTGCAGCATCGCGCGAATATCCTGCCGGAAATAAATTCCGCCTCCGCTCAAAAGCGCCATCTGCGCCAGCTCTAGGGCGTCGGCTGCTCCCTTCGCACCCGCGCTGTTTCCCCGCCCTCCCGCATTCGCTTGTGCGCTCTGGGCATTGTAGTAGCCCATATCGCGAAAAGGCGCGTTACCGGTATCGACAAAGGGCGGCGGCGTCCACTTGTCTTCCCACTTCCCGGGATCGGGATACGCTGACGTGTTCAGCTCCTTGCCGTACGACAGCACGTCCACGGCCACATCGCACTGCGCCAGCGTGACCGCCAAGTGGGGAACATAGAGCCCGCAATCCACCCAGTCGCCCCGGCAGCTTGTTTTGGAGCTGTACACCGTAGGCACTCCGCCCGTGATCCACAGGATGTTCTTCCGGCCAGGCAGCGCGGCCAAACGCACGCTCAATACTTCCAACTGGTGAAACGTCTTCTTGCACTGGTCCTCCGGACCGGGTCGCGGCCGACGGCCCTGGCCGGCTGTCTTCATAGCCTGGTCGAGAATTCGATCTGCATCGTGCGCCCACCACCCGCTACCCGCCAATCTCTCGCCGATCGGCCGGATGGGAACAAGTTCGCCCTCAAGATTCAAC
Source organism: Bryobacterales bacterium (assembly GCA_963738375.1). Classification (GTDB taxonomy): domain Bacteria; phylum Acidobacteriota; class Terriglobia; order Bryobacterales; family Bryobacteraceae; genus Bog-159. Next base: position 1,027,433 of record CAVTWL010000006.1, on the reverse strand, counting down.
AAGTAGAAATAGACGGATTCACCCGCCTCCAGTTGCGGCAGGGATTTGGAGAGCACGTGCCAGGTCTCCAGCCGCTCCGGCGCACTCTGGTTCATCAGGTCGAACACGACCGCGGTCGAATGCGGCAATCCACCTGCCCGGCGATTGGAGAACTCGGACGCCGAAAGCGGCGCGAAGTTTGACCGCATCGGCTTCCGGAAAAAAGCGATCGCCTGCTGATGGCCGCGATCTGCGATCGTAAAATCGGCCGCGGTAAGATCCGTTACCGCTTGCCCGGAGGAATCCACCGCCGTCGCATAAAGACGCACCAGCTCCGGCGGTCCGGCAACCTGTCCCTCCAGGCCATTGCTGCCTGCGCCGAGGGCGAGGCCGCAAAGCATCGCCCCTGCTAGTCGGATCATACTTCCCTTACTCCGTTCTCAACGAAGCCATGTCGATCGAAAACCGGTATTTGACATCGGACTTCAGCATCCGCTCGTAAGCTTCGTTGACCTTTTGAATCGGGATCGTTTCCACGTCCGCTGTAATGTTGTGCTCCCCGCAAAAATCCAGCATCTCTTGCGTTTCGGGAATCCCGCCAATTGCCGAACCCGACAGGCTGCGCCGCGCCATAATCAGCCCGAAGCCGGCCACCGCCATGGGCTTCGCCGGAGCGCCCACCAGAGTCAGATTGCCGTCGAGCGCCAGCAAGTTCAGATATGCGTTGATGTCATGATCGGCCGAAACGGCGTCCAGAATGAAATCGAAGCTCCCTGCCTGCTTTTGCATCTCATTGGCATCCCGGGATACCACAGTGGCGTCCGCCCCCAGGCGAAGAGCGTCGTCTTTCTTGCCGGGCGAAGTAGTGAACACCGTCACGTGCGCTCCCAGCGCGTGTGCGAACTTCACCCCCATGTGGCCCAGTCCGCCGAGCCCTACGATGCCCACTCTCTTGCCCTTCGTGATCCCCCAGTGCCGCATCGGGGAATACGTCGTGATGCCCGCGCAAAGCAGCGGGGCCGCTCCTGCCAGATCCAGATTCCCAGGTACCCGTAACGCGAAGTGCTCATCCACCACGATACTGTCGGAGTAACCACCATAGGTCACGCCGCCCAGATGCTTGTCCGGCGAGTTGAACGTCAGCGTCATGTTCGGGCAGAAATTCTCCAGCCCGGCCCGGCAGCGCGGGCACGTCCGGTCGGAATCGACCAGGCAGCCTACCGCTGCCACATCGCCCGCCTTCAATTTGGTTACCCCTGCGCCCACCTTGGTAACCCGCCCCACGATCTCGTGACCGGGAACGATCGGATAAACCGTGGGCATGAACTCGCTCCACTCGTTGCGCACCGAATGAAGGTCCGAATGGCAAATGCCGCAAAACAGAATCTCGATTTGAACATCGTGTTCCGCCGGCTCGCGCCGCGAAATCGTGGTTGCTGCCATTGGCGATGCCGCGCCGGCAGCCGCATAAGCTTTAGCTTTGTACATGAATTGCGTTCCTATGAGTTCCTTTTGTATTGTTCGTCGCTTACCTGCTCCATCCACTCCACCACTTTGCCGTCCAGCTTTTCCTGGATGGCGATGTGCGTCATGGCCGTCGTCGCCGCCGCCCCGTGCCAGTGCTTCTCTCCCGGCGCGAACCAAACCACATCGCCCGGCCGGATCTCTTCCACCGGCCCGCCGTCCCGCTGCGCCCATCCGCAGCCTGCCGTCACAATCAGCGTCTGCCCCAGCGGATGCGTATGCCACGCCGTGCGGGCGCCCGGCTCGAACGTGACGCTCGCGCCTTGCACCAACGCCGGGTCCGGCGCCTGAAACAGCGGGTCGATCCGCACCGTGCCGGTAAACCAGTCTGACGGCCCTTTGGCCGATGGTTGCGATCCAGCTCTCTTGATGTCCATGTGGTCCCCCTTTTAGCGGCCGGTCATCTGCTCTAGCTTTTCCGGATAACGCGCGCCTTGCACCGTGATCTTCGCCGCTGCTTCTTCGATGTCTTGCAGATCGCCCGCCGTCAATTCCACCCCCGCCGCGCCGTTGTTCTCGTCCAGCCGGTTCAGTTTCGTGGTTCCCGGAATGGGCGCAATCCATGGCTTCTGCGCCAGCAGCCACGCCAGTGCAACCTGCGCCGGTGTCGCCTTCTTGCGTTCCCCGATCGCCGCCAGAAGATCGATCAGCGCTTGATTCGCCTTAAGCGCCTCCGGCGTAAACCGGGGCAGCGTGCTGCGAAAATCGTTGCTCTCGAACTTCGCATTCTCGTCTATCTTCCCTGTGAGAAAACCTTTTCCCAGCGGGCTATAAGGCACCAGCCCGATACCCAGTTCCTCCAGCACCGGAATCACTTCCTTCTCCGGCGTCCGGGTCCACAGCGAATACTCGCTCTGCAGCGCCGTAACAGGTTGCACCGCGTTCGCGCGGCGAATGGTTTTCACCCCCGCCTCGGACAGCCCGAAATGCTTCACCTTGCCCTGCTGAATCAAATCCTTCACCGCGCCCGCGACGTCCTCGATCGGCACGTCCGGGTCGACGCGATGCTGATAATAGAGATCGATGACGTCGGTCTTGAGCCGCTTCAGGGAACCCTCCGCCGCTTGCCTGATATGCTCGGGACGGCTGTTCAGGCCGGGCGCTCCCTTCATGCCGCGCGGATCGAAATCGGGATTCAGATCGAACCCGAACTTCGTGGCGATCACCACTTGGTCGCGAAAGGGAGCCAGTGCCTCGCCTACCAGTTCTTCATTGGTGAACGGGCCGTACACCTCCGCGGTGTCGAAGAAAGTCACGCCCCGTTCCACCGCCGCGCGCAGCAGCGTGGTCATCTCCTGCTTGTCTTTGGGCGGACCATAGGAAAAGCTCATCCCCATGCACCCCAGTCCCAAAGCCGAAACTTCTAAATTGCTCTTTCCGAGTTTCCGTTTTTGCATTCTTCACCCCAAGTTCGTTCCGCGGCCCATGCCCATGCAGCCACGCGCTTCTGCATGAGTGCTCTTCTCCAGCTTAGAGTCGATGCCCACGGCAAGGGTATCCTAATCCTCCCGATTTATTGCCTATTCCTCTTGCACTGTTGATTTAGATACGGCCCTTGCGGTTATCCTAAGGTTGGCGGGCACGCAGCCGTAAACATGAAAACGAATAGTGAAAAGCCATCCCCCATCCAAGGCCACGCCGGAGAATTGCGAAAAGAGTTGGCTCGCAAGATTGCCTTGTTCATGGGCCAATCAGAGAAACGGGTAACTGCCATCCCCGGCCTGATGCTCGTCCGCCGTACCGCTCCCACTGCACCCTGCTCCATGACCTACGAGCCCTGTGTCGCCGTCATCGCTCAAGGGCGGAAGTGCGTGCAATTAGGACGCAATACGTTTATCTACGATGCCTCGCGGTTCTTGCTCACCGCCGTCGATTTGCCGGTCGTCAGCCGCGTCATCGAGGCCAGCGAGCAAACGCCCTGCCTGGCCATGTCGCTCAAGCTCGAAATGCCCATGGTACGCGAAGTTCTAAGCCGCGAAGAGCTTCATGTACCCGAGTCGTCCGCCGGCAGCCCTGGCATGGCAACCGGTGAAACCACCGCCGAATTCCTCGGCGCCTGCTGCCGCCTCGTCGACCTGCTCGATACGCCCCAGGACATTCCCTTTCTCAGCGGACTGATTCAACGCGAGATCGTCTACCGCATCTTGCGCAGCGCCGAGGGCGCCCGCCTCCGAGGCATTGCCACCTTGGGCGAACAGAGTCACCGCACCGCCAGAGCCATCGCCTGGATCCGCTCGAATTATGCGAAACCACTCCGCGTGGAAGATCTCGCGGAGGTCGCCGGCATGGGCACTTCCACCCTCCACCATCACTTCCGCGTCTTGACCGCCATGAGCCCCCTGCAGTATCAGAAGCAGATACGCCTGCTGGCCGCGCGCAATCGCATGCTGGTGGATGGATTGGATGCCGCCAGCGCCGCCTTCGAGGTAGGTTACGAAAGCGCCAGCCAGTTCAACCGCGAATACAGCCGCTTCTTCGGCCAACCGCCCATGCGCGACATTCGCACCCTGCGCGCGCCGGATGCTCCGCTGCTTGAGTCGACGGCCGTGACTTCGTAACCGCGCAAGGCGTACGCCCCCTTGCATGCCGCGTTGAAACTCGTTCCGGACTACCGGGGCGCGGTCCGGAGACCGGAAACGGCTGTGCCGCCAGAGCGGCAACGCGGCAAGCAAGAAAGCGCACGCGATTCGGGCAACAATGTCTGCCTATTCCTAGCAAACACCATCCCCCCGCCGGATTCCAGGCTCTCAATGGATAGTTCAGGTTAACTGGGTTAACTTCCGCGCACACCGCCGGCGAATCGCCAGCGCGATCAATCCTGCGCCGATCAGAGATAAGGTAGCCGGCTCAGGCGTGCTGGATTGTTGCGGGTCGAAGTGCAGCGCGAACGTGAAGTCGTCAGCCGTGCTAGCGTTAATTCCCGCCGCCGAAACGAAGCTGTAAGGATCCATATAAATTTGGTTCCAGTTGGTTTGCTCCCCGGCTGGCAGATCGTCGTTAAATCCGGAATTGTAGAATGCTTCCCCCGGCAGAATCGGATTCGACGCCGTCGCGCAGCAGATACTGCCGAAGTTCGACAGCGGGCTCACCGCAACCCCGTTCACCGCCCATTGGTCAACCACCCCGTCGAAATTGGCCGCCTCGCTCAACGTGTAGTCGATGGTGATCCCCCAGTTGGCGTTAATGTTGTTCGCCAGCGCTCCGCCATCGACGATCTGCATGTAAAAGACGTCCCACTCGCCCCCGCCCGCCGTCGCCGTTTGCGTCTGCCAGATTCTCACCGCGCCGTTATCCACCAGCACCGGCGTCGATCCGAAAGTCGTCGTATCGGAGTAAGTGTCCGGCGAATTGTTCCCGCCAAATACCAAAGTAGAACCGATTTCGATGATACCCGCCTGCGCAATCGGTGAAAGATGTGCTCATTTCGAATACAACACCCTCCTGTAAACCCGTCAAACTGCCGGAGCCGCCCTCGGGCGTCGTCCCGTAAAGACTTCCGTTCGGGCCTAGGGCTACGCCGCCCTGCGGACCGCCTCCATCCGCCCCTCCCGTGAAGCTGTGTAGAATCGTCTCGTCACCGGACGGGCTGACCTTGAAAACCGTCCCCTGGTTTGCCGTCCCACCTACGTTCGTGGTTCCGTAGACATTCCCTTCCGCGTCCATCGCCAGCGCCGACGAGGGATACCCCCCGTCACTGCCGCCCCGGAAGTCGTGGAGCGCTGTCTCTTTGCCGGCGCTGTTTATCTTGAATAAAACGCCAAAATCGTACTTGCCGCCGTCCTCTGTGGTCCCGTAACCTTCGCCGTTGGGCGTCAATATAACCTCTCCCGGATAGGTTCCTCCGGGCGCGCTGGTAAAGTTGTGCAGCGTGGTCATTTTGCCCGCGGAACTCAATTCGTAGATGGTTCCCGACATGCCGGCGAAAGATGTTACGCCATAAAGATTCCCGCTTGGGTCAAGTGTAACGCCGGAACCAAGCAGAGCGCCCGTGCCACTGGGCTGGGAGGCGCCGGGAAAAGAATAAAGCACCGTAAGTTCCCCTCCTGCCGCGACCTTAAGAATCGCCCCGTTCGGGGAGTGACTCTTGAACCCGTCGGTCACCACGTCTGTGGTGACGTAAATGTTCCCATCCGGATCCATCGCCACTGCGGCCGGCGCTAGGTCTCCGCCATACTTCGTGGCTCCAACCACGTTGGCCAGCGGCGTGCATACCCCAGCCGCACTGAGCTTATACACCACCACGTTGGAAGCACCGTATAGGTTCCCCTCCGTGTCGACGATCGGCGTGCCCTGCGGGCCGACACCGCAACCCGCCGGAGCCCAGAAACTGAACAGCACCGTTTCTTGCCCCGTCGAACTCAGCGTGTACACCACGCCGCCATGATCGGCCCCTCCGCCCCAGGTGGTTCCATAAAGCTTGTTGGAGGCGTCCAGGGTGACTCCACTGTACGGGTTGCTCCCGTCGGCACCCCCCGTAAACGTGTAGAGAACCGACTCTACAGTATCCGCCGTGATCTTGTATACCACCCCGGCTCCCGAACTGCCCCCGTAGTACGTCGTTCCGTAAATGTTTCCCTGCGCATCGAGGGTCACCCCAGACTGTGGTCCGCTGCCGTCGCTGCCTCCGGCGAAGCTGTGCAAGATAGTTTCTTGTCCCGACGGCGTCACCTTATACACCACGCCAAGCCCGTAAGCTCCGGCTGCGTACGTTGTTCCGTAAAGATTTCCCGCCGAGTCCAGCGCTACGCCGCTCGTCGGTTGCCCGCCGTCGGCGGTTCCGCCCTGAAAGCTGTGGAGCACGGTAAACTTCCCCGCGGCGCTGTACTCATAGACCGTGCCGAGGTTAGCGGTGCCGCCCAAGTAGGAGGTGCCAAACAGATCCCCGGCGGAGTCGCGCGCCAAGGTTCCATAGGGACTCGCTCCGCCTGGAAAGATGCCGAAGTTTAGGAGCACAGTTTCAGTGGCGGTCTGCCCCTGCGCATTGGCTGCGCAGGAATACGCCGCACACAACATGATGATGACTCGATTACTCGACATGCCGGGCCTCCCATGGCCAAGTAACTTTGACCTGCTCAATTTGTAGGCGCAATCCCGGCTGCGGTCACGAGCGAGTGCAAGCCAGACCCGTGCGGGCGACGGTGCGCCGGGCAAAAGTAGGGAGAAATCCCGGGAGCGCCATTTGTCAAATTCTAGGCCTGCCCCACAGCCTTGTCAATGCTGTTGCGGCGGGGCATTCGTACCGGAGCACTGCTTCTACCGGGCAGCGGGCTTTAGTCCCCATCCAGCCCGGCCGGCCAGCGGGCTAGACGTCGAACCGATCTCGATAATGCCCGCCTGAGCCAGTGGGGAAAGCGCCAGCAGCGCCGCAACGAAAATGGAATTCTTCATGGGGACCGCCTCCATCGTTGATATCAATTGCGCCTCGCAACCGTCAATCGGAGTCATTTACCGAAAGGTACGAAACTTCATAGCGCCGTCGCACCATCCCTCCATTGCGTCCCCCCGCCTCCGCCTGATAAGCTCGACCATCGCATGAAACCACTGCCATCGCTGTCTTTCTTCGCCGTAACACTCCTGACTGCGCTGCACGTCCCAACCCCGCTCTCCGCCGCGCAAAAATACCAGGCCGCCGAACTCTGGGAGTGGCAGGAGAACGTCATCACCGATCCCTCCGCCCAAACCGCCTTCTTCGCCTTCGCCGCCACCCACGGCGTCGATCGCGTCTACGTCGAGTGCGAATCCGCCATCCAGAACAACCAGCCCGCCCTCATCGGCTTCCTGCAAACCGCCGCCGCTAACGGCATCGCCACCGAACTGCTCTTCGGCGACGCCGATTGGGTCCTGCCCGGCGCCGGTTACCCTTACCAAGGCTACGCCGTCTCTCTGGTCTCCGTGTACACCGCGCAGTTGCTCGCCCAGATGACCACCGGCAAACCCGTCGCCGTGCATTTCGATGTCGAGCCCTACAGCCTCAAGCAATGGAAGGTCGAACAAAATACCATCGCCCTCGATTACATCAGCCTCGTCACCCAGCTCAAGGCCGCCGCCCAGCCTCTCGGCCTCCAATTATCCGTCGACGTCCCCTACTGGTACAGCACCATCCCCGTTACCCAAGGCGCCGTCACCACCCCCATGAATCAACTCGTCCTCAACATCGTCGACCGCTACGTCATCATGGATTACTGGGATACCGCCTCTCGCATCGAACGCCAGGCCACCGTCGACATGACCTACGCCAACACCCTCCCCGGCAAGCAAGTCGTCATCGGAGTCATCGCCACCTGCGGCCAGAATCCCTCCGATCAGTCGTTTTGCAATACCAGCCCTCACACCGGAACGGCATACATGGAATCCATCCTCGGACTCGTCCGCCAGGCCGAAGCCCCCAACCCCGCCTACGCAGGACTGGCCATCGAGGATTACGCCGCCTTCAGCATCCTCGGCCCGTAACCCGAAAATTTCCCTTGACTCTGACCTTACGTCAGGCCCGAGCATGTTGAAGGAGGGATCGTGACCGCCCGCGCTTTTTCAGAACTCTCCGGCGTGACAGTCCGGGCGCTGCATCATTACGACCGCCTGGGCCTGCTGCGCCCCAAACGCACGCCCAATGGATATCGCGTGTATCGCGAACAGGATCTCGTGCGTCTGGAGCAGATTGTTGCCCTGAAATTTGTTGGCCTGCCGCTGCGGCGTATCAAGACGCTCCTCGATCGCGACCGCCTGCAGCTATCCGGCGCCTTGCACATGCAGCGCCGGGTCCTCGAAGCCAAGCGCGGCCTTCTCGATCAGGCCATCGAGGCCATCCGCCAAGCCGAAACTTCGGTCGCCGACGGCCACGCGCCGGACGCCGCGGTCCTTACGAAAATTATTGAGGTGATGGAAATGCAAAACGACGCCGAATGGACCACAAAATATTACGATGAATCCGCCCAAGCCAAGATCGCCGAGCGCCGCCGCCAGTGGTCGCCGGAATTGCAGGAACGTGTCAGCCGCCGGTGGACCGAACTGATCGCCGATGTGCAAGCCGCTCTGGGCCAAGACCCCGCCGGCGAGAAAGGCAGCGCTCTCGCCGCCCGCTGGACGGCGCTGGTCGAGGAGTTCACCGGCGGCGATCCCGCCGTCACTGCCGGACTGGGAAAGCTCCACGCCGATCGGGAAAATTGGCCCGCGCCAGCCAAACAACAAGCTCAGCCGTTCCAGATCACGCCGGAAATCTGGTCGTTCATCAGCCAGGCCATGGCCGCCCGCAAAACCGCATAACTCCCTTACGAAACCAGCGCTTCCGCCACCCGGCTGGCCAACTGATCGAAAGTGAGAATCTCGTAGATCGAGGGGTCGGACATGATCCGCGCCACCAGCGCCGTGTGCATCGCATGTCCGGCCCGCTCCGCGATCACGTGGCCCAATAAAGGCTTTCCCAGCAGCGCCAGATCGCCAATCAAATCCAAAGCCTTATGCCGGCAGCATTCATCCGCGAAGCGCAGGCCCTCGGGATTCAACACGCCGTCCCCGCTAAAACAAACCGCGTTCTCCAGCGATGCGCCGCGAATCAACCCCATGTTGCGCATCTGGTCCAGCTCATGCTCGAATCCGAAAGTGCGCGCGGGCGCCAGTTCGGCGGCGTACCGCTCCGGCGTGACTTCCATTTCCAGCGTGCGCTTCCCCGCCATCGGATGGCTATAATCCGTCTCGCACGTCAGGCAGAAACTGTCCGCCGGCAAAATTGAAATCCGCTTCCCGCGCTCCTCCACCGAAATCGGCCGGCGAATCCGCAAGTATCTCCTCTTCCGCCGGTATTGCCGGATGCCCGCCTCCTGGATCAACCGCACAAACGGCTCGCCGCTGCCGTCCAGAATCGGCACCTCAAGGTTGTCGATCTCCACATAGGCGTTATCGATGCCCATGCCGTAGAAGACGCTCAGCAAGTGCTCCGTCGTCGACATGAAAACGCCTTGCAGCATCAGGCTCGTCGCGTAGCTCACGCGCGCCACGTGCCGCCAACTGGCGGGAATCTGAAACTTGTCGAGATCCGTCCGTACGAAAACAATACCTGTGGAAACCGGGGCCGGCAGAATTCGAATGGAAACCGCCACCCCGCTATGCAAGCCCACTCCGCTTGCCTCTACCGGACGCTGAATGGTAGTCTCAAAGCGCAAATGAAATCTCCGCGTAATCCATAACCCGCGCCCTTAACTAGCAACCCAAGCGCCATCAAAAAATCCATTTGTTTTCAATTATTTGTATTTTCTTAACTGTGGCCAATTAACCACACTTTAAACTGTGATGTGGCAAATGTGCCGTGCCCCCCTCCCCGCCTCCCTACCCGAACCAGTCCGCGACCCGCTACCATATTCGCTTGCCTCAACCACGCCTCTTCCTTATCGATTCCTTCGGCTTCATCTTCCGCGCCTACCACGCCCGCGCCCGCACCGCCGCGCCCCCCATGCGCACCAGCACCGGCCTGACCACCGAAGCCGTCTACATCTTCAACAACATGCTGCGCAAGCTCGCCAAGAGCTACGCGCCCGAGTACATCGCCGCCGTATTCGAAAGCGGCGCCCCGGTCGCGCGCATGGCCGAGTTCTGCCGAGTACAAGGCCAACCGCACCGAAATGCCGCCCGACCTCCGCGAGCAGATCCCTTACATCCGCCGCATCCTCGAGGCCATGCGCATTCCCATCCTGGAGTACCCCGGCTTCGAAGCCGACGATGTCATCGGCGCCATCGCCCGCCGCGCCGAAGCCGCCGGCATGCTGGTCGTCATCGTCTCCAGCGACAAAGACATGATGCAGATCGTCACCGATCGCGTCTCCATGCTCAATCCCGCCAAAGACGATGAATGGTACGACCCCGCGAAAGTCAAAGAATTTCTGGGCGTGGCGCCCGCCCAGGTGGCCGACCTGTTCGCGCTCAAAGGCGACGCCATCGACAACATTCCCGGCGCGCCCGGCATCGGCGACAAAGGCGCGCGCGACTTGATCGAACGTTTCGGCTCCGTCGAAGCCGCCATCGAGCAGCGCCGCCGAAGTCGAACGCAAGATGTATCGCGAAAGCCTGCAAAACAACGTCGAGCGCATCATGATGAGCAAGCGCCTCGCCACCATCGACACCACCGTCCCCATTGAGTTTGAACTGGATTCCGTGCGCGCCCACGAGGCCGATGTCCAGGCGCTCAAAGCCGTCTATAAGGACCTGGAATTTCACAGCCTGCTGAAAGAACTGGGCCCCAGCGAAGACACCCGCGCACGCGATTATCAGGCCTTTGACTCGCCCGCCGCAACTCGCCCAATGGCTGCGCTCGATTCCCGCCGGCGCACCGGTAGCCGTCGCCATCGCGAAATCCGAAGCCGGCGAATTCGAGCTCGACATCCCCCAGGCCACCATCGGCGCCGCTTGGCAGACCGGGCGAAGCCCGCTCCGCTCCTCTGTCACCCATCGCCTGCGCTTAAAGCCATGGCTCGAAGACGCCGCCCAAGCCAAAGATCGCCTGCGATGTGAAATCCGCGCTGCTCGACCCTCGACAAACTGGGCATTCGCGGCGCCGGCTTCGATCACGACGTCATGCTCTACGCCTTCCTGCTCGATGCCGACCCCTCGGGCTGTCCCGCTCGACGAGCAGGCCCGCCGCCGGCTCGACCTGAAACTCGGCGCCGCGCCCGAACAGCACGCCGATATCACCCTCGAAATCCATCAAGCTCTGCGTCCCTCGCTTGCTGAGCGCGGCCTCGAAAACCTGTACGCCGAAATCGAACTGCCGCTCGCCCGCGTGCTGGCGCGCATGGAGCGCGCCGGCGTCCGCATCGATCGCGCCGAATTGCGCCGCCTCTCCGCAGCTCATGGAAGCGCGACATCGCGCGCCTCACCGCCGAGATCCATGCGCTCGCGGGCAAGCCCTTCAATATCAGCTCTCCGCAACAATTGGGCAAAGTTCTGTTTGAAGATCTCGCGCTGCCCGCGCCGGTCAAATACGGCAAAGGCAAAACCATTTCCACCGCCGCCGACGTCCTGGAAGAACTCGCCGCCGACCACGAAATCGTGCGCAAAGTGCTCGAATACCGCCAGCTCACCAAGCTCAAAGGCACCTACGTGGATGCCCTGCCCGCGCTTGATCGATCCCGCATACCGGACGCGTTCACACCAGCTTCAACCAGACCGGCGCCGCCACCGGCCGGCTCTCCTCCTCCAATCCGAACCTGCAGAACATCCCCATCCGCACCGAACTGGGCCGCGAGATCCGCGCCGCCTTCGTCCCGCGCGATGGCTGGAAGCTGATCGTCGCCGATTACTCGCAGATCGAGCTGCGCCTGCTGGCGCACATGTCTCGCGATCCCGTGCTGCTGGAGGCCTTCCGCAACGGCGAGGACATCCACACGCGCACCGCCGCGGAAGTCATGGGCGTGCCGCCGCTGATGGTTACGCCGGAAGCGCGCCGCAACGCCAAGGCCGTTAACTTCGGCATCGTCTACGGCATCAGCCCGTTCGGGCTCGCCGCGCAACTGGGCATCTCCCAGCGCGAGGCGCAGCTATACATCGAGAACTACTTCGACGCGCTATGCCGGCGTGCGCAAGTTCATCGACGCCACCATCGCGGAAGTGCGCCGCACCGGCGTCACCCGCACCCTGCTCGGCCGCGAGCGGCCCATCCCCGATATCAACAGCCGCAATCCCAACGCGCGCGGCTTTGCCGAACGCACCGCCGTGAATTCGCCGCTGCAAGGCACCGCCGCCGATCTCATCAAGCTGGCCATGGTGCGCATCGATCGCGAACTCGCAGCGCCGCGGCGGTCAAGCCGCCATGCTGCTGCAGGTGCACGATGAACTGGTCTTCGAAGCGCCCGCCGCGGAGGCCGCCGAAATCGCCGCGCTGGCCAAACGCGAAATGGAGCAGGTCTATCAGCTGGAAGTGCCGCTGCTGGTGGATGTAGGAATGGGCGACTAACTGGCGCGACGCGAAATAACCGATATTTCCCACCGTTCGATATCAGTTGGGCGTTTCTAATCGATATAAAGCTGTTTTCTATTTTGGAGAACCTCTGCCTAGGAGTCCTGGAACTGCCCCAAACCCGCCGGAATGTTGGGTTTTCGATCAAATAAAGTTACCCTTGGTTAATCTAACAGATTGAACTTGAATTTCTTTCGGGATATCATTATCGAGTTCCTGGTTAATTATCTCGATGGCCGTAGGAGGTTCACAGTCCCAATGGTTAACGAATCGGTATCTCTAGAGTCAACAAGCTTCGAGCTCGCCACCTTCGGCGAGGTCCTATACGCATTCAGCGCTCTGCGCTCCACATCCGGACGCCGCCGCGCCTCCCGCGCTCCTTCCGAAATGCTTCCCTGGGAATCCATGCCCGGCACCGCCCCGGAATGCGATACCATTCCCGAACCGCGCCAACCCGCTCCCGCGCCCGCCCGCATGGCTCAGGCCATGGACTCTCGCCCGGCAAAATCCCGCCGCGCCTCCGGCCGCTGCAGTTGCGGTCAGTGCCGCAATTGCCAGGAGAATGCGCGCTGGGAGCGTATCTTCCAGGAAAAGTTCGCCAACTCTGACTACTACCATCACGACATCCGCGTCCGCTACGCCTCCCCGTTGAGCAGCGTCTAGTTGTCGCTGCGCCGGATCGGCCAGCGGCCGTTGCCGCCCACTATACTGGGTGAATGGCATCCGCGATCAAGCTCGTCGAACCGGCGCAAAATGAATTCCTGGCTGGCCTCGAAAAACGTTCCAACCGTCCCAATCATTTCTTCCGTACCATGGCCCATCGGCCCGAAGTGTTGAAAAACTTCGTGCCGCTGTACGGCGCCATCATGGGCCCAGGCGCAGTGGACCGCCGCACCAAGGAACTCGTTTACCTGACCGTCTCGTTCGCCAACAAGTGCGCCTATTGCACCGCCGCCCACCTTGCCTCGGGCGCCAAAGCCGGTATCGCCGAACAAGAAATGGCCGCCCTCCAATCGGAACAGAATGCCGGCTTCACCGCTCCTGAAGCAGCCGCCATTGCCTACGCCCGCGAATTGACCCGTACGGCGGACGCCCCCCAAACGCGCGAGGCCCTGGATGCTCACTACAATGACGAGCAAATCGTCGAAATCACTCTGATTGCCGCCCTGGCCAACTTCACCAACCGCTTGAATAACGGCCTCGATCTGGTCCCCGAGCAATAAGTGGCTATTCTAAGCGGCATCAATCCCGTCCTCGAAAGCCTCAAAGCGCACCGCCCGCTCGAACGCATCCTGGTCGCCAAGGGCGCCGCCCAACCTCGCCTGCAGGAGATTATCGACCTCGCCCGCAAGCTCGCGGTGCCCGTCCGCTTTGAAGATCGCGCCGCGCTCGACCGCATGGCCGGCACTCCCGCCCACCAGGGTGTCGTTGCCTTGGGTGCTGCCCGGCGTTACGCCGAACTCGATGACGTCGCCCCCGCCGCCCAATTGCTGGTCGTCCTCGATGGCTTGGAAGATCCCCATAACCTCGGCGCCGTCATCCGCACCGCGCATGCCGCCGGCGCGGGCGGCGTCATTATTCCCGAACGGCGCGCCGTCGGCCTCACCGATGTGGTCGCCAAAGCCGCCGCCGGCGCTCTCGAATATATGCCCGTAGTCCGCGCCACCAACATCAATCGCACCCTCGAGGAATTGAAGCGCCTCGGCTACTGGATCTACGGCCTCGATGAGCGCGGCGCGGAAGATTACCATGCCGTCGCTTACAACGCGCCCGCCGTCCTCGTCTTCGGCGCGGAAGGCAAGGGTCTTCACGAGCAGGTGCGCAAACATTGCGACGTGCTCGTCCGCATTCCCATGGAGGGGAACATCCCTTCCCTAAACGTCTCCGTCGCCGCCGGCATCGTCCTGTTCGACTACAAACGCCGGTAACGGAGCGTCCCTCAACGTCGCTCGCGCCCATGCCTCCGCCATCGTCCTCCGAGCCGCGACGGTAACGGAGCGTCCCTCAACGTCGCTCGCGCCCATGCCTCCGCCATTGTCCTCCGAGCCGCGACGGTAACGGAGCGTCCCTCAACGTCGCTCGCGCCCATGCCTCCGCCATTGTCCTCCGAGCCGCGACGGTAACGGAGCGTCCCTCAACGCCGCTCGCGCCCATGCCTCCGCCATCGTCCTCCGAGCCGCGACGGTAACGGAGCGTCCCTCAACGTCGCTCGCGCCCATGCCTCCGCCATCGTCCTCCGAGCCGCGACGGTAACGGAGCGTCCCTCAACGTCGCTCGCGCCCATGCCTCCGCCATTGTCCTCCGAGCCCGATCACCGCTGTTCTTCGCGAATCGCCCGCCCCGCGGCATTCACCAATAGAAAACCCGCCGCATAGTAGAATCAAATGTCTATGCAAAAATTGGGGTACGCATCGTGGTTGGCAGCCGTTTTCGCTGTGCTGCCGGCCGGCGCGGCCCAACCCGTGCATGCCCGCCACGCCATGGTCGTCAGCGTCGAGCAGCACGCCACCGAAGCGGGTGTCGCGGTGCTTCAGGCAGGCGGCAATGCAGTGGATGCCGCGGCCGCCGTCGGTCTCGCGTTAGCCGTGACTCATCCCTCCGCCGGCAACCTCGGCGGCGGCGGATTCATGCTCATTCGTTTCGCCGATGGCCGCTCCACCTTCATCGACTTCCGCGAACGCGCCCCCGAAAAAGCCTCGCGCAACATGTACCTCGATGCGGCGGGCAAAGCCACCAACGATAGCGTCGTCGGCTATCGCGCCGCCGGCGTCCCCGGCTCCGTCCGCGGCTTCGAATACGCCTCCAAGAAATACGGCCGCCGTCCCTGGGCCGATGTCGTAGCCCCCGCTCTCGCCCTCGCCGAAAAAGGCTTCCCCGTTTCCTACGGCTTCGCCCACTCCCTGCGCGGCTCGTCCAAATTGCTCGGCGAATTCCCCGAATCGAAGCGCATCTTCCTGCGCGACGGCAGCTTCTACGAAATGGGCGAGACCTTCATTCAGCCCGACCTCGCCCGCACCCTCCAGCCGCATCCGCGACCGCGGCGCCGGCGATTTCTACGAAGGCGAAACCGCCCATCTGCTGGCCGCCGATATGGAGAGCCACGGCGGCCTCATCACCCTGGCCGATCTCAAAAACTACACCGTCGTCGAACGCCAGCCGCTCACCGGCACTTATCGCGGCTACGACATCGTCACCGCGCCGCCGCCCAGTTCCGGCGGTCCCGGCATCCTGCAAATGCTGGGCGTCCTCGAAGGCTCCGGCTACGAAAAATCGGGCGCGGGCTCGGCCGCCGAACTGCACTACCTCGCCGAAACCATGCGCCGCTATTTCGCCGACCGCGCCGTTTCCATGGGCGATCCCGGATTTCGTCAAAGTCCCGGTTGCCAGCCTCCTCGACCCCGCCTACATCGCGCAACTCCGCAAATCCATCGATCCCGATCACGCCACCCCCAGTGCCCAGATCCACGGCCGCCCGCTCGGCCCCGAGAGCTCCGAAACCACGCACTACTCCATCGTCGATGCCGAAGGCAACGCCGTCGTCCGTAACCTACACGCTGAACTTCGGCTATCGGCAACGGCGTCACCGTCCCCGGCCTCGGCTTCCTGCTCAACGATGAGATGGACGATTTCGCCGCCAAGCCCGGCGAGCCCAACGCCTTCGGCCTCGTGCAGGGCGAAGCCAACGCCATCCAGCCGCGCAAACGGCCCGCTCTCTTCCATGACGCCCACCATCGTCACCAAAGACGGCAAACTCGCTCTGGTGCTCGGCACGCCCGGCGGCCCCACCATCATCAACACCGTTCTCCAGGTCCTGCTCAACGTCATCGATTTCGGCATGAACGTGCAGGACGCCGTCGATTTTCCGCGCATCCATCACCAGTGGCTGCCCGACCAACTTCTGCATGGAACGCAGCTTCTCGCCCGACACCGTCGCCCTGCTGAAAGCCCGCGGCCACAACGTCGAAATTGGCCGGCGCCATCGGCGAAGTCGCCGCCATTCAGGTGCGACGGCGAGTGGATCGAGGGCGCCGCCGACCCGCGCACCGAAGGCGTCGCCAAAGGATACTAAACCATGCAACACGTTCTCTCGACGCGTCTGTTCGTGAATCACCGCTTGACAGTCGCGCAGCTCGACAAAATCCAGCACGCGGGCATTCCGGCCGTGGAAATCTTCTGCGCGCGCCAGCACCTCGACTATCGCGACAACGCCCAGATCGCCGAACTCGGCCACTGGTTCCGCGATGCCGATCTGAAGCTGCACTCCATCCACGCGCCCATGTACAACGATGAATTCTCCGGCCGCTCCGGACCGCAGTCCATCATCACCATCACCGAGCCGGTGAAAGGCAAGCGCCTCGAAATGGTCGACGAAATCAAGCGCGCCCTCGAAATCGCCGAAACCATCCCGTTCAAATACATGATCCAGCACATCGGCGTCTCCGGCGAGGAATACTCGGACCGCGCCGTCGATGCCGCCTTCTCCGCGCTCGAACAGATCAGCCTGTTCGCCCGCCAGCGCGGCGTCGAAGTCCTGCTCGAAAATATTCCCAACGCCCTTTCCACCGCCGAGCGCCTGATGCTCTTCCTGGAACAAACCCACCTGGATCTGAACTTCGTTTTCGATGTCGGCCACGCTAATCTCGGCGAAGGCGTCGAAGCCGCATTCAACATCATGCGGACCGCATCCGGTCCACCCATGTGCACGACAACGACGGCAAGGCCGACAGCCACCTGTTTCCCCTGCTCGCCGAAGGCGGCACCGTCGACTGGAAGAACACCATGGACCTTCTGCGCACCCGCGACAACCAGTACCCGCTGCTGCTTGGAATTGAAGGAGGCGCCGGAGTTTTCCCTCCCGCCACGCCGTAGAGATATTCGATCGATTGGAGAATTTGTGAGCGCTCCCCGTATTACCATCGCCGATGCCGCGCAGCACGCGGGCGAAACCGTTCAGATCGCCGGCTGGCTGTATAACCTTCGCAAGTCCGGCAAAATCGTTTTCCCCATCCTGCGCGACGGCACCGGCATGATCCAGTGCGTAGCCGTCAAAAGCGCGCTGCCCGAAGCGCTGTTCGAAACCATCAAGGACCTGACCCAGGAATCTTCCATCATCGTCACCGGCAAGATCCGCGCCGAACAGCGCGCCGCCGGCGGCTTCGAGATGGACGTCGAAGACGTGGAAGTCGTCCAGCGCGTGCCGGAATCCGATCCCTACCCCATCACGCCCAAGGATCACGGCGTCGAATTCCTGATGGACCACCGCCATCTCTGGCTGCGCAGCCAGCGCCAGCACGCCATCATTCGCGTGCGCCACGAAATCATCAGGCCGTGCGCGACTATTTCGATTCCCACGGCTTCACCCTCGTCGACACCCCCATCTTCACCCCCGCCGCCTGCGAAGGCACCACCACGCTGTTCGAAGTCAATTACTTCGAAGACAGCAAAGCCTACCTCACCCAGTCCGGCCAGCTTTATAACGAAGCCACCGCCATGGCCTTCGGCAAGGTCTACTCGCTTCGGCCCCACCTTCCGCGCCGAAAAATCCAAGACCCGCCGCCATCTCACCGAGTTCTGGATGGTCGAGCCGGAAATGGCCTACGCCACCCTCGAAGATGTCAAGCGCGTCGCCGAAGACATGCTCGTCTTCGTCGTCGGCCGCGTGCTCGAGAACCGCCGCCCCGAACTGAAAGTCCTCGAACGCGATCTCTCCAAACTGGAATCCATCAAGGCGCCCTTCCCGCGCATGAGCTACGACGAAGCCGTCAAAATCCTCCAAGCCAAAGGCAGCGAGATCCAGTGGGGCGGCGACTTCGGCGGCACTGACGAAACGCTCCTCAGCCAGGATTTCGACCGCCCCCTAATGGTCGATGGCTACCCCTCCGCCATCAAAGCCTTCTACATGGCGCCCGATCCCGCCCGCCCCGAAGTTGCTCTCGGCGTCGATGTCCTCGCGCCCGAAGGCTACGGCGAAATCATCGGCGGCGGCCAGCGCATCCACGACCCCGAGCTGCTCCTCCGCCGCATCGAAGAGCAGAAACTCCCGCATGAAGCCTTCGACTGGTACATCGACCTCCGTAAATACGGCACCGTCCCGCACGGCGGCTTCGGCATGGGCATCGAACGCTGCGTCGCCTGGCTCTGCGGCCTCGAACACATCCGCGAAACCATCGCCTTCCCGCGCATGCTCTACCGCCTGAAACCGTAGCGGCTGTCGGACCCACGCCAGAAATACGCGCCAGATTCTCACCGCCGCAGAATCGTCACCGTGCCCTTGCTGTCGTCGGAAACGGCAACTGACATCTTTCCCGTTCCGAAGAAGTCCGCGACTGCCAATCCGTACGGACTTCCGGGCATGGAACGCATGCTGAGATGGTAGCCGCGCGCATCCGGTGTCAGAAACGCAAGCTGTGAGCTGTTCACGCAAGTTACGGCGATATCCAGCAAGGGGCCGCCGGTTAGATCCACAGCGGCGACTGAGGTCGGCTGGGCGCAAGCCTGTAGCGAGAACGGAGAGCCCGCCAGCGGAGTGAATTTCCCGGCGCCGTCTCCAATCAGTACCGTGACGTTGGCCGCGCCACCGCGAGTCTTGGCGTCGCGATCGTAGGGGATGACGACCAGGTCGGGCTTGCCGTCACGGTTCACGTCGGCAATATCGATAGCCCAGGGGGCGGGCGCCGTCTGAAACGGAGAACCGGGCCCTTCGCGGAAGCCTCCGCGGCCATCGCCGAGCAGCACCGTTACGGAATCGCCATCGAGGTTCGTGGTGACGATATCGGCCTTCCCGTCTCCATTTAAATCGGCTGCGCGCAAGCGCTGATAGGGGCGCTTTCCGACATTGTAGAATGGCCCGAGGGCAAAGCCGCCAAGACCGTCGCCCCTGAGCAGTTCGATTTGATTGTGGCCCCAGCTATCCGTCATCAGATCCACTTTGCCTCGGCCCGAAAAATCGCCAGCCGCAACGCCATGCGGATGCGGATAGGATTCCGTGCGCACGGGGGATCCGGGAGCGGGACGAAACCGGCCGTGGCCATCGCCCAGAAAGATGCTGATGAAGGGCGTCTGCGTGTTGACGATGGCAAGATCCGGGTGGCCATCTCCATTGAAGTCGGCCACCGCGAAGTCGTTCGGCTGTGATCCGGAATTGAAGGGTGATCCGGGCGCCGGGTGAAATCGCCCCCCGCCGTCGTTCAGCAGAATCGTGACCGCGTTATCCTCGAGATTCGCGACCACGAGGTCGGGCCGCGAATCGTGGTTTAGGTCGGCGGCGGCCAGCATGGCGGCGTGGCGCCCGGCGGGCAAGACGATCTCCTGGAGCGATACCTGGCTACCGGCGGAAGCCGCAAACAAAACCAGCGGGAACAATCTTCATGCAACACCGCGCCGCGGGCAGCGAACTCCTCTTGAACCTCAAGGACGATTGCCGCCGCCCGCGGAACGGCGCACATGAGCTGCCATGCATCATCGACGAACCTCGGACTGCTGCCTGCAGGAGGGTCATCTTTCGTGAACCTCGCCGCTTAGATGTACATCGTGAAACGATCCGGTTGTATCGGTGACGTCGAGTCCGGCGAGCGCCCAGCGCAATTGGTAAAGCGGCCAGCGCCGCCAGCCGAGCCTTCTCGCGCATCATAAAACACCTGCCTACGCCGCGGACCCGTTGCCTTCCGGCGCCCGCAGCCGCGCCCGCACCACATCCATCATGCGCGCCGGATCTCTGATCTGCAACGCGGTGAACCCCGCCGCCCGCGCGCTCTCCATCCCCGGCGCTGAATCTTCCACTGCCAGCGCCCGCGTAATCCCCAGCCGCTCTCCTGCCAGCCGGTAAGGTTCGGGTGCCGGCTTATGCTTCTTCACATCGTCCCCGCCGACCACCGTCGCCAGATACTGCCGCACTCCCGCCGCCTCCAAAAACGGCTCGATTTCCGCATGCGAACTGGAACTGACCACCCCCAGCTTATAATCCGCGGCCAGCTCGCGGCAGAAATCCGCCACCCCGTCCGCAAACGGCGCATGCTCCGCCATCCGCTCGCGAAAACGCCGTTGCTTCTGCCCATACTGCGCCCGCACTCTCGCCGGATCGGCCGGCGGATCGGCCAACCTGGCGAACACGTGGATCATCTGGCTTTCCAACGCGCCCGCGCACTGCGCCGCATACAACTCCCACGTTAACGGCACACCCAGAGGCGCCAGCGCCTCCCGCCAGCAATCGCAATGGATCGGCTCGCTGTCCACCAGGACACCGTCAAAATCGAAAAGGATGGCTTCAAACTCAGGCATGGCGAAGACTTCAGTTTATCCTCATTGGCTCAGCAGGAAACCCAAGAAAAGCGAGTTGCCGGCTTGCAAGGAATATCCCGCGATCACGCCCGCATTGTTGATCCCAACCGCCGTGGTCCCTTGGCCGATGAACGTGCCCGCGCCCGGTACATGGAATGGCGTGATATGCCCGCCGGCCGCGCGCACGAA
Source organism: Bryobacterales bacterium (assembly GCA_963738375.1). GTDB lineage: Bacteria > Acidobacteriota > Terriglobia > Bryobacterales > Bryobacteraceae > Bog-159. The sequence goes on along the minus strand of CAVTWL010000006.1, from coordinate 1,006,522 downwards.
ACCGTGCCTCGCGCCATGGGAATCGATCCAATATCCCGCGATGATCCCCATGTCGTTGATGCTGGTGGCGAACGTCCCCTGGTTCACGCCGGTACCTGCACCCGTAACGTCGAACGTCGTATTTACCCCGTCCGCGCTGTGCAGATATCCGTGGGTCACCCCGTTTTCGTCTACATACCAGCCCGCAATGTCGCCGCCGTCGTTGATGCTTACCGGAAAACTCCCCTGCCCCGAACCCGTCCCCGCCCCCGGTGCTGAAAACCTGGTGATCGTCCCGTCCGTTTGCCGCACGAAGCCCACTCGGATCCCACTATTGCCGGCGCCAGTGTACGAACCCGTGACCACGCCCGCCGTGTTGATGCTTTGCGCATATGTTCCCTCATTTGGTTTCTCGCTGGCGTCCGGAGCGTCGAAAGTCGTAATCGTTCCGCTGGCTTCCCGTACGAAGCCGCGAAAAACAAAGTTGCTGTCGTGATACCACCCCGCGATCGCGCCGCCGGCATTTATACTCGTCGCGTTCGTCGCATAGGCGCCCGGCGGGTCGAAGCTGATCATCGTGCCGTCCGCCGCGCGAACGAATCCGTGCAACCGGTAGCCGGCGTCGGTATAGTTTCCCGCGATCGCTCCGCTCTCGTTCACGCTTACTGCCAGCGTTCCAGTCGCCCCGGATACATCGAACTGCGTGATCGCGCCATCCCCCGCCCGCACAAAGCCGTGCTCGGCAGGACGCCCCGAGCTGAAATAATAGCCGGCCACCACCCCGGAAGCATTGATGCTCTGGCTAAATGTTCCGTCCAACAAAGCGGTTCCGGCGCCAGGCGCCGAGAAAGCTGTGAATTGACCAGTGTTCTGGGCGGCGACCGCAGTCGCGAAAAGCAATCCGAAAAGTACCCGCTTCGTTATCTGCATGATCCCCGCCTCGTTCCTCCTGCCATCCTAGACTGTCCTCTACGGCATGGCAAGCCGACGCCTGTGCCATACTGTCATCGATGTCTCGTTCCACCACTTTCGTAGCGATTGTTACGGTCACACTAGCCGCCAGTTCCGCCGCATGGGCCCAAACCGATCCCGTCGATCGCGGACACTCCGCCCACGGTAGCGCGTTCGACATTGGCCCCCGCCAGAAACCCTGGCTCATGGAAGGCATCGGGGTAGCGCCATTCCCCATCACCACTAAGAATCCCGAAGTCCAACAATGGTTCAATCAGGGCAACGCCCTGTTGCATTCCTACTGGTTCTACGAAGCCGAACGCTCCTTCCGCTGGTGCCTGAAACTCGAGCCGGATAATGCCATGGCTTGGTGGGGTCTGGCGCGCTCTACCTCTCCCCGCGGCGCCGGCGACGATCGCGCATCCGATTTCCTTCGCGAAGCCGTCAAGCGCAAGAACAAAGTCACGGAGCGCGAACGCCTCTACATCGAGGCCCTCGAAGCCACGCTGCTGCCTGACCCGGTGCGCGATAGCGCCGCCCCGGACTTCCGCACCCAGCACCGCGCGGAAATGAAAAAACTCGAGACCCTCTGCGTGAAGTATCCCGACGACCTGGAAGCCCGCGCACTGCTCGCTGAAGCCACCATGGGCGACTCCCGATATGGCGCCGAACTCATCATCCGCGAAATTCTTGCACGCGACCCCAACCATCCCGGCGCGCATCATTATCGGATTCACAACTGGGACTATCATGAGCCCGAACAGGCCCTCGCCAGCTGCCGTGCATATACCGATCTGGTCCCGGCCATCGGCCACGCTCAGCATATGCCCGGTCACATTTATGCCATCGTCGGCATGTGGCACGAAGCCGCTCTTTCCATGGACGCCGCGACGCGCGTGGAAAAGCAATACATGAAGACCAGTCTCACCTTTCCGTTCAATAACTGGAACTACGCCCACAACCGCACTTATCTTTCTTATATTCAGGAACAACTCGGCATGGCCGAAGCCGCTATTTTCGGCGCGCGTCAGTTGATCGATGCGCCGCTCGATCCCGTCGACAACAAGGAGAACGAATTCAGCACTCACTCCCGAGGCATCGCCGCAATGGAGCGCGCGCTGATTAAATTCGAGCGTTGGGACGACTTACTGAATTCCAAATCAATCCCCTGGCGTGACATGTTCGAAGACAAAATGAATAAGTCCTATTCCGAAGCCCGCGCCTGGCTCGGCAAGGGCGACCTCGACAAGGCCGGAAAGAGCATCGGCGCTCATGTCGCCCTCAAGAAGGATCTCGACAAGAACAAAGACTCCGAAGAGGCCTACACCATCGAATCCCTAGAGTTAAAAGGCCGGTTCGCAATCGCTCGCGGTGACACCATCGTAGGGCTCGGTCTCCTCGCCGATGCCGCCGGCCGCGAATACGACATGCAGAAAGAGTATGCCGACCCGCCTTTCTATCCGCAATCGCTTTACAACAGCCTGGGCGAGGCGTATCTGGACGCCAAGAGCCCGGTGCTAGCCGCGCAAGCGTTTGAAAAAGCGCTGGAATTGACCAGGAACGATATCTTCGCGCTCTCTGGCCTTGTGCGCGCATACTCGGCACTCGGTGAAAAGGCCAAAGCCGAAGATGCGATGGCCCGGCTGCTTTTTGTTGCGTCCAACGCCGACGCCGGCCTAAAAATCCTGGAACGCGCCAAAGCCACCGGCATCACCGCCGCTCCGCACGATTCTTCGCCCGCGCCGCAGCGTAACTACGCACATGTTCCGCTCGACCACTTCGGTCCGCCGCGATGGGAACCTTATGACGCACCGGGCCTTCAGGTGCACGACTCCGCTGGCAAATCAGTCTCGCTCGAAGAGTACCGCGGCAAGAATGTGCTACTCGTTTTCTACCTCGGCCCGGAGTGCCCGCATTGCTTACGTCAACTGCATGACATCGGAACGAAGAAGGACGAATGGGATCGCCTGAACACCGTGGTTCTAGCCGTCAGCAGCACGCCGCCCGAGAAGAACAACGAGGCCCTCAAGCAATTCGGGGATCTCCCCGCCCGTTTGCTCTCCGACCCCGACCACACCAATGCGCGCCGCTTCCATTCGTACGACGATTTCGAGGATATCGAACTCCACTCGACCATCCTCATCGATAAGAGAGGCCGGGTCTACTGGGCCCGCTTCGGCGGCGACCCCTTCTCCGACATGCCCTTCCTGATCAAACAGCTTGAGCGCATGAACGAACTGGCTGGTTTCTGATTCAACGCACCGACAAATCGCGGATAAACACGTCCTTGAACCGCATGTTCGCCTCCCCGCCCGCATGCAGTTGCAGCGCGATCGCGCCATCGTCCACTTCATTCACCGGGTCGGTAAAATCGATCACCTGCACGCCGTTCAGCCGCGCGCGATGATGGTTCCCCACCACCGTCAAAACATAATCGTTCCACTCCGTCGGTTTGATCGCCAGCTCGTTCTCCGGCGACGGCCACACAATCCATCCGCGCCGCGCCGTGTAAATCCCGCCCGTATGGTGATACAAATTGCGGTCGATCTCGAACTGGTATCCTTCCGCCACATCGGCCGTGCCCGGCTTGAAACTCGTCCGATAGAAAACGCCGCTATTGCCGCCCGTCACGCATTGGAACCGGATCGCCATTTCAAAATCCTTGTAATGCTTCTCGGTCGCCAGGTAGCCATAGCCCTTGGTCACTCCCACGCCGTGAATCGCGCCGTCCTCCACGCTCCACTGCTCGCCGCCCACCTTCACCCAGCCAGTCAGGTCTTTGCCGTTGAAGAGCGAGACCCAACCTTCCTGAGCTACCGGCAAACGCGCCTGCTGCGCGATGGCGCAGGCCGCCAAGAATAACGTTAAGATAGCGCTACGCATTTTCATGCTCCAATCTCGTTCCTGATCGCCGCCGCGATGCGCCCCGTATATTCTTCGACGCGCGCCAAGTCCGGCCCTTCCACCATCACCCGCGCCAGTGGCTCCGTCCCCGAAAACCTTACCAGCACCCGTCCCGACGCGCCGAAAGCCTGCTCGCACTCTGCGATTTCCCGCGCCACCGCCGGCAATTGGTCGAGCGCCCGCCGCTCCCGCACCCGCACATTCTCCAGCCGCTGCGGATAAATCTCCAACCCCGCGCTCAATTCTTCCAGCCCCGCGCCCGCGTCCCGCGCAATTTCCAAAATCCGCAGCGCGGTTAAAATGCCGTCGCCCGTCGTGGCGTACTGCCGCAGGATCACGTGTCCGGATTGCTCCCCCCCCAACACAGCGCCCGCCCGCACCATTTCTTCCAGCACGTATTTGTCGCCCACCGGCGTGCGCAGCAACCGAATGCCATCGTGTTGGAGCGCCCGCTCCAAGCCGAGATTCGACATCACCGTCGCCACCACCTGTTCGCCAGCCAGCTTGCCCGCCGCCTTCAGCGCGCGCGCCGCGATCAACAGTACGGCGTCTCCATCCACCACCCGCCCATCGCCAGCCACGAAAATAGCGCGATCGGCATCCCCATCGAATGCCACTCCCAACATTGCGCCCGCTTCCTTCACCGCCGTCTGCAGCGACCCGGCATGCAGCGCTCCGCAGTCCAGATTGATGTTGCGCCCGTTGGGTTCGCAGCAGATCGCCAGCACCTCTGCTCCCAACCGGCGAAACAAATCCGGCGCCAGTCGATACGCCGCGCCATTGCCGCAATCCAGCACGATGCGCATGCCATCGAATCCGCCGCTCACGGTAGAGGCCAGATAATCCAGGTAGCGCTCCGCCAACAGCGGATCCGGCGCCAGCACCACCGGCGTTCCCGCTTCCTCGCCCGCATGCCGGAAAATCTCCTGCTCCACCTCGTGCTCTTCATCGTCCGGCAGCTTGTATCCGGAATGTCCGAAAACTTTGATGCCGTTGTCCTGGTACGGATTATGCGAAGCCGAAATCATCACCCCCGCCGTGAACGAATCCGAGCGCGTCAAATACGCCACGCCGGGCGTGGTAATCACTCCCGCCGAAACTGCTCGCACCTCCTCCTGCGCCAGCCCCGCCGCCACTTGCGCCGCGATCCACGGCCCCGACTCCCGCGAGTCCATCCCGATCAGCACCGCCGCGTCTGCCGAAGCGCGCCGCAAATCGCTCCCCAATGCCCTGCCGAAGGCATGCACCGTGGCCGCATCCAGCGGATACTGTCCCGCCACGCCGCGTATCCCGTCCGTTCCGAATAATTGTTTGCCCATCTACCGTTTTCCGACCGTAACTTTAACTGTAACTTGCGCCGAGTCCTGAAACCGTACTCGGGCGTCGTTAACATACGCTTCCAAACGATAGCGGGTAGTCCCCACCACCGGCTTCACCGCGAGCGCATCCGTCTGCACCGCCCCCACCCGGGCCACTCGGCTGGCCGGCCCCGTAATCGCCAGAGCCGAGGGTTCCGCCGTCGCGTCCAGTACTTTCAGATTTTCCGGCAGTCCATCCGCAAATCGCACCTCAACCGGCACCGAGCGCGTCGCCGCCCGGTCGAAATCCATCCGGATCTGCGCTGGAATCGCGCTCACCAGTTGCACCCCTCGCGGCAGCCGGACATCCCCGCCGTCGATCGTAAACGTGTGCTGCCCCGGCTCGATCTCCGCCATATCGAAGATCACCGCCGCCCGCCGCGGCAGCTCCGGCAGACGCAGGGCCTCGGTCGGCCCGCGCACTTCCAGGTACACCGTCTCCACCACCTCCGAATTGATCTCCACGCCCGGCGGCAAGTTCTTGTATTCCACGTGCGCCGAAACAAAGGTGGCCAGCTCCGGCTCGCTCGCCACCGAAATCCAGATCAGCACCGCTGCCGCCAGTGACAGCAGCTTCCAGCCAATATTGTGCGTGAGAAATTTCTTCACTGCGGCTCAACTCTCTCATCGCCATCGGCGTCCATCGGAATATCGGCGGCGAATTCGTCAGCGATCCGCGCCCCCGTCCGCCGCACGCCGAAGTGCGTGCAGATCCGCTCGTCCAGTTCCAGCAGGCTCAGGCCCGCTTTCAGTTCTCCGAACGCCGCCACCGAAATGCGCCCCGTCTCCTCGGAAACCACCACCGACAGGCAATCCGTTTCTTCCGTGATCCCGATCGCCGCCCGGTGCCGTGTCCCAAAATTCGAAGCCAGCGCGGGACTCACCGCCAAGGGCAGAAAACACGCCGCCGCCGCAATCTTGTCCTTCTGCACGATCGCCGCCCCGTCGTGCAGCGCGGCGCCCAGGATAAAAGATCGCCAGCAGCAAGTCGCTCGAAAGCCGCGCGTCCATCCGCACCCCGCTTTCGATAAACGTTCGCAATCCGATGTCCCGCTCCACCACGATCAGCGCCCCGGTCTTGTCCGCCGCCATTCGCCTCACCGCGATCAGAATATCTTCCGCAAATTCCGGCCGCTGATATCCCCGCCCAAACCAGCTCTTCCGCCCCAGCCGCGCCAGCGTTCGCCGGATCTCCGACTGAAACAGAATAATCACCGCCAGAGCGAGGTACGGCACGATGTACGAGAGCACCGAACGCAGGGCTTCCAACCCAGCCAGCAGCGCCACCACATACACCGCCACCATGATCAAAATGCCGATCAGGATATGCCCCGCCCGCGTACCCCTGACGATCATCAGCGCCTGATAAATCAGGAAAGCCACCAGCAGGATGTCCACCACGCTGGTTGGCGTCAGGGCCGGCAGCGGAATCAGAACAGCCGGACTATTGCAGCAGGCCGCGAATTTCAAGCCAATCCTTTAGCCGGCCCGGCCAACTCCCCAGCACGGCGTCCGTCGGCGCCAGGCCCACGCCGTGCGGACCGCGTTCGTAGATGTGCAACTCGGCCGGTACTCCAGCCTTGCGCAATGCCAGGTAGAACAACACGCTGTTCTCCGCCGGCACGGCGTTGTCTTCATCGGTGTGAAACAGGAAAGTCGGCGGTGTCTGCGCCGTCACCTGCGTTTCGTTCGAGAGGCTATTCTGTAGCTTTGGATCCGGTTCCGCGCCCAGCAAATTGTGCATCGATCCCGTATGCGTATAAGGTGTAGTAAACGAAATCACCGGATACGCCAGAATCATGAAATCCGGCCGCGAGCTCGCCCGGTCAATCCCATCCGCCGCATTCGCATCGCCCGCGTCGAAGTGCGTGCCCGTCGTCGACGCCAGGTGCCCCCCCGCTGAGAATCCCCAAATACCGATCCGCGACGGCGAAATCTTATACTCCGCCGCATGCGTGCGCACAAATCGCACCGCCCGTTGCGCATCCAGGATCGGCGCGGGATAGTGATACCGCGGCGCAATCCGGTATTGCAAAACAAATGCCTGAATCCCCAGCGAGTTTAGCCAGCGCGCGATCTGATCGCCCTCATGGTCCTTCGCCAGGAAGCCATAACCGCCGCCGGGAAAAACAATCACCGCTGTCTGCACCGCCGATTTTTCAGGCGCGGAATAAACCGTCAAGCTGGGCTTATCGGCGTCCTCCCTGCCCGACGCGCCCGGCGCGCCTCCCGGCCACAACAGTTCTACTTTGCGCGTTGGTGCCTGCTGGGCTAGCGCGGCGGATAACGTCAGCATCAGAACCAGTACTTTCACGCCGACTATTGTAACCTGCCGGACCGCCCCCCCTACCGCACCACCTCAATCAACAACACCCACGCATTCAAAACCCCCGCCATAAAACAGAACGCAAATCCCCCCGCCAGCCAGTAAAACCCCGCCGCCGATCCCAGCGCCAAATACACTCCCGCGACCAGCAGCGGCACGCTCGCCAGTTGCGTCTGCAATATCCGGATCCCCAGCCACAATCGCGGATGCCCCACCCGCAACCGCGCATACCGCACCAGCCAGATCGCCTGCAAAATCCAGCCGAACAGCGCAATCCCCAAAACCTCCGCCCCCGCCCCCGCCAGCCTCTGCCCCGGTATCAACAGCGCCGAGCAGATAAAAAATACCTGCAGAAATTGAACGATCGATTCAGCCACCCGCGAAGGCAGCCCCGGAAACGCTACGATCCGCGCCAGGTTGATCGACACCGCCACGAACACCAGCCCTGTCAGTGTCGCCGCCGCGCTCGCTTGTACCGTCCATAGAGTCTGCCATTCTGAAAACGCCTCCTGCGCCGCAAGTATCATAAGATCACAGCAATAGCACTTCGATGCGGTGCGCGTGTACCACGCACTCGCAAGGCGACCACGCCAGCACCGTGAAGCGCCCGTCCTGCGACGCGACCAGCGCCAAAGACTCCTGCTGGTCGTGCACGAACTGTGCGGCCGAAAGGTGACGCGTGCCTCCCATTTGCGCGGGCTCCACCACTTCCGCCCGCGCCCCTTCGATCGGCTCCGTCAGCACCACCTCGTTGACCAGCGCAGACCCATCCCGCCGTACAATCTTGGCCCCAAATGCCAACACTTCGAACCGGTCCGTGATTACCGTGGCGCCATCCACCGCCGTAAGGCTGGCCACGCGGTCCACCGCATCCCGCATCGCGTCCATCCAGCGCCGGTCCTGCCGTCCCCCCGCGTATGCGCCGCTTAAATCCGTCAACACCGAGAACGCCGGCGATAAAGCGTAGGAGATCGGATGCACCACCGATTCCCGCCACGCCTCCGACGCCGCCGGAACCACCAGCAGCGACCCCCCGCGGCCATGCGCACGCATCGAAACCGCCAGCCGGATCAGCAGGTTCACCGGCGCACTGGAATCGTGCTGCGTGTCGAACCGCAGCAGCGACGTCAGCAATCCCGGACAGTCCGGCACGCTCGCCGACTGCTCGTCGATGATCTTCACCTGGTCGCCCTCCAGTACCGCGACGTTAACGAATTTTTCGGTTTCGTCGTCCCGGCTGTGCTTCGCCACCACCACGCCGGGCGCCACCACCTCAAATACCGTACAAAAGGGCGGCAGATTCCGCGTCGTGCCCCAGACGAAAAACTGTTCGCCATCGCGCCGCACACCCAGGTGGATGCCCGGCCGTTCCACCGCCGCCGACAACCGCGTCAAGGGTTGCGCCGCCAGCGCCAGCGGACGCTCGAACAAAAGCGGCCACTTTACTTCGTCCGGCGCCACGAATGCCAGCGAGATGCGCGGCATATACCCTTCCTCGCGCCGTAGGCTCGCCCAAAACGCCGCATCGATCATCGCCTCGATCGCCGCGCTGTCCGGCACCGCCGCCCTTCGCTTGCTCGGCGGAATCAGCGGCGCGCCAAAATGCTTCGTCAAATGCTCCCGGATTCGGTCCGCCGACTCCCTTGCCGCCGGATAAGAAGGTTGCGTCATGAATCTTTAATTCTAAGCCGGGTGTACGCAGAACTATTGCCGTTCAGACCTCGTAGGGTAAGTGGGCCAGAAAAGGGCAAATCAAGAGGACGCCGGTAGGGTCGAGCGTAAGCGTCTAGCCAAACCCGCACTTGCATAGCCCTCACTCATCGCTGGATGGGCGCGGTCCCGCGATTACCTCGACCTGGCCTGGCTCTACGCCCGCCGTCCCTCATGGACACCCGGGTCATCGCCTTGATGACCGCCGGCATCGCTCAATCCATCGCTTCGCTGCAATCGCATCGAGGGTCGTTCGCCGTAAACCCGTCGCGCCATCTTACTTCCTCTGATCCGCCTTCATCGTGCGCCGCAGCTCCGCGCTAATCTTGACCTCGGCATCGCCTCGCTTCACCATCACCTCGGCCGTGTCACCCCAGTTCTTCCCCGCCAGCAGCCGGTTCCACGTTTCCCGGTCCGGCGCTTCCACCCCGTCCAGCGAAATCACCTGGTCGTTCAACTGAAACCCGCTCCGCGCCCCAACCGAGTCCTTCTCGATAGCGATGACCTTGCGCGCCCCTGCCGATGACAGGGACAGGCCCAGCGAGGGGTATATTGAGTCGCGTTCATACGGAATCCCCCACACGAAGTTCGCGTAGGACGCTTGCACTCGGCTCACGGGAGCCTCGTCGGGATCGAGCATTGGCACTGGAATCAGCGTGGTTATCTTCCCGTTGAACCACTGTTTGGCCTGCCGCTCAATGCCTACCCCGTAGGCGACATGGCCGCTGCCGGCCAGCACCACCATCACCGCATCCGCGGGCGCATCCTTTAAAACCTTCACGCTGTTGTAAGCCATGCTGGCATCCCACGTAGCCTGCGCCGCCTGCATGCTTTTCAATGCCGCCTCCGGCATGCCCCCATGCATCGAATCCTCGTCGTCAAACGAGGCTTTGAAAAAGGTCAGGTGATCCGCGCTGTCGGTGTCGATCTTGGGCGGCACATGTTGCCTGTCCCTTTCCGTCAAATTCTCGATACCCTTCTGCCGCACCGCTGTCACCACTTCGCGTGGCGTGTTCACCCCGTACATCGGAATGCCATTATCCCGTGCGTATAGAAAGATGTCGCGATAATAGCCCCACTGGTAACCCCAGAATTCGTACCACCGCGCCAGCCTGACGAAGCCTGCCTCGGTAAACAACCCGTCATGCCAGTTATCCAGCGATCTCTGTTCGGTGTACGGGAACATCTCCAGGCCGATCGTCACCTTTCGCCCCGCTTCATGGAGCGCCCGGATCACCTGCAGTTGCACGCGATGAAAATTCACTTCGGTGTGCGACTCTCCGATCAGCAGCAGCCGCGTGCCGCCCAGGCGCGCGGCCAGTTGCCCGGCGGACAGCACCTCGCCCGTCGCCGTGTCAGTCACTCCGTCCAGCACGATCTGAGCTTCGCGCGTGCGCCGGTCCGCGTCGCCAATTGCCAGGTGCAAAATCTTCTGTTTGGATTGCCCTGGCAAAGACGCGCAAACCAGCGCTGCCATCGCCGCCAGCCGTAAACACCCCGTCATGGAAGTCTCCCTCAACTATGCTTGGAATGCGGGGTTGACCGGCGGGCAGGCGTTTTCGCCTGCCCAGCTAACCCCGTCAATCCAACCTCACCCCTCACACCCCGGCGAAACACTATAAAACGAATTCCCCTTGTATTCCAATTCCTTCAGCCCCGCCTCCGCCGTGTAAAACCCTTCGATCACCCGGCGCTTCAGCCACACCACAAACGGATCGTGCGCCTGCTTCCAGCGATTCGAGTGTCAGCGATGGCGCCCCCTGCAATCGTGCCAGTCCCGCGCGGCAGATCTGCTGAGCGTCGGCCGGCTCCAGCTCGTGGACCGCATCCTCCCTGTAGAACGCCGCCGCCAGCGCGCGATGGGCCGGCGAAACCGATTGCGCAGCTTCCCGTACCGCCGCCGAATCATGCACCAGTAAGTCGATCCATGCCGCGATCTCCGGCACCGGCGCCGCCTGCGCGTCGTCTTCCCCAAGCATCTTTGCAATCAGTGCCCCGAGTTGCCGGTACTCCCCCGCCGTGAAAAATAATGGCGCCGCGGGGCCTTGCACGGCCCCGGCCGGCTTCAACACATGCGCCAGATGATCGGCTGAAGGCTCATACAATCCTGCCGGCAGCGGCGGCCGCGCCGCTCCAGTCAGATCCATACCGCTGAAGCCCGTCAACACCGTGCCCGCGCCCAACCGCAGCAGCCACATCCGCCGCGTCTGTTCGTCCGGCTCCATTACAGATTCCCTTTCTTGTATTCGTCCGCGATGTAGTCCGCCGCGCGCGCGGATACCGCCATGATCGTCAACGTCGGTTCGTAGCAGCCCTGCGTCACAAAGCACGCGCCGTCGGTCACGAATACGTTGCGTGCATCATGCACTTGGTTGAAACGGTTTACCACGCTCTTCTTCGCATGGTTGCCCATCCGTGCCGTGCCGCATTCGTGGATGTTTTTCCCAAAAACGCTCAGCCTCTCCGACGGAGCCTGCATATCCTCCACCTGGATCGCCTTCAAAATCTCGCTCAATCGTTCGTGCATGGCCCGCGCCATGGCATGTTCGTTCTCTCCATAGCTCGCATTGATATGCAGCACCGGAATTCCCCAAGCGTCTCGCTGGTTCGCATCGAGTCTCACGAAGTTGTCGAATCGCGGCAGGCACTCGCCCTGCGCGTACATGCCGAAACGATACGGAATCTCCTGGCTTACCTTGCGCCGCAGTTCCTTCCCGAAGCCCGCCATTCCGAAAGCATGTCCATAAAGTTCCTGCTGGCTGTCGCCCGCCAGGTAATAACCGCGCAGGAAATTCTTGTCGGCGAAGCGCGCATCCGCGTTCACGTACTTCGGAATAATGTATCCCGACGGCCGGCCCACCGGCTCGCGCCGGCCGCTCTTCAGCGCCGCCAATATCCCCCCCCCATCCTCCAGCGTGAAATGGTCCATCAGATAGTGGCCCAGCGCTCCCGATGACGCGCCTACTCCCTCCGGAAAACGCGGTGACCGCGAGTTCAGCAGGATCCGCGTCGATTCCAGCGCGCCGGCCGCCAGCACCACCACCCGCGCTTGCGCCTCCCGTTCCGCGCGCGTCGTTCGATCCAGGAACACCACCCCGCTCGCCTTCCCGCGGTCGTCCATCGCCAAATGACTCACAATCGCATCGCTCACCAGCGTCAGCCGCCCGGTACGCGCCGCATCCGGCAGCGTCGTCGATGGACTGTTGAAGTACGAGGCCGTATAGCAGCCTCGCTGGCACTGGTCGCAATAATGGCAAGCGGGCCGCCCGTTGTGCGGAACAGTCAGGTTCGCCGTGCGGTCCGGAATAATGCGCCAGCCGAACCGGCTCTCCACAATCTTGCCGGCATGGACCTCGCCGCACGACAGCCTCATCGCCGGCAAGAACCGGCCATCGGGAAACTGCGGCAGGCCCTCCGCCGATCCGCTGACGCCAATGTACCGCTCCACCTTGTCGTAGTACGGCTCCAGATCCTTGTACGCAATCGGCCAGTTCTCCCCATAGCCGTCCCGCGCCGCTGCCTGAAATTCAAAGTCGCTGAACCGGTAGCTCACCCGCGCCCAACAAAACGTCTTCCCCCCACCTGCCGCCCGCGAATCCACATAAACGGCTTATCTTCGGGAAACGTGTACGGCAATTCCCGGTCGTTTACAAAGAACTGGTGGCTGTATTCGTCGCAGGCGTAGCATAACCGCTGCACCGGCTGTTCCCGCAGCAGCGTCTTCTGATCGCCGAAACCGCGGTAGCGCATGCGGTACGGCCACACGTGTTCCGTGAAATCACGCGTCGGAATGCGTGGCGGCCCCGCCTCCAGCACGAGCACTTCCATGCCCTGCTCCGTCAAAACCTTCGCCACCCACCCGCCGCTCGCGCCCGACCCCACGACCAGCGCATCGTAAACCTTCGTTTTCGCCATCGCCCAGCGTCGATCATACCGCTACTTCTGGGCGTTGTGCCCGCCTGCCACGCGCCCCAGTTGGGTGCCACCCGCACGCCTCGGGGAGTATACTGATTCAAGCACCTAGAGGGAAATCACCCATGAAACGTCCACTCGCCGCCGTCGCGCTACTCGCGCTGCTGGCAATACTCACCGTTAGTATCGCGGCCGCACAGAGTGCCGGGTACTCCAGAATCTACAACTTCAAAGGCGGCGCTGATGGCTCCCAGCCAAAAGGAACGCTGATCCGGAATACAAACGGCAACCTCTTCGGTACAACTTACGGCGGCGGCACCGGCGCAGCCGGTACCGTCTTTGAGTTAGTCTCCGGTGAAGGCGATGCGTGGACGAAAACGATACTCCACAGTTTTGGCAATAGTCCCGACGGGGCGGGGCCGTACGCTGGTTTGACTTTTGGCAACGGGGTGCTCTTCGGTTCAACTCTGACCGGCGGAATCGGCGGGGGAACGGTTTTTGAAGTTGTGCCGCCTGCCAGTCCCGACGGTGCCTGGAGCGAGAGTGTTCTTTATGCGCTCCCAGGTGGCTGCAGTGTGCGAAACGTTTACGGTGGGGTGACCCTAACCCCGAGCGGTTCCTTACTCGGAACCGCGGAGTGGGATGCATGCGAAGGTGGCGCGCTTCGGATAGGGGTTGGCGGGAGTTTATTTCTGTTGGAGCCTCCATCAGAGAGCGGAGGATCGTGGAAGCCCAACGTCGTAGTCGACATGAATCAAGTGTCAATTGGGACCGCACCACAGGCGGCGGTAGTCGGCTCAGGCGGCTCGTTCTATGGGACGGATGCCAGTAACTGTGGTACTGCATATGAGGCCACGCCAGTCAATGGAGCGGTCGGGTGGGCGGCGACTTCAATCCATGATTTTGTGGGGTGGCCAACAGACGGCTGTTCCCCTAGAGGCCCAGTGATTGCGGCACGAGATGGGGTATTATACGGAACAACCCAAGGCGGTGGGTCCGCTTCGCATTGCGCCCTTTATAGTAGTGGGGGTTGTGGTACTGTCTTCCAATTAACCCCGCCAACCACGCCGGGAGGGCCTTGGCTCGAAACTGTAATTTATAGTTTTACGGGCGAGAACGGAGACGGCGCTTATCCCGACGCAGGCCTTACTCTGGGAGAAAATGGAGTTCTTTACGGAACAACTGCCTATGGCGGAGTCGCATCAGCCTCGGCCTGCGCGTACTACGGTTCAACTGGCTGTGGCAGCGTGTTCCAATTAACGCCGCCAACCACACCAGGCGGCGCCTGGACCGAAACCATTCTTCACGGCTTCACCGGCGAAGACGGCGACGGATCAGTTCCCTACGGCGGATTGGTACTCAGCCCGAACGGAGTCCTGTACGGCACGACCAGCCTAGGCGGGACCGCCAACAAGGGCACCGTATTTTCGGTGACGCCGTAAAAGGGGCACGGGAGTATACGAGCGTGCGCCACATGCTGCCTCGGCGTTTTGTCAACGCCGCCGCGCTGGCACAACCGCCGATCCGGTACTTTTGCGATGAAACCATCACGCCTCCTTCTCCTCTGCTCCGTTTGCATTCCTGTGCTAAGAGCGCAGACGCTAACCGAGAAAGTCCTTCTTAACTTCGGTGAATACCCAGGCGGTGCGGGGCCGGTTGGCACGCTGACTCAGGACGCGTCCGGCAATCTTTATGGGACTGCCTACGGCGGCGGTGGAGTCAGTCAATCGGGAGTGGTATTCGAGTACAGCTCGGCAGGAAAATACCGCGTGCTCTATACGTTTCTGGGAGATCCCACGGATGGCAGCGGGCCGTACGCGGGCGTGACCCTTGATACCTCCGGCAATCTATACGGTACGACCGAGGGCGGCGGTAGCGCTGGCCTGGGGACCGTGTACAAACTCAGCACTTCGGGCCAAGAGACCGTCCTCCACAGCTTCGTGGGCGGAACCGACGGGAGCAATCCATATTCTGGGGTGACAATTGATTCCGCCGGGAACCTCTACGGTACGACGTATTACGGCGGGCTTTCGAACGCCGGGGTCGTCTGGAAGATTACTCAGTCGGGACAAGAGTCGGTCCTATACACGTTCTCCGGCAGACCCGACGGAGCGAATCCCTACGCGGGCTTGACATTGGGACCCTCGGGAAATCTGTATGGAACTACGTACACCGGGGGGCTGGACAATGAGGGAACCGTTTACGAGTGCAGCCCTTCTGGTCAGGAGACGGTTCTGCTGTCACTGGGTCCGGGATTTTCGGGGGGGTCCAACCCGCAGTCGGGTGTAATTCTCGATTCGAAATCTAACATTTTCGGGACGGCCGGTGACGTGGTGTATAAGCTGAGCCCCAGAAGCCCCTGCGTTGTAGGCCACGGGCGTTCGAAAGGTTCCGTCGCCGTTCCCTAACACCAGAATAAAACCTGGGAGCGTAGCAACTGCCAGATCAAGTTTGCCATCTCCATTGAAGTCGGCCCCCACCATATCTGCGCTTTGAAGTCCGGCTATGGACATCAAAACCCCCGCGCTCAGCGCGCCGCCCCCCTTGCCGGTGAACAACCAAATACCGCCTTCTGAGGGCACCGCAAAATCTGTAATCCCATCGCCATTAAAGTCACCCGCGACTGGAAGGCCGAGAATCGAGTTTGTCCCTGTCTGGTAGAGGACCGGCTCCTGGAAGGTGCCGTCTCCATTGCCCAAAAACACACCAAGGCCGGCTGGAATTTGTACACCGTACAGACCACCCATCAAAACGAGGTCGAGTATGCCGTCTCCGTTGACATCAACCGCGACACCTTCGCTGACGTAGCGCCACGAAACAGTCGTGGAAGGCCCAGTCCGAAACGTCCCGTCACCGTTTCCTAACAATGTCTTGATCGTGTCTCCGCCCGTAGTCGCAACAATATCGGGAATTCCATCCCCATTTACGTCGCCCACTATTACGGTGCCAAACACCGACGAATAATCTCGGCGGGCAAAAAATTCAGGCTGCTTCGGGGACGCAGCGGCCGCCGAGCACAGGAGCACCATCAGCACTACACATTTCATCGGGGTTTCCTTCTAGACCATCACTCGCGTCGGTATGGCCCAAAGTATAGCACTGGCGCATTCGCGGCATTTGACGCCCCCCAAACCTTTGGCTTGACACTTTCCCCAGCCGAGCAATGAATGTGGGCGGGAGGCAGGAAATTGGACCTACCAACGCCCTCGACGCCGGCCGAAATAGCCGCCGGCAAAGTGGCGCAAGTGACGTTCCTCCAGCGAGCCGACGACGGTGCCCTACAACACTCCCAGACGGTGATGATCGTCTATACCGCCCCCAGCGCCTTGATGTGGTCGTCTGGCCGCATCGTCACGCCTCGGTATTCGTGCGATCAAAGTCCAGCCCGGCTCCCGCCCCTGGCGCCGGACCCCACGACTAGCGCATCGTAAACCTTCGTTTTCGCCATCCCCCAGCGCCAACCGTGCCCCTACTTCTGCGAGTACGTCACCGTCACCGCCGTGCCCTTCCCATTCGTCCCCACCGCCACCATCACGCTCCGTTTGTTCGCCGCATCCTCCGCCGTCACCAGCCCCCCCGATCCCCCGCTCGATTCCCCGGTGCTCGTCGCCGTAATCTTGAATCCGTTATCCTTCAATCCCCGCTCGTAAAACGCCACTACGTCCTTCACCCCATCCGCCGTCGAAAACTGAAAGTTCGCCGCCGCGCCATCCTTGCCGCTCATGCTGAACGTGTTCAGCGCGCTCCCGCCCGGATACGCCGGAATCCACGATGGCAGCTTCCCCTGGTTCGCCCCAAACGTCATCGATTCCGTCCCCGACTTCATCTGCAGGCTGCCCGTGTCCCCTTCCCCGTGCGCCTCCAGCGTCACCGCGTCTTTCCCGTCTTCCCGAAATGTGAATCGACCGTGCTTCGCGTCGTCAAAGGTCATCGTCATCGTCTTGCCCGACGACTTCTGCTTGATCGTGATCCGCCCCTGCCCGTCATCCACCGAGATCACTTCCAGATCCGGATTGGTCGCCGCCAGCAGTTTGCCCACCGCAAGCCCCGGATTGTGCCGCATCAAGTCCGGATCCAGCCCCGCCTGCCTGGCTTTGTGCAGCACGAACACTCCCGCCCCGATCACCCCAATACCGATCAATATGAAAGAGCCCCACGATCGCAACCAGTACCCATACAAGCGGACTCGTCTTTCGGGGCTGCATCGCGGAAGCCTCCATTCCAGGGGCCGTGGGGGCTGCCGGAACCGCCGCCCCTTTCGCCTGCGTGCCGCAGGCAGTACAGAACGCGCCGCTCATTTGCGCTCCACAATTCTGACAAAACGCCATAATAGACTCCTGACTAAAATACCAGCTTCAATCCGAATTGAATCTGGCGCGAAGTAGTCGCCGTCGTCGTGATCAGCCCCGCCGACGGACTCACCGCCGTCCCCGAAAAAACAATCGCATTCGGCGTCCCCAGGTTCGTGTGGTTCAGGACGTTGAAAAACTCGGAACGAAACCGCAGGCTGATCTTTTCCGCCACCTGAAAATTCTTTCCCAACGATATATCCAGGTCCGCCAAGCCCGGCCCTCTGTAAGTTCCCCGCCCCAGATCCCCATAAGTGCCCGCGGCGGGAAGCACGAACGCATTAGGATTGAACCACTCGTTCGCGCTGCCCAAAATCACCGGACCGCTGAAGCCCGGATTCAAAGACGGCCGGTCCGGATTGCGCGTGTCTCCATCTCCCGACCGGTTCGCCCCAATCTGCGGAGTAAACGGAAAACCGCTCAACAGCGTCGCGATGCCGTTGATCTGCCATCCGCCCAGCCACCGCTTCTCCCGCCACAACGGCAGCGCATAAGTCGGTCGAAATGCTGGCCGTGCTGGTCGCGTTCAATGCCGACGGCCCCCAGTCCCTGCGCAGATCGTTGATATCCAGAATCATCTGCGCCTGATTGTTTGCCTGAGCGCCCGTTAGCGCCGAATTCATGTCCAGGCTCTTCGACCACGTGTAGTTCGCGCGAAATTCCAGTCCCCGCGCCAGCCGGCGCTTCACGTCCACCTGCAGCGCGTTGTAGCTGCTGTTCCCTTCCGTGTACCAGAAGAAGCCGGCGCCCAGATACGGATTCGGCAGCGTACCCACGGGTATATACTGCGTCCCTTCCGCCACCGTGCTCGTCGCCGCTCCGTTCCCGCCCGCCTTGCAGCCCGCGGCGCTGCGCGCAAATCTGCGCGGCAATCGAATTCGGATCCATGCTCAATAAACCGTGATACCCGAACGACCCCACATACGACAACCGCAGCACCGTATTGCGCTCCAATTGCCGCTCCAGCGTCAAACGCCACTCCTGCACCGCCGGTGTTTTCGCATTCGGCTGTACGCCTTGAGGCGCGAAAGTGGTGCACGGCGGCGGCACGCCCGGACCGCACGAAGGCGGCGCAGTCGCATTGCGCTGAATCGGCAGGATCGAAGGCAGGGACGCACCCGCGAACGTCAGCGCGCCATTATAAGGCGGCAGCGAATTCAACAGAAAGCTTAAATCGTCGATCAGCGAGTAGTAAGTCCCAAAGCCCGCCCGCAGCACCGTCCGGCCATTGCCGCCGATATCCCAAGCCAGCGCGGCACGCGGACCGAACAGCCACTTCGCGTTGTTCTGCGTAAAGGCCGAGTTCCCGGTGATCGGAGCCGTTACCAGTACTCCGTTGCCGTTGGTCACGTAATTCGCCGCGCGTCCCGCCTCTTCGTTCCAACCGCTGCTCGACTCGTGCCGGATGCCCACCTCCAGCGTCAGCCGCGGCGCAGTTTCATCGTATCTTCCATATACCACGCGCCGAACAAACTTCTCCAGCCCAGTTCGAGGCCGTCGGCACGGCCTGAAACGTCGTTACCTTGCCTTGCAGAAACGTCGTCAGGCTGGCGAAACTGGCCTGTCCCAACTGCCGCGACGCGCTGTCTTCGTTGTCCTGCAGCCTCTGCCACCAAACCCCCGCCGAAATCTGGTGGATGCCCTGCACAATCTGGATGCTGTCGCTCGCCGTAAATAGATTGCGCCGGTTCCACACGCCCGCGGCATTGTTCGGCCCCGCCGAAGTGATTGATCCTAACCCCGTCGTCGTCACCCCTCCTCCGATGACTATTCCCCCCGGCCCCAACCCGCTCACGAAAGAATCGCTCGCCGGAAACGTCGCCAGCGGCAGCGAATCCAGATTGAATGCCGCCCGCGAATACCCTGCCGTGAACGTATTCAAAATCCGCGACGAAAAAATGTGTGTCTCCTGCGCGCTCGCCACTTGCGACCGCAGCGTCTCGTACGACGCGAACAGCGGATCGGCCAGCGGAATCGTCGTATCCCCGTCGTCGATCGTATATACAGCGGCAAGCGAATCGCGGCTGTTGATGGCGTAATCGGCTCGCATCGTGCCAAAGTCTTCCCGCACCGGTTGCCGCGGATTGTTGTATGCCAGCGCCGTCCCCGTCGGCAGCCCTCCCACCAGCCGCTCCGGCCCGTTCGCCTGCGGCCAGAACGCCATATAAGGAAGCATCGCCGGATTCAGATTGGCCACCGGCTTGTATACCCCGCTGGCGTTCGGCAGCAGCCCCAGCCGCGCCTCCGCGTCCGGCACGACCGACACATTGCTCACCGCCAGCGCCTGCCGGAAGCCTTCATAGTTTCCAAACAGGAACAGCTTGTCCTTTCGCAAAGGCCCGCCCAAAGCCCCTCCGAACTGGTTCCTCCGGAACGGCGGCACACTGCCCTGGTCGAAAAAATTCCGTGCGTCGAACGCGCTGTTCCTCAAGAATTCGAAAAGCGATCCGTGCGGCGCATTACCCCCCGATTGAGTAGCCACGCTAACCTGTGCCCCGGCCCGCTTGCCATACTCCGCGCCATAAGTGTCCGTCAGAACATTGAACTCCCGGATCGCGTCGATGCCCAACAGCTCCCCGCTCACCCCCCCCGGCGTCACCGCAAGCTGGCTCGCCCCCATGTATTCAATCCCGTTCAGCAGCACCAGATTCTCGGCCGTCCTCCGTCCGTCCACCGAGAAGATGTTGCCGTTGCTTGTGCTCGTCCCCGCGCTCTTCAACGCGCTGTAATTGATCGCTCCGGGATTCAGTGTGATCAGATTGTCGAAGCTCCGCCCGTTCAAAGGCAGCTCTTTCACTTCGCGTTCCCCCACCACCCCGGCAATCGATGCCGTGGTCGTGTTCACCACCGGAGCCGGCTCCGCAACGGTAACCTGCTGGCTCAGTTCGCCGACCTCCAACCGCAGGTTGATCACAGCTTCCTGCCCGATGCCCAGAATCACCCCCGTCCGCAGCGCCGTCTTGAAGCCCGCCTTTCCAGCCTTCACGTCTTGCGGCCCCAGCGGCAACGCGAGCACCTTGTAGTTCCCCTCCGCGTCCGTCGACCCCGATCGCGAGGTGCTCGTCTCCAGGCTCGTGACCGTAACCGTCGCGCCGGTCACCGGCCCACCCGAAGCGTCTTCCACCCTCCCCGAAATACTCCCACCCACTTGTGCCATCGCCGGAACGGCTGCCGTCACCGTCAGCCAAACGGCGGCCGCCCACATCCGCCCGCTTGCAAACCTCGCCACATGAACGCCCAGTTTCTTAGCCCTCTCCTGCCTATTGTGGCCTGATTCACACCGAAATACCACCGGCAACGCCGGGAGAAGGCACGCGCCGGCTTGACGGGCGCGCGACCGGCCAAAACATTGGCATTGACTGGGTATATATAAGGACGTGACACATCCCCCCCCAAACGTTTCAAATCCGGCTGAGTTTTTTCCGCAATTCGATTCCAATACGTGTTCATTGTGGGCAAATGCCAAAAATCTAACTGCCATCAATCGGTCAAAGCAGAAATTCAAATCCTTTTCAGCGTCATTTCGCCTGATGTGGCGCACAATTCGATAACAGCCCAGCTGCTTCAGGCCCCATCGCGACGACGACAAATGTCAACCTGTAAGTTCCGGCGGTACTGAGCTTGCAAGCAGCGGTCGATCGGGCAAACGAGATCGGCAAAATAAAATACTTTTATCGAAATGTTTTTTCTGTTTAGATTCAGGCGGGTAACTAGTCTAATACTCCGACTAATACCGCAGTTATCGAATAATTACTTGACACCAGCTTACATCAAGTATACCATTCACAGATATTACCGCTGTCCTCTTACGCACTTAGGAGCGGCAGGGCAAGGTAATTCTGGGGCAGTCAAAACATCCAGGCCCGCGACGGCCGGGAGACCCGCTTTTGACCGCGCAATTCAACAAGCAACTTGCCGGAAACGGTCAGAATGGCGGCAGCCTGCATGCACACCTCGCTGGACTGTAATCCGGGTTCTGCAACCATAGCATTGGAACAGACCTATCCCTGGTTCGCCCTCTACGTTAGGTCGCGCCACGAAAAACATGTGCAGGCCCACCTGGAGTCTAAGGGTTACCGCACTTCCCTCCCGCTTGGCGAAATGCTACCGTACCCGCAGTTCAGGACAAATCTGGGAGAGTACTAAGCCGCTACTCTCAGGCTATGTCTTCGTCTCGCTGGATATCACCAATCCCCATCATATAGTCACCACTCCGGGGGTGGTCCAGATTGTAGGCGCCGGGTCATTCCGCCTCTCGAGATTCCTTATGGCGAAATTGAAGCCCTCGAACGCATCGCCCAGTCACAGTTACCTGTCGCCCACTGCGCTTACACCCGCATCGGCGAAGGCGTGCGCCTCGTGCATGGGCCCCTCAAAGGCGTCGAGGGAATCGTCCTCCGCGACTCCGGCCCCACGCGCCTGGTAGTGAGCGTGACCATCCTCCAGCGATCCCTCTCCGTCGAAATTGACAATACCTGGGCAGTACCGTTAACGCACCGAGTCCGCTGACTATGACCGCTCAGCCCCGCAACCGGATCGTCGTGTTTCGCCTCAGCCAGCAGGAATACATGGCACTCAAGGCAGCCTGCGCCCTCCACGGCGGCCGCAACCTCTCGGAATTTACCCGCTGCGAAGTGCTGGAGTACCTCAAACGCAGCTCCTTGCCCGACGCCGTCCGCCAGACCGTCGGCGCGCTCGAAAAGGAAGTCGCCGACCTCCGCGCGGCCCTCAATCACTTGAACGGCCTGCTGGGATCGAAGTACCCGTCGCTCGCCAACGGCCAGCCCGAAGGAGACAGACTTGCCCCGACTCTCTGACCCCGTAAAAAAGCCGGCACGCAATCATCTGGTGCTGTTCCGCCTCAGCCAGCAGGAATTCAGCGCGCTCGAGGCTGAGAGCCGCGCCCGAGGAGCCCTCAATTTGTCAACCTTTACCCGCGCCGAGATCCTCGACTTGAAGACTCCCCCCGCGCCCCGGCCGCGTGTCGCGCCGCGCGTGGCCGTGCTCGAAGAAGAAATCGCCCGCCTCAAAGCCATCATCTGTCATCTCACCGAGGTTCTGGAAGGTACCGGCCAATGAAGCTGCAACTGAGTCGTAGCCCGCGCTGGCTCGCCGCGGCGTCCGCGCTGGTCTGCATGCTTTCCCCTGCCCTGCGCGCCCAGATTCGCCCCACCGCCGCGCCCGCCGCCGAGAACGCCGCCGCCAACCTGCCGGCCCAGCCAGTCGGCGCCAACGATCTGGTGGCCGTCTCCGTCTACGACGCGCCCGAACTCACCCGTACCGTGCGCGTCGGCGCCGACGGCATGATCCGCCTCCCCATGCTCGAGCGCCTCATCAAAGCCCAAGGCCTAATGCCCGCTCAACTCGAAGCCGCCATCGCCAAAGCCCTCCGCGACGAGCAGATCATCGTCGACCCCTTCGTCACCGTAACCGTGGCCGAGTACAACAGCCGCCCCATTTCCGTAGCCGGCGCAGTAAAGAGCCCCATCGTATTTCAGGCGACTTTCCCCGTCACCCTGCTCGAAGCCATCACCCGCGCCGGCGGCCTCGCCCCCGAAGCCGGAGCCGAAATCCTCGTCACCCGGCCCCAGCGGCAGGCGCGCCGGCGCTGACCCAGCGCATCCTCGTGAAAGGCTTGATCGACGCAGCCGACCCCAAGCTGAACATGGTCCTCAACGGCGGCGAAGAAATGCGCGTCCCCGAAAGCGGCAAAGTCTACGTGCTCGGCAACGTCAAAACCCCCGGCGCCTTTCCCGTCGGTGACGGCACCGAATCTACCGTCCTCAAGATGCTCGCCCTCTCCCAAGGCCTCATGCCCTACGCCACGAAAGAAGCCTACATCTACCGCCGCGAAGGCAACGGCAACAAGAGCGAGATCCCAATCCCCCTGGAGAAGATCATGGAGCGCAAGGCCCCCGACGTGCCCCTGCTCGCCAATGATATCCTGTACGTGCCCGATCAAAAAGGCCGGCGCATGACGCTCAGCGCGCTCGGACAAAGTCTCCATGTTATCGGAAGCGCCGCGCGCCATCGCCGTTGTATACGCGCTCAAGCAGCTCGCCTAATGCCTGAACCACGCAATCTTCCGCCCCCCCCACCCAGGCCATCCAGCCGGCCTACTACGGCTACGACTCCGAGCCCCAGGACCAGGGCGGCGTCCCCCTCTCCCACTACCTCTGGATCCTCCGCCGCCACAAGTGGCGCATCCTCGGCTTCGTCGTCGCCTGCGTCGCCGCCACCATCATCGTCTCCGCCCGCATCACCCCCGTCTACGAATCCACCGCCACCGTCGACATCGACCGCCAAATCCCGCCCGCCGTCATGGGCACCGACGCCACCCGCATCCCCCTCAACGACGCCGACCAGTTCATCGCCACGCAGATCAAACTCGTCCAGTCCGACTCCGTCCTCCGCCCCGTCGCCCAGCAATATCATCTCCTCGATGTCGAGAAGCAGATCAAAGAAAGCAAGCCGCGCGGCCCGCAGGAAAACGCCCCCGTCCTGCTGAAAAAGTTGAGCGTCAAGCGCCCCCCCAACACCTACCTCCTCCTCATCAGCTACCGCTCGACCGATCCCAACCTCGCCTCCGACGTCGCCAACGGCGTCGCCCGCTCCTACGTCGAGCTGACCTACAACATCCGCTTCCGTTCCTCCGCCGCCCTGGCCACCTTCATGGAAAAGCAACTGGAGGAATTGAAGGCCAAGATGGAGCGCTCCTCGGCCGCGCTGGTGCAGTTCGAGCGCGAGCTCAACGTCATCAACCCCGAAGAAAAAACCAGCATCCTCTCCGCGCGCCTCCTCCAACTCAACACCGAATACACCAACGCCCAGACCGACCGCGTGCGCAAGGAATCCGCCTGGAAATCCGTACAGAGCGGCACCCTGGAATCCGCCCAGGTCTCCACCCAGGGCGAAGACCTGAAAGCCCTGGTGCAAAAGCTGGAAGACGCCCGCCAGCGCTTTGCCGACGCCAAGACCCACTACGGCGCCAAGCACCCCGAATATCAGAAAGCCTCCGTGCAGGTCTCCGAACTGGAGCGCCAGTTGAACGACGCCCGCCAGAACGCCGCCCAGCGCGTCGAGGTCGAATACCTGGAAGCCGCCAACCGCGAAGGCATGCTCCGCAAGGCCGTCGCCGAAACCAAGAGCGAGTTCGACGCCTTGAACGCCCGCAGCTTCGAATACCAGTCGCTGAAGCGCGAGGCCGAAGCCGACAAGACCCTGTACGAAGAACTGGTCCGCAAGATCCGCGAAGCCACCATCAACGCC
This sequence comes from Bryobacterales bacterium, assembly GCA_963738375.1. Taxonomy (GTDB): domain Bacteria; phylum Acidobacteriota; class Terriglobia; order Bryobacterales; family Bryobacteraceae; genus Bog-159. Next base: position 981,764 of record CAVTWL010000006.1, on the reverse strand, counting down.
GGCTTCGAGAACAGCGCCATCCGCATCGCCGACTCCGCCCGCGCCGCCTTCAAGCCGGTGTTCCCCAACTGGCCGCTGAACATCGCCCTGGCGTTCATCTTCTCCGGCATGCTGGCGGTGGGCGCCGCGGTCATGAGCGACGTGCTGGACCGCTCCATCCGCGATCCCGAACAGATCGCCAGCCTCTTCAAGACCGAAGTGATGGGCAGCCTCCCCATGGTGAAATCCTGGCGCCGCCGCCTGATGCCCGCACGCACGCAAGAGGCCGGCACGACGGAATTGGTAGCGGTGGGCCGCAACGGCCGCGACGGGCAGGAGCAAAGCGCGGGAAGCTTCGAAGAGGCCGTGCGCACGCTGCGCAATTCCATCTTGCTGGGCAACTTCGACCGCCGCCTGAAATCGCTGATGGTGACCAGCGCCACGCCCGCCGAAGGCAAGACCACCACGGCGGTGCACCTGGCCATCGCGCATGCGCAGCAGAAGCACAAGACGCTGCTGATCGACTGCGACATGCGCCGCCCCGGCGTACACGGCAAGCTGGGCATCAATCCGGAATCCGGCTTGGCCGCAGCCTTGCAGAACGGCTTCCAATGGCGGGAGAAGCTGGTGAAGCTGGACGCCCTGCCCGACCTGGACATCCTGCCAACCGGCCTTGCCAGCCGCCGCGCCGCCGACCTGATCGGCGGCAGCCTCCCCCGCATCCTCGAAGAAGCCGGCAACGACTACGACCTGATCGTAGTCGACGCCCCCCCCATGCTAGGCTTCTCCGAACCCCTGCAAATGGCCGCCGCCGTGGACGGAGTCATCGTCGTAGCCCTGGCCGGCCAAACCAACCGCAACGCCGTAGGCTCCACCCTAACTACCCTCCAGCGAGTCCGTGCAAACGTCTTGGGCCTGGTGCTAAATGAAGTGACCAAGGACATGAACGACGGCTATCAGTATTATGGACGCTATGGAAACTACGGGCGGTACTATGGGGCGGACGGCTAGCGACTCAAACATTGTGCTACTTATCCCGCAGGCGGAGGTGGTTTCTTCGCGGACGGACGATATTTCGACTCCTGGCCGTCTGGCTTGTCGCTAAATGAATCGTAAGATTTGGGAGAATCTGATCTCGCTCTATGGCGTTCAAGCTTTTAGCTATCTGACACCACTGTTGACTCTACCCTACCTGGCGAGGGTTCTGGGACCGTCAGAGTGGGGCACACTAGCATTTGCTGAGGCCTACGGAAGGTACGTAGCCCTGGTCATTGACTACGGCTTTTCGCTTTCGGCTAGTCGGGAAATTGCGAGAGTGCGCGACAATCGCCTGGCACTTTCGTATGAGCTTTGTTCGGTCTTGGCGGCCCAGTGCCTCCTGGGTCTGGCTACGGTGAGCTCCACGATCGTTTTAACGCTTTTCGTAGCAGTATTCTCGGCAAACAGCCATCTTCTCGCTGGAGCCACCCTGTGGGGTCTTAGCACCGCCGCGGTCCCTATGTGGTATTTTTTCGGTCTCGAGCGGATGCGAATCATCTCCATCTTGAACATTCTCGGTAACGCTGCGGCTTCCGCTGGCGTCTTCGCGCTCGTACACGGCCCTGGCGATAGCTGGATTCCGCTACTGTTACGCGCAATGGCAATGATAGCCTGCGCTGTAATCGGCCTAGCCATAGCCTTCCGCGAGGTGCCCTTTATGTTCCCGTCGCGACGAGCGGTTTGGGAAGTCCTGCGGGATGGCGGCTCAGTATTCCTTGCTCGCAGCGCGATCAGCCTGTACAGCACAGCTAACGTGCTAATTCTGGGTCTGTTCGCCGCACCGGCAGTGGTCGCATGGTTCGCTGGAGCAGAGAAGATAGCAAAAGCGGCGGTAATGACCGCAGGCCCACTCACACAGTCCTTTTACCCAAGAATTAACTACTTGGTGGCAACGAATCCCGCAGCGGCGAAGAAGACCATGCGCATGGCCGCCTATCTCACAATTGGACTGGGGATTGTAACCGGCGCAACACTTTTTATGGGTGCGCCGTTCATTGTAACAATACTGCTCGGGAGCGCCTATGAGAATAGTGTCGTATGCCTACGCCTGTTCGCCGTTCTACCAGTCGTGATTGGCGCCGCCAATGTGCTCAGCTTCCAATGGATGCTGCCCTTACGACTTGACCGACAGATGAGCCGCTGCATCCTATTTGGTGGAGTTGTAAATCTAATCTTGGCGGGACTGCTTGCGCGACCGTATCAGCAAACAGGCATGACGGTAAGCGTCGTGCTGGCGGAAGTCTCCGTAACGGTCGCTATGCTCGCCACTTACCTGCGAAAGAGACGAGATGTCTGGGAACCTGCCCTTTTCGCAGAAGGCAAGGAGGCATAGTGAAAGCGAGGCCTCAGACCAGTACCTCTTATCCGAACGATATGTACAACGCCTACAGGAACGAAAGATACTTCCTCAGGCTAGACGGCCTTCGTGCGGTTTCGATCCTCCTAGTGGTACTCTTTCACACTGACGAGCAGTTTTTCGCCGGTAGGCACCTATGGATCTGGCTAAGCGGAAACCTAGGAGTGCCAGTATTCTTTGTCGTCAGCGGATATCTCATTACCACGCTCTGCCTGAGAGAGGAAGACGTCAGGGGCAGTGTCAGACTACGCTCGTTCTACGTGCGTCGGTGCTTCCGCATCCTACCGCTCTATTATTCCGTGTTGGCGCTGTACTGCTTCCTCATTTTCGGCTTGGCGTACGACCACAAACAAGCAATGCTGCTGTCCCGGCTTCCGTACCTTCTGAGCTATCTAAACGAGTTCGCGAACGGTGGTCCATTTAGTCAGAGCTGGTCTCTCGCAATCGAAGAGAAGTTTTACGTGGTCTGGCCGGTGTTGTGCTTTGTACTCGTGCGATCCACGCAACAAGCGCGGCTGCTGGTCGCGTCCATTGCCGAACTGATACCCTTGGCTATCCTGACTCTCGGCGGAACCCGGGCGCTGACGCCGATGAGCGCTACGGTCATTGTGAGCTATAGCCAACTTATGGCTGGGTGTATCCTGGCGTTGTGCATGCACACTCCTTCCACCTTTCGTCGCTGCAGCGGCATCTGCGACGTTCGGAGAGGGCGACTACTCATGCTAACGTTATTACCAGTCCATGTTGGTGCGTACTACGTTAGAGAGGCGGGAAACTCAGTCTTGTATGGCTGGTATCTCGTAGCTTACGCCTGGCTCATCTCTCTGCTGGCCATTACGGTGCTGCTGGGCAAGGATCCCCTACTCGACATTCTCGCCGCCAGACCGTTGGTCTGGCTGGGGAGGCGGTCCTACGGAATCTACCTAATCCACTTGTTAGCGTTGAAAGCGGCTCGTCGACTCTGCCCGCCACTGCCGCAGGCGCGTCTTGAAAGCGTTATCCTTTTTCTTATCGCGCTTGCGGTGTCGATAGTAATTGCGGATGTTATGCACCGTTTTATTGAGGTTCCGGCAATCAATATCGGCCGGCGCGTAGCTCGATTAACCTGCTCGCCCGCCAGCGATACAGTTGGCGCCGCAAACGGAAGCGCTGCATAGACACGCTCAATACCGCAATTATGCGTTCCCAGCACAGCTTCCGGCGCGAGGCACACCTCCATCCGACACCTGGGAACACCATGACAACTCCGACGGCCCAAAGGGCGGTGGCGGGTCGAACACTGGATCGGGTAGTCCCGATCGCGTTGTTCTTGTGGTTGTGCGCACGTATTAGTCTTGCCCTCATAGACATATCAGTTAATGATCGCTCTGTGCTGCTAGATGCGACCACCAACGGCTCGCTTCGGACCCAAGCACAAGTTCTTGCATTCGCACTCATCGGGGCGCTCAAGTTTCGGGCCGCGATTAGAAACCTGCGCCTCACCGGCGGGCGTTGGGTTTCGATTCCATTGGGAATGTATTTGGCGTGGGCGATCGCTTCGGTGCTATGGAGCATCGACAGGGGCCTAACAATTCGGCGCGATTCCGAACTGGTACTGGTCCTGCTAGGCTGCTTTGGGCTGGGCGCTGGGTACTACGCTGCACCCGGGCGTGGTCCAAAGGCATTAGCACGGCACCTGCTATACGGAGGTATTACTGCATCCCTGGCTGTCGTCTCGTACGCCCTGGTAAATGGAATTATAGCCCTGATGCCAAACCTGCGAGGCAGCAGTTGGGAGCTGATTTGGTGCGCGATGTACGGCATAGTCGCGCTCGTGTACCTGTACTATCGACGACCATGGCGGGCGTTTGCGTATGCGATTCCTCTGGCGGCGTGCATATTTGTCTTCCGCCCACGGGCGGCTACGCTCTTCACTGCCCTTACGTGTGTCGCCATGATTTTGGTCGCAAGGCGCCGTCTAATGTCAGGTCTGGCGGCGGGTTCGGCCGTGCTCATCACTGTAATAGTATGCGCGAGCGTTGATATCTCTAACGGCAACCTTGGCTATTTGCTGTCGCGCGTCGTGCCCGCTGGCGAGAACGAGAGCGCAAGAACCCTGGACTCACTCGACGGTCGGCTTCCACTGTGGAGTGCGCTGGTCCCGTACGCTGAAGAAAACATTTGGCACGGCTATGGGTTCGGCGCTTTCTGGGAGAGTAATCACCTGCAGGCACTGTGGAATGTGGTCGGATGGACCGCGCCTGTTGCGCACAATGGATTCATCGACGAAACACTCGGAACCGGCGTGATCGGGCTCTCCCTGTTACTGACGGGGTGGCTGGCCGCCATGCGCCGGGCCGCCCTCTTGATGAAGGAAGGACGCGGCTCTGCCCTTTTTATACTTGCGGTGATGATGCTCACTCTCCTCATCAATTCCACTGACACGATATTCCAGTTCCCGATCCGCTTCCCTTTTCTCGCCGCGATGGTTGGGCTCGGGTGTCTCATGACCAGAGAATTTGCACAAGGCACCCGCGCCCCACAGCAGGGTATCGGTCGATTTCGCCAAGCCAGGGGACTGCAACCAACATCGCCGACCAGCGCCTTTTGCGAATATCCCCGCCATCCGATAGATACCTTGTAGGCCAGCTTAGGAGCCCAGTGCATCGTACGATCATAGCTGAAATGGGATTCGGAGGGCATCGGCACGTGCACATGCGGCTGGTTTTCGAGCACCTGCTGAGTAAATCCCCGGATGCACTGAAGTCCCTTTGGTTTTATGGAGATACCCAGACTCTTGAACTGATCGCCAGTTGCCTGCAAATCGGGGACCGCGAGGTATTTCGCTCCCGCGTTCTCGAAGGCCGCTCCAGGCCGGGCTACGTCCGCCTGCTTGACCTGTTTTCCTCGGCCCGGGGTGTGAAGGCTGACCACGTGTTCCTACTTGAACTCGACCCCTTTATTTACGCCTTAGCAACGGCCCGGCTGCCCTGTCGGGTTTCAGGGGTCTGGTTCAGGCCAAGCTATCACTACGGCAGTTCCGGGTTTCTCCACGAGGGGCTGCGACAATGGGCGTTGGGCAGATTGAAGTATGTAGTGCTGAGGGCATTGTGCTGTCGGCCCCGAATAGGGCGTCTCTTGGTCTTCGATCAATGGGCTGCACGTTACGCAGCCCATCGATTTGGGACCGACAAAGTGCGATATGTCCCAGATCCATCCGCTTTTCGCGTTGGCGGACCGAATGTCTCCGAGGAATCGCCGAAGGATAGGCGAGTCTTCTCTATTTTGGGCGCTATTTCCCGGCGCAAGGGTGTCTTCTCAGTCCTTGAATCTCTAGGTCGCCTTACGCCCGAAGAACAGTCCGCGATCGAACTCAGGATCGTGGGTAGAACTGATTCTGGTGACCGCGAGAAATTGGCGAGCGCTGTCCGGACGGCAAGAGTCAAGACATCCGTTAGAATCGTTCACCGCGATGCGTTTGTCTCGGACGAACAAATGGAGGTGGAGATTGCCCAGGCGGACGCCATTTTGTTGCTATACCAGTCGTTCGTTGGAAGCAGTGGCCTGTTGATCCGCGCGGCCCTCCACGGTCGACCAGTTGTAGCCACGCGATATGGTTTGCTGGGCGCCCTCGTTGCACATCGGCATCTCGGGATCACAGTTTCCCCACGCGATCAGACCGCTATAGCTTACGCAATTTCAAGGATACTGACAGAAGGAGTGGCGAATTACGGGGTCCAGGAAGCATTGGCCTTTGCGCTGGAGTATTCCCCCAGTACATACCTTGAGCAGGTGGAGGAAGCGGTCGTCGGAAGAACAGCGGCGTTGCCCTCGCCCTCTGGCTAAACACCGACTTAGTGTCACAGGGTCAGCGATACGCTGGTCGGTATGGGTCGCGCCGCCTTTCAAGTTCCGCCTGTGTCGCCGCACACCGCGAGGGAGATGTCCTCAGCTAGGAAGCGTGGTAGCGCCATCGTGTTGGAGAGGTCTTTGGAGAGGTCTTCGGATCAACAGCCCTGGGTGGGCCATGTGCAACAGTCGCCCTTTCGATATAAAGCTCTGCGTCGCGTCGCGACAAGGCTCCGTACGTTTATAAAGCTTGACGTCCTAAACCCTTGGGTTAAACACGGCGACAATGTTCACTGCGCCTTCACAGCGGGTTTGTTTTCGCCGAGGCGGCGGATAACTATCGGGAATAACGTGAGGATCGGGCCTCTCTCCTACTTGATGTGTGACATTGTGGTCGGAGATTACGTCCTTATCGCCCGTTCCGTTGCCTTCGTCGGACGTGACGACCATGTAATGGACGTAGTTGGTAGACCAATAATGTCATCGGGCCGTTCCGATAAATTCGAGACACTAGTTGAGGACGACGTCTGGGTCGGTCACGGAGCGGTGATCCTATCCGGCGTCACAATCGGTCGGGGCTCGGTCGTAGCGGCCGGGGCGGTGGTGACCGCGTCGGTCCCTCGCTATCGGGTGGTCGCCGGCGTACCCGCCCGTGTCGTAAGCGCTCGGTTTACCGATGACCAGATCTGGACGCACGAGACGATCCTTGGCTACAAGGAAAGGACGCGAACGGAGGGGCGCGAGGAAATCCCGCTGCTGCGGCTAGCGTCTAGGGAGTGACAACTCTCATATAGATCATGAAGATACTGATGTCTGCTTACTCATGTTTACCCGAGTCAGGCTCAGAGCCAGGCGTGGCGTGGAGGTTCGCTACCGGGATGGCCGCTACCCACGACGTTTGGGTGATCACTCACTCGAGAAACCGCCCCAAAATAAATGCTTATCTGGCCCAACACGCCTCGCCAAGGCTTCGTTTTGTGTTTCACCCTGCGGCAAAAGGCTCGCTATTCCACGGCGATAGCTGGCTGTTCGGCATCCAAATGAACTACTACTTCTGGCAAAGAAGTTCGAGGGCGCTAGCCAAGGTACTGCACCGCGAAATAGGATTCGACGTCGCGCACCATACGGTTTGGGCTAGGTACTGGATGCCGACAGGGCTGGCCGGCTTAGGAGTTCCTCTAGTGTGGGGGCCCGTCGGTGCCGGCGACTTAGTTCCCCGGTCACTAATCAATGGGCTGCCTCTCCGCTGGAGGGCCTTAGAACTACTTAGACGGGTCGCGCAGAACATCGGTCACTTCGACCCCGCCCTGAGGCGGACGGCGCGGGAGTCCTTGGCGACACTCGTAACGACTAAGGCGACCGGCGACCGTGTTAAAGGGCTTGGTGCACGGGTGGTTTACCAGATGCCAACTGTCTTCTTCTCCTGCGATGAGATCGAATACTTTCGGAGTCTACCCCCAAGCGATGAATCACTGTTCAAGGCCATCTGCGTTGGTCGCCTAGTGCATTGGAAGGGTTTCCACTTGGCTATACAGGGTTTTGCACAATTCCACCGGTCTCATGCCAACAGTGAGCTGTGGATAGTTAACGACGGACCAGAACGCAAGCGCCTGGAGGAGCTCGCAGCCAGGGAAGGCGTGTCCGACTGCGTGCGTTTTTGGGGAAAGCTAACAAACCTTCGGGAGGTGCACACCAAAATGTCGCAGTGCCAAGTCTTGCTGCATCCAGCACTTCATGAATCCTTTGGGAATGTCTGTCTCGAAGCCATGGCGATTGGCCGCGCCGTCGTATGCTTAGACATCGCTGGACCAGCCACACAGGTCACTGCCGCGACAGGTTTTCGAATACGGGCAAGGTCCGAGCCCGATGCAGTTCGAGGAATCGCGGGAGCGCTTTCGAATCTGTTTTGTGATCGGGGCACCTGCACTGCGATGGGCTTGGCAGGCCAGCAGCGTGTCGCCGACGAGTTTTCCAGCCGGGTCCAGCTTGGTTGGCTTGACAGGCTATATTCGAGCGTGGCTACTGTGCCGAGCCGTTCGCCCGTGGTGGAATGTGCGAATTCTGACAATCCACAATAAATATAAAATCCGTGGCGGCGAGGACGAGTCCCGCGAGGCGGAGGACCGTTTGCTCATCGAGCGGGGCCACGAGATCCGAGAGTTCGTTTTCGACAACGATGTCATCTCGCCGGCGAACGTATGGTTTACGGGAATGCAGGCGACCTGGAGCCGCTCCGCCCACATCTCCGTACGTTCTGAACTTACAAAGTGGCGCCCAGATATAGTCGACATCCACAACTTCTTTCCCCTCGCCTCACCATCAGTACACTATGCGGCGCGCGAGTTGGGTATTCCTGTCGTTCAAACACTGCACAACTTCAGGCTGTTGTGCCCTGGGGCTACATTCTACAGGCGCGGGCAAGTATGCGAGGACTGCGTTGGATCGAAACTGCCGTGGCCAAGCGTCGCGCACGGGTGTTACCGCGGCAGCAGGCTGCAGACGGCCGCCGTCGCACTCATGGTCGCATCTCATCGCATCGCGCACACCTGGCAGCGTAAGGTCTCCCTTTTTATCGCCGTCTCCGATCATGCGAAGGGCAAATTTGTCGAAAGCGGTTTTCCCGCCTCGAGGATCTTCGTCAAGCCCAACTTCGTGCATGCCCCAGGGCCCCCTGGCGCGGGCGGAAACCATTTTCTCTACGTCGGGCGACTGACGGTAGAGAAGGGCGTGCGCACGCTTCTCAGCGCTATGGATTTCACTGACAGTACGGTTCGCGTGAAAATTGTCGGGCAGGGACCCTTGGAGGCGGACGTCCGCGCGGCCGCCGAACGGAACCCGCGGATTGAGTATCTGGGCGTGCTCCGCCAGCGCGAAGTGCTCGACTTGATGGGGGACTCCAAATGCCTCATCTTTCCTTCAGAGTGGTACGAAACCTTCGGAAGGGTGGCCGCCGAAGCTTACTCGCGTGGAACACCAGTGATCGCAGCGGGCTTGGGCGCGATGGCCGAAATCGTGGATGAGGGCCGCACGGGGTTCCATTTTCAGGCGGGGAATCCCCGCGACCTCGCGCGCGTGATCAACCTCGCGGAGAAGAGCCCGCGGCAACTAGCCGCGATGCGCTTGGAGGCGCGCCGCGAGTTTGAGCTGAAGTACACCGCCGAGCGGAACTACGGTTTGATGATGGCAGCCTACGAGCGCGCCATCGCGAACCCCTGATTCGATGAGCGCAACATCCGCGGGATCTGCGATTCTGGCGATGAAGCTGAACCCGACGGGCTATCTGCACGCCGCTGCCGCAGTCTGCGACTGGGCCGGGTTCGGAGCCTCCAAATACGTCTGCGTAGCCACCGTCAACAACGTAATGGAAGCCTACGACTCCCCCGACTTCCGCCGCGTCATGAACAACGCCGACCTCGTCACCCCCGACGGCATGCCCCTCGTCTGGGCCCTCCGACTCCTCGGCCATCCCCACGCAACCCGCGTCTACGGCCCCGACCTCACTCCCATCATCCTCGAACGCGCCGCCAACGACCGCATCCCCGTCGGCTTCTACGGCGCCTCGCCCGAAGTCCTCGCCAAACTCATCCAGGTCGTCCAGCGCCGCTTCCCCAACCTCCACATCGCCTACAGCTTCTCCCCCCCCTTCCGCCCCCTCTCGCCCGAAGAGGACCAGCGCATCGTCGAAGAGATCAACCGTTCCGGCGCGCGCATCGTCTTCATCGGCCTCAACACCCCCAAACAGGATTACTGGATGGCCGCCCACAAAGGCCGCGTCCACGCCGTCATGATCGGCGTCGGCGCAGCCTTCGACTTCCTCGCCGGAACCAAGCCCCAAGCCCCGCGCTGGATGATGCGCATCGGCATGGAGTGGTTCTTCCGCCTCCTCACCGAACCCCGGCGCCTCTGGAAAAGATACCTGAAACATAACCCCAGGTTCGTGGCCTTGTTCGCCGCGCAGTTGTTTCGGGAGCGGATCCTCCGTTCCCACCCGAAATTGCCCGATAGCGGCATCGCCAAGGAGTAATTCAACATGACACGCGTATTAGTCAACGGAGCCGGTGGCTTCATCGGCGGCCACCTAGTCAAACGCCTCAAGCACGAAGGCTTCTGGGTCCGCGGCGTGGACCTCAAGCGCAACGAATTCTCCCCCAGCCCGGCGGACGAATTCATCGTCGGCGATCTGCGCGATCAGTCCGTGGCGGCGGCCGCCGTGCGCGGCGTCGACGACGTCTACCAGCTCGCCGCCGACATGGGCGGGGCCGGCTACATCTTCACCGGCGAGCACGACGCCGCCGTCATGCACAATTCCGCACCATCAACCTCAACTGCCTCGAAGCCGGCCGCCGCGCGGGCGTCAAACAATTCTTCTACTCCTCCTCCGCCTGCATGTATCCCGAATACAACCAGCTCGATCCCGATAATCCCAAATGCTCGGAAGACTCCGCCTATCCGGCCGCGCCCGACAGCGAATACGGCTGGGAGAAACTGTTCAGCGAACGGCTCTACCTCGCCTACATGCGCAACTACGGCGTGGCAGTCCGCATCGCCCGCTTCCACAACATCTTCGGCCCCGAAGGCACCTGGTGCGGCGGCAAGGAAAAAGCGCCGGCCGCCATCTGCCGCAAGGTGGCCGAGGCCCGACGACGGCGGCGCCATCGAAATCTGGGGCGACGGCAAGCAGACCCGCTCCTTCCTCTACATCGACGAATGCGTGGAAGGCGTGCGCCGCCTGATGCGAGTCCGATTTCACCGGCCCCGTCAACATCGGCTCCGACGAGATGGTCACCATCAACCAGCTCGCCGAAATGGCCATCGCCATCGCCGGCAAGCGCCTCTCCATCCGCCACATCGACGGCCCCCTCGGCGTGCGCGGGCGCAATTCCGATAACCGCCTGATCCGTGAAAAGCTCGGCTGGGCGCCGTCGGAAACGCTGCTCGCCGGCCTGAAGAAGACCTACGCGTGGATCGACGCGCAGGTGCGCGCGTCCGTGGGCGAAGCCGTCGCGAGCGAACTGCTTCGGGCGACTAACCGGCACCTTCTCCCAACTGCCCATGTCGACTGCGGCGCAGAGAATTCGCGACGAGGGCCCGCTTCCGCGCGGCGCGGCAACCGCTGCGGGCGCGCGCCAGTCCGCCTATTCGCCCGCCTACATGGCGGCCACCCTCGTCACTTCCGACTTCGCCATGTCCGGCGCGGCCGTGGTGGCTGGCTTTGCCCTGTGGCGCCTGGTCAATCCGGGCATCCCAAGCCTCCAGCCCCAGATGCTCCTGCTCCCGCTGTGCTGCGTGGGCGTATTCGCGGGGGGGGGGCAGTATCCTGGAATCGGCTTCACCGCCGTGGAGCACATGCGCCGCATCTGCCGCGGCGTCAGCACCGTCTACCTGCTGTTCCTGTTCGCCATGTTCGTGTCGAAAGGCTCCTGGGCCGATTCGCGCGGCGCGCTGCTGCTCGCCTGGGGGCTATCCATGCCGCTCGTCTCCCTGGGCCGCTGCCTGGCCATGCACCTCATGGCGCGGCGCTCGTGGTGGGGCGTCCCCGTCCTCATCATCGGCGCCGGTCCCATGGGACGCGCCACTCTCCGCAATCTCCGCGAAAACCGCGTCTTGGGCTACCGTCCCATGGCGTTCCTCGACGACGATCCGCGAAAACTCGGCGAGTGCGACGGCTTGCCCGTGGCCGGATCCTTGGGCGACGCCGGATGGGTGGCCAAGCAGTATGGCTTGGGCTACGCCATCGTAGCCATCGCCAACATGCCGCGCCAGCACCTCGTCTGGCATTTGCGCCGCTGGCGCCGCATCTTCCCCCGCATCCTGATGATCTCCGAACTGGGCGGCCACTCCACCCAATGGACCGAGCCTCGCGACCTCGGCGGCATGACCGGCTTTGAAACCCACCAGAAACTGCTCGATCCCATGGCGCAGGGCCTCAAGCGAACCATCGACGTAATCGCCGCGGCCGCTGGACTGTTGGTGGCGGCGCCGGTTCTGGCGCTCTGCGCTCTCTGGGTCAGGCGCGTCAGCCCCGGCAACCCGTTTTACCTCGATCGGCGGGAGGGCCGCGACGGAACCGTCCTCAACATTCTCAAGCTTCGCACCATGTTCCCCAAGGCCAGCGAGATGCTGGAAGCGCACCTGGCCGCCCATCCGGAGGCGCGCGCCGAGTGGGACCGCTTCTGCAAGCTGAAAAAGGATCCCCGCATTCTCCCCGGCGTCGGGCATTTTCTGCGCAAGACCAGCCTCGACGAACTGCCCCAGCTTTGGAATGTCTTGACCGGCGAGATGAGTTTGGTGGGGCCGCGCCCCTTCGCCACGTACCACAACTCTCGCTTCGACCCGGAATTTCAGGAGCTCCGCCGTCACGTGCGGCCCGGTTTGACGGGCTTGTGGCAGGTCTCGGCGAGGAGCGACGGCGATCTGCAGGTGCAGCAGTCGCTAGACACCTATTACATTCGAAACTGGTCCCTGTGGCTCGACATTTACATCCTGGCCCGCACCGTCCGGGCCGTCATCGCGCCGCGTGGGTCTTACTGATTGCGGCCGCCCGCGCCCCGCGCGAATCAGCTTCCCGATAAAAATAGAAACCGCCAGTTGCACCACCAAAATGCCGGCGGCGACGAATACGACTTTCATCCTTCATCCGCCAAAATGATTCTACCGAACCAGTGGCCCAGCCCTTGTAAACTTCTCATGCCAACGCCCCACCCCCACTCCCCCGCATGACGTCCCATAACCGAACACTAGCACGCTTCCCCCTCCGTGCCCTCGCCGCCGTCTGGCTCGCCCTCCTCGTCGCCGGCTCCCTCCAACCCGCCCGCCCCGGCGCCATCCGCGGCTTCCACCGCCCCATCCATTGGATCGCCTTCGCCGGAGCCGCCCTCATGCTGCTCGCCCTGTCGCGCACCCGCGCCGCCGAAGCCGCCGCCATCGCCTCCACTTTCCTCTTGGGTGTCTCCCTCGAAGTCCTCCAGCACTTCATCTACGGCCACCCCATGGAATGGCGCGATATCGCCGACGATGGCCTCGCCGTCGCCGCCGCCTGCGCGCTTTTTTACATCCTCCGCCGCCCAAAAGTCCAGCCGGAACTGCCCGTCGTGATGTAGTATGTTCCTTCCCACCGTGGATGACATCGGTCTAGAAGCGCAGGAGAACGGCGGCCTCAAATCGTGGCGGATCGGCCAGTGCGCCTTTCTCTTGCAGTGCTCGCCCGCCGTGCTCCATGATATTCGCGCCCAGGTCGAGCGCGGCCGCGCCCTGCCCCATGGCGGACGCGAAGTCGGCGGCGTGCTGTTCGGTGTCCAACAGCAGGGCCGCCTCTGCCTCCTCGCCGCCCGCCCCCTCGCCTGCGAACACGCCTTCGGCCCCGGCTTCGTTCTCTCCGAAAAAGACGAAGAGCGCTTGCGCCATCTCCTCGCCGCCCCCTCGGCCGATCCCGGCTTGAACGGCCTGCAAGCCCTGGGTTGGTATCACTCTCACCTGCGCAGCAAGATCTTTCTCTCCGATCGCGACCGCCAGGTCCAGGCGCGCTACTTCCCCGGCGCCGCCCAGGTCGCGCTGGTCGTCCACCCCAGGTCCGATGGCGTGGTCCGCGCCGGCTTCTTCTTCGAAGAGCCGTCCGGCGCCATGCGCACGGAAGCGGCCTACGAAGAGTTCACCATCGATGCGCCCGCGCCCAAAGCCGCGCCCGCCAAAGCCGCGCCCCCCGCCAGGCGTCCCCAGCCCCGCGAAACCGCGCCGCCCGAAGATAGCCACGAAACCGAAGGCCACGAAACCGTCTGCCCCAAATGCCACAGCGCTGAACTGAAGCGCTCGCGCCGCACCGGCCCCGTCGAGCGCCTCTACGGCGCATTCGGCTACTACCCCTATCGCTGCCAGGAATGCCTCTCCCGCTCCTTCGTCAAGATCGATACCGGCCTGCTGCGCCGCGCCGGCCGTAAGAAGCGTCCCGAAGAACGCCACCGCGCGCGCCTGCGCCATCGCCGCGAATTCCTTCTCTGGGGGGGGGGCATCGTCGGCTTCCTCGCGATCCTCTATTACGTCGTCCGCGATACCGGACCCAAACAGGAGCAGCCGTAATCGCCGCGCTCCCATGCCCCGCGCCTTCGCGCTCCTCACCGCCCTGCTGCTGCTCTGCGCCGGCGGTGCCTCGCTCCGCTTCGCCGCGGCCTCCTATCTCGCCCGTACCCAAACGCCTTCCGATCTCCGGCGCGCCATCCGCCTCACCCCCGCCAACCCCAACCTCTACGCCGCCCTCGCCGAAGCCGACCCTGCCGTTGCCCTGCCCGCCATTCAAAACGCGCTGGCTGTCGATCCCCTGAACTCCACCTGGTGGATTCGCTACTCCCGCATCGCCGAGTCGAAAGGCAATGATGCCGCCGCCGAAAGGGCGCTGCGGCAGGCCGCCCGTCTCGATGACGGCTTCGCCCCCCGCTGGCTGCTGTCCGATTTCTATTTCCGGCATAACGATCCGGCCCACTTCTGGCCGGCCGTCAAGCAAGCCCTGGCCGTCTCCTACGACGACATCACACCCCTCCTGCGCCAGTGTCGCCAATTGGCCCCGAACGGCGAAATTCCGTTGAGCGCCCTGCCTCCCCGCGCCGCCGTGCTGCGGCAATTCCTCGATTATCTGCTCAATGAAGCAAAACGTCCGGATTTGGCCGCCCCTGTTGCCGCCAGCCTCGTCTCCTACCGCGACCCCGATAGCGTCGCTTCCCTGCTTGACTTCTGCGGCAGAGCCGTCGAAAGCGGCCATCCATCCGAAGCCATCCGGGTTTGGAACGATCTCGCCTCCGCGCGCCTCATTCACCAATCCTCCGTATCGCCCGCGTGTCCGCTCGCCAACAACAACCTGCATCAGCCCTTTCTCGGTGCGGCCTTCGATTGGCGCCTCAATCCCGTCTTAGGCGTGCAAGCCAGCGATAAAGACACTCCCGGGCTGAGTCTTACCTTTTCCGGCAGCCAACCCGAACACTGCGAACTCCTCACCAACTGGGTCGCCCTCAACCCTAATACGAAATACCGGCTGCAATCCGACTACGAAACCTCCAACCTCGAATCCGCCACCGGCATATCCTGGAAGCTCTGGACCCCGCTCGGCGGGCATGACATCTTGCCCGCGGCCGACCGCGTTCCCGCGCCCTCACCTTCGAAACTCCGGCCGGTGTTACCGCCGGCAGACTTACTTTGAATTACGACCGCGTAGTCGGCACCGTGCGTATCGCCGGAGCCATCACCCTGCGGCGAGTGACCCTCGAAGCCATCCCATGACGCCCGCCCAGCGCTTTCCGCGGCTCGCGCGCGCTACCGCCATGCTGTTCGGCATCGCCCTCGTGGCCGCCATCCTTTCCGTCTGGCTTCCCGAAGGCTTCGCCGCCAACCTGCTCGAATGCGTCATCTTCAGCCTGGCCCTCGGTTGGGTCGCCGCGCTCGGCTACGCCGGCGTGTGGCCCGTGTTGCATCCGGTCCTCGCGCTGCTCTTAATACCCGTCATCGTGGGCGTGGCGCAACTGGCCGCCAAAACGACCGTCACTCCCTGGCAAACCACGTCCGCCCTCGCCCATTGGTGTTCTTATGCGGCGGCGTCTTACTTAGTCCTGCAAATCTGCTCCGCGCCCGCCATCCTGGGCAGCCTGCGCCGCGCCCTGATTTACTTTACGTTTGCCTTGGCCCTGTATTCCACCATCTGTTTCTTCGTTGCCCCCGGCAAGTTACTCGGCTTCTTCGACAGTGGCTATCAGGATATGGTGATGGGGCCCTTCCTCAATCGCGATCGTTACTCGGCTCTCATAGAGTTAGTCTTGCCCGCCGCCCTGTACGAAGCATTCGCCGGAAAGCGCGTATCGGTCGCTTACACCGCCGCAGCGGCCGCCATGTTTGCTTCCGTCATCGCCGGAGCCTCCCGCGCCGGCTCCGTGCTGGTCGTCCTCGAAAGCGCCGTCACGCTGGTGCTGCTCTCGCGCCAGTCGCACGTTCGCAGGTCCGGCATCCGCGGCGCCGCCGCGTCGTTCGCCGCCTTGGCCCTCGTCTTCACTGCCATAGTCGGCTGGCAGCAGCTGGTTGAGCGATTTCACGAAACCATCGGCTTTCGCGGCGAAATGCTCGCCTCCGCCGTAACCATGGCCAAGGTTCACCCGCTGACTGGCTTCGGACTCGGCAGCTTCGAAACCGTCTACCCCGCCTATGCCCGCTTCGATATCGGCGTCATCGTCAACCACGCTCACGACGATTGGGCCGAGTGGGCCGCCGATGGCGGCTTGTTCATGCTGGCCGCCCTGCTGGGAGTGCTTGGGTACGCCCTACGCGCCGCCCTACGCCGCCCGTGGTGTTTGGGAGTTACTTGCGTGGCGGCTCATAGCCTGGTCGACTTTCCCATGCAGGAGCCGGCCCTCGTCTTGGTTACCGTGTCCGTCCTATGTGCCGCGCTTGCCAGTGAATCGCCGCGTGTAAGTGAGTGATCTTGACAACTTACCGCAGCGCGTCTATAGTTGATCCTAACAGTGCCTGAAATCGGTTATACAGCGGTAATACCGATTGCCCCTTAACACCGGACTAATTAGTCATCTGGAGAACATATGAGAAGAAAACACCTACTGCTGTCGAGCTGTTTCGGCTTAGCGCTTGCGGTGCTTGCCAGCGGCACTATCTTTGTGAAACAGACCGCCGCCGCCTACTCCGGCGCTTGTACGCCGCTCACCGGCGTTCCGAAAATCCTGCAACAAGCCGGCTTCATCCCAGTCGGAAAGTGCAGCGTCGACAAGGAGTGCAAGGAGGCCGTCTGCGAGGTTGACGGCAAGCCTGGCATCTGCACGAAGACGGTTGTCGACAAAAAGAATGTTTGCATTTGCAAACCCCGCCGCATCAGCCGCTAGGTGAGTCGGTCGTAGTGCGGCAGCAATTTGCTTCACAGAGTCTTCGATGATTATACTCGGTCATCTGCAAGGCCTCGGTTGCACTCGCAGGTGGATGTCGTCCGTGTCTCTAGCTGCTGTTCTACGGAAATATCAAGGAAGACTCGCTACCCATCTGAAACTCGCCACAAAGGCGCACCATGTTTTCGAGAGATCCTCCGTCAGCACAGGCCCTTTCACGTGAGGCTTTTCTGGAAAGCGTGAGCTGCTCCAAGCGTTCCCTAGAAGGCGTACAGCAGATTGCCGATCGAACACTTTCGTCGTTCAAATCGGTTGTCAGCGAGTGATTCGCAGGCTCACCCATTTCTTCGATCGCCCTACGGCTGAATGGAAAGGGAACATTGTCCGCGTTGCGAAGATGGTCCGAAACCCGGATGGCTATTCAAAGTCAAAATCGATCCTGCCGGTAAAGTTTGGCTTTGTTGTTGGAAAAAATCGTGCGGCTGGCGTACGGAACTACGGCGGATCTTGCGCCGAAACTCAAACGAATCTAAGTAAGCTCAAGAACGACCCCGGTCACGCCTAACCCGCAAAAGTACTCCGGCTAGGTTATTTTGCCAAGTATATAATCACCAAAAATAGCGCCGCGTAATCCGCGTCCCAAGACAAGCATCGCCAAACGATTCTCGCACTCTAATGCCCAGCAAGCCCATCATATCTAAACACTTGCTCGATTTTGACCAAGCGGACCTTCGCCCAGGCTCCCCGCCCGCCGATGGTACGGGCGCGCTATTTTCGCGTTATTTTAACGCGGCATGCCAGGTGCAAAGCCCGACGGGGTCGGCAATCGCCAGTCCGGCCCGCACGGCGCGCGCTCGGCCCTCACGCGCGCCCCGACCCTGACATTCGCCTACCGTTACGATCCCGGTAAGTCAGTTACGCAACAGCGGCTTCCTTGGTCTCGCTGGTCCGCCCCAGTTCGTAGCGATCCGAGGTTCATCACCTTGTTCCATGCCGCTACAAAGTCTTTCACGAACTTCTCCTTCGATCCCGCGCACGCATACACCTCCGCGAAGGCGCGCAGCTGCGAGTGCGAACCGAAGATCAGGTCGACGCGGGTTCCGGTCCACTTGACCGCGTTCGTCTTCCGATCGCGACCCTCGTAGACGCCGCTTTTGCCCTCCGCCGGCTGCCATTGCGTGCGCATATCCAGCAGGTTGACGAAGAAGTCGTTCGTCAACACTCCCGGCGTTGCGGTGAAGACACCATGCTTCGAGCCGCCTGCGTTCGCGCCGAGCACGCGAAGTCCGCCGACCAGCACCGTCATCTCCGGACCGGTCAGCCGCAGTAGCTGCGCGCGGTCCACCAGGGCTTCCTCCGGCTGCATGAACTGCGCCCTCCCGCTGATGTAGTTGCGGAAGCCATCGGCTCGCGGCTCTAGCGGAGCGAAAGAGGTGACGTCGGTCTGTTCCTGCGACGCGTCCATGCGTCCCGGCGTGAAGGGCACTTTCACCTCCACCCCGGCGTCCTTCGCCGCCTTTTCAATCGCGGCATCTCCCCCCAAGACGATCAAATCGGCAAGTGATACCTTCTTGCCCGATTCCTTCCGGATGGCCTCCAGCTTGTCCAGCACCTTGGCAAGCTGCTTCGGCTGATTGACCTCCCAATCCTTCTGCGGAGCCAGCCGCATGCGTGCGCCGTTCGCCCCGCCGCGCTTGTCCGAGCCCGCGAAATGTCGACGCCGATGCCCACGCGGTCGAAACGAGCTCGGATACCGAAAGTCCCGACGCGAGAATCTTCGCCTTCAACGCAGCGGCATCGTTTTCATGTGATCAAAGCATGGTCCACCGCTGGAATCGGATCCTGCCAGATCAAGCTCTCCTTCGGCACCAGCGAGCCGAGATAACGCGAAACCGGACCCATATCGCGATGCGTCAGCTTAAACCACGCGCGCGCGAATGCGTCTGCAAACTGATCGGGGTTTTCGTAGAATCGCCGCGAAATCTTCTCGTATGCTGGATCGAAACGCAGCGCCAGATCGGTCGTCAGCATCGTCGGCACGCGCTTCTTGGTCTCGTCGAACGGATCCGGTACGGTCGCCTGCCCATTCTTCGCCTGCCACTGCTTCGCCCCCGCCGGACTGGTCGTCAGTTCCCACTCGTTTTCGAACAGGTTCTTGAAGAACAGGTTGCTCCACTTAGTGGGCGTCTGCGTCCAGGTAACCTCCGGACCGCCCGTGATCGCATCCGCGCCGAAGCCCTTGCCGAACTTGCTCTTCCACCCGAGACCCTTGGTCTTCCAGGGCGCCGCTTTCCGGCTCCGGCCCCACCAGCGACGGGTCCCCGGCGCCGTGCGTCTTCCCAAAAGTGTGGCCGCCGGCGATCAGCGCCACGGTCTCTTCGTCGTTCATGGCCATGCGGAAGAACGTCTCGCGGATGTCTCTCGCCGACGCGACCGGGTCCGGGTTGCCGTTCGGGCCTTCCGGATTGACGTAGATCAGACCCATCTGAACCGCGCCGAGCGGCTCCGACAGTTGACGCTCGCCGCTATAACGTTCATCGCCCAGCCACGTGCCTTCCGGACCCCAGTAAAGTTCCTCCGGCTCCCACACGTCGGCGCGTCCGCCGGCAAAGCCGAAGGTCTTGAAGCCCATCGATTCCAGAGCGACGTTGCCGGCGAGAATCATCAGGTCGGCCCACGAGATCTTTGTCGCCATATTTCTGCTTGATCGGCCACAACAGGCGGCGCGCCTTATCCAGGTTCGCGTTGTCCGGCCAGCTATTCAGAGGCGCGAAGCGTTGCTGCCCTGCCCCCGCGCCGCCGCGGCCGTCGGTGATCCGATATGTCCCGGCGCTGTGCCATGCCATCCGGATCATCAACCCGCCATAATGGCCGAAATCGGCTGGCCACCAGTCCTGGGAGTCTGTCATCAGGGCATGCAGGTCCTTGATCACCGCATCGAGATCGAGGCTTGCAAACTCCTTGGCATAGTCGAACTCGATTGCCCATGGGGTCGGACAAGCTGGAGTTCCGGTGAAGAACCGAAATGTCCAGGGCGTCCGGCCACCAGTCGCGGTTCCCGCGCCCGCGGGCGCCGTGCGCTACCGGGCACTTCGCCGCGCCTGCTACAGTTTGGCCATTGTTGGCGGTTGCCGCCGCTGCCTCTGTTACTTCGTTTTTCCATCTGTTTGTCCTTTCCTTCGAATTAAAATCCTTAGCGGGAAGCGCGCCGGGCGCGCACATTTGGCGCACAGCCCCCGGAAAATAAGTTCGCATTCGCGAAGCACCCGCTTGCCGAGCGAGGCCGCGGCAGGCCGGGGCACGTCGTACCAGTCCACGTCCTCGACATTGCCGCAGCGATCGCAGATGAAGTGGTGATGCCGCATGCCTTTCGCATCAAATCGCGCCGCCCGGCCCTCCATGGCCACTTCACGCACCAAACCAGCCTGCACCAAGTCGCGCAAATTGTTATAAATCGTAGCCCGGGAAGAGCGCGGATCCACGCGGTTCACAGCTTCGAAAATCTCCGCCGCTGTGGGATGCCCGGCTTGTTCCATCAGGAACGCCATCACCGCGTAGCGCTGCGGAGTGCTCCGCAAACCGCTGCCCGCCAGGGAGCGCTTGATCGCATTCAATTCCATGCCGTGAACTACCTTAGATTATATCTAATCTAAAAGTAAGTCAAGGCCGCAAACCTCCCGAAACCTGGCGCACGCACTCCCGTGTGCCGCGCCGGCAATGTCGTACCACTGGATTAGCGTAATGCTATACGGCCCAAGCAAGGTGGGGCAGGCGCTTTCGCCTGCCAGCCATTCTTTCACGCCTCTTGAAAAAGCGTCCCCGCAAGCGTCCCTTTAGCTTTTGTTCTACCACTGGATCAGCGTAATGCTATACGGCCCGATCGTCACCGGATTCGATGAACTGCCGCTCTGAATCTGGAGCGCGTTCTGGTTGGTGGCCGTATTCATACCCGAGTACGTCGCGCTCGTAACGTAAGTCAGATTTACCGTGCCTTCCAGTAAGTTGCCATTCACCACCACCCCCATCGAGACTGAAGAGCCGGATTTGTTGGTCACCAGCAAATAGTTTTCGCCCCCCGTGCCCTGATAGCCTTGGGCGTAAACCGCCGGAATGGGATTCCCATTGCACGTGGGAGCCGGCACGGACGGGCAAATGATGGGGACCGTCGGCCCCCCGTTCACCGTGGTCGCCCAAGTCGCCGAACTGCCGTTGATCGCCGTGTTACCGATGGTCAAGCCCAAGGCGTTGGCCGAATTGTAGAACTGGAATTGCGTATTCGGATTGGTAGCCGTATTGGTCGAATAATTGGGATTCGCCTTCACCTGGTTAATCAGGTAAGTCTGGTAATCGTTGACCGCGCGAATGACGCCCTGATTGTAGGCGTTTCCCAAAAATAGGTCGGTAACTCCCACCGCCTTCACCTGGGGAATGGTAGACATGCGCGATATCCACTCAACCAGGAAAATCGCATTGTAAATGTAAGCCTCGAACGGCAGATTGCCATACCCATCGCTATCGATTTCGGTAAAGAACACCGGCGTGTTAGCGCCGATCAGAGGCTGAATATAGTCAGTGTAATAATCGGTCGTACCATAGGCCAGCACACCGTTCAGAGTTTGCTCTTCATCCGTCTCGCTGATGCTGTCGTTGGTGATCGGATAAATGTGAAAAACCGCGCCCGTCCAGAATTGGGGGCTGAAAGTCTTGAAGGGATTGTCCCAGGCTGTGTAACTCGTAAGTAATCCGGAGTATTCGCCCATGTACGAAGGCGACGTGTTGGCGCTGGGATTCGTATTGACGATGTCCTGATAAGTAGGATTGTAGGCGGCGTTGAGGTACGCGGTGGAGTTCGCGTAGATCAAGTGGCAGCAATAAGCCTCATTGTCGATTTCCCAAGTCAGCACATCCAGGCCGGCGGTGGCGGCCGTAGAGACGAGGTTGCCCGCCGAATTCGGATTGTTGTCTGTATAGCCGTTGACCACAATGGATGAGTTGGCGCCCACCGTCTTGACGAACGTCGTGTAGTCCCCGACGCAGCCCCCCTGATAAATACACGCGCCGCCCTTGGCTTGTGTCAGATCCTGGCTTTCCACCAAGGCGTTATAGAGGCCCGCGGACATCAGTGGCTGTAATTCCGCCATCCACGACGTGTTCATGTGCGCGGTTTCCCAGTCGAAGGCCATCGATGTGGTGCCCCCGGGGAATCGAATCCAGCCGGGCTTCAAAGCTTCCACCAGCGGCAGATATTTCGGATCCCAATATTCAACGCCATGCAGCAGATAGGGATCGTTAAATCCGCTGATCCCCGGCGAAAGCGGCGTCGTCGCGCTGGTGGTGACGGTAATGGAGGGGATGGCGCCGTCGATCGTGAATCCATTGGCTAGCGAAGCGGTCTCCGCCCCGGTCGTGACGGTCACCGTCTGGCTTCCAATGGCGGCCGAAGCACTCACGGCGATTTCCGCCGTGGCGCTCGTGGAACTGTTCACCGTAACCGGGCCTGGCTGTCCGGCCGCGGCGCCCCCTACGGCGATACCTGGGCCAAAACTCGCTACCGTTGTGCCTTGCGCGAAATGTGTATTCGAACCGGTAATCGTCACCTGCATGCCAAAGCCCTGATATCCGGTGCCCGGAGTCACCGACGTAATGGCAGCCGCCGGATTGATGGTCAAGGCCACCGGCAGGCTGGCCGTCGCGGCGGCCGTGTCAGTTACCTGAATGGTGAAATTCGCAGTCGCCGGGGTGGTCGGCGTGCCGGCAATCACTCCCGTCGATGCCGTTAACGTGAGCCCCCCGGGCAGGCTTCCGGCGCTGATCGACCAGGTGTACGATCCGCTGCCGCCCGCCGCGGTCAGTGTATCGGAGTAAGTCGCGCCAACCTGACCGGCCGGCAAGGGAGATGTGGTGGTGATGGTGAGCGCCGGGTCAATCGTTACCGTAAACGCCTTCGTGGCAGTCACTGAGTTGGTATCCGTCACCTGGATAGTAAATCCGGGCGTCCCCGCCGTCGTGGGTTGGCCGCTAATGACGCCTGTACTGGCAGCCAGCGTCAAGCCCGCCGGCAGCGCCCCCGCGATGACGGACCATGTATACGATCCTGTGCCCCCGCTGGCGCTGAGAGTCTGCGCGTAATTTACGCCCACCGTCCCGGTCGGCAGTGGCGAGGCCGTGGTGATCACCAGGGCCGGGTCTATGGTGACCGTGAAAGCCTTGCTGGCCGTCGCCGAATTGCTATCCGTTACTTGAATGGTGAAACCCGGCGTGCCCGCCGTGGTGGGCTGACCGCTGATCGCGCCGGTGGCGGCCCCCAGGGTCAAGCCCGCCGGCAGCGCGCCCCCGCTCACCAACCAGGTGTAGACTCCGCTGCCTCCCGTCGCCGTCAGGGTCTGCAGGTAATTCACTCCCACCGTCCCGGTCGGCAGCGGCGAACTGGTGGTGATCGTCAGCGCCGCATTGACTGTCATGGTGAACGCCTTGCTAGCCGCGGCGTGAGCTGAATCGGTCACGTGAATGGTGAAACTCGGCGTGCCGGCTGTTGTCGGTTGTCCGCTGATGACGCCGGTCCCGGCGGACAGCGTTAGTCCTGCGGGCAGCGATCCGGAGCTCACCGACCAGCTATACCCGCTGCCGCCCGTGGCTGTGAGGGTGGTCGTGTAATTTACTCCCACCGTGCCGGTTGGTAGCGGCGAAGCCGTGGTAATGGTAAGCGTGTTCGCAATGGTTAAAGCCAGGCTCTTGGTTCCATGACCGCCTAGGCTGTCAGTGGCTTTCGCCACGAAGTGCGAGGCGCCCGCGGTGGTCGGCGTTCCGCTGAGTAAGCCGGAAGCCGCCAAAGTCAGACCCGCCGGAAGCGCGCCGCTGGCCACCGACCAGGTGTACGTACCGCTGCCCCCGGAGGCCGCCAGGGTATCCGAATAGCTCGTTCCCACGCTGCCGGAAGGCAAGGGAGAGGCCGTTGTCACCGTCACCGGAGCATTCACGGTCAAAGCCGAAGAGTTACTGCTTGCAAACGCCGTCCCCGTGGAGGTGGTTCCCGAGATCGAAACCTGATAGGCCGTCGCCGCGGTAACCACGATGGAAGTCGGTATCTTGAAGCTGACCCGCTCCTCTGTTCCCGTAACAACGGTTACGGCGGTGGCCGTGGTTGTGCCCGAAGGGCCTGCGCCCACCGTGGCCGGATTCAGCGTTACGGTCACGTTCGCCGGCGGAATCGTCCCGCTGGGAAAGCCATGTCCGGTCAACGTAATGGTGTTGGCCCCGGCATCCCCCGCGCTCGGCGAAGCCGATGCGCCCAAAGTGACCATGGTCTCGGCCGCCAGCGGAGAAACAAGAGCGAGCGCCAGCAACACACCAGCGGCGCACATACCGTCCACACGAACGTTCTTCATCGCATTACCTCCTGCCAAATCCCATCTTGCACGGGGATTGTTGGGCAATCGCCCAACTCATTCTCCGTGTTAGAACCTCTGAAGTCAACAAGTACTGGAACCGGTGCTACCAGGCCGGAGGCGCGTAGAGATTCACCATCTGCCACGCCCGATACGACACGCTGGGGCTGAAAATGTTCAGCACTTGCGGTCCCCCTAACTTCCCCGCCGTTGGCAATATCTCGATGGAATTGGCGTTTGGGCTCCCCGGCTGGAAGAAATAAACGCCGTCAGACAGCAACTGCGCGGCCCCTAGACACTTCGCATACGTCCCCAAATCGACGGTCACCACCGGTGAAACCGTCATGGTATTGAGGTTTACAGTTAATGCCATGCCTCGGCTGTCTCCTCCGCCTACACCCAGAGGCGGAGGCGACACCCGGGTGTTGCCATTGTCGAACAACGTCAACGGACCGCTGCCGGAGCTGGCGTACCCCGCGTCGTGCTGATGCGAGAACCACGGCCAGGTATCCGTTGGCGGCGCGGTCATCGTGAAGTCGCCTCCCTGCCCCATGCGCCACACCACATTGCCCAGGCCCGCGCCATTGCCGTAATTCACTTCAATCACCCAGTCCTGATTTCTCACCGACACCAGAAAGTCGCCGCTCGAAGGAACGTATTGCACCGAGTTGCTATGGGTCCAGTCGTTGGCGCTGCTGGCCAGCAACAGCGTAAGCGCGCAATCTTCGCCGGGCGCGCAATTCTCGCCTTGCTCCGCGACCTCGCCCAGCACAGCCGCGCGGTTGATGTCTAACTGCTCGAAGGTGTCGAAGTACCACACTACCTGCCACTGCGAATTCAACACGACTACCATATCTCCGAGTATGTCCAGCGGCGGCCCGGTCGGATTGCTGCCCTGGGTTCCCGGCGCAAATACCTTCTCGATGCGCGCTAGCACCGCGGTGTAGCTATTGCCGCCGGCGGTGTAGCGAATCACTTCGTGGTCAAAGTCGTTCAGACAGGCGGTGCCCACCGGCGCCGGGTTGGGAATGCCCCGGCACGAACCGGCATCCACGGCCCCCATTGCCACCAGTTGCTGCGAAATCACTCCAGTGTTGGTTTCCATCTGCGTGTTGCCCGCCAGATCGACCTGCCGGATCATTTGAAGGGTCGTATTCGAGGAGTTCCAGGAGGAGCCATCCTGAATGGTCAGGAAGGAGCCGCCGGCAATCGCGCGGGTCAGCAGGGTGGCCGTCCCGCCGCCGTAAAACCAGATAATGTTGCCGTTCAAGTCGGTCGCCACCGGCATTTGTTCCCCGGAAAATGCCCATAAAATGGTTGCGGCGGCGTTATCGCTCTGTGCGCCCGCTGGGGTATTGATCGTAAACGTGGGAACCCCGTTGGTCTTGCCCAGGTTGGTGGGCAGTTTTCCGGTGGTGAAACTCAAATTGGGACCGTTGACAATTTGGCTCCCCGTCTTCGTTTGGGAGTACATCGTATACGTGGTCACCGGCAGCATGCCCCCGACATAAGTATTCGTGCTCACGCCCGCGTTGCAGGCTAACCAGTTGGTGTAACCGGGCGCATTGCTCCCGGTATAGAACGCCACCCGCATGCTGCTGCCGGTCGCGCAGGAGGGCGCGCTGAACAGCGCCACTAATGGATTCTTGACCCCACTCACGATCGGCGCCGTACCCGTCACCCGGGACGTCAAGGTATAGCTGACGGTTTGCGTGGCCGATTCGCCCGAAACGGGGTCCTTCACCACAACCTGGATGGAGTAGGTTCCTTCCCCCGCGATCGTAGACCAAGTGAACGGCTGCGCCGTCCAGCCTGTGCCGGACTTGGAGCCCACGTTGAAGTCCCGCACCATGGAGTATGGTTGGCTGCCTTCCGCTACATTGAACTGAAAGGTCAAAAAGTTGTGATTGGTGTCGGTGGCCGTGACCGTCCACGACACCGGCGTGCCCACCGGCTGCGGCGAGACAAGCGCTGGAGTCATTGCTGTAATCGCCACCGTCGCCAGCAGCGGCGCCTGCGCCATACCCAACCCCGCGAAAAGTACGGTGAAATGCAGCACATACGGGCGCATCGAACTTTGTTCCCTCCGGTTCCCTCCAATAATACCAGCGCATTCGCCCCCTTTTCAAAACGGTAAGCAAGCGTCACATCGCAATACTCGATCCCACCCTCTCCCCCTCAACCCCCGCCTAAACGTCTCGACCGCTTGCGACAGGTGGAGATTTTCGAGACCGGTCCGTTGGTAACGGACGCCGCTTCCCGGACCTACGGAACCGTGCCCGAGCGAAATGATTTGGTGTATCATGGCACAGATCCGGGTTCCAAAAAGGCGATTCAGGCGGGAGCGTATGGCAAATGTAAGAGAATTACAGGCGCCCTTGAGAGCGCGATACAAGGCCGATCCGTCGACAGCAGTTGTGATTGATCGAGCGCGGTCAGCGGCCTGCGAACTCGCTGATCCGTTCCATGCGGCGGTCGTTCCTCAAGGCGGTTCCGAAGCGTTACTCGTGGCCGCTCATCGGGGCCACGGCGGCCCCCACGATGCCGCGACGCCTGGCGACGTGTTATGCGCCGCCCTTGCGTGCTGCCACGAACTCACCATTCGTATGGTCGCGAACATGATGCGTCTGGAGCTTACCTTGCTCGAGGTGGAGGTCGAGGGCGACATCGATCTGCGTGGTTCTCTCGGCGTGCCGGCGGCCCCGGTAGGCTTCCTCAGAATGCGAACGCGCACGCGAGTGAGTGTCCGGAACGGCGGGCAGTCCGAGATCGATAAGCTCATGGCTGTGTCCCAGCAATGTTGCGTCGTTGGCAAAACACTAAGTGCTGGTGTGATCATCGAGCACGAACTGGCGACTTAGGAGCTAAGGCACAGGCACCCGCGGAGAGCCTGTCCAGGGTAGCTTCCTTCCGGGATACCCTCAATGATCTGCTGCGGGCGGCACTGTTGGGTATCGACTACCAGCCGCGCCGTCGTGCGCTCGCAATTCTACCCACCCACATGGGCCACAAACCGGGCCTGAATTATGACAGCGTCGAGTCGCTCCTGGAGTACGGCGAGGGCGACCGCCACCGATGACCGTCCTCGACGCCAACCTGCTCCTGTATGCCTACAACGCCGATGCGCCGCGGCAGAAGGCCGCTGCATAGTGGCTTCAGGACCTGCTCGCGAGCGGCGGCACAATCGGCCTGCCTTGGGTGACGGTGTGGGCATTCATTCGCATCGGCGCCAATTCCAGAATCTGGGAGAATCCGAAATCTCCCAAGGAGGCATTTGCAATCGTTGGCGAATAGCTGAGGCAACCCGGCGTCGTTCCTTTGCATCCTGGACCGCTGGCATCGACCGGCCAGGGCTTCCGCCGCTTCCCGGAGCTACGGTGGTTGAACCCACTCGAGACCTGGAACGGCGCGCTGCCTTGTCACTTCGGCGTCTGTCGGTTGGCTGAAAAACGCCCGCTTCGCGGAAGTGTCGTGTCCCCGCACTGGTCCGTGAAACTTTTCCACGTCGCCTCCACGGCAACGCGCAACTAGCAAAAGTGGATCGACGCAGGCTTGCAGTGCGGACTCGCCAGTTTGATTTCACCGGCCGTCCTGCATCCCTGGACGCTGTCCGACTTGAACGAAGCCGCTGGCGCGGCGGCCGACCGACCATTCGTAGTTGTTTGAGGGCTACGGTTGTTACTGAGATAGGAGATCTCTTTGACAACACTCATTCAGCGGATGCGAGAAGAACTCATCCGCCGCAATTACGCTACCACCACGATTCACTCGTACCTGAAAGCCGTAGAACATTTCCGAGCGCACGTTGACGGGCCGCTCGAGGAAGTCGGCCCCGATGACCTCCGAAGCTACCATGCGCACCTGCTGGGAACGCGCAAACTGGCCGTCAACACGGTTGTTTTGAACATTTGCGCGCTCCGCTTCCTCTACATCAAGGTGCTCAAGCGGCGCGATATGAAGGAGGATCTGCCATATCCAAAACAGCGTCTCGCGACTGCCAGTGATCCTCAGTCCGGATGAGGTCGCTCATTTGATTGGCGCGGCGCGCAACCTCTACCACCGCACCATGCTGATGACTCTTTACTCGACGGGCCTGCGCCGCGCCGAGTTGTGCCGCCTCAAGGTCGCCGACGTAGACAGCAAGCGCATGATGCTCCGCGTGGTGCAAGGCAAAGGCGGCATCGATCGGGAAGTTCCTCTGAGCAAGAAGCTGCTCGACGCGCTGCGCGAATACTACCGCTGGATGCGGCCCGAGACCTACCTGTTCCCCGGCACGGTGAACCACTCGCGCGCGGACAAACCGATAACCGAAAAGATCGTCTGGCAAGCCGTGCACGAAGCTACCATCCGCGCCGGCATCAAGAAACGTGTAACCCCCCACACGCTTCGACACTGCTTTGCGACCCACCTTCTCGAATCCGGCGCCGACCTAAGGAGCATCCAGATGATGCTCGGCCATTCGGATCTGGAGGCAACCACAGTTTACCTGCATCTCTCCCGACGGCACCTGCAAGCCACGGCAAACCCTCTCGAACAGATCACCATCCCGAAGCCGACAACCCTCGCCCTTTCCCGGAAGTTGCGTAAACCGCAATGACCCGGCCTGCCGTGGAGGTGGCCGATCTACTCCACAAGCAAGGCGACCGCTTCATAGATCAGAGCCCTTGGTTGAACTTCCAGCAACTGAGCGTGCTGCGGGCCATCACCCGCTGCCGCACGGCAGCGCTGGGAGGCCACATCGATCAATGTTCCCAATGCGGTCATCAGGCCATCTCTTATAATTCCTGCCGGAACCGGCACTGTCCGAAGTGTCAGGCACAAGCTCGCCAACGCTGGCTCGCTGCACGAGAAAAGGAACTTCTCGACGTTCCTTACTTCCACGTCGTATTCACTTTGCCGCATGAGTTGAACCCTCTCTGCCGGCGCAACGCCCGGATTTTGTATGACCTGCTTTTCCGCGCCAGCGCTGACACCATGCTTGAGGTCGCGGCCAACCCCAAACGACTGGGTGCACAGATTGGCTTCATCAGCATTCTGCACACTTGGGGGCAAAACCTACTCCTTCATCCCCATGTACACTGCGTGGTTCCGGCCGGCGGATTCTCCGCGAATCGGGAACGCTGGATTCACCCGAAGTACGCCTTCTTCCTGCCGGTCAACGTGCTCAGCTCCGTTTTTAGGGCTAAGTTCGTAGAAGGACTGCGGAAGGCGTTCCGCGAAGGGAAGCTCGTCTTTTCCGGGGCCACGGCCCAACTCGCAGACCCGAAGCGATTTGCCGTCTTTGTCGATTCACTTTTCAAGCAAAAGTGGGTCGTTTACGCCAAGCCGGCATTCGGTGCCCCCATCCTGGTACTACGCTATCTCGGCCGTTATACGCATCGCGTCGCGATCAGTAATCACCGCTTACTCTCCTTTGACGGAGAGCGCGTCACTTTCCGCTGGAAAGACTACGCGCATGGCAACAAGCACAAGAAGATGACTTTGGAAGCGACGGAGTTCCTCCGCCGCTTCACTCAGCACATTCTGCCGCGCGGCTTCGTCCGAATCCGACAATTCGGATTCCTCACTAACAACCGGCGATCCGCCCTGCTGGCCCTCGCCCGGCAACTTCTCTCCACCGCGCCACTGCCGCCCGATCCTTGCCCTACGGGCACTGCCAAGAGTTCCACCTGGCAGTGCCCGCACTGCAATGCCGAAATGCGGATCGGACCAAACCTCTCCGCTCGGCGGATAGCTGCCCGGTGCAGGGCTCTCGACAGTTCGTAACGAACCACAAAGCTCGCGGCCAAACTACGTGCCCCCGGGCGCGGCTGCATTTGTTTGTCCGCCTGACGGCGGGAGCGCGACCAATTAACTCCCATCCGGTTACGGCGCCCATTACCGCCGTACCCAAACCCCTTCGAAGGCCTCGAGGGCGGCTCTCCCACCATCCCAGCGTGCGGCGTTACTCTCGTTGCCAGCACCAAAACCCCAAAAACAAGCTCGCGGCTCCATAGCGCGGCCCGCCGCGCCAGCGGCTTCCTTCAAGTCGCCCCTATCGAAAGTGCCGCGGCCCGAACCTTATTCCGTTTTCGCGGGGACTTTCGTCCGCGGCACTCCCGATAGGGCGCTAACGACTTGTGGGGACTAATCCGCGGGAAGACTATCGCGGCTGATCCATCGGTCAAGCAAATTCATGCCGTATCATAGACGTATGGCTGAGCTGGTGTTCGAGGTGGTCCAGGAGTCCGATGGCGGGTACTGCGCCGAATGTCTCACGGAAAGCATCTTCACCGAAGGGGACACGTGGGACGAGTTGCGTAAGAACGTGCTGGAGGCGATCTCTGCGTTCTTTTTTGACCGCCCCCGGCCTGAGCGAGTTCGGCTTCACCTTGTTCGCGACGAAGTCCTCCTGGTTGCATGAAGATTCCACGGAACGTTTCCGGCACGGGCCTCGCTGACCTGTTGTGCCGAAAATGGCAGTACGCGAGGGTGCACCAAGTCGGCAGCCACATCATTCTGGAAACCGCCCAGCCGACGCATCACCGGATCGCGATTCCAGACCACCATCCCCTCAGACTCGGAACATTCAGTTCGATCCTTCTCGCCGTCGCCCGGCATAAAGGTGTGTCGCGCGACGAGATCATCGCGGACCTCTAGCCGATCGGCGGCCACCAGCCGGCTTGTAGGGAGTAATTCCCAGAACGCCCTTGATGGACGATAAGCGCGTTTATGGGGAGTAATCTCCACAACACTTCGTGGGCTTTTGCCCGGCCGTGACCCAACGAAGCAAGCGCCATTACGTCCCTAAACTGTAGGTTTGCGACGTCCCGAAAGGGTCAGACGCTGCGATGAGAGTCCAGAACCGGCAATGAAACCCTCGGGGCTCTGGCTCATCATCGTCGCAGTGACAAGCGGCGCCGCGCCGGCGTATGGTGGGCGCCGTGGATATAATTTTGAAAGGAGGGCTTGAGAATGAACCTTGAAATCCATAAGCCCGAACTGGTACAGCGCGTGAACGCGCACATCCCGAACGGCCGCTTCCACGACGCCGGCGAGGTGCTCGAAAAAGCCCTTGACGCGCTCGAACAGGCAACCGCTACGCCGCCCCCCACAACCAGCGGCGAAGAGAAAGCTCGCGCCTTCGTGCAGTGGGCGCAAAGCCATCGCTACACGGCACCGCTCTCCGACGAGGCCATTAGCCGCGCAAGTCTGTACCCGGACCGCGGGTAAAATGCCGGCTTTCCTCGATACTAATATCCTGCTGCGCTCCGTGCAGCCGGCTCACCCGATGCATGCCGCAGCGGTTCGCGCCCTGGAACTCCTGATGAAGCGGGAGGTGCCGCTCTTTATTGGGGCTCAGAACGTAGCTGAGTTTTGGAACGCGGCGACGCGGCCGGCCGCCGTTAACGGCCTCGGTTTCACAATTGAGGAAGCTCAGGTTGAGCTAGTCAAGATCGAAGCGTTTTTCCAAATTCTCAGCGAGAATGCGGACAGCTACGCGATCTGGAAATCGCTCTTGAGTGGAGCGCCGGGTCAGCGGCGTTCAGGAACGTGGATCCTGACGGTCGCCACGGTATCGGCATCCCACCACCCGTAATCTGCACCAGGCTTGCACGGCCTGATCGACGGCGTCATATATGCTGGTCGCGCCCGTGGTTGGCGGTCGCCTCGAAGTAGCCCGCATCGCACGAAGGGAAGAATGCTTATTCGCCAACGGATGATATTCTTAGGCGTGGCGTTCTTTGCGTCGGGTTTTGTAGTACGGACGTCAATAAGATAGAGTAGGCTTTCCATGGGCGCGATACGGTCGGAGGTTCTGACGTGGGCGCGGGAGACGGCGGGGCTGTCGCTCGAAGAGGCCGCGCGTGCAATCGGACTGAAAGAGGCAAGGGGCGAAACGGGACCGGAGCGCCTGGCGAAGATCGAAGAGGCGGGCGATCCGCCGCGCCCGCTTCTCCTAAGAATGACAAAAGCGTACCGTCGCCCTCTTTTGGTGTTTTACCTGAGCCAGCCACCAAGGAGAGGCGACAGGGGGCAGGATTTTCGTACGCTGCCGGGCGAAGATGCGTATAACCCCGACCTCGATGCGCTGATCAGGGATATCAAGGGACGTCAGGGTCTGATCCGCTCGATATTAGAAGACGAGGAAGCGGAAGGGCCCGGCTTCGTCGGCACGGCGACCATGAAGATGCCAGCCGCCGAGTTGGCGCGACGGATATCGGAAAATCTGGGATTTTCGCTGGGTGCGTTCCGTGGCGAGAAGACTGGCGATGACGCATTTGCGTATTTGCGCGCACAGATCGAAGCCGCCGGTGTTTTTGTGCTGCTGCTCGGCAATTTGGGCAGCTATCACAGCAATATCCCGTTGGAAATCTTTCGAGGTTTTGCGATTGCCGATCCGTTGGCACCCATGATCGTCATCAACGATCAGGATGCGAAAACGGCGTGGTCGTTTACCGCGCTTCATGAGCTTGTCCATCTGTGGCTTGGCAAGACGGGTGTCAGTGGTACGGATGCGACGGCGCAAATCGAGCAGTACTGCAACGATGTGGCCGGCGAAATCCTGCTTCCTGCAACTGAGCTTGAGGGGTTTCCTAAGCCATCGAAAATAGAGAAGATGGCGGCCGAAATGTCCAAGTTTGCCGAAGTTCGGCGAATTGGCCGGTCGATGGTGGCTTATAAGCTGTTTCGCGCCGGACGCTTGCCGCGGCCCGTATGGATGAGTTTGACTGCGCGATTTCGGGAGGAATGGCTGGCGCAGAAGCAGCGGCAGGCAGACAAGCAAAGGGCTGCGGAAGGCGGGCCGAGCTATTATGTCGTCCGGCGGCAGCGCGTAGGCGATGCTCTCCTCGGGTTGATGCGCCGGGCACTGGATGAAGGGAACACTACCTATACGAAAGCGGGCCGTGTGCTGGGCGTCAAGCCCACGAATGTAGAGCCGTTGCTGGCCTACGGACCCAATCAGGGCCTGCGATAAACAGTGCTCTATCTCTTCGATGCGAACACATTAATCACGGCGAACAACACCTACTATCCGATTGATCAGGTCCCGGAATTTTGGGAATGGCTGCAGTTTCAGGGATACGCCGGTAATATCAAGGTTCCTCTCGAAATCATGGAAGAAATCTTGGTGGGCAGGATTGACGATCCGTTGGTGGTGTGGATCAAAGACACGGCAAATAAACAGGCACTACTTTTGGATGAGGTCGCTGACCAGGATATTGTGAATTCGGTTGTGGAAGTCGGATACGCCGACGATCTTACAGATGATGAGCTAGAAGAGGTAGGGCGCGATCCATTTCTGATCGCTTATTGTCTTTCTGGAAATGATCGTTGCGTTGTGACGAACGAGGTATCTGCCCCGAGCAAGAAACGGCAGAATCGAAGAATTCCTGACGTCTGCGCACAGTTTGGACTTGAGTGCTGTACACCGTTCAAAGTGAACCGCGAGTTAGGATTCAAGACAGGCTGGAAGGCTTGACAAGCGGCGGGCTCTGCGCCGCTGATCGCGATGTCCCTGGGCCCATTAAAAGGGGATGATCGCCGCCGTGATCCTTCGGCCACGGCCTTTCTCCTCTTTCCCGCTTCTCTCGGAACGGCGCTAGAGTTCCGCTTCGCCGCGACAAATCCCGGTCGCGGAAGCGCGGACCGATTAGTCCCCATAAGCCGTTAGCGCCCTATCGGGACTGCCTCGGACGCGATGGCGCGAGAACAGTGAACTGCGCAGGCCGAGGCAGTTTCGATAGGGGCGACTTGAAGGAGTTGTGTTTGTCAAGTTCTGCAAAATCGAATGAGTCATTCGTCCGTCTGTTCGGCTTGGTCGGCCGCTAGGCCGACGTAGGCCGCCTTTGCCTCGTGATCCCGCCGGAGCCGCCCGTCGCTGATCCCGCGCGCCACAACGGCGCACAGGCGGCAAGGGCGCGCCGCTTTCGGGCGCGGCGGAGCGCACCCTTGCCGGCGAGCACCGTTGTGGCACCGACCTACCACGCGACGGGCGGTTCCGGTGGGTCACGAGGCTCTCGTGTATCCTGCTGGTGAGCTCAGAGCCATCAGGGAAAAAGAGGGATTCCCAAGGGGGAAGAAACCGC
The DNA here is from genome assembly GCA_963738375.1 of Bryobacterales bacterium. Classification (GTDB taxonomy): domain Bacteria; phylum Acidobacteriota; class Terriglobia; order Bryobacterales; family Bryobacteraceae; genus Bog-159. The sequence goes on along the minus strand of CAVTWL010000006.1, from coordinate 947,242 downwards.
AGGGTTTCGTCCCCCTTGGGGTCAGCCCCTCAGGCCGCCGGCGCCAGATTCCTGCGTTGTTCTTTCAGTTGTTCTTTCAGCACCTCCATATTCAAGTACCGGATGGCCTCCACCCAGTCCTCGTGAATCTCTACCGCCAATGCCCGAATCAGACGCAGGCAACTGGCTGTATTCGGAAAGATCCGCACCACCAGCGTGCGGCGCTTCAGTTCCTGGTTAATCCGTTCCAGCATGTTGGTCGACTTCAAATGCTTGTGATGTTCCTGCGGCAGCCGGTAAAACGTCAGAGTTTCCTCGATGTTCGCCTCCGCCCAATCGCACAGCTTCGGATAACGCCCTTCCCACTTCGTCAGCCAGGCCGCCAGATCCCGCCGCGCCTCCTCTACATTTTTGCGTTCGTAGATCCAGCGCAGCTCCGTCATTACATCGTCGTCTTTCTTGCGTGGCAGATGGTCTAGCGCGTTCCGTAAGAAATGCACATAACAAACGCTGCCAACTGGCTTCCGGCAGCACTTCTGCAATAGCCTTGCGCAGTCCCGCGTGATCATCGCTCATCACGCACACCACTCCCCGCAAGCCGCGCTGCTTCAGCCCCAGCAGAAACTCTTTCCAGCTGCTTTCGCTTTCCCGGTTGGCCATTTCCACCGCCAGCACGCAACGCCTTCCCTCCCAGTTGATCCCGATGGCCACTTGCACCGCCTGGCTGCGGATCACCCCGTCCTGCCGCACCTTCTCGTAACGCGCGTCCACTACCACATACGGGTATTCTTCCTCCAGCGGCCGCCGCGCGAACTTCTGCAGTTCCTCGTCCAGTTGCGTGGTCACGCGGCTGATGCTGGCCGCCGAAAATTCGTGACCACAATTGTTTCCCCTTCAGCCAGCGATGCGAACCAGCGACTCTTACTCATCGACCCCTTCGCAGTCAAAGGCAAACGACGTTTTCTCAGCCGACCGGCAGCATCGAGCAGCAAGGTGACGCAGCCCCAAGCATAGATGCCATTCCATGCTCGTTTGAAAATGAGTAGTGCTCTTATCCCCCCACAAATCCGGTCACACAATGGCGAAATATATTTCACCTTCCTAACCCCCTCCATCTAAACGTCGGCCCGAAACGCCGGCCGCGCATAACCCGTCCCCCGCCCAACCCCCGCGCTAACCTGGAATCGGGGCAGCAGTTCACTCCCCATTCCCAGGTGCCGCGGCCCAACCTTGTGCCGCCCATCCACCTCCCTCCGGCCGTGATCCCCGGTGTCGAGGTGCATCACTCGAAATTGGCTTCGTTCGGAAACGGCCTCCCCGGGCGCATGGGCCCAGTCGGCGCATAAATTGGCTTCGTTCGTAAATAGCTTCAACCGGCACAAAAGCTTGGCGCGGCACAAAATTGGCTTCGTTCGTAAACAGCTGCAACCGGTCCCACCGGCCGGCCGCGGCCCAAAATTGGCTTCGTTCGTAAACAGAGGATTTCTATGGCAACTGAAAGACAAATTAACGCTAACCGCCTGAACGCCCAAAAAAGTACGGGCCCAACCACCCAGGCCGGCCGCGATAAGTCCCGCTTCAACCACCTCATCCACGGCATCCGCGCCCAATCCGTCCTCCTCCCCGGCGAGGTCGCCGAGGACTTCACCCTCCACCGCGATGCCCTCGTCGCCTCCGTCAACCCCCAGGATGAAATGGAAAAATCCTTCGTCGAGCAAATCGCCGCCAGCCAGTGGAAACTCTCCCGCCTCGACCGCGCCGAAGACCGCATCCACAAAGACAACTCCTTGGACAGCCTGGCCTTCGTCAAAGCCCTCAACACCCTCTCCCTCATCCAGAGCCGCCTCCAGCGCGACATCTCCCAAGCCCTCCGCGACCTCGAAAGATATCGCGCAATCCGCCTCCAGCGCCATAAAGATAAGGAAGAGAACAAGGGCTACAGCATCTCCGAAGGCATGCTCGAACATGACAATGAAGGCCATCCCTATTACCACGTCCTCCCTCTCATCAAGGGCCTCGATGGCAAATTCCGCACCATCCCCCGCGACGTCATGGGCGATTTCTGCGGCCGTCCCCGCTACGAGCGCGGCGCCGTCGGCCCCGATGGCCCCGTCGAGCCCATCCCCGGCTACGACCACCCCGACGATTGCACCGGCGGCGACCCCATTTATCCGCCTCTCAAGCCCAGAAAAAAACAAGACTAAACAAATTCCATCCGCGTTCATCGGCGTTGATCGGCGGCCAATCCTCTCTGTCGCGCCGCCATATATAATCAGCCTTCGCCATCCGATTGGAGAATTACTATGCCCACGGCCCCCATCGATCAGACCGTTTGGAACGCGCTCGACACCTTCCGCATCGAATTGCCGTCCTGGGGCTTCGCCAATACCGGTACCCGTTTTGGCAAGTTCCAGCAAGCCTCCGCCGCCACCACCACCGCCGAAAAACTGGCTGATGCCGCCCAGGTGCATCGCTTCACCGGCTGCTGTCCCACCGTCGCCGTCCATGTCCTGTGGGATTTTCCCGACGGCAAGTTCAGCGTCCCCGAAGTCATGCTCCTCGCCAAAAAGCACGGCATCAAAATCGGCGCCATCAATCCCAACGTCTTCCAGGACCAGATTTATAAGCACGGCTCCCTCGGCAACCCTGATCCCGCCGTCCGCCGCGCCGCCCTCCAGCACATCCTCGATTGCATCGAGATCGCCAGCGGCCACCGGCAGCCGCGATATCTCCCTCTGGTTCGCCGACGGCTCCAGCTACCCCGGCACCGCCAACATCCGCCATCGCCGCCGCTGGTTTGAAGAGGCGCTCGTCGAAGCCCATCGCAACCTCGAGCCCAACCAGCGCCTGCTCATCGAGTACAAGCCCTTCGAACCTGCCTTCTATCACACCGACATCGCCGACTGGGGCATGTCTCTGCTAATGGCCCGCAACACCGGAGCGCAAGCCAAAGTCCTCGTCGATACCGGCCACCACTACCAGGCCCAGAATATCGAGCAGATCGTTGCCTGGCTCCTCTCCGAAAACATGCTCGGCGGCTTCCACTTCAACGACCGCCGCTATGCCGACGACGATCTCACCCTCGGCTCCATCGATCCCTACCAGATTTTCCGCATCTTCCACGAAATCGCTTTGTTCGAATGGGAAACCGGGCGCCGCGCCGAAATCGCCTACATGGTCGACCAGAGCCACAACCTGAAAGACAAGATCGAAGAGATGATCCAGACCGCCGTCACCGCGCAGGAACTCTACGCCAAGGCCGCCCTGGTCGATCGCGAATCGCTGGCCCGCCATCAGGCCAAATCCAACCTTGTCGACGCCGAAGAGTGCCTCAAAGACGCCTACTCCACGGACGTTCGCCCGGCCATTCGCGAATGGCGCAAGAGCAATGGCATCCCCATCGACCCGCTGAAAGCTTTCCGCGAAAGCGGCTATCAGGATCGCGCCGCCCGCGAGCGCGGAGCCAGAAATGCCGCCGCGGTCACCAGTTATGCGTAACAAGCTGCTCGTTCGAGCGCTCGTCTGCCTGTCGCTGCCGGCGTTCGCGCTGCAAGCTGCCAATCCGGAGCTGCTGCAAAAAGTTTGGTCCGCGCGCTGGATCTCCGTCGCCGGCGCTTCTCCCTTCGATTACGGCGTCTATCATTTCCGCCGCTCCTTCGACCTCCCCGCCCCGCCCGCTTCCTTCCTCATTCACGTCACCGCCGACAACCGCTACAAGCTTTATGTCAACGGCGAATTCGTCAGCCTCGGGCCCGCCCGCGGCGATCTGCACCACTGGCGCTATGACTCGCTCGATATCGCGTCCCATCTGAGAACCGGACGCAATGTCCTCGCCGCCGTCGTCTGGAACTTTGGCGAGAAGGCCCCGGAAGCCCAAACCACCAATCAAACCGGCTTCCTGCGTGCAGGGCGATACCGCCGCCGAGCGCATCGTCGATACCGGCAAGGAATGGAAATGCGCTCGCGACGCCGCCTACTCCCCTGCCCCCGTCGAGCGCGAAATGTATCGCTTCTATTTCGTCGTCGGCCCCGGCGATCAGTTGGATGCCCGCCTCCATCCGTGGGGCTGGGAGCAGCCTGCCTTCGACGATTCCGCTTGGTCCGCGCCCTCCGTCTTCAGCGCCGGCTCGCCGCGCGATGCGCAGGATGGTCCCAATCGCTGGATGCTGGTGCCGCGCAGTATCCCGCCCGTCGAGCTGAACGCCTCAGCCCATCACCGTTCAGCGTTGCGGGCCCCACCGCGCGCCAGTTCCCCCCCACTCGAAAGCCGTCCTCCTGTTCGATCAGACATTTCTCACCACCGGCTATCCCCAACTCACCATCAGCGGAGGCAAAGACGCCCGCATCGAAGTCGGCTACGCCGAATCGCTCTTTCTCCCCGGCCTCCGCGATAAAGGCAATCGCAACGAAATCGAAGGCAAGCAATTCATCGGCGCTCGCGACATCTTCATCGCCGATGGCGGCGCTCACCGCCGACTCGAAACCCTTTGGTGGCGAACCTGGCGTTATATGCGCCTCACCATCGAAACCGCCGATCAGCCCCTTTCGATCGACGATCTTCACGGCCTCTACACCGGCTATCCTTTCGACCCGCAAAGCCCGCTTCGATGCCGGCTCGCCCGAGATTCAGAAGATTCTCGATACCGGCTGGCGCACCGCCCGCCTGTGCGCCCACGAAACCTACATGGACTGCCCTTACTACGAGCAGTTGCAGTACGTCGGCGACACCCGCGTGCAGTCGCTCGTCTCCCTCTACATGACCGGCGACGGCCGCCTGATGCGCAACGCCATCGAATCGCATCGATTCCTCGCGCAGCGCCGAAGGCGCAACTTACAGCCGCGCGCCCTCCCGCCTCCAGCAATACATCCCGCCGTTCTCCCTCTGGTGGATCGGCATGCTGCACGACTACTGGATGTATCAGGACGATCCGGCTTTCGTCGCTCGCATGCTCCCCGGCGTCCGCGCCGTGCTCTGGTTCTTCGCCGCCCACCAGCAGGCCGGTGGATCCCTCGCCAACCTGCCCTGGTGGAACTTCGTCGATTGGACCAAGGAATGGGAAGGCGGCGTCCCGCCCAGGTCCAGGGCACGAACTCCGCGCCGCTCGATCTGCAGTTGCTCCTCGCCTACCAGTAGGCCGCGGATATGGAAGCGGCCCTTGGCAAGCCCGCCCTGGCCGAAGAGGATCGCCGCGCCGCCGGGACGCTGCAGGAGTCTGCCCGCCGCCTCTATTGGGACGCCGGCCGCCGCCTCTTCGCCGACACCCCGGAAAAGCGCGAATACTCGCAGCAGGCCAACGCCCTCGCTGTCCTGGCCGGCCTCTCCACTGGAGACGAATCCCGCGACCTCATCGACCGTGCGGCCGGCGACCCGTCCCTCGTGCAGTGCTCCATCTACTTCCGCCACTACCTGCACTCCGCCATGAACAAGGCCGGCGCGGGCGACCGCTATCTCGATATGCTCGGCACCTGGCGCACCATGCTCGACCGCGGCCTCACCACCTGGGCCGAAACCGCCGATCCCACCCGCTCCGATTGCCACGCCTGGGGTGCCAGCCCCAACTTCGAACTTTTCCGAACCATCCTCGGCATCGATTCGGCCGCGCCCGGCTTCTCGCGCGTTGTCATCCGCCCGTTCCTCGGCAAGCTCACGCATGTTTCCGGCGCTATCCCTCATCCCAAAGGCGAAGTCGCCGTCACCCTCAATCTGAACAGCGGCAAATTGGAAGCGGGCGTCAATCTCCCCGCCGGCATCAGCGGCACTTTCGAATGGCACGGCCAGACGCGGGACCTCCATCCCGGGGAGAATCGTTTTACTTTATGAACCTGATCGTTGGATCCACGGGTTTGGTCGGCGGCGAGATTTGCCGCCGTTTATCGCGCGAGGGAGCGCCTGTCCGCGCCCTTGTTCGTCCCACTGGCGATGAATCCCGCATCGCCGAATTGCGCGCCTCGGGCGCCGAACTTTTCATCGGCGATCTGAAGGATTCGGCCTCCATTCAGGCGGCCTGCGTGGGCGTCGATGCGGTCTTCTCCACCGCGTCCTCCATGCTGTCGCGCCAGCCGGACGACACCATCGACGCCGTTGACCGCCTCGGCCAGTTGCAATTGGTCGCGGCGGCCGCCGCTGCCGGCGTAAAACATTTTGTCTATCTTTCGTTTTTGGAAATCGCAGAAGACTTCGCTCTGCAGCGCGCCAAGCGCGAGGTGGAACAGGCCGTCGCCGCGAGCGGCATGACCTACACGATCCTCCGCCCCGCCTACTTCATGGAAGTCTGGTTCAGCGCCACGCTCGGCTTCGACGTCGCCGCGCGCCGCGCCCGCATCTACGGCCCCGGCGAAAACCCCATCAGTTGGATCTCGTTTCCCAACGTCGCCGAGTTCGCCGTCCGCTCGCTCCACGCGCCCGCCGCCCGCAACGCCACCGTCCCTCTGGGCGGACCCGAGGCCCTCAGCCCGCTGGCCGTCGTTCGCATCTTTGAAGACTTGTCCGGCCAGCCTTTCACCTTGGATTACGTGATGGAGCCGGTCCTGCGAGCCGCCAGGCAAGCCTCCCGCCGGGCTCTCGACGAAGCCTTCGCCGCTCTGTCTTTGGGCTATGCCCACGGGGCCGATATCGACATGCGGGAAACCCTGGCCGCCATGCCGGTCCACTTGGTGCCGGTCCGCGACTACGCCAAGTGGCTCCTGGCCGAATCTTAGAATCTGGGCAACCCGCGCAGCACCCCGTCCGCCGCATGCGCCGCGTGAACCGGCGCCCAGTTCCCATCCACGGTTCCCAAATACCGGCCGCCATCCCCATTCGTGGCCATCAGAATCACCGTGTACGACGGATACGAAAGCGCCCGGAACCGCGTCCCATCCCAGCGGTCCCCCCCCGGCGTCCCCAGCTTCCGCACTACCGCCCCGTAATCGTCCTCGGCCGTCAGGGCAAGGTACGTCCGCTCCCTGGCCATGTGCGAAATCCGCGGCCTGACCACGCTATCCCGATAAAAGGTAACCGCCACATAGGCCGCCACGATGCCCAGAACCAGCGCCCCGCCGACGATCCGCATGGCATGCGACTCGCTGTGCGGCTCCAGCCGGATCCCGACCACCGGCGCCGGTCCCGGCGCCGGCTGCCGCTGCTCCGCGCCCACCGCGACCGGCATCTCGATCACGCGCCGCTGATAAGGCCACACCGCGCCTTCCTTGTATTCCAGTTCCCTCAGCAGCCCCACGATCACCACCGGATCTTCAATCCGCGATATCTCGCCCAGGAACCGCCGCGGAATCCAGATCTCCTGGCCCGTGCGGGCGTTCACCACCAGCGCGTCCGACCAGGTCGCCTGCCGGTACTGCCACTTGTTGTGTTCGATGTTCAGGATCGCCGGGTAGAACGAAAACGGCCGGCTGTGCAGGGCTTCGATGGGCGGTGGAATTACTGGCGAAGGCATGCCGCTACTATCGTAGCAAAGGCCTTTTAGACCATGCCAAGCAGGGCGTTCACCACGATCGCGGCCATGCCCACCGGAATCATCACCTTCCAGCCGATGTTCATCAACTGGTCGTAGCGGAAGCGCGGAAACGTGCCGCGGAACCAGATCATGGTGTACACAATCGCCGAAACCTTGAACAGAAACCAGAACACGCCGATCGCCGAAGCGTTGAACACCGGGATCATGAAGATCGCGCCGATCAGCACCAGCAGCACCGCCGCGCCAACCAGCACCTTTTGCTGCATCGGATCCTTCAGCTTCCGCACCAGGACGAGGCTGCTCAGACCGGAGCCCGCGAACACCACCAGCGGAACGAGATAATTGAGCCCCGCCAGCCATGCCACGCTGGGAAACGGCCGCAGCCATCCACCCCAAAACAGCGTGACCGCAACCGATGAGACCACGAAGATATTGGCGTACTCCGCCAGGAAGTAAAGCGCCCAGCGAAACCCGCTGTACTCGGTATGGAAGCCGGCCACCAATTCAGATTCCGCCTCGGGCAGATCGAATGGCGCGCGATTGGTCTCGGCCGTCGCGGCGATGATGTACACCACGAACGGCACGATCATGAAGCCGTAGTTGGAGAAGACGAACCAGATGCCGCGCGCCTGCTGTGCCTGCGATGATGCCCTGCATGCTCAGCGTGCCCGCCACCATCACGCCGGATAGCAGCGCGAACGACAGCGCGACTTCGTAGCTCACCAGTTGCGCCGCGCTGCGCAGAGCGCCCAGCAGCGGATAGTGGCTATTGGACGCCCATCCGCCGAGAATGATTCCGAGGATGCCGACCGCCGACATGGCCGAAATCACCAGCAGCCCGACGTTCACATCGGCGACATAGAAATACTTGCTGAACGGAATTACGGCGAAGGCGGTCAGTCCGGTGAAAGTCGAAATTACCGGCGCGAGCCAGAAGATGGACTGGTCGGCGTCCGTCGGAATGATGTCTTCCTTGAGCAGCAGCTTCAAGGCGTCGGCGATCGGCTGCAGCAGCCCGTGCGGACCCACGCGCATGGGTCCCAGCCGCACCTGAAAATCCGCCAGCACTTTGCGCTCGACCAGCACGATGTAGCCGGCCACCAGCGGAAACAGCGCGATGACCACCAGGGTGACGATCAGCGGAATGAACAGTGGATGGTGAATGATCGCGTCCATAATTTCCTAGTGCAACAAGGAAGTCCCCGCCAACCGCAGGAAGGGTTCCGGATACAGTCCGATAGCGAGAGTCAGAATGCCGCTCACCGCCAGCGCCACGCGCAAACCGAAGCTGGTCGAAAGCGGCGCCATTTCGGTGAGTTCGCGGGTGAACATGCTGCGCACGATGCGGAAGTAATAGTAGATGGCGACGGCCACGTACAGGGTCGCGATGACCGCCAGCGTGTAGTGCTGCGTCTCGATCAGCGACAGGAAGATGTAGTACTTGCCGAGGAAGCCCGCCGTAGGCGGAATGCCGGCCAGCGACAGCAGGAAAATCAGCATCAGCAGCGCGTAGCCCGGGCTCTTGTGCATCAGGCCAGCCATGTCGTCCAGGTCTTCGCCGATGATGCCCTTGCGCCGCAAAGCCACCAGCACCATAAACGCGCCCAGGTTCATGAAGGTGTAGACCATGATGTAAACGGCGATGCCTTTGATGCCGGTGGCGTTGCCTGGCGATCAAGCCGAGCAGCATGTATCCGGCGTGCGAGATGGAGCTGTAAGCCAGCAGCCGTTTGATGTTGCTTTGATTGATGGCAGCCAGGTTCCCGATGGTCATCGTTGCGACCGCGATGAACGCCAGGATCGGCTCCCACACTTCACGGGCGGAAGCAAACGGCGCTAGCGCACCGGAGAAGATGCGCAGCAGGAAGGCGATGGAAGCCGCCTTCGAGGCCACCGACAAGTAGGCCGTAACCGTAGTCGGCGCGCCCTCGTAAGCATCCGGCGCCCACATGTGGAACGGCACGGCCGACACCTTAAAGAGTAGACCGACCGAAGTGGTAGCCAGCGCCAGGCAGCACCATCGGATCGAAGGGCGGCCGCGCGCTAATCGCGGCGGCGATATCCACCAGGCGCGTCGAACCGGAAATGCCGTACATCACCGAGAAGCCGTATGCCAGGAAACCGCTGGAGAACGCGCCCAGCAGCAGATATTTGATGGCCGCCTCATTGGAGCGCTTGCTCGGTGCGCAGGAAGCCGACCATCACGTAGAACGACAGCGCCATCAGTTCCAGGCCGATGAACAAGGTGACCAGGTCGGTTCCGGAAGCCAGGAAGAACATGCCGCACTGCGCGAACAGCATCAGGCGTAATACTCGGCGTGATGCTCTCCCTCGATTTCCAGGTAGCGGTACGAGACGATGGCCACGATCACTGTAGCGGCGATGAAGATCCAGTTGAAGAAGATGGAGAAGCCGTCCATCGACCAGGGACCCTGGAAAGCTTCGAGGGCGCCGCCCGCCGCCAGGTTGATCTGCTGTTTCCACAAGCCAAAGCCGGCAAAAGCCTCGCCCAGAATCAGGAAGAACAACAGATACTTGCGATGCCGCGGGTCGGGGAACACTACGAAATCGAAAAGCAGAATGGCGCAGCCGAACAGCGCCAGCATCACGGCGGGCACCAGGACAAAGTGATCGGTGCTGGTATAGAACGAGTTCATTGGCCGTTGCACCCGCCGGGGCCGCGCCCTGATAGTAGCCCGGGTGCACGCGCTCCACGATCTGCTGCACGGGCTTCTCCAGAATGTCGAAATACGGCTTGGGATAGATGCCGATCCAGATGGCCCAGGCGATCAGCGGCAGAAATACCGCCACTTCGCGTAAGCTCAAATCGGGCAGATGCAGGTTCTTGCCGTTGGTCACCTGCCCCAGCATGGTGCGCTGGTAAAGCCAGAGCAGATAGGCCGCGCCGAGGATCACACCGGTGACGGCGAAGGCCGCCCAAATATGGTTGGCCTCGAACGCCCCCTGCAGAATCGTGAACTCACCCACGAAGCCGTTGAGCAGCGGCAGGCCCGCGGAGCTCAGCATGGCGATGGCGAAGATGATGGCGAACTTTGGCATCACGTGCGCCAGACCGCCGTACTCCGAGATCTCGCGCGTGTGCCGTCGCTCGTAGATCACGCCGATGATCAGGAAGAGCATGCCGGTGGAGATGCCGTGGTTGATCTGCTGCAGCACGCTGCCCGCGATGCCGTTGGGGTTCATGGCAGAAAATCCCCAGCGTGCAGAAGCCCAGGTGGCTGACCGAGGAATAGGCCACCAGCTTCTTCCAATCCTTCTGCATCAGGCTGACCAGCGCGCCGTAGATGATGCCGATGATGGAAAGCACCGCCAGAATCTGCACGATGGTCTGATCGGCGGAGGCCTTGGGCAGCAGCGGCAGCGAGAAGCGGATGAAACCGTAGGTACCCATCTTCAGCAGCACGCCCGCCAGGATCACGGACCCGGCCGTGGGCGCTTCCACGTGCGCGTCGGGCAGCCAGGTATGGAACGGGAACATCGGCACCTTGATCGCGAAGCCGAGGAAGAAGGCCCAGAAGACCCACTCCTGCGATGCCCGAGCGGCAGGCTCAGCTTCATCAGCTCGGAGATTTCGAAAGTGTAGTGGCCGAACTGGGCGGCGTGCTGGAAGTAGAGAGTCAGGATGCCCAGCAGCATCAGCACCGAACCGGCCAGGGTGTAGAGGAAGAACTTGATGGCGGCGTAGAGTTTTCGCGGGCCGCCCCACACGCCGATGATGAAGTACATCGGAACCAGCACCAGTTCCCAGAAGATGTAGAACAGGAAGAAATCCAGCGACAGGAAGACGCCGAGCATGCCCACCTGCAGCAGCAGGAACATGGCGTAGTATTCCTTGAGCGCGGTCCTGAATGGCGTTCCAGGAAGACAGAGCATGGCGATAAAGCCCATCAGCGTAGTCAGCATCACCAGCAGCAGGCTGATGCCATCCATGCCGATGTGATAGTGCGCGCCGAGAGTGGGGATCCAGTCGGCGCGCTCTTCGAACTGGAAGCCGGCGAGCCCGTTCTGGAAGCGCGAGACCAGCGGCAGGGAAATCAGGAAACCGGCAAAGGCGGCCAGGTTGGCCCAGATGCGGATCAGGTTCTTGCTCTTCGAGGGCAGAACAGCAGGACCAGCAAGCCGGCCAGGGGCGTGAACAAAATGATGCTGAGTAAGTGCTGGTCCATATATTTACCCGCTACGTAGTAGCCGAAGAAGACCAAGACCCCACCACAACGAAAAACGCATAAGCCTGCACGCGTCCGGTTTGCAGCATGCACACGGGATACGAAAGCATCTTGACGAAGAAAGAGCCAAAGCGCACGGCGCCATCGACGATCCAGGTGTCCCACCACATAGAGACACGCGGAGGAGAAGCGCGTGAGCCAGCCGGCGCCGTTGACGCCGCCATCCACCACGTTGCGGTCGAAGGCGCCGAGCGCTTCGCCTCCGCCTTTGCCAAGCCGTTGACGAAGAGGAAATCGTAGATCTCGTCCACGTACCACTTGTGGTAGAGCAGGCCGTGGATGGGCCGCAACGACTTCTCCAGCGTATCGGGGATCTCGGGCTTGTGATGATAGAAATAGCGGGCGATCGTGATGCCGATGATCGCCATGGCGACCGAAAGACCCATCAGAATCCATTCGAGGAGGCGTCGTGCGCGCCGCCCTTGGCCGCCTCCGTAGCGGCGGAGGCGAAAGACGGCTCCAGCCAATGCTCAAACGCGCTGCAGGCGCTCCGACATCTCCGAAGACCTTCGGAACCCCCAGCCATCCGGCGAACACGCCGCCCACGGCCAGCACCATCAACGGCACGGTCATGGAGCAGGGCGATTCGTGGATGTGAGCCGCGACTTCCGGCGCGACGCGCGACTTGCCGTAGAACGTCATGTTCATCAGCCGCCACATATAGAAGGCGGTCAGGCCGGCGGTGATCAGGCCGACGATCCACAGCGCCTTAGACCCCTAGCGGGGAACTATACGCCTGCCACAGAATTTCGTCTTTGGAGAAGAATCCCGCGAAGCCGGGGATGCCGGCGATGGCTACGGAGCCGACGAACATGGTCCAGTGCGTGATCGGAATCTTGTCCTTCAAGCCGCCCATGCGCCGCATGTCCTGTTCGCCGCCCATGGCGTGGATCACAGAGCCGGAACCGAGGAAGAGCAGGGCCTTGAAGAACGCATGCGTGAACAGGTGGAAGACCGCGACCCAGTAAGCGCCCACGCCGAGCGCCAGGAACATGTAGCCCAAGCTGGCTGACCGTGGAATACGCCAGCACGCGTTTGATATCGTTCTGCACCAGCGCGATGGTCGCCGCGAGAATGGCGGTGAACGCGCCGACAGAGGCCACGATAGTGGAGTGTCGCGGGCGTCAACTGGAACAGCGCCGCCGAGCGCGCCACCATGTATACGCCCGCGGTCACCATGGTGGCGGCGTGGATCAGCGCGGAGACCGGCGTGGGGCCTTCCATGGCATCCGGCAGCCAGACGTACAGCGGGAATTGGGCGGATTTGCCGGTAGCGCCGAAGAACAGCAGCAGCGACATGACGCTCAGCACGCCGAAGCCGGCGGTCTCGGCGTGGAAATGGCCGCTACGCAGCGACCGCGTTGACGTCGAGTGAAGCGCACGGTGCCCAGCACGCTGAACATCAGCAGCATGCCGAGGACGAACCCGGCGTCGCCGACGCGATTGACGATGAACGCTTTCTTGCCCGCATCGCCCGCCGACTTCTTGTGGAAGTAGAAGCCGATCAGCAGGTAGCTGCACAAACCCACACCTTCCCAGCCGACGAACAGGAGCGTGTAGTTGTTGGCCAGCACCAGCATCAGCATGAAGAAGACGAACAGATTCAGGTAGCCGAAGAAACGGTAGTAGCCGTTATCGTGGGCCATGTAGCCGGTGGAATAGACGTGGATCAGGAACCCGATGCCGGTGACCACCAGGATCATCACGGAACTGAGCGGGTCGAGCAGGAATCCCCAATCGGCGCTGAAGGTAGCCAGGCGGCCGTCCGCCATGTGGAAGGGCAGGCCTGCGAGCCAGGTGAACTGAACGATCTGATGGACGCGTCCCGGCGTGTTGCTGAGCTGGCAGACGGCGCCGAGCGAGAAGCAGGAAAGAGAGCAGCACCATGCCGGGGCAGATCAGCTTAATCAGGAACTTCAGCGGCGAGTGATGATGATGCCCGTGCGCATGTCTGTCGTGGTCATGATCGTGGGCATGCGAATGCGTGTGCGGATGGTGGTGTCCGTGACTGTGCTCTCATGAACATGCTCCACGCCGGGCGCGACCGCCACATCCGAGGCCGGCTGGGGTCGAGCAACTTGCCGAACAGCAGCATCAGCGCCGCGCCGCAGAGCGGGAACAGCGGGATGAGCCAGATCAGGTCGAGAAAGTTCACAGGGTCCTACCATTTCAGCAAGTCCATCTCATCCGCCAGCACGGTTTCCTTATTGCGGAACAGCGCGATCAGAATGCCCAGCCCAACGGCGGCTTCGGCCACCGCATCGGTAATCACGAAAATCGCGAACACCTGCCCATTCACATTGTCCAGCGCCTGCGAGAACGCCACCAGGTTGATGTTCACCGCATTGAGGATCAGCTCGATGGACATCAGAATGATCACAATGTTGCGGCGGGTCAGCACGCCCACCGTCCCGATCAGCAGCAGCGCGGCGCTCAACGCGAGGTAATGTGCCGTGGTTATGGGATGCATGGTCAGATCCTCTTCTTGGCCATCACCACCGAACCGACTACGGCCACCAGCAGCAAAATCGACGCGACTTCGAAGGGCAGCAGGTACTCCCGGAACAAAACGTCGGCCAACTGTTCGGTGTTACCCAGCGTCGACGAAGTCTGCAACACGCCGGTTTGGGCCACCCGGAAAGCGGCGCTGCCTTTCGACAGGAACCAGAACACCTGCGCGCCTACCAGAGCGACACAGGCGAGGGCGATGGCCCACTGACCGTTGAACTGTTTCTCCTTGGCGGCCTGATCGAGGTTCACCAGCATGATGACGAACAGGAACAGGACCATGATGCCGCCAATATACAAAACGATCTGGACGGCGAACAGAAACTCGGCCTGTTGCAGCAGGTACAGCCCGGCGACACCCATCAGGGAAACGATCAGAAACAGGGCGCTGTGAACGGCGCTTCTTCGGGTAACGGTAAGGATGGCGCCCGCCAACACCATGGCGGCGAATATATAGAAGAAGATAGCCTGGCTCAGCTCTGGGGTCAGCATTTGTATTGGGTAGGCTTGGGTCCCTCTTCGAGCATCTGGCGATCCCAAATGGCGCCGTCTCGCGTGTAGCTGGCGAGTTCGAAATCCTGGGTCAGCTCGAGCGCGTCCACCGGGCAAGCGTCTTCACAGAGGCCGCAAAACATGCAGCGCGATGTGTCGTAAGTGAAGTTGGTCAGTTCCTTGCGTTTGGTTTGTTCGTTGCGCTGGCTGCCGACGACGATCAGGTTTTCCGGGCATGCCAAGGCGCACAGGTTGCAGGCGATACACAGGGTTTCGCCATTGTCGGGATTGATGTTGAGGCGGGGCGCGCCGCGATAGCGCTCACCGATTTTGGGGCGCTCGGCGGGATACTGTTCGGTGTAGATCCGTTTGGGGTCCTGGTTGCGGAAGGTTACCCAGAGGCCCTGGAAGAGGTCCACCAGGAAGACGGTGCGCAGAACTTTGGCAATCATCGATCCACCTCTCCGAGGACGATATCGAGCGTACCTATGATGGCCACCACATCGGCCACCAGACCACCGCGCACCATGCAATCGAGCGCCTGCAAATTCACAAAGGATGGGGGCCGGACTCGCATGCGATAGGGCTGGGTGGAATTGTCGCTGACAATAAAGTAGCCTAATTCGCCTTTCGGCGCTTCAATGGCGACATACGCCTCGCCCACGGGGGGCTTAATGACTTTGGGGACTTTGCCCATGATGGGACCGGCGGGAATGCGATCGATGGCCTGGCGCAGGATGCGCGTGGATTGGCGCATCTCTTCCATGCGGACAGTATACCGGTCGTAGGTATCGCCGTTTTCGGCGGTGGGGATATCGAAATCGTACTTCTCGTAGCCGCTATAAGGTTGAGCCTTGCGCAGATCCCAGGTCGACGCCGGCCGCGCGCAGGACCGGGCCGGTGACGCCGTATTCCTTGCACTCGTCGGCGGAAAGGATGCCGACGCCCTTCAGTCGCCCCACCCAGATGCGGTTGTTGGTGAGCAGTTCTTCGTACTCGTCGACCTTGGGGATGAACCATGTCGCAAAACGCCTTGACCTCCTGTTCAAACCCTTCGTAGGTCTCGTACTGCAAACCGCCGATGCGGAAGGCATGGGTGGTGAGGCGCGCGCCGCAATATTTCTCGAAGATCTTGAGGACCTCCTCGCGCTCGCGCAGGCAGTAGAAGACGGGCGTGATGGCGCCGATATCGAGGGCGTGGGTGCCGAGCCAAAGGAGGTGGCTGGCGATGCGGTTCAGTTCGGTGAGGATGACGCGGACTGCCTGAGCGCGGGGGGGCGCTTCGACGTTGAGAAGCTTTTCGACCGCGAGGCAGTAGCCCAAGCCGTTGGAAACGGCGGCGACGTAATCCATGCGGTCGACATAGGGGGCGAACTGCTGATAGGTGCGGTTTTCGCCGATCTTTTCGACGCCGCGGTGGAGGTAGCCGATGACGCACTCGGTGCCAGTTTACCTTTTCGCCATCGAGTTTCAGGATTACGCGGAGCACACCGTGGGTGGAGGGGTGCTGCGGGCCCATGTTGATGACCAATTCGGTGGAGTCTAGAAAGGTGGGGGCTTCCGGCATAAGGTCACTGGCCGCTTTCTATGCTCAGGTTCTCCCTTACCCAGGTATCGTCCTGCTGCAGGATGCCGTAGTCTTTGCGCAGCGGATAGCCCTGCCACTCCTCGGGCATGAGAATGCGGCGCATATCGGGATGGCCGGCGAATTGAATGCCGAACATATCGAAGACTTCGCGCTCGAGCCAGTTGGCCGCCAAATGGACGGCTACGGCGGTGGCGGGCGAGAAGCCATCGGCGATCATGGCCTTGACGCGGATGCGCTGGTTGCGGGCGAAGCTATATAAGATGTAGACGAGGTCGAACCGCTCGGGGCGCTTGGGGTAATCGACCGCGGTGATGTCGACCAGGTAGTCGAAGTCCAGCTCGAGCTTCAGCGTTTCAATGATGGGGATGACGGCCTCGGGCTTGGCGATCAGGAAGCTTTGGCCTAAGTAGGTAGAAAACTCGGTAATCCGGTCGCCGAAACGGTCCCTTAGGAGGTCGACAACTTCGCCCTCCCAAGGTGTGGTGACCATTACGGCGGGCGGCTTCGGAGGCGCCGGATGGGCAGGCGCCGCTGGTTTGGGTGGAGCGGGTTTGGCTGCCGGAACGGCGGGAGCTGCCGGCTGGTTAGTCTTGCTGCTGGCGGCTTCGTCCCCGGGGGAAGGAGCCGCCGCCGAGCCATCGGGCTTTTGCTCGTCAGCCATTTAATTCCTGGTGAAGATCACTACACATATCACTTGCCCCTGGGTATGTCAAACCTCAGGCGGCAATCGGCCGGGGTGCGGCGGAGGGGTCGAGTGTTGTGCGATTTTGAGCGTCCGATTACCGGGGTGGACGCGAGGCAGGGCCGTTGGTGGGAAGGAAGCAGCAGATCCGCCAAAACTTGCTTTTTATGTTGCATTCGGTTGCATTGGCTTTCGGGCGGGAGGGCTTCGGCGGGGCGGAGATGCATGCGCAAGATCTTTCTTGTGTGGGATTTAACGGGACTACGTGGGCAGAAGTGTGCAAGAGTGTGCACGGGGGATTGGGGTTCGAAATTTGTCGAACGAAGCCAATGCGGGGGTACAGGGGCGGGTAACGGCGATTCAGGTTTTAACATCTTGTTGCCCTCGATTGTGCAAAATTGTGCAGGATTTTGAGTTTTGCAGGGGATGCAAACGAAGCCAATTCGAATTGTTGGACACTCCCTGACGGTCGGGGCTCGGTCGAGATTGTGCCGGATTTGCGCACCTTTTCGACACGCTCTGATGGTATTAAGGTTTTCATACCTGTTTCAGCGAATTTGAGCTACTTGATCTGAAGGTAGCACATGAGCGCGAGGAAATGCGCGGAGCTGGAACCTTCCGGCTTGTATTTTCAGTAAGGTAGGAAGTGGAGCGGGCGCGGCACCGGAGTTCGGCTATGCTAAACAGAGATGACCAAAGTCGAAATCGAGTTTCCGCTGCAGGCATGCGCTGGACGACGAACTGATGAGCCGGGTGGCGAAGGCGTATTCCATCTACGGGATACAGAAGATCCGGTTGGCGGCGTCGCAGGACAGCCTACGGGTAGAGTACGACGCAACGCGGCTACGGCCCGCCGAGGTGCATGCCGCGCTCAGCCGAGTGGGAATCCCCGTGGCCGCAAAATAACAACCGGCGGATTAGACCCGTTCCTGAGAAGAGCCCCGTCCGCCGGTTCGCGCCACTTCAACTGGGATTTATAGGTGCGCGCGTCGGGGCTGTGGGATCGCCAGTAACGACAATTTGTACTTTACCGTCACAAACCCCCAAACGAGTGCAAGTGTAACATCCGCTGCGATCAGCGTCGCCATGGCCGGTACCACTATGCTAAAATAACGAGCGCTGTCCATGGAGGCAGAATATGGACAAGCGTTCGACTGCGTTCTGGGTGCTTTGCACCCTACCGGTTATACAGGCTTACGCACAGCCGGCCATCGAGAGTACCGTTCTTAACTTCAAGAAATTCCCTCAGGGCGCGACCTTGGCATTCTGTTTTGTTGGATGGGCGCCCCTCGGCGCACAGCCCATTACCATTACCACGAATGAATCTGATCTTGGCAGCGCGACGGTTGGGACGTCTTACTCTCACAATTTCACGGTGGCAAATTGCGGAACAGGGTGTTTGTGGAGTTCGGTAGGCAACCCCTATAATTTGTTCATGGGCAGTACTGGTGTCCTTTCGGGGACTGTGGAAGTGTGTTCGAACTTTTGGAGCGGTAATGGTCCATGTAGCACGGCAGCTTGCAACTACACATTTAATCCGATGGTATGCCCTTTTACGGTCCAAGTGTCAGGATCGAACGGTACAGCTAGCCAAACGTTTGCCTTGCCGATAAACTGGGCGCCATCGTATTCCACTTACATCGTCGGCCAATACCAAAATTTTAACTTAATGTCGCAGTCCGCCGGTTTGTCTCCGCCACCGATTGTGGGCGGTGGCCACCTAGTGATAGCCAACCCCTTCTTTCGCAATTCTAGTTACGACAACCTAGCAGCGTGGAATGCGTGGGTCGACGCTATGAAAGCCGCAGGTATGAGGATCGTGAACATCGAGGTAGATTTGGAATGTCTTCTTTCAGTCCGTACTTCGTGTCTAAGCCTATATGCCGGTGCGATCTATCATGCACATCAACTAGGCATGACCGTCTCGGTGAACCCGGCCTACTACACCACGGCTGCAAACAACACGATCCCGTCCTGCGGGGATGCGGGATGCCCCGGTGGCGGTAATGGAATAACAGGCACGGTGGGAGGAATCGCCGGCGCTTGCGCTAACGTATTGACATATGCGATAAACGCCGGCCCGAAGGTCGGAACAACATATGGCAGCGGCGTTAACGACTGGTATACATGTCTTATAGCGTATGCTGTGCCAGGCCTCGGAACCCCGTCTGGCATGTCTGCATACCAATATATCCTTCAGGTTTGGCTCAAGCCGGGTGATCGGTTCGTCCCCGTCCACGAGCCGACCACGCAAGCTGCACAGTGGAACGAATTTACCGATAACCCGAGCAATACGGCCGATAGCTGCGTGTTCGGTGGCTCAGGTTTTTCGGCAACTCAGTATTGCTCGGGTCAATCGAGCGGGTCGACGGCGAAGAACAATAGGACGTGCCCGCAAGACTGGCTTGATAACTTTCTAACCCCGTTCTTCAACACTAATCTCCCTAGCTGGAGTGGCGTCTCTGCCGGTATCGGTTACGGCGTGACGGTAAATGTTCCCGAAATGGAGACAGGATCAGCGTCGACGGGCGGTTATTACGCAACTGCCTTTTCTAATAATCTAAATTCGACCGTAGCGATGGGGCTCGACATGTACGACTTCAGCCCTCCGCGCCAAAGCTTATACACCCAGACGATTCAAACGTTCCGCGGAATTCCAAGCGGTACAGCGCACAGTTACTTTGTTGAGGAATACGGACCGCAGGCATGGACTTATACGAACGGCCCCGGAGGCGAAGCATGCGCTATTGTGGGGCTCCAGTCGTGCACCTGGAATAGTTTTAACCAGGATTTTGTTGCTTCCCTGTTGCCCTTTCTTTCTAGTCAAGGCGTGACGGACGCTTCCCTGTATGGCACTGAGGTAATTGGGGCATGCGCACCGGTCTATCCAGACAACCCACAAGCCAGCGATGCTGTCCTAAATACCGCGACTATAGCGATGGAAAATCGTCAATACAGTCTAGCAAGCGCGAGGTTATCTTTGATTCTGTCGCAGTGGGGCACAACCAGCATACAGGGCTGTACACTGGCAGGCAAAACCGAACTTCAATGAAGGATACCTAAACAATGAAAGTCAAACGCTTTACTGGCAGCACCATTGTAGCTTTAGGTGCATTTACATTGTCCTCAGGGCTGCACGCGCAGACCCTGAATACGATCTACAGCTTCGGCCGCAACGTACTCGGGTACCAACCAGGTTCCGGAGTAGTTCTAGGTCCAAGCGGGAATCTGTATGGCGCGACGGCGCGAGGTGGTGTCGCGGGATACGGGTCTATCTACGAGTTAACTCCGCCGATCCCTCCCAGCAACACATGGAGCGAGAGGGTGCTGCACTCATTTAACACTCAAGGCGGTGATGGAGCCCCAAGCGCAGGACTTCTGATGGGCACTAGTGGGGTTCTCTATGGAGTCACCGGTCCTAACACCACTGGAGCTGACGGGACTGCGTTCCAACTAAATCCTCCGGCTCCAGCCGGCACTCAGTGGCGCGAAACGGTACTACATGCATTTACAGACTCAAACGGAGACGGCGGACTCCCGAAGGCCGCCCCTGTTTTTGGCCCAGAGAAGGTATTATACGGGACGGCCTCTATTGGCGGCTCAATTTCTCAGGGTGGGGCAGTCTATCAACTCGTGTCACCAAATACCGCAGGAGAAGCATGGGATGAACAGATTATTTATAGTTTTCCCGCCTATTCTGGCGATGGATTTTGTCCGGGTGCAGTTACGCCCGACGGTAACGGAGGGCTATATGGTGTTACCGAATGCAACGATATGGTGTATCATCTTGCTCCTCCGGTAACAGGCAATGGCAATTGGACCGAAACGGTCCTACACATTTTTGCCGGCGAGCCGACAGGCGACTGGGGCTCCCCAAACGGGGTAGTTATAGGAGCAAATGGCGTTCTGTACGGCACCGCGATGGGTCCCTCCGGCTCCGCATCCTGCCCCACTGGTTGCGGCACAGTATTTCAGCTCAGTCCGCCGACGACTCCTGAAGGTAGTTGGACCGAGACAATTATCCACGCATTCGCCGGAACTGCCGTGGGCGATGGGTCCCAGCCGAATTGCACGCCTGTGCTTGGTCCCGGCGGTGTTTTGTACGGAACAACATTTGCCGGAGGAGCCACAAACCACGGAAGCATTTTTGCCATGTACCCGCCATCTGCGCCTGGTGACGTTTGGACCGAGGTGGTTCTCTATTCCTTTACCGGCGGTGCCGATGGCTGGGAGCCAAATGCTGTAGCTCTGGGTGCCGACGGAAATCTCTACGGGACAACCGCTATTGGAGGTGTTTCCAATGACGGAGTTAGAAACCAGGGAACCGTCTTCGAGTTAGTATTGCCACAGCCTTCTGTGATCCTCTTAGATTAGTGGTATGCGTCTCGTGAACCGCGGGATGCGGCCTACTGGGATCTATCGAATGTCGGATCGCTTAGATTTGAGCAGGGGAAGCAGTAGGCTTCCAGTTGTTGGGCAGCAATTCGTTCAATCGGATGAGTGGGTGTGCCGGAATACGCGCGAGCACGTCGTGGAACCAGGCAAACGGCTCGACATTGCAGCGTTTGCACGAAGCAACGAAGCTGCGCAAGACCGCCGCTGTCTTGCCGCCGGCGTCGCTGCCAAAAAAGGTCCAGTTGCCGCGGCCCAGTGCGATGTCCCGGTTGGCTCGTTCCGTGGCGCCGTTATCAATTTCTAATTCGCCATCTTCCAGAAAACGCGTGAGCGCTTCCCACTGATTCAGAGCGTAGCGTACCGCAGCGCCGGAAGGACTCTTCGGCAAAACTTCCGGCTGCCAGTCCCAACAGATACTGGTGGAGCTTGTCGAGCAGCCGCGCCGAAACCCGCTGGCGCAATGCCTGCCTCTGCTCGGCCGAAAGCGACAGCGCTTTGGCGCGCTCCTCCACCGCATACAGGCGTGCGATCAAGGTATGCGTCTCATGAACCGCTCTTGGAAAAGTGCGGGCTGGCGCTGCATAGTGGATGCTGAGGGTCGTCCAGCATGGAAAAGAAAGCCGAGAAGAGGGATGAGTTTTGGCGCCAGCGGGTAACGGAGCATGAGAGCAGCGGTGTGTCGGTGAAGCGGTTCTGTGAACAGAACCAGATTAGTGAACAATCCTTTTATAGTTGGCGGAAGCGGCTGCGGAACCAAACGCCGATGCGGTTCGCCTTAGTCGAGACCGGGGCGGGACGGCCGACGGTCCCCGCCGAATCAGGACTGCTGGAGTTCGTGCTGGTCACCGGCGAGCGCTTGCGTATCGGCGCGGGCTTTGATGCCAGCCTCTTGCGCCAGGTGCTGGCAGCACTGCGCGCATGATCCTCTTGCCGGCCAGCGTGCGGGTATACCTCTGCTTGAGCGTCTGCGATATGCGAAAAAGCTTTGACGGGCTGCATGCGCTGGTGAGAGATCACTTGGAACTGGATGCCTTGGCCGGACATTTGTTTGTTTTCGCGGGGCGGCGGCGGGATCGCCTGAAGATTCTGTACTGGGATCGAGATGGCTTTGCGGTGTGGAGCAAGCGGCTGGAGGAGGGTACGTACGCCATTCCATTTGGAGACAGCACAGAACGGCGGCAGGAGATCACGGCGCAAGAGCTAGGAGCGCTGCTGAGCGGCATTGATCTGAGCACAGCGAAACGGCGAAAACGGTACCGGCGCGAGGACTCGTAAAAAACATTTCAAGCTGCGATTGTTTTTACTTGGAATCGAGCCCGTTTCCGCATAAGCTAGATACACGGTGCCCATCGATCCGAAGAGTTTACCGCGCGACGCAGAGACGCTGCGGAAAATTGTGGTGGATCTGGCCGAGCAACTGGATCGTTCCGTAGCCGAGCAGAATAAGTATCAGGGCCTTCTGCGCGAACTGCTGGAAGCGCAGCGCAACCGCAAGAGTGAGCAGCTATCGAAAGAACAACTGGCATTGTTCGAGGCGGCCTGGCAGACGCATCGTGCGGATGCCGAATCCGCTGCGGGCGAAAACGACGATGACCTCGACGGCAATGCGGGAGCGGGGTCGAACGCAGACGAAACGCGCAAACAGAAGCGCGGCGGGCGGCAACCGCTGGCACGGCATTTGAAGCGGGAGCGCATCGTGCATGACCTGCCAGAGGCGGAGAAACACTGCGCCGGCTGCGGCCAGGATCTGCGGCTGATCGCGGAAGAGACCAGCGAACGTTACGAGTACATTCCCGCCTCGATGAAGGTGATCCAGGACGTTTGTCTGAAGTACGCCTGTGACTGCACCGTAAGGACCGCCGCCAAGCCGGCGCAACCGATCGAGAAAAGCACGGCGGGAGCAAGTTTACTGGCGCAAGTGATCGTGGCGAAATGGGCCGACCACCAGCCACTGCACCGGCAGGAGAAGATGTTGGCGCGGCATGGCATCCAGATCTCGCGCAAAACCATGGGCGGCTGGATGGCGCAGTGCGCGGCGCTGCTCGATCCCCTATATCAGTTGATGAAAAAGGAGCTGCTGAGTTCCAAGGTAATCGGTACCGACGATACCAGCGTGAAGGTGCTGGACCGGAAACTTCCTTTTGCCAGAATCGGACGGATCTGGCCATATGTCGGAGATGTTCACCATCCGGTGATCGTTTATGACTACACACCCACGCGTGGCAGAGCTGGCCCCGGCGAAATTTCTGGAAGGATACCGGGGATATCTGCAGGCAGACGCTTACTCCGTCTACGATGCATTTTTCAAGTCCGCGCGCGGCATGACCGAGGTGGGCTGCTGGATGCATGCAAGAAGGTACCTGTTCAAAGCGTTGGAATCCGACGAGTCACACATGGGACCGGCGCTGCATCTTGATCGCACGCCTGTATGCGGTGGAGGAGCGCGCCAAAGCGCTGTCGCTTTCGGCCGAGCAGAGGCAGGCATTGCGCCAGCGGGTTTCGGCGCGGCTGCTCGACAAGCTCCACCAGTATCTGCTGGGACTGCAGCCGGAAGTTTTGCCGAAGAGTCCTGCCGGCGCTGCGGTACGCTACGCTCTGAATCAGTGGGAAGCGCTGACGCGTTTTCTGGAAGATGGCGAATTGGAAATTGATAACGGCGCCACGGAACGAGCCAACCGCGATATCGCACTAGGCCGCGGCAACTGGACCTTTTTTGGCAGCGACGCCGGCGGCAAGACAGCGGCGGTCTTGCGCAGCTTCGTTGCTTCGTGCAAACGCTGCAATGTCGAGCCGTTTGCCTGGTTCCACGACGTGCTCGCGCGTATTCCGGCACACCCACTCATCCGATTGAACGAATTGCTGCCCAACAACTGGAAGCCTACTGCTTCCCCTGCTCAAATCTAAGCGATCCGACATTCGATAGATCCCAGTAGGCCGCATCCCGCGGTTCACGAGACGCATACGATCCGGTTGGCGGCGTCGCAGGACAGCCTACGGGTAGAGTACGACGCAACGCGGCTACGGCCCGCCGAGGTGCATGCCGCGCTCAGCCGAGTGGGAATCCCCGTGGCCGCAAAATAACAACCGGCGGATTAGACCCGTTCCTGAGAAGAGCCCCGTCCGCCGGTTCGCGCCACTTCAACTGGGATTTATAGGTGCACGCGTCGTGCCAAGATTGGCAGGCAACGAATCAATAGACTTAGTCCGAATCGGCTAGGCCTACTGGTACTGTTTACACGCCCGGGTTGAAGAAATTACTCTCCACCTCCGCGGAATGGTGGCGAACATCTACACCCTTCACCAGAAAAACCACGTCTTCCGCAATATTCGTCGCGTGATCCGCAATACGCTCCAGGTTGCGGGCGACAAAAATCAGGTCAACGGCGGCGGGCACGGTGGAGGGATCCTTTTGCATGTACGCCACGAGCTCCTGGTAAACAGAATCGCGCAGGGCGTCGACTTCGTCGTCGGCCGATAGAACGCTAGTGGCCTCGTCGGCGTCGCTTTTTACGAACGCGTCGAGGGTCCGCAGCAGCATGGACTCGACCAACTGGGCCATTTTGGGGATATCGATCAACGGCTTGACGGGCGATTGGGCGACGAGCGACAGAGCGCGCTGGGCGATGTTCACGGCGAGGTCGCCCATGCGCTCCAGATCCGTGTTGATCTTCATGGCGGCGGTGAGGAAGCGCAGGTCACGGGCCATGGGCTGGCGGAGCGCAAACAGACGGGTGGTGAGGTTATCGATCTCGATTTCCATCTGGTTGATGCGGGCTTCGTCCCGCAAGACCTGGCGGGCGAGCTCGGGATCACGGTCCACGAGAGCGCGGACGCTCCGGTGAATGGCGGATTCCACGTAGCCACCCATTTGCAGTAGTTTTTGGTGCAGTTCTTCGAGTTCAACGGAAAATTGTCGCAAATTCAGCTCCCTGGATTTCGTTCGCCGCCGCGCTACCCGAACCGGCCCGTAATGTAATCTTCAGTTTCCTGTTTATGCGGGATTCTTAAAGATGATTTCGGTGGTGTTGTATTCAATGAGTTTTCCCAACAGGAAGAAGCCGGTGCGGTCGGCGACGCGCGCGGCCTGCTGCATATTATGAGTGACGATGACGATGGTGCATTGGTCCTTCAGTGTGAACAGCAGATCCTCGATCTTGGCGGTGGCGATGGGATCGAGCGCGGAACAGGGTTCATCGAGCAGCAGGACTTCCGGGTCGACCGCGAGCGCGCGCGCGATGCAAAGGCGCTGCTGCTGGCCGCCGGAAAGCGCATAGGCGGATTTATGGAGCTTATCCTTTACTTCTTCCCAAAGAGCCGCGCGCTTCAGGCTGTTTTCAACCGCATCGGCCAGTTTGCCGCGAAAGCCGTTGACTTTGGGTCCGTAAGCGATATTATCGAAGATCGACTTGGGGAACGGGTTGGACTTCTGGAAGACCATGCCGACGCGGCGGCGCAAGGCGGTGACGTCGACCTTCAGGACGTCCTCGTCGTCGAGGAGCACCTGGCCTTCGACGCGGGTGTTGGCGATGGTTTCGCTGATGCGGTTGAGGGTGCGCAGGAAGGTGGACTTGCCGCAGCCGGACGGCCCGATCAGCGCGGTAATTCTGTTGGCGGGGACTTCGAGCGATATCCCGTGCAAGGCCTGGTAGGCGCCGTAGATAGAAGTTGAGGTCGACCGCCTTGAGCTTGCCCTGGTGCCCGACCGGCTTTCCGGCGGCGGAACTGCTGGCGGAAGGTAAATTAGCGGTGCCCATGGTCATATCGTTTACTTTTGGACTGCAATGCCGCGAGACAAAATCAGGCGGGCGGCGACGTTTGCAAACAGAACGAGCAACAGGAGAACCATGCCGGCGGCCCAAGCCTGGCGGTGCCAGTCGTCATAAGGCGAGGTGGCGCGGAGGTAAATCATCACCGGTAGCGATGCCGTGGGCTGGCGAAGCCCATTACTCATATAGTCGTTATTTCCGCTGGTGAAAAGCAAGGGGGCGGTTTCCCCGGCGATGCGGGCGACGCCCAGAATCATACCGGTGGCGATGCCGCGGTAGGCGGCGGGGACGACGACGGTGGCGATGGTCCGCCACTTACTGGCGCCGAGGGCCAGTGCGCCTTCGCGCAGCGTCTGGGGGACGGAGTTCATGAATTGTTCGGTGCTGCGCGCGGTAATCGGAATGAGGATGAGGCTTAGAGCAAAGCTGCCGGCCAAGGTGGAATTGCCGTGCATGGGAACCACCACCACGGCGGAGGCAAAGATACCGATGACGATGGAGGGCACGCCGTTCAAGAGATCGGCCATGTAGCGCACCAGGAAGGCGAAGGTCTTGCCGCCGAATTCGGAAAGGTAAATGCCCCCCATGAAGCCGACCGGCAGTCCAATTAGCGTGGCCAGAACGATGATCTGGATGCTGCCGACTATGGCGTTGACCATGCCGCCGCCGGTTTCACCGGGAGGCTTGGGCAGTTGGGTGAAGAAATTCCAATCGATGGAGCGTCCGCCATTGTAGATGAGGTATCCAAGGATGACGAAAAGCGTCGACACCGCCACCACGGCGCAAACGCCGGTGAGGCTGAGCATAATGAAGCTGAGAGTCTTGCGCCAGCGGTCGCGGAGGCTCATGGATGGGCGCTCCCGCGGCGCGTAGTGGCAATGATCAGCAGGCGCGCCAAGGCATTAATCAGGATGGTCAGCAGAAACAGCACCAGCCCAAGCGCGACCAGGGATTGGACGTACAGATCCCCCGTGGCTTCGGAGAATTGATTGGCGATGGCGGCAGCGATGGTGTAGCCGGGGGCGAATAGCGAAGCGTGGATGCTGGGGTCGTTGCCGATGACCATGGTGACGGCCATGGTTTCGCCGAGGGCGCGGGCCAAGCCCAGAAAGACGGAGCCGAAGATTCCAAGGCGGGCCCAAGGCACCACGGCTTGCCAGGTCGATTCCCAGCGCGTGGCGCCCAAAGCGAGGGCGGCTTCGCGCTGCTCGCTGGGGACTTCCATCAACGCCTCGCGGGATATGGAGATGATGAACGGGAAGGTCATGATGGCGAGGATCACGGCGGCGCTGAGGTAGCCGAAGCCAAAGATTGCGCCTTGGAAAATGGGCAGAAATCCCAGGGTTTTCTTGAGGAAAGGTTCCACGTAGTCGCGCATGAGGGGGACCAGGGTGAAGATGGCGAGCAGGCCATAGATGACGCTGGGCACGGCGGCGAGGAGTTCGATGAGGAAGGTGAAGACGCTCGACACCCTGGGGGGGGCCAGTTCCGAAAGAAAGATGGCGGCGCCGACGCCCAGCGGAACGGAGATCAGCAGGGCGATGAAGGAGGTGATGACAGTACCGTAGATAAAAGGAAGCGCGCCGAACTGGCCGCTGACCGGATCCCATTGCGAGGAAGTGAGAAATCCGAAGCCGAACTTGTGGCGGGGTAGAGAGGAGTGAGCCAGAGCTGGACAATGAGGCCGACGGTGACCAGCAGAATAATGGAAGCAAACGCCAGGGTGATGAGGCGGGCAATCTCATCACCCTGGCGGAGGCGTTGGAACCAACCGCCAGCACCGCCGGAAGGCGGCGCGCTTACTGCCGAAGTTGCCATATTTACTTAATGAGCGCGATCTGCTTTTCTTCCATGGCGACGACTTCCTTGGGAAGAGGCGCGTACCCGAGCGACGCGGCATCCTTTTGGCCGGTGGTCAGCATCCATTGCAGAAACCCAGTGATCGACTTCTTCTTGGCCGCGTCGTCGATCTTCGATGGTATCAGCAACCAGGTAAAGCTGGCGATGGGATAGGCCTTCTTGCCGGGGGCATTGGTGATGGAGACGCGGAAATCGGCGGGCATGTTTTTGGCTGCTCCGGCAGCCGCTTCGGTGACGCTTTCCAGATCGGCTTTGAGGAAGTTGCCGGCGGAATTTTTCAGAGAGCCGTAGGGCATTTTGTTCTGAATGGCGTAGATGAGTTCAACATAGCCGATGGAGTTGGGCGTTTGCTTGACTATGCCGGTGACGCCTTCGTTGCCTTTACCGCCGATGCCGCCCGGCCAGCTCACCGAAGTGCCGGCGCCGACTTTAGACTTCCAATCGGGGCTGATCTTGGAAAGATAGTCGGTGAAGACGAAGCTGGTGCCGCTACCGTCGGAACGGTGAACCACGACGATATCGGCATCCGGCAATTTCACGCCGGGATTGGCGTTCTTGATTTCGGGATCGCTCCACTTCCTGATCTTGCCAAGAAGATGCCGGAGACGGCTTCGGGAGTGAACTTCAGATCCTGTGAGACGCCGGGGACGTTGTAGGTAAGGACGATGCCGCCGAGGACGGTCGGGAAATGGAGAGGCTTGTTCTTGAACTTGGAAATCTGTTCGTCGGTCATGGGCATGTCGGAGGCGCCGAAGTCGACGGTGCCATCGGTAAACATGCGGATTCCGCCTCCGGAACCGACCGACTGGTAATTGATCTGGGAATCTTTATCCACCTGGGTAAAATCCCGGAACCATTTTCCGTAGATGGGATAGGGGAAGGTGGCGCCAGCCGCGTTAATCAGGACTTTCGCTTCGGCGACGGCGAACACCATCGCCATGCAAGCGAATAGACACAACCAGAGACTACTCCGTTTCATTTAAAACTCCTTTTTGAGTTTCGCACCAAATGTGCGTCAGGGCAGAGCCGCGGCGCGAGGGCCGCGGCTCAAGGAAGTGCGGTCTAATACTTCGGCGCTTGTCCGGGAAGGGTGTAGCGTAGATCGACCCACACCATGTTGTTGTGGGCGCTGGCGGGAGCACCGGCGGCGACCGCCCAGGGATCGCGAGTCAGGTACGAGTATTGGAAGATAAAGCTCAGCGCGCCGTAGGCGGGGTTCTTCCAGAAGGTCTGGTTGACGCCGAAAGTAGCTTCCTGGATGGCCCGGTTCTGGCTGCTGGAGGACTTGGGATAGCCGTAGCCGATGTAGGCGAACTTGTTGCTGGGGTCGAGCGAGACATCGCGGCCGATATAGTCGCCGCCGTAGTAGGCGAAGAGCGTGGTGTTGTGGGTGGTGTACTCGAAGCCGGCGATGGCAGCGTCGGCATGAATCGGGCTCGGGGCGCCGTAGCCGGTGACGATCATGTCGGGCGCCTGGCCGAAGAGGTAACGGCCGCCGCCATCGCTGATGAAGGTGTTGACGATCAGGTGGAAGCCCTTGAGCAGTTCGAGGTTGAAGTTGGCTTCGCCGCCGCCGCCGGTCTTGCGGAAGCTGGTCGAGGTCAACGGGTCGTAGGTCTTGAATTCGCTGAGGAAGCCGGCGAACTCGATGTGCATCAGGTTGCCGTTGACTTTGGGATCGAAGGCCAACTTGGCCTGGATGTCAGGCATGAGGTTGGGGACGGTAAAGGTGGAAGCGCCGAGGTCAACCTGCGTGTTGGTGTAAGGCGTTGCGAGGTTGGTGGGAAGGACGATGGCTCCTCCGCCGGAACTGCCGCCGCCGTACTGCTCGGCCGTTTCGAGGGCGAGACCGAAGGTAACGGTGTCGCTGGGATGATATACCGCGCGGAACTGAGGAGCGCGCGTCCAAGCGAGGCCCACCTGGTAATTGGTATCCATGTCCTGGCTATAGAAGATGTCGGAAGGCAGGGGCGAAATGCCCACTGCGGCCGGGAGTCAACATGCTCCAGGATTGTCCGCCGAGGATCTCCCACTTGCCCTTCTTCAAGTCGATGAAGTAAAGCCGCATGCGGAAGCTATTGCTGTTGGAGGTGACGCCGGCGTTGGTGGACTGAGTGCCCAGGAAGTCAGACTCCCAATAGGCGAGCACTTTGGTGCCGTGGACCAAGGCGTCGATGCGGGCGCCGATACGGCTGTTCTGAGCGCTGAAGCGGGATTCGCTCAAGTTTGCCCAAACCGGTAGAGACGTTGTTGTAAGGCGTACTTCCGAAACTCGTGCCGATGCCGCTCCCGCCGTCCGCCGAACGGAACACGCTCGGTAAGATCCATGAACCCGACAGCGGTGTGATGGTCGCCGTTCCGATCTTGAATTGCAAGGGCGATGCGGCTTCGGCGCGGCGACTGCGGGGGCTGAGCGCGGCAGCCAAGCCGGATGCAGCACCGGCACGACATCGCCCGCGGGGACGATCGGCGCTGGTGCTGGCCACTTCGCCCAAACTCGGGGCTTGGGCTTGCTGGCGTCGTCCAACACTTTTTTTGTTCCTCCATCGACGCGGCGCAAGCTGATCGATCTGCTCCTGCTGAGCAGCCAGTTGAGCCTTCAACCGTTCGATTTCCGGGTTGGTGGCGGCGGCTTCCTGGGCGCGAGCGGGCGCGGTGAGCGCGCTAGAAAGGGTTACCGCTCCAAGCGTCGCGAGAACTCTTCTCTTCATTGAAACTCCTTAATCAATTTTGGGATTTTCAGCCGCGCGTTCAGCGAGAGAACGCGGATCGGGTGGAGGCGAACACGACACCTCGCACTTCGGCCTAACGATGGTAGCGAGGCGCTATTAGGGGTTGATGACGGAAGTGTTAAGTTCAGGTTACGGGAGTTTGGTTACAACAGTCGGGCTGGGGTCATTAGGATCAAACGATGCAATAAAAGGCGTTTAGGCGTAACGTACTACACATCCTCCAGTGAAAATACCCGCGAAAGGGTATACCTTTCGAGGGTGTGTCAACTTAGAATCGACGTTGGTGAACACAAACCGGCCGATCGGGCAGGCTCCGGCAGGGGTCCTGGACAAGCTGCGGGCGATAGACACACCCGCGGTTTCCAATGCAATCGAACGGCTTGACTTGAGGCTGCGCAACGAAGGATTCGCGGATGCTTCGGTTCGCTGCCTTACGCCGCAGCTTCCCGCTATGGTGGGATACGCCGCTACGGGCCGCATCCGTACGGCGGACGCTCCGACGGCGCGTTCTTTGTATTACGAGCGCATGGACTTTTGGGAATTCGTGGAACAGTCACCGAAGCCCATCGTCATTGTGCTGGAAGACTTGGATCCGCAGCCTGGGCGGGGTGCGCTTTTCGGCGAAGTACACGCGCACATCGGGCGGGCGATGGGGGCCATCGGCTATGTCACCAACGGCTCGGTGCGAGATTTGCCGGGAATTGCGCGGACGGGATTTCATCTATTTGCAGGCGGAATTTCGCCCTCACACGCCTACGCGCACGTGGTCGATTTCGGGGGACCGGTTGTGGTTGGGGGGCTAACGGTCCGGCCGGGTGATTTACTGCACGGAGATTTACACGGTGTTGTCTCGATTCCTGAGGGAACCGCCGGAAGGATTCCGGGACTGGCCGCCGATCTGCTGGCGCGCGAGGGGGAAATCATACGCGTATGCCAGCCAGGCGCATTTTCGATGAAGGATCTGCGGAGCATGATTGAACGGAATGGCCATGCCTCCCGGTAAGCGTTTGGGAACTGCGGCACTGGCGCTGGCGGGTGTGTGGCTGGCGGCATGCTCGCGTGGCGACAAGGCGGGGGCCGGCGCGGCAGCGGCTTTGGTCCCGGCGGGCGTAGTTCGGATCACACGAATGCCCATGGAGCGACGGCTGACCTTGTCATCAGAGCTGGTGCCCTTCCAGGAGATTGAGGTTTACGCCAAGGAATCCGGGTACGTGAAGCAACTCAACGTAGATTTCGGGACGCGCGTGGCGAAAGGCCAACTGCTGGCGGTGCTGGAGATTCCGGAGTTGCAGGCGCAATTGGAGCAGGACAAAGCCGCGATTCAGAATATGGGCGATCAAGCGGCGCAGGCGAAACAGCAGCAAAGCCGGGTGGAGGCGCAATACAATGTCGCGCACCTGCAGTACGACCGTTTGAAGAAGGTATCGGATTCCAAGCCAGGACTGGTGGCGCAGCAGGAAGTGGACGATTGGCAGGGGAAGGATCTGGCGGCGGCGGCGCAAGTGGAGGCGGCGAAAGCCACGGTGGAGTCGTGGCAGAGCCAACTGACCCAGGCGCAGGCCAAGTTGACGCACGACCAGGTGCTCTACGATTACTCGCGCATTACCGCGCCGTTTGCGGGGGTGGTGACGCAGCGCTTCGCGAATTTAGGGGCGCTGATGCAGGCGGGCACGAATTCGAGCACGCAAGCGATGCCGCTGGTGAAACTGGCGCAGGACGATGTATTCCGGCTGGTGATTCCGGTGCCGGAATCGCAGGTGCCGCTGATCCATACGGGCGATCCGGTGGAGGTGCGCATCGCGTCGTTGAACCGCACGTTCCCCGGCAAGGTGGCGCGGACCTCGGCGGATGTCAAGCCGGACACGCGCACGATGCATACCGAGGTGGATGTAGCCAATCCCAACCGACATTTTGGTGGAAGGAATGTACGCGGAGGCAACGCTTCGCCTGGAGCGCAAGAACAATGCGCTGGCGGTGCCGCTGCAGGCCATCGACCGCCAAGGCGATAAAACCAGCGTGATGGTGGTGGATGCATGCAACAAAATCGAGGAACGCCCGGTGACGCTGGGCATACAGAACGCCGGTCATGCGGAAATTCTATCGGGACTGGCGGAGGGTGAGCAGGTGGTGGTCAGCGATCGCGGAGCGCTGAAGGCGGGCCAAGCGGTGCAACCCAAGACGGTGGAACTGACAACTTACGAGGGCAAGAGCTAGGCCCCCATGTCAGGTTTTTCGATCCGCAATCCCTACTTTATCGTTGTCATCTGCCTGGCGCTGATGGCGATTGGGGTGGTCAGCCTGGGGCGCATGCCGGTGGATCTGTTTCCGGCGATCAATATTCCCGAGGTAGTGGTGGCGACGTTTTATTCGGGCATGCCGCCGGAAGATATCGAGTTCGATATCACCAATCCGCTGGAACGGTTTTTTACGCTGGCAAGCGGCGTGGATCATTCGGAATCGCGGTCGCTGTTGGGCGTCAGCATTATTAAGGTACAGTTTCAGCCAGGAACCAGCGCGGATGCGGATGTGACCCAGCTTTCGAACCTGGCACTGGCCGATTTGAAGCGACTGCCGCCGGGGACGCTGCCGCCGGTGGTGCTGAAGTTCGACGCCTCGAGTCTACCCGTGTGCCTGTTGACGGTAAGCGGCGAGGGGCTGAATGAGACGCAACTGCACGACTACGCGCAATTCCAGATTCGCAACCAGATCGCGGTGGTGAAGGGCGCCGAGATTCCGCCTCCCTTCGGGGGAAAGTACCGGCAGATTATGGTGTACGTCGATCCGTACAAGCTGGCGTCGCGCGAGCTCAGTCCTATGGATGTGGTGGACGCGGTCAACAACTCCAACCTAATTTTGCCGGCGGGCGATGTGAAAGTCGGGCCGACCGATTATTACGTTTACTCGAACAGCCTGGTGAAGGACATGAACGAGTTGAACAGCCTACCCATCAAGACGGCGGGCAAGAGCTGGGTGACGATCGGCGATGTGGGGAAAGCGGAGGACGCGAGCCAACTGCAATACAACATCGTGCGGGTGAATGGGCAGCGTTCGGCGTACGTGCCGATCATGAAGCAGGGCGGGGACACCAACACCATCGAGGTCGTGGAAGGCGTGCGGAAGCTGACGCAGCACCTGGTCGACATTCCGAAGCAACTGGTTACGAACGTGGTGTTCGACCAGTCGGTGTATGTGAAATCGGCGCTGGAGACGGTGCTGCATGAAGGCGCGATCGGGCTGGTGCTGACCAGCATCATGATCCTGATCTTCCTGGGAAGCCCGCGGGCGACGGCGGCGGTGCTGCTTTCGATTCCCTTGTCGGCGGTGGCGGCGTTCGTGGTGCTGGCGATGATGGGCAGCACGGTAAATACGATGATCCTGGGGGGGATGGCGCTGGCCTTCTCGCGCGTGATCGACAATTCCGTGATTTCGCTGGAGAACATTTACCGGCATCTGGAGATGGGGGCGCTGCCGCGGGTGGCGGCGGAGATCGGCGGGGCGGAAGTAAGCCTGGCCGTGCTGGCGGCGACGCTGGTGGATGTGGTGGACTTCTTTCCGGTGGTGTTCTTGTACGGGGTCAGCAAGTTTCTGTTCTCGGCGCTGGCTTTGGCATTTTCGCTGTCGCTGCTGGCCTCGTTTGTGGTGGCGATGACGGTGATTCCGCTATTCTGCTCGCGGTTTCTGAAACAGCATCAGCCGGCCGAAGGCGGGGGTGAACATCCGGTGCCGGTACATCCTGGCGGGACGTCGGCATGGGACCGCTTCAACGCCGGGTTCAACCGGGGATTCGGGAGGGTGCTGGATTTTTACGAGCGGAGCGTGCGGCGGGCGCTGCGGCGTCCGGCGCTAACGGTGGCGGCGCTGGGCGCGGTGTTCGCGCTGAGCCTGCTGATCTATCCGTTCCTTGGCGTGGCTTTTTTCCCCGGACGGATGCGGGACAGTTCACGATCAACCTGAAAGCTCCCACCGGCACGCGCATCGAAGTGACCGAGCAATACGTAAAGAAAGTGGAAGACCTGATCCATCGGGTGGTGAGCGCGCACGACTTCAAGATCATCGTTTCGAATATCGGGGTGGTGAACGATTTTTCGTCGCTCTACACGTCGAACTCAGGCGAGTATACCAGCACGGTTCAGGTGGCGTTGAACGACGATCACGCAGGTGAGCAGCTTCGAATATATGGCCCGCGTACGGAAGGCGATCGCGGCGGAGTTGCCGGATGTGCGCACCTTCTTTCAGAGCGGATCGATGGTGGATGCGATGATTAACATGGGCATGCCGGCGCCGATCGATATTCAGGTGAGCAGTTCGAACCTGAAGCGGAATTTTGCGTTGGCACAGGATCTGGCCGGCCGTATCCGGGGACTGCAGGGGGTGGGGGAAGTCTACATTCCGCAGGACATGAATTATCCCGGCATTCGGATGAATGTAGACCGGGTGCATGCGGGCGAACTGGGGCTGACTCAGAAGGAAGTGGTGGACAACGTGATTACCGCGTTGAATTCGAACTATATGATCGCGCCGAATTACTGGGTGGACGAGAAGAGCGGCAACGACTACTATCTGACGGTGCAATATTTCGAGCATGGAGCAGCGGCCATTCACGATATGCTGGACCTGCGCAACATTCCACTGCGGGCTCCGAATGCCACGAGCCCGACCATGCTCGATTCGGTGGTGAAACTGGAGCGGGTACAGACTCCCGACGGAGATCGACCATCACCAGATCCAACGGGTCGCGGACATTTATGTGACGCCGGCGGGCGAGGATTTGGGGCACGTGACCAGCAGGATTCAAGAAGTGCTGGACCAAGCGAAGATTCCGGGCAATGTGCGGGTGGATCTGCTCGGCATGGTGGAAGGGATGCGGGCCTCGTTCAAGAGCTTCGGCTTCGGGTTCATGCTGTCGTTCCTGCTGCTTTACCTGATTCTGGTGGCGCAGTTCCGATCGTTTGTGGATCCGGTGCTGATCATGCTGGCGATTCCCATGGGCTTCGTTGGCGTGCTGATCATCCTGCCATTGACCCACACCACGTTGAACGTCATGTCGCTGATGGGGGTGCTGATGCTGGTGGGGATCGCGGATTCGAACAGCATTTTGATCGTGGATTTCGCGCACAAGCTGGAGGAACAGGGGCTATCGGTAACGGATGCCATCATCACCGCGTGCCGCGTTCGACTGCGGCCGATCCTGATGACCTCGTTGGCCACGATTATCGGGATGATTCCGATGGCTTTGAAGCTGGGTACCGGCGCGGAACAATATACGCCGATGGCGCGGGCCATTATCGGAGGGTTGACGTCGTCGGTGCTGCTGACCATATTCATTGTGCCGGCCGCGTATCTGCTGGTGTACGGCAAGAAACAGCGGACACCGGCGCCGCAGGAGGCATCATGATCAAGGCACTGGCAAGAACGATTCTTTGGGGGGGATAGCGGCGGCGGGGTGCGCGCAAACCGTGCTGAGCCTGCAGGACGCGGAGGCGCTGGCCATCAAGAATCATCCGCAGGTGCAGGCGGCGCAATTGAATTACGAGGCTTCGCAGCAAGGCGTGGCGGAGGCGCGCTCGGCGTACTTTCCGAGCGTACATGGCGACGTGACGGGATCGCAGGGCAATCCGCAGGCGCGGATCGGGGCTGGATCGCTAGTCGCTTCGCGGGTATGGGATCGCTTTGGGCAAGGCGTGACGGTGAACCAGTTGATCACCGACTCGGGGCGGACACGCAACCTGGTAGCCGGCGCCAAGCTCACGGCGCAAGCGGGGTCGCAAACTTATCAGGCGACCCGCTACGACATCCTGCTGCGGGTGAATCAGGCTTACTACGACACCCTACATGCGCAAGCGCTGGTGAAAGTGGCGGACGAAACGGTGGCAGCGCGGCAGCTTCTGGTGGACCAGGTGACTTCGCTGGCGCAGAGCAAATTGCGGTCGCAACTGGACGTCAGCTTCGCTTCGGTGAACCTGGCGCAGGCGAAACTGCTGCAGATCCGCTCGCAGGATGGGGTGCGGCAGGCCTTCGCGGAACTGACGCGGGCGA
Organism: Bryobacterales bacterium; assembly: GCA_963738375.1. Classification (GTDB taxonomy): domain Bacteria; phylum Acidobacteriota; class Terriglobia; order Bryobacterales; family Bryobacteraceae; genus Bog-159. Next base: position 910,503 of record CAVTWL010000006.1, on the reverse strand, counting down.
TGGGGATGGAGGAGGAACAGACTTACAAGCTGGCGGACGAACCCATGCCGCCGAGTCCTCCGCTGACTTCCGCCGACATGGTCGCGCAGGCGCTTCAGCAGCGGCCGGAACTCAAGAGTTTGCGGCTCGACCGGGAATCGGCGTACAAGTTCGAACGCGCCGAGCGCGACCTGGCTTATCCTACGGTGAGCCTGATCGCCGTGGGCGGATTCATTCCATACATCCATCAACTGACTACGCAGACCGTTCCGCCGGAGTACGAAAGCGCGGCGGTAAACGTAGACATTCCGATTTTCAACGGCGGACTGTTTAGCGCACGGCGGGAAGCGGCACGGCTCAGGGCACAGGCCGCGGGTCAGCGTGTGCGGGATCTGGAAGAGAGCGTAGCCCGGGATGTTCGCGTGGCGTGGAGCGATGCGGAAACGGCGTATCATCAACTGGACGTAACGGCCGAGATGCTGAGGCAGGCGACGATGGCGCTGGACTTGGCGCAAGGCCGCTACAATCTGGGACTCAGTTCGATTGTGGAGTTGACCCAGGCGCAGTTGAATCTGACGCAGGCGGAAGTGGAGAATTTAGGCGCGAAGTACGATTACCAGAGGTCTAACGCGGGATTGCAGTACGCGGCGGGGTTGTTGCGGTGAAGGGAAGGGGCAGAGCGATGGTCTGCCCCTTGGGGAAATCGGGACGCACCCTTACGGTCGCGGCTCGGTTTTAGAACACGTATTCAACTTGCATGTAGGGATAGGTGTAAGCCACTCCCTGTGTGGTCTTTTTGAGGTACTCGGCGGGGATGACGTGGCCGAGGCCGAAATCGATTTGAGTTTGGCGCGTTGGGGTGTAGATCAACTGAGCGTCCAGCTCTTCGGCGACGTGGGTGCCATCTGTGCCTTTGGGAACGTTGATGGCGACGGATCCACGGGCGGGATAGAGGGCGTCATGGGCGTTGGCGAGGTAGAGATCGTGAAAGCTGGTGGCCGCGGTCCATTTGCGGGCGATGTGCCAGTCCTGACCGAAACGGAAGTCCTGGATGTTGCGCCATCCGAATAAGTCAGCCAAGCCGAGCTTGTCGTGGGTGCTGGGGTAAATGGGGTCGAAGGTGTTGTCGACTCCGCTCTTGTCGTTGGGGCTGCCGGAACCGTAGTCGTATTCGAAGAAGAGGCGCGGGCGGAGCGGGGCTTCCTTGATGGAGTAGCCGAGCACCCAGTGGCCCATCCAGGCGCGGATCTTATCGACGCCGAGGGTGCCGAGCTGGTAGGCCATTTCGGTACGGTAGTCGAAGTTGGCGGGAAGAGCGCCGATCCAGCGGAAGCCGGTGGTCCATTCGTTGAGGTGGCCGGCCTTCAGGTTGGTGAGAGCGAAGCTGGGGCGGATGTTCCAGAACTCGTAGACATCGAGGGTGGCGCGGGGGATGACGTTTTTGGCGGTGACGTAAGCGCCGTAGAGATTGTTGCCTTCGAGGTGGTGGTCGATGACGCCATTGCGAATGATGACGACGGAGGTGGCGAAGACATCGGCGCGGAAACGGCCTTGCTGGTAGGCGGCGCGGACACCGTCAAAGGTACGGGAGACGTTGTTCCACCAGGAGTCTCCAATGAGGCGGTTGTTGCCGTAGGTCATATCGAAGCGGCCGCCCTGGAGGCTGAAGCCGTTGCCCTCGGACGGGCCAAACTGGATGTAAGCCTGGCGGAGGTCGGCAGTGTCTTCATAGGGCGGAATTGCGGGGGTTATGCCGAAGACGCGGGCGTCCTGCATTTCGACATAGAACTGCACCCAGTTGGTGGGTTTGATTTCCATGCCGAGGCGGATGCGCTGCAGATCGTAATCGTTGGTGGATTTATGTTTAAAGCTGCCGCCGTCGTAGCCTTCAAAGCGCTCGCGGAGCTCACCGGAGAAGCGCAGCCAGGGGGGGAGGAGTTGGTTGAACTGCTCGGAAAGGGAGGGCGAGGGATTGGTACCCTTCCAGATGCCAGTCAGCTTAGGGTATAGCAGCGGAACCGTGCCTATGGGCGACGGGGGTTGAGCGCCCTCTTCGGTGGCATAGCCGCCGCCGGCGGACTGGACGTCGGGTTTGGTGGTGACGGGGTTGCCAGCCTCAGCCGCTTGCTGGGCATAGGCGCCGGCCGCCAAGGCGCTGAATACGGCTAACGCCGTTAGGTTTCTGGCGCCAACCATCAGGAAACTCTTCATGTGCATTTCCTCCAAAGGAACTTGAAATTCAGGCGGCTGGAAGCAAAATCGCAGCACGGCCCGTTACGAAAGAAAACCAGGTACACGGCGGGGAAAACATCCCTAATATGATCTGAATAGTTGATTGATCCAAACTATTCGTCCAGGGCCCGAGGAGAGATAGATTCCTCGTTTTTTGCGGCCACAGGCCCTTGGCGGTTCAGAATGTTCGACCCCTTACGTTACCTTATCTCAGATAGAATTACTCAAGTAGGCACACCTTGTCAAGATCTACTAGCAAATTGATAGAAATTTTTCTTGTTTACTTTTGAAAAGCATAGTGGCGGTACGAAGGTACGGTTACTTTGGCTCATCCTGGCTTAGTTTCTTATCTTGAGAAATGGTCCGCGGTTTCGGGCGCAGAGAGGGATCCAGCTCGTAAATTGCGGCTTTGGGCACGGCGGCGATGCTGGTGAGCAAGCGCATGAATCTGGCGAACTTATCCGGACTTGGCTCTTCCGGCTTGTTTTCCTTGGGAACGCTCATCGGTCTGGCGCGGCGGCGCCTGCCGCACTCCTGTCGGCTGTAAGCTGGCCGGCCTGGACGGCGAGCCGGATGCGCCGGAGCATGAATTGCGCGGTGGTCTGAGTGACACCAATCTGGCGGTAGAGGCGGTAGGAGCTCAGGCGCTGCTCGCTGTTGGCGAACAGCCAGATGGCGATGAGCCAGCGGTCGAGGCCGATGGGTGAGTCCTCGAAGATGGTACCGGCTTTGGCGGAAAACTGTTTGCGGCAGACGCGGCATTTCCAGATGCGGCGGGTAGAGATGTAGAAGTGCCGCTGGCGGGAATGGCAGTGGAGGCACTCCGTTTCGCCGTTCCAGCGAGAGGAGGCAAGGGCATGAGTGGCGACATGAGGATCGCTGTAGAAGCGGACGGCCTCGGCCAACGTCGCGGGGTTGGGCGGAATTTCCGGCGTAGAGGGTGGAAAGGGCACGGCTAATGCGACTGGGTGCATTCGGGTAGCTCCTGGCGTTTAATCTTGCTGAGTTTAGGACATAACGGTGGACCGTGTCAAGCACAAAACAGATACCGGGTAGAGATAGACGACTATGCAAACTATTGATTCTTAATATATTGATGGCATGTTGATGATTTTTTTTATTAGACCATCGGACTAGTTGACTGTAGTGAATCGCGGGCATGACGGCCGGGGACTGTTCTCAGAAAGAAATCGGGGACGAAAGTGCGAAATGGTGCGCTATAATTCCGGCTAACATGCAAGCGATTCGTACTTTATTGCACGGTGCGCTGTTGATGGGGATCACGGCGCTGTCGCTACAAGCCACGTTTCTTTTGGAATGGAAGCCGGTGGATGCGGCCGATTTGACGCTGAAGGAACCTCGGGTGGAGAAAGATGCCGACGCGGAAGCTCTTTTCTGGGACGTGTGGGTGATGGACGAATTGGCGGGCGGGTATCCGCACAGCGTGTTGAGCCATTACATCCGGCTGAAGATATTTACGGAGCGCGGGCGCGACGCGCACAGCACGGTGGATCTACCGTATTTTTCGGGCAAGATCCGAATTGCCGACGTGGGGGGGCGGACGATCAAGGCGGACGGCACGATCCTGGAACTGAAGAAAGATGCTGTTTTCGATCGAACGCTGGTAAAGGCCGGCGGGATCAAAGTGCAGGCGAAGAGTTTCGCGATGCCGGGCGTGGAGCCGGGCGCGATTATCGAATACCGCTGGCGTGAATACCGGGATGAGCAGTTAGCGAATTATGTACGGCTGCCTTTTCAGCGCGAATTTCCGGTTGAGATGGTGCGCTATCACATCAAGCCATTGCAGAGCGCCTACTTCCCGTACGGCATGCGCACCATGCCTTTCCACTGCCACAGCAGCGAATTTGCGGCGGAAAAAGACGGCTTTTACGTCACCAGCCTGGCGAACGTGCCGGCGCTGTCGGAAGAGCCGCACATGCCGCCGGAGAACATGGTGTCGGCCTGGATGCTGGTTTACTATTCGGCGAATCACAATCTGAAGCCGGAGCAGTATTGGAAGACTTATGGTAAGAGCCAATACGAACGCTACAAGCCGTGGCTGAAAGTGAATGGGGAGGTAAAGAGCACGGCGGAATCGATTGTGAACGGGGCGGCCAGCGACGAGGAAAGACTACGGCGGCTGTTTGCGTACTGCAGAACGAAGATCAAGAACCTGCACAGCGAGTCGGTGAGCGCGGAAGAGAGGGCGGATGCCAGTCGCAACAAGACTCCGGCGGATACCATCAAACAGGGCGCCGGAACCGGCTTCGATATCGACATGGCTTTCGCGGCGCTGGCGACGGCGGCGGGCTTCGACACACACGTGGCGCAACTGGGCGACCGAAGCGACATGACCTTCAACACCGGTTTTGCCGATTCCTATTTTCTGCGGGGGTTCGATATCGCAGTGAACCTGCAAGGCAAATGGCTTTTCTTCGATCCGGCCAGCACCTACATTCCGTACGGTATGTTGTCGTGGCGGGAGGAGGCCGAAGACGCGCTGATCCTGGACGCCAAGGAACCGCAGTTCGTGAAGACGCCGCTGTCGCCGCCGGAACGATCGAGGCGGCGCCGGACGGGTCAATTTACGCTGGCGGAAGATGGCACGCTGGAAGGCTCAGTGCGGCTGGAGTATACGGGTCACGAGGCAACGGCACGGAGGTACGGGATTCAAAGCGACTCGGCCGAACAGCGAATGGAACGCGTGCGGGAAATGGTGAAGAACTCCATGAACACGGCCGAAGTCAGCGAGATCCAAGTAGAGAACGAGACCGATCCGGAGAAACCGCTGGTATACGCATACCATGTGAAAGTGCCGGGCTACGCGCAGCGCACCGGCAAGCGCCTGTTTCTGCAAATGGCCTACTTCCAGTTCAACTCGCAGCCGATGTTTTCGACGGCCACGCGGAAATATCCGATCTACTTCGACTATCCGTGGTCCGAGGACGATTCCGTGGAGATTCAGATGCCAGCGGGATTCGAACTGGACCACGCGGAGGCACCGGGCTCGCTGACGTTTGGCGATGCCGGCAAGTACGACGTGCAGGTTGCGGTGACGAAATCGAAGAAATTGCTGTACACGCGCAAGTTTTCTTTGGGCGAGCACGGGTTGGTTCAACTGAGGGCCGAAGTATACCCGCAGGTGAAGCAGGTCTTCGACCGCGTGCACGAGGCCGACAACCATGCGCTTACGCTGAAGAAGCTGGCGCAAGACGAGGCGCCCCGCGCCGCTAATATTTCAGAAGAGTTCCCCTCCTTTGTGGAGGCGCGGAACGCCGCGCCCCTTTGCGGTTGGAAGTTGGAGGCAGCCGCGGCGAAATGAAGCGTACCTTGATTTTCGCGGCGATTTTCGCGGCTTTGGCGGCCTTCCCGGCGATGGCTTGCGCGGCGGACGATGCGCCGGCGTGGCTGCGCGAGTTTTCCACGGCCAAAGCGCCGGCTTACGATTCAAAGACGCCGGCGGTGGTACTGCTGCACGAGGAAAGCGTGACGGTGGACGACAGCGGGCGCGTGACGACGACGGACCGCAAAGCCATCCGCATCCTGACGAAAGACGGGCGCAAGGAGGCCGTGGCGCACCAGGTTTACCTGATGAGCAGCGGGAAGGTGCGGGAACTGCACGCCTGGATGATCCGGCCATCGGGCGAGGTGAAGAAATACGCGAAGGGCGATGTAGCGGATTTGGCGGCGGCGCCGGACGATGTTTATAACGAAGTGCGGGTGCGGGCGGTCATAGCTTCGAGCGATGCGGACCCGGGGGCGGTATTCGGGTACGAATCGGTGAGCGAGGATCGTTCGATCTTCACGCAATTCGAATTCAGCTTTCAGAGCCGCTTGCCAACGCTGCTGTCGCGCTTTACGCTGACGCTGCCGCAGGGCTGGCGCGCCGAAGGGGTGGTGTTTAACGGCAAGGCTTCGTCCGAGAAATCGGGCAACACTTCCACATGGGAGTACCGCAATCTCCCTTACATCGAAGAAGAGCCCGATGAACCATCGATCGATGCCATGGCGCCGCGTCTGGCGGTGAGTTATTTTCCGGCCGACGACGCCAAGCCGGGGCGCGGGCAGGTGTTCCGTGGATGGACGGGCGTAGCGAGTTGGCTGGCGCAACTGGAGGATCCGCAGGGCGCGGCGGACGATGAACTGACGGCGAAAGCCGGCAGCCTGACGTCGGGAGCGAAGACGGAGTTCGACCGCATCCGGGCGATTGGCAGCTACGTGCAGTCGGTGCATTACGTGTCAATTCAGACGGGGTTGGGCCGGGGCGGCGGATATGTCCCGCATACGGCGGCGGAAGTTTTTCGCAAGCAATACGGCGACTGCAAAGATAAGGCCAACCTGATGCGGACGATGCTGCGGGCCGTAGGAATTCCAGCTTATATGGTGAGCATATACGCAGGCGATCCTGAATATGTACATGCGGAGTTTCCATCGCCGCAGCAGTTCAACCACGCGATTGTGGCAGTGAAGGTGAGGGATGCGGCCACGGAAGCGCCGGCGATTGCGAATGTGCCGAAACTGGGACGGCTGTTGTTCTTCGATCCGACGGCCGAGAATACGCCCGCCGGAGATCTGCCGATTCATGAACAGGGCAGCCTGGCGTTGATCGATGCGGCGGAGGGAGAACTGGTACGGGTGCCGGTGGTACAGGCATCGGCGAACCGGGTGGAACGGGAGACGGACGTGACGCTGGGGCCAGACGGATCGATCGCGTCACAGGTTCACGAGACATCATACGGGCACAACGGCTCGATGTTCCGGAGCTTGTACCGGGCGGAGGCTCGGGCGGATTTTACGAAGAACGTGGAGCGGTGGATCGTGAGCGGGGCGAACGGAGCGACGCTGGGGAAACTGGAAACCAGCGATTCACTGGCGGAGGATCGCTTCGATTTGAAGCTGGACTTTAAGGCGGCACGGTACGCCCAACTGATGCAGCAGCGGCTGTTGATCTTCCGGCCGGCGGTGCTGCCGCGGCGTGGAGCGGTGATTTTCGCGGAGACGAAGCGGCAGAATCCGGTGGTGCTCTATCCGGATGCGTTTCAGGACAAGACGCGGGTGAAACTGCCGGCGGGTTTCAAGGTTGACGAGATGCCGAATGCGGGAAAGCTGGATACTCCATTTGGTACGTTTAGCTGTTCTTATGCGGCGGAGGGAGGAGATCTGGTATTTACCAGGAAGCTGGAGATCAAGGCGGGGACCTATCCGGTGGCGCAATATGCGGCGCTGAAGACGTTTTTCGAGCAGGTGGCGGGGGCGGAGCAATCGCCGGTGGTTTTGGTTAAAGAGTGAGGCGTGAATGGGCAAAGAAACCTTTGAGCGATTTGTCGCGGCGATTAACCGGCATGACGTGGATGAGGTTGCGGCGCTGATGGATGCGGAGCATGTGTTCGTGGATTCGCTGGGGAATCGCGTCCAGGGTGCGGCGGCGATGCAGGCGGGGTGGCGCGGTTATTTCGCGATGTGCGCGGATTATTGGATTCGCGTGGACCAAGCGATGGCCGAGGGCGGCACAGTAGTGGCGGTGGGCGAAGCGGGCGGCACGATTCGCGGCACGGCGTGGAAGACGCCGGCGGCGTGGCAGGCCGAGATTCGCGACGGCAAGGTTTTGGAATGGCGGGTATTCGCGGACAATAAGCCGGTGTACGAAATTCTGGCGAAGGGCTAAGAGAGCAGATAAAAGATATCGGTGCGCAGCTTGGCGGGGTCTTCGTTCCAATGGCCGTAGACTTCCCAGGATTGACCGGCGAACTGGCGGTTGTTATCGCGGGCCCACTGGTGGATGGCGGCGTGGGCGGGCTGCATGCGGTCGTAGGGCCCGATATAGACGGTCGTGGCGACGGCGCCGGCCGGGGTGGAGGCGTTGCCGCCGTGGTCGAGTTGGACGCCGCAGGCGATGTCGAATTCGCCGGGGGTTCCGGAGTCGCTGTAGAGCACGACGTTGAGGCCTCCCTTCCCTTCCAGGCCGGCGTAGAACTGGTCGAACAACTCACGGATGCGGGCGGGCAGGTTGGATCTTAGGGCGCGGCCGCGGACGACCGCGAGCGGCTGCCCGGGGACCTGTTTCAGTTCGACGTGGTAGGGCAAGGTTTAGCCTTTCTGCTGGCGATAGCGATTGATGAGGTTTCTGGTGGAGCTATCGTGCTTGAGGGTGGGCGAGGGGCTTTGGAGTTCGGGGACGATGTCCTGGGCGAGCTTCTTGCCGAGCTCGACACCCCACTGGTCGAAGGAATCGATTTGCCAGATGGCGCCTTGGGTGAAGACGGCGTGTTCGTAGAGGGCGACGAGCTTACCGAGAGATTGAGGCGTGAGTTCGGCGGCAAGGATGGTGTTCGACGGGCGATTGCCTTCGAAGACGCGATGCGGGACGAGCCAATCGGGCGTGCCTTCGGCTTTCACCTGTTGCGCGGTTTTGCCGAAAGCTAAAGCTTCGGCTTGCGCGAAGACGTTGGCCATCAAAATATCGTGATGGGCGCCAAGGGGGTTGAGGGTGCGGATGAAGGCGATGAAGTCACAAGGGATGAGATGGGTGCCCTGATGGATGAGCTGATAGAAAGAATGCTGGCCGTTGGTGCCGGGTTCGCCCCAATAGACCGGGCCGGTCGCGTAGTCGACGGTGGCGCCATCGAGGGTGACGTGCTTGCCGTTGCTCTCCATGGTCAACTGCTGGAGGTAGGCGGGAAAGCGTTTCAGATACTGCTCGTAGGGCAGGACGGCGACGGTTTCCGCGCCGAAGAAGTTGGCGTACCAGATGCCGAGCAGTCCCATGAGGACTGGGAGATTTTGTTCGAAAGGGGCGGTGCGGAAATGCTCGTCCATTTGGTGGAAGCCGTCGAGCATGGAGCGGAAGTGGTCGGGACCGATGGCGAGCATGGTGGAGAGGCCGATGGCGGAATCCATGGAGTAGCGGCCGCCGACCCAATCCCAGAATTCGAACATGTTGGCGGTGTCGATGCCGAATTTAGCGACATCGGCGGCGTTGGTGGAGACGGCCACGAAGTGCCGGGCGATGGATTTTTCGTCGCCACCGAGGCCCGCGAGCAGCCAGGCGCGGGCGGAGCGCGCGTTGGTCATGGTTTCGAGGGTGGTGAAGGTTTTGGATGAGACGATGAACAGGGTTTCGGAGGCATCGAGGGCGCGGACCGCTTCGGCGAAGTCGGTGGAATCGACGTTGGAGACGAACTGGAATTTCAGGTTGCGCTGGCTGTAATGGCGCAGGGCTTCGTAGGCCATGACGGGGCCGAGGTCGGAGCCGCCGATGCCGATGTTGACGACATTGCGAATGGGCTTGCCGGTGAAGCCCTTCCACTCGCCGGTGCGGACGCGGTTGGAGAAGGCGGCCATCTTTTCGAGAACGGCGTGGACGGCGGGGACGACGTTTTGGCCGTCGACCAGGATGGAGGCGCCTTTGGGGGCGCGCAGTGCGGTGTGGAGCACGGCGCGTTTTTCGGTGACGTTGATCTTGTCGCCGCGAAACATGGCGTCGATGCGATCGCGGAGGCCGGATTCACCTGCCAGGTCGAGGAGGAGCTTGACGGTTTCGGCGGTGATGCGGTTCTTCGAATAGTCGAGGAAGAGACCGGCGGCTTCGATGGACAAAGTCTCGCCGCGCTGGGGGTCATCGGCAAAGAGCTGGCGCAGATGCAAGGGGCGGACCTTTTCGTAATGGGCCTGAAGAGACTTCCAGGCGGCGAGTTGGGTGAGGTTGGCCATCGAAGCGGGTTCCTTTGGGCTGACGATTTAGTGGGCGACGCCGGTGGCGAGCGCGGCGCTCTTGGAGGCGATGACGTCGAGGAGTTCGTTCCAGGACTTGACGAAGGACTTGGCGCCCTCGTCCTGCAGGCGCGCGGCCAGGGCGTCGATGTCGATGCCGGCGGCGGCGAATTTCGCGAGTACAGCTTCGCCATCGCCGCCATCGGGCGAGAGGATGCCTTCGAGCTGGCCGTGATCGGCGAGGGCCTTCAGCGTGTTTTCCGGCATGGTGTTGACGGTGAAGGGGGAGGCCAGGGCTTTGACGTAAAGGATGTCGGAGGCTTTGGGATCCTTGGTTCCGGTGCTGGCCCAGAGGAGGCGTTGGGCGCGCGCGCCGTTATTGAAACAGCGCTGCCAGCGGGGAGAGGCCAGCAATTCGCTGTAGGCTTTGTAGATGCGTTTGCCGATGGCGATGCCGAGCTGGTTGGCGAGTTCGGCTGGGGTCTTGCCGGTGACGGCGGCGTCCCAACGGCTGATGAAGACAGAGGCGACGGAGGCGACATCGGGATTCAGGCCGGCCTGGATGCGGCGCTCGATGCCGCGAATGTAGGCTTCGGCGGCGGCGACGTACTGTTCGCGGGAAAACAAAAGCGTGACGTTGATGGGTACGCCGGCGAAGATGGCTTCTTCGATGGCGGGCAGCCCTTCGGTGGTGCCGGGAATCTTGATGAAGAGGTTGGGGTGGCCGGCGCGGGCGAACAGGTCTTTGGCGGCGGCGAGGGTATTGGCCGTATCGTAGGCGAGGAGCGGCGAGACTTCGAGGGAGACGAAGCCGTCGACGCCGGCGGTGCGATCGTGGACGGGGCGGAAGAGAGTGGCGGCGCGGGTGAGGTCTTCGAGAGCGAGGCCGAAGAAGAGCGCTTCACCGGCGCGGCCGGCGCGCTGGTGTTCCTGGATGGCGGAGTCGTAGGCGGTGCTGTTCTTGATGGCCTGGTCGAAGATGGTGGGGTTGGAGGTGAGTCCGGTTACGGAGAGGTCGTCGATGTAGTGTTGGAGGGTGCCGGAGTTGAGGAGGTCGCGGGTGATGTTGTCGAGCCAGATGCTCTGGCCGAGGTTATTGAGCTGTTGGGTTGCTTTCATCATTCTATTATTTCAGCACGGCGGGGGCGGCGGCACAGAATACTTGACACTACCGAAAGGGACGCCGTTCACGCTTGCGCGCGAGGTGCCGCTCGGGATCTACGCTACAACCGGCTATAGAATCAATCGACCATGACGATTCGTGCTACGTACGAATATGGCGTCTTCAAGCCGCTGGAAGATGTGCAGCTCACCGAAGGCACGACAGTCGAGGTGCATGTCCCGGCGGAAGACGCACCACAGCAGCCAAAGTCTGTCCGGGATTCGCCGATCTTCGGCATGTGGGACGATCGTGACGATGTCCCCGACGGCGTGACGTACGAGGACCGCATGCGCCGGCCGCGGTACTGAGCCAGCTAGAAAGATGGCGTCCGCCTTGGTGTACCGCTGACATTGTTGGCCCGCGTTTGTAGAGTACCTGCAGCCGGTTCTTCGATGTGGCTGTCGGTTACTGTCGAATTCGCCAGCCGCTGGGGCCTGCGCATCCGGCGTCCTTTCAGAATGGTGCGCCCGGAGGGACTCGAACCCCCGGCCTACTGGTTCGAAGCCAGCCGCTCTATCCAGCTGAGCTACGGGCGCACGCCACAATAATTCTACCGCGAACAGACGGCGGTTACGTAGCGGCCGTCTTCGGCGGGGATTTCGTCGAGGATGCGGAGGCCGCCGCGGCCGGTCAGCAACTCGCGGAAGGCTTCGGGGGTAAAACGGTAGCGGAAGTTGAGGTTGATGTGTTCGCCGCGCTGGACCAGGATTTCGCGATCGGGAGTGGCGATGCGGAGGTCGCGGCCGGTATGGAAGAAGGCGGCGGTCACGTGCAGGCCGGCGATGCTCTTGTCCGGCTTGTCTTCGAAGCGGACTTCGCCATCATCCGGAGAGACGCCGAGGGCGGCTAGCGGGGCAAAGGCGAATTGGCGCTGGGCCTCGGAGTTTTCGACGCCGGCGGCGGACTGGTAGAGCTCGGCGTCGAGAATGAGGCGGTCCTGGCCGTGGAGGATCTGGGCCATGTGTTTGATGTGATCGAGGGGGTCGAAGCCGCCGAGGGTATTGCCGGACATGAGGAGCAGCTTGGGCGATTCGGCGGCGTCGCTGGCGAAGACCAGGTGCATGGGGCTGGAGATATCGGCCTTGATGCCGGCGGTTTCGATATCGAGGTCTTCGGCGCCGGCGCAGGCCATTTCAAGGAGGGCCTGGCTGGCGTCGACGGGGTAGTATTTGAGCTCGCGGCCGGCGAACTGGACGGCGTCGAGGAGCACGCGGTCGGTGGCGCCGTCGCCCGCGCCAAAGCTGATCACCGGCAGACGTTCGGTGAAGGGTTCGAGAAGAAACTCAGTCCTGGCGGCCAGTTGTTTCCAGGAGCGGCGCAACCTGAAGTACTCGGGATCGGCCGAACGCGCGAGCCAGGCGCGTACGGAGGGGGCGCTCCAATAGAAAAATTTTTCCGGAAGGTCGCGGGCTTCGACGGCCTCGGTGAATTCCTGAACGATCTCCGCTTCCGTCAGAACGACTTCAATCTTCATCCGTTACTAACTATAAACCCATGATCTGAATGCCCGCGTCGACGAAGATGATGTTGCCGGTGACGCCGCGGCCCAGATCGCTGGCGAGGAAGACGGCGGTGTCGGCGACTTCGGCGGGATCGGTATTGCGGCGCAGGGGGGCGCGGGTCGCGACTAGTTCGAGGATGGTGGAGAAGTCCTTGATGCCGCGCGCGGAAGCGGTTTTGACGGGGCCGGCGGAGATGGCGTTGACGCGGATTTTCTGTGCTCCCAGGTCGCTGGCCAGATAGCGGACGGAGGCTTCGAGAGCGGCTTTGGCGACGCCCATCACGTTGTAATTGGGCACGACGCGGGTGGAACCGAGGTAGGTGAGGGTCATGAGCGCGCCGCCGTCGGTCATGAGCGGCGCGGTGGCGCGGGCGACGGCGACCAGCGAATAGGCGCTGACTTCCTGGGCCAGGAGGAAGCCGTCGCGGCAGGTCTCGACGAAGGGGCGGCGAGAGGTCCTCGCGATTGGCGAAGGCCAGGCTGTGGACCACGGCGTCGAGGGGACGGCCGAGGGCGCGCAGGGACTGCGGCAAGCGCGACGAGGTCTTCATCCTTGGTGACGTCGCAGGGCCAGATGGCCGGCGACGGGCTGCCGTGCGGACAGTTCTTCGATGGCGATCTTCTGGCGGTCGCCGAGGTAGGTCAGAGCGAGGGTGGCGCCTTCGCGCCAGAAGGCTTGGGCGATGGCATAAGCCAAGCTCCATTTGTTGGCAATACCGAGGATGAGGGCGGTTTTGCCCTCCAGCAATTTGGACATAGCGTAATCTTCTATCGTAACCGTATTGGGCTTGCCGCCATCCTCCTTGCTGCGCTGGGCGGCGTCCATGAAGGCGTAGATTTCGAGGGTCTCGGCGTTGGGGACGGGGGGCTGGCCGGTTTCGAAGAATTTCACGATTTCGACGAGCAGGGGGCGGTAACTGTCGGCGGGGCGGGAGGGGCTTTCGAGGATCTGCTTGGGGCGGAAGACGACTGCGCCGTAGTCGCTATAGGGGCGGAGGGCGCGGACGGTGCCGATGCGGCCGTCTTTCCAGCGTCCGACGATGACGTCGGCATCGGGGGTGAAGGTGCGGGCGACTTCTTCGCAGCCGGGGCCCATGAGGGAATAGAGCAGTTCGATGGGATGGATGGCGTACCAGGCGAGTTCGAGTTGTGGTGCGGCTCGAGGGGGCCCGGGCCCCAGGTTTCGACGCCGGTGGCGTCGGCGAACTTCATGGTCTCGGCGATTTCTCCGAAGCGGAGGCTGGAGGAGCTGAACCAGGGCACGCCGGCGGCTTGGGCCAGGCGGTCGATTTCGCGGGCGTCGGCGAGCGTGGAGGCGAGCGGTTTATCGATGAACAGGGGCTTGTGGGCGGCGATGACCGCGCGGGCCTGGGCCAGGTGGACGCGGCCGTCGACGCTTTCGAGCAAGACGGCATCGACTTTGCTGGCACAGCTCGGGGATGGTGGTGTAAGAAGCGGACCTTCCACTTGGTGCGGAGTTCTTCGGCGAATTGGTCGACGCGGGAGGCGCTGGATTCGATGTCGGGACTGCCGCCTTTGTAGGCGGCGACGACGCTGGCCGCCGGGGACGTGGTCGGGGGAGGATTCGTCGTTGAGGATTTGGGTGAAGGCGGTGGCGTGGGACGTGTCGGTACCGATGATGCCGATGCGCAGGCGGCGGCGGCGGTGGACGGCGCACAGAACGGCCCACAAATATAAGATAGCGGTGAGCTTCACTTCCGGCATTGTACACTGTGGGGGGAGGCTCGCGCCCACCGCGGGCCCATGCGTTTTCACTCCACTACGATGGATCTGGCTACACCTCTCACTTACGTCAAGGGCGTCGGGCCGGCGCGCGCGGCGATGCTGGAAGCCAAGGGCCTGGAGACGGTGGAGGATTTGCTGGCCTACGTGCCGTTCCGGTACGAGGACCGCAGCAATGTGAAGACCATGACGGAGCTGGCGCCGGGCGAGATGGCGACGGTGATTGCGGAGGTGCGGTCGGCGAGCGTGTCGGGGTTCAAGCGGCGCAACCTGGGGCTGTTCGAGGCGTCGTTTACGGACGCATCGCGCGGGATTCTGGTGGGCAAGTGGTTTCATGGCGGCTATCTGGCGAACGTGCTGACGCCGGGGCTGAAGGTGGCGCTGTTCGGGAAGGTGGAGTTCGACAGCTACGCGGGGCAACTGCCGATGATGCATCCGGAATACGAGATCCTCGCCGACGACGATGACGGGGAGACTGGCGCTGCATCTGGGGCGGGTGGTCCCGATATATGAGGCGGTGGCGAAGATCAGCACGCGGATGCTGCGGGCGCTGATCCATCGCGATTTTGGCGGACGCTGGAGCCGGTGGAGGACCAGTTGCCGGAGGAATTGCGGCAGCGGCTGAAGCTGCCGGACCGGTGGACGGCGATCCGAGAGACGCATTTTCCGCCGCAGGATACGGACATGCGGCTGCTGAACGCGTTCCGGTCGCCGGCGCAGTTCCGGCTGATCTTCGAGGAGTTCTTCTGGCTGGAATGCGGGGTGGCGCTGAAGCGCAGCAAGGCGCGGACGATGCCGGGGATCGGGTTCGAGCTGACCGAGCGGGTGCGGCGAAAGAGTGAAGGCGATGCTGCCGTTCAAGCCGACGGGCGCGCAGAAGCGGGTGCTGGGCGAGATTGCGCAGGATATGAAGGCGCCGCGGCCGATGAACCGGCTGCTGCAGGGCGATGTGGGCAGCGGCAAGACCATCGTGGCGGCGGAAGCGGCGGTGATCGCGATCGAGAACGGGTATCAGGTGGCGGTGCTGGCGCCGACGGAGATTCTGGCGACGCAACACTACTTCTACTTCAAGAAGCTGCTGGCGCCGCTGGATTATGTGGTGGTGCAGTTGACCGGATCGTTCAGCAGCCGGGAGAAGGGGCAGTTGAAGAAGCTGATCGCGGCGGGGATGGCGCACGTGGCGATCGGGACGCATGCGCTGATCGAGAAGGACGTGGAGTTCCAGAAGCTGGGGCTGGCGATCGTGGACGAGCAGCATCGCTTCGGGGTGATGCAGCGGCTCGAGCTGATGCAGAAGGGCGCTGCATCCGGACGTGCTGGTGATGACGGCGACGCCGATTCCGCGGACGCTGGCGCTGACGATGTACGGGGATCTGGACGTGTCGGTGATCGACGAGACTGCCGCCGGGGCGGAAGCCGATCGTGACCAAGCATGTGACGGCGGACCATGCGGAGCAGGTGTACAGCTTTCGTGAAGAAGGCAGATCGACGAGGGGCGGCAGGCGTACGTGGTGTATCCGGTGATTGAGGAATCGGAAACGCAGGCGATGAAGGCGGCGCAGAAGATGCACGAGCATCTTTCGACAGGAGGTGTTTCCGGATATGGCGGTGGGGCTGCTGCACGGGCGGCTGCCGGCGGACGAGAAAGAAGTCGGCGATGGAGCGGTTCAAGAAGGGCGAGATCGCAGATTCTGGTTTCGACGACGGTGATCGAGGTGGGCGTGGATGTGCCGAATGCGACGGTGATGGTGATCGAGCAGGCGGAGCGGTTCGGGCTGGCGCAGCTGCACCAGTTGCGCGGGCGCGTGGGGCGCGGGCGCGGCGCAGAGCTACTGCATTCTGATCACGGAGAAGATGAGCGAGACGGCGCAAGGAGCGGATCCGCACGCTGGTGGATTCGAAGGACGGGTTTCTGATCGCGGAGATGGATTTGAAGCTGCGCGGGCCGGGGGAGTTTTTCGGGACGAAGCAATCGGGGCTGCCGTCGCTGCGAGTGGCGAATATTCTGCGGGATGAGGAGATTCTGGAAGTCGCGCGGAGGGAGGCGCTGGATTTCGTGAGCCATCCGCCGTCGGAGGAGGAGCTGCGGCGGGCGGTGGCGTACATTCGCGACCATTGGCAGCGGCGGTACGGACTGGTGACGGTGGGCTGATGCGGGTGATCGGGGGGGAGTTCCGGTCGCGGCGGTTGAAGAGCATCGCCGGGTTGGCGACGCGGCCGACGCCGGACCGGTTGCGGGAGACGCTGTTCAATATTCTGGCGCCGCGCGATTGATGGCGCGGTGTTTGTGGACGCTTATGCGGGGACGGGGGCGGTGGGGATCGAGGCGCTGAGCCGGGGGGCGGCGCGGTGCGTGTTTATCGAGAGCGGGCGGCGGGCGGTGGAAGCGATCCGGGAGAATCTGCATACGCTGGGGATCGAAGGGCGGGCGAGCGTGGTGGCGGGGAAGGTGTGGCGCGGCGCTGGCGTCGCGGCCGGCGGACATAATTTTTTTGGATCCGCCGTATGAGATGGAGGCGGAGTATGCGGCGGCGTTGGGGGCGGCCGATGCGGGGTTGGTGATCGCGCAGCATTCCGTGCGGTTCGATCCGGGGGATTTGCATGGGCGGCTCACCAGGACCAGGCTTGTGCGGCATGGAGATAATGCGCTAAGCTTCTACCGTTAACCGGGCCGGGTGTTACATTATTTAAGGACCTTAATCTCTGTTTTTCAACGGGGGAAACTGTGATCGTCCTCTTATTTGGACCGCCAGGATGCGGCAAGGGCACGCAGGCAGCGTCGATTGCACGCCATTACCACATCCCCGCGATCTCCACAGGTGAAATGTTCCGCGCCGAATGCAAGAGAGACACGGAATTAGGCCGGCTGGCCTGTTCCATTTTGAAATCGGGGGGCCTGGTCGGCGATTCGATTGTGGATCGGATTGTGGCGCAGCGCATCCGGCAGCCGGACTGCGCGGGGGGCTTTCTCTTGGATGGGTATCCGCGCACGCTCGAACAGGCCGAATTTCTGGACGGGCTAGTGCGGGAGTTGGGGTTACCGAAGCCGATTGCGATTTATCTAGAGGTACCGGCGCAGGTGCTGGTGGCGCGTCTGACGGCGCGGCGGCAATGCGGGCACTGCGGGCGTATCTATAACTTAAGGTCGCAGGCGCCACAGGCGGGCGAATTTTGCGACGACTGCCAGACGCCGCTATTGCGGCGGGAGGACGATACGGAGGCGGTGATTCTGGCGCGGCTGGATGCGTACCGGGAAGCGACGGGGCCGGTGATTGCGTATTATCGGGATCACGGGTGCGGGCGGGTGGATGCGACGGGCACTCCGGCGGCCATTGCACAGGAGATCGAGCATCTGCTGGTGGCGGTGGTCTAGAGACTGGTAGAGAAGCGAGGCCAGGTAAGGCTCTGTTGCGATTCGCTGCTCACCCGATCCCTTGACCCCACCCTCCAGCCCGCCTACGGCAACCCCGCCTGACGCCCCCCACTCTGCCCACAGCGCGGGGGGCGATCTATGAGGGACGCATCCAAACGGGGGCGGCTCGGCGGGTGTTTTCACCAGGATTGTGGAGTTGCGGCCGATAAGTTTGGAAGGGATCGTGCTGTAGCTGCGCGTGTATGGTAATTAGCAATCCGATTGCGACGCGGCGCTGCGAGACCAAATACTTCGGGCCGGTCGATTACGACGAGAATTCCGTGATGGTATTCGCGGACGGTATCCCTGCGTTCGAGCAGGAGAAGCGGTTTGTGGCTTTGCGGCAGCCGATCAGCGAGCCGCTGGTCTTTCTGCAGAGTGTAGCGAACGCCCGAGGTTTGTTTTGCTACGCTGCCGATGGCGGCGGCGTGTCCGGCGTTCCGGCTGAACATGGCGGCGGAGGATCTGGAAGCACTGGGGCTGGAACGAGAGCGGCAGCCGGCGATCGGGAACGATGTATTATGCCTGGCGATCCTGTCGTTGACGGAGAATGAGCCGCCGACGGTGAATTTGCTGGCGCCGATCGTGGTGAATGTCCACACCTTGCGGGGCCGGCAGGCGATTCAGACGGATTCGCGCTACAGCCATCGCGAGGCCATTGCCCTTACGCGAGGCTGCATGCTCGTAATGCGGCGGCGAGCCGGCGAGTCGATTTTGATCGGCGATGACATTGAGGTGCAGATCATTCACATTGGCGAATCGCGGATCAAGCTGGGGATTACGGCGCCCAAGTCGGTAGCGGTGAGCCTGAAGGAAGTGAAGCTGGTGAAGCAGGAGAATCTGGCGGCGGCGCAACTGCGTTCGGTGACGGCCCTGCAGCACCTGCTGGAGCGGCTGGTGGAGGGTCCGGCGAGCGGCGAAAAATGATCGCGCGGCAAAAATTTGCGTTTTGGGGAGTTTGTTTGGGCGCGCTGGCGAGTGCCGAGACGCCGCAAGAGGCTGGGCGCAAAGCCATGGAGGCATCCGTGGCGAAGCAGCGGCAAGCGGTGGCCGCGATGCAGATTCCGGTCGCCAGACAGCGGGCGGCGCTGAGTGGGGGGCAACCGGCGGCGGGCGGAGAGACAGCCGTGGCGGGCGCTTCTTCTTTCTTCACGCTTTCGTGGCCGGCCTTAGGGACGGAATGCGAGCCATTGCCGGAGGCGGAACTGACACCGCTGATCGAGCAGGCGGCGCAGAAGGAAGCGGTGGATGCGGGCCTGTTGCGAGCGGTGGCGGAGCAGGAGTCCGGGTTCCGATCGTGCGCGGTATCGGAGAAGGGGGCCATGGGGCTGATGCAATTGATGCCGTCGACCGCGCAGGAGTTAGGGGTGAACGATCCTTTCGATCCGGCGGAGAATTTAGCGTCGGGAGCGCGTCTGCTGAAGCAACTGCTGGCGCGTTTTGGCGGGGACACGGCGCTGGCGTTAGGCGCATACAATGCGGGTGCGAGCCGGGTGGAGGAGAGCGGGGGAGTGCCTCCGATTCCTGAGACGATCCGCTACGTGCAGCGGATCCTGGCGAAGATCCCGATGCCTTAGGGCGAAGCTCAAGCCGCATACTCGGGGCGGGGCACCCGATATGAGGGGCGTGGGAGCTTTTTGGGCAGACGCGAATCACCTTTTCGAAACCGCCCGCCGAGCGACCGGCTGCGGGGATTGCGATTGGGCGATTCTGATCGGGCCTCAAGGCGAGATTCACGTGTTGGATGCCACCGGCTGGGCACTGCCGAGCCTGCTGGCGGACCGGGGCGCGAAAACTGCCTATCGGGTCACGCGCGCGAGCGGCGGGGTATCGCTCGAAGGGCGGCATGGATCGGAGAGTTGCCTGCTGCGGAGCGAATCGCCCGCGGAAACCTCGCGGCAATTATTAGGCGGCCCGCTTCCATGGCATCTCGACGGAGGAGACGCGCGGGAGCTGCCGGCCGCGGCGGCGCAGGAGAAATCCCTGGTGAAAACATGGCAAATGTTGGCATGATCGGGCTCGATCCGCGGGAATTGGCATGGCTTCGCCTGGTGGTCGCGCTGCTGCGGCATCCGGACCCAGTGGTGGTGGAGGTAGCCCGCGAGGCGCTGCAATATCTGGAGGGTTTGGCGGATCGCGCCAATCAATCGCGCGCGGCGGGTTAGCCGCTCTGGCGGTTCCACCAGGCCAGGAAGGACTCGGACGCAAGGGCTTCGATTTCCCGGTCCTGCTGGCGGCTCCATTCGGCGCGGCGGCGCTGGTCCAGGTTTTCGAGCAGGCGGACGCGGCGCTGCGCTTCGAGCACCTTCCGCCGTTGATCCGCCAATTTCTTTTCGGCGTCCTGGCGGCGCTGAGCCAAGGCCTGCAATTCCGCGAGGAGACGCTGCCGGTAGGCGCCTAGCGCCCAAAGATCGCCGGCATCCACGGCGGGCGACTGGCGCACGGAGACCTCGGCGCGGCTCTTCACCAGCTCGATTTTGACCGCTTCGAGCGCCATGGCCTCGAGCACGGCGGCGGCTTGGCGCAAGCGGTTTTCTTCCATATCCAACTGGGTGCGGCGCCATTCGAGGGCCCGCTGCAGCCGGAATTGGTAAGCCCGCATGCGTTGCGCCTCAAGCCAGCGCGGCGGCGACTTGACCGAGTTGAAGCAAAGTCTCCGGGCGGCTGGATGCGACGCCCTGGGCCTGGCGCAGGAAATCGAGGATTTGGGGCCGCGCACGAATGGCCGCGTCCAGTTGTGGATTCGCGCCCGAAACGTAAGCGCCCAACTGGATCAGGTCTTCGGCCTGGTGGTAAGCCGATAGAGCCTGGCGCACGGCGCGCGCCTGCGCGCGCATGCTCGGGCGAGGACAATTGCGATTGCAGCCGGCTGACGGATTGCAGGATATCGATGGCGGGATAGTGGCCGGCCGCCGCCAAGTTGGCGGGAGAGCACGATGTGGCCGTCGAGGATGGCGCGCACCGCGTCGCAGATGGGCTCGTTGAAATCGTCGCCTTCGACCAGCACGGTGAAGAAGCCGGTGATGGATCCCTTGGGAAAGTTGCCGGCCCGTTCGAAGACCTTGGGCAGCAGCGCAAACACCGACGGAGTGTAGCCTTTTTGAGCGGGCGGCTCTCCGGCGGCCAGACCGATCTCGCGCTGGGCCATGGCCAGGCGGGTTACCGAGTCCATGACCAGCAACACGTCGGCGCCCTGATCGCGGAAATATTCGGCGATGGCGAGGGAAGTGAAGCAGGCGCGCACGCGCAGCGGCGCGGGGCGCTCCGAAGTGGCCACCACCACCACCGCGCGCCGCATGCCTTCCGGCGCCCATCTCGTGCTCGAGAAAGGCGCGCACCTCGCGATTGCGCTCGCCGACCAGGGCGATGACGGTGATGTCCGCCGAGTTTTTCTGCGCCATGGCGCCGAGCATGCGTGCTCTTGCCGACGCCGCTGCCGCCGAAGATGCCGATACGCTGGCCGAGACCTACGGGCAGCAGGCATCCATGGCGCGCAGGCCGGTCGAAAGCGGCGCGGTGATGTGTTCCCGGTCGAGCGGGCCGGGCGCCGCGCCGTAGAGATCGTAGGCCGTCGCGGCGCTCGATCGGCGGACCATGATCGATGGGGAGTCCGAAGCCATCGAGGACGCGGCCGACCAAGCCCGGACCCACGGCTACGCGGCCGGCGTCGCGGCGGGCGACCACCCGATTGCCGAGTTCGATGCCACCGGTCTCCTCGAGGGGCATCGAAAGCACGCGGCCCCCGCGGAAGCCGATGACCTGGCTGCGAACCACGCGTCCGCCGGACGGAAATTTCGCAAAAGTCGCCGATGGCGGCAGCGGGGCCGGCCGATTCGACGAGCAAGCCGGCCATCTCGACCACTTCGCCGACGTGCAGCATGGGATCGATGGGTTCGAGAGCCGCGCGGAACGGGGACAGGAGACCGGCCATCCTATTTCTCCGGCAGGCGGTCCGCCAGCCCTCGGCCGATCTCGGCGAGCTGGGTTTCGAGCGAAGCATCGAGCTTGCCGCGCGTGGTTTCAAGCAGTAGGGCGCCGGGTTCCAAGGTAGCGTCGGCGAGTACGGGCAGCGCGCCGCGGCCCGCGCGCCCCAGTGCCTGGCGGAGCTGAGCTTCGAGTTCCGGATGAATGCGGATGCGGCAAATCTCCTGGGCGGCAAGGCGCTGGAGGGCGCCGGCGACCAAGGCCTCGAGGGCGCCGGGGTCGACCGACAATTCGCGATGCAGCACGCGGCGGGCGATGGCCAGCGAAAGGTCCAGCAATTCGGCGGTGGCGGCGCGGATCAACTGGGGGCGCAAGGCGGCGATTTCCTGAATGGACTGGGTGAGTTTCTCGAGCACCGGCTGCAGCGCGGCCGAGGCTTGCGCGCGCCCGGCAGCTTCGCCTTCGCGGCGTCCGGCCTCGCGCGCTTCCCGCGTCTGGCGCTCCCATTGGCGTTCGAGTTCGGCGATGCGGCGGGTGTCGGGCGCGGGCGGGCCCGCGGCGGGATCGGCCGCGGAGGCGGTGGCGGGACGGGCGGACGGCGGCGCGGGGCCGGAGGCGGAAGGCCAGTTCCAGCGGGCGACCTCGGATCCGGCTTTGGCGTTCAAGATCCTAGACAACATATTGTTCGCCGCCGGCGCCTTTCAGGTTGATGGTGCCGTCGCTCTCCAACTGCCGGACGACGCCGATGATCTGCTGCTGCGCGGCCTCTACCTCCTTGATCTTGACCGGACCGAGCGAATCCATGTCTTCGAGCAGCATTTCCGCGCCGCGCTGCGAAAGACACCCGACAAAATGCTTGCGCACCTGCTCGCTGGTCCCTTTGAGCGCCAGCGTCAAGATTTTTCGATCGACCTTGGTCAGCACTTCCTTGAGGCTAGTGCTTTCGAGCAAGAGCATGTCTTCGAAGACGAACATCAGGTGGCGGATGGTGTCGGCCAGAGTGGCATTTTCCTTTTCGATGGATTCGAGAATCTCCTTGCTGGCGCCGGATTCCAGGCGATTGAACATTTCCGAAACGGCGCGCACGCCGCCGTAGGATTCGCGGCTGAACTCGCCCAAGGCCTGCAGCTTCTGGCCGATGACGGCGGCGATTTTGTGGATGATTTCGGGCGAGATCTGATCGAGGTGGGCCATGCGCAGGGCCACGTCGGCGCGGATCGGAGCGGGCAGCGAAATCAGCAGGGCGGCGGCCTGCGAGGGGCTGAGGTGCGAGAGGATGAAGGCGATGGTCTGGGGATGCTCGCTGTGGATGAACTTGGCCAACTGCTGCGGATCGGCCTTTTGCAGGGCGTCAAAGGCGGCCGTATCGTTGCCCATGGTCTTCACCAGCCGGTCCACCAGTTTGCGCGCGGTGTCCGGTCCGAATGCGTTCAGGAGCAGCTTGCGGGCGTAATCGATGCCGCCCCGCGAGACGTATTCGCGGGCCATGCACATCTGGTAAAACTCTTCGAGGACCGCCTCGCCTTCTTCGTTGGAGATGGTGGAAAGCCGGGCGACCTCGCGGGAAACGGATTGCACTTCGTCTTCGGAGAGCTCGCGCATGAACTGTCCGCTGGCTTCTTCGCCGAGAAGCACCATCAGCATGGCCGCTTTGCGTACGCCGGAGATCAATTCGTTGCGTTTGATGTTGGCAATCATGGGTCACGGCCGCTAGGTTTTCTCATTCAGCCAAGTGCGCAGGGTCTGCACCTGGACGAGCGGATCTTTCTTCAGGCTTTCGCGCAGATACTTGGATAGCGCATCCTTCTTGTTGGAGGTGGGCGTGGGGGCCTTGATGGCGTCCAGCGCTTCGGCTTCCAGACGCGCCTGCAAATCGGCTTGGCCGCCCAGATGCGCCTGGATCTTCTTTTCCACAGCGTCGCTTTCCATGCCGGGCTGGCTGGCTGCGCCGGCGGCCAGGGCCGCTTGGCCCGCCACGGAAACGGACGGCTTGGCGAAGCGCCGCCGGATGAAAACAGCGGCTACCGCGATCAGGAGCACGCCACCGGCGGCCGCGCCGATCATTTTCGGGGCGCGCAACCAGGCAGGCAACCACAACGGTTGCGGCGCGCGCTGGGGCGCGGGACGGGCGGCTGGGGGGGGCAGCAGGGACGCCGGAGGTTCGGCGCGGAGGGTGGCTTCGAAAGGCAGCGTTTCGACGATCAGCTGGTCGCCGCGGTCGGCTTTGAAATTGATGACGCCGGCCACCAGATCGTGAATGGTCTTCAGTTTCTCGGCGGAAGGCGGGATGAAGACCTGGCGCAGTTGCGGGGGCTTGCCTTCCCATCGCACATCCTGGTCGAGAAGCAGCGAGACCGAGACGCGCTTTAACTCGCCCTGCGGCAGTTTCCTGTGACGGACGGTGCGGCTGGATTGGTAGTTGATTTCCTCGGTGCGCCGGGAAGCGGCAGCCGGCCCGCCGGCGGCGCGCGCGGGGGGACGCGGCAGATTGGACGCGGTTCCCGGCACGCCACCGGCGATGGAAGAAGGGGCCAAGTCCTCGCTCTTCTGCGAACTGGCCATCACCGAGCGGGCGGGGTCGAAGTTTTCTTCGCTCTCGTCTCCGCTGGAGAAATCGCAGTCGGCCGAAACAGAAGCGCGGAAGCGATCGGCGCCCAGCAGCGGTTCGAGCGTGGACTGGATTTTCACGAGCAGGCTTTTTTCGACCATTTCGCGGTATTCCAAGGTGGCTTCGGAACCTGCCAGACCATCGGGGCCGGAGTTCGCGCGGGGCCGGTTCAGGAGGTTGCCGCGGGTATCCACCACCGATACGGACTCAGGCGCCAGTCCTTCGACAGCACTGGCGAGCAGGTTGCAAACGGCCAGGATGTTCTGGGGAGAAAGCTGCGCGCCGGGACGCAGCCCCAACACCACGCTCGCCTTAGCGGGCTG
The DNA here is from genome assembly GCA_963738375.1 of Bryobacterales bacterium. Taxonomy (GTDB): domain Bacteria; phylum Acidobacteriota; class Terriglobia; order Bryobacterales; family Bryobacteraceae; genus Bog-159. Next base: position 885,909 of record CAVTWL010000006.1, on the reverse strand, counting down.
GCGGGCTTCGAGGTACACGGATTCCTTCGAAAAGGTGAGATGGACGCGGGCATGCTCGACTTCCGCCAGGGAAAGCATGGACCGCTCCAGCTCGCCTTCGAGAGCGCGGCGGTAGTTGACATGCTCGGCGAAGTCCGTCATGCCGAAGCTGGTCTTATCGAACAGCTCAAAACCCATGCGCCCGCTCTTGGGCAAACCGCCGGCCGCCAGTTGCAGACGAAGCTCGGCCAGTTTCGCGGAGGGAGCGAGAATGGTGGAACCGCTGTCCGAGAGGCGGTAGTCGGCGCCAGTTTCCTTGAGTTTCTGGATGACGGCGCCGGCATCCTCGGCGGCGAGGCCGGTGTAAAGAGCCCGGAAGTCGCTGCTGCGGCGCCATGCCAGAAAGGAGAGAATGCCGCCGCCGAGCAGTAGCACGGCGGCCACAATGCTGATCTTTTGCGCCGCCGACAGGCGCGCCAGGAGCTTCTTGAGCTGTTCCATGGCTGCGTTAAATCTGCATCTGCATCACCGACTGGTAGGCGGAAACCAGTTTGTTGCGGATCTGGAGGAAGGTCTCAAAGGCCAACTCGGCCCGTTGGGTGGCTAAGGCCACCGTGTGCACTTCCGCGCCATCGCCGGCGAGGAAATGTTCGACCGTTTGGCCCGCGCCGGCCCGCAGACGCTCCACGCCGCCGATGGCGCCGGCCAGCAGCGATGAGAAGTCGCCCGAGCCGCTTGCCAGGCCACCGGAACTAGCGGCGCGCGGATCCGGCATCGGCACGCTGCGAATGGGGGAGATGGGTGAAGACGCCATGATTCATCAACTTTCATTTAAAGAGATCGATCGACCGCATGATCATATCCTTTACCGCGGCGATGGCGGAGACATTGGCCTCGAAGCCGCGCGCGGCGCCGGTGAGGTCGACCATGTCCTCGGCCGGATTGATGCGCGGGAAGGCCACGTATCCGTCCGGCCCGGCATCCGGATGTCCCGGCAGGTAGCGCCGTTCCGGGTCTCTGGTGTCGACGCTGATCCCCGCCACCGCCACGCCTTCCTGCAAATGAGATTGGAAAAGAGACGCGAAAGAGGTGGACATCGGCTGGGAAGTGAAGACGGCATCTTTGCGCCGGTACGGGCCGCCTTCCGGCGTGCGCGTGGTTTCCGCATTGGCGAGATTTTCGACCAGCAGTTCGGCGCGGGTCCGCTCCGCGGCCATGCCCGAGGCGCTCACCGCGATGGCTGAAAACAGGCTCATGAGTTGCTCCCGCTTTGCAAAGCGGCGCGAATCGACTGGACTTCGCTGCGCAGCAGGTTGGATGCCAGGTTAAAGCGCATGTCATTCTCCGCGAGCAGCCGCGACTCGCGGTCGAGGCTGACGTTGTTGCCATCGTTCTTTACGGCGAGACCGGGAACTTCGTAGGTTTGGGGGCTGGCGCCAAGAGCCGAGCGGAATTCGCCCTGAAAGTCGATGTCTTGGGTCCGATAACCGGGGGTATCCGCGTTGGCGATGTTGGAGGCTACGACCTTCTGGCGGGCGCTCAGCAGATCCATATAATGTTCCAAGCTGTCGGATAGACCATGTAGCATGCCGAGGAACGAGGGGCAAGCCAGTTGCCAATCGGAGGCGCCGCGAAATCAAGGTTTAGGATCAAAACTTGCAGGCAAGATTCCGTCAGAGCGCAAGAAATTGGCATTGGCGCCGGTGAAAACGGGGAGAGCGTGAAGGCGTACGGAATGGACGGATGGAAACCATGGGCCGCGGCGCCCGGCCCGCGCGCGCAGGCGCCGGCCGGCCGGGGCCATGCGGGAAAGTTGGGAGGGATTAAAGAAGGGCGCCGATTTTTTCCTGGATCTGTTCGGCCGTAAAGGGCTTCCGGATATATGCCGCCGAACCCAGCCGGATGGCCTGGCTCACCTTTTCCTCGCTGCCTTCGGTGGTGATCATGACTACGGGGAGATGCCGCCACTGTTCGGAACCCTTGAGCTCCGCCAGCAGACCCAACCCGTCCAAATTCGGCATATTAATATCCGATAGAACGAGATTCAACTCGTGGTTGCGAACGACTTCCAGCGCTTCGACGCCATCGCGCGCTTCAAAAATCTCGCCCACCGCCAGCGCGGTTTGCCGCAGGACGCGGATCAAGATCTTACGGATCGCTGTGGAATCGTCTACGACTAGAATGTTCAAGGCCTTGCTCCCAACCCTACTATCGGCGGAGGGGCGCTTGGGCTTTAATGGGGAGGGTCCAGCCGGGGCTAAAGGTCGAACGCGTTCCATCCGATGGATTAAACGGGACACGCCCATGATAGACAGCGATCAGATCGTCAGCGACATTCGCGCTTCGGCCGAGGAAGTATTCTCCACCATGTTAGGCAGCGAGCTCCGGTTCAAGGAGTCTTACCGGGAGCAGGGCCCATCACACCCGTTGGACGGCGTGATCTGCCTGATCGGCATGGCCGGCGACTGGACGGGCACCGGGACCATATCGTGCTCGGCCGAATTCGCCTGCCGGATCGCCTCACGGATGCTGATGGCCGAGTATGCGGTAGTGGATGCCGACGTTCTCGATGCGGTCGCCGAAATTGCCAACATGATTCTGGGAAACGTAAAGACGGCTCTCGAAAGAATCATTGGCCCGATGGGCATGAGCATCCCGACCGCGATTTTCGGCAAGAACTTCCTGGCGAAGAGTTTTGGCGGCGAGAGCTGGATCGTGGCGGTGTTCGAATGCGAAGGACAGGCTTTGGAGATCAAGCTGTTCTTGAAGGCCACGGCGGCGGCGCCGGTGGCGGGGCTCGGCAAACCCTGTACGCCGGTCTACCTGCGGCCGTAGAAGCTGTTCGCCAACGCCCAAGACGGCTTGCTGACACCGGCGGCTTCGAACGGCGTCGTGTATTCACACAAAGTTACCGAAGCACTGCCGCCGGGTAGCGTTGCGCTGAGACGTTTTTCACCCCGTTCCTAACGGTCCGGCGCGGCGCGGACGGCGGGCGCCGGTTCGGGCCCGGCGCCGTATTCATTGAGGATCACGATATCGACACGGCGGTTATGGGCGCGCCCTTCCTCGCTATCGTTCGATTCGAGCGGTACGGTATCGGCGTACCCGGCAACCGCGAGGCGTTGGGGGGGGATCTCGAAGCGCGAGGAGAGCAATTCCAGCATGGCGATACTGCGCGCGGCGGAGAGCTCCCAGTTGCTGTGAAAGCGGGAGTTGTGGATGGGCAGCGAATCGGTGTGCCCTTCGAGGCGCACGCGGCTGGGCAGGGCGGCGATGGCGTGCGCGATTTTCTCGATACTCGAATAAGTTCCGGGGTAAACGGCGTCGCCGCCGGAGGCAAAGTAGGCGGCTTCCCGTAAACTGACGACCAGGCCGCGGCGTTCCATGGATACGCGCAGCTGGCCTTTGGCGATCTCCTCGCGCAGAGCGGCGCGCAAAGTCTCCTGCGAGGCGGCCAAGTCCGGGGGAGGGACCGCGCGCGGAACCGGTTGGGAGCCCCCGGGACCGCGCATCATTGCATTTCCTTTCCCCCTGTCATCCTTGGCGCCTCCCAGAATGGCGGCCACGGCGGCCTTGACCTGACCTTCTTCGAGCGCCTTACGAACCGATTCGGAGACGCGGCTGGCCTTGCCATGATCCGCCTGCGCGGAGGCGAACATCACGACAAAGAACGCGAAGAGCAGGGTAATGAAATCGGCATACGAAACCAGCCAGCGCTCGTGGTTGACATGCGGCTCGGCGCGGCGGCGGCTCATGGCTTTCCCTTCACTTTCCCGGGACCGTTTCGAGGGGCTGGGTCCGGGCAGCGGCTGGAGCAGGTTTAACGGTCCGCGCTTTGGCGGCCGGCGCGGGTGGCGCATAGGCCTCCAGTTTGACCCGGATGAGTTTGGGGTTCAGTCCTTCGGCGATCCCCAGCACGCCTTCGAGCATCAGTTCCCGCATTTCGACTTCGCGGTGCATGCGGGCGCGCAGCTTGCAGCCGGCGGGAAGGAACAGGATATTGGCGGAGGCGACCCCATAGACGGTAGCGACGAAGGCGACGGCGATCCCTTTGCCCACTTCGTCGATGTTGGCGAGGTGCTTCATCACCTGGATCAGCCCGAGCACGGCGCCGATGATGCCGATGGTGGGGGCATAGCCGCCCGCCGCTTCGTAAACTTTGGCTTCGGCTTCCCCGCGCTGCTCGAGGAGGGCGATGTCGAGTTCCATCATGCGGCGCAATTCCTGCAAGTCGGCACCATCGACGGCCAGATTGAGGGCCTTCCGCAGGAAGGGATCGGCGATTCCTTGGGTTTCGGTTTCGAGCGAGACGATGCCGTTCTTCCGGGCTTTGGCGGCGTATGAGATGATCTGCTCGACGATGGCCCCCGGCGCGTGGTTGGCTTCGAAGAAGACCGTCGCGAAGCGGGCCGCGGCGCTGCGCAGCAGAGGCATGGGGGTGGTGACCATGACGGCGCCCAAGGTGCCGCCCAGGACGATAATGGCGGCGGTCAACTGGGCGACGTCTTTGACTTTTCCGTCTTCGAGCACCAAGCCGCCCAGGATACCGGCGAGCGCCAGGGCCAGACCGCCGAGGGTCGCGAGGTCGGGCCGGCGGCCGGGTATTTTTGCGGCGTCAGGAGCGGGTGTCACGGCCATGTTCGATGGGGTCAAACGCGCCGCCGGCAGCCGCCGGGGGCGCGAGCAGAGCGCCCTGATAGATCGCGCGGCGGAAGGCGACCACCCGGGCGACCACTTCTTCGGCGTCCTCGCGCACCACCAGTTTCTGGCCGGTGGTGAGACTGATCACCGTATCCGGGGTGGCCTCGATGGATTCGATGAGATCGGCATTGAGCACCAGCGGCAAGCGATTGAGGCGGGTGAGGTGAATCATTAGCCCCTTAACCCTTATCGGCAGGACCGGAAGGAAACGGCGCGGCTTCCAGCAGAAAGCCTCGTTTGCGGCCGGTTTCGACGATGCGGCCGGCGAACCGCAGCTTGCCATTCAGGAGTCCGTCGAGCGGCCGGGCCATGGGAAAGTCGAAGGTCAGCACGTCGCCTTCGGTGAGACGCAGGAGATCGCGGGTGAGCAGGCGGGTACCGCGCAGCCGCACGTCGAGATCGAGGCGGGCCGGGTGAATGCGGGCCAGCATGGCCGCCTGTTCGGCCTCGGTCGATTGGGTGCGGCGCATGGACCACTGCTGGTCGAACTTCTGGCGCATCATCTTGGCGATGATGGAGGGCACGGCGATGTTCATCATGCCCACGTTATCGCCGATGCGGATTTCGATGCCCACCGCCACGACTGCCTCTGTGGGGGCGAGGACACGCAGGAATTGCGGCTCGGTTTCGACGGAATGGATGGCGAATTCGATGGGCGCGACGGCCTGCCAGGCCTCTTTGAGATCGTTGAGAATGATCCGGAAAAGGCTGTCGAGCAATTTTTGTTCGATTTCCGTAATCTCCCGGCGCAGGGCGGTGGCGGACTTGCCGTCGCCCCCCAGCAACACTTCGAGGATGGGAAAGACCAGGGCGGGACTGAGCTCGAGAAGCCCATAGCCGTCGTAGGGCCGCAGCCCGAGCGAGAGCATGCAGGTGGGCGAAGGCAGGCCGTTGAGAAACTCTTCGCAGGAGAGCTGTTCGACGCTCACCAGGTTGACGAGAAGGTAGGTGCGCAGGTAGGCGGACAGGCTCGAGACCAGATTGTGGACGAAGGTTTCGTGGAGCTGGTGGATGGCGCGGAGCTGCGACTTGGCAATGCGATCGGGACGGCGGAAATCGAAAGGGACCACCTTTTTGGCGGCCGATTCCTGGGTGTGGCCGGCGGCCGCGTTGTTAAAGAGGGCGTCGATTTCGTTCTGCGATAAGGTGCGATTCAAGGGGGACCGTCCTCATATTCTATCGGCGGGGAGGGGAAAGGCTTTAGGGCGGGCCGCAGACTCGCGGCGTTTCTTCCGATGAGACGGTATGGGAGCAGGTGATCCCCCGGGACGGATTTTATGGATGTCACGCCTGTAGATCGTACGGGAATGGTTGCGCCGCCTTCGGCGGAGGCCGCCAATCCCAACTGGCTGGTGGAGAACCGGGAATTAATCCGGAGCGTCAAGAGCATCGACGCCACCGAACTATTCGGTGAGAACAGCGAGCTGAGCTTTGCGGTGGACCGGGAAACCAAGCGGCCGGTGGTGCGGGTAGTGAATCAGCAGACCGGCGAGGTGCTGTGGCAATCGCCGCCGGAGTATATGCTGCGGCTGGCCCAGGCGATGGGCCAGCATGTCGCGTAGGGCGGCCCGCGCGAAAAACAACGCAAGGCGGGAAAGAGGCGGCCGATATGGTGGGTGAGGAGATCCGATGGCGCCCGAAGACATTTATCTGGAGAGCAAAGTTTTGACCGCCGATCCGGTGGAACTGGTTTGCCTGCTGTATCGAGGCTCGGTGGATGCGGTGCGCGACGCGCAGGCCTGTCTGGCTGGGGGGCGCATTCTCGAACGGGCGCGGGCCCTATCGAAGGCGCATGCCATTTTGGGGCACTTGTCGGGCACGCTGGACGTCGAAAGGGGCGGGACGTTGAGCCGCCGGCTGGCTGAATTATACGACTATATGCAGCGCCGGTTGATCGAGGCCAACCGGACGCAGCAAGGCGAGCCTCTGCGCGAAGTGGAGAGGCTGTTGGCGGACCTGTTGGATGGCTGGGAGCGAATCGGAACGGGGGAGGCGGCGCCAGCGGAAAGGGCGCCACTGGCGGGCGCGGCCGCGGACGAATCGGTGGGAGGATATCCGTACGGATTCGATGCGCCGCCGGGCGTCGAGTACGCGGCACAGAGTTGGAGTCTCTAGCGCGAACGGCGGGTTTACTTCGAACGTTGCGAAAGGCCGGCGAGCAGGCAGGAACGGAGGCCCAGGCCGCCGTTTTGCGCCAGCGCCTGGGCGAACTGTTCTTCGGCGAGTCCGGCTTCGGTGGCGGCGCCGGCCTCGTCGCCGCCGCCCAGCCATCCGCCGCCGTCGCCGTGAGATTCTTTGAGCATCTGGGCGATCATGAGCGCTTCGAACTGCGTGGCGGCGGCGGCCAGGGTCATGGAGACGCGAGGGGGGGCTGGGAGGGCGATCGCCGGAAGGCCGCCGGCTGGGCTGGCTGGGGAAAGCATCAAATGACCTCCAACTCGGCTTCGAGCGCCCCGGCGGCGCGCAGGTTCTGCAAAATGGCGATGACATCGCGGGGGGTGGACCCGATGGCGGCCAAGGCGCGCACCAACTCCTCCACCGTTGCGCCTTGCTTGAGCACCACGTTGCGGGCGGCTTCCTCTTTGACTTCGACACCGGTTTTGAGCGGCGCCGCGGCGGAGGGCAAAGGCGGCGCCAGTTCCGGACCGGTCTGGATTTCGACGGTCAGGTTGCCGTGCAGAATGGCTACCGGAGAAATGCGCACATCCCTTCCCATGACGATGGTGCCGGTGCGTTCGTTGACCACCACGCGGGCGGGCTGATCGGCATCGACGGTGAGCGCTTCGACCTCGGCGATAAAATCGATGGGCCGCGCCGCGAAAGCGGGCGGGACCGCGACGGTGACCAGCGCGGAGTTTTCGGCGCGCGCCGGGAGATTGTCACGCGAACCGTACCTGGCGTTGAGGGCCGCGGCGATGCGGGCGGCGGTGATAAAATCCGCGTACCGTAGTTGCAGGTGCACAAATCCTTTAAGGGCTAAAGAGGGGGCGGGACGCTCCACAATGGCGCCGCCGGTTACGCGCCCGACGGTGGGGTGGTTGAGCGTCTGGCTGCCGCCGCCGCGGCTGGCCGAAAAGCCTCCGGTGACGACGGCGCCCTGCGCCGCGGCGTAGACCTGGCCGTCGGCCGCCTTGAGGGGCGTCAGCAACAGAATGCCGCCCTGCAGGGTGGTGGCGTCTCCGATGGCGGCGGCGGTGACGTCCAGGCGCATGCCGGGTTGGGCAAAGGGAGGGAGAGTCGCGGTGAGCATGACGGCGGCGGTATCCTTGACGCGAATGGAACCTCCCGGAACCGAAATACCCATACGCTCCAACAGGTTGGCGAGACTCTGCGGCGAGAAGACGGTCTGCTGGGTATCTCCTTTTCCGGCCAAGCCAACCGCCAGGCCGTAGCCGATGAGCTGGTTGTCGCGCACGCCTTCGATGCCCGCCAGATCCTTCAAGCGGGTGGCGCCGGCCGCGCCCGCGGCCAGCGCCGCGGCTAAGCAAAACGAAATTGAGCGCATCATGATTTCATCCTTCAGAATGGCAGCAGCCCCATCAGCAGCCGGTACAAGATGAAGGGCCGCCTGATGGCGTCACCGACCACGCCCTTGCCGTTCACCGAAACCTCGAGTTGGGCGATCAGATCGGACTGCACGACGTTATTGGGACTGAGGTCGGCGGGCCGCACCACGCCGCGCACGGTGATCAACTGCTGTTCGGAGCTAACCCGGATTTCCTTGACGCCTTCGACCACCAGGTAGCCGTTCGGCAGGACATGCACCACGCGGGTACCCAGGGTGGTCGAGATGACGGTGGTGCGGCCGATGGTGCCGGAGCCTTTCAAATTCTGGCTCCCCGCCGTGCCGAGCAGGTTGGCGAGCGCGCCGGTGGCTTTGGTTACGCCGGCCAGCGCGGTGACCGAGGCCGAGGCGCTCGAGGTGCGCGCGGTTTGAACATTTCCGGTACTCAGCGCGGAGGCATTTTCGGCGACCAGCACGGTGACCATGTCGTTGACGCGGCTGGCGCGCAGGTCGCGCGCCAGATCGGTGAACAGCGCCGCGGAGGACCACAGCGAGCCGGACGAGGCGTCGTTATTGGCGCGGGCGGCGGCGGTGGCCTCCGCCACGTAGCGTTCCAGGGCCGAGGTTTCGGGCGGCTTCCCTTTTTTCTTTGCGGCCGGCCAGGCCGGGAATTGCGCGGCGGCCAGTAGCAGGATGGTGGTCTTGAGTGTGGCGTTCATCGCCGATTCCTTGTTTACGGAACTGCCGGGAGCGGGTCCACCAGCAGTTCCACGCGCCCGGGGCCGGTGACCTTGCCACGCAAAAGCCGGCCATTCGCGGGATTGCGGACGGCCACGATTTGCCCCGTGCTAGCGGAAGCCTGGGCACGCCCCGCCAACCGCACGCGCGTCCGGCCGCTGAGGATTTCCAGTTGAACGGTTTGGCCGCCGGACACTTCGGCGGACTCCTCCAACCATTGACTCTCAATGACGGCGTTAACCGGGATGCAACGCCGTGGCGCGCGCCCCAGCACGTGGGCCAGATCCGGAAAGCCAGGCGAACCCTGGTACGGCTCGACGCGCACTTGGTCAGCACGAATCGGACGGCCGGGCGCGAGGGCGGCGAGAGCAACCGTGCGCCAGCCGGAAACGGCCAGGCGCGCTTTGGCCCACACCGGAAAGTCTTCCTGGCTGCCGGTGCGTACCGCGCCGCGCCAGAACGATACGGCGCCGGGCGCCGTACCGGCTGGTAAACCCGAGCGCGGAAACCGGAGTTCGCCCGCGGGAACCGGCTGACGGCTGAACTCGACTAACTCGATGCGGGCTTCGGGCAAGGAGGCCTGCAGGGCGGCGGTGACGCTCGCGCGAGTGAGGATCTCCCAGGGCCGCAGGAAGCAGACCTCGCCACCCGGCTCGAAAGGTACCCCGTAGCGCCGCGCCATGCGGGAAAGTTCCGCGGCGCCGTAGGTGCGAATCGCGCCAAGGGCGGGAGCGTTTCCCAAGCTCAATTCCGGCGGTAGCAAATGAAACGCGGGGAGCGCCCGCGCCATGTCGCCCGCCAGGATATCGCGCCCATCGACCGGCAGGCACTGTGCGCCGGCCGTGGCGCCGAGCGCGGCCAGCAGCAGCGCCGGACCGCATGTCATTGCTGCACCAGATTGTTGGTTTGCTGGTACATCTCGTTGGCTGCCTGGACGACTTTGGAGTTGGCTTCGTAAGCGCGCTGGCTCACGATCAGGTTGACCATTTCCTGTACCACGCTGACGTTGGATTGTTCGGTATATCCCTGCACCAGGGCGCCCAAGCCTTCGGCGCCTCCGGGAGCCCCGAGGGTTGGATCGCCGGAGGCCTGCGTGGGCGTGTACAAGTTTCCGCCGATGGTGCTTAACCCGGCTGCATTCTGGAAATTGGCCAACTGAATCTGACCCGCCACTTGAGCCGTGGTCTGGTTCGGCTGGGTATAGCTGACCGTGCCATCGGCGGCGATGGTAATGGATTGCGCGTCCGCGGGGATGGTGATTTGGGGCTGCACAGGATTGCCGGCGGCGGTGACGACATTGCCATTGCGGTCCAGTTGAAACTCGCCATCGCGGGTATAGGCCAATTGACCGTTGGGCTGCAAGACTTGAAAGAAGCCGCTGCCCTGGATGGCCACGTCGAGCGGACCGCCGGTGGCGGCGAGACTGCCCGCCGTGGAAATGATCTCGTTGCCGGAGGGCCGGGTGCCGAGCCCCAACTGGAGGCCCACCGGCACCACCGTCTGCTGGCTGGCGGAGGCGCCCGGCTGCATCAGATTCTGATAAAGCAGATCTTGAAATTGCACGCGGCGGGCTTTGTAACCATTAGTATTAGCATTTGCCAGGTTGTTGGCGATATTGTCTACATTCATCTGTTGCGCCGTCATGCCGCTGGCGGCGCTGAAAAGTGCCCTCATCATTGCATAGCCTCCTTGGCTTAGCTGCTTGCACAAACTCCTTCGCTTTAAGAAGCCACCTTGGCGACTTCTTCGACCACCTCGCGGTTCATCTGGGAGCCCAGCGTGGCTGCCTTTTGGAGCATTTCAAACTGGCGCATGACCGACACCAGGCGAACAGCCGACTCGGACGGCGCCACATTGGAACCTTCGAGCTCGCCTTGCTCCAGGGTGGCGGTGGACGCCGGCTGGCTTTCCGCGGCGGTCCGGAAATAGCTGGCGCCCTGCTTGACCAGGGACGCCGTCTCGGGAAACTCCACGATGGCCAGCCGCCCCAGGGGCTGGCCCTCCTGAAGCACGGTGCCATCCGCGGCGATGACGGGCGCCCCACCGGGCTGGATCTGCAATTCCGCGCCGGTTACGGTGCGCAGCGGATAACCGGCGGTGGTGACCAGGGTACCGGTGGGCGAGACCCGCAGGCTGCCGTTGCGCGTATAGAGATTTCCAGCCGGGCCGTTCACCGCCAAAAATCCCTGTCCTGAAATGGCGATGTCGAGCGGGCCTCCGGTCGGGTGTATGAGGCCCTGGGAAAAATCGGTCCAAGGGCGTTCGACCACGGGTAACGCGGCGGCGGCATCAGCCGGGCCAGCGGATGCGTCCGCGGAGACGAACAGGTTGTAAAACTCCCGGTCCGTCTTGTAACCGCCGGTTTCGGCGTTGGCCAGATTGTTCGCCAGCATGTCGAGCGATTCCAGGCGGGCGCGCATGCCGCTGGCTGCCGAAATGGTCAGAGTGTCCATGGGGCTTCCTGGCGGCGAGGTGTGCAAGCGATGGGCCGCTGGCGGGCATTAGAGACAAAAGCGGTTGCGGAGTTTGGCGGGGCAATTTCGTGGCGGGCGTGGCGCCTCCGGCAAGATCTTGCCAGCAAGGCCGCGCGTAAGCGCTTGCAATATGGCGAGGCGCGCTTGGTCTTGTGCGTGCATTCATGGGGTGCGTGAATGCGTTTCCCAGCCAATGCAGAAGCGGAGCGGGCGTGAGTATTGCATGGCCGGCTATTGCCGCGGCCGCCAGCCGGCCGCTGGCGCAAACCGTCCGCTTCTGGTCGTTGTTGGATGGATGCATGGCTGAAGCCGCCGATCGCGGCGAACATGCCAGACAGCGGGAGGCGCCGGGGCAACGCAGCCACGAAGGAGAAGCGGTGACCGCGGCCGACGTAGTCCCGGCGAGGGCGGCGGCCGAAACGGCGTCGGCGTGGGGTTTGTGGCAACCGGCGGATGCGGCGACCGCGCAGGCGGCGCATGACCCCGACGATCGAGCCACGGCGGGCGGACAGGCCGAGACGGGCCCTGCCGGAGAGCCGGCGGGCAGTTTGCCGCCGCCGATGATTGGCGATCCGTCGAGCAACCGCGTCTCGCCCGACGAAGGTGAGGATGGCCTCTACGGGCCGTCGGCGCACGCCTGGGAATTCGCTGCGCCGGCCCATGAGACGGCCGGCGGCCGCCCGGCCGAGGGGCGCGCTTCCGCTCAGTTGGCGCTGCCCGAGGTAGCGTTCGCGGCGCGGCTCGCCGCGCTCGACCAACCGGCAGTGGACAGCATGCCGGCGCCCGAACACTCCACTCGGGAAGGGGAAGCGGCATCGCTCCACCCAGACAACCAGACGCCCCGTGCCACGCCGTCACAATCAACGGACGCGCAGGGGCCGCTGAGAGCGGGCGCCGGCGCCGAACGTCCGGCAACCGCGGCGGTAAATCGCACCGGGAGCGAGCCTCGGGAGGAGCCCGGCGGCGCCAGGCCGGAAGAAAGCGAGATGCGGCGGGAAGGCGCGGCGTCCCGGGAGATCTCCACGGGCGGTGGAACTGCGAGTGAATCGGCGCCGGCGGAGAGGTCCACCGGCGGTGAAACCGCGAGTGAACCGGCACCCACCGCAGCGGCCAGCGCTTCGACCTGCCCTCGTCAAGCGGAGGCCCGTCCATCCGGCACTGCGTCCGCCGGCGGGGCACAGAACGCCGGCGAACCCGCGCCCGGCAGCCATAGCCAGCCGGGACCGTTTCAGAATTCGCAGGCGGCGGTCGCGGCGCCCCCCGCTCCGGAGGACCGGGAGGCTTTGCCTTCCACGCCCTCCGCGACGCCCACCGGCGCCGCGGCGCGGGCGGCGGCAGAAGAGATCGCCCCGCCTCCCACCCCGTCCCCGCACACTGTCTCGCTGCATTTGGAAGATGGCGAAAGCAGCGTAAACGTGCGCCTGGCGGAACGGGCGGGCGAAATCCGCGTAACCGTGCACACCGCGGATCGGGAACTGGCCGATTCCATGCGCGCCGGCTTGCCGGACCTGGTGGGCAAACTGCGGCAAGGCGGTTTCCAGGCCGAAGTGTGGCGGCCATCGGGCGCGGCGCAGTCCGATACCGGCCGGCGCGGCGGCACGGAGAGTTCGCCCTTCCAGAATCCGCAGCATCATTCCCGGCGGGATCAGCGCCAGAAGCAGGCGCCGCCTCACGAACGAACCAACTGGGCCGGGGAATGGGAGAGCAGCCTCGGCGCGGTACAGGAGCCTCAACGATGACGATTCAACCTTGGACTACTCCGGCCTCGACGGCCACTCCGGCAGCAACGCAGAGCGGGACGGCCAACTCGTCCGGCAGTTCGCCGGACAATGTAGACGAAGATCAATTCCTGCAGCTTCTGGTGGCGCAGATCCAGTACCAGGATCCCACCAATCCGACCGACAGCACCGCTTTCGTGACGCAACTGGCGCAGTTCAGCTCGCTCGAGCAGCTGATCGGGATTCACGGAGATCTGGACAGCCTGACGTCGTCCGGCAGCACCCAAACCAGTTCCACACAAGGAGGATAGTAAACGATGTTCGCAGCATTCAGCACCGCATTATCGGCCCTGGACGCCAACGGGGTGGCCGTGGATGTGGTTGGCAACAATCTGGCCAACCTCAACACCAGCGGCTATAAGGAAAGCGTGGCGTACTTTCGCGATCTGGTCAGCGAATCGCTCGACGCCGGACAGACGCAGCTCGGCTTTGGCGTGGCGTCTCCGCTGACCATCCGGGAATTTACACAAGGCGCCATTCAGGCCAGCAGCGGGACTCTGGACGCCGCGATCCAGGGCAATGGCTTTTTCGTGGTCAACAATAACGGCGCGACGGAATTCACGCGCGCCGGCAACTTTCAAACGAATCTTTCGGGCAACCTGCTGACGCCCACCGGGGAGCAGGTGCAAGGCTGGATGGCGGCCGATGGCGTAGTCAATACGGGCGGGCCGGTAGGGAACATCACCGTGCCGGTGGGAAACCTGCAGGCGCCGCAAGCGACGCAGAATATCACCTTAAGCGCCAACTTCGATTCCGCGGCCGCCACCGGCCCGGCCTCCGACTGGTCGGCGCCCCTCACCGTTTACGATTCGCTCGGGAACACGCATGTTCTGACTCTGAATTTCGAGCAGACGGCCGCCAATACCTGGTCCTATACGGCCACCGTACCGGGCGCCGATGTCACCGCCGGCACGGCCGGGACACCCTATGCCATCCCGAGCGGTACGGGCACACTCAGCTTCAATAGCAGCGGTCAGTTGACCAGTCCGGCGGCCGGTACGCCAATCACCTTTGCCATCGCGGGGCTGAGCGATGGCGCCGCCGATATGAACCTGAGCTGGAATCCGTACAACGCCGACGGCAGCGCTACCCTAACCCAATTCGACCAGACTTCGGCGACCTCGGGCTCCAGCCAGGACGGCGCCGCGGCGGCCCAGTTGACGGGCGTAACCATGAGCAACGGAGGACAACTGGTGGCGTCTTATTCAAGCGGCCAGCAGACCGTGGTCGGCGAAGTGGCTTTGGCTTCCATCCGCAACCCGCAAACGCTGGTGGCGGTAGGGAACAACCTATTTCAAACCAGCGCGGAGACGGGCGCGCCGGCCATCGGAGCGGAGGGCACGGGAGGGCGAGGCACGATCGTGGGCGGCGCGCTCGAATCCTCGAATGTGGATATGGCGCAGGAACTGACCGATTTAATCGTGCTGCAGAGCGCCTACCAGGCCAATTCCAAGGTGGTCACCACGGTGGATACGCTGGCGCAGGCTACCACCAACCTGATCACCTAGGAGCGCACATGACAGCCATGGAACAGATTGCCGCATTCGCCGATGTACCGGTGGACATTGAGGCGGAACTGGACCGCCGCATCCTCAGCGTGGGTCAGATTTTGCAGATGGAACCGGGAAGCCTGATCGGCATGAAGCGGTCGGCGGGCGAGAACATCGACCTGTACGTGGGAGGGACTCCCATCGGCTGCGGCGAGATCGTGGTGGTGGAGAACACGCTGGGGGTGCGCATCACGGACCTGAGCGGGGATGTGTAGGGCGGAGGAAGGGCGGATGGAACCTTTGCGGCAGTTATTGGCGGTGGGCGCGGCGATGGGAGCGCTGACGGCGGCATTGTGGTGGCTGCGGCGCAAGGGATGGGCCCGTTTCGGCGCGCGCGCCGGGAGCGGGGGGCATCTGCGCGCGGTGGAGCGGGTGGCGCTGGGCCCGCAGTGCTCGCTGCATCTGGTGCGCGTAGCGAGCCGGGCATTGGTGGTGGGGAGTTCACCGGCCGGATGCGTGCTGCTCGAAAGCTTCGAGTGGACCAGCCTCGAATCGCCGCGGGCCGTGGTGGAGCGGGAGGCGCGCCGATGACCCGCCTGGCGCCGGCCGCCATGCTGGCGGTGCTACTGCAAGCCTTAGCCGCGGCGAAACCCGCCTCCGGCGCGCCCGCTTGGTTCGCGGGCGGCAAAGCCGGCGCGCTCAGCACGCCGATGCAGATTGTACTGACGCTGACCGCGCTGACGGTTTTGCCGGCCGCGATCATGTCGGTGACCCCGTTTCTGCGGATCACCATCGTGCTGCATTTTCTGCGGCAGGCGCTGGCCACGCAGACGGCGCCCTCCAATCAGGTTCTGGCCGGGATGGCGCTGGCGTTGACCATGCTTACCGTGCAGCCGATGGCGCGCCAGATCTACGAGCAGGCCTGGGTTCCCATGGAAGCCGGGCGGATGACGGTACAGGAAGCGGCGGATGAGGCGGCCGGGCCCATGCGCCAGTTCTGGCTGCGGTTCGCGCGGGAAAAAGACATTGCCCTGTTCCTGGAGGTTTCGCATTCCCCGGCCCCGCGCAGCGCGGCGGAGTTGGATTTGCGGGTGCTGATCCCGGCGTACATCCTTTCCGAATTGAAGGCGTCCTTTCAGATCGGCGCGATCCTGTACCTGCCCTTTCTGGTGATCGATCTGGTGGTGGCTTCGGTGACCCTTTCGGTGGGCATGGTGCAACTGCCTCCGGTGATGATCTCGGCGCCGTTTAAGATCCTGTTGTTCGTGCTGGTGGACGGCTGGAACCTGGTGATCGGATCGCTGATGAAGAGCGTGGCCTGAAACCATGAACTGCGACGCGGTTGTCGAGATTCTGCGCCACACACTGCTGGCCGCGTTTTGGATTGCGGCCCCGCTGATGGCCATCGCCTTCGCCGCCGGGGTGGTCATCAGCCTGGCGCAAATCGTGACGTCGATTCAGGACACGGCTTTCAGCACCATCCCGCGCGTGGTGGTGTTCGTGGTGGCGCTGCTCATCATGATGCCGTGGATGATCCAGCGCATGGTGGCTTATACCACGGCGCTGTTTGCCGATCTGGGGCGCTATGCCCGTTGAAATGGCGGCCAGCGCATCCCTCTATGGATTCCTGCTGGTGCTGGCGCGCGTTTCGGGGATCTTCGCGCTGGCGCCGCTGCCGGGCTTTCAAAGCGCGCCCCGCATGGCGCGCGTGGTGCTGGCGGTGATCGATCACGCTGGCGCTCTATCCGGTATGGCCGCGGATCGATGCGGCGCGGGCCGATGCGGGGCAAATGCTGCTGTGGGCCCTGGCGGAACTGGCCGTGGGCGTGACATCGGGCTGGGCGTCGCCTTTATTCTCGAGGTCGTTCGTGATGGCCGCCCAGATCCTCAGCCTGAACGCGGGGTTCAGTTTTGCCCAGACCATCGATCCCTCCACGCAGGCCGAGTCGGGCGTCTTGCTGGTGTTCGCGCAACTGGCCGGCGGCATGGTGTTTCTGGCCCTGGGGCTCGACCGGGAAGTGATCCGGCGCTGGCGTGCAGCCTGGAAGCGCATCCGGCAGGCGCCTGGACGACGCCGCCGGCGACGGCGGCGCTGCTGGGGCTGGGGGCGCGACATGCTGGCGCTGGCGGTGCGGCTGGCGCTGCCGGCGATCGCCCTGCTGGTGCTGGTGGATATCGCGCTGGGGTTGCTCGGGCGGCTGAATGCGCAACTGCAATTATTGACCCTGGCATTTCCGATCAAGATGACGGCGGCGCTGGTGCTACTGGGCTGGCTGGCGGTGCTGCTGCCCCAGTTGATGACCGCATACGCGGGCGCGGTCTTCGGCACTCTGCGGCAGGCGCTGCGGTTTTGAGGCAGGGTATGGCGGACAACGGTCAAAGAACGGAGCAGCCCACCGCCAAGCGGCTGGAGAAGGCGCGCAAGGAGGGCCAGTTCCCCACCGCGCGCCAGTTCGTCTCCGCCATGCAGTTTCTGGCATTTGTGGCGGTGCTGCAATCCTGGGGGGGGGATGGCTGGACGAGCTGCGCAGGTTGATGCGGCAGACGCTGGCGGCCGCCTTCTACCGAGCAACCCGGCGGCAGTGCGAGAGATCAGCCGCCATCTGCTGGTAAGCGTGCTACGCCTGCTGGCGCCGGCCGGGGGCGTGCTGTTGCTGGCGACCTTGGCCATGCAACTGGCGGCCACGCAACTGGGCGTCAGCCTGAAAAAACTAGCGCCGGATCTGCAGCGGCTGAACCCGCTGTCGCGGCTGCGCGAGTCTGCCCAAGCAGAATCTGCCGGCGCTGGTGCGCGCGCTGGTCATGCTGCCGCTGTTCGGGTTGGCGGTCTACGGAATCGTCCGGGACAATCTGTTCGGCTTACCTGGCGCTGCCGTTTCAAGGCGTCGAATCGGGGTTCCGGCAGGTCTGCGGCTCGCTGGGCGCGCTGTTGTGGAAGGCCGTGCGGCGTCTTCCTGATCTTCGGCGCCGTGGACCTGTTCCGGCAGCGCCGGCGCTACCGCAAGGACCTGCGCATGAGCAAGCAGGAGATCCGCGACGAGTTCAAGGAGACCGAAGGCAATCCGCAGATGAAGGCGCGCGTCCGCCGCATCCAGCGGGACCGCCTGCGCCACCAGATGATGAAGGAAGTTCCCAAGGCCACCGCGGTGATCGTCAACCCGACCCATTACGCGGTGGCGCTGCGCTACGCCCTGGATTCCATGGCCACGCCGGTGGTGGTGGCCAAGGGCAAGAACTATCTGGCGCTGCGCATCCGGCAGCGGGCCATCGAGCACCAGGTCCCGATCGTCGAGAACCCGCCGCTGGCGCAGGCGCTGTACGGTCGGTCGAAGTCGGGCAAGAGATTCCGGCGCACCTGTACCGGGCCGTGGCCGAAATCCTGGCCTATGTCTATAAGCTCATGAACGGCCGATTACCAGCGGTAAGGAGACGGAACCGGAGATACACGGCATGGCGGAAGCGGCGGTAGCGGCCGAACGGCGGGCAAGGCCCCTGGCAATGTTCTCGGGGGCGGCCGCGGCGGAACTGGGCGTGCCGATGGCGGTGCTGGCCATCGTGATGGCGCTGATCACGCCCCTGCCCCCGTTCCTGCTGGACTTGCTGCTGGTGGTGGACATTATGATGTCGGTGATCGTGATGATGGTCGCGCATGTATATCACGCGGCCCGTCCGACTTCAACGTTTTTCCCACCACGCTGCTGCTGCTGACGCTGTACCGGCTGGCGCTAAATGTTTCCTCGGCGCGCCTGATCCTGCTCAACGGCAATACGGGAACCTCCGCCGCGGGGCACGTCATCGAGGCGTTCGGCAGCTTCGTGGTGGGCGGCAACTACATTATCGGCACGGTGATCTTTCTGGTGCTGATCGCCATTCAATACGTGGTGATCAACCACGGCGCGGTGCGGATTTCGGAAGTCACGGCGCGGTTCACGCTGGATGCGCTGCCGGGCAAGCAGATGTCGATCGATTCGGACCTGAGTTCGGGGCTGATCGACGAATCCGAAGCGCGCCGGCGGCGCAAGCAACTGGCGGCCGAAGCGGAATTTTACGGCGCCATGGACGGCGCTTCGCGCTTTACGCAGCGCGATGCGGTGGCCAGCATCCTGATTACGGGGATCAATATCATTGCCGGATTTCTGATCGGCGTGCTGCAGCATGGCATGGAATTGCGGCATGCGCTCGAAACCTATACGGTCCTGACCATCGGAGACGGTCTGGTGACGGTGGTGCCGGCGCTCATGATTTCGGTTTCGGGAGGACTGATCATCACGCGATCGGGTTCGGATGCGCGGCTGGGGCGCGGACTTCAAGCGGCAGATCTTCGGCAGCGCGCAGCCGCTGCTGCTGGCGAGCGGCGTTTTGATCGTGCTGGCGTGCCTGCCGGGCATGCCGGGGATTCCGTTTCTGCTGCTGGGCGTAGGACTGGGCACGAGCGCATGGCGCATGCGCGCGCAGCCGGCCGCGAAGGGTCCGGCGCCGGGTGCGGCCAAGCCGGCGCGCGAGAATCTGGAGGGTCTGCTGAAGGTAGAGCCGCTGGCGATCGAAGTCGGGCTGGGGTTGGTGAAGATGGTGGAGGGCGGCCAGAACTCGCCGCTGCTCAAGCGCATTTCCGGCATCCGGCGGCAACTGGCGGCGGATCTTGGCTACCTGCTGCCGCCGGTACGGGTGGCCGACAATCTGGCGCTGCGCTCGCGGGAGTACGCCATCTCGCTGAAGGGCGCGGAAATCGCGCGTTACGAAATGCCGCAGGGCTGCCAACTGGCGATCGCCTCGGGGCGCGCCGGAGCGCCGCCGGAGGGCAAAGCGACGCGCGAACCCGCCTTCGGCCTGGCGGCCTGGTGGGTCACCGACCAGCGCGCCGAACAGGCGCGCGCGGCCGGATACACGATCGTCGACCCGGTCAGTGTTTTGGGAACCCACGTGGCGGAGTTGGCGCGGCGCTACGCCTAGGAGTTATTCTCGCGCCAGGATGCCAAGAAACTGCTGGACCTGGCGGCTGTCGAGCAGCCCAAGGTGGTGGAGGATCTGGTGCCCAAGCAACTGCCGCTGTCGGCGGTGCAGCGCGTCTTGCAGAATCTGTTGCGCGAACGCGTACCGATTCGCGATACCGGATCGATCCTGGAGTCGCTGGGCGAAGCGGCGTTGTCCACGCGCAACCTGGTACTGCTGACCGAGTACGCCAGGCAGGCGATCCGGCGCACGATTGCGAAGCGTTTTCTGGACGCGTCCGGAAACCTGCCGGCCTATTTCCTGGACGGCTCGATCGAGCAGGCGGTGGAATCGGCGGTGCAGCACGGCGAACAGAACAGCCACCTCAGCATGGCGCCGCAAACCATTCGCGAGATTCTGGAACGGATACAGCGGAAGGCCGGGAGCCCGGAGGGGCCGGTGGCGGCGGTCACCACGGCGGGGGCCCGCTATTTCCTGCGGCAGATGGCCGAGGCCAGCGTGCCGAACCTGTTTTTCCTTTCGCATAACGAAGTGCCGGCAGGGGTGAAGGTCGTTTCTCTGGGAGTCATTCAATAAGGAGTGCCTATGCGCATCAAATCGTTTTACGCAAACACGGTGGAAGGAGCGGTGGCGCTGGCGCGGCGGGAGATGGGCGCCGAGGCCATGCTGGTGGAGTCGCGCCGGGCTCCCAGCGAAGCGCGCCATTTGGGCGAATACGAAGTGGTGTGCGCGCTGGTGCCCGAGGCGGAGGCAAGCAGGGCCGCCGTAGAGGGTGGCGCGGCGCATGACGATCGGCTGGCGTTGGAATTGGCGGAAATGCGGCGGCAGCTGGATCTGATGGGGAAAACCATCACGCGATCGGCGTGGAGCGGCGCGCGGTGGGCGTCCGCCCATCCGGAGATTTCGGAATGGCACGCGCGGCTGATGGCGACGGATATGGACGGAGATGTGGTGCAGGAGATTCTGGCGGGGGCCGAGCGTCATCTCAACGCCGAAGGCGCGGGAGTCGCCGATGCCATCCGGGCGGAGGTGGAGCGGCGGGTGATGACGGACGATACGGTGGGCCGTCCGGAGGGGCCGCGGGTGGTGCTGCTGGCGGGTCCTCCGGGCGCCGGTAAGACGACCATGCTCGCCAAATTGGCAGTGACCCGAGGCGTGGCGGCCAGGCGGTCGATGGCGCTCCTCTCGATGGACGACTTCCGGATTGCGGGTGCCGAACAACTGCGTTCTTATGCGACCATTCTGGGCGCGGGCTTCCAGGCGCTCGACAGCCTGAGCGGGCTGGCGCAGGCGCTTGAGGAGTATCAGGGCAAGCGGCTGGTGCTGATCGACACTCCCGGTTACGGGCCGCGCGATATGGACCGGGCCGCCGAGCTGGCCGGATTCGTGGCCAGCCGGCCCGATATCTCGACTCATTTGGTGCTAATGGCGACGATGAAAGCGGCCGATCTAATGCGTGTGGCGGAAAGGTTCGAGGTGTTTCGCCCGGCCAGCGTTTTGTTCACGCGGCTGGATGAGGCGGCCTGTTTTGGCACAGCATTCTCTCTGTCGCTGAGGCGGCGGAAGCCGATCTCTTTTCTCAGTACGGGGCAGGAGATTCCGGAGGATCTGGCGCCGGCGAGTAAAGAGCGGATCTTGAGCTTGTTGTGGCCGGAGCCGCTCGACGCCACCCGGCTGGCCGCCTGATGCGGCGGGTCGTATGAAAGGATTTGGTGAGGCGCGATGTCTAATCCGTATTGCTGTCCGAATGACGGCGATGCCAACACCGGGGAACGCCAACGCCTGATCCTGGAACATCTGCCGCAGGTGCGCTTGATTGCACGGCGCATTCGCGACCGGCTGCCGGAGAACGTGAGCCTGGAAGACCTGGTTTCGGCAGGCATCGTGGGACTGATCGCGGCGGTCGATCAATACGATCCGGCACACAACGTCAAATTGAAAACCTATGCCGAGCACAAGATTCGCGGCGCCATTCTGGACAGCTTGCGGGGTCTCGATTGGGCGCCGCGGCAGAGACGAAAAAAGGCCAAACAGATCGAGATGGCCATTTCGCGGGCGGAGCAAAGGCTGCACCACATCCCGGGCGAAGACGACATCGCGGCCGAGATGGGCCTCGAGCTGGAGGAATATCACCAATGGCTGGTAGAGGTACAGGGGCTCAACATTGGCAGTCTGGAGTACACGGCTGAAGGCAGTGAGGGACGGGGTTTGCTGGAGTATTTGAGCGACGATCAGGAGCAACTGCCATCCCGGCTGCTCGAACGGGCGCAGCTCGAAAGCCTGCTGTCCGACGCCATTCGAAGGATTCCCGCGATGGAGCAGACCGTGCTTGGCCTTTACTATCTGGAAGAACTGACGCTGCGCGAGATCGCGGAGGTGGTGGATCTGCACGAATCGCGGATATCGCATCTGAAATCCCAGGCGATCCTGCGGTTGCGGGCGGACATCGAACGGGTCTGGCCCAACCGGGCTGGGGGCGTGATGTGAGCGAGGGACGAAAGAGTCCGGCGCGTTGGTTCGCCGAGGAATGGACCGAGACGTTAGGGACCGTGCTTGAATCCCTGGCGGGAGAACGGCCGCAACTGGCTTGCAGAGCGGGCGGCGCGGGCCTCTCGCTGGCTGCGGCCACCGCGGATCTGGGCGGCCGGCACGGCGCCATTGTTTGGTGGCAGGAACGGTTGCCTCTGCCGGGCGAACCCTGCCTGTGGATCGGCGCGCCGCAAGAGACCTTAAAACAACTGGCCGCGCGCGTTCTGGGAGCGGCGGGCGTCGAGGACGAATCGCAGGCGCGGGAGACTTACATCGAGGTTTTGCAGCAGTCGCTCGGCGAATTGTCGCGCAGCGCGGCGCAGCGGTGGGATCAGAAGGTCGATGCGGCGGGTCACGAAGTTCCGGCAGGGCCGGAGTCGGCCGAGTTCTACCTGGTGGAAGCTTCCTATCGCGATGCGTCGCCGGCGCCTTGTCTATTCGCCATTACCGGCACGCCGCAGGATCCGCCGCTGCACAATGCGCCGGCGGCGGCGGACAAGACCGGAGAACCGCTGGCGAGGAGCGCGCTTCCCTCGAAGACGTTCCGTTTGCTGATGGAAGTGGAACTGCCGGTCAGCGTTTCGTTCGGGCATGTGCAACTTGCGCTGAAGGATGTGCTGAAGCTGACGGCCGGGTCGATTATCGAATTGAACCGCACGGTGGATGAGCCGGTCGAGGTGATTGTGAACAACTGCGTGGTGGCGCGCGGAGAAGTGGTGGTGGTGGAAGGAAACTATGGAGTCCGGATCCACGAGATCATGACCCGGCAGGAACGACTGGAGACACTGCCATGACTGCGGTAGCGACGGTCTGGAAGAGTGAATTGGTGCTGCAACCTCTGGTTCTCTATGTGCTGCTGGCGGCGGGGTTGGGGCTGTGCCTCTCCCTATTCGTGAGCCTCAAAGCCGAGGCCCGGGGTTTGCTGCGGCGCTGCGTCGAAACCGGGCGGCAGGTGCAAAGTCTGGAAGGGGCGCTCGACGAAGCGAGAGACGCGATTAAAACGCTCGCAGCGGATCTGCAGGCCGTGGAACGGCAGACCGGGATGCTGGTAGAGCCGGCGCCGGCCCGGTCCGGGTTAAACCTGAGCAAACGGACTCAGATTCTCCGCATGCACCGCTCGGGGCTGGACAACGGCGGCATCGCTTCCTCTCTGTCGTTGCCGCGGAGCGAAGTGGACTTGCTGATAAAGGTTCATCGCATGGTGATCGAGCAGGGTTAATCGAACCCGGGTTTTCATTCTCCCGGCTAAAGCGGCACAGGCCTCCAGCCGATTGTTGATACAGCCATGAATCGCGCCGAGACAATACGATTGTTGTGGATTGCAGCGGAAGGAAATCCGGAAGCGGCGGCACGGGCCGCGCAACTGAGCGGGTATGGGTTGGAAGTTGCCGCGGGCCTGCCGGAGGCGCTGGAGTACATGAAGCGCTCGCGGATCGACGCGGCGGTGGTGTGCCTGCCGCTGCCGGAAGCCGACGGATTCGGCGCACTGGAGGAACTGCAATGCGCCGGCGGCGCGGTTCCGCTGATCCTGTGGGATCCAGGGGCGGGGGCCGAGCAGGCGGCGCGCTGGACGAGGGCGGGGGCGTTCGACGTTTTAGGCGCTGACGCCGGGATCGAACGGTTGGATTCGGCGATAGAAGAGGCGGTAGCCGAAGGGCGGCTCAGGGCGCGGGCCACGGACACCGCGGGAACCTGGCGGCAGAGCCTGATCGGCGCCAGCGAGTGCTTCGAGGATGTAGTGCGCATGGTGCGGCTGGTGGGATTGCGGCGATCCACGGTGCTTTTGACGGGCGAAACGGGGACGGGCAAGGAGATGGTGGCGCGCGCTTTACACCTGGCTGGGCCGCGCAACCGGCTGCCGATGGTGTCGGTCTGCTGCAGCGCGCTGCCGGAGAATCTATTGGAAGCGGAATTGTTCGGGCATGTGCGGGGCGCCTTCACGGGGGCAATCAACCTGAGAGTTGGGCGATTTGAGCAGGCCCATGGGAGCACGTTATTCCTGGACGAGGTGGGAGACATGCCTCTCGAACTGCAGGCCAAATTGCTGCGCGTCTTGCAGGAGCGGGAATTCCAACGGCTGGGGAGTTCAGAGACGATCAAAGTGGATGTGCGGGTGATTGCGGCAACCAACGCGGATTTACGGGAGGCGGTCGAGCGAGGCCGTTTCCGGGAGGATCTTTATTACCGCCTGCACGTGGTGCCCATTCACTTGCCGCCGCTGCGCGACCGGATTGGAGATGTTGCGGCACTGACCCATCACTTTGTCGAGAAGATTTGTGCTGTGGAGGGGTTGCCCGCAAAGCGGGTATCCCGGGAAGCGCTGGACCGGTTGAGCGCTTACTCCTGGCCGGGGAACGTGCGGCAATTGGAAAATCACGTAGAGCGGGCGGTGGTGATGAGTGGAGAACGGACGATTTTGTATCCGGCGGACTTCCCTTTAGAGGGCCGTGCGCGGCGGACGGCGGCTGAATCGAGCGGGCCCCATTTCGTTCAAGTTCCCGATGGGGGCTTGGATTTCGAGCAGACCGTGGGGCAGATTGCGCGAGGCATCCTGGAACAGGCTCTGCGCAAAACCAACGGGAACAAGAAACTGGCGGCCGATCTGCTGCGCCTCAAGCGCACCACGCTGGCGGCCAAGCTAAGGAGTCTCGAAGGGGGCGAGCCGGATCTGGCCGCCATGGCGGCGGATTTCGTGCATTGCGCTTGAGCGATGCGATGGGGGAGAGCGAACCAATCACGGAATGTCCGGACCGGTCCGAGGAAAGACTGGCGGCTGCGCCGTTGATTGGCGCGCGTTTGGGATTGGCGGCTCTGCGCCGCGTGCTGGAGGGACATCGCGCGTGGGTGGAACAGCGGCCAGACGGGCTGCGGGCCACGCTTACCGGTATCGTGCTGGCGGAAGCGGCTCTCGACAGCGTGAATCTGGAGCGCGCGGACCTGAAAGCGGCGAATTTCATCGACGCGCGCATGTCGGGCGCGAACTTGAGCGGTGCGAATCTGCATCTGGCCGATCTGAGGAATGCCACGTTGATCGATGCCGACCTGTCGCGGGCTGAACTGATGGAGGCAAAGTTGGCCTTCGCTCTCCTGGCCGGGGCGAACTTGAGTGAAGCCCACATCGTGCGGACGTCGCTCAGGGGCGCGAATTTACGGCAGGCGCACCTGCTTGAAACCACGATGGAGAGATGTGACTTTTCGAAAGCGGTGCTGCGCGATGCACAGATGTTGCAAGCCAAGCTATTCGATTGCGACTTCGCCAATGCGGATCTTTCGGGGGCGAATTTGTATCACAGCGTGTTCCGGTGCTGCAAGATGCAGGGGATTTCGGGCGCCGGATCGCACTGGGGTACGGCGACGGTGCAGAATTGCGAGTTCAGGCGAGCCGATCTGACGGGCGCGCAGTTCGACCGGGCGGACCTGCGGCAGAGTTCGTTTTGGCGCGCGATGCTGATGGGAAGCAGCTTTCAGAAGTGCCGGCTGAATGGGGCGGATATGGAAGCGGCGGACTTATCGGGTGCGCGATTTCACGAGGCGGCCACCATGAGCGCGAATTTCCGCGGAGTGAACCTGCGCGGAGCGCAGGGGCTGACGCCGACCCAACTGGGGCAGGCGCGCACGGACTGCGAGACGACCCTGCCGGACGGGTCACGCGGGCCGTTCATGCTGGGGTCGGGATCGCACAGGCCATGCCGGCTTTAGCAGAGGGCAGCCATGAGGGCGCCGCGGGCTGTTGCGTGCAAGGGGTCGGCGGAAACGCGGACCTCGGAAAGCGTGAGGGGGAAATCTTCCGCGGCAAGGAGCGCGGTGAAGCGTTCCAAGAAGCCTGTGGGCATGGCGGTGCCTCCGCTCAGGACCAGGGGCACCGATTGTTCGAGCTTAGGCAATTTTTGGGCGGAGGCGATGTGCGCGCGAAGCTGTGCGATGAGGTTGCCGATGACTTCCTGGTAGTAGACGGTCAGGGCGTTGTGGGTGCGATCGGAGGTAAAGCCGTTGAGGTGAAACTCTTTTTCTTTAGCGATGCGAAGGCGGTTGGCGCGGTCGCCGGTGACTTGGGCGGCATTGGCGTCGATGAAATCGCCGGCTTTGGGGAGGCTGAAGCTGATTACCGGAACGGACAAGACTGCGAGGCAAACGTTGCATAAGCCGCTGCCGCAGGATATGCCCACGCCGCTGAAATTAGAGGCGGCCAATTCCCCATAGACCACAGCCAGTCCTTCCTCTATGGGGGTAGGGTCATAGCCGAGGCCGGTCAGAATCTGGCGGAGGGATTCCTGGTGGTAGCGGATGGCGCCATTCAGATTGTCTCCGGGCGCCGGGACACTGAAGAAGACCTTTTGGCCTTCGGCGGCGGCGGGTCCGAGCAAATTTTCTATGATGCGGCGGACGACCGCAAGACTGTGCGGCTCATTGGGGTTCAAGACGCCGTTGGCCATGGGGCGGCGGGTTTCGACGTGGAAGACTTCGGCGAATTTTTCGGCGTCGTTGCCTGAGACAACGATTTCCGCGTCTTGTACCTGGTGAAAAACATTTTCCCGCTGCAGCAGGCGCTCGGCCAGTTTGGAGTACGGCAATGTCATGAAGGCGTTGAGCCGCGTGCGGTAATGCTGCCCGCCATCGGCGGCCCGCGCGACTACGATGCGGCTGGTGCCTACGTCCAGCCCCAGCGGCTGGCAATGGTTTGGTTCAGGGTTATTCATGGCGTTCTCCGCAATTTGTTTTTTCGCGCGCCCGGGGGCGCGACGGGTGGGGCTTGGCAATTTCCGATGGGGTTGGGGCTTTTTCATCGGTATCACTTACGTAGTAGTTTTCGGCGGGATTGCTCTCAGGACATTCGGGACGGGCGAAAGAGATAAGAGTTTTCGGCCCTTCGAACGACATATAGAAGTGTGGCCATGGAGGCGGAAGGGTCGGATCTGGCGTGCCGCCGAGCGGATCGGCGATCCGGTTTCGCGTTTACGATTTTTGCAGGAGACCGCGGGCCGCGAGCCGATGGCGCGCCAGCGCCGGAGTTGGGTCTTGCCGGTCTGTTCTTGCATCACGCTCCTGTTTCCCTTCTGGATGAAGCTGAGAGCGGGAAGGCCGGAGTTGCCGCGCCGGGAGGGCATGGCTCCCTTTCAGCGAACCATCGAGGCGGCAGCGCAGAAGCCGGCGGCTGTCTGGATGGTCGAGAACAGCGACACTTCGGAAACCTACAGCAACGGGCTGCGCATCGACACGAAATTCACGGTGGCCAACACGCCGAGAGTTTATACGGCGTTTGAGCGGGACCGGGCAGGCGGGGTGCATCCAATCGTGGAGCGGGCGCCGGCGGGAATTGTTTATCACACGAGCGAAAGCTGCCAGGCGCCATGGGAAGCCGATGAAACCGCCCGGCTGGTGAGGCTTGGCGAGTCACTGCTTGTATACGTGCGGCAAAAACGCGCCTATCATTATATGATCGACCGGTTCGGGCGGGTGTACCGGGTGGTGGCGGAAGCGGACACGGCGTATCATGCCGGCTATTCGGTATGGGCCGACGAAGAGCGGTTCTACGTGAATCTGAACGATTCGTTCCTGGGAGTTTCGTTCGAGGCGCAGACACAGGCCGGCCATAGCGAAGGCACGGCCAGTCCCGCGCAGATACGCGCGGCGGCGATGCTGACGGAAATGCTGCGGAGCCGCTACCGGATTCAGGCCACGGATTGCGTGACGCACGCTCAGGTATCGGTGAATCCGTCGAACATGCTGGTTGGGTATCACACGGACTGGGCGTCGGGTTTTCCGTTCGAGGCAATGGGGCTGCCGGACAACTATGCCCGCGCGCTGCCGTCGGTGTGGGCATTCGGCTTCGATTACGAAGCGGAGCGGATGGCGGGGAATGCGATGGCCGCTGGAATCCGCCGCGCGGAAGAGGACGCGACGCGGGGCGCGGCGGCGGCGGGCATGCGGCCGGCAGCATACAGGAAGGCGCTGCGGGAGCAATACCGGAGGTGGATGGCTCAGCTGCGCTCGGGTTCGGCGGGGCGGTAGCCGTTTTCCTGCAAGATGCGGCGCGCCAATTCGGCCGCGCCGGGCAGCACATAGAAGAACGCTCCCATGCGCACGCGTTGGAAGATGAATCCTCCGCGGTATTCGTCGGCTTCGACTCCGTAGTCGACACCGGCGGTGCTGAAGATAGACTCCAGCCGCAAGGCCTCGTTTAGCTTTTTGGCGATGTATACGAGCACTGCCTCTTGGCCTTCAAAGAACGACGCTTCCTGGCGCATTTTGATTGAGAGAAGGGGTGGTCCCCACCACCTTTACCATCTTAGGAGAAATTCAGATGGCTGGAACGATGGCGTCCGTGGCGGGGCCGCTGAGCAAGGAAGACGAGTTGCACTGGCTGGCGCTGGTGCTTGTACCGGGGCTGGGAACGCGCATGGCGGGCAAGCTCTTGGATCGCTTTCGCACGCCGCAGGCGGTGTTTCGCGCGTCGCGCACGGAACTGGAGGCGGCGGGGGTGAGCGGCGCGGTAGCGCAAAGCATCGCGAGCGGCTGCTCCTTTGAGGAAGCGCTCGACCAGCAGCAAAGAATGGCGGAGCGGGGCGTGACGGCGATCGCGCGCAGCGATCCGCGCTACCCGCCGGTGCTGCGCGAGATTTTCGATCCGCCGGTGCTGTTATTTGCGATGGGACGGCTGGAATTGCTCCAACCTTTTCATTTCGCGGTGGTAGGAACGCGGAGGCCGACCCCCTATGGAGTGGCGGCTGCCGAGAGACTATCGAGCGACCTGGCGCGAGCGGGGCTGACTATTGTGAGCGGCATGGCGCGTGGAATCGACACGGCGGCGCACAAGGGCGCGCTGGCGGCTGGTGGAGATACCGTCGCGGTGCTGGGGTGCGGCGTGGACATTATATATCCGTCGGAAAACCGCAGGCTGATGGCGGAGCTGAGCAGCAAAGGACTGGTGCTTTCGGAGTTCGCCATGGGATCGACGGCGTTTCCGCAGAACTTCCCCATACGCAACCGGATCATCAGCGGGATGAGCGCGGGGGTGATGGTGGTGGAAGGAGCGCAATACAGCGGGTCTTCGATTACGGCCAAACTGGCGCTGGACCAGGGGCGGGAAGTATTCGCGGTGCCGGGAAATATTACGTCGAAGTTGAGCTGGGGACCTAACCTATTGATAAAGCAGGGCGCGAAGCTGGTGCAGGACTGGAACGATGTGATTGTCGAGCTTCCGGCTGAGGTACGGCGGCAGCTGATCGAGCGGGGGAAAACCCGATTGCTGGGGGCGGGCGGTGCATCCAAAAGCGGCGAAGCGGCATCCGAACTAGAGGGCGGCTTAGCCGGAATCGGGCGCCGATTGCTGGCGGCGCTGCAAGTCGACCGGGCCATACATCTCGACGATCTGCTTCAGGTTGTTGAAGATAGCTCGGCTTCGGAAATGATTGCGGCACTTTTCGAACTGGAGATGCTGGGTTTGGTGAAACAGCTTCCCGGCAAGAACTTCGTGAAAGTGTGGTAGCCTCTGGGATATCTGTACAGGTAGTTGAAGTCCTCTTATGCCGAAAGCACTTGTAATCGTGGAATCGCCGGTCAAGGCGAAGACCATTAATAAATATCTGGGTAAGCAGTACGTAGTCAAAGCGTCGTTAGGCCATATTAAGGATCTGCCCAAAAAAGACTTGGCCGTGGATATCGAGCACGGCTTCGAACCGCACTACGAAATCATCGAAGGCAAGCGCAAGTTGATGGGAGAGTTGAAGGCGGCGGCGAAGGGCGTCGATTCGATTTACCTGGCAGCCGATCCGGATCGCGAAGGCGAAGCCATCTGTTTTCATCTGCAGGAGGAATTGCAGGGCAAGAAGAACGGACCGCAGATTTACCGCGTGATGTTCAACGAGATCACCAAGAACGCCATTCAAAAGGCGTTTCAGAATCCGGGCATGGTGGACGTGAAGCTGGTGGATGCGCAGCAGGCGCGGCGCGTGCTGGACCGGCTGGTGGGATACAAGATTTCGCCGCTGCTGTGGGACA
The DNA here is from genome assembly GCA_963738375.1 of Bryobacterales bacterium. Taxonomy (GTDB): domain Bacteria; phylum Acidobacteriota; class Terriglobia; order Bryobacterales; family Bryobacteraceae; genus Bog-159. Next base: position 855,767 of record CAVTWL010000006.1, on the reverse strand, counting down.
AAGTGCGGCGCGGTCTTTCGGCGGGCCGTGTGCAGACCGTGGCGCTGCGCGTGATCGTGGAGCGCGAGAGCGAGATCGCGGCGTTCATCAAGGATGAGTACTGGACGATCGACGCCGGATCTTTCGGCGCGCAAGCCGCCGGTGCTGGGCGCGCATTTGATCAAGAAGGACGACCAGACACCGGAACTGAAAAGCAAAGAAGCCACCGACGATGTGGTGGCGCAGTTGGACGGCGCGGACTACATCGTAAAGTCCGTAGGGACGCGGGAGAAGAAGCGCAATCCGGTGGCGCCGTTCATTACTTCGACGCTGCAGCAGGAATCGTCGCGCAAGCTGCGCTTTAGCGTGAAGCGCACCATGATGCTGGCGCAGCGGCTGTATGAAGGCATCGAGATGGGAAAGGAAGGCGCGGTCGGCCTGATCACCTATATGCGTACCGATTCCACGCGCATTTCCGACGATGCGCTGCAAGATGTACGCGGCGTATATCGCGGTGAAATACGGGCCGGAATTTCTGCCGGAGACAGCCAATTTCTACCGTTCGAAGAAGGACGCGCAGGATGCGCACGAAGCCATCCGGCCGACTTCGATGGCGTATAGCCCGGACGATGTGGCGAAGCATCTTGCGGAAGACGAGCTGAAGCTCTACCGGCTGATCTGGAACCGGTTTGTGGCGTGCCAGATGACGCCGGCGGTTTTCGACCAGACGACGATCGATGTTTCGGCCACGCGGCAAGGACAGCGCGAATATCTGTTCCGCGCGACCGGCATCGGTGCCTAAAGTTCGATGGCTTCCTGAAGGTTTATGAAGAAGGCAAGGACCAGGTCGATGAAGAAGACGAGGAAGCGAAGAACAAGCTTCCCGCGGTGACCGAAGGCGAACTCCTGCGCTTCAAGGCGTTGATGCCGGAGCAGCATTTCACGGAGCCGCCGCCGCGCTATAACGAAGCGACGCTGGTGAAGAGACTGGAAGCGGACGGCGTGGGCCGGCCTTCGACGTACGCCTCGATTCTGTCGACGATTCTGGAACGCGAGTACGTAAAGAAGGAAGGCGGGCGGTTCTACCCGACCGAACTGGGAATGGTAGTGACGGACCTTTTGCTGGAGAACTTCGACGACATTTTCGACGTCAAGTACACGGCGCGGATGGAAGAGGATCTGGACGACATCGAAGAGGGCAAGATCGACTGGCGGATTGCCATGGCGAGTTCTATGAGCGCTTCGATAAAGATCTGAAGCACGCCGAAGAGCACATGACGGATATCAAGCGGATGGAGAAGCCCACCGGCTTGTTTTGCGAGAAGTGCGGCAAGCCGCTGGTGATCAAGTGGGGCAAGCACGGCAGCTTCATCGCCTGTACCGGATATCCGGAGTGCACGTACACGCGAGAATTGACGGTGGATTTGCCGGATGTGGACAAGGCGGATCTTACCGAACAAGGCGATGAAGAATACTGCGAGAACTGCGGCCGGCCGATGGTGCTGAAGAAGGGCCGGTTCGGGACGTTTTTCGCGTGTACGGGTTATCCGGACTGCAAGACTACCAAACCGATGGGCGGGACGCAGAAGAAGGCCGATGTAAAGCTGGACGAAAAGTGTCCGAACTGCGGCAGCAATATGGTCATGAAGAACGGACGATTCGGCGAATTTACGGCTTGCAGCAATTATCCGACCTGCAAATTCGTGAAGCAGAAGACGATTGGGGTGAAGTGCCCGGAGTGCAGCGAGGGCGAGGTAGTGGAGCGGCGGTCGAAGCGCGGTAAGACGTTCTACGGCTGCAATCGATAGCCCGACTGCAATTTCGTGACATGGGGCAAGCCGGTTGAGGAGAAGTGTCCGGAGTGCGGGTCGCCCTACATGGTGGAGAAGTGGCTGAAGGCGGGGCCGGTGCTGTCAGTGCCCGAATGGGGAGTGCAAGCATAAGCAGCCGATGCTGGTTCCGGCGGAAGCGGTCGCGCAGTAGGCGCCGTGGCTTTGCGGGCGAGGGCCGATCGCCAACCGGCGACTGCCCGCCAGCGGTTTAGTGGGCTGCCAGGGCTTCGAGTTGGCGCTCCAGGGCGTCCAGCTTCTCGTTAAATTCGGTAAGGGTGGCCTGTTCGGCGATGAAGGCGTTGTTGAGCTCGTTCTCACGGGCTCGCAATTGCGGGTCGGGGCCGTTGCCCAGGACCATTTTCAAGCCGGAGCGCATGTCTTCCAGTTGAGAGCGGCGGGAGGCGTCGGACTCGTTGGAGATATCCTGTTCGATCTTGGTCAGGCGCTCCGTCGCCGCTGTCTGGCGCGACGATTCCTGCTGGATCTGTTTGCGGACTTCGTCGAGCTGCGCTTGGACGCGAGACACCTTTTGCTCCTGAAACTGAGCGCGCTGCATGAGCAGTTGCATGCGCGGCCCGAGGGTGGCGGTCTTTTCCATGGTGGCGCGGAGTTGGCGGATTTCGTTCAGGAGGTCGCGCATGGTAGCGGCATCCGCGGATGGGTTTTGAGCCGGGGCGGGCAAAGCCGCAAAGCAAACGATGAGGGCGATGGGGGCAAGTCTGGTCATGTTAGTCCCTAAGCTCAGTTTATAAGACTACGCGCTGGTCGCCTTCGCGGCGGGTCACGCGCTCGCGATCGAGGTATTCGAGGAGCGGGATGGCGTACTTGCGGGAAATGCCGGTCCAATCCTTGAAGGCGCCCACGTTGAAGTGTTCCGATTTGTGGGCGGCCAGCATGGCGCGCAGGCTATCGATGGCGGCGCGGTGGAAGATGAGGTCGTCGCCGATGCGAACGAGGCGATTTTCGCGCAGCAGGATTTGGAGCAGGGTGCGGGCGCGGGCGGCTTCGACGCCCGATTTCGCGAGCACGTCGGGAAGCGCTGGGACGGCTAATCCAGCTTGTTCAAAGGCGTCTTCGATGGCTGTGCGGGCTTGCTGTTCATCCTGTTTGAGAACCAGTTTGTGGGTGGCGAGGCGAACGATTTCACCGTCGACGGCGATTTGCTTTTCGCCGGCCAGGATGGAATCGATGAGGAAGGGCGGCGAATCGGGGAGTTCGCGGCCACGCAGGTCTTGCTTGGGGATGCCGGGGAGGAGCGCGTGCTTCTGGTGAAATTCGCGCAAAACTCGCGGTATCTTTTCGCGGACGGATTGGAACCAGGCGCGATCGGTGAACCAGGGCTGAGGGTTGGTGAAGAAGAGAAGCGCGGGATTGGCGGCCGGAAGAGCCGCAATTTCGGACGGGGAGAGACCGGTACGGGCGATCAGATCGGCGGGACTCAGGCCATAGCGGGATTCCCGGACCAGTAAAGCAACGCGATCGGGCCAGGGCGCGTCGGCGAGCGCCGAGAGACGATCGGCAATACGATCGGCTTGCCGGTAACGCTTGGCGGAGATGTCGACGACCGTGCCGCCGCCGATGGTGACGACCGGCGAAAACATGCGGATGATGAAGCGGTCGCCGGGCAGGAGCAAGGCGGGTTGGCGCAAGGCGATGCGCACCCAGGCACGCTGACCGGGATGCAGCGAGGCAGCGCCATCGAGTAGCCGGACCGTGGCTTCGATCTCGGCCGTGCCCGCATGAAAATGGACGGGTGCGCGGTTTTTGAGCGGCTTAGCGGAGGGTAGGAGTTGAAGCGAGCAGTCGATGCGCGAGACGGGTTCAAACATGGCTGGGGGAGCGAGGACCATGCCGCGGGCGATTTCCGACGGCTCGACATCGGCGAGATTGAGGGCGGTACGCTGGCCGGCGCTGGCTTGTGCGGCAGACTGGCCGTAAACCTGAACGCCGCGCACGCGAAGGCGGCGGCCGGTGGGATAGAGTTCGACTTCCTGCTCTTTGGCTACGCTGCCTGAGATGAGGGTGCCGGTCACGACGGTACCGAAGCCTTTTACGGTGAAGGCGCGATCCAGCGGCAAGCGGAAGTTCCCGGCGGGGCTTTTCTGGGGCACAGCGGCGGAGACCTGCTGCAACGCCTGGCGCAGATCGGGAAGTCCCGCGCCGGTGAGAGAACTGACGGCGACGATGGGCGCGCCTTGCAGGAAGGATCCGGCGACGAAGTCTTCGACCTCCAGTCGCACCAATTCAAGAATGTCCGGATCGACCATGTCGGACTTGGTGAGGGCGACGACGCCGCGAGGGATACCAAGCAGACGGCAAATATCGAAGTGCTCTCGCGTTTGCGGCTTGATGGATTCATCGGCCGCTACGACGAAGAGCACCATGTCGATACCGCCTACGCCCGCCAACATGTTTTTAATGAAGCGCTCGTGGCCGGGGACATCGACGAAACCGATGCGGAGGGTAGGAGTTAGCTGGAGGTGGGCGAAGCCGATGTCAATGGTGATGCCGCGACGCTTTTCTTCTTCGAGACGGTCGGCGTCGATGCCGGTAAGAGCTTTGACCAAAGCGGTCTTGCCGTGGTCGATGTGGCCGGCGGTGCCGACGATGATATTTTTCATCCGCGGGGCTTAGTTGTCGACGGGCTTGCTGGCGCTGTCGATCACCATGATCGGAACGGGAGCTTTCTCCGGCTCTAATTTCAATCCTAACTGGTGGCGCACGGCTTCGAAAATGGTGGGGCCGGGGCTATCGGGCGGAGCGGGCGCGGCTCCGGCATCGGGGGCGCCGAAGGGCCGGCGCTCCGGAGTGAAGGAGACGTCAAAGTCGTAACCGCCCTTGAGGTTGGTGTGGTCGATGACCGGGCGGTCGAGGAGCATGGAAAGGCGCCAGGCGAAATACGGCATGGGGGCGAAGGAAGCGTGCCATTTCACGTTGGGCTGCTCAAAGGCGACATCAATCCAGGGATCGCCGGCATTCTGGGCTTCGTGCGGTTGCAGTTTGGCGCCGGGTTTATCGACGGTCAGGGCATAAATCGGAAGCTCCTTGGTTTCGTAGTGGAATTGGAGCTTAAACCTTTCCGCGAGGAGATCCTGGAGCATGATGTGGAGCTCTTCGGTGCTGGAGGGCCGTTCGGCCTGGGCGTTCATGTCGTAGGCAGCGGTCGCCATCCAGGAAGGGCCTTTGGCGATCTGCTCGGCCTTGACACGGTAGGCGACCATGATGAGCAATCTCAGGCTGGCGTTTTCGGCGACGTACCGCTGGCCCCCGGGAGCAGGTCGAACGCCGGCCAATTCGTGCGGGCCGGGAGAACTGGGGCGTAAGGAGGCGACTTCAAACTTCAGCGGTTTAGCCGGGGGAACAGGAGCTTGGGCGAAGGCGACTGAAGATAAGCAGGCCAGAAAGATGGATGAGTGGTGCCTCATATATCGCTTCGGATATTAAGATACGGAAAATACCCGCCGCTATGGATAGAATATAGCGCGAGAGAATCTTGGCTGTAACGACGGGAAAAGACAATCTCAAGAAACGGCGAAAAATAGAGACAGGATGTTACCGTGATGCGACTCTACCCGCTATTTATGTTGGATAATACTACGATTCCGGCAGCTATGCTAGCAGCGAGGCGGCGGTAAAATTCGCGCATTGAGACAGGGGCGATATCGGTAACCGGGAACAACTGAGCCGCGTCGGACTATCAGCCGAGTCATACATGGTAAAGGAGGCCGACCATGGGCACCACGAAGAAGGCGGAATTAGACAGCCGGTTGGAAGCGTACTTCGCTACACGGCGGACCGTATCTCTGAGAGAGATACTGAAGCACAGCGCAGAAAATTGGCAAGTCTACGCGGCGGTGACCGGATCGGCGCTCGCTATGGCGACGGGCGCATCCGCTGCGATTATCCACGGTGACACAGCGGGCAACGCGACCGACGCTATCGCGCGTGTGATGGCCGCCAACCCTCGCTTGGCAAGCTCGAAAGACATACCGCTGGTGAATGCGGTGAGACTGGCAATCGCGCGGCAGAAACTGGGCGATGAGGTTGTCACTCCGATGGGAATGACAGCTAACCAGACCGCTGCGGTGACCTCGCCTTCCATTTCGCCGGGCGGCATAGTGCCGCTTTATGGGACCACGAGCGTGATTCAGCCGGGCGAGTGGGTGTCCATCTTCGGAACGAATCTAGCTGCCGGGACGGCGATTTGGAACGGCAACTTTCCCACCGAGTTGGGGGGCACCAGTGTCACCATTGACGGAAAGGCGGCTTACCTGGAATTTGTCAGTCCGGGACAGATCAACTTACAAGCACCGGACGATACGGTTACGGGAACGGTAGAAGTGGTGGTAACTACGGCGTCGGGAAGCGCGACGTCGACGGTGACGCTGAACGCTTTTGCGCCGTCGTTCAGCTTGCTGGATGCGCAGCACGTGGCGGCGATTATCGTGCGGACGGATGGTTCCGGCGCTTACGGCAACGGTAGCTACGACATCCTGGGACCGACGGGGAACTCGCTGGGATACCCGACGGTCGCTGCGAACCCGGGAGACGTGGTGGAAGTGTACGGGGTGGGGTTCGGGCCGACGTCGCCTGCCGTCGCGGCTGGAGAAGCGTTTTCTGGCGCCGCGCCCGTGGCGCACGAGATCAAACTGTACATCAATAGTGTCCGGGTGAAGCCGAGTTTTGTGGGACTTTCGAGCGCCGGGCTTTACCAGATCAACCTCGTCGTTCCTTCGGGATTGGGCGCGGGCGATGTTTCGATCCTGGCGGTCGCGGGCGGGGTCGAGACGCAAGGGAACGCCCTGTTCTCCCTTTCGAGCGCAACGGAAGTAGGCGGCGGGACGGGAATCGTGAATGGCGGCGGCACGATCGCATCTTCCTTTTTCCGAACCAGTTTCAATTCGGGCGGCAATATGGGAACCGGGGGGAATAATCTGGGAACAGGCGGAGGCACGGGTGGCAATAATGGGGGGACGGGCGGCGGTGCTGGAACGGGCGGTGGGGGCGGAACGGGCGGTGGCACGGGCGGCGATGTGAAGCATCCGAAGAAGCCGTACCATCCGCGATTGAATTTCGGATCCGCCTAGAGCGCCTCGGCGCGGGACCGATGACTCGACGGAGAGTTTTGCTGATCGGTTGGGACGCGGCGGACTGGAAAGTAATCCGGCCGCTGATGGATGCCGGCGCGATGCCCAACGTGCGGCGCCTGGTGGAAGGCGGCGCGAGCGGACAGATTGCGACGCTGCATCCGTGCTACTCACCGATGCTCTGGACTTCGATCGCAACGGGCAAGAGGCCGTTCCACCATGGCATTCACGGATTCTCCGAGCCCACTCCGGATGGGACCGGTATCCAGCCGGTAACCAACCTGTCGCGCAAGGCGAAGGCGCTTTGGAATATTCTCAACCAGAACGGCCTACGAAGCGTGGCGATCGGTTGGTGGCCGAGTCATCCGGCCGAGCCGATAAACGGGGTCATGGTTTCCGATCATTACCACCGGGCGAGCGGGGCGCTCGATGAAGGCTGGCCCCTGCCTGCGCATACCGTACATCCGCAGGAACTGAGCGGCACAATGGCCCGGTTGCGCGTTCACCCGGACCAATTGACGGCGGCGATGGTTGAGCCGTTCGTGCCGCGCGCGCGGGAAGTCGATCAGGATCGGGATCGCCGGCTGGCGGCGTGCATGCGGACTCTGGCGGAATGCATGAGCATCCAGGCAGCGGCGCTGTGGCTGGCCGAGAATGAGCCGTGGGATTTCTTCGCGGTCTATTTCGACGCCATCGACCATTTCTGCCACGGGTTCATGAAGTATCATCCACCGCGGCAGAAGTGGATCGGGGAACGCGATTTCGAATTGTATGGCGGGGTGGTGGAAGAGGCGTACCGGTTTCACGACCGCATGCTGGGAGAGCTATGGGCAACGGCCGGTGACGAAACAACGGTAGTGCTGCTGTCGGATCACGGATTTCATCCGGATCATTTGCGGCCGTCGGCGATACCGGATGTTCCGGCGGGACCGGCGGTGGAACATCGAGACTATGGCGTGCTGGCGATGGCGGGGCCGGGCGTGCAAGCGGGCGAGGCTCTGCACGGGGCTTCGCTGCTCGATATTGCGCCGACCGTACTGACTCTTTACGGGCTGCCGGCGGGCGAAGACATGGAGGGCAAGGTGCTGACGCAGGCGCTGCGGGACCCGGCAGAGATTCCGCGGATTGGGAGTTGGGAAGGGGTAGCGGGCGAGGACGGAAGCCATCCCGCGCATACGCGACTGGACCCGGTGGCCGCGCACGAAGCGCTGGAGCAGATGGTCGCGTTGGGATACATCGAGCGGCCGGACGAGAATCGGGCGGTAGCGGTGGAAAGGACGGTTCGGGAGCTGCGCTATAACCTGGGCGAGGCTTATCAGGATGCGGGAAGGCACAAGGAAGCTTACGAGATTTTCCGCGAGTTGAGGGGAGCGGACCGAGACGAGCAGAGGTATGCCGTGCGGCTCTTTGTTTCGTGCCAGGCTTTGGGAAGGCGCGAGGAGATGCGGGCGATCGTCGAGGATTTGCTCGGCCGGCGACAGGACTTATTCGAGCAGGCCAAGGCGAAGGTTGCAACGTGGCGGGAAGGAGAGGACAAAGAGGCACTGGAACGATGGCGCAACCTGATGCGGTATCAGCCGGCGGCGACGGAGTATCTGCAGGCGCAGATTTGGATTTCGGAGGGGCGGTTCGAGGAAGCGCTCGCGGGGCTGGAACGGGTTGCCGGCGGGAATCCGACGAAACCCAGGTTGTGGCGGCAGATCGCCGATTTGTACGGGCGGATGGGAAGGGCGAGCGATGCGGAGGGACTGTACGCGGAAACTCTTGAGGCCGACCCGGACGACACGGAGGCGCACTTGGGTTTGTGCCGCGCGGCCCTGCGGCGCCGCGGATACGGCGATGCGGCTCATGCGGCTCTGGACGCCTTGCAGCGGGTGGGCCACGACCCGATGGCCCACTTTCTGCTGGGCCGGGCTCTCGCCGGGCTGAAGGAGTACCAGCGGGCCGCGGAGATATTTCGTACCGCTATCAGCTACAATCCAAATTTCCCCGAAGCGCATATAAGGCTGGCGGGATTGCTGGAACGGCATTTGAACGATCCGGAAACTGCTCGCGAGCATCGGCGGTTGGCACGCCGGATGCGCAGCGGCATAGAGGCGAGAAAGGCGGAATTGGTGAGCGTAGACAAAACGGGTGAGACGGCGGATGGAGGCGTGTGGGGAAATCGCGGCGGTTGAAGACTGTTTAATCGTGGTGACCGGGCTGCCGCGTTCGGGCACGTCGATGCTCATGCAGATGCTGGCGGCCGGCGGGGTGAAAGCTGTCGCGGATGGGCGGCGTACCGCGGATGAAGACAATCCGCGCGGGTATCTGGAGTTCGAGCCGGTGAAGAAGTTGTTGAGCGATTCGGAATGGCTGCGCGGAGAACGGGGGAAGGCGGTCAAAATTGTGGCGCCGCTGATTAGCGCGCTGCCGATGGGTTTGGACTGCCGGGTGATCCTGTCCGAGCGCGATCTGGAGGAGGTACTGGATTCGCAGGAGCGGATGCTGGCGCGCAACAATCGGACGGCCGATCCGGGACGGCGGGAGCGGTTGAAGGAGGAATTCGCGCGGACCATGGTCCGGGTCAAAAAGATGCTGGCGGCGCGGCCCCGCACACGGGTACTGACGCTGGAGCGCCGTGATGCGATCGCAAATCCGGCAGGCGCCGCGGCGAAGGTGAATCAATTTTTGGGGGGCGGACTGGATGAGGCGAAGATGGTGTCGGCAGTCGACGCCAGCCTGCATCGCAACCGGCGGAGCGCGGCTGAGGCGAAGCCGAAAGAGCCCAGCGCGACCTAAAGAGTGCGCAAAACGCGGCCCGTCGCCTCGTGCGACACTCCCTGACGGTCGTGGCTCGGATCTACTTCAGTGCAACGCTCCCTGACGGTCGTGGCTCGGATCTACTTCAGTGCGACACTCCCTGACGGTCGTGGCTCGGATCTACTTCAGTGCGACACTCCCTGACGGTCGTGGCTCGGATCTACTTCAGTGCGACACTCCCTGACGGTCGTGGCTCGGATCTACTTCGGTGCGACACTCCCTGACGGTCGTGGCTCGGATCTACTTCAGTGCGACACTCCCTGACGGTCGTGGCTCGGATCTACTTCAGTGCGACACTCCCTGACGGTCGTGGCTCGGATCTACTTCGGTGCGACACTCCCTGACGGTCGTGGCTCGGATCTACTTCAGTGCGACACTCCCTGACGGTCGTGGCTCGGATCTACTTCGGTGCGACACTCCCTGGCGGTCGTGGCTCGGATCTACTTCAGTGCGACACTCCCTGACGGTCGTGGCTCGGATTTACTTCAGGAATTCCGGCCCGGCAGCAGTTCCCGCACGCGATTCAGCAGGGCCTCCACTTCAAACGGTTTAACCAGCGTGGGCAGGCCGTCGTGATCGGTTTGGCCATTCAAGAATAGCGTGCGCATGGATGGGCGGGTGGCGGAAAGCGTTTTGACCAGTTCCATGTCGGGCTCGCTGATGAGCAAATCGAAGGAACCCTGAGTACGGGCGATTTCCAGGGCATCGGCTTGGGCGGTGGCAGGGAGGACGCGGTATCCCCGGCGCAGCAGGATACTCGAGACCACGGAACGCAGGCCGTCATTTTGCTCCATGAGCAGGATGGTGGCTGGGCCATCCGGAGCTTCTGGCGCAGCTGCCGCGGCAACCGGGAGATAGATTCGGAAAGCTGCGCCCTTGCCGGGTTCGCTGTGCGCCCACAGGCGGCCGTGCAACTGACGAACGATGCCGTGTACAGCGGCCAAACCGAGACCGCGCTTGCCGTTGGGTCGGGTGGTGAAGAAGGGCTCGTAGAGGTGTTCCCAACTGGCGTCGTCGAGGCCGGGACCCTGGTCGGCGATTTCAAGCACTACATAGGCGCCGGCGGAATCCGCGCCGAGGGCGGGATCGTGGGCGGCGGCATTACGCGTGGAGATTTGGAACTTGCCGCGATGCTGCATGGCTTCCGCGGAGTTGGCGGCCAGTTTCAGGATGATCTGGCGAATCTGAACCGGATCGGCGAGGATGGCGGCGACGCCGGGAGCGAGGGCGGCAGTCATTTCGATTTCGCGTCCGAGGAGTTGCTGGAGCGACGGCAACATTTCAGCGATTAATTCATTGAGGTGGACGGCAGCGGTCTGCAGCGGAAGTTGGCCGCTGTAGGCCTGCAGTTCGCGGACGATGGCTCCGGCGTGATCGGCGGAGCGGCGGACTTCGTCCGTTTCCTGAAAGGTCAGGCTGCCACGCCGCGCGCAACCGGAAAGCAGTTCGGAAGCGGATTGCAACGCGTGATGCATGCCGGAGAATTCGGCGGCGGCGCGGGCGGCCAGGGTGCGCTGGGCGTCCATGCGCTGTGCGGTACGGGCACCGGCGCGCGCGGTCGAATCCTCTACTTCCAAGAGAATGGTTGCGGAATCGAGGGGACCGCCGGTGAGTTCGAGCAGGAGACAGCTTTCGTCGGCGGTCTGGAGGGGCAGTTCGCACGTTTTCGAGACGGCCCCCGGCGCGCAGATGGTTGAACACTTCGGCCCCGGCTTCGGCATCGTCGATGAGTGGCGGCGCCCAGAAGGCGCGGCCGATGAGATCGGCGCATGAGCGTCCGGACAGGCGTTCGAAGGCGGGATTTGCGGCGGCGATGCGACCGGTAGCGCGGTCGAGCAACAAAACGCCGGAGCGGAGATTCTGGAAGGCTTTGGCGAGGGTGTCGGGGGAATTCATGATGCCCTGTTATTAGTGTTTCACAATGGCACGGGGGCGTTAGTAATGGAGGTAGGGGCGCGAGGTACAGGGGTACTTAGTTTTGCGATGAGCCGTTATTGGCGCCGGCCATATGGGCGAGCTCTTTCCGGAAGAGGGGATTGGATGGGTAATCGTGCGCCAGGGTTTCGAGGAGTTTGGCGCTGTCGCGCGGGCGCTTTTCGCGAAGATCGATGATGGCGAGAAGGATCTTGGCGAAGGGCGAGAAGTAGTGGCCGTCGCGGACGACCAGTTCGAGGTTCTTGACGCCTTGTTCCTTGCTGCCCTGCACGTTATCGAAGTGAATAAACCATTTCAGAAAGAAAGGCAGGCTGCCGACCATGTATTCGGTAATGCCGGCAGTGATGTAGGCATCGATGCAAGGCGGATTCAGCTTCATCAACTGCTGCGCGTAACCGTTGGAACGTTTGGCGGGCGAGAGGCTGGCGATCTGATGTTTTTCGACGAAGGCCATGTAGTCGGTAGTGACGCCTTCGACGATGGACATGGAGAACAGCGCCTGGCGATCGCTGGGATCGGCCTTCAAGGCGGCCTGTGCGCGGGAGGTGGCATCGTCGACGGCCTTCAGGAAACTTGCGCGAACGGCGGGGTCGGGGCGAAGAGCCCTTTTGTCGGCAATGTGCTTGTCGTTGGTCAGGAATTCGGTTTCGAGGATGCCCAGGCGATCGAGTTCATAGAAGAGATAAGCGGCGGAGCGAATGGCATAGCCTAAGGGTTGGTCGGGATGGGCGGCGATGAAGCGATTGATGTCGCTATGGGCAGAGGGAAAATTGAAATTGTAGAGATGGTCGAAGGCCTGCCCGACTTCGAGCGCATCCGCGCCACAGGCGCCGGCGGGCGGCGGGGCGGCGGCCCACGCAGACAGACAAAGACACGAAAACAGTACCCAGAATCGCGACATTCTCAACTATCCTAACAGGCAATTAACGTACTTGGCCGGGGGCCGCTGTTCTTACCGCAACCGTTCTGCCACAATCGTAATTTCTCGATCGCGGGCCAGGCGGACGACCCGGTGAACTGTACTTAACACCCCACCCAAGAGGGATTTAGCGGCGGTGCGGCCGAGGAAGATCTGGGTGATGTTGCGCTCGCGGGCAAAATCGACGATGGCGCGGGCGACGTCTTTGCCGGACAAAACGTGCGTTTCGATATGCAGATTGCGCGCGAACGTCAGGTGTTTTTCGAGGGCATCGCCGCGGGCCAGGATTCCGGGAGGGCCGGGGCGGCGATCGACGTGGACGGCCAGGCAATCGGCATGAAGATAGTCGGCGACGCGTTTCCCGCGGCGGATGAGGACGGCGCTGGAGGGGCGTCCGGTGAGACAGATCAGGATACGCTCGTCGCGGGTGGGCGGTTCCGCGCCGGGGCGCGCGGCGTGCGAGGGGCCGCGCGAGGCGGCCGGCAGATCGGAAAGGCGGCCTTCGACTTCGTGGGCAGTGTGGCGGAGAGCCATTTCACGGAGGGCGGTGAGGTTGGTTTCGGTGAAGAAGTTCTCCATCGCCTTGCGGGCTTTGTCGGCGGAGTAGACTACGCCACGATGCAGGCGATTCTGCAGGGCTTCGGCGGTGAGATCGACCAGTACGATTTCTCCGGCGGCATCGACCACCCAATCGGGGACGGTCTCGCGGACGCGCACGCCGGTGATGTGCCAGACCTCGTCGTTCAAGCTTTCGAGGTGCTGGACGTTGAGGGTGGTGAAGACGTCGATGCCGGCTTCGAGCAGGATCTGCACATCTTCCCAGCGCTTCAGGCGCGGAGAGCCGGGGACGTTCGTGTGGGCGAACTCATCGACCAGACAAATGGCTGGGTGACGGCGGAGGATGGCATCGACGTCCATGTCCTCGAAGGTGGAACCGCGGTATTCGATGATACGGCGGGGGATGAATTCGAGGCCGGCGGTTTTGGCGATGGTGTCCTGGCGGGCGTGGGGCTCGAAGTAGCCGACCACGACGTCGATTCCTTTGCGATGAAGCTCCTGGGCTTCGTCCAGCATTTGATAGGTTTTGCCTACGCCCGCGGCATAGCCCAGGAAGATTTTGAGACGGCCTTTGGGGAGGGATGCGGCAGGTTCGCTCATGCGGTTTGAGGGTGGGGGAAGATGCGGATGTCGATGTCGCTGGCGGCCTGGATCAGGCGGTCGACGGGGCTGCGGGAGAAAAGTGTTTTGCGGCCGGGGGCGCTGTGGCCGACGAAGATCTGGGTGACGCGCTGCTGGCGCGCGAAGCCGATGATGGCGGCGATGGGGTCCGCGCCTTCGAGGACGTGGACGTCGGCCTCCAGTTCGCGGGCGAGCGCGAGGTTGGCGTCCATGATGGCCTGGTCCCTGGCGTTGAGACCTTCCTGGCGGACGTAGCAGACCAGTAAGTTGCCGTGAAAGCGGTCGGCATTGCGGCGGCCGCTGCGGAGCATGGCGCCGGCGTCGCTGCGCGGCGTGACGCAGACCAGAATGCGCTCCTGCGAGCCCGAGCGGATGAGCACGCCGTGGGATTTCAGGTAATTTTCGAGCTGGCCATCGACAACGTCGGCGGCCAGGAGCAAGGCGAGTTCGCGAAGCTCGGAGAGGCGGCGGACGTCTTCCACGCTTTTCGATCCGGCCCGCTCGATCATGTCGTCGACGGCCGCGTCGACCAGGACGATTTCGTCGGCGGAACGGAGGAAGCGCTCGGGGACGGTCTGGCGGGCGCGCTTGCCGGTGATGCGCTCGACATCGTTCAGGTGTTCTTCGATGTGCTGGAGGTTGACGGCGGTGATGACCGAGACACCTTGCTGGAGGATATTGTCGACATCCTGCCAGCGTTTGGGATTGCGGGAACCGGGGGGATTGTCATAGGCCAATTCGTCCACCAGGCAGACGCGCGGATGGCGGCGGAAGATGGAAGCCACGTCGAGGACTTCGTATTCTTTGCCGGCGTAGGCGCCTTTGAGCGGCGGGATGTACGGGATGTTCGCCATCAGGGCTTCCAGGTCGGGCGTGAGGGGGAACTGGATGGCGGCTACGACGACGTCTTCGCCGCGCTCTTTGCGGCGGCGGCCTTCGTCGAGCATGCGGAAAGATTTGCCGACGCGCGAGGCGTAGCCGAGAAAGACTTTCAGGCGGCCGCGGCGGGCGCGGCTCTCTTCGGCCTGTACGCGGCGTAAGAGTTCTTCGGGGCTGGGGCGCTGGTCGAGGCTCGCGGGCAAGGGCGGGATGATCCTCAATCTTATTTTGACATGGCAATAGAAAAGCTTATAGGGGGCAAAAGGAATTTCTTCTTGACGGCTGGTGCCGGTTTGGTCACGCTACTTAGATGGCTGACCTTCGTTTCCTAAGACTTCCCTGGCTTGCAGTTTTGGCGGTGCTCCTCTGGTTGCCTCAAGGCGGCCGCGCGCAGGAGGCTAAGCCCGATCCGGCGGGAATCGCGACGGGCGACAAATCGACGGTGGTGGATGCGGGCGGCAACAGCTTTGTGACGCCGGCTCCGGACAAGACTTCGCCGGATTTTGCCAAGAACAAGAAAGACTACGACGAATACCAGTCGCAAGCGGCGAAGGAACCGCTGGCCGTGAAGTTGGCCGATTCGGTGGGACACATCCGGGTGGCGACGAACTTCGCATGGACGCTGAACACCGGGTACCTGGTGCTGTTCATGCAGGCGGGGTTTGCGCTGCTGACGTGCGGGCTGGTGCGGAAGAAAAACGCGGGGCATCTGATGATGCTGAACTTCGCGGCTTACGTTTTCGCATTTCTGGCCTACTATGCGGTGGGCTACGCGTTTCAGTTCGGGGGGGTGGCCGTGAATGCGGCGCCGGCCAACCTGGGAGGCGCGCCGACGCTGAATCACTATCTGCTGGGGGGCGGGGCGTGGGGATTCCTGGGCGGCAAGGGGTTTTTCATGGCGGGCCCGGCATACGACGCGGGGAGCAATTGTCTCGCGCTGTTCGAAGTGGTCTTCATGGAGACGGCGGGGTACATCATTGTGGGCGCAATCTGCGAGCGGATCACATTCTGGGCGTTTCTGATTTGCGAGTTGTTCATCGGCGCGCTGCTTTACCCGATCTTCGGCTGCTGGGTTTGGGGGGGCGGCTGGCTGTCACAACTGGGGACCACGATGAACCTGGGACACGGTTATGTGGATTTCGCCGGATCGACGGTGGTACACGCGGTGGGAGGATTCTGCGCGATGGCGCTGGCGATCATCCTGGGGCCGCGGCTGGGGAAATACGGGAAGGACGGGAAGCCGCGCGCGTTCCCGGCGCACAATTTGGTGTATGTGGTGACCGGGACCTTTATCCTGCTGTTCGGGTGGATGGGATTCAATCCGGGATCGACGCTGGGGGCGACGGACTTGCGGATTTCGGTGGTGGCGATCAATACGAACCTGGCGGCGGTGGCGGGGTCGGCGGCGGCGATGCTGCTCTGGTATTTCATGTTCGGGAAGCCGGACGTAACCATGGCTTGCAACGGAATGCTGGCGGGACTGGTGGCCATCACGGCGCCGTGCGCCTTCGTCGGTCCGACTTCGTCGGTGGCGATCGGGATCATGGCCGGAGTTCTGGTATGCCTGGGCGTGCTGTTCGTCGAGCGGGTGCTGAAGATCGACGATCCTTGCGGGGCGATTTCCGTTCACGGGTTTTGCGGATGGCTGGGGGGGGTGAGCGTGGGGATCTTCGCGGATGGCACTTACGGGGCTGGGTGGAATGGCGTGGGCGCCGCGACCTATCTGGGGCATGCGGGCCAGGGAGTCACAGGGCTGCTGCATGGCGATACGCGACAGTTCCTGTGCCAACTTGGCGGCGCTACGCTTTGCGTGCTGTGGGCCTTTGGAGCGACTTACGTGGTGTTTACGCTGGTGAACAAGATAAAGTCGATGCGAGTGCCGGCTGAGGTGGAACTGGAAGGGCTGGATGTGCCGGAGTTCGGGATGCACGCCTATCCCGAAGATGCGATCGTGACGGTGGAATAGGCGCGGCTATTTTTTATCGAGGTCCAGGTTCAGGGCCAGGACATTGACTCTGGGCTCGCCCAGGACACCCAGTTGGCGGGCTTCGGTATGGCGGTCGACGGCGTCGCGGATGGCTGCGGCGGGAACGCCGCGAGCTTTGGCCACGCGGTCGATTTGGGCGTAGGCGGAGGCGGGGCTGATATCGGGATCGAGGCCGCTGGCGGAACTGGTGAGCAGGTCGGCGGGGATGGGGCCGGTGTAGGTTGGGTTCTGCTCGCGGAACTTCTTGATATCGTCACGGACGCGATTGACCAGGGCCTGATTGGTGGGGCCGAGGTTCGTGCCACCGGAGTTGGCGGCATCGTAACCGTCGCCAGCGGCGGACAGACGGCCGTGGAAGTACTCGGGCCGGGTAAATTTCTGGCCGATCAGGGCAGAGCCAACGATTTTGCCATTAGCAGTAATCAGGCTGCCATTGGCCTGGTGCGGAAAGATGACCTGGGCGAGACCGGTGACGGCCAGCGGGTAAACGAGACCGGTGAGGACGGTGATCACCAGGGTCAACATGATGGCGGGAACGAGTATCTGTTTCATGGTTGAAATCCTTTACGCGAGATGCAGGAGGCCCAGCAGGCGGTCGATGACCCAAATGCCGGGGAAGGGCGCAATGACGCCGCCCACACCGTAGATCAACAGATTGCGCCGGAGGAGAGCGCCCGCGTTCAGAGGCTTGTAGGCCACCCCGCGGAGGGCCAGCGGGATGAGGGCGATGATGATCAGGGCGTTGAAGATTACCGCGGCCAGGACGGCGCTCTGCGGATTGCGCAGGAACATGATGTTGAGCTTCGCGAGTGACGGATAGGTAGTCATGAACATGGCGGGCAGGATGGCGAAGTACTTGGCCACATCGTTGGCGATGGAGAAAGTAGTGAGGGCGCCCCGGGTCATCAGCAACTGCTTGCCGATGGCCACGACTTCGATGAGTTTGGTGGGATTGCTATCGAGATCGACCATATTGCCGGCTTCCTTGGCGGCCATGGTTCCGGTGTTCATGGCGAGGCCGACATCGGCCTGAGCGAGGGCCGGGGCGTCGTTGGTGCCATCGCCGGTCATGGCGACCAGGCGGCCGCCGGCCTGCTCCTTCTTGATCAGATCCATTTTGTCTTTAGGCGTGGCCTGCGCCAGGAAATCGTCGACACCGGCTTCGGCGGCGATGGCGGCGGCGGTGAGCGGGTTATCGCCGGTGATCATGACGGTGCGGATGCCCATGCGGCGAAGCTGGTCGAAGCGTTCGCGCATGCCGCCCTTGACGACATCTTTCAGGTGGATGACGCCCGAGGACGCGGTTGCGATCGGCCACGACTAGCGGCGTGCCTCCCGAGCGGGAGATCCGCTGGGTAGTTTCGAGGAGTTCGGGCGGGATCTGGCCGCCTTGCTCCTGGACGAACTCGACCACGGATTCAGTAGCGCCTTTGCGGATGCGGCGGCCATCGAGATCGACGCCGCTCATGCGGGTTTGGGCGGTGAAAGGGATGAAGTGGCTTCGTGCTCCGCGACTTCGCGTCCGCGATAGTCGTACTTTTCCTTGGCGAGGACTACGATGGAACGGCCTTCGGGGGTTTCGTCGGCGAGGCTCGAAAGCTGGGCGGCGTCGGCCAGTTCGGTTTCCTTGGCATCGCCTGACGGGGATGAATTCGACGGCCTGGCGGTTGCCGAGGGTGATGGTGCCGGTCTTATCGAGCAGCAGGGTGTTGACGTCGCCGGCGGCTTCGACGGCTTTGCCGCTCATGGCCAGAACATTGTGCTGCATGACGCGATCCATGCCGGCGATGCCGATGGCGGAGAGCAGGCCGCCGATGGTGGTGGGGATGAGGCAGACCAGCAGCGAAATCAGAACGGTGACGCTGGGAGCCTGGCCGGCGCCCGCCGATTGCACGCTGTACTGGGCGAAGGGATAGAGGGTGACGACGGCGAGCAGGAAGATGAAGGTGAGGCCCGCGATGACAATGTTGAGGGCGATTTCGTTGGGCGTTTTCTGACGCTCCGCGCCTTCGACGAGGGCGATCATGCGATCGAGAAAGGTCTCGCCGGGGTTGGAAGTGATCTGGACTTTGATCTGGTCGGAGAGCACGCGGGTGCCGCCGGTGACGGCGCTGCGGTCGCCGCCCGATTCGCGGATGACCGGCGCGCTCTCGCCGGTGATGGCCGATTCGTCGACGCTGGCGATGCCTTCGATGACGTCGCCATCGCCGGGGATGATATCGCCGGCTCGACCAGGACGATGTCGCCGCGGCGGAGTTCAGTAGCGGCGACCGTTTCGAATTTCTTGCCGTTTTTGAGGCGCTTGGCCATGGTCTCCGTTTTGGTTTTGCGGAGGGTATCGGCCTGGGCTTTACCGCGGCCTTCGGCCATGGCTTCGGCGAAGTTGGCGAACAGGACGGTGAACCAGAGCCAGAGAGTGATCTGAAAGGTGAAGCCGATGTTGTGGTGCATGGCGAGATCTTTGAAGATCTCGATGGTGGTCATGGCTGCGCCGATTTCAACGACGAACATGACGGGATTCTTCATCATCAGGCGGGGATTCAGCTTGACGAAGGAATCGCGAATGGCGCGTTTGACAATAGGTGGATCGAAGAGCGGGCGCGCGCGGACGGCCTTCTTGGAGATCAAGAGCGGCTCGGTTACGTAAGAGTTTGAAGAAGGCGGTTCCATCACAGGCATGTCTCTAACTCCAGAATCCGGTCAATAGGACGGAAAAGAGTTTTCCGTCGTGCATCAGGAAATGTTCGACGATGGGGCCGAGGGAAAGCGCGGGAAAGAAGGTCAGCGCGCCGACCACCAGGATGACGCCCACGAGCCAGCCCACGAACAGAGCGCCGTGGGTGGGAAAGGTGCCGGTGGAGACGGGCACGGCTTTCTTCTGGGCGAGGCTGCCGGCGGCGGCCAGGAGAGGGATCATCATCAGGAAGCGGCCGATCAACATGGCAAGGCCGATGGTGGTGTTGAAGAACGGGGTGTTGGCGTTGAGGCCCATGAAGGCGCTGCCGTTGTTGCCGGTGGCGCTGGTGAAGGCGTAAAGCATTTCCGTGAGGCCGTGCGGGCCGTTGTTGGTGAGGTTGGCGATGGCCGAGCCGGGTGGGTTGATCCAGGCGTTCTTGGAGAAGTGCGCCATCATGCCGGCCGCCGGAGAAGAGCAGGATGCTGGCGGCGAGGACGAGCATGGCGAGCATGGCCATCTTCACTTCTTTCTGTTCGATTTTCTTGCCCAGGTATTCGGGGGTGCGGCCGACCATCAGTCCGGCGATGAAGACGGCCAGGATGGCGTACATGAGCATGCCGTAGAGACCCGCGCCGACGCCTCCGAAGATGACTTCGCCGAGTTGGATGTTGACCAGCGGCACGAGTCCGCCGAGGGGGGTGTAGCTGTCGTGCATGCTGTTGACGGCGCCGCAACTGGCGTCGGTGGTGATGACGGCGAAGAAGCGACGATGCGGGGATGCCGAAGCGGACTTCCTTGCCCTCCATGTTGCCGCCGGACTGGACGGCGGTAGCCTCGCTCTGGACGCCGAGCTTGGTGAGGTTGGGATTGCCGGCCTGTTCGGCGGGATAGACGACGAAGACTCCGGCGAGGAAGACGATGCTCATCGCGGCGAATAGCGCCCAGCCCTGGCGGGTATCCTTGACCATCTTGCCGAAGGTGTAGGTGAGTCCGGCGGGGATGAGGAAGATGAGGAGCATCTGGAAGAAGTTGGAGAACGGCGTGGGGTTCTCGAAGGGGTGGGCGGAGTTGGCGTTGAAAAATCCGCCGCCGTTGGTGCCGAGCATCTTGATGGCTTCCTGGGAGGCGACGGGGCCTTGGGCGATGGTCTGGGCTGCGCCTTCGAGGGTGGTGATCTTGTCGTAAGGGTGGAGATTTTGAATGCAGCCCTGAGAAACCAGAACCAGCGCGGCGACGATGGCGATGGGAAGAAGCACGTAAAGGGTGGCGCGGGTGACATCGACCCAAAAGTTGCCGATGGAACCGGCGGAGCGGCGCGAGAATCCACGGACCAGCGCGATGGCGGTGGCGATGCCGGCGGCGGCGGAAGTGAAATTGTGGACCGCGAGGCCGACCATCTGGGTGAAGTAGCTGACGGTGGTTTCGGGGGTGTAGGCCTGCCAGTTGGTGTTGGTGCCGAAGCTGACGGCGGTATTGAAGGCGAGGTCGGGGGTGATCAGTTTGCCGCCGAAGGCCTGGGGGTTGAAGGGCAGCATGCCCTGGATGCGCTGGATCAGGTAAGTCAGCAGGATGCCGACGAGGCTGAAGGCGAGGAGGGAGATGGCGTAATAGGTCCAGCGCTGTTCGGCGGCTTCGTCGATGCCGCTGATTTTGTAGATCAGGCGCTCGAAGGGGCGGAGCACGGGGTGGGCGAAGGTTCGCTCGCCGGAGAAGACGCGCTCCATGTAGAGGCCCAACGGCTTGGTGAGCGCGACAAGAATGACGAAGTAGAGGAAGATCTGGAAGAGTCCGATGGGAGTCATGTCAGAAGCGCTCCGGGCGCAAGAGGGCGTAGATGAGGTAGGCGCCGACGGCGGCGGCAACGAGGGCTGCGATCAGGTATTCCATAAGGCTCCTTAGAGGCGGTCGCAACCGCGGATGTAGGCCCATCCAACGAGGAAGAAGAGGATGGTGAGGGCGATGAAGAACAGATCCAGCATAGTTTTATTTGACCTTAACGAGAGCCACGCTGTGGCCCTCGAGCGAGAGGCGGCGGGCGAGGCGTTCCTCGCGGGTTTTCCAGAAACGGGAGCGGGCGCCGATGACCACGATCGAATGGCGAGGGAGGAGGCCGAGGTAGGCATCCGTGAGATCGCGGGCGAAGACCAGCTTGACGCGAATGGCGGCGGTGGTGGTACGGGCGATGGTGGCGAGGCCGGCTTCCAGGCGATGGCGGATGCCGTCCTGACATTCGAGGGGGGAGGGGTACGGCAGGACGTGGGCAGCCAACAGAGTGACGGAGGCTTCCATTCCGAGGGCGAGATCGGCGGCGGCGGAGAGGGCGTCGGCGGTCAGGGCGGGCGTGGTGTAGGGGACGACCAGTTGGAGCGGGCCGGGGGGGCGATCGAGGCGCGCCAGCGGTACTTGGAAACGGTCGTTTAAGTAGGTAATGGTGGTTGGCATACACAACCTAATGTTTACGATAGAGGCGCTGGCATCAGGAAGTCGTAAGGAAAGGGTCATGATTGTGTGCGTGCGCCACGGATCAAAAGGGTTAAGATGAATGAGCACCCAGACCGCTATGCAACAATTCGACATCATCGTGATCGGTTCCGGCCCGGCCGGGCAGCGCGCGGCCATACAGGGCGCTAAATCCGGGAAGCGCGTTGCGCTGATCGAGAGACGGGAAGTCGTGGGAGGGACGTGCATCAATTCCGGCACGATTCCCAGCAAGACGATGCGGGAAGCGGTGCTGCATCTTTCGGGATTCAACTACCAGGGCATCTATGGCGTCAGCTATCGGGTGAAGGAGAAGATCTCGATGGCGGACCTGGGTTTCCGCATCCAGCACGTGATCAAGACGGAAACCGACATCACGCAGGCACAGCTTTCGCGCAACGGCATTGAAGTGATTTACGGCACGGCGCAGTTCGTGGATGCGACGCACGTGCGGGTGGAAAACAGCCGCGGGGTTTCGGATTACGAAGCCGGGATCATCATTATCGCGACCGGGACGAAGCCTTCGTCGTCGCCGAAAGTGCCGATGAACGGGCGCAACGATCATCAATAGCGATCAGATTCTGCAGATGCCGGATATGCCGAAGACGTTCTGATTGTGGTGGGCGGCGGCGTGATCGGCGTGGAATATACGTGCATGTTCGCGGCGCTGGGCGTACGGGTGATCCTGGTGGAGAAGCGGCCGAGGCTGCTGGAATTCGCGGACGCGGAGATTGTGGAAGCGCTGTCGTATCATCTGCGGGACCACCGGGTAACCATGCGGCTGAACGAAGAAGTGGAGAGCGTGGAAGAGACGCCGCACCGGGGTGGTCGCCAATCTGATGAGCAAGAAGAAAATTTCAGGCGACGCTTTGCTTTACGCGGTGGGACGGCAGGGAAATGTGGAAGAGCTGAACCTGGCGGCGGCCGGCCTGGAGGCGGACAATCGCGGGCGCATTCCGGTGGACGGATCTTATCGCACCAAGCAGCCAAATATCTACGCAGTGGGCGATGTGATCGGGTTTCCGAGCCTGGCATCGGTGTCGATGGAACAGGGGCGGATCGCGGCGGCGACGGCGCTGGGGATTCCGGTGCATTCGAATCCGGCGTTTTACCCTTACGGGATTTATACGATTCCGGAGATTTCGTTTATCGGGAAGACCGAGGAACAATTGACGGAAGAAGACGCGCCGTATGAGGTGGGGGTGGCGTACTACCGGGAGATCGCGCGCGGACAAATTCGCGGCGATACGACGGGGCGGCTCAAGCTGATCTTCCATCGCGAGACCAAGGAAATTCTGGGGGTGCACATCATCGGGGAAGGCGCGTCGGAACTGCTGCATATCGGGCAGGCGGTGATGATTCTGAAGGGAACCATTGAATACTTCGTGGACACGGTTTTCAATTATCCGACGTTGGCGGAGTGTTACAAGGCGGCGGCATTCAACGGGTTGAACAAGCTGACGAGGTTGTGAGGCAGGCGGAGAGATAACATGGGGCAAACGATCGGCGTCCTGGCGACCAGGCAAGTCGCGGTTGGGGTGGTGGAAGACAATGCGCTGACGGGCGGCATCACGGTGTATCCGGAGGGCGAGGAGAATCCGGATGCGCTGCGAAAGCTGACGGGGGACGAGATTGCCGAATTGATCGGGCAACAGGTCATCGGCGTGGCGCAAGGGCGGCACGTGGATGGCGTGGGGGTTGGGTTTCCGGGCGTGATTCGCAACGGGGTGGTGGAGGAATCGCCGAACCTGCAACAGATCAAGGGATTCGCCTTCGCGACGGCTTTGTGCGGGGTGCTGGCGCGGGGGGGGGTTAAAGCACCGGTGCAGATTTCGAACGATGCGGACGCGATCGCGGCGGGGGTGGCGGCGACGCGCGGACATCTGGAGAAATTGATTCGCATTTGGTATCTGGGCGACGGCGTCGGGTTCGGGCGGTATCCGCAGGCGGAGGGCGCTTGGGAGGGCGGGCACATGGTGGTATCGCTCGACCCTAAGGAACATTTTTGCGGGTGCGGCGGAGTGGGACATCTGGAAGGCATCATGGGCCACCGCGCGATGCGGCTGCGGTTTCTGGACATGGAGCCGGAGGAAGTTTTCGAGGCGGCCAAGGAAGGCGATACGCGGTGCAGCACCTTCGTGAAGCGGTGGCACAGGGCGCTGGCGGCGGGCTTGGCGACCAGCATTCACATGGATGGGCCGGGCAAGTTTTTTGTGATGGGCCCGAATGCGCATTACGTGGACTTGGGGCTGGTAGGGCAGTACATTCACGAGATGGTGAAAATGACGCCGCTGCAGGGCAGTTTGTTCGAGATCATATCGAGCAGCACGGACTTGGCGATCGTGGGGGCGGCGGTGAATGCGCGGCGGGCGGCGGGGGCGGAGTAGTTCGGCCGGGCGCGCCACTCAAAGGGAGTCGCAGGGCAACTCTACTTCGACGCAGCCGAGGGTGAAGGCGAACGGGAACGGACCGGGATCTTCGGTGCGATAAAGGCCGTCGAAGAAGACGAGGCCGCGCTCGCTGACTTCATCGGGAAAGGCAAGCGAAGGTTTCCAGGGACCGGTATGCCAACCGCAGTCATCGGCATTCATGATTTGCGATGGCCGGCTCCATTGCGAGAGATTGCCTGAGGGAGATGCGGCCTGGCACCACCAGAGTCCGGTATCGGGCGGCGGCGCACCGCCGCCCATCCAAACTCGGGCGAAGATGGCATCGTAGCGGTCTCCGCGACGGCGCACGGAAAAGTCAAACATCTTCATTTCGGGCGGCGCGAAAATAACGCGATTGGTCCAGCCGGTGCGGCCGTCCTCACTTTCCGCGTAGCCATGGACGAGGTAGTCCTGCTGGTTGGAGCCGGCGACATACCACAGCTTCCATTTTCCGTCGTGGTAAATGAGATTGGGTTCGTAGACGCTGCCGCGCTCCCAGTCTTCGGCAGCCGCGAAGGCAGGCTCGCTGCGGTCGACCCACTGGCGGCCGTCCCATTCCAGGAAACCAATTGTGTAGGGGCCCCACAGGTTTTCCGCCGCGCCCGCGTAGTAGAGGCGTTCCACCCAGGCGGCTTGGCCAGGATCCCAACCTTTGACATAAGACGGGCAGTGACGGCCGCCGTTGCCATCCCAGGCGCGGCTGGCGGATTGAGGGGCCAGGGGCGCGAGTTGCCCAGACGCGTCGCGGGTGGGAGTCCAGCCATCAGGGGAAAGTGCGGCGCCCGGAGGCAGCGATGCGCTGAAGATGTCCGTGGGCCCGTACCCGGCGGGCTGGCCGGCAAGATACATCCACCATCGGTCGCCGCGCTGAACGACGGTGGCATCCAGCAGTTCAGCGCCGGCGGCGGGGGTGGACGGGTCGCGAGGGTCGAAGATCTTCCATTGGTTTCCGATTGCCAGCTTTGCGGGCCGAGTCATTTTCTGCTCCCCTCACATTATCCGATAGTGGAAGAATGGTAAGCGGCGCGGGGAGGGAGACCATTTGGCTTGGTTACAGTTCATACTTTGCGGCGGAATCACGGGAGCGCTGGCTTGGGGCCAGTCACTGGCGATCGAGCGGGTCACGGTTATCGACGGCCGAGGACGGGGCGCACAGCGGGACATGACCGTGGCGATTGCGGGGGATCGCATCGCGGCAATCACGGATTGGAAGAAGGCGAAGATTCCGCGGGGCGCCAAGGTTGTCGATGGCAGGGGTAAGTTTCTGATCCCCGGTTTGTGGGATATGCATGTGCATGGCGCGTCGGACCGGCGATCGGCGTGGAGCCATCTGCTTTTTCTGGCGAATGGGGTCGTGGGTGTGCGCGACATGGCCGGGCCGCCGGACGCTCGCGCATGGCGTGCCCAGCAGGCCGCCAGCGGCAGGATAGCGCCGGATGTTTATCTCGGCAGTCCGATTGTGGATGGGCCGAACCCGGTGTGGCCCGATTCAATCGTGGCAGCCAACGAGGCGCAAGGCCGCGCGGCTGTAGACGCCCAGCAGGAGCGGGGCGCCGATTTCATCAAGGTGTATTCGAGGCTGCCGCGGGACGTTTACTTCGCCATCGCGGACGAGGCGCGAAAGCGCGGTATCCCGTTTGCGGGGCATGTGCCGGAGGCGGTGTCCGCCGCGGAGGCTTCGGACGCGGGGCAGAAAAGCATCGAGCATCTTACCGAAGTGGCGCTGGCATGCTCGCGGGATGGGGGTGCGATCCGTGCGGAGTTACTGACGCTGACGTCACAGTTCCGGGCTCCGGGCGCGGGCATGGCCGACAAGATGAGCAGCGGAAAACGCATGCTGGGAGACTATGCGCGGATTCCGGAGACATACGATGAAGCTACGGCGCAGGCCTTATTCGCCCGGTTCGCAAAGAACGGCACCTGGCAATGCCCGACGCTGACGCTGCTGCGGGCGATGATGGACGCGCCTCCGGAAGCGAACGATCCACGGCTGGAATACTTGAGCCAGAGCGTGCGGACCAAGTGGGCCACAGGATTTCACGGCGGCATTCCGGAGGAGCCGCGCAAGGCTCTGATGGCGCTTTCCCAGGCAGAGTTCGAGAATTCCAAGAAGTTGGCGGGGTTAATGTACCGGGCTGGGGTGCGCATCATGGCGGGCACCGATGCGATGAATCCGCAGTGTTTCCCTGGATTTGGCATTCATGACGAACTGGCGCTGCTGGTGGAATCGGGGATGACGCCGCTCGACGCGCTCAGGGCTGCGACAAGCAATGCGGCGGAGTTTATGGGAGAGATCGACAGGCGCGGGACGATTGAGTCGGGCAAGTCCGCCGATTTGGTTTTGTTGAAAAAGGATCTGCTGGCCGATATTCATAACAGCCGTTCGATTGAAGCGGTGGTGCTGCATGGGAAGCTGATGACGCGGCCGATGCTGGATGGGATGCTGGCGGAGGCGCGGCGGCTGGCGGGGAGCAATTAGGGCGCGACGGGGAAGCGCAGGACGGACTGCTGATCGGGCGTGAGCGATTGCCAGACGGCGCGGGGGATGGGATGAACATCGCGGCTGTCGTCGCTGTACCAGCGGCGGACGTAGCGGATGGTGGCGAGCGGCCGTGGATGGGCGCTGGTGTTGGGCGTGCCGCGATGCGGCGCCCACGGATGGCGGATCAAGACGTCGCCCAAAGCCAGGGGAACTGGTTGCACGATTTCGATGGGTCCATTCGCTAGCGCGATGGGAACGAGGCCGAAGCTGACCACCAACATGTAGGGAGGCAGTTGGAGGCTGGGCGTCTCGGGAAAGAGCGGGCGGCGGTAGTCGATGTGAAACGCCTGGTACTCCGAGCCGGGCAGGGCGACGTCGCAGCCCCATTGGTCGGCGACGGCTCTGTCGTCCATGGCGTCACGGATCAGCGCGAGGATGGCGGGATCGAAGAAGAAGACGGGGTTGAAGCAGGGGGGATCGAAGGGCATGGGGAGGAAGTGGCGATTGGGCCCGCGGTTGGGTGCGGTGGCATGGGTTTCGAGGTAGCTTCGGAGGCTCGGCCAGAAGGCGTCGCGGGCGGCTTCGATGGCGGACGGCGGGAAGTGGTTGGGCAGAATGCAGAAGCCGTTTCGGCGAAGAGCAGCGAGTTGTTCCAGGTGGGCCATTTTTGGAATAGCGCAGCAAGGCCGCGCGCCACGGCTGCGGGGCGCGAAAGCCGGTAAGATGATACCAAGGATTTGTTGCTGTGCCGGGAGGGTTTCTGCCGCTTTTTCGCGCCTTTACGCTGGTTGGTCTGCTGGCAGCGGTGGTGTCTCTGCCCGCGTTCGCGGCGACCTTTGAGGAAATATCGGCGGGGGCTGCCGCGGCCCGGCGAAGCAACCATATCCCCGAAGCGATCGCGCTTTACAAGCAGGGAGTGGACCAGAGAGGGACATGGCTGGAGGGCTGGTGGTTCCTCGGAACCCTTTCCTATGCGAGTTTTCAGTACACCGACGCGGAGACGGCTTTCGGCGAATTCGTGAAGCTGGACGGCAAACGCGCGCTGGCCTGGTCGCTGTTGGGGCTGTGCGAGTTTGAAACCGGGAAATACGAACGGTCCCTGGAGCATCTTCGTACCGGACTGGCGGGGGGCAAGGATCTGCCGCCGGAAGTGGAGGCCGGAGTGCGATTTCATTACGGCTTGCTGCTGACGCGGGCGGGGATGTTCGACCAGGGAAAGCGGGAACTGGCGCGGTATTCCAAGGGCGGCGCCAGCGAGCCGATGCTGGTGGCGGCGTTGGGGTTGAACGGGCTGCGCGATGCGAGGCTGCCAAAGGATGTTCCGGCCAGGGAGATGGCGCCGGTTACGGCCGCTGGCGAGGGCGTGCGGCTGTGGATTCTGGGGGACAACGAAGCAGCGGAGGAGCGGTTTCGGGAATTAGTGAGAAAGTATCCCGATCAGCCAGGTGTGCACTACTTAGTCGGCAGTTACTTGAGTTACTTGCGGCCGGTTGAGGCGATGGTGGAATTGCGGCGGGAACTGGCGGTGAATCCGGCGAATGCGGGGGCGGCGGCGACCTTGGCGTTGCTGCTGGCGCATGCCAACGATGTAGCGGGCGCGCTGCCATTGGCCAAAAAGGCTGCTACCGACAAACCGGCCGATGCGGTGGCGGAATACGCTTACGGCGAAGTTCTGATGCGAGCGGGCGAGATGCGGGCGGCGATTGCGCGGCTCGAAGCGGCGGAGAAACTGGATCCGGAGGCGATGGAATATCACATGGCGCTGGCCAGCGCCTACTCGCGCGTGGGAAGGCATGAAGAGGCGCGGCGGGAGCGGGTGGTATCGCTCGAAATGGCAGGGTCCGGCGGGCCGGTCTTGAGCGCGCGGAGCGGAGAGAGCAGATGAAGGCCGCCAGGTTGTGGTTTTTGGCGGCTGCGGCGGCGGCCGCGCCCGGCGCCCCTCCGCCGGCGATGACGTGCGCGACTTGCCACCGGGCAGAGGCGCGCGAGCAAGCGAAGACTCCCATGGGCATCGGCCTTGAACTGCCCGAAAAACAGGAGGCGCTGGTAACTCATCCGAAGTTGGAGATGGACGCGAACGGATACCATTACGAGGTCGTGCGCAAGGGCGGCGAGAGCGTGTACACGGTGAGCGATGCGTCGGGCGCGCTAACGCTGCCGATCAAATATGCGTTCGGGGTCCACAATCTGACTTTCGCGCTGGAATACCAAGGGCAATTTTACGAGAGCCTGGTGACTTACTACGAGACCACGGGCGGGCTGGGAATTACGATCGGGGACGACAGGATTAAACCGCGGAATCTGACGGAGGCGATGGGGCGCCTGACTTCAAACGAAGAAATCACCGCCTGCTTCAACTGTCACGGGACTGGGGGGGTAAGGGAAGGGAAACTGAGTCTGGATTCGCTGCGGCCGGGACTGACTTGCGAGCATTGCCACACGGGGGCGGACGCTCACATGGCTGGGCTGGCGGCGGGTAAGACGGCCCCGGCGCCGCGAAAGCTGGGTGAGATGGCGGCCGAGGAGATGTCGAATTACTGCGGCGAGTGCCATCGCACGTGGGAGTCGGTGGTGGGTCTCAGGTTGTTCGGCGAGAAGAATGTCCGGTTTCAACCTTACCGGCTGGCGAACAGCCCGTGTTTTTTGGGCGACGATAAGCGCATCCGGTGCACGGCTTGCCACGACCCGCACGTGGACTTATCGCGGGACGACGCCAGTTATGACCGGGCGTGTCTGGCGTGTCACGCGAGTAAGACGGGTTCGAACACAACGCTGGCCGCCGCGGCGGCAACTTATAAACCTTGTCCCGTGGCAGACAAGAATTGCACGAGTTGCCACATGCCGAAGGTGAAGGTACCCGGGGCGCCTACCGTCTTCACGGATCATCATATCCGGGTGGTTCATGCGGGCGATCCTTATCCGCAGTGAGGCGGGGAGCGGCGATGGCTGAGACGCGCTCCCTATCCGCGTTGCTCTCGCAAGTGCTGGTGGCGTTCACCGTCGAATTCGATAACGAGTTCGAGCGGCGGATGGGCGAGGCGGGTTATGCCGGGGCGCGATTGTCGCTGGTGGTTTGGGCGAATTTGATGCGATTCCTGAGGGCGGGCCCGCTAACGGTAGAGGATCTGGCGGCGAAGGCTTTGGCGCCGGCGACACAAATAAAGCCGGAACTCGGGTGCCTGGAGCGCTGGGGATTTATCGGTATGCAAGCGGGCAAGCGACCGGGATTTGGCAGCGGGCGCGGAATTCGCGCGGACTGGCGGGTGCGGTTGACGACGAAGGGCCGGAAGGCTTGCGAGATCTGGCCCGGATTGTTCGCGGAGATCGAGCGGAGGTGGGACGAGCGATTTGGCCTGGATGAGATGGCACGCTTGCGAAACGCTTTGGCGCAGATGGCGAGCCAACTGGAGTTCGAACTGCCGGAGGGACTGCCATCGAGTTTTGGCGCGGCGGAGCAGTATCCGCGGAGGGAGCGGCACGAGGAGGCGATGCCCGCGCTGCCGACCCTGTTGTCCCGGTTGTTACTGACGTTCAGCCTGGAGTTCAATCGGGAGTCGGAGGTGGCGCTGGTTTACTGCGCCAATACGCTGCGGGTGCTTGGCGAGACGCCAGTTCGGCTGGGAGATCTGGCGCGGTTGACCGGCTTGTCGCCGGAAACCAGCGACATTGGATGGCAGCTTAAGCCTTATGTCGTAGTCGCGGCGGATGAGACGGGGCGGCGAGGGAAGGTTGTGCGTTTGTCGCCGCGCGGGTGGCGCGCGCAGCAGGATTACCTGCGGTTGGACGGGGAGATTGAGGCGCGATGGGAAACGCGATTCGGCGGAAGCACCGGCCAGCTTCGGGAGGCGCTGGGGGGACTGTTTGACGAGGGCCGCGGGCTGGCGGAGGGTTTGGCCGCTCCGGCGGGAACGGCGCGAGCGGGCGGCCTGGCTCCCGCGCTCGGCCGCAATGACGTGGGGACGGCAGCGCGGCAGCGGCTGCGGGATCTTCTAGCTCAGACGCGGGAGTTCGTGAGCAATCCAGCAAAAGCGCTGCCGCGCTTCCCGGCATGGGACATGAACCGCGGGTTCGGGCCTTAGCGGTTGAACGGCTACTGAGCCAGCGCTTTTTCGATGGCCGCGGTAACTTTAGGATCGTCGGGCTTGACGGCGGATTCGAAGCGATCGGCGATGGAACCGTCCTTGGCGATCAGGAATTTGGTGAAGTTCCATTTAATGTCGCCGCCATGGGCTTGCGTGAGATATTGATACAGAGGCGCGATATCGGCACCTTTCACCGAAATCTTGGAGTACATGGGGAAAGTGACATTATATTTCCGGGAGCAGAAGGTCTTGATTTCTTCGTTGGTGCCGGGCTCCTGCGCGCCGAAGTTATTGGCGGGGAAACCGACGACGACCAGGCCTTTATCCTTGTATTTCTCGTAAACGGCTTCGAGTTCCGTATATTGGGGGGTAAAACCGCACTTGCTGGCGACATTCACCAGGAGCAGCACTTTACCTTTGTAAGCGGCGAGCGGCGCCGGTGCGCCGTCGATGGAATTCAACGTAAATTCATAAACGCTGGCGGCGCCGAACAGGGCGGCGGCAAAGACCAGCAGAGAGACAGGCAACAGCATCTTGAGCATGTGACCAGTATAACGGCGAAGGGTTAAGAACTGGTGTGATCGTGAATGATTTTCCATCCTGCCGCGGTTTTGCGGAAGACCAAAGTGTAACGGCCGGAAGCATCGCCGCCGCCGGCTGTGGTGCGCGCGAGATGGAACTGTCCGGTGACGAGGGCGATTTCGGGGGAGAGTTGGCGGACTGCAACGCCGGTGAACGATAGAGTGCCCATGGCTTCGGGGGTGGGATAGGACTTGCGATAGCGGGCGAGGATGGCCTGGACGCCTCCGTGGACCACTTCGCGGCCCATGAAGGTGGTGTCTGGGGAATCTTCGTAGTAGGAGGCAAAAGCGGCGAGATCGCCTCGGTTCCAGGCTTCCTCGGAGTGAGTCAGGACCGCACGGATTTCGCCGGATTGGGCGTAAGCCAGGGGCGCGATGAAGAGAAGGACGGACAGGCGAAGCATAGGGTTAGGATAGCGCGGGCCTTCCCCGATATTCGCCTGTCCCGGCGGTCTTGCATTTAAGGCCACAAGAGGTACAATAGGACTTGGAGTGTCGGACCTTATGAGTGGGCGAAAGCCCACTTTTTTGTTGGGCGGCACCGGTTTTATATATATGCGTCCGGCAATTACATCACGGATCGAAGAGATCGCGCAGCGGGTGGCGGGCTCGGAAGGGATGGAAGTCGTCGAGGTAGAAGTCAAAGGCGGCGGAAGAAACCGGTTCGTCCGCATCTCCATCGACAAGCCGGAGGGAGTCACCCACGCCGATTGCGAACTGATTTCGCAGCAGGTGGGCACCATTCTGGACGTCGAGGATGTGGTTCCGGCGCCACTACACGCTGGAAGTCAGTTCGCCGGGCGTCGAGCGGAAGCTGCTCAAAGCCGGGCGATTTCGAGCGGTTTCAGGGGAAGAAGGCGAAGATCACGCTGCGCGATCCGGTGGAAAATCAGCGCCACTGGGAAGGCACGCTGGCGGGCTTCGCCGATGGCGTCGTCAGCCTGGACGCCGCGGGCCGCGAAGATCCGCTTCCCGTTCGAGCAGGTCGAAAAGGCGAACTTGAAGTTTGAGTGGTAAATCCCTCCTCGCCATCGGGTTAAACAATCCAGCGAAAGACAGATAGAAGAGGAACACTTTGGAAACGATTTTTCAGTCCATCGAGATACTGAGCAAGGAAAAGGGCATCGATCCGCAAATCGTGCTGGACGCGGTGAAGGACGCCATGCTGATCGCCGCGCGGAAACACTTCCGCACGACCGAGGATTACGTCGCCGAAATGCACGAGAAGACGGGCGCGCTGCAGCTTTTCGCCGTCAAAAAAGTGGTCGAGGCGGTGGAAGATCCTGCCAAGGAAATGACTCTCAGCGAGGGCGCAGCAGATCAATCCGGAGGCGGAAATCGGCGTCCGAAGTCCGCATCCCGAAGAAGACCGATGCGCTGGGCCGCATTTCCGCGCAGACCGCGAAGCAGGTGATTTTCCAGAAGGTGCGCGAGGCGGAGCGGGAAACGGTTTTCAACGAATACTCGGGCCGCACCGGCGAACTGGTGAATTGCACCATCAAGCGCGTCGAAGGGCCGGATTACATCCTCGATCTGGGCAAGACCGAAGCGCGCCTGCCGAAAAAGGAGCAGTCGCGGCTGGAAAGCTACAGCGTCGGCGACCGGGTACGCTGCGTGATCCGGCTGGTGGACAAATCCAGCAAGGGTCCCGGGCGTGGTGGTATCGCGCGCGGCGCCGGAACTGGTGATGCGCCTGTTCGAGCAGGAAGTGCCGGAAATCTACGACAGCACGGTGACCATCAAAGGTTGCGCGCGGGAAGCCGGCGAGCGCACCAAGATCGCGGTGCAGAGCCGCGATCGCGATGTGGATAGCGTGGGCGCGTGCGTGGGCATGAAGGGCATGCGCGTGCAGTCGATCATCCGCGAACTGCGCGGCGAAAAGATCGACATCATCGAGTTTTCCGACGATGCGGTGACCTTCGCGACGCACGCGCTGAGCCCGGCGAAGATCAGCCGCGTGACCATCGTCGATGCGCTCGGGAAGCACATGGAAGTGATCGTCGACGATTCGCAGCTTTCGCTGGCGATCGGCAAGAAGGGGCAGAATGTCCGGCTGGCGGCCAAGCTGCTTGGGCTGGAAAGTCGATATCAAGAGCGAAGAAGAGAAGCGGCAGGAAGTGGAATCGGCCATGGCCGCGCTGGTGAATCCGCCGGAACCGGTTTCGTCGCTGATCGCGTATGGCTTGACCGAGGGTTTAGCCGCCAGTCTGGCTGAGGGCGGCGTCGGCACCATCGACAAGCTGGGCGGCATGACGCCGGAGCAGTTGCAGGAGATCGCGGGAATCGATGCCGAGGGCGTGGAGAACATTCGCGATTCGGTGACGGCGTATTACGCCCAGTTCGAGGAGCCCGCGCCGGTGGAAGCGTCGCTGGAAGCGGAAGCCGAAGGCGGTCCAGAGCCTGCCTCGGAAGAGGTAGCGGCGCCCGCGGGCGAGGAATTGGTGGAGGGCGAGGCTGCGCCAGCGCCGGGCGAGGATCTGGAGCCTCCGGCAGTACATGAAGGTCCGCAAGAGGTTGAGATGGCTGGCGAGTCTGATACCATATTAAATTCGGGGCGCCAATCCAACGACGAAACGGAAGATCGCGGTACGCAAAGCGAGTAAGGTGCGTCTACGCAAGACAGTATTGTTTCTATGAACAAGATTCGCATTAATGAGCTGGCCCGGGAGCTGGAAGTCAAAGCGCACGAGATCCTTGACCGGCTGCCCGAGTTGGGCGTTACGGAAAAGAAGACCCACTCCAGCTCGATCGACGAGGATGTCGCGATCCGGTTGCGGAGGCTGCTGCAAGGCGGCGGCGAAGCTGACGAGGATCACGAGCCGCGGGCGCGCACCACAGCGCCCGTCGAAGAGGCCGAGCCCAGCGTGGACGCTGCGCCGGTGGTGGAAAACGCGCCGGCTGCTCCCGTAAGCCAGCCGCAGGCGCAAGCTCCGGCTCCCGCCGCCGTCGAAGAGAAGCCCGCGGAACCGGCTGCTCCGAAAGTGACCGCGCCCGAACGGCCCGTGGGCCGGCCCGCCGCGCCCATTCGTCCGCCTTTGGCGGGCAGCGGCCCGTCGATGCCGCATCCGCCCAGACAAGCCCCGGCGCCGCCGTCCCTGCCATTGGCGCCTCCGGCCGCTCCGCCGCGCATGTCGCCGCTTCCCCCGGCAGCCGTGGTGGCGCCCGGACGCCCAACGCCAGCAGCCGCCAGACCGGTACCGTCCGCTCGTCCCGGACAGGTATTGTCGGGGCCCCGGCAACCGATGCCGCCTGGCCTGAACGAACCGCCGTCTCCGTCCGCTCCGATTTATAGGCCTTCGCCAACTGCGCGCGCACCGCTGGCGCCTTCCGCTCCAGCAACGCCTGGCGCGCCCATGCCGTCTGCGCCGCGCCCGCCCAGCCAACCGTCCGCTGGCCGGGTCAGCCGGCAGCGCGGCCAGTCGTACCTCCGCGCGCCGATCTGGCAGCCAAACTGACCCAGCCTCGCGCCGCCGCTCCGGGCATGCCCGTGGCGCCCGCGCCCGCCCGTCCCGCAAGCCCGGGATTTCCTCGTGCCGCAGAGCTCTCCCGCTCCAGGACAACCGATCTACCGTGGTCCGCTCCGTCCGGGTCAACCTGCCGTTGGCAGGCCCGCGCCTGGCCCGGGAATGCGGCCCAGCATGCCGGCCCGTCCCGGTGGACCGCGTCCGCATGCATCCCACCTCGCGCGGCCCGGCATGGAGCCGGCCGTTGCGCCGCCGCCGCCCGATCAGCCAGCGCCGTCCCGGTGGGAATCGCGGCCGTCCGCAGCAGCGTGACCGCAGCGCCGACGAGCAAGAGAAGATCTTACGGCCCTCGACGCGCCGCCAGACGCCAGACGGGTCCGCCGCCGGTCAGCCGCGAGATTACCGTCACCGAAGGCATCACGGTCAAAGAGCTTTCCGAGAAGCTGGACGTGAAGGCCAGCATGGTCATCAAGAAGTTGATGGACCGCAATATTCTTGCCACCATCAACCAGACGCTGGATTCCAAACTGGCGACGGAAATGGCGCGCGAATTCGGCGCCTCCACTGCGACCATCACTTACGAAGAAGAGTCGCAGCAAAAAGACGAAGTAGCGGAAGAGCAGAAGGACCTGGTGAAGCGGCGCTCCGGTGGTCACCATCATGGGCCACGTCGATCATGGCAAGACTTCGCTGCTGGATGCGATCCGCGAAGCCAATGTAGCGGGCAAAGAAGCCGGCGGAATCACGCAGCACATCGGCGCGTACTACGTGGAGAAGGACGGCCGCAAAATCGTATTCATCGATACGCCGGGCCACGAAGCGTTCACCCGCATGCGCGCGCGCGGCGCCAAGGTGACCGACATCGTGGTGCTGGTGGTGGCGGCCGACGACGGCGTGATGCCGCAAACGCTAGAAGCCATCGACCATGCCCGCGCCGCCAAGGTGCCGCATCGTCGTGGCGATCAACAAAATCGATAAGCCCGACGCGCAGCCCGAGCGCATCAAACAGCAGCTTTCCGATCGCGGCCTGCTGGCTGAGGATTGGGGCGGCGACACGGTCATGGTGCCGGTATCGGCCAAGATGAAGGTGAACCTGGATCTGCTGCTGGAGATGATCCTCCTGGTGGCCGATCTGCAGGACCTGAAAGCCAATCCCGCCGCGCCCCGCCATGGGCAATGTCCTCGAAGCCAAACTGGATCGCGGCCGCGGTCCGGTGGCCACCGTGCTGGTGCGCAACGGCACGCTCGCGCGTGGGCGACTACTTCATCTGCGGCGCGGTTTTCGGCAAGGTTCGCGCCATGCTGAACGACCGCGGCGAGCAGATTCGGGAAGCCGAACCTTCCACGCCGGTCGAAGTCCTCGGCTTGGAGTCGATGCCGGAAGCCGGCGACGATTTCCAGGTGGTCACCGACACGGCCAAGGCCAAGCAGATCGTGCTGTTCCGCGAGGCCAAGCTTCGCGAAGCGACCCTGGCCAAGAGCAGCCGCATGACCCTCGAAATGCTGCACAAGAAACTGGCGGCGGGCGAAGTCACCGAGCTGCCGCTCATCCTGAAAGCCGACGTGGGCGGATCGGCCGAAGTGCTTACCGATACGCTGCAGAAGCTATCCAACGACAAGGTGAGGATCCGCGTGCTGCGCTCGGGCGTGGGCGCCATCAACGAGTCCGACGTGCTGCTGGCGTCGGCGTCGGAGGCGATCATTATCGGCTTCAACGTGCGGCCCGAACGCAATACGGCCGCGCTGGCGGAGCAGGAAAAAGTCGATATCCGGCTGCACACCATCATTTACAACCTGACGGACGAGATCAAGCGGGCCATGACCGGCCTGCTGGAGCCGGTCTTCAAGGAAGTCTACAAGGGCAAAGCCGAGGTGCGCGATACCTTCCGCATCACCAAGGTCGGCAACGTGGCCGGATGCCAGGTGCAGGATGGCACCATCACGCGGGACAGCGAAGTCCGGCTGCTGCGCGACAACGTGGTGGTTTACACCGGCAAGATCAGTTCGCTGCGGCGTTTCAAAGACGACGTGAGCGAAGTGAAGAGCGGCATGGAATGCGGCATCACGCTGGAGAACTTCGGGGATATCAAGCAGAACGATATCATCGAGGCCTTCGTGACAGAGCGGGTGGCCACCGAAGTGTTTGTCTAGAGGAAGCGCGTGCCGGTCATCGGTGTGCTGACGCTCGAAATCGTCTTGCAGAATTCGCATTCCCTGAAGGACAAACGCCAAGTGGTGAAAAGCCTGAAAGACCGGCTGCGCGGCAAATTCAATGTCGCGGTTGCGGAAATCGACTGCCAGGATTTGTGGCAGCGGGCGGTGGTGGCGGCTGTGACGGTTTCGGCCGACCATGCATTCGCAGGAAAAGTGCTGCAATCGGTGGAAGACGAAGCAGCGGGACTGTTGGGATCGGAGCTGACCGGCGCCACGGTCGAATGGCTGTAGCAAAGCGCCTGTAGAGAAAGCAATGGATGAGCATCGTTCCGGACGGGTATCGACAGCGGTTAAAGAGGAGCTTTCCGAAATCATCGGATTCGAGCTATCGGATCCCCGCCTGCTTTCAGTAGACGTCACCGATGTGTCGGTGAGCCCGGATTCTCGGCACGCCATGGTGAAGGTGGCTTTGAGCGGCGGCGATCGCGAACAGCGCGAAGCCATGGCCGCGCTCGAACATGCCCGCAACTATCTGCGGCACGAGCTGGCCAGCCGGCTGAGTTTGCGGAGAGTGCCGGAATTGCATTTCGAACCCGATCATCACCCGGACGCCGCGGCACGGGTAGAGATCCTGTTGAAGAGGGCGAAAAAAAAGCGTGCGTCTACCGAAAATCAGCCCTAAACTCCAACAATCTGTGGTAGTTTTGTTTTTGTCGGTGGTGCAGTGTGCCCAGCCTGCCCGGGCCGGGCGGGAGTTGCTGCGCCTGGAGCAGAGCGCCGAGGCCATGGGCTCCGCTTATTCCATTGCCGTCTACGGTTACGACCGGGATCAGATGGAGGCAGCCGTGGAAGCCGCCTTCGACGAAGCACGGCAATTGGACGGTATGCTTTCGAACTATAAACCGGATAGCGAGTGGAGCGAGGTGAACCGCGAGGCCGCCAGCCATCCGGTGCATGTTTCGCCCGAACTGTTTCGATTGCTGTCGGCCTGCCAGGAATATAGCCGGTTGAGCGAAGGGGCTTTCGATATCTCGGTAGGGCCGCTGATGAAGGTGTGGGGATTTTACAAAGGCACCGGGCATCTTCCCCATAAGGCCGAAGTGATGGCGGCCATGCAGACCGTCGGGTACCAACACGTACATTTGGACAGCGCCAAACAGACCGTGAGTTTCGACCGGGCGGGCGTGGAACTGGACCCGGGTGGAATCGGCAAGGGTTATGCGGTCGACAAGATGGTGGGCGTGCTGAAGTCCAAAGGCATCGCCATCGCACTGGTCGCGGCATCGGGCAGCAGCATCTACGGATTAGGAGCGCCGCCGAATGAACCGCGCGGATGGCGGATCACCATTCGCGATCCCAAGAACGAGCGGCTGAGCGTGGCCGAAGTCTATTTGAAGAACGAGTCGATGTCCACTTCAGGCAGCTACGAAAAGTTTTTTCGCGCCGAGGGCCGTTTGTATTGCCACATTATGGACCCGCGCACGGGTTATCCGGCGGCGGGCATGTTATCGGTTTCGCTCATCACCCCGCGCACCATCGACAGCGAGGCGTGGGCGAAGCCATTTTTTATTAACGGCCGCCAGTGGGCGGCGCATCACAATCCCCAGGGATTTCGCGCTTTCTTTTGCGAAGATAGGACGGAACAGCCATGCGCGTGGCTCCAATGACAAGCCGCTTTTTGGATGCGTGCAAGCGCAGACCTACCGATGTTCGCCCCGTATGGTTCATGCGGCAGGCGGGCCGTTACTTGCGTCAATACCGGGAAATCCGGTCGAAGCACGGGATTCTCGAAATCTGCAAACGGCCCGATTTGGCCGCTACGGTGACCCTGCAGCCGGTGGAGATTCTGGACGTGGATGCGGCGATCATCTTCGCCGACCTGTTGCTGCCGGTAGAACCCATGGGCCTGAAGCTGCACTTTGCCAATGGGGAAGGCCCGCGCATCGACAATCCGGTACACACCAATGCGGATGTGGACAGCCTGTCCACGGCTAACACGGACGATTTGGGATATGTCGGCGAGGCCATTCAAAACGTAGTGCGGGCTTTGGCCGGCAAGGTTCCGGTGATCGGCTTCGTGGGCGCGCCGTTTACCTTGGCCAGCTACATGATCGAGGGCGGAGCGTCGCGGAACTACATCCGCACCAAGCGGATGATGTACTCCGATGAGATCCTGTGGCGGCGTCTGATGGGCAAGATCGTCGACGTGCAGGCGCCTTTTGCCAGTCTCCAGGTAGCCGCGGGCGCGCGGTGTATCCAAGTCTTCGACAGTTGGGTGGGAGCGCTGGGACCGGACGATTACGTGCGGTTCGTGCAGCCTTATTCCCGCGCGCTGATCGAGCGCATCCGGCAGACCGGCGTGCCGGTTATCCACTTCGGAACCGGCGCCTCGGGATTCTTCCGGGAATTGCACGCGGCGGGCGGCGATGTGATGGGCGTGGACTGGCGGGTGAACATCGACCAGGCCTGGACCGATATCAGTTATCGCTCGGCGGTGCAGGGCAATTTGGATCCGGTGGCGCTATTTGCGCCGCTGCCGGAGCTGCGCATGAAGATCGCGGAGTTGCTGAAGCGCACCGGGTCGCGGCCGGGCCATATTTTCAATGTGGGTCACGGCATTCTGCCGGAGACTCCGGTGGAAAATGTTAAGGCTTGCGTGGAAATAGTACGGGAATTCCGGCCGTAGCGGCTCGTAAGTTGCAGTACCGATAGTCGATTAACTATCGGCAGGCGGCTGAAATTAACTGAAGCGCAATTGAATGTAGCGCTCGCTGGCTACTATCCTTGCTTCAGTAATGAAACCACCAAGACATCCCTCGCGCCGGGAGCGCGGCCATGCCGTACTGGAGGCGTCGCTATTGCTCCCTTGGGTACTATTTCTCTTCGCGGGCGCGTTCGATCTGGGCTTCTACAACTACGCCCTGATCAGCACACAGAATGCGGCGCGCGTCGCCGCGTGGTATACATCGCAATCGACGAGTACGGCCGCGGACGCCACCACCGCTTGCACCTACGCGCTGGCGGAACTCAATGCGCTGCCCAATGTGGGCACCTCGGTGACCACTTGCTCGGCATCTCCCGTGGTAGTGACGGCGGCACAGGTAACTGGCGCGGATGGGGTAGAAGCTACGCAGGTTAGTGTCGCCTACACCAGCCCGCAGCTCATTCCACTCCCCGGCGCGGTACCCGGCAAGTACACATTCACCCGCACGGTGCAGATGAGGCTGGTAACACAATGACAAGACGACGCAGATCGCGCGGCAGTACCGTTTTGGAATTTGCTTTGGCCGGCATCCCCATGATGCTTACCTTCATTTCGATCGTGGAGATGGGCCGTACGATGTGGACCTATCAGAGCCTCTCGTACGCCAGCAAGGAAGTCAATCGCTACATCGCGGTTCATGGCACGCACTGCGGCAGCGGCACCAACAATTGCAAGTTGACGGTCGGTAACGTAGCGACGGCGGCGCAAAACTACGCGATCGGCCTGAACACGAGCACGCTGAATCTCACCTTGACGTCACCCAGCACAAGCTACACCTGCAATCCGGTTTCCAGCTGTACTTCCAATGCCAACGCGTGGCCGCCAACGGCCGATTCCACCGTGGGAACCAAGATTCAGGTTCGCATGCAGTACAACTTCGCTTCGGCGCTCACCATGATGTGGGGCGGCGGACAAGCAGCCAGTTACGGAAGTTACAATCTGGGCGCGTATTCGGCACAGCGAGTTCTATTTTGAGGAGTCCCATGCTATCCAGATTCAGGCGTCAGCGAGGCCAAGTATTACCGCTGGCCACACTGCTAATCATTCTGATGCTGTCCATGGTGGGTTTCGCCATGGAAACGGGAATGGCGTTTTTTGTACGGCAGCAGGCGCACGCAGCGGCGGAATCGGCGGCCATGGCCACGGTGCTGGCCGCGATGACCAGCGTGAGCGGCAGTTCTGTGACATGCAGCAGTTCGGGCACGGCCGGGACTCAATGCGGCACCACTGCGGTGACCTGCGGGGCTTCGCCAAACAGTCCGCCCAAGACGAATATCGATAATGGCTGCCTATTTGCCAAGCAGAACGGATTCACGACGGGAGGCAGCACCGCGATCAATATCCTCGCGAACAACACCAGCTCCGCGCCGAATAATCCGAACGTGGCGACGATGTATTGGGCGCAGGCTTCGGTGACGACACGCGATCCTCAATTGTTTTCGGCGCTGTTCAGCAAGTCGGGCATGTTCACAGGCGCGCGGGCCACGGCGGCGATCGTTTACAGCGGCACTCCTTCGGGCTGCATTTACGTACTGAACACGACTGCTCAGAGAGCCATGGACGTGGAGGGCTCGGAAGTGCTCACGACCTGCGGAATATTCATCAACTCAAACAATTCGGTGGCGCTTTACATTGGCGGCAATCCGCCGGGCGGCGCCTATACCCCGGCGATTTCGGCAAGCTCCATTTCGATTGTGGGGAACTATCAGAATGGCGGACAGGGAACACTGGTCCCTACGCCGCTGGTGGGGCAGACCGCCGTGGCGGATCCGCTGGCTAGTTTGCCGTCACCCACGCCTGGCAGTTGCACTGCGACGAACTACAACTGGAGCCAAGGCACCACCACGCTGTCACCCGGGACGTATTGTGGCGGCATACACATTAGCGGTGGAAACGTCACGTTCTCTCCCGGACAATACATTCTGAACGGCGGCGGACTAACCATCGACAGCGCCAGCACTACGGCCACCGGATCCGGAGTGTTTTTCTACAACACGGCAACCTCAGGGTACTCGTACGGAACGATGACGATCAGCGGCCAGCCCAACGTGACCTTCAGCGCGCCCACGTCGGGGACGTACCAGGGTATCTTCTGGTTTACGGACCGTTCGCAGAGTTCGTCGAATCAAAATCAGTTTAACGGCGCGACAATCTCGTCGGTACAGGGAACTATTTATATGCCGACTGTGCCGCTTTTGTATACGGGTGAAGTATCGTCCGGCACTTACACGGGGCTGGTGGTCAACAAGCTGACCATCAATGGTTCGACTAACTTCAAGCAAGATCCGACGGGCCAGTACACGGGGCTCAGCGGCGGCGGCGCAAGCGCTTACCTAATCGAATAGGCGGCGTTCCGAGTTACATGTAGCATTCATCTAAATCCTTAACACGAAGGATATTAGATCGGTTGTTACCATTGACTTACCCGGCATAGCTACTTAAGATGGCTGTGATGATACGCCACTTCGTTGTAGTTACTTCCATCCTGATTCCACTGACACTCTCCGCCGGTCAGGCTTCCGTTGCCGACAGCCTGCGCAAACTCCCTCTAGCCTTCGAAGAGAACCACGGGCAAGCTCCTTCCGGCGCCGATTTCCTGGCCCACGGAGCCGGCTACGGTGTGACACTGACGGGCGGCGATGCCCATCTTTCTCTGCGGAGCGGAGCCAATGCCTCTACACACATCGGCCTGACGCTGGCCGGATCGCAGCACGACCGCAAAGGCAAGGGTCAGCAGGCGTTGCAGGAGACGGTGAACTATTTCATTGGCAAAGACCCAGGGAAGTGGCGCACTGGTATCGCAACATTCGGGCGCGTGGAATATGACAGTGTTTATCCAGGGGTGGACGTGGCTTACTACGGTCATCAGGGACGGCTGGAGTACGATTTCATCGTGGCGCCTGGCGGCGACCCTTCCGGTATCCGAATGGCGTTGGACGGCGCACGCGGCTTACGGGTGGACGGCGGCGGCAACCTGGTTTTGGAAACAGGCGCCGCCCCTGTGAGTTTTCGCAAGCCGGTGAGCTATCAAGAAATTGGAGGAAAGCGGCGCGCCGTGGAGAGCCGCTATCTTTTGGCGGGCGGAAACCGCGTGGGTTTTCAGTTAGGAAACTACAACCACCGGTACGCCTTAGTTATCGATCCGACGCTGGTCTATTCCACTTATCTGGGCGGGTCGGGATTCGATTACGGCACGGCGATCGCCGTGGATTCGAGTGGAAGCGCTTATGTGACCGGGTACACCTCATCGCTGGACTTTCCGACGAAGACGCCGGCGCAGGCCTACTTCCCCGGATCGTCGGCCATCTTCGTCGCCAAACTCGCGAGCAATGGCCAGAGCCTGGACTACGCGACTTATCTGGGAGGATCGATTTACGATTACCCATACGGGATTGCGGTGGATTCTACCGGAGCGGCCTATGTCGCGGGGCTGACGGAATCCTATGATTTTCCCGTCGTCAATGCCATGTATTCGAGCTTAAACGGCGGACAGGACGCGTTTGTCACAAAGTTCAGCCCCTCCGGCCAAGCGATGGTTTACTCGACGTATCTGGGCGGGTCCGGTTCGGATAACGCGCTGGGGATCGCGGTGGACGCGAGCCAGAATGTTTATGTCGCTGGAGAAACCCAGTCGAGCGACTTCCCGGTGACGTCGGGGGCGTACCAGACGTCCTACGGAAGTTCCTGCTCGTTTGTCAGCAAGATCAATGCGGCAGGCACAGCCCTGACTTGGGCGACTTACTTCGGCTCGTCGTGCAGCGCCCAGACCACGGCGATTGCGGTGGATGCGCAAGACGCGGTGTATGTGACCGGCGCGGCCTTTCCAGGCCTGCCGGTAACGGCCAGCGCTCCCCAATCGACGTTTGGAGGCGGGGAGCATGACGCGTTCATGGCCAAGTTGGATAGCACGGGGTCGAGCCTGGTTTACTGCACCTATTTGGGGGGCAGCCAGAGCGATGCCGGAACGGCAATTGCAGTGAATTCGAGCGGCGATGCTTATGCCACGGGCCTGACTCAGTCGCTCGATTTACCGGCGACGGGGTCGGCTCTGCAAGGCTCCTCCGGAGGCGGCTACGACGCTTTCGTGGCGGAAGTGAACGCGGCGGGAACCGCGTG
This sequence comes from Bryobacterales bacterium, assembly GCA_963738375.1. Classification (GTDB taxonomy): domain Bacteria; phylum Acidobacteriota; class Terriglobia; order Bryobacterales; family Bryobacteraceae; genus Bog-159. The sequence goes on along the minus strand of CAVTWL010000006.1, from coordinate 811,941 downwards.
GGAATATGTTACCTATCTGGGCGGCCAGCGCGACGATTACGGTTACGGCATCGCGCTCGATTCGAGCGGAAACGCTTATGTGGCCGGGTACACGATTTCCAACGACTTGAGCACCACGTCGGCGGTTCAAGGATCATTGGCTGGAAATCAGTACGTGCTGTACCGGACCACGGGGAGCGGCAAGACCTGGAATTCTTCCGACTCGGGGTTGCCGGCGACCCCGGCGGTGATCGCGGTGGATCCAGCTTCCGATTCGCACTGGATGGCGGCGACTGCGGAAGGGTTATATCAAAGCACGGACAGCGGCAAACAGTGGTCGGCGATCGGCAGCTTCGCGAACGACAACATGTATGGCGTGGCGTTCAGTCCGGCCGGCGGCACGGTGTACGCAAGCAGCTTCACGAGCATCTATGTGAGTGGCGACAGCGGAAGTACCTGGACTTTCCAGGGCGTAGCCCCTTGCGCAGCCTCGAGTTTGGCGGTCGATCCAAACACGGCGACGACGGTATACCTGGCGTCATCGTGCGCGGCGCAAAGCTTAGATGGCGGGGCAACCTGGTCGGTGCTGGGCGGCGCGTTGAACGGCCAATTCTTTCACAGCATCGTGGTAGGGCCGGCATCGCAGCCGACGGTATATGCCACGACGTACTCGGGATTGTTCAGCAGCACGGATGGCGCGCAGAGCTTTAGCCAGGTGAACATCGCGGGGCTGCAGTATCCGAATGTGACCGCGGTGGCAATCAATCCAACCACGCCCGCGGATGTTTACGCAGTGGCCAACGGGAGCGTTTACGCGAGCACCAATTCGGGCGCGACGTGGACCCTGGCATCGACCGGAATTACGTCGAATGTAAACTCGCTGGCGATTGCTCCTTCGAAACCGGCGGTATTGTATGCAGGCACGAGTGCGGGCGTATTTTCGACGTCCAACAGCGCAGGAACGTGGAAGGCCGCCGGCGAAACGGGGGCTTCGATCTCGTTGGTGGCAGTGGATGCGGTAAACTCCAGCACGGCATTTGCGGCAACGTCAGTGAATTCGGATGGATTCGTGGCGAAGGTCAATTCGAAAGGGTCGAAGTTGTCGTATCTGACATACCTGGGCGGCAGTGGGAACGACTATGCGCTGGGCATTGGCCTGAGCTCGAGTGGCAACGCCTTCGTAACCGGCGCAGCGCAGTCGCCAGACTTCCCATCGACCAAGAGCGCCTTCCAGGCGGCAACCGGAGCGACGCGCTCGACCGCATTTGTGGCGAGCATCGAGAGCAAGACGACGTCTTGCTCGGAAAACGCATCGCCCACTTCGGCTTTCTTTTATGCGAGCGGCGGCAGCGCGAACTTCAGCATCACCGCGCCTAGCGGCTGCAGTTGGACGCCAAAAGCCAGCGCTACATGGATCACGCTGGGCACGTACGGAGGCCCAGGAACCGGGACGCTGGCATTCAGCGCGGCTGCCAATACGGGCAAAGCGCGGACGGGGTCGGTTACGGTGGGCGGCACGACGGTTTCGGTGAGCCAGGCGAAATCGGGCTGCACTTACTCGCTTTCGACCAGCGGGCTGACCTTCCAGCAGGGCGGCGGCTCTTTGAACGTTGGGGTGACGGCGGGCAGCGGCTGCGGCTGGGTGGTGACAGGACTGCCGGAGTGGCTGACGGTGACATCGGGCGCGAGCGGAACCGGCAATGGGACAGTGGTGCTGAAGGCCACGCCGAACCCCTTCCCATATTCGCGCGGCGGTTTCCCGACCATCGCGAATATCCCGCTGGGGTCGAGCGAGAACGGCACGTCGCAGTAGGTCAGACGCGCCAGAACCACCCGCGGCGGTACATGGCGTAGGAGATAAGCCATAGCAGCGCGGTATAGGTGAGGGCGTACAGCAGGGAAGCGTTGACGGGCGATGCCAACGGCATGAACACGGCATGATAAATGGGTTCACGCCAGTGCATCGCCGAGAGCAATTCGTCGAGCAGCTCCGAAATCATGTAGACCGTGATGGCGTTCATGCCCATGATCACCAACGGTTTGACCGCGCGCTTGTGGCCCCGGCCATCGACCACCCACAGGCACACGGCGAAGACCACAAAATCCAGGCCCGCCATAAAAAGCGCGAACGAACTGGTCCAAAGCTTTTTGTTGATGGGCAGCCAGATGTTGGCGATCAGGCCGAGAGCGATCAGAATGTTACCCGCCAGGAAGAGCCGACGTAGTGCGCTCGGAAAGATCGCGGCGGAGCCGCAGGATGTGGCCGGCCATGATTCCGAATAGCGCGGTCGCGATGGATGGAAGGGTGCTGACGAGGCCTTCGGGATCCCACGTTTTCGTCCACTGGTAGTTGTGCGCGCCGAGCACGATGCTATCGATGTAATTCGAGAAGTTATGTCCGACGGCTAAGTCGCCCGCTCCATAACCGGGGACGGGGACAAGCGTCATGAGTATCCAGTAGACCGCCAGCAAAGAGACGATCCAGACGATCTGGCCGCGGATGCCCGTGGTCAGATAAATGGCGGCCGCGATCAGGTAGCAGATAGCGATGCGCTGGAGTACTCCGAGCAGACGCTGTGTGGACAGGTTCAGCGGGTAAGCGTAGACGATCAGACCGAGGACGTACAGGATCGCGGCCCGGCGGAAAGCCTGGGCGAATAACCGGCTGCGCGGTACTCCAGCGGCGAGGCGTTTGCCGAGAGAGAGCGTGATGGCGACGCCAACGATCCAAAGGAACGATGGGAAGACGGTATCGGTCAGGGTCCAGCCGTTCCAATCGGAGTGCTGCAGCGGCGCGTAGGCGTGGGCGCCGTCGCCGGGGTCGTTGACGAGCACCATGAGGGCCATGGTGGCGCCGCGGAAGACATCGAGCGAGATGAGACGTGGCGAGGCGGGTTGGGCCGGCTGATTCATGTAATGGAAACGATAGCAGGAATTCATTGACATCCCGGCGAGGCGGCAGTACTCTGAGACGGTGAAACTCCGGCATATCGAGGGCCAGAGCGTGGCTTCAGCAGACTTCGCGGCGCGCGACGCCGGTTACACCCCCGCGGCGTCACGACACTTCCCAGCACAAGGCCCTTGCCGGTTTCGGCTCTCCTGCTATCATCAACGTGAACTAATTAATCATTTCGAGGAGCGATTGTGACCAATGTTGTTTCGGCCTTGACGGCTCGCACCCAATTCGGGCAGATCATGAAACGAGCCACTCAAAAAAACGCGCGCTTCGTGGTCGGCCACCGCGGCGAACCGAGTGTGGTAATCATGAGCCTGAAAGACTATATGGACACGTTTGCTCCGGCCCCCCGGGAAATACGCGCTATGCAGGCAACGGCCAAACGGACAGGGGCCAACACGCTCGGTCCCGGCCAGATCAATAGGATTGTGGCGGCAGTCCGAAAGGGCCAAAAACTTTCAGCAGCTAAACGCCGCTCCAAATGATCCGCCTGGTTTTGGATACCAACATCGTGGTCTCATCTTGGTTGCCCCTACTCATAGGGTTTCAGAGTCGCCTGACGAGCCGGACAACCGTTTTCTGGAGTGTGCCGAGTCCGCGGGCGCCGATTTCCTGGTCACCGGCAACAAACGGCACTTTCCTAAACGGTGGAAGAGCACCGAGGTAGTCAATGCCAGAGAGCTGCTGGGCATGATCGGTTCCAGCCTTCTGAAGTAAGCAGGATTATGAAATGAAGCCCTTGGAAAAGCAATTGCGACCGGTCCCGCGGATTGGGGCACTGGCTGCAACATTCAACCGGGCACTCCAATAGAGCGCTACGTCCTATTCGCTCGGCAGCCGACACCAACGCGCTAGCGCACTAGGGCGGCGGACTTGCCGGCGAAGTCGAGGACCCAACCGGGGAAGATGCCCAGGAACAGTGTCCCAAGCGCGGGAATGACCAGCGCGGCGCGCAGTCCTGGCGTCAGCGGCTCTACCTGTTTCGCCGCTTCACTCGGCTCGCGCATGTACATCACGACCAGGATGCGCAGGTAGTAATAAGCGGCCACGGCGCTGTTCAGCAGGCCGAGGACGGTGAGCCACACCAGGTTCGCGATCCGAGCGCGGCTTTGAAGATGTAGAACTTGCCGAAGAACCCGCCGGTGAGCGGCACGCCGATCAACGACAGCAGGAAGATGGTCAGCAGCGCGGCCGTCATCGGCTGGCGTCACGGCCAAGCCGGCGAAATCGTCGACGCTGACGTAGCGTCTCGCCCTTGCCGGAAAGGTGAGCGACCACGGCGAACGCTCCGATGTTCATCAGGGCGTAGGCGGCCAGGTAGAACATCGCGGCAGACGTGCCGAATCGGAATGCGCGGTCGAGCGCCACCAGGATGTAGCCCGGCGTGCGCGATCGAACTGTAGGCCAGCAGCCGCTTGATGTTGGATTGCGTGAGCGCGGCGAAATTGCCGATGATCATGGTCAGCAGGGCGGAGGCCCAGACGAGCGGCTCCCAACGTGCGCAATGGGCCCGAAGGCGGTCATGAAGATCGCGCAGGAAATGGCGAAGGCCGCCGCTTTCGGGCCGGCCGACATGAACGCGGAGACGGGGCGGGCGCGCCCTGGTAGACGTCCGGCGCCCAGATCTGGAACGGCGCGGCCGACACTTTGAAGCCGAATCCGACGAACATCAGCGCGGCCGCGACCCCGATGAATACGGGCACGGGGGCATCGAAGCCACCGGCGACGACGGCGCGGATAGCCGGCAGCGAGAGTGGTGTCCGGTGATGCCCGTAGATCCAGGCGACGCCATAAAGCAAGAAGGCCGTGGCGAAGGAGCCCAGCAGGAAATACTTCAGCGCGGCTTCGTTGTTGCGCTTGTCGTCGCGCAGATAGCCGGCCAGCACGTAAGTGGCGATCGAAGAAATTTCCAGGCCGATGAAGATCATGATCAGCTCGTTGGCCGTGACCATGACGCATTGGCCCGCGACGGAGAACAGCAGCAGCGCGTGATACTCGCCCGCTTCGGCGTCTTCGCGCTCGAGGAAACGGAACGAAGAAAGGACCGTCAGGATGCCGACGCCGATGACCAGCACGCGGAAGAACGTGGCGAAGCCATCCACCTATCAGCATGTCGGAGAAAGCGGGACCGGGCGAGGCGTTGGCATAAGACGGCGGCTGCCAGCGCAGCGATCAGGGCCAGCGATGGATAGGTGGCCGTAGATGCGCTTTGGATCTGCTTGCGCAGGATGACATCGAGCACCATCAGCATGGTCCCGGCGGCGATGAGGATGATTTCCGGCAGGAAGCGGATGTAATCGATGCTGGTGGGCAGCGAAGTTAACGGGCATGCGCCACCTCCGTAGGATGGGCGTGGCGCGGCGGGCGCCTTTACCCGAATTTCGACGTTCACCTGAGTTTGCTCCAGGATGCGCGCGGTGGTCTTGCCGACGACGGGCAGGAAGGACTGCGAATACATGCCCATCCAGACCATCATGACGATCAGCGGAACGATGGCGGCCCATTCGCGCGGTTTCAGGTCGGGCATGTGATGGCGGACTTCCTCGGAAGCCTCGCCGTAAGAAGACGCGCTGGTACAGCCACAGCATGTAGCAGGCGGAGAGGATCACGCCGATGGCGGCGAAGACGGTCCAGTGGAAATTGGCCTGCGCGGCGCCCTGCAGCACCAGATACTCGCCGATGAAATTGTTCAGCGTGGGCAGGCCGATGCTGGCGAGCATGGTGATCATGAAGACGGTGGAAGCCAGGGGGCGACCGTCGCGACGCCGCCGTAAGCCGCGATCTCGAGCGAATGGCGGCGCTCATAGAGGAAGCCGACCAGCACGAACAGCGCGCCGGTGGAGATGCCGTGACTCAGCATCTGGTACACCGCGCCATCGATGCCCGGCTTGCGTGAAGGAGAAGATGCCCAGCACGACGAAGCCCAGGTGGCTGACGGAAGAGTAGGCCACCAGCTTCTTCATGTTGGGCTGCACCATCGCGACCAGCGCGCCGTAGACGATGCCGATGATGGCCAGCGCACGATCCAGGGCGCGCAGGGCGCGCGGCGCTGGGGAACATCGGCACGCAGAAGCGCAGCAGCCCGTAAGTGCCCATTTTCAGCATGACGGAAGCCAGCATGACGGAGCCGGCGGTGGGCGCTTCCACGTGCGCGTCGGGCAGCCAGGTGTGCAGCGGGAACAACGGAACCTTGACGGCGAAGGCGATGAAGAACGCCAGGAACAGCAGCATCTGCTCGTTGGCGCTGAAGATCAGCTTGCCGCTGGCGATCTGCGCCAGGATTTCAGCGATAGTCGAATGTGCCGGCGTGGTTGTACAGGTAGATGATGGCGACCAGCATCAGCACCGAGCCGGCCATGGTGTACAGGAAGAACTTGACGGCCGCGTAGATGCGGCGATCGTGGCCCCAGATGCCGATCAGGAAATACATCGGGACCAGCGCGACTTCCCAGAACACGTAAAACAGGAACAGATCGAGCGCGAAGAAGACGCCGATCAGTCCGAATTCGAGCAGCAGCAGGAACGCGAAGAATTCCTTGAAGCGCTGGTCGATGGATTTCCAGGAAACCAGGACGCAGATCGGCGTCAGGAAGGTGGAGAGGATCACCAGCCAGAGGCTGAGTCCGTCGAAGCGCGACGCTGATAGTGGATGTTGGGCGACGTGATCCAGACGATGTCGGTGACGAATTGATAGCCGGGGCGGATCGTCTCGTAGCCGAAGGCCAGGCCAAGCGAGGCCAGCGAAAGCGAACAGCGAGATGGCCAGGGCGACGCCTCGGATGACCCCTTCGAGGGCACGCGGGACCATCAGCATGACCAGGAAGCCGATCAGCGGGATGGCGATTACGATATCGAGCAGGTTCATCGCAAGCCTCCCATCACGCCCATCACGAACAAGAGGAAGACGCTGCCTACCAGGATCCACGCGGCGTAACTGCGGATATTGCCGGATTGCAAGCGCTTGAGGATGCCGCCGATGCCGGCGGCGCGGCGGCCGGCGCCGTTGACCGTGCCATCGATGACCGCAACGTCGACGCCCCCAGAGCACCAGCCGGGAACCGCCAATCACCGGGCGGACCACCACTGCATCGTAGACTTCGTCGACGAAATATTTGTTGTAGATCAGATTATAGAGGCCGCTGAAGGTCGCTGCGATTTGGTCGGGCAGATGCCGGTTTCCAAACGTAAAATACCCACGCGAGGAAAATGCCGCCGAGTCCGAAGGCAACCGAGACGATGACGGGGCCGAGTTCATCGGCTTCCTTGGCCAGCGGGAAAATCGGCGACAGGAATTCGGGAATCTTGAAGAAGAAGCCGCCGCCCAGCGAGAGAACGGCCAGCACCACCAGCGGACCCCTCATCACGAACGGCGATTCATGCGGGTGGGCCTTGCCGCGATAGTCGCCGAAGAAGGCCAGGAACATGGCTCGGAACACGTAAAAGGCGGTCATGCCGGCCGTGACGACGCCGACCCAATACATCCAGGGGGCCTGATGGTCGGCGGCGGACAGGATGGCGTCCTTGCTGAAGAATCCGGAGAACGGCGGAACGCCCGCGATGGCCACGGCGGCGCACATCATGGTCCAGAAGGTCCAGGGAATTTTCTTGCGCAGGCCGCCCATCTTGCGCAGATCCTGCTCGCCGCCGAGCGCGTGAATCACGCTGCCCGCGCCGAGGAATAGCAGAGCCTTGAAGAACGCATGCGTCACCACGTGGAAGATGCCGGCGGAAAATGCTCCCACTCCCAGCCCGAGGAACATGTAGCCAAGCTGCGAAACGGTGGAGTAGGCGAACACCTTCTTGATGTCGTTTTGCGCCAGGCCGATGGTGGCGGCGAAGAAGGCGGTTGCCAGGCCGATGATCGCGACGACATCCATGGCGTCCGGAGCGTGCAGATAAATCGCGGAGGAGCGGGCGATCATGTAAACGCCCGCGGTCACCATGGTGGCGGCATGGATCAGAGCAGATACGGGCGTCGGGCCGGCCATGGCGTCCGGCAGCCAGACATACAGCGGAATCTGCGCCGATTTGCCGCATGCTCCTACAAGCAGCAGGAACGCGATGGCGGTAAGGGATCGAGGTGCGAATGTCCGGCGATGGACGCGTGAACACGTCGCCGAAATCGAGCGATCCGAAATTCACGACGATGAGGAACATCGCCAGTGAAAAGCCGAAGTCGCCGATGCGGTTGACGATGAACGCTTTGTTTCCGGCGTTGGTGGCGAATTTCTTATCGAAGTAGAAGCCGATCAGCAGGTAGCTGCACAAGCCCACGCCTTCCCACCCGACGAACAGCAGCAGGTAGTTGGCGGCCAGCACCAGGATCAGCATGAAGAACATGAACAGATTCAGGTAGGCGAAGAAGCGCGTAGTACCCGCCTTCGTGCTCCATGTAGCCGACGGCATATATATGGATGAGCGAGCCGATGCCGGTGACGATCAGCAGCATGACGGCGGTCAGGCGGTCGACCGCGAAATCGACAGCCGATATTCAGGGCGCCGCTTTGAATCCAGGTGAAATACTGTTCGACGTATGCGCGGTGTGCAGATCGCCGAGCCCGAGCAGGGTTTTCACCACCCAGGCGAACGATAGCAGCACCGATCCGATGGCGAAGGCATTGATTACAGCCTTCGACAGGCGGCGGCCGAAGAGCCCGTTGAGCAGGAACCCGACGAGAGGAAAGACGGGAATGAGCCAAAGTTGCATGCATCGTTTATTCAACGAACTCACGTCGTCGATATTCAGCGTCTGGCGATTCTTGAACACCGTCAGAATAATTGCCAGGCCGACCGCTGCTTCAGCCGCGGCCACCACCATTACGAAGAAGCTGAAGATGTGCCCGTCCACCTGTTTGAACTGGTAGGAGAAGGTGACGAAGCTGAGATTCACGGCATTGAGCATCAGCTCGATGGACATGAACACGGTGATGACGTTGCGGCGGAACAGAAATCCGGCGACGCCCAGCGTAAACAGGATCGCGCTCAGAATCAGATACCAGGAGACCGGGACGCTGGCGGAGCATTTACTCCATCTCCTTTTGGCCAGGACGACGGCGCCGAGAATCGCGATCAGGATCAGCACGGAAGTGACTTCGAAGGGCAGCAGGTAATCGGGTAAACAGCGCGCGTCCGATTTCCTGCGCGGTGCCGTGGGTGAAGCCTCCGAAGTTGACGGCCGCTCCGGCGGGATAGCATGTGCCGGATGAAAAAAGCCATCATGCCCAGAAAAGTCGAACAGCAGCGGAATACCCAGCACCTGAGCCAGCAGCGAACGGCCCTTGCGAATTTCGGCGCCCGCATTCAACAGCATGATGACGAAGATGAACAGCACCATGATGGCGCCGGCGTAGACGATGAGCTGCGCGGCGGCGATGAACTCCGCGCCCAGCAGAAGATAGAGCACGGCCAGCGCGCCCATGACCCCGATCAGCGAAAGCGCGCTCGATATGGGGTGGGTCTGCACCACCACGTTAACGCCGCATACTACCGCAATCGCCGCGAAGATGAGGAAAAGGATGACGTCCATGGTATTTAGGAGAAGAGCGCCACCATGAGGCCGGTGACCAGAAGGTTGAGGATGGCCACGGGAAACATGAATGTCCAGGCGAAGGCCATCAGTTGATCGTAGCGGAAGCGCGGCAGGGTGCCGCGAATCCAGATGAAGACAAACAGCAGAACGCCAGTCTTGGCCGCGAACCAGAACAGCGGCAGCAGCACGCCCTGCAAGAACGGAACCAGGAACAGCGCGGCGAGCGCGAAGAACACCACGGCCACCACGGGCAGCGTGATTCGGTCCATTTTGCGCGCGGGGTTCAGGCCATGATAAAGCGCGATGGCGCCGGCGATCAGAAAGACAATGGCCGGCACGAAATTCGATCCCGCCGAGGCGGGCCACAGCGGCAGCCATCCGCCGAGGAACAGCGTGGTGGCGACCGAGCAGACCGTGACCATGTTGGAGTATTCGGCCATGAAAAACGCCGGCGAACTTCATGCTGCTGTACTCGGTGTGGAAGCCGGCGACCAGTTCGTTTTCGGCTTCGGGAAGATCGAACGGGACGCGGTTGGTTTCGGCGAAGGCCGCGATCAGAAACAGGATGAAGCTGAAAATCTGCGGGAATGGGCCTCTGGAAAATGCTCCAGCGCGGGATGAAGCCGAGATAATAGCCGGCCTGAGTCTCCACGATGTGGCGCAAGCTGAGCGTATTGGCGAGCAGCAGCGGAGCGGCTATGGCCATGCTCATCGGCAATTCGTAGCTGATCATCTGCGCGGAGCTGCGCAGGCCGCCCATCAGAGAATATTTATTGTTGGAAGCCCAGCCCGCCAGGGCGACGCCATACACGCTCACGGAGGAGATGGCCAGGATAAACAGGACGCCGATATTCAGATCGGTGAGCTGCATCCAGGTGCTGTCGCCGAACAGGTGAATCTCCGCGCCGAAGGGAATCACGGAAATCGATATCAAGGCCATGGTGACGGCGAAAAACGGCGCCGGCAAATAGAGAACTTTGTTGACGTAAGGAGGGATCAAATCCTCCTTGGTGATGAGTTTGATGACGTCGGCCAGCGGCTGCAGCAGGCCATGCGGGCCGACGCGCGAGGGTCCGATGCGCACCTGGATGTGCGCGATCACCTTGCGTTCGACCCATTGCAAATATGCCAGGGTGGTGAGGAGAACAAACGCCACCACCGCAGCCTTGATCAGGCTCAGGAGGAAAAAGTTCATTTATCGATGGCCGTGGCTTTCCACCACGGAGTTCAGTACCTTAGAATAGCGCCCCAACGTGCCGGAAGTGAACAGCGTATCGTGGGACGAGCGGATCAATTCCGGACGCCCATCCAGCGTGACGCGGCCGTTCAACGCGGCAGTCTGCGCGGCGCCGCCCATTTCCAGCACCGGCAGCGGAACATCGTAGCCGCGCACGTTTTTCCGGATCTCGGTCGAAAACGGCATCCGGAATCCATGGGCCCAACTCAGCGGCTATGCCCATTTCGCGGGCCAGCAGGCCCATGATTTCAAGATCGGGTTTGGCGCCCATGGCACCGACGGCTTTCGCCAGACGCTGCACTTCCCCGCACACGTTGGTGACGGTGCCGTTCTTTTCGTAAGCCGACGCAGCCGGAAACACCACATCGGCGGCTTGGCGGTTTCGGTGAGGAAGAGATCCTGCACTACCAGGAAAGCGCTCGGCGGGACGCCCGGCGGCACTGCGAAGCGGATTGGCGCCCACCACCCACAGCACGTCGAGATCCTTGGCGGCCAGCATTTCGGGGATCGCCATGCCGCCCGCATCCGGGAGCAGTCCCATATCCACCGCGCCGCGGGAATTGGAATAATCCACCAGGCAGACGTACTGCATGGGAATGCCGAGCGACTCGCCAAAATCGACCAGGCGGCGCGACGGCTTCGCCTTTGATGGCATCGCCGAAGACGATGACCAGTTCGGGCTCGGCTTTCAGGCGGGCGCGCAGCGATTCGAGCGCTTCGAATTCCCCGCCCTGGCTGGTTCGCACACTGGCGGCCGCGTATTGATCTTCGCGCACGGGCCCAGCGGTGACGGCGTAAATGTGCGCCTGATGATGACGGTAGTTGGCGCGAATCTGGAACGAAAGGAACGGCTGCTCGACCGCAAGATCGGCGCCAATGACCAGCACGGCCTTCTTTTGATAGAGATCCGCGGCAGTAGCCAGCTTGCCCGTCTTGCCGCTGAGCGCATCGAGCAGCGCGGGCACATCGCCGGTTCGATGGTGATCGATATTGCCGGTGCCCAGCGCTTTACGCGCGAACTTCTGCAGGTAGTAATTTTCTTCGTTGGTGGTGTGGTTCGATCCGATGACGCCGAACTTCCCGCCGCGCGCGCGCATTTCCTGAAACTTGGCGGCCACGGTCGCCAGCGCATGCGACCAGGACTGTCTTCGCAGCTTTCCGTTCGACGCGCACCAGCGGCGCAATGGATGCGCTCGGGATGATTGTAGAAATCGAAGGCGTAGCGGCCCTTGATGCAGAGGAACTCGCCATTGATGCCGGAGTGGTCGCGATTGTTGCCGCGGATGATTTCGTCGTTGCGAACGCCCAGCGTGGTCTTGCAGCCATTGGAGCAATGGGTGCAGATGGTGCCGACGTGCTTCATTTCCCAAGGGCGCGTCTGATAACGGTACGTGCCGCTGGTGAGCGCGCCCACCGGGCAGATATCGATGCACATGCCGCACTCGTCGCATTCCAGGTGATCGCCTTTGTTGGGAGCGATCTCCGAAACGGCGCCGCGATTGATGACGCCCAGAGCGCCCACGCCCATGCCTTCATCGCAAATCGCGCACGCAGCGGTAGCAAAGAATGCAGCGCGGATCATCGAAGAAAACCACGGGCGACCATTGCTTCTCGTCCACGTGGACCTTCATCTCGGTGAACCGGCTCTCGCCTGCGCCGTAGCGGAACACCATGTCCTGCAGCTCGCACTCGCCGCCCTTGTCGCACACCGGGCAATCGAGCGGATGGTTGGTCAGCAGGAATTCCAGCATGCCCTTGCGCGCGGCCACCACGGGCGGAGTTTCGGTGTGCACCACCATGCCTTCGGCGACCGGCAGCGTGCAGCCGTCATCAGCTTCGGCATCTTTTCCACTTCCACCAGACACATGCGGCAGGCGGCTTGCAGCGACAGCCCTTCGTAATAGCAGAAGGCCGGCACTTCGATGCCGGCGTGCTTGGCGGCGTCGATCACCAGCGTGCCCGGGGGCGGCCTGGAGCGACACGCCGTTGATGGTTAATGTGACTAAATCAGCCATTCGTTATGTCCGTCACCAGCACGGTCCCGCCTGCTTCATACGGACAGGGTCTGCCGTTCAGGTGAGCTTCAAACTCGTGATAGAACTTTTCGACGATGGAGATGGTCGGCATCGCCGCGGCGTCGCCCAGCGGGCAGAAGGTTCGGCCCAACATATTCTTCGCCAGCTCGCCGATCAGATGCGATGTCGCTGCGCTGGCCCTGGCCATCGTGGAAGCGCTGCAGCATCTTGCGAAGCCAGGTGGTGCCTTCGCGGCACGGGATGCACCAGCCGCAGCTTTCATGGGCGTAAAACCGCATGATGCGCAGGGCGGCTTTCACCATGCAGGTGTCTTCGTCGCATGCACCACCATGCCGCCCGATCCCAGCATGCTTTTGGCTTTGGCCATGGCATCGTAATCCATGGTCGAGCCCTCGCATTCGGCCGCCGTCAACACCGGACAGGAAGATCCGCCGGGGACGAAGGCTTTCAACTTCTTGCCGCCGCAGAATGCCGCCGCCGACTTCCTCGATCATCGTTTTCACACGGGAAGCCGAGCGGCAATTCGTAGACGCCGGGCTTGATTCACATGGCCGGAGAGGCAGACCAGCCGGGTGCCGCCGGCTTTCGGGATGCCCAGCGCCGCGAAGGCCGCGCCGCCATCGCGAATAATCGCCGGCACCGCGCAGAAGGTCTCGACGTTGTTCAGCAGCGTGGGGCGACTGGCACGCGCCCGAAACCGCGGGAAATGGCGGGCTTCATGCGCGGAATGCCGCGCTTGCCTTCGAGCGAATCGAGCAGCGCCGTTTCTTCGCCGCATTCGTAAGCGCCCGCGCCGGTATGCGTGTAGAGATCGAAATCGAAGCCGGTGCCTTGGATATTCTTGCCCAGATAGCCGCGCGCGTAGGCTTCCGCGATGGCCTTATCCATGATCTCGATCAGGTAGCGATATTCGCCGCGAATGTAAATGTAGCCGGCGTGCGCGTCGACCGAGAGTCCGGCGATCAGCATGCCTTCAATCAACTGGTGCGGATCGTTTTCCATCAGCAGGCGATCCTTGCAGGTGCCGGGCTCGCTCTCGTCGGCGTTGACCATGATGTACTTGGGCTTGGGCGAAGTGCGCGGAACGAAGCTCCACTTCATGCCGGTCGGGAAATCCCGCGCCGCCGCGGCCGCGCAGATTCGAGGCTTTCACTTCGTCGATGATCTGCTCGGGCGTCATGCCCGCGGCTTTTCGGAACGCCTGATAGCCGTCGTTGGCCAGATAGGTATCGATCGACGCCGAATTCGCCAGGCCGAAGCGCGGGTCAGCACTCTGGTTTCCAGCGGATTGGGTTCGTTGTACAGCATGGCGATTACTGAGTCTTCCTCAGGCTCGTCGAGCAACTGATCCAACTTCTCCGGCGTGACGTTGTGATGAAAATCGTAATTCACCTGGACGGCCGGCGCCCAGGAGCAAGCGCCCATGCACTCCACTTCTTCCAGCGAAATCTGGCCGTCGGCGGTGACTTCCTTGTGGCCGATCCCGAGCTTCTTGCAGGCGTGCTCGTAGAGTTCCTCGCCGCCGCGCAGCAGGCAACTGATGTTGGTGCAAACCTGCACGTGATATTTGCCCTGCGGCTTCGTGTGCAGCATGGAGTAGTAGCCCACCACTTCATCCACCTGCAGCGGCGTCACGCCGCAGCGCCTGCGCCACTTCTTCGATCAATTCGCGGGATGACCGCGCCGATCTCGTCCTGCGCGTACAGCAGCATGGGAACCACCGCCGAGCGCTGTGCGCCCCGGCGGATAGCTGGTCAACATCTTGGCGAATCTTGCTTCCAGTTCAGGCGAAAAAGTCATGAAATTCTAGCGGTCGCAATCTCCCAACACGAAATCCATGCTGCCGATCGAGGCGATCAAGTCCGCGATCAGCGTGCCTTCGAGCATGCAAGGCACTGCCTGCAGATTGCCGAAACTCGGGTCCGCGGACATGGCAGCGATACGGCTTCGAGGTGCCGTCGCTGACCACGTAATAGCCGATTTCGCCGCGCGGCGATTCGATCACCTGGTAAACCTCGCCGGCGGGCACGCGGAAGCCTTCCGTGACGATCTTGAAATGATAGATCAGCGCTTCCATCTGGGTCTTCATCTTCTCGCGATCGGGCAGCACGACATGCGGCGCGTCGGCCGTCCAACGGCCGCTCGGGCATTCCTTCCAGAGCCTGCTTGATGATGCGCGCGCTCTGGCGCATCTCTTCCATGCGGACCCGATAACGCGCGTAGACGTCGCCTTCGGTGCGCGTGGCAACTTCGAAATCGAATTTCTCGTAGCTCGAATACGGCTGGTCCTTGCGCGCATCGAGCTTCAATCCGGCGGCGCGCAGCATGGGACCGGTGACGCCCAGGTCGAGCATATCCTCGAGCGACATGTAGCCGATGCCGCTGCGTGCGCCCGATCCAGATGCGATTGTTGGTCGAGCAGCTCTTCGTACTCGTCCACCTTGGAGGGGAAGGCTTCGATGAAGGTCCGCACGCGCTGCTGCCAGCCGCGCGGCGGTTCCAGCGCCAGTCCGCCGATGCGGATGTAGCTGGTCATCATGCGCTGGCCGGAGAACATTTCGAAAATGCGGAGAATGTCTTCGCGCTCGCGGAAACAATAGAGGAAGACGCTCATCGCGCCGATGTCGATGGCGTGCGTTCCCAGCCACACCAGATGGCTGTTCAGGCGCGTCAATTCCGTCAGCATGACGCGGATCCACTGCGCCAGGGCGGGGATCTCGATACCCAGCAGCTTCTCGACGGCCAGGCAGTAGCAGAGATTGTTGGAAAGCGGCGCCAGGTAATCGATGCGGTCCGTCAAAGTGACGGCCTGCTGGTAATTCTTGACCTCGAACTCTTTTTCGATGCCGGTGTGCAGGTAGCCGATATCGGGCCGGCATTTGACGATGTTCTCGCCGTCCAATTCCAGTTGCAGCCGCAGAACGCCGTGAGTGGAGGGATGCTGCGGACCCATGTTCAGGGTCAGCAGGCGCCGGCCGGGTCCGGCAGTTTCGACGGCCGCCGCTTCGAGTCCGAGGATGGGTGTTTCGATTTCGCTCACGTTCGTTCCTGCCTCAAACCCTGTCGCCGGTGATGCAATAATCTTTGCGCAGCGGATGCCCCTGCCAGTCGTCCGGCATCATGATGCGGCGCAGGTCCGGATGATTGCGGAAATGCACCCCGAACAAATCGAACGTTTCGCGCTCGTACCAATTGGCGCTCCGCCACACTTCGGTCACGGAATCGATTTGCGGGTCGGCGCCGGGCAGTTTGCATTTCAACCGCAGCCGCTCATTCCGCTCCAAAGAGTGTAGATGATACACCACCTCGAAACGCGGCTCGGCCGGATACCAATCTACGCCGGTTACCGTGCTCAAGCGCACAAACTTCAAATCGTATTTGAGAAATCCGCACACGCTGACGATTTTTTCCGGGGCAATGGATACAGTCAGTTCGCCGCGGTCGAAGGCGGCGGAGAGCACCGCGCTCGAATCGAACGATTCTAAGGCGGCGGCGGTGGAATTTTCTTTCAGATTTTCGGGAAGCATGCTACCTGATTAGCGTTTTGGCTCGCCGGACCAATCCAGCGCGCCCTTTTTCCAGATGTAGAAAAAACCGGCCAGAACCAGTGCGATGAAGATCAACATCTCGAAGAACGCGAACATTTTCAGTTCGCGGTACACCACGGCCCAGGGATAGAGGAAGATTGCTTCGATATCGAACAGGATGAAAAGCATCCCCACCAGGTAGAATTTCACGCTGAAGCGCCCGCGGGCGTTGCCGGTGGGGGTGATCCCGCATTCGTACGGCATGTCTTTTACGCGATTGCGGACCTTGTGGCCCAAAAGGTACGAAATGCCGATCATTCCGGCGGCCACGGCCATCGCAATGACGGCTTGAAGAAGAACGGGCCAGTAGGTTTCGGCGTACGTCTGGGGCATGGGCTAAATTTGACTATAATGGTTGCCAAAGAACAGTGTCAACCAACGCTCAAATTGAAATCGTCGTAAACGGCGAGGTCCGCTCCATTCCAGAGGGCCAAAACCTCCGCCAATTGCTGGATTTTTTGGCGATTGACGGGTCACGCGTGGCCGTCGAGTTGGACAGGATGATCGTGAAGCCGCAGTCCTGGGACGCGACCGGGGTGAACGGCGGCGCCCGGCTCGAAATCGTCCACTTCGTCGGCGGCGGATAAACCCTCGAGCGTGCTACGGTAAGCCAAAGGAACGTTTTTTCCAGGCTTCCCCGTGCCCATCACCTACTACAAATTATCCAATGGCCTGCGCGTGATTTTGTCGCCCGATTCCACTGCGCCCACCGTAGTCACCGCCGTTTACTACCGCATCGGATTTCGCGTGGAACCGCGCGACCGCACCGGCTTTGCGCACCTGTTCGAGCACATGATGTTCCAGGGCTCGCAAAACCTCGGCAAGATGGAGTTCATCCGGCTGGTGCAGGAAAATGGCGGCGTGCTGAACGGTTCGACGCGCTTCGATTTCACCAATTACTTCGAACTGCTGCCGGCGAACAAGCTGGAAACCGCGCTCTGGGCGGAGGCCGACCGCATGAAGGGCCTGGCCATCACCGAAGAGAATCTGGTGAACCAAAAAGGCGTGGTGATCAACGAAGTAAAGTCGGCCATTCACAACGAGCCTTACGGCGGCTTTCCCTGGCTGTGGATGCCGCAATACGCCAATGCGAACTGGTACAACTCGCATAACTTTTACGGCGAACTGAAAGACATTGAAGCCGCCACGCTGGGCGATGTGCAGGCGTTCTTCAAGACCTACTACGCGCCGAACAACGCGGCGCTGGCGATCGTGGGGGATTTCGATCCGGCCGAGGCGCAGGCCATGATCGCGAAATATTTTTCGGATATTCCAGCCGCTGAACTGCCCGCCACTCCCGATATCGCCGAGCCGCGCCAGGAAGTAGAAAAGATGGCCACGCGGCCCGATCCGCTGGCTAACCGGCCCGCGCTGGCGTTCGCCTATCACATGCCGCCGCGGCATTCGCCGGAATATTTCGCCATGGGACTGCTCGACGAGATGCTGGTGCAGGGCGACGACAGCCTGCTTTACCAGGAACTGGTGAAAAAGCGCGGTTATACGGGCGATATCGGCGGGTCGATTAACGAACTCGGAAACATGTTCGATTACGATGGGCCCATGCTGTACACCCTGTCGCTATTTCACGATGCCACCGTGGAGTCCGCGGAAATCCTGGCGGCCGTCGACGGCGTGCTGGAGACGCTGCAGTCCAAGCCGGTGGAACAGAGCCTGCTCGATCGCAGCATCACCAAAATGCGGTCGCGCCTCTACGACACCATGACCGAATTCGGCGGTTTCGGGCGCGCCGATTTGATGGCTTGTTATGCGCTGTTCGACGAC
Organism: Bryobacterales bacterium; assembly: GCA_963738375.1. GTDB lineage: Bacteria > Acidobacteriota > Terriglobia > Bryobacterales > Bryobacteraceae > Bog-159. Next base: position 793,835 of record CAVTWL010000006.1, on the reverse strand, counting down.
GATCCGGCGCGCATCGATTCGCTCGAAACGGAGTTTCGCAAAGTGACGCCGGAGCTGATTCAAACCACGGCGCGGGAATATCTACGGCGGAGGAATCGCACGGTGCTGCGGATTGAACCGGGCGCGGCGGAAGAGGTGGCGGCATGAGCGCGGCCATGAAACAAACACCGCCGCAAGGGCCGCCGCCCAAGCCGTTCCAGCTTCCGGCGACGACGGATTTCACTCTGACCAACGGCATACAGGCAACTCTGGTGCCCTACGGCGCCGTGCCGAAGGTGGCGATTCGCGCGTTTATTAGCGCGGCCGCGGTGAACGAAGCCGCCGGACAAGTCTGGCTCTCGAAGCTGAACGCGGCGCTGATGAAAGAAGGCACACGCACGCGGTCGGCCGGGCAGATCGCGCGCGAGGCCGCCGAGATGGGCGGGCAAATCGATATCTCAGCGGGCGCCAACTACACATCAGTCGGCGGCGTGGTGCTATCCGATTTCGCGGAGAAGTTCATCGCCTTGGTGGCGGACGTGATCGGCGCGGCCCTGCTACCGGCGGAGGAATTGCCCAGGCTGCGGGGGGATTTGCTGCGCGATCTGTCGATCGACCGCTCGCAGCCCGGCTCATTGGCGCGGGAACGTTTTCTGAGCACGTTGTTTCCGAATCATCCGTATGGGCGCGTCTACCCGCCGGAAAGCGATCTCAAGGGCTACCGGATCGAGGACGTCCGCCAGTTTTACGCCGCGAATTTCCACGCGGCGCGCACCCGCCTGTACGTCGCGGGAAAACTGGAAGGCAACCTGCGCGGCGCCATCGAAGACGCGTTCGGCGCGTGGCCGGCGGGCACTGCCGCGCCGGAGCTACCCGTCGAGCCGGTGAAAAAGCGCTCCCTGCAATTGATCGACCGCCCGGACGCTCCGCAATCGAACCTCTTGATGGGCCTGCCGGTAGCGGCGCCCTCCAGCCCCGATTACATCAAGCTGGACGTAATGAACACGCTGCTCGGTGGCTCGTTCATCTCGCGCATCACCGCCAACATCCGCGAGCAGAAGGGCTACACCTATTCGCCGATCAGCCAGATCGGCACCCGCCCGCATTTGGCTTACTGGATTCAAGCGGCGGACGTGACCACGGCGGTAACGGGACCGTCGCTGCACGAAATCTTCTACGAGATCGGCCGGCTGCGCGAAGCGCCTCCCAGCGGGGACGAACTGCACGGGATACAAAACTATCTGGCGGGTTTGTTTGTTCTGCGCAACACCATCAGCCCGGATGCCATCATCGCGCAATTACACTTCGTGGACGCGCAGGGGTTGGATCGCGGCTATCTATCGAGGTACGTGCGGAAGGTCGTCGAAGTAACTCCGGACGATGTGCGGGCGATGGCGGAGACTTACCTCGTGCCATCCGGAATGACGATTGTGATCGTGGGCGACCAGGCCCGCATCGCGGACCAGATCGCCCCTTACGCTTGAGCTTTCAGTACCAACGCCTACGCAAAGCTGCGCACGGCGGCCGCTTCGTCGTCATGCACGTCGAACACGGTATACAACTTGGTGATCTGCAACAAATCCTTCACGCGCTTGGTCAGGTTCAGAAGCTTCAGCATCCCGCCCTGATTCGTTACGGTGGTGAAGCCGGAAACCAGTTCGCCGATCCCCGAGCTATCGATGTAGGAGACATCTCCCAGGTTCAACAAAATCTTTTTCTGATTCTTGCCGACCAGATCGCGCAGCAGGTCGCGCAGCGCGCTGGACCCTTCACCTAGCGTGATCCGTCCGGCCACGTCCACCACGGTCACATCGCCAACTTGTCTCGTGCTTAGCTTTACACTCACCGAATCTGCCTCCTCGCTCGCAAATGAGCCTGTTTCTATATTCTCTTATTTCGACACCAGGCGCTTTACCAAAGTTACTTCCGTGCCCGCGGGTTCCAGGCGGCGCACCTGAAAATCATCCATGAAAGCCTTGATCAGGAAAATGCCCCGGCCGGAGTGGCGCAGCAGGTTTTCCTGCGCCAGGGGATCCGGCAGATTATCGTAATCGAACCCCTCGCCCTGATCCGCGATGCGGACCTCAAACTTATCAGCGCTTTTGGAAAGGGTGAGGTGTACTTTCTTGTGGGCGTTATAGCGGTTGCCGTGAACCACCGCATTGACCATGGACTCGCGCACCGACATGGCGATCTTATGCAGATCGTCTTCGGGGACACCGGCCTTCTCGGCTTCCTGCAGCGCCAGTTCTTCGGCGTCGTCGACGCTTTCGAGCGTCGAATCGAGGAAACGCTCGACGGTCTGGGTGTCGCCGTGCGAGTTCTTAGGCATAATCAAAGCGCCACGGCGCATGGGCAAAACGAATGGCTAGAATAAATTACCGCCGCGTCTAAAGTCAAGAAGCACCCCGCCGGTCATGACTTGTCAGCCTCGGCTTTGGCTTCCCCGTTCAGCCCCGCAAGCCGTTCCATTTCCGCCAGTTGTCTGCGCATGCGAGCAGCGTCGTCCGCCTCCGGCGCCAGCGTCAGGTACGCGCGCAGTTGGTCTGCTGCGCCGGCGTAGTCCTTCTTCTGGGCCAGAACCAGGCCCAGCACTTCCCGCACTTTTGGATACTGGTGGGACTTGTCGAGCTTTTCTCCGGCACGCGCGCTTTTCTCGGCTTCGTCCAATTGATTCAGATTCAGATTGGCGGTGGCATTGTAAAGATACGCTACCGGGTAGTCGACGGCGTCGAGTTTCAGCAGTGTCGCCGTGGTGGCGGCTAGTTTGTACCAATCCTGATCCTGAGCGTCCAGTTCCGCCAGCTTCACGTAAGGGTTGATGTACTTCGCGTCCGCGGCGATGGCTTTTTCTAAGGAGCCGCGCGCCGGGCCGTTCTCGCCCTTTTGGGCTTGGATGAGTCCCAGTTCAAACCAGGCGGCTGCATAGGCGGGATATATCTCGACCGCTTTGCGCAATTCACGGGCGGCATCCTCGGGCTTTTCCTTGCGCAGATATTGGATCGCCCGATTATAGGCGCGGCGCGCGTCGTTGGGCGCTTGCAGGCTGGTCATGCTGATCGCCGAACCTTCCACGTTGGCCAGCCGGTGCAACACGATAGTGCCGACATTGGGATCGTCCAGAATGCGGCGGGATCCCAGGCCCACGGTGTCGGAGCGATAGCCCGCCAGCACCGCGCGCAGATCGCAATTGGCAAGCTGCATGTTCGGCATCATGGGCTGTTGCGGGGTAGGGACGCCGATGCCCGTCGCCACGTTGCTGGTGGAGTGGTTCGGCTGGCCCGGCAGGCCGGAACCCTCTTCGCTCGCGTCCTGGGTGATCCCGGCAGTCTGGCCAATCTGAAAGCTGAAGCGGCCTTTTTGATCGGTGTAGGCCTGCGCGCGCGGCGCTCCTCCGCAGACGCGCTCGATGGTTATGGAGCCCGGGGGAGAAGTGCCGTCGTCCAGCATCACGTTCCCGGTCAGATAGATGCTGCCATTGATGGAACCCGTGCTCGGGCCCATCGGCTGGCTGCCGATATTCGGCGGAAGGTGAGTGCCCCCGCCCCCGCCGCCACTCCCTAAAGGCGGAGGTTTCTGCGCCCACCCCGGCTGAAACGAGAGCACAATTCCGACCGTCAACCCCACAACGGTTCGCCTTCGGATGCCATTTTCCATGAGAGCACCCCTTTCGATTAGTCCGATTATACTACCGGAAAACGCGGAATCAGCCTGCGCAAGGATGGCTCAGTTGCTAGAATATGGCTTCTCAGGACGTTTTCATGAAAACATTTACACTTTTTGCCACCGCAGCGCTGCTGATGTCGCTTTCCGGGTGTTCGTCGGACGCACCCGCGCCGGTTAAGAAGGCGGAAGAAAAGCCCGCCGAGCCTGTGTCCGGGCGTCAGGCCTTGCAACAGATGTATATCGCGGCGCGCGCGTGGGCCGCCGATATTCAGATCGTCAAGCTGACCAGCATGCAGCTTCCCGAAGTCAAGGTAGAGCCGGGAAAGGCCGCCGCGTGGCAGGCGTTGTTCGTATCCCCCAGCCAGGGGAAGACCCGCAGTTGGACTTATTCCGTGGTCGAGTCGGAAGGCAATTTGCACAAAGGCGTATTCGCGGGTACCGACTCCGGAACTCTCGGTTCCGCTAAGAGTTTCCAAATCGCGGCCGTCAAAATCGACTCGGGCGATGCCTACGAAACAGCCATGAAAAAGGGCGCGGACTACGACAAGAAGAATCCCGGCAAGCCTATTACATTTCTGCTGGAAGAAACACCCAAGTTTCCCGACCCCACTTGGCGCGTGATCTGGGGCGAGTCGGCGGGCACCAGCAATTTTTCGGTCTTCGTGGACGCCAGCACGGGCGGATATCTGGAAATCATGCACTAAAGCCGGCCGCCGGTTTATCGGGCCGGCAGGATGATTCCCGCCGGGCTCATGTTGCCGTTGAACCCCATGCGAATCTCCGGGTTGGGCGGCAGCGGATCGGGTAACCGCACATCCACTTGATAAAGCCCCGCGTAACCGGGCGCGACGCCGGCGTAGAGAATCGCCGATGCTTCGAGCGCGGCGCCGTTAATCCACACTTCAAATTGATCGAGCGCCAGGAGCCACTGCGCGCTGATCGGCAGCATGCCATCCTGCAGCGTGGGATTGGTTTTGCCTAGTCCGGTAGCCCACAACGTAACCACTTCGCCCGGCTGTGCGGGCGCATCGCTGGTGACCACCGACCAATCCAGGTGCGACGCCACGATCACACCGGAGGAGAGCAGGAACATCGCCGGGGCTGTGCTCTGCAAGGTGACCGTGACGATGGGCCCGCGCAGGCCCTGACGCGCCACCCAGAACTGGAAATCCCCTGCGATGAGGGAACTGGGGACCAGCAGGTTGATCTGCTGCGGAGAAACATAATAAAGATACGCGGGCCAGCCTTCAAAGTAAACTTCCACATTGCCAAGGCTGGTGGGCATGACGCCGCTGCCGATGTCGCCCGGGGCAACGGTAGCGGTATCCCACGAGAGGTTGGTACCGAAGATCGAAACGACGGTGTTGGGCGCCATGCCAGGCGCGAAGCTCGCGCCATTCACGATGCCGGAGGCGGTATAGTTTGGCGCGTTGGAATCCTGGGCGCTTAAGCACGCAGCCAGCGCCAGGACGGCAAGTATCGATTTCACAGCAACAGTATGGTGGCGGCGATCGCCGGAGATTATCACGATTTTTGCGGCGCTGTAACCTGGCGTGGCGCGCCGAGTATTTACCACCAGACGCTGCCAACCGAAATTGTCCCGCGGCGTCCAAGGAATAGCCATGAACTACGCCCTCCGGACGCTGCGCCGCTCTCCCGGTTTCACCGTCATCGCTTTGCTCACGCTGGCGCTCGGCATCGGCGCCAACACGGCCATCTTCAGTTTCGTGAACGGCGTGCTGCTGAAGCCGCTGCCGTATCGCGATCCACACCGGATCACGATGGTCTGGGAGAAGCCGCCGGGGTTCGACCGCAACGGCATTTCCACCCTGAATTTCCTCGATTGGAAAAATCAGAATACGGTGTTCGAGCACCTGGCGGCCATCAATTACGGCGGAAACATGACGCTCACCGGATCGGGAAAGCCGGAAGAACTGCCGGGCGTGCGCGTCTCGGCGTCGTACTTCGACATTTTCGGTATTCCGGCGGCCCTGGGCCGGACCTTTGCCCCCGACGAAGACCAATTGGGCAAAGACCAGGTGGTGGTGCTGAGCCATAAGCTCTGGGAGAGCCACTTCGGCGCGGACCCCGCCATCATCGGGCGCAAACTGACGCTCAGCGGCACGCCCCGCACGGTGATCGGCGTGATGCCGGCGAACGGTCCCTTTGGCCGCGACTGGATGGATCTGTGGACGCCGCTGGCTTTCTCGCCGAAGGACATGACCCGCGATTACCACTGGCTGCTGTCGTTCGGAAGGCTGAAGCCCGGAGTCACAGTGGCGACGGCGCAGGCCGAAATGGACGCCATCGGGGCGCGCATCGCGCAGGCCTACCCGGAATCCAACAAGGGTTGGGGCGTTAAGATCGACCGCCTGGAAGATCAGGTGGTGGGTCAGGATTTGCGCAGATCCCTGCTAGTGCTGCTGGCGGCCGTGGGCGCTGTGTTGCTGATCGGGTGCGCCAACCTGGCGAACCTGACCTTGGCGCGCGGCGCGGCGCGCGAGCGGGAGATTGCCGTGCGCGCATCGCTCGGCGCGGGTACCTGGCGGCTGATCCGGCAGTTGCTGACCGAGAACCTGATCGTGGCGGGAGCGGGCGGCGCTCTGGGGCTGGCACTGGGATACGGCATGATTCGCGGATTGATGCGCATGGCGCCCGCCTTCTCGCTGCCCAGCGAGGCGGACGTTACCATCGACACCAACATCCTTCTTTTCACGCTGGGTATTTCGCTGCTGACGGCGCTTTTGTTTGGCCTCGCGCCGGCCATCCACGCCGCGCGCGTCGATCCCGCGTCGGCCATGAAAGAAGGCGGAAGATCTTCAACCCCAGGATCGGGACGCGCGCGGCTGCGCAGCGCCCTGATTGTTTCCGAAGTCGCGCTGGCCTTCGTGCTGCTGGCCGGCGCCGGCCTCCTGATCGGCAGCTTCTTCCGCATGCTGCGCGTGAACACGGGATTCAGCAGCGAAAACGTGATCACCGCGCGGCTGCCCATCGCGCGCGAACGGCTGCCGCGGCCGGAGCAATTGATCGAATATCTGCGCACGCTGGATGGCGGGCTGCGTTCCACGCCCGGAGTGCGCGATGTGGCCTTCAGCAACGTGCTGCCCATGCGCGGGTGGGGCGACGGCATGCCGTTCCAGGTCGCGGAGCACGCTTTCGTGGATCGCGCCAATCGCACGGCGGCATTTTACAAGCGCGTGACCGGCAGCTATTTCCGCACGCTCGGTATCGGCCTGAAGCGGGGACGCGCGTTCGACAACCACGACAGCGCGGGCGGCGCGCCGGTCATGGTGATTAACGAAGAGATGGCGGCGCGGTATTTCAAGGGAGAAGATCCCATCGGCAAGCGCATCCTGGTACAGAAGATTCTCTACGGCCAGCCCGGACTGGGCGAGGAAATTCCGTGGGAAGTGGTCGGCATCGTGGGCAACGAACAGACCGGCAGCCTGTCCGACCGCGTCAGCCCCGGCATGTACGTGACCTTCGAGCAAAGCCCGACCAACGATGTGAGTATGGTGCTGCGCGGCGCGCTCGATCCGCGCACGCTGACCAGCGCCATTCAGGCGGCCATACACGCGGTGGATAAAGACCAGGCGGTGGCCGATTTGCAAATGCTCGACCAGATTAAGTCGGGCAGCGTGGCCAGCGGACGCATGCAGGCCATCCTGCTGTCGGTCTTTGCCGCGCTGGCGCTGCTGCTGGCGGCCATCGGTATCTACGGTGTGATTGGTTATACGGTGACGCAACAGACGCACGAGTTGGGAATTCGCGCCGCGCTGGGCGCGAGCCGCGGCAGTTTGCTGCAGATGGTGCTGCGGCGCGGGATGCGGCTCACCGGCATCGGCCTGGGCATCGGATTCGTAGGCGCGTTGATCCTGACGCGTCTGCTCAACAGCTTGCTGTTCGGCATTTCGCCGCGCGATCCGGTAACGCTGCTGGCGACCGGCGTGGTTTTGACCGCCGTCGCGGCGCTGGCCTGCTACATCCCGGCGCGGCGCGCGGCTACCGTCGACCCGTTAATCGCACTGCGCTACGAGTAGCGGCGCGCGTCTAGCGTACCATCGCGGTGGCGCTGGTTCCTTCGCCGGGATAGCCTTTGCCGAACCAATCCTCGTGCATGTTGGTGGGGATATTCAGAACCCGCACGTGCTGGTAGCCCAGTTCCTTCAGCGTGCGATACGCGGGGCGAATATTGGGGCATTTGAACATCGGGCAGCAGCCGCAATAAAGCACGATATCCGCGTCCTTCGGCACATCGGCCACGGCTTTCCTTAGCAGCGCGAGGCCCTCCGGCTTCGATCCCGGCCCGGCTTCGAGCGCATGCGGGATGTGCTTGCTCCGGTACAAAACCGGGAATGCCGTACACAACACCACCGGAGGTTTCGCTGAGTGCAACGCCTCCACCAGCACCGGCGGATCGATCAGCTCCGCCTTTGCCCAGGGATCAGCCGGTTCCTGCGCCAGGCAGATCGCGGCAACAACCAGCACGCCAAATAGCTTCCGCATAATCATCCAGCATACTCCGAGTTACAATCGGCGCATGCTTCGCCTGGTGTTGCCGGCGGCTGCCTGCCTGTGCGTGGCCGGCGCCATAGCCTGGACCGCGACGCGGCCCGCCGATATAGCCTTCGAAAAACATACGCTCGATCTGGGCGCCAACGAAAGCTGCGCCATCGCCGATATGAATGGCGACGGGAAACCCGACATCGTATCGGGTGAGAACTGGTACGAAGGCCCGCTCTGGACCAAGCACAAGTTCCGTTCCCTGCCCTACACCAACAACTACATCGACAATTTCAGCGACCTGCCGCTCGATGTCAATGGCGACGGGCGCATCGATATCGTAAGCTGCTCATGGTTCGCGCACCGGCTCTTCTGGAGCGAAAACCCCGGTCCCGGCGCGGCGGGCGACTGGAAAGAGCACATGATCGAAACCGCCTCGCCGGTGGAGTTCGCGTTTCTGGTGGATCTGGATAACGACGGCAAGGCGCGCGAAGTGCTGCCGGAATTCGGCGATACGAACATGCCGCTGGCCTGGTACGAAGCCAAGGACGGCGCGTTCGTGAAGCACGTGGTCAGCCCGAAAAGCTGGGGGCACGGCATCGGCGCGGGCGACGTGAATGGCGACGGACGCAACGACATCATCACCCCGAAAGGCTGGTTCGAAGCGCCCGCCGATCCGCGCAGCGGCGAATGGAAATGGCATCCCGATTTCGATCTGGGCGATACCGGCTTCATCTACGTTTACGACGTGAACGGCGACGGGCGGCCGGATATCGTCACGTCCATGGCGCACAACTACGGCATCTTCTGGCTGGAGCAGGGCGCCGACGGCAAGTGGACCAAGCACATGATCGACGAAAGCTGGTCGCAAGCGCACGCCGTGACCATGGTCGATTTGAACGGCGACGGGCAGATGGATTTACTCACCGGCAAACGCTACATGGCGCACAACGGCCACGATCCGGGCGAGCGCGAACCGCTGGGCATTTATTGGTACGAGTTCATGCGCCTCGATGGCGGCAAGAAAATCGAGTGGGTCAAGCACGTCATCGATTACAGCACCCGCACCGGCGGCGGCATGCAGATTCCGGTGGCGGATCTCGATGGCGACGGCCAACCCGATTTCGTGGTGGCGGGCAAGAGCGGGCTGTTCCTGTTCGAGAACCTGACGAAGCATTAAGCGCAAGGCTGTGCCATGCTGGAGTTGCCATGCGAGATCCGGAGACCATAGAAACTGAGCTGATGGAAATCAGCGCCATCGCCGACGACACGCTGAAACTGGAGCGGGTCCTTGCCTGGTGCGCAACCCATCCCGACGAAGTGCCCTTCGCCCTGCATCAACTGCTGGGCCGAAGCGAAAAGCACAAGGCTCAGTGACCCATGGACGCCTGTTGTTCCCCAGGCTTCGGCCGCCGCATGATCATGGGCAGCGGAACCAGGCAGGCGATCACCAGCGACATCACCCAGAAGCTGTTTTCAAAACTCAAGCGCATTGGCCTGCCCGTGCACCACTGAGCATACGCCAGCGCCAGCGCTTTCTTGTCCGGCTGTAACCGCGTCGTAGCCCTGCGCCAGGAAGACCGCCTTCAGCCCGCCGATCCATCGCTCGAAATTCGGATCGCCGTGGCTGGTATGCGCGGCAAAATTCGATCTGATGGATCTGGTTCTGCCGCGCCAGAAACGTGCCCAGCACGGACGTTCCGATGCTGCCGCCCAAATTTCGCGCGAAATTGGAAAGCCCGGAAACCTGGTTGTTCTTTTCCCGCGGCACGCCGACATAGTTCAGCGTGCTGATGGGGATGAAGATGAACGGCATGAACAGCACCTGCGCCATGCGCAGGAACATGATGGTGTGAAAGTCGATCTGCAGGTTGATGATGGTGAAGCGGTAGAGCATGATCGCCGTCCCCAGAAAGCCGATGGAGATCAGCAAGCGCGGATCGGCCTTGCTGCGCGGTGATGCGGCCGGCGATCGGCATCATCAGCATCAGCACGAAATCCGGCCGGCGAAAGCGCCATGCCCGCGCGCTCCGCGGTATAGCCGAGGCTCACCTGCAGAAACTCCGGGATCAATACGGTGGATCCGAACAGCACCATACCCAGCACAAACGAGAAAAATACGGCGGTGCCGAAATTCCGGTTCTTGAGCAGGCGCACGTCTACAATGGGGTCGGCGTGATACCACTCCCAGAGGAAGAATCCGATCAGCACCGGCAGTCCCAGGCCGAACATGGTGCGGATCAGCGGTGAGGCGAACCAATCGACTTCCTGCCCTTTGTCCAGCACAACCTGCAGGCAAGAGACGCCGAGTACGATCAAGCCGAGACCGATGTAATCGATGCGGATGCCGGAGCTGCGGCGGCCGCTGAAGCCATGGCGGATCTTCCACCATGCGGGAGGTCAGAAAGAGCGACAAGCGCGCCGATCGGCAGGTTGATGAAGAAGATCCAGTGCCAACTGAAATTGTCGGTGATCCAACCGCCGAGCGTCGGCCCAATGGCGGGCGCCACCACGACGGCCATGCCGTAGAGCGCGAAAGCCATGCCGCGCTTTTCAGTGGAGAAACTGATCCGCCAGAATTGCCTGCTCGGAAGGCTGCAAGCCGCCGCCGCCCGCGCCTTGCAGAATGCGGGCCACGATCAGCAATGGCAGGCTGGTGGCGATGCCGCACAGGAACGAGCAGATGGTGAACAGCAGGACGCATCCCATGTAGAAGCGCTTGCGGCCGATGACGGTAGAAAGCCACCCGGAGACCGGCAGCACGATGGCGCTCGAAACCAGGTAGCTGGTGAGCACCCAGGTGGCTTCGTTATACGACGCGCCGAGCGAGCCGGCGATATGCGGCAGCGCCACGTTGGCGATGGAGGAATCGAGCACCTCCATGAATGTCGCCAGGGTCACCGTGAGCGCGATCAGATACGGATTATGCGAGGGCCGCCACTCTGGCGGCGGTGTCGGGTTGGCCGGCATCCTATTTGCCGATTGTGAACTTCGGGTTCGACCGACATGCCCGCGCGCAAAAGCTCGAGCCCCTGCTGGTTGGGGCGGAAACGCAGGCGCACGGGGATACGCTGCACCACTTTCACGTAGTTTCCCGTCGCATTTTCCGGAGGCAGCACGCTGCTGATGGCGCCGGTGCCGCCGCCGATGGTGTCCACGTAGCCGTCGAAAGTCGCGGTGCAGGGCATCCACGTAAATTCTGGCGGCCTGCTTGGGCTGCAGGCTGGAAAGCTGCGTCTCCTTGAAGTTGGCCTGTCACCCAAGATCTCGCCCGCCTCCGCGATGGTCATCAATTGCTGGCCGGGCGAAACTCGTGCACCCACTTCGGCGGAACGCTTCATCACGATGCCGTCCACGGGCGCGACGATCTTGGTATAGGAGAGCCGCAGTTGCGCCTGTTCCAGTTGCGCCTGGGCGCTCTGGGAATTTGCCACCTGCGAGCGGACGGCGGCCTGGCGAATCGCTACCTGGTGCGCACGCTGTCTGCTGATATTGGCGCAAGCGGCTCTGCGCCTCCAATCACCTGCGCTTTTCGCTGATCCACGATGCGGGCCGCCGACGCCAGGCTCGAACGCGCAGCCACGACATTGGCCATCTGGGCCTTGGCCGTAGCATCGACTTGATCGTACTCCTGCTGCGCAACTTCTTCGTGCGCGATCAGAATCTTATAGCGCGCCAGATCGGCCTGCGCCTTGGCGCTATTGGCTTCCGCCTCGGTGAGGCGCGCGGCAGAGGCATCGCGATCGTGCTCGGCCGCGCCCACGGCGGCTTCCGCATCGGTCGACGCCGGCGCCGCCGCTGGTCACATTCGCGGTGTTCTCTTCTTGCGTGATCGGGATATTGGGCTGCTGCGCCGTCACCTGGATGCGAGCCTGGCTGAGAACGGCGGTTGCCTGATCCACCGCGACTTGCAGATCGCGCGGGTCCAGATCGACCAGCGGATCTCCCGCGTGCACGAACTGGTTATCCTCGACGTAGACCTTAACAATCGTGCCGTCCACGCGTGCGCCGATCGGCGTCGAGATGCATCTCGACGAAAGCATCGTCCGTCGATTCGAACTGTCGCGCATGCAGCCAGTAGAAGAAGATGCCGGCGCCGGCCAAAAGCAGCACTAGAAAGAAGATCGTGAATGCGCGCCGGCGGCCCGACCGTTCCGCTGCGGGCGGCGCGACAGTAGGAGGTGGAGAAGGCGAATCGGCCGGCATGATTTCCGGATTCTGGGTGGCACTCATGGTCGTTTTCCTTTTAATAGATCCGGCAAAGAGGTCTCCGCCTGACCGGCGGCGCGGGATAGGTTGAGGCGCGCCAGATCCAGCGAAAACAAGCTGGAAATATAATCGGCTTCGGCGCCGGCCACTTGCTCCTGCGCCTGCACCACTTCCACCGTGGTCGTGACGCCGAGGTTAAAGCGATCGCGAGCTTCCCGCAGCGTTTCGGCCGCGTAGTCGCGATTGGTTGTCGAAAGCTGGAGCTGTCCGGTAGCGGTTTCCAGCTCGATTAAAGCGGCGCGGACCTCCTGCTCCACCTTTCCCTGCTGATCGGCGAGCTCGGCCTGGCGTTGGCGCAGGGAAACTTCCGCTTGCTCCACATCCGCTTTCATCGCGGTCGCCGGTCCAAATGGGCACCGTCACACTTCCCGTCGCGGTGAATACGCCATGCGTTTGCACGGGGTTTGCGCCCAGCACGCCGTAATCGCCGTTGAACGCAACGGAGGGCAGACGCTCGGCGCGCGCCGCACCCACCGCCCGTTCGGCGGCGCTGACCTGCGCCTTGGCTGCGGCGAGATCCGAGCGAAGCTTGAGGGCTTCTGCGACGGCGCTCGCCGGCTCGGGTATGGGAATCGTATCGGGCGTGAGAGGCTCGGTCAAAGTTAACTCGCGGTCGAGGGGCAGGCCGATGATGCGTGCTAAGGCGAGCTTCTGCTTGCGCAGATCGGATGCCAGAGAGTTTAAACGCTGTTTCTGGGTTTGTAACTCCACCAGGGTGCGCATCACGTCGATGCGCGCGTTCGTTCCAGCTTCCTTGCGGATGCGCGCCTGGTCGTATACCGCTTGCGCATTGTCCACCTGGGCGCGCTGCGACTCGATCCGCGCCGCGGTTGCCGTGGTCTGCAAATACGCGCCCGCGACCGCGATCACTACCAATTCGCGCGCGTCTTTCACGGACAGGCTGGAGGCCCGCTCCAATTCTTTAGCGACGTTCCAGTTACGGCGCGCTACGGGATCGTAGATGGATTCGGTGAGGGCGATCTGCGCTTGCGAGTAGTTATACGGTCCCACGACGGACGGGATGGAGAAGTTCAACCCCGGCGGCAAACTGAACACGAATCCGAACGCCGCCAGATTCGTCTGCGCCACCGTATCGGAGGCGTTCGCCGAAATGTACGGCAGGAGCGCGCCGTGCGCCTGCAAGGTCTGTGCACGCGCGGCAGCCGCCGAGTTTCCGGCCGCGATGGCTCCGAGGTTGGTCTCCAACCCGCGTTGGATGGCATCTCCCAGCGTGAGGGAGATCGGGCCGGCGGCCAAATTGGGGGACGGCACGCTGCCTTGCAGATTTCCGCCGATCTGAATGGATGTGTTCAGCGTATCGACACCGGCGGGCGAAGTGCTCTGCTGCACGGTTACCGAGCCGGTGGGGCTGGTACGTCCCGATGGCGGCAGTACGGCGGGTCGCGTAGAGCCGCCGCCCATGGCGCCCGGGGGCGCCTGTGCCCGCAGAACAGATGCGGCGACCGGAGCCAGGATAGCAAAACAGATCGCCAAAAAGCGCCGTAGCTCGGATGCAATCACAGTCTCCATTATATACATGCATGAATGTATATAATGAAGACAAATGGCCGTTCCCACCATGGCGCGAACCGAGGACAGAGTCGTTCGCCGCCCGGCAGCCGCAGCGCCGCCAAGCAATAAGCACCAGCAGCGCACCGCGGCAACCCGCCAGGCGCTGCTCGATTCCGCGCGCCGGATCTTTGCGCGCGACGGTTTCGAAGCGGCTCGCATCGAGGATGTGGCCGCCGGTACCGGGCACACGCGGGGCGCTTTCTACGCGCATTTCCGCACCAAAGAAGATCTGTTTTTTGCGCTTTTCGAGCAGGAAGCCGAGCGCCGCATCCAGCAAATCCGCGCCGCATTGGCACTGCTGCCGATACGCCGGCGGAACGGCTGGCGGCACTGCGGGAATTCTTCGTTTCCCGCATCGCCGACAAGCGCTGGGCCATGCTGATGGTGGAATTCAAGCTGTTCGCGGTGCGCCGCCCCAGCCTGCGCGCGCGCCTCGCCGCCACCCACCGCCGCGTCCGCGCGTCGCTAAAGATGGGCGACATCATCGAGGGCCAATGCGACGATTTGAAAAAAGTCGCGCTGGAGGCCGTGCTGGCGGGTTTCTCCCTGGAGCACGCGTACGATCCCCTGCGCCTGCCGTCGCGGCAAGCCAAACAAATGCTGGGAACGCTATTCGACGCGCTGGTTCACGAAGATTGAATGAGCTATCGCCGCACCAGGTAGACGGCCACTTCCGCGCGCAGATTAGGGCTCGCCGTAACGCGCCGCCGCCCGTCGAGAAAGAACCGCCGCTCGATCACCAGGCTTTCCTTCCGGGCAAGCTGCTCGAAATCGTCCACCGTCAAAAAATGGATGTTCGGCGAATCGTACCAATCGTAAGGAAACAGACGAGTCTTCGGCGCGCGCCCGGTGGTCAGCATCGAAAGCCGCACGCGCCAATGCCCGAAATTTGGAAACGCCACGATGGCCCGGCGTCCCACGCGCAGCATTTCGCGCAGCACCTGCAGCGGCTGGCGCGTCTCCTGCAGCGTCTGGCTCAGGATCACGTAATCGAAGGCCTGCGTCCGGATAATCGGCCAGGCCCTGGTCGATATCGCCCTGATACACCGACACGCCGCGGGCGATGGCGCGCTGCACCTTGGCGCCGGAAATCTCCACGCCGCGCGCGTCCACGCCCTTGTTCTCCGCCAGCCATTGCAGCAACTCGCCCTCGCCGCAGCCGAGGTCCAGCACCTTGGCGCCCGGCTCGACGATCTCGCCGATGATGGCGTAATCGCTGCGCCCCAGCAGTTCGCCGACAAAAGGCTTGCCGTGCGGTTGCGAAGCGGCGGCAGTCATGCGGCCGCCTTTTCGTAGGTGCTGGCCAGGAAGCCGCGCACCAGTTCGGTCTGCTCCGCCACGTCCACCAGAAACGCATCGTGGCCGTAATTGGAGGGCAGTTCGCAGTACGCGACATCCACATTGCGGCTGCGCAGCGCGCGCACGATTTCCTGCGATTGGTAGCTGGGATACAGCCAGTCCGAGCTGAAACTGATCACCAGAAAGCGCGCCTTGGTCCGCTCCAACGCGGCGGCCATGGCGCCCGTGCCGTTGGACAGGTCGAAATAATCCATCGCCTTGGTGATGTAGAGATACGAATTGGCGTCGAAGCGGCTGACGAACTCGCTGCCGCGATAGCGCAGATAGCTTTCCACTTCGAAATCGACGTCGAAATCGAAGCCGAAGCTGTTCTTCCCGCGCAGCCGCCGGCCGAACTTCTCGCGCATGGAATCGTCGCTCATGTAGGTGATGTGGCCCACCATGCGAGCCACCGCCAGCCCGCGACGCGGGCGGATTGCCTGCCGTAATAGTTGCCGCTCGTTCCAGTCGGGATCGGCCATGATCGCCTGCCGGCCCACTTCGTTGAAGGCGATCTGCTGCGCGCTGTGGCGCGCCGTGGCTGGCGATCGGAATGGTCGACACCACCGCTCCGGATACGACACGGCCCATTCGAGCGCCTGCATGCCGCCCATCGATCCGCCCGACAAACTGAGCAGCCGTGATATGCCCAGGTGATCGATCAGCATCTTCTGCAGCCGCACCATATCGCGCGATGGTGATCACCGGAAACGACATGGCGTACGGACATGCCGGTGGCGGGATTGATGGAAGCCGGGCCCGTGGTGCCGCGGCAGCCGCCCAGCACATTGGAACAGATCACGAAATATTTGTTGGTGTCGAAGGCCTTGCCGGGACCGATCATGTTGTCCCACCAGCCCGGCTTGCCGCTTTCCGGGCTGATGCCGGCGGCATGCGCATCGCCCGAGAAGGCGTGCAGAATCAGAATGGCGTTGGACTTCGCCGCGTTCAGTTCGCCGTAGGTCTCGTAAGCCACTTCCACGGGTGAAAGCGTCGCGCCTCCATCGAGCGAAATCGAATCGAAACGGGCGACATGGGCCTCCACAATCATGGCTGGGAACTTTCATCATAACAATGCGGCGCGCCGGGCATTACAATGCCGGTTTGGAGGAACTTCAGTGCTCACCGCAACCGCCGATCGGATTCTCCCCTGCACCACCACCGGATCGTTCCCGCGCCCGCGCTGGTTCGATGTTTGCATGTGGGGCCGTTCTCTTGACACCTGCATGCTCGACATCCGGTTTCGCGAGAAGTATCAGGACGCCATCGCCGTGATGATCGGCGACCAGGAGCGCGCGGGATTGGATATCCTCACGCACGGCGACCTGCATGTCGACGAAGACCTGGCCGGCCGCGCCTGGCACCACTATCCGCTCCAGCGCTGGACCGGCTTTGAAGGCGACCATCTACAGCCCGAAGCGACCACCGCGCCGTGGCTGCATTATCCTCCGGGCACGCTGCTGAATGAGATCTACACCGGCTGGCGCTGGCCCCACGTCACCGGCAAGATCGAGCATCGCTCGCTCGACTACGCCAAACTGTGGCGCATGACGCAGGCGCGCACGCGCAAGCCGGTCAAGTTCGGCACGTGCTGCTCGCAGGTGATGGCCTTGTTTCTCGACATTCACACGCCCCACTACAAAGACAAGCGCGAAGTAATTTGGGACATGGCCGTCGCCATGAACACGGAGCTGCTGGCGTTGCGCGAGGCCGGCTGCCGCTGCATGCAGATCGAGGAACCCACCTTCCACTTCATGGCCAACACCTACGGCAAGGATCACGACGAAGTGAAGTTCATGGTGGACGCCTTCAACCGCGAAGTCCAGGGCCTCGACGACGTGGAGTTGTGGATTCACACCTGTTGGGGCAATCCCAATATGCAGCGCGTGATGGAAGACACCAGTTACAAGAATTCCATCGAGATCTATCTGGAACGCTGCCGCGGCGACGTGTGGACGCTGGAAATGAAGGACCGCAATCAAAAGGACCTGGAATTATTCGAGCCCTTCAAACACAATCTGGCCAAGAAGATCTGCATCGGCGCCGTCAGCCATCGCACGCTGCAAGCCGACCGGCCGGAAGAAGTGGCGGGAGAAATCCGCAAAGCGCTGAAGTACATTCCGGCGGAGAAACTGATCGTCTCGAGCGACTGCGGCTTCGGGCGGCAGGGCTGCAACCGGGAAATCGCATTTTATAAGGCCAGCGCCATCGCGCAGGGTACCAACATCGTTCGCAAGGAACTGGGTTTGCCGGTGACCTACATACCCGCCGCCGACCCCATGCTGCAAATCGACGTGGTGCCCGGGCGGTAGCAAACGCGGACAGGCATAATAAAGTCAGGTACCATGTCCGACTGCCTGACGCCTGTCCGCCAGATTCTCGACGCTGCCCTTTTCGCCGCCCAGCGCCATTCCGCCCAGCGCCGCAAAGGGCACACCGCCGAGCCTTACGTGAACCATCTGCTGGAAGTGGCCGAATTGCTGGCGCGCCTGACCGACAAGTTGGATACCAACTTGATCGTCGCCGCGCTGCTGCACGACACCATCGAGGATGTCGGCGTCACGCGCGAAGAAATCGCGGCGCGCTTCGGTGAAGACGTAGCCTCTCTGGTAGCCGAAGTCAGCGATGACAAATCGCTGCCCAAGGAGAGGCGCAAGGCGCTCCAGATCGAGCACGCCGCCGGCAAATCGGCGCGCGCGCAGGCGCTCAGCGCGGCTGACAAAATCGCCAATATTCGCAGCATCGCCAGCAGCCCCCCGGCCAACTGGAGCTTCGAGCGGCGCGTGGAATATGTGCGCTGGGCGCGGCAGGTGGTGGGCCGCTTCGGCCACTTGGAAGGGCGCCTGGCCGAGGAATTCCGGCGCACCAGCACGTCGCTTCAGGAATGGGAAAAATCCGCGGGCACGAAAGATTTCTTCTGAGGCGCGGCCAGGGCTTCGTCGACCAACTCCTGCAACAGCTCGTCGTAGATGCGCGCATAGCGCTGTGCCCCTTCGTCCAGGTGCAGAGCGAATTCGCGCGTGAGGCGGATCTTTTCACGAATGTAAGGCCGCGCGAGGCCCGTGAAATGGTCGAACCAGTCGTCGGCCACGGCGTCGTCGTATTTCAGCCGCTGGTATTCGCGCAAGGCGCGCCAGCTCTCCGTGTGCAGGCGCAGCAGATCTTCCGTGTGCTCCACGCCCAAGCCCGCGATGGTCTCCAGATAAATCGCCGCCACCGCTTGATCGATCGCGGCGCGCCGGAATGCCACGCGTGGATCGTCCGAAGCCAGTGCCGCCCGTTCGATTTCCAGCAGCAGCGGCGTGCCCGAAACCTCACGCATGGCGATCTCCGGACGCGGCGGGGCAATGCGCATCCGCCGGCGGTGCCGTTCGCGCATGATGTACAACGTCGCGGCCGCCGTCAGCGCCGCCAGCAGGGGAAATAATTCTCTCAGCACAATCTCTTACAATCAGCGTACATCGCGGCGCGCGCGTTACCATGGAGGGCATGAGTCCGAATCAGCCGGGGCAGCCGCCCAAGTTACCGATACCTGGTGTCAAAAATCTGATCGCGGTAGGCTCCGGGAAAGGCGGCGTCGGCAAGACCACGGTGGCCGTAAATCTGGCCATCGCCCTGGCGAAGTTGGGCTATCCCACCGGCCTGATGGACGCCGACGTCTATGGCCCGAATGTGCCCCTGATGATGGGCATCAATCGTACGCCGATGGCCTACGGCGAACGCATCCAGCCGCTCGACAATATGGCGTGAAGCTGATGTCGATGGGCTTTCTGAACCCCGGCGACAAGCCGCTGGTGTGGCGCGGACCCATGCTGCACAGCGTCATCCAACAGTTCCTGCGCGGAGTGGATTGGGGCGAACTCGACTACCTGGTCATCGACCTGCCGCCTGGCACGGGCGATGTGCAACTCACGCTGATCCAGACCGCGCCGATTACCGGCGTCGATCATCGTAACGACGCCTTCCGATGTTTCGCTCGAAGATGCGCGCAAGGCCATCCACATGTTCCACCAGGTGCGCGTGCCGATTCTCGGCATCGTCGAGAACATGAGCTACCTGCTGTGCCCGCATTGCAACGAGCGCATCGACGTATTCAGCCACGGCGGCGGCCAGCGGACGGCGGCTGAAATGAAAATTAACTTCCTGGGCGAGCTCCCGCTGAATCCCGCCGTGCGCGTAGGCGGCGATAGCGGCAAGCCCATCGTGCTCGACACGATCGAAGGTCACGGCGGCGCCGGATTTCTGGAACTGGCGCGCAACACCGTGGCGCGCATCGCGGAACTGGGTCCGCAGGATGGGCCGAAAATCGAGATCACGGACTAAGCAATGGACGTTACGCGCCGCACCCTGATCGGTTCCGTAGCGGCAGCCGCTGCCGCTCTGGCCGCTCCGCCCGCTTTTGAATGGGAAGAGGCCACCGTCGGCGATTTGCAGAAACGCATGACCGCCGGCACTCTAACTTCGCGCGCCCTCACCCAGCGCTATCTCGAGCGCATCGCCGCCATCGATAAGAGCGGACCGGCGCTGAATGCCGTGATCGAACTGAATCCGGATGCGTTGCCCATCGCGGCGGCGCTGGATGCGGAGCGCAAAGCCAAAGGCGCGCGCGGCCCGCTGCACGGCATTCCCGTCCTCATCAAGGACAACATCGATACCGCCGACCGCATGATGACCACCGCGGGATCGCTCGCGCTGCTGGGGTCCATCGCCGCGCGCGACTCGGCCGTCGCCGGACGGCTGCGTGCGGCCGGCGCCGTGATTCTGGGCAAAACCAATCTCAGCGAATGGGCCAACTACCGGTCCAGCCACTCCACCAGCGGATGGAGCGGGCGTGGCGGTCTGACGCGCAATCCCTATGCTCTCGATCGCAACGCATGCGGCTCCAGTTCCGGATCGGGCGCGGCCGTTTCCGCCAATCTCTGCGCGCTGGCGGTAGGCACGGAAACCGACGGCTCCATCGTCTGCCCGGCCGGCACCAACGGCGTGGTCGGGATCAAGCCGACTCTGGGTCTGATTCCCGCCACCGGCATCATTCCGATTTCACACTCGCAGGATACTGCCGGGCCGATGGCGCGAACGGTGACGGATGCCGCGCTGCTGCTGGGCGCGCTGACGGGCGGCGATTACACCAAATCGCTCGACCCGCATGGGCTGCGCGGAGCGCGCATCGGCGTAGCCCGCGACAAATTCTTCGGCTTCAGCGAAGAGACCGACAAGATCGTCGATGCCGCCATCGCCGAGATGAAGCGGGCCGGCGCGGAGATCGTAGATCCGGCCGATATTCCAACCCTCGGCAAGTTCGACGATTCCGAATCGGAAGTGCTCAGCTATGAATTCAAGAACGATTTGAACCTGTACCTCGGTGCTTTGGGGCCGAAAGCCCTGGTACATTCGCTGGCCGACGTCATCGCGTTCAACGAAGCGCATCGTGAGCAGGAGATGCAGTTCTTCGGGCAGGACCTGATGATCAAGGCGCAGGGCAAGGGGCCCCTTACCGACAAGGCATATCTCGACGCGCTGGAGAAGGATCACCAACTGTCGCGCACCGAAGGTATCGATGCGGTGATGGCGAAGTTCAAGTTGGACGCGCTGGTAGCGCCCACGGGCGGACCGGCGTGGTGTACCGATTTAGTGAACGGCGATCACGCGCCCGGCGGCAGCTCTTCTCCGGCGGCCGTTGCCGGCTACCCCAATATCAATGTGACCGCGGGCTACGCATGGGGACTGCCGGTGGGCATTTCGTTCTTCGGCGCTGCGAATTCCGAAGCACTGCTCATCAAACTGGCGTACTCGTTTGAACAGGCTACCCGTCAGCGGCGCGCGCCAAAGTTCTTGGCGCACGCCACCTTAGCGCGATGATGCAATGTGATGCAGGGCTGATGGACAAAAGCATCATCAGGAATCGGGAACAGGCCACACGCCGCACGACGATTACGTTTCCAGTTAATACCGTGACTGCGGCGGCCGAACGGGATGGCGAACGCCGTTTGCGGGCCTGGGATGAATATCGAGAGGCGCACTCGCAGTTTAGCGAAGAAGAGCGGCTCCTGCTGGATGGCATCGTGCTGTCCGAGCCGGATGACGATCGTTGACCAATCCGGCGGCAGTCTGGAACGTAGCACCGTTTCAGAAGTTCGTCTCTGGCTGGCCGCCTACCAACGGCAATCACGGTGATGGAGCGGATACGGGCTATGAACTGCTTGCGATCGCGCCCCAAAGAGGAAAGTCCGGGTGGATCTGGCAAGGCGGACTCTGGTGAGCTTGACCGAATCGGATTCTGCATGTCGATGGCGCTGTGGCCTTGCAGGCCGGGCGTTTTTCCGCGCTTGCACCTGTTGAGCGTGCTCCGAATTGCCGCGTAATTGGCGATGTCCGCCATCAAGCGGGCACGGCCGCCGCCAGGCTGGCAGACCGGTAAACCAGCGGCCGCCCCAATTGAACCCGGTGCGACGTCTGTTACGATCTCGTCATGCGTAGCTTCCCGGCAATTCTCGTCTCCTTGCTTTCCGCAAGTGTCGCGCTGGCGCAATCGGCGCCATCCAGCCACCCTCCCGTGATCGACATTCACGTGCACACCTTGGGCGGCTTCCCCGGTATGACGGCGATGTGCCCGTTCAATCCCCAATTCCTGGCGGCCGACCCCAAAGATAAGGCCAGCTCCATCGGTTGGGCCAAGCAGGATTGCACCGAGTCGCTGGAACCCTCGAAAACTCCTGACGAATACATGAAGGCGGTGCTTGCCGAGTACGAACGGCTGAACGTGACCGCCGTGGTCATGGGCGACCCCAAGTCCGTGCAGAAATGGAAGGATGCCTCGCCGGCACGCGTCATCATGGGAACGTCGTTCGAATCGGATGGCGGGAAACATCTCCCGGTGGAAGATCTGCGCACTTTCTTCACCAAGGGCGGCTTCCAGGTAATGGGCGAAGTTGGCTTGCAATATGAAGGGCTCTCGCCCAGCGACCCATCGGTCGACAAATATTTTGCATTAGCCGAGGAACTGGACATTCCGGTGGGTATCCACATGGGCACCGGCGGCTCCGGCCGCGCCAATATCTCGACGCCGAAATTCCGCGGCTCGATGGGCAATCCCCTGTTGCTCGAAGATCTCCTCGCGCGTCATCCTAAGCTGCGGCTCTGGATCATGCATGCCGGCTATCCCATGATGGAAAACCTGCTGACGCTGCTCCAGTCCAATGCCTATGTCTACGTCGATGTCGCCGGGCTGATCTGGAGCTATCCCTTGAAGGAAGTCCACGCCTACATTCAGCGTATCGTGGAAGCGGGCTTCGAGGATCGAATCATGTTCGGAACCGATCAGATGATCTGGCCGAAGCTAATGGCGGCGTCGATCGGCGTGATCGAAGGCGCAACCTACCTTACACCGCAGCAGAAGCGCGACATTCTGTACAACAACGCCGCTCGCTTCCTGCGCTTGGACCAAGCCGCCAAAAAGTAACCGGCGCGCCTACTCGAACTGTCTCTTGAACTCGCCGAACTGGCGCTGGAGGTCGGCAACCTGTGCCGCCAGAGTATCGACGGTGGCCTGCAAGCGCGCCACCGCGTCGTCTCGTGACTCACGCGGCGCCGCCGCAGCCGGCGGCGGGGCCGCCACTGCCGGCTCGCCCGAAAGCAGGTGAGCATAGCGCACTTCCTTGTACCCGGTCTGTCGCGGCAGGCGCGTCACCAGCGCATCCGGCTGCCATTCCATCAGGCGCGTCAGGCAGGCGTCGACAGCTTCCAAGTCGTCGAAGGCATAAAGGCGCTCCGTGCGGCTTCGCAATTCGCCCGCGGTTTGCGGCCCTCGCAGCATCAGGACGCACAACACAGCCGATTCCCGGCGGCCCAGGTTGATGACCTCGGCAAAACGGTGGGCGTGCTTGGGAACGCGCATATCGTGGCCGCTGATGCGCGTCGCCAGGCCTTTAGTCCGCAAATCGCCCAGGGCGGTCTCCACGGTGTCTTCGTCGTATTGCACCACCGGCTCGCGATTCGATTTTTGGTTGCACGCGTTCACCAGCGCGTTCAGCGACAGCGGATAATACTCCGGCGTGGCGACCTCTTTCTCCATCAGGCACCCCAGCACGCGCACTTCTACGTCGTCAAGGTGAATGCTCATGGGTTACGCCGGCGTGGCGGTCTTGGGCTGCACCAAGGCGAGCAGCCGGTTCTCAAGCGTAAAATCAGGCTCTGGAAAGCGGCCGTTCCGGTTGCGCAGATACCACTTCCAGGTCTCCTTCAACCCTTCTTCGAACGGCGTCGGGCGCACTCCCAGAATCCGCGCGGCTTTGCCCATTTTTTCTGTAATGGGCGGCACGTCGAAATAGAAGCCGAAATAAGCGGGGTCGCCCATGGGATTGCCGCCCGCATGCAGGATCGCTTCGCGCGGCACTCGCACTAACTGGCACGGCTTGCCGCAGGCAGCCGAAAAAGCCTGTACCGCTTCGGCCTGCGTCAAGGGTCGCGATTCACCGATATTGAAGGCTTCGCCGACGGCGTTGGGCACATCCATAGCGGCGACCAGAGCGCGTACCAGATCCTTCACGTACACGAACTGCATCAGCCGATGTCCGTCGCCCGGAATAATGATAGGGCGCGCCAGGCGCATGCGGTCCCAGAAAAAAGCTTCGCGGTAAAACGGATTGCCCGGTCCGTAGATGAACGGCGGCCGAAAAGTGACCACCGGCAATCCGTGGCGCTGATGCAGGCGGAACAGCATGCGCTCGGTGGTAGCCTTGTTGCGGACGTAAGCTTCCGGATGATTGTCGGGCGCCAGCGCATCGCCCTCGTAGTGATTCAGCCCGTCGCCATAGGCGGCCACGCTGGACATGAAGATGTAGCGCGAGAGGCGGTCGCCGCAGGCTCGCACGGTAGCTTCCACCTGGGCCGCCGTGGTGCCGCGCTGCCAATCGTAGACGTTGTCGTAAACGACGTCGAATCGCCGCCCGTCCAGCGCTTGCTGAACGGACGCGGCGTCATTGCGGTCGGCCATCAGGTTCTCGACGCGCCGCGGCAGACCATGTTCCGCCTTGCGGTGGAGCACGGCCACATCGTGGCCGGCCTCGCAAAGCTCTTTCACCAGCTGCCGGCCGATGAACAAGGTACCGCCGATGACGAGAACCTTCATAAGTAGGTGTGGGCGTTACCGACCCGCCCTGTTAATCGTAATATTCCAGCCCCAGGTGCGTGATCAAGTCTTCCCCCTGCATCCAGCGCAGCGTGTTCTTCAGCTTCATCAACTGGATGAAGATGTCGTGCTCGGGATACAGCTCCGGCGCGTGCATGGGCGCCTTGAAATAGAACGACAGCCACTCCTGGATGCCGCGCATCCCGGCGCGCTGCGCCAGATCCATGAACAGCACCAGGTCGAGGACCAGCGGCGCCGCCAGAATGGAATCGCGGCACAGGAAATCGATCTTGATCTGCATCGGATAGCCCAGCCAGCCGAAAATATCGATGTTGTCCCAGCCTTCCTTGGCATCGCCGCGCGGCGGATAGTAGTTGATGCGGACCTTGTGATAGAAGTTCTTGTACAGATCCGGATAAAGGTCCGGCTGCAGGATCTGTTCGAGCGCCGACAGCTTGGACTCTTCCTTGGATTTGAAAGAGCCCGGGTCGTCCAGCACTTCGCCGTCGCGATTGCCCAGGATGTTGGTCGAAAACCAGCCGTTCAAGCCCAGCATGCGCGATTTCAGGCCTGGCGCGATCAGCGTTTTCATGAACGTCTGGCCGGTCTTGAAATCTTTGCCCGCAGATGGGCACGTGGTGGTCGCGCGCCAATTGCAGCAGCGCGGGCGTGTCGGTGGTCAGATGCGGCGCGCCATTGGCGTAAGGAACGCCCGACTTTAACGCCGCATAAGCGTAGATCTGGCTGGGCGAAATCTCCGGATCGTCCTTTTGCAGGCCGCATTCGAAATCGGCCAGCGTCTGGTGAACGGCGGCAGGGCGGTGGAAGACTTCCGTCGATCCGCACCAGATCATGGCGAGACGGGCGGCGCCGGTGGACTTCTTGAAGTTGCGGATGTCGTCCATCAGCATCTCGGCGTGGTCCATCTTGGAGCCTTTAGGCTTCATATTGGGACCGTCAATACGGCGCACGAATTCGTGATCGAAAACGGCGGCCATGGGCTTGATTGCGGAGAGCGGCTCGCGGAGTTGCTCGAGCAGCGGCTTTTCGAGCACACCCGCCTTCTCGGCCGCTTCGTAGCAGTTGTCCGGGTAAATATCCCAGGTCCCGAAAACCAGATCTTCCAGGCTGGCTAGGGGAACGAAATCCTTAATGCGGGGGCTGCGGCCTTCGGTTCGCTTTCCGAGCCGGATGGTGGCCATCTGGGTTACCGAGCCGATGGGCTTGGCAAGGTTGCGCTTAATCGCCTCTACCCCGGCGATGAAGGTCGTAGTAACCGCGCCCATGCCTGGGATTAACACTCCAAGCTTTCCTTCCGCGGGCGCGATCGAAACGTGTTCTTTGTCTGGCAAGTGCTTCAGTCCTTTCAATTTAGACACCCTACGGGCGCGCATAAAACAAGCGAACCCCGCAGCTTCCCCAAGTGGCAAAAGAGGGTGCCTGGCCACGCACCGGCGAATCTGCCGGTACGAGGCGAAATGTTATAATACCAACTCGATGCGAGAGCGTGCGACGGCTAGTTTGACGACCGTCATTGTCGACGACGAACAACTGGCTTGCGATGAGTTGGCCTACCTGCTGCGGGACTTTCCGGAAGTTGATGTCGTGGCTACCGGCCGGAACGGCCTGGAGGCAGTTCAACTGATCCGCAAGGTCGAACCCGACCTGGTGTTCATGGATGTCCACATGCCCGGGCAGGACGGCATGTCCGTAGTGCGCGAACTGCGGGAATCCGGCATGGAATTGCCGCATTTCATCTTCGTCACTGCCTACGACCAGTACGCCGTGGAAGCTTTCCGCCTGGAGGCGATGGATTACCTGCTGAAACCGGTGGACAAGGCGCGGCTGGCGGAAACCATCGATCGCGCGCGGCGTTCTTCGCAGGATAAGAAAGCCGAAGCGCCCGCCGCCGGCGGAGGGTCGCCCCCGCCCCACCGCACCAAGCTGCTGATCCGCAACGCCAACCGCAATTTCATCGTGGACGCGCAGGATGTGATGTACGCCACCATCGACAACGGCCTGATCACGCTGGTCGCCAGCAACGTGGAAGGGCACTCGAACTACCGCACCATCGAAGATCTGCAGGCGAATCTCGACAAGGACACGTTCTGGCGCGTCCACCGCTCGTTTCTGGTGAATATTCACAAGATCAAGGAAGTGGTGCCCTGGTTTAAGTCCAGCTACCAGCTCCGCATGGACGACAAAAAGCACACCGAGATTCCGGTAAGCCGGGTGCAGACCAAGCGCCTGCGCGAGTTGCTGAAACTGTAGTTAGCCGCGCAAAAAGTCAAAACCAGATGTGCTTGACTGCGTCCACCAGCGCATGGCAGGTAACTGAGGAAAACACGCTGTTGGATTTCTCGAACGCCTTGCCGTAAGCCACCCCGGCGATCGTGGCCAGAATCATATAGCGCCAGTTGGGCAGCGGCTGCGGACCGTTGTCCAAATGCGCGCAGCCGAAAATCAACGCGGCGCAAGAAAGCGCGCGATGGTCGAAGCCGTACCGCTGCATCAGTCCAGTTCTGGATCAGCGACCGGAACAGAATCTCCTCCGGCAGCGCCGTGCCGGCGAAAATAATACCGAAAGTGCGCGCCATCGCCGCAGCCGAAGGATGCGCCGCCGCATGCAGTGGCGGGATAAAGCCCAGCAGTCTGCCGCAAACAATTAAAACCGGCGCCACATCGCGAACGCGGCAACCCCCAAGGCAATTCGCGCGCGTTCGGCGCATTGAATTTCATGCCGGGAAGAGCGCGGAAACCGCCAAAGAGGGCCAGCGCCATCAGAATCGCGATACCGTAGGCCACGCTGTGCAGAAACCCCTGCGCGGGCTTGGCAATCAGGCTGGCGCCCAGCCCAAACTCCAGGGGTAGCCAGAGCATCAGGATGATGAAGAAATCCAGCCAGCCTGGCGGCGATTTCGCGGCCTTGGTACAGCGCCAGCAAGGCCGGCGCTAGGGTGTACGCCAGAACCATCGCGGCAAGCGCCGCGCTGAACGTATGGGCAGACCATGCCAGGAGGCTGAACAGCAGCGTGAGGACAACGGGGAGGCCTAACAGGACCGCTGGACGCGATGCGCGCCTCGCAACCCAGGGAAACAGGAAGCTGAGGATCGCGCACAGCAATAAAACGAGAACCAGCGTATGCATCCGGTTACAAGATTACAAGGTCGGAGCGCCGGTTTCAACGAGGAAGGAGGGTGAAACCGATCCAGGAGCCGGACCTTAACCCGGCTCCTGCGTATGGACTCTTATTTGGTGTCCGCGGTGATGCCGCCGCCCGTGGGCTTGCGTTCGGCTTTGATCTTCCGCGTGTCGATGGTTTTCTGGAAGTAGTCGTTGGCTTTGTCAATGTCGGCCTTGTAGGCGTCCGCGGTATCTTCCAGGTCGGCCTTTTGGCGGTACATGAGGTTCTCGTACGCCATGGCGTCGTCGTATTCGGGATCGATCTGCAAGGCTTTGTCGAGGTCCTGAATGCCTTCGTTGACGATCGGGGAATTCTTCGCCGCCACTTGCGGCCCGCACCTTCTTGTCTTTCAGCGGGCCGGGATCTTCAGGCTTCATGCGCAGGTTGGCACGGGCCTGTCCGTCAGCCACCAGAGCCTTGGTCCAGGCAATCACACCCAGGGTGTAGTAGGCTTCCTTGGACTTTGGGTTCAGCGAGATCAGTTTCTTATTCCATTCGTTCGCTTCGTCCAGCTTCTTCTCGTTGAACAGCAGCGAAGCGATGGAAGCCACGGCCAATTCGTTCTTGGGGTCCTGCGCCAGAACTTTCTGGAACTGGTCGTAAGCAGCCGCCGCCATCTGGTTGTTGTCCGGCGGAATCCGCGCCCGGAATGTACTGCTGCATGTACGCCGTCGCCAGATACAAACGCGCGGTGGCGAATGCTGGGATCGTACTCGACGGCCGTCTTAAAGTGCTCCACCGCCTGTGGATACTGGGCGTTCTTGAAGGCTTGCACGCCTTTATTCAACTGGTCGCGGGCTTTCAGCTTTTCGCAACTGGTGGCGAACACCGACATCGCGGCGATCGCCAGCACCACCACGGCTTTGCGTTTCATTACTGTCCGGCCTCCATTTGTGGAGTCATCAGACCGACCTTATCGATGCCCGCGCCGTGCGCGATATCGATCGCCTTGGCCACGTACTGGAATTCCAGATCCGGATCGCCCTTCACGAACACCACGCGCTCGGCGCGCGTCTTGAAAATCTCTTCCAGCCGGGCTGCCCAGATTGGCTTCCGAGCGTGGGCTCCTGGTTGATCATGAAGTCTTGTCCTTGTTGATCACGATCACCACGGTGCGCGTGTCCGAGGCCGGCGGGGTGCCTGGCGGAGGCGGCTGCGGAACCAGCGCCTCGAGCCCTTTCGGCGTCAGGGGCGTGATCACCATGAAGATGATGATCAGCACCAGCAGCACGTCGATCATGGGCGTCATATTGATGTCGGACATTGCGCCGCCGCTTCCTCCCACTGCCATTGCCATATAAATTACTCCTTTTCCAGTTCCGGCAAATCAAAAATCTCTTATTGTCCGGTTGCCGGCGCCGCCGGGGCAGCCGCACCCTTCTTTTGCAATTGCTCGGTCAAAAGCCCGAGCTGGTCGACGCCTGCCGCGCGCAGATTATTGACCACGTCCACCACCGCTTCATAGCGTGCGCGAGAGTCCGCCCTGACGTAGCATGTCTTGTCCAGCCGGTTCGTCAACATGTCCTTCACTTTGTTGGGAAGGTCGGCGGCGGGCATTTGCGTGGTGTTCAGATACGTCTTGCCGTCGCGCGTTACCGCGATGATAATCGCATCGCTCTTGTCGGCGGCCTGCATGGGAACGGGGTTCACGGTCTTCACCATGTCCACGCTGATGCCCTTCGACAACATTGGCGTGATGACCATGAAGATGATGAGCAGCACCAGCATCACATCCACCATGGGAGTGACGTTGATGTCGGCCACCGGCGGCGGCGATTTATGCTTCAGTATTACCGACATTTAATGCCTCCAGTTCAGGCTGGGTCCGAGGTGTCCGAGCCAGCCCGGACACCCCGATTCAACTCGCCTTTTTATCGGCAGGCTGCGAGCCTGCCACTTCGCAACACGGCAGACAAGGGCCGCCGGCTACTTCCGCGCCGCTGCTTTCTGCGACCGCTTCAGGAAGTAGTCGATCAATTCGGAACTGGAATTGCCCATTTCCACGTCGAAGGCTTCGATCTTGCCGGTGAAGTAGTTGAACATCCAGACCGCGGGAATAGCCACGAACAGACCGATGGCGGTGGTGACCAGGGCTTCGGAAATACCGCCGGCCACGGCGCCCAGACCCGTCGACTTCTCGGTCGAAATTCCCTTGAACGCGTTGATGATGCCTACTACCGTTCCGAACAGTCCCACGAACGGGGCCGTCGAACCGATGGTCGCCAAACCGCTGATCCCGCGCTTCAGTTCCGCGTGCACGATGGCTTCGGCGCGTTCCAAAGCGCGTTGCGAAGCTTCGATGTCTTCACCGGAAATTTCGGTGCTCATCTGGTGCGCTTGGAATTCCTGCAGCCCGGCTACCACTACTTTGGCCAGGTGGCTCTTCTTGTAACGATCCGCAATCTTGATCGCTTCGTCCAGCTTTCCTTCCTTCAACGCGCCGGCCACCGCCGGCGCAAACGCGCGCGACTGTTTGCGCGCCGCGCTATAGGCCAGCAAACGGTCGATCATGACGCCGATAGACCACGCCGACATGATGAAAAGACCGATCACGACCATTTTCGCGGGCACGCCCATCTGTCCCCACAAAGAGCGAGGATCCCAACCGATGGCCGCCTGCTCCTGTAGCATCAAGAACGCCCAAACCTGCGTTTGCAAAAGCATTGTCCTGTTCTCCTGCGAGTTGAATTAGTTTAACCGCTGCACTACTGGCTCAACGTAAATTCACGTCAATCTGAGTTACCACTTCCACCGGCTCGCCGTTAAGCAAAGTCGGCTGATAGACCCACTGCTTCACCGCTTCCATGGCGGCCGGAACCAGCAAAGGATGCCCGCTGGCTACCGTCAGATTCTGAATCGTACCATCCTTGCCGATGATCGCGTTCAAGCGCACCACGCCCGAAATACGCGCCTGCTTGGCCAGCGGAGGATAGATCGGCTTGGGCTGGCGAATCAATTTCGCCTGCTGCACGTTGCCGCCTACGCGGATACGCTGCGGAGTGACCGGCTTCGGGGCCGCCGGAGGAGGAGGCGGCGGCGGAGGCGCTGCCGTCGGCACGCCGCCGATAATGCCGCCGATGACGCCGCCCGCGGTGCCGCCCGGCACGCCGCCGGGTACCCCGCCAACCACGCCGCCCGACGACGGCGGAGGCAGCTCTTCTTCTTTAATCATCGCCACTTCTTTCGGAACCACCTTCGGCGCCATCAGACGGCCGGCGTCAAACTGGCGCGGGATGACCTTCACGACGTGGGGAGGCGCGGCGGCCGGCGGAGGCGGTGGTGGCGGGGGCGGCGGAGGCGCCACCAGGAAACTGGTCAACTGGCTCTTTGGCAGCGCATCGAAATAGATCATGGGGATCAGAATAGCAACCACGATCACGCAGATCTGCGCCAGGAAAGATAGCAACACGGTCCAGGTCTTGTTGGTCTTGCCACCGGCGTTTACGAAGGTTTGTTCAAACATAAAATCCTCCCAACATCGTTTATTTCACGGCTTTGGTGGAACTCTTTCTTTCCGGCAACCGCGTTTTGACGGCGGCCACTGGCACCGGCGCCGTCTTCTTCCGGTCGTCCGCCCAGTTATGCCAGAACAAAACGATAGGGCTGGCGACGAACACGGAAGAATACGTTCCGATAATGATACCTACCACGAGGGCAAAGGAAAATCCATGCAGCACCGGACCGCCGAAGAAGAACAGGGCAATCACAGTGAGGAAGGTCAGGCCGGATGTCATTACCGTCCGGCTCAGCGTCTGGTTGACGCTCTTGTTGATCAGGCTTTCCAGCGGCTCGCGGCGGAGCAGCTTAATATTCTCCCGGATGCGGTCGAAGATGACGATCGTATCGTTCATGGAATACCCGACCAGCGTCAACAAAGCCGCGATCACCGTGAGCGTAATCTCCTTATTGAAAAGGGAGAACAGCCCGATCGTGATGATCGTGTCGTGCAGACAGGCTATTACAGCTGCCACACCGTAAATCCACTCAAAGCGAAACGCTATATATACCAACATTCCACCCAGCGCGTAAAGGGTGGCTAGAATCGCTTTGGTACGAAGCTCCCCACCGACCTTCGGCCCAACCATCTGGGTCTGCAAAAACTTGAAAGGCGAGAGCGAAAACTGCTGTTTGAGAAC
Organism: Bryobacterales bacterium; assembly: GCA_963738375.1. GTDB lineage: Bacteria > Acidobacteriota > Terriglobia > Bryobacterales > Bryobacteraceae > Bog-159. The sequence continues at coordinate 762,060 of CAVTWL010000006.1, read as the reverse complement.
ACTGATAATAGCAGAGTTTACGCCCGGAACAGCCGATAATTCATCGAAGTTGGAAATCAAGCCCGAACGCGGCGGCGTGTCCCGGAACGAACGCATATCTTCCGCAAGTTTCTGCAGTTGCTGATCCGAGAGCTGCACTCCCGCTTGCTGCAACGGCACAGTGATGCGATCGCCGATTTCAGCCGCGCCGGCATTGTTGAAGTCCAGCTTCCCGCTCTGCGCGTCGCCAAACGTGGATTCGAGCGTATCCTGCATGGCTTTGCGCGCCGCGGCCATCTGCTGTTCGGCCATCCGCTCGGTACCGATCACGATTTGGTTCCTGGAAGCGAGATCGGTAAACGGCTGCACCGTAACTTCGCCGTGAATCTTCTTGGCCAAGGCAGACCGGATCTGATCTTCGGGCGGCGCGCCGTTCCATTTCACGGTCATCTGCGTGCCTTCTTTGAAGTCGATACCGTAACGCAGTCCGCCATGGGCGATGATGCTGCCAATCCCCGCCACTGACAGCACCAGCGAAGCGCCGATGAACGGCCATTTGTAGCGGAGGAAGTCGAAATTCGTATTCTTAAAAATTTGCATCGGAATTTACGCTGTACCGGTGCTTAACATAACTTGGACACCGGCTTTTTCAATTTTGTTCCCATCCGTTCGAGAGCAGCTTTGTGCCGCGCCCTGGATTAAATGCTCAACTCGGCCATTTGCCGCCGGCCGGACAACTCGTAATCGAAGATCACCTTCGAAACAAACACTGCCGTGAATACGTTGGCGATCAAACCGATCGTCAGCGTAACGGCAAAACCGCGAACCGGGCCTTCGCCGAAGATGAACAAGAAGGCGCACGAAACTACGGTGGTGACGTGTGTGTCAACGATCGTCCACCAAGCCTTCGAAAAGCCCGCATCCACCGCGGATACGATGGCTTTTCCGGCTCGCAACTCTTCCCGGATACGTTCGAAAATCAGCACGTTGCTATCGACCGCCATACCAATGGTCAGGATGACGCCGGCGATGCCGGGCAGCGTGAGAACGGCTTTGAAGTACGATAGCGCCGCCATCAGGATGACGGTATTCAGGACCAGGGCCAGTACGGCGTTTACACCGCTGCGCTTGTAATACACCAACATCACCACGATCACCGCTGCCAGTCCCGCCAGGCCCGCCACGATGCCCGCGTGGATAGAATCGGCGCCCAGCGACGGGCCTACCGAATTCTCATACTGAATCTGAATGGTGGCCGGCAGAGCGCCCGCGCGCAGCACCAGCGACAAGTCGGACGCTTCCTGCTCGCTGCCGATATTTTCGATCTGGCCGCTATCTTCAATGCGGCCTTTGATCACGGCAACGCTGTAAATCTGGTTGTCCATCACCACCGCGAGATAATTCCCGATGTTCGACTCGGTGAACTGGCCGAATCGTTTCCCCGCATCGGGGCTCAGGGTGAATTGCGTGTTCCATTTGCGCGTGTCATCCTGGCCGGCGCGCGCATTGCGCAAATCCGTCCCGCGAATGACCGGGGTCTTTGAAATCAGATACCATCCTTCGCGTCCGTCCGGCGTGGCGCGCTGCTTGACCAGTTTGGTGCCCAGCGGAAGAATGCCGCCCTTCTGCGCCAACGCTGCTTCTCGCGTCTGATATGGCGTCGGGTCCTTTACCGCATCGATCTCCAACTGGGCGGTGGTCTGCATGATCTCCTTCACGCGCGCCGGATCGTCCACGCCGGGGAGCTCCACCAGGATTTCGTAATCGGTACCGGCCTGCCCGTATTGCTGCACCGTCGGTTCCGTCAATCCAAGCTGGTTGATGCGGTTGCTGATGGTTTGCAGCGAGCGCTCCACCGTGTCGCGTTTCAGCGTCACCAGTTCGGAAGGCCGCATGTTCAGCTTGTAATCGGTGGAGTTGACCGGGGTCAGCGTCCATTGATTGAATAGCTCGCTAACCATGTTGCGGAAGGCGGTGGTTTTCTTTTCCGGAATGCCCTTCACATCGATCTGGATCTTGTCCGCGTCTTCCACGCTTTGGGGATCGTTGCGGTCGATACTGGTGTAATCGATGCTCAGCTTGCGCATGTTTTCTTTCATGCGCTCGATGGCTCCATCCGCTTCCGTCTTGATGGCGTCCTGGACGTGCACCTGCAGCACCAGGTGGCTGCCGCCCTTCAAATCGAGCCCCAGCCGGATATTGTGTTTTATATTGTCCACCAACCCGCTGCCGGACTTCGGAAAACCGATGATGCCGAAAACACATATCAGGATCGTGGCAACAATGATTACGGTCCTGCCTGTCACATTTTTCTTCATGAGGATTTGCCCTGCTTTACGTCAACGCTAATGTCAACTACGCCTTCTTGCCTTCGCCAGTCACCAGATTGGAAACCGCGCTGCGCGCTACCTGAATTTTAATGCCGTCGGGCTTTACCCGCAGCACCAGCGTGTCGTCGTCGCCAATCGATGTGATCGTCCCCACGATGCCGCCGCTGGTCAGGACGGTATTGCCGGGCTGCAAAGCAGTCAGCATTTTCGCCTGATTTTTTTTCTGGCGCTGCATGGGAAGGAAGAGGAGAAAGTAGAAGATTCCGAAGATGAGGAGGATCGGAAGGAAGCCCAACAGAGAACTACCGGAGGGCGTTGATTGGAGAAGTAAGTTTAGAACCACGTTGGCAGACTACTCGATTTCAACCGGCGCGGAGCGTACGGTTTGCAAATATTCAGGATATCCACCCGATAGTATAGCGTGCCTGATCTCACGCATGATGTCAAGGTAGCGCTTGACATTGTGAAGCGTGGCCAGGATGGCATACAACATCTCTCCCGCCTGAAAAAGATGACGGAGATACGCTCGGGAGAAACCTTTGCAAGTATAACACTCGCAATGCGGATCGATCGGCCCCGGGTCGTCCCGGTAGCGCGCCTGCTTGATCCGCACAGCCCCTTCCGCCGTGAACAGGTAGCCGTTCCGCGCATTGCGGGAGGGCAGCACGCAATCCATCATATCCACGCCGCGCGCCACGTATTCGGGTAGCTCCAGAGGCATTCCTACCCCCATGGCATAGCGGGGCCGCTCGCGCGGCAGCAGCGGCTCGCAAGCTTCCACCATTTCCAGGCTGAGCGGACGCGGCTCTCCCACCGAAAGCCCGCCGATCGCATAGCCGTATGCGTCCAACTCCACCAACTGATCGGCGCATTCCCGCCGCAATTCCGGATACATGGAGCCCTGGACGATCGGAAACAGCGCGTGGCGGGTGCTCAACTCCGCGCGCCGTCCCCGGTAATACGCGAAGGCCGAACGCGCCCACCGTACCGTCCGCTGCATCGAGGCGCGGGCGTACTCGTGGCTTACCGGGTACTCCGGGCATTCGTCCAGTACCATCATGATGTCGCTCCCGAACGCTAATTGGGTTTCGACGGTGGATTCCGGGGTGAAGCGATGCGTGTCGCCATTCAGGTGCGATTGGAAGACCACGCCTTCTTCTGTAATCTTCCGCAACCCGCTGAGGCTGAATACCTGAAAGCCCCCGGAATCCGTGAGGATCGCCCGCGGCCAGGACATGAACCGGTGCAGGCCGCCCAGTGTGCGAATCAGTTCGGGACCCGGGCGCAAATAAAGATGATAAGTATTCGCCAGCAGGATGCGCACCCCGAGTTCGTCGGCGAGTTCGCGCGGCTCGAGCCCCTTAACCGTGGCCTGCGTGCCCACCGGCATGAAAACGGGCGTCTCGATGACGCCGTGCGGGGTGTGCAGCAGGCCTGCGCGGGCGCGAGTCGCCGGGCATTCGGCTTGCACTTCAAAGCGAAACGGAGAATCTGGCAAATTCCAGCGTAATCGATTCGGAGGCCCCAAGCGCTTTAGGTATGGGCGCGCACATCGGCTCCCTGGTTGCTTGTTATAGCCAGGAGGTTCGATAAAAGACATGAAAGCCGCAGCAGTGTTTTGCGCCGCACTTACGACTTTGTGCGCACAGGTTCCAAATCCCACGCAACAGGCGCTCACGCCCGATCAAACCGGACAGCCGATGCCTGTATTCCGCGTCACCGTTGTTTCCCGCACCGTCAGTGCCATCAACTATCACCACCGCAGCGGCACCACGCAAATCGATTTTCGCGGCACGGAACTATTGCCGCCCGCGCGCGGCGAAGCCCGCGTCGAGAGCCAAATGGGATCGACCAAGATTGACGTACACGTAAATAAGCTAACGCCGGCGAATCAATTTGGCCCGGAATATCTTACCTACGTGTTGTGGGCCGTCACGCCCGAAGGGCGCGCCAACAATCTCGGCGAACTGGCCTTGAATGGCGACCATAGCAGCCTTTTGGCGACCACCTCCCTCCAGGTGTTCGGCCTCATCGTCACCGCCGAACCCTACTTTGCCGTCAGCCAGCCAAGCGATGTCGTAGTGATGGAGAATTTCGTTCGCAACGATACCACCGGCACCATCGAGCACGTTGACGCTAAGTACGAGTTGCTCAAACGAGGGCAGTATGTGCTGAACCGTTCCGCGTATGCTCCGGTGAAGATCAAGCCGAAGGGTCCGCTGCAATTGGCGGAAGCCGAAAACGCCGTGGAAATCGCGCGCCTCGCCGGCGCCGACAAGTACGCCGCCGACACCTTCCAGAAGGCTACCATCGCTCTGCAAAACGCCGAAGACTTCATGAGTAATAAAGGCGGTAAGCAAGTAGAAACCAATGCTCGTGAAGCCGCGCAGATGGCCGAAGACGCACGCATCATCACCTACCGCAAGATGGAAGAAGAAGAGCTGGCCAACGAGCGCCGCTTGAAGGAAGAACAATTAGCCGCGCAGCGCGCCGCCGCCGAACAGGCCCAGGCCACCGCGCAACAGGCTCAGGCCACCGCGCAGCAAGCCCAGGCCGACGCGCAACAGGCCCAAGCCGACGCCCAGACAGCCCAACAACAGCGCCTGGCCGCCGAGAAAGCCCGCCAGGAGGCCGAAGCCGCGTCCGCGCAAGCCGCGGCCGACAAGGCCGCTGCCGATGCCGCGCGCGCAACCGCCCTGCAACAACAGCAGCAGGCGCAAGCCGAAACGGAACGAGCTCAGCAGGCAGCCGCATCCGCGGACGCTCAGCGCGCGCAGGCCGATGCCGCGCGCGCAGCCGCTCTGCAACAACAGCAGCAGGCGCAAGCCGAAGCGGAACGAGCTCAGCAGGCAGCCGCATCCGCCAACGCTCAACGCGCGCAAGCCGAGGCCGACAAAGAACAGATGCGCGAACGCCTTCGCGCTCAGTTGAACGCCGTTCTGGAAACCCGCGAAAGCGCGCGCGGCCTGATTGTTAACATCAACGATGTGCTGTTCGATTTCAACAAATACACGCTGAAGCCCGGCGCGCGCGAAAAGATGGCCAAGGTGTCCGGCATCCTGCTCGCTTACCCCGGCCTGAAGCTTCAATTGGAAGGTCACACCGATAGCGTCGGCACCGACGACTACAATATGAAGCTCTCCGAGCAGCGCGCCGACGCCGTCCGCGACTTTCTAACGGAACAGGGAGTCGCGGCCGCCAACATCACCGCCACCGGTCTGGGTAAAGACGGTCCTGTGGCCTCCAACGATACCGCCGCCGGCCGCCAGCAGAACCGCCGCGTGGAACTGGTTGTTTCCGGTGACGCGATCGGTGTTGCGTTAGGTGCCGTGACGGCGCCCGCGGCGCAGCAGTAATTGTCCCGATGTGCTGAAGGGCAGGCCCATAACCCGGCCTGTCCTTCCCTTTGTGCTATCCTCTAGCGCATGTCCAAATTCCTGTCTGTCTGCCTGCTTGCCGCCTTGGCTTGCGTCCCCCTTTTGGCCCACGACGTTTCCGGAAACTGGGAGTTTACCGTCGATACCGCCGCCGGTAGCGGGAGCCCGTCGTTCGTCCTCAAGCAGGATGGCGAAAAGCTTACCGGAACCTATAACGGACTCTTTGGAAAGGCCGATGTGACCGGATCCGTGAAGGGCGACCAGATCGAATTCAAATTCGACTTCGATTACTCCGGCCAGAAAGGCGTTGCGCGCTACACCGGAACCATCGCGAGCGACAAGAAAATGAGCGGTAAGGTTGAAATTGGCGATCTGGGCGAAGGAACCTGGACAGCCGCCAAACAGTAAGTGCCGCGAGGGCGCTATAGCAGCCGGAAATTCACTTCGACGGTGGCCGCTACGGTAACAGGCTTGCCATCTTTATAACCCGGGCGGAATTTCCACTTCCCGACCGCTTCAATAGCTTTTTCATCCAGCCCCAACCCCAAACTGCGCATTACCTTCATGTTTTTGGGCTTGCCGTTGGCGTCCACTTCCACGTAAAGAACCACAGTCCCTTGATACTTGGCTTTGCGTGCTTCTTCGGAGTACTCAGGCTCCGGCTTGTACAACGGCACGGGCGCGGTGACGCCGCCGCCAACGCGGAAAACGCCGCCGCCAAATCCGCCCCCTTCACCGGGGCCGAATCCGGCGCCCTTACCCGAGCCGACGCCGCCGCCGGAACCAGAGCCGATTCCCCCACCCGAACCGGGGCCGTTGGAAGGCGGACCCAACTTCGCAAGCGGATCGCCATACTGGTTCATATTCACGTTCGGAATATTTACATCTGGCGGCGCGATGATACTCGGATCCATCATCAGCTTCGCCTGCACCGGATCGACGCGTGGAGGAGTAAACTGACGCGGAGAGATCTTAGGTAGCCTGCCTTTGGACGCCGGCAGCGGATCGCGCGCGCCGCCGCCACCGCCGCCGCCCGATGCTTTCTGCGGTCCGGGCTTGGGCTTGTATGCTTCCAAATCGACCGGAGCGATGAGCGCGGTTACGTCCTTGGCCGCCTTCTGGACCACCTTCGTGGAAGCCAGCGTAAACAACAGCACCACGACACCGGCATGGATCAATAAAGAGTACGCGCCGGACTGCTTCTTGCGGCCGTAGAGGCCCCAGATGTCCTTTACTGCGATGGGGTGCGAAGTAATGCCTTCGAGGGGTGGCAGCGGTGTCGGCTTGAAAACCTCGCGCACGCTTTCGAACAGCGACTTAAACCAGGGTGTCTCCACCTCGGGCGCAAGTAACCGGTCGAGATGCTCGCTCGGGTCGTGCTGTGGCGAATTCGCAGCGTCAGTATGGTTCGGTAACTGGGTGGTCTCCATGTTCTCCGACATCGTGTCCCCAGGCGCATCCGATGGCGCCGGACGCACGCTCACAGCAATTCGACGCAACCACGCCCAGCTAAGTTACAGTTTTTGGAAACGCTACGGGCTCTGGAAGCCGGGACGCACGGTTGCACTTCGGAGTTTAGCATATCGCCGGAGGTGCGCCGGCCGTCTCCGGCTGCCGATAGAACAGTTTAACCTCAGCGCGCCGCCAAGCGCGCCATAACCCGGCTCAAGGGCGTGTCCGGGGCCGGCAGCGGGTGGCAGACCGGCGCCCCGGCTGCCCAGAGCTGCTCAGCCTCCTCCGTATTGCTTTCGGCCGCTTCGCCGAACGACGCCGGGCGGCGCCCCTGCGCCGTGAGCCGCCGGGCCGACTCCATCTTGGTCTTCAATTCATCCGGCGGCAGGGGCGCGCAAGCGTTCAATGCATCCAGCACTTCGGCCAAAAGAGCTTGGCTGCGCGCATATCGCTCCGCCGAGGACAACCCCCGCCTCGCGGGATCGAGCGCCAAAATACGCGTCGCTGCCTCTAGGCGCTTCTGCACCGCCGTATCGTTGGGATTCAACTGCAAGGCGGACGTTAGCGCATCGCGCGCCGCCCCATACGACGCCAGCGCATACTCCGCTTCGCCCAAACCCGACCAAGCCGCCTCATCGCGCGCATCGGATCGAGCCAGTTCCTGAAAGATACCGGCCGCTCCCTGCGGCAACCCGTAATCGAGCGCAAGTTGTGCGATTTGACGGCGTAGCGGCAGATCCCCCGGCAGCGCCGCCAGGGCAGCCTGCACTTCCGCTTGAGCCTTCTGCGTATGCCCTGCTTTGCCGAGCATTTCGATCAACTCGATCCGCGCCTTCGCCCGCCGCGCCGCCGCGTTGGCCGGCCATGCGCCGTGTATCGCATGGTGGTAGTAATCCGTGGCTTCGTCGAGGCGGCCTTGCTGCGCTGCTACGCGCGCCATGCCTAGGTTGGCCTCGCCGTTGGTCGATTCGTTGCGTAGTACCGCCTTCAGATATTCGGGAGCTTCGTTTAACTGGCCGGCTTTGATTAAAGCGAGGGCCAGTGCCAGCCGGTTCTGGTCGGTATGCGAAACCGAAAGCGCTTCGCGATACTCCTGGATGGCATCGTTGTACATTTCTTTCTGCAAATACTGGTTGCCCAGTTCGAAGGCGTGCTGCGCGCGGCCGGCCCGTTCCGCGCGGTAGTAATAGCTCAAAAATCCGCCGATCATCGCCAGCACCGCCAGCACCGCCAATACGCCGCCCAGCAGCGCCACCGGCTTCCCTTTCAGAACCGGCTCCGTCCGTTGCTCAACCTGTCCCACGGCGTAAGCCGCCAGAATGCCTTCCATGGATATGGTGCCCTTTAGCTCGCGCACATCCGTACGGCTCACCACGGGCAAAGTCTTAAGCCCCGTCTCCGCCAGACGCCGCATCGCGAAGTCGAGCGATTGATCGACATGCAAATGCGGAAACTCGGGGGCGCTCAGATGGGAGGTTTTCGGCGCAGGCAGCAGTTCGCCCACCGTGGCTTCTCCGCGATTGGCGGCCAGCGCCTGCTCCAGTTGTTCCGCCCGCAGCATACCGCGCAGCCCGGCTTGGTCCACCACCGCCCACGCGCCATCCTCCTTCTTCACTCTTACCGCCGCCTCTCCCGCGGTTAAATTGGCGGGCAGCAATTCCGGCGTCTGCCGCAGCGCCTGCCCGACCATCAGGAGAGCCTCCCGCGCCCCTGCCCCCGACGGCAGATGAATGCCATCCTGGTGCAGCAGCGCCTCGTACACCGACTCTTCCTGCAGCCGGCTGGAAATGAAATAGCTGATCAGATTCGAAATCATCAGCGGAACGATGATGGAATAATCGCGCGTGATTTCAAAGATCATGATGACCGAAGTCAGCGGCACTCGAACGATGCCGGCGAATGCGGTCCCCATTCCAACCAAGGCGTAAGCGCCGACGCTGCCCGTGTAATCGGGCATTAGCAGATGGGCGACACCACCGACCGCGCCCCCCAGCATGGCCCCGATAAACAGGCTCGGGCCGAAGATGCCGCCCGCGTTGCCCGTGGCGTAACAGGTCGCGGTAGCGATCAGTTTCAACAGAACCAGCAACGCCATGGTCGATAGCACGATATCCCCGTTCAACGCTTGGCTCACGTAGTTGTAGCCCACGCCGAGGACGTCGGGAAAGAACCATCCCAGAATGCCGACCGTCAAACCGCCAATGGCCGGCTGCAGCCAGAGCGTTTTTCTTGGCCACCGCAGGAAGTGCTTCCGCTGCCAGAGCAGCAGTTTCACGAAAGCCACCGACACCAGACCACCCGCCAGCCCCAGCACGGCATAGACGGCAAACTCCAGCGGATGCACCAACTGATACGAGGGCACATGGAATAGCGGCTCGTCTCCCAGGATCAGGTGCAGCACGATCCACGAAGTTGCCGATGCCAACACGATCGATCCCAAAACAGGGGCGTGCATGTCGCCCATCACCTCTTCCAGGGTGAACAGGACCGCCGCGATGGGGGTATTGAACGCGGCAGCAAGTGCAGCAGAGGCGCCTACCGGGATCAGAGCCTTTACGCTACTGGTGCTCAAGCCGAGCCGGCGGCCCATAACCGAGGCGATCCCCGCGGAAACCTGCACTGAAGGACCTTCCCGGCCCAGCGCGATACCACTGGCGAGAGAGATGCTGGACATGCCGAACTTGCCAAGCACGGTGCGAAGGGAGATGAAACCGTCGCGCACAAAGAGTGCGGTCTTGGTTTGCGGGATGCCGCTACCCCGGGCATTGGGAAAGTATTTCGCCAGCAGAATACCGGCCAGGAGCGATCCGGCGACAGGAATCACCAGGCGGCGCCACGCGGGCACCGTGCCCGGGTACAGCCGCGCGCCCAGGTTCTCGGTCACCAGAATGAACGCCACAACCACCAAACCGACCACCGCGCCGATGATCAGCGTGAGAAGCAGAAGAACTTTATCTTCGTAGCGGCGCGTGGGAACCATCTTCCAGAGTAGCGCGGCCGGAGCCGTCAATACTTTACCGCGGAGTCAGAATCTCGTCCGCTGACATTTCTTTCCGGCGGTTCGTTTTCAACACCTTGTACACGGACACCGGATTGCACCCAGGCCGGGCATGAGTCCAATCAACTACATCGGCAATTTATCCAACAGTTACCTGCAGTCCCTGTTTGGCACTGCGGCCTCAAACACCGCCGGCACCGGGACCCCCGCGGTGGCGGCGCAGACCGAAAACGGCCAGCTTTCTCCTTCCGCCCAACTGATGAGTACGTTGCAGCAGCTTCAGCAGTCCAATCCAACGGAATATAAGCAGGTTGCCGGGCAAATCGCGGCCAACCTGCAAAACGCCGCGAAAACGGCAGCCACTGACGGCTACACCAACCTGGCCAGCCGGCTGAACCAGCTTTCCTCGGATTTCTCGGCGGCCTCCTCGAGCGGCCAGCTCCCCAATGTTCAGGATCTGGCGCAAGCGCTTAGCGGCCATAGCCATCACCACCATGGACACGCTGTGAGCGGCGATTCCGGCTCTAATTCCACTTCCGCTTCGACAACCGGCAGCAGCCAGATCGATCGGCTCCTGGCGGCGTTCCAGACCAACAGCGCCTCCGGCGATTCGCTGAATCCCTTGGAGATCATCTCCAATACCCTGGCTGGCGCCGCAACCTCCACCCAGAGTTGATAACGGGCCGCTCATAGCACTCGCGCTAAACTAGTTGTTCCAATGGAACAACGCATACGTTCGACGACGGTGCTGTGCGTCCGCCGCGACGACAAAGTAGTCATGGCGGGCGACGGGCAGGTTACCCTCGGCCACGAAGTCCTGAAGTCCTCGGCCAAAAAACTGCGCCGCCTCTACAACGATAAGATCCTGGCCGGATTCGCCGGCTCCACGGCGGACGCCTTCGCCCTGTTCGCCCGCTTCGAATCGAAGCTGGAACAATTCAACGGCAACCTGTCGCGCTCCGTGGTGGAACTGGCCAAGGAATGGCGCACCGACCGCATGCTGCGCCATCTGGAAGCGCTGCTGCTGGTCGCCGACACCAAGAACACCTACATCGTCAGCGGCAACGGCGATGTGATCGAGCCCGACGAAGGCATCGCCGCCATCGGCTCCGGCGGCCCGTTCGCGCTTTCCGCCGCCACCGCGCTGCATGCGCAACACCAAGTTGTCGCGCGCGCCAGATCGCCGAACAATCCATGCAGATCGCCGCGCACATCTGCATCTACACCAACGAAAACATCACTTACGAGGAACTCGTCTGAATGGTGATCTATCTTCCCGCACAGTCCGTGGACGAAGAGCCCATCCTCGACGAGCTGACGCCCGCGCGAAATCGTTCGCGAGCTCGATAAACACGTGGTCGGCCAGGCCGAAGCCAAGCGCGCCGTCGCCATCGCGCTGCGCAACCGCATCCGCCGCCAGAAACTGCCGCCCGAGATGGCCGATGAGGTGATGCCCAAGAACATCCTCATGATCGGCCCCACCGGCGTGGGCAAAACCGAACTCGCGCGCCGCCTGGCCCGGCTCGCCAATTCGCCGTTCCTCAAAGTGGAGGCCAGCAAGTTCACCGAAGTCGGCTACGTGGGGCGCGACGTGGAATCCATGATCCGCGACCTGGTGGATATCTCCATCGACATGGTGCGCGAAGAGCGCCTGGATGAAGTCGCCGACCGCGCCGAAGCCAACGCCGAAGAGCGCCTGCTCGATCTGCTGATGCCGCCCGCAACCCGAGGCTACCGAAAGCGTCGAACGCACGCGCGAAAAGCTGCGCGAGCGTCTGCGCGAAGGCAAGCTCGACGAGCGCATGGTGGAACTCGAAGTCAAGGACCGCGGCCCTAACTTCGAAATCGCCACCAACGCCGGCATCGAAGAGATGGGCATCAACCTCAAGGACATGCTCCCCAATTTCTTCGGCGGCAAGACCCGCAAGCGCAAGATGCGCGTGGCCGAAGCCGCCGATTACCTGGTGCAGGAAGAGGAGCAGAAGCTCATCGACATGGAGCAGGTGACGCGCGTCGCGCTCGAGCGCGTGGAAACCAGCGGCATCATCTTCCTCGACGAAATCGATAAGATCGCCGGGCGCGAAAGCGGCCACGGCCCCGACGTCAGCCGCGAAGGCGTGCAGCGCGACATCCTGCCCATCGTCGAAGGCACCACCGTCAATACGCGCCACGGCTTTGTCCGCACCGATCATATTCTGTTCATCGCCGCCGGCGCTTTCCATGTCTCCAAGCCGGCGGACATGATCCCCGAATTGCAGGGGCGCTTCCCGATCCGCGTCGAGCTGAAGTCGCTCACCGTGGAGGATTTCATCCGCATCCTGAACGAGCCGAAGAACGCGCTCGCCAAGCAGTACACCGCGCTGCTGGAAACCGAAGGCATCAAGCTCACCTTTACCGACGATGCCCTGGAAGAAGTCGCCAAATTCGCCGCGCAGGTCAATCAAAGCTCCGAAAACATCGGCGCGCGCCGCCTCCACACCATCATGGAAAAGCTGCTCGAAGAAATTTCCTTCGAAGGTCCCGATCTGAAGAAGAAGACCGTGAAGGTCGATGCGATTTACGTGCGCAAGCAACTGGCCGACATCGTCAAAGACCAGGACCTGAGCCGGTATATCCTCTAAGTCTGATTGATCGTTCACACAGACGATAGGTATACCGACAGAGCGCGGCCCGTGCTGACTCAAGCCGCCCAGCCGGCTGCCCTCACTCAGCGCGCAGCGCATCCACCGGATTGATCACTGACGCGCGATGCGCCGGTATGTAACTGGCCGCCGCGGCGGCGGCAATCAACCCAACGGACACCGCGGCATAAGTGGCCGGATCCACCGGACTCACTTCAAACAGCAGCGATGAAAGTACGCGCGTCAGCGCCACCGCCGCGCTCAGCCCAAGAACCACTCCGATCGCCGCCAATACCACGCCGTGCCGCACCACCATCGCCTTCAACCCCGAACCTTGCGCCCCTAGCGCGATGCGAATGCCGATCTCGCGCGTCCGCTGCGACACCGAATAGGAAATCACGCCGTAAATGCCAACCACGCCCAGCAGCAGCGCCATTCCGCCGGCAATCGCCAGCATCGCCAGCGTGAACGAACTGCGCGACATCGAGCCGCGGTACACCTCTTCCATGGTGCGGACGTGCGCCAGGGGAACGTCATGATTGACCGACCAGATGGCTTGGCGAATTTCGTTGACGAAGCTCTCTGAACCCGCGCGATTGGCTCGGATCGCGAAAACCGCGTAGCGCTGGATGAAGTCGTCGGAGCCCCAAAAGTTTTTCATCAGCATCGGCCAGTAGACCGTGGTGGGAGCCTTCTGGTCGGCGCCGTCACTCCTCACGTCGGCCACCACCCCGACGATTTCGCGCCAGGGATCTTTCATGCCCTCGCGAAGCCGTTTGCCCAACGCGGCCGACGGGCTGCCCCAAAGCTCGCGCGCCATGTTCTCGGAAATCAACGCAACCATGCGCGTCCCATAAATGTCGTCCCACGTCAGATCCCGCCCGGCCATCAGCCGCGTGCCCATGGTTTGAAAAAATCCGGGCGCCACGAACTTGAAGCGGCGCAGCGGCGGCACCTTGCCCTCGGCATATGGGCGGTCTTCGGCGTAGAGCACATCGGTGCTGTTGTTGCCGTCGGTGGGAACCGAACTGGCGAAGCCCGCCGCGGAAACCCCAGGAAGAGCGGAAATGCGCCGCAGCATTTCCTGCTGCATCCGCGCGACCGGTTCGCCCTTCTTGATCTGGCTTTCCGGAATATATACCGCCAGCGTCTGCAATTCACCGGCATGCGTGAACCCGGGCTGCACATTGCGCAAGGCCTGGAACGTGCGGATCATCAGACCGGCGCTGACCAGCAGAAGCGCCGCCAGGGCCACCTGCGCCACCACCAAAATGTTGCGCGCGCGATGCGTCTCTTTGCTTTGACTCAAAGTCCGTCCGCCGGCGCGAAGCGCAGTCATCACCTGCGGTGAAGCGAACTTGAATGCCGGCATCAGGCCGAACAAAAAGCCCGCCACCAGCGATAGACCCACGGTGAACAGCAGCACTGGCGGATCGATGCTGATGCTTTCCAGTCTGGGAATGGACGCCGGAGCAAGACTCACCAGTACACGCAAAGCGCCGTACGCCAGCGCCAGGCCCGCCCCTCCGCCCAGCAGCCCAAGCACCATGCTTTCCACCAGAAACTCGCCGGCAATCCGCCGCGATCCCGCGCCCAGCGCGATGCGCACCGCCAATTCCTGTTGACGCGCTTCGGCGCGCACCAGAATGAGGTTGGCGACGTTGGCGCAGGCAATCAGCAGGACCACCCCGATACTGGCCATCAGCACCCACAGCGTTTTGCCCAAATCCCCGATGATGTCCTGCTTCAACAGCTCCACATCGGGTTGAAAATGAGCCTCCTCGAATAATTTCACGCTGAAGCCCGGCGGCGGCGGAAACTTCGCGTTCACCATGGGGATCATGCGGCCGACATCCGCATTGGCCTGCGCCAAACTCACGCCCGGCTTCAGCCGGGCCAGCGCGCCGAAGCTGAAGTTGCCGAGATTCACTTTGGCGCGGTCGAATTGAAACGAGAAAATCAGCTCCGGCTTTTCGTCTAGAAATCGGAAGTTGCGCGGCATCACGCCGATAATGTCTCGCGCCTCGCCATCCGCCACCATGCGCCGGCCGATGACCCCGGCGTCTCCGCCGAATTTGCGTTGCCAGTAGCCATAGGTCAGGATTACCGTTTGCGGATTGCCCTTGATTTCGTCATTGGCGGTGAACGCCCGTCCCAGCATGGGCTGGATGCCGAGTGCCTGCAGCACGCCCGCCGTCATATCGATGCCATCCACGCGCTCCGGCACTGCGCCGCCCGTAATGCTGACATTGTCGCCGTTCCAGATGCCGAAACTCGAAAAGGTGCGGTTCTCCTCGGCAAACGTGAAGTAGTCGGAGGGCGATGCGCTCACTTTGGTCAGCCCCACGAATTTCGCTTTTTGCAGGATGCTCACCAATCGGTCGGGCTCGGGGTAAGGCAGCGGTTTCAGTAGAATGCCGTTGATCACGCTGAAAATCGCGCTGTTCGCGCCGATGCCCACCGCGATCGTCACCAGCGTCATGATGGTGAAGATGGGCGCATGCATGAGCCTGCGCGCGACGTGGATGAGTTGTCTCCGGAACGATCCCATAGGCCTCCTGCCGCCGGTGAGCGATCTCGACGGGTCAATAGTTCATACGTTTCAAAGCAGCTAAAGTTCCTTAATATGATACGCCCGCCCCCCGCGGCCAGAAAATGCTATGAGCGCTTTTTCCAGCGTGAACATTGCTGAGCATCTTGATCCGCGCATGGATCGGCATCGGCCGGTGACGGGCCTCAATCCGCTAGACCGTGGCCGAATGGCATAATGGATCGGATCGTCCCATGCCTGAACTCGTCCAATACACCGTCCAAGCCGGCGTCGCCGTAATCACCATCGATAATCCGCCTGTGAACGCTCTCAGCCCCGGCGTACCGGAAGGCATCGACGCGGGCATCGCGCGCGCCGCCGCCGACCCGGCGGTCAAGGCCGTCGTCCTCATCGGCGCGGGCAACACCTTCATCGCCGGCGCCGACATCAAAATGTTCGGCGCCATCCCCAACCGCGAAGTCTCCCTCGACCGCTCGCATCGCGTACACGCGTTGTTGCGCCGCATCGAAGACTGCCCCAAGCCCGTCGTCTGCGCCATCCACGGCACCGCCCTCGGCGGCGGCCTGGAATTTGCGATGGCCTGCCACTATCGCGTGGCCGTGCCCGCTGCCAAGGTAGGCCAGCCTGAAGTGCTGCTGGGCATCATCCCCGGCGCCGCCGGCACCCAGCGCCTCCCACGTCTGTGCGGCGTGGCGACCGCCGTCGAACTCTGCACCCTCGGCCAACACATCGGCGCGAAGCGCGCGCTCGCCGAAGGCATCGTCGACCAGATCGTGGAGGGCGGCCTCCTCGAGGGCGCCATCGCCTTTGCCCTCGCCAAAGCCGCCTCCGGCGAAATCCGCAAGGTCCGCGAGCAGGAATCCAAGATTCAAGATCGCACAGCCGCCGCTACCGCCATCGATGCCGCCCGCGCCAGCCTGAAGAAAACGGCTCGCGGCGCGCGCGCCCCCTACGCCGCTGTCGAAGCCATTGGCGCCGGCGTGTTGGGCGGCTTCGATGCCGGATCTCAGCGCGAAATCGAACTCTTCGCCGATTGCGTCCTCTCCGCGGAATCCCGCAACCTGATCCGCCTGTTTTTCGCCGAACGCGAAGCCGCCAAAATCCCCGGCGTGCCCAAGGACACCCCCACCCTCGATATCCGCGCCGCGGCCGTAGTCGGCGCCGGCACCATGGGCGGCGGCATCGCCATGAATTACGCCAACGCCGGCATTCCCGTGCTGCTGAAGGAATCCGATCAGGCGGCTCTCGATCGCGGCCTCGCCACCATTCGCAAGAACTACGAAAACTCCGCGGCCAAAGGCAAAATGACGGCCGAACAGGTGGAGCGGGTGATGTCGCTGATCCGGCCGACGCTCACCTACGATGGTTTCGGCCAGGTCGACATCGTGGTGGAAGCCGTCTTCGAAAACCTGGATCTGAAGAAGTCCGTCTTCGCCGATCTGGGCCGCGTCACCAAACCGGAATGCGTGCTGGCGTCCAACACTTCCACGCTCGACATCGATCAGTTCGCGCAATCCAGCGGACGGCCGGCCAGCGTCATCGGCCATCACTTCTTCAGCCCCGCCAATGTCATGAAGTTGATGGAAATCGTGCGCGGGCGTGAATCGAGCAACCAGACCATTGCCACGTCGCTCAAGCTTTCGAAGAAGCTGAACAAGGTGGGCGTGGTGGTGGGCAACTGTTTCGGCTTCGTCGCCAATCGCATGCTCGCCTACTATATGCGCGAGGGCTACCTGCTGCTCGAAGAAGGCGCCAGCGTGCCGCAAATCGATAAAGTAATGACCGGCTTCGGCATGCCCGTCGGCCCCTTCGGCATGCAGGATATCGCGGGCATCGACGTCGGCGCGCGCATTCGCCAATATCTGCGCTCCATCGGCAAGAGCCGCGCCGAAGGGCCGGAATCGCCGGTGCCCGACTGGCTTTACGACATGGGCCGCTACGGCCAGAAGACCGGCGCGGGCTGGTATCGCTACGAGGCGGGCAGCCGCGCGCCCATCCCTGACCCGCTGATCGAGGAACTCGCCGAAAAGGCCGCCCAGGCGCGCGGCATCTCCCGCCAACCCATAGAGGACGACGAAATTCTCTCGCGCATCATGGTCGCGCTGGCCAACGAAGGCGCCAACGTGCTCGACCAGCACATCGCCATCCGCCCCGGCGATATCGACGTGATCTATGCCTACGGCTTCGGCTACCCGCGCCACCGCGGCGGACCGATGGCCTACGCCGATTCGCTGGGCCTCCCGCACGTGTTGGCCAAGGTGAACGAATATCGCGCGCGCCTCGGCGATCACTGGCAAGCCGCGCCGCTGCTGGAGCGCCTGGCGGCCCAAGGCCAGGGCTTTTACCAAGCGGCGGCCACCCCAACCGCCGGATGACTTTCGATTTCTGGCGGCTCCGCTTCCACTTCCACGCGGAGGAAACGCTGGTCTTCCCGCCCGGCAAAGCGGCCAACACGCTGCGCGGCGCGTTCGGCATGATGTTGCGCGAAACCGCCAGTCCCGCCGCATACGCCGCCATCTTCGCGCCCAGCGCAACCGATGGCCCGAGCGGGCTCGCCGACCGCCCGCGCCCTTTCGTCTTCCGCGCCTCGCACCTCGACGGCCGCACCATCCCCGCCGGCGCCGGCTTCCATTTCGATATGCACCTGTTCAATACCAAGCATCCGGCCGCGCCCGCCCTCCAGGACGCCTACGCGCGGCTGTCGCAGTCCGGCCTCGGCGCTGCGCGCGCCCGCACCACGCTGGTTTCCATCGGCAAGGAGCGCATCTCCATCCCCTTCGCCCCCCCCCAGGAGTCCGCCGCCCGCGTGCGCCTGCAATTCCTCACCCCCACCGAGCTCAAGGGTGCCGACCGTCCCGAATTCGGCGTCCTGTTCGCGCGCCTCCGCGACCGCATCAGCACCCTGCGCGCGCTCTACGGACCCGGCCCGCTCGCCATCGACTTCCGCGCCATGGGCGAGCGCGCCGCCCGTGTTTCCCTCACCCGCTGCGACCTCGCCTGGCATTCCACCCAGCGCCGCTCCAGCCGCACCGGCCAGACTCATCACATAGGAGGCTTCACCGGCGAAGCGGAGTATGATGGCGATCTGGGCGAATTCCTGCCCTACCTGCGCGCCGGCCAGTGGACCGGCGTCGGACGCCAGACCGTCTGGGGAAAAGGAGAAATATGTTTCCAGCTTTGCTCTTAGCCGCCCGCGCCTACACCCTCCCGCCGGATAAGCTCGCCAAAGCCATCGCCTACGCCGCCGCGCGCAACCGTCTGCACTTCATCGCCGTGGCCTATGGCATCGCAGTGTTGCTTGCTCTGCTGGCCTTGCATGTCGCCCCGCGCCTGCGCGATCTCGCGGAGTCCGCCACCCGCCACCGCATCCTGCAGGCTTACATCTTCGCGCCCCTGTTCCTCCTGCTCATCGACCTGCTCGAGCTGCCGCTGTCTCTTTACGGACACCACCTCTCGCTCGAATTCGAGCAGTCCATTCAAGGCTGGCCCTCCTGGTTCTGGGATTGGGCCAAGGGCGAACTGCTGCTCTTCGCCTTGGCCGGCATCGCCCTCTGGGTGCTCTACGGCGCTATGCGCCGCAGCCCGCGCCGCTGGTGGTTGTATTTCTGGCTCGCCGCCGTGCCCATGGTCGTGTTCCTCATGTTCATCGAGCCGCTGGTCGTCGAGCCGCTATTCTTCAAATTCGATCCCCTGGCCGCCAGGCAGCCCGATCTCGTGACCGCCATCGAAAAAGTGGTGGCGCGCGGCGGTCTCGTCATTCCGCGCGATCGCATGTTCGAAATGAACGCCAGCGAGAAATTGAAATCGTTGAACGCCTACGTCACGGGCATCGGCGCATCCAAGCGCGTCGTGGTTTGGGACAACACCATCCAGAAAATGAATACCGGGCAGATCCTGTTCGTCTTCGGCCACGAGATGGGCCACTACGTCCTGGGCCACGTCTGGATCGGCATCGGAGCGGCCATCCTCGGCATTCTGATTTTTCTTTTTTTCGCTTACCACGCCATGCGTTGGGCGCTGGCTCGCTGGGGCGCGTCTTGGCGCATCCGCGATATTAGCGATTGGGCCTCCTTGCCGGTGCTGCTGCTGGCGTTGGCCCTCTTCGGATTTTTCTCCGAACCCCTGTCCAGTTCCTTCAGCCGCATGCTGGAGCATAACGCCGACATCTACGGCCTGGAGGTCATCCATGGCCTCGTCCCAAATTCGTCCGAAGAAGCCGCGCAAGCCTTCCAGATCTTAGGCGAAGTCTCGCTCGACGATCCCAATCCCAGCCCGTTCATCGAACTCTGGCTGTACGACCACCCCTCCATCACCGATCGCGTCCGCTTCGCCTCGGAGTACGACCCGTGGTCCGCTGGCGAGCAGCCGAAATACGTGCGCTGATTAGAGCGATCCGCCGGCGGCCGGCCGCGATGCGATGTACCACAGGTTGTCCGCCAGGTCGCGCACGCTGCCTACCCGATCGCCGTAATCCTGGTCCGCCGGCGCGCTCCTGCCTTCCGCGCCCGCTTCCACGGCGCTCGCGTACACGGCGTCGGCATTCGCCACCATCAGGTAGAACATCCCCGGCATAGGCTGATAGATTCCCGACGCATCGTAGGCTTCGAGCGCCGAGTTGCCGATTCTTAGCGTCGTATGCAGAATCGCTCCATCCGGCGCCGTGGCCCGGCCTGATTCCACCGCCCCAAAAGCCTTCGCCAAAAAATTGAGCAGCGGCTCGGCCTGCGCCGGTTGCAGGTACGGTTGGATCGTCGGCGCGCCCTCGGAAAAATAATTCTCGCCCTGGAAGGTAGCCACGTACCAGAGGTTGCCCGCCGGATCCTTCACGTTGGCGGTGCGCTCTCCCCAATGCTGCGTGGTAGGCGCGGCCAACGATTTCGCGCCTTCGTCCAGCGCGCGCCGGTAAGTGGCGTCCACATCGCGCACATAAATATGAAACGCCATGGGCCGCGCTTCACCCTTCCACGACACCTCCGGCCCTCCGCCGCCCACCATCAACTTCGTATCTCCGATGCGCAATTCGGTGTGATATCCGCCGGCAGGTCCCACCGCGCGAAACTCTTCCACCGCGCCGAAGACCTTCGCGAGAAATCCGTTCAGTGCCGGGACATCGTGAACCACCGGATACGCGGTGACGCTTTGAGGCTCCATCGTTCTCTCATGATATCGCGAGCCCGCGGCCGCGCCGCAACTCCAGAATCAGTCCCATCACGCGCCCTTCAATCTCGTCGCGAATCTGGCAGTGCGTGTCGTAGTCTTCCGCCACTGGATCGGCCACATCCCAGAGCCGCACCGGCGTATCGATATCGGGCGGCAAATCGTACCCGCTCATATTGACGAACAAGTCGAACTGCGCGCGCCCGAGCTGTTTCAGACTCTTGGGAAACTGGTCGCGCATGTCGATGTTTTTCTCGTCCATGGCGCGAATGCTGTCGGGCGCCACCGTATAGGCTGGCGCGAGTCCGGCGCTCGCGGCAATCAGCACGTCCCCGCCGTACGTGCGCGCGAAACCCTCCGCCATCTGGCTGCGGCACGAGTTGCCGATGCAGATGAAAAGCACCCGCGCTTTCGAAACTGGAGTCATATTCTTGGAGAGGAATTACTGATGAACGCGAGTATCGGAGGTCAATTCCGGGTGAAACGTGGCCACCATGTGGCGTCCCTGTTCCACCAATACCGGATCGCCATGATAGCGCGCCAGCACGCGCCCCTGCGGACCCACGCGCCGAATCACGGGAGCGCGAATAAACACGGCTTCCATCTCGCCCGGATTGCGTGCGGGCCGCAAATTCGGCTTCGGGTGCGAAATGCGTCACGCGGCTGTCGATCTGCCTTCCATACGCATTGCGCTCCACATCGATATCCATCAACGCCAGCGATTCCTGCTCCGGGTTCGATACGCCGGACGCCAGCAGGATGGCGCCGGCACAAGTACCGAAGATGGGCCGCCGCTTTCCGTAAGCGGCCAGGGGTTCCAAAAGATCCTCGGCATGCAGTAGCTTCAGCATGGTGGTGCTCTCCCCGCCCGGAATGATGAGACCGGCGGCAGAGTCAAGCTCCGCCGCCGCACCGGACGAATACCGCCTCCGCGCCCAGACCGCCGAGTATCGCGGCCGTGCGCTTCAAAATCGCCTTGCAGCGCCAGAATCCCTATCTTTGGCATGTGCCTGACGAGCGCCGCCGGCTACCAGCCGCGCGTTTGCATCAACTCGCCTTCGGGAAGCTTGGAGATATCCAGACCCGGCATCGCCATCGCCCAGTTCCTCGCTGGCTTCCAGCAGCTTCACGGGATCTTTGTAGTAAGTGGTCGCGCCTTCACGATCGCGCGGGCGCGCGCTTCCGGATCGGACGATTTGAAAATTCCCGATCCGACAAACACCGCCTCCGCGCCCAGCTGCATCACCAGCGCGGCATCCGCCGGCGTAGCGATTCCGCCCGCCGAGAAGTTCGGCACCGGCAGTTTGCCGTGCTTCGCCACCCACTCCACCAATTCGAGCGGCGCTTGCAGCTTCTTCGCCTCATGCACCAGTTCTTCCTTGCCCAGCACCGTCAGCTGCTTCATTTCTTTGACGATGGTGCGGATGTGCCGCACCGCTTCCACGATGTTGCCCGAACCCGCTTCGCCCTTGGTGCGGATCATGGCCGCGCCTTCGGCGATCCGCCGCAGCGCTTCGCCCAGATTGCGCGCGCCGCACACGAACGGCACTTTGAAATCGCGCTTGTCGATGTGGTGCTCTTCGTCGGCCGGCGTCAGGACTTCGCTCTCGTCGATGTAATCGACGCCCAGCGCTTCCAGAATCCGCGCTTCCATGAAGTGGCCGATGCGCGCCTTCGCCATCACCGGAATGGTAACCGTTTGCATGATCTCGCGGATCATGCTGATGGGCGCCATGCGCGCCACGCCGCCTTCTTTGCGGATATCGGACGGCACGCGTTCCAGCGCCATCACCGCCGCCGCGCCCGCCTTCTCCGCGATCAACGCCTGCTCGGCGTTGGTCACGTCCATGATGACGCCGCCCTTCAGCATCTCGGCTAAGCCGACTTTGACTCGAAACGTTTCGTCGAGGAACATCATTTACTCCTTCTCTGCACTCGCTACCAATCGTCTAAACCATGGCCGGAGCCGGTTGCATCGCGGCGCTCGCTCGCGTTCTCTCCAGCTCATTCGAAAAAATCGTCCCTAGAACCGCCAAACCCTCGCGAATCTCGTCCGGCGTGAGACCTGCAAAACTCAAGCGCAGGGAACCGGGATCGAAGCGCGAAACCGAAAAATACTTACCGGGCAGATACGACACGTTTTCGCGATGGGCGCGCGCCAACAATTCGCCGGCATCCAGCGGCGCAGGCAACTGCACCCACAAATTCATGCCGCCGCAAGGGCGCGTGAAGCGCGACCCGGCGGGCAAGTAACGGTCGCAGGCGGCCAGCACCGCGGCCAGCCGTTCCGCGCCCGCCCTGAGCATGTTCGTACGATGATCCGCCATCCGTCCCGACTCCGCAAATCGCAAGAGTACCGCCTGCGAAAGCTGATCGGTGTGCAAATCGGCAAGCTGCTTTGCTTGTGCCAGGCGCGCAATCAGCGGCCGCGGCCCCAGCACCCAGCCCACGCGCAGCCCGGGGAATGTAATTTTTGAGAAGCTGCGCAAGAGAACGACGTGCCCGCCATCGTCCGCTTGCTTGATCGGCGGCAGATCGTCCCCGCTGTATCGCAAATCTCCGTAAATGTCGTTCTCCACCAGAGGCACGCCGGCATTCCTGACCGCCCTCAAGAGCGCGGCACGCGCAGGCACCGGCAATGTCGCCCCCGTGGGATTCTGGAAGTTGGAGGTGACCACTACCAGACGGGGCCGTTCGCGGTCGAGCGCCGCCTGAAGCTGTTCCACCTCGATGCCGTCCGCCCCTACCCCAACACCGGTCAACTGCGCGCCGGCCGCCTGAAAGAGGCTCTTCAGGCCTGGATAGACCGGATCCTCGACGACAACTTTGTCGCCCGGGCGAAGCAGCACGCGGCTCAACAGGTCGAGTGACTGCTGGCAGCCATTGGTGACGATCAGATCGTCGTCCGGAGCCGCCAAATTCTCCGCGCGGGCCGCGTCCAGAAGGTAGCGGCGCAGCGGTTCGTAGCCGCTGGGCGACCCGAGCTGCAGCACCTGCGCGAAATCCGGCCCAGCCATCACCTCTTCGCAACTCGCGCGCAGCGCATCCAAAGGGAAAAGTTGTTCGGAAGGCCGCGATGTGGCAAAGCTCACTCCCTGTCGCGCCAGAGAAATCGGAGCTTGCGGCCTCGGATGGCCGGTTGAATCTTCGAGGAGTCTTTCCCAATCGAGCCGCTGCGGGCCGCCGGCCGAATTCCGCACCGTGACAAAACTGCCCCGCCCCACTTGCCCGCGAATGAAACCCTCGGCCTCAAGCAACTCATAAGCGGCAGCTACCGTCGTACGGTTCAGGCCAAGTGAGCCAGCCAATTCTCGCGTGGCGGGCAACCGCTGGCCCTGCGCCAAACGCCCAGACTGGATCAGTTCGCTAAAATAGGCGTGCAACTGCCTGTAGATAGGAACTTCCGACGAGGCATCGAGCTGGGGAACCGCCACCACAGGGCCAGCATACCATATTGGCTGGCCTCTGCCAGATTGGACTGCCTAATTCCCGGCGAAATCCAGCGTGCTGAAGAAGTAAGCCAGTTCCACCGCCGCCGTCTCCGGCGCGTCGGAGCCATGGATGCAGTTGCGCTCGATCGATTCCGCGAACCGCTTGCGGATGGTTCCCTCGGCCGCATTCGCCGGATTGGTCGCGCCCATGATCTCGCGCAGCTTCGCGATCGCGTCCTCGCGCTCCAGCGCCATCACGATGATGGGCCCTTCGGTCATGAACTTCACCAGGCTGGCGAAGAACGGCCGCTCGCGATGCACCGCGTAGAAGCCTTCGGCCTGCGCCTGGCTCAGCCGCGTCATGCGCAATGCCACGATCTTGAAGCCTTCCAGCTCGAGGTTGGCGAGAATCTCGCCGGCGTGCCCGGAGGCCACGGCATCGGGCTTAATAATCGAAAATGTGCGTTCCAAACTCATAAGCGGCTCTTTATCTTTCTCGCCGATTTCGGCGGGCGACGAGCAGACCGTGATGCCCGCATCTTCCATGGCGCGGATCTTGTCGGCGGCCGCGCCCGATCCGCCGGAAATGATCGCGCCCGCGTGGCCCATGCGGCGGCCCGGAGGCGCGGTCTGCCCGGCAATGAATCCGACCACCGGCTTCTTCACGTGCTCCTTCACGTAGCGCGCAGCGGTCTCTTCGGCATTGCCGCCGATTTCGCCGATCATCACGATGGCGTGCGTGTCCGGGATCTTCATTGAACAGCGTGAGCGCATCCAGAAACGTGGTGCCGATGATCGGATCGCCGCCGATGCCGATGCAGGTGGACTGGCCGATGCCCAGCTTGGTCAACTGCCCCACCGCTTCATAAGTCAGCGTGCCGGAGCGCGAAACCACGCCCACATGCCCTTGCAGATGAATGTGCCCCGGCATGATGCCGATCTTGCACTTGCCCGGCGAAATCACGCCCGGGCAGTTGGGCCCGATCAGCCGCGTGCGCGCGGCCCTTCAGGAACGCCCACGCCTTCACCATGTCGAGCGCCGGAATGCCTTCGGTGATGCACACCACCAGCGGCAACGCCGGCTTCGGCGGCTTCCATGATGGCGTCCGCGGCAAACGGCGGCGGCACGAAAATCACCGTCGCATTCGCGCCGGTCGCGCTGCACGGCCTGCTCCACGGTATCGAACACCGGCAGGTCCAGATGCGTCGCGCCGCCCTTGCCCGGGCACTACGCCGCCCACCACCTTCGTGCCGTAAGCGATCGCCTGCTGCGCGTGGAATGTGCCTTCCTTGCCGGTGAAGCCCTGCACGATCAGGCGCGTATTTTCGTCGACCAGTACGCTCATCGTTTCCTCTTACTGCGCCGCCAGCCGCACTACCTTCTCGGCGGCGTCGCGCATGCCGTCCGCGACCGTGAAGTTGAAGCCCGGATTCGCGCAGAATCTTGCGGCCCAGTTCCACGTTGGTGCCTTCCATGCGCACCACGATCGGCACCGTGATCTCCAGGTCGCGCGCGGCCGCCACCACGCCGGTGGCCAGCGTGTCGCAGCGCAGAATACCGCCGAAGATATTGATCAGCACCGCCTTCACGTGCGGGTCGGAAAGCAGAATGCGGAACGCGTTCTTCATCTGCTCGGCGTTCGCGCCGCCGCCGACATCCAGAAAATTCGCCGGACTGCCGCCGGCGTACTTGATGATGTCCATGGTGGCCATCGCCAGGCCCGCGCCGTTCACCATGCAGGCGACAGTGCCATCCAGCTTGATGTAGTTCAGGCCGAAGCGCGAAGCTTCCACTTCCAGCGGATCTTCTTCGTTCAGGTCGCGCAGTTCCGATCAATTCCTTGTGCCGGAACAGCGCGTTGTCGTCGAAGTTGATCTTGGCGTCGAGCGCGTAGACCTTGCCGTCCTTGGTCAGGATGAACGGATTGATTTCGGCCAGCGAAGCAGTCCATCGCCACGTAAGCCTTCGCCAGAGCGCATCATGGCCGCCGCGGCCGCATTCACGCTGGCCGCCGGAATGCCGATGCCGAACGCCAGCTTGCGCGCCTGGAACGGCATCAGGCCCATGCCCGGATCGATCGCTTCCTTCAGAATCAGCTCCGGCGTTTTCGCGGCGACTTCTTCGATCTCCATGCCGCCCGCCGCCGACGCCATGAAGACCGGCTTGCCCTGCACGCGGTCCAGCACGATGCCCAGATAGAGTTCGCGCTCGATCGGCAGCGTTTCTTCGATCAGCAGGCGCTGCACGATGCGGCCTTCCGGCCCGGTCTGGTGCGTGACCAGCTTCATGCCCAGCATCTTGCGCGCGATCTCCGCCGCTTCCGCCGCATCCTTGCGCGACCTTGACGCCGCCGCCCTTGCCGCGTCCGCCGGCGTGGATCTGCGCCTTCACCACCACGCTGCCGCCGAGCTTCTTGGCCGCCGCTTCGGCCTCGTCCGCGGTGAACGCCACCTCGCCGCGCGGCACAGGAACGTTGTATTGGCCCAGGATGGCCTTGGCCTGATACTCGTGAATTTTCATGGAAACCTTATGATAACGTCTATGATAACGGGGACTTGAACTCCTCAACTATAACATGTCGCTTCTGCCCTACCTGCATCGCGTCGCCGACCGCCAGAACCTGCCCAGCGGCGATGCTTTGGAGGCCATGCGGATCATCCTGAGCGGCGCCGCCACGCCCGCGCAGATCGCCGGATTTCTGGTGGCGCTGCGCATGAAAGGCGAGACCGTCGACGAACTGGTCGGGTTCGCGCGCGCGCTACGGCAGATGGCCGAACCGGTGGATGTCGGGCTCGCCGGCGAGCCGCTGCTGGATACCTGCGGCACGGGCGGCGACGGCTTTGGCGACGTTCAATATTTCCACCGTCGCGGCGTTCGTGGTGGCGGGCGCCGGCGTGCGCGTGGCCAAGCATGGCAACCGCTCGATATCCAGCCAGTGCGGCAGCGCCGATCTGCTGGAAGCGATGGGCGTGCGCATTCCCATGCCGCCCGCGCGAATGCGCGCGCGCCATCCGCGAAATCGGCATCGGCTTTCTGTTCGCGCCGGCGATTCACACGGCCACCCGGCACGCGCATCCGGTGCGGGTCGAACTTGAAGATGCGGACCGTGTTCAATCTGCTCGGGCCGCTGACCAATCCGGCCGGAGCCAGCGCCCAACTCGCCGGCGCGCCCAGCGCACATTTCGCGGAACTGATCGCGGGCGCGCTGGCGGCATTAGGGCTGCAGCGCGGCTTTGTCGTGCACGGTTCCGACGGCCTGGATGAGATCACCACCACGGGTCCCACACTGGCTTTCGAAATCCGCCATGGCGACGTAGCCCGCCGCACGCTGACGCCGGACGATTTCGGCGTGCCGTTCGCCCAGCCGGCGGATTTGAAGGGCGGCGATCGGGCGACAACCTCGGCCATCGCCCGCGCGATTCTGGCGGGCGTGCGGCGGTCCGCAGCGCGACATCGTGCTGGTGAACGCCGCCGCGGCGCTGGTGGCCGTTGGCCGCGCGGAGGATTTTCGGGAAGGCATGGCACTGGCCGCGGCGGCGATCGATTCCGGGGCAGCGCGCGGCGAAAGCGGAGGCCCTGGCCCGGTTTCACCCGGTGCGAGCCCCGCTAACTTAGATCACGCCGGAGTGGCGCTTTAAAATCTGATGCAGGTTTTGCGAAAATGCCGATCGCGCCATCACCATGTCGCAGCCGGCTTCCTGCGCGGCTTGCTTCAGTTCGCCCTGCACATGCGACAGGTAGCCGATCAGGCTCACGCCTTTGCACTCGGGGCTGGCTCTTGAGCTTGGCGATCAGTTCCAGCGGCTGGGCGTCTTCGAAATTCAAATCGAAAATGATCACGCTGGGCTTGGCTTTGGCTTTGACCAAAACTTCGTGCGGGTCCTTCACCAGTTCCACGGCCATGCCGGCGCGCTTCGCGGCATCCGTAATCTTCACCGAAAAGAATAAATCGCTGACGACTGCAAGAACCTTCTTGTGTTGCTGCGGCATAAGAATGTACTAGTTTATTGCTCAGAAAACCAAACTGAGGCGGGACAATCAATCGTACCTGCTTTGCCCGCCGCATGCAACACCATTTCAAGAGCCGGCGCAAGCCCGCGGCATTGCCGGCCTTGATGCCGCCGGCTAAACGCCAACCGGAGCTGCCGCGATCTGCCGCAGGACATAGGGCAGAATGCCGCCGAACCGGTAATACTCGACCTCTTGCGGCGTATCCATGCGCACCAGCACGTCGAAGCTCTTCTGGCCGCCGGCGTCGTCCACCGCGCTGTACATGCGCCCGCCGCTCGGTTCCGCCCAGGCTTGCTTTACGCCTTCGACGGTGTACGTCTCGCGCCCGGTCAGATTCAGGCTCGCCGCATTTTCGCCATGCATGAATTGCAGCGGCAACACGCCCATGCCGACCAGATTGGTGCGATGGATGCGCTCGAAGCTTTCGGCAATCACCGCCTTCACGCCCAGCAATAGTACGCCCTTGGCCGCCCAATCGCGCGACGAACCGGAGCCGTATTCCTTACCTGCGATGATCATCAGCGGCACGCCGTCCTCCTGATACTTCACGGCGGCATCGTAAATGTACATCTGCTCGCCATCCGGCAGATGCTGCGTCCATCCGCCTTCCGTGCCCGGCGCGAGTTGGTTGCGCAGCCGTACATTCGCCAGCGTGCCGCGCACCATCACCTCGTGATTGCCGCGCCGCGCGCCGTACGAATTGAAATCCTTCGGCTGCACGCCCTGCGCGATCAAATAGCGGCCGGCCGGCGTGTCTTTGCCGATCGACCCCGCCGGCGAAATGTGGTCTGTCGTAATCGAATCGCCCAACAGCGCCAGCACGCGCATCGCGCGCAAATCTTGAATCGAAGTATCCGGATCCACCATGTGGTCGAAGTAAGGAGGCCGCTTGATGTATGTGGATTTCTCGTCCCATACGTAAATATCTCCGGTCGGCACAGGCATGCCCTGCCAGTTCGCGTCGCCTTCGAAGGCCTCGGCATATTCTTTCCGGAACATATCCTGGCCGATGGCGGTGCGCACCGTCTCACGCACTTCTTCGTCGGTGGGCCAGATATCGCGGAGATAAACCGGCGCGCCGCTCTGGTCCTCGCCCAGCGCCTCGGAGGTCAAGTCGATATCGATCCGCCCCGCCAGCGCATAAGCCACTACCAGCGGCGGCGACGCCAGATAATTCGCCTTCACCTGCGCATTAATGCGGCCTTCGAAATTACGGTTGCCGCTCAACACCGCGGCCACCGTCAGATTTTCCTTCTGCACCGCCTCGGACACGGCCTCCGGCAGCGGCCCGCTATTGCCGATGCACGTGGTGCAGCCGTAGCCCACCAGGTGAAAGTTGAGCGCCTCCAGATAAGGCGTCAGCCCCGCCTGCTGGTAATAGTCGGAAACCACTTTCGACCCCGGCGCCAGGCTGGTCTTCACCCACGGCTTAGACTTCAGTCCGCGCTCGACCGCTTTCTTCGCCAGCAGCCCCGCGCCCAACATCACCGACGGATTCGAAGTATTCGTGCAGCTGGTAATCGCCGCGATCACGATCGAGCCGTTATCGATGGTGGCGCCGCTGCCGTTCATCGCAATCGCCGTCGGTTTATGCGCGCTGCCGAACGCCGCTTCGAAATTCTTTTTCACGTCCGGTAGGTCCACGCGATCCTGCGGCCGTTTCGGCCCGGCCATCGACGGCGTCACCGTTGCCAAATCCAGATCCACGGTATCCGCATAAGCCGGGTCCGGCGTTTCGTCGGTGCGGAACAGGCCTTGCTCCTTGGTATACGCTTCCACCAGCGCAACCAGACCCCGGATCGCGATTGGTGAAGCGCAGGTACGCCAGCGTTTCCGCATCCACCGGAAAGAATCCGGACGTCGCGCCATATTCCGGCGCCATGTTGCCCACCGTCGCGCGATCCGCCAGGCTCAGCGCGCTCAAGCCCTGCCCGTAGAATTCGACGATCTTTCCCACCACGCCCTTCTTGCGCAGAATCTGCGTAATGGTCAGCACCAGGTCGGTCGCCGTGCAGCCTTCGGGCATGCGCCCATGCAGTTTGAATCCGACTACCGGCGGCAGCAGCATGGAAACCGGCTGTCCCAGCATGCAAGCCTCGGCTTCAATCCCGCCTACGCCCCAACCCAGCACGCCCAAACCGTTGACCATCGTCGTATGTGAATCCGTGCCGACGAGCGTGTCGGGATACGCCATCCAACCCGCCGCGCTCTTCATGCGGAACACCACCGACGCCAGATATTCCAGATTCACCTGGTGTACGATGCCGGTGTCCGGCGGCACCACGCGAAAATTCTGAAACGCCGTCTGTCCCCACCGCAGCAAAATATAGCGCTCGCGATTGCGTTGAAATTCCAATAGCGCGTTGATGCCGAACGCTTCCGGAGTGCCGTAGCTGTCCACTTGCACGGAATGGTCGATCACCAGATCCGCCGGCAGCAGCGGATTGGCCCGCTTCGGATCTGCGCCCAGCGCCGCCAGCGCATCGCGCATCGCCGCCAGATCCACCACGCACGGCACGCCCGTGAAATCCTGCAGCAGCACACGCGCCGGCATGAAACTGATTTCCTTGGCGGCCGCCCCCGCCTCCGCGCCCCGCGCCACATACTCGATGTCGGACGCGTTCACGCGCCGTCCGTCTTCCTGGCGCAGCAGGTTTTCCAGCAGAATCTTGGTCGTGAACGGGAGCCGGGCGACCTTGCCGACGCCTTTCTGGTCGAGACTGCGCAGGCTGAATATGCGGTAATCGGCGTCGCCGGCGCGCAACGTCGCGGCGGCCCCGAAGCTATTGGTGGGCATTGCTTAATTATAACGATGCCGACCGCGCGCCTGCTCTGGCAGGCTGCTGAAAAAGTCGAAAATGGCCGCCGAATAACCCAGGTGAGAGCGGATAAATCATTTCCTATCGGCGTTGATCGGCGTTAATCGGCGGCTACCGGCTTTGAGGAAGTTTCTAACGCGAAATCGTTACGCCGGTCTGGAGCAGGTGCGCGCGGAATCCCTCGTAGGCGTAAAACGTCTCGCCATACCCGTAATAGCGGTATTCCGATTTCCAAATCAGCCCCTCGCGCAGCGGCACCGACAAGCGCGCCAGGGGCTGATAGTAAGTGGTTGGACGGCTGCCCGAGGAGAGAAACAACGATCCGCCAAACGCCAGCCGCGGCGTCAGCTTGCCATAACCGGGCAGAGCAAGGTCGATCAGGGAACTGGCGTTGTGCGCGTTGTCGCGATACAGCGAAAGCTCCGGCGTCAAGATATTCCGGTTCCAGATAGCTCGCGTTCGACCGCAGCGTCGAGCGCGTGTACTCGCCGAGGATGCTTACCCGCTTCGACGGGGTCCACGCCGCCGACACGGAATTCTGGCGGCTCAGGAAACTGTAGTTGATGCCCGTCGTAGGATTCTGGTTGTTCAACAGCGAAAAATTCGCCTGCAGCGAGAGCTTCGCCGCGACCTGGTAGCGCGCGCGCGCCCGCATCTTCTGGTAGTTGTACAGGCTGGTGCGGAAGTAAGCGTGATCGGTCGCCGCGCCTTCGAAATCCACATTAAAGGTCAGCTTCCGGGTGGCGCGGAAATTGCCGCCCGCAATCCCGGCTTGCTGCCGCAATTGGCTCGACTCCTGCCCGGGCCCTCCGATCAGCGCCGCATCCGTCTCCGCCTCGCCCCACACATAGCGGTATCCGCCGCGCAGCGTCAACCGGCGCGTCACGTCCACCAGCAGATCCACCTGCTCCTGGTTGTAATTCACGGCCAGCACGCTGGCCAAAGGCGTAACGCTTTCGCCCACCGCCAACGGTTGAAAAATCATGTCCGTGAACTGCCCCGCAGCCGATGTGTGCATGCGGTCCGTCATCCACGATTCCCGGATGCGCACGCGCTTCAGCGGCCGCAGTTCGAAGCCCATGTTGCCGCTCGTGTGCGGCTGCTTGCCCGTCGCGAAACCCAGCGCCTGCTCGCCCGTATAAAACAGGATGGCCTGTTGCAGCACCAGATTGCCCGCGTCGCCTTGCGTGTAATTCACGCTGGTGTTGGGCAGGCTATACAAAAACTGCCCCGAGAAATCCATCCACGAAAATGGATTGGCGGTCAACAGGCCCTTGGAATAAATGCTGCTGCCGCGGACGCCGTAAGCCTGCGCCAGGTTGGTCAAGTCCAACGTCTGGCCGAAATATGGCTGGTAATTGTTGCCGTAGTTTACCGTCGAATCGTAGGCCTGCTGATCGTCGCGCAGCGTCGTGCCGCCCTGTTCCAGCGTGACGTGCCAGCGATTGAACTCCAAGCGCGCGCCGCCGCGGTAATTGTCGGTCTTGTCGAACATCCGGTCGGCGACAGGATACTGGTTGATGTCCGTCTCGAAAGTGGTGATGCCGGTTCCCTCGCCGGAATCGCGCCCATACGCCAGATACGGCATAACGTGCCGCCCCGGCAGCAAATCCAATTGGAAATCGCTCATCCGCCGGCGCGAGAAGTACGAATCCTCATCCAGCACCATGCCCGTCCCCAGCTGCGGATCCGCGAACGACGGCAGCAGATTGAAGTACGCCAGGTCGCGATAATCGAAGTTGAAATCGTAAAGTCCCTTCTTCGACGCATCCACGTGCAGCGTATTATAGGGATCGCCGCCCCAATTGTCAGCCCGCACATCCAACTTATCGAAGAGCCGTTTCTTCGGATCGAGAATGGTCAGGTCCAGGCCCAACAAGCGCGGCCCCTGCCCCAGATCCACCACGCTGCGGTAAACATTGCTGCTGCCGGCCGTGCTGGTGACGCGGTAGCCCAAGTCGATGCTGCCGGCGATCCACGGCTCGCCGGATGGCGTCGAAGTGTCGGCCTGCTGCCCCATCAGCGGCACAGCCAGCAAAAGAGCGACTGCGCCCCTCATCGCAGCAACTCCTGATTCACGTACGATCCATGCACCTTCATGTGGCACACCGTGCAGTTCTGAAATTGCGGGCTATATAAGATCGTGGAACGCCGGCGGCACTCCACCCAAGGCCGGCGGATTCTTGCCGGGCCGGGAGCGGTGGGAAGATTGGCATGGCATTCCAGGCAAACGTAGCGGACCTCCGCGCGCGTCAACATGCGCGGATTGGCCGAGCCGTGCGGCTCATGGCACGCGCCGCAGCCTTCCAGCCGCACCGGCGCGTGTTCGAAAGTAAAGGCCCGCGCAGATTGCCATGGCATTTGAAGCAGCCCGGCTCGTTGGCCGCGTACGATTGCCCGGACGCCCGCGCGATGCTGCCGTGCGGATTGTGGCAATCCACGCAGGACATGGCGCCTTCCGGCAAACGATGCTTGTAAGGCCGCTGAAATTCGGCCCAGATATCGGCGTGGCAGCTGGCGCAAAGCCGTTCACCGCGGCTCGTTTTCGCGAGAACCAGCCCTTCGGCGCCGTCTTGGTGGATGGAATGGCAGGCGATGCAGCCCACCGCATTCCGGGATGGCTGCCCTGCATGCCGGCCGATATGCGCCGGCTGGTTCAGATGGCACTTCAGGCAAACCTGGTCGGCTTGCGCCGGCGCCAGGTGCGCGGGATTGACGATATCTGCCTGATCCGCCGACCCCGCGTGCTTCGCGCCCGGCCCATGGCACGATTCGCAGCCTCGCTTGTGCGGGCTCTTTTGAAATGTGTTGTAAATGTCTTCGTGGCAAGGCTGGCAGGCTTCCGAGCCCGCGAAGCCCGGAGGGGCGGCGGCCGGTGTTTGCGCCGCCACCCCCCAACCGAGCAATGCCAGGATCGCGATGCTCTTACTGAGCATGCACCGCGTCAACCGCGAACTGCCCGCCCGCCGCGTGGCAAACACTGCAGCTCTTCCCCAAGGTTCGGGTCGGTGTTCTCCACGAAGTGCGCCGCCTCAGCCTTCGAGACATGGCACCCGCTGCAGGCCGACGCAGTGGCTTGCGCCGGTGTATACCAACCCTGCGGATCGACGACCGGGTTCAGCCCGATCGGTAGATTCTGCTCGCTGGCATTCGTGTGGCAAAGCGAGCAGTTTTGCGTGTAGGTCGCTTCGCCCGATCCGCTCATCGCCGGATACAGTACCCCGGCGAAGCTCACATTCCGTCCGCCGTGGCCTACTATGATGTACGGCTTGCCGCCGTTGGCCACCACGTTCACGCCATCGTGAATGCGATGCACCATCACCGCCATATTGATGGTTTGCGCCGCCTGCCCGGCTTTTCGCTGCGAAGCATCGGTATCCGAAGGGTTGTGGCACAGCACGCAATACTGCGGGTCGTTGCGCCGGTTGCCATGCAGCGTCAGATGCACGTGGCACTGGTTGCAATTCGTCTCCGCAACCACCGTGCGGCGGGGTTGCACCGTCGAGCCGTCCACCGAAAAGTAGAAAACCTGGTTAGGCGTTCCGCTTTCCACTTGCTGCGCGGCATTCGTGCCGGCCAGGATATTTTCCAGCCGCTCCGCTTCCACGCCGATGGCATAGGTCCCTGTAGCCGCCGCCGGGATCGCATGCTGGAACTTGTAGGTGCAGTTGCCGCTGTTGTCGCAGGTTCCTTGCGTCCCGTCTTCGGTCACATAACCCGGCGTGGTCACATCGCTGCCGAAGCTGGTGTATCCGTAATCCGTGGTGGGGCCTGCCAGGTTGAAGTCGAGGTCCTCGAGGTCGGTCAGCTTCAACGGATTGCCGCTCTGATCTTTCACGGTGTACGAAACCACCGGAAATTGTCCTGCCAGATTGTTCTTAACACCGGTGATGGCGATCTTCACGCTGGTGATCAGCGTGTCCGGATTCGGCGGATACGAAAGCGCCGTGTCGTTGGCTACCACATGGGCGCCCATAATGGAGGCATCGAAGGGCGTCTCGCCTTGCGGTATGTGGCAGTTCGCGCATTCTTTGTCGTCCTGCTGGAATCCGCCCGGATGATTGGCGCCCGTGGCGAAATTCACGTCGTCATGGCAAGCTCCGCATGCCGCCCGGCTAGGTTCCGTCATGAAAACTTTCGCTTGCGCCGCGCCTGTAGTTTGGCTCATGGCAAACCTCGCAGCGCTGCGGATTCGCGGGATCCACCACCGTCGAAAAATCGCTCACCGAATTCATATATCCGATGATCTGGTAAGGCGCGGGCGCCGGCCGTCTGTGTCCCCGACGTATAGCCAAGCACGCTGGGCAACTGCGACCCCATGTGGATCTTGTGCGCCATCACTTTCAAATCCAGCGAATTGCCCGTCGCCGGATCGAGGTTCTGCGGCTGATGGCACAACACGCACATTTCCATGCCGTGCGCGTATCCCCCGTGGAACGCCAGTTGGTCGTGACACGTGTTGCAGCTCTGCGTACGGATCACGTCGCGCGTGACGGTAACCGCGGAGCCGTTGGGAACGAAGTTAAAAGTCGCGCCCGCATAGTTCGTTCCCAGGTTGAACGCGGTCAAATCGCGATTGGCGTCCACTGCCACGGTCGTAGTCACGGTCGGATCGAAACCCGCCGGCGCAACCGCTTTGAACGTGTAGGCATATTGCCCCGCGCCCAGCGAAGTGGAAGCCCCGCCAATTTCAAAATCGGGACGCGTGATGGTCCCGAGTACCGTGCCGGTAGCCGGTCCGGTCGTGTACGCGACATATTGTTCCGAGCCCTTCGGAATATAGCTCGGCGACGAAGGCCAGCGAGATGGCGCCCGGAGTCGTCACGCCCGCCGCGTCCAAAGGAAGTCCGTTCGGATCGGTGAGTGTATAAGTGATGCTGATCGCGCCGGCGTTGCTGATTTTTGCCGAATTGATTGTGATGTTCAGTCCCGGCCGCACAAACTCCACCAGGTCTTTGCGCGCCCAGAACGCTTTATCGCGAGGTGTATAGGGCGCCTTGGGCAGGCCCACCAACGCTACCGATCCGGCGATCAACAGCGATACAAAAAGAAGTCGAGTAATTCTGGTTAACGATGAAAATACCTGCATACTTCCCTCCAACGCAACAGCGAACGGACAAGATGCCGGACGCAAACGCCGGGCGAGGAGCAACCCGCCCACCGGGTTCGTTCAAAGCGAAACGAATCCAGTCGAGCTCAGGTACAAAGTAAGACTGTCAGGGATTTAGTGAAACGGCGGAATAAATATCTCTCGTTTTCACCTTTTGTAGATAACCACAACCACAAATGAGAGTTGTATGTCCTAATTGTTACTTTAGGCCCCGAGAATGTGCTTAATGCGAGCAATCAGCGCTGCCGGCGCGAATGGCGGGGGGAAAATCGCGAAGCCCTCATCTGCCGTCCTGCCCTCGATGCGTTGATCCTCCGGCACTCCCGCCACCATGAGCACTTTCATGTGCGGATGTCTTTGGCGTAAATAGAGTGCGGCATCGTGACCGTTGATATCGGCGACATAGACGTCGATCACCAACAGGTTCGGCGAAGATTCGCGCGCCATATCCACCGCGATGCCCAAATCGCCCGTTGCCCGCACCACGTAGCCCTCTTTTTCCAGGATCTCCCGAAGCACCTTGCGCACTAACGGCGCGGAATGAAAGAGCAGGATGGTGGCGTTTCCGTGCTTCATGGTCTATCCCCCGTACCACAGTATCCACCTTCTACGAAGGGTTGGCGCTACCGGACAGCTATAATCAAACTACGTGGAACTGGAAAAGACATTGCTGCGCAAGGTGGGTGAAGCCATCCATCGCTTCAAAATGATTCGGGACGGCGACCGCGTGGCCGTCGCGCTATCGGGCGGCAAAGATTCCGTAACCCTGCTCGAAGCCCTCCTGATCCTGGCCGAGCGCGCCCCCATCGACTTCTCCGTCTGCGCCTTTACCGTCGAACAAGGCAAATTCCTGCGTCCCATCGAACCGCTCGGCGAGTATCTGAAGCAGCGCGGCGTGGCGTGGACCTACTACCGCGACAAGCCGTCCCTCCGCCTGCTCGAAGAACAACCCGGCCATGGCTGCGATCTGTGCAGCCGCTACCGCCGCCGCGCCGTCTACGAAATTTGCTCCGGCTTGGGCGCCAACGTGATCGCCTTCGGCCACACCGCCGACGACTTCTGCGAGGCGCTGCTGCGCAACGCCATGTTCACCGGACGCCTGAGCGCGCTGCCGCCCATTACCCATTCGCGCGACCGGCAATTCCGCCTCATCCGTCCCCTGGTCTTCGTCACCGAAGAGATTACCAGTGCCTACGCCGCTGAACGCGCCGTTCCGCTTACTCCCTGCGATTGCTCCCTGCGCACCGGCACCGTACGGCGCTCACTGCGCGGCTTATTCGCTGAATTGGAAAAGGAACACCCTCACCTGAAAGAGAATCTGCTCTCCGCCATGGGCAATGTGGATACCAGTCGCCTGCTCGACCCGCGCCTTCTCCAGATGGAGACCCCCGAGCCCTTTCCCATCCTGAGCGACTGAAACTCGCCGCCCGACGAACTAAAACTCGCCGCCCGACGAACTAAAACTCGCCGCCCGACGAACTAAAACTCGCCGCCCGACGAACTAAAACTCGCCGCCCGACGAACTAAAACTCGCCGCCCGACGAACTAAAACTCGCCGCCCACGACTAAAATTCGCCGCCCGACGAACTAAAACTCGCCGCCCGACGAACTAAAACTCGCCGCCCGACGAACTAAAACTCGCCGCCCGACGAACTAAAACTCGCCGCCCACGACTAAAATTCACCGAGCCGCGACCGTGAGGGAGCGTCTTTATTTAAATATGTCTGTACAGCAGGACTACTTGGCAGGCTGAAGTACGAGGAACTACAGGAGCAGGCAAACTGGAGTGCCGCGCAGGTCCGAATTCCGACTCGCTACGCGGCTTTCCCAGTCAACGACACCGAAGTTAGCTTTTCGCGTCGGTCTTGGTGGTGTCTTTCTTGGTGCTCTTCTTGGTCTTGCTTTTCTTCTTCATGGTGCTCTTGGTGGTGTCGGTGGAATCCTGGGCGAACATGGCGAAAGAGCCAAGCGCGATCGACAGGCCCAACATCAAGCTCATTAATTTCTTCATTATGGTGTCTCCTTTTGATTCGACGAATCTGGCTCGTCTGCAACGTATCATAAACTGCGGCAGATGAATGGCCTCTTAAGACGTAATTAAAATCACTTCATTTCGGCGCCGGCGCGTCTGCCGCTCCGCCGTGGGCCTCTCAATCCGTTGGGTTTACTCAATTTCTGCAAAAATACAGGTTCCCGAGCGATTTTGGCCTTCGCGGTCCTCTTGGAAGCCGTCCCAGCCCCTGCATCTAACACAGCTAAGACATTTATGCTAATTGACAACCTTCCCAACCCCTATTTAGAATGAGGTTTAACACGCTCACCCAATTCGGGTGTCGCGCGTCCTTCAATGACAACCGAGTTTGTCTTGCCGGGAATCAAACTATGATCAAAGTTCAGGGCCTCACCAAGCGATACGCCCGCACTGTGGCTGTCGATAACATCTCCTTCGAGGTCGAGAAGGGACAAATCGTCGGTTTTCTAGGACCTAACGGCGCTGGTAAGACCACCACCATGCGCGTGCTGACCTGCTTCCTCCCCCCCACCGGCGGTACCGCCACCGTTGCCGGGTACGACGTCCTGGAGAACCCTCACGAAGTCAAAAAGCACATTGGCTATCTGCCCGAAACCCCTCCCTTATACCCTGAAATGGAAGTCTCTGAATACCTTAACTTCGTCGGCAGGTTGAAGGGCATCAGCGGCGCCGATATCGGCCGCCGCGTCAACGAGGTAACTGAGCGCTGCGCCGTCGGCGGCGTTCGCAACAAGCTGATCGGTAAGTTATCTAAAGGTTACCGCCAGCGCGTCGGACTGGCCCAAGCCATCATTCACAATCCCGACGTCCTCATCCTCGACGAACCCACCTCCGGCCTCGACCCCAAACAAATCATCGAAACCCGCGACCTCATCAAGCAACTGGCCGGCGAACATACCATCATTCTCAGCACTCACATCCTCTCCGAAGTCGAACACTCGTGTGATCGCGTAGTCATCATCAATCAGGGCAAGCTGGTGGCAACGGACTCAGTCGAGAATCTGACCAACCGCCTGCGCGGCGCCGAAGCCGTCGCCCTCGAAATCGCTTCGGCCAACGGCCCGCTCGACCTGCCGGCCGTCCAGCAGCAGCTCGAACAAGTCCCCGGAGTCAGCCGCGTGCTCTCCCGCGAAGCCAAAGACGGCCGCCTGGCTTTCGAAGTCGAAAGCCTGCAAGGCCGCCAGATTCGCTCCGATCTTGCCCGCGCCGTTGTCCATTCCGGATGGAATCTCTATGAACTGCGCGCCGTCGGCCTCAGCCTGGAAGATATCTTCCTCCAACTGACCGGTGGAGAAAAGAAAGAAGTCCCCGCGCAGAGTCCCGCGCCCAAGGAAGAATAACCATGAGAATTGTCTGGCTCATCTGCCGCCGCGAATTAAAAAGCTATTTCTCCTCACCCATCGCCTATCTCTTGATGGCGTTTTTCGCGCTCATCTTCGGATTTGGCTTCTTCACCGCCACCCGCGACTTTGTCCGCTTCGGCTTCATGGCTCAAATGCAGGGCCGCAACCAGCCCATGAACGTAAATGAGCAGGTCATCCGCCCGCTGCTCGGTTTCGCCAGCACCGTGGCGCTCTTCCTCATCCCCATGATCACCATGCGCCTCTTCGCCGAAGAGAAAAAGACCGGCACCATCGAGCTATTGATGACCTCGCCCGTGCGCGATTGGGAAATCATCCTCGGCAAATGGTTTGGCGCGCTTCTCCTTTTCATCAGCGTGCTGGCCATGTCGGCCGTCAACATCGCCGTCCTTTTCGCCTTCGGCAAGCCCGACTGGAAGCCGATCCTCGTCGGCTACCTCGGCCTGATTCTGCAGGGCGGAACCTTGTTGGCCATCGGCGCATTCATTTCTACAACAACCAAGAACCAGATCATCGCCGGCGGCGTCACTTTCTTCGTATGCCTGCTGCTCTGGCTGCTGAGCTGGTTTACCGCGTTTGACAGCACCGGCTACGGTTCGGTGGTGAATTACCTGTCCATCGTCACTCACTTCGAAGGCTTCGCCAAAGGCGTAATTGACTCGAAGGACGTCATCTTCTACCTCTCCATGATCTTCTTCTCACTGTTCATCACGTCCCGGTCCATGGAGTCGCTGCGCTGGAGAGCATAATCGAATGAAAGCAGATTGGATTAAAGCAAGACAAACGAAATACGGCGCGTACGTCACCGTCTATGTTCTGGTCATCGTGGCCGTGCTGGGCGTGATTAACTTCCTGGCGAACCGCTACGACAAGTCTTACGACACTACCGCGAACAAGCAATTCAGCCTCTCCGATCAAACCATCAAGGCTGTCAAAAACCTGAAGAAAGACGTCACCGTCTCCTACTTCGGAGAGACCACCAACTTTCCCCAGGCCCGCGACTTGCTGGGCCGCTACGCCAGCCTGTCGCCGAAGCTCAAGGTCGACTACATCGATCCGGTCAAGAAACCGCAGTTGGCCCGGGCCGCCGGCGTCCGCCAGGAAGGCACCATCGTCGTCAACTCCGGAACCCGGCAGGAAGATGCCAAGAGCCTCACCGAAGAAGAAATTACCGGCGCTCTGATCCGCTCCGTCAAGGGCGGCGAACGCAACGCCTGCTTCCTCTCCGGCAGCGGAGAACATGGCCTGGAAGATACCGCCGGCGCCGGCTTCTCGACCTTCAAAGAAGCCCTCGAACACAACAATTACAAAACACGCGCCGTCAATCTGGTTCAACCCGGCGCTGGCGCCGCGGCGCCCGGCGCCGCACCCGTCATCGGCCAGGTGCAGCAGGCCAAAGTCGAGATTCCGAGCGATTGCACCGTCCTCATTTCCGGCGGTCCCAAGCTGGCCTACTCCGCCGCGGAAGCCGCCGCCATCAAAGCCTACGTTGAAAACGGCGGCAGCGCCCTGTTCCTCCTCGATACGCCGGTCCGCATTGGCCCGCAGGAAGGCAACGAAGATCCCGAAGTGGTCAAGATGCTGGCCGATTGGGGCGTGACCATGAATAACGATCTGGCCCTCGATACCAGCGGCATCGGCCAGATCTTCGGCCTCGGCCCGGAAGTGGCCATGGTCACCACCTACGAAACGCACGCCATCACTCGCGATTTCAAGGAAGGCGTACCCACCGCCATCCCGCTCTCGCGCACCATCAAGATCGACACCAATCCCAAAGTGACCGCCGAAAAGCTGATGTCCACCACCGATAACAGCTTCGCCGTCACCAGCGTGCAAGGCCCCATCGATCCCAAGAAAGGCATCAAGGGACCGCTCGTCCTGGCGTCGCCGGAACCTACAACACCGGCAAGACCGGATCCACCGGCCGCTTCGTGGTCTTCGGTTCCTCGCAATGGGCCGCCAACAACTTTCTGGGTTCCCGCCAGATCGCCAATCGTGACCTGGCCCTCAACACCATCAACTGGCTCACCGCCGACGAAGACCTCATTTCCATCCGGCCCAAAGAACCCGAAGACCGCCGTCTCGATATCAGCGGCAACCGCATGAACCTGATCTTCTGGTGGAGCGTCGTGCTGCTGCCCTTGATGGTCGTCGGCGCAGGCATGATGGTCTGGTTCCGCAGGAGATAGCCCACATGAAACCACGCGGACTTCTCGCAGCCGTCATCGTCCTCGCGGCGCTGGGCGGCGTTCTCTTCTGGTCCAACAAGAAACAGAAGGCCAACGCCGACAAGCCTGCGGCTGATGCCACCGCCGCCACCAAAATCCTGACCATTCCCGACGACCAGTTTCAGGCCGTCAAACTCGCCAAGACCGGCGCGGAGCCAACCGTTCTCAACAAGGGTTCCGACGGCAAATGGCAAATCGCCCTACCCAAGCCCCAGCGCGCCGACCAGGACACCGTAAAATCGCTGGTCAGTTCCCTGGGCGCGCTCAACGCCGACAAAGTGGTCGAAGATAAAGCCACCGATCTTTCAGCCTACGGCCTCACCACCCCAACCCTCGATGTCACCATCACCAGGAAAGACGGCAAGACCCAGGACTTCCTGATCGGCGACGACACCCCCACCGGCGGCGGCGCATACGCCAGGCTCGCGGGCGATCCGCATGTCTACACCATCGCCAGCTACGTCAAAACCGGCATCGACAAGACCCCCAACGATCTTCGTGACAAGCGCATTCTGAATTTCGATCAGGACAAGCTCACCCGCGTCGACCTCCAGCCCGCCGCCGGCGCTACCATCGAATTCGGCAAGAATAATCAGAACGATTGGCAGATCCTCAAACCCAAGCCCATGCGCGCCGACGGTTCGCAAGTGGAAGAACTGATCCGCAAGCTTAAAGACGCCAAGATGGATGCCACCATCTCCGACGAAGACGCCAAAAAAGCGGCCGCCGGCTATGCGTCCGGCGCCAAAGTCGCCACCGTCACCGTCGCGGATTCTAGCGGCACCCAACAGCTCGACGTTCACAAAGACAAAGACAAGAACTACTACGCCAAAAGCAGCACCGTCGAAGGCATTTACAAGGTGCCCGCCGACCTCGGCGACGGCCTCGACAAGAAGGTCGACGATTTCCGCAACAAGAAGATCTTCGACTTCGGCTGGACCGATCCCAACAAAATCGAATTCGGCAAGTCTACTTTCGACAAAACCGGCGACAAGTGGATGAGCAACGGCAAGGAAATGGAAGCGTCCACCGTCCAAGCCCTGGTCGATAAACTGCGCGATCTGGCCGCCACGAAATTCCCCGAAACCGGCGCGGGCGAGCCGGTCGTCGATATCACTGTAACTTCCAACAGCGGCAAACGCGTGGAAAAGGTCTCCATTTCCAAACAGGGCGACACATATTTCGCGAAGCGTGAGAACGAGCCAAGCATCTATGAATTAGATGGCAAGGCGGTCGCCGATTTGCAAAAGGCCGCCAGCGACGTGAAACAACCGGCGCCCCCTAAAAAGAAGTAGTCCGGGGCCCTCCGCCGTCCTGAATTGAGCCTTTCGTGAATGGCCTTCTAACCGACCTCTACGAGTTGACCATGGCTGCCGGCTATTACGACGCCGGCAAAGCCCACCAGAAAGGCCACCTTCGAACTCACCGTCCGGCGGCTTCCCGCCAACCGCAATTACGTGATCGCCGCGGGCTTGCCCCAAGCCGTCGATTACCTGCTGAACCTCAGCTTCACCAGCGAGGAAATCGACTACCTGCGCGGCTTGCCCGCCTTCGCCAACGCCTCCGCCCGCCTTCTTCGATTACCTGCGCGACTTCCGCTTCACCGGCGATGTCTTCGCCGTCCCCGAAGGCACGCCGCTATTCGCCGGCGAACCGATGATGATCGTGCGCGCGCCCATCATCGAAGCGCAGATTCCCGAAACCTACCTGCTCTCCGCGCTCACCTTTCAAACCCTGATCGCCAGCAAAGCCGCGCGCATGGTGGATGCCGCCGCCAGGCCGCGCGGTAGTCGAGTTCGGATCGCGCCGCGCCCACACGCCCGAAGCCGGAGTCCTGGGAGCCCGCGCCGCTTACCTGGGCGGCTGCGTCGGCACCAGCAACACACTCGCCGGCATTCCGCTACGGCGTCCCCGTCTACGGCACCGCGGCGCATTCCTGGGTGCTCTCCTTTTGCGGCGAAAACGAAGCTTTCCGCAAACTGCAGCAGGCCTTGGGCGATTCCACCGTTCAACTCGTCGATACTTACGACACCATCGAAGGCGTGAAGAAGGTCGCGGCCATCGGCGGACCCCTCTGGGGCATCCGTCTCGATAGCGGCGACTTCAACGTTCTTTCCCGCGAATCGCGCGCCATCCTCGACCAGGCCGGCTTGCCGAACGCGAAAATCATGCTCAGCGGCGATTTGAACGAATACGCCATTCGCGATCTGGTCGCCTCCGGCGCGCCTGTCGATTCCTTCGGCGTCGGCACGCAACTCGCCACCTCCGCCGACGCGCCCGCCATGGGCACTATCTACAAGCTGGTGGAACTCGATGTCGGTTGCGGCATCAAACGCTTCACCGCGAAGTTGAGTGAGGACAAAAGCACCCTACCCGGCGCCAAGCAGCTTTTCCGCTTCGAAGGCCACGACATTCTGGCCCGCTCCGGCGAATGCAGCAACGGCAAAGCCATGCTCCGCCCCGTTTTGCTCGGCGGCAAACTGGTCGAACCCCTGCCCACCCTCGAAACCGCCCGCGCCTCTGCCGCCGCCGCGCTGGCCCAACTGCCCGCCGCGCTGCACAGCCTCGACCCGGCCGAGCCGTGGCCCGTCCGCCATAGCAAGGATCTCACCGCGCTCATCGAGCGCACCCGGAGCAACTGGGCATGAAAACCGTATTCCTCGACATCGACACCCAAATCGACTTTATGTTTCCCGCCGGCGCCCTCTATGTGCCCGGCGCGGAAAAACTGCTGCCTGCCATCGTTGCCCTCAATCGCTACGCGGTATCCCACGCCATTCCGCTCATCTCCACCGCCGACGCGCACACCGA
Organism: Bryobacterales bacterium; assembly: GCA_963738375.1. Classification (GTDB taxonomy): domain Bacteria; phylum Acidobacteriota; class Terriglobia; order Bryobacterales; family Bryobacteraceae; genus Bog-159. The sequence goes on along the minus strand of CAVTWL010000006.1, from coordinate 717,791 downwards.
AAACGATCCGGAATTTGAGCAGTGGCCCCACCACTGCGTCGCCGGCACCACCGGCCAGTTAAAGCCGCCCGAAACCCTGGTCGGCGAGGGCCAGCTCTTCGTCGAAAAACAAAGGCTCGACGTCTTCAGCAATCCTGACTTCCCCGCCCTGCTCAAGACTCTGCAAGCCGATCGCTATATCGTCTACGGCGTAGCCACCGACTACTGCGTACGCGCCGCGGTCACGGGCCTGCTCGCCACCGGTAAGCCGGTCGCCCTGGTCACGGATGCCATCGCCGCCGTGAATCCCGAAGCCGGCGCGCAGGCGGTGGCCGAATTTGTAGCCGCGGGCGGAACGCTCGCCACCCTAGCCGATGTCACGGCCTGATCTCCCATGACCCTCTTGCCCCTTCTCCTCTTCGCCGCCGCCCCTGCCGCGCCCTCCAACATCATCTTCGACACCGATTGCGGCTACTTCGGCGACGATGGCGCGGCCCTCGTCATGGTCATGCGCAGCCCGGAAAAAGTCCGCATCACCGCCCTCACCGCCGTTACCGGCAACGTCTGGGCTGCCGAAACGGCCGGCTACCTCTCCGAAATCCTGGCCCTCCTTCACCACCCCGAACTGAAGCCTCACGTCGGAGCCCAGTTGCCCCTCATCCACACCGCCGAAATGTCCAAACTGGAATCGCCCATCGAATTCTTCGGCGCTTTCGGCAATCCGCAAAAACTCGCGCCCCCCTCGCAGCCCTCCGCCCTCGACGTCCTCACCCATGCCATCCAGCAGAACCCCGGACACATCACCATCCTGGCCCTCGGTCCCATGACCAACGTAGCCATGCTGCTCCGGATGCACCCCGATCTCGAAACCAAGATCCAGCGCATCGTCTTCATGGGCGGCAACGTCCACGTCCCCGGCAACGCCTCCAAAGCCGCCGAATTCAATTTCTGGTTCGATCCCGAAGCCGCTCAAGCCGTCTTCCGCTCGCGCATCCCCGAAAAGGTGATGTTTCCGCTCGATATCTGCAATCGCGCCGTGCTCGACAAAGCCCGCTTCGACGAAATCGTCGCCGTCGACACCCCCGTCACCGCCCGCTTCAAGGAAGATTACGGCTCGCGCTATCCCGGCTTCCTCAAGAACCCCAAAGGTTCCACCTTCCTCTGGGATGAACTGGCCGCCGCCTGGCTGATCGATACCGGTTTCGTCACCAAAGAAGAAACCTCCTGGCTCGATGTCGATGCCCGCTTCGGCAAGACCTATGGCGCAACCGTGCCGCTCGATCGCAAGCTCGCGCCGCAAGCCACCCCCGTCCGCGTCATGCTCGATCTCGATTACCCGCGCCTCTGGAAGCTATACAAGCGCCTTCTTACCGCGAAATAATCACCACCGCGCGTGAACCCCCGGCCGTATCCGGGCATCGTAAATCGCCCGCACCGCCCGCATCGTCTCCGCGCTCAGCGGCGCAAGGTCCGCCGCCGCGCAATTCTCCCGCACCTGCTCCGGCCGCTTCCCGCCCGGAATCGCGCACGTCACCGCATCGAAATTCAGAATCCATCGCAGCGCAAATTGCGCCATGCTCGTCCCCGCCGGAACCAGCGCGCGCAATTCTTCCACCGCCGCCAGACCACCCTCATAATCCACGCCCGAAAACGTCTCGCCCACGTCGAACGCCGCGCCATGCCGGTTGAATTGCCGGTGGTCGTCGGCCGCGAATTGCGAATCCGCCTTCAACTTCCCCGTCAACATCCCGCTCGCCAGCGGCACCCGCGCCAGAATTCCAACCTGCCGCTTGCGCGCCTCCTCAAAAAACAGTTCCGCCGGCCGCTGCCGGAAGCAGTTGAAAATGATTTGCACCGTCTGCACACCCGGATACTCGATGGCTTTCAGCGCCTCCTCCACCCGCTCCACGCTAACGCCGTAATACCGGATCTTCCCCGCCTCCGCCATCCGGTCGAGCGCCCCAAAAACCTCCGGCCGGTAATAAACATCGGTGGGCGGGCAGTGCAACTGCACCAGGTCCAGACAATCCGTGCTCAGGTTCCGCAAACTGTCTTCCACGAACTCCGTCAGCTTCCGCGCGTTGTATCCATCGGCCGTGTGCGGCGACAGCCGCCGCCCCGCTTTGGTCGCGACCACGATGGGCTCGCTGCGTTCCCGCCGCAACTGCCCCACCAACCGTTCGCTGCGTCCCATCCCGTAAACATCCGCCGTATCGATAAAATTCACGCCGCAATCGACCGCCGTATTGAGCGCCCGCGTCGATTCCGCGTCGCTCACCTCGCCCCACGACCCGCCGATCGCCCATGCTCCGAAACTGATCTCGGAAACCTTCCAGCCCGTACGGCCCAGCTCTCGATATTGCATGCTCCCAACATAGCGTGCCTGCAAGTCTGCTATAAAAAGCACAAGATGATTTCCCTCCGCCTCGTACTCGCCTTCGCCGCCTTGCTCCCCCTCGCGGCGCAAACGACCTTGCGCCAAGCCGCTGCCCTGCGCGGCATACCCATCGGCGCAGCCGCTTCCGCCGACGAATACGGACCTTCCTACGATTGGCTCCTGAATCCAACCTACGACTCCGTCCTTTCCACGCAGTACAGCATGCTCGAGCCCGGCAACGCCATGAAGTGGGATGTCACCCAGCCCACCCAAACCACCTTCAACTTCGAGCCCGGCGACGAACTGGTCGCCTTCGCCCAGGCCCACGGCATGCGCGTCCGCGGACACAATCTCTGCTGGTACACACAATTCCCCGCCTGGCTCCAGCCCTACGCCAATACCGCTACCCCGGCCGACATGTCGGCCCTGCTCCAGACCCACATCACCACCGAGGTAACCCATTTCAAAGGCCAGACCTTCGCCTGGGATGTCGTCAACGAAGCCTTCAACGATCCTTCCGGTTCCACCCCCCCACCCTCCGCGATTCCATCTGGTACAACCAGCCCGGCATCGGTCTCACCGGCACCGGCTATATCGCGCAAGCGTTTCAATGGGCCCACGCCGCCGACCCCAACGCCTTGCTCTTCTACAACGACTACAACATCGAGGAACCCGGCCCCAAGTTCGACGCCGTCCTGCAGATGGTGACGGACTTCGTCGCCAACGGTGTGCCCATCAACGGCGTCGGCTTCGAAATGCACGTCGAAAATACTTACTACCCGAATGCCCAGCAGCTTACCCAGAACATCCAGGCCCTCGCCGCCCTCGGCCTCCAGGTTCACATCACTGAAATGGACGTTCGCGTCCCCGTCGATTCCGCCGGCCTCGCATCCGACGCCGATCTTCAAACTCAGGCGCAGGTCTATCAGACCGTTCTCTCCACGTGTCTCCAACAGCCCAACTGCACCGCCTTCCAGGTTTGGGGCGTCTCCTATAACGATTCCTGGATTCCCGGCGTCTTTCAGGGCTACGGCGCAGCCCTGCCGTTCGATTTCAATTACGACCCCACCCCCGCTTTCGCCTCCCTGATGACCGCGATGGAGTCCACCCCCCCCACCCTGAACGCGCCGTACGTGCTGAACGCCGCCAGCTACCAGGCCGGCGCGGTAGCGCCCGGAGAAATCGTAACCATCTTCGGTGTGAATCTCGGCCCCGGCGCTCTCGAAGGCAACCAACTGGATTCAAACGGAAAATTCCCCACCACCGTCGGCGGCGTCCAGGTTCTGTTCGATGGCGTCCCGGCCCCCATCGTTTACGCGCTGGTCAATCAGGTCAGCGTCATCGTGCCCTTCGGCGTGGCCGGCAAACAGCAGACCGTCGTCGAGTATCAGTACACCGGCGCCAACGGAACCGTCGCTTCTAACACCGCCGCGCTCGCCGTCACTGCCGCCGCGCCCGCGATTTTTGCCCTCAACGCCAGCGGCGCAGGCCCCGGAGCCATTCTCAACCTGGATTATTCCGTCAACAGCGCCGCCAATCCCGTTGCCGCCGGCGGAGTGATTCAGATCTTCGGCACCGGCGGCGGGGCAGTCGCCGGAGGCGCAACCGACGGCGCGCTAGCGCCCGGCGCAGGCACATTGGTAACGCAGCCGGTCACCGCCACCATCGGCGGCGTCGCCGCCACGGTCCTCTATTCCGGCCCCGCCCCCGGCATCGTCAATGGAGTCATGCAAGTCGATCTCACCGTCCCGGACGGACTCGCCCCCGGTCCTCAACCGGTGGTCGTCACCATCGGAACCGCGTCCACCCAAACCGGTATCACCGTCGCTGTCGACTAAGTTAGAACAAAGGAGCATCGTGAAAGCAATCGCATTCTTACCGTTGGCACTGGCGCTGTCCTGTGCCGCGGCGGATTACCCCGAAGCGCAAATATCCAACGGCGTCCTGCAAGTCAAACTGCTTCCCCCCGACGTGAACCACGGCTACTACCGCGGCACCCGCTTCGATTGGTCGGGCGCAATCTCCAGCCTCCAATTCAAAGGCCACGAATATTTCGGCAAGTGGTTCGACCGCTACGATCCCGAAATCCACGACGCCATCATGGGTCCGGTCGAAGAGTTCCTCTCTAACGGAGCCGGCCTCGGCTATGCCGAAGCCAAGCCCGGCGAAAACTTCGTGAAAATCGGCGTCGGCGCCATTCACAAACCAGCCGAACCCGCCTTCCGCCAGTTCGAAACGTACTCCATCGCCGGCCACGGCAAGTGGACCGTGGAAAAGACAGCCGATTCCATCGCCTTCACCCACCAGATCCCCGACACGCTCGGCTACTCTTACGTCTACAAAAAGGTCGTCCGCCTCGTGCCCGGCAAGCCCGTCATGGTCCTCGAACACAGCCTGCGCAACACCGGCCGCAAGACCATTTCCACCAGCGTCTACGAGCACAACTTCTATATGCTCGATCACCAACCCACCGGCCCCGATTACTCCATCCGCTTCCCCTTCGCGCCGCATCTCATGGCCGACGTGAAAGGCGCTGCCGAAGCCCGCGGCAACCAGTTCACTTTCCTTCGCGAACTTCAGCCCGATCAGTCCGTCTTTACCGGCCTCACCGGCTTCGGCGCATCGCCCTCCGATTACGATATCCGCGTGGAAAATCGTAAAGCCGGCATCGGCGTCCGCCAAACCTGCGGGCATGCTCTTTCCAAGCTGGTCGTCTGGTCCATCCGCACCACCGTCTGCCCGGAAGCCTTCATCGACCTGAACATCGAGCCGCACCAGGAGGCCGCTTGGAACATCGCCTACGAGTTCTACACCTTGCCGTAAACAACCGAACCGCGGCCGTAAGGGAGCGTCCCTTGGTCCCGTGCCTACTGCGCTCAGCAGCGCTTCTATTCGCTATCGCAACCCTTCTATCCGCCGCCGGCAGCACCGCTCCCCAATGGCTCAAAATCGAATCCCCGAACTTCCAGCTCTTCACTACCGCCAGTGAACGCAGCGGCCGCGATGTAGTCCGCCACTTCGAACAGGTGCGCGCCTTCTTCGTGCAAGCCATGCATCTTACACCCCAAGCCCCCGTCAAAGTACGCATCGTCTTCTTCAAAACGGACAAAGAATACGCCCCCTACGCCCCCAATGACTTCTCCGATGCCTTCTACCTCGGCGCTGAGGATCATGACTACATCGTCATGAAGAGTTCCCAACGCGATCAGTTTCCCGTAGCCGTCCACGAGTATACGCACCTGTTGGTAAAGCACACCGCTATCCCGGCGCCCGTCTGGTTTAACGAAGGCCTCGCCGAGTTGTATTCCAATCTGAAACCCATCGCCGGCAGGATCGAAGTCGGCGATCTGATTGCCGGTCACATGCTGGTCTTGCGGCAGCAGAAATGGATCGACCTCTCCACCCTCCTCGCCGTCCAGCCCGATTCCCCCCTCTACAACAAGAAGGTCCACGCCGGCGTCTTCTACGCCGAAAGCTGGGCCCTCGTCCACATGCTGTATCTGGGCGCTCAATACCGGCCGAACACCACCCAACTGCTTTCTGCTCTCAAGGACCATGCGGACATGCCACAGACATTCGAAAAAATCTACGGCAAGCCGCTCGCCCAAATCCAGAAGGATCTGCAAGCTTACCTCCTCGCCTCCACCTTCAACGCTTCGCTGTTTCCCATCAAGCTGGAAAAGGACGTCGATTCCCCGGAAGTAACGGATTCCAGCTCCCTCGAAGCCGGCTTGGTTCTCGCGGAAATGCTGTCGAACCTCCGCGACAAAGCCGCGGACGCCCGCGCCATGTACCAAAAGCTGGCGCTGGAAAATCCGAAAGACTGGCAGGCGGAATTGGGGCTCGCCCGCCTGAGCCAGCGCGAAGCCAAGCGCGATGACGCCCTCGCCCATTTCAGCCGCGCCGCCGAACTGGGCGCTACAGATTCACAAATGTATCTGGATTACGGCCGCTTGCTGCTCACCTCGGGCAAGCGCGCCGAAGCTACTGCCATCCTGAAGCGCGCCACCGAAGTCGAGCCCGGCAACCGCGAAGCTCATCTCGAGCTCGCCTACACCTACCTGAGCTACGACCGCAACGCCGACGCACTCGCCCAATTGCTCCTGGTAAAGAAGGTCACACCTGGGCAGGCATTCGCCTATTTTCACGCCCTCGCCTACATCTATTACCGCCTCGATCGCAAGGCCGAAGCCAAGACCGCAGCCGCGGATAGCCGCAAGTTCGCCAGGGACAGCGCCGAAATCGCTCAGGTGGACAGTCTCGACCAGGTTCTGAATTCCAATGTGCCCGCGCTTTCAGCCGGCGATCCGCTGGAAAACGCGTACCAATCGCCGCCCCAGTTGCGCCGCCGCGGCCCTTCGCTGGCGGTCGCGGAAGGAACCCTTCAACAGATCGAGTGCGTGGGAGGGAAAATCCGGATGCATATCGGGATCGGTCCCGATGCCATGAAATTCGGCATCCTGGACCCTGCGTCGGTCACCATGAAGGACAATGCGCCCATGGAGTTCACCTGCGGACCGCAAAAGCCCCGTCGCATCCGCGTTGAGTACGAAGCCAGACAGGATGTCATGCCGGGAACCCTGGGCATCGTGCGAACCATCGCATTTCCAGAGTAAAAAGAAAAACCGGCGGGCACTCGGAGGATCGCGCCCGCCGGCCGGTTCCGCATCCCAGTGGAGCGGATCCTAACTGAAGAGGGGTCGCTTACACTGTAAAGGACGCACGCTATAGAGCGGAAGTTGCAACCCGATTGTAACCTCCAGTCCGTTTAGCGCATATAAAACAAACTTAGCCGGGGCAACCCAGCCTTTTCCAGCAGGTTGCGTTCTAAGTACTGCTTTTCCAGCATACCCAGTTGCGCCGCGCTCATCTTTGAGCGATAAGGCTGCAATTGAAAATCTAATTGGCGGCGGGCTTCCAGCAACTGCTCTTCCGATTGACGGTTACGGGCCGCGGCGACCATCTTCTCTTCCAACACGGTCAGATGCCGCTCCAATTCTTCCAGATCTTTGTAACTCTCTTCAACCCCACTCAAGACCCTGTCCATCCCGTCTGCAATTTCCGCAAAATCCCCGCCGGCGGCGCGCACCAACGCTGCATTACCAGCCAGATACGCGCGTAAATCGTCCAGCGGAAACGGGGGCGCCGTCTCCTGGCGCTCCGGCCGCTGCGCCGTTCCAGCCATGATCTGCGCCTCCGTCAGCACCGCCTGGGCGCAGAAAGCCAGCGAGTTCACCATCTGCGTTTTCTTCTTGCGCCCCCGCCACTGCTCGAAAGCTGAGTCGATCCCCCGCAGCACCGCTGCCAGCGGAACCTCCGCATTCTTCCAGCTTTCTATGAGTGACCAATCCAGCGGAGATAGTAGAAACAGACTAGTCCCGCGCACTCGCTGAAAGTGCTCTTCGATCTCTGTGAAGTAATTGAAGTAGTTATAAACCCAGTCTTCGTTCACTTACCGGCATTCCGTTTCCAGATCAGTTGCAGCCCGGCGAGAGTCAGGTGCTCGTCAATGTGTTTTAGGTGCCGCGACCCCCTCGCGATCAGCGCCGCCTGCCCCCCCGTAGCGATGCATTTGGTCGCCGGCCCCAGTTCCCCCACCATCCGGTCCAGGATCCCGTCGATCATTCCCAGCGCCCCATAATACAGCCCCGAGTGCATGCTTGCCACGGTATTGCTCCCGATCACCTTGGCCGGCTCGCGAAAATCAACCATCGGCAGCCGCGCCGTCTTGCTGAACAGAGCTTCAATCGAGATGCCGATGCCGATCGCAATCGCCCCGCCCAGGTAAGCGCCATCTGCCGAAATCACATCGAAGTTTACCGTGGTGCCCAAGTCCACCACCACCGAAGGCCCGCCGTATTTGTGCAGAGCCGCCACCGCATTCGCCAACCGGTCCGCGCCAACCTGGTTGGGATCGTCATACCGGATCGGCATCCCGATATCCGTCTGCGGCGTCAGAAACATCGCCTCCACATGAAAATACCGCTGCGCCATCGCCGCCAGGTTGGCGTCCAGCGACGGCACCACGCTCGCAATCACGATGTCGTCCACCGTCGAATCGAACGACGCCAGTTCGAACAGGTTGCGCAGCAGCACCCCCCATTCATCGGCGGTCTGCCCGTGAACCGTCCGCAGCCGCCACTGGCTCACCAGCCGCTCGTGCTCGAACGCCCCGATGGTGATGTTGCTATTGCCGACGTCCAGAGCCAGTAGCATAGTTAGACCGGGCGCACTCCTCCAGCGAGTATAAGGGATTCCGAGCCGTCGTCGGCCCGCAGCTTCAAAAAGCCTGCTTCATCCAGTCCCGCCGTGGTTCCCGTCACCATCCCGCCCGGCATGTCCACGCACACCCGCTTGCCCAGCGCATAGCTCGACCGCCGTGTGAATTGATCCAGAATCGCCGCGCGCCCTCCTTCCACCAGCATCCGGCCAAAGCTGTCGATCGCCGGCAGCAGGGTCGCCAGCAACTCCTCGCGCGATTGTATCTTCCCGCTCTCGATTCGCAATGACGTGGCCTCATGCGCGATCTCCGCCGGAAAAACGGGATGATTTACGTTGATCCCGATCCCCGCGATCGCCGCCCCGTCCACCAACTGCACCAGGATGCCGGCCGTTTTTTTTCCGCCCAGCATAATGTCGTTCGGCCACCGCAAATCCGGATGCAGCTCCGTCGCCCGCGCAATGCTCTCCGCCGCCGCCAGCCCCAACGCCAGCGTCAATACCGGCAGCGAATCGGGCGCCAGCGGCAGCCGCAGCACCACCGTAAAGTACAATCCCGCACCCGGCTCCGAATGCCACGAATGCCCGTGCCGTCCCTGCCCGGCCGTCTGCTCCTCGGCTACCACCGTCGTGCCCGATGGACAGCCCGCCGCGGCCAGCGCCGTGGCTTCGTGCATGGTCGACGTGATCGATTCGAAAAAAGAAATCTGCCGCCCCGGCAGCCGGCGCCGAACCAGTTCGATATCGAGCGCCGCCATTCAGTCCCCGAGTCCGTCCAGCGCCGCTTGGTTCTTGGCCAGTTGCGCCTCGTAATCCGCTTTCTTGGCGCGCATCGAAGCCACCACGTGCTCCGGCTTCCTGCTCAACGAAGCTTCGTCGCCAAGCTGCTTGTCCAGGCTGGCAATGTTTTTTACGAGCTGCTCGTTCTCCTTCTCCAGCCGCTTCCGCTGCGCCTCCATCTGCTGCTTCGGCACATCCAGCACCAGGTCGAATTGCGAAGTCGACCGGCTGGCCGCTCCCGCCGCCGGCGCCTCCGCGCTAAATTCCAGCGTCACGCCCGAAAGCCGCCGGATCGCTTCGGCATGCTGCCGCGCGATCTCTAGCGCATGCCCCCCGTGCGTGCAGCGTTCCGTGCAACTGCAGCTTCGGATCCAGCTTCATCTCCGTCCGTAAGCGTGCGCGCCAGCGTCACCACTTCCTGCAGCATCCCGATCTCGCGCTCCGCCTCGAAATCCGTGTTCTGCCGCCGGTATTGCGGATAAGGCGCCAGCGCGATCGACAGCGGCCGCGGCGTTTCGCCCTTCAACCGCTGCCACAATTCCTCGGTCAAGAAACGGCATCGCCGGATGCAGCAGCCGCAGCGCCGTTTCAAAAGCCGCCAGCACGTTGCGCCAATCCGCATTCAGTCCCGAATTTTCCACGAAGCACGGCTTCTTCAACTCCAGATACCAGTCGCAGAATTCGTGCCAGAAGAAATGCCACAGCAACTGCGCGGCTTCGTGATAGCGATACTGCTCCACCGCCCGGTTCACCTGCTCCGCGCAAGTATTCAAACGGCTGAAGATCCAGCGATCTTCCACCGCCACTTCGATGCTCGGCCCCGCCTCCGGCCGGAACGTCTCCAACTCGTCGGGCAGCCACGGTTCCACGCCCGACCGCTCCATGTTCACGAACAGCAGCCGCGCCGCGTTCCAGATCTTGTTCGCGAACGCCCGCGTGCTTTCCATGCGATCTTCGGAAAGCACGATATCCGTGCCCGGCGCCGCGCCCAGCAGCAGCGCCATGCGCACCGCGTCCGTGCCGTACTTCTCCGTCACCACCAGCGGGTCGATCGTATTGCCGCGCGTCTTCGACATCTTCTGCCGCTCGGCGTCCCGCACCAGCCCGTGAATATACACCTGCCGGAACGGAATCTCTCCCATGAACTCGCAGCCCATCATCACCATGCGCGCCACCCAGAAAAACAGGATGTCGAAGCCGGTGATCAGCAGCGACGTCGGATAAAACAGCTTCAAATCTTCCGTCTCGTCCGGCCACCCCAGCGTGGAAAACGGCCACAACGCCGAGCTGAACCACGTATCCAGCACGTCCGGATCCTGCACCAACTGCGCCGATCCGCAGCGCGCGCAATTCGCCGGCGTTTCCCGCGCCACCACGATCTCCGCCGCACCCCTGGCAATGCCACGCCGGAATCCGATGCCCCCACCACAACTGCCGCGAGATGCACCAGTCGCGGATGTTGTACATCCATTCGTAGTAGGTCTTCGTCCAGTTCTCCGGAATGAACTCGATGCGGCCCGTTTCCACCACGTCGATCGCCTTCGCCGCCAGCGGCTTGGTCCGCACGAACCACTGCGTCGAAATCAGCGGCTCCACGACGGTCTTGCAGCGGTCGCACTTGCCCCACCGCCAGCGCGTACGGCTCCACCTTTTCAAGCAGCCCCAGCTTCTCCAGATCCTCCACCACGCGCTTCCGCGCTTCCATGCGGTCGAGCCCGGCATAAGCGCCCGCCGCGGCGGTCATCTTGCCGTGCTCGTCGATCACTTTGATGCGCGGCAGGTCGTGCCGCTTGCCCGCCTCGAAATCGTTCGGATCGTGCGCCGGCGTCACCTTCACCGCGCCCGTGCCGAATTGCGGATCCGCCAGATCGTCCAGAATCACCGGGATCGTCCGGTTCATCAGCGGCAGATCCACGGTCCGCCCGTGCAGATGCGTGTACCGCGCATCCTTGGCGTTCACCGCCACCGCCGTATCGCCCAGCATCGTCTCCGGCCGCGTAGTCGCCACCACCACGTGCGCGGCCGTGTCCCCGACACCGGATACCGGATGTGCCACAAGCTGCCCTGCGTCTCCTCGTTCTTCACTTCCAGATCGGAGATCGCCGTCTGGCAGCGCGGGCACCAGTTCACCATGTACTCGCCGCGATAAATCAGCCCCTTCTCGTACAGCCGCACGAACACTTCCCGCACCGCGCGCGACAGCCCCGGATCCAGCGTGAAGCGTTCCCGGCTCCAGTCGCAGCTCGCGCCCAGCCGGATCATCTGCCGCTTGATCCGGTCGCCGTACTCCGCCTTCCACTCCCACACGCGCTCCACGAACTTCTCGCGCCCCATCGTGCGCCGGTCCAGCCCTTCCTCGGCCAGCTTCCGCTCCACCACCATCTGCGTGGCGATGCCCGCGTGGTCCGACCCCGGCAGCCACAGCGTATTGTCGCCGCGCATGCGATGCCAGCGGATGGTCACGTCGATCTCCGTGTGCTCCAGCATGTGCCCGATATGCAGCGACCCGGTCACATTCGGCGGCGGAATTACCAGCGAAAAAACGCGCGGTCCGCGCCTTCTGCGTGCGCATGAAACACGCCCGAGTCAATCCACCACTGGGCCCAGTGCGGCTCGAACCGCTGGGGCTCGTACACCTTCTCGATTTGCATGGGAAATACTATGATATCAAGCCGAGCCGCCGCGTCGTTCGGTCGCTCTTACCTCACGGCCACCGATCCACACTTGCATCCATCGCCATGTCCATACCCGCCCATACCTCGCCGGAATTCTTGGCATTGGGATATACGTGCGTCATCCAGCCGAAAACTACCGGAATCCATAGGCCGCCCGCCTTCTTGCAGGCATCCTCGCTATGAATGCTCCCTTGCGGACCAAACTGCGCATGCGGCCCAAACTGCTGGTCGAGCGGAAGATTTCGCCGCCCGCCGCAGAAATCCACATGCCGGTGCCATGTCGCAATACTCAGCGGTGCGATCGCATCCAATTGCGCCGCCGTCGAATCCTGCGGCGCGCTGTACATAACGCCCACCGCCCGCATGCCTCCCGCCGTCCGTTGATACAAGATCGATCCCGGATGGTCGTAGTCCACCCGCCGCTGCTCCAACCGGTTGTAGCGATAGTTCGTGTAATGGACCTCTTCGCCCATCTTCCCTGTCGGATGAAACGGTTTGTAGCCATCCCGCACTGCGGCGTTGGCGTCCGCATAGTGTGCGGCCACCTTGCGTGCCGCGGCGGCGATCCTGTTCGCGCGTGCTTCATCGCCGGGGCGCGGCTTGCCCTTCATCGACATCTGCATGTAGTTGCCCATCTTCATCGACGGCACAGCAGTCGCGGCAGTCTTCCCGCCGTAGTGGCGAAGCAGCCGCTCCCACAAGGGAAACTGCTGCGCCATCACGGCGGCAAGGCAACCAAGCAGAACCAAACCCGGAACCGCGGAAAAACGTCTCCCCACGAAACCTCAATACTTCCAACTCGTCACATCCGCGCCCTTCGGAGCCGTCTCCTCCATGTGCTTCACCATCTCCGGCAGGTAATGCTGATTCATCCCTACCTGTGGATCGAAATTCCCCGCGTAACAGTGCGGCTTCCGCGCCCCATAATCGAACGTCCCCCGGAAATAGGGGTCCGTCGTCGCATCCATCGCATCCTGCATCAAATGCACCGCGCGATCCAGGTAAAACGAATCCGCATCCCCCACGCACACATGTAACTTCCCTTCCAGTTTCGGCCCCAGCGTCTTCCAGTCCCGCTGCATGATGTGCGTCAGATCGTAGTTCTCCTTGAAATACGCCGCCACCTTATGATCGATCGCCCCCGTCCGTTTATCGAATACCGGCGCGGGATACCCATCCTCGCCTACCGAACTGAAGTAAGCCTGCCATGCATCCAACTGTTCCCCCGACCTTCCATGCGTTCCCTGCACCAGTTCGAAATGGTCCATCTGCTCCATCGTCGACATCAACAGCCCATCCGCCTGCCGCACCGAAGGACGCGGCACCCTCGCGAACGGCCCTTCGATCCAATGCGCGTTCGCATCCTCGTACAGATTCACCGTCATGTAAGCCCGGAAGTCCACCGTGTCCGGACAAAACACATAAGCGCCATTGTAGAAATCCGGATAGAATACCTGCGACGCCAGCGCCTCCCAACCGCCCGTTGATCCGCCATACACCGCGCGCGCCCATCCTTGCCCGATCCCGCGAAACTGTCTTCTCCACGTAAGGAATCAGTTCCTGCGTAATCGCATCGCCGTAAGGCCCCGCGTTGGCGGAGTTCACCGCGTAGGAATCGTCGAAGTAAGGAGTGGGATGCTGGATCGTCATGATGATCACCCGCGACATCCGTCCGGAAGTCCAGTCCTGGTACAGCTTGTATCCGGGTTCGGCCAGGCTCGGGCGCTCGGCAGTAAATCCGATTCCCAGCCCCCGGTTGAAGTGGCTCTGATAAGACCACCAGCGGATAGTGCGCCTGCGGATGCTCGTCCAATCCGTCCGGCAGCAGCAGCACCGCGCCCAGCTCCGTATCCTGTCCCCAGAACCGGCTCAGCAGTTCGCTGCGCATCCTCACGTGCTTCACCCACTTCGTATCCGGGTCGGCCGCCGCCACCGGCGGAACCTTCTCCGTGAGCGAAAGCCGGATCACGCCATCCGCGTCCACATGCGCCTTCTGCGGCTTGCTGTACAAATTCCCCGGCTTCGATTGCCAGTGTTGTCCTTCGCCCTTGTCCGGCGGCAACTTGACCGTCTTCCCGTTCGCCAGGTGAAATGTCTGGTAGACGTTCAGCACTGCCTGCACCTAATAATCGCCGGCCGGCATGTCTTCGCAAACTCTCCCGCGGATATCCCATGGTGCTGGCATCCACCACCGCTGCCGCGCCGGGCGCGAGCCCATCCACGTCCACGCCGAAGGCTTGCTGCGTTCACGCGTTGAAGCTCATCTGGAAGCGCGGCTCCGGCTGCTCCTAGGTGGAGACGACCAGCATGACGTGCCCGTCCAGAGGCGTGGCGGTATCTCCTTGGGAAACGAAATCTCGAAGCGCGGGCCGCGGTTGAGGGCCACGCCAGCAGCGCGCCGGCGACCAGGCAAATGGATAGAGTCAGATTGAGTCGCATGTCGCGCTCACCGTGGAGTGATCAAGCCGCCCAGTTTATCCTGCTCGCCGCGCCCCAGCGCGGAGAAGCGCGTGGCATAGAGCTTCCAGGTACTTCAATCCGGCGCCGGTATTGTAGATCACCATGCGCTCGTTCGGCTTCAGGAATCCGGATGCCAGCAATTTTTCGAGCGCCGCGACGCAAGCCGCCCCTTCCGGCGCGGCGAAAATCCCTTCTTCCCGCGCCAATTGAATGCCCGCATCGAGCAGTTCCGCGTCGCTGACCGCGATGGCCGTGCCGCCGCTCGCACGGACCGCATCCAGAACCAGAAAATCGCCCAGCGGCTTCGGGACGCGCAGTCCGGCCGCCACCGTGCTAGGCATTCTCCCACATCTCGGCTGCGGTCTTCGCCCCGCTCGAACGCGCGCACTACGGGCTGGCAGCCCTCCACCTGCACCGCGATCATCTTGGGCCGCTCGGCGCCGATCCATCCCAGCGCTTCCATCTCGTCGAAGGCCTTCCACATGCCGATCATGCCGACGCCGCCGCCGGTCGGATAGAAGATCGACGTCGGGCAGTTGCCAACCGAACTGCTCGGCCACTTCGTAGCCCATGGTCTTCTTGCCTTCGATGCGATAAGGCTCCTTCAGCGTGCTGATATCGTACCAGCCATGCGCCGCCGCGCCCGCCGCCACCAGCTTGGCGCAATCGCTGATCAGCCCGTCCACCAGCGTCACGTGCGCGCCAAACGCCTTGCACTCGATGTAATTCGCCTGCGGCACGTCCCGCGGCATGAAGATGTGCGCCTCGATTCCCGCCGCGGCCGCATAAGCCGCCAGCGCGCTCGCCGCATTGCCGGCCGATGGAATCGCCAGCTTCTCGAATCCCCGAGTTGCCGCGCCATCGAAACCGCGCAGGACAAGCCCGCGCGCCTTGAACGACCCGGTCGGATTCAGCCCTTCGTCCTTCACCCAAAGGTCGTGCGCGCCCAACCGCTCGCCCGTCCGCCGCGTCCGGATCAGCGGCGTCATCCCCTCGCCGAGCGTCACAATCGACTCCGCCGCGGCCGGCAGCACCTCGCCGTACCGCCACATATTATTGGGGCCGTTTCGTACATCGGCCGCCGTCCACCGCGCCCCGATCGCCGCCAGATCGTACCGCACCAGCAGCGGTCCGCCGCAGGAACACAGGTTTTGCACCTGGTCCGCCGCGTACTCCGCGCGGCAAAGACTGCATTCCAAATGAGTTGCTTTCGCCATGAAGTAACAATCTACCAGCTATCCGCGGGCATAAACGCTCAGCCGCTCCCGTGCGTCATAATGAGTGTAGACCGCATGAAGTCCACCGCCCTCGTACTGTTTCTCGTCGCGTCCGCATCCCCCGCCCTGTCCGGCGAATACGCCGTGCTCTCCAGCGGCGCGCGCCTCTATGCCGACCGCCACGAACAGGATAACGGCAAAGTTACGCTCTTCACCAAAGACGGCTCCACGGAACTCGAGGCCTCCCAGGTGCTTCGCTACGAGCAGGAAGAATACGTACCGCCGGCCCCTGCCGGCCCCGCCCAGCCCGCGACCGCCGCCCCAGCCACCGCCTCCAAAGCCACCACCGCCGAACTGATCGATAACGCCGCCCGCAAGTACGGCCTGCCGCCCTCTTTCGTTCGCGCCGTAGTCGCGGTCGAATCCGGTTTCCAAACGAAAGCGCTGTCCCCCAAAGGCGCCATCGGCCTCATGCAACTCATGCCCGGCACCGCCCGCGAATTAGGCGCGGACCCCAACATCCCCGAGCAAAACATCGATGCCGGAACCCGCTACCTCCGCGACCTCCTCCTGAAATACGATAACCACGCCTACCACGCCCTCGCCGCCTACAACGCCGGCCCTGGCGCGGTCGACAAGTACCACGGCGTCCCCCCCTACCGCGAAACCCAGGCCTACATCCTCAATGTCCTCCGCAAGTGGCAAAAGCAGTCTTCCGCTGATTAAACGGTACTCACCGGCTTGCCAAAAGTCCTCCGCGGCTATACCCTCGTAGGTATGCACTCTGGCACGCTCCTCTCCCTGGCCGTCGCGCTTTGCGGCCTGCCGGCCCTCCTTCCGGCCCAACAAGTGGCCATCGCCAGCTACCCCATACCGCAAACCAATCCTTATGGGCAAGGCAGCATCACGACATCTACCGATGGGTCGTTATGGGTCGCCCTGCAGCTGGCAGCATCTGCGTGCTCACTCTGTCGGCTGAACTGACGGTATTCCCTCTACCCGCGGGAAACTTCGGAGCGGAATCGTACAGGGGCCCGATGGCGGCGCTTCTGGTTCACGGAACCAAACCAGAATCTCATCGGGCGTATGACGTCCCGAGGCGTTGTCACCTATTACCGGTCCCCACGCCGGACAGCACACCCGCTCAGATCGTCGTCGGATCGGATGGCGCGCTCTGGTTCACCGAAGAATTACCGCCAGCAAGATCGGGCGCATCACCACGTCCGGAGCGATCAGCGAATTTGCACTGACTTTTTCAGATGGCTACCCGGGAGGCCTCACCTCCGGTCCCGATGGCGCTCTTTGGTTCTGCCAATATCCCGACGGAATCGGCCGCATGACCACTACCGGTTCCTACACTCGCTACCCTGTGCCCAACCCCGATGCAAGCCCCGGAAACATCGTAACCGGGCCCCGATGGCGCACTTTGGTTTACTGAAGTCTTTGGCAACAGCATCGGCCGCATCACCACCGGTGGAGTCGTGACCGAGTATCCCGTTCCCACCCTCGAACAGCGAACCGAATGGCATCGCCGCGGCCGCGGATGGCGCGTCTATGGTTCACCGAATTCACGGGCAATCGGATTGGACGCATCACCACGTACGGCGTCGTCGCCGAGTATCCGGTTCCGAGTGTCCTCAACAGCCTGAGTTTCCCAACGCAATCACAACAGGCGAGGATGGCAGCCTCTGGTTCGACGCTTATGGCAAGGTGGGACAAGTCGTGTTTCCAACCGCGACCATGACCGTGACCCCCGACAGCGCCTCCTTTCACACCGAACTGACGTTTACCGGCAGCTGGCTTCGCCCCGAACGAAACCATTCGCATTTGGGAAACTGGATTGGGATCGATCGATCCTGGTGAGGGGAACGGCGGACGCCTCCGGTACTTCATCGCGACCGCGCGCGCACCATCGTCGGTCTACGGCCCGCGCCTGTTCCTCGGGAAGGGCGTCCAACAGCGACAAACTCGGCGCGGCCAGCTTTCAACGCCACTCCGCGCCTTGGTGATCGGCCCATCCGCCGGACCGGCCGGTAGCACCGCCACCGCGGCGGGCTACGGTTTCGGCTCCCTCGAAAAAGTCAAAATCTACTGGGACAACCCGAAAAAGTATCTCGGATCGGTCACCACGGACGTCAATGGTTCCTTTAGCGGACTGACGGGCTTACCTTCACTGTTCCAGCCACCGCACCGTCGGGAAGCAACACCGTTGGAGCTGTCGGCCAAACATCAGAGCCAAAGGACGAGGCGCCTTTGACGTTCAGTAGCCCCCCGCGCGCCCCGGAAGCGGATGCTACGCTAAGCGAAGCATGCAGGCCCACGAAACGCGCATCCGCGTAAGATACGCCGAAACCGACCAGATGGGCGTCGTCTATTACGCCAACTACCTGGTCTGGATGGAAGTCGGCCGCGTCGAATACTGCAAAGCGTGCGGCTTCGATTATAAACAAATGGAACTCGAGGACAGCGTCTTCCTCGCCGTCGCCGAGGCCAACTGCCGCTACGCCTCCCCGGCCCGCTTCGACGAAGAAGTCATCGTCCGCACCTGGGTCCAATCCGCTAACCCGCGCATGGCCACCTTCGCCTACGAAATGCGCCTCGCCGCCGGCGGCCGCAAACTCGCCAGCGGCACCACCAAACACATCTTCCTCGGCCGCGACCTCCGTCCCTGCCGCATGCCCGAAAAATACCGCGCTAAGTTCCATGCACCCGCAACAGATCAAGAACCTGGCGCATGAAGCCGGCTTCGAGCTCGCCGGCATCGCACCCGCCCTGCCCGCTCCCGAATCCGCCTACTATCGCCAGTGGGTTGCGGACGGCATGGCCGGCGAGATGCGCTACCTGACCGGCCATCGAGCCGCCGTCCGCGGCGACCCGCGCCTTCTCCTTCCCTCCGCCAAATCCATCCTCTGCGTCGGCAAGCTCTACAACGGCCCGCAGCCTTATTCCACCCAATTTCCCGGCCAGCGACCGCGCCTGGATCTCACGCTACGCCTGGGGCGATGACTACCACGCCGTCCTCCGCCGCGGCCTCGAAGCCATCGTCGCATCCCTGCGCGCCGCCTCCCCCAGCCCTTCGATTGGAAAATCTGCGTCGACACCGCCCCCCTCCTCGAACGCGCCTACGCCCGCCGCGCCGGACTCGGCTGGATCGCCAAAAATACCTGCCTCATCAACCAGGACATGGGCTCCTGGTTCTTCCTCGGCGAACTGTTGCTCTCTCTCGATCTCGCGCCCGATCAGCCCCCCCCGACCGCTGCGGCTCCTGCACCCGCTGCATCGACGCCTGCCCCACCGCCGCCATCGTGCCCACCAAACTCCCCGATGGCCCCGCCTGGGCCCTCGATTCCCGCCTCTGCATCTCCTACTTCACCATCGAGCTGCGCGCTTCCCCCCCACCGAAACCCGCGCCGCCACCGGACGCCATGTCTTCGGCTGCGACATCTGCCAGGATGTCTGCCCCTGGAATCGCCGCGCCCCCATCACCGCCGATCCCGCCTTCGCCCCCGCCCACTTCGCCCCGCCCCTCGAAAAGCTGGCCGCGCTCTCCGAACCCGAATTCCGCGAAATGTTCCGCTCCAGCCCCGTCTCCCGCGCCCGCTACTCCGGTTTCCTCCGCAACGTCGCCATCGCCATGGGCAACGCCGCCGATGCCCGCTTCCGCCTCCCGCTCGAAAAACTAGCCGCCAGCCCCGATCCCGCCGTCCGCGAATCCGCCCAATGGGCGCTTCGCCGTGTGCCCCTGCTAAGCTAATCATCAGGCTTCCGCCTCCACCAAAAACATGCCTTTGCAAAGCTACACCATCACTCAGGGCCGCGACCGCGCGCCCGCCCGCGCCATGCTCAAGGCCATCGGCTTCACCGATGACGACCTCGCCAAACCCATCATCGGCGTCGCCAACACCTGGATCGAAACCATGCCCTGCAATTACAACCTGCGCGAGCTCGCCGTCAAGGTCAAGGAAGGCATCCGCGCCGCCGGCGGCACTCCCATGGAGTTCAACACCATCGCCATCAGCGACGGCGTCACCATGGGCACCGAGGGCATGAAGGCATCGCTCGTCAGCCGCGAAGTCATCGCCGATTCCATCGAACTGGTCGCCCGCGGCCACATGTTCGACGGCATCGTCGCCCTGGTCGCCTGCGACAAAACCATCCCCGGCGCAGCCATGGCCGCTGCTCCGCCTGAACGTTCCCAGCGTCATCCTCTACGGCGGCTCCATCCTGCCCGGCCGCCACAACGGCCGCGACATCACCATTCAGGAAGTCTTCGAAGCCGTCGGCGCCAATGCCGCCGGACGCATCTCCGACGCCGAACTGCTCGACATCGAAAATCACGCCTGCCCCGGCGCGGGCGCCTGCGGCGGCCAGTTCACCGCCAACACCATGGCCACCGTGCATGGAACTCATCGGACTCTCGCCCATGGGCACCGCCTCCGTCCCCCAGGTCGACGCGCGCAAAGACGACGTCAGCTTCCGCTGCGGCGAAATCATCATGGACGCCGTTCGCAACAACCGCCTGCCCGCGCCAGATCGCCACCCGCGCCGCCTTCGACAACGCCATTGCCGGCGTCGCCGCCACCGGCGGATCCACCAACGCCGTCCTGCACCTCCTCGCCATGGCCCGCGAAGCCGGTGTCCCTCTCGCCATCGACGATTTCCAGGACATCTGCCGCCGCACGCCTGTCCTCGTCGATATCAAGCCCGGCGGCCGCTTCGTCGCCGTCGATGTCGACAAGGCCGGCGGCATCGGCGTCATCGCCCAGCGCCTGGTCGATGGCGGCTACGTCGATAGCTCGCGCCTCACCTGCACCGGCCGCACCTTCGCCGAAGAAGCCGCCGATGCCCGCGAAACGCCCGGCCAGGAAGTCATCCGCCCGCTCGACCGTCCCCTGAAACCCCGCGGCGGCATGGCCATCCTGCGCGGCTCGCTCGCCCCCGATGGCTGCGTCATCAAACTCGCCGGACACGACCGCATGCAGCACCGCGGCCCCGCCCGCGTCTTCGATCGCGAAGAAGATGCCATGACTGCCGTCACCGGCGGACGCATCCATGCGGGCGATGTCGTGATCATCCGCTACGAAGGTCCGCGCGGCGGTCCCGGCATGCGCGAGATGCTTGGCGTCACCGGCGCCATCGTCGGTGAAGGCCTTTCCGATAGCGTCGCCCTGGTCACCGACGGCCGCTTCAGCGGCGCTACCCACGGCTTCATGATCGCCCACGTGGTCCCCGAAGCCTACAACGGCGGACCCATCGCCGCCGTGCGCGAAGGCGATTCCATCTTCATCGATGCCCAAGCCGGAACCATCGACCTCGAAGTCGCGCCGTCCGTCGTCGCCGGACGCCTGGCGGCTACCACCCCCCCGCGCCCCGCTACACCTCCGGCGTATTTGCCAAGTACGTCGCCCTGGTGGCTTCCGCCTCCGAAGGCGCAGTCACCGCGCCCTCTGTCGAATCCACTGCCGCGCGGTCCTCACGCTGAATACCCAAACGATAGCCGCCACATATCCCGCGAACACATCGCTCAGGTAGTGGACGCCCAGATAAATTCGTGAAAATCCGATCCCCGCGATCACCAGCGCCGCCGCCGCGTAGTAGCCCAACTGCCGCGCCTTGCTATCCGTTCGCCTACCCGCAAACGCCGCCAGAACACCAAAGAATACGCACGAAACCAGCGAATGTCCGCTCGGAAAGCTATAACCAATAGGTTCCGCCAAACCGAAAAATGCCACCGGCCGCGTCCGGTGAAACATCATCTTCAGCACCTGATCCAGGAACTCGGCGCCGATTACCGCGACCACGAACAGGATTGCCGTGCGCGGCCGGCCCGACCGTACGTAAAGAAAAACCGTCAACGCCCCCAGCGCCATCAAAAAGGAAGGCGACCCGATGAAACTCAGCCCCCGCATAGCCTCGGTCAGCACCGGATTCGCAAGCGCGTGTACCCGCATCCTCACCGCGTCGTCGAACCGCTGCGTCTGCCCGTGCAGCACGCCTTCCGCCACCCAGCCGAAAACCAGCATCGCGGTTACCGCGAGCAGCAGACCTGCGATTAGTGTTCTCTTCGCCCCGTCCCCTCCCATCTTCACTTCACCCATCGTTCCAGTGTAAGTGACCATAACCGTTCCGAAACATACCGTCGGCGATGCGTTTTGGACACCGGCGTGCTCCCAATCGCGCGGGAGGCAAAAATGCCCAAAAAAACCGCGAACACTAAAGGCGCAAAAGTGATCCACAGAGTAATGTCCGAGAAAAAGCGAGGAACCTTAAAGTCGGGCAGCGGGAAAAAGGTGACCAGCCGCAAACAAGCCGTCGCCATTGCTCTTAGCGAAGCGCGCCACTCGGGCGCCAAAATTCCGAAAAAGAAAGCGGCGTCTTAGAAGCGCCGCTCGACACCTTGGCCCGCGAAGCCGCCAAAGAAATGGCGGACGGGAAAAAAGCTCGCGGCTGACACCAGCGGACGTGCTGGACGCCCGCTACGATCCAGCCGTGCGATGGCTCTGCCCGTTCCCACCCAATACTTCGCGCACCTTGTTGCCGAGGGCCACGGGAGTGAACGGCTTTTGAATGAAACTGGCCTGGCCCGGCAAGCTGTCCACGCCAACCTGCTCCGTATAGCCGGACATGAACAGTACTTTCATCGCCGGCCGCTGTTGCGCCAGGCGGGCCGCCACTTCCCGGCCCCCAACTTTCGGCATCACCACGTCGGTGATCAGGAGATGAATCTCGCCCTTGTGCTGCTTCCCGATCCGCCGCGCCGCCGCCGCATCCGCCGCCGCCAGCACCGTGTATCCTTGCCGCCGCAGCGTTTCCCGCACCAGGTTCCGCACCGATTCTTCGTCTTCCACCAGTAGAATCGTCTCCGACCCGCGCGCCCCTGTCACCTGCGCGGATTGTGTCTCCCGCATCGCCGTCTCGTCGATGCGTGGCAGGTACACGTTCACGGTAGTGCCTTTGCCCGGCTTGCTCGAAACGTCCACGCTGCCGCCGCTCTGTTTCACGATGCCGAACACCGTCGCCAACCCTAGTCCGGTTCCCTGGCCTGGCGCCTTCGTGGTGAAGAACGGCTCGAACAGGTGCGAACGGGTCTCCGCGCTCATTCCCGAACCGCTGTCGTCCACCATGAGCGCCACATAGCGGCCCGGCTTCACTCCCGAATGCGCGGCCGCGAACTGCCTGTCGATCTCTACATTCCGCGTCTCCAGCGTCAACGTGCCGCCGCCTGGCATCGCATCGCGCCCGTTCACCGCCAGATTCATCACCACCTGTTCGATCTGTCCGGCATTGGCCTTGACTTGCCCGATCCCCTTGCCAGGCACGAAGCACAACTCAATGTGTTCCCCGATCAAACGCCGCAGCATCGCTTCCATCCCGCTCAGCACCTGGTTCAGGTTCAGAACCTTCGGCTGCAAGACCTGCTTGCGGCTGTAAGCCAGCAACTGTCCCGTCAGACTGGCTGCCCGCTCGCCGGCCTTCATGATCTGCTCCACCGCGCCGCGGTTCGGGTCCGTCTCAGCCAGGACGTTCAGCAGAATATGGCTGTAGCCGTTGATGATGGTCAGCAAATTGTTGAAGTCATGCGCTATGCCCCCCGCTAGCATGCCGACCGCTTCCATCTTGGCCGATTGCCGCACTTGCTCTTCCAGCATCTTCCGCTGCGTGACGTCCTGGAGAACCGCCAGCACCGCCGCACGGCCCCCATAGGAGATGGTGTGCGTTACGACTTCCACGGCAATCAACCGGCCGTCCTTCACCTTGTGCTGCCCCTGGCTCGCGGGCGTCGGCCCGTTCGACTCGTTTACGACGTCGCTCAACTGAGCTACATCGTCCGCATGCCGGACATCGGCCACGGTCATGCTCAGGAATTCGTCCCGCGTGTATCCGTAATGAGCCAGCGCCGCCTGATTGACTTCCAGGAATCGAAGCGTCTCCCGATCGAAAACCCACATGGGCATGGGGTTGTCCTCGAACAGTAAACGAAATTTTCGGTCCTTTTCCCTAAGGAGTTCTTTCGCAGGCATTGCGATTTCCGGATGGATCTCTACTCAGAGCATATCGGACTATAAGAGATTGTCACAATACGGTTATCCACTGGCTCGTGAGATATCATACCGGCTCGGCCTTACCGTTGGTCGATTTTGACCACGAAATAGGTGATTTGTGCGCCGTTCCGCACTAACATCTGGTGCGCGACTTTTACCGGGATATGCACTACATCGCCGGCGGCCAGCGCGACCCGTTCGCCGCCCCGTATCGACGGCCCTCGCACTTCATGCGCTGCGGTAGTCCGCGGATTCACCACCGTACCCCCCACGATGAGCGTCGCCTCTCCGCTCTCCACCACCATCACGTCGTTCTGGGTCTCGTGCAACTCCGCCTCGCCATCGCCTTCGCGATGCGCAACCAACAGGCTGTGATTACCATACCCGCCCAGCCCTTGCGTGGCGATCTTCTGCGCACTCATCTTGGGCCCCAGCTTCTGCTGAAACGCCTGTAACTCCGCGCCCGTCCAGTGCGCAAATCCCTTGGGCGCCTCCGCCGGCAGCGCCGCTGCCGCAATACAAAAAACGATCGCAAATATCCGCATGGTCTGCCCTCTTCCTCGTCTCCTGACTTCAGCACTCTGCATTCTGCGCATGATAATTCCGCCCCCGCCGATAAGCCTCTTGTACCGCATTCTCAGCATGACCGCCTATCTTACTTCACATCGCAGCATCCAAAAGGATCCCATGATCGCGAAACGACTCTTCATTCTCGGCGCCATTCTCGGCGCCATTGCCGTCCTCCCGGCCTTCGCGCAGGACATCGTAGCGCCCCGCCAGCACCGGCCCATCCAAGACCGCGTCGATCGCTTCGATGGCGCCAGCACCAGCACGAACTGGAGCGGATATGCCGTCCTCGGCGCCGGCTTCACCTCGGCCCAGGCCTCCTGGATTGTCCCAACCGCCAAGTGCGCCACCGGCGACCAATACGCCGCCTTCTGGGTCGGCCTCGATGGGTACAATTCCGCCACCGTCGAACAGACCGGCACCGATTCCGATTGCGTCGGAAAGAATCCGGACTACTACGCCTGGTTCGAATTCTACCCCTACCCGTCGTACTTGATCTCCAGCCTCGTCATCAAGCCCGGCGACCGCATTTCCGCCAAGGTGGTATACGCTAACTCGCAGTTCACGGTCACCCTCGAAGACGTCACCACCGGCAAATCTTACAGCAAGACGGCGGCAGTACCCACTGCCCAACGATCCTCCGCGGAGTGGATCGCCGAAGCCCCTTGCTGCGCCGCGCACAACGCCATCCTCCCCCTTGCCGACTTCGGAACCGCCCTGTTCGGCGAAGATACCTCCGCCGTGGCCGGCACCAACTTCGCTGCCAGCAGCACTCATACTGGCCCCATCGGATCGTTTCCCGCCTCCAGCATCCAGCAAATCTCCATGGATTCCAGCACCGGCGCGAAAGAAGCCGCTCCCAGCCTCCTTTCGAGCGACGGCGCCAGTTTCTCCGTCGCATGGTTCTACAAGTAGCCAAACTCTGGCATTCCCGGCGCAGCCTCGCGAAAACGCGATCGCTGCGCCCCCTCTTGCTCGCGTGCGGGATGGGCGAGTGTTCTTTTCCGCCGGCCTTCAGCGTCTCTATCGGCGATAGCCGGAAATCTCGCGCACCAACCTGGCGACTCCTCGGGCCGGCAAATGAGCCAGCAGGTGCGCAACGATCCTTGACAGCCTTGCCCCCGGCCTTTGGCATCCAAGACCCCTCCCGGCTCACATGCACGGCATTCTGGAGCCCCCAGTAGTCCTCCCGGATGTGTTGCAAACCGCCTCGGCGCGGAGATTACCTATAAGGATGCGCCGCGGCAGAAGGCCGCTGCATAGTGGCTTCAGGATCTGCTCGATAGCGGCGGCATAATCGGCCTGCCTTGGGTGACGGTTTGGGCATTCATTCGCATCGGCGCCAATTCCAGAATCTGGGCGAGTCCGAAATCTGCCAAGGAAGCATTCGCAATCGTTGGCGAATGGCTGAGGCAACCCGGCGTCGTTCCTTTGCATCCTGGACCGCTTCATGCCGGGATTCTGGAAAAACTCGTCAGGGATCACGGGGCAACTGGTCCGTTGGTAACGGACGCCGTCCTCGCCGCGCTCGCCATCGAACATGGAGCCCTGCTGGCATCGACCGGCCAGGACTTCCGCCGCTTCCCGGAGCTCCGGTGGTTGAACCCACTCGAGACCTGGAACGGCGCGCTGCCTTGTCACTTCGGTGCCTGTCAGTTGGCTAACAACGCCCGTTTCGCGGCAGTGGCGTGTCCCTGCACTGATCCGTGAAACTTTTCCACGTCGACTCCACGGCAACGCACAAATAGCAAAAGTGGATCGACGCAGGCTTGCAGTGCGGACTCGCCAGTTTGATTTCACCGGCCGTCCTGCATCCCTGGACGCTGTCCGGCCTTGTCGTTACTTATCGGGCGACCGCGTTTCCCGATGGCGCTTTCGGCCACTTCTCACCATAGTCAACCTCTCGACCATGTGAATTGGCGGACTGAAGCGCGTTTCTCGTTCCCTATGGGCGTCAGCCCCCAAAATAGCCGATGAATCAACAGCTTGGTGATGCCGAGTGCGCTCGATCCCGATAGCACATAGGTGGCACACTTTGGAGGGCGAACACGACTGAGGTTCGAACGTACAGCGTGTCGCCATCGTCCTACGTATCGCCGAACTCAATTCGTCGCGGTCGCTTCGGCATGATTCCATTGATTATGGGCGTCAATAGCAGTTTGATCGCTTGTCTAACTTCTGATATATTCGTGCATTAGCTCCCCGGGCGAACATTGCAGTCGGACTTTGTTTCGGTGAACTACACCGTTGCTCGGGGAGGAGCTGTGCGCGATTTGCCGTGGACCCGAATAAGATCATCAGTAACTCGAAGAAGCTCAAGTTCGGCAGCAGCGGTTCGGCAGCTGCCGCCTCGTCAGGAATGGTCTACCCGGTGGCGGACCTGATCCAGACGTTTAAGCCCGAGGTCTGGGAGGACTTCACCGAGGAGTGGGCGTACTCGCAGGACAAGAAGTACGACGAGATTATTCGCTACGCGGGCGCGGGCGACATGGGCCTGGACATCCTGTGCTTCCACACCAAGGACCACTTCAAAGGCGCGTGGGACAACGTCCAATGCAAGCGGTACGCCGGCGAACTCAAGCCGACGCAAGTATGGGTCGAGCTCGGGAAGATCATCTACTACTCGTTCATTGGCGAGTACCCGCCGCCCAAGAACTACTACTTCGCGGCATCGAAAGGCCTGGGGCTGAAGCTGAAGAAGCTCCTGACCAAACCGGACAAGCTCAAAAGTGAACTCGTTGCGAACTGGGACGGGTACTGCAAGAAGAAGATCACTGATACCAAAGAAATCCCACTCGACGGCCCCCTCAAGGACTACCTCGACAACTTCAATTTCGCGATCTTCAAGATGATCCCCATGGCCGAGATGATCAAGGATCACGCGAACACCGTCTTCTACAAACGCCGTTTCGGCCCGCCAGTTTCCCCGAGCGGCCCCCGTCGTACGCCACCACCGCGACGGTCCAACCGAAGGAGAGCCGGTACGTTCAGCAACTCTTCGAGGTGTACTCGGAAAAGCTCTCAGTCCAGTTGAACGATCCCTCGCAGCTTGCACAAGTATCCTGAAATGGAGCAGCACTTCAACCGCTCGCGCGAAATCTTCTACCATGCCGAATCGCTCCGGAACTTCCCGCGCGACAGTGTCGATCCCGGGGCGTTCGATGCCATCCGGGAGGAGATTTATCACGGCTGCAGTCGATGTCCATGACATGGATTACACGGACGGGCTCACTCGCTTCCGGACGACAGTCAGCCATGCGGGCTCGCTCACGCCGAACTGCAACGCGCTCTGCATTCGCGTCCAGACGCAGGACAAGCAGGGCTTTGCCATCATCTCGCGAACGAAGACCGCTTTACGTGGGTGAAGAAGAATGCCTGACGCTGTCCAGACATTCAACAGCCCGATAGAGACCGGCATGCGCGCGCTCATCCTGCTTGCGGAATCGTACCCTGACCGGTTGGACCTGCAGCGCATCCTGGAATTCGACTACATCATGGTCCACACTGGCGACGTCGATGGGCCGCCCAGCATCCACCCTGCCCTGCCGTGCGCTCAGGAGAATTGCTCGTGCGCAGGCAACTCATCGAGCGCGGCCTGATGCTTATGATCAGTCGCGGACTTGTCAGCCGCCACGCCACGCCGAATGGCTTCATGTATCAGGCCGAGGATGACGCCGGGCCATTTCTCGATGCCCTGACCGCGGAATATCTCGACGACCTGAAAGACCGCGCGGTGTGGGTTGTCGATCGTTTCGGCGAGATGAGCGATCATGACATCCGCGTCATGCTGAGCCGGTCTACGATCAATGGTCGCGTGAGTTTCAAGTGCCTGAACAGCCGGGGTTATTCTGATGGCGTTCAATGCGTTGCAGCTCCGGTTTATCCGATTCCTGGGACCCGAAAAAGAAACCTGCGGAATTCGTGTTCACGTCAGGCCTGAACATCCTGTGGGGCTCCAGCGATACCGGAAAGACATTCCTTGTCGAAGCCATCGACTTCATGCTCGGCTCGGGGGACCCGCTGAAGGACATCCCGGAACGGGCTGGATATGACCGCATCTTGCTCGGTATCCCTGACGGCAGGAGGCAAAGACTACACCATCCACCGCAGCATCAACGGCGGCGCATTCAAGCGTTCGACGGACTCGTTCAGGAAATGCCCGAGGATCTGAAGGCCGGCAAAACCTCTCCGCAGGTCACAGCTCGAAGAACTACAACAATCTCTCCAATTGGCTCCTTGCAAGAATTGACCTCGACAGCAAAGAGATTCTCTAACACAAGAGCAGGCAACTCAAATCGCTCGGGTTCCGTGCGCTGGCGCATCTCTGCATCATCATCTACCCCAACATCACGAAGATATGTCGCCATTGCTCAGACGGCCAATATCGGAAGACGCGCGAATATGGCGTCTTCCGCCTCCTGCTGACCGGGGTTGACGATTCTGCGGTCACGTCAGACGTTCGGAGCCGCCGGAGCGAGTCCGAACGTCGAACGACCCACCGTGCGTCCTGACGTCCTCGCGCAGATGATCAGCGACTACGAAGAGGAACTCGCGAAGCTGACTGAAAAGCCCGACGCTTTGGAAGCGGAGGAGACGGCGATTGAGGAGGAGCTCGATGAGCTGCAGGCTTCCATGAAGCTCATGGAAGGGCGGCTATCATCGACGAGCCAACAGCGTAAGGACGTTTACGAACGGCACAGCAAGCTGACCGCCCGACGCAATGAGGTCACGGAGTTGCAGGAGCGCTTTAAACTTCTGGACGCGCAGTATACGAACGACATCAAGCGGCTCGTTGCTATCGAGGAGTCGGGGCAGTTCTTCGTGCTTCGCGAGCCGATGGCGTGCCCATTGTGCGGCGCTCAACCAGAAGGCCAGCACCATGATGCGGCTTGCGACGGGAACGTTACTGCAGTGACCCAGGCTGCTGCTGCGGAGATCGCCAAAATCAGGCTCCTCCAGACTGAGCTCCAGGGAACGGTCACCGCGTTGACCAAGGAACTTGTCGAAGTGGTGACCGAACGCAAGATCCTGGCGGGCGAGTGGCAAGGATACCAGGAACAGATCGAGACGGCCCTCTCCCCGGATTTCTCATCGGCCCGCAATCGACATGACCAGCTCATCGAGCGTCGTGCGGCCGTCCGACAGGCCGAGGAGGTCTATAAGCGGATCAAGCACCTCCGTCGCCGTCTGGACGAACCTGCCCCGGCACCGCCTCCGGAGAAACCAGAAGAGAAAGAGGAAACGCCCGACGTCGATCAGTACATCTCAAAGTCCGTCCTGCGCGACTTCTCGAAGACTGTCGAAAAGATCCTCAATGAATGGCACTTCCCTGATGCGACAGACGTGTACTTCGACGAGGGCAAGCGGGACGTAGTGATCGGCGGGCGCTTGCGTGGCAGTCGTGGTGCTGGCTTGTGCGCGATTACGTACTCCGCGTTCACGCTCGCGCTTTTTGAGTATTGCCGTTCTCGTAAGATGCCACATCCCGGCTTCGTCATTCTCGACTCGCCGCTGATCGCGTATAAGGAGCCGAAGGCTGACGATGAGGGAATCTCCGGTACGGACCTCAAGCCTCGGTTCTACGAGCACCTGGAGAACTTCGCGGGCACAGACCAGGTGTTTATCGTGGACAATACCGAACCACCGGCGAGCTTCATCGAGAAGGCGACTCACTTCACGAAGAATCCGGCGATCCCGCGATACGGCCTCTTCCCGTACCTCAAGAAGCCCGATGACCTGACGGTCAAGACGTAAGACCGCACTCCTTTATCGAGCTACTTCCAGTTCCAATTTCGCTGGACTTATTGGACGGCCTTCCTGAAGTTCGGCCTCTGCACGTCGCCCGGCCGGCACAGAGTGCGTCGTCGATGCAGCGTTGGATGTCTCTTGGAGTGGCATCGACAGGTCTCTCCTGGTATCCGCGACGAACCGATGAGCTAGAGCAATGTTGCGCGGCGATACAATCACTAATCTATATGGCTGACGAAGACTTTGACGGCCTCGACGGCGCAGATTTACAGGAAGCTGAGATCGACGACGATGAAAGCGAAATGCCGTGGGAGACCCACACCCGCGAAGCGGTCGAGCGAGTGCTTGCCGAGGTGGAATTTGACGAGGTTAGAGGCGTCATCTACGCGCCGACGTCGCAGGATCATCGCGGCGACGAGATCATCGAAGGGTACGGCTCAGTCGATGAGTTCCTGAGAGCCCTCCGGGAGCTCGGGGACGAACAGTGGTATGCCTACGTCCCTTTCGACGAAGGAGCCGCAGTATTCGATTCCACCGTTGACGGCATGGTGGAGAACCTCGCTGACTCGCATGGCGTGCTCGAATTCTTCGATCGTGTGAAGCCACCGGACGAAGGCGAGGAACTGGGGACGGCGCACGACCTCGTTCTGCCGCGGGGCGGATTGATCGTCGAAGCTGATCTGAACGAGATCAACGACGAGCTGATCAAGTACCTCGCCAAGCACCCGGACCAAATGCACAGGATGGACCCGCGAAAGTTCGAGGAACTCGTCGCGGCTATCTTCCGCGCGAAGGGATATGATGTCGTGCTCACGCCCCCGACCCGCGACGGAGGGTTCGACATGCGCGCATTCCACAAGAGCGACGTGGGCCTCTTCCTGACGCTGATTGAATGCAAGCGCTACCTTCCCGAGAAGCGTGTACCTGTCAGCGTTGTTCGGGGATTATACGGCGTCACCGACGATGAGAGAGCTACAAGCGGCTTGATCGTCACGACATCCTCATTCACTAAAGACGCGAAATCCTTCCAGGAAAAGAACAAGCACCGCATCCAACTCGCCGACCAGGAAGACCTCCAGAAGTGGCTGCGCGACCACAAAAGGCGATAGGCACCGTAGAGCTTTCTAGAATCGCCGATTCGGAGTTCGGCCTTCTCCGAACTGGTCGCGATTTCTGCTGATTCGGTCAGTGCAACTGGCTCCGGAATTCGTGGAGGCCCCCAGCAATTAACGTTCGAACACGTACGCGGTCTTCTGCTTCGGCGATTAGGAACGGGAAGTCGGCTTGTGAGCGGCAAACTTCCCGGACGGCCACTTGGCCGTACCACGCCCGCCGCGGTGTTTGATTCATTCACTTCCGCAACACCGGCTCCTCTCTCCATAACAAAGCAAACCCAGATGATAAATCTTGCAGCCACTGGAAGCCATATTGTTTCCCCTTCAGCCAGCGATGCGAACCAGCGCTTTACTCATCGACCCCTTTGCAGTCAAAGGCAAACGACGTTTTCTCAGCCGACCGGCAGCATCGAGCAGCAAGGTGACGCAGCCCCAAGCATAGATGCCATTCCATGATCGTTTGAAAATTGAGTAGCGCTCTTATCCCCCACAAACCCGTTCACACCCTGGCGAAATATATTTCACCTTCCTAACCCCCTCCATCTAAACGTCGGCCCGAAACGCCGGCCGCGCATAACCCGTCCCCCGCCCACCCCCCGCGCTAACCTGGAATCGGGGCAGCCGTCCACGCCCCATACCCGGGTGACGCGGCCCATTCTTGCGCCGCCCACCCACCTCCCTCCGGCCGTGCCATCCCCGGTGCCGAGGTGCGTCACCCCAAAATTGGCTTCGTTCGTAAACAGAGGATTTCTATGGCAACGGAAAGACAAATTAACGCTAACCACCTGAACGCCCAAAAAAGTACGGGCCCAACCACCCAGGCCGGCCGCGATAAGTCCCGCTTCAACCACCTCATCCACGGCATCCGCGCCCAATCCGTCCTCCTCCCCGGCGAGGTCGCCGAGGACTTCACCCTCCACCGCGACGCCCTCGTCGCCTCCGTCAACCCCCAGGATGAAATGGAAAAATCCTTCGTCGAGCAAATCGCCGCCAGCCAGTGGAAACTCTCCCGCCTCGACCGCGCCGAAGACCGCATCCACAAAGACAACTCCTTGGACAGCCTGGCCTTCGTCAAAGCCCTCAACACCCTCTCCCTCATCCAGAGCCGCCTCCAGCGCGACATCTCCCAAGCCCTCCGCGACCTCGAAAAATATCGCGCAATCCGCCTCCAGCGCCATAAAGATAAGGAAGAGAACAAGGGCTACAGCATCTCCGAAGGCATGCTCGAACATGACAATGAAGGCCATCCCTATTACCACGTCCTCCCTCTCATCAAGGGCCTCGATGGCAAATTCCGCACCATCCCCCGCGACGTCATGGGTGATTTCTGCGGCCGCCCCCGCTACGAGCGCGGCGCCGTCGGCCCCGATGGCCCCGTCGAACCCATCCCCGGCTACGACCACCCCGACGATTGCACCGGCGGCGATCCCATTTATCCGCCTCTCAAGCCCAGAAAAAAACAAGACTAAACAAATTCCATCCGCGTTCATCGGCGTTGATCGGCGGCCAATCCCTTCCCTCAGGCAAAATCCGTATCCCGCCTTTTGAATCATAAAAATATCGTAAGAAACTCTCCGCCTCTCGTGCCCGGAACTTCTTCCATGCATTCGGGTTAGCAGATTGTAGGAACAAAGCCGGGTAAATGGTAATAAACTTGCTCGGCTCGGGATGAAAGTTGACTCTACTGGTGCTCAGCCTCGCTACTCTCGACGACATCGACAACCAAAGCCGAAAGCAGTTTGGGGACGTGCTGGGCCCCATTTGAAATTTTGATCACTTGAGGAGGATGCGCTTGACTCGTTTACTGATGTTTCTTTTCCCGGCCGCATTGTTGGCCCAGACCTGCACCGTTACTTCGCCGTCTACTTGCCCGTCGACTGGATCCCCGGTCGCGGGAGACCAATTCGGCGACACTGTCACCTGGACCAGTTCGCCCGCCAATCTCTATGCGGCGCCCGAAGGCGGCCAGGATTTTAAAGACTTTATTGCGGGCGAGCAGACTGCCTTCGCCAGCATCTCCGCTTCCTTCAGCTCGGCCCCCGCCAATAACATCCTGTATAGCGCCGAATTCAGCCCCCTCTCGCAACAGTTTTTCCTCAGCGATCCCGCGGCTTCATGCCCGTCCGCCGGCGCCCCAACCTGTCTTTACGATAACGTCGCCTATGCCAAAGCGTTCGCCGACTCACTCTTCCGGCCGCTAGGCCAAGGTGGCGTCGGGCTCTACGCCACCGACATTAATATCGACCCGAGCCCGTGGTTTGCCTCCAGCGAGTACGCCGCCCGTTGCGCTGCGTACAGTTCTGGTTCCGTTGCCGCCGGTACGGCCTGTTTTAAACCTTCGTCGGATATCAGCTCCGTACTCAACGGAATGTACTCCACCGAGATCGCCGTTCTCCAGTACATCAACAAGACCTACCCACAAGTGCGCATTCACTTTTCGCCCACTCCTTCGCCGGACGTATTCAACGTCTGCGGGCTTACCTCGGTGTCAAGCCACACCGAAGCAGCCATCGAAGCCTGCATGGTTCCTCTTTACCAGGCCATCGTGGCCACTGTCACTACCACGCGCTTCACCGCGCTGCACGAACCGGCTGGCGTTTGGGGAATTTATTGCGGGAGCGGCTGCCCGTTCCTCTCCAGTCCCGCCAATGTGGATCTTTTCTTGAGAAATGCTGCCCTGGCCATTAAATCCGCGAGCCCCTCAACCGCCGTCGGCGCCGGAGGCACGTTTGAAGATATGGCGCTCTCGGGCGGACAGTACACCTGCCCGAACGCCGGCGGATCCTCGAACTTCTGGTGTAATTTCACGACTGTAGATCCATTCCTCGACTACGTCGGCATGGATGTCTACCCGGCATCCACACAGCCTGCGGCGGAATACGGATCGCTGGTAGGCACGGCCACGCCGGCCGACGGCACTTACGATTTCATGGCGCAGCGCGCCAGTGTCGCGCCATACGCCCTTCCGCTATATGTGAACGAGTCCAGCGCTCTGCGCTGGTCGATACCCGGCGGATCCGTTGGCTCGGGCGAACCCGACACCTACCTCGGCAGCGGTTGGATCGGCTGGACGGCAACCGACAGTTGGACCGGTTGGCTCACCTCCACCGCTACCGCTTGGGCCCAGCACATCGGCGCCCAAGGCTGGGACTACTTCGATGCCTTCTCTCTGGCCTGCCAATCGACGGATCCGAACAATACCCACACCGCGCCCAACACCGATAATTTCATGGCGATTTGTATGCCGGCGCTACCTTCGGTGTCGCAAAAAGGTACCGCCTACGGCCAACTGGCAAAATCCAGTGTGCCGCCTTTCTCGGTCCGTTCCGCGACTGCCGGACAGCTGGTCGCCCTCGCGCCAGGATCCATCGTGACGGCATACGGCGCGGGCTTGGCTAGTTCCACGGCTACGGCTGAGACAACCCCGCCGACAAGTCTCGCGGGAACCACCGTTACCATAACCGATTCCGCCGGCACTACCGCTTCGGCGCCTCTCTTCTATGTTTCGTCGTCGCAGGTCAACTTTGAGCTCCCGGCCGGCATGGCGCCTGGAATCGCAACGGTCACCATCAGTTCGGTGGATGGAACCTCCAACCAGCAGGCCAGCGTCGTCATCGGCACAGTATCGCCTGGGCTGTTCACCTTGAACGGCTCGGGATTAGCCGCCGCTTGGGTTCTGCCGGTGCTTAACGGTGTGCAGCAGCCCTTGCAGTCCATCTACCAAGTCACCTCCGGTAACGTCGTCGGCTTCCCCATCGATGTCGCCGCTTCCAACGAACAGTTCTACCTGGAAATCTACGGCACTGGTTTCCGCAATGCGAAGACCGTCACCGCTACGGTAGGCGGCATAAGCGTACCCGTCCTGTTCGCCGGCGCGGCGCCGGGGTACTTGGGAGAAGACCAAATCAACATCGGTCCGATTCCAGCGTCCTTAGCCGGTAAAGGAGCCGTTAGCATCGTACTCACCGCTGACGGCAAAGTGGCGAACGTCGGCAGCGTCACGATTCAGTAGTTCTTTCAGCGGGCGCCGGAGCTTACTGGTCCGGCGCCCCGGGTGACATGCCGGGCAGGAAACATATTTCCCATCGTCCCAACAACATACCCACCCAATCCCCGCGCCTTCGCCCCGCCCCCATGTCACCCTGAAATCGGAAGCACACTTCTTATGTCCGATTTCACCTCCGCAAGTCAACAAAAATTCGTGGCTCTCATCGCCACCGGTTCCACCGCCACCGAGGCCGCTGCTGCCACCGGCGTACATCGCAACACCGTCCTCAATTGGCTTCGTTCGCCCGTTTTCGCCGAAACCTACCAACGGGCCTGCCGCCGCCGCTCCGCCGCCTTCACCAAACAAGCCGAAGCCCTCGCCATCGAGTCCTTCGCCGCCATCCGCGCCATCATCGCCGATCCCCAAATGCCCCCCGCCGTCCGCCTGAAGGCCGCCCTCGCCATGATCGACCGCGCCGGCGCCGCGCTATCCACCCCTCTGGAAGCCGAAGCCCTGCCCGAAGAGCCGTCGGAAGTGGGATCCATGCCCCTCGGCGAAGCAGCCCCCGCCGCCTCGCCCCTCGAAAACCTGCCCAATTTTGCACAACTCCAACCCATCCACAGCACCAAAATCGGACGCAACCAGCTCTGCCCTTGCGGCAGCGGCATCGAACACCAGCGTTGCTGCCTAGGAAAACCCGCCCACCCGGCCCCCCAGGCCGCTTGACCGGCCCGCTTTTCACCTCCAACGCCGCTCGCCGCTACCCGCCTGCACCCAAGCTGCGTCCCGGCGGCTCTAAATTCGCCCAAATTGGCTTCGTTCGCTCGTTTGCCGGCCGGACCCGGATTCTAGCGAAATCCGATCTAAGATAGAACTGTGTCCTCAGGGTTTCCCCTATCGCCCGCCCGGCTCCTCTCGATCCTTGCGCTCTCCCCGTTTCTCGCCGCGCAAGGCCAGCCGCCGTCCGGCGCTTTGCGCGGCGTCATAAAAACGGTCAGTGGTGCGCCGGCCGCCGCGGCACAGATCCTGGTGCATCGCGTTGAGGGAGGCGCCGATCGGACCTTAACCGCTGCGGCCGATGGTGCCTTCGGCGCATCTACCCTCTCCCCGGGCCACTACCAGTTGACCGCCAGCAAGGAAGGCTTCGAAATCTCCTCTGTGACGGCCGTCGAGCTGGCGCCCGGCCAGTCCCTCGATCTGACCCTCACCCTGGGCTCGCCCGTACCGCCGCCCGGCTTCGTAAAGCGCCTGTTTCAGGCATACTCCACCGATTGGAAAGGCGCGTCTTCCAGTGGTCCCGCGCCGCCCAGCCGGCTGCCACCCTCCCCCCTCAATTCCCCCCCCTTTCCCAACTCCGACTGGTCGTACGGCGGCGCACCCGACATAGGGTCGCCCGACACCAACGTGCCCCCGCTCATGCAGGCCATCTATGGGGGATCGAACGGCAAGGCCTGGGAAGCAAGCCGCGTTAAGATCTACGGTTGGTTCGAAGGCAGTTTCAACCTCAGCACCTCCGGCCACTCCAATCTCCCGGCCGCCTATGACATCTTCGCCAACCGGCCTGAACTCGACCAGGCTGTTCTGTATATCGAGCGGCTGCCGGACACCGTGCAGACCGATCACATCGACTGGGGCTTCCATCTCAGCGCTCTCTACGGAACCAGTTACCGCTTCACCACCAATAAGGGCTACTTCAGCCAGCAGTTACTCGATCAAAACCGGCAGTATGGCTTCGATCCGGTGCTGGAGTATTTTGACCTGTACATCCCTCAGGTCGCCCAAGGCTTGGATATCAGGGTCGGACGCTTCATCTCCGTGCCAGGCATCGAGGCGCAACTGGCGCCCAACAATTACGTGTACACACACTCGTTGCTCTATAGCATCGACCCGTTCACCGATACGGGCATCATCGGCACCATGAAGCTAGACGATCATTGGCTGCTGCAACTGGGTCTCACCGCCAGCCACGATGTGGCCCCCTGGACTGCCGATGCGCGAGCCTCCGTCACCGCCTGCCTCGGTTATACGTTCAATCAAGGCAACGATTTCCTATACCCCTGCATCAATGGCTTGAACAACGGAAAGTACGCCTATAACAACCTGCAGATGTTCGATGCAACCTGGTATCACAAGATCAACGCGACCTGGCACCTGGCGACCGAAGCCTGGTACATGTACCAAAAGGATGTGCCTAATATAGACGGCACGCTGCCTTTGGAAAAGGGCGCCAACGGCGCCTTCTGCGCGCCCGGCCAGCTAGCCTGCTTCGCTCCCGAGTTTGCCGCTGTGAATTATGTCGAAAAGGACCTCTCGAATCACGATTACTTGTCCGTTCGCACCGATTTTCTCGATGACCTGAAGGGCCAGCGTACGGGCTACAAGACCGCCTACGCGGAGGAAACCCTGATGTGGGGACATTGGGTAGGCACGACCATTCTGTTCCGTCCGGAACTGCGCTTCGACCACGCCTTCCAAAGGGCCGCCTACGACCATGGAACCCGCCGCAATCAGTTTCAGTTAGCCATGGATGTGATCTTCAAATACTAAAATCCCTTCAAAAACCTACGGTAAGCCCCGCTGTTGTAAGTCGACCACGGCACGAAGCCGCTCTCCAGGTAAAGCTTGTAGGCGAAGTCGATGTTCGCCTTGCAATCCAGCAAGTCTCGCAAGTTCAAGCCCGCGCGCTTCAGGTGTACCGTATTGATTTGGAAATAGCCCCAGTCGAGAGTTCCGTCCGAGTTGTAATGATAGATCTCACAAGCCCCGCGCGGATTCTCGGCGCGCTGAATCGCCAGCGCGATGCGGCATGCCTGCCCGAACTTGTTACAGGCGTATTGCTGATACGCGGTCAACCTTCGCCCGGACTGGTCGGCGCGGGCCGCGCCCGTTTCCTCGGCCGAAACACGTGGCGCGATCACCAACGGCCACTGGAGCCGCACATTCACGGGCGATTGCACCGTAATCGTATATTGCGTCTGAAATACGACCGCGGCTAATCCCAAAACCGTCGCCGATAAGCCGCCCAGAGCAGCCAGCTTCCCCGAGGGCTTCCCTCCCCTGCGCTTAGCGCGCTTCATGGTGAAACATCCCTCGCTCAGGGTAGCAGCCCCAACGTCCTGCCTGGAGTGATGGTCCCAAAATCGCCGGGAGTATACTGGATGAGGTTGAGGAGCTTCCCATGCCACGCACGTTCTCCGTTTTCAGCCTTTGCGCCGCGATCACCGCGGCCTGGGCCCAGACAGCCATCCCCACCGGCCAGTACAACCAGGGGCGTACCTGCGCCAATCTGACCGAAACCGTACTGACAACATCGAACGTAAATACCACTAACTTCGGGCTTCTGTTTAAGCGTTCGGTCGACGATCACATTTATGCGCAGCCATTGTACCTGCCGAACGTCAGCATTTCCGGCGGCACGCACAACGTCGTCTACGTCGCCACCATCAACAACACCGTCTACGCGTTCGATGCCGATAGCGCTACGCTACCCACTCCGCTTTGGCAAGTAAATCTGGGCACGGCCGTCACCCTTTCTCCCCCACGCAACGGCATCGCGCATGCCGGGCGTTGTTTCTGCGCCTGTTATCGATACCACTTCGAACACCATGTACCTGGTTTCGATGACCGTGGTGAGCTCCAAAACCGCGTTTCTGCTGCACGCTCTTGACGTGACCACCGGAGCGGAGAAGTTCGGCGGCCCGGTGACCATTCGGGCTAGTTCCCCCGGGACCGGCGTCGGCTCGTCCGGGGGCAAGATCGCCTTCAGCAATACCGAAGAATTCCAGCGCCCCGCTCTCTTGTTGCTCAACGGCTCCGTTTACCTGACCTTCGCCGTCCAGAAGAACGAGAGCGTCAACCCTTATCACGGCTGGGTGCTGGGCTACAATGCCACGACGCTGAAACAGAACTACGTGTTGAACACAACGGCCGACGGCAGCGACGGCGGCATTTGGATGTCCGGCAGAGGCCCCGCCGCGGATACCAAAGGCTTCACCGTCATGACCGGCAACGG
Source organism: Bryobacterales bacterium (assembly GCA_963738375.1). Lineage (GTDB taxonomy): Bacteria > Acidobacteriota > Terriglobia > Bryobacterales > Bryobacteraceae > Bog-159. Next base: position 678,612 of record CAVTWL010000006.1, on the reverse strand, counting down.
CGACGTCACCTCGACGGACGTCGGTCAGAGCTTTGTCCGCATCGCTAGCAACAAGATCGCGGGCCTCTTTACCGATCCCAACTGGTCCACGTTGAACATCAATGACTACGACCTGGGCGCCGGCGGACCGCTGCTGATTCCAGGAGCCAATGCGCTGACCGGCGGCGGCAAAGCCGGTACCCTCTACCTGGTTCAAATCACCTCCAGCGGCGCCTTGCAAATGACCCAGAGCTTCGCGGCAACCGCGGGCTGTTCCTCCAGTGCCGACTCCAGTTGCCTCCAGATTCATCACCTCGCTTACTGGAACAGAACCGGCGCGTCCACTCCCCCATTGCTTTATCTATGGGCTGCCAACGATACATTGAAAGCCTTCAGCTTCTCCGCTGGCTTGCTGAGCACTACTCCGGTTTACCAGAATCCCGCTCTCGCAGGTTTCCCTGGCGGCGGCGCTTTAGCCGTGTCGGCCAACGGGAGTACCGCGGGTAGCGGTATCGTCTGGGCAGCGGTGTCGACGGCCAGCGCCTCCGTCTCAATCGTTCCCGGGGAACTGCGCGCATTCAACGCTTCCAACGTTGCCACCGAGTTATGGAACAGCAACATGAACTCGGCGGATAACCTGGGTAACCTGGCAAAGTTCGTGGTTCCGGTAGTCACCAACGGCAAAGTCTACATGGCGACAGCTTCGAACCAGCTCGTGGTTTATGGTCTCAAGTAAGCCGCAAGAACTAGGCTGTCGCTTCCAGCGCCTGATTGAGATCCCCGATGATGTCGTCGATATGTTCGATCCCGACGCTGAGCCGCAGCGTTTCCGGTGTCACGCCAGCCCTGCGCTGCTCTTCAGCCGACATTTGCCGGTGCGTCGTCGAAGCTGGATGGCAAGCGAGTGATTTGGCGTCGCCGATATTCACCAGCCTCTTGATCAGATGCAACGCGTCGTAGAATCTCTTGGCCGCTTCGTATCCGCCCTGGACGCCAAACGTCATCAAAGAGCAGCCGCATCCGCCGAGGTAGCGTTGCGCGAGCGCGTAGTAGGCGCTGTCCGGAAAACCCGCATAATTCACCCAATCCACCCGCCGGTCGCGGCGCAGATACTCGGCCACTGCGCGGCCGTTCCTGACATGACGCTCCACCCGCAGCGCCACCGTCTCGATGCCTTGCAACAGCAGGAAAGCGCTGAGCGGAGCGAGCACCGCGCCCGCCGTTCGCTGATACACGGAGCGGCAGCGCCCCAGGTAAGCAGCTTCGCGGAAATGCTCGGTGTAAACCAGGTCGTGATAGGAAGGGTCGGGCTGGCTGAACATCGGAAAACGATCGGCGTGCTTACTCCAGGGAAACTTGCCGCTATCCACGATCGCGCCACCTAGTGTCGTCCCGTGCCCGCCCATGAATTTCGTCAGCGAGTGCACCACGATGTCGGCGCCGTAATCGATGGGCCGCAGCAGGATCGGCGTAGCCACCGTGTTATCCACGATCAGCGGAACGCCGTGCGCGTGCGCCGCGCTGGCAAGCGCCTCAATATCGCAAATGTTCCCGGCCGGATTGCCCACGCTTTCGCAAAACACCCCGCGCGTATTGTCGTCAATCAGTTTTTCAATATCCTCGGCGCGATCCGAATCCGCGAAACGAACCGTCACCCCTTGGTTGGGCAGAACATAGTTGAACAGGGTATGTGTCGTTCCGTAGAGCTGCGGTACCGATATAATATTCGTACCCAGTCCGGTAAGGTTTGACACCGCGTAGTTAACGGCCGCTTGTCCCGAGCTGACACACAGAGCTTCTAACCCGCCCTCCAATGCCGCTACTCTTCGCTCCAGCACGTCCGTAGTCGGATTACCGATGCGCGTATACCGGAATCCGGCCGCTTCCAGATTGAACAGCGATGCGGCATGATCGGCGCTGTCGAATGCGTAAGCGGCCGTCTGGTAGATCGGTACGGCTACCGCCTTGGTTGTGGGATCGTCCTTGTACCCGCCGTGAATGGCAATTGTCTCGCTTCGCATCCCGTTCAACCTTCCTCTTCGACAATGCGGGCCATCTCGCCCACTACCCACTCGATATCCCGTTCCGTCGTCCGGAAACTGGTGACGCACGCCCGCAGCACGGGTTCGCCGCCATCCAATTCAACGGACGACATCCACGCGATCTGCCGCTCGTAAAGCGCAGCCAGGAACCGCGGCGCCACCAGGCCCTCGCGCGTGAAACACACCAGCGGCAACGGCGTGTCGTTCACGATCCGCCAGCCCGCATCTCTCAGTGACTGCCGCAGTACATCGCCCATGCGCGTCTGGTGTTCGATCATCTCCCGGTAGCCGGATTCGCCCCGCTCAGCCAGCGCCATGAAGAGTTTGAGCCCGATAAACCGCCGCGACCACTGCGTGGTCGTCGTGTATGGATCCTGGCCAGATTCGGTGCTCCCCGGCATGAACGAAATTTCGGAATCGAAGGCTCGCGAAACCGAATCGGGATGACGGCAGAAGAACATACCCGCGCCCATCGGCACGGAAAACCACTTATGCGCGTCGCAAGTAATCGAATCCGCCTCGCCAATTCCAGCCAGATGCGTCTTCAGCCGTGGCGACAGCACCGCCGCCCCACCCCAAGCGGCGTCGACATGAAACCACAAGTTTTCCAACCGGCAAAAGCGCGCGATTTCCGGCAGGGGATCGATCGCGCCCGCTGCCGTCGTCCCCGCCGTAGCCACCACCATGAATGGCGCCAGGCCCGCTTTCCTGTCGGCTTTCACTTGCCTGGCAAGATCGGCAACGTCCATCTTCAAGTTTCCGTCCGTCGCGACATAGCGCAGTGCCTGCCGCCCTAACCCCGTCATGCGCGCAGTCTTGAGAAACCCATGATGCGCGCCGCCCGTCAGATACAGGGCCGGCGCTGCCGCGATGCCTCGTACGCCCCCTTCACCGAACTCGGGAAACGCTTGCGTCAGCGCAACCACTACGGCCGAGAGGTTCGCTTCCCCGCCGCCGCTGGTGAAATTCGCCGCTGCGTCGGCCGGAAGCCCGAACTTGGCGGCCAGCCACTTCAGAGTGTGCCGCTCGATCTCGTTAGCCGCCGGCGCAGTCCGCCAAGCCGCCAGCTGCGGATTGTACAGGGCCGTCAGCAGGTCGCCGGCGATCGACGCCACCGTCACGCTCGGATTGAACAGGCCGAAATAACGCGGATGCGTCACCTGTACCTGCCATTGCCGCAGCATGCTTTCGACTTCCGGGATCACGTCGTCCAGAGCCAGCGGCTGGCTGAAGTCAAAATTAGCAGCCAAGTGCCGGCGGATCGCTTCCGGAGTCACACAAGGCACGATCGGTCCGCCGGCAATATCGGATTCCACCCGCGCCGCGGTGCGGCGCAATTCGTCGAGCATCGGGCTGTTCAGTCGAACCTCCACGCCACGTAATCGCTATCGTCGTACTCCAGCGCCTCCACCGGAACTTTCGGAGCGCCCTTCGGCGTGATCACGAATGCTCTTGGCGTAGCCGACTTTCGGCGGATCGCCCAGGGCCTCAATTCACCGAAGTCCAGCCCAGGGCGCCCGCGAAAAGATATGGTGTCGGCCCCTTCCGCGGCAGTTCGCAGTATGGCAGGGAAAAGGCGCCCTAAATTCATTCCATCCGCGGGGTAGATCGCGTCCAGCAGAACGGCCTCCCGGAACATGTGATTCTTGCCTCGGCTCAAGTCGCCTAACGCGAACCAGCCTTCACTGCCTGCTGTATCGCTGGCAAGATACACACCGCACGGATATAGCGGCGAATCCGGCCCGTATCGCCACTCAAGAAACTCGGCGGATCGCTCACAGCGAATCGAATTCGGCGGCCGGTGGCGCCGCGAGAGTTCCGCCAATTTCGCCCAGTCCCGGCACGGCTCGATGCGGATCCCCGAGGAAGTCCTGGTCACCAACCGCAGCGCCGGATCGGCCGCCCTTCCAATCGCACGCGCAATTCCGGCTATTACCCTGCTCCTCGTCCGGCTGGCTACCAGTTCTGGAATCACGGCATTCAGCTTCAGCGGTACGACATATTCTATTTCGGATTCCGGCACCGCAGACCCGCCTGCGACCTTCCATAATTCGCTCGAAACTGCATTGCAAGTCGACGCAAAATGGAACGAGTAACCGGGGACGCGCAAGTATTTCTTGAATAGATAGAATCCCAGCGACCGCGCCGCCGCATCGACATAGTAACTGCCGGATCCGAGGCCGCGAAGCTGCTTGTTTGAAGACGAATAAATCGCCGGGAAATGCAGGCTTAGCCCTCGCATCGCGCCGTATCCGTCGCGAACGCAATAGCCAAAGGAATCGCCCTGCGTTGCAGCCGGATTGTCCAAAAGCAGCCAGCGGAGCCGCCTCTCGATCCCGGTCCGCGGACTCAGCTGCCGCCCCAGGAAAGCGCCGACTTCCGGCAGCGCGCAGCATCCGACCGGATGAATTTCAAAGCGGTCCATCGCTTCTCTATGCCGACTCGCGCAACGCGGCTTCCGCCACATACGGGGCTCTCAGCCGCTGGTATTTCTGCGCCGACAAATAGCTTAGCCAATTTCGATAGACGCTAACAGCGGACGATCGCCAGCTATTGCTTAGGGTGGAGGCCAGCGCCCCGCTTGGAAAGTCCGCAAGCGCTTCTTCCTCGCGGTTCAAATGGGCCTTGCGCTTCATCCCAGCCAGCAGAGCGGCGCAGTTTTCGTCAAAATACGCTCGCGGCGCAGCGGGATACGCTTCTGTCTCGCGCCGCAGAAAACGGCGGATATCCCGCCGATATTCGCGTAGCAAGGTAGCGGCTTCATACTCCGGGTGGCCTTGAAAGAACACGAACTGGCTCTGGCCCTTTCTTATGAACGTATCCACACCCGCGTCTTCCGCTCGCGTAAGAATGCGATAACCGCGCGCGGTGAGCGCTTCCTCGGCGATTCCATTCCATCGCGAATGCGGCATCCAGTGCCGTCCCGGCAACCCCGATGTCAAATAATGCTCCGCAACGGTCTCCGACTCAAACACGCCGAAGAGCTTCTCACTAAGCCGCTGGCGGGGAATGCCATCCGTATGCAGAACGGCCGCATGTGCGGCCAGGCAGCTCCAGATCGCGGAATAAGTATTCTCCTCGGCCCAATCGACCAGCCGGGCGAAGCCATTCCAATAAGGTTCGTCTTTCAGATTGGGGCACAACGGCTCAGCCCCCGTGACAATCAGCGCATCGACCGCCGCTTCCCCAAGGGTGTCTGTGCTGCAATACAGACCATCGATGCGGCGTTTTCCTTCCTCGGACCGCGGCACGCCCGGCAGCGCGAACAGAGACAGTTGCACCGGCATATCTTCGGCCGCTGCGCCAAGCAATCCGGCAAACTGTTGCTCAGTCGCCTCCAGCGCGGCGTCGGGCATGTTGTTGACCAACCCGATACGGATGGAATATTCGCTCTGCCTCATAGCCGCACCTCCCCGGACTGAATCCGCGCGTAGAGCGCCTCGTCCAAACGCACGAACTCGCCGCGTTCCCGGTCATTGAAGTACATGGTGTCGTCCGTCGCAGCCGGGGTGTATCCGTCTCGCACGAGGCCCGCCTTCGTATATTTGAACGTGCCGGTTACTTCCAGTGCGCGGCGGATACGCAGAAATAAAGGGTGCGCATAACCTGGCAGACAAGCAGCCAGATGACTTTGCAAAGCCGCTAAGTCCAGATCTTCCACTACCGCCAGCGCCGCCATGCCGGCCCTTCCATCCGCGCCGGGCGATTCGACACCATAAACATTCGCTTGCAGAACCCCCGGGAACGCAGACAGGGCTTCGGCGACTTCCGTCGTCGATACATTCTCCCCTTTCCAGCGGAACGTATCTCCGATGCGGTCGACAAAATAGAAGTAGCCTTCCTTATCCTTGCGCAGTAAGTCGCCCGTGCGAAACCACGCATCGCCCCGCTCAAATACATTACGCAAAATCTTCTTGCCGGTAGCGTCTGGACCGCTGTATCCTTCGAACCGGTTGCCTAAGTTCGAGGCGTCTTCAAAAATTCTGCCGATCGCCTCACCCGGTTCGTTCATCTCACAGGGGACACAAAAACCATCCTCGTTGCGCACCGGCTCACCCGCCTCAACATCGAACCTTACTAACGTGGCCGGGAATCGATGGGCCAGGTAGGCTGGAATGCGCCCCACCGCGCCGGGCTTGCCTTCGACGTTAAACAGCGAAACGTTGCCTTCAGTGGCGGCGTAGAACTCCAGAACCTTAGGAATGGCGAACCGCGATTGGAACTGACTCCATATCTCGGGACGCAGCCCATTCCCGCAAGCCATCCTTACCCGGTGCGTGCTTTCGAGCGGATCGGACGCTCCCTGCAGCAGGTAGCGGCACAGTTCACCGATATATTGAAATAACGTGCAATCCCAGCGGGCGATATCGCTCCAGAATTGCCTGGCTGAAAACCCGTCGCGGATCGCCAACGATCCTCCGCTCACAAGAACGGCGCCGGCCGCCAGCACGCCGCCAACGCTGTGGTACATCGGCAGGCAGTTATACAAGCGGTCGCCAGGCCCGGTGCCCATCAACCCAGCGAACCAGTAACTCCACTGCATGATCCTGGCATGGCTGATGTTGGCCGCCTTGGGCAAGCCAGTCGTTCCCGAGGTGAAGATGTACAGAGCCCGGTCGCCGGTCCGCACGGTCCGACGTTCATCATCGGCTAGATCTTCGCCCGAATACCGCGCAGTGTCAAGATCCTCCCCGTGGACCGATATCTCCGGGGGAACCGCGATGTCCGGCAGCGCCGCGATCAAACGGTCCGCCATTTCCTTCGCCACAATCACGTGTTTCGGCGCGACCAGGTTCACGCAATGCGCGAGCGATCGCCCCGCCAGGCTTGTATTCAGCAGCGCCACCACGCAGCCCGCGCGGCAGATGCCCAACCAGATAGCCAGGTATTCCGGCTGGTTCCGCATCAACAGGCAGACTGTGTCACCCTTGGAAAAACCTTTTTCCAGAGCCCATCGTGTGTAACGGTTCGATTGCTCCGCCAAATCGCGGTACGTCATGCAACCGCTCGCGGAAAGCAGCGCGGGCGCGCCGCCGGAAGACTTCGCAAACTCTTCGATGACCGAAGACAGTATTCTCGTGGGATCGCTGCCTATCGTCGCCGTCAGTTCCAGCGCGCGCAGCCAGGCTCGTGCCGGCGATGAACTCTTCTTCGGCAGCGCAGCAGGCATATCGAGCATGGTCGCACTCATAGCAATATCCAAAATCGCCAACTAAGCCGTCATTCCGGCATCCACTGTAAAAACCGCGCCTGTAATATTCTTGGCGCCATCCCCGAGCAGAAACTCCACGGTTCCCGAGACGTCCTCCAAACCCGGAAAGCGCTTCAATGGGCTGCGGCGCATAATCTGGTTGCGCCGTTCTTCGTCCATGCCTCGCGTCATCTCCGTGTCCATGAATCCCGGCGCGACGGCATTTACATTCACACCCAGCCGTCCAACTTCCCGCGCCAGCGATCGCGTGAAACCGACCATCGACGACTTGGTCGCTGAATAAACCGAAAGTCCCGAGTAGCCGGTGAAAGCCGTGATGGACGCCACGTTCACGATGCGTCCTCCGCCCTCCGCCATCATCCGCCGCACGACGTACTTAGTCAGCACGATGGGCGACAGTGTATTCAATCGAATCAGGCTCTCGATCTTGGAGTTATCCATCATCGCCAGCGCCCCATCCGTCCCCAGAGCGGCGTTATTGACCAATCCGTAAATCGGGCCAAGCTCCTTGACTAGCTTCTTAACGAGTTCGGGGATCTTGGAAACCTCACCGAGGTCGAACGGCACGAACCGCAGCGCTCCCGGACCATCTTGACTCTGTGCCATTGCGCGCGCCAACGCGTCATTCGCATTCCGTGCGATCGCCACGGCGCAGTATCCGCCCGCGGCCAACCGGCGTGCGATTTCAAACCCGAGGCCCCGGCTCCCGCCAGTCACTAACACGTTACGCATGAGACCGGCTCATTTTTCCGGCGGGTGCGAGGTCCAGGGCCGGCACACAACGAATCGTAGCCGGAATCTTGTACGCCGCCAGATTGAGCCGGCAGATTTCCAGAATCTCGCTCTTCACTCCGGCCGCATCTTGCGCCTCGCTTAAGACTACTTGCGCGGAAACCAACGCCCCCGTCAGCGGATTCCGCCGTGATCCAACCGCTGACATCCGGACCGCCGGATGACGGTTAATGACAGCCTCCACTTCTTCCGGATACACTTTCAATCCGCCGACATTGATTACACCGTTCCTCCGTCCCAAGAAGAAGTAACGGTCCCCGCGCAACTCCAAGATGTCCCCGGTGTCCACAAACCCATCCTCGTCCGCCAGCGCTCCGTTCTCTCCGCTCAAATAACGGCTCGCGCGCCGGTCAGAACGGATTCGCAGTGAATCGTTTGCAACCTTCATTTCCACGTCGCCGCGAGCGCCCAGGAACTTTGCCGGAAAACCAGCCATGCCGTCATTCACTTCAAACGCAACGCCCGCTTCCGTCGTAGCGAAAGCATGGGTAACCGGTACTCCGGGAAAATACGAAACCAGGGCGTTGAGTATGGCCTGATCGGAAATCTCCCCCGATAAGCGCACATACTTTGGTGCAATCCGTTGCATGTGCGGACTCATCAGGGCGCGGCGCCAGTGCGATGGCGTTCCTAAGAGGTGAGTAACGCCATGACCGGCAAGCCTGTCCAGGTGATCGCTTACGGGCTCCGCCGCGCTCGACATGATCATCGATGTGCCCGTCAAAAGAGCCCGTAGGAGGATCTGGAGGCCGCCATAGCGACGGATATCGTAAAACGTCCCCCACACGACGCCTTCCGAGCGCTTCCGCGTAGCGCCAATCGGGGCGCAAAGGCTGGCCAGAGTGTGGCCGATCATCTTAGGCCGGCCCGTCGTTCCCGAAGTCAGCAGCACCCACTCTGTTTCGTGGTTTGTCTCCGGCACATCGGCTTGCGTCAACGATTGCCCACAAGTCACCCGCGGCAAGCCGTCCGGATAATGGTCCTCTCCCATTTCGTCCGATACAATCGCATCCACGGCTCCCCTGGCAATCAGCGACGGAAATTGCTCCGACCCAATGTCGGGAGGACAAACGATGATTCTGCTGGCGACTCCGTCCAGTTCTATCAAAGCCAAGGCCGAGGCAAGCTGATCGCTCGTAGTCAGCAGCACGGAGCGGCCTTCTAACTCGTGAAGCCGTCCGCCGAAGCTTGAGTTACCCCGCAGGTCTGCAAGTGATACCTCGCGTGTGCGGCCAAACAGGACACGGTTCGAACCTTGTCCGCCATCGTCCAGCCGAGCCACAATCGATCTAAGACGACTTAGCGGCATTCTCATAAAGCTGAACGAACTCCCCGAATGTCACCGGCGGTGAGCTAATCTCGGAATCGGTAAAAGGGTCCGCGCCCAGCGCATCTTCGAGCCTGGTTACCAGGATGGCAATCGTGAGCGAGTCCAGACCCGAATCCACCAATACAAGGTCATCCGTCAAGGGGGGCAGAGTCTTCGCCGACGCGTTGGCGATTTGCTGAAGTTCCGCAATGACTGTTTCCCTGATGGACATCCGTTATGCTCCCCGTCGAGTTCGGGCTACCGTGCGCCGGCGGCCATGTCGCCGATCAACGCCCGCAGCAGGTGAACGCCCTCGTACAAGTATTCTTCGACCTCGCGCGGATCGTCAGCGGCAACGATCTCGGCTTCCAATGCCTGATAAAGTTCCTCCGAGTGTTTAACGTCGCAGAGGCCGTGTACCTGAGTATATTCGTTTTCCTTCGATCCCTGCCGCGCGGCGTAGTCTTCCAGAATGGGCATAAACCGCATGATGAAGTTCTCGAAGAAAGCCATCATGGCAACCAGTGGCGCCGGCTTCATCTGTCCGATGAACAAGCGGACGTTTGTCAGATTCGCGTTCACCGCCTCCGCGTCCGAAGCCTCCGGACATGCGTGGGCGGCCCTCGCAAATCGCCGCATCATGCCTGGATGACAATCGCGCACTTCTTCATGAAGGTTCTCCATGATGATATTGCGAGCTTCATCGGTTCGGACCGCCATGTAGGCGCCGGTCATCCAGTAAATAAAGTTTCCCTCAAGCACGGCCGTGTAACGCGCGATAATTCCGCGGCGCTGGCTGGAGGAAAGCTGCGCTCCGTCCGGAAAAGAATTGATTAGGTCGTTACCGGCCTGCCCAAGATATTTTTTGATGGAATCCGTGGATTCCGTAGGGGAAGGGAGAACGCTCGACGGTGATTTCATGAGGTTCATTGTACAGAACAAATCACCACGCGCAAAGACTAATATATCCAGTACTTCTCCTTGGCCCGTATAAGCTCCCTCCCGGCCGGCTAATCGGCGGATTACTAATGGTTAGCCATAAGTGGTTTCGTCCCACGGTTCGGGTTATTTTCCTAAATCTTAGACTTGGCCTCATGGCTAACCGGATGGGTGCCCGTAAGGTAAATCGGCTGGGTCTGGGACTCATTTCTTTGTTTGAAAAGCGCGTTTTCCACGGCCGGACGCCCTCCGCCTTTGCGTCTATCGGTCGAAAACGACGTGACAGCCTGGAACCACTAGCCCCGTTGGTACCAACATCCCATGCCTTGCGACCCCGAGTCCTCCCTTGCCTTGACAATTGTCAATGGAATCGGCGATCCTGATGCTAAGCACCGGCCTGAAGCGTAAGACGTCGGGCCAACGCATTGTGGCATGCAGGGCCGCAGGCTGTCCCGTTCCAACTGAACCGCATAATAAAAATGGTGAATGCCCAACCACAGCCAAGTTCCGCGCCTGCGCCGCGCGGCTTGGTCTTCGACATCGGCATGAACAATGGCGATGACTCCGCCTACTACCTTCACCTCGGATATTCGGTCGTGGGAGTCGACGCCAACAGCTTACTGACTGCCCGCTGCGCTCTGCGGTTCCAAGATGAAATTGCACAGGGCCGCATGAAAATCGTCAACGCCGGCGTACTGCGGGAGCCTGGTGAATTTCTTTTCTATCGAAACCTGCAAGACGACGGATGGTCTTCCTTCGACCCTGAGATGGGTAAAAAGGGAGGCCGGTGGGAAACACTAAAGATTCCATGCATCACTCCACACCGGCTCATCGCTGAGTACGGCCGCCCGTGCTTCATGAAAGTGGACATAGAAGGGGCCGACTTCCAAGTCGTCGACGCACTAACTCCGGCCGCGGCGCCGGATTACATTAGCCTTGAACTTTCTTCCGTCGATCCTATTGTCGAAAAGCTAGTCGACCTGGGCTATTCGTCCTTTAAGTTCGTCGAGGGCGATAGCTTTCGGCCCAACCCTCCCATCTTCGCGCACCAACGCGGCTGGCGCCTGCTGCGTAAGCTCGGGCGTGTCTTCCCGCCAGTCCGGCGTGCGATTGGCAAGTTGCCGGAAGCTCTCCGCGCGAAGGCGGAGTTTAACCCGCCGGGCAAATACAGCCCCGACGGTTACTGCTTTACGAAGTACAGTTCGGGCCCATTCGGTGAACAAGCCGCCGGTTGGTGGCTCGACTCGCGCCGGGCTCTCCGTTTCTGCGATCAGCTCAAAGAAGACTTCCGCAGGGGCAACCGCCTCCTCTGGTGGGACGTTCACGCCCGGCACTCTTCGGTCCAACCGCCTACCGGCCTGCAACAGCGCGGCCCGGCAATTTCACTGCCCAAAGCCGTCCTCGGCTGAAACGCCAGCGCACCGCCCGCCGAACCATTTTGCCGCTAGAATGTTACCCATGGAGCAACACTTGGCAACGGGCAGGCGATGCTTTCGATCGCATGACAGCGCGCGCATTCAGGCATTGGATGGGCTGCCATTGGCTACCTTCTGGCAGAGGCTCTTAGGCTACGTCGCCGATATTCTTCTTGCCATCGTGCTTTGGGTTCCCTTGGAGTTCGTGTGGCGCCGCTATCTGACTCACGAGCAAAACCTCAACCTACGCTGGGACTTCCACGAAGCGGGAAATATCGTGGTGATGATTATTTATTGGGGACTCGGCAACTACTTAGGTAACGGACAGACACCCGGCAAATGGGTCGCCCGCACCCGAGTATTGTCACTGACCGGTCCGCGGATGGGAGCCTGGCAGTCTGTCGAGCGCGCACTCGGCTACGGGGCCGCGATACTCGAGGCAGGCCTCGGATTCCTTCAGTTTTTCTGGGACCATAACCGCATGTGCGCCCAGGATCGGCTCGCCGAGACAATCGTCGTCGACGTCAGGCAGCGGCGCGCTGAACCATGAAGAACGGATCTTCGCCGCGACGGGCAGCAAAGGCAGCGATCGGCAGTTCTGCCAGCACGGGAGGAACAGGCGCGGTAGGATTGCCGGCAGGCGCTACCCGCTGGAAGCCGCTCGCCTGTTTCGAGGTGGGAACCGTGGCGGTCAAGGTACCGGTGGCGATGCCCAGCACGGTGCTGTCGTCGCCGTTCGAATAGGTTACACTGGCATTGCCCGGCGCAAGCGCCACCGCGCCAAAAGGCTGTAGCAGCGTGTTGTCAATGGTGCCGTAGGGCAGCGCAATGACGGCTTTGATGGTAAGAGAGATGCCTACTACCTGCACTGGCGCTTCCATCGTAAACAAATCGTATTGCCCCGGGTCGAAGGCTTGGATGATGCTCGCTTCGCCGCTTGCGATATTAATGGGCGTGGGACCCAGCAGACCGGAATGAACGGTGCCGGTGAGTTTGAGTTGATGGAAAGCCGCCCAGTTCGAACCGTGTTTGAAGGGAGCGGTCGCCGAACTTACGGAGATGGTCACGCTGAATGGCTCACCAGCCAGCCTCAGCGTGTCGGCGCCACTCGTCGCGGGCGTAGAGAACGTGCCGGACGCAGTGTAGGTGATAATCGGCGCGGTCCCAGCGGATAGGCCAGTCGCTACCGCGAGAAAAACGACCGCCGCCCTTAAGGTCTCAACCGGAAGAACACTTCGCAATATCATAAGTTTTTGCCCCGTTTTCGCTTTGATAACAGTTCTTGGACCGTACGGAACTCAGGTAGCCTTACATGGGCTTGCGCCTAACCTGGAAAAGACTGGAAGCGGGTACTTACCTTAATCCCCTAACTGGTCCGATCCGACTTGTTTGCCGGGGTCAGGCTGAACTGGGCCTGACACGCTGGACTTCACGCAGTGCTGTAACAATAACACTTTGGTGTGTGTACTGTCCACTTAAAAATGCCCGCGGAAGCACTAGGAAACAGGCGGTGCGGCATGTTAGGTTGACCTGAAGTCATGACTCGATATTCTGTTCTTTGGATGTTCGTGGCACTTGCGCCGGCGTCCGCGGCCGCCGCGCAGCAAACGCCATTGCCGGCATTGCAAAGGCAGGCGAGCCCGGAACTGGTCGTAAAGGAACACATGGCGGCCATCAACGCTTGCGACTGGAAGCGCATTCTCGCGCAAGATCCGTCCGACGTCGAAATATTCTCGCCCGACGGAGTCGTGGCCAAAGGCAGGGCGGCTGTCGGGGCTATGTTTGCCCAAGTGGTGAAGCCCTTCAAAGACGGCGGCATCTGCGGACTAAAATTCACGGTAGAGCACACCCAGACCGTGGGAGGCACCCTGAACGTCCAGTGGCGGGCGGACGCACCCTTCCTGGCGCAGCCTTATCGCGGCGCTGACGCCTACGAAACCAAAGACGGCCTGATGCAGGCGCAAGTGACCACGTTCAAGCGAGAAGACGTGAAAGTAAAATAGCCGAAAACACCAATCACTTTCCCGACCCAGCGCCCGCTGGAAGGGCGAACGAAAACAGTGAATCCCCAGCGCCAAACAACACGTATTGGCGTCCATCGAGCATGTAGGTAATTGGGCCGTTGGTGGTATTTTGACCGACTCGCGCATGCCATAGCGTCCTGCCCGTGTCCGAATCAAGCCCCATCAAGTTGCCCGAAGTATCACCGGCGAACAACAGATTCCCGGCGGTGCTCAGGAGCCCGCCAAAACTCATGGCCCCCGCGCTGCTGATGTCGTGGCGCCACCGTACCGCGCCGGTCTGCCAGTCGATTGCCAGCAGTACGCTTGAAAACGCCAGAAAATCGTCCCGTCCGGCGTACCCTTCTGGTTTGCCTTCCGCCGTGTAATAGAAAACGCTGTAGTTCTGCGATGCGTTCACGTAGAACAGTCCCTTGGCGGGATCGAAAGCAGGTGGAAACCAATTGGTCGCGCCGTTGGAGCTGGGACTGACCAGAGTGCCGTCTCTGGTGGGCTCCTTCTTCGGGTCGGGAATCGGCCGCCCGCTGGCATCCACGCCCTTTGACCAATTGTTCCGCATGAAAGGCGCGGTGACAAGATTCTTGCCGGTCTTGCGGTCCAGCACAAAGAAATATCCGTTTCGGCTGGCCTGAGCCAGCAACTTACGGGGTTGTCCTTTGAACTCGCCATCGAACAAAACCGGCGTCTGCACCGCATCCCAGTCGTGTGTGTCATGCGGCGAAGGCTGGAACGCCCACTGCAGCTTCCCGGTCGCCGGGTCCAGCGCCACGATCGAGCAGGTCCAGAGGTTGTCGCCTTTGCGCGCGTCGCCCGCATGCACGGGATTCGGATTGCCTGTAGTCCAATAGAGCAAGTGCAGCTCCGGATCGTAGGTGCCGGTCATCCAGGTCATGCCGCCACCGTGCCGCATCTCCTCCGTCCCCGGCCAAGTCTCCGAGCCCGGCTGGCCCGGCAAAGGTTCCGTATCCCAGCGCCACTGCACTTCGCCTGTCTCCGGATCCCGTGCCTCCAGGAAGCCCGGGTTATCCAGTGAATCGCCGCCGACACCGACTATCACCTTATTGCCCACTACCAGCGGCGCCATGGTGCAGAAGTATTCCGCTTTCACATCGGCGATGGTCTTTCGCCAGCGCTCTTTCCCATCCTTCGCGTTAATGGCAATCAGATTGCAGTCCGGCGATTCGAAATACAGCCAATCGCCGTACATGCCCACGCCGCGGCTGCCGATATGAACGCCGGGGTTCGCCGGATACCGGTAATGCCAGATCTCGCTGCCGGTGCGCGCATCCACCGCCCAAACATTGTCCGGCATGGTGAAGTACAAGGTGCCCTTCACCAGCAGCGGTGTCGATTTCACGGAACCCGCAAAACCGCTCAGGCCCGTGTTTGCCGTTCTAAAAATCCACTGCAGCCCCAGGTTTTGAACATTGGAGCGATCGATTTGAGTCAGCGCGCTGTTGCGCCGCCCTGAATAATCCCCGTTGTATGTCGGCCATGTATCGCTCGATGGCGCAGTCAGCATCCCGGGAGTTAATTCCTGGGCCAACCCCAAACTCGCGCAAGAAATCGCGGCCACGTCCGAAAAGTTCGAACCTCATTTTAATGTCTCCAGGTAGGCCAGCAAGTTATGCATGTCGGCATCCGAATATTTGGCGAGTTGCTCGCGATGAAAACTCAGCGGATCCTGAATCTCCACCGTTGCGCCCTCCCGCGCGAACGAGCGATGCCACCCCGCGGCGTCCCGCAACTCGACGTTGAACTCGTCCGCTCGCACCAGCGTGCCGGACACAGTCTCGCCGCCGGGCTTGCGAATCGTTACCGTCGCCAGCGGCAGCGGTTTACCCGACTTCCCCATAAGCGCGTCCATCCAACTATTGCCGGGAGTCAGAAAACGTCTTTGTAAGTCGACCGGCTCATAGCGCCGGGCGATACCCGCCAAATCCCCGGCAGCCGCGTGACACGTGGCGCATTGGCCCTCGCCATTGAAGTAGGCCTCGCCGGCCTTGGCATCGCCAGTCAGCAGTCCCTGAATTACGTAACCGAACCGATTGGAGGTCTCCTGTTTGCGCAAACGCAGAAACATTCCGATGTCGGCGATCTGCTCCTTGCCCAGAGCCGGAAACGCCGGCATTCCACGATCGGGCCGGCCGTCGTGAATCACTGGCCCAAGCAGGTTCCCTCCTTCGTCGTGCAGAACAAGCTGCGAGCGGATCAGATCCGGCGCGCTCTTTCCGGCCGCATCCGCGCCGTGGCAGAAACCGCAGCTCGGAACAAATATCGTCTTGCCGCGCTCCGCCGCTGCCTGGTCGATCTTGTCCGGCCCGGCAAACATCGCACCCGCGGCAGGTTTTTTCGGCGCTCGCGCGGCCTGGTCCTGTCCCCCAGCCATCCCGCATACGAATGCCAACAGCGCCACCAGTCTACATAGACAATAGTGCATTCCCCCCCCTTGGACCGCAAAATCCGATTAGCTCGTCAGCTTCTTGATGTACCGATAATCCACTTGGATCGCTTCCAGCGCCGGCATCTCCACGAACGGCGGTTCCTGTTCAACAAATAGGGCGCGAACCTTGCTACCCCGCGCCGCCTCAAAGATGGCCGAATAGTCGATGGCCCCGCGCCCCAGTTCTGCCGGAACCGGTGGATTGGGTCCCTTGTCCATCAGCCTGGTGGTCGGGGTAAATCCCTTCTTGAAATCCTTGACGTGCAGGAACCGGTACCGATCCGGATACTTTTTCAAATAAGCGACCGGATCCCGGCCCGCGACAGTCACCCAGCCACAATCCAATTCCAGGCTGACCAGTTCCGGATCGGTCAAGCGAAGAAATTCGTCATATCCGCACGAGTTGCCGTACGCTTTGAATTCGAAATTATGATTGTGATATCCGAGTTGCAAACCGGCTTTCTTCACGCGCTCGCCGATCTGATTGAACTGCTCCGCGTTCCACTTCCAATCGTCCAGCGTGAGGTGGTTCAAGACTCCTAGAAAAAACTCCATCTGGCCCTGCCCCGGCGTCTGTTTGAAGCGCGAAATATCCGCCGTCCAGGGAACCGTTGCGATCATGTATTCTTCGCCCAGTTCTTTAGCTGCCTCGATTTTCTGTTGCAGATTCCCCATGAGGTCGGGCAGCAGGTAATGGCCCGATGGATTCTTCAAACCCACGTCGTCCAACGCCTTGCGCAGATCTTTGTTCGAGATCTTCGACATCGGCGACAATTCCACGTGGGTATAGCCGGCCGCCGCGACTCGCTTCAGAGTGCCGGCCGGGTCTTTTTCCATCTCCGCGCCAACGGTGTAGAGCTGCAGTCCGATCGGAACGTTCCAGGAATTCGCCAGGAGGAGTCGACCGCCAAAAAACGCGGCCGGCCCTGCTTGCAAAAGCTGCCGCCGGCTAGGAGAAGGAAACGCGCTTGGCATCGGGTTCCGCCTTATTTCGAGCTGGGACTGTCGTCCGCTTTCAAATCGCCGATCGCATATTGAAGCCCGGCCAGCATGTGCGCGACAAAAGGCCGCAAATAATAAATCTTCTCGTCGTGGCCGTGGGCCTCATAGAACACCCGGCCGTCGCCGACGCGCTGAATGTAGCTCAGGGCGTAGTCGCCATCGGTGCGTTTATTCGCAGCCGGCTCCTTGGCCTTATCTTCCGCGCTCATCCTGGCATAGTTGATGCTGGTCAGCACGTGAACGCGCTTGCGGCTGAATGAATCCTGCGCAAACGTATACGTCTCGTCGACCATCTCGAAGCCGCGAGCCGGGAACATCACCGTCAGCGGGCTTTGCGGATCGTCCACCTTCACCGGGATGAGCGTTGGGTAGGTCCAGTGAAACTTGAAAAACCCACCGATCATTTCGTTGAATTCGGGCCAAGTGCCGGTCAGCGCCGGGCCATTCGTATGGTAGCTGTCCGTCGCCGCGTGGACGCCCGCCAAACCCTTGCCGCCCTTCACAAAATCAAGCAGCGCCTTCCGCCTAAGATCCGTGGCCGCCTTATCGTTGGGATCGTCCAGAAACTCGCCGGTGGTGCTGGAGAGGAAAATGGCGTCATATTGCTTCAGATTTTCCGCGTTGATAGCCGCGGGATCGTAGGTGATCGTAGTCATCCACGCGCCGGTTTTATCTCCCAGGTACTCGACCATCTTGGCTGCCAGCGGAATGGATGTGTGTACCCAACCAACCGCGCGGCACAGCACCAGAACACGCCGCAGCCTTTGCGGAGTGGCGTACGGCTTTTCCGGCAGCGCCGCGATCATTCCGGAGATGTCGGCCGCACTGGCAAATTGCTTTTGCGGACAGCCCTTGCTGAAGCCTCCGCTGAATCCGTCCGCCGGACAATTCGCCGGTTTCGCGGCGCCGCCCGCCGGCTGCGCGTAAGCGGAGCCGCATAGCACCGCGATGAAGGCCGTACCAATTCCAAACGCTTTGAGTCTCATAATCGGAGATTCCGCCGCGATCCCCCCGGGCGGAAAGAAGTAATTATAGCCCGGCCGCACTTCAGGCGCTGTGCCGGTCGGCCCGTATAATACACCTGAGGCCGTGAACGGCTATCGGAATTTGGGCAAGGCAGGAGGAAGAGCTATGACGAAAGACGACGCGTGGGACCTTGCAAGGCAATGGGCCGCCGCATGGAACGCTCACGATCTGGACTCGATCATGACCCATTATGAGGAGGCCATTGAGCTGACATCGCCGGCTGCCGCTCAGCTATTGGGAAGGCCCGACGGCAGGGTCACGGGCAAGGCCAACGTCAGAGATTACTTCAAGCGAGGCCTGGAGGCGTATCCGGAACTCCACTTTCAGCTAGTAGACGTGACGGTCGGAGTAAACAGCGTAGTACTTTATTACAACAATCAAAAAGGATCACGTACCGCGGAGTTCATGGAACTGTCGCCTTCCGGAAAGGCGTTACGAGTGGCCGCCCACTACAGTGCCTGATCGTGACTTGCAGGATTTCCAGCCGGGTTTTCAGCGGGTAGACGGTTTAACTTCCCGGACTTATAGTGAACCAAATCGTCATTTCCGAAGTTAACTGAACGCGCCCGCCGGCGATAAGTAACGAAAGAACCAGTCCCACCTTCCCATTACCGACTAAACGCGAAAGTCCTTGATTTTGCGCCAAATAGCGTTTATCATCGAACAGATGTGCAACACGATTAAGATCACTATTTACCAGATATTCCTGGCGGCCCTCCCTTTGGCCGCGCAGAGCCCCACCTTTCACCCCGTGGCCGCCCTTCAACCGGGCACGCCCTGCGGTTCCGTTCACCTCGCCGACTTCAACGGCGACCAGAAACTCGACATCGCAGTCGTGAACACAGGCGGACTGGATAGCGTTTCGGTGATGCTCGATTCGGGCGGCGGCTCTTTTTCGGCGCCCATTGTCACCGCTACCGGCGGCCTCGGTTCGTGGGCCATGGCTGTGGGCGATTTCAATCAGGATGGCAAGGCTGACCTGGCAGTCGTCAATAGTCTGAGCAACAACGTCTCTATCCTGCTCGGTAATGGCGACGGCACCTTCCACGTCTCGTCCTACTTTCAAACGGACCTCAGCCCGACGGCCATCGTGGCAGCGGACTTCAATCACGATGGCCACACGGATCTGGCCGTGATCAACGCCGGCTCGGGCGATGTCACCGTTCTTCTGGGGCAAGGCAATGGCTCTTTCCGGCCGGGACCGAAAGTTTACCTGGGCAGCGCGCCGACAGCTTTGACCTCGGGGGACTTCAATGGCGATGGCATTCCGGATCTCGCCGTGACCAACGGCGCGCTGGGCCTGCAGGAGGTGATGGTGCTGTTAGGAAACGGGGACGGTTCCTTCACGATCGCGGAAAGCGTTGCGGTGGGCAACGAACCCTTCGCCATTGCCGCGGGCAGGTTCACGGGCACGGGCCACCTCGATTTAGCCGTTGCCAACCTCGCGTCCAATGACGTTTCCGTCTTGACTGGCGACGGCAGCGGCGCGTTTCAGGCTGCCGCAACCTATGCCGCCGGCATTGGTCCCAACAGCATCGCCGTGGCGGACTTCAACCACGATGGCAAGCTCGATCTGGCTGTGGCGAACGATGTGTCCGGCAATGTTTCCGTATATCTGGGCAACGGGGATGGAACATTCCAACAGGGTCTGGACTTCGTGACCGCGAGTTTTCCCACTTCGATCGCCGTAGGCAGTTTGCATCACAACGGCCGGATCGACATTGTGACCGCGGGCACCGGGGGCGTGGGCGTCTTGGTGAATACTACACCAGCGCAGTGATCGTTTTGAAATTGAAAGGCGGCCGTCCTTCAGATTTGGATCAAGCCGTAGGGCTTGCGAAGATTGCGGGTTAGCAGCGCCGACGCTTCGGGATCGTTCTCAAAGTCTTCTTTCTCTTCGTTCCAGTGCAGTGTGCGGCCCACTTTGGCGGCGATGGTACCGAGATGGCACGTCAGGGTAGCCCGGTGCCCAGCTATCTCATCGACCGGGCCCTTGTGACCCGAACGGACCTGCTGAATGAAATTCCGCGCGTGCAGCGAAGTGGCGTCCGCACCTTGCAATGATCTCCGCTGTGCGCGGTACTTTACGTCCGTTTGACCCGACGCCGGAGTTTGGTAAGGGGCGCCTGGTTCCACCTCCGGGAACGTCTCGTAGCCGATGCGATCCACGAACAAGGCGGCTTTCGTGCCGTAAAACGCAAAGCCGTGCGGACGATTATACGCGCCGGCCATACCGTAGTACTGCATGCCTGGCGACCGGCCGCCCATCCCATGACTATTGACCCAAGAAGCCACATATTCCATCACGAAGTTGGCATATTGATAAGTGACCAAATGAAGATCGTAGATATCGCCGGCATTTTGGGGACAGAGCCGGCGGCCCACCGCCGATATGGTGTGCGGGGTGGTGACATTCATGATCTGATGCACGCTGTCGATACGATGATTGCCGTAGTCGGTGATGTACCCTCCGGCGTAATCGGAGAAGACACGGTAAGTGGTCAGGAACCGTCCGCGGTTGAAGGGCGCCGCGGGGGAGGGACCCAGATAGAAATCCCAGTCCAAGCCGGGCGGCGGGTCGGTGTCCGGTTCCTTACTCATCGCGTTGGGGGCGATATTCCCGCTATTCCAGACGCGCACCAAGGAAACATCGCCGATGGCGCCGCTTTGAACGATTTGCGCCGCCTCGGCAATGTGCGGCGCTGACCGGTGCTGCGTGCCCGGGTAGAGGATGCGGCCGGTGCGGCGTGCCGCCTCGACCATGGCGCGGCCCTCCCGCACCGTTAAAGCAAACGGCTTCTCCACATAGACGTGCTTGCCGGCTTGCAGCGCCAGGACGGTTACCAGAGCGTGCCAGTGGTCGGGAGTGGCGACTTGCACGGCATCGATCTCTTTCATTTCCAGCACCCGGCGGAAGTCTTTCAGCGTTCTTGCCTCGCCACCGGAAAGGTCTTGCGCGGCGCGCGCGGCGTTGCTGGCGTACACATCGCACGCAGCCGAAAGCGCCGTGTTCGGGGCGCGCAGCATCTCACGCATCACCATACGGCCGCGGCCCCCGCAGCCGACAATGGCGACCGCGACGCGGTCGTTCGCGCCCATGATTCTGCTCGCCGAGAGGGCCGACCATGCGGCGGCGCCCGCTGTGTTCCGTACAAAATCGCGACGTTCCATTAGCCGTCACCTTTCTTCGAGCAAGCGCGAGGCAGATGCCGAATCGCGTAATCATAATACCTGGAAAACAGGGGGGTGAGTCTTCGGCGGGGTCGCCGTCCCCCGGGTCGCCGTGGTTTCCTATATACTCGTTTCTCGGTCATCCAAGAAACATGGATGTCACGGAACTTTATGACTTCACTCTCCCAATTATTCGACCTCTCCGGACGCGTCGCCCTGGTCACCGGCGGATCGCGCGGTCTGGGGCTGGAAATCGCCGAAGGCCTTGGCGAAGCCGGCGCTTCCCTGATGTTGCTGGCGCGCCGCGACCAGTGGCTGGCGCCCGCCGTGGACGCACTGCAGCAGCGCGGATTCCGCTGCCATGGCGCGCTCTGCGATGTCTCGAAACCGGCCGATATCGAAGCGGTCGTGCGCCAGACGCTGGGGCACTACGGCCAGATCGATATCCTGGTGAATAACGCCGGCGTCACCTGGGGCGCGCCCGCCGAGGACATGCCTCTCGACAAATGGCGGCAGGTACTTGAAGTGAACCTCACCGGAGCGTTTCTTTTTTCGCAAGCGTGCGGCCGTGAAATGATCAAGCGCGGCTACGGGCGCATGGTCAATGTCGCATCCATCGCGGGATTGAAGAGCGCCATGCCGGGTGGCATTCACTACGCCGGCTACGCTTCGTCGAAAGCGGGACTTCTCGGCCTTACGCGCGAACTGGCCGCTCAATGGGCGCCGCATAACATCCGCGTGAACGCTATCGCCCCGGGCTTCTTCCCCTCGCGCATGACCGAAAAGGTGCTGGAAGCCGCGCAGCCCTACATCGAATCCGGCATTCCCATGGCGCGCGTGGGCCGTCCTGGCGAGCTCAAAGGCGTGGCCGTATTCCTGGCAGCGCCCGCGTCGGACTACATTACGGGACAGACCATCGTGGTGGACGGGGGCGCGACCATCGTCTAGGATGCTCCCATGCCGGGATGTTTGGGCTGGCAGGCAGAGGTGCGGCGGCGGGAGAGCGGCACCGCCAAAAGTTGCGCCACGCGCGAACGAAGCCTATGTGGTTGATGGCAGGCGGGTTGGACGCGGAACGGTGGAACGGATGGGGAAGCGGGTTTGGGTTCTGAGCGAAGCAGGCAGTTTTGGGGGCGGTTTTTGTGGATTTCGGGGGTAGTACAGACGCAGTTGGGGTGTTAGGTTTTGGGTCGTGGGCTGAATTGCCAAAGAACGTACTACAAGGAAGCTAGCGGGTGTCGGCGGGGGCGCAAGTCATGGGCGCGGGTTCGGATTGCGGGGACATGACGTAAGCGGGCGGCGAGACATGGGGGCTGGAACTGGCGGCCGCCGCGACAGGCTTGCGCTGTTCGGATTCGGATGCGCGTTCGCGGGCGCGGCGTTCGGCCTGGATCTTGCGCAGGCTTTCGAGGGCGCGGTCGAAGGTGCGCTGGTGATGAGCGCTGGATTTGTCGACGCGTTGGACCATATCGATGTTGCGGTCTTCGCCGGTATTCATGTGACGGAGGAAGGCGACGCGTTCGACGCGGGCGAGGCGGGCGAGCATCCATTGGGCGTGGACCATGGCTTCGACGTAGCAGTGTTCGGTGCGGCCGACGGGACTCCAGTCGGATTCGAAGTCTTCCCAGAGGTCGTAATATTCGAAGGGGTCTTCGCCGAGTTCGGGGCAGATGGTGAAGCGGGTGCGGAGGCCCCAGGTGATGGCATTGCGGCTGGAACGTTCTTTACCTTCTTCGCTGGTGGGTCCCGGACTTTTCTGGGCGTTTTGGATATTGGCTTGATGCTGTTTATCGGATATTAGCATTGGAAACTCCTTTTGATTCGATTTAGGGGGCGATCCCCGCTTTCAGGGTAGATGGCGGGCGGCGGAAAACGGATCTGCGGGTTGGGGGCGGATTGATTGAGTTGGTTTGTTTTGTTTTGGATGACGGGGCGAGGAAATATTTTCCAGGGGTGTGAACGGCGCGGGGGGGGTGGACGCTCCGTTACCGTCGCGGCTCAGAGTGTCGCGGCTCAGAGTGTCGCGGCTCAGAGTAAAGATATTGAGCCCGATGAACACGGATGAACGCGGATTCGATGCCTAAGAACCGGGTAGGCGATCTAAGCGGCGGTCCAGCCTCCATCAATAGCGATTACCGAACCGGTTACAAACTCCGCCTCCGGCGAACACAAGTACAGGACCAGGTTCGCTATCTCGTCCGGACGGCCCAGCCGCCCCAAGGGCTGGCGCTGATTCAATTCCGCCCTCACTTTGTCCTTCTCATGCTTGTGGTACTTGTCCAGATATCCCTCCACGAAGGGCGTATCCACGGTGCCGGGACAAATGCAATTCACGCGCAGTTCCGTCGGATACTCCACCGCCAGTTGCCGCGTCATGGCGATGACCGCGCCCTTGGTCGCGCAATATGCGAATCGCTTCTTGATTCCCACCATGCCGGCCACCGACCCGATATTCACGATCGAGCCGTGCGACCGCAGCAGCAGCGGCATGGCGGCCCGCGTCACCAGGTAGGTGCCGGTCACGTTCACCTGGAAGAGCCGCTCGAAATCCGACAGTTCGGTCTGCTCCACCCCCCCACCATGCCGATGCCCGCGTTGTTCACCAGGATGTCGAGCCCGTCCAGCCCCGCGAACATGGCCCGCACGGCCGCTTCGCCGGTAATATCGAGTATGCGCACTTGGGCACCGGTCAATTCTCGCGCGAGGACTTCCGCTCCTTCCCGGTCCATATCCGCGATGGTTACCCGCGCGCCCGCCGCGTGGAGCGCCCGGCAGGTAGCCGCGCCAATGCCGCTGGCGCCGCCGGTAATCAGGGCATGCAGCCCATCCAATCGAAAAGGAAGATGCATCGCTTGAATTCTAACGCCCTGCACGTTCTTGAAAACGAAGTCGTCGCGTGCCGCCGGTGCCCGCGGCTGGCCGCGCACCGCGAAGAGGTGGCGCGCGTCAAGCGCCGCGCCTATCTCGATTGGGATTATTGGGGCCGCCCGGTGCCTTCCTTCGGCAACGTGCGCGCCCGGCTTCTGATCGTGGGCCTGGCCCCCGGAGCGCACGGGTCGAATCGCACCGGCCGCATGTTCACGGGAGACATGTCGGGCAACATCCTGTACCGCGTGCTGTACAACACAGGCTTCGCTACTCAAGCCGAGAGCGTCTCCCGCGACGACGGGCAGCGCCTAATCGACGCCTACATCACCGCGGTCGCTCACTGCGCCCCACCGGGCAACAAGCCGACGCCCGCGGAGATCGCCAACTGCCGTCCATTTTTGGAGCGCGAATTGGACCTGCTACGCAACGTGAAAGTGGTAGTCGCTCTGGGCCGGGTGGCGTTCGATAATTATCTGGCGATCCTGCAAACCCGCGGCCTGATTCGCAGCCGTGCGGCATTCGGATTCGGACACGATCGGGTTTTTGAAACGTCGCCGGGCCAACCGCTCCTGATCGCTTCCTACCATCCCAGCCAGCAAAACACGTCAACCGGCAAGCTCACCGAGGCGATGCTAACCGCCGTGTTTCGCCGCGCCGCGGCCATCATCGCCGGCTGAGCTCTAGATAGGCTAGATCCCATCGATGAAGCACACACGAATCGCGGCTTTGCACGACACCAATTTAGCCGTTGTGGGCCCGTCCAAGATTCGCCTGCGCGCGACACTGTAAATGTTCACCCAAGGGGAATTCACTTAGTTAATTTCAACTTATGGCGGGCTAGGCATCGACCGCAACGTGATATCGTCAAGTCGATAGTAAGGATTTGGATGCCGCTCGCCAAACCCAACAGTATGACCCTGAGTGAATCCCTGGAGACCGCCCGCCGCGACCTCCTCGACCTTGGATTGCGCAACCCGCTTCTCAACTATCGGACCATGCGAGCCAAAGGCGTGGAGGTGGTCGACGAAATCCCTCCGGAAATATTCCGTCTACTCGTACGCGAGGAGAAATCGCTAACCTTCTTACCCACCGATAACGCCGACGAGGAGCAAAACGGAAACGTCCCTGACGTTCACCTTGCGCAGCCAACAGGCGATCGTCGGCCACGGGGCCGGCCCCTGGATTTGCGTTTAAGAACCGCTCATCCCTCGACACAGCTACAGGGCAGACTGTTGGCCACGTATCATGCGGCACGGACTTCAGTCGAGGAGCAGGGGGTAAACACGCTGTATCTCGCCATGGGAATGCTATGTTGGCGCGAGGAAGGCCATAGCGACAAGGTCTTGAGGGCACCTCTTATTCTCATTCCCGTAGAACTCGGGCGGAGTAGCGCCCGCGAACGGTTTCATCTGAAATTCACGGGCGAGGACCTGGGCGGTAATGTTTCACTTGCCGAAAAGCTGAAGCAAGACTTTGGCATCAAGACGCTACCGGAACTCCCGGACCCGGACGATCTGGACGTCGATGAATACCTAGGAAAAGTCGCGCGAACAGTCGTCAGCCGCCCAGGTTGGGCGGTAGACAAACACGCGGTGGCGCTCGGGTTCTTCTCTTTCGCCAAGCTTCTGATGTATCGCGATCTCGATCCCAAGACGTGGCCGACGCCGAGCGCGATTCTTGAGCACGGGGTACTTCGGTCATTACTAGGAGAAGAGGGATTTGGAGCCGGCGTTTCGAACTATACCGAGGACCGGCTGCTGGACGATCAACTTCGGAACCGAGACTTCGTTCAGGTGGTCGATTCGGATAGCTCTCAGACCCTGGCCACCCTGGATTCCCTTGATGGTCACACGATGGTTATTCAGGGGCCGCCGGGCACCGGCAAGTCTCAGACCATCGTAAATCTCATAGCTGGGGCTCTCGCCGGGGGAAAGCGAATTCTGTTCGTCGCGGAGAAGATGGCGGCGCTTGACGTCGTGAAGAGACGCCTCGACCGGGTTGGTCTTGGTGCAGCATGCCTGGAACTACACAGCAATCGAACTAACAAGAAGAGCATCATTGAGGAGCTTCGAAGTACAGCGTTGGGCCGACGGCATGAAAGCCTGCGGCCAAGCTGTGAGATCAGCTTACTTTCCGACAATCGGGAACGTTTGAACGAATATTGCAAAGCGGTCAACGAGCCAATTGGAAAGAGCGGGGAGAGCCCTTGCGTCACTTATGGGAATTTGCTTGGCGCACAGACCGCCCTTAAGGGCGTCGAACTGCCCAACGTTCAGTTAGGTTCGGCGGAGTTGTGGACCGCTGACGTAATAGCCCGTCGCAAGCAAATAGTTGCCCAGATGCAAGACCGGGTGTTGCGGACCGGAATTCCAATTCAACATCCGTTTTGGGGCAGCGATCTACGCGTCGTCCTCCCTACTGATAGCGACAGATTTCGGGGTGAATGCCTTAAGGCCGAGTCTGCGTGCAGTTCGTACGAGGACGCCGCGAATTCCCTTGCAAACCTGGTCGTGGCGGAAGCCCCATCGACGGGACGCGATGTGGATCAACTCCTCGAAACCACCAAGCATATCATTAGAGCTCCCGCGATGCAGGGAGTCAATCTGGATCCTGCCGTCTGGGCCGAGTGCGAGTCGCAAATCCGCCTGACGCTCGTCG
Organism: Bryobacterales bacterium; assembly: GCA_963738375.1. Taxonomy (GTDB): domain Bacteria; phylum Acidobacteriota; class Terriglobia; order Bryobacterales; family Bryobacteraceae; genus Bog-159. Next base: position 651,735 of record CAVTWL010000006.1, on the reverse strand, counting down.
CCGGACTTCGATACCGCGATCTTCACGGCAGGTTTGACGCCGTCGTGCGGGCCGAGGCGTGGAACGCGGACGTTGCCGCAATTCGTATTGACATTGCCAGTCTGGGACCTCGCTGGTGGCGGGTCTTTTCGGGGAGATGGCGGCGCGCGATGAAAGCGCTTGCGCAATTTTGCTTGACGGCTCCCCCAGTGGGCGTGGCCTCGCAGCTCGCAATGCTCGATGCGATAGCACAGGCGTCGGTCTGCGCACAGGATGTGAACCGACTTCCAGCCTCGGTGGCGTCTTTATTCGGAGATTCTTGGAACGGCGTCGATAGTGATTGGGATCTTCTGGAAGCCCAGTTCAACTGGGTCATAGCGGCCTGTACCGGCGTCAGCGATGGAACCCTTGCAGCCTGGTGCGTCGACCCCAAACGGGTTAATGCCTTCACGAACAACGCCATCTCCGAGGTTCGACGGCTAGACTCCGCGCGCCTAAGCTATCAGTCTGCCCTTCGCGGATGGCGCGAGGCGCTGGATGTCGACGAAGGACGCTATCAAGAGGGACCGCTTTCAGCCCAGCCATTTGGCGTCCTGAGGCGTCGCTGGCTGCTCCAAGCGGAACGTATACATGACTTGCATTCGTTAGTGGCATTCAATCGGATTTTCGACGAATGTGCTAACGACGGTCTTGGTAGCATCGCACATGTCGCGGCTTGTTGGGAACACGCCGCCACAAAGCTTTCAGCTTTGTATGAACGCGCCCGTTCCATCTCGCTATTGGAGCGCGCCTTCCTAGAGCGCAAAGCCCTCGCCGGCTTTGATGGTGTCCGGCACTCAAATGCGGTATCGGAGTTCCGCCGACTCGATTTGCTTCAGCTAGAACTGAATCGCGCACTCTTGGCGGATAAGCATGCTCAGGCTTTGCCGGCAGGTGGTGGCGCAGGCGAGGTCGGGATTCTTTGGCGGGAATTCGAGAAGCGGGCCAGATTTCTCACAATCCGCAACCTGGTGGCGAGGGCTGGACACGCCATCCAGTCGATAAAGCCGGTCTTTATGATGAGCCCGCTGTCAATAGCGAACTATCTTCCGCCGGGGGCCCTGAGCTTCGACTTGATTATCTTCGATGAAGCCAGCCAAGTTCGACCGGTCGACGCGTTAGGGGCGATCGTGCGCGGACAGCAGACCGTGGTTGTCGGAGACAGCAGACAATTGCCGCCAACGAGCTTCTTCGACTCGCTAGTGGGGTCGCAAGATGACGGGCCGGACGAAGATGAAAGCGCCACCAGTGACATCGAGAGTGTGCTCGGCCTATTTTGTTCCCGGGGTGCGCACCAGCGTATGCTGCGCTGGCACTACCGCAGCCGACACGAATCTCTAATCGTGGTTTCCAACCACCTGTTCTATGACGACCGCCTCGTAGTCTTTCCGAGTCCGGACAGAAGTGGGCAGGAGATCGGGCTAGTGTACCGACACTTGGAGGGCGCATTCTACGAACGGAGTCGCACGCGGACAAATCCGGTTGAGGCAAAGGAGGTTGCCGCCGCCGTGATGACCCACGCCCGCGCTCAGCTTCACCGACCCCGTGAACTGTGGGAGACTCTGGGAGTTGCGGCGTTCAGTATGACCCAAATGGATGCCATCCTCAACCAACTGGAGATACTGCGGCGTCAGGATCCATCGTGCGAAGATTTTTTCTCTTATCCGCCATACGAGCCCTTCTTTGTGAAAAATCTCGAGAACCTCCAGGGAGACGAGCGGGACGTGATCTTGATCAGCATCGGTTACGGCCCCACAGCAGAGGGGTACTTGGCGATGAGCTTCGGCCCCCTCAATCGAAACGGCGGCGAGAGGCGCCTGAACGTTCTCATCAGCCGTGCAAGAAGGCGCTGCGAGGTTTTTACGGCCTTGACAGCGGATGACATCGACCTTTCAAGGACGAATTCGGGGGGCGTCTCCGCACTCAAGACGTTTCTCAGTTACGCCCAGAGCGGACAAATTGAGGTGCCGAAGCAAACCGGCCGCGAACCCGACTCCGAATTCGAGGAACAAGTTCGGCGTCAACTGGCGGCGTTGGGCTACGAGGTGCACGCACAAGTCGGTAGCGCCGGTTTCTTTTTGGACTTGGCTGTTGTGGACACGGCGAATCCGGGGAGATACTTATTGGGGATAGAGTGCGACGGCGCTCGCTACCACAGCGCCCTATCCGCACGCGACCGGGACCGTCTCCGTCAAGCAGTCTTGGAAGGGCTAGGCTGGAGCATCTACCGCATCTGGTCAACCGACTGGTTTCGTAATCCTGATCAGGAATTGCGTAAACTGTTGCAGGCAATCGAAACGGCCGCAACGACGGCCCCACCATCGCCACGCCCGCCCGAAACTTATTCGAAAACCGGGCCGCCTTCGGCGCCGCCAACGTCGTCGGCCGAACAACCCCATACAGAGATCCCAAGAGTAGCAAGCTACCAATGCGCGGTGATTGACGTGCGGCTCAATGGCGTCGAAATGCATCAGATGGGCAATTCTACGTTAGCAAAGCTGCTAGCTCAAGTAGTTGACGTCGAAAGTCCCGTGCATTGGATGGAGGCCGCTCGCCGCGTCGTCAGCGGCGCTGGAATCCAGAGGTTGGGCAGCAGAATTCAGCAAGCGTTTGCGCACGCTGTGAGGCACGGTGCCGACCGTCGCCTATTCGTCCAGCGTGGCGATTTTCTCTGGGCTTCGGGAAGGGACTCTCCCGCGGTGCGCGATCGAAGCCCGCTTCCAACCGCATCCCGCAAATTCGACCTCGTGGCGCCGGAGGAGATTCAGCAAGCAATTGTTATCGTCGTCCAGACATCCTACGGGATCGCGCAAGCAGATCTGCCGGCGGCTGTCTGCCGACTCTTTGGGTTTGCGCGGGTTACCACCGAAATGGCTGCGTCGATAGAGCCCCATTGCGAGGCTTTACTCCGTTGCGGCAGCTTGATTCGCCAAGGAGTCAACCTTGTTCTGGGTCAAGAGGGGGTGCGGGGTTCTTAGGTCCGCGAAGTCTTAGGCTGGAAGATCGACCTTCCGCCGTCGCCAACAAAGCAAGAGCTCAGCAAAAACGGAGATCCCGATCAACACCACCGCGCCGCCGCGATCATCGCCGGCTAGTGGCTGCCCTGATCGCCGCCACCGCCGGTATTCGTTGGACTCTGCGCGCCCGCTGCCGTCCCCAGCACGGTGTTCGCCGACGACCAGATCTGCGACACGCTGGCCCCGCTGCCCAGGAACAACCCCGCGCTGGCCAAGGCGACGAAGGCCAGCAAGAGCGTATACTCGATCAAATCCTGGCCGCTTTCCTCGCCGCGAAATCGTCTGAAGATTCTCCTCATAACATGCTCGCGCTGGCGCATCACTCCTGGTCCAAATTTGTCATAACTTTTGGCCATTCTCCATACTGAAATTGGTTAACGGCCGGAAAATCGCACGCGAGCGCCGGCGCGCGCCGCGTCCCTTTCGCCGCCCCCTGTTACAATCCGTCTTCCATGTCCTCACGGGTCTCGATCTTCGTCACCTGCATCGTCGACCAGCTCTTTCCGGCTGTCGGCATGGCGATGGCCGAGGTGCTCGAACGCCTGGGCTTCGCTATCGATTTCCCCAAAGATCAGACCTGCTGCGGCCAGCCCGCATTCAACACGGGCTATCGCGACGAGGCCTGCCAGGTCGCCCGCCACTTTCTCAAGGTTTTTCGGGATGCTGAATACATCGTGGTTCCTTCCGGCTCCTGCACCTCGATGATCGCCCACCACTTTCACGATCTCTTTCCCAACGATCCCGGCGGCGCCCGCGCCGCCGATGAACTCACACCGCGCGTCTGGGAGTTTTCCAAGTTCATCCTCGAAGTAGCCAACGTGGAAGACGTCGGCGCGCGATTGGAAGACATTGTCACGTATCACGACAGTTGCCACGCCCTCCGGGAATTCGGCATCAAGAACGGCCCGCGGCGCCTCCTCTCCCACGTGCGCGGCCTGGAACTCCGCGAAATGGATGCCGCCGAAGAATGCTGCGGTTTCGGCGGGACCTTCTCGGTGAAACTTCCCGAAATCTCCGGCGGGATGGTTCGCACCAAGCTCGATTCGATCGTGCGCACCGGCGCCAAAACCGTGGTCAGCCTGGATTCCAGCTGCCTCATGCAAATCCAGGGGGCCCTATCGCGCGCCGCCCTTCCGGTGCGGACCATGCATCTGGCCGAGGTGCTCGCCAGCCGCTGAGGCGCCGGAAAACCATGTCAGCCGCTTTCGACGAAAAGGTTCACAAAACGCTGGAGGATGCCAACCTCCAGTTGGCCATCTACAAAGCCACCGCGCGGCTGATCGACCATCGCAAGCACGCCGTGGCCGCGCCGGTCCTCCCCGAATATCAGGAACTGCGCACCCAGGCGAACGGCATCAAGGCGCACACCATCGATCATCTCGATCATTACCTGGAGGAATTCGAAGCCAACGTCACCGCGCACGGCGGCAAAGTGGTTTACTGCAGCGACGCCACCGAAGTCGCCGATTTCGTTCTGAACCTGGCCCGCGAGCGCGCCGCGCAGCTGATCGTGAAATCGAAATCCATGACCACCGAGGAAATCGATCTCAATGAGCGCCTCGGGCACCATCACCTGGAATCCGTTGAAACCGATCTTGGCGAATACATTCTGCAACTCGCCCACCAGCGGCCTTATCACATTGTGGCGCCGGCGCTGCACCTGACCCGCTACGATGTCGGCGATCTGTTCGCGCGCACCCTTGGCGTTCCGAACGAAACCGTCGTCGAGAAGCAGACCCTCATCGCGCGCGGCGGTGCTGCGCGAAAAATTTCTGGCCGCCGACATCGGGATCAGCGGCGCGAATTTCCTGGTGGCGGATTCCGGCGCCGTTCTGCTGGTCGAAAACGAAGGCAACGCGCGCCTCACCACATCCGCGCCGAAAATTCATATCGCGGTGGCCGGCATCGAGAAATTGATTCCGCGCGCCCAGGACCTGGCCGTCTTCCTGAAGCTGCTGGGCCGCAGCGCCACCGGCCAATCGCTCACCGTCTACACGTCGTTTCTCTCCGGTCCCCGCCGGACCGGCGAAGTCGACGGCCCGGAAGAGTTTTACGTGGTGCTGCTGGATAACGGCCGCACCAAGCTGCTCGCGCGATCCCTCGAAGCGCCAATCGCTTTACTGCATCCGCTGCGGCGCATGCCTGAACCATTGCCCGGTTTATCGCAAAATCGGCGGCCACAGTTTCCCGTGGGTTTACTCCGGCCCGATTGGCGCCATCATCACGCCGCAGTTCATGGGTATCGAGCATGAGCCGAGCCTGCCCTTCGCTTCCAGCCTTTGCGGCGCCTGCGCGGAAGTTTGCCCGGTCAAGATCGATATTCCGAAAATCCTGCTGGATCTCCGGGCCGAAGCTAAACAGAACGAAGATCGCAAGGGAGTAAACCGGCTGGAGCGACTGGCCTTCAAGTTTTGGGCTTGGCTGATGTGCCATCCGCGCCTGTATGAAATGGCCGGCAAGGCCGCCTCCGGGCTGGCCCCAATGGGTGACGGCAAGTGGCTGCGCACCGTTCCCGCGTTCATGAATGTGGCGCCGGTGCGAGCGTGGCTCAGCCAGCGCGATCTGCCGCCCGCGCCGGCCCGCAGTTTCCGCGAGCAGTGGAGGAGGCGCTAGTGTCCCGGGAAGCCATCCTGAATCGCGTACGCACCGCTCTGGGCCGCGCGCCCGGCCAGCCCATCGCCGCGCCCCCCCCAGTCCGGATCCGCCTTCCGCAAGTGGATACCGAAACCCGCATTGCCAGCATGCTGCGCGCCGTCGAAGCACTGGCCGGGAAGAGCTATCGCGCCGCGACCCCCGCCGACGCCCGCGGTTACGTTGCCGCCGCGATCGCCGGCAAAACCGCGGTATGCTCCAACGCACCGTACCTGCGCGAATGCGGCATCGCCGAACTTGCAGAAGTTCGAACCGGATTCACGGAAGCCCCTGCCCTGCGGGCGCTCTGCTCCACGGCTGACGTTGGCATCACCAGCGCGGACTACGCTCTCTCCGATACGGGCAGCCTGGCGATGCTGGCGAGCGCTGACGAAGCCCGCCTGATTTCGCTGCTGCCGCCCATGCACATCGCCGTGGTCCCGGCCAGCCGCGTGCTGTCCGGCCTCGATGAGCTGTTTACGATCCTCCCCCGGCCGGCCGAACAAACCAGTTCCATGGTTCTGATCACCGGCCCCAGCCGCACCGCCGACATCGAACAAATCCTGGTCCGCGGGGTCCATGGCCCGGGTGAAATTCACGTGGTTGTGGTTGGATAGGAAGTTCCTGACGTGGCGCGAGCCATGGCCGCCAGCGACGCCCGTCCAAACCGTTTCTGGAGAGCCCGGCCCAGCGGATAACCCAGCCGTGCCAGCACCGCACGCGGCCTGGAGAACGCCACGATGTCGTACCAAACGGCATTGCCAGCGCGGTCCCAAGACACGGTGAAGCGTTCCTCGCCGCTCTCGGCGTGGTCGCCGAGTGTGCCATAAGCGAACCCGAAACGCGCCAGCGGTCCGTCTTCATCCAGCGTGTAAACGATCCGGCTCACGTTGATCGAATAAAATCCGAGATGCGCCGCCACCACCGCTACCGTTGACCCTTCGCGAATCTCCGCCGCGTCTGGAAATACGCGCAGCCAGCCGCGCTCGAACATTTCCCACCGCCGCACCGCGGCCCTGGCCGCTTCGAAGGCTACCAGTCCCGCCCCCAGCCGCGTCCGGTAGCGGTCGACGTTGTATCCGGCGGGCATGGCGCCGGCGCGGGAGGCGCCCACCGCCGCGTAGGAAAACGGCGCTCCCGCGCACCGTTCCAAAATCGCCCGCAAGCGCTCGTCCGTAGGCCGCGACCGAGTCAACAAGCCCTCAGGCTAGCACGCGCAACCCTACCTGCCGTCCGCGTAGTGCGCGGCTAACCATTGCATTTCCGCCCGCTTTCTCCGCCGGTACCATGCCAATCCCAGGAAGAACACCAGCGACGCCGTCCAAACCGCCCAGTGAACGGCCGAGCTGAAGAGCCACTCCGCCAGGGGCTTCCCGCCCCCGGAATGCCGGTAGATCCAACCCATGCAAAAGGCCACCTCAACAGCGAACAAGACGGCTCCAAAAACGGTGGCCTTCATCTGGGCGCGGCACCGCCGCATCCATAAATCGGCAAACGCCGCCGCATCCATCGCCGACGGCGACCACAACCCGCGGGTGGCGGCCAGACGGAAGCCCCACGCCGCGGCGATAAACAACAGTGTCGCAGCGGCGAGGACAATCATATCCGGCGCCTGAGACCGCGCGGCCAATGCCACCATCCCCCCCCCAATCACGACCGTTACCAGGATATCTCCGGCCAGCCCGACTTTCAGCCAACGCGTCTGGCGTTCCACACGCTGCCGCAAATCCGGCGGTACCGCTGCATCCGTCCGCCAGTCCCGCCGCCATGCTTCCAATTCCGTATCGATATTCATCGCTCGCTCACTTCCGCTTCTCCAAGGCTTCGCGCAAGAGCTGGCGCGCCCGCGTCAAGCGCGCCCCCACGTTGCTTTCCGAAATTCCCAGCACCTCGGCCATCTCGCCGTACCCCATGTCTTCGAGCGCCAAGACGATCGCCTGGCGGTAGATCAAGGGCAGGGTATGAATTGCCGCGCGCAGCCGCTCGGCCGCCTGGTCGCGCGCCAACTGGGATTCCGCGCCCGGCGCTGGATCGACCACCTCCACTTCCTCGCCCCCGGCTGCAAATCGCGCCCGGTTCGCCGCGAGGTAAGTGACCGCCCGATTGTGCGCGATCCGGAACAAGAAGGTGCGCGCCGAGCATTCTCCGCGAAAGGTCCGCAGCGCCTGCCACAGCGCCAGGGCGATCTCCTGCAGCAAGTCGTCGCGATCGCTTCGCGTATTGGTATACGCGGCCGCCAGCCGCGCCAGCGCGGGCCCGTTAGCGGCCAGAAGACGATCGAATTCCTGCTCCAACGCGGCGCGCTCCAAGGTGGCAATCCGGGTGACGTGCTTCAAGGCAACGTCAGTTCCCGTAAACGATTTCATCACGATGCAGCCTGTTGGCGGCGGCCTGGAGCACCACCAGCGCCGCGCCCGCCGTGAAACACCCCAGCGCGGCGGCCGCGCCGAATGACGCAGGACCACCCTTCATCCAGCTTTCCATCTGCAATTGCTGGCCCGCAACCGGGATGAAGGCGAGCCATTTCCCCGCGCCCGCGGCAAAGAAAACCTGAAACATTCCCAGGCCCATGGGCAGGAACACCAGCATCGACAGATAGGTCTGCGCCTCTTTGGCCGCGCGGCAAACCGTCGAAACCAGCAATTGCAAAGCCGCGGCCAGTAGAGCCAGCGGCAGAACCCCCGCCAGTATTTCCGGCGCTGCCCGCAACATCCGCGGACCCAAGCCCGCGCGGGCAAACACCACCGCGAAGCCGGCCAGATTCAACGCCAGGCCCGCCGCCGCGAATAATACCACCGCCAGCCATTTGCCGAGCACGATTTCGCGCCGCCGCACGGGCGTCATCAGCAGCGGCGCCAGCGAATGCCGCTCCCGTTCCCCCGCGATGGTGTCCATGGCCACACTCATCCCGCCCACGAACCCGGCCACGAGCGTGAACACCGTCATCATCCCGATCAACACGCCGTCCACGCGCGCGGCCATGGAAACCATGCCCACGACCACCGGACCCATCAGGGCATACGAGAGCGCGGCAATCAGCGACCGCGTATCCCGCAGGCTGTCCCGCGTCTCCTTTTTCAATACGACAAGAATCGGATTCAGCATACCGTCTGTTCCTCCCCGCTGGTCAGTTTCATGAATGCATCTTCCAGCGTTTCGCTGCCCGTCATCCCGCACAGTTCCGCCGGCGATCCCTGCGCCGCGACCCGGCCGCCGTCGATAATGACTACGCGGTCGCACAGCGCGCCTACTTCGTCCAGCACGTGGCTCGACAGCACCACGCACGCACCCGCGTCGCGCCGGGCGCGCAGGAAATTGCGCAGCGAGCGAACGCTGGGCACGTCCAGCCCGTTGGTGGGCTCGTCCAGCACCAGGTTTCCCGGCCCGTGCAGGATGGCCCGTCCGAGCGCCGTCTTCATCCGTTCTCCTTGCGAGAATCCCGCCGTCCGGCGGTCCGCGATGGCCTGCAAGCCAAGCGTCGCAATCGCGTCGCGGACGCGTTCGTCGAGCGCGCCCCATTCCATGCCGTGCAGTTCGCCGAAGTACGCCAGGTTCTCTCTCACCGTCAGCCGCGCATAGATTCCCGATTGATCCAAGAGCGCGCCCAGATGCCGCTGGCGGAGCCGAGGTTCCCGCGTAGCCGCGTCCCGATCCACGATTACGGTCCCCGCGCCGGGCGTGAGAATCCCGCAGATCATCCGCAGCGTGGTCGTTTTGCCGGCTCCGTTAGCGCCCAGAAGACCGGTAATGGCGCCATCCTCGGCCGTGAAAGAAATGTTACGCACCACCGTCCGTGCGTGAAAAGTTTTTGAGAGGTTGTTGACTTCGATCATGGGTTTCGTTGGAATAGTCCGCGCGGCGGCGATTTCCTTACAAAATGTTTTGCCGTGGTTTTGAAGCGAAGGGCGGCCGAGGCGAAGAAGTCAAGATGTAAGAGTTACAGATGATATCATCTTATTTAAGAACCAGATTCATCCGAAAGGAATCGGCATGTCCGCCACCCCGCCGCCCCCCACCCCGGAACGCATTGCGTACCTGGAATCTCTGGTAGCACAGGCCCGCACCGCCGGCGCCGTTTTCTCGCAATTCACCCAACAGGACGTCGACCGCATCGTGAAGCGCATGGTCCTGGCCGGCCTCGAACAGGCTCAGCCTCTGGCCCGCCTCGCCGTCGAAGAGACCCACCTTGGCGTGCTCGAAGATAAAGTCATCAAGAACATGGTGGCCACCGAGTTCGTCTACAACTATGTCAAGGACAAGCCTACCGCCGGGGTCATCCGCGAAGACCCCGAGCACGGGCTCACCGAAGTAGCCGAACCCATCGGCGTGGTGCTGTCCCTGACGCCGATCACCAACCCCACTTCCACGGTTCTATTCAAGTGCATCATGGCCATCAAGACGCGCAACGCCATGATTTTCAGCCCCCACCCGAAAGCTTTCCGCTGCAGTGCCGAAGCCGTCCGGGTCATGTACGAGGCCGCCCTGCAACATGGCGCGCCGGAAGGCGTTTTCACCTGCGTCGACAATCCAACGCTCTCCGACATCGCCTGGCTCATGCACCATCGCGACGTGGGCCTGGTGGATGCTACCGGCGGCCGCGGCGCTTCCAAAGCCGCCTACAGTTCGGGCAAGCCGGCCCTCGGCGTGGGGTCCGGGAACACGCCCGTCTATCTGGAAAAAACCGCCGACCTCGACATGGCCCTTGTCGACATCATCACATCCAAGACCTTCGACAACGGCACCATCTGCGCCTCCGAACAAACCGTCGTCGTCGACGAAGGGATCTACGACCAAGTCTTGCAAAAATTTGCGGGGCTCGGCGCGCACGTATGCACGGCCGCGGAAACGGGCCAGCTTTCCAAAACGGTCATCGATCCGGAAACCCACCAGATGCAGCCGATGGCCGTCGGCCAGAAAGCTACGGACATCGCCCGTTTCGCCGGCATCCGCGTGCCCCCGCAGACCCGCCTCCTGATCGCTCCTATCGAAGGCGTGGGCGCCGCCTATCCGCTATCCGTCGAAAAACTGTTCCCCGTGCTGGCGGTGTGCCGCGCGAAATCCACGGCGCACGCCCTCAGGCTTTGCATCGATGTAAACCACGCGGGCGGTCTGGGCCATACCGCCGTTATTTTCTCCCGAGACGAAGAGATTATTCGCCAATTCGGCGACGCGCTCAATGCCGGGCGGATCATCGTCAATGCGCCAGGTTCCATCGGCGCGCTTGGCGGCGTGTACAACGACCTGGTCCCGACGTTTTCCTTTGGCTGCGGCACCGGCGGCGGCAACAGCACCATGGACAACGTGAATGTTTACCACTACCTGAACATCAAACGCGTCGCCCGGAGAACCCCCGCCCCTATGTGGTTTCGCGTGCCTAACCAGATTTACTTCAATCGCAACGCCGTCGAAAACCTGCGCGGCTTCGCTTCCCTCTCAACGCTGATCGTTACCAACGCGGCGCTGGAACAGAGGGGCTATGCCGGGATTGTACGCCGCGCCCTCGATCCCGCCACGGTCGTGCGCGTCCTGAATATCCCCGACGCCGAACCTGAGCCTGAGGTGATCGCCCAAGGCGTCGCCGCGCTTCAGTCTTATGGCGCCGATCAGATCGTCGCTTTGGGCGGCGGCTCGGTGATCGACGCGGCGAAAATCATGAAGCTGCAGTATGAGCACCCGGACGCCGATCTGCAGGAACTGGCCGCGCCCTTTCTCGATATCCGCAAGCGCATCGTTCGCTTCCCCATCGAAAAAGACGCGCGCGCGCGCCTGATCGCCATCCCCACCACCAGCGGCACCGGCAGCGAAGTTACGCCGTTCGCCGTGCTTACCGATAAGCAGCGCGGCCGCAAGATCACGCTGGCGGACTATTCGCTGAGCCCGGACGTCGCCATCGTCGACCCGCAATTTGTCATGTCCATGCCCAAGTCCCTCACTGCCGATACGGGCATCGACTGCCTCGCGCACGCTCTGGAAGCGGCCGTCTCCATTCACGCCTCGCCTTACACCGATTCCCACGCTTTCCAGGCCATCCAACTGGTCTTCCAGCATTTGCCCGCGTCGTATGCGACCCCGTCCAACGAAACCGCCCGCACAGCCATGCACAACGCGGCATGTATCGCCGCCATGGCTTTCGCCAATGCTTCGGTGGGAGTGAATCACGCGCTGGCCCACGCCTTCGGCGCACGCTTCGGCATCCCCCACGGCCGGGCCATTGCTCTCATGCTGCCGCATGTGATCGCATACAATGCGTCAGTGCCCACCAAGTTCATGCCGTCGCCGAATCAATGCGCCTACATCGCCGACAAGAAGTATGCGGCCATCGCCGGTACCCTCGGCCTCGGAGGGGACTCCGTCGCGGAACAAGTCCGGAATTTGATCGCGGCCGTCAACACGCTGCTCGACCAGTTGGCTTTCCCGCGGTCCATCGCCGATCTTGGCATTTCAAAAGAAGACTTTGAAAAAGCTCTTCCCGCGCTCACCCAGGCGGCTTTTGAAGACCCGTCGTGGCGATCCAATCCGCGCATGCCCCTGATCGATGAATTGGTGGAATTGTTCCGCTGCGCGTATCGCGGCCGGGCCGAGACGCCGGCGCCGCAACCGGTTGCCCAGGAGGTCTGCGTATGACGATGAAGGAAACCATCGATGAGGCGCTGGCCAATCTCGATTCCGCCCGCGGCGAGATTACGCTCGATTTCTCGGGCGTCCGCCGCATCGATACAGCCGCCCTACGGTCTCTCGAAGCGCTCGCCGTTGCCGCCAACGCCAAAGCTGTCAAGCTCTCCCTGCGCAACGTTGGGGTGAGTGTCTACAAGGTTCTGAAGGTAGGCTCCGCGCTGCCGCTGGCGGAGCTGGTCGTGTAGGTCAAGCGCTACTCCAGCCCAGCCTCTCTCAGCATCTCGACGAACTGACGTTCGGTCCGCATATCCATCGCCTGAGCGACCAACTTCCCATCCCGGCCGTAAACAAAGGTTTTCGGAATGCCCTCGACGCGCATAGTCTCGTTGACCTTGCGCCCGGGATCCAACAAAACCGGATAGCTGTAATGGTGCTCGGCAATAAACGGCCGGACCTTGGCTTCCTCCTCGTCTGAAATGGCCAGCACCACCAGTCCTTTGGGCGATAACCGCTGGTAGATCCGCTCCAAGTCCGGCATCTCTTTTCTACAAGGCGGGCACCACGTCGCCCAGAAATTCACCAACACCACTTTCCCCTTCAGATTCTGCAACGTCCACTGCTTGCCGGTCAAATCGGCCAGCGTAAATGCAGCCTTGGCGCGCAGCGCGTCGATCTCTTCCAGCTTTGCCATGGCCGCGGCATAGCGCGCGTCCGGCAGATCCACCCGCACATGCTCGTAGCGCGCATACTCCGCCAGCGTCGCGTACGGCTCGTCATTCCCCGCTTGGGAGGCTGTTCCTTCACCGCCAGCGCCAGCGTGGTGGCCACTTCCTGGAGCGTCTCGAGCCCCGGGTCGCCTTCCGTGACCAGATGCGACAAGGAGTCCGCCAGACCTTCTTTGTGGTCGCCCGGAGGCAGCTTCCGGATCTCGAGGGCCAGCCGCATCTCCGTCCGGATGCGCTCGTCGTCCGCCATCGAGCGCAGCTTGCGGATCTGTTCCACAATCGGCTGCTCCTGGTCCGTCCAGACAATCTTCTGCTGCTGCGCGAGAGCCGCGCACGCGGCAGTCCCCAGCACTCCAATCGCTATCGCCAGCGTATTTTTCATGGCATTGCCCCGGTGATGTTACCGCGCCCACTTTCCTGAACCGCAACTTTAGCGCGCAATGCCACGATAACATCAAATATCCCTCGTCTTTCTCTGCTAAAATAGCAAGTTCGCTCATCAATGCTGCTGCCTAGGGAATTCATAACTTATCTTTCCCGTGAATTGGTCAAGAAGCTCACGCCTGGTTTGATTGAAACTCACAATCCTCAGGCTGTCTCAGAGATCATCGCCAATATCATCAATGAGGAACTGTCTGTCGAAGACCGCCTCAACGATGAAGTGCGTGAAATTCTCCAGCAGTACAACGAATATATGCGCCGCGAAGGCGTGAGTTACCAGGAAATGTTCCGCAAGGTCAAGAACGCCATGATCGCGGAACGCAAGGTGATCCGCGCCTCGGGGCGCGATACTCACGACCAGATGAAGCTCTCGCGCGACAAAGTCAACGATATGTCGCACAAAATCATTCTGGCTCTCCGCAAGACCCGCGAGCTGCGCATGAAAAAGGACCCCAACGAGGTCCGCCTCGAAATCGTGCGGGAAGTTACGGAAGTGCTCACCGCGGAAGAGAAGGTGGATCGCCTGTCGCGCCAGAAAATCCGCAGCCAGAAGCGCGAAATTCCCGAAGGCAGCGAAGAGTGGGATCTGCTGCACCGCCGCTATTACGCCGAAGAGCTGAAGAAGCTGGGCATCGATCTCGCCCGCTAAAGATCCTTAAAATGACACCTGCCCTGGTTGTGGTCGGCAGCCTTAACATGGATTTCGTGGTCTCCGTCGAGCGGCTGCCCGTCCCCGGAGAAACCGTGCTCGGCCGCGACTTCCAGATGATCCCGGGAGGCAAAGGCGCGAACCAGGCCTGCGCCGCCGGGAAGCTCGGCGCCGACTCGGTCGCCGTGCGTATGATCGGGCGCACCGGCTACGACGTCTTCGCCGACCATCTGAAGGCCAGCCTGGCGGCCGCCAACGTGGACGTTTCCGCGATCCACGCGACCAAGTCCCAGCCGACCGGGGTCGCGCTCATCTGGGTCGATCGCCAGGGCCAAAATTCCATCGTGGTCGCTTCGGGCGCGAATTTCGCCCTTGCGGCCGCCGATGTCGAAGGCATGCGCAAGGTTTTCCGCGGCGCCGCTCTCGCGCTTTTCCAATTGGAAACGCCGCTCGATACCGTAGCCGCCGCCCTGGCTCTGGCCCGCACTGAAGGCCTGCGCACCATGCTCGACCCAGCGCCTGCGCAGCCTTTACCCGCCGCCTTGCTCGCCCTGGTCGATATCCTGACCCCCAACGAAAACGAAGCACTCATGCTTTTGGGACGTCCGCCGGCGCGGGTTTCCCCGAACGATGCGCCGGAACTGGCGGCTGCCTTGCGCAGTCTGGGCCCCCGCGCCGTGATCCTTAAGCTCGGCGATCGCGGGTCTTATTACAGCAGCGACGAAGTCTCCTTCTCGACGCCGGCCTTCCCGGTGGATGTTCGCGATTCCACCGCCGCCGGCGATACCTTCAACGCGGCTTTGGCCGTCGCACTTACCGAAGGCCAGCCCATCGAGCAAGCTCTCCGCTTCGCCAACGCCGCCGCGGCTATTTCCGTTACCCGGCTGGGCGCCCAAGCCTCCGCGCCAAGCCGCGCCGAAGTCGACCTTTTCCTAAAGTCGTAAACCGCCGCCTGACCAATCCGCCGTAGTTGCCCGTGGCGGCGCTCGGGCGTACTTGCTTCACGCTAAAAGTCTGGACTTAGTCCGGCTCCCGATTCAGATAGCGGCCAAGACTTCGTTGGCCGCCCGGATGCCCTCTCGGGCGCCGCCTTCCATGTAGCCCTGGAAGTTGACGGAGCAATGCTCGCCGGCGAAATGAATGGAGCCCTGCGGCGCCATTTCGTAGCCGCTGAAGAGAGTGTACTGCCCGACCTTCCAACACGAGTAACTACCCAGCTTATTAGGATCGCCTGTCGGGTAACTCAACGTGGCCCGTCCTGTGTAGTGCGCCGCGATCCCCGGCCACGGACCTTCCAGCTGCGACAGGCAGCTTTGCGCAAACCCTTCCACCATGGGTGAACTCCTGCTCGTCGAGTACGGTGTCGGCGGGCGATAAGCCGCGCCCTCGCTTCCGCCTGTATAATTCACCAGCAGTCCCTCTGCGCCGGCCTGAGCGCGGCTGGCGTCCCAGGTGCTCTGCAACGGCAAGTCGGTGAATATGAATCCGTCGCCCGTGCCCCAAGGCCCCGCCTGGTTCCAGTAACGAGCGTCGAATTGCAGATGCAGTTTGGAATTCGTGCCGTATCCCAGTTGCGTGATGGCGGTAACCTTCCGCTCATCGAATCCCGCCTGGCTGTAATCCAAGCCGCGCAAGACGCTGAAAGGGAGTGCCAGAATGACATGGTCGAAAATAGCCGATTCGCCGCCGGCGGCGGTTTGGAACCTCAGCCTGACAGAGCCATCGCCCTCGGCCGCAATCGACGCGAGGCGGCGCCCCAGGCGTACGCGATCCACCGGAAGTATTTTGGCGATGGCCTCGGGCAGAGCTTGATTGCCCGCCGCAATGTGATATTTCTCGTCTCCGGTACCGTAATACACCATATTGAGGGCGCTGATTTGCGCAGTATCGAGGCCGTATTCCGTGGCCAAGGCGACGTCCAGGTAGGCGCCGAGGTTTGAGCTATGCCCTCCCGGGACATACTGTTCGATCCAGTCGTATGCGCTGGTTTGGTCGAGAGCCTTTCCGGCGGCAGTGTAACGATCGTACAAGGTCGGGTAGCCCGCTGCGCGGCCCTGCTGCTGCAAGATGGGATACAGCGGTTGCAGATCCTGCCGGAGCTGAGTAGTTGGGTAATACTGGCCTTGGAACCAATTGCTGGGCCCCGAGCCTGGGGGCGACGCCGCGTTCACGTCTTCCAGTGGCAGTTGAAACCGCGCCGCAAGACCGCGCACCACGGTGTGATTGCTGTTGATGAACTCGCCGCACCATTCGCTGACCTGCCCGCCCCAGAACGTGGTATTGGAAAACATGCGCCCACCCACGCGTCCCGAGGACTCGTAGACCGTGGCCGCCACGCCCGCATCGCGAAGCGTGAGGGCCGCCGTCAGTCCGCCGATGCCGGCGCCCACAATGGCGATCCGCGGAGTAGGGCCGGCGCGGGCTAGCCGAGGCCGCAGCAGGGCCAGGATTCCCGCGCCTGCCAACAGTTGGCGGCGGCTCATTTTCGCTCCGCCGTGCGCGGCCAGCGCTTGTTCTATGCTTCTGAGGAGTGGGGTTCGAGCCATGCCAGTCTCCCCAGCAGCTTACTGGCAGGGCCGGTAAAGTGTCAAGCCGGAAGATGAGTCAGCTGGAGTCATTCGCGCTTCTCAGGAAGGTTTTCTCCCGGTCCTAGCCGTCCTCCGCCTTGACAACCTCCCCGCGCCTCGCCATACTGACTTCGAATCGAAGTTCCCTGGAGGGTTACACGATGACCAAACGACCCAGTTACGTTTTCATGGCTTTAGCCTTGCCTCTAGCCATCGCCGCTACCACGCCTTTGCGCGCCCAAGATGACGCCCCCGCCCCCGGCTTGCATGCTCGCCTCAGCGGACCCATCCTGTCCGACTCCGTGGCCGACGCTACCGCCCCCACCGTTTTCACCGGGCTTCTCAGCATCGCCAACAATCCACCCGCCGACAAATCCGGCAACGGCTATTGGCCTTGTTTCACCGGCGGCAGCGATACCGACTGCTCCAGCATCCCGAAAGGCGCGATTGTGGTTGGCGAACCCTTGTCCGCCGCCGTAGTGTCGCACGTCTGCAGCGGCTGCGCCCAAATCTACTGGATCGTCGAGAGCACCACGGCGGCCAAAAGCGGCGACGTCAAAATCTCCATCTCGGTCAAACAGGGATCAACCTCGATTTTCAGCTTCTCGGGCGATTCCGGCACCACCCTGCCGCCCGGCCAAATCGGAGCCTTCTGGTACTCGGGAGTTACCTTCAACAGTTCCGCCAAAGCAGGCGAGGCCACCATCACCGTCACCAGCACCGTCGGAACCGTGAAATCCACCGCTTCCACCACCATTCTTCTAAAGTAGCCTTCCCCAGAAAGCAAGAAACCGCGCTCCCCATTGCGGCGGAGCGCGGTTCAAGAATCAAGTAGCCCGCCAGACAGCGGGCTGGTGTAACTTCTATTGCAGCGTGATCTTGTAGGTTCCGCTAACGGGCGATCCAGAACCGATCTTGGTCGAAACCGTGATGGTCGCCGCGCCCGCTACCGGGGCCACGCAAGTCACAGTCGTGGGCACGCAGTTCCCAACACCAAAACCGACATCGAACGAAATGGCCAGGACGTAGCCGTCGTAGCCGGTATTCTTGGCGAGCTTCTGGTATCCGGAATCGTAGATCACGGAAGTGCCCTGTTTCACCTCTACCTGCGCCTCGATTTCGCCGCTGGTGGTGTTGTCGTCCTCGAAAGTCCACGCCACCTGCCCGCAGGAGGTGGTGCTGGTGGTGCAATTGGTGAGAGACCAGGTATAAACCGGCAGTCCGATCACCAAGCCACCGGCCGCAATCGTCGAGCAATCGGCGTTTCCGCCAAAACACGGCCATTCGCCATCCCCGCCCGCATCCGTGGGCGGCAGCACGCCCATTTCGGTAATGCCTTGATAAATATTGGAAGGCGTTGCCTCGGGCGACGCGGCGTGCACCGGCGCCTTACCAAGAACCGCCAGCTTGATGTGGGGATTCTCGGCTAGCGACTGCGCCTGAGCGCCGACGCTCAGCGCCAGCCCGCCCGCCAGAGCTGCGAACATGAACATACGAGTTCTCGTCATTGAATACTGATTCCTCCGTTGGATTTTGAAAAGACCGGGAAACTCGCGGTCCGTGCCCCTGACTGAGTTTTCCGGTGTATGCCAGTATCTCCGCTGGCAGCCCACCTGTCAATCGCTCGGACCCTCGGGATTTTCGTGAACCGCATCCGTAGTTTTCCTGAACCGTCTGGCCTGGCATCAGCCCCCCACTACCACTTCCTCACGTGGCAGTCACAGGTTACGAGAATAGGCGATATCCGTATCCCAACCGGTAGAGGATATTCAAGTGTTGATATCGGAAAAGCAGCATCCGGCCAATCACGCCAACTCCCAAAAAAGTACGGGCCCCGCTAGTCCCGAAGGCCGGGCCGCCGTCAGCCGCAATGCCATCAAACACGACGGAGACCATACCAAGCATGCGTTACAACGCGCCACCACCCGCCCAGGCGATTGTGACCTGCCGTACTCCCTACATATCGCCGCGTTTCCGGATGCCAGGAAGCTTTTGACCGCCAATGCTAAACTTTCAATAGGGGGCAATGATGACTGAACACGCGGAGCTGTGCCGGTCTCTCTCACAATCGCGCGCTCACACAGACAGTCTCTTCTCAGTAGTTCATCCCGAAGCCCTGTATGAGCGTCCCATCCCCGAACGCCATCGCATCGTCTTCTATCTCGGCCACCTTGAAGCCTTCGATTGGAACCTGCTCGCCCCCGCTCTCAACCTTCCGGCCTTCCACGCAACCTTCGACCGGCTCTTCTCGTTCGGCATCGATCCCGACTCCAGCGATCTCCCGGCTGACGAGCCTTCCGATTGGCCGTCTATCCAGGAAGTCCACGATTACAACGCGCGCGTGCGAGAGGCCCTCGATCCGGCGCTCGACCGGGCACCGCTCGACCTTCTCCACGTAGCTCTCGAACACCGCTGGATGCACGCCGAAACCTTCGCGTACATCATGCACCATCTCCCGTTCGAGCAAAAACTGGCGCCCGAACATTCCGTCGCGCCCTCCGGCCCCGCGCCCCAAACCCGCATGATCGAAATCCCCGATGGCCCAGCCATTCTCGGCCGCGACCCCGGCAACGGTTTCGGCTGGGATAACGAGTACGCCCTGCATCGCGTCGAGGTCCCCGGCTTCGCCGTTTCTCAATACAAAGTCACCAACGGAGAGTACCTGGAGTTTGTCCAAGCGGGGGCGTCCGCACCGCACTTCTGGGCCTGCCGCGACGGCCAGTGGTGTTACCACGGTATGTTCGACGATATCCCCCTTCCCCTCAATTGGCCGGTCTATGTGACTTACGATCAGGCGCAGGCCTATGCCCGGTGGAAACACAAGTCACTGCCCACCGAAGCTCAATTTCACCGCGCCGCATATACCGGCAAAGCCCACGACCTCGCCATAGCCAATGCGGACTTTCAGAGCTGGGATCCCGAGCCTATCACTTCCACCCCCCCCAACTCACTCGGCGTCTCCCAAGCCATCGGCAACGGCTGGGAGTGGACCGCCACGCAGTTCGCGCCTTTCCCCGGCTTCCAGCCATTTCCGTTCTACCCCGGCTACTCCGCGAATTTCTTCGACGGCCGCCACTTCGTTTTGAAGGGCGGCTCACCGCGCACCGCGGGCGCTCTGCTGCGTCCCAGTTTCCGCAATTGGTTCCGTCCCTCTTATCCTTATATCTACGCCACTTTCCGGCTGCTCGAGAACTAAGTCATGTTTGCCAAAGAAGTCCGCGAAGGACTCAGCCAGCCCGGACAGAAGCAGCTTCCCTGCAGCTACTTCTACGATGCCTTGGGGAGCGCGTTATTTGAAGCCATCACGGTGCTGCCCGAGTATGGACTGACGCGCGCCGACGCGCGCGTGATTCGCCGCCTTGCGCCGGAGCTGGCTTCCCATCTGCGGGCCCCGGTGACGGTGGCTGAACTCGGCAGCGGCAGCGGATCGAAAACGCGCAGCATCCTAGAATCGCTGGCCGTCGATGGACCCGTCACCTACTATCCCATCGACGTGTCAGCTTCCGCCCTGGCGCATTGCGCGCTCGAAATGGCTTCTATCGCCGTGGTTCATCCCATTCAGGAATCGTACTTGAATGGACTGCGCCATGCCGCGTGCGAGCGCCGCCCCGGGCACGCGCTGCTGGTCCTGTTCCTCGGCAGCACCATCGGCAATTTCGATCGCGATGCCGCCACCGGTTTTCTCGGCGAAGTGCGCAACTGCCTGATGCCCGGCGACGCCTTGCTGCTGGGGGCAGACCTGATCAAGCCGGTGGCTCGGATGCTGCTGGCTTATGCCGATCCCACGGGCGTGACCGCGGCCTTCAATCGCAACCTGCTGGCGCGCATCAACCGCGAGTTGAATGCCGATTTCGCCCTGGTCAACTTCGCGCACGAAGCCCGCTGGAACGCGCGCCACCGCCGCATCGAAATGCACCTGCGCGCGCTCAAACCGCAGCGTGTCGCCATCCGCGCCTCCGACTTCCACTGCGATTTTCGCAAGGATGAAACCATCTGGACCGAATCCTGCCACAAGTTCGAAGCCGCCGAAATTCGCGAGATGGCCGCCCAAGCCGGCTTCCGCTGCGGCACACAGTGGATCGACGAGACTTGGGCCTTCGCCGAAAGCCTCCTCAGCGCGTGAGCGATGTGGTCCAGTTCCGCGCTGTCTGGTACCGCATCGGCGCGCGCGAAATCCTGAAAAATCTCAGCCTCAGCATCGCCGCCGGCGAAACCCTTGTCCTCCTGGGACGCAGCGGCTCCGGCAAGACCACGGCTCTCAAAATGGTCAACGGCCTGCTCTTCCCCACTTCCGGTGAGGTCCTCGTCAACGGCACGGCCACCACCGCTTGGGATCCCGTCCGCCTCAAGCGACGCATCGGCTACGTCATTCAGGAAATGGGCTTGTTTCCGCATTACAGCATCGCGCAAAATGTAGGTCTTGTCCCCCAGCTTGAAAACTGGGACGCGTCCCGCATCGCCGCCCGCGTCGATGAGCTTCTGAAGCGTGTCGGTCTCGATCCCGCCCAGTTCGCGTCCCGCCATCCTTCGCAGCTCTCCGGCGGTCAGCGCCAGCGCGTGGGCGTCGCCCGCGCCTTGGCCGCCGACCCTTCCGTGCTCCTGTTCGATGAGCCCTTCGGCGCCGTCGACCCGGTCACCCGGCTCGATCTTCAAAAGCAATTCCTGGCCCTGCGCCAGGATCTGGGCAAGACATCCATTTTCGTCACCCACGATATCCGGGAGGCTCTCAAGCTCGCCACCCGCATCGCCCTGATGCGGGATGGCGCGCTCGAAGTGGTAGCCCCCCCCAACGAGTTCGTCAATTCCACCAATCCCGAGGCGCGCGCGTTCCTCGAATGCCTATGAGCTCCGGCCTCGCCTCCGAAATCCTACAACTCACGTTCGAGCACATCGTTCTGGTGCTAATAGCAATGTCCATCGCGATCGCCATCGCGGTTCCCGCCGGCATTTTCGTCACGCGCCGGGCCGCCTGGAGGCCATGGGTCCTCGGTTTCGCCAACGTGATGCAGACGATACCCAGTTTGGCTTTGTTCGGCTTTCTGATCCCGGTCCCGTTGATCGGCGGCATTGGCAAGCGCACAGCCATCGTCGCGCTGGTGCTTTATGCGCTGCTGCCCATCCTCCGCAACACCCTGGCAGGAATTCTTGGCGTCGACCCCGCCGTCCGCGAATCGGCGGTCGCCATGGGCATGACCGGCCGCCAGCTTCTCTTCCGCGTGGAACTGCCCCTCGCGGCCCGCACCATTCTCGCCGGCATCCGCGTCGCCACGGTAACCACCATCGGCACCGCCACCATCGCAGCCGCCATCGGCGGGGGAGGCCTCGGCGTCTTCATCTTCCGCGGCATCGCTTCCGTCGACACCACCCAAATCCTAGCCGGAGCACTGCCCGCCGCCTGTATCGCCCTGGCCGCCGACGCCGGTTTAGGCGCGATCGAGCGCCACTGGCAAGCCTAACCACCCCAACGCAATGCCGCACTGCCCCAAATAGTAAGTCGACCAAACCAGGTAATCCCGAGCCGGCACCGGCATCTTGAACTTATGAATGGCCAGCAGCGAGTCCGAAATGAAGAACAAAACCGCGCCCGCCGCTATCCAGCGTCCCTGAAACGCAATGGCCGAACCAACCATTCCGGTCAGCGCGCAAATATACAGAACCACCGGCACAGCCAGCACTCCCACCGAAGGCACGATCCAAATTGAAAGCGCCGCCGCGCCAATTACAACCACTACCACCGCAGATATGCGCGTCAACCCGACTTGGCCCGCCATCCGATTCCGGGCAAACACCGCGATGTACACCAAGTGCGTCAACAAGAACGCCGCCAGCCCCAACGCGAACATCCGCGCATCCCAATCCAGCAGCACATCGCCGAACGCCGCCAGGGCCAAACCCAGCGCCAGCAGACCCGTGTCCTTGCGCACACCGCCGCGGCTCCGCCAGGCCATCAGCGCCAGCGCACCGACCGCAGCCCCTTTAATCGCCGCGCTACCCGGATACGGCTGAAAGCCAACCGTCCCCATGTACACCGCGCTGCCGGCCGCCGACACCAATAACAAGGTTCGCGAGATCATCGCCCCGCAGTATAACGCGATAACTAACCGGGGTTTCCCCCGTAAGCTACGGAGGGGTTAAGGTACGAGAGACAGCGTTGCTTGTCATCCGATTGTCAACTAGGATTGGTGCAAATAGTTCGGTATTTCATGGCAATTCTCCTTTGGATTTTCGTTCCGGGTTTCACTGCCAGCGGCGCCGCGCTGTTGATTTGCTTCATGATGCATTGCCGCATGGAGGAAGCCATCGCGCAGGAGAGAGGGGCGCTGGCCGAACTGCAAAGCGCGCTTCTGGTGCAGCGGGATCGTTTGGAAAGCGCCATTTTCGATGCCCGCGCCGAAGCCAGGCGCGCCGCCTTCGACGAATTTCTCAACGATTTTCGCGTCGAGCAGCGCCAATATATGCGGAAAAGCCGGGTATTTTTCATGAGCCGCCAAACCCTGGTGGTGCGCGAGCGCATCCTGTTCCGCAACCTCCCGCTCTCCGACTGGATCGAGCATACCGTCACCCTCGAGGAAAACGCGGGCGCCTCCTACCTTGCGCCCCGTCTCACGCCGAACCTCACCATCGAAGCTATGCTGGGTTCTTGAAGCGGCTCGTCATTCGTCCCGGCGCCATCGGCGATTTCATCGTTTCCATACCAGCGATTGAATGCCTGCGCGAGGCCGAGTTCGAGATTTGGTGCTCCGGCGCCGTGGTTCCGCTGGCCGCCCGCATCGCCGATCGAGCCCGCTCCATCGCCTCCACCGGCCTCGATCTTCTCGAATTGACCGGTCCTAACAATCGTCTGCTCGAAACCCTTGGCGGCTTCGATTCGATCGTCTCATGGTATGGAGCCAATCGCCCCGAATTTCGCCAGGCAGCCGCCGCGTTGCATCTGCCCGTGCAATTCTTCCCCGCCCTTCCGGCCGCCGGTACAGGCTTGCACGCCACGGACTTTTACCTGGATCAGATTCGCGCCATCGCAGCGTGCGCCCCCGGCGCCGTCCCTCGCATCCCTTGCGGCGTTTCTCGCGAGGACTTCGCGGTGATTCATCCCTTCGCCGGAAGCCAGAAGAAACGCTGGCCCCTCGAAAACTTTCAGGAGCTCGCCCGCCGCCTGCAAACCACCATGCCGGTGGAATGGTGCGCCGGGCCCGGCGATGATCTGCCCGGGGCGCGGCGTTTCAGCGATCTCTACGAACTCGCCCGCTGGCTGGCATCCGCCCGCATCTACATCGGTAACGATTCCGGCCCCACCCACCTCGCCGCCGCCGCCGGTACGCCCGTCATCGCCCTGTTCTCCGCATCCGATCCCGCCGCGTGGGCGCCGCGAGGGCCGCGCGTCACCGTCCTCTCCACGCCGCGATGGGACGATCTCACGGTCCCCCTCGTGGCAGAGGCGGTCACCCGCGCGCTCAGCGTGGTATGATCCGTCAAATGTTCTGCCACAAGTGTGGGGCTGAAGCCGGTCCCGAAGTTCAGTTCTGTACCGCCTGCGGAGCCTCGCTCGCGGCTCACGATCCCGCTACGGATAGCGCGACCCTGGTTCCCTGGGCCCCCCCCCTAACCGTCCGCGTGGAAGCGGGCCGGTGGATCGGCGAAGGTTGGTCGATGGTGACTGCCGACCTGGGCAACTACGTCCTCATGGCACTCGTCTACGTTTTGTTGAACGGCGCCGGCGCGGGCATCCTGCAAGGTCCGCTCAGCGCCGGTTTCCATATTTTCACCATAAAGAAGCTGCTCGGCCGCCGCGCCGATTTCGGCGATCTCTTCATCGGCTTCAATTATTTCGTTCCCTCCCTGATCGCCACCCTCCTGATCGGCCTGTTCGTCTTCGCGGGCACGCTCCTCTGCATCGTTCCAGGACTTGTGATCGCCTCGATGTACAAGTTCACTTATCTCTTCATCGTGGATAAGCGCATGGATTTCTGGCAGGCGATGCAAGCCAGCCACGCGGTGGTGAAGCGCGACTATTTCGGCTTCACCATGTTTCTTATCCTAATGTTCCTGGTGAACGTCCTGGGGCTGCTTTGCTGCGTGGTAGGGCTGCTGGTTACGATTCCGGTGACATTCGCGGCGATCACCATCGCCTACAAGGAAATCGTCGGCTTCGACCCCGGCACAGCCAGCACGCTGTGACCCGCTCGGCCTCAATCCGCGCCGCCTCAGCCGCCGCCCTGTTCGTGGCGCTGTGGTATTTCACCGTGCCCGCCGCCCCGGCCATCCGCCTCTGCGGCTTCTATTGGCTCACGGGACGTCCCTGCGCGCTATGCGGTCTCACACGCGCCCTGTTTGCCCTAGCCAAAGGCCATTTCGCCGACGCCGTGCGCTTCAACGCATTGGCGCCCCTCGGCTTCATCATGCTGTTCGCTCTCTTCTGGAACGGACGCTCCCGAGCGCGGCTCTGGCAAGGAGGCGCGGCCGCCTTCGCCCTTTACGGCATTTGGCGCATCCTGCAACCGATTGCAAGCTGATATCGCCCAAACGCTGTCACGGCCGCCCAGTCGCGCGTAACCGCCATACGGCTCAACATTTTTCCCAGGGACGCATAACCTTGGTGGTTTTGGCAACGTCTTCACAATTTGGAGTTCTCTGTAATGAAAATCACCGCAATTCGCTATGTGGCCTTGGTCTGCTTAACCTTAGGCCTGGCCTTTTCCCAGCAGCCTGCGCGCACCAACGTGGTGGGGGCCGTCCAGGCCATCGATTCCGGCAACGGACAAATCACACTACGCACCGATGATGGAAAAACCATCAAAATTACCCCGCACGACGGCGCAAAATTCCTGCATTTGCCGCCCGGCGAAAAGAGTATGGCAAAAGCCACGCCGATCACTCGCTACCGATATCGCCGCCGGCGACCGCCTCCTCGCTCGCGGCGAACTTTCCGAGGACAAGGCAACTCTCGCCGCCACGACCCTGGTAGTGATGACCAAAGCGGACATCGCGAAGAAGCAGCAAGCCGATCAGGCCGAATGGCAAAAACGAGGAGTCGGCGGATTAGTGACGGCGGTGGACCCCAAAGCGGGAGAAATCACGATCAACACCCGCACCGCGGAGGGCAACAAGCCGCTCATCATATCCACAACGGATAAAACCAGTGTGAGCCGCTACGCTCCGGATTCGGTGAAGTTCGCGGATGCCAAGCCCGGCACAGTGGCTCAAATCAAGGCTGGCGACCAGGTTCGCGCCCTGGGAACCAAGAGCGACGATGGAACGCACTACGCGGCCGAAGAAGTGGTTTCCGGATCGTTCCGCAATGTCGCCGCGACGGTGATCTCCATCGACCCGGCTTCCCAAACCATGAAAGTTACCGATCTGGCCACCAAGAAACCACTGCTGGTGCGCGTGAATGCCGATTCCATCATGCGCAAACTTCCGGAGATGATGGCGAAAATGATCGCGATGCGGGCGGCGGGCGGCGCTCCGGGCGCTCCGGGCACTCCGGGCGCGGGAGGCGGAAACTGGCAGGGTGGCGCGGGCGGACAGCGTCCGCAGGGTGCTCCCGCGGGTTCAGGAGCTGCCGCTGGCGGACCACCGGCTCCCGGCGTCGCGGCGCCCGGCGGTCCGCGCGGCCGTGGCGGCGATATGCAACAAATGCTGGAACATCTGCCTCCTTTGAAGCTCGAAGACCTTAAGCCTGGCGACGCCCTCATCGTCTCGAGCACCGAAGGCGCCGACCCCGGACAAGTCACCGCCATCACCCTGGTGGCCGGCGTTGAACCCATCCTGACCGCCGCGCCGGCCGGCAGCCAGCGCGCGATGGTCCTAGGCTCCTGGAACCTCGATATGAACATGGGCGGCATGCAATGATCGCCGCGATCTTTCTGATGGCCGCGATGGCCGCTCCGCCGTCACCCGCCAGGTTGACGGGCGTGGTTACGGACCCGTCTGGGGCGTCGATTCCGGGAGCCGCCGTTACGGTCACCAGTGCGCAAGGCTCGGTCAAAGTTGCCCAAACCGACGCTCAGGGACGCTATTCTCTGGACGGTCTGCTACCCGTTACTTACACCGTGCGCGCTACCGCGCAAGGTTTTGCCCTTTTTGAAAAGACCGGCTTGGACCTCAGCACCGGGGGCGCCTCCAAACTCGACATACAAATGGTGGTGATCGCCGAACGCCAGGAAGTTACTGTCTCCGACACCGCGCACGTCGATGTCGATCCTTCCGCTAACGTCGGCGCGCTGGTGCTGAAAGGTACCGATCTCGACGCCCTCTCGGACGATCCAGACGATTTGCAGAACGATCTGGAAGCCCTGGCGGGCCCTTCCGCCGGTCCCAACGGCGGCCAGATCTACATCGACGGTTTCACTGGGGGCCAGCTTCCGCCCAAAGAATCCATCCGCGAAATCCGCATCAACCAAAATCCCTTTTCCGCCGAATTCGACAAATTGGGCTTCGGACGGATCGAAGTCTTCACCAAGCCCGGCACCGACAAATTCCGCGGCCAGATTTTCTTTAACTTCGGCGATTCCATCTTCAACTCCCGCAATCCTTTCGCGCCGGACAAGCCGCCCTATCAGCAGCGCATGCTTTCCGGCAGCCTCAGCGGTCCCCTCGGCAAGAAGGCGTCTTTCTTCATCGACGCCGAGCGGCGCGACCAGCAGGAAACTTCCGTGGTTAGCGCCGTCATTCTGACGGGCCCGTTCAGCCAGGCGGTGATCGCTCCCCAAGTGCGAACCACGGTCAGTCCCCGCATCGACTACCAGTTGAACTCCAAGAACACCTTAGTCGGCCGCTATCGTTATTCCTACGCGACCCAGGACAATCAGGGGATCGGCGGTTTGGTACTTCCCAGCCGCGCCTATAACGTCGACATCGGCGAACAGAGCGCCAGCTTGACGGACACGATCATGGTCAGCGCTACGGTCATCAACGAGACGCGCTTCCAGTTCATCCACGACACCAATCAGCAATTCGGCGACAACTCCACCCCAGGCATCTCGGTGTTAGGCGCCTTCACCGGCGGAGGCACGCCTTTCGGGCTCGGCCAGTCTTTCAGCAACGAAAACCATTACGAATTTCAGAACTTCACTTCCATCGCGCATGGCAAACATTTCTTCAAGTTTGGCGGCCGCCTGCGCGACGTGACTTTGAACGATCTCTCGACCGGCAACTACGACGGTATGTATACGTTCGACTCGCTGGCCGCCTATAGCGCGGGAGAGCCCAGCCAGTTCTCGATCATCGCGGGAACTCCCGCGGCCACCGTCAGGCAGTACGACGCCGGGCTCTTCGCCACCGACGATTGGCGGCTTCGCCCCAATTTCACCCTCAGCCTCGGCCTGCGCTTCGAAACGCAGGACAACATCGGCGACCGCGCCGACGTCGCTCCCCGCCTAGGCTTTGCCTGGGGCGTCGGCGGCGGCAAGTCCGGCCAGCCGAAAACCGTAATCCGCGGCGGCTTCGGAATCTTTTACGACCGCTTCGGCGAAAACATGGTCATGACCGCGCTCCAGCAGAACGGCATCCTGCAGCAGCAATATTTGGTCAATGACCCCACTTTCTATCCCGGTATTCCTCCCCTCTCGGACTTGACCGCGGCCTCCAGCACTATCCGCGAAATCTACGCGCATCTGCATTCGCCCTACACCATGCAGGGCGCCATCGGCGTGGAACGGCAGTTGCCCAAGAACATAACCCTGGCGGTGAACTACACCCATTCGCGCGGCGTCGATGTGCTGCGCTCGCGGAATATCAACGCTCCTTTGCCGGGCACTTATAATCCGCTGATCCCGGGTAGCGGCGTGTTCCCTTATGGAGATGTCGGGAATATCTACCTCTACGAATCGAGCGGCCTGTTCAACCAAAATCAGTTGATCGCCAACGTCAATGCCCGCGTCAACGCGAAAATCAATCTGTTCGGCTACTATTCTTTGAGCAAAGCGCAAAGCAACACCGACGGCGCCGGGACTTTCCCGTCTAATCAGTACGACGAGCAGTACGATTGGGGGCGCGCCGGCTTCGACGTGCGCAACCGGGTGTTCATCGGCGGCAGCGTGGTGGCTCCGCTGGGGCTGCGCTTCAGCCCGTTCCTGATCGCCCAATCAGGATCGCCCTTCGATATCACTATCGGCCAGGATCTTAACGGCGATTCCATCTACAACGACCGCCCGGCGTTTGCGACCGATCCCAACGCCGCCGGCGTTGTCAGCACGAAATACGGGCTATTCCAGACCAATCCCCAGCCCGGAGAAACCATCATTCCCCGCAACTACGGCGATGGACCCGGCATGTTCAGCATGAACCTGCGCCTGAGCAGAACCTTCGGCTTTGGCGGCGAAAAGGCCGGGAGCAGCGCGGCCGGCGCGGGGGCGGGCATGCAGCCCGGCGGCGCGATGGGCGGCGGAATGCGTGGGGGGGGGCCTCGCGGTCCCGGCGGCCCGGGTGGACGCGGCGGTCCCTTCGGAGACGCCGTCACCAGTCAGCGGTTCAATCTCACCATCGGCATCTCCGCGCGCAACCTGTTCAACAACGTGAACCTGGCCCCGCCTATCGGCACCTTAACGTCGCCCTTGTTCGGCACTTCCAACGCCTTGGCAGGCGGCTTCTTCGGCACGCCATCCGCCAATCGGCGCATCGAAATGCAGGCGCGCTTCTCGTTCTAAGGTTGTTTCGGCTGGAAAATGGCGAACACCGCGCCCTGCGGGTCGGCCACCACCGCCCACCGTCCGACGCCTTCCATAGTCGCCGGACCATAGTAAATGTTGGCACCCGCGCCCTTCGCCTTGGCCGTCGCGCCATCGCAGTCCGACGCCAGGAAGTACATCAGCCAGTGCGACGGCACGCCGGGCTGAGGGCCGACAGGCGGCATCCCGCCGATAAACGTATCGCCGTTCTTGATGTGCAGGTAGCCGGATGGATCGTGCTCGCCCGGCGCAATCTCCCAGCCAAAAAGCTCGGCGTAGAATTGCCGCGCGCGCCCGGCGTCGGTACTCATCAGGTCTGCCCAGCATAGCGTGCCGTCCACGCCCGTGATGCCGATGCCCGGGTTGGCTTTGGGCTGCCACAAGGCGAAGCAAGCGCCCGTCGGGTCTTCAACCACCGCCATGCGTCCCGCGTCGAAAACATCCATGGGAGGCGCGAGAATCTTCCCGCCGGCTTTCGCCGCCCGGCCGGCGCTCGCGTCTGCGTTCTCCACCGAGATATATGGCATCCAGTTCGGCGGCGCGCCGCCTGAGCGCTCAGGACTTAGGGTATACGCCGCAGCCGCGTCGCGTCCGTCAATCCGGAAGATGGTGTAGTGTTCGTTGGGACCCATGGGCATGTCGTTGGCAGCCCATCCAAACAGAGATCCGTAGAAGTTTTTGGCCGCGGCTTGATCGGTGGTTCCTAGCTCGATCCAAACAAAAGCTCCGGCGGGATGTTTATCGACATTGGGCATGGCACGAGTATACAACGGGCCACGCTTCGAACGCTTAGCTTTGGGCCTGCACCTCGAGCAGCGTGACGCGGAAGTCGCCCGCATCGCAGGAGAAGGCCATCCGTTCGATCGCGCCGACGTGGCAAATGTGTACGCTATAGTCGCTGCCCTCCACCACCGACGGCATCGACAGATCCACGCCGCGCGGCAGTAGCGACTTCAGATTCCCAGCGACCATATTGGCCAGTTCGCCCATGACGTCGCGCACATCGCCGTCCACGGCGGGCGGCCTGTCGATCCCCATGAAACGGACGGCGAAGTCGATGGCCTGCGCCGCCTGACACTCCACCAACGCCGCGCCGCGCCATTCTCCGACGAAGTGAACTGCCGCCGTAATCGTTTCGGGCGAGTGCGTCCAGGCTCTCTCAGAAGGCGACGCGTCCAGGTCCATCATGGTCCGGAAGACCGACTGTACAATCAGCGCCAGGTCGTCCCGGTAAACATCCAGCGAAAAGGTCGTCTGCATTTTGCCTCGTTCAAGGAACTTGGTAGAGCACGGTCTGCCCGATGATGCGGCGTTCGAACTGGTTGGTAATATTCAAGGTGGTCTCGCTGCCTCCCAGCAGCAGGTATCCCCCGCGGAACAAGGTGCCGCGAATCTCCTCCAGGATTTTGCGCTTCGCCTCCAGGTCGAAGTAGATCAAGACATTCCGGCAGAAGACCACGTCGAAAGGCCCGCGCGCCGCCATGCTGTGGCGCAGATCGCAGGTGCTGAACTCCACCATGCGCCGGACCTCGTCCTTCAACTGCCATTCCAGGCCGACGCGCGTGAAGTACTTCACCAGATATCCAACCGGCAGCCCGCGGTTCACTTCAATCTGCAGGTACCGGCCGGCCCGCGCGCGTTCCGCCATCTGCGTGGACAAATCCGTGCCTTGAATCTTGATCCGCCAGTCCGCCAGTCCGAGTTCCCGCAGCATCATGGCCAGGCTGTAGGCTTCCTGTCCTGATGACGATGCCGCTGACCAGAAGCTCAGCCTGCGGGTGTCCTGCCGCTGTGCGATCAGCGCTGGAATCACGACGGTCCGCAGCGCCTCGTATTGCGCCGGATCGCGAAAGAAGAACGTTTCGTTGGTGGTCATGGCTTCCACCACCTGCCGCTTGAGATCGGCATCGCACACCCGCCCCAGCAGCGCGCAAAGCTGGTTCAAATCGCTTAAGCGGACCTGCTTCACGATGTGCGATAGCCGGGCCTCCAGCAAGTAGCGTTTATCGCCATCCAGGACGATGCCGGACTCGCGATACACATAGTCCTGCAGGAAGCGGTAGTTGTCGGGCTGGAGTTCGCATTCCGGCATCACATCATCCTTTCCCTACCTGCCGCAAGACTTCCGGCACGACCGCATCCAGGGGAAGTACGCAATCCGCCAGGCCCGCGCCAGCCACGGCGCCGGGCATGCCCCAAACCACGCTGCTCGCTTCATCCTGGGCGATCACGTAGGCGCCGCGTGTCTTGAGCGCCGCCGTGCCGCGCAAGCCGTCCTGCCCCATGCCGGTCAGAATCGCGGATACCGCCGCTCCGCCATAGACTTCTCCCACCGAACGGAACAGCACATCCACGGATGGCCGGCAGGAGTTTTCGGGGGGGGCCTGGTCCAAGCGCACGACGGCCCCGCCATTCTGGCTGCGCACCTGCATGTGATAGTCGCCGGGCGCAATCAGCACTTTGCCCGCCGCCACCGCATCGCCATCCGCGGCTTCCTCGACGCGCAGCTTGGTACCGGTTTGCAGCCGCTCAGCCAGAAACCTGGTGAACAACGGCGGCATGTGCTGCACGATCAGGATGGGCACTGGAAAGTCCGCCGGAAACTGCGGCATAATCGCCCCCAACGCCGTCGGGCCGCCGGTTGAAACACCGATTGCCAGCACTTTTGGCAGACAGGCGCGGCTGGCGAGCGCGAGCGGAGAGGCCGGCGTTGTGCGCGCCCCCGCGGCTGATTTCGGCGCCTCCGGCACGCCCGGGATTGAGAAGAACTGCTTGATCTTGGGAACGAGTTCCTGCCGTAAATTGGCCAGCGACCGATCGAGCGATCCCGCATTCGAGGCTTTGGTGACGTAATCGTCGGCACCCAGCGCCAGCGACTCCAGCGTCATGGCCGCGCCGCGGTCGGTGAGGGTGCTGAACATGACCACGCGCGGCCGCGCCGTCATACCGCCAACGCGCCGGAGCACCGCCAGGCCGTCCATTTCCGGCATCTCGATGTCCAGGGTGACCACGTCCGGATTCAACTGCGCGATCCGGTCGAGGGCAATCGATCCGTTGGAAGCGACGCCGACCACTTCGAGCGTGGCGTCTTCGGAAAGGGCGTGCGTCACCAGCCGGCGGATGACCACCGAATCGTCGACCACCAGGACGCGAATCCGCGCACCGGGCTGTATCGTTTTTTTGGAAATGATTGCGCGCATGGCGGTCTCTAGCGAAGCATGGCCGCCTACGGAATCAATCCCAATACGCGCAGCTTGTCCTTCAAAATCTCCCTGGTGAAGGGCTTCATAACATATTCATCGGCGCCAGCGGCAATGGCCTTCACCATCTGATCGATCTCGGTTTCGGTGGTGACCATCACGATCTTCACGGGGGCGTACTGAGCATCGGCGCGCACCCGCTGCAGCAACTCGAGACCGTTCATGTGCGGCATGTTCCAGTCGACCAGAATGAGCGCGAATTCGCGATTCAGCAGGGCGAGGGCTTCCGCGCCGTCAGCGGCGGCGCTGACAGCGTAGCCCATCTCAGTCAGGTTCCTGGAAAGAATCATGCGCATCGCTTTGGAATCGTCGACGATCAGCGCCTGGGGCATGCAAATCCTCTCTTGCAGTAAATCGGCGGAGTATGGGGGGGACTTTAGGTAAACGGAAGGAAAGGCGCACGCCCTCTGGGACGAGAGCGTGCGCCCGAGATCAGAAGGTAAACTTGGCGACGAGACCCTGAAGCTGCGCGGCCATTCCGCTCAGCGATTGCGCGGCCTTTTGCATATCGGTAGCGCCCCGCGTGGTGTTCTGCGCGGCGATGGCCACCCCGCCGATATTTTTGGCGATTTCCCCCGTTCCTTTTGCCGCTTCCCCGACGTTGCGGGCGATCTCATTGGTGGTGACCGTCTGCTCCTCGACGGCGGAAGCGATGTTGTTGGAGATATCGTTGATCTGATTGATGATCGCGCTGATCTCCCCGATGGCCTGCACCGCGCCCTTGGTGTCTGTTTGGATCGCGTCGATCTTCTGCCCGATCTCCTCGGTCGCTTTAGCCGTCTCCTTGGCGAGTTCCTTCACCTCGTTGGCGACTACCGCGAAACCCTTGCCCGCTTCGCCCGCGCGCGCCGCCTCGATGGTGGCATTGAGCGCCAGCAGGTTGGTCTGTTGCGCGATGGACGTGATCACCTTGATCACCTTGCCGATTTCGACGCTCGATTCACCAAGCTTCGCGATCGTGCTATTGGTGGTTTCAGCCACGCCAACCGCCGCCTTGGCGACTTTGGCAGACTCATTGGCGCTTTTGGCGATTTCGCGAATGGAGGCCTGCATCTGCTCGCTTCCGGTCGCCACCACGGTGACGTTCTTTGAAACCTGCTCGCTGGCCGCCGAGACCACGTTCGCCTGCGTAGCCGTTTCTTCCGCGTTGGACGCCATCTGATTGCTCACCGCGGTCAATTCCTCCGCCGAGGATGCCAGCGCCGAAGCCTGGTTGGCCGCCACTTTCAGCGGATCGACCACCGTATCGAGCGTGTGGTTGAAGCCATCGATGATCTTGCGGTAATCCCCGCGATGTTTGGCCGCTTCGGCCCGTATCCCCAAACGTCCATTCACCGCAGCCTGCGCCAGCGTATTGACGTCGTCCACCAGCGCGTTGATATTCTGCTTCAACAGCACCAGCCACTCATGAATCTGGTCGTCGCTCGAAGCCTTATCGACGCTGGCTGTCATGTCGCCGTTGGCGATCTTGGTGACATAGGCGACCAGATTGGTCAGCCAGGTATGGACGCCGTTGATGGCATCCTTCATCTTCTCGTGATCGCCCTTGCAGGCAATGTCCACCCGCTCGCGCAGATTGCCGCCGCGGATCAAGCGCAGCACGCGGTTCCCTTCGCCGATCGGCAGCAAAATGGCGTCCAACATGTCGTTGACGCCGGTGACAATACTGGCGTAAGCGCCCTCGAATTGCGCCGCCTTGCCCCGTTCCGATAGCAGCCCTTCATGGGAAGCCTCCGTCAAGCGCGCCATTTCCTTCTGCAAGCTCTGCAGCACGGAAGCTACATTGTTGACCGCCTGCTTCATCTTCTCGTGATCGCCCTTGTAGGTCTGCGCGATCAACTCGTCGATCTTGCCGGCCGAGATCTGCGCCAATACGCGGTTGCCTTCACCGATGGGCAGAAGGATGGCGTCCAACATCTCGTTCACACCCGCGACGATCCGCTGATACTCGCCCTGGTGTTTGGTAGCGTCGGCGCGGGTGGTCAGCCTGCCTTCCGCCGAAGCCTTGATCAGCAACCCGGTCTCGGAGACCAGCGAGTTGATGTTGTCGATACAGTTGTTGAGGTTTTTCTTGATCTCGTTGAAATCGCCGTTGTAGCTGTCGGTAATCTTAGGCGGAATATCGCCTTTCGAGATCCGGTCCACGTACTCGGCGGAGACATTCAGCGGCCTGATGACCGCATCGAGCGTGCGGTTGACGCCTTCCACGATCTTGCGGAAATCGCCCTGGTGCTTGGTCGCGTCGGCGCGCGTCGCCAGTTTTCCTTCGACCGCCGCCGTGACCAGCATCCCGGCGTCGCTAACCAGCGAGCCGACGGCATCGATGCATACGTTCAGGTTGTTCTTGATCTCGTTGAAATCGCCGTTGTAACTGTCGGTGATTTTAGGCGGAATATCGCCTTTCGAGATCCGGTCCACGTACTCGGCGGAGACATTCAGCGGCCTGATGACCGCATCGAGCGTACGGTTGACGCCTTCCACGATCTTGCGGAAATCGCCCTGGTGCTTGGTCGCGTCGGCGCGCGTCGCCAGTTTTCCTTCGACCGCCGCGGTGACCAGCATCCCGGCATCGCTAACCAGCGAGCCGACGGCATCGATGCAGACATTCAGGTTGTTCTTGATCTCGTTGAAATCGCCGTTGTAGGTGTCGGTGATTTTAGGCGGAATATCGCCCTTCGAGATCCGGTCCACGTACTCGGCGGAGACATTCAGCGGCTTGATTACCGCGTCGAGCATGCGGTTCAGCCCATCGACGACAGCCCGGTCGCTACCCTCAAACAGGTTCGCGCGGCCGCGCTCGGCGAGCCGCCCTTCTTGCATCGCGACTGCCACCCGCAGGATCTCCTCCTGCAGCAAATCCTTCTTGTGTTCCTCTGCATCGTTTACTGGATGGTCCAGAACGGCGGCGCCGGTGGACTGGTTTCGCACGGGGCCAACGCTCCGGCCGTTACCTGTTTGTCTTGCCATTTTCTGCTCCTTTATCCTCGTTACGTAGTGCACCCGCAGCTATCTTCCATGACTCTCGCACCCTCTGATTGCAGTTCTCCAGCAGCGGTGGACCGTGTCCGAAAAAGATTATCCGCACGTCGCGCGCGCACAGCTTCTCGAACGCCGCCAGAAAACCCGGTTCGTAGGCGCCGGCCCCACGCGCGATCAATATCGGCGAATCGCCCGCAAAAAGCACTCCCTCGGTCCCGTTGTATAAACAGATCGAGTCGCTGCTGTGACCCGGCATGTGAATCACTTCAAAGAATTCATCGCCCATCTTGATGAATTCTCCGTCGCGCAGGACGCGGCTGACGCCATCCGTATTCGGTGAAAACGCCAATACCTGGGGGTGGAACGCTTCCAAGATCCGCGGCAGCAGGGCGCAGTGATCGGAGTGGTTGTGCGTCAGCACCACTTGTTCGACGGGCCACTTACCCACCCCTGTGGGCGCCTTGCGAATGCTCTTCAATATCGCCGGATCCTGCCCGGTATCGACCAGCGTGTTGACATCTTCCAGATGGCTCGATTGACCCAGAATCAAGTAAACCTGGGAGGTGTAGATCTGCCCGCTATTTTCCAGGGTTACAACACGCATCCGCCGTCCTCCCGTTTGCGGAACACCTGGGCGTCGGGAATGGCGCGTTCGAATAGAGGCGCGAGTTCCGGTGGCATCTCCTGCGTCAGTTCGCTGGCAAACAAGCCGCCGGGCGCGAGGGCGCGGTGAAACATCTTGAGCACCCGCACCCGTTCCGGCTGCTGGAAGTGGAGCAACACGTTCTTGCACAAAACCAGCGAATATCCTTGCCCAATCTCCCGCAACGACAGCAGGTCGTGCTGCTGGAAAACCACCCGCCGGCGAATGCTTTCGATCACGCGAAAGCGCTGCGGCGAGCCATTCGGTTCAAAGTATTTCTCCAGAATGCCTTGGGGTAAGCGCGACAGCTCCTCGCGCTCGTAGACCGCCGAGTCGATAGCGCGCGCGAACTGGCCGGAAGGCTCCACGTCCGTGGCGTCGATGCGCAGGTTGTCGAAGCCGAAGTGTCCCATTCGTTCGGCCAGCATCATGGCTAAGGTGTAGGGCTCTTGTCCCATGGCGGAACCCGCATCCCAAACCCTGGGACAACTGCGGCCGGCCAGGATGGGGAGCAGTTCATCCACCACCCGATCCAGCACCTGCTGGTCGCGAAAGAAAAAGGTAAAGGCCACTGGATTCCTCAGGCCGCGAGCGCCGTCATACCGCACTGCCCGCAATGTCGATGGTCTTCTCGGTATCGAGGATGAGCAGGAGACGGTCTTTTAGCTTGTAGACGCCCTGCAGCAGATCGCGCGCGGCGGGGTCCACGTTGTCGGGAGGGCGTTCAAAGGCTTCGGAGTCCACTTCAACCACATCGCCGATCTCGTCCACTAATAGGCTGACCGCGGTGCCCTCTTTCGTGCGCACGACGGTGTTCATGGGGGTCTGGCCGTCGGCCCTCGGCTTGAGCTTCAAGCGCCGCCGCATATCCACGGCGGTGACAATCTGGCCGCGCAAGTTGATCAGGCCTTCGATTACGTCGGGCGCCAACGGCACCTGCGTCATCTCCTGATAGCGCAGCACCTCCTGCACCTGCAAGACGTCGATACCGAAAAAGAGGCCGTCGACGAAGAAGGTCGCGAACTCGTGGTTCGCTCGCACGGAGCCGGCCGCCGGGCCCGCTGCTGTCTTTGAATCGGTCATGGATTTAGACTTTCTCCCCATCGCCCACCGGCTCGCGCCTGCCCACAACGCTCGAAAGGCGGGCGAGCGAGCGCAGCATGGCGTCGCGATCGAACTTGAGTTGGTAGTCGGAGAACCCCGTCGCCCGAGCTGCCTCGTCCGGCGCCTGTTCGACCGTATCGATCAAGGCCAGCGACGGAATTTGGGTCAGGCCGGGCACGCGCCGCATGCCTTCCAGCAATCCGCACCCGCCATCCGACGGCAAGTCAACGCCGGCCAACACCACGTCGACTTTACGGCGCTCCATCTCCCGCAGCGCTCCCTTAGCGTCGGCTGCCTCCACCACGCGGTAACCGGCCATCTCGAGCGTGTTGCGTACCAAACCGCGCACGAAGGCGGACGAATCCGCTACCAAAATCGTTGCTGTGGCCGAGCACTGCGCATTGCGGCCTTTGAACCAGCCTTCATCAACCGACGCAATCACGGCGTGCAGATCGAGCAGGTCGGTGACCTTTTTCGCGATCACAGCCGACCCGAGCAATCCCGGGCGGTCTGCCAGTTTGCCGAGCCGATACTTGATCCTCGACGATATCGAGGATCCGATCGACCATGATACCGATGCTACGCTCCCCGTCGTTGAAAACGACCACCTGCGCGGGGTCCTGCATCGCGCTGGTGTCGGGTGCGCCAGGATCGAGTATCCGAGCCAGAGGCGCCAATTGCAGGATGCGATCGCGGTATTGCACGACCCGCTTTCCGCCGGCATGCTCGATCTTGCCGACCGGAATTTCCTCCAACCTGGCGACCAGGGAAAGCGGCACCGCCACACGTTCGAACGAGCCGGCGCGAAACAGCAGAAACGTCTGCCGGTCGCTATCCGCAAAATCGTGCTGCTGGACTTCCGGCCCCGTCTTATCGCGGGATTCCCGGGCGACGCCGGAGAGTTGCGCGATTCCCGAAACATCCAGGATCAGGGCCACCCTGCCGTCTCCCATAATGGTGGCGCCGGCGTAGCAATTCAGCCCCTTCAACTGTTTGCCCAGCGGCTTGACTACGATTTCCTGCGTATCGCTCACGCCGTCCACAACCAAGCCGAACTGCCGGTCTTCGGCTTGCAAAACGACAATATTGATGACGCCGGAATCGGCCGCGCAACCGGAACGCAGGACGTCGGCCAGATAAACCAGGGGCAGCAGGCTGCCGCGCCGGCGATAAAACGGTGTGTCGTGAATGCGCTCGATCTGCCGCTTGCCGGTATCGCCTTCGAGGCGAATCAACTCAAGCAAGCTGACCTGGGGGATCACATACCGGACTCCGCCGCCTTCGATCTCTCGCGGCGCGGAGCGTCTTTCCCGCAGCGTGACGACCAGCCCCGGAATGATGGCGAGCGTCAGAGGAATTTTCAGCTTTAGTGTTGTGCCTTCGCCCGGCCGGCTGACCAGGTCCACGACACCGCCAATTTTTTCGATGTTGGTCTTGACCACGTCCATGCCGACGCCGCGGCCGCTCACGCTGGTCACTTCAGCGGCAGTCGAGAACCCCGGCAGAAAAACTAACGCCAGCGCCTCGCGGTCCGTCATGCGCTCGGCTTGTTCCATGCGAACCAAGCCTAGTTGAACAGCTTTGGTCTTGAGCGCCTTGGTACTGATGCCGGCCCCGTCGTCCCCGATTTCAATGTTGACCTGTCCCCCTTCGTGGTAAGCCCGCAAAGTTAAGCGTCCGAGCGGCGGCTTGCCGTTGTGGGCGCGCACCTCCGGCCTTTCAATGCCATGGTCGCAGCAGTTGCGCACAAGGTGCGTCAGCGGATCTTTGATGGCTTCGATAATGGTCTTGTCCAGTTCGGTATCCGCACCTTCCATTTCCAGGCGAATCTGTTTACCGAACGCCGTAGCCAGATCCCGCACCAGCCGCGGCAGTTTATTCCAGACCACGCCGATGGGTTGCATGCGGGTCTTCATCACGCCTTCCTGGAGCTCAGTGGTGATGAGGTTTAGCCGCTGTGACGTAGCGTTCAGCGTGGAGTCTTCCTGGTGGGCGTTGAATTGCAGAATCTGATTGCGGGCCAATACCAGTTCACCAACCAGATTCATTAGCTTGTCGAGCAGGACCACGTCGACGCGGATGGTGGAATCCGCGACCGACGGGCCTTTCGGGGCCGCGGTGGTCTCCGCCTCGCCGGGGGCTGTGCTCGATTCACCGCAAGGCGTTCCGGCGCTAGCATCGGCGCAGGCCGCTTTCAGCCGCTGGCGCAGTTCGTCGAAGTTTTCGGCCCCTTCCTTTCCATTGGCTTCGATGGCGACAAGAATGGATTTCACCACGTCAACGGCTTCCAGAGTGAGCGTCACGAGTTCGGGAGTCAGTTCGCGTTTACCGTCGCGCAACTGGCTAAGGATGTTCTCGGTCAGGTGCGTGATGGATTCCAGACAGGCAAAACCAAGGAAGCCGCAAGTCCCTTTGATGGTGTGGATTGTGCGGAAGATATCCGCCAATAATTGGGGGTCTTTGGGGCGCTTTTCGAGCTCCACCATTTCCTGGTCCAGACGAACCAGATTCTCATTACTTTCAATAAGGAACTCTCGAATGACGTCTTGATCGTCCATTCCTTACCGCCTCATCGTTTCTGCCAGATCGCATTGTAGTGGCGCAACTGAACGAAAAGTCTCAAGATGCGCCGCTTACGCATGAGGCATTTGCCTCACACCTATTGATCGGCGGGCGGAACTAAGAGGAATAGAGGTAAGTGGGAAAAAAGGACTAGGGGCGGCGCATTTTCGGGGCGGGACAGCAGTCAGCGGCGCAGACAGGATGGCTCGGGCCGTGTTGGCCTAAGGCGCGGGGGGGACCTCTCCGCGGCGCTCGAGAACCAGTTCGCGAATCATCGAAGCAAACCGCGGATCCGCCCCGACGGTGGCCGCCCGGACCATGTGCAGGCCGAGCGAATCGCACAACTGGCGCGCTTCGGTATCCAGGTCGTAGACCACTTCCATGTGATCGGAAATGAACCCGATGGGCGCGAGCACGACATCGCCGCCGCCGGCCGCGGCCAGTTCGCGCAGATACTCGAGGACATCGGGACCCAGCCACGGCTGCCCGGGCGAGCCGCTGCGGCTCTGATAAACGAGACGGTACGACGGCCGGCCCACACGCTCGGCCACCAGGCGGCAGGCCTCTTCAATCTGCTGGACGTAGTTGCTGGTTTCGGCCATGGCGAGCGGTATGCTGTGCGCGGAAAACGCCAGCGACGCCGACGCCCTCCGTTCCTCGGGAACTTGCTCGAGCGCGGCCGCAACGCGCTCGGCCATGGTCTCGATAAAAGCCGGATGATTGTAGAACACCCGCAATTTCAGCACTTCGGGCGCCGCCGCTCCGATTGCTTCCCGCGCGCGAGCAATGTCTTCCAGATACTGCCGGCATCCCGAATACGAACTGAAGGCCGAAGTAACGAACGCAAAGACGCGCGTCACGCCGTCCGCCGTCATCTGGCGTAAAGTATCGGCAAGGAGCGGATGCCAGTTGCGGTTGCCCCAGTAAACCGGCAAGTCCGGCCCTTCCACCGCGAGGATCTGCCGCAGCGCCGCCAGCAGCGCCCGGTTCTGATCGTTAATCGGACTGCGGCCGCCGAAATGATAATAATGCCCGGCAACCTCGAGCATCCGCTCGCGGGGCACATTGCGGCCGCGCAAGACGTTCTCCAGAAATGGCATTACCTCATCGGCTTTGTCTGGACCGCCGAAGGAAAGCAGAAGGATGGCGTCGCCGCGCTGAAGCATGCAGGCTTAGCCGTTCATCGAATTCAGGAATTCCGCGTTGCTGCGGGTCTTGCCGAGCTTATCGAGCAGCAGTTCCATGGTCTCCACCGGTGAAAGCGGATTCAAAACGCGGCGCAGGATGAACACCCGGTTGAGTTCCTCTTTAGGCATGAGAAGCTCTTCCTTACGGGTACCGCTCTTGTTGATGTCGATGGCCGGGAAGACGCGCTTATCCACCAACTTGCGCTCCAGGTGGATTTCCAGGTTGCCGGTGCCTTTGAATTCTTCGAAGATGACGTCGTCCATGCGGCTGCCGGTGTCGATCAGCGAAGTGGCAATGATGGTGAGCGATCCGCCTTCTTCGATATTGCGCGCGGCGCCAAAGAACCGCTTCGGGCGCTGTAGCGCGTTGGAGTCTACGCCGCCGGAGAGCACCTTGCCGGAGGGCGGAACGATGGTATTGTAAGCGCGCGCCAGGCGCGTGATGGAATCGAGCAGGATGACTACATCCTTCTTATGCTCGACCAGGCGCTTGGCCTTTTCGATGACCATTTCGGCCACCTGGACGTGCCGCGTGGCGGGCTCGTCGAAGGTGGAACTGATCACTTCGCCGCGCACCGACCGCTGCATGTCGGTGACTTCTTCGGGCCGCTCATCGATCAGCAAAACGATGAGCGTAACCTCGGGATGATTGGTGGTAACCGAGTTGGCGATGCTTTGCAGGAGCATCGTCTTACCGGTACGGGGCGGCGAAACGATCAGGCCGCGCTGCCCTTTGCCGATCGGCGTCAGCAGATCCATGACGCGGCCCGAGAAGTTGTCTCGTACCGTTTCCAGCTTGATCCGTTCGTCGGGATAGAGCGGCGTCAGGTTATCGAAGAAGATTTTGTTGCGCGCTTCCTCGGGCGGTTCGAAGTTGATCGCATCCACCTTGATGAGGGCGAAGTAACGCTCCCCTTCCTTGGGCGGACGGATCTGGCCCGAGATGGTGTCGCCGGTGCGCAGATCGAAACGCCGGATTTGTGAAGGCGAGACGTACACGTCGTCGGGGCCGGGCAGGTAGTTGTACTCCGGCGCGCGCAGGAAGCCAAAACCGTCGGGCAGGCATTCGAGCACGCCTTCGGAGAAAATCAGTCCGCTCTTCTCGGCCTGGGTTTGCAGGATCTTGAAGATCAGCTCCTGTTTACGCAGACCGGCGGCGCCGGCCACATTCATATCCTTGGCCACCTGGTTGAGCCGTTGGATGCTCATGTCTTTCAATTCGACAAGGTCCAAAGTGGGTGAGCCGTTCTTCGCCGTCGCCGGCGGCTTGGTGCGGCGATGGCCTCCGTGATGGCCGCCGGCGCCTGCCGGTTCGGCAGATCCTTGGGGCCCGGAGGCGGGAGCGTCATCCTGAGGAGGCGCGGTGGGTTGTTCCGTCTGGGTACGGGCAGGCCGTTCGTGCGAGCGCTCGGACGACTTGTCTGATTCTTCTTGCGGTGTGGTGGTATTTACCGCGTCTGGAGTGTTTTCGTTATCACTTGCCAAAGTTCCCTCACTCCCCGGCCGGTGGAGGCCGAGAATAGCAGAGGTTCGACGTTTTCCTTGCGGATTGCCGCCAGACCTTGCCATTGTTCCGATTGATTCAATTTATCTATTTTTGTGGCGATCACCAGGTATCGCCGGTCGTGCTGGTCCAGCCATTCCTTCAACTGCAGATCCCGATCCATCCAGCCCCTGCGGGCATCCAGGATCAGGAGCGAAAGATCCAGGGTCTGCCTCGACAAGAGGTAGCTTTCGATCAACTCGTGCCATTCGCCTGAAACCGTCTTGGGTACCCGGCTATAGCCATAACCTGGAAGATCGACAAAATACAGCGACCCATTAATTCGGTAAAAGTTGAGCGTTTGCGTGCGGCCCGGAGTGCTACTGGTGAAAGCCAGCCCTTTGCGCCCGACCAGGGCGTTAATCAGGCTGGACTTTCCTACGTTACTTCTCCCTAAAAAGGCGATCTCAGGCAACCCGTCAGAGGGGAACTGTTCGGGCTTGGCCGAAGACGTTACAAAAGTGCTGTCAATTACCAAGTTGCTGCCAGTTAGTGAGCAACAATCTCTTCAGGCTGAGAGGCGACTTCCACACCTGGGGGCATGGGTAAAGCCACAATCTCCCGCTCTAATGCGATTTTGAGAACTTCGTCCATCGACTCGACGAAATTGATCTTCATTTCGTTGCGAATATTTTCAGGGATCTCCGGCAGATCCTTCTTATTATCCATCGGTACGATGGCTTCGTTAATTCCGTGGCGGTGCGCGGCCAACAGCTTTTCCTTCAAGCCGCCGATACCCAGAACCTTGCCCCGCAGCGTGATTTCTCCGGTCATGGCCACGTCGCCCCGCACCGG
Organism: Bryobacterales bacterium; assembly: GCA_963738375.1. Lineage (GTDB taxonomy): Bacteria > Acidobacteriota > Terriglobia > Bryobacterales > Bryobacteraceae > Bog-159. The sequence continues at coordinate 608,334 of CAVTWL010000006.1, read as the reverse complement.
GATTCTGGTCAGAGCACTACAAATCGTAGTGGCCATGGTAATGCCCGCCGAAGGACCATCCTTAGGAATAGCACCCTCGGGGATATGGATGTGGACGTCGAGATTTCTGTAGAAATCCCGGGGCAATCCAAACTGATGGGCCCTGGAACGAATATAACTCATTGCGGCCTGCGCGGATTCCTGCATCACCTCGCCCAGTTTGCCGGTGATGGTCAGCTTGCCTTTGCCTTCCATCAGCGTGGCTTCGGTGGTCAGGATCTGGCCCCCGACTTCGGTCCAGGCCAAACCTACCGCCGCCCCAATCTCGTTCTTCTTTTCGGCCTGCAGGTCGCGGAAGCGTTGAGGGCCGAGCAAGTCCGGCAGATTCTCGCCGCTGATTACGATCTTTTCAGCACGCTTCTTATCCTTGGAGCTTTGCGCGTTCACCACCCGGCGCGCCATTTTCCGGCACACGTTGCCGACCTCACGTTCCAGGTTCCGGACGCCGGCTTCGCGTGTGTAGTATTGGATCAGCCCCTGCAGCCCTTCGTCGGAAAACTCGATTTCGTCTTTGGAAAGGCCGGTCTGCTCCATCTGCTTGCGCACCAGGAAGCGCTTGGCAATTTCCAGCTTCTCATATTCGGTGTAACCGGAAAGCCGAATGACTTCCATGCGGTCCTGCAACGCCGGTGGAATGGAATGCAGAACGTTGGCCGTGGCGATGAAGAAGACCTGACTGAGGTCGTACTCCACATCCAGATAGTGATCGACGAACATGAAATTTTGCTCGGGATCCAGAACTTCGAGCAGCGCCGCGGACGGGTCGCCGCGGAAATCCATCGACATCTTCTCTACTTCATCCAGCATGAAGACAGGATTGCGCGTCCCTGCCTTTTTCATCATCTGAATGATCTGACCGGGCAGCGCGCCGATATAGGTACGGCGATGGCCGCGAATTTCGGCTTCGTCCCGTACGCCGCCGAGCGACATGCGCACGAACTTACGTCCGGTAGCCTTGGCGATGGACATACCCAAAGAGGTTTTACCAACGCCGGGGGGGCCGACAAAGCAGAGGATCGAGCCGCGTGGATTCTTCACCAGGCGGCGCACCGCCAGGAATTCCAGGATGCGTTCTTTGATCTTTTCCAGACCGTAGTGGTCCGATTCGAGGACTTGTTCCGCAAACGTCAGATCGCGAATTTCCTTGGACTTTTTCTTCCACGGCACCGCCAGCAGCCAATCCAGGTAGTTCCGCGAAACGGTCGATTCGGCGGACATGGGCGGCATGTTCTCCAGCCGCTTCAACTCCGCCATCGCCTTTTCCAGCGCATCCTTGGTCATGCCGGCGGTTTCGATCCGGCGCTTCAAATCGTCGATCTCGCTCTTTTCGCCGCGGCCGAGCTCCTTCTGGATGGCCTTGATCTTCTCGTTGAGGTAATACTCTTTCTGAGCCTTCTCCATCTGGCGCTTAACGCGTCCCTGGATGGTGCGATCGACGTTCAGCTTTTCGATTTCGATGTCGAGCATCTCGGCCACCCGGGTCAAGCGATCCACGGGGTCGAAGATTTCGAGCAGTTCCTGCTTTTCCTCGATGGTCAACTGCAGGTTGGCGCCGACGGTATCGGCCAGTTTGCCGGCATCATCCACGCGGATGGCGGCAATCATGGTTTCGTAGTTCAGGTTTTGGCTGAGCTTGACGTACTGTTCAAACAGGGTAGTTACGCGGCTGGTGAGCGAATCCAGTTGAGGACCGGCCTCCACCTTGAAATTGAACGTGCGAACGACGGCGCGGAAAAATCCCTCGTCGTCAGTGATTGAAAAGACCTTGGCGCGCTCCACGCCTTCCACGAGGACCTTGATGTTGCCGTCCGGCAATTTGAGGCTCTGGACGATATTGACAACCGTACCTACGGTATAGATTTCGTTGGGCTTCGGCTCATCGATGGAAGCGTCGTGCTGGGTGGCGAGGAAGATCTTCTTATCGCCGGCCATGGCTTCTTCAAGGGCCCGCACGCTCGATTCGCGCCCGACTACGAACGGGGTCATCATGTACGGGAAGATCACCACGTCCCGTATCGGCATCATCGGCAAACGCTTTGTATCCGATTTTTCCTTTAATGTAAGCATGTTTCTCCGAAAGGATTCTGTACCGGCGCCTCATGGCCGGGTGGGCGGGTTTGGCGCAAAAGTGAAACCGCGCGGGCGGGCTTAGCCGGCCTTTTCCAATATTGTAAGGCTGATCTTCTGGGAAAGCACCATCTCTTTGGTGACCAGAAATTCCTTCACCTTCTTGTACGATGGGAGGTAATACATCAGATCGAGCATCAGGTCTTCGAGGATCATGCGCAGGCCGCGCGCGCCCACCTTACGCTCCAGGGCCAAATCGGCGATCGCCTCCAGGGCGTCATCGCTAAACTTCAAGCGAACATTTTCGAACTCAAAAAGCTTCTGGTACTGCTTGACGATGGCGTTCTTGGGCCGGATCAGGATCTGCACCAGCGAATCCTTGTCCAGTTCCTCCAAAACCGCATTCACCGGGAGGCGCCCGATAAATTCCGGGATGAATCCGAACTTGATCAGGTCCTGCGGCTGCGCCTGAGCCAGCAAATTGATGTCGCGGTGGCCGGTGATGTCGATGGTCTTGGTCTTCTCTTCTTCCGGCAGGAAGCCCATGGATTTCTTGCCTACGCGACGCCCGACCACCTTCTCCAGTCCGACGAAGGCTCCGCCACAGATAAACAGGATATTGGTCGTATCGACCGGCGTAAACTCCTGGTGGGGATGTTTGCGGCCACCTTGCGGCGGCACGTTCGCGATGGTGCCTTCCAGGATCTTAAGCAGCGCCTGCTGCACGCCCTCGCCCGAAACATCGCGGGTGATCGAGGGATTCTCGTCTTTGCGGCAGATCTTGTCGATCTCGTCTATGTATATGATACCCTGCTGACACCTCTGGACGTCTCCATCCGCGGCTTGCAAGAGTTTCAGGATGATGTTTTCGACGTCTTCACCCACATAGCCGGCTTCGGTCAGCGTGGTGGCGTCCACGATGGCGAAGGGAACATCGAGAATGCGCGCCAGGGTTTGCGCCATCAGAGTCTTGCCGGTTCCGGTGGGACCGATGAGCAGAATGTTGGATTTGGAAAGCTCTACGTCGGAGTTCCGCATCCTGTTCATATGAATGCGCTTGCAATGATTGTAAACGGCTACGGCCAACTTCTTTTTGGTGGCCTCCTGGCCGATAACGTACTGGTCCAGATGCTCCTTTACTTCCAGCGGTTTTGGGATTTTGTGCGGCAGCCCGGATGGCTGGTCCACCTTGTCATCGTCTAAGATCGAGTTGCATACCGCGATGCATTCATCGCAGATATACGCTCGCGGATAATCGCTCGGGGATGAGATGAGCTTCCCAACTACATCTTGGCTTTTATGGCAGAACGAACATCGTAGGGCCTCATCGGATCCGGCACGCTTCACGCAATGGCCTCCTGAAACTCCTGGGCGGGTGGCGCCCAAGGTATGCGCCTAACCCGTGGCACTCGGGGCAGCAAAACGGGTTCAACTCCATTATCGCTTGAACTTGGTGATTTAGGCAATCTACCCAATCGGGTGGGAAAGTACTGGCTGCTTAGGGGACGCGCCTGGCATCCATCTCCAGGCTCGTGCCGGCCGCCGCAATTTCCACCTTGAAGTGAATTGTGTCGCCTTCCACCTTGCCCTTGTAACTGACTTTTCCTTCGTTGCCCTGTACGTTCACCTTGATAGTAAAGGAAATCCGATCTCCATCGACGGAACCGTCGTCGATCGCCGATTTGCCGAACATATTGCTGGTGGTTTCGCCGGTGAGCTTATGGCCATCCACCTTAAAGACGAAGGTTCTCTCAACGGTACCGTTAGGCGTTTCGGCCGAACCCTTCCATGTCCCACCGATATCGGCGGCCGAGGCGGCGATTGCGAAAAAAGCCAACAAGCAGACAGCCCATTTCATAGACTACTCCTCCGTCTTTCCGGCGTGTTCAAACAAGAAATTCAGGGTCTTTTCAGTCTGGATATGCGACGCGATGCGGCCTAGGGTGCCGTCCTTTTCAAAGCGCAGGCGAACGGCCGGGAAAGGCTCGCGCTGCTGGCGGGCCATCCGGTCGACTTCCTTGTCTACCTCGTCGCGGGTCGCGCTGATTGCTTCGCGCTCCGAAATACGCGATAAGAGCATGGACGCCTTGACCTCGCGGAGCGCTTTATCGCGCTGGCTCTCCATCAACTTCTTCCAGTCGATGTTCAACGATTTGGGATCGATCCCCTGCTCGGCGAGCGCGCGCACGCGCTGTTCGAGCCGGCTCTTGATCTGCTGCTCGACGAAGGTTTCGGGCACCGGAAATTCGTGCAAGTCGACCAACTTGTCGACCAATTGGTTCTTGGCCTCCTGCTGCGCCTCGAACTGGCGCTGCCCGAAGATGGACTTGCGTACGGCCTCGCGCAGCTCGTCGACGGTTCGATAGTCGCCCAGATCCTGCGCAAATTCGTCGTTGATTTCGGGAAGCTCCTTGCGCCGTACGCCTTTAACCTGCGCGCGGAAGCGGACGGTCTTGCCGGAGAGCTTGGGCTGGCCGTAGTCCTCGGGATATTGAACGTCGAACTCCTTCTCCTCGCCGGGACTCATGCCGCGCAGGTTGTCGCTGAAGTTTTCGAGCGTATCGCCGCCGCCGATTTCGAGAGTCATCTCGTCGTCCTTCACGGCAGGACCATCGACGCCGCCGATGCTCTCAAGCGCCAACACGGCGAAATCGCCATTCTGGAGCGGGCGCGGATCTTCGTTGACGAACTCCGCCTTCTGGTGGCGCAACTCCTCGAAGCGCTTATCGACGTTTTCGTCGGTGACCGAAGGATCGTGATACTTGACCGTCAGACCCTTATAATCTTGCAATTCGACATCGGGAATGACCTCGAACTCGGCCTTGAAGCGCAACGGCTCGCCCGGATCCATGTGTACTTCGGTCACATCGGGCTGACCGACCACCTTCAGATCTTCCGCTTCGAAGCGATTATGCAGATGCTTGGGAATTAGACTTTCCAGCACCTGACGCCGGATATCGCCGGAGAACTGCTGGCGAATGATGGCCGCCGGCGCCTTGCCAGGCCGGAAACCCGGTAACTTTGCGCGCTTCTGGACGTTCGCCACCGCGCGGCTGGTCTCCGCCTCGACTTCCTCGAGAGGCACGGTGATTTCCAGGGAGTGCTTACAACCTTCCACTAAAGCCAATGGGATTTACCTCGGATAGAAACTAAACCCCATCATAACACTGGGTCAGAAGGGCGTTGTTCCAGGTCAATGAACTCGACTTGCCAGCCGTCCGGAGAGCGCTTCATGCGCGCCACAGTGATGGGCAGTTTGAAGCGGCGGGGACCGGCGCTGCCGGGGTTGATAAACAGCACGCCTGACCGTTCAGTCTTGGACGGATTGTGCGAGTGGCCGGACACGACCACCTGGAAGCCGGCGGCGGCCGGATCGAGATCCAGTTGGTTCAAGTCGTGCAGGACATAGATGAGGGAGCCGTCCGCGTCGGCGACGGCCGTTGTGGGCAGTTGTTTGGCCCACGCGGCCGTATCGACGTTGCCGCGTATGGAAACAACCGGGGCGATCTGATTGAGCGAATCCAAGATCTCAGGCTTGCCGATGTCTCCGGCGTGGATGATCAAGTTCGAACCGGCCAGGGCATGGAGCGCTTCCCGCCGCAACAACCCGTGCGTGTCGGAAATCAATCCAACTACGAACAAGGTACGGTCCGCAGCGATCCGGCGATTTCCTCCGCGACACGTGCCGCCTCGGCGGCCGGATCGTCCGCGCGGGTGATCTGGCGGCCCATCACAACGTAGTTAGCGCCGTTGGCGATGGCTTCGGCCGGCGTGGCGACGCGCTTCTGATCGCCTTGCGACGAACCGGCGGAACGTACGCCGGGGGTGACCAGGATCGCGCCGGCGCCGGCTTGCGCGCGCACCGTTGCGGCTTCCAGCGGGGAACACACCAGACCGTCCATACCAGCTTCCCGGGCTTTGCGCACCCGCAGCGCGACTAACTCCGAAATGGTGCACTGGTAGCCCATGTCGACCAAGTCCTGCTGGTCGAAGCTGGTCAATACTGTGACAGCCAAGAGTTGGGTAGCCGCATCGCCGCGGCCTTCGACCGCCGCGCGCATCACCTGGCTGCTGCCATGCACGGTTAGAAACCGCACGCCGCCGCGGGCCGCGACCCGCACCGCCCGCTTCACGGTTTCGCCGATATCGTAATACTTCATATCGAGGAAGACTTCTTTGCCTTTGTCCAGCAGCTCGCGCACATAGTCCATGCCGGCCGCGGCGTAGAGTTCCATGCCGACTTTGTAGAAGCTAATTTGATTGCCCAGGCGAGCGACCAGGGCGCGCGCTTCGGCGGCTGAGTCAACGTCCAGAGCTACGATGATGTGGTTATTAGTCATATCAATCCGATCGGTTTTGCGCCGCGCGGCAAGACGCGGCCGACGGAATACGCATCCGGGTAAGCCGCAATGAAGCCCGCCGTATCGGCTTCCGGCATGCTAATCAGCAATCCGCCGGATGTTTGAGGATCGTAGAGCAGTTCCTCCACCTCTTGCGGCAAAGCGCGAGTCGCCTCGACCGCACACGAAGCGTAGTCGCGATTGTTCTTCAATCCGCCGGGAATCGCTCCCATGTTGGCATATTCAAGCGCGCCCGGCAAAAACCGCAGGCTCTCCACGGCGATTTCCAACGTGACGCTGCTCGCCACAGCCATCTCGCGCGCGTGTCCGATGAACCCGAAGCCCGTCACGTCGGTGCAGCCGTGGACGTCGCATCCGGCCATCGCTTCGCAGGCTTTGCGGTTGAGGGTCAGCATGGAAGCGATGGAAGCTTCTACGTCCGCCTCGCGCGCCATGCCGCGCTTCAATGCCGTGGAGATCACGCCTGTACCCAGGCGCTTGGTGAAGACCAGCGCGTCACCAGCCCGCGCTCCGGCATTGGCCGTCACCCGCGCGGGATGCACCAGTGCCGGTCACCGCGTAGCCGAACTTGATTTCGTCATCCGCAACGCTATGGCCGCCCAGAATGGCGCAGCCAGCCTCGCGCATCTTGCTCGGCGCCGCCCTTCAGAATTTCTTCCAGATCGTCGAGCGTCGCCATTGGCGGGATAGGCCAGGATGGAAAGCGCGGAGATGGGTCGGCCGCCCATGGCATAGACGTCGCTCAATGAATTGGCGGCGGCGATCGCGCCGATAAGTAAATGGATCGTCCACGATGGGCGTAAAAAAATCGACGGTCTGCACCAGGGCAAGCTCCGGCGTCAACTGGTACACCCCGGCGTCGTCGGCCGTGTCGAAGCCTACCAGCACGTTTTCATTCGCCACGCGCGGAATGCTCGCCAGAACCCTGTCCAAAACCTTTGGACTCAGTTTGACGCTCAACCCGCGGCTTTCACATGAGCGGTCAGCTTGCGCAATTGCGTAGTTTCGGCCATCGCGTCCCTACTATAATAGCGGGATGCCTAGAATCACTGCTGTCGCCGGTCTTCTGGTTATGGGTCTGGCTTTGGCGTTCGCATCGCGCGAACCGCAAGCGGATGCGCGGCTCAAACGTGCCTCGCGGCACCCGGAACAGAACGGCTGGATTTGGGTTCATCTGGAAGGCAGCCCGCCGGAAATCGGTTACCAGCACGGGTATCTGCTCGCGCCCGAGATTCGAGATACGCTGCAGACCGTCACCTTCGAAATGACGCACGATGGAAAAGAAGGACTGGCAGTTTTTCCGCGACAAGGCGAAGACCATGCTGTGGCCGCACGTGGAAGCCGAATATCGGGCCGAATTGCAGGGCATCGCAGATGGCGCGATAGCGCACGGCGTGAAGCTGGATGTTTGGGACGTGGTGGCGTTGAATGCGTGGCTGGAGATGCCATATTTCGATAAATGGGACGCGAAGCAGCATGATCTGCTGGCGCCGCAAGCTACCGCCGAGCATTGCAGCGCCTTCGTGGCGACCGGCAGCTATACCAAGGACGGCAAGGTGGTGATCGCGCACAATAACTGGACCAGCTACGAGACTGGCGAGCGCTGGAACATCATTTTCGATGTCGCCCCGGCCGCACGGCAACCACTTCATGATGGATGGCATGCCCGGCTTGATTCATAGCGGCGACGATTTCGGCCTGAACTCGGCCGGCATCATGATCACCGAAACCACCATCGGCCACTTCTACGGGTTTCGATCCCGATGGCGTGCCGGAATTCGTGCGCGCGCGCAAAGCCATGCAATACTCCGCGTCCATCGACGATTTCGCCGCGCATCATGAAGGAGGGCAACAACGGCGGCTACGCCAACAACTGGCTGGTCGCGGATCGGAAAAACAACGAAGTTGCCAGCCTGGAGTTGGGCTTGAAAAACGTAACGCTGCAACGCACCAAGGACGGCTATTTCGCCGGTTCCAATTTCCCGGTCAATGAAAAGCTGATTCGCGAGGAGACCGATTTCGACCTGAAAAACAGCAGCGAGAGCGCCAACGCCCGCCACATCCGTTGGAATCAACTGATGGAGCAGAACAAAGGCAAGATCGACGCGCATGCCGCCGAGAAATTTCTGGCCGACCACTTCGATACCTACGAGAATAAAGTCGACCCGGACGAGCGCACGCTTTGCGGCCATATCGACCGGTCGCCGCGCGGCTCGCTGCCTTGGGCGGGGCCTTACGAGCCTGTCGGCGCGGTTCAGGCGAAAGTATCGGATGCGGCCATGGCTGAGGCTATGACGATGCGGGCTTCGCTGGGACATTCTTGCGGACTGGGGTTCAAACGCGACGAACATTTGCGCAAGCACAAAGAGTACGCCTGGGAGAAACCGCAACTGCGCGACATGCCGTCGCGGCCGTGGACTACGTTTAGCGCGCAGTGAGCCAAAGAACGATTCTCGTTCGCGTGCAGGCGATGTTCGACGCCGGTGCTCATGCGGGAAAAGGCTTGAGCGAACGCGAGCGTTCCAAATTCCGGGCGTTCCAGCAAAAGGCCGGGCGTGAGTTTGCCGTGAGCGGGATTCGCTTCGAGATCGGCACACTGGAAGGGGCGTACGTGCGGCAACAAGGCCATTCCGAGATCCCGTCGAAGTTCCTGGCGCGAGGCGCGATCAATTTGTTTGTGACCGATACGCTCGGGTACGACATCGACCGCGATCGCACCGGCGGCGTGTCGTCCGGGCCGACGCGGCCCAGCCGCCGTTCCGGCGGAGATCCGTATTACAAGACGTTTTTGGGGTTGCGGGATGCGCGCGACACCACGCTGCCGCACGAGTATGCCCATCATTTCACGTTGGACACGTCGCACACCGCGACGGACGGAAGCAACCTGTGGGCCGACCTGCGCAACGACTATTGGCTGTGGCTGCAGCGCCGGGGTGTATCGATTGCAGGCTTTCGCGCCTGCGCCGGCGCGGAGTGGGCGAAACTTTCCTAGCACTCGATCACGTTGACCGCGAGCCCGCCCAGCGACGTTTCCTTGTAATGCGAGCGCATGTCCAGGCCGGTCTGGTACATGGTCCGGATGACCTGGTCGAGCGTGACTTTGTGGCCCTGGTGATCGGCCATCGCCATGCGCGCGGCGTTCACGGCCTTTACCGCGCCGAAGGCATTGCGTTCGATGCAGGGGATCTGCACCAGTCCGCCGATGGGATCGCAGGTCATGCCGAGGTTGTGTTCCATGCCGATTTCGGCGGCATGTTCGATGGCTTCGTTGGACCCTTCGAGCGCGGCAACCAGGCCTCCCGCCGCCATGGAACACGCCACTCCCACCTCGCCCTGGCATCCGACTTCGGCGCCCGAGATGGAGGCATTTTCCTTATACAGGATTCCGATGGCGCCGGCTGCCAGGAAATAACGGAGAATGCCCTCGCCGCTATAGGACGGAACAAAGTGCTTATAGTAGTGGGCTACGGCTGGGATCACACCCGCCGCGCCATTCGTTGGCGCCGTCACCACCCGCCCCCCCGCGGCATTTTCTTCGTTCACGGCGATGGCGTAGAGGTTGATCCAGTCGATGGTGCGCAGTGGATCGTCACCGGTTGCGGCTTGAAGCCTGCGAAACATCTCCGGAGCGCGTCTGGTGACGTACAAGCCGCCCGGCAATGTTCCTTCCGTGGTCAGGCCGCGCCGGGTGCACTGCTGCATCACATCCCAGATGCGCGCGACTCGTTCCCGAATCTGAGGCTCGGTGCTGAGAGATTTTTCATTCTCCAGCATCATGGCCCACACGGACATGCCGGAAGCTTCGCCTTGCCGCAACATTTCAGCGGCGCTGGAGAAAGGATACGGACGCCGCTGCTCCGCGGTTTCGTTGGCGCGCGGATGTCCCTCGCGTTCGACAAATCCACCGCCTACGGAATAGTAAACTTCTTGCCGCAGGGCTGTTCCGGAGCGATCGAAAGCCGTGAAGCGCATGCTGTTGGGATGGCCGGGCAACACAATATCGCCGCGAAACAGCAGGTCGGCCGCTTCGTCGAACTGAATGGTCTGACGGCCCAACACAGCCAACGATCCGCTATCGCGAACCTGGCGAACGAGCCCGTCGATGTTAGCGGGGTCAACCAGATCCGGCTCTTCTCCCAACAACCCCAGCAAGACCGCCCGATCGGTGCCGTGCCCGCGCCCGGTCAGCCCCAGCGAACCATACAACTCGATTTGAATTCGACCGATGGCGGCGCCCGCGAGAGCGGCGGCAAAAGATCGCGCCGCGCGCATGGGACCTACGGTATGCGAACTGGATGGTCCGATACCGATTTTGAACAGTTCAAAGATGCTGGTGTTCATCGACCGAATTGCAGGATAGCATCGACCAGACCATCCACGGTGAAGGGGTGGGCTTCTATGGTCACGCCGATGCCGAAGGCGCGCGCGGTGGCGGAGGTTACCGGGCCGATGGAGGCGACCTTCACCCCCGCGATGGCTTGCGCACCGGCTACGGCGACGAAGTTTCGAACGGTTGAGGAACTAGTAAAGGTAATCCAATCGGGTTTTTCCGGCAAATCGAACGCCGCGGATGGCGCGACGGTGCGATAGGCTTCCACCACATCCACGATGGCGCCGCGCCGCGCCAGTTCGACGGGCACCAGATCGCGCGCCACGGCGGCGCGCGGCAGCAAGACGCGCTGGCCCTCCAGATGGTAGGCGGCGAAGGCTTCGATCATGCCTTCGGCGACATAATCCTTGCCCATCAGGTCGACTTTCAGATGCAAGGCTGCGACGGCCGCGCGCGTCGCCGGACCAATGGCGCATATCCGCGCGCGCAACGCCCGCAGATCGATGGCGGACCGGTCCAGGCGCTCCATGAAAAAGCGCACACCGTTGGCGCTGGTGAAGATCAGCCAGTCGTAGGAACCCAGATGGGCGATGGCCTGGTCGAGCGGATCGTAATCAAGCGCGGGCTGAATTTCAATCGCCGGCGCTTCGACCACGTTCGCGCCAAGTGCGCGCAGACGCGAGGACAGCGGCGCGGCCTGTCCGCGAGCGCGGGTAACGACGACGGTCTTGCCAAACAGCGGCAGGCCCTCGAACCAGTTGAGTTTGGACCGCAGCCCAACCACCTCGCCGATAATAATCGTCGCCGGGGGCTTGAGGTCGCGCTCATGGATCAACCCGGGCAAGGTGGCGAGCGTGCCCACCAGGGTCTGCTGCTCGGGCTTGGTTCCCCAGCGCACGGCCATGGCGGGCGTATCGGCCGGGCGCCCGTTGGCAATCAGTTGGCGCGCGATTTCGTCGAAGGCGAAGATGCCCATGAAAATAACCAGCGTCTCCGTCGTCCCGACCTTGCTCCAGTCGATACCGGCGGCGTCATGGCCGGTGACGAATGTCACCAGCTTGGTGTGCTCGCGATGGGTGAGCGGCACGCCCGTGTAGGCGGCGATGCCAAGCGGCGACGTCACTCCAGGCACAACTTCGAATGGCACGCCGGCGGCGGCCAACGCTTCCGCTTCCTCGCCCCCGCGGCCGAAGATGAACGGGTCGCCGCCCTTGAGCCGCACCACATTCAAACCGCGCCGCGCGCGCTCGATCAGCATGGCGCAGATTTCTTCCTGGCTGAAGGCGTGGACGGATTTCTTCTTGCCGACGTAGATGCGTTCGGCTTGCGCGGGCGCCAAGTCGAGCAAAGCCGGATTCGCCAGGAAATCGTACAGAACGGAATCCGCCTGCTCCAGCAGACGGCGGCCTTTCCAGGTGATGAGTTCAGGATCGCCTGGTCCGGCGCCTACCAGGTATACCTTGTTCATCCGTAGACGGTCTCCAGGATACTGTCGGCGCCCGCGGCCAGCAGTGCTTCCCCGAGCTCGCGGCCAATCCGCGCGGCGTCGGCGGCGGGGCCTTCGGTTCGATCGCCGATCAACTGCGCGCCGTCGGGCGAAACGACCACCGCCCGCAAGGTGACGCGATCGCCGTCAACTGTTGCATAGGCGCCGATGGGAACCTGGCAGCCGCCGCCCAGGGAAGCGAGTAATGCCCGTTCGGCGGTTATGGCCACTTGAGTGGGCAGGTGATTCAGCGGCTCGCACGCCGCCAGGCCTGGGGCGCGCGTTTCGATCGCGAGAGACCCTTGCCCCACTGCGGGACAGCAGACATCCGGCGAAAGAATTTCGGCAATGCGATGCTCCCAGCCCAGACGCTTTAGACCGGAAGCCGCCAGCACGATGGCGTCGTACTGTCCTTCGTCCAGCTTGCGCAGCCGTGTATCCAAATTGCCGCGCACGGGCTCGATACGCAGATCGGGGCGCACCTTGCGCAGTTGCGCCGCGCGCCGCAGGGAACTGGTACCGAGTTTTGCGCCGTCCGGCAGCTCCGAGAGCCGCTTGCCGACCAGAGCGTCGCGCGGATCTTCCCGTTCCGGCGTGGCAGCCAGCACCAAGCCCGCCGGCAGTTCCGTCGGCAGATCCTTTAGGCTGTGAACCGCAAGGTCGGCTCGGTTTTCCAATAGCGCCTCTTCGATTTCCTTGGTGAAAAGACCCTTCGAGCCAACCTGCGCCAAGGGCACATCGGTGATCTTATCGCCAGTGGTCTTGATGACATCGATACGGCTCGCGTATCCCAATGCGGCGAGTTGCTGCCGCACCCAGTGGGACTGCCAAAGCGCCAATTGAGATCCCCGCGATGCGATGACAAGCATTTTACGACGGCCCTTTCACTGCCGCGGCTCGGCAAGATGAAACACCTTGCGAATGGCGGCGATTACCGGCGCTCCATCCGGCTGCCCAGCCTGCGCGCGCAACTCGGATATGGGACCGTGCGCGACTTTGTTGATGATGCCGCGGGTAAGCATGTCCCACGCTTCTTCCTGCTCGTGGGTTACGGGTCCGAATTTGCGCCGTACTTTTTCGATTTCGGCCTGGCGAATGCGCTCCAGCTCTTCCTGCAGGCTGACGATGGTCGGCGTAATCTCCTGCACCTTGAGGCGGGCCATCATGCGCTCCACCTCCTGCTGTGACGATCTCCTCGGCTCGTTCGGCTTCCTTGCGCCGCTCGCGCAGATTGGCGTTGACCACTTCCTGCAGATCGTCGATGTCGTAGAGGAAGACGTTGTCGAGATCGTTGACCGAGGGTTCGATGTTGCGGGGCACCGCAATATCGATGAGGAACATGGGCTTGTTGCGGCGAGCGCTAATCACGCGCTGCATTTCGTCTTTATGCAGGATGTAGTGCGGCGCGCCGCTGGAAGCGATCAGGATATCCACTTCCGGCAGCATGTCGACGAAGCGGCTGTACTCGACCGGCGTGCCTTGAAACAGCTTGGCCATCTCGACGGCGCGTTCGTGAGTGCGGTTGGTGACGAAGACGTGCGCAGCGCCGGAACGCCGCAGGTGCCTGGCGGCGAGTTCCGACATCTTGCCCGCCCCGGCGATCATGACGGTGCGGTTGTTCAGCGAACCGAAGATTTTGCGCGACAGTTCGACGGCGGCGTAGCTGACTGAGACGGCCATCTGTCCGATGCCGGTTTCGGAGCGGACGCGCTTGGCTACGCTGAAGGCGCGCTCGAGCAGCCCTTCCAGCCATCCGCAAAGGACGCCGTTGGATCTTTGCGATGCCGTAGGCGTTTTTGAGTTGGCCCAGAATCTGCGGCTCGCCCACCACCATGGAATCCAGGCTGGAAGCTACGCGGAAGAGGTGGTGAATGGCGTTCTGCCCTTCGTGCCGGTAAAGGTAAGGGCCGACCGAGGCCACCGCGACCATCCGCGATTCGTGCAGGAATTCATCGACCAGCGCGCGCGGGTCGACGGAGTCTTCGGTGGTGACGGCGATTTCGACCCGGTTGCAGGTGGACAGAATGCACGCCTCCGAAACTCCGGATCGCGACTTCAGGGCTTGCAGAGCGCCGGGCAGGGACGGTTCAGGAAAAGCCAGACATTCCCGGATTTCGACGGGGGCGGTCTTGTGGCTGACGCCTGTAACCAGCAGCTTCATGGCTTTAACAGCGTTCCCAACCGGGCATGCGCCACCCAGGTGATGGCCGATAGGCCAACCACCACGATCACCATGATAGCGGCCTTGCGGCCTCGCCATCCGGCTGTCACGCGCAGGACGACCATGGCGAAGTAGCAGCCCCAGGTAATGAATGAAATACCGATGGCAGGCTGGCTGATCCACTGCGTCTTGTGCTCGATGAACGCCCAAGTGGTAGCGGCGATCACCGCCAGCGTCATGAGGACGAAGCCCACAGCCATGGATCGGGAGATCAACTCGTCGAGGGTGCCCAGCGGCGGCAGGCGGTAGTAAAGCTTGCGCGGCTTCTTCCGTTTGAGCTCGCGCTCCTGGAACAGATAAAGCAGCGAGGCACCGGCGGTGAAGGCGAGCGCCGCAAAACCGAGCAGTACCAGGGTGATGTGAACATCCAGCCAGGCGTTGCGAACCACGGGGCTGGTCCAGGCATCCACGGGATTGCCCAGGGTCGAAACCAGGGTCATCACAAAGATCAGAGGAAAGATGAAGACACTGAGGCTCTCCGTTTTATAGCGCCAATAGACGAACAGAAAGAGGGTGGTGATGAGGAAAGCGCACATCGAGAGAGTCTCATAGAAGTTCTCGATGGGGCAGTGGTTCATCAACAGGCCTTCTTCCACGATGGAGACACAGTGCAGCACCGCGCCTATGGATAGAGCCGTAAGGGAAACGCGGAAGAGATGCTCTCTTTTGCGCACCAGCGTAAGGATGGCGTGCAGCAGGCCGATGGAGTATAAGGCCGCGGCCACGCGCAGCCAGATGACACTCATTTCAGCCATGAAAGCGCGCCGTTTAAAGGTTCCTGAAGTAACAGTATAGCGTGGGGCGCAAAAGCTTTCCGATCGATTTTGCGACGCGATTCGCGACTGCTAGTACAGCAAGAACGCCCAGACGGTATCGCCTGTTGCGGCGATCAGGTATTGATGGCCGTCCAGCATAAAAGTCTGGGGAGCGTTGGTGACCTCGCCGATATGGGTGTGCCAGAGCGGCTTGCCGTTGGATACGTCGTGGGCAACGAGGTTTCCCGCGCCATCACCCGAGAACAGCAGTTTGCCGGCGGTGGTCAGCAATCCGCCTCCGCCGCCGTAGTAGGGGCGATTCCAGGCGATTTTTCCGGTGGTGTAATCGATGGCTGTGAGGAAGCTGCCGCCGGAGCCGACTTGGGCTTCTTCCTTGCCACCCAATCCCATCGAACCGCGCGGATCGACGTCGGTCAGGTAGAAGAGCGAGTAGCCGTTGTTCTGCACGACATAAAGCAGCCCGGTTTCGGGAGAAAAGGCGGCCGGCTCCCAGTTGGTGACGCCATCGGAAGTGGGCGAAACCAGCGACCCCGCCACGGTCGCATTCTTGCCGGGATCATAGATGGGCGCGCCGTTCTTGTTCAAGCCGCTGGCCCAATTCGTGAACATGCCGTACTTGCCGGTTACCAGGTGCTCGCCGGTGACGCGGTCGAGAGTAAAGTAGTAGCCGTTGCGCGCGGCGGTCAACAATAGCTTGCGCGGCTTGCCCTTGAACATGGCGTCGACCAGAATCGGCGTCTGCGCGGAATCGTAATCGTGCATGTCGTGGGGCGAGGTGGAGTAATACCAGGCGAGCTTGCCAGTGTCCACATTCACCGCCACGATGGCGCAGGTGAACAGATTATCGCCGGGACCGCGCGTACCGGTGGTGAAGGCGGGGGTCGGATTGCCGGTGCTGAAAATGTAGAGATTGGTTTCCGGGTCGAATACTCCGGGCACCCATGCCTGACCGCCGCCATGGCGGGCGGCATCCACCGAGCCCCAGGTATCCATACCGGGATCGCCCTTCTTCATGGGAACGGTGTAGAACTTCCACTGCACATCGCCGGTTTCCGGGTCGAACGATTGCACGAAGCCGGGCGCATCGATATCGTTGCCGGTGCCGACCAACACATGGTTTCCGACTACGACGGGTGCGGGGGTAGAGAAATAGCCCTGGGAAAGATCGGCGATCGGTTTGTGCCAGCGTTCTTTGCCGGTCTGGGCGTCCAACGCTACTAAATAATCGTCGGGCGTTTCCATGAACAAGGTTTTGTGCCACATGCCGAGGCCGCGGTTGCCGATGTGGGTTCCGCCCTTGGTCTTCCAGAAGTAGTGCCACAGTTCGGCGCCGTCGCGCGCATCCACGGCCCACGCATTGTCCGGCATGGTGAAGTACAGGATTCCGTCGACTTCGAGCGCCGAGGCCTTGATGGTCCCGCCGCCGACGGCGAGATCGCCCGGTCCTTCGCCGCCGACGGTGGAGTTCGGACGGCCGCGCCCTCCGGTTCCGGCTGTGACTCGCGTGCTCCACGCCAGGGTCAGATGCTTGACGTTGGACTGATTGATCTGGTCGAGCGAACTGTAGCGCTTGCCGGTGTAATCGCCGCTGTAGGTGGGCCAGGAATCGCGCAGGGGTTTGCGCAAGTCGGAGGGGTCGAGCCCTGCGGTTTGCGCCAGCAGCAGAGCGGGAGACAAGCAGAGCGCGGTTTGGAGGAGCTGTTTATAGGTCATTTCAAGGTCACCAGATAGGCGGTCACGTCATGAATATCCTTGTCGGTATACACCGCCATCAGGTCGCGATGGATTTTCATGGGGTCGTGAACATCAACTTGAGGCACGTCGCCGTCGCGGGCGATGGTGCGCTGCGAGCCGTCGTCCAGCGCGACTGTCACCAGAAAGTCGTCGATGCGGATCAGCCGGCCTTCGACCTTCTCGCCGGATGGCAGGGCGACCGTCACGGTTGCGGCACCGGGACTACCAGGGCCGCGGCGTCTCCGGCCGCCTCCCGAAACCCAGAAGGTCTGCAAGGTTCTCGGCTCGGTAAATCTGGCTCCGATCCCCTGCAGATCGCCGGCTCGGGGAATGGCAACTGCCGCACTTCTGTCCGAAATACGTTTTGCCCGCCGCGGCGTCGCCGACCAGGATGCTGGGCGCGGCTTTGCCCACCGAAGGCGGTTTGCCTTGCGCGCCGATGGTATCCATGACGCTGCGCACAAACGCCGCGACGGCCAGGCCGTCTTCGGGACTGATGGGAATGGCGGGCATACCGGCGTCCTGGCGGGCGCCTTGAATGATGGGAAGAATCAATTCGCCGTTCTGATCGCTGAGTGCTACCTGCGAGCGCAGCAGATTGGGACCGCCCAAGTCGCCGCCGCGCAGATCTACGCCGTGACAGCCGGCGCAACTGACCCCATAGAGAGCCTTGCCGTGGGCAATCTGGGCGGGATCGCCGGGCGGCCGATGCTGGCCCGGAACGAAGCCGCCGGACCGGTGCGGCGGGGCCGGGGCAGTGGCGGCCGGGGGGGCGGTTGGGGGTGTTCCTTGCGCGAGTAATGGATTGGCAGCGAAGATGGCCGTGCAAATCAAACCGGCGGCAAGCAGGGATCGCCTATAACGCATTCATTTTCCTCTATGGAGACGCAGCGGTATGGCCCGCGGACGTGGGATTAATCTTCGTATTGTATGCGATTCGGCGGACGCGGTGCTGCCGATGCGGCACAGCGTATCAACCGCGGCACGCGCTGAGCTTCAGGATTCGTTCGCGGTCTTGTGGTTGACGTTTGGAACGGTAAATGCCAGCAGCGAATGTCTTCGATGATTCGCTTTCAATCAGCACCGGCGAACGAAACTCGTTTCCGGTCCGCAAAAGGTGGGGAAGGTCTTGGAAATGTGGTCGTGCCAAGCGAGGTTTTCCTCGTCGAGCAAAGCCCAGAGAAGACCGAGGCCGCCGGCGCAATAGCCAAGGCACGCGCCGAGGTAGCGCTGCCAGCGCGAGGTGCGATCGGGAGGATAGCCGTCGAAATTGATGAGGGTGAGGCGAAGAAGGCGCATGCCGAGGGTGCGGCCGCCGGCGCATACCCAGACGAAGCCGTAAAACATCGCGATCAGCACACCCGCCGCGGCCAACACCATCATTACGGGTTTGCCCGCGGGAATCGATCCACCCAAGGCATAAAAGACGGAGATGAAGATCCCGTACGCGATCAGAATCATGCTGGCATCGATGGCGGTGGCGCAGGCGCGATGCATGGGGGCGGCCACGGGGGCGTCGCAATCGATGACTGCTTCCACCGTCGTGCTCAGTTTGCGCGCGGTTTGCGGAGCGGGCTGCAGTTCGAAGGAACCTTGCGCGTCGCTGTGCGTGCCGGGGCGCTTGGGCGCACGCGGCGCGGTTCGTGGGGCTCTGGGCTTGGGGTTGGACGGCGCTTCGAAAACGCCATCGAACGGGATCACCTTGCCGTAGGGTCCGTCGTTAAAGAGCATAGCTTGGCGAGGCGCGGGCGCAGTCCGCAGGCCGTGTTGGGATGGCGCAGGCACGGAAACAGGCTGGGGTTCGCGCGGCTCCGGCCTGGGCACGGCGGCCAAGGCGCCAGCGGTGGCAGACGCGTAAATGTCGTTTTGCGGACGGCCGCAGCGGCGGCATCGCCGGTCTTCGTCTAAATTCAGGTAACGGCAGTAACTACAAGTCATGTTGAATCCGCTTCAGGTGCAAAGCAAGGCCCCCGTGTGGTACGTTTGCCGATTGAGCCCTCAGCCGCGCACAAGCCCTCACCATGTTGGTAACATAATCGGCGAAGTTTGTCACGAACTTTCTTCGAGTGTTACGTACAGTTGTGTCCGCGGCGCGTTGGCATTACTGGTTTTGACTTACTCCGCAGCCTTCGCGCAGGCTCCTCCGGGCTCTATTTATATTCCGCCGCCGTCAAACGGCACCGTAACGCAACCCAACAAACGCATTTATAAGCCGCGGGCGAACGCGCCGGCGGCGGGCGATTGGGATGTCTACGCGGCTACCCAAACCACCGACGGAAGACTCCGGCATCTGCGCGGACACGCCGAGATGGAGACCATCAACATGCTGTTCCGGGCAGACTCCATCGATTACAACGAGGAGACAGGGGACGTCCAGGCGAACGGCAACGTTTATTTCGAGCAGTTCGAGCGCAACGAGAAGATCTGGTGCGATCACCTGGAATACAACACCAAGAACGAAGTAGGCAAGTTCTACGATGTCCGGGGCACCACGTCTCCGCGCATCGACACGCGGCCGGGCATGTTGACTAGTCTCAATCCCTACTACTTTCAGGGCAAGTGGGCAGAGCGATTGGACGGCCACTACATTCTCTACGACGGGTTTCTAACTAACTGCCGCATTCCGAATCCCTGGTGGC
The DNA here is from genome assembly GCA_963738375.1 of Bryobacterales bacterium. GTDB lineage: Bacteria > Acidobacteriota > Terriglobia > Bryobacterales > Bryobacteraceae > Bog-159. Next base: position 588,681 of record CAVTWL010000006.1, on the reverse strand, counting down.
GGCTGAAGGGTCCGCGATTTAATGTTGTGCCGCAGGAGTCGGCGCGAGCTTATCGCGCTGTGTTTCTCTTGCGTAAGTTTCCTTTGTTCTATACACCGTTCTTTTATAAGTCACTGGAGAAGGTGCCGCGCCGGACCGGCTTGTTAATGCCTAACATCGGTCATAGCTCGACGCGCGGGTTCATGGTCGGCGGCGGGGCGTTTTGGGCGATCAATCGAAGTTATGACGCAACTTACCACGTACAGGACTATACGGCGCGCGGCTTTGCGCATCATTTGGAACTTCGCGGCAAGCCAACGGACAAAGCGGATTTCGACGCCATTTTGTATGGAGTGCAAGATCGCGGCATCCAGCAACCAAACGGAGCTCCACCGATCAAGCAAGGCGGATACACGTTTTCGGTGGCGGGCAAGGCCGATCTGGGCGACGGCTGGACGGCGCGCGGATCCATCAACTACTTGAGTTCGTACACTTTCCGGCAAGCCTTCTCCGATTCCTTCAACGAGGCGGTTTTCAGCGAAGTGAGCGCGGTAGCATTCTTGAACAAGGATTGGTCGACTTACACGTTCGATACGGTGGTCGAACGCAAGCAGGACTTCACTACTCTGGAGATCACTGAAACCGATCCCACGACCCAAAAACAAAATACGTATAACAATTCGGTGGTGGTCAAGAAGCTGCCTGAGCTGGATTTCTCCAGCCGCGACCACCAGGTTTCCGATAGCCTTCCGGTCTGGTATTCCTTTAATTCCAGTGCCGGCCTGATGTCGCGCAGCCAGCCCGATTTCCTGTGCTCCAGCACCGAAGCGCCGCAAAACGGGACCTGCAGCAGCGGCGTATACGATCTGGTGGGGCGTTATGGGACCAGCCCGTTGGATAGCCGGATGGACTTTGCGCCGCAGATCACCACGGTGCTGCGCCTGGGAGATTTTCATTTGGTTCCCAGTTTCACGGTCGACGAGACGTTTTACGGCCAGACCCAGGGACCGTATCAAGAGGGTTTCCTCCGCGTTCTCCCTTCGGATTATCTGCGCAGCGCACGCGAGTTCAAACTGGATCTGGTGGCGCCTTCTTTCGAGCGGGTCTTCGATCGCAAGAGCTGGCTCGGCGACAAACTGAAGCATGTGATCGAGCCGCGCATCACTTACGAATACGTTTCAGGGATCGGCCAGGACTTCAATAAGGTCATTCGCTTCGACGAAAGCGATCTGTTGACCAACACGGATCAGGTCACATTTTCGTTAGCCAACCGGTTATACGCGAAGCGCGGCGATGAGGTGACGGAGGTATTCAGCTGGCAGTTGTCCGCGGCTCGATACTTCGATCCGACGTTCGGAGGCGTGATCGTGCAGGGAAGCGATCAGCGCAACGTAATCTGGAGCCAGATCGAACTGACGCCCTTCACCTTTCTGGACGGGCCGCGCACTTATTCGCCGATTGTGTCGGAATTGCGGGCGACGCCCAAGTGGAATATCGGCTTCGAATGGCGCACGGATTACGATCCGGCGCGCCACGGCATCGTCGCGAGTACGGCCAGCGCGGACTGGCGCAAAGGGTTCTTTTTCGTTTCGCTGGGCCAAACGGAAGTACACAGCGACACGACACTGCTGCCGAGCGAAAACCAATTGCGGGCCAGTTTCGGCCTGGGAAATTCCACACGGCGCGGCTGGAATGCGGCGTTTGTGGCGGTTTACGATTACAAGGTGGGCGTTCTCGATTACGCCATCGTGCAAGCGACTTATAACACCGATTGCTGCGGATTCAGCGTGCAACTGGTGCGATACGATTTCGGCACGCGGGACGAAACGCAATATCGCTTTGCCTTCGCGGTGGCGAACCTGGGCTCGTTTGGCACGTTGAAGCGCCAGGAAAGGCTGTTCTAGGCGCGCCGATGAGCCGCCGCCGTTTTCTGGTCGAAGAGATCCGCGACGGGGCGGCGGAGCTGCGCGGCGAGGATGCCTGGCACCTGGCGCGTGTGCTGCGCGCCGAACCCGGGAGGCAATACGAAATTTCGGACGGCTCGTCCGTTTATCTTGCCGAGATCGCCACGGTGGAGAAGGATCGCGTCGTTTTTCGCATATCAGAGGCGCTCGATCCCCCGGCGCCGGCGGTTGCGGTGACGCTGTTTGCGTCGCTGATCAAGTTCGACCGTTTCGAGTGGTTGGTGGAGAAGGCCACCGAACTGGGTGTCGCGGCGATCGTTCCGGTGAACGCCGCGCGTAGCGAAAAAGGTCTGATGGAAGCGGCGCGGAAACGGGTCGCGCGCTGGAGGCGCATTGCACACGAGAGCAGCCTTCAGGCGCGAAGACTAGCGCCTCCGCGGATCGCCGACCCGGCTGCGTTCGCCGAAGCTGTGGCAAGCGGCGGGCAATACCGTTTCTTCTGCGATGAGAATCCAGGCGCACGGGCGCTGCTGGCAGCGATTCCGGCCGGCGCTGGGCGGCACTCTTCCGATTCCGTCGCCATCTTGACCGGACCGGAAGGCGGCTGGACGGATGCGGAGCGGAGTGGGGCGGTTGCCGGAGGGTGGACGGCAGTGTCTCTGGGGCCCTTGATTTTGCGCGCGGAAACCGCAGCCCTGGCCGCGGCCGGCGTCCTGACCCATGCATGGTGGGCATCTCAGTTAGAATGAAATATGTAGGGAAAAACTCTTCTTGCGCACTCCGTTCGATCTACTCGCACTATTCGTCATCGTTCTCACCCAGTGGCACATGAGCAGGCAGTTTCAGGCGGCGATCGGCCGCCGTCTGTCAGCGAAGGCCGCCCGCTTGGCGCTGTGGGCCTTAATCGCTTTCCACGCCTCGATGGCGCTGGCGTTTGCCGCGGGATTTTCATTTCTGGCCAGCCGCTACAAACTACCAGCGGGGCCTGCTGAAATCGTCGGAGCGATCGCTCAAGTTTGGCTGTTCGGTTCCACCGCCGGATATCTGGCTTATCGTGCCCTGTTTCTGCTGGCCCATCGATACGGGCATCCTCCATTCGATCCCTCGCGCCGCCGTTTGCTGAATGCCACGGGCGGAGCGCTGCTGGCCGCTCCGTTCGCTGTTGCCGGCTACGGATCGCTGATCGAACGCCTCGACTTTCACGTTCGTGAAGTCGAGATCCGAGTGGCGAACCTTCCTGCCGATTTGGATGGGCTGCGTTTTTTGCACCTCAGCGACATTCACTTGAGCGCGTTTCTGAGCGAGGCGGATCTGGCGCGCGTCATCGATAGCGCCAATGAATTGCGTCCCCACCTGGCGCTGGTGACAGGCGATTTGATCACGGCTGCCGGCGATCCGGTGGAAACGTGCCTGCGGCAGATCGCCCGCTTACGCACGGACGCCGGCATTATCGGATGCATGGGAAATCACGAGGATTACGCCCAAGTCGAGAATTTCACCGAACGGGAGGGCGCGCGGCTGGGTATTCCGTTTTTGCGCGGACGGGCGCAGACTTTGCGGTTTGGCAATTCGCTGCTGAATGTCGCGGGCGTGGATTATCAGCGCTCCGGGACGACCTACTTGCGGAATGCCGAACGGATGGTGGCGCCGGGCGCTTATAACCTGCTGCTGTCGCATAACCCCGACGTATTTCCCGTGGCGGCCGAGAAAGGATTCGATCTCACTTTGGCGGGCCACACACACGGAGGCCAGGTGACGGTGGAGATCCTGCATCAGCCGGTGAATGCGGCGCGGTTCTTTACCCCCTATGTCTACGGTCTCTACCGGCGAGGCGAGGCCGCGGAATACGTTACGCGAGGCATCGGCACGATCGGAATTCCCATGCGTATCGGCGCGCCTCCGGAGATCGCGCTGCTGCGGCTGCGAAAAGGATAAATGGGCCGTGCGATATCTGATTCTGAGCGACATTCACGCGAATCTGGAGGGCCTGGAAGCGGCCATGGAGCACGCTGCCGGCCAGTACGATCAGATCCTCTGCTGCGGCGATGTGATCGGCTACGGGGCGGATCCGAACGCGGTGACGGAGTGGGTGCGCGCACATGCCGCGGCGGTGGTACGCGGCAATCACGATAAGGCTTGCGTGGGGCTGGACGACTTGGAATGGTTCAATCCCGTGGCGCGAGCCGCAGCGCTATGGACACAGCAGGAACTGACGCCGGAGAACGCGGAATATATCCGGCAACTGCCGCGAGGGCCGTTGGCGCTGGATGGATTCCAGATGGTGCATGGCTCGCCGCTCGACGAAGACGAATACATCCTGGGGGCATCCGACGCCGCTTTGGTGGTTCCCTACCTGGAGACGCCGCTGACGTTCTTCGGGCACACGCACCTGCAGGGCGGCTTCCTGTTAAACCACAACCGCATCGAAACCATCGGCAAGCCGCATTTTTCGGAAGACCGGCAAAACCTGGAAATCGATGCGGATTGCCTCTACATGATCAATCCCGGGTCGGTGGGCCAGCCGCGGGACTCAGATCCGCGCGCCGCGTACGTGGTGTACGACCCCGAAGAACACCTCGTCGTCTATTGCCGTTTGCCGTACGATATCGCGAAGGCGCAGGAGAAGATCCGCAAGGCCGGACTTCCGCCTCTGCTGGCCGATCGCCTGGCCGTCGGCCGGTGACCGCCGCCTCACCCACGTATCATGGAAGCTATGGCAGATTTGTTTTCTCCTTTGAGCATCCGCGACATCACTTTCCGCAATCGTATTGCCGTATCGCCGATGTGCGAGTACTCGAGCGTGGAAGGCCTGGCCAACGACTGGCACATGGTGCACTTGGGGAGCCGCGCTGTGGGCGGCGCCGGACTGGTGCTGACGGAAGCTGCCGCGGTGGAAGCGCGCGGGCGCATATCGGCGGCGGACCTTGGCATTTATCGCGACGAGCATATTGAGCCGCTGGCGCGCATTACGCGATTCATTCACGAGCAAGGAGCGGTATCCGGCATCCAACTGGCGCACGCCGGACGCAAGGCCAGCACGGCGGCGCCTTGGGAAGGTAACGCCGCGATTCCGGTATCGGCGGGCGGTTGGCAGACGGTGGCGCCTAGCGCCATCCCATTCCGGCCGGAAGATCCCGCGCCGGCAGAGCTGACAGCGGCGGAAATTGCCGGGCTCGCGGAGGCGTTTGCCACTGCCGCGCGGCGTGCCCTCGCCGCGGGATTCCAAGTGGTTGAAATCCATGCGGCGCACGGTTATTTGATTCACGAATTTCTCTCGCCGCTTTCGAATCACCGCACCGATCAGTACGGGGGCACGTTCGAAGGACGGACTCGGTTTGCGCGGGAAGTGGCGTCGGCGATTCGCGCGGTGTGGCCGGATTCGCTGCCGCTGTTCATGCGCATCTCGGCCATCGACTGGATGAGCGATGGGTGGCAGATCGAGGATTCCGTCGATCTTTCGCGGCGCATGCAGGCTTTGGGCGTCGATCTGATCGATTGCTCGTCGGGCGGCGCCGTGCCGCACGCCAAGATCGAGGTGGGGCCGGCATATCAGACACCGTTCAGCGAGCGGGTGAAGCGCGAAACCGGGGTACTGACCGGCGCGGTGGGAATGATTACGGAGGCGCATCAGGCAGACGGAATCATTCGCGAAGGCCGGGCCGATATGGTGCTGCTGGCGCGGGAGTTTCTGCGCGATCCTTACTGGCCGCTGCATGCCGCGAAGCCGCTGGGCGCGACGGGCGCAGTCCCGAAACAATATGGCCGCGCATTCGCATAATCGCGCGTTGTCTTGAAATAGAAAATTTCAATTAATCCCATAGAAATGTTCCGCTTGGGACGCTTCGAGGAGCGTTGCACAATATAGATTAGGATGGTGTGACCCGACGGGCCGCGAGAATCGTGGTCTTATAGATGCTGGTGGCGTTTCAAGCAGGCGAAGAAGGCTACTTTCCGGAAGCTGACTATGAAGAAAATCGAGGCCATAATCCAGCCATTCAAACTGGATGAAGTAAAAGAAGCTTTGGCGGGCATCGGTGTGGACGGCATGACCATCAGCGAAGTGCGGGGGCATGGCCGGCAAAAGGGACATAAAGAGGTCTATCGCGGCCGCGAGTACACCGTGGATCTGCTGCCCAAATTGAAGATCGAAGTCGTCGTGAGCGATGCGCGCAGCGAAGAATTGCTCAAGACCCTGACCGCCGCGGCGCGGACGGGCAAGATCGGCGACGGCAAGATATTTGTTTACGACGTAGCGGAGGCCATCAGGATTCGGAACGACGATCGTGGAGAAGCCGCCCTGTAAGGACCCGATCAGGGCATTAGCCGAGCGGACCGCGCTGGTCGACAGCATGGTCGAGGCCTCCGCGCGCGATCACCTTTGGCCGTGGTTCCCCGCCGGCGTGACTTTGCTCGCCGTGGGAGGCTACGGCCGGCGTCACCTATTCCCTTATTCCGATATCGATCTCTTGCTGCTGGTCGAGAACAGCCGGATCGCGCAGGAAGCGCCGGGACAGATCTCCGACGTTCCTGCAGTCGCTTTGGGATGCGGGGCTGCGGCTGAGTCATTCCGTGCGCACACCGGAAGAATGCGCTGAGATCCACGATCAGAATGTTGAGCTGAACGTCAGCCTGCTCGACCAGCGATACCTGGCGGGCGACCGGACGCTCTACGCCAAGTTCGCCGAGCGGCTGCCGCGGTTTTTGCACGCGCAGCGCGAACCCTTGATGCGCAACCTGACGCGCCTCGAGCCGGGAGCGCCACCAGAAATACCAGAACACCTACTACCACCTGGAGCCGAACATCAAGGATACGCCGGGCGGCTTGCGGGATTATCAACTGGTCCGCTGGCTGGCGCGTTTGCGGGGCATCGATGCGCCGCCGCTGGAGCCGGCATTCTTGTTCCTGGCACGCTTGCGGTGTTTTTTGCATTCGATTTCCGGGCGCGACAATAATTCGCTGACCTTCGATGCGCAGGAGCAGGCCGCGGATTTCTTCGAGTCTCCGGGCGCGGCGCAATGGATGCGCGGATATTTCCGGCATGCGCGCGAACTGTATCGCGCGGCGGTGCGCGAATTGGATTTGAGCGAGGCGCAGAACAGCTCGCTGTATACGCAATTCAAGGATTGGCGGACGCGGCTGTCCAACGCCGATTTCAGCGTGCTGCGCGAGCGGGTTCACCTGCGCGTCCCGCACGGCTTGCCGGCCGATCCGGAACTGGCGCTGCGCTTGTTTCAATTCGTGGCGCGGCATGGGATACGGCCATCCGCCGAAACCGAAGAACGGATCTGCCTGGCGGCATCCGCAATTTGAACAATGGTTCGCTACGCCGCAGCCGGTGTGGCCGGCGCTGAAGGAAATCCTGTCGCTTGCCTATGCGGCGGATGCCGTGCGCAGCATGCACGATACCGGCATGTTGCGCGCGATTTTTCCGGAAATGGCGCAAATCGAAAATCTGGTGATCCGCGATTTCTACCACCGCTACACGGTGGATGAGCATACCCTGGTCACACTGCGGGTTCTGGCCGAATTGGGCGGCAACCGGGAGCCGGCGGTGAAGCGCTATACCGATCTTCTGTCGGAGATGGACGATCCCGCGCTGCTGCGCTGCGCGCTGCTGTTTCACGACGTAGGCAAGGGAGGGTCGGTAGGAGGGCATGCCGAAGCTTCGGCGCGCGTGGCTGAAATCGCGCTGGAACGTATCGGGATGTCACGGCAGGAACGCGAACTGGTTGTATTTTTGATTCGGCGGCATTTGGAGATGTCGGCGGTGATGACGTCACGCGACCTGCAGGATCCGGCCACCGCGCGGCTGATGGCGGGCCGCGTGGAAACCGTGGAGCGGCTACGTGCCCTGACGCTTCTGACTTACGCGGATATCAGCGCCGTGAACCCCGCGGCCATGACGCCATGGCGCGCGGAGGTTCTGTGGCAACTATATCTGCTCACCTACTATGAGTTGACCAGGGAACTGGCGAGCAGCCGCATTATAGCGCCGAGTCGGGTGATCCTGAGAAGCGGGCGTTCATCGCGGGGTTTCCGGTGCGCTACGCGCGCACGCATTCAGCGGAGGAAGTCGACGCGCACCTGAAGCTGGATGCGTGGTTCCGGCAGCGCGGCGTGGCTGTGTCGCTCGAAAAGATCGAAGCGGCCTGGCGGCTGACGTTGGTTACGGCCGACCGCCCGTTTCTGTTCGCTTCCGTTGCCGGCACGCTCTCCAGTTTCGGCATGAATATTCTGAAAGCGGAAGCTTTTTCCAACAGCCAGGGCACGGTGCTGGACACCTTCACTTTCGCCGATTCGCTGCGCGCGCTGGAGTTGAACCCCGAAGAGATCGATCGACTGCGAGTGACGGTCGAACGGGTGGCGCTGGGCCGTTTGGAAGTGCGGCAGCTACTGCAGAATCGCCCCAAACCAGCGCCTCCGAGCCGCAATTCGCATGTTCCCGCAGTCGTATCGTTCAACCGCGATGCATCCGATACGGCCACGCTGATCGAAATCATGGCCAACGACCGGCCCGGATTGCTGTACGATCTGGCAGCCGCCATCTCCGCGGAAGGCTGCAACATCGAGGTCGTCCTGATCGACACCGAGGCGCATAAGGCAATTGACGTCTTCTATGTGACGGCGGGAGGGCGAAAACCGGAAAGCGAGCAGTTGGACAAACTGGCCGATTCTTTGCGGCGCGCTTGCGGCGGCAGCCCCTAGCCAGAAGCGAATGCTAAAATGCGCAATGCGGAGCCGACCTTAGATCATGGCAAGCGCACCTGCGCGACTCGTTGAAACACCGCCTGTCCGCAAGGCGCGGCGCATCGGGCTGGTTGTGTTGGCGGCCTGCGCCGGGTTGTTCGGCCTGGATGCGCTGCTCTTTCGCACTCCGCTGTACATGTCCATCCTCGAGCCGGAATCCACATCGGGCTACGCCGAACTGGTTTTCTGGCGGGAAAAAACGGCGCAACAGGCACTCGGCGATAACCTGGTGGAAACTCTGGGCAACTCGCGGATGGGCTTTTCTCCCAAGACCGTTGACCAGCGGCCCCAACAAACCGGCTATGCGGTGCGAACGGCAGCCATCCCGGGGAGCAATCCGCGGTCGTGGTATTACCTGCTGCGGGATCTCGACCCCGCGGCGAACCGCTATCGCGCGCTGGTTTTCGGCGTGGACGATTACGACGACGAGGACCGGGCTTTCGACCCCGATGACGACATCAGCGCGCTGCATTATTCGATCGCGCGGCTGCGCCTGGCCGATACGATCGAATTCGCGTTTTCGTTTCATAGCCGCGAACATCAATGGGAAGCTCTGCGGGGGTCGATATTGAAGGGAATTGTTTTGCAGAGCGATATCCAGGGGTTCCTGTCGCATCCCCGCAAGCGGATCGAATACGTCCGGCAATGCCATCAGGGCTGGCCGGGTTGGACCTACGATTTCGTCGAAACGTCGAACAGCATGGCGGGCCTGGCGATCGATTGGTCTACGCATGACGGCAACGTACCCGCCCGGGATGACGGGAGAACAGAAAGACTCGGTAGGTTCGTGGCTGACGCACGAGTACAACCCGCAAACCGGACGGCTGGCCCGGTTCCAGCGCGAGTGGCTGGGACGAATTGTCGACCGCTACCGGACGTCGCGCACCAAACTGATCTTCGTGCGCCTGGCGCGCGGGCCGATCCCCCGCCCCGATTATCTGGTAAAGAAGCTGAGCAGTTCGATCCGCGAATTGGCGGGCCGGCCCAACGTGGTGCTGGCGCCGGAACATTTGTTCGATGCGCTGGAGCGGCCCGAAAACTTCAAAGACGCCCTGCATTTGAACAAGGACGGGGTGGAGAAGTTTTCCGCCGGTCTGGCGGATGAGGTGGCGCACATTTTGGGGCCGGCGGCGCGGTGAACTGATCCATGCTCTTCAATACCGCACAGTTTTTCGTGTTTCTGGCCGCCGTGCTGGCGCTGTTCTATAGCAGCCCGCGCCGCTTCCGAAAATACATTCTGCTGGCTGCCAGCTACTTTTTCTACGGAAGCTGGAACTACAGATTCATTCCACTGCTGCTGAGCCTGACTGCCATCGATTACACCGCCGGCATCTGGATGGAGAAAGTAGCTGCCGGGCCCACGCCGCAAGGCTGTGCTGATTTTGAGCCTGTGCGCGAACCTGGGTTTTCTGGGCTTCTTCAAATACTATAATTTCCTGGCGCCTCAGTCGCTCTTCCTGCGGATTGTTCTGCCACTGGGCATCAGCTTCCACACGTTTCAAAGCATGTCGTACGTGGTGGATGTGTATCGCGGCGAGCAACAAGCAGTGCGCAATCCCATCGATTACGCGCTCTTCATCTGCTTCTTCCCGCAACTGGTGGCCGGACCCATCGTGCGCGCGCGCAAATTTTTCCAGGACCTTTGGCATTGGCAGGCGCCTTCGGCGGAAGACGTGGCGCGCGGCATTTTGCTGATGGCGCTGGGGCTGACCAAGAAGATGGCGTTCGCCGATCCGTTCGCCAAGGTTGCCAACAATTACTTCACCAACGTTCCGGGCAATCCCGGCGCGCTGACGGCGTGGAGCGGCGTCGTGGCTTTCGGCCTTCAGATCTATTTCGATTTCTCCGGCTATACGGACATGGCCATCGGCATGGCGAAGCTGTTGGGCTTTCATTTCCCGGTGAATTTCCGCCGGCCCTACCTGGCGTCGAGCATCACGGACTTCTGGCGCCGCTGGCATATCTCGCTCTCCACCTGGCTGCGCGACTATCTGTATATTCCGCTGGGCGGCAACCGACACGGCCGCTGGATGACCTATCGCAACCTGATGCTCACCATGCTGCTCGGCGGACTGTGGCACGGCGCCAGTTGGAATTTCGTCATCTGGGGCGGGTATCATGGCGCGCTGCTTAGCCTGGAACGGGTGGCGCGCGGCGGCCGGCCGGTGCGCGACGGTTGGGGCTGGCTGTACCCGCTGCAGGCCCCCGCTACCTTTGGGCTGGTCACGATCGGATGGGTGTTTTTCCGCGCGGCGGATCTTCGGCAAAGCCTCCAGGTGCTGCATCAGATGTTCGGCGGCGCAACCGGTCATTTGCTATTTGCCAACTGGCATATCGAATTGATCCTGGTGGCGCTCACGCTGGCTCTCGTCGAAGAGAAGATTGCTTTGTTTGAGCGAATGGTTCGCGGGCCGGCATTTGCTTATGCCTCGGCGCTCGCACTCATGCTCTTTTGCATTGAAGTGTTTGGCGTGATCGACGCTTCCATCCCGTTCGTGTACTTCCAGTTTTAGGCGGGTTGTTACAATCCGGTCATGAGAATTGCAGCCATCGATACCTACATTGCGGGCAATCCCTGGAAGAACTGGGTCTTCGCCAAAGTCACCACCGACGATGGCCTTTATGGCGTTGGCGAAGGCACGGCCAATGGTTTCGCCAAGACGGTGGAAGCGGCCATCCACGAGTTGAAGCCAGCCGTCATGGGGATGGATCCGTTTCAGGTGGAAACCATTTCGCAGCGCATGATCCGCGACGTTTACACGGACGGCGGGCAGGTTCACATGTGCGCTGTCGCGGCCATCGAAATTGCGCTGTGGGACATCATCGGCAAGGCGTGCAATCAGCCGGTCTACAATCTCTGGGGCGGGCAGTGCCACGAAAAGCTGCGCGCCTACGCCAACGGCTGGTATCGCGGGCCGCGCACGCCGGAGAGTTTCGCGGCGAAGGCCAAGATCGTGGCGGAGCGCGGGTATACGGCGCTGAAATTCGACCCTTTTGGCGCGAGCTGGCGTTTTTTGTCGCGCTACGATTTCGATCTCGCCGTAGACATTATCCGGGCTGTGCGCGATGCCGTTGGGCCGCGCGTGGACCTGCTCATCGAGGCGCACAGCCGCTTCAATGTGGCGACAGCGGTGGAGTTTGCGGAAGCGATCCACGAATTCCGGCCGACCTGGTTCGAGGAACCCGTTCCCCACACCAACATCGGCGCCATGGTGGAAGTGGCGCGGCGCAGTCCGGTGCCCGTTGCGACCGGCGAGAGCCTTTCCACGAAACAGCAGTTCGCGGAATTGCTGAGCCACAACGTGGTGAGCATTCTGCAGCCGGAACCGCTGAACCTGGGCGGATTGTTCGCGACGCGCAAGATCGCGGACATGGTGGACGCACATTACGGCATGATCGCGCCGCACAGTGCGCAAGGGCCGATCTGCTCGGCGGCCTGCGTGCAATTGAACGCGTCGATTCCCAATTTCTTTATCCACGAGCTGTTCGATGAATTCAATGAACCGTGGGAGCGGGACATCGTTACGCATCCGGTACACCAGGTGGATGGCTACATCGAGGTTTCCGCACCGTCCGGGGCTGGGGATCGACTTGAATATCGAAGAGATTCTGAAGCATCCGTACCAGCAGGAAAACTATCTGCCGTTATTTAAACCAGGGTGGGAGAAACGGGAACCTCAGAAGTAAGAACCGCCGGGCACAGCCGGGTGAAGTGCGGGCAGGCGCGGCAGTGCGGACCTTCCCGCAGCGGAAACTGCTGGCGATCCTGCGCGTCTCGGAATTCGCGCACGACAGACTCGGGCTGATTGAAGAGGGAGGGCCGCAGATCAATCGCCACGGCGATGTTGGGGCGCAGGAAATAGATGTAGGCCTCCTCGGGCGCGCTGCCGGTCAACCGCTCCAGGGCTAGAGCATAGAGTTGAAGCTGGAGTGCGTAGCGATGGGCGGCGCCGGTGCGTCTACAGCCGTAACGTGGTCGGTTTTGTAATCGACGATGACAGGCTTGCCACGCTCCTCAAACCATAAGTCGATCTGGCCGCGCAGGACCATGCCTTCAGATTCCATCAGGAAGTCGAATTCGCGCTCGACGGTGGTCGCGGAGGCGGCGCGGCGGCCGAGAGGGCTGGTGCGGAATCGATCAGCCAGCTTGGTTGCGCCGGGATCGGGTTTGTCTACCGGGAGACCGGCCAACAGGGTGTGGACCTGCTGGCCGAAATCGCCGGCATTCAGGCTGGAGGTTGCGGGCGGGAGGTCACTGGCGCGGGGCAGCGGGGCTTCGAGCCCCAGGTAGCGGGAGAGGTAGTAACGGCGCGGGCAATCCGCGAATAGGGCGATGGACGTGACGGTAGCTTGCGAGTCCTGTTGGCTGGCGAGAGCGGGGGGGGGCAGTTCCCGCGCCGTGGAGGTTCCAGGACCGTCGTCCCGCGCGGCCGTGGATGGCTCGGGGGCGGCCACGGCGCGGACAGCCATTTTATCCGCGATCAGTGCCGCCCAACCCGCCGGCTTCTTCTTATCGTTGAGGGAGTAGGACAGAACGAGATGCTCCTCGGCGCGAGTCATGGCCACGTAGAGCAGGCGGTTGCCTTCCTCTTTCTCCCGCTGCTTGAGCTGCTGCCGGATGGCGTGCAAGAATGCGTCGTCCTTGTCCTCGCGGCAGAACGGATGGCGCCATCGCGCGCCAAGGCCGACGCGTGGAGAAAACGAAATCGCGCCGGCGCTGGAATCGATGCCCTTGTGCATGGCCGCCAGAAAGACGATGGGAAACTCCAGGCCTTTGGCGGCGTGCACGGTCATGATCTTCACCGCATTGGCGGAATCTTCCGGCGGAGCGTCGGGCTCGCGCGGCTTGGATTCCCGCAGGAGGTCGATCTCCTCGACGAACTCCGCGAGTGTTTGGCGCGAACTGGCGGCGCGCGCCTGGGCCAGGAATTTTTCGATGTTCGCCGCGCCGCGCGCGCCGACGGGGTATTCATAGCCGCACTCGTCCATTGCCCGCAGCAACAGTTGGTCGATTGCGATGTAGTCGCGCATCGCGCGCCAGCGGGCCAGGCGGCCGCGAAACCGCGCCAGCCGCGCGGCATCTTCCGCTGAGAATGCCGCGAGCGGGCGGGCTGCAATTCTTCCAGCGCGCTGCCAACGTTGCCGATCAGTTTGAGGCGCAACAGCGCTTCGTCCGAAACTTGAACGAACGGCGATCGCAAGAGAGCCGCCATGCTGATTTCGTCGCGGGGATTGGCAACCACGCGCAGCAGATGGATCAGGTCCACGATTTCGCGGGTTTCGTAAAACCCCTTGCCGCTATTCACCAGATATGGGATGCCGGCGTCATCGAAGGCGCGGGTGAACTCGGCCAGGACTTCGGAGTTGCGCACCAGGAGGGCGACATCGCGAAATTCGGCGGGGCCCTTGCGCAACTGGAAACTGCCCGCCATGGCCCGGATGCGGGAGGCAACCCACTGTGCTTCCATGGCGAGGTTGGCCGCGGCGACCGCTTCGACGGACGACTCCTGTTTGTTTGGAAATTCGAGTCCCGCCACCAGCGGGCGCTGTTCGATGCCCTCGGCAGCACTGGTGATTTCTTCAACCGTGCGCAAGATCTCGGGGCGGCTGCGGAAGTTCTCCACCAGTTCCACCAGCCTCATCCCCTGGCTCGCGACCGAATCGCGATAGGCGCGAAATACTTCCGGGTCGGCGTGGCGGAAGCCGTAAATGGATTGGTTGATATCGCCTACCGCGTAAAAACGATGGGGCGGCCGCAGCAGGTCGAGCAGCAGCGCCTGTCTGCCGTTGGTATCCTGAAACTCGTCCATCAGGACGTGTTCGAATTGGCTATGCAGCTTGGAACGGATTTCGGGATGCTGCTCCAGAAGGCGCACGGCATTTTCTTCGAGATCGTCGTAGTCGAGGCCTCCGGCTTCCGTTTTTAGCTTGCGATACGCGGCATCGAAGGCGGCAAATGCTTCGAGGAGGGTCAAGCGCTCAATCTCGTAATAGCTATGGATCAGCGAATATTCCAGTTCCGGCAGCAAATCGTTCTTCAACGATTTCAGCAGTTCATAGGGTCGGTTTCCGCGCTTCAATTTGGTCAAATTGCAAGACAAGGACTGCATCGCCCGCAGTGCCGCCGCGGGGCCTTTTGGCAGGGCAGCAAGAACGGCGTCGAGGCAGTCGCGAGCTTCGAAAAAGTGAGCCTGCGCTTCGAACTTCCAATCGCGGATTTGGGCTTTTTGCAACTCGGCGATTGGAGCGCGGATGTCGATCGGGGGCGGCGTGGCGAACTGGCCGAGATCGCGAATGTTGACGCCAGCCGCGCGGATGGCGTCGTAGGCATCGAGCACGTCGCGGCCAATGTCGTTGGACGCGAGGCCGCGCATCAGCTTGCGCATGCGTTCCGGATCGTTGGCAAACATGCGGTCCAGGGCTTCGTCGATGGCGCTGTCGCTGCAGGCGCAGGGCTTCGCGCTCGTCCATCACGTAGAAATCCGGATCGAGTCCCGCGAAGATGGCGTTCTCCTTCAGCAGCCGGGCGCAGAATCCGTGGACCGTGGAGACGTAGGCGCGTTCCAACTTGCCGCGAATTTCGGCGTGCTCCGCAAAAGCGCGAATCAGCCTTTCGTGCATGTTGCTGGCGGCCTTGTCGGTGAAGGTAATGGCGAGAATGCGCAGCGGATCGACGCCGCTTTCGACCAGCAGTCTGAAATACTCAACCAGGACCGTGGTTTTGCCGGAGCCCGGGCCGGCGACGACGCAGGTGTCGCGCGGCGTCTCCTCCACGGCAACGGCGGCAATTGACTGGGCGTCATTCCCATGTCGACATTTCCTCTCCAGCCGGTGGGGCTACGGCAACGAAGCGGCAGACGTCGCGATAGTCGCAGAAACGGCAGTTGTCCGCGTCGGCGGGCCGCGGTTCGATGCGGCCCGCGCGAATCTCGCCGGCGATACGCTCGATGGCTTCGATGGCTGGCTGGGGGTCGAACGAGAGCCAGGCGGTCTGCTGCACACCTCCTTTGAGGCCCCAATAGGCCATGCCCTCGGGGCGCAAGCGGAAGAAGCGTTCCACCGCCAGCATGTAAATCTGCGGCTGGAGCTTAAGCGCCAGGTTTTCGTCCGACACCAGATCCCTGGTTCTCTGGGAGGCACTGTACTTGTAATCGATCACATAGGCCGCGCCATCGGGCGTGACATCCATCCGGTCGATGCGGCCGCTGATTTCGACGCCCGGTTCCAAGGTCAGGCTGAATTTCTGTTCGGTGCGAATAGCGGTCGCCTGAGTTAACCAGCGGGCATCGTCGACGAGCGCACGCAGGTCGGCCTGCATGCGCAGCCGCAATGACTCCGTGCGAAATCCGGGCGGGACATGCTGCTTGGCGCAGATTTGCGCGAAGGCGGCATTGAAAACTTCGTCGAGCGGACGCTGGGCGGCTACGTATGCGGCCAAGGCGCCGTGGACGATGTTCCCTTGGGTAAGGAAGTCGAGGCGTTCCTCGGGGCGCGCGGGTGCCGGGCGCAGGCGCAAGGTATCGCGACCGAAGAATTGGAAGGCGCACTGCAGATAGGTTTCGAGCGACGTTACACGCACGGCTTGATGGCGCGCGGTGACATGGGCCAACAGGTCAGGCGCGGCGATGGCCGCCGGCGCGCGCGAAGGTGTTGGCAGGTTTTCCATTTGAGGCCGTACCGGCTGCCAAGCGCTTGGCGCGGCGGGAAAATCGAGCAGGAACAGCGACGGCAGGTTTTGCTGGCCTCGCGCGTCCGTATGCGGATAGGTGAGGGTGAGCGATTCGGTGGCGCGGGATACCGCGGAATCGAACAGGAAGCGCTCTTCGGCTTCAAACTCCGCCGCGGTGCGCAGCCTGATGCCGGTCCGATTCCAATGGGCGCGGGCGGCTTCGGGAAGAAACGGGTCGGGTGTATGGAACTTGGGGAATTGCTTTTCCACCAGGCCGCAAACGAAGACGATGGGCAATCGCCACTGGCGCGCTTCATGAGCGCCCAGGATGTGGACCACGTTGCGGCGGGCGTCCTCCACGCGCAACGGGGTCAAACGCAGTATCGATTTTGCCGCGCGCCAGAATTCCGTAAGGCGAATGGGAGCGGCGGCCAGCGCTTCGGCGGTCTGGCCGAGCGCGGCAGTGAAGAGTGTCAGGGCCGTCGAATGTCCCCGTAGGATGGCGGCGTTTTCGTGATTGTCCGGAGCCGGACTCCGCGGCAACGCGAATTCACGCAGACTGTTCAGGTGGGCGGCCCACTCAGCGGACGGCATGCAAAGGGTGCGCCAGCTTTCGAGTTTTTCAAAAGATTGGAGCAGTGCTAGGACGGCGGGCTCCGCGTTGACGGCGAGTGCCATGAGGGGGGCGAGCCCATGACCCTGTTCCTGTTCGCGCACGAGGAAATCGAATTTGTCGGAGGCGATTCCTGGCGCGAGGCGGACGGTTGCCAAAGTTGCGGCGTGCTCCCAGCCGCCGAGCAGCGCGTCCACAATTCCCGTAAGGAAGCGGATCAGCGTGTGCCGGTGCAGGTCGGAATCGAAATAGAATCGCGCGGGGATGCCGAAGCGGTCGAGCGTGGCGCGCAGGATTGGCTGGTAGACCTCGGGGCTGCGCACGATCACGCCGATATCGTGGAAGGGCCGGCCGGATGCCGCCTGCGCCAGAATGCGGCGCGCGATTTCGTCGGCCTCGCGCTCGATGGTAGGCGCGACGCATATTTCAGCCGGGGTGTTGGCGATGGCGTGGGCACAGCACTCTTCCGTGAATCCGATGCCGAGCAATCGAGCGCGCGTGGACTCGGTGACTGCGGCTGTGGGGAGAGTAAGCGTCACATCCATGTGTAGGCACATGGCACGGATGACAGCCAGTTCGGGATCGGGCAAGGCGAAGAAGCCGTCCATCCAAACCGTTCGTATGGTGGGATGGCCGGTGGCCGCGAGTTGTTCCGCGGCGCGTGCCAGGCGCTGCCCGCGCGTCGCCAGGCCGCGCCGCTGCAGTTCGCGCTCGACCTCGCGATAGATATCCAAGAACGCCTTACCCAACGGCGCCAGGTTGCGCGGGGGCATGTGCTCTTCGAGACGCGCAGCGGGGCATCCGGCCGACGATAGTTCTTCGATGGCGCGGGCGACGGCCGCACAGAATCCGGGACGGTTGACGACGGCCGCGAATTCCGGCCGATCGGCGTGTTTGGCCGCGTCCTCGACGATCAGATACAGCAGAGGGCCGGACACCTGCGGTTGGCCGGGCGCCAGCGAATCCACAAAGCGCGAGAAGGTCTGGATGTGCTGGGGACGGAAGACGAAACCTTCGCGAGCCATGCGGTTTTGCAAGTGCTGCGCCATGGTTGCCGTGGGCGTCAGCAGACACACGCCCGCCTCACGGCGGCGCAGCGCCTCGCGAAAACGCTCCAGAACGCGGAAGGTCTTTCCCGACCCGGATGGGCCGGTTAGCAATCGCATTAACTTCAGGTTACCTGCTCGCGCGATTTCGTGCTTTGAGCGGATTTCGTGCTATAAGAAGAGCTTGAAAATCGTTGTACGCAACCAGACGCGCAGCACCATTTTGGCGGATGCCGCGGAGTTAGCCGACACCAGCGAGAAGCGCCGCACGGGTCTGCTGAAGCATGCAAGCTTGGGTCAGGGTGAAGGGTTGTGGATTGTGCCGTGCGAATCGGTGCACAGCTTCTTCATGAAGTTTGCCATCGATCTGGTTTACATGGACAAGAACAAGAAAGTGAAGAAGGTGCGCCACAGCATGGTCCCCTGGCGCGTGTCCGCTTGCCTTTCGGCGCATTCGATTTTGGAATTGCCCGCCGGAGCAGTGGCCGCCACCGGCACGCAGGCCGGCGACCAGCTTGTCATCGAAGACCTAGCCTAACTGCTGCCGATCAGGATTCCCGCCAGGAACACCAGCACGCCACCCAGAACCACTTGGAGGGTCGCCGCGAGCAACGGGCTATCCATGTAGCGATGCCGGATGTAACTGATGGCTGCCAGTTCCACGGCCACCACCAGAACGGCGGCGGTGAAGGCGATGTGGAAGCTGGGGATCAGGAACGGCATGGTATGGCCGATGCCCCCGGCGGTAGTCATCAGCCCGCAGACCAGACCGCGCACCCAGGGATGACCGCGTCCGGTGAGCGACCCATCGTCGGAAAGCGCTTCGGCGAAGCCCATGGAGATGCCGGCGCCGACGGAGGCAGCCAGGCCGACGAGAAACGCGTCATGGCTGGTATGGGTGGCGAAGGCAGCGGCGAACAGCGGCGCCAGCGTCGAGACAGAGCCATCCATTAAGCCCGCCAGTCCGGGCTGGACGATTTGCAGGACGAAGAGACGGCGGCTGGCGGCGTCTTCCTGATCGCGTGCGCTGGTGGTGATGTTCTGTTCCAACGATTCCGCGGCAGCCTGGTGCTGGCGTTCGATCTCGGCGAGATCACCTAGCAATTTGCGGGTGGATGCGTCGGTGACACGCTCCTGCGCCTTCTCATAGAAGCGGCGCGTTTCCAGTTCCATGATCTCGGCCTGCTTGCGCACCACGTTGATGCCGAGCGGCCGCACCAGCCACACCGGCCGGCGGTTCACGAAGCCCTTCACATCCTGTCGGCGGATCAGCGGAATGTGATCGCCAAAGCGCTGCCGGTGCATCTCAATGAGAGAGCGGCGATGGCCGTTTTCCACCTCTTGCATATCCGCAAACATCCGGGCGGTGGTGGGATAGCTATCCTTAAGGCCATCCACGAAGTCGCCGTAAACACGACCGTCTTCTTCTTCGAGCGAAATCGCCAGCGCAAGAATCTCCTGTTCCGACAGGTCTTTGAAGCTCTTCGCCATTGAGTTCTCTCATGCCTCCGGATACATCGACGGATACGCGGCGCGCATCTGAGCGGCCAGAGCCTGCGCGTTTTCGATGCGAACGAGTTCGCCTTTGCCGATACCGGGACACCATGCGCCTGTCCCGCGCCACGCGCGGCGGCTTTGTACCACTTCGGGCCAAAAAGGAAACAGGCGGCATTGGGTCGGTTTCGCGGCGTGAATGGAACAGCCATCGGGGCGAAGGAAGCGGCACAGGCCGGTGCGCGGAATGCGCAGACGGCGGAGGTTCTTGGTTCGATAGACACAGCGCGCTTCGAAATCCGCCGCGGTCATGCCAAGGTATTGGGCGGCGCGCTGTATGTCCGCTTCGGTGAGGTATACAAAGCCTTTGCGTTGGCAACAGGTTGTGCAACCTGGCTGGCATTCGAAGCGCATTCCTGTCATTGTACGCGGAGTGCAATGGCACGGGTGACAAGCGACGATCCTTGCCGCGCCGTCACTTTGATTTCGTACTGGCCGGGCGAGGGGTGAATCGCGCTCATGAAGGGAATCGCTCCGCTGGCGTCGGGGGTGGGCAAATTGGGGGACGCGACGGAGACCCGTCTTCCGTCTTGCAGAACTTCGATGGAAAGGCTCGGCGCGGGCATGGCGCCGTTCGGATAGACGACCATGTAGAGCGGGATCTCGGTTCCGGCGGGATACACATCGCCCAGCGATGGGGTGACCTTGCCGCTCGCAAAGTGCAGCGGGTCCACCGGATTGCGGCCGCCGTCGCGGGCCATGTCGAAGGGATCCACGCGGCGCACGGTGACAAGCTCGCTCAGACCGATGCCCGGCCGTTCGGTCACTACTAAAGCAATCCGCTTTACGCTGGCCGCGCCATTTTCTTTGTCCACGATGGCGCTCTCGAAGGTGTAGCGGCCCGGCGCCAGCAACAAGGGTTCGGTAAACGTCAGATCGCCGCGAGTGAAAGAATCGAACTTGTCCGCCGGAATGTCGTTGGCGAGGTCGCGGCTGACCTTGGCGGCCACCTGTCCTTCGGAATCCTTCACGACACCCAAAATCGATATGTGGCTGCGCAGCTTGCCGGACTGCTTGTCCTCTTTGTAGGCGAGATTCTGCATGGGAACCTGGAAGACCATGGAGTATTGCACGGCGCTGCGGGCATCTCGAAACGCGAAGGCTTGGGCGTTGTAAGCGAATGCAGCCGGGGGCGTCTTGGCGTTCAAGGCTTCGAGGGCGGACATTTCAAACGGCTGCAGAGCCTCGCCGGCGATGAGCGGTAAAGCGAAGTAACCGCTGCGGGTGTGCACCTGGGCGCCGGGGCGCTTGATCTGGACTTCGATCTTGCGGAAGTGCCCGTCGTAATTCTGCGAGGTGGGAGTGTAGCTGATCTCGTAATGCGCGCGCACGTCTTCCATCACCTGGTGCATCATTTTGGCGGTATCGTTGGTGTTGCCGATCAGGAAGCCGCCGGTGGACTCGGCGAGTTCCGCCATGGCTGCCTGCGGATTGGCATGCAGACTCATGTTGACGGTTTCGTCCTGATTGAACATGTCGACGGCGGCGTCGCCGGAGGAGGTCATGTTCTGGTTCTGGCTGATGTGGGCGCCGGTGTGCAACAGGTCAGTGCCCGCGGTTACGGGGGAATGAACCGTCAGTCCGGTAACGTCGACGGCGTAGACGCTGACGTTGGCGCGGTTGGCGGCGGCGATGATGGATTGAAACATCTCTTCCGACTGCCACGGCACGACCAACCCTTCGGACAGCAGCAGCACCGTTTTACGGCCTGGAAGAGCGGCCTGCGCCTGGACCAGAGACATCAAGCCGTCAAGCGAGCGCATGCCGGCGCTGTAGTTGACCATGTCCATCTGCTTCCACACCAGGCGCGCCAGCATCATTTGCCCTTGGGAGCTCAAGTCGGGAGTTTCGGCGCCCAAAGTAGCGGCGCCGGTGCTTTGCAGCGGATTACCGCCGGCAGGGGCGATGGTGATACCGCCTTGGCCGCCGGAGATCTCGACGGCCAGATTGTTGAGTACGTTTTCGGAGTCCTTGCGGAACTCGGTATAGTTGCCGGTGGTCGCGTGGGTGATGGCTTTGCGCAGCAATTCACGGTCGTTGGTGTAAGGCTGCAGAGCATCCAGGCGATAGTCGAGGCTGAAGACGCCGCCGTAGGTATTGGAGCGAAACTCATTTTCGAGGAACTGCGCGGCGGCCTGCTGGGCGAAGGAGCGGCTGCGCGGCCCCATGCGCTCGAAGACCACGGTAACGATGTTGAGATTATGGAGCGGGTTCAGTGTAGGACCGGAGCTGGCGGCGGCAGGCGGAACCGCGGTGGATGAGGGGGCCTCGTCCGAGCCGATATCGGTAAAGCGGAAGGTCTGGATTTTTTGGGGGACGCCGTCCTCAAGGACTACTACCTCATCCTGGCGGAGGTTGCGGATGGCGCGTTCTTTCTTGTCGCGAACGACGGCATCGAGCAGCACTTCCCGGGTGGTAGAGCGGATGACGGGAAGGTTCGCATCCTGGGCCGCCAACGGCAGGCAAGCCAGGGCGGCGCACACGAGCGAAACAAAGCGCATGAGGTCCTCTGTATTGAGATTAGAACAAAACTGTGGCTCACGCTGGATGCGGGGGGCGTTCGCAGGCGCGCCTGGCGGACAATGGGGCAGGCTATGACGAACGACAAAGACAGGTGAGCATGCGGAAGATCCTCAACAGGTTACTTGGCATGGTCGAGCCACGAAACCAGGCGGTTGAAGAGCCGGGCGCGAGGCCCACGGAACCAGCGATTGCGGTTGTGAAGCCATCCGGTCCGCGTCGACTTGAGTGTTCGCCGGGGGATGTACACGACTCCGCGGCTTGGGACCGATATTGGGAGAGCAGAACCAGAAGTTATCCTAGTGGGCTCAAGATCTTCGAGCGGCCCTTGAAACCGGCATGGCCGGTAGACCCTTACAACGACCGGCCGCTCGCCGCAAAGATGTTGGAGAACGGTCTAAAGACTGTTCTTTGCGTTGGCAATGGCGCATCCCCAGAAGCCAGCGCCCTTGCCGCGGCGGGCTTCGAAGTCACCGTTTTGGATTTGTCTCCCGTTGTAATCCGTTTTTGGGAACGCAAACGTTGACAACTTGTGGGTACTCGGCGGCGAGTTCATCCGCGATCTCCACAACGACCCTCCTCTGAGAAAGCGGCCTGTGGACCTAGTCCTTTCCAAGATGATCGAATACGGCGGACCCCTCCTACACCACGGCGGGGAAGATCAGCAAAGGTCGTTCAGGGAGGGAGCGTCATCTAATCCCGAACCCGGATCTTCCCCATGAGCCCCACGAATCCAGTCCCGAAGCACATGCCGGAACCAATCAGGCCCAGCACCTCGGAACCGCGCAATGCGGCGACGCCCGGCTTATTCAGGCTGGAAAACAGCGCTAATACCCCGAGCAGCGTTGCGAACAGGCCCACCAGTCTGCTGTGCTTCATGTCTTCGACCTCCGATGCACTATTACAGCAGAATCACATGACCGACATTTTCACCCGTCTCGCGGCGCTCACGGCCAAAGATGAACGTGGCATTCTGCCTTGCTGATTCCACCCGCAAAAAGCTCCGGGAGTTCCTCGTCGACAGCCATCCCTGACGCTCGCCTTCGCCCACGGATTCCTCCGACGAGGCCCATGAAAAGGGTTGGCCGATCTGGAATGGCAGACCCGAGCCTGAGCTAGTGGGGCGCGTCGGCTGGCTGATCAGAACGTGCTATTGACCGGCTACTGCCCGATTATGGTGGGCACCGAGGTAAACGTATTGAACGGGCTGAAGCGCAGACCGAGGCCGGCAATAGAGCCGCTGGTCCCGCCGCTTTGGAAAGTGACGATTCCCAACTGACCGGCGGTCTTCGCAATTTCAGAGGGTAGGGTGAAGGAGGTGTGGCCGTAGGCATCCAGCTCGATGCTCTCGCCACCTAACGAGTTGCCATTGGCATCCCAAGCCGTCGCCGTGATGGTGGCGGAGGCCGTCGATAGGTTGACTAACGCAACACCGGTCGCGAAACCGTTGGTGTTGTCGTAAGGGAGGGTGAAAGCCGAAGGGAGCTGACTCTGCAGCAGGACGGTGCCTTCTTCGGGCGAACCGCTTTGCGGAGAATAACGGAAAATGGCGTAGCCGCCTAGAGGAACGGTGCTGTCGACGTCAGCCCAGCCGACCAGAGTGGATGGCAGTTGGCCGCCCACGGAGACGACCAGCGACGCGTTTGGCTCGATGGTAGTGTTGACGGCTGACGACGTGGCGGTCTGGGTCGTGCCTTGTTGCGTCGTCGTGACCGGGAAGCTTAAGGCGGCGCCAGCCTCATCGTAGAACGAGACGATTACCGGGACCGCAGCTGCCGAACTGTTCACCAAGGTAATCACCGTGTTCCAGCCGCCACCTGCTGCGATGTGTGGTAATACTCCGACCCGGGCCGGCGGCTGCGGCTCATCGGCGGTGAGTTGGATTCCGGGTGTGGGAGAACTGTCGGCACCCTCGTGCAGCGGAGCGATCTTATTATTTACCCACCACCCGCCGGTGATTCCCTCATCGTTAAACCACCAAAAGACGGAGTCGTCGGTTCCCAAATTTGCCACGAACCAATACTTGGTTGCCGCGGTCAAGGGCGGGTGGGCAACCGATGTAAAGGTCGTGAGTGCGGGTACCACCGCCGGCACATTCGCGCAGCAATCCGGGATGAGGGGTACGGTCCAGCTCTCGAGCAGCGTCGCTGGCGCACCAAGATGATCCGTGTACAAGCCGACCGTCACGGGCGTCGTGCCAAAGGAACGGTAGAGTTCGGTCACTACCGTGCCGAGGTTACCGCTACCGGTTGTGGTAAATGCCGTCCCCACAAATCCGGTGCTTACGGCCAACTGATTGGTGACCGACTTGCCCGGAAAGGCGGAGCTGATGTTGCTGTAGATGATGCTCGCCGCTGGTAGATGAACTGGCGTCAGGCAAAGAGTCAGGGTTAGAGCAAAGCGTGCATGGCGAAAGGACAAGAGCGCCTCCGTATACAAAGGCCGGCCGGAGAAAGAAATTCGGACGATCCAATCGTATTTTAACCAAGTGGGTTCACAGGCTGGATATTCTCTTTAGTTATGCGCGATTTAGGCGCTAGCGCCGAAGGCCGCTCCGGTAGGGAAAAGGGGCCGAGTTATGGCAAATATTGGCGGCTGCCGAGAAAGACGAATGACGCTCTGCTACTATTTGGTGGACATGCCGCGTTTGTCCTCATCAATTAGTGAACTCAAGAACTATTATCCGGTCTTAGTGATCGGGTCCGGGTATGGGGGAGCGATCGCCGCATCGCGACTGGCACGAGCCGGGCAGCAAGTTTGCGTGCTGGAGCGCGGGCGCGAGTTTCAGAGTGGCGAGTATCCGGATACGGAGGCGGAGGCATTGGCGGAGATGCAGGCCGAACTTCCGAGCGGACACACCGGTTCGCGGACGGGTCTCTACGATTTCTACGTGAACCCGGACGTAAACGTATTTGTGGGCTGCGGGCTGGGCGGGACGTCGCTAATCAACGGGAACGTGGCGGTGCGGCCGGAGGCGCGGGTGTTCGAAGACGCGCGGTGGCCGGCGGCTCTGCGGAACGATGCTGACGGTTTGGCGGCGGGATTTGCGCGGGCCGCAGAGATGCTGCGGCCGGTACCGTATCCGGCGCGGTATCCGGCATTGCCGAAGCTGCTGGCTCTGGAGCAATCCGCCGCGCATCTGGGACAGACCTGCTCGCGGGCGCCGATCACGGTGAACTTCGAGGAAGGGATGAATCCGGCGGGCGTGATGCAGCATTCCTGTATGCTGTGCGGCGACTGCGTGACGGGGTGCAACTACGGCGCCAAGAATACCGTAGCGTTCAATTACCTGCCTGATGCCCGGAATTTTGGAGCGGAGATCTACACGCAGGCGGCGGTGCGGCGGATCGAGCGCAGGGATGGGCGGTGGGTAGCCTACTACCAGGTTTTGGAGACAGGGCGCGAAGAGTTCGATGCGCCGGAGCGCAGCGTTGCCGCGGACATCGTGGTGGTGGCGGCGGGCACGCTGGGATCGACTGAGATCCTGCTGCGGTCGAAGGCGGCGGGGCTGGCGCTATCGGATCAAGTGGGGCGACGGTTCTCAGGAAATGGCGATGTTCTGGGTTATAGCTTTGGGTGCACCGAAGAGATTCGGGGTGTCGGCTACGGCCATCGCGATGCGCGCGACATGGAGGCGGTGGGGCCGTGTGTGACCGGGCTTATCGACATGCGCGGGCAGGCGAATTTAGACGATGGGATCGCCATTCAGGAGTTCGTGACGCCGGGCGCATTAGCGAATCTGCTGCCGCAAGCGCTGGCGGCCGCGGGTGCGGCATTGGGCACGGCGGCGGGCGAAGGGCTGGATGAAGCAGTCGCGATGGAAGGCGAGATTGAAAGCCTGTTCACCGGACCTTATGAGACACAGGCGGATCACACACAGGCGTACCTGGTGACGACGCACGAGGGCGGCACAGGGCAGATGCGTTTGGAGGCGGACCGTCTGCATGTGGAATGGCCGAAGGTGGGCGACCAGCCGATTTTCGAGAAGGTGAACGCGACGCTGGCGGAGGCCACGCGCGCGCTGGGCGGGCAGTATCTGATCAATCCGGTGTGGAGCGCGGTGTTTCACAAGGATCTGGTTACGGTGCATCCGTTGGGCGGGTGCGCGATGGCTGAGGATGGAGCGGGCGGCGCGGTCAATCACAAGGGGCAGGCTTTTTCGGGCGACGGCACGGAGGTACACGACGGGTTGTACGTGCTGGACGGGTCGACGATTCCGCGGTCCCTGGGCGCGGGACCGCTGCTGACGATTTCGGCATTGAGCGAACGGGCTTGCGCGCTGATGGCGCAGGATCGAGGCTGGGCGGTAGATTATTCGCTGCCATCGCGGCCGGCGAGTGGGCGGGCAGCCGGTCCGATGGGCGTGCGATTCGAAGAAGTGGCGCGCGATGCGGAGATGGAAGTGGATCTGACGGCGGTGTGCGAGGATGCGGAGCAAGCGATGCGCGTGGGCGGGCGCGTGCGGGTGCGGGCGATCGGCGAGCAGATGCTGAAGGTCGCGGACGGCTGGTTCGATTTGGGGAGTTTGACTTACCGGCTGAAATTGGCGGGCGCGGATGGCCGGAGTTTCAATCTGGAAGCGCTACGGGCGCCGGTTAGTTTGCGGATTAAGGTCTACGAAGGCGGAGCGGTGTTGGCGGAGCACACGCTGTTCCTTGCGCCGCGGGATTTACAGCGGCAGTTGAGCACGCTGCGGGTTTCGAATGCGGGGACGGCGAAGCAACGTTTTGAGACGACGGCGCGTATGGGACGAGCGCTGGCCGGCGAGTTCTACGACATCTACGGGAACACGACGGCGGAGCGGAAGAAGCGCCCGCTACGGGTGAATGCTCCGACGGTGCATCCGTTTGTGGCGGGTGAAACGAAGGGGCGGTTGATCCGTTACGAGGGCGGATCGCACGGGCCCGTGCTGGTGGCCGGCGAGGCTGCGTTGCGGGATACGATTGACACCAACCTAGTGGAGTTTCTCTTCGCGCACAGCTATGACGTGTGGGTGATGGAAGGCGAGGGCGGGGACCAGGGCGCGGCGGTTGCGGCGGTGAAGGCGATCAGCCGGGCGCAATCGGTGCTGACCCCGGCGGCTGAATTCGATGCCGCGGCGATCGGCGGGAAGCATGCGGCGCGGGACGTTTACCCGCGCATGCTGGCGACGCTGGTTAAGGCTGGGTAATCGCGGAGGCGCGGGCGACCTGGCCCGATTTCGCTTCGCCGATGGAAACCCCGTTGGCGGCGAGGATGCTGCCGGTGGTGCGGTCCAAGCCGATGCGGGCGGTCACGTAGGAAACCAGGGCGGCGGTTTCGGAGTTTTGGGCGGTCATCAGATCGCGCTGCTGCTGGCTGACGTTGTAGGGGATGGACGCACCCAGTTCAAAGCGCCGCCTCTCGCTGGTGTACAACTGCTCCTGCAGGACGCGATTGCGGGTAGCGGCGTCGTAGCGGGCGCGGGCCTGGCGCAAGGCGATGACGTAATTCTGGATATCCACCTGGACCTGATTGTTGTCTTTACGGACGGACAATTGGGTCTGGCGGAAACTCAACTGATCGATGGAATAGTCAGCTTGCGCCTGGCGGTTGTGGATGGTGGCTTCGAACGCGACGAAGGCGCTCTCCGACGGGAAGTCCCGGCGCAGGACTTGACCGAGAGCGGTGCCGATGTTGCCTACGAAATAGGGATTGGGTGCGGCGGTGAAGCCGTCGAAGCTGACGGTTCGTCCCTGGCCGGCGATGCCGGCCTGACTTTCATTCGCCCCGACAACGGCGAAGGGAAGAACACCGTTTTTGGTGCCGAGGTTGGAGAGTTGGGAGGCCGCTTCGTTCTGCTTCTCGAACGCCAGGTCGGTACGACCGCCGAGGGCTTGTTTGACGAGGTCATCGATGGGCGGCAGGTCGTCATGGTCGGGGATGCGAATGGGATCGACCGGCAGGATGCGGACATTGGCGAGGACCGGGTCGGCAGTGCCGGAGCGGCTGATCAGGTTCTTGAGTTGGATTTCCTGCTGAGCCAGAGTGGTTTCGGAATCGACCAAGGCCTGAGCGGCGGTTACGGACAGGCTTTGGGCGTTGATGGTTTCAGAAGGAGAGAGCGATCCGATGCGGGCCTGTTCCTTGACGTTGCCGAGGAAAGTGGCGGCTGTATCGGCGGCTAGTTTCTTGGCTTTCACATCCTGGCCGGCGGCTTCGAGGGAATAGTAGGCGTTGAGGACCTGAGCCACGATGCCGATGACGGTGCTTTGAAAAGTAAGATCGGACGAATTGCGGTTGAGTTTGGCGACATTGATGAAGCGCGAATTGACGGCGATGCCGGCGCCATTGAGCAGGTATTGCTGCGCGGAGATAGAGAGCACCGGCGCGGAGGAGGGATTGAGGACGTCGGAGGCGGAGTTCTCGTTGAGGTAGTGGTCGTTATAAGTGAGAGTCGCGGTGCCGCCGGTGAGGAAGCCTTCCTGGATGCTGGCGGTGAGGGCGCGGGTTCCATCGACCAAGAATGGCGACACGCTGACCTGCGAATTGGGATAGACCGTGGTGATGTGGCTGATGGTACTGGTTTCCTGAACGGTGGGATCGAGGGTGGGCGTGATCGGTCCGATTTGGGAGATGGTGGCGTTGGTGGACTGGGCACGGGCGGCGCCGGTTCCGACGATGTTGAGGCCGGCAGCCTGCAAACTTCCGGCTACGCCCTGTCCGGAGGCCACGGATCCGGCTTGGGAGGCGTTGCTCGGGACGCCGGGCAGAGCACCACCGGCTTGGGAGCGGGTGACGTTCCAATCGGCGATGAGCGGGTTATAACGTGCGACCTCGATATCAATATTGTTTTCGAGGGCGAGGGCGATGGCATCCTGGACCGTTAGATAAAGGGTTCCGGCGCGGACCAACTCCTGCAAGCGCGGCGAATTGGCCAAGCGGACCGGCGGCGCCTGCTGTGCCAAGTAGGGGCGGATGATGGCCGGGCCGTGGGGCGAGATGGTGAGCGATGGCGGACTGCTGCGCATCGGCGGTGGTGGCGGACAGGGTCAGCGCTGCCGCGAGGAAGGCTCGGAGCCGGTTCACGGACGGTCCTCCTTGGGCAGGTCGGCGGGCAGGACGGATGCCTGTGAGACCTGGCCTTTTAGCGCTTCGTCGATGGAGACGTTATTGACGTTCAGGGTAATGCCCAAGGCCTGATCGAGGGCGATACGGGCATGGGTATAGTTGGCCATGCTTTGCACTTCGGAACTTTGCGCGGTGGCGAGGTCACGCTGATCCTGTACGACCTGGAAGGCGACAGTGGCGCCTAAAGCGTAGCGTTTTTGATCGCCGGCGAGGGTTTGTTCCTGCAACTGGCGAGACTGTATGGCGGCCTGGTAGCGGGCGCGGGCCTGTTGCAAGCCGACGAGGTCGTTCTGGACGTCGACGCGGATCTGGTTGATATTCTTGCGGAGGTTCAATTCGTTGGTGCGGAGCTGCAGGAGGCTGGTGGCGTAGTCGGCTTGCGCGGCGCGATTGCGGAGGGGGACGTTGAGGGAGATGCCGGCGGAGTAGTTAGGATAATCGCGGCGGAAGATCTGGCCGAGCAAGTTGCCGTAGCCGCCGACGAGCGGACCGCTGCCGCCGAGCAGGATGCCCTGGGCGGTGAGGTCGCCGGAGAGGCCGTTGTTGGTGACTTCGCCGAAGGCCTGGAGGGTGGGCTTGAGGGAGTTTTTGATGCCGACGAGATTGATTTGATTGCTGGCCAGGTTGAGGCGGGCCTGTTCCATTTCGGGGCGTCCGGCGAGGGCTTGGGCGATCAGTTCTTCGAGGGGGCGGGATTCGTCCTTGTCGGGAATCGCAAATTTATCGAGCGGGATGATGTGGAGGCCGGTCAAGCCGGCGTCGGAGACTCCGTTGCGGCTGAGATAGTTTTTGAGGATGGTTTCCTGCTGCATCAGGTTGGTCTGAGCGGTGACCAGATCCTGCTGGCTGGCGTAGAGCTGGGACTCGGCGCGGGTAATTTCGATGGGGGCGGCGGTGCCGAACTGGACCAGTTTCTTGTTGTCGTCGAGGAGCTGCTGGGCGGTGCCGACTTCATGCTGGCGGGCGCGGACGTCGGCATCGAAACTGACGAGATCCCAATAGAGGTTGAGCGCGGAGGAGACGGTGGCGACGAGCTGCTGTTTGAATTGCAGGGCGCTGACCTTGACGTTATTCTTCTGGACGCGGATGTTGCGGCCGTTGACGGCGCGGCCGAAGCCTTGCAGCAGGTTTTGGGTGACGATGAGGTCGAGATCGCCGGAGGTGTAGGGGTTCAAGTTGTACAGGGCGCTGTTGAGGTTGATGCGGGTGCTGGCGTAGGTGAGCTGGGTGGTGAGGCCGAACTCGAAGTTCTTGACGAACTGGGCTTCGTAGCTGCGGGTGGTATCGACCAGGACCGAGGTGGCGGTCACGACCACGTTGCTCTGCGGGGAAGTGGTATGGGCGAAGCTGGCGACGCCGAGGATGGTGGGGTCGAGAGAGGGGATGGGCGGACCGAGCTGGGTGGTAATGCCGCCGCCGGAGCCGACTCCGCTGCCGGAGCTGATGCCGACACCGCCGGACGCGTTGACGCTGACGCCCTGGAGACTGACGCTCTGAGGACCGGACGCAATGGCCAAGCCGACGTCACGAAGGGCGCCTCCGGCTTGGGCGCGGCGGAGGACCTGCTGGGCCAGGAGCGGGCCATAGCGCTGGATTTCGACGTCGATGTTGTTTTCGATGGCCAAGGCGACCACATCGTGAGCGGAGAGATAGAGGTTTCCGGCCCGGATGAGGGAGGCAAGACGGGAGGAATTTTGGAGGCGGATATTGGGCACGCTACCGGCGCGGTAGGGGGCGGTGATGAAGCTCAACTTGCCGGTGGGACTCTGGATGTTTATCTCATTCTGACCCGCGGCACAGGCACACACGAGCAGGGCAATTCCGAAGACTCGGATCGGCGAAAGGAATAGTTTCATGAAATCAGACCGTTTCAACGTTTGGCGACACCGGTAGGCAGGCGCACACCTAGGCCGCGCTAATGGAGACGCGCGAAACACTAGTTTATTACGCATACGTGTAGTTTTACGCAGTCGTGGCGGTTTTGTTCCGATTAAAGGGGAAGGGGCAACGCGAGGGGTTGGGCTGGGAGGTGGACTTCGACGGCGGGTATCGTTTTTGAATGATAGACTTACGGGGGACGAAGGCGGCCCGCAGCGGGCTTGAAAGAAACTCAATAGCGGGCTCGAACGTCCGAATAGGCGGCGGTGGATTATGCGAATGGTTAGTGGTTTGATGTTCATGGTTTTGGGAGTTGGGAGCGCAACGGCTCAAACGTCCGGCGAGACGTTTAAAGCCGGGGTGACGATGATTCAGGTACCGGTTGTGGTGCGGGATCATAACGGGAAGGTGGTGGCCAATCTGGGCAAGGACGACTTTCAGATCTTCGATAACGGGAAGCGGCAGGAGATTGCGAGCTTCTCGGTGGAGAGCGCGGGGGGGAGTGTGGCTCCGGACCGGTCGGTGACGGGCGGGCAAGGGAGCGCGGCGGCGGTGATCCCATCGCGCTTCATTGCGTATTTTTTCGACGATGTGAGGATTCAGGACTTCGGCGATTTGAAGCGCATCAAGGAGGCGGCGGCGGAGGCGATGGGTGCGTTGCAGCCGGGGGACCGGGCGGGGATCGTGACGTCGTCGTGCAGCCTGCAACAGGATTTCACCGACGACCGGGGGAAGCTGCGGGATGCGGTGACGCGGCTGCAACTGCATCCGCCGGCGGTATGCCGGTTTTCGCAGACGCAGACGCGGGAGGTGGAACTGTTGAAGGGGGTGGTGAGCACGATGGCGAAGCTGCCGGGGCGCCGGGATATCGTGCTGTTGTCGTCGGGTTTCTTCATCGGGCCGCAACGGCCGACGGAGGAATCGGAGCTGATTGAGGCGGCGATTCGCGCGAAGGTGGCGATCAGCAGCGTGGACCTCGGCGAGAGCACCGGCCTTACGGGGGGCGCGGGGGCGGACGGAGGCAGCGCGGGGATGGGATCGGGGCGCAGGAACGCGAACCCTTCGAATCCGGTGGTGCTGGTGGATCTGGCGCGCGGGACGGGCGGGACCTACGTCACGGGCAACGATTTTGGGGTGAGCTTGCGGAAAATGGCGACGGCGGAAACCCATTATCTGCTGGGGTTCGCGCCGTCGAAGGCGGATGGCAAGTTCCATCAGCTGAAGGTGAAGCTGGAAGGGTCGCGTAAAGCCACGGTAGAGGCGCGCAACGGATATTACGCGGCGCGCAACGAATAAGGAGGCCGATCGCCGGTATCGGGCACATCGGGGAGGACCGCGCGGAGTTTGAGGCGATGGGCTTGACTGATGGAAATGGAAAGCCGCTCACCGATTTCGCGCAGGGTGATATGCGAGCGGAGGATGTCCAGGGTTTCGGGGGTACGCCACCAACCATCGGGCCGGGCAATGTTTCCCAGAATGCGCCGGCGCGCATCGCGCGCGACAAACCGATCTACTTTATGGCGAGCGGCGAATTGGCGGGGGGTGAGTTTTTTCAGGTCGTCGATGCGCTCCTCATAGAAGTCGCGCGTATCGTCCAAGACGTTAAAGCCGAGGCGACGGCGGACTCGTTTGATGGTGGTTCTGCCGGCGGGCAGGTCATAGATTTCGCCACGGCGCGAGGTGCGATGGGCTTCCCAATAGTCGATGAGAGGGCGGGTGGCGATGAGGCTAGGGAGGCGCGTGGGATAGTTTTCGAGATGGGAGTCGGGCGATCCGAAGAGCAGGTCGAAGCCGTGCCTGGTGTCGCGGATATCGCGCACATGCCAGAGTGAGCCAACGGCGTCACGGACCTGGCCGACGATGGGGAATTTGTACCTCTTGTATGTCATGTTTTTCTTGGCAACTACGGGCAGGAATCGGAAGGGGATTGAAGGCCCCCTTCAGCCAAACAGTAGCATCGGCGCGGAGGAGAACGGGCTCGATGGAGACGCGGGAAACCGGCAAGCCGATGGAAAGAAAAGACCAACTGCGGGGGATGTTTTTGTTGAAAGTTGTGAACGGCCCATTGCGGGTTTGCAAGCGCCGGTAGAGGCGCTGGGTGCTGAAGATCGTGGGAGGCAAGCGAACGAAGCCTATGTGGTTGATGGCAGGTTGGTTGGAGCGGAACGGCGGGAGCCGTCGGGAAGGCGGGCTTGGATTTCAAATGAGGCGGGCAGTTTTGGGGGTGGTTTTTGGGGATTTTGGGGGTAGTACAGACGCAGTTGGGGTGTTAGGTTTTGGGTCGTGGGCTGAATTGCCAAAGAACGTACTACCAGGACGCTAGCGGGTGTCGGCGGGGGCGCAAGTCATGGGCGCGGGTTCGGATTGCGGGGACATGACGTAAGCGGGCGGCGAGACATGGGGGCTGGAACTGGCGGCCACCGCGACAGGCTTGCGCTGTTCGGATTCGGATTCGGTTCGCGGGCGCGGCGTTCGGCCTGGATCTTGCGCAGGCTTTCGAGGGCGCGGTCGAAGGTGCGCTGGTGATGAGCGCTGGATTTGTCGACGCGTTGGACCATATCGATGTTGCGGTCTTCGCCGGTATTCATGTGACGGAGGAAGGCGACGCGTTCGACGCGGGCGAGGCGGGCGAGCATCCATTGGGCGTGGACCATGGCTTCGACGTAGCAGTGTTCGGTGCGGCCGACGGGACTCCAGTCGGATTCGAAGTCTTCCCAGAGGCAGTAGTATTCGAAGGGGTCTTCGCCGAGTTCGGGGCAGATGGTGAAGCGGGTGCGGAGGCCCCAGGTGATGGCATTGCGGCTGGAACGTTCTTTACCTTCTTCGCTGGTTGGTCCCGGACTTTTCTGGGCGTTTTGAATATTGGCTTGATGCTGTTTGTCGGATATTAACATTGGAAACTCCTTTTGATCGATTTGGGGGGCGATCCCCGCTTTCAGGGTAGATGGCGGGCGGCGGAAAACGGACCTGCGGGTTGGGGGCGGGCGGTGGGAGTTGGTTTGTTTTGTTTTGGATGGAGGGTGGGGGAATATTTTCCAGGGGTGTGAACGGCGCGGGGGGGGTGGACGCTCCGTTACCGTCGCGGCTCAGAGCGTCGCGGCTCAGAGCGTCACGGCTCAGAGTAAAGATATTGACCCCGGTCCATGGGCTCTCTCCGCCTGCCGGCGTTGCCGCGTACGCGCTGCCGCAGTTCTCAGCGGTCGTCCCGTAGAAAGAACCGCCCAAGCTTACCACTGCTGCGACAGGAGCATTTCCCACAGCATAATCTTTGTAGCCGGCACGCTGAGAGCGTGCGCCACGGAGCGGGTTAGCGCCAGGATTCGCGGGCGCGGAGGGAGGTGATGTGGGCAACGTGGTGGTCACCGTGCCAGGCGTAGAGGGCGAGGTTGCGGTCGAGGGTGACGGGGCCTAGCTCGGAGTGCTGGAAGGTGCGGGCGAAATCGGCGGGCGACATGGCGCGGAGGAGGAGGACCCAGCGGCGATGGAGGGACTCCAGGAGGGCGAGAGAGACTTCGACGGGCGCGGAGGCGGCGTCGGGAAGCTGGGCCCAGCGGGCTTCGTTGTAGCCTTTGATGGCGGGCGAGTCTTCGGTGAGGGCGAGGCGGAAGCGGCAGTAGCTATTGATGTGACTATCGGGGAGGTGGTGGACGACCTGGCGGACGGTCCAGCCGCCCGGGGCGGTAGGGGGTGTCGAGCTGGGGGGGGGTGAGTCCGGCGACGGCGGCGCGGAGGTTGGCGGGCGTTTGTTCGATGCGGCGGATGAAGTCACTGCGCTGTTCGTGCGTGCTTTCGCCGGAGTAGGTGAAACGGCCGATGGGATAACTGAGGTCTGTCATCTTATACCTGTTCCGGGGGGGCGGCCGTGACTCGAATTTCGGCGGTTTTTTCGCCGAGATAGGGATGGCGGGCATGCAGGCGGATGGTTCCGGCGGCTTCGCGGCTGCGGATCCAGACGGCGCCCACGCCGGCCACCAAGGCGAAGGGATTTTCGCCGATGATTTCGCCGGGGCCTTCGACGCGGAGGAGGACGGCGGCGGTGGCGAAGGGACGCGGGCCGCCGTGTTCGTTGGTGACGCGCAGGACGACGCGGGTGGCATCGATGCCGTCGCCGGTGAGTTCGGCGTCATCGGGTTCGACGTGCAACTGGCGGTCGTAGTCATTACCGGGGAGGGTTTTGGAGATGACTTTGGCGCCGGCGATGTAGCCATCGATACGGAGGTCGCCCCAGCCTTCGAGACGGTCGCCGGTGAGATCGAGGACGAAGGGGGGGTGGGCGAGGCTCGCGTATGTTTTGCGATCGGGATCGGCTTCGAACTTCAGCTCGCCCTTTACGTAGAATTTGAGGTGATCGCAATTGGACATGATGGTGGCATGGTGGATGCCGCCACCGGTGGACTGATCGCCTTGGGACCAGTTGAAGCAGGGCTCGAGGACGATTTCTTCCTTGGGATCGCACTGGGAGCGGTAGAACTGGCCGGCGGGTTTCAGGATGCGGAAGATGTCGGTGACGCCGTGGTAGCAGATCTTGTCGCCGGAACCGAAGTTGGCGTGGGTGTTGTAGTCGAAGGCACACCAGCCGATGCCGCCGGCGTAGCGGCCGTCGGAGGCGAGCTGGTTGTGGACGCGGGCGTGGCGGAGGGCATGTTCCATGACGCGGTCGACATTGTCGTAGCCCTTGGTGGGGAACATGTGGCCGTTGAATTCGGTGTTGAGGTAGAGGGGGTGATTGGGGGGGCGGAGGGGGAAGCCGAAATCGTTCATGGTCATGACGTCTTCGAGCAGTTCGGTGTCGTAGAGGTAGCGGACGCCGCCGGTTTGGCGCGCGGTGTCGAGTTCATGGGCGAGCGAGTTGGTGCGGGTGTAGAAGTCGTGGTCGTCCTGCGATTCGTTGATGCGGACGCCCCAGAGAACGATGGAGGGGTGGTTCCAGTCGCGGCGGATCATCTGCTCGACGTTGCGAACGGCAAGATCCTGCCAGGCCTTGTCGCCGATGTGCTGCCAGCCGGGGATTTCTTCGAAGACGAGCAGGCCGAGGTCGTCGCAAGCGTCGAGGAAGTGGGGGGATTGGGGGTAATGCGAGGTGCGCACGATGTTGCATTTGAGGTCGTGCTTGAGGACCAGGGCGTCGCGGCGCTGGACGCGGGCGGGCATGGCGCCGCCGACGTAGGGGAAGGTCTGATGGCGGTTGAGACCGCGGAGCTTGATGTGTTTGCCGTTGAGCAGGAAGCCTTGGGGGGTGAAGCGGGCTTCGCGGAAACCGATGCGGGTGGAATATTCGTCGAGGGGGGTGGAGCCGCGGTGAAGGCGGACGGCGACGGTATAGAGCTTGGGGTGGTCGAGGTTCCAGAGATCGATGGCGCCGAGGTTGGAGAGAGTCAGGGGTTGGGCGGAGGCTGGGCCTTCGGCGGAGGCTAGGACGCGCGGGCCGTCGCGGAGTTCGGCATGGACGGTGAGGCCCTCGGCGGCGGGCTGGTTGAGGAGGGTCTTGATTTCCAGGCGGCGGGCTTCCGTCAGCACGTCAACGGGCTTGGCGGAGATGTTTTCGATGAAGACGTCGGGGACGATGCGGAGGACGACTTCGCGGTAGATGCCGCCGA
Organism: Bryobacterales bacterium; assembly: GCA_963738375.1. Lineage (GTDB taxonomy): Bacteria > Acidobacteriota > Terriglobia > Bryobacterales > Bryobacteraceae > Bog-159. Next base: position 552,084 of record CAVTWL010000006.1, on the reverse strand, counting down.
AGGTGAGGTAATCGATGTTGCCGCCGAAGGGGGGGATGTCGGGGCGTTCGGTGGAATCGACCTGGACGGCGAGGAGGTTGTCGCCGGCGGCTTTGAGGTATTTGGTGAGATCGAAGGAGAAGGGGGTATAGCCGCCGCGGTATTCTTCGAGCGGGTGACCGTTGATGGTGACCGTGGCGGCGGTCATGACGCCGGCGAAATCGACGAAGACGCGGTGGCCGGGGGGGGGCGACAGCTTGAAATGGCGGCGGTAGATGGAGACGAACTGAAATTCCTTTTCGTCGAAGCTGTGCCAGGGGAAGATTTTGTTGGTGTGGGGGAGGGTGACGCGCTGGAATTTGGAGTCGTCGAAGGCGGGCGCGGAACTGTTGGGGGTGGCGGGTCCGCCGAAGAGCCAACCACGGTTCATGGGGAGAATGCGGCGGAGTGCGCGCGACGGCGTTTGGGCGAGGGAATCGGCGGCGGGCAGGAAGGCAGCGGCGCCACCGGCGAGGAAAGTTCTGCGATCAACTGGGAGCATAAAGAAGAATAGTAGCGCGGGGCGGGCGGGACCGCTTCAGAACAGGTCCATCTGGCGGAGACGGATGGGCCAGAGGCGGACGGGCATGGGGGCGACTTCCAGTTCGTCAGAGAGCCACATTTGGCCGCGCTGGCGGGCGCGGGTGCGGCGGGACATGGCGGTCGAGTGGGCGGCGTTGTGTTTGGAGTGGCAGCGGGGACAGAGAACGGTGAGGCGGGTGCGGTCGGCGGGGTCGTTGGAGAGATGGACAACGTTGAGGAGGCGGTGAGGCTGGCGGCACATCTGACAGATGTTGCCGGCGGCTTCGAGCATGGTGAGACGGAATTTGCGCCAGCGGGCGCCGTAGTACTTGCGATATTCGGGGCGAATGGGCATGGGGCACACTTCCTTACGGATGTGGCTCGGTCAGGGAGACACTCCCTTACGGTCGTGGCTCGGATCCGGCCATCGGTCGTGGCTCGGATCCGGTCGTGGCTCGGATGCTATTGTTATTGTCCTCGAAGGCGGAGGATTGTCAAGCGAGCTATTGGATGATGGCGCCGGTGAAGAGTTCGTCGAAAGCTGCGCGAGGGTCGCCGAGCTTTTCGAATTGGTATTTGCTCATGCGCATGGCGACGCCGGAGGCGTCGTGGCGGACGAGGCGGCCGGAGATGCGCAATTCAATGAAAGGGGTGTTTCCGAGGACGGCGGGCCAGCGTACGGAGAGTTCGACGTTGGAGCCATCGGAGACATCGTCGTCGGCGTGGAAGAAAACACCGCCACTGCTGATGTTGCCGGTTCTACCGGCGCCGGCGGAGACAACGGTGTCGCCATCGACGATCTTGAACTCCAAATCCAACTCTAACGGGTAGCGACGCTGTAACCGGCGGTCGCCACGGATTGTTTGTCTAGCCACGTGGGGTCTCCTGGAAAGCCTAATTATGATTCAGGAAGACGCCGGACACCTAGTCACACGGGTACTAGCAGGGTACGTGGCGGGTCAGGCGCATGGCGGCGCTGCTTACGGCTCGACCACAAAGCCGTGGGCCGTGTAGTTTGCATCCAGATAATAGCCCGCTACGCCGCCCTGGTCGTTGATGCCGACGGGAAAAGTTCCTTGTGCGGCATCCGGAGCGCTAAACGTGAAAATCGCCCCGGAAGGACCGCGTATGTAGCCATGGGTGACGAAGCTGGAATCCTGATACCCTCCAGTGACGTAGCCTTTGGAGTTGATCCCTGAAGTCCAGGTGGCGACCGCGCCGCTGACAGCGAAACTGACGAGGGGTGCTCCCTCCTGCCAGAGGAAACCGACTGTCGTCGTTCCCTGGATGTACGATCCGGCTACGAGACCACTGTCATTGATGGTGAGAGTCGGGTTGAAAAAGCCGAAGTTACCCCCGGGCACGTCAAAACCGACCCAGGCGCCGGTTGGGTCGCGCACAAATCCATGGGCGTTGAACGTAGCATCGAGATAGATTCCGGTAACCGATCCGCCGTTGTTGATTCCCGTAGCATCGGTGTCGCTCGAACCCGGATAGTCGATGGTGAAGGAGGTACCGTCCTTGAGGCGGATGAAGCCATGTTCCTTTCCGTTGGAGTCAAAGTAGGGTCCGGCAATGATGCCGGCATTGTTAATCACGATCGGGTTGGCCGATGAAGACGGAAAAACTCCAGGGACGGTGAAGGTGGTAAAGGTTCCGCCGGACTCGCGCAGAAATCCTTCCGCGCGCGCATCGCCGTAGCTACCTGCCACGGTAGCGGCCGAGTTGATGCTGTCGGGGGTGATATCCGGCGAGCCCGGCGCACTGAATGTTTCGAAGACTCCTTGTAGCGAACGCAGATAAACGTGCTCGGCATTGGTGGTATCCGCGTACATGCCGGTGATGACGCCGTTGTTATCGATGGCGCTGGCGTAGGTTTCGGTCGCATCGGGAAGATTAAAGGTGACCAAGCGAGCGGTAGTTGTGTATTTTCTTTCCAGGCGGAGAATGGGCGAAGCGTTAGAACGGTCGTGAGTTTGTGCGCTGGCCGCAAGCAGAGAGGCTAACACGCACAGAAGCGAGGCACGGAACATGGCAGACCTCCTAGCGCTTATTGTGACACGCCGCAGGCCATCGAGATGCTCGCCGCCGAGGGGGCGCCGTGTCAGGGAACGCGGACGAAGCCGTGGTAGACACCGGCGGGGTCGATCCAGTAGCCGGTGACGGTGCTGCCGGCATTGATGGCAAGCGCAGTGGTGCCCTGGTTGGCGGCGGTACCTGCGCCGGTGACGTTAAAGCGCGCGATGGAGCCCGATCCGGAGCGCAGAAAGCCATGAGAGACGCTGTTGGCATCGGTGTAGAAACCGGTGGTGGCGGCGGACGGATTGATCCCGAAGGCCACGGTTCCCTGGTTATTCCCGGTACCTGCGCCGGCGACATTGAAGCTGGTGAAGGAACCGGAGGCCGACACGATCATGCCGGATGCGCCCTGGCCGGAAACCCAGGAATTACCCGCAATGGTTCCGGCGGTATTAATGGCATAGCCGTAAGTACCGTCGGCGCCCGGCGCGTTGAACGGGGAGACAGTTCCCGCGGACGATCGGGTAAAGCCGTGAATGATGCCGGTAGCGTCAATATACAGGCCGGCGACTTCACCGGAGGCGTTAATGGCGTAGGGATAAGTTCCCTGCCCCGCGGCGGCGCCCGCGCCGGGAGCGTCAAAGGTCGTGATTACGCCTTGGGCGCTACGCACGAAGCCGTGCAGCGCGCCATTCGAGTCCCAATAATACCCGGTGATTTCGTCGCTGGAATTGATACTGAACGGGAAGGTTCCCTGGCCGGCTGCCGTGCCCGCGGCGGATACCTTGAACTCGGTAATGACACCGGATGGAGAGCGAAGGAACGCGTGATAAACGCCGCCGCTGGTGACGAGATTACCGGCAACGGCGCCGCTGGTGTTAATCCCCCAGCAGCCGCCGGTCCCCTGACCGGCCGCAGTACCTGCGTTGGGAGCATTGATGACGGTGAAGGTTCCGGCGGAATCGCGCGTAAAACAATGAAAAACGCCGGCGGTGTCTTGAAAGGATCCGGAAATCAGGCCGGAGGTATTGATGTTCAAAGGCTCGGTACCCAGGCCGGCGGCGGTGCTGGCGCCAGGGGCGTCGAAAGTGGTTATGGTAGCGGCCGCGTGCGCCGGGAGGACCGACGCGGCAGCGAAACAAAACGGCAGCAAGCCGCGAAACTTCGTGGCGATTTTATACATGGCAGATCCCTCTTCGACCCATATTAACCGATTCAAACCGCGCATGCTTTGCGAAGGCGGTGCCGGAGGGGGGGGGCGGCGGGGGGCGTAGTGTGCGGTTCCGATCTTGCCGGGCGCGGATCTGCCGAACCTTTGCGACCGGCAATCCGTATGATCTTGAGATCGACCCTACGGATTATCTTATGCCTACCAAGTTATTGCCGTTTATACTGCTGTTGGGCCCATTCGCGGCATTCGGCCAGAGCGGACCCTCGAAGCTGTTCGAGACGATGCAGGCGCTCGATATGCAACTGTTTGAGGCGGCGAATCATTGCGATTACGAGAAACTGGCCGCGATGGTGGATGAGAATCTGGAGTTCTACCACGATCAGGGCGGCCTGACGGTGGGCAGACAGGACTTCTTGAACTCGATCAAGAGCAACACTTGCGGCGTGATGGTCCGCGAACTGGTGGCGGGGACGCTAGAAGTTTACCCGATCAAAGGATACGGCGCGATTGAACTGGGGGTCCATCGTTTCCATCACCCCGGACACGAGAAAGAGTTTCCCGGCGCCAGGAAATTGGGCATGACGCGTTTTCTCGATCCGGGCGCGGCGGAGTGGCCCGTGGGGGAGGCCAAATTTCTGCATATCTGGCAACTGAAGGAGGGGCACTGGAAGCTGACGCGCGTGGTCAGCTACGCCCATTAGCGTATAGGGCGGATGAAGGTTGGCATCCGTGTCGACCGCCAGGGAACGTGTGCAGCAAGTTGCAGGGGGACGACGTCCGACGCGGGTGGTTCGGGGGCCGGTCTTTTCAATCTGACCATGCGCCTCTCTGGGCCCGAAGAAGCACTCCTTAACGGGACCTGGCGCCCGGCCGCCCACGTTCAGAGCGTATGTTGACCGCGGCTCGAAAGACTCAGGCCGCCCGGAACGCGATCACGGCGTCTGGGCGGCCGGTAAGACCGGATCCGCAGTTAGGGAAGGGTTGGAACTGGGATCAAGCTCCCTTCGACGTTGCCTGTCGTAGTGACGGTACCACCGCCGTTAGGAGTGGTCACCGTGGTGGTATAAGTGCCGGTGAAGGCGGGCCCGCCGTTGGTATCGGTCTTCAGCGAAATAGTCACTTGGGTGGTGCGTCGCGAGTTTAGCGAACCATCGGCATTGACATTCAAACTATCGAAGGCGAAGTAATATCCCGGGGAGGCGGGCAAGGTTTCCCAAGAGCCCTGCCCCGGAGTGGCATAGGTGGTCAAAGCGCCCGACTGGACCGATCCGGGAGCCACTTCGGCGCCATCGGTTTCTATGAGGGGGCCTCCGGTCATAAATGTGACCAAACCCGGAATGCTGGGTCCTGTTGTGCTTGTGGGATCGTATACGATATGCCAAGTTGAATTGGCCAGGGTGGTGGGGCTAGTTGCGAATAATGACTTGGGCTGAGCGCAGATTGCCGCGAGCCCGCAAAAAAGGGTTGCGAATAGAGTTTTCTTAGTCAACAAAATGTCCTCCGCTGCGATTGTAAGCCGGCCCAATTCGGAAGCGCGGTGCGATTCATTCCGGATAACTCCCGATAACGTATGGTTTCGCAACCCTCGCACGCGACCTACGTATAGTTCTCGACTTAGTAAACCGAAGCCGACGATCAGCCGACCGCGTTACGCCTATCCCAGAGACTTTCGTCAAGAACCAAACCCAGGCCACGCCCGGGCATGGCTTTCGTTCGATGGGGCCAGAGACTATGACACATTTGCAGTTTAAATGGATTTACTTTACCCCCGAGCTAACCTATCAAGTTCGCCTTCGGCTTCCGGAATGAGGAGTGCCGCGGGAATGATCGTGCCGAAGCCCGACCTCGACATTTGTGTAGGTCAGCAAGCTCGTCACAGCGGTATACAGAATCGTCAGGTTCAAGAAGCGATGTTTGAACGTATATGTGGGATCGCCGGGTAAACCGCCGGTTCGCCTCGGCTTTAACCCCATGCTTGCTCCCGTGACGAAATAGCGAAGGGACTCTCCCGACCCGAATCGTAAAGCACTTGACCCACAGAAGACATTTCTGGCGACGCCAAATCGATCCGGATGGGTATGCCGCGGCAAGTATTCCGAAAGGGCTTGTGGTAGTTATTGCGTGAGCCCAGCCCAATGGCTCCCAAGTATGGAACGTCGACGCCATCGTCGAACACCTGTAAAATCGCATGGAGAACACAATTAAGAGTGCCGTCGCCACCCGCGGATTTTGCCGAGAGGTTTACCAGGATGGCTACCCGGGACGGCGACGATTGTAATGCCTTACGTTGTGGTGGGGTTGGAATCAAGTGCATGATCGACGCCCGATCCCTGGCGATCCGATTATCGGCCGGGTTTTAGGCGCCGCCAGGTATTTGGCTACGGCCAAGCGCCACTGCCCTTGGATGGGATGAATCGCAAGCTCATGCGCAAGCAGCGACGAGATTAGGTACAGGCGCGGTCGACGTTCAGGGGCGGATTTCGGCGGGGTCGGGGACGGTCCAGCGCATGGCGGCGCGGAGGGATTGGGATTCGGAGAGGCGGAGCATGGCGAAGACGGAGCGGAGGAGGGCGGGGCCTTCGTTGGGCCAGAGTTCGGCGATGGGGCGGGTGATGCCGTCCTCGCATTGGTAGAAGAAACGGTCGATCCAGCGGGGGCGCTCGGCCTGGGGATGGCGGCGGACGATATCCTTGACGGTTTCGAACCAGCGCATGCCGAGGGTTTCGCGGTATTGGGGCATGAAGAGGATGGTGCTGAGGCGATCGCGGCGGATTTCTGCGGCGAAGCCGGAGAACGTCGCGGCTTGGGTGAGGTTGAGATTGGCGTTGGGCTCGAGGCCGTGACGGTCGCCACCGGAGATGGCGGGGAGCTGCCAGGCGCGGGCGAGTTCGATGGCTGCGGAGTTTTCATCCCAGGAGCGCAGGCCGTTCAGTTCGATGGCGTGAATCCAGCGGCCGGTTGCCGCTGTTATATTGGCTTGCGCCGTAGTTGAAGCCGAGACTCAGCAGATCACTGCTGCTGGTGCAATTGGTAGTGGTGCTGCTGCCTTGGCCATGAATCGGCGTGGCGAACATCGGGTCAATAGCTGAAATCATCCAGAATTCCCCGAGACAGGTAGGGAGTCGCTGCGCCGCGAGTGATCTTGTCATTGGGGTTGAAGTAGTAGCAGGACGGCGTGCAGTTGGTGGGCGTAATGACCCCGAGCGAGGTGAAGTATTGGATCTGGGCAAAGCCGACACCGTTGCTCGGGACGTCCTGGTAGTATTGGGGTGTCGCCGGGTATAGGCCGGTTAGCGAATGACCGCCGCATCCGTTGACCACTCCGTAAATTACGCACAGGCGGGCGCTGGCCGAGAAGACTGCCATTTGATAGTTCAGTGTGTTGGAGGTGGGACAGTACTTCAGCGGATTGGTGCTGCAGCCTCCGGTGATGCCGAGCTCGTACATCTTCTGGATAAATTTGAACTGCGGTCCATAGTTCGCCGGTACATCGGCGAAATACGGCGTTTGGCTGTAAGTGAAGTTGCCGCCTTGGCCGGGGCCCTGGAGGGCAGCGTAGATGGATGCAACGATCAGTACCGCCATATTGTCCCTAGTCAAGACTGTGTTGGGGCAATAATCTCCACCGCCGCATCCGGACGAGACACCATCGGAGTAGAGCAGGTCCGCCTCGTTCGCCAAAGCGCCGCTCACATCGCTGAAAGCAGGCGCAGGCTGGTGCAGCACGGCCAACGTGCGGCCCGCGCCGCGGATGTATTCGGTGGTGAGGTTTAGGGTTTGCGCCGCGCCTATCGCGGGACACAGTGCCGCGAGGACGAAACCACACAACTTAACCGGTGTCAGACCATCACGTCCACCAGTGGTACACGTTTTCATGTGACAACCTCTGCTTGAATTCGCCTGACGCCGATTCATGGAAAGGCGCCTCGGCGTCTACCTGCTTCAGTGCTTCCATATTACACTTCCGCATGGGGCTCGGGAATGCCCGGAGTTCCGTTGAAACTCGCAACTCCCTTGTAATTCACTCTACGACGCCTTTCTTTGCTTGGCAACTCCCGTCTTAGATGGCCTCAGAACTTCCAGCACTCTGATAAGGCTTGGGATTTGTGTTAAATGTCAGCGACTTCATGTCGACCGTTCCGGCCACCCAAGCTCCGCCGCTCTGGGTACAGCCCTTCTCCGTGCCGCCGGCCGCGACCGATACTGAAACGCTGGTCTCTGTCTGATTGCTCGTCGTAACGCAATCTCGCCCTGTCGGATCGGTATTCCTCAGAGGATTGTTCCGAACATAGCTATAGAGGTTCCAGCTCTGGGGATCTTCGGGATACTGATCCCCCAAGGGCTCATCCGGGCTCGTGAACCTCCCCTGTGCCCCTGAGAAGTATCTAGCTCCGAAGTAATCGAGGCCTGATTCGGAGTCTCTTTCTTTGCCGGTAAACTTGTGTGCGTTAAACAAAAGGGCAACCGCATCGTACACATGGTGCTGCCGTCGTACCTCTACCGGCATGAATCCGGAACCTCTGTGGACGCTCTCGGGAGAATGCGGATTTGGGTGTGGCCATCGTCGTTAGGGATCAACCAGTGGTTGCTACCAGATTCCACCGACAGTTCGTTTCCTTGCCGCCGAACACGAATCATCCCGGAAATCGCCACGAGATCCGTCACTTGCTGATTTTGTAAACCGAGAACTGCATCTAAGGGAAGGGTCTTGCGTGTCTTCAAATTCAAGATTCTGGCAGGATGGTTTCGCGAGTCCGGATAGTCTTTGCCGCCAACATAAACGACGCATTGAGAGCCAAGCCACCCGACCGATGATGTCCAGTCGTCTCCCGTTGTCAGAGAAGATAAGTTTTCAAAAAGCTTCCCACTTTGGTCGGTTAAGGCAAAGCCGTCCTCAAAGTTGAGCAGAATGTGCGATCCATCCGGAGACCAGTACGCGCTATCGGCATATGCGGTGCCCCACGCTTCCCCTGGCACGTGCAGAGTCACGTCCAAAAGCGCGACCTTACCCGACCTCAAGTCGATGGTGGCAAAAGGTCCTGCTGCTTCGACCACATCTCCGGTCGATTGAGAGTGTATTGAGAACACCACCTGCTTCCCGTCGGGAGAAAAATCGGGGTTAGAGTATACCTCGGATGATCGGGCTGATTTGTTATAGTACGGGCCGTGGGTCAACCGTGTTGCCGCAGCGTTCGGTGGAACCAACAGATACAGTTGACCGCCGTAGAAGTCTGGCTTCTTGCCCAAGGGCGCGAACACGATTTGGCGAGCATCCCGCGAGATAGCGAACGTCCCGATTGCAGGAACTGTCTTTCGGGTTTCCAGGATGCGCCCAGACGACGTGGCGATGAACAAAGAGCCCCCGCTCTGATAGGCCACAGCAGGGCTATTTGAAGTGGGTGACTGTGCAAGTGCCGCCACAGAGCCGAAGATTAAAAGCGCGAGATTGAGAACCGTATGCTTCATTGGTTCGCACTCGAATTCAGGATCACACTGAAGTGTTGTTGCGGGGCACTGCCATCGGCGGGTCTGATGCCAGTTGCGCCCAAGAACTGCTGGTATTGAACGCTACAGATGAGTTGGCAAGCCTCAGATACGCCATGCCCGTTAGGCAGAAGGCCTGTATAGCCGAGTGGATTACTGTTTGTTCCCCCCGCCGGATGGATCAACACGTCCGTGGCGAACGATGCCCCTCCTTGCGCCGGATTCGGCGCTATGGTTGGGATGTGGTTGCTGCCCCCACTCATCAGTTCGATGCTTGGCTTGTTGGGATCGCCATGATGATTATGCAGCACTCCATCGTATGTTCCATTCTGGATTGTGGCGAACTTGCCACCCGACGAAGTGGTGTCCGCGAGGAAGGTTCCAGTGACCTTTCCATTGACCGACACCGTCGCCGTAGCGTTGTAGCTTCCGTTCCCTTTGAGACCTGCATATTTGTCGTTATAGTTGCCGTTTGCGTCCTTGCTGCGGTCAGTGATCGTGACGGTCACTTTGCAGCTCGAATCGTTATTGGTTCCGCAGGCGTTCATTCCCGTCGGATCGGTCTTGTTCAAAGGATTGTTGAGCACGTAGGCATACATATTGAAGTTCTGAGGATTCGCGATGTACGACTCGAACCTCTGCTGGTCATCACGATTGCCGTTCTGCCAGTAAATCCACGGCAAAGGATCGGGCGACATCCATCGGCCCATACTTGAGGCGTAGTACCTGGCCCCGAAGTAGTCGAGGCCCGTTTCGGCGTCCCGTTCTTTGGCGGCGAACCCTGTCGCGGCACAAATCATAAACGTAGACGGGGCGACTGGGTCGCCGGATTAGCCCGTCGGCCGCCGTTGTGGAAGAAGAGATGCGCACGGATGATCCGGACGGTCTTCGCCACGACGAACCAAAGGATCGCGTTTATGGTGACCGCCAATACAGCCGATAGCAGCCCCATACTGATCAATGACAGGTGGCTTCGCCAAAGCAGCGCATCGACGATCCACCCACCCAAGAAGTTGCCGGGGAACAGTACGATCAACGCTGTTCCCCACATCGGCATGCCGAGAGCGGAAGGCGCTCGCTGCCACAGCGCCAAGCAGGCAATTCCAATCACCTGCAGAAGAAGGAAAGCCGCAAGCACTGGACGGTGTCTCATGGCGTTACTCCTGTGGCGACGTGCCGATGATGATCTTGTTCCCGCGAGGGTCCGGCATGATCTTGTGGAGATTGATGTTCTCGCTGTTGCACATCCGTACGCACCCGTGAGAGGTCGGGCTGAGGAAGATACTATTGCCCCAAGTTGTGGGACTCCAACCCGGCCCCATCGTCCCATGGATGAAAATGCCTCGTGAATCCAGTTCCTTGATGTGAAGCTGATATGGGCCGAAGGCATTTCCGCCTAGCACCGTCTTGCTCCACGGCGTATCTGCGGCAGAACCATACAGTTTCGAGACGTGATCCTTCTCCCACACGCTGGCGGTAAACGTTCCGGTCGGAGTCAAATGCCCGTCTCCCCCGACCACAACACCGGTGGTCAAAAGTGTTGTCGGATTATTGTCGCCCTTGTTCTGCCCGGTGACGGTCAACGTGCCCTTTGAGGTCTTAGGGTCGTAGACAACCGTAATCGTGCACGTGCTGTATTTCTGATCGCCGACCTGGCATCCGAGCATTCCTGTCGGATCTGTGTGATTCAACGGGTTGTTCAGAACATAGGTGTACATGTTCCAGTTCTGAGGATTGCCGATATAGTCGGCGAATTGCTTCTTCTCCTCGTCCTTCTCGCTGTGTTGCAGATTCCACCAGGGGAATTTGTCGGGGCTGGTAAACCGACCCTGCGCGCTGGACAGATAGCGGGTCTCGAAGTAATCGAGGCCCTGCATTCCGGAACCCGCCGTCTCGGCATCCCGTTCCTTGCCGGTGAACTTGTGCGTCACCCCGTCTGTGGCGCCCCAAAAGCTGCTTCGCCCATCTATGCCCGCCTGAATCTCCTCGCCGAAGGGTAAATGATCGTGGTAGCCGATCACAAAACCCGTGCCCGTGGTCACCATCCGCGAGGTGCCCAATGGGTCCGTGGTCAAATAGAGCGTCCCAGCATCAGGAGGCGCGCTGCTGGAGTACTCGGCCGCCACCTCGCCGCCCGCGTCGTAGACATACTGCGTGGTGGCTCCGCCGGCCACCTTTTGGACTCGGCGGCCCTCGCCGTCGTAGGCGTATGTGTTCGCGGTCCCGCCGACCGTCGCGTTGTACTGCCGGTTCTCCGCGTCGTATTTGAACGTATAAGACCCGATAACTGTTAGATTGCCGGCACTGTCGTATTGGATTCCCAAGGCGCTGTTGGTTAGTTGGTTGTAAGAATTGAACCAACTGTTAGACTGCGGGGTGAATGAGGGAAGAGCGATGGGCGAGGGCGACCCGGTGTTGGCGCTGATGTAGCGATTGCCATTACTCAAGTTTGCATAGCCGTTAACATCGTATTTATAAGTCTGCGACCACGTCGCCGTCCCGGTTTCCGACGCCTGCGACAGACGGTCGTAGGCGTCGTAGGTGAAAACTTGGCTCGCATTCAACGGGGTGTTGAAAGATTCCCCAATCAGGTTGCCGCTGTTATACTGGCTTGCACCGTAGTTGAAGCCGAGATTCAGCAGATCACTGCTGCTGCTGCAATTGGTAGTTGTGCCGCCCCCTTGAGGTCCCAACCGGGTGCCGATGAGTTGCAGACGCGAACTTTGACAATATTGCTCGGTCAGCAGACTGGGGCCGAGGGACAGACTCGCCAGATCGCCGTTTGGGAACCAACTGATATTGCTGGAGTAGGTGTTGCTGGTGGAATTGTCGTTTCCCGCGACAGCGTATGGGCGCGCGGCGGTGTCGTAGGTGTTTGTCTGCACACGGCCGGAGGGAAAGGTAAAACTAGTTAGCTTGCCGGCTTTATTATAAAGGTATGACATCCCATAACTGGGATTGTAGTTCGGGGCGGTGCCGTAATTCTGGCTGCTTGCAGAAACCCGACCTAACTTGTCGAGGCAGGAATAGAGATACGTCCAGCCGGCAGAAGTAACGCTGTAAAGGTGGCCCAGCGTGTAGCAGTTGGCTGGCGGTGCGGCCAAGTTGTCTCCGTAGACGTATGTGACCGAAGAGGTAATGCCGTCATTGTATGTCTTGCTGAGGAGCCGATTTAGGCCGTCGTATCCATCGGGGTTATTCGAGCAGGTTGAGCCGCTGAAAACACCGTAACAAGTAGTGATGTTGCGTGCATCTTCACGCGTGAACAGGTTGCCGCTGGCGTCATAAGTATAGTAGATGGTCCCGCTCTCGGGGTTAGTGGCTTCCACCAAATGCTTTAGCGTATCGTATGCGAAGGTACGCGACTGGTTTCCGGATCCTGTACAAACGCCGCTGGTGTTGATGATCCCGTTCTGGCAAACTAATTGTAAATCGTCCAGTGCATCGTATCCATACGTTGTCGTAAGTGTCGCGATACCGCTCTGTCCGTAGGTATTACCTTGCCACGAGGTTTGGTTTTCATTCACCTGTACCAAGCGGCCCAGCGAGTCATTGAAATAAAGTCGATTGTTTCCTTTGGTCGTTGAGTTGGCCGGCGGCTCGATCTCGAGCTTTGTATTGGTGAGGCTCGGTATGTCGCCAGTATACACATAGGTCGTCACCGAGTTGTCCTGGGCCTTAACGGTAAGGGGGCGGTCGAGTGCGTCATAGGTGTATGTAGTCAACTGACTCAAAGCGCCTGGATTAGAAATGGTATACGGGCGATTCTTCGCGTCATAGGTATATTGCGTGTCTATCTCGGCTTGCGTCCCATTGACTGGGCCCTCGAGATACCAAGTCAGTGCCTTGCGTCCCAAGCCGTCGTAGTCGGTTTGCGATTGGATGTAGCCGTCATTGGAGCTAGTGAGGTCCTGAGCGGAATGTACGGTAAAGCATGAAGTCGATTGAGTCCCCGTCGAGCAGCCGGTCGCCGAGGGCGAGTCCGTATAGGTGTAATTGGTCTGGCCTCCGTCGGGGCGGGTCACATTGGTAAGCCGGTCCATGTTGAGCGGATCCGCGTACGTTAGCAAAGTCTGCCCGTTGTTGAAGTCCCTGTAGGATGTGGGCTTAAGGATATTGTAGTCGTAAATAAATTGCTCAATCAAACATCCTTGCGTTCCCACTGCGCATGAGAGATTTTTCGTGGGATTTAGCGCCTCGTAATGGATGATCGAAATAGGTAGGGCGCAGTAGGCTCCGGAGTCGGCGAATACAAGGTCTTTCCGCACTCCCCGCGAATCCAAGGTTGAAAGTATGTTTCCTGCCAAGTCAAAGGTCTGGTTGGTATAGACCGTCGTATTGGGGTTGTTTACTGGCGCCTGCCAAAGCCGGGTAATTGTGGTGGGATTGCCGCGCGGAGTCGTCGATGTCGTTCCGTAGTTGGTGTTGTCGTGACCAACGACTCCGGCGCAGGGACTGGTCGAGGTCCCGTCGTAGGCCCACGTTGTTTGAGCCGCGGTGGCGCCCGTGCTGTTGTAAACCGTCTGCTGTAGCGGGAGACTAACCAGGTTGATCGAGGCGGCGACGTAGGTGGAATAACTGCCGTTGGCCGCGTATTGCGTTCCGGTGAATGAAGTGGTAGTGGTACGGACCGTCGCGCCAGGGGCGCCGTTGCCATAAGCCGATTCGGTTATTTGAGTCCGATTGTTGTATGCGTCGTAGGTGTAAGAAACCTTCGCCGTGACGGTATTGTAGGCGGTGTTTTGATAGGAGATTTCGGGGTCGTGCGGCGGGCAGTTAGTACCGCTCACGCCCGTGGAACTTGGGCACTGCGGGGTATATGCGTTGCCAACAAACCAGCACATCGAAGTGTCCCATGCAAGCGTGCTACAGGCACGCTGCTGCCACTGAGTAGTTTCCGTTTTTAGCGTGTTTCCAGACGGGTCGAGATATGAGACGGCCGTTTCTCTTCCTTCGGTCCAAGCCGGCAAATAGACGTTGGTGGTGGCGTTGTCTGGCGCGGATGCGACCGGATTCAGTGTATGGCTCTCCGATCCCAAGCTACCTGAACCACAACCGCTAACCGTCGCGTACTTGACTGTTATGGGCTGTCCGGCGAAGGGAGAGCTATAGCAAAAATCACCTGCGCGAGGGTCGAGCCTGTGCTTGATCCTAGTGTCACGACGTTTGAGTAAATACGCTTCTCTATCAGGTAGAAGGCTGGGCTGTATTCGGGCGGCGCGTACTTATCGAAGTACGGCACCGGGGTTGCGGTCGCCTGCCCAGGCCAAAGCCCGTAATCGTACTCGTAAGCACCCCCGGTCGGCAGTTCTACGCGATCGATGTTGCCGTAGGCATCATAGTAGAGTTCATAGGTACTATAGTCGGGGAGTTCGATCTCAAACGGGAACAGATCCGTGAAATAGCTGCTGGGGCCGCCGCTGAAGGTGAATAGTTGTGCGATTGTTTGCGGGGTTACCGGCAGCCCGAGTGCTTGGCCGGTCCGGAGCATAGGCCGAGATAACCCCAAGGCCGTGTCGACTTGATTAATCTGGTTGGAACTTCCGTTATCGGCCGGAATAAAGTAGGAGGCCGAAACCACCACCTGGCGGCTGCCGCCGCTGGAGCCAGGGTAAGTAAATGTATTGACTAGATTTCTGTTTCGGGCATCCGGCGTGGAGAGCAACGATAAGCCGGTCGAGGCGCCGGTGACTTGCCTGCCGAGGGCGTCGTTAATCTGCTCGCCGGAGAGGACGTTGGTGTTAGGAATGTCGATCTGATTGCCGTTGCGGTCCTCTATTTGGATTGCGTTTCCGACTGCGGAGCCGGATGATGCGAAAGTGTAGGTTGTCCCATCGCGCAAAGTCATGGTTCCTCCGATGAGTACCGAGCCCGATCCGCATGAGGCCGAGTTGTCCGAAATCGCCGATGCCGTGGTGACCATGGCGCCACTGCCATCGGTGGCTCTGAACGTCATGCCCCGGTTGATCGCGGCGCTTGTGACCGACGGGTAATATTCGATTTGTCCGCCGGTAGCAGTATCGGCGAACTCCGTTTCGCTTCCATCCGAGGCGGTGTAATAGACGGCTGTGACCATCTCCTGCCACCAATTTGGAATCGGGGATGAGCTGGGAGCCTGGGAACAGTTCGCTCCCGCCGGGCGCGTTTGTAGCACGCCGCCGATATTGGGTATAGGATTTTGGGGCGCCTGGTAAGCCATTGCGACGCTCCAGGAACTAAACCATGGAGGGAGTTGGTCATCGCAATTGTCGATGCAGCTAGCCGGGAGGCTGACGCCATCCAGCGATCCTGGTTGTAAAGGACGACGGGCACTTTCATGCCGCCCCGCCCATAGGCCCAGGCCAACGGAAACGCGAAGTTTACATGGCCATTAGCCAAGTTGACGGTATCGAACCCGTTTAAATCGTAAGACCCAGCGGGCGTTCCCGGAGCCAGCATCGTGGGCGTGATCCCGTCGCTAGTGGAGTAGCTGGTAACGGACACCTGCGGCAGGATCGGGGAAGGTCTAAAGAGAAAGAAACCCATCAACCAAATTCGCGAGTTAGGTAGGTGTGAATACATAAGGTCGCTCTGGTATCAGTTCGCCTGGCAATCCGATTAGGGCGTGATCGTGATCGTCACGCCCAATTGAGGATGATTCTTAAACTGTATTTGATATATTCCGGGCGCTAGGTCGACAGTTTGTCCCACGCGGTATTGGTCCGCGCTTGTGGAAAAAGGCGGCACGCCCAGCCCGGGATCAGATGGGGTCGCGCCGCGCCTTATTAGTGTGAAGACTTCACTTTTAGATGGCAGGCAGTTTATCATCACGAGAACGAATTCGCCCTGCGCTCTCTTAATAGCCGCCGGCCGAGCTCCGCGCCAGTCAAGGATGATCACTTCGTTCTGAATTGACTTCTCGACGGCGGCAGCCCCGGGCACCGAGAAAAGACCGAATTCGACTGCCAAGCAAAGCAAAATCACCGGCCTTTTCACTTATTTTGTTTCCTCACGAAGGTCGTTGGATCGCTCTACGAACAGGCCGATTATGCGATATAACCTCGATAATGTCAACAGAGAAGTGCAGAGGTGTCAAGCCTCGTTAGAAATGTCCCCTTCCTTACCTCGATAGAAGCGTCCCCTTTTCCTTCGCCGACGCAGTCGGCGGCTTTTGTCTTCTCTTCGTTCAGTTCACCAGAGAAGGCGGTGGGAAAGTGGGAAACCTGCTCTTGGTTTTCCACTTTTCCACCGTCCCGTCGCCGGAGCTGTGGGAATGTGGGAATCTCGCCGGTTTTTGCGAGATTTCCAAGGAGCGGTGGGAAGAGTGGAAATCCTGGTTTTGGATTTCCACGCTTTCCACCACTCCGCCATTTCCACAGCTCTTTTGTTCAGCCCACGGTCCCCCTGCGTGCCCGCATCTGTCGATAGTCTTTTCGCCAAGGGTGGCTGGCCTGCGGCGGCGCCGGCTTCCGTCGCGCCTGCCGTGGTTTGACCGGCGGTTCTACGGCCGGCTGCGCGGCGATCTCCTCGTGACACAATCGTCGGCCCCCGTACCGGATTTCCAGCCGACCGTCTTCCCATTCGCATACCACTACCTGACTCTTGCTTGGCGCATAGCGGCTTTGCCGCTTTACCTGGAACAGCCGCTGGTCGTGCCGCACCACCCAGTCGTTGCCGATCGTGCGCCCGGTCTCCAGCCGGAACGCTTCGTCCAGTTCCGTCCGGCTCGGCCGGCGGCGGTGATAGTCCGCCTGCGCCGCCGCCGCGCGCGCGAACCGTTTATTGTGCTCGGCCAGATACTCCCTCTCCAGATACGCATTGGCGGCCGCATAGCTTTGGATCTTCTTGCGCCGCAGTTTCTTCACCAGCCGATCCTGATGTGTCCCGTGATTCCGCTCCACTCGCCCTTTAGCTTGCGGCGAGTTGGCGGCGATGATGCGGACCCCCAGCCGCTCACACATGCGCCCGAACTGCGTCACGGGCACCTCGCCCCGCAGCAACTCCTTTTCCGTCGCTTCCCGCACATAGACATTCTTCCAATCCGTGTACAGGGCCACCGGCACGCCATACTTCTCGATCCACGCCCGCAACAAGCCCGCCGCCGCCCAGATGGTCTCCTGTGCTCCCAACCGCGCTAGCGTGGTCGCCGTGGCATCGTCCACCAGGTTCATTAGGCAGCCTTCCGGTCCCCGCTGTTCGAACCACTTATGGAAGCTGCCGTCCATCTGCACCAGTTCCCCAAAGTGCTTCCGCGCCTCCCGCCGCTCCCGGTGCTCCTTCCGTTTCCGCGCACGGCTCCACAACCCCTCCGCCAGCATCCACCGCCGCAAGGTCTCCGCATGCACCTCGACCTGGTCTTCGCTCGCCAAGTGCTCGCTGGCCAACGTCGGGCCAAATCTCTCCCCGACTACGCCGCTGTACTTCTGGCGCAACAGCCGGATGACCTGCGCCCGAAACTTCTTCGGCTTCGCGCGATTCGATCCTTTCCCGGCGCTACGGTGCTTGAGCCCTTTGGCCCCTTCCGCTTCGTATCGCCGCCAAATCCGCTTCACCTGCCGATAGCTCAGACTGAGGATCCTGGCCGCATCCACCAACTTCAACTCTTCACTCGCCACGCGGGCCAGCACTCCCACCCGCCGCAACTCTCGCTTGCTCATCCATGTCCTTCCCAGCTAAAACCTCCTCAGGAGATCTTTAGCTTAGGGGACATTTCTAACGAGGCCATAAGGGGACATTATCAAAGTGGGGCGACACAGAAAAGTGCAGAGGAAAAGTGCAGAGAACAGAGTGCTGAGGGGAGTAATGGTACCCGCCAGGTCTTTGGCTACGGCCAAGCGCCACTGCCCTTGGATGGGATGAATCGCAAGCTCATGCGCAAGCAGCGACGAGATTAGGTACAGGCGGGGTCGACGTTCAGGGGCGGATTTCGGCGGGGTCGGGGACGGTCCAGCGCATGGCGGCGCGGAGGGATTGGGATTCGGAGAGGCGGAGCATGGCGAAGACGGAGCGGAGGAGGGCGGGGCCTTCGTTGGGCCAGAGTTCGGCGATGGGGCGGGTGATGCCGTCCTCGCATTGGTAGAAGAAACGGTCGATCCAGCGGGGGCGCTCGGCCTGGGGATGGCGGCGGACGATATCCTTGACGGTTTCGAACCAGCGCATGCCGAGGGTTTCGCGGTATTGGGGCATGAAGAGGATGGTGCTGAGGCGATCGCGGCGGATTTCTGCGGCGAAGCCGGCGAACGTTGCGGCTTGGGTGAGGTTGAGATTGGCGTTGGGCTCGAGGCCGTGACGGTCGCCACCGGAGATGGCGGGAAGCTGCCAGGCGCGGGCGAGTTCGATGGCTGCGGAGTTTTCATCCCAGGAGCGCAGGCCGTTCAGTTCGATGGCGTGAATCCAGCGGCCGTGTTGAGAGAGCAGGTCGTGGAGGGTCTGGCGATGGTTGGCGGCGCCGATATCGGCTTCGTCCCAGAGGGGGTGGTTGAGGACGGTAAGGATGTCTTCGCGGGCGTGGAGCATGGCGAGGAGCTCGGGGAGGCGGGCAGGGTCGGGATGGGCGGTGTAGCTTTGCAGATCGGCGGCGAGGGAGCGGACGGAGGAGAACGGAAGGTTGTGGACTCCGACGTGGAAGAAGGTCTGGGCGAAGGGGATGGTCCACTCGAAGGAGATGGGCGCGGCGGGCGCTAGGGGCGCGCGGCGGAGGGCCAAGCCACTTTCGATGTCGTCGTGATCGGTGAGAGAGACGATGGGGCGGAGGCCGAGGGCGGCGATTTGCGCGGCTTCGACGCGGTAGGCTTCGAGGGGGGCGAGGGGGGGGGTCCAGAGGACGCGATTGAGGGCCATATCGCGGCCGGTAGCGCGGCGATGGTTCCACCCGGCGACGCGGAGGACGGCGGGGATCAAGGGGACGGGGAGCTTGAAGGAACTGAGAAAGCGCAAGTTCTCCCAGGAATGGAGCGTGTGTCCATGCAAGGACACGGCCGTGGGAAAACGACGGGGGGAGTGCTGGTCTTTCCATAGAAAATGCAGCGAAGTATGCTTCATGGCTCCTCCTTTGGCGACGCAAGACATTTCCACTTAGAAATGTTCTTACTCCGAGGGTAAGACCGGCTGTGTTGCAGAAGGATGAAGGGCGCGTGAAATTATGGGGCGGCGCGATATATGCAGGACGACTTACACTGGGTTATGCGAATTTTCTTGACGGGAGCGAGCGGATATATCGGCGGCGCGGTGGCCGAGGCATTGATGCAGAGCGGGCATTCGGTAGTTGGGATGGCCCGGTCGGCGGAGCAGGCGGAGAAACTGACGGCCAAGGGAATTGAGGCGCAACGCGGGGATTTGCGGGATGCGGCGAGTCTGGAAGCCGGAGCGCGGGCGACGGACGCCGTGATTCATACGGCGGCGGTGATGACTCCGGATGCCGGGGACGTCGACCGGGCGGCGGTGACGGCTTTGCTGCGCGGGTTAGCGGGGAGCGGGCGGCCGTTTGTCTATACGAGCGGATGCTGGGTGATCGGGAACACGGGCGACCGGATCGCCGATGAGGATACGCCGGTGGCTCCCACTCCGCTGGTAGCCTGGCGGCCGGCCGTGGAGCGAATGGTGTTGGAGGCAGACGGGGTGAAGGGAATCGTGATTCGTCCGGCGATGGTTTACGGACGGGGGGGCGGGCTGACCATGATGTTCGTGGGATCGCCACGGGTGATTGGCGATGGGAACAACCGGTGGGCGATGGTTCATGCGGACGATCTGGCCGACCTTTATGTGCGGGCGCTGGGCGCGGCGGGTGGAACGCTGTTATTCGCGGCGGATGGGCCTTCGGTGCGCGTGCGGGATATTGCGGCGGCGGCCGGCGCGGGGCGCAAGCTGGAGTTCGTTCCGTTGGAGACGGCACGGGAGAGCATGGGAGCGTTCGCGGACGCTTTGGTGCTGGATCAGCAGATTTCGGGAGAACGGGCCAAGAGAACGGTGGGGTGGTCGACTAGGCGGGGTTCGGTTCTGGAGGAACTGGCGCGGACGGCTTGAGGAAGGCCGCCCGCGCCGCGCAGTTCCGGTTATTGCTTGGGCTTTCCGGGCTGGATCTGGATGCCCTGAGGAACGGATAGGCCTGGCTTGGCGCCGGCGGCCTGGGGGGGGCCGAAGTAGTCGGGGTTCATGACGACGGGGGTGGCGGCTTTCAGGTCGTCCATGGTTTTCTTGACCAACTCGGCATCGAGCTTGCGTTCGATTTCGGGGCGGACTTCGACGAAGGTTTTTTCTTCGCGGGATTCGACCTTGATGATGTGATAGCCGAACTGGCTTTTGACGGGCTCGCTCAGTTCCCCGACGGGGATTTTGAAGGCGACTTCCTCAAAGGCGGGGACCATGCGGCCATGGCCGAAGGTACCGAGGTCGCCGCCATTGGCGCCGGAGGAGGCGTCGTCGGACTCGGCTTTGGCCAGCGTGGCGAAGTCCGCGCCGGCAACCAATTTCGCGCGAATCTCTTTGGCTTTGGCGAGAGCTTCTTCTTCGGTGAGTTCCTTGGCGTCCTTTTTCAAGGGGACCGACGAACCTTTGAAGCGGATGAGGATGTGACGGGCCTTGAGCTGGAGATAGTCGGACTTATGCTCGTCGTAGTATTTGCGCTCGGCGGCTTCGTCGGCTTTGGTGGATTCGTTGAGGTGTTGATAGTATTGCTGGGCGAGAACCTGTTCGGCGCCGGTTTTGTAGCCGGGGGTATCTTCGAGCTTCAGCTTATGACCTTCGGAGGCCATGACACGGATGAGAATGAGGCGGTCGGCGAACTGTTTGCGGCCGGCGGGGCTGCGCATCTGGGCACGATACTGGGCGGGGACTCCTTCCAGCAGCTTATCCATTTCAGCGGCGGTGATCTTTTCGTCGCCAATGGTAAGGACGACGGTATCGGGGGCAACCGGCGGGATAGCGGGAGCGGGCGGCGCAGGGGCCATGGCCGGCGGCTTAGCCGGGGTCATCGTTTGGGGCGCCGGCGGGGTCTGAGCGAGCAGACAAGCCACGGGCGTCAAGAGAAACACGAATTGCAGGGATTTCATCTACTCTATGATACCAAGAGCCTGGACGGGTTTTGGCAGCGGCGGCTTGAGCTCGATCGCGGGGTCGACGAGGAGCCAGGCCAAGGAGCCGATGGCACAGAGCGCGGCGGCAGTGAGGAAGGACGCGGTCCAACTGAACTGGTGGGCGATTAAGGGGGTTAGGGAAGCAGTGACGATGCCTCCTAACTGGCCGACCATATTCATGACGCCGGAGACGGAGCCGGCGGATGCGCCGCCCATATCGGCGGCGACGGACCAGAAGGAACTTTGGGATAGATAGAGCGCGCCGGCGCCGCCCGCGAGAATGACGCTGGCGAGGCGGGCACCGGCGACCTGGGATCCGGCGGCGATGAAGACGGCAGCGAGGGCGATGCCGGCTACGGCAACGCCACAGCGTCCAATGCGGCCGCCATAGCGGCGGGTGAGAATGTCGCTGATGCGTCCGCCGATGGTGGAACCAAGGGCCATGGCGATGAAGGGCAGCATGGAGTAGAAGGAACTGGATTTCAGATCGAGGCCGCGGACCCGGCTGAGGTAGATGAAGAACCAGGCGAAGAAGATCCAGGCGGCGTAGCCGTAGGTGAAATAGCTGAAGGAGATGGCCATTACGTCCTTGCTGGCGAAGATGACGCGCCAGGGGAGGGGGCGGCCGATTTCGAGGGCGGCGGGCGGTTCGGGCAGGCCTTGTTCGATGAGGGCGGTTTCGGCGGGGGTGATCCAGGGGTGCTCTTCGGGGGAGTTGCGGGCGATCCAAAACCAGACGAGGCCGGCGGCGAGGCCGATGACGGCGCTGATCCAGAAGGAGGCGCGCCAACCGTAGTTGGTGACGATGTGGGTGATGAGGGGAGGGGTGATGCCGGCGCCCGCGCCGACACCGGCGAAGATCAGGCCGTTGGCGAGGCCGCGCTCGCGGGAAGGAATCCAGTTGGCGACCAGACGGTTGGAGGCGGGGAAGAGTACGGCTTCGCCGGCACCGAGCGAGAAGCGGACGGCCATGAGGACGAAGAGGAGGCCGGCCATGGAGGCGGAGACCATGGCGGTGAGGGCGGTGAAGACGCCCCACCAGAGAGTGCCGAGGGTAAGGATGAGACGTGGGCCAAAGCGGTCGGCGAGGCGGCCGGCGGGGGCCTGGAACAAGGCGTAGCCGACGAGGAAGACGCTGAAGACGGGGCCGAGCTGGAGGTCGGAAATGTGGAACTCCTGCTGGATGAAGCGGCCGGCGATCGAGATATTGACGCGGTCGAGGTAGGAGATGGCGCCGATGGCGAACATCCAGAAGACGAGGAGCCAGCGGATGGGCATAGGAAAGTACATGATACTCGGGTTGGGGGGGCGCGGCGCCATTTCCCTACCCCCGTTTACCTGCTCGGTCAACCAGAATCCGATTTCAGGCACTCTGCAATAAGAGTGGAGGCATGTTCGCACTACTGGAAGCCACCGTCATTACAAGAACCCTCGAAGCCAAGCGTCGTGACGATACCGGGATACGCCGGTGATGACATCCCCGTTGGCACGGCTGAAGTCGGGCAACTGACGACCATGCGCGAGTTTGGCGATGCGATCCCGCATGCGACGAGCGTCACCAGAGACATTGAGATTCAACCGGCGGCGTAGGGGACGGATTCACTCTCCGGAGGGCCTGTTTTTTGCCGGCGGGGGCTTGCAGGTGGGCACAGCCGACCAGGAAGACGGTGATTTAAGCGGTGGCGTCGCGGAGCGAGTTTCGCGGGCCGCAACCACAATTATATAGCTGTGCGACGAGGCCTTGCAGTTCGTCGGAAGTGGCCAGGAAGACGCCTTCCGGCAGTTCGTCGATTTGGATCTGAATCAGCGAGTTACATACGAGAGTATCGTGGCATTTCCGCTTGCGCACGCGGCCTCTGGACGATAGACGGCCTTTGGGGAGAGCGGCCACGATGAGCCCACCAGCGCTCGTCATTATCCAACAAGCCCACTTTCGAGGCGCGGATGCGCCAGGGCCGTGCGCCCTAGCGAACCGCGGTTCAAGTTCCGGAGTTACAGTTTTTCAACGTTTTTCCATCGTGCCTTTGAACTCCAGATCCTGATGGATACTTAACTGTAGTTTATTAAGAATTGAAATCTATAAATAACTAATATTGTAAACTGGAGCATATGACGTCTATCAAGCCTCGGTTTACGGTCCTGTTGGCGATGCTGATCCTCTCACGGGGCGCCCAGCCGCAAGGGGAGACTACCAGCGCCATTGCCGGACAGGTCGCCGACCCCTCGGGCGCCGCGCTACCCGCATTGGTACGGTTGAAAGGCGAAGGCAACGGCATCGAACGTTCGGTGAAAACTGGAGATTCGGGGCGGTACAGCTTCCCGCAGTTGAAACCGGGCGTTTACACGATCGAGGCTTCCGCCGCGGGGTTCGAGCCGCAGCGCCGGGCATCGATCACTGCCGCGGTGGGACAGACCCAGACCGTCGATTTCGTTCTTCCCTTAGCAGCCGCGGCGCACCAGGATATCGTAGTGACGACCGACGCGCCGCTCATCAACACGGAGAACGCCAATACGGCGACGACCATGGGCGCGGCGGCTATCGCCAATCTGCCGAATCCCGGTTCCGATCTCACGTATCCGGCGCAGTTCGCGCCCGGCGCGCTGATCAACACCGCGGGCAGCAGCAACGATTTCGTGGGCGCGCAGAATGGCTACGGCAACGTGGAAATTAACGGCTTGCCGGCTCTATCCAACGCCTTCGTGGTGGACGGCCTGGAAACCAACGATCCCCTGACCAACCTCAACAGCGGGCTGGCGACGAACCTGGTGCTGGGCTTGAATTCCATTTCCGAAGTCACCGTCAACACCACTTCTTACGCCGTCGATCAGGGGCGCTATGGCGCGGCGCAGATCACCTACGTGACCAAATCGGGGACCAACGCCTTGCACGGCAATCTCTATGAGCTGTGGAACGGATCGAAGCTGAACGCGGCGGATTTTTTCACGAATGCCACATCCAGCAATCAGAAGCCGCGCTCCACGGTGAATCATTTCGGGGGCAGTATGGGCGGCCCGATCCGCCGCGACCGTCTGTTCTTCTTCACGGACTACGAGCAGTTGCGCATCGCGCTGCCCATCGTGAACGCGGTGACGGTGCCCAGCGCGCCGTTCGCCTCGTACGTGCTGCGGCAACTCCCGCACGGCGGCGTGGACAGCATCACGGGCGCAGCCTACCCGGCGCAGCCACAGCTTGTTCCGTTCTACCAAAACCTGTTTTCGCTGTATCGGGGCGCGGGCGGAACTCCGCTGGCGGTGCTGGGCTGTCCGCTGAGCGCCGATGGCAGCACCGTAGCGGGCGCGCCGCCGGATGGCAATGGCTGCGCCCTGCGGCGGAGCGTATCGCAATCGAGCGGGGATCACGAGCAGGTGGTCACCTCGCGCCTGGACTACAATATCAACGCAGCCAATACGACCTGGTACCGGCTCCAGTCGGATACGGGACTGCAAGCCGCTTACACCGATCCCATCAATCCGCTTTTCAATGCGATTTCCTCGCAGCCGCTCTATTCCTTCGCGGCCGGTTATACGCACATCTTCAATGCGCGGCTGGTGAATTACCTGAACCCTGCATTTTCCTGGTATGAGAGCCTATTCGGACCGGCGGATTTCGCAAAGACACTGGCCGCGTTTCCCATCGTGCTGGAAGGGGTGGGGTCCAATGCGCCCTTCACGGCTTTGGGCGGCCTGGACGATAACTGGGTGCAAGGGCGCCGGGCCACCCGTTTTCACCTGAACGACAGCCTTTCCTACGCAGCCGGCCGCCACGACCTGCGGTTCGGCATCAGCTCGCGGCGGCTGCGCATCAACGATTTCGACTTCGGCACCTACACGACTCCGCTGGTCACTTACACCACGCTGCCCGAATTCATCTACGGCGTGGCGTCCACCGCGACGCAAAGTTTTCCCGTGGCGGCATCGCAGCCGTTCAACTATCTGAACGTCGATCTTTACGCGCAGGATTCCATCAAGCTCGCCGCCAAACTGAACTGGACTTTTGGCATCCGCATGGCGCACAATTCCAATCCGGAGAACCCGCACGATCTGATCGCGCGCCTTCCCGGATCCTTTGCCTCGCTCGCGCACGATCTCGATCAGCCGCTCAGCGACGCCATCGAAACCGGGCTGACGCATCTTTTCCCCGCGACGTCTTGGGCGCTCTGGCAGCCGCGCACGGCCCTCGCCTGGCAATTCGCGCGGGGATTTGTACTGCGAACCGGTTTCGGGGTGTTCTCCGATATCCTGCCGGGCAGCATCGCGGACCTGGTGGGCGGCAATCCCCCTTATGTGAACACATTCGAGGGCGGGCTGCTGGGATCGGCCGGCGGTTTGGGAATCGCGCCGGGAGTGGCCGGGAGCGCCATCGATGCGACTGTCGCCGCGAATCAAGCTTTCCTGGTTGGATTCCAGCAGGGCGAACTCTCGTGCGCGGCGCCGCAGGCCAATGCATCGCAATGCCTGCCGCCGGTGGGGTTGAACGCGGTTCCGGACGGACGGTTGCGCGCTCCTTATTTTCTGCAGTGGAGCTTTGGCATCGAGCATCAGATTGGCGACTCTGGCAGCGTGCGCGCCCAATATGTGGGGACGCGCGCCCTCGACCTGCCCTACCAGACGGAAGTGAACGGATATCAGACGGTGTGCGCGGGATGCTTCGCGCCGTTTCCCTACGCGCACCCCGCCGATCCGCGGTTCGCCGCCGTGGATCAGCTTTCGACCGGCGCCAATAGTAACTACAACGGCTTGCAGTTGACGGCCGAAAAGCGCGTGGCGCATGGCCTCGATCTGCACGCAAACTACACCTGGAGCCATTGCCTGGACACGGTTTCCAACGGCGGGTTTCTGTCGTTCTCCTCGGCGGGCATTCTATCGCCGCTGCCTGGCGAATTGAGGCGGCAGTACGGAAGCTGCGATTACGATGTGCGCCACAACGTCAACGCCTCGTACGTTTATGAACTGCCGTTCCGGACCACACGGCCTTTTCTGAAATCGCTAGTGGAAGGATGGCAGATTTCGGGCACGATGTTCTTTCACAGCGGACTGCCCTTCACCGTCCTGAGCGCGACTTACAGCGCCAACGGCCATGGCATCGTGGAAGGGAGCGGTCCGCAGTTCGCGAGCGTAGTCCCGGGCGTGCCGCTGTACGCGCAGGGTCCCGTCGCGGGGGTGACACAGCCGGGGACCGTGCAGTGGCTGAACCCGAACGCCTTCGTCTCGGCGGTGGACCCCAGCACGGGCGCCTGTTACGGGGGAGACCGTCCGGCAAATTGCCAGTTCGGCGATCTGGGGCGCAACAGCCTGCGCGGGCCCGATTTTATCTGGAGCGATTTATACGTTACGCGGCATTTCCGGCTGAACGAGCGGACCACTTTGCGGGTGGACGGGCAGTTTTTCAACGTGTTGAACCATCCGAATTTTGCGCTGCCTTCGGTGGTCGCCGGCATTCCCGGCCAGAGCGCCACGCAGACGGGATTCGGCGCCATCACCTCGACGACGTCGCCGCCGACGGGGCTGTTGGGCGTGGGACTGGGTGGAGATAATTCGCCGCGGATGATCGCGGTGCAGGCCAGGGTGGAGTTTTGAGAGGCGAATGCGGGATATGAATTTGCTTTAGGCGGGCAATTTATCCGCGTCGGCGGGTTCTCCGAAGCGGGCGGCGTGGAGGGTGGGATCGATGGAGCGGAGGAGGCCGGTGAGCACGCCGCCGGGGCCGACTTCGATGCAGCGCTGGACGCCTTGGGCGGCGAGGTAGCGGATGGATTCGGACCAGCGGACGGGGTTGGGGACCTGTTCGTAGAGGCCTTGCCGGGCTTCGGCGCCGGTGCGGATTTCGCGGGCCTGCCAATTGTTGACGAGCGGGGTGGCGAGATCGGAGAAGGGCGCGGCGTCGAGGCAGGCGGCGAGGCGCTGCTGAGCGGGGATCATCAAGGCGCAATGGAACGGGGCGCTGACTTGCAGCAGGACGGCGCGGCGGGCGCCGGCAGCTTTGGCGAGTTCGATGGCACGGTTGACGGCGGCGGCGTGTCCGGCGATGACGATCTGGTCGGGGGCGTTGAGGTTGGCGGCGCTGACGATTTCGCCTTGGGCGGCTTGCTGGAGGACGCCATCGAGGGCGCCTTCGGGCAGCCGGAGGAGGGCGGCCATGGCTCCGACTCCGGGGGGGACGGCTTCCTGCATGAAGCGGCCGCGGTCGCGGACGAGGCGGAGGGCGTCGGCGAAGGGGAGGGCGCCGGCGGCGACGAGGGCGGAATATTCGCCGAGGCTGTGGCCGGCTACGTAGTCTGGTGCGAGGCCTCGTTCGGAGAGGACACGGAAAGCCGCGGTGGAGACGGCGAGGAGGGCTGGCTGGGTGTTTTCGGTGAGCTTGAGCTGCTCTTCGGGGCCTTCGAAGCAGAGGGTAGAGAGAGGGAAGCCGAGGGCGTCGTCAGCTTCTTCAAAGACCGCGCGGGCGGCGGGATATTGGGCGGCGAGGGCTTTGCCCATGCCGGGGAATTGGGCGCCTTGACCGGGGAAGAGGAATGCGGTTTTGGGTGTCAAAGGCGATTATAACCGGCGCGGGCGGGGGTTTGCGACAACGAGACGCGCGGGCTATTATCGGTGGAGGCCGCGTGTTATCCGAAGCCGATATGGGGGGATCTTAAGATGACCGGTTTCTTGTTGGGCTCGCGCATATGCGTGGTTATGCTCGCGGGTAGCCTGGGGATGCGCGCGGCGACGCTAACGACGCTGCATAATTCCATCGCATCGACAGGGGCGGGACCGTATGCGGGCGTGGTGCAAGGGTCCGATGGCAATTTTTACGGAACGGCCTACTTTGGCGGACCCGCGGGTCTGGGGTCGGTGTATCAATTGACGCCAGCCGGCGGGTATTCAGCCTTGTATTCCTTTTGTGAAGACTGCTTGCCCGTGGCGGGGGGGGCCCCACACGCCGGCCTCATTGAGTCGCCTGACGGGTTGTTTTATGGCGCGGCGACCGCGGACGGATGCTGCGGAGGCGGAGCGATATTTTCGGTGACGGCCAGCGGTGTGGCGTCGGCTGTTTACGGGTTCTGCTCGCAACTAAGCTGCGCGGACGGCGCATCGCCGGAGGGAAGCCTGGTATTCGGCCCTGGGGGAAATTTGTACGGCACGACCAGCAAGGGAGGGAGCAGCGGGGCGGGCACGGTTTTCGAAGTCACTCCCGGCGGAACATTGACGACGCTCCATAGTTTCTGTACGCAGACGGGATGCCCGGACGGGAGTTCCCCGTTTGCGGGGGTGCTGTTTACCTCGGATGGAATCCTGTACGGCACGACGCAGAAGGGCGGGGCGCGCGGGGAGGGAACTATTTTCAGGATTACACCGGCGGGAGCGTTTGCGACGCTGCACAGTTTCTGCTCGGCCGGCGGATGCGCGGATGGCGCAAACCCGAAGGCCGCGGTGATTGAGGGCGCGGACGGAAATCTGTACGGGACGACGGTGGATGGGGGAGCGCACAACGGGGGGTCTATATTCAAGACCACGCGGGAGGGAGTTTTCACGACGCTTTACAGCTTCTGCGCGCAGAGCGAATGCGCGGACGGCAGAAGTCCGACAGGGAGTCTGGTGCAGGGTACGGACGGACAGTTTTACGGCACGACACTTTACGGGGGTAATTACTCCGCGGGTTCGATTTTCAGCATCAATGCCGCGGGCGAGCTGACTACGCTCTATAGCTTTTGCTCCAAGAGTGGATGCGCGGATGGGGAGAATCCGGATGCGGCGCTGATACAGGCGGCCAACGGAGACTTTTACGGAACGACCTTCAACGGGGGGACGTTTGGGCTGGGCACGGTGTTCCGTCTATCCGTGGGGTTGGGCGCTGAGTAATGGTTGGAACGCACTCGCTCCAGTGAATCCCCGGAGACTGGGAATGGTGATCTCGTGTACAATCGTACGACCTATGTTACGAGAGATTTGGGCTATTCTTGCGCTGTGCGGCGCGGCGACGATTTCGCTGCCGGCACAGACTTTCAAGGTTCTTTACAATGAGTGCTCTCAGGTGGGATGCATCGACGGCAGGCATCCGTCGCCGAACCTGATGCAGGGGCCGGACGGGAACATGTACGCGGGCGGTTTCGCGGGCGGGCGTTATCAGACGGGAACCCTTTTTAAGATCACGCCGGGGGGCCAATACACCACGATTTACAATTTTTGCGCCGAAGTGGGATGCGCGGACGGCGCCAATCCATACGGCGCGTTCGTGCTGGGCATCGACGGAAACACATACGGCGCGGCGTGGTGGGGGGGACCGCCAACGGCGGCACGATCTTCAAGATGACCCCTAGCGGGCAGGTGTCGACGATTCACGCATTCTGTCTGGAGAGCGGATGTCCGGACGGCGAGTATCCGTGGGGCAGCCTGGTGCAGGATTACAAGGGAAACATCTACGGAACGGCTTCGGCGGGCGGGGCGAACGGTTCCTACGGCACGGTTTTCCAGGTTTCGCCGAACGGCAACTTCAAGACGCTATACAGCTTCTGCGCGGTGAGCGGGTGTTCGGACGGCATTTTCCCGCTGGAGTCGCTGGTGCTCGCGCCGGGCGGGACGCTTTATGGCGCGACGCAGGCGGGGGGGGCATACGGGAGCGGCACGGTTTTCAAGATTACAGCGGGGGGAGTTCTGACCACATTGCACGACTTTTGCGCGCTGAGCAAATGCACGGACGGCTCGATACCGACGGTGGTGCTGCTGGCGACGGACGGGAACATTTACGGGGCGACGCGGGAGGGCGGGGCGACGAACATCGGCTCGTTGTTCAAGCTATCGACGACGGGGCAATTCGAAACGATTTACAGCTTTTGCACGCAACCGGCGTGCGCGGACGGGGGCGGCCCATTCTCGCTGATGCAGGCCACCGACGGGAATTTTTATGGGACGACCCAGCAAGCGGGCGGCCCGAACAGCGGGACGATTTTCGAGATCACTCCGAGCGGCGCATATACCGTGCTGCATACGTTCTGCAGTTCCGGAAGCTGCACGGACGGCAAACTGCCATCCACGACGGGGCTGTTGCAGCACACCAACGGGACGCTTTACGGCGTGATCGGGCACGGGGGGAATGTTACCAGTAACGGAACGATCTTCAGCGTGGCGAACGGGATGGCGCCGTTCGTGACGACGACGCCCGGCGCCGGCGTGGTGGGGGGGGCGGTGCAGATTTTGGGCACCAATCTTAGCGGCGCGACCAGCGTGACTTTCAACGGCACGGCGGCGAAGTTCAAGGTGGTTTCAGGCACCGAGATTACGGCGACGGTGCCCAGCGGGGCTACCAGCGGACTGGTGCGGGTGGCGGCTCCGAGCGGCAAGCTGACCAGCAATGTTGCCTTCGCGGTGGTGCAATGATGCGGAAACGAGTGGGGGGTGGGATGCAAGGATTTCGTTGTTGCGCGCTGGCGGCGCTAGGTTTGGCGGCAAGCAGCCTGTGCGCGCAGACGCTGACGACGCTCTATAGTTTCTGTTCGGGGGGCGGGACCTGCGCGGACGGTGAGAACGTCTACGCGGGGCTGATACAAGCCGCCAATGGAAACCTGTACGGGACGACCTATCAAGGCGGCGCCTTCGGCGGGGGCACGGTTTTCGAGATCAGCACGAGCGGCAGCCTGACGACGCTATACAACTTCTGCGCACTGGCGAATTGCGCGGATGGGGAATTCATTTGGGCGGGGTTGACGCCGGCGGCGAACGGCAACTTCGTCGGGGTTACGCAGGGCGGCGGGGCAAAAGGTTATGGAACGATCTTCCGGATTACGCCGGCGGGCGTGCTGACCACCTTACACAGCTTTTGTTCCCAGACTTCGTGCGCGGACGGAGGGTATCCTTACGCAGGGCTTTTGAACGCGGGCAACGGGCTGTATTACGGCGCAACGTTTATCGGCGGGAATGGCAACAGCCAAGGCACGGTATTCAACATCACTTCGAGCGGCGTGCTGACTCCGCTGGCGCAGTTCTGTTCAGGGTTTGAATGCCCGAACGGCTCGTCGGCGATCAGCGCGGTGATCCTGGCCAGCGACGGAAATCTTTATGGGACGACCAATGCGGGGGTGGGCCAGGGTTGGGCGGCGGGGCTGGGCAATGCGGGCCTGGTTTATAAAATGACGCCGTCCGGCACGATGACCGCGCTGTACACCTTCGGCTCGCAGGCGGGGTTCACGAACGGATACGCGCCGCGCGCGGCGGTGGTGCAAGGGAGCGACGGGGACCTATACGGGACTACGTATCAAGGCGGAGCCACGAACGGGGATTACGGGACGGTGTTCAAAGTGACGTTAGGCGGCAAACTGACGACGCTGCATAGCTTCTGCGCGACGGCCGGATGTCCGGACGGGGCGAATCCCGCCGGGACGATGATCCAGGCGAGCGATGGGAACTATTACGGGACGACGCAGTTCGGCGGGGCAAACAATGGCGGCACGATCTATAAGATTACCGCAGGGGGCACGTTGACGACGTTGTACAGCTTTTGCGCGGAAGCCGGGTGCACGGACGGACAAGCGCCGTACGCGGGGATTGTGGAGGGCACGGACGGGAATCTTTATGGCACGACCTTCCAGGGCGGGGCCGGCGGGAAGGGAACCGTTTTCCAACTCGCGGTGGGATTGGGAGCGGGGAAAGCGCGGCCTGCGTCCGCCGCGGTTTCGAAGGTAAAGCCATAGGCCGGGGGCGCGGATGAGTAGCGGGGGGGGGCGCGACATGCAAGTGGGAGTGCCGACGGCTAATGCCGGACTCGGTTTCCAGGAAGATGTTGGCCTCGTTCAGAAACAGCGCGACTTGCCGGCGCAGAAGCCGACTGCACTTCCTCGAACGTGCAATACGAAGGGTGCCGCCAGGTGACACGAATGCACGCCGGCATGAATATCGTTTTTGCAACCGACATGCTGGCGATAGGCGAAACCGTCTGGGCCAGCGACCTCGCCCGAAAGAAATCGCTCTTCTTATGCGTCCACTAATCGCTGTAGCTGACTTCGAGCTTGCGGCTCTTGGCGGCAGCATACGCCAGCACCAGCGAGGAAAGCAGCAGCAGCCCCGGTATCGCCAGCCACGCCGGAGTCGGCTCGGTCATCGTCGCTAAGAACGCCAGAGGACCATCGGGCGGAATATCGCCGATCGGGCAGAGCGACTTCAGATAAAACACGATGCTGAACTTCTTGGCCAGAGAGGGCAAGAATGGGTTCAGGTTTTCCCAGATGAACACCACCGCTGCCGGAATCATGGGATTGCGATAGATGACTCCCGTCAGGAGGAAGACCGCGCCATAGCCGACGCAACCCAGCGCGGCGGTCAAAGCGTACCAACCCAGTTGATGCAATCCCGGCCCATGAAACAGATACTGTTGGAACACCGGACCCCAATGCGCCGAGATAAAGAGGAAACACAGCACCACCGAACCCGCGAAATACAAGGTCGCCGCGATCACTCCGGCCAGATACTTACTCACGGCCAGCACCTCGCGCCGGACCGGAGACAGGAAGTAGTAATGCAGCGTACGCTCCAGGACCTCGGCGCGAAACAGGTTGGAAAAGATCCCCATGCAGCCGAAGAAGATTCCCAGGCGCAGGAAGTAAACCTGGAAAATCCCGGCGAAGATCATGTTGTCCTCGCCCATGGTGTGGCCGTTGTTGCGGCCCACCAGCGAGTGCAAGCCGGTAATGGCCACGGGGCCGAGAGTGAGAATATAGATCCACCAGGCTCGTTTTGAAAACAGGCTCTTCTTCAGCTCCAGGCGCAGGATAGCGGCCACCTGGCGGCGCCACAACATCCAGGGCTGTTGGGAAACTTCGGTCCAGGTCATGTGGTGCCTCCCTCGCCACCGATGAGGTATTGATAGACGGAATTCACGTCGTCGTCGGCGGGGGCGACGGCTTCCACTTCCAGGCCGTTATCGAGCACGATGCGATTCAGCAGCAAATACAGATTGTCGGCGTCGCGCGTCCGCACCAACAGGCCTCGACCATCGTCGTTGACCTTGGCCTCGACGACATGATCCTGTTCGAACAAGCGCGAGGCCAACAGTCCGGGCTTGTCGCAGCGCACCAGGATCTGCATGGGCTGGTCCTTTACTTCGCTGCGGACTCCCTGGATCTGGCCTTCGGCGACGACATAGCCGTGGCTTAACAAAATCACCTGGTCGGAGATGCGATCCACTTCGTGCAGGATGTGGCTGGAGACGATCACGTGGCGGCCTTCTTCGCCGAACTGCTTGAACAGCGCGATGGTTTCGGCGCGGGCCATGGGATCGAGGCCGTTGAGCGGCTCGTCGAGCACCAGCACGGTAGGACGGTGGGCGATGGCCTGGGCCAGTTTCATCCGCTGCCGCATGCCTTTGCTGTAGGCGGCCACCGGACGCGACAGCCGCTTCGAGCATGGACACGCGCCGCAAGGCTTCCTGGTCAGTTTGGCCGCTTCCGATTCGATCATGCCGTGTACCAGCAGGAACGAATACACGAACTGATAGCCGGTGAGCCCTTTGGGAAAGGCGTCGAACTGCGTGCAATAGCCCATCTTGCGGAACAGTTCTTCCGGGCGATCGGGCGGGATGCCCAGCACCGAGATGGAACCGCGCGACGGCCGGATCAGCCCCGTCATCAGGTTCATCAGCGTGGTCTTGCCGGAACCGTTCGGGCCAACCAGACTGGTTATCCCGGGCGGAATGGACAGGTTGACGCGATTGACGCCCAGCACTTCGCCGTAGAAACGGGAGACGTTTTCGAATACGATCTTCGGTTCGGTCATCGCACCACCTCCGCGCCGCGTATCTTGCGCGACAGCAGATAGAGGCAGAAGCCGGAGATGGCCAGCAGAGACAGCCAGCAGCACCACACGGGAACATCGTCGCCGTGCACGCGGAAGAATACGGCGCCGGAGCCGCGATGCATGGGCTGTTCAAAGAGCGAACTCCACACGGTGCCGATCAGATGGCTGAGGTTCAGCAGGTTGCCCCACTGGGTGCGCATGACGGCATTGATCGCGCCGCCGAAGCCCGCGGCTACGAAGAACACGCCGAAGAGCAGGCCGCCCGCCATGGGTTTCCACTTGACCCAGGCGGAGAGCGCGAGGGCCAGCAGCGAAAGCAGCAGAATCCAGATCCATGAGCCGAAGAAGATGGCATTGGCGATGCGCAGGTTCTGTGCGAACCAGCCGCCGCCTTCGAGCGATGCCTGCAAGATGAAAAGCAGCAAACCGGGAATCCAGGTCATCACCGACATCAGGATCAGGAGCACGGAGAGCTTGCCCAGCACATATTCCGTGCGCGAAAACGGGCGCGCCAGGTAAAGAGGCAAAGCGTTGTTGGCCAAGTCCGGCGAAATCTGGCCGGGCCCCACAAAGGCCGCCAAGAAAAAGGCCATCATGCTTTGCCAGCCGATGAAGTTCAGGAAGAAGCGCGCATCGATGGGCACCAGATCCCGGATTTGCAGCAGCTTCAAGGCGCTCAGATTGTGTTCCAGGTAGATGATGATGCGCGTAGATCAGCGGGGCCAGCATGGAAACCAGAAAGAAGATGCTGTAGAAGCGCTTGCGGCTCATCTCCTCGAAGGCGTAGCGCGGCAGCACCAGGAAGCGCGACCAGGTGGGCGTCAGTAGGCCCGTCGTAGCCTTTATAGGCGTGCTTAAATACCGCCATTGGGCGCCTCCATGGCTTTCAGGAAAATATCTTCGAGCGAATCGCGCTTGTGGTTCAGCCGGCGGATTTGCACGTTCTGTTCCGCGGCCAACGCATAAAGCTGGCGGATTTCGACGCCCTCGGGCATCACCAGTTTGAGGCGGCCGTTGGGGAAATCCGCCGCTTCGCAGCCCAGCGCCTCGATGGCTGCGGTGAACGTGCCGTTGGCCCCGCGCGTTTCCAATTCCAGAAATTTGCGATTGGCGCGCCGCTCTTCCTCCAGGTTGCAGGATGCCGCAATGCGGCCGTCTTTTAAGATCAAGACCTCGTCGCAGCACTCGTCGACATCGCGCAAAAGGTGCGATGAAAGGATCAGGTGCAGATCGCCGTGGTCGCGGATTTCCTGGATCAACTGGATCATGCGCGCGCGGGCAGGCGGATCGAGGCCATTGGTCGGCTCATCGAGAAACAGGATCTTGGGACCGTGAGCGATGGCTTGCGCCAGCTTGGCCATCTGTTTCATGCCCAGCGAATAAGTGCCCAGGTTGCGGTAGCGGGCTTCGCCGAGCCCGACCCAGAAGAACGCCTCATGGGCGCGCTCCATGGCTTGTTCGGCCGGCAAACCGGCCAGTTCGGCCATCAGCCGGACGAAGTGCACGCCGGTCATGCCGGCGATGAAGGAATCGTTTTCCGGCATGTAGCCGATGAGCCCGCGGACATTCTTGGCTTCGGTGCGGATGTCTTTGCCGAAGATGCGCGCGGTGCCGCTGGTAGGCTGGTGGAAACCGAGCAGGGTATTGATCAGCGTGGATTTCCCGGCACCGTTGGGCCCTAACAGGCCGATGGCCCGGCCGGTGAGCGAACCGTTCAGTTTTTTCAGAATGGGGCGCTCGCCGAGCCGGACCTCGAGGTTATCTAATTCAATGACTGGCGGCACTGTTCAATGGTACGCACTTTAGTGTAGTTGTGTTCCTGGCTTTTCGAGCAGCTGCAGCAGGCTCATATTGCCGATGGTGGTGAAGAGGCTGCCGCTGGTGGCGAAGGTGATGCGGTCGTTTTCGCCGTAAGCCGCGATCAGGGTGGGCTTCAGATTGGCGGCCAGTTGCTGCACCGCGGGCTGCTTGCTGAACTGTTCGAGCAGGGGGGCGAGCGTCGTGGCGTTGTAGTAAATCGCCGCGGAGAAGTTGGTGTACTGATCGTGCGGGATGAGCGCGGTAAAGGTGGCCGAGCGAGGCAGCGTGTAGCCGCTGGCGCGATTCTGAATGGCGGTATCGAGCAGCGCCTGGCTGGAGCCCGCCAGCAGGTAGCCGTCGGTGTAGGTGTAGCAAAGCTGCGTGAACGCGTTTCCGTTCGGGGTAGACAGCGTGTAATAAGTGCGGCCGTTGACGGTCGATGGCGTGAGTTGAACACCCTGCGAACCGCTGGTCTTAGCCAGCGTGTTGGCGGCGTTCAACAGCTTCTGAATGGTCGCCTGCAACTTCACGGGGTCATACACTTCGACGGCGATTTTCCAGGAAGGCGTGGGAAGCAGCGGTCCATCTTGCGCCATGGCGACATCGCCGCCGATGGCCGCGGCCAGATCGTTGCGGAGGTCCAGACCAAGCAGCGCCTGGATCTCGGCCAGATGCTGCGCAAAGGCAGGATTGGACTGCTGCATGGTCATAATCTCGTCGATGATGGCGGTAGGCTGCTTCATGGCGGCGGCCCACACCAACGTGGCTTCGGGAGAGATGAAGTCCAGCGAGCCGAGCGAGGCAGGCGCGGCCAACCAGGAGGCGACTCCGGTGCGCTGTCCTTTGAAGATGACGGCGGCGCGCGTTTCGGTGGCGCCTCCATTGCCGGTTTGCTGCACCATGAAAGTCTGTACGTCGGGCACGTGGCCGTGGCCGGCGGGCGCCATGGCGGCTACGTCGGCGGCGAACAACAGGCCGACTCCGGAACCGTACGCCGAGACGATCTGGGATCCGAATTCCGTGGTGGCGAAGGTGCTAGGGCTGCCTGAGGCGATTTGTTGCAGGGTTGCGGCGTCGGGCGAGAGCGCCACCAGATTGGGCAGGATCAACAGCACGCACTGTCCCGGCGGAATGGCCCCGATGGCCGATGCTTGCGTGACGATGCGGAGGTGCTGGCCGTTGGCGCCCGCCGAGAGCTTGGCGACTTCGGCTTGCGCAAAGGCCGCGAAGCCGGGCTGCTTCAATTCGGCGAGGATCACCGGCTGGCCAGGATGGCCGCCGGCATTCAACGAGGCGGCTACGATCATCTCGCTCCCGAGATAGCTGCTCATGGCGCTCATGTCGCCGATCACCTGGTCGAGCTTATTCTGCTGCCACCACTGGGCCAGCGTGGCGTTCTGTTGGATCTTGGGAACGAATACCTGCTGCACTTCCGTGAGGGCCTGGCTCAGGTTGGGGATGCTGGCATAAACCACGGTCTGCGCGGGAACCAGGGTAAGCAAGTTGCTGGAGAAGCGCAGGGCGGGAAAGTGATCCTGATCGAGCTTTACATTGAGGGCCGTAACGGCGTTGAGCATCGCGATGTAGGCGTCCGCGTTATGGCTCCAGGAGATTTCGAGCGGCACCGGCATCTCGCCCATGGCGGGGCTGGTGGCCACCTGGTCGCCGGCGTGGAGCACTTTCTCCTGGCTGTTCTGCGCCACGAGCACGGTGCCTTGGATCACGGTAACACGCGATCCTTTCAGGCCGCTGTCGACGTCGAAGACGGTGCCGGTTACGGCCACACGGCAGTCGCGCGTCGAGACATAAAGATGGCCGGCGTGGCGTTTGGCGGCCTGCACGATGATGGAGCCGTGGTCGAGACCGATGGTGAGATCTTTACCGCGTTCGGCGGCGGAGAAGCCGGAGCGCTCGCGCATTTCCACGTGCGAGCCATCGCGCAGGCGCAGCAGGGCATGGGCATCGCGCGCGGTGCGGATAGTCACGCCCGCGGGCACCTCAGCGCCGCGAATCAAGGGCGCGGTGCCGGTGTCGGAGACGCGATAGATGAGGCCGTCGGCCGACTCGACCACCGCTTCCGGACCGCTATAGGCGGGGAGCAGGCGATCGCCGAAAGCCCAGATGCCTAAGCCGGCGGCGGCCACCAAGCCGGCGGCCAAGGCCCAGCGCATGACGGGCTGGGAAGCCCGCCGCGCAACGGCCGGCGCGGCCTGAAGCTGAGGAGCAGACTGCATGGCGCGGTAGCAGGCCACGCACTCGTGCGTGTGGTCCTTCAACAACAACGCGCGCGCCGGACTGAGTGTGCCGGCGCGGTAGTCGGGAATCAACGCCTGAAAGTCGGCGCAGGTGTGGATGGTGGTGTGTTGGGCGAGGTGCGCGCGCACCCGCGAGGCCGCGGCTTCCACCACGGCAGGATCGATAGCCTCATCGCGCACGCCGGCGATGGCTTGTTCCAAAAGGGGATCGAGGTTCGGATCTTGTGGCGTCATCTGATTTCTCCCATGTATGAACGGAATTCCTCTTGCAGCCGATCGCGAGTGCGGGAAAGGGTGACCGCTACGCTGGCGGGCGTCGTGCCGATAGCTTGTGCGATTTCCGGATTGCCGCGGCCTTCGAAGAAACGAAGGGCGAACATTTCGGCTGCCCGGGGGCTAAGCCGGGCGACGGCCGCACGCAGCCAGTTGCGGATTTCAACGGATTGATGCAAACGATCGGGAGCAAATGAGGAGTCGGAGGGAAGCAGTGGAGCTACGTCGTCCAGTTGGACCTGCGGACCCGTCCGCCGCGAGCGGATCAGATCGACGGCGGCATTTACGGCCGCGCGCCGCAGATAACCTTCCATGTTGCCGACGGTTTCGGCTTCCGGCTGGCGGCGCACCAGGCGCATGAAAACGGTCTGCATGACATCTTCGGCGTCGCCGGCGTTTCCGGTGACGCGGTAGGCGGCGCGGAAAACGGTGGCATGATGCTGCTGGAACAACTGGCCGATATCGGCCGCCGGCGCCGCTGGCGGCGGACCGGGAACCGATTCCAAATGGACTGTAGCCTCCACTTTGTCTTTCCTCCCTTGCTCTTCATACATAAGACGGCTCCAGGGTTAGGTCTTTAACAGCCGGTACGGATAACGGGCGGCAATGTGGAAAAGTTCCACAGCCGGGTTGGGTTGGGCGAAATTGTGCAGGATTTCGACCGCTGCCGAGTGGCGTGACGAACGAAGCCAATTTTGTTGCTTCTGCTTGGTTTGTGGCGCTTGCGGTGTGCGGAAGTGTGCGGATGAGTGCATGGGCGTTTCCTGTTGTGTGAGCGGTGGCCGGGGGCGGATTTTGCGAACGAACCCAATTCGTCGAATTTTGCGTCACTCTGTGGAAGGATGATCTGGACGACTCCAACTTGCGATTTGCCCGGTTTCTATTTCGGATCGAGGATAGCACAAGGGTGGGGCAGATCCAGGTCACGGACGGGCGGAGCTGGTGATTTGACGGCGGCTAGACGAGAGGAGAGATGTGTGACCGGCGGATCTGCTATAATTTTAAAGATTCAGGTTCGTACCGATCCAGGAATATCTATGCCCAAGCTGAAGACTCACAAAGGTGCGTCCAAGCGGTTCAAGAAGACGGGAACGGGCAAGGTGGTTCGCCACCATGCTTTTTCGCGTCACATCTTGACCTCGAAGTCGCGCAAACGGAAGAGAAAGCTTCACAAAGGCGTGGTCGCGGATGCCGCTGACCAGCCGGTGCTGAAGCGCATGATCCCCTACTAGGGAAGCACCGCGTGTGGCCGGAGCGCGTGGCACGTGCCCGATTCCACCGCAAAGACAAACCACTCAATAAGGAGAAAACGTGCCCAGAGTTAAACGTGGAACCAACCGCCGGGACTCGCGACGCAAGACGCTAGACAGAGCCTCCGGATTTTTTCTCACCAAGAGCAAGCTAAACCGGGCGGCACAAGAAGCCGTCGAAAAAGCCCTCAAGTACGCCTACGTCGGCCGCAAGAACAAGAAGCGGGAATTCCGCTCCCTGTGGATCGTCCGGATTAACGCGGCTTGCCGGCAAGCCAACATTTCCTACAGCAAGTTCATGCACGGGCTGAAAGCCGCGGGCATCGACATGGATCGGAAGGTGCTGGCGGAAGTGGCGGCGGCGGATCCGGCAGCTTTCACCCTGCTTATCGATAAGGCCAAAGCGGCCCTGGAGCCGGCGGCGTGACTTTGCCACTGGAACAGGAGACCGATTCGCTGCATGCCCTGGAGGAGCGTATCCAACAGGCAGTGCAGCTGGTAGCGAAGCTCCGGCAGGAAAAAGAAGCCGCGGTGCAAGAGGCGGCCGAGGCACGTTCGGAAGCCGCGCGGCTTTCCGATGAGCTGAAAACGCTGCACACCGAACGCAAGCAGGTGCGCAGCCGGATCGAAAAACTGCTGGGCCAGATCGACCAACTTAGCGCCGGCTAAAGCCGTGGCTGCGACCACGTCCCGAAAAACGTCCGGTCCGCGTCACCATCCTGAGCCAGTCTTATACGCTGCTCACCGCCGGAGATCCTCGCGAAGTGGAGGAACTGGCTCACAATCTGGATGAGCTGATGCTGTCGATCGCGGCGCGTTCGCCGAATGCGGATTCCACGCGTATCGCGGTGCTGGCCTGCCTGCATCTGGCAGACCGGCTGCACAATCTGGAGCAGGATCTCAATCATCTGAAGGAGCGCGTGGACCGCAAGAGCGAGCAGTTTGCCGATCTCTTGCAGCAGGCGCTGAAGGGGCCGGAATGATGCGCTGGCGTGTGGTTGCAGCTTTGGCGGGGGGACTGGTAATGGGCGGAGTTTTGCAATCTGCCGCGACCGGCTATCGTGCGCAGATTGAAGAGTGGCAGCGGCGGCGGGAAGCAGCTTTAAGGGCGGACGGCGGCTGGTTAACGGTCACCGGATTGTTTTGGCTGCACGAGGGCGCCAACACATTCGGCACGGCTTCGGACAAAGAGATCGTGCTGCCGGCGGACCCGGCGGTGAAGGACGGCGTCTTCGAACTGCATGGAGGCAAGATCACCATGCGCTCGGGCGGGCAGTCGCGCGAGATTCGTTCCGATGCGGTTGGAAAGCCGGACGTGGTGACCATGGGCGGATTGACCATGTTCGCGATCGCGCGCGGCGAGAAGGTGGGCATCCGGTTGAAGGATGTCCATAGCAAGATCCGCGCTGAATTCACCGGCCTGCATTTCTTTCCGGTGCGCGAGGAGTATCGCATCGCCACACGCCTGGTACCGGATGCGAAGAAGGTGCCGATTCTGAACGTTCTGGGACAAATCGAAGAGACGCCGAGCCCAGGCTATGTCGAGTTCGAACTGCACGGGCAGAAGCTGCGGTTGACGCCAGTGGAAGAATCGCCGGGCGAGCTGTCGTTTATTTTTCGCGATTTGACGGCGGGGAAAGAGACGTACGGCAGCGGGCGGTTTCTGGATACGGTATTGGGGAAGGACGGCCAGGTGGTGCTGGACTTCAACACGGCTTACAACCCGCCTTGCGCGTTCACGCCCTTTGCCACTTGTCCGCTGCCGCCGAAGGAAAACCGGTTGAATGTGCGCGTTGAGGCGGGTGAAATGAAGTACGGCAATCATTAGCCGGCGAAAGAATGGTTAGCAGGCGAAACACCTGCCCCACCTTAGAACAACGGCATGCTTTAGCAGGATGGCGCGCGGCGTCAAAGCTATTTGCCGGTGTATTGCAGATAGATGGCGATCAGGTTCCAGACCACTACGGCGGCGAACCAGAAGTTCAGAAAAACGAGCAGCCGTTTGCGATTCAGGAAGACGGCGAAAGCCGCCAGTCCCGCTGCCAGTATTTTGGAAATGATCAATCCGCTAAAAGGGCCGGTCTGCAGGAGATGCCCAATGAAGGTACTTCCTTCCTGTGCGCCGAGTCGCAGGCCGATCAGGGTAGTCACCACATCCGCAACCTGAAGAAGCAAGAACAGGCCGATGGATGGAGCGGCGAAATTGCTGGGAATTGGGGTTGGGTAGCGTTGAGTTCTTGCTGCACAGCGTCTAGTCCATTATGGTTGTTACGAGGACGAGACTCCAGTCCTCTTTGGTTATCCCGCGTAATCGGGGACGTAGCATTTTCCGAATGCGCAATCGTTACGCGATACTAGAGGGATGCCCGCGTCGACCACCGCTACCGCCCTGCATGTGCACAACCTGCGGAAGACATTCAAAGATGTCGTGGCAGTGGACGGTTTGGATCTGAAAGTAGCTTCAGGCGAATGCTTCGGCCTGCTCGGGCCTAACGGCGCAGGCAAGACCACCACGATCGAAATTTGCGAAGGCTTGACGGAGCCCGATTCGGGCGAAGTCGAATTACTGGGAATGCGTTGGGCTTCGCATGCCGGCGAACTGCGCCAGCGGCTGGGCATTCAGCTACAGGAGACGCAACTCGCCGACAAAGTGACGGTGATGGAAACCGTGTGCCTGTTCCGCAGTTTCTTCCGGCGGGGGCCATCGCCCGAGGAAGTGATTGCGCTGGTGCAACTGGAAGAAAAAGCAAATTCCCGGGTGGGGGGGCTATCGGGCGGGCAGAAGCAGAGGCTGGCGCTGGCGTGCGCGCTGGTGGGCGACCCGGATTTCCTCTTTCTCGACGAACCCACCACCGGCCTCGATCCGCAGGCTCGCCGGCAGCTGTGGGAATTGATCGAACAATTCAAAGCGCAAGGCCGTACGATTCTGTTAACCACGCACTACATGGACGAAGCCGAGCAGCTTTGCGACCGCGTGGCGATTATGGATCACGGAAAGACGATTGCACTGGGAACGCCGCGCGAACTGATCACTTCGATTGGGGTGGAACACATGGTGGAGTTTTCGGCCGGGAGCGCCGCCAAAACGCTGGAGATCACGGCGCTGCGGCGAATGGAGGGAGTTCGCGACGTGCGCGCAGACCATGGTACGGTGCAAATGCAGGTGACCGAATTGCATCGCGCGGTGCCCGCGCTGCTGGAGGAACTGAGCCGGCAGGGCGTGCCGTTGACGGAACTGCGCACGCATTCGGCTACATTGGAGGACGTTTTCGTCACGCTGACGGGACGGCATTTGCGCGATGAGTAATCTCACGACGGCACCGGAAATTCGAACCAGAGAAGTTGACGCAAAGCAGCCGGCGCCGCGCGGATTCAAGGATCACCCGCTGGCGCAGTTGACGCTGACGCGCTTTCGCGAATTCCTGCGCGAACCGGAAGCGCTTTTCTGGGTCTTCATCTTCCCGATCCTCCTGGCGGCGGGTTTCGGCCTGGCGTTTCGCAACCGGCCGGCGGACGTACTGAAGATCGCGGCGGTCACTCCGGAACTGGCGCAATCGCTGCGCAAAGACAAACTGCTGGACGTGCAGCAACTAGCGCAGGGCGCGGCGGAAGAAGCGCTGCGCACGGGGAAAGTGGCGCTGCTGGCAGAGCCGGGCCCGAACGGGGTGGTATTCCGGTACGACGACACCAATCCCGAAGGACGCGCGGCGCGCATGCTGGCGGATCGCGCGGTGCAGCGGGCGGCGGGGCGCGTGGATCCGGTGGGCACGAGCGACAAGCTGATGCGCGAGCCGGGATCACGCTACATCGACTTCCTGATTCCGGGCTTGCTGGGCATGAACCTGATGGGCAGCGCGATTTGGGGCATGGGTTTCGCGATCGTGGATGCGCGGCGGCGGAAGCTGATGAAGCGGCTGATCGCCACGCCGATGCCGCGCGCCTATTATCTGCTGTCATTCCTGCTCTCGCGCCTGGTGATGCTGGTGATCGAAGTGGGCTTCCTGCTGGGGTTCGGCGTTTTTGTTTTCAAGGTTCCGATGCGCGGTTCGCTGGCCGAACTGGCGGTGGTGTGCGTGATTACTTCGCTGTCATTCGGCGCGTTGGGACTGCTGATCGCGTCGCGCGCGCGGACCATCGAAGCGGCATCGGGACTGATGAATCTGGTAATGATGCCGATGTGGATCGTTTCCGGCGTATTCTTCTCGGCGCAGCGATTTCCCGACATGCTGCAGCCGGTGATCAAGGCGCTGCCGCTGACGGCGGCCATCGACGCGCTGCGGGCGAACATGCTGCAGGGCGCGGGATTGGCTCAAGTTTCTCCCGAACTGCTGGTGCTGGCAGGGTGGCTGGTGGTTTGCTTTCCGGTGGCTTTGAAGCTGTTCCGCTGGCGGTGATGGTAAAGGTAGATGCCGGATGCCAGACCATCTGAAGATCGGCCCAAACCCGCAGCCAGCGCGGGCACCGTGGGCGTGGTCAAGATTTTTGGCGTGCCGGTGCGCTTCCATTTCACCTTCATTCTCTTACTGATTTTTCTGGTTTTCATCGGGATTGGCGAGCGGCAATCGGGCGCCATGACCGCGCTTTACGTGCTGGCGCTGTTCGGCTCGGTGCTGC
This sequence comes from Bryobacterales bacterium, assembly GCA_963738375.1. Taxonomy (GTDB): domain Bacteria; phylum Acidobacteriota; class Terriglobia; order Bryobacterales; family Bryobacteraceae; genus Bog-159. The sequence goes on along the minus strand of CAVTWL010000006.1, from coordinate 507,863 downwards.
TGCACGAACTCGGGCACACGCTGATGGCGCGGCACTACGGGATCAAGACCACGGAGATCGTGATGTATCCGATCGGCGGCGTTTCGCGTCCAGAACGCCTGCCCCAGGGGCGCGAGGAATTCTGGATTGCGATTAGCGGCCCGCTGGTGAACGGGACGATCGCCGCCGGGCTGTTCGTATGGCTGGCGACGCAGCACCAGTTCGTCCCGCTGGAATTACTGCGCGATCCGACCGATGCGAATCTGGTGCAGCGCCTGGCGACCGGCAATTTCCTGCTATTCGTTTTCAATTTGCTGCCGGCGTATCCAATGGACGGGGGCCGCGTGCTGCGATCGGCCCTGATGCTGTTCAAGACCCAAGAGGAAGCCACGCGCCTGGCGGCGAGCGCCGGTCAGGTGCTGGCGGCGATGTTGGGACTTTACGGGCTGCTGTATTCGAATTTCATCGTGGTATTCGTGGCGATGTTCATCTATATCGGCGCATCGCAGGAGGGGGCGGCGCTGCGGGGGCGACTGCTGACCTCGGGCGTTCCGGTAAGGGCTGCCATGATCACCGACTTTCGTACGCTTTCGCATGGCGAGAGCATTCGCGATGCGGGTAACCTGTTACTAGCGACTTCGCAGAATGATTTTCCGGTGATGCATGGCGACCAGGTGCTGGGATTATTGACGCGCGCGGCGTTGGTGCGGGCGACACTGACTGACGGGCCGGACGCTTATGTGGCCTCGGCGATGGACCGCGAGCCGCGGCGCGTTTCGCCGGATACGCCGCTGTCGGATGTGCTGCAGGACTTGTCTGGCACGCGTGTGTCGGCGCTGGTGATGGACGGAGACAAATTGCTGGGCCTGCTGACTTCGGAAAATGTTTCCTCTTACATCCTGCTGCGGCAGGTAGCGATGCAGCAACAAGCCCGGGCGCAGGCCCGATGAGCCATCGCGTGGTGCTGGTCGGGGGCGGCTTTGGCGGCTTGTATGCGGCGCGCGCGTTGAAGAACGCACCGGTCGATTTGACGGTGATCGACCGGCGGAACTTTCATCTGTTCCAGCCGCTGCTTTATCAGGTAGCTACGGGGGGATTGTCTCCGGGTGAGATTGCGGCGCCCATCCGCCACGCGCTCAGCCGGCAGCAAAATACGCGCGTATGGCTGGGCGAACGCGAAGGATATCGACCCGAAACGGGGCTGCGTCATATTGGACGATGGCGAGGCGTGCTACGACACACTGGTGCTGGCGCCGGGCTCGCATCACTCGTATTTCGGGCACGACGAATGGGGGCCGCTGGCGCCGGCCCTGAAGACGATCGAAGATGCCACGGAGATCCGCCGCCGCATTCTTTTGGCATTTGAATACGCGGAGCGCGAGGCGGATGCGGAGAAGCGCCGGCAGTGGCTGAGTTTCGTGATTGTGGGCGGCGGTCCCACTGGCGTGGAACTGGCGGGCGCACTGGGCGAGATCGCCAACGACACGCTGCGGCACGACTTTCGCAACATCAATCCGGCGGAAGCCAGGATTTTGCTGGTGGAGGGCGAAGAGCGCGTGCTGCCTACCTTCCCGCCAGATCTGGCGGCCAAAGCCGAACGCGACCTGGTGAAACTGGGAGTGCAAGTGCGCAACCGGTCCAGGGTTACCGCGTTGGATGCGGACGGCGTTGCGATTCGCATGGGAGAATCCGTGGTGCGCTTTCCGGCAAAGACGGTTCTGTGGGCGGCCGGCGTGGCTTCTTCGGGTTTGGGGAAGATCGTGGCGCAGCGCACGGGAGCGCCGCTAGACAAGGCCGGACGCGTGATCGTGCAGCCTGATCTCACCGTGCCGGGCCATCCGGAGATCTTCGTGATCGGGGATCTGGCGAACTTCAGCCATCAGACCGGAAAGCCGTTGGGAGGGATTGGCGGCGGTGGCTATGCAGGAGGGCCGCTACGTGGCGCAGGCGATCACGGCACGTCTGCGCGGGGAGACGCCGGCACCTTTCCATTACCGGGACAAAGGCACCCTTGCGACCATCGGCCGCAACAAAGCCGTGGCGGATTTCGGGCGCTTTCATCTATCGGGACCGCTGGCGTGGTTCGTATGGCTATTCGTCCACCTGATGTACCTGGTGGGATTCGGGAACCGGGTGCTGGTGCTGGTGGAATGGGTGTACGATTACGTGACCCGGAATCGCAACGCGCGGCTGATTACCGGTAAGCAATAGACGCGGGGATGCGGCGCGGACGGCAAGCAGGCCGCTTGGGCGGGCGCGGGGAGAGTTCCTGGGTACCAGTCTTACCCGCAGCTATCCGGGCGAGCAGCCACTCGGCGGAACAGGCCAGACAGGCCTCGTCCTGGCGATGAGAGCAACAAGCGCGGGGCACCATGAGGCCGGACTTCTTGGCCATGACAACCAGGAGCATCTTGGCCCCTTGCAGCCGCTGTAACTCCTTTTCAATCTCGCTCGATATTAGCATTCCTGCCTCCCCGCTACAGGTTCCCTCTAAAGGTGCTCGTATCATCCATTGTGCCAACCGGGGCTGGGTGGAGCGCAATAGACTAAAACCAGGTGGTCCTGTAGTTACGGCAGCGTGCTGGTGTCGTTGTTTATTCTACAAATCAGTCGACGATGCCGTTGTGCAGGGCGTAGCGGATGAGTTCGGCGGTGGTGAGCATGTGCATTTTTTCGAGGATGCGGGCGCGGTAGGTGCTGACCGTAGTGACACCGAGGCGCAACTCTTCAGCGATCTGACCTACGGTTTTTCCCGAGGCAAACATGCGCAAGACCTCGAATTCGCGGTTAGAGAGCGACTCGTGAATGGGGCGTTTGGAATCCCCACTCAAATCGGAAACCAGATTTTCAGCCAAGGCTGCGCTGACGTAGCGACCTCCGGCAAGTACCTTTCTCACCGCCTTGATCAGTTCTTCCGGCGCGCTTTCCTTGTTCATGTACCCGGCGGCTCCGGCGCGCAGGACGCGCTTGGCATACTGATCTTCCGCGTGCATACTGAGGACCAGGACCGGCATTTTCGGCCGCGCCACTTTGAGGTCGTTAAGTACATCCAAACCGCTGCGGCCGGGCATGGTGATGTCGAGGATGGCCAAGTCCCATTCCGATTGCTGGATGCGGACCATGACTTCGGTGGCGTCTTTGGCTTCGCCGCAAATGGCGCCCTCGAGTTCGCGCATGAGGATCTCACGCAGCCCGCGCCGCAGGATGGCATGATCGTCGGCGATGAGCACGCGAATCATCGAACCGCCTCGGTCCAGGACCGCGGCGTTTGCGGGATGCGCACGCGGACCACGGTGCCGGTTCCAGGATCTCCGGATATGGAGAAATCGCCGCCCAACAGCAGCGCGCGCTCGCGCATACCCAAGATGCCGAGAGAAGTGGATGCGGATACCTGGTCGGGGCCGATGCCCTGACCGTTATCGCAAACCTCCAGCGCGAGGCCCCCGCGTTCCTCGCGCAGGCCAATCTTCACTTGGGTGGCGCCGGAATGGCGCGCGACGTTGGTCATGGTTTCCTGGAAGATGCGAAACAGGGCGGTAGCGGGTTTGGGGTCGATGGCGGGACTAGGCTCGGGCAAGCTGAGGCGGCATTGGATATGGGTGCGCGCCTCGAATTCTTCGGCGGCCCATTCCACGGCAGCCACCAATCCGAGGTCGTCGAGGATGCCGGGCCGCAATTCGGTGGAGATTCTGCGCACGGACTGGATTGTTTCGTCGACCAAGCCGAGGATAGCGTTGATTTTCCGGACCTGGCGATCGCGGTCGATCGGGTTTTTCAACGATGCGAGGTCTATCTTGATGGCGGTAAGCGATTGTCCGAGTTCGTCGTGCAGTTCGCGAGCCAGCCGGGTTCGTTCCTCTTCGCGCACCGTTTGCAGCTGGGCGGTGAGTCCGTGCAGTTCCTCAAACGATCGCTGCAACTGTTTTTCCGCCCGGTTCCGTTCCGTGACATCCTGCAGCACGATGCTAATGCGATCGACGCCGTATGCGCCTTCGATCGGGAAATACGATACCTGGACCTCTCGCAGGCCCAAGGTTGGGTAGTTGACCGAGATTTCGTAGTTTACGATCTTGCCTTGGAAGCACTCATCCATTTTGCTCTGGATGACACCATCGAAGAGTTCCGATCCCATCAGCTCCCTTACTTTATGGCCGACTACCTGATCCTGTGCGAGGTTTCGATATCTCAGATAGGCGGGGTTAGCGATCAGATAGCGGTATTCGCGATCGATGACGAGGATCATTTCCTGGAGATTTTCGACGACCCGTTCATATTCCAGTAATGAGTCGGCGGCTCGCTTGGATTGGGTGATGTCTTCGACGATGCAGACACCGAAGGCCGGCTTGGGGCCCACACCAGGGCCTTTAGAAACCGTAATCCTAGTCCAAATTACACCGCCGTCTTTCCGACGATAGCGCTTTTCCATCTGGTATTGAGGCAGGCTGCCGGCCCACAAACCGGCTGCCAGTTCGGCATTGCGCGCGCGGTCTTCCTCGTAGGTGAGATCCAGATAAGTGAGCCCGCGCAGGTCGTCCTCCGAGTATCCGACCATCTCCTGATAGGCGCGATTGGTGGCGATGAACTTACCATCCACATCGGTCACAGAGATGCCGACGGAAAAGTTATCGAAGACGGCCCGCCAGCGGCCTTCGCTGGCCCACCGGGCGGCTTCGGAATCGCGCCTTTCGGTTATGTCACGGCAATTGACATAGACGACCGGCTTTTCAGCAGGGGGAAAGACAGGCACCAATGAAAGCGCTACTGGGAACTGACGCCCATCCTGACGGCGACAGACGATTTCGGCATCGACGCGCCGGCGTTCGCGCATAGCGGTCCAGTTTTGGAGGAACTCTTCGCGCCCTTCGGGCGGCAGGATCAGATCGGCGAGCGGCCGGCCGATGGCGTCGCGCGCGGGAATGCCGAAGAGTCTGGTGAACTCGACATTGACGTTGAGGACGCGGCCATCCAGCGCCGTCAATGCGCCGGACCAGGCGTTGGCTTCGAAGAGATCGCGAAGCAAAGCCTTACGATAACGAAGCCAATAAATGGCAGCTGCCGCCAAGACGATCAGGAGGATGAGATCGATCATGGCGGCGATGCCGACTGTGGCGGCAAGGGGAAGGGAGGTCGCCACTACGTGTGAGGCCGCGCAAAGAGTGACGCCCCGCGCTGCTGGGAATGAGAGCACCGAGCTGAAGCCGTAGCACGCCATGATAGCCGATACTCGCGACACAATGACAGTGTCCCTGCCAGTATACGCCGCTCTAGTAACGGTGGCAATCGCGCGATTATCCGAAGTTTACTTGACTTCAGCTTCGATGGCTTCCAGTTCCTTACCGGCGTCCGACCACTTACCTTGCGCGGCCAGGTCGCGATAACGGCGCAAGTGAGTTCGCACGCGTTCCAGCTTTTGGTCGACAGTACCGGCGGCGGCCTGTGGTGTGGGGGGGGCACCTGGCTTTGGCGGCGCGGCTTCGGCCTGCTGCACCAGCGACTGGGCTCCGGGCGAAAGTTGCGCGATGGCCTGTTCGTAAGTGTCCGTATAAATCAGCCGGTTACCTACCGCCAGCACGATCTTCTTCAACTGAGGCATGCTGGTGGCGCTGGACTGTATATAGATGGAATCGACATACAGAAAAGTGCTATCGACCGGCAGCACCAGGGTCGGGGCGCGAAGGACGTGGGAGCCCTGCTGGTTCCAGAGAGTCAGGTCTTTCGAAATGGTCTGTTCCTGATTGATGCGGGCGGCGATTTGCGCCGGGCCGAAAATCAGCTCCTGCTTGGAAAGCTGCAGGACCACGACCTCGCCTAAGTGTTCGCCGTCGCAGCGGGCCAGCATCAGACCAATCATGTTGTCCTTGTTGCGCGGAGTAAACGGCAGCGATAACATGAACTCGGCCTGGTTCTGCTCGGGCAGACTGGCTACGACATAAGTCGGCGACACCAACTCGGGCTGACCTTCTTGCGCCGCGGTGTATTTTGCCAGGTCCCACATATCTTCCTTGTTATAGAAAGACTGCGGATCGAGCATGTGATAAGTCCGGTAGATTTCGGCTTGCACGCGGAACAGGGTTTCCGGATAGCGGGCGTGCTTGCGCAGATCGGCGGGCATTTCCGCGGCGGTGTGGAAAAGTTTGGGGAACAGCTGCTGATAGGCGCGAATGATGGGGTCTTCGGGAGCGAAGATATAGAGGCGGGTGGAACCGTCATAGGCATCGATCGTAGCTTTGACGGAATTGCGGAGATAGTTGACTTCGCCCAAATCCGGCACTTCGACGGTGCGGGAATATGGGTGCGAATTGGAATACGTGTAGCCGTCCACCATCCAAACCAGACGGCCGGCGTCGCTGATGACCAAGTAGGGGTCGTGATCCCAGGAGATGAAACCGGCCAGTGTCTCCAGCCGCTCTTTGATATTGCGGCGGATCATCATGCGGCTTTCGCTGGTGATGGGGTTACTCAGCAGGATGTTCATGTCGCCCGCATGGACAGCGGCGGCGAGGCGCATCATGCCGGAGGAAATGGGGATGCCGCCGGTACCGTCGTAGCGCGAATGGACGTTGTCTTCGCCGGAGGGATAGTTGAATTCGGGCTGGGCGGTGCGAACGAAGACAGGTTCCTGGACCACTTCGCCGTAATAGATCTCCGGCCGGGTCAGCTTCAAGCTCGGCGTTTTGATCTCCGGCGGCGCGTTTTCGATGAGTAACTGGGGCAATCCGTCGGAGGTCAGCTTGCTGACGGGGGCGAGCACTACACCATAGCCGTGGGTATAAACAAAGTGCGGATTGATCCAGCTTTTGCTGGCGCCCGGCAACTGGTTGATATCGAGTTCGCGCGGCGTGAGGAGCACTTCGCGCAAGGAACCGTCGATCATGTAGCGATCGACATCGGTATCGGAAAAAACGTAGTAGGGGCGCAGCGCCTGGATCTGGGTGATGGTGTTGTGGAACGCGTTGACGTCCCAGAGGCGCACGTTATCGATGACGCTCTTGTGGGCATTGGGATCGATGGTAGCGTTGGGGTGAACCTTAAACTCGATTTCCCGCATGCGCTGTTCCAGGCCGAAAGCGGAGCGGGTGGCGTGGATATGGGTGCCGATAAAGGACCGTTGGATGGAGATTTCATTGGGGCGAACGTACAGGGAATCGACCAGGCGGGGCACGGCGAAAAGGACCACCAGGGAAACGGCCATACTGGCGGCGAGAATCCAGCGGCGCATCCAGACGAGGCCGGCGGCGGCCAGGCAGGCGACGATTGCCAGCCATTGCAAAGGCAGGGCGAAGTTCAAGTCGACGTAATCGACGCCGACCATAAACCCGTGATCGTCATAGACCATTTCATAGCGGGCGAGGAAGAAGCGCAGTGCCAGGGCCATCAGGAAAACCGCGAGCGCGCCACGCAGAAAGCGGCTTTCGAGGCCCCCTTCGAGACGGAAGAACGAAGGATCGAGCTGGCGCAGATCGCCCATTTGAGGCAGGCGGTAACGAAGCTGCCAGCCGCGGGCGGCGACCCAGTAAACCAGCACGCTGACAATAATGAGGGCCAGTAAGTAGCCGCGCAGGTCCGAATAGAAGGGCAGATCGAACAGGTAAAACTTCAGCGGCAGGCCGAAGACGGAATCGTGCCAGGCGTTGGCTTCGGCGGGCATGCCGCGCGCGCCTAGATAGCGCACCACTGTCCAGGTCTCGATGGAGCCGGCGGCGATCAGGTATCCGAGGAAGAGCAGCCCGGCGCTCGAAATCCAGGCGTAGATGGCGTGTCCGGCAAGACCGCTGCCGGCGAATTTCAGGGCGCGGGCGTGAGCGACCCAGAGGACGCCAAACGCGAAGAGGGTGGCGGCCAGCATCGGCGCGAAGCCGTAAGCCAGCATGGCGAACCAGGTGTCGAGTTGTCCCAATTCTTTCCACCATTGGAGTTCGATGGAGAATGACGCGAGGGAGCGGGCGCCAAACAGTATTACGATCGCCAGTGCTATTAAAGTGATGCGCGCGCCGCGGCCTTTGGATCCGGAGTTACCGCGGCCGATGTACTCAGGCATGCTCGAAGTGTAACACCCGGCTGGATTTGGGGTTCGTAAAAGGGCGTCGCGACGCAAGAGAGATGCCAGATTGGGGCCAAAGATAGGGCCGCCGATTGACGCGGATCAAGGCGGATGGAGAGCGCGGGGTGACCGGCGTCGATCGGGAGATGCGGCGGGGTGCAATTTGGTATAAGTAGGGCGTGATCGATCGCCGACATTTCGTAGGAGCCGCCGCTACAGCCGGACTAGCCGCCATGCCCGCTTCCGCCGCCCCACAGAACTCGTTTTTTGAACTGCGCTACTACCACATGCGCACCGGCAGCCAGATGCAGCGGACGTCGGAATTTTTGGGCAAACATTTTGTGCCCGCCGCCGCGAGGCTCGGGATCGGGCCGATGGGGTTCTTCGGCGCGGTCATCGGGGAAGGCAGCCCGTTTATCCTTTCGCTGATCAGCTATGCTTCGGCCGCGGCGTTCGCAGCCAGTACGGAAAAGCTGGCGTCGGACAAAGAGTTCCAGCAAGCGTTCGACGAATATAACTCCATGAGCGAGCTGAATTACATCCGCATGGAGAACTCGCTGCTGCGGGCTTTCGATAGCGTGCCGGCCCTGGCGGCTGGCCCGGCCGGTTCGCATGCGCCGCGCATCTTCGAGCTGCGCACCTATGAGTCGAATAATGTGAAGGCGGCGCAACGCAAGATCCGCATGTTCAACGAAGGCGAAGCGGCTATTTTTCAGCGGCTGGGGATGGCGCCGGTTTTCTTCGGCGAAACGGTGGTGGGGCGGAATTTGCCCAACCTGACCTATATGCTGTCGTTCGAGAATATGGCGGCTCGGGATAAGCTGTGGGGCGCGTTCGGATCGGATCCGGAATGGCAGAAGCTGCGGGCGCAGCCGGGCTACGCGGACGCCGAGATTGTTTCGAATATCAGCAACGCGATCTTACGCCCATTGGATTTTTCTCCGATTCGTTGAGGGAGCCGCCTTTATGCGCCGCCGCCGATTCCTGGAAGCTGCCGCTACAGCCTTGGCGGCCGCGGGGCAAGCATCCGGACAGAAAATCGCGGCGCCTGCCGCGCGCCTGAAACTGGGCACGCAAAACGATTCCTCCGACGCATCGCTGAATGTTTTAGCGGCGCTGGGCGTGAAGCACATTTGCAGCACTCTGCCATCGGCGCGGATGGATGAGAACTGGTCGGTGGAGGGGCTAACCAAGCTGCGCGAGCGCGTGGAATCGTATGGCATCCGCCTGGAGATGGCGCCGCTGCCGCTGAGTTCCAGCTACATCACGCGATCCGAGAATCCCGAGATCATGCTGGGCAAGAGCCCGGAACGCGACCGCGAAATCGACAATATCTGCCAGATGATTCGCAATGCCGCACGGGCGGGCATCCCGTCGCTGAAGTACAATATCACGATTTTGGGAGTGGTGCGAACGGAAGCGACGCGCGGACGCGGCGGGGCTCGGTTAAGCACGTTCGTTTACGACAAGGCGGTGCAGGAGCCGCCGCTGACCGAGGCCGGCCCTTTCGGCGCCGAGGTCGCGTGGGAGCGCATCACCTATTTTTTGAAGCGCGTGATTCCGGTGGCGGAAGAATACAAAATCAGAATGGCGTGTCATCCTCACGATCCGGGTATGCCGCCTGGCAAGGGCTTTCGCGGCGTGGACCGCGTGCTGGGCAGCGTCGACGGGCTGAAGCATTTTATCGCAATCGCGGGCAGTCCGTATCACGGCCTGAACTTCTGCCAGGGCACGGTTTCGGAGATGCTGGCGAAACCCGGGGAAGAGATTTTCGACGTGATTCGCTATTTCGGCACGCGGCAGAAGATCTTCAACGTGCACTTTCGCAATATCCGAGGCGGGTTCCTGAATTTTCAGGAGACGTTTCCAGACGATGGCGACGTGAACATGATCCGCGCCATGCGGGTGTACAAAGAAGTTGGCTACGACGGGATGCTGATGCCGGACCACGTCCCCGTCATTGAAGGGGACGCGGGCGGCAAACAGGCATTCGCCTACGCCTACGGCTACATGCGGGCGTTAATTCAAATGGTGAACGAGGAAAGCGTTACACCGCGCGGCTGAACTGGCGGCGGCGGGGCGCAAAAGAGCGTACGTGCCGTTGGGGGGGACGCGCGCCGGCGGACGGGATTTCCACGACGTGCGCCACGCTTTTCACTTCGCGGGCGACATCGGCGGGAACCGGGCGGCGAACCAGGCGGGTAGCCAGGATGCGCTCGATTTGGGCGATATCCGAACGCTCGCCGCGGGTGGCGAAGGTTGAAGCCGTTCCTGCCGCGCCGGCGCGTCCGGTGCGGCCCACGCGGTGGATGAAGTCTTCGGCGACCTGCGGCAGATCGTAGTTCACGACCTGCGAGATGCCTTCCACGTGAATGCCGCGGGCGGCGATGTCGGTGGCGACCAGGACGCGGTAGAAGCCATCCTGAAAGCCTTTCAGGGCCTGCGTGCGCTGATTCTGGCTGCGGTCGCCGTGGATGGTGGCGGTTTTGAAGCCGTCGCGCGTCAATTTCTTGGCCAGGCGATCGGCGCCGTGCTTGGTGCGGGAGAAAACCAGAAACGATCCGGTTTCTTCGCGCAGCATCAATTCCAGCAGACCGAGCTTGCGGTCGGGTTCCACTTCATACAGGTGCAGATCGATCTTATCGACCGGCTTGGTGGTGGAACCGACTTCGACGCGTACGGCGTTGCGGACGTGCGTTTCGACCAGGTGCTTGACGGAGCTTTCGATGGTGGCGGAGAAGAAGAGTGTCTGGCGTTCGGCGGGAAGCACGGCCATGATGCGCTTGATGGTGGGCAGGAAGCCCATATCGAGCATGCGGTCGGCTTCGTCGAGGACGAGGATGCGGACGTGGCCCAGCGAGACCAGGTTGCGGCTCATGAAGTCGTAGAGGCGGCCGGGGGTGGCAATCACCACCTGGGCGCCCTTGCGGATCGCGTTGAGCTGCGGGTTTTCGCCGACGCCGCCGATGACGACAGCGGCGCGCACGGGGCTGCCTAAGGCCATTTTGACGAAGGTTTCGTGGATCTGCAGAGCCAATTCACGGGTGGGGCTGAGGACGATTGCTTTGACGCCGCTGCGCGCAGGTTCCTGGGCAAGCCGTTCGATGAGGGGCAGGACGAACGCGAGCGTTTTGCCTGTCCCAGTTTGCGCCGTGGCAACCACGTCGCGTCCGGCCAATGCCGGCTCGATGGCCTGTGCTTGGACGGCAGTCGGCTGTTTGAAGCCGTTCTTTAGTAAGTTGCTCTGCAAGAGTGCAGAGAGAGGGAAATCTGTGAAGCTTTTCATTTTTGATTTGAAGGACGAGAATCGACGAGCCGACTACCTAACGGAGGGAGAGGGTGTGCAGATCACTTCCAGTAGCTTAGATTATAGCGCACTTAGGGAAGATGCGCATTTTTTGCGGGACGCTCCCTTACGGCCGGGGTTCGGAAGGGGGGCTCTGGACGCTACTCGCCGGGGTCCAAGTCGATGCGGTCGATTAGGCCTATGACGGCACTGTCGATGGGGGACTGCATGCGGCCGACGCTGCTCATGGCGGCGTAGCCATCGGTGGTGAGGAGAACGCGGTCGCCGATGCCGGCGCCTACGGAGTCGAGGGCGATGACGGCCTGGCCGCGATAGGAGCCGTCGAGTTCGAGGGGCTGGACCAAGAGAAGGTTGCGGCCTTCGTGGCTGGGATGTTTGTGGCTGGCGACCATCTCGCCGACGACGAGGGCGATCAGCATGCTAGACCTTCTTCATGTGGATGGAATCGACGATGCCGGTAACGGCGGCGTCGACGGGGACTTCGGCGGGGAGGAAGGCGAAGCTGGCTTCCTTGCCGCGGGTCCAGTAGATGAGTTCGCCCGTGCCGGCGCCGGTCCAATCGGCGCAGACGAGGCGTTTGCCGGTGGGTTTGAGGGCGGAGCTTAAGGGCTGGACAAGCAGGAGCCGCTGGCCTTCGAGTTTGGGATTCTTGACGGTGGACCAGACGCATCCGACTACGCGGCCTAGGAGCATGTCAATCCAAGTGCACGTCGTCGACGATGCCGACGATGGCGGTGTCCACGGGGAGTTCCTTGCAGCCTTCCGCCATGCGGGCGGAACTGCCGGCGACGACCAGGACGCGCTCCTTGAATCCGGCGCTGACGGTGTCGACGGCGACGACGTAGCCGGGCTCGTCCTTGCCCTCGGGCGAGACAGGCTTAAGGATGAGGAGCGTGGCGCCTTCCAGGCGGGGGTCTTTCCGTGTGGCGACGACGGTGCCCACTACGCGGGCCAGAATCATTGTGAACCTATGAGGCGGCTACTTGCCGGCCGCGGCATTCTGCGTCTTACCGATGGGCAGGATGTCTTCGAGGCTCTGATGGGGACGGGCGATGACATGCACCGCAATGAGTTCGCCAACGCGGCGGGCGGCGGCGGCGCCGGCATCGGTGGCGGCTTTGACGGCGGCGACATCGCCACGGACCATGGCGGTGACGTATCCGGAGCCGATCTTTTCCCAGCCGACCAGGGATACTTTGGCGGCTTTGACCATGGCGTCGCAAGCTTCGATCATGGCAACCAGTCCGCGTGTTTCGATCAATCCTAACGCTTCACCCATTTGAGATCTCCAAACCGCGCCGTGGAGGCCGCGGTACAAACGATATTCTATTGGACGCCGCGCGCGCGCAGCGCTTCGTCGACCATGCCGATTAATTCTTCGCGCGTTACGTAGAAACGATCGCCCTGAGGCTGCGGCTGTGGCGGAGCCTGGACGGGCATTTGTTCAGCATACACCGGACAGCCGGGCTCCATGGCGGCGCGCGCCTTGACGCCGTAGCGGGTACGGGAGTCGAATAATTTTTCCACTTCCGCCTTGGGCAGGACGGTGGGTCCGCCGAGGAGTTCCGCGACCAGGGAAATACGCGCGAAATGCTCGACGGTTTCCATGCGGAAGAAAGCTTTGTAGACGTCGTCGCCGTAGCTGACGGCGCCGTGATTGCCCATCATGATGGCGTCGTACTTGGGGATGAAGGGGACCAGGGGGTCGGTGAGGGCGGGGGTGCCGGGGAGGCCGTAATCGGCGAGGGGGACGCAGCCGAGGCCGATGATGACTTCGGGGAGGAGGGCCAGGTTGAGGGGGCGCCCGGCGGTGGCAAATCCGGTAGCGACGGGAGGGTGGGCATGCAGGACGGAGTGCACATCGGGGCGGAGTTCGTAGATTTTCATGTGCATGGCGACTTCGGAGGTACACTCCTTGCGGCCGCTGAGCTTTTTGCCTTGCATGTCGATGACGATGAGGTCGTCGACGTGCATCATACCTTTGCTGACGCCGGTAGGGGTGGCGAGGATACGTTGGGAATCGAGGCGGACGGTGATGTTGCCGTCGTTGGCGGCGACCCAGCCTTTTTGGTAGACCAGGCGTCCGATTTCGACAATGTCCTGCCGGTACTCTTGCTCCGTCTTTGCCATTGCGGGAAAAACGATTGTATCAGACGGATGATGGGGACACCGGAACTGCTTCGGAGCAGGCGCAACTGTTTCGCTGGTGTGCAGAGCGGGAGTCATCGTCGCTCAGACGCCAGTGAAAAGCCAAGAGCAACACTTGGCGGCCTGCAGCGCGACCCGGAGCGACACTTACACCACGGAGGCGCAACGCAGGGATTAGACCTCCGCGTGTTAGCCTGACGGTGTGAACGTTGGGATTACTTGCTATCCGACTTACGGTGGCAGCGGCATCGTAGCTACGGAGCTTGGGCTGGAGCTGGCCACGCGGGGACACCAAGTCCACTTCATCACCTATGCGAACCCGATCCGGCTGGATCCAGGGATTCCGGGAATTCATTACCACGAGGTGGAAGTCTCCACGTATCCGTTGTTTCAGTATCCTCCCTACTGTCTGGCGCTGGCATCGCGGATGCTGGAGGTGGCGGAGTCGTACGATTTGGATTTGATGCACGTACACTACGCGATCCCGCATTCGATTTCGGCTTTGCTGGCGAAGGATATGATGGCGCCGGTGCGGCGGCTGCCATTTGTGACGACGCTGCACGGGACGGACATCACGCTGGTGGGGACGGACCGGTCTTATTTTCCAATCACCAAGTATTCGATCGAGAAGTCGGACGGGATTACCTCGATCAGCGAGTATCTGCGCCGGCAGACGGTGGACGTATTCGGGGTGAAGAACGATATCCGAGTGATCACGAATTTCGTGAACTGCGACGTTTACAAGCCGGATCGCGAGAAGGCGACGGCGAAGCTGTATGCGCCGCCGGACGGAAAGCTGCTGATCCACGTGTCGAATTTCCGGCCGGTGAAGCGGGTGCAGGATTGCGTGCGGATTCTGGCCGAGGTGGTGAAGCGGGCGCCGGCGCATCTGCTGATGGTGGGCGACGGGCCGGAGCGGGGTCCGGCGGAGCACCTGGCGCGCGAGTTGGGCGTGGAGCGGCATGTCACGTTCCTGGGGAAGCAAAGCCATGTGGAGCGGATCATTCCGCTGGCGCATGTGCTGCTGATGCCGAGCGAGCTGGAATCGTTCGGGCTGGCGGCGCTGGAGGCGATGGCTTGCGGCGTACCGCCGGTGGCGACGCGCGTGGGGGGGGTAACGGAGCTGGTGACCCACGGCGTGGACGGCTACCTGGAGGCGGTGGGCGATATCGAGGCGCAGGCGGCGCGGGTGACGGCGCTGGTGACGGACGAGGCGCTGCACGAGCGGTTTTCGCTGGCGGCGCGGCGCACGGCATCGGACCGGTTCTGCGCGGACAAAATCATTCCGCAGTACGAGCGCTACTACGAAGAAGTTGTAGGCCGGTGAGCCAAAGCCCGTTCCAGGGCTTCGAGGAAAAAGTATTCTCCCCACATTACGGATTCGCCGACGCCCAGGTTCTTGTGGAGGTGATAGACGCCGCCTTTGAGAATTCCTTCCCATTGGGGGTCGGGCCCGACGAGCCAATCGCGGCAGAGAGTGGTGAGGATGCGGCGGGCGGCTTCGCTATAGAAGTGGCCTTTGACGGCATCTTGGCTCAGCGTGCTCAGTTGAAACAAGCCGGAGGCGGCGATGGCGGCGGCGGAGGTATCGACCAGGATGGGGGTGCGCGGCGGGGCATCGTAATCCCAGGGCGGGACACCGCCGGCGGGGGTGTGGCGGATGTAGAAATCGGCGCAGGCGTGGGCGGTGGAAAGGAAGTCGGGATCGCGGGTGTAGGAATAGGCGGTGCCGAAACCGTATAGGGACCAGGCCAGGCCGCGCGACCAGCAGGAATCGCCGCGAAACCCTTGATGGGTGGTCTGCTTGAGGAACTCGCCGGTGGCGGTATCGAAGAGGCCTTCATGGGCAGTGGAACCGTCGCCGCGCACCAGGACACGCTGGGTGGTGCGGCAGTGGTCCAAAGCGATATCGAGCAGGGACTCGTCGGCGGTTTCGCGCGCGGCGTAGAAGACGATGCCGATATTCATCATTATGTCGATGAAGAGGGAATCGGGGGAGACGAAGGAGCGGAGGTAGCGGCCGTTGGGTTGGAAGCGCAGGGCCATGGTGCGGCCGGCTTCGACGAGGACCGCTTTGAGCGCGGGATCGGGAGTGAAGCCGAACCAGCGGTAGTAAGTGGACATGAAGAGGAAGCCGAGATCGTGAACGTCGCGATCGAGTTTGCGGGGTTCGAGAGGGCGGGAGTAGCGGATGGCCTGGGTGCGCCACCAGCGGGATTCGGGGCTGGCGGGGGGCTGGCGCGCGTAGAGAATCCAGAGCATGCCGGGGAGGAAGCCGTCGCACCAATGGGTCCAGGCCTCGCCCGAATGTTGCCAGCGGCCGGCTTCCGTGTACATAGGGTAGAAATCCGGATGGCGTTGGATGAGGGCGCGCAGCTGGCGTTCGGCGAAGCGGAGGGCGTCGTCGAACAAGGCAGAAGTGGATGAGTCGGAGAATTCAATCACGATTTCGCATTATATCGGGCAGCGGCTCTTTTCAAACGCGCAAGGGTTCGCTACAATCTTCGATACCACAAGCGCCCGGGAGAAAATGAGCAAAAACGTCTACATCGCAGAACCCCGCATCGACCCGAAATATGCGTGTTTCCGGCTGAAGCTTGGGCGGTCGGGAATTCACGGTTGGGGCGTATATGCCGGCGAGCGGATTGCGGCGGGACGCAAGGTGATCGAGTACACGGGCCAGCGGTTGAACCGGATGGAAACGAGCAAGCGGGGACTCGGGCCGAGGACCTACCTGTTCACGTTGGACAAGTACTGGACGCTGGACGGAGCGGTGGGGGGGAGCGGAGCGGAACTGATCAACCACTGCTGCGCGCCGAATCTTTACACCTGGATTTTCAAGGGCCACATCCTGTACATGAGCAAACGGGATATCCGGCGCGGCGAAGAACTGACGGTGGATTACCACTTTTCCGACAAGATCGAGGACGTGCCTTGCAAGTGCGGTTCGGCGCTATGCCGGGGCACCATCAACATCAAGAAATAGGGCACTCCCAAAAAGCTGAGAGTCCTACCCATTTCGTGCACTACAGTACTGTAAAGCGGCATCAGATTCGGCGGAAGCCGCGAGTTGGAGTGCAGCCTCATGAGCGAACCAATCAGCGCGAGAGCGGTTGCCATTTGCGATACGGAGCCGGTGGCGATCGAAGGAATCCGGGCGTTGCTCGGGCAGTGCGAAGATCTGCGGCTGGCGGCGGCGGAGACATCGGTACTGGGAGCGATGGAGATCGTAAGGGAGCATGCCCCGGCCATTCTCATTTTGGACAAAGGCTTCGGCATTCACGTAGTCATGGATTGCCTGCAGGAATGCAGTTGTGGGGGAACGGCGTCGCCACGATTGTCTGGGGGGCGAACGTGAGCGAGGCGGAAGCCTTGCGCATGATGCAGGTGGGCGCGCTGGGAGTGGTGCGAAAGACTGGATCGCTCGAATCGCTGTTGGAATGCATGCGCACGGTGGCCGCGGGCAATACCTGGATGGAGCAGAGCCTGCTGCAAGAACCGGAACCGGGACCGAGGGGTTCCCGCTCGAACCTGACATCGCGCGAGCTGCAGGTGGTGGAACTGGTGGAGCAGGGTCTGAAGAACCGGGACATCGCCCGCGAGTTGGGGATCAGGCCGGGGACGGTGAAGATCCACCTGAAGCACATCTTTGAAAAGACCGGCATTCGCGGGCGATATGGGTTGGCATTATCCGGGCTGCGGGAGAAGGGCCTGCTTTCGATGCCTGCCGCGTAGGTCGCGGGTTTACGATTCCGGCGGATGCGCGGCTGCAGACCGCTTCTGCATTTCCTCGTTGGAGATGTCTTCTTTGTGCGTGGCGAAGTACCACACGTGGCCATACGGATCTTCGAATTTGCCGCCCCTATCGCCGTAGAACTGATCGGCGACGGCGCGGAGGATCTTCGCTCCGGCTGCTTCAGCGCGGGTGGCGAAGGCATCGACGTCTTGGACGTAAAGATGCAGCGTCACGGGCGATCCGCCTAGCGTTTTGGGACTCAGGAAGCCAAGTTCCGGATGCTCGTCGGCAAGCATGATGTGGGCTTTGCCGATGGTGAGTTCGGCGTGACCGATCCTGCCGCCGTCAGCGGAGAGGCGCAGAGTTTCCACGGCGCCGAAGGCTGTCTTATAGAACTCGATGGCATCGGCGGCGCCTTGAATGCACAGGTACGGCGTGACGCCTTCGAAACCCTCTGGTATTGGTTTTGTGGTTGACATGCCTTCATTCTGGCGCGGGCAGGTGGGCAGAGTATTGTAAAAAATTGACGTCAGCCGTCGAGCGGAACGTGATTGAGATGTTCGGTACGCTGGGCGGCGTAGGCGGACGGGGAGATGCCGGAGAAGGCGCGGAAATCGTGAATCAAGTGGGCCTGGTCGAAGTAGCCGCAATCGGCGGCGAGAGCGGCCCAAGCGATGCGGCGGCCGCGATCGGCATGGCGGAGAGCGCGCTGGAAACGGCGGACACGGCAGAAGAGTTTAGGGTTGAGTCCGACTTCGGCGGAGAAGACCTGGATGAAGCGGCGGGCGCTGAGACCTAGCTGCCCAGTGACCGCGCCAATGGTTCGTTCGCGCGGAGCAGCGCGGAATTCGCGGAGGGCGAAGGCTACGGCGGGATGGCAGGCGAAGCGTCCGGCGGCGCGAGCCAGTAGAACCTGTTCCATGACGTCGAATATGGCTTCGGCGGCGGGAGATTTTGAGGGACTCGCGAGAAACGGGGCACGCCTCTGCGCTTCCAACAGGCGCTCGCGAAACTGGCGGGCCAGGGGGCCCCAGAGGTCGTCGAGCGATACCAGGCGGTTGTGCAGTTCGCAGGCGGGCGGACCGAGGAAGGGAAAGGCGCCGCCAGGTTTGAAGTGGATACCGGCTACGGTGTGCTGCTCGGCGGTGTCGATCACGAAGAACTGGGAGTGGGGACCGGCAACGGACGATGCCGCCGAGGGTGGTTACCTTCGTGGTATCGCTGCGGGTCGTAAACGCGGGTGAGGTCTTCTTTCAGGTTGACGACGAGTTCGATGGAGCCGTCCGGGAGGAGGCGCTCCATTTTGTGAGGCTGTTGGTAGCCTTCGTACAGCCAGAAGAGGTCCACGAATGTGGACAGAGGCGGGCTGGGGATGCGGCTGTACGACGCCATTGTTCCTCAGGCTGAGCCGTTAGTCCAGGAGTTCGAAGATTCCAGCCGCTCCCTGCCCGCCCCCGACGCACATGGTCACCAGGCCGTACCTCACTTTACGGCGCTTCATCTCACGCAGGATGGTGGCGGTGAGTTTCGCGCCGGTACATCCCAACGGATGTCCTAGGGCGATCGCTCCGCCATTGACATTCACTTTATCGGGGTCGAGACCCGCTTCTTTCATCACTGCCAGCGCTTGCACGCCGAAGGCTTCGTTCAGCTCGATCAGGCCGATATCCTCGAGCTTGAGACCCGCCAGTTTCAGCGCTTTGGGAATCGCCACTACGGGTCCGATGCCCATAATTTCAGGCGGTACGCCGCCAGCAGCGAAGCTCACGAAACGGGCCATCGGCTTCAGACCAAGTTCTTTGGCGCGCCGGCCGGACATGACAATAGCCGCCGCGGCGCCGTCGCTGGTTTGGGAAGAATTGCCCGCAGTCACCGTGCCGCTCGCGTGAAACACGGGCTTCAATTTGGCCAGCGCTTCCGGGGTGGTGTCCGCGCGCGGCCCTTCGTCCTTCGAGAAAACCGTCTTGGTGACCTTCGGCTTCTTGCCGTTGGCGATCACCGATTGCACTTCAAACGGCACGATCTCCTCATCGAACTTGCCTTCGGCTTGCGCCTTCAAGGCATTCTGATGGCTGCGATAGGAAAAGGCGTCGGCCTCTTCGCGCGACACGTTGTATTTCTGCTGGACGCATTCGGCGGTCAAGCCCATATTCATGTAGATCGCCGGCCGGTGGTCGACGAACCAGGGGCTGGGGGCCACTTTGTGTCCGCCCCGCGGCATCATGCTCATGGTTTCCGCGCCGCCGGCGATCATGATGTGGGCGCTGCCGGCGCGGATGCGGTCGGCGGCCATGGCGATGGCCTGCAGGCCGGAGCTGCAGAAGCGGTTGATGGTTACACCGGTCACGCTGTCGGGCAAACCCGCGCGCAGCGCCACGCAGCGCGCCATGTTGTTCCCGGATTCGGCCTCGGGCATGGCGCATCCGAGCACGATATCTTCGATGTCATCTTTCGCGATCTCCGGATGCTTTTCCATCAACCGGCCGATGACCGCGCCGGCCAGATCGTCGGGGCGGGTATTGCGCAGCGTGCCGCGCGGCGCTTTGCCCACGGCGGTGCGGAGACAATCCACAATAACGGCTTCTTGCATTGGCTTAGTTCCTCAACGGCTTTCCGGTTTTCAGCATGTGCTGCATGCGTTCCTGGGTCTTGCGCTGACCGCAGAGGCTCAGGAAGGCTTCCCGCTCCAGATCCAGAAGGTATTGTTCGGAAACCGTCTGACGTCCGGTCAGGGGTCCGCCGCTCAATACGTTGGCCAGCTTCTCTCCTACCACGGTATCGTAGTCGGAGATGTAGTTGCCTTGCCGCGCCAGATAGATGCCGGTCTTCAGCAGCGCGAGGTCTTCCGCGCCGCCGACTTCCACATCGGTGCGCGGCACGCCGCCCACATAACTTGGGGCGATGGAGAGCGCCAATTGCTTGGCATCGTCGATCAGCCGTTCGGGATTCATGGAAATCTGATCCTGGGGACGCAGCAGTCCGAATTCGCGCGCTTCGGCGGCGCTGGTGGCCACCTTGGCGAAGGCGATCAGTTCGAAAGCCTTCTTCGCTTCACCGAAGCGCAGCAGCATCTCTTTGGTGCCGCCCGCGCCGGGAATCACGCCGACGCCGACTTCGACCAGACCCATGTAGGTTTCCGCCGACGCCTGTACTCGCGCCGAATGGATGGCGATTTCGCAGCCTCCGCCGAGGGTTAAGCCGAAGGGCGCCGATACCACCGGTTTGGGCGCGTACTTGATCATCATGGTGGCTTGCTGGAAACGGTGGATGGCCCTCTCCAGTTCTTCCCACTCTTCTTCCTGCGCCGCCAGCAGCACCAGCATTAAATTCGCGCCGACGCTGAAGTTTTCGCCCTGGTTGGCGATCACCATGGCTGCGAAGTTCTTGCTGGTTTCTTCGATGCCGGCGCGAACCAGGGACACCTGGTCATCGCCCAGCGAATTCATCTTGCTGTGGAATTCCAGGCAGAGTACACCATCGCCGATATCGATTAGCGAGGCGCCACCGTTTTTCTTCACTACGCCGTGCGCGTGCTTCATGTCTTTCAGCACGATCACTCCTGGCCGCTCGTCCATCCGCTTGTAAGAATTCGCCATCAGGTCGAAATATTGGTGGTGCGGACGGCGGTCATGATCGGGCGGCTGGTAGAAACTCTTCGCGCCGCCGGCCAGCATCGTCTCTACATTCGCGGGAATCTGGCGCTGCTCACCGCGCATGCGCGCAACAGTCTCTTCCACGCCGAGCGCATCCCATAGTTCGAAAGGACCGAGCGCCTGGGCGTAGCCCCACTTCATGGCCTGGTCGATCTCCACCACGCGATCCGAAATCTCGGGCACCATGCTGGCCGAATACAGCACTAAGTCGCTGAAGAGGCGCCACAGGAACGTGCCGGCCTTATCGGTCAAGCCCATCAACGCGCGCAGCCGCTGCGGCAGATCTTCGATGTTGCGCACGCCTTCGGTGGAAGCGAAGCGCGCTTTCTTTGACGGATGGTATTCCAACGTTTTCAGATCGAGCGCCTGGATCTCTTTTTCGTCTCCGCGGCCGGTCTTTTTATAGAAGCCCTGGCCCTTCTTATCGCCGAGCCAGCCGCGCTCGATCATTTGGGCGAAAAACGGAGGCAGGACGAAGCGCTCGCGCCACGGATCGTTGGGAACTAAGTCATAAAGGTTTTTGGTGACGTGCGCCCAGACGTCCAGACCCACGATGTCGAGCAAGCGGAAGCTGGCGCTCTTGGGCAAGCCGATGAGCGGGCCGGTCAGCGCGTCCACTTCTTCGATGGTCAGATCCATCTCCACGGTCAACTTCTGCGATCGTGCCGCCCAAGAAACTGCCGATGCGGTTGGCGATGAAGTTGGGCGTATCCTTGCAGGGCACCACGCCTTTGCCCAAATGCCGGCCGCAAAAATCGGTGATGTGGGACTTCACTTCGGGCAGCGTTTCGGGACCTGGAATCATCTCCAGCAAGTGGAGGTAGCGCGGCGGATTGAAGAAGTGCGTCCCTAAAAAATGTTGGCGGAACTCAGCCGGAAAACCTTCGGCAATGCTGGTGAGCGGGATGCCGCTGGTGTTGGTGGAAAAAATGGACCCTGGTTTGCGATATTTCAGTACTTTTTCGATTAGCGCACGCTTAATTTCCAGATTTTCGGTGACTGCTTCTACGATCCAATCGCAGTCTTTCACTTTCGCGAGATCGTCTTCGAAGTTGCCGGCGGTGACCAATGTTCTGGTGCCCGGAGTAAAGAAAGCGGCGGGCTTTTGTTTCAGAGCCGTCTCCAAACCACCCAAGGCAGCAGCGCTGCGATTGGTCTGGTTCGGCAGAACGATATCCAGCAATAAAACCGGGATGCCCGCGTTGGCGAAGTGGGCCGCAATGCGCGATCCCATGGTGCCTGCTCCCAGCACGGCTACACGACGAAGTGGTGTCATCAGTGGGAGTGTACCGCGAATCGAGAGCGCCCGGCATGCATCGAGTCCTATCAAGTCTTATCGGATACAGCGCCCATTAAAATCGTCAAATATCGGCTTGCATCGTAACCCAACCGGGTTATAATCGAAAACGCCCCGAGTTCAAACCCATGCTCACACTTGCCTCACGCTCTACCGATCTCTCCGCCGATGCCATGCAGGAAAAAGTCTGGCCGATGATGAGTGTCCTGGTACACGAATTGCGCCAACCGCTCAGCATTATCGACGCCTGTGCCGATTATCTGAATCTGGTTTTGCCCGCGCATGACGACGGTGCTCGTCAGCAGTTGGAGTTGCTGCAGCAGCAGATCGGTGAAGCGAATCGCATTCTGCACGATGCGCTGCTGAATCTGCATTACACCGACGCGCACGCCGAGGGCGATGCCGCTGCCACGAAGCCGGCCAGTTCTTCCGTCACGTACTGAGGCGGTACTACCACAAAACGCGGTTTTTCCATCCACAACGCAGAAGGGATTCCGTTCCAAAGGGGGGCGCCCGAATTGCCTCCGGTGACGACGCAGGCGTCGGCCTGCTGCAGCAGGCGCCGGCTTGAGGGTTTGAAATCGGCTTTTTCGAAATTGAGTACCATCAGGAAAAGATCCGGCTTGAGGAAATCGACGACGCTGTTGGACTCGACGATCAGGTTGCGGCTGTTGGCCCGCACTTCCTGGATTGCCGGCATGGCGTTTTCGAGCTTTCCCATGGCGGTCCGCACCCAGTAAGACCGCTGCGCGCCGGCAGACAGAAAGCGCCCCGAATCGGAATCGCTCGCACGGCGCTCCTGGAGAATCGCATAGGGATGGTTTTCACCCAAACAGCAGCCGCAGTCGCCCCCCGATGCCGCGCAGATGCCGTGACCGAACTGCGTTACCTTGATCGCCGTCCAGTCCCGCTCCGGCAGAGCCCGAATGATTCCGGCTACCACCGATGTTTTGCCGATATTGCGCGTGTGTCCGCCAACTACAACCAGCACCCCAGCCTCCCGCTACTTTGCCGTCTTTTCTTCCAGCCGCGATAAACGCTGTTTCAGTTCGGTGAACTGTCGCCGCATCTCCGGCAGACGCGCCAGATTGGCCAACTGCTCGAGATGCTCCTTCAACGGACGCGCCGGCGTTCCCCAGACGGTCTGGCCCGACCGCACTATTTTGGAGGTAAGAATCCCACAGCCGGAGCCGAGCACGGCGCCGGATTCGATGCGGGCCTTATCGCCGATTCCGACCTGACCGCCGATGACCGCAAAATCCTCGACCACGACGCCGCCGGAAAGGCCGGTCTGGGCCGCGATCACCACGTGCCTGCCGATGCGGCAGTTGTGGGCGATGTGGACCATATTGTCGAGCTTGGTCCCTTCCCCGATCAGCGTGGTTCCGAGCGCGGCGCGGTCCACGCAGGAATTCGCGCCGATTTCTACGAAATCGCCGATTTCCACGCGTCCCACTTGGGGAAACTTGTGATACCTGCCGTCTTCGAAGACGTAGCCGAAGCCATCCGCGCCGATCACGCAGCCGGAATGCAGGATGACGCCGCGCCCGATATCCACGTTGTCGTAAATGGTGACGTTGGCATGGAGAACGCAGCCTTCGCCCAAAACGACGCGCTTGCCGATGGTGCAGCCTGCCCCGAGGCTGCTGGCTAAGCCGATGCGGCTGCTGTCGCCGATGGTCACGTGGGGGCCGACGGCGACCAGCGCGCCCATCTCCACATCCTTGCCGACCACCGCGGTGGCGTGCACACCCGGCTTGATCTCCATGGTGGGATAAAACCGGTTCATGGCCCGCGCGAAAGCCGTGCGCGGTTCCAGGGCCCGAATGACCGTGCGCCGGCTGGGACTGGGATACTCCGGCGGCACGATCAGGCAGCCTGCCGCGCTCGCATCCGCCAGTTGCATCGCCTTTCGTCCGCTTATAAAAGACAGCTCGCCGCCGCCGGCCGTTTCCAGAGCGGCTACGCCCGTAAGATCCTTTTCGCCGTCACCTTCGTAGGTGGCGCCTAACCACTCCGCGAGATCGCGTACGCGCATGTCTTATCATACAAGCTGTGATTGCGCCCACTGCCCGGATCCACCCCGAAGCGAAAATCGCGGCGGATGTTTCGATCGCCGATTACTGCGTGGTCGAAGCCGACGTTGCAATCGGCGCCGGCTGCGAGCTGGAGCCTTATGTCTACGTCAAGCGCTGGACCACGCTTGGGGAAGGCAATCGCATCTCCGCAGGCACGGTGCTGGGCACCGACCCGCTGGATAAGGCATTCACCGGAGCGCGCAGCTACCTTCGCATCGGGAACGGCAACCAGATCCGTGAGCACTACACCATCTCACGCGGCACGCAACCTGAATCGGTGACGGAGATCGGCGACGAGAACTACATCATGACTTCCGGGCATATCGCCCACAACTGCAAGATCGGGAGCCGTACGGTGATTTGCAGTGGCGCGCTGGTTGCCGGCTACGTCGAAGTGGAAGACCAGGCGTTCATTTCGGGGGCGTGGTGATCCATCAATACTCTAAGATCGGCCGCCTGGCCATGATTGGGGGGAACACCAGGGTCAACAGCGATGTGCCGCCGTTCTTCCTCTATTCGGGTTTCAACGTATCGGCTAAAGGACTGAATCTGGTGGGTTTGAAGCGCGCCGGGTACAAACTTTCGGACATTTCCGCCTTGAAGAGGGCTTATCAGCTTCTTTACCGCTCGGGACTGCGCCTCGAAGAGGCCCTGGAGCGCATCGAAGTAGAAGTGGCAACGCCGGAGACCCTGCACCTGGCAGCATTCATCCGGCGAAGCGAGCGCGGGATCTGCCGCGAATGAACCATCCAACCATGACCTCACAAGCCGTAAAGCAGTTTCTGGAAGAGATTCCGTTTAATGCGCGCGTAGGATTGAAGTTAGTGCGCCTGCACAAGGATGGCGTGACGGTGGGATGCACGCTGCGTCCGGAACTGATGAACGGATCGGGAACGCTTCACGGCGGGGTAACCGCTACGCTGGCAGATGTGGCGGTGGGGATGGCGCTGGCGCGCCACCTGGGACGTCCGCGAGCGGCGACGACGGTGGAATTGAAGGTGAACTATCTGCGCCCGATCGCGCATGGCAAGATCACGGCGCGGGCGCATCTGGTGAAGGTCGGCGCGCGGCTTTGCTGCGGCCGCGTGGACATCCTGGACGCGCAAAAACGGCCGGTGGCGGTGGCGCTGGCGACCTACATGATACTAAGCTCGTAAGTGATGGTAAATTAGGCAGTTCCGCTCAGAATCCAGGCGTTTTAAGGGGCAAATTACGGGCCATTCCAAAGCCCATAGTTGAAAAATCTGGTATTATGGAATCGAATTTGATTTGCCCGCAAAACCTGGCCGAGAATTGCGCCTTGTCTGCTCGCTTTCAAATACGAGGAGATCACGTGAAGAAGATTTTCGTAGGCAACTTGGACTTTAAAGCGACGGAAGAATCCATCCGTTCGCTCTTCGATCAGCATGGGACAGTGGAGCGGGTCAGTCTGATGACGGACCGTGACACCGGCAGGTCGCGCGGCTTTGCATTCGTGGAGATGACCGATTCCGCCGAGGCGGAACGCGCCATCGCCGCGCTTAACGGGTTTAACTTCGGTGGCCGGGCCCTAAATGTGAATGAAGCCCGTCCGAAAGTGGACTCGGGCGGCGGGCACGGCGGTGGGGGTGGCGGCTTCCGCGGCGGACGTACCGGCGGCGGAGGTGGCGGCGGCGGTCCGCGCCAAAGGCGCGAACCTCGCTGGTAAGCACCCGCAGCCTGAAGGCTGCTGTTTTGACCTCGGCAAACGAATCGGCAAACTAAAGAGAGCGAAAGAGGAACTTTATGGCCATGAGATCGCGAACGACATTTAAGAAACGCCAGAAAGAACTCGCCCGCCAGGAGAAGCAGCGGGATAAGGCTGCCCGGCGGGTCCAACGGAAGCTGGGAAATCCCGGCGAAGCCGGTGGTGGTGGTTTGTCCGACGAAGAAGGTTTGGATCTGGAAGACGATTTGACCGAAGTCGGCGAGGGCGGTGAAGGTGAAGGTGAAGGCGCCGAGGGCGAAGTCCTCGAACATGCTTTGCCATCCGCTTCGAGCGAGCCCTCGTAATTGTTCGTTTCTCCTTGCATATCCCGGCGCCTAACAGCGCCGGGAACGTGTTTTCCCACTAACCTCCCTAAAACCTGTTTCCTGCCAGCAATGTTGTTACAATAAGATTTCCGGAAATTCCGCTCCACGTTGGACTTTCGCCTGTTGAAATCCTGTTTATTTCTCGCTTCACTCGCCAGCCTGGGGCGGTGCTTCGCCTGTGCCCCTGAGAGTGTTCCCGACCTCGCCGCGGACGATGCTCCGGCAATCGTGAGCGCCACGGTCGACTATGCCGCCAGCCAGATCAGCATTACCGGTTCCCACTTCAGTCCGGCGGGCGCTCCACCGGTGGTCGCTTTTGAAAGCGCCCCGCTCACCCTGGTTTCTTTCACCGACGAGACGGCCGCTGTCAGATTGCCCTCCGGGTGGCCGGCGGGCTCCTACCTGCTGGCCGTGACCAACAGCGACCACCGAACGGGCGTTATCCGCATGACCCTGACGCCCAATCCGGTCCCCTTCAGCAAGCTGCGCTACCACGCCGAGGGGCTATATGGCATCTGGCCGATTGCCGGCACCTTTGCTTACGCGGGCCTGCTGCAGGAACTGAACGCACCCAAGGAGTGGGGAGACGGGATGGCCGCCTACGGCCGCCGCGTGGCCTCGACGGAAGCCGGCGGCGTGATTCATGGCGTGCTGGCATTCGGCCTCGACACTACACTGCACCAGGATCCCCGCTACTACCACGCGACCCGTAAAGGCCTTTTCCGCCGCATGGGGCATGCCGCGCGCGAGACGGTCCTGACGCATACCGACTCCGGTCCGGAAACCTTTTCCACGTGGCGCTTTGGCAGCGCGTACGGTGAAGCTTTCATCTCGAACCTGTGGTATCCAGACCGGCTGGATACGGCGCGGCTGGGTTTCATCCAAGGGTCGCTGCGCATGGGGTTCGACATGGTGACCAACCTGGCCACCGAATTCTGGCCCGACATTAAGAAGAAGCTTCACCACCACAAATAATCGCCCGGGCCGCCCAACCACCTGGCGCAACCCGCGTCTAAGGGAACGGGAGCGAACATGAAACACATTCTGATACTAGCCCTGTGCCTGGCGCCAGCCGCGCTGCCGCAGGAAAAATCGATGAACTGCAACGATGACAACAGCGGGAACGAACGCGGCCATTATTGCGAAATTCGCGAGGTGACGGTGGCTTCGGGGGGCCGTCTGGATGTGGATGGCGGCAGCAACGGCGGCATCTCAATCAAAGGCTCGAACCGCAGCGATATTCTGGTGCGTTCGAAGGTTCAGACCTTCCGCGACGACCAATCCGATTCGCGCGCGGAGGCCGCACAGATTCGCGTGGAGGCAGGATCAGGCACGGTGCGCGCTACGGGACCGGAGGCGAGCCGGCATGGATGGAGCGTGAGCTACGAAATCTTCGTGCCGAGCCACACGGACCTGGTGCTGCACACCCACAACGGCGGGATCAGCATATCGGGGGTGCAGGGGCGCACGGAATTCAGCGCGGTGAACGGGGGGGTGTCGCTGGCGGCACTGGCGGGGACGGTGCAAGGACATACGACCAACGGCGGGCTGCATATTGAGCTGGCGTCGGACCATTGGGATGGGGGCAGTTGCGACGTGGCCACGACCAACGGCGGCGTCACCATCCGGGTCCCGGCCAGTTATTCGGCGCATTTGGAGACGGGGACGACAAATGGCGGGATGAGCATCGAATTTCCCGTGACGGTACAGGGTGAAATCAAGCATCACCTGGCGGTCGATCTGGGGTCTGGGGGGAATTTAGTGCGGGCGATTACTACGAACGGCGGAGTGCGGGTGGAACATATCTAGGAGCGGCTAAGGCGTCACTTCGAAAACCGTCCCGAAGCCGGCAGCGCCGCCGGTTGAGGTTGTGCCGAACAGCATGCCGTTACGACCGAAGACCAGCGGCGCCAGCGGGATTGCCCCATCCCCATCCTTGCCCGTGAAGTTGTGCAGAATGGTTTCGACCCAAGGTTCGCCGGCACTACGCGGAGGAACCAGACGGAACACGGCGCCAGGACCATCGGTGGTAGTGCCGTAAAGGGTTCCCGTTGTTCCCTGCACCAGACCCGCCACAGGGTTGGCCCCATCGGAAGAGCCCCCTGCAAACTCGTGGATGGTGACCTGTAGCCACGGGTCGCCCGGCGCCCGGGGCGGCTGCAATTCGAAAACCGCGCCGCAGCCGACTACCGGCGACTCGCAATTGGTTGTCTTCCCGCCGTCGTAGCTGGTTCCATACAGGGTGCCATTGTTACCGAGAGCCAGCGTTCCCTCGGGGAAGCCGCCGCTACCGGAGAAGTTGAGGGCGGCCAGCACCGTGTGGTTCCACGGCAAACCCGCAGTGCCCGATGGCGTCAACTGAAATACGGTACTACCCTGACTGCCATACGGCGTCACGCCGTACAGGGCCCCGTTCTTGCCCAGGGTCACGCCGGCATACGGACAACACCCGTCGGGACTGAGACCGCCCGGAAACAGGTATAGCTCCGTTTCGATCCAGGAACCGCCAGGCGCGGCAGGAGGCGTCAGCACGAACACCGAACCGTTATTGTTCCCGGACGAACCGCCTTCCGTGGCGCCATAGAGCTCGCCTCGCGGGCCGATGGTCAGTGCGGCGTAGGGATATGCGCCATCGCCATGACGAATCGCCTGGAAGCTATGAATCACGGTCTCGCTCCATGCTGCTGCTGGTTGCGCTGGAGGCGTCAAGGCGAACACGGTTCCGAAGCCCGCGGTTCCTCCCCCCCACGTTGTGCCGTACAGAACGCCGTCCGCGCCAATCACTAAGCCGGCGGTGGGGTTGATGCCATCGCCGTTTTGATTCGTAAAGCTATAGATGACGGTTTCGGTCCACGCGCCGCCCTTGGATGCCGGAGGGGACAATGCGAACACCGTGCCGCAGCCCTGGATGTTGTTTACTGAACACGCACCGGCACCGCCGAATTCTGCGGTTCCGTACAAGGTTCCATTCGCGCCAAGGGCGAGGCCACCAACGGGAGTCGCACCATCTCCGTTTGTTCCAGTAAAGTTGTAAATCGTCGTGAGGCCTCCGGAGGTTTTCTGCGCGTGCGCCAGAGCGGCGGTTAAGAGCATGGCGGCGAACGAGAGGTGCTTCATATCCGGCTAAGCATATCACTCTGCCAGCCGTATAGAAGAATGGCTTCGGCGTCTCCGTCAGGCTCCGGTACCGCGACATCTTCGCGACCCCCACTACCGTCAGCCACCGCCCCTTCACCCGTACCCGGCTGCCCGGCGGGTGGCGGCCGCGCCAGTATTGCGCGGCCATCGCCTGGTTCACTACCGCGACCGGCCCGCAGATTCGTTGTCCGCCGGATATTGTGGAAGAAAGGAGGGGGGACGGGAAGGTGTCTCTTTGCCAGCAGTCCTACAGGAGCTATTGCCGGGTTCCGGTGCACGGAACGGGCAGAATGGCGGCTTGGAGGCGCCCTGTAGGTACTGAAACTCCACGAGAGGGAAATCAACTTGCTTTGAACGGCTGCAAACGAGGCGATCAGGTGTAGACTCGATGGAGCCTGGGTTCCAAAATGGAAATTCTGGTTCTATTCTTACGCGTCTTACGGGGAGGTAAGGATGATGGGATGCAACTGCTGGAAACAGAGGGTTGCTATGCTCTTAGTCTTCGGAATCACAGGGAGCAGCGCAGCCGGCCAGGTGTTCACGACGCTCGCTTACTTCAACAGGTCGAATGGTGCGAGACCGTATAGTTCCCTCGTACAGGGACTCGACGGCAACCTCTACGGCACCGCTTATCAGGCTGGAGCGTATGGCTACGGAACCGTGTTTCGCATTGCTACAGGTGGCGAAATTACCTCCATACACAGCTTCGCTACGTTTGAGGCCGGATACCCTTTCGGCGGCCTATTTTTAGCGCAAAGCGGCGACTTTTATGGTACGACATCCGGCGGCGGTAGCTTCGGTACTGCCTTCAAGATCAGTCCCGAGGGTTCGCTGACCACTTTGTATGACTTCTGTTTACGAGGTCCCTGCACAGGCGGAGAGGGACCAGCAGATAGTCTTGTTCAAACCCAAAATGGCAATTTGTATGGCACCACCTATGAGGGCGGCGCCGACGGCTTTGGCGAAGTGTTTGTGATCACTCCGGACGGTAACCAAGCTACGTTGCACAATTTCACTGGCGGAAGCGACGGAAGCTATCCCTTTGCTGGAGTTGTTCAGGGCACTGACGGAAATTTATACGGGACAACCTATGGCAATACGGTTTTCAAGATCACACCCGGTGGCATTCTGACCACCATCTACCAATTCTGTTTGGTCGATCCCAGTTGCTCCGATGGGGCGAATCCGGCGGCGAACCTTATCCAGGGGGCAGACGGAAACTTCTATGGTACGACCTACGGTGGCGGCACGTATACCGCCGGGACAGTTTTTAGGATCACCCCGGCTGGCACACTGACCACGCTGTACAGCTTTTGCAACGTGCCTACTGGAGATCCATGTAGGGACGGCGACGGGCCGAGGGCTAGCCTGATTCAAGCTACTGACGGGAATTTTTATGGGACCACTATGTATGGTGGCGCCCATGACTTCGGGACAATTTTCAAAATCACTTCTACTGGCGAATTGACCACGCTGCACAGCTTCCAGCAGACAGGTGGCTCGTACCCTCAGGGTGGGCTTTTCCAAGGCACCGACGGCAGTTTTTACGGCACAACATCCGACTACGGGCTTCAAGGAGCCGGCACCGTGTTCCGGGTGTCCACAGATCTTGGAGCTTTTGTTTATACTCTGCCGGCTTCGGGCACCGTCGGAGCTGCCATCGAAATCCTAGGAACCGATTTGGCGGGCGCGACAGGCGTTACCTTCAATGGCGTCCCCGCAATATTTACAGTAGCCCGGCCAACCGAGTTGATTGTGAATGTACCGGCTGGCGCGACTTCTGGATCGGTCCAGGTAGTGACACCCGGCGGCACCCTTTCGAGTAATGTCCCCTTTCGTGTGCGCTAAGCTGCTCGCCTAACCTCGAACGTTAAGCGATTCCACTGTTTCTGTCTCGGCTCCGGCGACGCCGTTCCGCTGTGGCTTTGCGTTCCTCTCTGGAGATCTTATTTACTAGCCGAAATCCAGCTATACTCCTACTTCAAGATAAAACCGCCCCGCCGACCGTCCGAAGTTGACCGCGGGTAGCCTCCATGTGGATCGTCCGGCTAGCTCTTCGCCGCCCTTATACCTTCGTCGTGATGGCGGTCCTGATCGCCATCCTCGGCGGCACGGCCATCGTGACCATGCCGGTCGATATCTTCCCGTATATCGATATCCCGATCGTCAGCGTGCTGTGGGTCTACTCCGGCCTGTCGCCCGAGGAGATGGAGAAGCGCGTCGTCACCGGCTTCGAGCGCAGCCTCACCTCCAACGTCAACGACATCGAGCACATCGAGTCGCAATCCTACAACGGCTACGCGGTGATCCGAGATTTACTTCCATCCGAACGTGAAGATCGACATGGCCGTGGCGCAGGTCACCGCGACGATGCAAACCGCGCTGCGGCAGATGCCGCCGGGCATGTTTCCCGCCAACGTCCTGAAGTACGACGCGGCCAGCGTTCCGATCCTGCAACTCGGCCTTTCCAGCAAGACCCTGCGCGAGCAGGAGATCTTCGACCTCGGCAACAACTTCATCCGCACGCCGCTGGGCACGGTGCAGGGCGCTTCGGTTTCCTATCCGTTCGGCGGCAAAGCAGCGCGCCGTGATGGTGGATCTGAACCTGGACGAGCTCTACGCCAAGCAGCTTTCGCCGATCGATGTTTCGAATGCGCTGACGCTGCAGAACCTGATCCTGCCCGCCGGCACGGCCAAGCTGGCCGAGACCGAGTATCAGGTCCGGGTGAACAGCAGCCCGCTGCGGCTCGAACGAGCTGAACAACCTGCCCATCAAGACGGTGAACGGCGCGACGGTCTACATGAAGGATGTGGCGCAGGTGCACGACGGCTTTTCGGTGCAGAACAACATCGTGCGCACCAACGGATCGCGCGGCGTTCTGATCACCATCACGCGCAACGGCAAGGCGTCCACGCTGGCCATCGTGAATGCGGTGAAGGCGGCGCTGCCGCGCATTCTGGCCAACGTGCCGCCGGAGCTGAAAGTGACGCCGCTGGCCGATCAGTCGGTCTTCGTGCGCGCGTCCATTCAGGGCGTGGTGCGCGAAGCGCTGATCGCCGCGGGCCTCACCGGCCTGATGATCCTGCTGTTCCTGGGAAGTTGGCGCAGCACGCTGATCGTCTGCATCTCGATCCCGCTTTCCATTCTGACGTCGCTGTGCATCCTGAGCCTGCTGGGCCAGACCATCAACGTGATGACGCTGGGCGGCCTGGCGCTGGCGGTCGGCATTCTGGTGGACGACGCCACGGTGGAGATCGAGAACACGCATCGCAACATGGCCATGCGCAAGCCGCTGGTGCGCGCCGTGCTGGATGGCGCGCAGCAGATCGCGGTTCCCACGTTTGTCGCCACGCTTTCGATCTGCATCGTGTTCGTGCCGGTGCTGCTGCTGACCGGAACGGCGCGGTACCTGTTTACTCCGCTGGCGATGGCGGTGGTGTTCGCCATGCTGGCTTCTTACCTGCTTTCGCGCACGCTGGTGCCGACCATGGTGCGATTTTCTGCTGAAGCCGGAAGTGGCAGTTGTACCAGCGAGGGCGGCACGGCGAACGGCCGGCGGCAAGGGATTGTTCTGGCGCGTCCACCATCTGTTCAACCGCGGCTTTCGAGGCGCTGCGCTTCCGCTACGTGGGGCTGCTCGATTGGTCGCTGCGGCATCGCGGCGGCGTTCTGACCGCGTTCATGGCTGGTCTCGGTCGCCTCGCTCGGCCTGGTCTGCGCTGGTGGGCGAAGATTTCTTTCCCGACGTGGATTCCGGGCAGATGCGGCTGCATGCGCGCGGCTCCGGCGGGCACGCGCATCGAAGCAGACCGAACTGCGGTTTGCGGCGATCGAGCGCGAGATCCGCGACGTGATTCCGGCCGACGAGATCGACACGCTGATCGACAACATCGGCATTCCGAACAGCTGGACCAGCCATCGCGCAGGGCGACATTCCGACCATTTCCAGCGCCGATGGCGAGATTCTGATTTCGCTGAACAAAGAGAAGCACGGCTCGACGCGCGACTATGAAGTGCCTGCTGCGCAAACGGCTGCGCGAACAATTTCCCGGACATGACGTTCTTCTTCCAGCCGGCCAACATCACCAGCCAGATTCTGAACTTCGGCCTGCCGGCGCCGATCGATCTGCAGGTGGTCGGGCGCGATGCGGAGGCGAACTACAAGATCGCGCAGAAGCTGGCCGCAACGGATCGCGCGCATTCCCGGCGCGGCCGACGTGCATGTCCATCAGGTGGTGGCTCAGCCGGAGATCATGCTGGACGTGGACCGCGTGAAGGCCTCGCAATTGGGCTTGACGCAGCGCGATGTCACCAGCAGCATGCTGATCTCGCTCAGCGGCAACGGCACGGTGGCGCCGAATTTCTGGGTGAACTGGGACAACGGCGTCAACTACAACGTCGGCGTGCAGACGCCGCAATACCGCATCGATTCGCTGGACGCGCTGCTGCGCACGCCCATTTCGGTGGCCGGCAACGCCGTCACCACATGGACCACAAGCTCGCACGGCGGGAGCGCCGGCATGGGCAACGATTCGGTGGGCGCTTCGCCGAGCGGCGCCTCGCAGGCGTACGGAAATCCCGGCGCGATGGCCGGCAGCACGCAACTGCTCTCGAACCTGGTCACGGTGCAGCGCGGGCTACGCGCCGGTGATCGTGAATCACTACAACGTCTGGCCGGTGTTCGATGTCTACGCCAATGTCGACCGGCGCGATCTGGGCGGCGTGGGCGCCGAAGTGGAGAAGATCATGCGCGAGGAAGACGCCGCATCTGCCGCGCGGCACCACGTTCGAGCTGCGCGGGCAGATCGAGACCATGCAATCGTCGTTCTTCCGGCTGGGCCTGGGCATGATCTTCGCGGTGGTGCTGGTGTACCTGCTGATGACGGTGAACTTCCAATCCTGGCTCGATCCGTTCATCATCCTGACGGCGCTGCCGGGCGCGCATGGCCGGCATTTTGTGGATGCTGTTCGTCACCGGCACCACGCTGAGCGTGCCGTCGCTGATGGGCGCCATCATGTGCATCGGCGTGGCCACCGCCAACAGCATTCTGATGGTGACGTTCGCCAATGACGAGCGGGCGATCGATGCCTTCGGCGCGCGAGGCCATGCTTTCCGCCGGGCTATGCGCGCGATCCGGCCGGTGCTGATGACCGCGACCGCGATGATTCTCGGCATGCTTCCCGATGGCGCTCGGGCTTGGGCGAAGGCGGCGAGCAGAATGCGCCGCTGGGCCGCGCCGTGATCGGCGGCCTGCTGTTCGCCACGGTGACGACGCTTTTCGTGGTGCCGATTATTTACAGCTATCTGCGAACCAAGCCGCCGGTCGATCACGAGCGCCGGTTCGACGAACAGGAGCAGGCCGAACTGCCGTCCGCGTAAGAATATGCCAGAAATCGATCCTGATTTACCGAGCGCGTTTGCGCAGCGAAAACGAGGAACTGCGGCGGCGGATCCAGCAGCTTGAGGCGGCTTCGCCGAACGGATCGCACGCGCCCGCGAAGCTGTGGCAGCCGTCCCGCATCACCATCTGGTCTATCGTCCTGATCGCTACGGTTGCGCTGGCGATCGCCTTTCTCGCCGGCTATATTCCGCTGCACAAGCGCAACAACCTGATCGCGGGCGAAGCGCAACAGGACGCGGCGGCGCTGCCGCGCGTGGACGTGATGCAGGTGGGGCGGTCCACGCGGGATAGTGAATTGGAGTTGCCCGGCAACATTCAGGCCATCACCGAAGCTCCGATCCTGGCGCGCGCGGACGGCTACGTTGTGCACCGCATGGTGGATATCGGCGACCGCGTGCAGGCGGGTCAGCCGCTGGCTGAGATCGAAGCGCCCGAGCTGGACGAGCAGGTGCAACAAGCCAAGGCCAACGTGCAGCAGGCGCAGGCGGCGCTCGACCAGGCGCAGGCGAATTACGAGCAGGGCAAATCGAACATGGATCTCGCCCGCAGTCACGGCCGACCGCTGGGCCAGCCTGGCGGCGCGGGGCGTGGTGTCGCGGCAGGAGAACGATCAGTATCAGGCGCAATCGCAGTCGCAGGCAGCCAATTTGCAACTCGCTCGAAAAGGCCATCGCCGCGCAGCGCGGCAACGTAGCCGCCGCCGAAGCCAACCTGGCGCGGCTGGAAAAGATGCAAGGATTATCTGCTGGTGAAGGCGCCGTTCGATGGAGTCATCACTCTGCGCAATGTGGATGTCGGCGCGCTGGTGAATGCGGGCAATACGCTGCTGTTTCGCATTGCGCAGACGGATACGCTGCGCACTTACGTGAATGTGCCGCAGACCAATGCCAGCGTCGATCCAGCCTCGGACAGACCGCGCAGTTGACCGTTTCCAACTTGCCGGGGCGGCAGTTCACGGGCACGGTGGCGCGCACCGCCAACGCGCTCGATCCCACCAGCCGCACGCTGCTGGTGGAAGTGCACGTGCCGAATGCCGACGGCGCTTTGCTGCCGGGCATGTACGCGCAGGTGGATTTGAGCAGCGCGCGCGCCAATCCGCCGCTGCTGGTTCCGAGCGATGCGCTGATCGTACGCGCCGATGGCAACCGGGTGGCGGTGGTGAAGGCCGGACCACACGATCCATTTGCAGAAGATTCAGATTGGGCGGGACTACGGCGATCGGCTGGAGGTGAACGGCGGGCTCAGTGACGGCGATACGATCATCCCAAACCCAGGCGATGTGGCGCGTGAGGGGCTGAAGATCGAACCGGTGTTGGCTGCCGCCGCCAAATAGCGGCGCGGGTCACCTACCTAAGACCTGTCGGCTAAGGGGCAGGAACTCCCGTTGAGCCTCTGGGTCGTCATCACCCGCCGCCACTAGGGTGTCAGCAGAGCTAATCGGTCGGGCTCGCCGGTGACTCCGGCGATGACTACCGGCCCATCATTTTCCCCCAAGCATATCTAGCAGGTACGCCGTGGCTAAAGGGGTTTTGGCAAGGGCCGACCATTTGACGTACAAATCCTGCGCTCTGATAATGACATTCTCAACTTCTGTGTACGACCAGACTTTAGAGTTGTCATAGTCTGCGATATGCCTGTCGTTTTGCAGAGCCATGAACTCCTTGCCGATATGCCTCAGGTCATCTCCGATCGCCGCGTCGCGTGCCAATGGCGCCGCACCGAGTCGCTCGCCAATTCTGGCGGATAGACCGCTGGATGCGCTCTTCATCTTCCCGTGCTCGAACAGTCTGGCGAAGCGAACACGATCGGTGGGTGCTGCCCAGCCCTCGGCCGCCGTCATGCTGAACAAATGAAAAACAGCGTAGTAGGCGGCTGACACAGCGCGGCGAAGGTCTATTTGTTCGCAGTCGCTAGTTTGGGATGAAGCGGCGAGGTTTGCGGCATGTAGAAAGAAGTCATCGACGAGATTCACACCTACTGATAGACCTCATCCTGAAGAGCAGCCTGCTCTGATTCGCTTCGAAAATGGAAGTAGGGTATCAAGCCCCAGTCATTCAGCAAGTCGACTTGCCCAGAGATCACATCGGTGAACCCGTCTGCGGACTCCCTGAGGTTCGCCTTCCTACTCGCCTCGTCCGTCAACACAACCCAGAAGTAGATCGCTGGGTCTCCGCTCCAATCGGTCCCAAAGGTGTGCTGCCATCGAACGACACCGGGCGCAGGCTGCGGCGTAATACCGTTTAGCTGCTTGTGCAGTTCCGCGGCTTGTGAAATTCCGAAACGGCGCACCATATGAAGGCTCAACGGCTCACTCGAACGTGAGCGGCTCACACCTCAAGAATACCATTTGAATGAAGGCCGCCAACTGGCATTGCGGCCGGCCGGCTGCCCCTCGCCCCTCGCCGCCATATAGAATCGCTAAATGCTTGGCCTCTTCGATTCGATCATCGTCCTGGTCAGTCTGGCGCTGGTCATCACCGCCGTCCTGCGCGCGGCAGGCAAGAAACAAACTGACTCCGAGTACTTCCTGGCGGGGCGCGATCTCCGCTGGCCGTTTATCGGCATGTCGCTGCTCGCCTCCAACATTTCGGCCGAGCACGTGGTCGGGCTCGCGGGGGACGGCTACCGCGTGGGCATGGTGACCGGCGGGTTCGAATGGATGGCCGCCTGGTGCCTGATCATGCTGGCCTCGCTGTTCGCGCCGCTGTATCTCCGCAGCAAGATCTACACCATCCCCGAATTCCTTGAGCGCCGCTTTGGATGGGGCCTCCGCGCGTTTCTCTCCGGCAATCTGCTGGTGATGAACGTATTCACCAAGAATGCCATCGACCTTTGGGCCGGCTCGCTCCTCTTCGTTATGCTTTTCGGCTGGAACCAGATCGCGGTGATGATCGCCCTGTCAATCTTCACCGCCCTCTACACCATGAAGGGCGGCCTGCGCGCCGTGGTTTATGCCGACATGGTGCAGGGCAGCTGGCTGATCGTCAGCAGCATCGTCCTGACCATCGCCGCGCTTGGGGCCGTGGGCGGATGGAGCGGTCTCACCGCGCGGGTCGATCCCGGGCTCATCCACATGGTGAAGCCGCTCAATTCCGAACTGCCTGTCACGGGCTTCTTCATCGGCAACCTGTTCGGCGGGATGTTTTATTGGTGCATGGACCAGACCAACGTGCAGCGGGTGCTGGGCGCGCGCTCGGTCGATCAGGGCCAGAAAGGCGCCATCTTCGCCGGTTTCCTGAAGCTCCTGATTCCCTTCATTCTGGTGCTTCCCGGTGTGATCGCCCACGCGCTCTATCCGCACCTGCCCAAGGCGGACATGGCCTACCCGCACCTGGTCAGCGAACTGCTTCCCGCCGGGCTGCGCGGCTTGGTGCTCGCCGGGCTGATTGCCATCCTGATGTCGTCCATGAGCGCGTGCTATAACGCCAGCGCGACTCTGGTGGTGCGCGATTTCGTGATGCGATGGAAACCCGGCCTCTCCGACGAGCGCCAAGTGGCTATCGGCCGCCGCGTCACCGTGCTGGTGGCGATCCTGGGCGTGTTGGCCGCACCGCTGGTGGGCCTGTCGGTCACCATCTGGCATTACCTCCAGATGATTTC
Organism: Bryobacterales bacterium; assembly: GCA_963738375.1. Lineage (GTDB taxonomy): Bacteria > Acidobacteriota > Terriglobia > Bryobacterales > Bryobacteraceae > Bog-159. The sequence goes on along the minus strand of CAVTWL010000006.1, from coordinate 469,431 downwards.
AGCCTACCTGGGCGTGCCTTTGGGCGCGGTGATTTTCGTAGGCTTGTTGTGGAAACGCGGCAATACAGCGGGGGCCATCGCCGGAGGCGCGGCCGGATTCGCCTTCGGCATGTTCCTGTTTCTGGACCAGACGCTCAACTGGTCGCTGGTCTCGCAGCCGTATCTGACCTCGTTTCTGCACCGTTCGATCCTGGTGTGGTTTTTTGCCGCCGCTGTGATGGTCGTGGTCAGCCTCTTCACGCCGCCGCCTCCGGAATACAAAGTTGAAGGCAATGTATTTGCTTCGGCCGCGACCGCGACGCTGGGCGAAACCGATTACCGCATCTGGGCGGCCTTGCTGTTCGCCGTTACTCTAGTGCTGTGGTGGACGTTCCGTTGAGTTCCGGAAATCCCGCAGGTAGTTGCGCAATTCATCCCGCACCCGCCGGAAAATCGCCATGCTTTCCTCCTCCGTCGCTACGCCGGGCGCAGGCGGATCTTCGAAGGTTTGGTGCAGGCGCCGCGCTGCGCCGAAGAATACCGGGCAGGTTTCGCGGGCGTGATCACACACGGTAATCACGTAGTCGAACGGCTGCCTGGCGAACTCATCCGCGTGCTTCGAGCGATGCGCCGAAATATCGATACCCAACTCGCGCATGACGGCAATCGCTTCCGGCCGCACCGAGCTGGGTTTTGTCCCCGCGCTTTCTACTTCGAAGCGCTCCCCGCCATCGTGCCGCAGGAGCCCTTCCGCCATCTGGCTCCGCGCCGAATTTCCCGTGCAGAGAATCAGCACTCTTGTTTTCTGCATCGGTTACCGCGCCTCCGTGACCGGGAACCAATGCCGTGTGCGATTGCACGCCGCGCACACCGAGAGCATCACCGGCACTTCGACTAATACGCCCACAACGGTTGCCAGGGCCGCTCCGGATCCGGGGCCGAAGAGCGCAATTGCGGTTGCCACCGCCAGTTCGAAGAAATTGGAAGCGCCAATCAACGCCCCCGGCGCAGCCACCGAATGCTCCACCTTCAGCCATTTCATCAGCCCGTAGGCCAGGCCCGCGTTGAAATAAACCTGCAGGGTGATGGGCACCGCGATGAGCAGCACGTGCACGAAGCGCCCGGTGATGTTTTCCGCCTGGAACGCAAAGATACAGACCAGCGTTGCGAGCAGCGCCGCAATGGTGACTGGAGCAAACTTCGGCAGCAGCACGCCCTCGAACCACGCGCGCCCGTGGCGCCGCATCAGCAACAGACGCAGCAGCACACCGGCCGCCAGCGGCACCACGATGAAAACGACGACCGAGACCAGCAGCACATTAAATGGAACCACCAGCGACGACGCCCCATGCACCAGAAACTGCACGATCGGCACGAACAGCACCAGCATGATCAGGTCGTTTACCGACACCTGCACCAGCGTATAGGCGGCGTCCCCGTTGGTGAGGTGGCTCCATACAAATACCATTGCCGTGCAGGGCGCGGCCGCCAGGATGATGCATCCCGCGATGTACTGATCCGCCTCGGCGGGCGTGATGAAGGCCGCGAAGACCACCCGGAAAAAGGCCCAGGCCAGCAGCGCCATCGAAAACGGCTTCACCAGCCAGTTGATAAACAGCGTCACCAGCAGTCCGGCCGGCCGCTTGCCCACATTCCGCAGGGACGTGAAATCCACCTTCATCATCATGGGCGTGATCATCAGCCAGATCAGGACGGCTATGGGAGCGTTAATCCGGCTACCGCTGCCGAACTCAATCCCGCGCAGACCCGCCACTACTCCCGGCAGAGCTTTGCCGAGGATCACGCCCGCGACCATGCACAGCCCCACCCACACGGAAAGATACCGCTCGAACGTGCCGAGCCCGCCCGTAGCCTTCGGTGGCTGCACGATGGCTTCGTCCATGCCGGCTTCCCTCATGAGCAGCAGTTGGGGCCGCAGCACGCGGCCGGCTTTTTCGCCCGGATAAACGCGCTCATGAACTTCCCCTGCACCTGCGCGGCGATCGCATCCACGTCAACGCCTTGCCCGCTCAGGAAGGTCCGCGCATCCTCGATGTCGTAGACCCGCGTCGGCTCGACCTCGATGTCCTGAAAGCCCGCTCGCGCCAGTTTCGACGCGTATTGGTAGTCGTCGAGCGCGCCCGCGATGCATCCCACCCACAAGAGCATGTTCTTGCGCACTTCGGCCGGCACGTCGCCGTGCGTGACGACGTCGGAAACCGCGAACCGGCCGCCGGGTTTGAGCACCCGGAACGCCTCTCGCAACACGCGATCCTTATCGCCCGACAGGTTGATCACGCAATTGCTGATGATCACGTCCACCGAAGCATCCGGAAGGGGAATGTTTTCGATCTCGCCACGGAGGAACTCCACGTTTTCCACGCCGGACTTGCGCTGATTCTCGCGCGCCAGCGCCAGCATCTCGTCCGTCATATCGAGTCCGTAAGCCTTGCCCGCGGGCCCCACGCGCCGCGCCGACAGGAGCACGTCGATGCCGCCGCCCGAGCCGAGATCCAGCACCGTTTCTCCGGGTTGCAATTCCGCCAGCGCCGTGGGATTGCCGCAGCCGAGCGACGCCAGCACCGCCTCTTGCGGCAACTGACCCTGCTGCGCGGCATCGTAAAGGTCCGTCGTGATCGGATCGCAGCAGCCATCCAAGGCAGCGCTCGCTCCGCAGCAAGAACTGCCGCCCGAATTCACACGCAGCGCTGCTTGTCCATATTTCTCTTTTACGGCTTGCTTCAGTTCCATAGGTTTTCTCTCCTTTGCTTCACTTGCACAGCCGTACGATCGCCTTGGGCTCAACGGCCTTGTTGCGGGTGCAGCATTCCGCATACAGGAAGCCCAACAGCTCCTGCAGCGCGTCGGCATTCGCCGAATACCAGAGATAGGTCCCCTCGCGGCGCACCTTTACCAGGTCTTCGTTTTTCAGTTTGTCCAGGTGATGCGAGAGGGTGGAGGCGGGAATGCCCAGTTCATTGCCCACGTCGCTGACCACCATTCCGCCGGGATGCGCCGAAAGCAGCGCGCGCATGATCCTGCAGCCGTGGTCCCGTCCCCATGGCCGAAAACATATCCGCAAACCTGGTGACTTCGTCTTCCGTTGGCCTGTTCGCCATTACGGTAATTCTATTATAATGGAATTATAGAAGCAAGAACTTTCCGAGGATCTCCGGGTCCGGCCGTCCGGAAATGGATAAAATGGTTCTACCCCAGGAGGGAACCATGTGTGATCAGGAGCACTTTGAAAAAGACCGGCAGGAGTACGAAGCCCGCGGCCTCGTCACCCGGAAGCAATTTGGCGTCATGCTTGGCGCAGGCGTAGCCGCCTTGCTGCCACGCGTGGCCAACGCGGCCGCCGTAGCGGAATCGGACGTAACCGTCACCACGCCGGACGGCTCGGCCGACTGCTACTTCGTCCATCCGTCGACCGGGGCCGCGCCGGGCGTACTAGTGTGGCCCGATATTTTCGGGCTGCGCCCCGCGTTCCGCCAGATGGGCAAGCGACTCGCCGAATCCGGGTATTCGGTGCTGGTGGTCAATCCCTTTTATCGCGTCAAGAAGGCGCCCACGGCCGCCGACGGCGCCAACACGCCGATCCAGGACGTCCGCCCGCTGGCGCAGGGTTTCACGGAAACCACTCAGATGACGGACGCCAAGGCGTTCATCGGCTGGCTGGACAAGCAGCCGTCGGTGGCCCGCGATCGGAAGGTGGGCACGCAAGGCTATTGCATGGGCGGCCCGTTCGCCTTCCGCACCGCGGCTGCCGTACCCGATCGAGTTGGCGCGGTCGCCACGTTCCATGGCGGCGGCCTGGTCACCGATGCGCCCAACAGCCCGCACCTGCAAGCCGCGAAGACGAAGGCGCAGTTCCTGGTGTGCATTGCCGCCAATGACGACGAGCGTTCGCCGAAGGACAAGACCGTCCTCCGCGAGACCTTCGACAAAGCCGGCTTGGCCGCCGAAGTTGAGGTGTACGCGGGAGCGGCGCACGGCTGGTGCCCGCCGGACTCGAAGGTTTACAACGAGCCGCTTGCAGAGAAGGCGTGGAGCCGCCTACTCGCTCTCTACGGCAAAGCTCTGGCTTGAAACAAAAGCCGGTGTGCGGGCGTGCGGCTACTCCGTCAACTCGGCGGTAACCAGCGCCCCGCCCATTCCAACTCCCGTCGCGGTGAATTTTAGCGGCTTGGGCGCATCCTTCGCGACCCACACTGTGACATGGTCCGTCGCGCCATCGGTGGCGGTGACGTCAACCTTGTAGGTTTCGAAAGTGCCCGCGGGCACCGTGACTCTCTCCGACCCGGTCACTTCCACCTGCATCAGACGGTCTTTCTGTTTATCCCGGTCGAAAACCCGCAGCCCGGTTTTGTATCCGGGAGCGAGCGGCAAACACGCGACCAAGCCAGGCGCGGACGCCACCTCCGGATATACCGGACCAGCCATATCTACCGCGATGGCTTTCTGCGTCCCCATGGTCACGGTGCCGGTCGCCTTGTTGCCGTCGAAGGCCAGTTCCATTTGCAGAGGGCCCTGATGAATGGAGCGCTTGCGCACCACCAACGTCCCTTTATCCAGCGTGAATGTGTCCGTGGCTTCGTTCATCGACGTGGTCATGCGATTCGTAACGGTCCAACCATCCCCGGTTGTCTGGGTCTCATTCGCCAGGGCCAGCACGATCCTTTGCTTGCCAACCTCAATCGTGACGTTGTATTTATAGGTCCCAGGGCGCAGCGCGCCGGTGATCCGCGGCGCAGGTAACTCGCTCGCGGACCCCTTGGGCTTGAGCACTACGGTCTTCGGATCGACGGTGATTTCCTTCAGCCTCGTCTCGACCTCGGGCGTCATGGCCTGCTCGTAGCGGCCCCCCAGATACTGCGCCAGGAACTTTTCGGCCGCGGCGATCATGGCCAGATTGTTCACCGGCCGCGCGAAGCCGTGCCCTTCGTCCGGCGCGACCAGATATTCGACCGGGAATCCGCGGTCGCGCAACGCGATCACAATTTGATCCGACTCCGCTTTGTTCACCCGCGGGTCGTTGGCGCCCTGCACCACCATGAGCGGTGTCTTGATCTTCGCCGCCGAATTTAAGGGCGATTGGCGCTCCAGTTGCGCCTTACCCTCCGGCGTTCCGGGATCGCCCATGCGCTGGTAAAACAGTTTGCGCACCGGTTCCCAATACGGAGGGATCGAATCGAGGAGCGTGATCAGGTTCGACGGGCCCACAATCGACACCGCCGCCGCATACAGATCCGGCGTGAACGCTACACCAGCGAGCGTCGCGTAACCGCCGTAGGAGCCGCCCAGGATGCCGGTCCGCTTGGGATCGGCGATGCCCTTGGCCGCGAGGTACTTCGCGCCCCACGTCAAATCGTCTTGCATGCGATCGCCCCACTGGCGATTTCCGGCGTTCAGGAACTTCTTGCCGTAGCCGGTGGACGCGCGGAAATTCGGTTCGAGCACGGCATATCCGCGATTGGCGAAGAATTGCGCCAACGTGTTGTAGCCCCAGTTATCGCGTCCCCAGGGTCCGCCATGCGGCAGAATCAGCGCCGGAAGATTCTTCGGCGGCATACCCTTCGGCAGGGTCAGATAGGCCGGAATCTCCAGCCCGTCCGACGATTCGTATCGGACCGCCTCCATCTTCGCCAGTTCCTGGCGCGGCAGTTGCTCGCGAATCTTGTATTGCAGGGTCAGCTTTTTCGCGGCACGGTCGAACAGATATGTGGCGCCCGGCTCGGTGTCCGAAGTGGCCGAAATCAGCCAGAGCTTCTCGTCGCGCGTGTGGGAGTTGAAGCCGATGTCGGTGTCCGGCAACTGGCTGCGCACGAATTCGTAGTCCGCTTCGAAGGACTTGTCTTTCCAATAAATCCGACGCTTCTCGTATTCGTAAACGGTCGCGATCAGTTCGTCGCTGACTTCCGAAAACAGGGCCGATCCGAAATCGACGCGCTTCTCCGGATCGCTCTCTACCAACTCCTGCTTGCCCGTAGCCGCGTCCATGAGGAAGAGTTTTTCTAAATCTTCGCCCGCGCCCTGATTGGTCTGCAGGTAGAAACGCTTCCCGTCTTTGTGGAATCGCACCGCCGCGCACGATTCGAGAACGTCGCACGAAAAGATCCTGGTGAACCCCTTGGCGTCCACCCGCAGGACTTCCGTATCGCCGTTGTCCGCCGATCGAGTGGCGAGGCGCAACTGGTCGTGCAAATCGAAAATCCACGCGGTGACCCGGTCCGTATTTTGGCGGACCAGCGTGCGTTCGCCGGTCGAGATACGGACTTTGTAGAGGTCGTGCCAGGCCTTGTCGCGATCGTTCAGGCCGACATATATAAAGTCGGGTTCGCTGCGCGGCGCCTCGTAAAGCTGGGCGCGCACGCCTTTCACGTCCGTCAGGTTACGCGCCGCCGGGGTTTTCGAGCCTGCTTCGGGCGGGGCGGCCGGATCGACTGCGTAGACGTTGTAATTCTCGTACCCGGCCTTGTCCTGCGCGTACAAAACATATTTGCCGTCGCGGCTCCAGAAGTATTGCGAGATGGGCCGCTTGGTGTCGCTGGTAATCGGCTTGGCCGAATCGAACGGGGCATCCGTCCGCTTCACCCAGATGTTGCGGGTCTTATCCAGCGGCTTCAGAAATGCGATGTACTTGCCGTCCGGCGAAAGCTGCGCGCCCGAGATTTCCGGGTCGCCGAAAAACAATTCGCGGTCGATCAGCGGCGCCTGCTGCTGGGCGGCGGCGGACGCCAGCAGCAGCGGAGCGCTCAACAGGAAACGATTGAACGAACTCATACTCCCCCCCGGCGCCGTTTAGGCGGTCGCCGCCCCGTACTTCTCAAAGAAGTGCGCGACGGTACGGATGCCGTCGTAGTAGTTTTCGAGGTTATATTTTTCGTTCGGCGAATGCAGCCCGTCGTCCGGCAACCCGAAGCCCATCAGCACGGTGGGAATTCCCAAGTGGTTGGCGAAGTCGCCCACAATGGGAATGGAACCGCCCGAGCGGATGAACACCGTCGGCTTGCCCAGAATGTCTTTGAAGGCTTTGGCGGCCACCTGAATTGCGGGATGCTCCGGATTCACCGAAAGGCCGGGGCCGCTGCTCAGGACCTTCACTTCGAAGTGAATGCCTTTCGGCGTGTTTTTCTCGACAAACTCTTTGAACGCCGCCAGCACTTTGTTGGGATCCATCTTGGGCACCAGGCGGAAGCTGACCTTCGCCGTGGCCTTTGCGGGAATCACCGTTTTGGCGCCGGCGGCCGTGAATCCGCCCGCGATGCCGTGTACTTCAAAGGTCGGCCGCGCCCACACGCGCTCGAGCACCGACGGCTTCTTCTCGCCCGTCAGCACGTCCGATCCGACTTCCTTCACGCGGAATTCCTCTTCGCTGAAGGGCAGCTTTTTCCAACTGCGCTTCTCGGCGCCGGCCGGCGGTTCCACGTCGTCGTAGATTCCAGGCACCTGGATCGTTCCGTTGGCGTTTTTGACCTTGGAAAGCAATTCCACCAGACCGAAGATGGGATTGGGCGCCGCGCCGCCATACAATCCGGAATGCAGGTCGCGCGACGGGCCTGTGGATTCCACTTCCATGTAAATCAGCCCGCGCAGGCCGATGCAGAGCGTGGGAATGCCTTCCGCGAACAGCTCCGTATCCGAAACCAGGGCGACATCCGCTTTCAGCTTTTCGGGATTCTCCGCGACATACTTGGCAATCGATTCGCCGCCGACTTCTTCCTCGCCTTCGACGAGAAACTTCACGTTAAGCGGGAGCGTTCCATCCGCCGCGCGCAGCGCCTCGATGGCTTTGACGTGCATGTACATCTGGCCTTTGTCGTCGGCGGTGCCGCGCCCGTAAATCTTGCCGTCGCGCACTTCCGGCTCGAAGGGCGGGCTTTTCCATTCTTCCAGGGGGTCGGCCGGCTGCACGTCGTAGTGCCCGTAGCACAACACCGTCGGCTTGCCTTCCGCGTGCATCCAGTCGGCGTAAACCAGCGGATGGCCGGCGGTCTGGATCACCTCCACGTTTTCCATTCCGACGGTTTTGAGGCTATCCGCCACGAACTGGGCGGCGCGGTCCACGTCCACCCGATGCTCGGGCAAGGTGCTGACGCTGGGAATGCGCAGGAACTGTTTTAGTTCCTCCAGCAGACGGTCGCGATTCTGTTCAACAAATTGATCTGTATGTTTTGACATGATTTTTCTTAAATTCCGATTACGGTTTGAAGGATCTTGGGTAGAAGCTCATTATAATTCCCGCCAGCAGGGTGGCGCTGATGGAGGCTTTCTTTGCGCCCGGCTTCTTACGCCCCGCTCTTTTCCGGCTTCATGACTGCCACGTAACTCAGATTGCGGTAAAGCTGGTTGTGGTCGAGGCCGAACCCGATCACAAACCGGTCCGGTATCTCGAAGCAGCGGAACTCTACCGGAATCTGCACCAGGCGCCGTGAATTGCGGTCGAGCAGGGTACATACCGCCAGCGAATTGGGACCGCGGCTCGACAGCGTTTGCAGCAGATAGCGCAGGGTCAGGCCGGTGTCCACGATGTCTTCCACGATCAGGACATCTTCGTCTTCGATGCCCTCGTCCAGATCTTTCGCGATGCGCACGATGCCCGGCGCGTTCGACTTGGCCGAAAACGTCGAGATCGCCAGAAAGTCGATCTTCACGGGGATTTGGATGTGGCGGGCCAGGGCCGTCAGAAAAAATACGGAGCCTTTCAGCACGCCCACCAGCTTCAGCGGCTTGCCGCGGTACCGCTCCGTAATTTCCGCCGCCACTTCCTGAATGCGCGCCGCGATCTGTTCTTCGGTGAACAGGATGCGTTCGATGGCGGGTGTTTGCGACTCGCGGCTCATACGCCTACCAATTTCTCCGCCAGGCTGTACTTGAAAATCAGATTCTCAAAGTCCTTCTGATAAAAAATCTGCACGTTGAGGTGCGGATACAACTCGCGCAACAGCCGGATCTTGCGATTCTTGCGCGTCACCAGCGACTGTTTCATGGTGGTCAGCTCCACATACAAATCGAATTCCGGCAGATAGAAATCCGGGGTAAACGATTCGGCGATGCGGCCATCCGCATCCCACTGAATGGGAAAATTGCGCGGTTCGTATTCCCAAGCGATGCGGTAAAAATCGAGCAGATTGGCGAACACCTGCTCGCTCGGATGGGCGAAGGATTTGCCGGGCAGCCGCGCCCTGCCCGGCGGCACGATGCCATGGCGCGCCAACCGCAGCCGAATCTGAAACTGGATCTGCTGCTCCGCCGCCGCCGACAAAAAGCCGCGCTCCTTGAGTCCTTCCGAGCGCACCACGCTTTGAATGGTTTCGACCATCTGTTCGGAGTCCATCGATTCCGCATTCATGGTCAGGTCGAACCAATGCGGCAGAGCGGTTGCCCGGCCCAAGGTGCTCTTGTATTGGGCGCGCTGGCCGGCGTCGAGGTCCCGGAGCAGTTGGCGCGCCGGCGGACGCTCCAGCCGCTTGTCGAGCATCAGGTTGCCCACGCGCACGGAGTCGGGCGCCACGACATGCACACGCAGCGTGCCGGGGAATTGCCGGGAAAGCATCTCGGCTCCGGCGGCGCAGTACACCATGTGATGCCCGGCCGCCAGCCGCGCCAGGATGGATGCCACGAGATCGGGCCGCGCCTTTTGTGGGACGCTCGTTTCCGCGCCAAATTCGCGTTCGATCAGGCCGCGAATCCTGGCGTCGTTTACCAGGTCGAACTCGAGCCGGTGCGCCGCCAGCCGCGCTACTTCTTCGAACCGGCAGCCAGGCTGTCCGGAAACGGCGATCAACGCCATGTCATCTTGCTTATGATATCAAGCATGCCGCGTTGTAACATCAACCAAGACAACTCGCCGAAATGAAGAAATTCGCCGCCATCGCCGGCTTCCTCGCTGTCGCTGTGCTCTTTCTCCTGGCTAACTCGCCGGCTTACACCGGATTCTTCCAGGGCGACGAACTCGATAGCCTGAGCTGGGCGCCTCACACCCCCGCGGCCGTCTTTGCCGCACACCTGGTCAGCCCACTTTACAGCAAGCGCAACTTTCGACCCTTCGGGCACTTCTATTTCCGGGTCGCCAGCCAGGCCTTCGGGCTCGATTTCCCGAAGTATCTTTTGCCGCTGCATCTGATCCACCTGCTGAACGTCTGGTTGCTATTGCTCGTCCTTCGCAACCTGCGCGCGTCCCCTCGCGCCGCCGCCGCGGGCGCCATTTTCTTCGCCTTCCACCTTGCCGTCTTCGACGTTTACTGGAAGCCCATGTATGCCTTCGATCTGTTCTGCGGCGCTTTCTGCCTGCTGAGCCTGCTGTTCTGGATCAAGCGCCGCTGGCTGCTCGCCTTCCTGGCCTTCTGGCTTGCTTACAAATCCAAGGAACTCGCCGTCATGCTACCCGCCGTGCTGGCCTGCTACGAACTGGCCTACGGCAAACGCCAATGGCGGCCGCTGGTCCCCTTCTTCCTGGTGGCGGCGTCCTTCGGATTACAAGGCATTTTCCTAAATCCCAATCGCCACAACGACTACACGTTTCGGTTCACCGCCGCCGCGCTGGCGATCTCGGCAAGGTTCTACGCCGGCGCGCTGTTCGGAGTGCCGCTCGCGGGTTTCGTGGTGCTGACCCTCCCCGCTCTATACCGCGACCGCCGCGGCGCGATGGGCGTGGCCACCGCCGTGCTTTTTCTGGCGCCTCTGTTATTTCTACCGGGACGCCTTTTCAGCGCCTATTGGTATGTCCCTCTAATCGGAATCGCGATCGCTTTCTCATCCGCTGCCGAGGCCCGCTATGCGTGGCCCGCCGTCACCTTCCTCGCCGCCTGGCTCCCCTACAATTATTTCGCCCTCCAGGATTATGGCCGCGGCAAACTCGCCGCCGACGCCACAACGCGCGAGTACGTCGAGCAATTGCGCGCTTCCATTCCCGTTGTCGAAAACGATTCCGTGTTCCTGTATCACGGGCTACCGCCGTCTTTCGCACCTTGGGGCATTGGCGGCGCGTTGAACTATTTCTTTCCAGCGTCGGCCGCCAAAGTCTACGCGATGGACGATCCCGGCGTCCGAGCCCTCTCGACAGCGGCTCCCATCGTCACCCTGGTGTGGGAACCTCGCTACCGGCAACTCTGGATCTCAGCCCACGAGCGCGGCACCCTGGATTCCACCTACATCTTCATGAGTGAAACCACTCCCGTGTGGCAACTGACGGGCGGCTGGTACGCAATGGAAAACGGATTCCGGTGGACGGCGCCGCGGGCTACGGCTCGGCTGTACCGCGCCGCCCGCGCGACGCAATTTGAAGTTGTCCTGAACAGGATGCCTGAGCACTTCCAAGTGCTCCTCAACGGCGAAATGCTTCCCGCCGCGTCACCTGGAGCGCCAACCCAGCGGTGGCCGCTAGCCCCCGGCCCCGCGGGACCGGTAGAAGTGGAATTCCAATCCGATCCGCCGCTTGCCGCCGCCGGCGACCGGCGCGTTCTGGGCGCCGCGATCGCTTCGTTCGGATTCCTACCGTCAGGCCGCTAGCAGTACTTAATACCTGAATTCGGCCTTGACAACTTCGTCTTCGACGGAGTGGCGTAGGCTAAAACCGAGTTTCTCGCAGATGCGCATAACATCGCGGTTATCCGGTAGAATGTCGGCTTTGAGCGCTCTGAGTTTTTCGTCGCCGCCGACGATCACCAGACGAGCCAGCAGTTCCTTGCCCAGTCCGCGGCCATGCGAATGGTCGCTGACCAGCACGGCAACTTCGGCGTCGTTGGTGCCAAGGATGCGGGTAAGGCGGGCTACGCCGATGATGGCGCCCTCATGCTCGGCGACCAAGGCCATTTCGCGGTCGTAGTCGATGAAGCAGATGCGCGTCAGGCGTTCGTGGGCGACGCGCTGCGGGAGATTCATCAGGTGGAAGTAGCGCAGGTAGACGGTGCGTTCCGACAGCGTTTCATGGAACTTCACCATCATGGGTTCGTCTTCCGGGCGGATAGGCCGGATGCGAACTTCGTTGCCGTCCTTCATGGTCCAGTTGGAAACGTAGCGATTGGGATAGGGGCGGATGGCGAGTTTCGGCAGATCTTCCTTGTTTACCTGGGGACCGTGGACCACGATGCGGGCATCCAGGGCAATCAGGCGCTCCGGGGTGGCCAGCAGCGGGTTGATATCGATTTCCTTGATCCAGGGCTGCTCGACGACCAGGCGGCTGAAGCGCACCATGACCTGTTCGAGTTCCGCCATGTTGACGGGCTTGCGGCCGCGGACGCCCTTTAACGCTTTGTAGATCTTAGTTTGCTCCATCATGCGGCGGGCCAGCGTGGTGTTGAGCGGCGGCAGAGCTGAGCGCGCGATCCTTGAAGACTTCCACCAGCTGGCCGCCAGTGCCGAACAGCAGCACCGGGCCGAATTGCGGATCGAGGCTGCTGCCGACGATCAATTCGTAGCCGTCGCCGCTTTTGATCATGGGCTGCACGGTGACGCCCTGGAAGTGTTCGGCGCCGGCTTTTTCGGTGACCGATCTCTCGATGCGGCACCAGGCGCGCTCCACGGCGTCGCCGTCGCTCAGGTTCAATTGCACGCCGCCGACGTCGGTCTTGTGGGTGATGGTTTCGGAGAAGAGCTTCAACACGACCGGGTAGCCGATGCTTTCGGCGTGTGCGACAGCCTCTTCCTCGGTGCGCGCGACGATGGTGCGCACGGTGGGGATGCCATAGGCTTCGAGCACCTGCTTCGATTCGACCTCGGTCAGAATGGTGCGGCCGCTCTTGCGGGCGTTTTCGATGATTTCGGATGTCAGCGTTTTGTTGGGCGCGTATTCGGCGGAGTCCTCGGGCAGCGAGGGAGTTTCGTACAGGCCGCGCAGGTTGTAGCTGCAGCGCCACATGTAGGTGAAAGCGCGGACGGCGGTATCGGGAAACGGGAAGGTGGGAATGCTGCGCCTGATTCAGTATGCCGATACCGGCCGCAACCTCGTCGCCACCCATCCAACTGGCCAGGATCGGCTTGCCTTCCAGCTTGGCGTAAGGTTTCAGCTGCTCGGCGGTCTGCGTAGGATCGGTCATCGACTGCGGCGTGAGGACCACCAGCAAGCCATCGCTGTTAGGATCTTTGGCGGCGATCTCGACGGCCTTGGCATAACGTTCGGGGCCGGCATCGCCGAGCATGTCGATGGGGTTGTTGTGGCTCCAGGCGGCGGGGAGAACCTGATTCAAGGATTCGAGGATTTCCGGCGAAATTTCGGTCAGTTCGCCGCCGTCGGCGATCAGCGCATCGGTGGCCAGGACGCCGGGACCTCCGGCGTTGGTCAGGATGGTCAGACGCGGACCCTTGGGGCGGGGCTGCTTGGAGAGCACTTCCGCCATATAGAACAGGTCGGCGATGCTGTTGACGCGCAGCACGCCGCAACGGCGGAAAGCGGCTTCCAGCACTTCGTCGCTGCCGGTGAGCGAGCCGGTATGGGAGGCGGCGGCCTTGGCGGCGGCTTCGCTGCGCCCGGCTTTAATCACGATGATGGGCTTGTTGAGGGCGACTTCGCGGGCAGCGGAGAGGAACCGCGGGCATCGCCGATGGTTTCCATGTAGATGACGATGCTGCGGGTGTGCGGGTCGTTGCCGAGGTAGTAGATCAGGTCGCCCCAGCCTACGTCGAGCATGGAGCCGATGGAGACGAACGCGCTGAAGCCGACCATTTCACGCAGGCTCCAATCGAGGACGGCGGTACACAGCGCGCCGCTCTGGCTGATGAATCCGACGTTGCCGGGGCGCGCGATGCCCGCCGCGAAGGTGGCGTTCAGGCCGGTAAGCGGGCTCATCACGCCCAGGCAGTTGGGCCCGATGACGCGCATGTTGCCGCGGCGCGCTTCGAGCAGGATCTGGCGCTCCAGTTCGGCGCCGGCCGGTCCGATCTCCTTGAAGCCGGCGGAGATTACGATGGCCGCTTTCACGCCTTCCTGCACGCATTCGCGATGATGCCGGGGACGGAGGCGGCGGGCGTGACAATGACGGCCGAGATCGACCGGCTCGGGAACTTCGCGAATATGCTTATAGGCTTTGACGCCCAGCACGCTGGGCCGCTTCGGATTGACGGGGAAAACCGTTCCGCCGAATGGATTGCTGACCAGGTTCCAGAGGACCGTGCGGCCCACGGTGTTGGCGGTTTCGGTGGCGCCGATGACGGCTACGGTTTTGGGCGAAAAGAATACGTCGAGCGGCTGCGTGCCTTCTTTGATGGCTTTGCGGGCTGGTTTGGAAATAAGCATAATGATGTGCCTGTCGCGTTTATTGAGCGGCGCCGTCGCCGAAGATGGCCTGATTCAGCGCGGCCACTACATCCTGGCTGGGAATGCCGTTCTTACGCGCCACGGTTTCGATATCGCACTCGTCGCAACTGGCGCGAAATCGGAATTCTTCGAAAACCGGAATGGTTTGGGGATGCGACTGCTTGACGTCGCGGATGATCATGTCACGACGGATCAACTGATCGAAACGGAACATGGCGGCTGGCCTCACCTAAAAGTGTAGCAGGAGAATCGGACCACAATATCAAAAATATACAAAGTTGTAGATTTTTTCTACGGTCGATAGCTAAGCCGTTGAATTCAGGCCGTTATGCGCGGCGAAGGGATGGCGGCTCCGGCTAGGCTGGATGAGGCTGAATTCAAGAATGACCTCGTCGGGGGATGCCGGAAGAGGCGATGGTATCGCTGGCCGGGAAAGTCAACGAGTGGCGGCTTTGATCGAGAGTCCGATGCGGCCTGTTTTCGGGTCGGCCGAGATTACCTGCACACGCACGATCTGTCCGGCTTTCACCACTTCGTGAGGATCCTTGACGAAGCGGTTCGCCAATTCACTGACGTGGACCAAGCCGTCGTGATGCACGCCGATGTCGACGAAAGCGCCGAAACCGGTGACATTGGTTACGACTCCCTCAAGTGTCATGCCGGGTTTCAGGTCCGCAATTTCGCGCACATCGTCGCGCCATTCCGGGGCAACAAAGCGGTCGCGCGGGTCGCGCCCGGGCGACGCAATTCTTCGATGATATCGGCCAGAGTATAGTCGCCCGGATCCAGTTTGACGCGCTCCAACAGGTCCGGTTGGGCGATCAGACTGGGAACTGTGGCGCCGAGCGATTGCGCGATGCGCTCGACGACGGGATACGACTCGGGGTGTACGGCGGTCATATCCAGCGGATTCTCGCCGTCCCGGATGCGCAGGAATCCGGCCGCCTGTTCGAAGGTTTTGGGACCGAAGCCGGGTACAGCCAGGATCTCAACGCGCGAGCGGAAGCGGCCGTGCTCATTGCGGTATTCGACAATCTTTTCGGCCGCGCGCTCTTTGATGCCGGCGACGTAGCGTAAGAGGGCGAAAGAGGCCGTATTCAGGTCGACGCCTACGCGGTTGACACACGATTCGACCGTGGCTTCGAGCCCTTGCATCAGCTTGCGCTGTTCGACATCGTGCTGATATTGGCCGACACCGATCGACTTGGGATCGATCTTGACCAGTTCGGCCAGCGGATCCTGCAGGCGGCGGGCGATCGAAATGGCGCCACGCACCGTTAAATCGAGATCCGGGAATTCCTGCCGCGCGACTTCGGACGCGGAATACACGGAGGCTCCGGATTCGCTGACGACGACACAGAACACCGAGCGCAGGTCCTCCTGGCGAAGAAAATCGCGTAGGAACGAAGACGCCTCGCGCGATCCGGTTCCATTGCCGATGGCGATGGCACGGACGTGGTGGCGGGCGATCAAGGCGGACAGTGTGCGGGATGCGCCCGCGGTATCGCGGCGGGGCTCCAACGGATAGATGACGGCGCTTTCGAGAAATTTTCCGGTGTCGTCCACCGCGGCGATTTTGCAGCCCGTGCGGATGCCGGGGTCGACGGCCAAAACTGCCAGTTTTCCGGCGGGCGCGGCCAGCAAGAGATTCTGCAGATTCTCGCGGAAGACGCGGATGGCGTCGTCGTCGGAGCGGTCTTTCAGTTCCAGGCGCACCTCGGTCTGGATCGACGGATTGAGCAGGCGATGGTAAGAGTCTTCGATGGCCTGCTCCAGGTGGGGCGTCCAGTCGCCGCGGGAGCGCAGGATGCGGCTCTTCAACCAGGCGATGGGCTGAGCGGGGTCCAGTTCGATTTCGAAGGCGAGAAAGCCTTCTTTCGCGCCGCGGCGCACAGCCAGCATGCGGTGCGAGGGGATGCGTGCGGCCGGCTCACGGTAATCGGCATACATCTGGTACTTGCGCTCGGGGTCTTCCACGCCTTCGATGGCGCGGCTGACGACGACGCCGTGTTGCGCCATCATGCGGCGGATGGCTTTGCGCGAGGCGGCGTCTTCAGCGACCCATTCCGCAACGATGTGGCGCGCGCCGGCGAGGGCCTCTTCGGCTGAGCCCACTGCTTTTTCAGCGCTGACGAAGGTCGCGGCGAAACGATCGACGGGGCTGCCGGAATGGCGCTGTTCCCACAGGTAGCGGGCCAGCGGCTCCAATCCTTTTTCACGCGCGATGGAGGCTTTGGTGCGGCGCTTGGGCTTAAAGGGAAGATACAGATCTTCGAGTTCGTTCTTTTCGAGTGCCGCCAGGATGCGCAAGCGCAGTTCCGGCGTAAGCCGGCCCTGATCTTCGATGGAACGGAGCACAGTGCGGCGGCGATCTTCCAATTCGCGAAAGTATGCCAGGTTCTCTTCGATGGAACGGATGACGACTTCGTCGAGGTTCCCGGTGACTTCCTTGCGGTATCGAGCGATGAAGGGGACCGTGGCGCCTTCATCCAGCAACGCGATGGTAGCGATGAGGGATTTCAGCGGCACGCTCAGTTGCCCGGCGATGCGCTGAAGAATATTTTGGGGTAAGGGGTCGTGTGGCTCCATGGAGGCATCAACTCGCAGTAGTTGGGATAGCCCGGCGCCCCTGCAGGAGCCACGAGCCGAGATAGATGGCGGCGGCGATCAGCAGCAGGTAATTGAAGCCGGCCAGCATGGAGGCCGACTCGGCCAGTCCGCCGAGGATGGCGCCGGCGGTGTTGTAAGCTAACGCTTCTTCGGGCCGGCGGCAGGCTCGGAAGAAGATGGCGAAGATCACGCCGGAAAAGAGCACGGGCAGCAGGACCAGGGCGCCTCCCGCGGCAGCCCGCAGGGGCCTGGGCAGGCCGAGGAGCAAGTTGAGAGGCAAAAGGAAGTTCAAGGCCAGCGCGGCAATCAGGCCGGCGTAGTAGGGAGCGGGATTCACCGGCGCGCGCTTCAAGACCCACTGATTGGCGAGCAGAATAATCGCCAGCACGGCTGAAAACACGACGGTATTCACGAACCAGGTGCTGCCGAATAACAGCGCCATGTGGACTACGGCTTTGGTCTCGAGCAGCATGAAGCCTGCGCCGAGCAGGAGCATCGCACCGTTCATGGAAGTCAGTTGCTCTCGTCCGGCGCGCCAACCGAACAGCCAGAGCAGAACGAAAGAAATGCAGCCAATGATGGCGATGCCGCGCCACGAAGTATCGGGAATCATCGGATTTCTCAAGTACAAAAAGGGCCAGACGTCAGTGGTGATGCGAAGGTCCGCGGGGATCTCGACCTGGGCTGGACTGAAGCGGATGGCGTCTGGTACAGCGGTCGTGGAGAAGCCGCCGGGCGACGCCGGACCGGGTGCGGCCGAGGCCGGAATGAAGTAGTCGCCTCTGGCGGCAAACGCCTTGGCGATAACCCCGGCGCGCGGACCCGAGAACAGGGCCGTGAAGCCGTCGGCCTTTTCGCCGGCGGCGATACGGGGCTGGGCCGGCATCACCAAAACCAGGGGCTGCCGGCCGAACACGCCAGCGACGGTCTTAGCCAGGCGGGCGACGATCCATCCCTGGCGGAAATAGTTATACATGACAAACATGCCGCCTGGCGCGAGACACCGGCGCACGTCATCGAATGATTCCCGGGTAAATAAGTAACTCTCCAGGCGGATGTTACTCACACTGCTATGCAGCACGAGTGAGTCGACCAGCGCAAAGATAACCAGATCGTATTGGCGCGTGGTGGAACGCAGAAAATTGCGGCCGTCATCGATGTGAAGATGAATGCGAGGATCGGCGTAGGGCCGATCGGGATGGTCACGGGCGCCGAGTTGCTGGATCACGGGATCGATTTCTACGGCGTCGATGTAAGCATCGGGGGGCGTCCACTGGAGCGCTCGACTTAGGTCGTTGCCCGACCCGGCGCCGACGATCAAGATATTGCGAAAGGATTGCGCTCCGGCATCCCGGTTCAGAAGATAGGGCAGCGCGTAAGCGGGGAAGTTATCGTTGCGGCTGACCATGTGTTGGTGTCCGAGCAGGTTCACAACGATGGTACGGGAGTCCGGCGAGTAATTGATGCGGTAATAAGGCGACCAGCGCTCGATGGGGAACTTCTCGCGGATGATGCCGAACGAAAGACTCTGGGGAACGATCAGTAAGAATGGGGTGAGGCAGCAGAAGGCAATGGAAATCCAATTTCTGGACGGCTGCTTAAGCAGGAAATAGAGCAACCCGGCCGCAGACAGCGAAAACCACCAGACCGGAGATAGAAACTGCGAAATCGCCTGAAACAAGAGCACGCCAAAGAGACTGCCGGCGATATTGACGGAGTAAGCCGTGACCGAGTTCGGAATGGCGGCAAAGCGCCGTCCAAGCTGCTGGCCGATACCGATCATGGTCGCGGCGATGATCAGGAAGGCGATGCCAACAACCACCTCGATGGGGATGACAAATGTCGCCACATCGTGAACGCGGGCTTCCGTGCCGAAGAAGACCATTTGGGGTGAAGTCTTGTTTTTGCCGACGTCGATGACGTCCTGCAGGGCGAGGCGAATGCGTTCCACGGCGGCGGCGCCCGAGATACCCAAGGCAAGCAACACAGGAGTCCAAGCCAGATAGTTTCTGGATTGCCGGCCGGCCAGACAGCCTAGGGATAATCCTAGAAACGAAGCCAGCAGCACGGTATTCGTAAAAAATGTCAAAAAAAGGATTTGAGCGGGGAACCATCGGATGAAAGTCAATTCCAGGAAGAGGAATAGCGCACTTACGACGAACAAATCTTTTTTGTTGGAGAACTCGGCCGCGGGCATCATACTTGACGAATGTCGATTGTAGCGCGCTGGCGATGCGGCGCCCTTTGAGGGGCTGCGCAAATGCGACAGTTACTAATGAGCGAGGGGATGATTACCGGACCCTTTTCGCAAGAAATAGCTAGAACTAAAGTCCCAAATAGGACTAAAGTCCCCAACCCTGGCAGTACTAATAAATTGCGATTTTTTGAATAAGTAGTTGACCTTATGTCGAGAAAACTCTAGATTACTTGTGTGGAACAACGTCGATCCCGCCGCTTCGGCCTTCAATTGCCTGTCTCAATCACCCGCAATGGTACGGAGCGCACAGCGCAACCCGGGTTCACTAAGAATATCAGTTCCGGCGGCGTGTTATTCACAGCTGGGAAGGAACCTGAGGTGGGCGGGTCGATCGAATACGTGATCGCGCTGGGCGGAGTATCGGAGCAGGGAGTTCATTTGCGTTGTATCGGTAAGGTATTGCGCGCCCAAGCCGCGGAGAACGACGATTCACTCTACGACATTGCGGCCACGCTGGAACGATACGAATTCGTGCGTCCCGAGTAACTGTTCGAGCCCGCTTGTCATCGAGCCGCTTTTCGTGTAAGGTAGCAAAGAAAAGGCGAAGCTCGATGAACCTTACTCTTTTTCCCCAACCCGCGCAGCAAGGCCCGGCGTTAGAAGCCGCGCTGACGTGTTTCCAGCATGCCGCAGTGCGGCACGAACCCGCGACAGAAGGGACTTACCGCGATTTGCCCACTGGCATCCATCCGGTGCTGGTGCGGGCGCTGGCGGAGCGCGGCATCGAGCGATTGTATTCGCACCAGGCGGAAGCATACGAACTGGTCGCGCAGAACGAGGACGTGGTGGTGGTGACGCCCACCGCCAGCGGGAAGACGCTGTGCTACAACCTGCCTGTCCTGAACGCGCTGCTGGCGGACCCTGGCGCGCGCGCGATGTATCTATTTCCGACCAAGGCGCTGGCTGAAGATCAGCTGCACGAATTGCAGGGCGCCATCGACCGCATGGGTTCGGAGATTCGCGCGTTCACTTACGACGGCGACACGCCGCAGGACGCGCGCAAGGCGATTCGGCAGCGGGCGCAAATCGTGCTGACCAATCCGGACATGCTGCACAGCGGCATTCTGCCGCATCACACGCGATGGGCGAAGCTGTTCGAGAATCTGCGCTACATCGTGATCGACGAGCTGCATTATTATCGCGGCGTCTACGGCAGCCATCTGGCGAATCTGCTGCGGCGGCTGAAACGGATCTGCGAGTTTTATGGATCGAAGCCGGAGTTCATCTGCTGCTCGGCCACCATTGCGAATCCACGCGAACTGGCCGAGGCGCTCACGGGACGGCCCTTCGAGACAGTAGACTCGAACGGCGCGCCGCGCGGCGAAAAGTTTTTTGTATTCTACAATCCGCCGGTGGTGAACCGGCAACTCGGAATCCGGCGCAGCTATATCGCCGAATCGCGGCGCATCGCGCTCGATTTTATCGAGCACCGGCTGCAGACGCTGGTCTTCGCGAACAACCGTCTGGCCACGGAGCTGCTGGTGACCTATTTGAAGGACGCATTCGAGCGCGGCCCGCTGCCGGCGGATGCGGTGCGCGGCTATCGGGGCGGATATCTGCCCCGGGAACGGCGCGAGATCGAGCGCAAGCTGCGCGAGGGCGAGATTCGCGCGGTGGTGGCGACCAATGCGCTGGAACTGGGCATCGACATCGGATCGCTGGACGCGGTAGTGATGGCGGGCTATCCGGGCACCATCGCGTCCACCTGGCAGCGGGCGGGGCGCGCCGGGCGGCGGCAGAGCGCGTCGGCGGCCGTGATGGTCGCGTCCAGCGCGCCGCTCGATCAGTACATCGTGGAGCATCCGGATTATTTTTTTGGACGGTCGCCGGAACACGCCTATATCAACCCGGACAACCTGGAGATCCTGCTGGCACATCTGAAGTGCGCGGCGTTCGAACTGCCGATCCAGGATGGCGAGAAGTTCGGCGCGCACGATGTGACCGGCATGTGCCAGTTTCTTGCAGGAGAGCCGGTTTTCTGCATCATTCGGCGGGCGCCTGGCACTGGACTTCGGATACCTATCCGGCCGACGCCATCAGCCTGCGCTCCATTTCGAGCGATAACTTCGTGGTGGTGGATATCACCGGCGAGCCCGCCATCATCGCCGAAGTGGCGTTTACGGCGGCGCTGACGACGCTGCACGAGAAGGCCATCTATCTGCACGAAGCGCGCCAGTATCATGTGGAGCGGTTCGATTATAAAGAGCGCAAAGCTTATGTGCGGCGGGTGGATTGCGACTATTACACCGACGCCATCGACTACACGCAGGTGAAGACGCTGGCACGAGTTCGAAGGCGAAGCGCTGGGAGGCGCGCGCAAGTGCCATGGCGATGTGCGGGTGAACCGGCAGATCGTCGGATTCAAGAAAATCAAGTTTTACACCATGGAAAATGTGGGCGCGGGCAATCTTTCGATGCCCGAACAGGAGATGCATACCACGGCATTCTGGCTGCACTTCCCGGCTGAGTTCATGGCGGCGTTTCCGGATCTGACGCCGACCGACAAAGCAGAGCGGGCTGGCGGGGCTGGGCAATGCGCTGCGGACGGTGGCCTCGCTGCTGCTGATGTGCGATCCGCGGGATTTGGGCGTGGCGTTCAGCGAGGAACCCAACTTGTATTTGTACGATGGCTATCCGGGGGGGGTGGGACAAAGCGCGCCGCTGTATCCGCATGGCGGACCGGCTGCTGCAGCTAACGGCGGACCTGCTGGCCGCCTGCGAGTGCGAGGCGGGATGCCCGTCCTGCGTGGGACCCATTGGCGAAGTTGGCGAACGCGGCAAAGAGGCGGCGCAGCGCTTCCTCACGCACGCGTTGGGGCAACCAAAGTGAAAACGATTCGTCTCCTCGACGCGATCGTTGAAGGACGCTCCGTTACCGCCGCGGCTGGGGAGGGGGCGGGCTTGGAAATTGTCGCTACGAAGCCATCTCGGCGCGGGCTTTGGCGATGGCGGCAAGGTATTGGCGGGTTTTTTCCTCAATGAGATCGTAGCGGCCTTCGCGGATCAGCTTCGCGTCGACCAATTCGCCGCCTACGGCGACGGCGCACGCGCCCGCTTTCAGAAAATCGCCGGCGGTTTCCAGATTCACGCCGCCGGTGGGGATCATTTCGATTTGCGGGAAAGGTCCCTTGAGCGCCTTGATGTACTTAGCGCCTCCCACATTGCCACACGGGAAAATCTTGACCACATCGGCGCCTGCTTCCCAGGCCGTCAAAACCTCGGTAGGGGTAAGGGCACCCGGGCAAATCACCTTGCTATAGCGCTTGACCATTTCGATGGTGGCCAGTTTCAGGCTCGGGGTGACGAAGAATTCAGCGCCGGCGAGCATGCAGATGCGAGCGGTTTCCGGGTCGAGGACGGTGCCTGCGCCCAGTACGATTTTGTCGCCGAACTGGTCAGCCACCTTTTCGAGGGCGCGGACGGCGCCAGGGACGGTCATGGTAATTTCGGCCGCGCGGACTCCGCCGCGATAGATGGCCTCGATGGCAAGAATGGCGGTTTCGGCGCTGGAGGTGCGCACAACGGGCACGATGCCGATCCCGGCGATGTGGGACAGGATCTCTTTTTGTTTCATTGTTCTCAACGTATCACGGCGTCCGGCGCAGATAGCGGGAGATTGTCCCGATGCATTCGCTACCTAATTGACGTGGTCGTATCCTCGGACACAGGGACACGTCTGCCGCTATGGATGAAGAATCCGCCGCGGGTGCTGCGGTACCTCGGCGCGATCGTGTCGGCGACGTTGGCGCAGGCGGCGCATTGGCCCTTTCACGCCGCCCCGGCAGCTACCGACATTACGTATTTGCCCTTTGTCCTGCTGGCGGGAGCGTTTGGCGGCCTCGGGCCGGCTCTGGTTGGCGCGGCGTTGTGCACCGCGGAGTCGATCTTTTATGGCGGGAGCGTCGCCAGCGCCGGTGCTCTGGCCGTTTCCGGCGTAGCCGCCGGCCTTTTCATGGACCGGCTGAAGCAGTTCTCGGAGCGCGAGCGCACCTCCCGTTTGGAATTAGCGGCAGTCCAGCATTCCGCGCCGGTCATGCTGATGATGGTCGACGAAAATCTGCGCGTGCGCAAGGCCAACGATCTGGCGGGACAGTTTTCGGGGTGGAACGTGCCCGCGTTGATCGGGCTGCGGCCGGGCGGCGTGATCGGGTGTTTGAACGCGCGGGAGAACCCGTCGGGATGCGGTTACGGCGCGCCGTGCTCCCAGTGCGCGATTCGCCGCACGATCGCCGACACGCTGCAACACGGAACTGCGCACCGGGGCGAGGAAGCCTGGGTACGGGTAATGATCGACGGCCGCGAACAGCAACGCTGCCTGGAGCTTTCGAGCGCGATCCTGGGGCGGCAGAGAGACGGCAAGACCGCGTTGGTTTGCGCACAGGACATCACCGAGCGCAAGCGGGCGGAGATGGAACTGCGAGCCCAGCGCGACGCACTGCAACGGCAAGCGGCTCTGATCGACCTGTCCCATGATGCGATCGTGGTGGCGGACGCGGATCGCGGGATCATCGGTTGGAATACCGGCGCGGCGGAGGTGTACGGCTGGACGGAAGCGGAGGCGATGGGGCAAAGCACCGATCGCTTTCTTGAGACACAGGCCGGCACTACAACCGAAGCGGTCGACCAGATTCTGCATGAGGCAGGGCGATGGGAGGGAGAACTGGAGCAATCGCGCCGCGATGGCGCGCGGGTGACGGTGGAGAGCCGGCAAGTACTGTTGCGCGACGAAGCGGGAAATGCCGCCGGGTTCCTCGAGATCAACCGCGACATCACGGAGCGGAAACTGGCGCGCGACCGGCTGATGGAGGCTCACCGGCGGCATACGACTGTTCTCGAAAGCATTTCCGATGGATTCAACGCCTTCGATCGCGACTGGCGCTTCACCTACGTGAACGCCGCTGCGCTCGCCATGGTGGGCCTGTCCCGCGAAGAGTTGTTGGGGCGCGACGTGTGGGAGACATGGCCCCACCTCGCGGACTCGCCGTTTGGCGCCGCTTATCGCCGTGCCATGGCGGAGAATGTGTGCGTAAAGATTGAGGCGTTCTACCCGGAACCGCTCGAAAAATGGTTCGAGGCGCGATGCTATCCGTCGCCCGACGGGCTTTCGGTATTCTTCAGCGATGTGACCCAACGGCGACAATCCGAAGACGAGATCCGCCGGCTGAATGCCGATCTGGAACGGCGGGTTCAGGAGCGCACGGCGCAGTTGGAACGCGCCAACCAAGAACTCGAAGCTTTTGCCTATTCGGTGTCGCACGACCTGCGCGCGCCGCTGCGCGGGATCGACGGCTGGAGCGTGACGCTGCTGGAAGATTTTGGGGATCAATTGAGCGCCGACGCGCGCCACTGCCTGGCGCGGGTACAGTCGGAGGCGCAGCGCATGAGCCAGTTGATCGACGACATGTTGCGGCTTTCACGCGTGACTCTAGCGCCTCTGGAACGCGGCAGCGTAGACCTCACAGAACTAGCGCGGAGCATCGCCGACAATTTGCGTGAGGCGCAACCGGAGCGTAGCATCGAATTCGAGGTACAGACGGGATTGACGGTGTCGGGCGACGCGCAATTGCTGGAAATTGTACTAAACAATCTATTTTGTAACGCGGCCAAATTCACGGCCAAACGGGAGGCGGCGCGCATCGAATTTGGGGTGACACGGAATGGCGGTGCGCCGACATTTCACGTCCGGGACAATGGCGCGGGGTTCGATATGGCGAACTCCGGCTCGCTCTTCGGGCCCTTTCAGCGACTGCACCGCGTGTCCGATTTTCCGGGGACGGGCATTGGGCTGGCCACGGTTCAGCGCATCATCCATCGCCACGGGGGGCGGGTGTGGGCGGACGCGCAGGTGGACCGGGGCGCAACCTTCTACTTCACGCTGGGCTAGCCAGCCCAGGTCACAGGCGGCGGGGTAGGGGGTATTGACCCGCTCAGAAGACAGACGAGAGGATGGCGGCGTAGACGACACCATATTTGAGTTCAGGATTATGACGTAACTTTGAAGCTGCCGCTGAAGGGTCCGGCAGCGGCGACCATGCGTGCATTCTCTTTCATGACGTTTTAGGGCCGCTGCTTCAGAAAGGCAAGCAGGAAGGGCGGCTGGAGGAGGAGTTGTCGATCCTGCGGCGGCAGGTCGAAAGCCGTTTTGACCGCCTCCCGATTTGGGCCGCCGAGAAGCCATCGGCGTCCGAGTTTTGAAGACCTCAATGTGAGAATTTTCGATGCGCGGAGATTAGAGGACTTCCTCCGGTAGTTTCTCTTTCCTGACCTTCACGAATGCGCAGGCGCCGTGCGCGTTTGGGCCGCCAGGAACGGCCGGCCCGGCCGAGGGGCGGCTTGCGACAGGGCCCACGGAGCGGATTCGGCGGCGGCAAAGACGGCTGCATAGGGCGCGGAAAAGAACTCGCGGTGCAGAGCTGTCATGGCGGCTGCGAGATCGCCTTCGGCAATTACGACCCCGAGACTCAGCGACGAGGAGCCATGTGACGTAAAGCGCAGCGCCGTGGAGCCGAGAGCCGCGCGCACGCGGGCCAGGTTCATGGCCGCGTTACCGGCGTGGCCTACGCCTTCGCCGACCAGCCAGATGGCGGCGCGGTCTTCTTCAACGGCGATTTCGACGGTCTCGTCGACCTGGCGCAGAATTTGCGGTAGCCCCTCCCAATTGCGAACGGCGAACGAGATGCCGTTCTCCCGGGCGTGGATCAGATCGATGGCAACGTTTTCGCGAGCGAACAACTCGGCGAGCCCATCGGTGATACTGGATAGCATTCCTTGATTCCTGACGCGCAGGTGTACCAGTGCCATGCCGGCCTTGGAGGTTAGGCATTTGACCATGCCCTGCGTTTCGACATGCGACACCACGCGCGTGCCCTCGATCTCCGGGCGGCGGGAGTTGCAAATCACGATGGGGATGCGCTGCCGTTTCGCGGGCGCGAGCGAATCGGGATGGAGGACCTTGGCGCCGAAACGGGCCATCTCTTCGGCTTCCTGGTAAGAGATTTCGCACAGTTGATGACCGCCCGCGAGGACGCGCGGGTCGCAGCTCAGCATGCCGTCAACATCGGTCCAGATCTGGATTTCATCGGCTGCCAGGCCGGCGCCGACCAGCGAGGCGGTTAAGTCAGATCCGCCGCGGCCCAGAGTGGTGGTTACGCCGGCGGCGGTGGCGCCGATGAAGCCGCCCATAACCACCACGCGGTCGCGCGCCAGGAGCGCCACGGTACGGCGCAGGCGCGTGTAGGTGTCCCAGTGCCATGGCTCGGCGTGCGTGAACTGGTCGCCAGTGACGATGATCTTGCGCGCGTCCACCTGGGCGGCGTTGAGGCCGAGGTGACGGAAGGCTTCGGCTACGATCAAGCTGGAGAGGCGCTCGCCGTAGCTCAGCACCTCGTCCTGAAGCTGGGGCGTAAGCGGGCGGCCCTCGCTGAGTTCCAGTAGAAGGGTTTGCAATTCGAGGAGCAAGGGCGCGATGTTGTCGCGCAGAAACGGTTCGGCGCGGGGGCCCAGCAGCGCGCGGATTTCGCCATAGTGGTGGCGGCGAATGGCTTCGATCTCGCGGCCGGCCGAGTAGGAACTTCCAATGGCGGCGGAACGCGCGGCTTCCAGCAAGCGGTCGGTGGTCTTGCCCATGGCGGAGACGACCACGACCGGCTTCTTATCTAAATGACACTTGACGATTGATGCGGCCTGCTCAATAGCACCGGCGGACTCTAACGAGGAGCCGCCAAATTTCATGACGATCATGAGCCCATGTTAGCGGGCGTCCGATAAAGGACGTGTAAGCCGGTGCTAAGGAAGTTATTAAGTGCGCCAGGGCGGCGCCGTCAGAGTTTTGGTTCTCCGCGGGCACTAAACTGGGCGCCGGAAGCCAGAGCGGCGCGAACGCGGCCGCGGTTGGGGCCGGTCTGCCGGGCGGTATCGGCGAGGGTGCGGATGGCTTCCGCCGGCGACGTTTCCGCCGGCATGCGGAAGATCCACGGGATGTTCAGCGCGGTGAGCGAGCGATCCGCGGAGACGGCGATCACCGGCAGAAACATCTTGACGGCCAATTGTTCCGCCAGGTGGCTGGGGTCGCGGCTGGTGGCAACCAGTCCGATGATGCGGTCCTGGTACATCATGGCGACGAGGGCATCGGAAGCTTTGCCCCACGGGCCTTCGGACGAGACGCCTACCAGTTTGAAATTGGGACCGGCCGCACGCTGGAGAGCGGGATCGGCGGCTAGTCGATCGGCTTGCGGGCCGAAGATGCCGATGCGCATTTCGCCGGGTGGGTTGTCGGGGATGGGCGGTCCCGAATAGGCGACCTTCTCATCGTCGATGCGGGCGTAGGGCTGCTGCATTGGTTCACGGCGAAACTGGGCCCGGCCATTGTGAATCGTACCGAGGAATAGGGGAGCGACGTTTTTGGCGTTCGGATCGAAGGTCATTTCGCCGGTGACGCCATGGAAGGTCTCCAGTCCGTAGAACACGTCACGGATGCGGGCCCGGTTCAAACCCGCGCGGCAAACGGAGTCAAGCAGAATGCGCATGCCATCGTAGCCGAGCGAGGCGAAGGAGTTTGGCGGGGTTGCAAAGCGCTTGGAGAAGCGGTCCTGGAAGCGGGTCCACAGGGGAACGTCGCGACTGGGATCGTAAGGAAAGACGAATTCGAGGCCTTCGGCGGCTGGCCCGGCGATACGCAGCATTTCGTCGCCATAGACGCGGTGAGCGCCGAGGACGGGCTGCTTCATGCCCAGGGCGCGCATCTGTTTCAAGATGTTACCAGCCGGAATCTGATCGGCCCACAGGACGATGGCGTCGACATTGGAGTCCTGGATGACGGCGAGTTGACGGCTGAAATCGGTGTCGCCGGGCATGTATTTCTGTTCGATGACGACGGGGTGGCCGAGGCGGCGGGATGCATCGCGGAACTTGACGACACCGAGGCGGCCGTAACGTTCGTTCACGCGGAGGAGTGCGACGCGAGTGAACTTTCGTTCGGTGTAGATACGGCGGGCCAGGGTATAGCCTTGCACGCGATCGTCCTGAAGGGCGGTAAGCGACCACGGGATGATGGTTTCCGGAATGGTGGGGTCGGTGGCGGCGGTATTGACGATGGGAAGTTCGGCGCGCAAGGAAACGCGCAGGGCGATGTGGGTGGTATCGGCGCTGATGGAGCCGAGCATGGCCCAAACCTTTTCGTCATAGGCCATCTTGACGATTTCGTTGCTGGAGGCGCCCCAGATGGCGGAATCGTTGTGGACCATCAGTTTGAAGGGTTTGCCGCCGTAGCCTCCGGCGGCGTTGGCTTCCTCGATCGCCAGGGTTGCGCCGTCGAGCATCATGCGGCCGAGGGCTTGATCGCGGTGTTGCTCTATAGGGCCGAGAAAGCCGATGCGGATTTCGGTGAGGTCTTTCAGGTCGGGAGAGGAGACGTCGCGCGCGGGGCCGTTGTACTCGACGGTCTTCGTGTAATTTTCGAAGTACGGTGTGGTGAAGCGGGAGAAGGGGCGCAGATCGGCGGGTGCGCCGGTATAGGGCTCTTGGGTGCGCAGCGCGGGCGGGCCGGGGGGATTGGCCCCGCAAGAGCACGGTGCGGGCGCCTGAGAGAAGGCGGCGCCCGCGGCGAGTAGCAGTGAGAGAAACGCGCGCATGGGTCGTCCCTACCGTTTTGCGTCAGGGGCGGGCTTGCGGAAGACGGCGATGGCTTCGCACTCGACGAGAAGATCGGGGCGGCAGAGCTTGGCCTGAATTCCGGTGGAGGCAGGCAGCGGATTGAGCTCCTGTTGCGCGTAGAACGCGGTGCGCTCTTCGTTGAATTCGCGGTAATCGCGGTCGATATCGCGCAGGTAGAAGGTGGTGCGGACGATATCGTGCCAGGTAGCGCCTTCCGAGGCGAGCAAACCGGTGATGTTGTAGAGGGTGCGACGGCACTGAGCACGGAAATCGCCCACATGCACCGTTTGACCGCTCTCGTCGATGCTGGCGGTGCCGGAAATCAAAAGCACGACCAGACCGTTCAGATCGATCCGCAGAGCGCGAGAAAAGGAACTGGGCCGTTCGTAGTCGTAGGCCTCGTTCAACACTCGCAGGTCGGTGACGGCTCGTTTCTGAACGGCCGCACCACTCACTTCATTGATCATTTCTTCGATTAACATTTTGACTAACCTCCTGTTGAATTTGGATTCCGTGGCTTAGCCCTTTGGCGGTGGCCACCCAGATGTCATTCCCCTGAAAATCAACTCCAAAGACGTAGTTGTGAGCGGGCGCGGTGCGGGTTTCAACCCGGGTCACTTTGCCGGCGGCGTTGCGAACCAGCATTTCGGGCCGGCCGGTGTCGAGGGCGGGGCGGTAGACGGCCCAATTTTCGCCATCGTAGTAGGCCAAACCTTTGTCGGTGGAAAACCAGGCGCGGGTCCCGTCGACGCCTTTCACCTGATTCATGAAATCGCTGGGCAGACCGCTGTCCTTCCGCATGAAATTATGCCAATTGCGTCCGTCGTAACGGCTGGCGCCGAAGTAAGTGGCCACCCAGAGGATCTTGTCCTGCTCCATCCAACTGACCGAGGTGGTGATTTCGTGAATGAGGCCTTGATCCTTGAAGAGCACGATTTCGTTTTCGCCATCGGGATCGTTGTAATCCTTCCAGCGTTCGGTTTTGGTATCGTACTCGAGGACCCCGCCGCCCCAGACAGCGTAGTAGACTTTGCTGGTTCCGGGACTGACGGCGTAAGTCCAGATTTCGTACATGGGAGTGTTGCGCTCGTTGAAGAGACTCCACTCGCCGGTGTGGGTATTGAGGCGGCTGAAGCGCCGGCGGCGGTGGCGACCCAGACATAGTCGCCCTGAATGGCGACTCCGTAGACGACATCGTTGCTGAGGCCGCTGTTCAATTGGGTGTAGGTATCGAAGCGGCCGGCGGAATAGCGGCTGAGTCCGCCCATGGTAGCGGCCCAGACGTCGTGTGTTTTTTTGTCGACGGCGACGGACAGGACGGCGCGGTGGGCGAGGCCGTCGGCCACGTGAAAGGCCTTCCATTTGCCGTTTTCGTACAAGGCGAGGCCGTTGTCGGTACCGGCCCAGATGCGATCGCCGTCGACGGCGACGGAATAGACGCGATTGTCGGGCAGGCCGTCGGCGGTGGTGAAGTTCTGCCACTCAAAGCGAGGCATGGGCTGCGCGAAGGCGGCCAGCGACAACAGGGATAGGAGCAGACGCGCGATAATTCTGGTCATAAAGTTTTCAGATACTCAATCAGATCGTTCAGCTCGTCTTTGCTGAGGTCGTTGGTAACGCCGTGCGTATCGTTGGGATTGAACACGGTCCAGATTTCTTCCAGGCTGCGGGCGGAGCCATCGTGCAGGTAAGGCGCGGTGAGGGCGATGTTGGTCAGTTGGGGGACATCGACGACCGGGGAGCGGTCGGACCATTTGCCGCTGCCGACATCGACCTGAGTCTGGTTGGTATAGTGCCGGCCGGCGTGGCAGAATGCGCACTGGTTGGATGCGGGGATGGGAGAGCCGTCTTTCTTGCGGGTGCGCTCGAAGATGTCGCGGCCGCGATCCTGGGCAGCGGTGAGTTCGCCGTTGGGAAGGCGGTAACGGTTGGGGCGCGGAGGCATGGACTTGATATAGCTGACGATGTCGGCCAACTCTGCGGCGGAGTAGCTTTGCGAGCGATAGAAATACTTTTCGGTGCGCGGGCCGCATTCGGTTTCCAGGTCGGGGTTGCCGCCGTTCCACTTGAAGGGTTCGGTGCCATCGACATCTTCCAGGAGGCGATTATCAACGATGTCTTTGCCGAAGCCGTCCGGTTCGAGATCCCATTGCAGTGCGTCGAAAGTCGATTCCAGGTGGCAGTTGGCGCAACTGAAGCCGTTATGGAAGGCGAATCTGGCGTCGAAGAAGAGACGCTCGCCGCGACGCTGCGAGGTGAGTTCGGCGGGACCACCGAGGGCGATGGTGCGGGTAACTTTGCGAGTGGCGGTGTCGATGACCGAAACAGAGTCGTCCATCAGATTGGCGACGTAAAGAAGCGCGCCATCGGGCGAGAGGGCGATGCCTTTCGGGGCGCGGCCGACGGGTATACGGGCGGCGACGAAATGAGCGGAGGCCGAGAGATCGTTGGCCAGCGCCGCCCGTTCGCGAGGGGAGGCGGCGCGGATGAATTCGAGCAGGCGCTTGAGGTCGATGACGGTGACGCTGTTGGCGCCAGTAGTGGAAATGTACGCGGCGCTTTTATCGGGGGCGATGGCCACGGCGAACGGCATGGTGTAGTAGCGCTCGAGTTCGTCGATCAGGACCTGGACGGGCTCGCCTACGTCGACGCCGAAAAGAGTGAGCGAATCGCCGAAGACCCAACCGTGCTCGACATGGGCCAGGGGGATGAGGTTCTTGGGGCGCAGTTGGGCGGCCATGCCTAGCTGGCCGTCGGCAGAGAATGCGAGGTGAAAGACGCCGGCGACATTGGGCAATGGCTGGCGGGCGCGGACGACTTGATGGGCGGCGTCAACGATGGTGATTTCGGATTGAGGCGGCTCACGATGGCGGCCCATCGCCGGGTATATATGGGTGCAGTAGAGCGACTGGCCGTCGGGCGAGGGCGCGAAGTAGCTGGCGCCTCGCCCGGCTGCCAGGCGCCGCGTCTCCACTCCGCTGACCAGGTCGATTACGGAAATGTCGTTACCGATGCGGTTCGCGGTGTAGATAGCGGACTTGTCCGCCCAAACAGCGTTCGGTTCGAAGCCTGTCTTAAAAGTGCGGGTGACGGCCATCGCGTCCGTATCTACAACCGACACCGTATCGCTCCAGGAATTGGCGACATAAGCATTGCGGCCGGCGAGCCACAGGCCTTTCGGCACATTTCCCACCGGCACGCGGCCGGTCACCTGGCCGGTGCGCGCATCGACCACGGCGAGTTCGTTGGAACCCTGGCAGAGCACGAACAGGCGCGTGTTATCGGCAGCCACGGCGACTTCGATTGGCGAGAGATAGCGCGGCGGCGCGGCGGAGGCGGCGATTGCAAATAAGCCGACGGCCATCGCGATGCGCATTTTATTTCTCCTCCACGGTGACAATTCGGTCGACAGCTACGTCGCGGAGGGTCTGGACTTTGCCGCTGGGCCAGGAGATGGTTACGGTTTCCGCTTTGGCGGCGGCTGCCGAGACCGAAGTGAACCCGGGCATCGTCTTGAGAGAGATAGCCCGAGCCGGCGATGCGTTCGGACTGCTGCTTGCGTCCGCCGGCGGATAGTTCGATCTTCGCGCCGATGCCGTCGCGATTGCTCTTATGGCCGATTAGTTTGATCGCGAGCCAGTGATTCGGGGCGGGCGAAGTATTGTGGAGCAGGACGCCGGGCGCCCCAAGGTTCACCACGAAGGCGTCCACCTTGCCGTCGTTATCGTAGTCTGCGAAGCAGGCCCCGCGCGCCACGGATTTCGCCTGGAAGAACGGACCGGCACTGTCGGCGGCATCGGCAAAATGGCCCCCCCCCAGGTTGCGGAAGATGGAATGCTCCTGGGGAATCAGGTGAATCAGGCCGCCGTGAGCGATGAAGATGTCGCGCAGGCCATCGTTGTCGAAATCATAGAAGCCCGTGCCCCAACTGACATACTGTGCGGTTAATTGCGAGATGCCGGCGGCTTCCGTGATATCGGTGAAGTCATTGCCGTTGTTGCGCAGCAGCCGGTTGAAGCGAGAGTCAGTAACCCAAAGGCCGACATGGCCGGAATTCTCGAAGTCCGCGAAGACCGGCCCCATGGCGGAGGTGGACTCGCCATTCTGTCCGTAAGCCACCCCGGATTCGACGGCAACCTCTTTAAAGGTGCCGTTGTGATTGTTGTGGAACAGAAAGTTCTCGGTCTTGTCGTTGGCGACGTAGATATCAGGGTAGCCGTCGCCGTCGAAGTCGCCGGCGGTGACACCCATGGCGCGGCCGATGTATTTTGCGATGCCGGATTTTTCGCTGACGTCGGTGAAGGTGCCGTTGCAGTTGTTGTGGAACAACATGCTCGTGTTGCCGGCGTAATCGAGCGGGCCGGGGTAGTTGTCGGCGGCGTAGAAGGCGCGGTATTTGGGGTCGAACTTCACGTATCGGCCGATGAACACGTCGGTGCAGCCATCGCGGTCATAGTCTAGCCAGGCGGCGCCGATCGACCAGCCCGGCACGTTCAGGCCGGCTTTGGCGGTGACGTCTTCGAACGTGCCATTGCCCTTGTTGCGGTAGAGCGTGACGTGACCATAGCCGGTGACCAGCAGATCGACGAAGCCGTCGTTGTCGAAGTCGGCGGCGATGGCGGCCATGCCGAACAAGTCGGTTCCCACGCATGCTGTACCGGTGACGTCGGTGAATTTGCCATTGCCATCGTTGCGATAGAGGTGGCTGTGCGGTTGGACGGCGGGGGGCTGACGCAGCGGATAGGGGTGCATCTCATCGCCCAACGGCCGTCCGTTGGTTACGTATAGATCGGGCAAGCCATCATTGTTGTAGTCGAACCAGGCGCATCCCGCGCCCGTGCTCTCCAGGAGCGAACCGAGCTTGCGGGCGCCGAACGTGTGGGTGTACTGGATGCCCGAAGCGGCGGTGGCGTCTTCGAAACTGATGGTCACCGGGGCTTGATCGGCAGCGGAAGCTACGGCAACCAGGAGAAGGGCCGCGGCGGGGGCGAATGTTTTCATTTGGTAATCCCTTCCATGCGCACGGGGACATCGGCGCGCAGGAGTACCCTGGGAACCACATTTTCGGGAGCGCGTTCGGGTCCCGCATGGCATCCGACACAAGCCCGCTGCTCGCCCTGGCGCATCCAGAAGAAACTATGTTCGGCTTGGATTACTTTACCGGCGCGGTCGCGCAATTCCAGGCGGAGCGGCTGTTCCGTAGGGACGTGCAGGAAAAACGAGCCGTCGCTTTCCACCGGCGTTTCGCCAAGCAATGACGAAGTTCCATCAGCGGTCTGGGAATACAGGCGGACGCTCGCGATGGATGCCGCGGCGGCAGGCGTCTTTGACGTGTAGGCATTCAGGCACAGCAGATTCGCACCCGGCCAATCGTGCAGGCCCGAAGGGAAGCGCAGCGGGACTTCGCGCGGGGCGAGCGATACCGGCTGTACGCCGGGCGTTTGGGCGGTCTTGGCCAGCACACCCCGGGAGGGAGCGAGGCTGTAAATGCCATAAGCGGACCGCGCCTCCGGACGGAAGGCGGCCAGCCAGGAGTCGGAACTGATTTCGGCGACCGGGCCGGCAAATTCACCATTGCGGGACGGCACGGCATCTACCTGTGTAGCGAGAGCGGAGGTGAAACGCGCGAGACCTTTGCCGGTGGCGAATACGAGATCGCCAGAGGTCAACTGGCGTCCGGCGCGGCGATTGACGCCGTGAGCACAACGGTAGGATTCGACGCCGCTGCCATCGGGGTAAACAGTATACAAATCGTGGGTTGGATTGGCGGTTTCGTAGAGCACGCGGCCATCGTGCAGGACGTCGCAGGTGAGAGCGGCGGCGGGCGCATAAGTGATGCGCAAGGGCTGCCCCCCCGCAAGCGGCAGCACTTCCAACTGGTAACCTTGAGCGGCCTTGCGGGCGTAGACGATTTTGTTATCGGGCAGATAAAGCGGCCGCACGGAATCTTCGGCCCAGTTCGTAAGGCGCCGGGGAGTTTGGGGCGAAGCGGCCGCGGCATCCGCCGCGACTTCCCAGATCTGCCAGGCGTCGCCGGCGTGCTGTTTCCCCGCGAAGAGAACGCGGCGGCCGTCGAAGGAGACTTCGGGATCGGCGGAGGCGAAGAAGCCGGGAGCGAGTTCGCGGAATCCAGTTCCATTTACGACGCGAATGGACGCGCCGCGGGGGAATCGCTCGGCGCCGGAAACCCAGGCATCGGAATCGAAGCGCGGGGCTGCCGTATAGACATAGGCAGGAATGCGGAGTGAGTCGACGGAGGCGAAAGCCAGCAGGGTTCCCAGCGACAGAACCGCGATCGCGCTTGCGGGCCAAAGCCCGGCCATCCCCCGGGCAGGCATTTTATTTAGCACCTTCAGACCTTTTTATATGCGACATCTGAAGACCGGATGATATCGTGGGGAGTGGGATTTCACAATAGTGATTTGATATTAGTGGCTTAGGATTAGAAGAATGAGGCCACGAAAAAGCGCCGGCTTGGGATTGATCTGGCTCACGCTGGCAGGCGGCATCTACGGCCAGTCCCCCGAGGAAACGCAGTTCGCGGGCTTTCGGGAAAAAGTGAAACAGGACATCCTCAGCGTCCCCAACTACACCTGTCTGGAGACCATCGACCGCGAACACCGCGCCCCGCATACCAAATCGTTCAAGCCCGTCGATACCGTGCGGCTGGAAGTATCGAGCGTGGCGGGGAAGGAGCTTTTCGCCTGGCCCGGCGCGCGCCATTTCGAAGACCGTAACGCCAACAGCATGGTCACCGGCGGCGTCATGGGCACCGGCATGTTCGCGCAATTTGCGCACCGGCTATTCGTGACCGGCATGGGAACTCCGCAGTATGGCGCCGCGGAAAAGGTCGGCGGACAAAGCGCTATCCGGTACGATTTCCACGTCACGCCGCAGGATAGCAGCGTCGAGATTACGTCCAATGGCGCCACGGACGTGGTCGCAGCCAAGGGGTCGTTCTGGTTCAGCGCCGCTTCACTGGATCTGCTGCGCTTGGAAGTGCAGGGGGAATCGATTCCTTACCGGCTGCGCCTGGAAGATGCGGTATTTGCGACGAACTACGCGCGCGTGCGGATCGGCGATTTGGACGCCCTTCTGCCGAAACAATCGGACTTGACGCTGACCCACTTTACAGGCGAGGCGAGCCGGGCTTCGATTGCGTTTTCCCAATGCCGCGAATACCGGACGGAATCGACCATAAGCTTCGATGCACCGGCGACTCCGGTTGTGGAGGCGCCCAAGCCGGCGGTGCGCGAGTTGAGTCTGCCGGCGGGACTGGCTTTCCCCATCGAACTGGAGACGGCCATCGATTCGAAGACCGCCACGGTGGGGGACATGCTGAAGGGGCGCGTGACGCAGGAAGTCCGGATTCCGGGCGATTTGAAAGTGCCCGCGGGCGCCAGGATTACGGGTCAGGTTCGCAAGCTGGATCGACGGACCGGGGGACTGCCCTTTGCGCTTGGGATCGGAATCAGCGAAGTGGAGTGGGAGGGATACCACGCGGCATTCAACGGGGAGTTGGTGGATGTGGATCGCAAGTCGGCTGGTACCCGCAAGCCGGTGACTTATTTTGATGGCCACAACACCACCGTGCTGATCGAGCGTGGGCTTCCGGGCGTGGGGGTGTTCTATATTGGCGGGGGGGCGTTTCGGATTCCATCGGGGCTGCGGATGGTGTGGCGCACGGTGGCCGCGCCGGCTGCCAATAGGGGCCTTTGGTAGAATCGAAATGATTTTAATGCGCCGGCGATGGCCAATACTCGTAGAGCTGATCGGCGGAATGGCTGCGGCGCAGCCCTGCGATTCGCTTCACAATCCCGCGGATCGCACTTCGATGATCCCGCAATCGTGTCAGGACCGCAATGACATTGTCCCCGATGTTATCGCTCTCCAATAACTGCTCCCCATCGATTTCCCGGATATCCACCAGCCGGTACCGGAACGACAAATTCGCGCTGCGCAACTCGCGATCCATCCGCGCCGGTATATGCCCAAATAGTACTCCGCCATCCGCGTCGCGGCGTCGTTTGTGCTTTGCAATTCCACATGGATCAACCAGCAGTCAGCCGTCTCCCCCAACAATCCAGCCGCAAATTCTGCACCTGGGCAACTCCACGTCCAGCCACCTCGACACCGTCACCGCACCCAACGCGCGCATCGTAGCCGATGCCGAACCCTTCAACAGCAGTTTCAGAACGACGTCATAATCCTGCACCCAACATCGTGGCGTCAACGCCGCCTTCCTCTCTCTCTCGGTCTTCCGGCCTCTGTTCTGTCTTCCGCCCGTCGGCTCAGCCTAAGCATGTGGCGTGTACTGGCGGCATCGGGTAGAATCGAAGGATAGCCAACGAGACTGAGCGCGTGCGCGCGGCCACGAAGCCGCCTCGAGTGACCGCCATATACCCGGGGTCGTTCGATCCCATTACCAATGGCCATTTGGATTTGATCGAGCGCGGCTGCCGCCTGTTCGACAGGCTGACGGTCGCGATTCTGCGCAACGAGACCAAGCAGCCACTATTCAGCGTCGAAGAGCGGACCGAGATGCTGCGCGAAGTGGTAGGGTGCTACCCGAACGTCGAGGTGGACTGGTTCGAGGGCTTGCTGGTGGACTATGCATCGCGGAACGGCGCCACCGTTTTGCTGCGCGGAATCCGGGCGATCTCGGATTACGAGTACGAATTGCAGATGGCATTGATGAACCGACGGCTGCGGCCGGAGATCGAGACGGTTTTCATGCTGGCCAGCGAAGCGCACTCATTCATCAGCTCGCGCCTGGTAAAGGAAGTGTTCGGGCTGGGAGGAAATATCACAGGACTGGTGCCGCCGCCGGTGGAAGTGCGGCTGCGGCAGCGGTTCGGGCGAAGCCAGGAAAGTTAAGGAGAAACGATATAGTGGAAACGAATCAGGCAATCGCGGATCGCATCTCACTGATCAGCGTGTCGTCCACCATGAAAGTGGCGGCCGATGCGGAAAAGCTGCGTTCCCAGGGCGTGGACGTGGTGGACTTCGGCGCGGGCGAACCGGATTTTCCGACCCCGGATAATATCAAGCGCGCTACGATCCGCGCCCTGGAACAGAACTTCACCAAGTACACCAACGCGGGCGGCACTCCAGAACTGAAGCAGGCCATTTGCGAACGGCACGCGGCCGATTTCGGAACGAATTATCAGGCTGAGCGAATGCCTGATTTCGGTGGGCGGCAAGCACGCGATCTTCAACCTGACGCAGGCTTTGGTGAATCCCGGCGATGAGGTGGTGATCCCAGTTCCCTACTGGGTGACTTACAAAGACGTCGTGAACTACGCCGGCGGCAAATGCGTGTTCGTCGAAACGGACGAAGACAAAGGGTTCACGCTGACGGCGGATATGGTGGAACCGCATCTGACGCCGCGCACCAAGATGGTGCTGATCAATTCGCCCTCGAACCCGAGCGGCGCAGTGCTGGACCGGGAGGAGTTCGAAAAGATTTACCGGCTGACTGCCGAACGCGGCATCTTCCTGATGACGGATGAGTGCTATTGCCACTTCCTGTACGACAGCGAGCCGTTTTCGATCGCGTCGCTGGCGGGCGCGAAAGACAACGTGCTGGTGGCGGGCTCGCTGTCGAAGACGTATGCCATGACCGGATGGCGCATCGGCTTTGCGCTGGCGCCGGCACGGGTGATCGGGGCCATGCTGAAGCTGCAGAGCCACTCCACTTCGAACCCGACCTCGATCGCGCAGAAGGGCGCGGTGGAAGCTCTGCGCGGGCCGCAGGATTCGGTGAAGGCGATGCTGGCGGAGTATGCCAAGCGGCGCGACTTCGTGGTGCGGCGCTTGCGGGAGATTCCGGGCGTGAAGTGCGCGGAGCCGCGTGGGGCTTTCTACGCGTATCCGAATATTTCGGTGGCGTTCCGCAACGGGATTTCGAGCACGCTGCAGTTTTCCGAGAAACTGCTGGAGAAGGCGGCGGTG
Source organism: Bryobacterales bacterium (assembly GCA_963738375.1). Taxonomy (GTDB): domain Bacteria; phylum Acidobacteriota; class Terriglobia; order Bryobacterales; family Bryobacteraceae; genus Bog-159. Next base: position 430,726 of record CAVTWL010000006.1, on the reverse strand, counting down.
GCCGTGGTGCCGGGCGAGGCATTCGGGACCGGCGAACACGTACGGATTTCGTACGCGACTTCGATGCACGAACTCGAGCGCGGGCTCGACCGTCTGCATCGTTTTATCGCGGCACAGTGAAAATCCGCCGACTGAAATCGACTGCTCTCGAAAAAGTCTGGGGAACCACGGACACGGAACCTTGGTATCCACGGGGACCGGCGAAGACGGGCGAGGTCTGGTTTGTCGCCCCAGAAGAGCCGCGCCTGCTGGTGAAATTCCTTTTTACTTCGGAGAAGTTGTCGGTGCAGGTGCATCCGGGCGATTCCGCGAGCGGAGCGGGAAAGACCGAGATGTGGCATGTGCTGCGGGCGGGGCCGAAGGCACGGCTGGCGTTGGGATTCAAGGAGCCGCTGGATCGCGAGCGGGCGCGGGCGGCCGCGCTCTCGGGTGAAATCGAAGGGCTGCTCAATTGGTATCCGGCGCATGCGGGCGATACTTTTTTCGTGCCGGCGGGGACGGTTCACGCGATTGGCGAGGACATGGCGCTATGCGAGATCCAGCAGTATAGCGACGTGACTTACCGGCTGTACGATTATGGACGTCCGCGCGAATTGCATGTGGACGCGGCGCTGGCGGTGGCGGATTTGGGCGCGCATCCAGGAGCTACGCCGCCGGTCGATTTAGGGAACGGACGGAAACTACTGGCCGAGTGCGCGTATTTCCGGACAGAGTCGTGGGCGATTGCGGGCGACGCGCAGTGGGCGGGCACGGGGCGCGCGGAGCTACTGATCTGTTTGTGGGGATCGGGGCAGTTCGGGGATGAGGGCTTTGCGCCGGGGCGGGCATGGGTGGTTCCGGCAGAGGCAGATCCGTTTATGGTTAGCGCCAAGGACGGCGCGCGGCTCTTGCGAATTTTCGTACCTGACGGCCAATCCGCCTAGCGCCGCCCGCACGAAGCCATATCCTCTTGCAGTTCCGCGAGCGGCCTGGCAATTAACGATGTGTTCGGAGCTTTGGCAAACAGGTCCCTGGCCTTCGAGAATTCCTGGCAAGCGGCGCGTTCTCTCCCGACGGCGCGGTCGGCCTCGCCGCTAAACAGCAGCGCCACTGCATAATTGGCGGTTCTCGTTTTGGTGGATATCCCGAGGCGTTCACTGATGCTCCTCGCTTCAGCCAGGTTCTTGAAAGCGCCTGGATAGTCATGGAGCGACAAGAGGATGCTGGCGGTATTGGTGAGGGTCCACGCGAGGCGATCCTGCTTCCATACATCCTTGGGGTCGGACGACGCCAAGTCTCGGCGGATGGCTAGCGTCTTGCGCTGATATTCGAGGGCTGAGAGAAAGTTACGCTGACGCTCGAAATACTGTCCGAGTTCGCCGTAATCGAACGACAAATCGAGCTTGGCGCCCTGGTGCCCCGGGTCGTTGGCTAGGCGCGCCTCATCCAGCGCACGGGCCCGCTGCAGGAACGGAAGCGCCCGAGCGACATCGACGTCCAACCAATAGCCGGCGATCGACTTGTTGATGAGTGCGGCGTTGCGCTGGCGCTTGGGGTCGGCGGGTTTGGCTTGGAGCAACTCCTCAAAGATGGGCAAGGCTTCGAGGCGGAACGCCAGGGATTGTGAATCGCTGGTAAGACCGGCCATGTCGAACAGGGAGTTGGCCAGCATGAGCCGCGCACCCTCGTTGGCGGGAAACTGTTTTTGCAGCTCCCTGGCGAGCGCGAGAGTTTCCTTGCGATAGGCGGTGGCCTTGCGGCGATCGCTGGTTCGGTCGTAGACGCCGCCAAGATCGCGCAACGCCTGCAGCAACAATTGACGCGCGCCGAAGGAAGGCTGGGCCGCGACTAAGGCTCGCGCGATGCGCTCGGCCCGTTGAAAGCTCGCCAGAGCCCCCTGCTGGTCGCCCAAATTCTCATTGCCCCCGCCTTGCAAGTCGCCGATCCGCAAGTACGCCTCAGCCAGTTCCTGCTGCAACCCAGAATCACCGGCGGACTCCTTGGCCAGGCCATCCACGTACACGATGACGTTGGCGATCAATTCCTTGCGCACCGGGGTCGAGCCCGGCAGGGAGGCGATCTGCCCCAGGTCGAAGATTACGGAGTGAGCCAAGCGGCGGACCTCGTTAAACCGCCGCTGGGCGCGATCGCGCTCGAAGCGGGCGACTTGCGATTGACGGACGATCAGGGCGGCAGAGGCCGCGAGAAAAAGGCAGGCCGCCGCGGCGATAGCGGCCCCGGCCCGGTGGCGGCGCACAAATTTCAGCGCCACGTACCGGTAGCTGCCCTGCCGGGCTCCGACGGGCTGGAATGCCAGGTAGCGGCCGATGTCCTCGGCAAAATCGCGCACCGACGGGTAACGGCTCTCCGGCTCCTTGCGCTGCGAGTGCTGGGCGGGGCTGGGTCTTTAAGACAGATGGTTTCGATGGCCTGATCGAGGGGCCGATCCGCGAGTTTGTAGGGCCGGGCGCCGGCCACCAGTTCGTAGAGCAAGACGCCAAGCGAATACACATCGGACGCAGTGCTCATGGCCCTACCGCGCACCTGTTCGGGACTGGCATAGTCAGGTGTCAACGTTCTGTGGCAACTCGGGTTCCGGAATTCCAGCCGGGTCGATACGATTCCCTTCATACCGGCAAACGGGAATTCGCGCGCGGGTGGCGCCGACCAACCGCACCGGTCGAGCAGCCCGCGCGGGACAAAGCTTCCGGGCCCCTACGGTTCCGCGACGACGGGGTTGCGCAGATCGCCCAGTCCTTGTACGCGGATGATGACTTCATCGCCGGGCTTGAGCCAGCGCGGCGGAGTGCGGGCCATACCGACGCCGGATGGCGTGCCGGTGGCGATCACGTCGCCGGGCTCCAGCGTGAAGACGCTGGAGAGGTAGGCGATCAATTCGGGAATCTTGAAGATCAGGTCGCTGGTATTGCTGTGCTGGAGTACTTCGCCGCCGATGATGGTGGAGATGTCGAGGTTGTGGGGATCTTCGATTTCGTCGGCGGTGACGATGGCTGGGCCCATGGGCGCGAAAGTGTCGAAGGTTTTGCCGATGGTCCATTGGGAGGTGCGCAACTGGAAATCGCGGGCGCTGACGTCATTGAAGTTGGTGTAGCCGAAGACGTAATCGCGCCAGTGTTCGGCCGGGACATGTCGGCCGCGCTTGCCGATGATTACCGCCAGTTCGGCTTCGTAATCGGGCTTGGTTGAATTGCGGGGCAGCACGATGGAGTCGCCACAACCGATTACGGAGGTGGAGAACTTGGAGAAGACCGTGGGCACCTCAGGGATCTCCATTTTGGACTCGATGGCGTGGGCACGGTAGTTTAAGCCGATGCAGACGATCTTGGTGGGGCGCATGAGAGGCGCGTGCAGTTTGGCGCCGGCGGCTTTGCAGATCTCGCCCCAGGGTGGATCGTAAATCCAACTCTGAACACGGTCGAGGGCGTCGGCGCCGCCGGCCACCACGGAATGCAGATCGGCGAAACCCGCGCCGTGGAGACTGATAATGTCATCGCCGATGAGGACGCCGGGTTCGGGGTGGTGTTCGCGTTGGAAGGTGAGCAAGCGCATGCCGTGATTGTAACGCAGCGGGCGAGCGGCGACAGGCGGATGTTATCCTAAGTACTTGGAGCACAACACTTGAGCCGTATTTTACTAGCCTTCCGCGCGTTCTTCGCGATCCTTTTTGGGAATCCGCTGCCAGAAGAATTGAAGCCTGCGGCGCCGGTGAAGGCAGCGCCGAAACCGGCCGCCAAAGCCGCGCCCGCGCCGCCCGATCCGGCGTATGCCGTACAACTGCTGGCAATCCTGCAGCGCGACTCTCGGCTGCTCGATTTTCTGATGGAAGACGTGAGCGGATTCGAAGATGAACAGATCGGGGCCGCGGTGCGCATCCTGCACGATCAGGCGCGCGATTCGCTGAGCCGGTATCTGACCCTGCAGCCGGTGATCGACGGCGTGGAGGGCGCTTATGTGCGTCCGGCGACCAGCGATCCGGCGGCAGTGAAATTTATCGGCAACGTGCCGGCAACCAAGCCGGAAGGCGGGACGCTGCGGCACAAGGGCTGGAAGGCGGCGAAACTGGATCTGCCCGCGCTGAATCCCAAACAGGACGCGTCCATCATCGCTCCGGCTGAAATCGAAGTCGAATAGCTGGGCGCCGGAAGCCGCATGGAACCTCGCTACATCATTGGCATCGACCTGGGCACCACCAACTCCGCGCTTTCTTACGCGGAGAACCGGCCGGATGCTGACCCGTTCGCGCTGCCGAAGGTTGAGTTGCTCGGAATTCCGCAACTGGTAAATCCGTCGGAAGTGCGCGACGAGGATCTGCTGCCGTCATTCCTGTATGTGCCGGGACCGAGCGATTTTCCGGCGGGTTCGACGGAATTGCCGTGGGATGCGAAGCCGGAAACGATTGTCGGGCACCTGGCTCAAAAGCGGGGCGTGGAGAACGCGGGGCGGTTGATTTCGTCCGCGAAGTCGTGGCTGTCGCATGGCGGGGTGGACCGCACCGCGCCCATCTTGCCCTTTCGCGCGCCCTGACGGCGTTCAGAGATATTCGCCGTTGGAGGCCAGCAAGCGGTACCTGGAGCATCTGCGGCAGGCCTGGGACGCGAAGATGCCTGATGCGCCGTTCACCGAGCAAGAAGTATTGGTGACGGTGCCGGCTTCGTTCGACGCGGTGGCGCGGGATTTGACCCTGAAGGCGGCGGAGCAGTCTGGATACCAGAACATTACGCTGCTGGAAGAACCGCAGGCGGCGTTCTATGCGTGGATCGAGCGGCACCCGGACTGGCGCGAGCGCGTGGCCGTGGGCGATTTGATCCTGGTTGCGGATATCGGCGGGGGAACCACCGACTTCACCCTGATCGCGGTGACGGAGCAGGCGGGCGAGTTGACGCTGGAGCGGGTGGCAGCCGGGGAACATATTTTGTTGGGCGGCGACAACATCGATCTGGCGTTGGCGCGCATCGTGGCCGATCAACTCGCGCAGCAGGGGACCAAAATCGACAATTTGCAACTGCAGGCGCTGTGGAACAATTGCCGGACGGCGAAGGAGAAGCTGCTGGATCCGGCCAACAAGAAAGACGAAGCGCCGGTCACGATTCTGGGCAAAGGCACGGGATTGATCGGAGGGTCGATCAAGGCGAAGCTGCAAAAGGCGGATCTGGAGCGGCTGCTGACCGAGGGATTCTTGCCCGCGGTTTCCAGCCACGATATGCCTGCGCGGCAGCGACGAACAGGACTGCAGGAGATCGGGCTGCCGTATGCGGCGGATGCGGCGATGACTCGCCATCTGGCGCGGTTTCTACGCCAACAAGCTTCGAGCGCGGAGCATGGCGGGGTGCGCCGCGGTCCGAGCGGACTGGCGTGCCCTACGCATATCCTGTTCAACGGCGGCGTGCTGAATGCGCGCTTGATCCGGGAGCGGATCTTGAGCGTGCTGGACTCGTGGCTGGCGGAAGAAGGCATGCCGGCGGTGAAATCGCTGAGCGGCGAGGACCTGATGCACGCGGTTTCGCGCGGCGCGGCGTATTATGGGCTGGCGAGGCGGGGGCGGGGCGTGCGAATCCGCGGCGGCGTGCCGCGGACGTATTATGTGGCGATCGAGAGCGCGATGCCTTCGATCCCAGGATTCGCTGCGCCGTTGAAGGCGCTGACGGTGGTGCCCTTCGGGATGGAAGAAGGGACCGATTTGCGCATTGCCAACCGCGAGTTCGGCCTGGTAGTGGGCGAGCCGGCGGAGTTCCGGTTTTTCACTTCGGCGGCGCGCAAGAACGATCAGCCTGGGGATTTGATCGACGACATCGGGCAAGAGTTGGAAGAACTGGCGCCGATGGAGGTCAACCTGAAGGCCGAACAGGACGGCGCGGATGTTGTGCCGGTGTCGTTCGAGACGGTGGTGACGGAAACCGGCATGCTGCAGTTGTGGTGCGTGGCGCGGGACGGGCGGCGATGGAAGCTGGAGTTTAACGTGCGCGAGCGGGTTGGCGGTTAAACTTTCAAGCCACCAGTCCGGGCGCCGCACCTGAGCGTGGGCGCCAGTCAGCGCAGGGCCGCGAAGTCCGTGTCCCGATTGACCGTCCGTCCCCGGGTGCGGAAGATCAGCGCGAGCCCGAGCAGCAGGGCCAACAGCCAATTCAGTATCTCGAGACCGACAAAGGCATTGTGCAGCTCCCAGAATCGCGAACGATCATCGGACAAATCGCCGACCGGAACCCAGTCGATCAGCCGGCCCAGCACGATCATCCGCGGGGTCAACAGGAAGCGCTGAACGATAGCGACCAGCATCATCAGCAACGCCAGGAGCAATGAAAATTGCTTTTCGATACTGCCTAACAGCAGGACGAGCAGTAGAGAGGCGGAGATGGCGACTTCAATCGCGCCCCAGGTTTCAAAATACCAGCGATTCTGCTCAGAGACCTGATGGCGCAGCAGCATGCGCGCATCGTCTTCTCCCAACTTCGCGAATGCCGCGGCGGCCTGGGGCGCCGGACTTCCAAGCAAGAGGCCGACAGACCGGAAATTCTGCGTGGCAACCATGTCCATGAACAGGCCGCCGGCTAGCCACGCACCGAGAATGAAACAAGCGAGTCGCCGAAAGTGCACACGCAATTCTAACCGATTTCGGGTGAACGCGAGTCACAGGCTGTGCGGTTGGGTGCGGGCCGCGGCAGGCCGAAGGAAGCTCGCATCCGAGGCTTCCAACGGAGGAGCGAACGCGGCCAGCTTACGGTCGTTTGACGCCGCGCACCCTGAACCGGTGGATGCCTACGGTTTCTGGGCGATTCGCTCCGGCAGGGCGCGGCGCCGATTGGCCGAATTCGTGTTTTGCGCGGAGGTCGGCCGAATCCTGGGCCGGAATGCGCGATGCGCTGCGCGGGTCCGTATCGCCGCGGTTGGGAACCCGCTCACGGGGATGGTGGCCATGGCGTTTTGGGCTTCGATGGTATCGAACACGAGGTCGACATCGCCATTCGCCAAGCCGGTCGACGGCAGCGTTAAATTTACTTGATAGAGCCCGGCAAAACCGGGCGCCAATCCCGCGAAATCGACGGTTGCAGACGCGGGAGAATTGACACCGTCGCTTAGGTAAACGTACAGTCCTCCGTTGTCGTATTCATCGGCGTAGCTCAAGTCGGTGCTGGAAGCGGCCGCACCGTCATTCACCAAGGGGCTGACCGTGCCTAGACCGTTCATGAACAGGAGGACCGTCTCCCCGGGCTGCGCAGGACTATTGGAGTCGACGAGCGTATAATCGGCGTGCAGGATGGCGGCGGAACCAAGTCCGGTTTCCGACTGCGTGTAAATTCCCGGCGACGAGTTATCCACATAGACAGTATCCGTATTTGACTTTGTTCCGTTCACCGACACCTGGAACGTGGCGAAAGCGTCGCCGGCGATTTCGTAAGGAATCAACGCGCTGATCTGGTTTGCGCTGGTGAGAAATACAGGGGCTTTAGTTCCGTTTACCGTCACTTCCACGCCGTTCAGGTTTGTGGGAATCGGAAGAACGTTAGCGGTCGCAGAAGAGGCGCCGAAAGTTCCGTACAAGCTCACCAATTCTCCGGGGGTGTACGCATTGGTGATGGGCGTGTAGTTTGCCGCGTTGGTGATGTAGGTTGGCAAAATCCACACGCTGGAAGACGGGGTGACGGACGGAGCATGCACGCCCACGTTAATCGAGTACTGCGGATCGGCCCCAATCAGCATCATGGCGGAGCCCCCGGCGCCGGCCAGGTAATTATAGTAACTCCCATCGAAGTAGCTGCCGTCGGCGCCCAGGGTGATGGGAGTGTTAAACGTATAGTCGTAAGTCTGCAAATCCACGACGTCGTCGAACCGTTCGTGCCAGATGAGTTGACCGTTTCCGTTGGTGTTGAGGGAACCGTAGAAGGCGTCGAGGGGAACGTAGCTGGTCGAATTTTCCTCCATACCTGCCATGAAGTAAGTCCCATTCAGCAGCGAGTTGGATACCGTGCCCGACGGCGCGCGGAAGCCGAACATGATGTCCGATCCCTCGGCGGAACCGCCGATTACATAATTGCCGTCGGCCGAGACATAGAGTAGCTTGGCGCCGGCGATGAGCTGAGTGGTATCGCCATAAGTACCGGGTAAGTTCAGCGTTCCGCCGCCGGTACCGGAAAGAGAGTAAGTGGATGCCGCAACGCTTTGAGTAGTGATAGCCGGTGTAAGATTCGCGGCCGAACCGTTGATGGTGAAGGCCGCAACATTACCTTTGCCGTCCGCGTTCAGCGTGAAGTAGCCTTCGCGCGCCAGCGAAACCGAAGCGGTTGGAAAATCGAGGGTGCCTACAGTGAAAGCGCCCGACAGGCTGCTACTTGAAAGCGACGAGGGCGGCGCCTTCACGGCGACAAACAGGTCGAAGTAATCGTCTTCCGTGCCGCTCGCGATGAGGACCGGAGAACTGAAAGTGCCGAACAGTGTCGCGGCGTAAAGCGGGCTGTCCAATTGGGCGATCCCGTTCGGCTGTACGCCGTACGTGCCACCGCCGAGGGAAGCGCAACCGCCCGGACTTAACGAATCCGCCAATTGCGCATTGGCGGTCGAGTACTTCCCATTGCCATCGAAGGTGATGACGCCCGACAACGTACAGGCCTCGGTGAGATTACCGTACTGGTCGTTGAAGTAATTCACGTAGCGAAAGAGATACTGTCCGTTCAAGCCGGCGGTGCCGCTCGAATCGAAAGTCTGAGCTGGCATGCGCGCGGGAACAGCCGCCCAAAACAGAGCTGCGCTGAGAAGGATGAGGGTCTTGCCCATCGCCACTTTTTTCATTGTCCCGCGCTCCAGTTCGAGATCAGATTGAAGACGTCAACACTGCCCAGGCCGGTGGCGAAATTCCATCCGGCGGCCGCAGGATAGGCCGGACTCAATTTCTGGCTGCTGGTCGACAGTGCCCCGTTGCCGACGAAGGTGGTGATGGGTGTTGCCCTGCCTCGTCCCTCAAAGCTAGCGCCGAAGCAGGCAATCTCGCCGGAGCAATTGACGGTGATGTCACCCGTGGTGACGGGATGGAAAACCAAGGAAGCCACGGAACTGGCGGCCAGCTTGTAGTAAACCGGATTGGGGTTGCCCTGCGCGCCACCCATCTTTTGATTGACCAGAGCCTGGATGCCCGCCATGATCGGCGAAGCGAAGGAGGTGCCACCGGCGCCGCCCCAGTTGATGGGAGCACCGGTACATGGCGCCCCTCCGTTTGCCGGATCCGAGAAGCACGTCACGTAATAATGCCCCCAGATGCCAGTAGCGGCGAACAGCGAAACGTCAGGGATGTCGCGAACGCCATCGCTCGGATTGCCGGTGGCTGTTTGCCAGGATGGCTTCGCGTATCCCTGGCAACTGCCGCTCACCACCTGATTCACGGTGGGCGCGCCGGTAGCGCATTCGCTTGGACCTCCGCTGCCCGCGCCTACCGTGATGCTGCCATAAAGGAGCGCCGTGCTCGTACCGCAAAAGCCGTCCGCGCCGTAGCCGGTCGAATAGCCTTCGTAAACCGACAGGATGGATCCCGCGCAAGAATCGTTCCAGGGGATCTCCGGGATGTAGGAAACCGCGGAACCGTAAGTTGAGCTATTCGTTGCGGTCCAGTACTTGTGAGTGGAGCCGAGCGACATGTCGGCGAAATCCGTTCCGCCAACCGCGACGCTGTAAGGCGATGCCGCCAAGGCGCTGATGCCAAGTCCATGGGTAGCCGAACTGTACCCGGCATCGCAACTGGCCGCGCCTTCATCACCGGCAGCGGCGAAAACCGAAATCCCTTCGGCCACCGCTTGCTGCGCCATGGCGTTGTAGGCAGCATTGGCGGCGGCGCCGTTATTTGCTTCGCACTCGCCATAGCTGACGCTGATAATCTGCGGCGGTTTGGCGCCGTTGACCAAATTCTGTGCCGCTGTGAGGACTCCGAATGTCACTCCTTCATCGGCGCATGCAGCCAAAACGATTGAAGCGTTGGGGGCGGCAGCGCTGGCCCATTCCACGTCAAGCGTCGCTTCGATATCGTCCCCGGAGGGGCCGGGATCGGAACAATTGGAAGCTCCGCCGGCGAGTTGCGGATTCACGGTGACCAGCGATCCTGATGTATAGCCGGAAAGTCCGAGCACGCTGCGGAAGGTACTCCAATCCGCTGGATCATAAAGGTCACTGTCTTCGGCTAATGCGATGGTCTGGCCTTGTCCTGTGTAACCCGCCTTGAATGCCGCGTTCAGGTCATAAATGGTGTAGAGATCGGCCGGCACCAAGAGGTGGAACGTGTAGCCGGCGTCCCCCACGGTGTACTGCGCGTGAGGCTTGTGCAGGGGGTGCGGCCGGAAATCGTGCAACGCGACGATACCGGTTACCGTAGCCGCCAACGCTACCGGGATCTTCGGATCGCTCATGTTGGCGAAGTGCTGTTTTCCGTCGACTTCGAGGCGATGAATCTCGGTCCTAAATGCAATGGCAACCTGCCCCGCCGTTCCAGAAAAATCGATTAGCGTGCCACCCGGATACACGGAGTTTACAGTAAAACCGCTGGATCGCAGCCACGCGCAGACTTTGTCCAGCTCCGCGGCGGATGGTCCGAACCGCTTACCGAACTCGACCGCGGTCAGCCATTGGTGAAAGTTGGGCGAAGCGGAATTGTGCTGCGAGTCGATGAAATCCGTGACAGCTTTTTCCTGTGCCGGACTACGCTGCAGTTGCATCATCATGTGGTCCATGGCGAAGCTATCCGGCACTCGCCCGCGGTCATTCTGGGTGGTGGCTTCAGCGCGGGTGTTGCCGGCAAGCGTTTGCAGCTTGTCCAGGCCATTGGGTGGCGGCATGGGGACCGGGCGTTCGGCACGAACGGAAGGACTCAAGAAAAGAGTAAGTGCGAAACTACAGACTGAAAGCAAGAAGTATGAATTACTTTGAAAACATTTTGCCATAGGATGACCTCGCGGCTAGGCATAGTATAGCCTATGTTGCTGACGCGGCACGGAGGCCAAGGAGAATCGTTTCTTGCACATTTTACCTAAGCTTAACAAAGACAGTGAAACGCATTGGCGCTGCCCCGCGCCTCAACTACTTGCCGGAAATCTGTCCCGCCGCGGCTGCGGCAAAACCTGTCTCGATCCGGAGCGATTCCGAGACCGTTTCCATGCGTGTGAAGAAATGCTTTAGCATGCTGGAGACACTAGATGCCGACGCTACGGCTTCCTTCTTCGCGGCGGGCGCCACGCTGAAGCTGCCGGGGCTCGCGCCCATCACAGGCCGTTCCGCCATCCGTAGCGCATTGATCCAGCTATCGCTTGATGCCGATGAACTCCGCCACGCATTGGTGCAGTTGTGGACCGCGAGCAGCGTTTGTATCTACGAAGCGGACGCGACTTTGACCTTATCCGATGGCACGGTCATCGGCTTTCCCGTGACTTATATCATCCGCTGGGCGAATGGCATGATTCAGGAGGCGCGAGTGAACGTCTATCTTGAATCGCGCATGACTGTAGCTATGTCCGCATTCGACCGCCTGCGCATGGCTCCTTGCGCATTGAGCCGGCCGGCGTAGTCATTTTGGTTTACCCAGCCACAAGTCGATCGGCCGTTGGACGCCTTCGGCGCGAAAAGGCAATTCGACCTTCCTTCCCTGCCCCGCCGACGCGTAGCCCGCGTAGAGGACTTCCATCACTACACGGCCGTCTTCGCCGGTGGATTGCGGTTTTTCCTTGCCCCGCACGCAGCGCGCGAAGTGGCGCATCTCATGCGGCGAGCCGTAATTCCAAAGCTCGTCGAAGACCGGATAGCTCCAGCCCTTGGTACTTGGCGCTTTTTCTACCGCATAGCCGTAACCGTATTCGCTATAGGTGGGCATGGCATTGCCCATGTGCAGATTCGGATAGCTGACGCCGCCTTCGCCGTAGATCTCGGTGCGATCATCCATGCCACCGCGTCTGGCCCAACTGTTCTCAATCAGCCCGACGCCGCCATTGGCGAATTCGATGATGCAAATGCTATCGTCCTCCCCTTTGGTCTTCGCTCCGTGAACGTAAGTGCCCATGTGGCAGGTCACGCTCTTGATCGGCGAACGGTCGAAGAACCAATAACAGAAAGCGATGCCATGGCAGCCCATATCCATGAAAACGCCGCCGCCGGACTTGGTCACGTCCCAGAACCAGGGGCTATGCGGGCCGAAGTGCTTCTCGCTCTGCTTGACGAGATACACCTTGCCGAAGGCCCCGTGATCCGCCATTTCCTTGGCTTTGACGTACTTTGGCGTGAACAGCAGTTCTTCGGCATAGAGCAACAGGACGCCTTCGTGTTGGCAGACGTCGATCATCTCGTCGGCTTCCGCCAAGGTCATGCACAGCGGTTTTTCGCAAACGACGTGCTTGCCGGCGCGCGCGATGTCGACGGTCATCCCGCGGTGCAGCGCGTTGGGCGCCGCGATGGTCACCATCTCGATGTCCTTCTCGCGCAGCATCTCCTTGTAGTCCGTGAAGACGCGGGGTATGCCGTACTTTTGCGCCAGTTCCGCCGCATGACCGGGGGTGGGCGAACATACGGCAACTACTTCGGCTTCTTCCGGCATGATTTGAAACGATGCCGCATGAATGTCGCCTTGAAACTGCGACCCGATGATGCCAACCTTAACCCGTTCAGCCACGTTCGATGACCTCCTCTTTCGCCGGATCGAAATGGAACATTTTGCCTTCGCGATAGCTTCGCACGGCCAGCGCGATGTGAGTCATGGTGGTGTAGCCCAAGGTCGCGCTGCAATTCGGCTCCTGGCGGGAGCGTACGCAATCGAAGAAATTGTCGACGTGCTTGTCGTCGCCCTCGTTGCCCAGGCCCGGGACCATGATTTCCTCTTTGCCGTACTTGGCGGCGAATTCCTTGCGGTAGGGTTGTTCGGCAACGACTTGGGCATGGTCGAATTGCCGGTTTTTCGGTCCTTCCCATTCGTCGCCGAGAAAAACGGTCGCTTTGGTGCCGCGTAGCATGGTCACGGGGCCCACTTCGTTCACTTGGGAAGATTCCACCGTGATGGTGTACTTGCCGGGATAATCCGCGGAATCCATGAACGTATCGGGGACTTCGCGCCCATCGTTATATACATACAGCCCTCCCCCGCCGACCACGCGCGTAGGATGCTGATTGCCGAGCGCCAGGTGAAACGGCGCCACGATGTGGTAGTGAAGATCGGTGGCGATGCCGCCTGAATAGTCCCAATACTTGCGGAAACGGAAGAACCGGTCGGCGTCGAAATTACGGGGCGGAGCTGCTCCCAGCCACTGTTGCCAGTCGATAAAGTGGTCGCCCTTGCCCCGCGGGCCGGCTTCCGCATCGATATCCCAGTTCCAGTCGCCGTCGGGATTGTTGCGGCTGTAGGTTCCCTGCGCGGCGACGATTTGGCCGAGCATGCCGCTCTGGACCATTTCGCGCACCTTATGCCAGCGGGTCCACGAAGTTCCTTGCACGCCGACCTGCACGATGCGTTTCGCCTCCCGTGCGCGATTGCACAGCACCTTGGCTTCTTCCAGGGTGTGCGTCATGGGCTTTTCCAGGTAGACATCCTTGCCCGCCGCGATCGCCGCCATGGCGATGGGAGCATGCCAGTGGTCGGGCGTGGCGATAAATACCGCGTCGATATCGCTGCGCTGCAGGAGTTCCTGATGATGCAGGTAGCTTTTGGCGCCCTCCGCCAGGCCGGCGGCGCGGTTCAAGCGCTTTTTGTAAACGTCGCAGACCGCGACCACCTGCACATCGGCGCGCGCCTTCTGCCGCGCCAGGCAGGCTTTCAAATGATAGCCTCCGCGCGCGCCGATACCGATCTGCCCGATGTTGATGCGGTCGTTGGCGCCCTTCGCGCGCGAAGCCGCCATGGCCGTCCCGGCCAACGCCACAAAGCTACGCCTGCTGATTTCGTTGGTCATATCATCCGCCGCCGATTGTATCAGGTGTATGGTCCTCCGCCTTGCTGTTTGGAGTCCTGTTGTACCCGGTCCACCAGGGAACCAAGGAAGCGCTGCGTTCGGAGTGATGGCGGAGCGGCGTTATTTTGGCGGCAACGGCCGCATCATCAGATCCTTGAATTCCACCACGCTGCCTTTATTATGCTGCTGGAGCGCCAGGTGGCCCTTGGTGTAGGTGTTTTTCTCGTCCACGTAATCGACGACTACCTTATCGTTCACCTTAATGATGATGTGGTTCCCGTTGGCGAGGACGTCTTGCGTCCACCAAGTGTCGTCGGGGATGAGTTGTTCTTTAATGTCCGCGAAGCGATACAGGCTGCCCGTGCGCCGCCAGTCCGAATGCGTGTTGTTCACCTGCGCCTCGTAACCCGCCGGCCACTCCGGACCGAAGGCTGCCCGGAAATACATCCCCGAATTGCCGCCGTGATTGATCTTGACCTCGGCCTTGAACTCGCAGTTGCCGCATTCGTGGAGCATGTAAAAGAGGTGGCTGCGCTCTCCGTCCCCGACGATTTTGCCGTCTTTCACGGTCCAGCTCGCGGCATTGTCGCCCGCCTTCCAACCGTCCAGGGTCTTGCCGTCGAACATGGAGACCCAACCGCCCCCGTCTTGGGCCGTCAAACCCACAGCGGCGATCAAACCGAGCACCGCCAGCTGCATTCCAAGCTTCATGGCTTCAACCTCACTTTCGCGGCCATTTTAACGCACGGCCTGCTATCCTGACAACTGATGTTTCTCAAAATTCTTGCCCATCCCGTTTTCGTCAATCTGAACTTCCATATGCCCATGATCGTGGACCTATCCCATCCCATCGTCATGCTGCAGGGCGAAAACGGTTCGGGCAAATCCACGCTGCTGCATTCGATCAACTACGCGCTGCGCGGCGAAACAGGTGGACGGCTACGTGTATCGCCTCGATCCCGGCAAAGTGAAGATTGGGCGCCACCTACCTGTTCGATGCCGAGGCGCACAATCCGCGGACGAATCTGGAGTTCTTCAAGGAAGACCCCCACATGCAGGAATTCCTGAGCATGGCGAGCCACGGCCAGGTGATGCTGAGCATGTTTCGCGAAAATTTTCCGGGTCTGCCCGACGGCACCATCCTGCTGCTGGATGAGCCGGAGATGGCGCTTTCGGTCTCGAACCAGCGCCGCATCCTGAAGATGCTGCTGGAATTAGTGGATCAGAAGAATTTCCGGATCATCTGCGCCACCCACTCGCCGATTTTGATTGAAGCGCCTGAAACTTACACGATCAATCTCGATAACCACATTAATAAGAATGTATTGGCGTCAGATTTGGGTATTCAGGGCGCCAGCACCATCCAGTAGAATCAGAGCGGCTTTACCCGCGCGGATAGCAGCCCAACACCTTCAGGACATCAGCGAGCTCGCGCAAATGCCCAAGCGCATTTTGAGCGGCGGGCGAATCCACCGGGCCCAAGAAATCCAGATAAAAAAGATATTCCCACGGCTTTCCGCGCAGGGGGCGGGATTCAATTTTCGTTAAATTCAGATCCCGGAGTGCGAATGCGCTTAAACATCGGAACAAAGCGCCGGGGATGTTGCGCGTAGAGAACACCAACGAGGTTTTCCATTGCGCATTTGGGGGTATCAATGGGGGAAATTTGCGGGTATAGTCCGGCGTCCTGAGCAGAAAAAACCTGGTAAAATTGCGCCGGTCGTCCTCAATGGAGCGGCGCAAGATGTGTGCGCCATAGATTTCCGAGGCGACTGCGGATGCGATGGCTCCGGCATCCTGGAGCCTCTCCTCCATGACCATTTTCGCGCTGCCGGCTGTATCGTAGTAGGTAACCCGTTCGATTTTTGGGTAGCGCGCGAAAAAATCGAGGCACTGATTCAGCGCGACCGGGTGGGAGTATACCCTTCGCAGTTTCGAAAATGGCACGCCGGGGGGCGCCATCAAATTGTGAACGATGCGCACATTCGTTTCGGCGACGATGGGGAATTCGAAGCGGAGGAGGTTGTCGTAGTTTTCGTGTACGGAACCCGCCAGTGTGTTTTCTATGGGAATGACCGCACCGACGGCCGCCCCGTCACGCAGCCTGTGAAAGACATCTTCGAAGCGAGGGCATGGCAAGACCTGTATATCCGGACCCAACAACTGGCGAGCGGCCTCTTCGCTGAAGGCGCCGCGCTCGCCCTGGAACGCAATCAAGGCCCCTTTTGCGCGAGTCTTCATCGCCGCGGTCCTTCCCAGCGGCGCACGTTTTCGTCGGAGGCGCCAATCAGGTCGAGCACCCGATCGACGCTGTGGTCGACCAAGTCTATGACGGTTTGCGGGCGATTATAAAAGCCAGGAATAGGCGGGGCGATGATGGCGCCCATTTCGGTTAGCGCGGCCATATTGCGGAGGTGGCCGAGGTGAAACGGCGTTTCCCGGACCATCAGCACCAGGCGGCGCCGTTCTTTGAGGGCCACATCGGCGGCGCGCAAGAGGACATTAGAGGAAATACCGGATGCGATAGAGGACATGGTTTGGATGGAGCACGGCGCGACCACCATAGCGTCGACTTTGAACGACCCACTGGCGAGGCGGCAAGCGATATCCTCAAGTGGATAAGAGTGGTGAGCCAGATTTTTAATGTCCGCAGCGAGACGATCCGTCTCTAGGAATAGGGTTTTCTCCCCCGCTCTCGTTAAGACCAGGTGGGTTTCGACGCTTGGATTGGAGCGGAGACGCTCCAGCAGCCGCACCCCATAGATGGCGCCACTGGCGCCTGTGATCCCGATCACGATTTTCAAAATCGACCTCTTCCGCAGGGCGCTGTTCGGAATTCAGAACAAAATTGGAGATTTTCCCCTTGCCCCGCCCACTGTATCTGGATATAATCGCTAGCGGTATCCAGGCAATATTTCCGGCGTCCAGAGTGGTGGACGCGTCCGATTGAGGATGATAACATGGCGGAGGCCGGACAGAAGCTCAAGCGGGCCCGCGAGCGTCTGAATCTGCGTTATCGCGATGTGGAGCAGGCCAGCATCCATATCGCGGAGTTGCGCAAGAACGATGAATTCTCTATCGCCCTGAGCCGCCTTTCGGACATAGAAAACAAAGGCACGGTTCCGACTATTTTTCGTCTCTATTCTTTGTGCGCCATCTATCGATTGGATATCGCGGAGGTGCTGGAGTGGTATGGAGTGGACTTGGCGGTGCTTCCGGCTGACGCCGCTGCGCTGCCGCTGGAGAACACGCACCTGCTTGGCTTCGGTCCGGGAATCCACGGGGAAGTTCAGGTCCCCCTGATTGTGGATCCGCCGATCGATCTTAGCAAAACCACCTATCTCAGCCGCGCCATCCGCCGCTGGGGGAAGCTTCCCCTTTCCCTATTGAACGCCATCGACCTTCGTCACCACCGGTATGCGTTTGTGGGCTCGGAAGATTGGTCCATGTATCCGATCCTGCATCCCGGCGCCCTCGTGCTAATCGATGAAAGCCGGCGCAAAATCGTTAACTCCAATTGGAGCAACGAATTTGAAAGGCCTATTTATTTGCTGGAACATCGGGGTGGCTGCGTGATTGGGTGGTGTTCGCTGAGCGCAGGGCAACTGGTCATGCAGCCGCACCCGTCGTCCGCCAGTCCGCCGGTTATTTACGCTTATCCTTCTGAAATCGACGTGATTGGCCAAATAACGGGCGTCGCTATGATTCTCGAACCCGGGAGGCGCCGCCGTACTCCCGCCTGAGCAGCGAGATCAGAGTACCGAGATCCCCGGTGAACAACCGCCGTTCGGCGTCCTGCGCGATCGCGGGTACCCATAGGGCACAAGCTGACGGTTCGGACCAGTCTGACAGCAACTGAGACGGATTGGGTGTCTCCGCCAGGTATTCTTGCAAGTCCGATTTTTGCTGCTCGAGGGTTAGACAGAGCCAATCCTGAAAGATGCGTGCGTGACTGGTTCGCAAGGTGTCTTCAGCCTCTTCCGCCCCGACCATTTTGGACAGTCCCGCATGCTCGTAGCTGCCTTCGGTCTGTTGGCGCAACGAGGCAAGATACAGTAGCCGGCCGAAGAGGGTAGGCATCCGGGCCATGGTGTGCCGCCAGAGATCCCCAGCGGGCTCCCGATTCGCACGTCTCTCCGGACCGAAGTTTCCAGCGCTCATACAAGCTCCTCACTCACGATTCTACATAGATCCGGAGACAACGGCGGGATTGAGCCCAAGCCATCCGGAAGCACTAGGAGTCCTGGGCTGATTATACCGGCTGGGCTATTTCAGCTATCTAAGGTTAATCGCTGTTCCAGATTCGGAAAAGTTTCTCCCGCCATCACTGCTGCGCGCATCGACCGTATAACTTTGTGATGTAGTTACTTTAGTTAATCAAGGAGAAAACCTCAATGTTTAAGAAAGTTTTGTTGGCAGCCGTTTTAGCGATCTCGTTCTTCTCGGCCATCGGCCTCGAAGGCAGCGCTCCTCCGCCAACTTGCAATCCTTGCCCCTGGGTTAACTAGACGAGCATCACAGCGCCCGGTGTCACGCGTGCCATTTTGAGCAGGTCTTTTTTGGCGGGATTTAATTCGGTGTGCTGGTAGAATCGGGGTTTGGAAGTGTGATTCCGGAGTCCCATGGCCCGAGTTCTCGACTTGCTTATAGTGGCCGGCACGGCTGTCTTGAGCGTTCGTCTGCTCATGGCGGGTCTGCACAGGCGATACCGGGCATTTTTTCTGTACCTGATCTTCGAGACGGTACGGGGCGCGGTGGTGGCCTCGGTCAACCAGCACAGCGATCTTTACCAGAAGATTTGGGTGCTGACTGAGCCGCTGGAGTGGCTATTTTACGTCCTGGTACTCCTGGAGATTTACAGCTTGGTTTTGGCCGACTATCGCGGGCTGGCCACAGCCGGGCGTTGGATACTGCTTGCAGCGGTAGCGGTTGCTCTGCTCGCCTCCGGCCTTACTCTTCTAGCCCCGTCCACGGTTACCGGTCAAGGCCCTCTTCTGCGGTACTACTACGTCGCCGAGCGCGCCGTATATTTCAGCCTGGCAGTTTTCCTGCTCACCATTCTGGGATTTCTGACGCAGTACCCCATCACCCTGACTCGCAACATCATTGTCCACAGCATGATTTTTACCGGGTATTTTTTGGGGAATACCGCGCTGTATTCGCTGCTGAGCATGCACATATTCGGTGAGCAGTTCCTGCAGGTGATTGCTTACCCGCTCGATCTGGTGACGATCGCCTCGCTGTGTGCCTGGTTGGTGATGCTAAATCCGACAGGGGAACACCGGACGGCCAGCGTTCGCCGTAGTTTCACGCCAAAGCGCGAGCAAGAGTTGGTCAGCCAGTTGAATAGCTTGAACGCCGCACTCCTGCGAGTAGCCCGGAAATAGACCAAAGTAACCATTGATTTTCTGTACTGAACGGGTTATCCTCTCCCTGGAGATAGAATTAACGGAGATGGATCTCATCCTTGGCTTTGCCGCATTCGTCTGCTTGGCGGTAGGTGCGGTTCTGGCATTCTTATTTCGTAGGCTGATCGCCGGGCCCAAATCGCTCCCGGTTTCGGTCGACTGGATCAACGACCTGTCGATTGCGCGGTACCGGCCCATGGAACGTTTGCTCGCTGAAGACGATTTTCGCTTCCTGGCCAGCCAGCCTGGAGTAGACAAGCGCATGTTGCGGCGTCTGCGGTCGGAGCGCCGGAAAGTCTTTCGTGAATATCTGGCTTGTTTGAGCCGGGATTTCAGCCTTGTCGGTGCGGCGCTACGCCTGATGATGATGTGTTCCGCTCAGGATCGTCCCGATTTAGCCGGCATCCTTTACAAACAGCAAGCACTATTTGCCGTCGGCATGCTTGCCATCCAGGGCCGTCTACTTCTGCATGCTTGTGGTCTCGGGACTGTAGATGTTCGCGGTTTGGTACGCTCGATGGAGTTTATGCGTCTGGAGTTGCGGCATATGATTCCGGACACCGGCGCAGCCGTCGCCTAAGCGCCTTCACAGCTTCTTTAGAATTTCCTTGACCTCCTTCAGTTTCACGAAGGCCTTTTCCGCCTGGTGAAATTCGCGCGTGTGTACCCTTCGCCGGACCCCATGATGATCGACCGGATACTGCAGGTGCAGCATCTCGTGGAACATCACATATTCCAGCGCTAGACTGGGAACCGTCAAGCTGTCGAAGATGCGGCTGATGATGATGGCATTATGCGAGGGGTCGTAGTGTCCCAGGCGGTTGCGCGATAATCTCCGGCTCCAACCCAAGCGCGGCTGCGCCACCATATTTTGGAAGTACTCGCCATTCAGCGCTTCGAAGACCGCCTCCAAGTTATAATGGCTACCTTGTGGGCCGGAAACGAATTTCCGCCCGCGGATCTGGCGCACCAGATGCATTTGGCGCCTTACGTCCCGGCGGTTGAGGTAGAGCCGGTAGCGATGGACGTATTTCCGCGCAGCGGGACGGCGATATAGTTTGCCTAGCAGAATCTGGGCCAGGGCTTCAGTGACCGGTGCTGGCGCGCCCTCCAGCAAATCCGAGATGCGCACGAGGATGGCGCCGGATTCCAAACGGATGAAGCTGTCTGCGTTAGCGAACCGGCAGAATTCCACGGCGAATTTGGGCAGCGGACTGCGGGGTTTGAGTTCCCGGAAGACTCGGGTGTAGATTTCTTCCGGAGTTTCGAAAAGCAACGCGCTTTGAAATCCGGATACGGCTGAGCCCGAGCCGCGATCTTGCATTTCCAACAATCTAGCACATCAGGGCCAATTGGCCTTGGAGGAAAATTGCCGAAAGTAAAAATCAGCGCGCTTGGTTGCCACGTTCCGCCCGGCGTGCTCACCAACAAAGACCTGGAAGGCATGGTCGACACCAACAGCGAGTGGATCGTGGAGCGGACCGGCATCTGCGAGCGGCACATTGCCGCCCCCGGCGTAGCCACCTCGGACATGGGAACCGAGGCGGCGCGCGCGGCCTTGGCGTCTCGCGGCATCACCGGCGCGGATCTGGATGCCATCCTAGTATGCACAGTCACGCCGGATATGCTCTTTCCGTCCACAGCGTGCCTCATTCAGGACCACCTCGGCGCGCACCATGCGTGGGGCTTCGATCTGATCGCGGCTTGCTCAAGCTTTTTATATGGGTTGACTACGGGCGCGGCGCTGGTGGCTGCGGGTACTCACCGGAAGGTGTTGGTGGTCGGCGCCGATACCATGAGCCGGATCATCGACTACACCGACCGCGCGACTTGCATTTTGTTCGGCGATGGCGCCGGCGCGATGCTGCTCGAACCGACTACGGAGGCCGACGACGGGGCGGGATTCATCGACTTCATCGGCGAGATTGACGGCTCGGGCGGCGATTTCCTCAAGATGCCGGCCGGCGGGAGCCGGATGCCCGCTACCGCCGACACGGTGAACCAGCGTATGCACTATGTGCACCAGCAAGGGCAGCAGGTTTTTAAGTATGCAGTGAAGAAGATGTACGAGCTGTGCTCCGAACTGTTGGAGCGCAATCACTTGAAGGCGTCGGATATCAAAGTACTGATTCCGCATCAAGCCAACCGGCGAATTATTCTCGGGGCAGCGGAACGCTTAGGACTGGCGCCCGAGCAGGTGGTGATCAATATCGATCGCTATGGCAATACCACGGCTGCTACGCTCCCGCTGGCCACGCGCGACGCCGTGGAGGACGGTCGCCTGAAGAAAGGCGATCTGGTGGTGTTCGCCGCTGTTGGTGCCGGCTATACCGCGGGCGCGAGCCTTTGGCGCTGGGCTTTTTAACACCCCATTCGGAGGACTTATGCCTATCGCATTCGACGCCATTATCATCGGTACGGGTCAGGCTGGCCCTTCGATGGCCGGCCGTTTGGCGAAGGCCGGAATGAGGGTCGCCATCATCGAGCGCGGGCAGTTCGGAGGCACGTGCGTCAATACAGGCTGCATACCCACCAAGGCAATGGTTGCCAGCGCTTACGCCGCCCGCATGGTGGCGCGCGCCGCGGAATTCGGCGTCAATCGCGGCGATTTCAGCGTGGATATGGCGCGCGTCGCTGCCCGCAAGGAGGCCATTTCGGCCAAATCGCGCACAGCGGTGGAAGGCTGGCTGAAAAAGATGGACAACTGCGCCGTCTACCAAGGCCATGCACGCTTTCTGTCGCCCAAAGAAGTTAGCGTCAACCAGGAGATCTTGACGGCTCCGAAGATCTTCATCAATGTCGGCGGCCGGGCCGTGGTGCCGGAATTGCCCGGCATCGACCAGATCCCTTGGCTGAACAACAGCTCGATGATGCGCGTCGATTTTCTTCCCAGGCACCTGATCGTCGTGGGCGGCAGTTATATCGGATTGGAATTCGGGCAGATGTTCCGGCGGTTCGGCAGCCAGGTGACGATTTTGGAGATGGGTCCGCGACTGGTGCATCAGGAAGATGAAGACATTTCGGCGGCGATCCTGGATATTCTGGCGGCGGAACAAATCGACGTGCGGCTGAACGCGAAGTGCATTGGGTTTGAACGGCGCGGCGGGGGAGTCGTCGCACGGGCCGAGTGCGCCGAGGGATCGCCGGAGGTTCTTGGTTCGCATGTGTTGCTGGCTGTCGGGCGGCGTCCGAATACGGACGATCTCGGCGTGGAAGCAGCGGGTGTATCCGTTGACTCAAAGGGGTACATTGTCATCGACGATCAGTTGCGGACGAATGTGCCGGGCATATGGGCGCTGGGCGATTGCAACGGCAAGGGCGGTTTTACTCACACGTCGTACAACGACTTCGAAATTGCCGCCGCCAATCTGCTCGATGACGATCCGCGCCGGGTGAGCGACCGCATCCAAACCTACGGGCTTTATATCGATCCTCCGCTGGGACGCGCTGGCATGACGGAGGCCCAAGTACGACAGAGCGGACGCAGGGCGATGATCGGCACGCGGCCGATGACCAAGGTCGGGCGCGCTGTCGAGAAAGGCGAATCGCAGGGCTTCATGAAAATCCTGGTGGACGCCGGCTCGAAAGAAATCCTGGGAGCGGCCATTTTGGGAACCGGCGGCGATGAAGCGATCCATTGCATTCTGGACGTCATGTACGCCAAGGCGCCGTGGACGACGATTCAGCGCGCCGTACACATTCACCCCACCGTTTCCGAACTGATTCCCACCATGCTCGGCGAGTTGCAGCCGCTCGCTGTACAATAGTCCGATGTACCTTGCGGCATTGCTGATCGGCGTTGTGGCGGGACTGCGTGCACTGACCCCTCTGGCGGCAGTCAGTTGGGCGGCGCATTTGGGATGGATTCACCTGGAAGGCACGTGGCTCGCATTTTTGGGCTACGCGGCGACTCCATACATTTTCAGCGTGATGGCCATCGGGGAAATCATCAACGACAAACTGCCCAAAACGCCCAGCCGGAAAGCGCCGCCCGGATTCATTGCACGTATTGTGACCGGTGCGCTCAGCGGCGCGGCTTTGGGCGGGATCGGAGGCGCTGTGGCCGGCATCGTGGGAGCGGTTGCCGGGACTTTGGGCGGCTACGAATTTCGCTCTCGGCTGGTGAGGGCGACCGGCAAGGATCTGCCGATTGCCCTGTTGGAAGATGCCATCGCGGTGGGCGGCGCGTTCCTGATCGTCTCGCAGTTGAAGTAGGCTCAGAACACGCGGCGCTTCAGACGTTCCAGCGTAAATTTCGCGGTGTCGGCTACGGCCATCACCGCCATTACGCCCGCCTGTACGGGATCGCCGACAACCAGATCGGCCGCATCGGGCACACTTCCCGCCATATTCAGACTGATCACCAGGAGCCCTTCCTGACGCACTTCGCGAACAGCCTGCTCGATTTCGCCGCCCATTAGCGATCCGGCCAAGACAAGCGCCTTTGCGCGGGGCAGACGGGCCACGGCACGAACGGCGTCGGCCAAGGCGTGCTCACCGACGAGGGGAATGGTGTCCACCGAGATGTGTTCGCCTCGAATGTTGTGGCGATCCGCCTCGGAAACCGCGCCGATGGCTACTTGCCCCACTTGGGCCCCGCCGCCCATGATGATAATGCGCTTGCCGTAAATCTTGCGCATGGTCTCGACCACTTCAACCTTGCGCACGATGGCCAGCGCGCACAGTTCGGAGGTCAAGCCACCGGCTTCGCCGGGCAATGCGATCTCGAAGTAGATGCGCGCCTCAGCCGTACCCTGTTCCAGAATTTCTACAGAAGTGATATCGCCCCGGTGACGCGCAATGACGCCCGTCAGCTCGTGGAGCACGCCCAGTCCGGCGTCGGCGTGGATCATCAGACCGATGTTGTCGCTTTTCCTGTCCGGCATCATGAGCGGCGCATACGTAATCTTAGCGCTAACGGCAAGTAAATCCGAAGCACTCGTTCGCGGTGACTTTCTTCTTCCAGGGTACGCGTGCGGGCGCGCAGCAGATCTTTCAGGGAAATCATCCCCGCCAAAGTCCGATCGCTGCCGTTGTTGACCACGGGAAAGCGAGTCAATCCCGTATCCGACATGCGGTGCGCCACGGCTCGCAGCGGCTCATCGGGATAGGCCACGATGGTGCGCATCACGTCGCGTACCGACAGTATGTCCAGCGGATCCACGGAGTACTCATAGCTTAAGTGATAGCCGCGTCGAGTCACCTTTTCGGTGAGGATGGAGCGCTTCTGCGTAAGGAAGGTGAAGGCATGCGCGAGCGTTACCGCGAGCAGCAGCGGAAGCAGCAAGTTCATGTCGTGAGTAGCTCCAACGCGAAGATCACCGCGGTCAGAGGCGCCGAAGGGTCCACCTGTGCCAATGGACAGCGCCGACGACAGCGGCTTCAGCAGCGCGACCTTGGGCTCGATGCGGCTGCCGCCGATCAGGATGGCTTCCATGGCTTCGGGGATGCCATGGCCGCGGATGCGCTCGGAACCGTAGCGAGCCATCACTCCGATTACCAGAGCCCCAGGGACCGGAACCAGGATTTCGAGCCATCCTAAGTGGTTGCCGGCCGGCGACACGAGCGCCGTGCCCCAGTGCGCGAAGAAGAACAGATTGCTAGAAAGGCGGATCAGTTTGAGCAGCGCTAGAGCTACGAAGCACTCACCAGGCCGATGAATACGGCCAAAGCGGAGATTATTTCGTAATGCGACGTTATCACTTACGCTTCCTGACTTCCCCGGTCATGGTGCCGTCCCATCGCGCGTCTCCCTGCGCCAGATAATCGCCCAGGCCTTGCCAATCTTCCCTGGTAATGCCGTTCAGGTCCCACACCACGCGGCCGTTGCGAACGGTCAACTCGCACTCCAGTTTACGGGTTCCGCGCAGGCGCGCTCCATAGGTATCGACGAATCCGAAGCGGCCTTCTTCCACGCGAAGCACGGCTACATCTGCCACGGACGCGGCCGACAGATTTCCCAACTCCTCGTGGTGGATCTCGCGCGCGGGCGCCCAAGTCGATTTGACGATCACGTCATCCAGGGGTACGCCCAGGTTCAGAAGCTTGGACATCACGTTTAGCATGTCCTTCATTCCGGCGTTCATGCTGCCGATGTGCAAATCGGTCGATATGGAATCCGGCGTGAAACCCTGCTTGATCGCGGGCGCGGCCTGCCGGAACAGAAAACTGCCGCCGCCGTGCCCGAGATCGAAAATCACGCCGCGTTTGCGCGCTTCGGCGAGATAGGGCAGCAGCTTTCCGGAGGCATCCAGCATGGGCACCCAGCTCAGATACATGTGTGTGGAGATGTCGCCGGGCCGCAACTTTTTTAGCACCAGGTCCTGATAGGGGCGTTCGGGGCGAAAGGTCCCGAAATCCACCATGACCGGAATATTAGCCAGGGTTCCCGCTTCCACCGCACGGTCGACCGCCGTCCATTCCGGGCCCGAAAAGTGCGCCGTCTTAATGCCCACGATGGTGTCCGGATATCGATGAGCCATGTCCGCGGCGGCCTTGGGGTCCATTTCAGAGACATCCTGCTCAACGGCGCCTCCCATGCCTGCGCCGACGATATTGAGGAAGGCCAATACGCGGGTCTTGGCGCGGTCGATGACGCGATCCTTGAAGTCGGGGAAATTGCGCCAGCCGGAACTGCCGGCGTCAGCGACTGTAGTGACGCCCGAGCGGAAGGTAAAGCCGTCGGGATAGACGCTGTTGTCGCCGCAATACGCGCCGCGCTGTCCCGTGCCGGCGTAAACGTGTGCGTGTATATCGAGGAGGCCCGGCACGACGTACAAGCCCGAAACATCCACCACCTTCAACGCGGCGGCTGCCGGAATGTTGGCCGACACGGCCGCGATCCTGCCGTTGGTAATGGCTACGTCCATCACCGCACTGATTTTGTTCTTGCCGTCGACGACATGCCCGCCTTTGAGTAGCAGGTCGTAAGTTTGCGCAAACATACTGGCCGCAAGGAATACTCCCACGATGCTTTTCATGACACTCTCCGCGCCTGTTCAAACTTCCAGGCAGTCTCGACGATTTCACGGATTCCGGCAAAGCGCGGCGACCATCCAAGCACTTGCCGCAACTTGTCCGCGTTAGCTACCAGGGCGGGCGGATCGCCATCGCGCCGCGGACCGATCAGGTAAGGCGCGCTGCGTCCGGTCACTTGTTCCACGCTGCGAATCATTTCGAGCACCGAATGGCCGCGGCCGGTGCCCACGTTGAACTGATCGGACGGGCCGCCCGCCAGCAAGGATTCCACGGCGAGGATATGCGCTTCGGCCAAATCGTTCACGTGGATATAGTCGCGAATGCAGGTGCCGTCCGGGGTGCCGTAGTCCGTGCCAAAAACAGTGAACGGGTTGCCGCTGGCCGCCGCACGCAGCATCAGCGGAATCAAATGAGTTTCCGGTTTGTGCTCTTCCCCGAGTCCGCCGGCCGGGTCCGCGCCGCAGGCATTAAAGTAGCGCAGGCAGATACTGCGTAACGCGTGGATGGTGTCGAACCAGCGCAGCAGCGTTTCCACCATGACCTTCGATTCGCCATAGGGGTTCACAGGAGCGATGGGAAAGGTTTCCGCTATAGGCGACGTATGAGGGATTCCATAAACCGCAGCCGTCGACGAAAACACCAGGTGCTTCACGCCGGCGCGCGCCATCGCGGTGATGAGCGATAGCGATCCGGTCACGTTGTTTTCGAAATAGACCTCGGGCACGCGCATCGACTCGCCCACCGCGATGAACGCGGCGAAGTGGATGACGGCGTCGTGGCCAGCCAGCAGTTGCGTCAACGCGTCCGTCTCCTGGACCCGCAATTGGTGGAAGCCGCGGGCCTCCACGTTGTGACGGTAGCCGCGCGACAGGTCGTCGACTACGGTGACATCGTAGCCGCGCCGCAACAACTGCCGCACCGTGTGGGAGCCAATGTAGCCCGCGCCTCCGGTAACCAGAATTCGTCGTTTGCTCACGAACTGATTGTAGTTGGATGACGGAGCTTGAGTCAGCGGGCGTTGACGCGGGAGGTGCGGACGAGCCAATTGCGGAACATCGCGACAAAATCGCGGGCGACCGGCGCGGTGCGCAGCTCCTCGAGAGTAAATTTCATCTTCCGGCTCCAGTTGGGATATTGCCAGGTGGTGGCCGGCAGGTTTTGCTGCGCGATCTCCTTGGTCAGGTCCTCCTGATTGACTGCCAGAAGTTGCGACGGCGTTAGCGCCAGGAATCCGATGACGGCATTGTGGAGTTCGCCCGTCATTTCCGGCATGAGTGCGGCGGATGTAGGCGAATACGCCGGCAGCAGGCCGAGTTGATGCAGCAAATCGAGTACGCGCTGTTTCTCGACGGCTCGCTCGGCGACCTGATGCCGATACATGGGGTCGTCCGGGAACATGCCGGCCCTGCGGCGCGCTTCGATGTCTTCCCCGGTCCAGAAGCCCGCCAACGTAGGCAAATCATGAGTGGTGGAAGAAACCAGGGCTCGCTCAGGATAATCGGCGTAGCTTTTGAACGCCCCGTCGGCGCGTTTCTCGAAGTAGAAAAGCCGGTAGCTGAGGATGCCGAAGCGGTCCAGTGTTTCGCGCACGAAGGGTTCGACCGTGCCGAGATCTTCGCCGATCACCACGACCTTTTGGCGCACGCTTTCGAGAGCCAGAATGCGGATCAGGTCGTCGTAGTTTTCGCGCACGTACGCGCCGTCGGTCGCTTCCGACCCTTCGGGGATCCAAAACAGACGGAAGAAGCGCATCACGTGATCGATGCGCAGGGCGCCGCCGTGGCGGCAATTCTTGCGAATGGACTCGGTGAAGAGGCGGTACCCATTTTCCCGATGCTGTTCGGAGCAGGGCGGCGGAAAACCCCAATCCTGCCCCTTCGGCGCAAAATCGTCGGGCGGAGAACCGACGCGGCAACCGGAGGCGAAGAAGGGCCGCTGCGCCCAAAGGTCCGCGCCGAAACGGTCGGTGGCCAGGGCGAGGTCGTGATAGAGGCCGATCGATAGCCCGCGCTCCTTGGCATAAGCCTGCGCCGACCCAAGCTGCAGGGCAAGTTGCCACTGGAGGTAGCTATAGAACAGAACCAGGCGCCAATGTTTCGTTCGGAAGGCTGTGGTCTCCGGGGAGTCGGGATCTTGGTAGGCGGCGGGCCAGTCGGGCCAGGTCCACAGGTCGGGATTGCGCGCGTGCAAATATTCGTCGAGCGCGCTATAGGCGGCGAAACGCTCCAGCAAATCGCCTTCGGAAGCGAGGAACGCGCGAAACTGGAGGGCGCGCGCGGTTCCCGCCCTGTACTCCCGCAGAAATTCGACGAACGCGAGCTTTAGAAATCGTAACTTCCAGGCGCTGACTTGCTCGTATTCGACGAATTCGGAATCGCGCAGGGCAGACAGTCTGGTCTGCGTGCCGTTTTCGTTCCAAAGGCGCTGCGCCCGGCGCGATTTCTTGAAATCGGAAATGGATTCCACATCCAGATAGAGATAATTCGGATAGAAAATGCACTCGGGCAGGTACGGGCTGGTGTTATACGGACGCCGATTGTAGATGGCGTGAAGCGGATTCAACGCGATGAAACTAGCTTGGGCGTCGTCGGCTATCCAGTCCACGATTCCGCGCAGATCGCGCAGATCGCCCGCCCCCCAGTTGCGTTCCGAACGGACTCCGTAGAGAGCCAGGGCGACGCCGGCAGCCTTCCCGCCATTCGCCAGCGCCGGATGCGCATAGGCGCGGGCCGGCGCGACAATGAGGCGGGTGGTTTGCTCAAGGCTGCCCACCCGAACCCGCACCTGGTGATAACCGAGCGGCAGATCGGCGGGCAGCGGCACCTGTTTGCGGATGTGTTTGCTTCCGTTCAGATCGGCCGATCCGCTTTCCGGGTAGCCGGTCAAATCGAATTGCAGCGGGTGTGTCGCGCCGTCTTCCTCGTCAATCTCGACATGGGCGGGCGACTGGCTCAGGGCGGCGGGCACGTGCAAAGGCAACTCGATGGCCGTGCCCTTTGTTACGACGAGGCAGGGGGGGGCCAGGCGTTTCCATTCCTTGCGATGACGCGCTTCGATGGCGCCGCGCAGGCTCTCCGCCGTATTGGCTGTTACGCCCAAACCACGCAGGATGGCCCGCTTGGTCTCGTCGGATGTAGTGTGCTTCCGGCCCCAAATATCCCAGTATTCGGGGTCGATGCGCCACATGCGAGCGGCGAGATCGAGCAACTGCCCATAATTTTCAGATTGCATGTTCAGGGTCTATTTCGATTTTACAGGACAGGTGTCCGCGATTGCTTTATGGCGTAAAGACGCGCAGCAACCGCGGAGCGGAGCGACAGGGTAGCGGGCGGATTTACTGACCGAGCAAACCGAAGGCAGCCACGCCGTTGGGCGTGCCCACATAAACCTTGCCGTTGGCGATGGTGGGCACCATGAACTTGTTGCCCGCGCCGAAGTGATCGCGGCCCCCGGCGGCCTGATTGGAGTTGTACAGCATCTGCGAAAGATTCGTCCGCCGAATAGGCGTACAAAGCGGCGGTGGAATTGTTGGCGACCGCCCAAAGAATTCCGTTGCTGGTTCCATTGGCGGAAATGCTCGGCGTTGCGCCGGGATAAGTGAATGTCGCGGCGGTTGCCGACACCGGCGTGGTCGATAGCATGGCATTGGTGAACTGGAACGCGCGTATGGGGCTATTCACAGAACCAAAATACACTTGGCCGTTGAAATAAGCAGGCATCGACCAAATCCCATTGGTAAGAACACCGTCCAACTCCTGATAAATGGCACTGTCGTTTTCCGGATTGAACTTTCCCATGTTGTCGCGATTCACCAGGTAGATGTTGCCGTCTTTTCCTGCGCCGATCGCCAGATGCTGGACCACACCGTTGGCGTCGGTCATATCCGGCAAAACCAGGGCGCCGCCCGAGCCCAGGTCGACATCGCCGTTGGACTCGCCGGTGGTGTTGTACATGGTGAAGTAGTCGGACACGGCAAGGGTGCCTCCGCTGGCGGAGAGCTTGATGAAGGCGTTTCCGTAATCTCCATTTACCGGCATGCCCTGCGCATTCAGTGTGGTATCGAAGGTGCCGTTCGCATCCAGAAAGTAAATGTAGCCATTGGAATCAGCCGCCAAACCCGCACCCGCGCCCCAGATCGCGCCTTCATCGCCATTCGGCGTGACATCAATGATGCTGGTTTGCGCCAGGGTGGTGGCGTTATAGCCCATGATCCAACCGGTGTACGGAGGGTCGTCGCAGTGGGAGGCCCAACCCAAATATATCGTGCCGTTCAAGAGGAGAAGGCCGGAGCGTTCCTTATATTGTTTGGCGACGAAATACGCATAGCCATCCTTACTGTCTTCGCCGGTGCCGGGATACTTGCCGCTGATGGTCACCGCCGCGACGAGCCCTTTTCCCGATGCCAGGTTTACTTTGTGCAGGCGTTGGTGGTAGTTGCCGCTGGAATCCTTGCTCATGGCGACGGCAAAGATAGCGCCTTGGGATCCCTTGAGAGAAATCACCGGTGTGGAGGTGATGCCGATGGTTGGCGTCACTTGCGAACATCCGCGGTCATCGGATGCGGTCTCGTTCGGCCCTAACAGGGAGGCCTTCCAGAGTTGTACTCCGGTATCGGCATCCAGCGCATATAAGCTATCGTTCTCCGTGGCGACGATCAGTACATTATGGGTTCCCTGGTTCGTCATGGGAACATTCGGCACGTATAAAGGCTGTGCGTCAACCACGCCATCGAGGGTAGCCTGGAAGAGTTTGCCAAACGTACTGGAATTGACGTTGTTTGGCGTCAGGATTGTTTCCGCGAGGTTTTGGCCGGTACGGCCAACGTCGTTATGATAAGTCAACACACTGGTCTGGCCAGCCAGCGAGACCACAGAAAGGACCGCCATGATTAAACGCATAGTATCTCCTCCTCCCTAGTCTGCTACGAGATGGCATAGGAGATCTAGGACTGCTTGGAATTTTTGTACCGATCAGTACGCCGGGACTTTGGTAATCGATTGGGCCGCTCACCCGCCGTCCTATTTGGGATCCGTTAAGCCCTACCCCGACAAACTGGCTCCAGTCCACGCCGCGCATATCGCCCGTCTTCAAATACTGCTCGTGGAGCTTGAACGCGGCCGTGAGGGTTTGCGGGGTATGGCCACCTTCGACCATTTCGAGATAGCCCATCAATTCCTCGCGGAAATCGGGATGGGCGCAGTTGTTGATGATCAGCGTGGCGCGTTCGTAGGGGGAGCGGCCGCGCAAGTCGGCGATGCCATGTTCGGTGGCAACGATCTGCACGGAGTGCTCGCTGTGGTCCATGTGGCTGACCAGCGGCACGATGGTCGAGATCTTTCCGCCTTTAGCGGTTGACGGGCAGGTGAAGACCGAGAGATAGGCGTTGCGGGTGAAGTCGCCGGAGCCGCCGATGCCGTTCATCATTTGGCGGCCCATGACGTGGGTGCTGTTTACGTTGCCGAAGATGTCCACTTCGATGGCCGTGTTCACGGAGATGATGCCCAGGCGGCGGATGACTTCGGGATTGTTGCTGATTTCCTGCGGCCGCAGCAGGATGCGTGAGCGGAACCATTCCAGGTTGTCGTAGACCTGCCGCAGCATGGCGTGGCTGACTGTGAGCGAGCAACTGCTGGCAAACTTCACCCGCTCATTCTTCATCAGCCGGATCACGGAATCCTGCAGCACTTCCGTGTACATCTCGAATGCTGGAATCTCGGGATGTTTGCCCAACGCGCCCAGCACCGCGTTGGCGATGTCACCGACACCCGACTGGATCGGCAGAAACGATTTCGGCACGCGTCCGGCGAAAATCTCGCCGGCCAAGAACTCGGCCACGTTTTCGCCGATCTTGTCGGTGATTGGGGTGGCTTCGGCAAAGCCGCCGGTTTCATCGTCCGCCGCCGTCTCGACCACGCCCGCAATACGGGCAGGATCCACTTTGATGACGGGCGAACCGATGCGATCGGACGCCGCATAAATCGGGATTTCGCGGCGATGGGGCGGATCGGCGGGCTCGTAGATGTCGTGCATGCCGAGAAGCGTGGGCGGATGCCGGTGGTTCAATTCGATGATGATCTTTTCGGCCTTGTTGCAGAATGTCGGCGCGCAGCCCACGGAAGACGTCAGCACGATGCCCCCGCCGGCCGTGAGGTCGCTGGCCTCGACGACGGCCCAATGCACTGGGCCAAGAAAGCCGTAGCGCGTGGCCTGCGGCATCAGCGAGAGGTGCATATCGAAGAAACGCGTTTGTCCGGCATTGATGCGTGCACGCAAAGCGGGATCGGACTGATACGGCGTCCGGAAGCTGATGGCGGCAGCCTTGGCCAGAGCGCCGTCGAGCGAGACGCCCGTGGAAGCGCCGGTCAGCACACCGATCTGGAATTCGTGGCCGGCCTCATGCTCGGCAGTGGCCCGAGCGGCAATCGCGAGCGGAATGGCTTTCGGCGCACCGGCCGGAGTGAAGCCGCTAAAACCGACGGTTTGGCCATGCCCGATCATCGCGGCGGCTTCCTCGGCGGAGAGCAACGGAAAAGAAAATATCATGATGGATTCTCCGTATAAATTCGGATGAGGCGGCGCGCCGGCGCGAAAGGGGCTGAGCCGTCCTTCGACTACATCCTGCTCGTACGCCGACATCTTTTCGCGCACGCCGTGGTGCCGCATGAATTCTTCGCGCAGCGCCTGGTCGATCAACTCGTGCAGCCAGCTCTTGATCTGCTGCTGCCGAAAACCGGCGAGTTGGCCCGTGCTGGTGAGCCAGGCGTTGTGTTCGAGCACTGCGTCCCAGATTTCGGTGATGCCCTGGCGCGTGCGCGCCGAACAAGTCGTCACCCGCGGAGTCCAACCGGTGCCCGAGCCGGAGAACAAATGCAATGCGCCGGCGAACTCGCGGCGGGCGCCCTCGGCCTTCGCGCGGTTGTCGCCGTCCGCTTTGTTGAAAGCGATCAGGTCGGTCATTTCGATGATGCCGCGCTTGATGCCCTGCAGTTCATCGCCCGCGCCCGCCAGCATCAGCAGCAGGAAAAAATCGACCATGGAGCGCACCGCGGTTTCCGACTGGCCCACGCCGACGGTTTCGACGAGAACGTTGCGATATCCGGCCGCTTCGCACAGCAGCATGGTTTCGCGCGTGCGCCGCGCGACGCCGCCGAGCGATCCGCCGGAGGGCGACGGGCGAATGAACGCGCGCTCATCGTTGGAGAGCGTCTCCATGCGGGTCTTGTCGCCCAGGATGCTGCCCCGAGAAACCTGGCTCGATGGATCGACGGCCAGTACCGCGACTTTCTCGCCGCGCTCGCTGGTGAGATACATTTCCCAGGACTTCGATCAGGGAACTTTTGCCGGCGCCCGGCACGCCGGTAATGCCGACGCGAACAGAATCGCCGGCGTAAGGCAGGCACTGCTCCAGCACGTCCTGCCCCAGTTCGATATCTTCGGCGCGCAAGCTCTCGACCAGGGTGATGGCTCGGCTGAGCACCGTCCGGTCGCCGCGCAGTACGCCTTCTACGTAAGCATCGCGGGCGAGGCGCCGCCTGGGGCGCCCGGGCGCCGGATCCACTTAAACTTTCTCCACCGGGCTGGCGGACAGCGTCTTCAAAATCTCCTGCGCGGCCAAAGGAATCACCGTGCCCGGTCCGAAAATACCGGCAACGCCGCTCTTGTAGAGGAAGTCGTAATCCTGCGGCGGGATCACGCCGCCGACGATCACCAGGATATCGTCGCGCCCCAGTTTTTTCAATTCTTCAATCACCTGCGGCACCAGCGTATTGTGGCCTGCCGCCAGCGATGAGACGCCCAATACGTGGACGTCGTTTTCGACGGCGTGGCGGGCAACTTCGCGCGGAGTCTGAAACAGCGGGCCGATGTCGACGTCGAAGCCAAGATCTGCGAAGGCGGTAGAGATTACCTTGGAGCCGCGATCATGGCCATCCTGGCCCATCTTGGCCACCAGCATGCGCGGCCGCCGGCCTTCCGACGCCGCGAATTCATCCGCCATCTGACGGGCTTTTTGGAAATTTTCGTCCATCTTGCTCTCCGCCGAGTATACGCCGGAAATGGTGCGCGTAACCGCTTGATACCGTCCCCACACCCGCTCGAGCGCCGTGGAGATTTCGCCTAGCGTGGCGCGCTAGCGCGCCGCCGCCACCGCCAGTTCCAGCAAATTGCCCTCGCCTGTTTCGGCGCAGCGCGTGAGCGCCGCCAGCGCTTCCTGTACCGCCACTACATCGCGCGTGCGCCGTGCTTGCTCGAGCCGGGCGAGTTGCGACTTCCGCACTGCTGTATTATCGACCACGCGGACATCCAAGGTTTCTTCGGATTCGGGCTGATAGGCGTTCACGCCCACGATCATGTCCCGGCCCGAATCGATCCGCGCCTGCTTGCGCGCCGCGGCTTCTTCGATGCGCATCTTAGGCAGGCCGGTCTCGATGGCCTTGGCCATACCGCCCAACTGCTCCACTTCCTCGATCAACTGCCAGGCGCGATGCATCAATTCGTGCGTGAGCTTCTCGACGTAATATGAGCCTCCCCAGGGATCCACCACTTTCGTAATTCCGGTTTCCTCCTGCAGGTAGATCTGCGTATTGCGCGCGATGCGCGCCGAAAAATCGGTAGGGAGCGCGAGCGCTTCATCGAGTGCGTTGGTGTGCAGCGACTGGGTATGGCCCAGCGCCGCCGCCAGCGCCTCTACGCATGTGCGGACCACGTTATTGAACGGATCCTGCGCGGTAAGGCTCCAGCCGGAAGTCTGGCAATGCGTGCGCAGCGCCATCGACTTCGGGTTCTTCGGGTTCAACTGCTTCACCAGCTTGGCCCACAGCACGCGCGCCGCCCGCATCTTGGCAATCTCCATGAAATGGTTCATGCCGATGCCCCAGAAAAATGAAATGCGCGGCGCGAAGCTGTCGATATCCAGGCCCGCGCGAATGCCCGTGCGCAGATACTCCAGGCCGTCCGCCAGCGTGTATGCCAGTTCCAAATCGGCCGTCGCGCCGGCTTCCTGCATGTGATAGCCGCTGACGCTGATGCAGTTGAATTTCGGCATCTTCTGCGAAGTGTAGCGGAAGATATCGCCGATGATCCGCATCGACCCTTCGGGCGGATAGATGTACGTGTTGCGGACCATGAACTCTTTCAAAATGTCGTTCTGAATGGTGCCGCTGAGCTTCTCCGGCGCGCACGCCCTGCTCTTCCGCCGCCACGATGTAGAACGCCATGATGGGCAGCACGGCGCCATTCATGGTCATGGAAACCGACATCTGGTCGAGCGGAATCTGGTCGAACAGGATCTTCATGTCCAACACGGAATCGATGGCCACGCCGGCCTTGCCGACGTCGCCGACCACGCGCTCATGATCCGAATCGTAGCCGCGATGCGTCGGCAGGTCGAATGCGACCGACAGGCCCTTCTGTCCCGCGGCCAGATTGCGCCGATAGAACGCGTTGGACTCTTCCGCCGTGGAGAAACCCGCGTACTGGCGGATGGTCCAGGGCTGGCGGGAATACATCGTGGAGTAGGGACCGCGCAAATAAGGAGGCAGGCCCGCGGCATAGCCCAAATGCTGCATGCCTTCCAGATCGGCGCGCGTGTACCAGGGCTGGATGGCGATGTGCTCGGGAGCGAACCATTCAGAGCCGGCGGCCGGTTTCTGCGCATCGGGCGCGGCGGGCGCCGCTTTGTAGTCGACTTTGGAAAAATCGGGACGCATGACTAGTTTTTCACCCCCAGGCGCTGCTGCCAGTCGCGGAGGACTTGGGCGGCGTTGCTGCGGACATGCACAAAATCCGCGACGCCGGCCTGCCTCAGTTGCTCAATGGAATCGGCGGGATTGCCTGCCACCAGCACCGGAGTCGATTGGCCGGCCGCGCGCAACTCCTGGATGACGCGCGGCGCGAGGGTGGCGTATTCGGAGTCGGAACTGCACAGCACGATGGCGTCCGGGTCGCCTGTTACTTCGGCGGCGATCTCAATTTTGAACCCGGCGCAGCCGAAGAAGTTGGCGGTAAATCCGGAGCGTGCCTTGCGCATCTTGACGTCACCCGCTTCGAGCAGCAGGAACTTGGGCGTGCGGCCGGTGCGCGCGGCGTAGCGCTCCGTCTTCAGGCGGATGATTTCGAAGATGCGCGCATACCGGGCCGAGGTGTCTTCGCGCTGCAGCTTCGGCAGCATGCGCTCGTCCAGATTGGGATACTGATTCGTTCCAACGATCGCCGTGCGCCGCGTGCCGACAGCCGCCTCGCGATCTCCGTGCGATTTCGCAAGGTCCGCATCGAGAGCGCCCGACTGGCTGTACTTCAGGTATCCGCCCGCCGCTTCGACTCTCTGAAAGAGGGTCCACGCTTCGCGTGCAAACGAATCGGTCAGGTTTTCCAGATAATACGAGCCACCTGCCGCATCGGTGGATCGGTCGAGCCATGCTTCCTGCTTCAAAATCAACTGCGTGTTGCGCGCCAACCGTCTGCTGGCGGCGTCCGGCTGGCGATAAGGTTCGTCGAACGATTCCACCTGAATAGAATCCGCGCCGCCAATGGCCGCGGCCATGGCTTCGGTAGTAGCACGCAGGACGTTGACATACGGGTCGTAAATAGTCGTGGTCAAACGCGAAGTCCGGGCATTTACGGCCATTCTGGCGGTGGCCCCGCATGATGCGTCGAAGGTTTCCACCACGCGAGCCCAAAGGGTGCGGGCAGCGCGCAGTTTCGCGATTTCCTGGAAATAGTTCGCTCCCATGTCGAAGTCGAACGTCACGGCCCCGGCTGCCTCGGCCACGGTAAATCCGCGATCGGTAAGCTGTGCGACGATCTCCGCTCCTTCCGCCAGCGCGAAGGCGACCTGCTGCACCGCCGTCGCGCCCCGGCCCGAAAAGCGATCATAAGCGCGCACCGTGACGGCGCGAAATTGCGAATGGCGAAGCGCGCGGATCAATGGGGCGGCCCGATCGAAATCTTCAAGCGGTTCATAATCGATGGATCCGGCGATATGCGGCTGGCGGGCCAACGCCCCGAGCAACTCCGCCGCCCGCTCTCCGGCTTCAAAATGAATCGCGCATTTCGGCAGCGCGTCGAGCGCCTCGGCGATATTCTGTTCGCCCAACACGAAGCAGACTTCATCGGCGCCCGCATCCACCGCTGCGTGCGCGGCCG
Source organism: Bryobacterales bacterium (assembly GCA_963738375.1). GTDB lineage: Bacteria > Acidobacteriota > Terriglobia > Bryobacterales > Bryobacteraceae > Bog-159. The sequence goes on along the minus strand of CAVTWL010000006.1, from coordinate 393,300 downwards.
CCGGGCTGTCCACCACTTCCCGAATCTTCCATTGATTGTCCGCACGCGTGCCCCGTGTATACGGAAACTGACCCGGCGTCGAATTTAAGTATTCCAGGCCCTGCAAATCCTCCGCGCGGTAATATAGCTTCGATTTCGGCGCCGCGCCCTTGGTGTCCTTGAGCACCGCCTCGTTCCACTGTCCGGTCGAAACCGGCGGAAACTCAGCCAGCGATAAGTTGTCGCTCATGCCGCTCGATCCTCAACGATCTCGATCAACACACCCAGCGATTTGGGATGCACGAAAAACACGGTGGTTCCGCGCGAACCCGGCCGCGGGGCCTTGTCGATCAACTGGAAGCCGGCCTCCTTCATATATTGATAGGCCGCCGCCGCATTCCGCACCCGGAACGCCACGTGTGCCAGTCCGCCCCGTCCGCCGTTCTTGTCGATCAGCTTTTGTACCGGCGAATCCGCGCTCAACGGCTCCAGCAATTGCACCAGGTTCGGACCCTCGCCCACCTGCAGCAGCGCCTCGCGCACCTGATCGCCGCCGTAAACTTCTTCCCGATGAATCTCGCGGAAGCCCAGCAATCCGTACTGCTTCACCTGCGCATCCAGTTCGCCTTGACGCACCGCTATGGCTACGTGATCCACGAACTGAAAGCCGGGAATATTTGCTAAATCGTCGCTCATAACTTAGTCGAACTCCACCAGAACCTGCCCCACCTGCACGCCATCGCCGACATTGGCATTAATGGATTTCACCTTGCCCGAAACCGGCGAAGTGATATTGGTTTCCATCTTCATGGCCTCCAGCACCAACAGTGGATCGTTGGCCTGAATCTGCTGGCCGGCCTGCGCATTCACGCGCACGACCACTCCGGCCACCGGGCTCCGGCAGACCTTGTCTTCCGCAACGTTGCTATCGGCTGCGCCTGCCGTTGGGGGCGGAGGCGGCGCGGATGGCAGCGCCATGGGCGTAGCGGGAGCGTAGCTGTGCCCCGCGGGCGCCGGCGCGTATTCATCCTCCGCCACTTCCACGTCTACTTCGTACGTCTTTTGATCAACCGTGATTCGCAGCTTCATCGCCCGTGCATGACCCCCAAATTATGTGACGCCTGCACGAACACGCGGCCTTGCTGCGCCCACGCACTCGATGGAGCGTTGCGTACCAGACGAGCGCCGCGGATGCGTGCCCGTTTGCCCAGAAACGCCGCTACCGCGGCGGTCAGGACCATGATGATTTCAGGAGAAACTTCTTCCGCGGCGGCCGGCCCGGCCGCGGGCGCAGCCGCTACAACCGGCGCCGCAACCGAAGCGGGAGCCGGAACCGGTAGCGCAGCCGCGACCGGGGCCGGCGCGGGCGCAGGGGCAGGCTCAGCCTTGCCATTCTGTGCGCCCAGCAGCGTTTCAAGCCGCTGCACTTCTTCCCGCACCATACGCCGCGACATCGCCGTGCCCGCGACCCAGCCCGCGAAGATTCCAAGCGGCAAAAGAAATAGACCCATATTGTGCCTACAGGGGCATCAGGCCGTGCTTTTTGGCCGGCCGCAGCTCGCGCTTCGTTTGCAGCGACTCCAGCGCCATCGCCAGATAACGCCTGGTTTGGGCCGGCTCGATAATGTCGTCCACCAGCCGCGTCCCGCCCGCGACGTAAGGATTCGAAAACGTATTGCGGTACAAGTCGATCAGTTCCGCACGCCGTTCCTTCTTGTCCTTCGCCTCGTTGATCTCTTTGCGGAACACCACCTCGACCGCGCCTTCCGCGCCCATCACCGCGATTTGCGCCGTGGGCCACGCTACCACCCGGTCCGCGCCCAGATCCTTGCCGCACATCGCCAGATAAGCTCCGCCGTATGCCTTGCGCACGATCACCGTCACCTTTGGAACCGTCGCCGCGGAATACGCGAACAACAGCTTCGCGCCGTGACGGATGATGCCGCCGTATTCCTGCTGCACGCCAGGCATAAAGCCGGGCACGTCCACCAGGGTAACCAGCGGAATATTGAACGCATTGCAGAAACGAATGAACCGAGCCGCTTTGTCGGAGGCGTTGATGTCCAGCGCGCCCGCCATCACGGAAGGCTGGTTCGCGATTACGCCCACGGGCCGGCCCGCGATGCGGCCGAAACCGATCAGAATATTCTGCGCGAAGCTTAACTGCACTTCCAGGAAATCGCCTTGATCCAGCAGCCCGGCGATCACCGTGCGCATGTCGTAGCCCACCTTGCCGTCGTCTGGGACCAGATAGTTCATCGCCGGGTCCGGGTCGATGGCGCGATCGTACGGCTGCCGCGGAGGATCTTCCAGATTGTTCGACGGAAGAAAACTCAGCAAACGCCGGCAAATCGAAGCGGCTTCGTCGTCGTTCTCGGCGATGAAGTGAACCACGCCGGAATAAGTCATCTGCGCCGCCGGACCGCCCAACTGCTCCCCGGTGACTACCTCTCCGGTGACCTGCTTGATCACCGAAGGCCCGGTGATGAACATTTGCGCGCCCTTGGTTTGTATGATGAAGTCGGTGAGCGCCGGGCTGTAAGCCGCTCCGCCGGCGCAGGGCCCGCAGATCAGCGACACTTGCGGCACCACGCCCGAAAGCATTACGTTCATGTAAAATACGCGCCCATAGCCAGCCAGGCTATTGATGCCTTCCTGCACGCGCGCCCCGCCCGAATCGTTGATGAACACGAACGGCGAACCCGTTTTCAGCGAGCAGCGCATCATCTCGGCTACTTTTTCGCTATGGACTTCGCCCGCGGCGCCACCGCCAACCGTGAAGTCCTGGCTAGCGAGGTGTACCAGGCGTCCGTCAACAGTGGCGGCGCCCGTGACGACTCCATCGGCCGGCAATTCCTTGTCCGCCATGCCGAATAAAGTGGCGTGGTGTTTCGCAAAAAGACCAATCTCCTGAAAACTGGCGCCGTCTATCAACCGGTCAATGCGCTCGCGCGCTGTCAGTTTACCGGACTGGTGCTGCTTCTCAATGCGATCCTTGCCGCCGCCTTCCATCAGGCTGGCGCGCTTCTCATCTAATTCCCGAATCTTAGTTTCGATACCCATATTAGTCTGTTCCGCGACTGGCATCTTAGCCTCCCTTACTGGGCCGGGGCCACAGTAACATGATGCGATTTACCGTTTAGTGTAACTGTATAGGACACCGCTTCCGCCAGTTGGCCTGGCGAAGCTGCGTGCGCAGCCGCCGGCGCACCGGCAGGAGCTGGCGCTGGTTTCGGCTCTGGTTTGCCGGGCGCTTTGGCGGGTTCCTTACTCAGATTCTTCGGGCCTTGGCTGCGCGCGGGGAAGAACTTAGGCGCTACTTGTGGAAACATGGCAAAGGTGAGAACGTCTTCATCGGTACCGTTGCAGCCGTTTACCGCTAACGCGTCCGCGCGTAAGTGGTCCCACTCCGGATGCAAAAGGTCCGCCGGGCGCCCGGTAATCGGGTCTTTCTTCGAATGCTGCACAGCCTTCTTGATGACCTCGGGATTCTTTTCTCCCAAAGTACTCCCGTAATAGCCCAGCATTAAGTCCGCGAACTCGCCCGTCATTACTTTGTAACGGCCCATTAACACGTTAAACACTGCCTGTGTTCCGACAATCTGGCTCGATGGTGTCACTAATGGAGGATAACCTGCATCGCGCCTCACGCTCGGCACTTCCTCCAGCACTTCGCGCATCCGGTCGCCCGCGCCTTGCTGCTTGAGCTGGCTTTCCATATTGGATATCATGCCACCCGGAATCTGGCTGCGGAATATGTCTGTATCGACGCCGTTAAAGCCCGTAAGGAATTCACTGTACTTCGGACGTATCTTATTGAAGTAATCGCGCACCTTGCGTACGCGCTCCATATCGATGGCCGTGCGATACCCTGTGCCTTCCAGCATCTCGATCAGGGATTCCGTGGGATTGTGTCCGGGACCCAGGCTCAGGCTGCTGATGCTGGTATCCACGATGTCGCAGCCTGCTTCGATGGCCTTCATCAAACTGACTAACGTAACGCCTGTAGTGGCGTGGGTATGAACCTGCACCAATGTTTCATTGCCACAGGCCGCCTTGATACCTTCCACCAATTCGAAAGCGGGCGCCGGTTTCAATAAGCCGGCCATATCTTTAATACAAATGGAATTGCAGCCCAACTCAAGCAGTTGCTCCGCCATGGTGACGAAAGCCGGAATGGTGTGCTCCGGGCTGATGGTGTAACAAATGGTACCTTGCGCGTGTTTGCCGGTGGCGCGTACCGCTTTCAGCGAAGTGCGCAGATTTCTGATGTCATTGAGGGCATCGAACACGCGAAAGACATCCATGCCGTTTTCGGCGGCTTTGTCAACAAAACGCCGAACCACTTCATCTTCGTAATGCCGGTAACCGAGCAGATTCTGGCCGCGCAACAACATTTGCAGGCGCGAATTGGGCATCAGCTTACGGAACGTCCGTAACCGTTCCCAAGGGTCTTCGTTCAGAAAACGGATGCACGCGTCGAAAGTGGCGCCGCCCCAACACTCGATCGACCAAAATCCGGCTTTATCGAGATCTTCGCATGCCGGCACAAGATCTTCCAGGGCCATGCGCGTAGCCATCAAACTCTGATGCGCGTCGCGCAATATGAGTTCTGTAATTTGGATTGTTCTTTCTGGCATAATTTTATTCCGCCGGGGGTGCACGGGCTATAAGAGTATTCTATCCGATTTCACCGACGCCAAGCGCCTCCGTTGGTACCGGTTCGGGCGATTGCGCGGAGTCACCGCAATGCGATTACTATGAACGCATGCGACGCATCCGCTTCATCCCGGTTCTCCTGCTGGCGCTATCCGCCATGCTTCCTTCAGCGCGCCTGGCCGGTGCGCCGAAGACGGCCAAGGAATACCTGGTCTACTTCGGAACTTACACAGACAAGGGCAGCAAGGGAATCTACGCCTGCAAGTTTCGCCCAGCCACGGGCAAGCTCACTCCCGTTGAACTGGCGGCCGAAACCGTCAGCCCGTCGTTTCTGGCGGTCGATCCGGCGCAGAGGTTCCTGTTTGCCGCCAACGAAATCGGAGATTATCAAAACGCTAAGAGTGGATCTGTCTCGTCGTTCGCTATCGACCGGCACAGCGGGAAACTGCGGGCGTTGAACACCGTGGCGACGCGCGGCGCGGACCCGTGCCATCTGGTCGTAGACAAGACTGGCGACGATGTAATCGTAGCGAACTACACCGGCGGTAGCGTTGCCGTGCTGCCGTTCGGCGCGGATGGGATGCTCGGGCCGGCGTCAGACTTCATCCAGCATTTGGGCTCCAGCGTGAATGCCGAACGGCAGCACGAACCCCATGCGCACGACATTGTCCTAACGCCGGACAATCGGTTTGCGATCGTGGCCGATCTGGGGTTGGACAAACTACTGGTTTATCGGTTCGATCCCGGGAAGGGAAAACTCACTCCCAACGATCCGCCTTATGGCGCCCTGAAGCCGGGGTCCGGACCTCGGCACATTGCACTGCATCCGAACGGACGCTGGGCGTATGTGATCAGCGAACTGGCCAACACGGTCACCGCTTTCGATTGGGACGGCGACAAAGGCTCCTTCCACGAATTGCAGACCATTACGACTTTACCCAAGGATTTCAAGGGCGAGAACAGCACGGCGGAGGTGGCTATCGATGCCAAGGGCCGATATCTCTACGGTTCCAATCGCGGCCACGATAGTATCGCCGTTTACGCGATCGACCCCGCGAAGGGCGTGCTTACCTTCATCGAGGATGACTCCACACTCGGCAAAGAACCGCGCCATTTTGCGCTGGATCCCACCGGCGCGTATCTGTTCGCCGCCAATCAGAATTCGAATACGGTCGTAGTGTTCCGGATCAACCCGAAAAATGGCCGCTTGACGCCGACCGGAGAGAAGGTCGAGGTCGTGTCGCCGGTCGATGTGACGTTTGTATCTGCACAATAGGCTGCTGTTCTGGCGGCGTTCTTGTTGGCAGGCGTCGCTTAGGGGGCGACGAATCTTCTTTTGTGGACATTTTGCCGTCGATGAGAAATTCGATTTCCGAAGCCCTGAAGAATGTCGGGCATCCTGATGCAGGATAGATACTATTCATGATCGTAATGTCGCTCGACCCGGGTAACGTAACGATAAAAGGACAAAGGTTGGGAACGCAGCCAGCAAGGAATCAGGATCGGGACTAATCGGCGAGACTGTGTACGTCCTTCGTGGTTGTTCTTCACCATGTCCGACTCCGTGTTGGAAGTGGCGGGCGCTCCAAATACGAGCATCCGCTGAGCAACCCGTTCACGAGCAGAATCTCGGTTGGGCGATTCAGCGACTTGATAGTGTGGCCTAATAGAGGTTTGCCCTTTTCGCCGCAGGAGCGCTCTCGTCCCACGCACGTCCGCTACTGGGTGGTGGTTTTCGCCGTCACCCTGGCGGTTGTTACGTACATCGACCGCGTATGCATTTCATTCGCGGCCCGCTTCATCCGCGCCGACCTGCACTTATCTTCGGTGCAGATGGGCTACGCGTTCTCCGCTTTCGCCTGGGCCTACGCGCTGTTCGAAATTCCGGGCGGCTTTCTGGGGGACTGGCTGGGCGCGCGCCGCGTCCTGCTGCGCATCGTACTGTGGTGGTCGTTCTTCACGGCCGCCACCGGCTGGGCCTGGAACTTCGCTTCGCTCACAATCACACGCGCGCTGTTCGGGGCGGGGGAAGCAGGCTGTTTCCCGAATCTTACCAAAACGTTTACCACATGGCTGCCGCATAACGAACGGGTGCGCGCGCAGGGCATCATGTGGTTGAGCGCCCGCTGGGGAGGCGCCTTTACGCCTCCGCTAGTCTACCTCGCCATCCAGGTCATGTCCTGGCGCCACGCTTTCGAGCTTTTTGGCTGCATCGGCATCGTTTGGGCGATTGTGTTCTACGCGTGGTACCGGGATCATCCGCGCGAGAATCCGAGCCTGAACGACGCGGAGCGAAGTTTGCTCGCGCCCAACGAAGCGCTGGCCACCGGGCACGTACAAGTACCGTGGAGTGATTTTGTGGCGTCGCCGCAGGTCTGGCTGCTTTGCATGCAATACTTCTGCTCTTCGTACGGCTGGTATTTTTACATCACGTGGCTGCCCACGTATCTGAAGGAAGCGCGCGGCCTGGAATTAGGCGCGAGCGCGATCGTAGGTATTTTGCCGTTGTTTTTGGGCGGCCTGGGATCGTTGGTCAGCGGTTTCATCGCCGCGCCGCTGGCGCGCTTTACGGGCAGCTTGTTGCACGCCCGACGGCTGCTGGCCTATGTGGGGTTCGGCGGCGCCAGCGTTCTGCTGGTGGTGTCGACGCGCACGCACGCCGTTCTGCCAGCCATGCTTGCGATGGGGCTGGCGAGTTTCTGCAACGATCTGGTGATGCCCGGCTCGTGGGGCGCCTGCATGGACGTCGGCGGGAAGTACGCAGGCACGCTCTCCGGCGCTATGAACATGATGGGAAACCTGGGCGGGGCGGTATCGCCGACGATCATCGGCTACGTGCTGCGGTGGACCGATAACAACTGGGATCTGACGTTCTACATCTCTGCCGCCATCTATGCCATGGCGGCGATTCTGTGGCGTTTCCTCGATCCGGTTACGCCGTTGGAAAGCGCGGAAACGGCCTAACGGTAAAGGCCGTGCCGGCGAATGTAGGTCAGGACGGCCCGCGACACTTCCACGCGATCGTCACCAGCGGCCAACCTGCGGCGGATCTCGGAAGACGAAACAGGCGATTCGACGCTTTCCAGGCGGTGCACTATGGCCTCGGGCGGCACGCTGTAGCAATGTCCGGGGCGGCTGACCACAATGAATTCCACAGCGTGGACGACGTCTCGCCAACGGTGCCAGGTTTCGATTTCCGCGAAAGCGTCCGCACCGATGACGAAGAACAAACCATCGCCCGGGCGAAGGCGCACCCTTACCTTCTCAATGGTGTCGATCGAATAGCTGCTGGCAGTTCCCTGCTCCAGGCTCGACGCCTGCAATCTGGCGTCGCCCATGCACGCAATTTCGACCATGCGTAAACGGTCGGCGTAGGGCGCGTGGGTGAAGCGCTGTTTGTGGGGCGGGCTTTGCGCGGGCACCAGCCAAACCTCGTCAAGATCGAAGCGCGCAACGGCTTCCCGCGCTACCGCGAGATGCGCATTGTGTATCGGATCGAAGGTCCCGCCGAAAATCGCCAGTCGCAAGGGCCGGAGTCCTTACGGCAGAATCTTGATCCGCACGTTGCGGAAGTAGACTTCCATGGGCGGGCCGCGGTGCAACTGGAATGCGATGATGCCTTCCAGTTTCGCCGAATCGTGGAGGCCGGCGGTCACGAGGCCGTTGAGCTTCAGCTGGATGCGATCGCCATCGCATAGAATTTCGTAGTCGTTCCAATCTTGCAGTTTGGCCACCGTTTCTGCCTTGCCCTTCCAGCCATCAACCAGTGTGCCTCGACCTTTTTCCTCGTAGATATTGCCCCAGTAGTTGTCCTGGGCGGCGTCGGCCTGATAGCCGCGCACCACCCAGTTGGGCAACGCTTCGCTACGGAATTGAATGCCGCTGTTGTGGTTGCGGAGCTTCATTTCCGCCCGGAAAATGAAGTTCTTGTAGGAATGCTTGCTGATGAGGAACGAGTTGTCGGTCATGGTGACACCTTCGGTGTGGCCGACGATCATGCCGTCCCGGACGCTCCATAGGCGCGGATCGCCGTCCCATCCGTCCAAGTTCTTGCCGTTGAATAGCGGCTGGAAACCGTCCTGAGCGAAGGCGGCGGCGGACAACACCAGCAACAGCAGCAGACGCTTCATGGTTAGATCCTTTCGATCTTCACGGAGTTGATTTTGACTTCCTTTAGTGGCCGGTCCTGGCTATTGCGCTGCACCTTAGAGATTTTCTCTACAACGTCATAGCCTTCGGTCACTTCACCGAAGATACTGTGTTTGTTGTCGAGCCACGGCGTGGCAGCGACGGTCACGAAGAACTGGCTGCCGTTGGTATTCGGACCGGCATTGGCCATCGACAGGAAACCATGTTTGTGATGATTCAGGGAGGGATGGAATTCGTCGGCAAACTGATAGCCGGGGCCCCCGCGACCGGTACCTTCCGGGTCGCCGCCCTGAATCATGAAATTGGGGATGACGCGGTGAAAAACCGTCCCATCGTAAAAAGGTTTGCCTTTTTTTGTGCCGTCAGCCAGGGACACGAAGTTTTCTACAGTGAGCGGTGCTTTGTCGTTGAAAAGTTTGACTTTAAACTGCCCTTCGGTGGTATCGAAGAGTGCGTATATTTCGTTAGGCATTCCCGAATTGTAACCGCTTTTGGGACGCGCCCGCTAACCTGAGGCCCGCCTTGCCGTCTTAGAGATATGCGGACGAGAGCGATTTCGATGATGGTGCTGATGGTTGCGGGGCTGGCAGCATCTCAAACCCGCCACTTGTGCGCGACGGCTTTGGGACGCTCTGCTTTCGCTTTCAACCACTATTTCCAAGCGTTACGGCAAGAGCCTCTGAATCCCGTGGAACGGGTGGTGTTTAGTTTGGTGTTGGCGAATGCCAGGGCGGGCCAGGATTGCCGGCCTCAGGTTCATTCCTAAGGCCGGCACATTTCCCTCAACTACGACTTCTTTTTGGAGGCGGTGTGGTGCACCGGCGCAGCGACCTTCTCTTCCTTCAAGCCGGTGATCTTGGATTTTTCTACGTCGAAGACCACCACGAAGGGCTCCTTGGTGAATGACTCGCCTATGCCTTCAAACTCGATCTCGCTGCCGATTTCAGGCTTGCCCGTAAGAGGAGCGGGCGTCGTCCCATCGGTTCCAACGAGTTTTAGGGTAACATTCGCGGGCTGATCCTTGCCTTCCATGCTGACCTTCAACTCCTTGGACTTGACGGCCGGCGTTGCGCCTACAACCCAGCCCTTGAGCTTGGGAACCGCGGCGCCCTTCATGGAACTGTCGAAGTAAGACTGTCCGTCGGCGCCGAGCAGTTGTCCCTTGACGTTAAGCCACAAGGCCAGTTCAGGATTGGACTTTTTGAGATCTTCTTCCTTTTCCGCGGCAGTTTCCGCCGCCGTCTTGATCTTGAAGTCCGCCGGAGGAGTGGCGTTGGCTTTGGCCGTGGTCTTCAGTTCCGCCAAACCAGTGGTGTCACCGTGCAGCGTGGTGTAGGCTTTGGTCAGGTAGTCGTCAACCTTTTTCCGGAGGGTCGGATCCAGCGCGCCGGGACCGTCGAAGGTAGCCGCGCGGGCGAAATCGTATAGCGCGAGGGATTGCAGCTCAGGCTTCTTTTCGGCGATCGAGCGGGAAAGTACGACTTGGCCCAACCAGTAGGTCGCTTCGCCCTGATTCGGATTGGCGTCCAAGCTTTTCTTCAGCCGGTCCTCCGCCTCCGCGTTGTTCTTGTTGGTCGGGAGCATGTCGGTCCAGGCCAGAGTTTTGTATGCGATGGCGTCCAGATTGGCTTTGGCCGCCTTCCAATCCTCGTCTTTAGTAGCGGCAGGCTTCTCAGCCGCGAGCAGGCCGTTGGCAGCCTTAGTGGCCGTGTCTACGGCGTCGGCGCTGGTGTTGCCTAGCGATGGAGACAGGAAGGTGATCCAATATAAGGAGGTAATATCCTTCGGATCGATGGTCAGGATTTCCTTGGCCGTATCCACCATTTTGGCGGCTTGGTTCAGCTTCTGATAGGTATCGAGGTAGATTTTGAGCCGATCGACTTTGTAGTCCGAGTCTGGGTACTTTTCCTTCCAGGTGTTCAGCAACGTCAGCTTTTTGTTCGGGTCGGTTTCTTTGCTGACGGAGTCGTAGATCGTGTACTCTTGCTGGTCTTTATAGTTCTTCTTTTTTTCGGTAGCCGCGGTAGCCGCCGCCTGGCCGTTTTGTGCCGCCGGCTGGCTCGCCGTCTGCGCAGAACCGACCACGGCGCCCACGAGCGCGGTCGCCAAAATCCCCGTTAGCCTTCGTAAGAAATGCTGCACTTGCCTGCCTCCTGCGATTTCCCTAAAAGTTTAATTGATTCGCGGGCCTACTGAGCCGTTTCCATCCGACGAGCCGGGCGCCTCCCGCTAGATGTTTTGCATTAGCGGGTACTTGCGGAGTATAACCGAACGACATGGGAGGCGCAACACATTCGACGCCTCGGATCGACGCCTAGTTCCGAATTCAGAATCATAACAGATCGTGAGCCACTTGGCCGCACGAGTTGACACACTCCGGTACGACCGAATGCCCATCCTTGGTTCGGAAAGCATGTGCTAGAATTGCGCCATTCCATGCGCTTCCTGGATCTGGCGGTCATTCTCGCCTATCTGATCGCCATCACCTGGTTCGGAGCGCGCTTCCGCAAGGGGCAGTCAAGCCTGAGCGATTATTTCCTGGGAGGGCGTCACGCGCCCTGGTGGGCGATCGCACTCTCGATTGTTTCCGCCGAAACCAGCACCTTAACGATTGTGGGAACGCCGGGCCTCTCCTTCGCCGGAAACCTGGAATTCCTCCAGATCGTCTTCGGCTACCTGCTTGGGCGACTGGCCGTCTCGGCCTTGTTCTTACCGCATTATTTCCGCGGTGAGATGTTCACTGCCTACGAGTTGATGCGCAGGCGGTTTGGCGAGCGGATCCGCCGCCTGACGGCCGCGATCTTCCTGGTGACGCGCGCGTTGGCCGAAGGCGTTCGTGTATTCGCTATTTCGCTGGTGATCTCGATCATTCTCGGGACGGGCGAAATCGTGTCAATCATCCTGATTGTCTGCCTTACGATGTTTTACACATTCGAAGGCGGCATGACCGCCGTCATCTGGACCGATGTGGTCCAAATGGTCCTGTACGTGGCGGGGGCGGTGGTGAGCCTGCTGGTGATTCTGGCCAAGATTCCGGGCGGATGGGAGCATGTCGTCGCGGCTGCCGGTCACGCGGGAAAACTACAGGTTTTCGATTTCGCGTTCTCGCCTACCACTCAATTTTTTGCGCGGAAATACTCATTCTGGGCAGGCTTGATCGGGGGAGCGGCTCTGACGATGGCCAGCCACGGCACCGATCAATTGATGGTGCAGCGACTGCTGAGCGCCCGCACGGAAGCCGACAGCCGGCGCGCCCTGTTGTCCAGTTGGCTGGTCATCTTCTTTCAGTTCAGCCTATTTTTGGCGATTGGCGTCATGCTGTTTGTTTATTATCAAGACAACCATTTAATCCAACCGCAGAGTCTGGACCGCATCTACCCGGAGTTCGTCTGGCGCCATCTGCCGGCCGGCGTGGCGGGGTTGGTGACCGCCGCTATCCTGGCGGCCGCTATGGCGAACCTGAGCGCGGCTCTCAATTCACTTGCCTCCACCACGGTGATCGACTTCATAGCTCCGTGGTTTCCGCAATCCAGCAGGGTCTCTCTGAAGCTGGCGCGTGGCATGACTGTGGCCTGGGGGGTTGTGCTCATCGCCATCGGCATGCTGGCACGCCACTGGGGATCGGTGTTGGAGTCCGGGCTTTCCATCGCGTCTGTGACACTGGGATTACTGCTCGGCGTTTTCCTGCTGGGAGTACTGACTAAGCGTGCCGGCGAAGTGTCCGCTATGATCGGTTTAGTGGCGGGGTTGGCGGCCATCGTGTACGTCAGCGAACGGACGTCAATCGCCTGGACCTGGTGGGTATCGATCGGTTCCACCGTTACGTTCGCCGCCGGATGTATGGCTGCATATTTCAAGCTGGATCCCCGGGAGGTGTCGCATGACAGGTAACTCCAAAGCTGTGGAACTTCGGCGAGACTTGGGACTCTGGGGCGCCATCTCCATCGTCATCGGCACCGTGATTGGAAGCGGTATTTTCCTTGTGCCGCGCGCCATGGTACAGCGCGTCGGTTCCCCGGCCATGGTTTTCGCCGTTTGGATCTTCGGCGGAGTCTTGTCACTATGTGGTGCGCTGAGCTACGCCGAATTAGCCGCCGCCATGCCGGAAGCGGGGGGAGAGTATGTCTACCTTAGCGCTGCCTATGGCCCCATGTGGGGTTTTTTGTATGGTTGGACTCAGATGTGGGTGGCTAAGAGCGGCTCGATCGCAACGCTGGCCACCGCGTTCTTTTATTATCTTACGAATTTTTTTCCTTATTTTGACGGAGTTTTCTATACGATTCCTTTACCTCTGGGGGCACACGGCGCACCTCTGGAACTAAAATATGGTCAACTGCTGGCGATGGCGCTGATTTTATTCTTAGCGGGCGTGAATTATTTCGGTGTGAAGTTAGGCGGCGAGGTTCAAATCATTGTCACGGGCGTAAAAGTTTTGCTCATCGCATTTATCGTAATCGCTGGACTGGGCTTTGGAAAGGCGCACGGCGAGTCTGCCGTGGCTGTGTCACATCCCCTTACAACCGCCGGCTTTTTTGCAGCTCTTGTGGCAGCCCTGTGGGCATACGACGGCTGGAATAATGTCAGCATGGTAGCCTCTGAAATCCGGCAGCCTCAGCGCAGCCTTCCGATCGCACTGATCGCCGGAACACTGGTTGTAATCGCCATCTACCTGGCAGCGAATGCCGCGTATTTCCACGTCCTTTCAGCGTCTGAAGTTGGAGCAAGCCCGCGGGTGGCGGCGGAAATGATGCGCCGCGTGGTGGGCGGTTGGGGGGCCAACGCGGTTTCCATCGCCGCCATGATCAGTATCTTTGCCGCGTTAAACGGGTCTATTCTTACGGGAGCACGGGTGCCCTACGCGATGGCTCGCGACGGTCTCTTCTTTGCTCCAATCGCCAACGTAAACGCTGCGTATCGAACTCCGGGCGCGTCTATCATGGCTCTGAGTGTGTGGTCGGCCATACTAGTTCTGTCGGGCCGTTACGAACAACTATTCACTTACGTGATCTTTTCCAGCTGGATTCTTTATGGAATGACAACGGCGGCGGTCGTGGTACTGCGGTACAAGAAACCACATTTGGAGCGGCCCTATAAGACTATCGCTTACCCCGTACTTCCCGTACTATTCGTAGTAGTGGCTATTTTCCTAGTACTTTCGACTCTATTAGATTCTCCGCGTGAGTCTTTTATGGGCTTGGCCTTGATTTTGATTGGATTGCCTTTTTATCATCACTGGAGGCGCCGGACAGGCGTTAGACAACCCATAGCCTAATGGTTCTAAAACTATTTTGCGAGCCTTTTTATCTCGAAACTAAATGAGTGATTCGCACTTGCTATTCCGCGTATGTTCAGTTAAAAATGAGATGGAAGACAAGCGCGCGGGAATCTGAGTTCCACTGCACGCATCACCAGACACAGAGTAAATAACTCGGGAAATTCGGGGGAGAGAATGGACGTTGCAAAGATTCTCGTGGAATTACGACAGGAGCGAGAACAAATCGAAGAGGCAATCCTGAGTTTAGAGCGGCTCGCAAGAGGACGCGGCCGTCGACGGGGCCGTCCACCGACGTGGATGGCCGAAATCACCGCTAAGCGTCGGGGACGCCCGCCGGGCAGCAAAAACAAGCCCAATGCCAAGTCCCTCGGCGCCACCTCAATCGGCTAGCCCCCATTCTTCCCGGGAGTGGCTTAGAGCGTCTGTGGCGCCTCTCCTACCTTGACCACGATTCGCTGTGTGTGGCCATTCCGGTAAACGGTGAGTTCGGTTGAATCTCCAACGCGCTTCTTGTTCAGTACCCGCTGGAGAGAATCGTTGCTCTCTACCGGCTGGCCGTCCACGGCGATGATGAAATCACCCCCAATTCCAATCTGATAGACTCCGACGATCGCCCGGCGTGTCTGACCGCGTAGTCCGGCTTCCGATGCTGGCGAGCCGCCTTCGACCTGTTGAACCAACAACCCGCCCTCGTTGGGCAAGCCTAGTTCGTCCGCGACATCGCCAGAAATGTAAACCGTGTGGATGCCAAGGTATGGACGCGTTACGCGTCCTTTGGCTTGAAATTCGTCCAGCATGGCTTTGGCGCGATTGATGGGTAGGGCAAAACCGATTCCGATATTTCCTTGAGGGCCATAAATGGCCGTGTTGATGCCGATCACCGAGCCGTGCGAATCGAGCAGCGGACCGCCGCTGTTGCCCGGATTGATGGCAGCGTCGGTTTGGATCATATCTTCGAGGCGGCGCCCTTCCTGCGGCTGCAGGGTGCGTCCCAGAGAGCTCACGATGCCGGTGGTAAGCGTGCCACCTAGCCCGAACGGGTTGCCGATCGCCAATACCTTTTGCCCCACTTGCAGACCGTCGGAATCGCCTAATTTCAGAAATGGCAGTTGATGGTCGGCTTGAATCTTCACTAGCGCGAGGTCATTGCGTGGATCCGTGCCGAGGACGCGCGCTTTGTACTGTTTTTTGTCGCCGACCAGCGTGACGGTTAGCTGCTGGCTACCCGTCACGACGTGGTTGTTGGTGAGGATTAATCCGTCCGGCTTGACCACGAAACCAGAGCCGGTCCCTTCCTGCGGATAGACCTGGAAGAAAAAATCCTCGCGATAGACCACACTGGTGATGTTCGCCGTAGCCGGCCGCGCCAGCTTATAAATTTCGATGTTATTGTTTTCATCGGCCGTCAAGCTTGCCGAGTAGGCGGCCGCAGGCGCGGTCCACAGCCTGCCGGCGCGTCCGATCGGCTGCAATAACGCGCCGGGATTCCAGTGTGCCGCCGACGTAAGATACCAGAAGCCGCCCACCAGTACGGCGGCCCAAACCAAAGGTCGCATTCTCATTGCTGTTGTATTCTCCGCAACAAATCATATACCGCGCGCGTCTGCTGCACGGTTTCTTCTTTCGTGCCCGAAGTTTCGATGACGTAATCCGCGAATTTCAGTTTCTCGCTGAGCGGCATCTGGCGGTTCAGGCGCGCCAGGACATCTTCCCGGGATACCTCGTCGCGCTTCATCGACCGTTGCACCTGCTGCTCCATTTCGCAACTCACTACAATCAGCTTATCGAACCTCTTGTAGCCTCCGGTTTCTATGAGGATGGCGGCTTCGAACACGGCGATTCCATTCGGATCGGCCGCCGCGACGCTTGCCAGCCATTCTTCCTCCCGCTTCAGAACCGGCGGATGCACCAAGCTATTCAGCAAGGCCAGCCGTTCGGGTTTTCCGAATACCTCCGCGGCCAAAGCCTTCCGATCGACTTCTCCCGAGTGGGTCAGCACGCCGGGTCCAAACTCGCGCAGCACCGCGGCATACGCCTCACCGTCCGGCAGGATTGCCGCGCGGCCCAAACGGTCGGCTTCGAGGACATGGCAGCCCAACTCCGCCAGCACTTGGCCTACAAAGGTCTTGCCGCATGCCAGCCCGCCCGTCAGCCCAACTCTCAGCACATTCCAATGATAACGGCTGGCGCAACTGTACTCATGACGCAGTTCCTGAGACGAATCGATAGCCGACACCGCGCACGGTCAGGAGATGTTTCGGATGCGTCGGATCGTCTTCCACATAACGCCGCAGCCGGACAATGAAATTGTCGATGGCGCGGGTGTCGGTGTCTTCGTGGAGACCCCAAACTTCCTCCAGCATCGCCTTTCGCGATACCGGCTTGCCTTCGTGCCGGATCAAATACCGCAAGACGTTCACTTCCATCAAAGTCAGCGGAAAAACCTGCTCGCGCACGTGCAGTTCCAACCGGTCGAAGTACATGGTCTTGTCGCCGAATTCAAATCGCTCGTCCCGTCCCGGCGGCAACTCCGCGGCAGGCTGAACCACCGGGTCGAGTGAAGCGCGCAGCCACTCGCGGCGGCGCAGCAGGCCGCTGATGCGTGCGATCAGAATGGCCAGTTCAAATGGTTTGGTCAGATAATCGTCCGCGCCGGCCGCGAAGCCCTTCAGAACATCGTCGGGATGGCCGCGCGCCGTCAGCATCAAGGTCGGCACGAACTGGCCGCCGTGGCGCATCTGGCTCATCACCGCAAAGCCGTCGATGCCGGGAAGCATTACGTCCAGAATTACGACGTCGAAAGCGGGCGCCTCGGGGCGCAAGACCTGCAGGGCGCCTTCGCCTGTGTCCACGACTTCTACCTGGTAGCCTTCCGCCTCCAGGTTGAAACGCAGCCCCTCCGCGAGGTGCTGTTCATCTTCGACTACCAGAATCCGGCTCATTTCACAATGGGAAGTTGCAGGACGAAGGTCGCGCCACGCCCTGGCCCTTCACTCTCCGCCCAAACTCGGCCGCCATGGCGTTTGGCCACCGAGCGTACGATATACAGTCCGAGCCCGGTCCCTTTCACGCGCGTCGCCAGCGCACCGGGCACCCGGTAAAAACGTTTAAAGATTCGCTTCAACTCGTTCTTCTCGATGCCGGGACCATGATCGGTCACCCTCAAGTCTACGAACTTTTCGTCCACCCGCGCCGCTTCTACCGTCACCCGCACATCGTTGCCCGAGAACTTCACCGCGTTGTCGATGAGGTTCGAAACCGCTGCCCGCACTTCTTCGGCGTCGCCCACGACGGTCACCGGGGGGCCGGCGCGATAGGCCAGCGCTTCCGGCGTCACCTTATGCAGCACGCGGAGGCGTTCCACACACTGCTCGATCACCGCCCCCAAGTCGATGCGCGACAGATTCAGGCGGCGGCTGGTGTGGCCCACGCGTCCGGTGCGGAGCACCTGCTCGATGGTGCCCAGCAAGCGCTCGCTATCGTCGAGCATGATGCCATAAAACTCCATCCGCTTGGCGTCATCCACGGCCCGGGTTTGCAGGGTTTCGAGGTAAAGGCGAATGGAGGCCACGGGCGTCTTCAGTTCATGCGTCACCGCGTTGATGAAGGCGTCGTGCTGGGCGTTGCGCCTGATTTCACGGACCAGAAAAATGGTATTCAGCACGACGCCGCTGACAATCGCCGCCATCAACAGCGCGCCCAGCACCAGCAGGATGCCGTGGCGCCAGTTCAGCAGCACCCAGCCCACATAAAGCAGGATGACGACGCAGATCAGCCCCGCGCCCAAGGTGATGAAGAATGCGATCGACTTCTGCCGCCCTGCTACCACAATTCCAGCTTATATGAAGGCGCTCTGCCGGATATCAGGACGGCTTGGTCTGAAAATCCGTCACGCAGCTCCGGCCGCCAGAGGACCCCACCGATTGTTTTCAAAAACATGCGTCTAAGGCCCCCTTCGTGCATGATTTGGCTGCGGAGGCAAATCGTGTCCCTCTTGAATTGGTCCGACCCGGACAGCACTTGGCTTAACATCACCAACCTCGCCCTTGGCGTCATCGTCGTGCTCTGCGCGGCCGTCATGCTGGGCGGCATCGCGCATGAGTTCATCTCCCGGGCGCGCAAACGCCGGCGCATTGACGCGGAACTGGACCGCGATATGCGTCTGTTCCTCGACGACCACGCGTTCGAATCACCCTCACTGGGCATCACCATGGCCGACGGCGGCGAGCCGCGTGAGCATCCCCAAAAATGACCTGCCCATTCCTGAAGGAAGCGCACGTCAAGTATTGCGACAAATCCGCGATCCGGAAGCTGATCCGCATTTCCGGTCACGTGGCGCAGGAAACTTGCTCGTCGCGCGCCTATCGGCAATGCGATGTGTACCGCGGCAGCCCGGACGATTCCGATGCGTCCCAGTGCCCGTACCTGCGGGAGTCGCGGGCGCAGTATTGCGCCACTTCCGCGATTTCGCGGTTCATCCCGTATAGCGAACCGCTGTTGAGCCGCTGCGGAGGCGATAGCTACCGTTATTGCGACGTCTACCTGGGCACTGCCGACGTGCCGGCGACGCCGCAGGCCGGGCCACGCGACGCTTCGGTGGGCGAAATCCGGCTGCCTGGATGGCTGCGGTACTCCGCCAACCACATGTGGGTGGACGTCTCGAAGGGCGGCTCCTGTCACCTGGGCCTGGATGCCTTCCTTACCCGCGTGCTGGGCGACGTTGAGCGAATTACCTTTCTGAAACAGCCTGGCGTGCATCGCCCCAGCGCCGTCCTGACGGCTCACGGCGTGGATCTGGAAATGGTGTTCCCGAATGCCATTCTGCTCACGGCATCGAACTTGTATCTGCGCGCCAATCCCGCCAAGCTGACTGCCGACCCTTACGGTATGGGCTGGCTCTTTCAAGGAATGCAGCTACCCGGCCAGCCACCCGTTACTTCGGGCCTGATGCGCGGCGACGCGGCTGTGCCCTGGCTCGAAGCCGAAATCGGCCGCATGTCCGCATTCCTGGCCGATAGCTGGAATGCACGCCACGGCGCAGCTCTGATGAACGACGGCGGCGTCTTCAGCCCCGACGTGCTCCAACATCTGACTCGCGAGGAAAGGCTGCACCTGTTTCACGAGTTCTTTTCAGGTTATCGGGAGTGACCATGTTGCAATCGCATCGCGGACAACTCATTTTTCTGGCTGGTATGGCGGCCGCCCTGGCTCTGGGCTGGCGCGGCTTTCCGTTGGTCTTATTCCAGCGCGTGCCGCAGCCAGTGGACTTCAGCCACAGGATCCATGCCGATAAAGCGGGCGCCAAATGCGAGGATTGCCACTCCCTGCGCGCGGACGGTACTTTCGCCGGCGTTCCTTCTCTCGACAAATGTTCCGGATGCCACGCGGCAGCCATGGGAAACTCGGTGCAGGAAAAGCGGTTCATCGATAGCTACGTGACGCCCAACCGCGAAATTCCCTGGCAGGTTTACGCGCGCCAGCCGGAGAACGTGAATTTCTCGCATGCCGCGCATATCAAGCTGGCGCATCTGGATTGCTCGGAGTGCCACGGGCCGCAGGGCGCCAGCAGCACGCTGGGTCCGGCGCGCGTGGATCGCATCAGCGGCTACAGCGGGTCGGCGCATTTCCAGAGTATGGATGCCTGCGAGGACTGTCATCGCCGGCGCCGCGCGGACAATAGCTGCCTGACCTGCCACAAGTGAGGAAACCATGGGATTCACACGACGCGACCTTCTGAAATTCACCGGCGGATCGGTGGCCGGGCTGGCCCTCACGCCAGTGCCCTGGAGCCTCCTGCGCGATTCGTCCCTGGTATCGGAGACCTGGCCCGGCGTGCCGCGGCCCGAGCGCGGTGAAATCCGAATCCGCTACACCACTTGCACGCTCTGCCCCGCTGGATGCGGCGTGCGCGCCCGCTGCGTGGGCGACCAACCGGTCAGCCTGACCGGAGTAGCCGGGCATCCGGAGGGTGGCGCTCTGTGTACGGCCGGCCTCGTTGGGCATCATCTGGCCTTCTGTTCGGATCGTGTGAACGGCCCCCTGGCGCACAACCGCCCGGCTTCGATTGAAAGTATAGGTACCAGCGTGGCGGCAGCGATTGCCGGCTGCGCTCCGCACGAGTCCGTAGCCATCCTCGATCCCCGCCCGGGCCGTACCGCCTCGCTGGTTTACCGGCGCTTTCTGGCAAGTCTGCCAAACGGGTTGCAATGCGTGCCGGCGGGTACTCAGGGGTTAGGCGCCTACGGCATCGATCTCGAAAATACGCGCGCCATCGTCAGCTTCGGCGAGCCGGTTTTGGACGGCTGGCTGAGTCCCGGCCGGGTTCTCGCCGCGCGCAGACACATCCAATTGATCCAGATCGAACCGGCTTACTCCCGCACCGCTTCGCTGGCCGACCTTTGGGTGCCGCTTCCGCCGGGCACGGAAGAGGTCTTCGCGGCGGCTGTGCAGCGCGCCGTCGAGGGCGATCCCAACGATCCGAAAGCTACAGAAGTCGCCCGCATTCTCCTGCGTAACCAACCCTCCATTGCGATCGGCACGGGAGCGGCCATTGCCAAACTGAACGGTGCCCTCGGCAGTATTGGAGTGCCGGGCGGATTTCTGCCGCGCCGCGATTTCACGCCAGGGGTCGATATCGCCTCCGTGCCGGACCACTCTATCCGCGTCCTGATCGTCGAAGAATCCGCCGGCGCCGACGGGTCAGATTGGGATTTGCTGCGGGCAAACTGGTTTCGCGGAATGCCACGGTCGTCGCCCTGACGCCCTGGCTGGATGGCTGCCGCCCGCCACGCCGATTACGTCGTCCCCGCGCCTTTGTACCTCGAAGCGCTGGACGAAGCCCCCACACCGGAAGGCTCGACTGTGGCTAGCTTCAGCCTGTCGCCCGCACTGCTACAGGCCAAAACCCAGGCCCTGTCGCCGGCCGATTTCATTCTTCGCCTGGCCGCCGGGAGCGGCAGTTACGTCGACGCGCTGAAGCAACGCGTGGCCGCCATTCAAAAAGAACGCCGGGGCACGCTGTTCACTTACGAGAACGGCGCAAACACGCCCATTTCCAAAATCGCTTCCGGGGACGATCTTTGGAAAACGATGCAAGCCGGCGCCGTGTGGCGCGACGATCCCGCCACCACCGGCCTTCGCTCCGCGTCCTTACCCTTTACCGCCAGAGAAGCAGCTAATCCCAGTTCCCACACCCGAATTCCCCTTAATCCTGATCGCAGCCGACCGGCCCAGCAAACACGCCTCGCCGCTGATGAGCAAGCTGTATCGCGAGTCCGGCTTGCGCCGTTCCGCCGATGCGGCCGCCGTACATCCCGCAACCGGGCGCGATCACGGCCTGGTGGCGGGCTGCCGCGCCATCGTGAAGAATCCGGCCGCGACGCTGAACGTACAAATTGTGTTCGATCCGGCGGTGATGCCCGGCGTGATCGAGATGGCCGGGCAGGATATCTCGCCCGCCAGCATTAGAAAGGCATAACCGATGACGAAGCCAGCACGCTACGGCATGGCAATCGACCTGGACCGCTGCAATGGCTGCGGCGCTTGCATGATCGCCTGCGCCGTAGAGAATAACGTGCCGCCGGCCCGGCCCGAAGCCACGCCGCGCACCGGCATCACCTGGATGCGTGTCTACAGCATCTCCAACGGCGAGCCGTTTCCCGGCAGCCGCGCGGCGTTTGTCCCGATCCTGTGCCAGCAATGCGGCCAGGATACGCCTTGCGCCGCCGTTTGCCCGCAGGAAGCGGTGCAGTCCGATCCCGCCACGGGCATCGTCGACCAGATGCCGCAACGCTGCCTGGGCTGCCGCTATTGCATGACCGCCTGCCCGTATCACGCTCGCTACTTCAACTGGTGGGATCCGCAGTGGCCGGTGGGAATGGAAAAGACCCTCAATCCCGGGGTGGCGACACGCATGCGCGGCGTCGTGGAAAAGTGCAATTTCTGTCACGGCCGTTTGCACGCGGCTCGCGCGCGCGCCGCGGCCGTTGGGCGCCACGAATTGCACGAAGGCGAATACCTGCCGGCCTGCGCGGAAGCGTGCCCAGCCCGCGCCATCGTTTTCGGCGACCTGAACGATCCCGCCAGCGAAGTTTCACGCCTATCGCACGATAGCCACGCATTTCGCATCCTGGAAAAGCTGGGCACCGAACCAAAAATCTACTACCGCACCGCGCGCCCGTGGGTGCGCCAGGCCGCGTCGAAGCCAGCGGCGCGAGATGAAGCCGCCAATGCCTAGTGTCGATACTCAATTGATGCCGCGCGGCGTTCGCCGTTCCAGCGCGCGCCAGTTCCTACTCTGGATTCTGCCGTGGGCTGCGCTGTTGGCCTTCGGTCTTTACGGCGCGGGGCTTTGCCTGGTGAAGGGACTGAACCAGACCAACATGGACAATCGCTTCGCCTTCGGCCTCTGGATCTTCATGGATCTCACGGTCATCGCGCTTGGCGCGGGTGCTTTTTTCACCGGCTTTCTGCTCTATGTCCTGAAGAAGCGCGAACTCAAGGCGGTCATCAATAGCGCCGTGGTGATCGGTTTCATCTGTTACAGCGGCGCCGTGGCGGCGTTGCTTGTCGACGTAGGACAGCCGGCGCGCTTCTGGTTCACCTTCTGGCATCCCAACGTGCATTCCATGCTGACCGAAGTAACCTTCTGCATCAGCTGTTATCTCACCGTCCTGTTAGTCGAGTACATTCCCATCCTGCTGAAGAATCGCAAGCTGCGCCAGGTCCCGTCATTCCTGGTCTTCGAGTTCGAACTGCATAAGTTGATGCCTGTGCTGGCCGGAGTCGGCGCCTTCCTCTCGTTCTTCCACCAGGGCTCGCTCGGCGGATTGTACGGCGTCCTGCGCGGGCGTCCTTTCGCTTTCCGCGAAGGCTTCGCCATCTGGCCGTCTACTTTTTTCCTGTTTATCCTTTCGGCGGCCGCCGCCGGCCCCGCCTTCACCCTGCTGACTACCTGGCTGGTTTCGAAGATCTCCGGCAAACAGTTGGTACGGCCCGAAGTGCTGGCTTTGCTGGGCAAAATCTCGGGACTGCTCCTGTTGCCCTACATCCTGCTGAAATCCATCGACACACTGGTGTGGATTAACAGCACCTCGCCCGCGCGCGGCTTCGCGGCACGGCAGTTCTACGATCAAAAGCCCTTTGGGGAATGGATCCTGTTTGTTGAAATCGTGATCTTCGGATTGCTCCCGGCGCTCATCCTGCTCACTCGCAGGATGCGCGAGCGCGCTGGCTGGCTGCTCACCGCCTCCTCGCTGGTCTGCCTGGGCATCGCGCTCAACCGCTTCGTCATGACCATCCAAACGCTGGCGTTGCCCACGCTGCCCTTCGATCCGTTCATGTCATACGTGCCGAGTTGGCAGGAAACCGCCACTTTCCTCGGCGTTCTCGGTTACGGCGTACTGATCTACTCGTTTTCGTTCCGCTATCTGACTCTGTTTCCGCAGGAAAAGGATCTATCATGTTAGGCCACGTTATCTTTTTGGGTCTATTCTTCACCGTAGTCGCCATCGTCGTCGCCACGGTCTCAGTCTCCCTGTTCCGCTCCGCCCGCGATTTCAGATCGCACCGCACGGACGCCATTGCCTGGCAGACGACCTTTCCCGACTTGCCCCAAGCGGAACGCGTCTGCCGCCACGTGTTCAGCGGAGAATTCAAGGGTCGGACTTGCGACAAAGCCTTCGATTGCCGCGCCTGCCAGACCCACGCGGCTCTGGTTGCCAAGCGGCCGCTGGATCCCGTGCCGGGCAACGCTGAGCCTCGCTTCTTTCACCGCGGCCACGCCTGGGTGCATCCCGAATCCGATGGCACCGTGACGGTGGGCCTCGATCCGCTGGGCGCCAGCCTGGTCGCCCAGCCTGACGCGACGGAGTTGCCCGCCATCGGCGAACGCCTGCAGGTGAACGGAACCGCCTGGCACATACGCAAGCGCGGGGCGGACGTGCGCATCCTTTCACCGCTCGATGGCGAGGTGGTGGCAACCGGTGGGGCGCAACACGGTTGGTATCTGAAAGTGAAGCCGGCCGGCGGATACCTGGACACGCGTCACTTGTTGCACGGCCCGGAAGTCCAACCCTGGATGACACGCGAGATGGACCGCCTGCAAGCCACGCTCGCACCGGCAGGCCAGGCGCTGACCATGGCCGACGGCGGAATGCCGGTGGATGACATCGCCGCCACTCACCCGGAGGCCGATTGGGACGCGGTATGTTCCAAAATCTTCCTGCAGCCCTGAGCCCCGCTAATTCCGCCAGGCCCGGGGAATCTCGTAACGCTTAATCTTTTCGTACAAGGTCGACCGGTCGATTCCCAGCGCCGCGGCGGCTTCCTTGATATTCCCGCTGGTTCGCTGAATGGCTGCCTCAATCGCCTGCCGCTCCAATTCCTGCAGCGTCACATTCACCGGGAAACGGCCATTCGCGCCCGCCTCCATCTTGCGCAATAAGAACCCGAAATCGTCCTCGGTGAGGGCGCGCGCCTTGGCCGTCACCATGGCCCTTTCTACGGCATTCTCCAACTCACGGACGTTGCCGGGCCAGTCGTAGTCCATCAACAGCTTGAACGCTTCCGCCGATATGTCGGTAACATCTTTCCCCAACTCGTGCGACAGCCGTTCGATGAAGCTGGCCGCCAGCAGCGGAATATCTTCACGCCTCTCGCGCAGTGCCGGCAGGCGGATCTCGATGACGTTCAGCCGGTAGTACAAATCGTCGCGAAATTCGTGATTCTCTACCGCCTGCTGCAGGTCGCGATTGGTGGCAGCGATCACCCGCACATCCACGCGCACTTCCTCCGACCCGCCCACGCGATAAAAGCAGCGCTCCTGCAGCACGCGCAGCAAATCGGCCTGCAGCTTGGGCGAAATATCCCCGATTTCATCCAGGAAAATCGTGCCGCCGCCGGCCATCTCGAACTTACCTTTTTTCTGCGCTACGGCGCCGGTGAACGATCCTCGCTCGTGCCCAAACAATTCGCTTTCGAGCAGCGTTTCCGCCAGCGCCGCGCACGATACGGCCACGAAAGGCTTGGCAGCGCGGTCGCCTGAATTGTGAATCGCGCGCGCGATCAGTTCCTTGCCCGTGCCGCTCTCACCGCGGATCAGCACCGTGCTGCGCAGGCTGGCCACCTCGCGCGCCAGATCCAGAATCTCGCGCATGCGCGCGCTCTTGCTGATGATGTCGCCGTAGCGGTATTGCTTGCTCAACTTCTTGCGCAAGATCGTGTTCTCGCGCTGGAGGTTTTTCACCTTGATGATGCGCTCCACCAGCAGCGAGATTTCCTCCGGATTGCAGGGCTTCACGATGTATTCCTGTGCGCCTTCCTTCATCGCGGTAATCGCGGTATCGACCGTGGCGTAAGCCGTGATGATCACAATCGACGCATCGGCATGCAGCCGCCGGATTTGCATCATGGTCTCGATGCCGTCCATGCCGCCGGGCATCTTCAGATCGATGAAATACATCGCATAATCCTTAAGCGACGATTTTTCAATGGCCTCCCTGCCCGACGATGCGGTGTCCACCGCATAGCCGTCCTCGCGCAGCCAGGCGGCCAGCGATTCGCACATGATCTCTTCATCGTCTACCGTCAGGATTTCCCACCGCGTCTTCATGCCCGTTCCGCTCCTGCCGCCGCCAGGGCCGGCTCTTCCGTCGCGCCCGATACCGGCAACGTCACCGTAAAGGCGGCGCCTTCGCCTGGCTTGCTGGTCACCGCGATATCGCCGCCGTGCGCTTCCACAATTCCGTATGAAACCGCCAGCCCCAATCCGACTCCCTTGCCCTCGGGCTTGGTGGTAAAAAACGGATCGAAGATCCGGCTCAGATTTTCCGGGCGCACGCCCTCGCCATTGTCCTCGATCGTGAGCATGACGGACGCCCCGTCGCGTCCACGCCGCGTGCGCACTGCCAGCCGCCGGTCCGTGCGCGATGGCGTCGCCTCCGCGCCGTTCAGTACCAGGTTCAGAACCACCTGCTGGATCTGCGAACTGTCACAGTGTACCGCCGGCAAATCTTCCGCCAAATCCATATCCACCGTCACACCGGCCAACTTGAATTTGTGCGAAGTCAACGACAGCGTGGTCTTCACGATGCGATTGAGGTCCGCCGGCGCCCGTTGGGCCTTTGACCGCCGCGAGAAGGACAAGAGGTCCGATACGATCCGTCCCACGCGCGACGTCTCCTGCACTACCTGCCCGAGGTACTTGCGGAACTCCGGGATGCGCTCCTGGGGGATGCCGTCGTCTTTCAAGATTCTCTGCATCAGCATCGACAGATTCAGTACACCGGAAATAGGATTGTTAATCTCATGCGCCACGCTGGCCGCCAGCTGCCCCAACGATGCCAGCCGGTCGCTCTGCCGCAGTTTCTGATGGGCCGCACGCAATTCCTCGGTGCGCTCAGCCACTTTGCCTTCGAGCTTGGCGGTGAACTGATTGATCTCGTCCATCGCCAGCCGCAGCCGTTCCCGCATCGAATTGAACGACCTCGCCAAGTGATCGAGCTCCTCGCTGGTAGGCGCGATTTCGATGGGCTTATCCAGTTCCATGGCGCTCACGGCCTTCGTGCCGGCGATCAATTGCTGAATCGGCACGCCCACAAACCGCTGTGTGAAGAAGAAAATGAAGATGCCGATCAGCACGATTTCGATGCCCGTGACGGCGAAGACGCCAACTTTCACCTGCGAAATTTCCCGGTCCGCGGCATCCAGGTTGAGCGACAGGTCTAGGACGCCCAGCGTCTTCACGGAGGCCGGATGCGCATGGCAGGCGGCTTGGCTGCATGCCGGCTCATTGAATATCGGGGTGACCATCGCCAGATCGCGCCGTCCGTCGCGCGCCGTGAAAATGTGAATGCTGCTCGAAAGGCTCGCCTTCTGGCGCCCGTCTACTCCCTGGCCGGAATCCCGATCGGCGGTCGAAAACACCAGCCTTCCCGAGCGGTTAAACATGCGGATCCGGTCGATCCCCTGCTTCCGCCCGATGGTCTGCATCACCTCGTAAGCCGCCTCGCGATGATCGTCCAGCATGGCGTGCCAGGTAGCGCTGGTAATGCTCTTGGAAAGCTGGTCGGCGCCGGTGATGATGGCGTTCAGCAGGTGCTGCTGCTCGGTCTTAACGGTGATCAGGCCGGAAACGGCGCTGATCACCACCACGATCAGGGTAAGCGAGAGGATCAGCTTCTGGGCGAGCCGTCTTGGCAAGATAATAGGACCTTCATATCTATTATCCCTGAAGGCATTGCCGGAATCTACGAGGCGGTATAAGCAGCAGCTTCAAACTTGCCTTCCTGCCCGGAAATGCGCGCGAACGCCAGCGCCGGATCGTGTCCGAAACCGCAGATCCAGTTGTCGCGCGCCGCTTGACCCAGCCAGAGCAGTTTGCTGTCGATCGACTGCACGGGATTCAGATCGAAAGCCGGAACCCAGGTTGGGATCACATGCGTGGCGCTCGGCGCCAGGTCCGACAGAAAGGCGAAGGTCTGGCCGCCGGAAGCCGCGGTGACGATCATCATGTCCGGCGTATGTCCAGGCGCTACCAGGAGGCGCACGCCCGGCACCAGTTCGGTGTCTTCATCCAGCAAATGCATGCGGCCGCTATCCACCAGCGGATCGTAATTCGCGTCAATGTACGCCACGCTGTCGCGCGGATGCTGCCGATGCGCATGGATCCATTCCCCGCGCCGCGTATAGTAGCGGGCTCGGGGAAAAGTCGGCTGAACAACGCCGTTTTTGACGATCGTATTCCAGCCGCAATGATCCCAATGCAGATGGCTGTTGACCACAATGTCGATGCGTTCCGGATCGATGCCAGCCGCCGCAATGCACTCCGGCAGCGAGTTGGCCTTCGGCGGTAGTTTCATGCGCTCCCGCCGCTTCGCGTCCAGCTTATCGCCGCCGCCGGTATCCACCAGAATAATATGCTCGCCGGTTTCGACGATGTAGCAGTTAAAGCCGAGGGGCAACCGGTTCAACTCGTCGGCGGGCGACTGGCGGCTCCACAAGGTTTTCGGAACCACTCCGAACATGGCCCCGCCATCCCACCAGTAAATATCCTCGCGAACCAGAGTGATGCGGAAACCGCCTATCTCGATGGCGGCGCCCATAGGCTAGAGGCCGCGGACCAGTTTACGGCCCCGATCGAAAAGGTCTGCCGCGTCCGCCACCAGTTGCCTGCCCTCATCGATCATTTCCTTGCTGCGGCCGTAGACGTCTTTGCCCTTTTCGGCGACCGCGTCCTTCCCCAGTTGAGTCTTCTCGGTCAGAATCTGGCGCGTCTTCTTGCCGCTCTGGGGGGCTAACAGGATGGCTACCGTCATCCCGACAACCGTGCCGGCCACAAACCAGCCGATGTTGTTCGCCAACGTGTCTTGCATCTCTTCGTGATCGGACATGCGTATCCTCCGTTGTGATTGAAATACCATTTTAAGCGCATTGGACGCCCATGAACTCGCGGCATCCCACCCGGCATGCGATATCCTGAATGCATGGCCGAAGAACCGGACGATTCCCACGAACTCGACATGGTCAATGTCTTCTCTTCATCGAATCACGATGCGGAGATGGAGGCTCTGGCCATTCAAGGCGTCATGGATGCTAACGGAATTCCAGCCATGATTGTGGGGCCGGGAACCCTTCCCGTTCTCGAATTCGAAGTCCAGGTTCCCAAAGAACGTCTCGCGGAGGCCCGGCAGGCCTTAGCTGAAGCCAAGGCGGCCGGTCCGGCGGCTGCCGCCGAGGCGGAAGCCGCTTCCGAAGAGGTTTAAAACGCGCGGCGTCGCCTAGCGCAGCTCTTCCATGATTTCGTCGAGCGCAGCCTTCCCGGGCCTTATCTTGGATTGCGGCAGGGTTGCCAGGGGCTCCTCCGCTATGTTCAGCATCTCCAGAAAGTTTGGCTTTTCCGTATTGACGTAAAGAACGCCGGTGAGCACCTCGTGCTTCTTCTCGGCTTCTTCGAGCGCCGTCACAGCTGCCATGCGATTGGTCGGGTCGTAGTCGCGGTCCAGCTTACGGATGCGCAGGTGCGATCCGTCGTGCAGTAGGACGTCCTGCACCGTACCCTCGGGAATGTCGACGGAAATCTCTTCGTAAGAGGGCACAAAATCGAGTTCGTGAAGAACCTCTTCGTGCTCCTTCATATAGCTATAGCTCTTGGTGGACCCGTCGTGATCGTTGAAGGTCACGCAGGGCGAAACCACGTCGATCACGGAAAGGCCGTTGTGTGCGATGGCGGTCTTTAAGAGAGCTTGCAACTGCTTTTTGTCGCCGGAGAACGAACGAGCCACAAAAGTCGCGCCCCATCGCAGCGCCAGCGCGCAGCAATCGAAGGGAGGCAGATCGTTGATCACGCCGGTCTTCAGCTTCGAACCGAGATCCGCGGTAGCCGAGAACTGGCCCTTGGTCAGCCCGTAGACGCCGTTGTCTTCGATGATGTAAATCATCGGCAAATTGCGGCGCACCAGGTGCATGAACTGGCCGATGCCGATCGACGCGGTATCGCCGTCCCCGGTCACACCGAGGCCGAGCATGGTGCGGTTCGCCATGATGGCGCCCGTCGCAATGGCGGGCATGCGCCCGTGCACGGCATTAAACCCGTGCGACATATTCAAGAAATAGGCCGGCGACTTCGACGAACAACCGATGCCCGAAAACTTGCCGACGCGCCAGGGTTCGACGCCCATCTCGTAGAAGCATTCGATCACGCGCTCGGAAATCGAATTGTGTCCGCAGCCGGCGCACAGGGTGGTCTTCGCACCCTTATAGTTCAGAACTTCCAGACCGAGCCGGTTTACTTTCTTCGGCGGTGGCGGGGGTGTGGCGACGGTGCTCATTTGCCCTCCTGGCGGACGATTTCGTCGGTGACCGTGCGGGCGTCGAGCGGCAGCCCGCCGTAATATTTAATGCTTCGCAGTTTCGCAATCTGTTCCGGCGTCATCTCCAGGCGCATCAACGACAGCAACTGCGCGTCGCGGTTCTGGTCGACCACATAAACGCGCTGGTGGCGCTCGATAAAGTCAATCAGCTCGGCAGTGAACGGGTACGCCCTCAGCCGCAGGTAGCTGGCCGGGATTTCGTATTCGGCAAGCAACTGGTCGCAGCTTTCACCCACCGCGTAGTGCGACGTGCCGCACGCCACGAAACCGATTTCCGCGTCTTCGTGAATCCGCACTTCCGGCCCCGGAACATGCTTGCGCATGGTTTGAAACTTGTGGGCCAGCCGGTCCATGTTGTGGATGTAGTCGTCTTCGCGCTCGCTGTATTGGGCGCGGTCGTTGTGGCCGCTGCCGCGCGTGAAATAAGCTGCCGCCGCGTGGTTGGTGGCGGGCAGCGTACGGTAGCCGACGCCATCGCCATCGATGTCTCGATAGCGGGCAAACCCACCTAGCTTCTCCAGATCCTCAGCAGTCAATACTTTGCCGCGCTCGATCGGTTTTTCGGGAAAAGGGAATGGGTCGGAAGTCCAATTATTCATCCCCAAATCGAGATCCGTCATTACGAAGACCGGCGTTTGAAAGCGTTCCGCGAAGTCGAAAGCGTCCACCGACATGCTGAAGCATTCCTCCGGAGAACAGGGGAAGAACATGGGATGCTGCGTATCTCCGTGCGAGAGCAGCGCGGTGGAAAGCAAATCGCCCTGCATCGTGCGCGTCGGAAGCCCCGTCGAAGGTCCCACGCGCTGCACATCGAAGATCACCGTGGGAACTTCGGCGTAGTAGCCGAGACCAACGAATTCCGACATGAGCGAAACGCCAGGGCCGGCCGTCGATGTCATTGACCGCGCGCCGGCCCAGCCGGCGCCCAGAGCCATGCCGATCGAAGCCAGTTCGTCTTCCGCCTGCACCACCGCGAATGTGGCGCGGCCGGTTTCCGCATCGATGCGGAAACGTTTCAAATAGCCGATCAGCGTTTCCACCAGCGACGAGGAGGGAGTAATGGGATACCAGGTAACTACAGTGACTCCGGCGAACATGGCGCCGAGCGCACACGCGGCATTGCCTTCAATAATGATCTTGCCGGTATTGGCGTGCATGCGCTGCACCTGGCAAGGAGCCGTTTGAGTAAAGGTCTTGGCGGCGTATTCGTAACCCGCCTGGGCCGCGCCCCAGTTCAATTCCGCGGCTTTCGCCTTGCGCTTGCCGAACTGCTTCACCAGCGCCTTATGGATCTCCTCCATCTCGATGGAGAGCAGCCAGGCGACGATCCCGTCGTACAACATATTGCGCACCAGCTTGCGCAGCTTGGCGTCGGGGCAAACTGGCGCGACCAGCTTATCGAAGGGCGCCGGATAAAAGTGCAGGTCCGAGCGCAGCGCGTTCAACTTCAATGGCTCGTCATAGACCACCACCGCCCCGCTGTCGAGCTTCATCACGTCTTCGCGCGCCGTCTCCGGATTCATCGCCACCAGAAGATCGATCTCCTTTTTGCGGCCGATGTACCCGTGCTTGCTCGCGCGAATGGTAAACCAGGTGGGCAACCCGGCAATGTTCGATGGGAACATGTTCTTCCCGGAAACCGGCACTCCCATCTGGAAAATAGACCGCATCAGGACGGTGTTCGCGGTCTGGCTACCGGATCCGTTTACTGTCGCGACTTGTATGGAGAAATCGTTGATGATCGTATCGCGGGGTCCGCTAACGCGCGGCTCCGCCGGCGATACTTCTAGCGTTGACATTTATATGAGTCCTTGTTTGGGGTGATAACCCTGTTCACTGCGCTACGAGCATATTATACAGCGGAGCGCCTATTTGCGCCCGGTCCCCGCTTGATATGCTGTTAAACAGAGATACATAGATGCTGCCCGCAGACTTCAAGTACGCCACCCGGACTTTGGCTAAAAGTCCCGTTTTTGCCGCCACCGCCATCGTTACAATTGCGCTGGGCATAGGCGCCAGCACCGCGATATTCAGCGTCGCCAACGCGGTGTTGCTGCGCCCTTTGCCCTACAAGAATCCCGAGCGCCTTTTCTTCGCGATTTCGGACATGCGCAAGCGGAACGTGAAGGATTTCCCGCTCTCCGAGGCAGACTTCATCGACCTGCGCACCGGCGGCGCCGGACATGTTCGAGGAAATCGGCGCGGTGCGCACCGGACGGGCGATCATTCCGCGCGATGATCAGTCTCCCGAACAGATCCGCTTCGCCGCAGTCACCACAAATTTCTTCCGCATGATGGGCGGCGTCATGGCCGCCGGACGCGATTTCACCGATGAAGACGGCCAGCCTCAGCTCCCCCCGCCTCCTCCCGCCGCCGCACAAGCGAATCAGGCAACGCCACAACTCCCGTTGATCGCGATCCTGAGCCACGAATACTGGCAGCGGCGTTTCGGTGGCGATCCCTCCATCATCGGGCGCTCTCTCCCCGGGCGCACCGGCGGCCCGGGAGGCAACCGGATTGTCGGCGTACTAAAACCGGGCTTCGAACTGCTGTTCCCGCCCGAGGCGGAAGAGGAGCAGAAGCCCGACGTTTGGTTTGCCAATCGGGTGGCATACGACGTGACCCAGCGCAATACCGTGTCACTGCGCGCCATCGCCAGGCTCAAAGAGGGCGTGACCCGTGAACAGGCCCAAGGCGCGGTGGATCGCGTGGCCGCGGAGTTGCGCAAGAACAACGTCATCCACGGAACCGCCGGTTTCTTCATCCGCCTGGAACCCATGCACCGGCACGTTGTGGACGAAGTTCGCCCCGCTCTGCTGGCACTCCTGGGAGCCGTGATTTTTCTTCTGCTGATCGCCTGCGCCAACGTCGCGAACCTGCTGCTTGTCAGGGCATCGCTGCGCGAGCGCGAACTAGCCATCCGTACCGCCCTGGGCGGAAACTGGTGGCGGCTGGCCAGCCAGACGCTGGCTGAGTCCGTGCTTCTGGCCGTAAGCGGCGGTGTGCTCGGTTTGGGGCTCGCCTGGCTCGGCATCCACGAGTTGCGCGCCATGGCGCCGGCCAGCCTGCCAAGATTGGATACCATCCGGATCGACCCTACCGTGGTTGCTTTCGCCGTGCTCGCCGCGCTGGCGGCAGCCGCCCTGTTCGGACTGGCCCCCGCCATCCGTGCCGCCCGCCCCGATGTCGCCCCCATCCTGCGCGCCGGCGGACGCAATGCCGCCCTGAGCGGCGCGGGTATCTTGCGCAATTTCGTGGTGGTCTCCGAAGTCGCGCTGTCGTTCGTTCTGTTGATCGGCTCGGGGCTCATGTTCCGCAGCTTTCTGGAACTACAACACATCGATCCCGGCTTCAGCCCGCGCGGCCTCCTGACCTTCCAATTGCTCGGGACCAACGGCAACCGGAAGCCCGAAGAACGGGCCGCGCGCCAACGCGAGATCCAAAACCGCCTCGAGCGGAATCACCGGCGTTCAAGCCGTCACGGCGATCGTTTCCCTTGCCGCTCGCCGGCGGGTTCAGTCCCATCCGCTGGGGACTGGAGCCCGCCCTCACCGATCCCAGCAAATTCCAGGCCGTCGATTTCCAGATCGTGATGCCCGGGTATTTCGATGTGCTGCACACGCCATTGATCATCGGCCGCACCTTCACCGAAGCCGACAATGCGCCCGATCGCAAGCTGGTGGTGATCGACCAGACGCTCGCCAACAAAGCTTTCCCCGGTCAGATCGGCGATAGGAAAGCGGCTGCTCATTCGGTTGCGTACGCCCGAACCCGAGTGGGTCGAAGTGATCGGCGTCGTTGCGCATCAGCGCGATGTCTCGTTGGCCGTCGCGGGACGCGAGCAGATTTACTTTACCGACGGATTCCTGGGCCACGGCGCGGCCGTCGCCTGGGTGTTGCACACCGCGGGCGACCCCATGAGTTACGCCGCATCTGTACGCACCGCAATCGCGAAACTCGATCCACAAGCGCTCGTCGGGGATATGCAGCCCATGGACGCCCTGGTGACCCAGTCGCAAGCCTCCACCCGCTTCTCGCTGCTGCTGATCGGTGTCTTTGCGGGCGTGGCTGTCCTGCTCGCGGGGGTTGGACTGTATGGCGTCCTTTCGACCGTGGTGCGCCAGCGCACCCCGGAAATTGGCGTCCGCATGGCTTTGGGCGCGGCCCCGGCGAGTGTCTTTCGCCTGGTTGTCGGCCAGGGAATGCGGCTAAGCGCCCTGGGCATCGCGGCCGGCTTGATCGCGGCGTTTGAACTCACCCGCGCCATGACCAGCATGCTGATCGGCGTGAAACCCACCGACCCGATCACCTTCGCAGCGATGGCCGTGCTGTTCTTCGTCATAACGGCGATCGCCTCCTGGCTGCCGGCGCGCCGTGCGGCGCGGCTTGACCCGACCTCCGCTCTGCGCGAGGAGTGAGCCGTCTGCAATCGCCCTTCGATATACTTGTACCAGCCCCGGAGGCAATCGAAAAATGCAATCGCTGCAACCCGAACAAGCCACGTTTCTGCTGCAAATGGCGCTGCCGTCCATGAAGAACGAGCACCGTCTTACCCTGAAGGTCATTGAAGCCATACCCGCCGGCAAGGGCGATTACCGGCCGGACCCTGCTTCCTACACCGCCATGGATCTGGCTTGGCACATCGTGGAGGCCGAGAGCTTCTTCATGAGCGCCGTCGCCGCCGGCGAATTCAACCCTGGTGGCACGCGCCCTGAGTCCATTCGCACTCCTGCCGATGTTTCGGCCTGGTATGCGAAATCGTTCCAGACCAATTTCGACAATCTGACCAAGCTCTCCGGCGAACAGCTCTCGAAAATCCTGGACTTCCGGGGCATTTTTCAGCTCCCTGCCGTCACGTACCTACAGTTTGCCCTGAATCATTCGATCCATCACCGCGGGCAATTATCGGCATATCTCCGGCCCATGGGCGCCAAAGTCCCGTCGATTTACGGCGAAAGCTACGACGACGCGCAGCAGCGCAAAGCCGCCCAAGCCTGAACGATCCAGGATGACCGAATCGAAACTTCGTGAGCAGTTGCGGAAGATTTCCGCGCTGTACGAAGGCGCCACCACTCCTGGGGAGCGCGCCGCTGCCGCCGCGGCCATGGGGCGCGTGCGCAGAGCTCTCTCGGCGTTCAGCGAACCCGTACCCGTTCTCGAATACCGCTTCAAGATGCCCGACCTCTGGCACCAGCGGATGTTCTGCGCCCTCTGCCGCGTTTATGGGGTCGAGCCCTACCGCTATAAGCGCCAGCGTCTGACAACGGTGGTCATCCGCGCTCCCAAGATCGTGGTCGAGCGCCACATCTGGCCGGAGTATCTGCGCCTTCGCGAAAGCCTGCGCCGCCACCTCGAACACGCTACCGATCACGTGATTCGCGAAGAAATGCGCGCGCCGCACGCGTTTCGAGGAGCCTAAGCGGCCCGGCACAGCCACCCGGTCCTGGCAGTTTCGTCTTTTCCGGGTCCGGACGCGTCTCAACGATTTGGGGAAATACTCTCAACTTCGCCGGATCTTGGCATTTGGCACCGGCGCCGGCATCCAAATCGCCGGACCCGACCTCGAAATCGCCGTAGCCCGGGTGCGTTCCGGACGCGTGCAGGTGTTGGCCCGCACCACCATCCCGCGCTTCCGTGAACGTCCCGCCGCGCAATGGGGCGCAGAGTATAGCGACCTCCTGGCGAAGTTGGGCACTCCCCACCTCAGTGCCACCGTCCTGTTGCCGCGGGCCGAAGTGGTTGTGCGCCAGATCGCCATGCGCGGCGTCGAAGCCAAGGACCTGGAAGCCGCCATCGCTTTTCAGTTGGACGGCATCAATCCCTATGGCGACCAGGAAGTGCTCTTCGGCTGGACTGCCCTCGGCGAAGGCAGCGTGCTGGTGGGCATCGTCCGGCGCGAGGTAGTGGATCGCTATCTGGAGCTTTTCACCGAAGCCGGCATCAGCACCGGATCGTTCACGTTTTCCGCAGCCGCCATCCACGGCGCCATCCGCTTGAACACGCCTCCCCCTCGCGATTTCGTGGCGATCGGCCCAGGCCCGGGCCCGGGAGTTGAAGTCTACGGCGAAAGCCATGCGCGCCCGGTCTTCGATGCCGCTTTCGATATTCCTGCCGAGAAGGCCGTCGCGCTTGCCATCGCCGAATTGCGCCTGCCGCCCGACACGGCTCCGCTCGCGATCGAAGCCCTGTTGCCCGCGCCGCGCGTCAATCCCGTCGAAAACGAGCTGGCGCGCAATCCCCTGCCCTACGCTGCCGCGCTCTCGAGTGCTTGCCCGCGGTTCGCCCCGTCCGCGAACATGCTGCCTCCCGACCGGCGCGAGTCGGCCTCGCGCGCGATCTTTATACCTACCGCCGTGGCCGCCGCCGCCCTGCTTATGGTCCTGGGCGCCACCCTAGCATGGCCCGGTTATGAGCAGGATCAATATCTGAAAAAACTGAATATCGAGATGGCGCAACTGCGCCCAAGGGCGGCCCGTGCCGCTGCGCTGAACCAGCAGATCGACCGCACCCGCGCGCGCGCCCGCCTGCTCGATGAATTCCGCACGCGCACTCGCTCCGACCTGGATTCCATCAACGAACTCACCCGCTTGCTGCCTCCGCCGGTTTGGGCCAACACCATCGAACTCTCTCGCGATTCCGTCTTGATCCTCGGCGAAGCCGACCAGGCCGCCCCGTTGCTGAAGGTGCTGGACGCTTCGCCGCTCTTTCACAATTCCGAATTCAACGGCATCAGCAAGGTGCAGAACGCGGAGATCTTCCGTTTGAAGACCCAGCGGAGGCCGGCCCAATGACCACCGGCAACTTGGACCGCCGCACCGTGCTGCTCCTCGTCGCGGGAGTTCTGGTAGTGCTGGTGCTGCGCTTCGTGGTGATGGACGACAAGCCGGCCCAGGCAGTCGCCGTCGCCGATTCCGTGCCGCTGGCCGAAGCGCGTCTGGCGAAGTTGCGCGAGACCGCCGCCACGGTGCCAGCCAAAGAAACGATCGCCAAGCAGACCGCCGCCGAACTGGCCCTGCGCGAAAAAGGCATGATCCTGGCCGATACGGCGGCACAAGCCCAAGCCCAGCTACTCGAAATCATTCGCCGCACCGGCAAAGACTCCGGCATCGACGTACGGGGCGCCGAAGAAATGAAGATCCGGCCCTTGGCCGACGATTACGGCGAGGTAGTAGTAGCCGTATCCTTTACCTGCCGGATCGAACAGTTCGTTAATTTCATGACTGACCTGGCGAACCGGCCCGAATTGCTCGCCACCAATGACATTCGCGTGGCTGCCGCCAATCCCAAGGAAAAAACGGTTCTGGTGCGCGTAGGGCTCTCCGGCGTGGTGCCGCGTAAGTTGGTGCCCGTGAAGAAAGGGCCGGGGTTGTCGTGAAGCGCAAACTATTATTGGCGAACCTTCTGCTCGTCGCTTTGTGCGTCGCCGGCGCCGTGCACCTGAGCCACGAATGGGAGGATGCCCGCGCGCGCGAGCAAGCCGTACTGCAAAAGCGGCTCCGCCCGGCGCTTCCGCCGCCCATGGCGCCCCTTCGGGCTAATCCACCGGTGAAGCCTGCCGGTTATACCGAAATCGCGCAGAAGATGCTGTTCTCCAAGGATCGCAATCCTACTGTGGTGGTCGAGCCTCCTCCCCCCCCGAAAATCGTCCCCATGCCGCCGCTGCCGTTGTTTCATGGCGTAGTGGATTTTGGCGATGGTCCCATGGCCATCATGAGCGAGGGCGCCAAAGGACCCCATCGCGATTACCAGCCCGGCGACAAAGTGGGCGAGTTCACGCTGGTTGCGCTAAATAACGAAGAACTCACGCTGGAGTGGGAAGGTAAAACCATTACCAGGAAATTGGAGGAGATTCTCGACCGCGGCAAGCCCGGCGCCGCGGCCGCACCCGCGCCCGGCGTTACTCCCAGCCAGGCCGCCGCTCCCCCCCGCCGGTGGTGAACAAAACGCCGGGAGTTCCCGGCATCGATCTCGGCACGGGCATCCACGCCTGCCAGCCCGGCGATACCGCCGCGGCCGGAACCGTCGCCGACGGTTTGCGTAAAGTCATCAAGCCCGGCCCCTTCGGGTCGCGGTGTTATTGGGAAAGTGACAAGAGCGAAAAATAGGCCGCCGTGGTCACTCCGGTTGCCGCCCAAAAGGAGCAATTTCAGATGAAGGCTTTTATTCTAATGTTGACGCTGGTAGCGGGCTTATCCGCGCAGAATGCCACTAAAACGCAGCCGCCCGCCAAGCCCGTAAAGAAGTCTGCCGCGATTACGGCCATTCCGAAAGACGCCGTGGAAACTTCGCCCGGCTTTTTCCGCTGGACCGATAGGGACGGCAAAGCCTGGACCTACCGGCGCACCCCTTTCGGTATATCGCGGTGGCCCGCTGACGCCATAGATATCCAAAAGGAGGCTGTCGAAAAACAGAATTCCGTGAAGTCCAGAACCACGGCGGTAGACAAGGGCGATTCGGTCATGTTCGAGGAAGCCACGCCATTTGGCAAGCGGACCTGGGTCCGTAAGAAGACCCAACTCAGCGATACGGAACAAAAGATTTGGGATGCCCAGCAGAAGAGCAGTACGGCCGACCGTACGCAGGAAAAGGAGTAACTCGTGAGATCGGGCAGAATTTTTGCGGCCGCCCTGCTGGCCGCCGGTTGTGGAATCTGGATGGCGCTGGCGCAGCAACCTAAGCCTGGTACAATTCCGCCGCCGAACACGCCACCGCGTACCACGACGGCTCCGCCTACCGTGCCGCAAGCGGCCCCGCCGGCGGCGCCGCGCCGTGTGGCAGCGGGCGAGACGGGTGGTTTGATGCTGGAAAATGTTTCGCTGGCCGAACTGATCGACATCGTCGCCCGCCGTCTGAAAATCAACTACCTGCTCGATCCCCGCTTCAAAGGCGGCAGCGTCACCATTCATACCTATGGCGAGATGAAATCGACGGACCTGATGCCGCTGCTGGAGACTATTCTCCGCGTCAACGGCGCGGCTCTGATCAAAGTCGGCGACCTCTATCGCGTGGTCCCTGTCGACCGCGTGTCACAGGCGCCTTTGCCTCCCACAATCAATGGCAAAGACTTTCCTGACGATGAACGCATGACGCTGAACCTTGTCTTCTTGAAATACGCTACGGCCGGCGAAATTCTGAAGTTGATCCAGCCCTTCCTGGGTGAAGGCGCTGCCGCCGCTACCTACGATCCCGCGAATCTGCTGATCCTTCAGGACAACAACCGCAACATGAAACGCACCATGGATCTGTTGGCCCTGTTTGACAGCGATTCCTTCGTGAGCCAACGAGTCCACGTCTTCGACGTCAACAACGGCCGTCCGTCGGAACTGGTGAAGCAATTGGAAACCATCTTTAAGGCCGTTTCCTTTTCCGACAAAAACTCGGCTGTGAAGTTTGTGCCCGTCGATCGCATCAACACCATCATCGCCGTGGCCCCCAATCCCGGCGTCTTCGACGAAATCGGACGTTGGCTGCAGAAGCTCGACGTTCCGGTAAAATCTCCAGCCGGCGCCGTCGACAACTACGTCTATCGCCTGAAATATGGGAAGGCCGAAACCATGGCCATCGCCATTATGGCGCTCTATAGCGGCAACCCGGCCGCGCTCATGGCCCTCACCCAGATGAACAACAGCATGATGAGCGGCATGATGGGCAGCATCGCTCCCGGCGTTAACGGAAGCGGCTATGGCGGATACGGGGGTGGCGGATACGGCGGGGGGGGATACGGTGGCGGGGGTGGATACGGCGGCTACGGCGGTGGCATGGGCGGCTACGGTGGTTACGGCGGCGGAGCGGGCGGCTATGGCGGCGGAATGGGCGGATACGGCGGATATGGCGCGCAAGGCGCGATGAATCCGTTCTCGAGTATCCTGGCGGCCGGCGCCAACGGCCAGACCAACAACCAGCAAGCCGGCGCGGCCGGAGCTTCCACGGATCAAACCGGCACGTACCTCGGCAATCAAAACGCCAACGGCCAGATGAAAGGGCCGCGCGTCGTGCCCAACCCGTTCGACAACACGCTGCTCGTGCAATGCACGCCCGAGGAATGGGAGCAAATCTCCCGCCTCCTGCTGCAACTGGACGTCCCCCCCCGCCAGATCCTGGTCGAAGCCAAGATCTTCGAGGTCAGCCTGACGGGCGCACTCCAATACGGGGTGCAGTCCTATCTCCAAAACCGCAGCGCGGCCACCCCCGCCGGCTTCACCGCGCCGGGCCAGGCCGGCGGCTTCGTGGGCAGTCTGATCGGCGCCGCTTCCGGCGGTTTGACCACCTTGACAGGCGGCTTCCTGGTGGGCCACAGCCGCGAACTCCTGGCGCAACTAACGGCCATGGAAACTACCGGCAAAGTGAAAACCATCAACGAGCCCTCGCTGATCGCCACCGATAGCATCCCGGCCGTAATGAATGTCGGCTCCACCGTTCCCACCCTCAGTTCCACGGTTGCCACGGGAGTGCAGACCGGGGGCAACACGCTGTTTGCCAACAACGTCAACAACGTCAGCACCGGTACCACCCTGATTGTCAACGCCCGCGTAAATTCCAGCGGCGTCATCACCATGATGATCAATCAGCAGGTGAGCGCGCCCACCAACGCGCCCACCGGCGATACGGCCAACATATCCTCGCCGTCGTTTTCAAACCGGAGCTTTCAAACCCAGATCACCGTGCAGGATGGCGACACCTTCGCCATCGGCGGGTTCATTACCGAATCCACCACGGAGCAGTCGAGCGGGATACCCTTCCTGCAGCGCATCCCCGTCTTAGGAGCGGCGTTCGGCGGCAAGTCGAAAACCACCAGCCGCGATGAGCTGATCGTCTTCTTCACGCCTCACGTCATCTATGACACTTCGGGTGTCGCCGAGGCCACCGACGACCTCAAGGCGGGCCTCAAGCACATGAAGAAAGAGCTGAAGGCAGTACAATAGCGAACAGGCCAGGAGGCCGGTCGCTTGAAACTCAAGGAGCGCATCGAGGAGCTAACGGTGGTGGCCGACATCGCCTCCGCCATGCTATCCCCGTTGGAGTTGAGCCAGGTGTTACAGGTGGCGCTCGAAAAGGCCAGCCAGGCCATCGGCGCGCCCTTCGGCTCCATCACTCTGCTCTCGGCGGATAAGACTCATTTGGAATTTGCCGCCGTATACGGACTGTCCGCCGGGTACGGCGCGCGTTTCCGGGAACTCGGCATGCTGCCCGCGGATTCCTCTTCCCCCTCCGGGCGCGCCGTCTCCACCGGTAAGCCCTGTTTGGTAACCGACATCGCCAAGAATCCGTTATGCAGCTCCTGGAAGCACATTAGCCTGGGCGAAGGCGCCCGCGCGCTCATTTGCATTCCGCTGGTGGTAACGGGCGAGGTCGCCGGGACGCTCAATCAGTACATGGCCCAGCCGCATCGCTTCCGGGCGCATGAGGTCCGCTTGCTGCAAGTAGTGGCGCAGCAGGTTTCCCTCGCCATCGAGCGCGCCCGCCTCTACGACGAACTGAAACAGCAGCATCTCACCGCCCTGGCCGCCAGTGAACAAAAAAGCCGCTTTCTGGCGACCATGAGTCACGAGTTGCGCTCTCCCATGACCGCCATTGTCGGTTTCGCCGACCTTCTGGGCAAGCAGCTCTCGGGGCCCTTGAACGCCTCGCAAATTCGCCAGGTAAATATGATTTCGTCGAGCGCCCAACACATCATGGCGGTATTGAACGACGCCATGGATGTGGCGCGCATCGAAGCCGGACAGATCGAATGCCTCATTGAACCGGTGGACGCCACGGAAGTCATCGGCGAGGTCGCCGGCATGCTTTCTCCCCTGGCGCGCGCCAAGCGGCTCGACTTGGACTTCCCCAGGCCGCCTCAACCCCTTATGGTGCGCTGCGACCGCCAACGTTCCAAACAGATTCTGGTCAACCTTGTTTCGAATGCGATTAAATTCACCCCTCACGGCCAAATACGGATCAGCGGCTACCTGGACGCATCCGTTCCGAACAGTGCCCACATCGCCGTCTCGGACACCGGCATCGGCCTGCTACCCGACCAGGTCCCGCTGCTCTTCCAGGAGTTTCGCCAATTGCCGACTCCCTACCAGCATCTGGGTACCGGGCTGGGACTGGCCATCAGCCGCAAACTCGCGCGCCTCATGGGCGGCGATATCGAAGTGCAAAGCGAATACGGACACGGCAGCACCTTTACCCTCACCCTGGAGAGTGCATGAGCGCGCACACGCTGCTGTTGGTCGACGACGACCCAGCCGTACATGAATTGCTGGCAGCCGTTTTACATCCACCCGATTGGCAAATCGACAGCGCCTACGATGGCCTGGAAGGCTTAGCCCGCGCCAAGTCGCGCGATTATGACGTAGTGCTCACCGACGTCCGTATGCCCGGCATGGACGGCCTGGCTTTGCTCCACGAGATCCGCGAGATCCGGCCATCCGCCGTGGTGATCGTGATGACCGCCGAAAGCACGCCTGCCAATATCGTAAGGGCCATTCGCGAACACGCTTTCGCGTATTTCAGCAAGCCGTTCTCCCCCAGCGCGGTTGCCGATACCATCGCGCAAGCCGTCAATACCGGCAATTGGCAGGACGATATCGAAGTGCTGTCCGCAACTCCCCAGTGGATCAGCCTGCGGCTCCGCTGCAAAATGGAAACCGCCGACCGGCTCATGCAGTTCGTGCGCGAAATGGAGATGGACTTCACGCCTCACGAGCGGGACAACATCGCGTCCGCGTTCCGCGAACTGCTCATGAACGCCATCGAGCATGGCGGCGGTTCCGATCCCGACAAGCGCGTACAGGTCACCTATGTCCGCACCACCCGTGCCATCGTCTATCTGATCCAGGACCCCGGCCAAGGCTTTTCTCTGGATGCCATCGCGCACGCAGCCATCGCCAACCCGCCGGACGAACCCGCCCGCCACCTCGAAATTCGCGCCGAGCAGGGCGTGCGGCCCGGCGGCTTCGGAATCATGCTCACGCGCAACCTGGTCGACGAGTTGATCTACAGCGAAAAAGGCAACGAAGTTCTCTTCATCAAATATCTGAAGTAACCCGCTGATTACGGCTCGCTGACCTTGAGAAACTGGTCCACCGCGACATGCGAAAGCTTTTGCGCTTTGCCGCGCGGCCATACGATCTCAACCGATTCGATCTTCGTCTCGCGCCCCAGGCCAAAGTGAACCCGCTTGTCGCTCGATGACATGAGCCCCACGCTTACCGATACGCGGTTGTACAAAACGCGGCCCGAGGCTGTGGTGAGCTTCACCGTCGCGCCGATCGCGTCACGCGCGCTCGTTCGCCCCGTCAACGCCAGGACCAGCCAGTGGCCGCCGCCCTCCGCCGAGTTCATCAGAATGCGCGGCGGTTCGTTGAGAGACGTGACCACGATATCCGGAAAGCCGTCGTTATTCAGATCCCCAAAGGCCGCACCCCGTTGATATCCGCGCCGCAAGAAATCCTTGCCCATCTCGCTCGATATATCCTCGAAATGCTTTC
The DNA here is from genome assembly GCA_963738375.1 of Bryobacterales bacterium. Classification (GTDB taxonomy): domain Bacteria; phylum Acidobacteriota; class Terriglobia; order Bryobacterales; family Bryobacteraceae; genus Bog-159. The sequence goes on along the minus strand of CAVTWL010000006.1, from coordinate 349,894 downwards.
CATCCACATTGCGAAACAAAGTATCGTGTTGGCGTCCGGCCGGGTCGATGTTCTCAATATCGCCGTTGGCCGAGTACAAATCTTTCCATCCGTCGTTGTCGAAATCGATAAACCCGCCGCTCCAGCCGGAAAATGGAGCGCTGAGTTGCCGCAGGCCGCTCTGCAGCGACACGTATTGGAACACGTCGCCGCGATTGCGGTATAGCCCCCACACTTGCCCCATCAGGTTGTTATAGAAGAGGTCCACACGGCCGTCGTTATCATAATCCTGCGCATCGCTGCCCATCGAGGAAACGGCTTTCGCCGAATCGTCGTAAGCTACGCCGAAGGGCAGCCCCTGATCTTCAAACGTCCCGTCGCCGTGATTGATGAAGAGTGAATTGGCCTCCGTATCGTTGGCGATGAACACGTCCGGCCAGCCGTCTCCATTGAAATCGGCGATCGAAATGCCCATGCCCTTGCCGGGCGCCTTGCCGAAACCGGATTTTTCCGTGACGTCTTCGAATTTCCCATGCCCCAGGTTGTGATACAAACGCGGCGGCACGCTGGGCGAGTATAGCCGCGGATCGCAGTAGTAATTCACGCCGCCCGACGCGCATTGCGGGTCGGTGTGCGGATCCCAGACCGTATAATTCGCCACCACCAGGTCCAGCAGTCCATCGCGATCGTAGTCGAACCAGGCCGCGCCCACGCTGACGGTATTCTCCGGCTTGCCGCCGATGCCCGATTCGCGCGTGACGTCCGTGAACGTGCCATTGCCGTTGTTGCGATACAGCGCGTTGCGGCCCGCACCGCAGACAAACAGATCTTCGTAGCCGTCGTTGTCGTAGTCGCCCACGGCGACGCCGAAGTTATAGCCAAGCTCCTGGCCCAGCAGACCGGCCTTCCGCGTCACGTCCTCAAACACGCCGTCGCCGCGGTTGCGCAGCAGCGCGTTATAAAACGCCGGCCCCGTCTTTTTCAACTCGGGAATCTTCGCGCCGTTGGTAAAGAAGATATCCAGCTTGCCGTCGTTATCGAAATCGAAAATCGCCACGCCGCCCGCCAGCGGCTGCGGGAAGTATTTTCGCAGCGACAGATCGTTATTGGTCACATAGGCGATTTTCGACCGTGGCGCAACGTCGATAAACCGCGGGCGCGCCGGCACATTCTGGAACGCATAAGCCGCTGCCCAAACCACAGCCGCCGCCCCGCAAACCAACACGCACCAAACCGGCCGCTTCATCTATTGAGGATGGTCCGCGGCGCCGGCAATGTTCCTATGCAGCGCCTTGGTATTCGCGTTGATCTTTTCCGCGGTGCTTTTCTGTAAAGCGAACTCCTTGGCCGCGTCCTCTTTGCGGCCCATGCGCTGATAAGCCGTCGCCAGCGCAAAGTGGATCGTCGGATCGCCGGGCGCAAGGCGCGTGGCCGTCTCCAAGGGCCCTACCGATTCGGCGCTCTTGCCGGAATCGAGCAGCGCGCGCCCCAGCCCGAATTGCGCCTCGGCAAAGTCTGGCGCGAGCTTGGTGGCCGTGGCATACTGCTCGATTGCATCCGGCAGCTTATCCTGCTGGCGTGCCGCTTCCCCCAAATAGTAGTGCGCGCCTGCATTGTTCGGATCGATTTTCAACTCTTCCTCGAATTCCTTGCGCGCGTCGTCCAACTTGCCCGCCGTTCCCAGGTTTTGCAGGATCAGCCCGCCAATGCGATAGTGAATCCCTGGCGCGGCCGGATCGCGCTGCAGCAGCACGCGATATTCGCCGATGGCCTTGACGGCATCGCCGGCCTTCTCAAAGTTTTCGGCGTTCATGCGCAACACTTCATTCGAATCCGGGGCCACCTGCATCAGTTGCTGCGAATTGCGGTACGCCAGATCCGAGTACATGTGTACCGCCAAAAACAAAATGTCGGGATCGTTGGGGAACTCCTGCCGTAGCCTCGTCAGGAATGCCGTGGCCGCGCCCTGGTCGTTAACCAACATCCCGCAGCGCACCCCGAACTTGCCCGCCAGCCTCTTGGTATCCTTGTCCGTCGCCTGCGTGGCAGCTTGCTGCAGCATCGGCAGCGCTTCGTTGCAGCGGCCCGCGAGCGCCAGATTCACGGCCCTCTCCGCCAGCGTCTGCTGTTCCTGCGCAGCCGATGCACACACCAGCAACAGCGCCAGCCCCGCAGCCGCAAAAGTCGCCGATCCCCGGAAATCTCGCATCTTTGCCTTACATCTTAACAAGCCCGCCGCGCCGCTAAAGAATGTCATGAGATGCGATCCCGTACTCCAGCCTTGCTGTTGTTGGCTGCCCTCTCGCTGCTCCGCCCGCCGACCTGACCTACCAGAAACCGCCGCGTGAAATCCTCGACGTCCTCAACGCGCCCTCGCCTGCCGCCATCTCCGTCAGCCCCCCGCAGTCGCCCAGCCGATGCTGCGCTTAGCCGGCCTGCGCATCGACATTCAGACACCGCCTACACCCTAAAGCGTCTCTCCGACGCTGCTGACATCCGCGTGGCCGCCCCGCCCGATGACAAAATGGGCGCGCCAGTCGGGAGTCCGGATGGCCAACAGTTCGCCTTTTCCAACACCACGACTCACGCCATTGAACTGTCGATCGGACACACAGCCAACCGAATGATTCGACGCGCGGCTGGCGTCCGCCTGAATGCCGTCATGGGTTCGCCCATTACGTGGCTCAGTGACAACCGCACTCTGCTGATCCGCTCGGTTCCCGGCCATCGCGGCGACCCGCCGGCGAAGCCGCCGCTCCAATCGGACCGCACGTGCAGGAAAACGCCGGCCGCTCCGGCGCCATCGTCACCTACGAAGATATGCTCAGTACCCCGCATGACGAGGATCTCTTCGATTACTACGCGACCGCCCCGCTCGCATACCTGGACGCCGCCGCCGGACGGGCACAGTCTCCGGTCGCCCGCGTTCATCGGCCTTATTCTTACTTGCAGCCCGCCAACCTGTTCCCGCGCGCCATCGAGGTTTGGGATTCCAGCGGCGCCCTCCGCTATCGCGTCGTCGACCTTCCGCTGGCCGATCCTCGCTCGAGCCATCCTGCAACATGGCGACGACATCTACCTGACGGCCGAGGGCGCCAGCCCAACCGGCGGCCAGGCCTCCTCGACGGCTATAACCTGGCGACGCAGCAGTCCCAACGGCTCTTCCAGTCCGCGAAGGGGAGCTACGAAACCGTGGTCGCGGTACTCGACGACGCCGGTACCCGCTTCCTCACCCGTCCCACGGATTACCCCAGCTATTTACGTCCGCTCCAGCCAGTCTTTGACGCCCCTGACAAGCGCACAAGATCCCGTGGTCGTAACCGGCGGCACGCCTTTCTGGTGGTATCTGATCCCTGTCGTATGGGCCATCGACGTAACGGCGCGGATCGCGTACTGGGCGCGGGCCGGCGCCGATTGCGTGCGCGGGTATCTGGGCGAGACCGGCATCCGCATCCTCACCCGCGTCATGGGCCTAATGCTGACCGCCATCGCCTTGCAATTCATGATCAATGGCTGGCGGACATTGGGCTGGTCAAACCAGTTCACTGACCACGCGCCCTCAGTTACCATGACCTGTTATGCGACGACGTGACTTCCTCGCAATGGCCGGAGCGGCGCCCCTGGCCGCCGCCGTGCCAGTACCCGCCTCCAAATTGGCCGCCGATCCCCATCGCCCGCAATACCACCTGCTACCCGCCCGCAACTGGATGAACGATCCCAACGGCCCCATCTTCTGGCAGGACAAGTATCACATGTTCTTCCAGTACAACCCCAACGCGGCCGTCTGGGGGGACATGCACTGGGCTCACGCCGTCAGCGACGACATGTTGCATTGGAAGCATCGGCCCCTGGCCCTTGCGCCCACCCCCGGCGGACCCGACAAAGACGGCGTCTTCAGCGGCTGCGCGGTTATCGACCATGGCTCGGTAACGGCCATCTATACGGGCGTCAATCCGGAAACGCAATGCATCGCGACCAGTTCCGGCAATCTCACGGAATGGAAAAAATTCTCCGGCAATCCTGTCGTCGCCGCGCCCCCGACAGGCCTGGCTGTCACCGGCTTTCGCGATCCCGCCGTCTGGAAAGAAGGCGACACCTGGCTCATGGCCATCGGCTCCGGATTCGCAGGCAAAGGCGGAGCCATCCTCTTATACGAATCCCCGGACTTGCGCCACTGGAATTACCTGCATCCCCTGATCACGGGCCACATGAAGACCGCGGCCAGCGCCAAAGATCCGGTCGCTACTGGCGAAATGTGGGAGTGCCCCGATTTCTTCCCTCTGAATGACCAGCACCTCCTGGTCATCTCCACCGAACGCGTCGTGAAGTATTATTTGGGCCGCTACGTCGATCGCCATTTCTACGCCGATTCCCTCGGCACCCTCGATCACGGCGCCTACTACGCCGCCCGTACCATGACCAACACTGGCGACCGCCGGATTCTTTGGGGGTGGATCACCGAGAATCGAACCGTCGAGGCCCAGCGGGCCGCTGGTTGGAGCGGAGCCATGTCACTGCCCCGGGAGTTGACTCTCTTTCACAGCCAGGTGCGGATGGTTCCAGTGAAGGAAGTCGAAAGCCTTCGTGGCAAGCGCCTTGGTGGCGATGCCTCCGGCGATTGTATCGAGATCATCGCCGAAATCGATCCAGGCAACGCGCCTCAAGCCGGTCTCTCCATCCGGGTGGCCCCGGACCGGAGCGAGCAAACGCCCATCTACTACGACCGCGATCAACGGCTGATTTGCGTCGACCGGAGCCACTCCAGCAGCGACCCGGGCGGCGACCGAACCATGCAGTCCGGCCCGTTTGTGTTGGGCCGCGGCGAGTCCCTGCGCCTGCGTATTTTCATCGATGGGTCGGTCGTTGAAATCTTTGCCAACGATCGCTTCTGTCTTACAGCGCGCATTTACCCCGCCGGAAGTCGTAGTACCGGCATCTCTCTCTACTCAAGCGGCGGCGACGCAAAAATGCTTTCCTTCGAGGCCTGGGAAATACGCCCTATTTCTTCCGATCGTCTGACTTCGTAAGTCACCCAGCGGCGGGTGTTGTCTGCGCAGTACCGACATCCGCCAGTACGATTCATGCTCCACCTGGTACCCCGGAAATCCTTGCTTTTCCTTAGTTAATCGCAGAAACTGCTATTTCAGCCGCCCATCGGGCGAATCTTAGAATATGACACTCTTAGCCAGTCAGTCCGTGCGCCGCTTCGCGGTATTGCTGTCCCTGGGGATAGCAGGTGTGACGATCTCAACCGCTTCGACCTTGCCTGGTCCTGTTGAGAAACCCGAAGGAGAAATCGTGTATATTACTCCCGCCTCCCTCCTGCCGCCATTCACCGGTACCGCCGGCGCTTTCGCCGACACTGACAGTACGTCGCCATCTAATGCGGCTGGGGACGGCGTCCTATCAGCCGCTGGTGCGCCCGCGCCGACCGCTGCCCTTAACGGCCGCGTCGCTTCCGGCGACTTGGTTGCGATCGCTGTCATCGACGATCTCAATGCCCGCGCCGATCGGGGAAGCTGCATGCCGGAACCGGTCTCAGTCATTCTCATGACCACCGGATTACTCGGATTACTCGGCTTCCGCCGCTACGCCCGCAACTAACTAGAGTCACTTAGGGCGCCAGCGGAACAATCTTCGAATCAACCTGAAACTTGCGGTAGTTATTCCAGAGAATCTCTTCGTCCACGGAGATTTTCTTGACTAAACCGACGCGTCCCGCGCCTTTCATATATAGCCGCCGCGGCAGCCACAAGTCTATCGCCACGGGAGTCTGTTCGAATATTAGCTTCGAGCCTGCATTCAGGCGCGCTAGCACCAGCCCGAATGAGATCGTCTCCGTAGTCTCCGCTTCCACCCTCACCCATTGGTAGGTGGCCTCGTCAACCCATAGCTTGCCGCTAATTTTCAACAGAGCCTTCGCATCCCGGTCTTTCGCCTGATAACCCGGCTTGGGTGTGCCTACGATTACCCATGTCTTGTGGCCGTCCACTTGCTCCTCGCCTTCCAACCGCACATCATAAGCAGCGGGAATCTCGCGCAAGAAGTCGCGATCCTTCTTCCGCTGGAGTTCGTACTCCCGCAGCCGCCGTTCCTTCTGTTCCGGCGTTTCGCGGGCGAGTTTCGCCACGTTCTTGTCCAGCTTGTCTTGTTCTTTCTTTTGCTCGGGGGCCGACAGCGGCTTACCGTTGCGTTCAGTCATCAGGCGGTACGGCTCGCCGTCGAGCACCAGCGTTTCCCAGGCGCTGCCTTCCGTCGATTTCACCTTGCCGCCGCCATCGAAGTGCCGCTCTGTGGACCGCGCCTTCCAAGTGTAATCTTTCATGCGCCGCCAGTTGGATTGGTCCAGTTCCACCGACTTCCGCACAATTTCGCGCGCGTCCTGCGCGCACACGCAGGCCGCCATACTACCTGCCGCGAGCAGCGACCCCAAGCGCAGCAACTTAGTGAGTGAGATCGTAAACAAAATAGTCAACGGCGATCCTATACGCCAGCGATGCCCATTTCTCCGAATAGCGCGCATCGTCCGACCATTCCCACGCATCGCCCAGGTCCATGTTGTGACAGATGGCCACCATCACCCGGCCCCGGTCGTCGTAAATGCCCCGCCATCGCGGCTGAAAGCCGTCTTGCTCGTAAGTCTTGCCGGTATCGAAATACTGCGCCCCAGGCACCTGGAACCGCTCGTCCAGATCGTAAACCGTATGGAAGATCGGATCGGAGTTCGGAATCTCCACAATCGGCCGGTTCGGGAATACCTTGTGCATGCTTGCCACAAAAATATTCCATTCCTTGGTCCCGTGGAAATCGTCCACCATGAGAAAGCCGCCGCGCATCAAGAACTCTCGCAATTGGCTGGCCTGATCGTCCGGCAACTGCCAGTGTCCGACCTCCACCGCATAGAGCGTCGGCCAGTTGGAGACCTCGCCGGTTCCATCCAAACTGACGACTTGCTCCACGGAGCGGGTGTCGATGCGCGTCAGCCGGCGGATCCCTTCCATCAAGTGGCGGTCCGACCGCGGATAGTCCATTGTCCAATATCCCGGAAACGCCCGGCCGTCCTGCATGCGTAAATCGACAAAGGGATACCCGTAAACGTCCGGATAGCGCAGCCGCGCTCGCGTCCATTCGGCCTTCTGGTTCCAATCGCTGGGAATCTTGAAGTTTTCGTATTCGAGCGCCGGGTACTCTTTGAAAGGGGCCTGTGCCAGCAAAAAGCCCAAAGCGGCCAAGCCTAGGGAAAACATTCCAAGGGCAGTGCGAAGACGCATAAGCAGGGCGTTTTGAGAATAGCACAGCCTGCGCGCGCCCGCCGCGGTTCGAATGGTAACCGTAATATGATTGCAATTCCGCGTTAGCTGCGGGACCATGAAAGAGCCGTGCCGCAGATTGTCGCACGGCTGCCCGGGCTGTTGCCCGGTGCGCTAAAGAACCAGGGAAACAGGAGACGGCATGGCATCAGCAACAGCATCGATCACATTACCGAAAACACAGGGCGGCGCATTCCTGATCGAAGAGCGTCTGCCGAGCGAAGTCTTCACGCCGGAAGATTTGACGCCGGAACATCTGGCGATCGCGCGGACGGTCGATGAGTTTTGGGCGAAGGAAGTCGGACCTAATCTGGAAGCGATCCAGCACCACGAGCCGGGCGTCGCGCTTGCCTGCTTGCGCAAGGCCGCCGAGCTGGGGCTAACCGGCATCACCATTCCGGAGCAGTACGGCGGGATGGAATTGGACATGGCGTCGGCCATGGTTGCGGTGGAGCACATGGCGGGCGACGGCTCGTTCGCGGGCTGGTACGGCGCGCATGTGGGCATTGGCTCGCTACCGATTTTGTATTTCGGCACGGAAGAGCAGAAGAAACACTATCTGCCCAAGCTGGCAAGCATGGAAATGCTGGGGCATACTGTCTCACCGAGCCGCATGCCGGTTCGGATGCGCTGGCAGCCAAGACGCGCGCCGATCTGAGTCCGGACGGGAAGCACTACATCCTGAACGGCCAGAAGATGTGGATCACGAACGGCGGCCATGCGGACCTGTTTACGGTCTTCGCCAAGGTAGGCGGCGAGAAATTTACGGCGTTCCTGGTGGAGCGCAAGTTCCCCGGCGTTTCGTCCGGCGGCGAAGAAAAGAAGATGGGCATCAAGGGCAGCTCAACGACGGCTGTCTATTTTGACAATGTGCCGGTACCGGTGGAGAACGTGCTTGGCGAAATCGGGCGCGGCCACATTATTGCGTTTAACATTCTGAACGTAGGGCGGCTGAAACTCGGGCCGGGCACGGTGGGCGGATCGAAAAATGTCTTGTCGGTTTCCTTAAAGTACGCCAAAGAGCGGAAGGCTTTTGGGCAGTCCATCGCGGAATTCGGCATGATCCAGCACAAGCTGGCGGAGATGGCGATTCGCACCTACGCGGCGGAGTCGATGACTTATCGCGTGGTGGGTTTGATCGAATCGCAACTGGAAGGCTTTTCGTGGTCGCAGCCGAACGCGGCGCAGACCATGCTGAAGGCGGTCGAGGAATACGCCGCGGAATGCAGCATCATCAAGATCTACGCTTCCGAGGTGCTGGATTACGTGGTGGATGAAGGCGTGCAGATCCACGGCGGCTACGGCTATCACATGGATTATCCGGTGGAGCGGGCGTATCGCGATTCGCGCATCAACCGGATTTTCGAAGGCACCAACGAGATCAACCGGCTGCTGACCACGGGAATGCTATTGAAGCGCGCGGCGCGCGGCCAACTGGGGCTGGTGGCGGCGGCGACGGGCGTACTGCAGGAAGTGCTGGGCGGTCCGCGCGGTGACGAGGAAGAGCCCACGGGTCCGTTCGCGGCGGAAGTAAAGATCCTGCTGAACGCGAAGAAAGTTGCGCTGCTGCTGATGGGCGCGGCCTATCAGAAGTACATGTTCGAGTTGGAGAAACAGCAGGAAGTCCTGGCCAGCCTGACAGATGTCATCATGGACGTGTTCGCGATGGAATCGTCCATCCTGCGGGCGCAGAAGCTGGCGGAAACCGGAAAGGGCGCGAACGCGGCGGATATGACGACCGTGCTGGTGCGGGACGCCATGGCGCACATCGACGTCACGGCGCGTAATGTTCTGGGCGCGTGCTCGGAAGGCGATACACTGCGGACCAACCTGGTGGTGCTGCGGCGGTTTACCAAGTATGAACCGGCGGATTCCATCGCGCTGCGGCGGCAGATCGCGCACCGGCTGCTGGACGCCGAGCGCTACGTGGTCTAGACCGCCATGCAAGACCTGAACGCCTGGCCGGCACTGCCGCTGGCGGAGTGGGAAAGTACCCGCGCCACTCTGCACATGTGGACCCAGATCGCCGGCAAGGTGCGGCTCGCTCTCAGCCCGCGCGTGAATCACTGGTGGCAAGTGCCGCTGTACGTGAGCGCGCGCGGGCTGACCACCTCGGCGATTCCTTACGAAGGGCAAGTTTTCGAAATCGAATTCGATTTTGGGGATGGGAACGCGGAAATCCGCAAGAGCGATCGAGAGACAGTGCGGGTGGGTTTATATCCGCGCTCGGTGGCCGATTTCTACCGGGAGTTCCTGGCCGCCTTGAAAACTATCGGGGTTGCGGTTGAGATCTGGCCGGTGCCGGTGGAGATCGCCAATCCCATCCGGTTTTCAGACGACCACCAGCACGCATCCTACGATGCCGAGTATGTGAAGCGATTCCATCGGATTCTGTTGCAGGCGGAGATTGCGCTGGCGGAGTTTCGCGGGCGGTTTATTGGGAAGGCGAGCCCGGTTCACTTTTTCTGGGGCAGTTTCGATCTGGCGGCGACACGATTTTCCGGGCGGCGCGCGCCGGAAAGGCCTGGCGCGGATTCGATTACGCGGGAAGCTTACTCGCACGAGTGCAGCAGCGCCGGCTTCTGGCCGGGCAGCGGCGAGATCGCCGGTCCCGCGTTTTACTCGTATGCGGCGCCGGCGCCGGAGGGTTTTGCTTCGGCTGTGGCGCGGCCGTCCGAGGCGTTTTATCATTCTGGCTTGGGCGAGTTCATTCTGATGTACGATGACATGCGTAAGACGGCGTCGCCGCACAAGGCACTTTTGGAATTCTTTCAAAGCACCTATGAGGCGGCGGCTAAGCTCGGCAAATGGGATCGCACCAACCTGGAATCAATTGCCTAGCAGCATGCTAGATTAGCGTCGTGCATCGCAGGACGTTCCTTCGTACGCTGGCCGCGGCATCCGCGCTGGCCGCTGCGAGACCGCCACGAGCATTGGCGGCCCTCCCTAAAACCAAGATCAAGCGGGTACGGGTCTATTCTCCGCCGCATCCCAATCCGGTGTTCAATCAAAGCGATTTGGTGGTGACCGTCGAAACCGACGCCGGTATTACGGGGATCGGCGAGGGCGGATCCAAAGACATGCTGGAACAGTGCGCGGGGCGGTTGATCGGCGAGGATCCGCAGTTTATCGAGCGGTTGTGGCAGGATATGTCACGCTCGTTCTTCTATCCGCCAGGGCGGGAGAAGGAGCACGCTCTAGGCGCGCTGGACCTGGCGCTGTGGGATCTTCGCGGGAAAACGCTGGGGCTACCGGTACACGAAGTCTTGGGCGGCATGGTGCGCAATTACTGCGAGTGTTACAACACGGGGGGCACGATTCCTGGGTTTCACGAGGGAATGAGCGTGAAGGAGCGCGCGCAACTGACCATCGGGGCGGGATATAGGGCGTTTCGCATGGGCGGGGCGGATGCGCCCGCCAACGGCTTGTACAACACGCACGAGCGGGTGGGCAGGTTGTACGAGGAGTGCGCGCAGGCGCGCGAGGGAGTGGGGAAAGACGGTGACTGGTGCATCGACTTTCACCAGCGCTTCGATTTATCGGACGCGGTGCGGGGATGCAACCTGATCGAGTCGCTGGCCCCGTACTTCGTCGAAGATCCCGTGCGGACGGAGGCGTTCGCGGAGGATCTGCCGCATTTGCGGCGGATGACTAAAGTGCCCATCGCGGCGGGCGAGGAATGGGGCAACCGGTGGGACTTCAATAAGCTGGTGGAGAACCACGATATCGACTACGTGCGGGCGACGCTGCCCAATGTCGGAGGAATTACGGAGATGATGAAGATCGCCGCGATTTGCGAAACGCACTTCGTGGGGATCATTCCGCATTTTACGGGCCCGATCGCGACGGCTGCACTGGTGAATTCGCTGGGGACGTTTTCGGGTCCGGTGTTGATGGAGTACAGCTTTCAGGGGCGCGCGCTGCCGCATTTACCGGTTTGCGTGGATTTCAAGAACGGCAAGCTGTACCCGAACGAGCGGCCGGGGCTGGGCGTGGAGGTTGACTTCAAACCGCTGCGTCAAATTGCGGAGATCACCGAGCGCGTGACCAATCGGGCGCAGACGTATTTCCGGCCGGACGGGTCGATTACGAACTGGTGACACGGCATGCCCCTTTTTGGGTAAAACGTCGATGGACGGTGCATCCGCGAAATCGTACGATTCCTGTGCGATGAACCCGTCAAGGCCTAAAGCCGACTTGCAAGGCTACAGTCGATCTCTTGCTTCCGCCCGACGGCGAGTACATCTTCGAAGGCGCCAACCTAATTCAACGTTGCACCCGTCTCCGCCGGTTGGTAGACTTTTTCGCCATGACTCTACGGCAGCCATTACCTTGGCTTACGATCCCCTTTACAGCATCCACAACCGCGGACGCCTTGGAAGCGGCCCGGAGTTCCTCTCATCGGCCGCACGAATTGCATTGACGCTGTACGGAATCCGTGCCGTATTCAGGTGATCCTTGAATCTGTTTTAGTGCCGGACGGGAGGACTGTCTCGCTCGGCCAAGTGAAGGCGCGGAACCGATGAAATCCCGAGGACAACTGGACGCCGTGCAGGAATTTGTCTACGGCTCCAAAACAAACTAATTCTTGCAGCCCGAAATTTCCGAAACAGCGGGAAAGAACGGGAGCATCGAATGAACCACGCTCTGCCGCCTCCCGAGCACTAGCCCGCTGCGGTGGTGCTGCCGCCAGGCGCAGTGGATGTCTGATATGCGGCCAGCACCTGCTGCAAGAGATTATTCACTAAGGTGTTGGGGGATTGGCCGCTGCTGGCGCCATCAGCGGGCTGCAGAAGAGCGGCCGCCATGGAGTTATTGATGAAAGCCTGAAAATTTCCCTGCTGTGCCAATGCCTTGATTTCGGCCGTCGCGCTTTCGGCCGTGCTTGCGCTGCTGGAGGTAGCGGATGCGGGCGACGTGAGGGGTTGATAGGTGGTGGGGTCCAAGTAACTCAGGGGACTTATGGAAGATGCCATAGTACGCCTCCTGACTCACTTATCGGCGGGTGACTCCCAACCTTGCGTTAGTGCGCGGAGTACTGTTCCTGCGGGGAATTCAGTTTCACTTCGATCGTCTTGATCGCTTCATCCACGTCGATGGTCTGACCGTAGGTCTGGTAGCCTTTGGCGATCACCTGGATGAGGATGGTACCGCGCGGAATTTCGGGTACCTTGGCGATGCCTTCCTGATTCGTCCGCATTTCCCAACTGGTGCGCAATTTGCGGCCGAATTGGATGATGGAGCGGCCGCGCACGAACTTCACGACTACGTCCGCACGCTCGATGGGACGACCGCCCAAGGTAGTCACGTGCACGTTGATCTGGGTCATGGAAGACCCCATTTTCACTTCCAGCGTCTTTTGCGGCTCGTTGACATCGAAGGTCTCGGTGAATGGCGCGAAACCGTCGGCGGTGACCTCGACCACGATTTTGCCCTGCGGCATTTCCACTTCGGCGACCGGGGCGGCTGTACCATTTTCCCCCGTGCGAGCTTTCCAGCGGACGCTGGCTTTATCGCCTTTCAGGGCCTTGACGGTGACGTCGGCGTGTACGACGGGGCTGCCATCGGCCTTGATGACATGCACATCGACCCGGGCCGTGGGCTCCTTGGCGCCCAACGCGCAGGCGCAGCACAACAGTGCGGCCGATAGTGCAAAAGAATGACGCATGTTTCGATTATGACATGGCGGTTCAAGCGATATCGGGTAGCAGGAAGCGGGCGGGATGGCCGCTGGCGAGAGCCACTGCTTCGGCCGCGAGGTAACCGCTGCGAACGGCGCCCTCCATGGTAGCGGGCCAGCCGGAACGGGTCCAGTCGCCGGCGAGGAACAGGTTGGGGCGGCTCGTTTGGGCGGCCGGGCGGAGGGATTCGGTGCCGGGCGCGGCTGAGAAAGTGGCGCGCTGTTCCTTGATGACGTGCGCTTTTTCGAGCTTGGCCTGGCGGACGGCGGGAAAGAATTCGCCAAGCTCGCCGACTGCCAGCGCGATGATTTCGGAGCGGCTCCGGGTGTCCAGGGTGCGCGAGGCGCTGACTACGAGTTGCAGGTAACGGCCTTCGGATTTGTTGAACATCCACTGAATGGTGCGGTCGAGCAGGGTGGCGTGGGGAAGATCGGTGATGGGCCGGTCGAACCAGAGATGAATGCCGGTGATAGGGGAATGCTCGAAGGGGGGCGCGGGAAGGCCCAGGGCGGGCAGCCGCTCGAAGGGCAGGGCGCAAATGTAGTAATCCGCGGCGTAAGGCTGCCCGGCGGCGACGATGCCGTCATCCGCGATGCGTTCGACGGGGGCGCGGAGATGGAAAGATACTTCGCCCGCGGATTGCCATAGCTGCGGCGCATACAGCTCGCCGAGGGGAATGGCGGGCACGCCCATCTCGTAGCCATCGGAGCGCGCCAGAAAGCCCAGCCAGAAGACCTGAAAACCGTGGCGCGCGGCCATGCGGCCCACATCTTCGTTGATGGCGCTGACCAGAACCTGGCGCCAGAAGCGATCGATGGCGCGCGGGGTCTGCTGTTTTTCGCGGAGCCAGTCGAGCATGGTGATGCGGTCGAGGTCGGTGCGGCGGGTGCGTTCGCGGCGGAGGGCAAGCAGTCCGCGCGCGATGGACAGTTTGTCGGCGAGGCTGAGGAAGCGCAGTCCGCAGGAACGAACCGGTGAAGTGCAGCGGCGCGGGAAGGCGCCCCGCGCGCAAGGTGGAGACCCGGCCGCCGGGTTCGATGAAGTAAGAACTCGCGATAGAAGCGGATGCGGTCGCGGACGCCCAGGCGCTGGTAGAAATCGAGCAGGTTGACGCAGCAGCGCAGCAGCACGTGCTGGCAGTTGTCGATGGTTTCGGAAGAGTCGTCGGAGGGTGCGAGCGGGAACGACGTAGCGCGGCCGCCGAGGAAGGCGCGCGCTTCGAAGACCTGGACGCGAAATCCGGCGCTGCCGAGGGCGGCCGCCGCCGAAAGGCCGGCCAATCCGCCGCCGATGACGATGACGCTGGGCATCTTTCATCATAGCGTTGGGAGTGCGGGTCAGGTGTCTGATTTTGGGACGGCGTGTTGCGCGGGCGGGCATTCGCGCCGCACCGGATGTTAGTATTCGATTGAGGCGACGGGGTTTAACCGTACCCGCGGATTGGCACGCTAACTGTTCTATCGGGATACCGTCATACCTAGTGAGGCTTGCATGCTCCGTCCCGGAATTCAAGCGCACCCCGCACATTGATCGCCGACGACCAGCCCGATGTTCTGGAAGCACTGCATCTTCTCCTGAAGCGGGAAGGCTACCAGATTGAAGCGGTGAACTCGCCAAAGGCGGTGCTGGAGCGCTTGCGCGATCGCGAATACGACGTGCTGCTGATGGACTTGAACTACGCCTTGGATACGACTTCGGGCCAGGAGGGTCTGGACTCTGCTGGCGAGTGTGCAGAAGCTCGACCGTACACTGCCGGTGGTGGTGATGACGGCGTGGGGCAGCATCAAGCTGGCGGTGGAAGCGATGCAGCGCGGGGCGGCGGATTTCGTGGAAAAGCCGTGGGACAATACCAAGCTGCTTTCGACGCTGCGCACGCAGGTAGAATCGCGCAACGAACGGCGCACGGGCGCGGCCCGCGAATCGGGCGAAATCGAGGAAGCCAGCGCTACGCAGCGCGGGCTTGTTGCCGCGATCGATCCCGGACGTTTCCCGGATACGAGCATTTCGGCGGCGTGGCGGCCGGCGGGCGCGGTAAGCGGCGACTATCTGGATCTGCTGCGGCTGGACGCAACCATTTGGCGCTGTGCGTGGCGGATGTGATCGGGAAAGGCGTGCCGGCGGCGCTGTTGATGTCGAATGTGCAGGCGGCGGTGCATGCGTCTGGCCGGCGATATGCTGCCGACCGGCGAATTGTGCGGGCGCATCAACCGGATTGTCGCGGCGAACGTGGGCAGCGGCAAGTTCATCACCTTCTTCTACGGCGTATTGGATAGCGCGCGCCGGCGGCTCAGCTATACCAACGCCGGACATTGCGAACCGATCCTGGTGAAGCAGAGCGGTGAGTGCGTGCGCGTGAATCATGGGGGCGTGGTCCTGGGCGTGTTTCCGGACTGGACCTATCAGGAGCATTACGTGGATCTGGCGCCGGGCGACCGTCTCGTCCTGTTCACCGACGGCATCACCGAGATTCCTAATGCGGAGAGCGAGGAATTCGGCGAGGAGCGGCTGATGGAAGTGCTGCGGACGAATCGCGCGCTGAGCGCCGAGGCCATGCAGAAACGCGTGATGTCGGCGATCGCGGAATTCAGCGGCGGCAAATTTGAGGATGACGCCACCCTGATCGTGACCGCCGTAGAATGAGATGTGCGTTTTCTCGAGCTGTCTCCCCTCCTGTTGACCTGCGCCGCTTCGGCGGCTTTCGCGCAAAGTTGGATTCCGCAAACGAGCGGCACAACGGCCTCACTGCGCGGGGTAAGCGCGGTCGATTCCAAGGTTGTCTGGGCTAGTGGCTCGGGCGGCGCAGTACTGCAAACCGTGAATGGCGGCGCGACATGGTATGCGTCGATTGTGCCCGGCGCGGCGGATCTGGATTTTCGCGGCGTGCGGGCGCTGGATGCCAACAACGTTTGGCTGATGAGCAGCGGCACGGGCAAGAAGTCGCGCATCTTTCATACCGCTGACGGCGGGTCGCATTGGGTGGCAGCTTACGACAATCCCGATGCGGATGGGTTCCTGGATGGCATGGCGTGGTGGGATGCGCGGCGCGGCGTGCTGCTGGGCGATCCGGTAGGTGGGCAGTTCGTGCTGTTGGTGACGGAGGATGCGGGCCAAACCTGGCAGCGCCGGAAATTGCCGCCGGCTTTAGCCGGGGAGGGCGCCTTCGCAGCCAGCAATTCATCTTTAGTCGTGCGCGGGCAGCATGAGATTTGGTTTGGAACGGGTGGACCGACGGGCGGGCGCGTGTTCAATTCCACGGATGACGGTTGGCATTGGACGATTGCGTCGACGCCGGTGCGGCACGACGGGGCGGGGGCGGGAATTTTTTCGCTCGCGTTGAGCGATGCGGGGCACGGGATTGCGATGGGGGGCGATTACGGCAAGCCGGCGGACGCGGCGGGAAATGTGGCGGCGACCGCGGACGGTGGCCGAACCTGGGCATTGGCATCCGGGACGCCTCCCGGGGGATATCGCTCGGCCGTTTTGTGGCTGGCGGGATGGAAGGCGTGGATCACCGTGGGTACATCCGGTTCGGATATCTCGCGAGATGGCGGCGCGAATTGGAAAATGTTCGACGGCGGCGATTACAATGCGCTGGGCGCGGCAGGCGATGCGGTTTGGGCGGTTGGTCCCAAAGGACGGATCGCCAAGCTCGGTTTTAGGCTGACGGACGGCATGGTCGCTTTGAATGTATGTGAGCTTGCCGCGGTCAGGCGGGCGAGTTCGGCGAAGAGCGCCTGGTCGACCTTGGTAAAGTTGAACGTGGATTTTCCTTCCAGGCGCTTACGCAACGCCGGCGAGATGCCTTTCAACAGCTCCCGATGCATGGCGGCGCCCATCAGGTGGAAGCTTACGCTGGCGCCTCCTTTGCGCACGGCGGCAAAGAATCCAGGCTTGCCTTTTTTGACCGGCTCCCTGGTTTCCAGGCAATAGTAATTCGCCGTGTCCTCCTGAATGGCAAACATTTTTGAGTAGGGGACCAGGATCGATCTGAGGCCCGAAAACACAGGACTCAGGTTGGAGACATTGGTACTAAGTGGCATCTGGATTTTGGGCCTCCGATACTATTGTCGTGCCATAGCACATGGCGCATTATAAACACATGAACGACAAAGATCAAAGGCTGAACCCCGCGGCGGAACGGCGGGATTCGAAGCGATTCCCAATTGAGCAGGAGGTTTCGTATAAGATTTTGGATCACCGGGCGGCGGTGCCTGAGAGTGGTTCGGGAATGACCTTAGACATCAGCAGCGGCGGCGTACTGTTCGAGACCGCGCAGCGTTTGCGGTCGGGGAAGCGCGTAGAAGTGTCGGTGAACTGGCCGGCCTTGCTGGACGGCGCGTGCCCGCTGAAATTCGTAGCGGTAGGGCGCGTGGTGCGGGCGGAAGATGCGCGCGCGGCGATGCACATTGAGCAGTATGAGTTCCGCACGCGACGGGTGAAGGAATCGCCGGTAAACGAAGCCGATAAGCCACTGCGCGCCACCGTGCCGTATTATTAAAGATTGGATTTTCTCACCGATACTGAAACCGCGGTCGATCGGTATCGCGCCCTGCTGGACGTTTCCGAATCCATTTCGCGGAACCGCGATTTGCCGGGACTGTTCGCAGATCTGGCGCAGCGGCTGCATGGTGTAATGCGGTTCGATTATCTGAACCTGGTCCTGCACGTTCCCGAACGAAATACGATGCGGCTGCGCGTGTTGACGTCGTCCGGTCCCGGGGATACGAACTATATCGAGACGCCGGTCGACGAGACGCCCTCTGGGCTGGTGTGGAAGACGCAACAGCCCCTGGTTATCCATGACATCGACTTGGAGACGCGCTACCCGAAGGTGATGCCGGTGCTGCGGGAGCACGGGGTGCGATCGACATGCCTGCTGCCACTGACCACGGCGCAGCGGCGGTTAGGCGCGATGGGGTTGGGCGGCGCAGCGCCTTACGCCTTCGAGCATGCCGACCTGGAATTTCTGGGACAGGTGGCGCGGCAAGTGGCGGTGGCAGTGGAGAACGTCCTGAACTTTGAGGCCGTGGAATGTTACCAGGGGGAACTGGGCCGGGAGCGAGACCGCCTGCGCGTGGTTCTGGACGTGACCAACGCAATGGTGGCAAACCTGGATTTGCGCGACCTGTTCCGCGCCGTTTCGGAGCTGCTGCGCCGGTTGATCAAACACGAGTACGCCAGCCTGGTGCTGGTGGATCCGGTGAAAGGGCAGCTTCGTTTAGAAGCGCTCGATTTTCCGGGCGGCGACAGCCAGATTCACGAAGCGCAATCGCCATCGGCGGAAGATTCCCCCGCTGCGGGCGCGATGCGTACACGGCAGCCGGTGACTTGGAATCGGCGGAACGCGGAAGAGTTTCCGTCGGAGGTGATGCGGCGGCTGCTGGCGGCAGGGCTGCAATCGGCGGTATGCATTCCGTTGCTCCGCGGTAATAAAGTGTTGGGCACCTTGAATGTCGCCAGCATGCGCGATGCGGCCTTTGGTCCGCACGAAGTGGAGTTGCTGACGCAGATCGGCAATGAACTGGCGATTGCCGTTGAGAATGCGCTGGCCTACCGGCAGATCGAGGAACTGAAAGATAAGCTGGCGGAGGAGAAGCTGTACCTCGAAGACGAAATCCGCACGGAATACGATTTCGAGGAGATCGTTGGCGAGAGTCCGTCGCTGAAGCGCGTGCTGCACGATGTGGAGACCGTCGCGCCCACCGATTCGACGGTACTGATTCTGGGCGAGAGCGGTACGGGCAAGGAACTGATCGCGCGCGCGCTGCACAACTTAAGCGGGCGGCGCGAGCGGACGTTCGTGAAAGTAAATTGCGCGGCGATTCCGACGGGACTGATCGAGAGCGAATTATTCGGCCATGAGCGCGGCGCGTTCACCGGTGCGATCGGGCAAAAAATCGGACGGTTTGAGCTGGCCGACAAGGGCACGCTCTTTCTGGACGAGATCGGCGACATTCCGCTGGATTTGCAACCCAAACTTTTGCGTGTTTTGCAGGAGCGCGAGTTCGAACGGCTCGGAAGCACACGGACGATCAAGGTGGATATCCGGCTGGTCACGGCCACCAATCGGGACTTGAGCGAGATGATCGCGAACCGCGAATTCCGCGAAGATTTGTTTTACCGGCTAAACGTGTTTCCGATACCTTTGCCGCCGCTGCGGGAACGGCGCGAAGACATTCCGATGCTGGTGCGGTACTTCACGCAGAAGTACGCGCGGCGGATGAGCCGGCGGATCGAGACGATTCCGAGCGACGCGATGGAAGCGCTGACGAACTGGAACTGGCCGGGGAATGTGCGGGAGTTGGAGAATTTCATCGAGCGGGCGGTGATACTGACGCGCGGGTCGGCGCTGCATGTGCCGCTGGCAGAGTTGCGGGGCGGGGCCGAGGCAGCGCCGGCGACAGCCCTAAGCACGCTCGAGGAAGCCGAACGCGAGCATATTCTGCGGGCGCTCAACGAGTCCAACTGGGTTGTGGGCGGACCAACAGGCGCGGCAGCGCGGCTGGGATTGAAACGGACCACGCTACAATCGCGCATCGCGAAGCTGGGAATCAAGAAAGATCGCTAATTCAGAGCACCAGATTACCGGAAGTGCTGGTGTCGTGCCGCCCAGGCCTTCGAGTTCGCCATCCCTCTACCAGGGGTGCGGGGCCAGATCGCATTCGCCGTGAAATGCGGGACGCGACAGATTCGCATGCGTTCGCAGTGCGCCTTCGGCATGGGTCGTAGTTCGACCTGTTCGCGGGCGGGGATCGGAGTGTTGATGCTTCTACCGTCACCTGGATGTTCGGCACAAACAAGCCGGCCGCGGGATTGGGCATGTAGCTGCCGGCTTCGCTGGCGGAGATGGCCTGGCGGCTGATGCCGGTGTGCTGGGCAAGTTGGGCCGCGGAGAAGCCGTGTTTTTGGCGGGTGGCCAAGAGCGCCGCTTGTTACCATTTGATTGCCGATGACTGCCGGGGAAAAAGAACGCTATTCACGCCAGATTCTGTTCGCGGAGCTAGGCGAACAGGGTCAGGAGCGGCTATTGCGGTCGCACGCGGCGATCGCCGGTTGCGGAGCGTTGGGCACGTTGCAAGCGGCAGCGCTGGCGCGCGCGGGCGTGGGACGGCTAACCATCGTAGATCGGGATTACGTGGAGGCGAGCAACCTGCAGCGACAGTGGCTTTTCGAGGAGGCGGACGCGGCGGACGGTATGCCCAAGGCGGCAGCGGCTGCGCTGCGCATCGGGCGGATCAATTCGGGCGTGCGGGTGAACGGGGTGGTGGCGGACCTGACGCCGGAGAACATCGAAGAACTGCTGGGCGAGGCGCAGGTGATTGTGGACGGCACGGACAATTTCGAAACGCGCTACCTGGTGAATGATTTTGCGCTGAGCCGCGGGATTCCATGGATTTACGGCGCGGCGGTGGGCAGCTATGGCCTGACCATGCCGGTAATTCCGGGCCGCTCGGCGTGCCTGCGGTGTGTCTATCCCGAGCCCCCTGCGGGCGCGCAGCCAACTTGCGAGACGGCGGGCGTGTTGAACTCGATTACGGCGGCGATCGCGGCTTGGCAGACGGCGGATGCCCTGAAAATCCTGGCCGGGCGGGTCGATGCGGTGCAAGCGCGGCTGACGACGATGGACGTGTGGTCGGGCGCCATCCGGCAGATGGAAGAACGACCGCCATATCCGGATTGCCCGGCTTGCGGGGTGCGCGATTTCGAATATCTGGAAGGACGGCGGCGCGCTCCGGTGAGCCTTTGCGGACGCAATGCGGTACAGATCCACGAACGCCGGCGTCCGCTGGATTTGGCGGCGCTTCGGGTCGCGCTTGCGCCGCTGGGGGAAGTACGCGCCAACGAGTTCGCGCTGCGGTTTTTCACCGGGCAGTATGAAATGACGATCTTTCCGGACGGCCGTGCGATCGTGAAGGGTACGACGGATATAGGCGTGGCGCGCAGCCTGTACGCGCGATTTATTGGCGGATAATCATGATTGAATTTTCCCAATTTGGAGGCGGCCAGCCTTTGGTGCCGATCGCCGGACCTTGCGTAATCGAATCGGAAGAACACGTACACCGGATGGCGCAGGCGATCGGCGAGATCGTAGGGCCCTTTGTGTTCAAGGCGTCCTTCGATAAGGCGAATCGCACCAGCTTGAGCGGTTACCGCGGGCCAGGGCTGAAGGAAGGCTTGCGGATTCTGGCGAACGTGAAGCGGGCCGGGCATACGATTTTGACCGACATTCACGAGCCTTCACAGGCGGAGCCGGTAGCGGAGGTCGCCGATATCCTGCAGATTCCGGCGTTCCTTTGCCGGCAGACCGATTTACTGCTGGAAGCAGGCCGGACTGGGCGAATGATCAATATCAAGAAAGGGCAGTTTGTCGCGCCGGAGGATATGGGGCGAATGGCGGAAAAGGTGGCATCGACGGGCAATTCGCAGGTGCTGCTAACCGAGCGCGGCGCGTCGTTTGGATATCACAACCTGGTCGTGGACATGCGGGGTCTCAAGATCATGCGGGATACGGGTTGGCCGGTGATCTTCGACGCCACGCACAGCGTGCAACTGCCGAGCGGGGGCGGAGCGGCATCGGACGGGCAGCCGCAGTTTATCGAGACGCTGTCGCGAGCGGCGGTGGCGACGGGTATCGACGGTCTGTTCGTGGAGGTACACGACGTTCCGGAGCGGGCTTTGTCGGACGGGGCAAACGCGCTGCGACTGGATTTGCTGGGTGAATTGTGGCGGAAGCTGCGGGCGATCGACGGGTTAGTGAAGTCGGGTTTCGGTCAGCAACCTGCACGCTGAGACGGGAACATACGTCATACAATGGAGAAGATAGGAGTGCGTTCTATGCGTCGTCGCCAGCAGAAAGGGTTTTCGCTCATTGAGTTGCTGATCGTGATTGCGATCATCCTCATCATTGTGACGGTAGCCTTGCCGAAATTGAATAAAGCACGCATGTATGCGCAGGAAACGGCGGCGCTTAAGGCAATTCAGACGCTGAACACGGCGCAGGTGCAGTACAATTCGCAGTTCGGCCGGTTCGCGCAGACTCTGACGGAACTGGGCCCCCCGGCTAGCGGCACGGATAACGCTTCTTCTGCGAATTTGATCTCGTCGGACATGGCGGCGGGCGAGAAACAGGGATACAAGTTCACCTTGGCAGGCACACCGACGGGATATACCATTTCGGCGGTGCCTGTATCCTTCGGGTCGACGGGATCGCGTACCTTTTATTCCGATCAATCGCTCGTGGTGCGCGAGAATTACGGCCAGGAGCCGGCCACGGCCAACAGCAAGGAAGTCGGGTCCGCGGCGGCGAAAACAGGCGACACCAGCAAGTAGCGCGGGCAGCGCATGCGCGGTGCTACGGTAGCTGTTTACTCGCATGCGCATTCTCTTCATCGGCGATATATTCGCCTCGCCGGGCCGCCATATCGTTGCCGATCATCTGCAGGATATTAAGCAGACGAATGAAATCGACTTGACCATCGCCAATGGCGAGAATGCCGCGGGCGGATTTGGGATTACTCCCTCCATCGCCGAGGAGTTGTTCGCGCTGGGCGTCGACGTCCTCACCTCCGGCAACCACATTTGGGACAAGAAGGAGATCTTCGATTATCTGGCCCGCCAGCCGAAGCTGCTGCGGCCGGCGAATTATCCGGGGGACTCGCCGGGGCGCGGCGTGGTGGTGGTGAACAGCAAACATGGCGTTCCGTGCGCAGTCATCAACTTACAAGGCCGCACTTACATGCCGGATACGGACTGCCCTTTCCGCAAGGCGGACAAGATTCTGAGTGAGCTGGATCCAGCGGTGAAAGTTCGCTTCGTCGATTTTCACGCGGAAGTGACCAGCGAGAAGATGGCGATGGGGTGGTATCTGGATGGGCGCGTATCGGCCATGGTCGGTACGCACACGCATCTGCCGACGGCCGACACGCGGATTCTGCCGGGCGGTACCGGTTATCAGACCGATGTGGGCATGACGGGGCCTTACGACTCGGTGATCGGCGTGAAAAAAGAGCTGATTCTGCAACGTTTTCTCAGCTCACTGCCGATTCGCATGGAAGCGGCGAAGGGATCGCCGGAGTTGCACTCCGTGATTCTGGAAGTCGCCGAAGCCACGGGTAAGGCGCTGGGGATGCGCCGCCACACCGTGCGCGGCGACTAGCGTTGTGCCGCAGACTACTGCGTGACCGTAATCTGGGCGGCGGAGCCGTTCCAGTAATAGTTATACGACCAGTTGGAATTAAACACGCCGATGTCCACGCTGTAGACGCCCGCCGGAATGGTGTTGCCCGGCGCCCAGGTATAGGAATACGGGATGGTCTGCCCACGCGGAAAAGTTCTGGCCGGTCCAATAGGTGGTGGCGACAGCGGCGCCGGATTGATTGAAGATCTGCAATTCGACGATGGCGTTGCTGAGCCCTGCCGAGCCGGTCTCGGTGACTGTCGCCGAGATGTTCGACGATCCGCCGACAGCGAAGGTGGAGGGCACGGGAGTGGCTGCGGAAGTGAACGTGAGCGACGAATTGACAGTGATGGTTCCGGCCGATGCGTTCCAATTCCATAGCTGCCAGGTGGAACTGAAGACGCCGATCTCCACGGTGTACGCGCCTGCCACAGCGGGCTGCAGACTCAGCGTATAGCTGTGTGAGGTTCCACTCTTAAAATTCTGGCCGGTAAAGTTCTGGGTCGCGGCGGTGTTGCCACTGGGATCGAGCACCACAACCTGGACGATGCCGTTGGTGAGCGATCGGGCCGTGCAAGAAACTTTCGCGGTGACGGTGGTGCTGGCGCCTTGCGTGACGGGGTTCGGCGAGGCGGTGGCGGAGGATGTGAAGGTGGGCGGCGCGATGGGCGTGGCGGCCAGTGGCGCGGAGTTGGGGCTGGTACCAGCCGTGTTGGTGCCCGAGACCACATAGTAGTATGTCGTTCCGTCGGTGAGCCCTTTGTCTTTGAAAGCGGTCGGGTGAGGGGCTGATGACGGTGCCGGTTTTCGTAAACGGACCGGTGCTGGAAGTGCCGCGGCTGACGGTGTAGCTGGTGGCGCCTCCGGTAGCTTGCCAGGTCAGGTTGACGGTCTGGTTGCCGACGGCCGCCGCGAGGCCGGTGGGAGCCGAGGGCAGTGAGGTGATGTTGCCGGCCGGGATTACGAATAGAGTGATGCTCTGCGACGGTAGAGTGGCGGAGATCGAGTTGTTGGCAATGGGCACGGTGCCAAGGGCGGTGATGGAAGTCTGGGTGGCTGATGCAATCTGCCAGGCTTCCGCCGTGCCGGTGGTGGCGAAGTTCGCAAGACTGACTGACACCGGGGTGCTGCCTTGCTGCTTGTTGATCACCATCACGGTGAGTGCTTTGTCCGATCGGACGGCGGCGAACGAAGAGACATCGTCGGGATTGGCCACACCGGAATAGGCGCTGGTTTGCCCGAACGTAGACTGGTTGCCGTCGTAGTTCCGATAGATCTGCATCGCCAGATAGGTGGGCGACGGATTCAAGGGCACGGTCCAGCGGGTGGCCATGTCCAATCCCTGACGGCCGAAGATGCCCAGGACATCCGCTTGGGTGGTGGCGCCATTTAGGTTGGGTTCGTCGCCCCAGTTGTACTCGGTGACGGCAAGTTTCAGGCCGGGATAATACTGTTTGATCCAGTTCTTCAGATTCGGAATGAGATCGACGATACCGTTGTCGATGCCGACGGTGGCGATCCAAGACTGGTCGACGTAGTTCGGATCCCAGAGCGAGCGGGTAGACTGATTGCGAATCAATTGCGCGGCGAGCGTATCGTCATTGCTAAACGAGCCGTCTTGCGGGTAGTAATGGACGCTCAAGACATCCAGTAACTGCTGGCCGGTGGTCTGTTGATAAGCAGCCAGTTGTTGCATCAGCCACGGATAATAGTAAGTGTTGTTGTGTGTCACATAGTCGGAGCCAGGACCTTCACCGTTCTGCTGGTCGTAGCCGCTGTAGAATAGCGCCAACCAGCCCCATTCTTCCGGTCCGACGATCGTGGCGGTCGGGTCAAGGGCGCGAATGTTGGCGGCGTAAGTTATATAGTCGTTGTACATCTCGTTGTAACCGGCGCCGACCGGATGGACATCGCGGTGCGTGCTGAACCAGATGGAGGGCTCGTTGTCCATGAGGTAGTATTTGAGGCCGCCGGCCGACGCCAGGCCCCAGGTACTAATCAAGTGCTGAACCCAGGATTGCTGGATGGCGGGGCTGTTGGGCGTGCTGGCGTCGGCGGGATTGTTGCCGGTGATATACGGATTGCCGGGCGCGGTGCTAATGCCGTTGCCAGCGTCGGGATTATAGGGGTCCGAGCCCGTTTGCGGGCCGTATTTGGCTTGTGAGAACGACCAGATCGTGGAACGCTGAGGTCCCAGATCGCCTATGTAGTTGATCATGGGAATGGTCAGCAGAGCCTGCGCTCCCACCCCCGCGGCTTTGGTGGTGCTGATAAAATTGTCGCCGCGATAGCCCGGCGTGGAGTTGGAATCGGCGATGCTCTCGAAATACCAGTCCGCGCCGCGATTGTCTGAGTTGAGCTGCCAGTTGTAGCTGGTTTCGGCATTTCCTCCGCTGCGGTTGAGGGGTGCGTTCAAAGTGACCAGGTCGCTGGTCGCGGCAAAAGCCAGGCCATAGATATCCGGATTGATGGCGTGGTTGTTTGCCTTTGCGTCGACTGCGACATAAGTCGGGGCGTTCTGAGCTAAGAGGGCTTGCGCGCCGAAGATGATGCCGATAACTACGAGCGACAACTTATCTTTGGTTAACATCGAGTTAGTACCCTTGATGGTACTGTACTCCGCAGGCGGGGAACTGTCAAATCAGGCTTACTCACCCTGAAGATAACCGTGATACCGGCCTAGCCAGTAAGGGAGTAGGAACGCCGCGCCATCGTCTTCGGAGCCGCCGCCAGCGCCGCCGCCGATCTCAAAGGGGTTAGAATTCCATTTCATGACAGGCCGTTCGTCGGGAGGAAGAAGGGTCAGGGACTGAGTGTGTTTGAAGCGGTCGGGATTGGCGCTCATAACGATGCCGGGGCGGCCGGCATTTGCTACTGTCCATTCGATGGTGTCCACTGGCATGCGATACAAGGTTCGCGCGGCGGCCTTCATATCGACCGGCGCGCGGGGTTGAGCTACGGCATAAATGAAATCCCAAAGGGGACACTCTTCGCGCTTTATGTTTTCCCACCAGCCGCTAATAGCGGGACGGTAATACTGGTCCAGCAAGCGCTTGTCTTTTTCATAGCGGACCAGATTATAGAACGACAGCAGAGCCAACTCTTCGTCGGAGTAATTCAGCTCTTCCTGTAGTTCCTTGTAGCGGGTGGTGCGGTGAGCGTAGCCGAGATCGATGGCGACTTTGCGGTATTCGGCGCTGTAGCGAGGATTCCCCGTAATATGCGCGGCCGTTTTCAGGAAGCTGAGCAGTTCCGTGCTGTTGAGGGAGCTATCGCCGGGCTCCTGCTGAAAGTAAGACGGCGACCAGCGTCCCCACGTGGTGGGCTTGCCATCCGGTTCCGTCAGGTAGTAGCCATGATCGATGATGTGGTCCATGATGCGGGCGGCGGTTTCCGCGATATGGGTCTTCAAAGGACCGGCGGGGAGAAGGTCGGTAGCGACACCGTACAGGAAGAAGTGTCCTACGATTTCATCGGAACTGGTATCGCCTTTCCAGTAATACTTGTGATCCGCTGTCCAGTGCCAGGCGCCATCGCGGGGCATGGGTTCTCCTTTTGCGATGTAGGAGCGAGCGGGATAACCGCGTTTCCCGGCAACTTCTTCGAGGAATAGGACGGCTTCGATTGAACGGGTGGCGTTAGCCAGTGCTTCGGGCGACTGCGTGACCGCGTAGCGAAAGCATTCCGCCGCGGCGTACATCGAAGTCCAAAGGCCATCGTTGTCGTCATCGCGGGTTTGATTGCTGGAAAGATCGCCGGGCTTCAGCAGGTTCGATGTCGCAACGAAGCCATGACGGTCGTGGCGGGCGCGGATGCGCGCTTCGAATAGCTCAGCCTTGGCGGCCATGGTCATCATGCGGAGTTCGATATGTGAGACGCCGGTCCGGGTCCGGACCCACATACCGGTGGCGTCGTCAGGGTAGAGGGCCAGAACGTCATCGTCCGGCAGATAGCGCTTGCCTGCGAAGTATTGGTTGCGGTCGCGCGGGGCTGCGCGCAAATCCATGCGAGTCAGACCGTGTGGCCAGGCGGTCCAAACCGCGCCGTCGGAAGCGACGGCTTTGGGTTCACCGGCGGCTTGTCTTAGCTTCGCGGGAACCTGGGGTGCGTCAAGCGCATAAAAAGTACGGAACTTTTGCGGTTGGGGTGCGAGCCGGACCGGTTCGGCGCCGCGGGCGACGCTCAGCAGCGCCAGAAAGCACATAGCTTGCAACGGC
This sequence comes from Bryobacterales bacterium, assembly GCA_963738375.1. GTDB lineage: Bacteria > Acidobacteriota > Terriglobia > Bryobacterales > Bryobacteraceae > Bog-159. The sequence goes on along the minus strand of CAVTWL010000006.1, from coordinate 322,530 downwards.
TTCATTGCGGCTTTAGATATTTGTCGAACCAGTTCAATTCTTCCCAGAGAAAGTGTTCGATGGACTCGCGCGCGCCGTAGCCATGCGATTCGAGCGGAAGCATGACGAGGCGCACGGTGCAGCCATTGCCGCGAATGGCTTGGTACACGCGCTCGGATTGGAAGCCGAATGGCGTTTAGGGTGCGATTGTAGGCGCCGCTTTCGGCCACTCCCGCGTGGAAAAGATCGGAGTGAGCCAGCCGATTCGCGGTCATGAAGGCCCCACTATGCCTTCCCACGCCCACTGCGGGCGCGGTCGGCGACGCCCAGTTCGACGGTTTTGTCGATGGCCGCCTTGGAGTCCATGACGATCCAACTGTGGAGTAGAAACAACAGGTGCGGAGACGCCCCGCCGAACTGGGTGAAACGGTCGGACGATCCGCCGGCCTGCCCCGCGGTATCCGCATCGTTGCATTCGAGCGGATAGGCCCAGAACATCGTCGGGAGGCAGGTGCCTTCTTTGTAATCCGGCGGGAGGTACAAGGTGAACGACAGAGGCACGCCATCTTCACGCTTGTAGCGAACGATCTGCTTGCGGATGCCGCGCCCTTGCGGCGTAACGGTAGAGATGGCGCCGGGGCCCGCGAGCATAGGAATGCCCAGCGGAATGATGCCTATGTGTTCCTTGACGGCGCCTTCCTCCGCTTCGCCGGGGGTTTCCTTGGTCGCGGAACACCGGGCGCGTAGCATACCGAGGGCAGTCAGCAGCAGGATCACACCGCCCGCGATTTTGAAGGCGGGCAGGGTAACGCCGAAGAGGCGGAAGATCGGCTTTCCCGCAGCGGCGACTCCGGCGAGCACAACGAAGCAGGTGATGTCCGCGCGTTTGGCCATGTCACGGCGCTGTAACGCGTCGTGACCGCCTGCCATGGCGAGAAAAGTGGGGATGGCGGCGATGCGGTCGACCAGGAAAAATACAGACGTCAGCGCGAAAAAAAAGAACTGAAGGACTTCGGTCAAGGCGGGGGGCATCGGCTCTCGTTATGGTAGCGAATCCGCGCGAAAGGTGATACTGCTTGCGTTATGCGATCTGTTATTCCATCGATTCTTGCGTTGCTGGCTGCGTCGCTTTTACCGGCCGAAGCACAGCAGCGGCCGCCTATCGTGGGCGTTGCACACATCGGCCTGAAAACGGACGACCTGGCGGCGGCGCGGCAGTTCTACGGACACGTGCTCGGGTACCAGGAGCCGTTCACCCTAGATAAGCCGGCGGGCGGGTTGATGCTGACCTATTTCAAGGTCAACGATCACCAGTACATCGAAGTTTTTCCGGAGCTGAAGAACCCGGCGGAAGACAGGCTCTCGCACATCGCTTTTGAAACCACCGACATCCAGCAGTTGCGCGACTATCTGGCGAGCAAGGGCGTGCAGGTTCCCGCCACGCTGCATCCGGGTTTGGACGGGAATGTCAGCATGATGCTGAAAGATCCGGACGGGCACAACGTCGAGTTCGTGGAATACAAGCAGGGATCGCTGCACACGAAGAATTTTGGCAAATTCCTACCGGATACGCGCGTGTCGCAGCGCATTATCCATGTCGGAGTTTCGATCGCGGATCAGAGCGCCGCGGACAAATTTTACAAGGATATTCTGGGATTTCATTCCATCTGGTACGGCGGCATGAAGGACGACCGTACCGACTGGGTGGACATGCGGGTGCCGGACGGGACCGACTGGCTGGAGTATATGCTGAACGTCCATAACCCCACGCCCCGCACGCTGGGGGTCATGCACCACCTGGCGCTCGGCGTGTCTAGCGTGGAAGCCGGCTATAAGACTGTTGTGGAGCGCGGAATGAACGCGGAGAAACCCAAGGTCGGGCGGGACGGTAAGTGGCAGTTGAACCTATACGACCCCAATGGGACACGGGTCGAATTGATGGAGCCGACTCCGGTCGAGAAGCCATGCTGCACGCCAATCCTTACTAAGTAAGGTAGATGGATTAATTCGTTAGCTCGCCCGTAAAATTTTGCAAGCCCGCGAATCGTTTGCCGCCGATCCTGAGGCGGCGGCAATGCAGAGTCGCAACTGATGCCGGTTTTTCAGAAATCTGATTTCGAACTCCCTGAAATGCCGTGCTTTTGCGCACGAAGTGAGCAGCCCGCCAGCGAGGGCAAACGGATTCTCTCGATTGCGGATAAGGAATCGGTTTCGAGCAAAAGCATGCGCAGTCGATATTTGGAATGTTCGAGCGGCCGCAGAGCGAGATCGGGAACTGGTATCGGCTTGGCGGTGGTCAAGAAGGTAAGCGAGCGCCACGGTGGCCGTATTTGGTCAGAGTCGACATCGGGGAGGCGCGCGCTTTACCTTCATTCCACCGGCGGCGCAAGAAAGATTCGTACAAAAACTCACGCAGCAAACAGCCCCACGCAAACATTGCTCAATCCCACGCCGCGGTTCGCATGCGAGCGCCATTTTAAGTGCGGACCGGAAGGCTAAATCCCTTAGAAGCTTCCGCTGCGGGGTGGCACTTCACTTGCACAGCTAGATTCGCGCCACGTGGAAAATTCCGCGCGCAACGTCATAAATCTCACAGAACCGCAGGTTCGGGAAGGCGGTACGCATGTTCGGATGGATGATTTTGTTTGCTCTACTAGCACTGCTGGGAACGATCTCATCGTTGGCACACCCCGCGGCGGTTTCGTCGCTCGTCGCGTTGATGTTCGGCTTGCTATTTGTAATTGGGCTGATGACCCGCCTGGTACGCGGGAGGGGCTGGTAATCTACGCCCAACCCGATGATGGACCCGAAGCCGCGGCGCACGGTGCTGGCGTTCTACGGGCCCGACGAAGCAGAATCCGCCAGAGCCTATAAATCGCTGGAAGGGACGAGCGGAGAACGTCTGTATCGTTGCGGGCCCCCCGACGACGCCGAATTCGCGGCCACGGAAGGCTGGAGCAAATATAGCGCGCTGAGGTTCGACGACGAATGCCTGATCATGGCGCGCAGCGAACCCGCGGGCGTACAGCACATCGTGCAGACGCTGCAAGGTACCGGGTCGCCGGCCGTCTTCGTGCTGTCCGACACCACGCTGCTGGTAAAGCGCGATCTGCCGGCAGCACCCATGCCGGCGGGCGACGATTTCGCCCCGGAGCTTGCGAAAAAGCGCGGGAAGTCGCGGCCGGCGAAACCAAATATTCTGCTGCAACTGCAGTTGCACGAGCGGATGCTGGAATCCGCGCGCAGCGTTTTGGCCGAGGCCGTCCGGCTGGACCACGTGTTAACGGCCGCGGCGGAGTGGCTGCTGGATAACGGCTACCTGCTGCGTACCCAGATCGCGGAGATCCGGCGCCATCTGCCCAGCAAGTACCACCAGATTCTGCAGGCGGGGGATTCAGGGGATCCTTACATTCTGGAACTGGCGCGCGCCCTGGCGGCGCACACCAATTACGCGGTGGACGAAGGGTCCATCGAGGATTGCCTGCGGAGATACCAGGAAATCGCGCCGCTGACCATCGCCGAGTTGTGGTCGTTTCCGCTGGTTTTGCGGCTGGCCCTGATGGAGGCGCTGACGCGTCTGGCGACGCGCATCAGCCGCGGACAAGGCCTTCGGGAAGCCGCCTACCTTTGGGCCAACCGCCTGGCGGCCGGCGCGCGGCGGGGGGGGGATGCATTCCAGCGCGTCATCGGGCGGATGGAAACCGAGTCACTCGCCTTGGAGCCGTACTTCCTGACCTGCGTCGCGGAGCAACTGCAGGACGAAGAAGACGCCCTGGCTCCGCTGCGGCACTGGATCGAAACCCATCTGGGCCAGCCGCTCACGGATATCGTGCGGACGCAGCACAATGCGGAAGCGGCGGAGGCGGTTTCTACGGCGAATGCTTTCGGCAGCCTGCGGGCGCTCTCGCGCATCGAATTCGCCGAAGTTTTCGAATCCGTGAGTTTAGTGGAAGGGGAGCTGCTCAAGGATCCGGGCGGCATTTATCAGCGAACCGATTTCGCCACACGCGACCGCTGCCGCCGGACCGTGGAACGCATTTCGCGAAATTCCGGGGGGGAGAACTGGACGTGGCGCGCCGGGCGATTGCGCTGGCGGCCCAGGATACGGACCCGCTGTCGGCGCACGTCGCCTATTATCTGATCGATGAAGGCGTTCTGGCGCTGGAGGCGGAGACCAAGGCCCGCATTCCGGCCCGGACGCGACTGCTGCGCACGATCCGGCGGCATGCGACGCCACTATACCTGGGCAGCGCGTTTAGTTTGACCTTCAGCCTGACCGCGGTGGCGCTGGCGCTGGCATGGAACGCCGGCGTGAGGCACGACAGCGTGCTGCTCGCGCTGGGACTGCTGGCGCTGTTTCCGCTCAGCGAACTGGCGATCCAAATTGTGCACGCGCTGGTGATCTCTCTGCTGCCGCCGGAAGGCCTGGCGGAGCTGGATTTCAAGAACGGCATTCCACCCGAAGAAGCCACGCTGGTCGTGGTTCCCATGATGCTTTCGAGCGCGGAAGTAGCGCGGCGCGAAGTGGAGAAGCTGGAAGTACGGTTCCTGGCAAACCGCGAATCGAACCTATATTTCAGCGTATTTTCGGATTTCACGGATGCGGACGAGCGCACGGCGCCGGGCGATGAAGAACTGGTGCAGGCGGTCCGCGAAGGAATCGCCAGCCTGAACACACGTTATCCGAACGGGCACTTCCTGCTGTTCCACCGCAATCGCGAATGGTCGGAGAGCGAGCGGAAGTGGATCGGCCGAGAACGCAAGCGCGGGAAACTGGAAGAGCTCAACGCCTTCCTGCTGGGCGCCGGATCGCCCGAAATTTTGCGCGAAGGCTCGCTGCCGCTGCCGGTGAAGTCAGTGATCACACTGGATTCGGATACGCAACTGCCTCCTGGCGCGGCTCGGCGAATGGTGGAGACCATCGCCCATCCGCTGAACCGTGTGGTTATCGATCCCGCGACCGGAGTGCGGCGGCGGGGCTACACCATCATCCAGCCGCGGGTGGAGATCGCGCTCCCGGGCGCGACGGCCACCCGTTTCACGCGAATCTTCGCCGATACGTCGGGTACCGATCCTTATTGCGAGGCGGTTTCCGATGCGCACCAGGATTTATTTCGAGAAGGAATTTTTCACGGCAAAGCGATTTACGATGTGGCGGCCTTCCGCGCAATTCTAGGGGACCGTTTTCCCGCTGAGAGCCTGCTCAGCCACGATCTGATTGAAGGAACCTACTCCGGCGTCGGAATGGCGACGGGGATCGAGCTCTTCGAAAACCTGCCGCTCGATTACGCCAGCTACAGCCAGCGGCTGCACCGCTGGATTCGAGGGGACTGGCAGATCGCGCCGTGGATGTTGCCGAGCGTGCCGGTGCCGGGTGGGCGCAGGGAGCCGAATCCACTATCGTCCATCGGACGCTGGCGAATTTTCGACAACCTGAGACGGAGCCTGGTGCCGCCGGCGTCCATGCTGTTGTTGCTTTTGGGCTGGGTCGTCTCGGATGCTCCCGGTGTGTGGACGCTGGTAGTGCTGTTGGCGGTGGCTATTCCGGCGGCCGCTCCGCTGCTCGACCGGTTAGCGCGTGTGATTCGCGGCGAAGTGCATGGGTGGCGTGGGTCGGCCGATGAACTCATCCGCGCAATGGTCATGCTGGCGTTCCTGCCGCATCAGGCGTGGCTGGCGATGGACGCGATCGCGCGGACGTTGTATCGCACGGTGGTGAGCCGTCACAACCTGCTGGAGTGGCAGACAGCGGAGAGCGCCGGCGCTTCGGCGTATAGGCATGCGGCCGCGATGCGGCGCCAGTTGTGGACGATTTGCACGCTATCGGGCGTGCTGTTGATCGTTTTGATGCTGCGGCATGCGTCGCTGGCCGGAGCTGCCTTCGTGGCGTTGTGGGCTTTGTCGCCGGGTGTGCTGAAGTGGCTGGGACACATGGGCCACACCAACCACAGCCAGTTGCCGGGCAAGGAGGACCTGCACTATTTGCGGCGGCTCGCGCGCAAAACGTGGCGGTATTTCGACGACCTCGTCGGGCCCGACACACACTGGCTCCCGCCGGACAATTCGCAGTTGAGCCTGCGCGTGGAAGTCGCGCGGCGCACGTCGCCAACCAATATTGGGCTGTGGCTGACCTCGGCATTGGCTGCCCGCGACATGGGGTATCTAACGGCCGACGATCTTCTGGCGCGTTGTACGGAAACCATGGCGACTCTGCAACGCCTGGAGCGCTACGAAGGTCATCTGCTGAACTGGTACGACACCGGCACACTCGACCCCTTGTTGCCGCGCTACGTATCGACGGTGGATAGCGGGAATCTCACGGCCAGCCTATGGGTGATGGAGCAGGGCTGCCGGGAGACGCTGCGCGATCCGCTGCTGGACCGGGCGTGCCTGCGCGGTCTGGCGGACACCACGGCGGTGTTAATGGAGACGTGCGGCGCCGATCCGTCGACGTCGGGGCCGTTGCGGGTGCTGCACCGCTTGCTGCGCGGCAAAGCGGACGGGCACGAACTGATCGCGCGGCTCCGGCTGGCGGCGACGCCGATCCAGCAATTGCGGGACAACGGACGATGGCCGGATAGCGACGGAGAGCAGCGGTCGTATTGGCTGGCGCGGCTGACGCGGGAGTTGAATGCCTGGATCGCCATGCTCGACCGTTACCTGCCGTGGATGGAGACGCTGGCGCAGCCACCGGATTCCTCGCTGAAGGAGTTGGGAGAAGACACGGCCAAGCTGCGGCGGCGAATCCTGCACGCGGCGCCTTCGCTGGCGGCTCTGGCCGGCGGCGCGCCGAGTACGCAGCCGTCGCCCATGGACGCACTGCTGGCGCGCCGCGGAGCTAGACCGGCAAGCCCGCAGATCGCCAAATGGCTGGATCAACTGGCAGCCGAATATCGGGCGGCGGAAACCGCGGCCGCGGAGACGGTGAAGAAGTTCGAGGTCCTGGCGGCGTCGGCGAAAGATCTGGCGGCGGGCATCAACATGGGCTTTCTGTACGACCGGCGGCGGAAGCTATTCGGCATCGGATACCTGGTGGGGGGGCCGCGCGAATTCGTCAGTCACTACGATCTGATGGCCAGCGAATGCCGGATCGCGAGTTTGGTGGCGATCGCCAAGGGCGAGGTTCCACTGGAGCACTGGGCCGCGCTGGGCAGGCCGTATGTATACGCCTCGGGGCAGGACGCGCTGCTGTCGTGGAGCGGCACGATGTTCGAATATTTGATGCCGCTGCTGTTCACGCGGACGTTCGATCACTCGCTGCTCGACTGGGCGTGCCGGCAGGCGGTACGGCGGCAGATCGATTACGGCCGCGAAAACAAAGTGCCGTGGGGCGTATCGGAATCGGCGTATAGCGCGCTCGACTCCAATCAGGTGTACCAGTATCGCGCCTTCGGCGTGCCGGCATTGGCGCTGAAACAGGAGCAGGAAAAAGAGCTGGTGGTGGCGCCCTACGCCACGGTGCTGGCTCTACCTCTTGAGGTGGGAGCGGCGACGGATAACCTGCGGAAGCTGGAAGAATGCGGCTTGGCGGGTCCCATGGGCTTCTACGAATCCATCGATTACACGCGCCAAAACACCAGAGACGGGGAACTCGGCGTGGTCATTTACGCGTACATGGCGCACCATCAGGGCATGAGCCTGGTGGCCTTGGATAATGTGCTGCACGGGCGGATCATGCAGCGGCGGTTCCATGCCGACTTGCGGATTCGGGCGGTGGAGACCTTGCTTTTCGAGCGCATCCCGATGACGCGGCTACCGCTGGCGGAGAAGGAACAGACGTTTCCAGCCGTCCGGGCGGCCGGCGGGGAGGAATCGGCCGAGCGCGTTTGGGACGAACCGACCGCGGTGCCGCGCGTCCACCTGCAGGGCAACGGCAGCTATTCGCTGGCGATCACCAATGCGGGTGGGGGCTACAGCCGCTGGAAGGATTTCGACTTAACGCGCTGGCGTTCCGACACGACCTTGGACCCGTGGGGCAGCTTTGTCTACCTGCGGGACATCAAGGCGGACACGGTGTGGGCGGCGGCGCAGCAGCCAGCCGGCGGCGGCAGCGGGACGGTCTCGGCGCGCTTTTCGGCCGACAGGGTGGAATTCCACCGGAACGTGGCGGGAATCGAGAGTTTACTGGAAGTGACGGTGGCGGCGGAAGACGACGTCGAGCTGCGGCGCTTCTGCATTACTAACCGGTCGATGCGGAGCCGGCAATTGGAATTGACCAGCTACATGGAGCTGGCGCTGGCGTCGCACGGCGCGGACAAGGCGCACCCGGCGTTTTCCAAGATGTTCGTGGAAACCGAATCGCCGGAGCCGGGAGTGCTGCTGGCGCATCGCCGCGCGCAATCGCCGGCGGAAGCGCCGGTGTGGGCGGCGCACGTGTTGATCGGCGCGCCGGGCGCGATCCAATGCGAAACCAGCCGCATGCAGTTCCTGGGGCGCGACAGAACGGCGGAACAGCCGGAAGCGCTGCGCCGGGATTTGAGCGGCTCGGTGGGAACGGTGATCGACCCGATTTTTAGCCTGCGCTGCCGGGCGACGCTGGAGCCGCGCGGGCGGCTGGATCTGACGTTTCTGACGCTGGCGGCGGGGTCGCGCGAAGCGCTGCTGGCGCTGGTGGTGAAGTTCCGCAGGCCGGACGCGGTTTCGCGCGCCTTCGATATGGCATGGACGCGAGCGCAGTTGGAATTCCGGTATTTAGGAATCGGACCGGCGGCGGCGCATCGGTTTCAGGAATTGGCCAGCCACCTGTTGTATCCGAATGGCAGGCTGCGGCTGGCGGGAGACCGGCTGGCGCGCAACCGGCTGGGGCAATCGGCATTGTGGCAATACGGGATCTCGGGCGACCTGCCGATGGTGACGGTCACGGTGGCCGAAGCGCGGGGGACATCACTGGTGCGCGAACTGCTGCTGGCGCAGGCATATTGGCGGCTGCGCGGATTCCGCGCGGACCTGATCGTGCTCAACCAGGAAAGCTCGAGCTACGACCGTCCGCTGTATCAGCAATTGCTGCGGCAGATCGAAGCGCACGCGCCGGCCGAATTCGTGGATAAGCCCGGCGGCGTGTTTCTGCGGAACTGGCACGCTTTGCCGGCCGAACATCGGGAGCTGATGCTGGCGGTTTCGAGCGTGGTGCTGAGCGGCAGCCGCGGGCCGCTGCAACAGCAACTGGTGGTGAGCGGCGAAAGCCCCGTGCCCCCGCCGCTAGCGCCGAGCGCGGGACTGGAAGAACCATCGCAGCCTCTGCCGTTCCTGGAGTTGCCTTACTTCAACGGTTTGGGCGGATTTACACAGGACGGGCGCGAATACGCGATTTATCTGAAGCCGGGAACCCAGACGCCGGTACCGTGGACGAACGTGATGGCCAATCCGGGGTTCGGCGCCATGGTGAGCGAGAGCGCGCTCGGCTGCACCTGGAGCGGCAACAGCCAGTCCAACCGGCTGACTCCCTGGAGCAACGACCCGGCGGCCGATCCGCCGTCGGAAGCAATCTACTTGCGGGACGAAGAAAGCGGCACAGTGTGGTCGCCAACGGCGCTGCCGATACGGGAGAAAGACGCCTATCGGGCGCGGCACGGGCAAGGCTACACGGTGTACGAGCACAACAGCCACGCCATCGGGCAGGAACTGACGGTGTTCGTACCGGCGGCGGAAAATGGCGCCCACGATGCGGTGAAGGTGATGCGGCTGCGGCTGCGCAACGATTCGACGCGCGCGCGCCGCTTGACCGCGACATACTTCGCCGAATGGGTTCTGGGGAGCAATCGCGAAGACCAGGTGCTGCACGTGCACACGTCGTACGACAAGGAAGCCGGCGCGGTAACGGCGGGGCAATCCTGGAACGGCAGCTTCACCGGGCAGGCCGCCTTCGCGGCTTCCAGTCCGGCGCCGGGATCGTATACGGGAGACCGCATGCAGTTTCTGGGACGGAACGGCTCGTTCGCGGCGCCGGCGGCGCTGGGCCGGGTGCGTCTGGACAATCGTACGGGGGGGGACTAGACCCGGCGGCGGGGCTACAGGTCCAGGTGAACCTGGCGCAAGGCGCCCACGCGGATGTGTTCTTCCTGCTGGGCCAGGCGGAGAGCATCGAAGCGGCGCGGGCGCTGGTGAAGAAGTATCAGACCGCGCAACAAGTGGATGACGCCCTGGACCAGACGCGGCGCTGGTGGGAGAAAGTTCTGGGCGCGGTGCAAGTGCATACGCCGCTGCTGTCGGTGGATCTGCTGTTGAATCGCTGGCTGCTGTACCAATCGCTGAGCTGCCGTTTTTGGGGGCGTTCAGCGCTGTATCAATCGAGCGGGGCTTTCGGCTTCCGCGACCAGTTACAGGACGCGATGGGCTTCGTGTATGGGGCGCCGGAATTGACGCGGGCGCACATCCTGGCGTCGGCGGCGCGCCAATTTCCGGAGGGGGACGTGCAACACTGGTGGCACGCCGACACCGGGCAGGGGATCCGCACGCACTGTTCCGACGATCTGCTGTGGCTGCCCTTCGTAACGGCGCGGTATATCGAGGCGACGGGCGACCACGGCATCTTGGAGGAGCACACGCCATTTGTGGAGGGTCCGCTGCCGAAGGAGGGCGAGCCGGACCAGCTTTTCATTCCGGCGGTTTCGCATCAGACGGCGCCGCTCTGGGAGCATTGCCAACGGGCCATCGATCACGCCATGAAATTCGGGTCGCACGGGCTGCCGCTGATCGGGTCCGGCGACTGGAACGACGGGCTGAACCTGGTGGGCGTGCAAGGGCGCGGCGAGAGCATCTGGCTGGGGTGGTTCTTTTATCGCGTGCTGGAAGAGTTCGCGCTGCTGATGGAGCAACGGCCTGGGGGGGGAGCGATGGCAGGGCATTGGCGGGCGCGGGCCGCCGCCATCGCCGAGGCGGTGGAGCAGTCGAGTTGGGACGGCGAATGGTATCTGCGGTGCTTTTTCGATAACGGCGACGCGCTGGGCTCGCACAAGGATGAAGAAGCGAAAATCGATTCGCTGCCGCAGAGTTGGGCGGTGATTTCCGGGGCAGCCGAGCCGGGACGCGCGCGGCAGGCGATGGAAGCCGCCGACCGGATGCTGGTGGACGAGAGCGGCAAGCTGGTGCGCCTGTTTACTCCGCCTTTCGACCACTCGAAGCCCAATCCCGGGTACATTATGGGCTATCCGCCGGGGCTGCGCGAGAATGGCGGCCAATACACGCACGGCTCGCAGTGGATGGCGTTGGCGTGGGCGCGGCTGGGGGAAGGGGCGCGCGCGGTGCGTCTGCTGAAGCTGATGAATCCGGTGGAACTGAGCCGCACGCCGGAAGATGTGGCGCGCTACCGGGGAGAACCCTATGTGGTGGCCGCGGACGTGTCGTCGGCGCCGGGCATGGTGGGGCGGTGCGGCTGGACGTGGTATACGGGATCGTCCGCGTGGATGTATCGCATTTGGGTGGAGGAGGTGCTTGGGTTCCGGTTGAGCGGAAATACGCTGCGGATACGGCCGGCGATACCGGAGGATTGGCCGGGATTCGAGATCACCTATCGCTACCGCGGCACGCGTTACGAGATCGCCGTGGTGCGGCGGGGAGAAGGCGATGGGGGGGGTGTGGAGGCGGAGGAAGACGGGCGCGTGCTGGAGGGCGGCGCGATCGCGTTAAAGGACGATGGCGCGACGCATCGGGTGACGGTGCGGATTCCGAAGGCTGCCGCGAAGGCGGCCGCGGCCGAACCGCGAACCGAAGCCTTGAACCACACCTCGAACGGGACGCCGGCGGGCGCTGGTGCTACAATAGGGTTGCTATCTCACTCGTGATGGCCCGATTGACCGGCAGTTCCTTCCCAGTTAAAGGGGGCGCAACGGATTCGACGGGATCGAATCGTGGTGGGGAGGCGTGCCGGGTTCCGAGCTCCCGTAAAACGATCGGAAAAACACAACTGCCAACACGCAGTTTGCATACGCTGCTTAATTAATTAAGTAGCCGCTCCAGCCGCTGAGCCCGCGCGGCGGTCAGTGAGCGTCATTTTGCGGGATAGGCCCAGGGCTTCTGTCCGGAGCTGGAAGGCCGAGATCCAATCGGGCTAGGGTTCGGGTTTTCTCGCCGGTTCTAAGGCGGCGCTGATCCGAAACTATTGAGCCGGAAACGCACGTAGTTCTCTTCACGACGGGCTTTCTCGGACGGGGGTTCAACTCCCCCCGCCTCCACCATCCACAGAATCGTTGCGCCTAGGGTGCACGGTCTAATGACCTTGCTTTTTCTTTTCCAGATTCCAGAGACCGCGGGAGAGCACGCGCCCACAAAATGGGCAATAGTTAATGCCCACGAAGGTGTGGCGCTCTTCGCCGAAGACGAAGTAGTATTCCGTGTCGATTTCGGTAATGATACGGCCGTTGGTGAGCTGGTGAGGCTGGGCGTGGCGCGCCAGTTCGAGGTCCAGCAGGCGGTCGAAATCCGGGCAGCAGGTCATGAGGAGTCCATTTTAACGTAGGGGCGGGTTGTACACTAATGGTTTGGCCGCCGCGACACAAGCCGCACCGCAATCGGGATTTCCGCTTTCGACGGGACGCCTGGCGCACCGCTGGATTATCGGGCGCGGCGTGGACCTGGGGTTCGTGATTGGGAGTTCGCTGGCCGGGTACGCGTACCTGGTGGCGAATGTGGCGCTGCATGTACCCATCTCGCTGCTGTGGTGGTTCTGGTCGGTGGGCTTCGACGGGACGCACATTTTCGGGACGGCATCCCGCACATTTTTCGACCACGAGGCGCGGCAGAGCCGGCGGCTGCTGCTGTTCGGGAGCGCGGCATTTTTTTTCGCGTTAGGTCCGCTGATGGTGCTGGCGGGAGGCAAGCCTTTACTCGCCATGATCGTGGCGGTGTGGGCTTATTACCATGTGATCCGGCAGCATTACGGCTTCATGGTGCTGTATAAGGTGAAGAATCGCGACCTGGCGAAGCTGGACAACTTTCTGGATCGCTGGTTCCTGGGCGTGATGACGGTGTTTCCGCCGTTTCACCGGTTCTTTATTCATCACCCGGAAGAGCTCGGGCTCAATTTCTCGTTTCCGCGCAGCGAGCCATTCTTGTGGGCGGCGGTGGCGGCGACGGCAGCGGTCTACGCGGGGCGGCAGGTGCTCAGGTGGCGGCGCGGCGATTCCGTAAACGTGCCGAAGTTCCTGCTGTTCGGCGGAGTCATCCCGCTACACTGGCTGACCTTCGCTTATATGAGTTGGATGGGCGCGGTGCCGACGGTGACCATCGTACACAATCTGCAATATCATGCGCTGATCTGGTTTCACAATCGCAACCGGTACGGCAAGGCTGGGGCCGGCGAAAACCATGGCCGGGTTCCGCTGGCGGTGTCGCGGAGTCTGGTGAATTACGTGGTTGTGGCATTGCTCTTCAGCGCGATGTATCGAGTGCCCGGATTCCAATTGGGGCGGGGATCGGACCTGGCATTCGGATTCTTCTGCGGGTTCGGGCTTACGCACTATTACCTGGACAGCCGGATCTGGCGGGTGCGGAGCGATCCGGCACTGCGCCAGGTGCTGCAACTGGGCTAAGCGCTACTGGATCCAAACCGTCACGGTGTTGGCGGGAGTTCCGGCTACATTCACGATTACTGGAGTGGCGCCTGAAAGGCCAGGGGGCAGGGCTACGTTCACCTGCCACAATCCCGCGAAGCCTGGGGCTAAGCCTTTGAAGAGGACGGTGGCGGGAGCGCCTCCGACGGTTGCGGTGACGGCCGCGACGACTTGCGAGAGGGTTGTGGAACTCGCCGCGGATCCGGTTGCGACAGCGGGAGAAACGGCGCCGAGGCCAGTTCCGAAGAGCAGGATGGCCTGTCCGGCGGAGGCAGGATTGGTTTGCGAGTTCACCGTGTAATCCTCGTTCAGGGCGGCGGCTTGCGCGCTGCCGTAGAGGGTGAAGATGCCGGGTCCGGCGGCGGCGATGGTCACGGTTTGCGAGGCGGTGAGGCCGTCGTGGTTGACGGTGAGAGTGGCGCCGCCGGGCGCAACTTCCCAGGGCACCTGGGCGTTGATTTGAAGAGGCGAGACGTAGACCAGGGGCGCGGTGATGCCGCCGATCTGCACGGTGGCGGCGGCCATGGTGGCGGGCAGAGGGAGCAGGGCGGGCTGCGCGGATTGGGCAGCCAGATTCTCGCCATAAATGGAAACCAGCTCGCCAGGGCTCAGCGCGGCCGCTGGGGCGGCGGCGTTGATGACGCCGATGGCAGGGAATGACGGGGCGGGGACGGCCCATTCATAGGTCGCGATGGCGCCCGCGGGGAGGGTATCGGCGAAATTGCTGCCGTTGCAGGTGACGGCGAAGCCGGAGCTGGCGGAGGTGGCGTTCAAAACGAATAGCACGACGGAGCCATCGGGATTGAGGAAGGCGACGTCTTCGAGGGAACCGGAGCCGTAGGTATTTGAGTCGATGCGGTACGCGCCGGGCTGCACGAACTTGCCGAGGTGCCCGAGCAGGTAATACTCGACGTTGCGGGTGACGGTGGAAGGCGAAACGCTGTCATCGATGGTGACGATGCCGCGGCAGGCGGCACATCCGCCGTTCTGTGGGCCGGAGTTCTGATCGAGGGCGAGGTTCCAGAGGGTGACGCCGCGGGCCCAATTGCGGGTGGCTCCGATCAGGAGGTTCTCGGCGTTCCAGACGAGGTCGCCGGAGAAACTGGAGCCAACGGTGCCGGTGCATTCCGTGAACCAGATGTCTTTGTTTGGATAAGCGATCTTCACTTGGGATTGGGCGCTGACTCCTCCGGCATAACAGTGGAAAGAACTACCTGCAAGGAAATTGTAAGCGTTGGAATTGGCGAGGAGGGTTTCGGGATATTGCGGCTGATCCCAATTGTGTTCGTAGCCAAAGATCTTGACGCTGCTTTGCCCGGCGGAGGCGAGGGCTGGGCCGAGGTTGGTGGCGATGAAGTTGGCTTCGTCGGCCGCTGCTACGTAGGAGGACGGGTATCCGGTGGTGGAGTTGAGCGGCTCATTCTGCATGGAGACGGCGTAGATGGGAAGGCCTTGCTGCTGGTAGGCGGCGATGAAGCGGGTGAAGTAATTAGCGAGGGCCTGAAAATCGGACGTGAGGATGCTGCCGCCGTTCATGGAGGCGCTGTTTTTCATCCAAGCGGGCGGGCTCCATGGGAGCGCGTGGATCTTCAGTGTGGGATTCATGGAGAGCGCCTGGCGCAACAACGGGACGATGTAGGTCTGGTCGTGGGCGATGGAGAATTGCGCGAGGGTGGGATCGGTCTGGCCGGCCGGCATATCGTCGTAGCTGTAGTTGCCGCTGGCCGAGAGGTCGCTAGCGCCCATGGGCTGGCGCAGGATGTTGATGCCGATGCCGGTGTAAGGATCGAACAGGCTTTGCATGAGGGCGGTTTGCTGAGACGTGGATAGCTTGTTCCAGATGACCCAGGCGGCGGAGTCGGTCAGCGATGCGCCGACACCGTCCATTTGTTGGTACCTGGTAGTGGGGTCGACGGCGATGGTGAAGGGGGGCGAACCGGCTGGAGAGCCGGAGGATAAAACAAGCGGCGCACGGGCGGCGAGGAGCTTGGATTGATCGCCATCGGTCTCGTATACCTGAATGCTTTGCGAAAAAAGCGGCAACGCAGCCGCGAGAATTAACGAAAGACGCGATACAGCGATCCGCATATTTGTTATTTTAGGCCATAGCCTAAAAAATGCTGGAAACCATCGAATGGACACCCGCGGGTGTGGTCATGATCGACCAGAGACGCCTGCCTTTGCACGAAGAGTTTATCACCTGCAAGACCTATGAAGACGTGGCGGACGCGATTCGCACGATGGTGATTCGCGGGGCGCCGGCAATCGGCGTGGCGGCGGCGATGGGCGTGGCGCTGGGCGTCGCGAAAGCCGGCGGCGACGATCTGGACACGCAGATGACGCACATCTGCGAGACGCTGGCGAAGACGCGGCCAACGGCCGTGAATCTGTTTTGGGCGATCGAGCGGATGCGGAAGCTTTACGAGTCGCTGCGGGGACAACCGCGCGCAGAGATTGCGGGCAAAATGGCGATTGAGGCGCGGCAGATGCGGCTGGAAGATATCGCGATCAATCAAGCAATCGGGCGGCATGGGGCGGAGTTGGTCCCGGACGGCAAGACGGTGCTAACGCACTGCAATGCGGGCGCGCTGGCGACGGCGGGCTACGGTACTGCGTTGGGGGTGATCCGGGCGGCGGTGGAAGCGGGCAAGAAGGTGGACGTGTTCGCCGACGAGACGCGGCCGTTCATGCAGGGCGCCCGGCTGACGGTTTGGGAGCTACAGCAGGACCATATTCCGACGACGCTGATCACGGACAATATGGCGGGGCACTTTCTGAAGTCGGGGCGGATCGGCTGCGTAGTGGTGGGAGCGGATCGCATCGCGGGGAACGGCGATGTGGCGAACAAGATCGGCACGTATTCGGTGGCGGTGCTGGCGAAGGAGAACGGCGTGCCGTTTTATGTGGCGGCGCCGATTTCGACTTTGGACTTGACGCTAACATCGGGCGAGCAGATTCCGATCGAGCGGCGGCCGGATGAAGAGGTGACGCACGTGTTTGGGACCGCAGTGGCGCCGGAGGGAACCAAGGTGGAGAATCCGGCGTTCGATGTGACGCCGAACCGGTATGTGACGGCGATTATCACGGAGTTGGGCGTAGCTCGGGCACCTTATACCGAGTCGCTGAGGGGATTGAAGGCATGATTCGATACGGATGGACAATGCTTCTTGCGGCGGTAGTCTGCCTGGGCCAGACTTCGATTACTACTTACCACTATGACAACAACCGCACGGGCTGGAACCAAGGGGAGACTGTTTTGACTCCGGCTAATGTGAGCGGGGGGGCGTTTGGGCTGCTGAAGACGGTAACCCTGGACGATCAGGTGGATGCACAACCTTTGGTGGTCCCCGGCGTTCACATCACGGCCGGGCAGAACCAGGGCACGCATGATGTTGTTTACGTGGTTTCGGAGAACAACACCGTGTATGCCATCGACGTACACAGTGGAACGGTGCTGCTGAGTCCGAACTTCGGCGCGCCGGTGGCGAAACCGCTGGGCTGTAACAATAACGGACCGAATGTCGGGATCACGTCGACGCCGGTGATCGATCCGGCGAAGAGCGCAATGTACGTGATGGTATACACGCAAGGTGCGAACGGGCCGGCGTATTACCTACACTCGCTCGATCTGGGCAGCCTGACGGATCAGACCGCGCCGCGGCTAGTTACGGCCTCGCATACTCTCACGGATGGAACGGCGTTCCAGTTCAACGCGAAGTATCAGCGGCAGCGTCCGGGGCTGCTGCTGGCGAACGGAACGATCTATGCGGGATTCGGGAGCTTCTGCGATTTCTCGGCGAATGTGTCGCGCGGCTGGCTATTGGGGTGGAAGGAGGGGACGCTGGCGCCGATCGCCGCGAACCAAGTGCTGGACACGCAGGCGACTTCGCCAGACAACTTTTTCCTGTCCTCCATTTGGATGTCGGGGTATGCGCCGGCGGTTGACGACGCCGGGAACGTCTTGTTCGTGACGGGGAACTCCGATTACTCGGGGACCACGTACGACGGCGTGACGAACGTGCAGGAGAGCGTGGTTAAAGTCTCGGCGGACCTGTCGGCGGTGCTGGACCTGTTTACACCGAGCGATCAAGCCTCACTAGACAATTTCGACACGGACTTCGGAGCCGGCGGCGTGATGGTGCTGCCGGATCAGCCGGGATCGACGCCGCACCTAGCGGTAGCGGCGGGAAAAGAAGGCACGATGTTTCTGATGAACGAGTCCGATTTGGGCGGGTACTCGCCGACCTCGAACGACGTGCTAGGAAGCTACAACATCGGCGGCTGCTGGTGCGGGCAGTCCTATTACGTGGACGGGACGGACGGAGCGGGGCGGGTAGTGAGTAGCGGCGGGACGCAGGTAATCTCGTGGAAAGTGCTGACTTCGCCGGCTCCGTCGCTGAAACGCGTAGCCACATCGCCCGGCATCGGAGGTTCGCAGGATCCGGGCTTCTTCACGACCGTCTCCTCGAACGGCACGAGTAGTCCGATCATCTGGGCGTTGTCGCGGGCGCAATCGGCGAGCAAGTCACCGATTTACCTGTTTGCGTTCAATCCGGATACGGGGACGGCGATGACCACACTGTTCCGGACGACGGCGGGAAACTGGCCGTATGTGGGAGGGAATTCGAACCTGGTTCCGGTGGTAGCAAACGGTCAGGTGTTCGTGGCAAGCCACAAAGAGCTGCGGATTTTCGGACTGACAACGGCGCGCTAGGCGGTGGGCTGGACCACCCAGCCGTCGGCCAAGTTGATGACGCGGTTGCCGTACTCGGCGTTGGCTTCGGAGTGGGTGACCTGGATTATGGTGGTCCCCTCTTCGTTCAACTTCTTGAAGAGCTCCATAATTTCCTTGCCCTGGCTGGAGTGGAGGTTGCCGGTGGGCTCGTCGGCGAGGATGAGCTTGGGGCTGGCGATCACGGCGCGGGCGACGGCGACCAACTGCTGCTGTCCGCCGGAGAGCTGATTGGGATACAGGTCGCGCTTGCCGACGATGTGGAAGCGGTCGAGGGCATCGCAGACGAGGCTGGCACGCTCAGAGGACTTGACGTTGCGGTAGGAGAGCGGGATGTCGAGGTTCTCGTAGACGGTGAGGTTATCGATGAGGTGGTAGCTCTGGAAGACGAAGCCGATGTACTTCTTGTTCAGCTCCACGCGGTCTTTGGGTTTCATCTTGTGGACGGCGTGGTCGAGGAAGTAAAACTCGCCGGTCCAGGAACTGTCGAGCATGCCGACGATGCTGAGCAAAGTGGACTTGCCTGCGCCGGAAGGACCCATGATGGTGACGAACTCGCCTTCCTTAATATCGACCTCGATGCGGCGGAGGACATAGGTGCGGCCGTAGCCCGCTTCGTAGAATTTATCGAGGTTCGCGGTTCTGATCATGTGATTCCTATTCTAATTGACGGACGGCGCGGCGATGGGTGCCGCGGGCGCGATCAGAGGCCGGCGGCGATAATGGGCGTAGAGGTCGGTTGCTGGACCCCGGCTTCGGGCTCTACGGTTACGGCGATGGCGGCGGTGGTGTCTACGTCGACGGGGCCGGCGAGGACGTAGATGGCCGTGCCATCCTGGGCGGACTGGAAGAGACCGGCGGGCACGGGTTTGCCGCCTTTGGGGATGACCCACATCTCGTAGGTCTTGCCGGCGGGGGCCTGCGGCAGGTTCGAGGCGAGCAGGAGGACACCGCGTTTGGGATCGAGGAAGACCCGTCCACGCGGGGGCTGCGGGGCGGCTCCGCCGAAGACGACCTGGCGCGCATCGGGCTGATCGAGGATGGCCATGGCTTCATGGAGGCTGGCCAGTTCGCGGACTTGCGAGACGGAATCGGCTTCGATTTGATGGAGCGCCGCGGTGGTGCGAGCGAGTTCGACGGTGGCGCGCTGGGCGCGGGTGTTGAAGACGATGGCCGCGATGAGGAGGCCAGCGGCGACGGCGGCCCATACGGGCGACCAATTCCAGATGGACGATTTCGATTCACCGGCGATGGCGAGAACGCGCTTGCGCAGGCGGGCGGGCGGATCCACGGAGGCCGCTGTGCCGCCGATCAAAGCCAATAAGCTGCCGGATTCGCGCACGGCAGGGGCGCAGGTGGGGCAATTGCGCGCGAGGTGGGCGCGGATTTCGCTGAGTTCGGGATCTTCAGCGATGCCCAGCGTGTAGAGGTCGTAATGATCGCGGAGTTCTTCGCAATTCATGCGGTCACCGCCGTTCCAAGCTCATCACGGAGGCTCTTCAGAGCCGTGCGCACCCAGGTTTTTACGGTGCCCAGCGGCTGGCGCATGCGTTCCGCCATTTCGACCTGGGAGAGGCCTTCAAAGTAAGCCAACTCGATGACGGTGCGGTGGGTTTCGGGTAATTTTTCGAGGGCGGTTTTGACGCGGCGGACGCGATCGGAATTGAAGAGTTCCTTTTCCATGTCGGAGAACATGGCGGGGTGGTCGATTTCGGGTACTTCGATGGAATTGCGCATGCGGCCGGCGGAGGAGCGCAGATAATCGATGGCGCGGTTGCGGGCGACGGCGAGAAGCCAAGGGCCGAGGGCGCCGCGATCGGCATCGAAGCCCTGGACGCGATTCCAAACTCTCAGGAAAGTTTCCTGGACGAGGTCTTCGGCGAGAGATCCGTCTCGCACTACGCGCAGGATGAGGGCGTAGACGAGGCGGCCGTAACGGTCGTAGAGCTCCGCCATGGCGCGCGGGTCGCGCTTTTGCAAGCGGCGGGCGAGATCCGCATCGTCTTCTCCGAATTCGATTGCCAACAACAGGGGCAGCAGCGACATCGTGTTCCCAACAAAATTACGCGGGCCATCTATAAAGATACAAGATTGCGGCGCGGAAAGTATTGTGGGCGGGTACACATATTTAGATACGTGGCGGCGCCCTCAATTGGATGGTTCCGGAGACGTGCTAGAAGGACAGCCGGAAGACGGTGCCTTCGTGGGTGGTTCCCAAGCCGACGGTGGTGCCGAAGAGTTGTCCGGGGGGGCCCCAAACGACGCCAGCTCTCGGGCCGCCGCCTTGCGCGCCGGTGTAGGCGTAGAGAGTTGTAAATGTCCACGCGCCGCCCTGATTCGCAGGAGGCGCAATTCTGAAAATGGTGCCGTTGTTGGAAGCGGCTCCGTGAGCGCCGCCCGTGGTGCCATACAGGTCGCCCGCGGTGTCGCTGATCAAAGTTCCATAAGATGCGGCCGAGGCAAGCGGATTATACAAAACGGTGGCGCCCCAGGCACCCGATTTGGCCTGGGAGCAGTTGAACACGGTACCGCCGCCCTGGGTTCCGCCATTGGTGGTCACCCCGTAGAGTCCGCCGCTGACGCCGATCAAAATTCCGGCGTAGGGGTTGGCGCCGCCGGTGCCGCCTGGAAAGGCGCAGAGCACGGATTCGGTCCAGACGCCGCCGGGCTGGGGGGCTAGGGAGAAAACGGTTCCGGATCCGGACGAGCCACCGTAGGGCGACGTGCCATAGAGGACGCCGTTGCCGTCGATGGCCAAACCGGCGTAGGGGTTGGCGGCATCGTTAGGGCTGCCGAAACTGTACAGCACACTCTCCGTAAAGACGTCGTCATCGGGTGTCAGAGCATAAACAGTACCCGACCCGGTTTCGCCGCCACCGACAGTAGTCCCGTAAAGCACGCCGCTGGCGTCTGCGACCACGCCTCCGTAGGGAAACGCGGCGTCCTCAGGCGAACTACCGAAGCTATAGAGGACCGTTTCGGTCCAATCGCCGCCCTTTACCAGGGGAGGCTGCAAGGCGAAAACAGTACCCATATCGAAAGCTCCTCCGCGGGTAGTGGTTCCATAAATCACGCCGGAGGCAGCGACTAATAAGCTTCCGTAGGGATTGGCGCCGTCGATGGTAGCGTCCTGAAAGTTGTACAGGATGGCGGTATTCCAGCCGGTAGTTCCCGAAGACGGCGTCATGGTGAAGACATTTCCATAGCCATACTTGCCGCCACCGAAGGTGGTTCCATAGAGAGCGCCACCGGAGTAGACCAGTCCGCCGAACGGATAAGCGCCGTTGGTGGTCGTAAAATTCACCAGGGTGGTGAGAGTGGGGGTTTGCGCCGCCGACATGCGGCACGGCGATGGCTACAGCGAGCAATAGCGCTACAGCGGAAAAGCGAGTCGTATCATTCATTATCGGTCTCATGCGGGATCGCTCGTTAGGGCAATAATCCGAAGGCTACGACGCCCTTGGTGGTGGCGACGTAAACCATACCGTTGGCCACGGTGGGCGGCGCGAATTTGAGGTACGAGAAATTGTCGCGTCCGCCGGCGGCCTGATTGCTGTCGTACAACTCAGTTTGCAGGTTGCCAGCCGGGTAGGCATACAGCCCGCCGTTGGTTTTGTAAGTTCCGGGGGAGGCGGCCCACACGATGCCATTGCTGGTTCCGTTGGCGGAGATACTCAGCGAAGCGCCGGGATAATTGAAGAGGCGAGTGGTGGCGGTGACCGGCTTGGTGGACATGATGGCGTTGGTAAATTGGAACGCTTCGATGGGATCGAGGTTGGCGCCGAAGTAGACCATATTGTTGAAATACACGGGGGGGGGACGAACGGCGCCCAGCGCGTCATTGCCGTCGCCGCCGGGGCCGAGGGCGCCCACCACATGCTGGTAGACGTTGGAATTGCCGCCCTTGGCATTGTATTTGCCCATGTTGTTGCGGTTGACGATGAAGATGGTTCCCAGTTTTCCAGCGCCGAGGGCCAGTTGTTGAGTTACGCCATTCGCGTCGACCATATCGGGCAATACCAAGGGACTGCTGGAGCCCAATTCGACGCGCTCGTCGGTGGGGCCGTCGACCGCATCGAAGGAAGCGAAGAAGTCCGCGATTTGCAGCTTTCCGGCCGTATAGGTCAAGCGGAGGAACGAGTTTCCGAAATCGCCGCTACTGGGAAAGCCGTTGGTATTCATGGTGGGATCGAGGGTGCCATTGCCGACCATCATGTAGATATTGCCGTTGGCATCCGCCGCCGGTCCACCGCCGGAACCCCAAAGAGCGCCATCCTGGCCGTTGGGTGTAACGTTGAGCACGGCGGCCTGGGCCAGGGAGGTCGCGTTGTAGGCGAAGATCCATCCGGAATAGGGAGGCACGTCGCAATTGGACGAGTACCCGAGGTAGACGATGCCCTGATTGAGCAACAGAGCCGGCCTCGACTTATAGGTGCCTGGATTGAAGGTGATGACGCCTCCAGAGCTTTGCGGGCCGGTGCTGGGATAATTGCCTTGAATGGTGACCGGGCTATGGGCCTGTTCGGCGCCGGTGCTCAAGCCGATGGAGTGGAGGCGGTGGTAGTAGTTTCCGCCGGCGTCCTTACTCATGGCCTCGACGAGCATGACACCGCCGACCCCCTGGGTGAGGTAAATCGCGGGGGTAGCGGTAATGCCCATAACGGGGGTTATTTGCGAGCAATTGCGATCGTCGGAGGCGGTCTCTCCGGGCAGGAGTAGCGATTTTTGCCAGAGGATGGAACTGGAGACGGCGTCGACGGCATAAACGGTATCGTTTTCGGTGGCGATGAAGAGGACGTTGTGGGTTCCCTGAGCGCCCATATTCAGGTTGGAGACATACAGGGGTTGCGCATCGACAACGCCATCTGTTGTGAAGTTCCACAACTTGCCGAAGGTGGCGGAATTGACGTTGGCGGGCGTCAAGATTGTCTCGGACGCGTTGAGTCCCGAGCGGGTCGGGTCGTTGTGGCCGGTCAGGACATTGACGCCGGAAGGGGCGGGGGGTTGTTGTTTGCCGGACTGGGCTTGCAGCAGAGCAAATGAAACCCCCAGGAGGAGAACGATTACCGTTCCAGCAAAGCCGACGGTGGTAAACCCGTGGCGAAGATGAGGATTTTTAGGTGCGAGACGCTGCAGCATTCATGACCTTTCTTGACTGTGGATCGAGGGGCCAGCCCGCGATGAGCAGGCGGGACGGTACATTGATGGCGGGAGCGCCATCCGTTACACGCTTCGTTATTGATGATACACTCCGCGTCCGCGCGGGTGCAACAGCGGGGGAAGTGTGTTGGTTCCGGGCGGTACTAGAACGGTCGTGCGACGATGGTGGGGTGTCGGCGCAACGGGGGTGCAAAAGCCGATTTCATGTTGCATTGTGTTGCATCGGCGGAATGCATCGGCATGCCCGGCGTTTTTTCCGAACGAAGCCAATTTCCCATTAAATATTGTTTCTAACAGTAGTTTAGACTGTTGAAAATTAGTCGCGGAGGGCTTTTGGTTGTGCATTTTTGTGCATGATTTTGGTTCTTGTGCGGGGGGGGCGCGGTGGAGCGCATCGACAGTGGCGAGGGGGCGGTGTGCATTTTTGTGCACGGTTTTCGACACCTTGGGCGGGAGCTTGCCTCACCGGAGCGCCGGTGGTCGAGGCGGATTCGAGAATCGAACGGGGGCGAGGGAGAGATGATTTCGCAAACGAAGCCATTATTAAATAACCACCTGATAGAACAATAGGTTATATTGTTGAAAATTGGACGGTCGGGATTTCCTTGTGCATTTTTGTGCATTATTTTGGACTTCTCTTAACTCGTTTCGCATTGCATGAGTCGATCTGAGACCGAATTTCGGCGGCAGGGAGTTCCCCTGGGAAGAGGGTAGCACGCACGGAATCGAACTCCCCGACCCGACGGCGCGGCCAGACAGATTCATCAGGGCTTAGCCGCCAGCGGAGGGGTGTGATCCAGAAGGTCCGGCGGATCTGGCAATAGTTGGAAACGAAGCAGCGTGCGCACGTCTTGGCCATGCTCGAGGCGGTCAGTTGCCGCCGCGGGCGGCGATTTGTTGCGCGTCCTGTTGGATGCGCCCGAGCATGCCGCGAAAAACTATGCCATGAAAGGGGAGGACAGCGTACCAGTAGAGTATGCCGAAGAGGCCTCTCGGTTGGAAGATGGCGGTTTGGCGTAAGGTACAGGCGGACGGTCCGGCGGGTTCGAGCTTGAAATCGAGCAAGGCTTCTCCGGGGAGTCGCATTTCGGCGCGGAGGGATAGGGTTCGGTCCGGTATTAGGGCGACTACGCGCCAGAAATCGAGCGCGTCTCCGTAACGCAAGGTGTCCGGATGGCGACGGCCCCGACGGAGGCCCGGGCCGCCCACCAGACGGTCTATACCGCCGCGAATCTTCCAGAGCCAGGCGGCGTACCAACCTGTCGCGCCGCCGAGGCGGCACACAGCGCGGAAGGCGGCCCATGCGGGGGCGGCGATGGCGACTTCCCGAGCGTCGCGAAAGACGGCGCCGCCCGACCAGTCGGGATCTCCCGGCATGGGACCGGCCATGGACCAGTTCGTCTCAACCAATTGCGATTCGACTTGAGAGAGCGCGGCCCGAATGGACTCGCGCACGTTCAGGAGCTTCTGTGGAATGATGCGGGTGATGCGGTCCTCCCGGCAGATGACTTCGTTCTTCAAACCTTCGGCCAGGGGACGCGCGATTCTGTGACTTAAGGGCGTGACGAAGTGGATCCAGTAGGAACTGAGGCGGGGAGTGAGGACCGGGACGGGGATGATGAAGCGCCGGGGGAGTTTGAGTTCTTCCTGCATGACGCGCATGATGTCGCGGTAGGGAAGAATTTCGCTTCCGCCGATGTCGAAGACCTCCCCGACGGACTCAGGCGCGGATAGAACTCCGACGAGATAGGTGAGGACGTTATCGACGGCGATGGGCTGGCAGCGGGTAGTGACCCACTTGGGCGTGATCATGACCGGGAGGCGTTGGACGAGGTAGCGCAGGATCTCGAAGGACGCGGAGCCGGAGCCGACGATCATGGCGGCGCGGAGAACGGTGACGGGAACGCCGGTTGAGGCGAGGGCGGATTCGACTTCACGGCGGGATGACAAATGGTCGCTGAGCGAATCCCCCATTTCCCCGAGGCCGCCCAGATAGACAATGCGAGGCAAGCCCGCGGCGCGCGCGGCGGCGGCGAAGGCGCGGGCGAGGTCGAGATCCTGCCGGGCGTATTGCCCTTCGGCGGACATCATGGAATGGACCAGGTAGAAAGCGGCGTGGCAGCCGGAGAGTTGTTGGGCGAGGGCAGCCTGGTCGGAGAGATCGACTTGGCGGATTTCGACGCGGGGGTCGGCGGTCCAGTCACGGCCTTGCAGTTTTTGAGGGGAGCGGACGAGGCAGCGGAGGGAGTAGCCGGATTCGAGGAGGCGGGGCGCGAGGCGGCCTCCGATGTAGCCGGTGGATCCTGCTATGGCGATGCGTTGCAAGGGTGCTCCCTAGTGCGGGTCTGATTCCAGTGTACCCGGCGTTGCTGAGGCGGGGCGCAGTAGATGGCGCGCACCAGTTCGGGGGCTTGCAGCGGTGCTTTCTCAAAGAGATAGTTTGCGATACGGTCCAGGTCGCCCGCGGCTTGCTCCGACCAGCGCAGGTGCATTCAACGCCGCGATTGCTTCTCAGATATCAGTTTTTCGATGCGGATGCCTACTTCTTCATGGGTTAGGAGGTCACTCCCGTCAGCGGACGCCAAGCCCAGTTCCACGTCCCGGATGAAACGCTCATCGTAATCCGCGAAGCGAGCGATGGCTTCCTGTGCGAGCGCCTCCCTGTCGCGGCCCTGTTCGGCGGCGAGGCGGTTAAGCTTAGCTTGCACGTCAGGGCTGAGATGTACTTCCATGGTTTTCAGGGTAAAGATTTCCAGGGCGCGAAGTCAACGGGCCGATGTTCGGGCGTCACCCGGAGAGGGGCTGGCGGGTGCAATGATGCTTGAAGGCTGGGCCGGCAGGTGGCTGGCTCCGGTTCATGTCCGGATATCGGCGAAAAGGAATGAAGAGCCATGTGTCGCCGAGCGTTTGATTGATGCCATACCCTCCGAAGAGGACCAATCCATGGGCCAGCGGGTCATAATCAAGGGCCATGCAATACCGGACGCCGGGGACGCTTAGGGGCCTAAGCTGGGCCCAGTTGGTCCCGTCCCAAGCCCAGGTATCGTTGAACTCAACGGGTGAATCTTGCCCGCCAAACAGGAGTACCAACTGATTGCTCGCGTCGTACGCTATGCCGGCGCACGACCGCGCGGCGGGGGACGCCGCTGGAAACTGCTGGGTCCAGGTTGTTCCGTCCCAGGTCCAGGTGTCACTGAATAGCGCTCCCGTTTTTGGCTGCTCACCGCCAAACAGGACGACGGTTCCGGTGGCGCCGTCGTAGGCGAGAGGAGCCCGCCGAGGCGAGGGACTGGGCGCGGGAAACTTTTGCGACCAGGTTCTGGCTTTGCCGTCCCAGGTCCAAGTGTCCCAGAGAACATCCTGGCTGGAGTCTTTGATACCCCCAAACATGACGACGGTGCCGGTGGCCCGGTCGTAGGTCATCTCCTGAGTGTCCAAGCTGCGCACGGGCGGAGAAACAGGCGGAAATTGACTGGGTCCAGGTGGTTCCGTCCCAGGTCCAGGTATCGTTCAGAAATTCACCACTGCTTGAGGACCTGAGTTCGGATGTCTTGGACGCCAAACTCAGGCTGGCGAATCGCGGGATTGAGAGGCGGAGGACGCTTGCTTACGCGCGCGGCTCAGACGCCTGTGCGGGAGGCGGAGGACGCTTGCTCACGCGCGCGGCTCGGACGCCTGTGCGGGAGGCGGAGGACGCTTGCTCACGCGCGCGGCTCAGACGCCTGTTCGGGAGGCGGAGGACGCTTGCTCACGCGCGCGGCTCAGACGCCTGTGCGGGAGGCGGAGGACGCTTGCTTACGCGCGCGGCTCGGATTGGATGTGCGCGTGGAAGAGCGGCTATTCGTCTTCGGCGCCGGGCTCGCGGCCTTCGCGGGCGGCGCGTTCGCGGTCTTCCTTGCGTTTGGCTCGGTCGGCGGCGCGTTTGACGAGTTCGGAGCCGACCAGCTCGATCATGGCGACTTCGGCGCCGTCGCCTTTGCGGTTGCCGAGGCGGACGATGCGGGTGTAGCCGCCGTTGCGCTGGCCGAAGCGGGTGCCGAGGGTATCGAAGAGTTTCTTGACGGAAGCCGGGGTGAAGAGGACCTTGGCGGCCTGGCGGCGGGCATGCAGGGTGTCGGCTTTGCCCAGGGTGATCATGCGATCGACCAGGGGCTTGATGGCTTTGGCTTTGGGCACGGTGGTGATGACGCGCTCGTGGTCGATGACGTTGGTCACCAGACCACGAAGCAGCGATTTGCGGGCGCCACCGTCCCGTTTGAGTTTAAAACCGGCTACTCTATGTCGCATGGCTTATCCAATTTCCTCGTTGTGCAATTCCTCGTCGTCCAATTCCGGCATGCTGCCGGCGGGCTGCGGAGGGGGCGCTACCAGGCGGCCGTGCGAGTCGATGCGCATGCCGAGAGACAGGCCCATGTTGGCCAAAATTTCCTTGATCTCGTTGAGAGACTTGCGGCCGAAGTTCTTGGTGCGGAGCATTTCGGCTTCGGTCTTCTGGACGAGCTCGCCGATGGTTTGAATGTTGGCGTTCTTGAGGCAGTTGTAGGAACGGACGCTGAGTTCGAGTTCTTCGACGGAGCGGTTGAGGATTTCGCCCATCTTGTCGAGGCCGTGCTCGGAGACGTCTTCGGACGCTTCGGGCAATTCCTCGAAGTTGATGAAGATGGACATGTGGTCCTTGAGGAGCTTGGCGGCATAGCCGATAGCGTCCTGGGGGGAGACGGCGCCGTTGGTCCAGACTTCGATGGTGAGCTTATCGTAGTCGGTCATCTGGCCGAGGCGGGCGGCTTCGACGGCGAAGTTGACTTTGCGCACGGGGGAATGGACGGAGTCGATGGGGATGTAGCCGAGGGCCAGGTCTTCGTCGAAATTCTTGTCGGCGCTGACGTAGCCGCGGCCGCTTTTGAGGCGCATTTCGACGTTGAGCTTGCCGCCATCGCTGACGGTGGCGAGGTGCAGGTTGCGATCGAGGACCTCGACGTCCTGATCGGTTTGGATCTGGGAGCTCATGACCTCGCCGGAATGGTCGACCGAGATGGTGACGGTCTTGATTCCATCGCCCATGATCTTGAAGGGGATCTGTTTGAGGTTGAGGATGATATCGGTGGCATCTTCGACGACGCCGGGGATGGGGCTGAATTCGTGCTCGACGCCTTCGATGCGGACGGCGGTGATGGCCGCGCCTTCGATGGAGCTGAGCAGGATGCGGCGCAGGCTGTTGCCGATGGTGGTGCCGAAGCCGCGCTGAAACGGCTGGGCAGTGAACATGCCATACCGTTCCGTGAGGGTTTCGGTATTGGCAACCAATCTTTTAGGTTTCTGAAAGCCCTTGAACATAATCTCCTTATTTGGGGGCGGGCTAACAGCCCGCCGCAGGCTGAAGCCTGGGACGCTCCCTTACGGTCGCGGCTCTACTTAGAATATAGTTCCACGATGAGTTGTTCGTTGAGCTGGATTTGAACTAACTCTTCGCGTTTGGGAAGGCTGGTGATGCGCGCTTTCAGCGTTTCCCGGTCGACATCCATCCAAGCCGGAGCGGGGGCGTGCGCGGTGGCATCGCGGGCGGCGAGGATGGTGGGGTTATTTTTGCTGGGTTCGCGGACGGCGACTTCGTCTCCGATTTTGACCATGAACGAGGGGATATCGACTTTGCGGCCGTTGACCTGGATGTGGCCGTGGCGGACGATCTGGCGGGATTGGGGGCGGCTGGTGCCGAAGCCCATGCGGTAGATGACGCTATCGAGGCGGCGTTCGAGGTTGGAGAGCATGACCTCGCCGGTGATGCCTTTGGAGAGTGCGGCCTTTTCGAAGTTGTTGCGGAACTGGGTTTCGAGCAAGCCGTAGATGCGGCGGGCCTTCTGCTTTTCGCGCAACTGGAGGCCATAGCCGACCAGTTTGGCTTTGCGATCCTTGCCGTGCTGTCCGGGGACGAAGTTGCGCTTTTCGATGGCGCACTTTTCGGTGTGGCAGCGCTCGCCCTTGAGGAATAGTTTCATGCCCTCGCGCCGGCATAGCCGGCAGACCGGGCCGATGTATCTTGCCAATGTCTTCTCCTTACCTTTCGTTACTTCAGGTGCAGTTTACGGCCTTGGCGACCTTCGTCCTGCTTTAGTACAAATGAGACGCTCCCTTACGGTCGCGGCTCGGATTCATTAGACGCGACGCTTTTTGGGCGGACGGCAGCCGTTGTGCGGAATCGGGGTAACGTCCTTGATCTGGCGGACTTCGATGCCAGCGGTGGACAGGGCGCGGACGGCCGATTCACGGCCGGAACCGGGGCCGCTGACGCGAACTTCGACGGTGCGAAGACCGGACTCGGTGGCGCGGTTGGCCGCGGTCATGGCGGCCTGCTGGGCGGCGAAGGGGGTACCCTTGCGGGAGCCGCGGAAGCCCAGCGATCCGGCGCTGGACCATGAAACCACGTTGCCTTCCTGGTCGGCGATGGTCACGATGGTGTTGTTGAACGTGGCCTGGATATGCACGATGCCCGAGTGGACAACGCGCTTCTCCTTCTTCTTAAAACTCTTCTTCTTGGTGGGTTTTGCCGGTGCTTTTGCCATACGCCTCTACTATGTCTTAGATGTGGCTTTCTTTTTGTTGGCCACGGTGCCGCGGCGGGGGCCCTTGCGGGTACGCGCGTTGGTATGAGTGCGCTGGCCGCGCACGGGCAAGCCGCGGCGGTGACGCAAGCCGCGGTAGGAACCCATCTCGATGTGACGCTTAATGTTCATCGAGATTTCTTTACGGAGGTCGCCTTCGACGGCGCCTTCCTCTTCGAGGATGGTACGGATTTTGCTGATTTCGTCTTCGGTGAGGTCGGCGACCTTCTTATCGAAGTCGATCCCGGCGCGATAGAGCAGCGAGCGCGAACGAGAGCGTCCGATTCCGTAGATGTAGGTCAGACCGATTTCCGCCCGTTTCTTAGGCGGCACTTCCACTCCGGCGATACGAGCCATACCTTAACCCTGCCTCTGTTTATGTTTCGGATTGGTGCAGATGACCCGAACCACGCCCTCGCGGTGGATGACCTTGCACTTATCGCAAATCTTCTTGACTGACGCGCGAACTTTCATAAATTATCCAGCCTGCTCATAATGCGACCACGGGTCCAATCGTGGGGCGATAATTCCACCGTCACTTTGTCTCCCGGCCGCAGCCGCACAAAATTCCGTTTCACGGTCCCGACCAGATGGGCGAGAACCTGTTGCTTATTCTCCAGCTCCAACCGATACAGGGCGCTCGGCAACTCTTCGAGCACGATTGCCGTTACTTCGTTCACGGCCTGGTTAAAACCCAGGGCCCGTTAGAAGTGACCGCCACACAATGCTCAAAATGGGCCGAATAAGACCCATCCTTGGTGACCGCGGTCCACTTATCCTTCAAAACCCGCGTATCGCGCTTGCCGGCGTTGACCATCGGTTCGATGGCCAGCACCATGCCTTCCTTCAAGCGCGGATTCTCGTTTTTCCGCTCCACATAGTTGGGAACCTGCGGCTCCTCGTGGAGCTGGGTCCCGATGCCGTGACCCACATATTCCCGCACTATCGAAAACCCGTTGGCCAGCACATGTTTTTCGACGGCGCCACACACATCGAAGAGGCGGTTGCCCGCTCTGGCCTGTTCAATCGCCAACTCCAGGGATTCCTGGGTGACCCGCATCAACTTCCGGGTCTGCTCACTGACTTCACCGATGGCAACGGTTGTGGCCGAATCGCCATAATAACCGTCGAGGGAGACGCCGGTATCGATGGAAACGATATCCCCCTTTTTCAACACCCTCTTGGCGGAGGGCATCCCATGCACGATCTCGTCATTGACCGAGGTACACAGGACAAACTTAAAAGCCTCGCCGGCAGCCGGCACGTAATAACCCTTGAAGGCCGGCCGGGCTCCGGCATCCTTCATCATTCGCTCAGCGGCGACTTCCAGATCCAAGGTACTGACGCCTTCGCCAGCCATTTTGGCGAGTTCTTGCAAGATCTGGTAGACGAGTAAACCACTGCGCCGCATCTTTTCGAGCTCCGCAGCGGTCTTTCTAATAATCATCCCAATACGGCCTTAGCAGCCGGCACACTAACTTCCAGGCTTTTGACGGCCCGGCAAACCTGATTCGAAATCGCCTCGGGCGCCTGGCTACTGGCATCGACCTCGAAGAGGCACCGGCCATTCCGCCGGAAAAAATCAATCAACGGGCGGGTGATCTGCTCGTACTCCGCCAACCTCTGGCGGATCACCGACTCACGGTCATCATCCCGGACAACCAACGCATAACCGTCCAAATCGCACTTGTCATCCTCGCGGGGAGGATGGGAAACAATGTTGTAGAGGGTACCGCAGTGGGGACACTGCCGCCGGCCGGTCAACCGGGTAACAATTACATTATAGTCTACAACCAAGTGAATCACCAACTCACGGATTCCGCGAGCATCCAGCCAGGCGACCAAGTGTTCGGCCTGGGCCAAGGTCCTGGGGTAGCCGTCGAGGATGAAACCGGGCTTGGTATCCGGCTGAGCCAACCGCTGCTCTACGAGCTGGTCGACGACTTCATCCCGAACCAGCGTTCCAGCCTGCATGGTCGCGGCGACTTTCACGCCGAGCGAATTACCCTCCCGAATGTGGTCCCGGAGCATATCGCCGGTCGATATATGGGGCACCTGGAGGCAATCTTTCAGAAGACTGGCCTGGGTACCTTTTCCCGAACCTGGGGAACCAAACAAAACGACAGCTTGCGTCATGGAAAGCTGCGTCAGCGTCAGAATGTGCTACGGCGCCCGCGAATCCTCCCTGCCCGGGGCGTAAAGCCCTCGTAGTGGCGCATAATCAACTGCGCTTCGACCTGGTTAATGGTGTCCATCGCGACACCGACGACGATCAGCAAGGAAGTGCCGCCGAAATAGAAGTTTACGTTCAAGCCTTCCAGCAGGAAGCGGGGCGCGTAAGCGTCCATGAAATTACCGAGCAGGGGAAGGTGCTGGAGCTTGATGCCGGAGATCATGATATCCGGGATGAGACATAGGATAGCGAGATAGATGCCGCCTACCACGGTGATTTTGGTAAGGATGGCGTTCATGTAGTCGGCGGTATTGCGACCGGGGCGGATGCCGGGAATGAATCCACCGTACTTGCGCATATTGTCGGCGGCTTCGTTGGGATTGAAGATGATGGAGACGTAGAAGAAGCAGAAGAAGATGATGCCGGCTACGAACAGGACGTAGTAGAGCGGCTCACCGTGGCGAATGGAAGCCAGGGTATTGCTGAGCCACGACATGTTCTTGACGAAGGGAACGGCGGCTAAAGTTTGCGGGAAGGCCAGGATGGAGGAGGCGAAGATGACGGGGATGACGCCGCCGGCGTTGACCTTCAAGGGCATGTGGGTGGATTGGCCGCCCATGACACGGCGTCCGACCACGCGCTTGGCGTACTGGACCGGGATGCGGCGCTCGCCGCGCTCGACGAGAACGATGAAGGCTACGACCGCGACCATGAGGACCAGGATTACCAGCATCTGGAGGACGTTCCACTCACGGGTGACGAAGGTATTGCGGTAGATATTGGAGATGGCATTCGGCAGGCCGACCACGATGCCGGCGAAGATGATGAGGGACATGCCATTGCCGATGCC
Organism: Bryobacterales bacterium; assembly: GCA_963738375.1. Classification (GTDB taxonomy): domain Bacteria; phylum Acidobacteriota; class Terriglobia; order Bryobacterales; family Bryobacteraceae; genus Bog-159. The sequence goes on along the minus strand of CAVTWL010000006.1, from coordinate 289,493 downwards.
GCGATCGCTGATCTGCTCACCGAGCCACATGATGAAGGCAGTACCGGTGGTGAGCGAAATGATGGTCATCAGGACGAAGCCCCAGCCGGGGTTTTCGACGAAGCCGCCTCCGCTGGCCTGCAAGCCCTGGGCGATACCGAAGGACTGAACGATGGAGAGGGCGATGGTGAGATAGCGGGTCCACTGGGTAATCTTGCGGCGGCCGAGTTCGCCTTCTTTCTGAAGCTTTTCGAGGGTCGGGACGACGACCGTGAGGAGCTGCAGAATGATGGAGGCGGTGATATAGGGCATGATGCCCAGGGCAAAGATCGTGAAGCGCCGGATGTTGCCGCCCGCGAACAGATCGAAGAAGCCGAAGATGCCTCCGGAATTGCGCGTGAGGAAGTCTTCCCAGCGGGCCACATTGATCCCGGGGGTGGGGATGTGACCGCCCAGGCGGTAGACGGCCAGCATGCCGAGGGTGAACATAACCCTCTTGCGCAGATCGGGGATGCGAAATACGTTGGCTAACGCTTCGAAAAACTTCATGGTTCCTTTATCAACGCCCAAAAGCCGCTGGCATGCGGCTCAATAAATTCTAACTCTTATGAAGGCTGCGCGCCGCCGATGACGACGGCTTCGCCGCCGGCGGCCTGGATCTTGTCGAGCGCGGACTTAGAGAAAATATGCGCTTCGACGCGGAGCTTGCGGGTAAACTGTCCGGTGCCGAGGACTTTCAGGCCTTCGTGCAGCTTCTTGATGACGCCATGTTCCAGGAGGTGGGCAGGCGTAAAGGTATCGCCTTCCAGCTTCTCCAGCCTATTCAGATTGATGATGGCGTACTGCTTTTTGAAGATGTTGGTGAAGCCGCGCTTGGGCAGGCGGCGGTGCAAGGGCATCTGGCCGCCCTCGAAGCCGCGTTTCTGGCCGAAGCCGGTGCCGGCGCGCTGACCCTTACTGCCGCGGGTCGCGGTCTTGCCGTGGCCGGAGCCCATGCCGCGTCCGATCCGTTTGCGGACGTGCTTTTGTCCGGCGGGAGGTTTCAATTGGCTCAAATTCATATACGGGTACCTATTCGACGACTTTCAGGAGGTGCGGGACTTTGTTGACCATGCCGCGGAAGACCGGAGAATCGGGCCGGACCACGATCTGATTGAGTTTGCGCAATCCCAGGCCGAGCACGACGAGTTTGTGTTTCTTCGGCGTGCAGATGGGGCTGCGATACAGCTTGATCTTAATTGTGCCTTCCATAAAATTAGAGCTTCTCCAAAGCCAGGCCGCGCATTTCGGCCACTTCGGCCTTGTCGCGAAGCTGCTCGAGAGCGACGATGGTGGCCTTGACTACGTTGTGGGGGTTGTGGGTGCCGATGGATTTGGTCAGCACGTTGGGGATTCCGACGGAGGTGATGACGGCGCGAACGGGTCCGCCGGCGATGACGCCGGTACCTTCGGGGGCGGGCTTCAGCAGCACCAGTCCGCTGCCGAAACGGCCGAGCGACTGGTGCGGGATGGTGGTGCCGAGCATGTGAATCTTGCGCAGATTCTTCTTAGCCGCTTCGATGCCTTTGCGGATGGCGGAGGGAACTTCCTTGGCTTTGCCGACGCCGAAGCCGACGACTTTAGCGCCGGGATCGCCGATGACGACGAGCGCGGAGAAGCTTAGGTTTTTGCCACCCTTAACTACTTTGGTGACGCGATTGATCGAGACCACCTGCTCTTTGAGGTTGAGCGATTGCGGATCGATGCGTTTAACGATTTTTGCTGCCATCAGAACTCCAGTCCGGCTTCCCGGGCGGCATCGGCAAGGGCTTTCACCCGGCCGTGATAGATGTAGCCGCCGCGATCGAACACTACCTTCTGAATTCCCTTTTCCTTAGCCCGTTCGGCAACCAGTTTGCCGATGGTTTTGGCGGCGGCCAGGTTGCCGCCGGCGCTGCGCTTCCCTTTTTCAATGGTGGAAGCGGAGACCAGCGTGCTGCCATGCACGTCGTCGATGACCTGTACGTAGATATTGGTGAGGCTGCGGAAGACAGCCAGGCGCGGGCGTTCGGCGGTGCCGCGCACTTTGCGGCGGATGCGCACATGAATCCGCTGCCGGATTTCGTTCTTTTGCGTCTTATGAATCATTTGGCACTCGCTCCGGTCTTACCGACCTTCTTGCGCAGCACTTCGCCGGTGTAGCGGACGCCCTTGTTCTTGTAGGGATCGGGCTTGCGCAGCGCACGGATATTGGCAGCCACCTGACCGATCAATTGCTTGTCGTGGCCGGAGAGGACCAAGTGGGTCTGCTTATCGATCTTGAGATCCACGCCATCGGGGAGGAGGAGTTCGATGGGGTGGGAGTAGCCGAGGGTGAAGGTAGCCAGCTTGCCCTTGACGTCGGCGCGATAGCCGATGCCGACGATATCCAGTTCACGGATGAAGCCGGTGGAGACGCCCTGCACGGCATTGGCGGCCAGGGCGCGGGTGAGGCCATGGAGGGCGCTGAACTTATCGCTTTCGCGCACCACATCGAGGCGGCCATCGGTCTGTTTGAAGGAGACGCCACCGGGAATCGGCACGATCAAAGTGCCTTTGGGTCCGGTCACTTCCAATTGTTCGCCGATTTGGATCTTGACCCCTTTGGGAAGGGGAATCGGTTTTTTACCAATTCGAGACATATATCGGTCCTTACCAAATCCGGCAGAGGAGTTCTCCGCCGATCTTTTCTTTGTGGGCGTCGCGTCCGGTCATCACGCCGCGGGGGGTGGTGAGGATGTTGATGCCAAGGCCGCCGAGGACGCGCGGGATATCCTGTTGCCCGACGTAGACGCGGCAGCCGGGGCGCGAGATGCGCTCGATATTGGAGATCACCGGCGCGTTGCCCGGGGCGTATTTCAAATAGATCTTGATGGTCTTCTTGGGGCCTTCTTCGGCGACCTTGAAGTTCTGGATGTAGCCTTCCTCTTTGAGGATGCGGGCGATCTCGGTCTTCAACTTGGAAGCCGGCACATCCACTTTGGGATGGCGCGCGCTGATCGCGTTGCGCACGCGCGTTAGCATGTCGGCGATGGGGTCACTAGTCATTGCTGCCCTCCAACTATTCCTTTGGCTCTCACCAGCTCGCCTTCGTGACGCCTGGGATTTCCCCATTGAGCGCCAGTTGGCGGAAGCATAACCGGCAGATGCCGAATTTGCGCAAGAATGCGCGGGGCCGTCCGCAGCGCCAGCAGCGGTTGCGGTGGCGTACGGCGAACTCGTGGGTCTTGGCCCGGAGCGCGCTTTCGGCCTTCTGGGCGTCGGCAGACTTCAGCTTCTGCTTTTTGACCAGTTCTTCGAGTTTCAGGTCTTTGGCGATCTTGGCGGTGGTGGCCATGTTTATCTATTCTCTTTTCCTTACTGCCGGAAGGGCATGCCGAGCTGTTTGAGCAGGGCCATACCTTCCGCGTCGGTGCGGGCCGAAGTGGTGATGGAGATGTTCATCCCTTTGGTTTTTTCCACTTTGGCGTAATCGATTTCCGGAAAAATCAACTGTTCGCGAAGACCGAGGGTGTAATTGCCGCGGCCATCGAAGGACTTGCTGGAGACGCCGCGGAAATCGCGGACGCGCGGGAGAGCCACGTTGACCAGCCGGTCGAAGAATTCGTACATGCGATCGCCGCGCAGGGTGACCATGCAGCCGATGGGCATGTTTTCGCGCAGCTTGAAGGCGGCGATGGACTTGCGGGCCTTGGTGACGACCGGCTTCTGGCCGGCGATCTGGCCCAACTCGTTGACGGCGCCATCCATGAGCTTGGCGTTCTGGGTGGCTTCGCCCAAGCCGATATTGATGGAGATCTTGTCGAGCTTGGGGACCGCCATCACATTGGAGTAGCCGAACTCCTTGGTGAGGGCCGGGATGACGTCTTTGGTATATTGCTGCCTGAGTCGTGCTGCCATTTCTTATTTCCTGTCCAAATTCTGTCCGCATTTGCGGCAGACGCGCGTGCGGCGCACTTTGCCGCCGGGCAGATTTTCCATGTGGTGGCCAATGCGAACGGCTCCGCACTGGGAGCAGACAATCATCACATTCGAAACGGAGATGGGGCTTTCGCGCTCGGCGATGCCGCCCTTGATCTGCTTGGCGGGGTTGGGCCGGGTGTGGCGCTTGATCATCGAAACGTGTTCGACGAGAATCTTGCCGTTAGCGGGATTGACGTCGAGGACGCGGCCAGTCTTGCCCCGGTCGCGGCCGGCAATGACCTTTACCTGGTCATTCTTCTTGAGTAAGATTCGTACGGGGTGCTCGAGTTTCTGTTTTGGCATTTCAAATCACCTCGGGCGCCAGGGAGACGATCTTCATGAAGCGCTTGTCGCGGAGTTCGCGGGCGACAGGGCCGAAGACGCGGGTACCGACGGGTTCGCCGAGTTCCGTGATCAACACGGCGGCATTGGAATCGAACCGGATATAGGTACCGTCTTTACGCCTGGTTTCCTTGCGCATGCGCACGATGACGCAGCGCACTACTTTCCCTTTTTTGATTGCGGAGTCCGGAGCGGCTTCCTTGACGCTGGCAGTAACAACGTCGCCGAGGCCAGCCCGCAAACCGAGGTCGCCGCCGCGGGGCAGGATGCACGCCAGACGGCGCGCGCCGCTGTTATCGGCCACCTCCAGAATTGTTCTCATGCCTATCATAGGTTGCTCTCGCTCCCGTGGGCGCTGGCCGCCGGCGGCTGTGAAGCGCGCTGGCGGCTAACGGCTGCCACTATGCTTTTACGTCCAACTCTTCAGGCTGCACCCCGACCTGGGGAGCTCGCCGGATGACTTCTTCCAAGCGCCAGCGCTTGGTGCGGCTCAGCGGCCGGCATTCGATGATGCGCACGATGTCGCCCAACTTGGCGCTACCGACCTCGTCGTGTGCGTGGAAGCGCTTGCGCTTTTTCACGATCCTCTTATAGAGAGGATGGGGCACACGGCGGCTGACTTCAACGATGATGGTCTTGGCGGCCTTGGTGGAAACCACCTCGCCGACCTTTTCATTTTTCAACGGCTTCTTCGTCTGTTCGGCCATATTACTTCTTCGCTCCCGCCAATTCCCGTTCTTTCAGGATGGTGTAGATACGGGCGCGGTCTTTTTTCATGGCACGCGCTTTTTTGAGGCCTTCCATAGTGCCCATGGACATCTGGAAACTGAGCCGGAAGAGCTGCTCTTCAATGGTTTGCAACTGGTGTTGCAGCTCAGTTGCGTCGAGGTCCCGAATCTTCTGCGACTTCATGATGTTACTCCGCCTGCTCCCGGGTTACGAATTTGGTACGGATGGGCAGCTTGTGGGCGGCCAGCCGCATGGCGTCCTGCGCGACGTTCACCGGCACGCCTTCCATTTCGAAGAGAATCTTACCGGGCCGGACTACGGCGACCCATTGCTCGGGAGCGCCTTTTCCTTTACCCATACGAGTTTCAGCGGGCTTCTTGGTGATGGGCTTATCGGGGAAAAGCCGGATCCAGACTTTACCGCCGCGCTTGATGGAGCGGGTCATGGCGATACGGGCGGCTTCGATCTGGCGGTCGGTGATCCAGGCGCAGGTCATGGCCTTGAGACCGTATTCGCCGAAGGCGATGGAGGAACCGCGCCACGCCTTGCCGCACATGCGACCGCGCTGCTGCTTGCGGTATTTGACCTTCTTGGGCATCATCATGGCTTATTTGTCTCCTTCCGGATTGGCTCGTGGGCGTCGCGGCAGGCGGCTCAGCCGCAGGCTCGGCGTTCAGCGCGCACTTCCTGTTTCCAGGCAGGTTGCGGGGCCATGAGCGGCGGCAGAATGGGTCCACCACTTGCGGGCAGGATGCGCCATTTCGGGCGGCGGAGCCTGGCGGGCAGGTCCGGCGGGTTCCGCGGCCGCTACCAGCAGGCGCGGGTTGATGCGTGGATGCACGGACGCCGGGCGGTCGCGACGGTCGCCGCGATCGCCGCGGTCACGGCGGTCACGATCGCTCACGTTCGCGCCGGGGTTCGGGCTCGGACGAGAGCGACCGCATGCGATTGCCGGCGTCCGAGAATTTCACCCTTATAGAGCCAGCCCTTGATGCCGATCACGCCGTAGGTGGTGTGGGCTTCGGTGAAGCCGTAGTCGATATCGGCGCGCAGGGTGTGCAGCGGAAGCTGACCTTGCAAATACCATTCGCTGCGGGCGATTTCGGCGCCATTCAAGCGGCCGGAAACGCGGACCTTGATGCCTTTGCAGCCGAAGCGCAGAGCGGAATCGACGGCCTTGCGCATAGCGCGGCGGAAAGCGACGCGCTTTTCGAGCTGCAGCGCGATGGACTCGGAGACCAGCTGGGCATCGAGCTCGGGCTTGTGAACTTCCTGAATGTCGATGAAGACTTCGCGCTTGGTGCGCTTGGCCAGATCCTGCTTGAGCTTCTCGATTTCGGCGCCTTTGCGGCCGATGATGATGCCGGGGCGCGAAGTGCGGATGGTGACCCGCAGCTTGTTGCCGGGGCGATCGACTTCGATGGAGCTGACGCCGGCGGACTTGAGGCGCTCGCGCAGCGTGGCTCGCAATTCGACGTCTTCCTGCAGCAACTTGGCGTAGTCCTGCTTGGCGAACCAGCGGGACCGCCACGGCTTATTGAAGCCCAGGCGGAAACCGTAAGGATGAACCTTCTGTCCCATGCCGTTACTCTTTCTCCGCTTGCTCGGCCTTCGCCGAAACTTTGATCACGATGTGCGCCATGCGTTTCTGGACGCGATAAGCGCGGCCCATGGGCGCCGGACGGACGCGCTTGACGCGCGGTCCTTCGTTGACGTACGCCGAGGACACGAACAAACGGTCGACATCCACGTCTTCGAATCGGTCGCGCGCGTTGGCGATAGCCGAGTCCAGGACTTTGCGCACGGTGGGCGCGATGCGCTTATTGGTGGCGCTGAGGGTGGTGCGTGCCTGACCGGCGCTCTGGCCGCGGATCAGATCCACAACCAGCCGCGCTTTTTGCGGCGATATTCTGATGTATCTCGCTTCTGCCTTGGCTTCCATGTTTGCTCTCTTGGGCGCCTCTTATGCCGGTTTGGCGGATTTCTCCGTAGCGGCTTTCACCGAGTGTCCCTTGAAGTGGCGGGTGGGGGAAAACTCGCCCAACTTGTGTCCCACCATATTTTCGGTGACGTACACGGGGATAAATTTCTTGCCGTTATGCACGGCGATGGTATGGCCGACGAACTCGGGAAGGATGGTGGAGCGGCGCGACCAAGTACGGATTACTTTCTTCTCGTTCTTGGCGGTGAGCACCGCGACTTTGACTTCCAGGTGGCCATCGGTGAACGGCCCTTTTTTAACTGAACGCCCCATAATTATCTCTTCTTACTCTTCCTGGTGACGATCCACTTGTCGGTCCGCTTGTTATTGCGGGTTTTGTAGCCACGCGTCGGCTGGCCCCAGGGAGTGACGGGATGCCGACCGCCGGACGTTTTGCCTTCGCCGCCACCGTGGGGGTGATCGACGGGGTTCATGCTGACGCCGCGGTTATGCGGCATTTTACCGAGCCAGCGGCTGCGTCCGGCCTTGCCGAGCGATACGTTTTCGTGGTCGACGTTGCCGACCTGGCCGACGGTGGCCATGCAATCGACCGGCACGCGGCGAATTTCGCCGGAGGGCAGCTTAAGCAAGGCGATGGCGCCTTCCTTATTGACCAACTGAGCCTGAGCGCCGGCGGAACGGGCCATTTGGGCGCCCTTACCGGGCTTGAGCTCGATATTGTGAACCACGGTGCCGGCCGGCATATTCTTCAAGGGCAAAGCATTACCCACCAGAATGTCGGCCTTGGGACCGGAAGAAACTTTCATGCCGACTTTGAGGCCATCGGGCTGGATGATGTAGCGCTTCTCGCCATCGGCGTAGTGCAGGAGAGCCAGGCGGGCGGAGCGATTGGGATCGTATTCGATGGCGGCGACGACGGCGGAAACGCCTTCCTTGTCGCGTTTGAAGTCGATGATGCGATAGGCTTGCTTGTGGCCGCCGCCGATGAAGCGGGAGGTGACGCGGCCGGTGGAGTTGCGGCCGCCGGTACGCTTCTTAACTTCGAGCAGCGATTTTTCCGGATGATTTTTGGTGATATCCTCGCGCGACACCACCGTCTGGAAGCGGCGGGTCGGGGTTGTCGGCCTGTAGGATTTAATGGGCATGTCCGCTCCTTATATTTGCGCGAAGTCGGGCACTTTTTCCCCGGCCTTCAACCTGACATACGCCTTTTTCCAATCCGACTTGTAGCCGACGAAGCGGCCGCGGCGGCGCATCTTGCCTTCGATATTGGAGGTGCGTACTTCAGAGACTTTCACTTTGAATAGCTTTTCGACGGCCTGCTTGACCTGAGTTTTGTTAGCTCCGGGGGCCACCTCGAAACACAGTGTGGCGTGCTCGTCTTTAGCGATTACGCCCTTTTCGGTTACAACGGGGCGGCGGATGATTTCATGGATATTCATTTGGCGAGCGCCTCCGAGAATTTACGGGCAGCCGCTTCGGAAAGCAGGACGCGGTCGTGGCCCAGCAGGTGAAATGCGTTGACCTCGCGGGTGGGCAGCAGGGTGACGCCGGGGATGTTGCGCACGCTCAGCGTCAGGTTTTTGTTTTCGGCGTTCTCGACAAGCAGCACTTTGCGGGTGGCTTCGAGGCGGGTGAGAGCCGCTTTGGCTTCCTTGGTTTTGCTACCGCCGAGATCGAAGGCCTGGACGACTTTCAATTCGCCGTCGCGGAGCTTGGCGGAAAGAGCGGAGCGAAGCGCGCCGAGGAGCATCTTTTTTGGCAGCTTGTAGCTGTAATCGCGCGGTTGGGGGCCGTGTACGGTGCCGCCGTGGCGCCAAATCGGCGAGCGGACCGAGCCGACGCGAGCGCGACCGGTCCCTTTCTGCTTCCACAGCTTCTTACCGGAACCGGCGACATCGCCGCGAACTTTGGTTTTGTGAGTGCCTGCGCGCTGGCCCGCCTGGTAGTGGCGCACCGCTTCGTACAACAGGTCCTGGTTGACTTCGCTACCGAAGACGGTGTCGGCCAACTCGAGTTCGCCGACCTTCTGGTTGTTGAGATCTACTATGTCTACTGTCGGCATGGCGTTACCTCTTGGCCCTCCGGACCACGACGTAGCCGCCGTTGGGACCGGGCACCGCGCCCTTAACCATGATCACGTTGTCCTCGGTGTCCACTTCGACGATCTCGAGGTTGCGGACGGTGACCTGCTCATTGCCCATGTGTCCACCCATACGCATGCCGGGCAAAACGCGGGAAGGGAAGCTGGATGCGCCGATGGAACCGGGAGCGCGATGGAACATGGAACCGTGGGAGCCTTCGCCGCCGCGGAAGTGATGGCGTTTGACCACACCCGCGAAGCCGCGGCCCTTGCTGACCCCGATGACGTCCACTTTTTCCTTGGGCTTAAACTGATCGACCAAGACTTTGTCGCCGGTCTTGAAGTCGTCGTCGCCGGGACGCAAATGGAATTCACGCATGAAGCGCGAGCCCTCCGCGCCGGCCTTTTTGAGGTGCCCTCCGATCGGCTTGTTGATGCGAGCGGGCTTGATGAATTCCATCAGGCCGAGCTGGACCGCGTCGTAGCCGTCGGTCGTGGGCGTTTTGCGCTGCACGACCATACAGGGCCCCGCCTTAAGGAGGGTGACCGGAACCACCTGCCCGTCCGGCCGGAACACCTGCGTCATTCCGATTTTTCTGCCAAGGATACCTGGACTCATGTTTAACGTCCTGAACTCAGGAGTCAGGAGGCGGAATCTTTTCAGTTCCGATCTCTGCTGTAGCTCCCGCTTTTACTCGTTTCGATACAACCGGAAGCCGGGCGCCGGAAAAGCGGCTCCCGACCTCCTACTTCCCGCTACTTATGGTCTTTCCCAAAGGCCTTGATCTCGACATCCACACCCGCAGGCAGATCCAGCTTCATCAGGGCATCTACGGTTTGCTGGGTCGGCTCCAGTATGTCGAGCAGCCGCTTATGAGTGCGGATTTCAAACTGCTCGCGCGACTTCTTGTCCACGTGCGGAGAGCGCAACACGGTGGTAACGCTGCGCGATGTGGGCAGCGGAATGGGACCGGCTACACTGGCTCCGGTGCGCTTGGCGGTATCGACGATCTCCGTCGTCGATTGGTCCAGCACACGGTGGTCGTAGGCTTTCAAGCGGATGCGAATGCGTTCTCTCAGCGCCATTGATTCCTCTTTACTGCGCGCAAAACGGGGCGGCCCGCGCCGCAATGTTTTAGTAGATCCATTTCCTTTATGGCGGCGCGGGAAGCGCGCCCCTTTGCGCTATTCGATGATATCGGTGACGGTGCCGGCGCCTACGGTACGTCCGCCTTCACGGATCGCGAACCGCAGCCCCTTGTCCATGGCGATGGGCGTGATCAGCTCGACTTCCAGATTCACGTTATCGCCCGGCATCACCATCTCCGTGCCTTCCGGCAACTGCGCCACTCCCGTTACGTCCGTGGTGCGGAAGTAGAACTGCGGCCGGTATCCCTTGAAGAATGGCGTATGCCGCCCACCTTCTTCCTTGCTCAGCACGTACACACTGCCCTTGAACTTCTTGTGCGGCGTGATCGACTTCGGCTTCGCCACTACCTGCCCGCGCTCCACGTCGTCTTTTTCAATACCGCGCAACAGCAATCCGACGTTGTCTCCGGCCCGGCCTTCGTCCAACAACTTCTTGAACATTTCGATGCCGGTGACTACCGTCTGCCGCGTATCGCGGAAACCCACGATTTCCACCTGCTCACCGACCTTCGCGATGCCCCGCTCGATACGGCCCGTGACTACCGTGCCGCGGCCCTGGATCGAGAAGATATCTTCGATCGGCATGATGAACGGCTTGTCCACTTCGCGCACCGGCAGCGGGACGTAAGAATCCACCGCGGCCATCAGCTCGTCGATCTTTTTCTCCCACTCCGGCTCGCCGTTCAACGCTCCGAGGGCGGAAACCCGCACTACAGGCACTTCGTCGCCCGGGAACTGGTAGGTGGTCAGGAGTTCGCGCATTTCCAGTTCGACCAGGTCGAGCAGTTCGGCGTCATCCACCATGTCGACTTTGTTCAGCGCGACCACGATGAACGGCACACCCACCTGACGGGCCAGCAGCAAGTGCTCGCGGGTCTGGGGCATGGGGCCGTCGGTAGCGGCGACTACCAGAATGGCGCCATCCATCTGCGCCGCGCCGGTGATCATGTTCTTGATGTAGTCGGCGTGGCCGGGGCAATCCACGTGGGCGTAGTGCCGGTTGGGGGTTTCGTACTCGACGTGGGCCACCGCAATCGTGATACCGCGGGCTTTTTCTTCCGGCGCGTTGTCGATGGAATCGAAACTGCGGAACTTCACCTTGGGGTTGTTCTTTGCCAGAACTTTGGTGATGGCCGCGGTCAGCGTGGTCTTGCCATGGTCGATGTGACCGATGGTGCCAATGTTGACGTGCGGCTTGCTGCGATCAAATTTTTCCTTAGCCATAAATGATCTCCACCTATTTGGTAACTTTTCCTTGAATCCGATTGACGATTTCCTCGGACAGCGCCGAGGGCACATCTTCGTACTTGCCGAAGTGCATGGTGAAACTGCCGCGGCCCTGGGTACGGGAGCGCAATTCGGTAGCGTATCCGAACATTTCCGAAAGCGGAACCAGACTCTTGATGATCTGCGTGGTTCCCCGCAGCTCCATACCTTCGATGCGTCCGCGGCGCGAATTCAGGTCGCCGATGACGTCACCCATATACTCTTCGGGGACGACGACTTCGACGGCCATGATGGGCTCGAGAAGGACAGCCTTGGCTTTGCGGGCGGCTTCCTTGATGGCCAGCGAACCAGCAATTTTGAAGGCCATTTCCGACGAATCGACATCGTGATAGCTGCCGTCGTAAAGGACAGCCCTGAGGTCGGACATGGGATATCCGGCCAGCACACCGCCCTCGAGGGCTTCGCGCATCCCGGCTTCGATCGGCTTGATATATTCCTTGGGAACGGTGCCGCCGTAGATTTCGTTGACGAATTCGAAACCGGAACCCGAGGGCAGCGGCTCGACCTTGATCTTGACCACACCGTACTGGCCGCGGCCTCCGCTTTGCTTGACGTGGCGGCCTTCGGCTTCGGCGTGGCGGCGAATGGTTTCGCGGTAGGCAACCTGCGGCTTGCCGACGTTGGCGCCGACGCCGAATTCGCGCATCATGCGGTCGACGATGATTTCGAGGTGCAACTCGCCCATGCCGGAGAGAATGGTTTGGCCGGTTTCCGGGTCGGTAGCGACGCGGAAGGTAGGATCTTCCTGCGCCAGTTTCTGGATGGCGATGACCCAACTTTTCCTGGTCGGCCTTGGTTTTCGGCTCGACGGCCAGCTGAATGACGGGCGTGGGGAATTCGATCGATTCGAGCACCATCGGCGAATTGTCGTCGCAGATGGTGTCGCCGGTCTGGACGGTTTTCAGTCCGACGGCGGCGGCGATGTCGCCGGCATAGATTTCCTGGATTTCCTCGCGCTTGTTGGCGTGCATGCGCAGCAGGCGTCCGATGCGCTCTTTGCGGCCCTTGGCCACGTTGAATACCGATTCGCCGGCGGAGAGGCTGCCCGAATAAACGCGGAAGAAGGCCAACTGCCCGACGTACGGGTCGGTCATGATTTTGAAGACGAGAGCGGCGAACGGCTCGCTGTCGGAAGCGTTGCGGGTGATCACTTGCGTGGGATCGCCGACGGCGGAGCCTTCGACCGGCGGAACATCCAGAGGCGAAGGCAGATAGTCGACCACCGCGTCGAGCATGGTCTGCACGCCTTTATTCTTGAATGCCGAGCCGCAGATGACCGGGAAAATCTTCAGCGCGATGGTAGCTTTGCGAATGCCGCGGTGAATTTCGGCCTCGGTGAGCGCCTGGCCTTCGATGAATTTTTCGAACAGCGCGTCGTCGTGCTCGGCCACCGCTTCGATCATTTTCTCGCGATATTCGCTGCGCCTGCTCGAGCAGGTCTTCGGGAATATCGACTTCGTCGTACTCCGCGCCCAGCGTTTCGTCGCGCCAGATGCGCGCCTTCATCTCGACCAGATCGATGATGCCCTTGAACTGATCTTCCGCGCCGACCGGCAACTGGATCGCAACCGGCTTGCACTTCAGCCGGCTGACGATGGTTTCCATGGAGTGGAAGAAGTCGGCGCCCACGCGGTCCATCTTATTGATGAAACAAATGCGCGGAACGTTGTACTTGTCGGCCTGGCGCCAGACGGTTTCGGATTGCGGCTGGACGCCGGCGACGGCGTCGAAAACGGCGACCGCGCCATCCAGCACGCGGAGGCTGCGCTCGACTTCGGCGGTGAAATCGACGTGGCCGGGAGTATCGATGATGTTGATTTGGATGTCGCGCCAGAAACAGGTGGTAGCGGCGGAAGTGATGGTGATGCCGCGCTCCTGCTCCTGCTCCATCCAGTCCATGATGGCGGTGCCTTCGTGGACTTCGCCGAGCTTGTGCGTGCGGCCCGTGTAATAGAGGATGCGCTCGGTTGTAGTGGTCTTACCAGCATCGATGTGGGCAGCGATGCCGATGTTCCTCATCCTTTCGAGCGGTACCGTACGTGGCATAGAACTCTCTTACTTTTCCTTTGTCCTAAACAGGATTCCAAACTACCATCGGTAATGCGCGAACGCTTTGTTGGCTTCGGCCATGCGGTGAACGTCGTCCCTTTTCTTGATGGCGCCGCCTCGCATGTTGGCGGCGTCATTCAACTCGTTGGCCAACTTTTCCGGCATGCCCTTTTCGGGCCGGGAGCGGGCCTGCGTGACGATCCAGCGGATGGCCAGGCTGGTGCGGCGGTTGTTCGGCACCTCGATTGGCACCTGATAGTTGGCGCCGCCGACGCGCCGCGTCTTGACTTCCAGCAGCGGCTTGACGTTCTCGACGGCCTTCTTGAACAGCTTCAACGGGTCGTCGCCGGAGCGCTCCCGGATCTTGTCCATCGAGTCGTAGAAGATGCCTTGCGCGACAGTCTTCTTTCCCTGCCACATCATCGAGTTAATGAACTTCTCGACCAATGTGGAGCTATATACCGGATCCTGCGGCACTTCCCGAATTTCAACGCGTCGTCTTCGTGGCATATCGATTCCCGCAGCCTAAGCCTTTGGCCGCTTTGCTCCGTATTTCGACCGGCTCTGCTTGCGGTTGGCGACACCGGCCGTATCCAGCGCTCCGCGGATGACGTGGTAGCGCACACCGGGCAGATCCTTGACGCGGCCGCCGCGAATGAGCACGATGGAGTGCTCCTGCAGGTTATGGCCGACGCCTGGGATATACGTGGTGACCTCGATTCCGTTGGTCAGCCGGACGCGCGCCACTTTACGCAGCGCCGAATTCGGCTTCTTCGGAGTGGAGGTGTACACGCGGGTACAAACGCCGCGCTTCTGGGGGCAGCTCTGCAGCGCCGGACTGGCGGTCTTCCAACGTGGCGGTCTTCGCCCGTTACGCACAAGTTGGTTAAAAGTCGGCACGAACCTTCCCTTAAGTCCTTATTTCAGTTCGGATGGGCGCTTAGGCCCGCCAAAATACACGCACAAGCTAAAGGCGCTAGTGTCTACGGTTCACAACTGCGAGGATTGCTTCGGACAGGTCCATATTCCATCCGGTGAAACCGGAGGAACCTCGGGACCTCACCCCCGGCCGGACTGCGAATTCGCAGTGGTAGCGCAGAAGCAGAAAGCTGTACTCGCGAAACTTTTTCATCATACCGAAAAGCAGATCGGTATGCAAGTGCAGTGGAATTGCGGGGGAAATAGGGGCGCACGCGATCGGGTGGACCCTCAGTAAGAAGGCAGTAAAAGGGGGCGGGGGTAGCAGGCGTAGGGGCGCCAGGTCATGGCAGGGACATGCGGCCGATTTTGTTGCCGTAATATTCGGTAAACCAGAGGGCACCGTCAGGACCGAATTCGCCCACCATGGGTGCGGAGAGGGGAGTCGGGATTGGGTATTCGGCGATGGCGCCGGCGGTGGTGATGCTGCCGATTTTGTTGCCGCCGTGTTCGGTGAACCAGAGATTGCCATCGGGGCCGGTGACGATGGAGCCGGGGAGGCTGTGGGGCGTGGGGACGGGATATTCGGTGATGACGCCGGTGGTGGTCATGGTTGCGATCTGGTTGGTCTCGTAGTCGGTAAACCAGAGCAACTGATCGGGGCCGGTGATGATGACGTTGGGTTCGCTATCGGCGGCGGGCGAAGGGAACTGGTTGGTGACGCGGCCGGCGAGGGTCATGCGGGCGACTTTGTTGTAGAAGAATTCGGTGTACCAGATGGCGCCATCGGGGCCGACGCCGAGGTCCCAAGGAGACAGGGGCACGGGATATTCGGCGATCACGCCAGAGGTGGTAATACTACCTATTTGGTTGGTATGCCCGTGCTGGGTGAAGTAGAGATTTCCGTCGGGCGCACAAATAATGTCCCAGGGGCTGGCGTTGGGGGTTGGGACTGGATATTCGGTAAACGCGCCCGCAGTAGTGATGCGGCCGATCTTATTGCCGATCATTTCGGTGAACCAGAGGGCGCCATCCGGGCCGGCCACGATCCAGATGGGCTGGCTATCGGGGGTGGGGATGCGAAATTCGGTGATGACTCCGCTGGGGGTGATGCGACCGATCTTATTGCCGAGAACTTCGGTGAACCAGAGATTGCCATCGGGGCCTGGGGTGACGGAGAAGGGCTGGCTGGCGGCGGTTGGGATGGGGTATTCGGTGAAGGTCTGCGCCGGGGCTGCCCAGGATAGTAATGCTAGGGCGAAAGGCAGGGCGAAGCGTGAGTGGGGATACAAATGCAACCTCGGTTAGTCGAAGTTTAGCACGGACGCCGGGGTGTCCTGAAGAAAGGCGTTGACAGCCGCGGAGACTCGTGACAGACTTCCTATAGACAACTATGGGAAGCAAGGGCGACGTACTCTTGGGCAGTTTAGGGTTGCTGGTGCTGAAGTCGCTCCAGTTCGGGGCCATGAATGGCTGGGACATCACCTTACATATTCAGAGCATTTCGGACGATGTTCTGCGGGTGGAGGAGGGGTCGCTCTACCCCGCCCTGCACCGCATGGAGCAGCAAGGGTGGGTGCGATCGGAATGGGGTGTATCGCAA
This sequence comes from Bryobacterales bacterium, assembly GCA_963738375.1. Classification (GTDB taxonomy): domain Bacteria; phylum Acidobacteriota; class Terriglobia; order Bryobacterales; family Bryobacteraceae; genus Bog-159. The sequence goes on along the minus strand of CAVTWL010000006.1, from coordinate 273,431 downwards.
AACAACCGGCGGGCGCGATTTTACCAACTGACCGCAGCCGGGCGGAAGCAACTGGAAGCCGAAGCACGTAACTGGAACAGCGTGAGCCAGGCGGTGGCGCGGGTGCTTGCGTTCGAGGGGAGAAAGGCATAACTGTATGGGATGGATTCGCCGGGCCCGGGCACTGTTACGCCGCGATGCGGTGACCGCCGAGATGGAGGAAGAGCTGCGCTACCACTTAGCGATGCGGGCTGAGCGCAACGCGGCCGAAGGGATGGCGGCCGACGACGCCGAGCGGGGCGCGCGCCGCCGATTCGGGAACGCCACCCTCATCAAGGAAGATATGCGCGAGGCGGACCTGCTGACCTTCGTGGAAAGTGTGGCGCGCGATGTACGGTTCGCGGCGCGGATGCTGGCCAAACATCCGGGCTTTACGAGCCTGGCGGTGCTGGCGCTGGCGGCGGGGATCGGCGTCAACACGGCGGTGTTCACCGCGTACAGAGCATTTCTGCTGCGTCCGCTGGACGGCGCGCATCCGGAGGAGCTGTATAACATCTACCACTCGCGGCCGGGCCACGCTTACGATCCCAACATCAGCTACCTTGACTATCAAGCTCAGCGCGAAAGCAACGGTTCTTTTTCCGGGCTGCTGGCGTTCACCGGCGAGAACGCGACGCTGAGCGAAGCGGGCGCCACACCGGCTCCGGCGCGAGGTCTGGGCAGCGCGGTGATTTCGGCATTGGGATTTCGCATGCCCACGCTGATGAGCACGGGCGCGCAGTTCTGCACAGTGGCCGTGGTCTCCGACAATTTCTTCTCTGTATTGGGCGTGGGCGCCATTCGGGGCCGAGTGTTCCTGCAGCGCGACGCTCACGAGTTCGCGATGCGGCCCCAGATTTTAATCAGCGAGAATTACCGGGAGCGGCGCTTCGGGGGCGCTCCGATTCTGGGGCGGACGGTGAAACTGAACGGCGCCGCCTTTTCTATCATCGGCGTCACGCCGCGCGACTTTCTAGGTACGTTTACCACGGAGGTTCCGGATTTCTGGATGCCGATCGGGAGCGAACCGCTGCTGAGCAAGGGTTCGGACCTTCTCAGCAATCGCGAGAAACAATGCTGCACCCTGGTGGGCCGAATCGGGCACGGGGTGAGCGTGGCGCAGGCGCAAGCGGAAACCGAAGCGTTGGCCAACCGTCTGCGCGGGTTGCACGCCGCTGCGTCAGAGGGCAGCCGCGCGCTAACCATCCAACTCGCGCCGGGCTCGCCGTTTCAACGTCCGGAGCAGGACCCCAAATTGAAGCTGGTTATCGCCGTTACGCTGGGCTCTGTCGGGCTGGTTTTGTTGATCGCCTGCGCGAACGTGGCGGGCATGCAACTGGCGCGTTCCGCCGCCCGGCAGCGCGAAATTGGCGTGCGGCTCTCTCTAGGGGCCAGCCGCGCCCGCCTCATTCGCCAGCTGCTCACCGAAAGCGCGCTGCTCGGATTTGCAGCCGGCGGCATTTCGATGGCGCTGTCGTATTGGGCGCTGCGGTTTATTGTGGTACAGGCTTCCGTTGCCATGCCGATCGAATGGGGCACATTCGCGCTGCACATCGCTCCCGACCGGACCATTTTCGTTTATGTCTTCCTGATGTCCTTGTTCGCCTCTGTTCTTTTCGGGCTTGCTCCGGCGTTGGAATGCTCGCGTCCCGATCTAACGTCGGCGCTAAAAGAGGAGGGTGCGCGATTCGCGTGGCGGCTGGGCAATCGGCGGTTGCGGGACGTTTTGATGGCATGCCAGGTTGGCATTTGCCTGTTTCTTCTGGTCCTGGCCGGACTGCTTATCCACAGCTCCGCGCGGGCTCTCAGCATGCAAACGGGCTACGAAGCGAAGCATGTGCTGGAACTGGAGGTAAGCTTTCCGCCGGGACTGGACTACGCGCACGGCAAGCAAATTGCTGGACTCCGTCAAATCGCGACGAGTCTCCGAGCGCTTCCGGGAGTGTCCGGGGTCAGCTTCGGCCATTCGCCGGACAACGGAGGCTTGCGCACAGCCAGAGTGGGCGCCGATCGGACGCTATTTTATACCTTCGTGCAGGCCGATTATTTCGACATCCTGGATATCCCGCTGCTTGCCGGGCGCGGGTTCGATCGGCAGGGCGGCAGCGCCGACACGGTGGTGTTGAGCGAATCGGCGGCCCGTTCGCTGTGGCCCAAGGGGGACGCCATCGGACACAGCATCTCGCTCGATATCTCGGACCAGTTTCACCTGGACGGTGAAATTGCGCCGGAGCGGCATGGCTACCTTATCGTGGGAGTTGCCCGCGACACGCGGGGCGTACTGCTGGATGGTTCAGATTCGGAAAAGGCATATCTCGCGCTTCCACCGGACCAACTCGATCAGACGCCCATGCTACTGCGCGCTCGCACGGATCCGATGCGCCCTGGTTCACGGCGCAGCGACTGCCATCCATCGCGTCGATCCCAACGCGATCGCTCACGCCATCACGCTGGAAGACGCGCTGAGCAACAGCCCGCAGTTTGTGGTGGCGCGCTGCTCGGGACTTTTCGCCAGCGTGATCGGGCTGCTGGGCCTGCTGCTGGCATCGGCGGGGATCTATGGCAGTGTGAGTTACGCAGTGGTGCGGCGGACGCGGGAAGTAGGCATTCGCATCGCTCTTGGCGCGAATCGAGGCCAAGTATTCCGGATGGTGTTGAGCGAGACCGGGCGTCCAGTGGTGGGCGGTCTGCTGATGGGATTGATCGCGGCCGCCGCAGCCGCACAGCTCATGCGCGCCCTGCTCAGCGGTGTCAGCCCCGTCGACCCAGCGGCTTTCCTGGGGATTACGATATTCTTCCTGGGAGTCGCTCTACTGGCCGCTTTCGTGCCGGCACGGCGGGCTTTGCGAATCGACCCGATGGCGGCTCTGCGCTGCGAATGACAAGGGGGGCGGCCTCGCCTCGTAATCGGGAATCCAGAAAGATTCCTGATACAATTCGGCAGACGGTTTCATCCCATGAGAGCCATAATTCTTGTTTTACTGACTGCCGCGACGGCCCTGGCGCGGCCCGTCGATCTTCGCTGCGGATATCTGACCAACCCATTGGGGATGGATGCGGCGCAGCCGCGGCTCTCCTGGCGCAGCGACAGTACGGAACGCAACTGGCGCCAGAGCGCATACCAGATTCGCGTGGCGTCGAGCATAGAAGGGCTGCGCTCCTGGCATGCGGACATGTGGGATAGCGGGAAGCAACCGTCGGCGGAATCGGTGAGCATTGCATACGCGGGGAAACCGCTGGAGATCGGGCCGCCGGTATTACTGGACGGTGAGGGTGTGGAATGCGCGCGGGGGCGTGGAGGACGCAGCCGAACCGGCATGGTGGGAAATGGGGCTGATGTCCGCGTCCGATTGGAAAGCGAAGTGGATCAGCCGCGCGGACGCCGCAGCGGATGCGGAGCGCGCCGCGATTCACTGGATTTGGGTGGCGGGCCAGGATGCGTTTCAGGTCGTGCCCAAGACGGTTGCCGTATTTCATCTGGATGTCGATTTAGCGGCGAAGCCGGCGAATGCGGCGTTGTTCCTGGTGGCGCGCGGGGCTTTCAAGGCGAAAGTAAACGGCCAGGATGCGGGCGGCAAGAGCGACTTTCACAGCTTCGACCGTCAGGATGTGACCGACCTGATGACCGCGGGCCACAATAGGGTCGAGGTGAGCGTGACGGCCCTGGCTCCGGGATTCTTCAGTGGGCCGCAAGGCGGGGGGCTGGCGGCGGGGCTGGCGGCGTTATTGAAGATTCGGCGGGCGGACGGCGAGAACGAAATTCATGCGACCGATGCCTTGTGGCAGGGGCGGCTGGAGGCGGACGCAAATTTCAAGCCGGCGGCGATCGCTGCCGCGGATGTCGATGACCAGCATTTCGGCGGCGATATCGGTCCGCTGCCTGGGCCGGCGGGGTTGTTCCGCCGCGAGTTCGACGTGGCAAAGCCGGTGCGGGCGGCGCGCTTATACGCGACGGCGCTCGGGAGTTACCGCGCCTTCCTGAATGGCAGCCGGGTGGGGAGCGACGAACTGACGCCTGAGTACACCGATTACAGCAAGCGCGTCACTTACCAGACTTACGATGTCACGGCGATGTTGCGGCAAGGCCGGAATGCGATCGGGGCGATTTTGGGCGATGGATGGTTCGGCAGCGGGCTGACCTGGACGGGCTTACGTTTTTCGTTTCTGCCTGCGCCGACCCGGATGCTGGCGCAGTTACGCATCGATTACGCGGATGGGCCGAGCAGCACGGTGGCGACGGACGAACAGTGGAAGACGTCGCAATCGGCGGTGCTGCATTCGGAGATTTATGCGGGAGAAGTGTACGACTCGCGCCTGGAGCAACCCGGGTGGCAAAAAGCCGGATTTCGGGATGCGGCATGGGCAGCGGCTGCGATTGCGGCTGCGCCCCCGGGTCTGGTCTCGGCTGAGGTGGCGGCGCCACCGCGCATTGTGACGACCGTTCAGCCGCGCGCCGTCACTCCCGCGCCGGGCGGGGGCTGGATCGTGGATATGGGCCAGAATATGGTGGGCTGGCTGCGGGTGAAGGCTTCGGGCGAAGCGGGCACGCGGATTGGTTTGCGATTCGCGGAGATTCTTTCGCCGGATGGGAATCTATACCGCGACAATCTACGGAATGCGAACGCGACCGACATTTTGTACTTACACGGCGGAGAACAAACATGGTCTCCGCATTTCACTTTTCATGGTTTTCGCTATGTGGAGGTGAGCGGATTCCCGGGGAAGGCGGATGTATCGAACTTCGAAGGGGAGGTGGTGTCGTCGGCGCAAACGCTGACCGGCAAGCTGTCCACTTCGAGCGAACTGGTGAACCAGATGTGGCAGGTATCCATTTGGGGCGAGCGCAGCAACTTTTTGAGCATACCCACGGACTGTCCGCAGCGCGATGAACGGCTGGGCTGGACCGGCGATGCCGAGGTTTTCTGGCGGACGGGGTCATACAACGCGGATATCGCGGCCTTCGGCCACAAATGGACGCGCGACTTGCGCGACGACCAGACCGCGGAGGGTTCGTTTGGCAATGTGGCGCCGGGCGTGGAAAAGATGGGCGGATTTCTGGGGGCGGGAGCGCCGGGGTGGGGCGATGCGGGCGTGATCGTACCGTGGACCGCATGGCAGCAATACGGCGACACGGGTTTGGTGAGAGAGAACTGGAGCGCCATGGAGCGATGGATGAAATTCATCGAGGATGGCAATCCCGATTTTCTGCGCAGCAAGCGAGTGGGGCCGAACTTCGCGGACTGGCTGGCGCCGGATACGCGCACGCCGAAGGATCTGATCGCCACCGCTTACTGGTCGATGATGGCAGGCATGATGTCGCAAATGGCGCATGCCATCGGGGACGACAGCGCCGCCGCACGGTACATAGCGCTGGGCGGGCATCTTCGCGAGGCGTTCGAGAAAGCTTACGTGAAAGCGGACGGTACAGTGGGCACGGGAACAGAGACATCGTACGTGCTGGCGCTGCACATGAACCTAGTGCCCGACGCGCTGCGGGCCGCCGCGACCGGCAAACTGGTGAAGGAGATCGAGGCGAAGGGCTGGCACGTTTCGACCGGATTTTTGGGCACGCCGCATATCCTGTTTGCACTGGCGGAGAACGGGCGCACGGATGTCGCTTACCGGCTGCTGATGACGGAAACCTTTCCGTCCTGGGGCTACATGATTCGCAAGGGCGCTACGACATGGTGGGAGCGGTGGAACTCCGACTCCGGCGATCCGGCCATGAATTCGTTCAACCACTACGCGTTCGGATCGGTGGTGGCGTGGATTTATCGCTATGTGGCGGGGATCGATACAGAGGCGGCCGCGCCGGGATTCCACGAGATCGTGATCCGGCCGCGGGCCAACGGGCCGATTACGCACGCGCGCGGGGAATACGACTCGGTGTACGGAAAGATCGTCAGCGACTGGAATGCGGGTGCGGAGGGCAGGTTCACCCTGCGCGTGACCATTCCGCCGAACACGAAGGCATCGATTTATGTACCGGTGAAGGCGGGCGGCCGGGTGATGGAAAGTGGAAAGCCAGTCGAGTCCCGCGAAGGGCCGGAGGGCACCAGGATTGTTTCCGCCGGGTCCGGCTCATACGAATTCGTGGCGCGATGAGCGCAGGGTAATGTAGGGCACCGGGTGCTAAACTGCCGGAGATGGCCCGGCCGCCCGATCGCAAGCTTCTCGCCTACCTTGCTTCGTATGACCCGCACGTGTCCGGCCTGATGCTGGCGATGCGCGATGTGGTGCTGGAAGAGGCGCCGGATGCGATTGAATCGCTGGCAAAAGGATACGCCGTAGCGATCGGCTTTTCTTTCACAGGCAAGCCGATGAAGGATGGCTTTTGCCACGTTGTCGCTTACAGCACACATGTGAATCTGGGCTTCAACCGCGGGGCTCAGTTGCCGGACCCAAACAGAGTACTGGTGGGCACGGGCAAGATGATCCGTCATGTCGCGATACACGATGAGAAAGAAGCCGGCAGCCCGCTGATTCGCCGCTATCTTCGTTCGGCGATCGAGCAGGTAGCTCCCGGCCGATGACCTGTTTATCCCTCCTGTATATCCGGGCGAAAATGAGCGGGACCGTACTTTAGGGACCGCCGATGGGTCCGACAGGGATTCGCTTTGGGTTTCCAGTTGCTGAGGCTTGGGACATGTCTTACGCATTGTATGTGGCAGGCTATCTCATCTTCACGATTGGCGTCGCCCTGGGCGCTCACTACATGCACATTCACACGCAGTGGATCGTCGTAATTGTGCTGATTCTCGCGGGCTTGGGCTTGGCGCGAGGAGTTACCCAAGCGCGGCAACGCGATCCGTCGTAAAACGCTCCCTTACGGCCACGGCTCGGTGTGGGACCGACGACCAGTTGCCCACTACCATCCTGCCCCACAAGGCTGTTGAACTTGCGCTGCGCCGGCTTAGGGTATAAAAAGAGGAAAGGAATCGAATGCCGATCTGGCCGGTTTGGAAACAGATTGCAACAGGCGACATCGAGGCACTGGGCGAAGCGGCGTGTTCGGCGCGTACCGAAAGCCTGACGGCTCGCACCCTAAAGGCCGATCGCGTAGTGGCGTCGGTGTGTCCTTATTGCGCGGTCGGCTGCGGCCAACTGGTGTACGTAGAGAGCGAGAAGATCGTCGACATTGAAGGCGACCCGCGCTCGCCCATTTCGAACGGCTGCCTGTGTCCCAAGGGCGCCGCAACCTTCCAACTGGTGACCGGCACGCAGCGCGAGCATCATGTTCTGTACCGCAGGCCTTACGGCACTGAGTGGGAGCAAATCCCGCTCGAACGGGCCATGGAGATGGTGGCGGAGCGCGTGAAGCAGACGCGCGACGAAAATTGGGAGGAGCGCAACGAGAAGGGCCACCGGCTGAATCGCACCATGGCGATCGCGCATCTGGGCGGCGCCACGCTCGATAATGAAGAGAATTATCTGATCAAGAAACTGTTCACTTCGCTCGGCATCCTACAAATAGAGAACCAGGCCCGTATTTGACACTCCTCGACCGTCCCCAGTTTGGGGACATCGTTCGGGCGGGGCGGGGCCACCACGTTCCAGCAGGATTTGCAGAATTCGGACTGCATCGTCATTCAGGGTTCCAACATGGCGGAATGCCATCCGGTGGGATTCCGCTGGGTGATGAAGGCCAAAGAACGCGGCGCCACCATCATTCATGTGGATCCGCGCTTTACGCGGACCAGCGCGGTCGCCGATATTCTCGTGCCCATTCGGGCGGGCAGCGACATCGCTTTCCTGGGCGGAATCATTCACTACATTTTGGAGAACGAGCGATATTTCCACGAGTACGTTGTGAACTATACAAATGCTCCCGCCATTCTGAGCGAAGGGTATGTGGATGCGGAGGACAACGATGGGTTTTTCAGCGGCTGGAATTCCGACAAGGGGGAGTACGATTCCAAGACCTGGATGTATGAGGGGGTGGATCCATCGGCGGCGGCGGGGGCACGCGAAAGCGAGGGCGCCGAAGGCAAGAAGCAGAAGATGCCACTGCGCGCGGAGCACACCGATCCTAGCCTGCAGCATCCGCGCTGTGTGTTCCAGGTCCTGAAGCGCCACTATGCGCGGTACACGCCGGAGATGGTGGAAGATACGTGCGGCATTCCGCGCGACCGGCTGATCGCGGTGGCGGAAGCGCTCTGCCGCAACTCGGGACGCGAGCGCACGTCGGCATTCTGCTACGCGGTAGGTTGGACGCAGCACACCACGGGCGTGCAATATATCCGCACGGCAGCATCATCCAACTGCTGCTCGGTAACATGGGGCGGCCGGGCGGCGGCATCATGGCGCTGCGCGGGCACGCCTCGATTCAAGGTTCCACCGACATCCCTACGCTGTATAACCTGCTGCCCGGTTATCTGCCCATGCCGCGAGCCGAGCACGATCGCGATTTCGAAACGTACAATGACTTGAACGAGTCGCCTTCCGGCTGGTGGGGCGAATTCCGCAAATACTCCACGTCACTATTGAAGGCCTGGTACGGCGACGCGGCGCGGCCGGAGAATGGTTATTGCTTCGATTATCTGCCGGCGATGACCGGCGATCACTCGCACATGAGCAGGGTGGCGGACATGGCGGATGGAAAGCTGAAAGGCTATTTCGTGATGGGCGAAAATCCCGTGGTGGGCACGGTGAATGGCGCGCTGCATCGCGAGGGGTTGCGCCGGCTCGACTGGCTGGTAGTGCGCGATTTCCAGCTCATCGAAACCGCCGAATTCTGGCGCCAGGCGCCGGAGATCGAAAGGGGGGAAATCCGCACGGAAGACATCGGCACCGAAGTGTTCTTCTTCCCCGCCGCGACACACGTGGAGAAGGAAGGCAGCTTTACCAATACGCAAAGGCTGCTGCAATGGCATCACAAGGCTATCGACCCTCCGGGCGATTGCCGCAGCGAACTGGATTTCATCTTCGAGTTGGGCAAGCGGCTGAAGCGGCTGTATGCGGATTCGATCGAAGCGAAGGACCGGCCTATCCACGATATGACGTGGGACTATCCGGTGGAAGGACCGCGAGGCGCGGTATCCGGCGAAGACGTGCTGCGGGAAATCAATGGCTACACCGTCGCGGACCGCAAGCTCGTGGATGGTTTTACTTCCCTCAAAGACGATGGTTCCACCGCGTGCGGCTGCTGGATTTATTCGGGATGCTACAAGGACGGCATCAACCAGACGGCGCGCCGCAAACCATATTGGGAGCAAAGCTGGGTAGCGCCGGATTGGGCTTGGGCGTGGCCTCACAACCGGCGCTTGCTATATAACCGGGCTTCGGCCGATCCGGAGGGGAGACCGTGGTCGGAACGGAAGGCGTATGTCTGGTGGGATGAGCGTGCACAGAAATGGACCGGGCACGATGAACCCGACTTCATCGCCAAGCCGCCGGATTACCGTCCGGCGCGGGATGCGCGCGGCAAGGAAACCATATCGGGCGCCGATCCTTTCCTGATGCAGTCCGATGGCAAGGGATGGCTGTTCGTTCCGAGCGGCTTGGCGGATGCGCCGCTGCCCACGCATTATGAGCCGCAGGAATCCGTTCTAAAAAATCCGCTCTACCGCCAGCAATGCAACCCATCGCGCATGGAGTGGATGCGCAAGCGCGACAATCCTTATCATCAGCCTTATGCCGACCCGCGCTTTCCATACATCCTGACGACTTATCGCGTGACCGAACACCATACCGCCGGGGGAATGTCGCGCTGGCTTTCGTGGTTGAGCGAATTGCAGCCGGAAGCGTTTTGCGAAGTCTCGCCTGAACTCGCGCAAGAGGTGGGGTTGCGAAACGGCGGATGGGCGACCATCCGTTCCGCGCGTGCCGAAGTGGAGGCGCGGGTCCTGGTGACGCGGCGCATCCGGCCGCTGAAGCTGAACGGGCGCACCATTCATCAGGTGGGCATGCCGTATCACTGGTCGAGCGCGGGGTTGGTGCGCGGCGACGCGGCCAACGAGCTGATTTCGTTTGTGGCCGATCCAAATGTTTCCATCATGGAAAGCAAGGCGCTGACCGTGGCCATCGAGCCTGGCCGGAGGCGGCGGGGAGTGCGAGGCAAGCCGGCTATGGCGCCGTTGCCGGACCGTGAAAAGGATCGCGACTTGCCGCGCGCGCAAAATCGCAAAGACGCCGGGCACCAATATGAGGTGGAACAGGGCAAGGAAGGGCATAGCTGATGGCCGCTTCTTTGACGGCTATTGAGGCACACGCTCTGGAAACCCGCGCTGGGCGCGACGACACGGGCAACCGCTCCGCGCGCAAAGGCTTCTTCACGGACACCACGCTTTGTATCGGATGCAAGGCTTGCGAGGTTGCCTGCAAGCAGTGGAACCAATTGCCGGACGACGGCTTCAGTTTCTCGGGCATGTCTTACGACAACACCGTGGAACTGGGCGCATCTACGTGGCGGCATGTCAGCTTCATCGAGCGGCCCATGGCGCTGTCCAATCAGGATGCGGGCGGATTTTCGTGGCTGTTTAACTCGGATGTATGCAAGCATTGCGTGCGCGCCGGATGCCTGGAAAGCTGCCCCACCGGAGCGATCGTGCGCACGGAGTTCGATTCGCGTTTACGTGCAGCCGGACATCTGCAATGGCTGCGGATACTGCGTGGTGAGCTGCCCGTTCGGCGTGATCGACCGCAGAGAAGACGATGGCCGCGCCTGGAAATGTACGCTCTGTTATGACCGGCTGAAGGAAGACATGGAGCCGGCCTGCGCCAAGGCTTGCCCGACGGATTCCATCAAGTTCGGCGACCTGCCGGCGCTACAGCAGATCGCGCGGCAGCGCGTCGAACGGTTGCACAAAGACGGCTTGCCGGAAGCGTACCTTTATGGCGCCGATGCCGCGGATCAACCGGGCACGGAGGGCTTGAATGCATTTTTCCTGCTGGTGGACAAGCCCGAAGCTTATAACCTGCCGCCCGATCCGGTAGCGCCGGCCAAGAAAGCAAAGGAAGCCTGGATCTCGTTTGCATGCGCGGCGGCAGGGCTGGCGGCGGCCGCGATCGGTTCCGTGATCGCAGGAAGGAAGCGGGGATGACACCCACCAACGGAAGCGGAACTGCGCGCGGGATCGATAGCAAGCTGGCCCTGCTGGAGGGCGAAGGTGCCGCCCAGCATGTCGGCCGGCCGCTGAATGGTTCCACGCACAACGGCAGCCGCGAGCGGGCCCAGCCCGCCGCGCGCGGCGACGGCTCGACCACGTATTATGGCCGTCCGGTGCTGAAGGAATCGGTGTGGGGAATCGACATTCCGCTTTACTATTTTGCAGGCGGCGCAGCGGGGGCTTCGCTAGCGCTGGGCGCGGCCATCCAGATCGCCTGCCGCGATCCCCGGTGCACGCGCGAATTGCGCCGACTTTCCACCACTTGCCACTGGATCGGCATTGCCGGATCGAGCACGGGCGCGGCTCTGCTGATTCACGATTTGGGCCGTCCAGCGCGGTTCCTGCACATGATGCGGGTCTTTCGCCCGACGTCGCCCATGAATATGGGCGCGTGGATTTTGGCGGGCGCCGCTCCCGCCGCGATGGCTGCGGGATTGTTCGGCAAGCGCAGCGGCTTTTTGGGCGAACTCGGCCGCGGCGCGGGTTATGTCTCAGGATTGTTTGGCGCGGCTCTGGCCGGATATACCGGGGTGTTGGTGTCATGTACGGCGATTCCGCTGTGGCAGGATGCCCGACGCTGGATGCCGGCGCTGTTTGCCGCTTCAGCCATGTCGAGTGCCGCCGGCATCATCGATCTATTTGCCGAAGGCCGCGAGGCGCAGCGGATTGTGTTTGGCTTCGGCGCCATCGGCCGCACCATGGAACTGGCCGCGGCCCACATGGTGGAGCGCTCCGCTTCACGGACGCCGCGGGTTGGCGAACCGCTGCGCGTTGGGTTGAGCGGCAAATTATGGAGGACTGCCGGGGTCCTGACGGCTGCCGGTTTGGGGCTGTCCCTATTTCCCTCGCGCAGCCGCAAGATGCGCGTCGTTTCCGGCATGCTTGCCGCGGCAGGATCGCTGGCTCTCCGCTTTGCGGTCCACTATGGCAGCCAGGCATCGGCCCGCGATGCGCGCGCATCGTTCGAGCGGCAGCGTGCTTCATCGGCGCAGCCGGTGTAGGCTGAAATGGTGGCGGGCAAGCTTAAAGAGGAAGATGCCGAACTGGTGACTGTGGACGGGCGAGAGGTGCGCATTACGCATCCCGCGAAGCCGTATTTCTCGGCACAGGCGAAGCTGTCGAAAATGGACCTGGTGCGCTACTATCTGGCGGTGGCGCCGGGCGCGCTCAAGGGGATTCGCGATCGTCCCATCGTCTTGAAGCGGTTCGTGGACGGCGCGGAAGGGCAGGCGTTTTACCAGAAGCGAGCGCCGGAGCAGCGGCCCGGGTGGATTCGCACGGTGACGCTCTCGTTTCCTTCGGGCCGCACGGCGGAAGAAGTGGTGGTTGACGATTCGCCTGGGCTCATTTGGATCGTCAATTTGGGATGCATCGAATTGCATCCGCATCCGGTGCGTTCCGACGATCTGGAGCATCCCGACGAATTGCGGATCGATCTGGACCCCGGGCCGGGCGTGGGGTGGAATGATGTGCGCACGGTAGCGCTGGAAGTGAATGGGCTGCTGGGGGAATTGGGTTTGCGCGGATGGCCGAAGACGAGCGGCTCGCGCGGGATGCACGTGAATGTGCGCATCCATCCCCGGTGGAGCTTCACGGAGGTGCGGCGCGCGGCGCTGGCGCTTTCGCGCGCGGTGGAGCGGCGCATTCCTACGCTGGCGACGTCGAAGTGGTGGAAGGAGGAGCGGCACGGCGTGTTTCTGGACTACAACCAGAACGCCAAGGACCGCACTACCTGCTCGGCGTACTCTATCCGGCCGCTGCCCGACGCGCGAGTCTCGACACCGCTCCATTGGGAGGAAGTTGGGGATTGCGATCCGGCGGACTTCACCGTCTTTACGGTGCCGAAACGATTTGCCGCGGTTGGCGATCCGCACGCGGAGATAGACCAGTTCCCGGGGTCGCTCGAAGCTCTGCTCGATTTGGCGGCGAAAGACGAAGCGGAGGGTTTGGGCGATGCGCCGTGGCCGCCTCATTTTCGCAAGATGGAGGGCGAAGGGCCGCGTGTGGCGCCGTCGCGCGCGTCGACCGCAGCCAAGAAGCCGCGCGCGAAAATGCCGCTGATCGTAGTGGCAAATTCGTCCAACAAAGACGAAGCGCTGGCCGGCCTGGAGCGATGGAAAGCGAAGCACGCCGGCGCCGCGCGGCTGCTGGCCGTCGACGATGTGCTGGTGGATTCGATGCGCGGGCGGTCGTCCACCTGGACGCGGATCCGGGTGAATCTGCGGCATGTGCCGGAAGACCAGCGGCCGGCGCAGGAGACGCCGGATCCGGACTACGACCCCACGAGAGAATGGCGTTCGCGGAGGGGTTAGAAGCGACGAGTCTTCATTTCCCCACAGACCAAAGATTGCTACTCGTCGCTCCTGCCGGTAATCAAAGCGGTTAGGCCCAGCAAGACGTTCAAAGCGCCTAAGCCGAGAATACCGATGTGCAGCACAGTGATATGGACGGTACTTGAGACGGCCATCATGGCTCCGCCAATGGCCAGAAGCAATACGCCAGAGCCAAGCAGCACCAGGCCTCTGCGGCGTCCGCGCGACCGTTCCGCCTTGCCCTCCAGCTTTTTCGGCGGCAAACCGCCAGCCCGCCCGGTATGCCGTTTCGTGGCCCTTAACGGGCCGGTACACGCCAATCTCAACGGAGCGGGATTCGCGCCATTGGCTCATGCAGGCATCGTAGCCTGCCACAAACGCATCTTTGTCCGCTCCCGAAACCGATTGCCGGGTAACGGTGCTGAACAGATACCGGTCAAGAACCCGTCCGCAATGCGGGCAGGTCCAATCTCCGGCTTGGGTGCTTTGCCGACAACCTGGGCAGATATCGCCGGTTCCGACGCCTTCACTTGTTCTGTTGGACACGAGGGCGCTGCCTCCTTACCGCGGATGATACCGCATGGCCGTCAACTGGGCCTAGCGGGCGCCGAAGATGGCGGCCAGTTCGTGCGGCGGGACCACCTCGAGCTGTTGGTAAGTGCAGTCGCGTGGATTTTTATCGGTGCGCCAGCGGCGGAACTGGGCCATGTGCCGGAAGCGGTTGCCCTGCATGTGTTCGTAGGCGACTTCCAAAACCAGTTCGGGGCGCAGCGGTTCCCAGGATAGATCCTTGCCCTGGCTCCAGCGGCTTTGTCCTCCGGGCATGCGGCGGCCTGCTTCGCCGCCGGCGGGTTCCGCATTCGCCCACGCGGCCCAGGGATGATTGACTAATGCGCCGCCGCGGTAGGGCTGCGAGGAACTCCACCAGGGCTGCGCGCTTTTCCAAAGTGAAACTGGCGCACACGCCGACGTGCTGCAAGGCGCGCGCGCCGTCGTAGAGGCCCAGCAGCAGCGATCCGACCGCCGTGCCTGCCGCGTCTTTGTGCCAGCGAAAACCGGCTACTACGCAGTCGCAGTCGCGCTCGTGCTTGACCTTCAACATCACTCGCTTGTCCGGTTCGTAGATGCCGGAGACCGGCTTGGCGATGACGCCATCGAGACCCGCGCCTTCGAAGCGCTTGAACCAATCGGAGGCGACTTCGGCGGTGCGGGTGGCCGGCGTGATGTGGATGGGCGGCGCGGCATTCAACAGGATGGCTTCCAACCGGCGGCGGCGCACCTCGAACGGTTCGTTTCGCAAATCGCTCTCGCCCTCGCACAGAAGATCGAAGAACACCACCGAGGCCGGGATTTCCGCGGACAATTTTTTCACGCGCGATGCGGCTGGATGGAGGCGCAACTGCAGCGCATCGAAATCCAGGGCGCCTTCGAGGGCGATGACGATCTCGCCATCGAGCACACAGCGCTCCGGCAACTGCTTCAACAGCGGTTCGCTCAGTTCCGGGAAGTAGCGGTTCAACGGCTTGGAGTCGCGGCTCTGGATGAATAACTCACCGGCGTCGCGGAAGATCAACGCGCGAAATCCATCCCACTTCGGTTCAAAAATCCACTGACCCACGGACGGAATTTCGGCGACCCGTTTGGCGAGCATGGGCAATACGGGCGGATTGACGGGTAGATTCATAAGATACCGGTCCGCTCTTAGTCTGCCACACTACTCGATGCGCAGGCGGTGGTTATCGACCACTTCGGCAATGCGTACCTCGTCGCGCAGGATGGTGGCATAAATCCAGGTGTAATGGCCTTTGTCAGCGATGACGGATTTAGTTCGCTCAGAACCGATCAACTTACGGTCGGCTTCGATCTCCAGGTAGCAGTCGACGAGATGGCCGTAGGTGCTATACAGGGAATCGGCGCCCTCGGTGCCGCCAACCGGGGCTTCGGGATACATGCGGCGCAGGTCGGCGATGGCCGCCTTCTGCTGCGAATCGTGGTCGCGCAGGTACCAGTGAATCTGTTCGTGAATGAAGGACGACATCAACTCATCCGGCGAGTCGGCAAAGCGGACATTCAGGGTCAACTCGGGAAAGGCGTGATTGATGGCGCGCTGCTCGATCACGATTTTGCGGGTAAAGATGTAACGGGAGAGATCGCGTTCGCTGAGAAGCTGTTCGAGGGCGGACTTGGTCTGGCGCTCGCGGTCGCTAGAATGCGCGGTTTGTATTTTGATGGCGCTTCCGGCCGGGAGTAGGAGCGCCGCGGATAGACCGATCCAAGCGAGCTTCATTCCGACTAATTTACACTTGCGGGATGCGGCGCGCAACTGGCCTTGTGGAGCACTCCCTCACGGTCGTGCCTCGGAAACAGTTGCTGATCGTGAAGCATAGTCAGTATGTTATACTAAAGGCCTAGTTGTTTCCCGCCAATCGTCTCGAGGACGCCGGTAAGTAACAGTAGCACCGTGTGGCTCCCTCGAAGCCGCACCTCTCACGGATTGAATTATGCCGAACCCTGCCGCAAGTTTCCAGCATAAGGCCCCCGTTGATGGTAAACGGCTCATCGATCGTCTTAAGGGAAATGGTGTAGCGACCACCGGCCGCGGGAAGGAAATTTCCGTTCGCTACCATCTATCGCTGAGCCAGGACCAATTGGATTGCGATCGCGGCGACCTTCCGGAATTTGGAGTCAAGACCGTTGCCGGGCAGGTATGGTGCCCGCACGACGGATCCTTTGTTGCTGTCCACCAGGGACAGGTGATGACGCTGCTGATGGAAGACGGGCGAAAGCTGCGCTTCGTGCACAGCAATCGCGATGGCGGCATCACCGTCACTCAGTGGATCGGCTAGCCGCCCTTTTTCTCGCACGCTTCAGTAGATCAACTTCAGCGCCAATTGGAAAAGCCGCGGCGGGCCGGATTGCAGAATCTGTCCGAAGGCCGGCGACTCCAGATCATTTTCAGGCAGCCCGAAATTCGGATGATTCAGCGTGTTGAAGCATTCCGCGCGGAATTGCACGCGTTTCGATTCACTGACGCGGAAGTCCTTAAACAGCGACAGATCCACGCTCTCGATGCCCGGTCCGCGCACGACGTTGCGGCCCTCGTTGCCGAATTGGCCGGCTTGCGTTACCGGATCGAGTTGCTGGAAAGCGGAACGGCTGACCCAATCGTTGGGCGTATGCGGACCGAGATTAGGATTTGAGATCAGGTCCGGCCGGCTGGAGTAGAAGCCGGTGATCTCCGGCGAACTCCCTTGCAGCGATACGTTGGCACTGTCGTATACGGTGAACGGAGTTCCGGACGAGATGCTGGCGATGGTATTCAACTGCCAACCGTTCACGACGAATGCGGCCGCGCGCGAGGCGCCCCGCCAGATGGGCAGGCGATAACTGCCGCTAAACAGGAAACGGTTCTTGGCGTCGAACAACGATGGCCCATGTTCGGCGGCCAAGTCGAAGGGATTCTGGGCCAGATCGTTTTCGCCGGCCACCAGCGTGGGAGCGGAGCCCGCGACGTTCAGCGAGGAGATATAGTCGAGGCTCTTCGAGTACCAGTAAGATGCGAGGAAGCTGAAGTTACGAGAGAACTGCCGCGAGAAGGCGACCTGCAGGGCGTGGTACGTGGAGCTGGAATCGTCGGCGATCAGCCCGACCGACCCATAGTTACAAACTCCGGCCGCGTTGCAGCCGGCATACTGGCGGCGCTGCTCGGTGTTTTCGGCATTGGCGCCCGGGCCATAGATCGAAGGATTCGCCTCGATGAAGCGCGGCAGATGGGTGCCTTTGTTGCCGACATAGCGCACATCGAGCAGATAGTCTTTATGCGATGACGCGCTCGAATGGAGAAGTTCCAGTTTTGCGAGTAGGGCGGCAG
This sequence comes from Bryobacterales bacterium, assembly GCA_963738375.1. Classification (GTDB taxonomy): domain Bacteria; phylum Acidobacteriota; class Terriglobia; order Bryobacterales; family Bryobacteraceae; genus Bog-159. Next base: position 256,122 of record CAVTWL010000006.1, on the reverse strand, counting down.
CATGCCTGCTGGACCGTCAGGATGGTGGCGGGCTGGACGAACTGCTGGCTGGCAGAACGGGGGCGCCTGGCTACCATAGGGATTGGCGAGATTGAAGCCCGGGTCCGGCCATCTGATACGCCTCGGTCCACGGCAGCGCGCTTACGGCCGCTTGCAGCGGGCCGCCGACGCCATTGGTATAGCCGTCGTAGAAGATGCCGTATGACGAGCGGACGGTCATCTTGCCGTGGCCGAAGGGATCCCAGGCGAAGCCGACGCGCGGCATGAACTCGTGATAGTCGACGGCGGCGATGCCAGCGGGAACGCCTGGATCGCCGGGGAATAGCAGGCCCTCGGGGGCATTCGGCATCACGGTGGATTGCTGTCCGGGAGCCCATTCGTTCATGCGGTTGCGGATGTCGGTGTAAGGCGTATTGACTTCGTAGCGCAAGCCGATAGTTCAGGGTCAGCTTGCGGCGTGACGCGCCATTCATCCTGCGCGTAACCCGCCGCAATCCACTTGCGCAAGCCGCGGTTGAAATCGCCGCCGCCCTGGAAGAACTGGACGGACTGGCCCAGCAGGAGGCTGGCGAACGAATCGCTGGCGGGAAAGGGCGCGAACACAAAGAAGCCGTTGGTGGCGATGCCGAGCAGCACGTTGATCTGCTGACGGTCGAGGTCCGCGCCGAATTTCAAGTTGTGGGCGCCGCGGGTCATGGCGATGGAGTAAGACCCCTGGTAGTCGTTTTGCGAGGTATTCTGGGGACCGGTAATGGGATTGCCGACATTGGCGTAGCCACTGACGATGAAGAACGGCATGCCGGCATTGGTACCCAGGGTGGGCTGATAATCGAACCCGAGGCTGCTGCCGGGCGTATGGTTTTGCGCGTCTTCGTAGATGAAGACGTTGCGGAAGAACGCCAGGCGCACGGTCTGGACCGTTTCCGGAGAGATCAGATGGACATGGGACACGGTGAAGGAATTGGTGGTGATGCGTCGGTGACGGGGAATCCGGGAACATTCGCCCCGTTGATGGGCAGGGGATCGAGAGTGTTGGCGCCGGAAGCGGCGTAGCGGGCGAAGAGTTGATCGTTATTGGCAAAGTAATGATCGTAGCGGAAGCCGCCCTGGTTGTAGTTATTACTCTCAGCATTTGGGTGGACTCGTAGATGGACGGGCGAGACGTTGCCGAGCGGATACTAGCTACCCGCGGCCAGACCGATCGGGATTCAGCATATGAGCTGGGGATCTTATTGCCGGGAAATGGCGCGCCGGCGAACTCGTTGATCAGCGGCACGGATTGACCGGTGCTGGGATCGGTTAAGCCAGAGAAATCGCCGGTGCGTTCCGCGGCTGTCGGCACGATGGCCGCTTGGGTTTCCCCCTGGGAATCGCGCTGGCCTTCGTAGTAGGCAAAGAAGAAATCCTTATTGTGGCGGATGGGGCCGCCGATGGTGGCGCCGAACTGATTGAGGTGCAGGGGTTCGGTTGAAGTGGCGAAGAAGTTGCGGGCGTCGAACGCGTTGTTGCGCAGAAACTCATACAAGTCGCCGTGGAAGGCGTTGCCGCCCGACTTAGTCACTACGGTGGTGGTTGCGCCGCTGGTTTCGCCATACTCGGCGCGGAGCGTTCAGCGAAAGAATGCGAAACTCGCTGACTGCGTCTACCGGCGTGCGCAGGGCGAAGCCGCCGTTGACGCTGTCGACGTTGGTGACGCCATCCAGCAGATAATTATTCGATTCCGGGCGCTGGCCGTTGACGGCGAAGGTCTGACCGCTGCGCAGGATGCCGCCAGCTTCGGAGAGACCGGCGGTCATGGGCGCGACTCCGGGTTGCAGCAAGCCGAGTTGCATGAGATTGCGGCCGTTGAGGGGAAGGTCGGTGGCTTCGCGCTCCGACACGACGCTGCCCAACGCCGAGCTGGTGTCTACGGTGGCTGCTTCGCCCAGCACATCCACTTTGCTGTGACTGCTGGCGATTTCGAGCTTCACGGGATAGTTGACGACGCGGCCTACGTCGATGCGGATCTGCGAGGCGGAGAAGGGCGCGAAGTTGGGCGCTGCCACGGTCAAGGTATAGTCACCTACCGGCAGGTTGGAAAAGCGAAATGTCCCCTGCTTCGATGTGGTGACCGCCTGATGCAGGCCGGTCTGGAGATTCTGTGCACTCACCTGGACGCCGCTGACTACCGCGGACGACGGATCGGATACCTGTCCCTCCAAGATGCCGATGGGATCCTGTGCTTGTAGTACCCCACATAGGCACACGCATAGCAATGCAACTGTCCGCATAGACTGACTTAAGACCTTTCCCCTTTAAGATGTTATTGCGCCAGTGTATGGTCAAACACTATGTGAGTCAATAATGAAATCGAACTAACCGCTACTTACTACAGGGTGAAGGCGGCGGGATAGTATTGATCGGTTATTGACGGCGCAGGCGCGCCGTGCCATACTTCCGGGTTCTGTCTCCCCGCAACGATCATGGATGGCTCGTCGTCCTGGCTGCGTATTTCGGCGCCATGGTCAGCTTCGGATCGCTGCTGGTGTTCACCTTCAGCATTTTTCTAAAGCCTCTGAGCGGCGCTTTCGGATGGAGCCGAGAGTCGATTTCGGCTGCTTTCGGGTTTGCGGCACTGACCGTGGCGGTGTGTTCGCCGCCGATTGGGCACCTGCTGGACCGTTTCGGCCCCCGAAGGGTGATTTTGCCTTGCATGGCAATTTTTGGCTTGGCGTTCGCCTCGCTGGGCTTTCTCACTCCCAGTCTGGCGCATCTTTACGCGGTTTTCGTATTGTTGGGCGCGATCGGCAACGGCACCACGCAGATGGGTTATTCGCGGGCGGTTTCCACGTGGTTCGACCGCCGCCGGGGTGTGGCGCTCGCTCTCATGATGGCGGGTGTAGGCACGGGATCGATCGTCTTTCCGCCTCTCGCGCAATATATCATCGACGGCTACGGCTGGCGCGCGGCCTACATGGCGCTGGGGGGACTGGTGCTGGTTCTGGGGATACCTCTGACGGCGCTTTTCGTTCGCGAGCGCCCGAGGGAGAGCGGCCGAGTGCACACGGCATTGGAGGGCGCGACTCTCGGGCAAGGACTGCGTTCTCGCGCTTTTTGGATTCTGGTGGCCACTTTATTTCTGACGTCGATCAGCATGAACGGCGCCATCACGCATTTGTCGCCGCTGCTTACGGATCGCGGCGTGGCGGCTTCGAGCGCGGCAGTGGCGGCATCGGTGTTGGGGTTGGCGAGCTTTGTCGGCAGGCTATTGACGGGATATCTTCTCGACCGATTTTTCGGGCCGCGGGTGGCGTTTTGTTTATGCGCGCTGTCGGCGGGGGGAATTTTGTTGCTGGGGCGGGCGGAATCGAGCGTGCCCGGTTTGGCGGCGGCGGTACTAATCGGTTTGGGGGTGGGGGCTGAAGCTAATTTCACGCCGTATCTGCTGACGCGATACTTCGGCCTGCGTGCATTCTCGACGTTGTATGGGTTTACATGGACGGCTTACGCGATCGCAGGGGCGATCGGTCCGGTGGCGATGGGGAAGGCGTTCGACGCGACGGGATCGTACGTATCGCTGCTATCGGTGCTGTCGGTGACGACTCTTGGGGCGGCCTGTTTATTGTTGTGGTTGCCGCGCTATCCGCGCGGCTAGGCCATGGATTCCCAGGTGGTTTGAGGCGGGACGGCCTGGTAGTAGCGGGCTCGTGGCGATGGCGCCAATCGCGCCAGGCGGGCGGCGGAGTGGGCGCGCATCTCTAGCACGCGGCGCCTGGTTTCTTCGAGCAGTTGCTCCGTTTCGGCTTGCAATTGCCGCCGGCGGGGGTCTGCGGGTGGCAGACAGGAGGCCGCCAGCCGGACCGCCGAGCAATATTCCGAAAGGGCTGCTTGAGCTTCCGGGAAAAGGCGTTCGGCAACCAGCGTACGCAATTTGAAAGACAAGCGCTCCCGGTTCGTGGGGCAGTTCATAGGCCGTTCGCCGCACCGAGCAGGCTGTCTTGTTCGGCGGTAAACATGTCCTGCAGTTCCGTGGCCTGTTGTTGCAGGTCGTAGATCATGGTGTCGGCGGCCGCCATTTGTTGCGTGAGGCTGGTCTGCAATTGCGTGACTTGCGCCTCATCGTTGGCAATTTGGGTATTGGTGCTGGTAATGTTGGCTTCGACCGAGCTGATTTGCTGCGTCAGGACACCGCTGGTGGGGTCGAGCAAGCCCGTCATGGTACCGGTTGCCATACCCAGGAAGCCGCTGCCGGTGGCCGATCCGAGGAATTGAGTGAGCGCAGCGCTTTGGCCGCTGGTAGCTGAGTCAAACACGCTCTGGCTGAAAGACAGCGTTCCGCTAGTATCGCTGAAGGTCACGCCCAAGGCCGCCAGCGAAGAGATACCGCCGCTGCCGCCCGCATAGCCGGCCAGGCTTTGCAGCGCGTCCGTCAGTTGGTAGACGATGCTCTCGCCCGCCAGCGCCACGTCGGTTTGGCCTCGGTTGTTATTCAGTTCCGTCATGGCGGAGTTGTAGGCCGACACCAGGATTGCAGGGCCGTTGCCAATCGTGGTGGGATCGGCCGCCACCGTCACCGTTGTGGTCCCCGTGGAATCGCCGGTCAACTGCGCGGTCAAGCCGGGGGCCAGGTGACCGTGTCGGAATACTGGTAACGGTTGGCCGTTGATGCTGTATTGCGCCAACGTTCCGGTAGCGCCGCTGGGGTTAAGAGATTCTGTGTTCCGTCGTTCAGTTGCATGGTCACCGGGCCGAGTTGGTCGCTTTCGAGCGAGAGCCTGTAATCCGGCGCAGTCTGCTGCCCACATCGACTACAGTGGCCTGCACGCCGGCCGCGGACTCGTTGATGGCCTGGGCCAGCACATTCAGATTGCCGCCCGAGAAAGAGATGGGGGTCTGTACGGGTGTACCGCTGCCGTTGGTAACCGTAAGGTGTAGCTGCTGCTGGAACTGATATTCTGCGAGGACGGATCGGTGACTTTGGTCAAGCCGTTGTTGCTCAAAGCGTCGCTGTAAGACCCGAGGTTCGTGACCTGCAGGGTATAACTTCCGGCCGTGGCCGTACTGGTGAGCATGGCGGAGGCCACCGACGGATCCGACACCGTTGCGGTCAGCATGCTGCCCGCCGCCGACGCGAGGCCCGACACGGCCGACTGTACCGCCGCGAAGTCGTGTCTCGAGTGTTCGAATTCGTCTGCTGGTTGGTCAGTCGTTGACGTTATTCTGCAGCAGTTGGTGGGCAGTGCCGCGATCTGGACTTCGCGCGAGATGGCGTTGTTCAGATCCTGCGAATAATTGCTCATGCCGGTGAAATAGGTCGTCGCCGCCGTGGACTACCGCTCGCCGCCGAAGCTAAGCGCGGAAGCCGAAGTGCTCATGTGTTAACTCCAGTACTCCAAATGGCTCCGGCCAGGCCGGGACTTCCCGGCCTGGCCGGAGCATGGATGGTCGCGGCCGCACTTATTGCTTCAGCAGCGACAGGACGGCTTGCGGCTCCTGGTTGGCCTGCGCCATGGCGGCCACGGTGGATTGCTGCAACACCTGCGCCTTGGTCAGGTTGGCGGCTTCCTGCGCCACGTTGGCATCCCGGATCTGCGACTCGGCTGCCGAGATGTTGGTGATCTGCGATTGCGCCAGGTTGATGGCGTAACTGAACTGGTTCTCACCCTTGCCGATGGCGGCCTGGGCGGTTCCCAACTGCGCTACCGCGGCGGTCACCGCCGTGACCGCGGATTGTGCGCCTGTCGAGGGTATCGATGGAGGCGTTGGCGGCCGCGCCGTTAGCCACCGAGTTAAAGGTCTTGGCCACGCCGCCGTTGATTCCGTTGCCGTTCGACGAACTGCCCACGCTGGCGCTGAAAGAAGGCAGGGCGCTCAGGAAGTTGATCTTCTCGATCCCCCCCACGTTCTCCTTCACCGCCACGATGGATTGCAACGTGGGTTGTTGCTCTGTTGCAGTTGCGAATTGATATAGCCGACGGCGGAGTCGATGGTGGCCCGCCGGTCTCCGCGCCGTTGCCGCTTCGTTGCGCAAGGTCAGGGTGAGCGACTGCATCACGCCGCTGCTGCTGTTGGCCGCAATGGTGATGCCTTGGTCGTCACTGCCGAATTTCATCGGCGCAAAGGACATATTCGTAGCGCCGCTGGTGCCGATGGCGGAAGCGCCTCCGGCATCGATCATGCTGGCGTTTGAAACGCCCGAGGTCAGACCGGTAAACGGCCCGGAAGTCAGTCCGAAGCCCAGATTGGTTCCGGCCGTGCCGTACTCGTCGAGCCGGAAGTTGGTCTGGTTGGAAGACGCGATCGTCAGCGTGGTGCCGCCATTCGAAGTGCTCGCCTGCAAACCCGCATCCTGCAGCGCGGTGTTGGCGCTGAAGGCCTGATTGAGGGTGTTGACCATGCTGGTGAGGGACGGGCCCGAACCGCTGGCTAAGGTGGCCTGCGTCATGCCGAGGGCCGTCACGATGCTGGCGGTGGTCGCGGTATTGCCCGACCCGGCCGTCAGTTGAATGGTGGAGGTGGCGCCTTTGGTCTGCGAGGCGACGCTGATGGTGTTGTTTGCGTTCAGGGTGAAAATATTGGCCGCCGTGGATGTTCCGAGCGCCTTTTGCGCCGTGGTGTTGAGGAACGAAACCACCTGCGCCAGAGTTTCATCCTTGCCGGTGACGGTGGTGGGGTTGCTCGACCCGGCAGTGGTCAGTCCTAGCGTTTGCGCCGCGGTGTTGTTGGCGACTCCCACCGAGGCGGCCGAACCGGTGCCCGTGCTAGTGAAGATGAGTTGGCCGGTGCCGCTGAAGCTTGCGGTGACCCCAGCGATGGGACTGGTAGTGTTGAGATACGTCAGGATATGCGCCTGGCTCTCGGTGGCCGAAGCATTGGTATCGCCGCTGAAGTCGATGACTTGCGGGTTGCCGCTGTTGGAGCCGGCAACGGTGACCGAAAGCGTCTGGGCCGCCGCGCCGGTGGCTACCAGCGCGCCTCCCGCCTGGCCGACCGTGGTCAAGCCCAGCGCCTGGGAAGCGGCGCCGTTGACCAGCGTGACCGAGGCAGCCCCGCCGGTGGCGGTGCTGGTGATGACCAGTTTGTTGTTGACGAATGCGGCGGTGCCGCCCGTCAAGTTTGCGTTGATAAACGTCTGGATGTTCGCCTGCGTCTCCGTGGCTTCCTTGTTCGCATCGGTGCTGAAGTCGATGATCTGGGGGTTACCGCCGTTGGCGCCGGGTATGGTGACCGAAAGGGTCTGGGCCGCCGCGCCACTCGAAGTAACCGTGCCTGCTTGTCCCGCCGTAGTCAGGCCGAGGGCCTGCGACAGGCCGTTGTTGGTAACCTGTACGGCCGAACTGCCGCCGGTGGTTTGACTGGCTATCGAGAGAGCCCCGCTACCGCTGAAGCTAGCGTAATTGACACCATTAGTGCCCAGCGCCGTATCCAGCGTGCTATTGATATATGCGGCAACTTGCGCCTGGGTCTCGTTGGCGCCCTTGTTGGCGTCGGAACCGAAACTGATGGCGGTGGCGCTGTTGCCGTCGATTTTGACCGTTAGGGTGCCGCCCAAGTGGGTGTCGAACGTGGCGGATCCGCCCATCGCGCTCCCAGTGAAGACGCCTGCCTGAGCCGCCAGCGCAGCCGTGTTTACCGTAGCGCCGATCGTACCGCCGGAGAAAACCGCATGCTGCGCTTGCAGCGCGGCGGTGTTGACCGTGGCTGCGCCGCCCAGCGCGCTTCCGGTGAAGACCGACGCCGTGCCCGCGCTGTTGGCGTCGTTGGCGAACGACGCTACCACCGCCTGGCCGTCCAGGTTAAAGTTCAGCGCCGCGTTGGCGCCGGACGTAGTGACGTTGGCCGAAGCCGCGCCGCTGGTGTATGCCGCCGCGGTGGCGTCGCCGCCCGCCATGTTCAAGGTCACGGTGTTGCCGATCGCATCGCTCCCGGTGGCGGTGGGAGCAGCGCTGTTATAGTGCGCCGACAGTCCGAGCAGCGTCGAGGTGGAAGCGCCATCATTGGCGCCGTCGGGCGTGACGGTCAGGGTCGAGCTTGAGTTGGCGTAAGGATCGGTCAGATTGAGCGCGGAAGTCGCGCCCGAACCGCTGACCGTGGCCACTTGCACGTTGCTCCCCCACCCCATGGCTGCATCCACCTGGCTGTTGATGTACTTGGCCACGTTGGCCCAGCTCTCGGTGGCGCTCTTGTTGGCGTCGTTGGCGAAATTCACGTTCACCGTGGTCCCGTTGACGCTCAGAGCCAGGGAGTTGGCGAAGGAGGATGTATTGACGCTGGCCGTGCCGGGCGCCGTGCCCGTGATGGTGGCCGCCGTGCCGGCGCCGCCGCCATCGGTCGGTCCGCCATTCAGCGAGAAGCCGAGAGTAGCCAAGCCGTTGCCGGTAACCGCCGGCGCCACGCCCGTGATGGTGCTGTAGAAAGCCGGAGAGTTGACCGCCGAAGACGTATTCAGGCTGCCCAAACCCAGCACATTTTGGGTATCTCCGGTCGACTGGACGGAGAAGGTTTCGCCGGTCGCGCTGGTGAAGGTCAAGGGGCCACCCGTCGAACCGCTGACCGTAATGCCGGCCGCCTGCAGGGCGGTGCTGCCCTGCACCTGCGCCTTCAGCGAGTTGATGGCTGCATCCACGGTGGTGGTCGCGGAACCGAAGGTGAGATTCACCGGGCTCGCCAGACCTGCGCCCGAAATCTGGACCGTAACTCCGCCCGGGGTAAACGACGTTCCGGTGGTGGCTGTGTTGCCGCCAGCGACGGTTGTGGCTACCGCCACGCCCGTCGAACCGGTCTGTGAGGTCAGGTTGCCCATCAGGGCATTGGCCATCTGATCGCCCGCTTCCACCTGGAAGGCCGCGGTGCTCGAATTGAAGGCGAGTTCCTGGCCGTTATTGGCGTCGGTACTCACCGAGGCCGTAATGTTGGCGGACTTCAAGGCCTGCGCGGCGGGCGAGGTGCCGTTGGCCGCGGACGTGATGGCGTTGTTCACCGCCGTCACTAAGGTACTGGTGTCGCTCACACCGCTCAGGTTCACGGAGAGGGCGACTTTGCTGTTGTCGGAAAAGCCGGGGCCCGACAGATAGAAGGTTGTCAGGCCGGCCGTTGCCGTGGTGTTGGCCTGGTTGTTCACAATCTGGGACACGGAATGGTAAGCCGATCCGGTGGAGATGTCGGTCGAGCCCGCTACCACCTGCATGCCCGACAGACCCAGGCTTTGCGCATCCACGGTGGATTTGCTGAGGTTAATCGATACCTGTCCATCCTGCGAGATCGAGGTTGCGGTGGAACCGCCGCCGCCGCCCAGGTAAACGTCCATGGTCTGCGCGAAGGTGCCGCCGATATTCAGCCCGATGGCCTGTGCCTGGCGATTCAACTCGCCGAGGTCGGTCTGGAATTCCGCGTTCAGGTTGGAGCGGCTGCCGGTGAAACTGGAGGAAGCCGACTGCGTCGCCAGGGTCTGCAACCGGTCGAGGATCATGGAAATGTTGCTCATGCCGCCGTCCATGATTTGCAGTTGAGCGGTGCCGTCGTTGCCGTTGGCCACGCCCTGGGTGATCTGCGCGATCTGGTCGCGGTCCTGGTTGGCAACCGCCAACCCGGCGGCGTCGTTGCCGGAAGAGTTGATGCGGTAGCCGGAGGTCAACTGTTGAATGGTCTGACTCTGAAACGCGCTGTTAATGTTGAGGTTCTGCTGCGCGATCAAAGAATCGATGTTGGTTTGAAAAGAGATCATCTGGATAATCCTTATTCCCTTGAGATTTTCCGGCGTCGTGCCGGAGCGGGCGGCGTTGGCTGCCTGCGATTCTCTTATCGGCGGAAACTGCTCGGGGGGGAAAGAAATGTCTACTTAGGGACAATCGCTTAGAACCGAAGTTCCCGGTCGCGCATTGACGCGCTAAACTTTTTTTCCGTTCCGTCGATAAGACATGCGGGAGCAGCGACGATCTCATATGCGAGTCGAAGACCATAGCCTCACCGATCAGCTTTCCTCCAGCGCCACGCGCACCCCGGAATCCCAGCGGATTCAGGTGGATACCAACTCATCGGGCGGTTCGAGCAGCGCCTCCGGCGCGGATCGCGTCGATCTTTCGAGCATCACGGGAAGGATCTCGCAAGCCATGCAGACAGTGGCCGCCCAGTCCGCGCAGCGCGTCAGCCAGTTGCGGCAGGATTTCCAGGCCGGCAGCTATCGGCCGGATGTGCCGCAGTTGGCGAGCGCCCTGGCCGGGAGTTGAGATTATGTGCGAACGCGATCTCCAGGGCTTGCTGGCGGCGGCGCAATTGCGTGTGGGCGGGGCGCGCGCGCTGCTGGCCCGGCCGCGGGCCTGCCCTCCGGACGAATGCGTCACGCTGCTGCGGGAAGCGCAGGGCTACATGGAATGGTTTCGCGATAGCCTTCCCAAGGCGGGTCCGGTCAGCGGGGATCTGCGGCAACAAGCCGCGGTTCTGGCCGGCGAAGTGCAGCAGGCGGGCATCCTGCTGGAAGGCACGGCGCGCCGGGGCCGGCGCTGGCTGGAAAACCTGCGCTCGTTCTCGCCGGAATATACGGCCTCCGGCGACCGTCTGCGCGCGGCCGATGCAAGGCCGCCTCTCTTACACAGGATAGGAACCGCATGGGATCACTCAACGCCACTTTGGCCGGAGCTTCGAGCGCCCTGGATGCTTTCCAATACGCCCTGGGTGTCACGCAAAACAACATCGACAACGCCTCCACCCCCGGTTATGCCAAACAGACCGTGGCCCTGCAGGCCGATCCCTTCGATCCAGCCCAAGGTCTGGGAGGCGGTGTGTCCCAAGGACCGCTGGTAGACAGCCGCGACTTCCTGGCGGAGAGCGACGTTTGGCAGCAGGCGGCCGCGCAGGGAGACGCGAGCGCTCAATCGAGCGCCCTGACCGTTGTCCAGAATGCCGTTCCGGTGAGCGACGGGTCCGGAATTCCGGCGGCGCTGACGACTTTCTTTAACGATGTATCCGCCTGGAGCGCCGCGCCCACCAGTTCGGAGCGCGCAACAGAGCGTGATGGTGGCGGCCGGCGCACTGGCTCAGAGTTTCCAGTCCACCGCTGCCGGCGTGGCGAGTGCTTCTTCGGCGGTGAGCCAGGATATCGATACGACGGTAGGGCAAATTAACGGCCTGACCACCCAAATCGCCTCGCTGAACAGCCGCATCCAGGACGGCGGACAGAAGGACGAAGGCTTGCAGGCGCAGTTGTACAGTTCGCTCGAAACTCTTTCGGGTCTGGTCAATATCGGCGTCTTGCAACAACCCGATGGCGGGGTCGACGTCACGCTCTCGAGCGGCGCCGCGCTGGTGGTGGGCGGGCAATCCTACGGGCTGACCGCGGTGGATGGTCCGGCGGGGGGCCCGTCGATCGACCCACAGGCGCCTCCCGACATCGACATCCAGGCCGGCGATGGCTCGGTGGTAAACGGCCAGATCAACTCCGGCACGCTGGCTGGCTTGCTGCAGGTGCGCAATGCGACCATTCCATCTTTAATCGGTGACTCCAGCCAGGCCGGAGCCCTGAACCAACTGGCCGAGTCTCTATCGACGGCCGTCAATCAGCATCGTCAGCCAGGGATCCGGTATCTCCGGGTTACGCCGCCACGGGCATGAATCTGTTCATCGCGCCCAATCCCGACCACCCCACGGCCGCAGCCGCCACCATGGCGCGCAATCTCCGCCATGACCGCTCGCGATTTGCCGCCCGTCGACCAGAACGGCGTCGCCAATGGCGTGCCGCTGGCCATTGCCGCATCTGGCCAACGCCGCACTCGTCCGGCTCTGGGCTCGACCGGCTACACCGCGTTCTACGGCAATGCCGCCGCGCTGGTTGGGCCCAATTGAATCAAGCCAAGAGCAACCAAACCCTAACCGCACAGACCCTGGCGCAGGCGCAGACTATGCGGCAGACGACTTCCGGCGTCTCGCTCGATGACGAAGCCACCAACGTCCTGCAGTTTCAGGCGGGCTATGAAGCGGTGGCCAAAATGGTGAGCACCCTCGCAAACTCTGACCCAGTCGCTGATCGATATGATTCCGAACTCCTGAGGACGGCGATCGCCATGACACCCAGCATCAATCCGAACGCCGACCATCTTCCTGGTGAATCTGCAGCAGATCCAAACCCGCATGCTCACGGCCGAACAGCAGTTGTCCTCGGGGCTGCGCGTGTCGGTGGCTTCCGACGACCCGGACGAGATATCGAGCATCCTGCAACTGCGCGCGCAGATCGCAGGCATTCAGCAGACGCAACAGAACCTGTCCAACGTCACGCCATCGGTCGAGAGCGGCGAAAAGGCCATCCAGCAGGCCATACAGGTGCTGGACACCGCCACGTCGCTGGCCACCGAAGCCGCCGGAAGCACGTCCACCGCCACGCAGCGGCTGGATGAGGTCCCGCAGGTGCAGGGCATCCTGCAACAGTTGGTCAGCCTGAGCCAGACCTCCGTCAACGGCGATTATATCTTCAGCGGCGATCAGAGCGGACAGCCGCAATACGCTCTTTCTGCCGACGGCAATTCCGTGACCAGCTCACGCAGCCCGGCGCACCCGCCCAAATTGCGGATCCCAACGGGGTGATGATCCCATCGGGTTGACCGCCCAGCAGATCTTCGACGATCAGGCGGACGGCAGCAACGGCAGGGCAATCCGGCTACGGATAACGTATTCAGCGCGGTGTCGCGGCCTGCTCACCGCGCTGCAGAACAACGACGCCACGGGCATTCAGACGGCTCTGACCAACCTGCAGGCCGCTTCGGCGCACCTGAACAATGCAGAGCAGTTTCTATGGCGCCGCGCAGAACAACATCACCGCCGCCGGAACGTCCGCCAGCCAGACGCTGATCCAACTACAGCAGCAGCTCAGCAACCGAACAGGATGCCGACGTAGCGCAAGCCTCTCTGGATCTGACCCAGGCCACCACCGACGAACAGGCCGCCATGGCCGCCCAGGCCATGCTGAAACCGCAAAGCCTGTTCAACTACCTGAGCTGACTCGACTAACCCTGCACCCGCTTGGCCCGTCCCGGCCCAGAACATCTCGCGCAGTTCCCGCTTCACGATCTTGCCCGTGCCGGTCTTGGGCAGCGGCGTCTCCAGAAATTCAAATGTGCGCGGAATCTTGAACCTGCGCGATGCGCATGCGCCAGGAACTCGCACAACTGCTCCGCGCGTCAGCGCCTGGCCCGGCTTCAGCACCACGAACGCCGCCGGAATCTCGCCCCACTTGCTGTCCGGCGCCGCCACCACCGCGCATTCCAGAACCGCCGGATGCGCGAAAATGGCCTTCTCCACTTCGAGCGACGAGATATTTTCGCCGCCGCTGATGATGATATCCTTCTTGCGGTCCACGATGTGGATGTAGGTCTCCTCGTCCCACACCGCCATGTCGCCGCTATGAAACCAGCCGTCGGTCATTACCGCCGCGGTGCCCTGCGGATCTTTGTAATATCCGTCCATCACTTCGTCGCCGCGAATCACCACCTCGCCGACGGTCTGCATGTCGCGCGGCACGTCTTTCATGTTGAGGTCGACCACCCGGATCTCCACGCCAGGAATCGGCCATCCCGCCATCGCCTGATGCCCGAGCCGGTCGGCTTCATCGGCGTATTGCACGGTGCCCTTTTGCCGCGCGGAACTGGCCACCGGACAAGTCTCGGTCAGCCCGTAACCGCCCATGGCCGCGCAGTGGAAGGCCTCTTCGAGGCGCCCGATCAGTTCGGGCGAAGCCGCCGCGCCGCCAATGTGAATTTCCTTCAGGGTGGAAAGATCGAACTGCCCCAGATCCGGCGCATTCAACAGGGCATTCGCCATGGTGGGGACCAGCGACATGGCTGTGGCTTTCTCGCTCTCGATCAACTTGAAAACCAGGGTGGGCTCGAAGCGCCGCACCATGACCTGCTTGATGCCCATCATGGTCGAGGCTTGGGGACGGCCCCAGCCGTTGGCATGAAACAGCGGGATGGTATGCAACTCCACGGCCGAGTCGTCGTGATTGAAAGTTCCAGCCACCGCCAGCGCGTGCAGATACAACGTGCGGTGCGACAGCATAACTCCCTTCGGAGTGCCGGTGCTGCCGCTGGTATAAAAAAGCTCGGCGATGGCGTTCTCATCGAACGAAAACAAGTCGGGGCGCTCGACGCGGCCGCGCGCCAGCAGTTCCTCGTAAGTCAGATCCGACAGCGGACCCGCCGCGTCCACCGTCACGTACCGCTGAATGGCCGGGCATGCCTGCCGGATGTGCTGCACTAAAGGCGCGAAATCGTTCTCGAAGATCAGCACCTTGGCTTCGGCATGGTTGAGGATGGCCACCAGTTCCGGCGGCGTCAGGCGCACGTTCAGGGGCATCACCACAGCCTTGGCGAGCACGACGCCGTAGTAGCCTTCGAGCAAAGCGCTGTTATTGAAGCTGAGGTAGGCCACGCGGTCGCCCGGCTGGACGCCTTCGGCGATGAGCCCGGCTGCCAGCTTTTCGCAGCGCGCGCCAAACTGGCGTAGGTCGCAGCGGCTGGCGCCGGAGACCACGCCTACCTTTCTCCCGTATAAATCGACGCCGCGGTATAAGCATCGCACGGGCGTGAGCGGAACGATCATAGTTCCTCCTGTTAAGACACTGATCCTATCACCTACCAAGGCGCCGGGAGTGGCGCGGTCAGACTTGCAACTGGCGCAGGAAGGGCACGCTGGCGCGCATCAGATCCAGGTTCATCTCGACGAAGTAATTCTTGATGCCGCCGGTCCTGGCGGTGGCGAAGATTTTCTTCCAGTCGAGGCTTCCCTGCCCCACGGCCGTTCTTCTTGCGTTGACCGCCGACCAACCCTGCACGTGCATGGAAATGAACCGCCCGGGATACCTGGTGAAGTAATCCGCCGCGTCATAGCCTTGGCTGATGGTGGAAATCTGAAACTGAAACTTCACCAGCTTGCGGGTCCAGCAGGTCGAACAAGAATATCGTAAGTGCGCTTGCCGTCCACCGTGGATAGCTCGAAATCCTCGTTGTGCAGGCCCTGTTGGATGCCCGCCTTGGCCGACTGTTCGCCCATCTTGTTGTATTCGTCCGCCGCCCGCTTCACATCGTCCATGGTCGGGTTCTTGGGACCGTCGAGGCTTGGCACCAGCATCTGCGTCATTCCCATGTCGTGCGCCCACCCGATGCGGCCGGCCATATCCTTGCGCAGTTCGCCGATGTCGAAATGCGAGCTCTCGCATTTCACTCCGGCATCGCCGATCATTTTGCGCAGTTCGGCGGGTGAATATTTCGCCAGGGCGCCGAAACCCGAATCCGCGTATCCCACCGGCGAGCACAGCTCGATAGTCTGGAATCCGGCCGACGCCAGTACCTTCAGGGTGCCCGGAAAATCCTTGGCGATCATTTTCTGACCGGATAGGTCTGGCATCCGATCGGCATGCCCAGCGGATTGGCGTTCAGCTTGTGCCGCGCCGCCGCAAGCAGGCCCGCCGCCGGCGCCGCCGTGCTCCTGAAAAAATTCCTGCGCGAAATATCCATATACTCCTTCTTACCACTGACCACCCTGCCGTGGTGAAGCGCGCACGGCACGCTCGAAGGCCCAACCGCGGATGTGATTGATCTGTTCCTTCATGGTGCGCGACAACGGCACGATGCTCACCGCTACGCTCATCAGGTCGTGCTTCGCCGATTTCGCGGTCGGCGAGCCTCGCTTTGGTGAGCGCCGAAACCACGCACTGCTCGATTTCCGCGCCGGTCCAGCCCGATGGTGAACTGCAGTCAACTGCGCCAGATTGAATTGCGCCGGATCGACGCCGCGGCGCGCCAGATGAATCTTGAAAATTCGATGCGCTCGTCATCGAGCGGCAGGTCGACGAAAAAGACCTCGTCGAAGCGGCCTTTGCGGATCATTTCGGCGGGCAGCAGGTCGATGCGATTGGCGGTGGCGGCCACGAAAAGCCCGCGCGTCTTTTCCTGCATCCAGGTGAGGAAGAAGGCGAAGATACGGCCCTGCTCGCCGCCGGAATCGGTGGAGGTGATGCCCATTTCGATTTCGTCGAACCAGAGCACGGCCGGGGCCATGTCTTCCAGCATCTTGCAGGCCGCCACGAAGGCGCCTTCGGGCTTGCCGTGCCGGCCGGAGAAGATCTCGATCATGTCGATGCGATACAGCGGCAGTTCGAAGTAAGACGCAATCGCCTTCACGGAGAGACTTTTGCCGCAGCCGGGGATGCCCATCATCAGCAGTCCCTTGGGGACGATGTCGGCGCTCAGCGTATCGCGCATCTGAAAAAGTTTGCGGCGCTCGATCAGCCATTTCTTCAGCCCTTCGAGGCCGCCGATGTTGCCCATGTCGCCGCCCTCGGCGATGAACTCCACGGTGCCGCTGCGATTCACCAGCAGGCGTTTTTCTTCGAGCAGCGCCGGGATGGACTCCGGGCCTAGCTGCGGACTTACCGCCAGAGCGCGCCGCAGCGCGTAGCGGGCTTCGTCGAGCGTCAAACCCTGGAGCGAGCGCGCCATCTGGTCCAGCTTTTCGTCGCTCGCGCCCGGTGCCGTCCCGGCCGCCAGTTCCTCGCGCAGAAAGTCGACCAACTCCACCACATCGGGCGGCCGCAGTTCCATGTACAACAGGCTGCGCTCGACCTCTTCGGGAATCGATCGTACGGGCGAGGTGATCACCACGTACTTCCGCCGGTCGGCGAGGCTCTCGTACAAATCGCGCAGCCGCCGCCGGATTTCGGCCGAGTCGCGCAGCGGCTCATGAAAATCTTTCAGATGAAAGATGCCCGCGCCCTGGTAGGAATCGATGAAATCCAATGCCGCGCGGGGATCTGCGGCGTCCTCGCGCTTTTCGCCATCGTGACGCATGCCTTCGGTCAGGCTCCACGACCACAGGGCGACCGGTTGCGGCACCAGATGCGCGGTCACTTCGCGCAGCACGCGCGCGATGCGATGCTCCTCCACCGACCGGATGTAAGTCAGTGGGCGGCCCGACTCGAAAACGTCGCGCAGCATCTTGGCCGCCCGGCTTTCCTTGGCTGGGCGCTCGGTCGGAGGTGCGGTGGGCATGATTGGGAACTATCGGATAAAGCCGATTTTCTTCAAGGCTTCGGCCGGCTCGGGATCTTCAAACTGGGTGAGAGCCATCTTCTCGTGCCCGTCCACCAGCGCCACTCCGGCCGGCGCGCTGACAAACGGAAAGAGCTTTTTCAACGGTTGCAGGTCGGTGGAGACCACCGCTTTCAGATGCGTGTCGTCGATAAACCCTTGCGCGAACTGGGGCACGTTGATGGGAACGGCCACGATTTTCGTATCGCCGAAATCCATTTTGGACATGCGCTTGGCCGCGTCGAGACAGTGCAGGCACTCGGGGTCGAAGTAAAAAATCAGGATCTTGCCTTCCTGCAGCGAATACGGCTTGCCGTCTCACAGTCACGGTATCCGGCGCTTTCGTTCCAGTCTGCCGCATGGCGGCCAAGCCATACGACCCGGCTGCGAATACCGCGATCAAACCCAACACCATGGCCGCCGCGCGCATGCTATAGGCCCGCCTCGCCCATACGCCGGCGATTACCGCTAACAACAACATGACGCTATCGCCGATGAAAAAGCCGGGACCCACCGCGCGTTTCACCCAGGGGAAGCAACTGCACTCGGCGCCGCGCAGCTCGGTGTAGTTAAAGCCGATGAAGATCATGAAGGCGATCAGGAGCACGCCGCTCAGCCAAGCGCCCCAACGGCGGAAACGCGGCACCAGCAACAGGACGGCGGTGAAGGTCTCGGCGATGCCGAACCCGATGGCCGCCGCCAGGCTCAACGACTGCGGCACACGCGCCTGCGCCATGCGCACGGCCGCGCCCGGCGCATCGGTCAGTTTCCACAAGCCCGGACACCAAAAACACCAGCGCCAGCACAATCGCGCCTACCCAACTCAGCGTCGTCTTCCAACTGGTACCTTGGTCCATATAGCCTTTAGTTTAACGAAATGATTGCAGCGCTGCTCTTCTTACTGGCCTTTTCGCAGATGGATCTGGTGGAGGAAACCGTCGAAATACCGGCTCATGATTGGCGATGGGTGGACCGCGCGCTCGCCCGGGAACCAGCCATGGTCGACTGCGTATTTCAATCCGACGGGCGGGATGCGCGCGTCCGCATGGTTCTGCTCGACCGTACCGATCTGAACTTATGGCGCGTGGGCCGCGATCACGACGAGATTGCCGCGACCCCGGTCGGCGCGCATGGCACGTTGCGCGAATCGGTTCACGATCCGGATGCGTATGTGGCTGTCGAGAACCGCGGATCGCAGCCCGCGCACGTACACTTGCGCGTTTTTCTGGAGCATCCTCGGGTGCGCTATCTTTCGCGGGGCCGCAGAATCGCGGTCATCTGCATCAGCTTCGGAGTTTTCTTCGCCATCGTGAGCTTCTCGGCGAAAAAGCTTCTGAAGGCCATCAAGGGCTGACGGCGCGTTCGACCGCCTGGGCGGTTCTGGCGATATCTTCGGCGGTATGCGCGGCGGAAACGAAGGCCGCCTCAAACTGCGAGGGCGGCAGATAAATGCCCTGCTCCAGCATGCGGCGATGAAAGCTCGCGAACTTCGCGGTATCGGCGCGCTTGGCGGATTCCCAATCCGTGACCGGCCCGTCTGCGAAAAACCAGGTGAACATGGCTCCCACGCGATTCAGGACCGTTCCTCTGGGCGCCGCGCCCGCAATCGCCGCCGATTTGGCTTCCAGCTCCGTGTACACTTCCGGATGCGCCTTCAGGTGCCGCAGCATGGCGAGGCCGGCCGCCACCGCCAGCGGATTGCCCGACAGCGTACCCGCCTGATACACGGGACCCACCGGCGCCACACAGTTCATGATGTCGGCGCGCCCGCCGTAAGCGCCGATCGGCAAACCGCCGCCGATCACTTTTCCCAGCGTGGTCAGATCCGGCCGGATGCCGAAGCGGGCCTGCGCTCCGCCGTAGGCGACGCGGAAGCCGGTCATCACCTCGTCCAGAATGAGCAACGCGCCGTAGCGCGTGGCGATCTCGCGCAGGGCTTCCAAGAATCCGGGCTTCGGCGGGACGCATCCCATGTTGCCCACGACCGGCTCCACGATCACCGAAGCGATGTTGTCGCCGTGGGCGCGAAACGCCGCTTCCACCGCCTCCACCGAATTGAACGGCAAGGCCACGGTGGTGTCCGTAAAGCCCTTGGGCACGCCCTTGGTATCGGCGATGCCCAGCGTCGCCAGGCCCGAGCCCGCTTTCACCAGCAACGAATCGACATGCCCGTGATAGCAGCCTTCGAATTTCACGGTGAGGTCCCGGCCGGTGAAACCGCGCGCCACGCGGATCGCCGACATGGTGGCTTCCGTGCCGGAATTCACCAGACGCACCATTTCCATGGAAGGCACCGCGTCGCGAATGGCTTCCGCCAAGTCGATTTCCCGCTCGGTGGGTGCTCCGAAACTGGTGCCGGTTTCGACGGTCTGCTTCACCGCTTCGACGATCGCCGGATGGCAATGGCCCAGCAGCAGCGGTCCCCAGGAACCGATGTAGTCGATGTATTCGTTGCCGTCGATATCGAAAATGTGCGAGCCAGCGCCGCGCGCGATGAAGGGGGGGTGGCCGCCGACGCCGCGGAAGGCGCGGACCGGAGAGTTAACGCCCCCCGGAATGGATTTCACAGCCCGCTCGAACGCGGCTTCGGATTTGTCGTGCTTCATGGATGTTCGTGAATCGTGGTTTTACGGCTGCGCCTTGCCGGGCAGCAAACGGCTCAATCCCAGACTCATGGCGATTTCGTACAGGCTGCCGTTCAAGTTTCGGAGCAGACGGTTTTTCAAGCCCAAATAAGGCTGCGTGCCGGCGAACAGATCCTGCATCACGTCGTGAAAGCGGCTGCTGCGTCGGGTGAACTGGACCATGCGCTCCGGTACCGAGCCGAACAGGAACCGACCCAGGAAGACGCGCTTGGCGAGGCGCGAGCCAAACTCCAGATCGGCCGCGAAATCGCGGCGGACGCTCCGGCGGTATGCTTGCAGCTTGTCGGCCAGACTGCCGAGTTCGGATACGAGCGCCCGCGCCGCCAGATCGGCCGACCGCAGCGCGTAATAGATTCCTTCGCCCGTCACAGGATCTACCAGGCCCGCCGCGTCTCCTACCGCGAGCCAGCCGTCTCCCGCCACCCGATTCTTCTTCCACGCCGGGGTGTCGAGCGAGGGCAGCAGGTGACTGTAAAACGCCGCGCCTTTCCAGCGAATTCCCCGCGCCGCCATATAATCCTCAAGACGCTTGCGCAGCGAGGCGGCCGGCTCGCCCTTGCCGCAAATGCCTACGGAAAGATGTCCGCAGCGCGGGAAAACCCAGATATAGCCTTCCAGATGCGGCAGAAACTGGATATCGATTTGCGATTGATCTCCCGGCACATAGTAGCCGAGCGCCGACATGGTGTCTTGCGAGGTCAGTTGCGTGCCGAAATCGCGCAGCGGATTGCGCGCGCCGGTGGCGATCACGCAAAAATCCGCATCCAGGCAGCCCGCGTTGGTGCGCAAGCGCCATCCCATGCCCGCCCGGTTGATCTCCAGCACGCGCGCTTTTTCGATGCGCGCGCCGGCGCGTTCCGCCCGCTCAAGCATCATGCGGTTCAGATCCATGCGCGAATAAATCAGCAGCGGCTCGCTGAGGCGCAGGGTGGCGGCTTTGGCGCGCGCCGCCGCCAGAACGGTCTCGGTAACGACCTTCTTGGGAGTGTTGTTATCAATCAGAAAGGGATAGGTGTGGTAGGCCTTGTAGGTTAAACCGCCGCCGCAGGGCTTTTCCCACGCCAATTTTTCATCGAAAACGATGGCATCGAGGCCGGCCGTAGCCAGCCGCTCGGCGGCAAAAGCTCCCGCCGGACCACCTCCCAGGATGGCGATGGTTTTCATTGGGGAGGGTTCTGCGCGGGGACGCTGGGATGACCCGGCGGCATCGCGCCGCCCGGAGCTCCCATGCCTTCAGGCATCCCCGTGTCGCCATGCGGATTGGCTCCCATGGCCCCGCCGTGGGGGCTGCCTCCGCCGGCTGCGCGCGGCTTCACCACCCACTTATCGCCTTTTTTTTCTAGCGTATAGGGAATGGTCATGGGCTGAGCAGCGCTGGAGTCCTTGGGCGTAAACGAAACGGTGGCGTCCACTTCGTTCTGGCGGAAGACCATCGAGGTGACGGTGACGTTCATCGACGAGATGTTCAGGCCTTGCCGGGTCGCCAGGTAATCCATGACGCCTCGTTTGACAGCGTCTTCGTTTCCCATATCGCGATGGCAGCCCGCCAAGGCGAGGCAGAGCAGCAAAGGAGCAAGCGTTCTCACGCTAATGATTATACCTATGCGCTGCGGGATTCGCTGGACTGGATCTGAGCATGGATGGCGCTTGAGACAGGCTGTCAGGCCGCGGAAGAGGATGGGCCGCCGATGGAAACGGATCGACGCGGATGGAACGTACACGTGTTATCGGCGTCCGAAGTCATATTGCGGTGGTTCCAGCCGGCGCTCGCGGGAGCATCAGGGGCTTCTGCTCGCCCATCTCGCCAGGTTACAAGAGCGGCGTTACAATAGCGCCAGCGAGGCTTCCCGTGACTGCCTTTTATCGCATCACCGCCGCATTGGCCCTTTGCGTAAGCGCGGGACGGGCGGGCGACAAAACTCTCGAATCCGATGAACAAGCGAGGCTTCTCGACGAGGTCCGCCAATACGCGCTGAGCTACAGCGCCAACCTTCCCGACTTCATCTGCACCGAGGAGACCAGGCGGTATGTCGACGACAACGGCCACGGGTCGTGGCGGCTGGGCGATACGATTGCGGCGCGCCTCTCTTATTTTCACCAAAAAGAGGACTATGAGATCGTTTCCTTGAACGGTCACCCGGCCAAGAACGTGCCCTACAGCGACCTCGGGGGGGCATTTTCGGTAGGCGATTTCGGCACCGCCATGCGGTACATCTTCGATCCGGCCAGCCACGCTACTTTCGAGTGGAAGAAGTTGACCACTCTGCGCGGCCGCCGTACGTACGCCTTCACTTATCGCATCCCCCAGGGGACTTCGCAGTACATCCTGGCTTTCCAGACCAGCAAAGATAACAGCCTGAAAGTGAAGGTGGCCTACCGAGGAGCAATTTTCATGGACAAGGATCTGCACACCATCGTACGGATCGAACAGGATGCGCTGAATATTCCCCCTTCATTCCCGATCCTGTCAGCCGTGGAAACGCTGGATTACGACTTTACCCATATCGGCTCTGGTGAATACTTTTTGCCCTCGGAAGTGAATCTGGAGATGCACTGCCGCGACCACCCGTCGACCAGGAACGTGAAGGAATTCCGGCAGTTCAAGAAGTTCGCGGCCGATTCGGAAATCCGCTTCGAGAGCCAGCCGTAGACTCTAGGCAGCGTGCGCCAGCTTTTCCTGATGGCGCGCCACGATTACCATGACCGCATATTCCTCGGGGCGCAAACCGAGCCCGGCGTACGCCACATCCTGCTGCTGGCCCTGCTGCACAGCGGGGAACAGCGAACCAACCTCATACGATTCCAAAACCGCGGGGTGAATATAGTACTTGCGGCAGGTCGCCGGACGGTTGCCGAGGCTCTTGGCCACACGTTTGACTGTTTCAACGACCGTCTTCTTCGCCGCCGCCGGGCTGGACGCCTCTCCCGCGGAGTGCAATTCTCGTGCGGCGAGCAGCGTGCCAGCCCAAGTGCGAAAATCCTTCGCGGTAAAATCGCCGCCGGCGGCTTCCCGAATGTAGTGGTTCACGTCCGTCGAATCGATGCGGCACACCACGCCGCTCTCGTCTTGGTACTCGAAGAGGTCGTAGCCCGGCAATTCCTGACAGCGCTTCACGATGGCTGCCAGCCGGCGGTCGGTCAACTCGACCTCGTGATCCTGCCCGCTCTTGCCGCGAAAGCGGAACATCAGCCGGGCGCCACTGATGCGCACATGGCGGTTGTGCATGGTGGTCAGGCCGAACGAATCGTTTTCCTTGGCGTACTCGTCGTTGCCCACCCGCACAAACGCGATTTCGAGCAGCCGGACAACGGTGGCAACCACTTTTTCCTTAGGCAAGCCGTGACGCGCCAGATCGTGTGCAACTACCAGGCGGATTCGCGCCAGCACGGTTCCAAAGGCGATCATGCGGCTGAATTTCGCCTGATCGCGCGTCTCGCGGTATCGCGCGTGATAGCGGTATTGCTTACGACCCTTGGCGTCCCAACCGAATGCTTGCAGGTGACCGTTCTCGAAAGGACAGATGCGCACGTCGCGCCACGCCGGCGGAATCACCAGAGAGCGGATGCGCTCCAAATGCTTCTTGTCGCGGACGGGGCGCTCATCCGGACCGATATAGCGAAAGGCCCGTCCGCAGCGCAGCCGGCGAATGGCGGGACCCCCGCAGTTCACATAGCGAAGGCCTGCCTCTGCCGCGGATTCCAGCGGATCCACCGAAAACATAGCCGTCGAAAATGCAATTACAAGGCCAGTACGGGCGGCTGATACAATCGAATTCCAATGCGAACCTCAGTCGTTGCCTTTGTTTTGTGCGGCGCAGTCCTAAACGCCGCGCCCATCGACCGGAAGGATGTCGAGTACGCGCGCCCCGGCAGGGCAGGCGCTGCTGCTCGATCTGCACGTACCCGATGGACCGGGCCCGTTCCCGACGGCCATCCTGATCCACGGCGGAGGATTTGACGAAGGCAGCAAGAGCACCAACGTCCGGCCCTTATTCGAGCCGCTGACCGAGGCGGGATTTGCCTGGTTCAGCATCGACTACCGGCTGGCGCCGGCCGTCCATTTTCCGGAAGCGATGGACGATGTCAACAGCGCTATTCGTTGGGTGAAGCAGCATGCGGCGGAATACCACGTCGATCTGGCGAAAATTGCCATCATCGGCGAATCGGCCGGCGGTTTCTTCGTCAACTATGCTGGAACGCACGAAAAGCCTTCCACTCAAGTCGCCGCGGTTGTCGATTTTTACGGTCCGTCGGATTATGGAAAGCTGGCGCTCGACCGCCGCGACCATCCCGAGCGCTTCAACATGGCGACCATCAAGCGGCATGCGGAGCACGGGGGCGGGATTCACTTCTTTGGGGTCGACCAACTGGACGAAGCCGGCCTGGCGAAATTGCATGCGGCCGCCCCAATGGCTGCCATCCATCGCGGTATGCCGCCGTTTCTGGCGATCCATGGGACTCAGGACGATCAGGTGAGTTTTGCGCAGTCTAGCGAATTCTGCGATGCGATTCGCAAAGTGGGGAGCGGCTGCCAATTGATCGCCATCGAAGGTGGGGGGCACGGCATGGGCGGATGGCACGCGCCAGAAATGCAGCACTGGAAGAGTGAAATGATCGCGTGGCTGAAAAGCACGCTGCAGGTGAAGTGACGCTCGATTGATCCGCTTCTTGACGTGTGTTGTACTGTTGCCATGAAACACGAGGCTGCTCTATTGCTGGGAGCCGTCGTGCTAGCCTTGCCCTTGGCCGCCCAGGTTCGCATCGCCAAGCACGGCATCGAGTACATCTCGGTGGAGATTAAGGACAAGCCCTTCACCCAATTTTTCATTGGTCCGGAAACCAACAAACCGTATTTGCACCCGTTGCGTTCCGCTACCGGCAAAATCGTCACACGGGGTTATCCGATGGAAGATATTCCCGGCGAATCGCACGACCATCCCCATCATCGAGGGCTGTGGTTCGCGCACGGCGACGTGAACGGCTTTGATTTCTGGGGCAACGAGACGCGGGGCGGCAAGTTCGGGCGCATCGTGCTGAGCAAGGTCAACAACCTTTCCGGCGGCAAGGATTCCGGGGTGATCGACGCCACCTTCGAATGGCGCGATCCCTCCGGCAAGGTGCTGCTGAATGAAGCGCGGCAGATGATTTTCTACAACCAGCCCAAAACCAGAACGATCGACTTCGACATCACCCTGACCGCCGTGGACAAGGTCAGGTTCGGCGACACCAAAGAGGGCACATTCGCCTTGCGGGTCGCTTCCGCCCTGGAGGAACCGCATACCGGCGCACCCGCGGAACCGCCTCGGACGGGCCACATCGTGGATTCGCAGGGGCGCGAGGGCGAAAAGCAGATCTGGGGCAAACGCGCCGACTGGGTGGATTTTTCGGGTGTCGTCGACGGCGAGCCGCTCGGTATCGCCATGTTCGACAACCCCGGCAATCCCCGCCATCCCACCTGGTGGCACGGACGCGGCTATGGCCTGTTTGGCGCCAACATCTTCGGCCTGCACGACTTCGAGAACGACAAGACCAAGGACGGCAGCCTGACGTTGGCGCCCGGGGAGACACTGCGCTTCCGTTATCGCGTGGTCATTCACCCGGGCGATGCGCGCGCGGCCCACGTCGCCAAGCTGTACAGCGATTACTCGGCCCGGCCATAGATTTCGCGCACCAGCGGTACGATGGCGGCGGGCACCAAGTGTTCCCAGTCGCCGCCTTCGCGGATCCTGCGGCGCACTTCCGTGGCGGAAATCGCTTCCGCTTCGGGGGGAAGGCGAAAACAACCAATGGACTGGGTTAAATGGGCCGGTGGGGCGTAAGCGCCGTCGCGCGAGGCGACCAGCAGGCGGAATTGCCGCAGCAGGCGGCCGATGGCCGCTGGATCGCCGTAGTCCCACTCCACGATGCGGGCGGCGGCGTCACGTCCGCAGACGAAGGTCAGTTCGACATCGCGGCCATACAATGCGCGGCATTCCCCAGCAATTTCCAGGAACAGGCCACCCTCGCTGACGGCGGAGAACAGACCTGCGTGTCCGGCCACGGCTTTGCGCAACATGTGCGCACGATCGGTAAAACTCACGCTATTAAAGGACTTGTGGGGCAAAACGCTGGGGAGGACCAAGACCACCGCATCCAGTTGCACCGCCGCAGCTTGAGCCAGCGCCAAATGCGCCATGGTCGGCGGGTTGAAGCTTCCGGGCAGAATTCCCAAACGGGCTGGCCGTGCCGGCTGTGTCTCCAGAAACGTCACTGTGCCAACAACCCCACGAGCGGTGAATTCCACAACCAGTGCGTTAGGTTACACACAGAACGCGCGAAGGGCGCGAGAACTGTCTCGCGCCCTTCGTCGATCGCCAAAACACCTAAGGAGTTAGGCAGCCCGCAACATCTCGTCAAGCGACTCCGCGGATTCGAACTCATTGCGGTCGGCGGCTTCCTGGCAGCGGATGCAAAAGGCTGCCCACGGAAGTGCTTCGAGCCGCTTCATCTTAATGTCCTCTTCGCAGTGCATGCAGACGCCGAAGCTGCCGTCATTGATGCGGAAGATGGCGGCCCGCACGTTGCGTAGCAGGCTTGCCTCGCGGTCCAAGTTACGGATCGCAAGTTCCCGTTCTCCAGCAAGTTGCACTTCATCAAGGGCATCCGGGGTCTTCTCGATCAGGATTTCGTCGCGATTGCGGAGTCCACCGGAGAGTTCTTCCTGCTTAGCCAGCAGGATGGCTTTAAATTTTTCGAGTTCGGTTCTGTTCATGTTCGTTTCTCCTATCTTTTTTCGTTCTATCGTTGCCGGGTCGTTGTGCCCGACAGAGAATAGACGAAATTTCACTGCAAAAGTTTCAAAAAATCTCAGCCTCTTCGGCTCAAGTCCGGCCGCTCTTCACGAGAACGGCGCCACACGGGAAACTACTGTAGCAATTCCCATGCCAATTTGCAAAACGATTTCTGAACCTGTCAAGTACTACCACCAAAGTTACAATTCAGAATTTAATCGACCGCTACAGTAGTGCCGACGGAAAGGTTTTGTATCATTGCAAGACGCCTGAAAAGCAATTACGTTACGGTAAGGCGGTGGCAACCGGTCCTATGACTAACTGTTTAATATATGGACACTAGAACTCGGCAATCAGTGGCGGTTCGGTTTGCAGTTCTCAGGCTTTTTCGCTCTTGGCAGCGCAGTGCAACCCGATGCCGCCTAAAATAAAGCCGCGAGACTTTACCGATCCGTAACCGAATTTTCGCAGGCGATCGTTGAAATCCTGAATGGACACGAACGATCGCAAGGAATCGGGGATATAGGTATAGATGCGCGGCCGTCCGTGAAGGAGCAAGCCCCAGAAACCGCCCTGCGCGTACAAGTACCCGACATACAACTGGCGAAAAACGGGATTGGCCGGCAAGAAGAAATCCAGGGTTACCAGCAGCCCTCCGGGCTTGGTAACACGCTCGATCTCGCGGATGGCCAAGTTCAGATCCGGGAAATTCCGCAGCCCGTAGCCAATGAAGACGCAATCGAAGGTTCGTTCGGCGAAAGGCAAAACCGTAGCGTCGGCACAGACCGCGTCCCGCACCCCGCGTTGATGGGCCAAGTGCAGCATGCCCTCCGTCAAATCCACGGCGATCGGCTTGGCGCTCGGACACCGGTTCTTTGCCAGCAGCGAGAAATCGCCCGTGCCGGAGGCGAGGTCCAGAACTGTGGCGTTTTCAGGCAAGCCGGCCATTGCGACGCCCTGGCGTTTCCACCGGCTGTCCATTCCATAAGAAAAGATGCGCGTGATGAAGTCGTAGCGCGGCGCGATGGTGCTGAACATCGCCCGCATCAGGCGCAAGTCTTTTCGTTCGGCTGGAATCGGCATTAGCAGCCGAATTGTAGCACGGCGAACCGCCGCGCCTTGGTTTTACCGCCGCGACGATTTCGCGCTGGCCGCGCGTGGCGCTTCTACGCCAACTCCAGTGGCGAAAACACCGGGGGCGGTCATCACCGGCGCGTCCATCATCTGCATCATGGCGTAAGGGGCCATATCCTCGGCTTCCTTGCAGAAAGTCATGGCGCCCGCCGCACCGTCGAAATCGACACGCACCAGATCCCCGCCGCGCACCTGATCGGTGGCGATCAGGTTCGACAGCGGATGAACCAGGCTGCGGTCGATGGCGCGCTTCAGATGCCGGGCGCCGTACTTCATGTCGGTGCCTTCGCGCAGCAAATAGTCCTTGGCCGTGTCAGTCAGCGAAAACAGAAACGGTGCACCCGCTGCCGGAATTGAAGATGCGATGCTGCAGCATGTTCAATTCCAGGCCGAGAATCTTACGCAGTTCGGATTCACCCAGCGGCTGGAACACCACCACCTTGTCGATGCGGTTCATGAACTCGGGCGTGAACTTGCGCCGCGCCGCTTCGACGCCGGCGCGCGAGATCTTTTCGGTGAGGCTGCCATCCACCAATCCGGCGGCACATTTTCGTTCCATCTCGGAAGCCGCGAATCCCAAATTGGGACGCATGATCGAATTCATTTCGCTCGCGCCCAAATTGCTGGTCATGAAGATCATGGCACGAGAAAAATCCACGCGCCGGTTGTCGCCCAGCGTCAGAGTAGCTTTATCCAGAATGCCGAGCAGCAGGTTCCAGAGTGAGTCGCTGGCCTTTTCGATCTCGTCGAACAGCACGAAGCTCAGCTTCACCCGATCGGTGTGATACTGCTGCAACACCTCCTGGCTCAACAAGAGGATGAGTTTCGCGATGGCCCAGATATCCGGGAGGCGAGCCGATCAGCTTCGCAATCTCGTGGCTGTGCTGGAATTCCGCGCAGTCGATCTTGATGACTGCGCGCATATCGCCCAGCAGACTCTCGGCGGTGGCTTCCACCATGCGTGTCTTGCCCGAACCGGTTGGTCCCAGAAACAAGAAATTTCCGATGGGCCGCCCCGGGCTCGACATGCCCGCAAGATACGTCTGATAGATGTTAACGATCTGATCGATCGCCTCATCCTGTCCCACGATTCGCCGGTGCAGATCCGACTCGAGTTTCAGCGCTTCACTGCCCGTAAGCGTCGGATCAAGCTGTTTGTTTATGCGGCCCATGACTTTACCTCGCCTCAGCCCCCGTACTAAGAGGTGCATTCCGACTGGGCTATAGCACGTGGCGTGCCAAGGTATGGCGGAGGGCCATTTTCCTTTTATTTCTGAGGTTTCGATGGGCGCATTTCCACCCTGCTAATCAACGTTCGGGGCGGCATGCGCAAGAGCATTATGACCGTTTCGGCCACATCATCCGGTTGGATCTTCCAGGGCGCTTTTCCGTTCCTTTTTGAGAAATCCGTATCGACACTGCCGGGCATGACGGAACTCACGCGGACGTTGTCGTAGCGGTGATCGAGCATCATGGCCTCGGTGAATCCCTTGAGGCCGAATTTAGAAGCGTTGTAGGCTGCGCCGCCCGCAAACGCATTCTTTCCCGCTAAACTGCCGATGTTGATGATGTACCCTCCGCCGCGTTTTTTCATGCGCGGCAGCCCTTCGTGACAGCAATAGTAGACGCCGTTCAGGTTCAAGTCGATGGTCTTGTGCCAATCCTCGGGCGTCAGATCCGCCACGCTCTTGAAGATGCCAAGTCCGGCGTTGTTGATGAGCACGTCGAGGCCGCCAAAGCGCGCATCCACACTGGCGAAAAACTTCCGCACATCGTCGAGTTTTGAAACATCGGCGATTTCCGCAAGCAGCCGGTTTCCGGCGGTCTCCTGAAAATCCTTTACCAAAGATTGCACAGTTTCGCGCGAACGGCCGCATGCGGCAACCGACGCGCCTTCCCGCAACAGCCTTTCCACGATGGCCCGACCAATGCCCCGCGTGCCGCCCGTCACAATCGCTACCTTGCCCGCCAAATTTTCCATAATCCTATTGTTACCCGCAATCAACTCGTGAGATTGTAGACGAGGCCGTAGGGATCCTTCAGGTAGCAGCGAGGAAATTCCGGCTCGTCCTTGACGATCTGGCAGCCTTGGCTTACGAGGCGGGCTTTCGCCTTGGCAACGTCATCGACCGTCACCTCCAACACCGGGCCCAACGCCGGACCGCGCTCGATGAACAGATTCATCCGGGCCCCGTGCAGGCTCACCATCTGTTCCGTTTCGCCAGTGACCGAGAACCCGAGCTGCTCCACGTAAAAAGCCGCCGCTTTAGCCGGGTCCGGGGCCTGCAACAAAATGTCCGCGCCGAATCGATTCGCCATCGCACCAGTTTAGCGTGTAGTCTTTCGTGCTGCCTTGCTAGAATCGTTGTAGGATGTCTTCCGCAGCGCCCTCGCCTTCTTTGCGCGGCCTCTTTTCCGAACTCGAACAATTGTTTCAAACAGAAACCGAGGCGCGTGTTTCGACCAGCGTGCAAGCCGCCGAGCGCAGTCTGGCCGAACATTTGAACCAATCGGTGCGCCGGCTGCGCCAAAGCAATGGGTTTTCCGAGATCGCTTCGATACTCTGCGATGCGTCCGCGCGCTTTGCCAAGACCTGCGCCGTTTTTCGTGTGAACGAAGCAACCGTAGGCGGAGAAAGGCTGCGCGGGGGAGCCTCCGGCGCCGAAGCCCGATTTCACGAAATCCGTTTTCAGTCCCTTGGCGCCGCCGCCTTCGCCGCGGCGCTCGAATCGCGCGAGCCGGTGGTGGCGCTGAGCTCAGCGTCCGAAGTTTCGGCCGCGTGCGCAGGGGCAATGGGCCTGGCCGCAGCCGATAAGGCCTACCTTTTCCCCTTGACCGTCGACCAATCGACGGTCGGCATTCTGGTGGCGGCAGGTGACGTGGAAGCCGCGGGGATCGAACTGTTAACCCAAGCGACCGCCGCGGTTCTGGAAGCGCGCCAGCGGCCGGTTCGCCGCGATCCGCCCAGCGCGCCGGCGCCGCCCGGCCTGGTATCGATCGAATCGATCGAAGCCGCGCCCGCGCCGAGCGCGGCCAAAACCGCGAAGGATTGGGACGACTTGAGCCCGGCCGATCGCCAGCTGCACTTGCGCGCACAACGCTTCGCGCGCACCAAAGTGGCCGAAATGCGGCTGTACCGTTCCGATGCGGTCAAAGCCGGTCGCGCCCAGGGCGATTTGTACACCGCGCTGCAGCAGCCTATCGACGAAGGGCGCGAGGAGTTCAACAAGAAGTTCGTGGCTGCCAGTCCAAATATGGTCGATTACTTTCACGTAGAGTTGCTTCGCACCTTGGCGAATGACAATCCGGCGTGGTTGGGAGGCGGCTATCCGGGACGGTTGCTATAACAAATGGTACAGCAGACTGACGGCCGTGCTGCTGGCCGCCGCCGCGGCGTTTGCTCAGACGCCGGAAACATTGGGGCGCGCCTATCGCGAATCGCCCGCAGCCGCGCGCGGCAAAGCCCTGGAACAATTCGCTGCCAGCCACAAAGATACGATGGCGCGCTGGCGCACTTGAATTTAGGCATCGTGGCTTACGAACAGAAGCACTTTCCCGACGCGGTGCAACAGCTTCGCGCCGCGCAGGCCCGCCTGCCGCAACTGGCCGATTATTCCGCTTATTACCTGGCCGCCGCCAGCCTGGAAATGCAGGACAACGCCGCTGCCGCGCACGAAGCGTCGCTGGTCGCGTCGCATGCCCGTGCTCTCACCCTTTGCGGCGAAGGCCCTGGTGCTCGAGGCGCGCGGTCTGGCCGCATCCGGTTCCGCCCAGGACGCGGCCCGCTTGCTGCGCGACCACTACGCCGATCTCGCGCAGCCCGAGGGCGATCTGGCGTTAGCCATCGCCTACGAAGCTTGCCGCGACCTGCCCCGCGCGGTGCAATATTATCAGCACGTCTACTATTACTACCCCGGAGGGGATGCGGCCACGCGCGCCGCCGCCGCTCTGCTCACCTTGCGCGACGCCATGGGCCCATCGTACCCGTCCCCTGATGCGCAGGCCCTGCTCGATCGCGGCGATAAACTCCTGCTGCAGCACGAATACACGCGCGCACAGGCCGAATTTCAAGCGCTGATCCCGCAGTTAAACGGACCCGCCCGTGACCGCGCCCGCGCCGGCGTAGGCGCCGCCCAATTTCTTTCGGGGGATGTGGCCGCCGCGTATTCGCTACCTGCGCCCGCTCCAGGTATCCGATCCCGATGCGGATGCCGAGCGCCTGTTCTACGTGGTGGAATGCGCGCGCAAGTTGAACGACGAAGAGCAAATGATGGAGGGCATCGGCAGGCTCGCGAAGCATCACGGCGATTCCCTGTGGCGTTACAAAGCGCTCATGGCCGCCGCCAATCGCTTCCTAGTCACCAACCAGCCCGACAAATATACGCCACTTTATAAAGCCGTCTACGATTCCTTCCCCGACCAGGCGGCCGCCGCCTCCAGCCATTGGCATGTCGTGTGGGCCGCCTACATCCGCCGCACGCGCGATGCGCGCGAGTTGCTGCGCGAGCATCTTCGAAGGTATCCCGGCCATCCGTCGGCCAGCGCCGCGCTTTACTTTCTGGGACGCCTCGCCGAAATCGAGCACGACTACGCCGCCGCGCGCGCCTTCTATACGCGTCTCGCCGCTCAGTTTCCCAACTACTATTACGGCATCCTGGCGCGCGGCCGCATGTCCCAGCCCGTGGTGGCGTCAGCCGGCGCCTTCCGAGAAGACTTCCGCAATTCCTGCGGACGGTCGCATTCGCGGCCGCATAGCCGCCAGTCCGCCAGGCGAACCCGACGCCGGACACGGCCGCTGCGCATCGCCCGCGCCGCTGCTGGCGTCCGCCGGACTTGCCCGATTTGGCGCAGGCCGAGCTGCGTTTCGGCGCGCGGCCATGGGGGCCAGCCGTATCTGCTCGCCATGGAATTGGCGCGCAGCAGGAGACGCCCCATGAGCGGCTGCACAGCATCAAGAGCGCGGCGCCGGACTACCTTTCCTTGTCGCTCGAAGATGCGCCGCCGGCCTTCTGGCAATTGCTGTTCCCGCTGCCGTTCGAGAAGGATCTGGTCTCCAGCGCCCGCCAGCAGAATCTCGATCCTTATATGGTGGCCGCGCTGATCCGGCAGGAGTCGGAGTTCAATCCCGCAGGCGCTGTCGCCCAAGCACGCCTACGGCCTGACCCAGGTGGAACCCGCCACGGGCCGGGCGCTTGCGCGCCGGGTAGGCATCAAGAGCTTCACCAACCGTTCGCTATTCCAGCCTGCCATCAATCTGACGTCTGGGATCCTGCTACCTGCGTGGGCTGCTGGATCAGTGGGGCGGCAAGTGGGAGCAAACTCTCGCCTCGTATAATGCCGGGAAATCGCGGGTGAACGACTGGATCAGCTGGAATCAGTACCAGGAGCCGGCCGAATTTGTGGAATCCATCCCATTTACGGAAACTCGCGAATATGTCCAAGCAGTGCTGAGAAATGCCAGCTGTCTACCGGCAACTCTATGCCAAGAAAGCGCCATCTGGGCAAACACCCCTGGCGAAGCCGAAACACACCGCTCACCGGACCTCGGCGGCATCCGGAGTTCGCGCCTTCCTATTTCCAGAAAAATGTGCGAACCTTAATGTAAATGGGAACTATATAGAGGAGCCGAAACTCTTAAGTTTGCAGGAGCGTTGTATGCTACCAGGTTTCCTATTGCCGGAAACAACTATCCGCGAGGCCGGGGCCGGCCCCGAGGTGGACCTCGGAGATTCCCGGGGCGGTCTGATCCTTCTCACTCTCGGCATCACTCGCATCATTGAACAGGAAAGCCTGGATGTATCAATCTGGGGTTCGCCCGACAATGTCGAGTGGGGCGCCAAACCCATCGTCTCCTTTCCGCAAAAGTTCTATTGCGGCACATACCAAATCCTGCTGGATCTGCGCGCCCATCCGGACGTGCGATTCCTGCGAACGAAATATCAAGCGCAGCGCTGGGGTAAAGGCGCGCCCAAACCCCTTTTCGGCGCCTATGTATTCGCGCAGGGAACCCAACCCCAAGCCATGAGCTTGGGCGCTTGACTCCGACTCGACCGGCACATTCATGATCTCTTACAACGAAGCTCTGGACCTTTTTCGCTCCGACGACTTGATTGGTATTGGCATGGCCGCGGACGCGGTGCGGAAGCAACAGCACCCGGAAGGGGTAGTTTCCTACATCATCGACCGGAACATCAATTACACGAATTTCTGCACCGAATATTGCAGTTTCTGCGCCTTCTACCGGCCCATGGGGCATGCCGAGGGCTACGTTCACGATCACGAGACGATTTTCGCCAAAATCCAGGAAACGCTGGATTTGGGCGGCACGGGCGTTTTGATGCAGGGCGGTCTGCATCCGGATCTCAAGATCGAGTGGTATGAAGACCTGCTGCGCGGCATCAAGGAGCGCTATCCAATTCATCTGCACTGCTTTTCCGCGCCGGAAATCACCAACATCGCGGAAGTCAGCGGCATCAGCCTGCGCGACACCATCGCGCGCCTGCGCGACGCCGGTCTCGATTCCATCCCCGGCGGAGGCGCCGAAATCCTGGACGATGGCGTACGTCACCGCATCAGCCGGCTCAAGTGCAACACCTCGGAGTGGATCGACGTGCATCGCACCGCGCACGCGCTGGGCATGCGCACTACCGCCACCATGATGTTCGGCTGCGGCGAAACGCTCGAACAGCGCATGAATCATTTGCACATCGTGCGCGAGATCCAGGAAGACACGGGCGGCTTCACGGCCTTCATCCCGTGGACGTTTCAGCGGGAGAACACCTCGCTGGGACACTTCGTGCATGAAGAAGCCACGGCTGTCGAGTACCTGCAAAACCTGGCGATTTCGCGTATTTACCTGGATAATATTCGAAAACATCCAGTCGTCCTGGGTGACGCAGGGATTGAAGACCTGCCAGCTCGGGCTGCGCTTCGGCGGCAACGATGTGGGCAGCATCATGATCGAGGAAAACGTGGTTTCGGCCGCCGGGGCGCACCACCGCGCGAGCGAGGAGGAACTGCGCCGCATCATCCGCGACGCGGGCTTCGTCCCCAAGCAGCGGGACACTCTCTACCGCACCTATTTCCTGAATTGAATGGTTGGGCAGGATGGGGCCCCGCCGCATCAGGCGGGGCCCGTCTCAATTTAAGGCTTGTTGGGCGCCGCGGGCTTCGCGGCAGCGGGCGGAGGCGTGGCCGGCTTGGCAGTGGTAGTTGCCGCCGGTGCGTTCTTATCGTATAAAGCAATGATGTCCTGCGTAATGTCGATGCTGTTGGTTGCGTACAACACCGGCGTTTGCTGCGAACTGACATCGAGAATCAGCGCATAGCCGCTGTCCTTGGCGTACTTGTCGATTACCGCCATGATGCGCTGGCCCAGTTCCTGCATCACTTTGTTCTGTTCCTGGTCCAGTTCCGCCTGCGCATCTTCCGTTTCGCGGTTCAGGGACTTGGTATTCTGATCGATTTCACGCATGAGTTTCTGTTTGGCTTCTTCGCTCATGGTGTTGCTGCCCTTGCGCAGTTGATCCTGAAGCTGAGAAATGGTGCTTTGCTTTTTCTCCAGATCACTCTTGCGCGGGGCGAACCGGGCCGTCAGCTCGGATGCGGCCTTTTGGCCGTCCTTGGTGCTGATGATGGCGTTCTGAATGTGAATGATCCCGACCTTCGTTTGCGCCGGGGTCTGAGGCGCCGCGGTTTGGGCTTGGGACAGCATGGCTGCCCCCAAGGCAAACGCGGGCAGAAAAATGAAATTCTTAGTCAAGCTGAAACTCCTTGGAGATGTATCGAATACTAACATATTGCGCGCGGCATAGCCCTGGTTGGCGCGTCATCAGAATGTCCGGCCGATCGTGAAGCGGAACATGGAGTGCTGCTCCAGGAACGGATAAGCGTTTCCATAGGTCGCCACGTAGCTTCCCAGGAAGGTAGCCTGGTTCGGGAAAATGGAACGGTCCGCCGGAATGGGCGGCTGCAAATACTCACGCACAAGAAGCGGATTGTACGCCCAGTATACGCGGAAGGGCGCTTGTACCACCGGCAACAGTACTTGCAACTCCAGACCGGAAGACATGCGCGGGGCCTGCGTACCCGGATAGACGATCGCCTTGCCTTGGAAACCGGCGGTGGGATACTGCTGGTTCAAGTAGTCGATGCGCTGCGGCGCCATATTCAGTTCGCCCGGGCGCAGGATCCTGTTGATTCCGGCGTCGGTGAATACGGCCAGCACCACCGGACCAAAGATCGGGATGCGGTACTCGAAATTGCCAACCGCGTGCGAGTCGCCACCAGGGAAGGCCAACTGGTAAATCGGAATGTTCATGGTGACGTTGGTCGGCGTCAACACGCCATAGCTATTACGCACCAGTTCCGTACGCTGCGAGCCGTCATTATTCAGCACGTTGATGGTCGCTTCGCTGGGGATAAACGCGATGGGACTGATACCCCAGATCTGGAAGCCGCGGATATCCTGCTCGCCGCCTATGTAGGTGCGCGAGAAAGGCGGGATCTCTTTGCCGCCGTAACCGGTAATCATCGAAGCAAGCAAGTGGAACGCCAGAATGTGGGAACGGTGCCAGGGCGCTTGCTTGAAGTATTTGCCTTCGATCACCGGTTGGATGGTATTCACGTTGCCGCCGAGCACGCTACCGGCAAACGACGCCGATATGAACAGGCTCTTGCCGCCGGTGGGAGTGATGGGGTGGTTGACGGTGTTGTAGGAGAACGAAGGTACGATGCGGCTGGTACGGATACCTTCCAGCGAGTTCGGGCCGGTGATGCCGCTAAAGTTGATGTAATCGAAATAAGATGTGGCGGCCGTCGTCTCAGTCTTCACGTCCGATATGTCGTAGCCGTAGGTGATGCCCAGGCGCGAGAAACTGCGCTTCAGCGGATAGCTCAGGGATACCGAGAAGCCGTGGCCGGTCTGAATATAGTTCAGCAGGTTTTGCGATCCCAGCGAGTTGAACAACGGGATCAGGTTCTGGCCGGCAAGGATGGATGCTTCGCGTCCCTGATTGAAATCGAAGCGTGTCAGGTGGGCTTCGACGCCAATCTGCAGCGGCCGGTCCAGGAAGTAAGGTTCGGTGAAGCCGGTCGAAACACTGCGCATGCGCGTGCCCAACTGAGAGTTGATGGAAAGCGTTTCGCCCAGACCCAGGAAGTTATTCGTGGCGTAGTTGAGGCCGACGAAGCTGCCGGCGATACCGGAGACGCCGCCATTCAGACCGATGGTGTTCTTGCCGCGCTCTTTAACCTTGAGAGTGATATCCACCGTGCTGGTCTGCGTGTTGCGCTTGATGTCGGCGGATTCTTCAGCCTTCAGGGCCTCGAAGTAACCAAGCTGATTCAAGCGCAGGATGCTCAATTCCCACAAGCGGTTGTTGAAGATGTCGCCTTCATCCAGCATGATCTCGCGGCGGATGACTTTGTCGCGGGTGGTCACGTTGCCGGAGAAGTCGATGCGCCGGACAAAGAACTGTTTGCCCTCATCCGCTGTCAAGGTGAGGTCGATCTTGTCGGTGTTGGGAATGATATCGAAACTCGGCTCGGGCACGAAGTCGATGTAGCCGAATTCTCCGTAAAGCTTACGTAAGTTTTCCAGGCCTTTGCGCAGCTTGGTGGTGGAGAACGGATCGCCTTCGCCCATGCTGAACAAGGGCCGCATCAAAGTCTCGGGCGTACGGAAAAGTTTCACGCCGACGAAGTTGATCTTATTCAAGCGATAGAGGCGGCCTTCTTCCACGGGCAGCGTGATGTTAACGGCTTTGCCGGCCGTGTTCTCGTGAATGAGCGGAATGCGGAAACCGTAGCCGCCCTTATCCACCAGTTCCGTTTTTTGGTCCAGAACTTTGGCAGTGAAGTAGCCCTTGGACTGATACGCGTCGCGAATGCGTTCCTTATCCTCTTCCAATTTCGAGGAGTCGTAGGTGCGCGCGAAAATGTTCTCGAACAAGACGGAATACGGGATGCCATAGGCGTGCGTATTCTTCATGGCGCGGATGACATCGCGGTCGGTGAGAGCCTGATTTCCCTCGATGGTAATCTTGCCGACTTTAACCTTCGGCCCCTCGTTGACGTTGAACACGATTTCGAGGGACGACGGCGGGATTTGCCGCACTTCGGGGTCGACGGTGGCATATTGGCGGCCGCGCTCGGCTAAGTACTCTTTAATCACGACGGCGGCGCGCTGTACTTTATTGGGATCGTATTGTGACTCGACCGAGAGACCGACTTTGCGCTCCTTGAAGCGATCGAGGACTTCGGAAACAGTCAGCGATTTCAAGCCTGTCCCGTATTTAATCGAGCGCACCACGCGGCGTTCCGTAATGACGAAACGCACGATAACGCCGCCCGCCGTACCTGGCTCGGATTCCATGCGGATATCGTCGAAACGGCCGCTATTCCAGAGCGACATGAAGTCTCGGTGCAGATCGTCTTCGTTGTAGATATCGCCTTTTTTGGTGCTAATGAGCGCGCGCAGGATGTCTTGCGACACGCGGCGCTGGCCGGTGAAGACGATGGCTTCGATAGCCTTGCCGCCTGGCGGGACGCTGGCTTGCTCGGCTGGCTTGGGAGCTTCGAGAGCCGGCTGCTGCGGCGCGGGCTGGCCCGGTTTGGTCTGCGGCTGCGCCGTTTCGGGCACGGCCTCAAACGGATTTTGCGGCTTGTTTTGCTGCTCTGGGGACGGCTGTTGCGGCGCCGGCGGAGTCTGAGCCCACCCGATGGGAGCCACTGCTGCGCAGACGCAAAGAAGGGCAATCGACAGGCAAATGCGCCTGTAACAAATCATGAAAACATACCTTTCCACTCTGCGCTGTTACGGAGACGTAGATTTCCGGGAAACAGTTTCACCAGGGCAATGCCAGATTCGCAGATTGAGCAAAAGCCTATTCTAAACAATGTGCGGGACGTCTACAACGAGGCTAAGCGGCACAGGTGTGATACGCAGGCACATAGGATTTACCAGTCTAGCAGGTTCGCGCGGTTGGAAATTGCGACACCGTCGTGAGAAACTAAGCCGATCGATTAGAAGGGCATATCCGTGAGTTTACGGCCCGTTATCCAAGTCTCCGGCATCCGCAAAGCCTACGGAAAGATCGTAGCCGTCTCTGAAGTATCGTTCGAAGTCCGGGAAGGCGAAGTCTTCGGTTTAATCGGGCCGAATGGCGCGGGCAAAACGACCACGATGGAGTGCGTGGAAGGTGTTCAGCGGCCGGATGCCGGCACGATTTCCATCCTGGGCCTGGACCCTTTTCGCGATGTTTACAAAGTCCAAAACCGGATTGGAGTGCAACTGCAACAGGCGCAACTCCAAAAGAGGATCAAAGTCTGGGAAGCGGTGGACCTGTGGGCATCGCTCTACTCCAAATCGGCGGATGCCGCACGGTTGATCGAACAACTGGGGCTCGCCGACAAACGCGACGCATGGTTTATGACTCTCTCGGGCGGACAGAAACAGCGCTTATTCATCGCCCTGGCGCTGATCAACGACCCCGACATTGTCTTTCTCGATGAACTCACCACTGGTCTCGATCCGCAAGCCCGCCGCGCCATCTGGGAGCTGGTGCGGGACATTCGCGACCGGGGCAAGACCGTCTTCATGACCACGCACCTGATGGAAGAGGCCGAGCAGTTGTGCGACCGCGTCGCCATCATCGAACACGGGAAGATCATCGACATGGGCAGTCCGGCGGAACTGGTGAGCCGGCATTGCCCGTTGCGAACGGTGGTCCTGGCGACCGAGAACGCGATGGCGGAGGAATGTTTCCGGGCGTTTCCGCGTGGCGAGGCTCTGTCACGCGAGGGATTTCGCTACACCATCGAGGGGCGCGGCGGCGATTTCGTCAGCGAAGTGATCCAATGCCTGTCGGAAAACCAGATCCGGGTGACTGACTTTCGCACCATACTGCCCAACCTGGAAGACGTATTTCTGAAACTGACCGGCCGTTCGATACGCGATTAGAGAGGAAACATGCTGCGCGGACTGTGGAAACTGACATGGCTGGAGCTCAAGATTTTCTTGCGCGAGCCGATGGGCGCGTTCGGCACGATCTTCCTCCCCGTCATTTTATTCGTTGCTGTGGGCAAGTTTTTGGGCGGCCGTCCTTTGCCGCGCGCGGTGGATGCTTCGCAATTTGTCCGTGTGGGATTGCCGGTCCTGGTGGCCGTACTCATCTCGCTGAATGCCGTGGTGTCGCTGGTGACGATCATTTCCATCTACCGGGAAGGCGGCATTCTGAAGCGGCTGCGGGCCACACCGCTGCGCCCACAAACCATTCTCACCGCGCAGGTTCTGGTGAAACTCATCCTCACGGCAGCGACTATGGCTCTGACTGTGCTCGCGGGCAAACGGTACTACCCGATCGGCCTGCACTTTCCATTTTTCGGTTTCACTGTGGCGCTGCTGATCAGCACCTGGAGCATTCTGTCGATCGGCTTTCTGATCGCCAGCATCGTGCCGACCGCCCGTTTCGCACAGCCGATCGCGGGAGCGATCCTGTATCCGATGATCGGTCTTTCGGGTTTGTTCGTGCCGCTGGCATCGCTGCCGCCGGCGCTGCAACGCGTGGAGCAGGCGCTGCCCCTGACTTACGCAGTGTCTCTGATGCAGGGAATCTGGAAGGGCGACCCGTGGTCCGCGCATTGGGGCGACGTCGCTGCGTTGGCCGCCGTCTTTGCAATTTGCGTAGCTCTGTCGGCGAAAGTGTTTCGCTGGGAATAACGCGGGCGGTATCATTAAAAGATTTCACGACAAAGGATAGGCTTATGCGACTCCCCGTCACACTGCTGATTGTGTCCGCCGCAGCCAGTGCACAAGACAAGATGCCAGTCAGTCCCAAGGATTACGGACAGTTTGAAACGCTGGCGAATCCGGGTCCTGCGGGGGGAATTTCGCCCGATGGAAAATGGCTGGCTTACGGCGTCAATCGATCGAGCCACACGAATGAGCTGCGCATTGAAACGATCGCCACCGGGAGCACCAAGGTTGTGCCGTTCGGCGCGCAGGCGGCGTTCTCGAGCGATTCCAAATGGGTGGTCTACAGCATCGGTGTGTCCGAATCGCAGGAGGACAAGCTCAAGAAAGACAAAAAACCGGTCCACAAGAAGCTTGGATTGATGAATCTGGCCACAGCGGAACAGAGCACCGTGGACGATGTCGAGACGTTCGCATTCAGCCCCGACGGCGCCTACCTGGCGTTGCGGCGCTATGCGCCCGAGAAAGCGGAAAAGAAAGACAAGGCCGACACCGCCGAGGATGCCGAGGAGCCACCTGCCGGCGCCACCCTGATCGTTCGCCAGTTGAGCACGGCACGCGATACGTCCTTCGGAAATGTCTCCGAATATATCTGGCAAGACCTGCCCAAACGAGGCCGCTTGCTGGCAATCGCCATTAGCGTGGAAGACAAGACCGGAAACGGGGTACAACTCTTCGACCCGGAGGCCGGCACTTTGCGCGTGCTCGACTCTTCGGCATCGATCTATCAAGGCTTGAGCTGGCGCAAGAAGAGCGCGGACTTGGCGGTGCTCAAGGGCTGGACCGACGAAACGCACGAAGGCTCCAATCAAATTGTCCTATCCTGGGTGCATCTGGGTGAGCCATCGGAAGCCGCCCATGCCTACGATCCGGCCAAAGACTCCAAATTTCCCGCCGACGTGCGCCTGCTATCTTCGCGCAAGCCCGCGTGGGAAATCGACGGTGGGGTAGTCTTCGCCGGCCTGGCAAAGTGGGAGAAAAAAATTGTTCCGCCAAAAAAGGACAAGGACAAGAAGGAGGGGGACGAAGAGGAACAACCCGCCGTGACTGTCTGGCATTGGCGCGACGCGGAGGTGCAACCCAGGCAGAAACTGAGCGCCAAGGCCGACCGGCAGAAAGACATGTTGGCGGCCTGGCACATCGAGAGCGGCCTGTTCGTTCCACTCGGCCATCATCTGACCGAGCAGGTACATCCGCTGAAGCACCAGCGGGTGGCTTGGGTGGCCGATTGGACCGCATACGAAATGGAGCGCACCATTGGCCGCCCCGCTGCCGATATATACCTGGTCGACGAGAAGACGGGTGATCGAACCAAGATCCAGGGAAATGTTCTCGACGATTACGACATTGAGTCGAGCCCGGCGGGCAAGTATCTCGTCTTCTATCAAGCCGGGCACTATTGGACCGTCAACACCGCCAGCCACGCCGTGGTGAATATCACCAAGGATATCCAGGCCGAGTTCGCGGACCGGGAGTCCGACCATACCAGCAAACAAAAACCGCCCTTTGGCGTCGCCGGTTGGACGAAGAACGATGCGGCCGTTATCCTCTACGACAAATTCGACATATGGGAGGTCGCGCCGGACGGGTCCAAGAGCACGCGCCTCACCGATGGCGCCGCGGACCAGCTTCGCCATCGCCTGGTCCACCTGGACCCTGAAGAGGAATTCATCGATACCGCCAAGCCTGTGTACGTGAGCCTGTTCGGGATCTACAGCAAGAAGTCCGGCTACGCCCGCCTGACCTTCGACACTTCGGGGCAAGAGAAGGAGGAACACCTGCTTCTGGCCGACAAGAGCGTTCAGCGCCTGGCCAAGGCCAAGGACGCGGAGGTGTTCGAGTATGTTTCGGAGAGCTTCGAGCAGCCGCCCAATATCTATGTGGGCGGTCCGGATCTGAAGCAGCCCAAGCAGGCGACCAACACCAATCCTTTCCAGAGCAACTACGCCTGGGGGCGTAATGAACTGGTCGAGTACAAGAGCGGCGGCGGTGAGCGATTGCAAGCTTCGCTCTTTTACCCGGCAGGCTACCAGGCCGGCAAAAAATATCCAATGATCGTCTATATGTACGAGAAGTTATCCGACGGGCTGCACCGCTACATCGCGCCATCGGAGCGC
Source organism: Bryobacterales bacterium (assembly GCA_963738375.1). Taxonomy (GTDB): domain Bacteria; phylum Acidobacteriota; class Terriglobia; order Bryobacterales; family Bryobacteraceae; genus Bog-159. The sequence goes on along the minus strand of CAVTWL010000006.1, from coordinate 213,651 downwards.
GAATATTACAATGCCAGCGCAATCGTCAGCCACGGCTACCTGCTGCTGATGCCCGACATCGTGTTCCGCCCGCGCGAACCCGGTGTATCGGTGAACGAATGCGTCAGCACAGCGGTGCGGAAGGTGATCGATATGGGCATCGTCGATCCCAAGAAGATCGGCGTTATGGGCCACTCGTGGGGGGGCTTCGATACCGCTTTCCTCTCCACTCATTCCGATCTTTTCGCGGCGGGAGTGGCCGGAGCGCCTATTACGGACTTAGTGAGCAACTACGGAAATCACCACTGGAGCTCGGGAATCGCGGAAACGGACCACATCGAAACCGGCCAGCAGCGCATGGAGGTTCCCCTCTACGACGACCTCGACGCATACATCCGCAATTCCGCGATCTTCAATGTCAAGAACATGAAGACGGCGCTGATGATTGAGGTGGGAGATAGCGATGGCACGGTCTTTTACCATCAAGGCGTGGAGCTATATAATATTGCGCGGCGGGCCGGGAAAGAAGTGGTGCTGCTGGTCTATGGCGGCGAGGATCATGGGCTCCGCAAGAAGGAGGACCAGATGGATTATCAACGCCGCATCTTCGCCTGGTTCGGGCATTACTTAAAAGACGAGCCCGCCGCCGCGTGGATGACAAGCGGGCAGAGTTACCTCGATCGCCAGCGGGAGCTGAAAGAGATCAAAGCCGCCGGCGCAAAATCGGGTAATTAGTAGCGCCAACTGGTGAGGTCCGCGCCGGGCGGCGCGGTTTTTTGGATGCGTTCCATCATTTGCGGAACGTACATCTGGTTGTAGTGGAGCCGCGAATACCAATTCGGCTTGCTTGGGTCGCCGTTCCAGCAATGCTCGGCGCGCGGCCCGTAACGCACTTCGCCCTGGTAGGGCACGCCATGTCCGGCAGTGCCGGTTTGTTTCAGGAAATCCTCCATCAGATAGACGGCATCGTTCAGAAAGTAGGTATCCTCCGAGCCCACATAGAGGTGCAGTTTGCCTTGCAGCTTAGGCCCCAGCGTGCTCCAGTCGCGCTGCAGGATGGCGTTCAGATCGTAATGCTCGCGCCAGTACTCGGCGGTGCGATGGTCGATGACTCCGGTCTGCTTGTCGAAAATCGGTTGCGGATAGCCGTCTTCGGCGGTGGGTGAGTAGACGGCCTGCCAGATATCGAACTGGTCGCCGGACCGGCCGCGATCGCCCAGCGCCGCTTCGTAGGCGAGATTGTCCCGCATGGAGATCAGCGTGTGGCCGAGATAATCGCGCATGGCCGGCTGCTCCACCTGTTTATTGGCGCCTTGCAGGAAGAACATGTTGTCCTGCTTGTACAGATCCACGGTCATATACGCGTGAAAATCGACGGGGTCGGGGCAGGCGACGAAAGCGCCGTTGTAGTGATCGGGGTAGAACACTTGCGCGGCCAGCGATTCCCATCCGCCGGTCGAGCCGCCATAAACGAATCGCGCCCAACCCTGGCCGATGCCGCGGAACTTCTGCTCGATCGCGGGGATCAGTTCGGTTTCGATGGCGTCTCCGTATGGGCCGACATTGGCGGAGTTCACGGCGTAGGAATCGTCGTAGTAAGGGTTGGCGTGCTGCAGTTTCACGATCAACATACGCGGCGTTTGCGGTGCAATCCACGCCTGGTAATTCTTGTACGCTTCCTCCTGTTGGATGCGGTTGTAGCCGGCCAGATGAAAGCGCTCGGAATAGTCGGGCTTAAGGCTCAAGTCGGGCGGCGTCTCGCGAAAGTCGTTGAAGCTGGAAACGAAGTGGTCGTGGAAGATGACCAACGGGTAATGCGCTTGCGCGTGCGTGTCGAAACCTTCAGGCACCAGCACGATGGCGGAAAGAAACACCGGCCGGCCCCAAAATGCCGACAGCAGTTTCGACTGGATGCGGATGTGCCGGATATATTTGGTGTCCGGTTCCGGCTGAATGGGAGGAATCACTTGGTCGAGCGACACGGTAATGGGCGGGGCGCCGCGGCCGATGTGGACGAGGCGCGGCTTAGAAAGCAGATTGCCCGGCGCCAGGTTCCAATGCTGGCCCTCGCCGCGGTCTGGCGCTAGTTTCACGGTCTTGCCGTCCGCCCGGTGAAATGTTTCGTAAACATTGAGCACGGCCTGCACGGTGTATTCGCCGGCCGGGACATCCCGCAGAGTCTGGCGCGGATAGCCTTGGGCGTTGTCGCCGATCTGCATGGGCTGCCCTGGCTTCCATCCGTCGACCGTGACGCCGAACACCATCTGCGACTTGGGGGTATCGTCGATCTGCATGCGCGGTTCATCGCTCGGGTCGTTGGACAGGAGCAGCAGCAGGCGGCCATCCAGTGGTTTTGGGGAGCGGGCTTCAGGAAACGAGAGGGTCACGGTCTGTGCGGAGAGCGAAACAACGGTAAGGCTCGCAGCCAGGGGCAGGGCGAAGAATAGAGTGCGTCGCATTTGAGCAGTATAGCGACTCACAAAGGACTGCGAACTGCTGGGCATGGGGACATGTCTGCCCGGCCGAGCGGCCGCGGACGGGATTTTGAGTGAGCAAAAACGGAGGAGAAGAGTGAGCACGCTACTGATCATTATTGTTTTGCTGCTGTTGCTGGGCGGAGGAGGCGGCTTTTATTACGGCGGTCCGGTAGTGGGAGGCAGCATCACCGGATTAGTCGTCTTGGTTTTGATTATCTGGCTGCTGTTCGGGCGGCGTTAAACGCTGCCTGGGGTTGGCGGCAAACGGGCCGGGATGCCAGGCGCAGCCCGGCCCGCCGAGCACTCTCTCTAGTCAGTTGAATGCTTGACCTTGTCCCCGGCATCTTTCAATTTTTCGCCGGTTTTGTGAGCGGCTTCTTTGGCCTTTTCGGCTATTTTATCAACCGCATCCTTGGCCTTCTCAGCGGCGCGATCGATCTGATCTTTGACTTCGTCTTTGGTGGACATGGGTATCGCTTTCCTCTCTTGGGCGGCAACTTTGTCATCGAAGGATGCAGGATTCGCTCGAATGACCGTTTTCTGCAATCCGCTCCCCACCTGAGCACGTTGATTGCCTACAGTGAAGACCGGCACGAAATGAAACGCCCGATTCGCATATACTGATAGCGAGGAAAACGGCCATGCGCGTAATACTCTGCCTGCCCATGCTGGCGGCGGCTGTCGCTTCAGCCCAGACAATCACCACTTTTGCCGGAAACGGAACCGCCGGTTATTCGGGCGACGGAGGGCAGGCCACGCTGGCCACCATCAATCGCGTCGTGGGCCTGGCGTCCGACGCGGCCGGCAACATCTACCTCGCCGACCAGAACAATAATGTCGTGCGCAAAGTCTCCACCACCGGCATCATCACCACCTTCGCCGGCACCGGTGCGCCGGGCTTTTCGGGCGACGGCGGACCGGCAGCCTCGGCCCAGTTGAACGGGCCCCTGGGTGTTTGCGTGGCGCCTTCCGGGGCCATCTATGTCAACGACTACGGCAATGGAAGAGTTCGCGAAATCGCGACATCAGGCACGATTACCACGGTGGCCGGCAATGGAAGCAATGTCAGCAGCGGCGATGGCGGCCCGGCCATCGATGCCGGCATGGTGATCCCGATCCGCTGCGCGGTGGACTCGAACGGCAACCTCTACATTGACGATCAGGGGGCCTTCAAGGTTCGCAAGGTGGATACCAAGGGAATTATTTCGACGTTCGCCGGCACCGGCGCGCAGGGCTTCTCTGGAGACGGCGGTCCGGCCACCGCGGCCGAAATGAACAATCCCACCTGGGTCACGGTGGATGGCGCGAATAACGTGTACATCACCGACCAGTTCAATCACCGCATTCGCATGGTCGCCGCCGCCACCGGCATCATCACCACGGTGGCCGGCAACGGCAACGCCGCATTTTCCGGCGATGGCGGGCCCGCGATCTCCGCCAGCCTGAACTTCCCCGGCGGCGTCAACGTAGATCCCGCCGGCAACCTGTTTATCGTGGATGACGGTAACAATCGCGTCCGTGAAGTGAGCAACGGCGTGATCGACACCATCGCGGGAACCGGCGTCGCAGGCTTTGCCGGCGATGGCGGACCGCCCTTGCAAGCCGAGCTCAACCAGCCCTTTGCCAGCGCCCTCGACCCCAGCGGGAACCTGTATGTGGGCGATATCAGCAACAATCGCGTGCGCGAGATCTCGGGTGTGGCGGCATCGGCGGCCGGACCGGCTATTGTTGCGGTTGTGAGCGGCGCCAGCTTTGCTCCGGGAATCGTACCCGGGTCGTGGGTGACGATTTACGGCAAGAACCTCGCCTCGAAAACCGATTATTGGACTATCGCCAACGGCGTACTCCCGACCCAAGTGGATGACGTGAGCGTTTCGATCGGCGGCGTCCCAGCGTATGTGGAGTTCATCAGTTCGGGTCAGATCAACGTCGTCGCGCCCAACGTCAGCGCGGGCTCGCTGCCGGTGACCGTCACCAACAGCCTGGGAACCAGCCCCGCATTCACCGCCACGTCCGCGACGTATGGTCCGGCATTTTTCCTGTGGGCCAACCAGTATGCAGTGGCTACCTATCAGGACTACTCGTACGCACTGAAGAACGGCGCCATACCCGGTCTGACCTCGACGCCCGCTAAACCTGGCGACGTTCTGATCCTGTGGGGCACCGGCTTCGGTCCTACCACGCCGGCTTTACCGTTTGGCGAGGAAGTGCCCAGCACCGCCACCTACTTAACCAGTCAAACGGTTGGCGTAACCGTCGGCGGAATTAGCGCGACCGTATATGGCGCGGCGCTGGCGCCAGGTTTTGCGGGCCTTTATCAGGTGGCCATTCAGGTGCCGCCCACGGCGCCGGCGGGTGATCTGCCCATCGTCGCCACAGTGGGAGAAGTCTCTTCACCGTCAACTACGTTGCTCACCGTTCAGCCCTGAGCGCGACGCGGTGGAAACGGCAAGTCCGGCGAACCGCCGCGGCGGCGCTTCCCTTACACTGAAATAGCATGCACATCGGCCAACGCGTGGCGCTCACCGGCATGATCGTGAGCGGCGCCCTCGCGGCAATCAAAATTACCGCCGGGCTGATGGGCCATTCGCACGCTGTAGTCGCCGACGGCGTGGAATCCGCGGGCGACGTTTTCGCATCCGGCATCGTGTTGTTGGGGCTGACGCTGGCTGCCCGGCCGCCCGATTGGAATCACCCCTACGGTCACGGCCGCATCGAAACCGTAACTGGCCTGTTCGTCGGCTTCATGCTGGCGCTTGCCGGCTTGGTTATTTCCGGAAATGCATTGCGCCAGGCAGGCACTCCGGCCGCGCAGCCGGCCGCTTTCGTGATCTGGCCGTTGATCGGATCGGCGGTCGCCAAGAGCCTGCTCTCCGGGCTGAAATTTCACTACGGCAAGCGCATTCGCAGCGCGTCGCTGCTGGCCGACGCCTGGAACGATTCGGTGGACATTCTGTCGGCCCTGGCCGCGTTGCTGGCGGTATCTTTCGCCATCCTCGCGCCGAGCAGATTTCCAACGGCCGATCATTGGGGGGCCTTCGCGGTTGGCCTGATCGTGATTTTCACCGGCATTCGCGTGACCCGCGATACCACCCTGCAATTAATGGATACCATGCCCGATCGCGAAAGCATGACCCACGTGCGCGATGCGGCGTTGACCGTGCCCGGGGTGCGTGGCGTGGAAAAATGCTATGCGCGCAAGACAGGCCTGCAATACCACGTCGATCTGCACCTGGAAGTCGATCCTGAAATCACTGTAAGGCAATCGCATGTGATCGCCACGCAGGTAAGGATCGTGATCAAGGAAACGCTACAGTGGGTCGCCGACGTGTTGGTTCACGTAGAGCCGGCGCCGTGAAGGGTTAAGCCCTGGCTGCGGCGGCATCCAAACGGGCCTGGGCGCGAGACATGGCGTTCAGCGCGGCCGCCGGATCCACGCCCAGCGAAGGATTCACCATTTCATCCTGCGCTCTCTTGAGCGCCTTCCTGGCGCGCTCCACGTCGATCTCCTCGGCTCGCTCGGCCGCGGTGGCCAAAATCCGCACGCGGTCCGACAGGATCTCCAGATACCCGCCGTGGACCGCCAGCGACCAGGACTTGCCACCGGCTTCGAAATTCAGAAAGCCGATGCCCAATTCCGCCAGCAGCGGAGCGTGGCCTGGAAGGATGCCGAGATAGCCGGTGGTAGGCGGGCGCCTGCACGGCAGCTGACGTCCTCCCGCACCAGCAGGCGCTCGGGCGTCACGATTTCGAGTGACAAGGCTTCGGCCATGGCTTATGCCTGCAGCGCTTTGGCGCGTTCCACTACGTCTTCGATGGTCCCCTGCATGTAGAACGCCTGCTCGGGAAGACTGTCGTGCTTGCCGTCCACGATTTCCTTGAAGCCGCGGATGGTATCGGCCAGCTTCACATACTTGCCGGACACGCCGGTAAACTGCTCGGCCACGTGGAAGGGCTGCGAGAGGAAGCGCTGGATCTTGCGCGCTCGAGAAACGCGTGAGCTTATCTTCGTCCGACAGCTCGTCGATACCGAGAATGGCGATGATGTCCTGCAGATCCTTATAGCGCTGCAGCACGCCCTTCACGCTCTGCGCGCAATCGTAATGCTCGTCGCCGATGATGCGCGGGTCGAGAATGCGCGAGGTGGAAGCCAGCGGATCGACGGCCGGATAGATGCCCAATTCCGAAATCGCGCGCGACAGGTTGGTGGTAGCGTCCAAGTGCGCGAAGGCCGTAGCCGGCGCGGGATCGGTGTAATCGTCGGCCGGCACGTAAATCGCCTGCACGGAAGTGATGGAACCGGTCTTGGTGGAAGTGATGCGCTCCTGCAGTTCGCCCATTTCGCTCGCCAGGTTGGGCTGATATCCCACCGCGGACGGCATGCGTCCCAGCAGCGCCGAAACTTCCGAGCCGGCCTGCGTAAAGCGGAAAATGTTGTCGATGAACAGCAGCACGTCCTGATTCTGTTCGTCGCGGAAGTACTCGGCGACGGTCAGGCCGGTCAGGCCGACGCGCAAACGCGCCCCGGGCGGCTCGGTCATCTGGCCGTAGACCAGCGCGACTTTCGACTTGTTGAAATCATGCGGATCCACGATGCCCGATTCCTGCATTTCGAGCCACAGATCGTTGCCTTCGCGCGTGCGCTCGCCCACGCCGGAAAACACCGAAACACCGCCGTGCTTCATGGCGATGTTGTGGATCAGTTCCTGAATGATGACGGTCTTGCCCACGCCTGCGCCGCCGAACAAGCCGATCTTGCCGCCGCGCAAGTAAGGCTCGATCAGGTCGATCACCTTGATACCGGTCTCGAACATCTCCTGCCGCGTCGACTGCTCATCGAACGCCGGCGCGGGCCGATGAATCGGATACATGCTTCTTCGCGTTGATCGGGCCCATCTTGTCGACGGGCTCGCCGATCACATTCATCACGCGGCCCAGCGTCTCGTTGCCCGACCGGCACCTCGACGGGATGGCCCAGGCTCAGCGCATGCATGCCGCGGACCAGCCCTTCGGTGGGCTGCAGCGCGATGGTGCGCACGCGGCCTTCGCCGATGTGCTGCTCCACTTCGCAGATGATATCGATGGGCGCGGGTACGTCGAAGCCCTCGCTGGTGATCCGAATCGCCGTGTAAATCAGCGGAATCTGACCTTCGGGAAACTGACAGTCCACGGCGGGGCCGGCTACCTGAACGACTTTGCCAACCACGTTGTTATCCATGCAAATGCCTTCTATTCCGCGGCGGCAGCGCCGCTGACCACTTCGATAATTTCTTTGGTAATGCTGGCCTGGCGCACGCGATTCATGTACAGCGTCAGGCGGTCGATCATGTCCGCGGCGTTCGATGTGGCCGCGTCCATCGCGGTCATGCGCGCGGCGTGCTCCGCCGCGGCCGATTCCAGCAGCGCCCGGTATACTTCGATTTCCACGTAGCGCGGCAGCAGGCTCGCCAGCATTGCCACGGGCGGCGTTTCAAAAATAAAATCCAGCGGCTCGGTCTGTTGCGGCAACTCCATGGGCAACACCTGAGCCAGAGTTACCTTCTGCGCCATTACCGATTTGAATTCGTTGTACAGCAGATACACCGCGTCGATTTCTTCGCTGCGGAAGCGCTCCATCAACTTCTGGCCGATGGCTGCGGCATCTTCGTACTGCACCTTCGCCATTCCCAGGTACTCGCCGGTGATCTCCACGCTGCGCTTGCGGAAATAGTCCCGGCCTTTCCGGCCGATCAGCAAAAAATCCGTTACCGCCGGCTTATGCTCCGCGGCGAACCGCTCCGCCGCTTTAATCAGGTTGGAATTGAAGGCCGCCGCCAGCCCCTTGTCGGAGGTCATCAGAATCAATTGAATGCGCTTTTCGGGACGGCGCGCCAGCAGCGGATTCGCCGCCACTCGCTCGTCGGTTCCCGCCGCAGCCGCAACATCGGCCAACAGGCCGCGCAGGGCGGCGCTGTAAGGACGCGAAGCAATCACGCGATCCTGCGCCCGGCGCAGCTTTGCCGCCGAGACCATCTTCATGGCCTTGGTGATCTGCTGCGTGTTGCGCACCGAGCGGATGCGCCGGCGGATGTCGATCAGGCTAGGCATGCGCTTTCGCCGCTGGAGTGTTCCGCGACGAAGCGGTCCTTAAATTCCTTCATCACAGCCTGGATTTCGCCTTTCAGCGCATCGTCGAGGGTCTTCTTTTCGACGATCTTGGCCAGCAAGGGGCGGTGCGCGTTGTCCACGAAACGATAAAGCTCCGCTTCGAACTTGCGCACCTGCTCCACCGGCAGATCGTCCAGATATCCCTGCGTGCCGGCGAAAATGATCAGAATCTGTTTCTCCACCGGCAGCGGGCTCGTACTGGCGCTGCTTCAGAATTTCGATCAGGTGCTTGCCGCGATTGAACTGCGCCACCGAAGCCTTGTCCAGATCGGAGCCGAACTGCGCGAACGCCGCCAGGTCGCGGAACTGCGCCATATCCAGACGCAGCGTGCCGGCCACCTGCCGCATGGCTTTGATCTGCGCGCTGCCTCCCACGCGGCTTACCGAGATGCCAACGTCGATCGCCGGCCGGATGTTGGAATTGAACAAATCGGATGATCAGGTAGATCTGGCCGTCGGTGATCGAAATGACGTTGGTCGGGATGTAGGCGGAAACGTCGCCGGCCTGGGTTTCGATGAACGGCAGCGCGGTCAGCGATCCGTCGCCGTTTTCCTCGTTCAACTTGGCGGCGCGCTCCAGCAGGCGGCTGTGCAGATAGAAAACGTCGCCGGGAAACGCTTCGCGCCCGGGGGACGGCGCAGCAGCAGCGAAATCTCGCGATACGCGGCGGCATGCTTCGAAAGATCGTCGTAGATGCAGCAGCGCGTGGCGTTTGGTGTCGCGGAAATATTCGCCGATGGCGCAGCCGGCGTACGGCGCGATGTACTGCATGGGCGCCGGATCGGAAGCCGAGGCCAGCACCACGATGGTGTATTCCATCGCGCCGGCATCGGACAGCGTCTTCACCACCTGCGCAACGGTCGAGCGCTTCTGCCCGATGGCGACGTAAATGCAGATGACGTCGCCGCCCTTCTGATTGATGATGGTGTCGAGCGCGATGGCGGTCTTGCCGGTCTGGCGGTCGCCGATGATCAATTCGCGCTGGCCGCGGCCAATCGGAATCATGGCGTCGATGGCCTTGATGCCGGTCTGCAGCGGCTCCTTCACCGGACGTGCGATCCACCACGCCGGGCGCCAGGCGTTCGATGGGATTGAACTGCGTGGTGTCGATGGGGCCCTTGTCGTCGATCGGCTTGCCCGAGCGCGTTGACCACGCGGCCGATCAGCGCCTCGCCCACGGGCACGGACATGATGCGGCCGGTGCGCCGCACTTCGTCGCCTTCCTTGATTTCCGTGGCGTCGCCCAGCAGCACCGCGCCCACCTGGTCTTCTTCCAGGTTCATGGCGATGCCCGCGACGTTATGCGGAAACTCGATCAGTTCGCCGGCCATGACCTTTTCGAGGCCGTGAATGCGGGCGATGCCGTCGCCCACCGAGATCACCGATCCGGTTTCGGATACGTCGATGGCGCCTTCGTAATTCTCAATCTCCTGACGGAGGAGAGTGGTAATTTCGTCTGCTCGAATCTGAGCCATTCAAACCTCTTTAATCCCGCGGCGTTATTCCGCGGCCAGACGCTTACCCAGCGCCTGTAGTTGGCCCCTGACGGAGCCATCATAAACTGTGGAACCGATGCGGGCCACCAGCCCGCCGAGCAGTTCGCGATCGACCGCAAAATGCATGCGGACCTTTTTGCCCGTAATCCGCTCGAACTCCCGCGATACGGAGTCGCGCTGCTGCTGATCCAATTCCCTGGCCGAACTGATTTCCGCCCGGGTAAAGCCCAGGCGTTCGTCCGAAAGCCGGTCGAAGGTGTCCAGAACTTCGGTAAGCATGCCCGTGCGGCGATGATTGCTCAGCACGAACAAAAAATTCAGAGAGATGCGCGACAAACCCAACGGCTGCGCCAGACCGCTGAGGACAGCGCGCTTACGCGCGGGCGGGACCGAGGGTGAAAGCAAAACGTTCCTCAACTCGGCCGAGGAGGACATCACCTGCTCGAAGCCGCGCAATTCGTTCAACAATTGATGCGGGTCCACCCCTGACTTGGGATCGGTAGCCACATCCACCAGGGCGCTGGCGTATCGGGAGGCAAGCGCGGAGTTGGTCATATTCTAGTTCGCCTGTCCTACGCCGGCGTGAGCCATGGTGGCCACAAAGCGCCGCACCAGCACGTCCTGCGTTTCCGGCGTCAAGTCGCGCGGCGATTTTCTGTTCGGCCAGGCCAAGCGCCAATTCGGCGGAATAGCGGCGCAATTCCAGCTTCGCCGATTTCGTCGCGGAAGCGATTTCCTCGGCGAGGTGCGATTGGATCTTGGCGATCTCCGCGGCCGCTTCCTGCCGCACGCGTTCCGCGTCGGCTTCCGCTTCCTGCTTCGCGCCGGCCCGCAGCGACTCGATTTCCGACTGCAAATTCGACAGGCGGGCATTCACTTCGGCCACTTTGGCGTCCGACGCGATCCGTTCGGCTTCGGCATCCGCCATGCCCTTGCGAATTTCGAGCGACCGCTGCGCGAAATACGGCCCGGCGTGTTTCTTGATGAGGTAGCCCAGACCGCCGGCCAGGATCATGAAATTGGCCCATCCCCAAATGATGTTCGGGCCTTTCTCCGTGACGCCCGTGGATTCCTTAATGCGCTCGGCTTCCGTTTCGTGCTGCTGCGCGCGAACAGGCGCACTCACAAATAAGGCCCCGGCTATCAGGCTCAGGCAGAAAATGGCGGATCGTTTCATGCCGCCGCTCCCCGATTTAGAATCACTGCGGCAATTTGCCCCGCCAGCGCATCGCTTTCCGCGCCCAGGTCGCCTTTCGCTTGTTCGATTTCCGCCGCTAATTCGGCCTTGGCGCCGCGCACCGCTGCTTCGGCCTGTTCCCGCGCTGCGTGTATCTGCGCGGTGTGCTCGTCTTGCAATTGGTGGTGCAGTAATTCCTGCTGCCGATAAATCTCGGCGCGCGCGGCGCGCAAGGCCGCCTCATACTCGGCCGTTCTGGCAGCGGCGGCTTCCAGGCTGTCGGCGGCCTTCTTGCGAGCCCCTTCGGTAGCATCGTAACGGGCTTTTAAAACCTGATCGAGCGGTTTGAAAAAGATGAACTTGAGATAGAAATGCAGGAAGATCACGAGCAGGAAAGTAGGGACTGCCCGCAGCAAAATTCCACTCAAGGCGTGCAAGGTAGCTTCCATTTTGGATTGTCTGGAAAGGCCTGAAAAGATGCAGCTTTTAATGGTGTAGCTTAGCATCCGCCGCGCTGCCCCGTCAACCGCCTAAACTGGTAGCCATTGGTCCGCTAAAACGGCGGAATCGGCGTTAGATTCGATGCAATTTACCGCCTGGCTGATCGAGGCTTATGCGGGGGTGAAAGACGTCCCGCAACTGCACGTTTTCTGGGCGTTGGGATTGTCGATGACGAACCCGGATTGTATGAGCGATTCTTTGTAATCGAGCGTAAGACCGTCGAGAAAAACGAAGCTCTTTGGGTCAATCAGAACTTTGGCGCCGCCTGAGCCGAAGATGTGGTCGCTCGGCCGTTCTGCCTTTTCGAGTTTGAAAAGATACGACAGGCCCGAGCATCCCCCCCCCTGCACCGCCAGACGGAGCGCGCCTTCGCCCCCTTCCTTCGCCACAATCTGGCGAATGCGTGCCTGAGCTTTTTCAGTTACTTGAATCATAATGTTCTTGCGAGCTCCCGAAGCTTGCCGACCGCTTCAACCACTTGCGCCGCGGCGAGATCCACTTCTTCTTCCGTATTGAATCGCCCCAGTCCGAACCGGATCGCCGTACGTGCGGCAGCGTCGTCGATTCCCATGGCCCTCAACACGTAGCTTGGTTCCATGGTAGCTGAGGTGCACGCCGAGCCGCTCGAAACCGCGACGCCGGCCATGCCCATCATCAGTGCTTCCGCTTCCACGTGCGCGAAGCTGATGTTCAAATTATGCGGCAGGCGATGCTGCGGGCTGCCGTTCACGGCGACGTCGTCCAGATTCGCCTCCAGCGCTTCGCGTAAGCGATCGCGTAGCCGCTTGAGCCGCGCAGCCTCGGCATCCATATCACGCCGGCAGATGGCGCAAGCTTCACCCAAGCCGACGATCCCAGGCACGTTTAGCGTGCCGGAACGCATCTCTCGTTCGTGCCCACCGCCATCCATCTGAGCGGGCAACCGCACGCCATTCCGAACGTACAGCGCGCCCACACCTTTCGGCCCGTAAAGTTTGTGGGCCGAAATGGACATTAAGCCGATCGCTTCCGCCCTCACGTCCACCGGCACTTTACCGATCGCCTGCGCCGCGTCGCTGTGGAACAAGACACCGCGCTCGCGGCAAATGCGCCCAATCTCCGCCACCGGCTGCATCGTCCCTACTTCGTTATTCGCGTACATTATGGAAACCAGGACGGTGCGTTCGCCGATCGAAGCTTCCACCGCCGCCGGATCCACCAGCCCATAGCGATCCACAGGCAGAACCGTTACACGCGTCCTGCTTCGCTCCAGCCGGCGGCAAACATCCAGCACTGCCTTGTGCTCGATGCCGCAAGTGATCGCGTGATCGCCCTTCGCGGCCAGAGATTCAACCACGCCCTTAATCGCCAGGTTGTTCGATTCCGTCGCGCCGCTGGTGAAAACGATCTCGCGCGGCGAAGCGCCGATGAGCTGCGCGATCTGTTTGCGCGCTTTTTCCACGGCCTGCTCCGCATCCCACCCGAATGAATGGCTGCGGCTGGCCGCGTTCCCGAACTTCCCAGTAAGGTACGGCAGCATGGCTTCCAACACGCGCGGATCGAGCGGAGTGGTCGCGTGATGGTCCAGGTAAATCATCGGCTAACTTCATTATCGCAGGCCGGTCTAATTTCCGATGCGCACGGTCAGGCCCGGCTGCGCCGCAACGCCGCCCACGCTAACGCTGAGGGGCACGGCATCGCCCGCCGGGGCGCCTGGCGGCACGCAGGCGTTCAGTTGCGTGACGCCGGCGAATATTATCCCTACCCAATTTTCAGAACACGCACTCTCCACGCCGCCGATCTGCACGCCCACGGAGGCCGCCGGCATGGGATACGCCGGCGAGCCAGGCAGCATGCCATCCGCCCAGGGCGCAGCCGTCGCACCTTCGCCCGTAATGAAAAGCGTGAGGTATCCGCCATGCCGGACAGGCTGGTCGATGTTGAAAGACGTGCTGCCATCGGCATTCGTGTTGACCGCCACCACCTGCCCCGTGCCGCCCGCGTAACAGTAAACGCCGGGCGCCGCCGCAAGCACCGGAACGGCCACCGGTTGGCTGCGCAGCCCCGCGTATTCCACCTGCACTTGCGTCATTCCGGATATCTCGTACGGCGCCACCGCGCTCACCTGCTGTGCCGCCGAGTAGACCATCGGGGCCGCCACGCCATCGAAATAAACCCGTGTGTCGCCGACGGCAACGGGCAGAAACCCGTCGCTGTCGTAAGCGGCCAGGGCGATCGGACCGGCCCCAAACCCCGTCCCAAATAACGCGATCAACTCTCCGGGCGCGACTCCGCCGCCCTGATAACTGGCCGCGTTCACCACCCCCGCCAGCGGAAACGCGATGCCGGCGCTAATCAGAGATTCATAGGCGCCGCGATTCACCGTTCCCGCGGTCTGGGGCCGGGACAGTCCTTCCAGGTCGTCGTTGGGCGCCAACGTAAGATTGCCCGAGCGCGCCGCCGGACTGCCTTCGAGCAAATGGAAATCGGACGCCGCCGCATCGGTTCCTGGGGCGTTGAACTGCGGATCGGCTGTGAGATCGTGCGCGCCGGGCGTAGCATTCACCGGTCCATTCCAATAGACGTTGTAGTCGAACTGGACGCCCGTGCTGCCGTAAACATTCACCGGCGTGCCGGTGGCAGCCGATTCCACCACGTTATTCCACACATTCACTGTCCCCGACTGGTTGACGAAGACATCGCCGTATTCGACCACCAAACCGTTGCCGTAAACTGTATTGTTCAAGAATGTGACGTTATCGCTTTGGTAGGCCAGCAGCCCGGCGCCACCATTGTTCACGCAAAGATTGTTCTCGATCAGGAATCCGCCCCGATACGCGCCGATGGAGTCCGAGCCAGGCTGATTATTGCGGGAAGTGTCGATGATGATGGCGTCGCCATCGGTCGGCTTGCCGGTTGTCCCGTAGGGGATTACGGACCGGTTGTCGAACACCCGATTGCGCTGCACGATGGTATGCGGCGCGGGTCCGCTGTCGTAGTTCCAGGATTCGAAAATCGAAATGCCGCTGTTGCCGTAGCGCGAGTACCAGGCATTCCGGTAAACGAAATTATCCTGCACGGTCACATAGTCGGCTTCGCCGGTGCCAATCCCGCCGCCGGGGAAATCGTGAACCTGATTGCCCGCGATCAAGATGTGATGGGGCTTGTTGGCGCCGTCCTGCCTGCCGTCGACATCGATTCCATTTCCGTTACAGGCCGGATCCGGCGAAGCTGCCGTGGCGTCGGCGGTGCACTGCGCGAGCGTCACATTTTGCAGGTTCCCCTGCACTTCGAAACCGGAAATGACGATATAAGACGCGCCGCCGTGGATCTCGATGGCATTCCATGCGGCGCCGCCGCCCGCCGCGCTGATGAGCGGGTGATGACCGGGATAAGCGAGATAGGAGATCCAGGAGGCAGCCGTGCCGGAGCGAGTAATATCCACGATATTGCAGCCTGGGCAGCCCGTGTACGTGCCGTTCATTACGTACACAGTGTCGCCCGGCCCGGTGACATTCGCGGCTGCCTGAATGGTCGCGAATGCCGAACTCCGGCTAAGCCCGTTGTGTGCGTCGCTCCCCGAGCCGCTTACATAGTAAGTGGCGCCGTAAGCGGACAGGGCAATCGCCGCCAAAGCAAAGAAACGCATAGTCACCGGCATTCTATCATTGGGCAATCCGGCTATAATGAGGCGTTGTCACGAGTCTTCGTACCCGTTGGGGCGCTCGCCCTGCTTCTTTCTGAAATCCTGCTCATCGCCGCCTGCTTTTTGGTGGTGACTTTTCTCATCCTGAGCGTCGACCCCACCGTATTTCTGTTCTCCGACAATGGCCTGTGGCGCATCGCCGTGGCCGGCGCCAGCATCCTCTTCGGTTTGTATTTTGAAGATCTCTACGCCAAGCTGTATGTGAAGTCGCGCGTCCTGCTGATCCAGCAATTGTCCCTGGTCATGGGAATTGCGCTGTTGGCGCAGGGCATTCTGGGCTACGTCAACGATAGCTTCCGTTTGCCTTTGCGCCTGATGGTTCCGGCCTGCGCGGTCCTGGTTGTGGCTCTCTTCGCGTGGCGGCTGGCCTACAGTATTTTCGTGCTGCGCGTGGTCGGTCCCCAGCGTATCCTCTTCGTCGGCATGTGCGCGGTTCTGTTGGAAATGGCTGCTTACATCGCCGCGCATCCCGGCTTGGGCCTGGAGGTGATTGGCTATCTCGACGATACGGAGACAGCCGGGACGCCGGACGCGGTGCAGTTGTTAGGCCCGCTGGAAGAGTTGCCGCGCATGGTAGCCCAGACGCTCCCCGACCGGATCGTGGTCGGCCTCGGGGAGCGCCGGGGCCGCATGCCTGTTAGCGATTTACTGAAGCTGCGTTATGCCGGAATGGCCATCGACGAAGCGGCCACAGCCTACGAGCAGTTGTGCGGACGCGTCCTGCTGAACGAACTGCGGCCCGCCGAGATGCTTCTTTCCGGCGCCTATCGTCCGCGCGCGCAACGTCTGGTTTACCAATCCATCGGACATTGGCTGATGGCGCTGGCTCTGACGATACTCTCGGCGCCGCTGCTGCTGGTTACCGCGCTGCTGCTGCGCGTCTCGACGCGCGGGCCGTTGCTGCAATGCAAGAAGTGCGCAGGTTTCCGGGGACACACATTCGGGTTGTATAACTTTCGTCTGACAGACGAAAGCGGCCGCCTCAACGCTGTGCAACGCTTCGTGGCGCGATGGCATCTTCACGCGCTGCCGCAGCTTTGGAATATCCTCCGCGGCGAGATCTGTTTCGTCGGTCCGCGCGCCGAGCGGATCGAGTTTTCCGCCGAACTGAAGCAGCGAATTCCGTTCTACCGGCAGCGTTACCTGGTAAAACCCGGCATCACGGGATGGGCGCAGATCAACACGCCGCCCGGCCAACCGGAAGACACGCTGCGGCGCCTGGAATACGATTTGTATTACCTGAAGCATTTTTCGCGCGCCCTGGATGCTTACATCCTGGTGCATACCATGCGCGAACTGCTGGTTTCGGGCAGGGCCGAATCGGAAGCGCGTCCCTAACCCGCCCGATGTGGCTATGCGCGCTCTCACATGGCATACTAAATCGTAGCGGGCATGCCGAAAACTACCGTCGCACCGGAAACCGCAAGCGTCGAACGAGAGGAGATACTGCCTCTCTACAACGTTGTGCTGCTTGACGATAACGATCACAGCTACGACTATGTAATCGAGATGCTGCAGCGCCTGTTCATCTTCACCCTGGATGAGGCCTTCCGGCACGCCGAGGAAGTCGACCGCCGCGGCCGCACCATCATCATCACCTGCGAAAAACCGCAAGCCGAATTTGCCCGAGACCAGATTCATTCCTACGGCCCCGACCCGCGGCTGCCCCGCTGCGCGGGTTCCATGTCGGCAATCGTCGAACCGGCCGGCTGACTACCTGCCAGGCCGCAAAGCCGCGTGTTCTTCGTCCTCGGCGGGTGGATCGTACATCTTCTCGGCGTAGGTGCGCTGCTCAGCCGAAAGATCTAGAGCATGCTGCCGTTCCTCGTTGCTGAGATGCGGCTTGCGCGATTTCTTCAGCAGGTACAACGCGCCGCACACCAGCGCCCCGGTGAGCGGAGGGCGTTCCATAAAGAAGTCGATGAGCTGCAACAGACGGTCGCCCATAAACTTCATTCTAGGCTTTTGGGGACGCGGGTGTTCATCTTTGAACCAGCCAGTCCCACAGGCGGACGCTCTGGCGCCGCGCGCACGGTCTCGCCCCATTGCTACTCACGAAAAATCCTGGTCACTCACTTGCCTGCGAAACCGGATGCGTACTCCGAGTGTTTTCCTCTTCCTCATGGCATTCTGTGCCGCGCACGCTTTCGCCGCCGGGATCCCGGTCACCGATCTGTCGCGCCTGGAATTGAACGACGTCCATGCGGAAGCCACCACCTACCACGATCTTTCAGCGCTGAAAATGACGTTCGACGGAGACGGACGCTCGGAGTCGCTGGCCATCGTCAAGAATCTCTCGTTTCGCGACGGCTCAATCGAGGTGGACGTAGCGGGCGCGCCCTCCAAGACCGCCGATGCCCAGGCGCGCGGATTTATCGGCGTTGCGTTTCGCGCCTCCGGCGATGCCTCGAGATTCGAAGAGTTTTATATCCGCCCCACCAACGGACGCGCGGACGACCAATTGCGCCGTAACCATAGTGTTCAATACGTATCGGCCCCGGATTGGCCCTGGGAGCGTCTGCGCAAGGAAACACCGGGCGTGTATGAATCGTACGCCGATCTCTCGTCCGGCGAATGGACCCATCTGCGCATCGTGGTGAAAGGAACGGAGGCCGCGCTCTATGTGAACAGCGCGCCGCAACCCTGTCTGGTAGTCCACGACCTGAAACGGGGAAACAGCGAAGGCGCCGTGGCTCTGTGGATCGGACCCGGCACGGAAGGATACTTCCGTCAGTTGACCGTTACGCCGGCGGGCGAGGCCGGGCCGCAATATGGCGCCAACGCCGGCGCCGGACATTACGTACAGACGTCCGACGCCAAAATATACTATGAAAGTTACGGTGAGGGCGGCCGTCCGCTGGTGCTGCTGCATGGCGGCGAATACGGGTACATCGATGAATTCGGCGGTCTGATCGCCGAGATGAGCAAACACCGCCCGGTGATCGCCATTGCCACGCGCGGCTACGGCCGCTCGGAGCGCGGCACGGTTCCGCTGTCCCACCGCCAGTTCGCACAGGATGCCGAAGCCGTCATTGAGTCCGTTTTTCCGAACGGCGAAAAGGTGGATGTACTGGGCTTCAGCGAAGGCGCCATCACTTCGTATATTCTTGCCTCCGCACACCCCGAGCGCGTGAACCGGCTGATCGCCATCGGCGGATCATTAGGCCTCTATGGAGAAACCATGCAAGCCGTCGAAGCCGAGCCGCTCACGCCCGAACTGATGCAGAAACAAGTGCCCGATCTGGTGGCCGCCCGCAAGAAAATCATGGCGCATCCCGAGCAGTGGGAGGCGCTGATTCGCGAACTTGACCAGATGTACCGCTCGCCGATTTTCGTGAAGCAGGATCAGATTCGCGCCATCACGGCGCCCACGCTGATCGTGGCTGGCGATCGCGACTATTACAATCGCCCGGAACACATGGTGGACGTGTACCACCTGCTGCCGAAAGGGGAACTGGCGCTGATCCCCGGCTGCGATCACGTAGTGCTCGCTTGCAAGCCGGAACTGGTAACCGGAATCGCGACAGCCTTCCTCGATGCGCGGCCGAAATAGCTAGCGCTTCTTCATTTGTTCTGGAAAAACGGCGTAACCTTCCGGCGGCGGGTATAAAGATGACAACAACTCCAACCGCTTGCGCAGGTAGCGGCTGGGCATTTGGCGCGGGCCGGTTTCCACGTCGATATCGCAGCAGGTGCCGTGCAGATACAACGTCAAGGTGTCTTCAAACGACTGGCGTGCGTAGTCGCGAAACAGCTTGGTCTCCTTGCGAACATTGGTCTGCCGCCGGACCAGGGCCTGCTTCAGATGCCAACTGCGCTCGTCCACTTCACCGTGCACTTCCGCGTTCAGTTCCTCGCGTAGCTGGCGGTAGAAACTTTCCTGCGCGTCGCCTCCCCACTTTTGCGCAGCGATGGCTGCCAGCGCGCAGTAGAACGTGTAATGATAGTTGGCGACGTCTTCGTCTTTGGTCGCCAGCACCACAATATTCATTCCGCTGGTGGTCTGCCGCGAGACCACGATCTGGCGTCCTTCGGGCGGCTTCTCGAAGGTCACCGTATCGCCCGCGCGGCCGTTGCCCTTCTCAATAAACGGCACCAGAACCAGCCCGACCGCCCCGATATCGGCGCAAATCGCCGGCGAGAGGGCCGCGACCGGATCGTGTAAATACTGCCGCAAGTCCTCTTCCGCAATCGGCGGAGTACAGAAATACGAGAACGTATTGGTAAGCGGAATGAATTGACCGCGGCAGCGGATCGCCAGATCCGCGACCGTTACCCGCGGTTGGCCATTGACAGTGGACATTCTAGCTATCCGATTGTAACAGAACGCGGAAACTTGTCATGATTTAGCGCGGCACGCCGAATATCCGCCTTGCTTCACGCGGGAGTGTAACGATCGGCACGCGCCGGCGCGTCGATACCATCAATAGGGACGGTCATTTGCAACGGGCCGGATTCAGAGGATGAGCTTATGAGCCGCAAGTTATTTTCAGCCGCCACACTGAGTATCTCGGCCGCGTACCTGGCGAGCGCGCAGTCTTCCGTTCCCTTGTACACCGTGACGGTCGTCGACCGGACCGTGAGCGCCGTCGATTACCAATACCGCACCGGTCCCACGCCGATCGACTTTCGCGGCACAGTTCTGCTGCCTTACGCCAAAGGCGGAGCCATGGTGGAATCGAAGCCGGGCCACACCGAAATCGAGGCGCACTTCGACCATCTGCTCGCGCCCACACGCTTCGGCCGCGAATACCTGACTTATGTGCTGTGGGCCATCAGCCCCGATGGACACCCTAAGAATCTCGGCGAAGTGCTCGCCGGAAGTTCGGACAAAGCTCACCTCCGAGTGACCACGGATTTGCAGGCTTTCGGCCTCGTAGTTACGGCGGAACCTTATGCGGCTGTGCGCCAACCGGGCGACGTCGTGGTGCTCGAGAATCAGCCGCGCCCGGACACTGTTGGCGGCACGGAACCGATCCAGGCCAAGTACGAATTGCTGCCGCGCGGACGGTACACGTATAACGTACAGGACGGCGAAGCGCGCGCCAACGCTCCCGGCGAAAAGCTGTCGCCGGATCAATATCAGTCGGTGGTTGAGATCTATCAGGCACAGAACGCGATGCAGATCGCGCAGGCCGCGGGCGCCGGCCAGTACGCGGCGGATACATTCGCGAAGGCTCAGGACTTGTTGCGCCAGGCCCAGGACGCACGGGCCCGCAAAGCGCCCATGAATACCACCGTTACCCTGGCGCGGCAGGCATCCCAAACCGCCGAGGACGCGCGCATCCTGACCATGGAGCGCAAGCATGCCGGGGAACTGGCTTCCGCGAACGATCGCGTAACGCGGGCGGAAGCGGCGCGAGACCAGGCCGAGGCCGCCCGGCAGGCCGCGCAGGCGCAGGCCGACTCCGCTCGCGCGTTACTCGAACAGGAGCGCGCCGGGCGCAAGCAAGCCCAAGCCGAAGCCGCCGCGGCCGCGTACAACAGCGCCGCTTCCCTGCCGCCTCCGCCGCAGCCCCAAAGATCGGTCACCACCCACCCGGCCTTTTATCCAGACGATCCGCAAAAGAAAGAACTGCGCCGGCAACTGCTTGGACAACTGGGCAACACCTTCCCATCGCTCGACACGCCACGCGGCATCACCGTGACGATTCCGGATTCCGATTTCCAGGGCGCGCGGTTGAATTCCGCAGTCGGCGATCGCATGGTTCGAATCGCTGCCATCCTGAGGGCGCATCCGGATTTGAGCGTGAAAGTCGAGGGCCACGAAACTTATTCGTCCGAGCGTGCGGGCGCCGTCCGCGAGGCGCTAATCGCCGGCGGACTTCCCAGCGAAGCGGTAATCGCACGCGGTTGGGGGGACAGCCGGCCCATCGCGTCCAACGCGACGGCCGCCGGCCGCGAACAAAACTGCCGCGTCGAAATCGTGGTTGGTGGAACGTCAATCGGCGATCTGCCGAACTGGGCGCACAGCTACCAGTTAGCGCCCGGTCAGTAAGCCGTTAGCCGCTGGAGTTCCGCCGCGCTATATCCTCCAGGCACTTCACCACGAGTGAAGTCCAGCCCGTCTGATGGCTGGCGCCGAGACCGTGTCCCGTATCGCCGTGGAAAAATTCGTAGAACAGCGTAAGCTCCCGCCAGGCCGGGTCCTTCGCGTACCGGTCGCTGCCCTGCCAGGGGGCGCCGCCATCTTCGCCCGGAATAAAAATCCGTGCCAACCGCGACATGATCTCGGCTGCGACCTCTTTCAAATTCATCATCTTGCCCGACCCCGTCGGGCATTCCACACGCAGATGATCCCCATAAAAATGGTGGTACCGTTCCAAGGCTTCGACTAGTAAAAAGTTCAACGGAAACCAAATCGGCCCGCGCCAGTTGGAATTGCCGCCAAATGTCCCGCTGGCCGACTGGCCTGGCTCATAACCCACGCGCTGCTCCGCGCCGTCCGTCTGCAGCACGAACGGATGCTCCTTGTGGAACTTGGAAAGCGAACGAATGCCGTAAGGCGACAGAAATTCGTTCTCGTCCAGCATGTACTTCAGCACGCTCAGCAGCCGCCCCAGCGACGGAATCGCCAGCAGCCGGTGCGTATGCCCGTCGGAATCGTCCTGCTCCATATACGAAATCTGTTCGCAAAGATCCTTCCGATTCTCCAGGAACCAGTCCATCCGTTTGCGAAAGCCGGGCAGACGCGCAATGATGTCGTAGTCTAGAACCTGCACCGCCACCAGCGGAATCAGCCCGACCGCCGACCGCACCCGCAGCGGAACCGTTGTATGATCCACGTGCAGTTGATCGTAGTAGAAGCTGTCGGCTTCGTCCCATAATCCCGTGCCGCCGAGCGAATTCATCGCGCTGGCGATCGCGACGAAGTGTTCGAAAAACTTCGAAGCCACATCCTCGTAGGCCGGGTCTTCGTTCGCAAGTTCCAGCGCCATCGACAGCATCGTCAGGCAATAGGAAGCCATCCAACTGGTGCCATCGGCCTGCTCCAGTTTGATGTTCCCCGGCAGCGGCTGTGAGCGATCGAAGACCCCAATGTTATCGAGCCCCAGAAAGCCGCCCGAAAAGATATTTAGCCCCTCCACATCCTTGCGATTCACCCACCACGTGAAATTGATGAGTAGCTTTTGAAACACCCGCGCCAGAAAAACCCGGTCTCGCCCTCCTCGCGGCCCCGTCATCTTATAAACGCGCCAGCAGGCCCAGGCATGCACCGGCGGATTGACGTCCCCGAAAGCAAACTCGTATGCCGGCAGTTGCCCGTTGGCATGCATGTACCACTCGCGCAGCAGCAGGACCACTTGCTCCTTGGCGAACTCCGGGTCCAGCCGGGCGAACGGGATCATGTGAAACCCCAGATCCCAGGCGGCATACCACGGATACTCCCAGTTATCCGGCATCGAAATGACGTCGCGATTGTACAGATGCGTCCAGTCGCGATTTCGCCCCAACGCACGCTCCGGGGGCGGGGCGGGCTGAGAGGGATCTCCTTCCAGCCACTGCGCCACGCCATAATTGTAGAATTGCTTGGTCCACAGCAGCCCGCCGTACGCCTGCCGCGCGATTCGCCGCGACTCGCCGGTATACCCATCGCCCAGGCACTCCCCGTAAAAAGCATCCGCTTCGCTCTGCCGCTGCTGGAACACGCCATCGATATCGATCGGCGCGGATCCGGCCACGGCCAGCCGCAGCCGGACCGTGACGCCCTGCCCAGGATCCAGTTGCAGCGGATAGAGCGCGGCGGCCTTCGTCCCCACGCCCTGCGGGTTGACCGATCCTTGCGGCCCTCGATCGAATAGCCGTGAAACGCGTCCTTCACGTAGGGGCTGGCATTCCGATGCCCGAATAGACGCTCGGTGTTCGTCTCGTTTTCCGTAAACAGCAGTTCAGCCGCGCCAGCGGCCTCCAACCGGTAGTTCCCGAGGGAAGCATGCTCCACTACCACCGCGGCATCGCCGTCGCGGCGCATCGCGGGCTTGGGCCAGTAGCCTTCTCCCGTTCGTCCCCACGACCACGTATTGCGGCACCACAACGTAGGCAACAGCGCCAGGGAGGCGCGCTCCGGCCCGCGGTTAACGGCCGTAATCCTGATCGCCAAATCGTCGGGCGCTGCCTTCGCGTATTCCACGAACACATCGAAATAGCGCTGCTCGTCGAAGATCCCCGTATCTTCCAGTTCGAACTCCGCATCGTTGCGCGTCCGCCGCCGGTTCTCTTCCACCAACTGTTCATAGGGAAAGGCCGCTTGCGGATACTTATAGAGCGCCTTCATGTAGGAATGCGTGGGCGTCGAATCCAGGTAGTAATAGCATTCCTTCACGTCCTCCCCGTGGTTGCCCTCGGAGTTGGTCAGTCCGAACAGTCGCTCCTTCAAAATCGGGTCGCGGCCGTTCCACAGCGTGACGGAGAAGCACAACCGGCATTCGCGGTCGCAGATGCCCAGCAGACCATCCTCGCCCCATCGATAAACGCTGCTGCGCGCGTGGTCGTGAGGGAAATATTCCCAGCAAGTCCCGTTCGCCGAATAATCCTCGCGAACCGTGCCCCACTGCCGCGCGGAAAGATAAGGGCCCCATCTCTTCCAGTTCTTCTCGCGGCGCTGGTCTTCGGCGAGCCGGTCGAGTTCCGCCGTCACGAGCGGCCCGCCGGTGCGATCGCCACCACGTTCTTGATGCCGCCCGCCTTGCCCATCACCAAATCGCGGAAAGCTTCCATGGGGTAGCGGCCGGTGATCATGGCGCGTACCGCGGCGGGCCAGCGTGCCGCAAACACCCCGATATCGCGCACAGCGTTGTCGAAAGCTTGCGGCCCGGCGTTCACCACGCCTAACAAGACTTGATTCTTCAGCACCAGATTGTACATGATCGGCTCGGTATCGAACTCCACCGGCGCTTCGGCGCGCGGCACGCCCGTAAATACATACATTCCGTTGGCTCCCAGCTTCTTCAATACTTCAAACGCGAACTGCGGCGCGCCCGCCGCCTCGTAAATCAGGTCGATGTTGCCGATTTGTTCCGCCATTTCGTCGATGGGTGTTTGCTGCGACGAAATGTATCGCGCGCCGACCCCTTCCGCCACGCTCGCGCCGGGATTCGGCTTCGGATCGCGGGAATAGACCGTGGTTTCAAAACCGGCATTTACCAGCGCCATGGCCCCGAGCAGTCCGACGGGACCGGAGCCAAGCACCACGGCCCTCTGCGTCCCGCCATCCCAATGCAGCCTCTTCTGAATCTCACGCACCTCGATCAGCGCCTTTTCCGCGATGGTCAGAGGTTCTACAAGAACGGCCACATCGCGCAAATTGCCGGCAACCGGATGCAAATTGTGGCGATCTTCCACCACCAGTTCCGTCATGAAGCCGTCCAGTTCCTTGATGCCGTGCTCGCGATAATGTCCGGTCATGCAGAAGTCGTAATGCCCGGCGCGGCATGGCGCGCAATCGGCGTCCGAACAAGGCATCCGCACCGTGCTCACCACCAGATCGCCCGGCTTTAAATCCGCAACACCCGGTCCGGCCTCCACCACTTCGGCTAAAGACTCGTGCCCCAGCACAAACCGATCCTTGCCCGGCGGAGGCGTGCCGTAAGCAAAAGCGCAAATCTCCTTATCCGTACCGCAAACGCCTACCTCCAGGACTCGGAGCTTTACCTGCGTTGGCGCGGAGATGCGCGGCTCGTCGATTTCGATAATGTCGACCGAACGCTTGGCGGGAAAAACGGCTACGGCTTTCATAGGGCTTTCGGCCTCTTCGCATTGTAGCCCGGCTGCACACCCTGCCTCCCCGCCTGCTTCGCGGTGCGACCCATGTCCTCAAGATTTGACGGTTTAGTCTCATTGACTTAACCAATCTGTTGCCTTGCTGCGTCCGCGGACCCGCGTATCCTGCTATTAGAACGTGGCGGCAAGCCGCGGCATGGGAAGAAATGCGAAAATCTCGTAGTGTCCAACCTCACCTTAGCGACGGCGTCGGCTTACGCTATTCTGAAGAACATGGGAGGGAGATTTACAGCGTGGCGAAACTTGTCTACGGACTGAGCCAGTCCCTTGATGGCTACGTCGACCACATGCAGCTTGGGCCGCCCGCACCCGCAGCCTTCCGTCACTTCATCGGTTTGGTGCGCGGAGCGACGGGCCTCATTTACGGTCGCCGCACGTACGAGATCATGCGTTATTGGGAAGAAGATCTTCCTGATTGGGACGCGGAGGATCGCGAGTTCGCCGCGGTGTGGCGGAGCCAGCCGAAGTGGGTCGTGTCGCGTTCCCTCCAGTCCGTTGGCCCCAACGCGACGCTTGTCGCGGATGACTTCGAGAAGGCGATACGCAGGCTGAAGGCCGAACTGGCTGGCGAGATTCACGTTGCGGGACCAGTCCTGGCGCAAAGCCTTACCGAGGCCGGTCTTGTCGATGAGTATCGACTCTACCTCCGCCCCGTCGTGCTTGGTGGGGGCCAGCCATTCTTCGTGGGCCCCCGGCCGCCGCTCCACCTGGTGGCCAGCGATTTAATCGCCGATGACTTGATTCGGTTGACGTACGTTCCTGCTTAATCGCGCGACTCGCCGGACGGAATGCGCTCAGAAATTCAAAGTGAGGCACTACCGAGAATCTTGGTCGCGTAGTGATGTCGCTTGTCCGGCACCCCCCCGCACAGATCCGCATCCGCCCGGTGCTCGAATCCCACTACCAGATCGTCCGCGTAGCGGACCACGAGCCATTTCCGGATCAGGCGCAGAATGCGGTGGTCAGCCACGCGATGCTGAACGAACTGCATGATCCATTCGTGGCTCATCCTATCGAAGAAACTGCGAATGTCCGCGTCCAGCACCCAGCCCACTTTTCGACGCACCAGTCCCACATTCAGCGCATCCAGCGCCTGGTGCGGACTGCGTCCCGGCCGAAACTCGTACGAAAAGCCTTGGAAGTCCACCTCGTAAATTTAATTCAAGATGGTCACCACGGCCTGTTGAACAATCTTGTCCTCCAGGGCCGCGATTCCCAATGGACGCTGCCGCCCATCGGCCTTCGGTATATAAACTCTCCGCGACGGCTTGGCCCGGTATGCGCCCCGGTGTACGCGGCTGTGCAGATCGGTCAACCGATCCTCCAACCCCGTCCCCTACTGCTGCCATTTCTCTCCACCGATGCCCGGTGCTGCGCTTCGCTGCAAGGCGAAGTAGCTCTCCCGGAGCAGATCGACAGTCAAATGAAGGGACCCGACGACGGCTCGCGTTATCGCCGCCGCCGGTGTGGCCTTCCCCGTTTGTGACCGAGTCGGCGTCCCGATTTGCATTTTCGAGGCTCAATACCCGCGCACCACAAGAATGCACAACGACTCACGCCAGCCTGACACTTATCAACAGTATAACGATAAGCTATGGAATGAGTTACGAGAAATTGGCTTGGTTTGCGAAATCTCCCCCCCCGGCGCCGCCGACGCTGCCCAAGGCGAGCCGCGGCGGAACGCCATTGCAACACAATGCAACACAATGCAAGATTGTCACGGCCGCCGCGGCGGCCCCGAACTTGGCTTTTTTCGTCCCGAACCGATAGCTACTGCTTCAGCTCGGCAACAATCTCAGCGGCCACCGCCCGCGCGTGCTCCAGCGCGCCCGGTTCGAAGCTGATCGCTCCCACGCGCGCGTGGCCGCCGCCGCCGTAGCGCTCGCAAATGCGTGGCGAGATTGTGCTTGGGCTCCTCCGTCGCCCACGGGTTCGACCCCACCGAAATCTTGGTCCGGAAACTCGACGGGCTCACCGACACCGTGTAAGTGCAGTCGGGAAACAGGTAATACGGAATGAACTTGTTGTAGCCTTCCAATTCGTAGCCGGTCAGGTCGAAGAAAACCACCCCGTCGTCCTGGGTAGCCCGTCCCTCGATCAGGCCGATCGATTTCAGGTGACGCTCGTATAAGGGCTCGATAGAGCGCCTGGATCTCCGGCTCGGCCACGATCTCTTCCAGCTTGCGTGCCTGCATCCAGCCAATGATCTTGCTGGATGATCTCGGAACCCTTGCGTCCCTCGATCACCAGCGTCAGCTTCATGGCCGGCGCGCCCAGTTCCACGGCCGTCTTGGCGTCCGGATACTGCGCGCCGTCGATGATGTTGGCCCATTGCACCAGATGCTCCAGATCCGGCGCCGAGCAAACCCGAATCGCTCCTTCGCCACCGTCGCGATGAACATCGTGCAGGATTTGATAGGAAGGATCGTACAGCTTCGTCCGCTGTGGTCCTGGCGAAAGTGCTCGCGCGTCCTCCGGCGTCAGGAACGCGCTCTGATGATGATCGAACCACCAGGTCAGCCGCGGATCGCTCGAGTACTTGAAATCGACGATCGCGTTCACGTCGCCGTCGAAAAGGCCGTCTTCAAATAGCTGGGATGCTTTGTGAGCCATTCCCGTGTAGACGATATTCCGCGCTCGGGGTAAAAGGCCCCTGCATGAAGCGGCTGAAGATAGGCGGCGGAAGCAGCGCCGTCGAAACAGTGGTCGTGATAGAGGACGCGTACCCGCATGAACTTGTAAGAAACGTACTAGCTTGCCTGAACGGGCAGGCAAATTGCAAATTGGATGACCTAATAGATTAGCGCATTGAAGAACAGTTTGAAGGTCTGGTAGCTCTGCGCGCGATATTGGGGCCGCATGCCGAAAAGAATGATGTGCCCCGTGCCGATCCTGCGCGTCCACCAATGCCGCCTTTCCGGCCAGATATTTTTCGCCCAGCAGCCAGCCGGAAGCCAGCACGTTGGACTCCGGATAGCGCACGGGCGCGGCTTCCCGCGGTCTCCCACGCGGGGCTTTGCTCCGACCAGATCGCCAGATCTTCCGGCAGACCCGCGGCCAGCGGATGATGCGGTGTCAAGACGGGCGTTGCAGAATGCGAGCCGGGCGAATAATACTCGGTGTTCGAAACGCCGGCGGGTCACGTTGCGCGCCGCCACGCCCAGATGTCGCGTGGCATATTCGGAGGCGCGATTGAGGAAGATCAGCGTGCCGCCGGCGGAAGCGAATTGCCGCAGCGCATCCGCGCCGCCCGTGCCCAAGCCCGCCCGTAAATTCCGAAGGCATGCTCCCTGGCGGGAATCCGTTTTCCATGGATTCCGGGCTGGCATCGGGAAACACGATGACGTCGAACCGTTGCCGCAAGCCTGCCCGTCTGGATTTCCTTGTTTTCCAGGCTCGAATAAACGAAGCCGAATTCTTCCAGCAGCCAGCGGGTCCAGCCTTCGTCGTTATTGGGAATGAAACTGCGGTAGAGGCCGATGCGGGGCGCGCGATCTGCTTCCATCCCGGCGCCGCGACTGTTGCGAAATCGCCGCTTTGTGGATCGCGCCACACCATTTCGCCGGCGGTCCAAACCCGGTTGACCTCGCGCCACGCATCGCTGTCGGCCGCCTTCAAGGTGGCGGCCTTAGCGGGCAACAAGCCAGGCCCAGCCCGCAATGGCGCGGCGATTCCAAAGCGTCCACCTGCACGCCCATCAACAGCGGCAGCGTATGCGCCGTCACGTCGTAAGGACGCTGCGGCGGGCCGCCGGGATACAGCCGCATATCGGGATAATGCTGCCGCTCGAGCAGCGCCTTGGCCCAGCCGCTATAAGGCTGCTCCATGCGGATGACCTGGTCGCCGGCGGCATCGTGCTCGATCTCCACCTGGCCGAACGCCAAGCGTCTCCAGCAGCTTTCGCGTGGCGCCCGGATCGCGCTGTCCAGCCGCAATCACGAATCCCCAAGGCGATTTCCGCGCCATCTGCCGCTGCCCGATCTTGTAGAAATTGCGCAGCAGCTCCTCGCGATGCAAAGCCGCCTGGTAAAGGCACGATTCCATGGCGATCAGCTGGTCGTCCACGATGTCGCGCAGCTGCCACACGCCGCCCGGCCACGGCTCCAGAAAATTCCAGCTTCGCTCCCGCGCGTTGTACCCCAAGGCCTCGGTTTCCAGTTGGTCCGCTTTCACCGTGATGGGGCTGGCCAGTTTGGCGCTGGCGGATTCGGTGAGAATCCGCATGCCGCCATGAAACGCCTGGTAATGCCGCGAAGGAGTCCAGAAATCGTACATGGCGTGAATGGCGACGCCCTTCTGTCCCGCGGCGGTCAAATCCGCCGCCATCGCCGTCCCGATCATGTTCGATTCCTGCATGATGATGGCGTCGATATTCGGCTCGATCGGGTCGAGCCACGGCGGAACGAAGATGCGCGCGGCGTTGCTACCCATCTGGTGCACGTCGTACACGATCTGCGGATGCCAGACGTTATGCAGTTTGGCGATGGTCAGTTGCGTCTCCTTCTGCGTGAACATGTACCAGTCGCGATTGTTGTCGTGGCCCACGTACTTCTGGTAAAGCTCCGGCGGGCTGGTGCCTTCGAACGGCGTTCCCAGCGTGCGGCGGTACCAGCGCGTCACGATGTCCACGCCGTCCGGATTCAGCGACGGCACCAGCAGGAAGATAGTACTTTCGCAGGATCGCCCGGATGCGCGGCGTATCTTCGGTCAGCAGCCGGTAGGCGAACTCCACGGCAGTCTGCGTCGAAGCCAGTTCGGTGGCGTGAATCGAACAGGTAATCAGCACGACGGTCTTGCCTTCCGCCGCCAATCTTTCGGCTTCGCTTCCGGTAGTCAGACGTGGATCGGCCAGCCGCCGCTGGATTTCGCGGTAGCGGTCCAGATGGGCCAGTGTTTCGGGCGATGCAATGGTAGCGGCAATGAACGGACGGCCTTCGGTGCTCTTGCCTAGCTCCTCCACCCGGATGCGGTCGGAGGCGGCTGGCAGCGATTGAAAATAGGAGACGACCTTGTCCCAGTCGAGCACCATCCGGTCGGCGCCCATGCGCTGGCCGAAGTAGCTTTCCGGCGACGGAACCGCGGCTCGGACCATACCGGCCATGACCAGCAATAAACCAAGGCTCCGCAGCGGCAGGACTCCTGTCCGGCTCAAGGAAGCGCCTCCAGCATCGTATCCGATCTCGTCCGGGCTGATGTAGAAATGCGGCGAGATGCGCACCCAGCCCTGACGGGCCGCGGCCGTCACCTTGGCCGCCTTCAACTTCTCCACGATCGCCTTCGGCCTGTGAGCCCGGCTTTCCGGAAGCTCACGATTCCCGCGCTGTTCTCCGGCGTGCGCCTGCCCGAGCGTTCGTATCCCTTTGGCCTGAACGCCCTCGGCCACCAGATCGCCCAGTTGAATGATCGCCGGAGCGGTGATTTCCGTCGCCGACCTCCAGCAGAAACTCGATGGACGCCCGCAGGCCGTAGCAGCCGATGGTGTTCAGCGTGCCGCATTCGTAGCGGCCCGCGTCCTGCCGCAGGGTCATGTCGCGCGAGGCGTAATCCGCATAGCCCGCCACATTGGTCCAGCCGAATTCCACCGGCTTCACGGACGTCCTGAAAGGCTTCGCGAAACGAAGAGGATGCCGCAGCCTTCCGGACCCAGCATCCATTTGTGCCCGTCGGCAGCCAGCGCGTCGATATGTGCGCCGCCGCACATCCACCGGGAACGCGCCCAGCCCTTGGATCGCATCCACCAGGAAGCGCAGCCGTGGCGTGGCAGATCTCGCCGATGGCTTCCAGGTCCACGCGATACCCGCTCAGGTATTGCACGAAGCTGATCGCCAGCAACCGCGCGCCGCGGCAGGCCTGATCGATGCGCTCCAGCGGGTCCAAGATATGACAGCCATTCCACCTGCACGCCCGTCGCTTCCAGCCGTTTCCACGGGTAGAAATTCGAGGGAAACTCTTCGCGAAAGGCCACGATCTTGTCGCCGGAGCGCCACTTCATTCCCATGGCAATGGTGGAGATGCCTTCCGAGGTATTTTTCATCAAGGCGATTTCGCTCTTTTGCGCGCCGATCAGCCGCGCCGCCGCCGTGCGCAGCCCTTCATACGCACCCTCCCACGCTGGTAATGCAGGCTGCCGTTGGTGTACGGCATCCTCCGCCAGCCATTGCATGGCCTCGGCCGCCGGCCGGCATAGCGGCGAAACCGCCGCATGATTCAAATAGACCAGGCTCTTGCGTACCGGAAACTGGTCGGCATAATGGAGCCAAAGCTCACTTCGCGGATTTGGCAATCGTTTCGGAACCCATTATCATGAATATAGGTTATCTATGCCAAGGAGGAGGTGTCATGCGGCTCGCCTGCGCCGGCGTGGTGTTATTCGTTGCATCCCTGGCGGTAGCGTTAGCCGATGACAAGAAAAGCGACCCCAGCCAAATTGGCAATCGCGACGTCAGCGGTTTTAACTGCTACTCCCTCGAAAAAGAAATAGCCATGGGCAAGCAGCTGGAGGGCGAAGTCCAGCGCCAGGCCAAGCTCCTGGACGACCCCATCATTTCCGAATATGTAAACCGTGTCGGCCAGAATCTGGCGCGCAACTCCGACGCCAAAGTGCCTTTTACGTTCCAGGTGATCGACGATCCCACACTGAACGCCTTCGCCCTGCCTGGGGGATTCATTTTTGTCCACACAGGTTTGCTCACCGCCGCTGAAACGGAAGCGGAGATGGCCAGCGCCATGGCCCATGAAATCGCCCACGTCGCCGCCCGACACATGACACGCCAGGCGTGCCGGGCGCAAGCCGCCAAGCTGGCTTCCCTGCCCCTGATTTTTATGGGGGGATGGGGCGGCTACGCCATCCGCCAGGCGACGGCTGTGGCTATCCCCATGACGTTTCTATCCTTTTCCCGCGGATACGAGGCGGAGGCAGACTATCTCGGCCTGCAGTACCTCTATGCTGCGGGTTACGACCCCACCGCTGCCATCGACATGTTCGAGAAGATGGTTTCGCTGGAAAAACGAAAGCCGGGATCCGTAGCCAAGGTCTTCTCCACTCACCCTATGAACGAAGACCGGCTGAAGAAGGCACAGGCCGAAATCCAGAAGATCCTGCCGGAGAAGCCGCAATACGTAGTCAATACATCGGAATACGCCGATGTCCGCGGCCGCTGGCTGGCCATCGATAACCAGCGCAAAATGCGCGAGGTCGGAAAAGGCTCCGAACTCTCCGGTGCTGCGCCGGTCACCAGGGAGCGGAGCCCCGGCGGATGACTCCGCCGGCGACCGCCCCACGATCAAAAGACGAGATTTAGTGGAATAACCTCCTCCGCGTTACGTATACTTTTCAGGGAACAGGTGCCCGCATTTGGGCGTATAGTGAAAGTAACAGGAGTTTACACCCATGAAGCGCTTCTCAGCGGTACCCGTGGCCTTTCTGGCAGTCGTTAACCCTTCTGCCAAACGCGTCCTTTGCCGAAGACAAGAAAAACGATCCCGATGAAATCGGCAATCGGGACGTCGGCAAGGGCGTCAACTTCTGGTCCCTGGAAAAGGAAATTGCCCTCGGCAAACAGTTGGCGCAGGAAGTGGAGCGCCAAGCCAAGATCGTCGATGACCCGATCGATCGCCGAGTACGTGAACCGAGTCGGGCAGAACCTGGTGCGCAACTCCGACGCCAAAGTTCCGTTCACCATTAAGGTACTCGATTCCGAAGAAGTGAATGCCTTCGCCCTTCCCGGCGGCTTCTTCTTCGTGAACTCGGGCCTGATCCTGAAGGCGGATAGCGAATCCGAACTGGCGGGCGTGATGGCGCATGAGATCGCGCACGTGGCGGCCCGTCACGGCACCCGTCAGGCTACCCGCGGCGAGCTTGACCCAAATCGCGCATGATCGCCGCATCCATCGCCATTCCCTACGCGTGGACCGGATACGCCGTCCGCCAAGGCGCGGGTCTGGCGATCCCCATGGGTTTCCTGGTGTTCACGCGCAGCATGGAGAAGGAAGCCGATTTCCTGGGACTGCAATACATGTACAAGGCGGGCTACGATCCGACCTCGTTCGTGGATTTCTTCGAAAAAATCCAGACCATGGAAAAGCGCAAGCCGGGCACGGTGGCCAAGGTGTTTTCGACCCACCCCATGACCGACGATCGCATCGCGGCTTCGCAGAACGAGATTCAGACCATTCTGAAGGCCAAGCCCGAGTATGTGGTGAACACCTCCGAGTTCAACGATGTAAAGGCGCGGCTCTACTCCCTGCACAATCATCGCAAAATGGAAAAAGGCAAGGACGATCCAAACCGCCCGACCTTGCGGCGCACTCCCGGCAGCGGCACCGGGACGGTCGACGATAAAGACAAACAGCCCGCCGATCAGGATGAGCGGCCGACTTTGAAGCGCCGCGATAGCGACAGTTCCAGCTCCGGTTCGGGCTCCGGATCGAATTAAACCGGCAACGGCATTGGACCCGCGGTAAGCCTCGCACTCTGTTGTACTATGAAGTTTACCGCATGAAGGCCTTACTGGAATCCCTCCGCCCTGGCGACAGGGATTGGGAACTTGCCAGCGCGATCGATCCGGACAGATTGCCGGCGCATATCGCCATCATTATGGATGGCAATGGGCGGTGGGCTGCGCGCCGCCGCTTGCCGCGCGTGGCCGGGCACAAGGCCGGCGTCGGGCCGGTGCGCAGCACGGTGGAAACGCTGCGCACGGCTTGGTATCCAGGCGCTGACGCTGTACGCCTTCTCTGTCGAAAACTGGAAGCGTCCGCGCGCGGAAGTGGAAACCCTGTGGCGTCTGCTGCGCTTTTATCTGCGAAAAGAACTGCCGGAACTGCAGAAGAACGACATCCGGCTGCAGGCGATCGGACGGCTGCACGAACTTCCACCCGATGTGCGGCGCGAACTGGATGCGGTGGTGGATGCTACCGCCGCCAATCGCGGCTTACTGGTGCAACCTGGCGATCAACTACGGCGGCCGCACCGAAATCGTAGACGCGGTCAATCCCATGATCGACCAGGCCCGGCTGGAAGGCCGGCTGGCTTCGCTTGCGAGTCGGACGAAGACCTGATCGCCGCGCATCTTGTACACCGGTTCCTCCCTCCACCCGACCTGCTGATTCGGACCTCCGGCGAGATGCGCCTCAGCAATTTCCTGCTGTGGCAGATCGCTTATGCGGAACTTTACGTGACCGAAACCTTGTGGCCGGACTTCAGCCGCACGCACCTGTCTGACGGCGGTATTGGAATACCAGAAGCGCGACCGCCGCTATGGCGGCTTGAGCGCAACCCAGCTGCACGGGGCGCCGCCCGCCGAACTCTGAAGAAATGATCGCTGCGCTGCCCACCAGATGAAGCGGGTTCTCACGGCGCTGGTCCTGTTTCCCCTGGTCACCTGGGTGGTGCTTGTGGTCGCCGCTCTGGACCGTTCTGGCGGTCACCACGGTGGTCGCGCTGTTGTGCTTTTACGAGTACTCCGGGATTGCGGCGGCCTATGAGCCGGGCGGCTTCGGACCGGTGGGATACGGGGCCGGATTGCTGATCCTGATGCTGCCGCCGGGCGATACTTACCTCGCCATTACCGTGGTGGCTGTCGCCTTGATGGCGCTCGCCATGGCGCTGCGCGCCGGTGAGCTGCGGAGTGGCATCATCCGCGCCGCCTTCCTGCGCTTGGCGTGGTGTACGTGTTCGGATGCTGGCGTTTTGCACCGCTGCTATCGGCGCAGAACCGCTACTGGCTTCTTTACGCTTTGGTGCTGAATTGGATCGGCGACATTGGAGCGTATTACGTAGGCCGTTCGATCGGGCGGCATAAGCTGGCGCGCATCGTCAGCCCAGGCAAGTCGTGGGAAGGCGCCGCTGCGTCTCTGCTGGCATCCATGATCTTCGGCCTGACGTTCCTTCATTGGGCGATTCCCGCAGTGCCCATCGCTGAAGCCCTCGCTTTAACCGCGGTTGCCAACGTTGCCGGACAATTCGGCGACCTATGCGAATCGGCGCTGAAGCGGGGGGCTGGAGTAAAAGACAGCGGTACCCTGCTGCCGGGGCACGGCGGCTGGCTGGATCGCGTGGACAGTACGCTTTTCACGCTGCCGGTGGTTTACCTGTACGTCGCTGCGCGGTGGTAGCGGCGTTACCAAACGGCCGTGTACGAGTATTAGAAGTATGCTCGCACTCTGGAAAGACGCCCAGTATGCCGTCCGCCGGCTATTAAAGACTCCCGGATACACCACGGTCGCCCTGACCACTTTGGCTTTAGGCATTGGCGCTAACACGACGATTTTCAGCCTCGTCAACCAATTGCTACTGAATCCCAGGGGGGTGCAACATCCCGAGCGGGTTGTGTCTTTACGTGTTCACTACGACAAACTGGCGCTGCGCAACATCGGCGTGTCGATTCCGGATTTTGCGGACGTGCTGCACAGTTCGGCGCAATTCGATTCGGCGGCGCTCATTGAGACTCGCAGCTTCAATTACCGCGGTTCCACGACGCCGGAAAGGCTGCGCGGCGCGGCCGTCACCTGGCGGTGGTTCGAGGTATTCGGGGCCAAGGCGCAGATCGGGCGAGCATTCCGGGCGGAGGAGGACCGGCCGGACAACGACCATGAGGTGGTGCTGACCTACGGGGCGTGGAAGAGGCTTTTCGGGCTGGACGCCAATGCGATCGGCAGCGTGATGGAGTTGAACCAGATTCCTTACAGGATCGTAGGGGTGATGGGGCCGGAATTCCGGTGGCCGGTGGATGTAGACCTGTGGGTTCCGCTGGGGCTGGCGGATCGCCAATATACCGAAAACAACCGTTTCAACGAAAGCTATGGAGCGGTGGCGCGGCTAAAGCCCAACCTGCCTTTCGCCAGCGCCAATGCTTTTGTCGAAGTGCTGAGCAGCAGGGTACGCAACAGCGGAACCGGGAATGGAGCGTACGCCAAGGATGCGGCCTGGGGCATGTTCTTGCTGCCATTCACCGACTTCGTAGCCGGCAACACCAAGACTCCGATGCTGGTGTTGCTGGGCGCGGTCGGTTTCGTGCTGCTGATTGCCTGCTCCAATATCGCCGGACTGATGCTGACGCGAGCGGCGGGGCGGGCGCGGAGATTTCCATACGCACGGCTTTGGGAGCAGGCCGGTGGGATTTGATCCGGCAATCGTTTACAGAAAGCATCATACTGGCCACGGCAGGTGCGATGGCCGGGATCGCCCTGGCGGTCGCCGGTTTGAAAGGTATGCTGGCGCTGGCGCCACAAGGCCTTGCCCTGGCGGTAGGCGCGAGGTTAGATGGGACGGTTTTGGGATTCTCGGTTCTGACCGGTCTGGTGTCAGCCATTCTTTTCGGCGGCCTGCCGGCCTGGCAGATTTCGCGGCTGGATCGTTACCAGCTATTGAAGGAAGGCGGGCGTTCCAACACCGGAGGCGTCGGCCGGCAGCGCCTGCGTTCGGCCCTGGTGGTGGCGGAAGTGGCCCTGGCGCTGGTCCTGCTGGTGGGCGCCGGCCTTTTTCTGCGCAGCCTGGCTGCGATTGAGAACGTGAACCCCGGGTTTCAGCCCGAGGGCGCGATTACGGCCGCGGTGTCGCTGCCACCGGCCAGTTACGCGGACGCACCGAAACGGGTGGCGTTCTATCGCGCGGTTCTGGGCAATCTGGCGGCAGTTCCGGGAGTCTCGGCAGTGGCCGCCGCAACGCCGGTGCCGTTCAACGGCGACGGGGGCTCGGCCTCTTTCGCGATCGAAGGACGGACGCTTGCGCCTGGCGATCCCGGGCCACACGGCGATATCGGCTTCGTCAGCCCGGACTTTTTTAAGGCGATGAAGGTGGCGGTGGTAAAGGGGCGCGTATTTAACGAAGCGGACCGGGAAGACAGCCAGGCAGTGGCGCTGATCGATGAGATTCTGGCGCGGCAGTATTGGCCGGACGAAGATCCCGTGGGGAAGCATATTCGAAACGGCAGGGCGGCCGGATGGGCCACCATTGTGGGCGTAGTGAAGCATGTCAGGCAGTCGGATCTGGCGGGGGAGGATGTGAAAGGCAAGTACTACTTCCCGCTCTTCCAAGTGCCGCCGCCGATGGCGACGTTCGTGGTGCGCACGCCGTCGGACCCGGCTCGCTACGCCGGGCCCATTCGCGACGCGGTGCATGCGGTCGACCCGACGCAGCCTGTTTCGCAGGTCCGGTTGCTGCATGAGATGGTGAACAGTTCGCTGGCGCCGCGCCGCTTTGTGGTGACCATACTGGGATTCTTCGCTGCGCTAGCCGTGCTGCTGGCGATGATCGGGCTCTACGGGGTGATCAGTTACGCCGTGACGCAGCGCACGCAGGAGTTGGGCGTTCGCATGGCGCTGGGCGCGCAGCCTTCCGAAATCCTGCGGCTGGTGTTGGGCGAAGGGATCCGGTTGGCGGGCGCGGGCGCAGCGATTGGACTGGTAGCGTCTCTCATCGCGGGCAGTCTGTTGAAGAACCAGCTTTTCCGAGTGAGCGCATTCGATCCCATCACCTTCGTGTTGATGGCGGTAGTGCTTACAGGGGCTGCCGTTTTCGCCAGTTACATTCCGGCGCGGCGTGCGACGCGGGTGGATCCGATGGTGGCGCTGCATTACGAGTAAAGCTGGGCGAGGGCGCGGAGAACTCATTTGGGCCGCGTGAACGTAGAGTAGGACAGCAGGCGACACAGTGGGGCCGGCTGTCCCCTCGTCGAACCGGACGTGCAGATTTCCCGCATCCGGCTCTCCTGAAAACCCTCGTCATTGGCTCTCGCGGTTTGGTATACGGAGGAACTCCAGACCAAGCCGTTGGAAGTGCTCGTAATACGTCACTCCCTCCGGCAGTTGATACGGGCGCTGGCTGCGGTGATGCTTCAGGTGGTGGGCCAGTCGATAGCCCAGATGCCAGTTGATCTGGCGGAATGCGTCACGCGGATAACCCAGCGAAAAGTGGTTATGCTTCGAGAGTTCTGCAAAATGAATCCGGCTTAAATCGGGTCAAACAAAATTGGGTCATGATGTTCCGAGACAAGAAACTCGAGCTGCTCCCTGGCAGGGGAGCGGAGGAACGCACATGACCCAGAAAAAGGATAACGCCACCAAAGCAGATTGGAAAGAGATTTTTAGTAGCGGACCGGACGGACTGCGGCAGTTGGTGCAACAGGTAGTACAGGAAGTGCTGGAAGCCGATATGGAAGAAACCATAGGGGCCCAGAAGAGCGAGCGGACCACGGAGCGGGTGGGGTATCGATCGGGGTACTACACCCGCACGTTGGTGACGCGGGTAGGGAAGCTGGTGTTGCGCGTACCGCAGGACCGGCAAGGGCGCTTTCGGACCGAAGTATTCGAGCGGTATCAGCGCAGCGAGAAGGCGCTGGTGTGCGCTTTGGCGGAAATGTACGTGCAGGGAGTGTCGACGCGCAAGGTAAAGGAGATTACCGAGCAATTATGTGGTCACGAATTTTCGGCGGCCAGCATCAGCCGCGTGACCACGCAACTGGACGAGGAGCTGCAAGAAGTTCGCGCGGCGGCCGCTGGAGGAAGAATACCCGTATGTGGTAGTGGACGCGCGTTACGAGAAGGTGCGGCAGGACGGGGTGATCCGCAGCCAGGCGGTGCAAGTGGCCATCGGGATCAACTGGGAGGGAAGGCGTTGCGTGCTGGCGGTGGAAATGGCCAACCGGGAAAGCGAAAGCATCTGGAAAGAGTTTCGTCAAAACGGATTACTCCGCTTCACGCCCGATTGGCTACATGTTGAATGGGCAATTTACATGGTGAGTTCCTTTCATCTCACAAGATCAGCCAGACTTAGCCTGGCGCTCCCGATCAACGCCGATACGCCACTGCATTCAGAAGGAGTTCGGTCAACGGTTTATTTGTGGTTCATGCCCA
Source organism: Bryobacterales bacterium (assembly GCA_963738375.1). Lineage (GTDB taxonomy): Bacteria > Acidobacteriota > Terriglobia > Bryobacterales > Bryobacteraceae > Bog-159. The sequence goes on along the minus strand of CAVTWL010000006.1, from coordinate 174,554 downwards.
TCTAACCTTGCTCCTCGACCGTCTGGCGGTCCAATCTTGACACTTTAGTACAGATTTAGCATCCTATAGTAAGCCTAGCTTTCTCAGGAGAACCGTGTGAGTACGTCTGCCAATACTATCGAAACCTTTGCCAATCAGGAATACAAGTGGGGTTTCGTCACTGAAATCGATGCCGATACTGTCCCGCCGGGCTTGAACGAAGACGTTATCCGCCTGATTTCAAAGAAGAAAAACGAACCGGAGTTCATGTTGGAATACCGGCTCAAGGCGTACCGGCACTGGCTCACGATGAGAGAGCCGACTTGGGCCAACATTCACTACCCTCCCATCGACTACCAAGCCATCAGCTATTACGCGGCGCCCAAGACCAACGCGGAGCGGCCCAAGAGCCTGGACGATGTCGACCCGGAGTTGCTGCGCACCTATGAAAAGCTCGGCATCCCGCTTGCAAGAGCGCGAGTTACTGGCCGGCGTGGCGGTGGATGCGGTATTCGATAGCGTCTCGGTAGCCACCACGTTCAAAGGAAAGCTGAAGGAGATGGGCATCATCTTCGGCTCCTTCTCCGAAGCCGTGCAGGAACATCCGGACCTGGTGAAGCAGTATCTCGGCTCGGTAGTTCCGCCGTCCGACAACTTCTTCGCAGCCTTGAACGCCGCCGTCTTCACCGATGGGTCGTTCTGCTATGTTCCCAAGGGCGTGCGGTGCCCGATGGAGCTATCCACCTATTTCCGCATCAACGCCAAGAACACCGGGCAGTTCGAGCGGACGCTGATCATCGCGGACGAAGGCGCTTACGTGAGCTACCTGGAAGGCTGCACGGCGCCCATGCGCGACACCAACCAACTGCATGCGGCCGTGGTGGAACTGGTGGCGTTGGACAACGCGCAGATCAAGTATTCGACGGTGCAGAACTGGTATCCGGGGGACAAAGAAGGGCGCGGCGGGATTTATAATTTCGTGACCAAGCGCGGGGCGTGCCGCGGGGTCAATTCGAAGATCTCGTGGACGCAGGTGGAAACGGGTTCGGCGATCACTTGGAAGTATCCGAGCTGCCTGCTGATCGGCGACAACTCGGTGGGTGAATTCTACTCCGTCGCTCTCACCAACCACTACCAGCAGGCCGATACGGGGACCAAGATGGTCCATATCGGCAAGAATACGCGCAGCACCATCGTTTCAAAGGGCATTTCGGCGGGACACGGACAGAACACGTATCGGGGTTCGGTGAAAATTTTGAAAGGCGCAAGCAACGCCCGCAACTATTCGCAATGCGATTCCATGCTGCTGGGCGACCAATGCGGCGCGCACACCTTTCCCTACCTGGAAGTGAAGAACACCTCGTCGCAGGTGGAGCACGAAGCGTCGACCTCAAAGATCGGCGAGGATCAGATTTTTTATTGCCGGCAGCGGGGTATTTCGACGGAAGACGCGGTCTCGATGATCGTGCATGGCTTCTGCAAGGAAGTCTTCCGCGAATTGCCCATGGAGTTCGCGGTGGAAGCCCAGAAGCTGCTGGGAGTCAGTCTTGAAGGAAGTGTTGGATAAGCGAAACAATGTCATTACTCGAAATTAAGAACCTGCACGCCAACGTAGCCGGCCGGGAGATTTTAAAAGGCATCGACCTGACCATCAATCCGGGCGAAGTACACGCCATCATGGGTCCGAACGGTTCGGGCAAGAGCACGCTGGCGCAAGTGTTATCGGGCCGCGACCTGTATCAGGTGACCGCCGGCCAAGTGATTTTCGACGGCAAAGACTTGCTGGAGATGACGCCTGAGGATCGCGCGCGCGAAGGCGTTTTCATGGCTTTTCAATACCCAGTGGAGATTCCCGGGGTCAGCAATCTATATTTTCTGAAAGCCGCGCTGAATGCCGTGCGCAAGCACCAAGGCCTGCCCGATCTGGACGCCATGGATTTTCTGGCGCTGGTGAAACGGAAGATGGCGCTGATGGAAATCGACCAGAGCCTGTTGAACCGCGCGGTGAATACGGGTTTTTCGGGCGGCGAAAAGAAGCGCAACGAGATTTTTCAGATGGCGGTGCTGGAACCGAAGCTTGCCATCCTGGATGAAACCGATTCGGGGCTGGATATCGATGCCTTGAAGATTGTCGCGGGCGGCGTAAACGCCTTGCGCGACCCGGCGCGCGGCATGATCGTGGTGACGCACTACCAGCGGCTGCTGAACTACATTGTGCCGGATTTCGTACACGTTCTGGCGGAAGGACGCATTGTGAAAAGCGGCGGCAAGGAACTGGCTCTCGAGCTGGAAGAGAGCGGCTACGCGGAGATGGTGGAGACGGCATGATCGAGAGCATCCGCGAGGAGGCCCGGCGGCGGTTCAGCGACACCGGGTTTCCGACTACTCACGAAGAGGACTGGCGGTTCACCAGCGTCGCGCCGATTTCCCGCACCAGTTTCATGCCCGCCGAGTTCCCCCTGGCGGAGCCGGCGCAGGTACGCGGCGTCGACATTTCCCGTTTATCCGAGGCGCCGGCCGAGGTGCTCGAGAAGCATCTCGCGCGCTACGCCAGCCCTGAAGCTAACCCGTTCGTCGCTTGGAATACGGCGAATTTTCAGGATGGCGTGCTCATCCGGATCCCTGCCGGGGCGGTGATCGAAGAGCCCATCCATGTGGTCTACGAATCGTCGGCCAACGGTAAGCCGGTTGTGTCGCATCCTCGGACCCTCGTAATCGCGGGCGCCAACAGCCACGCGACCATTGTGGAAAGCTATCGCGGGAACGATGGCGGATACCTGGCGAATCCCGTGACCGAGATTGTAGCGGGCGACTACGCGGCGATCGATCACTATAAGCTGCAGACCGAAGGCGCCCGCGCTTACCACGTGGCTACCCTGCAGATTCAACTCGGGCGGAGCACCAACTTCCGCTCGCATTCGCTTTCGTTCGGCGGCGCGCTGGTTCGCAACGACATCAACGCGGTGCTGGCGGAAGGCTCGGAATGCACGCTCAACGGCTTGTACCTGGTAGGCGGCGAACAGCACATCGATAATCATACGACCATCGACCACGCCAAGCCGAATGCGGCCAGCCACGAGTTGTACAAGGGCATTTTGCAGGGGCATTCGACCGCGGTTTTCAACGGCAAGATTCTGGTGCGGAAGGATGCGCAGAAGACCGACGCCAAGCAGACCAATAAGAATCTGGTGCTTTCCGAAGACGCGGTGATCAATACCAAGCCGGAGTTGCAGATCCTGGCGGACGATGTGCGCTGCACGCATGGCGCAACCATCGGCCAGTTGGATTCTGAAGCGCTTTTCTATTTGCAATCGCGCGGTATCGGCCGGGCCGATGCGCGCGATTTGTTGATCCTGGCCTTCGCGCGCGACATTGTCGACCGCATCAAGGTGACGCCGCTGCGCGAGCGGTTGGAGCAGTTGCTGTCGGAGAAACTCCATGGGACTCGCAGTTAGTACCTGGCACTCGCAGTCGTCGCGGGAAGATTTTCCCGTGCTGAGCCAGCGCGTTCACGGCAAGCCGCTGGTGTATCTGGATAACGCGGCGACCACGCAGAAACCGCAGATGGTGCTGGATGCGATGAACCAGTTCTACCAGGCGGACAATTCCAACATTCACCGCGGCGTGCATGAATTGAGCGAGCGCTCCACGCGGCATTACGAAGAATCGCGCGTGAAGATCCAGCGGTTTCTGAATGCGAGAGACTGGCGGGAAATCATTTTCGTACGCGGGGCGACGGAAGCGATCAATCTGGTTGCCTACACCTACGGGCGGAAGCACATTCAGGCGGGCGACGAGATCGTCATTTCGGCCATGGAGCATCATTCCAACATTGTTCCGTGGCAGATTCTGTGCGAAGAGAAGCAGGCCATCCTGCGCATTGCGCCGATCAACGAACGCGGCGAATTGTTGATGGACGAGTACGAGAAGCTGTTGGGTCCGCGGACCAAGCTGGTTTCCATGGTGCATGTTTCAAACGCCTTGGGAACGGTGAATCCGGTGGCCGAGATTACGCGGCTGGCGCACTTGCACGGAGCGCCGATATTCATCGATGGCGCACAGGCCGTGGCGCACATGACGGTGGACGTGCAGGCGCTCGACTGCGACTTCTACGCGCTTTCCGGACACAAGATGTTCGGGCCTACGGGCATTGGCGTGTTGTTTGGCAAGGCGGAACTGCTCGAAAAAATGCCGCCTTATCAGGGCGGCGGCGACATGATTCGTTCAGTCACTTTCGCCAAGACCACCTACAACGAATTGCCCTACAAATTCGAAGCGGGAACGCCCAATATTGCGGGTACCATCGGATTGGGCGCGGCCGTCGACTACATCAATGAGACCGGACTCGACCACATTCAAAGCTACGAACACGAACTGCTGGCGTACGGCACGGAGCAATTGGAGAACGTTCCCGGCCTTCGGCTAATCGGCACCGCCCGCGACAAGGCTAGCGTGCTTTCGTTCGTGATGGACGGCGTTCACCCGCACGACGTTGGCACCATTCTCGATCGCGAAGGCGTAGCGGTGCGGACGGGCCATCATTGCGCGCAGCCGGTGCTCGAATGGTTCGGCGTGCCTGCCACGACGCGCGCCTCGCTGGCGTTCTACAACACCAAGCAGGATATCGACGCGCTGGTGGCCGGCCTGGGCAAGGTGAAGGAGATATTCGGCTGATGCTGGAAGGTTTGTATCAGGAAGTGATCCTCGATCACAGCAAGCGTCCGCGCAACTTTCACCAGATGGAGGGCGCCACCAAGCGGGTGGAAGGCTATAACCCTTTGTGCGGCGACAAGCTGGCTCTATTCATCAAGATGGATGGCGACAAGGTACAGGATGTCAGCTTCGTTGGCGCCGGCTGCGCCATTTCGACCGCTTCGGCCTCGCTGATGACCGAACTGGTAAAAGGCAAAACGCGCCAAGAAGCGGTCAAGATGATGGAGAATTTCCATGACCTGCTGACCACGGAAAAAGCGCCGGCCGACGACCTGGGCAAGCTCGAAGTTTTTTCTGGCGTGCGCGAATTCCCGGCGCGGGTGAAGTGCGCCACGCTGGCCTGGCATACCTTAAAATCCGCGCTTACCGATGCGGGGGAAGTGGTATCCACGGAATGAGAGAGAAAATCATCGCGGTCCTCAGCCAGATCTTCGACCCGGAGATCCCCATGGATATTTATAGCCTCGGATTGATTTATGAGGTGAAAGTGAATGCGGAAGGCGAAGCGTTCATCAAGATGACTTTGACGGCGCCGAATTGTCCCGTGGCCGGAAGCCTGCCGGCTGAAGTAGAGCGGAAAGCACGGGCGGTGCCGGGAGTGAAGGACGTCAAGCTGGAACTGACTTTCGATCCGCCCTGGGATAAGAGCCGCATGAGCGCGGATGCCCGCATGCTGTTGGGCCTCGACGACATCATCCCCATCGACAGGCTGTCCCGCCCACGAGCATGAAACTCAGCGCACACGAGGAATACGGATTACGCTGTTTGCTGCGCATCGGGCTGGCCGGGCGCGAGGAGAGCTTGACCATTCCGGAAATCAGCCAGGCCGAAGCGCTATCGCCTTCCTACGCGGCGAAACTGCTGCGCTTGCTGCGCCGCGGCGGCTTTATTGTGAGCGCGCGCGGCAAAGTGGGAGGCTATACGCTGGCGCGTCCGGCGGGCGAGATCGTGATCGGGGACGTAATCGGCGTGCTGGGTGGGCGGCTGTTCGAGTCGAAAGATTTCTGCCACGAGCATGCGGGACAGATTCAGGTGTGCACGCGTTCGGTGGATTGCTCGGTGCGCTCGCTGTGGCACGCTTTGCAATCGGCGGTGGACGATGTGCTGGGCAAGACGACGCTGCAGGATATGCTGCGGAGCGAGGGCGAGATGAATTCGTGGGTGAAGACGATTCCGCCGAATAAGACTTTGACGTTACTGCAGTGACGGCTGGCGATGGTTGTTGGCGGGACTTCGTCCCGGAGCCGATGACCAAGCGGCTGGAGGCTGCCAGCCTGCCCCACGGCTAGTGCTCGATTCCGGACTCGCGGCAAAGCAATTCGGCCCAGGTTATGGCCTCGATGTTGAGTGCCGATAAGGCGTCGATGGGCATCTTCAACTGCGCGGTGTAATTTTCGACTTGCGGCATGTCTCCCGATTCGCAAGCCAGGCAAAGGTTGTAGATCGCCGAGAAGACGTTGGACTTTGACGGCAGCCCGGTGACGGCGCCGGTGATCTCGACCGGCATTCCCAACTCCTCGAACAGATCGCCGGCGGGGCGGCCGACCATGGCATCCAGCAGAGAGAACAAGCCCATGAGGAAGCAGTCGGATTCGAGATGGGCGCGGCCGCTTTGGCGGGCCGTCGTTTCACACAGCCGGGCTCGGGTGAAAGCGGCCCACACCAGCTCTGGGGGGCGGTCGGAGACGAAGCCGGCCATGACGGCCAAGGTGATCAGCTTGCGTGTGTGGTGATCGCCGAGCAGGATGAGCGCCTGCATGATGGAACCGACCCTTTGATTGAACGCGAAGGCGGCGGAGTTCACATAGCGCAGCACCTTGGGCGCGAGGGAGAGGTCGTGGCTGATCAATTCTTCCAGGCGCTTCAGATCCAGATCCGTCCGTTGTAGCTCGCGCAAAACGCGCAGGTGGTTGATTTTTGTCGCCGGCACCTCAGAGGAAGTCATGACCTGCGGCTTGGCGAAGAAATAGCCTTGAAAATAAGAGTATCCGGCAGCGCAGGCTTCCTCGTACTCGGCGCGGGTTTCGACCTTTTCGGCCAGCATGCGGATGCCGGCCGCGCCGAATTCGGCTGCCAGCGCGAGGCGCTGCGCTTGAGGCGTGGCGCGAAAATCGACCTTAATGAAATCGGCGAGATCGATCAAGCGGTCGATATCCGGGGTGCGGACGAAGTCGTCGAGCGCCAGCAGGTAGCCCGCGCGTTTCAGGTTGCGGCAAGCTTCTACGACTTCGGCATCGGGAACGATGTCTTCGAGGATCTCGATAATTACCGTTTCATGGGGCAGAACATCGACCAGTTGGCCCGTCAGCATCTGGCGCGGCAGGTTGACGAAACCCTTGCGATCGCCAAGGATCTTTTCCGCCCCGATGGACAAGAATGTATTAGACAAGACAGCGGCTGTAGCGGCGTCCGCATCCGAGCCGTTGTAATGGTTGGCGGCGCCGGAGCGGAACAGCAACTCGTACCCGAAAGTGTGGAGGTCGCGGTCGAGAATCGGTTGACGCGCGACAAACAGATCCATACAGTCTGACTTATCGGCTGCGGCGCGGGTTTACCACTCTACACTTGCGAAGTCTCTCCGCCGATAAGAGGGATGAAGGAGGCTGTGACTGGTGGTCATCAGGCTAGGACTTACCGACGAACCGAAGCCGGTTGAGAAGTGTCCAGACGCAGAGCCACCGGCGCCTCCACAAGAGCAGGTTTCCTCGCTCGATGAAGCGATCCGGCAACTGGAAGAGTTGGAAACGGAAGCGGACGACTCCTTCCTGGCGCCCGAGGCCGCGGCGATTGAAGAGTCGGCGCCGGAAGACGTGGCTGAAGCCGTGACGTATTGGTTGAAACGATATAACCGAAACCCATCCGAGACGGCGCGGCATATCCGTGCGTTGGCTGCCAGGGCGCCGGAGAAGGTGGTGGAAACCCTGCTGCACCTGTATGAGGGAGGATCCTGGGGAGAAGCATCGCGGTTTTTGGCGAGCATCTTGATCGCTAACGGGCGAACGGCGGCGAAACTGTGTGACCCGACGGCATCTTTGGAAGGGTCGGTAGGGGTGGCTAAAGCGCTGACGCAACATGAGCCCCGCTTCGACGCGCGATTCGCCAAGAGCCTCCTGGTGGACGAACAGATGAGCGAGGATGCGCGCCAACGAGGCCTGGCGGTGCTCGAACGGCTGGACAGCGGTGGGCGGCTGATTCCGATTCTGATGCAGTTTTTGCGCGATCCCGATAGCCGCATCCGCTCAAAGGCCGCGCTGATGTTCGGGAAAATCATGTCAACGCACGGGGTGATCGACCGGCTGATGGCAGACCCGGACGCGCGCGTGCGGGCCAACTTTGTGGAAGGGCTGTGGAACGGAGCCGCGACTGACCACCATCGCCGTTTATTCCGGCGCGCGCTGGAAGACTCAAACCATCGCGTGGTGGGCAATGCTCTGGTAGGACTCCACCGGCTGGGGGAACATCGCGACGTTGTAAAACAAGTCAGTAAGATGGCGCGCCGGCCGGAAGCGGCCTTTCGTGCAACCGCGGCGTGGGTAATGGGGCGAAGTGGCGAGGAACTGTACGCCAGCGTGCTGCGCCACATGGTACGCGACCCGGATCTGCAGGTTCGGCGCAGTGCGCTGCGATCGCTACGCCAGATCAATATAGGTATCGCCGCAAGCCCTGGCAGAGAAGCGCAACTGGACGCGGAGGCGAGCTGAGCGGCCCAGCGCGGCACGCACGAGTGCGTGCGCCACGGCGAGGGTACCATAGGAGTAGATGGAAGAATCGGGCACGATCCACTCGAAGGCGCTGAAAATCAATCTGGACGGCCGCAAATACGGCACGTTCGCGGAAATTGGCGCAGGGCAGGAGGTGGCCCGTTGGTTTTTTCAAGCCGGAAAGGCGGCCGGCACGATCGCCAAGACCATCTCGGCATACGACATGGCGATCAGCGACGGGATCTATGGCCCGGCCGAACGCTATGTCAGCCGGCAGCGCCTGGAGGCAATGCTAGACCATGAGTGCCAGCGCCTGACGGATCGTCTGGATCAGAAGCGCGGTGCGAACACGGCGTTTTTTGCCTTTGCGGACACATCCGCGACCCAGACGCACTCGCAGCGGACGGCAGGCCATAGTTGGCTTGGCGTACGCTTTCAGACAGAGCCGCGCAGCGCGCCTTCGGAGATCATCCTTCACGTGGAAATGCTGGATCCGACGACTGTTGGGCAGCAGGAGGCACTTGGTAGAGTTGGCGTAAACCTGATCTACGGCGCATTTTATTCGGCCGACGATCCGGTACACCTGATCGGCTCGCTGATGGACGATCTGAGCCGCCGGCGGATCGAAGTGGACATGATCAAATTCTCCGGTCCCGTGTTCGCCAAGTTGGACAATCGTTTGATGAGTTTGCAACTGGTGCAGCAGGGGCTCTGCGATGCGGCCATGTTTACGGCCGAGGGCGAGGTCGTGCAACCGGCGGAGGTACTCTACAACAAGCCGGTGATGATCGAACGGGGCAGCTTTCGGCCGGTGACCAATCTGTCTCTTAGAATGCTGGACTCCGCGGCGCGCCAACTGCAGCAGGATTGTTCGCCGGCGCAGGATATGGTTGCGGTGATGGAGATGACCCTGAATAACCTGCTGTGCGACCAGGCGATCGACGCGGGCGACTTCCTGGCGCGCGTCGATATCCTCGGGGCGCTAGGCAAGATGGTCGTCGTTTCCAACTATACGCGCTTCGACAAGGTAACCAGCTACCTGCGCCACTACACCCAAAACTGGATCGGGATGGCTATGGGCATCCCCACCCTGCGGGAGGTTTTTGACGAGAAATACTACGCTGAATTGGAAGGCGGCATTCTAGAGGGCCTGGGAAGGCTGTTTCACGGGAAAGTCAGGTTGTTTGTTCATCCTACGAAGGAAGCCGATGAGCAACCGCTGGTAACCTCGGATGACCTGGACGTTGCGCCCCAACTTCACCACCTGTACCGGTATCTGGTGGAAAACGGCGCAATTCAGTCGATTCTGGACTTCGACGCTTGCGATTTGCACGTCACGCCGGGAGAAGTTTTGGCGGGAATTCAATCAGGCGATTTGAGCTGGGAAAAGCTGGTTCCCGAGCAAGCGGCGGCGGTGATTCGGGAAAAGGGCTTGTTCGGATACCACGCAACTGCCTAGACATCGAAATACCTCCTCGGCGGGATGCCGGGACCACCATCTTCGACATACGCTATTTACAGGAAGCCTTTCCTGGAGGAATTTCGAAGTGACGAAAGTACTATGTGCCATGATTGGAGCCGTCTGCCTGATGGGCGCCGGCTGCTCGAAGAAAGTAGCGGTCAAGACGGCGATGCCGCCCGCCGTCCAAGAGGCAGCAGCGCCGGCTGCTGCAAAACCTGTGATTTCATTGTTTGCGGCTTCGCCCGGCACGATCGACGCAGGCGCCCAGACCACCCTGCGGTGGGCTGTTGAACATGCCACGAACGTTAGCATCGCGCCGGCGCTGGGCACTGTACAGGAATCAGGCAGCCGCGGCGTGTTTCCGAGCGCCGATACGGTTTATACGCTGACCGCGACGGGGCCGGGCGGCACTGCTACAGCCACAGCGAACGTCAATCTGCTGGCGCGCACGGCATCCCGCATGCCGGACCAGGCGACTAAGGATCGGATTCAGGATCTGCTGAACCGCATTCAAGATGCCTATTTCGACTACAACCGGCACGAGATTCGTCCGGACGCGCAGGCCGCACTGGTGGCGGATGCCAAGACCTTAGGCGAGATCATCCGGCAGTATCCCGATTACAAGCTGACCGTCCAGGGCTATTGCGACGAGCGCGGATCGGAAGAATACAACCTCGCGCTGGGCGACAAACGCGCCAGACAGGCGAAGGAATATCTGGCTTCGCTTGGTGTACCGGACTCGCAATTGAAGACCATCAGCTACGGCAAAGAGAAACAGATCTGCGACGAGCACGACGAAGCCTGCTGGCAGAAGAATCGCCGCGCCCACATCACCCAGGATCAGTAAAGATCAAGGGGTGGTGTTCGTCAGAATAGCAACGGTATTGGCGAACTGGTTGGCAACGATGAGATCCGGCAAGGTACCGGTGGCAAAAGTCAGCGGAATGATGCCGTAAGCACCGCTGCCCGCCACAAAGTAGGTAGGGGCTAGGAAAGTGCCATTACCATTACCTTGTGAGATCGTGACTGTACCGGTGAAGCCGGTAACGGCCAGATCCTGGTTGCCATCTCCGTTAAAGTCGGCCACGGCGACGCTAATGGGGCTAATACCGACCACATGCATCACTGCTTTCCTGAATGTTCCGTCCCCCTTACCCAGGAGGACCGCCACGTTGCTGCCCTCGTTAACGGTCGCCACCAAGTCCGGGATACCATCGTTATTAAAATCGCCGATCGCCACACAATACACATTGGCGCCGGCAGTATAACTCACCGCGGGCTGGAACGTTCCATCGCCATTTCCCAGCAAGATGGAAATTACGCCGGCGGACGAGTCCGCCACAGCTAAATCCCAGTTTCCGTCGGCATTCAGGTCGGCAACGGCCACACTGACGGGGCCCTTGTTAACGGGCTTGCTGACGGCCGTTTGAAAAGTCCCGTTTCCATTTCCGAGCAGAATGGACACTGTGCCGGAGTTCTGGTTGGCCACCGCCAGATCTTGGTTTCCGTCCTTGTTGAAGTCCTGCACCACCAGCGAAACGGGCCCATTTCCAGCGTTGTAACTTACAGCAGGCTGGAAAGTGCCGTCACCGTTACCGAGTAGGATCGAGATGTTGTTGGACCCATAGTTTGCCACAGCTACATCCATATTCCCGTCATTATTGAAATCTCCTACCGCCACTCCTTCCGGCGCCAGTCCCGCCGGTAAACTGACGGCAGTCCCAAACGTGCCCGGCCCGGTACCGAGCAGGATCGAAACGCCGTTCGCGGAATTATCCGCTACCACCAAATCCGGGACTCCATCGTGGTTGAAGTCGGCCGAAACGACTGCGAGCGAGCCCGGCCCGGCGCCAGTCAGTTTCGTTCCCGTAAAAGTGCCTTTTCCAGTCCCAAGCAGGACGGTAGCCATATTGGAGTTGTTGCTCGCTACGATCAAATCGGTTTTTTTGTCGCCGTTCACATCCGCCGCGGCGATTGCCTGCGGAGAACTGGCCACGGGGTAAGCGACAGCCTTCTTAAAAGTTCCGTCGCCATTTCCCAGAAAAACGGAGACAGTATTAGAATCGGCATTGGTTACGGCCAGATCCTGATTGCCGTCATGATTGAAATCAGTGTTAATGATGGAGGACACAAACGACCCTGCCTGATAGTTCTTTGGTGTCTGAAAGGTACCGTCCCCATTGCCAATAAAGATTGAAACGAGGCCGCTCGGATGTCCGCAGGCAACGGCCAGGTCCAGTTTTCCATCGTTATTGAAATCCGCCTCGACTAAATCCGTGGGATCGTTGGACGTGTGATAAGGGACGGGGGCGGCGAAGGTTCCATCTCCGTTACCAATCAGTACGGCGAGGGTGTTCAGGCCGTAGGTGACGGCTAAGTCGAGTTTGCCGTCGCCGTTCAGGTCCGCGGCAGCTACAGACGCCGCCTGATTGGCTCCCAGGTTCTGCTCTGTAGCAGCTTGAAAGGTGCCGTTTCCGTTGCCCAGCAAGATCGATATGGTCGAGGACGAATAGTTTGTCACAGCCAGATCCAGCTTCTTGTCGCCGTTGAAATCGCCAGCGGCGATATAGTCCGGATTCGTAGCTACGCTGTACATTACCGGTGCCTGAAAAGTGCCGTCTCCGTTCCCCAGGAGAATGGCAACATTGTTGGAATTGTAGTTGGCCACAGCGAGGTCCAGATTCCCGTCGCCGTTGAAATCGCGAACCACGACGTAACGTGGGCTCGAACCCGAGGCATAGTTTACCGGGGTCTTAAACGTGCCGTCTCCGTTGCCAAGCAGAATGGAGACGCCGGAGGAGCCGCTCGCGGGAATGGCCAGATCCGGCTTCCCGTCTTTGTTGAAATCGCCGGTTGCGATGGCACTCGGAAGGCTGCCGGCCGGAAAGGCCTGCGGCGAGTTAAACGATATTGTCTGCGCCGTCAAACCGCAGCCGAATGCCAGCCAACCCAGCCACGCGGTTCTTACCATCCAATTCACCATTAAGCTGCTTCCTTTCGCAACGCGAAGCCCAGGTTTTACGGCCGTTTGGCCCGGGCGCGCCGCTTACGCTCATCGCCATCCTTGACGCCGTTGTGGTTACGGTCGATGCCGAAACGGACTCCGGAACCAGAAGGCACGCCCATGATGCTCAGGGTGTCGCCTGCCTGTATGAAGCCGATCAACTGGACTTGGGTGAAGGGACCCAACCCGGTCGTGTCCATTTGATAGGTGTTCGTTTGGGGTTGATAGAGACAACCGGCCAGTTGACCTTGAATGGTGCCCTGGCAGACCAGATCGATATTAGCGGCTGCTGCCTGATTCTGCAAAAGAGCCCAGTCGCTGGCGATCGTCGGATCGGCGGTGACATTCGCGGCGGTGACGGTACGCGTGTAACCGACGGCCGGCGCGGTACCGGTATCGAACGAGATGAGGAATGATGCGACATCGCTTTGCGCTTGCGGATTATTGCCAAAGCCTCCCAAAACGGGTTGGTCAAGTACCTGGAGCAAGGTAGCATTGTTGCCGTTGCTCGAGTATCCGAAGCCATCAATGCTCTGCGATCCCGCGGCATTGGAGAAATTTCCCTTCTGATAGATGTTACGGAGAGTCGGCACTTTTAGGGGCTGCGGCAGATTCGCGCGCGTGACGATGTTGAAGTTGCTGCCCGGTCCGGGATTGCTTTGGTGACAGGCGTTGCAAGTGTTGGTCGGAGTGGAATTGATCTTCACCGTCAAGAAATCGGTCTGGCCGTTAACGGCATTGCCGCCGAACAGGGACGTGGGCAGCGTGCGATCCAGATTTTGGAAAGGATTGGGCTGGAAAGCGATGGTGTCGATATAGCTCTCGTAGGCCTGCATATTAGCCGTCGAAAGCTGCGGCCCACCCATCAAGGCGTCAAATGCCTGGTTGAAATCGCTGAAATCCGCTTCGTCGCCGCGCCAATGCAGCGGGTCGGTACCTACCAAGCCGCGCAAGGTGCGGGTTGTCATGGGACCTTTCATGGGGTGCATCTGAAACGTGTGACCGTTGTTGACGACGGTTTCCATGGAGCCGCCGGGATCGCCCAGATTCCAATCGAGCAGATCCATATCCGAATCCAAATGACAGGAAGCGCAAGCGCCGGTGCCATTACCGGATAATTTGGCGTCGTACAGGAAGCCGCGGCCGGCGAGGATGACATTGGGGGTGGGATCGAACGTGCCAGTCGGGATTTCCTCGACGACGGAGTTGGTAGTGGTGCTAACCACGGAGATTGAGTTCGAGAGCCGGTTCAAAACATAAAGGACGCTCTGCTTGGCATTGATGGCCATGCCGCGGGGGCCCTTCTTGGTGGCGGAGTTGACGGTTGAGCCGACCGTCGCCGGGTTAATTTCAATCAGCGCGAGGACCTGCCCGGTGTCGCTCACCTTTGCAACACGATCAGTACCGAACGACGTGACCCACAGCCATTTGCCGCTTGGATCGAAGCGGATCGCAGCCGGTTGCGAGATAGCCGTAGCAAGGGCTGCGGGATTGGGCAAGATCGAGTAATCGATGCCCGGGTTCAAATCGTAGGCTGTGACATGACCGGATGTCTGAATCGCAACGACCTGGTTGTCGATCCAGTGACCGCGCAAGTTGGGCTCGAAGTTAATCAGATTTCGGGAATTGGTACCCGACACGTAAACATTGCCGCTGTTGGGCTGTACGGCGATTCCTAAATTCAGGGTGCCCACGCCGGAATAGTATCCGGAAACCCCGAGGGTGCTGGTGTTGATGATCGCCACATCGTTGTCCGGCATGGTGTATTTAATAAACCAGGACCACGTCGGATCGGAAGCATCGATAATCAGGCCGACATGGGGCGGAGGAGGCAGTGCGGGATTCGTGGGAGGAGGCTGCGGCGGCGCTATATTGTCGGGAAGGATGGTGGTGTGATTGCCCGATAAAGCGAAGGCCGCATACACTTTAGTGCCGTCCGCACTGACCGCCATGGCGCGCGGATTATCGCCGAAGACCGGGATAGACTGGACGAGTTGGTGCGAGGCGATGTTGTAAACATTGATGAGGTTGCTGCGCGCCACGCTGACGAAGGCGTTGGCCCCGGCGAAAACGATATCGGACGGCTCGTCTTTGCAATAAATCGTATCGGTGACGATCCCCTTTGAAACGGAGACGATACTGACGCTATCGGACTCCTGGTTGACCACCCAGGCCTCGTCATCGTTGGCGGGGTTCACGCTCACGGAGACGGGTTCGATACCAACCGGAATTTCAACGATGAGAGCGGGCGCTGCGGCGTTGGTCAGATCGAACACGGAGAGTGTTGAATTCGGCGTATTGAGCGCATACAAGCGGGTGCCATCGGTAGACATCCGAATCGGATTGGTTTGGGAGCCTTCGTAATTGACGAATTCCGACGGTGGGACCTGCGCGGCAGCGAAGTTCAAGAACAACGCGCCCACGGCTGGAACGGCTAACGCCAGTAGCTTCTTCATGGATGGCCCCTCCCTGGCAGACCGCGGTAAAACCTAGTCTGGGTTGTCTAGGAGTATACATGGGAGTGCTTGCGGAGTCCATAGCTCCAGCCGATGTTTCAAGTGTTACGGTAACGGTACTGCGATCAAGTGTGCCTGTGTTAACGAAAGGCAGCTATTGAACAGCCAAGGCACGCGGCTGGAGGCCGGCTTTGGCCAGTGCGGCGTAAACCAGGAAGCCTGTCACGAAGCTGTAGAGGACAGCGGGTTGGGCGTACGTCTTCATGGTTTCCGAAATGGGAAGGAACGGCAGAATGCCAACCAGGAAGCCAATGGCCCACGCCAGATACCCAGCCCAGTTGATGCCTTCTCGCGGACCGGCCCAGCGTTTGCCGGAAAGCAGGTAATCCGCAGCCATGGCGCCACAGATGGGGCCGAAAGACGCTCCCACAATGGTAAAGAAGCCCACGAGGTTTTCAGCGACGCCGGTCACAGCGAGGACAATCGAAACCGTAACACCCGCCATGGTGGACGAGATCCGCGGCACACCGGGGATCATCGTGGAGAAACTGTTGCCGGCGATGAAGGCGCAGAAGCAGGCCGGAGCGATGGATGCGATGGTGAACAGGGCAAACATGGCAGTGGCAATGACGCCGCCGATGGATAAAATGACATCGTCGTAACCAAGGGCTGGAAGCGCATACAGTTTACTGGCGCCGGCGACGGAGAGCAGCGGCAGACCGGCAGCAAAGACGATTGCCAGCGTGATGCCGACAAGGCCGCCCAAGCGTACGTCCTTCTCGTCGCGGCTGTTCATGCCAAAGTCAGCGCCGGCCGCTCCCGCGGTGGCGAAGAAACCAATGATGATCTGGATGAGTAGCGTGAATGCTACGAAAGGTTGGGGATCTGGCGGCACATATTGCGGGATGCCGGGGCTGGTGCGGAAGAAGACCAGCAGCACCATGGCGGCGGGAATCACGATGAGGTAGCGGGAGAGTTTGGCAACATATTGGATGCCCATCACTCCTATGTAGGCCATACCGTAGCCCCAGAGAATGCCGATCAGAATGAATGGCAGGCTTCCCGCGCCGGCCTTCGAGCCGAAGGTGTTCAGGATGAAGCGCGTGGAGATCGAGGTATTCACTGCGAACCAGCCGACCTGCAGTAAGCCCATCAGCAGGCCGGGCATGACGTAACCGCCGGCGGTGCCGAATGTAGAGCTGCCGACCACGTACAAGGGAAAACCGGTCTTCATGCCCAACATGGCGGGCGCATAGTAATAGAGCGCGAAGCTCAGTAAGCCGGCAACAACAATGGCAACCATGCATAGGCCGAGGCTGGCGTGGGGGATGGTGCCTTTAGCGATAGAAAGGTAGAAGGCGATCCAAAGGAAGATACCCGCATAGCTGGGCGCCGTGTTGGCATACCAGGGACCGCGGTTGGAGCGCGGGTTCGGTATGGCTTTCGAAATGTAATCGGGCAGCATGGCCACTCCTTGGTGAAGCAGCAGTATACTACGGCGCGGCAAGCGCTAGTAAATTGCAGCGCCAGCGCCGAGAGGCGGCTGGCGAATTTCAAGGCAGCCGTGGCCAAGGGGCAATACTTTACCGGGGTTGAGGCGGTTTTCGGGATCGAAGAGACGCTTGAACGCCAACATCATATCCAGGGTTTCCGGCTTGAACTGGCGGGTCATCATCTCGTTCTTTTCCATACCGACGCCGTGTTCACCGGTGATAGAGCCACCCACATTGAGACAGTGCTGGAGGATCTCGTCGCCCGCGGCGCGCGCTTTTTCCAGGTCGCCGGGCTTGCGCGCATCGAAGAGGATGATGGGGTGCATGTTGCCATCGCCTGCGTGGAAGATGTTGCTGATGGTCAAGCCGTATCTGCGGCTTACTTCGGCGATGGCGGTGAGGGTGGGAGCAATCTGGGTGCGCGGGACGACGCCATCCTGAACGTAGAAGAACGGGCTGACGCGGCCGACCGCGCCAAATGCGTTCTTGCGGCCTTTCCATAGCAGTTCGCGCTCGGCGACGGTCTTGGCGACGCGAACTTCGCGTGCATGGCAGGATTGGCAAACCTGGCGGATTTGTTCGACCTGTTCTTCCACGGTTTCGCGCAAGCCTTCCAGTTCAATGAGCAGGACGGCGGCGGCATCCATGGGGAAACCGGCATGGGTGGCTTCTTCCACCATACGGAGCATGACGCCATCCAGCATTTCAATGGCGACCGGCACGATGGCGCGAGCGGTGATTTCGGCCACGGTAGCGCCGCAGTCTTCGACGCCATTGGAGTTGGCTGTGGAGTCATAAATGGCCAGAATGGTTTTTACCATTTCCGGTTTGCGCATGAGCCTGACCATGATCTTGGTGACCAGGGCCATGGTACCTTCCGATCCGGTCAGGAGGCCGGTCAGGTCGTAGCCGGGCAAGTCAGTTGCTTTGCCGCCCGTGGTGACGACCGAGCCGTCGGGCAGGACGAGTTCGAGGCCCAGGACATGGTTGGTAGTGACGCCGTAGGCCAAGGTATGCGGGCCGCCGGCGTTTTCGGCGACATTGCCGCCCATGGTGCAGGCCTTCTGGCTGGACGGGTCGGGCGCATAGAAAAAACCTTGAGATTGGACGGCCAGGGTGAGATCGAGGTTCACGACGCCGGGCTCGACCACGGCACGCTCGTTTTCCAGGTCGATTTCAAGGATGCGGTTCATGCGGGAAAAGCCAACCACGATGCCGCCGGCGCGCGCGATGGCGCCGCCGCTGAGACCTGTGCCTGCTCCGCGGCCTACAAGGTTTACGTCGTACTCGGAGGCGATTTTGACGATGGCGACGACGTCGGAGGCGCCGCAGGGGAAGAGCACCATTTCGGGAAGGCCTTTTTCAACACTGCCGTCGTATTCGTAGAGCACCAGGTCTTCAGGCAGGTCGAGGTAGCCTTGGGGGCCGAGCAGGTCCTTGAGCTTCTGCTTCGCGGGGAGAGGCAGCATGCCATCACTAGAGGAACGATTTTACAGCGTTAACCATGTTGCCGTCCGTCCAATTGGTGGCGCCGATAATTTTCTGCACCACCTTGCCCCGGGAATCGATTATGTAAGATTCGGGGTATTTGAAGGTGCCGTAGTCGGCGCTGATCTTGGCGGCGGGATCGCGGGCGGTGAGGAACGAGATGTGGCTGCGCGTCAGGAAGTCGCGATAAAGCTTGGGGTTGCTATCCATGCTGACGCCCAGGACGACCACGCCGGAGTTGGACATCTCACGGGCAAACTGGTCGAGCGATGGGACTTCCTCGACGCACGGCTGGCACCAGGTGGCCCAGAAGTTGAGGACCAGCAGCTTTCCGCCGAAATCGGCGGCAGTGATGACGCGACCATTGTCGGCGGTGATGGAGAATGGGGGGCGGAATCGCCTACGTTGACGATGTGTTCGTTGATCGAACTGTAGAGTACGAAGACGAGAACGGCAGTGAGAACGAGGATTCCGGCTTTCAGATATTGATCGATTTTGACGCTTCGCATACCTTGAAATTATAATTTTAGTGTACTTTCGCCGGAATTGCTGCATCAAAGAGATAGCATCTATGCTCATCACCAGGAAGGTGGAGTTCTCCGCCTCGCACGTGTGCCGCAATCCCCGGCTTTCCGAGGCCGAAAATCGCGCGCTTTTCGGCGCGGCGGCCAATCCTAACGGGCACGGCCATAATTACGTGCTGGAAGTGACGGTGGAGGGCAATCCGGACCCGGTTACGGGCATGGTGCTGGATCTTAAGGCGCTGAAGGAGCTTTTGAACCGGGAAGTAGTGGATATTTACGATCACCGGTTTCTGAACCGGGAGGTTTCGCCGTTTGAGCGGGTGATTCCGACACCGGAAAATATCGCGATCGACATTTGGAATCGCCTGGCGCCGCACCTGTCCGGGCCGAACGGCCATTTGCATGGCGTGCGTGTGTACGAGACGCAGGATCTGTACGTGGAATACCATGGAGCAGCCCAGTGATCCTGGTGACCCGCAAGTACCGGTTTTCGGCATCCCACCGCCTGCATGCGGCGCAATTGAGCGACGCCGAGAACCGCGAACTGTACGGCAAGTGCAACAACCCGTTCGGGCATGGCCACAATTATGAGATCGCTGTGACGGTGCGGGGCGCGGTGGAAGCAGAATCTGGACGCGCGGTGGATCTGGCGGTGCTGGACGGACTGGTGCAACGGGAAGTGCTGGCGCCTTTGGACCATCGCAATTTAAACGAAGACGTGGAGGTTTTCCGGGGGATGGCGCCGACGTCGGAGAACCTGGGCCGTGAAGTGGTGCGGCGGTTAAAACAGAACTGGACGGCGGTGTTTCCGGGCGGGGCGCCGCGACTGGAGCACGTGGCGATCGCGGAAACGAGCCGCAATGGATTCGAAGTGTCAGCCCATGAAGTCGAATAAAGCGGAGATCAAAGTGATGGCGGCCAAAGCGCCCGCGGCGGCCGAGGGCTCGGGCATTGCGCCGCTGGTGAAGCAGATGCTGGAGCGATTGGTGGAGGACCCGGAGCGAGAAGGCTTGGCGCGCACGCCCGAACGAGTAGAGCGCGCTCTGCGATTTCTGACCAGTGGCTATCAGATGGATGTGAACAAGGTGGTGAATGGCGCCTTGTTCGCGGTGAAATACGACGAGATGGTGATCGTGAAGGACATCGAGTTCTTCAGCATGTGCGAGCACCACCTGCTGCCATTTTTCGGCAAGGTGCACGTGGCATACATCCCGCGCGACCGCGTGATCGGCCTCAGCAAGCTACCGAGATTGGTGGATGTGTTCGCGCGTCGTCTGCAGATTCAGGAGCGCATGACGCAAGAAATCGCGCAGACCATACAGGAGCTGATCAATCCGGTAGGGGTTGGGGTGATTTGCGAGGCGCGGCACTTCTGCATGATGATGCGAGGCGTCGAGAAACAGCATTCCGGAGCGGTGACCAGCGCGATGTTGGGGGCTTTCCGAAATCGCAAAGAGACGCGGGACGAGTTCTTATCGTTGGTGCATTCCCCGGCGGGACGCTAGCCGGAGCCGGCGTCGCTTTCGCTATATAATCAACTGTGGCTTCCCCCCAAACTATGTCACGGGATATTGTCATTCAGTGCCCCGATGGGCAGGTCAAGACTGTTCCATTGCAGGGCGACCGGTTTGTCATCGGCCGATCGAGCACCGCCGACCTGTGTTTCCCCGAAGATGCCGGCCTGTCTCGCCAGCACATGGCTTTCGGGCGTGATGGCGACAACTGGACGGTGCAGGACCTCGGCAGCAAGAACGGCACGCTGGTCAATAATATTCCGCTGCGCGCCAAATTGACGCTGAAGGCTGGCGACCGCATCACCGCCGGCCATCTGGCCATTGTCTTCGACGATAAGGGCTCGGGCGCGCGGCCCCAGGACGGCGTCGTTGTCTTCGAGTCAGCCGAACCGGACCCACCCAGCACTTCCACCATTTTCACCAGTCTTGAAGGCGCGTTATCCAGCCAGACCATCGTCGACCGTCCCGGCCAGCATGGGGCAAAGCAAGTTCAGGCCCTGATTCGCGCGGGCCAGGAACTTGCCGGCCGCGGCACGCTCGCCGACCTATTCCCGTTAATCCTCGATCTGGCTATCGAGGGCGTCGGCGCGCAACGCGGCGTGGTCATGACCCTCGAAGGCGACAGCCTGGAAGTCAAAGCCAACAAGGGCGAAGGTTTCCACATCAGCTCCGCCGTCCGCGATCGCGTCATCAACGAAAAAGCTTCCGTGCTGGTGCGCGATGCCCAACTCGACGAAGCCTTTCGCGAGCGAATGAGCATCGTTGAGCAGAAGGTTCGCACGCTGATGGCCGTGCCTCTGCAAACCGAGAAGCGCACCATCGGCCTCATCTACGTCGATTCGCCGAACATGTTCCGCGCCTTCACCAAGGACGACCTGAGCCTGCTCACCGTGATGGCCAACGTCGCCGCCATCCGCATCGAGCACGCCCGGCTGGCCGAAGTGGAAGAGACCGAACGCCGCATGGCGCGCGAGTTGGATCAGGCCGCCGAAATCCAACGCAGCTTCCTGCCTGCCGCCGCGCCCGAAGTGGCCGGCGCCGACCTCGCCGGATATAATGCCGCCTGCCGAACGGTGGGGGGGGATTACTACGATTTCTTCACGTACCCTAACGGGCGCGTGGCCATGGTCCTCGGCGACGTTTCCGGCAAAGGCATGCCCGCGTCCCTGATGATGATGGGCCTTCAGGCCCGCGTGCAGGTGCTGGCCGACGAGCCCCAGAATCTCGCTGCCACCATCAACCGCCTCAACAAAATCACCTGCAAGAACTGCCCCAGCAACCGTTTCATCACCTTCTTTATCGCCTTGCTCGATCCGGCCACCGGCGAGTTGGTCTATTGCAGCGCGGGCCACAATCCGCCGTTTATCGTGCGCGCGGATGGAAGCGTAACCAGCCTGGAAGGCGGCGGTCCGCCGCTGGGCATTTTGTCCATGGCCAACTACTCCGAATATCGCGCCAAAGTCGAGCCGGGCGATTCGCTGGCCATCTATAGCGACGGTGTCACCGAAGCCACCAACGCCGAACAGGAAGAGTTTGGCGAAGAACGCTTTGCCGATGTGCTCGCTGCCAACCGGCAAAAGAGCGCCACCGAAATCGTGGGCGCTGTGACCAAAGCGTTGACCGATTTCGCCGCGGGATCGCCCCCCGCCGACGATATCACTTTGATGGTTGCGCGACGCCTGTAATCGCGACGGCGAACGAGTTGCCCCTGCACCCATTCACTTCGACGCTGACGTTTTCTGTCGCCGCGGCATCCGCGGGCAGACGCAGATTCAACTGATTCGGACCGTGATACATAATCTCGGCATCGCGTTCTCCCACCCACACGCGCACGGAATCTTTCAAAGAGCCGAAGCCATTTCCAAAAACTGAAATCACGCTGCCCCGTGCGAATGGCGGCGGCTTCATCGTCACACCATCCACAATCGCCGCCGGGCCGATCAGCGGCGGCTGCAGCCGCGCATAAGCCTGCTCCGCCACCACGGCGGTGCGCGGTGTTTGCATCGACAAGATACCGTACACCGCAATCGACGGCGCCAGCGCGGCCAGCGCCGTCGCCCACATGGGCGCGCGAAACACCAACAGCAGCAGCGTAATCAGGGTCACCCCGCGTCCCACCCACTCGCTCCAGGAAGCCCCAAATCGCAAGGTGACAGCGCGCGCCACTGGGCCCTGAATCAATAGAAATCCAATCGGGTCGCTCGCCGTAACTCCCGCCGAGGCCGACCACCCCGCGTCATAATTCCCCTTCACCAGAATGGCCTCACCCGCGCTCAGATCGGCCCGCACTTCCGCGTGATCCGGCCCGCGCCAGCCAATCTGCGCCGCCCGTTTGCCCGCCGCCCACGCTACATACGCTTCCAAGAACCGAGCATCGCCGGTCGACCGAATTTCGCCGAGTTGACGCATCCGCGCCAAGTCCACTACCACGACTTCGGGTTCCTCCTGGCCCGGCAATTGATAAATCGTATCGCCAGCGCCATTGGTCCACGCGACAGGCCATGCCGCGAAACGTTCCGGCTGCACCATCCAATGAAAGTGTTCCGATGACGCCGGCCCATGCACCACCAGGTACCGCGCCCCAATCGCCCGCATCCACAACTCCGCCATCCGCGTGGGAGCTTTCGTGTCGGCGCATCCCAGCGTGATTTCGCGTTGTGCGGCCGGCACCAGATAATTCGAAACTCCCTGGGCGCTCCCGCCGATTTGCCTCGTGTCCGCCCAGATGTTCAGCGATCCTTCCAACTCGCCCGCCGTCACCACCCGTGCCGAGCCTGCATGCGCCGCCAGCCATTCGGAAATCTGAAACGCCCGCGTCGTTCGCGGATCCTGGCTCTGCTGCTGAACTCCCCACGCCCCTGGCAGAAATCGAACGGCCGGCAGGGCGCTCGCCACAAGCACCGCGACGCCCACCGCCCGGCGCCATCGCCAGGCCGCCGTCGCCACGCATCCGATCGCCAGAACCAGGCCCACATTGAACTCCAGAATGTAGCGATGCGGCAGGGGCAGCAGATAGTTACCGGTCAGACTATACGAAACCACCACCGCGCCTGAAATCGCCAACAGCGCCATCGCAAACGCGGCGGCCGTGGGAATGCGGCGCCAAAAGGCCGCCGCCACAACCAACGCCGAACTCGCCAGCACCATTCCGCTTATCCAACTCCAGGGCGTCGCCAACTGAATATGGCGGAGCACCACGCGATTGAGTAGCTTCGTGGTCAAAATACAATCCGGCGACGCCCAGAACGCCGCCAGTCCATATCCAATGCCCGCCACGCTCGCCACGCGCATTCCAGCCTGCCAAAGTCCCAAATCCCGCGCGCGCGCCACGCCCAACGCCGCCAACACCATCAGCAGCCCAATAATCCCCGCCCAGTTCATCAGAAACACAGCCGCCGCGCAGAGTGCCGCCGCTATCCAACGATCCCGCCACGCCAAAGCCAGAACCAGCAGCACCAGCGCCAACGATAGCGTGTGCGCCGATTCGTTGGCGGCGACCAAGGCCACGAAATTCCACGGGCCGTGGCGGTAAGCACCGGCGAATCCCGATAGCCCGGGCAGTAAATCATAGAGCGCCGTAGGCGAGAAGCTTTCAATCAGCGCCAGCGCGGCCGCCAGCCATCGCCACCGGAACAGTTGCAGCGCCGCAATGTAGAACGCCGCTGCCATCAGCGCGTAGGCCAACCCGCTGACGATATGATAAGCCCGTCCCAACGACGCAACCGGCATAGCCATCGCCAACAAATGGAACAGCGGCGGATACAAGTACCGGAACGGAGCGCCGCCGTATTGTAGCGAATTCCAGGTCCACGGCCGGTCCCGGAACATGCGCGTCATCCCGATATACGTGTAGTCGTTGTTCCAGGCTTGCGACGAAAAATCCATCTGGAAAAACGGCAGGATCACGAGCAGGTTAACGGCGATGAGGAGGGCGACGATGCCGCAATCGATGGCGAGTGAATGGCGCCGCATCCGGTTTAGTTGGGCGAGAGCCTCAAGTCTATCACCGTTTCTGATGGTTGCTATACTGCGGCCTGAGACATGCAGGGAAAACTCTACGCGGCCGTGCTGGCTGCGGCTGCCGCGATTCTCACCTGGCAACTCTTCATTCCTCCCATCGTCGGGCTGGCCGATCAGGGCGACTTTGTCCGCACCATCGGGCGCTTCTCCTATGGCCCCATGCATCACTCCGCCCTCGAATACATTTACGTCGAGCCGAAGTATGTTCCCGACCCGCATTACCGTTCGCCTTACTGGGAACAGGCCAACAGCGAATATATTTTCGTGGGCGCCGCCCTCCTGCTGAATAAACTCGTCTCGAAAGACGGCGCCGTCGATATTACCGTGGCAGGGTTCGTCCACGCCCTGGTCTTCCTCGCGGCCTTCGCGCGCGTCCTGTGGGTGGTGCGCCGCTACCGCGCCTACGCGCTGATCTGGATCCTCGCGCTGGTTGCGCTCACCGACGCCGGCTACGCCGTTTACTGGAATTCCTGGTACGCCGAGCCAGCTTCCTGCTTCTTCTTCCTGCTGCTGCTGGCCGAAGCCATCGAGATCGCCCGCATGGGCCAAACCACGTTCGCCTCCGCGCTCCGCTGGTCCTTGTGGGCGGCGCTATGGGTCTTCGCCAAGCCGCAGAATGCGCCCATCGGCTTGCTGCTCGCGCTTTTCACTCTGTACCTCGCCTTCTGGACTTCCTCCGCCGCGGCCCGCCTGGTGGCTGTGGCGGGCGCCTGCGTGATGCTCGCGTGCGCCGCTTACAACGTGCTATCCATGCCCATCTACGGCCGCCAGGCGAATACCTACGGCGTCATCTTCTCCGGCATTCTGGCCGATTCCAAAAATCCGGCGGCCGACTTGCGCGTCCTCGGCCTCGATCCCCAACTCGCCCGATACGCCGGAACCGGCGCCTGGACGCCCGGCACTAACTATCCCCAAATGGCGGCCTCCGGCGTGCTTGCCCGCGTCAATACATTCACCGTCCTGCGTTTCTACCTTCTCCGCCCCGCGCGCATGTGGCGTCGGATGCACAGCCTGCTTCCGCAAATCACCTTTCTGCGCCGCGATTGGTATGGAAATTTCGAGCCGTCGTCAGGCCGCCCGCCCGCCGCGCAGGCCCGCGCTTTCGCTTTGTGGAGCGATTTCCACGAACGCATCCTGCCGCAGGTGAACAAGTGGATCGTCTTCGCGCTCATGGCCGCGCCGTTCTTCGCCGCGTGGCGCTGGCTGCGCGTCCGCAATTCCCTCGCGCGCCGCCGCATCGCACTGCTTGCCCTGCTGCCGCTGTGCTGCCTCGCGGCCTTATTCAGCGCCGTCTACGGCGATGCCTTCGACGTCATTAAGCACATGTATCTCTTCAATCTGCTGCTCGATACCTGCCTGATTTATGCCGCCTCAGTGGTCTACCTTTGGCTTGCCCGGAGGATCGGAACACCGATTGCCGGCAATGCGGTTAGCGGCCAGTAACACGCCCGGCGCGCCTTCCACGCAGTATTTCCGCATGCCGAAGCCTTCCACTTCGTTCCCGCTGATTTGGTTATCGGCCGTGTGCGCCGGCCGCGCCGCGCCCCCTACCAGATAGATCCCCGCGCGCAACAATCCCGCGTCGCCGCCGCCCGTATCGCATCGCGCCCGTGTCCGGTCCTTGTCGCAGCCGTTGCGATTCAGGTTGACGAAGCGGTTGCCTGTGATCGCGTGGTGCGATCCCAACAGATACAATCCCCCGTATCCCGCGCCGTCGATCACATTGCCCGTCACCACCACGTTCACCGATTGCATGTCCGGACTCGCATTGTTAAAAACGATCCCGAACTGCGCCCAGGGGTATTCATCGTACCCCCCCCGGCTGATGCACGAATTGTCCCGGATCTCGCCATCATGAAATCCATCCAGGTCCATGCACTTGCCGTCGATGTCTTCGAAATGATTGTCCGCGTAAGTCGACTTGTCCACGTTCCCCGCCGTGTCGATAGCCGCGGGTACCGCCCAGCTGCGGACGTCCACCAACTCCGTCGGATACCCGATTCGCCGCCCGCGATTGCCGCGCACGGTGGTGTTCGTCGCGTGGCCCGCCTGAATCGCGTCGCGCGCCACATCCTCGATGACATTCCCTTCAATCACGCCGTCTGCATTCCGCGGCGAGCGATAAAACGAATGCGTCCAGATTCCGTTGCCCCGCACGCGGCGGATGGTGCAGTCGCGCACCGCGAAATCGCGCGTGCCTTCTTCCAATAAAATCCCGCCGGATGCGTTGTTCCGCTTGGTAGGCGATAACGATCCGCTGTCTTCCACGCTCACCCGCTCGATCCGCACATCCGTCGAAGCGCCTACGATGACCGCGTAATTCGCCACTTCGTGCAGCGCGACATCCGAAATCCGCACTCCGTTCGCGCCTTCCACCACGATGCCGTTGTTCCGGTAATAGCGTGCGAACGGCGTGTCGTTCGTAGGCAGCCCCTCAGGCTGCTCCAGCGCCGTGCGATCGCCCTCAATGCGAAAGCCCGTCAGCTTCAAGTTTCTGGCGCCCCGCGAGTAAATCAGCGCCCGCCCCTGGAAATCCGCCGCCGCCCGCAGCGTCGATCCGCCAGCATGACCGCGAATTTCCAAATCGTGCGCGCCGTCGGGGAGTGTCATCTCGCGATGCAACACCGTAGTTCCCGCCGCCAGTTCTATAAGGCCCGTCGCACGTGGACCGCACCCAGCCATCGCCAAACAGCCCAGCGCCGCGAGCCACTTCAACTCAGGCCACCTCTACCGCAACCGTCGCAAAGTTTCGCCTGCCCAGGCTTACCCGGATCTGGTGCGCTCCGGCCCGCGCCGCTTCCGGCAGCGTCACGTCAAACTCATAGCGCTGCTGTACAGGATCGGTGCAAAATGTTCGCGCCTCAATGGCTGCGCCGTCGAAGAACGCGCGGAATTGCTCCGGATTGGTCACCTCTTCCATGGCGACCTTAATCGTCCGGCTCTCGATCCGCGTCCCCGCCAGCAAATTCACGCCATCGGATACCGTGCAGATGCGCGGCACCGCCGGCCCCGGCGGAATCACTCGCATCCACGCGGTCGCCGTCAGCGGCCGCCCCAGCCACGATACTTCTACCGGCACCAACCCCGTGCGGCAACCTTCCGGTATCGCCGCGTTCAACTGCACCATGCCATCCCATTCCGGCGCGCTCAAGCACGTCAGCACCGCGGGACGGCCCTCGATGCGCACTTCCAGCCCGATCAAATCGCAATCGGGGGGGGGATTGTCCAGCCAAATCGCCGCAAAGGCCCGCGCACCCGATGCCGGCACCAGTTGGTCGCCGGTGAGCGCGTTGCTGATCGCCCGGATGCTGGTCGCGGGCGCGTCCGCCGGCCGCAGCGCGGCCCGCCATCCTGGCGCCTGTTTCCTCCATGTGGTCCACATGTACTGGGTCGCAACTCCATCCAGCGCCAGCAATTGAAAATCGTGCCGCAACGCGAACTCCACGATCTCGGCCGCCGAAATCCGCACGCCAGCCCAGGTCGTGTAATGCGCCGCCGTCGCCGGCAGTCCGTTGATCTGGCATTTCAGGATCCCGCCCGGCTTCAGGACGCGTTGCGCCTCGGCCAGATAAGCGAAAACCACCTCCCGGCTCGGAATATGCTGGAACACCGCGTACGAATAAACGAAATCGAACGTTTCGTCCGCGAACATCGAAAGGTCCGATCTCTCCGTCTGCTGGACGTGCGCGTGCGGAATATCCCGCAGCCGCTCGGCCGCCAACCGGATCATTTCATCGGATATGTCGACCCCGCAAATCCCGGCGAAGTTCTCGCTGAGCGGACGCATCAAGCGCCCCGGCCCGCAGCCGATTTCAAGCGCTTTCAAATCGCGGGGCGGTAGTCGCTTCAATTCCCCGCGCATGGCGCGGACCACGTCTGCCGCCGTTGCCAGAAACTCGGCGTCATCCTGCTCACGCCGGCCGAAAGCCACGTAATAGTGCGGATCTTCGCGCGCCCGGTCGTTCCAGTCGTCGCGCATGCGGTCGATTACGTTGGTTTCGGCCATGCCTACCCGGTATTCTATCCTTAATGGCCATTGTCTTTCGGCAGGTTATCAGCGCCCCGCTAGCGGGCTTTGACGCGGTGGCGCCGGATGGCGCGATCATCGGCATCATCGGAGAAAACGGAGCCGGCAAAGGCGCGCTGCTGCGACTGGCCGCCGGACTCGCGCAGCCGTCGGATGGTAGCGTGGAGGCACCCGAACCGCGCAGCCTCCTGGGGCCCGATGCTCCTCTCGATTTTTCTCCCGTCCGCGTGCTCGGGCTCGAACACACCTTTGCTCGCCAGGACGCCCTCGTCCGCCAGCGTGCCGCCATGTCGCTCGACCGCCTGCGCCGCTCGGGCGCCACCGTGCTGCTTGTCTCGCACGAACAAGATCTCCTGCGGCAACTTTGCGACGAAATCTGGTGGCTCGATCGCGGCAGACTGGCCGGCCGCGGCGACCCCGCCGCCATATTGCCGGCTTACAACAATGCCATTGTCGATGGTATGCGCGCCTGGGGCGAAACCATCTCGCTGCCCCTCGCGCCCCGTCTGCGTCGCGGCGACGGCCGAGCCGAAGTCGTCAAACTGGAGTTGACCGGCGAGGAGGGCCGCCCCACCGCTGTTCTGCGCAGCGGCGAACTGGCGGTCGTTCGCGTCACGGTTCGCTTCATCGACGCAGTGGCCGATCCCGTCATCGGATTGCTGATCCGCAGCCGCGCCGGGATGAACGTCTATGGCACCAACACGGAATTGGAAGGATTGAAATTAGGGCCGCGCGCCGCGGGCGACACCTTGCAACTCACTTTCGCCTTCCGCTGCGAACTCTGCTCCATGGAGTACACCCTGACCGTGGCTTCCCACGATCCCGATGGGGTAGGTCACGACTGGCTCGACGACGCCATCGCATTCGCTGTGGCGGACACCCGTTACACCGCGGGAGTAGCCAACCTGCGGGCCACGGTGACACTGGCCTAACCAAATGGCACGCGCGCTAACGTGTCGGCCGGCTCGGCTAGGAACTAGCGTCTAATTAGTATTAGAACAGCAACTTCAGCGCGATCTGAATCAGTCGCGGATTGTTGACCGTGGTGTTAATGGTACCGAACCCTGGCGTGTCGAGTTGCGGACAAGATGCGCACGTGCTCCCGCCAGGCGTTCCGAATTGCGGGTGGTTCATCAGGTTGAAGACCTCGGCCCGCAGATCAAGCCTTACCCCCTCGCGAGGCAACATGAAGTGCTTGATGGCGGAGAAGTCGGTATTTACGAACCCGGGGCCGGAAAGCGGGGTACGGGGCGCGTTGCCGAGTTCGCCGGATGGCGCATCGACGAAGCAACTGGTGTTGAACCACTCATTGATGGTGGGGTTGCTCAGCACCGGATTGCAAACCTGATTCGGGCGGATTAGGCTATTACCGTTGTTCTGGAAGTTGACGCCGGAGTTATTGTTAGCCACCACGAAGACAGGAAATCCCGAGGTGACTTTTTCGATGGCTGTAACTTCCCAATTCCCCAAGACAGCATTGACGGCGCCGTTCCAGGAACTACCGAAGGCCTTGCCTTTGCCGAAGGGCAGCTCGTAGATTACGCTGGCGGTAAAATCGTGATTGAGGTTGATTTGCGAGAGACCCCAGTCCAGTTGCTGCCATCCGGGAAGGGGAAAGTAAGTGGCGCCTAAGTTACTGCCGAGACCGTCCGTATACCCGGTATCGTTGTTGCGCGAGTAAGTGTAACCGACCAATGCATACAAGCCGTGGCGTGCGCTTTTGGTTTCCGCTTTGATTTGAAGAGAATCGTAATGCGCGATCCCGATATCGTTGATGTTGGATATGGTCGAATACGGGAAGTTGGTAGCCGGAACGCCGAAGGCCGACCCACCCGGGCCGCAGCCCAGCGTGTAACCAGAAACGACGCCGCAGGCGGAAGGCGAACTGACGTTCAGATTATTGCCGTCCACAAGGATATGAGAGGCCCGGGAGCCGGCATAACCGGCGGTTAAGACCACTTGCCCAGGCAACTGGTGTTCCACGTTTACGTTGAACTGTTGGACGCGTCCTTGTTTGAAATTCAGATTTTGAGACTGAATGGTCCCGCTGAAACTGGCGGGTGTCGGAGGCACGCTGAAAATAGGAAAGCCTTGCGAGAGGCTGATTGCCGGATAGGGAGTTTGGCCGTAAGTGGTGGCGCAGGCGGCCGTGGCGAAAGGACATCCACCGCCGAAAGCGAATGCATCCGACTCGGCGTAATAAGGCGGATTCTGCCACAAGCCTTGCGCGCCCTGGTTCCAGGATGAATCGTGGAAGATCGCGTAGCCGCCGCGGACCACGGTGTTCTGGCTGCCGAAGGGTTTCCAAGCCAGCCCCAGGCGAGGTTCCAGGCCCGTGTAATCCATCTTGACGCCCGCGTAAGAATTCGCGCCCTGTCCGGAAATCAAGAAGGTCTGTGTGTTCAGGACAAAATTTGCTTGGCGATTGGCAACTTCGCTAATGGGAGTAACGAGGGCCCAGGCCAAGCCTAAGTTGAGTGTAAGGTTCTTACTGACACGCCAGTCATCCTGCACGTAAGGTCGGTATAGTTTCCAACGGCGCCCGGTGATATCGCCGTCGAAGGTTTGATCGTGGATGGCGAGATCGGTGAAACCCATCAGCAGCGAAGCGGCGGGATCGCCACCCCAGTCGCCGGTAATGACCCAAAAGCCATCCTGGAAGCCGCTGGCCATCACATTCATCTGGTTGGCGCGAATGTTGATACCTACGTTGATGTCATGTTTGCCGCGGACCATATCGAGCGAATCGGAGAAATTGAAGACGTTGGTGCCACCCTGGAAGGGGGCAAAGCCGCGGTCGCCGAGTGACCAGTAGCCGCTCAGTTCGGTGGAAGTGAGTCCGCAGCTGATGCCTCCCAAGTTAGCGCCGGGGATGCCAAGGGCATTCGCTTCGCAACTACCTGTGCCGTACGAGGTGATGAAGTTGAAGATGCGGTTGTAACCGAAGCTGATTTGGTTAACGGTTCTATCGGAGAAGATATGCGTTTCCGAGAGAGCGGCGTTGCGGCCGTGATTGGTGATGTTCTGGGTGCTGGCAAAGGCGCCCTGTTCAGCCCACCCGGGAGAACCGCCGGGAACGAAGGACGCGGCCTGATCGTAGCTGAAGCGCGCGAACATATTATCCTTCGACGAGAAGTTATGATCGAGGCGGATATCGAATTCGCCCTCATTGAGCTTGCGAACCGGCTCGTTGGTGTAGTTATAACCCTGTCCGGGGTTGTTGGCATTGGGCAGCGGGTAGAGATCGATCATTTTCTGCCCGATGGAATTCATCAAGCCCTGCGGAATCTTGTTGCAATCGACCCCCGGGGACTGGCTGCCGTTGGCGGAGACAGGCATGGGATTGCCTGCGCTATCGCACTGGAAGTGGGAATCGGTAGCGCCCGCCATATATGGGTTGCTGAGCATGACGGAATTGGGATTGCCGAAAGCATCGTCGGTAAAATCGCCGCTCCGCATAGCGGCGGAGGGTACCAAACCCGTAAAGGGGATGCCGTGGCGCTGTCGTTTGGCCTGATAATCGGCGAAGAAAAAGGTCTTGTCTTTCTTGATCGGCCCGCCGAGAGAACCGCCGAACTGGTTCAAATTGAACTGTTCAGTATAACTGGCGAAGAAACTGCGGGCGTCGAGATCGGTATTGCGGAAGAATTCAAACAAAGAGCCGTGAAACGCATTCGATCCCGACTTAGTAGTGACCAGAACGGTCGGCCCCGCACGAGTCCCGTACTCTGCCGAGTAATTATAAGTGAGAACCTTGAATTCCTGAATGGCATCGATTGAAGGCAGAATGGCGATGCCGCCGGCCGTGAGTTCGTTATTATCGTTACCGTCGTAAAGCCAGTCGGTGGAGTTGGCGCGAGATCCGCCCACCGAAAGAGAGAATGAGCCGCGCGCCGAGACTTCGCTGCTTGGGCCGCCATTGAAGAAGCTTTGCGGATTATTTTCGGTAATGGTACCGGGGGTGAGGGAGGCCAACTGGACAAAATCGCGGCCATTGAGCGGAAGTTCGGCCACCTGTTGGGCAGTAATCACTTGGCCGAGGGTTGGACTGGTAGTCTCGACGGCGACCGCAGTGGCGGTGACTTCGACCGTCTCTTTGACCGAGGCGGGGACCAACCTGAAGTCCACTTCGCGATGCTCGTCGACCTGGAGGCGTACTTCCTTTTGCTCGGCAGGCTGGAAGCCGGCGAAATCCACATGCACCGTGTAGGAAGCCACCGGCAGTAACGGTACCAGGTAGTGCCCCGATTCATCGGTAGTGGAATCGCGCGTTAAACCGATGGATGGCGCCGTCACGACGACCTTTGCTCCGGCAATGGCCGAGCCGCTCGCGTCGGATACACTACCCGATACGATCCCGGTGGCCTGACCATAGGCCATCCGACAAGCTACAAATGCAAGCAAACAAACGAACGCTGCGTGCAATGTCTTCCGGTTAAGCATCGGCGTTTCCTTTCGTGCCGCGTGGAGTGAAGCGAGTATAGTATTCTCCCCGTGTTACCCGGCTTCTGAATGTGAGAGGCAACCAGTATGACTAAATATTGACAGGTGTGTCAAGACCGGATTGCGGTGTGCCCGGAACGGCTTATAATAACGTCTAACTGCAGCATGCGAAAACGAACGTGGGGCCGGGTGATCCTGCGCGTTGCCATCATGGGCGCGAGCTTGGGCACCCTCTCAACCTTCTACGAATATTACGTAGCGGTGAACAGTATGACGGCGGCCCTCACCTACCTGTTGGTGGTGTTGGCGGCGGCAACGCTCTGGGGTTTGCCGGAAGCCATGCTGGCGTCCGCGCTCAGCATGATGTGTCTGGACTATTATTTTTTGCCACCAGTGCCTTCTTTTGGAATCGACGACCCGCAGAACTGGGTGGCTTGGTGTGCCTTCCTGATTACGTCGTTCGTGGTCAGTCATCTATCGGCGCGGTTGAAGAAGCGGGCCATGGAGGCGAACCAGCGGCGCAATGAAATCGAACGAATGTATGCGACTGAGCTGCAGCCTGATGGAGGCCAGATTCGGCGGCCGCGTTGGCGGCATGCATTCCCGGCCGGCTGGTTGAGATTTTTGGTTGCGATGGGGTGGCCTTCTTCGATGCCCCCTCGGGAAGTTCTACCGCGCCGGAGGGGCGACAGTTGACGGAATCGGCGCTGGCTGAAACGGCAAGCTCCGGCCCGCCTCGCGGAAGGCGCAGGTTATGCGGCCCTGGTTCCAGTGCACTTGGGCGCCATCCGGACCGGCAGCTTGGGATTCGGCGACTCACTCGATTTCTCCGCCGGCGCTGCAGTCGATTGCGAACCTGGTGGCCTTGGCCATGGATCGGGCGCGCAAGCAGGAATCCGCAGGCCGCGCGGAGGCAGCGCGACGGCACCAGGAATTGAAGTCCATGCTCCTGGACGCGCTGGCGCATGAGTTTCAAACGCCGCTGACATCCATTCGCGCGGGCATCCATGCCTTGCTGGCGAAGCGCCCGGGCACGACCAGCGGAATGGCTGGAAATTATGAACGAGGAGAGCGGACGGCTGAGCGCTATGATGGCCGAAGCGATTCAGATGGCGCGGATCGAAGCCGGCCACGTGGAGTTGGATAAGCAGACTCCATACGGTAGAGGATCTGGTTTACTCGGCGATGGACAAAGAATTTGCCGAGGCGCCGCAGATGGAGATCGACTTGCCGCAGGATCTCCCTCCAGTTTCGGTGGATGCGGGGTTGATCCGGCTGGTAATCCGGCAATCGCGGGAAATTCGGTGAAATACTCGCAGCAGGGCACCCCGATCACGGTGCGGGCGCAGGCAGAAGATGGCGGGGTGGCGATCAGCGTGTCGGATTGCGGACCCGGGATTCCCGTGGATGAGCAGGAACGGATTTTCGAGAGGTATTACCGGGGGAAACAGGGGCGAGGCCATTTAACGGGTATGGGGATGGGGTTGCCGATTGCCCGGCAGGTGGTGGAAGCGCACGGCGGGCGGATTTGGGTGAAGAGCAGACCGGGCGAAGGCACGACGTTTCTGTTCACGCTGCCCTGCACGCCAGTTGAGGCGCGGCAGGAGGCACGGACGTGAGCGGAGCAAAAATTTTAGTGGTGGACGACGATCAGCAGATTCGCCGGGTGATGCGCAAGATGCTGGTAGCGCAGGGCTATGCAGTGAACGACGCGCGCAGCGGAGAAGAGGCGCTGGATGTACTGAGGCGCGGGCGGCACGATCTGGTGGTGCTGGATCTGGCCATGCCGGGTATGGGCGGGCTGGAGGCGTGCCGGGCGATCCGGGCGAATTGGGACTTGGCCATCGTGGTGCTGTCGGTGCGCGATTTGGAGAAGGATAAAATCGGCGCGCTGGATGCCGGCGCCGACGATTATGTGACGAAGCCCTTTAGCACGCAGGAGTTGCTGGCACGCATACGCGCGGGGTTAAGGCGTTCGCCGCTGGCGCCGGAAGCCGCTCCCGTTGCCTTGCAAACAGACGGGCTGGAGATCAACTATGCCGCGCGGCGAGTGATTGTGGGCGGCCAGGAAGTGCGATTGACGCGCAAGGAATTCGATCTCCTGCAGTATCTGGCGACCAATGCGAATACGCCGATTCCGCACCGCCGGCTGCTGCAAGCGGTGTGGGGACCAGATTATGGCAACGAAGTGGTTTACCTGCGCGTGTTCATTAATCAGCTGCGCAAGAAGATTGAGCCGGAGCCGGCAAAGCCGCGTTACATTTTGACGGAACCTTGTATCGGGTATCAATTTCACATGGCGCAGGAGCCCAAGAGCGAATGATGCATCCACAACCCGCGGGTTCGCCTTCTCCGGAATTAGTTTTCGAAACCTTGAACGCGTATCAAAGATCGGCGGCGCTGCTGGCGGCCATTGAGTTGGATTTATTCCGCGCGATCGGGGAAGGGCCGGGCGAGGTGGCAAGTCTGGCGCGGCGGTGCGGGTCGTCCGAACGCGGGGTTCGAATTCTCTGCGACTATTTGACGGTCATCGGGCTGTTGGCGAAAGAAGGCGGGCGCTATCACCATACGCCGACGAGCTCGATATTTCTTGATCCGCGGTCCCCGGCCTCGGTGGCATCGGCTGCGCGGTTTTTAGGGCACGAGGCGAACGGCAAGCAATTCACGCGCCTGGCGGACGTGGTGCGCGACGGGCACACCAACCTGCCGGGCCAGGGATCGGTCGAGCCGGACAATCCGATCTGGGTGGAATTCGCGAAGGGAATGGGGCCGATGGTGGGCGTGGCGGCCAGCCCACTGGCGGCGACGGCATTGGAGGGATTGAGGGGACCGGTGCGCGTGCTCGATATCGCGGCGGGCCATGGTCTTTTCGGGATAGAAGTGGCGAAGCAGCATGCGGAGGCGACCATCACCGCAGTGGATTGGACAGCGGTGCTGGAGGTGGCGCACGACAATGCGCGAGCGGCCGGCATTGAAGATCGCTACCGGTTGCTGCCGGGCAGCGCGTTCGAAGTAGATTACGGCGGCCCTTACGACATTGTGCTACTGACGAATTTTCTGCACCATTATGACGTAGCGACGTGCGTGGGGTTGTTGCGGAAGGTAAGGGCGGCGCTGAAGCCGGGTGGACGGGCGGCGACGTTGGAGTTCGTGCCGAACGAGGATCGCATTTCGCCTCCGATTGCCGCGGCGTTCAGCCTCGTCATGCTGGCGAATACGCCGGGTGGAGACGCTTACACGTTTCGGGAATTGGAAGCGATGTATGTGGAAGCCGGTTACCATGGCATCACGTCAAGGCCGGTTCCGAAGAGCCCGCACACCGTGGTGATGGGTCTCGCGTAAGGCGCTAAAACACTTGCGGCATCGCGCTGCGAAGGATGCGCGCTACCCAATCGGCATGCGGTAAGGCGGCGGCGGTGATGGCACGGATCTCGCGGTCCACGTTGTACTGGACGCGGCGGACGACCGGCACGGAATCGTCGATTAACAAGTATGAGGCGCGCGGGTCGCCATCGTAGGAGAGGCTTACGCTGCCGGAGTTGGCGACGGTCAGGCGCGGCATGCGCCGGATGTAGGGTCGATGGATGTGCCCATAGACGGCGAGGGGGCGGGCCAACGCTTGATAGACCTGTGCGAGATCGAAGTCGGAGGCATCGGGGGCGGGAGCGTTCCACGCGCATGCCGTGCTGGCATGCACCAGCGCGAACGATTCCCGCAGCGCGATGCGGGGCAGGGAGCGCAGCCACGCGAGGCGGCTTACACCGAGCGAGGCACGGGCGTAAGCGGCCATTTCCTCGATGGCATCGAACATCGGGCGAAGTTGCGGCAGGCGGTTCGCGAAATCGTTGAGTGAGTGGGGGGCGAACAGCATTTCGTCGGTATTGCCGTAAACGCCCGGCCAGCCGAGATCGCGGATTTGATCGACGATGGCAGCGGGATTGGAGCCAAAATCAGCAAGGTCTCCGCCGTGCACAATCAGGTCTGGAGCGGTTTTACGGAGATCGGCGAGAACGGCTTCGAAGGCGGTGAGATTGCCGTGGATGTCGGACACGATGGCGGTGCGCATGGCTTTTTCTGCTTAAAGCGGCACAAGCACGGCGCCGACCAGGCCGTAGGGGATATCGCGGGAGCCCCCGGTCAATTTCCCGACCTTGCGGTAGACGGATTCGGAGAGGTTCAATTGGATGGCAGTGAGCAGTTCAACTTTCCCAACGAGTATGAGGAATTGCAGAGAACCGGTCCAATTTCCGTCTTGGGACTGCAAGATGATGCGGCAGGCGTCGAGCGTGGCTGGCGTTTTGTAGGCACCCTCGAAGGGATCGAGGTGAAGGGTGCGTCGGATGCCTGCGAAAGGCACGGGATTGGCGACGGCCCCGGCCAGAGTCGCCGCTGTGGCAGTAAGGGGCGAAGCAACGTACAAAGGGCGGAAGCGAATTTTCGTGCCTGCGCCACGGCGGTCAGGCATCTGTGGTCGGCGGAGGACGGTTTCTTCTAGTGTGGCAGCCGAGGTGTGATGGAACGCCAAGCGGCCGGTTTCGAGTAGCTTGCCGTGAAACGCGGAGAGTGACCGGCGGATTATCATGCGCGCCTTTGGCAAAGAGTGCGTAATACGATGTATAGCATTTCCTTGGGCGGCGGTTTTTCGCGTTGCCGCATAATAGGAAAGGACCTCGCGACCACTCATGAAAATTCGTAAGGCGGTCATCACGGCTGCCGGACCCAACCAGCGGAGCCTGCCGCTGCAAACGCTTGTCGACCGGGACGGCGTGGAAAAGCCGGTGCTGCGCATTCTGGTGGAAGAAGCCCTGCGCGCCGGTGTGGAAGAGATCGCCATAGTGGTATGCCCTGGCGACGAGACGCCTTATTCGCGGGTAGCGGGCGATTACGCGAGCCGCCTGCATTTTGTGCCGCAGCCGGAGCCTCTGGGCTACGGACATGCCATCCAGTGCGCGCGCGGTTTCGTGGGACGCGATCCGTTTCTGCATTTGGTGGGCGACCATCTTTATATCAGCCGCACGGAGAAGAGCTGCGCGGCACAGTTGGTGGAAGTGGCGGAAGCGCAGTCCTGCGCGGTGTCGGCGGTGCAGGCTACTCGCGAGAATCTGCTGCCTCGCTATGGAGCGGCGGGCGGACAGCGGGTGGCGGGAAGCCAGGACCTTTACCGCATCGATACGGTGATCGAGAAGCCCACGCCCACCGAAGCCGAGCAGCGCCTGGTGGTGCCGGGGCTGCGTGCAGGACACTACCTGTGCTTCTTCGGTATGCACGTACTGACGCCGGCGGTGATGGAGTTCCTGGGACCGAGGGATCAGCTTGTCGGCGGCGCTGGCGGACTTAGCGCGACACGAGCAGTACCTGGCCCTGGAGCGCGCGAATCGCCGTTACGATATCGGCGTGAAGTATGGATTGCTGAACGCCCAACTGGCGCTGGCGCTGACCGGATGCGATCGCGAGGAGGTTCTTTCGCAACTGCTGGAATTGCTGGCACTGCGGGAAATGCCGGCGGCCGGGAGGTAGCGGGGATGAGCCAACTGACGGACATTGTTACCGCGGCCGATCCGGCGCTACGCAATCGATCGCTGGACGCCTTCTGCCGCGCGGCGAGCCTCACGGAATTGCAGCAGGAGTCCGCGGCGCTGGATGCGTTTCGGCGCGCCAGCGATAATCTCTACGAACGTGTGCGCGCGTTGTTTTTTCTCTACGCGATCCATCGGTTTCACGCACCCGGCAAGGCAGGCATGGCCGCGGTGGGGCGGATTCCGTTTGCCGGGTACGAGCATCTGCTGCAGCGGCGCTTCGAAGAAGCCATCGAAGGTTTCCTGAGTGCGCAAGGTTCGAGCGGGCCGAACGCGGCGATTTCGAGCGCGCTGGCGGCGGCGTATCAGGGCCTCGCGTTTCAGACGCTGGCTGGTCAAGTGCGGCGCAGCGTGCGCACGGTGCGCGGCAATCAGTGGATGTTCCGCACGGGTCATCCGGCCGATTATCCGCTGCGGCTGCGTCCGGAACTGCTGCGGCCGACCGATGGATTATTTCCGATTTTGCGGGAGACCACGCCCGTTCGCATGGATCTGACGCACAGCGGCTGGAGCGACATTTTCTTTTTGGGTATGGACTTTCCGGAAGGCGCGCGGGTGCTGAATGTCTCGATCGATTTGGCCGTGCGCGGCGCGGGCGCGCCGAAGCCGCCGGTCGAGGCGTGGTTGCGGGTGATCGACGAGCCGGTACTGCGGTTAACCAGCGTGGATCTGCGGGCATCGGCGGAAATCGGTACGCTGGCGGAGGTATTCGACTTCGCGCGCGACTATCTGGGGCTGCTGAAGGCGGCAGTGATCGCCTCGGGGATCGTGCCGCCCGGGATGGAAGGCGCGGGACAGCCGCTGGCGGATGTGCTGGCAGTGCTGACCGGGCGCGCGGGCCACGGCATTGAGATTGTCAGCCGCGTGAACGATATTCCGAAAGGCTCGCGGCTGGCGGTTTCGACGAACCTGCTGGCATCCTTGATCGCGGTGTGCATGCGGGCTACGGGGCAGGCCCACGCGCTGACGGGTCCCCTGGCGGAGGGGGACCGGCGGTTGGCGGCGGCTCGCGCCATCCTGGGCGAATGGCTCGGAGGATCTGGGGGGGGGTGGCAGGATTCGGGCGGCCTGTGGCCGGCGATGAAGCTCATTGAAGGCGTCGCCGCGGGGCCGGGCGACCCGGAAGATGGAATCAGCCGGGGCTGCCTGCTGCCGCGGCACAGAATCCTGGGCGAAGAAGAGTTCTCGGCCGAAACGCGGCGGAATCTGCAGGCCAGCCTGGTGCTGGTGCATGGCGGGATGGCGCAGGACGTCGGTCCGATCCTGGAGATGGTGACGGAGAAATACCTGCTACGGTCGGAGGCGGAATGGCAGGGACGCCAGCAAGCCATGCGCACGCTCGATGAGATCTTAGGCCACGTGCGCGCGGGAAATGTGGCGGCCATCGGCGCGGCCACGGAACGGAATTTCGCGGGGCCGATTCAGGCCATCATTCCGTGGGCATCGAATCTTTATACCGAGACTTTGATCCGGCGGGCGCGCGAAGAGATGGGCTCGGATTTCTGGGGCTTTTGGATGCTGGGCGGCATGTCGGGCGGCGGCATGGGGTTCCTGTTCCATCCGGCGGTGAAGGCGCGGGCGGCGGAACGGCTGGAAATTATCATGCGCGAAACCAAGCGCCAGATGGAGCGCGCGGTGCCTTTCGCGATGGAGCCGGTGGTTTACGATTTTCGCATCAACGAGGGAGGCACGCACGCGCGGTTGCTGGCCGGGGACGCCGCCCTCATGCCGCCCGACTATTACACGTTAGCGGTGCCGACGCTGCTGCGAACGGAGACGCGGATGCTTTCTCCGGCACGGCGCGCTGAATTGAACCGCTTCGCAAGCGCCTGCCGCACTGCGCCGGAGCTTTCCGGCATGGTGCAGAACCTGTTCGATCACATGCTGCCACGTAGCGGGGCCGACGGTGACGGGTCGCAGAACCTGGCGGCGCTGCTGGATCGCTACGGGTTCGACCGTGCGCAGCATGAGCAGATCCAATCGGATTTGCGCAGCGGGCGCATCGGCCTGGCGCAGAACCGGCTGCCCGCCACCAGCACGGTAGAAGATCCGGCGGCAGGCGAAATTGTGGACTCGACCGCCGGCCTCCCCCCACTATCGCGCACTCGGCATGCAGGCTTTGGCCGACGGGCTGGCGGCGGTCGTCACCCTGGCGGGCGGCGCCGGAAGCCGCTGGACCAAAGGCGCGGGCGTGGTGAAAGCGCTCAATCCTTTTTGCAAAATTGCCGGCAAGC
Organism: Bryobacterales bacterium; assembly: GCA_963738375.1. Classification (GTDB taxonomy): domain Bacteria; phylum Acidobacteriota; class Terriglobia; order Bryobacterales; family Bryobacteraceae; genus Bog-159. Next base: position 133,920 of record CAVTWL010000006.1, on the reverse strand, counting down.
ATCGCAATTTCATTGAAGCCCACTTGGCCAAGAGCCGCCGCACCGGCCGCCTCGCGAGCGGAACTCTGCCGCACGTGATCACCACCAGTTACATGACCCACGACGCGATCGCGGAATGGCTAGCAGCCGCCGGGAATTACGGGTATCCAGGCGCTCTCCTGCTTTCGCCGGGACGAAACATCGGGCTGCGAGTGATTCCCATGATCCGCGATCTCCGATTCGCGTGGGAAGAAATGCCGCAACAACTGCTCGACGACCAGAAGCAGAAAGTGCGCGAGAGTTTACACGCGAGCCTGATCGGATGGGCGAAGCAGGCTGGCGAGGCATCCAACTATACGGACAATCTCCCCATGCAGTGCTTGCATCCCGTGGGGCATTGGTACGAACTGCCCAATCTTTTTCTAAACGGGGTATTGGCGCGATTGCTGGACGAGCGGCCCCGTCTGCGCTACCTGATGCTGCACAATGTCGATACGCTCGGCGCGGACTTGTCCCCCGAACTATTGGGCATGCACATCGAATCGGGCGCGGCCATGACCACGGAAGTGATCGCGCGGCAACTGGAAGACCGCGGGGGGGGGCTCGCGCGGGTGAATGGACGGCTGCGGCTGGTGGAAGGTCTGGCGCTGCCGGACGAGCGCATCGAATTTGATCTGTCGTATTACAACTCGGCGACCTACTGGTGCGATCTCGACCGGCTGTTGGCCGTATTTGCACTGGAACGCGCGGATCTGGCGAATGAGGCGAAAGTCGCAGCAGCCGTGCGTGCGGTCGCGGCGCGGATGCCGTCCTACATCACGCTAAAAGACGTCAAGAAGCGGTGGGGCAAGGGTCAGGAAGATATTTTTCCGACAGCGCAGTTCGAGAAGCTGTGGGGCGACATGACAGCGCTTCCCGAACTGGAGTGCCGCTTCGTGGCCGTAGCGCGGCGGCGCGGGCAGCAATTGAAGGAGCCGGCGCAACTTGACGGCTGGCTGCGGGATGGGTCGGCGGCCTATCTGGAATCGCTGGGCGACTGGTAGACGCTATTCGACGCGCGGCGGCAGGGCGAAAAACGCCGCCAGACAGGCGTTCAAGCCGACGCTGGCCGGTACGCTGATGAACGCCAGGACGAAGGCAACCAGGTAGAGCGCCGGTCCAAAACGATATTGGCTGGTGATGGTGGCGGCGGCTTCGCGATTGTGTCCGCGCGCGAGGAGGCGACCATTCAGCGCGGCGTAACGCCACACGACGTTGTAGAGCAGCGCGATGCAAACGCACATGCCGCTGTAGACGGCGGCCGCGGTCGATCCACCCGGCTGCGATATATGTTCGGCGAGCAGTGCAGTGGGGAAGGGCACCAGGGTGATGAACATCAGCAGCAGTCCGTTGAGCATGAGAAAAACATGATTGCTGCGGCGGATCAGCCGGAACATCCGGTGGTGATTGGCCCACATGATGAGGACGGTGGCGAAACTGAGCACATAGGAAACATAGACGGGCCACTGATGCAGCAACGCGCCGGCGAGGGTGAGCGGCGGGTGGATATCGGCGACTTTGGGAACCTTGATATCGAGGACAAGCAGCGTGATGGCGATACCGAATACGCCGTCGCTGAAGGCTTCTATGCGTCCAGTCTCTTTCTCGTCGCTATCCATGCGGTTCAGGCGGGCAGGGAATCGGCGGCGTGATAGGAACTGCGCACCAGCGGACCGGCTTCCACATGGCCGAAGCCCATCTGTTGGCCGGCGCGGCGCAGTTCGTCGAACTCGGCTGGCGCCACATAGCGGACGATCGGCAGATGCTTGGGCGAAGGGCGCAAATATTGGCCCAGGGTCAGGATATCGACGCTGTGCGACCGTAGATCGCGCATGACGGACAGCACTTCGTCGATGGTTTCACCAAGGCCCAGCATGAGCCCGGATTTCACCGGCGTTTGCGGACGCAGGCTTTTGGCGTAGGCCAGCATATCGAGCGAACGTTCGTAGCGCGCGCCCAAACGCACCTGCCGGTAGAGGCGCGGAACGGTTTCGGTGTTGTGATTGAGCACGTCCGGCGCGGCGGCCATCACGATATCCATGGCGGCGTGGCTGCCTTGAAAATCGGGAACGAGAACTTCGACGCCGCAACCGGGGATGCGCTCACGGATGGCTTGGATGGTGAGAGCGAACAGTTCGGCGCCGCCATCGGAACGGTCGTCGCGATTCACGCTGGTGATCACGGCGAAGCGCAGGCCCATAGCGGCGACGGCTTCGGCCACGCGGCGCGGCTCGTCATAATCGACGGCCAGGGGGGCGCCTTTTTGCACGGCGCAGAAGCCGCAGCGCCGCGTACAGACATTGCCCAGGATCATGAAGGTGGCGGTGCGGTGGTTCCAGCACTCTCCCACGTTGGGGCAAGCGGCGCTTTCGCAGACGGTGTGCAGGCCGAGGTTGTCGATGAGTTCTTTCAGATCGCGATAATTTTGTCCCACCGGCGCAGGCGCTCGCAGCCACGAGGGCCGCGGCGGCGAGGGGGGAGTGATAGATACTAAGTTCGCGCTCATGCGACTCTGGCGAGCCGCTCGCGCAGAGGCGCGACCAGCGTTTCGTCTTTCATGGATTCGATATTGATGCGGACATTGGCCAGCGCTCCATCGATACCTGCCTGGGCCAAGCCTTGCGCGGTGGCGACGTCGGAGCCGAATTTCGCCGGCGAGCTGGCGGCCAGTTCCACCAGGCGTTTGCGAAGCGCGGCAGCAGCTTCCGCCACTTCGAGCGGCACGACGGCGGCGGTATGAAGGGCCTGTTCGACGAATGGCGCACGTTCGTCTTTCGGGCGCTTGTAGGCGGCACGGACGGCGTCGTAGGAAGCGGCATCGCGCTGCACGGCTTCGGCGAAAAACTTGCGGTCGGCTTCGTAAGCATCCGCCGGCAATTTGGATAGGCCGCAGACCATAGCGCCAAGGGCAGCGCCCATGGCTGCCGCCGCTGCTGCCGCGCTGCCGCCGCCCGGAGTGGCCGTTGGCGCGGCGAGCTGTTCCAGGAATTCGTTCAACCCATTCACCGTGGATGCTTCGGCCAGGCGGTTCTCTAATACCATGCCAGGCTGGAAGTTTTCGATCTGCAAATACCACTCCGCGGTCATTTCGAGGGCGCGCTTCGGAATGAGGCCCACAATTTCGCTGCCCACGATGGAAGCACCATAGCGGGCAGCCTCGGCGCGTACGGCCTCGAAGACGCGATGGATGGGGGTCTGCTCGAAATCGGTAAGGTTCATGGAAACCTGCGCCAGATTGCGCGAGGCGAGCGGCACGCCCATCGACTTCACGTAGCGGAAACCGCCGGAGGAAAAGCGAATGGCCTTGGCAATGCGCTTGGCGATCTCCAGATCGGACGTGTTCAGGTTGATGTTATAGGCGATCAGGAATTTGCGCGCGCCGACGACGGTCGCGCCTGCGCTGGGGTGCAGTTCGGCGTCCCCGAAGTCGGGCCGGCGGTCGGGATTGGTGCGCACTTCGTCGCGCAATCCTTCGAACTGGCCGCGCCGGATATTCTCCAGATTGACGCGATCGGGACGGCGAGCGGCAGCCTCGTATAAATATACCGGGACGCGCAGCTTGTCCCAAAGGCGCTGCGGCAAGTTCGCCGGCCAGCCGTACACAATCGTCGAGCGTGACGCCTTCAACGGGTACAAATGGCACCACATCGCAAGCGCCGATGCGCGGGTGGACGCCCTGGTGATTGCGCAGATCGATGAGGGCGACGGCACGCTCCACACCGCGATAGGCTGCCTCCACGACAGAACCGGCGGGACCGGCGAAGGTGACGACGGAGCGGTTGTGATCGGCGTCCAGTTCGCGGTCGAGGATGGCAATGCCGTGTACCGAACGGATGGCATCGATGATGGCGTCGACGACAGCGGGGTCGCGCCCTTCGGAAAAATTGGGGACGCACTCGACAAGACTGTGGCTGGTGCTCAAGTTAAAATCACTCCTCGTTTTAGGGTCGCATGAACGTTGTTGGCGCCGAAGTAGTAGGGCAGTTCGCGGTAATCGTCAAGGTTAAGAATCAGCAGATCGGCGAATTTGCCGGGTTCGAGCGAGCCGATGTTGGCGGCAAGGCCCAAGGCATGCGCGCCGTTGATGGTGGCGGCGGCGATGGCTTCGGCGGGTGACATGCGCATTTCCGTACAAGCCAGCGAAAGCACCATCTGCATGTTGAAGGTGGGGCTGGTGCCGGGATTGAAATCGGTGGCTACGGCTACCGCGGCGCCGGCATCGATGAGCGCGCGTGCCGGCGCATAGGTGCGCAGCGCAAGGTGAAAAACAGAACCGGGCAGCAGAGTGGCGATGGTATTCGACTGGGCGAGCGCGCGGATGTCTTCGTCGCCGGCCTGTTCGAGATGGTCCGCGCTGATGGCGCCCAGTTCAACGGCGAGCCGGGTAGCGCCCGTCATGGCGAATTGCTCCGCGTGGATTTTCAGTTGGAAGCCGAGCGCACACGCGTATTCCAGGTAGCGGCGCGACTGGGCCAAGGTGAAAGCGCCATCGTCGCAATAAACATCGACGAAACGGGCGAGCTTGCGGCGGCGGATGGCAGGCATCATTTCGGCGCCCATCCAGTCGATGTAGGTTTCGGCGCGCCCGCGATATTCGGGCGGCACAATATGCGCGCCGAGATAAGTGGGCACGATGTCGAGCGGATCGGTGTCCAGCTTGGCGATGACGCGCAAGGTTTTCAATTCGCCCGGCCCGTCGAGAGCATACCCGGACTTCGCTTCGAGGGTGGTAGTGCCATGACGCGCCATGGCGGCCAGCGACCGGCGAGCCTGAGTTTCCAATTGCCCGGCGGACATGCCGCGCACCGCCTTAACGCTGGATTGTATTCCCCCCCCAGCCGCGGCAATCTCCGCGTAGCCCGCGCCAGCCAACCGCATTTCGTAATCCGCCAGCCGCGGCTTGCCGAAGACCAGGTGCGTGTGGCTGTCTACGAATCCCGGCATCACGACGCGTCCGGCTGCGTCAATTTCACGGGCGCGCCGGGCGCCGGCCAGGTTCTCAACCCGGCGGGCGGGCCCAGCTTCCACGATCGAACCATCCTTAATGAGGACGGCGCCGTTTTCGACGATGGCAAGTTCGCGCAAGGCAGCACCCCGGCGAGGGCCGGGATCGCCGCGCAGAGTGAGAAGCTGTCGCGCGCCGCGAACGAGCGTGAGCATGCGTTACCGATCACTCCGCATGGGCGCGCGCAAACCGGCGCCGGCGGCGAATTCGATAGCTTCCGGATATCCGGCGTCCACATGGCGCAGAACGCCAATGCCGGGGTCGCAGGTCATCACCCGCTCCAGACAGCGCGCCGAGCGATCGGTCCCATCGGCCACGGTAACCTGTCCGGCATGCTGCGAATATCCTATGCCCACACCGCCGCCATTGTGTACCGAAACCCAACTGGCGCCCGAAGCCGTGTTCAGCAGGGCGTTCAGGATGGGCCAATCCGCGATGGCGTCCGAAGCGTCGCGCATCCCTTCGGTTTCGCGATAAGGAGAAGCCACCGAACCGCAGTCCAGATGGTCGCGGCCGATCACGATGGGGGCTTTGAGTTCCCCTGAGGCGACCATGCGGTTCATCTCCAGTGCGAAGCGTGCGCGCTCGCCGTATCCGAGCCAGCAGATGCGCGCGGGCAGACCCTGGAAATGGACCTTCTGTTGAGCCAGCGAGATCCAGCGCGTAAGCGTTTCGCTGGAGGCGAACATACGGCAAATGAGCCGGTCGGTGGCCGCGATATCGGACGGCTCGCCGGAGAGAGCCACCCAACGGAACGGTCCGCGTCCTTCGCAGAAGAGCGGGCGAATGTATTCGGGGACGAAGCCGGGAATGCGGAAGGCATCGGCGACACCGCGGTCCGCGGCGAAGCGGCGGATATTGTTGCCGTAATCGAAGGTGATGGCGCCGGCCTGCTGCAGATCGAGCATGGCGCGCACATGGGCGGCCATAGAATCTAGCGAGCGGTCCAGATACTGTTTGGGATCGCGCGCGCGAAGTACGACTGCTTCTTCGACGCTGCAACCCGCGGGAATGTATCCGTTCAAGGGATCGTGAGCGCTGGTCTGGTCGGTCAGCATGTCGGGCACGAAGCCGCGGCGGGATAACTCGGGGAGTACTTCGGCGCAATTGCCAACCAGGCCGACGGACTTGGGCTCGGCGGCGGCCATGGCTTCGCGCAGGATGGCGAGCGCTTCATCGAGACTGTGGGTCATGACGTCGCAATAGCCGGTTTCGATGCGCTTGCGAATGCGGGCGGGATCGACATCGATGCCGAGGAAGGCGGCGCCATTCATGGTGGCTGCCAGAGGCTGGGCGCCGCCCATGCCGCCGAGTCCGCCGGTGACCACCAGTCGCCCGGCGAGCGATCCGCTGAAGTGTTTGCGCGCCGCTGCGGCGAACGTTTCGTAGGTGCCCTGCAGGATGCCTTGCGAGCCGATGTAGATCCAACTGCCGGCAGTCATTTGGCCGTACATGGTCAGGCCCAGCTTTTCAAGAGCGCGGAACTGCTCCCAGTTGGACCATTGGCCCACCAGATTGGCATTCGCGATCAGAACGCGCGGCGCCTCCTCGTGGGTGCGAAAGACGCCGACGGGGCGGCCGGACTGCACCAGTAACGTTTCGTCATCTCCCAGGGTCTCCAACTCGCGAACGATGGCATGGAAGCTAGGCCAATCGCGCGCGGCTTTGCCGGTTCCGCCGTAGACGACCAGATCGTCCGGGCGTTCCGCGACGTCGGGGTCGAGGTTGTTCATGAGCATGCGCATGGCGGCTTCCTGCTTCCATCCCTTGCAGCGCAAGGATGTGCCGCGGGGTGCGCGGATTACTGGGGCCATATTTTTATCGTAGCGCGGGGGGTACGGGCGATGCTCCCCTCCGCATCAGCGCACGCCATGGGAAAGCAGAAGCGAATCGAGTGTACGGCGGTCCGCTTGGCCGGCAAAGTATTTGGTCAGGGCGCCGGTGAACACGCTGGGTCGAGGGGCAATCAGGTCGAACAGCGTTACGGAGGAGCCGAACTTCAACGCGTCGATGGAGCCGAGAACCTGTTCGAGCGAACGACCTTCGACGGCGTTGACCAATTCGGTGCAGTGTTTCAGGCGCGATCCCAGGACCGGATGCGCGAAATAGGCTTCGGCTTCGGCGCGCGATGAGATCGCGTACTTTTGCGCCATCCAACTGTGCCCCAGTCCGGCGAGTTGCGGAAAGATAAACCACATCCAGTGGCCTTGCTTGCTGCCGCGCCGTAGTTCGTCCAGCACTTCCCCGAACACCGGGTTCTGGGCGTCGAGAAAGCGCTGCAGGTTGAATGGATCGGTCATTTAACTCCGTTTGATTTCGGTGATGAGCCAGGCGCGCGCGAGTTTCCAGTCGCGCATCACGGTTTCAGCGGAAACTCCCAGCGCTGCGGCGGTTTCGTTGACTTCCAAACCTGCGAAAAAGCGTAATTCCACGATGCGGGCCTTGCGCGGGGCGACGGCCGCGAGCGTTTCGAGAGCATCGTCCAGGGCGATCAATTCGTGCGAACGCTTGAGCGACAAATCGGCGACCTGATCGAGGTCCACGACCTGGCAATTGGCGCCCCGCTTGGCGGCGGCGTGGCGGCGGGCTCGGTCCAGAAGGATGCGTCGCATCACCGTGGCGGCCACGGCGAAAAAGTGGGCCCGGTGCTGCCAATCGAGCTGTCTCGCGTCCATCAGGCGGACGTAAACCTCCTGCACCATGTCGGTGGCTTGCAGCGAGCAGCCGTCGCGCTCATTTTGCAGCAGGCGCGCGGCTAGACGGCGTAGCTCGCGGTGAACCCGGGGGACCAGGTCGTTTAGCGACTGCTCATCGCCGCCCGCCCATGCGCGCAGCAGTTGGGTGGTGTCCGCTTTGGTTGAGTCCATCATGAAAACTCGCCGCCTTTAGTATTATGCGGCCAACCACGGCAGAATATTCTTTCCGGCCTTTACAGTTTTGCGTTGGAAACCGCGCCTTTCATAGCGTACGCAGAGAGCAGCCCAGGGGAATGGATGACCTGCGACAGAAAAGGACACTATGAAAAACATCTATCGAACATTAGCTACCATCAGCGCCGCCGTGTTTGCGGTGGCCGCCGCGCCAAGCGTGAAGGCCTGTGGTGAATTCACGCCACTGTTGAACCGGTCTATGTCGCCGGTGACGCATTTCGCGCTCCCGGGCACGCAAGCGATGCCGCCTACGGTGGACGCCAATGGCAGCCCGACCATCGTGGGCATGTGGTACGTGGTGTGGACTTCCCAGGGTAACGACGGCATTCCAGACGGTACGGTAACTGATTTTGGCATCGGACACTGGCATGCCGATTCCACGGAGATGTACAACTCCGGCGGACGCGCGCCATCTACGCAGAATTTTTGTATGGGTGTCTGGAAGCAGACCTCGTCTGGGTCGTACCAATTGAACCATTTCGCATACAGCTACGACCAAACCAGCGGCGCGCTGCTGAACAGCGTCGAAATCAAGGAACTGGTGACGCTGGACTCCGCGGGCAATAGTTATACCGGGACCTTCGGAATCACGATCTACGATCTCACCGGTGTCCAGGTCCAGAAACTAACCGGGAACCTGGCGGGCTCGCGGCTGTCGGTGACATCGCCGGTGCCCCCGGTGCCGGCCGGCTTCTGAAGGGCTGAACACGGAGTTATAAAGTGAATGTCATGCGCATGGGCCGGTTGGTACGGCCCTGCGCCTCCCGCCGGGCCATAATACAGTTGAGGCGCCGTCGACTGCATGAGCATGACTCCGCAACGCTGGAAAGAGATCGAGGAACTGTATCACGCGGCGGTGGGCCAAACGGCTGAGGTGCAGGATTCACTGCTCGCCAAAGCGGACCCGGAAATTCGGGAAATGGTTCGACAGTTATTCTCTCCTCAAAGTGGCGGCTTGCTGGACCGTCCCGCTTGGGAAGGCGAGGATACGGTTGCCGCGACATTGCAAGCCATCGGCCCAGGCGCGAGCATTGGGCCCTATCGCATTGAGGCCATGATAGGAGTGGGGGGGATGGGGGAAGTTTTTCGGGCGTCGGACACCCGCTTGGCCCGCAAGGTCGCCATTAAGACGATTCGTTCGGGGCGCTATTCGGCAAGCCTCGAGGCCCAGTTCCTCAAGGAGGCACGTGCCGCATCGGCGCTCAATCATCCAAACATCATTACCATTCACGATGTCGGTACGGCCGGCGGCCAGACCTATATCGTCATGGAATGGCTCGAAGGTCAGACGCTTCGCGAGAAATTGAAGCTGGGCCCTTTGCCCATGGACGAGCTCCTGAAAATCGCGGCGCAGATTTTGGAGGCTCTGGCCGCGGCGCACGAAGGCGGGTTCCTGCATCGGGACCTGAAGCCCGAAAACATCATGGTTACGGCCGCCGGGCGGACCAAAGTTCTCGATTTCGGCCTGGCCAAACGCATCGCGGCGACGAACACGTTCAACCTGGACTCGGTCACCGGAGACGCACTCGGGATGATTGTGGGCACGCCGGGCTACATGTCGCCGGAACAGGCCCGGGGCGAAAGACTCGACTTCCGGTCGGACCACTTTTCGTTTGGAGCGGTGCTGTATGAACTGATCACGGGACGGCGGGCCTTTTCCGGCAAATCGGTGGCCGAGGTACAGGCGGCAATCCTATTGGCACAACCGGAATCGCTGACAAGCCTGAGATCGCAGGCGCCCGCGCCCTTGCAATGGATGGTGGAGCGCTGTCTGGCCAAGGCTGCGCAGGACCGGTTCGAATCGACCGAGGCGCTGCGGCGCGAATTCTCCGCCATAATTACCAGCGCCCACCGTACGCCGGCGGCGGTGCCCGTAAACACTGTCCCGGCGCCGCGCAACCCTCTCATCGGGCGCGAATTGGAAATCGCTAGATTGCGTGATCTCGTGGCCGACCCCACGGTGAGGATCGTCTCACTGGTCGGCGCCGGTGGGATCGGCAAGACCAGGCTGGCCGTGGAACTCGCACGTGCCATGGCGGACCGCTTTACCGGAGGGGTCTGCTTTGTGCGGCTCGAAAATGTTAGCGAGAGCGGTTTCGTGGCATCGGAGGTGGCGCTGGCTCTCGGCATCGGGTGCGGGGTGCGGAGCGATGTAGAAGCTGCCATCGCCGACCATTTGCAGCGCTTGCCAGGCCCGCTGCTGATGGTGCTGGATAATTTCGAGCACGTCCTGGAGTCAGCGATTTTTGTAGCGCGCCTGGCCTCGGAGCGCGTGAAGGTGGTAGTGACCAGCCGGGCCGCGCTGCGAATCTACGGAGAACACGAGTTCGCCGTTCCGTCCCTGAGTTCGCAACGGAGCGAGGGCGGCGGCAAGATGGCGCAAGCTCCCGCGGTGCAGTTATTTCTGGAAAGAGCCACCGGTCTGCGTGGCGCGACGCTCGACAGCGACCAATTACGCATCGCAGGCGAAATCTGCAGCCGCTTGGATGGCTTGCCGCTGGCCATTGAGTTGGCCGCTGCCCGGACTCGGCTATTTCCGCTGGAAGCTCTCAAGGCACGCCTGGACGATCCGCTCTCGTTACTGGTAGGGGGCGCCCGGGATCTGCCGCGGCGCCAGCACACGCTGCGGGCGACGCTCGACTGGAGTTATAACCTGCTCGACCCGGATCACCGGAAACTGTTCCGCCGAATGGCTGTTTTCGTGGGCGGCGCCACCATGGAAGCGATCGAAGCCGTTTGCAATACGCGCGAGGATTTGAAGGTCAATCTGTGGGACGGTATTGAGCTATTGGCCGACAACAGCCTGATCCGCCGCCTCGATCTATACGACGCGGAGCCACGTTTCGCCTTGCTGGAAACCATGAAGGAGTACGGCCTGGAGCAGTTGGCAGCCGCCGGAGAAGAAGGTTATACGCGCAAGGCGCACGCCGCTTACTTCTTGGTGTGCGCGGAAGAGGAAGCCCCCGCGCTACGCCGGGAGCGCACCGGTAAACATCGTCTCGACGTCGATCTCGGTAATTTTCGCGGTGCCCTGGATTCGGCTGGCGGCCAACGCCGAGGTGGAATGGGGATTACGCCTGGTTATGGCGTTGGCTGTCTATTTCTATTCGATCGGTATGGCCGTCGAAGGCTTGGATCGCATCACGCGCCTGCTCGCCCTCCCAGGGGTGGAACGTTTTCCGCGCCTGCACCGTTATGGGGTCTTCTGGCAAATCGACTTCGCTTATGATACCGGCCGGTCCGAAGCCAGCGACTATCACGCGTTGTGGAAGCTTTTCGAAGACGCCGGCGACTGGGCCGGAATGTTTCAATTGTCAAATCGAATGGGAGCGACGCTACGTTTTGCCGATCGGGTGGCGGCCCGCCTCTGGTCCGAGCGATGCGTCGAGATGGCTCGGACCAAGGGCGAGCCTGCCCTACTCGCTGGCACGCTCTGCAACTTGGCCGATGTGGTGCGAATCGCCGATTTAGCATACGCACAGGCTTTATATGGGGAGTCGAAGCGCTTGTTCGAGCAGGCGGGCGACGAAGAGAATGCCACCTGGTCGCTGACGCACTTGGCCGACTTGCGCCGCGAGCAGGGCGAGACATCACAGGCGCGTACGCTTTACCAGGAAGCGCTGAAGAGGTTTCGGAAACTCGATTTCAGGTACGGCATCGCCTCATGTTTGCACGATCTGTCGCGGGTGGAAGCCGCCGATGGCAGGTTGGCCGAGGCGCAAAACTTATGCCGGGAGGCGCTGCGGCTTTACGGAGGCGACAGTCCGCCGGCCCTGCCGCGCGTGCTCGAATCGTTGGCGGAACTGGCCATTCGGTGCGACCGGCCCCGGCTGGCCTTGACCCTCGGGGGAGCTTCGGCGGCGATCCGCAAGCGTTTTAACTTTCAGGCGACGAATTTCGCGCGGGCAGCCGAGATGGAAAGGAAGATCGATATTGCCCGAAAGGATGCCGGGCCGGAAGCCACCGACTTGTGGATGAAGGGCTGGAATATGAGCCTCGAGGAAATCGTGGAATGGGCTGGTCAGGAAGAGGGGAGCGAATGGAGAACTTCATAGGGTCGATAGAAGGTACCGTAATCCGGCCGGGGGACGCGGAATACGAATCCGCCCGCGCAGTTTACAACGCCAATATCGACCGGCGGCCGCTGCTGATAGTGCAATGCGAAGGCGTTGAGGATGTGGTTCGCTGCGTGAACTACGGCCGGGAGAATGAGCTAGTAACCGCGGTGCGAGGTGGGGGCCATAGCGCCCCGGGGTTCGGCACATGCGATGGCGGGCTGGTGATCGACTTGTCGCGGATGAGGAGTGTGGATGTCGATTCGGAGCGCCACATGGCGCGGGTGGATGGAGGCTGCACCTGGGGCGATGTCGACCAGGCCACCCACGCATTCGGACTTGCCACATCCGGCGGAGTGATTTCGACCACGGGCGTGGGTGGCTTGACCACCGGCGGCGGGTTTGGGTATTTGTCGCGGCGCTACGGACTCGCCTGCGACAATCTCGTCTCGGCGGAGGTGGTGACCGCCGATGGGCGAGTGCGCACGGCGAGCGCCGCTCAGAACGCGGATCTGTTCTGGGCCATCCGCGGCGGGGGGGAAACTTTGGCATAGCGGTATCGCTCGAATTTCGCTTGCACCCCGTGAGCCAGCTTTATGCCGGCCCCATTTTGTATCCGCTTGAACAGGCGGCTGGGGCTCTCCGGCTGTTCCGCGCTTTTATGCGCGGCGCTCCGCGCGAAGTGAACGCCTTTTTTGCGTTTTTGATCGTGCCGCCAGGGCCGCCGTTCCCCGCCGCACTCCACGGGAAAACCGTCTGCGCGATCATGTGCGCGTGTACCGGTGACGCGGCGGCCGCGGAAGCTGCCACCAAGCCGCTGCGAGAGTTTGGTCCGCCGCTATTGGTCCTGCCCCATGCCATGGCGTATCCGTTCTTGCAATCTATTTTCGACGGACTGCTGCCTGCCGGTCTTCATCACTACTGGAAAGCCGACTTTATGCGCGAACTGAGCGATGAAGCGATCGCCGAGCATGTGAAATTCGGACCAAGCGTTCCAACCATTCATTCTGCCGTCCACATTTATGCGATGGATGGGGCGGTGCAGGATGTGGGAGCGACCGAGACCGCCTTCGCCTACCGGGACGTCAAGTTTGTCCACATGATCGCGGCTGTCACTCCTGACGCCAGTGCCCTACCCACTTACCGCAAATGGGCGCAGGATTACGGGGCCGCGCTGCATCCACACTCGGCCGGCGGCGCCTACGTGAATTTCCTGATGGATGAGGGGGATGAGCGCATCGCGTCGAGTTATCTCGGAAACCGCGACCGGCTAGCGGCCATTAAATCGAAGTACGATCCCCGGAACTTTTTTAGAGTGAACCAAAATGTGCCGCCGGCGCCGTAACCACGGCGTTCAGGCTTCGGCGCTGGATGGGTCCATCAGACGGCGTACCGCCGATATGCGATTAGCCGGCGCGCCTACGCGCCTGGCATGTTCCTGAATGATCTCCGCGTTGGGCGCCCAGTAAACGCAATAGACTTTGTGGTCAGTTACATAACTGTGGAGCCACTGAATCTGTGGGCCGAGATCGCGAAGGACTCCCAAAGATTGCTGCGCGGCAACCTGAACTTGTTCAGGCGTCATGTCGCCGGCGCCGGGAATTTCCCGTTCGATGATGAACTTAGGCATAAACTGATCCGATCTTAGCGCGCCGGAGCGAACCGGGGCAAACCAGGGTACGTGCTGGCGGCTCCGATGGCTTATTACGGCGTCTCTTCATCTTGCCCGGCTAAGCCAACCGCTTTTCGCAATCGCTCGTTTTCTGCCTTCAGTTCCCGCATCTCCCGCTCCACAGGTTCGAGCGCCGACTGAATCTCTTCCGCGGTGTAGCGCGGCGTGATGTGTTGTGGGCAGTTCCAGTCGAACGCCTCAACGTGGAGCACCAGGACGCGCTCGATTACTGCTTTCTCGCCGGGCATCTTCACGCGCTTTGTCCACTCGGCGGCGCGGCCACCCTCGAAAATCTCCGCGCGTGCCAAAATTTTCAGGCGAGCCTGGCGCGGATAATCGATCATGATTAGCGCGACGCGGTCATCGGTCGTTAGATTTCCGGTGCTGATATATTGCTTGTTGCCTCGAAAATCGGCGAATGCCAGGGTGCGATCGTCGATTACTTTGAGAAAGCCTTTCGGGCCTCCCCGGTGTTGAACGTAGGGCCAGCCGGTGGCGCCGGCGCTGGCCATATAGAAGCTGTCGCGCTCCGAGATAAACGCGAGTTCATCGGGACCAAGGCGATCGAAGGACGGCCCGGATTCCTCCATCCTTCCATACCGCTTTCGGCTGCCATAACGTTCCTGCAGCGCCTTTACGGCTGGCGTAAATACCAAGCTTCCGAAGTGGTGTGCCATGAGGCGGCCGGTGCTTTCCCCGACGACATTACTTAGATGCAGGAAGCCGGAACTCGTTTCAAGACCGGACAAAGGCGGTTACTTTTACGCCAGTATCGCCGCCGGCAATGGCGGCGAGGCGACCCACGATGGCTTTCAGAGCCTCGGACTGAGCGTTCAGTTGTTCGGCCGCGGACGCGCTCTCCTCGGCGTTAGCGGCGGTTTGCTGAGTAACCTGTTCCATCTGAGCCATGGCTTTGCCGATCTGCTCAATACCCAGCGTCTGCTCCTGGCTGCCGCGATTCACTTCCTCCACCAGTGTTTTCACCCTGGCAAAGTCGTGAATCATGGTGAGTACCGCGTCCGCCACCTGATCCACTTTGGTCTTGCCGTCGCTAGACCTGGCGATCGATTCTTCGATGAGCGCAGTAGTGTCTTTCGCCGCCTGGGCGGAACGCTGGGCGAGACTACGTACCTCATCGGCAACCACGGCGAAGCCCATGCCGGCTTCTCCCGCGCGCGCCGCTTCCACCGCGGCGTTCAACGCCAGGATATTTGTCTGGAAAGCGATCTCGTCAATAGTCTTGATGATCTTTGAGATTTTGCCGCTCTCGGAGGTAATGTCTCCCATGGCCTGAACCATTTGATCCAGCGCCTGATTGGTCCGCTCGAATTTCTGCTGCGACTCGATGACCACCGCGGCCGCCTCGCGTGAGTTCTTTATATTCTTGTGGGCCATGGAACTGACCTGTTCACTCGAAGCGGAGGTTTCCTCGAGCGAGGCGGCTTGTTCCGACGAACCCTGGGCGAGCGACTGGCTGGAAGCCGACACCTCACCAGCGGCCGCGGCAACCTGGGCCGCGCCTTCGCTGAGATCGACCACGGCCGAAGCCAGTGTCCGACATGTACTTCGCACCGAAACGAAGCCTCCGGCAACAATGAGCAGAAGCACAATGCTGGTCATCGTGCTGACCAGGAGGCTCTGGGAGCGAAGAGAAGCGCTATGCGCCTGAGAATCCTTCAGTAAGCTGCGCTGCTTATCTTTGATGTCGCTGAGGGTCTCGTCGGCGAGGTTGGCGAAGACTTGCACCCGCGGGACGAGAGTTTCCGCCAGGCCCAACTTACCGTCCCGGCAAAAGCCAAGATAGGCGACCGCTGTTTTTTCGAATTCATTCGCGCCCGCTTCAAAGCGCGCTAGATCGGCTCTGGCTTGCTCGAGATCAAGCAGCGGCCGTATCAGCCGGATCTGTTCTCCTGTGCGTTTGAACGCGTAATTCCAGCGCGTGACACTCGCATCGAACTCCGATCGATCCTTGCGGTTTGCAAAAAGAAGAGCGCCGCGCAGAGCCGCGACCATTTCCCAGGATCGCGCGCGCGTTGCATTCACCAAGTCGAGTTTGATGGCCGTTCTCCCTGTGGCGATGGTCAGTTCCTGCCCGAGCGCCCTCACATACCAGTTGCCGGCCCCGGCGACCAGAAGTCCGGTCGCAGCCAAGGCGCCTACGGCGCCATATAACTTCGTCGATACTCTCATCCGGTTCCTTCTTTCCTGCTAACGCGAGCCGCTGGCGCCAGGAGAACGAGCGGGATAAAAGGCGCGAACAACCATCCTATGACCCACAGTTTGATCTCCGTCATAGACTTCTCCCACCTGGGGCACGCCCGCTCTTTTTATCGGTCGCCAGACGGCGAAGCGTTAGCGGCGTCCCGGGGATCAGAAGCGCTGTGCCATGTTCAGGAACACGATGTTGTAGGGCATACCCGCAGTGGTAAGGCGCAGAAATTCTCCGGGGAAAAGACGGCCGAAACCGAGGTTGAATTCAGTCGCGGGGGACACGGTCCACAGCACCTGGATGTCGCCCTCCTGCCCGATGTGGGTCCCGGCGGTCGCATTGGGGCTGCGCGCGACCATCTTATTGCTTACATACAGGCCGTCGTGCGGATTTTCGAGCCACAAGTCGTTGTAAGATGTCGACAGTTTCAGGTTCGATCGTAAGTTGTATTGGAAACCGGGACGGATATAGACGATGTTGCTGGCACAAAACAAATCGGTTAGGCCGAATTTATCGTGTGAGCCAGGGAACAGAGGGTCAAAGGTTCCGTGGTCGCCATCCTTGGAACGAGCGTCGCCGGTGGCGCGAATATATTCCAGGAAGACGCGCGGTTTGTGGCCCTTATCGGCCAGTGTGTGGCCTACCGTCCAACGCCCCATCCACGCAGCTATGCGATCGCCTGCCCAATATCCGTCCTGCAGCGCCATCTCCGTGCCGTAATCGAAGCCGGCGGGCAGCGTGCCCACCCACCGGAAGCCAAACGTCTTTTCGTCCAGGTTTCCCACACTGCCCCTTTCGCTCTTGTAGTTATGCTCCATGCGCCAGAAAACGTAGGGTTCCACGGTGGCGTCAGGGACCAGGCCGCCCATCGATCCGTAGACGCCGTCAAAATGCTCACCTTGCGTATCTTCGTCGAAGGCCATTGGATTGACTTTGACCGACGAGGCGGTAAACAAATCGACTTTGTTCTTGCCCTGGCGCAGCGTCACCCGCGCGGCGTCGAACGTTCGGCCCACGTTCGACCAGGCGGGGTCCGCCAGCAGCCGGCCGTCGCCGAATTGGAGGTCCTGGCGTCCGGCCCTGAGCGTTACCGGCCCATCCTCCCCCCCCACCTGCATGTACCCGATGCGCAGATCCATGGCGTCCTTCTGCGACGCCGGCGCCGGCAGCGTATTCTGTCCGAAGACCCGCGAATCCTCGGCCTGGAAGATGAATTTTAGCCAGCCTGTGGCGCGCACCGCCATGTTCAAGCGCAAGCGATTCAAGAGATAGTAATCGTCGACGGATTTGAATCCTTCGCCAAGGACGAACTCCGTGCGGGCGCGTTCTTCTCCGCCGAAGCGAAGCCAAGGTGGCAATTCCGAGTTGACTTCGTTAGAGACAGGCGTCGCGCCCATCGTAGCGTCCTGTGCGAACAGCGTCGCCCCTCCAAGGCATCCCAATAGCAATAAAGAAGTTTTAGCTAGAGTCACTGTCGTCTCCTCCCGCATGGCTTATCGGCAGGGGGAAGCGGACATGGCTTTAGTTAGCTGCGTACTGGTACTCGAGCCGCTTGCTTGTTAAGTAGTCTTGCGGCATCCTCTGGGAAGGCTGTCGTAGTGCCTATGCGATTGATGCTTATTTCGGCCCTATCGCTGTTCGGTTGTTTCGCTCAGCAGGGTAAGAAACCGTCGTGCAATAAGAGAAATCAAGGCGTGCTCTGGCCCGCGCCGGGTGGGGTTGATGCCTGCCATCCCTTGGAGATGTGTTCGCTCGACGTATGGAGGTACCGCTGGGAGCAGGTGACGGTGGACGTGTGGCAGTTAGCGAGGGATCGAAAGAAGCGGGGAGGGTGTCAGACGGGCCAACGGCGGGATCGGTCTGGCTCGCCCGCCGATACGCGCGACTCGCGTCATGGAGCAGGCAGCGCCTCGACATCGAAAGCCGGCGGCTAGGAAACTCTTCTAGCGGCCGATCTTGCCGTGGCGCGTCGCCCGCTGCGGTGGCTTAGTGAGCAGCCGCTGCGAATGCCTTGCGAAACTTGGCGATCTCTTCGGTTGTCGGCGTCCAATTCGTGTCGCAGGTATTGCAATGGAAGACCAGTTTGTCGCTCTTCAGGTCCTCTTCGAATTGTTCTTGACTGAAAGTAACAGTCTGATTGTGATTGTTGGGACAGTCTATATCGAAGCCGATCCGTTTGCTCATATTTCGCCAGCCCTGATGATAGCGTAAAGCGCTCCGCAACCAGAAGCCCGGGGTTCAGCGCGGGTGTGCGACGAAAAGGTGGGAAACGGCAGAGTCGCTGGAAAAGATGCCCGATCCGAGCGCAAACGGCACTTCAGAGAAGCTGTCATTCGCGCAAGAGGATTGGCCGGCGGTTCACGCGGATCAACGCAAATAGAAAGCACACGGGGCCGGCAATGAATTCGCCGCAGCCGACAGGCTGCTCTCAGGGGCTCCCAAACTATGTGCGGAATGGGCGCGGGAGGTCGCACGACCGAAGTCGGACTGTGATTCCCACTCCGCTTCCGAGAAACTCGCGGAAATCGTGGCGCGCGCGCGGGCAGAATTCTCCGGATGGCCGGTACAATGGTCGAGAGGAAGCCATGATTCCACCCGACGATCCCGAACGCACTCTTGCCGTAGCGCGGCCGAACGAAGACCAGAGCCTCCCTCACCTTGGTTTGGTGGGCGACACGTACACGATCCTGCTTGCGGGCAAAGAAACGGCTGGCCGCTACTCGCTGATCGACATGCATGTTCCCCCCGGTGGCGGCCCGCCCCCGCACCGCCATGATTTCGAGGAATCGTTTACGGTTCTGGAGGGCGAGATCGAAGCGACCTTTCGTGGCGCGAAATCCATCGTGCGCGCTGGCGAAACCATCAATATACCCGCTAATGCGCCGCACCAATTTCAAAACACCAGCGACCGGGCGGCGCGATTGTTGTGCATCTGCTCGCCGGCGGGGCAAGAAAACTTCTTTATCGAGGTTGGGGATGCGGTGGCAACACGGACAACTCCGCCGCCCAAGGCGGACTCAGTCGGCCAAGCGGCGTTCCGCGCCAAGGCCGAAGCGCTCGCGCCGAAGTACCGCACTGAGTTCATAAAACATGGGTGAATGCGGCGTGTGAGGAGAGCACAGATGCAAGGGTTGCCCTTATACTGGGGCGATGTGGAGAAGTGCTGTCGCACTATTGTTGCTCGTTCCGGGACAGGCGTGGTGCTGGGGCGACGAAGGGCATAAGACAGTAGCGCGCATTGCATCCGCCCATTTGACGGAACGCGCGCGGCAGGCGATTGCGGAGCTACTGAAGCAGGATTCGACTTTCGCGCCGCCCGCGGGCACAACGGATTCGTTGGCGGAGGCGATGGCGCGGGCGGCGATCTGGCCCGACCACATGCCTGGCGGCAAGGGCGCGACTGCGCCGTGGCATTACATCGACGTCGGAATGTTTGAGGGGCCGACGCACATTGCCGCGCGGTGCCCGGAAGGCAACTGCATCGTTGCGAAGATGACGCAATATCTGACGAATTTGAAGCAGCACAAGGCCGATGGCACTTGGCCGGAATCGAAAGAACTGGCATTCCTGGTGCATTTTGCGGGCGATATCCATCAGCCGCTGCATTGCGTGACCGATGCCGATGCGGGCGGCAATTGCGTGAACGTTACTGGTTTCGATCCGGTGCATAATCTGCACGCTGTTTGGGACATAACGCTGGTGGACAAACTCGTAGCGGAGGATGGGCCCGGGATGATTTCTGGAATGGAAAGCAGGTTTCACCGCAAGAGGCAGCGTTGGCAGGACTACGGCAGCATCGAGAACATTGCCGCCGATTCCTTCCTGGTGGCGAAGGCGCAGGTATATGGCAAGGCGCGGCCGCGGCTGCCGGTGATTGCCACGTTCATCGACGTGCAGCCGCGGAATTGCGCGACGGAAGCTCCGGCGAGTTTGCGCGACGTTAAAGTGAATGGTCCGCGGTCGTATGGCACGGAATCCGTAAAAGTGGTGCGAGAGCAGTTGTATAAAGGCGGCGTACGGTTGGCGGCGATGCTGAACGCCATTTACGGCGACTAGCACTCAGGCTTCCAACTTCTCCGCCATTTCCAGCAGTTTTTTCACCGTGTTCAAGTTACGACTCGTGCCGGAGATTTTCATGATCTTCTCTACCGCAACCAGAGACAATTTCGGCCGCGCCATGCCGTTGGGATAGTAGATGAAAAGCTCGCGCGCGTGGGCGTGCAACTCCTCGGGTTTGCAATCCAGTGTGTGGAGCAGGCGCTGGGTGGGGGTGCTCAATTCGCCGGCCAGAAAGCAAATGGCGAGCCTACGGGGATCCAAGCATTCCTTCGCGGCGAAAGGGTTGCGGGCGATGACGTCTCGCAGATCGGCGGGAGTTCGCAGGACCACGTGGGAGCGAAAGCCGAAGGCCTCTTCGATCGAATCTTCGAGGCGCTGGCGGAGGCGAAGAAGGTCGCGAGCGCCGGTTTTGAAGATCACGTTGCCGGAATTGATATAGGTTTGTACGTCTTGAAAGCCCTGCGCAGCATAGATCGCTCGCAGCTCTTCCATTTTAACTTTGCGGCGACCGGCTAAGTTAATTCCGCGCAGCAGTGAGATCAGCACCGGCATAGTGTCAGCAGGGTAGGCGACCTAAAAGGCGAGGAGATCGATCGCAGCAACGTTCATTGTAACGCTCGGCGGGACGAGCCAACAGGTCTCGGCTCTGCCTGAAGTACACCGTCGATAGGACTTACACGATCGGCGGGCGTTTTGGCTAGTCCCTACTTTCGAGGGTCCCGCGCAAATTGTTGCTCCCCGCGCCGCTGTAGGTCATTGAGGTCTCTCCTCCGTGCGGCGGAAAGAGGCGCTCTTCGCGCTTTCATGTGGCAAACCCGAGCTGGCATATCTGAAAGGCGCGCCGGTAACTACCTGATACAATGGCGGCAGCATGGCCGCGCGCCTCGAACCTGCCGCTTTCGCGCCCACACCCAGTTTGGTGGACCTGCGCCATCTGCGCTCCGAGGATCTGGAATCGTTGCTGGACGAAGAAGTGGAGTCGTGGCGGCAGCTTCTCGACTGGGATTTCAGCAAGTCGGCGGAACTGGTGCGCCGGTTTGTGGACATGCGGGCGCTGAACGGTTTTGCGCTTGTGGATGACGGCGAAGCAGCCGGCTACGCCTATTACGTGCTGGAGGATCAGAAGGGCCTGATCGGCGATTTGTTCGTGCGGGACGCTTACTGCGACGATCGGAATGAGAGCCTGCTGTTGCAGTCCGTACTCGGTGCTTTGGCGGCCGCGCCGCAAGTAGGGCGTATTGAGTCTCAGTTGATGATGTGGCGGGCCGGGGGCCTCTTGCCGCTGGCCAAGCATCTGAGCATCTTCGAGCGTAACTTCATGATGCTGGATATGCATTCGGCCAACCTTGAAGCCGAGAGGCGGGCGGAGCCGGCCGCGAGCCGCGTTTATATGGAACGCTGGTCGGATCAATATCAAGAGCCGGCGGCCCAATTGATCGCGGCTGCGTATCAAGGGCACGTAGACAGTTCGATCAACGATCAATACCGGTCGGTGGCAGGGGCGCGGCGATTCCTGTTCAATATCGTTCAGTATCCGGGATGCGGAACGTTTTTCAAACCGGCGTCGGTGGCAGCATTCGACCGGCTGAGCGGTCGCGTCTGCGGTATCTGCCTGGCGAGCCTGGTGATGCCTTATTGCGGGCACATCACGCAAATTTGCGTGGCGCCGTGGGTGCGCGGCACGGGGGTGGGCTATGGGTTGCTGCGACAGTCTCTGAGTTTATTGCGGGAGGCGGGCTGCCGGAAGACCAGCTTGACGGTGACCGCCTCGAATCGGGACGCCATCCGGCTTTACGAACAGGTCGGCTTCGAGACGATCCGTAAGTTTTGCGCGTACGTTTGGGAAGGGTTTTAGTTTCGCCGGAGGATCATTCATGTTTGACTGGCTGTTTTCAGACCCATTGCCCACAAGTTCGCAGGCGCCCGATTTCACGCTGCGGAAGCAGGATGGAGGGAGTGTCAGCCTTTCGAAACTAAGAGGCAAGAATGTCGTGCTGGTGTTTTATCCGGGCGACGACACGCCGACTTGCCGTAAACAACTTTGCGAGTTCCGCGACCAATGGAGCGAGGCGCGCAAACGCAATGCGCTGGTGTTCGGGGTGAATCCGGCGGGCGCGGCGAGCCACGCAAAGTTCCAGGAAAAGTATCGCCTTCCCTTTCCTCTTCTGGTTGACGAAGGGCAGAAAGTCGCCTCGCTTTACCATGCCAACGGTCTGTTCGTAAAACGTACAGTCTACCTGATCGGGCCGGACGGCAGGATCCGCTACGGCAAGCGCGGAAAGCCGGAGCCGTCAGAGGTTCTGGCGGCCGCTCAGTAAGTTTTCTCACTGGAACCGGCAGTACTTTTTCCTTCTTGTGTTCGGCTTGCCCGGCTTCTATACTTAATCGGTCTATCATCCACAGGAAACCCATTTTTTGAGTTCACACCTATGACTTACCCAAGATTTCACTCGTTCATAACTGTCATTTTGCCGGCAGCTAGCATGATTGCCGCGGCCAGCGGCGCTTTGGGGCAATGCACCAACAGCGCTATTCCTGGAAAATTCTACGAATATTACATCATTGCTCAGACGGGCAGTTGTAATGGCAATAATTTCACGACCCTCGGATCCTATCCTTCCATCAACGATTTCGGGCAGGTGGGCTTCGCGGGGCAGACTACAGCACTGAGCGGCAATGGGTTGTGGGTGGGCGACGGCCACATGCATCCCGCAGCCAGTCCGATTAATCCCGGCGAAACAGGGAGCAGCGAGATTTACGATGCCGCGGTGCAAATCGGCTCGGCGTATCCGGGTGTTCCATCGCTGGTATCGAAAGACAGTATCACGACGACAAGTCCGGCAACGACGTCAATCCGGGTATGGAACACGGCGACCGCGGATTCCTACCGGTATGCAGGCCGGGGGGGGCCGAGCCAGCAGTTCGGCGCTATCTTTCCTTATCCGAGCGTAAACAAGAACGGCGACGTGGCCTTTATGGCGCTGGATCAAAACAATCCCACCACTAAGTACCTGGTTGAGGAGCTCTCCACAGGCACGCTCTATAAGACGACGGTGAGCGTGAGCGTGGGCGAACCGGTAATCGACGATGCCGATGAAGTGCTGCTGTATACGACGGCATCGAACGGCAACGGAAACTTCGAGATGGTGCTATACGCGCGCGGCCTGCAGTCCTCGACTACCATCGCCGACGGGAAGTATTTCACTTCGATCGATTCGGCGCCGGGGCTCTCGCGGGACGGCAACATCATCGCCTTTCAGGGAAATCTTAACGCGGCGGGCGCGGCGGCGACCGGCATTCCAGCCGGGCCGGGCATCTTTGCGTATTGGAAATTCGGCAGCGAGTGGGTGTTGACGCAACTGACCGGTCTCCAGGTGATGGAGAATGGCGCGCAGAACGGCCTGTGCGTTCCCGGGAACACTTGCAAGCCTGGCGCGGAACTCGGGTACGACGAGGCCGGCAACGCAATTTACTTTAATCCCGCCGGATATGGGGTTGAAAGCCGCGTGGCGGTAACCGATGTAAAGTTCGGAGGCTCGGGCACTTATAACTATTCGTTTGTGGTTTCTTTTATCGGAACGCCGTCGGAGGCGAGCCGGCCGAATCCGGTGCTGAAGAGCGGAGTGCCGCTCTTCTTTTCGGGCCAGCAGGGTCTTTGGACGATCCGCTGCGATGTGGAAGAGGAGCTCGGGGCAAATGTTTGGATCGGGCACGCCCGTACGGCTATTCCCGTGGTTCAGGTCGGCGACCGCATTGGCAGCAACGTGGTTACCGCAGTGAATGTTTTAGACGGAATCGCCAACGCCGCCGAAGATGAAACGGGCGCGGTACGCACCATGCGGCGCGGCGACCATCGCGTCGCATTTTGGGCTTCGACTGCGACCGGGCAGTTCATCGCGCGGGGCAACCATTTGGACTCGGATCAGGACGGCTTGCTCGATCATTGGGAAACGACGGGAATCGACATGGACCAGGATGGCATTGTGGATCTGAACCTGGCGGCGATGGGGGCTAATGTCAACGAGCGCGACTTATTCCTGGAGGTCGACTGGATCGCGAAGCAAGCGAATTACACATACCAGCCATTTCCGGGCGTGATCGGCGCGGCGCCGGGTCAGGGGGCCGCGGGCTTCCTGGAATCCATGTTTGCGAAAGCGCCCGCCTTGAACGGGACCTCATACGGTTCGCGCATCGACGGCACGGCGCCGGCATCCATCCCTGCGGGGATTACGATGCACATCGATGGCGGGTCGGGGACGGACTCAGCCGGGGTACCGTACAACGTCAACATGGGATCGGGGCCGCTCGACGGAGGCAGCCAGATCGGTCTCAGCGGAACCGGCAGCAGCGGCTTCCCCGAAGTCATCTATTTCGGCATCCCGAATTCCCTGACCGTGCCGGGCATCGCAACGCGGGCGTATCAGGATGTGAAGGACAACTATTTCGGATCGCACGACAAGGACGGACGCGAACTGGCATTTCACTATGCGGTGTTGGGCAACTTTTTTGGAGTGGAGCAGGACAGCGCCAACGCCAACAGCTGGAAGGTTGGAACGGCCGGCCCGAATACCTTGACTTCGCTGAGCCCGCTTCCCGCCAGCACATCCGTTGGGGATGTGGTTAAGATCACGGGCGGCACCGGTGTGGGCGAGTATGGCACGGTAATGGATATTCTGAACTCCACTACGGTTCAGATCGGATCGAACTGGAAAACCAATCCCGATCACACGAGCACGTTCAGCCTACTGGAAGGGAGCAGCGGACTGTCGGAGGTGTTCTTCTATAACTCGCCGGATGCGAATTCCCTGCCCGGCAACGATTTGATTATTACTTTCGGCGGGTTCAGCGTGGCGCCGCTGGCCACCACCGCCGTATTGGGTACTCCTTGCGCGCAATGGCGAACGATCGCGCACGAATTGGGACACACCTTGGGGCTGCGCCACGGGGGCACTAACTTCAATGCTTATCAAGGTTCGGATTATCTCAGTTTGATGAGCTACAGCTGGCAGCTTGAGTGCAATGAGGACGCGACCGTTCAGAGCTACTCCGGCGCGACCGATCCGACCTTCAACGACTGGGGTAATCTGCAGGAAAACTTTTCCGATTCGGAGATGCACCTGGGCAATACAGCCGGGTTATCGTTCGGTACGTTCCCGGAGAGCGAATTGGAGACACCGGAACTGACCGCTGTGGATTATGTCAATATCAACGGGTCGATCGACAGCACGCCGCCGGCCGTGGCGATTACGTCGCCAAAAGCGAATGCCAATGAAGGACTGACACTGCCTCTGAAGGTCAGCGTGACAGCGACGGACAACGCGGCAGTCGGCTCAGTGACCGTTGCTTTCGATGTGAATGGCAATGGTGTCATCGACCCAAGCGAACTGATCGTGGCTAAAGGGAGCGGTTCCACCTACACGGCCAGTTTTCCAGCTCTTTCGGGGACCGCCGGCAATCGGACGATTACGGCTTCGGCTATTGACACCAGCGGGAACACCGCGACGGCGAGCATCAGCGTACACGTAGAGGCGCCCAATGCGGTGCCGACGGCGGTTTCGCTTTCCCCATCGAGCGCGACGCACGGCGGCGCTTCATTCACGCTGACGGTAAACGGGACCAAGTTCGTTTCCGGATGCACGGTGGAGTGGAACGGCGCGGCTCTGGCCACCACCTTCGTGAGCGGCACGCAAGTTACAGCAAAGGTTCCAGCGGCGGACATCGCGGCGGCGGGGACCGCTTCGGTGACAGTGAAGAATCCGGCGCCTGGCGGCGGCACGTCGAACGCATTGACGTTCACGATTCACTAAAGGGACTGGCAAGAGACCAACAGCGGGGGGAGACGATGAAATGCGACTCGTCCGCGCCACTGCTGTGTGATAATGAGTAGCTATGAAACTGACGATGCTGGTCGTGTTCGCTTCGTTGTGCGCGTTTGCGCAGCAGCCCCCGCCCGGTGGTCCGCCCCCAGGGGGACACAGGGAGATGCCTGCGCCGAAGAATTTGAAGCTATTGCAGCCGGAGCATCTGATGGAAACGATGCAGGAATACCGGATGGCGCTCGGAGTTCGCTGCGATTTTTGCCATGTGCAAGGCGACTTTGCCAGCGATGAGAAGCATCACAAGGAAATTGCGCGGAAGATGATCGTGCTGGCGCGCGATATCAATGCCAAGTTTCCGGACGGCAAGACTCACGTAACCTGCTTTACGTGCCACCGGGGATCGGAAGAGCCTGCGATGAAGCCCGGCGAGACGCCGCATGCCGATCATGAGATGCACGAACAGCACTAATCAGTAGAAGAAGACGCCTTCGGCCACTGTTTCGGCCGGGCCGATAAGGAAGATATCGTCTTCCCAGCGCATATCCAGAGGCCCCGCCGGCGTGATGACGCGGGCGGGGCACTGAATCATTCCCCTCGCTACGGCGGCCGCGAATGCGCCGGTAGACCCGGTGCCTGAGCTCATAGTTTCCCCCGCGCCGCGCTCCCAGAATCTCACTTCCAGATCTCGATCGCCGATGGCTCGCATGAAGGAGACATTGGTGCGGTTGGGAAAGTGCGGGTGATGTTCGATTTCCGCGCCTAGCGCTCTCCAATCGAAATCGAAGTTCGCGACCGGCAGGGCGCACTGCGGATTGCCAACCCACAGGAGCGAGACGTCGCGGGTGCCTTGGAGGAGGGGCAAGTCAAATCTGGCGGCGATGATTTCGGGGCGGCCCATGTTCATCTCGAAGACGAACGTACGGCCTTGGCGATTTAGAAGGCGCAGCGATTTGACCCCGGCGCCGGTGCGGATGCGCACTTCGTCACGGGCGCGGCCCTGGCCGATCACAAAGGCCGCAGCGCAACGGGTCCCGTTGCCGGACATCTCCGGTTCGCTGCCATCGGAATTGAACAAGCGGATGGCTGCATCGTAGTGCGGGGTGGGGGCGGTATCGATGAGCATCCAGCCGTCAGCGCCGACGCCGGTGTTTCTATTGCAAATGGCTTGTGCGATTTCCGGAAGGCCGACCGGCGGAGCATCGGCGGTGCTGGTGAGCAGGAAGTCGTTCCTGGCGCCGTGCATTTTGGCAAAGGGGATGCGCATGGTCACGTTCATTGTAGTTTAGTAGAGATGAAAACCATTCCGTTCGTGACCTTCGATGGCAACTGCCGCGAGGCGATGGATTTCTACGGGGAATGCTTTGGCGCGGAGTTATTTCTGCTGCCTGCCGCGGATGTTCCTGGCGGGATCTTGGGCGAGGGCCACAAGGGTCAGATCGCGCATGCGACGATTTCCAAGGGCGCCACGATCCTGATGGGGTCGGACAGTATCGGAGAGCGGCCGTTGCGGGAGGGGAACAACTCCGCAGTCATGATCGAGTGCGAAGGGCTGGAAGAGATAGAGGCACTGTTCGCGTCTCTGAGCGCGGGGGGTACGGTGACGATGCCGTTGCAGGATGCGTTTTGGGGCGCGCGTTTCGGAACGCTGACCGACCGGTTCAGGACGCAATGGATGTTCAATTGTCCGATTCACCCTCCTCTATAATGTGAGGAGCATGTCATCGCCCGAGGCAATCGCGAAGTACGAAGCCGTCATCGGGCTGGAAGTCCACGTTCAACTGGCGACCGTCACCAAGATCTTCTGCGGGTGCCCTACCAGTTTTGGCGCGGACCCGAACAGCAACGTGTGTCCGGTTTGCCTGGGGCTGCCGGGGGCGCTGCCGGTGATCAACGCAAGGGCGGTCGAACTGGCGATCGAGGCTGCGCTGGCTTTAAACTGCGCGGTGCGCCCGGTGTCGCGGTTTGCGCGGAAAAACTACTTCTATCCGGATCTGCCGAAGGGATACCAGATCTCGCAGTATGAAGAGCCGCTGGCGGAGCGGGGATGGGCGGAAATCGTGGTGGATGGCGCGCTGAAGCGCATCGGGATCACGCGCGTCCACATGGAAGACGATGCCGGCAAGAGCATCCACGATGGGTTTCCCGATTCGTCGCGGAATACGTATGTGGATCTGAACCGTTCCGGCACGCCTTTGATCGAGATCGTCACCGAGCCGGATATGCGCGGGCCGCAGGAAGCCTACGATCTGCTGACCGGGCTGAAGCAGACGCTGGAATTCCTGAACGTATCGACCTGCGATATGGAAAAGGGGCATCTGCGCTGCGATGCCAATGTATCGGTACGGCTGAAGGGCGCCGCCGAATTCGGCACCAAGGCCGAGGTGAAGAACCTGAATTCGTTCCGTTTTCTGAAGGCTGCGCTGGATTATGAAATCGCGCGGCAGGTGGGGATTCTGGAAGGCGGCGGGGCGATTGCGCAGGAGACGCGGCTGTTCAATCCCGACACGGGCGAAACCGCCACGATGCGGAGCAAGGAGCACGCTCATGACTACCGTTATTTTCCCGAGCCGGACTTAGCGCCTTTGCGGATTCCCGCAGAGTGGCTGGATGAGATCCGGTCGCGCATGCCGGAGTTGCCGGCTCGCAAGCGTGCACGATTCTTGGCGAGCTACGACTTGACCGCCTACGATGCGGATGTGCTGACGGCCAGCCGAGCCATCGCGGAGTATTTCGAAAAGGCGGCGGCGGTGGCGGGGGAACCGAAGGCGGCGGCGAATTGGGTGATGGGCGATCTGATGGGCGCACTGAATGCGGCGGGGCAGGCAATTGCAGATTCGCCGGTGACTCCGGAGAGGCTGGGCGGTTTGATTGCGCTGATCGGCAAGGGCGAAATTTCGGGCAAGATTGCGAAGGAAGTTTTCGGCAAGATGTTTACGAGCGGCGAGGATGCCGCGGCGATCGTCGAGAGCGAAGGGCTGAAGCAGATCAGCGATAGCGGTGCGCTCGAGCAGATTGTCGATCAGGTGCTGCGGGAGAATGCGAAGCAGGTGGAGCAGTACAAGGGCGGTAAAACGACAGTGATCGGTTTTTTGGTGGGACAGGTAATGAAGGCTTCGCGCGGGCAGGCAAACCCGGGCGTGGTGAACGAACTGTTGAAGAAAAAACTATGTTAAAAGAAGGCGATTCGGCTCCTGAGATTCAGTTGCAGACAGACACCGGCGAGGCGTTCGATTGGCAGAGCCTGCGCGGGAAGAAGGTGGTTCTGTTTTTCTATCCGAAGGCGAGCACGCCGGGATGCACGGTGGAGGCTTGCGAGTTTCGCGATACTTACAAAAAGTTTGAGAAGAAGGGCGTGGTGGTACTGGGGATTTCAAAAGACGCGCCTAATGCTCAGACGACTTTCAAAACCAATCAGAAGCTTCCCTACACGCTGTTGT
This sequence comes from Bryobacterales bacterium, assembly GCA_963738375.1. Taxonomy (GTDB): domain Bacteria; phylum Acidobacteriota; class Terriglobia; order Bryobacterales; family Bryobacteraceae; genus Bog-159. The sequence goes on along the minus strand of CAVTWL010000006.1, from coordinate 104,716 downwards.
GCGATGTCGACAAGAAGGCCGCCGATGCGTATGGCGTGTGGAAGGAAAAGAACATGTATGGGAAGAAGGTAATGGGTGTCGAACGGAGCACCTTCATCATCGACGAGCAAGGTAAGATTGCGAAAATTTTTTCGAAGGTGAAGCCGGAAGGGCATGCGGAAGCGGTACTGGCGGTGGTTTAGTAGATTGCGCCTCCGGGCTGGGTGGAGTGCAGGACGCCTTCGATGGCGGAGATCCGATAGTTGATTTCAGGACCGGCTGCTCGTCTTCGGGAAACGGAGATGTTGCGGAAGGTGAGCGGGGTCCCGGGTTTGCAGATCCCGGGCGGTTCCGTCGTTTTGAGGAAGTAGACCGATCCCGAGCCGGCTACCTTGCCGGTCCCATCGGGTTCCATCAGGTAAGCGGTTTTCTCGTCGACGGCTATAGCGGACATGACGGTTGCGCCCCCATCTTGAATGACGCGCGCGAGGAAAGCGATGAGGCGGCCCATGCGGTCGCGTTCGTGAAAATGGTCGTCGGTGAAGGTGTTGCGCAGCAGCGGCGAGACGTTGAGAAATCCGTTGGAGACGGTGATGAGCGGTGTGTAAGGATTGGCCAGCGCTTCGCTCGATTTCACGGAACCGGTCAGGGCCGAATATCCAAATTGCGCGAGCACGGCAGTACCGGCGCTGGTGCCTCCGATTGTTACTCCGCGCGCGGCCTGGGCGTTGATGGCGGTTACTACGGGCGTATCTGAATAAAACCTGACGTAGCTGCCCTGGTCTCCTCCGGCGATAAAGATGGCGGAAGCGTTCATGATGGCGTCTTTTACCGCGGGCTGCTGGGCTTGTTCGCGGCTGGTGACGATCAGGGTTTGGACGGATTGAAGCGATGGGCAGAGGCCGCGGATGTAAGGGTCGTAAGCGTTCGTGCCGCTGGCGCGGATGATCAAGAAATCGCCGCCGCCGGCCTTCGCGCACATCCAGCGGAAGGCGTCATCGACATCGGTGCTGCCGCCGCCTAACATGATGCCGCCTTTGTCCGAGGTACCGCATAAGGGAACGGCGAACAACAAGGCGACGAGCAGGCGATTCACTTGGATCCGCCGATGTGCAGCGTATGTGAGAGCAGCGCGCCGGCGGAGGACTCACCGACGGTCAGTAGGATGTCGTCCGGTTCCAGGGTCCAATGCTTGCCGGCGATGTCCCAGTAGCGGAGGGAATCGGCGGCCAACGGGATTTCCACTGTCTTGGTTTCGTTAGGGGCGAGAGAGACGCGGCGAAAGCCGTGCAGTTCGTTGGCTGGCCGAGCGACTGCGGATTTCAGGTGCTTCACGTAAAGCTCGACGACTTCGTCGCCCGCGCGCGCGCCGGTATTCTTGACGTCCAAGCTGACGGTTACCGTTCCGCCCGAGGCGAGCTTGGCGGTGTTGACGCGCAGCTTAGAAAATTTGAACGTGGTGAAGCTCAGCCCGTAGCCGAATGGATAGAGGGGATCCCCCTTGAAATACATATAGGTGCGGCCGTGGCGGATGTCGTAGTCCATCATGGGGGGAACCTGATCGAGCGATTTCGGCCAAGTCTGGACGAGGCGGCCGGCGGGATTGTAGTCGCCGAAGAGCACGTCGGCAATGGCTGCGCCCATTTCCTGGGCGTTGTGGGTCATGTGCAGGATCGCGGGCAGAGTGGCCTGACTCCAGTTTACGGCGAAGGGAAAACTGGAAACGAGCACCATTACCGTCTTCGGATTGGCGGTATAGACCTGCTTAACCAGCTCTTCCTGCTCGAGGTCGATGGCGCGGCGGTCGACGGCTTCCTTGCCGTCGCTGAGGGTGGGGCACTTCTCCCATCCGGCATCGCAGGTGGTGTGATTCCCTACGAATACCAGCGCGACATCGCTGTCGGTGGCCGCTTTCGCGGCGGCGCCGTTATCGTTGTTTGCGGCGTAGTTGACGGTTACGCCGGGGCCAACTTTCGCCTTGATGCCGTCGAGCGGCGTGATGGTGTAGGGGGGGGTGCCACTATACCAATCGAGCAGGACCTCGTTGGCGCGCGGGCCGATGACGGCGATCGATTTGAGGGCGGACCGGTCGAGCGGGAGGAACCGGTTCTCGTTCTTGAGAAGGACGATCGATTCGAGGGCGACCTGTTTGGCGACGTCTTTGTGGCCGTCCATTTTCCAGGCGTCTCCGTCGCCCGTGAGTTTTGAATAGGCTACGCGCTCGGGCGGATCGAGGAGGCCGAGGCGGATCATGACGCGGAACTCGCCTTTGATGACCTCGTCGATATCGGCTTCGGTGAGGCGGTTTTCTTTCAGGGCATCCTGCACGGGCACCTGGAAGCGATCGAGGAACTGGTTGATGCCAGCTTTCACGGCGCCGGCCGCGCCTTCGCTCAAGGCGGGGTAATACTTGTGCAGATTGATCATGTTGCGCAGGGAGCCGGCGTCAGTGCAGACGATGCCGTCGACGCCCCATTCCTTCATGGTGATGTCACGCAGGATGGGGTTGACGGTCATGGGGATGTGGTTCCAGGCATTGTAGGCGGCCATGTAAGCGCGCGAGCCGCCATCAAGGACTCCCATGCGGAAGGGGACGGAATAGTATTCGCGGAGGAGCCGCTCGTCGAAGTCGGAGGAAGAGCCGCCGCGGCCGTTTTCGTTGCTATTGGCGAGGAAGTGCTTCATGAGGGCGGCGGTGAGCCAATAATTGGGGTCGTCGCCCTGGAGGCCTTTGACCATGGCTGTGACCATGGTTCCGTTGAAGAAGGGATCTTCGCCGAAGCATTCCTCGGTGCGTCCCCAGCGGGGGTCGCGGCCGAGGTCGGCATTGGGGGCGCGGACGACGAGGCCGCCGCGCTTCTTACTTTGATAGATGTAGCGAGTTTCCGTACCTTCGACGGCGCCGGCTTTGCGAATGAGGACAGGGTCCCAGGTTTCGGCCATGCCGATGGCTTGGGAGAATTGCGTGGTGGGGATCGGCTGGGGACGGCCCCAACCTCCGGGGCCGCCAAGGGCAAGGCCATGGAGTCCTTCGACGTGACCGGTGCCCTGGATACCGAGGCGGGGGACATTGGGACGGGTGCCGAGGCAGGCGATTTTTTCGTCGAGGGTCATCAGGCTGACGATGCCGGCAACGCGCTGTTCGAGGGGCAGGTCGGGATTCTGAAACGGATATTGGTAAGTGGCGGCGGCCAGCCAGCGGGCGGGGAGTGACAGAAAAAGGGCGGTTAGTATTACAAGGCGCAGCATGAGTAACATACTAACAGGTCCGTTTTAGTGGCGGCGCGGGCAGCGAAAGGTTTGCCGGGATTAGCGCGAACAGGATTGGGCGTGCACGTTGTGGCGGGGCACGAGGGCGGGGGGAATGCGGGCGATGGTAAGATTCCATTCGCCAGGTTCCAGGGTGACGGTATGCATCGGGCGCTGGGTACTGACTTCGTACTGAAGGATGCGCGGGCCCTGGGAGCCATCCCCCGGACTTAGGATGTAGAGTTCGCGATTCGCGTCGTTGTAGACCATGCGATTGACCGGGACTTTGAAGGCGAGGTCGAAAGCGTTGTCGCTGCCGGGGAAGAATTCACGCACGCCTCCGACGGCGTCGGCGGGGCAACTGAGGCGGCGATCATGATTGAAGCCGAAGGCTTCGGCGATGAAGATGCGGTCGGGCGCTCCGGTCAGGGTGAGCAGGACGGGCTGAACGCAATCGCCATGAAAATCGGGGAGAGGGACCGGATTCTGGGGAGTCAACTCTGCGTCTTCGGGGCTCATTGCCCAAAGGCTGCCTTTGCCGACATCGCCGTAGCTGAAAACGTAAAAGCGGCCGCCGGACCAGACGCCGGCAGCCGGAGAGGAGGGAACAGCGACGTGGCGGACGAGCTTGCGGTTTTTGACGTCGAAGATATCTAACTTTGGCTTGTCGGAATTCAGCAGGCCGAACAGCCAACGACCGTCGGGCGAAGGCTGGAGATTGTAGGCGCCAGCGGCGGGCAGGGTGGCGATCTGGGCGAGGGTACTGGCGTCGAAGATATTCACGCCGCGGCGGCTCTGGGTAAAGAGGTAGCGGCCGTCGGGCGACGGGATGCCGAAGAGCGCGGCGGACGTAATGGGGCAGAGCCTTTTGGTGGTGAGGTCGAGTGAAAACAGGCCGCAGCAACGACCGGAATTCTCGAGGCTCGGCTGAGAGATGTAGAGGCGGCGGCCATCGGGGCTAACGGCCAGGCTTTCGAGTGGCTGGTTGACGCCGATGTCGGCGATAGGCGCGAGGGAGGCGTCGAAGAATTGGATGCGCCCGGCGCGGGTGGAGGCAATGACCATCCAGGGATCTTCGGCAGAAGCCGGCGCGGCTGCGAGGAGGATGAATGAGGCAGGAATCAAGAGGCGCATGGGGTGCTCAATTGACGGGCCGGTTGGGGTCGACCGGCTTGGGTTTGACTGGGGTATGGGGTTCCGCGGGATCGGGCCTCTTGGTGGATGGCGGCGCCGATGGAGTCTTTTCGGCTTTGGCGGCGGCTTTGCTGGGCGGTGGCTGCACGACTATGATGCCGAGGTAGGCGGGAAGGCCGTAGGACAACTGGTCATTATCGTAGGGGATCTGATCGGGTTGCGTGTTGACCACGTCGACCGGCGCAGAAGCGGGCGGCGCCGCGGCGTAGGCGGCATCGGGCGGTGCGGACTGGGCGGGGGCGCGTTGAGCGTCGAAAGCGGCATCGCCGACCACCGAAACCGCGCGGGAGCTCGAGACGCGCAGTTCGGGCCGGAAAGCGTCGAGCCGCGTGGCGGGAAACGGCGGCGATGAGAGCGCCTGCACGAAAACGGCGGTTGGAAGGACTTCTTTCGGACGGGCCGTGAAGCCGGCGGGATCGATATCGTGTGCCTCAGGAACGTAGGTCGCGTAGGTGGTGTTGGCGTTGAGATAGAGTTGTGGAGGATCGGGCGGCCTCCAGGTCTCGCCGGGGGCGAGGGCACCCCACCCCACCAGCCTGGCGCTCTTCAACCAGTAGACTTCACCGGGTTTGAAAACCGTGCTGTCGCCGGGCACCCAGACCCAGCCGGAACCTTCGAGGGTGGTCCATCGGCCGTAGTGATAAGGGAGCCAGCCCCAGGTATCATCGGCGATCCAGGTGTAGCCGAGGCCATCGAACCACTGCCACTTCCCGTAGCGGTAGGGGGCCCATCCCGCGCCGACTTTGGGCTTCCAGACGGTACCGAGTTCGGCGGTGCTGATCCACGCGCCCGAGGCGTCCAGATCGGAGAGGCCGTAGCGTTCGGGAAGGTGGGCGGCGGAGGTGGTGGAGGAGAGGACGGCATCGCGGTCGTCACACCAGCGGTCGGTATCGAGGGGCTGGATCTCCTTATTGAGAAAGAAGCGGCCGGGATGCGCGGGATCCAGTTTGACGATCTGGCCGGCGTCGAGGTCGAATTCCGCGGTAGGGGAGGAGAAGCGCGCGGAGCCCTCGGCGGCGGCGACGAAGCTCCAGGGATCGCGAGCTTCGAGGCGCAAGCGGGCGGATTGGCGGACAATGACTTGCGCGCCGGGCAGTGCGACGACGAGGGAATCGGCGCCTTCGGACGCGCCGGTGAAATAGGCGAGGCCGCGATCGAGGGAAATGAGGGTGACGCGCTGACCGGTGGAGAGGCGCGTGTAATCGGAGAGTTCAACGAGCGAATCGCCACCGATGCGGAGGACACTGCCGTCGTCCAGTTCCACTTCGACGCGGGCGGGGCCTTCGGTGCGCACCCACGAAGATTCGCGGAGGGGGAGATTGCGGCGGGCTGGCTGCCAATCGTCGGCGGCCTGAAGCTGCACCTGGACGGCGCCATCAAATTCGCCCAAGCGGGCGAAACGTGGCTGTCCGGCGCACAGAGTCATGGGCAACAGCCAGAGAGCCAGGCTTTTCATTTGCTAACGAATCCACACAATTGACGCGGCGCGGAGGGGATTCGTTTAGGAAATCGCGAGAAAAGATGCAGAATTCGTGGTGTGATAGATTCGAGATTCCCCTGGTGAGCGCGAACGGCGATATTCGGAGACGGAACTTCCTGCTGCGCGCGCTTGCGCTCCCGTTTTACGGCGGCTTAGGGGTGCGCGGGCTGCGCGCGGGCAGCGAGGACCGGCTGCATCCGCGTTACCGGTTGGACACGCCGCTGGATGCGTTTCGCGCACGGGGGGCGGCGGGGTCTTCCGATTTTCCTTCTGAAAAAGAGCATCGTCCGATTGCCGAGGTTTTGGGGCAATGGGCGGCGGGGTTACAGGAATCGCCGCGGAATGTGCGGCCGATTGCGGCGGCTATGGCGGTGGATTTTCAGGGCGGACCGGCTACGGGGACGGGGTGGCACGTGGTACGTGCGGGACCCGGGCTGGAGGTTCGGCGAGTCACCTTCGGGACGGGCGCGGGACTGGGCGCGGCGGGTTTTGTTGGAGAGTTAGAAGGCTGGCTGGGGGGTTATTCGGAGATCATTACCGCCGATTTTCAGGTAACACGACTCGATGTGACGGACGGGAGCGTGCGAACCCGGGTGCGGTACGAGTTAGCCGGGACGGTAGCGGGATATTATCGCGAACAGCGCGCCGGGACGTGGGAGATGGCGTGGACGACTGCGCCGGGGGAAATGCGCCGGGTGCGGCGCTGGCGTTGGCTGGAGGAGACACGCAGCCGGTCGTCCGCACCTTGGTTCGCCGATGTTACAGCGCAATGTTTGGGCGGGAATGCATCTTACGCGCAGCAACTGGCGCATGGAGCCGACTACTGGCGCACGGTATTGGATGGGGCATGCGGTATCGATATTTACGGGCACAACGGCGTGTCGGCAGGCGATATCGATGGGGACGGGTTCGACGATTTGTATGTTTGCCAACCGGCGGGTTTGCCGAACCGGCTGTACCGCAATCGCGGGGATGGCACGTTCGAGGATATAACGGAGGCGTCGGGCACTGGGATTTTGGAGAACACGGCTTGCGCCTTGATCGCCGATTTCGACAATGACGGGCGGCAGGACCTGGTAGTGGTGCGGGCCAACGGTCCGCTGTTGTTCCTGAACGAGGGAGGCGGGAAGTTCCGGCTTGAGCGGGACGCGTTTCAGTTCGCCCAGGCTCCGCAGGGGACGTTCACGGGCGCGTGCGCGGCGGACTACAACGGCGACGGACTCCTGGATATTTACTTCTGTCTTTATTCGTATTACCAAGGCGCAGATCAGTATCAGTATCCAGTTCCTTATTATGCGGCGGAGAACGGGCCGCCGAATTTCCTGATGAAGAATCGTGGTGACGGCACCTTTCGCGATGCGACGGCGGAAACCGGCTTGAGCCGCAACAATACGCGGTATAGCTTTTGCTGCGGATGGGGCGATTTCAACGGCGATGGCTGGCCGGACTTATACGTGGTGAACGATTTCGGGCGAAAGAATCTATACCGTAACAACGGCGATGGCACGTTTACGGATGTCGCGGCGGAGGCGGGCGTCGAAGATACCGGCGCGGGGATGAGTGTGTCGTGGACGGACTTCGACAACGACGGCGCGTCCGATTTGTATGTTGGGAATATGTGGACAGCGGCGGGCGAACGGATCTCGGCGCAGGAGGAATTTCAGAAGAACGCGACGGCGGCGGTCCGGGCGTCGTACCGCAAACACGCGATGGGGAACTCGCTGTTTCGCAACGGCGGCGCGCGGTTCGCCGATGTGACGGCGGCGGCCCAGACGGGAAACGGGCGATGGGCGTGGTCGAGCGACGCTTGGGATTTCGACCACGACGGGTTCGACGATTTGTATATCGCAAACGGGATGTTATCGGGGCCGATCAGCGAAGATTTGAACAGTTTTTTTTGGCGGGAAGTGGTTGCGCGGTCACCGAACCGGGCACAGGCATCGCCAGATTACGAGCAGGGATGGAACGCGATCAATGAGCTGATCCGCGCGGATTATTCGTGGAGCGGGTTTGAGCGCAATCTGGTTTACGCGAACAACAGGGACGGGACGTTTTCGGATGTCTCGGGAGCGGTGGGCCTGGATTTCCGGGAAGACGGGCGGGCATTCGCTCTGGCAGATTTCGATCACGACGGGCGTCAGGAATTGTGCCTAAAAAACCGCAACGCGCCGCAGCTGCGGCTGATGAAGAATGTCGTGGAGCAACTACCGCCGTCGATGTTGTTCCGGCTGGTTGGGGCGAAGGGCAATCGCGACGCAATTGGAGCGGTGGTTACGGTGGAGACTGGCGCTGGGAGGCAGAGCAAGAGTTTGCAGGCCGGATCGGGATTTCTCTCGCAGCATAGCAAGGAGATGTTTTTTGGTTTGGGTGCGGCGGTGGGGCCGGTGAAAGCGACGATCCGATGGCCGGGCGGGCTGATGCAGGAGCTTCGGGATCTGCCAATGAACCGGCGAGTTTGGGTAGAGGAAGGGAAGGCGCCGGTGCGGATTGACGAGTTCCGCAGCGCGGCCAAGATGGGCGCGGGGAACGCGCGGGCTGGCGAGCTTCTACCTGCGACGACGGAGACGTGGCTGCTCGCGCCGGTTGCCGCGCCGGCTTTGCCGGTGGGAGCGGTTCAGCGGAAGGCGGCGCTGGTGCAACTGCTGGCGATGGGGGCGGCAGATACTCTGCGGGAGAACTGGACGGGCGGAACCCGGTTGCAATTACTGAGCGTTCGGGTGGATCAGAATGAGGACTTAGCCGCTATTTACAACATTCTGTCGCGTTATATATTCGACCGGCATCGCGACTTAGTGCTGCCGGCTTCGTTCTTGATTGACTCAGACGGCCAGGTGGTAAAGATTTACCAGGGGGCGGTGGCGGAGGCGAAGATCGCTGAGGATTTCCGGGGGTTGCCCCACACGAGGGCAGAGCAAATCGCGAGGGCGCTACCTTTTGTTGGCTCACTCGAGACTTACGAATTCGGACGGAATTCCCTGTCGCTGGGATCGGCGTTCTTCGAGCGCGGCTACTTCGAGCCAGCGGAGGCGGCATTCCGGCAGGCTCTGCGCAACGCTCCAGGGAGCGCGGAGGCGGAGTACGGGGTGGGCAGCGTTTATTTAACACAAGGAGAGGCCGGGAAAGCGCGGGAGAGCTTCGAGCGCACGGTGAAGATGAACGCGGCGTATCCGGATACGCTGCCGAATGCGTGGAACAATCTGGGTCTATTGGATACGCGTGAGGGGCGCATGGATGAGGCCGTCGCGCATTTTCAGAAGGCGCTGCGGATCAGCCCGGAATATTGGATCGCACTGGAGAATCTGGGCAATGTTTACCGGTTGCAAAGGCGTTGGGCCGAAGCGCGCGCGACTTTGGAGCAGGCGCTGGCGGCGCGGCCGCTAGACGCGGAAGCGAACTACAACCTGGCAATGGTGTTTGCACAGACCGACGACGCGGCGAGGGCTCACGAATATCTGCTCAAGGCCCTGCGTATCCGGCCCGCGTACGCGGAGGCATTGAACAACCTGGGCATCCTGTACTTGCGGACAGGGCGGCGGGACGAGGCAGTGGCGAAGTTCGAGGAGTGCATGCGAGAAGCGCCGGGGTTCGATCAATCATATTTGAACCTAGCGCGTGTTTATAGCATGGAAGGGGCAAAGGAAAGAGCGCGCGAGGTGCTGCGGGCGCTGCTGAAGCAGCGGCCGGAAGACGCGAAGGGGCGAAGCGCGCTGGACCGGTTGTTACCATGACGAGCACGGTGGCCAGGATGGGAGCAGGCATCGGAGCTGTGATTTGCATGGGGTTTGCGTTGTGGCCGCAGAGCGCCGGTTCGCTCGCGGGCGCCGTACGCGATGAGCAGGGACATGGGATAGCTGGTTCTCCGGTGACGCTGCGGTCCAAGCAACCAGGGCAGGCTTACACCACACACACCGATGGGGCAGGCAGTTATCATTTTGCGGAAGTAGCGGCCGGCGCCTATACGATCCGTTCGGAGGCGGGGTCGCGCGAAATTTCCGTGGCGGCCGGGGAGGCGAAAAGGATCGATTTCACGACCGATTATTCGTTTGCCGACGAACCGCATTTCATCGTGGCGGGCGTGACGGATCCGACGGCACGCGGCGGTCACGGGTCGGATACGGTGCTGCGCTCAAGCGAAGCTCTGGCGAAGGCGACGGCAGCGCTGGACACGCGGGCGGCGGAGAATCGCGGCGAAGCATTAGCCAAAGTTCGGGAGTATCAGGGTGCGGCGGAGCGCGACGCGAGCGAGCCGAACCTGTTTCGTTGGGGCAGCGAATTGCTACTGCACGGCGCGGGGGAAGCGGCGAGAGAGGTTTTCGGGAAGGGGCATCGCCTATATCCGCAATCCACGAGGATGCTGTTGGGGCTAGCGGCAGCGAGGTATGCGCGCGGCGAGTATGAAGACGCGGCGGCGCAGTTTTTCGCGGCGTGCGACCTGCATCCGGAACAGCCGGCGCCCTATTTGTTTTTGGGTCAGATTCAGAGCACGGAAATCATCAAGATGCCGGGCTATGCGGAGCGATTGGACCGATTCGCCAGGTTAGAGCCGGAAAATGCTCTAGCTAATTTTTACTTGGGGACAGCCCTGTGGGAGCGGCGCGAGGGGCCGGAGGATGTGGAGGCGGCCGCGCGGGCTAGAGAATTGCTGGAGAAGGCGATCCAGTTGGATTCGACGCTCGCCGCCGCCTACCTGCAGCTAGGGATTGTCTATTCCGACGCGCAGGAAGGCACCAAGGCGATCGCGGCGTATCAAAAGGCGATCGAGTCCGATCCCAACGCAGACGAGCCGCACTACCGGCTGGGCCGGGAATACGCGCGAATTGGCGAAAGAGAAAAGAGCCGGAAGGAACTGGGCATTTACCAGGAGATGTCCGGCCGCTTGCAGCAGCAGCGTGAGCGGGAACGCAAGGCGATGCAACAGTTCGTTATCGAGTTGCGATAAGCGGCCTCCGACCCACACTCGCTGGAACGCTCCTCAGCACGGCACTGCGTTAAGATCGACCTCATGATTTCGATTCGCATATTGGCGGCGGCTTGCCTGGCAGCCGCGGCTTTCGGGCAGGCCCCGGCCGACGATAAGGATAAAGACAAGAAAAAGGAAGATCAGGGGATGCAATACCGGGCCATCGGGCCGTTCCGGGGCGGGCGGTCGCTGACGGCCTCGGGGATCGCGGGCGATCCGACGACTTACTATTTCGGTTCGACGGGTGGGGGTATCTGGAAATCGACGGATGGCGCCACCACGTGGAAGTCCGTTTTCGATCATGAGAAGTCATCATCGATCGGCAGCCTGGCGGTGGCGCCATCCGATCCAAACGTGATTTACGCGGGAACGGGAGAAGGCTGCATTCGCGGCAATGCGGCGACCGGCGATGGCGTTTACAAGTCAGTGGATGGCGGCAAGAGTTGGAAGAACGTGGGGCTGCGGGATTCGCGGGCGGTTGGGAAGTTGATCGTCGATCCGCGCGATCCGGACACGGTGTTTGTGGCGGCGCTGGGGCATCCATACGGGCCGAACCAGGAGCGCGGAATCTTTCGGACCGGAGATGGCGGCAAGAATTGGACGAAGGTTCTGTTCGTCAACGAGAACACCGGCGGGATCGACGTGGCATTCGATCCGCACAACTCCCATATTCTGTTTGCGGCCATGTGGCAGGTGCGGCGACAGCCGTGGACGTTATCCAGCGGCGGCGAGGGGAGCGGGCTGTACCGCTCCGGAGATGGCGGCACGAGTTGGAAGAAGCTGGAGGGCGAAGGATTGCCGGAGGGGCCTTACGGAAAGATCGGCGTGGCGGTTGCGGCGAATTCAGACCGCGTGTGGGCGCTGATCGAGGCGCGCAACGGCGGCCTGTACCGCTCCGACGATGGGGGCGACAAATGGGAACTGGTAAACCCCGATCACCGGTTGACGCAGCGGGCCTGGTATTACATGCATGTGGTCGCCGACCCGAAGGATGCGAACACAGTTTATGTGCTGAACGTGGACTTTCATCGCTCGATCGATGGCGGGCGGACGTTCAATAAGATCAAAGTTCCGCACGGCGACAATCACGGACTGTGGATCGATCCGCTGAATACGAAGCGGATGATCCAGACCGACGATGGCGGGGCCACGGTGAGCGTGGACGGCGGCGACCATTGGACGCAGGAGGATAATCAACCGACGGCGCAGTTCTATCACGTGATCGCCGATAACCGGTTTCCGTACACGGTGTATGGGTCGCAACAGGACAATTCGAGCGTGGCGATCGCGACGCGCGGTTCGCAGGGCGGGACGATCGAGCGGCAGGATTGGTACCCGGTAGGCGGCGGCGAGGCGGGGTATATCGCGCCTTATTTGCCGGATCCGGAAATCGTGTTTGCGGGCGACTATCAGGGCCAGTTGACGCGTTTCGACCGGCGCACGGGGCAAGCGAAGACGGTAGGCGTATCGGCGGTGCTCAGCGACGGCAAGGGCGCCGCGGGACTGGAGCATCGCTTCCAGTGGACGGCGCCGCTGCTGATTTCGCCGCACGATCCGAATGTGCTGTATCACGGCGGGGAGCGGCTGTTCCGAACGACGGACGCGGGGATGCATTGGGAAGCGATCTCGCCGGACTTAACGCGCAACGACAAGAGCAAGCAGCAGCCGTCGGGTGGTCCGATCACGATTGACGACACGGGGACGGAGTATTACGACACGATTTTCGCGGTGGCGGAATCGCCATTGGTGAAAGGGTTGATCTGGGCGGGCGCCGACGATGGGCTGGTACATGTGACGCGCGATGGCGGCAAGAATTGGACGGATGTGACGCCGGGGGAGATGCCGGAATGGAGCAAGATCAGCCAGATCGATGCGTCGCCGCACGATGCGGGCACGGCTTGGGTAGCGGTCGACCGGCACGCGAACGATGACGTGAAGCCTTACATCTACGTCACGACCGATTATGGGAAGACCTGGAAACCGATGGTGGACGGCATACCGGAAGGTTCGTTCGTGCGGGCGGTGCGGGAGGATCCCAAGCGGAAGGGCCTGCTGTTCGCAGGAACGGAAACGGGCGTTTTTGTTTCGTACAATGCGGGCGCGCATTGGGAATCGCTGCAATTGAATCTGCCGACGGCGCCCGTTCACGATCTGACGATTCACGAGAACGATTTGGTGGTGGCCACGCACGGACGCGCATTCTGGATACTGGACGATATCTCGCCGCTGCGGCAGGCGAGCGAAGCATCGGGCAAGGCCGGCGTTTGGTTGTACGATCCGGCGCAGGCGTGGCGCGTTCATGCGGCGCCCGGCCCGAAGGAGGCGTCCACGGCGGGACAGAATCCGCCGGCGGGCGCGGTGATTTACTTCAAGCTTGGGGAGAAGCCGAAGGCGGCCAGCATCGAGATTCTGGATGCATCGGGGAAGACGGTGCGCCATTATTCATCGGCTGAAATAGAGCCGCTGGAGGAGCCGCTCGACCCGGACGATGAGAAGCCAAAGCCGCAGGTTGAAACAAAGCCGGGCCTGAACCGGTTCGTGTGGAACCTGCGGTATGACGGTGCGCCGCGGGTTAAGGATTACTACCTGTTTGAGTACGAGGCCGGTGCGAAGGGGCCGATGGCTCTGCCGGGAAAATACCAGGTGAAGCTGACGGTGGATGGGAAAGTGCTTACAGCGCCGCTGGAACTGAAAATGGATCCGCGGGTTAAGACGGCGACGGCGGATCTGGAGAAGCAATTCACTACACTGATGCAGATTCAGGCGGAACTGTCGCGCGTTTATACGGCGTCGAACCAGGTGATCGACTTGCGGGGGCAGGTGCAGGACCTGCACAAACGGTTGAAACTGGCGGAGGCGCAGGCTCTGGACGAAAAACTGGGCGCGTTGCAGGATCATTTGCTGAACGTGAAGGTCAAGGCCAACGAAGATTCGCTGAATTACGGGCTGGGAGTGGACGGCAGCCTCGCCGGCCTGGCGATGATCGTGGATAGCGAATCCGATTCGGCGCCGACGGAAGCGGCGCTGCAGCAGTTCGGAAAGTTGAAGGCGAGAGGTAGAGGAGTATATGAAGCGGTGGGCGGACATTCAGGCGAAAGATCTGCCCGTGCTGGAACACGCCGTGGAGCAGCAGGGCGTAAAGCCCATCATGATACGGTGAACTCGAATGGCATTCGAACCGGAGCCCGCGATCTTCCGCGCCGTGGTTACGACCATCGTGCCGGAAGCGTCGGCGATGGACGAGGAAGGCTGGCGCGAGGTTCTGGCAACGATCGAAGCGCTGCTGCGCGGCCGTCCGGAATCGCTGAAGGGCCAGTTGCGGATGTTTCTGCGGGCGATCCAATGGCTGCCGGTGTTGCGCTTCGGCCGGACGTTCACGCGGCTGAAGGGCGAGGAGCGCACGCGCGTGCTTGCGCACCTGGAAAATGACCGAATCCAGAAGATCCGAGTAGGGTTTTGGGGACTGCGCACGATTGTGCTGGCCGGCTATTACGGCCGGCTGCACGCGGCACGGGAGATCGGCTACGCGGGCAGCGTGCGGGGTTGGGAGGCACGCATTTGAAGCGGGCCGCATACGATATCGTGATTGTGGGTTCCGGCGCGGGCGGCGGGACGATTGCGCAGGAGCTGTCGCCGCTTTGCCGGCAGGGATTGCGGATCGCGGTCCTCGAAAAAGGTCCGCGCTTGCGGGATGACGAATTCACCGGGCGCGAACTGGAAATGGCCGGCGCGCTCTACGAAGATGGCGGCGGCTTCCTGACAGCCGACGGAGCCATGACCATCGCGTTCGGATGCGCTTACGGAGGCTCGACGGTGGTTTACACCGGCACGTCGATGCTGCCACCGGAGCGCGTCATCCGCGGCTGGGATGTACCGGACCTGCACGCACGCCGATCTGGATTGCCGGGCGCGCAAATTCATGGCGCGAAAACAATGCCCACCTGCTCGACGGACGACCTGATCAACGAGAACAATCAAGTTGTTCGTCGGCAGGCTGCCGGAAACTAAATTACGAGGTGACAGCAGTTCCCGGTAAACATCAAAGGGTGCCGCGGATCGAGGTTCTGCAATCTGGGCTGTCCGAACCAGGCGAAGCAGGGCACGGACCGGGTACAGTTGCCGCGCGCCGAACAGAACGGCGTGGAAGTGATCACGCGATGCGAGGTGCTGACGAGTCGGCGAGAAGACGCTTGACCGCGCGCGTTATCGAGAAACCGGCGGGCGGCAAGGGCGAGCCTCGCCTGGGCGCCGGGCGAATATCAGATCGACGCGAAGATCATCGTGCTGGCGGCGGGCGCGTGAATACTCCGGCGCTGCTGCTACGGTCGGGAATGGGGCGGGGCCTGCCGCGGTTGGGCCATGGATTCACCACGCATCCGGCCTTTATTATCGTGGGCGAACATTCGCAGCCGGTTACCAATTTCGTCGGTTTTCCGAAGAGCTACTACGTCGACCAGTTCACGGAGAGCGACCATTTCGTTCTAGAAACGTGCATGTATTTTCCGTTCATCACGGCCAAGAGCATGGCGGGATTCGGAGCGCCGCACAGTGCGTTCATGCGGGCCTTTCCGCGGCTGCAGATGATTCTGGTGCTGGCATGCGATCACGCGGACGGCTACAATCGCACCGGCATCGACAAAGCGGGGCGGCCGGTAGCGCATTACCGTTTTCAGCCGGAGGCGGTACACGGATTGATTCATGGCGCGGCGGCGGCGGCGAGGATCCTGTTCGCTGCCGGAGCGGTTCGGGTGCACATGCCGGTGGCGCGGGAAACTACGATCGAGGCAGGCGACGCGGGTCGGATCGACGAGATTGCCGCAGGGGCGAAATTCACGCCCGGCAAAACGCCCGTGTCGGCGGCGCATCCGCAAGGCGGCTGCGGCATGGGAAGAAGTGCGGAAGACTCCGTCACGAATGCCGACGGACGCGTGCATGGCATGCCATGGCTGTTTGTGGCGGACGCCAGCCTGTTTCCCAATTCGCTGGCGATCAATCCGTACGTCACCATCATGGCGCTGGCCGACCGGGTGGCCGAGCGCGTTCGCGAGGAGGCCGCCCGACTATGAAGATGACCGGCGCAGATATCGTGGTGCGCGCTTTAGAAGACGAAGGCATTCCATTTACTTTCGGCATTCCGGGGACGCACAACATCGAGTTGTACGATTCGCTGGCACGCTCTGAAAAAGTACGGCCCATCCTGGTGACGGACGAACAGAGCGCGTCGTTCATGGCGGACGGGGTGTATCGTTCGTCCGGCAAGCTGGGCGTGCCCAACGTGGTTCCGGGCGCGGGTTTGACGCATGCACTATCGGGAATTGCGGAAGCTTATTTGGATAACGTCGCGATGCTGGTGCTGGCATGCGGTATCCGGCGGGATACGGGCAAGGCCTACCAGCTTCACGCGGTCGATCAGCAGGCGATCGCGCGGCCGGTGACCAAGGCGCAGTTTCTGGTCGGGAAGGGCGCGGATCTTTACGCGACGATTCGCCATGCGTGCCGGGTAGCACGGACTGCGCCCGCGGGTCCGGTATTCGTGGAGGTACCTGCCGAGCATTATATATTCCGCCAGGAAGTGGATCTGGATGCGTATCGCGCCGAGACGGTGAACCCGGCTGCCTTTCGCGCCGCGGACCTGGAAGAAGCGCGCAAACTACTGGCGGCGGCTCGACGTCCAATGCTTTACCTCGGGCTAGGGGCTGCGGGCGCCGGCGCCGATTTGACGGTGTTGGCCGAAAGACTGGAGGCGCCGGTGGCGACCACCTTCCAGGCCAAGGGCATTTTCCCGGAGCATCATCCGTTGTGGCTGTGGTGCGGGTTCGGAGAGTCGGCGCCGGCCTTTGTGCAGAAGGTGGCAGCGGGGTGCGATTTAACGCTGGCGATTGGCTGCCGGTTTTCCGAAGTAGGGACAGGCAGCTATGGGCTCAAGATACCGGGGAAATTGATCCACCTGGATATCGACCCCACGGTGATGAATCAGAATTATCGCGCGGATTTGCCGATTGCCGCGGATGCGGCGCCATTCATCGGGGCGCTCATCACCAATCTGGCGGCGCGACCGCAAGACCCGCGGGTGCGGGAAACGATCCGCGCGGGTCATGCGCAAGTGTGGTCGGAATTGGACGATCGGGCGGATGCTCCGCGCGTATCGCCACCACGATTGCTGAAGGCCGTGCAGCGGCTGGTCGGGCCATCCGCCATTTATACGACTGATAGCGGCAACGGCACGTTTCTGGCGGTGGAGTGCCTGCGCCTCGATCAGGCCCGCTCGTTTCTGGCGCCCATCGATTATTCGTGCATGGGTTACGCGGTACCGGCGGCATTGGGAGCAGCGCTGGCGTGTCCGGAGCGGCCGGTAGTTTGCCTGGCGGGCGACGGAGCCTTCATGATGACCGGCCTGGAATTGCTGACGGCCGCGCAGTTGCAGTTGCCGCTGATGGTGCTGCTGCTGCGGGATCGAGAACTGGCCCAGATCGCGCAGTTTCAGCAGACCGCGTTGGGGCGGAAAAGCTGTAGCGAACTGCCGGATTACGATTTGCCCGCATTTTGCAGGGCAGTTGGCGTGGACCATTTGCTGCTCGAGAACAACGCCGCTATCGATACGGTGTTGGAGAAGGCGCGCGCGTTGACAGCCGTAAAGCGCCCCGTGGTGGTAGAAGTCGCCATCGACTATTCGCGGAAGACGTACTTCACCAATGGTGTGGTGAAGGTAAATCTGGGGCGGTTGCCGTGGCCGGATCGCATGCGGATGATCGTGCGCGCGGTGGCGCGGAGGATCGTGTGAAATGCAAACGGCCGGGAAAGTTGTCCTCGACTGTGCCGCGTGCCTGATCGCGGCAGGCGGGTTTTACGATCTGTGCGCGCCTCGGTTGCCTTCGAACCTCGTCGCAATCTGCGGCGAAAACGAGGCTGCACGCAATCTCGCGCGTGAGTTGCTCCGCGCCCTGGGAGGTTGCTTGATCGCGATTGGTCTGGCGGTAGCCGTCCTGGCTAACGGCTCGCCGTCGCGCGACGACAGAGCTACGCTTGGACTGATTCTGCTGCTGGTGGCGCCATCGGAAGGCATCAATGCCTTGAGCATGAAACGCTGCGGCTCGCCATTCGCCGTGCCGTTGGCTTTTATTGCGATGACGTTAATCGGCGTTCTGCTGGCTTAGGCGTCCGCGCCGCGGGCGGCGCAGGGAATTCGACTACTTTGGAACTTCGTTTGACCTGCTTGGCGGAATACATGCGCTTATCGGCAGCGGCCAGCAGTTCTTCGGCGTTGGAGCCATCCTCGGGGTAACTCGCCTGGCCGATGCTCATCGACACACTCTGCGCCGAGTTGGCCGTCGTTATGGATACTTGGCGCATCTCGTCGATGCGCGCTTGCATGGCAAGGCCGGTGCTCTCGGGCAGCAGCAGTACGAACTCATCCCCCCCCATGCGCGCGACGTAGTCGTATTCCCGGCACTGGTTGCGGAGCGCGTCGGCAACCAGCTTCAGCAGGCGGTTTCCTTCCAGATGACCGAAATGGTCGTTGACCTGTTTGAAGCCGTCCAGATCGCAAACCACGACGCATAATGGCTTCTCATTTCTCCGGCAGCGCGCTAATTCGTCGTCCAGGCGCAAGAAAAGGGAGCGCGCATTCGGCAGGCCCGAAAGATAATCTGTAGTCGCGGAGTCTTCGAGTTGGCGGAAGATCAGCGCATTTCCGATGGCGACGGAGACCTTACTGCTGATGGCTTGCACGATGCGCAGATGATCGCGTGAGAAAGCATCGCTCTCCGCCCGGTACAGTGCCATGACCCCGATTACGCCGTTTGGACCCTCAAGGGGTACGGCCAGAGCCGATTTCAGGCTGCTGACTTTGGACGGATCCAGGCGGCTCCCCGACTCCACCGCCGGATTTCCGTTGACAATGGGCTTGCGATTCTCCGCCACCCATCCCGAGAGTCCCTCACCAATCGGTATCTCCAGCGACGAAAAGAATCGGAAATCGTCGCCGTTTACGTAGCGCGGAATCAGTCGATCGCCGTCGCATACGTAGGTCGCGGTGGCATCGTAAGGAACGATTTTGCGCAGTCGCACAGCCACTACGGACAGCGTTTCATCGAGGCTCAGCGAGTTGCCCAGTTCCTGGACCAACTCAAACAGAAGCTGCACCTCCTGCCGCGCCGCGGCGATAGAGGTCAGAAACTCCGGGTCGCGATCCTTCCCGGCGCGAACCTTCTGAAAGCCGGCGTCTGGCTGCGGGCCGGGCTTAATGGAGACATCGGTGGAAAAGACCTGATCTTCCACAGGCTGCGCCTTGGTCAGCCCTTCCAGCTCCACGTAGCGTTTCTTAAGCCGGTCGATAACGTCGGGATCGAAACTCCGGCCTGCCAGCGATTCCACTTCGGCCATGGCTTGGTCGAGGGGCAGCGCACGCCGATACTGGCGGTCGGATGCAAGCGCATCCAGACAATCCACGGCGGAAAGGATGCGTGCGCCCAGTGGAATCTGCTCCCGCTGCAATCCATAAGGGTACCCAGAGCCATCCCACTTCTCATGATGCGCCCGTACGATGTCGGCCGCGCCATACGGAAAGGACACGCGTTCCAGGATTTCCGCTCCGACCACCGGGTGGATTTTCATCTTTTCAAACTCCTCCGGCGTCAGGCGGCCAGGCTTCGAAATGATGTGTTCGGGTACGGCCAACTTCCCGATGTCGTGAAGGAGTGCCGCGGCCTTCAATGCTTCCAACTCGCCGCCGCATATACCCATGTCCTTGCCCAACTCGACGGCGTAGGTACGGACGCGCCGCAGGTGCTCGTGGGTCTTGTGGTCTTTGGCTTCGATAGCCAGCGCCAAGGCTTCGATGGTACGCAGATGGAGCGCGGCCAGGGATTCGACGTGGCGCTTCTGATCTTCGAGGCGTCCTAGATAAAGGCGGTAGGAGCGAAAGATGATATAGATAATGGGCAGCAGCATGATGGAACTGGCCCAGTTTAGCTGCTTACTAACCGTGGTCATGATCCACGCCACGGAAGCTCCCAGCATGTAGAACGGGAACGACCAGAAGTAGCAGTCGTACCAAGTGCGGCTGAAGGGTTTGGTTTCGGACAGGGCGATGGCGCCGGCGACGGGCGCGGTGTTTATAGCGAAGTAGAGTAAGCCTGTGACGATGAGCAGCAGTGGGCTGCCGCGATCAAAGCGCTGAATCCAGGGTGCATGGTAGAAGTAGTACGCAGCGGTGATAGCCGCACCGGTGCTGGCAATGCTGAACGCGATTTGATAAGCCGCGGGGCGGCGCTTCGGTTTCCAAAGACATTGGACGAGGGTGCTTACGCATCCGATCACCAGGGTTTCCGCCATACCCAGTTCGGTGATGCCGATGAAGACGAATAGGAACCCGACCGACATAGTGCCGGGGATACCCGGAAGATTGACTTTCAAGCCGGCGGCGAGGGCGGCGACCAGCAGATAGCAGAGAAAGCGCGAAAGGTCCTGGGACTGCCAGTGGTTCAGGCCCCCAGCTACTGCGCCGAGTCCTATGAGGCTAACGGCCACAACGTAGAGCTTGGATTTGGCGTTCATCAAGATGACTGCGGCGGTCTTTAGTTTTCGCCGTAGCCGCTCGTGGTGCCCCAGACGGCGTTGGTGCCCCAGACTGCATTCGTGCCCCAGACCGCATTCGTGCCCCACACCGCGTTGCTGCCAAAGATGGCATTCGTGCCGGTCATCAAGACGGCGGTGCCCCACACGGCATTGGTCCCCCAAACCGCATTCGACCCCCAGACGGTTCCGGCCGCTGGTGTCAGGTTCATGAGGCCGAGGAGCGGGCTGTAGAGAACGGAAGGAGACTGCGCACTCGACTGGGCGATCTGCGTGCTGGCCAGGGCCGAAGCGACGTTGATGTAGCCGGCCCCCACGGTGAAGATATCGTAAGTATCGACGTAGGTTATACCAGTGACGGGATCGGTGGCCGTGCTCATCAAGGGGAAGTTCTTGGACGCGCTGGACATGAGCCGCGCCTTCACGGTATCGGGGGTCAGGCTCGGATTGGCTTGCAGCATGAGGGCGGCGGCGCCGGATACAACCGGCGTGGCCATGCTGGTGCCGCTCAGTTGGAAATACTCAGCGGGACCGGCGCCCTTGGGAACATAATACGATGGCGGCATCACGTTGGCCGGAAACTGCGCTTCCAGGGTTGAGCCGGGATCGAGTAAGGATACCACCAGATTTCCAGGGGCCACCACATCCGGTTTCGCCGTTAGGTCGATATACGTCGGGCCTCTGGAACTGTAGCTGGCGATGGTGTCGTCGCCGGTGGAATAGGTGCCGTTGGTCTTCATGCAGCCGACGGTGATGGCGTGGGGGCTGTTGCCGGGCGCGGTGACGCTGGCATATCCGTTGCGGCCCAAGTTGCCGGCGGCAACGACCACGACCAGGCCGCTTTTCCAGGCGGCTTCGACGGCTTGGCAGAGTGGGTCGATGGCGCAGCTTTCGTAAATCTGCCGGCCGATGGAGAGGTTGACGATGCGGACGTTGTAGGTGCTCTTTAGCTGGACGGCCTGCTGGATTGCGGCGATGACGGTGCTATCGCTGCCCGCGCCATTCTCGTCGAGGACACGGAAGTCGAGGAGGTTTGCGTTGGGTGCAATACCGCTGAGCAAACGGGTAGATCCAGGCTGCTGCGATGAACTGCCGTTGCCGGCGAGGATGCCGGCCACGTGGGTTCCGTGCCCATAATCGTCATTCAGCACGCTGGGGACGAAACTCTGGCGGTAAACCACTCGCGATTTATTAGTGCCGGCGGCATTCAGGTCGGGGTGGAGATAGATGCCGCTATCGATGACGGCGATGCCGATGCCGGCGCCATTCCAACCGAGATCCCACGCCTGGGGTGCACTCACAGCTTGGGTGGTGTAGTCGAGCGCCGCGACGAGCGAACGATCCAGCGAAATATAAGTGACGTTGGACTGATTGGATAGGGAAACCAGGCTGTTCAGCGGCACGGTGGCGACCGCGGCGTTGAGCAGTGTAAACGTGGAGTTGACGACTCCGCCGACAATATTGACGACCGGACAAAGGAGGGGGCCGAGTAGTCCGCTGCATTTCTGCGGCGCGGTGTATTGCACGATTACATTGACATTTCCGGATGGGTTGGCCAACAGCAACTGGAGGTCGGGAGAAATTTTAGCATTGTTAGCGAACAAGGAACTGCTGGAGATTAACAGGATACCCCCAGCGACAAATCGAGACAGCAGGCAGCCAGATATCGGACGTTTCATACTTCCCCTCGCACGTCAGGTAAGCACGCATCCAGCCACAGCAGTTACGGAAATTAGGCCGATGGAAATGATAAGAAATAAAGGAAATCGGATTGAAATAAAAAGCTAGTGTGACAAGCCTGTCACAGCGATTGCGCCATGGGTGGCGCTTCGATGCGGATTTCGGGCTGATGGTCGACGGGGAAATTAACGGAGTTTGCGATGAAGCATTTGGCGTGTGCGGCGTGGTGAAGTTCGTGTGCGGTAGCTATGTCGGAACCGGGCGCGAGGGTGACTTGGGGACGAAGGATGACGCGGACGAACTGCCCGGCGCCACCGGCGGTTTCCTGCATTTCCCCTTCGGCGCGGTCGAGATACGCGGTGACAACGATGCCCGCACTCGCGCACAAGTGCAAATACCAGAGTTGATGGCAGGCGGATAGCGAAGCGACCAGCAATTCTTCTGGATTCCAACGAGCCGGATCGCCTCGGAATGTGGGGTCAGACGAGCCGGAGATACTGGTCTTTTTGGCTGCCGTTATTTCGTGGCTGCGCTCATAGGCGGCGTAGGCTGAGGTACCGGCGCCGGTGTTTCCGGTCCACTCAACAGCCACCGAATAACGATGGTTTTTCAATCCGGCTCCTGCAGCGCGACCGAAGCGCTTTTGTCCGGTGGACCGCGGCGGATAGGTGAGCGTACAGACGCGTAGGGTTCGTCCGGCGAATCCGGGCCGCGGCCGGAGCGCAGCGCCTTTTTGATCGCCTCAAGAAGTTTTCGTTGCAGCGATGCCATGAGAACCTCTTTACCGATTTTATGACACCTACGCCGCGCCGGATTGGGCTTTAGCGAATGTTTGCGAGATCATGTCGCGCGCTTCTTTTTGAATGCGACGCAAATGATCTTCGCCCTTGAAACTCTCGGCGTATAGTTTGTAAACGCTTTCGGTGCCCGAGGGGCGGGCGGCGAACCAGCCGTTTTCGGCGACTACTTTCAAGCCGCCGATGGCCGCCCCGTTTCCGGGCGCGGTGGTGAGCGCGGCTTCGATCTTCTCGCCTGCCAGAGTGGTAGCGTGCAGATCCGAGGGCGACAGGTTCAGCAATACGGCTTTCTGTTCCGGTGTAGCGGGCGCGTCCACGCGCTCGTACACCGGCGAGCCATACTTTTCAGTCAATTCGCGGTAGTGTTCGCCGGGATCTTTTTCCGTGCGCGCCATAATCTCAACCGCGAGCAGCCCCATGATGATGCCATCTTTATCGGTGGTCCAGACGGCGCCGTCGCGGCGCAGGAACGAGGCGCCGGCGCTCTCTTCTCCGCCGAAGCCCAGGGAACTGTCGAGCAAGCCGTCGACGAAGTATTTGAAGCCGACGGGCACTTCCAGCATTTTCAGTTTCAGGCCAGCGGCTACGCGATCGATCATGCTGCTGGACACCAGCGTTTTGCCCACGGCCGCGGCCGGCGGCCATCCCGGCCGGTGCTGAAATAGATATGAAATCGCCACCGCGAGATAGTGGTTCGGGTTGAGCAGGCCGGCGCTCCGCGTGACGATTCCGTGGCGGTCGTGATCGGTGTCGCAGCCGAAGGCGACATCGAAGCGGTCCTTGAGGGAAATGAGCCCGGCCATGGCGTATGGAGAAGAGCAGTCCATGCGGATCTTGCCATCCCAATCGACGCACATGAAGCGGAACGTGGGGTCGACGTCGACGTTCATCAGAGTGAGCGGAACTTTGTAGCGTTCGCTGATGCGGCCCCAATAGGCGACGCCAGCGCCGCCTAACGCATCGGCGCAGACGTTGAGCTTGGCCGCGGCGATGGCATCCATGTCGAGTACGCGGCAGAGGTCGTTGACGTAGGCCGTAGTGTAATCGTAGCGGTGGGTGGTGGAAACTCTGCGCGCGCCTTCGTACGGCATGCGCAACACCTGGCGCAGGCCTCCCTCGATGATCTGGTTGGCGCGGTCCTGAATCCAAGTGGTGGCTTTGGTATCGGCGGGACCTCCGTTGGGCGGATTGTATTTGAAGCCGCCGTCTTCGGGCGGGTTGTGGGACGGGGTGATCACGATGCCGTCGGCGAAGCCGTCTTTTCGGCCGCGGTTGTAAGTGAGGATGGCGTGGGACAGGGCGGGCGTGGGGGTATAGCCGCCGGCGTCGTCGATCATCGTGTCGACACCGTTGGCGGCTAATACTTCGAGGGCGCTGACCCATGCCGGATCGGAGAGGGCATGGGTGTCGGCGGCGAGGTACAGCGGGCCGGTAATCTTTTCCTGCCGGCGATACTGGCAAATCGCTTGGGTGATGGCGAGGATATGAGATTCGTTGAAGGAAACCTGGAACGAGGAACCACGATGGCCTGAAGTTCCGAAGGCGACGCGCTGCTCGGGGACGGTCAGGTCGGGGTGGCTGGCGTAGTAGGCAGTGATGAGGCGGGGAACATTCACCAGCATGTTGGGGGTTGCCGGTTTGCCAGCGTTCGGGTCAATGGGCATGCCCATTATTGTCCCGCGAATCCGGTATCCTTTAGCATGCCCTCGAAAGACTCCATGCCGGAAATCTGGCTGATTCGCCACGGAGAGACCGAATGGAGTAAATCGGGCGCGCATACGGGCCGAACGGATTTGCCGCTGACTGCGGACGGCGAGCGGCAGGCCCGGGACCTGGGGCGCTTCCTGGCGGGGCGGCCGTTCGAACTGGTGCTGAGCAGCCCGCTACAACGGGCGCGCCGGACTTGCGAACTGGCGGGATACGGCGGGGTCGCGCAAGTCGACGCGGATCTGTGCGAATGGGATTACGGGGATTATGAGGGTCGCACGAGCACACAGATCGAGGAGCATGTCCCGGGGTGGACGATTTGGACGTCACCGGTGCCGGGGGGCGAAACAATCGATGATGTGGCGGTGAGGGCGCGGCGCGCGATCGGGAAGGCGGTGGCAGCCCATGGTGATGTGGCTCTGTTCGCCCACGGCCATTTGTTGCGGATCTTGACCGCGTGTTATTTGGACTTACCGCCCACCGACGGCAAGCTATTCGCGTTGGGAACGGCGTCGATTGGCATCCTGGGTTACGAGCATGAAACGAGGGTTATTTCACGCTGGAACGTTTCGCACTGACGCGGCACTTTATACTTCCCTGCTATCCTGATAAGGCGAGGACAGAGGCATGGGATGCGGCAGCGGACCGGTGAATCCGGTGAATATTGAAGTACCCGGCGCACGCAAGGTGCATTGCGTCAAGTTTCAGAAAGACCTGCCGGGGCTGGATGAAATTCCGTTCGAAGGCCATCCGCTGGGGCAGAAGATTTACGACAACGTCTCCAAGGACGCCTGGAAGATGTGGGTCGAGCACATGAAGATGCTGATGAACGAATACCGGCTGAACCTGGGAACCCAGGAAGCGCAGGAATTTCTTTTGAAGCAGATGGACGATTACTTTTTCGGCGAGGGTGCTGCCCTGCCCCCGGACTTCGTGCCGCCGCGGCAAAAAGGCTAAGCCCCGCCGAGCCTCCGCCGCAATGGCATAAGCCGTACAAATGGCATAATAAGACCGGAGGTTTCACTTTTGGCAAGCACCACGTTGTCGCTCGAGCAGGAGAAGAACCCCTGGCTCGCCGCCGAAGCCCGTTTTGATGAGGCTGCTACCCGCCTCAACTTGGACGATGGTTTGCGCAAGGTATTGCGCACTTCCGCTAAGGAAATTACCGTCCACATTCCCGTTCAATTGGACGATGGCCGTTTGGAAGTCTTCACCGGATATCGCGTTCAGCATTCCATAGCGCGGGGCCCTGGAAAGGGAGGAATCCGCTACGGGCCGGACGTCACCTTGGATGAAGTGCGCGCGCTGGCGTCGTGGATGACCTGGAAGTGCGCGGTGGTGAACATTCCCTTCGGCGGCGCCAAAGGTGGCGTGATCTGCGATCCGAACATTTTGTCGTTAAGCGAACTCGAGAAACTGACGCGGCGCTACACTTCCGAGATCATGGAGTTTCTGGGCCCGGAGCGGGATGTACCGGCGCCGGACGTGAACACCAATGACAAAGTGATGGCGTGGATCATGGACACGTACTCCATGCACGCGCGGCACACGGTTACGGCGGTGGTGACGGGCAAGCCGATGGCGTTGGGCGGGTCGCGGGGAAGGCCGGAGGCGACCGGGCGGGGCTGCCTGATCGTTTCGCTGGAAGCGTTGAAGCGTTTCAAGAAGCCGCGCACCTCCACCACAGTGGTGATACAGGGATTCGGCAACGTGGGCGGAATGGCCGCCAAGCTGATGTCGAAGGAAGGCTTCAAGATTATCTGCATTATCGAATACGACGGCGCGGTTTACAATCCGAACGGGTTGGACACGCGGGCACTGTTCGATCACCGGCAGGAAACGGGATCGATCCGCGACTTTGCGGGCGGCGAGAATGTGGATCCTGCGGAAGCCATGTTTCTGCCCTGCGATATTCTGCTGCCGGCGGCGCACGAGAACGTGATCACCTCCCAGAACGCACACAAACTGCAGTGCCGGATTCTGTGCGAAGGCGCCAACGGTCCGACTACTTCGGTGGCGGACGAAATTCTGGCCGATAAAAAGATCTTCGTCATCCCCGATATTCTGGCGAACGCGGGGGGGGTGACGGTTTCGTATTTCGAATGGGTGCAGGACCGCCAGGGTTTTTTCTGGAACGAAAAAATGGTGAATACGCAGTTGGAAGAGATCATGGTGGACAGTTTTGGCGCGGTGGTCGAATATGCCCTGAAGCATGGCGTCAACAATCGCACGGCGGCTTACATGCTGGCGCTGGACCGGGTGGCCGAGGCCATCAAACTGCGCGGCATTTACGCATAGGGCGCCCTTTGAGCTCCGACGCCTCCACGCCGCTGATGCGGCAGTACAACGCGATCAAACAGCAGGTTCCGAACGCACTGCTGTTGTTCCGGCTGGGCGATTTTTACGAGATGTTTTTCGAGGACGCGGTGCTGGCGGCGCGCGAACTTGAAATCACGCTGACCTCGCGGAACAAAGAGAAAGGCACGCCGATCCCGATGTGCGGCGTGCCTTACCATTCGGCCGAAGGATACATCGCGCGGCTGATCCAGAAGGGCCACCGGGTGGCGATCTGCGACCAGATGGAAGTGCCGACCGCGGGCACGAAACTGGTGCGGCGGGAAGTGACCCGGGTGGTGACGCCGGGCACCGCGACGGACTCGCTGGCTCTGCGCTCGCACGAAAATAATTTTCTGGCGGCGGTATCCCGGCACGGGAATCGCGCGGGCGTGGCGCATGTGGATGTCTCGACCGGGGAGTTCAAAGTCACCGAGATGGATGCGGCCGAGGTGAACTCGGCGATCGAGCAGCTTGGTACGCGGGAAGTATTGTATCCGGCGGAACTACCGCTATTCGCGGGCGAGGACCAAGGCACGCGGTATTTGCGAACCGACGTGGAAGACTGGGTATTCAGTTTCGATTACGCGGACCGCACGCTGCGGGATCATTTCCATTTGCTTTCGCTGGATGGATGCGGGCTCAGTAACCGGGAAGCCGCGATTGGGGCGGCGGGCGCGATTTTGCATTACCTGCGCGAGACGCAGCGCGCGGCGCTCGAACATCTGGACCGGCCGACTTTTTACGATCGCTCCGAAAGCATGCTGCTGGATGCGGTGACGGTTCGCAATCTGGAACTGGTGGAACCGCTTTTCGCCGGCGAGCGCCGCGATGCCACGCTGCTCAAAGTGCTGGACCAAACGCAGACAGGGATGGGCGGACGTTTGCTGCGGCAGCGGCTGCTGCGGCCGTCGCTTGACCGCGTGGAGATTGAAGGGCGGCTGGACGCGGCCGGCGAATTGCTGCAACAGACCATTCTGCGGTCGGAACTGCGTACGCGGCTGGGTGGCATTCTGGACATCGAGCGGCTGCTGGCCCGCATCACCATGGGGATCGCGAACCCGCGGGATGTGCTAGCGCTGGGGCGTTCGCTCGAAAAGATTCCAGGGCTGAAAAACGATTTTGAAACACAACGCGCCGCGCGGTTGCGGAACCTGCACGACCGCCTTGACGAGGTAGCGGAGGCGCGCGATCAGATCCTGAATGCGATTGCCGATGAGCCACCGATTAATCTGGTGGACGGAGGGACGATTCGGGCGGGCTTTCATGCCGATCTCGACGAATTGCGGGATCTGAGCCGTAATGGGCGGCAGGTGATCGCGCAGATTGAAACGCGGGAGCGGGCGCGGACGGGCATCCAATCGCTGAAGGTTCGCTTCAATAACGTCTTCGGCTACTACATCGAGATTTCCAGAGCCAATTTGCATTTGGCGCCAGCGGATTACGAGCGGAAGCAGACCCTAGTCAACGCCGAGCGATTTACCACGCCGGAGTTGAAGGACTACGAACGAAAGATTCTGGACGCCGAAGACAAGATCCTGACGCTGGAGAAGGAATTGTTCGCTGAGGTGCGGAAGTTCGCGGCGGCCCACGCACAACGGATTCGGGCCACGGCGGCTGCGGTCGCGGAGATCGATGTTACGGCCTCACTGGCGCAGGTGGCCGCGGAAAACCGTTACGTGCGTCCGGCATTTTCCGAAAGCGGCGAAATGCGGATCATGGCGGGGCGCCATCCAGTGATCGAGCGGCTGGAACAGCACGATGGCGGCCGATTCATCCCCAACGATCTGTTCCTTAACTCGGACACCGATCTGATCGCCATCATTACCGGGCCGAACATGGGCGGCAAGTCGACGTATCTGCGGCAAGCGGCATTGATTTCGATTCTGGCGCAAATGGGTTCCTTTGTGCCGGCCGATTCCGCCACGGTGCCGCTGACCGACCGGATATTCACCCGCATCGGCGCGTCGGATAATCTGGCGCGCGGCCGTTCGACGTTCATGGTGGAGATGACGGAGACGGCGGTGATCCTGAATACCGCGACACCGCGCAGCTTCATTGTGCTGGATGAAATCGGACGCGGCACGGCGACCTACGACGGGCTGGCGCTGGCTTGGGCGGTGGTCGAACATATCCACGCGCGCACGCGTGCGAAGACGCTGTTCGCCACGCATTATCACGAACTCACGGAATTGGCCGAGCAACTGGATGGCGTGCGCAATCTGAGCGTGTCAGTGAAAGAAGCCGGTGACCGGATTATTTTTCTGCGCAAGGTGGAACCGGGCAAAGCGGACCGCAGTTACGGCATCGAAGTGGCGCGTCTGGCGGGATTGCCGCCGCGGGTGATCGAACGAGCCAACGAAGTGCTGCGGCTGCATGAGCGCAGCGAACATGCGGTGAGCGGAGTGCTGTCGCCGGCGCCCCCGCAGCCCGTGCAGATCCAGCTTTTCGAGCCGCTGAACTACGGCATTGCGGAGCGCATCCGGAATTTGCAGATCGATGAAATACGGCCCGTAGAAGCGCTGCGGCTGCTGGCGGAACTGCAGGATGAATTGAGGCGGTCGTGAGGGTTGCCGGGGTGATGAGCGGCACGTCGCTCGACGGCATCGATGTCGCCATCGTGGAGATTGCCGGGCGGAAGGTGTCCACGGTAGGATTCGAATCGACGCCGTATTCGGAGGCGACGCGGCGGGCGATTCTGGCGGTTTCCAATGCGACCACCACGACGCGGGAGATTTCGCGGCTGAACTTCCGGTTGGGAGAACTCTACGGGAAGGCGGTGGAGCGGGCCTGCCGGCGCTTCGGACCGGTGGAACTGATTGGCTGCCACGGGCAGACGATTTATCATGAAGGCGGCGCGAATACGCTGCAGATCGGCGAGGCGGCTGTGATCGCGGAGCGGATGGGCGTGCCGGTGGTTTCGAATTTCCGGACGCGCGATATCGCAGCTGGAGGACAGGGCGCGCCGCTGGTGCCTTTCGCGGACTGCTTGTTATTCGGACATGCGCGGCGCACGCGGATCGCTTTGAATATCGGCGGCATCGCCAACATCACGGTGATTCCTGCGGGGGTGGCGTTCGATACCGGGCCGGGCAACATGGTGATCGACGCACTGGTGCGGGAGTATACCGGCGGGCGGCAGGCCTTCGATCGCGGGGGACGAATCGCAGCACGGGGCCAAGTGGATCGCGCGCTGCTGGACCGGCTGCTGGCCGATCGCTATTACCGGGCGAAGCCGCCCAAAAGCGCGGGCCGCGAACAGTATGGCGCGGAGTTCGTGGAGGGGATGAAGCAGAGCCGGCTGCCGTTGGTGGATTTGATCACTACGGCAACGGTGATGACCGCGGCGACGATCGCCATGGCGGCCGCGCCTTATGCCGCCGACGAAGTCATTGTGGCGGGCGGCGGCGCTCACAATCCACAAATCCTGGCGCATCTGGCGGGATTTTTGCCCGAAGCCGCGATTGTTACGTCGGCCGAGTATGGGATCGATGTGGACGCTAAGGAAGCGGTGGCGTTCGCAATTCTCGCTTATCGAACGTGGCGACGTCAGCCGTCGAATCTGCCTTCGGCAACGGGGGCGCGGCGGGCGGTAATCCTGGGAAATATCAGCTTCTAAGAGTTGGCTACGCCCCGCCCGCTACAATAATCTCTTATGTCCTGGTTAACCGTCCGGGTGCCCGCGTCCAGCGCGAATCTCGGGCCGGGCTTCGATGCCCTTGGGCTGGCGCTGTGCGTCTATCTGGACTGCCGGTTTCGCGCGGCGGATCGCTTGTCGATCACGGCGAGCGGGCGCGACTCGGCGGCGATTTCCACCGGCCCGGACAATTTGATCTGGCAGACCGCTCTCTCGGTGGCGGCGGACGTTTACATGACGCTGCCGCCGATCGAACTGGAAATCGACAATCAGATTCCGCTGGGGAAGGGCTTGGGATCGAGCGCGGCGGCGCTGACGGCGGGCGTGGTAATTGCGGACCGGCTGCTGGGCCTGGGGTGGAAACCGCCGCGGATACTGGATGAAGCGGCGCGACTGGAAGGCCATCCCGATAACGTCGCGGCTTGCGTGCTGGGGTCGATTGTGGCCAGCGCGATCGATTCGGGCGGGGCGGTGCGGGCGGTGCGGCTGGAGCTTCCGTCGCGATTTGGCATGGCGCTGGTGATTCCGGACTTCGTGCTGCCGACTTCAGAGGCGCGCGCGGTGCTGCCCGAGGTTTATAGCAAGCAGGATGCGGTTTTCAATGTGCAGCGCGCGGCGCTGTTGATTGCGGCGCTGGCGGCGGGAGATACGGCGGCGTTCCCGGCCGCGCTGGAGGACCGCTTCCATCAGCCCTACCGAGCGCCGCTGGTGCCGGGGCTGGCGGAGATTCTGAAGCTGCGAGCGCCTGGATTGTTGGGGTGCGCGTTGAGCGGGGCGGGACCTTCGATTCTGGTTTTCTACGAGCGGGGGTACGATTCGGTCTGCGACCTGGTGCGACAGATTTTTCAGTTGCACGGGCACGCGGCGGAGATTCTGCATACGCAGATTGCGGAGCGCGGGTTTGAGTTGAGTTAGGCCGTTAGCTCTTCGAACATGCCGGTCTTGCGGTTCTTGCGTACTTTATCCCAGGCGAAGTAGCGGCCATTCATGGCCACGTAAACGCCGGGGGGCAAGGTTTGGGCGAAGGCCAGCGCGCTGCCGAGATTGAACAGGCCGTCGGAGCTGCCGAATTTGTAGGGGATCATGGCGCCGGTCAGGATGATGGTTTTGTCGAGGCCGCCGCGCGCCAGGACGGCGGCGGTTTCCACCATGGTGTCGGTGCCGTGGGTGATCACGATGCGGCTTTCCGGCGCATTTTCACAGTGCCGCAGGATGATCTGGCGGTCGTCGTCGGTCATCTGCAAACTGTCGATCATCATGAGCGTGCGGACCTGAATGTCAAGATTGCTGCGGCCCAGCTTCAACATTTCCGGCAGGTGGGAGTCCTTGAAGAACAGCTCGCCCGAGAGCTCGTTGTAGTTCTTGTCGAACGTGCCACCGGTGATGAAGATGCGGATGGGTTGCATGTCAGGCGCGGCCCCGCTTGTAGGCTGTTTCCAGATTCGGCAGGAAGGTGGTCAATAGCCCGATGACCGGCAGGAACGAGCAGACGCGGTAAACGAAGGCGATGCTGGTGGCGTCAGCCAGCCAGCCAAGGATCGCCGCTCCGATGCCTGCCATGCCGAACGCTAATCCGAAGAACAAGCCGGAGATCATGCCGATCTTGCCGGGCACCAGGTCGTGGGCATAGACAATGATGGCCGAGAAGGCGGAGGCCAGGACGAGGCCAATCACGATGCTGAGCGCAGTGGTCCAGAAGAGGTTGGCGTAGGGCAGGATCAGGGTGAAGGGCAGAATGCCCAGGATCGAGCACCAGATCACGTATTTGCGTCCGATGCGGTCGCCGATGGGGCCGCCGATGAAGGTCCCCGCCGCCACCGCGGCCAGGAAAATAAACAAGTGAATCTGCGCAGAGCGGATGGGCAGGTGGAAGCGGCTCATCAGGAAGAAGGTGTAGTAGCTGGTGAGGCTAGACAGATAAAAGTACTTGGAAAAGACCAGCGCCATGAGGACGGCGAGGGCTACGCCGGTCTGGCGGCGCGATAATTCCGGGTGGCGGTCGTGCAGCGCCGCGGCAACCTTGGCGCGCACCCCGCCCTGGCTTTTGTACCAACTGCCGATGCGGGTGAGGACGATGATGGCGAGCAGCGCTGCCGCGGAAAACCAGGCGATGCTATTTTGGCCGTTGGGCAGGACGATCAGGGCCGCTAGGAGTGGACCGAGGGCCGCGCCTCCGTTGCCGCCAACCTGAAACAGCGACTGCGCGAGGCCGTGCTGCCCTCCCGACGCCATGCGCGCGACACGGGACGATTCCGGATGAAACACCGAAGATCCAACACCCACCAGCGCCACCGCGATCAGGATCATCGAGAAGCGGGGCGCGTACGCCAATAGCAGGAGGCCGGTGAGCGTGAAGCCCATGCCAACGGGCAGCGAGTAGGGCGTGGGGCGGTGGTCGGTGTAGATGCCGACGAACGGTTGCAGGATCGACGCGGTCATCTGCACGCTGAGGGTGATCATGCCGACCTGGCGGAAATCGAGGTGGTAGGACTGCTTGAGAATCGGGTACACGGCGGGGATGATCGATTGCAGCATGTCGTTCAGGAAATGGCAAAAGCTGATGGCTGCCAGAACTCCGAACGCTGTCGTACTCGATTTAGAAAGGGAAGGAGTACGGATGGCCGTATGGCTCGACACTGATGGTAGTTTAGCAGGCCGGTATTAGCGGTTGAAGGGCAGCTCGGTGATCCAGTGGAAGCCGCGGTTGGTGAGCAGGAACCTGGAGGTATCGATTTTCCGCAAGCGGACCGAGAAGGTGTCGCCCGCCAGAGCGCCCTGCAGCAGCACGTGGTCGGGATCGGGACGCGAATAGGCGAATACGCTCTTGGGATCTTTGCTGCCGGGTACGCCGAGCGCGACGGTACTCTTCTTTTCGTCGTAATCGACCTGGAAACCTTTGGGCTTGTCGTCCATCATGCGGACGCCGAGGTATCCGGAGGATTGGATGGCTACTATTTTCCAGCGGGTGGGGTCGGTGGTCAAAGGCGGGAGTTCCTGGCCGTTGCGGGTGAAGGCTTCGACGTCGTACAGGCCGTACAGAGGCGGACGCTTGGGGTGGATATAAGTGTCCTGATAACCCTTCCAGGATTCTCCGATGCCGGAGTAGAGGAAATAGCCTACGAACAGGCACTGGAAGGCGATGGCGGCGAAGCGCATCGAGCGCCGCGAGGAGGGAAGGGCGCCGGGCCGCAGCAGGAAGCGCAGCAGTCGAGGAATTTCAGGTGCGGCCAGAAATATCGCCATCAGCGCCAGATTCGTGGAATACAGCTTCACGGGGACGTCGTAGCAGAAGTTCAGCATGGCGACATTCAAGAGGACGCCGAAACTGACCAGCGCGCCGATGGTGGTGGCGCGGCGGAAGAGCAATAGCGCGCCGCCTGCGACCTCGCTAAGCCCGGCGAAGATGGTGTAGGGCAACGATGCACCCATAAAGCTCCAAAGAACTCCCATGGGCGAGAAGTCGCCATAAGGCTCGGTGAGTTTTTGGAATCCGGGTGGGCCGAATTGGAGAGGAAATACTTTGGCGAAGCCGTAGCTGAATAAGGTAAAGGCCAGGGTGTAGCGCACGGCCAGGCGCAGCCACTCGTGGAGGCGGCGGTAGTTCGGCCGTTGGCGATCGGCCAAAGACCAGACGGCGGTGGCGGCGGCGGCGAAGACGAGGAAAAGCAGGTTCTCGATGTAGTCGAGGGTGGTATCTCCGCTGCCGGTCAGGAAATAGGTGGTCGGTTTGCCGCTGATATGGAAAACATGGATGGCGACCCAGGGCACGATTTTGTGCCAGAGGCTGCCGTAGAGGTTTGCCAGCCATTCGCCGCCGGGAAAAACGCTGATCAGGTCGACACGGCCGGGCGGATCCGGGGCCATGTAGAGCAGAAAGTAGCAACAGACGAAGCGAAAGGCGATGCGATGGGCGAGGGACCAGGGGCGGTCGGGCTTAGGCGGCGAGTCGGGCTGAAGTTGGACGGCGCTCTCCATGGGATCTCCGAGGCTTCCCCGTATTGTATAAAGCTTGAGGCTCCTGATGCCGATAGAAGAGGCATGCAGCGATCACGCGCTGAGATCCGGATGTTGTGCGCCGATATGGTCGAGGTTTGCTGGAAAGACACGGCCGGCCGCGATTGCACATCGACGGCTTTACTGGAAGACATTTCGCGCTCCGGGATGTGTTTGCAGTTCGAGATACCGGTAGCGCTGGGCATTAAGGTATGTGTCGACTGCCCGGGAGAGAAACTGGACGGCGTGGTGCGGTACTGCGTTTACCGGGAGATCGGCTACTTTGTGGGCATCGAACTGGCGGCCTCGAGCCGATGGTCGCGGGAGCATTTTGAGCCGCAACATCTTTTGGACCTGGAGGAACTGGTGATGCGGAGCGCGGGGAGGGCGAGCGGGGCGATTCAGTAAGGGCGGGTTACCGGGGGCGGGCGGTATCTCTACTGTACAATGGAGATTCCCGCCGCCATGGCAGCCTATACCCTTTCGATTCTGATCCCCCTATATAACGAAGAAGAGTTCGTCGGAACGCTACTGGAGCGCGTGATGGCTGCGCCACTACCAGAAGGTGTCGAGCGCGAAATCGTGGTAGTGGACGACGGGTCGACGGATGGGTCGGCGGCAGTTGTGGAACAGATCGCGGCGGCCAATCCGATCATTCGTTTCTACCGGCAGTCTCACAATCAGGGAAAAGGCGCCGCCATCCGGGCAGCGATCGGCTACGCTACCGGCACATTCTCGCTGATTCAGGACGCCGACCTGGAGTACGATCCGCGCGAATACGGCCGTCTGTTGGCACCTCTGCTCGAAGGCAAAGCCGACGCCGTTTACGGTTCGCGTTTTGTGATTGCAGGCGAACGGCGAGTGCTGTATTTCTGGCACTCGGTGGCCAACCAGATCCTGACGCTGATCTGCAACGTCGTTTCTGACTTGAACCTGACCGACATGGAGACCTGCTACAAGGCCTTCCGTACTACCCTGCTGAAAAGCATTCCCATCCGCAGCAACCGGTTCGGGCTGGAGCCTGAAATCACCATCAAACTGGCCAAGCGTCATGCGCGCATCTACGAGACACCCATCGCCTATCATGGACGCACTTACGACGAAGGCAAGAAGATCGGGCTAAAGGACGCTTTCGATGCGCTGTACGTGATCATGCGTTATGCGCTATCGAGGGATATTTATCAGGATTCCGGGCCGGACATTCTGGATGCGCTGGCTGGGGCGAAGCGGTTTAACGGATGGATGGCTGAAACGGTTCAACCGTACCTCGGCAAGCGCGTGCTCGAAACGGGCGCTGGCATCGGCAATCTGACGCGTTTGCTGTGCGCTAAACGCGAGCGCTACATTGCAGCCGACATCGACCCCGAATACCTGGCCCAATTGCAGGCGCGATTCCAGCACCATCCGAAGATGGAAGTGCGGCACTGCGATTTGGCGAATCCGTCGGATTTCGAACCACTGGCCGGGCAGATGGATACGGTGGTCTGCCTGAACGTGCTGGAACACGTGGAGGATGAGATGGGCAGCTTGCGCAATATCTATTCGGCATTGGGGCCGGGCGGGCGAGCCATTATTCTGGTGCCGCAAGGCCAGGGCGTATATGGCACGCTGGATACGGCACTGGGGCATTTCCGACGCTATTCGCGCGCGGAACTGCAGCAACGGATGGAGCAGGTGGGCTTTCGCGTGGAGCGGATTCTGAACTTCAACCGCATCTCGCTACCGGGCTGGTATGTAAACGGCCGATGGTTCAAACGAACCACCATCGGCCGCATTCAATTGCGGATCTTCGACCGGCTGGTGTGGCTGTGGCGCAGTATCGATTCCATGCTGCCGTGGCAGCCGACGTCAATTATTGCTATCGCCGTGAGGGACCGCTAGGATCCGCTGCCCACGGCGGTATAGAGGGTCTGCGGCAAGGTGTTCCCGCCCTGCATGAAGGTCAACGGCACGGCGCTGGAAGCGGCGATGTCCGGCACGGTCACATTGAACTGATACAAGCCGACCAGGCCGGGCGCCAAGCCCTGATACGAGATGGTCGCGGCGGTGGTGCCGAACAGGATCTGGACCGGCGACGTCAAGCTGGGTAAACCGCTGGCGAGTTGTCCGGCCGGAACCGCGGGATTCGTCGCGCCAAAACCCACGCCATAGAAAGTGATGGTTGCGCCGGGCGCGGCGGGCTGCGAGGTCAAACCGGATACGGCGCCGGTGGGAAGCACCCAGGTGCTGGTGTTGGCGACGACAGCTCCCGCATACTGTTTGCCGCCGATATTCACCAGGGACGGAGCGTAGATGCCGGGCGTGGACCCTACTGTGACGTTGACCGATGTGCTGGTGCCCCACTCCGTCTTGACGGTCAGCGGTTGGGTTCCGGCGGACACTGTTGAGGGAACTTGAACGTTTACTTGACCCGGGCTGATGTAGGCGACATAGGCGGCCACGCCGCCGATGGATACCGACACGCTATCGAGCGTGGTAGGCGCGTTGGAGCCGCTAAAATCGGCGGTTCCCCAAGTGCGGGTACTGCCAGCCAGATTGGAGCCATAGATTTCGATCCAACTGCCGGGCGCCACGGCCGTAGAGGCGCCGAAGGAACTGGCGGTGATCACGCCTCCCGCGTTCACCTGCGGCACGGCGGCGGCGGGAGTGAGCAAGCGAACGACGTTGTTGCCGAAGTCGGCGACATAAACTTTCTCGCCGCTGACGGCAACGGACGACGGAAAATACAACTGCGCCTTGGTAGCGGCGCTGCCGTCACCGGCATAACCTGGGCCAAGGCCGGCATTGCCCGCGATAGTGGTGATGTTGCCGTTCGGCTCGACGACGCGAATCACACTGTTGTCAGAGTCCGCGATGAACAAATTGCCATTGGCGTCCATGGCAATACCCTTGGGCGAGTTGAGCTCTGCTTGCAGGGCGGATCCCCCGTCGCCGGAGTAACCGGGCACGCCGTTGCCAGCGTAGGTGCTGATGATGCCGGCGGCCGTTACTTTGCGGATGACGTTGTTGCCGGTGTCGGAAATGTACAAATTACCAGCGGCATCAAGCAACACGGCTTCGGGGTTGTTCAGGGTAGAGCCCGTCGCGACGCCGCCATCTCCGGTGTAGCCGCCGCCAAGCGAATTATTGCCGGCAAAAGTGACAATGTCTCCGGCAGCAAATGTATAGCTTCCGCCGGGAGGAAAAACCAGGGTGCCGCAGGCGATGGGGGTTTGGTTGGCACAAACAATGCGGACCACGTTGTTGTAGGGATCGGCGATATAGATATTGCCGGCGCCATCCACCGCTACGCTGGAGGGATTCCAAAGAGATGCGCTAGTGGCGGGGCCCAGATCGCCGGCAAAGGTCGCGCCTCCACTGTTGTGACCAGCCACGGTATTGATGGTGCCGCCGTTGATCTCGCGCACGACATAGTTGTCACTGTCGGCAATGAACATGTGGCCGCCGGAGTCAAAAAACAAACCGGCGGGGCTGTTCAGTTCCGTGGAACTGGTGTTGACGGATGCCGCATCGCCGGCGTATCCCTCGGTTCCGTTGCCGACATAGGTGGTGATGGTGCCACTGGTATTGACCTCGCGGATGCGCTCGTTGTTCGAATCGGAGATGTAGAGATTTCCGGAGGAATCGAAGGCCAAGCCGTAGGGACCGTTGAGCGTGGCGGAAGTGGCGGCGCCACTATCGCCGGTGAATCCGCCGAGACATGGCGGAACCGTACTGCTGGCCGTGCAGGTACCCACCGCGGTGGAAATCGTATAAGATGGCAGACTCTGCGCAAGGCACAAGGCCGGCAACACAAAAAGGCAGGCTACGGCGAATGGCATACTACCGCGCAATTTATCCGGAACAATCGATTGATGAATCACTTTTTTATAAATTCCTCTTGCTCATATTGCCCGCACTCACCGGAGCCGGTACTTTCGCAGCAGTTCGGCTACGGGCGCGAGGCGATCACGCACGCACTGTAGTTCTGGCAGGGAAAGCGGGACGAGACGAACCTTCTCCAGTACACTATCATAAGCCCTGACGAGGTCTACCGCCGCACGAGCGGCGGTTAAGCGTTCGCCGGAAGCGACGAGGGTCTGCGTCCAGCGCGCCAGTTCGAGGCAATTCCGGACGTCGTCCCAGACACTGGATACCGTGGTTTCCGCTTCAGAAGGCAGGTGCAAAATAGGCACCCGCGGGCTTATCGCCCGCTCGCTGGGAAAGCGGCGCCCGCAGCGCGGACGGAAGAACAACGGCTGACATTTTTCACTGTTGCGATTTACCCCTTGAAGAGGGAACGCAATGTGGCGCAAGCCCGTTACTCCTTTATAGTTAAGGCTTTGTAAAATCTGGCGCCGACTTGGGGCCGTCCGGTTTAATGGGCGCTGTATTCGGGATACCATCGCAAGCCTACGTAAACTCCCGGAAATGTCGACTGCACAAACTCATTTTGAAGGGGAGAAGTTTTGAAGTGAAAGGTCTTGACGCCGCCTTCGATTTCCCATTTTCCAAAGCGGTAATTGAGTGAAGCTTCCGCATCGTAGATGGTGGACCGGTGGGGGAAAATGAAGCCGGATGCGCGGCCCTCAAAACGGAGCTTGTGGCTGACCAGATAATCCACGCCCAGGCCGAAACTCGGGTAAATGAACCAGTCGGTACCCTGGCCGTTGGTGGTAATCGGATTGCCCGAGGCATCTGTTTCGCCGTGCCGCAGCGGCGCGTCTACGCTGGTCAGGATGGTGGTGTAGTTGATCTCATACAGGGTCTTGATATGGAACTTGGAGTCCCCGATCGGGAAGGGCCATGAAAGATAGTCGAGGCCGACTTTGACGTTTTGCATGGTGTAATGCGAAGCGAGATAGTCGCCTTGCAGGAAGGGCGTACCGAAGATGATTTCGTCTCCCGGCGAGATCGAGTTTCCTTGTCCCTGCACGCGGAAATAGGTAGCGTGAATGGCATGATACTTACCGATCGGGATGGTCACCTCAGCGCCCGGCGCAGGCCGGGGTTGCCCACCATAATTCAAATAGTTCGGATCGCCGTTGGTGTTGGCGTGTCCAGTATTCATCACCGGGTGGCCGGTACCAAGCCATTCCATAATGGTGAAAGAGAAGCCGCTGCCCGCGTAGAAATCTCCGGCCTGTTTGATGACGGGCGGAGGAGGCGTAGCGGGAGGTGGTGCGGGAGCTTGCGCCTGCGAGGTAGTAGCGGCAGGCTGCTGCGCATCCTGCGAGGACGGCGGGGTGGCCGGCTGTTGGGCGGCCAGGGGCCGGGTTGCCGCGAGACCCCACAACAGGCACACACCGGCAGTGACGGCAGCCACTGGAAAGGCTTTTTGCATCTTATTTTATAGACTCCGAAAAATGCTGATGACGGCGGGCTTGCTGGCGCATGGCCCTTTTGCCCGTTCTACAGCGCCAGTTCTTTATGATACATCATGTCCTTCAAATTGAATTTGGCCTTGACTTCGATCCGTCCAAGTTGA
Organism: Bryobacterales bacterium; assembly: GCA_963738375.1. Classification (GTDB taxonomy): domain Bacteria; phylum Acidobacteriota; class Terriglobia; order Bryobacterales; family Bryobacteraceae; genus Bog-159. The sequence goes on along the minus strand of CAVTWL010000006.1, from coordinate 64,666 downwards.
GTGGTGAAGGAAACCTGGTCGTCGGCCGACAGGGGCAGCACATCGTGGGGGAAGCCGAAGAGTATAGTGGGCGTTCCAGAGGCGCCTGGCGTTCCTTTCAGTACCAGACTGGGCTGGGCCGCGGACTTGCCCTTTGGTTCCAGGTATGTCAGGTTTTTGATGCGCTCGAGGACTTCGTCGCTGAGGCCCTTGGAAACGGTCGTGGTGGTGTCTCCCTCATCGGAGTGCTGCTTCCCGCCGGCCAGTACGGGAACGCCGCTCACGCTGAGGACATACGCACCGGCCAAGCTGTCGGGAAGGGGTGTTTTGAGGGCTTCCTGAACGGGCTTAGCGCTTTCCCAGCGGACGGTAGCACGGTACGACAGGGGCATGGTGTTGCGTCCCCCGCCCCGCCCTCCTCCTCCACCGCGTCCCATCCCTCCGCCACCGCCCATACCGCCATAACCGCCGCCACCACCCGTGCCACCGCCGCCGCTGGGATAACCGCCGGGGTTGGGATAGCCGCTAGGGCCAACACTGGGATCGTTCGTATTGGGCGTGTATTCGCGGCTGAGAGTGGATGATGCGGCATTCACATCCTTGGCCCACGGGGATTTGGTGAGGAGCTTGTCAAGCTCTTCGGCAGACCACTCGGCCGGTTCCTTTTTATTCCAAAAATCGGAACTGCCGGCATATAGCCGCAGCATGGGCGACACTCCGGCAGCGCCCGCAAGCATAAATAGCCGGCGGCGCGTTAGGCCGGGACTTTGCAGCATAATCGTCTCCTAATAGGCTTCAGACGTCAGCGGCAGGGCGTAAGGTTGCACTAGAAATTTCATCGGATTCTGCGAGAATGAAGCGATGCGGTACTTTGCGATGTTCTATTTGCTGGTGGTGCTGCTGTGGGCTGGGCAGTTGCCTGGGCAGTATTCGCGGCGGCGGCTGCCGTCGTCAGCTAGCGCGACGTCGGGCCCCTATACCGGTCCGGCGGTGACATTTAATGGGACGGTCAAGTCCATTAGCAAGAAAGAGATTCTGCTAGACCTGGACAAGAAGGAATCGTCCGAAGATCCCGAAAGCCTGACTTTCCGTTTTTCCAAGAAGACTACGTTTAAGAAGGGGGACAACACGATTAAGGCGGCGGATCTGGAGGTGGGAATGCATATTTCGCTCGATGCGACGCGGGATGGAGATCAGAAGCTTTCGGCGGTGAATGTGATCGTGGGGGCGCCAAAGGGCGCGGAGCAACCGACGGCTAAAGTGAAAGCAAGTGACGAGGGACGTTAGCGGGCTTTAAGTTTTTCCATTTCCGCGTAGACTTCGCGTTTGGACAGGCCGCGGCGGCGGGCGACTTCTTTGATCGCATCCATCCGCGGCATACCGGACGCCACGCACGACTCCACGGCTTCGGTGAGCGGCGTATCGTCAGTTGGCGCACCGGAGTTTCCTTCGACTAGGAGTGTGATTTCGCCTTTGACGGAATCGCGCGCTTCCAGCAGCGCACGGACCTCGGAAGCGGTGCCGCGCAGAAATTCCTCGTGGATCTTGGTAAGCTCGCGCGCAACCACCACGGGGCGATCTCCGAGTGCTTCTCCGACAGCGCCGAGAGTTTCGACGATGCGGTGGGGAGCTTCGTAGAAAATCAGCGTGGCGGTTTCGTCTTTCAGGGCTTCCAGCGCGCGCAGGCGTTGACCGGTTTTGGCGGGGAGAAAGCCGGCGAAATGGAAACTGGCTGTCGCGAGCCCGCAAGCAGCAAGAGCGGTTAACGCAGCGGACGGGCCGGGCACCGGCTCCACGCGGATGCCGTTTTCGATGGCGGCGCGGACCAACCGGTAGCCAGGGTCGGAGATCAGCGGCATACCCGCATCGGAAACCAAGACGACGGATATGCCAGCAAGAAGCTTGGCGGTCAGTTCCTGACTGCGCTCCGCCTCGTTGTGTTCGTGATAACTAACCGTCGGCTTGGAGATGCCGTAACGCTCCAGCAATTTGTGCGTCTGGCGCGTGTCTTCGCAAGCGATCAGATCCGCAGCGCCGAGGATACGAATGGCGCGATAGGTAATATCTTCCAGGTTGCCGATGGGAGTGGCTACCAGATAGAGCGTGCCGCTCAGCGCTTCGCCTCCTCACAAACGGGGGCGGGTGTTTTCACAGGCATAGGTTCCAGGTTGTCGATGCGCGGATTTATCACCGGCATCTCTTTCAGATTCTTCGGCACCGGCACCACTAGCAAGGGAATCGAACAGGCTTTCGACCCTACGCTAGATTTCAGTAGCTTGCGCAGCGAATTATCGATCTTTGTATCCGGGGCGAGCGGCAGATTGAACCGCTGGAACCAGTCTGGCGAAGTTTGGGCCTGCGAGGAAAGAGCGCCGGCGCCCGACGCCAAAATTGCGACCGCGAGATGCTTCATCAGTTTCTCCTTCCCGACTGCATGCCGCGATGGGGCAATTCCTTTCACTTGGCCGCCATTTTTTTCTGGATCAGACGCGCCTGGGCATCCAAGTTATTCAACTGGCGCATATCCTCTTCCGCCATGGCGATAGAATCCTGGATGCGGGCGAGGTCGCCGCTGCCGGTTGCGGGAGCGTCGGTACGCTGCGCCTGCAGCACTCCCGACATGGAGCGATATTGTTCCGTAATCTGCTTATAGCGCCTCAAAATACCGTTCAGGTAGACTTCGCGGCGCTGGTGAATGTCCTGCAACTCGCCGGCAAGCTGCTGGAGCTGGGCGATCTTCGCACTATCGCCGCCGCTCTGATCGCGTAATTTCTGATAAACGATCTCCACCTGCGTGACACGGTCCCGGGTACTCTTTAATTCCTTCTGCAAGGTGTCGACAGTCTGGTTGGCAGAAGACAGATTCTCCTTTAGATCGGCTTCCGAGCCGGCGAGCCTTTTGTTCTCCAGGTTGAGATTATGAATTTGGGCTTCCGCATCCTCGGCACGAGATTCGAGGCGCGCGATCATGGCGTTGGCATCCGTCAAGCTCAGTTTCAGCCGTTGGATGGAGATGGCATCTTCCGGGTTATTGGCCGGACGCGAGGAACCGACGCCATTGTGCTCTTCAACCGGCGGCACTTGCGCTGGCGCGTCGGCAGGAGCCGCGGTGGCGCGCGATAACTCGGCCACTCGTGCGCGCAGATGGCCGGCTTCGGCAGAAAGTTGCGCCATGCGGGCGGCATCCTGCCGGCGTGCATTCTCCTGCCAGATGAGCGCCACGGCGGCGCCCGCCAATACCACAAGGATTGGAATCCAGCGTTTCACTGCCACCGTATTATCTCTCTTTCAGCACGAATCGTGTGCGGTAGGTCAGGGTGTACTTGTCGCCCGCATCCAGCCGCAGATCAAAACTTCGGGAGCGCAGGTCCGGCACGGCCAGGGTAACGCAATAGGAGGAAGCAATCAGGTTGAGCGCGCGCTGGATGGCATCGCCAATTTCTTCGCTCGACCGGCAGAAGATGGCGGTGCCGCCCGTAACTTCGGCGAGTTGCTTCAACCCGTTTTGGTAAGCCTCGCCCAAGCGGTCGCTGCGATAACGGAGGTGCACCACGAACAGCGGCGCCTGGCGCTGGGCCAGCACAGCGGCCACTTTCGAGATCTTATCCTGCACCAGAGCTTCCGGAAACTTGCGGCTCAGATCGTGCGTGTCGCTGGAGTTGATGACCGGGTTGGTGAAATCCTCGCGATAATTTTCGGGGTCACTATCGGTGACGTAGAGGACGGCGACGCGCACACTGGATTTGGCCAGGACCGAATCGGCAAGACTCTCCACGGTTTCAACCGTGTCCAGGAGGCCGGCCTTTCCGCTCACCGGCAAATCGCGAACGGCTGCCTCGGCGGCGGCGCGGTCGGCTGCCGGGTCGGCGAGCACCCGTGCGCCATCCTGCGCGCGTATGACAGCAACGTCGGCACCCGGCGCCAGTTTTTCGATGCCGGCGGCGAGCGCTTCCTTGGCCGGCTCCGCCAGCGACAGGTCGCCGGTCAGGTCCAGCACGGTGACCAGCAGCAGGTGGTCGCGCGGGCCTTTCACATCGACTACCCGGGCTTCGGCGCCGGCCAATGTGGCGGTCACATCCTTAGCGGCTAACGGCGAGGTCTCGCGATTGTCGGTCCAGACCGGAACCTTCAAGACGCGGCCCGTGGGTTTGGGCGGCGGAGCCGCAACCAGAGTGGCGCATAGCAACATCAGGCTCAAGAGCCGCACCGATGCGGGATCACTCACTAAAAGCTCAACCTCAAACCCAATTGGATCACACGGCCTCCTCGCGATCCAGTGATCTTACCGGCGTCAAGATTGGGCGTGGTTACAGAACCAATGACGTTGTCGGGGTCGTTCCAATTCGCATGGTTCATGAAATCGAAGGCGGTAGCGTTGAATTCCAGCGTGCGGTCGGCGGCCAAGACGAAGCGTTTGTTCAGCGACATGTCGAAATTCTGCCAGCCTGGGTTGAGCAGGTAGGATAGGGTGCGGGAGACATCGCCGATGGTAAAATCGGCAGGCTGCACGAACGCAGCCGGGTTGTACCAGAGGGACGGACCCTGGTTCGGGACATGCGGATTGACGCCTGGCACAGCGTCGACCTGGAGGGCCTGCACAACGCCGCCGGTGTTATTGAACAGCGGCGTCAGATACATGGGATCGCCGCTGGCGACAGTGCCGGTGCCGCTGACCGACCAACCGTCGATCAGATAGCGGCGCCAATCCGGAAAACGCAGGTAAGGCTTGTTCGATCCGATCGGGAGTTCGTAGGTGTAGCTTAACTCCACGCGTTCGGGACGGTTGCCAGCGGTGACGGACCATTCGTCCTGGCGATTGAAGAAATCCTGCGAGCCGTAGGGGCCGGAATAGTCGTCCATCTGCTTATTGAATTCGAAATAGGCGTTGACGGAAAGACCGTTGGACGATCGCTTTTCAACGCGCAGATATCCGGCATCGCGCTGATAACGGCCCACCGGATATTCGCCGTAAAGGTTAAAACCCTGATACTGCGGGTAGGGGCGCAGCGATTGGTTAAAGGCGAGGTTGTTGAGCGCGACACCATATTGCAGATCATCAAGCGGAATGGCGTTAGGATTGGCGGCGCCGTTGCCGACCAAGAGATTCTTACCCCCCGAATAAGCGAAGCCGGCGGTGACTACGGCGGAGCCGGGAAATTCACGCTCGATGGATAGCGATGAAGACTGGTAGGTCGGGATGCGGCGGGAGGTATCGATCAGGTCGGCGATGGTGTTGTTGGCCGCATCCGGCTGGAGATCGGGCGTGGGCGTAGTGGACGCAGGGACGCCACTGCCTAAAGTTAAGGCGGGCTGCAACTGGGCATCCGGCGAAAGAAAAGTCTGATACTGATTGAACCCTTGAGTACCGAACTGACCGGAGTAGATGGGAATGCCGGCATAATCGCGGGAGAAGTTCGCGCGGACGACGGTTTTGGCGTCGTTCATGGGATTCCATGCGAGGCTAAAACTAGGGGCCAAGCGGACCAGCACCGGCTGGAAGGAGCTGCCGAAGCCATCCTGGCCTGCCACCACCAATGCGCCGGGCAAGCCGTTCGCCGGATTGATGGCGCTCAGGCCGATCGTGGATTGGCGGTCATATTTTTCGGTGCGCGGATTGAACAAATGGGTCAGCAGGCCGATGTTGACAGTAAGTCCTTTGATCAATTCGTAGCGGTCGCGAAAGGCCAGCGAGGCTTCCGAACGGCGGAAGTAGGAAGGCTGCTGGTCGATGGTGACTTCCGCAAAATACGGCGTTCCTAGCAGAAATGTGGCCAGCGCATCGCCGGTATCGACGATTCCCGGGAGGCTGGTAAGACCTTCGTTGAAGCTCAGCAAGCCGGCGGGATACTGCGGCCAGTAGCTATTCACCTGCTGGCGGAGATATTGACCCGTAAGGCGCAAGGTATGCTTGCCGCGCTTGGTGGAGAGGCCGTCGGTCCAGGTATAGTTGTTCACCGCGTTCCGGGAAAACGGATAGGCCTGCCCCATGCCCAAGTAGGGGCCCAGTTGGACGACGGGAAAACCGCCTCCGGAGATTCCGGCTAAGCCAAGCTGGGCAGCATAGTTGGTCTTGTCGGCACTGTCTCCGCTCGCGGAAACGTTGGAAGTCGCTTCGAAGGTGAGAGTATTGACGGTACGGCTGGATGCCGTGAACACATACGAGAGCGATCCACGGCGGGTTTGGAAATTGCGATTGGAAGGCCCGGGATCGGCGGCGGTAGGGAACCATTGCGCGGCGCCAAGGGAGCCGTTGGAGAAGGCCAGTTCCAAGGTTACGCGATGACGCTCGCGCAGGGACTGGTCTAATTTTCCGATCATACCGTTGGCGGTGTTGGTTTCCGGCGAATCAATAAAGTAGTTGTTGCGGAAAAATGGGCCGATGTCGGTATTGGGGGCAGGATAAAATTTCAGCGCGGCGAGCGCCACCGGATCGAGGCGCGATTCCGGAATGGTGTTCCCCGGAAACGGCAGGCGGCTGTATTGGAGATTGGCGGTGGATACCGGCTGGGTGGGATCGTAGGCTGCGTTCGGGACGGTGGTCGAGGGGTCGTAGATCGGAATTACATTTCCGGCGTCGTCGACCACATCGGAATCGTTGCCGGTCCGCTGACCCATGGTCGGGACGGTCTGCAGATAGGTGCGGGCGATGTCTTCCCGCACGCCTTCGTAGGAGAGGGAAAAAAAAGTGTTGCGATTCCGTATAAGGCGCGGGATGACGGCCGGGCCGGCGACGTTAAACCCAAACTGGTTGCGATGGAGCAATCCTTTGTCTCCGCCGTTCTGGCGGATTTCATGGGGGACCGCATCAATGGCGTCGTTGCGAAAGTTCTCGAAGATGCGCCCATGGAAGTCGCGCAAAGGGCTGTGGCGACCGGCCTTGACCGGACTATCGGCACGGAGGCCGAGGTTGCGAGTTTGAAGTTTGAACTCCTCGATCGCGCTGTTCATATCGGCATCGGACGGCGCCGACGCCGGTTGCTGTTCCGCGCGGGCAAGGGCCGCGGCACAAAGGCACACTGCCAGCGCGTATTGGCAGGGCGGCATGCCTATAGTGTATCAAGGCATGCGCCGAGCGGCTTCGGGAACCTTACGGAATGCGCACGAAACCGTGGGCTTTGTTGCTGGAATCGGTATAGAACCCGGCGATGGATCCGGTCTGGTTGATGCCACCCGGGAAGGTTCCCTGGTAGTTCTTGGTGCCAGCTCCGGTTACGCCGAAAGTGGCGACGACACCAGCTGGCGTGCGAATGAAGCCATGGTAGGCCGTGCTGGCCAAGCCATAGTATCCGGTAACGGTGCCGGCCTGATTGATGGCCGTCGATGTTACGCCCAGGGAGCCTGCGCCGGTAACCGAGAACGACGTAAACGTTCCAGCGGACGAAAGCACGAAGGCCTCGGTCGTAGTACCCGAAGAGTTGCCGGTGATGGTTCCGGCCTTGTTGATGGCGGCGGCGATGGTGCCTTGATCCGGACCAGCGCCAGCGCCCGGGGCGTCGATTGAGGTGAAGGCGCCAGCGGAAGTCATGCGGAAGCCGTGGTAGACGAAGAACTGATCCGCGTAATAGCCAGTCACCGTTCCGCCTGCATTGATGCTCTCGCCGAAAGTGCCCTGGCTCTCCGTCTGACCCGCGTTCGGTACATCGAAGGTGGTGATGACGCCGCCCGATGTGCACAGGAAACCGTGAGTAGTGGCGTTCACGTCCTGGAAGTAGCCTACGACCGTACCGGAATCATTGAGACTCTGCGCAAAGGTATTCTTGCCCGGCGCGGAGCCGGAACCGGGTGCGTCAATGGTGGTGAAGGCGCCGGTAGTCGAGTAAACAAAGCCGTGATAGATACTGGCTGAATCGGAGTAGTATCCGGCGATCTCGCCCGCGGTATTCACGCTCAGTGCATAGGTGCCGAGGCCGGCCGTGGCGCCAGCTCCGGGTGCATCGAGCGAAGTAATCGCGCCTGAGGTTGCGCGCACGAAGCCGTGATACGCATTCTTAGAATCGAGCCAGTACCCGACGATCGTACCCGCCGCGTTGATGCCGTATGCGAATGTGTTGGTCGCGTTTGGCACGTTGAATGTCGTGATGGTGGCCGTGCGCTCGGATGCCGATAGCGCCGTGCCGATCATCAGGAATGCCAGACACACTTTGGATGTAAGATTCCCGTTATTAGTCATTGCCCTCTGGGCCCTCACTGGCACTCAGTATACACCACCGAACGCGAGCGTCACCCAACTTTTACGGCGAGCATCGATATCGATCCGCCATCGACGCCTTCGATGGGAAAAGCTACCGATTCGCCTGCCTGCCGGACAGCGATTACGTACAAAAGAGGCAGGTAATGATCCGGCGTGGGAATGGAGAGCATGGCATCGCGGCCGAGTTTGTCGTAATCGAGCAAGGGTTTCGATTCGTCCGCGAGAATCATGGCGCGAGCTTCACGTTCAAAGCGGACGGCCCAATCGAATGGTTCGACGATGTGGCGGCCCCAGGCATAGGCGTGCAGATTATGGACCAGATTACCGCTGCCCACGATCAGCACGCCTTCCTCACGCAGCGGCGCGAGGCGGCGGCCCAACTCGTAGTGATAGGAGGCGGGCTGAGCTTCGTCGATGCTGAGTTGTACGACCGGGATATCGGCCTGCGGATAGACGTGGCAGAGTACGGACCAGGCGCCATGATCGAGGCCCCAGCTTTCGTCGAGGTGGACGGACAAGGGGTGAAGCAGTGTTTGCACACGGCGTGCAAGCGCGGGATCGCCGGGCGCTGGATAGCGCACGCGATAGAGTTCCGGAGGGAAGCCACCGAAATCGTGGATCGTGCGCGGGGCGGTGGACACAGTAACACCGGTCCCGGGAACGAACCAGTGGGCCGAGATGCAGAGGATGGCTTTGGGCCGGGCGATTTGTTGGCCGATAGCCGACCACGCACTGGTGTAACGATTGTGCGAAATGGCGTTCATGGGATTGCCGTGGCCGAAGAAGATGGCGGGTGTCATAGCATCTGAAGAACAGGCTAGCACCCTGGGGTAACATCAATTAAATGCCTGGCCTCCCACTAGAAATCGACAATGCGGTGAAACGCTACGGCGAGTTGATTGCCGTCAACGGAATTTCGCTGGCGGTGCGAGAGCGCGCCTGCCTTGGGTTGCTGGGGCCGAATGGCGCCGGCAAGTCCACCTTGATTCGCTCGATTGCCGGACGGATCCTGCCGGATTCCGGCAGCATTCGCGTGTTCGGGGAGTTGGCCGGATCGGCGTCAGCGCGAGCGGAGTTAGGATGGGTACCGCAAGAGCTGGCTTTGTACCCCCTGCTCACTTGCCGCGAAAACCTGGAAGCTTTCGGGCGCTACCAGGGTTTGCGCGGCAAAGCTCTCCACGCAGGAATCGACTGGTCGCTTCAGTGGGCGGCGCTGGCGGACCGCGCCGGCGATACGGTAAAGACATTGTCAGGAGGCATGCGCCGCCGCCTCAATATGGCGGCCGGATTAGTCCATCGCCCGCGCATTGTACTCATGGACGAGCCGACGGTGGGCGTGGATCCCCAATCGCGCAACCGCATTTTCGAGATGGTTGAAGAGCTGCGCGATCACGGCAGCACAGTGATCTACACGACACATTATATGGAGGAGGCTGAGCGGCTCTGCGATACGATTGCTATCATCGACCACGGCCAGGTGATCGCGGAGGGCTCAAAGGAAGAATTGGTCGCGCAGGCATTTGGCAGCCGCAGCGATGTCTTGATGAAGTTTGCCGCTACATCGGAGAATACGGCCGCTTGGGCTGTGGCGCACGGTGGGACGATCGAAGGGGGCGCCGCGCATTTTGCGATCGATAAACCGGCAGACATCGGCCCGCTGCTGGATACCGCCGTACGCGACAACCTGGAAGTTGTCGACGTGGTCTTGCGCCGCCCCAATCTGGAATCCGTATTTTTACAACTTACGGGGAGGGATCTACGCCAATGATCGCGGCTATCATTCTGAACGGATTTCGCGCGCTACGGCGTGATCGGGGCGCCTTGATTCTATCGTTTATCTTGCCCATCGCGTTCTTTAGCATCTTCGGCGTTATTTTTGGCGGCGCGGCCGGCGGCGGCACGCCTCGCGTGACGGTATTGCTGGTGGACGAAGATCGCAGCGCGGGGTCCCAGCAGTTGGTACGTGCGTTGATGCGGGAGCCGTCCTTGAAGGCGAGCACGCACGCCGAGGCCAAGAAAGGCGAAGCTACTCCAGCGGACTACACGGCTGCCAGCGCGGAAGCAGCGGTGCGGGAAGGCGATGCACCGGCTGCGCTGATCATCCCTAAGGGCTTTGGCGAGCATCCCGTCAGTTTCGGACCCAGTGGCGGGGGCGCTCCGATCCGGCTCTTACACGATAGCTCCGATCCGGTAGCCGCGCAGATGGCCGCCGGAATTCTGCAGAAGGTGATGATGACATCCATGCCCGACGCCATGGAGAAGCTGGGCATGCAGTACTTCGAGAAATATAGCGGGGGTCTGTCGCCGCAACAACGGGAGAATATTCAGACCGCTATTGCGCGGACGCCTTCGGGCGACCAAGCCGCGGCGCGGAATGATAGTGGATTCATGCGACTGGATGTGCGCGATGTGGTTGGCGAGAAAAACAAGAATTCCATGATCGCGTTCTACGCGGCGGGAATCGGGGTGATGTTCCTGCTATTTACCGCCAGCGCCGCGGGAGGCACATTGCTGGACGAAGCAGAGAGCGGCGCGCTAGACCGCATTCTGAGCGCGCGCGTGAGTATGACGACACTGCTGGCAGGAAAGATGGCCTATAGCGCCTTGCTCGCATCCGCGCAGTTGACGCTGATGTTCCTGTGGGGAGCGGCCGTTTTCCATTTGGATCTGTTTCACCACTTGCCGGGGTTTATCGTGATGACCGCCGCTACTTCGATCGCGGTAGCATCGTTCGGCATGCTGCTTGCGAGCGTGTCGCACACCCGCGCGCAGCAGGGCGCCATCTCGACATTAATCATTCTGACGATGTCTGCGATTGGCGGCAGCATGTTCCCGCGTTTTCTGATGCCGGAGGCGATGCAAAAGGTTGGCTTGCTGACATTCAATGCCTGGGCGATCGACGGGTACACGAAGGTATTCTGGCGCAATGAGCCGGTTTCCCATCTGGCGCCACAAGTGGCCGTGCTGATTGGGGCGGGCATGGGGCTGTTCTTGCTTGCGCGGCGCTTCGCGCGGCGGTGGGAATATTCATAATGCATGGGATTGCTCTCGCCGCTTTGCTTTTTCAGGTGGGGTACACCGGTTTCGAGCACCCGGAGCCGGTAACGATCGCCAACTATTCGGGCGAGGCGATGGAGCCATTCGTCACGCACGACGGCCGGTTTCTACTGTTTAACAATCGCAACGATCCCGGCATGGACACCAATCTGCATTACGCGGAAAGGGTCGACGATGCGCATTTCATCTATCGCGGCGAGATCCAGGGCGTGAACACCACATCGCTTGAGGCGGTGGCATCGGTCAGCTGCGGGGGCGAATTGTATTTTGTTTCGACGCGCAGCTATGCGCAGACATTTTCGACGCTCTACCGCGCGCGATGGGCCAATGGCGCGGCGACGGCGGTCGAAGTTGTGCCTGGGATTTCGCGGAAGACGCCCGGCTGGGTGAATTTCGATGCTGAGGTCAGCGCGAACGGGCGGATGCTTTACGCTGTCGACGCCCGGTTCAGCGCCGACGGCAGGCCGCTGACGGCAAACCTATTCATCGCGCAGATGCGCAGCGGCGTGTTCGAGCGCTTGCCGAATAGCGACGAATTGCTGGGGGCGGTGAACGGCCAGGGATTGCAGTATGCGCCTGCCGTATCGGCAGACGGGCTAGAGCTGTTCTTCACTCGTGTAGCGGAGATTCGCGAAGATGCCGAGCCGCACCTCTGGCGCAGTGTGCGCCGGAGCGCGAGCGATCCGTTTGAAGCGCCGCAGCGGGTTGCGGCGATCACGGGCTTCACGGAGGCTGCGACGCTTTCGGCTGACGGTTTATCGCTTTACTATCACGAGCGGGTAAAAGGCCGGTTTGCGATTTTTCGGGTTAAGCGCGGTGCGCGAACGGCGGGTGTCCACAGCAATGGGTGCGCCGGCGCGACACAGTAAAATGACAGCGGAGGAGGAGCATGATCGAGATGTTTCAATCTCTTTTCGCACACATCGCTTGGGCAGACAACTCGCTTTTGAAAGCGGTGGCGGCGAAAGATGGCGCTTTCGACGATGAGCCGTTGCGCAAGTGGCTGCATCACGTGGTGGTAGTGGAGCGTTTTTTTCTTTCCTTATGCAGGGGCGCCCGTTCAACGAAGCCACGGAGCGGGTGGTTCCCGTTCACGTGGAGGATATGAATCAGCGGTTCGACGAGGCCCATGCCGATGGGAGAGATTACACGTCGCGATTGGACCCCGCCGAACTGGCGCGGACCATTACGTTTCCAGTTCAGATTTTCAGAGATTTTCACCCGACGGTAGCCGAAGCTTTGATGCAGGTGGCGATGCACAGCGAGCATCACCGCGCGCAAGTGGCGATGCGGCTGCGAGAGCTGGGCGGCACACCCACCAACAGCGATTACATCATTTGGGTACGCGACGTCAAAGGTCGTTGAGGCCGGGAAATCGTACGAGCATGCCTGCCCGGCGCAGAACCGGCGCCGCGTGGATGGCAGCGAAAAACGTGCGGAATACCGGCAAATAATGCGATTTCCCGCCACCGATGTGTAATAATATCTCGATCTGAAACTATAGGGAGACTGCAATGCACACCGGCAACAGGCGGCTCTACGCCGCTCTCCTGCTCTGGTTCGGCCTGTCCGCTGTTTGCGAATTGCGCGCCCAGACCACGGGCGACCTGCGAGGAACCGTAAAGGATCCGTCCGCTCTGCCCATTGCGGGCGTCGACATCAAAGCCACGCTTGACGGCACCAGCATTTCACGCGCGACAAAGTCGGACGGTCGAGGCGACTTCTTCATTGCGGCGCTGCCGGTGGGGTCGTATACGGTGGAAGTGGAGACGGCGGGATTTAAGAAGTTCGTACAGCACGTGGAGATCACGCTGGGGCACGTGGTGGCTGTCGACGCCGCATTGCAGATCGGTGAAATGACGCAAAGCATCACGGCGGAAACGGAAGCGCCGCTGGTGGAGACGACCAGCACGCAGTTGGGCGCGGTGATGAACGAGCGGTCGGTGGTCAACCTGCCGCTGAATACGCGCGACACTTACCAGTTGCTGCAGTTGCAGCCCGGAGTGCAATCGCAGCAAGGCTATTCGCTGTTTGCCGGGAGCGACAATGCGGGGGTGGTTTCGGTGAACGGCGGGCGCGGCCGGGCGAACAATTTCAATGTCAACGGAGGCGACGCCAACGATCAGTTCATCGCCGTACCGGCGGTGCAGCCTTCACCCGATACGATTGAAGAGTTCCGCGTATTGACCAATACGTTCGATGCGGAGTATGGGCGGAATTCAGGATCGGTGGTGAATGTCGTGACGAAGGGCGGAACCAATTCATTCCATGGCGACGCCTACGAGTTCTTCCGCAATACCGATTTGGATGCTCGCGGCTTTTTTGACACCACCCGGCCAGACTTTCACCAGAATCAATTCGGCGGCACGTTCGGCGGGCCGATCAAAAAGAACCATACATTTTTCTTCGCGTCCGTGGAAGATCGCCAGATTGTGCAGGGGGTTCCATCCGATCAGGTAACAGTGCCGACTTCGGCTGAGCGGAACGGGGATTTCTCGCTGGGACCGAACGGGGCGCAGAGCACTTTCGCGGGCACGCTGAACGACGCTTATCTGGCGACCGCGCTGAATAGCCGTCCCGGCTGCGCCTCGGCGGTTGCGGGCGAGGGCGGCATGGCGATCGCGGCAGGCAACCCATGGGCTGGCATCTTCCCCAACAACCTGATTCCGAAGCAGTGCTTCGACCCCACCGCCGCCGCGCTCATGAACACCTATGTGCCGCTGCCCAATAACGGATTCGACACTTATCAATCGGTGCCGAACCAGACGGAAAAGGGGATTCAGAGCACATTTCGGCTGGATGAACACATTAGCGACCGGCATCAACTGAGTTTCTATTACTATTTCGACAACGACACGCAGGCGCAGCCTTTTTCCAACTTCGAAGCTGCCGGGGCCAACGTGCCCGGTTTCGGATCGCTTTACGGCACACGCAATCAGCAGTTCAACCTGAGCGAAACGTGGACGGTGAGTCCGACGACGGTTAACGAAGCCCGGTTTACGTACTTCCGCGAAGGGCAGTTGAGCTACAACCATCCGCAGAATACACAACTTGTTCAGAATGTTTGCGGCTCGGCGGTACCGGCGAGCAGTTGTTTCTCCGACCCCTCCAATCCGCAGTATGGAATTACTCCGAACCTGGGCGCGAGTCACGAGGGAGTGCCGTCGATCAGCACTTCCGGCGGATTTTCGCTCGGCAATAATTTCGAAGGCGAACTGCCACAAATCGGCAACAGCTTCCAGTGGTCCGATGGGTTGAGCAAGGTAATGGGATCGCATACGTTCAAATTCGGGGCGGATGTGCGGCGCATGCGCTTCGACCAGACGTTGTACTACAACGTGAATGGTTCTTACTCGTTCACCAGCGGTGGCAACAACGATGTGGGCTCCGACGATCTGTATCCCGATTTTCTGCTGGGGTTGCCCAATACTTACTCGCAGGGATCTGCGCAGCATGAGAATGTCCGCAGCACGGCGGTCTATCTGTATGCGCAGGATAGCTGGAAGATTCGCTCGAACCTGACGTTGAACTATGGGTTGCGATGGGAACTCGACACGCCACTCACGGATATTGGCAAGCACGTACAGACATTTCGTCCCGGGCAGGCCACCACGGTTTTTCCGTGCCAGCTTGCGGCGAACAACCCGTTGGTCGCGCAATACGGGTCGACCGATTGCAGCGAGTCAGGTCCGGCGAACGCGTATTTTCCGTTGGGCCTTGTTTTCCCTGGAGACACAGGCGTGCCGGCGGGCATGACCAAGACCTACTATAAGGCGTTTGCGCCGCGTATCGGCTTGGCGTGGAGCCCGGCGGGAGGCTCGGGGGTTTTGCAGAAATTGACGGGAACGCCGGGAAAGACCAGCATACGCGCCGGTTTCGGATTGTTCTACAATCCCATCGAGCAATTGGTACTGGAGCAGTTCGCCGCGGAACCGCCATTCGGCGGCAGTACGTATCTGGGGAATCCGATGTTCAATACGCCCTTTGTCGGGCAGGACGGGACGGTTTCGCCGAATCCATTCAACGGCATTCTGAATCCCACGCGCGGGCAGCCGCTGGACTGGTCGGCGTTCCGGCCGATTCTGCTGTACGGGCAGTTTCAGCCGAACATGAGGACGCAGTATTCCGAGCAATACAACTTTACGATCCAGAGGGAACTGCCACAGGACATTCTTTTCCAGATCGGCTATGTTGGCACGGAAGCGCATCGGCTGCTGGCTTCGTACGATTTGAACTATGGCAACGCGCAGACGTGCCTGGATCTGAATTCTATCTCCAACGCGGCCAGCGATTCCTCCCTGGCGTGCGGTCCGTTCAGCGCGGATTCGGCCTACACGATCGCGGCGGGTGAGATTCCCGCGGGCTTTGTTCTGCACCTGCCCTATGGCCCGCAAGCGACCGTGACCGGGCCCAATCCGTCGCCGATCACGCTGGTGGGGCTGCGGAAGTACTCGTCGCCAAACTGCAATCCGCTGACGGGCGCGGGCTGTCCCGCGGATGGGGTGCCGGTGTTCTCCAGCATTTTCACCGAGAACACGGTAGCCAATTCGAATTACAACTCGCTGCAGGTGAGCGCGGAAAAGCGTTTTTCTCACGGACTTCAGTTTCAGGCGGCTTATACGTTCAGCAAGTCGATCGACGACGCTTCCAGTTTTGAGAACATGTTAAACCCCCTGAACTTCCGGGACAGCCGGGCGCTCTCGCTATTCGATGCGCGCAACCGTTTCGTCTTCAGCTATGTTTACCAGTTCCCTCATGTAGACCTCCATGGGTTTGCGGACAAACTGCTGAACGGCTGGCAAAGTTCCGGAATCGTGACGTTCCAGAGCGGATTTCCGGTACCCATTACGTCTTCGTCGGACCTGGAACTCATGGACAGTTCATTCTTCTCATACCCAGGAGAACCGAACCAGGTGGCGCCGATGCAGCGGCTGAACCCGCGCAATGGCGATAACCTGGCCTTTAACACCAGTTCGTTTCAACAGCTCACCCAGGAAGGCGTCATCGGCGATTCGCCGCGGTCGGTATGCTGCGGCCCCGGCATCGACAACATCGACTTCAGCCTGATGAAAGACGTGGCGTTCAGGGAGCGTTACAAACTGGAGTTCCGCGGGGAATTCTTCAATATTGCGAATCACGCGCAATTCACGAAGGTGGACGGGAATATCTCGGACAGCCCGGTGGACGCCAACGGCAACGTGTTACCGGGCGGCACGTTTGGGAAAGTGCTGCAAGCGCGCGATCCCCGATTGGTGCAGTTCGCGTTGAAGTTAATTTTCTAAGCCGAACTTGTTGGGGGGTGCGCGACCTTAAAGTGGAGTCAAGGCAATCGGACTTCGGTCGTTCGGCCTCCGCGCTCATTCGGCGCACAGTTCGGGAGCCGCGGATGCGAGCAGCCAGCAGGCTGCTACCGACTCATTTCCGGTCGCCGATGAACCGATCAACGCCGCTAACTGGGGTGCTTTTCATCCGCGGTTACCGGCGTTCACCGGGGGCCAATTCTCTGGCGTGATCTAAGAGCTTGTCTGAAGTACAATGCACGCTCACATCTGGCATCTTTTCCGGGGATTCTGACGGATCCCCACTTTATGTCGCGCAACCCTTTGGTCTGAAGTGTGTTTTATGAGAGCTATATTAGAGGTTGGCCCAACTCCTGATCGTTGACGACGACGCCAACACCCTGGCTTCGCTTTCCCGCGCCTTTCGCCTCGCCGGCCATCAGGCGACGGTTTGCGATCAAGCCGCGCGGGCGCTGGAGCTGATCAAGACGGAGCGCTTCGACATGGTGCTTTCCGACGTGGTGATGCCGGGTAAGGACGGCTTGTCGCTACTGGAGGATGTAAAGGCGTTGGGTGCGCGGGTGCCGGTGGTGATGATTTCGGGCCAGGCAAATATTGAAATGGCGGTGCGCGCCACGCGGCTGGGCGCGACCGACTTTCTGGAGAAGCCGCTTTCGACCGAGAAACTGCTGCTAACCATCGACAATGTCCTGCGCATGCGGCGCCTCGAAGATGAGAACCGGCAACTGCGCCAGCGCGTGGGCAAGCATGAGATCGTCCAGAGCGGGGAAGCCATGCGGCGGGTGATGGCGCAAGTGGATCGAGTGGCAGCCAGCGAAACGCGCGTGTGCATCTTGGGCGAGACGGGGACCGGCAAGGAACTGATTGCTCGCGCGCTGCATGAGCGCAGCGGGCGGCGCGACGGACCATTCATA
This sequence comes from Bryobacterales bacterium, assembly GCA_963738375.1. Lineage (GTDB taxonomy): Bacteria > Acidobacteriota > Terriglobia > Bryobacterales > Bryobacteraceae > Bog-159. Next base: position 47,225 of record CAVTWL010000006.1, on the reverse strand, counting down.
ACGTTGAACTGCGCGGCCGTGCCGGCGGAGTTGATCGAATCGGAACTGTTTGGCCACGAAAAAGGATCGTTCACCGGCGCGGTATCGCGGCACCTGGGGCGGTTCGAGCAGGCGCACCACGGGACGTTGCTTCTGGATGAGATCGGCGACATGCCGCTGGTGATGCAGGCGAAGCTACTGCGCGTGCTGGAAGAGAACCAGGTGGAGCGGATCGGCGGCGACCGTTCGATCGCGGTGGACGTTCGGGTGGTTGTGGCCACGCATCGCAACCTGGAAGAGATGGTGGAACGCGGCACTTTCCGGCAGGATCTGTACCACCGGATTTACGTTTATCCGCTAGCGCTGCCGCCGCTGCGGGAGCGGCCCGGCGACATTCCGGCGCTGGTCGACCATTTCGCGCAGCAGGTTTCGGAGATTAATGGCTGGAGGCCGAAGCCGGTTTCGGCGGAAGCCATCGCCGAGTTGGGCCGGTATGGCTGGCCGGGCAATGTGCGGGAACTGCGCAATGTGGTGGAGCGGTTGCTGCTGCTGGCGGATGCGGAGGTGGATGCGGCGGCCGTGCGCTTGGCGCTGCCGCACGCCGCGGCGGCGAACTCGAGCGCGCCCGCCGGCGTTGGCACGCTGGCCGCGCGCACGGAAAATTATGAACGCGAGGTCATTCTGGCGGAGCTAAAACGCAACCAGCGCATGACCGATACGGCTAAAGCATTGGGGCTGGAGCGCAGCCACCTGTACAAGAAGTGCCAGCAACTCGGCATAGACCTGCGCGCGCTGCGGCAGCCGTAGGGACTTAGTGGGCGCGGGGCGGCGCGGTCACGCGATCGAGGAACAGATCGAGAAAGCCGCGCACATTGACGTCACGCGCGATTAGGGTAGTGGGCGTGGAGCCTTGGGGCAATTGATCCGCGGGCTTGAACATGGTCAGACCGTTGGTCACGCAGCAACTGGTTTCCACCTGCACGGTGCCCAATTGCGTTTCGATGAGCGCCGGACGGAGGGCGGCAGCTACCGCGAGTGGATCGTGCAGCGTGGGGAATTGGTTGGGGTGGCCGTCCTGCCACAGGTCGATCAGTTTCGCCAGGAATTGGGAGGCTGGATTTTTGGCGGCGCGGAGCCGGGCCAAGTCTTCGCCCTGCAGCTTGCAGCGCGTGGTTACGTCGAGGCCGACGGCGGTGATGGGCACGCCCGAGGCGAAGACGATCTCGGCGGCGACGCGGTCGCGCCAGATGTTGTACTCCTGATAGAGCATGTGAAACGCGCCGCCCATCAGGACGATGCGGGCAATCTTGGGCTTGATGTTGGCGCCGCTCTTTAGCGCCAGGGCAATGTTGGTGAGCGGACCGACGGGCACCAGGGTGATGGGCCGGGGCGAATCCAGCAGCGTCTTGATAATGAGGTCCGCGGCGCGCTGGTGCGCCGCTTCCGGTACGGTATCCGCGGCGGTCAGTACTTCAAACTGCCTGGCGCGCTGCGGACGCACGGGATCGAGCAAGGGTTCGGACGCCCCGGTTCCTAACGGAATATCGCGGCGGCCATAGAGCCCCAATTCCTTCCATGCCAGGCGGGTGCGCGTTTCCGTATCGTCGATGACGGTGGTGACGGCACGAACATCCAACTCGGGCGATTGCAGCGCGAGGGCCAGCGCCAGGGCATCGTCGATGTCATCGCCGATGTCGGTGTCGAAAATGATAGGGGTGCGTTCCTGCGCGTAGCAGGCCGCTCCCAGCAGCAGGAAGAGAGATAGAATTTTGCGCATTCGTATGGTCTCAGACGATGGCTAAACCGCGGCCAGGGCGGTGCGGAAGGCGTCCACGGATTTGGTCAAACTGGCGACCGGTTCACCCACCGGCAGGTATTCCATAGCGAGATGACCGCCGAAGCCGGTCTTTTGAATCGCTTTGTAGATGTCCGTATATTTCATTTCTCCGGTGCCGGGATCGTGGCGGCCGGGGCTGTCGGCTACATGGAAAACGGCCACCAGCGGCGCGGCCTCGGTCAGCGTTGGGATGATGTCGCCCTGCTGCACTTGTTCGTGATAGAGATCGAACAACAGGCGGACATGCGGGTTATCGACTTCGCGGATGAGTTTCATGCCTTCGGTGCAGGTGGCGAGGAAGAAGCCCTTGTGATCGATCTTGTTATTGAGCGGTTCGACGATGGCGGTGAGATTGGCTTCGGCGACAAGATCTCCGGCGCGCTTCGCGCCTTCGAGCAGGCTGGCGTACTGCTCGTCGTGCGTGCGACCGGGAATGGCGTTGCCACTCATAAGAATGATCTGAGGAATTTCCAGCTTGCGGGCGAAAACGATGGCATTGCGCACGTCGGCGAGAAATGCTTCGCGGTGCGCCGGGTCGACCATGGATACGGGCCGCTTGCCCCAGCCGGGCGAGCCCAGCAGGGTATCCATGCCGAGGCCGAAGGCGCGGGAGGTTTTGAGGGCGCGAGAGATGTCGGCGCCGGTCCACGCCGCGTATTCGTCAACCAGTTCCACCGACTGGAGGCCGGCGCGCGCCGCGATTTCCAACTTTTCTTCGAATGTGCCGCGAAGGGTCCACAGCATCACGGAGCTGGTTATTTTTGCCCTCGGCGTTGGCGGCGCCTGCGGTCGCGCGATCCCCGCGCCGGACAGCAGCGACAAGCCGGCTTTGAGGATTTGCCTGCGGTGGATCATCGAATGCCAGAATAACATGCACAAAACCCGGGCGCTGTTTGTCGCATGCTATTCTGGGCCCATAGTCTCGCGAGCGGGTGGTTTGAGCATGCGTGAATACAGCTTTACAACACCTCACGGAATCGCAGTTACCCGTACCGTGACGAAGGGTGGATTTCGCAAGGGTCTTGCGCATATCCTGCACGACCTCGACCGGCATCGCGGCATTTATCTGTCGTCGGGATATGAGTACCCAGGCCGTTATTCGCGATGGGACATTGCTTCCTCGCGGCCACCGCTGGAGATTGTTTCCTATGACCGGAAAGTGGAGTTCCGGCCGCTGAGCATTCGCGGCGAGATATTGAATCAGGTTCTGCTGCCAGTGTTGGAGAACCATCCGCATTGGGAATCGTTTGCGTGTGTGGGGGGTGCACTGTGCGGCCAGTTGAAGCCGCTGCCGGCGCTGTTTCCGGAAGAGGAGCGCAGCAAGCAGCCTTCGACCTTTTCGATTCTGCGGTCGTTGATCGAAGAGTTCCGCAACGAGGAAGGTTGCCGGCTGGCGCTGGCCGGCGCGTTCGGCTACGACCTGCTCTTCCAGTTCGAACCCATCGAAAAGAAGCTGCCGCGTAACGGGCATAAAGATCTGCACCTGTTCCTTTGCGACGACATCTACCTGATGGATCGCAAGAAGGAACAGATCGAGCGCTACCAATACGACTTTGAGCGCGCGGAGTATTCGACCCTGGGTTTGGAGCGCACGGCGGAAGCGATCGCGCCGCCGCCCGAACGCGAAGCGGGGCCGATCGTTTCCGACCATACTCCCGAAGAATACATGGCGGGCGTGGAAAAGGTGCGCGAGGGGATGCGCTGCGGCGACTACTACGAGGTCGTGCTGCGCCAGACTTTCAGCACGCCGTACTGCGGCACGGCGTCGGAGCTTTTTGAACGGGTGCAGCGGGCGAGTCCGAGCCCTTACGAGTTTCTGCTGCAGTTAGGCGAGGAGCAATTGATCGGAGCTTCGCCCGAGATGTTCGTGCGGGTGGAGGGACAGCGGGTGGAAACCTGCCCCATCGCGGGCACGGCGCGGCGTACGGGCGACCCGATGCGGGATGCGGAGAATATTCGCGAGCTGCTGAAGTCCACCAAGGAAGAGTCCGAGTTGACCATGTGTACGGATGTGGATCGCAACGACAAGTCGCGGGTCTGCGAGCCGGGAACGGTTAAGGTGATTGGGCGCCGTTTGATCGAATCCTACGCAGGATTGTTCCATACCGTCGACCATGTGGAAGGCTTTCTCAAGGAAGGATTCGATTCGCTGGATGCGTTCCTCAGCCATATGTGGGCCGTAACCTTGATCGGGGCGCCAAAAAAAGCCGCCGCGCAAGCCATCGAGACGCTGGAAAAGGATGCGCGCGGCTGGTACGGCGGCGCGGTGGGCATGATTACCCTGAACGGTGATATGAATACCGGGATCCTGATCCGGACGACTTATTTGCGCGACGGGATGGCGCGCTATCCGGCGGGCGCAACGCTGCTCTACGATTCGTCGCCGGAGATGGAAGACCGGGAGTGCCATTTGAAGGCCACCGGTTTCTTCCGAACGCTAGGCGCCGGGCAGACGGCGAGCCCGGTGTCCGTGGAAGAGCCGGTGGGAACAGGGTCGCGCCTGCTGCTGGTGGACAATGACGACTGCTTTATCCAGACGCTGGCGAATTACGCCCGGCAAACCGGCGCCGAGGTGGTGACCTATCGCGCCGGATTTCCGCTGGAAATGATCGGCAAGATCGCGCCGCACCTGATTCTGGTTTCGCCCGGGCCGGGTCGTCCGGCTGATTTCGGCGTGCCGGCTTTGGTGAAGGAAGCGGTGCGTCGCGGGGTTCCCGTATTCGGCGTATGCCTTGGGTTGCAGGGCGTTGTCGAGGCATTCGGAGGCGCGCTGGGCGTGCTCGACTACCCCATGCACGGCAAGCCATCCTGGATCAAACATTCCGGGGCGGGTGCGTTTGAAGGGCTACCCGAGCGATTTCAGGTGGGACGCTATCATTCGTTATATGCGGTGCGAGAAACGTTCCCGAGTTGCTTGCAGGTGACCGCCGAATCGGACGACGGCATCATCATGGGATTGCGGCACCGTGAGTTGCCCATCGAGGCAGTGCAGTTCCACCCGGAGTCGATCCTGACGTCAGAGGGAGACTACGGTCTGCAATTGATGCGAAACGTGGTGCGGCAGAACCGGCTGGCTACCGCCGTCTAGCCCAACGCGCCGAGCCTAACGCTTTGTTTTCATTCGCTTAGCGATTCCCCGTTTGGTTTCCGCGCAATGGTATAATTGCAGCTTATGCTTCTATTCACACGCCGCTGATCCGGGCCCTCGCGTCCGACCCGTATTTTTCCTAGCTCGATAAGTCGAGCCAGTTCTTTTGAAATCCAAATTTAGAAAACGAGGTTATCCTGATCATGCGAAAACTGCTTTCGAACGGTTTGGCCGTTTTTGCCGGCGTGGTTTCCATGCCGATTGCTGGAACCCCCGCGGACTCCCCGAAGCCCACCGCCGCCGAGCATCGTAACGAACCTGTCAAAGATCGCCGCCTCGCCTTCCTGCGCACGTTTTTTGAGCAAGGCAACTGTCCCGCCGCTAAGCTTTCGCCGATTTTTTTAGAAGTCGCCGACCGATACCGCCTGGACTGGCGTCTGTTGCCCAGCCTGTCATTTGTGGAGACGACCGGCGGTAAGGCCGCCAGAAACAACAATATTTTCGGTTGGGATTCAGGGAAGGCTGCCTTTTCGTCGGCTGCCGCCGGCATTCGCGCCGTCGCTTCCTACCTTTCTCAATCCGCTTTATACAGAAACAAAGATGTAGACGGGATCCTGCGGACCTATAACCGGCGTCCTGGTTATGGGAACCGGGTGAAAGACGTGATGCGGCAGATCGCTCCGGCCGTAGACTAGTCGCCGATCAGTGGGAAGTCGCAATGCCGCCTTCCGGGGTTTGCTGAAGGTCTTCCCCGGTTACCGGAAATAAGGTACCAAGAATAATTTAGGCGACGTGAAACGAACTGGCGGTAGCGCGCACTATTCAGTGTGGACGCTTGTTGCGAGTTGCGCTCCCTCAAGCATGCAATGGTTCCTCCCCACTCCGTAGCTGCCTCGGAAACACGCAGCTCGCAGCGCGTTCACATTCACATCCGTTACACGCCTTCCCGCCGCGCGGCTTGATACCATAAAACAAATTGACCGAGACCGTTCCCGATTTCTTGGCTCGTATTGTCGCTCATCAGCGGGCGTCTGCTCCGCCCTCTCCTGGTGTGCGCCTTCAATGGGAACGGGAAGCGGAGGAATCGCGCACCGGTCGCCGGAATTTCCGTCAGGCGCTGACCGCGCGGACTCCGGCTATCATTGCGGAAATCAAGAAGGCTTCGCCGAGCAAGGGCCTGCTGGCGCCGGATTTCAACCCTGCGCGAACGGCCCGCGCCTATGAATCGGGGGGAGCGGCCGCGCTCTCGGTTCTGACCAATGAAGCTTTCTTTCAGGGCCGACTCGAGGATTTGGCGACGGCTCGAGCGGCCTGCAAATTGCCGGTTCTGCGCAAAGACTTTACGCTGGACGAGAACCACGTAGTAGAGGCTGCCGCGGGCGGTGCGGACGCCATTCTGCTGATTGCAGCTATTTTGGATGCAGGGGAGATTCGCCGCCTGCGAGAACTGGCGGCCAGTTACGGCATGGCGGCGCTCGTGGAGGTGCACGATGAGCGGGATCTCGGCGAAGCAGTCGAAGCCGGCGCCGAGATGATTGGCGTGAACAATCGCGATCTGACTACTTTCGAAGTCAATTTGGCAACGTCGCTCGCCTTGGCGCGCGGCATTCCGGACGGCGTGGTTCGCGTGAGCGAGAGCGGGATTCATTCCGCCGCCGATATCTCACGGTTGCGGGAATCCGGCTTTCAAGCCTTCCTGGTTGGGGAACATTTGATGAAAGCCGCCGATCCGGCACAAGCTTTGCTCGCCCTGGTGACTGCATGATGGTGAAAATCTGCGGGATCACCAATCTGGGAGACGCGTTGGCGGCTGCGAAAGGGGGCGCGGCGGCGGTCGGATTTAATTTCTACCCGGCTAGCCCTCGCTACATCCCGGCGCCCGAGGCGGCGGCGATCGCGGAGTGCTTGCCGGAAAAGGTCTGGAAGGTCGGTGTTTTCGTCAACGAATCGCCGGAGAGCGTGGTGCGAACCGCGGCGCTGTGCGGATTGGATGTAGCGCAATTGCATGGCAACGAATCGCCTGAGGATTATCCTCCGGGGATTCGGATTTGGAAAGCCGTGCGGTTTCGGGATGGGCGAACGCCTCCGGTTTTGCCTGGCGGGCCCTGGGAGGCGGTGCTGTTGGACGGACCGGCCTCGGGACAGGTTTTCGATTGGGCGCGCGCGCCGCACGGGATTGAAAAGCTGATCCTGGCAGGCGGGTTGAGCGCGGAAAATGTGGGCGAGGCGATCGATCAGGTGCATCCGTGGGGCGTGGATGCCTGCTCGCAAATCGAAACTGCTCCGGGAAAGAAGGACCATATCAAAATGGCGGCGTTTCTGAAGGCCGCGCTGGCGGCGCGGCAATGACGTCACCGCTACCGGATGCCGGTGGACATTTCGGTCCCTACGGCGGCCGTTTTGTGCCGGAAGTTCTGATGGCTCCGCTGGAAGAACTGGAGCAGGCTTATGGGAAAGCTTCCGTAGATCCAGCGTTTCAAGCCGAACTGAGCGATCTGCTGCATAATTACGCCGGACGGCCGACGCCGCTGTATTTCGCGCGGCGGCTCACCGAACACCTGGGCGGGGCGCGGATTTACATCAAGCGTGAAGACCTGCTGCATACCGGCGCTCACAAGATCAACAACTCGCTGGGTCAGGGGCTGCTGGCGCGGCGCATGGGGAAACGGCGCATCATCGCAGAGACCGGCGCAGGGCAGCACGGCGTTGCTACCGCGACCGTTTGCGCGCGGCTGGGCCTCGAGTGCGTAGTCTACATGGGCGAAGAAGACATGCGTCGGCAGCGGCTCAACGTCTTTCGCATGCGACTGCTCGGCGCGCAAGTCGTCCCGGTGACTAGCGGCAGCCGGACCTTGAAGGACGCCATCAACGAAGCGCTGCGGGATTGGGTGACCAATGTCGGCACCACTTATTATTTGTTGGGCTCGGCGCTAGGGCCGCACCCTTACCCGGTGATGGTGCGCGATTTCCAGAAAGTGATTGGGATAGAGGCGCGGCGACAGATTCTGGAAGCGGAAAAGCGACTGCCGGACGCGGTGTTCGCTTGCGTGGGAGGGGGCAGTAACGCCATCGGTATCTTCCATGCTTTCGTACCGGATGAATCGGTACGGCTGATCGGCATCGAGGCAGGGGGGCGCGGAACGGAGTTGGGTCAGCATGCGGCGCGATTTCGCGGCGGTGCGCCGGGTGTGCTGCACGGGGCGCGCAGCTATTTGTTGCAGGACGATGACGGGCAAGTTTCGCTGACGCATTCCGTCTCGGCGGGCCTGGACTACGCCCTGATCGGTCCCGAACATGCGTGGTTACACGATCGCAATCGCGCGGAATATGTCTCGGCGAGCGATTCGGAGGCGATGGACGCCGCGCGACTGCTCAGCCACTTGGAAGGTCTGATTCCGGCGTTGGAATCCGCGCATGCCGTGGTGGAAGCGATCCGGCGCGCGCCGGACGTGCGGAACGAGGTCTTCATTGTGAATCTATCCGGCCGCGGCGACAAGGATATCGATATCTACCGCGAGAATTTAAAGGAACTGGATGCCGGTTAATCCGCGCCTGTCATGAGCACCCGCATTGCCGGCCTATTTGAAAATTTGAAGAAAACGGGGCGGAAGGGCCTGATCGCTTTTCTCACAGCGGGCGATCCGTCGCCTGAGCAAACTCCGGCGCTGGTTGAAGCGCTGGAAAAAGGAGGCGCCGACCTGATCGAGCTCGGTGTTCCTTTTTCCGATCCGATTGCGGATGGTCCGGTGATCCAACGCGCCGGGCAGCGAGCGTTGGCGGCGGGCACGACGCTGCGAAAGGTGCTGGAAATCGCCGCGCAGATCCGGCAGCGGTCGGAAATTCCACTACTGCTGTTCACCTACCTGAACCCGGTAGTGCGCTACGGATTGGATGCGCTGGCGCGCGACGCCGCGGCCTGCGGTATCGACGGCTGTCTGCTGACCGATGCCAGCGTGGAAGAAGCCGGCGACTATGTGGAAGCTATGCGCCGCCATCATTTGGAAACAGTTTTTCTGGCGGCGCCCACCAGCACGGAGCGGCGGCTGCGGCTGGTCGCGCAATATTCGACCGGCTTCGTTTATCTGGTTTCGCGGACCGGCGTAACGGGAGCGCGCGAGTCGCTATCCGATAGTCTCGCGCCGCTGGTTGCGGCGGTGCGCGCCGTGACCAATCTGCCGCTGGCAGTGGGCTTCGGCATTTCGCGTCCGGAGCACGTGGCCGAAGTAGGCAAGCAGGTGGAAGCCGTGGTGGTGGGCAGTGCGATCGTCAACCTCATCGAACGCTACGCCGGTACACCGGCGCTGGAAACCGAGTTGGAATCTTTTGTGCGGGAATTGAAACAGGGCTTTGAAGCGCGGGCCGTGGAGGTTTCGTGACACGCGACGAGGCGCTGGCAGAACTGGAGCAGTACCGCATATCCATCGATGCTTTGGATTTGCGGCTGCTCGAACTATTGAACGAGCGCACGCGCGTGGTGGAGCAGATTGGCCGCGTGAAGCGGGCCGCCCAGTTACCCATCTACGAGCCGCGGCGCGAGGAACAGGTGTTTGAAAATATCACCGGCCACAACCACGGCCCGCTCACGCCGGATGGGGTGAAGCGCATCTTCGAACGCATTATCGACGAGATGCGCACCATCCAAAGAAAACGCATGGAAGCTCGCACGGACGGAGATTCATAAATGTTAGTTGTCATGCAGCAGGGCGCCACCGATTTACAGATACAAGCGGTCATCGATCGCATGGTGGGGGAGGGTTACGATGTGCATCGCTCAACAGGCGTGATGCACACGGTGCTGGGCGGCGTGGGCGGCAAGGTCGATGTGGACCTGGAAATCTTCGAAGCGATGGAGGGGGTTAAAGAGGCGCATCGCATCGCATCGCCTTATAAGCTCGCCAGCCGCAACTTTAAGCCTGGCGGAACGGTGGTGAAGGTCGGTAACGTGTCCATCGGGGGCAATGAAGTTGTGGTCATGGCCGGACCGTGCAGCATCGAGAGCCGCGAGCAAATCGATCTGGCTGCTGAGCAGGTGGCGCGGGCCGGCGCACGCATCATTCGCGGCGGCGCGTTCAAGCCGCGGTCGTCGCCTTACAGTTTTCAGGGCATGGGCGAGGAAGGATTGCAGATGCTGCGGGCGGCGGCCGACCGGAACGGGCTGCTGGTGGTGAGCGAAGTCATGGATCAAACGCAGATCCCGCAGGTCGCGGAGTATTCCGATATTTTGCAGGTGGGCGCGCGCAACATGCAGAACTTCAATCTGCTACGCGAGTTGGGCAAATTGCGCCATCCGATTTTGTTGAAGCGGGGTATCGCTGCGACTATCGAAGAGCTGCTGCTTTCCGCCGAGTACATTATGGCGGGCGGCAATTATGATGTCGATCCTGTGCGAGCGCGGCATCCGCACGTTCGAAACGTACACGCGCAACACCATGGATATTTCCGCGATACCGGTGGTGAAGAAGTTGTCGCACCTGCCCATGGTGGCCGATCCATCGCACGGGACCGGGCGACGCGATAAAGTGGCGCCGATGGCCCGTGCGGCAGTCGCGGCCGGCGCGGACGGGCTATTGATCGAAGTGCATCCCGATCCGGACCGTGCATTGAGCGACGGCGCGCAGTCGCTGCGTCCGGAGCAGTTTGAGGAGCTGATGGGCCAGTTGCGCCTGATCGCGCCGGCGGTGGGGCGAACGATCTGATGGAAACGGTTGCAATTGTCGGCGTTGGATTGATCGGCGGATCGTTCGGTCTGGCCCTGAAGAAGGCGGGTTTTCGGGGCACGATTCTGGGCGTGAGTGCGGAAACGTCTCTGCACGCGGGCCTGGAGCGGGGCGCGATTGATCGCGGCGCAACACTCGAAGAGGCGGCGGGCGCGGCCGATCTGATTTACCTGGCTCAGCCGATCGGTCGAATTTTAGACACGCTCCATCATCTCGATCCGATGGTACGGCCCGAAGCGCTCGTTACCGACGCCGGCAGCACTAAGCACACGATCGTAACAACGGCACACAAACTGATTCGCCGATGCCAGTTTCTGGGCGGGCATCCCATGGCCGGAAAAGAAAAACGCGGCGCGGCGCAAGCGGACGCGGATTTGTTTCGCGAACGTACCTATGTATTAACCCCCGGATCGCCGGAAGACTTGGCGACGGCGGCGGCGAGTGATTTCGTCTCCTGGATCCAGCGTATAGGGGCAAGAACGGTGGTGCTGGGCGCGGCCGAACACGACCATCTGGTTTCGTTTACCTCCCATCTGCCGCAACTGGCTTCGACCGCCCTGGCCGCAACGGTGGGAGCCAATTTGATCGCCCCGGAAGATCTGCTGGTGGCCGGACCGGGGTTGATCGACAGTACGCGACTGGCGCTCAGTTCGTATGATTTGTGGCGCGATATTCTGGCCACAAACACCGATTGCGTCGAGCAGGCGTTGACTGCTTACATTAGCGAGTTGGAACATCTTCGCGAGAATTTGCGCACACGGGCGGTACGGGATGAATTCATTCTGGGTGCGGAGATAGCCAGCCGATTACGTCCAGTTCTGGCCCGTTGACTCGGTTACAATTCGAGTCATGCAATTGCGGACTGAGATTTTGAAGAAATTTCCTAACAAAATCAGCCATGCGACGTCGTAAGAAATAATTTAGAGGTCCCTCTCGTTCGCGGACAATTTGGGCTTGTTGTGAGGTTTCTTGTGATCCGAAGTGTGCGGAAAGGCACCGATGGCGAGGCATCAGAAGGGATACAGGCCCGATACTCCGGGATCGGCCATAGATCGTCCAAACCGGTCTTTCTACCGAAAGTGGAATTCTAGATTATGCACGATAGGAATTTACCGTTTGTCGTTCGAAAGAAGTCGTTTGTTTTGAGCGGGCTATGACAAGTCGCCATTTGGTTTACCACGTGCTTTACCGTAGCCCATTCGGGGATATATCTGTTACAAAAGCGATTCTTAATCAAGGAGAGAACATGAAGTTGAAACCTACTTTAGTCATCGGTGCTCTCGCCGCATTCCTGGGCATTGGGTGTTTACCGGGTTTGGCTCAGTTGGTGAGCGGCAATCTGACTGGCACCGTGTACGACGCCAGCGGCGCCACCATCCCGAATGCCACGGTGGTCGCACATAACGATGCGACAGGCGTTGACAGCACAACGAATTCTTTAAGCGCAGGCGAGTATCACATTTCGAATTTGCCAGCCGGCGCTTACACCATCACAGTAACGGCCCCGGGCTTCGGAAAAGCCGAGATCAAGGGCATACAAGTTGAATTGAACATCACCACCACTTCGAACGCCACGCTACAGGTTGGAAAGAGCGTCGAAACAGTGGAAGTGGTGGCCAGCGGCGCCACCATCGACACCACAACAGCGCAATTGGAGAGCACCTATACGGCGCAGGAAATGTCCGAACTGCCCAATGCTTCGAGTGGCTCCGGCATCATTAACCTGTCGCTTCTGGCAGCAGGCGTGGCTACTAGCGGCGGCGTCGGTGTAGGTACCGGCCCGAGCGTCGGCGGCCAACGCCCGCGCAACAACAATTTCACTATTGAAGGCATCGACAACAACAGCGGCTCCGTCACCGGCCCCATGGTTGGGGTTCCGAACGATTCGGTAGCCGAATTTACCTTCCTGCAGAACCAGTTCAGCGCGGACTTCGGCCACTCTTCGGGCGGCCAGTTCAACCAGGTAGTCAAGAGCGGAACCAATGCGTTTCACGGTTCGCTCTATGAGTACATGTTCAATCGGAACCTGGATGCCGCCGACAACATCAATGCCGTTGAGGGCGTTACCCTGCATCCCCGCTTCGACGACAACCGCTTCGGCGGTACTGTCGGTGGACCGATCAAAAAGAACAAGCTGTTCTTTTTCGTCAATTACGAATACAACCCGATCGGCACGGTAGGCGCGACCGGAACGGTTTGCGCTCCTACGGCGGCCGGTTACGCAACCATCGCGGGCATTAACGGCATCAACCAAACCAATCTGACCGAACTGAAGAAGTATTTGGGAACGGCTTCCACGGCGTCGTCCCCCTCGGCTTGCGGCGACAGCGCCTATCCCGCGGTCGGACCCGGAAACGAAAGTCAAAACATCGGCGCCACGGCTGGTTCGGCCTGGACCGGAGTTCCCGTTGAAGTCGGCCTGCTCGGAATCAACGCTCCGGCGTTTACCAACGCTGAAACCGGCCTGGCATCGGTGGACTACAACCTGTCCGACAAGGACTCTATGCGCGGACGTTTTATCCTGAACCGCGTGGGAGCAATCGACTCGACTGGTTTCCCGTCGATCTTCTATCAGACGATTCCGACCAATTCCTACCTGGCTACATTCTCGGAGTTTCACACATTCACTCCGGCGCTGGTCAACGAGTTCCGTCTCGGCTACAACCGGCTCTCAAGCAACACCCCGGTTGGCAACCAGACGTTTCCGGGACTCGATTCGTTCCCCAACATCGACATCTTCGAACTGGGCGGCGTGAACAACACGTTCGGTCCCGATCCGAACGGTCCCCAAAGCGGTATCCAGAATCAGTACCAGTTGACCGACAACATCACCTGGACGAAGGGCGCTCATACGGTTAAAGTCGGCTTCGATGGCTGGAAGCAGATTTCCCCACAGACCTTCACCCAGCGTTCGCGCGGCGACTACGAATGGTCGTTCCTCTCGGACTACCTGTTTGACAACATTCCGGACTACCTCGCGGAACGCACGGTAGGCGGCGCGAAGTATTACGGCGACCGCGTTTTCACTGGTTTCTTCGCCAACGACAGCTGGAAGATCAGGCCGAACTTGACGATCAACCTCGGCGCGCGTTATGAGTACATGACCGTTCCTTACTCCGAACGCCTTCAAACCGAGAATGCGGCATCGAGCATTCCTGGCTTGATCACCTTCGGTGAACCGCAACCCCAGAAGAACGCCATTATGCCGCGCATCGGCTTGGCGTACTCTCCCGGCGCCAGCGGCAAAACTTCGATCCGCGCCGGCTTCGGCATGTTTTATGACGTGCTGTACGACAACCAGGGCTTACTCACTCTGCCTCCGCAGTCGAATCACACGGTCGACGAAGGCGGCAACCTTGGTACGGGCTTCCTGGCCGGCGGCGGTATTCCGCCCAGCGCCAATGCCGGATCGTTGAGCACGGCGGACGCAATCGCGGAAACCAGCGGCTACGTTCCCAACCAGATCCGTCCCGAGACCATCTCCTGGAACATCGGTATCCAGCACGTGTTCCACAACGACTACACGTTTGAAAGCCGTTACGTGGGCACCCACAGCGTTCACCTGTCCGTCCAGGAGCGCTTGGATGAACAGCCCGTGGTGAATGCCTCGAATGCCTTGCCGACTTATTTCACCAATCCCGGACAGGCCACTTTGAACGGACTTACCAACACTCTTTCCGCTCTGACCACGGCATACGACAACGGTGGATTTATCCAACCGGCTTATCTGAATGCGGGCTTCCAGAGCTTCATCACCGCGTATATGCCCTGGGGTAACTCGATCTACCATGGTTGGGCGAATACTCTGACTCGCCGGTTCTCCAACGGCCTGCAGTTTATCGGCGCCTATACCTGGAGCCACGCGATCGACGATTCCACGGCCGACGTGTTCAGCACTTACCTGACCCCGCGCCGTCCCGAAGACTCGACCAATCTGAAACTGGATCGTTCCGACTCCGCGCTCGACCATCGGCAACGCTTCACCTTCGAAACCATCTACGACATGCCGTTCCTGCGGCACTCGAATAGCTGGTTCGTGAAGAACATCGTCGGCAACTGGGAATTCGCTCCCATCTACACCTGGCAGAGCGGAACCTGGGTTGACGTGCAGAGCGGCATCGATTCCAACTTGAATGGCGATTCCGCGGGCGACCGTACGTTCATCAATCCGGCGGGCGCCGCCAACGTAGGCACCGGCGTGACTCCGTTGACCAACAGCGCCGGCGAAACCGTAGCTTACCTGGCCAACAATCCTAACGCCCGGTACGTCCAAGCCGGATTGGGCACGCTGCCCAACGGGGGCCGCAATACCGCGCAATTGCCCCCGATCAACGATATCGATATGACCATAGCCAAGAACATCAATGTCACCGAAGTGAAGAAGTTCCAGTTCTCGGCTCGGTTCTTCAATATCCTCAACCACCCGCAGTACGTCGGCGGCAACGTCAGTGACGTGGCCCCCATCGGACAGACCAGCGGCGCGTCGCACAGTTTCCTGGAACCGCAGTCGGGAATCTTCATGCAGCCGTCGCAGGCGTTCTCCAGCAACCCTCGCACGATCCAACTGGCGCTGAAGTTTATATTCTGATTCGCCAGCCGGTTCGTTTGTTTTACAGAAAGGGGGCCTTCGGGCTCCCCTTTTTTGTTTTAGGGCAGCAAGTCGAGTGCCGCCTGAATTTCGCCGCGGGTGTGCAGATCGCCGACGCGAGTGGTGGCCTCGATGCCCTGCTGGTACAGAGCCTTTGCGCCCTCACGGCGGCCCAACTTCTCGAGGGTTTGTCCGCCGTGGTAGTAAGCGGCTGAGTAATCGGGATTGATCGCCAGGAGTGCTTCGTATTCGCGCATGGCTCCTTCCAGATCGCCCGAGTTCGCATATTCCATCGCCAAACCGTAGCGCGCGAAACTGTCATTGGGGCTTTGCCCCACCATGTTTTTCAGTACTTCCAGCCGATTGCTCATATACCCCTGTGTTACCATACCTGCCAATGGCCTGTCCGTGTTTCTATCCGGTGGAGCGTATGCCGCAAGCCACTGGTAAGAAAATCCCTCCGATGCCGCTGGGCGATGCGTGGACGGGCATGTGCCGCGGGGCAACCAGCGGCGATTGGATGCCGGACAGCGAGACCATGCGGCAGTCCTGCAATTTCGGCTATGCGCGGGAGAAATGCGGCCATGTTCCGCCGGGCGCGGCGGATGCTGTGCGGTTCGGAATTTCTCACGACCGCGACGGGCTGGTGCGCATCTACTGGGTAGTGGAGAAAGATCATCTGCCGGTTGCGCACGGTCCCATGGACTATTCGCGCGGCGAGGCGGCCTTTACGTCAGCGCATGCGGATGCTTGCATCGCGCAACAGGCGCAAGCTTATGTTGCGGCCTATTTGCGGCGAAAAGGGAATGTCCGCTTTCCATGAGCGCGCCTCAGGCAAGCGCCGGTAAACCGGTGCGAGATTCCATTTCCGAGTATATCGAGTTAGCCCTGCCCACGGATGCCAACGGCCTGGGCAACGTGCTGGGCGGCAAGGTGATGCATCTGGTCGACCTGGCGGGCGCGATGGCTGCCATGCGGCATGCGCGCAAACCGGTGGTGACCGCGTCGGTCGACCACATGAACTTCCTGCATCCAATTCACATCGGCCAGCTGATCGTGCTGCACTCGCAGGTGAACCGCGTGTTTCACACTTCGATGGAAGTGGGTGTCAAGGTGATGGTGGAAGATCTATTGACCGGAAGGAAGCTGCACACCTGTTCCGCTTACCTTACCTTTGTTGCGCTTGATCTGCAAGGCAAGACCACCGCGATCCCGCCGGTAATTCCCGAAACCGAAGACGAAAAACGCCGCTACCGCGAGGCCGGCGAACGCCGCGAATATCGCCTGGCATTACGCAATCGCAACCGGACCACTTAGGCGGTTACTCCTTGTACATATACTTAATGTTCGGCTTATAGAGCAGGATATTCGGCTCGCCGGTGCGATTTACTTTTAAACAACATTTGTCATACCACTCGATGACCCCGTGCAAAGTTTCGCCGTCTTTGAGCACGAAAACCATTGGAGTTTTCGACTGCATTTGCTTCACGTAATAAAAATTCTCCGCATTGGTCTGATCGGGCGGCACCGGCTTTTTCTGCGGCCGTCTGGGCGGGGCGATCTGCTCCTTAATCTCGTTCAGAGAAGGGCGGATGAGTTTACGGTTCGCAGATTCCACTGGGAAGCCTTCCTTAAATGGCGATAAAAAGACATGGCCCTCGAGGTCGCTCACGACGGGCGCGACGCGGGGCTGAGTTGGATCAGTTATTGTCCGACTTGAAGATATATTTAACATATTGTTAGGCCCTCCGCAAGGTTGATGTAAGGGCGCTCAACGGGAGAACCACCGCTTGACAGTCGCTTTTAAGCGGCCAAACATGGACAGACTTGCGGCCGTTGGGCTGGGCAGTGAGGAGCCAGGAATTCCAGTAGCGGCAACTTGGGTAGCAGGGGATTCGCAGGGCTGCTCGCCGGAAAAATGGACCGTCGTAACGATAAAAGAGTAGGCGCGGCGCGTGCGTCCGCCTGAGTCGTTTGCCAAACAGACGGAAAAGCCGGCGGGATGGGCAACGACGGGAAAATATCCCTCGACTCCGCGCTGGATAAACGCGGTCTCATAGCGATGACGGCGAAGGCTCCAAGTGAAGACGCGGAAGCTATCGAAGTCGTAGGGGCGTTCGCCGCCGCTGGTGGTAGTCCAGAGCCAATTATGTTTCACCGTACCGCCGTCGTTTACGTTCGAGAGCGGGAAATAGGACGTGATGCGATGGCCTTCGGCGTACTGCGCTACATCGTCCGGTATCGCCATGTACAGGCGTCGGCTGAGCACCCAGCCGCTTTCACCTCTGGAGTTTCGCACCAGGCTCCAGTCTTCCTTTGGCGGCGCATTGGCGGCGTGCCTGGCATCGAGCTCCTGTTGGATTTCAGGCGGCGTCTTCGATAGCTCGCGCCAGTTGCGCGGCAAAGGTGGGCCAGGAGGCATGGGAGGCAGTGGATATTTCGGCTCCGCTTTCTTGCGGGCCGGCGAAGACCTGGGACGCGGAGGGACGAGGGGCTTTCGTTCTAAAGGGCTGTGGCCGGAGACGATGTGGGCCACGACGTCCACCTTCTCGCCTTCTTTGATCTGCAGAAAGCTGGGCGAGAGGCGATCGGGCTGGGTGTGCACATTCAGAAGTTCGTAAGTGCTGGCGAGGCCTTGCGAGGGCATGGTCAAGGCCTGGCGCTCCACTTCCTTCAGCGTGGCAATTTCGGCGGAACTCAAGAGTTGATGGTCCTCGGTCCAGCCCTCCGCGCCTTGGGCGGTGCGGACCTTTAGAAAGCGGCGGCGCTTCTGAATGATTTCCAGCCGTTCGCCGTGTTTGACGGTGACGACGAGCGGCGACTGCATCGGAATGTCCTTACGCAGCGGGAGGGTGGCCGGGCCCGCGTAGGCCTCCCCGATAGCAGGCGCTTTCGGTTCTCCGCTCTGACAGGCGGCGAGTACGAGCATCAATAGTAGGAAGGCCGCGGAAGCAACAGCCGTGCGCATTACGGCCGCTCCGTCACAATGGCGCGGCTATAGACCTGGCGAAACGCATCGCTGGAACGCTCGGCAGCCCATTGTTCGAGGCTGGCATCAGCTTGGGATGAGAGTTGCAAGACCACCTGACCCTCCTTGATGCGGCAAGTTAGCGATTCGATACGCGCTTCGTGGCTGACATCCAGGTTGTCGGCCAAGCGGAGGAGAGGAATCAGAAGCAGGACGACGCGCTTGTCATCGGCGTTCAAGGATTGCCAGTTGGCATGCACGGGTGTTGGCATGCTCTTGCGGTGATAACGGCAAAGATTGGCGATCACCGAGCGCTCGCGATTGGTGAAACCGGGCATATCGGAGTTGTTCACCAGGTAGTAGGAATGCTTGTGGTGGTTGGAGTCGGAGACGAAGTGGCCGGCGTCGTGAAGGTAGGCTGCCGCTTCCAGAAGTTTGCCGAAGTGCGGCGGCAACTGGTGCAGAGGGTGCAGATCGGTGAACAGCGTATGCGCGAGCGAGGCTACCTTGCGGGCATGCGGCAGGGCGACACCGTAGCGGCGGCTCATCTGCTCGACTTCCTTGCGCTGATCGCGGCCGAGTTGCGCCAACTCGCGGCCTACGCCGCGCGCGTGCAAGTCGGCAATGATTCCGTCGCGCACGCCCGCCGCGGAGTAATACAGGCATGGCAGTTGAAAATCCTCCAGGACGCGCAGCAAGACGCTGACACCCGGCACGATAATTTCGGCGCGTTTGGGTCCGATGCCGGTAATCTTGCGGCGGCCGGCGAGATCGAGCGCGCTCAATTTCTTATAGAGGCGGCGGACTTCGTGGGCGGAGGCGCGCAGGCGGTCTGCCTGATCGCGTTTGGTGCGGGGGATGCGATTCACGGCGCAGACTACGGCTGAAGCAGACGCGGCTGTGGCGATCACGCGGTCCCAATGCGAGTTGCCGAAGCGCTCGCCGATGCCCGCCAGTTTCTCTTCGATGTACTCGTGCATCTGGTGCAGTTCGGCGGGCAAGGGGGGATCGTGGCGCAGGAAGATTTCGCGGAGACGCACGGCGCCGAGCGGTTTCGAAAATGAATCGCGAAGGATGCGATTCTCGCCGGCAATGAGTTCGGCGCTGCCGCCTCCGATATCGACGATGAGCAGCCGCCGATTGGGATGGGGCCAGCGCGCCTGGACGCCCAAGTGGATCAGGCGCGCCTCTTCGCGGCCGGAAATGACTTCCACCTGGGCGCCGAGGGCAAGGGAGGCGCGGTCCACGAATTCGGCGGAGTTGCGCGCATCGCGCACGGCGCTGGTGGCAACGGCACGGACGCCGACTACATCGAGTTTCTGATACTGCTGGGCCATACGGGCCAGCACCGTACAGGTGAGCTCCAGCGGCTCCTGGGCGAGCAGCCCATTGCGGAAAACACCTTCTCCGAGGCGCGTGACCACGCGGTCGGAAGCGAGCAGGCGCATGGGCTCGCCGGGCAGAACTTCAGCCGCGGCCATGCGGATAGAGTTGCTGCCGATATCGATGGCCGCGTAACGGGGCATATACCATTTATAGCGGGAAACTGGCGGAGGATTTCAGAAAAGAAGTCGGCAGGATACCATCTAGTGATGGAGATCTATATTCTGCGGCACGGAATCGCCGAAGATCCGAAGTCGGGCGTGCCCGACGCCGACCGGGCAATGACCGACGCGGGGAAGGACAAGCTGCGCGCCGTGCTGGAACAGGCGCACGACGTGCGGGTGCGGCCGTCGCTGATTCTGAGCAGCCCTTATAAGCGGGCTACCCAGACTGCGCACATCGCCGGGCAGGTGCTGAAGTGCCATAAGATCGTCGAAGCCGGGGTGCTGGTTCCGGATTCCGCGCCGAAGGCTGTGTGGGAACTGATCTGCTCTCACAAGCGCGAGCCCGCGCTGCTGATCGCCGGACACGAGCCGCTGCTGGGGATGACCGTGGGATATTTGTTGGGCGCTCCGTCGCTGCAAGTGGATCTGAAGAAAGCAGCGCTGGTGCGTATCGACCAGGAGACTTTCAGCGGCGCGCCGCGCGGCATTCTAAAGTGGATGCTGACGCCCCGCTTGGTATAATTTTCTACGCAATGAAGATCCAGAAGGCTACCGCGCGCTACGAGGAGTGGCTGGGCGCCCGCCTGACGATTGTTCCGGCGGATCTCGAACTCAAGCACCGGCAGATGACGTCCGCGCTGTTTCCGTTCATGCGCGCAACCTATTATCGCTGGGCGCAGATTTTTCCCGAAGTGTGCGCCGGGCTGCAGAAAGCGCCGGTGGTGCTGGGAGTGGGCGACTTGCACGTGGAGAACTTCGGAACGTGGCGCGATGTGGAAGGCC
This sequence comes from Bryobacterales bacterium, assembly GCA_963738375.1. Taxonomy (GTDB): domain Bacteria; phylum Acidobacteriota; class Terriglobia; order Bryobacterales; family Bryobacteraceae; genus Bog-159. Next base: position 26,718 of record CAVTWL010000006.1, on the reverse strand, counting down.
GGCTGATCTGGGGCATTAACGATTTCGACGAGGCCTGGCATTTGCCGTACACCCACGACCTGGTGCGACTGGCGGCGAGCGCTCACATTGCGATTACCGAAAACCATTTGGCGCTGGATTTGACGGAAGCGGCGGATGCGATACTGGAGGGATACGGAGCGTCGCTGGAGGCCGGCGGCCGGCCGTTCGTGCTGGCGGAACATCATGCGTTGCTGCGCGAGATGGCGGTACATCGGCTGAAAGAAGTTTGCGGATTTTGGGAAAAGTTGGAGAAGTGCCAGCCAGTGAAAGGCAAGCTTCCAGAAACCGCACAGAAGAGTATGTCGCGTATGATGCCGGCACAGGGACTGAAGCCGCACTATGTGCAGCGCATCGCGGGGCTAGGAAGTTTGGGACGGCAGCGCTTCGTGGGTCTGGCACAGTGGCATACTTCCAACGTCGCGCGCGAAGCTAAAGCGATGGCGGCTTCGGCATGCTGGTGGGCGAGCGGGGGCGGCGGCTCTTCGCGGATACTATACCAGCAGGCTCTGGATACGGCAGTACGCTGCTGCGATCCGTTCGTAAAGCTGAAGGGCCGATGGATCGTGCGGCGCTTGGCGCCGGATTGTTCGCGGATCGAGTTGTCGGAATTGCCAAAGGAGCGTTCCGAGCGGGTGCTGCTCCGGGCGATGGGATATGAGACGGCGAATGTCCACGTGGGGAGCAAAAAGGCGAAAGCGATTCAGACCGACTTGAAGAAGCGGCCCAAGGGCTGGCTGGCGGCGGCGGCGCAGGACATGCTGCAGGCGGTGACGGCCGATTGGAGCGACTGGCGGAAGCCAGCCGCTTGAGACGGCGCGGCTTGCTAAACTATCGGCTAATTCCTATGTTCAAAACCGCACTCGCTACCCTTGCCTTCGCGGCCTGCGCCATCGCCCAATCGACAAATGACGTGCTGGACCAGGAAGCGCACCGGCCGTATGTACGCCAGCCGGGCACAAACGCCCAAACTCCGACTGGATACACGCCGCAGCAGATGCGTCACGCCTATGGCGTGGACCAGATCGCGAACCAGGGCGCGGGGCAGACTATCGGCATCGTGGACGGCTATGATTATCCATCGGTGGAATCAGATTTGGGCGTTTTTACGACGCAGTTCGGATTGCCTGCCTGCACCAAGTCGAACGGCTGCCTGACGGTGGTGTATGCGACGGGCACGAAGCCGCCGTCGAATCCGGGGTGGTCGGGCGAGACTTCACTCGATGTGCAGTGGGCGCACGCCATCGCGCCGCAAGCCAAAATCCTGCTGGTGGAAGCGCCAAACGGCACGACAAAGTCGCTGTTGCAAGCGGTTCCGGTAGCGGTGCAAAATGGCGCTACGGTGATCAACATGAGCTGGGGCACGAACTCCGAGCCACCCGACGAACAGAAACTGGATCCGCTGTACTTCAACAATTCGGCAGTGACTTACATCAACGCTTCGGGCGATAACGGCATCAATCTGTTCGGGTATCCGGGAGCTTCGCCGCTGGTGGTTGGAGCGGGTGGGACGGCGCTGAAGCTGGATTCAAACGGGAACATTTTGGGCGAGGTGGGGTGGAGTGGCAGCGGCGGTGGCGAGAGCGTATATTTCTCGGAGCCGAGTTACCAGATCGGATTCCAGAGCTCCGGAAAGCGCGGCGTGCCCGATGTCGCCTACAACGCCAGCCCGGCGACGGGAGTCCCGGTATACGATAGCGAAGCCGGTAACTGGGGGCAAGTGGGCGGAACGAGCGCCGCGTCGCCGCAATGGTGCGCGATTGTAGCGATTGCGAACAGCATTCGCGCGGGAATGGGAAAAGGCACGATCGGCACGAATTTTCTCGGCGTGATTTATGCGAATTCCACGACGCTCAACGATATCACCAAAGGGTCGAACGGCAGTTGCGGGACAGAATGCACCGCTGGCCCGGGCTACGATTTCGTTACCGGCTTGGGCAGTCCGAAGGCCGTACAAGTAGTGAATGCACTCACCGCCGCGCCGTAGACCGGTGGGGAAGACGGGGGGCGGCGGCGTAGTTCAACTGCACCAGCACAATGAAGCCGATGCTGACGTAGGTGCTCACGAAGCAGAGGAGGGCGCCTACCGCGTAAAGCGATTGTGCGATGACAATGCGCCGCTTGATGGCCGAGGCAACGGCGGGAGAAATATCTTCGCGTACCACGCCGACACCCAAAGCGCACACCCACGTAAGGTATAGCGCGGCGCCCAGCAGCAGGATGTTGACCCAATAGACCAACAGAGCCGTGCGGTAGGCGATGAAGCCGGCCAGCAACATGGTGGAAAACGGCATCATGCAAACGGCAAAGAGAAAGAGGATGTGCAGCCACGACAGGCTCCGCTCGGAGCGAATCAGGTGGTTTAACTGAGTTTGTTGGCCCACCCAGAAGATGCCCAGGGTCAGGAAGGTCATGGCGCACATGATCAGGCGGGGGGCGAGGGCGCCCAAAGCGAGGCTGAGATCGTGCTCGCTGTGAATCTTATCAACTTCGGGGGCGTGTAAATCGAGGACGAGCAATGTCATAGCCACCGCGAAGACGCCATCGCTCAGGGCTGCCAAGCGTTCGACACTTTGGCCGGCAACCTGGTTGTACGAAGCAGGCATATTTGGTAAGTGTAACGGAGCAGGCGGGTTTAATGGGCAGTGTGCGGGGAATAGGGCAACCCGGGCTGGGTGTCAGTGGGTGACGTGACCCAACCAGTCAACAACAGGGTTGACGGATCCCTAAGCGCTCAAAGGCAGCAGATGCATTTCCTGGGGCGCTAACATAGCCACCGGAGAGCCAGGAAAAGCAACCTGACTTAGCGCGATGAGCAGGCTTTCTTTGCCGCCACATACGCAGGGCAGGATGTCGCTAGAAAAGTAACCGGGGCAAGGTGCCGACTGACCGGCGGAGCAATATTTTTTGTGCATTTGTATGCCTCTCCATCGCATCCTCCGAGCAATTTCCGTGCCGTTTTTGTGCCGTCCGTGGAAGGCGTTCGTGCACCTTCTGGCATCTACCCCGATTATGACCACCCGCAAATCGGTGTGTCAACTAGACGCGCGCCTTTTATTATGCGGCCGGCGGTATGATGGCGAGATGCGATGCCCGGGGTGGTGTCTGATGGTGATGGCCTTGGCTCTGACAGGAACGGCGGCAGCTGGAGACTTGCGGCTTCCGATGCGGTCCCGCACCGAAGCATTCAAAGGGACGGGCGTGTGGCAAGAAGCGCGTCTGGAGACGGCGCTGCCACCGGCCGAAACAGCGATCGTGGTTTGCGATATGTGGGACAAACACTGGTGCTCCGGCGCCACCAAGCGGGTGGGTGAGTTGGCGGCGCGAATGGCGCCCGTGTTGGACGCCGCGCGGGCGCACGGCATCCTGATTATTCATGCCCCATCGGAGACCATGGAGTTTTATAAAGACTGGCCGCAGCGGCGAATGATGGAGGCGCTGGCTCAGGTTGCCCCCCCCGCGCCCCTGGCGCTTAGCGACGCCCCGCTACCGATCGATGACCATAGTGGCGGGTGCGACACGGGCGGTTCATTTTATAAGGCTTGGACGCGGGAAATTGCAACGCTGCCGGTGGGCGAGGGGGACGCGATCTCGGACGACGGCGCGCAGATTTACAGCCTGCTTCGGGCGCGCGGGATACGCAATCTGCTGGTGATGGGCGTACATGTGAACATGTGCATTCTGAACCGTTCGTTCGCGATTAAGCAAATGACCAAATGGGGCATCCGCTGCGTGCTGGTGCGGGATTTGACGGATAGCATGTACGACCCGAAAGATCGGCCGTTCGTCAGTCATGATGCGGGGACGGAACTGGTGATCGAACACATTGAGCGGTATTGGTGCCCGTCCACGCTGAGTGCGGACTTGATGAAGGCACTGGCGATCAGTGCCAGTTCTTCAGCGACGGCCAAAGCTCGCTGAGCGGATGCTTCAGGCCGCGGCAGTAAAAGATATCGAATTGCTCGTACGGCATGGAGTAGGGATTGGATAGGTGCGCGACCTTCTCTACGGAAGCAAATTGGACCTGCAAGTCCGCGGCCCGTCCGTCCATGACGATCATGCTTTCACCCGTGTAGCCGCGCGGTCCCCATAGGAAGTAGTTTTGATGGCCACTGATGGCAGGCGGCAAGCCGTACCGCGGACCGAATAGGTCGATCGCGCCGGCCTGTCCATAGTTTTGGCCGAAGATGGCGGTCTTGGCGCGTACGTCGGGCGGAAGGCTGTTGTAAACATGCGCCACAGCGGCGGCCATTTCCTGCCAGCCGAACTGGTCAGCGTAGATTTGCGGGAGCGGGCCCAGTTTGCTCGTTTCGATTTTCGGCGGCTGGAAACCGAGCGTGCGCGAATACGCAATATAGGTCTCGACGGGCAGAACGGGCACGGCGAACGGAGCCATAATCGCGCCGCCGATCAGCATGAGGGCGGCCCAAGCCGGGATGACCCATCGCCAGCGCGGCGCGGATAGCCAGTTCTCCCAGGCGACTCCTCCGGCGGCGAACAGCAGCGGGAAGGCCGGCCAGACGTAATATACGCGTGGATTCAAAGCTAGTATGACGGCGTAGGTGAACAGCCACGCCCACCCGAGAAACCGGAAGGGCCGGCCATTTTCGGTAAAGAAGTAGAACCATAGTCCCGCCAGCCAGATTGGAAGCGAGAGCGGGAACATGGTCAGGATTTCCTGACCGGTGAAAGCGAGCGGCGAGAGATCGACATTGCGGTGGGAGCGCTGAATATTGGCTTGGAGCTCAAGGAAGGGGAAATGATGCGCGACGTTCCATAGCAGGTTCGGCAGGAAGATCAGGAGGGCTAGCGCGCCGGCAAGCCAGAGCCACGACGAGCGCAACTGGCGGCGTGCGGGAGTGGCAAGTAGCCCTAGCACGATGCCGCCTCCGAAGATGAGCATGGAGTGCTTGTTTTCGAGACCGATTCCAGCGAACAGGCCGAACCAGAGCCAGAGCCTGGGATCGCCGGTGCGGATAATGCGAATGACGATGTAAGCGCAGCCCATCCAGATGAGCGGCTCGAAGGCGTTCATCGAGAAGAAGCTGTCCATGGCGAGGAATCCTGGCGCCACAAGCACGGAGAGTGCGGCCAAGGCTTGCGCCGCACGGCCGCCACCGAGTTCACGGGTAATTGTGCCGGTGAGCAGGACGAGGGCTGCGCCGGCAATAGCGGGCAGAAATCGCAAGGCCGGCAATGATTGGCCGAGGGTGGCGCTAACGAAGGCTGCCATGGCGGCTATCAGGGGCGGCTGGTCTACATAGCCCCAGGCGAGATGACGGCCGCATGCCAGGTAATACAACTCGTCGACGAAGTAGCCGTAGTTGTGAGCGGCGTAGAGATGAACCATCAGCTTCCCGGCGGCGATGGCGACGAACACCGCGGGGAGTCCGGCGATTAAGGACTTGCGGGGCATGGCTAGTCGATGCCGGGGCGAGAGACGAACTGGCTCACTAGGTCCACGAAGGCAGGTGTGCAGACGACACAGTTGCCGCCATAAATGGTGGACTGACCCGCAAAATCGAAGAAGCGTGCGCCGGCTTCCTGGGCGATGATCTTGAGTGGCGCGAAATCCCAGGGCTTGCCGCTGGTTTCGATCCAAATTTCGGCTTGGCCGCGGGCCACCATCATGGCGTCAAGGCAGCCACCCATGCTGCGTGCAGCCCAGAAGGACTGCAGCCAGTCGAGGAGGGCGGGGCCGAAGGGCTGACGAACGGCGGACGTGAGGTTATCGAAGCAGACTACCGCCTGGTTGACAGTGGAGATGGACGACACGTGCATGGGTTGGCCGTTAACGAAAGCACCGGCGCCCGAGGAGGCGTAGAAGACTTCGCCCATGGCGGGCATGTTGACGAATCCGGCAACAACTTCGCCGTGCGATTCGAGGCCGAGCAAGTTCGACCAGACGGGGTTGCCGCGCACGAAATCGCGGGTGCCGTCGATGGGGTCGATGATCCAGAGGCGGCCGGTGGTGGAGGCTTTTTGGGCGCCTTCTTCGCCGAGGAGGCCATCGCCGGGGAAGGCGGTTTCGAGTTCGCGGGCGATGAACTGCTCGCATTCGCGGTCGGCGCGGGTAACGGGCGAATCGTCCGGTTTGGCATCGAAGGCGATGCCGGAGCGGTAGTATCGCATGGCGATTTCGCCGGCCTGGCGGATGATGTTGGCGGCGATTTCGAGGTCGTGTTCGAATTCGGGCATGGGTTGGCGGGAGCGCAAGGGCTCCAATGAAGTAAGATAGCGTTAATGCTGAATTTTCGCCAGTTTGAAGTCGGGCCGGACCCGTTTGGGCGCAAGTGGCAGGTGCTGTTTAAATGGCTGCAGACCGCCATTTCGCTGCGGCACAGCGACACGGTTGACGTGAAGTTCATGCTGGATAGCGACGGCACAAAGATGCAGAAGCAGATCGCGATGCCGCATGCGGACCTGGTGGAGCTGAGCAAGCGCACGGGGCGTCCGATGACCGACTCATGGTGCTCGCGGCTGGCGGCCGCCCATTTGAAGGCAATGGTGGAGAGCGGCGAGGATTTGGAAAAAGATCTGGTGACGGTGCGCTCGGACGAACTCGCGACGTACGCCGCGGAGATCGGGACAGCCGAAAGCGCGGAGATCCCCGCGCGGCGTTGAGCGGGCTTATACGGCTGCTGACGCCGGCTGACATCCCGGCGGCGATGCGGCTGAAGCAAGCCGCAGGCTGGAACCAAACCGTAGCTGGTTTGAACACCATTCTGCGGCTGGCGCCGGAGACTTGCTTCGGGTGGGGGTACGACTGCACGCTGGCGGCGACGACTACGGCGGTCTGCCACGGGGGTGACTGGCCTGGATCGGGATGGTTCTGACAGATACGGCATACCCGGGGCGCGGGTTCGCGCGGTTGCTTCTGGAACATACGCTGGATGCTTTGGTGGCACGCGACGTTTGGGGGGCGAAGCTGGATGCGACGGAGACTGGCGCCAGGCGGGGCGGACGTTGGATGTGCGGGCGTTTGGCGGCGACCGGTCCGCGCTGATCGAGATACTGGCTCAGGTGGGCGCGGCAGGCGTGCGCGACGAAGGCCATCTCCGGTTTCGAATTCGGTTAGGTAACGTGAGACATTAGTGAGTCCGGCGCAACTATGAGAAAGCTTTATTACTGGAAACTGAAATCGCGCGAAATCAAGCTGGGCGAGCGCACGATGATTCTAGGCGTGTTGAATGTGACGCCAGACTCCTTCTCCGATGGCGGCAAGTACATGGATCCTGATCGCGCGTTCGCGCGGGCGGTGGAGATGGAGGAGCAGGGCGCGGACATTATCGACATTGGGGCGGAGTCGACGCGGCCAGAGTCGGCGCGCGTGTCGGCGGCGGAGGAGACGCGGCGGTTGATTCCGGTGCTGAAGCGGCTGCGCGGACATCTGACGATTCCGATTTCGGTGGATACCTATAAGGCGGAAGTAGCGGAGTTAGCGATCGAGCACGGGGCCGAGATCATCAACGACGCGACAGGGCTAACGTTCGAAGCGCAACTGGCGCGGGTGGTGGCGAACCACGATGCGGGTTTGATCCTGAATCACATGCGCGGGCGTCCGGAGACGTGGGCGAAACTGCCGCCCCTGCCGGACGTGATGGGGACCATTGCGCGGGATTTAGAAGCTACGGTGAACCGCGCGCGGCACAGCGGGCTGGATAAGTCGAGGATCGTAATCGATCCTGGGTTGGGATTCGGCAAGCGGAAGGAACAGAATTCGGCCGTACTGGCGCGGCTGCCCGAGTTGGCGGGGTTGGACTTGCCGATTATGGCGGGGCCGTCGCGGAAGTCGTTTCTGGCGCGTACAACCGATAGGGAGACGTTGTTCGCGACCGCGGCAGCGGTGACGGCTGCGATCCTGGGGGGGGCACACATGGTGCGCGTGCACGACGTGCGGGAGATGCGGGCGGTGGCGGATGTGGCCGATGAGGTATTGGGGCAGGCGCGGAACGGCTGATCGAAGGCACATGGCAGAAAGTGAAAGACGGACGGCGGCGGCGCACCATGAAAGCGGCCAGGGCATTACGCGAACCAAGGCCGACCGCTTGCACGCGGCGCCGCGCGGGCACTCATCATGGGGAGCGCGGGTGTGATGTGTGCTCGCTTTCCGGGTTCGTCGCGGATCTCATTGCAACGCAATCGGTTTAGCCGGGAGACGGCCCTGTCAGTGAGTAGGTACCCGCTCAGAGGCTGGTAAGGGTGAAATTGCCGTCCTTGCCGGAGTAGGTTTGGACGAGGCCCACGCAGGTGCACGTTGTGATTGTGCCAGCATTCTTTTTTTTGAGTACGCCCGTTGCCTGGGGCAGCGGAGCGCGGAGGGCATCGGCAATTTCCGTCGTCCCGCAGCGGCGGAAAGTGGAATCGAAGCCTAATTGGGCTGAGATTCGATTTTCAAAACGTGTCACCGTGATGTTCGACGACTTGCTTGATGACAGATCCTAATTGCATGAAGGCGGCAAAACTGGTCGGTTTGCGAAAGTAATTGCTGATGCCGAGCGCGGCTAGCTGAGCGTGATCCTTGGGCATGTCGGACGATGTTACGACAATGACCGGGGTCAACCCGCACTGCGGATGCTTGCGAAACTCCTGGAGGACGGCGGCGCCGTCGATTTTCGGAAGGTTGAGATCGAGCAGCAGGAGGTCGGGGCAGGAAGCGGCGGGCGAAGCGCCCATGGCAGCAATGTGCTTGAGAGCCATTTCTCCATCGGTGGCCACGTGAAGATCGTGCTCGAGGTCGTGCTGGGCGAGCGATTCCCGCACCAGGAAAACATCTCCCGGATTGTCTTCCACAAGCAGGATATTCAGACGTTTCATCCGGCGTCACCACAGGACAAGGAAAAGAAAAACGTGGAACCCTCGCCGACGGCGCTGTCAGCCCAGATGCGCCCACCGTATCGCTCGATAATGCGCTGACAGATGGCGAGGCCTAAGCCGGTACCTGGATATTCGTCTTTATGGAGGCGCTTGAAAAGACCGAAAATACGTTCCGCATATTGCGGGTCGAAGCCTATGCCGTTATCGCGCACGGAAACCACGCACTCATCTTGACGGCGTCGAGCGGTGATTTCGATATGAGGGGCAAGATCCTCTTTCCGATACTTCAGGGCATTGGAAAGGATGTTCTGGAAGACGTGGGCGAGTTGAGCCTCTTCGCCGCGAACCACGGGGAGTGCGTCAACGGTAAGTACAGCGCCGGTCTCTTGGATGCGGTCTTTGAGCACCGATATGGCTTCGGCGAGCGCTTCGGAAAGATCGGCTTTGCCGACCACCGTATCTTCGCGGTGGACGGTTCGGGAGAAGGTGAGGAGATCGCGAATCAAGGTGTCCATGCGATGAACACCCTGCGAAACGAAGGCAGCGTATTTGTGTGCGTCTGGCTGGTTTCCGATGTGGCGCTGGATGAGGAGATCGGTATAGATATTGACCATTCGCAGGGGTTCCTGCAGATCGTGGCTGGCGACGTAGGCGAACTCTTCGAGCTCACGATTGGCGCTTTCCAGATCCTGACGCGCGCGCACCTGCGCGGTTACGTCGGTGGCCACGGCAATGAAGCCGGAGATAACCCCGTCCGGTTCGCGTAAAGGATGATAGAGCGCGTTGAACCAGTGATCCTCAGGCACCCCGTCGGCATCGGCATCGAAGGGGACATACCATTCGTTGGCCAAGAACGGTTCACCCGTATCCATGACGTGATTGAAGGCGTCCCAAACATCCTGCCCTAACTCCGGTAAAACTTCCGCGAAACGGCGGCCGATCAAATCCTGGCGCTGAATGAGCGCGCGATAGGAATCGTTGGCCAACTCGACGACGAAGTCGCGGCCTCGGAGCACAAGGATGGCGACCGGGGCTTGGGAGAAGACTTGCTGCAACTTCTGCTCGCTGGCTTCGAGGGCCTGCTTCATGCGGACGTGCTCGGTAATATCGCGGGTGGAGCCGGCGACGGCGGCGACCGCACCGCTGTCATCGAGAGCGGGAACGAAAATGTATTCGTAGAAGCCCAGTTCCCCGGCGGCGCCCGTGTATGGCGTGTTATCGCGGACCGGCATTTTGGTGGCGATCACTTCCTGAATCTGGCGCTGGAGCCGCGCTGCGAGCTCGGGGGGGTAGGCGAGGTCGAAGAAGTTTTTGCCGAGCGCCTCGCCGAGGGGCTTTTGCCAGAGATCGAGGAGTGCGCGGTTGATGTAGGTGAAGCGGCCGTCCAGGCCGAAGGTGTAGGTGAAGTCGGGCGTATAGGACAGGGCTGTGTCAAAGAGCTGCCATTGGCGGTGCAAGGCCTCCTCGGTTCGCTTGCGTTTGATCCCGACAGCGATGCTGTCGGCCACCGAGGCCAGAGCGGTGAGAACTTCGTCATTCAGAGGAGCGCCGGCGAAGAGGCCGAGGACCCCGATGACGGAATCGTCGACGATTAACGGATGGCCGGCGAAGGAGACCATGCCCTCGCGCCTCGCCCAGGCCGGGTCACTGACGCGTGGATCATTGGGAACATCGTTGGTGAAGTGCGGGCGGCGCTCTTGGGCGATACGGCCGATCTTAAACGAGCCGAGCGGAATGCGCGAGTGGGACCCGTCGAGATGCGTGTAGAGGCCGGCGCTTGCTTGCAGCTCGAGGGTGTCGGCGCCGGGCTCGAGGGTCCAGATTCTGGCGAAGGCGGCGCCCAGGTTGTTGACGATTGCCTCGGCGCACTGTTGAAGCGAATCCTGGAGGGCGGCAATTCTGGTGAGGGCTGCGCCGACGTCGGCTCCGAGAGCGGCGATACGAGCTTGTGCGGCGAGGGCAACCTCATTGTTCTTACGTTCGGTTATGTCCTCGATGATGGCGACGAGTTGCGTGGCACGGCCCCGGTCGTCGTGGCGCATGGCGGCTGAGACGCGCGCCCAGACGACATGGCCGTCCTTATGGATGTAGCGCTTCTCAAAAATGGCGGCGGGGTGGGAGGGGTCCTGAAGGGAGGCGAAGAACTGGCCGGTGGGGAGGACATCGTCGGGGTGGGTGAAGTGGGCGGAGTCGCGGCCCGCGAGTTCTTCGCGTGTGTAACCGGTCATGTGAAAGTACGTGGGATTGGCGTCGAGGACTTTGCCATCGGGCGTGGTGAAGACGAGGCCGATGGGGGCTTCGTTGAAGGCCGCGGCGAGGAGGGCGTCGCGTTCGCGGCGGCCTTCGAGGGAGAGGTCGGGATTGGGGGCTACGTCCATGGACCGTCTTCCATTTTTAGCATGGGTGGGAAGGTAGGGTGGTGGGGCCATGTCTCCTGAGTCCGAGAACATGATAGATGGAAACGATTTTGGGTGCATGGCCAAAAATGCCGGGCAGCTTGCCCCAGGACTACGATGAGTTTACCGAAAATGAAAACCGAATTGCGGGGTCTAACGGTACGTTCGAGCAGGATCCTCGGTCGACGCTTATACGAAGGAGCATGCGGGCGAGCCTGGCGACAGGGGGTATGACTGCTTTGAGGCGCTGCGAGTGCGGGAAGATGTGCGGATCTTTGCGTGAGGGCAATCCGGTTTCCTGCTCGGCTCCGGCTTCGCGCCAGCCGATTGCCAATCGGCCGCTGGCTACCAGCCAGCCCTACGTTTTCAGCTACGCTTCGACCAATTCCATTTTTTCTTAGGTCGATTGGTAATCTGGCGGCGAAGTAGGATTCGGAGCCGTTGTAATAGGCGAAGAGCGTATTAATGTCACGGCGATCCCCAAATGGGCTCCGCCGAGTTTTTGACATGACCGGTTCGGGGCAAAGTTTCTTCAGGTGCGTGCCAAGGCTGCCTTCAAGTCATCGTGTTCGAAGGCCGACTCCATGCGCTCGATTTCCTTATTACCGAGGCCTGCATTGGCGGCTTCTTTGCGCCAGGACTGGGTGGCAACCCCGACTGCGCGCGCGATCTTGCGGGCGTCGTCGGGGGTGAGTTCGAAGTAGGGAGCAACCTGGTAGGCAAGTTTCAATGACGCCGCGCCATTGTCCATATCGATGGTGGTTGTCAGAACCCTTGGCTTGATGTCGATAGGGACGGGATTGAGATCGTAGGCCGGAGAGAGCCGCCAGCCGGCGGGACCGGCCCAGAGGAAGCCGTGATTGCGCAGGTGGTCGTCCGTGTTTGAAATCAGAATATTAAAAACGATCCGCCGCCATAGAGCCTGCATGTCCTGTTTGGCCGCCGAGCCATGCTGGCGGAGCACGTCCACGAACTCCAGATAGCTGCGGACCTGGTTGTCGCTGGCATGGAGCATGCTCATCGCGGAAAGGAAAGGTATGCGGGCGTTGGCTTCCCGGTCGAAGCGCCGCAGCAGCAGGACGGGCTTTTTGGCGATGGTTTCCAGCCGCCATTGAGGCACTGGGATGCCCGCTTTTTGAGCGAGGGTTAGGGCCACAGCCTCCCAGACGACCGTATTCCATTCGTCGCCCTTACTCGAGAATTTTGCAATCGCCAGGTGCCCGTCGCGATCGCGTACGGAAGCCTTTGGCCGCGCGCCGCCGAGGGACGATCCCGGCGCCAACAGGAGGCGCAGATCTTCCTCGGTATCCCTGTCATCCATGACGTGCGCGGCGGCAGAGTGCAGGCGCGGCAGTTCGATCAATGGCGGGATCTTGTTGAGGGCTTGGCTGGACAAGAACGGACCGCCCTCCTTCTGGGCAAAGCGCAGCGCGCCTTGCCTGGCCTCGTCGTCGACGAGCAGCAGGTAATCGATCTCCAGGACGCTTCGCGGGGTGCGACCCTCACGCTCGGCGCGCCGCCGCTCGGCCCGCCGCATCAGGACGCGGCCCCACCGGTCGGGCGCGGAATCACCGATAGCCCCGAATAGCGGTTTGTTCGGGGGCGTGTGAAACGGGCCGGGGCCGAGTTTTAGCGCCGGCTGGAGGGAGAAGCAGTTCGCTTGTGCCAACCAGGTCTTGTCGTATTCGAAGGTGGCGCTCTCGCGGTCGTTGCGCGTGCGTTCCCACAAGCGTCCCACCAGATAGGGCGCGCCTTGCAGGTCGACATAGACAAGGACTTCGCGGTCCATTACCGGTCACCTGGTTTCGGCGGCTTGGCCTTCGTGGGGCGGGCGAGGCGGATGCGTTCGGGGAGATGTTCCTCTTCGAGCTCGCGTCCGAGCGTGTCGTGGGTGGGGTCGGCCACGTCCGCGAGGCGGTCGATCAGGCCCAAGGAAAAAAGAACGGTTGCGTAGTTGCCGATGTAGACGCCGGCGTCGCCCTTCTCGATTTTATTGAGGGTCATGCGGCTGAGCGAGGCTCGCTCGGCGAGGATGCTGACGGGAATGCGGCGGCGCCGCCGGGCATCGCGGATGTCGTGGCCCAGCTTGCGCAGAGCCCGTACGACGGGGATCGGGAGTACGTGGGAGGTGCGGGGGCGGCTCATTTATGGTCCATTTTGCTAGGCTTTAAATATATTAGTGTATATATTATTGGACGTTCAGTCAATGTCGCCAGACGTGGGGGCGGCTGGCAGATCCGCCGCGTACTCGATACGCTCCCCTCGCCCGCGCCCTCGTTGGAGGCTTAAGCGTCTCCATGCTCTTCACCGTCTTCTCCGTGCCCGCCGGCTTCCTCCTTCGCCTACTCCCGCGAATAGCACGCCCTTTTCCCCACCGAAGTCGACCATTACCAGTAGACTCGGCCGGAAACCTTTATGGTGTTGGAGGGGGCGGTTTGGCTCCGAACGGGCTAATATTCAAGATCAGCGTTGCTGGCGAGTTCTCTATTCTGTACACGTTCACCGGAGGTTCCGATGGCGGCGTTCCAAACCCAGAGCTCGCGATCGACTCTGCCGGTAACATTTATGGCACGACGCTATCCGGCGGAATAGGAGTGGGTGTTCGTGTTTGAAATTAAAACCAAACGACATTGAATGTCCTCTATACCTTCACGGATGGGACAGACGGCGGAGAGCCATACGCCGGAGTAACTCTCGATTCCGCGGGAAACTTGTATGGCACCACGTCTTTTGGGATACCACTTGGCGGAGGTGTCTTTAAGATCAGCTTGGCTGGTGAATATCCGGACTCTACGGCTTCGCAAATCAACTCAGCGGGCAGACGCCACTATCCGGCGTGGTACTCGATTCACTGGGAAATATCTATGGAACTACCGCGTTCGGCGGGTCGGGTTGCGCCGCTGAGTGGTGCGGCGTAGTGTTTAAGCTGACTGCCTCTGGAGAGGAGACCGTTCTTTACAACTTCACCGATGGACCTGACGGCGGCTACCCATACACGGGAGTCGTTCTCGACGGATCTGGTAATCTCTACGGCACCGCCGTGTTCGGTGGCACAACCGGCGGCGGTGTGTGGCACAAAATAGTTCCGTAAAACGTTTTAGCGTGCTATTCGCGGGAGTAGGCGAGGAGGAAGCCGGCGGGCACGAAGAAAACGGTGAAGAGCACCGAAATGCTCAAGCCACCGATGAGCGCCCGCGCCAGCGGAGCGTAGGATTCGCTGCCTTCGCCGAGCTTCAAGGCCATGGGCAGCAGGCCGATGATGGTGGCGAGCGAGGTCATCAGGATGGGGCGCAGGCGGACGCGGCAGGCGGTGGCGACGGCCTCGCGGACGGCCATGCCTTCGCTGCAGCAGATGATGCGCGAACTCGACGATCAGGATGCTGTTCGACATCGCGATGCCGGCCAGCATGACCACGCCCATCAGCGACATGACGTTCAGCGTCGTGCCGGTGAGCCAGAGGGTGAGCAGGACGCCGGTGAGGCCGGGCGGAAACGCCAGCAGGATGATGAACGGATCGATGAAGGAGCGGAACTGCGCCACCAGGATGAGGTAGAGCAGCACCACGGAGAGCGTGAGGCCGAGGGCGAAGCTCTTGAAGCGAGGAGCGCATGCCTTCCACCATGCCGCGCAGACGTGACGTCGATGCCGTGCGGGCAGTTTGGTTCGGGCGATGATGCTGTCGATCTGGTTGGCGATGCGTGCCGAGGTCTTCGCCGAGGGGCCGGACGTAGATGTCGAGTACGCGGCGGATCTGGTAGTGATCCACTTCGGTGGGCGCTTCGAAGCGGGTGATGTTGCTGACCATGTCGAGGCGCGTGGGGCGCTTGAGGCCGGCGCCGTGGAGCGGGATGGCGCGTGAGGTCGAGCGAGGTTTTGAATCTGATGCTCGGGATACTGCACGTTCAGGAAGTAGTTGTTGTTGTTGCTGCGGATCGATCCAGATGTTGGGCGCGATCATCTGGTTCGAAGTCAGCGCGGTGATGACGTTGCTGCACGACTTCCTTCTCGGTGAGGCCGAGTTCGCCGGCGCGCGTGCGGTCGATTCGAGCTGCAGCGCGGGATAATCGAGATCCTGCGGGAATGTAGACGTCGGCGACGCCGGGGATGCTGGCGGATCTGGCGCGCGAGATCGAGCGCGGTCTGATAGCTGGCGCTGCAGGTTCGGTGCCGCCGACCTGGACGTCGATGGGCGCGGCAGGCCCATGTTCAGCACGGCGTCGACCAGGCTGCCGGAGGAGAAGAAGGCGGCC
This sequence comes from Bryobacterales bacterium, assembly GCA_963738375.1. GTDB lineage: Bacteria > Acidobacteriota > Terriglobia > Bryobacterales > Bryobacteraceae > Bog-159. The sequence continues at coordinate 11,236 of CAVTWL010000006.1, read as the reverse complement.
AGTTCGGGCATTTCCTGCGCGCATGCGCGCTCTTCACGCGAGCCATGTATTCGTAGCTGCCGATCTGATGGCCGTGCTTCAGGCTCGACCTGCACGAAGGCGGTGTGCATGGCGGAGTTGGTGGTGTAGATGGCGGAGAAGCCGGGGTCGACGCCGATGTTGGAGACGATCATGCCGCAGATCGTCTGCCGGAGACGACGCTGGCGGATGAGTTGCTTCGAGCGCGGGCGATTTCCTTTTCGGTTTCGTCGAGGCTGGTGCCGGAAGGCGCTTTGACGTTGATGACGAACTGGCCGGCGTCGGTGCGCGGGAAGAAGGAGAGTCCGAGCAGCGGGAAGATGCAGCAGGCTGACGGCGAAGACCGATGCCGAAGACGCCAAGCAAGCGTAGCGGGGCGGCGCAGGACGCGCGCGACCAGTCCGTCGTAGACGTCGAGGAAGACGCTCGAAGCCGCGATTGAACCAGGCGTTGAAGCGCTGGCCCAGACTCGGCGTTGCCGTGCGTGGACTCATGCCGTGTGCGCTCGATGAAGCGGGCGCAGAACAGCGGCACGACCGTCATGGCCACGAAGTAGGAAGCGAACAGCGAAAGCACCACGGCCGAGCGCCAGCGCGGAGAACAGAAACTTGCTGACGCCGTAACAGCAGCGTGACGGGGAAGAAGACGACGACCGTGGTGAGCGTGGCGGCGAGCACGGGCAGCGCGACTTCCCGGCCGCCCTTTTCCGCGGCGACCGCGGGAGGGTCGCCGAGTTCCAGGTGGCGGAAGATGTTTTCGAGCACGACGACGGAGTTATCGATCAGGCGCGAGAAGGCCAGCGCCAGTCCGCCGAGCACCATGCGTGTTGATGGAACTGCCGCCGAGCTGCAGGGCGATGAAGGTGGCCAGCGCGGAGAGCGGAATGGAGAAGAAGACCGCGACGGTGGCGCGCATGCTGCCCAGGAAGATCAGGATCATGAGGGAGGTGAGGAAGAGGCCGATGCCGCCTTCGTGCAGCAGGGTTTCGATGGCGGTCTTGACGAACTGCGGACTGATCGAAGACCACGCGGTTGACCAGCGACGGGCGGAACGTCGAAGAGGTTGCTTCAGCTTGTCGCGACGCCGTTCACCACCGCGATGGTGTTGGAGTCGCCGCCCTGCTTCAGGACCGGCAGATAGACGGAGCGCTGGCCATCCACGCGCACGACGTTGTATTGCAGGGCGTAGGCGTCCTTGGCGTCGCCGATATCGGAGACGCGGACGGGATTCTCGCCGACCAGCTTGATGGGAACGCGATTGATGTCGTCGACCTTGTTGACCTGGCTGTTGGCGTAGATGTTGTAGTCGTAGCGGCCGATCTGCACGTCGCCGGCGGGCAGGATCAGGTTGGATTCGTTCATGGCGCGCACCACGTCCATCAGGCTCAGCTGGTGAGCTTCCAGCTTGTAGGGATCGGCGTAGAGCATGATCTGCGCGCCAGCGGCCGCCGAAGGGCTGCGGCACGGCGGCGCCGGCGACACCGGCCAACTGTTGCGGACGACGTTCTGGGCGAGATCTTTCAGCTGCGTTTCGCTGAGGCCCTCGCCTTTGAGGGTGACCAGGCAGACGGGCAGGCTGGAGGCATCCATCTTCAGGACGAAGGCGGCAGGGTGCCGGGGGGCAGGTGGCTGATCTCGGCCATGGCGAGGCTGGCGATGGTGGTGACGGCGGAATCGGGATTGGTGCCGGGCTGGAAGTAGACCTTGATGAGGCTGACGCCGGAGAGCGAGCGCGATTCCATGTGGTCGATGCCGCTGGCGAGAGTGAAGAAGCGCTCGAGGTGGTAGGTGATGTTGCCTTCGATCTGCTCGGGCGGCATGCCGGAATAGAAGGTGGCCACCGCGACCACGGGAATGTTCATGGCCGGGAACATGTCCACCGGCATGCGGACGACGCTGACGATCCCAACAAGGATGATGACGAGGCAGACCACGACGATCAGATAGGGCGTGCGGATCGCGAAGCGCGACATGGCTAGTTCACCTGAGCCACGAATTGCCGGACTTCAACGGCTTGTCCGTCGCGCAGGCCGGTGCGGCGGCCACGACCACCACATCGCCCTCGTTGAGTCCCGAGCGGATTTCGACGCGCCGGTCGTTCTCGATGCCTAAGGTGACGGGAACGATGTGGATCACACCGGCGTTGTTGACGGTGTAGACGCGCACGGCCGATGCCCCGCGATCGACGGCATCGAGCGGGACGGAAAGAGCGGCGCTGCGTTGTTCGGTCTGCGAGATCGACTTCGGCATACATGCCGGGAATCAGGGTCAGCGTGGGGTTGGGGACGTCAACTTCGGTATCCATGGTGCGGGTGGAAGGTTGGATGTTATCGGCGAAGCGCGCCACGCGTCCAGGGAAGGTGCGGCCGAGCGTGGACACGCGGACGTCGACGGTCTGGCCGACGTGGACGCCGGAGACGGCGGATTCGGGCACCGGCAGAATCAGGCGCAGCAGATTGTTCTGCGAAAGCTGCACCACGGGCATGGCCTGGGTTTGCGAAGCCGTGCCGGCCTGAATCATGGATCCGGCGTTGGCGTAGCGCTTGGTGACGACGCCATCGAAGGGCGCGGTGATGGTCGTGTAGTTGTGCAGCGTCTGGACGCGGGTCTGTTCCGACGCGGGCCACGCGCAGGCGCTGTTCGGCGGTGCGGATGGTGGATTTCGCAGCGGAGACCTGGGCTTCGGCGACCAGATCGCGGGAGCGGGCTTCGTCCACTTCCTGCTGGGGCACCAGGCCGGGCTCGCGCTTGAGCACGTCGGCGATGCGGGTATAGGACAGGTGGGCCAGCTCGTGCGCGGCTTCGGCGCGCTGCAGCTCGTCGGACGCGGTGACGATTTCAGCTTCGGCCTGGTCGATGGCGGCGGCTGCCCGGGCGAGGTCGTCTTCCATTTCGGGAATTTCGAGGGTGGCCAGCACCTGGCCCGCGCGCACGCGATCGCCGATGTCGACTTTGATGGAACGGACGTAGCCCGCGACCTTGGCCATGACGTCGACTTGCTGGAAGGGTTCGAATTCGGCGGTGAGGACCAAGTCGCTGGCTAGATCGGAGCGGGCGGCCTTGACGACGGGGACGAGCGGCGGCTTGGCGGGCGCGTCGGCCGCTGCGTGGGTTTTGGAGCAGGAGATCAGAAACAACAGCAGGGCAAAGAGCAAGGCAATTTGGGCAAGGGGACCGGTAGAGGTTTTCATCGCAATCCTCCGACTACAAAGTTCAGGGCGGCGCGGCGGCCGAGGTATTCGTATTTGGCGGCGGCGGCGGCGATTTCGGCGGAGACCTGGCTGAGCTGGGCCTGATTCAGCTCCACGATGCTGCCCAAGCCGTTGTCGTAGCGAATTTGCGCGAGACGCAGGCTTTGCTCGGCTTGCGCCACCAGGCGGGCGGTAACATCGAGGCGGCGGAACGCGGTGTTGGCTTCGAGCCAGGCGACGCGCACCTGTTGGGAAACCTGCAGGGCCAGATCTTCTACATCTTTGTCCGCAGCCTGGGCGCGCAGTGCCCCCTCGGCGCCGCGCGCGGAATACAGGTTGCCGTTGAAGATGGGCACGTTCACGTTGACGCCGGCGGCGGCGTAGGTGGAACGCAGGCGGGGATCGGCGTCGGGCAAGGCACCGGCAACGCCCAACAGGGTGACGGTGGGGCGGGTCAGATCTTTTTCGGCGTTGGCAAAACGGTGCGCGGCCTCGCGGGTGAGGCGCAGGGCGGCGAGGTCGGGGCGTTGCTGAATGGCTTGGGCGACAACGATTTCGGCATCGGGCTCGAGCGCGGGAGGCAAGGGCTCGTCGGCCAATTCGAATTGTTCGGTTTGCGATGCGCCGAGTGCGGCGGCGAGTTGGGCGCGACCTGCCTGGACATCGTTCTCGGCGCGGACCACGGCAAGTTCGGCTTCCGAGAGGGCGACTTCGGCGAAGCTGACATCGAGGGTGGACTTCAGGGAGCTTTGGGCCAGCGCGCGGACCTGGCGGAGGGTCAGGCGGCGATTTTCCACGACCGCCTGCGCAACTTTCAGGACGGTATCGGCGGCGAGCGCCTGATAGTAGGATTGATCGACTTCGATGAGAATGGCGGCACGGGTGTTGACGGCGGATTGCTGCTGCGCGGAGGCGCGCAGTTTCGCGGCCTCCGCGAGGTTGGAGGTGCGTCCGAAATCGGTGACCAGTTGGCTGAGCGAGATGCCGGCCGCCGCGCGGCTATAGAGGCTGGAGGTTTGCAGAGTGCCGGCGGACAGGGTGGTGTTGTGGTCGGCGCCGGCGCCGGTGAAGTTGCCGGCGAGAGTTGGATAGAAGGGCGCGCGGGCTTCGGTGACGGCCGCTTTGGAGGCTTCGGCCAGGAAGTTGGCGGAGGCGATTCGGGATGATTGCGGAGAGCGAGCTGTTCGGCCTGGGCGAGGGTGAGGTGCTGGACGGACTGGGCGCGAGAGGAAGAGCCGGTAGCCAGCAGGACCATCGCGAGAACCGTCATCCGGCGCATGGCTAACTCGGTTCTTCCCACACGGCGGATTTGATGACGGTGGTATCTTGGGCCTCGATGAGCCCATCGGTGATCAACTCGCAGAGGGCGGGCAGGAGGGCGTCGGCCGCCTCGAGGGTTTCGATGAACTCGATGCGAACGGGAAGGTGCTGGTTTTCGGAAGGCCCGCCTTCGGCGGAGTGGGTGCGGTGATGCGAGCCGAAGCCGGCCGCGGGGCGAATCAGCGGTGGCTCCGGCGACACCGCGTTCTTTCAGGAAGGCGAAGATTTCGTTATAGAGAAAATCATGGCGAGCAGTAGTGTCCTCGTTGAGGTGGATGACGACTTTTTTGGCGGGACCTAGCCGGAGCACGGGGCTTGCTCCACAGATGATTTTGTTTTTGTCATCGAATTGTTACAATTCCGAAAGTCAAGTGATACGATGGATCAACTAGACTAAACGCCGGAGCTGCCGGGCGCGGCCGCAGTCTATGTATTTGTTATAGCGGCGCCGCTTGTCGATAGCTACTGAAGTATTTCTGAAGTTTTTCCCACCGGCGCTTCAGGGAAGCATCAAGAAAAAAGGGAAGATCCGTGCGGATTCTGGTAATCGAAGACGAAGCGAAGATGGGCGAGGCCCTGCGGGAGGGGCTGGAGACGGAGAATTACGAGGCGTTGCTGGCGAAGACGGGCGAAGAAGGGTTCTATCTGACGCAGGCTGAGACTTTCGATCTGGTGGTTTTGGATGTGATGCTGCCGGGACGGAGCGGGCTGGAAATTCTGAGCACGATGCGCGCGCGCGGCAGCAGAGTGCCGGTTCTGCTTTTGACGGCGAGGGACGCCGTTGAAGATCGCGTGCGCGGGTTGGACGCGGGCGCGGACGATTACCTGGTGAAACCTTTCGCGTTTTCCGAGCTGCTTGCGCGGATCCGGGCACTGGGGAGGCGAGGCACTCCGGACACGAACGCCAAGCTACAAGTAGCGGACCTGGAACTGGACGTGGTGGCGCGGGCGGTGAAGCGTGACGGACAGGCGATGGATCTGACGGCGCGCGAGTTCGAGCTACTGGAATACCTGGTGCGTCATCAGGGCCATGTGGTGTCGCGCGAGATGCTGACGCGGGACGTTTGGAAAGAGGCGAGCCGGCACACCCCGCTCGATAATGTTATCGACGTGCACGTCGCCCGGCTGCGGCGAAAGATCGACGAGCCTTTCGAGGAGAAACTGATTCATACGGTACGCGGGGTCGGCTTCGTGGTGCGCCAGCAGGCGAATTGATCGGATTCGGCTTAGTGAGAATAGAGCACGTAATTGGCGTAATCCTTTTCGACTTGCGGATCGACGGCCAAGTGCTGCTGCAGGATCCAGACACCTTCGGGGTTGGCGAGGAAGATGAGGCCGCGGCGGTCGTCGCGGTTCATGGCGGTGACGCCGGTGAATTCGCGGGCTACTTTGGGCTGGTGAGGGTCGGACATATCGATTACGCGGATGGTTTCCGGCACGGAGGCAGCCGGAACTTCGGGTGCGCTGGCGACCAAGGCAGACGTTCCGGCGACTACCGCAAGGCTGCCGGGGACGGAGATTCCGGCGGCATCGGCCAGTAGGGCAGGGCTGCCCGCCTTGGTGATATCGATGAGGGCCGCGCCCCCGCCGGAGGCATGTGCGGCATAAAGATAAGAACTGCTGAGGTGCTGGGTGGTGAAGAACCGGGTTACGGGGCCGCTGGACAAGGGGATGTGCGCAACCACGACGATCTCATCCTTCGCTTTGGGGCCGGCCGTTTTGCTTTTGGCGGTGATGGCAGGCGCGGTGGCCGCCAAGCCGAACATCAGCGCCGCGGAGAAAAAAGTGAAACGCAGGCTTCGCATAGCAACAGTGTGGCATTGGAAGGCGGAGTTCGCGCCTGAAGTGTTTCTGATGATTTGGTGACCGTTTCTTCATGCGCCGTTCAGAAAGAGCCATGTTAGGAATCAGAGAGATGACGCACCGGATTCACCCGCGGCACGTGCGCACGCGCCTGGCGCTTTGGTATGTGGCGGGGCTTGGCAGCGTCCTTCTGGTTTCGTGGAGCCTTACGGCGGAGTTCCTGTTTTTGCAGATGCGAAACCAGTTAGACCACTACGCGGTGCAGGACATCGAGACGGTGGAAGGGCTGCTGTATTTCGACGGGGGGGGGGCGGCTGCTGCTGCACGAGGATTACCACAACCATCCGGAATCGAAGCTGGTGCTGGAACGGTATCTGGAAGTACGGTCGGCGGCAGGCGCGGTGTTGTTCCGGAACGAGCGGCTGCGGGGGCAGGAGTTAGGGGGTGTGGCGATTGCGGGCGAGGGTGCGGGCCAGTATTCGAACCGGTCTTACGGGCTGGCGGATGGCACTCCTGTGCGGATGGTGAGCCGCCGCCATGTACTGGACGGACATTCCCTGTTGATCCGGCTGGGTTATAGCGCGCGGCCGATTTGGACGCGGATGGAGGAATTCGCCGCGGCGTCGCTGCTGGCATTGCCGCTGGTGCTGGCGCTGGCCGGACTGGCGGGATATCTGCTGATCCAGCGCGCATTGTCGCCGCTGCAGGAAATGGCAGGACGAGCGGAACGGATCACATCGGAACGGCTGCATGAACGTCTGCCGGTAGGAGATGCGGGGGACGAACTGGACGAGCTGGCGCGCGTGTTCAACGGGCTGCTGGCGCGGCTGGAACAATCTTTCGAGCAACTGCGGCGGTTCACGGCGGACGCTTCGCACGAACTGCGGACGCCGCTGGCGTCGATTCGCAGCGTGGGGGAAGTGGCGTTGCAGAAAGATGGCAGCCGGGAGGCATACCGGGATACGGTGGGCAGCATGCTGGAGGAGGTCAACCGGCTGACGGCGCTGGTGGACAGTTTACTGACGATTTCGCGGGCCGACGCGGGGCGTTTCCAATTGCATCGCGCGCCGTTCCGGCTGGTGGATCTGGCGCTGCGACCACCCCATCGTGCCGGTGTCGAACACACCTGCCTTCGACGGGGTCACGTAGTAACCGGTGTCGGCGAAGGTGTCGTGCCCGAGACATCGGGTCGGCGAGTGGCCGACGACGTCGAGGTGCTTCGGCGTCGCGCCGTTGTGCGTGCGGGCGCGGTCGATCTCGAGACCGATCAGTCCGGGATAGCTGCTGCCCTTCGCGGCACCGGTGCCGGCGAAGCCGAAGAAGGACGGGTCGCTGACGACGTAGGCACCCTTGGCGGGATAGCACTCGTACATCAGCCCGAGCAGCAGACTGTCCGGCTTCGGAGTCGGCAGCCGGCGCCACTTGGTCGTCTCGCGTTCGGGGTCGGCCGTTGCGTCCGGGTCGAGGTCGACGTCGGTCTTGTAGCAGATCACGCCGCGGTCGGGCTGACCGTTGTCGCTGGTCAGGCGCACCTGCCAGTACTCGGCGTTCGCCCCGAAGAACGCGACGTTCGTGCCGTGGTCACGTGCGTCGAGCACGCCGTGGCGTTCGGCCCACGTCCAGTACTCGTCGTGGCCGGGGGAGACGACGTCGCGGGCCCCGGCGATGCTCGACGGGTCGTCGGAGACGGCGACGTCGGTCGTGTACGCCAGGTCGAGGCCGAGCTTCTCGCGCGGGTCACCAGCGCCTGCTCGAACTCCTGGAACTTGTATGCGCCACCGCGGTCGTAGGGCCGGTCGAAACCGACCTCGTAGCTGCGGTCGTCGTAGCCGCTCGGACTGGTGTAGAGGTCGTAGCCGTCCCAGGTGTTGTAGGCCTGCCACGTCAGCACCGCGTTCATGATCACGGTGCGGCCGGTGAGGACGTTGGTGCGCACCGTGATCGGCACGTAGCGCTCGTACCCGTCGGCCGAGTGCAGCTTGAGCAGGTAGTCGCCGGCGGCCACCCGGTGGTCGGCACGGTCAGCGAGAGGGCCCAGTGTGCCTCGACGGTGCGCGTGTCGCCCGTGACGACCGGGTCGGGCTGCGACTGCGTGGTCTGCGTGCCGGACGCCCAGACCTCGCGGCCGCCGGTGCCCTGGTACCAGCCGACGCGGTAGGCGGTGACCGTCCACGACGCCGCGGTGCTCTCGACGTGCAGTCCGAACGAAGCGCCGGGCGCGACGCTCGTCTCGTCGGCGTAGCCCTGGATCGCGTCGGTCGGCCCGCGCTTGCCGAGCTTCCAGGCGGTGGTGCCGGGTTTGGCGTTCTCGGTCACCACCCAGTTGCCCGCTTTCGCGTCGGCGGTGTTGGCCGGCCGCGCGGCCGAGACACCGCCCGGCGCCAGCGTGAGGGCGAGTGCCGCGGTTGCGAGCATCCCGAGCCGGCGCGCAGTGATCATGCGCGGCACGTTACGCGTGCCGCGGCCGGCGCGGAGCGCGCTCTCAGCGGTGGTACTTGCCCACCCAGGCCAGCCGCCAGGTGTTGGGGCCGATGTAGCCGGTGACGGGCAGCCCGTTGAGGCGCTGCAGCTTCTTGACCATGTGCAGGGTGAGCGGTCCGTACTGGCCGGTGCCGGCGGGGAAGTAGCCGCGGTGGTGCATCTCGTTCTGGAACGCCTTGATGTGCGCGTTGTTATCGCCGAAGTAGTACCAGCGACTGCCGCCCGGGAAGGCGGGCACGCGCGCGTGGTGGGTCTTCCCGGGGTGGGTCTTCTTCGGGTGGGTCTTGTGCGTCTTCTTGTGGTGCACCGTCCTGTGCTGGTCGGTCGTGTACTTGCCGACCCAGGCCAGCCGCCAGGTGTTGGGGCCGATGTAGCCGGTGACGGGCAGTCCGTTGAGGCGCTGCAGTTTCTTGACCATGTGCAGGGTCAGCGGTCCGTACTGGCCGGTGCCGGCGGGGAAGTAGCCGCGGTGGTGCATCTCGTTCTGGAACGCCTTGATGTTGGCGTTGTCGTCGCCGACGTAGTACCAGCTCGATCCGGGGAAGGCGGGATCGCGCCCTTGAGGGCGTGGGGTGTGGTTGCCGTCGGCGATCTTGATGTCGCCGATGCGCCCGGTGCGGGCGTCCTTGTCTTCCTTGCAGGCCGAGGATGCTCGCGCACTGCCACGGCTGCCAGCCGCGCTCGCGGTAGAGGATGAGCGCGCGGGCGTCCTGCTCGGCCTTGGAGGCCTGGTTCGGGTAGCCGGAGCCGCCGACGCTGCGCCAGGTCGACAGGTCGAACTGGTAGGCGCCGTAGTGCCCGTTGCCGGTGTTGATCGGGTAGTTGTCGCTCGACTCGCACATGCGCAGCCGGTACCAGGTGTGCGCGGACGGGTCGGCGCCGCACTCGGACCGATCAGCGCGAGGCCGACCGTCGTGCCGGCAGCCACGGCGAGCACGGTGAGCCCGGCTAGGACGCGGCGCGGCCGCACCCGGCGCGAACGGCGGGGCTTGTCGGGGTCGGCAGGCGTGTGGTCGTTCTGCTCGGGCCATCCGTCGAAGAAGGCACTCGGCGTCTGCTCGAGAGGGGCATGTCAGGCGTCCTTTCCGGAACGTCTCTCTGGTCTCACCGGCAACAACCGTCACACAAGTCCCACTAATAAACAAGCCCGGACGGCGTGGCATCGCCGGATCCTGCTGGTTACGTGCTAATCGACGATGCGTCGTAGCTGGCTGTCGACGCGCTCGGTGCGACCCGTCCGATCCAGGTGTTCGAGCAGCGGGATGCACACCCGCCGGGTGGTGGCGAGCGCGCTGCGCGCCTGGCTCGTGGTGAACGGTTGCGGGAGGTTGCGCAGTGCGCGCACGGCGTGATCGGGGGCGTCGGGCAACAGCACGACGTCGTCGACACGGACGACGCGCCCGGCCCGCTCGGCGGCCGCGAGCTAGCCGGCCAGGCCGAGGACCGCGAGCTCGTTGCGGTCGGGCGCGTCGAACGGTGCCGCGTGCAGTCGCTGTTCGAGCGCGCGCAGCGCCGGCTCGGCGGGACTGGCCGCCGTCGTCGACGCCGGCACCCGACCGTCGGTGGCTGCCACGCCGGCGCGACGACACCTCGGGCAGCAGCGCGGCGTCGGGCAGGTCGAGCGCATGGGTGAGCGCGGCGGTCGGCATGCCCGGCTCGAGCGGGTTGCGCTCGGCCCAGTCCTGCACGGCGCGCGGCGTCGCGGCGACCCAGAGCTGCCAGCGGTGCTCGGCGACCAGCCAACCGGCGACGGTGGGCAGCCCCTCGACCGCGACGCCCAGCCGGGCGAGGTGGTCGGCGCGCACCGCCCTGCGGCGGTCGAGCTCGGCGGCGGGATCGGGTCGTCCGGTCGCGGCCGCGAGATCGACGGCACGGCGCTGGGCAGCACCGCGCCGCCGCAACGGCGGCGGATCGGCGTCCAGGACGAGCATGCCCCCGGCCACCGCATGCCGGCTCGGATCGCGCAGCACGCCGCGGTCGCCCGCGCGCAGCGGCAGCGCGGTCGGCAGGGTCAGCCGCGCCAGGTCGTCGCCGAGCGGCCGCACGTGCACCGGCACCGCGGCGGTGCCGACGTGCAGGACGAGCCCGGCCGCGCGATCGGCGGCGACGGTGAGCCGCGTCGACGACGGCGGTGCGGTGCCAGCGGCGCGGTGTGAGCAGCACGTCGCCGCGCGTGACGACGTCCGCGGCGACACCGCGGAGGTTCACGGCGACGCGGGCCACGGCACCCACCCGGTCGTGGCTCTCGTTGAGGCCCTGCACGCCGCGCACTGCGACGACCCGGTCGTGCAGCACGAACTCGTCGCCGACGCCGATCGAGCCGGCCGCAAGGGTGCCGGTTTCCACCGTGCCGCTGCCGCGCACGGTGAAGGCCCGGTCGATCCAGAAGCGCACCGGCGCAGCGGGGTCGGGCGGCGCCATCGT
>CAVTWL010000005.1:0-771666 GCA_963738375.1 Bryobacterales bacterium | reverse complement strand
GCTGAAAACGGAGAACAAGTCGTTGTTGAACTTAATCACCATGCCCGGGCGCATTTGTGTCGATGAAATCATCAATTCTCTCAATCCTGTCGATATTGGCGGTACAGGCGTAAAGCCAGTATAACACCGCCGTTCCAGCCCCCTCTAAAACGGCAGGATCTCTTCGCGCACCGGATCGAAATCGATGCGGCGCTTTTGCATATAGGAGATGTTGCCCAGGTGCGAGGCCTGGGCGGAGCGGTGGCCGATCAGCACGTCGCCGTTGGGCCGCTTGCGCGAGCGTACGCAGTCGAGGAAATTGTTGCACGTGATCGCTCGTCGATGCGGCTGGACGCCTTCACCACGACTGGCTGTTGCGCCTCGGCCCACGGGGTGGAATTCGTAGTGGCTGCGGTCGATCTACAGGCGCCCTTGCGTGCCGCAAATTTCGACCGCCGCGCCGGTGATGCCGGGCGCCAGGGTGGCTTCGAATGTGGCCGTGAACTCGGTCGGATATTCGAGCAGCACGTTGATGGTATCGGGCGCGGTGCGGCCGTCCTTATAGTTGATAGACGCCGCCGGCGGCCGACGCCGCGGTCGGGACCTCCTGGCCCATGAACATGTGGACCACGTCGATCCAGTGGGTGAATAGGTCGGTCACCTGGCCGCCGCCGAAATCCAGATAGGCGCGCCAGTTGAAATATTGCTGCGGATCCCAATCGCGCCACTTCAGAGGCCCGAGGAAATGCGCCCAATCGAGATTGCGATGGCAGGTTCTGCAGCGAATCGGGCGCCTTGCCGCAGATGGTAGCCGTTGCCGTGCCACCAGGTGCGCGCCAGCGTGATCTTGCCCAGCTTGCCGGTATCGAAATACTCGGCTTTGGCCTTCAAGATAGTGCTGTCCCGGAGCGCTGCTGCATGCCCACCTGGCAGATGCGCTCGTTCACGCGCGCGGCCTTCACGATGGCGGCGCCTTCTTCAATGGTGCGGGTGAGCGGCTTCTCCACGTAGACGTCTTTGCCGGCGTTCAGCGCGTCGATGGCGATCTGCGCGTGCCAGTGGTCCGGCGTGGCGATCAGCGCCACGTCGACTTCTTTCATCTCCAGCAGCGCGCGATGGTCTTTGAAATCCTTGGCGCTGCGGCGCCTTCTCGCGGGCCTTGTCGATCTGCGCGCCGTAGATATCGCAGACCGCGACCACGTCGGCGCTGGCCTTCTGGAAATTCCCCATGTCGTAGCGGCCGCGATCGCCGCAGCCGATCACGCCCAGTTGGATGCGGTCGTTGGCGCCTTTCACGCGGGAGTAGGAGAGCGCGGTCAGGGCGGTGGCGCCGCGCAGGAAGTTGCGGCGATCAAGTGGGTTTTCAGACATAAAGCTCATTATAGGGCCGCGCGTTGAACGGCGGCGATGCGGTAAAGTTCAGAGCCGGGCTCGCGCCTGCCAAAAGCCGCGCAAACGGACGGCGCAGCTTCCGCGGTCGATCGGTCGCTCAACAGCGTGAACCCGCGCGCTCGCAAGTAATCCGCCAGAATGGCTGGATCGAATCCGAAAATGAAGGGCTCGCCGGACCACACCTTCCCAAATCGCCACCGTTGGAAGCGCGAAATCGAACAAGGGAATGGACTGCCGCTCGCGCTTGGCCCTCTGCGTCGCCGGATGGTCGACTTCGAAGGTTCGAATGGCGCGCAATTCCTCCAGCCGGTACGGCCGGCTATCGAAACCCGCTCCCAGCAACAGTGCCTGCTGCGCTCCGCTGCCGACCGCGTCGCGGACCAGGCCGTCGATCAGCGCCGTGCGAACTACGGCCGAACTGCGTGTGCGCAGGTTTCCAGCGCGCGAAACAGCGCCATGTATTCGGCTGTGCGGCTGGGTTTCGCTCCGGTGCGAAATAATTCGGCACGATCGGCGGAGGCCTTCTTAAATCGGCTTGCCGTCCGCGTTCAGGAATTTCACTTCGCCGAGATTCAATTCGCGCACGCCGGCTTCAATCTTGGCGCGATCGCCCACCACCACCCAGATCAGGTTGTCGGGATGGATCACGCGCTTGGCGGCCGCCTCCATACCGGGAACGGTCAAGGCGCGAACGCGGCCGGCGTAGGTATCGTAATAGTCGTCGGGCAGGCCGTATTCCACCAACTCCTGAATCGAGGCGCCCACTTCGCTCACAGTCTCGCGCGACCCTGGCAGGCTCAGCGTTTCGTTGGCCTGCACGTGGCTCAGTTCTTCAGCCGTCGGCGGCTTGTCGCCCACGATGCCGCGCACCTCTTTGTTGATCTCGGCCATCGACTCCTTGGTCTTATCCGTCTGCACCGGAGCGAAGATGATGAACGGCTCTTGCCCGCGGGCCGGCCAGAATATGGTGTTCGCGCCGTAAGACCAGTGCTTGTCCTCGCGCAAATTCATATTGATGCGCGCGCCGAAATTGCCGCCGAAAATGTTGTTCATGGTCTCGATGGCCGTGGCGTCGGGATTGTTCTTGGGCGGCGCAATCTCGCCCGCCAGAATGAACGATTGCAGCGCGCCGGGCCGGTCCATGATATAAACCACCGGTTTTGCCGGATACTCAACGTGCCCGATGTTCTTCTTCGGCACGGTTCCCTGCTTCCACGCGTCCAGCAGCTTTTCCAGCTTCGGCGTAAGCTCGGCCAGCGTGATATCGCCAACCACCACCAGGGTGGAATCGTTCGGACGGAACCACGTGTCGTGGAACTTCACGAGGTCGTCGCGCGTCATTTTGCCGACGCTGGCTTCCGTACCGCTGCCCGTCAGCGGCGCGCCATAGGCGTGGCCGGGCCCGTAGAGCAGCTCGGGGAAAACGCGCAGCGCCATCGGAATCGGCGTCACTTTCTCGCGCTGGATGCCCGCGATGCGCTGCTTCTGCAAACGCTCGAAATCGGCTTCAGGAAAGGACGGGTGCAGCAGGATGTCGCTGTAAAGTTCGAGTGAGCGGTCCAGGTTGCTCTTCAGCGCCGACAGGTAAACGGTGGAAGCATCCAGATTGGAGTTCGCCCGGATTTCCGCGCCCAATTGCGCCGCCTGCTCGCTGATTTGCAGTGCCGAACGCGTTTGGGTGCCGCCGTCCAGCAGCGCCGTGGTCATGCTGGCGGTGCCGGGCGTGGCAAACTGATCCGCGGCATAGCCGGCATCGATCTGCAGCCAGAAGTTGGCCACGGGAATCTCGTGGCGCTCAGCCAAAACCACCTTCAGCCCATTCGATAGCGTGGCGCGCTGCAGCTTCGGCAGTTTCAAATCCGGCGGAGTGCCCGGCGTCGGCAGCTTCGAGCGATCCACGCTCACGGAATCGGTTTTGTAGTCCGGATAAGGATGCACTTCCAGGCTGTACACGCCGTCGGAAAGCCAGCGGCGCGCGGCCGCCTTCAACTCTTCCGGCGTGGCCGACTGTACCCGCTGCAGTTGCACCTTGTAGAAATCCGCGTTGCCCAGAAATGCCTGGCCGTGCGCCAATACGTCCGACTTGCCCCCGAAACCGCCAATGCGGTCGACGCCCCGGACAAAGCGGGCGACATACTGAGTTTTCACCCGCTCCAGTTCCGCCGGCGTGGGGCCGTTCTCCAAAAAGCGCGCCACCTCTTCGTCGATTTCCTTTTCCACTTTGGCCAGATCCCCGCCCGGGCGCGCCGTGCCGGTAATGTCGAATTCGCTGCCAATCTCGCGGTCGTCGATTTCCGCCCGCACATCGGTGGCGATCTGATCGTCGTACACCAGGCGCTTATAAAGCCGCGATACCTTTCCTTCCGATAGGCAGTCCGCCACCAGATCCAGATAATCCGCATCCGCCGAACCATACGGCGGGATGTTCCACACTTTGTAAATCCGCGCCTGCGGCACGCGATCCTGCACCGTGCCGCGATGCGAGCCGGTCATCTTGGCGACCCATTCTTCCTGCTTGCCGATGGGCGGACCGGCGGGGATGTCGCCGAAATATTTCGTCACTTTCGCCTTGGCAGTCTCGAAGTCGATATCGCCCGCCAGCACCAGCACGGCGTTCGACGGCCCGTAGTAGGTGCGGAACCAGTCCTTCACATCGGCCATCGACGCGGCGTTCAGATCGTCCATGGAGCCGATCACGGTCCAGGAGTAAGGATGCCCGGCCGGGTAGGTGTTCTCGGTGATCAGTTGTTCGGTCACACCGTATGGCTGATTTTCGCCCTGCCGCTTTTCGTTCTGCACCACGCCCCGCTGCAGGTCAAGCGTTTTCTGGTCGAACGAGCCCAGCAGGTGGCCCATTCTGTCAGACTCCAGAAACAGGGTGTAGTCGAGCGCTGAGGTGGGCACGTCTTCAAAATAATTGGTGCGGTCGTTGTTGGTGGTGCCGTTCAGGTCCGTGGCGCCGACCGATTCCATGGCGTCGATATATCGCCCGTGGAAATTCTCGCTGCCGCCGAACATGAGGTGCTCGAACAAGTGCGCGAATCCGGTCTTGCCGGGCTTCTCGTTCTTCGAGCCGACGTGATACCAGACATTCACCGCCACAATGGGCGCTTTGTGGTCTTCGTGAACGAGGACGGTGAGTCCGTTAGTCCAGGACGAATTTCTTGTAAGGAATGTCGATGGCCGCGGTTTGGGCGAAGGCCGCTGCACAGAGCAGCAGGTAGGGGGCAAACTTTTTGATCATAGGAGGTCCAGGGTCCATGATACGCCAAAATTGTTGGCGGAACATTCGCGGGGGAACCCACGTATCTCTCCTATGAGCATGCCGCGATCGCATGCCCGCCAGACATATTGTTAGCATGGTGGAGCGATAATGACCGACGCTATCAGGCGGCCGCTGCGCGTGTGGCCCGCTGTAGTCATCGCGATCCTGCAGTTACTGGTCCGCTTCGGTTTGCCGATTGTCGCACCCGACCAACGGCCCTATGCAATTTTGGGTGGCTTCGCCGCCATGGCGCTGATCCTGGTCTGGTGGCTGTTGTTCAGCCGCGCGCCATGGGTCGACCGCGTGCTCGCCGTGTTACTGATGGCGGCCGGCGTGTGGGCCACCAAGCCCTTTATCGATAAGTCGCTGGCCACGGGTGCGCAGGGGCTGCTGTTCTATATCCTGGTGATCCCGGGGCTGTCCCTCGTTTTCGCCGCGTGGGCCGTAGCCGCCCGGCGTTTGCCCGACACCCCGCGGCGCGCGACCATGATCGCAACCATCCTGATTGCCTGCGGCTTCTGGACCCTGATGAAAACCGGGGGCTTTACCGCAACTCTCAACATGGACCTGAAATGGCGATGGGCGCAAACTCCCGAAGATCGCCTTTTACAATCGGCCAAGCTGCCCATCGCGCCTCCGGCCGCTCAGCCAGTGACTCCTGCGCCACCGGTTTCCGCGCCGAAAACTTCCGAACCTAAGCCCGCCAAGGACGCAGCGGTGATTCCGGCAGCGGCGGCCGCAACCGAAACCGGTCCCGATTGGCCCGGCTTTCGCGGACTCCATCGCGACGACATCGTGCCCGGCGTGAAAATCAAAACCGACTGGACCGCGACGCCGCCAGTCGCCATCTGGCGCCGCCCGGTCGGCCCCGGTTGGTCTTCGTTCGCCGTGCATGGTGGGCTCATCTACACCCAGGAGCAGCGCGGTCCCGACGAAGTGGTTGCCTGTTACAAACTGGCTACCGGCGAACCCGTGTGGGCGCACCTCGATACCGCGCGCTTCTGGGAATCGAACGCCGGCGCAGGGCCCCGCGCCACCCCAACCCTGGCCAATGGCCGTGTTTACACCTTTGGCGCGACCGGAATCGTCAACGTATTGAACGCTCAAACGGGCGCCGTGATTTGGTCTCACAACGCCGCCGCCGATACCGGCATGAAGACCCCGACTGGGGCTTCGCCAGTTCACCGCTGGTCGCTGACGACCTGGTCGTCGTCGCCGCGTCCGGCCGCCTGGCGGCCTACGATCGCGCCACCGGCGTGCGCCGCTGGATGGGTCCCACCCGCGGTATCAGCTACAGTTCGCCGCGGCTCCTCACCGTCGATGGAGTGCGGCAGGTCCTACTATTGAGCGAGCCAGGCGCGGTCAGCGTGTCTCTGGCCGACGGCACGCAGCTCTGGGATAGTCCCTGGCCCGGCTATCCGATCGTGCAGCCCAACGTCACCGCCGATGGCGACGTGCTGATGGCCGTCAGCGACAAAAGCGGCATTCGCCGCTTCGGCGTCACCCATGGAACCGGCGGCTGGACTGTGCAGGAACGCTGGACTTCCATCGGCCTGAAACCGTACTTCAACGACTTTGTCGTCCACAAGGAGCATGCTTATGGCTTCGATGGCAGCATCCTCTCCTGCATCGACCTGAAGGATGGCAAGCGGGTGTGGAAGGGCGGGCGCTACGGTTACGGTCAACTCGTGTCACTGGAGGATCAGGACGTGTTGGTCGTAGTTTCGGAAGAAGGCGAACTGGCGCTGGTTTCCGCCACTCCCGATCAATTCAAAGAGCTGGCGCGTTTCCCGGCGGTCGAAGGGAAAACCTGGAATCATCCCGTCCTCGTTGCAGACACTCTGCTGGTCCGCAACGGCCAGGAGATGGCGGCCTTCCGTCTGTCGCTCGCTGGCCGTTAAGCGTTACGCTGGGCGATATGCGCATCCGTGCCGGGGCCTGCTTTTTGGCGGCCAGTCTAGTCTTGCTCCCGGCGCAGGATCGCGGGGCATCCCTCGCGGTCTCCTACAGCGACCGGTTGCACGTAAGCTCGCGGCCGGAACTCGACCGGCGTCTCCGCGCCCCATTCCTCAACGGAACCGCGCATCCCAACGGCGTGTCGAATTGTACGCAATGGTTGGATCTTCCCGGCACCCGCGGCAACCAGGCTTCCGACCGCCTCGTCCCGGCTCAACGTTCCACCTTGGCGGACTGCCTCGTACTGCGTGAACTGTCGCGTGCCGTGCCCGCGCGTTCTTCGTATCTGCGGCAGTTGCAGTGGGATGCCGGAGTGCTGCCGCTGCTGCCGCCCCAACTCGCCATCAACGCCTCCCCGTTCTCTCGGCAAGCGGCCGCGGCCGCCGCGCGCCAAGGCCGGAATTGGCTGGCATTCGATCCCTCGGTGACCGCTACAGTGTACGCGCCGGATACCATCCTGGTCTCGGGCCAAGGCTTTCGCACGCAGTTGATCCTTTGGGGGCGAGGGGCTTTTGACGACAGCCGCACCGAAGAATTACTGGTTCAATCGCTGGATACTCTGACGGAAGGCACTTACCGCAACACGCGTCTGTTTATCCTCGCGCGCCGCTCGCCTACCGGACCGCTGGTGCTGGTTCGTTCGCTGCTATAGCGGCTGCCTGGAACTGCGCCTTGGTCCAATTATTGCGCGCGGGCCCCGGGCCAAACCGGTGACATTCCGCGGCCGCCTTTCCCCAGTCTTCGTTCCCGATCGCCCGGCACAAACCCGGAAATTGCGATGTCAGCTTACCGGCGCCCAGATTGAACGCCATATCGAAGATAGCGGCACACGCCTCTGCCGGATAAGCGTCGAAATCCGGAAAAGTAATGCGCAGTAAGCCGGCAAATTCCTGCACGCGAGTCATTAGCAAGGCGTCTATTGCCGACATCGGCAAGTCGAGATTCGTAAACTGCCGGTAGTAACTGGCCAGCTTACCCGGTGTCTGCCGCCCAATAGAGTCGAAGCCGGATTCAATTTCGGCGAGCGTGGCCGGCACCGCCGGCACGGGCGCTTTTCCGTTGGCATCGGGCCGCCTCACGAAAGCCAGCGCCTGTGCTGCCGCGGCATTCGCCAGCAGGTTTCCGACTCCCACGGTGACGTTGCCCGCTGTATCCAGATACATGAACGGAACTACACCTTCAAACTCCTTGAGCTTAGGAAGGTAAGTTGCCGTATCCAGCATCGCTGCCCCTATACCGACAATATCATAGATAGGGACCTGTTAGTCGTTAGTTTAAGTCACTGGACCCCGGAGCCGCGATGTGAATCCGTACCTGGCCATCGTCTTCTGTAGCAATCGAAACACTAAGATGCTCATCGAATCGTTTGACTGCCGCGAATAACTTCGCCACGGATTCCTCGGAAAGAGTATCGCCCGCGCGCACCTGTAGCTGGGCCAGCAGCTCATCGCGCACGGCTGCGCTCAAGCCTTCAACGTCGATGGCTTTCAGAATATGCCCGGCTAAGACAGGGCCTTGCAGTAACTCCTTCAAGTGATCCAACTGGAAGTGCGCGTCGCCGGCGAGTACGGAGTCCTGCTGAATCTTCCCAAGCAGCGCCTCGGCCTCGGCTTTCTCCTCTTGCGCCTTCCGCCGCTGGTCCCGCCGTGCAGAGTCAAGCAGCCCTTTCAACTGAGCGGAATCCACGTCCAGCTCGATCTTCATCCGTTGTTCGGTGAGTTCCCGCGCCTCACGCTCCGCATCTTCCGGCGATTGCGCGGCCCGCGGGCGCGCCTGCAGCGCCATCGCTTCCGCCAGGTCCTTCGCCATCTTGTCCTTCACCCTCGCGTCGTCCAGCACTCGCGCCCCCAGCACCTCTTGCAGCTCCCGGTCGGACGATGCGTGCCGCAGTGCCAGCGCCGAACGAAGCGCCGCGTCGCTTTCCGAGCCCTCGGGCGGTAGGCTAAAGTCGATCGAAACCTGCCGCTTGCTCCCCGCCGCGTCGTGCGTGAAATGCCATTGCAACACCGATTCAAGCGCCGCTTTGCGCAACTCGGGTGGGCCGCTGATTACGCGCGCGTCATTCACTTCGCCATCCCCGTCGAGCGTCGCTTCCACCGTCACCGTGCCATGCACGCGCTTGTCAATCGCCGCGCTCCGGATATTTCACGTCGTCGCGATGGATCACACTGGCGCCGCGCAGATCTACGTGTACGCCCGGTAGTCCGGCGCAATCTGCTGGCCGCGCGCCCACTGCAGATTCAGCGCCAAACAAACCAATCCCAGCGAAAGCGCCAGCATCCCCGGCAACTTGGACGGCCCGCGCCGCCCGCCCGTAACGCCCGCAAGCCGCTGGATGCGATACAGCAGCGGGCCGCCGTTGCTGCTCAGCGCCAAGCGCGGCGTAGTCAGCCGCAGCCTCTCCAGCCGTGTAAGGGCGCGCGCCAGGCAAAGCGCATCGCCGCAGGACGCTACCGCCAGATCGTCGCAGCACAACTCCCGCTCCTGCCGGATGCGCGCCGATGCCCACCAAACCGCCGGATGATAGAACAACAGCGTCTCCACGCCAGTCTGCAGCATGTTCACCAAATGGTCGTAGCGCAGGATGTGCGCGAATTCGTGCGCCAGCACCGCCTCCAATTGTTGCGCCGTAAGCCCCATCACCGTGGCGGCAGGCAGCAGCAGGGCCGGCCTCAACCAGCCCACTACGCGGGACAATCGGCGGCCGTGGAAATCAACACACGCACGGGCCGCGCCACTTCATGCGCTCGCGGACCGCTCCACCAGGGCCAGCACCGCAGCCTCGGCCGGCTTCGCCCGCCGGCGCAGTGCGGACATCTGCCGGGAAGCCCACACCAGCCGCAGCGAAAACAGCAGCACGCCCAGCGACCACGCCGGCAGCGCCCAGCGAGAGAGCTGACCCAAGCCAACGATCCAGCCGCGCCCGGCGCCGCTGTGCCCGTCTGCCTCGCGGCGGCCCAAACCGCGGGAGCGGCTCCGGCGCTGCGAGGATCGCGCTATAAAGCAGGCACGCGGTGACCACCGGCAACAGCGCCATCGCCGCCAGCGCCGCGCAGCATACCGCGTACCGCGGTGCGCGCCGGATGATTGCGCAATAAACCAGAACCGCCCACAGCAGAAAGCCGCCAACAGCCCCTGCCAGATGAAATCGAGCAACGCCGCGCTGAGCGCCTGCGCTATAGCCGTCATTTCTTGCCTCCTTCGATGCGATCCAAAAGCTGTTTCCATGGTCTTCCAACTCCTTCGGGGACGATTTCTTCGTGGCCAGCGCCTGCAGCACCAGCGCCTTCACCGACCCGCCAAAAGCGCGGTTCATCAGGTCGCCGAGCAATTGCCGCTGGGTCTGCTGCTGCGTGTACCGCGCGCGGTAAATTTGCGGACGGCAACTCTCGTCGCGCTCCACCAGCCCTTTCTCGGTCATGATCTGCATCAGCTTCAAGACCGTGGTGTAGCCGGTAGGCCGCGCCTGGTTCAGCACCTGCTGAATGGCGCGTACCGTCTGCGCTTTGCCTTCCCAAAGCACGCGCAGAATCGCTAGCTCCGCCTCCGTAGGTCTGCGGCGTTTGGATTCCATGACCGCATTATGACGAAGATCTTCGTCATTGTCAATAGAAATTTGCTCGGCGCCGGCGTAGCCCGAGACATTTCCATCGTAGTTTGTAGTAGGGTGTGGCAAAGAGACAAATACGCACGTTGAACGCCGTTGACGCGGCCCGAGCGCTCCGAGTTTACATCTTCGCGGATTATGGGAAGGCAACCGAGCGGAGAGCCTTAATGCACCACGATCCCGGTCCGGGAAGAACGGAACGGGCTGCCAAAGAGCGCAGCAGGGACAGTGATGCTGCTTCCATGAATTATTGTTCGACCATCATCCAGGATCCTCTCGCAGTGATTGTGACTTCCACTTCAAGGAACCGGTTTCGCTCCGGAAAGTGGAAAGCTTTTTGGAAGGGTCCAAGGTCCTGGCAGATTCTGCCTCTGTTTAAAACTGCTAATACTTCGGCCCAAGCTTTGTTGGGGGACAAACGTAAACGTTTTGGCTTACGGAATTCGTCCCCAGGCGCTAACTTTGAAAGTGGAGATCGTCGGTGCGGCTCTCGCAACGGGTCGGACCGATTTGAAAGTCCTCGGAGCGTTCCCCTGAACGGAGCGCTTCGAGGATTCCCTACCCATCACGGCCACTGCTGCGAACCATGCAGGATGCGGGCGATTTCGACTGCTTCTCTTCCCGCGCGGTAAATGATGATGAACGGCAGGCCCACCACGGTGACTTCGCGCGTGCCGGGTTTGCCTCCTGGGCGACCTCGGTTTGGCATGCTCTTCAAGCCGTCCGCCGCGTCGTGGATCGCAAGGGCTGTGCGCCTGGCCTGGGCGGACCCGAAACGATTTTCAGTGTAATCGCAGATATGCGATATATCGTCTGCGGCGGGCTTCGTCCAACGGACGATCATCAGGCCGGGTACCGGGTTTCAATCATCCGGCGAACGTCGTCGTGTGCCACGAATTCGCCGCTATCCGCGGCTGCCAAGCCCTTATCAACTTCCTGAGAAAACCACTCGTCGTAACTTAAGAGGCGGTCAACCGCTTCCTGGACGAGGGCTTCCGCAGCGCGGCCCTGCGCCGCAGCCATGCGCGAGAGCTTGTCTTGCTGGTCGGGAGTGAACTGCACTTCCATGGTTGGATGCCTTTCGCTGCTTCTCTTTCTACGTTAGCGGATATAGGGATTTCTGTCACGCTTTATCGACGTTCCGGGACGGTCAAAGCCGGTCTCGGGCGCAATGGCTGCCCTTGCCCATGTTGCAGTCATTGCAGAGGATTTGCACGTCCGAAAGCTTCAGCCTCAGGTCGGGCCGGGCAGGGAAGTTGCCGTAACGGCGGAATTGTTGCCGTAACGACGGAATATGGAGCTGAAAGCCGAGTTTAGTTGTAATATTTGACGTCATGAGAACCTTTCCGGCTGGTCTGAAAGCCGTTCCTGCTCGGCGATCGCAAAAGACGGCACGTGGCGGACGGCACTCGTTCAGGAATGGAGCCACTGGTCGCCAGCTTGTTGCCGATTCAGGTTCTCAAGGGCGGCGGAGTGATGCTCTCCTTCGCGCTTTGGGGCGCAGCCCGTTCAGCGGCCCGTGTCCCCGGATAGGTATGATAAAGGAAGAAAGCCTCCCCGTATTTTATGCCCCTCAAGACAGATCCGGAACTGGGTATCAACAGCTGGCTCGAAGACGAGCTTTATCAACAATATTTGAACGACCGCACGGCGGTGGACGCGAGTTGGAAGCAGGTCTTCGAAGACGCGCCGGCCCAACCGCAAGCCGCGCGCAACGGCGCGCCCGCTCAGCCGCCGGTTTCGGCAGCCGATGCCCAGAACGCGCAGCCGCTGCGCGGCATCGCCGCCAAAATCGCCGAGAACATGAACCCCAGCGTGACCATTCCGCTGGCCACCTCGCAGCGCATCATCCCCGTGAAGGTGATGGACGAAAACCGCCGCATCATCAACCAGCACCGTACCCTGGTCGGGCGCAGCAAAGTTTCCTATACCCACCTGATCGGCTGGGCCATTCTGAAATCGCTCGAAGAATTCAAGGGCCTGAACCATGCCTACGGCGAAGTCGACGGCCAGCCGTCGCGCATCGTGCATCCGCGGATCAATCTGGGCATTGCGGTGGATGTGGCGAATAAAGACGGCGGGCGCAATCTACTGGTCCCGAATATCAAGGATGCGGGCAGTATCGACTTCGCGCAGTACGTGACCACTTTCGACGACCTCGTGGATCGCGCGCGCAAAGGCAAGCTGGCGCCTGCCGATTTCCAGGACACGACCATCTCGCTGACCAATCCAGGCACCGTCGGCACCATGTCCTCCAGCCCGCGCCTGATGCCGGGCCAGGGCGCGATCATCGCCGCCGGCGCCATCGATTACCCCGCCGAATATCAGGGCGCCTCGCCCGAAACGCGCTCCATGCTGGGCATCAGCAAAGTGATGTCGCTGTCCTGCACCTACGATCACCGGATCATCCAAGGCGCGGAATCCGGCATGTTCCTGGGCAAGGTGCAGTCGCTGCTCGATGGCGGCGACGGCTTCTACGAAGAGATCTTCGCGCACTTGAAGATGCCGCATCAGCCGGTGCGCTGGGAGCCGGATCGCAACGCGATGCTGCCGGGCGCGAGCGGGCGCACCGCCGAGATCGCCAAGGAAGCGGGCGTTCTCCAGCTCATCAACGCCTACCGCGTGCGCGGCCACCTGATCGCCGATCTCGATCCGCTGGGCGGCGAGCCGAGCTACCATCCCGAGCTCGATCCGGTCACCTACGGCCTGACCATCTGGGATCTGGACCGCGAATTTCTGACCGGCAGCCTGAGCGAAGCGATCGGCGAGCATGGTCCCAAGCCGGTGGCCACGCTGCGCGAAATCCTGGAGACGCTGCGCCAGACCTACTGCGGCAAAATCGGCTGCGAGTACATGAACATCCAGCATCCGGAGCAGAAGCGCTGGCTGCAGCACCGCATGGAGCCGCAAGCCAACAACTGGCCGCTCGATCGCGAAACCCGCCTCCGCATCCTGCAAGGGCTGCTCGAAGCCGAAGAGTTCGAACACTTCCTGCACGCGCGCTTCGTGGGGCAGAAGCGCTTCGCGCTGGAAGGCGCGGAAACCGCCATCCCCATCCTCGATGAACTGCTGGAGCGCGCCGCCGGACGCAATGTGCACGAAGTCGTGATCGGCATGGCGCATCGCGGCACGGCTGACGGTGCTGACCACCGTGGTCGGCAAGCCCGTGGCCGAGATCTTCGCGCAGTTCGAAGGCGAGCTCGATCCGGCCAGCACGCAAGGCTCGGGCGATGTGAAGTATCACTTGGGCGCGCGCGGCGTTTATCGCTCCGCGGCGGGCCGCGAAGTGCTGGTCTCGGTTTCGCCGAATCCCAGCCATCTGGAAGCGGTCGATCCGGTGGTGGAAGGCATCGTGCGCCCCAAGCAGGATCGGCTGGGCGATGACCAAGCGCGAGCGCGTGATTCCGCTGCTCATCCACGGCGACGCGGCCTTCGCGGGACAGGGCGTGGTGGCCGAGACGCTGAACCTTTCGCAGCTCGATGGTTATTGCACCGGCGGCACCATACACCTGATCATCAACAATCAGATCGGTTTCACCACCCTGCCCGACGAAGCCCGTTCCACGCCGTATTCCACCGACGTCGCGCGCGGCGTGCAGGCGCCCATTTTCCACGTGAACGGCGACGATCCCGAAGCGGCCATCCGCGTGGCGCAGATCGCCTTCGATTACCGGCAGCAGTTCAAGAAGGATGTCGTCATCGATATGTTCTGCTACCGCCGGCATGGGCATAACGAAGCCGACGACCCCAGTTACACGCAGCCCATCTTGTACCGCAAGATCAAAGAACATCCTTCGGTGGGCAAGCTCTACGGCGAGCGGCTGGTGCGCGAAGGCGTGCTCACCGCCGAAGAAGTGGCGGCCATGCGCAAAGGCTTCGCGCAAACCCTTTCAGGCGCCTACGACGCCGCGCAGAAGATCGAGCGACCGCTTCGAAGGCCAGGAGCTGGCTGCCGTACCCACCGAAGAGATCGCGGACTTTTGCCCGCGCACCACGGTGAACAAGCCGACCATCGACCGCGTCATCCGCGCGCTCACGCAGTTCCCCGAAAATTTCCACCTGCATCCCAAGCTGCGCGGATTTATCGAGAAGCGCCGCGAGGCGATCGACAAAGGCGGCCCCATCGACTGGGCTTTCGGCGAAGCGCTGGCCTTCGGTACCCTGGCGCTCGAAGGAACCCCCGTCCGTTTGAGCGGCCAGGATTCCGGACGCGGCACCTTCAGCCAGCGGCACCTGGTTTTCTGGCGACTCCGAAACGGCGCACAAGTACACGCCGCTGCAGCACGTCTCACCGGACCAGGCGCGCTTCGAAGTCTTCGACAGCTCGCTCAGCGAATACGCCGTGCTGGGCTTCGAATTCGGCTACAGCGTGGCCGACCCGCTGACGCTGGTGCTGTGGGAAGCGCAGTTCGGCGACTTCGCCAACGGCGCCCAGATTCTGATCGACCAGTTCATTTCGAGCGCGGAGTCCGAAATGGGGCCAGCCCAGCGGCCTGGTGCTGCTGCTGCCGCACGGCTTTGAAGGCCAGGGGCCGGAGCATTCCAGCGCGCGCATCGAGCGCTTCCTGGTGCTTTGCGCCGGCAACAACATGCAGGTCGCCAACTGCACCACGCCCGGCGCAGTATTTCCACTTGCTGCGCCGCCAGATGTATGGCGGTTCGGACCGCCGCGGCATGCGCAAGCCGCTCGTCATCTTCACGCCCAAGAGCCTGCTGCGGCATGCCAAGGCGGTTTCCACCATCGCCGAATTGACCAGCGGCGGCTTCCGCGAAGTCCTGCCGGACTACGCTCGCCATCGATCCCGCGCAAGTCACGCGCGTCGTGTTCTGCTCCGGCAAGATCTATTACGACCTGCTGGCCGCGCGCGAAGCCCAGCAAGCCAACCACGTCGCGCTGGTGCGCGTCGAGCAGTTGTATCCGTTCGCCGAAAGCGATGCCGCCGACGCCCTGGCGCGCTATCCGCAAAGCGCGGAAGTAGTATGGGCGCAGGAAGAGCCGCGCAATATGGGCCCCTGGCGATTTATGCACGAACAGTTCCAGCCGCTGCTGGAT
This sequence comes from Bryobacterales bacterium, assembly GCA_963738375.1. Classification (GTDB taxonomy): domain Bacteria; phylum Acidobacteriota; class Terriglobia; order Bryobacterales; family Bryobacteraceae; genus Bog-159. Next base: position 756,414 of record CAVTWL010000005.1, on the reverse strand, counting down.
GCTACCGGCCGCGAAATGCGCTACGTAGGCCGTCCGGAGAGCGCCAGTCCCGCCACCGGTTCCGGCCGCCGCCATCAGGAAGAGCAGGCGGCCATCGTTGGCGAAGCCATGTCGGAACGGCCGTTGATCGAATCGCGCAGGGTGCGCTTGGTTTCGCGCCGCTAAGACCGCGCTGTTGAGCCCGTTCCGGCGCACCGGCGCGTGCCGTTAAGCAATTCCGCGCCCCAAATCCTCTTACTCGCTTGGTAAAATAGAACTTACCACCCATTCAAGGAGATCCATTGCCCGATCAGGAAAATCCGCCGCAAGGTCCGCCCGCGCCTCCGTCCGGTCCTCAAATGCCGCTGGGCGGAGCTGGCGGCGACAAGAATCTCATCCCCATCAACATCGAAGATGAGATGAAGCGGTCGTACCTCGATTACGCGATGAGCGTCATCGTAGGGCGCGCGCTGCCCGATGTCCGCGACGGTTTAAAGCCCGTGCATCGCCGCATTCTCTTCGGCATGCACGAGATGGGCCTCGCGCCCAACCGGCCGACGCGCAAGTGCGCGAAGATCATCGGCGAGGTGATGGGCAAATACCACCCGCACGGCGACGCTCCTATCTACGACGCCTTGGTACGCATGGCGCAGCCGTTCACCATGCGCTATCCACTCGTCGAGGGCCAGGGAAATTTCGGCTCGGTCGATGGCGATCCGCCCGCGGCCATGCGGTACACCGAAGCCCGACTGGCGCGCATTGCCACGTCGCTGCTGGAAGACATCGACAAGGAAACCGTCGATTTCCGGCCCAATTACGACGAAAGCGAGCAGGAGCCGGAAGTTCTGCCCACGCGCGTGCCCAACCTGCTGGTGAACGGCTCGGCGGGTATCGCGGTGGGTATGGCGACCAACATTCCGCCGCACAACCTGACCGAAATTATCAACGCCACCATCGCGCTCATCAACAATCCGCAAACTCCGCTGGCGAAAATCCTGGAGATGGTGCCCGGCCCCGATTTCCCGACCGGCGGATTCATCCTCGGCCGCCAGGGGATTATCGACGCTTTCACCAAAGGCCGCGGCCAGTTGAAGCTGCGCGCCAAAGCGTCCATCGAAGCGCGCGGCAAGGATCGCGAGCACATCATCGTTACCGAGATTCCGTACCAGGTGAATAAATCGCGGCTCATCGAAAACGCCGCGGCCCTGGTGAACGAAAAGAAGATCGAAGGCATCTCCGAAATCCGCGATGAAAGCGATCGCGACGGCACCCGCATCGTATTCGAGCTGAAGCGCGGCGAACAGGCGGAAGTGGTGCTGAACAATCTTTACAAGCACACGCAACTGCAAATCGGCTTCGGCGTGATCATGCTTTCCATCGTCAACGGACAGCCGCGCGAACTGGGTCTGATCAGTTGCATCAAGTACTTCATCGAACACCGCGTGGAAGTCATCCGCCGGCGTACCGATTTTGAGTTGCGCAAGGCGCGGGAACGCGAGCATATTTTAATCGGATTTCAGAAGGCTCTGGACAACCTGGACGAAGTGATCCGGCTGATCCGCGCGTCGCGGGCGCCGCGGGAAGCGCGCGAATCGTTGATTGGGGCTTTTGCGTTCAGCGAACGGCAGGCGCAGGCCATCATCGAGCTGCAGTTGCAGCGCCTGACCGGCATGGAGCAGCAGAAGATCGCCGATGAACTGGCCGAAATTCAGCGGCGCATCTCGCAGTACCTGGAATTGCTGGCATCCGAAAAGCTGGTGCGGGAAGCCATTATCGACGAGCTGAAAGAAGTCAAAAGGCTATACGGGGACGAACGCCGCACCCAGATCATCGAAGACACCGGGGAAATCCGGCTCGAAGATCTGGTGGCGGTCGAAGATGTCGCCGTAACCGTGACGCACGGCGGATATTTGAAGCGCACCTCGGTGGATACCTACCGGCGGCAATCCCGTGGCGGCAAGGGCCGCATCGGCATGGGCACGCGCACGGAGGATTTCCTCCAACACCTGATCGTGGCCTCGACGCACAGTTACCTGTTGATTTTCACCGACAAGGGACGCGTCTACTGGCTGAAGATCTACGAGATTCCGGATGCCGCGACGGTGGGCAAAGGCAAGCACGTATCGAACCTGATTAATTTGCAGCCCGACGATACGGTCAAGGCGTTCCTGGCGGTGAGCGAGTTCGTGCCCGACCAGTACGTGGTGATGGCCACCAAGCACGGCGTCATCAAGAAGTGCGAGCTCACCGAGTTCGACAATCCCATGGCCCGCGGCATCATCGCCGTTTCGCTCGATGGCGGCGATGAGCTCATTTCCGTGCATCTGACCAACGGCCAGAACTTCATCTTCCTCGGGTCGCATGACGGGCAAGCCATCCGTTTCGCCGAAAGCCAGGTGCGTCACATGGGGCGCCCGGCGCGCGGCGTGCGCGGCATGGATCTCGACGCGGGCGATTATCTGGTCGGAATGGAGATCGTCGAAGACCAAGGCTTGATTCTTTCGATCTCGGAAAACGGCTACGGCAAGCGCACCAAGTTGAGCGATTACCGCTTGCAATCGCGCGGCGGCAAGGGCGTCATCAACATGAAGACCTCCACGCGCAACGGCAAGGTGGTCGCCATTTTGTCGGTGAAGGAAGACACCGACCTGATGATTGTGACCAAGAACGGCAAGATCATCCGCTTGGAGTCGGCTGAGATCCGGCAGGCCGGACGGTCCACACAGGGGGTCCGCCTGGTGCGGATGGAGGACGACGACCAGGTGGCTGCGGCGTCGGTCATTCCCGAGGCGGCCGAAGCCGTCGACAAGGATGGCGAAGGCCAGCCGGAACTTCCGCTGCAGTAAGACAGGCCGGCCGCTAACCCCATTCGGCGCACGCTTGGCCAGGCGGCTGCTTGGCCAAATATCAACTACTATTGTGGTATTATTCGCCGAAACGACGCAGGGACAGAAATGGCGATAGCGACCTGGCTGAACCGGGTCGCTATCGCCTCAGGACTGATATGGATATTAGCGGGCGGCCATCAACGCGCGCAGGCGGCGGGCCCGTTCGGGGGCGCGCAGTTGGCGCAGCGCTTTGGCTTCAATCTGGCGGATGCGTTCGCGGGTAACGTCGAACTCCTGGCCGATTTCTTCGAGCGTATGCTCGCGTTCGCAGCCGATGCCGAAGCGCAGCCGGATGACCTTCTCCTCTTTCGGAGAAAGGGTTTTCAGGATGCCGGCGGTTTCGTCGCGGACGTTGGTTTCGATGACGGCGTCGACCGGCGAACCCACCCAGCGATCTTCGATCAAGTCGCCCAGAGCCGATTCGCCATCGCGGCCGACGGGCGTTTCGAGCGAAACCGGGATCGCGCGAGATGGTCTTGAGCTTCTGGACTTTCTCGACCGGGATATCCATCCGGCGGCCAATTTCGTCATTTGTAGGAGTTCGGCCAAGTTCCTTTTCCAGCTCGCGCGAGGCGCGCAGGAACTTGTTCATGCTCTCGTTCATGTGGACCGGGATGCGGATGGTGCGGGACTGGTCGGCGATGGCGCGGGTGATCGCCTGGCGGATCCACCACGTGGCGTAAGTGGAGAACTTGTAGCCGCGGCGATATTCGAACTTGTCGGCGGCGCGCATCAGGCCGATGTTGCCTTCCTGAATCAGATCCAGCAGGTGCAGTCCGCGGTTCACGTACTTCTTGGCCACGGAAACCACCAGGCGGAGGTTGGCTTCCACCAGATCTTTCTTGGCGCGCTCGGCTTCGGCTTCGCCGTGACGGATCACCGTCAGGGTATGCTTCAGGTCGGGCAGGGTGGCGCCGGCGACGGTTTCGCGCTTGCGGATTTCCTTCTTCAGGTCCTTCAAGCGCTCTGGATCTGAGGATGTACCGGCGCCTTCACTTCGATCTTCTTGACTTCGCGATCGAGGTGGCTCAATCTCTTCGACCGCGCGTTCGATTTCCTTCGAAAACTCTTTCCACTTGAGTGGAACGGAACGGGATAGCGCGAATGCCCTGAGAAACCTCGACTTTGGTGCGGTTCAGGCGATTGCACCAACGCTTGCGCTGGCGCTTCATGTTGCACCGGAACGGTTTCCAGCTTGTCGTCGACCTGCTGCAGCTTGCGATATGACCAGGATGAGGTCGGTGAACAGCTTCAGCAGATCGGCGCGCTTTTTCAGGTCGGCGGGCGTGCCTTCTTCGACGTCGCCGACATCCACTACGTTGTCGATTTCGTCGGCGCCCTTTTTCAACTGTTCGGCCAGTTCGACCACCACTCGCTGGACCAACGCCGAACGGCTGATAGCCTTCTGCATGCGCAACTTACCGCGTTCCATGCGCCGGGCCAGATCGACTTCGCCTTCGCGGGTCAGCAGCGGAACCGCGCCCATTTCGCGCAGATACACGCGTACCGGATCGTCGGTGTAGATGGACTCTTCCACCGGCGCGGGGTGCAGAAAATCCGCTTCGTGGCCTGCCTCGGGATCGAAAAATTTGGCATCTTCTTCGAAATTAAGGCCTAAGAGCCTCCGGATTGTCCGCTAAAAATTGATCTTCGAATTGATCCACCGTTTGACTCACCTCCCCCATTTATTTGACACGCTTTCCGGATTGACGCTCTGCAAAGTTAGGGGTTAGATTCTGAGGCTTCTGAAACGCTTCGGACTTGCTGGTTCCGGCACGCCGAAGCGTGAGGGCATTCGCCACGGCACATCAATTGATGATATCACCATTCACCCGGAAAGTTAAGCTCTATTTTAAAGATGTCTTTGAAAACGCGTTTGGTTACATTCGAGCGTCGATTAGGGCAACTTTGTGCCGCATCAGGTTCTTTAGCTCGTTGAAAAACGCCTCTTCATCCTGGAAATCGCGGTAGACGGAGGCGAAGCGCACGTAGGCGATCTTGTCCAGGTCGCGGAGGGCTTCGATCAAGCACTTCTCCTATTTCTATAGTAGATATCTCGCGGTCGGCGGAATCGCGTGACCTTGCCCTCCACCTGGTCCACCAGTTCCGCGAGCCTTCCCATGCTGACCGGCCGCTTTTCGCAAGCTTTCAGCAAACCCGACAGCACTTTCTGGCGATCGAACTTCTCGCGGCGGCCGTCCTTCTTGATCACCATATAGGGCACTTCGTCGATCCGTTCGTAGGTAGTGAAACGCCGCTCGCAGCCCAGGCACTCCCGCCGGCGGCGGATGGCTTCGCCCTCGCGGCTCTCGCGCGAATCCACCACCTTATCTTCTATGTGATTGCAAAATGGACACTTCATATAGGTCGCCTCCAGGCTCCAAGTGCCTTAAAGCTGCGCCATTGGATGCCTTCGTGCAAGGCCAGAGCAACTACCGATGGGCACAACTACTACAAATGAAATAAACCACAGCACCAGAGCCACGCTGGTGGAGATTTCCAGCGGCACCCGAAAAGTTCGGTCAACACCAGCACGGAAACCACCTGCATCCCCCCGCCCACGCCGGGAATCTGGACCACCGCCCGAAAGCCAGAAAACCCAGAAAAATCAACACGTCGAGCCACCCGAAGCGCAGCGCCGCGCCAAACGCCCGCATCACGCAAAAGACCGTGAGCGGCAATCGTCGCCCACTCCAGAACGGTGTACCAAATCAACAGCAGCATCGCCTTTTGGCTTTTGGTGGATTCACGCCTTGCACGAACGCGGTGATCAGCCGGTCCGCCATCTCAAAGTGCGCGTTCCGGCCACAAAGCGCAGGGCATCCAGAAGCCGCCGCCGCATAACAGCGGAAAAATGCCGGAACGCAGCCAGCAGCCCTAAGACTGACAACGGATAAAGCCGCCACCAACCATCCGCCCGTAGCGAATACCCAGGTAAGCGCGGGCCCCAAGCGCGACCTCCGAGCGGCGCACCCGGCCGAGGGCGAAACCGAAAATGGCCAGCACGATCAAGATGTCGTAAATGCGTTCGAGCAGAAGCGCCGCCATTTGCGACGAGGCTGAGACTTTTTCTTTGGCTGCAATCAGATACGGACGCACGAACTCGCCGGGCCGCCCCAAAACGGTGATCGCGCTGAAACCGATCACGGTGGCCGAGAACAGATTCCACAGGCTCGGATCCGCCTTGACCGGCCGCATCAGGATGCGCCAGCGCAACGCCCGGCCGTAATAACCAGCCATCACACAGGCCGCCGAGGCCGCCAGCCAGGGCCACTCGAGTGCCAATAAGGTAGCGCGGAAGGCCCGCCAGTCGAACCCGCGGCTGCCCAAGAAACATGCGCCAGCCAGATGGCCGCCGCCACGGCGGCCATCGCCAGCACCAGCCACTTCCAGTTGCGTTTAATCGAATGACCTCATTTCCGGAAATCCGTGCTAGCTTCAGGGAAAAAATGAACCTATCATGATAATGCCTCGTTTCTTAGAGTGTAACGATCCTGAGGAGGAGACGAGGCAAATATGGCGAGCGCCGCCCTGGCAATGGTTTCGGGTGGTCCGTTCTTGCAAAAGACGGACGGCGGCGGCCAATATTGGATAAAACAGAGTTTGGATCTCGATCACAACCTGGTAGAGCGGTGTCTAAGCGGCGAAGAAGCCGCCTGGGAACAATTGGTAAGAACCCATACCCGGCGCGTTTACGGGCTGTGTTATCGCTTCACCGGAAAAGATGGAGAAGCCCAGGATTTGACCCAGGAAGTCTTCCTGCGGGTCTATCGCACTTTGAAGACGTTTCGCGCGACGGAAGGCGCCTTTACTACCTGGCTGGCACGCCTGGCGCGCAATCTGTTGATCGATAATTACCGGCGCACGCGCCAGGAGCGGTTGACCGATTCCATCGAGGAGCAGCTTCCCTGGGTGGAAGAATCGGTTTCCGCCGGCAGCCGGCCCGAGGGCCTGGTAGCCGGACGGGAGGCCAGCGAGATTTTGCAGGCGGCCTTGCAGAAGCTATCGCCGGAATTGCGCGAGGCGGTGATCCTGCGCGACTTGCAGGAGATGGAATATAAGGAAATCGCGGACATCCTGCGAATCCCCGAAGGTACGGTGAAGTCCCGGCTGAACCGGGGGCGGGCGGAGTTGGCCCGTGTTTTGCGAAGGCAGAAGGTACTGGTATGACGTGCGCGGAACTGGAAATACTCATCTGCGACTACGTTGACGGCACGTTGGGGCCGGACGCCAGAGCTACGGTCGAACAGCATCTGGCCGGCTGCCGGAGTTGCGCGGAATTGGCGCGGGACGCGTCCGCCGCCGTGGGGTTCATGGAGCGGGCCGCGGAAGCGGAGGCGCCGCCGGAACTCATGACGCGGCTTTTGTTTCAGCCGCCGTGGGCCAATGCCAAGACGGCTTCCAAAGGCGTCGGCGGTTGGTTCCGCAAGGTGCTACAGCCGGTGTTGCAGCCGCGCTTTGCCATGGGAATGGCGATGACCATTTTGTCATTCGCCATGCTGGCGCGATTCGTCACGCCCGCCCGCCAGTTGCGCGCCTCGGATCTGGCGCCGGCGCAGGTGTGGTCGGGCCTGGAAGACCGGGCCTATCGAAGCTACCAGCGCACCGTAAAGTTCTACGAAAGTCTCAAGCTCGTGTATCAAATCCAGTCGAAACTGCATGACTGGCAGCAGACGCAGGAAGAAGAGCCCAAGTCACCGGCGGATTCCGGCAAATCCGGCCGCGGTCCGGATACCCACCGGCTGCCGGTGAAGGGCTTGGAAGACAAGCCGCAAAGCTTGTCTCATTAGCAAATAAGGGAGAATCGCCATGAACTGTTTTAATCATCCAGAAGTACCGGCTGTTGCCTATTGCCGCAGTTGCGGCAAGGCGCTTTGTAACGACTGCAAGCGCACCGCGCAGGGCACCATTTTTTGCGACGAGCACGCACCCGCCGCCGCGATCGAGGGCGCCATACGGCAAGGCATCAACGATCGTATGGCGCAGGAAACCGCCGCCGCCATGGCGCAGCATTCTCCCGCGGGAACCATGGGCGACGTCTCGCCGGGTCTGGCGTGCCTGCTGGGCTTCATTCCCGGCGTAGGCGCGATTTATAACGGCCAGTACGCCAAAGGCCTGGTTCACGCCATCATTTTTGGACTGCTGGTCTCCATCACCAGCTCCGGCACGGCCGGCGACCTGGAACCGCTGTTCGGTATCCTCATCGGCGTTTGGGTAATGTATATGGCCCTCGAAGCCTATCACACAGCCCGCAAGCGCCGCGCCGGAGAGGCGGTCGACGAGTTCTCCAGCATCCTCGATGTCCACGGCCGCCGCGGCGGATTCCCCATCGGCGCCATCACGCTGATTGGCTTGGGTATCCTGCTGTTGTTGAGCACGACTGACGTCATTCAACTCCGGTATCTCTTGCGCTATTGGCCCGTGTTGCTGATTCTGGCGGGCGCCTACATGCTCTACGTGCGGATCGCGGGCGAAGGCCCCGTGGGTGAGGTGCGCCATGAACGCCAATGATGCCAACTTGCTCCGTGCCATTCGCTGGCCGGTAACCTTGATCACGCTAGGCAGCCTGTTCGCGCTGAACAACTTTACCGAATTCGGTTTTCACCAAACCTGGCCCGTACTGTTGATTGTGTTCGGATTGCTCAGTCTATTGGGGCGCACCGTTCCTGTAAGGCCGCCGGCGCCCCCGGGCACTCCTGGAGCAGGAGGGGTGAGATGAGACGACGCTCGGTCACCGGTCCGATTTTATTGATCGTCCTCGGCGCCGCATTCCTGATTTACAACATGCGGCCCGACATCCAGCTGTTCGATATGCTGGCGCAATACTGGCCCTTTCTGTTGATCGCCTGGGGTACGCTGCGGCTGTTGGAAGTCTTCGTGGATTACTTCCGCGGCAGCCTGCAACCCTCAGCCGGGCTCACCGGCGGCGAAGTGGTGCTGATCGTATTCATCTGCTTCATCGGGTGGGGCGCGTTCGAAGCGCATAGCCATGGCGTCCATTTCCGTCCCGCCTGGGAAGCTTTCGGCGAGCATTACGATTTCAACGTGGGGGATCAGAAGCCCGCGGCGGCCGCTACCAGAGTGGTCTTCGAGAACAACCGCGGCAATCTGAAAATCGTCGGGGCGGAAACGCCTGACATCAAGGTGACCGGACGCAAGACCATCCAGGCCATCAACCAGACCGAAGCGGACCGCGGCAACGACAGCACGCCGCTTGAAATCGTGGCGCAGGGCGACACCATCACGGTGAAGACCAACCAGGATCACAACTCCACCAGCGGCAGGATTTCAGAAGATCTGGAAATCACCATCCCCGCCCGTATGAGCGTGGAGGTGCATGGCAATACGGGCGATTACGATGTCAGCGAGATCAACGGCGCCGTGCAGATTCAGGGCGATCGCTCCGATGTGCGGCTGAACAAGATCGGCGGCAATGCCCGCGTGGAACTGCAGCGGAGCGATCTGGTGCGCGCGGCGGATCTGAAGGGTAATCTGGACCTGCAGGGCAAAGGCTCCGATATCGAAATGGAGAATATCGCCGGACAGGTGACCATCAACGGCTCCTATTCGGGCAATCTGGAGTTCAAGAACATCGCCAAGCCGCTGCATTTCGAATCGCCCAACACGGACCTGCGGCTGGCCGCGCTGCCCGGGCAAATCACGATGGATTTGGGCGAACTGACGGGCAACAACCTGGTCGGACCGGTACATCTCTCAACCAAATCGAAAGACGTAAAGATCGAAGATTTCACCAACTCGCTGGATCTCGATACGGATCGCGGAGACATTGAACTGCAGCCCAAGCACCTGCCCTTGGCCAAGATTGAAGCTCGTTCGCGCAGCGGCCAGATCAACCTGGTGCTGCCCGATAAGGCAAGTTTCCAACTGGTCGCCACAACCGATCATGGCGAGGCCGTCAACGATTTCGGCGATCCCATCCACAAGGAAACCGACGGACGTTCTGCTTCGTTGAAGGCTACCGTCGGACAGGGCGCCAGCATCCACGTGATTACGGAGAGGGGTACCGTGACCGTGCGCAAGGCGGGCGCTGACAATGACGAACCGGAAAAGCCGGAGAAGCCGGAAAAACCCGAGGCGCCGGAAAAATCCGAAACATAGAGCCCCAAAAATGTCGCTTGGTTTGAGACAGGGCGCATTTATTCTGATAGTCTAATGTTTTCCTTGCGGCAAACTCGGGGGAGGGCGGGGGAACTTTGTTTAGAGTCAGCGAGCAGGTATCCAATGCCGGCTTATACCGCTGCACCACCTGCGGCGTCATGATTCCGGTGAGCACGGGCGAGAGACTGCCCTCATGTCCTTCACGCTGCGCGGACGCCATCTGGACATTCTTCAATGAAAAGTGGAGCGCGCCGCCCGGCGAGATCCGCGAAACCGACGAGATGTTTCCGGCGCTCGACCTGAGCGGCGATCCACGGCAGATTCCGGTCGGCGCGAGGCTCACCGAAGTTCACCTGGGACCCGAACATCCAGGCATTCCGCCCACCGACCCTAAACTGGCCGCATTTCACTTCGACGGCCGGGTGTACTTCGGCAGCGCCTATGAGCTCTTTCAGAAGACCCGCGTGATCGGCGGACAGGCGCACTAACCCCATTCGCGAATCAAACGCTCCAGACGGCGATTCCTCGCTTATTTTCTGTGAACTTGCGCCGTCGCCCCCCCCTCAGCGCCAACCCGATTGGCTTCGTTCGTGAAATCCCTAAAAATCGAAAATAACGCACAAAAAAGCACGACAGCCGCCCCAGAGTTCTGGTACGCCCGCTTTTGGTAAGCGGCTATGGGTCACACCCCTCGAAACAACCTTACCTCTATTCGTTCCATACGTTTGCAGCTTCTGACCGGCAATCAACCCGAACCGCTGTGCTGAGGTGGAAGAGCAGAGAGTCCGTGCGCGAGCACGCGCTCGAATCGAGTTTCGCTATGGCACAAGCCCAACCAACACAACCGAATCAACCGCAATATCAAATCGCGGCCCTGGACCTGTTTCCTGTCTATGCCAGCCGCGCGGCTTATCAGCAGGCGACCGGGCAGCAGCCGCCGCCATTCGATGTCACCCAGCCGCTCAAGGACTGGGCAGACCCGGCGCCGTCCGGACAACCGTACCTGTATTTCGACTCCACCGCCGTGGCTACCGGCTTTGTCAGTCAGATGAGCCTCACCGCGGCACAAGCTTCGCAACTGAATCTGGCGGGCGTTTATAGCTATCCCGCTTACGTGTCGCCGCCGACCGATGCGGTCGAAGTGGGGCCGTATGGTCCAATTGGCTCGGTCAGCCCCGATCAGGTCTGCCTGCAGGCCGATGCGCAGACCGTCGCCAACCAGATCGCTGCGCTTTATCCCGGCCAGACCATCTCCGTCGTGCAGGAAAATAGCGGCGTATACCATTACGTCTACGGGCTCGATCCGCGGCGGCAGTGGTATATCCAAACGGGGAACCAGGCGTTTGTCGCGCAGGCGTTGATTGAGGCTCAGAACGCGCACGGGCTCGGCGCGCCGGGGCACTGGTCGCTGACTGGTGCGGGCTTGAACTGGATTTACGATCCGCCGGCGACTACCGCTCCGGCCAATGCCGTGACCGTTCCGGCGCCCATCCGCGCACTGCTCGCCAACGAGACCATCGTGCATCTTGCCGGGTCGCCTTTCAACCCGGAGGGAACCTGGGTCGTCGAACGCACCGACCTGCAGCAGGCGCCGCAGCCGGAGACCGGCGATCAGCAGTTCGCCGACCTGAAAGCCATGCTGGCAGCCATACAGGCAACGTTGAACACTCTCGCGGAGGCGAAATAGGATGGCCACTGCCGCTACTCCCGCTCCCACAACGGATCTGACGCCGGCCTTGATTGTGGCCGTTCCGTCCGATCCGGCCAGCGCCGCGGCGTTTGCCGCCGGCAATCTCTTTGTGTTCCTGTGTACTCCGGTCGGTCAACGCATCTCGAGCGACGCGGAAAGCGTGGGCAAAGCGGTTACCGACGTGGTGAAAGATCTGGCACAAGGCGTCATCGATATTTTCCGCGGCCTCCACCTGTAGGCAATCGCGCGAAACGGGACAGGGCCCAAGCGGCCTGTCCCGCTTGCGATAATAAAACTCTGCCAGGCATGCTCAAAGTCTTCCCCTGTTACCCCCCCCAGGACCGTCCCCTGGTCCGCGAACTGGCCGGCTTTTTGGAACGCGGCGCCGGGGTGGAAGTGTTGTTGGAAGAGGGCGAGATCCAGCCGGGTTGCGACTTGGTCGGCAAGGTCGAGGAAGGACTCTCCGCCGACGTTGTTTTGGCGCTGGTTTCGCCGGAAGCAGGGCCGGCGAAATGGATTCTGGAACGCTGGAAGCCCGTATTCTGGGATCAGGCCGCCTCGGTCGGCACCCCGGTAGCGACGCTGCTTTGCCGTGATTCGAAATTTCCCGAGCTCCTGCGGCGGAAGAATTTTTTCGACTTGCGATTGGACCGCATGGCCGGCTTCCGCGCCATCAAACGCTGGCTCATGAGCCTGTCTCCGCTGCCGGAGAAAGCTCCCTTTGCGCCCGCGGCGTCAAAATCGTTTCGCGGACGCGAAGGCGAGATGGAGAAACTCCGCTCGCTGCTGGCGGACGCGCCCGGAGTGGCGGTTATCGAAGGGGGTCCCGGCGCGGGCAAGACGGTTCTCGCTTTGGAATTTGCGTACCGGCATCAATTAGATTTCGATGCGGTTTTATGGCTGACTTGCGGATCGCGTACGACCGCGGCGCTGGCCGGCGATCTGGCCGCGCAGATGGGCGTTCGGCTCGACCAAAGTCTCGAATCCTGTCTGCATGCGCTAAGACGGCTCTGCGCCCAGCATCGCTGTTTGATCGTTTTGGACGATGCCGCGGCAGAGGCGTCCGCGCAACTTGCGCCGCGCGGACGCACCTCGGTTTTGCTCACGACCCGCCAATCTGGCCTTGCCGGCACGCTTTCCGCCACTGCCCTTTCGCTCGATCCGTGGGCTGGCGGCGGGGCTGCGACAGAGCGGGCCATTGGCGATCTAAGCCGCCCGGCGCAGCGCCTGTTGCTGGCGATGTGCGCCTGCTCGCCGTCGGGGTTTCCACTCGATATGGCGCTTCGTACCGCCGACATCGAACCGGACGAAGCTGCCGCTTTGACGGCCGCTTTGACGGAGTCGAATTTGGTGCTCCCGCTCGATGCCAACGGGCCGCGGCTTCTGGTTCCCTCCGCGGTGCGCGAAGGCATGGCGTCGCTGGGCGACAACCGGCGATGGGCGCGCTACCACGCCCGCACCGCCGCCGACCTGTTCGGCTCGCAAACCGGTGAACCATCGCTCACCGCGTATTGGCCGGAGCTTCAGCACGCGTTCGCTACAACACTTCCGGCGGATTGGCTCGCCGCATCCACCCTGGCGCGGCGGGCTTTAGTTTGGGCGAAAGCGCAAGACCGGTTGGCTGAAGCCTTCGAGGTCCTGGACAATTGGCACGCTGCCGCCGAACGGAAAGGCGATCGCCGCGTTCTGGAAGATTGCGCCTGGGAGCAGATCTGGATTCTGGAGCACTGGGGCAATGATGGCGAAGCGCGGGAGTTGGATACGCTGCGGCGCCAGCGCTACGCCGACCAGATGGCCTTCAGTTTCGATCAGTCGTAGACGAAGTGCAGGACCTTCTTCAAGTCCTCCCAAGCTTCGCGCTTGGGCTGCACGTTGTAGGCGCGCAACAGGTAAGAAGGATGGTAAGTGACCATCACCGGAATGTCATTCCACTTGTACCAATTGCCCCGCATGCGGGTGACGCCTTCTTTGCTGCGGGTCAGGACTTTGGCCGCGGTCGCGCCCAGCGCGCAGATCGCTTTGGGCTGCATGGCGAGTAACTGGCGCGACAGGAACTGGCCGCAGATTTCCATCTCTTCCGGCTAGCGGCGTGCGATTCTCCGGCGGGCGGCACTTCACCACGTTGCAGATGTAGACATCCTTGCGCAGCAGCGGGATGCCTTCTTTCTTCGCCGTGCCCTCGATCATCTGGGTGAGCAATTGGCCTGCCCGGCCCACGAATGGAATACCTTGCGCATCCTCATCGGCCCCCGGACCTTCGCCCACGAAGACCAGCTTGGCCTGCTCATCGCCCACGCCGAAGACGATCTTGTTGCGCCGCTCATGCAGACGGCAGCGGCGGCAATCGCCGATGTCTTCAAGGATGCGGAACAGGGTATCGGTGCCGGCCACCGCCGGCACGACAGGCGCGGGAGTAGCGGCCTCGGGCAGTGGCGCCATGGCTTCGGTCCTGGCGCGGCGCGCGTAAAGCGTTTTGATCCCCAAGTCTTGGTAATACTCCAGATACTGCCGCAGCGTTTCAGCGTCCATCGGTAGCGTAAAGGTGCAAGCGCAGTTTCAGGATCTCATCGAAGATCCGGTCGGCGACCTCGCGTTTGGAGGCGCGGGGCACGGGAATCAATTCGCCGGTGCGCAGCGCCAGCAGCACTTCGTTCTGGTCGGATTCGAAGCCGCCGTCTTCGCCGCCCACCAGGTTGCCCACCACCATGTCGCAGTTCTTGGCTTCCAGTTTGCGGCGGGCTTCCTGCCGCAGGTTCTCGGTTTCGGCGGCGAAGCCGATCAGCAGCCGGTCGCCTTTCTTGCGGCCCAGTTCGGCCAGGATATCGGGCGTCGGGTCGAGTTCCAGCGAGAGCCGCGCGGCGGTCTTCTTCATCTTCTGATGCGGGCACTTTGCTGCAGATGAAAATCGGCCACGGCGGCGCCTTGATGATGATCGTGGCAGGCTTGCAGATTCTCGAACACGCAGTCGCGCATTTCGCGCGCGGTATGCACCGTGAATCGACAGTGCACGCCGCGCGGAGGCGGCGAGTTGCACCGGCCGGAAACCAGGATCACCTTGGCGCCGCGCGCGGCCGCCGCTTCCGCCAGCGCGTAGCCCATCTTGCCGCTGGACCGATTGGAGATGTAGCGCACGGGGTCGAGCGGCTCCTGGGTGGGACCGGCGGTGATCAGCACGGTCTCGCCATCCAGATCGTGCCGGCGTCCGATTTCAGCTTCGTCGACCGCGTCGGCGATCTGCTCCGGTTCGGCCAGGCGTCCCGGACCGACCATGCCGCAGGCCAGTTCGCCTTCGTCCGGGTTCCACGATGCGATGGCCGCGGCGGCGCAGCGTTTCCATGTTTGCCTGCGTGGCCGGATGCTGCCACATGTTGGTGTTCATGGCGGGCGCGAGGACCACCGGCCCGGTGAAGGCCAGATAGAGTGTGGTCAGAAAATCGTCCGCCAGGCCGTGCGCGAACTTCGCCAGCAGGTCGGCGGTGGCGGGCGCGACCACCAGCAGTTCGTTCTCCTGCGCGACGCCGATGTGCTCGATGGCGCTCGAAAGCGTTCCCGCGGGATCGGCGGTGGAAAACAGGCCAGTGACCACTTTGCGGCCGGTGAGAGCGGCGAAGGTCAGCGGGCGCACGAATTCCTGGCGCGGCTGCGTCATGACCACCTGCACGCTGTGGCCGCGCTGCATCAGCAGGCGGGCGAGTTCCGCGGATTTATAAGCCGCGATGCCGCCGCCCACGCCCAGGACGATGTTCATGAGGATTGCTTAAAGGATGGTTTCAGGAACCGCCGGCTCGACCCGGTATCTGACGCGGATCTGATGATTTCGTACTTCACCAATCCGCGGCGCACTTCTTCCACGGCGATGATGGTGGGTTTCTTGGACGAGGTCGGCAGCACCGGCCGCGCGCCGCCCTGCAACTGGCGGGCGCGCTTGGCGGCCACGATGATGAAACGGTACGTGCTCTGTTCCGGATCGTCCGGGATGGTGCAGTGCGCGTTGTTGCGCGGAGTCTTGTCGCCCATGCTTTGATACATCCTTTACGCGTTCGTCTTCGAATGTTTCCAGAATCGGCCGGATCTGTTCTTCCATCCGGTCCCGCCGCACCCGCTCCGCTCGCACGATGCGCCGCAGCGTCTCGTCCGACTGCGTCCAAGTCGTTATTGATCAGCACGTAATCGTAAGCGCTGTAATTTCGAATCTCTTTGGCCGCGTCGCGCAGCCGCCGTTCGATGACCGCATCGGAATCCTCACTGCGCGCTCGCAGCCGCTGTTCCAGAATCTCGCGGGACGGAGCCAGGATAAAAACCGTCACCGCCTCTGGAATCTTACTCTTCAATTGTCGCGCACCTTGGACGTCGATGTCGAGTACCAGGTCGGCGCCGCTGCTCCCGTGGCCTTTTCCAGCACGCCGGAGTGGGTGCCGTAATAATTGCCGAAAACCTCGGCATGTTCCAGGAATTCGCCGAGAGCGACGCGCTTTTCGAACTCCTCGCGGGAGATGAAATGGTAGTTTTCGCCTTCCACTTCGTGGCCGCGGGGCAGCCGGGTGGTGTAGGAAACCGAGAACATGAGCCCCGGCACACTGGCCAGCAGCCGCCGCACCAGGGTGGATTTGCCCGACCCGGACGGCGCGGAAATGATGAAAACAGTGGTCATTCCAGGTTTAGCGACTGCTCCCGGATTTTGTCGATTTCGGCTTTTGCAGCCAGCGCCAGTTCGGTGATCGTCAGGCCCAGTCGCCCAGGCCGCCGGTCTTCGACAGGATGGTGTTGGCTTCGCGGTTCATTTCCTGCAGCAGAAAATCGAGCCTCTTGCCGACTTCGCCGCTCGGCATCGAGCAACTCTTCGAGTTGAGCGGCGTGGGTCTTCAGGCGGAGCAGTTCTTCGCTGATGTCGCTGCGGTCGGCCAGCATCGCGGCTTCCTGCGCCAGGCGCTGCGGCTCGATTCCGGCGCCGCGCAGCAGTTCGCGCAGGCGTTCGTTCGAGCCGCTTTTGGAAAGCGACGGTGGCGCGCGACGCGGATCTTCTCCATTCGGGCCACCAGGTCGCAGAGCGTGGCGCAGCGCTGCGCGCATCTCCGCCGCCATGGCAGCGCCTTCGCGCTCGCGAAAGCGGTTCAGCGCCTCCAGCGGCTTCGTCGGCAGCTGCGAGCAGCGTCTGCTCCAGCGCGGCATCCGGCTCCGCTCGCTACCGCGGCTTGCAGCATTCCCGGTACGCGCAGGGCGGCATTTAAGTCGGGCTTCGGACTTCAAGCCGAACTCGTCGGCGCGCTTCGCGGAAAGCCTGCAGGTAAGCCTGCAGCAAGGGCCGGTTCAGACCGGCGAACATCCGCGGCGACCGTGCGGCTCAACTGCACCTGGATCTGCACGATGGCCGCGCGCGACTTTCGGCTTTCACCGCCGCGCGGATGGCCGCCTTCGAACGCGTCCAGCTCCGGCGGCCATGTGGAAATGCATGATCCAGGCCGCGATGGTTCACGCTTTTGATGCTGACCGTCGATTTCGCCATCCGGCGTAGTCTTGCGTACCCGCGCGAATCCGGTCATGCTGCGGAGCGCTCATAGGTCCATCACGCTCCGCCGCCTCCACGAACTGCAGTTCGTGCAGCCGCTGATAGATGCCGCCGCCGGCTGACCAGTTCTTCGTGCGTGCCGACTTCGGAGATCGGCCGCGCTCCAGCACCACGATCTTGTCCGCGCGGCGGATGGTGGACAGGCGGTGCGCGATCACGATCACCGTGCGGTCCGCCATCAGGTTTGCAGGCGCCTCTGCACCAGCATCTCCGATTCGGTATCGAGGTGCGAAGTGGCTTCGTCCAGGATCAGGATCGGGCGCGTTCTTCAGCAGCGCGCGCGCGATGGCGATGCGCTGCCGCTGTCCGCCGCTGAGCTTCACGCCGCGCTCGCCGATCATGGTATCGTAGCCCTCCGGCAGGCGCTGATGAATTCGTCGCGCCAGCGCGTTGCGGGCGGCTTCGCGGATCTCGCTCACGGGCGTGTCCGGGCGCCCGTAGGCGATATTGTTGGCCACCGTGTCGTTGAACAGGAACGTATCCTGCGCCACGATGCCGATCTTGCGATCGCAGCGAGGCCAGGTCGAAATCGCGCACGTCGCGGCCGTCGATGCGCACGGCGCCGCGGTGACATCGTAGAAGCGCGGCACCAGGTTCGCCAGCGTGGTCTTGCCCGCGCCGCTCGGCCCCACCAGCGCGACCACTTCGCCGGCGCTGCACTTCCAGGTTGAGCGTCTCCAGCGGAAGCCGTCGGGCGACAGTCGGGATAGCGGAAGGTGACGTTCTCGAAGCGGATCGCGCTCGGAAAAGCGCGCCAGTTTCGCCGCGCCGGGCTTCTCTTGGATCTCCTCGGCGTGGTCCAGATATTCGAAGACCTTCTGCGACGCGCCCAGGGCCTGCTGGAAGATGTTGTGGATGCCGGTGAGCCGCTTCACCGGCTCATACAGCATCAGCAGGGCGATGACGAAGCTGGTGAACTCGCCGGCGGTCAGCGTGTGCGGCTTTGATCTGCGTGCGCGCGTAGGTGAGCAGGCCGACGATGGTGAGCGCGCCGAAAATTTCGATCAGCGGCGAGGCGATGGCCTGCTGCGCGACGTAGCGCAGATTGCGTCTTCAGCAGGCGCTGCGCGGTCGCGGAAGCGCTGGATTCGTATTTCTCGGCGCCGAACGCTTTCACCACCTGATGGCCGCTGAGGGTCTCCTGCAGAATCTGAGTTCAACTCCGCGGCTCTCCTGGCTGCGGCGGCTGGTGCGGCGGATGCGGCGGCCGATGCGCGCGGTCGGCATCAGGACGAAGGGCAGCACCGTGAGGCTGACCAGACGCCAGCCGCCAATCCTTGTGCAGGACCACGAAGAGCAGGCCCAGCACGACGAAGGTCTGGCGCAGCAGATCCGCCAGAATGTGCGAGAGCGGCCACCTGAATCTTTTCGATGTCGTTCATGATGGACGACATCAGGCGGCCGGTGGAGTGCGATTCGAAGAACTGCGCGCCCTGCCGTGAGCACCTTGTCGAAGACGCGTTTGCGCAAGTCGGTGACGGCGGAAAAGCCGACGTAATTGACCAGGTAATTCGCCAAGTAATCGCAGATGCCTTTGATCAGGAAGACGGCGAGGATGGCGAAGGCCACCATGGTCCAGATGCTGCGAGTGCAGGAGCGGGCACAAGTCGGCTCAGATAGAACGGGTGGTGGAAGAGCGGGTCGGTGAACAGCACCACCGGCGCGTCGGCGGATGCGGGATTCAGCACGCGATCGAAAATCGGGCCGATCAGCAGCGCGGTCATGCCATGCGCCGCGCCCGACGCAAGCCATCAGCAGGACGGAAAGAACAGGTAGCCCAATACCGCTTGGCAAACGCCAGCAGCCGCAGCAGTTCTCTCATGCGTGTACCCGCATGCGTTCCAGCGCGTCCAGCACCTGTTCCACCGTCGACCGATTGCGATGCCCGGCGGCGTTTGGATGACGGTCGAGGCAGTGCGCCAGGGATGCCAGATGGCGGGGTCGGACGAGCCGAAAATGGCCACCACCGGAATGCCGAAGGCGGCGGCCATGTGGGCCGGTCCGGAATCGTTGCCGAAGAACAGCGAGCGCCCGCTCAGCAGCGATTTGATTTCGCCCAGCGGCGCGCCGACGATGGTGCGGTACTCGCGGAAGGCGGAGAGATCCTCGCCCGGACCGGCGATGAAGACGGGCGTCCAAGTGCAACGCATCGCGCAGGTATTGGGCGGCGCGCAGAAATCCGGCCGCATGCCACGTTTTATCCGGCTCGCGAGGCGACCGGATGGATGACGGCGCAGGCTGCGACCTGCTGGTCGTGCGCGGCGGCGAACAATTTCGCCCGCGGAATTTCCGCCTGTCGGAACGCCCAGATAAAACATCGCCGACGCCATATGTTCGGCGGTATGCACGGTGCGCTCCTCGCCGAGAATCTGCTGCGCGCGCGGGATCGCACGTTGTAGACAGGCGCTGCCAGCGGTAATGGGCGAATCCGGCGCGCCAGCGCGCGCCCGAAAGAGCCGTCAGGCGGGCGCTCAGGCTGCCTCCGTGCAGGTTCAGGCAAAGATCGGGGGACCAGGCGCGCAGTTCGCCGCCAGCTCGGCGCCAGCAACACTTCGATATCGGGATTGCGCTCGAAGACGGCGCGGAAGCGATCTTCCACCACCACCGCGATGCGCAGATCGGGCCGGGCTCGCTTGGCCAGATCGATCGCGGGTGTGGTGAGCACGCAATCGCCCAGCGAGCGCAGCCGGACGATAGCGACACGGCAGCCGATGGGCAGATCCGTCACTCTTCGATCTTCGCCTCGTCCACCAGCATGACCGGTATATCGTCTCGGATCGGGTAGACCCGGTGGCACTGGACGCACTTCAGGCCACTATTATCCGGCTTCAGATCGAGATCCGCTTTGCATAACGGACAGACCAGAATTTCCAGTAGATCTTTGCTCAACGCCATAATTGATTCTACAGTTTAACTATTATTCGACGGCCAGGGTGACGCCTGCCTGGGTGGAAGCGCCGCCGATGGTCACCAGCACGGGCACGTTATTGCCCGGCTGTACGCCTTGAGGCACCTCGGCGTTGATCTGAAACACGCCGGGCATCAGGTAGGGCGCGGCGCCCGCATAATCCACCTTGGCGGCCATACCGCCTATGGTGACCGAAACAGCCGCCAACGGAGCGGGCAGCACGCCGATAGCGAGGCGGCCATCCACGCCGGGCGGATCGGTGAGGCCCTCGCCGGTGCCCCATAAGATCACGATGGAGCCGCGCGGCGCCGGCGCTTGGGCCGAGTTGTGCGTGACATTGTCCTGATTCAGGATGGCGCCCTGTCCGGTACCGGTAGCGTTGGCGGTGAATAGCCCGGGCGCGGTCGCCGCCACGGGTACTGCGAACGGATCGGAGCGCACGCCCTGATATTCCACCTGCACGTGCGTCGTCGCATTGATGGTGCCGAAGTAGGGAGTGACGACAGCGATTTGGTTCGCCGACGCATAGACCACCGGGGCGGGGATGCCGTCGAAGAGCACTCGTACGCCGGCGGCGGAGTTGGCGACCAGGCCATTGGCTTCGAGCGCCAGCCCCGCCAGGGTAGCCGGGCCCATGCCCGTTCCCCACACCACGACCATCTGCCCCGGCGCGACGGACTGGGCATACGATGCGGCATTGGTGACCGCCGAGACGACCGGTTTCGGAACGGCAAAGGCAGCGGGCGGGATCACCAGCATGGTGATGGAGTTTGCCGGGTAGGTGGCGGTCAACGTATTGCTGCCTAGCGCGATGCCGGGCTGCGCCACGATCGCGCCAAGGTTCGCGCCGCTGTACTGCCAGACCTGGGCGGACGAGCCGGCCTGGAAATTTGCCAGGCTCAGCGTGCTGGTGAGCGGCCCGCCGGTCTTGTTGATGACCAGTGCGGTCAAACTCGAATCCGAACGCATCGCCGCGTATACCGCAAGCTGGCTCTGATCCGCGCTGGCGGCCTGCACGCCGGTTTCTCCGAACGCGCCGCCGATGCCGTCATAGTTGCGATAAATCTTGTAGGCGAAGGCGCCCGGATCAGTGGGAGACGGCGGTCCCCAAAGCGTGGCTAGATCCAAACCGAAAGCGCCGAAGATGCCCAGCAAGTCGGCCTGGGCCAGCGCGCCGTTGATGGTGTCGAGCGCGTACCACTGGTATTCGGTAAGCGCCAGCTTCGTGCCCGGGTAGTTCTGCGCGATGATGGCCTGCACGCGCGGGATGTAATAAGGAGCGATAGGCGCGCCGTTGTTGTTAGGATCGACGATCCAGGAATCGCCGCTGATCGATGTAAGTGGGATCCCAGAATTCCCGCGTGGATTCCAGCCGCAGGGCTTGCACCGCTGTTGTTTCCGGGGGTGTCACGCCGTTAGAGGCGTCATTGATCGCGGACGGCGCGAAGTAGGTGTGCATGTCCACGTAGTCGAGCAGGCGCTGGCCATGCTGCTTCTCGTATTGGCTGAACTGCTGCAGATACCAGGCCAGCAGCGGCGTGCCGCCGTGCGCGCTTTGATCCACCGGATTGCTCCACCAGCCGCCGCCGCTGCTGGCCCATCCAGCCTCGATATCTTTCTTCGACATCCACAGGGATGCCCAATTGTCATTCACCGGTCCGCTCACCAGCGCCGTGGGATCGGCTTGCTTGACGGCCTGCGCGTACTGCAAATCGACGGCGAACAATTCGTCGTAGCTGTTCGGGTTAGGGTGCGTGTCGCGATGCGTGCTATCCCACCAGATCGGCTCGTTGTCCAGGCTCCAGATGGAAATGCCGCCCTGGTTGCCCTGGCCGTAGCGTCCCATCAGGCTTTGAATCCACTGCACCTGAAAGGTCTGGTCGAACTGCGCGTAGTCGTCTGTGGGGTCGTTGGTGATGTAGACGGGATTCGCGGGCTGTTTGCCGTCGGCGACGGAGGAATCGCCGCAGGCCGGGTCGTAGACGATGCCGTCGCCGCAGGTCATGGGATGGTATTGCGCGTAGGGATCGATCTTGCATTGGTTCCCGTACTTGGCGACGTTGTAGCTGCACATCTGCTGGCTGGCTTTGGGCAGCCAGCCGAGAACTGGGACGGTGGCCAGCATGACTCCGCCGGTGGTGCGCACCTGGTCGGCATATTGCTGCATCGATGTTGCCGCGCCCGCGGTCCAGCCGCAATTGCCGCACATCAGGCTGCCGGGCAGTTCTTCAAAGAACCAGTCGTTGGCGATATTGGCTACATCGAGCTGCCAATGATAGGTGCTGGTGGTATCGCCGCCCCAGCGGCGCGCGGTGGCGCGAATGGACTGCGCGGCAGCGGCCGCTGCGGGGAAAGAAGGGTCAGTCGGATCGGGAAGCGACCAGTAGAAATTGATGCCGTACACGTCCGGCGAAATCGGGTGGCGATTGGCGTTGGCATCGATCGACAACGCCGGGCCGGTCTGGGCCATGGCGCTCCAGCCGGTGAGGCAGAAGGCTAACAGCAGAGATTTCATGGTCACTTCACCGCTACGGTCACGCCCGCTTGGCTGGCGGCGCCGCCAATGGAAATCGATAAGGGAACGGCGCTGCCCGGTGTGGCTGAGGCGGGGATCAGCACGTTCACCTGCACCAGCCCCGCAGTCGCGCCCGGCGCTTCGCCGCAATAGTTGATGGAAGCGGTCAGTCCCGCGACCGTGGCCGAGCAATTCAGATTCACGGACGGCAGCGGCGTACCAGAGATCCGGCCGTCCAACCCGGGCGGCGTGGTCACTCCTTCGCCCGTGCCGTAAACGAAAACATATTGCCCGCGCGGCGCGGGATTCGCGGGGCCGTTGCGGGTAAAATCCTGGTTCAAAATCGCGCCCTGCCCGTGGCCCGATGAATCGTTCGTAAAGATCGCCGTGGTTCGACGCGGCCACCCTACCGGATACGGCGCGGACGCATTGCCTTGATAAACCACCACCACGTTGACGCTGCTCTCGCCCGCGATCTCATAAGGAACGATGGCGCTCAACTGCGTACCCAGCGCGTAGACGATCGGCGCCGGAAAGCCATTGAACAACACCTGCACGCCGCCGATGGAATTGCTGAGCGTCCCATTCGCATTCACTTGCAGAGGAGCCAGCGCCGCCGGCCCGAGCCCTTGACCCCAAACGGTGACGATCTCTCCGGGCGAAACTGTACCGGCGGCGTAAGAAGCGGCGCTGGTCACTGCGGCAACCACCGGCTGCGGGACGGTCATGGCGCTCTGCGCTTGCGGAATAACCAGCAGCGTCATCGAATAGGCTGGAAAGGTTGCGGTCACTGCGCCATTGGCAAGGGCCAAATCCGTGCCCCGCACGATTGCGTTCAGATTGTTCTGCCCATACTGCCAGATCTGCGCGGCGCCGGCGGGAGTAAAATTGGCGAGGCTGATGGTGTCGGATATATCGCCGGTGGTCTTGTTCAGTACGAGTACGGTCAACGCGGAATCGGTGCGCTGGGCGGCGAAGATTGAAAGCGTATCCGGATCGCTGGTGCTGGCCGAAACGCCGGTAGCGCCGAACTGGCTGCCGTTGCCGTCGTAATTCAGGAAGATCTTGAAGGCGAAAGCGCCGGGGTCGGTGGGCGCGGGGGGGCCCCAGAGAGTCGCGTAGTCGAGCGACTGTTGGCCGAAGATGCCCAGCACATCCGCCTGCGCGATCGCTCCGGTGATGCTGCCGAGGGCGTGCCACCAGTATTCGGTGATCGCCAGTTTCGTGCCGGGATAGTTCTGGTCGACCCACTGATGCATGCGCGGGATCAGTTGCGGCGCCACCTGAGTCGCGCTTCCGATTTGGAACGTCGTGTCGGGCACGATGTAGTTGGGGTCCCACAGCGCGCGCGTCGAAGTCATGCGCAGCGCTTCGGTAGCGGCGTCCCCGGGAGTATCCGTAAGCGAACCAGGCGAAACGTATCCGTGGATATCCAGAACGTCGAGTAAGCGGTATTCGTGCTGCTGTTCGAATTGCTGCATCTGCTGCAGGTAATAAGCGCACCCATGGGACGCCGCCATGTGCGTTTTGGTCCGTCGGATTGTCCCAGTATTGATAAGGCGCGGTGCCCCAGCCGCTCGCCATATCCGCGCGGGAGTAAAAGTAGCCCATCCAGCCGGAGGGGATGGGTCCGGTGACCAGCGCACCGTGGATCGACCGCTTTCACGGCCTGCGCGAGGCGCAGGTTCCGGGCCATCATGTCGTCGTAAGTAGCGGGGGTTTGGTAGATGTCGATATGGGTTCCGTACCACCACTCCGGCTCATTATCCATGCTCCACAAAGTCACGCCGCCCGCGTTCCCCGGGCCGTAACGGTGCATCAGGTAAGTCATCCAGTCCTGCGGATAAGTCTTCGGCGATCGGCTCGTAAGCGTCGTTCGGATCGTTCACAATCTGCTGCCCGTTGCTCGACAAAACGCCATTGCCGCAGCCCGGAATGTACGGATCGCTCTGCTGTTGCAGGCCGTATTTCATCACCCCGAAGCTGCAACTGAAGTTGTCTTTAGGCCGCCAGTCCATCAGCGAAATGGTGCCCAGGCTTACCGTACCCGTTTGCAAATCGAACTCGTGATAAAGATTGAACGACGAGTCGTCCGGCAGTCGAAGCTGGCGTCGCGCTGGTTTGCGAACCGTTCACAAAATACCAATCGGCCGCCGCGTTCGATACGTCGATCTGCCAGTTGTAACTGCTGGTGGCATCGCCGCCGAAGCGCCGCAACGGGATGTGCATCAGCGCCGCCAGACCATCGTCGGCATATGCATTAATGCCGTAAATATAAGGACTGATGGCATGGCGGCTGGCGCTGGCATCTACCGCCAGCGTCGGCGCGGTTTGCGCATGAACAGCCAGGGCCCACAACGGAAGCAACGAAAATCCGCATCTAAGGGCATTACCCCTCACTTCACGGCAATCGTCACGTTCGGTCTGGCTGGCCCCGACGCCGATGTTAATAGACACGGGCACGGCGCTACCCGGCGTGACGGATTCGGGAATCAACGCGTTCACCTGTACCAGCCCGGCCGTCGAACCGGGCGCTTCGCCGCAGTAACTGAGAGACGCGTCTCGTCCGCCGATGGTCGCCGAGCACTTCAGATTCACTTTGGGCAGCGGCGTCGCCCGAAATGCGGCCATCCAAGCCCGGCGGTGTGGTCACTCCTTCGCCCGTGCCGTAGATGAATATATATCCGCCGCGCGGCACAGGATTGGCGGGTCCGTTGCGGCTATAATCCAGGTTCAGCACGGCGCCTTGCCCTTGGCCCGATGCGTCGTTAGTGAAAATTCCCGGCTTCGATGCCGGCATCGCAACTGGAAAGGGCGCGGACGCGTTGCCCTGGTAAATCACGACCACCTGCGCGGGCTTTGCCCCGCAAGTTCGTACGGCACGATGGCGCTTAACTGTCCCGCCAGCGCATAGACCATCGCCGCCGGATATCCGTTGAAAAGACCTCCACGCCCCCGATCGAAGTGCTCAGCGTCCGATTCGCATTGACCTGTAATGAAGTAAAGCCGGCCGGACCCAACCCCTGGCCGAAAATCGCCACGATCTCACCGGGCGAA
Source organism: Bryobacterales bacterium (assembly GCA_963738375.1). Classification (GTDB taxonomy): domain Bacteria; phylum Acidobacteriota; class Terriglobia; order Bryobacterales; family Bryobacteraceae; genus Bog-159. The sequence continues at coordinate 730,692 of CAVTWL010000005.1, read as the reverse complement.
ACGCCGCACGCGTCATAAGAAGCCGCACTGGTCACCGACGAGATCACCGGCTGCGGCACGGTCATCGCGCTTTGCGCCTGCGGAATCACCAGTAGGGTCATCGAGTACGCCGGGAAAGTGGCGTTCAGGCTATTGCCGCCGACGGTGAGATCCGAAGATTGGCGCACGATTGCTCCCAGATTCGCCTGGCCATACTGCCATACCTGCGCCGTGCCGGCCGGCGTGAAATTCGCCAGGCTGATGGAGTCGCTGATGTCGCCCGTGGTCTTGTTCAGCACCAGAATAGTCAAGGCGGAATCCGAGCGTTGCGCAGCGTAGATCGCGAGCGTATCGGGATTGCTGGAAGTGGCGGAAACGCCGGTCTGTCCGAACTGACTGCCGCTGCCGTCGTAATTCAGAAAGATCTTGAAGGCAAACGCGCCGGGATCGGTGGTGGCGGGCGTTCCCCAGAGCGTGCCCATGCCAAGGCCGTAAGCGCCGAAGATTCCCAGGATGTCGGCCTGCGCGATGGCTCCGGTGATGCTGTCGATCGCGCCCCAACTATATTCGGTGATGGCGAGGTTGGTGCCGGGATAGTTCGGGTCGATCCACTGCTGCATCTGTGGGACCAGGTGCGGCGCCACCTCCGCGCCCGTCGCATCGTTGAATCCGCCGCCTGGGACGAGGTAATTGGGGTCCCAAAGCGCGCGGGTCGAAGTCATCCGCAGGGTTTCCATGGTGGCATCGCCCACCGAACCGCTCAGGCCCGAAGGCGCAATGTACGCGTGGACGTCCAGATAATCCAGCAGCCGGAAGCCGTTGGTCTTCTCGAACTGCGCCATCTGCTGCAGGTAATACGGGCACCCACGGCACCCCGCCGTGCGCTTTCTGGTCGATGGGATTGTCCCAGTATTGGTAGGGCGACGTGCCCCAGCCGCTGTCGAAATCCACCCGCGAAAACAGCATGCCCGACCAGCCGCCGGGAACCGGCCCCGTGACCAGCGCCGTGGGATCGACCGACTTTACGGCCTGCGCCCATTTCAGATTACGCGCCAGCATGTCGTCGTAGCTGGCGGCCTGCGGATAAACGTCCACGTGATTCGAATACCACCACTCGGGCTCGTTGTCCATGCTCCACAGGCGCACACCGCCTGCCGCGGCGGGACCGTAGCTGGACATGATGTGCTGCACCCATTGCGTGGCAAACGAGGTAGTTACCGGGACGTAGGCGTCGTTGGGGTCGTTCGCCACCGGGTTGCCATTCAGCAGCACTCCGTTCCCGCAATCGGCATTATCGGGCGCCGTTGCCTTCTGGGCGCCGTATTTCTTGACGCTGAAACTGCATACGCCGGAGGTGTTGGGCGACCAGTCCATCAGCGGAATGGTTCCCAGGCTGACCGTCCCAGCCACCAGGTTGGCGGTATGGAAGGCGTCGAAACCGGGGCTGACGCCATAGTTTTCGTAGCACCAGGGATTGTCGCCGGTGTTGTTTTTGACGCTGTTCGTCCAGTTGTAACTCGTGGCATCGTCGCCGCCCCAACGGAGCACGGGCACGTGCATTAGCTGAAGGAGCCCGTTGTCGCTCCATTCGTTGATGCCGTAGATCAGGGGGCTGATGGGTTTGCGGCTGGAGTTGGCGTCCACCGCGAGAGTGGGCGCCTGAGAAAACAAGAGGGCGGAAAAGGAAAGCAGCACCAGATGCAGACGAAGCACCATGAAAACACCTCTTTATCTATAGTACTTCAGCATCATCTCAAGATCTCATGGTGCATTTTGTGCCTGAAAAAACGCGCTTCGGCCGTCGGCTGAGGGGGTTGGCAATCCGGGGCAATCCCTTTGAGCGGGTTGGAGGAAGAGGCCGGCTTGAGACGCGCAAACCGGCCTGGAGTGGGAACCTACTTGGTTGCGGCCACCTTCTTAAAGTCGCCGGCTTTTACTATGGAGATCTGGGCCGGGTCGATGGCGCGGCGGACGGCGGCGGCGATATCGGCAGGGGTCAGGGCGGAGACCTTTTTCTCCATTTCCTCGTCCCAAAGCATGGTGCGGCCGTCGTAATCGCGGGTGGCAAGCGCACGGACCAGGGAGCCATCCTCGGAGCGGTTCAAGGTTTGCCCTTGCAACCATCCGGCCCGGTCGTCGTCGAGTTCTTTCTGGGTGAAGCCGTCAGCCAAGGCGCGCTTTATTTCTTCGTTGAAGGCGATTTCCACCTTGGCTACGTTTTGCGGAGCGGCGATGGCGAAGGCCTGGAACTGGCCGTCCTCTTCCTGTGATTTCGCGGAGAGGCTGGAACCAACGCCGTAGCTCAAGCCATCCTTGACGCGGATGCGGGTGGCGAGGCGCGAATTCAGGAAGCCCCCGCCGAGCATGTAGTTGCCGATGAGCAAAGCCGGGTAGTCCGGGCTCTTGTCGGAGATGGGCAGGCGCGTCGAGGCGATGAACACCGCATTTTGCTTTGTCGGGGGTTTCGATGGTTTTGTTGACCGGGGCGATTTTCTGGAAGCCGGACTTGATGCGCTCAAAATGCGCGGGACTCTTCCAGGCGCCAAATTGCGCTTCGATTTCTTTCCTGACTGCGGCGGGATCGAAGTCGCCCACCACGGCCAGCTGGCCATTGGACGCTCCATAGAAATGCTTGTAGAACGCCTTGGCATCTTCAAGCTTGGCGGCTTTCACTTCGTCGATTTCCTCGGGGATGGAGAGGGTAGCGCGCACGTCGCCCTTGGGGAAGGGATACATGGTGCGGCTGATCTCGGTGAAGGCCAGCGATTGCGGTTCGCTCTTGCCGAAATCCAATTGAGTCAACTGCTCTTTGCGGATCTCTTCGAATTCCGTTTCGGGCAGGGTGGCTTCCTTCAGGATCTCCGCCGGCCAAGCGCAACACGGCGGGCAGGTTTTCGTGGGTAGTTTCGATGTTGACCGTGGCGCCGGAGGCGCCGCCGTTGACGTTGAGCTGGGCTTTCAGGCGGTCGATCTCGTCCTGAATCTGCTGCCGGTTCTTGTTGGTGGTGCCGCGGATCAGGCTCGCGCCGGCTAATCCGGCAACCGTATCCTTGCCGTTCAAACTTTCCAGATCGCCGAAGCGCAGAGTGATCAACGCATGTACGCTGGCGCCGCGCGTCTTCTTTTGCAGCAGCGATACCTTCATGCCGGAGGGCAGGTTGTAGCGCTGCAAGCGCGATTCGATGTTCTTGGGGGAAGGATCGAAGGCTTCGCCCGCCGACATGGCGGCTTCGCCCTTGTAGTCTTTCAGCGCGGCGGCGACATCGGTCTTGGCGGGGATCTCGGCGCGATCGGGTTTGGGATCGGGAATGAATTCGCCGATGGTCTGATTGGAAGTCTTCAGGTAGGCGGCGGCGACGCGCTGAACATCTTCGGGCGTCACCTTTTTCAGCAAATCGCGATCGCGGAAGAGCAGCCGCCAGTCGCCCTGCGCCAGATATTCGCTGAGGAAGAGGCCGACACGCTCGGAGTCGCGCAAGGTCATATCGAGGTCCTTCTCGATGTGGGTGCGCGCGCGGTCCACTTCTTCTTTGCTGGGCGGTTCCTTGATCACGCCTTCGATGGTGCTGAGCATGGTGTTGCGGGCTTCATCCAGGGAATCCGTTTTATTCAGGATGGCGCCGAACATGATGAGGCCAGGCTCGTTGATACTGCATTGCATTGCTGAAAACCTGGGTGGCTTTCTTGTTGTCGACCAACGCCTTGTACAGGCGGCCGGAGGACGGTTCGCCCATGATGCCGGCCAGCACGTCGAGGACGGGCTGATCGGGATTGCCGCCATCGGGGGTATGATACACGGCGAAGATTCCCTGGATATCGCCGATGCGGCGGACGATGGTCAAGCGCTCGCCATCCTGGATGGGCTCGACGGTGTAAGTGGGAGTCAGAGTGCGCGTGGGGCGCGGAATCTTGCCGAAGTATTGGTTTACAATGTGACAATCTGGCCCTCATCCACTTTGCCCGCGACGGTAAGTACGGCGTTATCGGGCTGGTAATACTTGTGATAGAAAGCCTGCAGGCGATCCATAGTGACGCGCTCCACATCCGACTTATTGCCGATTACGGGGCGGCCGTAACTATGGGCGGTGTAAGCCGCTGCCATGGTGTGCTTGTAGAGCACGTTGAAGGGGTTATTCTCACCCATTTCGAATTCATTGCGGACGACGGAGAACTCGGTGTCAAAATCCTCCTTTTTGATAAAAGAGTTGACCATGCGGTCGGATTCCAGGTCGAGCGCCCACTTCAGGTTCACGTCGCTGGCCTGAAAGGTTTCGAAGTAATTGGTGCGATCGAAGTCCGTGGTGCCGTTGGGGCGGCTGCCGTGCTCGGTGAGCTCCTGCATGATGTGCAGGTGGTTGGTGCTGCCTTTGAACACCATGTGTTCCAGCAGGTGCGCCATGCCGCCTTCACCGGTGCCCTCATGCCGCGAGCCGACCAGATACGTGATGTTCACGGTGATGGTGGGCTTGGATGGGTCGGGGAAGACCAGGAATCGCAAACCGTTGGGCAGGCTGTATTCGGTGATGCCTTCGACGGAAGTGACTCTCTTGACGCCATCGGGAAGAGTTTGCGCGGGGCACAGCAGCGGCGCGAGTAGCAATGCGGCAGCGGGCACGAAGGAAAATCGGCGGAGGTGTTTCATATTCACTTATCCTATCGCTTCTTGGCTACAGAAAAGTCACTGACTTACTCGGCGGCGACTTTGATGAGTAGCTTGCCGTGGTTCTCGCCGCGAAAGAGTTTCTGCAAAGTATCGGGGAAAGTTTCCAGACCTTCGACGATATCTTCGCGGCCCTTCAGTTTGCCTGCCATGGTCCAGCCGGCGAGGGCCTGGAGGCCTTCGGCGTAGCGGGCAGCGTAATGAAAGACAACAAAGCCTTCCATGCGGGCGTGGTTCACCAGCAGCGAAAGATAGTTGCGGGGACCCTGGATGGCTTCGCGATTATTGTACTGAGAGATCGCGCCGCAGATGATGACGCGCGCGCGGCGGGCTAACATGGAGAGGGCGACATCCAGGATCTCGCCGCCGACGTTATCGAAATAGATATCGATGCCCTTGGGGCAATGCTTGGCGAGGCTGGCCTGCGACATCTTCGTTCTTATAATCCACGCAGGCGTCGAAGCCTAACTCTTCCACCACATAGCGGCACTTCTCTGGACCGCCGGCGATTCCCACCACGCGGCCGCCTTTGAGTTTGGCGATTTGGCCGACCACCATACCCACGGCGCCGGCGGCGGCGGAGACGACCACGGTTTCGCCTTCCTTAGGCTGGCCGATATCGATCAGGCCGAAGTACGCGGTGAGTCCGGTCATGCCGAGCGAGCTTAGAAAGCGAGGCAGCGGCGCGAGTCGGGGATCGACCTTCATGAAGCCGGCGGCGGGTGCTACGGCGTAATCCTGCACACCGGTCATGCCGACGACGATATCACCGGCGGCGAGCGAAGGGTCGTTGGAGGCGATGACGCGGCCGAGACCGCCGGCACGCATCACTTCGCCGATGCCGACGGGCGCGATATAGGACCGGGCTGCGCTCATCCAGCCGCGCATAGCCGGGTCGAGAGACAGGTAAAGAACTTTGACCAGAACCTCGCCGGAACCGGGATCGCCGGCGGGGGTGGTGGTGAATTCGAAATCGCTTCGTTTGACCATGCCAACGGGGCGGGAGGTCAACTTGAACTGGCGGTTTTGGAGTGTGCTCATAGAACTGGGGCCGCGATGCCGGTTTACATCAAGCCGCTGCGGCGGGCGTGCTGGAGTGCTTCAATGGCGGCGCCGCGCGCGCCGGCGGTATCTCCATTGGGCATGATGTAGATGGGGATGTCGGATTGCTCCTCGCGCTGGGGTGGCATGCCGGCATGAATTTCATTGAGGAACCACTGCTGGAATTCCGGTCCGGTTTCGATGGCGCCACCCCCGACCACTAAGGCATCGGGATCGAATGTATTGATCATTTCATCGAAAAAGACGCCGAGGGCGTGGGCCTGCACGCGGAAGATTTCGCGGCACATGGGGTCGCCCTTTTCGGCTTGGCCGCGGACCAGTTTGGCGGCCTGATGCAAGCCAACGCTGCCGAGTTCGTGACCGGGGAAGCGCGGCAGGAAATAGGGCAGAAAAGATTTTTCGATGGCGGTGAGGGAGCAGACCGATTCGAGATCGCCGACGCGCCCGCAATTGCAGGCGGGAACCAGACCTTCGATACCCGCGAATATTCTGATAGGGCAGCAGCACATGGCCCAATTCCCCGCCGAAGCCTTTGCGGCCCTTCACATCGCGGCCTTCGATGATGATGCCGCCGCCGAGGCCGGTGCCGATGACGATGGTGATGGAAGTAGCTGTCTTCGAAGTACCGAAGATATTGAAATGTCCCCAGAGCGCGCCGGCGTTGCCGTCGTTTAAGTAGGTAACGGGAATGCCGAGGCGCGTTTCGAGCTTGCCGCGGATATCGAAGCCGCACCACTCGCGGTGGACGAAATTGGTGGAGCCTTCGGCGCTCAGGACGCCCTGGGCGCTGGCGGGGCCCGGGGTATCGAGCCCGGCGGCGACCACATCGGACACTTTCAAGCCCGCGTTTTCGACGGCGATTTTCAAGCCATCCACGATCTGCTGCAAACAGACGTCCGGTCCCTCTTTGGAGCGGGCGGGATATTCGCAAAGGCCTTCGATGAGGAACTTCTCCATCAGGGCTGACTAAGGTATAGTTGATGGCGGTTCCGCCAAGATCGACTCCAGCCACTACGCGCACGGCGGTTTCCTCGATTGCAGTTGATTTTGAATTCTTGCGTTTTTAGCATAGCAGGGTGGCGGGATACTGTAATTATGAGTTCGGGTTTGCAAGCGTTTGAGATCCAACTGGCGGTTGAACCGGCGGATCTCGATCGGCTTGGTCATGTCAATAACATTGCGTATATGCGCTGGGTGCAGGAAGCTGCGACGGCGCATTGGACGGCGGTTGCGCCGGCTGCCGACCAGGCGAAGGTGCTGTGGATCGTGCTGCGGCACGAGATCGACTATTTGCAGCAAGCCTTTTTGAGCGATGGGATTGTGGCGCGGACGTGGGTAGGAAAGGCCAGCCGTGTGCGGTTCGAGCGCCATACGGAATTGTTGCGCGCGTCGGACCGGGCTCTGCTGGCGCGATCGCGCACGGTTTGGTGCCCGGTCGATACGGAGAAGCACCGGCCGGTGGCGGTCAGCGCGGAGGTTCGGAAGCTCTTCTCGGTCGCTCCCGTTTCCGGGGAAACCACGGCGCAGACCGTTGCGTCTCATGCGCTGGAAGGAAAGCGGCGATGAAGGTTTGGTGGACTGCGGCATGTCTGGCGTGGGGGATAGTGCAGGGCGCGCAGGCGGGGATGAAGCCGGTCAGCTACAGGCTGACAAGTTTGCCGGCGAGCGCGGCGCCGGAACAGAAACTGGTATTGTGCGCGGCCAATATTGGCACGGGCGCGGTGGATGTGACGCTGGAATTCGTTAACGTGAAGACGTCCGGAGTGATGGCGGAGAAGACGGTGACGCTGGCGCCGTTGGGTTCTGCGGCGACCGGGGCATCGGCGCAGCCTTGCGTTACGGTAACGGCTTCGGATGCTGGTGCCTCGCGGGAGGCGGGTAGTGCCATGGCGGCTTCGTTTGCGCCTTCACAGGAACCGGCCGCGGCTGATGGCGAGGCTCTAATGATTGGCGTGGCTTTGGTGCGGAAACCGCTGCTTTCGTTCCGGGAGGCTCAGGTTACGGCGTCGATTCAGGTGATGCGGCCGGATGGGAATGGGGCGATGCGAACTGTGGAGACGGTTCCGTTGAATCGGGCTACCAGGAGCTCTGATGGCGCTCCTATTAGCGCACCGGCCGAGAGCGGCAGCCGCGGGCATCACAAGTGATAGCCGGTTAATTGCCGGTGGTGAGAACCACGCGGAAACGGGCGTGCCCGCTCATCATTCGGCCGTAGGCTTCGGCCGCCTTTTCGAGCGGGAAGACTTCGTTCATCGAGCGGACGCCGCTGAAGGCGCTGAATGCCAGGGTGTCCTGCGAATCGATGGACGTGCCTGAATACCAGCCCTTAACAGCCCGGTTACCCATGAGCAATTGCAGGGGCGAGACTTGCATGGACATGGCTGCGCCGATGACCATGAGCTTGCCTTCGACGGCGAGTCCGTTCACTACGGCCGACATCGCATCGCCCTCGGTGACGGTGGCAAGGATTACTTTCGCGCCGCCCGATTTTTGAAGTTCAGCGGCGGGATCCTGTGCGCGGCTGTCGATGTATTGGCAGGCGCCGAGGGTTTTCGCCAAGGGCCCCTTATCCTGACCGCGGGCGATGGCCACGGTACGGAATCCCATTTTGGCGGCGAACTGCACGCCGAGATGGCCCAATCCGCCCAAGCCAAGGACCGCAACCACGTCGCCCGGATGGGCGCCGCTATTGCGCAGGCAATTGAAGGTGGTCAAGCCGGCGCACATCAGGGGCGCGGCTTCGAGCGGCGTCAAGTCGTCGGGCATGTGAGCCAAAGCTTCGGCGCGTGCAACCATGTATTCGGCGTATCCACCGTCGGCGGTAACGCCGGTCACGTGGGTCGCGGTTTGGCAGGCGTAGAAATAGCCGCGGCGGCAATTGTCGCAGTAGCTGCAGTAGCCGCCGTTCCAGCCGACGCCTACGCGCTGGCCGACGGCGAAACCGGATACTCCGGCGCCGAGGGCATCCACTACGCCGGCCACTTCATGACCGGGCACGCGCGGATAGGCGAGGCCGGGAAACAGCCCCTCCTTGGTGAGCGAGTCGCTATGGCACACGCCGCACGCCTGCACCTTGACTCTCACGGTTCCCGCGCCCGGCGCCGGAATTTCCCGCTCGACCATCTCTAGCGGTCCGCCGGCACGGGTTACTTGTACAGCACGCATCTTGGACATAAACCCTCCTACATATACATGCCGCCGTTGACGTTGAGGACGTGGCCGGTGATATAGCCGGCCTCGTCGCTGGCCAGGAAGCGCACGGCGGCGGCGATTTCTTCCGGGCGGCCCAAGCGGCGCAGCGGCACCTGAGCGAGCATTTTTTCCTTCAACTCGCCGGTGAGGACGGCGGTCATGTCGGTATCGATGAAGCCGGGGGCGACGGCGTTGACGGTGATCTGCCGCGGTGCCATTTCCTGAGCCAGCGCCTTGGTGAGACCGATGATGCCAGCCTTGGAAGCGACGTAATTGGCCTGGCCGGCGTTGCCGCTTTCGCCCACGACGGAGGCGATATTGACGATGCGGCCGTAGCGCTGTTTCATCATGATGGGCAGGACTTGCTGGGTGGTAAAGAAGGCGCCGCTCAGATTGATTTGCAGTACTTTATCCCAATCCTCGCGCTTCATGCGCACGGCCAGGCCGTCGCGCGTTACGCCCGCGTTATTCACCAGAACGTCGACGCGGCCGAAATTTTCGACGACTTTGGCGCAGCTTTCGCGAATGGAATCGTAGGACAGCAGGTTCATATTCACGGTAAAGGCCTGACCGCTGCAAGCGCGGATCAGCCCCGCGACCTCTTCGTTTTTCTCGATCTCCGGCGAGGCGACCGCGATATCGAACCCGGCGCGGCAAAGAGTGAGGGCGATCTCCCGGCCAATCCCGCGGCTCGCACCCGTCACCAGCGCCACTCGACTGAACATAGCTGCTCCTTGATGGATTTTGTTAGTGAACTTCAATCATAGTAGAAAGTGACACCCTCATGGCCTACGCCGATCTGCGTGAATTCATTGCCGCGCTCGAGAAGAACCGGGAACTCAAGCGCATTCCCTTCGAAGTGGACCCGAACCTGGAGATCACGGAATTCGCCGACCGGGCCGTGAAGGCGGGCGGGCCCGGCGCTGCTGTTCGAGAAGCCGAAGGGCTACAACGTGCCGGTGCTGATCAACAGCTTTGCCAGCATGCGGAAGATGGAGATCGCGCTGGAAGTGGATTCGGTGGACACGGTGGCGCAGCGGATTTCCGAATATCTGGAAATGCGCATGCCGGAAGGGCTGCTGGGGAAGCTGAAGATGCTGCCGAAGCTGGCGGAAATGGGCGCTTTCTTTCCCAAGATCGTTTCCAAGGGGCCTTGCCAGGAGGTGGTCCGCACCACGGGGTTTTCGCTGCTCGATTATCCGGTGCTGAAATGCTGGCCGGACGATGGCGGGCGCTTCATCACGCTTGCCGCTGGTGTTCTCGCGCAATCCGGACTCGGGCAAGCGCAATTGCGGGATGTACCGGATGCAGGTCTTCGACGAGCGCACCGCCGGCATGCACTGGCAGACGCACAAGCAGGGCGCGGAGCATTACCGGCGCAATTGGCGGCGGGCGGCAAACGCATGGATGTCGCGGTGGCGATCGGCGCGGATCCGGCGACCATGTTTTCGGCGATCCTGCCGCTGCCGCCGGATCTGGACGAAATGATGATTGCGGGATTTCTGCGGGGCAGTCCGGTGGAGATGGTGAAGTGCCAGACTTGCGACCTGGAAGTGCCGGCGCAAGCGGAGATCGTGCTGGAAGGCTATGTCGAGTTGGGAGAATTGCGGACGGAAGGGCCGTTCGGCGATCATACCGGGTTCTACTCGCTGGCCGAGGAATACCCGGTGTTTCATGTCACCTGCATCACGCAGCGCAAGGATCCGATTTACGCGACGACGATCGTGGGGCCGCCGCCGATGGAAGACTTCTACATGGGCAAAGCCATCGAGCGGATCTTCCTGCCGCTGATGCGGCTGCAATTGCCGGAAGTGCGCGATATCTGCATGCCGGCGGAAGGCATTTTTCACAATCTGATTTTGGTGTCGATTCGCAAGTCGTATCCCGGACACGCGCGCAAAGTGATGCACGCGATCTGGGGGCTGGGCCAGGCGATGTTTAGTAAGTGCATCGTGGTGGTGGATGAAGACGTGAACGTGCAGAATGTCAGGGAAGTAGCCTGGAAGGCGCTGAATCATATCGACCCGGAGCGTGACATTCAATTTACACTGGGGCCGGTCGATTCGCTCGACCATTCCAGCCGCCTGCAGGATTTCGGATCGAAGATGGGCGTGGATGCGACGCGGAAGTGGCCGTCGGAAGGATTTACACGACCGTGGCCGGACGAAATTCGCATGTCGGCGGATGTGAAAGCCAGGGTGAATGAGTTATGGCGCAAGGCGGGAATGTAAGACAGCGGGGGGCGGAATCTCAGCTTTACTTTGCATTCTTCAAAATGTTACGCTAAGTGTCTCATAATGCGTACAGTTGACTTGATCCAGCGCAAGCGCGACGGCGGAAGAACTGTCCCCCGAAGAGATCGACTTTCTCGTGGAAGGGTACACGCGCGGCGAAATTCCCGACTATCAGATGTCGGCGTTTCTCATGGCCGTGTTCTTTTCCGGGATGACCGACCGGGAAGTCAGCCGGTTGACCGAGTGCATGATGCGTTCGGGCGAGACGCGTCGATTTGATCGGCGATTCCGGGCATCAAAGTGGACAAGCACTCCACGGGCGGCGTGGGCGATAAGACCAGCTTCATTGTGGCGCCGCTGGCGGCGGCTGCGGGCGTGATCGTGCCGACATGATGTCGGGCGCGCGCGCTGGGCCACACCGGCGGCACGCTGGACAAGCTGGAATCCATTCCCGGCTTCCGCACCGATCTCACGATCGAAGAGTTCTGAAGCAGCAATCGGCGAACATCGGACTCTGCTTCATCGGCGCAGACCGACGAACTGGCGCCGGCGGATGGCAAGCTTTACTGCGCTGCGCGATGTCACGGCGACGGTGGAATCGATTCCGCTGATCGCGTCGTCGATCATGTCGAAGAAGCTGGCCGAGGGCGTGGACGCGCTGGTGCTGGACGTGAAAGTGGGCAATGGCGCGTTCATGAAGAAGCAGGTGGATGCGCGCCGGCTGGCGCAGATGATGGTGGGGATCGGCCGCCGCATGGACAAGACGCGTGCAGGCGCTGATCACCGACATGAACCAGCCGCTGGGCTATGCGGTCGGCAACGCGCTCGAAGTCATGGAAGCGTCGCAGACCCTGCAGAATGCCGGTCCGGCCGATCTGACGCGGCTGTGCTCGAACTGGCGGCGCGCATGATCTTCCTGGCCAAGAATTGCGCCGACGCTCGAAGAAGCGCGCGTCTGGCGGAGAAGCATGCTGGTGGATGGCTCCGGCTATCAGGAAGTTCAAGCAGGCAGTGGAGGCGCAGGGCGGCAATCCGCAGGCGCTGGACAAGTTCGAACTGCTGCCGAATGCCACCGGCATGCGCGAAATCACTTCGCCGCGCGGCGGCTATGTGAGCGCCATCGACGCGCGAGGACATCGGCCTGGCGTCCAACATGATCGGCGCGGGCCGCGACCGCAAGGAAGACGCCATCGATCCGGCGGTGGGCGTGATTCTGGAAGTGAAGGTCGGCGAAAAGGTGGAAGCGGGCTCGGTGCTGTGCCGCCTGTATTACACCAAGGAAGACCACGTGGAAGAGGCGGCGCGAGATGGTGGAAGACGCCTTCCGCATTTCGGCGCAGAAGCCCGACGAGCGGGAACTGATCCTGGAAGTCGTAAGCTAATATGGCCGGAGCGCACTGATGCAGCGATTCACCGGGCTGCTGGGCCTGGTTGCGATCTGGCGGTTGCCTGGTTGTTCTCCACGCACAAGCGCGCCATCAAACTGCGGATCATCCTGTGGGGCTGGGGCTGCAGATTCGCCTTCGCCGTGCTGGTGCTTGAAGACCGGCTTCGGCAAAATCTTTCAGGCGCATCGGAGCGGGCGTGAATGCCATGCTCGACTATGCCGAAGCGGGCAGCAATTTCGTTTTCGGGCCGCTGGGCATCAAGTCGGGACCGTTTGGCGTGGTTTCGCGTTTCAGGTGCTGCCCATCGTCATCTTCATCGCGTCCTTCTTCGCCATCCTGTATTACCTGGGCGTGATGCAGTGGGTGGTGAAGGGCATGGCGATCGTGATGCAGAAAGTCATGGGCGCGAGCGGCGCGGAATCGCTCAACGTGGCGGCCAGCATTTTCATGGGCCAGACGGAAGCGCCGCTCACCATCAAGCCGTTCATCGCGGGCATGACCGAGTCGGAACTGTTCACCATCATGACCAGCGGCATGGCGCACGTTTCCGGCGCGGTGATGGCGGCCTATGTGAAGATCGCGGGCGTGAGCATCGAGCACCTGCTGACGGCGGTGATCATGACCGCGCCGGCTACCATCATGCTGGCCAAGATTTTCTATCCGGAAGTGGACAAGCCGGCCACCGCCGGGCGCGTGGAAGTCAAGATCGAGAAGACCGCGGTCAACGTGATCGATGCCGCGGCGCAAGGCGCGGGCGACGGTCTGCATCTGGCGCTGAACATCGGCGCGCATGCTGATTGCGTTTCTGGCGCTGATCGCGATGGTCAACGGCATCTTGGGATGGGTTCACACGCTGCCCTTGCATGGGCTGGCTGCCGGGCAGCATGCAGCAGATTTTCGCTGTCGTTTTCGCGCCGCTCGCGTGGCTGATGGGCGTGCCGTGGAAAGACTGCGCCGACCGTCGGCAATCTGCTGGGCACGCGCCTGGTGCTGAATGAATTCGTGGCGTTCCTGCAACTCGGACCGCTGAAGCAGCAACTCGATCCGCGCTCGTTCACCATCGCGACCTACGCGCTGTGCGGGTTTGCCAACTTCAGCTCGATCGCCATTCAGATCGGCGGCATCGGCGCGCTGGCGCCCAACCGCAAATCCGACCTGGCGCGGCTGGGATTGAAGGCCGTGGCGGCGGGACCATGGCGAACTTCATGTCGGCCTGCATTGCGGGGATGCTGCTGTGATCGCGCGAGGCGGTCCGTTTCATCTGGAAGCTCGGACTGACGGCGCGGCCGCGCGTCGGCCGTGGTGCTGGGCAGCGGGCTGGGCGCTTTCGCCGATGAACTCGCGGACGCGGTGGAGATTCCTTACGCCGAGATTCCGGGCTGGCCGCTCCACCGCCGTCGGACACGCGGGCAAGCTGGTGTTCGGCAAACTGGACGGACTCGATGTGGCCGCCATGGCGGGCCGCGTGCACCTCTACGAAGGCTACTCGGCGGCGCAGGTGGCCTTCGGCGTGCGCGTGCTGGGCTCGCTGGGCGTGCGGTCCATGGTGTTCACCAATGCGGCGGGCGGCATCAATCTGAAACTGGAACGCGGCGGGCTGGTGCTGATTTCCGACCACATCAATCTGCAGGGCGCGAATCCGCTGGTGGGCCCGAACGACGATCGCGCTCGGGCCGCGGTTTCCGGATATGTCGGAGGCCTATTCGGCCGAGTTGCGCGCAATCGCGCAGGAGGTCGGCGCGAGAGCTTGGTATTTCGCTCTCGCGAAGGCGTGTACGCGGCGATGCTCGGGCCGAGCTATGAGACGCCGGCCGAAATTCGCTTACCTGCGCGACCATCGGCGCGGACCTGGTCGGCATGTCCACGGTGCCCGAAGTGATCGTGGCGAATCACATGGGTATGCGCGTGCTTGGGGATTTCTTGCGTGACGAATATGGCCGCGGGAATCTTGCCGCAGAAAATCAACCACGCGGAAGTGCTGGAGACGGGCGCAATGGTGCGCGGCACGCTGGTGAAATTCCTGAATGCGCTGCTGCCCAGATTGGAGGGTTGAGTGGATCGTCTGGTTGAAGCCGCGCTGGCAGCCCGCGAAACATGCGCATGCGCCTTTCTCCCATTTCCAAGTGGGGCGGCGCTGGAAGATTCCGAAGGCCGCATCCACACCGGCTGCAACGTGGAAAACGCGACCTATGGACTGACCCTTTGCGCCGAACGCGTGGCGGTCTTCAAAGCGGTTTCGGAAGGCGCGCGGCAAGTTCCGGCGCGTGGCGGTGGCCGCCGATACCGATACCCTGACGCCGCCCTGCGGGGCGTGCCGCCAGATCCTGTGGGAGTTCTGCGGCGACGTGGAACTCGTGCTGGTCAACCTGCACGGCAAGACCGAAACCTTCCGTTTGAAAGATCTATTTCCAAGGCCCTTCGATGCGTCTTTTTTGTAGCTTTCTGCTGTTCGCGTGCGGCGCTCGCCGCGCGAATCCGCCGACTGGATCTGGACCGGCGCGCTACGTGGTCACCATGGATGCGCAGCGGCGCGTGATCGAGAACGGCGCGATTGCCATCCGCGGCGAGCGCATTGTGGCAGTCGGGCCGCGCGCCGAGATCGACGCGCGCTACCAGGCGCGCGCACCGGCTGGACCGCCCCGATGCGATTCTGGCGCCGGGTCTGATCAACACGCATACGCATGCGGCCATGTCGCTTTTCCGCGGCATCGCCGATGACATGAAGCTGCAGGACTGGCTGGAGCACTTCATTTTTCCGGCTGAAGCGCAGAACGTGACGGCCGACTTCGTGCGCTGGGGCACGCGGCTGGGCTGCTCGAAATGATGCTGTCCGGCACCACCACCTTCACCGACATGTATTATTTCGAGGACGTGGTGGCGGAAGCGACCAAAGAAGCCGGGCATGCGCGGCGTGCTGGGCGAAACCATCATCGGCTTCCCGGTCGCCGGATGCCAAGACTCCCGCGGACTGCGCTGGCGTTCGACGGAGCAGTTCTTGACGCGCTTCCACAACGATCCGCTGATTGTGCCGGCGGTGGCTCCGCACGCCATTTACACGAATTCCGATGAGACGCTGAAGGCGGCCGCGCGCTCGCGAACCAGCTATCAGTGCGCCGCTGGTGATTCACCTGTCGGAAACCAAAAACGAGAACGACGATGCGCTGGCGAAGCGGCACATGACGCCCGACGCAGGCGCTCGACGCGCTGGGCGTGCTCAACGGCCGGACGGTGGCCGCGCACGGCGTCTGGGTGGACGATGCCGATATGGCGATCCTGAAAGCGCGCGGACGTGGGCATGGCGCACTGCCCGTCGAGCAACATGAAGCTGGCCAGCGGCGTGGCGCCGGTGGTCAAGCATGCTGGCGCTGGATATTGCGGTGGGACTGGGCACCGACGGGCCGGCGGGCAGCAACAACGATTTCAACATGTTCGAAGAGATGGACCTCGCCGCGAAACTGCAGAAGGTGACCACCGGCGATCCGCGCAACCTGCCTGCCGACAGGCCGTCGAGATGGCGACCATTCGCGGCGCGCGCGCGCTGGGCATGGAAAAGGAAATCGGCTCGCTCGAAGCCGGCAAGCGCGCCGACCTGATCACGATCCGGCTGGACCGCCCCAACGCCGTGCCGATGTACAACGTCTACTCGCAGATGGTTTATGCGCTGAAGGGCAGCGATGTACAGGATGTGATGGTAAATGGCAAGCTGTTGGTGAAGGACGCCCGGCCATTGACCCTGAACGCGGCGGAGATTGAAGCGAAGGCGCTGGAGTATCGTATCCAAGTACAGAAATCGCTGCGGTAGATCCATCTGAACGCGCCCTGGCCGGCATTTCGCCTTCAAGCCGCCGACAACGGATCTCACCCGTAACACGCTCCTGCGAGGGACATCCCCATGGTTTATCGTTTTGGGGAAGCGATTCGTCCGTGTTCCAATACAGGTACCCGGGATCAAAGCGGGAACTAATCGCAGGGTCGAGCTAACGTGTAATAATCTTTGCAGAAGCAGATGTTCAATCTCATCGGAAATTGGGCCTCGGTTCTTGGCCTGGTTTCAGTGTTTTGGCGTTTTTCTTTGCGAAGCACGCGTCGGCGGCCGCACGGGAAGCCAGGGACGTTGCGTTGCGGCATTCGTTAAGCGAGTCAATGGGTGGCGCCGCGAAAGCGGCCGGCGAGACCGCAATGTATCTGAGGACTGAAAAACCCGAGATGGCACTGCTGCGAGTTAGAGACCTCATGAGTCGGGCCAATTATCTGAGCGGGCGCTGGCAGAACGGGCTATCGAAGAAGACGAAAGACAACCTTCTCCGCGCCCTTGGACAGTTGCGCTCGATGCATGAGGTTCTCAGTCCCGGGAGCAAGCTGAGCAGGGCAGACAACGCCCGCTTAGCACGGTTCGGCCAAGAGGTAAGCGACATTTTCAGCATGGAACAAGGTGTGGCAGCCAGGGTGGCGGAGGCAGGCGAGCGATGACCGACTCGAAAATCATTAAATTCTTTGAGGATGTCGTATCGAAGACCAAAGAGGGGAGAATCCCGTGGGAGCCTACCGCGCAGGAGTCGAATTTTATTGCCCCTATCGGCGGACGATTCTCGCTTTCGATCTCTGAGAAGGTGGCGTACGGCGCCGGGACCCCCATGCCGGATGAGCTGTATGGATCTCAAGGACACTACGATTCGCCGGGACTATATGGTTCCCTGGAGAAGTACGCTTTGGTCCTTCGCGATATGAATGGCCGGATTGCCACCGTCACCGATGCTGACGAAGGCATACACCCCGGCGCGATGAGGGAACTCTACGAGGCCGCAAGATGGCAAGCCGTCCATGGCGGCGAAAAACTTAGCGAAGCCCTTGAAGTGCTGCAAAGCCTTTAGCGGCTTCTGGTAACGGCACCCGCCACTCACCTTATATGTCCCGAATGCTCGAAGAGATCCGCCAGCAGCCTGAAGCTCTAGACCGCACGCTGGCTTCCGAAATCCGCCGCATCGAACGCTTCAAGCAGCGGCTGGCGAAGCGGCGGCCGCGCCTGATCGTGCTGGCGGCGCGCGGCACGTCCGATAACGCGGCGCAGTTCGGCCGGTATTTGCTGGAGATTACGACTGGCATTCCGGTGTCGCTGGCGGCGCCCGCGATTCACACGCTCTACAATGCCCGCATCGACTATCGCGAGGCGCTGGTGGTGGCAATTTCGCAATCCGGCGAGTCAACCGATACGAACCAGGTGCTGGCCAAAGCGCGCGAGCAAGGCGCTTTCACCATCGGGATCACCAACGAGCCGTCGAGCACGCTGGCGAAACTGGCCGAGCATACTTTCCTCGTGCGCGCGGGCAAGGAGAAGAGCGTCGCTGCGACCAAAACGTATACGGGCCAGGTGCTGATGCTTTACCTGCTGGCATACGCTCTGGGGGGGAAGATCCGCCTCGACGATCTGCAGCGCGTGCCTGAGCGCGCGCAAATGGCGGTGGAGATGGAGCCGGCTATCGCCGAGTTGTGCGGGCGGTACCGGTACATGGATCATGCGGTGGTGGTGGGACGCGGACTCAACTACGCCACGGCTTTCGAATTCGCGCTGAAGATGATGGAGACCTGCTACGTGGTGGCGGAGCGGTTTTCATCGGCGGACTTCTTGCACGGGCCGATCGCCATGGTGGATCCCGACTTTCCGGTGTTCGCTTTCGCGCCTTCCGGACCGACGTGGGCTTCCATGTCGGAAACACTCGACAAACTCCAAGGGCTGAAAGCGGAGACCGTGGTGATCACCGACGCAAACAATACGGAAGTGGCCGCGCGCGCCACGCGCGTGATCCGGCTGCCGCACAAGCTGCCGGAGTTGTACACGCCGATTCCTTATATCATTCCGGCGCAGTTCTTTGCCGCGACACTGGCCGCGGAAAAGGGGCTGGATCCGGACAAGCCGCGCACCATCACCAAAGTCACTCTGACCATGTAAAGGCAGCGGCGCGCGGGCCTGCCATAAGCTAAACTGGTCTTATTCTGAGCCGAACTGCTTTAGCCGGCCTTATCCTGCTGGCCGTGGCCGCCCAAGGCGCGCCTCCCGAACAGGGCCAACTGGATGGGAGCCCTACATTATTCGCCGTCATGGCGGCCATCAACGCGGCGGGATATGAAACCGATGTTGACTCGCCGAACAACAGCCCCATGCGTCAGATTGTGCGCAAGGAATTGGCGGCGAAAGACATACCCAGCCTGGCGGCGCTAAAGGATTTTTATCGTCTGCACCGGCAGAGCGATCCCATTGCGGATTTTAGCCAATACGTCTCTTTCGCGCTGGCGGCGGGCGGGCCTCCCGAGTTCTCGCTGAAAGGCCGCGCGGTTGATATTCCGCCGGATGCCGCGGCTCTCAGCGAGTTTTCTCCCCTGCTGGCGCGCTTCTACGAGGAAGCGCATCTTGAGGAATTGTGGAACCGCTCGCAGCCGGCCCTCGACCAGATCATCGAACGTTATCACGAACCGGTATCGGACGCCGTGCTGCAGGTAAACGGATTCCTGCGTAACGAAATGTCGGGCACCTCGGCGCATGGGTTTCAGATCTATATCGACTTACTGGGCGCTCCCAACCAAATACAGACGCGCAGCTATGGCCAATATTATTTCGTGGTGATCACGCCCTCGCCCGAGATGCGGGTGCGCGATATCCGCCACGCCTACCTCCACTATCTGCTGGACCCTTACGCCACGCGCCACGAGGAAATCATCATGCGCACCCGCGGTCTGGCCGACCACGCGCAGCGCGCCCAAGGCCTCGACCAATCGTTCAAGTCGGATTATCTGCTGTTGGTGAACGAATCGCTGATCAAAGCCATCGAGGCGCGGCTGGACCACAAGCCGGAACAGGCGCACCAGGCTGAGTTGGAAGGCTACATTCTCACCGATTACTTCGCCGAACAGATCCCGGCCTATCTGAAGCAGGAACAGGCCATGCGGTATTACTATCCGCAGATGATCGCGTCGATGGACTTGAGACGCGAGGATACGCGGCTATCGGGAATCGAATTTGTTTCCAAGTCGCCGGCGCGCACGGTGAAGGTGGTGGAGAAGTCGCAGCCCGAGGAGCCCAAGGGTCCGCATAAGACGCTCGCGCAAGCGGAACAGTTTTACAAAGACCGCGATCTGGAAGGCGCGCGCCAGTTGTTTCTGAAGGCGCTGGAGGAGAGCACGGACAAGCCGCTACACGCGCAAGCCTATTACGGGCTAGCGCGCATCGCGGCGCTCGAAAAGAATCCCGAGATGGCGGAACGCCTGTTCGAACGGACGCTGCAATCGCAGCCGGAGGCGCAAGTGAAGGCCTGGACCCTGGTGTACCTGGCGCGGCTCGCCGACGCCGCGGGCGATCGCGACGGGGCGGTGCGGCGCTACAAGGAAGCCCTGGCGGTAACCGGCGCGTCGCCCGGGGCGCACGATGCGGCCGAGCAGGGAGTCCAGAAAAGTTTTGAGAAGAAGCCAAATTAGAGGAGCATTCTTAAATGAAACGAAACGTATTGCGCGGCGCCGTAGTGCTGGTGGCGGTGTTGCCGGCGTTGTTCGCGCAACCCAAGCCCAAGTCGCAGGATGAACTGGAAGCGCTGAAAGCTATGTTCGGCGCGGCAACGGCCGATGCGCGCATCGCTGCCGCCGAGAATGTGCTGACCAAATTCAAGGACACGGAGTTTAAAGGCGTCGCACTTTACTTCGAAGCAGCCTCCTACGACCAGAAGCACGATTACGACAACACCGTGGTATTCGGCGAGCGGACGCTGGAAGCCGATCCTAAGAATTTTCAAGCCATGCTGCTGCTGGCGGGGACCATCGCGCAGCACACCAAGGAATTCGACCTGGACCGCGAAGAGAAACTCGCCAAGGTAAATAAGTATGCCAAGAACGCATTGGAACTGATCAAGGACGCCCCCAAGCCAAATGCCAACCTGACCGACGAACAATGGGCCGAGGCGAAGAAGGATTTCGCCGCGCAGGCACATGCATCCATGGGCGCGGGCGATCTGGTTGCGAAGAAGTACGCCGAGGCGGAAAGCGAATTCAAGACCGCCATCGAGGGTACGGACAAACCGGACGCGGCCACCATCGTGCGGCTGGGCAAGGCATACAGCGAAGAAGGGAAGTACGATTTGGCGATTGCGCAGTTCGACAAAGTGATGGCTACGCCGGATGTGAATATACAGATTCGTCAGGTGGCGCAGGCCGAGCGGGTACGTGCGATCGGCAAGAAGAACCCGGCTGGCACGGCTGCGCCTGTCGCGCCTCCGGCAACGGCGCCCGCGGCGCCGTCAACTCCCCCGCAGAAGCCGTAAACTTTCCCATGCGCGCGGATCTGGACTCTCTAGAGGCTGCTGCCGGCCATCGGTTCGCCAACCGCGAGATCCTGCTACGCGCGCTGACGCATAGCTCGCATGTACACGAACAGTCGCTCATCGACGGGCACCCGGCATCGCGCGACAACGAGCAACTCGAGTTCCTGGGCGATTCTGTTTTAGGGTTTCTCATCAGCGAGGATCTGCTGCAGCGTCATCCGGAAGCGGCGGAAGGGCGCCTATCCAAGTGGAAAGCGCATCTGGTGAGCGCGGTGTGGCTGCACGAAGCGGCGCAGCGGCTGAACCTGGGCGAGTATCTGGAACTGGGCCGCGGCGAGGAGATGAGCGGCGGCCGCACCAAAAAAACGTTGCTGGTGGACGCGCTGGAGGCCCTCATCGCGGCTCTTTATCTGGATGGGGGCATTGAGGCGGCGCGACAGTTTATCCAGAGCTTCGTGGTGGCGCCGGGCCTTTCGGAATTTGCGCTCACCGGCGAGCAGGTGCCCAAGAATCTGACCGACTACAAGAGCGCACTGCAGGAGTTTGCCCAGGCGCGCCGGCTGCCGCCACCGCGCTACGTGATCGTGCGTGAGCGCGGGCCCGAACACTCCAAGACCTTCACCGTGGAAGCGCGCGTGGGCCGCGAATGGGTAGGCCAGGCGGAGGGCAACACCAAGAAGGGCGCCGCCCAGAAAGCTGCGCGCGATGTGTACGAACGGCTGCAAGCGGATGCCCCCTCCCCGGGCTGATCGGCGATCCAATCTATGTTCAAAACCATTCTGTCGTTTTCGTTGTGCACGGCTTTTGCTTTGGCGCAGCCTTACCAGCCCAACTGGGAGTCACTGGACCGGCGCGCGACGCCGTCGTGGTTTGGCGAAGCCAAGTTCGGCATCTTCATCCACTGGGGTGTTTATTCCGTGCCTGCTTATGCGCCGGTGCTGCCCGGCAAGCTGGCTTACGCGGAGTGGTATTGGCATGCCATCACCGAAGGCAAGAAGGCCGGCGCGAATCCAGTGGATGCGGGTTCCTGGGATTATCACAAGCGGCTATTCGGCGCGGCTTACGATTACGCCAATTTCGCGCCGCAGTTCCACGCGCAGTTGTTTGAGCCGGACCATTGGGCGGATGTTTTCACGAAGTCCGGCGCCAAGTATGTGGTGCTGACATCCAAACACCACGAGGGTTTCGCGTTGTGGCCCAGCCAGGAGGCATCGCGCACGTGGGGACGGCCCTGGAACGCCGTCGAGGCCGGGCCGCATCGCGACCTGTTGGGCGACCTGACTACCGCCGTGCGCGCGAAGGGGCTGCGCATGGGCATCTACTATTCGCTTTACGAGTGGTACAACCCGCTGTATCTTTCCGATAAACCGCGATATGTGGCGGAGCACATGATGCCGCAGTTTAAGGATGTGGTCACGCGCTACCAGCCTTCGATCATATTCAGCGACGGCGAATGGGATCTGCCGTCCAGCGAATGGCGCAGTCCGGAATTGCTGGCATGGTTGTTCAATGAATCGCCGGTGAAAGACTCCGTGGTGATCAACGATCGCTGGGGCAAAGAGACCAAGCACAAGCACGGCGGCTACTGGACCACGGAATACACGCCGGGCATGAGCGGCCTGGATCATCCCTGGGAAGAAAGCCGCGGCATGGGCTTTTCTTACGGCTACAATCGCGCGGAACGCGTGGAGCACTATCACACCGGGCGCGAGCTGGTGATCTTGTTGACCGACACCGTCAGCCGCGGCGGCAATCTCCTGCTGGATATCGGGCCGGCGTCCGATGGAACGATTCCAGTGATCATGGAAGAGCGGCTGTTGCAAATGGGCTCGTGGCTGAAAGTGAACGGCGAAGCCATCTACGGCACGAAGGCGTGCAAAACCACACGCCAGTGGACCGCCGGGGAAGTGCCAAAGACGAACTACAACGCGGAATTCAATACCGATTACGATGTGGCGAAACTATCCGGCAAGCCAGAAGCCGGGCTAGCTTCCATCGAAGCGTTTTTCACTTCCAAGGGAGACGACTTATATGCCATCCTGCCGCGCTGGCCAGGCCACCACTTCACTTTGAAAGCTTATGAGGGTGCGAAGCCGAAGACGGTAATGTTGTTGGGCGGCGCTGCGCCGCTGCGATTCCAGGCGACGGGTGGATCGGTGACTGTTGACCTGCCGGAGTTGCCGGAAGATTTGCTGGCGCAGCCGGCTTGGGTTTTGAAATTTAGCCGTTAAAATCAAAATTATGCCGACCGTCGCTACCATCACCGCCGACCTGAAGAAGAAGGGCACGGAGAAGGCGCGCAAGACATACGCTCGCCACGGGATGCCCGCGAATCGCGTTTTCGGGGTTTCCGTCGCCGACCTTAAAGTGATTGCCAAGGCTATCAAGGGCGAACAGCAACTGGCTTGCGAGCTTTACGGCACGGGCATGATGGAAGCGATGTATCTCGCCGGCCTGGTGGCCGATGGGTCGCGGATGACCAGGACGCAGTTAAACCAATGGGCCGCGGGTTCATCGGGCATGGGCATGATTGCGGAATACACGGTACCGTTTGTGGCAGTGGAAAGCGCGCACGGGCGGGAACTGGCAGTCCAGTGGACCAGAGAGAAGGACGAGCAGACGGCATCGTGCGGATGGTGTACT
This sequence comes from Bryobacterales bacterium, assembly GCA_963738375.1. Taxonomy (GTDB): domain Bacteria; phylum Acidobacteriota; class Terriglobia; order Bryobacterales; family Bryobacteraceae; genus Bog-159. Next base: position 707,231 of record CAVTWL010000005.1, on the reverse strand, counting down.
TATGCCGGCATCGTCGCCACCGTGGAAGATGCGGAACTGGATCTGCCGGAAATCGAGAGCCTCTTGAAGCGGATCGCAAAAGACATTGGCGGTGCGCAAAATCGCGTCCGCTACAGCATGAACCGCTTTGTCGTCGCCGTGGGAATTTACGTGAAGCCCCTATCCGGAAAAGCGCTGCGTGCGGCCCGGGAAATGGGCGCGGTCTCCGTGGACATGGGCGATACGGCGTGCAAGGTACCGCCCGCGGTGGCTGAAATCGAAAAGGCCGAGGCGGCCGGCAAGATCGGCAGGAAGCGCAAGACTATTCGCTGCTGATTCCTTGGGCCGCCCTTTCGCCGGCAGCGGAAACGGAAGATGCTCGTTCGCGCCACGATTTCTTGGTCAGGAAAAACTGGCAGTCCCCGATATGGCGCTCCAGAAAGGCGCCCTCGCAATATCCCAGGTAGTAATCCCACATGCGGATGAAGCGCTCGTCGAAACCCAGCGCGCGCGCTTCCGGTAAACGGCCGTTGAAACGCGCGCGCCAGTCCGCCAGCGTGCGCGCATAGTGGCGGCCGATGTCTTCGGCGTGGTGCAGCGACAACGACGTCACGCGCGCCAGCGAGCGCATTGCCTCCACCACGGAAGCCAGTTCCGAGCCCGGAAAAATATATTTCTGAATCCAGTCGCTGCGCCGCTGGTAGGAAGGGAACGTTTGGTCGTTCATGGTGATGGTTTGCAGGAACATACAACCATCCGGACGCAGGAGCCGGTCGCAGGCGCGGAAAAAATCGTCGTAGTATCGCAGACCCACCGCCTCGAACATTTCAATGCTCACAATTTTGTCGAACTGTCCGCGCAGATTGCGGTAGTCCTGCTGCAAGAGTTCGATGCAATCGCTTTCGGGAATACAGGCGAAACGATCCCAGGCGTATTGGTACTGTTCGGCGCTGATGGTGGTAGTGGTTACGCGGCAGCCGTAATGACGCGCAGCGTGTTCGGCAAACGCGCCCCAGCCTGTGCCGATTTCGAGCACATGGTCTTCCGGGCCCAGCCGCAGTTGGCGGCAGATACGGTCCAGTTTCTGGAATTGCGCGGCTTCGAGAGAATCGCCGCCGTGCTCGTAGAAAGCGCAGGAGTACGACATGCCGCGATCGAGGAACAGTTGGAAGAAATCGTTACTCAGGTCGTAATGCGCGCGGATGTTGCGGCGGCTGCCGGTTACGGAGTTTTTGCGCAGGCGGTGGCGCAGAATGTCGAAGCCCCCTCTCACGGCACTCAGCAGCTTGTGACTTTCGTCGCGAGCCAGATTTCTCACGGCCAGCCGAACCACCGCTACCAGGTCGGGCGACGACCAGTCTCCATCCATCCAGGCTTCCCCGAGGCCAATATCGCCGCCGGATACAGCGCGCTGGAAGAAGCGCTCGTTGTCGACGGCGACGGTGGCGTGCAATTCACCGCAAGGTTCGCCGAAGCGCAAGGTGCGTCCATCGGTGATCAATTCGAGCGTGCCGCCTCGCAGCGACTCCAGGCTTCTTAGAAATATTGCTTTTGCGACGGACACGGGGATGAGATTCACGGGTGTTTCTCCTGGCGCCGGGCAGGATGCGTGAACACCGGCACTTTTTTCAAATAGAGTTTCAGGGCTTGCCAGTGGATGGCGGCGGTCACCGCCGCCGTCATCCACGGGAATCGCAGTAGGGCTGCGCGCAGCGACGGCGCACTCCAGGGTGCGCGTTCGAGCGATAGAGTCGCATCGAAGGAACGGCGGCCGCCGGCGAACGTATCCATGTGGGCAATCAGCCGCTCGCCGGGCGGCGGCAGTACAAAGCGATAATCCAGTTCCATCGGCATAAATGGCGAGACATGCATGACTTTGGGTGAGCGGTAGGTTTGCGCGCCGGGGGTTCGATTCGCGGGCGACAGCCAGTAATTGTGGCTCTCGCCAAAAGTGCTGTTCACCTCGGCCAGCACCGATTCGAGGCGGCCTTCGCGCCCGTAGCAGTAGAAAAAGGAAACTGGGTTGAAGTTGTAGCCGAGGTAACGGAGATGCGTGAGCAGGAAGATCGGCCCATCCGGCAGGTCAATGCCGGAAGCCGCGGCATCCCCCTTCAGCCGCTCGCGAAGCGTTAGAGCCGGGTCGCCAAAATGATCGCTCTCGTGAAAACTCGCCCAGTTGAAGCGGTTGTAGCTGGACAAACGCGAGACACGCATCAGCTCCGGCAGACGATCAACGTCCAGAAAAGCCATGAAGATGGGATAGGTAAACTCGTGGCGAGCGGGCCCGAACCGGCGGTGGCGGAGCGTTCCGAAGTATAGGCTGGACTCGACGGCTAGCACTCTACCCCCAGCGCGCGCGCCACACGCAACGCCGAATTCAATCCGTCTTCGTGAAAGCCGTTGAACCAATACGCGCCGCAGTAGTGCGTGCGATTGCGTCCGCTGATCTCGCTCCAGCGCGACTGCGCCGCGACGGCCGCTCGCGTGTAGATCGGGTGATGATATTCCAGGCGCCGTACCACTTTAGCGCGGGCAATTTCCGCGCTGCCGTTTAACGTGACGCAGTAGTCTTCCGGCAGATCGAACGATTGCAGGCGGTTCATGTGATAGGTAACCGTCGCGCCGCCGCGCGCATCCGGCTTCAACAGGTAATTCCAGGATGCCCGCGCGCTGGGCCGCTTTGGCAGCAGCGAGGAATCGGTATGCAGCGACACCTCGTTGCGGGCGGTGGCAAAGCCGGAGAGGATATCCTTCTCAATATCGGCAGCCGGATCGAGCAACGGCAGAATCTGATTGCCATGGCAGGCGAAAACCACCTGATCGAAGACCATTTCCGGACGATGCCAAAAGTAAACGGTCACGGAGCCCGGCTCCCGCGCTACGGAGCGAATCAGAATGTCCGTGTAGATCCGGTCTTTGTAAGGTGCGGTAAGGGGAGCGACGTAGGTGGAACTTCCGCCACGAATCACCTTCCATTGCGGATGCGTATTGATGCCCAGCATGCCGTGGTTCTGAAAAAACCGCAGCAACGTTTGCGCGGGAAAAGCGTGAATGGACTCCGGCGCCATGGACCAAACCGCCGACGCCATGGGGTACAGGTATCGCTCCGTGAACTGGTCCGAATAGCGGCCGCGCGTCATTAACTCGCCCAATGTGATGTTGGCGTCCTCGGGCGTATCGAGAGCCGCGGGCGCTTCGCGGTTGAAGCGCAGGATTTCGCGCAGCAGGCGGTGCTGGCCGGCACGCAGCAGGTTGGAGCGCTGCGCGTAGAATCCTCCGAGACCGCGGCTCGAATACTCGAATCCGGTGCTGCGGCAGGCCACGCCGAACGACATGTCGCTGGGCTGCGTTTCCACGCCCAGTTGGGCAAGCAACTTTACCAGGTTCGGGTAGGTGCGGTCATTGTGAACGATGAAGCCAGTGTCGACGGGCAGCGGTCCGCGACTGCTTCGCACTTCTACCGTATGCGTGTGCCCGCCCAGGCGTGGCTCCTTCTCGAACAGGAACACATCGTGCTTGCGGCTGAGATAATATGCGGCTGCCATGCCAGCGATACCGCTTCCGATGACCGCAATGCGCATTATTTCGAACCTTGCGTACGCGGCGCGGGAACGCGGAAGGGGCGTAGGTCCCGGGCGATGCCAAGCAGCGCCAGCAGTTTCAGCACGCCATAGGTAATATCGATTTCCCACCAGCGCAAGCCCTGGCGACAGCTTCCCATGGAGAAGTGATGATTATTGTGCCAGCCTTCGCCGAAGGTGACAAGCGCCAGCAGCCAGTTGTTGCGGCTGTGGTCCGGCGTGTCGAAGCGGCGCGTGCCGAACAGATGCGCCATGGAGTTGATCGCAAACGTGCAGTGGTAGAGCAACACGGTGGAAACGAGATAGCCCCAGACGAATACGCCCGGACCCGACAGCGCCAGTACAGCCGCCAGCGCGACCGCAGGCACCCAGTGGTGACGATCGAGCCAGCGTAATTCCGGGAATTTGGCGAAGTCCGCGATCAGTTTGGGATCGTAGCTGTCATGTTCGTTGGACAGGACCCAACCCGCGTGCGACCACCAGAACCCGCGCTGCCAGGGCGAATGGATGTCCTCCTCGCGGTCGGCGTGACGGTGATGCTCGCGATGCAGAGCAGCCCACCAAAGCACGCCCTTCTGTCCGGACGACTGCGCCAGAACGGCCAACAGGAACTGCGCGGCGCGGCCCAGCTTGTAGCTTCTGTGGCTGAAATAGCGATGGTATCCGGCCGTGACCCCGAACATGCGGATACTGAACATCGCCGCGGCAAGAATCGCAAGCCGGGGCGAGTACGGGACGACAAAGGCCGCTAACGCTCCCAGATGGATCAGTGCGAAAGGCAACACGGCGCCGAAACGGTAACGATGTTCGCGGTCCTGCACGTTTTCAGAATAACGTTGAGTTGGTCCATTGTCAAGTATTTGTCCATGACAATTGCTTGACAATATGTAACCAGCCGTTCTATCATTGCAATTGTGATGAAAAAAGCCGGCGCCAGTTACCCCATTCGCGCCGCCTCCAAGCTGACCGGTATTAGTATCGATACTCTACGGGCGTGGGAACGCCGCTATGAAGCCGTGGTTCCGTCGCGGACGGCGCGAGGCCGAGTTTACGACGAAGGTCAAATCCACCGATTAACGCTGCTGCGCGACGCTTTAGCCGCCGGCTACGCGATTGGCCAAGCTGCACAACTAAGCGATGAACAGCTTGAGGCTCTGGTCAAGACGGCAGCCGACGCCACACAGACGATGTCTCAAGCGGCGGGCGTGCCTCCGCGCGTACTTTTGGAAACGGTGGTGGGAGCAATCGAAGCCTTCGATGCCTATGCCGCCGACCGCGAGTTGGGCCGTTTGGCGGCCACACTCACCATTCCGGATCTCATCCATGAAGTGGTTCTTCCGCTGATGGAACTGGTCGGCGAGCGCTGGCACAACGGAAGCTTCAACGTGGCGCAGGAGCACATGACATCCGGCATCCTGCGCAACCTGTTAGGAAGCCTCATTCGCCAATATCAGCCGGCCCGTCCCGCCACCACGCTGCTGTTCGCCACGCCGCCGGGTGAACTGCATGAGTTTGGAATTCTGGCGGCGGCCATGCTGGCCGTGTCGGCGGGTTACGAGGTTCTCTACCTCGGTCCGAATCTACCCGCCCGGGAAATCGTCTCCGCCGCGACGCTGGTCTCCGCGGCTGTCGTGATCTTGGGCATTGTGGCCCTTGCGCCAGGCGAGGGACTTACCGGCACCCTCAGGGCGGTCGCCGCCGGGTTGCCGCAGAGCACCGAAATCTGGCTCGGCGGACGCGGCGCTCAGGGGTCGGTTGGAGGGATACGCAGCGGGCGTATGCTTATTCTGGACGACTTTCACGCGTTGACCGCGAGCCTGGAAAGGCTGAAGCAGGCCAGGTCATGAAGTTGTCGTTGAAACTGCTGTGCGCGGCAATTTTCATCTGGATGAGCGCGGCCACCATTCGTACCAGCCTCTCGGTCAGCTTGTGGCAGGCTTGGCCCGCGTATGCCAACAACCCGTGGGCGATGGCGACCTTGTACGACGCTTATTCGGGATTCTTGATTTTCTACGCGTGGGTCTTTTACAAAGAGCGCGGCGTGTGGCCGCGCGCGCTGTGGTTCCTGTTGATCATGGGTCTGGGAAATATCGCCACGTCGTTTTATGTGCTCCTCCAGTTGTACCGTCTGGCGCCTGCTGAGCGGGCCGAAACCATTCTCTGGAAGCGCGCATGATCCGACGCAGACTCATCCAACCGTTTGTCGAGCTCTTGCGGCAGGGCATGTCTCCGCATAAGATCGCTCTGACCGTTGCGCTTGGCGTTGCTTTGGGGGTTACTCCCGTGCTCGGCTCGACCAGTCTGCTATGTACGATCACGGCCATCGCTCTGCGCTTGAACCTTCCGGCCATACAATTGGTGAACGGGCTGGCGTGGCCTTTGCAACTGGCGCTGCTGGTCCCGTTCCTGCGCCTGGGGGCGCGGATTTTCAGCGTGAAGGCGCCGGCGCTCTCCGTATCGGCCATCCTGGCCATGATTCATGCCGATGCCTGGCACGCCATCCTCACGCTATGGACCGCCACCCTGCATGCTCTGGTTGCATGGCTCCTGGTCGGCGCCGCGGTGGCACTCTCGATTTATTTATTGACCGCTCCCCTCTTGCGACGCGTCTGGACGCGTGAGGCGCCCGCTTCATGATCCAGCTCATCGCGACCGGCGGCGCTGCGGTCGCCCTCCTCATGCTGCTGCTTTGGCTGATCCATTTTCCGCTGCGCAATGCCGCGATTGTGGACGCCGGCTGGGCGGCCGGACTGGCTCAACTGGGCTGCCTCTACGCCGCCATGAGCGACGGCTGGGAGCCGCGCCGCATTCTAATCGCGGCCATGGCGGCCATCTGGGGCCTGCGCCTGGCGATCTATCTGATTGTCACGCGCGTGATCGGGCATCCCGAAGAAGGCCGCTACGTGCAGTTGCGCAACGACTGGGGAACCCACATCGCACTCAAATTCCTGCTGTTTTTTGAATTCCAGGCGCTCGTTTGCGTGGTGCTTTCCGCTCCGTTTTTGTTGGCGGCGCGCAATATCGAGCCGGCGTTTTCCGCCCTTGAAATCGCGGGCGCCGGGTTATGGCTGATTGCCATGACGGGGGAAGCCGCGGCCGATCTGCAACTCAACGCCTTTAAGTCGAATTCGGCGAATCGCGGCAAGACCTGTCGTACGGGGCTTTGGCGCTACTCTCGCCATCCCAACTATTTCTTCGAATGGCTCATCTGGGTGGCATTTGCTTTAGTCGCTCTGCCCGCTCACGCCGGGTTCGCCGGCCTGATTTCGCCAGCCCTGATTCTCTTCTTCCTCTTCAAAGTGAGCGGCATTCCCGCGACGGAAGCGCAGGCGCTGCGCAGCCGCGGCGATGAGTACCGGCGCTATCGGGAAACCACCAGCGCCTTCGTCCCGTGGTTCCCGCGGAGCTGAATGTGTCGTTGTTGGAAAAGGACGTACTGCCCGATTGGCTGATCCGTTACGGCATTCGCCGGCTGCTGAAGCAGCGGCTCGCTGACGAGAGCCGCGCACGGCGGAAAGCCGCCTTCATCGGGAGCCTGCGCAGTGGTCCGATCGCCATCGATACCAGCGCCGCCAACAGCCAGCATTACGAAGTGCCCACGGAATTCTTCCGGCTCATTCTGGGACCGCGCCTGAAATACAGCAGCGCGTACTGGCCCGCGGGAACGGCTACCCTGGCCGCCGCCGAAGATGCCATGCTGGATCTGTCGGCCGATCGGGCCTGCTTGCGGAACGGTCAAACGGTCCTGGAACTGGGCTGCGGTTGGGGATCCTTCTCGCTGTACGCCGCCGAGCGATTTCCCGACAGCCGCATAACAGGCGTGTCCAACTCACGAACGCAGAAAGAATACATCGATGGCGAGATCCGGCGGCGCGGCCTTCGCAATCTGGATATCGTCACCGCCGACATGAACTCGTTCGCCAGCGATCGCCGCTTCGACCGCGTGGTTTCGATCGAGATGTTCGAGCACATGCGCAACTATGCGGCGCTACTTGAAAAGATCGCGAGCTGGACAAACCCTGGCGGGCTGCTCTTCATCCACGTGTTCGCGCACCGCGATTTCGCCTATCCATTCGAAGCCAAAGACGCCTCCGATTGGATGGCGCGGCATTTTTTCACCGGGGGACTCATGCCCAGCGCGGATCTGCTGCTCCATTTTCAGGAGCATTTCCGCATTCGCAATCACTGGACCTTTAACGGCACTCACTATCGGAAGACAGCCGAAGCCTGGCTGAGTCAGTTGGACCAGCATCGCCGCGAGGCGCTGACGATATTCGCCAACACCTACGGCGAGTCCGAAACGCGCCGCTGGCTGGTCCGATGGCGGGTTTTCCTGATGGCCTGCGCCGAGTCATTCGGCTATGCGGAAGGGAGTGAGTGGGTCGTGTCTCATTACCTTTTGAGCGCCCACAGCGCCAAAGAGAACACTTCTGTTGATTTTTAGCTTTTCGTTGCAAGGGCTAATTGCAAGCTCTTCTCCGGCGGAGGCGCCGTTCATTCGTTTCCAACCTTCCGCAGGTATCTGTACCGGTAGGCGAGTGTGAAGACGCGCGGGCGCCCGCGGGCGCGAGGTGTAGCCGCGTGTTTCTCAGCCTTACGCGCTGCCGATGGCGGCAACTCGCACATGTTTTCTTCGGCCTGAATGCCGCCACACATGGTTTAGAGAGCGGACGATTCCGCGCCGGGGTCTGAGTTCCGGCTTGAAACTCGAGGAGTTTGCGAATGCGCTTTTGTGAGGGTCCGGCGGGCGCTGGAAGCAGGCTCAAAATTCTCGCGCGCTGGTGGGGCGTGCTTCAACGGCTTACAGCGGGTAACGCCGCCGGGTCGCTTGCGCAGCGTGACTTCAACCGGCTGTCCCGGCGCTTTGCCGATCGCTTGCAAAATCGCCGCCTCTGCGAGCAATTGTGCAACCGTGATCCGCCGGTGGAGCAGAAGCTGTAACGCGTGGTCGGAAAATAGCAGGCGGCCAACCAAGCTAAAGCCAATACCAGTCGCATATCGCTGAATGACCAAATGCGGTCGAGCAGGCGTTCGGCTGCTCATTTTGACGCGCAGATGAAGTCGAAGTTGCCCTCTGGCTTGCGTGAGCAAAGGTACTATGCGGTACGTCAATTGCTTGCGGTGGGCATGGCAAGCATGACACCGATCGCAGTTCTCTCGAACATAAGAAAGGACGATCCGTCTATGGTCAGAATCAGTTTCTTTGGGGAACCGGCGCTGTTGCACCAACACCTTCGCGCCGAGCAGGTAATGGCAAATGGCAATGGAAAACACCAAGTTGATGACCTGGACTTCCGTCGAGACGGAGGAATTGTACGGCAAACGCCCGCGAACTGGCGATTGCATTGTTGCAGCTTCGTGCGCCGCTTGGCCCGTTCGCTGGTCTACGTTTCCGCTCGCACCGCGGCGGAGCAGTCTGACGGATCCATCAAGATGGGCCGTACACCCATCCCGGCGCGTTCAGCGATCTGTTGCAAGCAGAGAGCTGTATAGCGAGTGCGCCGCCAACTGTAGCCGTGATGTCTTGGTTTGCCGGCCGGTCCCTCCGCGATTGATGCACAATGCGCACTCGATGGAACAAATTCTACACCTGCGTATTCGACTGCGAGCGTAACGCGAACGCCCTATTGTCACTATGACTCGAGGTGGCGTTGCGCGTGCACTGGTATTAGCCGAAATACGGAATGTCGAGCGCATTCTTTAGGAGAGTACGAATGTCTGAACTTAACGCGGTAGTAGCTGTCTATGATACCCACGTCGAAGCAGAAGAGGCCGTTAAAGCACTGCAACGCGCCGGGATCGACATGCGGACCCTTTCGGTTGTCGGCAAGAACACACACACCGATGAGCATGTCGTCGGTTATTACAACACCGGCGACCGAATGAAGTACTGGGGCAAGACCGGCGCCTTTTGGGGAGGTTTTTGGGGCCTGCTGTTCGGCGCGGCCTTCTTCGCGGTTCCCGGCCTGGGTCCCATACTCGCGGCAGGTCCGGTAGTAGCGTGGATTGTGGGAGCCTTGGAGGGCGCCACTCTATTCGGAGGTTTGAGCGCCATCGGCGCCGGCCTGTACAGCATGGGAATTCCGAAGGACAGCGTGGTGCAATACGAAACAGCGCTGAAAACGGACCAGTTTCTGCTCATGGTGCATGGCGCCACCGCGGAAGTCGCAAAGGCCGCCGAGGTTCTCCAGGGCACGCATCCCATAGGTGTTACGGTACACGCCCCGGAATTGGCCGGGCTAGCCAAATAACAGTCCGCCATTGGTTGCAGGACGCCGCGTTCCACTTTCCAGATGCGGCGTTCGAGCGATCGCGGGCAAAGGACACCAATGGAACCCACCGAAGAACGGCGTCGATTGGGCCAGAGCATTTGGCTTGACAATATTACGCGAAGCCTGCTGACGAGCGGGACGTTGGAACGATATATCCGGGAACTATCCGTCACAGGGCTAACCTCGAACCCGGGCACCTTCAACCGCGCCATCCGCGAGACCGGCGATTACGATGACGCAATTCACGTAGAGCGCCAACTGTCGCAGACTACCGAAAAGCTTTTCTTCGAACTTGCTCTGAGCGATCTGACTCAAGCGGCCGACCTTTTCCTGCCCATTCACACCGCGACTCACGGCGAGGACGGATGGGTTTCGTTGGAGGTTTCGCCGTTGTTGGCGGATGATCCGGTGAAAACGGTTTCAGCGGCCAAGAAGCTGTTTGCCGCAGCCGGCAGGCCGAACCTGTTCATCACCATTCCGGGCACTCCAAAAGGTCTCATAGCGGTTGAAGAAGCCATTTTTGCCGGTATTCCGGTCAACGTAACGCTGCTTTTTTCGCGCGACCAATACATGAAATCCGCGGGCAGCTATATGCGTGGAATCGATAGGCGTGCCAAAGCCGGCCTCGATCCGGTGGTCCACTCGGTAGCCTCGATCTTCATCAGCCGCTGGGATGAGGCGGTTGCCGGCCGCGAACCCAGGGGATTGCAAGACAGCCTCGGCATGGCTGTGGCGATGCAGTCTTACAAGTCTTACCGCGAGGTACTGAAGTCCGCCCAATGGCTGGGACTCGCGGATCGAGGCGCAGTAGCCCAACGGCTGCTTTGGGCCAGTAGCGGCGCTAACGCTATTGCCTCGTCACATGCGTTTTCCGTAAGCCGCCTGGCAGCTCCCGGCACGGTGAGCAGCATGCCGGAAGCGGCATTGTTGACGCTCGCCGGGCAAGGGTTGGTCTCCCAGGCTCTTCCGCCCGGCGGTGGTGATTGCGAGATCGTGCTGGAGCGCTTCGCCCACGGTGGTTTCGATACCGCGAAGCTGGCCGGGCAACTCCAGCGTGAGGGCGCCGCCGCGTTCGTAAAATCCTGGAAGGATTTGCTGCTTTGTATCGAGTCGAAGGCGCAAGCCGTGCCCGCCGGAGTAGGAGATTGAAAAATGCTTGAATTGACGATCGACGGAATGATTGATGCAGCCGAAGAGTCCGCCACGCGGAAACCAAATGAAGATCCGTTAGCGCCGGAACTGCTTGGCCGAATGGATGCCTATTGGCGAGCCGCCAACTACCTTTCGGTAGGGCAGATTTATCTCTATGACAATCCCCTGCTGCGAGAGCCGCTGCTGCTTTCGCACGTGAAGCCGCTGGTGGTTGGCCATTGGGGCACCACGCCGGGACAAAATTTCATCTACGTGCATTTGAATCGGCTCATTAAGAAGTACGACCTGGACATGTTCTACGTCGCTGGTCCGGGTCACGGCGGACCGGCCATTGTGGGCAATGTTTACCTGGAAGGCACCTGGAGTGAGATCTATCCGAATATCACCCTGGACGAGGCCGGGTTGAAGAAGCTGTTCACAGAGTTCTCGTTCCCCGGCGGGATCTCCAGCCACGTCGCGCCCACCACGCCGGGCTCGATTCACGAGGGTGGCGAGCTGGGATATTCTTTGAGCCATGCCTTCGGCGCGGCCTTCGACAATCCGGGTTTGATCGTGGCGTGCGTCATCGGCGACGGGGAAGCCGAAACTGGACCCCTGGCGACTGCCTGGCAATCCAACAAGTTTCTGAACCCGATCACCGATGGCGCGGTGCTGCCGATCCTGCACCTCAACGGCTACAAAATCAGCAATCCGACGGTACTGGCGCGTATTGAACATGAGGAATTGAATCAGTTTCTGCGCGGCTGCGGATGGACGCCTTACTTCGTGGAAGGCGACGATCCGGCAATTATGCATCAACTGATGGCTAGCGCCATGGACGACGCTGTCGAGAGTATTCGCCAGATCCAGAGCCGTGCGCGGACCAATAACGACACCACGCGGCCGCGCTGGCCCATGATCGTCCTCCGATCGCCAAAAGGCTGGACCGGACCGAAGTTCGTCGACGGGCTGCAAATTGAAGGTACGTTCCGCTCCCACCAGGTGCCCATCCTCGTCGATTCCGATCATCCCGCTCACGTGAAACTGCTTGAAACCTGGATGAAGAGTTACAAGCCGGAGGAGCTGTTTGATGCGGCCGGCAGGCTCATACCCGACTTGGCCGAACTCGCTCCCAAAGGCAACCGGCGGATGGGCGCCAATCCGCACGCCAACGGAGGATCTCTCCTGCGCGATTTGCGCATGCCGGACTTCCATCTCCATGCGGTGAAAGTTCCTGCTCCCGGCGCTGTGGAAGCCCAGGATACCCTGGTGCTGGGCAAATTCCTCCGCGATGTCGCCAGGTTGAATCAGGACCAGCGCAACTTCCGCATCTTCGGTCCCGATGAGACGCTTTCTAACCTTTTAGGCGCGGTCTTTGAAGTCACCAATCGCCAGTGGGATGCACACGAACGAAGTAACGATGAATTCCTCGCGCCCGCCGGTCAGGTGCTCGACTCGATGTTGAGCGAGCATCAGTGCGAGGGTTGGCTGGAAGGATATCTGCTTACCGGCCGGCATGGCCTCTTCAACAGTTATGAGGCCTTCATTCGCATTATCGACTCGATGTTCAGCCAGCACGCCAAGTGGCTGAAAGTAACCCTGGAGCTGCCGTGGCGGCGGAAGATTGCTTCGCTGAATTATCTGCTGGCCTCGCATGTCTGGCAGCAGGACCACAACGGCTTTACCCACCAGGACCCCGGCTTTATCGATCACGTAGTCAATAAGAAAGCCGATATCGTGCGCGTTTACCTGCCGCCCGACGCCAATTGTCTGTTGTCGGTTTTCGATCACTGCCTGCGCAGCCGCCATTATGTGAATGTGGTGGTGGCCGGAAAGCATGCCCTACCGCAATGGCTGAACATGGATGCCGCCGCGGTGCACTGCACGCAAGGAATCGGCATCTGGCAGTGGGCCAGCAACGACCAGGATGCGGCCGAGCCGGACGTGGTGATGGCTTGTTGCGGGGACACCCCCACGCTGGAGATTCTGGCAGCCGTTTCCATTCTGCGGGAGCATTTGCCCGATTTGAAAATCCGAGTCATTAATGTCGTCGATCTGATGAAGCTGCAATCCGAGAGCGAACACCCCCACGGACTGAGCGACGCCGACTACGATTCCCTCTTCACCAAGGACAAGCACATCATCTTTGGCTATCACGGATATCCTTGGCTGATTCACCGCCTGACCTACCGGCGGGCCAATCGCAACCTTCATGTTCGCGGCTACAAAGAAGAGGGCACCATCACAACGGCCTTTGATATGCGAGTGCAGAATGACCTGGACCGGTTCCATCTGGTCCAGGACGTGGTCGATCGGCTGCCGCACTTAGGCTCCCGGGCAGCTTACCTGAAGCAGACCATGAGGGACAAACTGATCGAGCACAAGCACTACATCGACAAGCATGGCGAAGACATGCCCGAAATTCGCAACTGGAAATGGAGCTCCAATGGCAATTCAACTCATTGAAGAAAACGGCGGGACGATTCTTACTGTTCATGTCAGCGGAAAGTTATCGAAGGCTGATTACGAGCACTTCACGCCCGAATTTGAACGGCTGGTCAAACAGCACGGCAAGGTGAGCGTCTTGTTTGACATGACCGGTTTTCACGGGTGGGATGGCGCAGCCCTTTGGGAAGACATTAAGTTTGACGCGAAACACTTCGCCGATATAGAGCGCGTTGCCATGGTCGGCGAAGCCAGGTGGCAGCACGGCATGGCGACGTTCTGCAAGCCGTTTACGAAGAGCCACGATCCGGTACTTCGATCGCGATGATCCGCCGAGGCCCGCAATTGGCTGGGCTTATGGGCAGCATAGCGCAACCAATGCATGGATGAAATCGAGTGAATCCGCCAGGTAGTGACCCGCATGGAAAACAACCTCCCCACGCCCGCGAACCTCGGCGCGGTCCTCTCGGTACGCGGCAGTGTGGTCGACGTAGGGTTCGACAAACACCTGCCGGCCATCTATTCATTGCTGCACGCCAGCGATGGAAAAGTAGCGATTGAGGTGCTGAGCCAACTCGATGCGCATAGCGTGCGTGGAATCGCGCTGACGGCCACCGGAGGACTGGTGCGCGGCAGCGTTGTGGAAGATACAGGCGGCCCGCTGAAGGCCCCGGTCGGCAAGGGCATCCTATCTCGCATGTTCGACGTTTTCGGCAACGCCATCGACCGGCAGCCTCCGCCGGCGGATGTTCAATGGCGCACCGTGCATCGCGCCCCGCCGCCGCTCGATCGGCGTTCCACCAAGTCGGAGATCTTCGAAACAGGAATCAAGTGTATCGACGTACTGTTGCCCCTTGAGCGTGGCGGCAAGTCGGGACTGTTCGGCGGCGCCGGGGTGGGCAAGACCGTATTGCTCACCGAAATGATCCACAACATGATCGAGCACCAGAAGGGTGTCAGCATCTTTTGTGGCATCGGCGAACGCTGCCGCGAAGGCGAGGAACTCTATAGCGGCATGCAGGCGGCCGGCGTGCTGCCGAACATGGTGATGGTGTTTGGGCAGATGAACGAACCGCCCGGCAGCCGGTTCCGCGTCGGCTTGGCGGCGCTCACCATGTGCGAGTATTTTCGAGACGACGAGCATCGCGATGTGCTGCTGCTGGTCGATAATATCTTTCGCTTCATCCAGGCCGGCATGGAAGTGTCCGGCCTGATGGGCCAGATGCCGTCGCGCTTGGGCTACCAGCCCACCATGGGCACCGAGCTTTCAGGCTTCGAGGAGCGCATTGCCAATACGGTGAGCGGCGCCATCACCTCCATTCAAGCGGTGTATGTTCCCGCGGACGATTTGACCGATCCGGCGGCTGTGCATACGTTCTCGCATCTCTCGACTTCCATTGTGCTTTCGCGCAAGCGGGCGAGCGAAGGGCTATATCCCGCCATCGACCTGCTGCAGTCCAACTCGAAAATGGCCACTCCCGGCATCGTTGGCGAACAGCACTATCAGCTGGCACAGGAGATCCGCCGCACGCTGGCGCAATACGAGGACCTCAAGGACATTATCGCGATGCTGGGCCTGGAACAACTGGCGCCGGATGACCGTAAGGTGGTGGCTCGCGCGCGGCGGTTGGAGCGATTCCTGACCCAGCCGTTCTTCGCCACCGAGCAGTTCAGCGGAATTAAGGGCAAAATGGTGAGCCTGAAAGACTCGCTGGATGGATGCGAACGAATCCTGCGCGATGAGTTCAAAGACTACCCGGAGAGTGCGCTCTATATGATCGGGGCCATTGACGAAGCCAAACAGAAACGAAATGCGCCCGCGCAGCCCGAGAAAAAGGCCGACACCGGATGCCGCCACCGCAGCGCATGCATCTTAAGATCCTGCTGCCTTTCGGGATCTTTGCCGACCAGGCCGGAATCTCGCGCATTGTGGCGGAGACCCGGGAAGGATCGTTCGGACTTCTGCCTCACCGCCTCGACTGCGTGGCAGCGCTGGCTCCCGGGATTCTCACTTATCAAGTCGAAGGAGCGCATGAGGTTTATGCGGCCGTGGATGAAGGGGTGCTGGTGAAGACCGGGCTGGACGTGTTGATCTCGGTGCGCAACGCCATCGGCGGAACCGATCTCGGCCAGTTGCACGCGGCAGTGGATAAGGAATTCTTGGCCCTGGACGAACACCAGCGGAGCGTCCAGGCGGTGATGACCAAGATGGAAAACGATTTCATCAGCCGCCTGGTGGAGTTCCATCATGCTTGAAGATCCCACCGGGTTCAGCCGGGAAGTGGGCGCCAAGACCGCGCGCAAGCTCAAGGCGCGGCGGAATTCCACGCAGGGCGTCTGGTTTGGCTTGGGCATGATGGGGCTGGTGGGCTGGTCCGTGGTTGTCCCCACGCTGCTGGGCGCTGGGGCCGGGCTCTGGCTGGATAATCGCCATCCGGGAAGAATTTCATGGACCCTGTCGCTCCTGATAGCCGGCTTGTTGATCGGTTGCTTGAATGCGTGGCATTGGGTCAGCCAGCAAGACAAGGAAATGCGGGAACCGGGGGATAGCGATGATTGAAGCATTAGGGCTGGCCCTGGCCGCGGCTGCGGGAGTTCTGCTCGGGGCCATCTTCTTCGGCGGTCTCTGGTGGACGATCCAAAGGGGCCTGTCCTCCAAACAGCCGGCGCTCCTATTCCTGGGAAGCCTCCTCTTGCGCACTGGTATTGTCTTAGCCGGCTTTTATCTGATGTCCGCGGGCCATTGGCGCAGGCTGCTCGCCTGCCTGATCGGATTTGTGGCTGCCCGAGTAGCGGTTGTCCGCCTGACTCCGCCGCATTTAGAACAGGCGGTCCGCCATGCACCTTAGCCCCGACCAGGTCATCTTCTGGCAGCACGGTTTCGTGAAACTGAACGCCACCATTGCGTTCACCTGGGCGCTCATGCTGTTGCTGGCCGGAGGTTCCAGACTGATCACGCGAAAACTTTCGATTGGTCTGGAACGTTCCCGCTGGCAGAACTTATTGGAAATCGTGGTGACGGGAATCGCCAAACAGATTGAAGAGGCCGGCTTGAGCGAGTCGCGGAAGTACATCGGCTTTCTGGGCACGCTTTTTCTGTTTGTAGCCGCAGCCAGCCTTTGCAATGTGTTTCCGGTCTACCAGCCGCCCACAGCCTCGCTTTCCACTACCGTCTCGCTGGCTTTGTGCGTCTTCGTCGCCGTCCCTTACTTCGGCATCGAGGAACGAGGGCTGGGCAACTACCTGAAGTCTTACATGCAGCCGACGTTCTTCATGCTGCCCTTCAACATCATCAGCGAACTGTCGCGTACGCTTGCGCTGGCCGTGCGTTTGTTCGGCAACATGATGAGCGGGGCCATGATCGTGGGCATTCTGCTGACCATTACGCCCTTCCTCTTCCCGATCGTGATGACGCTGCTCGGCGAGCTCACCGGAATGGTGCAAGCATACATTTTCAGCATCCTCGCGACCGTTTACATTGCGGCCGCGACGCGGGTCCGCAAGCCCAAGCCCGCGCCCGTGAAGAGTTGAAGTACGAACTACGAAAGCCAAAGGAGATTCTGTGGATAGCATCACCATTATCGCGGTGGCATCGATCATCATCGCCGGCATCACAACCGGCTTCGGCACCATGGGCCCGGCTTTGGCGGAAGGCAGGGCCGTGGCGACAGCGCTCAGCTCCCTGGCCCAGCAGCCGGATGCTTCGGCTACGATCACCCGGACGCTGTTCGTGGGTCTGGCGATGATCGAGTCCACGGCCATTTACTGCTTTGTGGTCTCCATGATCCTCATCTTCGCCAACCCATTCTGGAACCACATCATCGCGGCCGCCGCGAAAAAGTAGAGTTATGTTAGCCGATTGGTTTACCATCGTCGCCCAGGCTCTCAACTTTCTCATCCTTGTGTGGCTGATGAAGCGGTACCTGTACAAGCCAGTGCTCAACGCCATAGACGAGCGCGAAAAACGGATTGCCGCGGAACTCGCCAACGCCGACGCGAAAAAGGCCGGCGCCCAGAAGGAACACGACGAGTTTCAACGTAAGAACACGGAGTTCGATCAGCAGCGCGCGGGGCTGATGGCGAAAGCCACCGCGGAGGCTCAAGCCGAACGGCAGAAACTGCTGGACGATGCGCGCAAGGCGGCTCTGGATCTGACTGCCCAGCGGCAGGAAGCGCTCCGCACCGAAGAGCATACCCTGCATCAGGAGATCAGCCGGCGGACACAGCAGGAAGTCTTCGCCATCGCGCGGCAGGCGCTGACCGATCTCGCCGGAATCAGCCTGGAAGCGCGCATGGTCGACGTTTTCGTGCGGCGATTGCACGACTTAAGCGGAGACGACAAGGGCAAGTTAGCAGCCGCGGTCAAAGCGGACCATGGCGGCGCGATAGTCCGGACCACTTTCGTCCTTACACCGGCCGAATGTGCTTCCACTGAAGGCGCTATCCATGAGACGCTGGGCGCCGAGGCGAATGTACGATTCGAAACCTCGCCCGAACTGGTTAGCGGCATCGAACTGATCGCCAACGGTCAAAAGGTCGCCTGGAGCATCACGGACTATCTGACTTCGCTCGATCGGGGCGTGGATGAACTGCTCAAAGAAGCCCCTGCCACAAGCGTAAAATAACCACGATGCCGGATAGCCTGCAAAACGATTTCGATAGCGCCTTCGCGGATATCGCCCGCGTGCGCGAAGCTTTCAAGCCGGCCTTGACGCCGCGGGAGGTGGGAACCATCACCAGCGTGGCTACCGGCATTGCCAAGGTGTCCGGCCTGCCCGGCGTGGGATTCGACGAACTCGTGAAATTTCCAGGCGATGTTCTGGGAATCGCTTTCAACGTGGATGCGGACGAAATCGGTGTCGTCCTGTTAGGCGATTACACCAACCTGCACGCTGGCGATGAAGTTCAACGTACCGGCCGGGTGATGGATGTCGGGGTAGGCGATGCATTGCTGGGGCGCGTCATCGATCCGCTCGGCGCACCGCTCGATGGCCGCGGACCGGTGGCCACCGGCAGCCGCCTGCCCATAGAACGTCCGGCGCCCGCCATCATGGATCGCGCGCCGGTTACCGTGCCTTTGCAGACCGGGCTCATGGCCGTCGACGCGCTGATTCCAGTCGGCCGGGGCCAGCGCGAATTGATTCTGGGCGACCGCCAGACCGGTAAGTCCGCTATCGCCATCGACGCTATATTCAACCAGCGCGGCAACGGCGTGGTCTGCGTCTATTGCGCCATCGGGCAGCGTGCCTCGGCGGTAGCCAAAGCCGTAGCGAACCTGCGGGAAAAGGGCGCCATGGAATACACCGTCGTCGTGGTAGCCGAAGGCAACGATCCGCCGGGTCTATCGTATATCGCGCCTTACGCCGCCACCAGCATCGCCGAGTACTTCATGGAGGCCGGCCGGGACGTGCTCATCGTTTATGACGATCTCACCCACCACGCCCGTTCCTATCGCGAAATCTCCCTTTTGCTGCGCCGTCCGCCCGGCCGCGAAGCCTTCCCAGGCGACATTTTCTACATTCACTCGCGGCTCCTCGAGCGTGCCACGCACCTGCGCAAGGAACGTGGCGGCGGATCGCTCACCGCGCTGCCCATCATCGAAACCGAAGCGCAAGATATTTCCGCGTACATTCCCACGAACCTGATTTCCATCACCGACGGGCAAATCTACTTATCGCCGACGCTATTCGAACTGGGGGTGCTGCCGGCCGTAGACGTGGGAAAGTCGGTTTCACGCGTGGGCGGACAGGCTCAACTGGCAGCCTACCGCGCGGTGGCGGGCAATCTGAAGCTGGCTTACGCTCAGTTTGAGGAACTTGAGACCTTTTCGAAGTTTGGCGCGCGCCTGGATGCCGACACTCTCCACACCATCGAACACGGCCGGCGCATTCGCGCGTGTTTGAAACAGCCGGAATTCTCGCCGGTTCCGGTGCCCGATCAAATCGCTTTGCTTCTGGCATTAAGTGCCAAGCTCTTCGATTCGGTACCGCTGGCCCAAATGGCGGAAGCGCAGCAGGCTCTGCGCCGGGCCTCCGCGGATATTCCGGCGGACGTGATCGGCCGCCTGAATTCCGCCGCCAAACTCAGCGACGCGGATCGCCAAGCGATCGTCGGCATCGCCAGCCGGGCGCTGGCCCGATTCCAACCCAAGCCGACGCCCACAAAGAAGCCATGAGCCGGACATGAGCGAAAGTACGGCGAGTCTACGCAAGAAAATTGGAGGCGCCGGCGATCTGCAATCTGTTGTCCGCACCATGAAAGCCGTAGCCGCCTCGAGTATCGGGCAATACGAGCGTTCCGTCAGCGCGTTGAGCGATTACTACCGCACCGTGGAACTGGGTTTGGGAGTGTGCTTCCGCAAGAGCGGGACGGAATCTTCCCTGGCGGAGCCTAAGCAAACTGCGGCGGACGCGACTGGCGCGGTAGTCTTCGGCTCCGATCAGGGACTGGTCGGCCAATTCAACGAAGAGATCGCCGACTATGCCGTGAAGACCCTCGCCGCCTTTCCCGGCAAACCGGAAGTCTGGGCCGTCGGTGAACGCGTGCATGAGCGTCTGGCCGAAGCGGGCATTCCCCCCGTCGGAACCTTCGCGCTGCCGAACTCCGTCAGAGCCATCGTTCCGCTAGTGGGGCAGATTCAGATCGAGAGCGAGGCGCAGCGGGCAAAAGGCGATTACGCGCGCCTCTATTTGTTCCATAACCGTCCGAAATCCGGGGCCCTCTACGAGCCCGTAAGCCAGCGCCTGTTACCATTCGACGCGGCTTGGCAGAAGGGTTTGGCCCAAGTTCCCTGGCCGGCAGCGAACCTGCCCGAAATCATGAGCAGCGGTGCGGCAACCTTGCGCGGACTCATCCGCGAATACCTGTTCATTTCGCTATTTCGAGCTTGCGCCGAATCCCTCGCCAGCGAAAACGCCAGCCGCCTGGCCGCCATGCAGCGCGCCGAGAAAAACATCGACGAACTGCTGGACGATCTCAACCGGACGTCACACCGTCTGCGCCAGAGCGGTATCGACGAAGAGTTATTCGACGTCATCTCCGGTTTCGAAGCGCTAAGCGGGGAAAAGAAGACAAAGTCAGCCGAAAAGCCCGTCGATCTCACTACGCGCATCTCCGCCCGCGCCTACCAGATCTACGAGAGTCACGGACGCCACGATGGCAAGGCAGCCGAGGACTGGCTTGAGGCGGAACATGAAATTCAAAGAGGATGAAGAGATGATGACCATCGATGCGAAGGATTTCCAGGTAGCGCCAGGGAAGAAAGTGAAGCTCGCGGATTGCCCGACAAGCGTGAAACCGTTCTGCAAGTCGAAAAAGGAGTATCGCAAACTGCTGGACGAACACGTAGCCCAGCTGAGCGGCCTACAACAGCTTCTCTACGCATCGAATCGCTATGCGCTCTTGCTCATCTTTCAGGGGATGGATGCCGCCGGCAAGGACGGCGCCATCCGTCACGTCATGTCGGGCGTCAATCCGCAAGGCTGCGAGGTCTCCAGCTTCAAGCAACCGAGTGCGGAGGAGCTGGAGCACGACTTCCTGTGGCGCACCACCTGCCGGCTTCCGGAGCGCGGCAGGATCGGTATTTTTAACCGCTCCTATTACGAGGAAGTACTGGTCGTTCGGGTCCATCCGGAGATCCTGCGCAGACAGGGCCTGGCGGAAGAGTTGCGCGGCGAAAACACGATCTGGCACGAGCGTTATCGCTCCATCGTGGATCTGGAGAGACACCTCGATCGCAATGGAACGCGAACTGTCAAAATATTTCTGCACCTATCGAAGAACGAACAGCGCAAGCGATTCCTTGCACGAATCGACGAGCCGCACAAAAACTGGAAGTTCAGCCTGGCGGACATCCACGAAAGGAAATACTGGAAGGACTACATGGCGGCTTACGAGGAGTGCCTCAACGCCACCAGCACGCATCACGCGCCCTGGTACGCCGTTCCGGCCGACGATAAGGAAACTGCGCGCCTGATCGTTTCGCAAATTGTCGTCGATGCGCTCGGCGAATTGAAAATGGCTTACCCGAAGACCACCGCCAAACGCCGGGAGGAACTAACGTCCATCCGCCATCTGCTGACGAAATAGCGCCACACGCGCGGGAGTTTACAGTATCCCGCGCGTGCTCGGTCAGGTGGCGCGCAATGCCGGTCTATGCCGGAACAGGGGCGAACCAGTACCCCACGCGGTTGTAGTGCCGATGCATGTCCTCTTCGTACTCGCGAGTGATGAGAACGTCTTTCGTGTAGCCGGGCGCTTCACGAATCTGGTCGCGAGTTAGGTGTAGGAATATCTTGGACTCCTCCCAACTGATGCGGTCGATCCAGTTCGTCGCGATCAGGACCCTTTTACCCGGCAGCCAGTTCTTGGTATCGACAACCAGGTAACGGATCACCCACGTTTCGTCATCCACCACAAAGTCGTCGATGTGGCCGATCTCGCCATCCAAGGCATGGATCGCATGACCAAAGACGTCTTTCGTGCTGCGCAGGTGAGGATCGTTGGTTTGTTTGCGGCTGGCATCGGACCATCCACGCAAGCCCCGCGTCGGGCTGTCCGCATTGCCCCACCCCTCGCTGCCGTCCCAGTAGGCCGGCCAACCGTAGAAAGAGTAGTACTCGAATTCGTACTGACGGGAGACCGGCTTTTCACTGTCCAGAGCCGGCGCATTCTCAATCTGTTTCTTAGTTAGTTCGACCGGAATAATCTTGCCGGCCGGGCGGACCGGGTCGAGCGCATACGGCGAAATCAAAACCCGCCGGCCCGTGAGCCAATTGCTGGTATCGGCGACCAGATATCGTATCGTCCAATTCACATCCTCGAAATAAAATTCGCGGGCATGTCCGATCTCCCCGTCTCGGGCGCCCAGCTTGTAACCGCTCAATTCTTTAACCTGTCGTAGCATTTGGATCCTGTTCTCCTTGGATGCGAGACGCCCGGAGGCTTGTTCTTGGCGCGCGGCCAATGGTTCGCTCGGGAATCTCGCCTCTCCGTGGTTGAGGCACTTGCAGGGCCACGGACTTTGCCAATGGCTCTGGCGCTTGGCGTGCACTGGTATCAGTCCGGTTGCATCGCCCGAGGGCTCTATCGCCGCCAAATTCCGTGGCGAAACGCCGCGCTGCCGTAAGCCGCGAAGCAATTGCACTGCGAAATGCACAATCGAGAGGACTCCCCATGGAGCATGATCGAATCACCGCACAAAACGATTCGAAAGTCTATTTAATCGGAGGAGGCATCGCTTCGCTGGCGGCAGCGGCCTTCCTCATCCGGGATGCCCAAGTTCCGGGCAGGAATATAGTCATCCTGGAGCAACTGGACCGCTTGGGCGGTAGCCTCGACGGCGCGGGATCGGCCGCGGATGGGTACGTTCTCCGCGGCGGAAGGATGATCGAGAGCAAGTACCTCTGCACGTTCGATCTCTTTTCGTCCATCCCCACCCTGGATGGCGCCAAGACCGTCACCCAGGAAATCTTTGACTGGAATGCACTCATGCCGACCTCGTCGAAGTGCCGGCTGGTGCGCGGGGGGCGGAGGATCGAAGCCCCCGCCTATGGGCTTAGCGAAGAGGACATTCAAGCCCTGGAGCGCGTCGCCGTCGAACCGGAAGGGATGCTCGGCAATCGCAGCATCGCCGAGCAGTTCCGCCCTTCGTTCTTTGAGACGAATTTTTGGTTGATGTGGTGCACCACCTTTGCCTTCCAGCCTTGGCACAGCGCGGTGGAATTCAAGCGATATCTGCTGCGATTCACGCACATGGTTTCCGGTTTCAACCAGTTGCACGGGATCATGCGCACGGTCTACAACCAGTACGACTCGATGGTCCGCCCGCTGCGGAAATGGCTGGAGCAGCACCAGGTTCAATTCGAGTTGAATGCTTGCGTAACCGATCTGGCTATGCGGGAAGAGAGCGGCAAGAAGCGAGTCGACCGCATCTGTTACCGGCGCACGGGGGACTCCCATGAGATTGAAGTGGGCCGCGACGACTATGTGATCGTCACTCTAGGTTCCATGACGGAGGCCTCCAGCTTCGGCTCCATGGACTCGGTTCCCATTCTCAACGGCAAGAGCGTGGGGGGCGCATGGACGCTGTGGGAAAAGATTGCCGCCTGCCATCCTGAATTCGGGCGCCCCCGCACGTTCAGTGGCCGGGTCGATCAGTCCAAGTGGATTTCCTTTACGGCAACACTGCACGACCCCAGTTTCTTCCTCCTGCTCCGCGATTTCACCGGCAACATACCCGGCGAGGGCGGGTTGATCACCTTCGCGGATTCGGCCTGGCTCGCCTCGATCGTATTGCCCCACCAACCGCACTTCATGGGACAGCCGGAAGATGTCGAAGTCTTCTGGGGATACGGCTTGCGTGTCGACGAGCCGGGCGACTTTGTGAAGAAGCCGATGTCGTCGTGCACCGGCCGCGAAATCCTGACGGAGATTCTGGGCCATTTGCATATAGAGCGGGAGGCAGCACAGATCCTCAACACGTCGATCTGCATACCCTGCATGATGCCATTTATTACCAGCCAGTTCTTAACGCGGGAAAAAGGCGATCGTCCGCAAGTAGTTCCATCGGGAACCGCAAATCTGGCGTTCATCGGCCAGTTTTGCGAACTGCCGGGCGACGTCGTCTTTACCGTGGAATACTCCATCCGCGGCGCAGCCACAGCCGTCTACGGCTTGTTTGGGTTGGATCGCGAGCCGCCACCTGTCTACAAAGGCCAATACGATCCGCGCATCTTATGGAAAGCTTTCCAAACGCTGCACGAAATGGCCCTTTGATGGCGACGACTGTGGATTTGAACCGGCAATTCTTCTTCCTGATGGTGCTGGCGATCCCAATCGCGTCGATCGCCTGGACCGTCACACATGAAGAGGTCTTTCGGGAGCCTCGCGAGTGGTGCGCTTCCAGAAGCAAAACTTGCCGGCGGCTGGTACAGCGGAAATTCTTCTATCTCTTCACGTGCGAGTATTGCTTCAGCCATTACGTCACGGGTGTCTTGTTGTTTATCACCCGCTATAAGCTGCTATTCGACGACTGGCGCGGCTATCTGATCGCGGGATTCTCGCTGGTAGCGGTGGCCAATCTGTACATGAGCCTTTTTGGCAGGCTGCGGGGAGAGATCAAGGAAGGCAAGGTCGAGACTGCGTTGGCGGAGTCGATGTACCAGCGGCACCCATAGTGGTCTACTTTCAAACCAACAGGGTTTCGACGGGCTTCTATCCTCGCCGCGGCGCGGCCCGGATGTTCGCGGTCTCCGAGGCGTCGCGCACCGCTAAAAGCCTTCCGCCGCGTAGCGGAAGACGGCGCAAATCGGGCCTCCGGCAGGCATTCTGGCCGAAGGCAGGACTTGCACCTCGCCGCCATGCCGAAGAGTCTGTACCGCCGCCGTATTCACCAAGTCGTTCATAACACCGGCTTCAGCCGCCGCAGCGCCGTTCTCAAGCAGGAACAAATGCTCGACTCTCCCATGGGAAGCGGCGTCTGCAATCTCCTGGGCATCCGGCGAAGCGTGGCCCATTCCGATCTGCTTATCGAATCGCCGCAGGGCCTGAAGCGCCGGCCCAACGGTTACCGAGCGAACCAGGTCCAACGCCTGGCGATACATTTCGTTCTTGCCCAGATGTCCGGCCAGTCCGTGGATTCCCGGTTCCACGCAGGCAGGGTAAGTCGTCAGACGATGAAACAGCGCCACTTCCCGCTCGATGCCCACCACCACCAGCGGCGGATGGCCGTCCTTCAGTAAAGCGTTGATGTCGCGGTCCACCTCGCGATAGAAATGGCCGAGGTGGGCTTCCGCACCGTCACGATCGTGCACCGGCTCGGCATGCAGGGATGCCTCGGATGCTCCCGGAACGAAGCCGGCCGCTTCCGTACCCGCGTCCTTAGGAAATCGCGCGGCCACGCAAACTTCATCCGTGCATTTGAAGATGAGCGTGTCGTTCAGCTTCAAAGACAGGATATAGAACTCGAGTTGCTTGCCGGCCAGCGCCAGCAGCGCGCCGAGTTGGAAGGTCTCACCAACCGTGACGACGGGCGGGCCAACAAGATAGTGGGTGCGATACGACTCGCACAAGTTGGGCGAGCCCAGGAAGATGAACGTCGCGGGCTGCTTGGAGGAATCGATCTCCTGCGCGGCGGCCAACTCCATAGGATCGAGAAGCGAGGCGATATCGTGCTCGGGTACGCGCGTGTCCAGCATCCCGTGGACCTTGCTCAACGCGTCCT
The DNA here is from genome assembly GCA_963738375.1 of Bryobacterales bacterium. Classification (GTDB taxonomy): domain Bacteria; phylum Acidobacteriota; class Terriglobia; order Bryobacterales; family Bryobacteraceae; genus Bog-159. The sequence goes on along the minus strand of CAVTWL010000005.1, from coordinate 681,600 downwards.
TAAATGCGATACGCGCGTCGCGGGCCTCGTGCTCGACAAGGACGATCGAAATGCATGGGGGAGCAGCAGAGGCAAGCTGGCGCAGTTTCTCGGCTGAAAGTCTTTTCGGTTCGATTATCGTCATGGATGAACTCCTGTAAAGCGCCTGCCGGCACAGTTCCGTACGCGATTCCAACGAGCACGCCACCCACCATCGGGCCCGACAACCGCTAATGCGCGGCAGCATGAGTCAGGCACAGCGAGATCGTCTCTGGCGCCAGACGTTCCACTGCGACGCCGGGCGGAAGCTGCAGACCGGGCGATCGCAGCGCGATGGTGTGCCAGCCCTCGCCCAATCCGCTCAAGTCAACATGAGCGGTCAATCCCGGCATCGCTGGATTCATCACCCAGGAATTACCGCGGAGCTGGACGCTGACAGTGTTTCGGGGTTGGTTGGAGATATATAAACCCGCGGGCACATTGGCAAACTCCACTGGGACAATAACGTCCTTGACGGTCGTCCCTCCGCCCAGGAACGAAACGCCCCAGATCAGACTCGCCAGCCCAACGGCCGACAACCGGTAGCGGATGTTGGCGAACAGCAGCCCGCGGATTGAGCCCAACACAGACCCCGGCCGCTTGGGGTGAAGGCTGGAGAGGGCTTGGCGCAGCGCGGCCTCCTCCGCTATCGCACGGACATCCCGTCCGTCGACCACCACCACCTCACCTCGCTCTTCGGAAGCCACCAGGACTAAGGCATCCGAGATCTCCGCCAATCCCAATGCCGCTCGATGGCGGGTTCCGAAGTGGCTCGGGACGTCCTCCCGCCCACTCAACGGCAGAATCAGGCCGGCATAGGCGATCCGCTCGTCTTCGATCAGCACCGCGCCATTATGGAGAGGAGAATCCCTGCGAAAAATCGCTTCGATGAGACCCTGCGACACCTCCGCATCGATTCCGATGCCGTTGGAGACCAGGGTTCCGATCGGGTCTTTGCGGGTAAGCACAATCAACGCCCCTATTTTGGCGGCGGCCATCTCGAACATGGCGCCGGCAATCGCATCGTACGTTTTGTTGGAGGCCGAAGGCGCATGAAAGCGCAGGCGGGCGATACTATCCAACCGCAGGAACGAGTGCTGCAACTCAGCTTGGAACAGCAGTACGAGCAGGCCGATAACCGCGAGACAGGCTCCTTCGAACACCCAACTCGTGATGGTGAGAGCGAAGTGCCCGGCCCATAACGCGGCGGCGTGGAAGCCGGCAACCAGCAGCGCCAGGTGTACGGCGCGCGTCCGCTTAGCCCAAAGCAGCACCAGATAAAAAGCTACGCACAAAACCGCAAAGTCGACGGCATTCTGCCATCGCAGCCAACTCAACAACTGCATTTTTCACACGGCTGTAGTGCGGCAGCCTCCCTCTCGACAGGTGGCAGCGCGCCTCCCGTATTCATACGGCAAGAACCGGACCGGCGCGGCTCATGCGACCGTTCCGAAAAGCGCCCCGACGGCCGCGGTTACCCCCATCGCCAGAGCTCCCCAAAACGCGACGCGCAGGGCGCCAGATGCCACCGGCGCGCCGCCAGTGTGTGCCGCCAACGCGCCCAGAAGCGCGAGGAAAACCAACGACGTGCCGGCGACAAGGGGAATGAAGGCAGCTAGTGGAGCGATCGCGGTGACCAACAACGGCATCGCCGCTCCCGTCGCGAAGCTGCCGGCCGACGCCAGAGCGGCCTGCACGGGACGCGCCTTTACGGTCTTGGAAATGCCCAGCTCATCGCGCGCGTGCGCGCCCAGCGCATCATGAGCCATCAGTTGCCGGGCAACTTCTTTGGCCAGCGATGGGTCCAAACCGCGAGCGGCATAAATCGCCGCAAGTTCCTGGTGTTCGCCTTGGTTGTCAACTCTAATCTCGACGGCTTCGCGCTTCAAGTCGGCACGTTCGGTATCGGCCTGGGAATGCACGGATACGTATTCGCCCGCGGCCATCGACATCGTCCCGGCCACTAGCCCAGCGACGCCGGCGATTAATAGATTCGCGTGGGTCGCATGCGCGGCCGCCACGCCGAGCAAAAGGCTGGCCGTCGAAAGAATGCCGTCGTTCGCGCCCAATACCGCGGCCCGCAACCATCCAATTCGTCCTATGCGGTGCCGCTCCTCCCGGGCTGTCGGCACCCTCAGCTCGCCTTCAAGGCCACTTTGAGCGCGGAGTGCCTGGCTGCATTACTGAAAGTGTCGTAAGCCTTCAAAATCTCGTCCAGGGCGAAGCGGTGCGTCACGAGTTTGCCGGGCTTGAGCTTGCCCGCCTGAACGGTCTTGAGCAGCATCGGAGTGGTAACGGTATCGCACAGCCGAGTGGTCAGGGTGATGTTGCGGTCCCATAGCCTCTCCATGCGGAGAGTTACCGGTTTGCCGTGGACTCCAATGTTGGCCAAATGGCCTCCCACGCCCAGGATTCCCTGGCAGATATCAAACGTGGCAGGCAGTCCCACAGCCTCGATCGCCACGTCCACGCCTTCGCCGTGGGTCAGCTCCATCACGCGCTCGACAGCTTTTCCATCCGCGCTATTCACCACCGCGGTCGCCCCGAAGCCTTGCGCAACTTTCAAGCGATTGTCGTCCAAATCGATGCTGACGATGGCCGCGGGGGAGTAGAACTGGCTGGTCATTAGTGCTGCCAGCCCAACCGGCCCAGCCCCAACCACGGCGATCGTATCTCCCGGCTTAACTTGGCCATTGAGTACACCGCACTCGAAGCCCGTGGGCAGGATATCGCTGAGCATTACCGCCGCTTCTTCCTCGGCGTCCGCCGGGACCGCGTACAGACTGGTGTCGGCATAGGGGATGCGTACATATTCCGCCTGCGTTCCATCGATGGTGTTGCCCAGAATCCAGCCTCCAACACGGCAATGAGAATACATCTGCTTTCTGCAAAAATCACACGTGCCGCAGGCCGTGATGCAAGAAACGATGACCTTGTCACCTTTGCGGAAGGCCGAAACCGCGGCGCCGGCCTCGACAACCACTCCAATGCCCTCATGCCCTAAAATTCGGCCCTCGGTTACGGTGGGCACGTCCCCTTTGAGAATGTGCAGGTCCGATCCGCAGATCGTGGACGTAGTAATACGGACAATCGCATCCTGAGGTCTTTGCAGCCTGGGCCGCTGGTGCGATTCCCATGAAGGCTTGCCGCGGCCGTGATAGACCAAGGCGTGCATTGTCGCAGCGGACGTCTCGATCGGTGGAAGTTCCAGTTGAGCGGTATTCATTTGAAATCTTGCAATGCACGCGGGTAGCCAACTGTCCCCGGGCAAGCCGCCCGGATTGCCCCCCCCCCGCGCGGCTCCAGGTCCGATCTTCTTCCGCTTGCTGTACTTCCTGCCTCTTGCGACAGCAGGACCCGCACCTCTCCACGAGATGGGAGGCGGAGGACACGCCTCTACTCACGGTATGCGCGGGCGATAGCCGTGTGCTTGGCGGTTGGCGCGGTGCGTGCAATAGAAAAAGATGCAGCAGACTGAACTCGATCGTCGAGATGCAGACACGCGATCGCTTACCGCCGCTGCTTTACAACACGACCCGCTCCAACGGGCCGAATCGGAATTTATCAACGAGAGGCTATTAAACGATATGGGAAAGATCATCGGTATCGACTTGGGCACGACTAACTCGGCGGTCGCCGTTATGGAAGCGGGCCAACCCACCGTCATTGCCAACCAGGAGGGGGCCCGCACAACGCCATCCGTGGTGGCGTTTACCAAGACCGGCGAGCGCCTGGTCGGCCAGATCGCGAAACGGCAAGCGATCACCAACCCCGCGAACACCATATTCTCGATCAAACGCTTCATGGGGCGCCGCTATGACGAAGTCAACGAAGAAATGAAGATGGTCCCCTACAAAGTGGTGCGCGGCGACCACGACGACGTTCGGGTGGACATCAACGGTAAGAAACACTCGCCATCCGAGATCTCCGCCATGATTCTTACGAAGTTAAAGGAAGCGGCCGAAGCTTATCTGGGCGGCAAGGTCACCCAGGCCGTGATCACGGTTCCGGCATATTTCAACGACGCACAGCGCCAGGCCACCAAGGATGCCGGAAAGATCGCGGGCTTAGAAGTCCTGCGCATCATCAACGAGCCCACCGCGGCTGCGTTGGCCTACGGGCTGGACAAGAAGAAGGATGAATCGATTGCGGTATACGACTTCGGCGGAGGCACCTTCGACATTTCGATCCTGACGGTGGGCGACGGCATGGTCGAAGTGAAATCCACCAACGGCGATACCCACTTAGGCGGCGATAACATCGACCAGCGGATCATCGATTGGATCGTCGCTGACTTCAAGAAGGAGAGTAATATCGACCTCTCGAAGGACGCCATGGCGCTCCAACGCCTGAAAGAAGCGGCGGAGAAGGCCAAGATGGAACTGTCAACCCTGCTTGAGGTGGAAATCAACCTGCCCTTCATCACCGCCGATGCCACGGGTCCCAAGCACCTGATCATGAAGCTGACCCGCGCCCGCTTCGAGCAGATGGTCGAAGACATCATCCAGCGCTCGGTAGGGCCCTGCAAGCAGGCCATGACGGACGCCGGTGTTACTCCACAGCAACTGGATGAAGTGGTCCTGGTGGGCGGACAGACCCGCATGCCGAGAATCCAGGCGCTCGTCCGCGATCTCTTCGGCAGGGAACCGCATAAGGGCGTGAACCCGGATGAAGTGGTGGCCATCGGCGCGGCGATTCAGGGTGGTGTACTGGGAGGCGAAGTAAAGGGCGTGCTGCTGCTCGATGTTACGCCGCTGTCGCTCGGCATCGAAACCATGGGCGGCATATTCACGAAATTGATCGACCGTAATACGACCATCCCGACCCGCAAGAGTGAGACATTCTCGACGGCAACCGACAACCAGCCTTCCGTCGAGATCAAGATCCAGCAGGGCGAGCGGGCCATGGCGAACGACAACCGCCTGCTGGGGGTATTCCAACTGAGCAATATTCCACCGGCCGCGCGCGGCGTGCCTAAGATCGAAGTAACCTTCGATATCGATGCCAACGGGATTCTCAACGTCACCGCGAAGGACACTGCGACCAGCAACGAGCAGAAGATCACCATCACGTCTTCTTCCGGATTGTCCAAGGAGGAGGTGGAGAAGATGGGAAAGGATGCCGAAGCGCACGGCGCGGACGACCGGAAGTTGCGCGACACCATCGAGGCCAAGAATAAAGCCGACGCCATGGTCTATAACGTCGAGAAGACGCTCAAGGAGCATCGCGAAAAAATCGGCGAGGCCGGTGCGCGGGAAATCGAAGCTGCCTTAGACGACACCAGGAAGGCCATCAAGGAGAACGACCCGGCCCGGATCAACAGCGCCGTCGACCAACTTACTTCCGCCAGCCACAAACTAGCCGAAGCCATGTACAAATCCGCTTCCGCGGAACCCGGCGCCCAGGCGCCTCCCTCGGATGGGGGAAATCAGGGAAAGCAAGATGGCCGCAAGGACAATGTAGTTGACGCCGAGTTCGTCGACGTCGGCCGTTAGCAAAGCCGGTCGAGTCGAACCAACCGCCGGCGGCAATTCCGGCACGGGGGCGCGGGTTCACCACCCGCGCCCAAGGCTTGTTCCTGAGATTTCCCAATCCTCGAAGCGCCCGATCGGGCAGGCAGACGTCCGAAAGATTGTCTTCGGTCACAGCGCACCGCTGGCAGCCCCGCTTCGCAGTCTAGAGCCGCGTGGAGGCCCGGCTTTCACGTTGCGATCCTTTCTGTGCGACCGACCATTCGTCGGCCTGCTTTTCGGCGACTTCCTGCGTCACCCCGTACCGCTCCTGAATTCGTCCCACCAATTGATCTTTCTTGCCGGCCAAAGCTTCCCAGTCGTTATCGGTGAGTTTGCCCCAACGCTCGCGCGCGGAGCCGCTCAGTTGCTTCCACTTGCCTTCGATTTGATCCCAATTCATATCTGGCGCTGCTCCTTCGCCGGGAATTTCGCACGTTGGCGGCCATTCCAGTTTCCTCGTAGGCATTCAGCGTAGGGGCTTCGGGTCGTGCATTGTTGAGCGAGATGTGCACGCACCGATAGGAAGATAATGCACTCAAAACGTGTGCGACGGTGGAAGCCGAGTGCTTATCGAGGGCGTTGCCTGCCGAAGCCTTACGGCCAGCCAAGTGCATTGACCTACTCGGCAACGTTTCTACGAGGAGCGACATTGAATGGCAAAGAACAGGTCTGTAATGGGTATTTACGCGGACCGCGCAACCGTTTCCGAAGCGATTGGCGTCCTGCATAAAGCCGGCTATCGCGCGGCGGATATTTCGGTGCTGTCGTCGGAAAGCCAAAGCTCGAAAGACTTCGCGCATGTGAAACACACTAAGGGTCTGCCTGGCGCCGCGGTCGGCGCGGCCGCCGGGGCCCTGTTGGGCGCCCTGCTGGGGTGGCTGATTTCGATCCAGTCGTTGAACATCAGGGACCTTTCCAACTCCCTGGCCGCGGCTGGACCGGTACTCGCCGCGTTGGCCGGTGCGGGAGCCTGCGCAGCCGCCGGTTGGGTCGCGGGCCTGCTGGTCGGGCTTGGTATCACCGAATACGTGGCCAAGAGATACGCAGGCAGAATGCGTCGCGGAGGCATTCTGTTGTCTGTCCACTGTGACAGTCCGGAATGGCGCCAACGGGCAGCTAGAACCCTGCAAGACACCGGCGCGCGGGATATCTCGTCGTCAGCGGAGGCCAAAGCGGACTTCGGAGCTACCGATCGCCCCACCGATAGACCATCCGCCGTTGTCTTGGATCGCGTGGAGGCGACACCGATAAGGTCGCCGGAATTTGCAGCTCGTGAGATTGAGAAGCCCTAGGGTGCTGAGCGGAGAAAAACGATGCGAATCATGCGAACAAGCTTTACCGTCGGCCTGGTTTTGCTGGCAGGGACGATGTCTTCCGGCTACGCGCAGCGCGAACAGCCGGCCGAGAAAGAGAAGCCCCCGACAGCCCCTCGGCAGCTTCCCCAGGAGCACGCGCAGCAGCCTGCCAGGCCGCGGCGCGAGCAGCAACATTCCCAGCCCGCGGCACAATCCAAGCCGCCGCAGGCGGCGCAGCAGCGAAGAGAGGCGCCCCAGCGAGCCCAGCAGACACCCCACCCGCAGGCCGAACAACCGCGGGCGCAGCAGCCCAGGCCCGCGCCCGTGAGGGCCCCGCAACCCCCTCATGCTCAGGCCGCGGAGCGTCGGCCGCCACCGGCTGCGCGCCAACAGGCTCAGCAAACACCGCGGCGTGCGCAGCCCGCGCCGCGCGCCCAGCCAAATGCCCGGGCAGCGGAGAGCCGCCCAGGTCAGCAGCCACAACGCACCCGCCAACAGGCCACCACATGGCAGTCTCAACGCGGGTGGGCGCATGGTGGAGGCTGGCAAGCGCATAGCACCTGGCAGGAAGGGCGCGATGAAAACTGGGATCGCGATCATCGCACTTGGGCTCAGCGCGGCGGTTACGGCGGCTATTATATCCCGCAGGCCAGCTTCAACCTCTCCTTCGGCAGTGGACATTGGTTCCGCATGCACAGCCTTCCATCCTTTTATATGGGGTATCCGCGCTTTTCGTACGGGGGCTTTTCCTTCTTGCTGGTTGACCCCTGGCCTGAAAACTGGGCGCCCAACTGGTACGACAGCGACGAAATGTATATCGGCTATGACGATGGCTACTACCTTTACGATCGGAATTATCCGGGCGTAGGCCTCGCCGTTACTGTCATTCTGTAATGCTGGCGGGATGAGCTGGTCGAGGCAGTTTCGGTCGGCGCTATAGCTACCGGTCCGAATTTGTAGTGTCTATGACCCACCAAATGCGCTTGCGGATAGTGATTTTGAAAAACAACTGGCGGGCGGTGGCCGGGAAGCGTTGGAGAGGCTGAAAGCCTTCAATGCCGATGTCATCGCGGCGGATCTGGTGATGCCCCGCGGGGACGCCTTCGAACTGCTGCGATCGCGGCGGTCACCTGTGTGTGTGAGCCTCCGCTGCGAGCGGGATGGCATGCAAACTGCCGCTACTGAGTAGACGCGGAATCCTAGCCATGCCAAGTCGCGATCTTGCAACGCCCGGCCAGCCTGTCAACAACCCAGCCGGCACGCCGCCCGCCGGCTTGACGAGCATGGAAGCTAGGAGCCTGCTCGAAAAAGTGGGACCGAACTCGATGCCCGACGCTGCGCTCCATCCGCTCCGCAGAGCGATCGACAAGTTGTGGGCTCCTGTTCCATGGATGCTCGAAGCCGCCATCGTGCTGCAACTGGCTCTTCATAAGTTAGCCGAAGCGGGGACCATCGCGGCCCTGCTCCTGTTCAATGCCGCAATCGGGTTCTTTCAAGAAGGAAGGGCTCAGGCAACCCTGGCGGCGCTGAAGTCGCGCCTCGCCCTAAACGCGTCGGTTCGACGGGACGGACAATGGAAAACGGTCCCGTCTGCCGGGATCGTGCCCGGAGACCTGCTCAAGCTGTCCCTGGGCGCGGTAGTAGCGGCGGACGTAACCATCCTGGAAGGATCCGTTCTCCTCGACCAATCCATGCTGACTGGCGAGTCGGTGCCCGTCGAAGGCGACGCCGGCGTCCTCACTTATGCGGGCGCGCTCGTCCGGCGCGGTGAGGCTACCGCCAAGGTGATCCAAACCGGGTCGCGCACGAAGTTTGGACACACGGCGGAGTTGGTGCGTACGGCGCATGTTGTCAGTTCCCAGCAGACTGCGGTTCTTCGCGTCGTCCGCAACCTCGCTATCTTCAATGGCGCGATTATCATTCTGTTGGTAGGCTATGCCAGTGTTCGCGGTATGGCCTGGAGCGAGATTATCCCCCTGGTGCTAACTGCTGTGCTCGCGGCAATCCCTGTTGCTTTGCCCGCGACGTTTACCCTCGCCTCGGCGCTCGGCGCCAGATCGCTCGCCAAGCTGGGTGTCCTTCCCACCCGCCTTTCCGCCGTCGATGAGGCAGCGACCATGGATGTACTGTGTTCCGACAAGACCGGCACTTTGACGCGCAACGAATTGTCTGTAAACACCGTTCGCCCCATGTCCGGCTTCGATGAAGCACACGTGCTGGCGTTGGCGTCTCTGGCCAGCGCGGATGGGGGACAGGATCCCGTGGACGCCGCGATTCGTGTCGCCGCCCAACAAAAGAGCGAGCCCAATCCGCCCAAGCTGGTTACATTCATTCCGTTCGACCCAGCCAGGAAGCTGTCCGAGGCGAGCGCCACTGGCAAGGACGGCCAGAGCCTGCGGGTGGTTAAGGGCGCGTATAACACGGTCATGGTTCTCTCGGAAGCGTCACCCGCGGGGTCGGCGGCGGCCGATGAACTCGAGAAACAGGGATTCCGGGTCCTGGCAATCGCCTCTGGGCCGCCTTCAAAGCCCTTGCTGCTGATCGGGCTCGTCGCACTCAGCGATCCGCCGCGATCCGATGCCGCCGCGCTCATCACCGAGCTCGGCGGGCTGGGGGTGCGCACGATTATGGTCACCGGCGACTCACCCGCTACTGCCGCTATCGTCGCTAAAGCCGTCGGTCTGAACGGACCTCTTTGTCCCCCAGGATCCCTTCCGGGCAATGCCCAGCTCGATCGATTCGCGGTATACGCCGGCATCTTTCCCGAAGGAAAGTTTGACCTCGTCAAAGCGTTGCAGAAGTCCGGACACACGGTCGGAATGTGCGGCGATGGCGCCAACGATGCGCCTGCCCTCCGCCAGGCGCAGATGGGCGTCGCCGTATCGACGGCAACGGATGTCGCGAAGTCGGCCGCGGGAATCGTATTGACCAAACCGGGACTCGGAGGCATAGTTGCCGCCGTGAAAGAGGGCCGGACCGCGTTCCAGCGGATTCTCACCTATACACTCAATTCCGTTACCAAGAAGATCGTGAACGTGCTCTTCCTCGCCATCGGGTTCGTGGTGACCGGGCACGCGATTTTGACGCCAATGCTCATGGTAATGATCATGATTACCGGCGATTTCTTGGGCATGTCTGTGACCACCGACAATGTCCGGCAGTCATCCAAGCCCAATCGATGGCAAATCGGGAAACTGACGCTGGCATGCACGGTCCCAGCAGGTTGTATGCTCTCCTTTTGTACTGCCGTCCTGCTGATCGGCAAGTACAATCTCGGCCTGGACGTCCCCGCCATCCAGACTCTCGCCATGATCGCGCTGGTTTTTGGCGGTGAGGGGACCCTTTATGCGCTTCGCGAGCGGCAACATCTGTGGAACTCACGACCTGGCAGATGGGTTGTGACCGCGTCGATGGCGGATTTCTTAATCATCTCGACGCTGGCGATTCGTGGTCTCGCCATGCACGCTCTTCCCGTTGCCGTGGTTCTGTCTGTATTTGCCGCGGCTATACTCTTCGCTTTCTTGATGGATCTGGCTAAAGTACCCGTTTTCCGGAAATTTCAAATCACTTGAGGCTGGGAAGGCAACCCATCTGGCTTTTCAAAGTGATGCGCCATCCCATTCGTGGCTGGGGTCGGACACGAAACAAACGCCACCGTCGCCCATGGTTACCAGCCATCCACCGCGAATCTTGGATCGTTGAATCGTAAACACACCTACGGCGCCAGGACATTCGGCTACGATCTCTTCAAATATCAGTCTTGGGGCATCGTTCATAAGCGTCACCTGATCGCAGCAGCCGGGCGCATCCTGGTAGCTCAATCTACGCGCGGGCGGTCACTTTTGAGACACCTCCGCGCGCAGCCGTAGTTCTTCCGCGGCCTGAAACCAGTCCACGTCCGGCGATCCCTCCGGACAACCTCGGGCTTGCCATAGTTCCCGAGCCAATGCAGCAATGTCCTGGTGCCTAATGATCCGGCTGCTGCGCTGGTTCGCTGGCTTCTGGCGCATCTGTCCCGTGAATTCGTGCGCCTGTTGCGTATGCTCAAGCGCTCGCCTGGATAGCTCGTGTCCGGTTTGATGTTCCTGTTTCTCACGCGCTTCGGAAGCACTCAGGTGGGCGTGGGCCGCGCTCTCATGCAGTTCGGCTGCCCGTTGGTGGTTCTCGTAATGCGATCCGTTGTTGTAGCGTGTAGACATGGTTAGAGACTCTCAATTTCCCCGGATTTATTGCGGGCTTCCTTCGCAAGCGTATAAGCATGATTTGAATACTCTTGCGCTCGCTCGGAATGCCACTCGGCCATTGTGACGTCGCCTTTTTCGTTGTGTTCCGCGGCAGTTCGGTGGCTCTGGGCAGCGAGTTTGTGCAACTCGGCGGCTTTACGGTGAGTTTCGTGCATGGCTGGTATCTCGTCTTGTGAAAGTCGAAGCATTGTAATCGATCTTTTTATCTGCACGATGCCCACCACAGCGCTGCACGGCCGGAATGAGCCGCTTCAGCGCTGTAGACAGAAGCGTATGCTGACGAAAGGTGTCCGAGTGACGATATATGGTCACAATTCCAATAGTCATGGGAATTTTGGCCTGTTTCCATTTTATGCACGTTAGTCTAATTGACTACAAAGCAGGCTTCCAACCGGCGTCGGCAGAGTATTTTCCAAGAAGACACAAGAAGGTTTGCGGGAACTTGTGGAGCCGGCCCATCCGGGACGTAACTTCTCAAACGAAAAGCATCTTGGCGGACGCGATTGTGTCTTCGGTTCTAAACGTGCCTACCCTGTGCACGAACTAGAAGCCGAAGGAGCCACCGCTCCGGCGAATGAGTGCTTGGAAACTCTGCTGGTTTCGTTTCAGATTGACGAACCGGAAGGGCGGGTTGCCTCCCGCCAGGTATGTCCGCGCGTAGAGCTTCGACGGCTCTTGGAGGGAAGCATGAAGATATCGCTGTCCGGTTCGAGGATCCCTGGGATCCTTTTGGTTTTGTTGCTGGTAGGCGGGTCGGTTGCCCTGCTCGGAGGGCCGAAGACTCCTTACTCGCCGCGCGATAAAGCCTTCTGGGCGAGTAAAGCCCTAGTCGACTTCGTTCTTCCTGGTTTGAATATCACCATTAACTCTGCTTCAATTAGTAGCGCTGGTGTGATTAGTGTGACCTATACGCTCACCGATCCCACCGGCCTGCCGCTGGATGCCGCGGGAGCTACAACACCTGGTGTGATCTCGTTGGCGTTTGTAGCAGCGTACATACCGAAAGGCCAGGAACAGTACGTTGCGTACACCACTGCGCAGGCCACCGGCGCGGCGCTAGGCACCATTACCCGCCCCGATTTCGAACTCGGCGGCACGGCAACCCAGGTGGGGCCAGGACAGTATCAATACACGTTCATCGCTAAGGCGCCGGCTGGATTCGATCCCACCGTCACCACCACGGTCGCGGTCGACGGCAACCGCGATCTCACTGCCTTCAATCTCGGTACGAACTACGCCGGCGCAACCTTCAACTTCGTTCCCAATGGCTCGCCGGTCATCGTCACCCGCGATGTCATCCGTACCCAAAGTTGCAATTCATGTCACTACGACTTGGCGTTCCATGGAGGCTACGCCCATGGCATGCCGATGTGCGTGATGTGCCACCAGCCCCAGAACGCCGATCCGGTTACCGGTAACACGCTTGATTTTAAGGTGTTTGCGCACAAGATCCACATGGGATCGCAGTTGCCCAGCGTCCTTGGGTACACGTCCGGCACCCAGACCATTCCGCCGGCACCCTATGAAGTCATCGGCTATGCCAATTCGGTCAACAACTTCTCCGCGGTGATTGACCCCGCCGATCCCCGCCGTTGCGAAGTCTGCCACAGCCAGACCACCGGCGCCGCGCAGGCCAAGGCCTTCCTTACCGAGCCGACCCGCGCTGCCTGCGGCGCCTGCCATGACAACGTCAACTTCGCGACCGGGGCGAACCATCCCGGAGGCTTCCAGTTGGATGATACCGAATGCGCCAACTGCCACATCCCACAGGGCGAGAGTCCCTTCGATGCCTCCATTCTGGGCGCGCACGTCGTGCCAGCCGACACGGCGGCATTGTACCCGGAAAACCCGGATACCCTGATCGCCGGCTTGGCTCTCGCCATTACCGGCATAACCAATACCGCTGCCGGGCAGGCTCCTACGGTTAGCTTCACCCTGCAAGACGACAGCGGCAATAATATACCCTTGTCGAAAGCCTCTACCATACAATTCACCATGGCCGGCCCTACAACGGACTACGGTTATACGAGCTTCGGTAGCGATACGGCGAGCACTCCGGGGTATGTGACGGAGAGCGCGGCGGGCGCCACTTGTAGTTCCGCTGGCGCGTGTACCTACACCTTCACGCATGCCATTCCGGCAAGCGCTACAGGAACTTATACCATCGGCGGCGAGGCGCGCATGACCGTGACCGTCCTGGCCGGCACCACTTCGTCGCAGAGCGTAACCGAAGCCGCGTCGAATCCGGTGATGAACTTTTCCGTGGATGGCTCGGCGGTAACGCCCCGGCGCACCGTGGTGGCGCTAACCAACTGCAATGCATGCCACGTGGCGCTTTCCCTGCACGGAAGCCTGCGCAACAATACCGAATACTGCGTTTTGTGCCACAATCCGTCGAACACCGATGCCGCCACCCGCGCCAAAGCGGTTGCACCGTATGCATCCCAGCCGGCGCAGGGTATTAACTTCAACCTTTTGGTTCACCGCCTTCACGACGGTGTGAATGCCGCCGTCAATCCAGGCGGACCGCCCAAGACTCCCTACATCGTCGTAGGCTATGGCGGGAGCATTAACGATTTCTCCGGCACACTCTTCCCGGTCATGAGCCCGGCGGGAGAAGCCACCTACATGCAGAACTGCGCGGTCTGCCATGTCAACGGCAGCGAACAGAATCTCCCGGTCGGCTTGAACGCGGTTCAGGATCCCCAGGGGTGGATTCAGGGCGCGACGGGAAGTCCCGTCCAGCCGGCTTCGTCGGCTTGCAGCGGATGCCACGTGTCGGAGGGCGAATCGTCCCACTTCCTGGCCAATACCGATGTATTGGGCGAGAGCTGCAACGTATGTCACGCCGCTGGCGCCCAGTTCGCGGTCGACGCCGTACATGCCCAGTAACGCGGTGCGCTTTGGCGGGCGGGCCGTCTGGCCCGCAGCCGCCTCGCTGCTGATCCTGCTCAGCGCGTCCGTGGGGGCTCAGACCAAAGCCCCCGCCCCCGCTTCCACTGCGGCGGCGCCCACTCCGTCCCAATATGTCGGGTCGGAAACCTGCCAGCCGTGCCACGAAGACATTTATAAGGCTTTCCAAACGAGTCCGCACAAGCTGGTCGATACCCAAAAGCGGCGCGGCTGGGCAGCTGAGGCCTGCGAATCCTGTCACGGTCCCGGCGGCAAACACGCGGGATCGGCCGATAAGGCGGACATTCTTAACCCCGCCCACCTTGCTCCCGCCGACGCCGATCGCGACTGCCTGAAGTGCCACAAGAACCAGCCTGCTCAAATCGGGCGTATCCAAAGCAGCCATGCGAGGAATGAAGTGAGCTGCACCGCGTGCCACACCATCCACGGCAACGGGCCCACCGGCCTGGTTCCCCGAAAAATTGCCGCCGTCAACGAATTATGCGCAAGCTGCCATCCAGCCGTGTGGGCCGAGTTCCAGAGGCCCTTCAAGCACCGGCTACCGGAAGGCGCCATGTCGTGCGTGGATTGCCACGACCCGCATGGAAGTATCCAAACGGCGTCGACGCAGTCTTACGCGGCCAATGAGCCCGGCTGCTTCAAGTGTCACGGTAATCTGCGCGGTCCCTTCACCTTTGAGCACGCCCCCGTGCGCATGCAAGGCTGCGCCGCCTGCCACGAGCCCCACGGCTCCGCCAACCCGCGCATGCTGGCTCGCGCCGAGGTCCGCTACCTCTGCCTGGAATGCCACGCCAATCTGCCCGTAGCGCCCGGAGCAATCAAGAATCCTCCCGCCCTGGGCGGAGTTCCACCGGCATTTCATGACTTGTTCAGCCCCCAGTTCCAGAACTGCACCGTCTGCCACATGAAGGTCCACGGGTCTTACGTGAACCAGGACTTGCTTCGATGAGACTCGCGTTGACTCTACTCGTCACCCTCCCGCTACTGGGCCAGCAAACCGCCCCCGAGACGGGCGCCGCTTCGGCTGCCGCTCCCACGCCAACTTCCGAGCCCTGGATCGCCGGCAGCATCGACCTCGGCTACCGCTTCACCAGCGTCGGCGGCGACAACGATGTTTACCGCAGCATCGTGAATCTGGGCCAGGGACCGCGCCTGCTGGGCCTCGACTTCACCATCGTCGATCCAAAGACGCGACTCTTCGACCGCCTGGATGTGCGCGCCACCGACTGGGGTGGCGATCCATACAACACCCTTCACGTGGATGCCGCCAAGCGGGGGATCTACAATTTCAACTTCGACTACCGCGATATTGCTTACTTCAATCTCCTGCCTTCTTTCGCCGACCCTCTCCTCGGAACCGGCCTCGTCCTCGACGAGGATTCGTATTTCTCCCGCCGCCGCATGAGCGATCTTCAGTTGGATCTATTCCCGGGCCACCGCATCATGCCTTATCTTGCCTATGGCCGCGACTCCGGTGGCGGCACGGGCATCACCACCTTTGAGTCCGATGTGAATCAGTACCCCGTCGCCGACCGCATCTTCGACAAAACAGATAATTACCGGGGCGGTGTGCGGCTCGAGTTCGATCGCTGGCACATGACTCTCGAGCAAGGGGGAACCACCCTGCGTGACGATCAGGAAGCCTACGATTCGACCGTCAGTTATGGCAATAATTATCAGCCTTACTTTGGACAGACCCTCAACCTGAATCAACTGGCGCAGGCTTACGCCATCCGCGGCGACAGCGTCTATACGAAAGGTCTTCTGTCCGCTAATCCGTTCTCCTGGCTGGATGTGTCGGGCCAGTTCCTTTATAGCCTCCCCAATACCAGCGTCAACTATACCCAACTCGATACGGGCAATCTGGTGCTCCAGCAGGCCATCCTGTTCTATACCGGCGAGCAGGCCTTGGGCTTCGCCGCCGGTAAGCAGCCTCATACCAGCGCCAGCCTCGGCTTCGAGCTGCGGCCGGTCAAACGGGTTCGGATTGTCGAGTCCTGGAACACCGATCGCATGCATACGTCAGCCGCCGGGCTGTTCACCGATATGATCCTGCAGCCTGTTTCCGCGATCCAGACAACCGCCACGACGCTCACCAGTCTGCTAGCCGTGAATTACAACCAGGAGCGCGTGGACGTGCTCGTGGATCTCACCCGCAGGCTTACCCTCCGCGGCGGTTACCGCTACGATTGGGGCGATGCGCAAACCGGCGACATGTTGATTGCGGGGCCCGGGCAGGAGTCCAGCCAGCTCCGCCAACAGGCCGGTTTGGCCGGTTTCAACTTCCGTGCTACACGGAAGCTTTCCGGCAATTTGGACTTCGAAGGCGCTGAAACCAGTCACGCTTACTTCCGCACCAGCCTCTACAACTATCAGAAGATGCGCGCCCGCGCGCGTTACCAGGTGGGCGCCACCCTGGCCCTCCAGGCAAGCTTTTCGTTGTTGAACAATCAGAATCCGACGCCGGGCATCAACTACAGTTTTCTGAGCCGCCAGAATTCTCTATCAGCTTCCTGGACGCCATCTAAGCACATCAGCATACTGGGTGAATACACACGCTCCACGTTACGTTCCAACATCGGCTACCTGGAGCCGGAGACGCTCGGTCCGGAGACGTCGCTTTACGTGGACAACGCCCACAACGCCAGCCTGCTGGTCGACCTGGTATTGCCCGGAAACGCAAAACTAGCCCCGCATCTTTCCTTCGGTGGATCGCTCTTCCTTTCCTCCGGCAGCCGGCCAACCGCTTACTATCAACCTCTCGCCCGCCTCTCACTCCCTCTCCGCAAAGGCCTCGCGTGGAAATCGGAATACCGTTACTACGGTTATAACGAAACGTTCTACCAATACGAGGGCTTCCGCGCTCATCTCTTCCAGACCGGAGTAACTCTCTCCCTGGCGGAAAGACCATAACCAAATGGCAACGATTTCCAGCGTTATTCATTCTGGGGCTGGTTCTGATTCCGTTAGACATTTTTGGCGGAACAGGAGCGAAAAACAGCTTGGGCTATATCCAGCATGTCTTCCGCCGCTCAACATACGGAATGTCGGGTTCCGCCGGCTGGTCACGTTTGTCGGCGTCACCACCTTTGCAGATATTGTCATCGCCCGCCAATGATGCAGCCTGAGTTCACCGCGTACCTGGCGCAGCGTGCCCCACATCCTCGTAATCGGCGGCTTCGGTTTGCTGCCGGATGATCCCACCCTTTGAACGGTTACTGCGCCTTGGTCATCACTAGTTTTTCGGGCTTGCCGTTCGGGTCGATATGCGTGATCTCAACCGTCAAAAGATCTCCTTCTGCCGAGAGCGTGAAGCGCTGCTTTTCTACGGAGCTGCCGCGGCGCCCGTGCGTCTTCAACACTACAAGCACATAGCCGTTGTAAAAAGCCGATACGGTGGCCTTATCGCCGCCATCGCGCATGGGGCACTCCTTGCCGAACGTCGCACAAGTGAACTCCGAGACATCCTTGGCGTTCGGCCCGCGAATCTCTTTGATGTGAATGTCGTCAGGGTTCCCGCCGATTTCGAGCGAGAGGCTTTTGTTCGCTTCGCTCGCTTCGCTCCGCGCGGGATCGACCTTCCAGTTCCCGTTCAAGTTGGGAAGCCCCGCATCGCCCCGCATCATCGCCGCTCCGCACAGGAGCACCCCCACTACCGCCAAGCTCCGCATTAACTTCCTCCCAGTGTGATTCTATACCAATGCAAGTGCCTGTTTAAGTGTAATTCGGGAGGTCAACCAATGTCGGACTTTCATACAAGGCCTGCCTGGCGCACAAATGGCCGCACTGCCACCTTCTTGCTTCGGGCGACCGAGGCCGGCAAACAAGATGGAGCAATTGGTCTGGTACGGCGCCGGGGCGCCAAGATCCACCCGCCGTGATGAGGCATGGCGGCGGTTCCCGGCGAAACGGTATCAGCAACGAGCTTGCCTCGGCCGGCGAGTGTCACGCGGTGTTCTTCATCGGCGTTTACTGCGAATCGGACGGACAGGGGAGCAGCGCTTGATGTCTCCCGAGAACGGGATAGCTTTGAAGCTGTCGACCGAAAGGTCCTTTGGAATGTGGTGCGCCCGGCATGATTCGAACATGCGACCTTCTGGTTCGTAGCCAGACGCTCTATCCAACTGAGCTACGGGCGCGCAACAACGCTAAATCTCAATCTACCGTGTTCCGCCCCACGGACGCAACTGTAACGCCCTGCCCGCTTTGGTAACCTCGCCTCCCAAACCTGCGTCAATTCAGCGCCATGATACGCCGCCAAGCGCACAGACTGATTCCCGTGGCGGGTTGTCTTGCGCTGGCCGCCATCTGCGGCGCGGCAACATTCGACGAACTGGCGCGCGCGGCTGCCGCGGCCCGCGACGCCGACCGCGTGCCCGAAGCCATCGGCCTTTACCAACAGGCGCTGCAACTCCAGCACGCTTGGCCCGAGGGTTGGTTCTACCTCGGTACGTTATACTACGATTCCGACCGCTATGCCGAAGCGGAGCCTGCTTTCTTGCAGTTCGTGAAACTGTCCGATAAACCCGCGGGATGGGCCTTTCTCGGCCTCTGCGAATTTGAAAACGGCGGCTTCGAAGCGGCACGCGAACACCTGCAAAAGGCCCTGGACGGCGGACTCGCGCCGGAGATCGAGCCGGTGGCGCGCTTCCATCTGGCCCTGACCTTGACCAAGCTGGGACTTTTCGACCAGGCACTGCACTGGTATCAAAGCGTCGTTCGCAGCGGCGTTCACAACCCGGAGGTGGTAGCCGGCCTCGGCCTGAGCGCCCTCAACCGAGCCATGCTGCCCAAGGAAACTCCGCCGGACCAGCGCGAATTCGTCGCCGCCGCGGGCCAGACCGTTTACACTTGGATGTCGGGCGATAAAGCCGCTACCAGCGCGGCCTTCCGTACACTCCTCGCCACCTATCCCAGCGCGCCGGGCGTACATTATTTGCACGCCACATATATGCTTGGCACGCAACCGGACGCAGCTATACCGGAATTGCGCCGGGAACTCGAGGTCGATTCGGGCGCCGTTGAGGCGCGCGCCCTGCTCGCTTTGTTACTGCTGCAAGCGGGCGAAGCAGCGGAAGCCGACCCATACGCAAAAAAGGCGGTGGATGATCGGCCTACCTCGCCCATGGCTCAATATGCCTATGCGCTGACCCTCGACGATCCGCGCCAGGCAGCCGCTCATCTGGAAACCGCCTTGAAACTCGACCCCTTCAATTTCGAGTACCATGTGTCGTTAGCGCATGAATACTCCCGCCTGGGACGAAACGACGAGGCGCGCCGCGAACGGCGGCTTTCGATACAATTGGCGCGCGACTCCGACCCCAAGAGCACTCCTTAGACGCGGGCTGGCGGCCGGGCTGGCAATGGCGGGTTTGCTTGGCGCGGCGCCCCCTCCGCCGAAAAATGTTTCGTGTTCCACATGCCATCCGGTCCAAGCGCAGTCGCAGCCGCATAGCGGTATGGGGCAAGCCATCCAACTGCCGCCGGATCAGGAAAACCTGAAGACGTATCCCAACCTGACATTTGAAAAGAACGGCTACCGCTATTCGATCGAAAGAAAAGGCGGCATCAGTATCTACACCGTGCGCGGCGATGCCGGCGAACTCTCCCTGCCGATTCAATATGCCTTCGGCGAGCACATGCAGACCTTCGTTTTCCAATACCAGAAGCGCTTCTACGAGAGTATGGTCAGCTTCTACCCGAAGCTGCATGCGCTTCAGATTACCTTGGGCGACGAGCAACTCAAGCCCGGCAACCTGATCGAAGCTATGGGCCGCCAGACTTCCGCGGAAGAAACCCTGGTGTGCTTCGCCTGCCATGCCACGGGGGGTGTTACCGGCGGCAAATTAACACTGGATACGTTGCAGCCTGGCGTGACCTGCGAACATTGCCATGTGGGCGCCGGCGCGCACATGACGGCCATCGCGCAGGGCAAGGCCTCCGCCATGCCGCGCAAGCTGGGTGAGATGGCTGCCGAGGATATGTCGACATTCTGCGGCCAGTGCCACCGCACCTGGGACTTCATCGTCAGGGCGCGCGAGTGGGGTGAGGTCAACATCCGATTTGCCCCTTACCGGCTGGCAAACAGTCAGTGCTTTCTCGGCGACGACAAGCGCATCCGCTGCACCGCTTGTCACAACCCGCATGCCAGCCTGTCGAAAGATGACGCGGGCTATGACCAGGCCTGCCTGGCTTGTCACGCCACCCCGCCGCGCAAGCTCTGCCCGGTCTCGAAGAAAGACTGCGTCCGCTGCCACATGCCGAAAGTAAGTCTCTCCGGCGGCCACGCGGACTTTACCGATCATCAGATTCGCATCGCAAGGCCCGGCGACCCTTACCCCAACTAAGACAAGTCACAGGGCGGCCAGCAAGACGCGCAGCGCATTGCCGCCCATGATCTTGGCGATGTCGTCGTCGCTGAACCCCTCCTGGTAGAGCGCGTCGATCGGCAGACCCAGGCCCGTGGTGTCGAACGGCACGACTACAGCGCCGTCGAAATCCGAACCCAGCGCGATCGAGTCGATGCCCGCAACCTCTACCCCGTGGCGGATGGCGCGCGCGATCGCGGCTGCGCTGGTCCCGCAAACTGCCACTTCGAAATACGCGATGCCGATCACGCCGCCGGTGTGGGCGATGGCGCGAAGTTGTGCGTCGCTCAAGTTACGGCTGTTGTCGCAAGTTCCCTTCACTCCGGTGTGGGAAACGATCACCGGCCGGGTGGCGATCGCCAGAACGTCGTCGATGGTGCGCGGCGAGGCGTGCGCCACGTCCACCAGCATGTGGCGCGCTTCCATGCGGCGAATCATTTCGCGCCCTTTGTCCGTCAGCCCTGGCTTCTCCACGCCGGCCGACGCTCCGCCAATATCGTTATCGAAGAAATGCGTGGGCGCCATCATGCGGTATCCGGCATCGTAAAGGCGATCGATGTTGGCCAGGCTGCCATCGAGCGCGTGCGCCCCTTCGATGCCCAGCAAGCCGGCGGTGATTGAAGCGTCGCTGCGGCGGCGATCGAGATACGCGCGCAGTCCGGCCGCGGAACGGATGATGCTGAATTTGCCCTGCGAGCGTTCCTCAAAATCCCGTAGACGGGAGGCCTGATATAACGCCCGCTCCGTCAGGCTGGTCCAAGTCGCGGGCGGCCAGCGTTCCACGATCGAGAGCAACGTGATGTTATCGGAATCGGGCGTGTTGCGCTGAAAATTCAGGCCGCGCGGCGTTTTGGTGACGGCGGTGAAGGCTTCGAGGGCCACGTGTCCCTCGATCAACCGCGGTATATCCACTTGGCCGCGTGTGCCGCGCCGCAGCAGGTCCCGCGCCCACAGCAGGCTGTCGGCGTGCAGATCGACAATGGGGATGCGGGCGGCGAGTGCGCGGGCGCGCGCCGAGATCGCATAAGGCGGCGGATGCAGCACGCCGTTCATGCCGCGTTCCACGTAACCGGGCAGCCACACGAATGCGATCGCCAGCGCGACCACCAGAAGGGCGGCGATCGAAAGCAGCGTTTTCCGCATTTTCTTGCGACCGTGGTTACCTGGCGATCGAGCCGGGGTCCAGGCCCGTGGCGAGATTGAATCCCCCCCGACTGCGCCCACGGCTGCGGTCTTGCGTTCCAGGCCGGTCAATTGCCGCAAGCGATAGACCGCTTCAATGCCCGTGCAATGCGCGCCCAGTAGATTCTGCAGACCGAATTCTTTGAGCTTCGACGCGGTCCAGGATAGAGTATCGTCGCTGGCGGCATACAAATGGAAGCCGCCCAGCGCGGCGTAGATGGGCAGCGGCGCGATCTTCGCGCGCGCATAATCCAGCGTGTTGATGATGCCGGAGTGGCCGCAGCCGGAAATCACCACCAGGCCTTTGGCGGTCACGATCGCCAGTGATTGATCCTCCGGCAGGTTGTCTTCGGTGGTCGCTCCGCCGCTTCCGCGCAACTTGCGGCCGGGACTCCAGTTCTTTTCCGGATACTTGCGCGGCACCGGGCCAGTCAGCCAGACGCCGGGGTACAACTCGCGCGGCTCGCGATAGATGACGAATGTCCCGCCCGCCTTTTCATACGCGGCGCGCGCGGCGATCATCGTATTGGCCTCCGTCGGCTTGCCATCTGTCCGGCTGAGAAAAATGCCCTCGCCCACGTGGGCGCGCGCGAGGGCGCCGGGATTCATTTGGCCGTATTCGCGGCGCAGCGTCACCAGCCCCGCGGTGTGGTCCAGATGGTGATGCGAAAGAATCACGTCGGGGACGTTGGCAAGGTCGATGTGCAGTTCTTTGACGTTGCGGGAAACCGTATCGGGATGCGCGCCCGTATCGAAAAGGATGCGGTGGCCGTCCGCCACTACCAGCGCCGAGAAGCCCCACTCGCCGTAGCCATCGTCAGCCGTCAGCATGGTGGAGAGCAGGCGCACATCCAGATTGGTCACCTGGTTCGCGGCCCAACCAGGCAGCGCGAGCAATAGCGCACCGGCAAGAGCGGTTCGGGGAAACATAGCATGATACGTTAGCACAATCGTGAGAGAAGTCCCGGAGAAACGCGTGAAACAGGAAGCGGCGGCACGCGCGCCGATGAAATCGAAACGTCTTTGATGCTGTTCATCGAGCCGGCCTCGGTGAACATAAGCAAGACGGTGAAGAATGATCGCCCGCCGGCAGGCGGCGGCCTGACGCGCGGCCCGCACCAGCCCGGCGTCTAGTCCTCGAGCGGCATCTTCCGCGGCGCCACGCTCTGCTCGGGATCTAGGAACTGCGGCCCGCGCCGGTTTCCCGCCGCGAAGCAGCCGAAATAGACTTCTTTCTTCGCCTCAGCCTGTTGGAGCACGGCATACCCCCCGGACAGCTGAAAACAAGCCAAATAGATTTCTTGACAGTTATCGCATATTGCTATATCATAATTACGATCTGCTATGAAGCTGGGCGAAAAGCTGCGGTACCTGCGGGAAATCGAAGGCGCGCTGCGCGGCCACAAGGGCGCGCTCACGCAGGCAGAAGTTGTGCGGCTGCTCAAGAAAGAGCTCCGCGAAACCATCAGCCAGGCGTATCTGTCGCAGATCGAGAGCGGCGCGCGGCCGCATTTGACCAATTCCAGCCGCATGCTGCTGGCAAAGTTTTACAAGGTGCATCCGGGCTACCTGGTGGACGACCCGGAAGGCTATCAGGAGGAACTGATTTCCGATGTGGGCGCGCTCGAAGACAAGCTCGATTTGTGGCTGATCAACGGCGCGGAGCGTTTCTTCCACGATACCGAGGTCAGCCAGGCGCTGCTGCGGGTCGCGCGCCATGACAATTCCCGCATGTGCCTGGTGCTGTTGGGAGAGATTCTCGACAATCCCGGCCTCGCCGAGCGGCTGCTGCAGGTGCTGAAATCCTCGCCGGCGGCCGAGGCCGTGCCTAAGACGTTGCCCAAATCAGGGAGGCGATCGTAATGACGTGGGCCGATTTTTATTTGATCTGTTTTTTGTTGGGGCTGGCGCTGAGTTTGTTGTCGGTGTTGACCGGCAGCGCGCATTTGCATTTGCCGCATATCCACGTACACGGCGCCGCATGTCCATACGCCGGGCATGCGCGGAGGCGATGGCATCCCGTGGCTGAACTTCGGCACCATGACGGCATTCCTGGCATGGTTCGGCGGAACCGGCTACCTGTTGGAACGCTATTACGCGGTCTGGTTCCTGATCGCGCTGGGCATCGCGATACTGAGCGGACTGGGCGGAGCGGCCATCGTGTTCTGGTTCCTGGCGAAACTGGCCGGCGACGAGCAGGCCTCTGACCCCGCGGATTACGACATGGTCGGCGTGCTGGGCAAGTTGAGCCATCCCCATTCGCGAAGGCGGCACCGGCGAGATCATTTTCTCGCAGGAGGGCGTGCGCCGGGTTTCCGGAGCGCGCAGCGACGACGGCCGCGCCATCGCGAAGGGCGCGGAAGTAGTGGTGCAGCGGTATGAGAAAGGCATCGCGTATGTGCGCCGCTGGGAAGACATGGCCGGCAGCGCGGAAGATTTGGCGGAGAAGGAGAGTTACGGCCGCCACGAAAGGAGGCGCCCTAGAGGAGGCACGTTCAAAGGAGAAGTATGCAGAAGGATATGGTTGTGGTTGTCGTGTTGTTGATGTTTCTGGCGATCGTGCTGATCGGGTCGATGCTGGCGCGGCTGTATCGCAAGGCGGGTCCGCACGAAGCCTTGATCGTCTACGGGCGCAAGGGCACGCGCATCGTCAAAGGGCGCGGCACGGTAATCTGGCCCGTGGTCGAGAGCTACAAGAGCCTGTCGCTGGAGCTGATGTCGTTCGACGTCGCGCCGCAGCAGGATCTCTACACCCGTCAAGGCGTCGCGGTCACCGTGGAAGCGGTGGCGCAGATCAAGGTGAAGTCCGATCCGGAATCGATTCAGACTGCCGCCGAGCAGTTTCTGACCAAGACCGACCAGGAGCGCGAAGGCTTGATCCGTCTGGTGATGGAAGGCCACCTGCGCGGCATCATCGGGCAGTTGACGGTGGAAGAGATCGTGAAGCAGCCGGAAATGGTGGGCGACCGCATGCGCTCCACCTGCGCGGACGACATGAACAAGATGGGGCTCGAAGTGATTTCGTTCACCATCAAGGAAGTTCGCGACAAGAACGAATACATCAGCAACATGGGCCGTCCCGATGTGGCGCGCATCAAGCGCGACGCCGATGTAGCCGCCGCCGAAGCCGAGCGCGACACGGCCATCAAACGCGCGGAAGCCACGCGCGCCGCCGCCGTGGCCAAGGCGCAGGCCGATCAGGAGCGCGTGCTCGCGGAAACGCTGTCGCAGGCCAAGCAGGCCGAAGCCCCGCGCGATCTGGAAATCAAGAAGGCCAACTACAACGAGACCGTCAAGAAGCAGCAGGCGACGGCCGATAAAGCCTACGAGATCCAGACCAACATCATGCAGCAGCAGGTGATCGCGGAGCAGGTGAAGATTCAGCAGGTGCAGAAAGAGCACGAAGTTGCCGTGCAGGACGCCGAAATCCAGCGCCGCGAGCGCGAGTTGATCGCCACGGTGCTGAAGCCGGCGGAAGTGGAGCGCCGGCGCATCGAGACGCTGGCGGAAGCCGAGAAATCGAAGCTGGTGATGGAAGCCGACGGCCACGCCTCCGCCATGCGCGCGCAAGGCGAAGCCGAAGCCGAGATCATCTTCAAGAAAGGCGAGGCCGAAGCCAAGGCGATGAACGTGAAGGCCGAGGCTTACCAGGAGTACAACCAGGCCGCGGTCGTCGACAAGCTGATCTACAGGCTTGCCCGAGATCGTGCGCGCGCTGGCCGCGCCGCTGGCCAACGTGGACAAGATCACCATCGTCTCCACCGGCGACGGCAACATCGGCGGGTATGAACAAAATCACCGGAGATATGGCGGCGATGGCGGCGCAGATTCCCGCGCTGTTTGAAACGCTCTCCGGCATGAAGATGTCCGAACTGTTCTCCAAGGTGAAGCAGATCGGCGACAACCAGCCGACACCGCCCGAGGACAACGACAAGTCC
This sequence comes from Bryobacterales bacterium, assembly GCA_963738375.1. GTDB lineage: Bacteria > Acidobacteriota > Terriglobia > Bryobacterales > Bryobacteraceae > Bog-159. The sequence goes on along the minus strand of CAVTWL010000005.1, from coordinate 656,129 downwards.
AAAGGAGCATCAGTCTAGGTGGAGAAGGCGGGGGCCGGCGAGCCGGCCCTCGCGATCGGAAGGAGAACGATTATGGCACTACTGGAACGAGTTTCTACATTGGTTCGCGCCAATCTGAACGACCTGATCGACAAGGCCGAAGATCCGGAAAAAATGATCAAGCAGGTGATCCTGGATATGCAGAACCAACTGCTGCAGGTGAAAACACAGGTGGCCATCGCCATCGCCGACCAGCACGTGTTGGAGAAAAAGTACCAGGAGAACGAAGAGAAGACCGCGGACTGGGTGCGCAAGGCGGAGATGGCGGTAGACAAGAAGCAGGACGACCTGGCGCGCGTCGCGCTGGAGCGTTCGGTAAGCTACCGGCAACATGTCCGAGAGCTTCAAACAGCAGGTGGCCGACCAGAAGCAGCAGGTGGACAATCTCAAAGCGGCTCTACAGAAGCTGGATCAGAAACTGGCGGAAGCGCAGGCCAAGAAGGATGTGCTGATTGCGCAGCACCGCCGGGCGCGGGCCGCCAGCAAGGCCAGCGACGCGCAGTTCGCCACCAGCAACTCATTCGACCGAGGCCACCTTCGACCGCTATGAAGGACAAAGTCCGCCACAGTGAAGCCGTGAGCCAGGCCAAGGCCGAATTGTTCAAAGACGATGTGGAAGAGCAGCTGGCGGCGCTCGACAAACAGGACCAGATCGAGAAGATGCTGGCCGACATGAAGGCCAAGCGAGGCTAGGAAACGCAACATGACGCCGCTGGAAATTGCATTGCTGTTGGCGATCGCCGCGCTCATCTACCAGGAAATTTCCTGGCGGGATAAAGCGCGGCGCATCCAGGCCGATTACGAAAAGCGCATCTCCACCGAAGTGGCGATGGCCTACGAATCGGGCCTCGCAGGCGATGACGCGCCCGTCCGCGCGCTCACCTTTCAGGCGGAAAAGCAGGAGCCGCGCGGCCTGTTCCACGAAGTGACCCGGCACCTGTTCATCGCGGTCGCGATGGATGGCGACGAAGTGAAATACGCGGCCGGCGATTTGAAGGAGATCGAGCGCTTCAGCATTCCGCCGGAAATCAAGCGCGCCATCCTGAACTTCCTGTCTCCCGCCCGGCCGAGGCCGGCTGAGCGGATGCTGGCGCGGTCAGCCGACTAATTTCGGGCGCCGCTTCAGGCCGGCTGTGCGGTCCCGGGGCCCGGAACCGATTTCATTCGTGGAATGCGGCTCTCGGCGGGCGGCAGCACGGGAAAGTCGGTATACGCGCCGGCCTGATACCAATACGCCACCGAATAGAAGTTGTCGGCCCGGTGGTTGGCGTGTCCATGCTCGATGGTGTATTTCAAATACCGGCTGAACGTGACCGGATTATCGGCATGCCAGCGATACAGGCAATAACGTCCCCCGGCACGCTCCGCATTCACCATGAAAGGCGCGCCGTTGTAAAGATGAGCGAATTGCACGGGGTTGTCGCGCCCACCGAAATCCCAGGCGCCGTTGAAGTAATCTTCGGTGCCCGTGCCTGTGATTAGTGGATGTTCCTCATTGTCGACGAAGATCATTTCGTCGCCTTCGCCCATCCAGTAGTCCTGATTTTGCAGGACGCCCATGGTCACGCCCATCAGGTGTCCGCGCCCCCGGGTTTCGGTGAAGATATAGTTGTCTTTCCCGTCCAAATTCTTGAGTTTGTCGGCATCGCCGTTGTGCTTCCAGTCATTGGTGGTTGGTGTATTCGGGGCGCTCTGGCGATATTGCGCGTGGAAGTACAGCGAGTCGTCCGGAAGCGACGGCACAATCTGGTAGTCGATATTGGAATAAAATGCGCCCACCCGCTGCGTGCTTTCGTTGGTGGCAGTGATGCGCGCCGAGCGGCGGAAGGGCATGGCAAAATAGCAGTTCAACGCCTTAACTGACGAGCAGTTGAGAAACGCGGATTGGTACACGAAATACTGCCCCAGGTTCAGGCCGAATAGATCGCCCACCGGCACTTCCACGCTGGGTTTCGCCGCTCCATCCCAATACATGCGTATCACCACTTCTTTCAGGTGATTGCCGCTGTCGGCGGCGATGGTGAACCAGATGTGCGTAATCACGCCTGGGCCTTCCGAAGCGAAGACCTCGCGCGTGGCGCCCGGCTGAATGGGCCAGGAGTCGCCGTTGCCCCCGGTCCGATCGAAGCTGGATTGTTTCAGCGATCTATAGTTCTGGGCCCGCGCATACGTGGGCAGCAACGGATATTCTCCGGCAGCGCCGCGCCCCGTCTGTGCGTTGGCGGACGACACCGCGGCCGAAAGCCCGGCAAATCCGGCCATACGCCGCAGAAATCCGCGGCGCGGCGCAATCAGCGATGACATGATGGGATCCTCCTCGGAGAGATTGAAGGGGGATTATAACGCAGGGACGCGCCAAGCGTTCCGCTTTCGCGGATGGGGACTTGGCGCGTCCCTCGACCAGGCTACTTAAGTTCAGGGTAAGACTTCGCGCTGGCATCGAACATCCCGCCCAAGGAGTATTTTCAAGCCGGGGAGAGCCGGCATTCGGACCCGTCGCGTGCCCGCAAAAACTACCGAATGAACGGTATATGATCGAAGTAGCCAGCCTGATATCGTATTCATGGAGCCGGAACAGCCCAAAGACGCCGTGGTTTACAAACGCAGCGTGCAGCCTCTGCAATGGGGCACGCAAGTTGTCTTGCTCGCCAGTTTTGGCGCCATGTTGGGACTGATGCTGTTCGCCGGGATTGATTCTTTGCGCGCCTTGGGGCAGGTTCAGTGGCGTAATGTAGAGATCCGCCAAACGTTCCTCCTGCGCAATCGCGCCCTGGAAGAAATCCGGTCCGCGCTTTATCAATCCGGCGCCTTAACGCGCGATTACCTGCTGGAACAGGATACGGCGAAGGCGGAAAAGTATCGCGCCGACTTGCAGCAGGAGCGCGGCGAAATGAATGCTGCGCTACGACGCTACGCGCGTTCGCTCGGCTCTGGAGAGGATCAGCCCTTTGACTTTCTGCAGGCGCGCATCGCCGGTTACTGGAGGCTGGTCGACCCCATTTTTCGCTGGGACGCCCAGGAAAAACTGGCGCGCAGCGAAGAGTTCATGGACGAGCAACTCTTCCCGCGGCGCACCACCATGCTGGAAATCGCCGATCGCATCGCCTCCGTCAACGAGCGGGAACTGAACACCGGCGACGAGCGTCTCAAGAACATTTTCGACCGTTTTCGCTATCGTCTGGGCTTGATGCTGGCGATCACGCTCGGCATCGGGGCGCTGCTGGCGGTGGCTACCACCCGGCGCATCCTGCGCCTGGCTCGCGATGCCGACTTGCGCTATCACGAGATGACCGTGGCGCAAAGCCAGTTGAAGGAGCTCTCCGCCCGGCTGGTGGACGCACAAGAGCAGGAGCGGCGCGCCATTTCCCGCGAATTGCATGACGAAGTGGGCCAATCGCTGAGCGCGCTATTGATGGAACTGGGCAATGTCGGCGCCGTGGCGCCCGGCGGCGCGGAGTTGCGCTGCCACCTGGAATCCATTCGCAAGCTGGCCGAGGGCAGCGTGAATGTGGTGCGCAACATGTCGCTGCTGCTGCGGCCCTCGATGCTTGACGACTTGGGCCTGGTGCCGGCCTTGCAGTGGCAGGCCCGCGAGATTTCCAAGCGCACCGGCATGGCCGTTACGGTGGATGCCGAAACCGTGGCCGACGACCTGCCCGAGGATCTGAAAACCTGCATCTACCGCGTGGTGCAGGAAGCCTTAAACAACTGCGCCCGGCACGCCGGCGCACACAGCGTTCGCATTCAGGTGATCGAGGAAAGCAGCGCCATTCACTTGAGCGTGGTTGACGACGGCCAAGGCTTCGACAGCGCTCACGTCCGCGGTCTCGGCCTGATGGGCATGGAAGAACGCGTCACGCACTTGGGCGGCAGTTTTGTAGTGCAGTCCGAACCCAGTCATGGCACGCGTTTGCGCATTGAGATTCCGTTGGTCTCGCCCGCCGTCGAGGCCCTCGCGTGACATCCGTGCGCATCCTGTTGGCCGACGATCATACCGTGATGCGTAACGGGCTGCGCCTGCTGCTGGAGCGCCAGCCGCATTTGCAGGTGATCGGCGAAGCTTCCGACGGACGCCAGGCGGTGGCGCTCAGCGAATCCTCCAACCCCGACGTCGTGATTATGGATATCGGCATGCCGAACCTGAACGGCATTGAGGCGACCCGCCAGATCGTGAACCGCAGTCCGCGTACCGCCATTGCCATCCTCAGCATGCATTCCGACGAGAGCTATGTCATTCGCGCTTTGAAGGCCGGCGCGCGCGCGTATCTGCTGAAGGATTCCGCCGAAGCCGATCTGCTGGCGGCGGTGCGCGCGCTCACCGAAGGCAAATCGTTTTTCAGCCCGGCGATCAGCAAAATCTTGGTGGAAGATTATATGCGGCAGTTGGAGAGCCGCGGCGCGGAAGACACTTACGAACTGCTCACCAACCGCGAGCGCGAGATCCTGCAAATGCTGGCCGAAGGCCGCACCAATAAGGAAGTGGCCAACATGCTGAACCTCAGCCTATATACGGTGGAGACCCACCGCACTCACATCCTGCAGAAGCTGAACCTGCACAGCGTGCCGGAATTGATTTTGTACGCCGTGCGCAAAGGCATCATCGCCTGATCCGCTGCGGCAGACTCAGCCGCGCAATGGATCGCTTGGATGCGCCGCCAGCGTCTGCCGCCAATGCGTCTGCCGTTCCGCCAGCGTATCGCGCAGCAAGAGGGGCGCGATGTCGTCATCCAGGGTTTCGACGATCTCGTAGACGAACGAATCTTCCCCGTGCGCATCCCAGGCGGCCTGCATCGCTTGATTGCGGTGGCTGCCAGTACGCAGGGAGAACCACAAGCCATTTTTTTCTGAATCGAGATGCGTTGACGCCCCCACCCAAACGCGTCCGGCCGGCTCACAGCGGACAGCAAAAATGCCGCGCGGTGTCTTCTTCAGCTTATATTCCTGGCGGACGGCTCGTTTATTCATGGCTACTGCCATTTTATCGGGCCGCGCGCGAAACGCACATAGAGCTGCTCCAGCAGTTGCGCGTTGCCCGCCGCCAGGTAATCGTAAGCTTCGTCCCACTCTTTGCCGGCACGCCATCCCGTCTGCGTCAGCGTAACGCGCGTGCCGTCGCCCTCCGGCGCGAAATCGAAGGCCGCCGTGGTGCCCACGCCGCGCACTTCCGGAAACTTCTCCGGCGCCATGGCATGCAGCACCAACTGCCGCCCCTCGCGAAAACTGACCACCGTGCCGCCGCCCGTTTTGCCGCCCGGGTAATGCACGATCCAGCCGCCGCCTTCCCGCAGATCGACGGTGCAATCCTGCCACAGCCAGGTGTTCAGGCCCGCGCTGGTGGTGAACGCCTGCCACACATCGGTGGGTTTGCCCGGCACCACCACCTGGAACTTCAACGCTTTTTCCGGCGCCTTGATCCTGGTCACCTCCACGGGGCTTTTCTTCTTGGGCGCCTCTGGCTGCCCGTTCTGTGCGTAGGTTGCGAGTGGCGCCGCTAACAAAACAATTGCCAACCAATTCGTTTTCATTTCCGTTTCCTCTTTCCTTTACTGACCGGCTGCGCGCCCTGCGCGAGCAGGCATTCAAAATAATTCCGTAACTGCGCGACCGACTGGTCGAAAGGCTCCATGCGGCGGCTGGAACGCGCCTGCATCACGCCGCCCTCCATGACGGTTAGCGCGAAGGTAGCCAGCCCATCCAGATCGCAATCCCGCGGCAGCCGTTCGCGCGCGGTTTCCAGGCAAGCGCGCACGGCAGCAATCCACGCCGCAAAATTTGCCGCGATGCGCTGATGAACCGGCAGGTTGTCGGCTTCGATTTCGAGCGCCAGCCTGCCGATCGGGCAGCCGTACTGGCACCCGGTGATCGCCAACTTTTCGCGATAGCCTTCCAGGATGGCGAAGATCCTTTCGATCGGGTCGCTTTGGCGGGCAAATGCCGGGCGCAGCACGGCCGGCTCCAACCCGAGCAGATATTCGTCGAGTACCGCCGCCAGTAGCGCCTCTTTGCTGGGGAACACATGATAGAAACTGCCGGCGTTCACTCCCGCCCGCTGCAGCAGTTCGGCGACTCCCGTGGCGGTGTAGCCTTTCTCCCAAAACAGGTAGCGGGCGGCGTCCAGCAGGAGATCGCGGGCGGTAGTCGTCTTCGGCATTGGTAACTTGAACGATCATTCAAGTAAACCACGCCGCACGGGCAAAATGCAACGAAACTTATGCCAAGCGGTTGTTCACCGCGGCGTCGAAGGCTGCTTGCGCCATGCGGGCAATGATCGTGCCGCGCTCTCCCAGGCCGCGGCGGCCGCCCTTAAGAAATACCGCCAGCGCCAGTTGCCCGGCCCCGCGCGGTAGCGTGATAACGCCAACGTCGTTGGTGGCGCCGTTCAAGCCTTGGGCCGTTCCGGTGGTGCCGGTCTTGTGAGCGACCACCGTCCCGGCCGGCAATAGTCCTTTGATGCGATCCGGAAAAGTTGTGGTGGCCTCCAGACTCTCGATCATCCGCGCGGTAGAGGGCGCGGACAGTAGTTTGCCGCCAAACAAACGCCGCAACATTTCAACTGCGCCGTCCGGCGTGCCGGTGTCCCGTGGATCGGCCAGGAAGCGCGCCATGGACGCCGAGGAATCGCGCCCGCACTGGCGTTCCGTGCGGTCGATGCGGATGCCATCCAGATGCCACGCGCGTAGCCGTGCATCGATGCCGGCCGGTCCGCCGCCAATCCGGTATAACGTCTCAACGGCCGTGTTGTCGCTCTTGGCTACCATCAGCATCACCAGTTCGTCCAGTGGAAACCTTCGTTGCGCAGGCCATCGGTGGCCCACTTCGCTGACATTGAGTGAGACGTCCTCCTTGACTATCTCGATGGGCGCCGTGCGCGACAGTTTCCCTTCATCCACCATCGCCAGAATATGCAGCGCCGCCGGGAGTTTGCATACGCTGGCCAGCGGAAAGGCCTCGCTGCCGCGCAAGCTGACGTGCTGTTGGCTCCCCAGGTGCAGCGCGGAAGCGCCCACCGTACCGTCGATCTCCGAAGCGATCTTCCGCCATCGATCCACCAGGGTTTCGGTCGGCGCGCCGTACAACCCCGCGCCAACAGTCCAGAGAAGGCCGCGCCGCGTGATCTTCATGCCGCGTCTTAGGCCCGCACCGTCTGCCCGCTGCGCAGTGCCTGATTTCCCAGGTGGCCGGCGCGCGCCGCCGCCACTCCCACCGCCACCGGCGCATTCGGCGTGTCGCGCGAGCGGATGCAATCGAGGAAGTTCTGCACGTGTTCAATCGCGCCATCGTGCGCGGACTTCACCTCTTGCGCCACATCTTTGAGCTCCGGCAGTTCTGTATATCGCGGCTGTTCCGGATACACGCCGAAGCCGCCCCGATGCAGGCGCATCAGCGCTTTGGTGCCGTGAAACACCAGGCCGCCGCCTTCCAAATAGCCCATCAGGCTGCAATCGAAGTTCACCAGAAAATTGCCGGGATAGTGAAACGAAGCGTTCACCGTATCGGGCCATTCGAATTCCGGGATCACATACTTCCCGCCCATGGCCTGCGCATCGGTGGGTGTATCGCTCGACATGCACCAGTGCGCCACATCCACCCAGTGCAGGAACAGGTCGGTGAGCGAGCCGCCGCCGAAATCCCAGAACCAGCGCCAACTACGGTAGCGTTCCTCGTTGAACGGCTGGTCGGGCGCCGAGCCCAGAAACATCTTCCAGTCCAGTTTCGACGCGTCCACGGGCTTGCGCTTGTCGCGCCCCTGCAAATAATTCTGATACCAGTAGGTGCGGATGAGCGTCACTTGTCCGAGGCCGCCGCCGGCCACGATTTCGCGCGCCTGCTGGAAATGCGGCCAACTGCGCTGTTGCATGCCGGTCTGCACCACGCGCTTGGAATCCCCCACCGCCTTGATTAGCGGCTCGCCTTCCTCAATGCGATGGGTGACCGGCTTTTCGACGTACACATCCTTGCCGGCGCGCACCGCTTCGATGGTCATGGGCACGTGCCAATGATCCGGCGCGCCGATTACCACGGCGTCGATATCGGGCATCTCCAAAACTTTGCGGTAGTCGCCCAATAGCCGCGCTTCCGGCGCCACCTTCACCCGCGCCTCCTCCAGATGCGGTTCATACACGTCGCACAGCGCCGCGATCTGCGCCCCGCCGCTCTGCTTCAATACGCTGAGAATGTACTGGCAGCGCCCGCCGGTGCCGATGCCGCCAACGCGGATGCGGTCGTTCGCGCCTAGAATGCGGCTATACGATGCGGCGGTGGCGAAAGCCGCGGCCTTGATAAACTCACGACGGTCAGGCATTTCCCTGCTCCTTTATGCTTCCATTCCTTCCAGTGTCCATGGCGCGCGGTACGGCCGCGCCAGCATGCCATTGGCTTGTTCGTTGCCGATGAAGCGCTCCGCTCTTCCGTCCCAGCGCAGCTTCTGCCCCAGACGCAGCGCGATATTTCCCAAGTGACAGGTGGTCGTCGAGCGATGCCCGATCTCGATATCCGCCGCCGGCAGTTCACGCGACTTCACGCAAGCCAGGAAATTGCGCACGTGCGGCACGTGCTGCACCGAGGTGGTGCCTCGGCCGGCCACGCCTTCCAATTCGTAATACATGCTGATGCCGGTCAGGTCGTCGAACGCCGCGCGAAACGAAATGCCGCCGGGCTCCGTACGGCTCTTCATCTGCGGTGTCACCTCATACCCCGCGCGATCCACGAACAGCGTGCCGCGCGTGCCATGAAACTGAATGCCGTAGCTGCCGAAGGGCTTGTGGCCCGGATCGCCGTTGTGGCCCGCCGAGTTGTGGTGCAGACAAGTGTAATGGGCCAGGAACCCTGGGTACTCCCAGGTGACCTCGTGTGTGTCCGGCGTATCGCGGCGGTCCTGCACAAACAGTTTTCCGCCCGACGCGGTCACCGCCTGCGGCGCATCCACGCCCATTGCCAGGTGGACCACGTCCATCAGATGCACGCCCCAATCTGTAATCCTTCCGCCGCCATAGGCAAAGAACGATCGCCAGTTGCCCAGAAAGTGCGCATCGTTGAACGGCGCACGCGGAGCGGGGCCCAGCCACATGTCGTAATCGAGGCCGGCCGGCGGATCGGCGTCGGGAGGCGTGCCTAGTCCATGCGGCGAACCCGCTTCATGGATCCAGGTCTGCACGTAATGCACGTCGCCCAACTCGCCGCTGCGAACGATCTGCGCGGCGCGCTGAAAGTGCGAGCCGGATCGCTGCTGCAGGCCCACCTGCACCACGCGCCTGTATTTCCGCGCGGCCTCCACCATCAGCCGCCCTTCGCGCACCACGTTGGAAACGGGCTTCTCCACGTAGACGTCCTTGCCCGCCTGGCAGGCCGCTATGGTAATGAACGGGTGCCAATGATCCGGAGTGGCCACCACCACCGCGTCCACCGCGCGGTCTTCCAACAGCTTGCGGAAATCGGTGTAGGTGCGCGCTTTGCCGCCGGTGAGTTTCAGCCCTTCTTTCAGGTTTGGCTGATAAACATCGCAGACAGCTACCACGGCGGCTTCCGGCTGCTTATCGAAATCCGCCAGATCCATGCGGCCCATCCCGCCGCAGCCGATAACGCCGATACCGATGCGGTCGCTGGGCGCGGCCGGACCTCGCCGCGGCAGCGCGGCAGCCAGCGCGGCGCTTTTAAATAGCTCTCGTCGATTCATGGAGGCTTATTCTATCTCCGTTTCCTGGGCCGCGCCGCCGCGAATTGTTTCTCTTGACATTCTAGGAGAGGCTCTCCTAGAATGACCAGAGGAGCCGCCGCACATGGGCAAACCGGTCGATATCCTGCAAGGCACCCTCGACATGCTGATCCTCAAAGCAGTCTCCCTGGGTCCCCTGCACGGTTATGGCATTCTCTTGCGCATCCAGCAAATCTCCAAGGACGCGCTGCAAATTCCTCAAGGATCCGTGTATCCCGCGCTCTACCGCCTGGAACATCGCGGCTGGGTCGCCGCCGAGTGGGGCGAAAGCGACAACAGGCGCAAAGCCAAATACTATTCGCTGACCCCCGCCGGCCGCAAGCAATTGACCGCCGAGCGCAAGGAATGGAAGCGGCTGGCGGTCGCCATTGCCGACGTCCTCGAAGCAGAAACGGAGGAGGCATAGATGCTGGCGCCAATGAAATCATGGTGGCGCGCCCTCACCGGGCAAGCCCGCCTGCGCGAGGAAATGCATGCCGAAATGGCCGCCCACATGGAGCGCTACGCCGCCGACCTGGTAGCGGGCGGCGTCGATCCAGCCGAGGCGCAGCGCCGCGCTCGCATCGAGTTCGGGAGCACCGTGAACACCGTGGAAGAATGCCGCGAAGCCGTCGGCCTGCGCTGGAGCGATGAGCTGCATCGCGACCTGCGCTATGCGCTGCGCGGCCTGCGCAAGAGCCCTGCGTTTACTGCCGCGGCGGTCGCCATCCTCGCGCTTTGTATCGGCGCCAACACCGCCATCTTCAGCGTGGTCGACGCCGTGCTGTTGCGGCCCCTGCCCTATCCGCATCCCGAACGCCTGGTGATGGTCTGCCGTTACTATTCGGGCGCGGGAGAGAGCGTGTACGGCACCGGCACCACCGGCCAAATTTGGGAAACGGTGCGCGACCACGCCAGCTTCCTGGATGCCGCCGCCGCCAACGCCGGCAGTTCGCTGGTGAACTTCGTGGCCGCCGGACATGCCGGATCCGTGAAGCAGCGGCGCGTCTCGGCGGGCTACTTCCGTGTGTTGGGAATCGCGCCGGCAATCGGCCGCGAGTTCGCCCGCGATGAAGATCGACCGGGCGGGCCGCCGGTCACGTTGCTTAGCGATTCGCTCTGGCGCAAAGCCTTCCAAGGCGATCCCTCGGTAGTGGGGCAAACGGTCAACTTGCGGGGAGAGCCTTTCACCGTTGTGGGTGTCTTGCCGGCTAATTTTGAAGGCAGTCCTTCGGCGGATGTGTGGACGCCGCTGCGCCCGGCGGTAAACGGCGAAGGCGGCGGCTGGAACTACATCACTCTCGGACGCCTGCGTCAGGGCGTGACTTGGGCCCAGGCCGACGCGCAAGTCGCCGCCATTGGCGCCCCCATCCTGCCCAAGCAAGGCAGCGACCGTGTCCGCTTGCGCATCACGTCTATGCAGTACGGTCTCAGTAACACCATGCGCACGCCCCTGCTGATCCTCTGGTCCGCGGTGGGCATGGTTCTGCTGATTGGCTGCGTAAATATCGCCGGACTGTTGCTGGCGCGCGCCGCCGGCCGCGCACGCGAGATGGCTACCCGCATGGCATTGGGCAGCGGACGAGCCGCGCTGGTGCGGCAAATGCTCGCCGAAAGCGTGGTCCTGGGCGTGTGCGGAGGCGCCGCCGGCGCGGCTCTAGGATGGCTGGGCGTTCGCGCGCTGAAGCTGCTCGCGGCGGATAACCTGAACATCTGGCAAACCGTGGAACTCGACTGGCGGGTGCTAGGAGCGACCGCTTGCGCGTCCGTCGCCGCGGGACTGCTGTTCGGCTTATATCCCGCCCTGGTGGCAAGCCGCCTGGAGATCCGCGCCGTCCTGGGCGAAGCGGGCCGTGGGGTCGCCGGCGGGCGTAATCCGTGGCCGCGCCGGCTGCTGGTCGTGGGCGAGGTGGCGCTCGGCGTGGTGCTGCTGGTGGGCGCGGGCCTGTTGATCCGCACCTTTGAACATCTGCGCGGGCTGGCGCCCGGTTTCGATGCGCACCACGTCATCACCGCCCAGCTTTCCCTCCAGGATGCCCGCTATGCGACGAGCGAGGCCGTCAACGGCCTGTTCGACAAGAGCCTGGATCGCATCCGAGAACTGCCAGGCGTCGAATCCGCCGCCGTTGCGCTTTCCCTGCCCTATGAACAAGCGCTCAATGTAGGCTTCCAGCGCGTCGACGGCCCACACATCGATGCCGATTCGCAAATCACGAATATGTTTTATGTGACGCCCGAGTATTTTCGCGTGCTGCGCGTCCCGCTGCTGCGCGGGCGGGTTTTCACTGCTGCGGACGGCCGCACCACAGCCCCCGTTCTGGTGGTAAGCCAGAGCTTCGTGAAAATGTACCTGCGCGACGGCGAAGCTTTGGGCCGTCACCTGGATCTGGGCGGCGGCGACAAACGCGAGATCGTGGGCGTGGTCGGCGATATCCAGCAGAAGAGCGGGTGGGGTGGAGACTTGGGGCCGGTAGCGCCCATGCCGGACATCTACATCCCGGCCACGCAAACGGATTCGAAATCGCTGCTGCTGCTGCACACCTGGTTTTCGCCCAGTTGGACGGTGCGCGCCGACGGGCCCGCCGAAGGAACCGTCGCCGGCATGCAGCGGGCGTTGGCGGCGGTCGACCCACAACTGCCCTTCGCGGGCTTCCATAGCATGGAGGATGTGCAATACCGCGCCCTATCGCGGGAACGCCTACAGGCCGCGCTGTTAGCCGCGCTGGCTGCCTTGGCCTTGGTGCTGGCCGCGGTCGGCATCTACGGCTTGATCGCGAATTCCGTTGCCGAGCGAACCCGCGAGCTGGGCATCCGGCTGGCGCTGGGCGCCACCGTTGGGCAGGCCATGCGCGCTGTAGCGCTGCCGGGAGTGGGATTAGCGCTGGCTGGAGTCGCCGCCGGCTCCGTACTGGCGGGCTTCGTTACCCGAGTGTTGCGCAACTTGGTGTGGGGCGTGCCGTTAAGCGACCCCGTGACCTTCGCGGCCGTCGTACTCGGCCTGGTGCTGATCGCCGCCGCCGCCAGCTTCCTGCCCGCGCTTCGCGTGACTCGCTTGAATCCCGCCGACACCCTCCGCCAGGATTAGTTGATCTCTAGATCCCCTTCATATAGAATGACTCTATATGGATCTGTTGCAGGGGACTCTCGACATGCTGGTGCTGCGCACACTTCTGGCTGGCCCGCTGCACGGCTACGGCATCGCCAGGAATATTCGCAGCACCTCCAACGAGGCGCTCGATATCGAGTTCGGTTCGCTGTATCCCGCGCTGAAGCGGCTGGAAGCCAAGGGCTGGATCTCTTCCTCCTGGGAGACCTCCGAACACAATCGGCGCGCCAAGTATTACAAGCTCACCGCCGCTGGCCGCAAGCACCTGGTGCGTGAGCACTCCAAATGGGCCGATTTCGTCAACGCCGTCGGGCATGTGATGGGGCCCCTGCCGGAGGGAAAAATATGAGCATCTTCGACCGGTTGAAATATCTGTGGCCCGCGCACCGCCGCCGCCAAGAGAGCGACATGCGCGAGGAATTGGATACGCTCACCGCCATCGCGGGCAGCGGCGAGCTAGGCAATCTAACGCTGGCAATGGAAGATGCGCGCGCCGCCTGGAGCTGGACCTGGCTCGAAAGCATCGTGGCGGACGCACACTATGCGCTGCGCGCCTTACGCAGCCAGCCAGCCTTCGTTACGGTGGCCGTACTCTCGCTGGGTCTCGCCATTGGAGCCAACAGCGCAATTTTCAGCTTCGCCGACGCCTTGCTCCTGCGGCCGGCCCCGGTGCCCAACGCGTCTCAATTGCTCGACGTTATTTACACCACGCCCGACAACCGGTTCGAGGGCATGTCCTTCCCGGACTACCGCGACTTGCGCGACAAGAGCCAATCCTTTGCCGCCATGGCAGCCTATCGCCTTTCCACCGTGGCCGCCGCGGCCAGTTCCACCGAGCCCGCGCGCATCCGCCTCGACATGCTGATCAGCGATAACTTTTTTTCGTCCGTGGGCGTCTCGCCGGCGTTGGGCCGCGTTTTTCTGCCCGACGAAACGAATGCGCCGGGCAAGCCGGTCGCCATGGTCAGCTACGACTTCTGGCGGCAGCAGTACGGCGCGGACCGGTCCGCCATCGGGGCCAGCCTGCGGTTGAACGGCATCGCATTCACCATCGTCGGCGTCACGCCGGAATCTTTCACCGGTCTCGACCGCTTTTCTCGCCCAACGATTTTCGTGCCGCTGGGCATGTGGCAGCGCCTGGATGCGGAAGCGGCCGATCCGCTTGCTGATCGCTCCCGGCATGAGCTCGTCGTCAAAGGCCGGCTCCGCGCGGGCGTCGCGAAAGAATCCGCGCAGGCCGAACTGTCCGCCCTCGGCGCCAGTCTGGCCCGCGAATATCCCAAGACAAATCGCAATCGAAATGCGGTGGTGCGCACCGAAATGAAGCGGCGCATCCAGCAAACTCCTCAAATGTTCGCACTGATCAAAATGTTGATGGGACTGGTCGGACTGATCCTGCTCATCGCCTGCTCCAACGTGGCGAACCTGCTGCTGGCTCGGGCCCGCGCGCGCAGCCGCGAGATCGCCGTACGGCTGTCGCTGGGCGCTGGGCGCTATCGCCTGGTGCGGCAACTGATGACCGAAAGCCTGATCGTGGCCGCCCTAGGTGGCGCCGCCGGATTGCTGTGCGCCTATGGCGGCATCGCACTGCTGAAAACGCTGAATGTGCCGAGCGAGCCGCCATCCATCTTGGCCGTGCAAATGGATTGGCGCGTGGTGCGGTTCAGCCTGCTCGCGGCGCTTGCAAGTTGCCTCTTCTTCGGCTTGGCGCCCGCCATCCAGACAGTCCGCCTGGATTTCGTGAGCGCGCTGAAAGTAGGCGGACAAGGCGCAGCAGGACAGCGGCGTACCGTGGCTCGCGATGTTCTGATCGCCGGCCAGATCGCCCTTGCCATGGTCGTACTCATTGCCGCGGGAATGTTTTTGGCGGGCTTTCGCCAGATGCTGGTGGTGGCCCCGGATTTTCGCACCGATCACCTCATCGGCATGGATACGGCGCCCAGCCTGCTCCACTACTCCCCGGAACAGACCAAAATGTTCTACCGCCAGCTTGCCGATCGCGTTCGCGCCATGCCGGGCGTAGCGGCGGTGGCCATGACCGAGTCGATTCCCCTCTCGGTCTCACAGACCACCTTGACGGTAGTGCCGGAAGGCTATCAGTTTCCGAAAGGCCGCGAGACCACAGTGCAGTTTGGCGCCGCGGTGGACGCCGGTTACTTCAGCACCATGCGCGTGCCCATTCTCAGCGGACGCGCGTTCACCCTGGACGACCGCGCCATGACTCGCCGCGTAGCCATCGTCAACCGGCAATTCGCAAAGAAGTTTTGGCCGAACCAAAACCCGCTCGGCAAGCGTCTGCGTTTGGGCGGCGTCGACGGTCCCGAGGCGGAAGTGGTGGGCGTCGCGAAAAACGGCCATTATCTGTTGGTGAACGAGAAGCCCGAACCGTATGTCTACGTGCCCTTCGCACAAAACCCGCGCGATCGCATGACGCTGGTGGCTGAGTCCACCGGCGACCCCGCCTCGTTGGCGGCCCCGTTGCGCGACGCGGTACGGTCCATCGACCCGAATCTGCCGGTTTTCAACCTGCGCACCGTGGCTACCCTTTATGACAGCCGCGCCACCGGCACCTGGCTGCAATTTTTCCAAATGGTGGGAAGCATGGGCTTCATCGGCCTTGGTCTGGCAACCACCGGGCTTTATGGGTTGATCGCCTACACCGTCAGCCGCCGCGTGAAAGAACTCGGCATCCGCGTGGCTCTGGGCGCCAGCCGCCGCGATGTCGTCTGGCTGGTGGAACGTCGCGGCCTGGTCTTGGCTGCTTTCGGCATCGCCGCCGGCGGCGTGCTCACCGCCCTCGCCGTACCCGCGCTCGCGGCCGGTTTCGCCGGACTGCGTACCTCGTCGCCTGTGGTGTACGTCGTCGTTCCGCTGCTCTTGCTCGCCGTCAGCGCCGCGGCCAGTTATCTACCAGCGAGGCGCGCCGCGGGACTCGATCCGCTGCGCGCGTTACGCAACGAATAGGTATGCCCGTGCCGGTGTATGCTGAAGGCGAGGCCCCTGGAAATTTCGCTTCCGCTCAAACATTTACCTACCCTCGCGTTGCTGGCAGCGGCGCTCATTTGGGCCGCCCCGGACCTTCAGCCGCTGGATATTAAACCCGGCAATTGGGAGATTACTCTCACCGTTCGCACCGCTGGTCATCAGCCGCCGCGCATCACCGTGAAGCGAAGCTGCCTCGACGCAAGGGAACTCGAGAAACCGCTCACGCTACTGTTCCGCGGGGAAGGCCAAGGTTGTCGCCAGTCGGTGGTCGTGGCGACGAGCAACCGCCAGGAAATTCACGTGGATTGCGGCGGGGACGCGGCCGCCGCCGGAACGATACGGATCGAAGCGCCGAATCGCGAGAGCGCCAAAGTCTCCTCCCATTGGAGCGCGGCTGCCGGCGCGCGCAATGTCCGGATGGAGTCCACGGCGACGCTCAAATGGTTGGGCGAAAGTTGTGATGCGGCTCCGCCCGCGCCCGCTGCGCCCATATCCCCCCCGGAGGACGCCAATCGTTATTACCGGCTCGGAAAAGAACAAACCGCCGCTAAGGATTATTGGGCCGCGTTGAAGGCATTGAACCGCGCCATCGAGCTGTCTCCCGAACGCGCCGAGTTTTACAATGCGCGCGGGTATGCCTATCTGCTGCTCAAAAGCTATGCCAATGCCGTGGTGGATTTTTCCGATGCCATCCGGCTGCGCTCGGGTTATGCGAACGCCTATCGGAATCGCGCCGTGGCGCGCCGGCATTCGGGCGACGAAGACGGCGCCGCGGCCGATATGCGGCAAGCTGGGGAGATGCCACCGCTCAAATAGTTACCGCGTTACCGCTTTAGCCGCCGCAAGATTGTCGAAATCGTCTTCCACCCGCACCGCCAGCGTATGCTCGCCGGCCGCGACGTTATCGAGCGTCAGATCGTAAGCCAGCGCGTGCGAATCCGAGAGGCCAGTCACAGGCGCCACCAACGTCCAGTCGCCGCCATCGAGCGAATACTCGGCTTTCTTGATATCGCTGAGCGTATCGGCCGCGCTCCAGGTGGCGTGCAACTTGCCTCCCGAGGCGCTGGCGGCAAGTCCCGTAATCGCCGGCGGCGTATTGTCGATCAAAAACGGATCGCTCGCCATGGATGCCGACAACGCATCGGCTGGCGGATTGCCCGGCAGGTCCGAGGCAGTTACGCGCACGCGATATTCGCCATCGGGAAACGCCGTAGAGTCCCAACTCCAATAATGTTCGTGCAACTTGTCCTTCAGAGGTCGCCACCTGGTTTCGTGTACGCCGCGGATCTCCAGCGTAAAGGTCAGCCCGTCGCCATTGTCGTCGCCGGCGGCCCAACGCGCGCCGATATACCCCTTGGCGTATTGCAGCGTGGGCGTGCTGGTATCGATCGGCAGCGAAGGACTCGCGATTGAGGGCGCTTTGCCGATTGGCGGAAGGTTCAGCGTCTGGGGCGCCGCCTGTGCCGCCGGGGGTGCCGGGAATTTATAGTTGGCGGGAGTGCCCTCCACCGCCTCGATGCGCGGCGCCACATTGCGCTGCAGATAGGCCAAATCCACCGATTCCAGTTCCGGCGATTGCGCGCCTCCCCCGGTCAACGTCGCTTTCCACTGCGCGAATCGCGCGGCCGGTATGGCGATGCGATCTCCCTTTGGATCGGCGACCGCCGCCGACCACCCGCTCCAATTCTTTTGCGGACGGTCCAGATTTCCGCTGCGCGCCTCGATCGAAACTCCGCCGCTGTTCAGCTTGGCCTCGAAGTTCAGCCGTCCCCAACGCGAAATGTATCCCGCGTCGAATACTTCGCTTTCGAGGGAGCCGGTGCGCTCGATCTCCGGGCCTACCTGATAAATCTTTCCCACATTACCGGTAGCCGCGTAAAGCGCGCCCTCCGCGCCGCTCTGAAACGCCGTGATCTGTGTAGAAGGCGCGGTAAGCAGCGCCGTATACTGAAAGTCCGATTCGATGCGATAAATGATCCCCTTGTTGCCGGAACCCAGTAGCACACGCCCTTGCGCATCGAAACCGATCGCATAAACGATGTCCAGCGCGTGGCTCCAGATCTTCTCCGGGTTGCCGCGCGCATCGATCCGGTAAAGGTCCGAACCGGTCACGGAGACTGCGCCCGACGATGCGCATGGACGCAGGGGGGGGAGTGGCGGGCCGCACCTGCACTTGGGCGCCGCCGGTTGGCGACACCGGAGCGCCGGCCGGAGCGGGCGCGGGCGCGGGAGACGACGACCCAGGCTTACTGCCCAAACCCGCCGCGTAGATCGAACCATCCTGGGCAACCGCCACCGCCGTCA
This sequence comes from Bryobacterales bacterium, assembly GCA_963738375.1. Lineage (GTDB taxonomy): Bacteria > Acidobacteriota > Terriglobia > Bryobacterales > Bryobacteraceae > Bog-159. The sequence continues at coordinate 638,004 of CAVTWL010000005.1, read as the reverse complement.
CTTCGCTCTTGCTCATCTGGTAAAGAACAAAGCCCTCGCCCTTGGGCGATACGCGCACAACCAGGCCGCCGGGATCGGTGCCGATGATGACGTTGCCTTCCGCATCCAGAGCCATGGAGCGAACGTGCGTCTCATCGGTTTGATACAGCACCGCGCCTTTGCCATCCGGCGCCACCTTGTGAACCGCGCCTGGATCGCCGGTCGCGACCAACAGATCGCCTGCCTTATCGAACGCCAGCGCCCAAGTGTACTTGGTTTTCGGATCGTAGAAGACCTCGTGCTTGCCATCCGGCGCGACGCGATAAACTTTGCCGTCGGGCGCGGTGGCGGCGTAGACTCTGTCCTGGGCGTCGATCGCCAGTGCCTGTATTTGCAGGCCTTCCAACTCCGCCAGCATCTTCTTTTCGCCGTTCGCCGCCAGCCGGTACAACTTGGCGCCAGGCCCACCGCCGGCATACAAATTGCCCTTCGAATCGCGCGCCAGCGCCCACAGGTAGGCCGACGACGTGTCGTACAGTTCCTTGAACCGCGGCGCGAGCGTCACCAAACCATCGCTGCGCAGCGACAGATTTTTCAAGTTGCCTTTTTCAAAATCGGAATAATCGGCGGTGCTCCAGGTGCGCGTCTGGCTGGCATGAGTGGGCAGGGCGAGAAGGGTAAGCCCCAAAGCCAGGGCCGTCCATCCCGTCGTGCGCGACGGTTGAAATTGCATTGTTTTTGAGTTACCTGCTCCCTTACTTCACCATGATCTTGAGGGTATAGCTCCCGCTTACGACGTAGTCGAACGGCAGCGACATCTGCTCCGACGCGCTGTCCTGCGAGGTGACCAGCGAACGGTTGGCGCCGTGTCCGGACTGCATCACGTTCAACACCGAAGCCGGCAGGCTGGGCATGGTCTTGTCGTCGTAATATGCGGTGGGGCTCGCCTCCAACAGCGATACGTACAAATTATTGTTGCTGCGCTCCTGGTTGATCAGCGAAACAGTCTCCGGTTGGTCGATGTAGTGGTCCACCAACCCCGCCACCGTCTGCATGCGATTGATGGTCTCCGCGTCGCTCAGCACGATCTTGTGCTCGCCCTTGGCCAGCCCTTCCGGAATCTTCAACGTGAAACTGCGTTCGATGCTCTCGCCGCGATAAGGCCGCAGGAAAACCTTCACCGGCAATTCGTCGCCCGGACGCGCCTCGGGTGTTCCGACCCAGGCGTTCTCGATACTGGCAACGCGGCGTTCCGGCAGCAGGTCTACCGTGACGCTTACACGCTTCACGCTGGGCGGATTCACCGCATTCAAATACAGGCGATTGAATTTGTCGCCCCACCAGCCGGCCAGCACCATCGCCGCGGGCATCGGCATTTCCCCCGAAGCCTGCATGGTGGAAAGCGAAATATTCGGCCCCGCATTCATCTCCACGTTGCCCGTCAGCCGATACGTCGCTTCATCCTTGAATTCGTTCAGTTCCGAAAGCGAATTGAACAGCGTAACCATCATCAAATACGGGGTCCACTTCTGATGCACGAAAACATTGAAGCGAAAATCCTTCTGGCTGCGCACGGCGTTGTTGTCGCCGATCGACCGCACGTTCACCGTCACCGGGATCATATCCGACGCTTCGCCCAGCACGCCCATGATGCCGCTATGGCGGTCTTGATGCAGCGCGCCCACGATTTCCGTGGCATTGGCGAACTTGTTCGGCTGATACATCGAAGCCAGCGTCATCACCACTTCTCCCTTGCTCATGGGCATGTTCACGGGACCGAGATTGAAGAACGGATGTCCGAAGGCCAGCACATGCTGCCCGTCGTTATAGGTAACAGTGCCTAGCCCGGTGATGCTCATATCGCCGGAAACCAGCACGCCCGCAACCGGATCGCCCGGCTTCAACGAATTCTGCCAGCCTTCCGCCGGCTTGGCGCTGTAGGTAGTGGCGGAAGCGCCGCCCCCCGCTACCGCCGTGATTCCCAACTGCTCAAACAGCGGACCGAAATCGCGCAGAACATTGTCGTGGAAACCGGAAAACATCAGCGGCGTTTCGATGGGCGTCATCATTTGCGGCTGCCGCGGCAGGCTGGGCGACGCGCCCGCGGCCACCGCTTGCGCCAGCAGATCGCCCGGCACCGCAACTTGCGTCCGCGAAGCCGCTTTGTCGGGCGTCCGGGCATCGGCCGGATGCGATTGATCCAAGTCGTTGATCTCCAGCATTAATGCCGCCGGTGTAATGCCGCAAATGGCATCCGGAGAAAAAACGCTCAGCCGCAGCGCCACCGCGCCCACCAGTTTGCCGTCGATATAAACCGGGCTCCCGCTCATCCCCCCGGCCACATTGGTGCGAATCGCTTTCCCGCCCATCTTGCCCAAAATGACGTCCTGGCCGGGCCCCCAGGCATTTTTCCATAAACCCAGAATTTCGATGGGGACTGCTTCGGGCGTGGTGCCTGCAAAAACGGTCCAGGCAGTGGCTTGCATGCCAGGGCGCAAATCCGCCGTTTTGAAGACCTGCACTTTACCGATTTGAGGAGGTTGTGGAGCGGTGTCAGCCGCACCGAGGGGGAAGAGGAACACCGCAAAGGACAGCCCGACTGCGGCAAATCGTAACATCATTGGGTTTGGTTGGCTCCCTTACCGTCATTGTACTATGGCGGGCGCGGCGTTCCGGCTGTTGCGCATGCTCGCGCCATTTGATTTTCCGCCTGGCAACGCGGTAGGATGTGAATGCGGGGTGGAGCAGTCTGGTAGCTCGTTGGGCTCATAACCCAAAGGTCGTAGGTTCAAATCCTACCCCCGCAACCAACACTCCTTCCTAACCAGTAATTACCGGGCGTATCCCCAAGGCCAAAAGTTAAGTCCGCTACCAAACGCGTGGTAGCAGGCAGCGATTTCGATGCGTCGCTCGCGGCCCTGATTTCATCGGCGTTCGGCTCGCCGTTCAGGTCTGCCATAGCGTTTCCGGTAATAGGATCAGCCCGGCGCACGGGCGCCCCGACACCCAACGCCGCGGGAACCATTCCCGCGCGGTCTTCCGGACCGCGCGTTACCGAAGTACCAAGATAACATGCTATATTAGGACCATGGTACAAAATAGCGCGCACGTCGTCGAACGCGTCCAGACCGGCGTCCGCATGGAAAAACGCATCCTCAAAATCCTCAAAGCCTTTGCAGACTATAACGACCTGACCTTGGGCGACCTGCTCGAAGGCATCGTCCTCCACGCCTTCGACGGCAAGACTCCGTTCGGCCGGGAAAGCCTTGATCGGATTAAGGAATTGAAGCGCTTTTACGGACTCGATCTCGATTCCTCCGCCAGCCACCATCTGACCGAGGCCGGCTCGCGTAAACGCAAGGAGAAATCGTCCAAGTGAATCCGGCGGACTTACTCGTGAAGGAACTGAAACCCGCCATGTCCGATGACGAATTCCTCGCCGCCTTCGAAAACGCGGCCCTCGATGTCGCGGCCTTTCACCACAGCGGCCATGTCCGCATGGCGTTTGTCTATCTCCAGCGCTACCCCGCCCTCGATGCGCTCCGCCTGTTCTCCACTGCCCTCGCCCGCCTCGCCGCCGCCGCCGGCAAGCCCGAGCGTTATCACGAAACCATCACTTGGGCCTACCTGCTCCTCATCCGCGAACGCCTCGCGCGCGCCCGGTCCGTCCAGACATGGGAAGAATTTTCGGCCGCGAATCCCGACCTGCTGGATTGGCCTCACAGTGTACTGCGCCGCTATTACCGTACCGAAACCCTGGCCTCCGGCCTCGCCCGCGCCACGTTCCTGCTGCCCGATCGCCCCGCCTGAACTACATCCGCCGGTGATCTTTCAAAAGGCAGCGGTCCATCACTACCGTTAAGCCCGCGGCCCGCGCCCGTTCCGCCGCTTCCTCGTGGACCACGCCTTCCTGCATCCACACGGCCCGCGCCTCCATCCGGATCGCCGCTTCCACGATCTCCGGCACGCACTCCGGCCTCCGGAAAATGTCCACGATGTCTACCCGCTCCGTCACCTCGCCCAGAGTCGCGTAGCACTTCTCGCCCAGCACGGTCTCCTCGTTCGGATTCACCGGAATAATGCGATAGCCGTTTCGTTGCATGTACTGCGCCACCCCGTAACTCGCCCGGAAACGCTTGCTCGAAAGTCCCACCACTGCGATTGTTCGGCTGCTCTTGAGCAACTCCGGTATGGTCATCGCACCGCTCGCTTGGCCCCAACTCTCTTGAATCGGTCCATCTCTTCCGCCGTCAAATAGCGGAATTGCCCGGGCTTCAGCGGACCCAGTTCCAGAAAACCGATTCTCACCCGCTTCAACTTCTCCACCAGCCGCCCGAAATGCTTGAACATCTCGCGGATCTGGTTCTTCCGGCCCTCGGTAAGCTTCACCTCGTACCACGGGTTTTGCGCCCGGTAGGTCATCTTCAAACCCGCCGGCGCCGTTCGCCGCCCGCCCAAAGGAATCCCATCCCGAAAATGCTGTTCCTGTTCCGGTGTCAGCATGCCGTTCACTTTCACCAGATACGTCTTCGGAATCTGCGTGCCGGCCGAGGTGATCGTATTCGCCAAATCGCCGTCATTGGTCAGCAGCAGCAGCCCTTCGCTCGCATAATCCAGACGGCCCACCGGATACACGCGCTCTTTCACCCCGTGTACCAGCTCCATCACCGTCTGCCGGCGCTCCGGATCCGATACCGTGGTCACCACCCCGGGGGGCTTGTTCAGAGCAATCGCAATCAGGTGTTTGGGCGCCCGCAGCAGCCTTCCGTCAACCTTGATGTGATCGCGATCCAGATCCGCGCGGCTGCCCAACTCCGTAACCGCCGCTCCGTTCACCGTCACGCGTCCTTCTTCGATCAGGACTTCTGCCTTGCGACGCGAGGCCACGCCCACTCGCGACAAAATCTTTTGTAGCCGTTCTTCTGCCATCAGTTCTCTTCAACCGGCGGAGCTTCCGCCGCTGCAGGGGAAGCCGCGGGTTCGGATGCGGCTTCGCTTGCCGGTGCGGCTTCGGGTGCCGGTGCATCCCCATCGATCGCCATACGCCGGATCTCCTCGAATTCCTTCAGCGATGGCAATTCACTCAAATCCTTCAGCCCGAACTGCACCATAAAGTCTCGCGTCGTCTTGTACAAAATGGGCTTCCCAATCACATTCTTTCGCCCCGCCGCCGCAATCAGCTTACGGTCCAGTAGTGTCTTCAGCACGCCCGCGCCCTGCACCCCACGGATCTCCATGATTTCCGGCGACGTCACCGGCTGCTTATACGCGATGACCGCCAGGGTTTCGAGCGCCGGCAGCGACAACTTCAGCGGCGGCTTAAGACTGCGGACAAAGTTCCGCACCGTTTCATGGTGCTCCGCCTTGGTGGTCATCTTATAACCGCCGGCCACCTCCCGCATGGTCACGCCGTGCTCTGGCTTGTCGTACTCCGCCACCAGATCGTCCAACAGCGTCTGCACCCGCTCCCGCGGTTGATTTAGAGCCGCCGCGATCTGCGCCAGCGAAAGTGGCTCCTCCGTGATATAAACAATTGCCTCGAGCAGCGCCTTCAACTGAGAGTCTTCCGACGAAGCTGCCGGCGCTTCGACACCGGCCAGCAGTTCGTCCGTTACCATCGGTTCGGCGGCCTCCGCTTCCACAAACTCCGCGATCTCCGCCTCAGGCCCGGCGGCGGCAGCCTGATCTTGGTCGCTAATCCCAGGTTCTGAAGCCGTCTCTACATCGGCAAGCTCCGCAATCTCCGCCTCAGGCCCGATAACGGCGGTATCTTCCGCTACCTCTGTCTCTGGTTGAACATTCGCTACCATGCCCTCGGCTTCGGCAGCCGTCTCAGCCTCGGCGAGTTCCCCCGCCGCCTCATCCTGCCGCACTTCGTCTTTGTCTAACTCCAGCTCTTCCATCGCTACCGGTAATCCTTCTCCAACTCAGTCGCCGGCGCGTCCGCCGCCAGCACTTCCTCGAACATCTTATGTCTGCGCAGTACGATCTCCCCAAACAGGTCCGTCTGCGCCACCATCACCGCCTGCTGCTTCACCAGTTCCAGCACTGCCAAAAATAGCGTGATCATCGCCCGCCGCGTCCGCTGCTCCGCGAACACGCGCATAATGTGAACCGGCTGACCTTCGCCCGCCTCCACAAACAGCGATTTCAGCTTCACGATCATCTTCCCGACCGTGACCTCTTCCTCGCTTACCTCGTAAACCGGCCGGTTCTTCGCCCGCTCGAGCAACTCGCCAAACGCTTTCACCAAGTCGAATAGCGTGATCGCCAGCCCTGGATCGTCATCCTCCGACACAAACTGCGCCATCTGCGGATTCGACCAGACATTCTCTTCGATCATCCTTTTCTGCTGCAGCATCTCGGCCGCGTTCTTGAACTTCTCGTGCTCCAGCAGTTTCTCCACCAACTCCTGCCGTGGATCCTCCTCGGGGTTGTCCTTCACCAACGCTGGGTCGCGAGGCAGCAGCATCCGCGACTTAATGTGGATTAGAGTGGCCGCCATATACACAAACTCGGCGCCCAAATCGATGTCCAGCTCGCGCGCCTTTTCCATGTACTGAAGGTATTGCGCCGTGATCGTGGCGATCGGGATGTCTTTAATATCGATCTGTTGCTTCCGGATTAAATCCAGTAACAGATCGAGCGGCCCGTCATAGCGTTCCAGGTGGACGTTGAGAGGTGAAGACACCGTACTTCACGATATCACGGTTGGTTTGCCCCCATTCACATCCCCAGCCCTCCCGCTAATCGCCTCAGAACAATACTTCAATATCCCCAAATACCCCCAGGCCAACCGCGTTCCCGTGCTAATCTCCAACCGGGGAGATCGAAGCTCTCGCGGCAAATTTGGCTTCGTTCGCTGAAATCCCCAAGTAGTTGCCTGTAGCAGCTAATCGTCCAGACAATGCAACCGAATGCAACACGAAACAAAGGAAAAAATTGGCTTCGTTCGTAAAATGGCTCTCCAAAGCCCCACCAAACAGCCATAAGCAATTAACTTAATTGACAAAAGCAATTAACTACCCTATCCTCATAAGTTCCAGATGTCCGACCTCGACCACCGCACCGAACAAGTCCGCCAATTCAACCGCCTTTACACCAGGGAAATCGGCGTCCTTTCCGAGGGTCTTCTCCAAACCTCCTTCTCCCTCACCGAAGCCCGCATCCTCTATGAACTCGTCCACACCCCCAACCCCTCCTCAAACCAGCTTTCCAAAGAGCTCGCCCTCGACCCCGGCTACGTCAGCCGCATTGTCGCCAGCCTTCGCCAGCGTGGCCTCGTCTCCCGGGCCCTCTCTTCCCACGACCGCCGCCGTTATGTCCTCTCCCTAACCCCCGCTGGCCGCGCCGCCTTCGACACCCTCGACCAGCGCTCCCACGAAGAAACCCGCGCCAGACTCGCCCGTCTCTCCGAACCCCAACAGCACGAACTCGTCACCTGCCTCGCCCGCGTCGAGGCTCTCATGGGCCTCCGCCTCCCCGCTTCATCTTCCTTTGTCCTCCGCCCCCACCGCCCCGGCGAAATGGGATGGGTCGTCTCTCGTCACGGCGCCCTTTATGCCGAGGGGTTTGGTTGGGATGCAACCTTTGAAGCGTTAGTCGCCGAAATCGTCGCCCAGTTCATCCGCAACTTTAACCCCGCCCGGGAAGCCTGCTGGATTGCCGCGCATAACGGCGACCCCGTCGGCTGCGTCTTTCTCGTCCGCAAAACCGATCAGACCGCCCAACTCCGGCTGCTCCTCGTAGAACCCTCCGCCCGCGGTCAAGGCTTGGGACAAGCCCTGGTCGGCGAGTGCCTCCGCTTCGCCCGTGCCGCCCGCTACCGCGACATCGTACTCTGGACCAACAGTCTGCTCCACTCTGCCCGCCATATCTACCAGCGCGCCGGCTTCCAACTCATAGAAGAAAAACCCCATCACAGCTTCGGCCATGACCTCACCGGCCAAACTTGGAGCTTAGTCCTCTAAGGCCCAACCCTATTTGACCTGACCCATGCACTCCGTTACACTGAATTGTCACGTCTTTTCGGCTCTACCCAGCCAACAAATTAAACCAGGATTTTCTCTACCATCGAGCGAACGCGCATGCAGCGACAAATCTTTACCTCGGAATCTGTAACAGAAGGCCATCCCGATAAAATCGCGGATCAGATCTCTGACGCCGTCTTAGACGCCGTTCTCGATCAGGATCCCATGGGCCGCGTGGCCTGTGAAGTTCTCGTTACCACCGGCATCGCCGTGGTGGCCGGCGAGATCACCACCACCTGCTACGTGGACGTCCCGAAAATCGCCCGCCGCACCATCGAACACATCGGCTACGCCGACGCTCTGTGGGGCTTCGATTGCAACACTTGCGGGGTCTTAAACGCCATCCAGTCCCAATCGCCCGACATCGCCATGGGCGTCGATACCGGTGGCGCCGGCGACCAGGGCATGATGTTCGGCTACGCCTGCAACGAAACCAGCGAGCTCATGCCGCTCCCTATCATGATGGCTCACAAGCTCGTCCGCCAGCTCTCCGAAGTACGGCGCTCCGGTGGGCTCGCTTTCCTCCGTCCCGATGGTAAGAGCCAGGTCAGCGTCGAATATGTGGATGGCTCTCCCAAGCGTATCGATGCCATCGTCGTCTCCACCCAGCATGGCGATGACGTGTCCATCGAAACCCTGCGCGCCGAAGTCAAAAAGCACATCATCGACCCGGTGATCCCGGCCGGCATGGTCGATTCCCAGACCAAGTACCACATCAATCCTACCGGGCGTTTTGTCATCGGCGGACCGCACGGCGATACCGGCCTTACCGGCCGCAAGATCATCGTGGATACCTACGGCGGCATGGGTCGCCACGGCGGCGGCGCCTTCTCGGGCAAAGATCCGACGAAGGTCGACCGCTCTGCCTGCTACATGGCCCGCTACATCGCTAAGAACGTAGTGGCTGCCGGTCTCGCCAGCCGTTGCGAAGTCCAACTCGCTTACGCCATCGGCGTCGCCGAGCCGGTTTCCGTCATGGCCAACACCTTCGGCACCGGCATCATTCCCGAAGACAAGATCACCGAGCTCATTCGCGCGCATTTCCCGCTCACCCCGCGCGGCATCATCGATCACCTCAAACTGCGCCGCCCCATCTACCGCAAAACCGCCGCCTTCGGCCACTTCGGCCGCACCGAAGACACGTTCTCCTGGGAAGCGACCGACAAAATGGAAGCCTTGCGCGAAGAAGCCATGGCCCACGCTTCCGCCCGCTAAGGCATTCTGAAATCGCACGGCGGCGCATCGCCGCCGCCATCTACGGACCTCACTCCGCGGCGCGCAGCCTGTCGATCGCGCTGAGCATCGCCCAATCGTCGGAGGCCTCAGCCAATAGCTGCGCTTCAGCCTGCACGACGCCCTCCGCGTCCCTGATATCCAAAGGCCGCGCGGCGAAGATCTTCATGACGATCAGATCCTCCGCCGAGCACGTTCAGAAGTTGATTTGTGGGCCGAAGAAGCATGTAGAAGCGCGCTCGATGACCCGATCCTCAAACGGAAGAGCCGCCAGCGAAACATCAATGCCGATTCCCTCTTGTGTTTGAGCTGCACCGCCAGACCGCCAATAAAACACGTACGCCACCCTTGCCCGCCGCAGAACTCCTCCAGCCTTTGCGCGGCCGCAAATAGGTCGATCATCGCGCCAACTTCTTCAGCCGCCGTTGCATCTCAACAAGACCTGACGTCTGCCGCGGCGCCATCGTCCGCAGAGCCTCTTTGAAAGCCCCGTCAAGCGCCTGGATTGCTTTCCACGTATCCGCCTCCCGCGTCTCCCGCCGGCGAATCTGCTCCAGCTCCGGCTCGGCCTCCCTCCATACCCGCACCCGCCACCGGATCATTTCCCGCTCATCCACCTTCCGATAATCGCATAACCGGCTCCCGGCTATACTAAACGAATCCTATGAGCGCCCCCAGTAAGCGCGCAACCGAAATCGTCATCGCCGGCGGTGGACTCGCCGGCATCGTCGCCGCCTTCGAACTCCTCTCCCGCGGCCGCCGCGTCCTGCTCATCGATAAGGACCGCCGCGAAAACTTCGGCGGCCTCGCCAAGGAATCCTTTGGCGGTGTCCATCTGATCGGCACCCCTCACCAGAAGCGCCTCCGCATCTCTGACTCCCCCGAACTCGCCTGGCGCGATTGGCAAAGCACCGCCCAATTCGAACCCTCCGACTACTGGCCGCGCGCCTGGGCCCAATTCTATTGCGAAAATTCCCGCGAATATATCTATGAATTCCTTGCCGCCAGGAAGATTGAATTCCTTCCTTTGGTAAACTGGCCCGAACGCGGAATCTTTGTCCCCGGCAATACCGTGCCCCGCTGGCATATCGTCTGGGGCACTGGATATGAAATCATCCATCGCCTCCTCGCTGCGCTCGAGTCTCATCCTCACCGCGCCAACCTCGACCTGCTCTTCGATACCGAAGTCTCCGCCATCGAAATGACCGCCGGACGCGCCTCTGGAGTGCTATGCCGGGAGGCTTCCACGGGCAGCGAGTTTCGCGTCGATGCCGGACACGTCATCGTCGCTTCCGGAGGCATCTGCGGCGGCGATCTCAGTTTCGTCCGCTCCCACTGGTATAAGCCGTGGGGCGACCCGCCGCAAGAACTGCTCAACGGCGCCCATCCTTACGGCGACGGCCTGCTCCACACCAAAGCCGCCGCCCTCGGCGCCGCCGTAACCCATCTCGATCTCCAATGGCATTACGCCGCCGGTGTTCACCATCCCGCCAAACGCCGCCCAAATGATGGTCTCAGCCTGGTTCCCCCTCGCTCCGCCCTTTGGCTGAACGCGCGCGGCGAGCGCATCTTGAACCCCGGCTCCATGCCCGTATACGGCGATACCCGCCACCTCGTCGCCAGCGTCCTGGCGCAGCCCGGCAAATACTCCTGGCAGGTTATGAATTGGAAAATCGCGATCAAGGAACTCGCCGTCTCCGGCTGCGATTACATGACTGCCTTCCGCTATAAGAAAAAGGTAGCCCTGGCCGCCAGCCTGATGCTCGGCAACAAAGAATTGGTGAATCGCCTCATCCGTGATTGCCCGGAAGATATCGTCGTAGCCGATACTCTCGACGATCTCATGAATCAGATGGACCGCAAGAACCTCTATGGCCTGTCCCTCGATCGCGCTCGCATGGCAGCCACCATCCAATCGTGGGACGACATGATCGCTCGCGGCCCCGCCTATTCCAACGACGATCAACTCCGCCGCATCGCCAACGCCATGCTCTATCGCGGCGACCGCGTCCGTACCTGCAAATTCCAAAGAATACTCGACCCCAAAGCCCGCCCGCTCATCGCTATTCGCGAATTCATTCTTAGCCGCAAGAGTCTCGGCGGCATCCAGACCGACCTTCAATGCCGCGTGTTGCGCGCGGCCGATGCTCAGCCCATCGAGGGACTGTACGCCATTGGCGAGGCCGCGGGCTTTGGCGGAGGCGGTATCCACGGCAAAGGTTCCCTGGAAGGAACTTTCCTCGGCGCCTGCGTGCTTTCTGGAAACCTCGCCGGCCGTCACGTCGGTGCGTGATTCAAATCCCTGAATACAGGGATACTCCCCACGCTATCTCACGGCCAACCTTCAGGCCATTCCCCATTCAGACGAGATTAATTTGCGTAATTCTTTGAACAGCTTACGCCGATCAATCACTGGATTCGCGTGGATCGCGCGGCTATCTTTGAGTCAGGTAGGAGGTTCCTCACAAATTACCGGGAATCTCAGCACACTACAGATGCACGATCCGATTATTATTATCATCGGCGGGTTCTGGTTCTAAACACTGTATTTAGCAAAATAATCCGGCGCTTAACCCAGCGCGTCACTTGAAATTAAGCGAAACTGCTTGCCAAATATATGGCAAATACTGGTATGATTCTTTGGGGATGCTCCTACGAGTATCCCCAAAGATCACCAGACCGGAAGTATTACCCGATCGCTAAGCAGCAGGATTGATGAAGACCAGGGTTTTGGTCTCTGCGGTATTGCTCGTCCCGCTTGCTGGAACGATAGTGCGCTCCGTTCCACCGTCCAGGAAGATCGTCCTGGCCCCCCCCGACCACCCGACTGCCCAGCGTCAACGCCTCTCGGATAAACTTCGCCGCTTTGTGCAGTTATTCCAGGCTGGCGATTATCGAAGCGCCGAAACCCTTGCCGAACAAGGCTACCGCGAAGCCATCGCCGCCGGCCAGTCTCAAATTGCCGCGAGTTTTCTTTGCAATGTAGGTGGCTGTCGCTTCGCTGAACACCATTTCCAGGGCGCGCTCGACGCCTATTTGCAAGCCCAAAAAATCGCGGACGCTTCGCATAATAGTACCCTCGCGGGCAAACTCGACGTCAATATTTCCAGCCTCTATTCACATCTCGGCCAAATGGACGCCGCCGCTGCCGCCAACACCCGCGCCATGGCCCGCTTGTCCGGCCCCGAACGCTTGGCCCAACTCCCCAAGCTTCTCATTCAAAGAGCCGCCCTTGAAGCCGATAGGGGCAGTCTACAGCCTGCCCTGGATTGGTATCGCCGGGGTATTACCGCGGCCGACCGCGCTTCCGATCGCGAGATGTATGCCGTTGCCTGGAATGATTTGGGGTACGAATTCCTCGAACATCGGCAATACCCCGAAGCCGAACGCGCCCTCCTCGAAAGTTATCGTGTTCGCAAACTCGACCGGCTTCGCTCGGTCGAGTCCTCTTATCGAAACCTGGGCACACTACGACTGCTGCGGGGTGAACCGGCTGCGGCCTCCAGCCTCCTGGATCGCGCGGTAGCCATGTCCCTCACACCCGGCGGCCTGCTGCCCAGTTGGGAGATCCATTACCAGCGCGGCGCGGCACGCCTCCAGCAGAACCTTCTCCCCGCTGCCTTGGAAGACTTGCGCCTCTCGGCTCGCCTCTCCCGCGAGTGGCGCCGCAATGCCTTCCCCGACGACGCCACCAGGATGTCCGCCGAGGGCAAAATCCAGAAGGTCCACGCCGCGCTGGTCGACGCCGGCAATCGGCTCTATTTCGAAACTCGCCGCCCCGAACTGGCGCGCGAGACCTTTGAATCAGCCGAAGCCAACCGTGCCGCCGGCCTCCGCGCCCTCCTTGCCGAACCGCACGATTGGCGCAGGAACCTTCCGTCCGAATATTGGAAGACCCTCGGCGACCTCGAAGCCGCTGAAGTTCAATCCTTGCGCTCGCCGGAAAACTCTGCAGCGGTCACCTTGCGCATGAGCCGGTTGCGCGGCGCCCTCGTCCAATGGGAATCGCAGGCCGGCTCGAATACCGATTTCGAACTCGACGGACTCCTCGAGCGCACCCGCCGAGCCCTGCGTCCCAATGCGGTGCTCTTCGCGTTCCACTTGGCCGAACCGAACTCTTACCTCTGGGCTGTCTCCCGCTCCCACTTTGCTCTCTACAAACTGCCCGGCGCGACGGCCATCGGTGTACTGGTTGCGGCTTATACCAAAGCCATTCGTGAAGGAAGTACGGATGCCCTGACCGCTGCCGAGCCTCTCTACAGTGAGCTCTTTGGCCAGGTCTCACCGGAGTTTCGGCGCCAACCGCACTGGCTCCTTGCCCTCGATTCCCAATTATTTGAGCTGCCCTTTGCCGCGCTGGTGGAAAAGAACGGCCCCAGACCGGTCTTTCTCGCCGAGCGTCACTCCCTGCAGATCGTTTCCAGCGCGGGCCTGCTCTTGCCCGCGGCTGCCGCGGGCGCGTCTCGCACCGGCCCCTTCGTCGGCATAGCCGACCCTCTGTATAACACCGCGGATCCGCGCTGGACAGGCCGCGGTTCCCGGTCCTTCCTGAATTACTTTGCCGCCTGGGCCGGCAATTCCTCATCCGTCCTTCAACTGGCCCGCCTGCCTGGCTCCGCGCGCGAAATTTCCGCCTGCGCCAATGCCTGGAGTGCGTCCGGTCCCACGATTCTCCTGGAGGGTGCCGCGGCATCCCGCGAAGGCCTGCATCAAGCTCTCGGCCATCACCCTTCCGTCCTCCATTTCGCCGCCCATGTTGTCCGCTCCTCCCTGGACCGGCATTCCTCCATGATCGCCCTGAGCCTCGATGCGAAAGGTCAACACCAGGTTTTGAGCCCTATCGAAATTTCCACTTGGAATCTGCGCGGCACTTTGGTCTCTCTCAGCGGCTGCAGCTCCGGCGCCGCTGACGCACTGCCCGCCACCGGACTGATGGGTCTCACCCGCGCCTGCCAAGCCGCCGGCGCCGACGCTGTCGTCGCCAGCCATTGGCCAACCTCCGACGATTCCGGCGCGCTCTTCCTCTCGTTCTACCGCCATCTTCGCGCCGCGCCCGATGCTGGCCCGGCCGTGGCGCTCCAAAACGCCCAGATCGACATGCTCCGCTCCGCCTCCTGGCGCTCCAACCCACTCTACTGGAGCGCTTACTTCATAACGGGTAACCAACAATGATCGCTGACGATACCGCCGAACATACCTCTGACACTCGAACCGATTCCACCCGTCCCCAGTGGAGTCTTCTAGTTGATAAAATAAGACAAAACGACCCGGATGGCTTGGAAGAGCTGTACCGCGTCTTCTCTCGCGGCGTACGCTTCTACCTTTGCCGTCAGCTCGGCCCACAAGATCTTGACGACCGCGTCCACGACACCTTCCTCATCGTGGCTCAAGCCATCCAACGCGGCGAACTGCGCGAACCTGACCGCCTCATGGGCTACGTCCGGACCATCGTTCGCCGCCAAGTCGCGGCCCAGATCGAGGACAACGTCCTAAATCGCCGCCACCAGTTCGACCTCGATTGGGGTCTCGCCGTCCGCGATGGAGGCCATAATCCGGAACAGGCAGCCATCAGCCTGGAAAACCAGCAAATCGCAGCCAAGGTTCTGCGCAGCATCGCTCCTCGCGACCGTGAGATTCTGATACGCTTTTATCTTTGGGAGCAGCCCTCCGAACAGATTTGTACGGAGATGGGCTTAACCGAAACGCAGTTTCGGTTGCTGAAATCTCGCGCCAAGGCCAGATTCGGACAGCTAGGCAAGACGAAGAGTTACAAAACGTATAGTACTCTTCAATGAGAATAATCCTCCAAACTTACCACCTACAGGATAGGTGAATAAAATACTCGTACCTCGAAAGGAGAGTTCGTCCTTGCAATTCGCTGATCGTGAGCACGCTAGCGACGAAACCCTGGAGTTATATTCGATGGGCCGCCTCTCAGGCGCCGATCTGGTTGAATTTTGAAGAACATTTTCTGGTCTGCCCTTCCTGTCAGGATCGCCTTGCAACCGCCGATGCCTTCCGGCAGGGAGTGCGCAGCGAGGGCACTCGATTGCAGCAACAGCCCGTGCGGATCGCGCGGCCACGCAGGGGAATGTATGTAGCATTAGGTCTCGCGGCAGCCTTGCTGATCGTAGCGGGAATCGCGTGGCAGTCGGTTCGGCGTCCCCTGGTCCGCCCGCTGTTGTTTTTCTCCAATCGACCCGCGGAGCGGATGACGCTTCAGCCCCCACTAGCCGCCGCGGGCCAGCCGATCGCTCTCACGTTAGACTTGACGGGTTTACCTGCCCTTTCAAGCTACGGGTTGGAAATTGTCGATGCGGCTGGCCGGGCCGTGGTCCAGTCCGCGGCCGTCCGGAGCGAAAACAGCCTGCACGCCAACCTCGGCGCGGGCTTGCCGGCCGGCGCCTACTTCGTACGCGTCTATACCCCAGCGCGCGAGTTGCTGCGCGAGTATGCGCTAACTGTACATCGTTGAAATTTTACGGCCTCAACCCGAGATCCGCCACCAGGAAATCCGGCTGCTCCTCAAAACTGAGACTTCGCGATTTCAGCCCGGTTTCCGCGCCCCCGCCATGCAACCCATCCCCAGGCAGCCAGCGTAATCGCCATCAGCAGCGCATAACCCGCCTTTCGACCCAGCGCCCGGCTCTCAAGATCGGTCACGACCTCCGAGCCGATAATCAGTAGCCCCCAGTAAACCCCGAGCCTGATCTTCAAATTCGCCTTCCCCGGCAGATACGAGCACGTGAACGGCACCTTCGCAAAGTTGCCGATCGCCAGATCCACCGCCAGCAGTCCGAACGCTGCCATGAAGGCGCAATGTTCCAAAGCCCGCTGCCACGGCCACAGCGCGAGGTAAACCGGAGCCGCAACCGCCAGCACCGGCACGACCGCCACCATCAGCAATACTTTCCGCGTAGCCCTCAAGTAAGCTCCGCCCCGCAGCGGATCCGTCATCCGGAATAGCCAGTTCGCCCGCAGTTCGATCGGGATCGAAAACGACACCCGGAGCCCGATCACCAGAAAGCAGATCGCGATCAGCGGGATCCCAAGCGCCGTCTGTATCCGGCTTTCGGCAATCCCGTAATCCGTGTCCCTCGCCCGATACAGAATGTACGCCGCCTGGCTGAACACGTACGCCATGCCCATCCCTGAATAAACCGCCAGTAACAGCCGGTGCTGCCGGCTACGCGCCAGCGTGCGCACGATAAACGTCAGGATTCCTCGTTCCCGCCCGCTCCGCGCCATCGCGCCGGCAATTGCGGTCCATAGTCCGAAACTATGCCGCGGTGGAGCTATCCCAGCCTGCGCCACCGTCCGTCGCATCTGCCGTGAAAACGCCGGCAGATATACCGCCGCTGCCACTACCGCCGCGATCGCAGAACCTGCAAGCGCCCTCCGCGCCAGCCACGCCGTCACCGCATTGGTCGACCCAATCATCACCTGGAACAATCCGAAAAACCAATATGATGGCACGAGTTCGTACCAAAGCCGGCTGTCCGGTGACGCCAGTGCGCCCGGGTTAGCCAACGGCGGCGTCAAAAAGTAAACCGTCAACACCGCAAAAAACGCGCCCATCTGAATGAAACTCGACCACCGCAAAAACCCGTCGTGGGGCAATATATGCAGCGCCACGCCCTGCACTCCCACCAGCAGCAGAAAAACGAACACGGACGCCAAGGGAATCACCACCCAAAATGCCGCGAAATTTCGCGCCGTCTCAAGCACGCCGGACGCGCCCGGCACGATCAGAAATGGGCATGCCAGCCCCGTAAACGAATTCACCCCCAGCACCGCCAAACCGATCGCCGCTCCCAACGCCGTCAACTTGGCGCCCACCACCGAGCGGATGTGCACCGGCATCGCTCCTAGAATCAAACAGTCGCGCCGGTCAGGAAACAGCGCATCCCACAGCAGCAGCGTGAAGACCCCGATGATCGCCATCGAGGTCGAGATCAGGAACTCCTGATCCCCCCACGCCGCGATGCGCAACTGCGGACGCGTCAGGTGCTGATAGAGTCCCGCATATTTCGGCCCCGTCACCATCACCAGCACCAGGCTGAGCGCGGCCAGCAGCGCGCCAAGTTGCGCGAACAGCACCGTCACGTCGCCGCGCACGGATAGGATGTCGGTATCGAAAAAACGGTAGGCAAACAGCTTCACCAGCGCTCGGAACTGGCGCCGTTCCCCGCCCCTTCTCATCACCGCCGAACCACCTCCGCGATGCGCCGCGCGGTTGCATCCGGATCGCTGTCCGTCACCAGTTGCGAGAAGATGTCCTCCAGCGTCGGCAGCGCCATCAAATCACGCAACCGGTCGATCGCATCGTTCGCGGCCACCCGCCCCTTGCGCAGGATCACCACCCGGTGGCATACTTTCTCCACTACCTCCAGCACATGCGAACTGAACAGGATCGTTTTCCCGCTAGCTGCCAGCCGCCGGATCAGGCTCCGCAGCACCAGCCCCGCCTGCACATCCAGCCCCGAAAATGGCTCATCCAGAATGATTAGCTCCGGGTCGTGCAGAATGGCGGCGCATATCAGGACCTTTTGCCGCATCCCTTTCGAATACGACGAAATCGGAGCATGCCGGTCGCAAGCCAGCGAGAACAGTTCCAGCAGTTCGTCGATCTTCCCGTGAAGCGTGCCCGCCGGCAGATCGCGCAACTCCCCCGCCAACTCCAGATACTCCGCCCCGGTCAGATGAGGATAGAGATACGGCTCCTCGGGAACGTAGCCAACAATCCGCTGGAACTCAACCAGATTGTCTTGTATCCGGCGCCCGCGATACAAGATTTCGCCCCCGGTTGGATCGAGCAGCCCCGTAATCGCCTTAACCGTCGTTGACTTCCCGGAGCCGTTAGGGCCAAGATAACCAGTCACTTCGCCCGGCAAAGCCGTGAATGATACGTTGTCCAGAGCCAACGTGCCCGGGTAGCGCTTGCTAAGCGCGCGCACTTCCAGCATCGAAGGTTAGACAGTTTGAATGGATCGGAAGTTCCGAAATGGTTACTGGTGCGGATGAGAGGACTTGAACCTCCACTCCCTTGCGAGAACTAGAACCTGAATCTAGCGCGTCTGCCAATTCCGCCACATCCGCACAATTTGGTTGGGCTTCATTCATTTTTTCAGGCGCAGCCCCCAAAGTCAAATCAACGCCCCCGAACCCTGCCTGGAACGCCCCTTGACAACCCCTGATCCAACGCGCCGGAATTTAGTATAAACTGAGGTAGTGCTGCGCGCTTGCGAGAACCGATTGAGTTTTCCAGCGACGCGGCCTCGAGTCGCATAAACGACACTCAACCGCCCCGCGATTTGCGTGGCGACTGACGCGATTGCCAACCCGGCAATTTCGGAGTCAAGCGCCTCAGAAGGAAAGTAAATGGAAGATAAACTCAAATTGGCCGTGTTTATCGACTTCGATAACATCGAGATCGGCGTCAAATCTACCCTACATCGGGAATTCGACGTGGCCGCCGTCCTGGACGCGCTCAAGGAACGTGGTGAAATCGTCACCTGCGTCGCCTACGCCAACTGGGGACGGCAAGAAAGCGCTACTCGCGCCATGACCGAGCACGCCGTACAAATGGTACAGCGTGATCCATCGCCCCGTGGCGACAAGAACGGCGCGGACATCAACCTGGCACTCGACGCCCTCGAGATGGCCTTCACTCACGACCA
Organism: Bryobacterales bacterium; assembly: GCA_963738375.1. Classification (GTDB taxonomy): domain Bacteria; phylum Acidobacteriota; class Terriglobia; order Bryobacterales; family Bryobacteraceae; genus Bog-159. The sequence continues at coordinate 619,082 of CAVTWL010000005.1, read as the reverse complement.
TATCAACGCTTTCGCCATCGTCAGCGGCGATAGCGATTTCATGGCCCTGCTCAACAAGCTGAAACAGTATGACAAGCGCGTCTTCGTGCTCGGCGGAAAGGCGTTCACCAGCACCATCCTGCAAAAGAACTGTCACGAGTTCATTAGCTACGAATCGCTGCTCGATGAACCCAAACAGTCCTCGCCGCCGCGCATGCATCAACAGTCGTTTAGTCCGCCGTCTCAGCAACAACAGCAGCTGCCCGCGCAACAACAGCAGCCTTCCCAGAATCGCCCGCCCCAGCAGCAGCACCGCCGCCCCGCGCCGCTGGATCTTTCGCAGGCCATGCCGCTTGTGGAGCGCGCCCTGCAAGCTCTCGAACGCCGCAGCGTTCGCCCCCAGCTTGGGCTCCTGAAATCGACCATGCTGCAGTTGGATTCCGCCTTTAGCGAAAAAGCTTACGGCTCCGGATCCTTCACCGACTTCGTCGAAAAACTGCAGAAGGCGAATTTCGTCCATGTAACCGGCGGCGAAGGCCGCTACATGATCAAGCGCATCGGCGCGGCTGGCCCTGAAAAAACCACCGTTCGTCCGGAAGCCGCTTTGCCCGTGCTGCGCGACGTCCTCGAAACCCATCGCATGGAAGTCGACGACGGCGTACCCTCCGACGCCCTCGCCGAGTGGGTCAAGCAGGAGCATCCCGATTACGACTGGAAACAGTTCGGCTTCCAGGAGTTCAGCGAGCTCTTGAATTACGCTCAGGATAAGTTGGTCGTGCGCGTGAATCCGGACGAGGAAAAAGGGCTCATGGTCTACCTCGGTCCTGAATTCCACCCGCCTGCGCCGCCCGAACCGCCGCCCGCGCCCATCGTAGAAGAGGAGATCGAAGAGCCACAGCCCATCGTGGCCGGCCAGCCCACAGCTACCGGCGATATCCCGCCGGAACTGCCGCCCCCGCCCCGCGCCCGCGCTCCCCGCAAGTCCGCTGCGCCCCGATCGAGCGCTTCCGGACTGCCCAAGAAGCGCGCGCCGCGCCGCAAGAAGACCGATCAACCCGGCGCCTAGACCTGGATTGGGGGGCGCGCTGCGCGTCCCCCAATCCTCTGTGCCGGCTGACGTGCTGGAAGCGAAACTATTACGAGAGTTCGAGCGCGGCGGTTCCCCGCTCGTTCGTCGCGTTCTCCCTCGCCGCCGCGATCGCCCACCGCTAGGGCCACCACCGTTGGATTCCTTTTGTGCAACCTACCGGTTCGACGGCTGCCGGACTGTCGCGGCTGACCCTCTCGGCCCATTTCCTTTGCGGCGTTTTGCAGGCCGCTCTCGGCTATTCCACCAGGTGTTCCAACGCTTGATGAATGGAATAGAGGGCCGCTGGCAGCAGAATCGCCGTAGCCAATGAAGCGGCGATTGTCAACATGGCAGCCACAGGGAGTATCCGGTTCTTTCTTCGAGCAGCCATAACCGGTCGCGGCCGCAGCAATCGTTCCACCCGCGCTGAAAGTTGATCCGGCTCGCCCAACAACATCGCCGCCCACGGCACGTCCAGCGCCGCGCCTGTCAGCCGTGCCACCCGCACCAAAGCGCCAGCCAAGGCGAAGGCGCGCAAAGTATTCCCCGCAACTGCGCGATCGTCGGCCGCCCACTCCGCGAATTTTCTCCATCCGCGCTCCAACGTCCGGCTGCTGCCCGCGAACGGAAAAAACCCCGGCGCCATCAGGATGCACAGGCGCTTTAAATTGTCTCGCGACACGAAATGAGCGCGCTCATGACGCAGCGCCGCACCCAACTGTTCCGTCGTTAGCGCCAGCACCACGCCACGCGAAATCACCAGCCTCGGATGAATGATACCGGCGATCGCCAGCAATGGCCCGGCGCCATCCACGATCCAGGTGTCAGCCCGCTCCCAAGCCAAATGGGCCCGATGCCCGGCGCGTTCGCAGCTTTCCAGAAATCGCCGCGACCCAGCCGCCGCCCGTAGGCCCCGCGTGATCGAAACCACCCAACTCGAGGTCCCCAATAGCGCCACGGCTATGCACAAATAACCAACGCGTTCGTTCGGAGCTTCAGGTTCAATCAATAGGTAGCTCGGCAGGCAAACGACCGCCACCACTACAGAAGCACCGGCTGCCGGAAACAGCCGCAGAAACAAAAGCAGTCGCGCCGCGGTATGAGGCGCCAGGCGTTCCCCAGTTGTCACTGCGCGCCGGGCAACCATCGATACCATCGTCGCGAGCCCCAAGTGCACCAAAAAGAACGCGGCTAAACTCAGGCACAACAGCCGGGGAAAATAAGCCAAAATCATCTCGCCCTCCGCGAATCCAACTCCTTGCGCTTGCTCCGAATTTTCTTCTCTAGTTCGTCCAGCAGCGCGGTATCGTATTGGCCGACAGCATCCACCAGGGATGAAATCAGCAAGTCTCCGGAGGCTTCAGGTGTCGACAGAAAAGCTTCCACAAACTCGCCCGCCCGCCGCTGTTCCCATTGCAGCCGTGTCCACCGCGGGGCGTACAAAAAAGCTCGTTCCGCCTTCCGCCGCACCAGCAAATGCTTCTTATATAATCGGTCGAGCGTGGTCATCACCGTGGTATACGCCAGCGGCCGCCCCATGCGCTCCACGACGTCGTGGACATTGCTCTCGCCGTGAGTCCAGAGCAGTTCCAGCACCCGCAGTTCGAGGTGCCCCAGCCCCGCCGCGGATATGGGACTGCGCTTCACTGAGATGCCTTCTTGAATTCCATGTTCCTTGCGCGCCGTCACGTGTTTTTCCAGTTCCTTCCGGTCCAGAAAATAGGTAGGCTTGGCTCGGCTCTTGCTGAAAAGCTTCTCCGCCTGATCGTCGTAATGAGCCGAATCCGGATGATCGCTTTCGCCCAACGGAATCACCATGAACGATTGCGGGGGTTTGGTCAAAATCACAATCTGCGTCGATGTCTGCCCCTGGTGCCCGATCATCTCCTTTCCGCTCTTGTCGAAACTGATTGCCCGCGGCGTAGCCATCCCCGCATCGGTCAACGTGCCGCCGCTCACCGGCCAGGTTCGGCCGGTGCCTTGCCGCCCCACACGGAACAGCGTACCGAAAACCGCATCCGGGGCGAAATCTCTCAGCCGAACCTCTGCTTTAGTTAGCGCGTCCCGGATTTGATCGTCGCTCATTTCCGCTGGCGGATCTACTGAGCGGCCAATTGCCGGATCGAGCGCCTTCTTGAAGAAATAGTAAGCCAGAGCCGAACGCGAATCGTAATCGGTGCGGCGATTCCACAAGGCTAACGCCCGTGCGAAATTGCTGCCCAATCCTGCTTTGCGTATCCGCTCCTGCCACAGCTCAGCGTGCCATACCTGCGGCGAAAATGCGATACCCATCATCTGCTCGGGCGTCACATCGTGCGCCGCATCCAACAAATCCACTGCCATCGCGGCGCGCTGGTGCGGCGCCGTTCGTCCATCGTTATAAAGGTAAGGATGCGCCGCGTACTCTTCCGGAACCAGGGGCGAGTTCTTCATCATGGCGAATGGCGAAACATTGCAATTCTGCATATAGCCTTGCGGCGGATTCGTTACTTGCACCAAATCCTCGAACGCATGCAGTCCCTGCCATTCACACTCGCCCGCCGATCCCTGCATCGCCTTCGAGGGATCACAACCCTTGGGCCGCACCGGCACCCGTCCGTTGCGAACATAGTAGATGTCCCCATCCACCGTGCCTACCATGATGTTCTGCGCCATGAACTGCAACATGCCGAGCGCCCTCTTCATCTCGCTCAAATTGTGCGCCGTAACCATGCCCCAGCTCTCGTCCATCAGTTTCACTTCATTCGCATAAGGAATCGCGATCGCGTATGATTTGTCGTCCTTGTGCGCCACGATGGGTCCATGCAAAGTGGAATCGATGGTCACGTCCTTCCAATCGACCTTGTCCCCCACCTTCACGCCGATTTTTTCATGACGTGTTTCGAGCGGCCGCCACTCGCCGCGAAACTTATATTTGCCGCCCTTGACCTCTTCTTCGTAGACATCCGATGTGTCCGGGCCGCCGGTGGTCATGGCAATGGAAGCATAACGGCTGTGTCCAAGCACGGGAAATGGCAATCCCAAAATGCACGCACCCGAGAACTCCAGGTCGCCGCCATAAATCCTCATTTCGTAAAACCGGAACGGTCCGTACCAGCTCAAATGCGGGTCGATCACCGCCATCGGCGCGTGCATGGCGGTACGCGAAGGCGCCAGCAGCATTTCATTCGATCCGTGATACGACACAGGATCCGGCTGTACGCCGGCGTGCCGCAGCTTGTCCGCAGCCTCGCCTTCCGGCCATCCCCAGATGATGTAGCGGCCCAGCGCCACCAATTGCCACGGCTCCAGCTTCGGCGCCCACGCCGGTACTTGCTCGGGATGCTCCTTCATAAATTGCGTGACGCCCGCCTGGAAGGCTTCCATGATTTCGCGGCTGCGCGGACTCAGCTCCTGGTAATGCTGCTCCGCCATCTGGCGGTGCCGCCACAGGCGCTGCCGCCAGTCGTCGCGAAAAAACTCCTGCCCGAACGCCTCCGCCATGGTGCCTTCCGCGCGCCGGTAATTCTTCAGCAGGTCCTCAAGGCGATCCTCGGCCTGCGCGTAACCCGATCCGTACGCCGCGCTGGCGGCATCATCGCCATAAATGTGCGGAACCCCATATTCATCCCGCAGAATGGTCACGTGCGCGGCTTGCGCCAAAGGAAGGAAACACACCAGCAGACAGAGCTTTCTCATAGGCATGCGGCGATGGCCGGATCTTAATTCTATCGCGCCAGCCGACTCCGGTTAAACTGAAGCAAATGCGTTTTCTCGCCGCTTTCCTTTTTCCGCTTATGACTATGGCAGCCGATTACACCGCCCAAAAAGCCGTCGTTGACGGCGTTGATGTGGTCCGCCTGGCGCAGCCCGCGCGTGCGACGGAAGTGGTCATTGCGCCCTCCATCGGCAACATGGCGCTGCAGTTTAACGTCAACGGCAAGAACATATTCTGGCTTCCCTACGCCACCCTGGCGGAAATGAAAGCCAAGCCCGAGTTTGGCGGCATTCCGTTTCTGGCGCCGTGGGCCAATCGCCTAAGCGGCGACAGCTATTTCGCGAACGGCAAGAAATACAAGCTGAATCGCGAGCTGGGCAACATCCGCGGCGACCAGAATCAGAATCCCATTCATGGCCTCCTGAATTATTCGCCCTATTGGGAAGTGACAGAATTGAAGTCCGACGCCAAATCGGCGCACGTCACCAGCCGCCTTGAATTCTGGAAGCACCCGGAAATGATGGCTCAGTTCCCCTTCGCCCACACCATCGAAATGACCTACATTCTCCACGATGGCATTTTAGAGGTCCGCACTACCCTCAACAATCTCTCCACCGACCCCATGCCGATCGCGATCGGATTCCATCCCTATTTTCAGATTCTGGACGCGCCGCGCGATCAGTGGAGAGTGCATTTGGCTGCCCGCGAACACTTGGTGCTGTCGAAAATGGTGATCCCCACCGGCGAACGCAAGCCGCTCGAATTTGCGGATTTGTTCCCGCTTTCAGGCGTCGTGCTGGACGATGTCTTCGGTGGCCTGGTGCGGCCCAGTCCGGATGCCCCCGCCGAATTCTCGGTTCAGGGCGCGCAACAGAAAATCACAGTGCGCTACGGACCGAAATACACCATCGCCGTGGTCTACGCCCCGCCCCGTCGGCAGTTCATCTGCTTTGAACCGATGTCTGCCGTCACCGACGCGTTCAATCTGGCGCAAGCCGGATCGTATAATGAACTGCAAAGCATCGCACCCGGCGGGACATGGCGCGAAAGCTTCTGGATCGCGCCGAGTGGCTTTTAGGAGGCTTTTTCCTCGGCATAGGCCGCGTATTGCTCGTACGGACCCTTGAAGTCTTCGATGTGTTTGTCCTGGAAATGCCAGATGCGCGTGGCGACTTCCTCGATCAGATCCTGATCGTGAGTGACCAGCAGTACCGTGCCCGGATACTTTTGCAGAGCGATATTCAGGGCATTGATCGATTCCAGGTCGAGGTGATTGGTCGGCTCGTCCAGGATCAGGAAGTTCGGCGACTGCAGCATCAGCCGGCAGAAGATCAGCCGCGCCGCTTCTCCGCCAGACAGCGCATCGGTCGGTTTCAGCGCATCTTCGCCGCTAAACAGCATCCGGCCCAACAGACCGCGCAACTCCTCTTGCGTGGCCTGCGGATCGAATTGATGCAGCCACTCGATCACCGTCGTTCCGCGCGCGATCGTATCCGAATGGTCCTGCGCGAAGTACCCCGCCGTTACTTCGTGTCCCCAAACCACGATTCCCGAATCCACTTCAAAATGCCGGTCGCCGTCTTCAATAAAGCCCGTTGCGCTGCGCACCAGCGATTTCAACAGCGTGGTCTTGCCCACGCCGTTGCGGCCCATCAGCGCCACTTTCTCGCCGCGCGACAGGCTCGCCGTAAATCCCTCAATCACCGCGGCGCCATCGTAGCTCTTGCTCAATCCCTTGATTTCCAGCGGATGCCGGCCCGAGGGCCGTTTCATATCGAAGCGAATGTACGGTCGCTGGATATTCGATTTCGCCAATTCGGAAGTCTGTAGCCGCTCCACTTCCTTCTTGCGCGAAATCACCTGGCTCGACCGCGTACCCGCTGAAAATCGCGCGATGAATTCGTTCAACTGGGCAATCTTTTTTTCGCGCTGGGCGTTTCCGGCCTCGATGCGCGAGCGGATCTGCGTCTTGGCGAGCACCATATCATCGTAGCCGCCCGTATACAGAATCACGGCCTCGTAATCGATATCGGCGACGTGCGTGCAAACGCTGTTCAGAAAGTGTCTGTCGTGCGATATCACTATCAGCACGCCCTCATACCGGCTGAGATACTCTTGCAGCCAGTGAACCGATTCCAAATCGAGGTGGTTCGTAGGCTCGTCCAGCAGCAGTACCGGCGGCGTTCCAAATAATGCCTGCGCCAGCAGGACGCGCACCTTCTGGCCGCCCTGCAGCTCGCTCATGCGCCGTTCGTGCAGATCCGCTTCCACGCCGAGTCCGTCCAGCAGGGTGGCAGCATCCGATTCTGCTGTATAGCCGCCTTCTTCGCCGACCGTGCCCTCCAGTTCTCCCAATCGCATACCGTCTTCATCGGTAAGCTGGTCGTGCGGCTTCTCGTATAAAGCATCGCGTTCCGCCAAGCGCTTTCCACAACGGCGCATTGCCCATGATCACCGTGTCGATGACGCGGAATTCGTCGAATGCAAACTGGTCCTGGCGCAGTACGCCGAATTTCTTCGGGCGCGTAACGGTGCCGAGAGCGGGTTCGATATCGCCGGACAGGATCTTCATCAGCGTCGATTTCCCGGCGCCGTTCGGACCGGTAATCGCATAGCGTCTTCCTGGGAGAAACGTGCAGGTGACGTCTTCAAACAGTATTCGGGCGCCGTAGCGCATGGAGATGTTGTTGATGGAAAGCAAGGATAACTCCATGATACCTTAACGCACCCGCTGCTTTTGGCTTCTCGCCGCCGTCGCGTTATGCTTGCCTTATGAAGATCTCCCGGCGCGATTTCCTCGGCACAGCTGCGATCACCACAGCAAGCGTACTGCAGGCTGACGCCGCCATGCCCACCCGCATTCTTGGGCGCACCGGAGCGCGCGTCTCCATTCTCGCCATGGGAGGCGGCAGCCGCTTCCTCATGTACCGGGACGAAGACAAAGCTCTCGAAGCTCTGAACCTCGCCTTCGACCTAGGCATCACTTACATGGACACGGCCTACAGCTACGGCAACGGACTGAGCGAGGAACGCATCGGCAAAGTCATGAAGACGCGCCGCAAGAGCGTTTTCCTGGCGACCAAGATCGACGCCCGCAAGGGCGATGAAGCGCAGCGCATCATTGAAGGCGGATTGAAGCGCATGCAGACCGATCAGCTCGATCTGATCCACGTGCACAGCCTGACAGACGAACAGGATCTGGCCGCTGTAGAAGCGCCCGACGGCATCCTCAAGGTGCTGCTGAAACTGCGCGACCAGAAAGTCGCCCGCTTCATCGGCGTTACCAGCCATACCGATCCCGTGGTTCTGAAGACCGCTCTCGAACGCCACGATTTCGATTGCACGCAAATGGCGCTGAACGCCGCGCGCGCGGGCATGCAAAGCGGCAAAGGCGGCATGCTTCCCAACCCCAACCTGAAGACCAGCTTCGAGGAGGTAGCCCTGCCGGTCGCGCGCGGCAAGCAGATGGGTGTCATCGCCATGAAGGTTTTCGCCCAGGAAGCCCTGGTCGGACAGGCACAGCCTGAGAAACTGCTCTATTATCCGCTGTCGTTGCCCGGCGTCTCCTTGGCGGTTGTAGGCATGCCGAAATTTGAATTCATTGACCAGAATGTCGCCTTGGCCAGAGCCTTCAAACCCCTCCCGACCGACGAGATGCACCAACTCTCGGCCGGCTTGTCCGCCCGCAACAAAGTGGCTTTGGACAACTTCTTTACCACGCACATCGACGCGTAGTGCCGTGCGGGGCGCCGGTGCGGCATGCGCTTTGCCGAAAATTTTGTGGGCGCCAGTTTGCTGTACCGGAGGCTTCGACCTGCTGCGTGCCGTGCGCCGAAGCCGCTAATGCTCAGCTTTAATCGAATACTCTTCGAATCCGAGTCCAACCATCCGTATGCCGGCCGGCAAGACCTCTACCATGTTGACGCGCGGGATGTGATCCGCCGGTCGCGAAACCAGTTCGTTCGCCAACGCAACCGGAATCGCTCCCCTCACCGCGGCCACCTTCCCGCTTCCCGAATCCTGCCAGTCCTGGCTGACCAGGCAACCATGCGCCACCAGGCCGTCCAGCAATGCGCGCGCTTCCCCATAACTCGCCGCGCCGCCCATACCCTCCCGCGGGTTAAGCCCGAGCCACTCCGTGATCAAGCGGTAAGTGAAACCCCAAAGCGGCACGCCGTTCAAATCGATTCCTGGAAATCGGACATGCGAAGGCTGTGCCGCCACATTCCTCAAGCCGTGCCGTGCCGGATCGCGCAACCACGCTAGAGGCACCCACGCCGCCTCCGCGGCTTCTTGCGCATCGAGTGCCGGCCGATGCTCCGCATCCACGCAAAGGACAAACGGCGCCACCAATAAATACCGCCCCACCCCGCGTCGCGCTACCGCAAAAGGCATGGCAGTTTCCAGTTGTCCGCGCTCCAGCCGCATCCCGCATTCCTCTTCGAGTTCGCGCAATGCCGTTGCCAGCAAATCGGAATCGTACGGCGCACAGCGTCCGCCGGGAAACGCCCAGTGCCCCGACCAAGGGTCGGTCTCGCGCTCCGCCCTTCGCATCAGGAGCACTGAGCCCGATGCCCCCCGGGTATGCACGATCGCCACCGCTGCGTCAGGCGTCGCCATTTCCGCTAACCTTGTTGAGTGGGGCGCGCAATCTACATTATCCCCGAGGAACGGCGGTGACGTTTGGCTGTGCCCCGGCTCTCGGCTGCCTCATCCTGCTGCCCTTGCAGGCATCCGCAATTGTGGTTGCCGGCCGTGTGATCGACGAGAACGAAGCCGGTATCGTCGGGGTCGAAATTACGGTTCGCAGTCAGGCGGGCAGCCACTGGCAGGCGGCCACGCAACCCACCGGAGGTTTCAAAATCGACCTCCCGGATGAGGGTGAGTACCTGTTCTCCGCCGCTGTGGCCGGGTATCTCACGGTCAAGGACCTTCCCGTTGCCGTCCAGTCGGGTATGGGCGAAGTCGATTTGATCCTGAACCACGCCAAGGAAGTTCTGCAGTCGGTGGACGTCACCGCATCGCCGCAAGCCGTCGATATTGAACAGACGCAATCCGAGCGCGTCCTCACCGGCATCGAGATCATGGACATTCCATATCCTTCGACCCACAGCCTGCGCGAAGCCATGATCTTGATTCCCGGCCAGGTGGAAGACGCAAACGGGGGTTTGCATTTCGATGGCGGACGCGAAAGTCAGACAAATTTCCTGCTGGACGGCTTCAACATCTCCGATCCTCTGACGGGCACTCTGAAGACCGCGGTCAGCGTGGAAGCCGTCAGTTCACTTGACTACATGGGTGGCCGCTATTCGCCGGAGTACGGCCAAGGCTCCGCCGGCACCTTGCAGATCAAAACGCAAACGGGAGACGACCAGTTCCGCTATTCCGCCACCAACTTCATTCCCGGCGTCAGTAGTTTCGGCGGCCTGCACCTGGGCGATTGGACGCCGCGCGTCAATTTCTCAGGCCCCATCGTCAAAGGACGCGCCTGGTTCTCCGACAACGTAGACGGCGATTACAACGTGACCCACATCGCCGGTTTGCCTCCTTCGGAAAGCAACACCAGTTCCCTGCAGGCCAGCAACATGCTGCACACTCAGGTAAACGTCTCGCCATCGAATATTCTCTACACCGATTTCCTCTTCAACTACCAGCGTGCCACCGAACTGGGGTTGGGCGTGCTCACGCCGCCTTCCACTACGCTCGACCAGCGCGGCCGCACCTGGTTTCTCGGACTGAAAGACCAGATTTACGTCGCGCGCGGGACGCTGCTCGAAGTTGGCTTCTCCGAGATGTTCACCTTGGCGCGGCTGATTCCGTTCGGAACCGGCCTCTACATCATCACGCCGGAAGGCGAGCAGGGGAACAACTTCATCAATTCCACGCAGCATTCGCGCCGCGGCCAATTCCTTACGAATCTCTTCCTGCCGGCCTGGCATCGCGTGGGCACGCACAATTTGAAAATGGGAACCGACCTCGACCGGCTGAACTACGCGCAGGGAAATATCCGAACCGGTTACGATCTGTACGGAGTCAGCTCGAACCTGCTCCGGTCGGTCACCTTCGCGGGAAGCGGGACGTTGAGCCGCCCGAATGTTTCCGTTGCCTCCTACATAACCGATCACTGGCAGGCGCGCAAGAACCTGTTCTTCGAGTTGGGCGTGCGCGAGGATTGGGACGAGATCCTGCGGCAGCTTGCGTGGTCGCCGCGCGCCTCGTTCTCGTACGCCCCCGGCGGTTCCACGACGACGCGCATCTCGGGTGGATTCGCGGCGGTCTACGATCCGACGATTCTGCAGCTGTTCACGCGACCGTCCGATCAGTACACCCTCACGGACACCTACGCCACGAACGGCCAGTTGCTGCTCGCCAACGCTCTTTCGTACTACACGATCCCGCCCACGGGTCTGAAAGCGCCGCTCTACCGGAATCTGAGCCTTGGCCTCGACCACCAGTTCCCGTGGCGCATCAACGCGGGGTTGAGCGTGCACCATAAGCGGGGCGGGGATGGGTTTGCCTATGTCAATACTTTGACGGGCCCCATACCGGCCTCCCCCCAGATCGAAGCTCAGTATCACGCCACCAACGTCGAACAAGCGTTCGTCCTCACCAGTTCGCGGCACGACCAGTATGATGCCGCACAGGCCATTGTCCACCAAGCCATCGGCGGCCGTTACGAATGGATGGCCAGTTATACACGGTCTCGCACCTATTCGAATGAAGTCCTCGACCCCTCGTTGGAACAAACCCTCCTGCTCGGACCCAACAATGCGGGCCCGCTGCCGTGGGATGCGCCCAACCGCTTCCTGAGTTGGGGATACTTGCCCACGTGGTGGAAGAACTGGGCGGTCGCTTACCTATTCGAACAGCGCAGCGGATTTCCCTTCTCCGTCCAGCACGACACCGGCCAGCTCATCGGAGCGCCGGACACCTTTCGCTACCCGGATTACCTCAATCTGAACGTGCACATCGAGTGGCGCTTCCATTTGGGCAAGTATCGTTTTGGCATCCGCGGCGGTGTCGATAATCTGACCAATCACCGCAATCCAACGGTGGTGAACAACACCCTGGAATCTCCGCAATTCCTCACGTTCTACGGCAGCGAGGGCCGGCACTATGAAGCCCGGCTGCGCTGGTTGGGGAAAGAATAAGTGCCCGAACTCCCCGACATCACCGCTTACCTCGAAGCCCTGGAGCCGCGCGTGATCGGCGAAGTGCTGGAAGGCGTGCGCGTTGGTAGCCCGTTCCTCCTGCGCACGCTGGATCCGCCGCTGGCCCTTGCCGCGGGCCGCAAGGTAACTGGCCTCCGCCGCGTCGGCAAGCGCATCGCCATCGGACTGGAAGGCGGCCTCTGGCTGGTAATCCATCTGATGATAGCCGGACGATTGCACTGGCGCGCGCCGCATCCCAAGATGGGCGGCCGCCAGAATCTCGCCGCCTTCGATTTCCCGCACGGAGCACTAACTCTTACTGAAGCAGGCAGCCAGCGCCGCGCGTCCCTGCACTTCGTGCGCGGCGAAGAAGGGCTGCAATCGCTCGACCCGGGCGGCATCGACGTTTTCACCGCCACGCCGGCCGAATTCCGCGATGCTCTGACGTGTGAAAATCACACCTTGAAGCGCGTCCTCACCGACCCGCGCACCTTTAGCGGCATCGGCAACGCATACTCGGACGAAATTCTGCACGCGGCGCGGCTCTCGCCCATCGCCCAATCGCAAAAACTATCGGCCGAAGAAATAGCCCGCCTTCTCGCAGCCACCCGCGAGACTCTCACGCACTGGCTGGATCGCTTGCGCGCCGAAGCTCGCGACAAGTTCCCCGAAAAAGTAACCGCTTTCCGCCAGGGTATGGCGGTGCATGGCCGTTATGGCCTGCCTTGCCCGCGCTGCGGCGAGAAGGTCCTGCGCATCCGGTACGCGGGCAACGAAACGAATTATTGCGCCCGCTGCCAGACGAATGGCAAAGTGCTGGCCGACCGCGGCCTTTCGCGCCTGCTGGGCAAAGACTGGCCGCGCACGCTGGAAGAGCTGGAAGCACTGAAGCGCCGCTGATCAAATCGTGCGCTTGTGAAGGCGCCCGTCTTTCATGATGACGGCAAGCCCCGCGCCATCGCGGGCCAGCACGGAAATATCGTCGAGCGGATTGCCATCCACCACCAGAATGTCCGCCAGCGCCGCCTTGCCGAATGGTCCCCAGGCGCCGGTCTGATTCAGCAGTTCCGCATTGATCGCACAGGCCGAGCGCAGGATATCGACCGCGGGCAGCGCCTGCGCCCGCAAAGTAAACTCCGTCGTCTGCCACACATGCTGCGCGCCGAGCAGGTCGGTGCCGAACCCCATCTTCACGCCCGCGCGATGCATGATCTCCAAGCCAGCCACCGCGCGACCGCCGATGCGCCGCAGTTTCTCCATGCTCACCGCCGGAAAGCCCATCGCCTCGCCTTCTTCGGCCAGCGCGGCCAGCGTCGCCAAAGTGGGAACCGCAAATGCTCCCCGCTCCGCCACGAATTCCGCTGTCTCGCGATCGATGAGCGTGGCGTGCTCCACCGATCGGACACCCAATGCGACCGACCGGCGCACCGCCTCCGCGGGATGGCAATGCGTCGCGACATACGAGCCCGCGCGCGCGGCCTCATCCACGGCAGCGAGAATCTCACCGTCGGAATATTGGCAGCGTTCCAGCGGGTCCGTGGGCGATGCAATACCTCCCGAAGCCATCAGCTTGATATGCGAAGCCCCATGGCGTAGCTCTTCGCGCACCGCATGCCGCACCGCATCCTCGCCATCGGCGATCACCGTCAACGAATCCATGTGACAGCCGCAGCCGTGATCGCCTGGCCGGAAATCGCCGTGCCCGCCCGTCTGGCTGATGGCGCGGCCGCCGTAAAACAGCCGCGGCACGCCTTCAAGCAGGCCGTCTTTCAGCGCCGAAGCCAGTCCCACATCCGCGCCGCCTACATCGCGCAGCGTAGTAAAGCCGCGATCCAAACTGGCCTGCATGAAGCGCGCGGCGAAATGTGCGAGATAGGAGAACGGCGATTGCGAGATGCGCGTAAAATTCAGGCCGGCGGCGTATACATGCACGTGCGCATCGATCAACCCAGGCATTAGCACGCGGCCTCCGCAATCGATGTTCACGTCAGCCGATCGAACGTCCGCGCCGGGCGGCGAGAGGCTGCGAATCAAGTTGCCATCCACAACGACATCGTGACCGCCCAATAGCGTGGAGGAGTCGCCATCGAAAATGCGCGCGTTATGAAATCGCAAGGACATGTTACCGGCCGCTCGCATCAATGCGAGGGTCCTGCTTGATCGTCACCGTCTGCGTGTAGGTCTGCCCGTCCACAGTCAGCCGCACCGAATATTCACCGGCCGCAAGCGCCGGCTGACCGCTGCGGCGCCCACCGGGCCCGGCCGGAGCGGGCGCCACCACCACCCCAGTGCAAGAGTCTTTTGCCGGCGCCGCGGCAGGCCGTCCAAAGCCGAAGCGTCCAGAAGGCGCGTCCAGCGCGTAACGGTGCATCCCGGCTGCGGCGGACGGCGGCTGCGAGGGCTCTGCCCACACGGGCTGGATATTCAGCGTCTCCGTATCCACTGCGCGCACAGCCGTGTCGCTTGCGGCGCAGGCGCGCACCGCCCCCCTGCTGTCCACTACTTCCAGCTTTACCGGTTGCGCCGCAGCGGACTTCAGCCAGTAATAAGTGAGAATTCCCGCCGGCGGATTCTGCAACTGCGGATCTTCGTGCGGCAACGGCGTGCCGTCAAAGCTGCCTGGGCGAATCGCAAATGTTTCGCCGGGCTTGAACAAATAAGCGTTCGCTGATGCAATGTGCCCGCCATCCGCGGCAATCTGCCGCAGAGCGTTCATGCGATCCATCACCCAGAAGCCCCGCCCATGCGTAGCCACAGCCAAGTCGTCGCCATGCACAATGATGTCGCGCACGGATGTCACCGGCATATTGTGCTGCAGCGGCTGCCATTGGCTGCCATCGTCAAAGGAAACATAAACCCGCAGTTCCGTAGCGGCATAAAGCAGCCCCTGAGCCTGTGGATCTTCTTTCACCGAATTGACGTACGCGCCGTCCGGAATGCCCGTCACAACGTTTTGCCAAGTCTTGCCGCCATCGTGCGTGCGATAGACGTACGGCTTATTGTCGCCCAACCGGTGCCGGTCCACCGATGCGTATGCGGTGGCCGCGTCGAAATGGCCGGCCTCGATTTGCGAAACTTTGCTCCAGGGCGTCATCGCGGGAGGAGTTACATCCGTCCAGTTAGCGCCATCGTCCCGGGTCACATAAATCAGCCCGTCGTCCGTGCCAGCCCACACCATCGTCGCCTGCAGCGGTGACGGTCCGATGGTATAGACCACGCCGAACCGGTCTTTCATCGGCTGGTCAATATCCTTCGCCGTCACGGGGTCAAGATTGGCAGGCAGCGGCGGATTCAGGCGTGACAAGTCCGGGCTGATCCTCTGCCAGGTCTTGCCACGATCGCGCGTCCGCATCACGAACTGATTGGAATAATACAGCGCTTCGTCCGCCAGCGAAAACACCGACGGCAGCGTCCACGTCTTGCGCGGCATATCGTTCGGATCGGGCGCCGGCAACACGCCGCCCAGCGAAGCAGCGGCGTTCAAGTTCTGATCGCAGCGCTCGCCGTTGCCGTACAGAATATTGCCATCCTTGGGATCGGGAACAACAGTGTCGCTTTCGCCCGCCAAACAGATCGGTTTCCAATCGCGAAACGAAAGCACGCCTTCGTTCGACCACGTAGCCACGCCTACCGCCCCGCTATCCTGCTGCGCGCCGTAGAGCCAATACGGAAAGCGATTGTCGGCGGCCACGTGATAAACCTGTGCGGTCGGCTGGTTGTACCAGGTGCTCCACGTCTTCGATCCGTCCACGCTCACCACCGTTCCCTGGTCGCTGCTCAGCACCATCCGATTGCCATCCTTGGGATTCACCCAAAGCTGATGATAATCGTCGCCGCCCGGCGCGCCTTTCGTCGGCAGGAAGGTATTGCCGCCATCGTTGGTGACGTAGGTCGCAGTGTTTATCACGTACGCACGATTCGGATTTATAGGATCGACCGTCACCGATCCGAAGTACCAGCCGCGCCCCCACAGCCGGCTCTCCGAATTAACCAGCTTCCAACTGGCGCCCGCATCGTCGGACACGTAAACGCCGCCGGACTTGACCGGCGGCGGCCCTTCCGTACGCGACGGCGCGCGAAACCCCGCCGGAATCGCCGTGCCCGAGTCGTCGACTACCGCCCACAAGCGATTGGAATTGGATGGCGCCACTGCAATCCCAATCTTGCCTACGAAATCGTCCGTGGGAAGTCCATCAGTCAACTGCTTCCAACTGTCGCCGCCGTCGGTGGATTTGTACAGCCCCCCCCAGGCAAGTTCGTCGGCGCATAGACCGCCCATGGCGGACGGCGCGTCGCCCACAGCGAAGCATACAGCACACTCGGATGATTCGGATCGATAGCCAGATCCACCGCCCCCACATCGTTCGGCGCACCGGCCTTGAACAAAACCTTCTTCCATGTGGCGCCACCATCGGTCGAGCGATAAACGCCTCGCTCGGCGTTGGCGTCATAAATGTGCCCGAGCGCCGCCACGTACACGCGATCAGGGTCGCGCGGGTCCACCACCACCCGCCCGATCTGCCGCGTGTCCTCCAGTCCGATATGAGTCCAGGTGCGTGCCCGCATCGGTTGACTTGAACATCCCGATGCCATAGGAATTCTGGCTGCGGATATCGGGCTCGCCGGTGCCAACGTAAACGACATCGGCATTGGACGGAGCCACGGCAATCGCCCCAATCGACCCGATCGGAATGCCCGTATCGGAAATCGGAAACCAGGTGCGGCCGGAGTTTTCCGTCTTCCACACACCGCCGCCCACCGACCCGGAATAAAACGTGTCGGGTTGGCTGGCGTGTCCCGCGACAGCGTAAGTGCGGCCGCCGCGCATGGGTCCAACGTCGCGCCACTGCAGGCCGGAAAGCAGCGAATCGGGATATTGCGCCGCGGACGACGCGAGCAGCGAGGGTAAAGCAAGAAGCGAAAGACGGCGATACCTGGCGGACATAGCAGCGGCCCCTGAGTGAATTTTGGCTGGTTTGCCAAAGAATCCACAATACCACCGGCAGGCCGCGCGAACGGGAAACGTGCGGCTATTCGTACCGCAAAGCTTCTACCGGATCGAGCCGCGAAGCCGTAACCGCCGGCCACACGCCGAAAAACAGTCCTACCGCGACAGATACGCTGAAGGCCGTGATCACGGCCCATCCCGGCACCTTGCACCGCAAGCTGGGGAAAAGCGCGCTCACCAGCAGGGTCACCAGTATCGAAAGAACAATGCCTACCAATCCGCCTGCGCCGGTAAGGGTCACGGCCTCGCTCAAGAACTGCAATACGATATCGCGGCGCCTCGCCCCGATCGCTTTGCGCACGCCGATTTCGCGGGTCCGCTCGGTGACGCTCACCAGCATAATGTTCATCACGCCGATGCCACCCACCAGCAAACCGAGGGCGGAGATGGCCATCGAAATCAGCACGATCATGCCCGTGATCTTGTCGAAGTTTTCGATGATCGAGTCGGCGGTGGAAATGGTGAAATCGTCATCCTCTCCGCGCGGCGTATGCCGCAACTTCCGCAGCGCGCCTCGGATCTCCTCAATGGCGTCCGCGCGCTGTCCCGGCAAAGCGCGCGCGGTAATGAAAAAATTGTTGGCCTGCGGATACCGGATGCGCGCGGTTTCCAGAGGGATCACGATCTGGCGGTCGAGTCCGTTTTCGCCAAAGAACCCGCCCTTGGCCGCCTCGAAGATTCCCACCACCGTGAACTCCGCGCCATCGAGCGTGATGGGGCGTCCAATGCCGTTGCCCGCCGGAAACAGAGCTTCGCCGAGCGCCGAGCCCACCATGCAGACCCGCTGCCCGCGCAGTTCCTCCTCGCGCGTGAAAAAACGCCCCGCCTGCAGATTGCGCGGCGAAATGTCGTAAAGGTTGCGCGTCGCCCCCATCACAAACAGGTTGTCCGATTCGTATCCCGGCACCTTCACCGACAGAACATTCCCTGTCTGCGGAATGATATACAGGCTCACTCCGGCATCGTCGATGGAACGAACCAGGCTCTTTAGATACTCGGCGTAGTCGGGCCGCAGCGGCTTGCGCTTCAGTTCCTTCGGACGCGCTCCCTGCCCGCTGGGATCGCCGCTCACCCGCGCGATGAAAATATTGTCGGGCCCGAACTCCTGAAAGAAATCCACGATGCCCTGCCGTAGACCCCGTAAGCAGCGAAGCCACCGTAACGGTGGTGGTAATGCCGATTACGATGCCGAGAATCGTCAGGCCGGAGCGGAACTTGTGCGCCCACACAGCGCCCAGCGCCATGCGCAGCGTCTCGGCCGCGCCGATCTGAAGGGGAATCTTCATTCGGCGCGCAGCGCCGCTACGGGATCGAGCCGCGCCGCCCTCCGTGCCGGATACCAACCGGAAATGACTCCCACGGCGCTCGACACAAAAATCGAAAGCACCACATACACGGCGGTCACCTTGAGGGTCGCGCCAAACAAAGCGGAAAGAGCAGCCGCTACCACTGCCCCAAGTGTCAGGCCCAGCACCCCGCCCGCCAGCGAGAGGATTACCGATTCGATCAGGAACTGCAGCAGGATATCGCCCTGCCGCGCGCCCAGACTTTTGCGAATGCCAATTTCGCGCGTACGCTCGGTCACGCTCACCAGCATGATGTTCATGATCACAATGCCGCCAACCACGAGCGAAATGCTCGTGATCGGCACAACCACCGCGGCGATTACACCCAGCACGCTATCCACAAACGAACGTACGGAATCGGGCGTCAGCGTATCGAAATTGTCGTCCTTGCCCGGCGGCGTGTGGAAACGGCTGCGTAGCGCCTCGCGTGTAATCCCAAGCGCGGAGTCCATGGTGAGACCGGTCTGTGGCCGCGCCTTCCCGAACACCGCCGTTCCGCGCTGCCCGCCATACATATCGTTGTAAACCGTTATGGGGATATAGACCGGATTGTCGAGGCTCCGTCCGAAGGACGAGCCTTGCCGCTCAAGCAAACCGACTACGGTAAACTCGGTCCCACCAAAGCGAATCGTCTTGCCGATCGGCGATGCCCCGTGAAACAGCGCATCCTGAATATCGGGGCCAACCACGGCAACCGGACGCCGCAGCCGTTCTTCGTTATCGGTGAAAAACCGGCCATCCTGCACCGGAACATCGCGCATGTCCGGCAAGGTGGCAGACGAGCCGATAATGTTGGCGCCTTCGTAAACCTGGTTGTCTCCCTTCACATCGTCAGTGCGCTGCGCGTACGGACTGTAAATGATTTCGTCGCCGGTCGACGCCCGCAGGTAAGCAATATCGTCGGGCCGGATGCGCTTGTTGCGGCGCTGCTTGTCGGCCAGCTGCCGGCTGGTGAGACGGCCCACGGAGGCAATCTGCGCGATGAGGAAACTGTCCGACCCAAAAGCTTTCGCCGTGATGTTTTCGGCATACACGCCGAGGCCGTCAATGGCGGCGCCGACCAGGATCACGCTGGCAACGCCAATGATTACGCCCAGCAACGTGAGAAAGCTGCGCAGCTTGTGCGCACGAATGGAGTCGAGAGCCAAAGATATGGCCGTAATAATGTTGGAGAAAGAGTTCACAAAGGCGGCTACCTTCAGTTTAGTTGAAATCCTTACCCAACGGAATTTTCTGCGCCGCGGCGCAAAAAAGCTTGACATTGTCGTTCCGTAGTACTAATTATCTAGTATGCGGCGCCCGAGCAAAACACTCACCGGCCAGGAACTCGAAATCATGAAGGTGGTTTGGGACCGCCCCGCCGCTACCGTGCGCGACGTCTACGAGGCGCTTCTGGAGCATCGCAAAGTCGCCTACACCACCGTCATGACCATGATGAAGATCCTGGAGCAGAAGGGCTACCTCATCCGCAAACAAGTGGATCGCGCCTATGTCTACCGCCCCGCACAGCCGAAGAAGCGGGTGATCCAGGCCATGGTCCGCGATTTCGTAAACCGCGTCTTCAATGGCTCCGCGGAACCGCTGCTCGTACACCTCATCGAAGACAACCGCCTGACCGCGGATGAAATCGAGGAGATCCGCCGGCTGGTTGGAGAGAAGCCATGAGCGCAGCTTACTGGATATCTAACCTGGCCGCCTGGAGCGCACAGATGACGGCCCTCGTCGCGGTGGCCGCTGCGGCGGTTTGGGCCTTCCGCTTCGACCAACCGCACATTCGCCTCGCATTTTGGCAAGGGCTGCTGGCGATATGCCTTCTGCTCCCCGCGGTAGAACCCTGGCGGGAGGCGCCGCGTTCGAATGTGACCATCGCGACCGGAAACGTCGCCCCGGTGCCGCCGCGCCGCAAGGCGCACGATCTGCCGCCGTGGCGGGAAGGGCTGTTAATCATCCTGGCTGCCGGATGCGCAGGCCGCGCCTTATGGCTCGCCATCGGACTGGCAAAGCTGCGGCGCCGGCGCCGCGATGCGTACGCCCCCCAAGCGCTCGCGGCCGCCCTGGAGGAGCTTCGCACAGCAATCGCACCCCAAGCCGCCGTGCAGCTATCGCCCTCAGTCGCCGGACCGGTGACGTTCGGACTTTGGCGCCCGGTCGTGGTCCTGCCACGCAAGTTCGCGGAATTGTCTGCCGAAGCGCAGCAAGCCATCCTTTGCCACGAACTGGTGCACGTGCGTCGCCGCGATTGGACGATGACCGTAGCCGAGCAGGCCATCCGCGCCGTGCTCTGGTTCCATCCGGCAGTCTGGTGGGTCATCGGGCAGATCCAACTGACGCGGGAGCAGACCGTCGACGGCGAGGTTGTCGCTCTAACCCGCAATCGCGACGAGTATCTGAAAGCCCTGCTGGCCATGGCGGGAAACCGGCTCCCCCTCGATCTGGCGGCCGCGCCATCATTTTTGAAACGGCGGCACCTGAAAAAACGGGTGGCGCTGCTGATGAAGGAAACCAATATGTCAAAACGTAAAGTCGCATCCTTTTGCGCCACTAGCGCTGCCGTGCTTTGCGCCGCGGGCTGGTTGGCTTTACACACATTCCCGCTCCAAGGGGCGCCGGTTCCGCAGGATCAGAAGGAATCGCCGCTGCTCCACAGCGTTCAACCCATTTATCCGCAGGCCGCCAAAGAGAAACATATCGAAGGCGCGGTGGCCGTCGAGTTACAGATTGACGCCGACGGGCATGTAGCCGACGCCCGTGTCCTCAGCGGTCCGCAGGAATTGCGCAACGCGGCGCTGCAAGCTGTTTTGCAATGGCACTACTCCGCGAGCGCCATGAGCCTGCCCACCACTACGCAGGTGACGTTGAATTTCTCGCTGGATAAGGGCGGCACAGCAACCATCGCACGTCCTGGTATCGAAGGCCCGCCGTTTACCCTGAAGGGCCTCTCGGTGGAAGGGCTCTCGGCGAGCGCCCGCGATGAACTGCTGCAGAAACTGCCTGTGCATGCGGGCGATACGGTCGACGCGGCCGTCATGCAGTCGGTGGTGGATGCCGCGCGGGCATTCGACGATCATCTGGTCGTCGTACTCAGCCGCATCGACAACACCATCCACATACTAGTCTCGACCACTGAACCGGCCGCCGCTGGCGCGCCCAAGCGCATCCGCGTTGGCGGTAACATGCAACAGGCCAAGCTCATCACCAAGGTGCGGCCCATCTACCCGGCGGATGCCAAAGCGCAGCGCATCCAGGGCATCGTGAAGCTGCAAGCGATTCTCGGCAAAGATGGGAAAGTGGAAAGTCTGGAAGTCCTTAGCGGCGATCCCCTTTTGGCCGCGGCCGCCCTGGAAGCCGTCCGCCAGTGGCAATATCAAACCACGCTGCTGAATGGCGACCCGGTAGAAGTCATGACCGAAGTCGACGTCAACTTTACTTTGGCACAGTAGCTTGAACGGGCGTTATCGCTTGTAGATGACGCCGCCCTTCATCACAAAGGCGACCTTCCGCAGGACCCCAATATCCTGCAGCGGGTCGCCGGGCACCGCCACAATATCGGCGAGATAGCCAGCCTTAATGGCCCCAATCCTATCTTCCCAGCCGAGCAGTTTTGCTCCGTTGAGCGTGCCCGCCTGAATTGCCGCCAGGGGTGTCATCCCGTACTTCACCATCAGCACAAATTCGCGCGCTTGTGTACCGTGCGGAAATGGTCCCACATCCGACCCCACTGCCATCGGCACGCCTGCGGCAAGCTGCGCCTTAAACTGCCGTGCGTGGTACTCCTGCATCGCGTGCTCGCGATCGGCCGCCTGCGTCGACGCGGCATGATCGGCGAAATATTCAAAAATAGTGAACGTGGGCACCGCAAAGATCTGCTTGTCGCGCATGAGCCGCATCGTTTCTTCACTCAACTGCAGAGCGTGGTCCACTGACGACACCCCCGCGCGCGCGGCGAACAGTGTCCCGGGCTCTCCCGTCGCATGCACGGCGATGCGTTTGCCAACCCGCGCCGCTTCCTCAACCGCGGCGCGCAGCTCCGCCTCGGTGTATTGATAAGGCGTCGAAAACTTACCGTCTCGGAAATCGTCGCGGCCCGTTTCATAGATCTTGATGAAATCGGCGCCCTCCTTGAACTGTCCGCGGATCACGGTGATCAATTCCAGAGCGTTGTTGGCCCATGTAGCGTTCGGCAGCACGTGCTGCGCCGGATTGTAGCCGATCGCATCTTCATGCCCTCCCAGCAGATCCACGGCGTTGCCGCTGATGCGCAGCCGCGGCCCCGGCGCCAGCCCCTGGTCGATGGCGTTGCGAACCGCCGTATCGGCTGAACCCGCGCCTTCCGTGCCCATGTCGCGCTCCGCGGTGAATCCGCCCATCAGGTCGTCCTTGGCCGCGAGTACGGCGAGGATTGTCCGCTGTGGCACGGATTCCTGCACGGTCTGCAAATCCTCCGCGCCCGGATGCAGGAACAAGTGTACGTGCGCGTCGATCAATCCAGGCAGTAGGGTGCTATCGCCCGCGTCGATAACCTCGGCGCCTGGGGGGTGCGTCACGGTCGATCCGGCCGCCACAATCCGCTCGCCGGTGATTAACACCTCTCCCGGCGCGACCATATTGCCGGACTCTACATCAAGCAACCGGGCAGCATGCAAAACGGTAGAGGTCTGGGCGAAACCCGCGCCACAGGCCGCCAGCAAGGCGGCACACACTCGCAAACTAATCATGATGAGTTGATGTTACTCCAACGATCTACCGCCGAGCAAAACCTTCAACACGCCCTTTTCCGCCGCTCGCGCAAAAGCGCGCGGAGTTTCAGCGAGTGCGAATCGCTCCGACACCAGCGCTTCCACCGGAATCAGGTGGCGCGTCAGCAGATCCAACGCAGGCTCGAACCGGCCGCAACGCGACCCAACCAGCGTAATTTCGTTGACAATCACCGGTGCCGTATCGACGGAGACCATGCCGTGTACCGTCGATTTCAAAATCACCGTCCCGCGCGGGCGCGTCATTCCGACCGCCTGCCGCAGGCCCTCCACCGATCCGGTAGCGTCGACTACCCACTCGTAAGCTGCTTCCGGAAGCGCCGGCGCGGCTACCTCCGTAGCGATGCCCGCTGCCGCCGCGATGGCCAGCTTGTCGGCATGTCGTCCGAACTGATGCACGCGATGTCCATAAGCATCCAGCACCAGCGCGATGAGCAGCCCCAGTTTCCCGTCCCCTAGCACCGCAATTTCGGAGGAACACGGTAATGCCACCTGGTCCAGAATTTCGCAAGCGGCTGCCAGTGGCTCCGCGAAGGCGGCAGCTTCAGTGGGCAGCGAATCCGGCAGCACATGCAAATTGCGTTCCGGCAGCGTCAGGAATTCGCTGAACGCCCCGGGATGATTTACGATCCCCAATACCTTGCGATGCGGGCAGTGCCGGCCGAGCGCCCGCCGGCACGATGCGCACGACCCGCAAGCCAGGTTGATTTCCCCTACGACCCGCTTCCCAACCAGACCTGGCGCGTCGGCTTCCACCACCTCGCCTACGAATTCATGACCCGGTGTCCCGGCAAAGCCGTAGTATCCGCGCTGCAATTCCAAGTCGGTCGAGCAGATTCCGGCACACAACAGCCGGATCAAGGCAAAACCGGGCGGACGCGCGGGTGATGGCACGTCGCGCAGTTCCACGCGTCCCTTTTCCAGGTGAACGGCCAACATGCTGGTTAGTATAGCCCGGCCGCTATAATTGGGTTTCATGCAGGCTGAACTAATCTGTTTCGAGGCGCGCTGCCGCGCGCGTTTTCCCATAACCGAAGTCATTTACAATTGCCCGCGATGCGGCGGCCTGCTGGAAGCGCAGTATGGCAAACCTGCCGCGGTTTCGGCCGAACTGAAGCGGCTATGGCGCGAGCGCCGCACGTCCAACGCCCCGCTCGATCAAAGCGGCGTCTGGCGCTATCGCGAGCTGATTCCGTTCCTCGAAACGTCACGACGACGTGGTCACACTGCGCGAAGGCAACACCCCGCTGCTCCCGGCGCCTCGGGCCGCCTCCTATGGCGGCCTCGACGCGCTCACCTTCAAACACCAGGGCTTCAATCCCACCGGCTCATTCAAGGACAACGGCATGACCTGCGGCGCTTCCCAGGCCGTCCGCCTCGGGATGAAGCGCGTCGCCTGCGTTTCGACCGGCAACACTTCCGCCTCCATGGCCGCTTATGCCGCCGCCGCGGGCATGGACGCCATCGTGTTCATCCCTCACGGCAACATCTCCTACGGGAAACTAGCGCAAGCGCTCGAATACGGCGCCCGTACGCTCCAGGTGGAGGCCAATTTCGATCAGATCCTCGCGCTCGTCCGCATCCTGGCCGAGCGCCTCGGCATCTACCTGCTCAACTCCATCAATCCCTTCCGGATCGAAGGACAGAAGACCATCATTGCGGAGATGCTCGACCAGCGCGATTGGAATCCGCCCGATTGGATCGTGCTTCCGGGTGGCAATCTGGGCAACACATCGGCGTTCGGCAAAGCCCTGCGGGAACTGCATGATTTGGGCTTCATCCCCCGCCTGCCGCGGCTGGCGGTAATACAAGCCGAAGGTTCCGCTCCGTTCTATGAATTCATGCGCGCACCGGAACGCGGCTTCCAAGCCGTGGGCCATCCGGACACTCTCGCCACCGCCATCAAAATCGGCGATCCCGTGTCCTGGCCCAAAGCGCTGCGCGAGGTGACCGCGACCAACGGAGTTGTAGAAAGGGTCACCGAGCAGGAAATCGCGGACGCCAAAGCGGTGATCGGACGTTGCGGCATCGGCTGCGAACCGGCCTCCGCCGGTACCCTGGCTGGCATTCGCAAGCTCACTGCTGCCGGAGTGATGAAGCAGGACGCCGACGTGGTCGCCGTACTTACGGGCAGCTTACTGAAGGACCCTGACTACATTTATCGCTATCACACCGGTATTCTCGAACACGGGGGCCAGCCCATTCACGGCCAATTCCGTAATCAGCCGACGGTCGTTCCGAACGACGCCGATAAGATTGTTGAACTATTGCGCGCATAGGATGCTGTCCAGGTTTGCCCTGTCGGCAAGAACACGGCGGAAAAATCGCTTATCCCACAAGGGCTATTGCATTAGTAACGGTACTTTGCTACCGATAATGATATGAGCGTTTCCGTACAAAAGGACCCTTCCTCCCCTGGTCTCAAGTCGGTTGATAAGAGACTTGCTGAGCTCTACTCGCGCCGGTCGGCCGTCGAGGGACTCATTCGTTCCCTGGAGAGCTATGCGGCTTTTCAAGCCCGGGATGAACGTTCGGGGCGCTTAAAATCTGCTTGACCAGCGCGGCAAGTGCTTCATAACTCATCGCACCAGGATGATACAAGCGTACAATCCCGGCCTTATCTATTAACACCAACGTCGGAGTGGTGCTCGCCCCGTAACGGTCAAAGTTATCGGCGCTGACCGGCACAGTCATTTTCGCCAGAGGCGCATAGTACTGCTTGCGAACCTGGTCGATGTAACTGGTCTCAGCATCCGGTGTAGCATCGCCGGAAGCTGTATAACCATAAAGCTGCGTAGGCCCAATTACGACCAGCCCGCGCGGGCCGTAATTCTCCAGTATCTTAACCAGGATAGGAACTTCCGCCTTACAATCCACACACCAATGAGCCCAGAAAAACAGCAATACCGGGTGGCCCTTCAATGACTCGATCGAAGGCGGCTTGGCCCCGAGGAAATGACTGAGATCCAAGGCCGGCGCCGGTTTACCTGCCAACGATAAGAGGTTGATGTTCTTTTGAATGCGCGCTGCGATCGGCGAAGCCTTCCATGTCTTCAGTTCCGCTTGCAGATACGTCACCGCCTCGGCTCTATGTCCCTGGCCTGCCAGTGCCTGCGCATGCACCTCGATCGCAGCTCCGAGCGCCGTCACCAGCGGGGCATCGCCCTTGCCGGTCTGGTTCAGCAATGCGAGCGAAAGTTTGCGCGTCTCGGTCGCATGTGCGTCGGCACGGTCAAATTGCTTCGCATCCAATTCGCTGCGCGCCAGCCATGAAAGCGCTTCCAGCATGTCCGGCGTAACGCCAGCAGCCGCTCGATACTGCTGAATCTGCCGCCCCGCCAGAGCCAGGTTGTGACCGGAAATCGAGGCCCGCACGTCGTCCACGATGCCGGCCTGGACGGCGCCGCCAGTCAAGAGGATCAGGGCCGCTATCCGCCGCAACGTCATGACGCCTGCGCCAGAGGATGTTCGAGCAGCAAATTGAGAAACGCCTGCGCCGCCAGATTGAATTTCTTCCGCTTGCGGTGAACGATCCCAAGCGGGCGCAGCAATTCGGGGGCATGCAAGGGCACGGAGACCAGACGTCCCTGGTCGATTTCGGTTTGCATGGTGCGTTCCGGCAAAATGCTGATGCCGGACCCCAAGGCCACGGCTTCCTTAATGGTCTGGATGTTATCGAACTGCATTACTTGCCTCACTTCCACGCCGTGGTCGCGAAAAAACCGGTCCAGTTCGCGGCGGATCAGCAAGTCTTCGTCGAATCCTATAAACGCCTGCCCTTCCAGATCCGAAGGGTTCAGCACGATTTTGGCGGCCAGCGGATGCGCAGGCGCGACCGCCACCGCCATCTTTTCCTTGCGCCACGGAACCACCGCCAGCTCCCGTTTCGCCACCGGATAGCTGACCAGACCCAAATCCGCGTGGTCGCCCATCACCGCTTCGTAGATCTTGTCCGGCCTCAAATAATCGACGTGCAGTTGCGCCTGGGGATGCCGCCGTTCGAACTCCTGCCGCAGCCGTGACATCTCTGACAATCCGATGGAATAAATCGAGGCCACCCGTACCGTACCCTCGGCCTGCCCCTTTAACCTGTCGAGTGACACCAGAAACTGCTCTTCCCGGCGCAAAATCTCGCGGCAAAAGTCGGCGCAAAGCTTCCCTCCGTCGGTCAGGGTGAGGGGCCGGGTGCTGCGGTCTACGAGGCGCAAGCCGAGCCGGCGTTCCAACTCTTGCACGTTTTGTGTGGCGGCCGACTGGCTAATCCCGCAGTGGGCCGCAGCCCGGCTAATGCTCTTAGTCTGAGCAATCTCTAGGAACAGCTTGGCTTCGGAAAGATGCAAGCAACTTAATTGTAACATAAGCATTACTTATGTTGGCTGGAGAGTAGTCAGTCCAGACGGCTTAAGTTCTGGCTGTTATCAGAGCGCCGCTCACCTTTATTTCCGGACTAGCGGCGCACTGGGGGGGCAGCGTTTTCCGGTGAAGAAATCCATTGGGAAAGACCTTCTGATGGATGTCCGGCCAAAACTCCGCCGCCACATTCCCTAACGCCAACCTATCAGGCTAGTGCCTACCCGCGTCGCCATCACGGTACCAGTCCGGCTCGCCGACGGGTAATACAGGTTTGAGGTCGCAATAACCAACAACATGCCGAAGACGCCCGAGGCATTGAAGGCGGGACGGCCGGAGTCCTGGCGGGCGACGGCCATGCGGCTCAGGGAATACGCCACGCGTGGCAAAAACCGGGATTGCGGACCCTCCCGAAAATAACGCGGATCCTGGTGGAAGAGGTAGGCAAGCGCCACGTCGGTATAAAGATTCTGCGAAGTGAAATCGCCCATGGCAGCTCCGAACCGCTCCACATACGGCACCCCGCCTTCCCCATATTTGGGTGTCTGATTGTCGGCCTGAGACAGCCCCGCGTTCAGCGCCGCCGCCACGTTGAACGGATCGCGCGTTTCTTCCATGAAGAATAACCACTTCTGTCTGGGTATCAGCGGAGGCGTGTCGGGCGTGGCATTGTTGACCGTCTGGTAGTTAGGCATTACGCCCATAATCCGGTCATGATTCAACCCGTCAGTCGATTGCGTGGGCGCGCACGCCGTTATCAAACCAACCAACCCGGCGAGCACGCCAGCGCCTTCAACAAACCTCACAGGCCTGGAGGCGCGGCCAGCAGCCAATAGGTTACACGAGTCGGTTCACGCTTTAGGAGCACCCGTATGGCCGGGTCGGTAGGCCTCGTCCAGCAACTCCACTACGTGTACTACTCGCTGACCTTTACCGTGCAACGCAACTCCCGCCCGCAACTGCAGCAGGCAGCCTGGATTGGCCGTGGCAATCACTTCCGCCCCCGTGTGGTCAACCGTTTCCATCTTCGCCTTCAGAATGCGCATGGACATCTCATGCTGAATCACATTGTAAATACCCGCGCTGCCGCAGCATAGATCCGCCAGATGCATCTCCCGGAAGGTGATGCCGGGAATGGCTTCCAGGAGCTGCCGCGGCGCCGACCGGATGCCCTGGCCGTGCGCCAGATGGCAGGAATCCTGATAAGTGACTGTGACCGGCAGCGCGCGCATGCCCCCGCTCAGTTCGATCGAGGCCAGAAACTCCGTCACGTCCCGCATCCGGCCCGAAAACTCGGCCGCCCGAGGGCCATAATCCGCATCGTCTTTCATTAACTCGCCGTATTCTTTAAGCGTCGATCCGCACCCGGCGGCATTGGTGATGATGGCATCGAATCCGCTTTCTGCGAGCGCATCGATGTTGCGGCGTGCCAGCGCGCGGGCATCGTCTCGAAGGCCCGCATGCACATGCAATGCGCCGCAGCAGATCTGCCCCTCCGGCACCACCACTTCGCAGCCGTTCTTCTGCAACACGCGAACGGTAGCCTCGTTCAGCCGCGCAAAGCAGACATTCGCAATGCACCCAGCCATCAGCGCCACCCGATAGCGCTTCTTGCCTTCCGCCGGAAACGTTTTTCCGATCTTGCCGAAGAAAAATGGCGGTTCAGCCGCCGGCGCCAGTTGTTCCAGATCGCCGAGTCTCCCGAACAGCTTCAGCAAGCCCGTGGCCCGAACCACCCTCTGCAGACCGCTCGCCTGGTAAAGATACAGCCCCGCTCCGCACAACGCCATCAGCGCCGGCGATGGAAGCAGCCGTCCAAAGATCAAACGCCGCAG
The DNA here is from genome assembly GCA_963738375.1 of Bryobacterales bacterium. Classification (GTDB taxonomy): domain Bacteria; phylum Acidobacteriota; class Terriglobia; order Bryobacterales; family Bryobacteraceae; genus Bog-159. Next base: position 589,893 of record CAVTWL010000005.1, on the reverse strand, counting down.
CCGAGCCTCCCGAGGCGAGCGCACCGCCACCGCCTCGATTTCAGCGCGCGCGGCTTCCACTAACCGGCCATACTGCACACCGGACGGACAAGCCGTTTCGCACCCGCGGCATGCCAGGCATAGATCGATATGCTGCACGTAAGAAGCCCCCACCGGCGCGCCGTTGGCCACTTGGTTCATTTGGTAAATCCGCCCGCGCGGCGAATCCATTTCTACGCCAAGCATGCGATAGGTGGGGCACGCGTTCAGGCACAAGCCGCAATGCACGCAGCGGTCGAGATCCGTTTGGCGCGGCCTTTCCAGCGCGATTTCAGATGCGATTGTAGAGTCGGCCACGATTGAGCAACGCCTGAGGGTCAAACATGTACTTGATGCGCCGCATGGTATCCAGATCCTCGCCGGGCGCGGGCCAGAGGATCATATCCGCCTTGCGTGCGGCCGGCGCGAATTCCACGACGGCCTCGCAAGATTCGCCTGCGGTCGCCGCAGCGAATTGAGCGGCCTCTGCAGCGTCCCCGAAACAGATGTAGGCAACGCCGGAACCGGCGCGGGCTACAGCCGGACCTGGCGCGGATTGGAGTACTGCCTTCAATCCCTTCAGGGTACATGCCGCTCGCACAATGGCGCCATCTTCGTGCGCGGCTAGAAAGCGCTGGGAGAAATCCTCAATGCCTCTCCACACGCCTTCAGCTTCGGCCGCGTCGACCGCCTGCGCACCCATCGCCGCCAGATCGCGCTCCGAGCGCGCCAGCGCAGCCGTATTCCCGCCTAGCCGTACTAGAAGAACCCAGCCGCTAATTCCCGCCGCCGGGTTCAGCAGGTCGGCTGCCGCAAGATCCAACGGGCTCTTCAACAACGCATCCCGCGCCGCAAACGCTTCTTCCAGTCCCGCAAAACAAAATCGGCACGTAAGCTCCCCCGGCGGCTGGGGAATCACCTTGAAGTTAATTACCGCGATCGCCGCCAGCGTTCCAAACGAGCCGATCATGACCTTTCCCATATCCAGACCCGCTACATTCTTCACCACCATCCCGCCCGATTCCACGACCTTACCCGCCAGTGTGGCGAACTGCATCCCGATCACCATGTCGCGCGCCGTGCCGTGCAGCCGCCGCCGTGGACCGCTGCAATTGGCCGCCACCACGCCGCCGATCGTCGCGGATTCCGAAAACGGCGGATCGAGCGGAATCATCTGCCTGTTTTCCGCCAGCAAACGCCGCACTTCGCAAAACGGAACGCCCGCCTGCACGCTGATGGTCAAGTCGCGCGGCTCGTACTGGAGCACGCGGCTTAAGCGTTCGGTGGAGATGGTCATATTGGCATGCGCCACCGCCCCACCCATCGCCCGTTTCGAGAAGTGCCCGCCCAACTCGATCGTCTGCGCGCGGCTCGAAGCCCACCCCAGGACTTCGGCAAGTTCCTCGGGGGTTTCGGGCCGGAGGATTTCGCTAAAATAGTCCGGCATTCGCGTGGAAGAGATGATGCAGGAGGTAGCTCAAAACCGTAAACATGATCGATCCGAAGAAAGCGGGCCAAAAGCCCTTCACCTCGAAACCGGGCACGAAAACCGATGCCAGCTTCAAGAGGAGGGCGTTCACCACCAGCCAAAAAAGTCCCAAAGTGAGAATGGTGAACGGAAGCGTGAGGATATGCAGCGGCCATCCGACCAGCGTGTTCACGATCGTAATGACGATCGTGGCGATAAGCGCGGTGCCGTAATTGCGGACGTAGATACCCGGGACAATGCGCGGCAGCAGCCAGAGGGCCAGCGCGCTAAGCATCCAGTTTATGAGCAAGTACACAAGGGATCCTCCGGAAGTCCATAATAAGCCAATGGCCCGACTCTTTGCCGGAACGTCCGGATTCGCCTACGTCCAATGGAAGCCGCAGTTCTATCCCGCGAAGCTGCCGGCGGCCAAGTTCCTGGAATATTACGCGCAACGCCTGAATTCGGTCGAGGTCAATTACACCTTCCGCCGCATGCCCTCCGCCGCGATGCTGGAAAAATGGGTGGCGGCCACACCCGCGGCGTTCGTCTTCGCGCTAAAAGGCCACATGCGCATCACCCACATCCTGCGCTTGAAGAATGCAGTCGACGCCACAGCACTATTCCTCCGCGCCGTCGATCCCCTGCGCGCCGCTCGCCGCCTCGGCCCGATTCTGTTCCAACTTCCTCCGCAAATGAAGTGCGACGTGGGACTGCTGCGCGATTTTCTCGATACCCTTCCCGAAGACCTGCGCTATGCCTTCGAATTCCGCCACACCTCGTGGCTCTGCGACGACGTTTACCGGTTGCTCGAAACCCGCAATATTTCGCTGTGCGTGGCCGAATCGGAAAAACTCGAAGTCCCTGAGGTGATCACGGCCGATTTCGTCTATTACCGTCTGCGCAAGCCGGAGTACACGCCGGCAGACGTGGACGCTTTCGCTGTCCGCGCCCGCGAACTCCTCGCTCGCAACAAAGATCTGTACCTGATGTTTAAACACGAAGACACGCCCGATGGCGCACTCAACGCGGAGACACTCTTGCGAAAAGTTGGGGGCTAGCCCCGTTTTTTTACAAACTGATTACCACTCCATAACCGGCCCCACAGCACCCGCTGCTACGGTCGAATCATGCAAATCAACAACAGATTACGTGTCTTGTTATGTCTAATGACGGCGGCGGCCACCTCCGCGCAATCGATTTTTAAGGTAGTTCCCAGCCCTAACGCAAACCCCAACAATGGGCTCTTCGCCGTCTCCGCATCAGCGCCCAGCGACATCTGGGCGGTAGGCCAATCCGCCATTCACTTCGACGGAACCGAGTGGACGGCATTCCCGCTTCCCATATCCACAGCGGCAGTCTCGCGGCCATGCAAGGTGTAGCGGACATTTCGCCCACTGAAGCTTGGGCCGTCGGCAACTCCCCCTCCGGAGCTCTCATCGAACAGTGGAACGGAAGCGCCTGGACCCAGGTCTCGCAGACCTTCCCTCCCAACTCCCAGTCCTATCTGTATGCGCTCGCCAAGGTTTCCGGCAGCGACCTTTGGGCTGTCGGCACTTTGATTACCAACGGTTTGGGCAGTTTCCTGTTCGATCATTGGAACGGCACGGCCTGGATCCCTACCACGATCCCCACCAACAACGCCATCCTGATTGGAGCCGCCGCCGATGCGCCGAATGACGTTTGGGCTGTGGGTTATTCGGGCTTTCTGGGTAGCGACAGCAAGACCCTCATCTACCATTACAATGGATCGTCTTGGAAGCCCATGGCCAGTCCCAGCGTAGGCGCGGCGGACGAGTTGTATGCAGTATCCGCGCTCGCGCCCAACGATGTCTGGGCCGTTGGCACGTCCATTGCGGTCGCACACGATCCGACGCTCACCCTCATCGAGCATTATGACGGCACGTCCTGGTCGATCGTACCTAGCCCCAATGTCGGGCCGGCATCGTCCAATCAATCCAACCGGTTGTTCGGCGTCAGCGCGCTTGCGTCGAATGATGTCTGGGCCTTCGGTTCCTATTTCGATGCCAACGGCAGCGGCTTCCAGTTCACCCTCGTCCAACATTGGGACGGCGCCGCGTGGACCATCGTGCCGAGTCCCAGCCCAAATCCCAGCGGCTTCATCAGCGATGTCCTGTTCGGCGGCGTAAGCACCGGGCCAGGCAATTTTTGGATTGTCGGATCGCAAGATACCGCCGCGCCGAATAAGCCCATCACCGGAACGCTTGCGTTGCACACCACCACCGCTGATGAGAATCAATAACCTTCGTCGCGCAGCCGCTCAACGGTCAGCCGCGGCTTTAACTCCAGCGTGCGAAAAAGCTTTTCCACGTGTTTCGCCAGCACATCGCACTCAATGTTGACGCGGCTACCCGCCTGATACGAACCCAGCGTCGTATTCCGGTAAGTGTGCGGAATGATGGTCACCGAAAGCACGCCGGCTTCGAGCGCCGCGATCGTCAGGCTGATGCCGTCGATCGCCACCGAGCCCTTGTAAACCAGGTACGGGTCGAGCCCGCCGGGCACCCGCACCTTAAGCCACCAGTTGTCGCTCCCCAGGGAATCGAGCGACAGGAACTCCGCGGTCGCATCCACATGCCCCTGCACGATGTGACCGCTGAGCCGGCCGTTCGGGGACAAAGGCCGCTCCAGATTCACGCGCGACATCGCCCGCAGATCTCCCAGATTGCTACGTTCCAGAGTCTCCGGCGCCAAGTCGGCGGAAAAAGAATCCGGCCGCATATCGACCGCGGTAAGGCATACACCATTCACCGCGATGCTCGCGCCCTCGGTCATATCCGCGAGCACGGTATGGCAGCGGACCCGCAGCCGCGCCCCAGACGCGCGCAACTCCATCGCCTCCACCGCGCCCAACTCTTCGATGATCCCGGTAAACATTCAGCCTTCCTCGACGATGTAGCCTTCCACCGCGAACTCGTCCCGGGAAATGCGGTGCAATTCGGTGCGGTCGATGCGAATCGCGTCGGCACGCCGGCGCCGCCCGACCCCGCCGGCCATCGATAAGGACTCCAGGCCGCCCAAAATTTTGGGCGCGTAATAAAAGAAGATCTTATCCGCGACACCGCTTTCGAGAGCGGCCCAATTCACCTTGGCGCCTGCCTCAATCAGTACCGACAAAACCTGTTGCTGGGCGACCGCCTCGATGGCGGCGCGCATGTCCGACCGCCCGTCGCGGCCGTCGAGTATTAGCACCCGAACACCCCGCGCCTCCAGCGCCTTGCGCCGCCCGGCGGGCGCAGCCGAGGTTCCCACCACCAGCAGATCGTCGTTTTCCACGCTGCGGACCATCTGCGAATCGAGGGGCAATCGCAGGCGCGAATCCAGCACCACCCGCAACAACGGCCGGCTGCGAGGCAGTCCCGATCGATCCGTCAACAGGCAATCGTCCGCCAGTACCGTGCCGATTCCAGTTAGCATCGCATCCGAACGGTGCCGCAGCAACTGCACATGCGCCCGCGCCTTTTCGCTTGTAATCCAACCCCGATTATCGTCCGGCGCCGCTATCTTGCCGTCCAGCGTCAGCGCCGTCTTCAACGTCACCAGCGGCAGTCGCGTGCGCATGAAATGGACGAAGGGCTCGTTCAGTCTTTCCGCCTCGGCGGTAAACGCGCCGGCGACTTCCGCTTCGATGCCCGCAGCCCGCAACTGCCGGATTCCCTGCCCCGCAACCAACGGATTGGGGTCTTCCATCGCCGCCACCACACGCGCTACGCCCGACCCAATCAATGCGGCGGTACAGGCGCCCGTGCGCCCCTGATGGCAGCAAGGTTCCAGGTTGATGTACAGCGTCGCTCCGCGCGCCAGTTCGCCGGCCTCTCCCAGCGCCAGAATTTCGGCGTGCTTCAACCCGGCCCAGGTATGGAAGCCGCGCCCCACCACCTGCCCATCCCGGACCAGCACCGCTCCCACCAGCGGGTTCGGGCTCGTTCGTCCGGCACCTTCCAGGGCCATCCCGAACGCCTCGCGCAGATAGCCGGCATCGGTATCCTGCTGTCGATCCGTCATTTTTCAAAAAGAGAAGCGATGAACCTCTCGGGTTCAAATGGCAGCAGATCGTCCGCCTTCTCCCCGATACCCACGTAACGGATGGGAATGTTCAATTCACGCGCGATCGCGATCACGATGCCGCCCTTGGCCGTGCCATCCAGCTTGGTCAACACGATGCCGGTCACTCCCGAGGTCTCCGTGAATTTGCGCGCCTGCTCCAGTCCGTTCTGGCCGGTCGTGGCATCCAGCACCAGCAGCACTTCGTGCGGAGCATCCGGAATCACGCGCGCGGCGGTGCGCTTCATCTTCTCCAACTCGGCCATCAAGTTCGCCTTGGTCTGCAGTCGGCCCGCCGTGTCCACGATTACGTAATCGACCCCGCGCGCCCGCGCGGCCTGCAAAGCGTCGAACAACACCGCGCTTGGATCGGCGCCCTGATTCTGCCGGATTACCGTCACGCCCGTTCGTTCGCCCCAAATCTCCAACTGCTCGATCGCCGCCGCGCGAAAAGTATCCGCCGCGCACAACAGCACGCTGCGCTGCTCGGCCCGGAAACGTTGCGACAGCTTACCGATCGTCGTCGTCTTGCCCGACCCGTTCACCCCCACCACCAGCACCACCGCCGGGGGAGTCGCAACCCGCGGCATGGGCCGCTCGGAAGCCTGCAAGATTTCAAGCAAATGTTCGCGGATCAGCCCTTCGATCTCCGCCGCGTTGCCCACCATTTTGCGGTCCACCCGCTCCCGAATGCGATCCAGAATTTCCTGCGTCGTCCGCACGCCAATGTCGGAGCTGATCAGCGTGAACTCCAGCTCATCCAGCAGGTCGGCGTCGATTTCCTTGGCGCCCTGCAGCATGTCCTCCAGCCGCCCCACCAACCCGGCGCGCGTCTTTTGCACGCCGTTCTTCAGACGGTCAAGGAGTGTGGGCTCCTGTTCAACGGAGCCGAATAGCGTTTGAATCATTGGGGGATCTTTGCGTCGATTATGCGACCATTGTAGCAATCATGGATCAGGTAGCGATTCTTGGCGCCGCGGGCCCCATCGGCCGTTTTACCGGCATGGAATTGGACCGCCGCGGCATCCGGTTTCGCGCCGTCGGGCGCACCGCCGCCAGGCTCCGGGAAGCCTTTGGCAAGCTGCCGCACGCGGAAATCGTGACGGCCGACCTCTCCGATCCTGGCGGCGCGGCCCAAGCCATGCGCGGTATCGACACCGTAATCTACACACTGGGCGTCGCGTATCCTGATTTCCCGCTATACCCTAAGCTGATGCGCGTCGCGGTGGATGCCGCCACCGACGCCGGGGTCCAGCGGTTCGTCCTGGTCACCGGAGTTTATGCATACGGCGTGCCGCAAACGCAGCGCGTGACGGAAACGCATCCGCGCCTTCCGGTCGCCGTGAAAGGGCAGTTGCGCAAGCAGCAGGAAGATATCCTGCTGGCCGCAACCGCGCCGGGCCCCATGCGCAGCCAGTTCGTGCGCCTCCCGGATTTTTACGGCCCGTATGCTGACAACAGTCTCGCCAACCCGGTCTTTCGCGCCGCCCTGGCTGGCAAAACCGCCAACTGGCTCGGCCCCGTGAGCACGCTTCACGAATTCATGTTCGTACCCGACGCCGGTCCGGTCATCGCTGAACTCGCTTCGCGCGACGACTGCTACGGCGAAACGTGGCATTTCGGCGGCCCTGGCGATATCTCGGCTCTCGCCTTCATTCAGAAGATCTACCAGGCCGTCGGCCGCGAACCGAAATTCCGCAGCGCCGGCCGTACCATGCTGAAGATTTTGGGTTGGTTCAATCCTCTGATGCGCGAACTACCTGAAATGCTGTACCTGCAGGAAACGCCGGTGCTCCTCGACGACTCCAAACTACGCGCCAAGCTCGGAGCCCCGCATAAAACGCCCTACGACGAAGGCATCCGGCAGACCCTCGCCTGGATGCGGGACGGCGGTCCGCGCTAACTGTTCTACTTAGCGCCTAAGTAATAACCCGGCCGCGTCCGCACCTTCGCATCCTTGCGCCCCTCCACCTGCACCGTAATCTCGTGGAACCCGCCCTCATTCCTGTTGTTCGGGTTGTAAGTGATTAGGTACTGGCTATGCAAATCCGCTCCCAGGCGCTCGATGGCGTCCTGCAAGCCCCGCTGGCGCATGAAACCGTACTGCTCGCCGCCCGTACTCTTGGTAAACACTTCCACCGGGTTCTGTCTGAAAATGGCCTTGGTGTCCTTGAATACTTCCACCATGGCCGGCACGAATTCCGCGCTTCCGCCCAAACTTCCGGTGGTCTGCATCACCGTATTGGGAGTGGCCGGTACGCCCGAAGGCATCGGCGTCATGGCTGGCGGGCGATTGTCAATGTAGCCTGGATCCGCTTTCGCCATCACGCTGGTAACCACGCGCGAAATATCCACCGCATACAAATCGACGTTGGACAATTGTAGCGCCAGCGCGGTTTCGCGCGAGTTTCCTTCGCTCGATTTATCGCGCACTTCGCTAATGAGCAAAATGATGCGCCGGCGATTGCGAGGCCGTGTCCGCAGCATGCGCACACCCTCCTCAACCGCATCGATCATGCGGCTCTGGCTGCTGCCCGTGTGAATCGCCTTGATTGCCGTGGTGATCTTCGCCGGATCATTGGTAAATTCTTGCATCGTGCGTATCCGCGAATCGAACGCCACCACCGCCACTTCACCCTGGTCGCCGACGACCAGGGGTTCGATCATGGTTCCGACGGTGTGAATCTGCGGCATCACCGACTCCACGCGGTCGTTCGCCTGGACCAAAATCACCAGCGAGATCGGCTGGAATGCCACGTCCACGTGGATATCCTGTTCCTTGCCGTTGTCCCACAGGTGAAACTGATCGGGCCGCAGCCCATCGACATTGTCGCCGTTGTGGTCCACCACGCTCACCGGAGCTACCACCACTTCAACGGAACCGCGGTAAATCGGCAGGCTGTCTGTATCCGCTGGTTTATCAGCGGGCGGAGGAGTTTGCGGCGCTGTTTGCGCCATCAAACCAACTGCCACGAGTGCGGCGCAAGAGGCCTTCCACAAGGTTCGAAATGTCATGCCAATCCAGACGTTACGAGGTTTCAAATCGTTGCGCATCCGCATGTTCGGTACGGCCTCCCAGAAGGTCAAGCACGTGGGGCACCAATTCAACGATAGCATCGAGAGATTCGACGGCGCCTTTCGGTGAGCCAGGCAGATTCACAATCAAAACCCTTCCGCGCGTTCCGGCAACCGCGCGGGAAAGTGCCGCCAAAGGCGTCGACCGCGTGCCCCGCGCCCGCATCAGTTCGCCCAGCCCCGGCAATTCTTTGTGCAGAATCGCACGAGTGGCTTCCGGGGTAACGTCGCGGGCCGCCACCCCAGTACCCCCCGTCGTAAAGATCGCCGCGACGCTCCCGCCGTCGGCCAAACCCGCCAACCGCCGTTCGATCGACGCGACGTCATCCGGAAATACTTCGCGAATCGGCACCCGCCATCCCAATTTCTCGAGCCTCGCGCAAACAGTGGGCCCGGAAGCATCAACCCGCGTGCCGGCATGCACGCTATCGCTGATCGTCAGCACCGCCGCATCAAGCATGATGCGAGTGTAGCGCAGCTCCGGAAAGCAATTGAAATGCGCGCCGCGCCACAATCAATTCCTCGTTGGTGGCCAGCGCAATCACGGCAACCGGACCGCGCGAAACGACGCGATCGCCCGTGCCATGGCGGTTCGACTCCGCATCTAGCGCAATTCCCAGGAATGCAAGCCCTTCGCAGCACGCCGCGCGCAGCCCCGCCGAATTCTCCCCAATCCCACCAGTGAACGCAACCGCATCGACTCCGCCCAATGCCGCCGCATACGCGCCAATCGTCTTCTTCACCTGATAAACAAAAATGTCGAGAGCCGCCGCGGCCCGCTCGTCGCCCGCCGACGCAGCTTTCTCCAGATCCCGCACATCCCCGCCCGCAATCCCCGAGAGCCCTGCCAACCCGCCCCCCTTCGCAAGCTGCTCGCGCACCTCCGCCGCACTCCAGCCATGCCGGTCCATCATGAACAGCACGGCAAAAGCATCCAGGTCGCCGTGCCGCGTCGCGTTTTCGAGCCCCGACTGCGGCGAAAAACCCATCGTCGTGTCCACCGAACGCCCCCGGTAAATGGCACACATCGATGAACTGCCGCCCAGATGGCAACTCACCAGCCGCGTCTCGCGTCCCAGCATTTCAGCCACTCGCCCCGCCACATATCGATGCGAAGCGCCGTGAAACCCATAGCGCTCGACTCCCGCGGCTTGCCAGTCGCCCGGCACCCCATAAAGACGAGCCCGCGCCGGCATGTCGCGATGGAATTCGGTCTCGAAAGCGGCCACCAACGGCGTTCCAGGCAAGCTCTCGCGGAACGCCCGGATCGCCGCCAAATAAATCGCATTGTGCGCCGGAGCTGCGGGCACAAACTCCTCCAGCGCCCGAACGACGTCTTCATCGATCACGAACGTCCCGCGATACTTCGGCCCTGCGTGTACCGCTTTGAAGGCCACCGCATCCAGCGCAACGCCGCCCGCTCCAATCTGCCCGATCGCCGCGCCATAATCGCTCACGCGCTCGAAGCGGCCGCTCCCCAGAACCTTTTCCGAAGGCATTTCCAGAATCTGATACTTCAGCGACGTGGAGCCCAGATTCGTAACAAGAACATTCATTTCACGCCGTGGTACTGTGCGCGGATGGCCACCAGATTCTTATTCGCTTGGACCTGAAATGGACTCTTAAACGCGGCGCAAGCCTTGAAGAAATTGACCGCGTCCTGCGCCTTCTCCATCTTGTAATTCGCCAGCCCAAGGAAGAACAGAATCTCGGGCTTGCCCGCATAGTTATCGTCGATCAAGGGCAATGCTTTTCGCAATTCCTGATCGGCGGGCGCCAGTTTGCCGTCATTGAAAAGCTGTTCGCCATCCGTGGTGTACGCATAAACCAGAATCGTATTCTTGCGCTTGGTCCAATCCGCGTCCGCCACGCCCTCCGGCTTGGCCTTTACGCTCATGGTTTCCACCAGCTTGGCGCTATACGCGTGTACCTTGTCGCGATCCTTCCTCTTCACCGCATCATCGGTCAGCACCAGCAACATCTCTTCGCCAGGCTGCCCGTTCGCCGCCGCCTGTTGCGCAAGAGCTACGGCTTTGGCATTATCCCCGGACTTCTGGTAGGCCACAAATCGCAAATCTACGGCCTTCGCCAGATACTCGCTCTTTGGGTTGCGCTTTTCCAACGCATCCAGCAACATGGTCTGTTTCTTCGGATCGGTGCTGCCCAGCGCCATGGCGTACAGCGAGTAATCCGCGTAAGTGCCCACCTGCTTCGCGTAATCCACGCGCGCTTTCCAATTCTCTACTTCATCCGCTTCGGTTGGTGGCGGAGACGCGACCACCTTCGCAGCCATCTCGGCAGTCCGGTTCGACCACTTCAAAACCAGGTCCGGGTCTTTCTTCAGTTCGGCAGCCTTGAGCGTCGTCTGCGAATCTTCCACGCACTCGGGAGGCGTTGCAGCCAGTACGTCGCCAATGGCCAGAGCCTTGTCCGCGTCGCCGGCCTTCACGTAAGCCGTCAGCAGTTGCTCATTCACCCATCCGGCCGCCTCATGCTTTGGATACTGCGCGGCGAACTCCTGCTGTAGCGCCAGTTTCTTTGCCGGGTCTTCTTCCAGCCCCGCTTTTTGCAGCAATAGCCCCTCTGGTTTCGAGGCATCAATCTCGCCGGTCTTCCGGCATTGCGTCCATGCCGGCGCAACGGCCAGCAAGCAAGCGAAAAGGGCGGCAAACGTCTTCATAGGTCCCCTCCCGAACTGCGGAATAGTAACACGATTTGGCGTCAACCTTGATCCGCGAACCCGCTTGTGCGACTCTGTATGCAAATGGCCCGGGCCGTCGCCAGATACGTTTTCGCGGCACTGCTGGCGTTGCTTTCAACGCAAGCGGTGGTCCCCGCAGTCCGCCTAGGCCCGTCCATCGGCATCGTCTGCCAGGCTGAAACCCGTAACAAAACTAGGGTTGAGCAACCGTGCCCGCGGGACTCCAGGCCCGCCGTGATACCGGCCGTTCGGCCATCCCGGCTGACCTACGCCTCGCGCATACTTCCCGAACCCGATGCCGCGATTCTCTTCCAACGCCCTCCTCCGCCGCTCTCTTTCTTGTCGTAAACCAAAAATCCGATTCTTTTGAGAGCGGTAAGGAGAGAACCTGTGTCCATAGGAAGCTTATTACGTTTCTTCAAGCTCGCGGATCGCGCGGGTCTAGACGAATTACAAGCCATCGGCCAGCGGCGCGAGGAGCTAAACGGCCTGTCCGATTACGAATTGAAATCCGCCGCCCACGGCCTGCGAAGCGATGCCACCGTCGTCGAAACATTTGCCTTGGCCGCGGTAATCGCCGGGCGCGTTCTCGGCCTCCAGATGTTCGACGTCCAGCTGCTGGGCGCCCTCGCCATGGCGCGCGGCGAAATCGCAGAAATGCAAACAGGCGAAGGCAAAACGCTCGCCGCCGTGCCCGTCGCCATCTGGTGGGCCAAACGCGGGCGCGGCATGCACGTCCTCACCGCCAATGACTACCTGGCCCGCCGCGATGCCGCCTGGATGCGCGAAATCTACTCCTGGTTCGGCCTCTCCTGCGGCCATATCGCGCAAAGCATGAGCGCCGATGATCGCCGCGCCGCCTACCTCTGCGATGTCACCTACGCCACCGCCAACGAAGCCGGTTTCGACTACTTGCGCGACGGCCTCGCTCGCGACGCCGCCGAACTCGTCCAGCGTCCACTCGCCTTCGCCCTGATCGATGAAGCCGATTCCATCCTCATCGACGAAGCCCGCATCCCCATGGTCATCGCCGGCGGCTCGGCCGATGACGCCGGGCTTGCCTCCCGCGCCGACTCGATCGCTGCCCAACTCCATCCCCACATCCACTACACTCTTGATGAATTCGCGCGCAACGCCCAGTTGACCGATGCCGGCATTCAGCGCGTCGAAGATTCCTTCGGCTGCGGGAACCTCTTCGATGAGGGCAATTTCCGCATCCTCACCGCCGCCCAGGACGCACTGCACGCGCACGCACTGCTGCGCCGCGATGTCGACTACGTCGTCAAGAACGGCAACGTCGAAATGGTAGACGAGTTCAAAGGCCGCATCGCCCAGAACCGCCGCTGGCCCGCCGGACTCCAAACCGCCGTCGAAGCCAAGGAACGCCTCGGCCTGAAAACCCAGGGCCGCATCCTCGGTTCCATCACCGTCCAAAGCCTGATGCTGGAATACGAAGCCGTCTGCGGCATGACCGGTACCGCCGCCACCCAAGCCGAAGAATTCTGGAGGATCTACAAGCTGCCGGTGCGCGTCATACCCACCAACCGGCCCATCATCCGCCAGGATCTTCCCGACGTCGTCTTCGCCGATCGCGAATCTCGCGACCAGGCGCTGGTCGCGGAAATCGGCAAAGTCCACGCGACGGGACGCCCCATTCTGATCGGAACCGGCAGCGTCGAAGAATCCGAACAACTCAGCCGCCGCCTTCAAATTTCAGGCGTGCCCCACTCCGTCCTGAACGCGCGCAACGACGAACGCGAAGCCGAAATCGTCGCACAAGCCGGGGTTCACGGTGCGGTAACCGTCTCAACCAACATGGCGGGCCGCGGCACTGACATCCTCCTCGGCGGCAATCCGCCCCAACACCGCCAACAGGTCGTCGCCGCCGGCGGACTGTACGTCATCGGTACTACCCGCCACGAAGCCCGCCGCATCGACAACCAGCTCCGCGGCCGCGCTGGACGCCAGGGCGATCCCGGCTCCTCGCGCTGCTTCCTCAGCCTCGAAGATGACCTCTTGGTCCGCTTCGGCATCGCCGAAAACCCCGATATCGACAGCGTGCAGCGGACTGCCGAAAGCCAGAACCTGGAAATGCGCCAAACGCTCTGGAAATACGATTGTGCCGGCCAATTCCACCGCCAGCAGATGCACAAACTGCGCCGCCAAGCCCTGCTCTCGCCCGATTGGAGCCTCGCCTCCATCCTGCCGCCCGAACTATACGCCGAACTAACGGAAAGCGCCGGCGCCGATGCGGTCGAACGGGCAGGCCGCCAGTTCGTCCTCGCCCTCATCGACGATCTCTGGGCCGACTACCTCTCGAACATCGCCGAACTGCGAGGCGGCATCCACTGGGCCTCCTGGACCGGCAACGATCCGCTCCATTACTTCCTCACCGCCGAGCGCGAAATCTACGACGACTTCCACCAGTGCCTCAGAGAAGAAACCGCCGCCGCCTTCCGCCAGGCCGAGATTCGCGGCGGCGTCATCCACCTGCCTCGCGACGAAGCCCTCGAACGCGGCGCTACCTGGACGTATGTGACCACCGATCAGCCTTTTGGTTCTTACAGCCAGCGCATCCTCAAAGGCCTGATCCGCAAGTTCCCAAAACGTGGTTGAAGACTAACCAATCCTATAAGCCTTGCGCGCCGGAGTAGATGTGCAAAATCTCCAGGGCTTCTTGATGCTCTCCAAAACCGTCGGCGGCAGGAACGGTCTAATTTCCTCTTCTTCAAACAGACTCGCCGCGTTCGGCAGCCGCGAGGCCCTTTTTGAACAGAGGAAATAGAGCGGCTTCGTCGTCAAGATCGCGCGCCACCACACTCGTCGCGAGCCTTTCAGGATTGTTGCGGCGTGGACGGCCATTCGCGCAAGCTTCGGTGTGAGGTGTACTTCGATGGCTTCGTGCTGGGAGCAAACCGGAAGCCGGGTCAAGCCGCACTCCCGAATGGCTCAAGTACCAACCCAAGGGTCGCCCCATAGCCGATCAGTGCGCTAAATCACCCTCCCGCTGAGCCGCATTAAGCGCCATTCCTGTAGAAAAAGCCGCCATTCAATGGATGCGGCTTTATTTCCAATGGCTTAACGCGCGAAGATGCGATCAATCCGGAGGGGTGTGTCTAAGCCCTCCAACTCAGAGGAGTAATATGAGCACTCAGCCGTTTGAACCGAAAGCCGCACCTCCGCCGGTCTTGTACAGATCGATTCCGGCATCGAAGAGCGTGATCCAAAAACGCCTGGCCGAAGAGCGTGCGCGCCTCGAGCGCGAAGCCGGCGTGGTCAAACGCGAGACCCATCAATTCAAGAAGCCCGTCGAGCATCCCTTCACCCGGGAACAGCGCGCGCGCACCACGCTGCTGTTCGGCGGACTCACCTGGAAGCACGAAAAGCTGGTGCATGGCGCGCTGGAAGGCCTCGGCTACCTCGCCGAAGCCGTGCCCACCCCCAACGTCAAAGCCTTCCAGACCGGCAAGGAATACGGCAACAACGGCCAGTGCAACCCGACCTATTTCACCGTCGGCAACCTGGTGCAGTATCTGCAAAGCCTGGAAGAACAGGGTCTTAGCCAAGCAGGAAATCATTGACCGCTACGTCTTCTTCACCGCCGGCGCCTGCGGGCCCTGCCGCTTCGGCATGTACGAAGCCGAGTATCGCCTGGCCCTGCGCAACTGCCGGTTTCGATGGCTTCCGCGTCCTCCTGTTCCAGCAGTCCGGCGGTCTGAGCCAGTCCGACGCCGAAGCCGGCCTGGAAATGAACCTCGACTTCTTCCTCGGCATCCTCAACGCGCTGAACTGCGGCGACGTGATGAACGAAGTCGCCTACGCCGTCCGCCCCTACGAAGTGAACGCCGGCGAGACCGACCGCATGCTCGACGAGAGCCATGGACTATATGCACGAGGTCTTCCGCAAGAAGCAGCCGTGGAAGCTCGACGAAGCCTGACGCAAGTACCTGGGCGGCTTCTCCGATACCGCCGAGTACATCGGCAAGTTCGTCAACCAGCTCAAGGGCGACGAGTACATCCCGCGCCCTGCACCGCTGCCGCGACCGCGTTCAACGAAGTCGAAATCGACCGCCTGCGCGTGAAGCCCATCGTCAAGATCACCGGCGAATTCTGGGCGCAGACCACCGAAGGCGACGGCAACTTCAATATGTTCAACTTCCTGCAGAAGGAAGGCGCGCAGGTTCTGGTCGAGCCCATCGGCACCTGGATCATGTACATGATTCACCAGGTGGTCCAGAAGTACAAGGACTTCAAGGGCCTCGAAGAAGGCGCCGTGCTGCCTCCCATCTGGAAGACTCGACAAGCGCGCCAAGATCGAATGCGAGCTTCCGCCAGAAAGTCGCCAAGCTGAAGCTCGCCGAAGCCATCTTCAAGAGCGAATATCACAAGATTGTCGAGCGCCCTGGGCGGCATCGCGCATCACCTCGCCGATCAGTACGAATTGCAGCGCCTCGGCCACCCCTTCTACAACTCGCGCGCGGGCGGCGGCGAAGGCCACCTGGAAGTCGCCAAGAACATCTATTACTCGAACAAAGACCTCGCCCACATGGTCCTGTCGCGTGAAGCCCTTCGGCTGCATGCCGTCCACGCAGTCGGATGGCGCGCAGTCGGCCGTCGTCTCGAACTACAAGGACATGATCTACCTGCCCGTCGAAACCTCCGGCGAAGGCGAGATCAACGCCCACTCCCGCGTGCAGATGGCGCTCGGCGAAGCCAAGAACAAGGCCAAGAAGGAATTCGCCGAAGTGCTGGAAAGGACCGGCCTCACGATGGAAGCTTGCCGCGCCTGGGTGGAAGCGCATCCCGAATCCAAGCGGCCCGTTTATCACGTGCCGCATACCAAGGGCGTCGTCGGCCTGGCTGCGAATTTCGTGATGCACATTGCGGAACAGATGAAGAATGAAGGCGCAGCGCCCGTCGTGGCCGAGCGCGAAGAAGCACTCGCAGTTCAATAGCCCGAGGATCCATGGACAAAAAGTTCTTCATCGGAATGGATGTCGGCTCCACCACGGTGAAAGCGGTGGTGGTAGACGCAGCCACCGACCAGATTCTCTGGTCGGACTACCAGCGCCACGATACCAAGCAGCCCGAGAAGGTGCTGGAATTCCTCAAGCGCTTCGAGACCGAGATCGACGGCTTCAGCGCCAACCAGCTCGCGCATGTTCATCACCGGCTCCGGCGGCAACGGCATGGCCAAGTACCTGGGCGCGAAGTTCGTCCAGGAAGTCAACGCCGTCTCTCTCGCCGTGGAAAAGCTGTACCCGGAGTGCGGTTCGGTCATCGAACTGGGCGGCCAGGACGCCAAGATCATCATCTTCAAGAAGGACCCCGAAACCGGCCGCAAGAAGAAGATTCCGTCCATGAACGACAAGTGCGCCGGCGGCACCGGCGCGGTCATCGATAAGATCAACGCCAAGCTGCGCATCCCCTCCGAGCAGCTTTGCGAGATGGGCTACAAGGGCATGAAGCTGCACCCCGTGGCCGGCAAGTGCGGCGTCTTCGCCGAGACCGATATCAACGGCCTGCAGAAGATGGGCGTCCCGCCCGACGAGCTGATGGCCTCGCTGTTCGAAGCCATCGTCATGCAGAACCTTTCCGTGCTCACGCGCGGCAACACGCTGCTGCCCGTGGTGCTGCTGCTCGGCGGCCCCAATTGCTACATCAAGGGCATGCGCGATTGCTGGAAGCACAACATCCCGAAAATCTGGGAAGAGCGCGGCACCGAACTGCCCGCCGGCGTTCCGCCCGAGGACCTCATCAAGCACGCCCGATAACGCGCAGTACTTCGCCGCCATCGGCTCCGTCGAATTCGGCAAGACCGAAGACGACGAAGTCGGCCAGTACATCGGCTTCGACAAGCTGGAATGGTACGTCAACGTCGGCCGCGAAGAAGAAAAACAGAAGCGCGGCGGCACCGGCGGCCTGGCCAAGGACGCCGACGATCTGGCGCGCTTCAAAGAGAAATACCGCACCAAGAAATTCGTCGCGGCCACCTTCCAGCCGGGCGAAGTGGTGGAAGGCTTCGTCGGTATCGACGGCGGCTCCACCTCCACCAAAGCCGTGCTGCTCTCGAAAGAGCAAAGAGCGCCGCATCCTGGCCAAGACCTATCAGCTTTCGAAGGGCAACCCCATCGAAGACACCATCGAGGTGATGGGCAAGCTGGAACGCAGATTGCCGATCAGGGCGCCACGCTCAAGATCCTCGGCGTCGGCACCACCGGCTACGCCAAGGACATTCTGAAAGACGTCATCGGCGCCGATGCCGCGCTGGTCGAAACCGTCGCCCACACCGAAGCCGGCCTGCACTTCTACGACGACGTGGACGTCATCTGCGACGTCGGCGGCCAGGACATCAAGATCATCATCCTGAAGAACGGCCGCGTGAAAGATTTCAAGCTCAACACGCAGTGTTCGGCGGGCAACGGCTACTTCCTGCAATCCACCGCGCAAGGCTTCAACGTGCCGGTGGAGCAGTATGCCGATACGGCCTTCGGCGCCAACGGCTTCCCCAGCTTCGGCTACGGCTGCGCCGTGTTCATGCAGTCCGACATCGTCGATTTCCAGCGCCAGGGCTGGAAGCCGGAAGAGATCATGGCCGGCCTCTGCAACGTGCTGCCCAAGAACATCTGGCTGTACGTTTCGCAGATCCCCAACCTCTCCGCCATCGGCTCGCCGCTTCCTGCTGCAGGGCGGCACGCAGTACAACCTGGCCGCCGTCAAAGCGCAGGTCGATTTCATCGAATCGCGCTTCAAGGGCAAAGAGCACAAGGCCGACGTCATCGTCCACGAGCATTGCGGCGAAGCCGGCGCCATCGGCTCCGCGCTCGAAGCCGGGCGCCTCTGGGATCAACGGCCGCGTCTCCACCTTCATCGGGCTGGACGCCATGCTCGAACATCAGCTACAAGACCACGCGCGAAGAAGCCACCCGCTGCTACTTCTGCAAGAACAAGTGCCTGCGCACCTTCATCGATGTGAAGACCACGATCATGAATCGCGGATTACAAGCCTCCGGTCAAGACCAAAGTCCCGCTCGAAGCCGGCGCCCAGCGCCTGATCATCGCCACCTGCGAAAAGGGCACCGTCGAAAACATCGAGGACATGCGCCAGCATCAAGGGCAACCTCGACAAAATCAAGAAGGCCAATCCGAACTTCGTCGAGATCTCCGCCAAGGCCGTCTTCCGCGTGCCGGATGCGCCGCTCGTCGCCGATGCCGCTGCCCAAGTTCCAGATCACCGCCGCGCAGAAGAAGCGCGCCGAGCTGATGAAGAAGCGCGCCGACATCCGCATCGGCATGCCGCGCGTGCTCAACATGTACTCGCATGACGCCGGTATTCACGGGCTACTTCGCGTCGCTCGGCATCAAGGCGGAGAACATCGTCTACTCCGACTACACCAGCGAGGAGCTTTACAAGGAAGGCGCCAAGCGCGGCGCCATCGACCCCTGCTTCCCCTCCAAGCTCGGCATCCCGCACGTGCACAACCTGCTGTTACAAGGTGCACGCCAAGAAGCCGCTCGACATCATCTTCTTCCCGATGATCGATTGCCTGACCAGCGATCTGCAGGGCATGCAGGCCAGCCGTTCCTGCCCCACCGTCGCCACCACGCCGGCAGCGGTGAAGGCGGCCTTCACCAAGGAAGGCGATCTCTTCAAAGAGAAGGGCGTCCGCTTCATGGATACCTTCGTCAACCTCTCCAAGCCCGATGTCTTCGAGCGCCAGATGTTCGAGGAGTTCAAGGACATCCTCGGCCTGTCGGCCGAAGAGAACGCGCGCGCCATTCAGGAAGGCTATCGCGCCCTCGATTACTACAACAACGTCACCATCCGCGGCGAAGCCCGCGAAGTGCTCGAACAACTCGAGCGCGAGGACCGGCTCGGCGTGGTCGTGCTGGGCCGCCCGTATCACAACGATCCCGGCGTCAACCACGAAATCCTGGAAGAGTTCCAGAAGCTCGGCTATCCCGGTCTTCACGCAGGATTCGCCTGCCCATCGACGACGACATGATCTGGCGCCTGTTCGGGCCGGAAGTGGAGTCGGGCGAGATCGCCGCACCCGCATGACCATCGACGACGTCTGGAAGAACTCCTACAGCGAAAACACCAGTCGCGCAAGGTCTGGGCCGCCAAGTATACTGGCCGCCATCCCAACCTGGTCGCGCTGGAGCTTTCCAGCTTCAAGTGCGGCCACGACGCGCCCATCTATTCGGTGGTGGAAGAGGTCGTGGAGCACTCCGGCACGCCGTACTTCTGCTTCAAGGATATCGACGAGAACAAGCCGACCGGCTCCATCCGCATCCGCGTGGAGACCATCGGCTACTTCCTGAAGCGCTATCGCGAAGACATGGTGGCGCAACAAGAACAAGGTGAAGACCATCGAAGAGCAGATGGCCGAATTCGAAGCCCGATCTGCGCCGCCAGCTGGTGCGCGACCAGCAGCACGACGAAGGCAAGGTGCGCGAATCCTTCGATACCGGCGCCATGCCCACCATCCACGTCACCCTGGGCGCGCTAGCGGCGTCGAAGCCAACACCGGCGGTCGAGCGCGAATACGAGCCGGTTTCGGGCGACTAAACAGCGAACGGACGGAGGGCTCGCGGTCGGTCTACTCCGCGGCCGGTCCGGCGGGCGGCTTCAACTGATACTCCTTGGGCGGCTCTGCGCCCAACAGATAGCGAACGAAGTAGTCCCAGCGCCGTCGCACCATATACGGTTCGCCTCCGAATCCATGATGCCGGTTCGGCAGCAGCAGCAAATCGAAATCCTTGTTCGCCTTGATCAACTCGTTGACAACCAGCAGCGTGTTATACGGCGGCACATTGTCGTCCATGGTGCCGTGCGCCAGCAGCAAGTGTCCCTTCAAATTCTTGGCCAGATTCTGGTTCGCCTGGTCGTCATAATTCGGTGCCCGCTTGCAGCAGGCCCTGATACCGCTCGCCCCAATCGTCCTCGTACTCGCGATTGTCGTGGTTGCCGGCCTCCGAAATCCCCACCTTGAAAAAATCGGGATACCGGAACATGGCGTCCGCCGCCGCATACCCGCCGCCCGAATGACCCCAAATGCCCGCCCGATCGATATCGATCCACGGGAACCTGGCGGCGAGTTGCTTCATTGCGCCCACCTGATCGGGGAGGGTGTTGTCTCCCATGTTGCCGTAATACGCATCGTGAAAGCTCTTGGAGCGTTGGGGGTTGCCCATGCCGTCAATCTCAACCACCACGAACCCCAATTCGGCCAGCGCCTGCGCATCGCCGCGCGCCGCCGAGAACGACCGCCCTCCCACGCTTCCCCCCTGCGGGCCTGGGTAGATTTGATTCACGATCGGATATTTCTTCCCCGCATCCAGCTTGGTGGGTTTGAACAGCAAGCCGTAAAGATCGGTCTTACCGTCGCGCGCTTTCACCATGATCGGTTCCGGAGGCTTCCAGCCCGCGGCCTGTAGTTTGGAGATGTCGGCTTTCTCGAGCGTCGCCAGCAATTTCCCATCCGCCGCCCGCACCACCGTCACCGGCGGCGTATCCGGCTTCGAATAGTTGTCGACGAAATAACGGCCGGAAGGCGAAAACGTCGCCTCGTGATTAGCATCCTCCGGCGTCAGCAGCGTCAAACCGGTTCCGTCGAAGCCCACGCGATACAAATGGTTGAAATAGGGATCGCGCCCCTTCTCGCGCCCGTCCGCCACAAAGTAAAGCTGCCGCGCCTGCTCGTCCACGCGCAACAACTCCGTCACCACGAATTCGCCAGACGTGATCTGATTCTTCAGCTTCCCGCTGGCCAAATCGTATAAATACAAATGGCCCCAATTGCTCCGCTCCGAATACCAGATCACCTCGTTGGAGGCCGGCAGATAGCGCCAGTTCACCATGCCCTGCCCGGATTCGTATTGGGTCGCGACGCTTTCTTCGAGCACATCGCGCACCTCGCCATCCGCGGCAGCGACCCGCAAAGTCGCCTGCTTGTGGTCGCGCGAGGTGGAAACAAAGGCAAGCTGCGTGGAATCGGGACTCCAAGCGACATCCGCCCATTCGCTTCCTCGGCACACCACGTGGTCGCATAGCGTGGATCGATGCTGATCCGGCGGCATCGCCAGCGCCATCACGCGAGGCGAATCCACATCGATAATCACCCGCCGGATGGTCGCCACCGTGGTGTCGCCGGGCAGAGGATACTTCCACGCGTGCAGTACCGGATGCCCGACCCGGGTCTCCACCAAATACATGTCGCCCACATTGCGCTGGTCCTGCTGAAATGTGGCGATCTTCCTGGAATCGGGCGACCACAACAGCACCGGCCGGTCGCTCTTCACCCAGCCGGCGTTATCGAGCGCGTAGGAGTAGTCCTTAACGCCGTCAGTGGTAAGCTGGGTTTCCTTGCCGCTGACCACGTCGCGGACCCACAGGTTGTAATCGCGAATGAATGCTGTCTTCTTCTTGTCGGGCGAAAGAGATCGCTGCGAAAACGGCCGACGGCTGACGCGCCCGGCTCGACGGCGCACTGACGAGCCTGCCGGTCGCAGCGATATCGCTTCCCGGCCACGCTGAAGGAGACCGATGCGCCGTCGGCGGAAAGCTCGATGGCATTGAAGGGAAGCTTTTCGGCTTCGTACTTCTTCCCCGCTACCGCCGAAAGCGCCGCGGCTAAAGCAGCGTTATCGAAGGCCGGTTCTTTGGTCAGCTTCGCGGGGTCGAACACCACGAAACGTGTGCCCGCGAGACCAACGTCGCGATACCAGAGCAGTTCCCCCGCGCTCCACGCCGGACGAACCGCATGATAGACCAGCGGATTGGTGTTGTAGCCCATGAATTTTTCGGCGCGCGCGTAATCGGCGGCCGTGATCGCAGGCTGCTGGCGCAGCGCGGGTATGGGCGAGGGCGACGGCCAGCATCAGAATCGCCAGGCGGCGGAAAGGAAAAAGGCATTCGCAGATTATAATCCGGTCGCAAAATCCACCGTGCGTACTTGAATTACGAATTACAAATCTCTATAATACCCGTATGGCGCCTTCACCCGCTTTGCAGCTCACCATGCGCCAGGCTCCGGCCATCCCCGGTTTCCGCAGACTTTGGCTGGCTGACGCGTCAGCAGCAGTTCCACGTCGCTCATTTCCGTCTCGCAGGGCATCGCGCTGCTTTTTGCCGGCGACCTCGCATCTCGCTACGGAATCGCCCCCGTATTCTACGGCAGCGCTATCCTGCTGCTCGTCATCGCCGTGGCCGGAGCTTACCGGCTCAGGAAGATCTCATGAAAAAAACATTTGAATTCGGTTCCGGCCGCTTTCGCGGCAAAGCCGGCATCATTGCGGAAAAGCGCGAGAGCGGCAAAGACCTGAAAGATCTGCTGGGCCAGTTTGTTAACAAAGGCGATGGCCGCGGCAACGTGGTGATGGTTCGCGTGAACGACGAGACGCTGGTTAGGCTCGATCAATTGGTCGAGGCGAGCTTATTCTCCAGCCGCTCGGAATGCGCCGCTTTTTTGATTGGGGCCGGCATTGCCAGTCAAAAGGAGTTGTTCGATCGCCTCAGCCTGCACAGCGAGGAAATACGCAAGCTGAAAGAGCAACTTCGCCAGGTCGCGATGGACGTGCTAAAGGCGAAGGAGGAGTAGCCGGTCCCGCGAGCGGCGGGCCGAACTAAACCCGCTCCGGCACTACGTAGGGCGCGCGATACACTCGCGTCAGAAACCGATTGGCCTGCTCGTCGCCCACAAAGCGCTCCGTTGCCGGATCGAACTGCAACTGCCTTCCCAGCCGGTACGAAATATTCCCCAAGATGCGCCAGCGACGATGCCAGGTGCGCCGTCTCCACCGGCCCATCCAAATCCGCCGGATTGCGGCTCTCCACCGCTTTAATAAAATTCGCGAAATGGTCGCCGCCCGCCTTTTTCTTCGGACCCGGTTCGCGCTTCGGCCCCAGAAACACCTCGTAGGAATCGTAGCCGTTCACCTGCAGATACCCTTCCGAGCCATAGAAGATGTTGCCGACTCCGATCCCGCCTTCCGTGTTCGTATACCAGGGCCGCACCTCGAACTGAATGATCTTCTTTTGCTCCGGATAGTGATACACCGAAGTCAAAGTTTCCGGCGTTTCTTTATCGTCGTCCCACAGGAACTTGCCGCCCATCGCCGTCACATGCGTCGGCAGCCCCACCCCCAGCCCCCACATACACAAATCGGTCTCGTGGATACCCTGATTCCCGACGTCGCCGTTGCCGTAGTCCCAATGCCAATGCCAGTTGTAATGCACCAGCGCGCGCGTAAAATCCCGCGCCTGTGCCGGCCCCTGCCAAATGTCCCAATTCAAATAATCGGGCGTCGGCTCGACACCTTTATGTCCCACCGATGGCCGAGAGCGAAACACCAGCCCCCGCGCCATATACACGTTCCCGATCACGCCAGTCTTCATCAACTGCACCGCTTCCTTGATCGCCTCAGAGCTGCGCAGTTGCACTCCATGCTGCACAATCCGGTTGTAGCGATGCGCCGCCTCCACCATCTTGCGGCCTTCGAAAATGTTATGCGCGCCGGGCTTCTCGACGTAGACGTCTTTGCCGGCCTGACAGGCCCAGATGGTCGCCAGCGCGTGCCAGTGGTTAGGCGTGGCGATCTGACACCGCGTCGATTTCCTTGTTGTCGAAAACCTTGCGCAGATCCTGCTCGGTCTGCACTTTCCGGCCATACTTCGCCTCGAACTGCTCCGCGCGTTCGGTCAGCAGATTGCGGTCAGGGTCGCAAAGCATCACCACCTCCGCATTGGGCAGCGCGCCGAATCCCTGAATATGATCCTTGCCGCGGCCATTGATTCCCAGCACGGCGATCCGCACCCGGCTGTTGGCGGAGGCTTTGCTTCGCCATCATGGAGACGGCCGCGCCGCCCGCGCCCAACACAAAATTTCTGCGACTGTTCATTCGAAGCCCTCTGTGGAAAATTCTAGCACCGCCCTACTTCACGATCTTCTCGGCCAATTCTTCGTTGATATCGAAATTCACCCGCACCGCGCGCCCTTCCTGATTCACCTGCAGCCCATCGAACGCGTGCTGCAGATCTGGCCTGCGTCTGCGCGTCGCCGCGCGACACAGCCATACGTCCCAGCGCAGCCAGGGCCCGTAGCGAGTCCGCCAGGGATTTAGCATCGGCGTCCGTGCGTCCGTCGCCCATGAATACGGCATGCACGCCGTTGGTCAAATCGACCGTCAGGCTGGCGCCGTCCACCAGGCGTAGCACCCGATCCAGATTCGCCAGATTTCCCAACCGGCGAAGTTGTTCCGGCGAAGCGCCTTTCCATCCGGAAGCCACCGCCCAGATCTGCGCATGGCCAGGCAGGGACGCCGCGCGATCCAATAAATCGAGAGGAGCACCGCGGCCGCCGTTTCTCGCTTGATCGATGGCGGCATGCACCGAGGCGACCGGACCGCCCAGAGCCAGATCCTTGCCGATCAATGCCAGCGCCTCGTTCGCGCTACGGGTATAAACCGAAACGCCATGGTAAGGCTCGGAGCGCCAATCGCCCGCGGGCTTCGCACCGCACGGCTCCGCGCGCAATCGCCAGCACCTCTTCCCCATCCGAAGCGATCAGCAACTCCTCGAGTCCCTGAGCCGGATCGAACCCCATCTCCTGCCGGAACTGCTCGAAGCGCGGTACACGGCTGCTCCCGCTCCAGTTTGGAATAAAGTGGCGTCGCCCGAATCTTGGCGACTCGCACGCCCGCCAGCGCAATCGTATCTGGCGAAACATAGGCCTGCATCGCCGGGCGCCCGCTGCAACCCGCCAGCACCGCGGACGTGAACAGCAGGACAGCCATAATTGGAGTAATCGTCACCTAACCGTTATTATGGCAGTGGAATGCGGGATAATTTGACATGATGGCAACAGTGGCCGCCGGCACGCCCTACCAGCTTAAGGACAGCCCCTACAGCAGTCACAGCCTGCTGCTCGCGAGTCTGCCTGCCGACGGCCGCGGCCTCCGCGTGCTCGATGTCGGCTGCGCCGGAGGCTATCTGGGCGCCATCCTTGCCGCCAAAGGCTACCGCGTCACCGGCATCGACACTCCCGGTTCCGCCAGCAACGGCTTTCCCGATTCCATCGAACTGCTGGAAGCCGACCTCGACATGGGACTCCCGCCGCTCAGCGGCAAATTCGATATTGCCATCTGCGCCGACGTGCTGGAACACCTCCGCCGCCCCGTTGACCTGTTGCGCGAAATACACACCGTCTTGGCCCCCGGCGGCAAACTGGCTGCCTCATTGCCCAACAGCGGCCACGCTTACTTTCGCTGGAATGTACTCACCGGCCGCTTTCCCGCCGAAGATCGCGGACTCTTCGACCGCACCCATCTGCATTTCTATACCTGGCAGGGCTGGCAGGCTCTGCTGCAATCCGGCGGGTTTCGTGTGGAAGCGTCACGCTGCTCCGGCGTACCCATCGGCCTGGCGCTGCCGCAGTGGCAAGGCTCCGCCCTCGTCCGTGGCCTCGAACGCATGTCTTACGATTCCGCGCGACTCTGGAAGAAATTGTTCGCCTACCAATTCATTGTCACCGCCGCGCCCGAGGAGAAATCATGACCGAAAAACCCAAGGTGGTCGTGGTCATGCCCGCTTACAACGCGGCCAAAACCCTCCACATGACCTATCAGGATCTGCCCCACGAAGTCGTCGACCTCGTCATCCTGGTCGACGATGGCAGCTCCGACGAAACGGCGCAGATCGCCCGCGACATGGGTCTCGAGTTGTTTGTCCACAACCGCAATTACGGCTACGGCGCCAATCAGAAAACATGCTACCGCGAGGCCCTCAAGGCCGGCGCCGACATAGTGGTGATGGTCCATCCCGACTATCAATACGATCCCACTCTTCTGCCCGAAATCATCCGGCCTATCCAGGAAGGCACGGCCGATGCCGTCCTCGGTTCACGTCTCATGGGCGCCAACCCCATGAAACAGGGCATGCCGTGGTGGAAGTACATTTCCAATCGCTTCCTGACCTGGGCCGAAAACGTCACTTTCGGCTTGAAACTCTCGGAATACCACACCGGCTACCGCGCTTTTCGGCGGCAGGTACTCGAATCGGTGAATCTGGAAACCAATTCCGATGCCTTCATCTTCGATCAGGAAATCATGGCGCAGATGGTGGCCCTCGGCGTTCGCATCACCGAAGTGCCCGTGCCCACGCGCTACTTCGCGCAGGCGTCATCAGCCTCCTTCATCCAGAGCAGCATTTATGGCTGCTCCATCCTGGTCCTGCTGGGTAAATACCTGATCCATCGCTGGGGATGGGGATATCATCGCCAATTCGACAGCCTGCAACGGCGTTATCAATCCGGTGTCGAACCGGCTGGACGGAAGAGCTAGAGTTGCGCCGCGGCAAGCTGCTTGACCTGCTGCTTGTTTTCCTTTTTGCTGCCGTCCTCGTCAAACCGCTCTTTCAGGCAAAATACCTGAACCGCTGGGACTCGATCGAGAGCACTTTTATCGCCGATGGCCGCTTCTTGAGCGCTCACCTGCCTCATCCGCAATGGCAGGCGCTTTGGTACTGCGGCACGCGCTACGACTACTTGTATCCGCCCGTCATCCGTTACGGCACGGCATTCTTCACGCGGTTCTTCGTGCCCGTCAAGGCGTATCACGTGTTCACCGCATTGCTCTATTGCTTCAGTTGCGTAGGCGTTTATCTGCTGGTTTGGATTGGCAGCCGGTCACGCGCCGCGGCGTCGCTCTCGTCGGTGGCATCCGTGCTGGTTTCGCCGGTGTACCTGGTGACGCCCGTCGTCTGGAGATCGGAGGCGCTCTCCCCGTGGCATCTTTGGATTCTCACGCGCTACGGCGAAGGTCCCCACGTCAGTTCGCTCGCGCTGCTGCCGTTCGCGCTGGTCTTCTCCTGGCTCGCCATCCAAAGAGGATCGGCGTGGCTGCCCCTCGCCGCCTTCTGTTGCGCACTCGTGGCCCTCACCAACTTCTACGGCGCCACCGCTCTCGCCATTTTCTATCCGATCCTCGTCTGGAGCGTCTGGCTCACGCATCGCCGCTCCGGCATCATGTTCCGCGCCGCGGCCATTCCCGCTCTGGCCTACGGATTTTCGGCTTTCTGGCTCGTCCCTTCCTACCTGCGGACCACCCTCGCCAACATGCAATATGTATCCTCGCGCGGCAATACCTGGTCGGCCGCCGTGCTCGTCATCGTGACCGCCGCCTTTCTGGCTATCTCCTTCGCGGCCGCTTCCCGCAAGCCCCAACGAGCCTACTCCGTTTTCCTCGCCGGATCCCTTACGTTCTTCGGCCTCGATGTCCTCGGTTCCCTCTACTTCAAATTCCGCGTCATCGGCGAACCGCACCGCCTCCTTTCTGAACTCGATCTGGTTCTGATACTCTGCGCTGTCGAACTGCTGCGCCGCTTGTGGGAATGGCGGCCGCAGCCGATCTGGCAAGCGCGTGTAGGCCGCGCCGCAGCCGCGGTCATCGTCCTTGCGACCCTGTGGAGCGCCCGCCACTACGTCCGCCATGCGTGGGATATCTATCCGCGCGAGTTCGACTATCACAAGCGCGTCGAATACCGCATGTCCGAATGGATCGCCACCCACCTGCCCCAATCGCGCACCTTCGCCGCCGGGTCCGTGCGCTTTTGGTTCGACACCTGGCACGACCTGGCGCAAACCGGCGGCGGCTCCGACCAAGGGCTCATCAACGAGCAGGAATACAAAGCGCGTTGGGAAATCATGATGGGGTCCAATCCCGAGATGGCAATCCGCTGGCTCACCGCGCTCGGCGCCGACGCGGTCATCGTATCCGGCAAGCAATCGCAAGAGATGTATCACGACTTCACGCTGCCCGAAAAATTCACCTCCGTCCTCACCGTGCTCTACGACGACGGCCAAGGCAACGTGATCTACCAGGTTCCCCGCCGTTACCCATCGCTCGCGCGCGTCGTCGATCGCGCCCGCTTCGCCGCGCTGCCCCCGCTTGAACAAAGCAATCTCGACCGCCTGCGCGCCTACACCGCCGTCATCGAGCAAGGCCCCGACGCGCCAACCAGCACGGCATGGCGCGGAACCGACAACCTGTCCGTCCACGCCCACCTTGGCGGCGGTCAGGCACTCCTCGTCCAAGTCACCTACGATCCCTCCTGGCACGCCTACGCGGCGGGGCGCCCGCTCGCGATCCACAAGGATCCCAGTACCCATTTCATAGTGATCGACGCGCAGCCGGGCGCAGACGACATCACGCTGGCTTTCGAGACCCCGCTCGAGAACCGCATTGGCTGGTCTCTTACCGTGATATCGCTGCTGCTTTCGGGCGCGCTTGTGGCTTCCGCCGCCAGGCGCCCATAACCATCCAAGCCAGGCCCGCCGCGCAAGCCAGCCGCTGCATCCAGCGCGCCCACACACCCTCGGCCCCGCCGTCGTACTGCAACTGAACCGTGCAAACCCCACTGCATCCCGGTTCGAGCACCGTCTGCCCCATGCGGTCGCCGCGCATCGGAACGGAGCGGCCGGCGACCATCGCATTCCAGCCCTTGTCGTAGCTCATCTGCACGCTGACGATCTGCCCCGGACGCAAATCCACTGTAATGCTCGCCGCACTCGGCCCCCGCCACCGCATCGGAGCCGCGGGATAATCAGGATTGTTTAGCGCCGCCAGATACTCGCGCAGGTAGTCGCTTTCGTATGCCGCCGGTTCCGCCTGCACTAAATCTCCAGGCCGCATTACATGAGCCAGCGATCGCGACCGCTCGGGAAGCTCGTAGATGAAGTCGTCGCCATTGTGCCAAGGTTCCGACATACCCGCGAACTTCTCCGGATGCGCGATCGGGTGATAATGTTCCGCGCTGTTCTTTCCACCTGCGATCATCAGATCCACCCCCAGCGCCCGCATCTGGTCTATCATCACTCGCTGCTTCTCGCCCGCGAAAGTCTGAAAAATGAAATCGGGGATCAGCCGGTTGGTCACCCCGTTGTCGTTACCCCCGCCAATCTGCGGCGCATCGCTGAACGCGCCCAGCCAGAATCCGATGCTCCCGGCGGCAAATACCCGCGCATTCGGACGATTCCGGCTTAACCACTGCGCGCTCTTGTATTCGATGGTCTTGCGGATATCGATGGGCCGTTCCCAGGCCCGAGCGATTCGGCGGTCGTGGCGCACCAGCGGGACGCAGGCCATCACGGCGATCAACGCGACAGCGCGCGCTACCCGGTAATCGATTCGCTCCACCAACGGCCACGTTGCAAACGCCGCCGCCAGCCAGAACGCCATGTCCATCTCCAGGTGATAGCGGCCCGGCTGCGGAAACAGCGAAAGGTTGTACCAGTATCCAAATAGCGCCGTCACCGCGGTAACCAGCAGAAACAGCCACGCGAAGCGAATATGCGGCGCCGTCTTCCAATGCCGCAGCGCCCACGCCATTGCTGGAAAGGCCGCCAGCATCGCCAGCGTCAACAGAAGGTTCCCGCTGTGGAACGTGTAATTGAGCGCCACCCGCGGCGCATTCGCCCGGACCACCCCAATCGCCGACGGCGAGAGCCACGGTACGACCAGCGCGTATGCGTATGCGCCGACCGCCGCCATCCGCAACCACGCGCTGCGTCCGTCCGCCAGGCCCGAAAGTAAATATGCGGCCATCGCCATGGCCACCGCTACCGCGCCCAGCCAGTTTGTCAGCGGCACGCTGGCGATCGCAGCAGCAGCTGCGATCCAATACCATGGCTTGCGCTTTGCCAATGCCACATGCAGCATCCCGATCGCCAGCGCCAACAGGCAAATCGAGGTTACATGCGGTCCTTCGCCGTAAACTACCAGCGTTTCCAAGCGCCGCGGCCCCAGGACGCCACCCACGCTGTCGCGCACTTCCTTCACCAAAAAGCAGGAAGGCGAAACGAGCGAATACCCCACCGCCGCCGCGAAAGCACACGCCCGATTTCCGCACAGCCGCCACGCCATCCAAAACAGAGCCACCGGTCCCAGCGCGTAAAACGACGCGGTGACGAAATGATAGGCCAGCCCCGGAGTCGCGCCCGAAACCGTCAACGCTAACCCACTACACCAGTGCAGCAGCGGCGGATACGCATCCGGGTAAGGAATTCCGCCGTACCAAAGTGGAAACCAACGCAAATCACCCCAATGCTGCGACGCATAGCGCCCCAGCCCGATGAACGCCGCCTCGATGGAACCCAAGTGGTCCGTGTAATCGACGCGAAACAGGTCGTGGGTGATGTAAGCGTTCAGCGCAAAAAGCGCCGCCGCGCAGGCGAGAGTTTTTAAATAGGACCAGCGCACGTTGTCCACGTGCGGATTCACCGCTCCGAAACCGATTTCGCCGCCAGTTCGCCAATAACCGGAAGGGAGAACGCCTCATCCCGGCTGGCCTTCACGATCATGAAGATGGACATGGCGAACAGCACTACCTGAATCAGGCCGTGCACATGGACGTGCGGGATAGCCATGAACATCGGCTTTAGCACCCAGTCGTCGATCAGGTAAGCGACGAAAAGATACAACCCCTGGAACGCGTGAAACCGGACCACGCGGTTATCGCGGAATCGCTCGGCCGCCAGCACAATGATAGAGCATATCCAACCGATTCCAGGGATATAACAGAGCACGGAAGCGGTGCGAGGAGTGATGGAAGAGAGGGCCTCGGCAGGGCGGGGCGCCGGGGAAGGCTGCCGCGCGCCGCATTTGGCGCAGAACACATCCGCGGCGCTTACCTGGTTTCCGCACTGGCTGCAAAATGGCATCCGTAACTAGATACGTTACGCTATCGCGAAATGTTCCGGCAACCCGGTGTCCGGAAAGCACTTGCAGCCAGCGCGGCGAAACGTCCTTACATGGCCTTGAAATGGACCAGGGCGACGTGGTTTTCCCACTCCAGCTTCAGTTCGCCCGAATTGCCGCCGCCTGAAGAAAGGGTCATCTTGTAAGTCTCGATCAGCACCGGTGGCTTGCTCATTTCCATCTTCACGCGGCCCAGATCTTTGTCGCTCTTATAGGCCAAGCCCCACTCCTTGGTGTCCTTGCTGACGATGAGTTCCCAATGGTCGGGATCGGCCACATTCACGAACAGCGTGTAATCGCCCGCGGGAACCTTCAGACCTTGGATATCGAGGTCGGCGTCTGTATGCAGTGCGGTCGCTGCGTTCGCCCCGGCGCGCCAAACCGGGTAATGCGGGTCTTTTGAAATCCGGCCGCCGTCGCCGAAGATCTGCCGGCCCTTCACGGAAGGCGCCGAGTATTTGATGGTGATGTTCTTGCCGCCAATCGCAACCGAAGTTTCCGCCGGCGGGCTGGGCTGCGCAAAAGTAACAGTCGCCGACAAAGCGAGGGCGGCGCTCATTAAAACAAACTTGGTCATTAGACTCATCTCCTGGACGATATTCGATTTTGACGCTACTACACTAGCCTATCTTAAACGCACCCAGCCAGTCGGCTCAGCAGGGTGATAGAATGCCCATCGCGTGCAAAAACCTTCTCTTACAGCCGAGATTGCAGCTGAGTTTTTTGGGACTCTGATCCTGATCCTACTGGGCAATGGGGTAGTCGCCATGGTGGTGCTTTTTAGCAAAGGCGCTCCCGGCGAGATTGTGAATGGAGGGTACACCAACATCACGATCGGCTGGGGATTGGCGGTAACCATGGGGTGTTATGTTGCGGGTCGGATTTCCGGCGCGCATCTGAATCCGGCGGTCACGGTGACTCTGGCGGTATTCCGCGGATTCCCATGGCGTAAAGTGGGACCTTATATTGCGGCTCAGGTGGCGGCGGCCTTCCTGGCGGCGGGGCTAGTATTCTGGAATTATCTGCCGGCGTTCCGGGCGGCCGATCCAAATCTGGATCACACGGCCGGAGTCTTCACGACCTTCCCCAAATTTCCCGAAGCTCCGACTGCTGGGCTGCTCGATCAGACAATTGGCACGGCGATCCTCTTGTTCATGGTGATGGCGATCACCGACGAACGCAATCAGCCCCCGGGCGCGAATTTGTCGCCGGTGCTGATCGGCGCGGTGGTGGTGGCGATCGGCATGTCGTTCGGTGGGATGCACGGGTATGCCATCAATCCGGCGCGCGACTTTGGGCCGCGGCTATTTACCGCTGTCGCGGGATTCAAGAACAACGGGCTGACGGACGGGTCAATGGTGTTCTGGGTGCCGATCGTGGGACCGCTATTGGGCGGGGTCGTCGGCGCGGGCGCCTACGACTGGGGAGTGCGGCGGTTCCTCCCCTCGTAATTCCATAGGGAAGCTCCACAGGAACCGCGCGGGATGGCGGCGAAGCTCGCGCCAGAGCGCGGAGACCAGCCTGTGTTTGCCGGTGGTGTCGAGACTGCGCGCGTGGATCGCCAGCCACATGCCCAAGGCGAACGATACACCGAAGTTCAGCAAGGCTACGAAGAACAGACCCAGCGCCGCCCATGCCAATGCGGGCCAGGGGAGCGGTCCAGTCCAGGCGACGGCGCTGACATCGTAGGCGAGCGACGCGCTGGCGAGCGTGATGTGGCGGACTTCCAGTGGCAAGCCTGTGAAGACGGCGACGAACGGGACCAGCCCCAGCAGCAAACCGAGGCAGGTGTAACCGATTACGCCGCTGAGGTGATGGTCGACAATGGCAGCCATCTCAACCGCGCCTTCCGTTCCCAGGGATTGGCGCAGGCGCCGGCTTTGCGCGAGGCCGGCGGGGAGGCGATGCAGGCGCATCCAGTTGGCGGTCCATCCGGCGGCCAGGCTGGACAGCCAGAGGAAGCAACCGGTCAGCGCGGCAAACAAGATCGTGAACGACTGGAAAGGGTGCAGGGAGTGGATGCCGTGCATGGCGGCTTCGTGCGTCAGGAAAGGATTGCCGGCTTTCCATTGAATGAACAGATCGATCAGCATGGAAATGGGAATCGCCCCCAGGAGGTTGCCGATGGTGACAATGGTCTGGGTGCGGGTGATGGCGGTGACGAGGTTTACTTCGGAGCGCATGCCGTCCTCCTTTTCGAGCGCGGTGCAGAGGGCGGAGGCTGTCATGGATGGCATTTTGGAGGCCAGGCTCCAACCGAGAAACTGCATCAGGATGAAGCTGACAGCGTAGTTGACGCTGTGCGCGATGCCGATCCAGAACGGCGCGAGCGGCATGAAGGTGAAACCGTATTTGAAGAGCGCGGTGAAGGCGGTGATGGCTCCGGCGCCTACCGATCCGTAGCCCATGTAGCGCCATTCGGAGGCGGAGCTGGCGATGTAGTGTTCGCCGCTCTTGCCAGTGTGCGAGACGATCTGGCGCGCTACCCGATTGACGCTGCCCCGCGCGAGGTTATGAAGGCCCCGCTCCTCCGCGAAGCCGCGAACCAGCATGGCGGCGAAGGCGCGGCCCTCTTCTTCGCCCGAATGGAGGCGCAGCAGGGCGTCCATGCGGTCGAGCTGGGCGAGGACCAGATCGAGGCGGAAGACAAGGTCGGAGGAGACACCCATTTCTTCCATGCGGGCGTGGGAGATGCCGGCGGAGACCTTGCAACTGAAGATCGTTTCCTTGAGGGTGTCGCGCAGACCGGGGGTCGTTGGCCCTCGGGCGAAATCGTCGGCGGCATCCAGTAGTCCGAGGAACGGCGATTCGGCGGCGCAGCGCTGCGGCATGACTTTGACGATTTGGCTGGAGACGCCGATAGCTACGGCGCGCACGGCTAGGAGGCGGATGGCGGCCAGCACGGGTCCGGTTGAGTGGCCGAGGATCTTGTTCCAATGGGCGGCGTCGGCAGGATCGAGGTTGGCGAGCCATTCGGCATCGGCGTCATCGAGGTCGGAGCCGTCGAGCGCGGCGTAGAGGTCGAGATCGTCTTCGAGTTGGGGCAGGATGCGCCGCTTGAGGCGCAGTACGAGCTCGCGCGGGAGGGTGGTGGCATCGGGCAGTCCCGCTTCCGAATACAGACGGGAAGGGCAGGCTTTGCTCCAAAGCTGCTGGAAACGTTGACAGGCGGCCGGAAGCTTTTCGAGGTTCTCGGCCATCTGGCGGAGGCGCTGAGTACGAGTGGCCGGCGGCATATCTTTCAGCCATCGCACGGCATTTTGCAGCCATTCGCGCTCGGTTTCTTCGGCTTGATCGACGGGCAGTAGGGCGAGAGCTTGAATGGGATCGACGGCTGGCATGACTTGATGATCTCGCAGGGCGCGCGATGGATTTGTGTTGTCCCTAACGCTTTTGGACCAAAGCGCCGAATGTTTTTACGGAGGCTGGCGTGGTACGAGCCCTCGTAATCTTGAGTTTGGTACTTGGCGGGGTAGTGCGGGATGGGTTCGCGGCGGCGCGGAGGCCGCATTGGCAAACTGTTTGGCATGCCAGCGAGGCTTTGCTAGCCGGTGCGGAGACAGCGGATGCGGCGAGTTCCTGGGGCAAGATGGAGGCAAACCCCATGGTGCGGGCAGGGCCGCGGTTCAGCTACGGGTCGCTCGCGATCAAGCTGGGGACGCTGGGATGGAGCTTAGCGGCGCAGCATTACATCCTGCGGCGGAATCGGGAATATATGACGGCGCTAGCGATGGCGAATATTGGCGTGGCAGGGATGCTGGCGGGGGTGGCGGCGCATAATATGCACGTGCCTGCGGGGCGGTAGCTTACTGGACGGGCAGCAACTGAATGCCGTTCATTTCAGGGCTGGGCTTTTCGCGCGGCTCTTTGGGCGGCTGTATTTCTACTTTAGGCACGGGCGGCGGCTCCAACTGGTAGGGCGCGAGTTTGGGCGGCCGCGCATCGGGCTCCAGCAGCCATGCTTTGCGGTCGGGATAGTAGGCGCGGAGGGTTTCGTTGTCTGCCTGGCCGCGGTCCAAGGCCCAAACTACGGCGGCTCGGTCGATATCGGCGGCGTTTTGGATCCACTCCTGGAAGCGGTGGCGCGGCCCGTAGCGAACGAAAATCAATTGTTTGCCGGGAGTGTGTGCGAGCTGGTCGTGGACGGCAATGCGCCCTTCGGGATCGCCGTGATTGACGTCGTCCCAGGCGTCGTACTGCAGCATGGCGGCGGCTGCGTTGGTATCGGCGAACAAGTGGAAGCCATACCAAAAGAAAAACTGGGCAACGCACAGGAGAACCAGAACGAGGGCGGCTTCGCGGCTGAGGCGGTTGAGAGATTCGAGACCGGTGATGCTGACCAGGATGAAGAGACAGGAGGCGGCAGCGAGATAGTGCGGGTAGAAGTAGGGGTATAAGTTGGAAGCCAGAGCGAAGGCAACGAGAGCGAGCGCTAGCCAGACGAAACGAAGTTGACGCAGGGCGGGAAGAAAGAACGGTAGGGCGAGGTAGAGCGGGGCTAGGAAAAAGAATCGATAAAAGCGTGCGCGGAAGAGGAGGCGGTCTGCGTAGTTTTTCAGAGTCTCCGGCTGGTCGCCATGGGTGGCGGCTTGTTCTTCGTAGTTAAGGCGCTGGCTGGGCGTGAGGTCGCGGTGCGGTACGGTCGATGGTTGGAAGGTGAAAGTGGTGGGAACGCCGTACTGATAGCGGCTTAGCATGTATGGCAGGGTAGTCCAGTTGCCGGTGACTTGCTTATTCTGGAAGAGGCTGAGACCCAGAGCGGGCAAACATGCGATGGCGACGATGGCGGTTTCCCGCGCGATGGTACGCCACGGACGGGTATGGCGGAGCGCGGGCAGGAAATATGCGATCGCTACAGCCACCAGCATGGCGCTTTCGAAGGGTCGGGTTAACCACTGCAGTCCGATGCCGAGGCCTAGCAGGATGGCGTCGCGGGTGCGGGCGCGCGCTCGGAGGCGCGGCAGAGATCCGAAGACCAGGCAACCTGCGACGGCGGAAACGGCCCCTCCCCAGTACGTGTTCATCCAATAGCGCAGTGGACCGAACTCGATGATTGCCAGGATAGCGCCGGTCAGCGCCCAACCAGGGCTGGTCCAGGCCAGGAGCATCCAATAACAGAGCGCGCTCAGCGCTGCGCACGATATGAGGACGCCTGCCCAGGGACTGTTGAAGATGGCGCGGCCAGTGGCGAGCACGATAGCCTGGCCGATGGGAAAGATCGAGCTATAAGTCGGCTCCTGCAGGACGAAGGCGGTTTCAAAGAAGCGGTGCAGCGGATGAGTGGGGTTCGCGGTGCGGCCATGGGCCAGCGTATCGGCGGCGAGAAGATGCGAAAACTCGTCGGAACCGTTGGGGGTGGGCACGGGGCTCTGGGGCCAAAGGGCGAGACGCAGGGCGGCGGTCAGGATCGCCAGGGCAAGCATGCACCATCTCGTGTGGCGCGCCATTTTTCGACCCCAATTCCCGAGGCCTGCTTCGAATAGTACGAGGATTACGAGGAGGGCGCCGAGCACAAGCTCAATGAAATCGGTCAGTCCGAAGCCGAGGGGGTTGTGGAGAGGAAGAAATGAGCGGAAGGGCTCGTGCATCCGTCAGTTCGCTTGCGTGATTCGATAATCGGACGAGTCGATGGCCACGTCGGTCCGCCCGAACCAGAAGGATTCGGACATGGAGTGGTTATAAAGCGGGAGCCACGCCGGGCCGACCTTTTCATACTGCTGTACGACCTGGACGTTGTGGATCAGAGCGGAGGGCTTTTGTGCCGGTGACGCTTCCAGGCGAACTATGGCGTAATCTTCACAATCGAGCCAGATGCGTCCGCGGATCAAAAACTTGCTGACCACTTTCGGCTTGATTTCGAGGACGTAGGCGGGGCGGCCCTGGATCTGGTCCTGGCCGGCCAGGCGGAAATGATAATTTCGCCGCCAGATGTAGGTGGTTTCGCGGACGCCGTCGCGGCTGGCTTCTTCTTCGGCTTCGAGCATCTTTCTAAGCACACGCTGGCGGATGACGGAAAGTCCGTTTTCGGAGATGACCTGGAAGGTTTTGTGGCCGGGGTAATCGTAGGTCATTCGAACGCTGATCTCAGCGCTCTTGTGGAAGCGCTTGTTGTCGAGCGAATAGCGCCGCAGACAGACGTAATGGGGCAAGGAGGCGAAGCGGACGCGGTCGCGTTCCTCCATGTGGGCGAGGATCTGCTGCAAGCCGAGAGGCTCAGGGATGCTGGCGGCGGGGCAGAGGGTCCCGAGCATGCCTACCGTGGTGAAGAGGAGTGCGAGACGTTTCATTGGGCTAAAGCCATGGATTGCAAATACGAGGGCAGGTTGGAATGGCGGAAGCTGGTGATGAAGGAGCGCGGGCCCGAACTCTCGCGCCAATGACGGCGCACTACCCCTTCTATCCAGCGGCTCACTTCATACCCTCTATAGAACCAGTTGTTGCGGATCAGATCGCTACGGACGCTCAGGATTTCGCGGCGAGCGAACACCGCCATTTTACCGCCATGCATGGGTACCACGGAATCGCCGGAGCTTTCGGTGGACAGGCGCGGAGTGCAACCGCTGTGCACGGCGACTACTGCGAGGCGGGCATCAGTGGCCATGATGTCGCCAGTGCCATTTTCGGTAACGCGGGGAATGTTGCCGCGGCGGGCCCAATCGGGCGCCTGCGTGCAGCCGGTGAAGGCGAGGTCGTAGGCGACTTTGTCCCGCTCGCGATCGACGTCGGCTGAGATTTTGTGGGTGAACGGCGAGCCGGGACGAAAATAGCCGAATTCGACGTCGTGGGTGGCGGCGCCGATCCAGAGGTCCTGGCCGTTCCATTGGCTATCCAACCTCCACAGGCGGATATGGTGACGCTTGGAGACGTCGTTCAGGCCTTTCTCCCATGACATGTCGGCGGCCGCACCGTTCACGCGCAGAGCGGACATAGGGGCGGAGTCGAAGCCGCGGCGGAGCCCGATGGCGCGTAGCCAGCGTACGCGGCGGCTGAAGGACAACCGGCTGGCCTGCGACCAACCTGCGGCGGCAAAGGCGGCAGTGACTGCTTCGCGCGATCCGGCGATCAGGATATTGGTAAGGTCGGAGGGCCGATCGTTCGACCCGGCATAGGCGCGATTGGGCAGCGAGGCGACCAGGCGGTCGAACTCGGCGCCGTCGGTTTCCGCTTCAGGGCCGGGTTGGCTGGCGGCCATTTCTTCGACGGGCGGTCCGATTTTCGGGGGGGTAGTCAGTTGCAGGGTCAATTCCGTGCCGGCGGGCAGATAGATTTCGGGTTCGGGGAGATTGATTACGGCCGCCTTGATGATCAGCTCCGCGATGCGGGCATGCAATTCGCAGCGGAAGAGGATCTCGCGGATGTAGCCACTGGCGCGATAGGAGCCGCTGTCGGTGGCGCGAACGCCATGAATGCGGCCGTCACGGGAGACGTGTTCTCGGGCATTATCGACTTCTTCCAGACGCGAGGCGATCAGCACCGGCTCCCCGCCTGGGAGTTGAACGCTATCGAATTCAAGCTCGAGCGATGCGGTTTCGTGGCGGATGCCCAAGCCAACGCGCTTCACCAACTTCACATGTCCGGATACGACGCTGCCTGCGGGGAGGACGGATCCGTTATCGAGCCTGGCGGGGGCGATTAAAAAAGCCCTGAGAACCGTACCGGCTTTAGTTGCGTAGGAGCCCACCGTGGTGGTTAACCGAATGTGGAGCTGCGGACCGGACGGCGCCGGCGGCACGCTCGTGAATGAACTGATGGACAGCAGCAACGGAAGAACCATGGTTAGCGCAAAGAGGGACTTTCCGCGATCGAGCGATCACTGATTTTAGTTCCGGCTGGGGCGAGGCCTTGTTCGTAGGTGTCGTACAGGTCGTCGAAAACCTGGTTCCATCCGCGGGAGCAGGCGAAACATCTGGCGGACGCGCCCATGCGCTGGCGGAGTGCGTCGTTCTCCATGAGTTGGAGGACGTTATCGGAGAATGAAGCGACATCGGGGGCGTGAAATCCGCTAATGCAGTGCCGTATTCCGACGCGCGCAGCGGTGGCGGGACTGGCCACGACGGGGACACCGGAAGCCATCGCTTCCAACAGCACGAGGCCAAAGGTGTCAGTTTCGGATGGAAAGACGAAAACGTCCATGTCGGCGTAGGCTTGGGCGAGGGCTTCGCCACGCAGGATGCCGGGCATTTCAGCCGACTGGAGATTGTGGCGGAGCCAGTCGCGCTCGTTGCCGTCACCGATCAGGCTGATGCGGAAATCGCGATTGGTGCGGGTGCGAAGATTCTTTTCGAGCGCGGCGAAGAGGCGTACGTTT
This sequence comes from Bryobacterales bacterium, assembly GCA_963738375.1. Classification (GTDB taxonomy): domain Bacteria; phylum Acidobacteriota; class Terriglobia; order Bryobacterales; family Bryobacteraceae; genus Bog-159. The sequence goes on along the minus strand of CAVTWL010000005.1, from coordinate 550,503 downwards.
TTTTCGGGCGTGAGACGGCCGACGTAGCCGATGCGGAACGGGCGGACGGCGGAACTGCGTCGGTGAGGTGAAAAGGTGTCGATAGCCACGCCGTGCCCCATCAGGAACGCGGGCTTGCCGGTGCCTTGGTGGAGCAGATCGACCATGCCCTGGTTGGGGGCCAGCAGGAAGCGGGCGATACCATAGAAGCGCAGGCAAGCGCGGAGGCTGGCTTTTTCGGCGGTGATCGAAGCGCGCCTGCGGGAGCCATCGGGGAGGAAAGACAACAGTCTGTGTAGACGCCGTCCGGCGTACTCGTGGAGGTTGGTATGCCAGGAGGCGACCAACGGCACGCGCAAGGTGTGAGCGACCCAAAGTCCGAGGATGCCGACGTCGCCCGGGCCGGTGATGTGCACAAGGTCGGGCTGGAAGATCCGGACCTGCTCGGTCACCCAGCTCTTGTGGCGGGCGAGAAAGGGATCGCAGGAGAGGTCGTGGTCCAGGGGAAAGGCGGCAAGTCCACGTTTGAGTTCGATGGCCGTAAAGGAGGAGCGGCAACTCGCTTCGGTGCGCGGTCCACTTCGGACGCAGAGGAAGGGGAGTCCCCGGCGTTGGGCGAAAGCAGCGAATTGCCTGCTAAGGGTGGCTACGCCATTAGCTTCGCTGAAACAGTCAGTAAAAAGTGCAACGCGACGTGAAGCGGTCAATACGTTTCCCAGAAACCCAGAGTGCTAAGGTAAATCCCCAATCAGTATACACGCGATGCAGCTTGCATGACTTCGGTTTCGCGCGGTTTCGACCAAAATTCTTACTTGCCCGTCGCGATTCGTACGCTGGAACCTGGCTTGGAGGGTCGCCAGGGTCTGGTTGGTGGAAAAGTTGCAGGGCGGGTAAGCTATGAAGCCTGTTACCGGTGTTTTTCGATCGTACCCGATGGCTGTTGAGGCCGTTCGGAACTTGTTGCGGTCCGGATTTGCCCAAAGCCGGATCAATTTACTAAGTCCCGGTTCATCGGAGCAGGAAATTCATTCGATTCCGGCTTCCGAGACGGAACAACCGGGGGTCGGTAGCGCTATCGGAGGAATGCTTGGCGGCGCCATCGGCATCGCCGGCGGCCTGGAATTAGGAGTGGCGGCCACCGCTCTGATTCCAGGTATCGGGCCGGTGCTGGCTTTCGGGCTGGCCGGGGCGGCCATCCTGGGCGCCAGCGGAGTATTTGCAGGCGCCGCAATCGGCGGAGCGGCAGATGAACATAGTGACGACGGCATTCCGTCTGACGAGATGTTCTTTTATGAAGATGCGCTGCGGCAGGGACGATCGGTCGTGTTCGCCACAGCTTCGGATCATGCGGATGAAAGCCGTGCCCGGAAGGCGTTGGCGGATGCCGGGGCGGAAAGCCTGGATGCGGCCCGCAAGGACTGGTGGCTGGGGGTGCGCGATGCGGAAGAGGAACAGTATCGAGCGATGGGCCACAACTTTGAATTGGACGAGGATGTTTATCGGGCCGGATTCGAATCGGCACTGCGGCGCGAGTGCCGCGGACGGACGGCTGATGAACGCACTGACTGCCTGAAATGGTGGTACCCGGAAACATGGAATTCCCCAGCATTTCAGCGCGGGTACCAGCGCGGGCAGCAGTACGTGGACCGATACTCGCCGGTCGCGCGCTAGGCCGTGTCACGGTGGACGCTATCCGGCGAAAAGGCCGGAACGCAGACCGCGATGTATTCTGCGCCACCGGCTTCCGGCGAACTATAGCGGACCCATTCGCCGCGATGGGCGATGATAGCTTGACCAGCTCGCACGTCAAGGTGTCCGGATTTCGTCTCGACGCGCAGCATGCCGTTGAGCACAACGGTGTACTCGTCGAATTCAGGCGTCTGGCCGGGCTCCAGCCATCCAGCTGGGCTTTCCATTCTCGCGATACTGATGGCTTCCGTCGCCGAATTGACACGGCCAATGTACTCGGCGATGCGTTTGGGCAAGTTGCCGGCCGCGGCGATAACGGTTGGGTTGGCGATCAGGTCTGGCATACTGTATCCCGAGCAGGATAGCACGGGCAGGCGGGGATACTTCGGAAAGCGCGGATCGCTGCGGTTGAGACTGCAGAGATAAAAAAAGGCGCCGCGGTCCGAACGAATGATTTCGGCGTGCTCGCAACAGGCGCACAAGCCGATTCCCGGATCACTTTTTGCGGGCACTGACTAAAAGCTTAACCGCAATCCCAACTGAGCGGCAAATGGGATGCCCACGGTGGTACCGGGGCCGAAGAAGTCGCCCAAGCCGCCAGCGGGTACGCGCAACTGATTCAGGCTGGTGATGGGTTGGGTGCTGGTGCAGGCGGCGTTGAGGCAAAACGCGGTAGCGTTGTAGAAACTGTTGACCGGCACGGGGAGCGCGGCGAGGTTGGTGACGTAGTTGGCGCCTGGATTATTGCGGTTGAACAGGTTGAAGATTTCGACAAAAGGCATGAGCTGCCAGCGTTCGTGAAAACGGAACGGGCGGCTGATGCGGATGTCGGTCTGGATGTAGGGAGTGCCGCGGAACTGGTCCATGCCGGTCTGGACGCCGTTAACGACGGCGCGGTCGTCCAGCGCATCGCCGAAGCCGTTCACATCAACCGGGGTGGTGAGTGTGAAGGGGCGGGCGCTTTCCGCTTGGCTGAGCAGGGAGAACTCGAAGCCGGCGGGCAGGCGCACCGTTCCGGCGACGACGAGGCGGCTGGTAACGTTTTCGCCGGAAGGACCGTAATCGCCCTTGGCGAACGCGTTCAGCGGATCGCACACGCCATTGACGTAGTCGAAGAGTTCACCCAGGACGCAGCCCCAGGTCTTCGCGCTCGACAGTGTATAGTTGACGACCAGGCTGTAACGGGAAACGTTCGCCTGCAGATGCACGGAAAGGCCGTCGTAGCGCGAGCGGTTGTCGGTACGGAAGACGGAGACATCCGGGACGCAATTCTGCTGGCTGGAGGTATCGGAGGGGCATAGCGGCGAGAAGAGCGTGTAACCGGCCGCATAGGTATAGCGGCGATAGCCGTGGACGCCATTCTCGTGGGTCCAGTCGGCGCCGAGGGACCAATGGGAGTTGAAGGCGTGCTGGACGCCGGCGCTGGCGTGCACGGCGTAGGGCGTTTTGTAAGCCGGATCGATCAAGGCGCCGGCGCCGCCGTTGGAAGATCCGGGGAGGCAGCCCGCATCTCCGGCGCTGGCGCAAGGCGCGGGTGGCTCGTTGACCGCCTGGAAGGCGGTGACCCAGCCATTCTGAGCAAGGTCATTGAAAAATAGACCGAATCCGGCTCGCACAACGGTGTTCTTGGAGTTGCCTGGCGCGTAGGCGATGCCGAGACGCGGGCCGAACTGCTTGCGGTAATCCTGCGGGGCGCCGGGGTGCTGGAAGAGCGGGACCTCAAGCGCTTCGAGGGTGAGCAGAGCGGGGTTATCCAACTGACTGCGGCCGGAAGCGGTGAACAGTCCAAAGGTGGTGTCGTAGCGGAGGCCGTAGTTAACGGTGAGCTGCGGCGTGGCGCGCCAGGAGTCTTCGGCATAGAAGCCGAGGCGCTGCACGTTCTGAGAGAAGCTGCCGTTGCCGGCGGGAGTGTTGGTACAGGTGGTGCCGTTGGTGACGGCGAGGGCCGGGGCGGCGGTACAGGAAAGGTCGACGGCGAATTGCGCCGGATTGGCCAGATAGTCAGCCGGGTTTTGAGCGAAGACGGTCAGGTTTTCGGCGTTACCGGGTAAGGCACCGCTCATCACCGGCTCGTGAATCACGTCTACACCGAAGTGGGGCGAGTGGCGGCCAGAGGTGTGGGCGACGGCGTAGCGCAACTGATATTTTTCCTGGTCGCGGGCGATAGGAAAAGCGGTGATAGGGGTAACGAACTGGTTGTCGCCAAAGGTTTCGAAACCGGAGATGGTTTGGGAAGTAGAGCTAAACGGAAAGGCGAGGGCAAAGCCGAGTTGGCCGTTGCGATATTCGTTGAGGCGCAATCCGCTGCCGGCGAGGGTGAAGCTTCCGAGCCAGGAGGGGCTGAAGATAAATTGCTGGCCAAGGACGAGGTTCAAATAGTTGGAATGCCAAGTTGCGCCGGTGGAGGGGAGGGTGGCCTGCTGGACGAAGGCATTGTCCGTCGTGTAGGTGTCGAGCGAAGTGCGCAGGAACCATTGCGAGCGCGGGGACTGCACCCAATCGAAACGCAGGCTGCCCAGGTAATCGCGGAAGGGGATCGGCACATTATTGGGAACGGGTATGGAGCTGATGCCGGGGATCAGACCGTCGGAAGCCAAGGTGGCGAGGGCGTGGAACTGGGTGAGACTGGCGGGGCTGTAAGCGATGCTGGCGTCTTCGTGGACGGCTTCGAAGGAGGCGAAGAAGAAGAGCTTGTCTTTGACGATGGGACCGCCAACAGTGGCGACGTAGTTCTGGCGCGAGAAGGGCTGTTTGGGCAGGGGCGCCGGATTCTCAATCGGGTAGCGCGCATTGAGATCGGCGGCCCGTTCATATAAGGCGGCTCCGCCGTGCCATAAGTTGGTACCACCCTTTGTAGTGATCGCTACCGAGCCGCCCACGGTGCGGCCTACATCGGCGTTTTGCTGGGAAGTCTGCACGGCGAATTCCTGAATAGCGTCGGGAGAGAAGTTCTGGAGGAATCCACCAATATAGTCGTCGGAATTGTCGGCGCCGTCGACGGAGTTGACGTCGTTCAAGCCGGAACTGCCTCCGAAAGAGACGGCGGTGATGCGGGCTTTGGTGGGGTCGGACGGCTCAACGGGTTCGGTTCCGGGCACAAGATACGCAATGTTGGCGAAGCTGCGGTTGGCGAGGGGGATGGTGGCTAGATCCTGGGCGGTTACGGCGCCGCCATGGACGTCACTGGTCGTGTCGATGGGTTGGGTGACGATGCTGGAGGCTTGGGCGGCGACCTGTACTGACTGGCGGGCCGCCGGAAGACTCAGCGTGACTGCGACTTCGCGCGTTGAGCTGACGACGACTCTGACGTCGGAACTCGCGTCGGCGAAACCGGGGGCGCGAACGGTGAGGTGGTACGCGCCGGGAGTCAGACTTTCGAAGCGGAAGGCGCCGCGGCTGTCGGTACGGCTGTTGCGGACGAAGGCGGATTCGAAGGGTTGGAGGGAAACGTCGGCGGATTGAACGCGGCCACCGGTGGCGTCGACAACGGTACCGGCCAAGCTACCCCGGAAGTCCTGGGCGGGGGCTACGTAGGGCAGCAGGGGGATGAACAAAAGAAGAAATTTTCGCATTGCTGGAATCCGATCAGACTAGCGCGGGATGGGCATTACTACCATCGGTCGTATTTTGCACCCATTAGTTTTTGCCCCTGCTGCATCGCCCGCCAAGCATCGACCCCACCATGTAAAGGACGCACGCGAACGACCCCATGCCTCTTTAACAGCAGCGCCGCACGGGCGCTGGACGCTTCGTTTGGGCAACTGCAAAACAAGATGACGTCCCGGTCGCGAGGAATTCCACTTTGGCGTGTCTCCAATTCCTCCAGCGGAATCCGTAGCGTTCCGGGAACAGTATCGTCTTCGCTCTCCGCGGCGCTCCGCACGTCCACAATTACCACTTCTTCGCCCGCGTCCAGCTTCGCCCTTAACTCGGCCGCTGTAATCCGCGCTACTGCCAGATTCTTCAAGAATCGCCGCCGCTGGAAGAATTTCCACCCAATCCAAGCCCCCATCAGTGCCACCGCAACTACAGCCACCCCCGATCCCATCCGTGCGGCGTAATCCCCTACTTTGTCCAGCTGATCGCTGAAAATGTAGCCAAGCCCCCCATAAGTCACGATCCAGATCGTAGAGCCCAAAATGTCCAGGGCTACGAACCGTCCCGCGGCTAATCCCGAAATTGCCGCCAGCGGAGCCGACACGGCATTTAGCCCGGGCACGAACTTGCAAATCAGAAGCGACCGGCTGCCATATTTCTGATACGCCAGTTCCGTTGACCGCACGCACGAATCCGGCTCCAGGGATACCCGGCAAATCAACCGCAGAATCTTGGCGCCGCGCCGCTTCCCCAGCCAGAACCACACATTGTCGGCAATCATACAGGCAGCCAGCCCAACGAGCACAACCAACTGAGCGGACAGTCGCCCATCCCTCGCCAGCGCTCCGCACGCCAGCAGCAGCGGCACTGACGGCAAAGGCAAGGCACCCTGCTCCGCCAGTATCCAAACGAACAGCAGCGCATAACCGTGCCGCACCACGAAGTCGATAGTGTGTGTCACGCTGAGGCTGCCCTGCTGAACATAGTTAATAGGATGCCATTCCCCAAAGCCCAGACCCACGAAATTCCTTTCCCACCCTGTTGCGCTATAATGGCAGTTTGCGCCCATCCGCCGCCGGGTATACCTATGTTCCTTAGCATCAAAGAGATGGAATTACGGAAGGTTCGTTTCGACGAAACTTTCGCGGCCGGAGAACTGAATTTTGATGATGATGGATTCCACCAGGTGGGTTCCTTGCACGCCTTGGGAACGGCTGAATTGCTAGCCAATACCGAAGGCGAAGTGCGCATCCAGGGACATCTGGAGGTACTCGTCGATGCGGAATGTGACCGCTGCCTGGGACGCGCCGAGTTTCCCCTCGATAGCGATTTCGATCTCTTCTACCGGCCCGCATCTTTCATCGCCAAGAAAGAAGAAGAGGTGGAAATCGACGAAGGAGAAGCGCAGTTGGGCTTCTACCAGGGCGGCGGCATGGAATTGGAAGATATTTTACGCGAGCAGATCGTGCTGGCCATCCCCATGCAGCGCATCTGCAGCGAAGACTGCAAAGGAATTTGTCCCACGTGCGGCAAAAACCGCAATGAAACACCATGCGACTGCAAGGAAAATCACGCTGGCAGCACGTGGGCCGCACTCGAAAGTCTGAGAGACCTGAAAACCATTTGAACGCCCCGCCAAATCCGGGGTACACTCTTTGAGGTACAGAAATGCCGAATCCGAAACGACGCCACTCATCGCGGCGGACCCAAAATCGCCGTGCGCACGACGCCCTAAAACAACCGGGCATGTCCGAATGCCCCAATTGCCATGAACCCAAGCTCCCCCATCGCGTCTGCCAGCACTGCGGACAGTACAAAGGCCGCGAAGTAGTGGAAGTCGAGCAGGAATAGCCCCGCCCCCACATGGTCACCATTGCCGTTGACGCAATGGGCGGAGATAACGCCCCGAAGTCCGAAGTGGAAGGGGCCGTCGAGGCGGCCCGCAGTCTGGGGGTCAGGGTCATCCTCGTCGGTAAGCAGGATGTCATCCGGCAGGAATTGAAGCGCTACGACGATTCCCGCAGCCTGCCCATCGATGTGGTCAACGCCAGCGAGGCGGTGACCATGGAAGATAGCGCCGCCCGCGCCGTCCGCGCCAAGCACGATAGTTCCCTGCGCGTTGCTTCGCGCCTCGTGCGCGATGGCAGCGCTCAGGGCTTCGTCTCCGCTGGCAATACCGGCGCGGCCATGGCCACCGCCAAGATCGTCCAGGGCGTCCTTCCCGGTGTCGCGCGGCCCGCCCTCGCCGGCATCTTTCCCACGCTCATCGGGAAACCCGTCGTCGTCATCGACGTCGGCGCCAACGTCGACTGCTCTGCGCGCATGCTGGCGCAATTCGCCGTCATGGGCGAAACCTACTCCCGCGTCGTCCTGCATCAGCCGCGCCCAAAGGTCGGCCTCCTCTCCATCGGCGAGGAAGAACACAAGGGCAACGACACCACCCGGGCCGCTACCCCCCTGCTCAAGAGCCTGCCGCTCGATTTCATCGGCAACGTCGAAGGCCGCGACATTTACACCGGCAAAGCCGATGTCATCGTCTGCGATGGCTTTATCGGCAATGTCGCCCTCAAAGTCAGCGAAGGCCTGGTCGACATGGTCAAGCAGATGCTCCAGGAATCTCTTAGCGCCACCATCACCCGCCAGATGGGAGCGTTGCTGGCTCGCGCCGCTTTCACCGATTTCAAAAAACGCGTCGACTATTCCGAATACGGCGGTGCACCCCTCCTGGGGGTCCGAGGCATCTGTATAATATGCCACGGCCGCTCCAACGCCAATGCCATCAAGAATGCCATCCGGGTGGGCGCGGAATTCTCCGGCCGGCAAAGTCAACGAACGCATCGAGGACGAGCTACGGCAATGGGCCGCGGAACACGTCGCTTTCTAGCACCCCTTGTGTTCCTGCTGGCCCTTCCGGCCGCCGCGCAGGGTCCCAATAACGTTCAGTGGTCCCTCTCCGTCGAGCCATCCTCCGCGGGGCCACGCTCTAAAATCCTCGCCAGGCTCGAAGGGAAGATCGACGCCGGCTGGCATGTCTACTCCATGACCAGCGGCGGAGCCATCCCCACCACCGTCAAAATCGCGCCCAATCCCGGCATCTCCAAGACTCGCGTTTTCCAAGCCCCTGCCAAGAGGGCCTTCGATCCGAGTTTCAACCTCGATACCGAAACCTACGAAGGCTCTGCCGTCTTTCTCGTAGAAATTCAATTGAAGCCCGACGCCCCGCCCGGATCCACCGAGATCTCCGCGGAAGTCCGCTACCAGACCTGTAACGACAAGTTCTGCATCCCGCCCCGCCGCAAGACCGCCACCGCTACCCTTACCGTCGACGCCGCAGCGCACGCCACCACTCCTTCGATTCCCGCCGGATTCAGCGAAGTCACTGGCCCACCCAAGCCCGTCACCGGCGCGCCCTCCACGAACACGCAAGGCCTCGGCGCTTTCTTGTTGGTCGCCTTCGGTTTCGGCCTCGCCGCCATCTTCACCCCCTGCGTCTTCCCCATGATTCCCATCACCATGTCGTTCTTCCTGAACCGGCAGGGGACGCGTCAACAAGCCATCTTTCAGGCCGCGCTGTTCTGCGTCGGAATCGTGGTTCTGTTTTCCGGCCTGGGCCTGCTTACCACCGCGATCCTCGGACCCTTCGGCGTCGTCCAACTCGGCTCCAATCCGTGGGTCAACGGTTTCATCGCGGTCGTCTTTCTCGTCTTCGGACTGAGCCTCCTGGGCGCCTTTGAAATCACCATCCCTTCCGCGCTCCTCACCAGGCTCGATAAAGGAGCGCAGCAGGGCGGGATCACCGGCACCCTCCTCATGGGCCTCACCTTCGCCCTCTCATCCTTCGCTTGCGTCGGACCCTTCATGGGCACCCTCCTCGCCGCCTCGGTGGGTAGTGGAGGCTTGCGCCCCCTCGCCGGCATGGTCGCCTTCGCCTCCGGCCTGGCTCTTCCCTTCTTCCTTCTGGCCCTCTTCCCGTCCTACTTGAAACGATTGCCGAAAAGCGGCGGCTGGATGGCGCGCGTGAAAGTGGTCATGGGCTTCGTCGTACTCGCCGCCCTGCTTAAGCCCCTCGCCAGCGTCGACCAGGTCTTGCAATGGAATTTCCTCACCCGGGAGCGATTCCTCGCTGCCTGGATCGTCCTCTTTGCCATGGCGGGCCTCTACCTGCTCGGCTTCATTCGTCTCGAAGGCATCGCCAAGGACGCCAATATGGGCCTCGGACGCCTGCTCACCGGCATGGCATTTCTGATCTTCGCCATTAGTCTCGTCCCGGGTATGTTGGGCGGGAAACTCGGCGAATTGGACGCCTACATCCCTCCCCCGGCCGAAGGTTCCAGCGCAGGCGCCGCCGGGGGCAGCGGCAACGCGTTAGTCTTCCTCAAGAACCAATACTCGGAAGCCTTAGCCCAAGCGAAACGCGAGGGGAAAGTTGTCCTCGTCACCTTTACCGGCTACGCTTGCACCAACTGCCACTGGATGAAGGCCAACATGTTCACCCGGCCCGAAATCGCTGCCGCTCTGCAAGACTTCGTCCTGGTCGAACTATACACCGACGGCTCCGATGAAGCATCCAAAGCCAATCAGGAAATGGAGCAGACCCGCTACCAGAACATCGCCATTCCCTACTACGCCATCGTGGATGCCGAAGGAAACAGTATCGCAACCTACCCCGGCCTGGAGCGCGAAACCGCTCCCTATCTGGCCTTCCTGCAAAAAGGAATCGCCGCCAAATCTCCACATTCCGATCTGTCGGCTTTGTCGCTGACCTCGCTGGATGGCGCTCCCGTCAATCTGGCTTCGCTCGATGGCAAAGTTGTAGTTGTGGATTTCTGGGCGACTTACTGCGTCCCTTGCCTGAAAGAAATCCCGACTTTCAATCAACTCCAAACCCAACTTGGCGGGCAGGGCGTTGTAGTCGTCGGCGTATCCATGGACACGGACGGCGGCGCGCCCCTGGTCACTTCATTCCTCAAGCAGCACCCCATGCAATACAAGGTCGCGCTGGGCGCCGAAAGCATGACCGACGCCTTCCACATCGCCAAACTCCCCACAACCGTGGTCTTCGACCGCCACGGCAAAACCGTGCAGCGCTTCGAAGGCTACACCCCGCCCGGCGCCCTGGAAACCGCGGTCAAAACCGCCCTCTAGCCGCGAAGCAAACACTCGTGTTTGCCGCCCCCCCACTACGTCAACCGGAACAAATGCCGCGTCCGGGCCGCCCACTCATTGCTCGAAAAAATCTTAGGCCCCACCTGAATCAACCGCGGCAGCATATCGAACACCGACCCCGGCGTCCAGTTCGCCCCCGCCCGCGTCCGCAATCCCCGCCGGTTCAGCTCCTCCGCCACCAGCGACAACGGCGCATCCTGCACGATTAAATCCATCATCAGAACCAGCGCCTGCTTCTCCGCTGCATTCTCTTCCAGCCGCTTGCAGTCGGCGGATACCCGCAGCCCGTAAGGCACATCCTCGCTCAAAGGCTCCAGTGCCGCGGCCGGCTCATCCACCTCCCGCTCCCATTCCACGGCTGCCAGCTTCCAGCCATCCTTTACTTTCTGATTCACGTATTCCGGCGACAGGCCGGACGGGACTTCTCTAACCCTTTGCAACCTCGACATAGGGGGCTCCTCTGCCGGGCAGTCTGCAAACCAAGTTCCGCTCTAACTTACAGAATCTGGGATTAGAGAGCGTCTCGCTTGTGCGGCGGCGGGATTCGCCGTCCCAACCGTGGGACAGAGAATTACGCGTTATGGGCGATCTGGGACGAAATCGGGCGCCCCTACTTCGGCGCCACGCCAACGCGCCGAACCAACTCCCGGAACCGCGGGTTTGCTCTTAAACCGGCGAGCGGCGGGTACAAATCCAGAAACAACATCATTTCGGAATTGTCATGATAGGCCTGGTCCAGGCAATCGAGCGCTTGCGCGGAATCGCCAAAGGACTCGTAGACCACGGCCAGATCGAAAGGCGAGACATACCGCCTGGACTTCATGGCCTGCAGCGCGGCTAGCACCTTCGTCCCTTCCGAACGGTTGCCGGAGCGTGCGTAGCTGGCGGCCAAGCCGGCCAGATTGACGGTGGCTTCCGGATTGAGCGCGCGGCCTTTTTCGAAATCGGCAATCGCTTCGCGAAACCGGCCTTCGGCGAGATAGGCGTATCCGCGGCCCATGTATAACGCCCAAAAATCGGGATGGGCCTGGATGGCCACCGCTCCCGCCGCTTCGGCCGCCGCATAGTTCCGCTCCAGATAAAGAGGAAAGGGCAGCATCAGCAGGATCTCGGCGGACAGGGGTTCGATCTTGAGACCTTTACGGAGTTCGGCTACCGCTTGGTCCTCCTTCCCGAGCGCCGCGAGGTACTCACCGTAGGCAAAGTAACTGGAAGTGATGTTGGGATTCAATGCCAGGGCGCGCGTAAATGCTTTTTCCGCATCCGCGAACTTCCACTGATGCATCTGGGCATGAGCAAGAGCTCCATAGGCTTCCGCTGAATCAGGGTCCAATTCCAGCGAGCGGCGTGCCGCCGCCTCGGCTTTCGGCATGGCTTCGCGCGGCGAAAGGACCCAGTCGGAGGCGGTGGTGTACGCATCCGCCAGACCGGCGTAGGCGAGGGCATAGCCGGGGTCAATGGCGATGGCACGGTCAAAGTAAGCGATGGCGCGGTTCAATCCTTCAGGGCTGAAACGGAATTCGGCGTAGCGGCCACTCAAGTAGTTTCGATAGGCTTCCAGATTGGTGGTGTCGTGGCGGTCCACTCGCTGCTTTTCTCCCCGCGTCAGCGTTACGGCCAGGGCATGGGAAACCTTCTGGGAGATGGCATCTTCGATGGTGAAGATATCGGTGGAAGCAGCGTCGAAGGTTTCCGCCCACAGCGGCCGCCGGTCGGCCGCCCGAACCAGTTGGACGGTAACGCGAATGCGGTCGCCGGTTTGCTGGAGTTTGCCTTCGAGCAGGGCATCGACGTCCAGTTCCCGTCCGGTCGTTTGCGGGTCGGGAAGCGTGGCGTACTTGAGGATGGCGCTGGTGGGACGGACGATCAGTTGCCGGACATTGCTGAGCTTGGTGATTACAGCATCCGCCAATCCCAGGCCCAGCGCATTTTCGGCGGGAGCTCCGAGCGCCTGAAACGGCAGAACGGCAATGGAACGGGTCGTGCTGACCGGCGAGGTGTCTGCATACCAGAACCCCCAGGAAGCAGCGGCGACAGCTACCGCCATCAGAACCGCCACCGCCACCAGGGCTGGTTTGTGCCGGAGCAGCGTCCCGAGGGTGCGATCGGGCGTTTCTTCTTCGACCACCACTTCTGCGGTCGTCCGCCTTTCCAGGGTGAACTCAGCCTCGGCCGCGGGCAATGCCCTGACCTCCGCCACGAACCGGTAGCCAAAACCGGGAACCGTCGCGATATAGCGGTGTTCTCCCGGTGACTCGCCGAGAGCCTTCCGCAGCGTCGAAACGTGCTGCGCGAGGTTGGCTTCCTCGACGAAGCTGTCCGGCCAGATCGCTTTCAGCAATTCCTCCTTGGCCAGCACGCGGTCACGGTTCTGGATCAGCACTAGCAGCGTATCGAAGGCCCGGGAGGTTAACGGAACGGGTTGGCCACCGCGCAGCAGGAGGCGCCGCAAGCGATCGGCCCGGAACGACCCGAACTCATACAACTGGTTCCCCTCGAAAGACATAGCTCATCCCCGGATGACTTATGGAACATTTTATAAGTTTTTAGAGCGGATTCAAGACATTTTGCGGCCTGACGGGCAAAATGCACAAGTGATCGGGAGGGAACCGATGAAACGAAGAACCCGAATTTCCTTGTGTATCGAAGAACGGCTAGTCGTGCGCAAGGGTTCGCTGTCCGCCGAGCCGGCCCCTTCTACCGGGGAACCGGCCAACGGGCTAACGGCTTACGTTAGTTCCCTGATCGACAGAATCAAACAGGAAAAGGACAACTCAACATGCGACGAAGAATAACGACGATTTCGATTTCCGGCGCTCTGCTGGCCTTGGCGGCCAGCGTGGCGCCCAACGCGATGGCGTGCAGCTTGCCTGGCCTTCCCGGCATCCGGGCGGTGGTGACCCTGCCTCCGGGCTTGACCGCGTCCTTCCGCCCGGCAGCCATCGCTCCAGGCGGTGCGCCGTCGATTGTAGGCCTTTGGCAAGTAAAGTTCTACTCGGGGGGAACGCTGACGGACGATGCTTTCGACGCTTGGCACAGCGACGGGACTGAAGTGTTGAACGATTTTACGAATCCGATCGAAGACAATGTGTGCTTGGGCGTGTGGAGTCAAACGGAGCCCGGTAGCTACAAGCTGAAGCATCCATCGTGGACCTTCGATACCAGCGGGACCTTGACCGGTCTGGCGGTGATCTTGGAAACGGTCACCGTAGATGCCGGAGGCAACGACTATACCGGGACCTATAGCATCGACTTCTTCGACACCATGGGCAATCCGGTGGGCAGCTTCCACGGCACGCTAAAGGCCCAACGCATCACCGCGGACTGACGTAGCCCAACCACCCGTGCTTCCCGCACACCCAAAAAAAGGGCGGGCAAAAGCCCGCCCTCTTAGCCGCAACAACTTCCGAACGCCTAGAAGTGTAACCGCAGACCGATCTGAATAATACGCGTATAGTTCGCCGATGCTCCCGAACCGCCCAGAGTCAGCGCCCCGTATTGACCATTCAGCGCGCCAAAATCCGCCGGGTCGAGAAGGTTCATGCTGGGATCGCCCCATTGCATGTGATTCAGCACGTTGAACGCCTGCACGAACAACTGGGCGCCCACCCGCTCGGTAAACTGAGTGTCCTTCGTAATGCCAAGATCCAGGTTCCAACGGCTCTGGCCCGTCACTGTGCCCGCGCCGCCGGTGCGGCCGTCGATGCCCAGAATGAAAGGCCGGAATGAGTTGTAAACCGCTGCCGGGTTCGCGAACATGTTCACGCCGCTCCCGCCGTTGCCTACGTCGCCGTTGACCCCGATGGTCCCGTTGCTGGTAATGCCATAGTTTGCGGTGTGGCTCAGCGAACTCGCCGCCACATTACCCACCGGAATCGCGGAAGCGCTCAGATCGCCGTCCCAAGCCTGTCCCTGTTCCTGGTAGGAACCGGTCGCAAAGTTGATTGGCAGTCCGGTGCCCATGGAGAAGATAGGCGAAATGCTCCACCCACCCACTATCCTGCTCAGGATCGGGCCCTGTCCGAACCGGTGCCCCTTGCCGAACGGAAGCTGATACGTGCTCAGCAAGTTGAATACAAACCGCCGGTCGAAGAACTGGGGACCGTAGTCCGCCCCCAGATTGAACGGGTTGCCGGCGTTGTCCAGCGTATAGGACTGGCCGGTGCTGATGATACCCAAAGCGTGACTCCAGGTGAAGTTGGCGTTCAGTGTCAGCCCATTCGAATAGCGCTTCTGCGCCGTTACCACCATGGCGTTGTAGTTCGAATATCCATCCGAGGTGTAAGCGTAGCAGTAGAAGCACTGCGTCGAAGAAGTCAGCGCCGGACCGAACGCCGTCCACTGCGTGTCCAGATCACTCCACAAACTGGTTACCGACTGAGTCAGAATGTTGCCCGACTCGTTGTTGGCCACCGCTGTGGTGCAGTTGGCCGCGCCTTTGCAATAAGCGCTACCGGCCAGCGCCGTCTCAAAGAACGGCTGTGCCGCTGGCGTCTGGCCCTTAGACAAAGCCGTGTACATGTTGGCGTAAGCTTGCGCGAAAGTCTGCCCGCTCAGTTTCATCATGTAAGGAACGCTGCCGAAGTCAATACCCTGATACAGGTTATTCGCCCAGACGCCGACATAGCCGACTTCCAGGATCACGTTGCCCTTCAACTGTCGTTGGATGCTGATGTCGATCGAGTTGGAACCCGCCGGCTTCCATGCCTGGTCCAACGACTCAACCAGCGTTGAGTATGGGGCGTTGTAACCAGGAGTAACTGGAATTTGCAGAGTCGGCGTGATCGTTCCAACCGGAGCGTTGGCCCCATCCACACCCACGCGGAATGCGTTGGTCGGATTGACCTGGCCCGCACCCGTGCAAGCGCTGCTTGAATTCGGGTTCTGGCAGCCTACCGGTTGCAGGAAGCCATCGCCCAGGACCGAGGTCGAAACCAGTCCCGCCGCCAGGCTGCGCGAGTAGAACCGGCCGTAGCCGGCGCGAATGACGGTGGCCTTATTCCCTAGGATTTTCTCCAGGAATCCGCCTTTGGCATCCGGGTTCCACGCCAACGCCACGCGCGGCCCGAAACCTCCGTAAAACGGATTGTACGGCCACTTATTCTGTCCGGACCCCAAGTCTCCCACCGGAGTCCAGCCCAGCACGGGATTGTAGACCTGTCCCTGATTGGCCAGCCGGATGGTGTTCGCCAGATAATTGTTCGCAGTAATCGGCTGTCCGCTCGCCGTGGTTAGAACATCCTGCGCCCCGTTCACGTCTACCGGCGGCATCTGGATGGTCCAATTCAAACCGTAGCTTAACGTCAGGTTCGGCTTGATCTTCCAGGAATCGTTGAAGAACAGGCTGTAGCTCGGGTCTTTCAGAACCGATTTCACCGGCGAACCAAGCGGGTTAGCCGTCAGGTTCGCGCCTGTGCGCGAGACCACAATGTTCGTCTGGTCCACCATGCCCAGCACCTGCGCATACATGCTCTCCCACGAGCCGTTGTAGGAGGAGGGCAGGCAGCCGGTCGTCACAGTGGAACTGCAGGCCATCGGCCGGTAATTCTGGTTGATGTCGATACCGGTGTTATTTACCTCTTCCACCAACTGCGTCAATCCTCCGACCACGTTGTCGTACCGGTCGAACTTCCAATGATCGTACATGTACTCGCCACCGAACTGGAAGAGGTGCGTTCCTTTCAGCCAGCTCAAGCTGTCGCGCAAACCGTAATCGTGGCCGTCCCATAAGCGGTTGCGCGCATTCTGCGTGTCCACGTTCACCGGAATGAGCGCGTTGGAGCTCTCACCGCCGATGGCCAGAGCGCCATCCAGTCCCGGCAATTGCGGTTCCGCGCCAGCACGTAGATACTGCCACTGGTTGCGCGTGTAGCTCAAGTGCAGTTCGTTGGTCAGGTTCGGGGTGATCGTCCCCGTCAAGCCCGTAACGAAATAACGCGGCTGGACCGGGAAAGCTGAAGCACTCGCCGGCACGCCCAGCTTGTCTCCCGGCAGCAGGCCGCCGATGTCGACTTGGTTGGTCGTGGGGTTGATCTCGCGGTAATACCGGTAACTGCTATACCACCGCCATTTGGCGCCGAAATCGTGATCGATGCGTACGACGCCGAAATTGGTCGACAGAGGATATGCCAGGTTGCCCACGAAACCGCAAGTGTTCAACCCGTGATCGCCATAGTTCATGTCGTTGCAAGCCGGTTCGAACTTCGACCACATCTGGCTTACCGTCGGACTGATGCCCACGCCCCGCGGGTCGCAAGGCTGGTTGCCGTTGGTCCCGCAAACCGAAGAAGTGGCCAGGTTGTATTGCTGAATGTTGCCGGCAGCATCGCGGTACTCCAGGATGCCTTGCCGCAGAGTTGCAGACGGCACCAACTTCTCGAACGGGCCGTTGCGCGGATAGCGTTCACCTTCGTAATTCATGAAGATGTATGTCTTCCCGCCAAGAAACTCCGGAGTGAGTGGGCCGCCAAATGCGCCGCCAAAACGGTTGTAATGCGACTTCGGCTTATCGATACCTTCGAAGTTGTTGTACCAGTCGTTCGACGAGAGGACGTCGGACTGGAAATAGTCGTATAGCGAGCCGTGATACTGGTTGGTGCCGCGCTTGGTCGATAGCAGCATCTGTCCGCCGCCAGACGTCCCGAAGTCGGCCGTCATATTGTTGGTGTTTACACGCAGCTCTTCCACGCTTTCCACCGGCGTCGGAACCACCGCCGAGCGGCTGCCTACATACGTGCCGTTGTCACCGTCGAAGTCGCTCGTGCTGTTTCCGCCATCCAGGAGATAAGTGTTCTGGTCCGACATGTTGCCCGCCACCTGCCCGCTGGTGATGTTGCCTTCAGCGCCGAATGTCGGCGCCGTCATAGGCTGCAAAAACAGCAGCGAGGACACGTCGCGGTTGATGGTAGGTAGCTCCAGCAAGCCCTCGCTCGCGATGGTAGTACCCATCGTGGCGTTCAGTGTCTGTAGTTCCGCACCGGATTCCGCGCGCACTTCCACAACCTCAGTTGCGCCGCCAACCTCCAGCACTACGTCCACGTTCATTGATGTCGCCACCAATACTTCCTGGTGGCGAACCAGCGCTTTCCGGAAACCCGCGTTGGTTACGGCGATATCGTAAGTGCCGGGCTCGATGTTGTTGAACAAATAGAGACCCGCGCCGTTTGCCGTCGTGGACTTGGAAATGTTCGTGGATATGTCGGTAACAGTTACCGTGGCGCCAGGAACCACAGCGCCGGTCGCGTCCGTGACTCGACCGGTGACGCTGGAGGCCCCGCTTGAGGCTTGCCCGAAAAGCATAGCCGTACCCAGCAAAAGGCACAGCAGTAATATCGTTAGCCTTCTCTGCATGCTTGTATCCCCTTTGACACACGACGGCCTATGAACCTTCGGTGCCGATGATCTAGCTCGTCGCCGCAGCGGTAGGTGGCGGGAAGAATTACAAAATTGTGCGCGCCTTGCCCCCAAAGCGACTGCGAAATACTCAGTTACACCTGAAAAGACGGCATGCTCCGTTGAATGCCGGTTTGTTACTTAATCAGCGCAAGTGTACTACCCTGCACCTCGGGAATGCAACATAAAAATGACGGATGCAATAATTTTGTAGCTTTCGCAGCCCGATTCGTCCATCACCAAGCTTCTCTAGTACCTACGGAACTAAGCATCCTCCGCGTCTTACCGGCTGCGTCGCGCCAATCACACCTGTGGTTGCCAGCGAGACAGCCCGTGCCGCTCGCAAGAGCCTCAAATAGCGACAAACAAAGGAAATCACCGCCCCCCCCCCAACGGAACTCTGCGTGCTACGTCACCATCGCCATGCTGCCAACCATACAGTCGACCCGTGGTCCCGCGCTCTCCGTTACGATTCACAGCGCAGCCCTCGCCCTGCTCTTGCTCGCAAGCGCCAACTCCAACGTCCAACAGGCCGTGAAGGCCACCTTCGGTCACGTCCGGGTCATAGAACCTTATTCACCCGATATCCATGTGGGCAAAGGTGGAGGCGGGGGCGGCGACCGTTCCCTACTGCCTGCCAGCCCCGGACAGCTTCCGCGGGTCGCCCTCCACCAGTTCACGCCGCCCGCGGCTGTCATCCACAACGACCAGCCCAAACTCCCCACGGAGCCGACCATCATCGCTTCCGTCGACATAGGCGCTCCTCATTCCGAGCTCCTGGTGCTCAGCGATCCGTGGGCCAAAAACGGACCGCTTTCCAATGGCACGGGCCGGAATGGCGGAATCGGCGACGGGGACGGAACCGGCGTCGGACCGGGCAAAGGCCCCAGGGCCGGCCCCGGAGAAGACGGCCAGACCGGAGGTGGCGCGCGCGGGCTATTCGGAGCCTTCACCGCGCCCGTCGTGCTTTACACTATTGAACCTGAATTCTCCGAAGATGCCCGCAAGGCCAAACTGCAAGGCGTGGTGATGCTCTACGCCGAAGTCGATACCACCGGCCGGTTGCGCAATATTCGCGTCACGCGCGGCCTCGGCCTGGGCCTGGAAGAGAAAGCCATCGACGCCGTCAAACGCTGGCGTTTCCGTCCCGCGATGCGGAACGGAAAGCCCGTGGCCGCCCCCGCTCAGATCGAAGTCAACTTCCATTTGCTCTGAGGTGGCGCGCCGCCAACTTACATTCACCAAACAAAAGCGTTAGAATTACATCCAGACTTCCGCGTAGAGGAGCGTCCGGATGCTTAGGCTGGATTCCGACAAACCCGTAGAATTTTGCGATGGCCTGCGCCGCAGGGATTTTCTCCATGCCGGCGCCCTCTCCATGCTCGGCCTCGGGCTCAACGACATGTTCGCCTTGAAAGCCCAAGGCGCCGTCGATACCAGGAAAGATACCAACTGCATCATGCTCTTCCTGGTCGGCGGGCCGTCGCAGCTCGACACCTGGGACATGAAGCCCAATGCCCCTGTCGAGATTCGCGGCCCCTATAAGCCCATCAAGACCAACGTTCCCGGCATCGAAATTTCCGAGAACTTTCCCCGCATGGCCAAGCACGCCGACAAATACGCGATCATTCGCAGTGTGTATCATACGGCCGCCGCGGTCCACGATACCGGCCACCAGATGATGCAGACCGGCCGCCTCTTCCAGGGAGGCGTGGAATACCCGCATATTGGCTGCGTGCTCTCCAAGCTCAAAGGCCCGAACGGCGACGTCCCCCCCACGTCCTGCTCCCCCGCCCCATTGGAAATACCGGCGGCAACATGCCGCACGGCCAGAACGCTGGTTTCCTCGGCAAGACTTTTGATCCTTTCGTCCTCAACGCCGACCCGTCCGACCCCAACTTCAAGGTGCCCGACATGCTCCCGCCGGATTATCTTTCGGCCCTGCGAGTCGACCGGCGCAAGAACTGGCGCGAGATGGTAGACCACACGGTCAGCAAATTCGAAACCTCGCAGGACGCCCGCCTCTTCGACGCCACCTTCCACCAGGCCTATACATTAATGTCTTCGCAGAAGGCTCGCGAAGCCTTCGAACTGTCGCGCGAGCCCGAGCAGGTGCGCCAGAAATACGGTCTCAACCGCTTCGGCCAAAGCTGCCTCCTGGCCCGCCGCCTCATCGAAGCCGGCGTCCGGTTCGTCACCATCAATATGTTCGAGACGGTCTTCGACGAAATCACCTGGGACATTCACGGTTCGAAGCCCTTCAGCCCTATCAGCTGCTACCGCGATCTCGTCGGCCCCATGTTCGACATGGCTTATAGTTCGCTCCTCCAGGATCTGCAAGACCGGCGCCTGCTCACCAACACCATGGTCCTCGCCATGGGCGAATTCGGCCGCACGCCGAAAGTGAACCCCGCCGGCGGCCGCGACCATTGGCCGCAATGCTGGAGCATTCTTATGTCCGGCGGCGGCGTCAAAGGCGGCCAGGTCATCGGAGCATCCGACGATATCGGGGCGACGCCGAAAGACCGGCCCACCAGCCCCGCCCAAGTCGCCGCCACCATCTACGACGGCCTCGGCATCCAACTCGATCTCGAACTCCCCGGCGCGCAAGGCCGGCCCATTCCCCTCGTCGAACGCGGTGTCGAGCCCATCAAGGAGCTCTTCGTATGATCGGCCGCGCCTGCCGCCTCTCCCTGCCACTACTCGCTGCCCTCCCGATCTTCGCCGCTGATCTGTCCATCCTCCCCGGCCCTACCACCCTCGACGGCCCCGAATCCTACCAGCAATTTCTCGCCGAAGCGACCTTGGCCAACAACCAGGCCGACTGGACCCGAACGGCGCACTGGACCTCCTCCAACCCCGCCATCGCCATCGTCGATCAAACCGGCATCGTCCGTCCCGTGGCCGATGGCGAAGCCACTATCACGGCTTCCGCTGAAGGCCGCACCGCGTCGGTCGCCATCCACGTCAAAAACGCCCACGCCGCCCATACCTGGAGCTTCCGCAACGACGTCGTGCCCGTCATGAGCAAGGTAGGCTGCAATTCCGGCGCATGCCACGGCGCAGCCGCCGGCAAGAATGGTTTCAAGCTCACTCTCCGCGGCTACGATCCCGAAGAAGATTACGACACCCTCACGCGCCAGTCCATCGGCCGCCGCGTCTCCCTTTCCGATCCCGCCCACAGCTTAATGCTTCTGAAACCCACCTTCGCCGTGCCGCATGGGGGAGGGAAGCGTTTCTCCGCCGATTCGCTCGAATACCGCGTCATCGCCGAATGGATCGCCGCCGGCGCGCCCCGCCCGCTCGACGCCGACCCCACCGTGACCGGCCTCGAAGTCTTTCCCGCGCTCGCCACTCTGAAACCCGGCGCCGAACAGCAGATCGTCGTCCGCGCTAAGTATTCTGACGGCCGCCTCCGCGACGTCACCCGTTGGGTCCGCTATGGTTCGAGCGACGAAGGCGTCGCCTCGGTGGACGACTACGGCCATGTCAAAATGAACGGCAGCGGGGAGGCCGCCATCACCCTCTGGTACGCCAGCCGCGTGCTATATGCCCGCCTCGGCGTCCCCTACGACAACAAAGTCGATCCCGGCGCCTACACCAAATTCCGGCGCCACAACTTCATCGACGATCTGGTGCTCGCCAAACTGAAGGCCCTCAACATCGCGCCTTCCGGCGCCGCCTCCGACGCCACTTTCATCCGCCGCGCCTATCTGGATGCCGCCGGTATCCTGCCCACTTCCGAGGAAGTGGAAGACTTCCTAGCCGAAAACTCGGCCGATAAGCGCGCCAAGCTGATCGATCGCCTCCTCGAACGCGATGAGTACGTCGACTATTGGGCCTACAAGTGGTCCGACCTCATGCTGATTTCCAGCCGCAAGCTGCGGGGCAACGCGATGTGGTCGTTCTACAACTGGATTCGCGATAGCGTCCAGCAGGATAAGCCCTGGAACAGATTCGCCTACGAAATCTTCACCGGCTCTGGCGATACGCGCCAGAACGGCGCCCTGAATTATTACGTCCTGCACAAGGATCCGATCGATCTCACAGAAACCGCCACCGAAGCCTTCATGGGCAATCGCGTCACCTGTGCGCGCTGCCATAATCACCCGCTCGAAAAGTGGACCCAGAAGCAGTATTACGAATTGGTCAATCTCTTCGCCCGCGTCGGCCTGAAGAACGGAAGCGAGCCCGGCGACATCGTGGTGTACGCCAAAGACACCGGCGACGTCCTCCACCCCAAGCTGCTCAAACCGCTGCCGCCCACGCCGCTCGACGGCACGCCGATGTCTCTCGACGCGACCGACGACCGCCGCGTCCACTTCGCCGATTGGCTAATCAGCCCCAAGAACACCTACTTCTCGCGCGCCCTGGTCAATCGCGTTTGGGCTAACTTCATGGGCCGCGGCCTGGTGGAATCCGTGGACGATGTGCGGGCGACCAATCCCGCCTCCAACGAGGAATTATTCGCCGCCCTCAGCGACGATTTCGTGAAGAATGGCTACGACGTGAAGCGCCTCATCCGCACCATCATGAATTCCAGCGCATACCAGCTTTCCGCCGATTCTAACGCTGCCAATCAGATGGATACGAAATATTATTCGCGCTATTTCGTGAAGCGCCTTCCGGCGGAAGTTTTGCTCGACGCTATGTCGCAAGTCACCGGCGTCGCCACCCGATTCGGCGGCTATCCCGCCGGCACGCGCGCGCAGCAGTTACCCGATGTTCAGGTCCAGTCGCAATTCCTGAGTGCGTTCGGACGACCCAAGCGCATCATCTGCGATGCCGGGGAACGCTCCAGCGAGCCCAACATCGCGCAAGCGCTGCATGTCATCAATGGCGACACGCTGAACAAGAAATTGAGCGATACGAACGGCTACGCCGCGCTTGCCATCAAGCTGGGGCTGTCCGACGCGCGCATTCTCGATCACCTGTATCTGTCCGCCTTCAGCCGCTATCCGACGGAGGCCGAGCGCGCCCCGCTGCTGGACGAACTGCACAGTGCCCGCGCCACCTCAGGCTCTCCGGAAGTGCGGCGCGACGCCCATCGCCAGGCCCTGGAAGACATGATGTGGGCCATGCTGACCAGCAAAGAATTTCTATTCAATTACTGATCGGGAGGGCGTCGACCCGCCCTCCCGTTTCGAACCAATGCCTACTGCTCGGTGGGAGGCGGTCCCGGTGGGGGTCCGCCTCCGCCGGGCCCCCCAGGACCATGCGGGCCGCCTAAAGCTCCGGGTATGGCGTTAGCCGCCGCCTGTTGCGACGTGCTCAGCCCCGCATAAAACGCCGCATCGGCCTTGCTCTGGAGCGCTGTGATCTGTCCCGTCAGCGTGCCCATCTGTGCCGCCGTCTGCTCAATGATATCCGCCGCGCCGCTCTTCACCGCCCCCTGCATCGCGATCTGCAGGTTTCGCATCTGCGCCTGCAGCGGGGCCACGGCCGCCGCCGAATTGGTATAAATCGTGGTTGCCTGCGCCGCCTGCGCGCTGGTCAAGCCCAACTGCCCGGTCAACTGCGTGACGCGATGCTGGGCCATCGATGCCGGATCGGGCGGCGCATGTTGCGCGAACGCCGCGGCCGCTACCAGCACCGCTGTCCCCATCAATCTCGAAACTGCCTTCATTCGGTAATTCCTCCTGTGAATGAAGACGCTTTCGTTCGCCGCGCGGTTGGCGTCGGACCCCGCATCTTAACTCTCTTAATGGAAGTTTTGCGCTCGCTTAACAACTGCTACGCCGCGAACCGGTAGCCCTTCCCGCGCAGCGTCTGAATGTATCGTGGATTCTGCGGATTCTGCTCCAGCTTCTGCCGCAGCCACGCCACATGCACGTCGATGGTGCGCGAAGAGGCTTCGCTGTTGTATTCCCAAACCTTGCGCATGATCTCCTCGCGCGGGACTACCCGGTCGCGATGGTCCACCAGATATCGCAGCAACTGCATCTCCTTGCCCGCCAGGCTCACGGGATGGCCGCCCTTGCGCACTTCCGCGCGTTCGAAATCGACGGTCACGTCGTCGAAGGCAAAGGTGCGCACCGATGTCCGATTTTCTTTCATCACCCGCCGCAGTAACGCCGCCACGCGCGCCAGCAGTTCCGCCGGATCGAATGGTTTCGTCAAATAATCGTCCGCCCCGATGCGTAATCCCACTACGCGATCCACCACCTGCGACCTCGCCGTCAGCATCAGGATCGCCAGGTCCGCGCCTCGCTGGCGGAGGCTCCGGCATACCTCGAACCCGGTCCGCTTGGGCAGCATCAAATCCAAGATCATCAGTTGGAAGCCGCCCATCTCGGCACGGGTCAACGCCGCATCGCCATCGCCCACCGCTTCCACTTCGTAGCCTTCCGCCGTCATCAAGTCGGTAAGCGTCAACACCAAGCCCGGTTCGTCTTCAACTAACAGAATGCGCGAGCTCATCTTGCATCTCCACCGGTGCGGAAGGTATCCGCACAATAAATTCCGTTCCCTTCGCCGGCGCGGTATTCACCCGGATCGTGCCGCCGTGCGCCTCCACAATTTTCTTAGTCAGACTCAGCCCCAACCCCGTTCCATGCACCTGGTCTCGCATCGCGCGCGCCCCGCGAAAGAACGGCTCGAAGATTCGTCCCTGCTCGTCCGGCGGGATGCCTGGACCGCGATCCGCCACGCGAATCTCTACCGCCTCGCCGCCCGCATCTTTCACCGCGGCCACACGCACGCCGATCCAAGAGCTCTCGCCGGCGCCGTATTTCATGGCATTGTCGATCAGATTCTGCAACGCCTGCCGCATCGCCAGCCGGTCACCCATCACCGGCGGCATCCCAGCTTCGATCTTCTTTTCGACGCACCAACCGTCCGGCGGGCCGCCATTTTCGAATCGCAGATCGTGTTCCAGCACTTCCGCGATGGACATTGGTGTGGGCGTTCCGATGGCATGCCCCGCTTCGCTGCTCGCAAAACGCAAGACCTGCTCCACGAGCGACCCCAGTCTTTCACTTTCGTCCTGGATCAGCGCGCCGTAGCGTTCTACTTGTTCCGGACTGTTCACCAGCTTTCCACGCAAGTTGTAGGCGGCGGTGCGGATCACCGCCAGCGGCGTCCGCAATTCGTGCGATACGCCCGCCACGAAATCCATCTGCTGTTGCGCCAGCCAGTGCGCCCGCCGCGTAAACTGCGCCAGCGCCGTGACCACCGCCAGGATCAACAAAAGAATACCGGCCGAGATTGCCAGGTTTACGCGCCGTGTCTGCTCCACTAGCGCCTCCAGCGATCCGTCGCTATGGCTGACGAACAGCCGCCATCGCTCGCGTCCGGCATCCGGGGGGGGCGGAGGCCCGCCGTTCTCGAAACCGCCAAATCCCGGACCGGGGCCACCGTGACGTGGTCCCCCGCCGGGCCCCTCGTCCGCCAGCGGGATCCAATCGTCCTCACGCATGCTTGCGCGCTGCCCCGCCGTCACCAGTTCCACATGGTACTCCGCTTTTCCATCGACGCCCAGATAGCGCTGCGTCAGTGCAGGAACTACGGTACCCCGCACGTAGTCCATGTTGACGTCGAGCAGGGTCCAGCTTCTCGCCGGACCTCCGAAGCGCGGCAGCACCAGCAGCCCATCCACACCCGCGTTCCACCCTGCCGGGCGTTCCGCGGGCGATGCCACGACCGCCATGCGCCGGAACCACAACGCGGCGTCAGACGACCCTGGTGCGCAGGCGCTGCGGAGTTCCTCGTTGAACGCCCGCGCCAGCAAGCCAAGCCGTGCATGCAGTTCGCCGCGCAGCCGGGTACGCTCCGCTTCCGTTGTCTTTCCGATCCACCGGTATTGCAGTCCCGCCAATGTCCCGCACAACACCACGAGCAGGCCGACGGCCATCCAGGCGAGCCAAACGCGGCGATGGGAGTTTTCCATCTGGAAGTATTAAGGACGGGCCCCGCGCCATCCAGGACGCATCGCCTTTGTTAAGTTTTGTTAAGTCCGGCCTAAGAAAGTAAAGATCACGGCGTTGGCGAAACAGCGCTCTCCAATCGCCCGTCCGCAGGAGGCATAGGAGAACCAAATGACAATTCAACGTTTCCTCTTCGCGTTTCTTGCACTGGGATGCGGTGTTTCAGGAGCCTTTGCTCAATACAGTACGACCACGACCGGTTCGGCGGCCCCTTACACGCCCCAGATCAACTTTCCACCGGTGGGCTTGGCGACCACGGAAACCGCGCAAATCAACGTGGCCAACCTCGCCGCGAATTCTTCGAGCGGCACGGCAGCCTCGTGCACTGGAACAATCACCTTCATTGACGCTGCCGGAGCGACCGTCGGATCGGCCAGCACCTTCACCGTCACGGCGGCCCAGACTTATTCTGCATCGCTGCCATACACAAGCACCGGCTCCGCGGGCCGAACGGTCATCCGCGGTCAAGTGACCTGGACTGCGCCCACATCATCGACGTCCGCCCCATGCAATCTGCAAGCGTCGTTTGAAACCTACGACACATCGAGCGGCGTGACTCATCTGTTGCTGGGCGGCGCGGGCGGAGCGCAAGGTGGGTTTGGAGGTCCCGGCGGCCACTAGGACCAGCTTTAATAAGCGAGGCGCGGATACCAGTCCGTGCCTCGGCCTTCCGGGGTCAGATCCAACAAGTTCCATAGCGGCATCAGCATGTCCACATGGCGTTCGTCCATGCCCGGATCGTTTTTCACGAACATCACTTCCGTGTGATAGAAGTGATGAACCTGGCCGTCCCGACGCACGAACACATTCATCGAAGGGATCTGGGAGCCGTCGGGCGCTTCGCCGTAGTAGTCGTTGTTGTAAGAGTTGTTCGCCGATGACAGGAGCCGCAGCCGCCGCCAGCCGCGTTCCCGCGCAAACTCGCGAATGCGGCCGGTCGGCGACCGGGCCACTACCACCAGGTTCATGCGCTGCGCGGCGTGTTCGGCCGCGCCATCGAGGCTATCGAGGAAAGACGTACACATGGGGCAGGACTGCTTCATGTTCGGCCCGAACATGAAGCTGTAGATCGCCAACGTGTCCTTACCGGGCCCAAACAACTCCGACAGCTTCACCTGCTTCGGGCCTTCCTCGAAAATATAATCCTCCGGAACCAGACCGCCCACGGGGAGCTTTTGCCGCTTCGCCGCCACCACTGCGATCTGCCGCCGTAGGTCTACCTCAGCCGCCAGCAGATCGTTGCGCGCCTGCCTGTATTCGTCGCTCTCGCCCGGAAATCTAGTGCCGGATTTCGCTTCCATTGGATTCGCCTCCCTACTTGATGTGAAACAGAATCACCGGGCCGAACGACGCCGTGCGCTCAAGGCCCCACTCCAATTCGCGCGCGGCCATGTCCGCACCCAGAATTCCGTTCCCTTCATTCCCATTATTCGCCAGAATGTAGCTGTATCCGCCGCTCCGAATCGCCCGCGTGGCCGACATGCGTACGTTTCCCAACGGCCGCGGCGTCACGGTTGGTTTCGCCGTCAGCAGATGCCATCCATCCGCCTCGCGGCCGTAGAAATCGAACGGCAGGGAGAAGAACGCGGTCGGCGTGGTAATCGTCGCGGCCGTCAGCGTTAGCGGTTTGTCGAAGTCCACTTCCACGTAATTGCCCGCTTGAATCGGTCCCCACGTGCGCCAGAATGTCGCCATGTTCCGGTCGAACGAAAGCGGCAATTCCCAGGCATTCGGCCATGCGCGCAATTCCCACTGGGTGCTCGGCGGCAGAGCATTGTCACCGCCGTAGAACTGAATCTCGTGAATGCGCCAGTCGAGCGGCGACGCCTGCGGCGCGCGGATGCGCACACCCGTCAGCGCGACTGGGGGAAAATCGGCCCGCTCGTTGAACAGGGGATACTTCGGCGCTGCGGCCGCGCGTAGCGTCTCACTCCACACTTCCGCCTGCGCCGAATGCCAGAATTCCAGCATCTCGCGATCCCGGTACGCCCCGGGCGCGGAAACCAGCGCGAAGATGCGCTCGCCGGGCTTGGTGTTGTCCTGCACCATGCGCGCCACGCCGTAGGCATCCGGAATGATGCGCTTCAAGTAATCTTCGTCCTTCTCCAGCCGCACCGCCGCGCTCCACGGAATCCGCTGCAGCCGCCATGTGAAGCCGGGATGGTATAGAGCGTACACCGCGGGCCAGCAGCCGACCGCCTGAATCGCCACGCACGCCCACAGCGCGGCGCGCGGCAACGGCATCACCAGGACCAGGGCGAAAAACGGAAGCGCCGGCATGAGAAAGCGGGCTCCGGTATTGGAAAGCCACGGTAAGGCCAGCAGCACCGCCGCCAGCCAGCACAGCCGGCCCGCCCGCTTGCGCAGCGCCAGCAATCCCAGCGGCAGCAGGAAAAACGCCGGGCCCATAGTGCCGGCAAAAGCTCCTCCCACGATCAATTCGTAAGGCGCCCGCCACCAGGGCACGCCGTTTAACGAGCTGAGCGCGACGGCCAGATCCTTTTCCATCGCCGCGTGAAAATACGGATTGGGAAAGAAGCGGTTGAAGAGCGGCGCGAACGGATCGCCGGTCATGATGGCGCTGCGCAATACCCACGGCGCCGCCATCAACGCAGCCATTCCCGCCAGCAGCGCCAAGGGCCGCCAGCGCACTTTCCGCTCCACCGCGACTATGAAAATGAGAGCGAACACCGCTACCAGGCCGCCCGGAAATTTGACGGCGTAACCGAAGCCCGCGGTAATACCTGCCGGCGCAAGGTAGCGAATATCGCGCGTATCGCGCCACACCAGCAGCAGATAAAACGTCGCCAGGGTGAAGAAAACGCCGCCCGCGTCCGTGTAAGCCGACGTTCCAGTGATGCCCGTCACCGGCGCGCAGAAGTACAACGCGGCCGCCGCCAGCGCCGCCCCCCCCCAATCCGCAGCCTCCGTCCGACCTGCAGGATCAAAGGCACCGTCGCCAGCAGAAACGCGAAATGCACCAGCTTGGCCGCCGAGTGCTTCCCGAACGCGAAGGCCGGCACGAACAGCATTTCCAGGCCCTGCGGCAGCATCTCGTAGAAGCCCACGCGACGCGGGAAGCGTGCCAGCCGTACATACTCCGCCGTGAATCCCAGGTGATAGGCGATCGCGTCCGGCTCCAACTCCGGCGCCATTGCCGTCACCAGATACAGCACCGTGTAAGATGCCAGCGCTGCGCCGGCCAGGTAGACGGTCACGCGATCCGCGCCCTCGCGCCATGGCTCGGCAAGGCGCGCCGCTCCCCTTCCCGCAAACCAGTAAGCGAGCAGGCATGCCGCCGCCATGGCGATGAACACGCCACGCCGTCCTACATGCGCCGCCAGGAGCGCAAACACCAACGTGCTCTCCGCCGCCGCTCCCACTGCCAGCGCGATGGTCCACGGAACCGGCAGCCGGCGCAGGCACACGCTGCCCAACATACAGGCGACCGCCAGGGTTAAGATAGCCCCGAAAAAGATGGAGGCGAGGATTAGCAAACCATCATTGTAAACGCGCGTCCCCAGTCCGCCGGCAAAGTGCTGTACTTAAGGTAGGAGGTCCTCATGACACCTTCGAAGGAAGTTCTGCCAGAGGCCGGCATCCACGCCGCGCAGCGCTATCTGGAAACCCTTCTCGATTCCAGCGAGCCCCTCTCGCCCGGCGAAATTGAAGAAATCGAAGAAAGCATCCGCCAAATCCGCTCCGGCGATATGACCCTAGCGGATTTCGAACGCAAACACGGCCTCTAGGCCAGCGCTTCCGCCAGACGGGTCAGGTCTGCTTCGTTGTTGTAGAAGTGCGGTGATACGCGCAGATTGCCGTGCCGCGCGGCCACCAGTACGCGGCGCGCGGCCAATTCCCGCGCCAGCGCCGGCGCCTCCCGCCCCGGAAAGCGCGCCGTGACGATCTGCGAATCGTAGTGCGGCAACCTTTCTCCAGGCAGTACCCCGCCCGCCTTGCGCAGCACCTCGCGAGTCTTTCCAGCGAGTTCCATCACCCGCCGCTCGATTGGCTCCGGTCCGATCTCCCGCACCATCCCGATCACGGCATCCATCGCATAGAGCAGGCCGAACGGCAGCATTCCGCCTTCGTACCTTTCCGCTTGGGTCGCGAATTCCGGCGTGCCGTGATGCAGACTTTCCGTGTTACGCCAGCCCTTGTGGCTCCTCCACCCGATCACCGCCGGCCCCAGCCGCGCCCGCAATTCCGGGCTTACATACATGAACCCCGCGCCATTTGGCGAGAGCAGCCACTTGTAAGCATCCACTGCAAACAAATCCGGCCGCACGCTGGCGACATCGAAGCGCAGCGCGCCCAGGCTCTGCGTCCCGTCGACATACAGCATGATGTGGCGCCGACGCAGTTCCGCGCCGATCTCCTCGAGCGGAGGCCGGAACCCGGTCGAATAATTCACCGTGCTGATCGCTACCAGCCGCGTTCGCGCCGTCAGGCTCGCATAGAATTGTTCCCAGTCCGTTTCCAGAAACTCGACGCCACTCCCGCGCAAGTGCGAAGGATAGTAGTAATGATTGGGAAACTCGTCCCGCAGCGTTACGATCTGGTCGCCCGTCTTCCAGTCCAAGCCGCCCAGTAGCAGCGACAGCCCAGCCGATGCATTCTGGATAAACGCGATGTCGGCGCCCTGGCATCCGATGAGCTCTCCGATGCGCCCGCGAATGCGGTCCGCATCGTCGAACCACTGCATGAAGTCCGAGCATGCCAGTTCGTCGCGCCGCGCGAAGTGTTGCGCCGCCGCTTCCGCCGCGCGCCGCGGCATCTGCCCGAAGGTGGCTGTATTCAGATAGGTCCACTGCTCCAGCGCCGGAAACTCCTGGCGGATCCTCGCCCAGTCGGTCATGCCGTCACCTGCGCCAGTGTCGCCACGCGCTCCGCGGCTTCCGCCGCGGGCACGTCGGTCGTTTTCCTGCCACGCCGCTCCACCAGTTCCACCAGCCCCGCGCCGATCTTTTTCCCCACGGTGATGCGGAACGGAATGCCAATCAGATCCGCATCCTTGAACTTGACTCCCGGGCGCTCGTCGCGATCGTCGAACAATACATCCAGCCCCGCCGCCGCGCACTCCTTGTAGATTTCCCGCGCTGCCTGCTGCTGCGCCGCATCGTTCATGTTTACCGGCGTCACCACCACCGTGAACGGCGCGATGGCCGGCGGCAGCATCATCCCGTCTTTGTCGTGGTAGAGTTCGATCGCCGCGCTCAGAATGCGTTCCATGCCGATGCCGTAAGAGCCCATGATCGGCGTCACTTCCTCGCCCGCGATGTTAGTGACATGCAGCCCCATCGATTCCGAGTACTTGTAACCCAGTTTGAAGATATGCCCGATCTCCAGCGTCTTTCTCACTTCCACCGGCGCGGCGCACTGCGAGCAGCCATCGCCCGCCTCAACTGCGCGCAGATCCGCGAACTCGGCCTGAAAATCCTCGCCCGGCGTCACGTGCCGCAAATGATAGTCGTCGCGATTCGCGCCCGCAATCATGTTGCGCCGGCCAGCCAAGGCATGGTCCACCAGAATTCGCAGCCCCGTTACGCCTACCGGTCCGAGCGATCCCGGATTCGCGCCAAACGCCTGCCGGATCTCGTCCGTCTGCGCCTGCCGGAACGCCGGGTCGCCCACCAGGCCGGCGAACTTGGTCTCGCTCAACTGATGATCGCCGCGCAGCAGCACCAGGACCGTCTTGCCGTTGGCCACCAGTACCAGGCTTTTCATCTGCGATGTTTCCGGCAGCCCCGTGAAGGCGCTCACCTCCGCGATGGTCTTGCGCCCCGGCGTGTGAAATTCCTCCGGCGCGAACTCACCGTCCGGATCGGACGCCGCAGGGCTGCCCGGCTGCGCCGTGGCCTTCTCCCGATTCGCCGCGTACCCGCATTTCCGGCACATCACGATGAAGTCCTCGCCCGCTTCCGACTCCACCATGAACTCGTGCGACTGGCTGCCGCCCATTGCGCCAGAATGCGCCTCCACTACCACGTATTGCAATCCGCAGCGATCGAAGATCCGCCGGTAAGCGTCGTGATGCTTCTTATAGGATGCGTCCAGCGCGGCCGCGTCGATATCGAACGAGTAAGCATCCTTCATGATGAATTCGCGCACGCGCAGCAGCCCCGACTTGGGCCGCGCTTCGTCGCGAAACTTGGTCTGGATCTGATACCAGATCTGCGGCAGTTGCTTATAACTGCGCAGTTCCCCGCGCGCCGTCGCCGTGACGGTTTCCTCGTGCGTCATGCCCAGGCACAGCTCGCGCTGGAAGCGGTCCTTCAGCCGGAACATGTTGTCACCCATGGCCGCCCAACGTCCCGACTCCTGCCAGAGCTCCGCCGGATTCAGCGCCGGCATCAACATCTCCTGCGCTCCGATGGCATCCATCTCCTCCCGCACGATGCGCGTGATCTTCAGCAGGGAGCGCTGCGCCAGAAACAAGTAGCTATAAATTCCTGCCGCGACTTGCCGGATGTAACCCGCCCGCAACAGCAGTTGATGGCTGGCAGCCTCCGCCTCGGCGGGATTGTCGCGCAGCGTCGGGATGAACAGTTTGCTCCAGAGCATGAGGAGCTTTAGTTTAGCATTCGCCGTAAAATCCGCTGGTGCGTTCAGAAGGCCGCGGTCACTACCAAGCAACCTGCCTACCGAGATAGTCCAAAAACTGAAGCCCGCCTTTGCCAGCCTGCGCGTCGATGGTGTTCGCCAGATTCGGAACGCTCTCCTCGATACTCAGCCGCGCGCCGGGACCACCCATGTCGGTGTGCACCCAGCCCGGCGCCATCAGCAGCAACGTCCGTCCGTCGCCTGCATGGCGCGCCGCGAAGCTGCGCATGAACGTGTTGAGCGCCGCCTTGCTGCCGCGATAGACCTCGTACCCGCCGTTTTGGTTGTTGGAGACACTGCCTTGCCCGGAAGACATGATCCCAATGGTCCCGCCCGGAACGACAAGGTCGTGAAGTGCTTCCACCACACGCATCGGGCTCAGGGCATTGGTGACCATCACTCGTATGAATTCTTCCGTGGAAACGTCCGCGATCGTCTCGCGATCGTCGTTCTTGACCCCGGCATTGACGAACAGCATGTCGAACCTGCGGGCCGCCAGCCGTCGGCGTAGCGCCGCGACTTGGTCCGGATAGACAATGTCCACGGTCTCGACTTGGAGCCTGCCTTCGAACTGCTTGGCCAAGTCGTGCAACTTCGATCTGACACCTCCGCGCTCGGTTGCAACGACCATCCAGCCGCGTTTGAGGTACTCTTCGGCCAGGGCCAGCCCGAGGCCGCGCGATGCGCCGATGAGAAGAAGTCTTTTGGGAGATGGTCGGTTCGGCATAGGGTCCGCCTTTCCAAGCTTCCCACAACCCGTCCCACCCCCAATTCACAATGTTAAAATCGACTTACCCCGCCATGAAAACCGAATCAGACCGCATGTCCCGCCCCCTCGCCGAGGTTGACCCGGATGTCTACCGGGCGATTCTGCACGAGGCCGACCGCCAACACTCGCAACTGGAACTGATCGCCAGCGAGAACTTCGTTTCGGAAGCCATCCTCGAAGCCGCCGGCAGTATCTTCACCAACAAGTACGCCGAGGGCTATCCCGGCAAACGCTATTACGGCGGCTGCGAGTTCGCCGACGTCATCGAAAACCTCGCGCGCGACCGCGCCAAAAAGCTATTCGGCGCCGAACACGCCAATGTCCAGCCGCACTCCGGCTCCCAGGCCAATCAGGCCGCCTACACCGCCCTGCTCCAGCCCGGCGACACCGTCCTCGGCATGAACCTGGCCCACGGCGGCCACCTCACGCACGGCCACAAGCTCAACTTCTCTGGCAAGCTCTATAACATCGTGCCTTATGGTGTTCGGCAGGACGACGAGCGCATCGATTACGACGAAGTCGCGCGCCTGGCGCTGGAACACAAACCGAAAATGGTGCTGGCCGGCGCCAGCGCCTACCCCCGCACCCTTGACTTCCCGCGCTTCCGCGAAATCGCCGACTCCGTCGGCGCCTTCTTCGTGGTCGACATGGCACACATCGCGGGGCTGGTCGCCGCGGGGCTGCACCCCAACCCCTGCCAGTACGCCGATATCGTGACCTCAACCACCCACAAGACCCTCCGCGGCCCCCGCGCCGGTCTGATCCTGTGCCGCGAGAAATTCGCCGCCGCCGTCGATAAAACGGTCTTCCCGGGCCTGCAGGGCGGACCTCTCGTCCACATCATGGCCGGCAAGGCCGTCGCCTTCAAGGAAGCCATGGAGCCGGGCTACGTGGAATATCAAAAGCAGGTCGTCGCCAACGCGAAAGCCCTGGCCGCTACCCTGGTGGAAGCCGGATTTCACCTCGTCTCCAACGGCACCGACACCCACTTAATGCTGGTCGATGTTTTCTCCAAGGGTGTTCGCGGGAAAGAGGCCGAGGCCGCGCTCGATCGCGCCCGGATCACGGTCAACAAGAACGCCATCCCTTTCGACAAGAATCCGCCGCTCAATCCGAGCGGCATCCGCCTGGGCAGCCCCGCCGTCACCACCCGCGGCTTCGGCGAATCCGAAATGCGGACCGTCGGCGCGCTGATCGCCGAAGTGCTCGCCAACATCGCATCCGAAGCCGCTATCGCCGACGTGCGCCGCAAGGTCGACGCACTGACCGCGCGCTTCCCGCTCTACGCCTGGAGACGTCAGGGCGCTCTCGCCGGCGCCTGACGGCCCGCCCATGCCATTGCGCATCGTGTTCGATGCCCGCCGTGTGCGCGACTTCGGCATCGGCACTTACATCTACGGTCTGTTGCGCGGTCTGGCCGCCATCGACCAGACCAACAGTTACTGGCTGGTGACGCTACCCGACGATAAAGGCGCGTTTGGCGAACTGCCGCCGAACTTCACGGTTGCCCCATATCCGCGGCCCGACTCGGTCGCGCTTAATCATCTGACCTTCCCCTTGTTCCTGCACCGCCTGTCGCCGAGCGTCGTCCACATCCCCCTAAACCAGGTGCCTCTATTGATGCACGAGCCTTACGTGGTCACCATCCACGATATGTCGCGCCTGCTATTCGATACCGGTTCCGGCCTGCGCACCGAAATCCGGCGCTATCTTCTCCGCCGCGGATTGCTGCGCGCGCGCCGCATCATGGCGGTTTCAGAATCCACCCGGCGCGACGTTCATACCGCGCTCAACATTCCGATCGATCGCATTCATCTCGCCTACAACGCTCCGAATCCCGATTTCTTTGTCCCCGCGCCGCCCGATCGCGCGCGCGCCATCCTGGAACGCTATCAGATCGACTATCCCTTCCTGCTGTATGCGGGCAACATCCGTCCGCAGAAGAATATTCCGCGGCTGGTGGAAGCCTTTGCCGTGGTGCGCGAGCGCTTATCCCAGCACCCCATCTACCGCAACCTGCATCTGGTGATCATCGGCGACGAGATCTCGCGCTTTCCCTCCGTGCGCCGCGCCGTCCTGCAGACCCGCGTCGAAAAGTCCGTCCGCTTCCTCGGTTTCGTCCCCTTCGAAGCGTTGCGCGTCTTTTTCGATAGCGCCGCCCTCTTCACCTTTCCCTCGCTCTACGAAGGCTTCGGCTTGCCTCCGCTGGAAGCGATGGCCGCCGGTACGCCGGTAGTCGCTTCTAACGTCAGTTCCCTGCCCGAAGTCCTCGGCGACGCCGCCCTCCTGGTCAATCCGGAGAACGTATTCGAAATCGCCCGCGCCATCCAGGAAGCTCTGCTGGACGCCGACCTCCGCGCCACGCTGGTCGCCAAAGGCAAACTGCAGGCGGCGCGGTATAGCTGGGATCGCACCGCCCGCGAAGTGCTGGACGTCTACCGTGAAGTCGGCACATCCGGCGCGTGACCAGGGGCCGATTACCAATCGGTCCCGCAAAGCAGCATGGCCGCAATCAAACTGGGACCACCCGATTCCTGCTGAATGCGATTCTTGCCGCACAGCGCGCTACTGGCGGGTGAATTCCCCGGCGCCGCTTTATGCAAGGACTTGAAGAGGTTTTTCATACATCCTCCGGCGCGATAGTTGGGGGACGCTCTGTCGCGGCTCGGTTTGAGAGGCGGTAATACATGGATAACCCGCGTTATACTGCGGTCGAATGCGCTCTATCGCCTTGGCGTTGTTGGCCGCCGCCCTCCTTGTCTCTTGCGGAGACCAGCCCAAGCCGGCTTCGCCCGAACCGGCCAGGACCGCCGACCTTTCCAGACCGTCCGATGAATCCCGGCGCTTCCCCCTGGCCAACCGGACCGCCACCGAAGTAGCGGGCAATCACCTGCTGGGTAAAGCGTACATGCCTGGCGGCACGCTCGCACATTTCCGCCGCGGCAAAACCGATTACCAGATGTTCGTCGCTAAAGCCCCCAGCGCCCAGGATGCCGCTTTCCTGCTGCTCGACTGGCGGAAGGCGATGACGGCACCCCAGATCGTGCCCGAATTCGGAGGTTACTCCGGCCAGAATGGGGCCGGCGTGCCCGTCTTCGTCTTCTGCAAAAACAGCTGGATCGCAGGCGTCGTTGGTCTTCCCGCGGCCCAAGCGAATCTGGAAGCACGCTCCCTGGCCGCCCATCTGGATTGAACTCACCATGCCCAACAAGAATCCTCTCGATCTTACCGGACGCGTCGCCGTCGTCATCGGTGGCACTTCCGGCCTCGGCCGCAAACTGGCGGGCGGATTGGCCGCCGCCGGCGCCGATGTAGTGCCCACAGGCCGCCGCGCCCCGCTCATCGAGGAAGCTTGCCGCGAAATTGAAGCCTCCGGCCGCCGGACCCTGCGCCACGCCTGTGACGCGGGCACCCGCGAATCCATCGACCGCTTCCGCGATGCGGTGCTGGCGCAATTCGGCCGGGTGGATATCCTGCTGAACGCCGCCGGGCAGACCCAGCGCACGGCCACCGCCGCCCTCGCCGAATCCGACTGGACCCGCATCCTCGACGTCAACCTCACCGGCACTCTCCGCGCCTGCCAGTCTTTCTATCGGCCCCTGGCAGCCAACGGCTGCGGGCGCATCATCAATATCGCGTCGCTCACTTCCTACGTCGGCTTCCTCGAAGTCACTGCCTACGCCGCCTCCAAAGCCGCCGTTTTGGGACTGACACGCAACCTCGCCGTCGAATGGGCTCGCGAGGGGATTAACGTGAACGCGATTGCTCCAGGAGTCTTCCGCACCGATTTGAACGCCCAGCTGCTGGACGGCACCGAGCGCGGCCGCGAGTTGAAACTGCGGACTCCCATGGGTCGCTTCGGCCAGGCGGAGGAGTTAATCGGCGCAGCCGTCCTGCTGGCCTCCGATGCCGCGAGCTTCATTACGGGCCAATGCATTGCGGTCGATGGAGGCTTCCTGGCCTCGGGCGTCAATCAATAGTCCGGCATTCAGCGGGCATTGCCCAATTCGCCTGCCTCCGCCGTCGGCAAGAGCCAGGGTTATGCGATAGGTATTTCCAATTGAGCAGCACCTTGATGCGGGGCTAACGGAGTGTGCGGAGGTTGGCAGCAGGCGACGGAAGCCAATTTCCGATCGGGGCGCGATGCGGCTGTGCGTGCATTGGCGCTGGTGTTTGAGTCAAGCTAAGTTCTCTCGGCATGGGGGTGGGCGGCAGTTGTGGGCGACGCGTATCTTCGTCTCCGACCAGGCGCCTTCCTCCGATGCACCCGGCCGTGCAAATCTCGCAGTCGCTCTGCCAGTCCGGTTTCATACGCCTTCCAGGTCACTCCATCCACCCCTGTGGCCGATTCCCGTTTCAGCCCGTAGAAGCTGTCGCGCAAGAGTGCCTCCGTCAAATGATGGAGCAGCATAGTGAACTTCTCTTTCTTCCGTCGCCTAGCTGCCTGTCGCACGCCTGCCAAAACTTGGGACACGCGCTCCCCGTTCTGTGCCGGACGCGTGTGGGTCGGGCTGGCGTTCTCCTTGATCCGAGGTCTTCCCTCCCCGCTCTCCGGGTCCAGCGGGCACCCAATTGTTCCCGCGACTCTTCGGTACTTCACCTCGGTCCGACGCCTCCAGTGCGTGCATGCGGGCGGTACGGCATTCCGGCTTTTCCCGCCGGTCTGTCGCCGTTTCCGGCGCAGGCGCCCCGGAATTATTCTTTCGCAGCTCAATCACCCGGCCCACCTATGCCCCTGTCTACGCTTCGATGGCTGCCTCGCGGACGGCCACGCAAGGCTCTGGGTCAGGATGGAGTCGCTACCTCCTTTCCAGTGAGGCTCTTTCCTTCTCTACTCCATGCCGGTTTGGGCCGGCGCACAACGAAGCCAACCTCTCGGATGGGAGCGTCGCGGGTGCAGGACGATCGGCCCCACATGCAATTGTGTACGATCTTTGATCTGCTTGGTCGTCAACGGCTCGCAGCATAGGCCCTGCATTGCGTCCCCCGGTTGGAGATTAGCATGGACGTTGGGAAAAAAAGGTGCGATTGGGTGGTTAGATTTCTGATTCTCAACAAGATATAGAGGAAATGCGGAATGTAATCGGGGCGCCACGGGGTCTTCCGGGCCGCAGCATTTTCCAATCGAATAATGAGCATGAAAATGGTCCCGTTCGACCGTAGGGAGAACGGATAGGGGAATGAGGAGGCCGCGCAGCGGCCGACTTCCTTTCTTTGGTTTTTTGTTTTCAGAGAGAGAACAGGAGTCATCGTCGCGAGCGGCGGTGGGAAAGTGGGAAACCTGCTTTTGGTTTTCCACTTTTCCATGGCCGCGAAGCCGGGCGGTGGGAATGTGGGAATCTCGCGCTTTTGGCGAGATTCCCAAGGGACGGTGGAAAGCTTGGGAAACCCGCCTCTGGTTTTCCAAGCTTTCCACGGGCCCGGCATTTCCACGGCCCCCGCTAGCCCAGCTTCGGTAATGCCGGTGTCTGGCATTGCCGAAGCAACTTGGCCTTCGCCGCGTTCATCCGGCGAGCGCATGCGGTGTCGCTGATGGCTCGCGCCTGCTTCTCCAGGTCGGGCAAACTCAAGCCCGGTTTCAAAAGCTGCGCCGCTTCCGGCAGCGATTGCAGCTTCTCGAACGGCGTCCGGTAGTCCTCGATTTTGTATTTGCGTTGCCGTTTGCCGCGCTCGTCCAGACTCACTGTGGCGAAGCCGCAGGGCCGGTGGTAATTCAGATAGGGATTCAGCTGCTCGACGTAAAACTGCTGCAGCGCCGTGGCATGTGCGCCGGCGATGTGTCCGTAGCCGATCAGCTTGCGAATCACCGCGCCGTTCTTGCCTTCCACCAGCGCATTGTCCTGGCTCCGGCACGCCCGGCTCTTGGTGAATTCCGCGTGCAGCTTCCGCAGCATTTCCGCTACCCGATGATTGATGTACTCCGAGCCGTTGTCGGCATGAAACCCGCGGATGGCAAAGGGAAACTGCGCCAACACCGCGGCTAGCACCGGCACCAGATATCTCTCGCTGATCTTCTCGGCACAGCCCACTACTTGCCATTGCGTCACCGTGTCCACGGCGTTGATGTGGTACACCCCCTTGATCCCCGCGCGGTCGCCTTGATGTACCGTGTCCACGCGAACATATCCCGGCCGCCCTTGCGGGTCCGGCTTGCGGCGCTGTCCGATGGCGGCAGTGGTCGTGGGCTCGAACACCGTCGCCTGGTTGCGATATCGCGTGCTCGCCCGCAGATTGTACAGGTGCGCCACACTGATCTTCGCCAGTCGCTCGTACGGCTTCTCTCCAAACTGCTCGTAGGCACGCTGCAAAATCCGCCGCGTGGCCGGTCCGCTCAACCGCCCATGCGCCCGGTCCACTTCCGCCAATAACGCAATGTCTGCGGCCGTGTACTTGGTGGCGAACTTGTGCCGTTGATAGGCTTCGCGCCGCACTACCCCCTGATCCAGATATCCCCGAATCAACCGCGTGGTCTGCGCCTCGCTGAACCCGGTCATTTTCCGCACGTAGGCCCGCACCACGCCCCGCTCGCTTTTTCTCAAATCCCCATACTGCTGCGCGGCCAATACCTGTTCCACCCACTGGTATCGTTCCTCGCGCCCGCCGCTGGTGAACGCGATCGGCTCGCTCGACCGCAAAAACTCTTGGCTCTGATCCCGGCTCAGGCTCTCGGCATTCTGCATCCGTATCTGCACCCGGCCGAGCCACGCCTACCCCATTGTTCCCTTTTTCATGCTCATCTTGCATTGGAAACCGCCCCAGCCGATTGGCCAGTTTCATGCTCATCTTGTGTTGGACAATTCTCCGCCCCTCCCCCCCCTTGCTAACTCTCAACGATTGTGATATTGTCATCCAAACCTGGGAAGCACTATCCCGGGACTGTGGAGGGATCAGAAGCCATGCTGCTTGCCCCAATCGTTTGGGTGCTGACTGTCGTCATCATTTACTTCTTCGCAGCCAAGGTCTGGTGGTTCCCGCCGCCCATTTCCGCGCACGGGTTGGCTTACGATGAGCAGTTTATGCGCACGCTGGTGATCACCGGCGTCATCTTCTTCTTCGCGCAATTCGCTCTCGGATGGGTCATTTTTCGCTATCGCGACGATGGACGCCGTGCCAGCTACTCGCATGGCAATAACAAATGGGAGAGCGTGTGGACGAGTGCGACGGCGCTTCTGTTTGTCGGCATCGTTCTCACGGGCACCAAGATCTGGGTTGCGGTACACCTGTCGGAACCCGATCCCAAAGCGATTCCGATCGAGCTGATGGCCAAGCAGTTTGCCTTCGCCTTCCGCTATCCAGGTCCGGACGGCAAGTTCGGCACCACGGAACTCTCTCAGGTGAACGATGCGGCTGGTAATCCGTTTGGTTTGACCGATGCCGATCCGGCGGGTAAAGACGATATCGTCAGCGCATCTTTAAAGGTGCCGGCGGGCAAGCCCATCAAGCTAATCATGCATTCGCGAGACGTGATCCACAACTTCTTTGTGCGGGAGCTGCGGCTAAAACAGGATATTGTTCCCGGGATGGAGATCCCTTTGTATTTCCAGGCAGACACGCCGGGCACGTACGAAATTCCCTGCTCCGAGTTGTGCGGCTTGGGGCACTACCAGATGCGCAGCACCATGCAGGTAATGGCGGAAGCCGATTTCGAGAAGTGGAAGCAGGAACAGGCCGCCAATAAGTAATGCTTCCCCAGTATCCCTTTCTGACGATTCCAGACACGGTGAAAACAATATGGCCTCACCAGTAGCACACGCACACCACGCTCCAGAGGGCTTCATTCGCAGATATGTCTTCAGCCTGGATCACAAGGTCATCGGGATCCAATATTACTTCCTGGCCCTGTTTTCGGTGCTGGTGGGCATGAGCCTTTCGCTGCTGATGCGCTTCCACATGGTCCATCCGGATGCGAAGGTTGCGTGGTTCGCGAGTCTCTGGCCCACGGCGGCGCAGGGTGGAATCATGACTCCGGAGTTGTACCTTTCGCTGATGACCATGCACGGCACCATCATGGTTTTCTTCGTGCTGACCACGGCGCCACAAAGCGGCTTTGGAAACTACTTCCTGCCCATCCAGATCGGCGCCGAGGACATGGCCTTCCCGGTGCTGAATATGCTGTCTTTCTGGACGACACTGGTGGCGCTGGTGGTGATGGTCTCGGCCTTCTTTGTGCAAGGCGGTCGCGCCGCTATCCGGCTGGACGACGTATCCGCCACTGAGCGGCATTGGAGTTCTTTCGGGACCGGGGGAGGGATTGGGGCAAACGCTCTGGATTGTCAGTATCGCGATTTTTTGCGGCGCGTCGCTCATGGGCGCGATCAATTTCATCGCCACCATTATCGATTTACGCTGCCAGGGCATGTCGCTGATGCGGCTTCCTCTGACCTGCTGGACGTGGTTCGTTACGGCCATTCTGGGCCTGCTCGGTTTCGCCGTGCTTTTGGCCGCCGGTGTGCTGCTGATTCTGGACCGTTCGGCCGGAACCAGTTTCTTCATCCCCGGCGGCCTGATGGTCAGCGATCAAATTCTGAATCACAAGGGCGGCTCGCCGCTATTGTGGCAGCACCTGTTCTGGTTCTTCGGCCACCCCGAGGTTTACATCGCGATTCTGCCGGGCATGGGCGTGACGTCGCAATTGCTTTCCACCTTCTCGCGCAAAGCCGTTTTCGGCTATCGCGCGATGGTGTACGCCATCCTGAGCATCGGATTTCTGGGCTTCCTGGTGTGGGGCCATCACATGTTCATGAGCGGCATGAGCCCGTATTCGGCCATGGCGTTTTCGGTGTTGACCATGGGCATCGGCGTTCCTTCCGCGATCAAGACATTCAACTGGATCGGGACGTTGTGGGGCGGCAAGATCCACTTCACCACGGCGATGATGTTCGCGCTGGGCTTCGTCTCGCTGTTCGTGACCGGCGGACTGAGCGGCATTTTCCTGGGGCAGCCGGCGCTCGATCTGTACTTCCACGACACCTACTTCGTGGTGGGGCACTTCCACATGATCATGGGAGTGGCGGCGATCTTCGGCATGTTCGCCGGAACCTTTTACTGGTTCCCGAAAATGTTCGGCCGCATGATGAACGAGACGCTGGGCAAGATCCATTTCTACCTCACGTTCATCGGCGTATATGCCATCTTCACGCCGATGCACTACCTCGGCATCGCGGGCAATCCCCGCCGCTACTCGGACTTCACCAATTTCGAATTTCTAGGCAAACTTCTGCCAGTGCACAACTTCATGACCCAGGCGGCTTATGGAACCGCGGCCATCCAGATTCTGTTTTTCATCAACCTGTTCTGGAGTATGAAATACGGAAAGAAGGCGCCGATGAATCCTTGGAACGCGACCACGCTGGAATGGACCGTTCTTCGCCGCCGCCTTTTGACAATTTTGGCGGACACGCATCCGGTTGTGAATCACGGGCCTTACGAATACAGTGTCCCCGGGGCGCCGCGCGATTTCATCATGCAAACGGATCCGCCGTCAGGAATTCACGCGGAGTAGACTGATTCAAATGCCAAGTTCCGCAACATCGGACATTATTGGACCGCCGGCCCCTCCCTACGAGGGAGGCTACGGTGGAGGCGGCGGACCAGACGGACGTGGCGCACATCGCCGCGCTGCGATGACTGGCTTGATGGTTCTGCTGGCCGCCACCACTATGGCTTTCGCGGCCTTTACCAGCGCGTTTGTGGTGCGGCGCGGCATCTCCAACGATTGGGAAGCGCTGGCGTGCCGCGGATCTGTTGGGCAAACACCGTGATTTTGCTAACCAGCAGTCTGCTTTTGGAAGTGGCGCGGCACTCCCTGAAACGCGGACAGCGCAGCGGCTTTAACCTTTATTGGACAGCCGGCACAGGGCTTGGCATTCTATTTTTGGCGGGGCAGGCTCTGGCTTGGCGGCAGTTGTACGCCTCGGGCATTTTCGTGGCCAGCAATCCCAGCAGTTCGTTCTTTTATCTGCTGACCGCCGCGCACGGACTGCATATCCTGGGCGGTTTGACAGCGCTCTTATATGTCGACGTGCAGGCGCTGCGCCTGCAGCTGGGGCCAAGCAAACGCACGGCGGTAGATGTGAGTGCGATGTTCTGGCATTTCGTGGATGGGCTGTGGCTTTACCTGATGGTTCTATTTCTCGTTTGGGGGTAATTTGTCGATGTCCCAGGGCAATTCGGCGGCGACATGACTTCGGCATGGGCGGGCGGGCGTTCGCCTTACGCGGTGAACTCGAAGAAGTTCGGGATGTGGCTGTTCATCATCTCCGACGCACTAACGTTTTCCGCGCTGTTGATGGCCTACACTTATGTGCGGCTCTCCACGCCGAACTGGCCGACGCCGTTTCATTTTTCGCCGAGCATCATCTTCTCCACGGTCATGACGTTCTGCCTGCTGTCGAGCAGTTTGACCATGGTCATGGGGGTGCATGCCATGAATCACGGACGCCGAAAAGCTGCGGTGGCCTGGATTCTGGCCACCATTGGCGGCGGGGCGGCTTTCGTAGTGCTGCACCTGACGGAGTGGCTGAACCTGATCAACAACGAGCACGTGACGCCGTTCAGCAATGAATGGGGGGTGCCGCTGTTCGGCGGCACCTTCTTCGCGCTGACCGGTCTGCATATGACGCACGTAGTGATCGGCCTGATCTACCTGGCCATCATTGCGGTCGCGGTGAGCCGCGGGCAATTTAAGGCCGAAGACGTGGAGGTGAGCGGCCTCTACTGGCACTTTGTGGACCTGGTATGGATGTTTATCTTCCCGCTCGTGTATTTGATGTCCGCGAAGATCTGATTTTTGGGGAGCCTCCGATGAGCACTCATTCCGAAGTGGTCGAACACATTGAAGGCGCCAGCACCAAG
This sequence comes from Bryobacterales bacterium, assembly GCA_963738375.1. Lineage (GTDB taxonomy): Bacteria > Acidobacteriota > Terriglobia > Bryobacterales > Bryobacteraceae > Bog-159. The sequence continues at coordinate 506,529 of CAVTWL010000005.1, read as the reverse complement.
ACCTTCCTCACGGTCTGGTTCGCGCTCCTTTTCATGACCGGCGTCGAAGTCTTCCTGGCTTACGAGCAGATCCCCATCATGATCTTTCTGACCGCGCTGGTGGGACTGTCGGTGATCAAGGCGGCGCTGATTATCGCTTATTTCATGCACTTGAAATTCGAGAAATTAAGCCTGTTTTCTGACGCTTTTTCCGATGCTAATTTTGTGCATTATTCTGATGCTGCTGATGTTCCTTCCGGATTCCAGCCGCCTGATGATGATGAGGCCCAAGTGAAGCGCGTTGCGCTGGCGCTTTTCCTTTCGGCCGCCAGCGGCTGGGCGCAATGCGTGATGTGCTACCGCACGGCCGCCGCCCAGAACAGTGCGCGAGCGCAGTTGCTGAACATGGGCATCGTGCTGCTAGGTTTGCCGCCCTTCTCCATTTTGGGCGGTTTCCTGATTCTGGCGTGGCGCCGCAATCGCCAATTCGCCGAACCATCCGCCCCCCTCCCTCCCGAGATCACCAACACTAGCGGTGTGTTAAGAGCGTAATTTGTCTATTATGAAACAAATGAGGGGAATTCTTGCGCGTTGTATTTCTTAGGGTCGCGCCGGATACGGTAGATCTGTATGCGTCCGAGAACTGGTTCGCGTCGGTTTCGATGTGGGCCATGCCGTGACGGGCAGCCCGGATGACCTTCTCCCGGTACTGGAAGGAACAACATTCGATCTGGTGGTCACCGAGCACACCGCTCCCGGCTGGAGCTGGCGGGCGGCGCGGGAAGCGTTACGGGCGCTTCCGAACCTCCGCCCCTCATTGTCCTGGCGCACGAACCAGATCCGCGCCTGCTGATGAACTGCGTGATCGACGGCGCCGCGGATTGCCTCCACACCGGCGAACTCTACCGCCTGCCGATTTCCGCCAGGCAGGTGCTGGAGATGAAGGCGGCGCGGCACGACCCGGGAGCGCGGGACGTGGTACGGGCAGATCTTCGCTTTCGTCAGATTTTCGAAGCCTCTCCCGACGCGATCCTGCAAGTCGACCGCGCCGGGAAAGTGGCTCTCGCGAATTCGCTGGCAGCCGACATGTTCCGATGGGGCCGCAATGAGTTGCTGGGCAAGTCCGTTGACGAATTCGTGCCCGGGCCGCTTTCGCGAACGGCATCCGCAATACCGCGCGCATTATCAGGCCAAGCCGGCTATGCGGCCCATGGGATCCGGGCTGGATTTGTGGGCCTTGCGCAGCGACGGCAGCGAGTTTCCAGTGGATATCACGCTGAGCCCGCTGGATACCAAAGATGGCCAGCAGGTGTTGTGCGTTGTTCGCGACATGACCGAGCGGAAACGCGCCGAGGAAGCGCTGCGCGGCAGGCGCAATTGATCGAATCCTCGCACGACGCCATCATCGTGCGCGAGCCCGGCGGGCATGATTCTGCAATGGAATGCCGGCGCCCAGGAGATTTATGGCTGGACGGCGGTGGAAGCCGTCGGCCGCAACAGCCATCAGTTGTTTCAGACCGTATTCCCGACGTCAACGGAAGACGTGGAGGCGGAACTGGAGCGTAGCGGGCAGTGGGCCGGCGAAATTCTGCATACCCGTCGCGACGGCGCCCGCATCACAGTGGAGACTCGCCATATTCTAACGCCCGGAACGGATCGTCGCCCCGGTGCGGTTCTGGAGATCAATCGCGACGTCACCACGCGAAAAGAGGCGGAAGCGGCGGTCAGCGCGCTAAATGAGAAACTGGCCGCGACCAATAAGGAGCTGGCCCTACAGAACCGCGAGGTGGAACGGGCCAATCGCATGAAGAGCGAGTTCCTGGCCAGCATGAGCCACGAATTGCGTACCCCTCTGAACGCCATCATCGGCTTCTCGGATCTGCTGTCGGAGCAAATGTCCGGCGCTCTTTCCCCCAAGCAGCAGCGCTTCGTCAATCACATTCAGCAGGGTGCGCGTCATCTTTTGGCTCTGATCAACGACATCCTGGATCTCTCCAAAGTTGAAGCCGGGCGCATGGAGTTGAACCGGGAAAACGTTCCGGTTGCCGTGGTGCTGGCGGATGTATTGACGGGAATGAGGGCCGCCGCTGGGGCCAAGAATATCGCCATCCACAGCAGCATTGGGCCGGACGTATTGGCGTTTGCCGACCGGATCCGCTTCAAACAGGTTTTGTTCAATCTGCTGAGTAACGCGGTGAAATTCACCCCGGAAGGCGGCAGAATCTGGCTGGACGCGATGGAGCGGCGCGGCCGCCTCACCGTATCGGTAAGCGATACCGGCCTTGGAATTCCGCTCGAAGAGCAGGAAGCCATTTTCGACGCGTTTCATCAGGCGGGCGCCACAACCAAGGGCATCAAGGAAGGCACCGGCCTGGGGTTGGCGATCACCAAGCGGCTGATCGAGGAGCATGGCGGCCGAATCTGGGTTGAGAGCGAACCGGGCAAAGGAGCGCGGTTAAGCTTTACCATTCCATCTGGCCGTCCCGCGGCGGAGGAAGGCATGCCTGACATCGCCTATCCGCGGCGCCGATACCCCGCGCGAACACCCTCTGGTTTTGGTTGTTGACGATGAGCCAGCGGCTCGCGAACTCCTGGCAAGCTGGCTGGCGCCGGAAGGCTATCAACTGATCACGGCTGGTTCGTCATTGGAAGCGCTGGCCAAGGCTGCCGAACACGTTCCCGATGCCATTACCTTGAACATGCTGATGCCCGGTAAAGGCGGGTGGGACACGCTGTATGAGTTGAAGAAGACGCCGATCACGGCCGCCATTCCGGTAATTGTGGTCACGGTGGTCGATGAACCGAAGATCGGCTTGGCTTTGGGCGCGTCGGATTACCTGGTCAAGCCCGTGGGTAAGGAGGTGCTGCTGGGTACGGTACGCAGGTTCATCGGGCCGGGTTCCAGCGGCCCAGCCAAAGTGCTGGTCGTCGACGACGAAGCCGGAACCCGCGAATTGCTGAGGGAGACTCTTGAATCCGACGGCTACATACCCATCATCGCCAGCAGCGGAAAAGAAGCATTGGCGATCCTTGCCCAGGTTTCCGTCAGCGCCATCCTGCTGGACTTGGTCATGCCTGAGATGGATGGCTTCGAACTGTTGATGCGCCTCAAAGAAGATTCCGGCATGCGCAATATTCCGGTGCTCGTTTTGACCGGCAAGGATCTCACCGACCAGGAAATCGCAATGCTGAGCCCCGAGACCACCGGCTTCTTCCAAAAAGATCGCGAATGGAAAAAGCAACTACTCGCGGAATTGCACCGTGCGGCTGGGAGCGGGACCGCAAAAGCATGAACAAAATTCTGGTGGCGGACGATAGTCCGGCTAGCCGCGAGCTGATATGCGAGGTACTCGAAATGAGCGGCTATGATGTAGTAGGGGCCGCCGACGGGCGGGAAGCTGTCAACCAGGCGCGCGAACATTCACCCACTCTGCTGCTCGTCGACATTCAGATGCCTCGTTTGGATGGTTATGGCGTTCTTCGCGAACTGCGCGCCGATCCGCTGCTTTCGGGAATCTACGTGGTGGCTTTGACGGCGTATGCCATGCAGGGCGACCGCGATCGGGCTATGGCAGCGGGCTTTGACGGCTACATTACAAAGCCGGTGGACATTGCCGCACTGCGCGAGGAAGTGAAAAAGTTCTTTTAGCGACTTGTTTTTAGCAACATGGATATCAAGCTAATCGCCATTGACGACGATCCGAACAGTCTGGAGCTTGTTTCCGAGGCACTCTCCGAGAGCGGTCTCCGGATTTTGACGGCAGACGATCCCGAGCGCGGCCTCGAATTGGTGCGCCGCGAACGCCCGGCGATTGTGCTGAGCGACGTGGTGATGCCGAAGATGAACGGCATGGAACTGTTAGGCCGCATCCTCGAAGTGGATCCATCCATCGACGTGGTCCTGATGACCGCACACTACTCCACCGATGCCGCCGTGGAAGCCATCAAGAAGGGCGCGTGCGATTACTTGACTAAACCCATCTCGCTGCCGGTCTTGCGCGAGCGCATCGGGAAGCTGGCTGCCGACGCGCGGCGCCGCCAGCGGGCCAGCCAATTGGATAGCGAACTGATGGATACATGCCAGTTCGAAGGCATGGTCGGCCGCAGTCCGCTGATGTGGGAAATGTTCGGGCAGATCCGCCGCGTGGCGCCGCACTATAGAGCCTGCTCGGTGACGGGGCCTACAGGCACCGGCAAGGAATTAGTAGCCAATGCACTGCACAAGCTCAGCCAGGCCTCCGGACCGATGGTGGTTTGCAACTGCTCGGCCGTGGTGGAAACGCTCTTTGAAAGTGAGTTGTTCGGACACGTGAAAGGCGCGTTCACCGGCGCCGACGCCAACAAAGTCGGCCTGTTTGAGTACGCGCACGGCGGCACACTTTTTCTGGACGAGATTGGGGATATGCCATTGGCCACGCAAGCCAAGTTGCTGCGCGTCCTGCAGAATCGGGAAGTGCAGCGCGTTGGTTCGCTGACGGCGCGCCCGGTGGACGTGCGCGTGGTAGCCGCTACCAATCATGACCTGCGCACCCAGATTGCGGAAAAGCGCTTTCGCGAAGACCTATATTACCGGCTGTCGATGGTCGAGATCCGAACTCCCGCACTGGCGGAGCGCAAAGAGGATCTGGCTTTGCTGGAGCGTTTCTTCATTCAGAAGTATGCGGCGCAATACCGCAAGCCGGTTGAGTCGATCACTCCGCGTGCGCAGATTCTGATGGCGCGCCATAACTGGCCGGGCAATGTACGCGAATTGGAAAACGTGATCGGACACGCCTGCATGCTGGCCTCCGCCGAAGTGATCGATATAGGCGACCTTCCGCTATATATGCGCCAAGGTGTGCCTGCGGCAGCGCCTCTCCCCGTGTCTCCGGCGCCTGCCTCCGCGCCTGAAGGAGAACTTTCATTTGACGAGCAGGAACGGCGCGTTATCGAACAAGCTCTCGACCGCGCCGGCGGGAACCAGGTGCATGCCGCGCGCATTCTCGGCATCACGCGCGACAAGCTACGCTATAAGATCAAGAAGCACAGTTTGCGATAGCTATAAATGATTGTTACGGAGGGCGAATCTCCGGCGCAAGGTCACGCCGCCGCGCGTATCCTGCAAAGCGCGTTGTGCGGCTTGGCATACTTGGCCGCCCACGTTTGGCTATTTCTGGCGAAACCGCAGCGTTTCCTGGAAATCGAGATTGCCTTGCAATTGCTGCTTTTGATCGGGGTTATCGCCGGCATCAAGCGGCAGACCGGCGGCGAAGAACGTGTGGTGGTGGCACGCGGGCTGTTGATCGCGATCTTGATCCTATTTACCGTATTGGGTCTAGCGGTGAATCGAATGGTTACCGAGGGCCGTCTGATCAGCGACGAAACGGCCTACGCATTCGAAAGCAGAATCTTCGCCAGCGGGCATCTTACGGCTCCCGCTCCTCCGGCCGGCGTCGTATACGAGCATCACATCATCAACGCAGGACGATGGTTCACCAAGTTTCCTCCGGGCTGGCCGGCGGTTCTGGCGGCGAGTTCCGCCGTGAGTCTCGATGGGGCGATCAATATCCTGCTGGGTGTCGCCATCTTAGGTTTAGGCTACTGCATCGCAAAGCGCGCCTACTCGGAGCGCGAAGCTGGCTTGGCGTTACTGTTCATGCTTCTGTCTCCGGCGTTTTTCTGCAATTGCCTCGGCCTGATGTCGCATCCATTGTGCGGATGTCTGCTCGCCTGCGCCGCCCTGTTCTATTTTCGTGCCCGGGAGGGCGCCATTTGGAATGGCGCCGTCATGCTGGCAGCGGTCGCGTTGGCGACACTGGTGCGGCCCCTCACCGCCATTGTATTTGGACTGGTTCTGGGTGTTGCGTTGCTGTGGGACACGCGGCGGGAGCACCGAAGGCTTTGGGCCATGCTGCTTCTGAGTACTGTGTTCGGCGCCGCCGCGATTGGGTTGAACGGAGCCTACAATTACGCGATGACCGGATCGTTTGCCAAGTTCCCCTATGCCATGTTTAGCGGCACAGCCATACCTATGGAGATGATTCCCAGGTGGAGCGATGCGCTGCGGGTACTTCGCTGGAGCCTGGTTGCCGAATGGGCTTTCGCTTTTCCTCTTCTGTTTCCGGCGGCTGGATTTGCCCTGTTCTGCGATCGAGAAAAACGCCGCGAGGGATTGTTGCTGTGTGGCTTGTTCCTGGCGCTGGTAGCGGGCTACACGCCGAACCGCTTTACATCGGGCAGCCTGGTCGGCGAGCGCTGGTATTACGAGGCGTTTTTTGCCCTGACGATTTTGGCGGCTCGCGGAGTGGTGCTCCTGGAGAAGCGGTGGGGCGGCCGTCAGCTCGTCGTCTGGCTTCTTGCGCCCTGTGCCGCCAGCGCCTTCGCTACTTTCGTGATCTTCCTGCCCGCGGTTCTCCACGAAGCGGCGCCGTACAGCCAAATCAGGAGGCTAGCCGCCGAACTGCCTTTTCACCACGCGACGGTGTTCCTGCAAACCCGCGACCCGGAATTCATCGCCAAACACTTTAATCTGAATTCCGCGAATTGGCCCACAGCGCCCGTTTTCTTCGCTCCAGACCCCGGAGCGGCGACCCGGCAGGCGTTGGCGGACGCACTGGGCAGACCCAGCTGGGTTCTCATCGCTTACGATCCCACAAACCGCACCGCGCGCGTCATCGGCGTTCATCGGTAAATGCCCGAATGCGGATAGTAACGTACTCAGCCCGCTCCGCGCCTATAATGAATTATCGCTTTGGGACTTGTGAAATTCGCCATATTATTACTGGGGTTCGTGTGTCCGATTGTGGAAGCGGCTGAACCCGCGCTGCGGCCCGTTACTGTTTGCGAGGTAATGCAGGATCTGGCTGCGTACGATGGGAAAGTAGTCGCAATCGTTGGACGCTTTTCAGCCCGGCAGTCGGGACGGTGGCTGGGCGAACAGCGATGCGATCACAAAGTGCTCATCGGCGACCAGGAATGGCCGAACGCATTTTGGGTTTCCTACGATCCGGCCGACGCACCCAGACCCCCCGCTGTGCTGGCGGTAGATGCTCAGTCGCTATCGCTGAAACTGCGCGAGGTCAAGGCGCGAACGTCACTGATGAATCTGCGATTTGGCAGTGGGGACTATGATACTTGGGCGTTAGTTTATGGACGAGTGGAGACACGTAAGGACTTGGTCAGAGTGACAGGCGGTGGCACGCGGAAGAATGGGTTCGGCATTGGAAATTCATCTCCCGCGCGCTTAGTCTGCCACGGCGACGCCATGGTGATAACACTCGACGAGGATGCTACGACGCCCGCTTCGCGGTAAACGTCTGGGCTTGGCCCCCGTCCGCTCCATCGCGCATTCTGGTGAACTTGATTTCGTCGCCGGAAATGGTGCCTTTGTAGACGAGTTTCACTGAGTTTCCGTTGAATTCCATGGTTTGGGAGAAGGAGATTTGATCGCCGTCAACTTTGCCCTCGGCAATGGGGGTGTCGCCCATACGGCCACTTACCGTCCCGGTCAGCGTACTGCCGTCAACTTTCAAATTAAACGTCTGTTCGCGCGTCTGTCCGCCTCGGCCTGGCACTTGGGCGGTCCATTTTCCGCTCACATCCGCAGCCATGGCGGTCAGAGCAAGCATTCCGAGCAGTAAGCCCGCAGTCATAAGTTTTCGCATGCTGAAGAGGCGGCGACGAGGGAGCTAATGTTACGTGTTGACAATCATTTACAATGTCTTAACAGGTAACATAAGGGGGCCTCTCTCCGTCCTTGCAGTTTGAGGTTTTTGCGAATTTGCCTAAGTATTGTCGTTCTCTCGTGGTGTTGTTAGCCTCCGTTGCGGGGCTGTTCGGCCAAAGCGGTGTAGTCAAGTCGGGGAACCAGCCGATTCCCGGCGCGACAGTCACTGCCAGCGTCGGCGGCCAGAAACTTGTCACGATTACCGATCAGGCAGGCCACTACTCATTTAGCGGCGCGCCGGCGGGCGACTGTTCGCTCGAAGTGCAGATGTTCGGTTTCGACAACGCCACCAAGAAAGCGGCTTGCGCCGAGGGGACCAAGATTGATTTCACCATGCAGTTGCAGGAGTCGCCCATGGTGCAGCGCATGGCGCGGATGGCCGCGTCGAGGACGGGCGGCGGCAACCAACTGGAATCGCAGTTGCAAGGCGAAATCGCGGCGCCGGAGGCAGCCCCGGCGGCCGCGGCGCCCACAGGCGAGGGGCAGAATAGCAGCGAAGCTTTCCAGGTAACCGGCAGCCTCAGCCAAGGCTTGGCCCAGAACGCTCAGCCCGATTTCGGCATGATGATGGGCGGGATGGGGCCCGGCGGGCCGGAGGGCATGGGAGACGGCCAGGCGGGACCGGGCGGCGGCGGCTTCGGCGGCGCGGGCGGCGGTGGCGGGTTTGGCGGACCCGGCGGCGGTGGATTTGGCGGCAGGGGAGGAGGCGGATTCGGGCCCGGCGGCGGGGGACAGGGTGGAAATCGCCGGCAGGGGCAAGGCCAGGGCAGACCAGGCGCCCAGTTTGGAAACCGGCGCGGTCCAAGCCAGATTCATGGCATGGCGTTCATGACGCTGGCCAATTCGGCGGTGAATGCCCGGCCCTTTTCGATTACGGGTGAAGAAGTGCCGCAGCCCGCATACGCCAGCGCGCGTTTCGGATTCTTGCTGGGAGGGCCGCTGGTCATTCCCAAAGTCGTCAAAGATCAATCGACTTTCTTCTACCTGAACTATACCGGCACGCGTTCGCGGCAATCGTACTCGGCGGTAGAAACCGTCCCGACGGCGGCGGAACGAGCGGGAGACTTTGCCGGGGTGATGTCAGGAACCGGGCAGGTGCAGCTTTATTATCCGGGGACGGCAACGCCGATCCCAAATAATCAGCTTCCCGGCAACCTGCTAAACCCCATCGCGACGCAGTTGCTCGATAGGTACATCCCGCTGCCGAACCAGTCCGGGACGGTGAATAACTATCAGTACCTGGCGTCGCCGCCTAACAACACAGACAATGTGAACCTGCGCGTGATGCGCAATATCGGCAAGAACGACCGCCTGGCGTACCACGTCTCCTACCAGCGCCGCGACGGAGATACGATTGATCCCTTCGCGTTTGTAGACACCATCAGCGGCTACGGAGTCGCCACGGATTTGACGTGGTCGCACAACTTCTCGCCGACGACCATTCTCAGTTCGCGCGTGGCATTCAACCGCAACCGCGGCGAAACGACCCCGTTTTTTGCGTATGGCGAGAATGTCGCCGCAGAGCTTGGTATTCAAGGCACGTCGTCGAACCCGGTGGACTACGGGCCGCCGAACCTGAATTTCTCGAATTTCGGACCGCTCAGCGATGCCAACCCGGTGCTGACGCGCAACCAGAGCCAAAACCTGACCGAGAGCGTGATCCTCTCGCGGGGCAAGCATACGGTCACGCTGGGAATGAGCTACGGCAGGAACGATTTCAGCAGTGAGACACAACAGAACGGACGCGGTACATTCAACTTCAATGGCCAGGCGACCAGCGAGGTCGGGCCCAACGGGATTGTGCAGGGGACGGGTTTCGATTTCGCCGATTTTCTGATCGGGATGCCGCAGTCGGCCTCCATCCAATACAGCCCCGCCATGTATTTCACGCAGAACACCTGGAACGCATACGGCGTGGACGATTGGAAGGTGGGCCCGAACCTGACGGTGAATCTGGGCCTGCGCTATGAGATTTTCGTGCCGCTGCAAGAGAAATATAACGAGATGGCAAACCTGGATGTCGCCGGAGACTTCGCCAATGTGGCGGTAGTTTCGCCGACCGTGCCCGGACCATACTCGGGCGCTTTTCCGGCGGGCCTGATCGACACCGACTATCGCAATATTTCGCCGCGCGTGGGGCTTTCGTGGAAAGTGCCGTTCATCAAGCGGTCGACGATTGTGCGGGCGGGCTACGGCGTTTATTACAACGGGCAAGCGTACATTCCATTCGGGCTGAAACTGGCGCAACAGCCGCAGCCGGCCGGTTCGCCGCCGTTCGCGGTATCGGAGAGCGTGAACACCAGTCCGGAAGTGCCGCTGACACTGGCGAGCGGTTTGGTGGCGGTCTCGCCGCTGGCGATCACCAATACGTTTGCGGTGGATCGGAATTACCGGACTCCCTATGCGCAGACCTGGAACCTAACCATCCAGCACGACCTCGGCAAGGGCTTTTTCATGGAGGTCGGATACCTGGGGACAAAAGGGACGCGCCTGGATGTGCTGACGCTGCCGAACGAAGGACCTCCGGGAACACCGTTGACCACCGGGACGCAGCTTGGGAACGCCACGGGATTCACTTACGACGCTCCCATCGGCGACTCCACTTACAACGCTTTGCAGACGCATCTGATGCGGCGCTTCCGCGGCGGGATTTCGATGAATGCGCGTTATACCTTCTCGAAGTCGATCGACGACGCATCGAGCTTCGGCGGGGTGGGGGGCACGGTGGCGCAGAACTGGCTGGACCTGGCGGCCGAGCGCGGCTTGTCGAGCTTCAATCGCACCAGCGTTTTCAATATGAGCTGGGTCTATACATCGCCGTTTGGCAATCCGAACTCGCGCTTCGCCTCGAGCGGATGGGCGGGGCGGCTGTTGCGTAACTGGTCGCTGACCGGAGGCGTTACGGCGGAGAGCGGCACGCCCTTGACCGCGCGCATCTTGAACAATACGACGGTGCTGGCGCAGACCGGCGGCACGGGTAGCGAGCGCGCGGACGCCACGGGGCAGCCGGTGGAGGCGGGATCGGGATACTTTAACCTGGCGGCGTTCACCGCGCCGGCGAGCGGGCAGTATGGGACGGCGGGACGGAACACGATCCCAGGGCAGGACCTGGTTTCGCTGAATCTGACGTTTGGGCGATCGTTCCAGTTTGGCGACACGCGGCGCAGATTGGAATTCCGGGCGGAGGCGAATAACGTCCTCAATCAGGTGAACATTACGAATTTCAATACGGTGGTTGGGTCCCTGAATTACGGCTTGGCGACATCCGCCTCAGGCATGCGGACACTGGATGTGGTGATGAGGTTCCGGTTTTGAAATACCTGGCGATGGCACTGACGGCCGCATTGCTGGCGAGCCAATTGAGTTCGCAGCAAATGGCCACGTTTTCCACCACGGCGAACGTGGTGGTGGTGAATGTGACGGTGACGGGGCGCGACGGCAAGTCGATCGCGAGCCTGACCAGGAACGATTTCCTGCTTTACGAAGACGGCAAGCTACAGACCTTGCAATTGTGCGAACTGCAGAAGCTCGATACCAAACCGCTCGACCCGATCTTGCCGGCGAAGACTCTGCAGAGCCGGGAAGCGCCGAAAGCCGCTCCCGCGCCCGCTCCTGTCGCCCCGCCGAAGCCTGCAGAGCTGCGCGACCGGCGCCTGATCGTGATGCTGTTCGACGTGTCGTCGATGCAGCCTCAGGAACAGATCCGCTCGGTGGATGCGGCGATCAAGTTCCTTGGCACGCAGATGACCACCAGCGACGTGGTCTCGATCATGACCTTCGGCACGGAATTGAAGACGGTGCTGGATTTTACCGCCGATCGCGACCAGTTGATCTCCACGCTGCATTCGTTCCATGTGGGCGATTCGAGCGAGCTCTCCACACAGGCCGATACCGGCGCGGATGCGCAGGACATCAGCGGATCGTTCGTGGCCGATGAGACGGAGTTCAATATCTTCAATTCGGACCGGAAGCTGGCGGCTTTGGAAGATGCCGCGCGGCGGCTGGCGCATTATCCGGAGAAGAAGGCTCTGGTTTATATCTCGAGCGGGATTCAGAAGACGGGCGTGGATAACCAGTCGCAGTTGCAGGCGACGGTGAACGCGGCGATTCGGGCCAATGTAGCGTTCTATCCGATCGACGCGCGCGGCCTGATGGCTACGCCTCCGGCCGGAGACGCGAGCACCGCGGCCTCGGTGGGCACTAACATGTATAGCGGTTCGGCGCAGCAGTCCACCATGGACAACTTCCACAATACGCAGGAGACACTGGATACCCTGGCTGCCGACACGGGAGGCAAGGCGCTGCTCGATTCCAACGATCTGACTTTGGGTATGTCCCAGGTGCAGAAGGACATGAGCAGCTACTACATCCTGACCTACGCCAGCAGAATGCCGCGGAGGACGGCAAATACCGCCGCATCCAGGTGAAGCTGGCGCCGAAGACAGCCGACTTGAAAGCCAAGTTGGATTACCGGCAAGGCTATTACGCGCCCACGACTTTCGCCAAGATGACCGGCACCAATAAAGAAGCGCAGTTGCAGGAAGCGCTGCAGAGCGACAATCCGGTAACCGATCTGCCGATTGCGGCGGAAGTAGATTATTTCCGGCTGGCCAAGGCGAAGTACTTCGTGCCGATTACGGTACGCATTCCGGGCTCGGCGCTGGCGTTCCAGACCAAGGGCGCCAAGGCGGCCACGGAAATGGACTTCATCGGCGAGATCCTGCGATGCGCGCGGGCGGCAGGCGTCAGTGGTGCGCGATACGATTCCCATCAAGGTGGCAGCGACCACAGCCGGCGAAGTTACGCGCAAGCAGCTTCAATACGACACGGGGTTCACGCTGGGTCCGGGCAAGTATACGTTGAAGTTCATAGCGCGGGAGAACGGCGAGGGCAAAGCGGGGACTTTCGAATCTCCGTTTGTGGTGCCGGATCTGGGAACGGGAAACAACTTGCGGCTCAGTTCGGTGATCTTCAGCAACCAGGTACAGTCCGTGAAGGACCAGATCGCCGGGCGCGAAGAACAGCAAAAAGCTGGTGGAGGAAGATCCACTGATCGACGAAGCCGGGGACAAGATCATGCCCAATGTGACCAAGGTGTTCCGGCCGGGGCAGAAGATGTCGATGTACTTGGAGCTGTACGATCCGGGTACGATGCAGTTGCCGGCGGGAGGCCCAGGGCAAGGCGGCGGTCAAGGCCAGGGCGCAGGCGGGGGCTTCGCGAGCGTGACGGCGACCATCGCTTTCTATCAGGGCGATAAAAAGGTGATGGAGACGCCAGCCGTGCGTGCCAATCGATCTGAACGCCAAGCGGCCGGGGGTGATTCCGCTGCGGCTGCAGACACTGCTGAAGAGTTTGCCTGCCGGGCAATATGTTTGCCAGGTGAATGTGATCGACCAGCTCGGGCACAAGTTTGCGTTCCCTCGCAGTTCCATCGTGGTGCTGGCCGACGAAGCGGTGGTGAAACCGGCGGCGCAGAAGCCCAGTTAGGGTGGACGCTTGCTTCACGCGTGCGGCTTGGACGCGCGGTTTTATACGGACAATAGGAATATATGAAGTTTTGCCGCATCGCTGCTATTTATGTGATGTGCTTGAGCGTTTGGGCTGCTTCGCGGCTACACGGTTGAGCAGATCAAACAATTCATCCAGTCCGCCAGTCGAACTGAAGAATCCGGACAAGGAAGTTGCCGAGACGCTGCGCAAGATGAAGCTCTCGGAGCGGCTGGATCTGGATACGGTGGAGGCGCTGCAAACCGACGGCGCCGGTCCGAAGACCGTGGCGGTTCTGAAGGCCACTGGCGACCTAATCGGCGAGCATGCGCGGGCGCGGCGCCTCCGGCTCCGCCAAGCCGGTGTATGTGCCTCCTCCGCCTCCCTCTTCGATGAGCAGGCGAAGTTGCTGGACGAAGTGCGCGACTACGCGGTGAACTACACCAAGCGTCTTGCCCGATTTCATCTGCCTGGAGCAGACGCGCCGATATGTGGACACCACGGGCCGGGAATCGTGGCGGCAGATGGATGTACTGACCGCGAAGCTTTCGTACTTCAACCAGAAGGAAGATTACAAGCTCATCTCGCAGAACGACAAGGTAGTCCACCGAGGAGTCGTATACTTCGGTAGGCGGCGCCATGTCGATGGGCGACTTCGGTACCGGACATGCGGGATATCTTCGATCCCGCCAGCCACGCCGACTTCGAATTGGGACCGCGTGGACCACGCTGCGCGGACGGCGTGCGCACGTATTTTCGTTCCGGGTGCCGCTGGAGTATACACGGTACACGATCGAATATCAGGGCGAAAGCAAAGAGGACGTGCAGCGGATCAAGGTGGGCTATCACGGCTCGGTCTTCGTGGACAAAGAGTACGGCACCATCGTCAGGATCACGCAGGAAGCCGACAACATTCCGCCGACCTTTCCGGTGAGGGAAGCCAAGGAATCGCTGGATTACGACTTCACCAAGATCGGCGACAGCGAGTTCTTTCTGCCCATGGTGGCGACGGTGCGCATGCACACGGGACGCGAGTGGACCAAGAACGAGAAGGAATTCCGGCTCTACCGGAAGTTCTCGGCCGACTCGCAGATCAAGTTCGACGACAAGGACATGCCGCCGCTGCCTGACGAAAAGACCAAAGAACAGCCCATACAGCCGCAGCCACCGAAGTGAGCTTTTGGCGGCGGGCGTTCGTCTATCAGAAAGAAAAGGTCGCGCCGTGGATCGCATTGCGAAACACGGTGGGGTTTGCGCTCCCTCTGGCCGCGGGCATCGCGGTGGGCGAGTTGCCGGCAGCGCTGATCGCGGCCATCGGCGCGCTGAACGTTTCGTATTCCGATAGCCACGATCCTTATGTGCAGCGAGGGCGGCGCATGCTGGCGGCCTGCGCGCTGGTTGGGCTGGCGGTATTTGCGGGCGCGGTTTGCGGGAATCATCCGGCCCTATCGGTTCCCCTGGTGGGGGGGTGGGCGTTCGCGGCGGGCATGCTGGTGGCGCTAAGCACGACCGCGGCCGATCTTGGAATCATGAGCCTGGTGACGGTGGTAGTCTTTGCGGCCAAGCCGCTGCCCCCGCAATCGGCTGCGCTTTCCGGTTTACTGGCGATGGGCGGCGGGCTCTTGCAAGCGGGCCTGGCGCTGATCTTCTGGCCGATGCGGCGCTACATGCCGGAGCGGCGGGCGCTTTCCAGTCTCTACCTGGAGTTGGCGCAGGCCGCGGTGGCGGCGCCGGCGGTGCGCGAAGCTCCTCCGGCGAGCAAACAGAGTACCGACGCGCAGACGGCGCTGGCGAACCTGGCGGGCGACCACTCCGTCGAAGGCGAACGCTACCGGTTCCTGTTGAGCCAGGCGGAGCGCATGCGGTTGAGCCTGTTCGCGTTGGGCCGCGTGCGGATGCGGATGGCGCGCGACATCGCATTAGCCGCGCAGGAGACGCTGCTGGCGCGGTATCTGGAGATGGCCGCACAGGTACTGCGAGGGGTGGGCGCGGCGCTGGTTTCGAAGAACCCGATGGATCCGGCGGACGAGCCGTTGGAGCGGCTGGACGCGCTCGCGGAAGAGATGCGGGCGGCGGGCGATGCCGGTCACGATGCGCAGGTCCAGATGGACGCGTTGAACGGGCAACTGCGCTCGGCTTGCGACCTGGCGGTGAACTCCATGGGTCCGGGCCTGATGGAATTCGCGCGGCAGGAAGTTGCGCGGCCGTGGCATCTGCGGCTGATCGGAACCATGGCGACGCTGCGCGCCAACCTGAGCCTGCGGTCGGCGGCCTGCCGCCACGCCATCCGGCTGGCGGTATGCGTGGCGCTGGGCGATGCGGTGGGCAAGGGCTTTGAACTGCACCGGTCATACTGGCTGCCCATGACGGTGGCCATCGTGCTGAAGCCGGACTTCGCTTCCACGTTCACGCGTGGTGTGCTGCGGCTGGCGGGAACCTTCGCCGGGCTGATCCTGGCGACGGGGCTATTTCATTTGCTGCCTGCGTCGACGGTAGTGCAGGCGGCCGTGGTGGTGCTGCTGATGTACGCCATGCGCTGCTGGGGGCCGGCGAACTACGGGATTTTCGTGACAGCGGTGACCGGCATGATCGTGTTGCTGATCGCCATGGCGGGCGTGGCGCCGAAAGGCGTGATGGTGGCGCGCGGCATCAACACGGCAATCGGCGGCGGCATCGCGCTGACGGCCTATTGGCTATGGCCGACGCGGGAGCGGGCGAGCGTGCAGGATCTGATGGCGCTGATGCTGGACGCATATCGCGCCTACTTCCGAAGCATCGCCGGGCAGTACCTGCGGCCGGAGGCTTCGCCCGCAGCGGAGTTGGACCGCGTGCGCGTGGCCGGGCGACAGGCTCGCTCGAACGTGGAAGCCTCTTTCGACCGGCTGCGCGGCGATCCGGGAACGAAGGCGCAGACGATGGCGGGATTGTCGGCGATCCTGGCGAGTTCCCATCGCATGATCCACGCGATGATGGCGCTGGAAGCGGGGCTGCTCGGCGGGCGGAACGGACCGGCGGGCGATCCGTTCCGGCGCTTCGGCAACGACGTGGAACTGACGTTGCACTCGTTGGCTGGGGCGCTGCGCGGCTCGCCGCTGACGCTTGCAGACCTACCGAATCTGCGCGAGGATCACCACGCGCTGTCCCAAGTGGAGGCGGGAGCAGCCAGGGATGCCTTCTTAGTTGTGGAGACGGACCGGCTGACCAACAGCCTCAACACACTCAGCGAAGAACTGGTCCACTGGCTGGAAACGGAAAAAAGTGGGCTAATGGGGGTGGGCGGCCATCTTCTTTTCGAGAGCGGCCAGTAAGCGCGATTCGATTTCGGGCGAAATCGCATGCGTCTCCATTCCCTTATAAATACGGATGGTCCGTTTGGTGGTATCGGCGACCACCCAGCAGTTGGGGCATTCGGTGATATGCTGCTCCAACTTGGCGCGAATCAGCGCGTCGACATTCTCGTCCAGATAGTCGCTCAGCTCCTGCAAAAATTCTTTACATGTAAGCAAAGGCGTCGTCCTCCTTATGCTTGAAGAAGCGCGTTAATTTGTCGCGGAGCTGCAGGCGCGCGCGCAGCAGCCGGCTCTTGACGGCGGGGATGGAAAGATCCAGAGCCTCGGCGGTTTCCTCGGTGGAAAGTTCCTCGATATCGCGGAGCACGAAAACGGCGCGGTAGGGAGGGGCCAAGCTATCCACAGCGGAGCTGAGGATCTGGTTGATCTCCTCGCGGGAATAGCGTTGTTCGGGGTTTTCGTCCCAGGCCATGATTTCGCGCACGACGGTATCCTCGCCGGTATCGATGGTTTCATCCATGGACACGGTTTTGTCGGTCTTGCGCTTGCGCAATTTCATGAGCGCCTGGTTGACGGCGATACGAACGATCCAGGTATAGAATTTCGAATTGCCCTGGAACTGATCGAGGTGCTCGTAGGCTTTGAGGAAGGTTTCCTGCAACACATCCTCGGCGTCTTCCCGGTTTTGGGTGATATGCATCGCGAGACGAAAGATCTTATTTTCGTAGCGGCGCACCAATTCCGAGAAGGCTTTGGCGTCGCCCTCACGTGCTTGGAGGAGGACGACGGCTTCGTCTGGAATTTGGCTAGTAGCTGGCATCCCTTGGTTTCATTATCGCACGAGGTTGCAAGGGGGGAGGGCTTGGGGGTTAGGTATGCTTCTCCGTACCCAAGGTTTTCAAGGCGTTTTTTCGCGTCATTGCCAAGCTGCCAGACTCCCACGAAGTGATTTTGCTTGCTACTGTCGTGAAGGATCTCTTGCCAGGTCATGCTCTCGAAGTCCGACAATTTTTGGTGAACCTCACGAACCACTTCGGCCGTCAGTTCGTGCCAGCCCCACCGGTCGACAAACTCGAGACTTCAAATCCTCCATGAGGGTGATCGCGGGTACCAAGGCATACGGTTCGGATGCTACCTTGGGCAGCTTTTGGGTGTTCGGCTGGAATCGCCGTTGATCGGCCGGTCTTCCCACACGAGGGACCATGCCTGACAATAAGAGGCGAGTCTCTGGAGTTTCATGGTGGACATCGCACCGTGTTTCTCCAGAATGTAGGCCGCGACGTCAAGAACGCTCACCACAACCTCACGATAGCCCCAGAACGCGCGGATGGTTTCCTCGGATCCTTGCAACTTATTAAGAAACAGTGTCTGCGGGCATTGAAACTGCCTTGACAGCCGGAGACGGAACTTTGTCAAATCAGGCGATCAGGTCTGTTTTGTAATCCCAAGTTACTGAGCGGCGTTCCTGAGCGGATAGGTTGACCATATGGGCGCAGGCGGCGGCGTGGTGGCCGGCGACTTCATTTTCCCAATAGGGCTGGCGGGAGTGGACGGAATCGAAGAAGTGGCTGAAATGGGCGGCGGTTGGTTCGGGGCCTTCGTCTTTGAAGCTGCTCCGGCTCTTTGCGCGGTCGCTTGGCGGGTTCCACTTCGGTGGCGATGACTTTGGGATCCTTGTAATAGGCGTCTTCGAGCGGCTGCGCCCAGGCATCCACGATCCAGCGGTTGTCCTCGACGGCATTCTCCGGATAGAAGACCAGGCCGTCGCCGCCGATGGTGAGGCTGCCTTCGGTGCCGAGCACTTTGAAAGCGGCCTCGGCGTTCAGTTCGTTGTTGAACGACGAACTGAGATTGACGGTAAAGCCTTCGGGATATTCGAGGATGGCGTTGAGCGTATCGGGCACGTCGCGGCTCTCTTTCCAACGGTAGAGCTCGCCCATAGCCATCACGCGCGCGGGCATCTTGGCATCCATCAGGAAGTGGATGGCGGTGCAGAGATGGACGAATAGGTCGGTGGCGATGCCGCCCGAATATTCCTGGTAGCAGCGCCAGCGGAAGAAGCGCTCCAGGCTGAAGGGACGGTTCGACGAGGGTGCCGCGGAACATCTCCCAGTTTACGGTTGCGGGGGAAGCATCGGGCGGAATGGGATAGATCCAGGCGCCGGACGCGGTGTTGCGATTGATAGGCGGCGTGGATCATGGTGATGCGGCCCAGCTTGCCGGCGCGAATCATTTCCTTGGCTTTACGTTCCAGGTGCGGAACTGAGTCCCTGGCTGCCTACCTGGACGATGCGGCGGCTAGCGGCGGCGGCGGCGATAATTTCCAAGCCTTCGGGGGCGGTGTAGGTCAGCGGCTTCTCGCAATAGACGTCTTTGCCGGCGTGCAGGCAATCGATGACGACGGCCTTATGCAGATGGTCGGGTATGGCGACGACCACGGCGTCGATGGACTCGGTCCGCGAGCAATTCGTGATGGGTGGGATAAATGCGGGCGCGGTCCGCCGGTGCGGCTGACGGCGCGGTCGAGGCGGCCTTTATAGGCATCGCACCAGTCCGACGATTTCGGCGTGGGGATCCTGCTGGATGGCCTCCATCAATTCCTGGCCGCGGGCGCCGGTACCGATGACGCCGATGGCGATGCGGTCGCTTGGCGCGGGCCGGGCGGCGGGTGGGGAGGCGGCGAGCAACGCGGCGGTCCGCAGTAACGTGCGGCGGGTGATATCCATAACAGCAGATTATAGATGGGGTACGGGGACTTCGGCCGGCAGCAGGGCTTGGGCGACGCGGAAGATGAGCGCTTTCGGCGAAGGGCGGGCCCACGATTTGGAGGCCGATGGGCAAGCCGCGGCGGTCGGCGCCGCAGGGGATGGAGACGGCGGGAAGACCGAGGGCATTGATGGCGCGCACGAGGCGGGTAGCGGCGAGGCGGACGTCTTCTTCCACACCGCGAAGATACCGTGGTTTCGCCGATGCGAGGCGCGGTGATGGGCGTGGTGGGGGTGAACAGGCAGTCGATTCGGGACCAGAGAGCGGCGAACTGGTGCTGCATGTTGCGGCGGAGGCGCTGGGCGTTGATGTAATCGGTGGCGGGGACCAGGCGGCCCTGTTCGAGGAGCGCCAGCACGTCGGGACCGAAGCGGTCGCGATGTTCGAGGTGCGGCTCAGTATGGGCGGAAGCTTCGGCGAGCAGGATGACGCGGGCGACGGTGTTGATGGCGGCGATATCGGGCAGGCAGATGGGCACGATTTCCGCGCCGTGGGAGGCGGCGGTGTGGAAGCGCGGCGCGGACGGCGGCATCGACTTCGGGATCGAGCCGATCGAAGTAGAAATTCTCGGGCATGCCGATGCGGAGGCCGCGAATGGAGGGCTCGATTTCGGGCACGTAGTTTTCGACGGGGCGGCGGGAAGTAGTTGTCGTCACGGGCATCCGAGCCGGCGATGACGTTGAGCACGACGGCGGCATCGCGGACGGAGCGGGTGAGGGGGCCCATGTGGTCGAGGGAGAAGCCGAGGGGCATGGCGCCGAAGCGGCTGACGCGTCCATAAGTGGGCTTGAGGCCGACGACGCCGCAGAAGGCGGCGGGGATGCGGATGGAGCCGCCGGTATCGCTGCCCATGGCCATGAAGACCATACCGGCTGCGACGGCCGCGCCGGATCCACCGCTGGAGCCGCCGGGGATGCGATCGCGATCCCACGGGTTGCGCACGACGCCGAAGTGGGGATTGCTGGAGGTGATGCCGTAGGCGAGTTCATGCATGCCGGTCTTGGCGATTAAGACGGCGCCGGCTGCGCGCAGGCATTCGACGACGGTGGCATCATGGTCCGGGACAAAATCAGCGAAGAGGTTGGAGCCGCCGGTGGTGCGAACGCCCTTGGTATAGAAGAGGTCTTTGATGGCGATGGGAATGCCGTGGAGCGGGCCGCGGCCTTCACCGCGGGCGAGTTCTTCGT
This sequence comes from Bryobacterales bacterium, assembly GCA_963738375.1. Classification (GTDB taxonomy): domain Bacteria; phylum Acidobacteriota; class Terriglobia; order Bryobacterales; family Bryobacteraceae; genus Bog-159. Next base: position 486,114 of record CAVTWL010000005.1, on the reverse strand, counting down.
CGGCCTGTTTGGCGCGTTCGCGGGCGGCATCGACCAGGACGGTTTGCATGGCGTTGGTGGAAGGATTGAGGCGCTCAATGGCGCGGAGCGCGGCGGCGGTAAGATCGACCGAGGATGTCTGGCGGCGGCGCAGGGCGGCGGCGGCTTCGAGGATGGTCAAGCGGCTTCCTCCGGGGGGGGGGCGGCGATGGGACTGAAATGGAGAGCGGGTTGGGAGTCGAGCGGTAGGGCGCGGACGAGCGGGCGGAAGTCGGCTTCCAGGGCATCGAGGGTTTGGGCGATGCGATCGAGGGCGGGCTCGGGAATGGAGATTCCGCTAGAGCGCGCTATCTTTTTCCAGTCCTTCTTCGAATCGGATTTCGGGTCGGTCATCTTGATTCTCTAGAGTAGCAGCCCAGTGGGCCGCAGCCAGGACGATGAGGGCGGAGGCAAATCCCCAGATGAGGATGGTAGCGGAGTTGCGGAAGACGCCGTACTCGTGGTCGAGCTTGACGCCGAGGACCGGCCAGATGAGGAGGAAGACGTATTTCATGGCTTCCAAGACAAGTCCGGCGAGGACGGCGACGGGGGCGACGCGGGCGGCGGCGATCCGGCGGTAGGGCAAGATCCAGTAAATCAGGAAAAGGACCACGATGCCGATGGGGACGGCGGCGAGCTTGAAGACGAGCAAGTTGATCCAAAGGCCTTTTTGGGTACGCGGGCCGGCGAGGGTGTGGGCCCACTGGGAATTCATGCCGGTAAGGACGAGGGAGAGCAGGGCGAGGGCGCCGCAGAGGAAGATCATGCCGAGGCTGACGAGCTGGTTGCGGAGGTAAGAGCGGTTGCGCGTGACGCCCCAGGCGCGGTTGAGGGCGACTTCGAGGGGTTCGAAGACGCCGTTGGCGGTGATGAGGAGCAAGAGCATGGCGACGGGCTGGAATGGTCCACGGAGGGGCAAGTTGCGTTTGAGGAAAGCGCCGAGATCGCCGGGGAGGTAGTCGTTGAGGGCGAGGTAGATGGCGTCGACGGCGGCGGGCCAGCGGAGGATGTCACGGCAGAAGGAAAGCATGACGTTGAGGAAGGGGTAGAAGGAGAGGAGGAGGCTGGCGGCGACGGCGAGGGCGTAGACGTGGACTTCGGTCTGCATGCAGTAAGAGAGGGTAGATCGCCAGGGGGCGATGGCGCGGGACCAGCGGGAGGGAGGGACGGGGGAAAAGATGGGGGACAAGAAATTAGCTTAGCGCGGGTTTTGGGGAACAGAGCCAATTTTGGGGCGGAGGGGGCGGCGGAGTTTTCGAACGAAGCCAATTTGGGGCGGGAAGGCGCAACACAACGGGCGTAAAAACGGCATTTCGTGTTGCATTGTGTTGCATGGGCGCCGGGAAATTGGCTGCCACGGTGGCGCGGCGTGGGACTTTGGGCGAACGAAGCCAATTTCCGGCTGAGGTGGACGCGGAGGCACAGTTGTGGTGAGGCGATTGCGGTGCTGGGGCATTTTGAGCGCGCTAGACGGCGGCAGGCGCCGTTGTTCGCGCGGGCAGAGCTAGTTTATCGAGGCAGCAGCGCTTGAATTTCAGTCCGCTACCGCAGGGACAGACCTCATTGCGTCCGATTTTGGGGGACGTGTTGCGGATGGGAACGGCGACAGAAGGCTCGCATTGTGCATTTTTGGGCACGATTTCGGGAATTTCGGGGAAAGGCGAGGGGAGTGGAGCGGGGGAGCTATCGACAATCAGCTCCGCTGGCGCATTTCGGTGGATTTCCGCAAGTGCGGCCGGAGGTTCAGGGAGGGGGGCAGAGGCGCGATCGATGATACTGAGGGCGGCTTTCAGCCGGACGGCGGCGGGCACTTCGCGATCGGCGATGAGAGCGCGGACCCAGGAGAGGGCTTCATCGGCGATGGATTCGGCTTGCTGGTGGAGGCTGACGGCCCGTTCGTACTGGGCGAGCGCAAGGGCCTGGCGGAAATCGGACAAACAAAGCCAATTTGCGATGGTGTTGCGGTGGACGCCGGCGGCAGCGGCGGCGGCGCGCGCGGTGGAACCGGAGGCCATTTTGGCCATCACGGTTTGCTGGGCAGCGGAGAGGGAAAGTTCGGGCATGAAAAGATATCCTCGACTCCATGGGAGCATGAGGTTAGGGCAAAGTTTTGGAAGCAGGCGCGCAGCGCATTGCACGCTTGCGTAAAATATTTTCTCGAAAGTTGTGACTGGGTTTTTCGCGGTGGCAAGTTGTCTTCAGGGAGGGTAGACAGGCTATGACAGAACTGGTTTGCGCGCGCGGCGGAGGTGGGGGACGTGTAGGTTTACATCGAAGGACGCGGAGTCGGCGACGCGCGATTGTGCGACTGGGGGGTTAGACCCCGCAGGCGAAAACTGGGGAGGATATCCGAGCGAGGGCACTTCCGGCGGTGCTGTTGCCGAAGGGCTGTCGTCCCCACGACGGCGTCAACGACATCCGACGTTTTGGCGATGCCTAGCACCCAGCCAAGAAGCGCCGGAGTTGGGCTTATTGTGAGGACCGGCTGACCTGAGCGGACTGCGGCTGCGGTTGTGCGGCTTGGGGAATTTTATCGAACGAACCCAATTCGCGGTTTTAGTGGACGCGGACGCATCCGCGACGCCACCCGAAAATCGGACGCAATGACCTCGGTCCTCGCCCCAGCCAAGTGACATTCAGGCGCCGCTGCCTCGGCAAAACCGCTCCACCCTCGACTGTCGGCGCCCACTTCAGCCGCTGTTGCGTGGCGATCGCCAGGCAGCGCGGCTGGTGGAATGTGGGCGAACAAAGCCGAGGCGCGAATGGACGTTCCGGCCGCAGATGATTGAAAGGATTCGGTGAAAATCCTAGCGAGGGTCCGTCACCCGAACAGGGATTTACAATTCGACCTAGTGGCCGGCCTTTTTTCCGATATACTCGCATCCATGAAGGTTTTGGCGGTAGGTTTATTTGCCTTGGTATGTGCGGGGGCCGATGGCAGCGATGCGAACTGGCCGCAATTTCGGGGTCCAGCGGCGAGCGGTTTGGGAACGGGATCGTTGCCGATGGAATGGAACGGCGAAGCGGGGAAGGGCATTCGCTGGAAGACGGCGATACCGGGATTAGGGCATTCGAGTCCGGTGATCTGGGGGAATCGGATCTTCCTGACCAGCGCGGTACCGGCGAGCGGGGAGGCGCGGCTGAAAGTAGGGTTATATGGAGACATCGCGCCGGTGAAGGGCGAACCGGCGCAGAGCTTCAATGTTTATTGCGTGGACCGGAAGTCGGGCAGGATACTTTGGGAGCGTGTGGCGGCGAGCGGGCAGCCCAAGATCATGCGGCACCCGAAATCGACGCACGCCAATCCGACGCCGGCGACGGACGGCAAGCACCTGGTGGCGTTCTTCGGATCGGAGGGACTTTACGCTTACAACCTGAGCGGGAAACTGCTTTGGAAGAAGGATTTCGGAGTGCTGGATGCGGGATTCTACATGGTTCCCGCGGCGCAGTGGGGATTCGCCAGTTCGCCGGTGATTCACGGCAACATGGTGATTATTCAGGCGGACGTGCAGAAGGATTCCTTTGTGGCGGCGCTGGATATCGACAGCGGCAAGGAATTGTGGCGAACGCCGCGCAACGATGTGCCGACGTTCGGAACGCCGGCGGTTGTGCCATACAAGGGCGGCGGAGCAGACGGCTGGCAGGTGGTGGTGAACGGATGGAAGCATATCGCGGGCTACGATCTGAAGACGGGCAAGGAACTTTGGAGCATGAAAGGGATGGGAGATATTCCGGTTCCGACGCCAGTATCCGGCGATGGCCTGGTGGTGGTGACAAATGCGCACGGGAAAGGGCGGCCGATTTTTGCGATTCGCGACGATGCAACGGGGGACATCACGGACAGCAAGGCGGCGATTGCGTGGACCGAGCCGCGGGGCGGAAATTATATGCAGACGCCGCTGCTGGATAACGGCCTAGCTTATTTCTGTTTCGATTCGGGTGTGCTGACGGTTTACAAGCTGGCTAGTGGAGAGCGGCTTTATCAGCAGAGATTGGGCGGGGGAACGTCGGGTTTCAGCAGTTCGCCGGTGAGCGCGGATGGGCGGTTATACATTACGAATGAGGAGGGGCACAGCTACGTACTGGCGCTGGGGGGGGAATACAAGCTGCTGGCCGAGAACGATATCGGGGAGACGGTGATGGCTACGCCGGCGATAGCGGGCGGCGTACTTTATATGCGGGGCGGCAAGCATCTGTTTGCGATCGGGAAACCGTAGTTAGGGGCGGCCACAAGACGCGTTATACTGAACCGCGATGGTCAACCAAACTCTCACGGCATCGATTTCGAAGGATTCTGTTACGTGGCTGTATCCGCCGATTGAGCCGTACCATACAGGGCGGCTGCGGGTATCTCCGGTCCACGAGATTTACTTTGAGGAGAGCGGGAACCCGGCGGGCAAGCCGGTGATCTTCTTGCACGGCGGCCCGGGGGGCGGTTCAGACGCGAAGCAGCGGCGTTTTTTTCATCCGGAGAAATACCGCATCGTGAACTTTGACCAGCGCGGCTGCGGGAAGAGCACGCCGTATGCGTCGTTGGAAGCGAATACGACGTGGGACCTGGTGGCCGACATCGAGAAGATTCGGGAGCATCTGAAGATCGAGCGGTGGCAGGTGTTTGGCGGGTCGTGGGGTTCGACGCTGGCGCTGGCTTATGCGGAGACGCATCCGGAGCGGGCGACGGAACTGGTGCTGCGCGGGATTTTTCTGCTGCGCAAACAGGAGATCGACTGGTTCTACCAGCGCGGGGCGTCGGTACTTTTTGCGGATGCGTGGGAGCCTTATCTCAATCACATTCCGGAGGCCGAGCGCGGCGATTTGTTGACGGCTTACCACAGCCGGCTGACGAGCAAGGATCACGCGGTGCAACTGGCGGCGGCGAAGATCTGGAGCGGATGGGAAGGCGGCACGTCGAAGCTGATGCCGGACGCCGATTTTACCGGCCATTACGAGGAAGACGAATTCGCGCTGGCGTTCGCGCGCATCGAGGCGCACTACTTCATCAACAAGGGATTCTTCGAAAGCGACGATCAGTTGCTGCGGAACGCGTCGCGGATCAGACAAATTCCGGGTGTGATCGTGCAGGGGCGGTACGACGTGGTGTGTCCGTTGGAGAGCGCGTGGGCGCTGCACCGGGCGTGGCCGGAAGCCGAACTGATTATCACGCCGGATTGTGGGCATAGCGCCTTCGATCCGCCGAATTGCCGGGCGCTGGTGGCGGCGGCGGACAAATTCGCAAATGGCTAAAAGGTCAACTCACGCACACCCGGATAAGGTGCTGCTGTACGAACGCCTGGCCGCTACCAATCCGCGGGTGGAGCGCAAGGGGGCGACGGTTCCCTACACGTCGCTGAACGGACACATGTTCAGTTATCTGAGCAAAGATGGAAAGATGGCGCTGCGGCTGCCAAAGGAGGCGAGGGAGGCTTTCCTGAAGAAGTACAAAGGCAAGCTTTGCGAGGCTTACGGGGTGGTGCAGGCGGAGTATGTGGAGGTACCCGACGGGCTTCTCGAAAAGACGGGGGAGTTGAAGGAGTATTTCGATATCAGTTTTGAGTATGTAAGCGGACTGAAGCCGAAAGCGACGGCGAAGAAGAAAGCAAAATAGGCGTGCCGAACCAGACTGAGCCGAAGACGGCGGGGCAGTGGATTCGCTATGTGGTGGTGGCAGCGATCGCGCTATTCCTGGTGTGGTGGATGCTGAGGCTATACGTTTTGTAGGTAGGGATAACGGATGTGAGCAGCCGAAAACGAGGTGACCAGAGGTAAGCTGGGCTTGCGGGGTACAAATGCAGTGAGGCACCAGTTCCCCAGCAGGATGGCTTGTTCCGTTCTCCTTTGCGGTTGTGCGAGCACCTTGTTGTTTTCGCAGTCGACACCACGAACGACAAAAATTCAGGACGCGACGTTGTTCGCCTTTCGTTGATGGAATCGCTGAATTCAGGTACAAACAGCGACGACGACCCGGTTCGTTTTGAAGTGACCGAAGACGTCAAGGCGGGCGAGGTGGCGGCAATTCCGAAGGGTGCGCCTCCTCAACGCGAAAAGGGGACGACAAGACTGAAACAGTGATTGTGGGAACGGCCTTGTTGTCGCCGCTGTTCCTGGATCATGCGAGGAAAAGATGTGAGTATCCCCAAGGGCACCGATGTGGTGGCCTATGTGGGCGGGGAGCGCGAAGTGGCGCCGGCTGGGAGTGGCGCGAGCGCGGATGCACCTTTCAGTCTGATTCTGGCGAATGGACGGAGGATTGAAGCGGATGGCGGGCTGCGCATGAGTCAGGCATGTTGTGGCTGGCGGAAGTACAGCCCGAAGAGGGCGGGGCGATCGCAGGTGGAAGCGCGGCAGGCCGATCGCCAATTTGCCACAGCGAGTGTTAGTTTAGCGGGGCGCCCGCGGTGGGCATGGGCACGACTCTTACCGGCGAAGAGGTAGTGCTGAGTCCGCCAGGGGTACTCGGATTGGCATAGCTCTGCGGGTTGGTAACCGTGAAGGTCATATTGTCGCCGACATTCACCGCGCAGTAGCTGGTGCCGAGGGGAAGAGTTTGAAAAAAGGTCAGAGGAGTTTGGTCATCGTTAAGGGGCAACGGAGTGCCGGTCAAATTGGAGGTCGGGTTTGCGGGTGTCCCAGGGACACCGGCAACGAGCGAAATTGCCGAGTCAGTCCAATTTGCGATGAACATCTGGCACGGTGAGTTGGCATTGGTGTCCCATGCCGCCGAGGGGACGGAACCGGCGCCGTCATCCTTAATTTCGAGGTAGGGCGAAGTGGCGAGCGCGGCCGGAACGCCCCCGGGCAGGTAGCCGAAGCCAGATCCGACGATGGTCAACGGAAGCGGAGGCTGCCAGAGGTATCCAGACGTCATAGCCCAGTTTTCCTGCTGGGCTTGCGCCACAATCTGACTGCAATTGTAGGGCGGGGCGTTGCAGCCTTGCGGGCCGGCGGGATAGGCGGCGGGATCATTTACCGGCACAGGAAACTGGGTTGCGACGAGGTCGATCTGGGGCTGGAATGCGAGGGTTCCACCGGTGCACTGGAGGAGATAGGTGTTGCCGGTGTTGGCGACGCCCGAGGTAGGCCAATATTGGACGGGCCAGTTGAGCGGCCCGGTGCCGGTAGTGCCGATGCCCGGGCTATTGAGGGAAGGGATGCCAGGCGCGCCGGTGACGGGGTTGTTGAGGAGGCCGCAGGTATTTTCGGCCGGGAGATTGGCAGCGGTAAGCGGCGGGGGAGCGGGCGAGAGCTGCTGGAAGTTGGGGTAATCCACCAGGGGTGCGTAGGGGCCCATCAGACCGCCGCCCTTGCCATCGATGTTGGTGAACTCAGCGGTGGCATAGGGCACGGCCGCGCCGGAGCAGGGGAAGGTAGCGGCGGGCATGGTATTGCGGATGGTCATGAGGAGTGGAACGGCCGGATTCTGGTTGAGGAACGGGCTGAAGGCGGGAAGTTGGGTGAGGTCCAGCAAGGTATAGGTATCGCAGGTTCCGTTGTTGCCGCAATTGTTCACCGACCAGAGGGTGTAGAGGTTCGGGGTGTTCACCGGTACGACGCCTTGAATCCTGGGGGTAACGATTTCCGGCAACGAATTCGTTTGAGACCACCAGGAAGGCAGGGTGGTTTGGGGGTTGACGTTGACGAGGAGGGTGACGTATCCGCTGCCATCGACGGCAAGGGAGTTTTTGGCGAACGCGGTATCGGCGAGGCTGAGGATCGAAATGGGGTTGCAAGCCCTGGGTGGAGGGACAGCGTTGGAGTCTGTCGTGTTGTTGTCCTCCTGCGACGGCGCCGCCGGGCAGAGTGACGGTTGGTACCAGAAGGTAATGCTCATGTACCTGAGCGCCTCGGTGCCAGAGATTCCGCAGGTTCCGGTGGTGCATGGAATGGCGGGGGTGCCGGGCAGTTTGAAGCGGAAGCGCATGACGCAGCCATTGGGGCAGGCGGTGGAACCGCCGGGCGCCATCGACGCCAAGTCGATAGTGGAGACCGCGCCGCCAATATAACTATCATCAGGTCCGGGAGTTCCGCGAAACTCCGACGACCGTGTCCAGGCGATCTTGTTGGCGAACATGGGGGGGTTCGGCTGACCCGGATCGCCATTGGCGTAACAGTTCTCGGGGGTGACGTTAGCGCTGGTTGTATGCTGCGACTTCTGCGGCTGGGATAGCCAGTTGACGGCGAGATTGGCGGCGGAGGTACCGGATGGATCCTGGGTGGATAGAATCGCGTTACAGCCAGGGGGAGAGCCGACGCTGCAATTGATGGTTGCGTTGGTATATAAGTTCAAATTGGACTTGACTTGATTGGCTGTGTAGGCACAGCCGGTGTAGGCGTCGCGGACGATGAAGTAACGGTCTGGATATGGCGAATTGCTGGGGCACTTATTCCCGGGCAGGCAGGGGGCCTGTTGGCAGCTGATCGCACCGTTTGGGCAGACGTAGGGCGGCGCCAGGTAGCTACGAACGGCGACGATGCCGGCAGTATTGGGACCGGAGGCGATCTGCTTGGCGCCTTCGACTGAGGTGTAGGATTGGTGGCTCGGAGAGTCGACAACATGAGCGTTGTTGGGGATACTGACGCCGATGGTTCCTTGGACCTGGGTATTCCAGTCCATGGAAAGGTGCCTTTGGGTGCCATCGAGGATATTGTCTTCTTCCAAGGTCGTGATCGCGCAATACTTGGAAGCTGTTCCACCAGGAGGTCCGCCGTAAGTTGGAGAAAGTTGGGGCACGTAGCCCAAGCTAACTGGCACCAAGTACTCCTGGCCCGGCTGGTACGTCGTTCCCGGGAGAAACGGATTGAAGTGATTTTGGTCCGCGGGGTCCATGGCGTAATCGGCCAGGTGCTGACCGATTACGTAGTGCATATCATTGGTAGAGATGGAGAAGTACCTAGCGTCGGGAAATTTACCTACGAAAACCAGTTCAATCGGGCAGTTACCGTTCGCGATCCATTGGTTATTGAGATTGTTGAGGCTATAAAAGAGCTCTGAGTAAGCGGAATTCAGGTCTACGGCGGTTCCCTGCATTCTTTGGTTGATCACGACCTCGTAGTTAGTATTCAAGAAGTTAGATTCAAAATTGCCGGTGGTAGGGATGCCGACATTGGGCGTGCAGTTGTAGTTATAAGTTTGGGAGAACGCGGGGCAGGCTAACGAGCAGAGCAGCAGTATGATAAGGGCAACCGGCGCAGACGACACCGCCGATTGCCCGGATGATTCCCGGTGCCGGCAGCAGGGTGTTGTAAGTATCATTCGAGTAGGCTCGCTGAAGCGGGGTAGATTGTCAAGCAAAAAGGGCGAAAACGAGGAAAGTTTAATTACCGAAGGCGGGTTGGGATATTTCGGCTCACCACTAATGGGTCCGTGGTTTTGAAGAGCGCAGGGTTTGAGAACTTATGCGGTTGCTTGTAAACATCTGTTAACATCCGCTGCCAGTGTCTTAGTTTGCCGTCGTTGTCAATCGGGGCGGCGTTTTTCGATGAACCGCGCCAGCACGTCGACCAACGTATTGTCCAGGCTTTGACCAACAGAGGGGAAAGTGCCGGTATCCATGCGACAGCGAATCTGCGATGTTGGCGGGCTTATCGCCGGGCGGGCAGTAACTACTAATTGGCCGCGGAGTTAGACTGGGCGACGAAGCTGAATGCGCAGCCTACTTCTTATTTCTCTTGTGGAATTCGGCCCAGCGCTTCTTCTGTGCCTCACCGATGCGCTTTTTAGCGGCGGCGGACATCATGCGCTTTTTGGGCGCCGAGGAGGCGGCTTTCGGTTGGGAGGCAGGCGCCTTCGGGGCAGCGGGGCCCTCGCCCAAGCGTTCCTTGACGGCTTCGATGGCGGCTTTGATTCCCGCCAATTGATGTTCGAAGCCGAGGAGCGCCGCCTGGAGAAGCGACTTGTCAATATTTGCCATAGCGCTACTATATCACCGAGGTGATAGAGGTTGAAGGTCAGCAAGTATTGACGGCTACTACTGCGAGCGGCGGCAGGGGACTACGGCCAAGCGCGCGCCGCGGGGTCGCCAAATAAAAAAGCCGGGCGGTGATAAACCGCCCGGCTGGTGGAACAGGACTAGCGATCCGCTATCTTACGAAGACCTGGATGACGGAGGTTACCGGTCCGCCGGGTCCGTAAGCAGTGAGGGTGTAATCCGAATTGGTGGTCGGATTGACGGTGATGCTGCCATTGACTTGCTGGCTGCCGCCCGAGACGCCCGTGCCGGTGACGGTCACGGAAGTAGCGTTCTGAGTGGTCCACGTCAATGTGACAGGCGCGCCAGATGCGGGCGAGTAAGCCGGGTTAGCGGAGAACGTCAGGATTTGAACTGCTCCGACGCTCACGGTAACGGAGGCTTGGATCGGGCCGACGGCGTTGGTGGCCGTCAACACGTAGGTAGTGGTTTGGTTGACCGTCACCGAGGTGCAGCCAGCCGGACCTTGTACAGTGCCCGGGCCGGGCTGGATGGTGATGCTGGTGGCGTTGTTGACGTTCCAGCACAGTGACGATTGGCCGCCGGCCGTAGGAACGACGGTGGGCGAAGCGGTAAAGCTGAGTACATTCGGAACCGCCCCGTTACCGACAGTCACGGTGACAGCAGCCGTTACGGTGGTGGTACCATCCGCGCCGGTTGCCGTTAGCGTGTAGGTGGTGGTGGTCGCGGGCGTCACGTTCTGACTGCCGTTGGTGGTCACATTTCCGACACCATTGCTGATGGTGACGGTCTTGGCGCCGGTGGTGGTCCAAGACAGGAGTGAAGACTGACCCTGGCTGATGTGAGCCGGTGAAGCGCCGAAGCGGATGATGGCCGGCTTGGAAGCGCCGACAGTAACCGTCACACTCGCGGTGAGGTTTTGTCCGCCCTGACCGGTGGCGGTCAAGTTGTAGGTGGTGGTCTGGGCCGGGGTAACGGTCGCGTTACCTTGTGGGGCCAGGCCCGTGCCTACGCCGGAGATGCTCACCGAAGTTGCGTTGGTGATGTTCCATTGCAGGACGGAGGACTGACCGGCAGCGATCTGGCTAGGCGTGGCGGTGAAGCGAGCCACACCAAGAGCCTTCTGGGTGGTGACGCTGGTCGAAGCGGTACCGGTGAGGTTGGTAACCGTATCGGTGACCGTCAGGCGGAAACCGTAGCTGGTGGAACCGGCGGCCGTAAAGGTTGCCGTGGCCGTGCTGGCGCCGGAGATGGTGACGGTAGGTCCGCTGACCTGGGTCCACGAATAACTGAGCGAGTCATGGTCGGGGCTGTAGGAGCCGCTGCCATTCAGGGTGACGGTTCCGGGCGGCACACCGATTTGCGGCGGGCCTGCATCCGCGATGGGAGCGCTGTGGCCGACCTGCTTGGTGAGCAGTTCATAGCGAATGCGCGGGACATCCATGGGGACCGGGTGGGTAAAGGTGGTGTATTCCTTCGGACGCATGAAGTTGCCGAACTCCAAACCGACGGTCAATTCGCCGGTGTTGGAAGCCGTCAGCATGGTGGGGTTCAAACCAGCTCGCACAGTGAAGGCGAGTTCCTTGGCGATGGGCTGGACGAGTTTGATTTCGCCGCCGGGCCGGCCGCAGGTTTGTCCGGGCGTTCCGCAGGTACCGTGGCTCGAAATGTAGCCGAAGTTGCCTTGAATCCAGGAATCGCCCCAGACACCGACCTGAGCGGACACACCAGCCTGATTCATGGGACGAGCGTAGGTCTCCATGAAGGAGGAGAGACCGAGGGCGGTGGTTCCGAGAGCGCCGGTGTTCTTGAAGCCTTCGGTACCGAAGAAGCCGATGCGGCCGCGGCTGAAGAGGTAGTCAAGGAGGAAAGCTCCCTGAGCCATGCTGCCGCCGTTGGCGTATTCATTCAGCCGAATGTACTTGAAGCTGCCGAACATACCGGCTTGCAGGTGATCCCAGCGGTTGACCAAACCGATATCGAACTGGCCTTCCTGGTCGCCGGGATAACGGATGTATTCGCCTTGGGCCTGCACGGCGTGAGTGCCGCTGCCGCCAAAGGGCGAGAAGAACTGACCGGTGCCGTGAACGGTGACGTCGCCATTAGGCCGGCCGCCGCCCATGGTGGGACCGAGGTCGAGGCCCAACAGGGAGAATTTCTTGTTGCGATTTTGCGCTTCGTTCAAAGCGTCAGTCCCGGCCTTCTCGGCGATGACCGTAGTTTCATCTTTAGACAGAGGCTTGGGCAGTCCACTGACCTTGTCTTCGAGGGCTTTTTCCTGACCCTGTAGCTCTGCCACTTGACCCTTGAGGCGATCGTTCTCGCCCTTGAGGTCGCGGAGGGCGGCCAGGATATCATCGAGCTTGTCGAGGCGCTTCAGGATATTGTTGCAGCACTCCTCTTGTTTCTTGAGGGCGTCTTGCAACAACTTCATGATGTCGGACACGCCGCCATAGGCAATGACTTTGCCCTGACCGTCCATAACCGTCATGACCACGCGGCGGTTCATGAAGCGGCCTTCTTTGGTTTTGTTGTTGACTTCGGGATCTTTTTTGCCATCGCCGGCGGTGGAGATCTGGTCGGCGGACGCACCGTACTTGACCAGGAAATCACGCACTGTTTCGGCGCGCCGCATGGCGAGCTTATCGTTGTAGCGCGCGGAGCCGACGTAGTCGGTGTTACCGACCAACTTGACTTTGTAATCGCGATGCTGGCTGAGCATCTCGGCCAGCCGCAGCAGACTGGGGTATCCATCGGAAAGGATCGACGAATTGAATTCGAAATTGATCTCTTCCCATTGATCTTTGGTTTGATTTGTTGATAGGCCTTGCGCGAAGAGGCACGTTGTAAATACTCCGAGCGCCCCTATTGCGGCCAATTGTTTGATCATGAGCTTCTCCTCTAAACTTCAACTTGTACGCGAGACTGCAAGCGCTTGACACGAATCTACTATTAGTATTTAGGATACACCGGTAGCTTAACCAGATCTACAACATTTTGTGCGTCTTAGCAAATTTTTTGGGTACTCCAGCGCACAAAAATGGGATAATGGCAAAGCAGCCTGCCGGATGGGCAGCCGCCCGGAAACGGGAGGAAAGTCCGGTCTCCATAGGGCAGCGTGCCGGCTAACGGCCGGGAGGGTTCTGGCGACGGATCTTTACGGAAAGTGCAACAGAAAATATACCGCCTGCCGGTGGAAATGCCGGCAGGTAAGGGTGAAATGGTGCGGTAAGAGCGCACCGCGGCGGGAGTAATTCCGCCGGCAAGGCAAACCCCACGCGGAGCAAGACCAAATAGGAGAGGAGGGGCGGCCCGCCCCTCTTAACTCCCGGGTAGGTCGCTAGAGCCGGGCAGTAATGTCCGGTCGAGATGAATGGCTGCCGCCCGCAAGGGTACAGAAACCGGCTTATAATCCGGCAGGCTGTAGTTAGGAAAGCACCCACATTGACAGGGTTTGAGTTGTGATAAATTCTAGAACACCATGAAACATGTCTGGCTATTGCTTGCGGCGCCCGTTTTGATGGCTCAGGAGAAGGTCGACCTATACACCATCAACCGAATCAAGGCAGAGGAATTTCAGGACTCCAAAGTAATGGAGAATGCCTTTTACTTGTCCGACGTCTACGGCCCGCGACTGACTGGCTCGCCGGGGCTGAAGGCAGCCGCGGAGTGGGCGGTGCGCCGCATGGGTGAGTGGGGCTTGGCGAATCCGCAGATGGAGAAATGGGGGCCGTTTGGGCGGGGCTGGACCTGCACGCGTTTTGTCGCGCAGCAAAAGGAGCCGCAGTTTTCGCCGTTGATCGGGTTTGCGCGACCGTGGTCGCCGGGCACGAACGGGCCGGTATCGGGGGAGCCGATTCTGGCGGTGCTGCGAACGGACGCGGATCTGGAAAAGTTTAAGGGCAAGCTGAAGGGCAAGGTAGTTTTGCTGGAGGACCGGCGGGCTCTGGTTGCGGAGACGGAAGCGGACTTAAAGCGGTACACGGATACGGAACTGGCGAATGAGGCGCTGGCGCCAGACCCTTCGCCGCGGGGACCGTTCGCGAATCCGATTCCGGTGATTCCTGGGCAGCCGGCGCGCCAGCCGGGGCAGCCGTTCGACCGGGAAGCGCGGGAGAAGTTTCGGGACAAAGTAAATCAATTTCTGACGGATGAAGGCGCGATCGTGACACTGACGCCGAGCTACCGCGCGGCGAGCGGGATCGTATTCGGTATGAATGCGGGATCGCAGGACCCGAAGAAGCCGCTGCCGCCGCCGTCGGTGGCGCTGGAGGTGGAACAGTACAACCGGATCGCGCGGCTGGTGGAGAAGAAAATTCCGGTGACGCTAGAGTTCGACATCCAGAACAAATTTCTGGACGACACGCAGGACTCGTTCACCGTGACCGGAGAATTGCCAGGCACGTCCAAGAAGGACGAAGTGGTGATGCTGGGCGCGCACCTGGATTCATGGACGGGCGGGACGGGCGCCACGGACAACGGCGCGGGCAGCGCGGTGGTGATGGAAGCGATGCGGCTGCTGAAGACTCTGGATTTGAAAATGGCGCGGACGGTACGGATGGCGTTGTGGACGGGCGAGGAGGAAGGGCTGCTGGGATCGCGCGCTTACGTGAAAGAGCATTTTGCGGATCGGGAGACGATGGCAGTGAAGCCGGAGCACAGCAAGCTTTCGGGATATTTCAACCTGGACAACGGATCGGGTAAGATTCGCGGGGTGTATCTGCAGGGGAACGATATGATGCGTCCGATATTCCAGGCGTGGCTGGATCCGTTCCGCGATTACAGCGCGAATACGGTGACGATCCGGAATACGGGCGGTACGGACCACCAGTCATTCGATGCGGTGGGGTTGCCGGGATTCCAGTTCATCCAGGATCCGCTGGACTATTCGACCGACACGCATCATTCGACGGCGGATGTCTACGATCACCTAGTGGCGGGCGATTTGGCGGAGGCGTCGGCGATTATGGCGGCGGTCGCCTACGAGGCCGCGACACGGGACGAGATGCTGCCGCGGAAGCCACTGCCGAAGGCACAGCCGCCGAGGCGGCAAGGCGAAGAAGGGCGTCCGGCGCCGGCGGGCGCTGGGAATTAGTGACGGGTTAATCGACATAGGTAGGCTGTCGCCAGCTTTCCCTGTCACACCACCGTACATGCGGGTCCGCTTACGGCGGTTCGGCGGGTTGAGCTACCGTCCGACAGTTAATCTCGGAATCCCGAGCGAGTCGAAGTACGCATTGGGCAGCGCAAACTGAAGTGCCGGGCTATTCGCCAGCCTCCACGGACCGTGAGCGCTGCCCGCCGTTTGGGCGGCGAGATCTTTGCCCACTCCCCGTTTCCGCAATTCGGCGAATCGGACCGGCCCCCGGTCCCACTGCGTCCAGATCACAGACCGCAGCCTGTGCCTGGTCCACTCCTCAAGGCCTTGCAGCACCGGAACAAACGGCAGATCTCCCGAGGTAAGTTCGACCGCCTTCCGCACGCAACCGCCGGAATTTACAACCAGTGCCCTTGATGGATATGGGCTTCGCTGTGAGCTGCCAGTTCGCCCGGCACCGTATGCCTCAAATCCGGTTCTTGTACATCGGCTCGTACGTTTGCTCCACGCTTCTTTCAGACCCCGCCTCGCGACGACGCCCTTGCGCTTCGCTATGACTTCACCTCCATCAGGTTGTCAAGGGGACTTCCACCCCGAGCTGTCGAACATGCTCGGCACACCAAAAAAAGACCGGGCGCCAGGAACAGCGCCCGGTCAAGTAGCACCTGCGGATTCCTCGGAGGATAGAACCCACAGGGGTGGAGGAGATCGTTCCCAACCCTGACAACCTTATCCTAATAAACCACCGTGCCCCAGGCAGCCGACTTCCCAGCCTGAGACCCGGTAGCGGGCCAATAGTGGGGGAAGCACCAAGTCTACCACATTGGCTTTCGCGGAGCGGAAGCAACCTGGGGCGGAAATCATCGGAATATCCTCTTTATAAGAGAGGAGAAGCAGATTTCCGGGCTCGACCGGGGCCAGGAAGCGCTCCACATTGCCGCCGACCTTCTCCATGGCGCGTCCCACGACATCTTCGGGGCCGGCGGGCGCGGTGGTGGAGGCGATCATGATGACGGACGGCCTGGCGCGCAACAATTGCTGGAGGCAGCGACTGACGGAGGCTTCATCCTCGGTACAAGAGAGCACGTGGCTGGCGGATACGCCGAAGTGCTCCAGGCGCTGGTACATGATGTTCTCAAACAGCTGGCGGGCGCGTTCGCCGTTGAGCGGGTCGGTGTAAAGGACACCGACGGTGGGGTTGCGCATGGGCCGGGCTTGCAGGATGGGGCCGCGTTCCTTGAGGATATTGACCAGGGCATCCAACTGCGAGCGGGAAACGGCAAAGGGGGCGCTCTTGACGGTGGCGATGCGCTGTCCAGGGAGGGCAAAGCTGAAGTTGAGGGAGGTGGCGATGACAACGCTGGCGGCGCAGTTGATCTGCTTGAGCAGATCATCGTCGACCAGGACGCAGCATTTTTCGGTGGCCTGAAGATTGGCGCGGCCGCCGGCTGCGAGGCGGATTTCAAAGCTGCCGCAGCCCATTTCGCTGGCGACAGCGCAGACGGCATCGTCTTCGCCGACTTCGCCTTCTTCCAGTTCCGTGACCCAAATGGAAGCCATGCCTTCAGATTCAAGGACACGAATATCGTCATCGGAGATGATATGGCCTTTCGCCAGCAGCTTCTTTCCACCGGGGCGAAAGACGGTGCAGCACAGCACCCGGCCATTCGATGATTTCACATCAACCGTTTGGGCACGCATGATTTTCCTCGCTTTGAAAACAGCAGTTATGGATTTTTTTATCCGTTTCTAGTTTAATACATCGTGCGTGGAATTTCACGACTAAATTAAGGATTTGTAAAGCGGACTAACGGCGGATGACGGGCAGTTGGATGAGTTGGAAGTCGTCGGACGTGACATCCTGGTGGGAGTTAAGCGAGCTTTCCGGGCGCAGGAAGCGCATGACGGCGATCTCATCGCAGCACTGGAATTTCGGGCAACGGACGCAATCTTTCCAGGCTTTGAGGGGGAGTTCGCCGCGCTCGACTTCCTGGAAGCCCATCTTACTGAAGAATCCGGCAACGTAGGTGAAGGCGAAGACGGCATCAAGCGAATATTCGGACGCTTCGCGCACCAGGGCCTCGATCAAGCGGCGGCCGATGCCGTGGGTCTTTACCTCCTCGGCGACAGCGAGGGAACGGATTTCGGCGATGGACGGCGAATAGAAATGCAGGGCGCCGCAGCCGAGCAGTTTGTCCTGAGAGAAGATGACGGAGAAATCGCGGATGACCTCGGAGACTTCGAGCTCGGTGCGGGGCAGCATGACACCCTTGGCGGCGTAGCCGTTGATGAGGGCAAGGATGGGGGCGATATCGGGCATGCCCGCTTTGCGCACCACGAGCTCGCGGCGCAGGCCGGCGAACGCAGCTTGCTCCAGGGTGGCGTCATCACGCAAACTACTGATCATCCGGCGTAAACCTCATGCTGTACCAGCCGCGTACCGAGTTCTTCGCCCGCCAGTATGCGTTGCAGCACGCCGGGGGCGGCACCCGCGCAGATGCGCACCTGAGGGACGCCTTGGCGCAGTGCGCTATGCGCGGCGTTCAGTTTCGCGAGCATGCCTCCCGTTGCTACACCGCTTTCGATTAGGGCTTCGCCAGCCGCGAGCGACAGGCGGCGCACCACAGACTTCGAAGCATCCAGCACTCCGGCAACGTCGGTAAGAAAAATCAACTGATCGGCATGGAAGGCAGCGGCGCAGGCTACCGCCATGTGGTCGGCGTTCACGTTATAAAACTCGCCCTGGGCACCGGCGGCGACGCAGGCAACGGCGGGCAGGAATCCGGCGGCGAGGAGCACATCGAGGAGGGCGGGATCGGCCTTGGTGACGACGCCGACGCTACCGAGCGCGGGATCCAACTGCTCGGCTTCGACGAGGCCGGCGTCGATGCCGGAGATGCCGACAGCGCGCGCTCCGGCGCGGTTCAGGGAGGCGACCAACTGGCGATTGACACTACCGGCAACGACCTTGACGACGGCGTCGAGAACGGCGGGTGTGGTGACGCGGAGCCCATTGACGAACTTGCTTTCGATGCCGCGAGCGGAAAGATAACGGGTCATCTGGGGTCCGCCGCCGTGGACTACGACGAGCGGCACGGTTCTGGATACGGCAGCGAGTTGGGCGGCGAGGGATTCGCGCGTGGCATCGGCATCCAGGAGGGTGCCCCCGAGTTTGACCAGCAGTTTCAAAGGAGGCCCTCGGTTTCGGGGAAGCCGAGCATGAGGTTCATGTTCTGGACGGCTTGTCCGGCGGCGCCTTTGACCAGGTTATCGATGGCGGAGACGACGATGGCGCGGCCGGTGGGAGGGTCGACGACGACACCGATATCGCAGAAGTTGGTGTGGGCGACGGCGTGGAGGTCGGGCAGGCTACCCTCGGGATATATCCGAAGGAAAGGCTCGGCGGCATATTGGCTGGAATAGATGGCCAGGAGCTCGGCGGCGGTGGTGGAGACGGGGGCGCGGAAGTAGATGGTTTCGAGGATGCCGCGATCGACGGGGATGAGGTGGGCGGTGAAGCTGAACTCGGCGGCTGAGAGGGCAGAAATCATGAGGACTTCGGGGACATGGCGGTGGTGGAGGGCGGAATACGCCGAAAAATTATTGGTGACCTCGCAGAAGCTGGTTTTGAGGGTGGGCTTGCGGCCCGCGCCGCTGACGCCGGATTTGGCGTCGCAGACGATGCCGGCCTGACGGTCGATGACGCCGGCTTCCAGGAGGGGGCGGATGGCGAGGTTGGCGGCGGTGGGATAGCAGCCTGGGTTGGCGACGAGGCGGGCACTGGGAATGCGGGTTCGGCAGAATTCGGGCAGCCCGTAGACGGCTTCAGCGAGCAATTCGGGTTGGGTGTGGGGCTGGTGATACCAGGCGGAGTAGGCGGCGGGGGTGCGGAGGCGGAAAGCGGCACTGAGGTCGACGACTTTGGCGCCGGCGTCGAGGAATTGGGGGGCGAGGTCCATGGAGACTTCGGGCGGGGTGGCGAGAAAGACCACGGAGACGCCGTGTTTCGTTATGGCTGCGGGGGTACAGGGGGCGGAGGGGATGGGGGAGCGAGGGGTGTGGCTGGGGGCCGGATCGGCGCGATGTTCGAGGAGGAGGGGGGAGACGCGGGGGTGGTGTTGGAGGATGCGGGCTAGTTCGGCGCCGCTGTATCCGCGGTAGCCGACGATGGCAGCGACGTGGCTCATTGGTTATTTATTCAGTACTATGTATAAATATACCACAGCCCCTTCCCGGTAGTGGGGGAAGGTTTTGTGGCATAAATATGCATCAAGCCGGATTCAGGACACGCCGCGGACCATGTATCCATGGTAGCCTTGCGTGGTGCTCAAAAGGATCATCCCGTGGTGTGTGGGGATTATTTGCGTGGGCACTGCGTTATGGTTCGGACGCAGCACATCGCTGTTCTGGAATGTTCTTGGCTTTCTCGCTTCAAACTTATCCGATCTGGCAAACCTGGTTTTGGTTTTGGCCGGTCTCCTGTACGCGATGATGCCCACCAAAGCGGCCAAAGCGGAAGAGAAAAACTGGCATAAACCTCTAGGCGCCGCGTTTATAGTTATCGGGCTTGCTGGATTCGGCTTCGGATTGCGCGACCGGATCGAAAGCAAAAGGCAGATGGAGGTCATGCTGAACGCATCCAGATCGCAGGCGACTACGTCCGATATCGCGTTATTGCGATCTGTTATTAAGTCTGGGTTTGAGTCAATGATAAATGCGATGGCCGGTCTCAAAATCAGCCAAGCGACGGAGCCCATAAAGCGCCAACCCGAACAAGCCAAGGAGCCTCCAACGATTTCCAACGTGGCGCACATCAAGGTGACTCAGCGACCGGTACCATCAACAGACCCAAGCGCAGCTTTCGGATTGCAAGTGATGATTCAAACGGATACGGTATCGCAGCCGACTGCGTTCGACATTGAATGCGATGGAGAAATACAAAATGGAAGTTTCTTTGTGAGTGGACAGTCGATCATGATGAAGACCGGTGAAGGCGTACAAAAAGACAGGCACCACTACCATCTAGAATTTGGGTTCCCTCCATTTACTCCACAGACTCCGATTATTGCTACGTTGTTATCTAAAACTGAGATACATGTTATCAAGTTGACCGCTGCGTCAGTTGTCCTACGCTAGCAGGTCTGCCAGCGTCCACCGCGAAGCGGCAAGCCCCGCAGCCATCGCAGGCGTGGCCTTGATCGAACTGTGAAAGCGGCAGAAGTTGTAGTACGCGAAGTGCAACGCCAGGGCCGCGCGCAGGTTCGCCCATTTCTTGCTGAACGCATACGTCAGACGGGTGAGCCGTTTGCACCACTGGCGCAGGCTCCCGTTCTGGCGCTCGATATGGGACGTGCAAATCCGTTGCATGTCTGGGTCTCCCAAGACGGGCTTTGATTCCGAACTAATCACTTCGGGCGGGCTGTAGCGTCGTTGACCTTCGACGGTCTGCGCGTAAACCTTGATGAGTTGCGCATAGTCCACGCGGTCGCCCAGGTGACGGCCAACGGCATACGGATAGGCCGCAAGCCCGTCTGTAGTCAACTGGAAGCGTTTGCCGGGGTGCGTGGCGGTCGCCAGCTTCGCCATGAACCGGCCTGCACTCGTTTCGGTGCGCTTGCCCAACTCAAAGCAGAGCACCAGTTTGGAATGGCGCTCGATTCCGATGGAGCACCACGCATCTCCCAGATACATATCGTCGCCCTCGAACGGGTTCTTGTGTCCTTCCTTCTTGCCGACGAAGCCCCAGATTTCGTCGGCCTGAACGTCGGATACCGGGACATTCTGAATCTTGGTTGAGAGAAGGGCTTCGCACCGTTGGCCCGCATCCACCACCAGTTTGGTTATGGTCTTCTTGTCCAACCCGGTCACGCGGGCGGCGCTGCGGATGCTGTTGCCTTCGACGATCAGAGTAAGCGCCAGGAGCGCCGCATCATCGTCAATTTGCTTGTGGCCAATGACTCCGTATTGCTTCGGCTCACTGAAGGTCTTGCCGCATTGAGCGCAGCGGAAGCGCAGGCGTCCATCGGGATACTTGGCGTGGGTCTTCATTTCGGTCCGGCAGTTGTGGCAGGTCATGGCGCGAATCTCCTTGAAACGCGCGCCCAAAAGCCGGATAATGGGTTTGGAAGGTCCGTTCGGCTTCGGTCGCGCGGATTTTAGCCCCGGCCTGTGCTTCAACACTGGCCGGGGTTTCTACTACATGGCTAGGTTGGTGGAGGCGGCATTGCCGCATCACCTCCTTTTGATTGAGATAAGGGCCTTTGGCGTCGATACCGCCAAGGCCCTTCTGCTTTTCAGCAGCCGTTATCCCAATCTCCATGTCTTGATTATCTGCCATGTAGCGGTATATGTCAAGATAAAAATGCCCACCACGCGGCGATTTTAATCACTTTTATCGCTTGACACTATCTCGAAGAGGGTGCTATAGTCTATCTCGTAAGGAGTGGATAATGGAAGATACGCATAACGGAACTGAGCAGAAACAGAAGGTGGGCCGCACCCGGAGTCCTGCTTATCCGGCGATCAACCTAGAGGTCGCCGTGAAACGCGCCAAGGAGTTTTACGCCCACGAGCGTCGAAATGCGTCCACTTTGGCCGTCATCGTTAGCCATTGGGGATTTGCCGAGAAAAGCAGCGGTGGCCTCACCACTGCGGCTGCTTTAAAGAGCTTTGGACTAATGCGCGACTTGGAAGCCTCCACCGTTAGGAGGGTTCAACTGACCGATTTAGCCTTGCGGATCGTTCTGGACGACCGCCCGGACTCGCAGGATCGGGCTGAGGCGCTCAAGAAGGCGGCGCTCCTCCCGAAGATGCACATCTTTCTTTGGAACAAGTATGGTCCGGAATTGCCGTCTGATGCTAACCTACGCCACGAACTAATTTTTGACTGGAAGTTCAACGAGAATGCAGTCTCGGACTTTATTCACGAATACCGGCAAACAATCTCCTTTGCAAACCTGACGGAATCTGATAAGCTATCCATTAGTGTCGAAGATAGCAATGCGGATCGCGATCAGGAGGAAGAGATGGAATCAGCGTTTGCCGCCGAAAATTCTGGCGCTGTAAAGCCGCCCGCGATAAGGCAACGGGGCATCGAACCGGAAGGCGTCATATCTACCCCGGTAGGTAAAGACGAAGACCGTGTGGTTTTTGCTCACGTTCGGTTCGACGGTGGCATCCGCAAAGAATTTGTTGCCAGCCTCAAGAAGTATTTAGAATACCTGGAGACTACGCTGCAATGACCGATTCAATTGTCCCCGAATGGATTCGGCAGATCAAGCAAGCTGAAGACCAAAAAAACAACCGTGGCTGCTGATTCGTACCACACAACCTTCCCCCACTACCCCATTCCCCCTACTGCCGAGGGCGCGGTAGCGGTCTGGGGAAGCGATGGCCGAACAGACTATTTCACCTCGTAGCCGGCGAACTGTTCGAGCATGACGTTGCCCTTATACTCCATCTCCTGGTGGATTCCGATTTTGGAGGTGTAGTAGGCGTGGACGGTGGCGTGTTTGAGGGTGGCGAAGAAGACCTGGTCGGGAGTCTTCGGCTTTTGCTCATTTTTCGCGATGTGTTGGATGACCGCAAGGCGCTGGGGGGCGTTGGCTTCCATGAAGGAGCGGCCGTGGAGGTCGCGGGAGATGTTGTCCACGAGTTTCAGGCCGCCGCGCCAGTCGTCGCGGTCCTTTTGGTCGAAGGCTTCGGCGAGGCGGGCGTCGATGTAGGCGGCGGCCTGGGCGGCGCGTGCGCCGGGGGAGTGGTCGTCGGCGGGGATAATGATTTCGGTCAATTCGTCCACCAGGGCGAATTCGGGAGCGGTGAAGAATTTCGGCGCGGCATCGGCGAGCAGACGGGGCGCGGCGAGGACTGCGCCAGCGCCGATGCGGATCAGGTTGCGGCGGTCGATTTCATAGCTCATCAGACATTCCCCTTTTTCAATTCTTCGGCGAGATGATCGCAAGAGCGCCAGCAGAGGGCCATGATAGTCCAGGTGGGATTCTGGCAGGAGGCGCTGACGTGACTGCTGCCGTCGACGACGAGCAGGTTCTTCACGTCGTGGGACTGCTGGAACTGGTTGAGGACGGATTTTTTGGGATCCGCGCCCATGCGGGCGGTGCCAAGTTCGTGGATGGAGTAGCCTTCGGTGAGGATGTCGCTGATTGACGCTGAGGACTTCGATGCCGGCGGCGTCGAACATTTCCTTGGCCGATTCGGCCATGTCTTTGGCCATCTTCTTTTCGTTGTCGCCGAACTGGATATGAAAACGGAGGGACGGGATACCCCAGCGATCCTTGACCTGGGGATCGAGGTCGACATAGTTTTCGAAGCGAGGGAGGACTTCGCCGAAGCCGCCCATGCCGATGAAGGCGCCGGCGTAATCGCGGACTGTTTTCTTGAAGGCGGAGCCGAAGCCGGGCGTGCTGTAGGCGTTATCGGGGAACATGCTGAGTGCCGCTGCCGCCTTCGAAGCCGTAGCCGCGGAGGAAGTGGGGATGGCGATCCTGGAGGTTGCGGAAGCGGGGGACGTAGAAAGCGCCGGGGCGTCCGTCGTCGAGGGTGCGGGGCTTGCCGACCAAAGACTTATCGAGGCCATAGACGCCCGGCCCCATGAGGTGTTCGCAGAAATTGTGGCCGACGTGGCCGCTGGAATTGCCGATGCCGTTGGGATAGAGGGTGGATTTCGAGAGCAGCATCAGGCGGGCGGATTCCAGAGTGGAGGCGGCGAGGAGGACGGTGCGGGCTTTAGCCTCGTAGGTCTCGCCCGGTTTCGGTATCGATGAAGGAGACGCCGCTGGCCTTGCCGGTGTTCTTGTCGATGGTCACTTCGGAGACGGTGGCGTTGGTGCGCAGGGTGAGGTTTCCGGTGTCGAGGGCGGGAAAGATGAGGCCGGTGGGGGAGTCGAAGGCAGCGTGGATGTCGCAGCCGCCGACGCGGCGGTCGCAGGCGCCACGGCCGTAGCAGTGGACTGCGGTATTTGTTTGCTTGACGCCGTCGGTGGTGACGCCGGCGCGATAGGGGGTGAGAACGCGGCCGGACTTCGCCAGGCTTTCGCGGAGCTTGACTTCGGAGGGATTGAGGCGGACGGCGCGCTGGAAGATGCTGTCGGGGAGGTAGGGGAGGTTTTCCTTGTGCCCGGAGATGCCGAGGTAGAGATCGACCTTATCGTAGTAAGGGGCAAGGTCGGCGTAGGAGATGGGCCAGTCTTCGCCGTAGCCATCGCGTGAGGCGGCCTTGAAATCGTAATCGGAGAGGCGGAGGGCGAGGCGGCCCCAGATGTTGGTTTTGCCACCGAGGCAGCGGGCGCGGACCCAAGCGTAGGGAGTACCGGTGAAGGGATTGTCTTTTTCGTCGACGACGATGTCTTTGGCGTAGTCGGAGCCGTTGCCGTCCTCGACGTAGGAATAGACATGTTTGTAGGAGGAGTTTTGGGCGTAGGGAGGCTTGCGGATGGCGTATTCCCGGCCAGAGAGGGCGTGGCAGTCGGGAGGCATGTCGCCGCGGCGGGGGTGGTCGTAGGGCCACTCCATGGATTTGAGCTCTTTGTTGATGTCGAGCTTGCGGCCGGCTTCGAGCATCAGGACCTGCAAGCCATGGGAGGTGAGGGCATGGGCAGCCATGCCGCCGGCGGCTCCGGAGCCGACTACGATAGCGTCATAGGTTTTGTTCAGATCGAGTTCGTTGGACATGGCATGGCCCCCAGGGTGGTGATGTCTCCATCGTAAACCTAGGCGGAGATACCGGGTGGGCGATGCGCTGTTCAATTCGCGAGGCGGGCGGCCTCCGGCGGGGGCGGCGCGGCGGGTTGCGCCACCGGCGGCAGAGACATGGCGGCGACCAGGCCTTCCGCGGCCTCCGCCGATACGGGCTTGGAGAAGAAGAATCCCTGGCCGAACTCGCAGCCCATAGCGAGCAGGGTTTTGGCCTGTTCGTTCTCTTCAACGCCTTCGGCGACCACCTCCATGCCCAAGGTATGGGCCATGGCGAGAATGGACCTGACGATTTCGGAATTGCAATCGCCACCCTCCAGTTGGAGGGTAAAGGAGCGGTCAATCTTCAAGGTATCGAAGGGCAACTGGGCCAGGTAGGCGAGGCTGGAATAGCCAGTGCCGAAGTCATCGATCTTCAGACCAACACCCAATTCCTTGAGCCTGGTGAGGATGTCCTTGGCGGCTTCGCCGTCGTCCATGAGGACACTTTCTGTTATTTCGAGCCGCAGGCTGGACGGATCGAGCGCGGTTTCTTTGAGCACGTCCGCGATTTGCTCGACCAGATGGGGTTGCGAAAACTGACTGGGCGAAACATTGACGCTAATGGCCAAGAGCTCTTCGGATGGATACTCGTTCTGCCAGCGTTTCATTTGCGTACAGGCTTCGCGCAGGATCCACATATCGAGTTTGTGGATCAAGCCCGCTTCTTCGGCAACGGGGATGAACTCGGAAGGCGGGATCCACCCGCGTTGGGGATGGCGCCAGCGCGCGAGTGCCTCGAAGCCGCAAATGCGGCGGTCGGCGAGGCGCACTTTGGGTTGATAGTTCACCGACAAGCGGTTGTTGGCGAGCGCATCACGGAGATCGTTTTCCAATTCCAGACGATCCACGACGCGGGCGCGCATTTTGTCGTCGAAGACTTCGCAGCGGGCGCGGCCCTTGCTCTTGGCGGTGTACATGGCGGTGTCGGCATCGCGGACCATCTCCGGAGCGGCGGCATACGCATCATTGGAAGGTGCGATTCCAATGCTAACGGTGCAGAAGATGCCGCGGCCGGCCAAGGTAAAGGGTTCGCGCAGCTCGGTGAGGATGCGCTGGGCCACCGGGACGGCTTCCGCGGGATCGGCGAGGTCGCATAGCAGGACGGCGAATTCGTCGCCACCCAAGCGCGCGACCAAATCGCGCGACGCAGGCCGGCCGCGCGAGTCCCCGGTGCGCACGCCGCGCGTGAGCCGTTCGGCCATGGCCACCAGCAACTGGTCGCCGGCCGAGTGCCCCAGGCTATCGTTGATCAGCTTAAAGCGATCGATATCCATGAACATCACGGCGCATTGCGCTGCGGGATTGGCGCGGCGGCTGGCAAATTCCTGTTCGAGGCGGTCCATGAAGAGGACGCGGTTGGCCAAGCCGGTGAGGGGGTCGAAGACCTTGCCTTCGGTCACGTCGCTCATGGAACCGGCCATGCGCAAGACGCGGCCGCTCGAATCTTCCACGGCGGCGCCGCGGCAGCGGACCCACCGATAGCCTCCATCACGGTGGCGGATGCGATGTTCGCATTCAAAGGACTGACCCGGCGCGCCGCCCTGGCCGGGGCGCATGGCATCGCGGAGTTTTTCGAGGTCTTCGGCGTGGACACGCGAAAACCACTCGCCGGGCTCCCCGGCGATCTCAACGTCCAGATATCCGAGGATGGCTTTCCAGCGTTCGGAGAAGTAGATGTTTCCGGAGGCCATATCCCAGTCCCAGAGGCCGTCGTTGGCGCCGCGCGCGGCGAGCGCATAACGCTCCTGGCTTTCGCGTAGCGCGCATTCAGCGGCTTGGCGGGCGAGTTGGCCGCGAATGCGCGCGAGAGCGACCGGAAAGTCGACGGGCTTGGTGATGTAATCGTTGGCGCCGATGTTGAGCGCCTGTACGATGTGATTACTTTCCTTCAAGGCCGTCACCATGATGACCGGCAACTGGTCGGGCGCATAGGTGGCGCGCAGGATCTGGAGCAGATCGACGCCCGACATGCCCGGCATCATGATATCCAAGAGCACGAGGTCCGGGCGATGGGCGCCGATGTATTTGAGGGCCGAGGGTCCATCACTGGCCACGTCGACCTGAAAGCCATGGTGGATCAGGCGGCGAGACAACATGTCGCGGTTCAATTCTTCATCGTCGACGAGCAGGAGGCGATTATTTTCGGTCATATTGCGTCCGTCCTCTTTGTCAAGCGTTCAATGGCGGCGATCAGCAAGGGGAGGTCGATGGGCTTGGTGGCGAAGTCGTCGCAGCCCGCTTCCAAGGCTTTTTCGCGGTCTCCAAGCATGGCGTGGGCGGTAAGCGCGACGATGGGTATGGCGCGGGTGGCGTCCTCGCTTTTCAAGAAGCGCGCCGCCTGCCAGCCGTCGATTTCGGGCAAGCTCAAATCCATGAGCACGAGGTCCGGTTTTTCGGTTCGCGCCATCTCGATGCCTTGCCGGCCGTTGACCGCCAGGATCAGTTGGTATCCGCGGTGTTTGAGCCTCCGCGTGAGCATGTCCCGGTTCAATTCGTTATCTTCCACGAGCAGGATGGTACACATAGGTAATCTTCAAGCCCTTTCTGTTTCGGCTTCCGCGGCGCCGGCGCTGGCCGGCAGCCGGATGGAAAAGCATGACCCTCGACCCTCTTGGCTTTCGACGGTGATGGCGCCGCCCATCATCTGGCAAAACTTCTGACTGATGGCCAACCCCAGACCGGTACCGTTATACTTCCGGGTGGCCGAGCCATCCACCTGCGAAAACGGTTGAAACAGCTTGGCCAGATGCTCGGGGGCGATGCCGATGCCCGTATCCGAAACGTGTACGCCGGTCCACTCGCGTCCTCCCGCACGGCGCCTATCGACCCGGACGGAGACGCGGCCCTTTTCGGTGAATTTCAGGGCATTGTTCACGAGGTTGAGAACACTCTGGCGGAATTTCGCAAGGTCCGCATAAGCCACGCGGGCTTCCTCGGGGCAGTCGATATCGAGCACATCGCCCTGCTGCCTGACCAGCGGTTGGACGGCGTTGGCCACATCCCGCAGCACGGCGCCCACATCGATGGTCTGCGCCTTGATGGTTTCGCGGCCGGCTTCAATCTTGGACAGGTCGAGGATATCGTTGATGATGCCCAGCAGCAGTTGGCCGGACCGCTCGATCTTCTCCAAATCGGACACTACCTCGGGCTGGCCGGGACCGATGCAGTCTTCCCGCAGCATCTGACTGTAGCCGATGATGGCGTTCAAGGGCGTACGCAGTTCGTGGCTCATGGTGGCGAGGAAGGCACTCTTGGTGCGGTTGGCGTCCTCGGCGGCGTCGCGGGCGCGCTCCAATTCTTTCTGGGTACGTTTGAGCTCGGTGACATCCTGAGCGAGGCTGACGTAGCCGTCGAGGGAACCGGGGGCGCTCCACAATTCGGCGCACGAGAAGAGAACCGGGATGCGAGCGCCGGACCTGGTGCGGTAGGTTTGTTCGACGACGGCGCCGGTGGTTGGCGCGCGACCCTCGATCACCTGAGAGATAGGCTGCCCGATCAATTGCTCTTCGGTATACTCGAGCAGGCGCAGGGCGCTTGGATTGACCCGGCGGATGCGCAACTCCGGGTCAAGCACGAGCAACGACTCGCCCATCGAGCGCAGGATGTTATCCACATATTCCTGCGCGCGCTGGCGGGTGATGGCGGCGCCCAGCATGCCGGCCGCGGAACGAAAACTGTCGACTTCGGCATCGCTCCAGGGTCGCACGCGCGCGCAATCGTCAAAGCCCAGAACGCCAAACGATTGGCCGCCCACATCGATCGGCACCAGGATGGATGAGCCGGCCGGGGCGCCTGAGCCGCCCTCGCTGCAAGCATCCAGAACCACCACTTCGCCGCGCTGGAGAGCCTGCGCCCACCGCTGCCCGTCCGGGCCGGCACCGCTCGCCTCGGCGGGTCCGCTGCAAGTCCGGGGTGCGATTCCAGGGCGGCGCCACTGGTGTGAAATAGGGCGAGCCAACGATAGGGGGTCTCCCGAATGTTTTTCCATGAGAAACACGCGGCTGACTTGTGCCGCCGTGCCGATTTTGGCAAGTACTTCGAGGATGACCGTCTGCCACGCCGCGGCACTGAGGAAGCGTTGGGCGGCGAAGCGAACGCTTTCGAGAATCTCGTCGCGCTGCCAGAGAGCATCCGCCATGGTATTGAACGATTGGGCCAGGCTTTCAATCTCCTGGGCGCTACGGATGGAGGCGCGCGCGGAGAGATCGCCCTCCGCCAGTTTTCCGACCATGATCCGCAACCGAACGATGGGCCGCACCAGTCTTCTGGCGAAGACCACGGACGCCACCAAGCTACCAGCCAGGCAGAACACGGCGAGCCAGACGGTGCGCTGGTTCAGGCGCGCGACGCCCCGGTCGTAAGCGTCCAGGGAAAGACCGACGTGAATCCATCCCCAAGGCAAGGAAGAGAAGTTGTAGGGCGTGGCGAAGTGATAGGTGCGCTTGCCGAAGAGGGGGACGATTTCGATCTCTCCGGCTGTTACACGACGCGCGGGTCTCCAGGCATCGTCCAGTTTAGAGGTTCGCCAGCTTTTCCTTTGGACGATGAGCGAGAATCCATCGCTCTTGGTAATCAGCAGGAAGTCGATGGACTCGTCGCCCGCCAACGCTTGCGCGCCTTGATCCACTAATCCGCTGTAATCTCCAGTGACGGCTGCCCGGTCCAAACCTTCCTGGAGCGACGCGGCGATGCCGCGGGCCTTGGAGCGGAGGTTTTCTTCAAACTCGCGCTTTTGTTCCGGGATGCTGGCGGCCACGAAGATCGCCAGGCTGCATAGGGCAATGGTCCAGGAGAGTCCCGAGATACGGGCCGTCACACTCCGGGGTGTTCGCAGGGTGAGATGGCGCAGTTGGGTCCAGCCGTTTTGAAGCTTTCCGATCAGGGCAGGCGACCCCATATTCGTCTCGGTCACTGACCAGCGGCAGGCAGCTTGCCCTTCAGCCGCTCGTAGGCGCGCATCATATCCAACGAATTGCGTAATACCGATACGTCGGCGGGTACTAACCGGGCCCCGCCGAACAACGTGAGCGCCTGCTGACCGCCTGCCGTTTTATATAAGTCTGTGACGGCCGAGAGAAATCGACCTTTTGTCTGGAGCGGGCCGCCCTTCAGATACGCCAGAAACGTGGTCAACAGTTTGGGCGAGACCGCTAGGGGCCGAAGCTGTTTGGAGAGTTGGGGATTCAAATCGCACATGGTGTTGTAGCCGCCGCGGGTCACCAGACAGGCGTCGGCTTGGCGGAAGAACACCGGCAGCACCACGCGCGAGAGCTTGGTGTTGTTTTCCACCCGTCCCAAGAAGGTTTCCGATGGGCCTAAATGCGCGGACGCGAGGAGAGTTTCCAACCAAACCCGATCGAGACACATTTTGCGGTTCCGGTAGAGGAGGAGACTCCGTCCGCGCAAGTCCGCCAGGTTCTGAATGCCGCTGGACTGGTGAACCAGGAGGAGGTAATCCTGCCCATCCGGCAGATCGTTCTGTTCGACGACCAATTCGCGGTCCGCAAAGCCGGCAATGGCGACGAATTCGAGTATATTTAGCGAGAACGCATCCGCCTGGCGGCTGCGAATTCTCTGCTGCAGTTGAGCCGCGGTGCATAGCTCCGGCTCGATGCTCACGCCGGTCTGGCGGCGAACTTCGTCCGCCCAGGCGCGCATGGCGGCGGATGCGTCGTTGCCGTTCAGTTCACCGGCGACGGTTTCCGAGATGGCAATGCGGAAGACAATCGGCTCAGCGCCGGGCGCGGTCCGATTCAGGGCTGTTGTGAGCGCCGCGTACCAAATCACGACGCCACCAAGAGCCCGCACCAGCGGTGCACCGTCCATATCAGGCATATCGTCCGCCGAGGGCCGTCACTTTAGTTTTCGGAGGACCAATTTATGGGACGTCGGGTTGGACCTTACCCGGAAGCTTCTCGTAAAAGTGCAGCAGGTCCAGAGTGGAACGAAGCAGGGAAACATCCGCCCGAACCAGGCGCGTACCTCCAAAAAGAGTAAGAGCCTGTTGGCCTTCCACGGTCTTGTGCAACTCCGTAATGCCGGACAGGAATCTGCGCCGGGCGTCCGGGGGGCTGTCCTTGTGAAATGCGAGGAATCCGGTCATGAGTTTGGGCGAAACAGCAATGGGGAGGAGTTGGGCAGCAAGCTGCGGATTCAGTTCGGACATGGTGGTAAAGCCGCGCCGGGTGACGATGCATGCATCCGTCTGCCGAAAGAAAACCGGCAGCACCACCCGCGATAGTTTTGGATGACTCTCGACTCGCCCGAAGAAGGCGTCCATGGCGCCGAGGCGCGCCGAGGCCAGCAGGGTCGCCAGCCACACGCGGTCCAGACAGGTGCGCGGGTTGCGGTACAAGAGCAGGCTATGCCCGCGCAGGCCGGCCAGCGTTTGGATGCCGCTCGAACGGTTAACGAGCAGGAGGTACTCTTGCCCTTCCTCGACTTCCTCGGCATCCATGGTTAGCTCGCGATCGGTAAAAGCGGCTAACGGTGCAAACTCCAAGACCGTAACGGAAAAGGCGTCCACCTGCCGGCTGCGGACTTTCTGCGTGATTTGCTGAGAATTACAGACCTCGACCTCAATCCGAATTCCGGTCTGGCGGGTAACGGCTTCGGACCAGGTTTTCATGGCGGCACGCAAGTCGTTGCCATTGAGCTCGCGGGTAACGGTTTCGGAGATGGCAAACCGCAGGCTGGCGGGCTCGGGGCCGGCCGCGGACAGCGATAGCGCGCACCCTACGAGCCATGCGCAGGCCGCGCGCCGTTTCATGGCGCGGACGCCAACCTGTCCCCAATCTCCTTACCTACCGTCAAACTCAACTGCGAGCGTGTGGCGGCATAGTCATAGCGCGCTTTGAGGTGCTGCGCCGACATGAGCGCCTCCATCAGTTGAGCCCGAATGACTTTCTCTGTTTCAACCAACTCTTCCTGGTAGGCGCGCGTGTTTAGTTCACGACTTTCCTGGGCCGATCGCATGGCCGCCTGGCTGGCCAAGCCGGATTTGGCTGCCGCATCCAAAGTTAAGAACAGATCCTTGATTTGCAGGGCGAGACCATCCTTCAGCAGGAACTGCGTTTGTTGCAGTTGGTGCAGGCGCGCCTGCGCTTCACTTACCTGGTTGCGCACCAAGAAACCGTCAAACACGGGAACCTCCAGTCCGACGCCGACACTCCCACCCTGCTTGTTCTGCGCGGTGGCCATGCCGGCGTTGTAACCACCGTTCCACATTCGATGGAGTTCTCCGGTAAGAGCGAGTTTCGGATAGTGGCCGCTCCTGGCGGTGGTGACAGCGCCTTCGAGCGCGTGGAGGGCGTCGCCCAACTTCCCCCAATCCGGATTGAACTGGTAGGAGAAGCCGACCAACTTCTGGAGATCCAGGGGAGCTGGGGTGAACGGAATCTCCTGGTCGGCCGGGGAGACGCCGGCGTTCCACTCGAGACCCATGGTATTGGCCAAAGCCGCCTGCGACATGGCTTCGTTTTTCTCCAGCCCCGCCACCATCGCCCGCAAGGTCTCGACCATGATGGAGTTATCCAGGTAGTCAGCGCGGGTTACCTTCCCGGCGCCCTCCTTATACATGGTTTCGGTGAGGTGTCGGGTGGCCTCCAGGCGCGCGAGCGTATCCTCACCGATCTGCCTGAGTTGGCGCGCCAAAACGGCGCCCCAATACATGCGCGTCACGCTGTCGACGATTTCCAGATCGGTGCGGCGCGCTTCCTGCCGCATCATGGCAACGCCGGCATCCGCCTGCTCGCGGAGACCTTTGCGCATCCCGCCGTCCCACAACAGCCACTTCATCTCGAGCGAGCCGCTGGCGAGGTTCGGTTCCAGCACTTTGACGTTTTGCTGTGGGACAGTAAAGGCCTGCGCGGGAGTTTTGTACGTCTGGCCGGGAAAATTGACGGGCATCTGGATACTGGAAGGAGGGAAGCCTGGGGCGAAGGCATTAGCGGGAATGGTGACGACCATAGCCCCGCCGGGAACGGTAACCGACTGGGCCGGAACGGGTATGGATTCAGCGGGAAAAATAAAATTGAGCGGATCGCTGAGGCGCTCATAGCCCGCCTTGACATTGACCTGCGGCCAATAGCCAGCCAAAGCCTGGCGATGCTGCGCTTCGGCCAGGGCCAGCGCGAACTGGGAAATCGGCCGCCGCCGGTTCTGGTGGAGCGCGGTATCGAGGCATTGGTCGAGGGTGAGAGATTGCGAATCGGCGGCCAAGGCCAGCAGAGCTCCGCTCCAGAGCAAAGCGCCAGCGATCCCGATGGCTGCCAGCCGGCGAGCAAGCGATGCACAGTTCATACCCGCGATATCGTCTGATGGTGGTCGAAGCTTTATGGCGCACGACTACTCCGCTGGCAAGCTCGCGGGCGACGTGGCACTATTGCCGCCGTCAGCAGCGGCAAGCGAAAGCGCGAGGACGGCGATGAACCGTGCGAGGATCGCCCGCAGGCGCTCGCGGATGGGGGTGGGATTCCTGGATTTCTACCTATTGCCGGGCTGAAATTTCAAACACGCTGCAACTCAACCGGGGTAAGCGCGGCGATCGCCTGGGCGGCGATTTGGAAGGAGCGCAAGCGCTTGGCGTGATCGTAGAGATCGGAGGTGAAGATCAGTTCGTCGGCGTGGGTTTCGGCCAGTATTTGCTCCAGTTTATGGCGTACGGTATGGGGTCCACCGATGGCCGCGAGGAGGAGACGGGATTCGACGATGTAGCGTTCCGCGTCGTTCCACAGGCCATCCATGGTATCCACCGGCGGGGGCACCAAGATCGCTTGGCCGCGCATGAGTTGCAGGCCCCGCTGGTAGGCCGAGGTGGCGAGCCAGCGCGCCTCGGCGTCGGTTTCGGCGGCGACCAACGGCACCCCTACCATGACATAGGGTATGTCCAGATACTGGGAAGGCCTGAACTCGCGGCGATAAACTTCGAGCGCCTGGATGAGCAGGGCCGGCGCGAAGTGGCTGGCGAAGGCGAATGGCAGTCCAAGCGAGGCCGCCAGTTGGGCGCTGTAGGTGCTGGAACCCAAGAGCCAGACTGGGACGTTGGTGCTGTCGACATATATTTGTTGGATGTGAGCTGCCGGCGGCAGGGTGCAAAGGCAGGAAATAGGAGGCTGCTTGCACCACCTAATCTGAAACGGGTAGAGCAGCGTTTACCCCCTCGACGGAGTTACCCGGCAGGGGCGTCTCCGAGAGGGGCACACCGATGCGTTCCACGGCCTCGCCAATGGTAGTGACGACTCCCAACGGGAAAGCTCTGGAGAGCCGCCCACCGGAGTTCGCACCGGCCGCGAATCCCCAGAGCGCAACCAGGATGCGCAGTTGCGGAAAGCGGACTCGCAATTCCTTGCTTAAGGATCGCGCATTGATGAGGGCAAACGGCGGCAGAGCGGAGATGCAAACCACGTCGCCGGCCTGAATGGCGAGCGACTCGAGCACCTCGACTACGGAACCGACCAGAGGGAGGGATACCGTCGCGTAACCCACCCGTTCGAGGACCTGGCCTAACATCGACGCGGAGATCTCATCGGCTTTGTCGCCAGCCGGCAGACAGATCACCCTGACATCCTTGGAGGAGGAAGGCGACGCCGGCGTATCGCGTTCGACCGGCTCGGGTTCGCTGGGCTGTTGCACGGCGTAGTCCGCCAGTTCGGCGACAAATTCTTCGAGGCTTTGCAGGAGGAACTTTCCGCGGCCTTCATCCAACTCTCCTTTGTGGCGGTCTTCTTCCGCCATGCCCAGAGCGGGAATCAACAAATCGTCGTATAACTCCGACAAGGTGTGATCTTTGAGAAAGGCGTCGATCACGGCGTGCGCCTCGGGAATATCCATGGCTAACAGCCGCTGGTAGATCTGCGCGGAAGGAGACAACGCCGGCTGGTCTCCGAGCAGGACGTGGAGGAATTCGAATTGCGGGACATAGCGTCCGATAACCATTACGCATACCGTCAGCGGTGTGGAGAGGACGAGGCCGATGGGGCCCCACAGAACGGTCCACACGGTGGCCGCGACCAAAATTGCCAAGGTAGAAATTCCTGTATGGGTACCATAGAGTGCGGGTTCCACGAGGTAACCGGTGATGGTCTCCGCGACGAGAAACAGGGCCACGCATAATAGGGGGGGCGTCCAGTGTCCGGAAATCGCGAGGGCTACGGCGACCGGGAGGCTGGCGCCGAGGATGGGGCCCAGATAAGGGACGAAGCGCAGCGCACCCGCGAGCACGCCCCACAGCAGAAAATTTGGAATCCCGATGAAATACAGGCCGGCCGTGATGACCGAACCGTAGGCCGTGTTGACCAGGAATTGCAGGCGCAAATAGCGGCTAACGCGCTCGGCGGCATCGTCGAACGCCTGAGTGGCCAGATTCAGTTGGTCTTGTCCAATGAGGCGTAAGATCCGGCTGCGAAGATCCTCCCGCTGCGCCAGCATCACGATGGCGAATGAAATAACGATGACGGCCGTGCCAAAGGGCGCGAGGAGGGGGCCGACAATATTCCGCAGGGATTCGAGGATGGTGGGCGGTGCTTCGACGGTTTGCACCAACAGCGGTTTGCCGTCGATGCCGGAAAGCGGGGTTAGCGGGTGCGATTTTTTGGGCTTTTCCGGGGCAGGTACCGGCGCCTGCTCGGGCGCGGGAGAGCCCGACAGTTCCTTGGCGAGTTCTTTCACACTTTCACCCGCCTTGGCCAACCCTCCCTTCGATGGGCCGCGAAACATCTCCATCTTGTGGCTGATATTTACTTTGTATTGGGGCAGTTCGTTGACCACGTCGATCAATTGGTTGCCGGCGATCCAACCCAGTCCTCCGACGATCGAGAACGAAAAGAGAACGACCAGCAGGACGGAAGGGATGCGGCCCAGCCGCCACGACTCGAGGCGTTTAACAGCCGGCGTCAGCAAGAATGCGACTAAGATGGCTAACGAAAAAGGGATCAGGATATCGCGGCCAAAGTACAAGACACCGAGGGTGACGACGACGGGCAACAGAGTCGAAACCGCGGAAGAACCGCGGTCTACCTGTCGAGCGGGGCTAGGCATGGCGGGTGAAAAAGCCTCTCAAAAGCATCATGGATTCGGAATTCCGATCGGTTAGAACGAGGCCGATCGCCTAGAAACTCCTTCGTCTTCAAAAGCACCTACACGCGATGGCGTTCACGGCTCCCCTACGATCGCGGCAAAACTCGCACAAAAAAAAGGCGCCGTCAGTCCGCGGCCCCAGGCCCATTTTACGCCCACTATGGGTCCATCAGGCCGCGTGAAAGCGGACTCGATCCATAGTGGGCAAGCTTTTGCGTGGGGAGACGCCAAGTCAGATAACCGGCGACGCCTGAAGCCACCGCTTCCCGTGAAAGCGATGGCCATGCGTCCAGCGGCAGCCGGGCGATCTCCAGCCTAATACGGCGTCTGCACGGCGCCCGGCAGATGGCAGCTCAAGCGTCTCGATCCGCCTCTCCCGAACCAGCGGCGGCGGCCGCTTTGGCGGGCGCCGACTTCATCAGTCCGGCGCCGATCGCGCGCAGCTTCTTGTCGGCGGCCTGCTCCTCAGCGAGCGACAATTTTAGCAACTGGACAGCTTCGGTCAGACCGATTCTCTGCGCCAAGCCGATGGCAGTCGTATATCCGGCCATTTCGTAGTGCTCAACACGGCCGCCGGCACCGATGATGCCTAAATCGACCACGTTTTCGTCCCCGTCTTCCCCGAGGGCTTCCGCTCCTTCTTTTATGCAGCCTTCCATGCCTACGCACTTCTTGCCGCTGGCACGCATGCCGAGCATCTCCGCCACCTGTTCGAGGCGCTGGCGCTGCTCGACGGTTTCCTTCAAATGACTCGAGAATGCTTCTTTCAACCGTGGATCCGAGGAGCCTTTTACCATTTTGGGAATGGCCTTGGTAAGTTGCGTTTCCGCTGAATAGAGATCTTTAATCTCATCTTGGAGCAAATCTTGAATTGTATTTTTTTTGGGCATATGTTTGGTCCGACAAACTATGACTTGGCACTTCGGTTGCCATTACGAAAGTAATCGCTAATGTACGGTTCGACCCTCGGTTGCAAGGAGGCATCGATTGCGAGGGGGCTTCAGGCGTTGGTACGCATACGAAGCAAACCTGCAAAGGCGAGCAAGAGAGCACCGGTCAGCCCTATCGCGGGGTAGTAGGTACCTGTCTGCGGCAATTCCGCCGGTAGAGTCGCAGGGACGGGAGTTGTGTCCGCCGACGGCGCGGAGTTCTGGGCTACTTGGGTTTGGGGCGTGGGCTGGGGCTCAGGGGTTAGCGGCTCAGCTTGGCGGTCCGCTTCCTGGCTGGGCTGCGGTTGCGCCTGCTCCACGGCGGATGGCGCGGGGGATGGAGCCGGCTCCGCAGCGGCCGTAGCGATTGTCTGACCGCTTATAGTACCCGCGGCTGCCTGCAAATGTTTGGGATATGAAAATTCCTGGCCATGATTGTCACCCGGGTAGTACCAGACGCGAAGGGCCTTAACGGTACCGGCTGGAGTTTCATAAAAGGCGAAGGTGCTCTTGGACGTCTGCTGGAGGCGCTCTGTAGATATGGCGACGACGGTTTCAATCATGTGGGTTTCATCACGATTGAAGATTTGGCACGCCGACGGCCATTATACGAATCGGCTTGGGGGACTATGCGCGGGATGCGCGGGCTTGGGCCCGCCGGGGCCGGTCTTAGAGGGTCGGAACGCTCTTGGGGTTTTTCAGGACGACCGGAGCAGCGGGATAACTGAACGAGTCGCCGCTCTTTACGGCGCCGGTGCGGTCGATCTCGACAGTCGCGCCGCTGATGGTCTTGTCATCGATTGTCAGGGTCATCACTCCCCAAGCACTATCCGCGCCGTATTTCAGGGTTGCGCCGGTGTCGTGCGCGACCGTTCCCTTGGCTGAATGGAGTTTGTGCAAATTGTGGTATCCCCCATTGCCGCACACGATGAATGGGGTGGTGCCGCCAGGGGCGATTTTTTGTTCAATCCGCTGGTAGTCGTGGACGTGCCCGGCCAACACCAGGTTCGGTACCCGTCCGGTATCGCGAATGGCATTTTCCAGGACATCGGCCATCCTGGCGCTGCCGCTGTGAAAAACATCGAAGGAGTAAATGGGGTGGTGCAGCGCCAAGATGAGGGGTAAGTCCGGCGCCGCGGTTTGGAATTCGTTGGTGAGCCACTGTTGTTGTACGGAGTCGACCGATCCTCCCTCGGGCACGTTGGTATACATGCCAACGATAGTGGCAAACGGTGTAAGGAGGGTCCAGTAAGGGTTGGGAAGGCTGAGGCCGACTCGGGGCGCATCCTTAGATATGGGATCGACGTCGGGGGTGGCCTGCATGAAGTATGCGACCCACCCATCGAGCGAGGTTTGGACCGCCGGGTCGTCGACTTCACCGTCATGATTGCCCGGGATGGAAAGGATCGGCGGCGCATAGTGGGAGTAGGGGTCGTAAAACTGCGCGTAGTAGTCGGCGAGCATGCCGCTGAAGTAGACAACGTCGCCGACGTGATAGCAGAACTGAGGAACGGACGGACCGCCCGCGGCGACATGGGAGACCATTTGATCGGCGACGTAGCTTTGAAACTCCCCTTCCTGGACGCCGCCTGAGTCTCCGAGGACATGGAATACCATTTTTTTAGCCGACTCGAGGTTCTTTCGAATGGCCGGGAAGTTATCGGTGAGGGAGAAACGATAAGGGGGGAGGCCCAGCGGCCGGGGCAACGGTTGAAAGCTGGTGTTGCGATGCCCGACGGCAGTTAAAGGGCTCACTCCGGGGTGGGCTTGTGACGTTTTGGGAGGAATGCGCGGGCGCACGGCACCCATCTGCAGACCTGTTCCCGGTAGAGGTGTTTTGGTGGTTGACGGCATTT
Source organism: Bryobacterales bacterium (assembly GCA_963738375.1). Lineage (GTDB taxonomy): Bacteria > Acidobacteriota > Terriglobia > Bryobacterales > Bryobacteraceae > Bog-159. Next base: position 447,461 of record CAVTWL010000005.1, on the reverse strand, counting down.
CATATCCTTCCCGGCTGGTTACAGATTGTAGCCAAGGGACGTTCGGTTATCCACGATCGATGTACAGGCTCTCACGAGTGAGTGTGATTCAAACGGACAAATCGTTTCCTCCATTCCAGCGAAAAATGCAGACGTGTTTTCCACAGAGGCAGAAGCGGGAGGGCAGTAAGACATATTGTGCGAACTTTTCCAGAGCGTTGCGCACACCGACTGGGGCGAAAGTCTAATGACCGGCAAAACGGGCAATGGGCTGCGAACAGCATAACCAACATAGCGCGTGGGGGCCGCTACGCTGGGGCTAAAGCGGACTCATCCTGACGGATAGGGTGCGATCAACGTGCATCGCCTGGAGGTGGCGCGCGCTTCCTGCCCGGGCGCAGGTAATGAAACTCGACCAGATAGACATTCTCGCCTTTGCCGTGCCTGGCGACGTTCAGCAAGTCGATCACGCCCAGAAATCCAGACTCCCGGGCCAAGTGGGGAGTGATGCCGGCCCAACCGATCACCTGGATCGCATCCACCTCGATCTCGCCTTCGTCCATCCGGTAGCGGTTGCCCACTTTCACGCGCGGGCTCATCCAAATGCGGACACTTTTGGTGATCTCGCCCTTGCGCACACCTTCCCGAAGCCGTTTCGCAAATTGCATAGCGCCGCTCTCTCAACCTAATTTAGCGACTATCATGGGCGCCGCGCTTTCGTGTCAATCCGTTCCATTTTCTCTGAGTTGGCGAACACAGCGGTATATACCGGGTTTGGGGAACAAGAATTCGCGCAACCTTTGCGTGCGCGCCAACGACATAGTCAAGATGATTCCCGGAGTTCCGGCGGCGTTGCAAGCAACGGGGGGGCCTCATTCGCCGTTCCAAGTGGCGGGGGGCGGATCTGGCGCAATTGGTGTAGTAGGATTGTTGATATCCGCTATGAACAGTAACGCCATTGTTCCCTTTTTGTTCTCGTTGTCCTTTTGCCTGAGTGCGCAGACCGGGGCGCCGCCAATCCCCGCCGTCCAATCGGTGACGGCGATGGGCCTGGTTTCGCAGGATCCTGTCGTTCAGGGCCGCGACGGAACTTATAGCGCGCAGGTGGGCAATCGCTCCTACTGGTTGTTCAACGATACGGCGTTAACCGTGGACAACGCATCCGGCGAGAATTTTTTTTCAAACTCGCTGGCATGGGCCACCAACCTGGACGCTACGAATGGGATCACGCTGAACGGCAACTACGTAGATTCGAGCGGGTATCCGACGACGTTTTTTCCATTTCTTCCTTGGGAGACGCAATACAACCAGGAACATGCCGGCAGCGGCAGTAATTGCCAGGTGAAACCCTGTGGCGCAGAATTTGCCATCTGGCCGGGACCGCTGGTACCGGATCCGGCGCACAACCGGTCGCTGATCCTTTATGGCGAAATCTGGCGATCGCCAACTTACTCGGGTTGGATTTCGATCGGCGAAGGAATCGCTATATGGCAGAACGGAAAGATCACGCGGCCGGTGATCCAGCCGGGAACCAAGTATCCGACTCTAATGTGGCAGGGCACCGATGTCGGGTTTACGTCGGGATGGGTGGTTAACGGCGACACCCTCTACACCTACGGCAACAAGGGTGTATTTCTGGCGGAAGATACGCAGATCGCCCAGGTTCCGCTGGAGAGCGCAACTACAGCTAGCGCCTGGACGTATTACGCGGGGAACAATACGTGGAGCCCCAACGCAGCGGATGCGGTAACCGTATTCAACGGCGGGGCTGCCGGCAGTTCTGTTTTTTACGATGGGTTTTTAGGGGTATATGTGGCGATCTACAGCGGAGTACTAAATAGCAACTTGTACTACAACGTATCGTATACGCCCTGGGGACCGTGGTCGGCGGCAACGCAGTTTTATACCGGTTTGCCCGGTTACCAGAACAACGCCGATTATGCGGCGTTAGCGCATCCGGAGTTCGCGCAGGGCAACGGGCAAACGCAGTTTATTACCTACGTGCAGGATACGGGTTTTCTCGCTCAAGACGAGCAGTTGTTGAAGCTGGTATTTGCCCCGCCAGCGCCGTAAGGAGGGCGAAAGAGCTTTTCAAATTCTTCGCGCGGCGTGCCTTTTCTGGGGGTTTCGCGACGGCGGCTAATGATGCGCCGTTGTTCGGCCGTGAGGAGTGGACGCTTGTTGGGATCGTCGTTCAGTTGCATTCTTTGTAATTCCTGTTGGTGAGACTTCGGATCGGCAGCAGACGTTACACTTTTAAGCAAGTGGCATGCCAAAACTCGGCGCAGCGCGCGGAGCGCAGCCGTCCGGCGGGGTGAATGGATGACGGCGATACGACAAGAAGGTCTTTGAGCATCACCCTGTAAGGCCGACCGGCTTCCCACTCGCGCAGGGGCGGCGAGCGGTGGTGGCATGAGCGCATAGCCCCAAAATTCGAGCGGCAAATGCCCCAACTCCGTCCGGTTCCTTAACGCAACTCATTTGCATCATAATGAAAAATAAGAAGACTTGTTTATTTACTGAATTGCAATTGAGTTGCAAGAGAGATGGGCGGCACGACATGCGCATCCGACCAACCTATTCGCTCCTGATCGCCGTTTTGGCGTGTACAACTGCTTGGGCCGATCCCGCAAGCCTTAGCGGCAAAGTCGCCGATCCGAGCGGCGCCGCCATGCCGGCGGTTGCCATCGTCATCCGAAGCGAAGCTTCCGGCTTTTCGCGCAGCGCGGTGAGCGGCAGTGACGGCTCCTACGCTTTTCCCGATCTTGCTGCCGGACGGTACGAGATCGCTATCGACCAGCCCAATTTCCAGCCCTACCGCCAAACGGTTGCCGAGCTGACAGGCGCCAGCACGATGGACATTACCCTGCAACTCGGCCATCAGAGCGAGGTGCTGACAGTAACGGACGCGGCGTTTGCGCTGAACGCCGGCGACACGCAGACGGGGGAAACGCTTTCGGCCGCCGTGACGCGGTCGATGCCATTGAATGGCCGCAGCTTCACGGATTTGCTGGCGTTGCAACCGGGAGTGATTCCATCGAGCGCGCAGCAGCCTAACGCGGTGCTGATGGCAGGCGTAACGAGTACGCCTCCATCGGGGGGGTTGAACCCAGGAAACATGTCGGTGAACGGGCAGCGCGAAACCGCGAACGGTTTTGTGGTGAACGGCAGCGATGTAGAAGAAACCGTGAACATGGGGACGGCGATCGTGCCGAACCTGGATTCGATCGCCGAACTGCGCGTTCTGACCAACAGTTTCAACGCGGAATATGGCAATTACAGCGGCGGACAGATTCTACTTGTTACCAAGTCGGGAACCGATCAATTTCATGGGGACGCTTTCGAATTCCTGCGCAACACCGAACTGGACGCGCGGAACATTTTCTCCCCCGATCGCGCGCGGTTCGATCAGAATCAGTTTGGAGCTACGTTAGGCGGCCCGCTGCGCCGCGGCAAAGTCCAGTTTTTCGCCGATTATCAAGGGACGCGGATGAGCGAGGGCATCGACACGGGGCTGATTCGAGTTCCGACGCTGGCAGACCGGAGCGGAAACGTGGCGGACATGGCCAGCCAAATGAACGGGGCGGTGAGCGGCGAATCCTGGGCGGGCGTGCTTTCGCAGCGTCTCGGTTATGGTGTTGTGCCTGGGGAGCCCTACTACACGACGGGCTGCGCGAGTAGTTTGGAGTGCGTGTTTCCCAACGCGATCATTCCGCAGCGCGCATGGTCGGCGCCGGCGCGATCGCTGCTCAAGTACATTCCGCAGCCGAACGCCGGCGTCGACCAGTTCTCCAGTTCTTCCTCGGCCGAGTCTCTGGTTGACAACAAGGGCGCGGTGAGGATCGACGGCGATGCGCATTGGGGCAGGCTTTCGGGTTACTATTTCGCGGACAATTACAGGCTCAACAATCCATACCCGACCGCGCAGGGGGGCGCCAACGTACCTGGCTTCAATGCGCTGAATTCCGGTTTGGCGCAACTGGCCAGCGTGGCTGACACGAAGACGTTCGGCGCGAATACGGTGAACGAATTTCACTTCAGCTACATGCGTAGCGCCAGTGTGGCGGGCCAGCCGGAAGGCGGGGTGGGCGCCAGTTTACGATCGCAAGGATTCGTGGAGGGAGCGGGCACATCCGGGATCGTGCCGCTGGTTCCGTCGATCGAGGGCATCGCCAATGTGGCCTTCAATGATTTCACGATCGGAGTGGATACGACGGGTTTAAGCCAGGCGAACAACACATACCAGTGGTCCGACGATTGGGCGCACATGCGCGGGGGCCATAGTGTCAAGTTCGGCGGGACTGTCCATTACGATCAAGTGAACACGCATCCGGATGCGCAATCCAATGGCTCGTTCGATTTCTTAGGTTCCGCAACGGGGGTGGATTTCGCGGACTTTCTGTTGGGTATCCCGAGCAGCTATACGCAGGCGGATTCTCAAAGCTTCTATAATCGAACTCATTACTTGGGCATCTACGGGCAGGATAGCTGGCGGGTGCGCAAGAATCTGACGCTGAATTACGGGTTGCGGTGGGATGTAATTCCGCCCTGGCGTGAAAAGTACAACCAGTTGCAGACGCTAGTGAACGGCGAACAGTCGACGGTATATCCCGAGGCGCCGAGGGGACTGGTATTCCCAGGCGACCCCGGTGTTCCCGCGACGCTGGCGCCTACGCGATACGGCAATCTGGCGCCGCGAGTGGGGCTGGCGTGGTCGCCCGACGAAAGGACCGCGATTCGCGCAGGATATGGCATGTTCTATACGGCGTTCGAGGGGCTTTCGGCGGGCATCATGAGCGCTAATCCGCCTTATGGCTATAGCTACACGAGCCCGGCGCCACCGCTGTTCGAGACGCCCTTCGTGACGGCGGCTAACGGTGTTTCGACGGGGCAGCGATTTCCGCTTGCATTTCCCGCATTCGGCGCTTCAGCGCAGAATCCCAACAACAGCGTGGATTGGGCGGCTTATTTGCCATTGACCGGGATTCCATCTTTCTATTACAAGAACGTTCCACCGTACGCGGAGAACTTCAACTTCTCAATCGAACGGCAACTCGGCGGCAGCACGTCGCTGAAGGTTGGGTATGCGGGAAGCGAGGCACATCATTTACTGGTAACGGAGGAGGCCAATCCCGGGAATGCCGCGTTGTGTCTGAGCTTGAGCCAACCGGCGGAGGTGGCACCGGGGACGGCGACGTGCGGGCCGTTTGGGGAGAGCAGTACGTATGTGACGGCCGCCGGAGGCGCGGTGGAGGGAACGCGGGGCCCGTTTTCGGGCGCATTCGGGGGAGTCAGTTACCAGAAAACGATGGGAAACTCGAACTACAACTCGCTGGAGATCACGGCGCGGCATAGCAGCGGAGGGTTGGAGTTACTCGCGGGGTACACTTACGGCAAATCGATCGATGAATCCTCCAGTCTGGCGGAGGCGGTAAATCCGCTGAATCCGGCATTGAGCCGAGCGCCATCGGCATTCGATCTGACGCACAATTTCGTTGCGAGTTACCGTTGGGCCATTCCTTATTCGCCATCCCGGTGGAAGTCAGTGCTGGGCGACTGGGAACTCTCCGGCATTACCCGCTTCAGCACGGGTTTTCCCGTGACGTTGTTCAACAATGAAGATACTTCCCTGCTGGGAACTATTCCCAATGGCATTAACAACAACGGCGTTGACACTCCGAGTTATACGCCGGGGGATTTGGAATTGAACCGGAACGGACGCAGCGGAGCGGCGGCGTTCAACACAGCGCTTTTTAGCACGCCTGCGTTGGGTCAAGTTGGCACGGCGGCGCGGCGCTTCTTTTACGGCCCGGGGGTGGCGAACTTCGACATGGCGATGGCGAAGAAGGTTCGATTGGGCGAATCGCGCTCGCTCGAGTTTCGTTTAGAAGCTTTCAATGTTTGGAATCATGCGCAATTCTATGGGCCCGCGGCGGTGAATGGCAATATCGGAAGTCCAGATTTCGGCCAGATTGTCAGTGCGGCTTCACCGCGGTTAGCGCAGTTAGCAGCTAAGTTTTTCTTTTGAGGCTGGCGCAAAACGTGGCACCCCGCGCCGCTTTACTTGACTAAGCCGGCGGTAACAAACCGTAGACACGGAGTTGGGGAGAATACCCCGGAGTGACCGATGCGGGTGAAGCTGAGGTAGGAACATACACTTTACCGTTGGCCACGGTTGGAATGGTAAATCTTGTGGCAAACCAATAATCAGTGCCGGACCACAGCGGAGTGGCGGGGTTGATGGCGTCGAAAGCGTAGAGCGCGCCTTGGTATCCAGTGCTTGCGGCGGCGGTGGGTAGGATGCCCCATAAGATGCCGTCGTCGTCGCCGTTGGCGGAAATCGCCAGGCCGACACCCGGGTAATTCGTGACCGTCATGGCGCCCTGATTGGCATCTAACGTGAACTGGTTGGTGGCATCATTGAAATCCCAGACGCGCAAGGTATCACCGAAGGCCCAAGAGTAGAAGATCGGATTGGCGCTCTGGCGAGGCCAGAATGCCGGGCTGTGGATCTCGTAGCAGCCGGATTGACCGGGCCCGGCTCCGCAGCCGTGGGAGGACGCAGTGAATACTTGAAGCGCCCCGCTGTTGCCACTTTTCAGGCCGCCTAAACTCGCGCGATTCAGAAGGTATACGGCACCCGTCTTTCCGGCTGTCAACATGAGACTTTGGGCAGAAGGATTCGAGGAGGTAAAGAGAATGGGTCCGGCGTCACCGAGGTCCAGATCAGCTTTGTTCAGAGTGGCATAATTGGATGGCGTAAACGAGTCTTCTACGACACCGGCATTGCTTAAGCGCAAAGCAGACTCGGCCCAATTGCCGGAAGTCTTTCCGCCGAAACCTCCGTTACCGGTGATGGCATAAACGCCGCTGGCATCCAGCGCCGGACCGCGGCCGGACATCCAGATTCCGCCGCCATGTCCGCACTGGTTGGTGGGCGGCGACGAGGTGGAGCACGCCTGACCTGTTTGGGTGGCGTTTTGGGTGGTATTGAAGAGCATCGTTTGGGTGAAGGCGCCAGATGAGTAGCCGTATCCCATCAACCAGCCATGGTAAGGCACGACGGATTCATTCACAGCGGCGGTTCCGAAGGCCACAAAGATGGTGGCGGGAGTGGCCGACTCCAGCAGCGCGGGCCGCTGCAAGTTCTGTGAGGCGTTGAAAGGGATACAGGGCGGCTGGACTGCTCCGCCGTTCCATGCGACGCAGGCCATGGATTGAGAGCCGTCGCCAGTACCGGGTACGGCCCCTTGCACTGGTATTTGGGCGATAGTGGTCCCGGTAACGAGATTCAGGGCATAGAGCGTGTAGACCGGGGCGCCACCGCTGCCGGCGCAGGCCACTACGAAAATCGCATTAAGGCCAAGATCAACGACAGGCGTACTTAGAATTCCAAACTTCGATTGTCCAATGGTTGCGGGAGTTCCGAGCGATGCGTGCCAGAGCGGGGATTGGGGAGCGTCGGCATCAAAAGCATAGACGGAGTTGTGAGTAGTGGCCACGAAAACCACATTGTGAACGGCACCGTTGACGGACAGGTTCGGAACATAAAGCGGCTGCGCGAAAATGTTTCCGTCAACCGGGTCGGTAAACAGGAGACCGAAGGCGCCAGGCGCCACATTCGATGGCGTGAGTACCGTCTCCTGGGTATTCGCGCTGTTCCTGTTGACGTTGTATTGGCCGGTCAGTACTCCTTGAAAGGTCTGCGATAAAGTTGCGTGCGGGAAGCACGCCGACAGGCAGAGCATGGAGGCAAAGACCGTGCTGAAGGCAGGAATTTTCATTTTGGCTGGTCGTTTTGGCCGAAAGCGCGGAAGGCCCTCCCCTTGCAGTGATGGCGGGTACGTTTCCGCACATTATTGGCGATAAGCGATTGTACAACTGCGACGACCGTTCCTTCAAAGGGTCGGCGGTTAGAAAAGTTCCAGTACTTCAGGTTAGGGATTGTGCTGGTGCCAAGTTGCAAACGCCTTCAATTTCCGGTTTTGAGCAAAGGTTGTCAGGCTGAAAGGAGAAGCATCGCATCGCCGTGCTACATTGTAGAGTCTAATTTTCAGCATGAGAAACGTACTGATCATCGGGTCCGGCTGCGCCGGAAACACGGCGGCCGTGTACGCCGCGCGGGCTAATTTGAAGCCGTTGGTAGTGTCCGGGAAGCACGCCGGGGGGCAGCTATCGCTGACCACGCTGGTGGAAAATTTCCCAGGGTTTCCGGAAGGGATCAATGGTCCGGATCTGGTGGAGAACATCAAGCTGCAGGCGCTCAATTTCGGCGCGGAATATATGCATGGGGACGTGACGGACACCGATTTTTCGAAGACTCCGTTCCGGGTGCGGGTGGAAGGGGAGTGGCTGGAAGCTCACACGGTGATTATCGCTTCCGGCGCTTCAGCGCGATGGCTGGGGCTGGAATCGGAGCAGCAACTGATCGGGCACGGGGTGAGTTCTTGCGCAACCTGCGACGGATTCTTTTATCGCGGGAAAAAGATCATGGTGGTGGGCGGCGGCGACTCTGCGATGGAAGAAGCGAACTTTCTGACCCGGTTTGGGTCGGAGGTGGCGCTGGTACACCGGCGCGATCAGTTCCGCGCCTCCAAGATCATGCTGGACCGCGTGCGGCACAATCCGAAGATCAAGATGATGACGAATACGGTGGTGGAACACGTATTCGAGCCGAGCGATCACCTGGTGACGGGCGTGCGGCTCAAGAATGTGGCGACCGGGGCTACGTGGGAGCAGGATGTGGACGGCTTCTTCGTAGCGATTGGACATATTCCGAATACGGCGGTGTTCAAAGGGCAGATCGACACGGATCCGGACGGGTACATTCTCTCGAAGGGCGGCGCGAAAACAAATATTCCGGGCGTCTTTCATGCGGGCGATGTTGAGGACCGGATTTACAAGCAGGCGATCACGGCGGCGGGGGCGGGTTGCAAAGCCGCGATGGAAGCGGAGCGCTATCTGGAAGCGGAGGGACACTAATGATCGAACGATTGAGCCCGCCTGGAGTACCGGCGCCGCGGGGACCCTATTCTCCGGCAGTGCGAGCAGGGGATTTTATTTTCGTGTCGGGGCAGGTGCCTGTGGACCCGGCGACCAACAAAGTGATGTTAGGCGACATCCAGCATGAGACGCGGATGGTGCTGACGAATATCCAGCGGATTCTGGAAGGGTGCGGAGCGTCGATGAAGGATGTGGTGAAGTGCTCCGTATTTCTGGCCGACGGCAAGGACTTTGGGGCGATGAACGAGATTTACACGGAGTTCTTCGGGGAGGACAAGCCGGCGCGCACCACGGTGGCGTGCCAGTTTGCGATGCCGGGGCTGAAAGTGGAGATCGACTGCATCGCGTATCATCCGGCGAAGTAGCGATTCGTTTCGAGCGAGACGCACAGACCCTCACATCCATAGTTGGAGGCGATGGCGACGGGGCGACCATTTCCGATCTGGTGGACGCGATCGGTGGAGGCAGCCCGAACTCATCTTCGACCCACTCGCCTAGCTTAAGCTTTAGCGCCAAGTGTCCGGATACAATCAATCGCGACCGAGACATGCGAAACGATTCGCAATTTGTTGCGAAGTCGGCGCGGCAAGGCGGCGAGCATCATCGTTTAGGATGGCCTGCATTTGGGCAATGTAATTCGCTTCGGAAAATTGCTGGGCCCATGCCTGCAGGTGAGCCGGGCGAACCTGGGACTCTGACAATTCGAAGCGGTGGAGAGCGTCGACCAGATGGTCTACGGTTGGCTCCTGGAAGAAGACGCCGCCGAAGGGATCGGCAAGGGGAATGGTCTCCAGGCTGCCGCCACGACCCAAGGCAATGACGGGTTTGCCGCTGGCGAGAGCTTCGACAGGCGCGATACCGAAATCCTCCTCGCCGGGTGCGATGAGCGCGCGGGCGCGGGCCATCAGATCGCACAATTCGGCGCTGGGAACGCGTCCACAGAATTCAATATTCGGCGCGGCTATCCGACGGAGCGCTTTGTACTCGGGTCCGTCGCCTACGACGCGCAAGCGACGGCCTGTGCGGCTGCAAGCCCGTACCGCGAGATCGACGCGTTTGTAGGAGACCAGCTCGGAGACGATGAGGTAATAATTCCCGGACGGCAGGCAATAGAAATCGTCGACGGCGACGGGCGGATAGACGACACGCGCGCCGCGGCGCCAGGCGCGCCGGATGCGGCGACGGACGTTGACGCTATTGGCGACGAATTCATCGACACGGGCGGCAGAGGCGTAGTCCCAAAGGCGAAGGTAATTGGCGATCGGGGCAAACAGGGCACGCTTCCAGAGAGGCAGCCACTCCCTGGAGTAAGCGGGATACAAGTCCCAAAGGTAACGCATGGGCGTGTGGCAGTAACAAATGTGGCGAGCGGAAGAAGATGTCAAGACACCTTTGGCGGGACCGGATTCGCTGCTGATGACGAGGTCATATTCGCGCAAGTCGAACTGCTCGAGCGCCAGCGGCATGAGCGGCAGTAAGTTGCGGTAGTGACGGCGAAAGGGATTGAGGAACGAGGCCGTAATTTTGTGGGAGCGAATGGTGGGGGTGACGGCGGTGGGATCGTAGAACAGGGTGAATATATCGGCATCGGGAAGAAGCCGGCAAAGGGATTCGAGAACTTTCTCGCCGCCACGCCAATTCAGGAGCCAATAATGAACGATCGCCGCTCGCATCTTTCCCCAGAATAGCCGTTGAGGGCTCGGGAAGCTCGTTTTCACGGATGTTTTTACTCTTCTTACCTGGGTGCGCGTGTTATTACTCGGAATAGATGCCGGGAGCACATGCTGTCCAGAACTTACTGAACGATCCTCTGCTTTACAGGGCGGAACTGCCACATGTGGCGCGCTATTATCCATACGGTTTTCCGGTGGAAGTGGCGAGTGACACGCGCGAGGTACTGGACGCGGCGCAAGAGAGTTTTGGCGCATATCAGCAACGATACGACCAGCCGGTGCTGCGTTTAGAGGTGCTGACCAGCGAAGGGAGCGGCGGCGGGCACGCGCCTTCGCCGGAACTGCGAGGCCGGCGAAATCTCACGTTGTGGGTGGCCGACCGGGAGAATTTCGCGGGGATCGACCGGCTGCAACGTTTCGGATTTGCGTGCGTGACGCGGGCTACGGTGGCGGATCGGGTTTTCTTCCGATGGCATTTTTTGGATGCACTGATTTACGTGCTGCTGGAATTGAACTGCATCACGTCGCTGCATGCCGCGTGCGTCGAGCGAAACGGCGCTGGCGTGCTGTTACACGGCGATTCCGGCATGGGGAAGAGCACACTGGCATACGCATGCGCGCGACGCGGATGGACTTATATTTCCGACGATTCGAGCAGCGTGGTGTGGGATGGGGGGCGGCGGGTGATCGGAGAACCGCATCACTTCCGATTTCGCGCCGAGGCTCCCGAGTTATTTCCGGAATTGCGCGGGCGAACGGTGGGGCGGGAATTGGACCACAAGCCGACCATTGAGGTGCACACGGCCGAGCTGCCGATTCGGACGGCGACGGAATCCCAGGTAGAGTACGTGGTGTTCCTGGAGCGCAGTGCGAGTGTGCCAGCGGGAATCACACGCGTGGGGCGGGAAGAGGCGGTCGAGCGGCTGTCTCAGAATATGGCGGCGTACGATGTGGAACTCGATGCGCGCCGTATGGAAGCGATCAAATGCATAGGCGAAGCGCCTGCCCGCAGGCTGCGGTATGGGAATTACGGAGAGGCTTTAGACTTACTGGACGGAGATGGTTGGCGGGGGACAAGATTAATGATGCGGCAAACGGCTGGGGCCGCTGATCTTCCTGATGTTAACGATTCCGGCGGCACGGGTTGCGACGGCGCAAGTTGCTTCGGCCACGCTGGCGGGGCAGGTGCTGGACGAAACGAAGGCGGCGGCGCCCGGCGCAACGATTATCAGGCAAAGGAAGAGAATACGGGCTTCACGCGCACAGCAGCGGCAGGCGCGGAAGGCGGGTATGTCATTAACGAACTTTCACCGGGTGTCTATACGGTGACCGCTCAGAAGACGGGTTTTCGCACGACAACGTCGGAGCACGTGCTGCTGGAAGTGAATCAAAAAGGCCGGCTGGACCTGACGCTGAAGGTGGGCGACGTTCAAGACAGCGTGACGGCGACGGAGATGGTTTCGGCGGTACAGACGGACGAAGCGTCGATGGGGTACGTGTTCGACGGGCGGGCGATGGAAGAGCTGCCGTTGGACCAACGGAACATCGCGGCATTGATCACACTGGGGCCCGGGGCCATACCGAGACAACTGGGCGGCTTTGGCCACGACGTCGTGAACGATGTGCAGCAGGGATCGCGGGGATCGGTGGCCTTCAATCCGCCGATCAACGGGAGCCGGTCGACGATGAATGCGTTTTTGCTGGATGGCGCCTATGACACGGACCGGAACACGTTCGCGATCGCGGTATATCCGCCGGTGGATTCGGTGCAGGAGTTGCGTGTACAGACGTCGCTCGCGCCGGCCGAATTTCCGCAAGCGGGCGGTTCGGCGATCGACGTAGTGACGAAGTCGGGCAGCCAGCATTTTCATGGCAGCCTGTTTGAATATCTGCAGAATGAAGCGCCGGATGCGCGCAATTATTTCGATAGCCCGACCATGGCTGCGCCGATCGTGCGGCAGAATCAATTTGGCGGGTCGGTGGGAGGGCGGCTTCCGCTTCCCCGTACATTTTTTTTCGCCAGCTACGAGGGTTTGCGTGCGAAGGTGGGCAGTCCGGTGCAGAGCCTGGTGCCACCCGCGGCGCTGCGAACCGGCGATTTCACGGGGCAGGGCACGATAACGGATCCGTTGAACAACGGCGCTCCGTTTCCCGGGAATGCGATTCCGGCGAACCGGATCGATCCGATCGCGAGCAAGTTCTTATCGACGTACGAGCCGCTCCCCAACCTGAACAACGGCGACGGGAACAACTTCGTGGACGAGACGCCCAACTCGAATCGGAACGATTCGTTTTCGACCAGGGTGGACCACCAGTTCGGGAACCAGAGCGAACTCAGCGCCCGGTACACATTCAACGGGGAACAGAACCTGATTGCCGGATCGTTTCCGCTGCGGCCGACGGAACAGAGAGTACGGGCCCAGCAGGGGGCGGTCAACTACACGTATGCACATGGCGCGTGGCTCAACGAGGCACGGTTCTCCTTCACGCGGCTCAGCACAGCCGACACGCCGGAAAGCGCGTTTCAGACGAATGTGATCCAAGAGCTGGGGGTGAAAGGTCTGACCAGCGATCCCGCGAATTACGGATTGCCTTATTTCCAATTAACAGATTATTCGCTGGTAACGGACGACCCAACGCTGCCGCAAGTGCAACGTGACAATTTGTGGGACACGTCGGACAGCGTTTCGCGGGTGCGGGGCGGCCATACGATCAAGATGGGATTCGATTGGATCCATTTTCAGTTGAATTATCTGCAGAGCCAACTGTCGCGGGGTTCGTTTCTGTATACGGGGGCGTACTCGGGCGACGCTCTGGCGGATTTTCTACTGGGATTTCCGCAGAACACGAGCCGCGATGTAGGCGATACGCAGGCGTACATGAGGCAAAACAGCTTCGGCGGATTCGTGCAAGACGACTGGCGGGCGACGCCGCGGCTGACGCTCAACTTTGGGCTGCGATACGAATACGCGACTCCGTACACGGAGACGCGGGGGAATCTGCTGAACCTGGTATACGCGAGCGGTACGAATCCGGCGCCGCCGCAGTTAGAGCGGGTGGGGCAGGCGGTATCGCCGGACACACGCAACTTTTCGCCGCGGGTGGGCCTGGCGTGGAGGGCGCCCGAATTGCCGGGGCTACGCGGCGATACCGTATTTCGCGCGGGGTACGGAATTTACTATAACCCCGAGATCGCGGTGGAGACTTACGATCTCTTGCTGAACGGGATTCTAGTTCAGAACAACGTGACTAGCGGGACACTGCCACCTGTACTGACTACACAGAATGGATTTGCGCAGACGGCGTCGACGGGTTTTCCAACTTACTTCGGAATCGACCCGCATGCACCAACGCCGTATGTTCAACAGTGGAACGCGGGCATCCAGCACGAATTCGCCGGACACGTGTTGGCAGAGGCATCGTATTTGGGAAGCAAAGGGACGCATCTGGGGCGTTTCCGGCAATTCAACACGCCGCTGCAGACGGAGACGGGCGCGGATTTATCGCCGCGGCCCGGGGATCTACAATCGCTGCGGACCTGGCCGAGCCTTGGGGAGATTATCCAGCGACAGCACATTGCGAACTCATCGTATGAATCGCTGCAGGTTAAGGCGGAGAAGCGCATGACGGCGCATGTTTCGCTGCTTGCCAGTTTCGTCTGGTCGAAGTCCATTGACGACGCGGACACCGTGATTCCGGGGTTGTACGACAGCGTTGGCGCGCAGGATGAAAATAACTTGCGACTGGAGCGGGCGCTTTCGTCGTTCAATTCGGGGCGCAGGATCAGCGGAGGCTATGTCGCCGGGATACCGACCGTACATTCGCTGGGGCCGGTGCTGCGGAACTGGCAATTGACGGGCACGGTTACGCTGCAAGACGGACTGCCGATTAATGTGTTCTACTACGGCTTCGATCCGACGAACACGGGGTTACCGAACCGTCCCGACATTGTACCGGGCGCCAGTTTGACCATACCGCGGGGCCAAAGAAATACATCGGAATTTTTTAATACGGCGGCTTTCACGGCGCCAGCACCCTACACTTTCGGGAACGCGGGGCGGAACATCGTGAACGGGCCGGGCAACAACATTTTCGATATGGCATTGCACAGGCGGTTCGCGATTGGTGAGCGGGGCGCGATCGAAGCGCGGGCAGAAGCCTTCAACATTTTCAATCATCCGAACTGGGGGATTGCAGGACCGTACGCAGACTTCAGCGCGCCTGCTTTCGGGGGCATTCTGGCGGCGGGGGATCCGCGGCGTTTGCAATTCGCAATCCGATACGAATTCTAACGTGACAATCAGGGTTCCGCGAGCGGTGTCGGCGGTGATGGAGGCGCTCCAATTTCCCGAGGGGCGTTCTCCCGACGCCGATCTAGCTTGGCAGGAAGCTCTCGAGTTCGGCGATCGATCTTCGCTGACCTTATTCTTCGGCGCGGCGGCGGGCCCTTCGCTTCCAGCAGCGGTTCGAGAGCGGATCGCGGGAAACACCGAAGAAAACACCGAACGGTGGCGGCGGGTGTGCGCGCTGCAAGATGACATGCGGCGGTGGCTGGCAGCGGAGGACATCCCTTTCCTATTCTTGAAGGGCACGACGCAGTGGCCCGATTTCGTGGCAGACCCGAGACTGCGCACGCAACACGATGTAGACTTGTTCTGCCGGCCCGAAGACGCGCAAAGGGCCTGGCAGATTTTTGTGGAGCGCGGGTACGAGGCGACGGAGAAGGCCGGGGCTCATCCTACGGATCATCTGCCGACCCTGGTGCGCAAAACGGGCTGGGAATGGCGGGGGGGGAGCCATTTCGATCCAGAAATCCCACTGGCGATCGAAGTCCACACGCAGTTCTGGGACGAGCGTACGGAACGGCTGTGCGCGCCCGGCGTGGAGGAATTCTGGGGACGGCGCATTGGCGAGCGACTTGACCCGGCGGATGCGTTTGGGTACGCAGGATTGCACCTGGCGAGGCATCTGCTCCGAGGCAGCGCGAGAGCGTGCCATGTGTACGAGATCGCGTGGTTCCTGGAACATCACGCCGAGGATCGGGAATTCTGGGCTCGCTGGCGGGGGTTGCACGCACCGGAGCTACGGCAACTTGAAGCGGTGGCGATGCGACTGGCGCAGGGGTGGTTCGGGTGCCGGTTAGGAGCGACTGCGGAGGCGGAGGTGGATGCGCTGCCCGGGGCCGTGAAGGAATGGTTCGCGGCGTTCGGGTACGCTCCACTCGAAGCCGAATTTCATCCAAACAAAGATGAGCTTTGGCTGCACCTGGCGCTACTGAATTCGGCGCGGGATAAGGCGGGTGTGATGCGGAGGAGAATCCTGCCGACGAAGTTTCCGGGGCCGGTAGATGCGGTGTGCCTGCCTAAAGAGCAAATGACGTTCGGCCGGCGCATGCTAAAACATGCGCGTACCACGCGATTTCTGTCACAGCGAGCGATCTTTCATGCACGCGCGTTGGCGGCACTGGGCGCCAGCGGGCTGCGATGGCACATGCGGCGGAGCGGACTGACTGGCGGGTACTGGTTATTCCTCGGCGCGAGTTCGTTCTTTGTGCTGGGAATGTTCATCTTCGTGCTGCTTTACAACCTTTACTTGCTGGATCTGGGATTTCGCGAGGATTTCGTGGGGCAGGTAAACAGCGCCGGGACGTTGGGGATGGTGGCAGCCATTTTGCCTGCGGCAGCATTAGCGCGGCGGTGGGGCCTGGGGAAAATGCTGCTGGCATCGTTCGCAGGGGTGGGAGCAATTTCGGCGATGCGGGTGGGTGTGACGAGCCGCGCGCCTTTACTGGCTCTCGCCTGCCTGAGTGGAGCGGCATTCTCGTTGTACGTGGTTTCGCTGGCGCCGGCGATTGCGCGGTTGACGAGCGAAAAGGCGCGATCCATGGGTTTCAGCTTATCGACGGCGAGTTCGATTGCGTTGGGAATTCTGGGCGGCTGGCTGGGCGGCCACTTACCGTCCTGGGTGGGTGGTAAGCGTCCGGCGATGCTGGCGGGATGCGCATTGGTGGCGCTGGCACTGTGGCCCTCGGCGCGACTGCGGATCGAGCCGGCACCGGCCGAGGGCGCGAAGTTGTATCCGAGGAGCCGATTCGTCATCCGGTTTCTGGCAGTGTGGGCAATCTGGAATCTGGCGACTGGATCATTCAATCCATTTTTCACGACGTTTTTCGCGCGAATGCACACGCCGGTGGAACGCATCGGGCTCATTTTTTCCGGCTCGCAGCTGATGCAGGTAGCCGCGCTGGTGCTGGCACCGTGGGTTCTGAAGAAAATGGGGCTGGTGAGCGGGACAGCGGCGATGCTGCTGGCGACAGCATTGATGCTGGGAGGACTGGCGGGCGGTCCAACGGGGTGGGGGGCGGCGGCGGCATTCATGGCATTCATGGCTTGCCAATGCATGTCGGAGCCGGGCGTGAATACGCTGTTGATGGACCGGGTCAGAGAGCAGGAGCGGACAGGCGCATCGGCGCTGATGATGCTGGTGGCGTTTGCCGCGCAGTTGGCGGCATCCTTGGCCGGCGGCGCGGCAATCGCACGATTTGGATACACGGCGCTGCTGGCGTGCGCGGCCGGACTGGCGGGCGTGGCGGCAGTGGGATTCCGGATGTTGCCAGCGACCGCAGAGAACGAAGTCACCGAGCCATTGCCGCTTCGACGGCATCCACCATCCGCGCCCGATACCGCTCCAAACTAAACTCCGTGGCAGCTTGAGTGCGAGCGCGGGCCGCGATCGAGCTGAGATTTCCAGGTGAACTCATGGCGTCGAGGACGGTAACGGCTAGCGAGGACGGCGTTCGCTCACCGGCGAGCAAGCCGGTCCGGTTGTGCGCGATGAGTTCGGGAATGCCGCCGGAAGCGAAGGCGGCGACGGGAACGCCGGCTGCGAAGGCCTCGAGAATCACGCGTGGGGTGGCGTCGACTGTGGTGGAGGGCACCACCAGCAGATCGAGGCGGGAGAGGACGGCGTCGACGTCATCGGTCCAGCCAACGAATTCGACGGGCAATCCAGCGGCGAGGCCAACGAGTGTGTCGCTATATGCGATGGCGGCTGGATCGGAGAAGAGGGGCGCACCACAGATCAGGAATCGGCAATGGGGCGAGGAAGCGTGGAGAAGGCGGGCAGCGCGCAAGAAATCCGCTTGCCCTTTTTCCGGGGCGACGCGGCCGATGACTCCGATGCGGAATTCGCCCGGCGCCGGGCGGTGGCATACGTTTGTCTTTGGGCTTACGCCGTTGTAAATCACCCGTTCGGAGCGAAAGCCAGAATAGGCTCGTAAGGGGGCCGCGACGAAGCGGCTGGATGCCACGATGGCGGCACGGGTTAGGCGAAGCGCAGCGCCGACGACGCGGAGAGGCGTCCCCGAAAGCAGGCTGTGAGAGTGAAACAGGACGCGTCGATTACGGCGGGCAGCGAGGGCGACGGCGGGAAGCAGGCGTGGGCCATTCACATAGACGAGATCGGAGTCTTGGCGGTGGATTAACTGGCGGAGATGGCGGGCGAGACGCGGGGCTTCCGCGGCAAAGCGAAGCGTATCCGATAAGGTCTTGGAGCCGGAGGAATAGGGGCCGGAGCGAATGGAGTCTATCGAGGCAAAGGAGGCGGCGCGGTCCAGGAGAGGACCGGGGGGCGAGGCTACGCTGACGTTCCAGCCACGAGAGGCAAACGCGGGCAAAAGATCCAAGAGGCAGCGTTGCGCGCCTCCCAATTCTCCGAACTGATCAAGGCAGAGAATGTTCATGGCGAATCGCGACGGCTAAAACCCAGAAGTAGAGCGGCAGGACGCGCCAGTAGGTGAGGAGGTCGCCGGTGAACATCTGGACCATTTCGCCCGCCCAAAAGGCGAAGATCCAGTTGCCGAAGAAGCGAAGACGGGGATCGGGTGCGGAAGCGGCGCGGCGAGCGGAGCGGAGGATGGAAACGCCGAGCCATAGCACGGCTGCGAGTCCGACGATACCGGTTTCAGCCAAGAGGCTGAGATACATGTTGTCCGTGATTACGGTAGTGCCGAGGTAATCCGAGTAAGGGAGGGTTTTGTATCCGATGCCGAACAACGCGTGCCACGGATGGCGAGAGAGGAAACCGAGAACCGCGCGCCAACTGGCGAGGCGTCCCGACAGCAGTCCTTCTGTTTCCGCGAAGGCATACTGGAGGGAGGTGGTGACGCGCATCCAGTATGCGCCGGTGAAGGCGGGGAGCAGGAATCGCAAGGCAATGCCACCGGCGATCACGGCAGCGGCCAGAACGAAGAGGAGGCGACCCAAGTGGAAACGGCCCCGATTTACGTATACGAGAACGGAAATCGAGACCAAGGCGTTGAGGAGCGAGCCGCGGGAGTAGGAAAGCGCGAGAGCAGCGGAGAAGATGGCGCCGCCGAGAGCCAGGGCCAGGCGTGAAACCGGGGCGTCGCCGCGCGGTGCGAGGAGGGCGGCGGCGATCATGGTGAGGAAGAAAGCGCAAAAGTTACCCAAGGTACTGGCTTCGTAAAAGACGCCCTGCGCGCGGCGGTAAACGCCGGCGCTGAGCCAGATAAATTGCGCGCCATATCCGGCGGGGGCCGGGAGCTGAAAATAGAAATCGACGCAAGCGAAGGAGGCGGAGGCCAGGGCGATCCAATAAATCAGACGGGTTTGGGAGAGGGCCTCGGGGAGGCGGGCGGACGCGGGGCCGTAGGCGGTGTAGAAGAAGACGTAAACCGCGATTCCGAACAGCAGGACGCGCATGAGGCTAGCGAAGCCGACCTGCGCGCCGGAATACAGGATGGCTTCCGCCGAACTGGCGAGGAGGATCAGGAAGAAGATGCCGAGAGCTCGATTTAAGGGCGACGACGAAGCGCGCCACCGGCGCGCGGCGAGTACTCCGGTGAGAAGGCCTAAAGCCACGAAGAGGAGCGACGGATGCGGGCCGGAATTGCCGAGGCCGATAGGCAACGGCGGCAGGAGAAACGCAGCCGCAAAAAACAGCAAGAGCCAACGGTCACGATGAAGTATCGCCCACCAGGCGAACGGCAAGACCGCAAGCGGGGCGGCCAAGGCGAAGGCGACGGAGGGTTTTGGAGCCAGGGCGATTGCGGCCGCGTAAGCGCCTGCGAGGAGGGGCGCGAGCAACAACCACGGGCGGGACGCGGGGCGGGCAACGGTGTCCGGTTCAAACATCGCCAGTGCCGGTGGGACGCAGCCGGGATGGCGGGCGGGCAGACTGAAGGGATGCGCGTCCGCTGCGATAACTGAGTTCGAAGGATAACAAGATAATCGGGACCACCAATCCGAGCAAGAGTGCGGCTAGAAGGCGCAAAGGAACATTCGGCGCAGACGGCTGCTCCGGAACGATGCCCGGATCAATGATCTTGAGCCGCTCGCTGCGGTAGCCCCGGTCGGCACGGACTTGGCTCAAGCGCGTCTCGACGGTGGTGAAGGCCTGCTGGCTGGCAGTACGTTCTTCATCGACGCGGTCGCGCTCGGCCAGGCGGCGGGCCAGTATCTGCTCATGGGCGGCAAGGTCAGTTTCGACCTTGGCGAGCTGCGCGCGGAGGGTAGTGACGAGGGCCCGACTGGCATCGGCATCGGCTCCCCGCTGTGTGGAAGCATCCGCCTCGGCGCGCAGAGCCTGCCGATCGAGGCTACTCTTGAGATCGCCTCCACTCTGTATTTCCTGTTGCAAGCGATCGACCGGCTGGCTGCTAATGGTGCGCGTCCAAGTGGCTTCACTGCGATCCAGCCGCGCTTTGGCTTCGGCTTCCTGGTTCTCGACGGCGGCGGCGAGTTCCTGATCGGCTTCGAGATCGACGGACCGGCTGAGCTTCACGGTTTCCTCGCCGAGATATTGGGCAACTGCCTGCGCGGTTTTTGGATCTGTGAGGGTAACGTTGATCTCGAGGATTTTGGTGTCGTGGACCATGCCTACTTTTAGGATGGCGGCCTTGAGAGTTTCGATGGGCCGGCCGGGAAACGGTTTACGCAGTTGAAAGCGATCGAGGGCGCGAAGGAAGAGGCTGTCGCTGGAGGCGAAGTGTTCATAAGTCTTCAGCGACTCGAGGTAAATGGGACTTACTCCGAGGGCACTGCGAATATCAGTACCCGCAGGGGGTTCGATGAGGATGCGGCAGGTGGCGGTATAGAGTTTGGGACGGGTGAGACTTACGAGTAAGACGAGGGTTAGCGCGACGGCGCAAGATAGTGCGATGAATCGCCAGCGCGAAGCCAAGAAGCTCAAATAACGATAACTGTTTACAGGTTCGGTACTGCCAGCCAGCATGCTTGTAAGCTAGTGTAGCTGAATGGGCTTGTGGCTGGCGCTGGTTATCTTGTTAATTCCGCTGGCGATCGCCCCGGGATGGTTTTTTTACTTCGATGTTACGCCGAAGATCGTGGTGCTTCTGTTGGGGACCGCGGGTGCGGTGGTGTGGTGGGCGGCAAAGGGTGGAGCGAGGGGTTTTTACCGGTCTTCCGGCGCAGCACGGTGGTTCGTGTTTGCGCTTTGCGCGATGGCGGTGTCGCTGACGATATCGACAGCGACGTCGGTACAGCCGGTTTTGTCGCTGGCGGGAAGTAGCTGGCGATATTGGGGCTTGGTGGTGCAACTGGCGGCAATGGGCTACGCTTATCTCGCCGCGGCATGGAGCGCAGGGACGCCGGAGCGGCTGCGCACTCTGCTGCGGGCAGTGGCGGGCAGCGGACTAGCGGCCGGATTGTACGCGATTGCCCAGTATTCCGGTTGGGATGCGTGGCTGGATGCGCGCCGGTATCACGTAGGCGAGGGGGTGTGGGCCATCGTGCGGCCGCCGTCGACGCTGGGCCACGCGGACTACGCAGCGAACTGGCTGCTGTTCTCGGTGTTCGCCGCCTTTGCGCTGGGCGGGAAGGAGCGCAAAGTCTGGTGGAAACGGTTGGCGTGGGGGGCTGCGGCCGTGGGTACGGTGGGGATGGTGTGCACGGGCTCGCGGGCAGCGCTTCTGGGGCTCGTGGTTGGGGTGGCTTTCATGACTGCGCTCACGGGACACCGGCTACCCATGCGGCATCTGAAAGTTGCAGGCGTGGCCGGCGCGGTGGCTTTCGTTCTCTATCTCTCCCCAGCGGGCGAGAGAATGCGCGCGAGGGTACACTGGGCGCTCAGCGAACCCGCAGGCGGCGCTCGGATACTACTGTGGCGCGACAGCGTTCGGATGGCAAGTTCCAGATTGCCGACCGGCTATGGGCCAGAGACATTCCTGGCGACGTTCGCGTTGCATCAGTCGGCGGAATTGGGGCGGGCTTTTCCAGATTTTTATCATGAATCGCCACACAATATTTTCCTGGATGCGCTGGTGTCTCAAGGCGTGGGCGGGATGTTGCTGCTTGCGGCACTGGCTGGGTCGGGGTTTGCGGCATTTTGGAGCGTGCGGGGCGACGTGTTGGCCGGGGCGCTTGCCGCGGGGCTCGCCGGCATGACGATTAGTGAACAGTTTAGTGTTTTTACGATGCCGACGGCGCTGGCGTACTACACGATGGTTGCCATGTTGGTGTCGCTGAGCGTTAGCTCACCGGTAGAGGCGCGGGCCGGCAAGAGTCGCTGGCCAGGACTGGCCTTCGCGTTGGCATGCGCTGGTGTTCTGGTCTTCGCCGGGGTCCGTATGGCGATGGCCGAGACAGCGCTGGCCGACGTGCGGCGGGATGTCGATGCGGGACACGTGGGTGACGCAGCGAGCCGGTACGCAGACTACGAACGCTGGAGATGGCCAGGCGCGAGCGCGGATCTGTGGTACTCGCGGCGATTGGCGCAAGTCGCGGCGGGCGTCGGCGATCCGACCGCACGGGCGCAAGCATTCCAGTATGCGGGCATGGCGGCCGAGCGCGCCACTCAAAGCAGCGACGCAAGTTTTAACGCCTACTACAACCTGGCGGCATTTTATGCGCGTGAGAACGACTTCATTCGCACAGAACAGAGTTTGCGAGCGGCGATTTATCGCGGACCGAACTGGTTTAAGACGCACTGGATGCTGGCGCAAGTATTGCAGGCGGGCGGACGGCTGAGGGAGGCGGAAACGGAAGCAGGTAAGGCGGTAGAGCTGGACGGTGGGAAGCACGCGGAAGTCACAGCAACAGCCGATCGGATTCACGCGGCGGTGCGCGGCCCGGCTCCGGTACCTGCGCACAAGTAAACTCTTGCCTAGAAGCTTGGGTTACTCTCACCGGATCTACTAGAATCGAATCGGGAGAATGAGATGCGACAGAGTAACTTGTTACTACTAATCGCCATGGGCGCAAGCATGGCGTGGGCGCAAGCTCCGGCTGTCAATGCGGGGGGCGTGCTAAATTCCGGCAGTTATACTACGCAGGGCGTCGCACCGGGATCGCTGGTATCTATCTTTGGCACAGAGCTGGCGGCCGCTACGGCTATCGGCAATACGATTCCACTTTCGACGACCCTGAGCGATGTCACATCGGTAACATTCAATAATATTCCGTCGGGCCTATATTTTGTCAGTCAGAATCAGATCAACGCTCAGCTGCCGTTCAATGTGCTGGGAGCGGGCCAGGAGAGCGGGATGGTGAACATTGTGGTGACGCGAACGAGCGGCGCATCGGCGGCGCAGAGCGTGCCGGTGGTGCAGGCATCGCCGGGAATCTTCACGACAACGGCAAACGGCTCGGGGCAAGCTTTCGCCTATGACAACAGCACGGGAGCGCTGGCAGCGCCCGCGGGAACTTCAGTGGGAAGCTTTGTGGTGACGCCGATCTCGGTCAGTTCGGGCCACGCTTTGATAATTGCATGCACAGGGCTAGGGGCGGTGACGCCATCGATCGGCAACGGCGTGGCGGCGTCAGACGGAGTTTTCCGCAATACAGTAATACCTCCGACCGTTCTTATCGGCGGGGTACAGGCGCAATTCGTATACTCGGTTCTTTCTCCACAATTCGTCAGCGAGTATCAGATTGGGGTGGTTCCGGCGCCTAACACACCGACGGGCAATGCGGTGCCCATACAGATTCAGATGGGCGGGGTTACGACGAGCGATACGGTTACGATCGCGGTAGCTCCGTAGGAAGCTCATTCATCTCGGGGTTGGGCAGAGGAGGGCAGGCGCTCTCCTCTTTTTTGTTGGACGCGGCGCGGGCGGGGCCCGGTCGGGTTGGCGGCGTCCGCCGCGGTGTCAGGGAGGGCGGACTGTAGTGGTTGGGAGAAGCGGGCGGCGGGTCTGCGCTTCTTAAGAGAGGCATGCCGATACTGGGCGCGCCGGGGCAGGGCGGCCTATTTCGCCGGCTGGATTGCTACCAGGCGTTGCGGCCGTTCCAAATTTCGGGGAGGGTCCAGAGGAGGATCTGGAAATAAAGCTTCAAGGAACCGTTGCGTACCAAAGCGAGGTCGAGTTCGCGACGCTGTTGGTAGGAGAGGCGGCTGCGTCCGCCGATCTGCCAGAGGCCGGAGAGACCGGGCTTGACGTTGAGTACTTCGGGCGCGAAGAGGCGGTAATGCTGTCGCCACTCGGCGACGGTGATCGGGCGAGGGCCGACGAGAGACATTTCCCCGCGCACAACGTGCAAGAGCTGAGGCAATTCGTCGATGGAGTGGCGACGGCAGAAGCGAGCAAAGCGGCTGGAGATGCGGTTGTCGCGGGCCTTTTTGTTCTTGGGGCCGCTTTCGTCCACGATATATTCGATGAAGGCGAGGGTTTGAGGGGGGTGGTTGCCGCGACGCCACATGGTGCGAAACTTCAAGACCCAGAGCGGTTGTCCACCCAAGCCGAGGCGGCGGTGCGCGATGAGCGGAGACATGCGGGAAAGCAGAGCGGTGGCGATGGCGATGAAGAACAAAAACGGAGCTAGCGCCAAAAGTACACTACAAGCGACGATGCGTTCGATCAGGCCGAGCACGAGCCAGAGAACAGACTTGCGGTTGTGACAAGGCATCCCTGTTCATTGTTTCGCCGGATACCCGCGCGTGTGTGCGGGATTCGTAAATGATTTGTGAAATTAGACTGGTGGGCTAAGCGGGAGGCGGTCCGGGGCGCGGCGCGGGCGCGCGGTTCGCGCGAGCAGACGCTCACGGCGGCGGCGCAGATCCGGGGAGTCCTCGATGGTTAACGCGTGTTGGGTCATTTCGAGGGCCATGGCGTAGTTGCGTTCACGATGTTCGTAATGGATGGCCAATTCGCGCAAGGCGCGGACTCGATAGACATTGCGAGCGGTGGCGAGTTCAGTGAACTGCGCGATGGCGGCTTCAGAACGGCCCAAACGTTTTTCAATTGTGGCGATATCCCAAAGAGTGCGGAACAGTAGGCCGTCGGGCAGGCCGAGATGGACAGCGCGCCGCAACAAGCGGAGGGCTTCGTCATGGCGGCCGGCCTGGAGGACCCAGCGAGCCAGACCGATGACATCGGTGCCATGGCGGAAGGCGGTGTCCTCCGGGGCGCGAAAGGCGAAGGGCACGATGGCCGTGAGGCAAGCGAGGGATAAGATATCGATGGCGTTGTGATGGAAGATAGGGACGAGGCGGAAAGCCTGCTGGGTGCGGAGGTATTCGAAGTAGTAATAGGGGATCATTTCGCCGGGCAGGTCGCCCTGGCGCTCGACACCGAGGATGCGATTTTCAAGTTCGACAAGGCGGCAGCTTTCCAGGCGAAGTTTCCAAAGGCGGCGGGCTCCGAATAACAGGTCGAGGTGGGCGAGACGGGAAAAAGGCTGGGGCGCACGCGCCATGCGGAAGCGGGTCTCGAGCAGGGGCTGGTCGTAGGTCTTGCCGTTGTAGGTGATCAGGACATCGAATTGGGAGAGGTGTTCGGAGAGGCGGCGTAGCAGAGAAGCCTCTTCGCCATAATCACGCATGAAGAACTGGCGCAGGCGGAAGCCGGCGGGTTCAATGCTGCCGACGCCGATTAAGAACGCATAGGTTCCGGTGCCCCCTGCGAGCCCCGTGGTTTCGGTATCGAGGAAGGCCCATTTCGCCGGATGGGCGGAGGCGATGGCGCCATCGGAGAGGGAATCGAGCAGATCTGGTGGGAGTTCGTAGAGATTGGAGATATCCATGCTGCCATGACGGCGGTGGCTCTCGAAGAGCTTCACGGTTTCGAAGTGTTCTCCCAGCGCGGTCTGCACCACTTCGCCGGACATGATTTCTTCGATGAAGTAACGGGCCGGGCGAAGATCGGCGGCTGGCGGCGGGAGGGGGGACACGGGTTTGGCGGCCCACTTTTTATCGATGCCGGCTACGCGCCGGCGCAGCATCGCGAGTTGTTCTTGAATATCCTCCATTATTCGCCTTTTCTTTGCCCATGATAACCCAATGCGCAGGCAGATCAAGGTACCATAGCCAGTGGCATTGTGAAGACACGCCTCTTTTTCGCTGCGTTATTCGCTATTATTCTGGCGGCGCGCCTGTGTCACGTGAACATTCTGTGGGCGGAAGAAGGCCTGCCACTGGCGGCCGCCGCCCAAGTTATACGCGGTAAAGTGCTTTATCGCGACATTTGGTTCGACAAGCCGCCGCTGCTGACATGGACGTATGTCATTTGGGGTGGGGGCGACGGATTTCCTTTGCGGCTGGCGGGGGCAGTTTATGCGCTACTGGCTTGCTGGACGGCGTGGCGGTTTGGGCGTGATTTGTGGGGGCGGAAGGAAGCCTTTTGGGCGGCGGGGCTGCTGGCATTTTATCTAGTTTTCGATATTCCATCCGCGGTGACACCGATGGCCGCCGATTTGACGATGCTGGCACCGCATCTGGCGGCGATCTGGCTGGCATGGCGGGGGCGGGCGTTCTGGAGCGGAGTATTGGCTGGGGTTGCGTTTCTGGTGAATGCAAAAGGGGCGCTGGTGCTGGCGGCCTGTTTGGTGTGGAACTGGCGTGCCGCTCCTTTGCTGGTGGCCGGATTCGCAGTTCCCAATGCGGCGGTGCTGCTATTGCTATGGGGTACGGGCTCGCTTGGGGCATATGCCGACCAAGTGTGGAAATGGGGCCGATTGTACGCATCGGGGACGTTCGTCGAGAGTCCATTGAAGAACGGAGCGGTGCGGACGGCGCACTGGCTGGGATTTCACGCCGTGTTGGCAGCCGGCGGTTTCTGGTTCTGGTGGCGGGATACGAAGGATGACCGTTGGCACTGGGCGGCATGGGCGCTGATCAGTTGTGCCGCAGTAGCTGCCGGCTGGCGCTTTTTCCCGCGCTACTATTTCCAACTATTGCCGGTGGCGGTGATGGCGGGCGCGCGCGGATTGGCGATGATGGGCAAGAGGCGGGCGATGGCAGCCGCGGTCCTGCTGCTGATTCCGCTGGCGCGATTCGCTCCACGGTATGTGCTGTTGGCGCGCGACGGCCTGGAGAGCAAAGCGCCGCGCTGGGTGGATCTGAAGATGGACGAAGACAGCAGGCACGCCGCGGGGTTGGCCCGGCAAGTCAGCACACAGGGAGACACGCTTTTCGTGTGGGGCTTCCGGCCGGAGTTATACGTTTACTCCGGCTTGGAAGCAGCGACACGGTTCCTGGATTCCCAGCCGTTGAGCGGAGTTCCGGCGGACCGTCACCTGACGAAGTGGCAGCCGGTGGAAACGGTGCAAGCGGCGGCGCGGCGGGCGGAACTGGTGCGTACGCGGCCCACGCTGATCATGGACGGACTGGGCCCTATCAACCCGCACCTGGAGATCGGGTCGTATGCGGATCTGCAGCCTTGGCTCACGCAATACACAGAAGTGGCACGGACTCAGTTGACGGTTATTTACAAGTTAAAAGCAAGAAACCAGTAGGCGGCCGACGATTCAGTTCACGGTGTAGCGGGCCTTCAGGGCGAAGGGCGCGATGGCCACGTCGAACTGAGTGCCGTCGGCGCGGGCCATCTGATAGGCGCCATGCATCATCCCCATGGGCGTTTTGAGCGGACACCAGGACGAGTATTTAAACGACTGGCCGGGCGCCAGGACAGGCTGCTCGCCAATGACTCCGGGGCCGCGCACCTCCTCGACGTGATCGAGGGCGTCGGTGATGATCCAATGGCGGGACAGAAGCTGAACGGTTTCGGTTCCCTGGTTGGTAATGCGCACGGTGTATTGGAAGACCCACTCATCCTGCAGGGGATGAGAGTTTTCGGAAGAAAACCGAGACATGACTTCGACGCGAATATCATTGGTGACGGCTTCGGACATAGGAGCGGACACCGAACTCAAATCGGGCATTTGACCCTAATGATAGCAAGCGGCAAGGAACGGCGCGGCTTGGGATGCAGGGCTGAATGCGTTCACGCGACAAAATATTAATTGTGAGCGTTCAGCATCTATCACTTAGGGGGTGGCCGCGCGCTAACCGGGAAGATGCGGATGCTAGCCTCGAATCGAGAAGAGAGTCTGGCAGTGAGAGAGCGCGGCTGAGCGCAGGAAAGATCGCCAGGGGGACCGCGAAAAGGCGCAACGTACCGAAGATGTGCGGCAGACGGACGGGCGGACCGCTCTCGACAAGGGTGCGATGGAGACAATCGGGGAGAAGCCGGAGGGTTTTCTTAACGAGGCCGGCATAGGAAGGCTACCCTCGCAGCAGGCGTTTCACGAATGCGCGTGCCGGTTCAAAGGCTTTTCGGGTCCCGTGGCTTCGGGCAAGAGCAATGCGCTTTGCCACGAGGCGATCACGCTTTGTTCCGAGAATCCGGGGCGACTGGGGCTGCTTGGCGCGCCGACGTATCCGATGCTGCGGGACGCGACTCAGACTGCATTGTTTGAGATGCTCGACGAGCGCGGACTGCGGTACGAATACAACAGGGCCGCGAATATCGTGACCCTGACGAACGGAGCCCGGATTATATTCCGTCCGGTAAACGAGTTTGAACGGCTCCGCGGGACTAACCTGGCATGGTTCGGCCTGGACGAGCTAACTTATGCACCCGAAGGGGCGTGGGTACGACTGGAAGGACGCTTACGCGATCCCGAGGCGCACAGGCTGTGCGGATTCGGCGCGTGGACACCCAAAGGATATGACTGGGTATACAAGAGGTTCATTTCGGACCCAGTACCGGGATATCGGGCGATCATCGCGCAGCCCAATGAAAACCGGTATTCTGCTGGAGAAAGTGCCGGACTATTACGAACGGCTAAAGCACAGCTACGACGAAACTTTCTATGAGCAGGAAGTATTGGGGCGGTACTTAAGCCTGGATGGGGGGCTGGTATATCATGCCTTCGACCGCCGGGAACACGTTCAGAGCTTGCAGGTGAACCAACGGGCGCCGCTGCTCTGGGCGCTGGATTTCAATGTGGACCCGATGTCTTCGATCGTGGCGCAAATTGCGGGACGGATGGTGCTGCTGCTGGATGAAATTTCGCTACGGCACGCCAGCACGGTGGAGGCATGCGAAGAGTTTTCAAAGCGATTTCCGAGCCACGCGGGCGGGGTGATCGTGTACGGAGACGCTTCCGGAAATGCCCAGCATACGACGGGGGCGTCAGATTATCAGATCGTGCGGGACCATTTCCGGCTGCATTACGGCGGACGAGTGACTTACAGAGTGCCCAAGTCCAACCCAAGCGTGCGGGACCGAATCACGCTCACGAACGCGAAGTTACGCACGGGAAGCGGAGAGATCGGGATGCTGATCGATCCGAAGTGCAAGGAGATGATCAAGGACTTCGAGCAGGTGGCGTACAAGGCGGACAGCAACGCGATCGATAAAGAGAAGGATCGCAGACGGACGCACGTGTCGGACGCACTCGGTTACCTGCTATGGCAGGAATGCAGGCCGATGCCAGGAGTGGGCGAGCACCAGGAACGACTGATATGAGGGACCGATGATCAATATCGACCGGGAGCATCCGGAATATACCGCCAAGAAGGCGATGTGGAGGAAATATAGGGATCTGTACGCGGGCGGCGAACAGATGCGGGAGAACGCCTTCGAGTACCTGATCCGGCGCCACAAGGAGCCCAACGAGATTTATGCGGAGCGGCTGAGCCGGGTATTCTACGAAAACTATATCGGATCGATTATCGACTGGTACGCGGCCACGTTGATGCGGCGGGAGGCGGCGTTGCTGTTCGATGGGAGCGGCGATGCGGCGCGGACGTTCTACAACGCCTTCGCAGACGATTGCGATCTGAAGGGAACATCACTGGCGAGAATTCTTCCGGCAGCGGATCGTGCAGACGCTGGTGCAAGGTCGACAGTTACATCGTCGTCGATTTCCCGCGCTCACCGGCGATCGTTAATAACCGGGCGGAAGAAGATGCGTTAGGTCGGTCGCGCGCTTATCTGGTGGATTATTCGCCGGAGGAGCTAATCAACTGGAGTTATGACGACCAAGGCGGCCTGGACTGGGCGGTAATCCGGACTTCCTCACTACGGAAGTCGAAGGTCACGGAGCGCGACTGGACGCGGGAGACGCGATGGATTTATTACGACCGGCAGAGTTACCAAGTGTACGAGCAACTGAAGGACAAGGAAGTCGCACCTGGTCGACGAGGGCTGCACGGGCTGGCCGGACAGAACCGAGTACCGGTGTTCCCGCTGAAGGTCACCGAAGGGCTCTGGCTGATGAACAAGGCGGCGCTGCTGCAGCTGGAGCACTTCAATAAATCGAACGCGCTTTCCTGGGCACTGACGATGGGGTTATTTGCTTCGCCGGTGATTTATTCGGAGCGCGAGTGGAACCAGATTGTCGGGCGAATCCTACTTCATCCAACTGGCGCCGGGGGACCGGTTTGGATGGACGGAACCGGAGGGCAAAGTTTACCAGATTGCGGCGGACAATCTGACTCAGCTTAAGGACGAGATTTACCGAGTGTGTTATCTGACTGACGCACGCGGCGGGCCCGGATACGAGCGGCCAGCACCAATCGGGCGCCAGTAAGCAGCGGGACTTCAGCATTACACAGGAGGTGCTGCGAGCTTATGGGGCGGCGGTGAAGGAAACGATGAAGCAAGTGCTGCGGGCCATTGCGGCGGCCCGGCAGGACAACATTTCGATCGATGTTTCAGGGCTGGACGAATTCGACATCGCGGACTTCAGCAAGGAGCTGGACGATGCCGGGAAGCTGCTGACTTTGGGGATTGCGTCGGAGACGCTGAAGAAACAGGTCTTCAAGAAGCTGGCGTTCAAGTTTCTGTCCGATGTGCGGCAGGAAATCAAGACGCAGATCGCGCAGGAGATCGAAGCGCAGAGGTAAAGCCGGTCGAGGCAAGGAGAGGGGTGGATATGGAAGACACAGACGTGCAGGCGATCGTGAAGCAGGCAGTTCAGGAATTCCTGCAGGAGCAGCAGGCCAAGAGCGAGCCGGCTTACAAGACGGAACTTCGTGGAGGAACGGAAGCGGCGGGAGCAACTGGAACGGCGGCTGAGCGAGGTGGAAGAGGAGAGCAAGCGCAGCCGACAGGCGGCGGAACAAGCGGAGCAGGAGCTCGGCGATCCGGGCGGAGTTGCAGCGGCTCGGCGTGGCGAAAGTCGATCTGGCCTACCGGGCGGTGCACGACGAGCGTTTTCCGCGACGGAAGACGGACGGCTGCTGGCGCGCGGCGATGAGGGCGAGGTGCCGCTGAAGGAATATCTGAGCAGCTTTCGTGAGCGAGAATCCGGAATTCCTGCCGGCGCGGATTCCGGGCGGCTCGGGGATCACGGCAGGCGCACAAAGCGCCGCGGGAGAGCGCGAGAGCTGTGGACATTGGAGGGAATCCGGCCGGGGATGAGCGCGGAACGAGATGGAGCGGGTGCGGAAAGAAATTCTGCGGGTCGCCTCGCAAAACCTGCGCGGAATTTAGCCAACAGCCACTACTGTCAAGCGGTCGAGGCTCGATTGGCTGTAGTTAAACACTTAGGAGAATAGAATGGCAACAATTACATCAGCTAATGTGGCCAGCGCGATCGTGAAGCTGGTGGCGGCAGACGCACTGCCCGCCCTGGTCGGGAACCTTGTCATGGGTAACCTGGTCAACCGCGATTATGAACCGGTTCTGGCGCAGGCGGGGGACACGGTGAACATCCCGATTCCTCCGGTGCTGGTGGCGAACAACATAGCAGAAGGCGGGCAGGTTCAGCCGCAGAACCCGAACCTGGGAAATGCGCAGATCGTTTTGAACACGCACGCCGAAGCGACTTTCCAGATTCCGGACGTGACCAAAGTGCTGGCGGTTCCCGACTTGCTGCAGGTCTATATGCAGCCGGCGGTGGTGGCGATCGCGGAGAGCATCGAGACCAGCCTGTTGAATCTGTATGCGGGTTTCACCGCGAACACGCCGGTGGGGACGCCGGGTACGCCGTTGGTGGAAGCGGTGATCGACCAGGCGGAGAGTGCGTTGTTCACGGCGAAGGTTCCGGCCGCCGGAGCCGAAGTATCTGGTGGTGGACGCGGCGACTTACTCGGCACTGCGGCAGATCGACCGGTTCAGCGAATTCCAGACGGCCGGCGAAGCGGGCTTGCGGGCGTTGATCGACGGCACGGTCGGGAAGATCAAGGACTTCTTTGTGCTGCGGTCGCAGTATGTGGCGAGCGACGGGCAGCTCTCCGTTGACCACGCACAACCTGGCCTTCACCAAGCCGGCGATCGGCCTGGTGATCCGCCGGCTGCCGCAGCCGCTGTATGGCACGGGCGCAGTGGCGCACTACGCGGAGATGGGGAACTTCGGGATGCGGGTGGTGATGAGCTACCAACCGAACACGCTGGCGCAACAGTTCACCGTGGACGTGTTGTATGGCTGCGCGGTGATCCGCAATAACTTCGGCGTTCAGGTGAACACGTAGGTCAGACGGCGGCTAAGAGCGGACAATCCGAGAAGGGGCCGGTTCGCACCGGCCCCACGAGAGGCGAACATGGACCTACAAGTTTATTACAAGAAGATTCGGGCGATGGAGGGAAGTTTGACGCGATCCTTCCGTCGTAGTGGTGAGTCTGGAGACGCCGGACGGCGGCCGGGAAGGAATGCGGACCGAGGTGCCGCGGCGCATCGCGGCGCAAATGATCGTTGAAGGCGCGGCACGGCTGGCGACCGCGGAGGAGGCGCGCGAGTTTCAAGAACAGAAGGTGGAGGCGAAGCGGCAGGCGGACCAACTGGCGGCGGCATCGCGCATGCAGTTCACCGTGATTTCGCCTACCGAACTACGCAAGTTGAAGAGCGGCGGCAAACAGCGAAAGAGTAGGCGGCCAGGACCATGGCGCTATTCATGGACGGAATATCGACGATCCAGGATCTGATTGGGCAGGACTCTTCGGTGCTGGCAACGGCGCAGGCGGAGAACATCGACCTGAGCCAGAAGCTGACGCTGGCGCAACAAGATCTGGGGATCGAGCTGACGACGCTATTGCAACGGAGTAACACTTACGACTGGCAATTCTGGCTTCAGCCGGACCCGCAGCTGAATAACATCGTAGTAACGCCGCCGCTACAGCTCTGGCACATGTTTCAGACGCTGATGCTGGTTTATCAGGACGCGTACTTCAATCAACTGAACGACCGCTACAAGGGTAAGCGCGACCAGTTTCAGCAACTGGATGAAGTGGGCCATGGATAAGCTGATCCAGACCGGGCTCGGGATTGTCGCCGATCCCTTCCGCAGGCGGCACCGCCGCAGCTGACGTCGATGGCCGGCGGTCAACCGGCAGCGACCTATTGCGCCAGCGTGTCGTGGCTGAACGCAGAAAGCCAGGAGGGGCAGCCCAGTAATCCAAGCACCCTGAGCGTGGCGGCGGGAAATGTGTTGGCGGTGCAGCCGGTGAGCCAGCCGAATAACGCAACTGGCTGGAATGTTTATGCGGGGATGCTACCTACGGCAATGACGCTGCAGAATACGGCGCCGCTGGCGACCGGATCAAGTGTGGGTGCAGGCGGGGCCGGTTGACGACCGCCGGGCAGGCGCCGGGAGCGGGCAAGCGCCCGACTATCTGCGCGCGCTGCCGCGAGTGATTCAGAGGGGCTAACGGGGCACGATGGCATGGGTGGGAACCACAGTTACGGCACAGATGGTCACGCTTGCTTAGCGCCACGCAGGGGCTGAACGCGTGCCTCGCGACGCTGGCGCAGGCCGAGACGACTGACGCCGCCGACCGGCACGAGCCAGATCGGGCGCAGAACGTACCGATCGACCTGGCGGAGCGCAGCAACGGACGTGCAGTATCCCGCAGTGAGTGTGTACTGCGAGAAGATTGTGAACCAACTTAAGGAGAAGTTCCGGAATTTTTCCGGAAAAGCCAGTCATGACGATTGAGGTGCGGGTCTCGCAAGACCGGCTGGACGGCATCGAGAGTCAGCTGCAATTGTACATCGATGCGGTAACCCAGGTGCTGGACCAGAACCGCGGAGACTGGGGCGAAGGGATGTATTATGCCGGATGCTATGAAGCGGCACTTGGCCCGGTGAAGCACGGCGGACAGAACTTCATTCAGGCAGGCAAAGTCACATTCGACGTGGGAGTGAGCGATTAAGGTTATGTCTTCATATATTTCATCCAATGCCAACCGATTCTACGCGGGACTGGAAGGCAGCTACGGAGCAGACGCCGGCGATCACGGCGCAGAACCGATTTCCGGCAGTAAAACTGACCGCCAAGAACCAGGCAGAAAAGGCGGATCGTCGCGACAAGACGGGGAGCCGGACTTTCGCGGGAATTCCGGCGGGACTGCGGCGTTCGACCAGCTTTGACCTTACGACCTACATGACTAGTTGGGCGGGCAGGCTTCGGGGCCATCGTACGGCCCGCTCTTTCAAGCCAGCATGGGGGCGACGCCGCTGCTGTATGCGGGCGGCGAGGCAGGCAGCGGGGTCGAGCGGCACTTCACTGGTCTTCGCGGCGGCACATGGCCTGGTGGTGGGGCAAGGCGTATCGTGCAACGGCGAGATCCGGTTTGTGACGGCGATCATGAGCGCGACGGCAGTGCAATTGAATGCCCCGTTCGCCGCGAGTCCCGCGGGGGGCACTGAGGTGGCGCCATGCATCTCTTATTTCCCGGCGACGGAGCTGCCAAGCATCAGCATATTCGACTATTGGGACCCAAGCACGGCATTGCAGCGGATTTTGTGCGGAGCCGCCGTGAACCGGCTCACGATCAAAGTGAATGGAGACTTTCATCAGTTCGAATTCGAAGGGATGGCGCAGGACTTGATTGACAGCGCCAGTTTCGCGGCGGGCCAGGGGCAACTGCAAGGTTTTCCGGCTGAACCGGCTCTAGCCGGTTTCGACTATTCCATTGTTCCGGGCAATATGGGTGAAGCGTGGCTGGGCAGTTCGCCAAACCGCTTCTACACGATTACCAGCGGGTCCTTTCAACTAGACAACGGGCTGGACACGCGCTCGAAGGAATTCGGCAGCAATCTTCCTTTGGCGATCGCGCCCGGCCCAAGATCGGTTACCGCGGCTTTCAGTCTCTACGAGATGGACGATGCGGGAACGCAGGGCTTGTATCAGGCGGCGCGCGGACAATCGCCGATTAGCGTAATGTTCCAACTTGGCCAGCAGACCGGTCAGGCGATGGGTGTTTACCTGCCGAGCGTGGTACCGGCCGTACCCGAGTTCGACGATGGGGACAACCGGCTGCAGTGGAAGTTTCAAGGGTCGAAAGCGCAGGGTACGGCCGACAACGAGATGGTGGTTGCGTTTGGGTAAGTAAGGGCGACCGATGGAATATACAAGTATCGTAAGTATCGTCTCCCAGATCGCGGACGGGGTGAGTTATACGGTGGCGAAGATGTCGTTTGGCCGCCGTGTGGAACTGACGCGGCGCATTCGGGAGCTGGCGGCGCGGAAGGAGTTCGCGGAAGCGGGCGACTGCGCGGGCGAGAAGATGGATGCGGCGCTGCTGGCATCGGAGATCGACGGGATCTATCTGGCTTGGGGCCTGCAGGAAGTGAAGGGGCTGGAACTAGACGGGACTTCAGCGACTCCCGAGTCACTGGCGGCGAGCGGCCCGGAGGAACTGTTCCGGGAGGCTTTGGCGGCCGTAAAGGGGCAGTGTGGGCTTTCGGAACCCGAACGAAAAAACTGATCGTCGCCCTCCATTTTCAATTCTCAGAGCAGGCCGGCTGGGAGTGCGCGACTTGCCGCAGGGCCGGTCTTGAAGTCAGACGCCGTTGCGGGTGGAAGACGGCGGCGGCGATTCCGGAGCGGGTGGTGTGGGCCAGAAACGGGGCGGCCGAGCAGCGAATGCCCGAAGTCATTTGTTACGGCGGAGAGCATGGCTTGGCTGGAGCAGTACCTGGTGCGGCGGAAGTTAGGGCACAAAGGTATCGAAGACTTGAGTGCCCGCGAGGTGGAGGCCTTCTTGATTCTAGAGAACGAGCTAACGACCATGGAAAGCAGATCCCCGACGGGAGGGCAGCATGCCTAGTTCGTCACAACAGACTATTCTGGGCGCGTTCCAGCAGGCTTCCGGCGGGCCTTCGAGTATCCCGGCGACAAATGCAAACCAGGTGTTAGTGGATGCGCTAGGGCAAGCGTCGGACGCGACCGCGGCGGGAACACAGGCGACGGCGCTCAACACGCAAGCTTTGGCGGACAACAGCGCGTCCGCGAGTTCGAAACCTGGCGCCACGGTATCCGACGCGCTCGACACGGCGTCCCAGGTTCTAGGCGGTGGCCTCAGCCTGATGCCGCTGGTTTCGTTATTATCGAGCCTGTTTGGAGGGCAAGCGGGGCAGTCCACGACTCTAGTTCCGTTTTCGCTTCCGCCTGCGCTGAATCTGCAATCGAGCACTAGCGGCCAAGAGGTGGGGTGGGGCGAAAATGGTTTGCCGCGTCAGACAGGAAGCGAGGCAGCGACCGGAGGGCAGCAGATTACAGTACAGGTGCAAGCCATGGACAGCCAGTCGTTCCTGGACCATAGTGACGACATTGCACAGGCCGTGCGCCAGGCGATGCTCAATATGAGTTCGATCAACGATACGATTTCCAATCTTTAATAGCCATGTTTCCGACACTTAAAACCGGCGCCGTGGCGCAATATCCGGCGCAGAGAACACTGCGGTACAAGACGGATGCGATCCGTTTCCTGGACGGAACAGAGCAGCGCTTTCGGGACTACGCTTCGTTGCTACACCGATGGACCGTGCAACTGGATCTGCTCGACGAAGGAGAACTAGCGACGCTTGACCAGTTCTTCCTGTCCAGTCAGGGCAGGTTTGGAAG
Source organism: Bryobacterales bacterium (assembly GCA_963738375.1). GTDB lineage: Bacteria > Acidobacteriota > Terriglobia > Bryobacterales > Bryobacteraceae > Bog-159. The sequence goes on along the minus strand of CAVTWL010000005.1, from coordinate 410,751 downwards.
TTTTGCATTCACCGATCCGTGGGACGGCACGGTGTATCCGGACTGCAGTCTGACGGGGGATGCGTTCGCCTTTCAACTCCGAGGCGAGATGCGCGGCAAGGCGATGCTGACGGTCAGCGAGAACAGGGCCTAAGATGATATATTTTCCGCAGCTATCATCAGGCGCCACGGGACAGTTTCCGATCACCCGGCAGCGGCAGGCGAGGACCGTAGTGAACCAGAGCTTGCAAGACTACCAGGTGAAACTAGCGGATGCCGCGGCAGCCGTCACGGCCTGGCATTTATCATTCAAAGAGCTGAGCGATCAGGAATTGGCGGCGTTGGAAGCGCTATTCCAGGCTGTGGAGGGACGGCTTACACCTTTTACTTTTGTGGACCCGTTGGACAATCTGCTGGCGTGGAGCGAACAACTCAATCAGCCGGTTTGGCAGGCAGGGCCGCTGATGACGGTGACGGGCGGCGGGGCAGATCCTTTGGGCGGCAATTCGGCTTATCAACTGAGCAATCCGGCAGGCGCTACGCTTCTGTTGCAGCAAGCGATCGACGCACCTGCTTCGCTGGAGTACTGTTTGAGTGTTTATGCGCGCAGCGACGAAAGCACGCGGCTCTGGCTGGTGCGGGGCTCCGAGACGGATGAGCGCACAATCGGCCCGCAGTGGACGCGACTAACTTCGGCGGGACAACTGGCGGATACGGCGGACGCGATCAGCTTTGGCGTGGCGCTCGACCCGGGGACGACGGTTGACGTCTTCGGTGTACAGGTTGAGGCGCAAACCGCGGCCTCGCTTTATAAGTCGACAAACGAGACAGGGGGGGTGTACCCCAATGCGCGTTTTAAGAGTGACACGCTGACCATCACCACGGTAGGGCCAAGCCGGCATTCCTGCGAACTGGATATCGTCAATGTTGAGTATTTATGATCTGAAAGAGCTTGCGGTTACGGACACTCCGCTGCTGCTATTTCAATGCACCTTACAGAACGGGCGGACGGAGTACTGGAGCACGCATCAGGTGAGTTACAGCGGCAATACTTATTTGCCGCGGGTGATGAGGCACAACGTTTTTGCCATCCAGACGTCGTCCGACCAAGGGGTGGACGCGATTCCGAGAGTCACGTTGTCGATGGCCAACGCGGATTCCTATTTCTCGGAACTGGAACGTTCGGTGGGCTGGAAGGGCGCTCAGTTGACCGTGACGTTCCTGTTCTACAACCTGATCGAGGCCTCCGCGACATCCGATTCGGCGGTTTTATTTCAGGGGATGGTGAACCCGCCGGATCAAAGCACGGAATCGCTGTTTCAGATCTCCGCGGTGAACGGGATGAGCATGCAGAACGTGCTGCTGCCTCCGGTGAGAATCCAGCGACGATGCCCATGGCTGTTTCCGGCGAATGCGGCGCAGCGGCAGGAAGCGCTGAACGGCGGCACAAACGGCACGTATTCGATGTTTTATGCCTGCGGATACTCGGCGGACCAGACGGGGGGCGCGGGCGCCCTGCTGGCCGGCGAACCGTACGGAACGTGCGGATACACGCGACTCGATTGCGAAGCGCGAGGAATGTTTTCGGGACCGGGACGTTTTGGCGGCATCGAGTTTGTGCCGTCGTCGATCCAGGTTAGAAGCTACGGCGGCGGGTGGCAGTATGCAGCGGTGGAAGACAACCTCGCCGTCTACAACGATTTTGTTCCGCTGTTGTATGGGACCGCGTGGTACCGGCCGCCGATCGTATTCAGCCGGAATGACGGCAACCTGACTCACCTGGAAGCATTGCTGGGAATGGGTCCGATACAAGGCGTGCAGAAGGTCGTGGTCAACCAGATTGAGATTCCGCTAGGGCAAGACGGCCAGAACATGACTTCTACGGGGTGGTACAACGTGGTGAGCCTGGGCAGCCGGAACGGGGCATTCAACCCGGACTTCGAAGATGCCTCGGGCAATCCGGCCGGCGATCCCTATGGCAGTATGGCGTATTTGTCAGTCGTGGTGCCCAATCAGATCAACAGCGGACAATCTTTGCCCAGCGTGCAGGTGCTGGCCAATGGATTACAATTGCCGATCTACAACGCCGACGGAAGTTGCCAGAGCACGGAGTTCACAGCCAATCCCGCGTGGGTTCTGCTGGACATTCTGCGACGGACCGGATGGGGGCTGGAGAACATCGACATAACGACGTTTGCCGCAACGGCCGCCTACTGCGATCAGCAGATCCAGACGCAGGATTTAAGCGGCAACGCGACTACGGTTGCGCGATTTCAGTGCAACCTTTGCTTACAAGCGCGACGTAATGCGGCTGACACAATTCGAGGAATTCGGAACGCGTCGCGGCTGCTGTTCACTTACAGCATTGGCGGGCAGCTGCAGCTACAGGTAGAGAACTCGATCGCGTTGCAACAGCCGGCGCAGGTGGCATGGAGCAACAGTACCGAGCCGCTTAATGGCGGATGGCCGGGGTATGAATTCAGCGACGGATCGGCGGGAGCGGCCAACATTTTGCGCAAGTCGAATGGGTCGCCGAGCGTACAGGTAACATCACGTAGCATCGCCGACACACCGAATCAGACGACGGTGGAGTTCCAAGACGCATTCAACGGATACCAGCAGGACAGCCTCTTGACGGTGGACGTAGAGGACGCACAGCTAACCGGCCAGAACATCAGCACCACCCTGCTGGCATTGGGTCTCCCTAACTACGACCAGGCGGCCCGTATTTCACAGTTCACACTGGACAAGGCCATCGGCGGGAATACTTATATCACGTTCGACACCAGCGTGAAGGCTGTGGGGCTGAGACCCGGCGACATTATCACGGTGACCTACCTTAAGGAAGGTTTCGAGCGACAGCCGTTTCGAATTGCCAAGATCGCGCCCGGCGCAAATTACCGGATCACCACGATCACGGCGCAAATCGAGCAAGACGAATGGTATGAAGATACCAACGGCCAGATACCGGGCGCAACCGGCGCGGGGTCGCAGCCTAATACTGGTATTGGTCTGCCACGGCCGCTGGTTGGCGATACGGTGGACTCCAGCGGAAACGCCGAATACCAAATCACTGAGAGTTCCAGCATCGCGAGTGACGGAAGTGTCAACGAAGAGTTGACTGTTGGATTCCTGGCGCCTTCGACAACGGCAACCGGGGGGCCGGGAGTTCCGCTCGTTAGCTTCGCGGCTACGATTGGGCCGGGCGGAAATCTGGCCGGCGGACAGACCTTATACTACGCCGTCAGCGCAGTGGACGCGGCCGGCAACGAGAGTGCCTTGTCGTTCGTGATTCTAGCCAGCATTCCAAGCGATTCGAACGCCACTAGCGTAATGTTGACCGGCCTTAGCTTCGATTCGCACGCGGTGAGCTTTAATGTGTATCGCGGGCCGAATCCGCAACAGCTTGGACGGATCGCATCGGCGGAGGCTTTGAGCAGCAGTTATACCGACGCGGGCGCGACGGCTCAACCGTGGGCCCCGCCGGACGCTAATTTCGATCATGCCAATTTTTACTGGCGGACGGAATTACAACCGCCGTTGGCGGCGACGATCGCGGCCAGCAACACCGTCGGCAACGATACAGCCGAAATGGGCGCTAGCAACTATAGCGGGATGATCGTCCGCATTCTAAGCGGGACAGGCGCCGACCAGGAGTATACAATCGCGTCGAACACGGCGACCACGCTCACGTTAACGCAAGCCTGGGCGGTCGAACCAGATGCCACGAGTCAGTTCGTGATTGCCGAAGCTGCCTGGCACTTCGCGGCGTCTGGCAAGGCGAGTCCGATCGAGTTTGCGATTCCCAACGACACGGGCGTCACGCTCCATATCGAGGGCCGGGGCGCCAATGTGAACAATCTGGAAGGGACACCGCAGCTATGCACGTTGACGCGATGGACGATCGGCGGTGGAGGGTCCGGAGATACGGCAGTTCCGCCGGCGCCCACCTTCGGCCTGGGGACGCCGCCGCAAAGCGGCAGCGTGGAATTAAGCGGAGTGTCGTTTCCGACATTCGCCAATACTAGTAGTGTGATTGCCGGGACGTTAACGCTTCACTACTTCGATGAGTTGGGCGGGGATCCTTCGTATGCGCTGGCCGCGGACATGGCGCCGACCGATACGGTATTGAACCTGACTCCGGGATATACGCCTGACGCGGGCGCGTTCATCCAAGTGGAGGCCGAGGTGATGCAGGTGACAGCGGTTGCAGCCGGAGGGACGCAATATAGCGTGACGCGCGCAATGCACGGCACCGAGGCCATCGAGCATGCCGCCCCCGTTGCGCTTTATCAACTGGCGAGCACCGTCATCGTGGTTCCATTTGCCCCTAACTTTTTCGGTAGCCCACTGAGTGGCAACTGGTCGTACCCGGTGGCATTGCCCAACGCGAAGATCGCTAGCGCGGAGCTTTTCGCGACCAACTCGCGAGGCAACAGCCCCACTGTATCGCTGAACTTTACCCAGTCGGCGGATTACGGGATGCGGACACTCTGCGGGGGCCAATATTCGTTTCAAGTGCAAGGGTTCTTGGCAGTGGACAGCAATCCGGCGCCAAACGTAGTGATTGAAGCGGCGCATGCGGTGGCCGACGTCTATGCGGTGGTGAAACAAGCTCCGCGGGGCGGCCCGATCGTGATTGACATCACCCAAAACGGATTGCCCTATTGCTCGTTGACCATTCCGGACGGCACAACGATTTCCAACACCGTAGACGGCTTTGGCTTGCCCTTGCTGGCGCAAGCACAACTCAGCATAGCGATCAGCGGGGTTGGACAAAGCAGCCCGGGCTCGGACCTTACGGTCATCCTGAGGCTGTGACCGCGAGCGATCCATGACTACTCTTCAGAAGCTTACTCCCAACCAGGATCTGCAGTGTTATTTCTATCAGCCGTCGGCGGTTGCGGCTTTGAGCGCAACTAGCCCTGACGGATTCACCGTTTCGGGAAGCTGGCGGTCGCAATCGGACTGGGCGGTCGTCGAGTGGAACCGGGACAATGTTTTCGAACACCCGGCGCTGAGGAACCTGCCCGATGGCAATCTGAGCGGACTGCAACTCTCCTATCAGGAAACTCGCACCAACTGCATACCGATTGATTCGACGCTGTACGCGACGGTGGCTTGGCCGTTCCTGCGCGTTTGGGCGGACCCGGGGTCGGGTGAGCAGGTTTACCGAATCCCCTTGTTTGAGCATGCGGCGCCGGTGGCGGGCAGCGACGTATCCGCAGGTGCGACATTTGCGCTACAAGGTAGCGCCACAGGAGGGGACTATATCGAGCTGGCCTGGGATCAGGAACATTACACGTATCAACTTTATGGCGTCGATACCCTAGAAACGGCCGCTACGGCGATGGCGGCCAGCATTAATAACTTTTCGCCAACGATGCACGCAACGGCTAACGGCGATTCGATCACGCTGCAGTTGATAGATCCCGGTAGCGGCGCCAACGGCAATCGTATCGGCGTTTATGGGAATGTCTATAGCGCCACGCCGATTCCTCCCACGGAGATCTGGCAACCGAGTTCGCAGTTATTAAGCGGCGGTGCGTCGCCAGATCAGTGGCAGGTGAACCTGGACTTCAGCTCGATCAGCGGTTTGAACGACAACGACGTGACAGTGGCGGTACCGATGAACGCGGTGCGAAAGATGCGCTGGACATGGGCCGCGGCGTTGCAACCCGGCGATTTCGCTCGCGTTGAATTCTGCAGCGTGATCTCAAACTGGACGGTGAGCGGTAGCAATCTTGGCTATCAGGTGGCCGGGCCTGGAAGTTGGCGCGTGGAAGATACGGATACGGACATTGAATACACGGGCTCGTGGACTCAGAGTATCGGAAATTTTTCCGGTGGATCGATCGGTTTCGCGGCCACGCCGGGTGCGAGCGTCAGCTATACCTACCAATCGCCGCAAACTCACCACCTGATGCTCGGCACAAGGCGATTTGCCACTGCCGCGCAGATTTCGGTGGTTGTGGACGAACAACCGGCGCAATTGCTTGGTCTGGGGCTGCCGGATGAAGACATTCTGGTGCGCTGGGACTTGGGCACACTGAGCGGAAACGCGGCGCATACGGTCAGCATTACGCATGCGGGAGACGCGGGGTCTACGTTTTATTTTGATTTTCTGGAGATCGCCATCCCGGCGAGCGGCCTGCCGGCGTTCATGCGGGACCGGCAGACGACCCTGGCGACGGACTGGGATACGCTACATTCGCAGGCCCTGGCGCCCGAGCGGACCGCGTGGCTGATTGACACACTGGGGTTCACAGGGCGAGCCAACCATTATGCGGGCGCGCTTTGGTTCTATGAAATCGTGTGCGTAGGTCAGCAGTATGCATCGGGCACGTTCACATTCTCGGGCATATCGCAATTCGGAGACACTACCAAGATCTGGCTTGGGCCTACGATATTCACCCATGCCAACCTGATCGGCGACACCCCGGCCAGCCTGGCACAGGCATTCGCTCTGCAAATTAACGAAGGATCCACGGGTGTTTGGGCGCAAGCGAACGCCGGAGTACTCACGATCGTATCGCGACTGATGGGAACCAGCGGCAACGGGCTCAGCTTATCCTGGGACGTGGGCGGAAGCACCACTCTGCAGATCCTCACGAGCGGCGGCCTGGCAGGCGGAGTGGACGGCACATGGCTTACGGACTTGTCCGCGATGCCGCGTGTCAACCGCGCCGCGCGCGATTGGAGCCAGAGTTTCTATACCGCGCTGGATGGGTACGGGATTCCAGTAACCGCTTCGTTCAGCACGGAGTTGGGGAACGGCGATCCGTCACTGCAAGCGGGCATGGCGCAAAGGTATCCGGATGGCAGCGCGTGCCACGTAAATACACCGGCACTGCAAACGAACTTCTCGCCGACCAGCCTGGCGTTCTGGCAACAAGTGTACCTGGATATGGCGAACGTGATGAGCGCGGCCGGCGTCTCGCCGTATTTGCAATTCGGCGAAGTGCAATGGTGGTACTTCTGCCCCCCCACCGATCCCGCGAATGGCAATTGGACACCTCTGGCCAACGGCGGTATGCCTTTTTATGACGCGTACACGGCGTCTACATTTCAAGCGCAATATGGGCGGCCCATGCATGTATTTATGGAACCCAGCGACGATCCGGCGGCGTATCCGCAGGAGGCTGCCTTTTTGCCCGGACTGATCGGACAATACACTGCCTCGATCATGGCCTTCGTGCGGCAGACCTATGTGGACGCGCAGTTCGAGGTGCTGTACCCGCCCGACACCAACGACGCGCCGCTCACGAGTGTCATGAACCTGCCGGCACAGTGGTCACCGGCCAATATCGATTGCTTCAAGACTGAAAACTTCACCTATACGGGCAACTACGATCTCAACGCGGCTGAGACGTCCATTGAACTGCCGGTTGCGCGGGGATTCACGCCGGCAAACAGCGCACACCTGGTGGGAATCGGAAATTATACGACGCCCTGGCTGAAAGAGACTCGCCTGGCGCAAGGTTCGCAACTGGGTTCGGTCGTTCTTTTTGCGCTCGACCAATTCTGCCTGATCGGATATAACCTGCCGCTGTTGCCTTGGCGCGGCGTTGGACTGTTTTTGGGGGCGTAGGAATATCAGGCCAATTCAAAGAGAATTTGTCCAGCCTTCACGGCATCTCCCGGCGCGACGTACACCGCTTTCAGCACCCCATCCACCTCCGGGCCCACGTCGTTCCGCATCTTCATGGCTTCAACAATCAGGACCGGCTGCCGGGCGGCAATGTGTTCGCCTGGCGCGGCCAAAACGGCTACGACTAAACCGGCAATCGCACTGCGGCACACCAGGTCGTCCGGCAATCGCTTTTGTGGGCGAACACAGATTACCGAGGCCGGGACGGCGATGGGGGGCTCGCTTTCCTGCACCGGGTCACCCGGCAGGCAAGGTTTTGGTTCGGCCAATGCCGGCCCCCAGCGCGCCAGGGACGCGGCTAAGCTGTGCGAGCCCTGGACGGTTTCGCGCCCCTGTTGCGCCCAACGGCTCGGCACAGCGCCGCCCGCACCGGCAGCCGCCGCGGCAGCAAGCGAACGTTCGTCTTTGGTCGCCATCGGGATTGCTCTCTACAGCGGAATCAAGCCGTGCTTCTTTTGTGGACGCCAATCGCGTTTGGTGGAAAGTGCTTCCAGCGCTTCGGACACCTGGGCGCGAGTTTCAGCCGGCTCAATGACATCGTCCACCAGGCGCAGGCCCGCCGCGACATAGGGCGTGGCAAACGTATCCGAGAATTGCTGCACCAGTTCCCGCCGTTTTGAACCATTGTCAGCCGCCGCCACCAACTCACGACGGTACAGCACTTCGACGGCTGCCTCCGCTCCCATCACGGCAATCTCCGCCGAAGGCCAAGCCAGGGTGCAGTCCGCGCCGAGTTCTTTCGAGCACATGGCGATATAGCCCCCGCCATAAGCTTTGCGCAGAATCACCGTGATCTTGGGGACGGTGGATGCGGAATAAGCGAACAACAGCTTGGCGCCGTGGCGAATGATGCCGCCGTATTCCTGGTTGACGCCCGGCAGAAATCCTGGAATGTCGACCAGCGTTACGAGCGGAATATTGAACGCGTTGCAGAAGCGCACGAAACGGGCGCCTTTATCGGAAGCGTCGATATCGAGTGCGCCGGCCAGCACGGCGGGCTGGTTGGCCACAAGGCCCACCGAGCGCCCGCGAATCCTGCCGAAACCGACCACGAGATTTTTCGCGAAATCGGTTTGTATTTCGAGGAAATCGCCGCGATCCACCAGGCGCGCGATGATTTTCTTGACGTCGTAGCCGCTTTTGGGATCGGCCGGAACGATGTCATTGAAATCGCCATCGTCGCGGGGCGTGCCGCCCGCGTCCAGCCGTGGCGGCTCTTCCAGGTTGTTGTTCGGCAAAAACGACAGCAGCCGCTGGCAGATCTTCACGGCTTCCACATCGTTTTCCGCGACAAAATGAACCACGCCGGATTTGTTCATCTGGGCTCTCGGGCCGCCCAGTTCCTCCGGCGCCACGATTTCTCCGGTCACCTGTTTGATCACCGCGGGACCGGTGATGAACATCTGAGCGTCGCGCGTTTGGATAATGAAGTCAGTCAACGCCGGGCTGTAAGATGCACCACCCGCACATGGGCCGCAGATCATAGAGATCTGGGGCACGACACCCGAAAGCATGACGTTCTGATGGAAGATGCGCGCGTAACCGGCGAGGCTGCCTACACCTTCCTGAACCCGCGCACCGCCGGAATCGTTGATGAAGATGAAGGGCGAGCCAGTCTTCAAAGACGACGTCATGGTCTCCGCGATTTTGCCCGCGTGTACTTCGCCCGCGGAACCGCCCGCTACCGTAAAATCCTGACTGGCGACGTGCACCAACCGGCCTTCGATGCGGCCTCGACCCGTGACCGCTCCGTCTGCCGGCAGATCTTTACCGTCCATGCCGAACAGGCGGCCGTTGTGCTTGGCAAATAAGCCGGTTTCGCGGAACGATTTGCGGTCGAGCAACAGGGCGATGCGCTCGCGGGCGGATAGCTTGCCGGAGCTATGCTGTTTTTCCAAACGATCGGCGCCGCCGCCCAAATAGAGGCGCTGTTTGGCGCGGTCGAGTTCGCGCAGACGTTCTTTGATGACCGATTCCATACGGCGTTGTTTAGACGATTCATATTGTAGCGGACTTTCAGATGGATGTATCTGTTATGGCGCGAGGACGATTGGCGCCTGCCAGAATGCCACCTTGCGTGCCGACGGATCGAGCACGGTTACCTGACAGTCGTATTTGCCCGGCGGCAGGCTTGCCAGCGAAAAACTGAATTGGATCGGCGTGGTTTTCAGGCGGTCGTTGGAAGCGCTTCTCACTTCGACAGGCTGAGATTCCCAGGCCTTCGTTTGGCCATTGTACAGACTGACGAAAGCGACGAATGGCTGGTCCGCGGCCGAATAGGGTTGATAGGCTTGCAGGTAGACGTACATATCGCGCGCTTTACTGAAGACCCGGGTGACGCTGGGGATCAGTTTCTGTCCGTTGGAAACCAGCGGGTTGGCGGTCTCGCTCCTTTCCTTGCCTTTCACCGCGTTGTAGATGGCGTCCTTCAGGTCGACCCGCTGGCTGCTGAGGACGACGGAACTGATGGGGATGAGCTTCTCTTCTTTGTTTAGATTGGGAATGACGAAGCTCGTCTGGTAGGTGCCGATGCGGCCTGTTTCCGCATCGCGCGCCAGAAACTTGATGGTGTATTTGCCGGGAAGCAGGGTGAAACCGGCGTCGTACTCGATCGGCCGGCGCGCCAACTCGGCCGCGGTCGCCTCGCTGAGCCTGACATCCACTTTGTCACGCACGTTGGTGATGGTGGAGCCATAGTTGTCCTTGATTTCTCCGACAAAATCGATGAGCGTGCGTTCGGCGCCCCCACGTTTCGCCAGCGCCAGTTCGCGCCCCGGAATCTTGACCACGATGGGAACGAAGTATTCGGCGCGATTCAACTGAAAATAGTCGATCTCCATGGCGATGGTCAGTTCGGTGATGGGATCGGGCAACATTAGCGCGTCTTCCAACTGCCGCTCTTTGTCGGCGGCGGTGAATTTCGCAAACACTTTGCCGGCAAAGTAGCCCTGGCGATAATCGAGGTTGGCGGAGAGGGTCGCATTGAGGCTGATCTTGATGCGGCGGAATTTGCCATCTTGCGCGGTGTTGGATGTGTAATAGCCGAGGATGTAATAGCTGGTGACGGCCGCGGCCGCTTGTTGACGATTCCCTTGGCCAGGTCGTTGTAATCGAGCAGGGCTTTGCCGCCTGTGTCCGACGCCAGCGCGTAGAGCGTATCCTGCGACTGTTGGAGATTCGTGGTGACGGCGAGGGCCGCCGCGCCGGAATACATTCCGCTATTGCCGGGCGAGCCCACGGTGGCATCGCCCAAGGGCGCCTCCGCCACCAGCCCGCGCGCGTCAATCGGCCAAAACGATACCCCGGCGCGAATGGCGGCGTTGACGGTGGCATGCAATTGCGCCTGATTGTTCAGGCCGTTCAGCCGTAAACCGCTGGCGAAGTAGATGAGCGACTTCTTTTCGCTGAGTTGGCCGAGCATATTGGCGGCAGTCTGCAAGGCAGATAGCTGGCGATCGGTATTGAAGATGTTGAACTCACTGTCATCCTGGCCGAAGGCCGCGCCGGTATCGGCGGTGCTGGCATCGCCGGTGGAATAATCCATGCCCTGGCCTTCGCCGACGATCATGGTTTCGAGGATGCTGAGCAGGCGGTCGCGATCGCCCGTGAAATCCTGCAGGACTTCCACCGCGCCGCCCGAGTAACGCAGGATGGCCAGCAGATCGGCCGAGGTGATCTGGGTGCGGATGAACTTCTAGCGCCGCCGAAAGCGCGCGCGCCTGATCGCCGGGCGGCATGGCGGTCATATCGAAATAAAGAGCCAGCAGACGGCGATCTTTGTACCTCGCCGTGCCGGAAGTCTCGGCGGCGATTTTCGTTTTGCCCAGCTTATCGTAAATGTGGATGTGCTCCGGAGCGGACCGGGCGACTGGGGGAGCGGGCGTCAGCGGCAGGTTCTGGTGTTCGAAAAAACGCACCTCCTGCGCCACGCCGTTTTCGGTAACTGTGAAGTCCTTCGCGGTTAAGCCGTCCACAGGCGCGCCTTTCTTGTCGGTGACCACCACGGACTCAACCACCAACTGAGTGCCGGTGCTGAACGTGGGCGGCGCGGAGCCGGGCGCTGCATTCTGCCCAATCTGCTGTGCACTAAGCGCGAGCGCGGCGAAGATGGCGACAAGAGCGTGACGCATGGGCTAAAACCTCAGGCGCAGCGTGGTCTGCAAGGTGCGCATCGCGTTGGCGGCCGCCGGCAAGCCGAACTGCGCGCTATTCACGACCGTGTTCCAATTCGTGTAGGTGACATGATTCAGCGCATTGGTGGAATCCACGCGCGCTTCCAGGTTCAACCGGTCGGTCACCCGGAAAATGCGTCCGAGTGAGGCGTTTAAGCTGAACTGGGCAGGGCCGCTAATGGTATCGCGGCCGGCACTGCCCCACTGGCCGGCGGTGGGCGCGGCGTAGGATGCCAGGCTGAGCGGCGATCCGCCGATGAAATCGGGCCGGATGGTGCCGGTGACTCCGGTACCTGGCACCGCGGCCAGATAGACGGCGGTCTCGGGCAGGCCGCTGCCGGCGCTGACCTGACTCGCGAAGGTCCATTCCTTGAAGAGTGCGCCTTTCCATCCGCTAAGGAGGGCGCCTCCGCCCGTGCCCATTCCGGTGGTGTATTGCAGTTGCAGGCCCAGCAGATGACGCTGGTCGAAAGTGGATAGCCCGCGCTCCGCTCGCAGGTTGAGCCAATTCTGGGCGATGGCGAATGAAGGCGGGGAAGCTGCCGCGGATTGCGTTGCCGCGGTTCGCGGTGTGGTGATGGCACCCTGTCCGCCCAAGGCTGCGTCGTCGTCAATCGACTTAGAAAAAGTGTACTGCAGGGTGCCGGTGAAGCCGTTGTGCAGCCGGCGCCGCAACTGCATTTGTCCGGCCTGACGTGTGGAATTTCCGCCTGACGTGAGATAGGCGAAGCCCGCCGGACAAGACGGGCACGCATTGGGCGCGCCGATGGGATAGGTGTTCGGCAGAAACTCCTGCGGGCCGCGCGTTCCTTTGATGCCGAGGTACGTACCTGTGATCTGCATGGAGCCGGGCAGTTCACGCTGCACGGCGATCTGCCAGTTCTGCGCATAACCCACACGAAAGTTCGGATCGACCGCAAACGTATTGGGCACTGAAGCAGGCGAGGCGTTGAACCCGTTGGCCAGGCTCAGCGGATCGGCCGCGCTATTCGGCACGCTGAAGTTCTTCGATAGCGGAGGCTGCTGGGCCATCTGGAGGGCGATGGTCTGGTAAACGGACGTGTCGTAGTAAACGCCGTATCCGGCGCGTATGACCGTTGACGATCCGGAGATAGGGCGCCAGGCGATGCCCACGCGCGGCGCGAAGCCATGTTTATCGGGGCGCACCAGGGAATTCGGATAGCGGGCGCGGGTGAGCGAGCCGATCGGATCCGCCGCCACCACGGGCGCCACAGCGGCAAAGCCGGGCGCGACATCCAGGTTCACCAGCCGATCATTAAGCTCGGTGATGGGGGCTCCATACTCCCAACGCACGCCGGCGTTCACTGTCAGTTCCGGGGTAACGCGCCAATCGTCGTTCGCAAACGCGTCGTAGACGGACTCGCGCAAATATTTGTCGGCGTTGCCGAAGGCGATGGAACTGGTATCGGGAACGCCCAATAGAAAATCGGCGAAGTCGGAGCCGGTGGCCGCGCCCGTAAACGTGAACTCGCCGCGCGCATCCTGCTGCGAAAGGTAGTTGAACTCCTGGCGGCGGAAATCAGCGCCGAGCATAATATTGTGCGAGGCGCGGTTCCACAGCGCGGAAGCCGACAGGCCGCTGGTTTGATTGCGGTCATGCGAACCTTGCCCGTCGGACAAACCAGCGATGCCGCTCGCGAACGTGAGGCTGGGCGGTCCCCAGTTCATGGGTGTTTGATCGTTACCTGAGATGCCGGCGTTGCCGGACACGTTTTCGCGATTCTCGAAGTATGGCGTAACTTCCGTAGCCAGACGGCTGAACTGGTAACCGAAATTCAGGAACCATCCCTGGTTGAAGCGATGCGACCCGTTGGCACTAGTGTTGATACCCAGCAGATCGGTGGTATCGAGAAAGCCGAACACATTGGGCGTATCGGAGCGTGTACTTTGCAACGCGAACCGGCCGTAGATCTGGTCCTTATTGCCGAGCGATTTGTTCCAGCGCGATTGCAGGGCATCCTGATGGGTTGGGCTCAGAATGGGGATCTGGTAGTTGTATCCAGGATTTCCGCTGAAATTTGGCAGGGGATAGAAGCTCAGCAGAGCGACGGCCTGCGCTGCCATGCGATTCCGCGGGATGGCATTGCCGGGAAACGGTGCGCCGGATGATGGGTCGATGACGGGGTTTGAGAAAACGCCGCTCCGCTCGGCGGCGGCCGGCATCAGCCCGGATAGCGTCGTTGAATTGTTGTTGTGAGTCCACTGGTAGGCCGCAAAGAAAAACGGAGGCCGTTTGAAAAGGCGCGGAATGAGGATCGGACCGCCCACGGCCGCGACGCCGGTCAGCCGGTTGTAGGAGGACTTGGGCAAGTCCTGGCCGGTGAGCGAAAAGGGCCGCGCGTCCACGGCGGAGTTGTCGAGGATGATGCCGATGCCGCCGTTGTACAGGCCTTTCGAGCCGCTGCGGCTGTTGCCGAACGCGGCCAGTTGGGCGAAGGGCGAGGCAGCGCCATTCCGCATGCTGCCGTTAATGAGAAGTCCGTCGGCAGCGCGTTGGCTCAGGTCGTCGTCGGCTGTCTCCTTTGGGGGGACAGGCTTGCGGGTGTCTGCCCGCGGGCTTTGTACGACGCCTGCGGGCGGAGGCGCAGTCTCGAGTGCCGCCTTAATTTCGCCGGCGGCTAGCATCTCCAATTCCCATTTGGCGGGCAGCGCACCAGTCGCGACATTCACTTCCCGTCTAATCGGCGCGAAGCCCATCATCTGAACTTCGATAGACCAGGCCCCGTCCGCCAAATCGGGAAATGTATAGCTTCCCGCAAGATCGGTAATTGCAGCGAACTTCTTGGCAGGCGCCGTGGCTGTTACCGTCGCGCCCGGTACCGGTATCCCGTCGAAGGTCACCTGCCCGCGATATTCGGACGCCGGCGCGGAAGCCACCAGGCAGGCGAAGGCGGCAAGCTGAAGGGCGCACCTCATCGAATGGTATACAACTCCAAATCGCGTGAGGTTTCGCTATGCGCATCCACGGTCACCAGTTCCGCGCCCGCCGCGGTCATAGCATTTATGTCCGGCGAAAGGTATTCGAACGTGCCGAGTATGCGGTAAGCGCCCGGCGCCAGATCGCTGAAGCGGTATTGTCCATGCGCGCCGGAGATGGCCGTGCGCAAATCGGCGAGCCGTTTACTAGGGTTGACATTGTATGCTTCCAGATAAACCGGCGCGCCCGCAACCGGACCGTCCGCACCCTTTAAGGTTCCATATATAGCGCTGGCACCGGCTGTCACGGTAAACCGCAATCCCCCAAAGGGCGACGAGGGCGATACCATTTCCTGCCAACCATCGGGACGCAGCCGCCCTATCGAAAAAACGCCGGAGACTCGTGATACATACGTGCCGGCGGGCGGTTGTAGCATCACTTCCCAGTGGCCGATGGGGAGGGTAGCCGCGCCATTCTGCACGGGAATCGAGGAGGTGGGTCCGGAACCCGCCAGATCCGCATGCCGGAAGCGCAGTTCGCACGAAGCGTCGGCCCGCGCGCCGGTCACCGTCACTCCGGCTGGCGATTGCCGGGCCAACAGTGAAACGTTCGTATCGGCGCCCAGCGAGAGCCGCTGGTAAGCGCCTACGTATGGCCCTCCGGCTTCCGGCTCCGCGGGAGATTGCGCGAAGACTTCATAATCGCCGGGCGCCAGACGCGTGAACCGATACGCGCTGCCCTTCACGGTCTTGCGCCCGAGTTCCGATACCAAGGTGATGGATGGAACAGGCACTGGCGGATTGACGCTGACGGACAGGCTGAACAGACGGCCTGGCAGCGGCCGGACGTCTATCTCATTGATTTCCTGATCGGGCAGCAATTCGACGGTGTGCGCCTGATCCCTCTGCGCAGTTTCCTTGGAAAAAGTCGGCAGGTACGATTCTTCGTTGGATTGATCGCCGGCCGTGCGTACGACATACGTGCCAGGTTCCAACCCAAACAGGCGATAGATGCCGCGCTCGTCGCTGGTCGCGTGGGCCACCAGTTCGATGGACTGGGTGGTCCGGTACGCCAGCACTTCGTGGCCGGGCAGGCCTTCGTCGTTCTCGTCGAGCAGCGTGCCCGAGATGGCGGAGTAGCGCAGCAGGCGAATATCGAGGAAGATATTGCCATCTTCTTCGAGCAGCACCGGCGCGCCGGCTGAGTTCCAGCGCTTTTGGCCATATTCGGCGGTCATAAATCCATTGCGGGAGGCTTGCACCAGGTATGCGCCCGTGCTCAGCGAATCGAACACAAAAACGCCGTGCGCGTCCGCGCGTGTAGATTTCACATCGCCCGGCGCACCACCCACCGCCTGCAACCTCACCATCGCACGCGCCAGCGGCTTGCTGGTCAAGTTCTCCACCACCACGCCGCGAATCACCGCCGCTTGCAGTGCGATGCCGCCTATGAAAATCGTCGTGAAAATTCGCGTTTGCATCACCGATAAGACGTATGTGACACCGCGGGCGTGCAGAAGTTCCGGGGCTAGTTCTCCGTGGGCTTCTCAACCCGGTCGATCACGATGGTATCCACGGGTCCCTTCACAGTTTCCAATTTCAGCCCCAGCTGCTCCTGCAGCGCACTGTAGATGGATGGGCCGGCGGCTTCGGCCGGCGGCGGCCCGGGACGGCCATCGGGCGCGGCGCCGGCGCCGCCGAACATGCGGCCTTCGTTCTCATCCGGCGACCACTTCAGGGAGAAATCGTAATTGCCTTTGAGACCGGTTTTGTTTACCACCACGCGCCCCAATTGTCGCGACAGCACCTCGGCAAATGAATCGAGGCTTTCGGCGTTGATATCCAGATTTCCGCGCCCCATCATGCGCACGCTGTGCCGTGGTTGGGGCCCATCCGGTTTCATGGGGCCGGGCGGCGGCTCGTCGGGCTGGGCCGCCGGGTCGGGGCCGGAGTCATGCAATTTCGGACCGCCCTTGGCGACCAAGAGCGTGAGCACCGGCATTTCCTTGGTTTCGTGATGGATGGTTAGCTTGAAGCGATCCTCCAGCATGGATTGCAGCATCAAGGCGAGCTGCGCATGCTGAGCATCCGGGTTCCCCTTCTTCTCCGCTTCGTTAAAGGAGTCGTCCGGCTTGGCTTCGATATCGAAATGCTCCGAGTCGAACCAGCCGGGTGCGCCCACGATCTGGCTGTCTTTCACACCGTAAGCTTCTTCCATCAAAAACTTGCCCGTGATGTTCTGCGCGTTGAAGCGGCCTCCTGGACTCATACGGATCATGATGCCGCCGGAGGCGCTGTGGTTGGGTTTCACGGAGACAACCTCAAAGGAAGGCTTGGGCGTGGTGGGCGCCGTCTGCGCGATGGCGGACGTCGCAAAGCTGGAGGCCAGCACCAGAGGGGCGAGAGCAAGTCTTGCGCATGTTTGTGTCATAGGGTCAGTTCTCCGAGGGCTTCTCCACGCGATCGATCACCAGGACCTCCACCGGTCCTTTCCGCGATTCCAGTTTTAACCCGAGTTGTTCTTGCAGTGCGGTAAAGAGCGAGGGGCCCGCCGCATCGGCAAGCGCCGCGTCGGCCGGCCCTCCCATGGGCGGCCCTTGGTGCTCATCGGGCGTCCATTTCAATTTGAAATCGTAATTTCCCGTGAGGCCGGTCTTGTTCACGACCAGGGTGTTGAGTTGATGCGACAACAGGTCAGCGAAGTTGTCCAAGTCCTGCGCCATCACGCTGAGCTCACCGCGCCCGCTCATAAACATGCTGTGCGGAACTTGCGGCCCGTCTGGCTTGATCGGTCCAAGGGGTACGTTTTCGCCGGTCGATGGCGCCGCTTGGTGCATTTTCGAACCGGTTTTGGAAACGACCAAAGCCAGCAGAGGCAGCTCCCTGGTTTCGTGGTGCAGGGAGAGCTTGAAGCGGTCCGCCAGCAGCGACTGCATCATCAGCCGAAGCTTCGCGCTTTGCTGCTGGCGATCGAGACTGGCCGCTGAGTCGTCTCCCCTCGCTTCGATATTGTAATGGTCTGAGCCGGCCCACGCCGGCGCCCCGATAATCTGCGCTTCTTTGACTCCATACGCGGATTGCAGCAGAAATTTCAGGTTGGTGTTATCCGCCATGAAGCGGCTGGGATCCATGCTGATTCGGAACAAGCCCGTGGCACTCTGGTTCGGCTTAATCGACGCAACTTCGAACGCGGGCCGCGTGGCCGTGAAGCTTTGCTGCGGTTGCGCGTTGCCTGGTAACGCGTTCATCAGCCCGAAGACGACCGGCCCAGTCACCGCGGAAATACCGGCTGCGGCGAGCAGCAGTTTTCTGCCAAGGGTGAGGCGGTTCGAGGCATTGCGCGTCATAATGCGCGTGATTCTTTTTTTCAAATCGGCGCCGGCAATGCCGGACATGCAAACCATCGGGGATTCGAGATAGAACTGGCAGGTCTTGAGAATGCTCTCCGCATACACTTCCGGTGAGCTGCCAAGCCGCAGCACTTCTTCGTCACAGGCGTTTTCGCGTTCTTCCACCAGGCGCGCGCCTAACCACCACACCAGCGGGTGAAACCAGAAGATCGCTTCCACGGTCATGTGTACGGCGGCGGCCAGGTTGTCTCGCCGGCGCACGTGGCACAACTCGTGCGCCACGATGGCTTCCAGATGCGCGGGCGCCAGATGACCGGTGATGCCTTCCGGCAGCAGCAGCACAGGCCGCAGTATACCGAAAACGCCGGGCTCCAACAAAGCCGGTGACGAAAGCACCTGAATGCCTGCCAGGATTTCTACCGGCGAGCCCGCCCGCACGGCGGCATGGATACGCCGCCAACGGCGTGCCCAGGATAAACAGACCGCCAGAACGCCGCACGCCCACAGCGCCAGCAAAAGGACCGGCAGCAAGCTGGTATGGCTCACAACCGCAGCGGCAGATTCCGCCGGCGCGCGCGGCGGCTGAACAAACGGCCGGCTGATTTCCTCGATGACAATGGAGAATCTAGCCGTCGCCACCGGCCCGCGCGCAAATTGTCCGAGCCGATTGCCGAGCGCGATCAGCGGCAAAAATGGGACGAGAAATTTCACCGACGCCGCCAGCCAGAGCCAATAGCGAATGCCGGCGTGGTTACGCCGCAATGCCAGCACGAGTAAGGCTGCCGCTCCGGCGAACAGAGTGGATTGCCACAGATGATCGGCGATCGCCGCCGTGATCGAAACCGGGATCATTGCGATTTCTCCTCCTTAGCCATTTTGCGCAGGGCATTTTGCGCTTCTCTTACGTCGTCGAGCGTCAGCTTACCGGATTCGACGAGGTGTGCCATGATTGGTTGCGTTCGCCCGCCAAACAGACCGAGCAACTCGTCGATCAGCCGGTTTTGCGCGGCGTGGCGCGACACCACCGCTTCGAAGATGTGCGCGTTGCCGATCTTTTTCACGCGGCGCACGGCCTTCTTGGTTTCCAAGCGGTAAACCGTGGTCTGCACCGTGGTGTACGATGGCCTGCCTGCCTCGGGAAACGCTTCCTGCATCTCGCGGATGGAGATGGCGCCTCGATCCCACAGCGCTTGCATGATGCGGAGTTCGAGCTTGGTGAATTTGGGTGTCATTCGCTTTCCTACTACAGATGTTTGTAATTCTACTATGAAAGTGTGCGGGATGGCAATAGCGAGTTTAAGGCTGCAGCGCCCAGTAGCCGGAGCGCGTGCTGGCGCGCAAATCCGGCCGGCCTTTCACCACCACCCGAATGCTGTGAAACTTGCCCGTGTCACCCGCCCCCTTGGGCTCGAAGCTCAGGATGTACTGGCGGTGCACTTCTTCACCGATCCACTGGATGGCCTCTTCCAGTGCGTCCTTCTTCAGGAAACTGAGCGTGCGCCCGCCGGTAGTCCTGGAGAACAGGCTGGCCAAATCCGGTTTGTGCAGCCGCGCCAGTTCCCCGATCGTGTAGAGGAAACCGCCCGGCCCCAAGTCGGGGGGCACCGCGGTATCGTCCGGCCCGGGACACCAGGCGCACTTCGGGGTCTTGGTGCGTTCGTCGATGGGCTTCTCGTCTTCTTTCGTCTTCGGCCTGGCGGTGAACGGCTGTAGCATCGGTGAGTAGCTGACCCAATACACCGCGGCATTGAGCCGCTCGATTTGCTGCATCACCGCGGGCAGTTTTGCGGCGCTCGCCCGGTCGCGCTTTTCGGCAACCATCAAAATGATGCGCCGTCTTCCCGGCGGCCGCCGCTCCAGCATTCCGGCCGCCTCGCGCAAAGCGTCCAGCATGCGGGCATTGCCGCCTTCCTTCCGCAACATACGCAGGGCGTGCATGACTTCATCGGGGCTCTTGGTGAAATCCTGGTGAACCTTCACCTCGTCGCTAAACGAAATGACCGCCGTTTCGCCGGCGTCCGCCGCTACCAGCTCGGTGAACAGGATGCCGGAGCCTCCCAGCTTGTCGATTACCGCGCCTGAATTGGAGCTGGTCTGCACCGCGACTACCAAGTCGATGGGAAATGCCATCCAATCCATCTGTATCGTCTGCGGCACATTGTTGTCGTAGAGAATCAGGTCTTGCGGCGTCAAGCCGTCGACGGAATTGCCTTTCGAGTCGATAACAGTGGTAGGCGCGACCACCAGGGGAGCGGTGCTCTTGAACTGGCCGGATGCGGTGGAAACCAGCACGATGGCAACGGCGGCAAGACGCATTCGCCAACACTTAGCAGCTTACGGGCCAATAAAATCGAGCCATCTCTTGTAACCTTTGCCCTCTTTGAGCGTATGAACAACAAGGACCAATCCGAGGTGATCGATGGGAACGCTCTGGCAGGACGTACGCTATGGTTTGCGGAACCTGGCTCGAAATCCAAGTTTCGCACTGGTGGCCGTGTTGACGCTAGCGCTGGGCATCGGCGCGAACACCACCATCTTCAGCGTGATCGACAATACGCTGCTGAAGCCGCTGCCGTTCCCCGGTGCTGGCCGTCTAGCGCTGGTATGGGAAACATTCGGCAAAGGTCCCGACAACTGGAACATCGTTTCCGCGCCGAACTTCTGGGACTTTCGGCGCGCCAGCCGATCTTTCGAGAACATGGCCATCTTCGATTCCGCCGGCCGAGGTTATAACCTGGCAGCCGCTGGCGGCAAGCGTGAGGCTGAACAGGTATCGGGCCTGCGCGTGTCCGCCGGATTCTTCCCTGTGCTCGGCGTCAAGCCGTTGTTGGGCCGTACTTTCCTTCCCGAGGAAGAAACGCAGGGTAAGGACCACGTGGTCGTGCTCAGTTATGGCCTATGGCAGAGGCGTTACGGCGGCGATCCGTCGCTGCTGGGCAAGACAATCCGCATCGATGGCGCGGAGTTTACCGTCGTCGGCGTTATGCCTCGGGATTTCGCGTGGCAATTCTGGAGCGGAGCGCGCCAGCTATGGGTGCCCGTCGGTTATACCAAGACGGATTTCGGCCGCGGCGACAACAGCTTCCTATCCATAGCGCGATTGAAGCCCGGCGTGACCTTCGCGCAGGCCCAGGCGGAGATGGCTGCAGTGGGAACGAACATCGCCAAGCAGTATCCGGTGGACGACGCCAATATGAGCGCCACGGTTTCACCCCTCGCCGATTTCGGCATGGAAGGTGTGCGTTCCGCCTTGTTCACCTTGTTGGCAGCCGTCGCCTTTGTGCTGCTGATCGCCTGTGTGAACGTAGCCAACCTGCTGCTGGCCCGAGGCGCCGCCCGCCAAAAAGAGCTGGCAGTCCGCCGCGCGTTGGGAGCCTCCGGATCGCGCATCGCGCGCCAGTTGCTTACTGAAAGCGTCATGTTGGGGCTGGCGGGCGGTGTTGCCGGTCTGATGCTGGCGGCGGCCGGCACGCGCGCCCTTTTCTACATCAGCAAGCAGAGCGGATCGCTGCAACTGCCGTTGCGAATCATCGATGACTTTGCCATGGATGGCAGGGTGTTTGCCTTTGCTTTGATCGTCTCCTGCCTCACGGGCGCGCTTTTCGGTGTCGCGCCAGCCTTAAGCGCGCTGCGTGCCGGCCTCAACAATCCGCTGAAGGAAGGCGGACGCGGGGCGGGCACAGGCGGGCGCAGCCGCTTGCGTAACATTTTGATAGCGTCCGAAGTGGCGTTGGCGATGGTTGTGCTTTCGGGCGCGGGGCTGATGATCAAGAGTATGACGCGGCTGCTGGGCGTCGATCCAGGGTTGAATCCCAACAATGTCCTGACTGCCGGCATGTCAGTTCCACAGGAAGAAATCTACGTCGGTCCGCCGGGGCTGCCGCGTTTCTGTCAGGACGTCGGCCAGCATGTCGGGGCCATCCCCGGAGTGCTCTCGGTGGGCGCCGTTGGGCATCTGCCGTTTCAGGGGAACGCCGGCCGCGGCTTCCAGATTGAAGGACAGCCGCCCGCCGCGCCTGGGCAGATGCCTGGGGCAAGCTATACCGTCGCCTGTCCCAACTACTTCCGAACGATGGGCATCCCCATCTTGAAGGGCCGCGAATTCACGGATCGCGACACCGCCGGCGCACCCGGCGCTATTGTCATCAATGATTCCATGGCCCGTGCTTTTTGGCCCAAGCAGGATCCCATCGGCCGGGCTATCCGGCTGGGCGGCGTCGACGGGCCGCGTCTGACCGTTATGGGCGTGGCGGGCGACGTACGTTTCCAGGGGCTCGAAACTCCCGCCCAGCGCCAGTTTTATCGTCCGTACATGCAAGCCGGTTGGCCGGTGATGACGCTGGTCATCCGCACCAATCATGCGCCATCGGCGTTTGCCGAACCGGTGAAGCGCGCCGTTGCCGGCGTACTCCCCGATTGGCCCGTCTCGGGCTTCCAGACCATGGACGAGGTGGTCCACAATTCCACCGGATCGCGGCGCTTCCCCATGCTGTTGCTCGGCTCATTTTCGGCGCTCGCCCTGGCGCTGGCGGCCGTCGGCATCGCCGGCGTGGTGGGCCATTCCGTAACCCAGCGCACCCAAGAGATCGGCTTGCGCATGGCTCTCGGCGCGGGGACCCCGCAGGTGCTGCGGCTGGTAGTAAGCGGAAACATGCTTTGGGTGTTGGCCGGAATTGCTGTGGGCATGGTTGGTGCGGCAGGACTGACCCACTTGCTCACCGGGCTCCTCTACGAAGTGCGCCCTCTCGATCCAACTGTGATGGGCGCAGTTTCGCTGCTACTGGCTTCAGTCGCGCTCTTCGCCAGTTTCCTGCCCGCCCGCCGGGCCGCCAAGATCGACCCCATGGCCGCCCTGCGCTGCGATTGACCTATTCTGAGCGAAGCGCCTGCATAACGTCCACGCGCGCCGCGCGCGCCGCCGGCCAGACTGAAGCCACCATGGCCGCGGCCAGCAGCACCGCCGCGGAGACCACTACAGGCGTCACGCCCGGCATTTTCATTTCCAGAAAGTAGCTGCCGGCGAGTTTCGCCATGGCGTAGCCGAAGGCGGCGCCCGCAACTACGCCCATTGCCGCCATCAGCGCGCCATCCGAAATCACATCTGCCAGCAGATGCCTGGGCTGCGCGCCGATCGCCAGGCGAACCCCGAACTCACGCGTGCGTCCACTTACCGAGAAAGCCAGCACGCCGCCCACGCCGACGATCGCGATTAAGAGCGCGACCCCCGCGAAGCCGCCGAATACCAACGCATTCAGGCGGTTCGGCGTCAGCACCTCGGCGCGCACATCGGCCAGAGTGGCCGCGTGTTCCACCGGCTGATCCACCGACATCAGCCGAATCATGCGGGTGATCGGCGAAACCAGCGCGTACGGATCGCCGCCGGTGTGTACAAACAACCGTCCGCCCCAAAGTTCCTGCTGTCCGAGCGGGTTGTACACGGTCAGGATGGGTCCCGGCACCACGTGCTCATCGTCCACATCGGCCGATACACCCACGATGCGGCGCGGCTCGGAAGCAATGCCGACAAACTTCATCACCGGGTCGGTCCAAACGATATGCCGGTTCACTGCATCCTGATTCGGGAACATGCGCTTCGCCAAGCTCTGGCTTACGATTACCACCCACTCGCCGCCGCGCCGGTCATTATCGTTGAAGTCGCGTCCCGCAACGATGGGGACGCCCAGCGCCGCGAAGAATCCCGGCGAGACAGTGCGCATTTGCGACCGCGGATCTTCTTCGCCAGCCCCGCGAACGTGGCCATCCACCGTGAACTCGAAGCCCGGTCCGAAGTTGCCCGCATCCCGCCAGGGAACATTGGTGCCTACCGCGACGCTCTGCACTCCTGGCAGTTCCTTGATCCGCCGGATCGCTTCTTTATAGAAGCCGGTCACCTGGTCCGGCGTCCTCCCGTACGACATGGCAGGAACATTCATCGCCAGTACGTGATGAATATCGAGGCCGGTATTCACGGCTTGCAGGTCGAGTAAAGTCTTCAGCAGCATACTGGCGCCCGCCAGCAACACGAACGAAGCGGCAATCTGCGTCACAGCGAAAATCCGCAAGCGGCGATTCGTGCCGCCGGCAATGCGAAAGCTGGATTTCGGTAAACCCGAGCCGTGCGCGGCATCGGCCGAGGGCAGCCTCGGAACAAATGCCAGCAGCACCGCCGCAACCATCGCCAGCACCGCGCCCACCCATAACATGGTTGAATCGACCGTCAAATCGAGCGCCCGCAGTGAAAAGCGTGAAGCGTAGCGCGCCAGGATAGCGACCATGGGACGCGCTGCCAGCACGCCGATCAGCGCGCCGCCTCCGCAAAGCAACAGGCTCTCGGCCAACAGATTCCGCCGCAATGCGGCCGTGCCCGCGCCCAGAGCCGCGCGAATGGCGAGTTCGCTCTCGCGGCGAACCGTGCGCGCTAGGATCAAGTTGGCTACGTTGGAACAGGCAATCACGAATACCAGGATCGACGCAGCCAGCAGCACCAGCAAAACCGTACGTGCGCGCGATGTAATCTGGTCGCGCAGCAATACCGCATTGATGTGCGAGTCTCCCCGCTGTGAATAGGAGTCCGGATGATCTTTCACCATCGTTGCGTAAACCGTCTTCAATTCCGCCCGCGCCGATTCGATCGTGGCGCCTGGCGCCAGCCGTCCAAACAATTCGGTCATGCGGTGAACGCGGCCTTGCACCATCGTGGCCGAAAGGTGATGCGGGCTGGTGACAACATTCGCGATGATTTCCGTATCGGCAGGATAGGGAACCGACGGTTCCAAGACGCCTACGATCGTCGCCGGCCGTTCTCCCAACCGGATTACTTTGCCCAGCACCGAAGGATCGTTCTTCAGCGCGGTGGTCCAGAAGCGATAGGTCAATACGACCGCGCCCGCCGCCTTCGGACCATCATCCTGTGGACCCAGCAGCCGGCCCAGCACCGGCCGCAGCCCCATCACTTCAAAATACGACCCGCCCACCACGCCGGAACGCACTTCACGCGGCTCGCCAAGCCCGACCATGGTGAAGCCAATGGTGGAGAAGTCGCCGAACTCGCTGATGCTTTTCACGCCGTTCTTCAGATCGGTGAGTTCCGGCACGGAAAAGGCGGTATCTTCCATCTCCCGGGCGCTTTGCTGGATATAAATTAAGCGATCCTCCTGCCGGTTCACCAGCGGGCGCAGCAACACTCCGCGCACCAGGCTGAAAATCGCGGCATTCGCTCCGATCCCCAGAGCCAGGGTGAGCATTACCGTGATGGACAGGCCTTTTGTGCGGGCCAGCGAACGGACCGCGAATTTCAGGTCGCGCGCGAAAGTACTGAGGAAATCAGGCATGGACGGTTTTCCTTTCCATCATTATGTCGAACCTGCTGCCGCCGAATCGACAGCGCCGCTCATTTTTGTTCAATTATTCTAATCTTTCCCCGGCTCTGATTCCGATTCTGCCAGTAGTTCTCCCAAGCGGTCGAACCGGCGCTCCCAGAGCGCACGGCGATCGGCGATCCATTGTTCCGCGATGGAAAGACCCGCAGGCCGGATGCCGCACGTCCGGACCCGGCCGGCTTTTTCCGTCTGGATCAGCCCGCTGGCCTCCAAAACCTGCAAGTGCTGTACAACCGCCGCGAGGGTCAGCGCCAGCGGTTTGGCCAGTCGTGAAACCGACATGGGCCCTTCACTCAGCCTTTCCACGATGGCGCGCCGCGTGGGGTCGCCGAGCGCGTGAAAGACCTTGTCGACATTCCTACTGTGCGTGGACATGGCTTTCAGCCAATGCGCCGGCCAATCGGTCCAGCAGACCGCTCCATCCGGCCTCCCGGATTTGCGCGCCGTCGGATCCCTCGAAATAAGCGCCCTGCTCGGTGAATACAAGGGTCGTGCCTTCGGCTGTGGGCTTTAGCTCGAACGTGGCCAGTGAAGCCGAGAATGGCGTGTCGCCGAACGCCATGGTGTAGCCGATGACGATACGGCAGTTGGCAACGATATCGAGGTAAGTGGTGCGGTTCTTGAGGATTGCGCCAGGGAAAGGAGAGTTCGCTGGCATGCGATAGGTGGACCTCTCGCTGCCGCCGATCTGGAAATCACTTTCAAATTCGACAAGGTCGCGGCCTTCGCTTGCCGCGAACCAGCGGCGTTTCTTCGCCGGATCGGCGAAGGCGGCAAAGACTCGTTCCGGGGCGACCGGGTAGTTGCGTTCAATGACGAAAGTGCTATGGGTTACGGATGGGCTGGACATGGCTTGCGACCTTTCTAATAGTAAAGCTACTGCTTAAGTATCCGCCATAAGCTCCGGCATTGTCAAGTATCTGCTTAAGTATTTTAAAAGACGGCGAGTGGCGTGGAAAGGGAAAGCCGTAGAAACGGGTTCGGACCGGCGCTAAGGCTCCGGGGGACCGGGGCAACTGCCCGGGCAGGGCAAGACATAAAGCGAGCTCTGCGGGAGATTGGGCATTCCCGCCAACGGAGAATGCCCGGAGCGCCACGCGGAAAATAACCGCGTGCGAGGAACTTGGAACTTCACGCTTGACCGGCGCCTACGATGCTTGGGCGGCGGGCTCGAAGTACCGCTGTGCCAGTTCCGGCTTGGCGATGACCGCCTTACGCCAGCAGGAACGAGCCTCGAATTCATTTCCGAGCGACATCAGCGCGTGGCCCAGATTCAGCAGCGCCTCGCCAAAGGCGGGATCCGCCTTGATCGCCTCTTTGTAGAGCACCGCGGCATCCTCCGCTTCTCCGCGCCGCTGGCAGATGAGTCCCGCGTTATACAACAACTCGGGGCTGCGCTCGCCGGAGTCGAGCAATTGCCGGTAAATCTCGAAGGCTTTGTCGTAGTCTTGGTGTTCGAGCGAAAGAGCAGCCAGGCCACGCAGGGCTTCCCGCGAATCGCCGCCGGATGCCGTCAACTCCTGGAAGGCGACGCGGGCCGATTCTTTGTCGCCCGCGCGCCAGTGCGCGATGCCCAGGTTCAGCCGAGCTTCGGGCCAGTTGGGCCGCTTTTCCAAACAGGCGGTAAAAGCCTCGATACTGCCTACATAGTCCGATCTCTGCAAGCGCAGATGACCGATGCGGAACATGGCGTCGTCGGAGTCGGGCGAATTCTCCGGCACCTGCGCATACAGTTTCTCAGCAGCCTGCGCATCGCCCAACTGCTCCTGTACCAGACCGAGATTCCAATGGATACCGGGCAGATTCGGATCGATCGCGAGAGCGCGCTCGTAAGCCTTGCGCGCGCCTTTCAGGTCGCCTTGTTCCTGAAGAGCGACGCCCAAATTCAAATGCGCTTGCGGCGAATCGGCCTGTACTCGCGTGGCCCGGGCATACGCTTCCGCGGCGCCCGAAAGGTCGCCCGCTTTGTGGCAAGCGACGCCCAAATTGAACCAATTTTCGAAAACTTGCGGCGCCACCTCGGCCAGCTTGCGCGAATAGCCCGCCGCCGCTTTGTGGTCGCCGGCCGCAAACGCCGCCCCCGCGAGACCTTCGAGCGCGATCTGAGACCGCGGCTGCGAATCCGCCAGGCGCTGGGCATACTTGAATACCTGCTCGTAGTCCTGGTTGGCCAGCGACAGCGAAATTAGGTTGCTGAGGGCTTCTTCGGAGTTGGGATTGCGCCCCAGGATGCGGCGGTACAGTTCAATGGCTTCGGTGCCTCGATCGCGCTTTTGCAATGCGACCGCTTTGCCGAAGAGCGCTTCGTCGTGGTCGGGATGATGCGTCAGGAAGCGGTCGTAAGCTTCCAGCGCCTCGCTATGCAAGCCCAACTGGACCAGGCAGGCGCCCAAAGCGAGATGTGCTTCGGTGCGCGCCGGATCGTTGGAGATGGCCTTCCGGAAAGCGGCTGAGGCATCTTCCCATCGTTCCACCCGTCCCAGACACACACCGGCGTTGAAGTGCGCCGTGGGATGCAGTGGCTGCAGCAGCGCTGCCTGCGAATAGCTTGCCGATGCCGGTGCATACTGCTGCAGTTCGTACTGCAGTTGCCCTAAGGCGAAATACAAGGCAGGATGCCGTTCCCCGCCATCGATAGCCTTGGCCAAATCCTTGGCCGCTTCGTCCAACTTGCCGTCCAGATGCAGCGACGCAGCCTTCGACAGCACCCGGCTGATGCGCGCTTCCTGTGCCGAGTTGGAGGCGGTTTCCACGCCCGTGGCGGAATTCGCTTTCGCTTCCTTGATCCCTACATGACGGTAGTTCATTGCTTGATTCTCCTTATCGTTTTCGGCTCCGCCGCTTTTTCCGGACAGCAAGCCGCAAATCCTGCCCAAAACATCGCCATGGCTTTCGAGCTTTACCCAGTAAACGCGGGCGCGCTCGCCAGCCTCGCTAAAAAATCCCACGCCGCCCGTCTTCAGCCGGTCTTCGGTCCAGAAGTCGGCCTCCTGGCCCTCCACGTATGCGCGATACTTGTTCCCCTTGACGTCCACCGTGACGCGATACGGCGTGTTGGCATGGATCATCATGCGCAGAGGCGTTTGCACCCGCTCGCCTTTGGCGCCGCCGATCACCGGATAGCGGACCATGGCCACGGTCGGCCGCGGGCCGCCCTGCAGCACGGTGAACTTCAAGGCGTAATAGTTGTCGGCGTCGTGCGCGCGCACCACCCAATCGACGCTTTTGTTTTCCACCTGCGCCATGAATTCAAAGCGATAGTCCGAAAGCGGAACGGATGGACTGTACAACGCCAGCTGTCCGGGGTGGATAAAGCCGTCGGTGTTATAGGACCAGCTCCTGGTCGCCTTAGACTGGGCGCCCTTCCACTGCTGCAAACCGCCGCGGAAATCGTCGGCGAAATCGCGCGTCGCACGTTGCGCCATCCACTGGCGGACGGAATCGCCTTTCCACCAGGAAAAAAAAGATGTCTGGACCGGCTTCGGCGATGACTTGGGAAGCAGTACCCCCCCCACAAGCAACGCCGCCGCGGCCATCGCGGCATATACAAACTTGGGTTTGATCGACAGCTTCGTCCGCTCATGGCGGATCGCCAGAATATTGGATTTCGCGGGCCGCGCCTCTTCCTGATCCCGACCGAAGATCACCGCACTCTCGGACCGCACCAGGTCCTTCAAGTCAACCATCAGCGCTTCAACGGTCAGAGCCGGCAAATTCACCAGACCTAGGCTCAGGGTCCACAGCACGGCGCATGTGCGGACGGAACGGCCAACGTCCGGTGGCAGCGGCTCGCCCGGCGCAGTGAGAGCGCCGGCGGCGGTTGGAACCCAGTTGATTGCCGGCAGGGCCTTGTCCAGAAGCGGGATGAGACAACGATCCTGGGCCGCTGCCATCGTCGGGTCCCATGCGGGCGACACGGCCGCAGGCGCTACGGCGGCCGGCACTTCGTCCTGATGCGCCGGAGCCGCAACCAGTGAACCACTCAGGGCAGCCGGCAGTTCGATTGCTTCGCGGCGTGCCGCCAAACTCTCGAACGGAGCGTGCGCGATGGCTGCCGTCACACGAGGCTCGCGCGTGGAGTCTGCCTCCGCGAGCCTTACTGTGCACGGTTGACCCAGTCCCGCAAGGCCGCCCACCATCGACGCATTGCACTCCACGGAATGTAACGGAGCGGCCGCGGGCAGTGACAACGGCGCGACGTGACGCCGAGCGAGTGCCGCGGCCGGGACCACAGGTTGCGGGTTCGGCACCTCGACCAGGGGCGCCAGGCTCACGGGCCGTGTTTCGGCGACGGAAAGCGGCGCCGGCAGGCTGACCGGCTGAAGCGTTGCAATAGGTGCTTTGGCCGCGGAAAAGCGCAGCTCCGTGCGAACCGGCTGCGCTTGCAGTGCGCCGGCGCCCCAGCCAGACGCCGCCGCAGCCGGAGGCGTCGGCAAGATCACCGCGATATTGCGGGTCCCAGGCGATTCAAACGCCACTGGTGTGCCCTGCGTCAATGCCACCGGTAGATCGCCGTGCGTATAGAGCGGTCCGGCCTGCAGCGGCCGCGGGTCGGCGTTCATGACCGGCGCGGCCGGCGGCCTTGGCCCTCGCAAGGTGGCGCTCAGGGGCAGCGCGATTGCTGCAGGTTTCGCCGCCCGAAACGGCGCCGCGAAGTTGGGTCCGGCATGCACCGGAATGGCCGATTGCAGCTCAGGAGGCGGCGCCTCCGCTTGCACCGGCGCCGCAGCCATCCGCAGGGTTGTCGTCAGGGGTAGCGCAAGGGCTGCATGAGCCGCTGCCGTCACCGGCCCCGCCGTCGCGGGTATTGTCTCAGCCGGAAGGGACGCTTGCAGTCTTGGCGCCTTGGCGTCCGCTGGCATCGGCGCGGCGGCGCGCGTGACATGCGGCAGCGTCACGGCAACCAGGGGCGCTGGGTGCAAGTCGATCTGAGGCGCCGCCGCCGGCACGCAAGCTGGTTTCGCCGGCAACAGCTTAGGGGCCGCAGCTCCCGCGGTACAGCTTTCCGGATGTTGGATGTCCAGGGAAAGCGGCCTGGTTGGCGACGGAGAAACCCGGCCGGCATAGGAGGCTCTGAGATCTTCCCAAGCCAGTTGCGCCGGCATAACCGCCAACTTTGGCGTATAGAGCCAACCCGGCCATTGCAGGGCCACCCCCGCCGCGTCGGCGCTCACTTCCGGGCTGCTGACAGACGGCAATTGTTTGGACAAAACCTGGAGGGCGCCTGCCGGCCCCGGGCAACTATCGGCTGGCGTCTGTTCGATGAAATCCGCCAGGCGCGAGGGGGCGGTTTCCGGGGCCAGCGTCTTGAACACCTGCTGGCGATAGCGCTCCCGAAACTCATTGCGATGCGCGTCACTGCAGAACTCGAGGTCCCGGAGTTGGCGGATCGGACCGATACCCTTGCTGCAATAAAGACACTTCACGCGCTGCCTCTAACCTCGCCTACGACTCCGTTATTATAGGCACACTGCCATACCGGAACACAGTAAAACTTAACTTATTGAGTAAAGTTAGTGAACGCTAACTAATTTCCTAGAGGTACCGTCTACTAACTTAAGTTAATTCGAGAAACCATAGTTAGTACAATGAGAAAATGCGATGTGCCGGAAGGGCGCGCGCGAGCTTCCAGAGCGCCGTCGTAACATCGAGTAGATGAGCCTGGAAACAGCGCGCGAATGGATGCGGGAAGCCACGGCGGTGGCGGTTCTGACGGGAGCGGGAATATCGGCCGAGAGCGGCGTGCCCACTTTTCGCGGGGCCAGGGGCTTGTGGCGAGACTACAAGCCCGAAGATCTCGCAACGCCAGAGGCCTTCGTCCGCGATCCACGCTTGGTCTGGGAGTGGTACAACTGGCGGCGTGAAACCATCAAACAGGCAAAGCCGAATGCGGGGCACGCCGCTCTGGTAAGGCTTGAAATCCAGAAACAGCACTACACGCTGATTACTCAGAATGTCGACGGGCTGCACGACATGGCAGGCAGCGGACGCATGTTGAAGCTGCACGGAGACATCTGGCGGCTGCGTTGTACCTCCTGCGGCGCAAACTGGCCGGACCGGCGCGCGCCGCTGCCGAAACTGCCCCCGCATTGCGGGTGCGGAGGCCTGGCGCGCCCCGGCGTGGTGTGGTTCGGTGAACCGCTGCCGGAAGGCATGATGCAGGAAGCCGGGCACGCCGTGCTGGCGGCGCAGGTG
Organism: Bryobacterales bacterium; assembly: GCA_963738375.1. Classification (GTDB taxonomy): domain Bacteria; phylum Acidobacteriota; class Terriglobia; order Bryobacterales; family Bryobacteraceae; genus Bog-159. The sequence continues at coordinate 379,088 of CAVTWL010000005.1, read as the reverse complement.
GTGCTGGTGGTAGGCACATCAGCCCAGGTTTATCCGGCGGCCAGCCTGATTCCCCTTGCCAAACAGGGAAAGGCGCGGGTAATCCAGGTGAATCTGGAACCCACGCCTTACTCGAACCTGGTCGACTGCGAGCTGATCGGCCCCGCCAGCGAGATCCTGCCGCGGCTGATATGAGCGCCGCTATTGAGCCAGCCGGATGCTGATCTGGCGGGCGATAGTATCGAATGCCACGGCCAACTGGGAAGCGTCGGGCGCGTTGGCGAACAGGCCCTGCGGCTGGCCCCTTTGCGCGTTATAGAACGCCAGGCCGGCACTGCCGTTGGATGCCAGATTCGGATCGTTCGCCATCTTCATCAGCAGCAGCGGGTCGGGATACTGATCGACAGCCCCGTCGCCGCTGAGACCGATCGTGTAAATGTACGGCCTCAAAGTAGTGTTCCTGCGAATTGTTGTAGCCTGATTGTCAGATGCGTTGATGGCTGCGTACACAGCGCCTTGTGCGTCGGTGACATCGTTCAGGTCGGCGTTCTGCCCATAAGCGGGGCTGAGAGCGGTGTAAGTTCCCAAGGTGGAGTTCCCGTAAGTGTCGGTCGACGGAAGGCTTGAGATATCCTGCGAAACGGCGCCTTCATTGGTGAAGAAGTGACAGCCTACGCCACTCGGGAGCGGCACATCGTTCGGGATCAAACCCGTCGGGTCGGTTGGCACTGACAATCCTAGAGAACCGCCCGGGAACATATTGCCGTTGACCGTGCCGCCGGCAAAAACGCCGACGAACGCATTCCCGGAGGAATTACAGCCGTTATCGCCGCTGCGGATGTTATGGGAGAAATCCGCTGTGATGCCCGTAGGCAACCCGTCAGTCATCATCATAATCACATTTTCGCGGGTGGTGCTGTTGACTGCTTGCACCTGCTGATAGGCCAGATTCAGTGCTTCCGCCGTGCTTGTGCTTCCCTGGCAAAGGATCGACGAGATCAGTAGAGGGATGGTATTACCGTTCGCGTCCGGAGTCGTGAAGCTGGTAGTGGGCGGGTACACGAAGGCGCTGCCGCTAAATACAACCAAGCCGATCTGGTCCCGGCCGGGCGCGAAATTGCTGATGAAAGCTGCGGCGTCGGTGCGCATGACACTGCACGCGGAAAGGCCGATACTGGCCACCACCTGATTCATGGAATTGGAGCGATCGAGCACCAGCATCATCATTACATCGCGGCGTCCCGCTACGCTACTTACGTTCAAAGTCGACCATTGCTGGTTAAAGATGCGCAGGAAGTATAGCGGAGCCTGGGTGGTAGCCGTAACGGTAACGGTTCGATAATTCGCATACGTCGTGCTGTCGACGGCTACGGATGCGCTTGCGCCCGTGGAGTGCCAGTATCCGGAAGGAAAGTTGCCGCTGAAGAAATTCTGGGCAGCGATCACGGCATTGGATGTCTGAATCGTCGACGTAGCACCCTGGCTGAGAGCGCGCGCGCCCGCCAGGGCGGCCGAGTCCGCCGCCGAGGACAGTTTGGATTTCACCAGGTAAAGCGTGCCGACGTCCAACCCGAGCCCGATCAGCGGTAGCGTCACCGTCAAGGTCAGGGTGGTGAGGATGATGGCAATGCCTTTGGAACGTTTCTTGCGGTTGTCGATCTCGTGCATAATTAGTCTTCCCTTTTATCTAGAACACAGAGCGGTTAAACGCGCCCAAATTGGTGATGAAGCCAACTACTCCCAGATCCCTGAATGCGAACGAACCTTCCGCCATGTACGCCAGGCCTCCGGTTCCAATGCTAATCACCGAAGAGACGTTATCAGCCCGGGCCCCGGTATCGGTGGTGTAATTCGCGACCGCGCCGCTGCTGTTAATCGAAGCGGGACTCCCGAACTGGCTGTTGTAGAGCGTGTTGTTGCCGATGACGATACGATCGATGAGGACCACATGTCCGGCGTTGACGCAGGAGCACGATGCCGTGAGGCTCTCAAAAGTGGAGAGCACCACTTCGCCATTGCCGGTAGTGCTGCCCGTGACATTGCCGCTATTGGCAGTCAGGCTTAAGCCGGTCGCCAGATCGTTCGCCACCAGGTTCTGATTGGCCTGTTGAGAGAAATCCACTCCCTTAGCCATCATGTGGCCCACATCGCGCGTCAACTGGTTCACCTGATAGTTGCGGAGCACCGCGATGCCGATGGTAATCAGGCCCAGAATGACGGGCACGAAGAAGAACGACGCGACCAGCACGAATTCAATGTAAACATTCCCTTTTTCTTTGCGCTTGCGGCTCATAATTCTCGATTCCTCTCTTCTCACGCGGACCAGACGACTACGGACAGGTGGGCGGGTTCGGGTCCACGAAGGGCGGGCAACCGCTCAGTGGGCACGATTCCATCACATCCGACGAGCTTGCCGTGACTGTAATTGGCGTGGAACTCTTTAGGAGTCCGACCGGCTTATAGTTGTAGCCCGATATCGACACTTCCACCACGTCGCCGCCGCTGCCTGTGTCGGCCAGCCCCGTAACCGGGTTGGTGTAGCTGATGGAAATCTTGCAGGCGCCGCTCGCGCCGTTCAACAAACCCTCCGAGTTCTGCTGCACCACTTGTACGATGGCATCGTTCATATAGGAAGTGCCCGATAAGAGCCTGGTAGTCACGGCGTAACGTACACCTGCGTGTGCCGCCGATTGCAGCGTTGCCTTGGTGAATAAAGCCAGCGATAAGTCGACCAGCAGGAAGATCAATCCGAACAACAAGAGCACGATTGAGGTTGCTTCCAGCATCGCCGCGCCGCGCTGCGTCTGTTGTCTCTTTTTCCCGCTGATTGTTCGCATGAGCACCAATCCTTCCGTCTGACTGAGTGTATCCCAGCGTTTTGACAGATGTAAATGAATATGAGGAGCTTAGAAGTCACAGAAGGACTACTGGTACTTTGACGCCGAACCCATGCCGATAACTACGGTTAACCAGGCGCTGCTATCTGTGGGCCAACCCGCGTGTACATTCGCTTGGCTGCGTGCGCGTGGAACTTCTTGACGGCCTAGGCCCGGCTGCGAATTAACCGTCAACTAACCGTGCCGCTGAGTTGCGGGGATTGGAAGGATGGGTGGATAGTACGACGTGCGCGGGACATCTTAGGGCTGCAAGATCTCTTCGAAGAACGCGAGAGCCCGGGGATCGTTCGATTGGCCCAGCCAGAACATCGCCTGCTTGCGCACCTCGGCGTTCCGATTGACGCGGGCGACATGAATCAGCATGGGTACTCCTTCGCCGTTGGGGAGTTGCTGCAAAGCGAATACTGCCTTCTTTTTCACCTCGGTATCGGGATCGTTGTCGATCGCGCCGGTAATGGTGCTCACCGCCAGCTTACCGGCTATATGCGCCAGCCAGAAGAGCGCTTGTCCCCTCACATGAGAACTGGCGTCGCGGTGCGCGACTTCGATAATCGTTCCCGTAGCCTGCGGTTCCTTGCTCACCGAAAGTGCGAACACGGCTTTGTCGCGAATATGCTCGCTGAAGTCAGTGGTGACGATACGCCGCAAGTTATCATAACCCCGCCGGCCGCGCGCTTCGCCCATCCAGAACACAGCCTTCTCGCGCAGGTTTTCGGGTTGCTTGCTGGCCGCGAAACGCTCCAGTGCCTCGTCGGCCGCTGCATCGGCGTGCAGCGCGATCGCTGCCACGGCGGCATCGCGCGTTTCATCTTTGTCCACCGTAACAAAGGTTGACAGAAACGCGATACTTGCGGCGGCACGCACATCGCGAATCCAGCGGATCGGCAGTCCATCGGCGTCCAGTTCGCAGGTGCCCGAGATGATCCGAATCTTTCCTATGTGGTTGTCCTGAATTCGAAACATGATCTGCGCCTGCTCCGGCGGCTCCAGGTGGACCGGCCCGGGCGGCAGAACTGCCCCGCGGTGAGCCCAATTGCTGTACTCGCAATACTGCTCGTGTCCGGGAACCGCAGGTACCGTGTAGCCGATCCACGCCGGCTGTGGCTGTGCGTATTGCTCGCGGATGCGATCCCCAAGCGATGGCTGGGCTTCAGCCGGAACCAATGACGCCAGCAAGCCCGCGCCTGCCAGCCAAAGCACGGCTCTCATTTGTTCAGCAGCTCCATCATGTATTCCGTGGCGTCTTTCGATCCCATGATCGATAGCTTTTCCACGATCTTCTTCTTCATCTCGGGATTGTTTTCCTTGCGCGCCAGCTCCACCATCGCCTTGGCATTACCCTGTATAAACAGGCCGTTGATAATCTCGGCGCGGATACCAGCATCCGTCTCGGAGCGATACATCGACACCAGCGCGGCGCCGCTATGTTCGCCGCCCATGATTCCCAGGCTATGGATAGCCGCCTTGCGCAGGCGCAAATCTTTCTCTGTACGCGCCACTTCTACCAGCTTGTCCGTATTGCCGCCCACGAACATCGAATGGAGGATGGCCTCTTTCACTTCCACCGTCGGCTCCGCCTGATACAACTGCCACAGTTCCGGCTGCCCGCCGCTGATGCCAAGCTGATGAATCGCTTCCATACGCAATTCCGCGTTCTTCTCCGACTTCGCCGCTTGCAGCAGATGCTCGCGGTCGCCCGAAACCATGAAACTATGCAGCACGGCGCGCTTCACTCCCGCATCGTTGGAACCGGCGTAGATGTCGCCCAGCACCTTCCGGTTTTCCGCCGAGCCCATCACCCCCAGGTAATGAATGGCCTTCAACTGCAAGTCCGGATTGCCGGTGTTGCGCGCCGTCTGCAGCAGGATCTGCCGGGCTTTGGCATTGTCGCTCTGCGCCAGCACAAACATGGCGCGATCTTTCAGCTTGGGATTCTGGTTGCCCTGCATGACTTTCTCCAGCAGGGGAATGGCCCGCTCGGGATCGCTGTTCATCAACCCGTTGAGCGCCATCAGCTTCAGCTCCTCATCCGGCTCGGAGTTAGGGTTCACCTTTTCGCCGGAAGCCTCGCGCAATTCGATTTCGAGCGCCCGGGCATCGTCCTGCCACCGGCTGTTGGGGTAGAACTTACGCACTTGCGCGATGGTCGTGAGGGCTTCCGCGCGCCGCGCCATTTTGTTCAGCGCGTATGCCTTCCAGTAGAGCGCTTCATCGGCGCGCGGCCCTTTTTCCGCGGCGGCGGCGCTGAAGGCTTCCGCGGCTTCGCTCCAGCGGCCTGCGTCGGTTGCCGCTTTTCCCTTTTGCAGCAGTCGCTCTTCATCGGCCGATTTGCCCGCCGGTTTCTGCAAGAAGCTGGACGCGGAATCTTCGGCCGATTGCGCCAGCGCCGGCCACGCGGGAGACAGCACCGCTGCCCCGCTCATCACCATAGTGCTCAAGAAACGTAGTTTAGACATGATGTTTTCCTATAAGGTACTTTGGCCGGCATTTTGAGCCGGCGGCGCGGCTTTCTCTTCGCGGTGGCGCACCGACGAGCCGACCACGCGTACTTTGAAAAGGATCCCGTCGCCTTCGATGCGCCGGCGTAGGCTTTCCACCGCTTCCGGTGTTAATCGGTCCGGCCCGTGCGCAATTTCCATCAGCACCGGTTCCAGTTCATCGAGCACGCTGGCCACCCGCGTATCGCCGGTGTGCAGCGCAGTCTGGCGATACAAGCGGTTCTCCGCTACCAGATCTCCCGCCCGTTCCCGCTCCGAGGCGACATCCAGCGACTCGCCCGGCTGCGCATTCACCAATTCGAGCAGCACGGTCTGCGACCGCTCCAGATGGTCGCCCACAGCCACCAGCAGAATCCGTTCGCGCACCTGGCCGTTCTTAGCCGCTTGCGTTTCGGTCTGCGCTTTCGGATAGTAACGGCCCGCCAGAAACGCCGCCACCACCAGCATGGCTACTGCTGCCGTGGCCGCCCACACCCGCAGCCGGAACCACGGAAGAGCCGGACGCCGCCAGCCCAGCGATGGCTGCAGCCGGTTCCACACCCGCACTCCGTAATCGGCCGCTCGCTCGGGCACCGGAGCCGCATCCACCACATTCAGCACCCGCTGCAAACCCGCGTATTCATCGCGGCACGCTTCGCAACTGTCCAGGTGCGCCCGCACGCCGGGGGAGCCGTCTCCCTCGCCGTAGTAATAGAGTACGAATTGTTCTTCAGTCAAATGATTCATGATGCGGAACTCACCATGGGCTCCAGTGCCCGTCGCAACTTCTGCACGGCGCGAAAAATACTGTGCTTGGCGGCGTTCGGCTGCACGCCCAAAGTTCGGCCGATATCTTCGATACACACGCCCTCGTAATGCCGTAGTACAAAGGCGGTGCGCTCCATTTCGCTTAATCCGTTAAGCACGGCGGTGACTTTTTCGCCTACTTCGCCGCTCAGAGCCAGCCGGTCCGGCGTCGGGCCAGGATCGGGCAGCGACTGCACCGGATCGGGCGCGCCTTCCTCGGCAGCCGGTTCGGTTTGGGCCGCACGGCGTTTGCGGGCGCGAATCAGATCCAGCGAACAGTTCGCGGCAATCCTGTAGAGCCAGGTGCCGAAACTGGCGCGATCGTCGAATTTTGAAAGCTGGCGATAAGCGCGCAGGAAGGTTTCCTGCACCACATCTTCCGCGTCTTGTTGATGTCCCGTCATACGATAAGCGAGACGGAACAGGTTGCGGCTGTGACGTTCGACGAGGACGCGGAACGCCCCGGAGTCCCCGGCGCGCGCCTGTTCCACCGCCACGCTGTCGCTCAATTCCATCAAGCTATCCATTAGACTGCAAAGCGGGAATCGCGGTTAGCCGGGGTTGACCGAGAATATTGCCGGCCCGTCGCCACCACTGCTTTTGGCAAAGCCGCACCCCGCCGAGACCGCCTGCGTGGAGGCGGAACCGTCTCGACCGTTCACCACCGCCTCTACCGAACCCTGGGAACGTTTCTCCCGGCGGCTCCGGCCGCACCTCCCGCGCCTCCAGTCGGTATTTCGTAAACGATTGACGGCCAGCAAGTTAAGCCGCCCGGCGGATGCCCGGCACGCTAAGGCTCTCAACGCCATAACGGCCGGCGCCGCCGCCCGCATGATCGCCGCAGGGCGGCCCATCGCGGATTTCTTCGAACAGGTCGCCTATAACAGCCGCCGGCTCGCCAAGTTGAACGTACCACCGGCCGAAGTGATAGATGCTCTCGCGGTATACGATAGTGCGCTCGAGCCTGTGCTCGACGAACCGCTCCTGGGCGTGCTGCAGCAGTTGCATTTTCGTACCCTGCTGGCCCTCAATCGCGCCTACTATCAGGTACGCGAGGCCGAAACCCAAGCCTTCTACGGTTTGGTGCGGGCGGAAGCGGAGGCCACTGGGCTGGACGATCTGCTGCACCGCTTCATCCTGATCCTGACGCGCACCTTCCGCGCTCAGGCCGGACGGATGATACCCATCGGAGCGTGTCCGCCGCTCGGCGCCGCTATGTTGACGCGGCTGAAGCGCCCGCGCTACATCGCGGCCCAGAGCCGCGATGAAGATCTGATCTTGGATCGCGAGATGCGCGGTCTTTTTCAGTCGTATTGGTCCATCCCTTTCTTCTCCGCGGGCAGTGTCGCCGGGTTGATCCAATTCGGCTTCGCCACCCCCTACCGCTGGCTCCCGCGCGAATTGGACTTGTTGAACGCCTTCGCCGAACGCTGCCTGCGCGGCGCCGAGCGCGTTCGCCTGATGGAGAATCTGGCCGCGCGCGAAGAGCAGGTGCGCTCGCTGGCAGCGCATCTGCTCCAGGCGGAAGAAGAAGAACGCCGCCGCATCAGCCGCGAACTGCACGACGAGGCCGGGCAATCGATGCTCTTCCTGCGTCTGCACCTGGAGATGCTTGAGAAGAGCGCGCCCGCCGCGCTGCAGGGCAGGCTGAAGGAAGCGCGCGAGGTGACTGAGCGAATTGTTTCCGAGATTCGCCGCATTATCGCTGCGCTGCATCCCTCGGCTGTCGAAGAACTGGGCCTGCAGACCGCTATCCGCCGCCTGGGCGCACGCTTCCGCAAACTATGCCCTGTGCAGTTGCGGCTGAAGTTATCGTATGCGGGCGGCTTGCCGCGCGAAGCCGAAACAACCATCTACCGTGTGGTACAGGAGTGCTTTCAAAACATTGCCAGGCATTCCCAGGCATCTCATGTAAACCTTCTCATGCGATCCACCGATACATTATTGGAGCTGAACGTCGAAGATAACGGCGTCGGATTCGAAGTGGATCGCGCGGTATCGCAGCCGGGGTCGTTTGGGCTGCTGGGTATGCGCGAGCGGGTGGCCTTGTTGGGCGGGAAGCTGGAGATTTGCAGCAGTCCCGGCCAAGGCGCCAGAATTGCCATGCGATTGCCGATTGGCGACCGTTAGCGATGCTCAGTTCCAACGGACCGCATGGTCCGAATGAGATGACTATGGCTATTCGAACACTCTTGACCGACGATCACACCCTGTTCCGGCAGGGAATCAGAACTCTGCTTGCCGCCACACCGGAACTGGAAGTGGTAGGCGAAGCCGCCAACGCTGGCGACGCGATCAACTTGGCTGCCGAACTCCGGCCCGATGTAGTCCTGATGGACGTGAGCATGCCGGGCTTGAGCAGCTTCGAGGCGACCCGCCAGATTCGCAAAGGGCGCCCCGAAACCAAGGTGCTCTTCCTCACGATGTACGACGACGAAGATTACCTGGCCGAGGGGATGGAGGCAGGCGCCAGCGGCTACCTGCTGAAAGATTCCCCGGCCGAGCAACTCGTCTCCGCCATCGGAGAAGTCCATCGCGGAGGCAGTTATCTTAGCCCGCGAATGCTTTCGCACCTGGTCGACGACTTCCGCTGCCGGGTGCGCTCCGCCTCGCACCAGCCGCGTATCAATTCGCTCACTCGCCGTGAACTCGAGGTTCTGAAGTTCCTCGCCGAAGGCAACTCCGTGAAAGAGATCGCCGGCACGCTGGATCTTAGCGTCAAAACCATCGAAGCACACAAATTCAATTTGATGCGCAAGCTGGATATCCACAATAAGGCGCAGTTAGTGCAATACGCCATTCAGAAAAAAATCATCCGCCTCGCCGGGTAAGCCTATCGCCTCAAGAATTTGCAGTTGTTTACCGATTCTTCTTCTATATTGAAAAAGTGTCCAGATGGTTGCTCCTGCTCTGCGTGTGCTTTCCCCTGCTCGCGGCCGATAACTATGCCGGCAGCGCCGTCTGTAAGACTTGTCACGCGGACCTCTGGTTTAACTTCTACAAGAATCCGCATTACAAAAGCATCGCCAGCGGAGACCAGCCGCCCGAACGCACCGGCTGCGAAGGCTGCCACGGTCCCGGCAAGGCGCATGTGGACGCTCATGGAGGGAAGACCACCATTCCGCATGCCTTCTCGCTGATGCAGCCGAAGGAAGTCCTCGACACTTGCCTGAACTGTCACGCACAGAATTTCTCGAAATCGAATATCCGGCGCTCGCAGCATTCGCTCGCCGACGTGGCCTGCACCAGTTGCCACTCCATTCACAAATCCCCACACCGCTCAATTCCTGCTGGCCAAGAAACAAACCGAGCTCTGTTACGGCTGTCACGCGGATGTGCGCGCGCAATTCTCCATGCCCTTCAAACACCGCGTCAACGAAGGCTTCATGAATTGCACCGATTGCCACAATCCGCACGGAACCTTTGCGCCCACCTGGGGCATGGCGGACAAGCCCGCGCCTGGTCGATCGCGCCGAAGGCAACGAAGCGGCCTGCCTGAAATGCCACGCCGATAAGCGCGGACCTTTCGCCTACGAGCATCCGCCGGTGCGCGTGGAAGGCTGCGGCGTCTGCCATGTGCCGCATGGCTCCACCAATGCCAAACTGCTGGTTCGGCCGGTGGTCTTCACCCTTTGCCTGCGATGCCATAACGGCGCGGATAGCTTCGGCACGCGCAACAACGGCATCCCGGCGCTCTCCAATACCCACAACATGCTCGACCCGCGTTATCAGAGCTGCACGCTTGTGCCACGTGCGCATCCACGGATCCAACAGCGACGGGTATTTCTTCCGCTAGGAAGATTGCTATGCAGATACGCCTTTCCTTCATCGGATGCATGCTCCGGCCCACGCGTCATCGCGCAGCAGGTAGCCGCGCCTACGCCCGATCAGGCCGGCTCCACCCGCGGCGAAAATACCGGCGACTACAACGTGATGAATTCGTTCGAAACCGGCTACCGCTTCGCGGTGGTAATGGCAGCGTCGGAACCTATCGCAGCGATGTCAATTATGGCAACGGCATCCGCCTGCTGGGCAGCAATCTAAGCGTCAATTCGAAAGACGGCCACGGCCGATGGTTCGACCAGATCTGTGCTCACCACTATCGGGTCTCGGTAACGATCCTTACGAAGTCGGTCACTCTGCGCATCGAAAAGAACAAACTTTACCGCTACGACATGCTGTGGCGGCTGGACGATTACTTCAATCCCGGTCTGCCCATCGCCGGCGGCCAGCACCTGATGGATACCAGCCGCCACATGCAGGACCACAACCTCACGCTGCTTCCCAATTCGAAGATCCAATTCCACATGGGATACAGCCGCAACACGCAGGACGGCCCTGCTTTGTCCACCGTGCAACTGTGTTTCAACGGAAATATCTATTGCGGTACCGCCGGTAACGAGTTCCCCGTCTTCGAAAACGTCCGCCGCGAAACCGACGAGTATCGCTTGGGCGCCGACGTGAACCTGGCGGGATTCAAACTCACCCTCCTGCACTCCTGGGTTTTCTCGAAAGACGACAGCGGCTATCAGGAGAATAGCGTGGAGCCTGGGGACAATCCCGCCTCCGGTGTAACTTTGACCCAGTTTCAGCGCTCAGAGCCGTATCACGGCGCCAGCCCTTACTGGCTCGCAAACCTGAATCGCAGCGGAAATCGCCTAGCCGTCAACGGCCGTCTTACCTACGTGGATGGCAAACGCAATTTCCTCCTCGACGAGAACGCTTTCGGTGTCACGCCGCTGGGCGCGCAAAATCAGCAGGTGATGGTTGGAGGCGATGCATCGCGCCCGTCCTTCACCGGCGATCTCTCCATCAGCCTCTTCCCCACCTCCCGGATGACCATCGTGAACAACACTTCGGTCGACAGCACTCGCATCGACGGCACTTCGGATTACGCCCAATTCAACCTCGCCACCCAGACAGCGGACTTCATCTCCTTTCGCTATCTCGGGCTGCGGACCATCGCCAACGCCACCGATTTACACTACCGCGTGAAGAACTGGCTTTCTTTTTATGGCGGCTACCATTATTCCGACCGCCGCATCGAGGACATCGAAGATTACGCCGTGCTCCGGACCTTTCAGCGGCGCGATGTATGAGCAGGTGAACACCTTGCACGCCGGCCTGCTCGGCGTCCGCGTCAAGCCCTTGAAGGCCATGACCATCAATCTCGAAACTGAGATCGGTCACGCCAACCATCCCTTCACCCCGGTCAGCGACGGCAACTATATCGCGTTCAACGGGCGTTTCGAATATCGCGTGAAGAAGCTAACGCTGGGCGCCGCTTACAAGCAGGACTACAACAACAACTCCGTCACTCTCAGCAGCTACAGCTCGCACGCCCGCAATTACAGCGCCAACGCGGCGTGGACCCCGCGCGACTGGTTCACGCTGGACGCCAGTTACACCAAACTCCATCTCGATTCGCTATCCGGCATCGTGTTTTTCGCGGGGCCCGAAGCGGCCAACCCGCTGTACAGCAACCAGACCTATATCAGCAACATTCACGCCGCCAACCTGATGGCCCGCTTCGTGCTCGCCAAGCGCGTCGACCTTTACCTCGGTTACACCATCACCGATGACACCGGCGACGGACGCGCCACGGCCATCCCGGTTGGCGCCATCGATCCCACCGCGGTCGTCTTTGCGCCCGTGCAGACTTTCCCGCTCAGCTATCAGGCGCCTCTGGCGCGCGTCTCCCTCCGTTTGCGCGAGAAGCTGCGATGGAATGCGGGCTGGCAGTATTACAACTATCACGAACAATTCGGGCTGGAAGCGTTTTATCAGGGTTACCACGCGAACACCGGTTATACCAGCCTCACGTGGTCGTTCTGAGCTTGTGAGCCGCCGCCTTACTGGAACTTGATCGCGGACGCTGCTTCAAACTTCCGGTAATCCCGAAACTGCGTTTCGTTGCGGATCACTTGCCTGCCCTGGCGGACCTGCAGAACGGAGCGCAGCGGCAGCAGGTGATCCTCTTCGCCGATGCGCACCATCCCGTATTCCAGCGAAAACGTAGGAGACTGCAGGCCAAAGTCTTTCGGCAATCCGCCGCCTTCGAGCACGATGCGGCGCACCAGGCCGGTGTCTTCATCGATAAAAACCCGGCCTTTGAAACTGGCGACTTCCTGGCGCAGGTTGAACGTCAGCACGAAATTCGAGCGCGCCACCGGTACATCCAAATCGAAGGCATCGCACAGCGCGCCGGCGGTCATCACGCGGCCAGCCCAGCGGTATTGCGCCGCCGCCTCCAGCCGGAAGATCGACTTCAACATGGCGCCGAACTCGCCCTTCGAGTGAACACCCGTGAAGCGGTCCCGCTGCATACTCGATTTCAGCCCGTTGACTTCCAGCGTGCGGAACGTCTCGTTGGGGCTTTCGTAAGTCATTTCTTCCACGAAGGAGTCGGTCTGGGTAAACCGCTCCGCGTTGCGCACCGGCGAAGCCAGGCGATGTGTCTCGCGGTTGCAGCGGAAATTCGGCAGGTGCGCGGCGTAGGAAAGCGCGCTCTCCGTAGCCCGGTCCCATAGTTTTCGCTGGTCGTCCGGCGCCAGCGCCCCCGCATCCTCCGGTAAATGCACCGGATCCACTTCCGGCAGCTTGATTTCGCTATCCTCAGCCTCTTCGGCCTCATCGGCGCTCTTGCCGGACGCGGCCGTGATCGCGTGGCCCGACGATGCCACCACCGTGCGCTCTTCGCCAACCACGCGAAAGCTCACGGGACGTGTGAGCGCATTGCGCCCCTGCCTGACAGTCACCCGAGCCTCATAATCGCCCGGGCTCAGTTGGACGTCGCGCAGCGTCGCCAGATACGGGAATTCATGCTTTTGCTCGCTCGCCACGCCCAGGCTGCCGCCCTCACCGGCTTCGTTGCGGATCTTATCGGTAAAGGGTAGTTCGCTGCGGCCCACCACATGGCCGTGCCGCAGCAGTTCCAGGCTCATCTGTGGCTGCGCACCGTAAGAGTCCGGGTAAACCACTACGTAAATCTGCAGAGTGAAGGGTTGCTTGGCTTGAAACACGGGATCGAGCAGTGGCGAGATCGCATTGCCGTCGTAGTTGAGCACCTGATCGGCTTCGAACTTGTCCGCGCCCCCGCTAAACGGCCGCACAATCAGAGCGTCGCTCACGGTAAACCCTGGCAGGCTCTTGGCCGTGCCCAGCGGCACACGCACGCCCCCCTTCTTGCCGGCGATTAGGTCTTCCACCGTCGCTTCCAGCGTATACGGGCCGGCAGGTAGCACGACCTCCCGCATGTAATAAAGGTTGCCCGACTTCCGCACGTCCAGTTTTTTGAGCGGCCCGCGCAGCGTCAGCGGCTTGCTCGCCTGCCAGACGATTTTGCCGGATCCATTGCGCGCGATCTGCGTCAGTTTCGCGCGCGCCGTATAAACGCCCGCATTGTCGTCGATCTCGAAATGCAAAGCGCTCGCCGGCGATTCCACCAGAAACAGACCGCGCGTCGGCCCGGTCGTGTCTTCGATGTTGGGTCCGCCATCCACCGTGCTAATGCCGCCCCGCCCTGCGCCCACGCTCTGCTGCACGCCGAAGGTAAGCGACCCGCGCGCTGAGATGCGCATGAACCGTGTATGGACCGGCAGATCGGTAGGCAGCTCGGGAAGATTCGCCGCCACGGCCGGCGCCGCCGCAGGCTTTTCGTAGACCGAGTTCGCCGTCTTATTGCCCGACGAGGCGATCAACACGCTGCTGTCGAGTGCCCTCGGCTCGCGGATCAAGGCCCCTCCGGTCGCCTGCCCCAACGACAGAAACGTATGGCTGGCGTACTTGGTGGGAACCGGCGTCGGGTCGAGCACTACCACGCGAATCGCACTTGCCTTACAAAACTCGATCGTTTGCTGCAGTTGCGCTTCCGCATCTGCCGAAAGCGGCGGCGTTTCCACAATCGCCACCAGAATGCGCAAGCCCGGCCGGTTGGCGAGCACTTGCGCGGCGCGATCCACGGAGTTCAGAAACGTGACGGCGTCGGTGTCGCGCGCTTCCCGGGCAGCGTTCAAAAACGCCGGCTCCATCGCCTTTGAGGAAGTCTTTAAGTCCAGCCCTAACGCATCCGCGCTACCCGATCGCCGCAACTCCGCGGTCGACCCCGGCTGGCTGAGCCAATGCCTCGACACGCCCAACGCCGCGCGCGCGCCTTCGCGACCCGCTTCCGCGCCCGCGGGTCCAAATAGAAAGATGGCGGATCGTAGGGAAGATGCGTCGGCCGAAGCCGCTTCTTGCGCGTGTCCGGCGCACACACCCGCACAGAGCGCGAACAGCAGCCGCACGGCACGCGTCACTTGCATACCGTCGATGATACCGCGTGCTAGGGGTGCATGACCGCTACCGCGGCGCCGCGCGTCCTGAATTCATATCGCTCGATCCGGACATTGGCCTGCCCCGGGTCGCAGGTTACGATCCATCCGTAAATCTCGAGCTTCATGCGGCAGGTGTTATCCAGCAGCGCGGGCCAATCTACCGTGAGGCGCATCTTCTGCCCCTCTTTGAGCGGCTGCTGAATAGTTAGCCGAACTTCGCGGCTGCAGATTTCAAGCGTTTTACCTACGCCGACATCCGAAATCCGGCTGCCTTTCACGCATTGGTAGCGAACCTCTTGCTGAATCGGAAACCAGCGTCGCGCCCGCCGCCCACCGTCGTCGCCTAGAAAACTGTTCATCGTCGACATGGAATTCCTACCAAACCCCTCTTACGGTGATCGCCTCCGAAGTGTCCAGATCAAGCAGAGCCCAATCGCCAGAACAATCACTACCGGCCACCAGGAAGTCGAGTACCCCGTCGTGGCCATCGCAAGCATGTTACGGAAGGATACCACGGCGTAAGGATTGTGTAAAGGTTTTTACTAACTCTTAACGTTCGTTTCGATTACACTCCCTTAACCGGCGCCACTGTCCAATTGTATGACTCGTCCCAGCTCCATAAGATTACGTGAGGGATATCTTGGATGGATTTCGGTAAAACTGCAGAATGGGCGAGCGACTACTTTCGGACGATCACTTCGCGCAGACTGTCGCGGGCCAGGAAAAACTTCACCGATTCGAACTTTTGAAAAAGCTTTTCCAGGCTGCGGTTGTTGAAGAGCTGCTGCGAAGCGTTGCGCTCGCCTGATTGCGTGACCTGCAGCGTCTTCAGGTCGAGAATTCGAAAGGTGTAACAGGGCACGGTTTGCTTGCGCTCCGCCGAGTGAAAGATGGCCGACAAGTAACCCTTGGGTTTTAGTATCCGGTACAGCCGCTCCGCGGTAGCCGCCAGCAGAGCCGGCTCCATGTATTCAAGCGCGTCCCACGCCAGTACCCCGTCGAAATGCTCGTCTGGATAGTCCAGGCTCTTGCTTAAAAAAAACTCAATTCTGCCGGAATTCGCCTGGTCGGCGATGTCTTCGCCAAACGTCTGCTGGAAGATCCGCAGAAAATCCTCGGAATAAAACCTATGTCCAAGGCTGGTGATGAAATTGATATTCTCCTGGCTCGCCCCGCCCAAGTCCAGGATCGTTAAGCCGGTTTCGTCGCGATAGGCGCTGAAGAATTGATCCAGCCCGCGGCTCTGTCTGGTCTGGACGTTTTCTTTCCCGGCCGGCTTGAAAACGGCGGCGCGAGGCGCGAACCTGCCGTTAGCCGTCAAGCCCGCATCCGCGGACGGGCGAGCGCCGCGTAGGAGACTTTTCAGCCGGTCGCTCCACAACCCCACATTACCGCCGATCGGCTAACGCTTGGCGTCGGCCGTACTCGCCGCCGTTGCCGCCGGCGCAGGCGCCGCCGCTGCCGCGGACTGCGGCTGCTGGCGCGGCGCGCTGGGAACCACCTTGGGCTCCGTCTTCACGATATCGATGCTGCCCTTGAAATAAGCGCCGTCTTCGATGACGATGCGCGCGGTTTTAATGTCGCCGACCAGCTTGGCATCTTTCCGGATATCGATGCGTTCGCTGGCTTCTACATTGCCTTGAATGGAGCCCAACGCAACCACTTCACGCGCCTTGATGCCGGCGTGCACCTTACCGTTCGGTCCGATGGTCAGCTTGTGATCCATCAGTTCGATGGTGCCTTCGACATCGCCATCCACATAAAGATCTTCGCGGCTGTAAATCTGGCCGGCGATTTTAACGGCCTTCCCGATGGTCGCCGATCCGCCCCGCGACGGCTCTGGTTCCATTCTTCCGGCGGGCATGTTGGACATGCTGGACAAGGTTGTAGCCTCCTTCTTGGCTTCCGCAGGCGGCGCCGGCGGCGTCGGCCTGATGGGATTCAAACTCGAGGGCCTGGAGGGTTCTTCCTCCCGGCGTTGTTTATTCCAAACGCTCACTTCGGTCCCCCTTTCTGGAGTATGAGTGCGATCATGATGAATTTGACTGCTTATTAAAATGGGCCGGCACCACAGCCGCCGACCCTCCACCAATTATAGACTGCTTTACAACCGCATGACGAGCGCATCTGGCGTTCCGGCGCACGGCATTAAAGTGGGAATGACATAACACGTCTGCTTTCCATCCGCGTTAACCCGCGCTTATCGCCGGCCAGTCCTCTTCCGCTGTCTGACAGCGTGTCCGGCCTCTTTACCGGCGATTCTGACGGATCTCCACCTTTGGTGCAGCCCCCTGGCATTCCGGCGCTGCTCTCCTACTCCCGCTCCAGAATGCGAAAAATCTGCGCTCCATACTGCTCCGCCAGCCGCGCGCCGATCCCGGGAATCTCCAGCAACTCGCGAATGCTGAGCGGCCTTTCGGCGGCGATCGCCTGCAGCGCCTTGTCCGTCATGATCCGAAATGCCGGGACGTTGCGGCGCTTGGCTTCCGCCAGTCGCCAGTCGCGCAGCGCCTTTTCCGTGGCCTCACTCGCCGTTGCGGTGGATTTAGCGCGCTGCCGCGGCTTTCTCTCCTGCTTCGCCGCGCGGCCCTTTTTCTTCTTCCGCCTGCTCGCGGACTCGACCTCCAGCTTCATTTCGAACGGCGGCACGGCGTCGGACTCAAGTTCCCGCCCCGCGGCCGTAGGCGCCGCCAGTCGATAATCCACCCGCCGGCCATCCTGTTCGAACGAAGCATCCGAAATATCCACCCACCCCGCGCGCGCCATGGCGCCCAGAATCTGCTCGAAACTGTCGCGGTCCAGCGAGAAATCCGCGAATACCTCTCCGTGCAGCCGCCCCGTGGCCTTGCGCCCCGATTTTCTTAAGCCCGCTAGAATGCGCGCCGCCGCCTTGCGCTCGCCATCAGTAGCCGGACGGAAGCTTTGCGCAATCGACTCGTCCGGCGCACAGAAGTCGCAAATCCCGCAGCGCTGCTGGCTGTCCGCATCATCGCCGAAATGCCGCACCAGGCCCAGCATGCGGCAGTCGTTCGACTGTGCGTACCGGATCATCAATTCGATTTGCGCCAGCTTATGTTCCGCCTGCGCTACATAAAGCTCGCGCCAAGCCTCGCTGCCGCGCGACAGATTCTCCGCGGCATCCACGATAGCGCCGCCGTGGATCCATAATTTCTCCAGCGCCTTATCGAACACGTCCGCGTTCAGTCGTGCCATGCCCTGCACCAGTTGCTTCGGCCGCGCCTCGCCGGACAGCCGCGCGTAGATGTTCTCCAAAACGCTCACATCCGGATAATCGCGATCGAAAAAGAAGTCGTGCGTGAAGCGGTCGGCGTACGAGTGCATCAGCACCGCGCGGCACGGTGCGCCGTCACGTCCCGCGCGCCCCACTTCCTGATAGTAGGATTCGAGCGATCCCGGCAGCGCCGTATGAATCACCGTGCGAATATCGGCTTTGTCGATACCCATGCCGAACGCGATCGTCGCCACAATTACCTGCAATTCGCCGCTGAAGAACGCGTTCTGAACCTGCTTGCGCCGCTCCGATTCCAGGCCAGCATGATACGCCGCGGCCGGAAAATCTCCCTTTAAGTCGGCGGCCAGGCTGTCCGCCTCCCGGCGCGTCGGCACATACACAATCGCCGGGCGCCGCCCTTCGTCCTGCAAGAGCGCGGCAGCCAGATCGGCCCGCTGGCTGGGCGGAACCTCCACCACTTCCACGGCGATATTCGCGCGCCGGAAGCCGTGAATGAAGCGGGTCGCCTCCCCCAGCCCCAATTGCTCGATGATGTCGTTCTGCACCAGCGGCGTCGCCGTGGCCGTCATAGCGATGACGGGCGCCGGCCGCAATTGCCCCAGATATTGACCGATCATGCGGTAATCCGGGCGGAAATCGTGGCCCCATTGTGAGATGCAGTGCGCCTCGTCGATGGCCACCAGGTTCGGCCTGCGCTTGGCCAGCATCGCCGGGAAACCGGGCACCCGCAGCCGTTCCGGTGCGATAAAAAGAAACTGCAGCTTGCCTTCCAGGTAATCGATGCAAGCTTGCCGCGACGCGCTCCGGTCGCGGCCCGAATGGATCCGTTCCACCGCGCAGTTCTGCGCCTTCAGCTTGGCCACTTGATCTTCCATCAACGCGATCAATGGACTGATCACCAGCGTCGTGCCGCCGCGCGCCACACCCGGCAGCTGGTAACAGAGCGATTTTCCGGAACCGGTAGGCATCACCAGCAGCACGTCGCGGCCGGCCGTCACAGCCTCGCACACCGCCTCCTGATTGGGGCGGAACGACTCGTAACCGAAGCACTCGTGAAGCAGTTCCGTCAGGCTGGCATCGCCGCGCGGCGCCACCGGTCGTGTTGCGCCCATAGCGTCCGTCTTCGCCTGGGGGGGGAGTGCCGGCGGCGCCGCTCGTTTGGGCGACGGTGTCTGTCCCACCTTCCCCACCACCTCACGCACGTAGTCTTCAATGCCCTCGATGAACGGCCCCAGCTTTGCTCCCCCGCGCTGGATGCGCTTCAAGTACGCTTCCCACTGGCCCGTCATCGCCGGACTCTTTACCTCCGGGTGTACCACGCCGATCAGATGAATGCCTTTTTCCGTGGCCTCCAATACTTTGCCCTGCCGCACGATGTAGCCGCGTTTCAGCAGCACCTCGATAATGCCCGCGCGTGTGGCGGGGGTGCCCAGGCCGCTCTCTTTCATGGCGTCCGACAGTTCCTTCTCGTCAAGCGTCTTGCCCGCGGTTTCCATGGCTGTCAGCAGAGTGGCTTCCGTGAATCGCTTGGGCGGCCTCGTCTTCTTCTTGATGGCTTCCACGTCCACTACTTGCTGCAGTTGACCCTGCGCCAGTCCCGCCGGCAGCGTGCCGCTCTCCGCCGCGCGATCCTGCCGCCGCGGCGCAATGTCCAGCACCTTCCACCCTTGTTGCACCACAGCCGTTCCCGTCGTGTGATAGCGGTCGATCGCCTCGGCGTTGCGAATCGCCGTGATCACCGTGGTTACCGCCCAAATATGCTCCTCGTGCCATGCGCTCAGTAACCGCCGGCAAACCAGATCGTAGATCTTTCGTTCGTCGGGTGTCAGTTCACCTGGGCGCGTCGTGGTCGGGATAATGGCGTGGTGATCGGTGACCTTGGCATCGTCCACGAAGCGCCGGCCCAGCGGCCGCTCGCCCGTGCCCGGAGCCAGCAGTTCGCGGTAAGCCGGTTCGATTGCATGCACCACCGCCGGCAGCGTAGCTGCCACGTCGTGCGATAGATGCCGGCTGTCGGTACGCGGATAACTGAGCAGTTTCCGGTTTTCGTACAGAGCTTGCGCGGTTTCGAGCGTCTTCTGTGCGCTGAAGCCGTATAACCGGTTCGCGTGGCGCTGTAGTTCGGTCAAGTCGTAAAGCAGGGGCGGCGCCATGCGCTGCGTTTCCGCTGCGATCGATTCGATGCGCGCCTCACCCGTCCGGCCGCGAGCTACGATCCTCCCGGCTTCCTCACCATCCGCGGCCAGCCGCATGGCCATCTGTATGGAATCCTTCACCGGCTCGCGAAACCATGTGCCTTGGTATTTCGCGCCGGGCGCGGGCGAAAACGTCGCCACCACCTCTATGTAGTCTTCCGGCACGAAAGCGCGAATCGCCAACTCCCGCTCCACCAGCATCGCCAGCGTGGGAGTCTGTACCCGCCCTACGGATAGATCATCATCCATGGCCAGCGTGTAGGCGCGCGAAAGATTCATCCCCACCAGCCAGTCGGCGCGGCTCCGGCCGCGCGCCGCATCGGCCAGCGGATCGTACGCCGCGCCCTCTTTCAACTCGCCGAAGCCGCTGCCGGATGGCCTCCGGAGTCAGGGACGAAATCCAAAGCCGGCTGAACGGCTTCCGGCAGCCGGCGGCCTCGTAGATATAGCGAAAAATCAGTTCGCCTTCGCGCCCCGCGTCAGTGGCGCACACCAGCCGCGCCACCTTCGGCGAGTTCAGGATCTTGCGCACCACTTCGAATTGCGGCTGCGTCTTCTCGTAGACCACCAGCGGCCATTCGTGCGGCAGCATGGGCAGCAGATCGCGCCGCCAATGCTTCCACTCAGGCTTGATCTCGTGGGGCTGCGCCAGCGCCACCAGGTGCCCGATCGCCCAGGTCACCACGTAGCCGTTGCCGTGCAGATATCCGTCGCCGCTGCTTGGTGGCGCCCAGCACCCGCGCAATGTCCCGCGCTACCGAAGGTTTCTCCGCCAGGACGGCCACGCTGGAGCCTTCCGCATCCGGGCCGCTCATAGGCCGAGCGTAACATGCGTACGCCGCAAAAACGGCTTCCACGAGCGACCAGACGACCTCCAGACGCACGTTAGCGCCTGCCCCCGGCCCGACCATGGACAAGAAAAGCCCAAGGCAAGGTAACTGCTCAGGTAAACTCTTTTGAGCCGTAGCGTCCCGCCAAGCCGGAGTGCTTCCGTTCGCTAACGCCAATGTTTACAGGCCTTCCGTGTGCACAGGGCAACACGATTCATCGGCTTACACAATCCAGACCGGCAGCCCTCCTGCCCCGCCGCCTCGCTCGGATCATTTCATCAAAAGCCGATTGCCATCCGGATCGTAAATCACCAGCAGCCGGTAGTCCCAAGAGCCATCCTTCACCCGAACCCCCTTCCCTTCCAGTTCCTCCCGTACCGCATCCAACCGGTTTTCTCCGGCCCAGTGTCGGCCAGGATCCTGCTCCCCTATTTCACCGCAGCCTCATGCTGCCATGGAATTGAGAATATCTTCATGTCGGAACTGTGCCTGTCGGCAACCCGGCAAACCATGATGGCCCTCATGGCCGCCGGGTCCACCGCGCTGCCGCCGCTGCCTAGGTCGCCAACCCCGGCGATCCGACTCGTCCGCGCCGCCGTCCGCTCTGTGGGACGAACTCGTTTGTTCCCTCTAAAGTTCTCCAGAGCTCCCGCCGCTCCCAGTGAGATAATCGCAAGATGCCATCCATCTCCCGCCGTTCCTTCGTCGCCGCGGCTACCGCGGCAGCCGCCCTGCCCCTATCCGCGCGCGCGCTTTCCGTCGTAGGCGTGCAGCTTTACACCGTGCGCGGCGTCCTCCCCAAAGCGCCCCTCGCAACCTTGCGCGCCATCGAAAAGATCGGCTATCGCGAGGTCGAGTGCACTATGGACGGTCTCGACGCCATTTGGCCCGCGCTGCAGGAAACCAAGCTGAAAGCCGTCAGCGTCCATCTCAACCCGGCGGTCTTCATCCATCAGCCCGAAAAACTCCCCGCCTCCATCGACGATGCCGCCCAGCGTAAGTTCGAATACGTCGTCTGCCCCTGGATCGACCCCAAGGATCGCGGGGGCGCCGACATGATCCGCAAGCTTGGCGCAACCCTCAACCACGCCGGCGAACTTGCCTCCAAAGCCGGCATGCATCTGTGCTATCACAACCACGCGTTTGAATATCAGCCCGTCGACGGCGGCCGCCTCCTCGACATCCTGATGCAGTCCACCGATCCCAAGCTGGTCAGTCTCGAACTCGACGTCATGTGGGCGCGTGTCGCCGGCGTCGATCCCGTCAGCGTCCTCAACCAATACGGCGCCCGCATTCCGCTCGTGCATTTGAAGAACGATGCCCGCGATACCGCGCAGCGCTTCAATGAAAACATTCCGCGCGCCGCCTTTCACGATCTCAGCGATGGCGCAGTCGATATCGCCGCCGTCATCAAAGCCGCGAAATCCGCCGGTGTTAAACATTACTTCGTCGAACAGGATGAGACTCCCGGCGATCCTCTGGACTCTCTCCGCAAGAGCTTTCAGTACCTCGAGAGCTTAAAGTTAACTTCGTAGCCGCAACCCCGTCGGCCGCGCGCCCGTCACAAAATCTTGGAGCAACGTGTCTTCGTCATCGGAGGTGGACCCGCCGGCCTGGCGGCCGCCATCGCGGCGCGCCGCAAGGGCCTGCCCGTAACACTTGCGGATGGCGCCCTTCCGCCCATCGATAAGCCCTGCGGCGAAGGCCTGATGCCCGATGGCTTAGCGGCTTTGCGATCCCTCGGCGTTACTCTTGATAACCACGACGCCCGCCCTTTTCACGGCATTCGTTTCGTGGATCGCGACATATCCGTATCCGCTCGTTTCCCGGAAGGTCACGCGCTGGGTATCCGCCGCACTGTCCTTCACACCCGCATGGTCGAAGCCGCGGCAGCCGCCGGTGTCCACATGCTTTGGGGCTCTCCTGTAACAGGTATTTCATCCGACGGCGTGTCCGTCCAGGGCGCCACCATTCCCGCCCGCTGGATCGTCGGCGCCGACGGGTTCCACTCTCGTACCCGAAGTATGGCAGGCCTTACCCCCACTTCGCCAAGCTCGCCGCGTTTTGGCTTCCGCATCCACTACGCCCTCGCCCCCTGGACCGATCACATGGAGCTGCACTGGGGGCCGGATTGCCAGATCTACATCACTCCCATCGCCCCGCGTGAGATCTGTGTCGCGCTCATTTCCCGCGATCCCCACCTCCGCTTGCCGGCCGCGCTCGCCCGCTTCCCGATGCTGGCCGCCCGCCTCGCCGGAGCGCCTTGCGCCACCTCCGAACGCGGCGCGGTAACCGCCAATCGCAGCCTTCCGCGCGTGTATCGCGGCAATGTCGCTTTGATCGGCGACGCTTCCGGGTCCGTCGACGCCATCACCGGCGAGGGCCTCTGTCTCGCCTTCCACCAAGCCATCGCTTTGGCGGAAAGCCTTGCCTCCGGCGATCTCGACGTCTATCAGTCCGCCCATCGCCTGCTGGCCCGCCGCCCGACGCTGATGTCCAAATTGATGCTCGGGGTCGGCCGCACTGCCTGGCTGCGCCACCCCGCTTTCCGCGCCATGGCTTTTGAACCTCGTATCTTCCAATCGCTGCTCTCATTCCATCTATGCGTTCCCAACTTCTCCTGACCGCGCTGGCCCTCACAGCCTGCGCCTGGGGACAGGAAATCGTGCTCCAGCCCGATCCTGCCCACACCACCGTGGACTTTACGCTGCCTGCTACGCTGCACACCGTCCACGGCTCATTCAAGTTCAAGCGCGGAGCAGTCCGCTTCGATCCCGCCACGGGCAAAATCTCCGGTGAGATCGTCATCGACGCCGCCAGCGGAGCCAGCGGCGACGAGGGCCGCGACCGCCGCATGCACAAAGACATCCTGGAAAGCGCCAAGTATCCGGACATCGCCTTCGCGCCCGATCGCGTCGATGGCACGGTAGCGCCCCGTGGAGTCTCCCAAATCCAGGTCCACGGCATCTTCCGCATGCACGGCGCAGATCACGAAATCACCCTGCCCGTCGAGATCGCCATGGATCGGGGCCATGCGTCCGTGAAGACCACCTTCTCCATCCCCTACGTCAAATGGGGCATGAAGAATCCCAGCACCTTCGTGCTGCGCGTCAACGACAAGGTGCGCATCGACGCCGCCTCCGTTGCGCTACCCTGAAGCCATGTCCCAAAGTGAAATCACCACGCTTGCCGGCGGCTGCTTCTGGTGTCTCGAAGCCGTCTACGACGGCATGCAAGGCGTGCTCTCCGTCGAGTCCGGATACATGGGAGGCCGCCAGCCGAAACCTACCTACCACGACGTCTGCACCGGACGCACCGGCCACGCCGAAGTCGTGCAAATCACCTTCGATCCCGATGTCACCTCCTTCCACGACATCCTGGAAGTCTTCTTCGCCATCCACGATCCCACCACCCTCAATCGCCAAGGGAACGATGCCGGCACCCAATACCGCTCCGCCATTTTCTACCATTCCGAAGAGCAGCGCGCCACGGCCGAACAGGTCATCCGCGAACTCACCGCGTCCAAAGCCTTCCCCGATCCCATCGTCACCGAGATCGCTCCCGCCTCTACCTTCTACATCGCCGAAGACTATCATCAGGAATACTTCGCCAACAATCCCAACCAGCCTTATTGTTCCTACGTCGTCGCGCCCAAAGTCGGCAAGTTCCGCCGCAAGTTCGCCGCCAAAATGAAACCCGCCTGAGACAACTCCCTCCGCTGCCCCGCTAACTGGCAGCTTGGGGGGAAGTTGTGGAACTTTCGGCTACCCTGGGTCGTATTTCAATCATGGAGAACTTACTCGCGGATTTGCGCCTGGCCTTCCGTGTGTTACGCAAGAGCCCCGGCTTCACCGCCATCGCCGTCGCCGCGCTGGCCCTCGGAATTGGCGCGAATACCGCCATCTTCTCCGTCATCAACGTAGTCCTGCTAAAACCTCTGCCCTACCCGGACGCCGGCCGCATCATGACCGTCACCCGCGGCTATCCCGATTTCCAGGGCGGCGGATCCACCTCCGTCCCCAAATTTAATATCTGGAAACAAAACGACGTCTTCGAATCCATGGCCGCCTATGATTTCGCCGGCCCCGGCATGAACGTCGGCGGCACGGACCACCCCGAGCAGGTAAAAGGCATCCACGTCTCGGCCCAATATTTTCGCGTCTTCGGAGTAGCTCCCGTCATCGGCCGCACCTTTACCGCACAGGAAGATTCGCCCAACGGACCGAAGGTCGCCGTCATCAGTCACCAGCTTTTCACCCGCCGCCTGGGGGGCGACCTGCGCGCAGTAGGCGCTCCGCTCCTGATTGGCGGCGAGCCCACTACCGTCATCGGTGTCCTTCCCGCCACCTTCCAGTCCGATCCGCCGGCCGACATCTACATCCCCTTGCAGGCCGATCCTGA
The DNA here is from genome assembly GCA_963738375.1 of Bryobacterales bacterium. Taxonomy (GTDB): domain Bacteria; phylum Acidobacteriota; class Terriglobia; order Bryobacterales; family Bryobacteraceae; genus Bog-159. Next base: position 353,934 of record CAVTWL010000005.1, on the reverse strand, counting down.
GAGCGCCAACCAGGGCCACTATCTGGCCGCGGCAGGACGGTTGAAACCCGGAGTCACGCTGAAAACCGCGCGCGCCCAAATGAAAGTGGTGGGCGAACGCTTCCGCCAGGCCAATCCCAAATGGATGGACAAAACCGAAAGCGTCGCCGTGGTTCCCTTGCAGGAGGCGCAGTCCGGCAGCGTGAAACAACCTCTCATGATCCTGCTGGGCGCGGTTGGCTTCGTTCTCCTCATCGCCTGCGCCAACGTAGCCAATCTGCAGCTCGCCCGCGCTTCCACCCGCCAGAGGGAAATGGCCATCCGCACCGCCGTCGGCGCGAACCGCTTCCGCATCGTCCGCCAGTTGCTCACCGAAAGCGTCGTGTTGGCTTTTGCCGGCGGCATCCTCGGCTTCATCCTCGGCGCCGTAGGCGTGCGCGCCCTGCTCGCGGTAGTACCTGGCGATCTGCCCCACATCAGCGAACGTTTCGAGTCGGCCGCCTCCGTCTCCGCGCTCGACTGGCGCGTGCTCGCCTTCACTCTCGCGGTTGCCTTCGGCACCGGCATCGTCTTCGGACTCTTCCCCGCCATCCACATCTCCCGCCTCGACGTGAATTCCTCCCTGAAGGACACCAGCGGCCGCTCCGGCACCGGACGCCATCAGAATCGCGCTCGCGGCTTCCTCGTCGTCTCGGAAATCGCCCTCGCCGTCATCCTGTTGGTTGGCGCCGCCCTTATGATCCGAACCTTCGCCAGCCTGCGGTCCCTCGATCCCGGCTTCCAGGCGCATAATGTCCTGACCCTCCAGACGTCCCTGTCCGGCGGCCGCTACGATTCCACCGCCAAAGTCGATAACCTGGTCCGCCAGATGATCCCGCGTCTAGAGAGCTTGCCCGGTGTCCAGGCCGCCTCCACCACCATCGTGCTGCCCGTCGAAGGCGGCATCGATCTTCCGTTCAACATTGCCGGCAAAACGCCTCCCAAGGGCGATGTCTACAACGGCGACGAACAATGGCGCTCGGTCTCCCCCCACTACTTCGCCGCTTTCCGTATTCCGCTGGTACGGGGCCGCGCCTTCAATGACCACGACTCCGCATCCTCCGCCCGCGTGGTCATCATCAATCAGGCCATGGCCAAAAAATATTGGAAGGGCGAAGATCCCGTCGGCCGTAGCATCACCATCGGCAAAGGCCTTGGTCCCGACTTCGACGAGCCTGCACGCGAGATCGTCGGCATCGTCGGCAACGTGCGCGAAAATGGCCTCACCGGCGACATGCAAGGCGTCATGTACGTTCCCGGCAGCCAAGTTACCAACGGTCTCACTCAGCTTGCCAATAAGGTGCTGCCGCTGAGTTGGGCCGTCCGTACCACCCAGGAGCCCACCGCCCTGGCCACCGCTATCCAGCGCGAATTCCTGGCCGTCGATGGGCAACTGCCCGTTTCCCGCTTCCGTAGCATGGAGCGGGTCATCTCCGATTCCACCGCGCGCCTCAATTTCAGCATGCTGCTGCTCACCATCTTCGCCGGCACGGCATTACTGCTCGCCGCGCTGGGCATCTACGGACTAATGTCCTACTCCGTCGAACAGCGCACCCAGGAAATCGGCATCCGCGTCGCCCTCGGCGCAAGCGGCGGCGACATGCTCGCCATGATCGTCCGCCACGGCTTCATCCTGGCCGGCATCGGACTTGCCGTCGGACTTGCGGGCGCCTTTGGCCTCACGCGCGTCATCGCCTCCATGCTCTTTGGCGTGAAAGCCACCGACCCGCTGGCTTTCGGCGCAGTCGCCCTCACCCTCGCGTTAGTAGCCGCTCTCGCCGTGTACATCCCGGCGCGCCGCGCCACCCGCATCGACCCGTTGATCGCTCTGCGCTACGAATGACCGCGCATGGCGCGCAGCCGCGCCAGAGTCTTGCGATGTAGCCCGTCCAACGCGCCGGGGTTCAGCCGCACGAGCCACCAGCCCAGCCGTGCATAGAACGGGAACACGACAATCCTCTCGTTGCGCTCCACGCCCCGCAGAATCGCCCGCGCGGCGTCCGGCGCAGACACCAGTTTCACCGGCAGCTTCTTCAGAAACTCGTCTTTGTCCACTTGCATGCCGATGGCGTTCTCGTAGATCGCCGTATCCACGAAACCGGGACAAATCACCGTCACCCGGATCCCGAACGCCTCCGCCTCCGCCCGCAGCGCCGCCGATAGCGCCACCACCGCACTCTTGGTCACCGAGTAAGGCGCCAGCCCCGGCTCGCCCACTAACCCCGCCGCCGATGCCGTATTCACAATGTGCCCGGAGCCTTGCCGCAGCATCGCGACGTACGCCGCCCGCGCCCCGTAGATCACGCCCCACAGGTTGATATCGATGCACTGCTTCCAGTGCTCCAGCGTGAGGTCCCGCACTTCCCCCCCACCCCGATGCCCGCGTTGTTGAACATGTAGTCGAGGCGCCCGTGCGTCCGGGCGGTCTCCTCGACAATGCGCTCCACATCCTCCGCATTCGTAACGTCCAGCCGCGCGCTGACCGCTCGCCCACCTTGCCCGATAATCTCATCGGCAACCGCCTGCGCGCCTTCCTCGTTGATGTCCGTCACCACCGCGATCCCGCCCCGCCGGGCGATCTCCTCGCACAACGCCCTCCCGATCCCGGAAGCCCCGCCGGTCACGAGCGCCACCTTGCCTGTCATTCCTCCCGCCCCCGAGCCGCCTCGCGCGCCTTCCTCAATTCCTCCAAGCGCTCCCCAATCCGCTTCTCTACACCCCGTTCCGTCGGATGATAATACTGCCGCCCCGCGAGCCCCGCCGGCAGACACTCCATCCCCGTGATGGCGTCCTCCTGCTTGTGCGCGTGCTCATAACCCGCCCCGTAGCCCCATTGCTTCATCGCCGCCGTCGGCGCGTTCCGCAAATGCATCGGCACCGGCTCCGCCATGGTCGCTTGCACGTCCGCCTGCACGTCGCCCAGCGCCCGATAGGACGCGTCCGACTTCGGCGCGGCTGAAAGATAAATCGCAACCTGCGCCAACGCCAGATCGCCCTCGCCTATGCCCAGAAAGTGGACCGCCTCCTTCGCCGCCACGGCCTGCTCCAATGCCCGCGGATCCGCCAGCCCGATGTCTTCGATCGCCATCCGCATCAGCCGCCGCGCGATGTAAAGCCGGTCCTCGCCAGCCTCCAGCATGCGCGCCAGCCAGTACAGCGCCGCGTCCGCATCGCTCGACCGCACCGACTTATGCAGCGCCGAAATCAGGTTGTAGTGTTCCTCGCCCGACTTATCGTAGAGCAGCACCTTGCGCTGGATGGCGTCCTGTACCGCGGCCTCGGAAAGCTCGTGCGGCGGCGAGGCAGCCACGGCCGCTTCCAGGGTATTGTAGGCCGACCGCGCATCCCCCCCGCATAGATGGCGATCTGCTCCAGGAGGTTCACCGGCGCTACAATCTCCAGCTCTCCCAGCCCCCGCGTGCGATCCGCCAGCGCCCGCCGCAGCAGTTCCGCGATCTCCTCGCTGGTCAGCGCCCGCAGCGCATACACCCGCGACCGCGACAGCAGCGCCGCGATCACCTCAAACGAAGGGTTCTCCGTCGTCGCGCCGATCAGCACGATATCACCCTTCTCCACGTATGGCAGAAAGGCGTCCTGCTGGGCCTTATTGAAGCGGTGGATCTCGTCGACGAACACGATCGTGCGCCGCCCCATCCGCCGCAGCCGCTCCGCATCCACCATCACCGCTTTGATCTCTTTGATGCCGCTTAGCACGGCGCTGAACGGAATGAATTCGCACCGCGTCAGCCGCGCAATCAACTGCGCCAGGCTGGTCTTGCCTACGCCCGGCGGTCCCCACAGAATCACCGAGCTGAGTTCGTCGTGCTCGATCTGGCGCCGCAGCGGCTTCCCCTCGCCCAGCACATGGTCCTGCCCCGCAAACTCATCGAGGGTCGTGGGGCGCATGCGGTCGGCCAGCGGCCGCTTCTTGTCGACCGTCTCCGGATCGCGAGGCCCGGTGGTGTCGAACAGGCTCAACTGCTCAGCGACCTTTGGCGCCGGGCTTCATACAATAAGATCGCGGCCGCCACCGCCGCATTCAACGATTCGACCCCCGCCGTCGGAATCGAAATGTCCATCGCCGCAGAGCGCAGCTGGGGGCTAACACCGCGCGCCTCGTTGCCGATCACCAGCGCGCACTTCCGTGAAAAATCCACGTCACCAAGGCTCTTCGACGGCTGCTGTGAATTCACCGGCACGCCCGCGTACACGTCCAGCTTGTTCTGCTGCAGGGCCGCCCGCGCCAATGCCGGATCCAAGCCGTACGCGAACGGCACCCGGAACAGCGATCCCGCCGCTGCCCGCAGCGCCTTCGGATTGAACGGGCTCACCGTTCCCTTCAGGAACATGATGCCCGAAGCGCCGAAGGCCTCCGCGGCGCGCGCGATGGTGCCCGCATTGCCCGGATCCTGCAAGCCATCCAGAACCACCACCAAGCTTCGCCCGCGAAACAGTTGCGGCAGATTCCAGATGGGGGGTTCCACCAGCGCAATCACTCCCTGGCTCGCCTCCGTGCCGGAAATGAAGGGAAACAGTTGATCGGCCACAACCGCCACCCGCATGCCGGCCAGCCGCTTCACGTGGCTTTCCACGGCCGATTGCACCGACTCCGAGCAGAGCACTACCTTCACCGTGCACCCGCTCCGCAAAGCCTCTTCCAGCAGGTGAAAGGTCTCCGCCACCAGGTAGCCTTCCTGCGTCAACCCGCCGCTGCCGATGGCGCGGCGTACATCTTTCAACAGCGGATTGGCGGCACTGGATATCGTTTCGAGCTTAGGCATCTTACAATGTGTCTGGGATCAGAATAGCGCAGATGAAACGGACCTTTCTGAATGCGGCGGTCGCGGCGGTCTCTCTGGCCCTGCTGGCCACCGCCTATACCGCCATCCGCATCGAGCGTCAGGCCACCTACGACGAAGCGCGCCCTGCCGACGTGATCCTGGTCCTCGGCGCCGCCGAATATCGCGGTCACCCCTCCCCGGTTCTGAAGGCCCGCCTGGATCACGCCCTCGATCTCTACCGCAAGAACCTCGCGCCGAAAATCATGACCACCGGCGGCGCCGGCGGCGATCCCGTCTTCACCGAAGGAGACGTCGGCCGCGACTATCTGACCAACAACGGCGTGCCGCCGGAAGACGTAGTCGTGGAGCGCGAAGGCAGCAGCACGGTGGCCTCCACCGCGCGCGCCGCCGAAATCATGCGGCGTATGGCCATGCAATCGGTCATCGTAGTCAGCGATGGCTATCACATCTACCGGGTCAAGAAGATGTTGGAAGGCGACGGTTACACCGTCTACGGATCGCCGCGCCCCGAGCGCGCCCGCGACTCGCTGGCCTACCGTTGGAACTACGTCCGGCAAGCGGTCGGCTACTTACTGTGGTCCTGCGGCGTGCCGGTCTGAACCCACGCTTCGAATCGATCCGCCATCCGCGCGAACGTGAAGTCCCCGGCGCGCGCCCGGGCCGCCCGCCGGTCCAGCCGCAGGGCCGCCCGCACTCCCTCCGCCAGCCCCGCCGCGCCGCTCGCAAACGGAACCAGTACGCCGCTCCTGCCATCCTCCACGATCTCCGCTGGGCCTCCCCGGTCATACGTCACCACCGGCGTTCCGCACGCCAGCGATTCGATCACCGTATTCCCGAATGCCTCCACCCATCGCGGCGTGGCCAGCGTCGCGCTCGCCAGGCCATATCGCTTCCGCAGTTCCTCCGGCCCCAGAAACCCGTGGTACACCACCTCCGCTGCCGCCTCCCTTGTCACCGTCCGCCAATAAGCCTCGTCCTGGATCTTGCCGCAGACATCCAGCGGCATCCCGAGTTCCGACGCCGCGGCGATGGCATCCTCCAGCCCCTTCTCGGGCGAGATCCGTCCCGCCCAGCACAACCGGCCCGCGGGCGCCGCCTCGAAGCGGAAGACCGCCGTGTCCACCCCCCCATACAAAAGCGCCACTTCGGCGCCCTTCAGAAAAGCAAACGTCTTCACTTGCGCGCCCGTATACATCGCCAGTTTCAGCCCGCCCTCGCGCCATCGTTTCTCGATCATGCCGTCTACTTCGTCGATCGCCGAACAGATCGTGACCCAATGTCCTACAGGCGTCTTGAAGAAAGGCGTCAGATAAAACGGCAGCCAGTCGTAGCTCGCCCCCACTACGAAGTCGTAGTCATCCTGCACCCGCAGCGCCTTCTCCCACATGTTCTCCAGCACGCCGCCCGCTTGCGGTGTGCTGCGCCGATCGCGGCTGGCCCGCGTCGCGCTCGGGCTCATCGCGCCCCCGGTCTGATACAAGGTCACGCCGCTCACGGGCACTACGCTTCCCGCCGGCGCTATCACCCCCAACGCGTATCCCCGCTGCACCAGAATCGGCGCCAGGTTCAATAGATGCGTCTCCACGCCGCCAGACTCGCCCGATCCAATCGGACCCACCGGCGGCGTCACCAACAAAATACGGCGTACTGGCTGCATCGCTCCTACTACAATAAAGGCGGATGGTGAACATTGGCAAAGCGGTCTGCCTTCTGAGCGGCGGACTCGATTCCTCCACCTGCCTCGCGCTCGCCCGGCGCGATGGCTACGAATGCTACGCGCTCTCCTTCGATTACGGCCAGCGCCACCGCATCGAACTCGACGCCGCCGCCCGCGTCGCGCAAGCCCTGGGCGCCGCGCGCCACGTCGTGGCCCAGATCGACCTGCGCGAGTTCGGCCACTCCGCCCTCACCGACGATATCGCCGTCCCCAAAGGCCGTCCGCCGAATGACATGGGCCACGGCATCCCGATCACCTACGTCCCCGCCCGCAACACGATTTTTCTCTCCTTCGCGCTGGCCTGGGCCGAGGTGCTCGAAGCGCCCGACATCTTCATCGGCGTGAACGCGCTCGATTATTCCGGCTATCCCGGATTGCCGCCCCGAATTCATCGACGCCTTCGAAACGCATGGCCAATCTGGCCACGAAAGCCGGCGTCGAGGGCAGCCTACGCATTCAAATCCACACCCCGCTGATCCGCCCTTCGAAAGCCGAAATCGTGAAGCTCGGCCAGCGAACTCGGTCTCGACTTCAGCCTGACGCACAGTTGCTACGATCCGACGCCCGATGGCCGCCCCTGCGGCCAGTGCGACTCCTGCCTGCTGCGCGCGCAAGGGTTTCGAAGAGGCCGGCATTGCGGATCGCTGAAATCTTCTACTCCGTGCAGGGCGAAGGCGCGCTCGTCGGCGTGCCTTCGGTCTTCGTCCGAACCAGCGGCTGCAATCTGCGCTGCTCCTGGTGCGACACGCCCTATACGTCCTGGAAACCCGAAGGCGACGATTGGCCGCTCGACCGCGATTCTGGCAAGCAGTCGACGCTACCCGCGCGCGCCACGTGGTGGTCACCGGCGGCGAGCCCATGATCGCCCGCGAAATCGTCGAACTTACCCGTCGTCTCCGCGCCCGCGACCTGCACATCACCATCGAAACCGCCGGCACCGTATTCGCGCCGGTGGAGTGCGACCTGATGAGCATCAGCCCCAAGCTCGCCAACTCCACGCCGGAAGGCGACTGGGCCGAGCGCCACGAACGCCTGCGCATTCAGCCGGAAGTCCTGCGCCGCTTGATGGACGGCTACGATTACCAACTGAAGTTCGTTATCGCCAAGCCGGACGACTTAGCCGAAGTGCGCAGCCTGGCCGGCTCGCTTTCCGCCCACCCTGAGAAGGTAATCCTGATGCCGGAAGGAATCGATCCGGAAACTTTGCGAGAACGAGGCGCCTGGTTGGCTGAAATCTGCAAAAAGGAAGGTTACCGCTTCAGCCCCCGCCTTCACGTAGACCTGTGGGGCAACCGCCGCGGCGTCTAAGCGCCGCTCAAGCCTTCTTAAACGCCAGGACCGCGTTCAACCCGCCAAACGCAAACGAATTCGACAGGGCATACTCCACCTGCGCCTGCCGAGCTTTGTTGGGAATCACGTCCAGATCGCATTCCGGATCCGCCATGCGATAATTCGCGGTGGGAGGCAGCATGCCATCCCGCAACGAAAGCACCGCGGCCACCGCTTCCAAAGCCGCTGCCGCGCCCAGCGCATGCCCGTGCATCGACTTCGTCGAACTGATCGCCAGCTTGTTGGCGTGCGCCCCAAATACGCTACGGATTGCCGTAGTTTCCGTCGGATCGTTAGCCGCAGTCGCCGTCCCGTGCGCATTGATGTACGCGACCTGCTCCGGCTCGATGGCGGCATCCCGCAAAGCCCCGCGCATGGCCCGCGCCGCGCCCTCCGCCGATGGCTGGGTGATGTGGCAGGCGTCCGCCGACATACCGAATCCCACCATCTCCGCGTGAATGCGAGCCCCGCGCGCTACCGCCGCGTCCCAAGGCTCCAGCACCAGCATGCCCGCGCCTTCGCCCAGAATCATGCCATGGCGATCCCGCGAAAACGGCCGGCACGTATCCGGCGAAACCACCCGCATCGCCTCCCAAGCCTTCAGAATGCCGTAGCTGAACGGCGCTTCGCTGCCGCCCGTCAAAGCCAGATCCACCATGCCCGACCGGATCATCCAAAACGCCTGCCCGATCGCATGCGCTGCCGACGCGCAAGCCGTCGAAATCGTAAAACTCGGCCCGGTAATGCCGAACTCCATCGAAATATGGCTCGCGCCCGCATTCGCCATGGTCTTCGGAATGGTCAGCGGATGCACCCGGTTATGTGCCAGCTTATAAACTTCCACGAAGCCGACGTCTTCCGTCGATTGCCCGCCCACGCAGGAGCCCGTAATGATCGCCGTCCGCTCCCGCAGCTCCAGCGTCCATTCGATGCCCGCATCCGTCACCGCCTCGCGCGCCGCAATCACCCCGAACTGCGCGAACCGGTCCATGAAGTCCGCGCGCCGGTCCTCAAAGTACGGGGCGTGCGTGTAGCCCTTCACTTCCGACCCGTTCTGGAAGCGCAGGTTCGAGGTGTCGGTCGATTCGAGCGGCCCGATCGCCGATTTGCCTTCCACCAGGGCTTTCCAGAACTCGCAGGCAGTCCTCCCCGGTCCGGCAATCACACCCACGCCGGTAATGGCGACGCGACGCATATTATTGCGCCGTGGGCGTGCCAGCCGCCTTCGCCGCCAGCAGTTTCGCCACGCCTTCGGCCATCTGGCGTACGTTGCGCACCTGCTTCACTTCCTCGTCTGGAATGTTGATATCGAACTCGTTTTCCAGGGCGAAAAGAATCTCCACGGCATCCATCGAATCGATGCCAAGCTCTTCGAAGGTAGAGTCGATCGTCACCTTCTCCTCCGGAAGACGTTTGGATGTGGCGATCACTTTGCGGACTCTTTCGATCAGTTCATCGGACATAATAAGTGGCTAACCGTGTCGAATTCGTAACCCTGGTCCCGCAAAGCAGGAACCAGGCGGCCCACGGCTTCGACCGTTGCCCGGATATCCGGATTGGCTTGAAGCGCGCGTCCATCATGCAGGCAAAGAATAGCGCCGTTAGAGGCCCCCGCCAGCATGCGGTCTACTATTTTATCAGCCTCCAGCTTCCAATCATAGCCGATGGCAGTCCACATGATGCCCTGCAGTCCCAAGCGTCGCTGCGCCGCCCGAAAGCCGAACCAGCGCGCGCCATAAGGCGCCCGCAAAAGCCGCGGCGGGTGTCCCGTCGCATCCGCGATCGCCGACTGCGCGCGCGCGAACTCCCCGTAGATAAAGGCCGCCGAATGAAAGCAGAACAGCGGGTGTGTATGGCTGTGGTTGCCGATTTCATGACCGGCCGCGTAGACTGCGCGCGCCACGTAGGGCAAGCGCTCTACGTTAGCCCCCACCAGAAAAAACGTCGCCGGCACCTTCAGCCGGTGAAGCAGTTCTAGTACCGCCGGCGTCGACTCGCTCGGACCGTCGTCAAACGTGAGCGCAATCGCCTTTCGTCCGCGCGGTCCGCGATGCACCGACGGCCCGAAGACCCGCGCCGCCCGTCCCCGCACCGCCCACGCCAGGAAACCCGCGCCCGCCACCGCCGCAGGCGCCAGCGCTTCCAGCGCGCTGTCAGTGGACCAGTGCATTGATCTCCCGCACTCGTTGCGCGTCGAATTTCAGCTTGCGGTCGTAAGTCATCAGACCGTTGATCTCCTGCTCCACGTCCGTCAATTGCGTGTAGCAAAGCCCCGCGAATCCCGGTATCCGCGCGATGGCTGTGTACAGCCCGCGCAGCCGCTCGATCGCCGCATCCGCCGTCTTCTCCACGCCCGAGTAACCCCACGCTTCCCGCGGAACCTCGTGCCCCGGCGGGATAAACGCGATCCCTCCGAATTCCGTCAGCGACACTGGGGAACCGTTGTATTGGTATCCCGGAATCAGCGCCGCTTTGTAATTGTCGGGTACGCCCGCGCCTGCCTTTCCAAGATCTTTGTACCGTTCGTAAAGCAAATCGCCCGTCCGCGCATAATCGTGAATGGCAAACAGGTCCGTCATCCCCGTATGTTCCCAGCCGTCGTTATCCACCACCAGCCGCGTAGCATCCAACGAATGCGTCAGCGCGTAGAGCGACTTCAGATGATTCTGCTGCCGCGCATCCCGCAGATTCGGCACGCCCCAGCTCTCATTGATCGGCACCCAAATGGCAATCGACGGATGATTGTAGTCGCGCTCCACCGCCGCCGTCCATTCCCGCGTGAACCGCGCCACATACCCATCGTCGAATTCGTAGGCGTTAGCCATTTCACTCGACACCAGAAATCCCATGCGGTCCGCCCAATACAGAAACCGCGGATCCTCCAGCTTCTGGTGCTTGCGCGCGCCGTTGAAGCCCATTTCCTTGGCCATGCGAATGTCGTATTGCATGGCCTCATCGGTGGGCGGCGTGAGGATGCTCTCCGGCCAATAACCCTGGTCGAGCACCATCTTCAGAAAGCATGGGTTGCCGTTCAGCAGCACCTTGCCGTTCTCCACCGTCACGCTGCGAATGCCGAAGTAGCTGTGTACCCGGTCCAAAACCACGCCGGCGTGCCGCAATTCCAAAGTCAGATCGTACAGGTTCGGCGCGGCCACCGACCACAGCTTCGGCTCATTGATCGCCAGCAGCGCGGTCGTCCGCGCGGAGTTCGTATGCGCCGTCGCCGATGCCGCGGCCGCACCGCCGAAGCTCGCTGCCGCCGTAACCTCCAGGTCCGGCTGGGGCCGCGCGATCGCCAATTCCAGCCGCACTGTTCCATCCGTCGAAGGCGTGATCTTCACCCGATCCAGATAGCTCGCCCCCACTGCTTCCATCCACACCGGCTGCCAGATGCCGCTGGTGCGCGTATAGAAAATGCTCTTCGATTTCGGCTCCCAGAACTGCTTCCCGCGCGGAATGTACCGGTCCGTAGGGGGAAAGTGCGCCCGCAACGTGACGGTGTTATCGCCCGCCTTCAACAGCGGCGTCACATCGAAGGTGAACGGCGTGTTGCCGCCTTCGTGGCTGCCCGCTTCCTTGCCGTTCACCCACACCGTCGACCAGTAATTCACCGCGCCGAAATGCAGCAGCACGCGCTGCCCTTTCCACTCCGCGGGCACCCGCACCGTCCGCCGGTACCACATCCAGGGATGAAACGACGTGTCCGCGATGCCGCTCAGCTTGCTTTCAAAACAATACGGCACGGTGATGCTTTTGCTGAACTTCTTCCCACCCGATTCCCAGTCGCCGTCGAGCCCGGCATTGGCATCGTCGAACTCGAACTCCCAGGGCCCGTTGAGGCTCTGCCATTGCTCGCGTTGGAACTGGGGCTGCGGATACTCCGCGCGCGGGATCGCGGCGCCGGAAAGGCCGCCGCATACCAGGAAGAAGACTGCCACGTTACGCATGTGAAAGTCTATTGTATGCGCGCCGCGCGACGGCCGGCTTTACCGCTGGTACGCGACCACGAAGATTCGCCGGAATGGAAACAGTACGCCGCCCGCCGGACGAGGTACAAAGATCTCGCGCAGCGCCGCCAGATACTCGGCGATGTATCGCTCGCGTTCCCCGTCGCTCTTCAACGCTGCCAGGAAAGGCCGCAGCGCGGTACCGCGATACCATTCCAAAACCGCTTCGGCGTCAGCCAGGATGTGCAGATATTCGGTCGCCCAAAGATCCAGCCGCGCGGCCATGGGCGCCAGCGCGTCGTAATAGAATTCCATTTCATGGTGGTGCCAGTCGCGCACCGCGCCTTCGGGCAAACGCGCCAGCTCGCGCATCAGCCGGTGCTGCGGCGCATCGATATTCCCGGGAATCTGCACCGCCAGCGCCCCGCCCGGCGCCACCCGCGCCAAAAGCCGCGGATACAAACTGGCGTGGTCGTCCACCCACTGCAGCGCGGCGTTGGAAAAGACCGCGTCATACTTGGGGCCGGATGCATCCGCGGCCCACGCGCCGATGTCCCCCGTGACCCACTCTTGATCGGGATATTCGGCCCGCGCGCGCTCGATCATCTCGGCGGAACTGTCCAGACCCACCAACTCCGCGTCCGGCCATCGTTCCCGCAGCACGGCCGTGCTATTCCCGGGGCCGCAGCCCAGATCGATTGCCCGCCTGACATTGGGCACGGCAATGCGGCCCGCCAAATCCCGGCAAGGCCGCGTCCGTTCATCCGCGAATTTCAAATATTGCGACGGATTCCAGTCCGGCATTTTTGTTGCGGGCCCCGCTTCGCCCGGGGCCCTCTTGCAACTAGAACGACAAGTGCAGGGACAACTGCAGGAACCGCGAACTGCCAACCGTATGCTGGATATATCCCAGGCTGCCGGTCGGCGGAATCGACGGCGGACCCTCATAGTACGGGAAGAAATCCACGTCGTTGTTCGGCGCATCGAAATCCGGATGATTGAACAGATTGAACGCGTCGAAGTTAAACCGCAAGCGATACCGGTCGTGGAACAGGAACTCCTTCCCGAGTGTCATATCGAACCGCACCTGGAACGGCGCGCGGAAGATATTCCGGCCCGTGCCGCCATACAGCGAGTTATAAAGATCGCACCCAGACGAATCGCAAGCCGGTACGCCGTTGGTGCCCGGCGCCACAAACTGCGGGGCGAAGTCCGCCACATTCAACACCGGTTTCCCTGCATTTACGCCCGTAGTGCCTTGCAACTGAGCCTGTTTCGCGGTTACGCCCGGCAGCAGTGGCACGATCGGGTTGGTGATGTAATCGCTCGACCCGTAATAAAGGCCGGCGACCGATCCCGAATAATCGTAGACGCTGTAAGGCTGCCCGCTCTGTGCCACCGTCTGCCCGCCGATGGTCCAGCCGTTCACCAGGTACCCCAACGATTGGTTGGAAGTGATCTTCGGCAGCGTATAGCTGTAGTTAATCAGAAATACATGCGTTTGGTCGAAATCCGCCGACGCATAGTTGGACTTGGGATTCAACGGATTGTTGCCCGTGAAGAACAGACCGAGCCCGCTCTGTTCGTCGAGCGCATGCGACCAGGTGTAGGAAGCCGGTAAACTGCAGTCCGTTCGACAGCCGCTTGCGCGCCTGCACCTGCAGCGCGTTGTAATTAGAGATGCCTTCCGCTTCGTACAGCACGGAGTTCATGTCGTAGCCGATATATGGCACGCGTCCCGGCGCGTTGCCCGCATATTCCGGGGCCGGATCGTAGGGTTCCTGATTCAAGTACAGCGGAGTGAGGCCGCCGTAAGAGGACGTCTGTCCGTGGATTGGGTTCGCCGCCGTGGCTATTCCAGGCTGGTTGAACGGGATCGGCAGCACTTCGTGAACGCCGTGGTTACCAACATAACCAACACTCAGCAGCCAGCTATTCGACGCCTGGTATTGAATGTCGAAGGTCCAGTTCAGCGTATAAGGCAGCTTATTGTTGGAATCGTAGCCGCCGATCAAAAACGGTCCGAACAGGTTTCCCGCGGGATAATCGCCGTTCAGCGTATCGTTCAAGTTCGGCAATAAAGCCTGGAAGGCAGCCGCGGTTTGCGGAGGCGCGGTCGGCAGCGTAGTACCGAAGGGCGTTTGCAGCGTCGCACCCTTGGTGGCGAAAATCGCATTTACGAAACGGCTGCTCCAGTGTTACGCCCAGCGGTCCGTTGAATCCGAAACCAGCGCTTGGCGAGAACTCGCTGAACAGTTCGCCGCGGTCGTAGTACATACCGAACCCGCTGCGAATCGTAAGTTTCGACTTGGGTGTCCAGGCTACGCCGATGCGCGGCGCAAATCCCCATTGATGCTGATTCACCAGCGAGTCGTTGGCGCCCGCCGTGCCCAGCGTAGCGTTGTTGCCGGCAATCTCTAACCCGGAACTGGTGATGGTATCGGACGCAGCGTCATAGGAGTACAGGCTGGGATTGAATGTCGCCAGCCGGCCGTACTTCTCCGTCAGCGGCCCATCGAAATCCCAACGCAGCCCCAAAGTCAGCGAAAGATTGCTGCGGACTTTGTAGTTATCGTTGATGTACAAGCCGTCCGTGTCCGACCGGTAGTACCGGCTGGCGTTCGCGTTGGGAAACGCCGCGGAATTGCTGCCCGTGCGGACCGCGCCTTCCACGAAATTCAAGAAGCTCTTGAATCCGAGCGTGTCCGACTCCGTGTTGTTGTTCAGAATATTCAACTGCGTGTGCGCCCAACTGCCGCCCACGGCGATCGTGTGCCTGCCCTTCACCCAATTGAGCGACGATCCCAGTTCCCACTGGTTCTGATACATGCCCGCATTGCCGAAGCTGACGCTCGGGCCGAACTCCAGCCCGTTGCTGCCCAGCGTGTCGGAAATTTCGATCTGCGGAAAATTGGCCGCGCCCAGCAAATTCATGCCGAAAGTCGACGGCGAGAACTGCTGCTGCGTGTTCGAATACGCCTGCAGCCGCGTGAAGCCCGCATGCTGCTGCCACGTCAACGACGGCGTCAGGATCACCGTGTTGTTGATCGCCCCCACCTGGCTGCCCGCCGAAAGTTGCTGCGGGAAGCCGAGCAGCGCGCCCACCGCGCCGAACGGATTGGTCGTCGGGTCGCGCTGATAGTAATACTTCACCGTCAGCCGGTCCATATCGTTCACGTTGTAGTCGATGTTCCCGATCGCCTGGTCCACGTTCGATTTCGCGTTGGGACCTTCCACCACCGCGTCGTATCCCAGCGCCTGCGCCTGCGCTGAGTTGGTAATCTGCGCGCTCGGAAACAGGTAAGCGCCGCCCGGCAGAGTCGCCTGCAGCATCTGCTGCGCCACCGGACTGATCTGAGATGCCGTGATCGTCTTGCCGTAGCTCGTCTGGACCATGTTGATGATCCCCTGCGTGCTACGGTCGTTGGTCAACCCGACCGGTACGCTCACATCCTTCGTGGCATCGGCCGCATCCGCAATGCGCACGCCCTGATAAGCCGCGAAATAGAACAGCTTGTTTTTCTTGATCGGGCCGCCCAAATTCACGCCGAACTGATTGCGGTTCAGGTATGGATCTTTGTTCGTAATCGCGGGCGAAGCATTGTAAAAGAACGGCGCCGCGTTCATCACGCTATTCTGAAAATCCTCGTACAGCATGCCGTGCAGATCGTTGGTGCCCGATTTCGTGATCACGCTGATGTGAGCGCCGCTATGCGCCCCCTGCGTCGCGTCGTACATCGCCGCGTTCACCGCGACTTCCTGGATGGTCTCCGTCGGCGGCGTAGGCAAAGCCTGCCCGATCGCGCCGTAGACCGAAGTGCTGGTCTGAATCGCGCCGCCGGCGCCGAAGTTTTCGCCGATGTTCAGCACGAAGCGGTTCTCACCCACCTGGCTGGAGGAATTGCCATTGAACAGGTTGTTGGTGTCGACGCCATTCAGCGAAAAGCTATTGCTGGTGTCGCGGTTGCCGTTGGCGAAAATCGCTTGATTGCCCAGTCCGGCGTTACTGCCCGCGCCGCCCAGCATGTCCGCGTGTACTCCCGGGCTCAAGATCGCCAACTGCGTGAAGCTGCCGGTGCCCAGTGGAGTATCTTGAATCGTCAGCTGATCGACCACGTAGCCGTTCGTCGTATCCACCTGGTTCATCAACGGCGTCGCCGTCACCTCCACCGTGGTCGATACCGTACCCACCTTAAGCGCGCCATCCACGGTGCTGGTGCGGTTCGCGTTCACAATCACCTGCGTATGAGTCTCGGTCTCAAAACCGTCTTTGGTGAATTTAACCTCGTAGTTTCCCGCCGGAATATTCGGAACGGAATACGATCCGTTGGTTTGCGTGTGTTGAACCACTTCCAGGTTGGTGCCGGTGTTCCGCGCCCGTACCGTCGCGTCCGGAACTCCCGCGCCGCTCGCGTCTTTCACCGTACCCGTTATGTTGCCCAAAACGTCTTGTGCAAGCATGGGCGCGCAAAACGCAAAAACGGCAACCAGAACCATACACGTGAGCTGCTTGAAATAACCCGTCGCTGAGTTCATTCGTTTCAGTTCTCCATTTGGCCACACTCCGGCGGCCGCGCCTGAAAGGCGTGTTCTCCGCCCTCTTCGGGCTTCTTTATCTCTTCCTTACTTGAAACTGCCCCGTTGGTCTTTTGTAGAGCCGCCTCACACCATTCGCAAGCAGGGCGAAGTTCTAGCGCTCATGACCGATTAGGCTTATGATAACCTCAAATCTACCGAAATCAAGTTGAAGATTTCATTAATTCTGGCTACTCAGAAACTCCTTTCATGAGCCTCCCAAACATCCGCCACTGCCAGTTTCACCAGCCGTCTCGATTGCCGCTACCTTCTGTACGCGCCGGACTCGGTTTCTGATGACGCCACGCTCGTGGTAACCCTCCACGGCTTCAGCGCGAATCCCGAAGCGATGCTCCGCCTCACCGCCGCCATGATGGGTCCCCGCCACATCGTCGCCGCGCTCCAGGGTCCCAATCAGTTCTATCTCAGCATGGGTTCCAACGATGTCGGCTACGGTTGGGCCACCCACAAGCACCCGGATTCCTCCGTCCGCCTGCATCACGATATGATCCTCCACGTCCTCAACGAGGCCGGCCGCGAATACGGCATCCCCGCCTCCCGCCGTATCCTCGCCGGATTCTCTCAACCCGTGGGCATGAACTACCGCTTCGCCGCCACCCACCCGGACGAAATCCGCGGCGTCATCGGGATCTGCGGCGGGATTCCCCGCAATTGGGAGGAAGGTCCGTACAAGCCAGTATCGGCCTCCATCCTGCACATCGCCCGCCGCGAAGACGAGTTCTACAAGCCCGAAGTGACCGAACTCTATCCCGAGCGCCTGCGCCTGCGCGCCACCGACGTCGAATTTCACATGCTCGACGGCGGCCATCGCTTTCCCTCCAAGGCGCGCCCCATAGCGGAAGCCTGGCTCGGCCGCATCCTGGCCTGATTGCCCCCATCGTTATACGATGGCTGCATGATGATCGTGCACGTTCAAATCCACGTGAAGCCGGAATCCGTCGACGCCTTCCGCGAGGCTACCATCGCCAATGCCCGCCAAAGCATCCTGGAACCCGGCATCGCGCAATTCGATTTGCTGCAGCGGGAAGACGATCCGTCCAGCTTTACCCTCATCGAGGTTTACCGCACTCCGGACGCGCAACTACGGCACCGCGAAACCGCGCATTACAAAACGTGGCGCGATACTGTTGCGGAGATGATGGCCGCTCCGCGGACCAGCGCCAAATACATCCAGGTCTTTCCTGAAGTGGAAGGCCGCTAAACCGCATGTCGTTCGAATTCGCTACGGCTACGCGCATCGTCTTTGGCCCGGGCAGGGTATGCGAGATTCCCGTCGCGGCGGCCAAGATGGGCAAGCGCGGGCTGCTGGTTACCCGCCGCTCTCACGATGTGGCAGGCATCGCCGATACCTTCCCAATCCGCTTTCCGGTCCACGGAGAGCCAACTCTCGAATTAATCCGCCAAGCCACGGAACAAGCCCGCGCCGCCCAATGCGACATGGTGGTCGGGCTGGGCGGAGGCAGCGTCATCGACGCCGGCAAGGCCATCGCCGCCATGCTCGCCAACCCCGGCGATCCCCTCGACTACCTGGAAATCATCGGCAAAGGCCAACCTCTGATCCATCGATCGGCGCCGTTCATCGCCGTTCCCACTACCGCCGGCACCGGTTCGGAAGTCACCCGTAATGCCGTCCTCGCCTCGCCCGAACACCGCGTCAAAGCCAGCCTCCGCAGCCCGTTCATGCTGCCCTCCCTCGCCATCGTCGATCCCGAACTCACCCTGGATCTCCCGCCCGCCCTCACCGCCACCACCGGACTCGATGCCCTTACTCAGTTGATCGAACCCTACGTCTCCTGTCGCGCCAATCCTTTCACCGATCTTTTCTGCATCGAAGGCATGCGCCTTGCCGCTTCAGCCCTCCCGCGCGCCAGCCGCGAGGGCCGCGATTTGTCGGCCCGCACGGATATGTCTTACGCCAGCCTGCTCGGCGGTCTTGCTCTTGCCAATGCCGGACTCGGCGCCGTTCACGGCTTCGCCGCCCCGATCGGCGGCATGTTCGAAGCGCCGCACGGCGCCATCTGCGCCGCTCTCCTTCCCCACGCCATGCGCGTAAACATCGCGGCGCTACGGGCCGCCTCCCAAACAGTTACCCTCGACCGCTATACCACAATCGCCCAAATCCTGACCGGCGATGCGAACGCCACCCCCGAATCCGGCGCGGACTGGGTCGCGCGCCTCTGCCGCGACCTTGATGTCCAACCTCTGCGCACTTACAGTGTCCGTCTCGAAGACGTCCCCGCCTTAGCCGCCAAAGCCGCCCGCGCCAGCAGCATGCAAGCCAACCCCATCGTGCTGCGCTCGGAACAACTGGAGGATTTGATCGCTCGTGCCCTCTAACGATCTCCCGCTACTCGAACTCGAGCATGTCTCGGTGATGCGCGGAGAAAAAGTGGTGCTCCACGACATCAACCTGCGCATCGGCGTCGGTGAGCACGTCGCCATCCTCGGTCCCAATGGCTGTGGCAAGTCAACACTAATCAAAACCATCGCGCGCGAATGCTACCCGCTGGTGCGCGAAGGAACCCGCATGGCCATTTTCGGGCAGGAGCGCTGGAACATCTTCGACCTGCGCCCGCTGCTCGGCGTGGTGTCCAACGATTGGATGGCGCTATGCACGCGCGAAATCACCGGCCGGGACGCCGTGATCTCCGGCTTCTTCGGCAGCGTCGGCGTGCAGTCTTACCACGAAGTTTCGCCCGAACTGGAGCGCAAGGCGGATGAAATCCTGGCGCTTCTCGAAATCCCGCATCTGGCCGCCCGCATCGTCGCCGAAATGTCGTCCGGCGAAGCGCGCCGCGTGCTGCTGGCCCGCGCTTTAGTGCACGATCCGCGCGCCCTGGTGCTCGACGAGCCCAGCACCAGCCTGGATGTTTTCGCTCAACACGAATTGCGCGAGATCACCCGCAAACTGGCCCGCGCCGGTGTCGGCATCGTGCTCGTCACCCACCACCTGGCGGACATCATTCCCGAAATCGACCGCGTGATTTTGATGCGCGCCGGCCGCATCGTCGCCGACGGCGCGAAACCAGACGTGCTTACCGCCGCCTCGCTGGCCGGGCTATTCGGTTTGCCCGTCGATCTCGCCCAGCGCGACGGTTACTACCACCTCTGGTAGGGCGGATTATTTGTCCGGCAGCGCCGCGACGCCCGGCAGCACATCGCCGGCGAGGAATTCGAGCGACGCCCCGCCTCCCGTGGAAATGTGCGAGATCTGGCTGGCCACACCCGCTGATTTGATCGCTTTTTCCGAATCGCCGCCGCCCACAATCGACGTCGCGCCCGATCCCGCCACCGCCTTCGCCAGCGCCACCGTACCCTTGTCAAACGGCTTCTTCTCGAACACGCCCATCGGGCCGTTCCAGATGATCATCTTGGCGGTGCGAATCACGTGCGCATAATGATCGATGGTCTTCGGCCCGATATCCACGCCGATCTTGCCCTCGGGAATGCTGCTCCACAACCTCGTTCTCCGCGCCTTCCTTCAACTCCGACACCACCACGTGATCCACCGGCAGCATCAGTTTGTCTTTCAGCGTGGCCATCAGGCTCTGCGGGCCAGGTCGAGCTTGTCGTCCTCCACCAGCGACTTCCCGATCGGCTCGCCCTGCGATTTCAGAAACGTGTAAGCCATCGCGCCGCCGATCAGCAGCCTGTCGACAACCTTGCCCAGATTCTCGATCACTTCGATCTTGTCGGAAACCTTGGCCCCGCCCAGAATCGCCACGCAAGGCCGCGGCGGATTCGTGGTCGCCATGGTCAGATACTTCAGTTCCTGCTCCATCAACAAACCGGCCGCGGCCTGCTTGACGTAAGCGATCATCCCTACCGTGGAAGCGTGGGCGCGATGCGCGGAACCGAACGCGTCATTTACGTAAACATCGCACAACGCCGCCAGCTTCTTCGAAAACTCCGGATCGTTCTTTTCCTCTTCGGCGTGAAACCGCAGATTTTCCAGCAACAGAATTTCGCCCGGCGCGGGCAGCATGGCTTCCACTTCCGGACCCACGCAATCGGGCGCCATCTTCACCGGACGCGAGATCAATTCCTCCAGCCGCTTGGCCACCGGCTTCAAACTCATTTCCGGATTCACTTTTCCCTTGGGACGGCCCAGGTGCGAGGCCAGAATGACGCCGGCCCCTTGTTCCAATGCGTACCGTAGGGTGGGGAGCGAAGCCTGGATGCGCTTGTCGCTCGTAATTTCCTGGCCGCCCGGCGCCAAAGGAACGTTGAAATCCACACGAATGAAGACGCGTTTGTTCTTTAAGTCAAGATCGCGAACAGATAGTTTAGGCATAAGAAGCTCTCAAAAGAGATTTAAGATTAAGGTTATCAGGAATCCCTTCGCTCCAGTTATGGCCCGCAAAGTCTCGACGCTCGAAGAACAACTGAGCCACCTCGCCGATCTGCGCGCGCAGTCCCCGTCGCCCGAAGGCCGCGCGGAAGTCACCCGCTACCTCGCCAGCAAGACAGGCCTGGTCGCCGCCAAAGCCGCGCGCATCGCCGGCGAATGGGCTGAATCCCAGTCCGATGAATTCGTGCCCGCCCTCGTGGCCGCCTTCGACCGCTTCATGGTCAAGCCCGAAACCGACAAAGGCTGCGCCGCGAAAATCGCCATCCTTAAAGTTCTCTACAAACTCGACTATTCCTCGCCCATCGTCTTCCGCCGCGCGCTTCGCCACGTCCAGATGGAGCCTACCTTTGGCGGCTCAGTCGACACCGCCCCCGAGGTCCGCGCCCTGGGCGCCATGGGCCTGGCGCAAACCGATTACACCCACGCACTGGAAGAGATCCTGCCAGTCCTATTGGACCCGGAGCGAGACGCCCGCGCGGGCGCCGTCCGTGCCATCGCCGCTTCCGGACTGCCCGGCGGTTCTTTGTTGCTTCGCTTGAAGGCGCTGGCCGGCGACGAGCCTGAAATCCTCGGCGAATGTTTCGCCGCCCTCTTTCGCGTTGAGTCCGCTCAAGCTCTGGAATTCGTGGCTTCATTCATGGATCACAAGGATGAAGCCATCGCCGAATCCGCCGCGCTCGCGCTCGGCGATTGCCGCCTGGAAGAAGCTCTGGACATCCTGCGCGGTAAGTTCGACCAATCCGTCGGCCTTCCCCTTCGCCGCACTCTGCTGGTGGCCATCGCCCTGCTGCGCCGCGAAGCCGCCATCGATTACCTGATCGAGTTGGTCGAAAACGGGGGCAAACAATCTTCCGCGGAGGCCGTCGCCGCGCTCGCTATGTATGAAAACGATCCCGCGCTGCAGGAACGCGTTGCCCGTGCGCTCAGGTCTCGCGGCTGATATAGTAGAGATCCGCTCTCGAAAGGAGACTGTTCATGAGCTTCATCGCGTGGTTGATACTGGGCCTTCTCGCCGGATTCATCGGCAGCAAAATCGTCAACAAATCTGGTGAAGGCTTGCTTCTCGATATTGTGCTCGGCATCGTGGGCGCCTTCGTAGGCGGTTTTCTCTTTCGCCTGTTCGGGGCATCAGGCGCCACCGGCCTAAACCTGTATAGCCTGGTTGTCGCGGTAATCGGGGCCATCGTGGTACTGGTGCTGTATCACGCCGTGCGCCGCTAGATGCCCTTCAAATAGGCGAACCGCGCGATAAACAAGAGCGCCAGCACATACACCACCCAGTTCACTTCGCGGAATTTGCCGCGCGCGATCTTCAGCGCCGCATAGGCAATGAATCCGAATGCCAGCCCGTTGGCGATGCTGAACGTCAGCGGGATCGCCAGCATGGTGAGAAAGCCCGGTATCGCTACTTCCGGGTCCTTCCAGTCCACTTCGCCGATGGCCGTCATCATCAGGCTGCCCACCACGATCAACGCCGGCGCCGTGGCCGCGGCCGGAATCGCGCCCACCGCGGGAGCCACAAATAAAGCCACCAGAAACAGCACGCCCGTCACCACCGCCGTTACCCCGCTGCGCCCGCCCGCCGCAACGCCCGCCGCGCTCTCGATATAACTCACCACCGTCGACGTCCCGGTCAGCGATCCAACCACGGTAGCCATCGCATCGGCATATAAAATCCGGTCCACGCGCGGAATCTCGTGCGCATCGTTGAACAACCCCGCGCGTTTTCCCACCGCCACCAGCGTGCCGATGTTGTCGAACATGTCGATGAACAAGAACACGAACACGATCTCGAAAAATCCCAGCCGCATCGTCGCGCGCACATCCAGCTTCAGCGCGGTAGCCGACAAATCCAGAAAGCTGTAATGCTGCGGATGCCACTCCACCAGCCCCGTAACAATTCCCACTACAGTTGTCAGCAGAATGCCCGTCAGCATTGCCGCCGGAGCGCCGCGTGCCAGCAGCGCCGCGGTCGCCAGCAAGCCGAACAACGCCAGCAGGGTGTGCGGATCGTGCAAGTTACCCAGCGTCACCATGGTCGCTGGATTCGCCACAATCAGTCCCGCATTCCGAAAACCGATGAACGCAATGAACAGCCCCACCCCCGCCGCCACTGCCGCATACAACTCGAACGGAATGGCCGCCACGATCAGCTGCCGGATGCCCACCGCCGTCAGGAACAAAAACACGATGCCGGAGATCAGCACCGCGCCCAACGCCGCCTGCCATGGAATTCCCATGCCCTTCACCACGGTGTAAGTGAAATACGCGTTTAGCCCCATGCCCGGCGCCAAGCCGATGGGATAGCGCGCCAGGATGCCCATCATGAGGCTACCGAACGCCGCTGAAATACAGGTCGCCGCGGTCACAGCGGCCAGCGGCATGCCCGCTTCGTGCAGAATCTGTGGATTCACCAGGACGATGTATGCCATCGTGGCGAACGTCGTCAGTCCGGCTACGATTTCCGTCTTCCAATTCGTGCCCAGGCGCTGGAATTCGAAGTAAGATTCCATCCTGGCGACAAGGGACATCTCGGGAATATAGCACGCCAACCGCGGCGGCCCGCGGGCCGGTCCGGTTTGCCTGCCTGCGGTAGCATGGAGAAAGAGGGAGTCTAATGTTCACATGGATCTGCCCGCAGTGCGGGCGTGAGGTGCCCCCGTCATACGAGGCATGTCCCGATTGTGCCGCGCGGGCCAAGGCGGGTGAAACGCCGACGGCAGCCGCCGCGCCACCGCCGCCGCAACCCGCCGCCTCAGCCCCGCCGGCTCAGCCTGTGTATGCCCCTCCAACAGCCGCCCCCTATGCCGTACCCCCGCCGCAATCCGGCCTTCCCACCTGGCTCATGGCGATCCTGTTCGCGTTTGCTTTCTTGGGCCTCGGCGCCGGTGTCTACGCCGCCATCCATTACTTCCGCGGCGGCGGCTCATCCGCCACTGCCACGGGAGAGCCCGTCCCTGCGAAAGGTCCCGCCAAAGCGAACCCCCTACAAAAATACGTCGAGGTATCCGGCATCCGCTTCGTTGAAAATGCCAGGCACCAGACCGAAGCCCGCTTCATCGTTACCAATCACTCCGAGGCCGATATCACCGATCTGGCAGGCACCGTGAATATCTGGGGACGCACCGCCAAATCGGAAGAAGAAGCGGCCGGCACCTTCACCTTCAAGATCGCCTCGATCAAGCCCAATGAATCCAAGGAGACCGAGGCGCCTTTGTCGACCAAACTGAAGGTCTACGAGCTGCCGGATTGGCAAAACGTCTCGACCGACGTCGCCATCACTTCACCGTAGGCGTGCTGGTCAGAAGGTCCGCCAGAACTTTTTGCCGGTAATCGAAGATTTCCTGCAACTGCTTCCGTACGGTTAGCGCGTGCGCGATTTTTCCCAGTGGTCCCAGCGGCAGCGCATAGTCAACGCGGTCGGAAACCAACGCCCCGAATTCGGTGGGCTTGAACTCGTGCCGGTGATGCCAGTACGCATACGGCCCCGACTTCTGCTCGTCCACAAAAAAGAACGGCGGTTCATATTCCGTGATCTCCGTCTTCCAATTGATCGGCAGCCCCAGCCACTTGATCTGGTAGTCGATCTCCGCGCCTTTGCGCATCACGATCGGCCCCTGCGTGGTAATCCGAAAATTCAGCCACGGCGGAGTGATGCGCGCCAGGTTGCGAGGATCTTCAAAAAACTCAAACGCCTCGCGCAAGGAAACCGGCACCGACATCGAACGTTCTAGGCGATAGGTCTGCATCCCTGTCACTCGAGTTGCTATGCTACCAGCTTACCCTGCCTGTGCCCTCTAAAGTGAAACGTCCGAAAACCGCCGCCGAACGCCGCACCCGCGTTGAAAAGATCCTCGAAGTTCTCGACCGGATGTACCCGGCGCCACCTGCGCGCTCCATCACAATAATCCCTGGGAATTGCTGGTGGCCACTATTTTGTCCGCCCAATGCACGGACAAGCGCGTCAACGAAGTGACGCCCGGACTTTTAAGCAAATATCCCGACGCCGAGCGATTTTGCCTCGGTACGCCCGGAAGTTCTCGCCAAGATATTCGAAGCACCGGCTTTTTTAATAACAAGTCGAAGTCCATCGTGGGCGCCGCTCGAAGAGTCATCGGCGATTTCAACGGCGTTGTCCCACAAGACAATGGATGAAATGCTGACCATCCCCGGCGCAGCCCGCAAGACTGCCAATGTGGTCTTGGGCACAGCTTACGGAATCGCGGTCGGCGTGGTGGTGGATACCCACGTCCAGCGTGTCTCGCGCCGCCTCGACCTTACCAAACAAACGGACCCGGTCAAAATCGAGCAGGATTTAATGAAGATCAGTCCCGCAAAATCGTTGGATCCTTTTCTCGCACCAGATCATCCACCACGGCCGCGCCCTCTGCCAGGCCCGCAAGCCGCGCTGCGCGGAGTGCCTCCTCGATCCCATCTGCTACGCCAAAGATAAAACGTCGTAGCATTTACTCACTCTTTACATATCTCCTTTACACCAGCGGCCCCGCCCTTACGTATGATATAAGTGGAGGGTTAGAAATGCGACACACGATCCTGAAAAAGATGAACACACTCATGATGGCCGGCACTCTACTGGGACTGGGGATTGCCGCCGCCTCTACCAACAACACTGGAAATGTCCCGGATGCCGACCTCGCCAAGAAGCTCACTCACGAGATCCGCATGTATCCGCGCTACAGCATCTTCGATAATATCCGCATCTTCGTTAACGAAGGCCGCGTCGAGTTGCTCGGCGAAGTGAGCGAGCCATTCAAGAAAGCGGACTTGGGACGCATCGCGCAGCGCCTGCCCGGCGTCACAAGTTTGAGCAACGAACTGAAGGTTCTGCCGCCGTCTCCCATGGACGAGCGTCTGCGTATGCAAATTGCTCATGCCATTTACCGCGATCCGGTTCTGTCGCAGTACAGCATGATGGCGCTCCCTCCCATCCATATCATCGTCGACAACGGTCGTGTCACTCTCGAGGGCATGGTCCGCACCGACATGGAGAAGAATGTGGCCGGACTGCGCGCGGCCGGCGCGGGCCTGAGCTTCGGCGCGGTGCAAAATAACCTGCAAGTGGAACAACCCGCCCACAAGAGCTGAGGTCCGCCATCCCTGGGCAGTCTTTCGGCAACTGCGGGTTGCTATAGTCTGAAAGATTGCCCATGGATTTTTTCCTCGGTGTCGATGGCGGACAATCCGGAACCACTGCATTAATCGGCGACGAGTGCGGCCGCATCCTCGGATGCGGGGTGGGCGGCCCGTGCAATCACGCCACCGCCGCGGAAGGCCGCGCCAAGCTGCTGCGCGCCGTCGGTGAGTCAATTGCCGGCGCCTGTCTCCAGGCCGAGCTTGATTCCCACACCGTACACTTCACGGCCTCCTGTTTCGGCATGAGCGGAGGTCCCCACGATAAGCAATCCATCCTTCGCGAAATATTGCCCACTGGTACCCTCCTGGTCACCGACGATGCCGCGATTGCGTTGTCCGGAGCCACCGCCGGCCAACCTGGCATCGTCACCATCGCCGGAACCGGATCGATCGCCTTCGGCCGCAACGCCAGCGGCGTCGCAGCCCGGACCGGTGGATGGGGATACATCTTTGGCGACGAAGGTAGCGGCTTCGACATCGTCCGCCAGGCTTTGCGCGCCGCTCTGCGCGCCGAAGAAGGTTGGGGACCGCCAACTGCGCTCTCCGGCATCCTCCTTAACGCTACCCCCGCGCACAGCGCCAACGAAGCGATGCATCTCTTTTATACGCCCGCTTGGCCGCGCTCCCGCGTGGCGACGCTGGCCAAGCTCGTGGATGACGCAGCCATGGCCGGAGACGCCGTAGCCCGCGAAATCCTGCACCATGCCGCGCAGCAGCTTGCCCTGCTCACTTCCTCCGTGCGGGCGCAGCTCTGGCAGCCTGGCGAAAGCGCCGTGATTTCCTGGATCGGCGGCGTCTTTCAAAGCCGCATGCTCCTTGATCGCTACCGAAGTCTCATCGAACTGGAAGACGGCAATCGCGCCTCCCCCCCCGCCTTCGATCCCGCCCAAGGCGCCTTGCTCGAAGCCTACCGGGCCGCCGGCAAGCGTGTGCGCCTCGCCTAACGCGCCTTCAGAAATCCCGCCGAGCCGCGGCCATCCTCGACCACATCGTACTCGCCCGTCTTCCACTCGCTTACCGCTTCGGCCAGTTTTACCGTCCGCAGCGCATCGTTCCCCGCCAGCACCAATGCCATGTGCTTCGCATCCAGCGGATTTCTGCCCGCGTACAACAGCGCATCTCGCTCCGAACCATAAGCGGCCCCGTCAATCCGGAAAAAGTTCTCGTGGTAATCCAGTCCCAACGCATCGCTCCATGCCGCGAGCGCGGAATTCGCTTCCGGACGTCCCACGAAAATCACGTCCCGGTTCGACAATTCGCCTTCCGTCACCTCGAAATCCTTGCGAATCGGTACCGCACTTTCGTAATCGTCCAAAAACCGCTTCTGCAGTTGTTCCGCCGCGTAACGATTGGCGCCCGCCTCACGTACCGTTCCATATACTAGCATCGCGGACTGCAGACGCCCCCTGATGTCCGTAGTCTGATAAATCGCCCCCTTGCCGGCATCCACGCTGAACGTCGCCTTCGCCACATCGAGGAACGATTGCGCCGTCACAGTCTTGGTGGTGTTCGCCGCAAAATAATCGCGCATGAGTTTCAGGAACGCGTCGTCTCCCATCCTCTTGCGCAGCCCGTCCAGAAACAATTCGCCCTTCACTGTTTCCAGAGCGTGCGTTTCTTCCGCCCCGCTCGCCGCCTCCAGACGCCGGTAAGCCGCGCGCCGCACATCCATGCGCAGATCCAAATCATCGGCCGTGAGGTCGTGATAGTAAGAGGCCGCCCCCGATGCCAGCCAAACATCGGCCTCGCTGGCCGGTAGAACCCATCCCTTCCAGAGATCCCGTTCGTCGTAGGCCGCCTCGTGCGAATGGCGGCCCGTCTTGCGCTTACCTTCCCCTGCCGGCGATGCGGTACGCGCCGTCTCGTTTGCCTGCACCGCCGCTCGCAATCCGTCCGATGCTTCCGCGCGGAATAGCCGGTACCCGGACGGAAACAGTCCGTCGTTCTTTGCGTACCCGTGGCGTCCCGCGCCCGCCACCCATTCGCGTTGATTCGGCTTTCCGATCGCCGCCCACACCATCATGTTCTGGGCCATGTCCGCGGTGGCCACCTTCCCATCCATGGTCGACGCGCTCACCAGTGGCGCGGTGCGAAACGCCAGGAAACCGAATTGTTCGTCGAGCTGCCCGCGGTGAGCCTGGTATAGATTCTGCCACGCAGTATCCCGGTTGTACGGGAAATACGGCACGTACTCGGGTGTCCCGTGCGGATCGGACACATCCTCGCGCCGCACATCCAGATCTTTCGCGTTGTTATCGCCCCAATAGAATCCCTCCGTCCCGCCAAACCACTCGTTCTTCGAACTGCGCCATAGCTTCGTATGGCTGGTGCCCAGTTCGTACATGGCGATCTCGTTGTTCTTCGCGTCCCCGATCAGCCATTCGTTGGTGTAAAGGCCGTTGTTGCGCGTCCCCAACTTCTCTACCACCTCATCCACGTTGCCGCCATACTGAATCGCTTCGCGCGCCCGAAAAGCCACCGGCGTGCCTTCAATATTGAATGGCGATTGCCGGATCGTAGTCTCGGTCAGCACCATCCCCGCATCGTTCTGATACCAGTCTGTACCGCTTTCAATCCCACCCGGATAACTCTGCATCAACACCCGGTGCCCCTTGGCCGGCAGTATATCCAGCATCACGTTGGTCTGCTCCGCCAGCGTCAGCGGCCACCAGGTCACGTGCCCGATCACCATCTTCCCGTCGCGCGTCGCTTTCCCCGTGGCTGCGAACGCGCTGCAGTGGTCCATCGCCGAGTCGCGCTTGCGGTCGAAATATGCCGGCGCGTCGAACGCCATGCCTTCCAGCCCCGTCGCCGTCACGTGCATCGCGCTCCGCAGTTCGCCCAATTCAACCTCCGTATTCACCACCGCCAGATCCACCAAATCGATTCGCCGCCCCAGCCATTCCGCCCCCGCATCCGATGCCCCGTCCGCGATGCCTTTCATCTCCTCCAGAATTTCCTTGCTGAAACCGCGCAGGAAAAGTGCATTTACCGTCGTACGCAATTCGTCCCAGCCCTGTTGATCGGCCTTCGCCTCCAGGTCCGCCGCGCAGCGTTCCATGTATTCCGGAATCTCGCGAGCCATCAGGTGTCCGTGCTGATAACCGCGTTCGTAAGGCCGCCCCTCGATGTGCAGATAGATCCATCCCGCCGACGGATACCGGTAAGCCGGGCCGAACGTGGTCACCGTCGCCCCCGGTGGATCGCCCGCCGAAGCCGCCTCGTCCAGCGCAACGCCTGAAAACCATGCCTTGCCGGTGAATGCGCCGCCGTTTCCCACTGTCAGCAAGATGCGGTCCTCCGCCGCGCTCGCGACAAAGCGCAGCGCCAGACGCGTCCAACCGTGAGTTCCGCCAACCGCCGCCGAATGCACGTCGAATGGCATCGATGCCATCGTCAGCGCCGCGCCAATGGCAATCGGCGAACGGTCCAGGTCGCGCACTTGCACATCCTCCGTACGAACCCATCCGCTCACCTCGTAGCTTTGGCCGATCCGCAGCGTAACCGGCGCCGACCGCACGCAGGCATCTGTTGAGTTGCCGGGCTCAAGCCGCAGCGACTTGCTGCCGTCGTGCTCAGCCGCCGCATCCACCGCCATGGTTCCGCGCTCGGCTGTCCACCCGGTTGCCCCCCGCTCCGTGGTCGGCCGGAAAAAAGGTGTCCCCGCATCCAGCAGGCCTGCCATCAGAACGAATACCAGTAAGCGCATCACAGTTGCATCCTCATTTATCTTTTATACACCCCGCCATGCTTGCTATACTGCTGTAGCCATGTCAGCTTTCCAGCCCTCCGTTTCGTCTTATAACGTACTGGAGGATACCTGCGGCGGCTATGTGAGGCGCATCGCGGAGTCTGACCAAGCGGCCTTCGCGGCATTCTACGATGCCACCAATCGCCTGATCTATGGCATGGCTGTGCGCTTCCTCGGCAATTTCGCCGATGCCGAAGAAGTCACCCTCGATATCTATATTCAGGTCTGGCACAACGCCGCCGCCTTCGATGGACAGCGCGGCTCCGCCATCGCCTGGCTTACCAACATGGCGCGCAGCCGCTTAATCGATAGAATCCGGGCAGGCGCAAGTCGGCAGCTTCACGAGGTAGCCATTGCCGGTCACCCACTAGCCGCCCCCGAGGAGCATATGTCCCAGCCGGATGTTGGCCGTCGGATTCAGACTGCCCTCAAAACCCTCACGTTCGAGCAGCGCGAAGCCATCGAACTGTCGTATTGGTATGGCTATAGTCACACCGAACTTGCCGCGCGCCTGGCACAGCCGCTGGGTACTGTGAAAACCCGCATCCGAATGGGTATGATGAAACTTCGCTCAGAGCTCGGAAACCTGGCATGACGGCACACCGCACCGCCACCGGCAAAATCCGCGAACAGGCAAGCCTGCTCGCCGCGGGCGCGCTCCCGCCGGCGGAGGAAACCGCTTTTCTCGCCCACGCCCAAACGTGTGGGGTCTGCGCCGCCGAGCTTCAGTCCTTCCGCGAAACAGCCGCCGCCATGCCTTTTGCTTCTCCGGCATTTCCCGCTCCATCTGGCTTGCGCGAAAAACTGATGGCCCGCGTGCTTCAGCCCACCCCGCCGCAAGGCATTCAGGTTGTTCGCGCGGGCGACGGCGACTGGCTCACCGTCGTCCCTGGCGTCACCGCCAAGCGCCTTCACCAAGAGTCGCCCGGCGGCAATGTCGTCCTGCTCGTCCGCATGGAGCCGGGCGCGCAGTACCCGCCGCACACGCATGCCGACGTCGAACACTGCTATGTGCTCGAAGGTGAACTGCATTTCGGGGATCTCATCCTGCGCCCCGGCGATTTCCAGTGCGCCCTCCCGTCGACCACCCATCGCGATTCCCACACCGTGAATGGATGTAAAGTATTAATCGTCGCCTCTCAGAAAAACTCTCTTCTTCCATGGACCCGCTGACTTTCCTTTGCCTGGCCAGTTACGAAAAGGGCCATGACTTCATGCGCGAAGCCAAACGCCAGGGCGCTCGTGTCTTCCTGATCACGTCCCTGAGCCTGCGGGACAAAGCGCAGTGGCCGCTCGAAAGCATCGACGACATCTTTTACATGCCTGACCAGGACAAGACCTGGAATCGCAACGATACGCTGCTTGCCATCAGCCATCTCGCGCGCACGCAGGCCATCGACCGCGTCGTCGCCCTCGACGATTTCGATCTGGAGATGGCTGCCTCCCTCCGCGAACATCTGCGCATCCCTGGCATGGGCGAAACCACCACCCGCTATTTCCGCGACAAACTCGCCATGCGCATGCGAGCCATCGAGGCCGGCCTGAAGGTGCCCGAATTCGTGCATCTGCTGAACGACGACAAGGTGCGCGAATTTACTACCCGGATTCCGCCGCCTTGGGTGCTGAAACCCCGCCTGATGGCAGGCGCTATCGGAATTCAAGTGGTGCGCTCGCTCGATGAGTTGCACGCCGCCGATTACGCCCTCGGCGATCAGCGCTCCTTCTTCCTTGTCGAGCGCTACGTCTCGGGCGACGTTTGCCACGTCGATTCCATCGTCTACGAAAATAAAGTCCTGTTCGCGGTCGCCAGCCAGTACGGCCGCCCGCCACTGGATGTTTCGCACGGCGGCGGCATCTTCACCACGCGCCTGCTCGAGCGCGGCTCCGCTCTCTCCCAGTCGCTCCTCGCCGCGAACGCCCGCGTACTGCCGGCCATGGGTCTGCTGCGCGGTGTTTCCCATACCGAATTCATCGTAGGCAGCGATGGCGAGCTATATTTCCTGGAAACCTCGGCCCGCGTGGGCGGCGCTCATATCGCCGAACTGGTGGAAGCCGGAACCGGGCTGAACATGTGGGCCGAATGGGCCAAAGTCGAATATGCCGGCGGCGCCAAGCCGTATGATCCCCCCCGCCCGCCAACGATTACGCGGCCCTCCTGGTATCCCTGGCCCGGCAGGAACATCCCGATACCTCCGCTTATGCCGATCCGGAAATTGTTTGGCGCATGCAATTGCCGCACCACGTCGGCATGATCGTAAAATCGTCGGACCGCGAACGCGTCACGGCGTTGCTTAGCCAATACGTGGAGCGCGTCCAGCGCGACTTCGCCTCGGTCGAGCCTCCTCGTAACAAGCCCACCAACTGATCCCCATGTCACGCCAACCCAGCGCCGCCCGCACCCCGTTGTCCCGGGCGCAATGGGTGGTCCTCATATTGTTGGTCCTTTCGGTCTTCATCAATTACGTGGATCGCGGCAACTTATCCATTGCCGGACCCTTGCTCATGGCGCCGCCCGCGCAGGGCGGACTCGGCCTGAATCCCGCTCAACTGGGCAACCTCCTCTCCGCCTTCTTCTGGACCTACGCGCTGTTCCAACTGCTCGGCGTGGTGGGCTTTCTCCTTGATCGTTTCGATGTCGCCATGGTTTTCGCGGCCGCTTACCTGGCGTGGTCCGCCGCCACTTCCGCCACCGGCCTCGCCAGCAGTTTCGCCGTGTTGTTCGGATTGCGCCTGCTGCTCGGCATGGGAGAATCCGCCGCTTACCCGTCCTATTCCAAGATCCTCGCCAGCCATTTCCCCGAGCACCACCGCGGCCTAGCCAACGCTCTCATCGATGCCGGTTCGAAGTTCGGGCCCGCTCTCGGAACTCTGGTCGGCGGCCACCTGATGGCCCGCTTTGGCTGGCGTCCGTTCTTTTTCGTGCTGGGCGCTGCCAGCCTCGTCTGGCTCATTCCCTGGCTGAAGTGGATGCCGCGCGGCAAAGGCATCGTCTTTACCCACGCTGCGCACCCCCCCCCGACTGTCCTGCGAATCCTGCAACAACGATCCGCCTGGGGCTCCTTCGGCGGCCTGTTCTGCGGCAATTATTTCTGGTATTTTTTGCTGACCTGGCTTCCGTCCTACATGGTTATGGAGCGCCACTTCTCTATGGCGCACATGGCCAACATGGGCGCGCTCGCCTTCCTCGCCATCGGCGTTTCCGCCGCCCTTTGCGGCTGGCTTTCCGACCGCTGGATCGCCGCCGGCGCCACTCCCACGCGCGTCCGCAAGACTTTCACCGTGGGGGGACTTACTTTGTCCACCGTCATTTTGCCTGTTGCCCTCGTCAATAGCAAAGACCTTTCGATGGCGCTGCTTTTTCTCACCTGCATATTCTTCGGGATGTGGAGTTCCAATCACTGGGCCCTCATCCAGACCTTGGCCGGACCGTCTGCCGCCGGCAAGTGGACCGCCGTTCAGAACGGGGTCGGCAATCTGGCGGGCGTGGTTGCGTCCGCGCTAACGGGTTTTGTCGTAGGCCGCACCGGCGAGTTCTTCTGGGCCTTCGCGGTCGCTACAGGCGTCGTGCTCACGGGGGCCTTCTTCTACATGTTTGTAATCGGCCGCATCGAACAAGTTGACTGGTCTCAACCCTAAACAAACCTGTACCCAACATTACGAATGCCTGCCCGGCTAATCGTTTCCCTGCCCACGCATCCCGCCGCCCACGTTACGCTTAAAGTGGAGTACACAAAATGCCTGTATCTACCGAAGACCAGTTGACTGCTCGCCGTAAAGTCGCCCTCGCGACCCCCACGGCACTAGGAACGGAAGCCCGGAAAAACATCAGCGGCGCGCTGAACGCCCTGTTGGCCGATACGTTCGCCCTCTACCTGAAGACCAAGAATTTCCACTGGCATGCCAGCGGTCCCCATTTCCGCGACTACCATCTGCTGCTCGACGAACACGCCGATCAGATCTTCGCCATGACCGACGATATCGCCGAGCGCGTGCGCAAACTGGGGGGAACCACCATTCGTTCCATCGGCCACATTGCCCGGCTGCAGCGCCTGAGCGATAACGACGCCGATTTCGTCGATCCGCAAGATATGTTAGCCGAACTTCGCGAAGACAACGAAGCGATTCTGGCCAGCATGCGCCAGGCTCACGATCTTTGCGACGAAGAGAACGATGTCGCCACCACCAGCCTGATTGAAGTTTGGATCGACCAGACCGAACGGCGCGTCTGGTTCCTGTTCGAAACCGGCCGCAAGAAGTAATTGTTCCGGCGCCCATAACGCAGGGTCTCACCCGCGCCATAATCGAATGTATGGCTATCGCCACCATCAACCCGGCCACGGGTGAGACCCTGCAAACCTTCCAGGAATTATCGCCTGCCGCATTGGATGCGAAACTGGCGCACGCGTACGCAGCCTTCCAGGCCTACCGCACAACCCCCTTCGCCCAGCGCGCCGCATGGCTGAACAATGCCGCGCGCATTTTAGAAGATGGTAAGCAGGAATACGGCCGCATCATGACCATGGAGATGGGCAAGACCCTAAAGTCGGCCATCGCCGAAGCCGAAAAGTGCGCCTTGGGCTGCCGCTACTATGCCGAGCACGGCGAGAGCCTGCTCGCCGACGAGATCGTCGCCACAACGGCGTCCCGCAGTTTCGTCCGCTATCAGCCCCTCGGTCCGGTGCTCGCCATCATGCCCTGGAATTTTCCGTTCTGGCAGGTGTTTCGCTTTGCCGCTCCCGCCCTGATGGCAGGCAACGTCGGACTTCTCAAACATTCTTCGAACGTCCCGCAATGCGCTTTGGCTATTGAAGACATCCTGCGCCGCGCCGGCTTTCCCGATGGCGCTTTCCAAACGCTGCTGATCGGCTCCGGCCTTACCGCTTCCGTCATCGCCGACCATCGCGTGCAAGCTGCCACGCTCACCGGCAGCGAGCCCGCCGGACGCGCTGTCGCCAGCCAGTGCGGCGGCCTGATCAAGAAGACCGTACTGGAACTGGGAGGCAGCGATCCGTTCGTCGTCATGCCCAGCACTGATCTTGACCACACCGTCTCCATGGCGGTGAAAGCCCGCACCATCAACAGCGGCCAATCCTGCATCGCCGCCAAGCGCTTCATCGTGGCGGATGCCATCTACGAAGAATTCGAGCGCCGCTTCGTCGCCGCCATGCAAGCCCTCCGCACCGGAGATCCGATGGACCCCGCCACCGATCTCGGCCCTCTTGCCACCCGCTCCATCCGCGATGAGTTGCACAACCAGGTCGAACGGGCCGTCGCCGCGGGAGCCCGCCTGCTGATTGGTGGACGCATCCCCGAAGGTCCCGGCTACTATTACGAACCGGCCGCTCTCGCCGTTCCCCACGGCCCCGGCCGCGACGCCGCCATCTTCAGCGAGGAACTCTTCGGACCCGTTGCCTTCCTCCACCGCGTGGCCGATGCCGGCGAAGCCATCGCCATCGCCAACGATACGCCGTTCGGCCTGGGCGCCAGCGCCTGGACCCGCGATCCCGCCGAGCAGGAACGCTTCATCGATGAACTACAAGCCGGGGCCGTGTTCATAAACGGCATGGTCGCGTCCGATCCGCGCCTTCCTTTCGGCGGTATCAAACGCTCCGGCTACGGCCGCGAACTGGCCGCCTTCGGCATCCGCGAATTCGTCAACATCAAGACCGTCTGGCGCCAGTAAACTCTTACCGCTTGCTCGCCGCCAGATGGCTAATGATGCCGGCAGTTCCAACGGCCCGCGATAGGGCCGCGCGTCAGTCAAAGCCCGTTTTTCGAAAATGAGCTCTCGGCTTGCTTCCACCAACCTGCCAGCATAGCTCGGTCGTGACACCGGAAATCCCGCCGTGTTCTGGCGTTAAGGTCGTGGAGCGCCCACATGACAACATCGATACTGTCGTCTTTATTAATAACCTCAATCAGTATTGGCAGGACACTCGCGTCATCACCCGGATAGCTATCGATAGCCATCAGTCGCTCATTGGGATCGCGGCTGCTCAACAGAATCTGCTTCATCTGTTCCTTCGTTTTGGCGGGTGAAAACACGGCGGGTTTGCGAAATTCACCAGGTTCTCGCGCGTGATTTCCGCGACCGCGGAGTTTGCTATCGTGGCTGCTGCCGCCGAGGTCGTAGGACCCCTGGACAAACCGGCCCCGCAACTACGTTATGGAAGTCCGAACGGGCCGCGATGACCACCGCTGATTGAATGATAGGACTCAATTCCTGATTCGTACGCTCTTTCGCGGCCCGTGCAACTATAGCTGTTATGTTTTCACTCTTAAACTCATCGGTGACCCGCTTTTGAACCTCGCGTCTTACGTTGTCCAACTCGTGTTGTGACGCGTACTGCATTTCGCTCGTGCTCTTTTGTGCCGAGACCCGCATGGACTGCAGCACTGCTTGAGTTTTCTGCATTTCGCTTTCGGCCATGCCTTTCATCTCGTTCTTGAGTTGCGCCACGGACTGAAAGCAGAGAATCTCGGCCGCGGCCGTCAAAACCACGATGACCGAGGCGGCCCATTGAAAGAGATGCTTAAAGTATTCCCGGTCTTGCTTGCCTTGCTCTTGAATGAACGTCAACCATTTGTTGCTGCGGTTAGACTCCTCTCGAATCCGCCCGCTGATGAAGGCATCATTCAGCCTTGGTGGATGGACAAACTGCCGGCGCTTTTTCTCGGTGCCCATGGCACATTCATCGTCCAGTCAAAGCATCTTGATTACTGCTGCGAGGGCCCGGTCAAGAGATCGAAGCTGCCGCGCGAGAGCAGCCGCACCCTCACGCTCCCACAGCGGCCGCTCCGCATCGCTTCCCCACAATCGCCGCCTGCTCTTCCTGAGGCCGTCGGCCTCCGCTTTCATCGTTCCAGCGGTAGGCGGCAGTCGGATTTATTGTGCCCCCCCCACCAGCGATTTTGGCTTCCAAAGGTAATAAACAGGCACGCCCAGCAGCACGATAATCAGGCCGGGCCAGGTGTAATTCGGCTTGTACACCAGCAGCAGGATCTCGATGGTGGACGCCGCCACAATGTAAATCGCCGGCAGCACCGGGTATCCGAATGCTTTATACGGCCGCTCCATCTCGGGCCGCTTCCACCGCAGCACGAAAATCGCCGCAATCGACAAAATGTAGAACACCAGCACCGCGAAGATCACGTAGTCCAGCAGATCGCTGTAAGTCCCGCTCAAAGTCAAAATCATCGCCCACACGCCCTGAATCGCCAGCGCGAACACCGGCGCGCGATGCTTCTCGCCGAGCGTGCCCGCCCGCCGGAAGAACAGCTTGTCCAGCGACATCGCGTAATACACGCGTGCGCCCGCCAGAATCAGCCCGTTCACGCAGCCGAAGCACGAAACCATAATCGCCGCCGCCATGATCCCGACGCCCGCCGGCCCCAGGATCTGCTTCATCGCGGCCGTCGCCACGCGATCTTCCGGCGCATGCTGGATGGCTTCGAACGGCAGCACGTTCAAATAAACCAGGTTCGCCGACACGTAAAGCACCGACACGATCGCCACCCCCAGCCCCAGCGAAATCGGCAGATTGCGCCGCGGATTGCGGATCTCGCCCGCCGTGAACGTCACGTTGTTCCATGCGTCCGACGAAAACAACGAGCCCACCATCGCCACCCCAATCAGCCGCACCGTATGCGCCGTCCACCCCGCGCCATCCCAAAAATGGCCGAAATTGCGCGCCACCGCCGCTCCGTTCCGGCCCAGCACGAATCCGATGCCGATCAGCCCCAGCAGCGCCGCCGTCTTGGCGAAGGTGAAGACATTCTGCACCATCGCGCCGGTCCGCACGCCGCGCATATTCACCGCGCTCAAAATCCCCACCACCAAAATGCCCACCAACTGCTGCGACGTCAGCCCCACCTTCCCCGTGCCGATCAGATGGTTTTGCGCCGAAATCCACGGCACGAACACCCCCGCGAACTTCGCGAACGCCACGGCTACCGCCGCGATCGTGCCCGTCTGGATTACCAGAAACATGGTCCAGCCGTACAAAAACCCGCTCAACGGACCGAACGATTCCCGCAGATAGATGTACTGTCCCCCAGCCTGCGGCATCGCCGCCGCCAGTTCGCCGTAAGCCAGCGCGGCGAAAAGCGTCAGCAGCGCCGTGGTCACCCACGTCATCAGCAGCAGACCCGGCGAATTCACCTGCCGCGAAATGTCGGCCGACACGATAAAAATCCCCGAGCCGATCATCGAACCCACCACCAGTGTGGTCGAATCCAAAAGCCCGAGCCCTTTAATCAGCTCCGTCTTTACCTCGTTGCCAGTCGTTGCCATTCTTCCATCCGCTGTCGCAAGGATAAACTCGTCAAAACCTCGGGCAGTAGCCCGCCGATTACGGCCACCGAATCCGCGCCCGCCGCCCACACCGCCGCCGCCGTTTCCTGGGTGATTCCGCCGATCGCCACCAGCGGCTTCTCCACCAGCGCCCGGCACTCCTGTAAACCTTCGATCCCCGTCACCGGGTCCGGGTTTCGTTTGGATGCCGTGGCGAATACCGGACCGAATGCCAGATAGTCCACCGGCTCTCCACCCGCCGCGCAGACTTGCTGCAAATTGTGGCTTGAAAATCCGATCAGCGCTTCCCCGCCCATCAGCCGCCGCGCATCCCGGGGCGCCAGATCGTCCTGCCCCACGTGCAGACCCGCCTCCAGCAGCATGGCGATGTCCGCCCGATCATCTACTATAAACAACGCGCCCGCTTCGCGGCACAATCGCGTCATTTCCCGCGCCGTCTCGAACGCCGCACGGCTCCAGTGCCCTTTGTGCCGCAATTGCAGGATGCCCGCGCCGCCTTCCAGCAACGCCGCCGCCGCGCGCGCCGCCGGAAAACCGCGCGCTTCCAGAATTCCTGTGTCCACGATCGGATAGATCTTCGGTAGCAAACCAAACGGCATCGATCGATCTACTATAGCGGGTCGCGGAAGCAGAGGCACAAGGCGCCGCGTAGTCCATCCGGAATTAGAATGGGACCATGTTCCGAATCGGAGCGCTCATGACCGTGTTTGCCGGACTCTGGGACGTTCACGTGGCCGTGGCACAACTGGGATCCTATGGCCCGGTTTGCAATGGCCTGCGCTCCATACAATGGTGCCGGCAAATGTCCATCGGATTGGCGACGGGCATGGCGGTGGATAACAGCGGGAAAACTTACGTAGCTTCCGGATCCACGGTCATGGCTCTCGATCCGGCCGGAACCACCCTCTACCAAACGCAATTCTCCGGGCAAGTGGCCTTTCTGGCGGCTGGCGCAAACGGAACCTTGTGGGTGCTGGCAGGCGCCTTTGGCGGGACCATGTATCTGCTGGATGGCCAAGGCCATCCAACCGGGGTGAATCTGAATCTGAACAACATCACGGTAGAAGCCATGGTGAGCGACAACGCCGGGTATCTCTACTTGGACGAGGTGCCGCTTGACTCGTTCAATCACTCCATCGCCAAGTTGACGCCGGCCGGAGTCGGGGTCGGAGTTTTCCCGCTGAGTGCTTATGGGAGCGTGACCGCCTTAGCGGCTGACGCGACGGGAGCCGTGTACGTGGCTGGCGTGCCGGTGACGGCATTCCCGGCAACGCCTGGAGCATACCAAACCACGGTGCCGGCGCTCACTAACCCTACGCTAGGTATCACGGAAGCCTTCGTCTTGAAGATTGCACCGGCGATGGACCACGTCGTATACGCGACCTTGATATACGAAGGCCAGCTTTTTGGCGGTGTTATTACGCCGTCGGCCATGGCGGTCGATAGTCTGGGAAATGCATACGTGGGCGGATATTTCTGGAATGCGGTGGGCCTACCCAATTTTCCCGCTGCACCGATCGGCTTGCCGGTCGATCCGAATGCCGGAAGCGCTTACGTTTTGAAGTTGAATCCGCAGGGAACGGGTGCAGTCTGGTGTGCGGGGTTGGGGTCGGGCGACCTGAACGGGTTGGCGGTTCTGGCGGACGGACGGGTGCGAGCTTTGATGACGGTGCGGTTAATGGCAGCGCCCGACGGAGAAGAAGCCCTGTTCACGATTAGCGCGGATGGCAGCGCCATCGAAAGCAGCAACTTTCTCGGAAATGTGCTGCAGCCTTCTTTTCTGGCTGCTGTTCCTCCCGGCGTTTCAGCCCCCGCGCAGATCCTGACGGCAGTCAGTTCGGCGCGCATCCCGGTGATTTTCAATGATCAGGCAGCCAGTCCCATCGTCCTGAACTTCACCGACCCGCCGCCCAGCGCGGATCTGTCGCTAACGCTGAGTCTGCGCGTGCCGGTGGTGTCGGATAACAGCACGGTCGACATCTTGGCCACGGTGCACAATGCCGGCCCCGCGAACGCCGAAGGCGTGCAGGTTGTCGCGGTTGAAAACGGCATAGACGCCGATCGGCTGGAATGCTTTCCCGGCGGTATCGCCGTATGCAATCCACAGGGAGCGCTCATCCCAAATCTTCCTGCCGGCGCCACGATGAGCTTCGAATTCATCTACAGTTCCTCATGCCAGCCAGGTCCGACCTGTGCCGAGTCGGTGGCGGGAGGCCTGTACGCGCTGACCAGCGATCCCAATCTCACGAACAATCGCACCACTCTGCCGATCACCTTTGTGCCTGGATTCCCGGCGACGCTGGCAGTTGCTCGGAATATGAAGTACTACCGCAGCGACGCGCCGGAATTCTATGGATACTATCCGGAACTGAATTCGGGCGTGTCCCCACCCGCTCCCAACACGGCCGACCCGTTTCTGACTTTCTTCGTGCCGTTTCAGACTTACCAGGGAAACACGTGGTATTTCGACTCGTGGGAGGATGGTAGCCGCGACAACCCAAGAACCATTGATGCGTCATCCGGAGTGCCACTGAGCATGGTTGGGCTGATCCTGCGGCCGGCCCGCCCCATAGGTGTTGACCCCGCTTCTCTGGATTTGGTAGCGCTGACTGGCGCATCGCCGGCGGCGCAGTCGGTGACCCTTTACGGTGTGGCCGAAGGAGGCGCGTGGAGCATAGGGCAACCTGCCGCCGCATGGCTCACCCTCACCGCGGCAACCAATGAAGACGGCAGCGCCACGGTGACAGGTATGGCGAATGTGACCGGTCTTGCGCCGGGCTACTACACGACCACCTTCCCCGTCACTTATGGAACGAGCGCGTCAAGCTCTACTCTCGACATCCCGGCTTCACTGCGCATTATGGCAGACCCTCCGGCGATCTCGTCCGGGGGCGTGGTCAGTGCGGCGAGCTATCAAGGCGGCGTCATCGCTCCCAACGAGATCATCGACATTTTCGGAGTTGGCCTGGGTCCGCCGCAACTGGTAACGGCGAATGTACCTCAGGCAGGGAGCCTGCCCACCAGGCTCGCGGGCACGTCGGTCATGATAGGAGGGGCGCCGGCGCAACTTCTCTATGTGCAGAACAATTCCATCGCGGCCATCTCAATCAACGGCACGAGCCCTTCGCCCCTGACGGTGCAAGTCACGCTGGGAGGAACCGAAACAGCCACCGTCACGCTGCCGGCCGCGCCTGATGGGCCCAACGTCAACGGCACTTCTTTCGCGCCGGCATTGTTTACCGCGGACAGCACGGGCAAGGGCACACTAGCGGCGGTGAACGCCGATGGTACGATCAACTCTCCCTCCAATCCGGCAAAGCGAGGAACCATGGTCCTGCTCTACGGAACCGGCTTTTATGAACGGTCCGGTTTCGGTTGTCCCGATTCCTTCGGATCGCTCCTTTTGGAGAGCACCCCTCCCGTGGAAGCCTTCGTGGGGGGGCAGCCGGCCTACGTTTTGTACTCCGGCTCCGTGCTGGGCTTGACGTGCGCTCTGCAGCAGTTCAACGTCGTGATTCCGGACGGCAGCGCCACCGGGCCGGCGGTGCCCGTCCAACTGGGCATGGCGTTCGCCGGAGAGTTTCCGACAGTTCCTTACACCTGGTATACGAGTCAGGCGGGCACCACCCTGGCGATTCAATGAGAGCGGCCCTATTGCACCCGCAGCGCGATCACCGGATCCACGCGCAGCGCCCGCCTCGCCGGCAAATAGCTCGCCAGAAATGCGACCGCCGTGAACAACACCGCCACCGTTGCAAACACCGCCGGATCGTTGGGCTTCACGTCGAATAGCATGGTGGCCAGGAACCGCGTCAGCCCATAAGCCGCCGCCAGTCCCACTACGATGCCTACCGCGGCCAGAGCCATCGCCTGCCGCACGATCATGTTCCGCAGCACCGGTGAATCCGCCCCTAACGCCATCCGGATGCCGAACTCCAGCGTCCGCTGCTCCACCGCGTATGCCATCAGCCCGTATAATCCGATCGCCGCCAGCAAAATCGCCACGCCCGCAAAGATTCCCAGCACCCAAGTGTTGAACTGATCGCGCGCCGTAGATCCCATCACGATCTGCTCCATCGAGCGAATATGCGCCGCCGGCAGATCCGCCGCATCCTGAAACGCGCGCTGGATCGGCGCCGATACGGAAAACGGCGCAACCTTGGTGCGCACCACCCAACTTAACGGCATGAACCGGTTGTCGAGCGTCATGTAAGAATCGCTGACCTGCGCCAAGGGCACGAACGTCTCCGGCTGCGGATCGTTGTTCAGCCCGCCATCGCGCGCGTCGCCCACAATGCCGATAATCTCGCGCGGCGGCTGCTTAAAATCCGGTCCCATGCCTGACCCGATGATCAATCGCTGCCCGATCGGGTCCGCGCTTTTCCAGTACTGCTTTGCCATGGCCTGATTGATCACCACCACCGGCGCTCCGGCCTCGTCGCGTTCGGTGAAAATCCGGCCCCGGATCAACGGAATCTTGAAGACATCGAAAAACCGAGGAGTCACATAATTCCATCCCGCGCCGCCATGTTCCGGCTCCTTGCCTAACGGACGCCCTTCGATGATGAATCCCAGACCGAGTCCGCCGTCGAGCGGCAGATAGGAAGTGGCCGCCGCTGCCTC
This sequence comes from Bryobacterales bacterium, assembly GCA_963738375.1. Lineage (GTDB taxonomy): Bacteria > Acidobacteriota > Terriglobia > Bryobacterales > Bryobacteraceae > Bog-159. Next base: position 311,332 of record CAVTWL010000005.1, on the reverse strand, counting down.
CACGCCAGGAATCGCATGGATGCGCTCCAGCGCCTGCCGCGCCATGGTCACAACTCCAGCCGTATGGTCGTAGCGGCTGCCGGTCAACGCCGTATCCATCGTCAGCACGTTGTGCGCGTCAAAGCCAGGCGCTACGCTGTGCAGCGCTGAGAACGTGCGGATCAGCAGCCCCGCGCCGATCAACAGCACGATGGCCAGCGCCATCTCCACCGTCACCAATACGCCCCGCGCCCGGTTCTGCCGCAGCCCCGACCCGCCCCTCGCGCCCGTCTCCTTCAACGTGATATTCAGATCCGCGCGCGAAGCGTGCAGCGCGGGAAACAGCCCGAAAAGCATACCGGTAGCAATTGATAACAGCAAAGTAAACCCCGCTACCGTCCAGTCGAGCGATACCGCCGCGCCATCCGGCCCGATGCGTGGAATGTTGCCCGGGTTCACCGCCAGCAGCGCGCGCACGCCCAGCGCGCCAATCGCCAGGCCCAGCACCCCGCCAACCGTCGAAAGCAGGATGCTCTCAGTCAACAGTTGCCGGACGATGCGTCCCCGCCCCGCGCCGATCGCTGCGCGGATGGCAATCTCCCGCGCCCGTCCCGTGGCCCGCGCCAGCAGCAGGCTGGCCACGTTCGCGCAGGCGATTAGCAGCACGCAACCCACCGCGCCCAACAATACGAATAGCGCTGTTCGTACATTGCGCACCAGTAGTTCCTGCATCGGCTCTACCGAGAAACTGTCCTTGGGCCCCAGCGCTCCCGGAAACTGCCGCTTGAATTCCTCGCCCGCGAGGTTCAACGCCGCCTTCGCCGAATTCAACGAGACGCCCCGTTTCAAGCGCGCCGCCGCCCGAAAGTAATGACCCTGATTCGTGCTGTTCGGATCCGCCTGAAAAGGTAAATACACATCCGGCGCCGGGTCGAACGTAAACCCCGAACCGATCACTCCTACCACCGTGTACGACTCTCCGCCCAGCGTCAGCGTCTTGCCGACGGTCTGCGGATCCGAGCCAAACCGCCGCTGCCAAAGCCCGTTCGAGAGCACTATCACATTGCCCCCGCCCGGCCGATCCTCCGCGGCCGTAAAAGAACGGCCCAACGCCACCGGCGCGCCAAATAAATGGAAGAACTCGTAAGAGACGTGGATGCCCTTCAGTTGCTCGGGATGATCGCCGCCTCCCAGGTTGAGTCCCGGGCCACCCGTGTCGTACGCGGCGATGTCTTCCAGCACCTTCGTCTGGCGCCGCCAGTTGTTGTATTTCGGCACCGAAGCCGCCGCAAAACTGCCCTGCGGCGACGTGTTCATGAGCGTCACGATGCGATCCGGTTCTGGAAACGCCAGCGGCTTCAACAGCACGGTGTTCACCACCGAAAAAATCGCGGTGTTCGCGCCGATTCCGAGGGCCAGCGCCAGCACCGCCGTCGCCGTAAAACCCGGGCTCTGCCACAACATCCGCACCGCCTGCTTCAGGTCCATGCAAAAGGTTTCCATGAAACACTTAGACGCATTCCGCCCATGGATGTGCCGGTGGCATCCTGTGTTCTAATGCAGCTTATGCGCTCAAAACTCGCGTTTTGCCTGCTGCTGGTGTCAGGTTTGTCCGCCGCCGCCAAACGCCCCATCACGGAAACCGACCTCTACGCGTTTCGCTGGATTGCCTCTCCCCAAATCTCTCCCGATGGCTCCAAAATCGTCTACACCCTGGTCACGGTAAACGCCAAGCACGATAACTACGAAACTGCCCTCTGGATCATCCCCGCCACCGGTGGCGCCGCGCGCCTGCTGACCTCGGGCACCCACGATGCCAGCCCGCGCTGGTCGCCCGACGGCCGCACTCTCGCCTTCCTACGCGCCCCGGACCAAAAGGACAAAGACGGCAAGCCCCAGCCTCCGCAGATCTATCTACTCTCCATGGATGGCGGCGAAGCCCGCGCGCTTACAACAATCCCGAAAGGCGCGGGCGGCCTGGCATGGTCTCCCGATGGCCAGACCATCGCCTTCAATTCCACGACTCTTCCCAAAGACTTCGACAAAAAGAAGGAGGACAAAGACGAGCCCGAAAGCGACGTTCGCGTGATCGTAAAGGCCGCCTACCGCATGAACGGCGAAGGCTACGATGATCCCGATCGCCCCGCCCACATCTGGACCGTAGCGCTTCCCAAGCCCTCCGCCGAGCCCGGCCAGCCCAAACAAATCACGAGTGGCAACTTCAGCGAGTCCGGCATGGTCTGGGCGCGCGATGGGGCCACAATCTACTTCACTTCAAACCGCGTGGCTGAGCCTTATTACGACTCGCCGCACGACGAAATCTACTCCGTCAGCGCATCCGGCGGCAATGTCGTCAAGGTCGCCGGGATCGCCGGATCGATCCACAGTATTTCTCTCAGCCCCGATGGCACGCGGATCGCCTTCGTCGGCGCACTGAATGCCGGCAAAGATGGCCGGGAGCGTTCCTACAGCCAGCCGGATCTATTCGTGGTTTCGACCGAGCCCGGCGCAGCGCCCCGCAACCTCACCGCCTCTTACGATTTCGATATCGCCGGTGGCATCGGCGGCGATCAAGCTCCGCCCCGCGGCGCCGGCCCCTCCAACCCCTTCTGGAGCGCCGACGGCCGCGCCATCTTCGTCGACTCCGCGGAGCAGGGCCGTTCCAATCTAAAACGCATCGACTCCGAAACCGGTAAGATCGCTCCCGTCACCACCGGCGACCAGAATGTCTTCTCCTACAGCGCCACGCGCGATGCCTCCAAGGCCGCGATCCTGATTTCCACCCCCGTCAACATTGGCGACCTGTACACGCTCGACCTCTCCAACGCCCACCTCAACCGCCTCACCCACGTGAACGCGGCGCTGTTCGACCAACTCAACCTCTCCCAACCCGTCAGCACCTTCTACAAAAGCTTCGACGGGCGCATGATCCAGGCCTGGGTACAGTGGCCGGCTGATTTTACCCCCGGCAAGAAATATCCGATGATCCTCGATATCCACGGCGGCCCGCACACAGCCTATGGCTACACCTTCGATCACGAATTTCAGTGGATGGCCGCCAAAGGCTACATCGTGCTCTATCCCAACCCGCGCGGCAGCACCAGCTACGGCCAGGATTTCGGCAACGTCATCCAATACGCCTATCCCGGCGACGACTATAAGGACCTGATGGCCGGCGTCGATGAACTCGTCAAGCGCGGCTGGGCCGACCCCGACAAACTCGGCGTCACCGGCGGGAGCGGCGGCGGCGTCCTCACCAACTGGACCATCGGCCACACGGATCGCTTCAAGGCCGCCGTCTCCCAGCGCTCCATCGCCGACTGGCGCGACTTCTGGTACACCGCCGACTTCACCCTGTTCACTCCTTTCTGGTTCCGCGGCGCGCCCTGGGAGCAGGAAGCCGATTTCAAAGCCCGCTCGCCCATCACCTACGTCGACAAGATCACTACCCCGCTCATGCTGATCGAAGGCGAATCCGATCTCCGCACGCCCCCGGGCGCAGGCGGCGAGCAGATGTTTCGCGCCCTTAAGTATCTCCACAAACCCGTGGTCATGGTCCGCTTCCCCGGCGAAACCCACGAACTCTCCCGCTCCGGCAAACCCGTCCACCGCGTCGAGCGCCTCGACCACATCGTCGCCTGGTTCGACAAATACCTACAGGGTCAAGATATTCACACTTACGACATCAATTAGCAGCCGCTAAAAAATCTGCCCCTTGACCTAACCATCCCGTTTTGCCATAGTCTAACTATGCCAGGAGCGGCAAATGCGTGAACTGTGGCGGCGCTTGCAATATCTCTTTACCCGGCAACAGCGGGAGCACGAGCTCGCCGAAGAAGTGCGCCTGCACCGCGAACTGATCGCTCAATCCCCGGCCCGCTCGCTCGGCAACCTGACTCACCTCCAGGAAGCCAGCCGCGCCGTCTGGATCTGGCCCTTCCTCGAAACCTTCGTCCAGGATCTGCGCTACGCCTTCCGCAACCTCCGCGCCAACCCCGGATTCGCCGCCACCGCCGTTCTCTCCCTGGCCCTCGGCATCGGCGCGAACACCGCGATTTTCAGCATCCTCAACGCCGTCATGCTCCGGTCGCTGCCGGTGGAAGATCCCGGCCGCCTGGTTCAAATTAGTACGCCCGGCAGCGGCGACTACTTCACCAATCCCATTTGGGAGCACCTGCGCGATCATCAGCAGGCCTTCTCCGGATCTCTGGCTTACGGCGGTAACCGCTTCGACTTGGCCGATGGCGGCGAGAGCCACTTCGCCGAAGGTCTCTGGGTCAGCGGCGATTTCTTCCGCGTCCTCGGCGTTCCCGCCATGCGCGGACGCGTCTTCACTCCCGACGACGATCTCCACGGCGGCGGCCGCTCCGGCCCCGTCGCCGTCCTCAGTCACAGCTTCTGGAAACACCATTTCGCGGGCGACCCGGAGATCGTCGGCAAGACCGTACGCCTCGATCGCCACCCATTTACCATCGTTGGCGTCACGCCGCCATGGTTCACCGGCCTCGATGTCGACACTCATTATGAGGTCGCCATCCCCATCGGCTGTGAACCCATACTCCACACGGACCAAAGCGCTCTCGACAAACGAAGCTGGTGGTGGCTCCGCATCCTCGGCCGACTCCAGCCCGGCGAATCGCAGCCGCAGGCAGAGGCGAAAATGAAGGCGCTCGCCCCCGAACTCGCTCGCGCCACCCTCCCCGCCGACTGGGATCCCGATGGAAAGCGCCAATACCTGCAGCGCTCGTTCGCCCTTCTCCCGGCCGCCACCGGCTTCTCCGGCACCGGCCGCACCTACCGCACCGCGCTGTTTACCCTGATGGGCGTGGTCGGCTTGGTGCTCCTCATCGCCTGCACCAACATCGCCAACCTGCTGCTTGCCCGCGCCGCTGCCCGCCAGCGCGAGATTTCAGTCCGCATGGCGATCGGCGCCGCCCGCCGCCGCGTCATCCGCCAGTTGATGTCCGAAAGCCTGCTGCTCGCCATGCTGGGCGCAGCCGGCGGCCTGCTCTTCGCGGTCTGGGGCAGCCGTCTGATGGTGCGCCTGATCTCTACCACCGGCAGTGAACTCCAATTGGATACCGCCCCCGACCTCCGTGTGCTCGCCTTCACCATGGGCATCGCCGCCGTCACGGGCCTGTTATTCGGCCTCGCCCCGGCGCTGCGCGGCACGCGCGTCTCTCCGAACATCGTGCTCAAGGAACATTCCCGCGGCATGACCGCCGGCCGCTTGGGACTCGACCGCGCTCTGGTCACCGGACAAGTTGCCCTCTCGCTGACGCTACTCGTCGGCGCCGGACTATTCATCGGCACCTTCCGCAACCTCCTGCAAACCGACTTGGGCTACAGCCTCCACAACCTGCTGCTCATCAAAGCCGGGACCATGCAAGCCAACCTTCCCAGGGCCGAGCGTCCGCGCGTTTACCAGCAGGTAGTCGATCGTTTGCGCAGCCTGCCCGGAGTGTCCTCTGCATCCGGCTCCGTCGTGACGCCAGTCAGCGGCGAGACCTGGAACGAGAACGTGGAACCCGAAGGCTACACCGCGAAGGGGAAGGACGACACGCTCGTCTACTTCAACCGCGTTACTCCCGGTTACTTCGCTACCATGCGCACGCCGCTTCTGTTAGGCCGCGACATTACCCTGCACGATGACGCTGCCGCTCCCAGGGTGATGGTACTCGGCGAATCGGCCGCGCGCCGCTTCTTCGGCAAGTCCAATCCCCTTGGTAAAACCATTCGTATGGACGAGGGACCCGGCGGCAAACAGGTGGTCCTTCAGGTCATCGGCGTAGCTAAAGATATCAAGTACGAACAGGTCAACGAGGCCCTGGTGTTGTCCGCATACGTCGCCAACGCGCAAGACCCCACCCCTTGGGCCGACGTAACGTTTGAGCTTCGTTCCGAACAGCCTGTCCAATCTCTGATCCCCGCCGCCCGCGCAGCCATCGGCGAGGTCAACAAGGGAATCTCACTTGAATTCCGCGATTTCGAATCGCAAGTGAACGATTCGCTCCTGCGTCCCAAAATGGTAGCGTTGCTCTCCGGGTTCTTCGGCGGGCTCGCCCTGCTGTTGTCCATGATCGGGCTTTATGGCGTCACCGCATTCAGTGTCGCGCGCCGTCAATCCGAGATCGGCATACGCATGGCGCTTGGCGCGCAACAGGGTTCGGTGATCTGGCTGGTGCTGCGCGAGGTGGCTGTCATGTTGATCGCCGGCACGGTTCTGGGCCTGGCGGCATCGCTCGCCACCGGCCGGTTCATTGCGAGCCTGCTCTATGGCGTGAAGCTCCACGATCCCGCGCCTTTGGCCGTCGCCGCCATCGTCTTGGGAATCGCGACGGGAATCGCCGCCTACCTGCCGGCACACCGCGCCGCCCGCCTTGACCCGATGGCCGCTCTGCGCGAGGAGTAGCTATCCACGCACCAGTTGCGAACCGCGTTCTTCGAGCACCGTCAGGCGATGATCGATCGCCATCAAGGCTTTCACCACATCCTGCAAAGCCGATTCTACCCGGTCGAAACGCCGGTTGGTTTCGTCCAGGCGCCGGTTCGTGTCATCAACACGATGGCTGAGCTCATCGATCCGTTTATTGCTCGACCAGGCTGCCGTAAACGCGGCAATCAGTATCGTGACCATCAACGGCAAAGCCACTTGAAAGAATGGCTGATTGATCATCGCCTTCATCATGACAGATCGGGTTGCTTCCGTCGTTCAATCAGCATCACCACCGCATACGACACGACAAACAGCACCACCGCGCCTGCCACAATGTGCCAGGTATGCGACCGCAAGAACTGGCCGGAATCCTTCCCCAGCATCGCGCCAAGGTACGCCTCGCCGCCGTACCGGATCGCGCGTCCCAGCAGAATCACGGCGACAAACGTTCGCACCGGCGTCCCGCATACCGCGGCCGAAATCACGAAGACCTTCAGCGGCAAAGGAATCGGCAGCATGCACGGAATGAAAATGGTCAGCATGCCGTAGCGGTTGAACCAGGCGCGAAAGCGCTGCCGATCCCCCGGCTTGGGCTCTTTCACGAATCGCCGCCCTCCAGCCCGCACCCCCATGAACAACGCCAGGTTACCGATCAGCGATCCCATCACCGCCATGGACGCCGCCAGCACCGCGCGCGAAGGCGCTTCCGCCGACACCAGGATCACCAGCGCATCCATCCCAGACGCCACCGGAATGCCCGCGGAATCGATAAACGCCAGCACCAGGATACCCGGCAGCCCAAACTCGACAAGGATATGAGTTAACCAGGCCAGCATCGGGCGATCTCAGATGATATCGGCGAACGACCGCCGCAGCTTATAGAACCACGCGTGCCCCAAAACAAAAACCGCCGCCGAAGCGATCCAAAGCTTCCACAGCGATCCCCAAACTGGAGCGTGGCCTTCCAAAAACACGGCACGATATCCGCGCACCAGCACGTACATCGGATTCTTCGTCAGCAGCGGCATCGCGCTCCCCGGCAGCGAGGCCTCGGGATAACAGATCGGCGTCAAAAAAAACCACAACGTCAGCAGAAATCCGATCACCTGCCCCAAGTCGCGCACGAACACGCCGAGCCCGCCCAGAAACCAGCAAACGCCCGCCGTAAATAGGATCTGCGGCACGATCAACGCCGGCAGCCACACGACCGAAGCAGGCACCGCGCCGCGCGCCAGAAATACCCCCAGCGCAAACAGCGCCAGTGCGAACACCTCGGTGACCAGCCCCGACACCACCAGATTCACCGGCAGCGTCTCCACCGCGAACACCAGTTTCTTCACGAAATTCCGGTGCTCCATCATCACCGTCGGCGCGCGTCCCGCCGCCTCGCTGAATGCCAGCCACGGCAGCATTCCAGCCAGGAAGTAAAGCGCGAATCCCGCCCGGCTGGGGTCCGATCCGAAGCGCGCCTTCAACACCACCCCGAATACGAAAAAGTATGTCAGCATCAGCAGCAGCGGATTCAGCACCGTCCAGAAAATGCCCCCAAACGACCCGCGATACCGCCCCAAGATATCCCGCCGCACCATGGTGCGAATCAAGCTGCGATTACGAGCGATCGTCGCGACCGGAAGCGTGAATGCCCGCCCGGCGGCGCGCACAAAATTCTCGCGCCGGATCGCGCCCAGCCTGGTAACGCCGCTGCGTTCCAGCCGCGCCTGCCCATCCCCGACGGTCGCCTCCACGCGCAGGAAGGGCCAGCCCGCCGTATAAAACCAGCAAACATTCTCGCGCATGGGCGAAATGTAAACGTCGTAGTGCCCCGGTTCCGGTGGCAGCGCGAAGCGCAAGTCCACCGCCATCGCCCCCCCCGGTTTCACGTCATCCGCCGGCGGCTGCCGTTCGCCGTCCACGATTAGAGTGCCGGTGTCGGCGTCGTATATGTGGTACCCGGCCGCGAAACCGTCCGCCGCCCGCCACGCGTCGCCCGAAGTATTTCGCAATTGAAACCGCGCCTCGACGTCGAGCCCGCCCGGCAACCGCACCTCCGGGCTTTCGTAGACGGCGTTCGCGCTCATGCGTACAACCAGTCCGGAAACCGCTCGCGCACCGCGCCGGTCTTCTGTCCCACAATGTAAATATCGTCGCCGCGCAGTTCTTTAGGCAGATCGAACCGCTCCAGCAGGTTCAACACCCAGCCTTCTTCCGGCCGCGGTGTCTGCCGGAATGCGCCGGTCTCCAGCTTCGTCACCGTGAAGCCCGAATTCTGCAACAGCCGCGAAATCTCCTTCGGCGTATACTCGCGATTGTGCCGCGCCTCCACTTCGCCGCCATCCGTGCGCGGCCGGATGTAAGCGGTGAAAAATACCCGGATGGTACCCTTCCAGAATCGCCGCTATCCCGCGCAGGCTCCCGATATTCGGCGTGGTCAACACCAAGTGCCCGCCCGGCTTCACCACGCGATTGATCTCGCTCATCAGGTGCATCGGGTCTTCGGTCAGGTGCTCGATCAGTTCGCAGCATAGCACCGTCGAAAAGTATCCGTCCGCGATAAGGGAAGCGGTCCTTCTCGGCATTGAACAGATCGATTTCGCAATCGAACGTCTCGCCCGCCGCCGAAGTCGCGCTGCGCTGGTCGACCTTTCCTAGCGGCCCGTAGTAGCAGCCGCGCACCTGTCCGTAGCCCAGCTTGGTCTTCAGCGCCGGCGTGATCTGCAGATAGGCGCCCATCTCCAGAATGCGGTCGTCCGGGCCACCCGCGGGCGTCATCTCGAGCGTTTTTACCAGCCGCGTCAGATGCGTATCGACGTACCCCAGCGCATCGGCATCGGCCGCCCAACTGGATATATATTCCGCGCTTGCCGGAGGCGAATCGGGCGCAGCCGCAACCACGGCCCTCGCCGGCGATTCCCATGTGCGCCCCTCCACTACCGACCCAAGAAACGACGCATACAACCCGGCCACCCGGTCCCAATTGCACTCTTCCGCCACGTACCGCGCCGCCCGTGCTCCCAGCGCTTGCGCCACCTCCGGCCGCGACGCCAGCAGATTCAGATACTCGAAGATCAGGTCTTCCTCGCCCGCCCCTACGGGCACCTTCAGACAGACATCGTCGGGAAATTCCGCGAATGCGCCGATCTTCGACACTAGCACCGCTTTGCCCAATCCCAGCGCGCGCAGCAGGCTGCCGGAACTCTCGCCCACGGTGGGATACCGCAGATTGAGCACGATGTCGCAAGCCGACATGTAGCCCGTGAAATCCGCGATCGGCGTAAAACCCATCACCCGCACGGCCGCCGATAATCCCAAACGTGCGGATCAATGGCTCCAGCGGAAACTCGGGGTGCGGCTCGCCCACCAGAATCATCTTGGCCGCCGGCGCCACCCGCAGCAGCCGGCGGAACGCGCGCAGGGATTCCGCAATGCGCTTGTACGGTTTCAGAAATCCAAAAACGCCGATCAGTGGAGTGGCTTCGTCGATCCCCAGCCGGAACCGCCACGCGTTCCTGTCCGCGTCCGGAATCCATGCACCGTGCGGAATCCTGGCTACCGGTCCCGCGAAGCCCGCTGTGCGCACCTCGTCCACCATGAACTCGCTGTGGACGATCGCCGCCTTTGCCGATTCCAGCACGCGCCGCGTCATCCGCAGACCTTCGTAATCCGGCCCTACTTCGAGCGCCTTCACTCGCTTGGCAAAAGCCAGCGCCGCCGGACCGCCTTCGTATTCGCACGCGCGCAAGTACCCATCCCAATCGTTGCGGCGAATCGTGATTTCCGTAATCAAATGATGCAAATTGGATTCGTGCATCACCACTACGCCCGGGTGCCGCAGCGCCGCTTCATACACGAAGCCGTGGAACGCGTTGTTGCCCAAGTGGTAAAGCGCGATATCGAAATCCGGAGGATCGAACGCCCGCTTGCCATCCGAGAAAACCTCCACTTCGGCTAACGGCTTCAGGTGTTCGAGTAAAGTTTCCGAATAATCGGCGGTGCCGCTGCGGCTAGGCGGCAGCGGCGAGAAGAACGCCACCCGCATTCAGCGCACAAGCTCCATCGACAAATTGCCGACGGGAAGAGGCGCTTTAATCATCAGAGGCGTGCGAGCTGCATCGCGCTCGAAGTAAATTTCCAGTTCGTAATCCGACGCCGGCCCCTTCACAAACACATTCACGTGATCGGCCTGGTAGTGCTTTTTTCCCACCGTCACATCCGTCACCCCGGCGAATTGCATGCGCGCCGAATAGGACGCGCCGAAAAGCACGTCCTCTTGCTGCGGAACGCCGTGCCCCTGCGACAGTTGCTGCCGCGCATAGTAAATGTAATCCAGGCCATCGTGCGCGCAGTTGTTGATCCCGATGTCCGTGTGGCCGCCGCCATCCACCAGCGTGGTGCGAGTGGCGCTGCCTTCTTTGTAGTCGAATACCGTTTTTTCGTGCGTGTGGTGCGACCCGTGCGTCGTTTCCTTTTCCAGTTCTGTGGAACAGAAGTCGGCATTCGCGTGCGACCGGTAATGATCCGAAATCGCGAACCCCGGTACCGACGCATCCAGCGAATAATCGAATCGCCAGCCGCTGTCGCTCCTCGAAGCGCGCAAATGCGCCTCGCCCAGGCTCGCGCCACCCGGCCAGACCAGCGAATAGTTCAGCGATTCGCCGCCGGGGAGGAACGCCGCCGGCTTCGGTGGTGTGGCTTCCTTCGCCGCGGGCGCTGCTTTCGCGCTGGCCACCTGCGCCACTTTCACATCCGCCGGCACCTCCGCGGCCTTCTGCCAGGCGCTGCCCACCGCCGCCAGATACAGCAGCGCTCCCGAACCTGCTATCCACCAGACCGCGCGTTTGCTCATCGGTGTACGAATTCCCGGGTCCGCGCGCGATGGCGCTCGGCCACTTCCTGATATACTTCCAGCGTTTGCTGCGCGGTCGCGCGCCAACTGAATCGCGACGCCCGCTGCAACCCTAGACGTTCCATCCGCGCGCGCAGTTCCGTGTCCCGCAGCAGGTCGCCCATGGCGCGTACCATCTCGCCGACCGAATTGGGATCGAACATGATCCCCGCGCCGTCCGCCACTTCCGGAATCGAAGAGGTGCGCGCGCAAGCGACGGCCCGCCCGCAAGCCATGGCTTCCAATACCGGCAAGCCGAAGCCTTCGTAAAACGAGGGAAACACAAACAGGTCGCAGGCGTTATAAAGTTGCAGAAGTTCGTCGTCGGAAACAAAACCCGCAAACGAAATCCGGTCCGCCACGCCCGATTGCTTCGCGGCCTCATGCACCTTCGGGCTGAACCACGTGTCTTTTCCAGCCAGCACCAGATGGTGTTTCAATTGCGGATAAGAGCGCACCAATTCCCCAAAAGCGGCAATCAGCCCAATATGGTTCTTGCGCGGCTGCAGATCCCCTACAGAAAGAATAAAGGGCTGCGCCAGCTTGAAGCGCGCCTGCACCGCGGCCGTGGCGCTGTCCCGCGAAATCGGGCGGAATCCGCTGCCCGCCCCGTTGGGGATCACCACGATCTTGCGTGCGCACTCCTCGCCGTATGCCTGCACGATCGAATCGCGCGAGAACTCGCTGACCGTCAAAATGCGCGTTGCCGAGCGGATCGTGCGCGCCACCGTCATGCGCAGTTGCATGGCCCGCGACTTCGGAAAATATTCCGGGTGCACCAGGTAGCTCACGTCGTGTACACTCACCACCACCGGTACCGGGCAAGCCAGCGGCGCCGTGTACTGCACGTGCAGCAGATCCGGCCGGTCCTGCCGCAGTTTCATGGCGAGTTGTACGCCCAGCCGGATGAAGGGATTCGGCGAGACTTGCCGTGCGCAAAACCGCTCGGCGGTCCATTGGAGCGCGTCCGCTGCCGATATGTAAGTCACGAATTCGGAGTCGTGGTCCAGTGCCGCGAAGTTCTTCAGCAGGCTGCGAACATACACTTCGTTTCCGGTGAGATGGCGGCCGATGGCGTGAGCATCAATCGCGAAGCGCATCAGATCTTCCCATGTTAGCAGGATATAGGAAGTTCAACCGTTTCCAGGCCGTCTTCCAGGTAAATTCGCGCTCAAACAGGTACCGCCCCGCACGTCCAATTCTGTCTCGCGCGCCCGGGTCCGCCAGCAGGCTGGATACGGCTTCGCCAAAACTTCGCGCGTCGTCGGCTAGCAGCAATTGTTCGCCTGAGCGCGCTGGGAAGCCTTCTGCGCCTATGCTTGTAGATACCACCGGAACTCCCGCCGCCCAAGCCTCCAGGATCTTGACGCGCGTACCGCTCCCGGCCAAAACTGGTACTAGAGCCACTTTCGCGCGAGCCAGTTCCGCGACCGCGTTTTCCACCGGTCCCGCGAGCTGAATCCGCGAATCCCCAGTGACGATTTTTTCGACACCTCTCGGATTCTTCCCGATCACGCGCCACACCAGCCCCGGCCACCGCTCGCGCAACTGCGGCCAAATCGACTCCCGGAAAAATCTCACCGCCGATACATTCGGATGATATTCCAGATTCCCCGAAAACACGATTACGTCTTCTTCCCGTCGTTGCGGCAGCGGCATCACCGGCATCGCATTGGGATAAACCATAACGCGGGATGAAGGTGAAATTCCCCTCAATATCCGCGCATCCGTCTCCGAAGCCGCCAGCAAATAAGTGAATTTCCGCAGCCATTTCTCTTCCAAATCCCGCGATACTTTCTGGAACGCCCGGTGCGCCAGCGCGTCCGGCCCCCCCTCTGTCCTCGAGCACCGTTCATGCAGCACCGACTCCACATTGTGCAAATCCAGAACCGTTGTGTCGCTTACCGCCGCCGCCCGGTCCCAATACGGTGCGCACCAGAAGTGCTCGATCACCGCCACGTCGTAGCGCTCTCCGCGCGTGAACGTCCCGATCTGCCCGCCAAAGCCGGCAAACCGGTCGACCAGCGGAGTCACTCGCCGCGCCAGCCGCCCCGCATTGCGTGCCACCCGCGCCAGCCCGTGTTGCGCATGCGCCGGCAGTTCGACAACATGCACCCGCCGAACCAAACCCCGTGGCAACACGATGGTCGGATCCGCCGCGCTTGGCTCGCGGAAAGTAACCATGTCGACAGTGTGATCTTGCGCCAGGAAGTTCAGTACCGACGCGCTACGCAAAGCTCCCCCGCCCATCATCGGATACGGAGCTTCCGGCGAGATCAGCAGAGCCTTAAGCATGGCGGCGAGCTTTCGTGTTGCTTGCCATCGTCATCGGAACCGCCGTTCCGCTTCTTCGTAGACCTCGTGCGTGAGTCGTGCCGTTCGCTGCCACGAAAACTCCACTGCCCGCCGCAGCCCGCGTTCCCGCCAAGGGTCGCCGCGCTTCGGATCCTCCGCCAAATCCGTCATCGCCCGCACCAGTTCATCCTGCGATCCTGCCTGTAAAGCGGCCCCGCCCGCCACTTCGGTGATGGCCGCATCCCGCGACGTAATCACGCACGCTCCGCATTGCATCGCTTCCAGCACCGGTAATCCAAACCCCTCATACCACGACGGATAGACGAATGCCACGGTCCCGGTAAACAACTCCGCCAGGCGTTCGTCGCTCACCTCGCCAATTATCTGCAACCCAGGCTCCGGTGAAAGTTGCGCGAAATCCGCCCGCCGCCGCCCAGCCAGTACCAGGTCCACGGGATGTACGCGCCGCACCTCGCGCCACGCCGCAACCAGCCCTTCCACGTTCTTGCGTGGCTCCAGCGTCCCCACAAACAGGAAATATGGGGCGGAAGGCGCCGGTGCCGCGGCCCTCGGCCGAAAATACACCGGCGCGCCATGAGGCACGGCGCGGATTCGGTCTGGATCGATCTTGAACCGCTCGATCGCCTGCTTGCGCACCGCTTCGCTGGGGGCCACATACATCGTCGCCCGGCCCAGGCGGATGAGCCAAGGTGTACGTTTACGCACCCTTGTGCTGTCCGCATGCCACGCCGCATCCATCCACGGGGACAGGTCGTGCAGCGGTCATAACGCTAGGCCGCCGGGCCACGTAGGGCACGGCAAAATCGGTGCCGTGAAACATTCCGGCTTCCAGGCTTTGCATTTGGCGGTCCAAACCCCACAGCCACCATCGCCTCTCCAGAGCGTTGCCCGCTCCGGCGCTGCTCCGCAAGTTGCGCGGCGCGCGCGCCGGCAGGCCGAACGCCTGATCGGAAACCAGAAAATAGTCGTCTTGGGGAAAATTCTGCGCCAGCGCCACACTCAATTCCTCGGTGTAGCGCCTCAATCCGCCGCTCGAAAGCGTCAGCGGAGTAGCATCAATCGCCACGCGCATCGGTCACTGTGCGCAATTCGTCCCGGTTCTCATAATTGCGCGCGTAGTAAGTCAGATATTCGCCGCTCCTTACGCGCGCCACCCAGGCCGCGTGGTTCTTGATACCAATCGACCGTCCGCGCCAGTCCGTCGTCGAAATCCACCAGCGGCGACCCATCCGGTCTCGCGCATCAGTTTCTCGCTCGAAAGCGCGTAGCGGCGGTCATGTCCCGGCCGGTCCGTCACGTATTGAATCAGGCTTTCCGTTTTGCCGGTCGCCTTCAGAATCCGCCGCACCACTTCCAGGTTGGGCAGCGAGAGGTTCCCGCCAATGTTATAGATTTCGCCGTCGCGCCCGTGCTCCAGCACGGCGCGAATCCCGCGGCAATGATCCTCCACGTAAAGCCAGTCGCGAACCTGCATCCCGTCGCCATAAACCGGCAGCGGCCGATCCTCGAGCGCGTTCGAAATCATCAGCGGAATCAGTTTCTCGGGAAAGTGATACGGCCCGTAATTGTTGGAGGCGCGCGTGATTACCACCGGCAACTTGTAAGTCAGAAAATACGAGCGCGCCAGCAAATCCGCGCCGGCCTTCGACGCCGAATAAGGGCTGCTGGGGTTCAGCGGAAAGTTCTCGTCGGCTTCGAGCGGCGCCGCCAGACTGCCGTAGACCTCATCCGTCGAAACCTGCAAATAACGCGCGACCTTGTGCCGCCGCGCCGCTTCCAGCAGCGTGAACGTGCCGCGCAGATTGGTCTCGAACACCGGCGTGGGCGCTAGAATACTGCGATCCACGTGCGACTCGGCCGCAAAATGCACGATGGCGTCCGGCCGCTCTTCCTCAATCACCGCGTTCACGGCCGCTTCGTCGCACACATCCGCATGCACGAAGCGATACCGCGGGTCGTCCGCCACCGGCTCGAGGTTTTCCAGGTTGCCCGCGTAAGTCAGTTTGTCCAGGTTCACCAATCGCGCCGCGCCATCGTCGGCCAGAGTCAGTCGCACGAAGGCCGATCCAATGAACCCGGCCCCTCCCGTAACCAGAAGTGTCTTCATGGGAATTTTATTTGTACTGCAATTCCCAATCGTACTGAATGGCCGGATGGTTATAAGCGATGCGGCCTTCGTCTTTGGGATTGTAGAAACGGTCGGTCATGTAGATCAACATGGCGGGCGCGCCGCCGACTACCTTGTAGCCGTGACCCACGCCCGGCGGAATCAGAATCTGCCATGGCCGCAGCGCTCCCGCATAAATCGTATTTCGCGCGCCAAAGGTGCGCGAACCGATCCGCAGGTCGACCAACACCACTTGCAGCATTCCCATCGCCGGCGTCCAGCAGTCTGTCTGATGCAGGTGATAGTGAAATGCCTTGATCGTTCCCGAATAGTTGAACGCCGTCGCGGTCTGGGTCGTTTCCGGAGGAAATGCCGCGGCCAGTCCCTTGCCAGTTCGCTGCACTTCCAGAAAATAGCCGCGGTCATCGGGCCACAGCGTCAAAGCCTCGATCTTCACCCCGTCTATTAGATCCGGCGAAGCAGGGGAGAGAATCACCGACCCGATGCCCTTGGCGCATTCGGGATAACCAAGTTCCAGCGATCCGAACGCTGCGATCGGCTGCGGCGCGCTTAACGTGCCGCTCATCGGATCGCACCTTCCGTCGTCAAGCCCTCTGCGTCCTTAGCGCGCCGCGCGTTGACCGATTGCGCCACCAGATTCCCGGCGCGCAGAAGCGAATCGAAAGTGCCCGCGTCCGTCCACCAGCCATCCAGAAAATCGAAAGTCATAGACCCTTCCTGGATGTATGCGTTGTTGACGTCGGTGATTTCCAGTTCGCCGCGCTTCGAAGGCACCAATGTTCGTACTTTATCGAACACTGACGCATCGTACATATAGAAGCCCGTCACCGCGTAGTTCGATTTAGGTTTCCGGGGCTTCTCTTCGATGTTCACGATTCGGTCGCCGGCAATCTCGGCCACGCCGAAGCGTTCCGCGTCGGTAACTTCCTTCAGCAGGATCTTAGCGCCGCGTTCTTGCACCCGGAAGTCATCGGCGGCCTTGCGGATGCTGCCGTCGATGATGTTATCGCCAAGGATGACGCAGATCTGTTGTCCGTCGGCAAAGTGTTCCGCCAGCGCCAGTGCGTCCGCAATGCCGCCTTCGCCCTCTTGGTAGGTGTAATCGATATGTGTGAGACCGAACTGTTTGCCGTTGGCCAGCAGCCTGAGAAAGTCGCCGGCGTTCTTCCCGCCTGTGACAATCAGAATGTCCCGCACGCCGGCATCCACGAGAGTCTCGATGGGGTAATAAATCATCGGCTTCTCGTAAATCGGCAACAGATGCTTATTGGTGATCTTGGTTAAAGGAAAAAGCCGGCTCCCTGTCCCACCCGCTAGAACGACGCCCTTCATAAGTTCTCATAATACAATACGGCGCCAAGCGATTACACAACTGCCGTCTGCTGTCTGCCTGAGATACCCGCCGCCTAATGCCCTAAGCGCGCCCGCCCTGTCAACCGGGCCCGGCCCTCCAGCGCCGTATTCCACCCCGCTGCCATCGCGCCGTACTGAAGGCCCAAAGGCGAAAGAACCGTCCCGCCGGCCACGGCTCCGCTGAGTGCCGTCTCAAAGCCGTCCCCCGCGACACAGTGATTGTTGCTGGTATCCGCCGACGTCATCAGTAGCGGCTCGATCGGATAAATGGAATAAATCGTAATCCCGTTCGCCGGAGCCCACGCTCCCGGCACCGTGCGCGCCCAAGCCATGAACGTCCCGTCGGTCATCCATTCCGAAGCGGCGCAACCCCAATAAGTATTGGCTTCCCCCCCCGCGCCCGCTGGATTCGACCACCTCATGGCGCTCGATTCGTTGACCACGGCAGGCTTGCCCGCCGCCTTCACATGCAGCGCCATCGCGGCGTAGCTCGATAGCGTCGTGTTGTAGTCTGCCGCCGGGACGCTAGGCACTGGATATAAATCGATACCGCCGAAGTCCAGCACGTTCGCGGGCATCAAATTCGTATACCAGTCGCACCAATAATTCTGGCCACCCGGGCATGTACCGCCGGCATCTGAAATCAGTCCACCCGCACCGATCCGTATGCTCGTGTTGTGCGACGTCGCGCGCACGGCAGCGGCTGTATGCCGGATAAACGTGTCCATATCGGCCACACTGGTGACGCAACCCGGCGACGTGCCGAGCACCAACGCGAATACCCCACATGGCTCATGCGCCACCGTCATGTCGTTGACCCGCCAGCGCGCCACCATTGCGGCCCATAGCGGCGCCGCGCACTGCTCCAGTTGTAATTCCGTGAAATTGCCGCTCCCCGGCGCGATTCCGCACGTCGTCACGGTATCGCCGGTAAACATGGGAGAGAGACGAATCGGCGTGTTCGGCCAAGCCGCCGCTACATGTGCGAACAC
Source organism: Bryobacterales bacterium (assembly GCA_963738375.1). GTDB lineage: Bacteria > Acidobacteriota > Terriglobia > Bryobacterales > Bryobacteraceae > Bog-159. Next base: position 293,246 of record CAVTWL010000005.1, on the reverse strand, counting down.
AGCATCATAGGTACCTAGCGAATGCGTATACCATTGCAGATTGGCCTCACTAGGCGTGTAACATCCGCCGTAGGTCGCGCATACCGCCGCGTATTGCGCTGAGGCAAACAAAGGTCCCGGCCATAAGTTAAAGTCCAGGCTTTTCAATCCGGCCCCATGCGGCGGCGCGGCCAGTAACGAGTCGATGAAGTTATTGATTACGGCCGCATTGTTGAATTGGCAAACGCCCGAAACCGGGCAGGTATGCGGATCGAAAGTCATGAACGAGGTGCTTGCGGGAATCACTTGCGCCGAATACATGACGCGCGGCTGCGCCGCTCCCGCCACGTTCGCGCGCGCCGCCGGAAGAGCCGTCGATAGTCCACCGACAAAAGTCTCCAGCGTCGGTGGACCCGCATACACTCCCAACGTCCCGCAGTTCGTCGATGACAGGATCGTGCAAGTCTGTGCCGCTAAGCCCAACGCGCCAGCCAGCCCAACGGCCGCCAGACGCCTTGCTCTTTGACCGTGCATGGTTCCTCCTACTGCCGTGCCCGGCACGCCGGCTCGCCTGTTGTATCCAGGCTCAGCGCAAAGCCGTCGCCGCATGCCTTCCGCATATCGTCTTGCGCCGCCTTGGCCGCCTCTTGCGCCTGCTTCGCCCGCGTCTCAGCGGCCATCGCTTCCGCCTGAGTCCGCCAGAACCGCGCGCGCATCTCCGCCGGAATCCGCGGCGTACTGGGGGTCTCCTTGGGCGCCGGCGCCTGCGCCAATGCCGCTGCTGCCAGAAGGCAAAGTCCGATTAGTTGTGTGTACATAGTCCATTGGTCCATTGTGTGCAAGTAGTTGAAGTGACTCCTACCACGCCCGATGCGCTATATGCACCAGCGTCGAGTGCTCCATAGCCCCCTGCCCCATTCGTCACCTTCACCATCCCTGCCGATCCGCGCGCCAGCCCTGTGTCCGCCAAACCGGCGAATACATTGTTAACCGAATGCCACGTCACCAGGCTGTCACTCGACAAGCCGAGTGTCGACGTATCCAGGCTGATCTTGTAGTTATTCCCATCGCCCTCGGCGTAGCCGCCATCCCAATTAATAAATGCAATGTTACTGCCCGTGTAATTCTTCCAGATTACCGATGCCGTTCCGGACGTCGCTTGATTCTGTCCGTTTTGTACTACTAACTGCGTGCTCTGGCCCGCCGTACCGTTGTAAATGGTCCCCCCCGTCGCCGTAATCGCGCCGCTCCCGCCGCTTATCGTTGCTGGCGCCCATTGCGACCCGTTCCACATCAGCACCTGATTGGTCGCGGGAGCCGTGCCTGCCACCCCGCGCCCCTGCAGTGCGTTCACCGTCATCGCCAGACCGCTATTGCTGACGTCACCCGCGAACACCGGCATCTGGACTGCCGCCAAAGTCCCCGTGATTCCACCCAGTCCCGACCACACAAGATTGTTAGCGCCGTCACTAATGGTCACCTGACCGGCACTACCCGCACCGCTCCACAGGTTCACCAGCCCATTGAACCCGGCGGCCGGCGCGCACAGCCCCATATCGTGCGCTCCATTCGAATCCGACAAGTGGACGCATCCTGCCGCATTGCTCCCGGCGTTGGCATAAACATTTCCCGCGGCCGTGAGCGCGCCCCCAGCCGTGATATCGCTCGTCGTCGAGAGGGAGATGAACGCGCCCGTCAACGACCCGCTACTCAGCGCCGTGGCCGTCACCGCATCGGCGGGAAGAGCCGTATCCGGCAGGCTGCCGCTGATTTGCGTATAAGTGAGGCCGCTCGGCTGCCACGCATTGCCGGCTGCGCTCCAAAGCAGCACCTGCCCATCGACAGGCGGCGTGCTCGCTACCGTGCGGTTCTGTATCTTTCCAACCGTGTTCCCGCCAATCCCGCCTGTCACATCTCCCACCAGCGCCGGCTGATTCATCAGGTCCGAATAACTTCCCGATGTCGCCACGGCCGCCAGCGATGTGCCGCTGATTTTGATCCCCCCTGCGTCGAGCACGCCATACCCGCTCGACCCGTTAGTAACCTTGACTACGCCTCCCGCTTCCCGCGCAAAGCCAGTATCCGGAACACCTGCAAATGCGTTGTTCGTCGAATGCCACACAAAGATCGAGTCGCTGGACATCGACTCCGTGCTCGTGTCCAGGCTGATCTTATAGTTGCTGCCGTCCCCTTCCGCGAATCCTCCGTCCCAATTAATGAAAGACATCGTATTCCCGGCATTGTTCTGCCATAGCACCGGCCCAGCCCCATTCGCCGACTGGCTGGAGCTGTTCTTGAACACGATTTGCGTATTGCCCGTCCCCGCTGGATTGTAGATCGTACCGTTCGTCGCGTTCAGAACCCCGGCAGCGATCTGGCTCAAGCTATAGTCATTGGCCGCCGCGGTAACTGTTCCTGTCCGCCCGAAGATAGTCTGGACCGGCGCCGCGGCGGAGGCCCGCGCACTTGTGAAATATAAGTTACCCCCCTCGGTAACCTGCGTCGTGCTGTAGTCCCCCGCCTGCGCCGTCACGGCGCCCGTTCGTCCGAACACGGAGTTGACGGCGCCCCCGTCGCCCCCTCCTTCCAACGTCCAGACATTCGCCGCCGTGCACCCAAACAGATTCTGACCCGCTGCCGCGTCCGTCGTGAAGTATTGCTCGCCCACCGCGCATGCCGCTGGCCGGCTCGCGGCGGCGCCGGTTTTAGCCGGCAGCGTATGCCCACCGCCGCTGAAATCCACCGTGCCTGTAACACCCGTGATTCCGCCGGAACTCAACGACACCAAATTGCCCGTCGCGCTATCGATCTTCCAGCGATTTACCAGGCCATTCCACAACGATCCCGCCGTCCCGCCCGGCGCCGTCCCAAAGATCAAATTGCCGCCATTCGCGCTCCCCGTGCCCGGTCCGCCCCCCAGAATCAGGTCCTGCCCGGACGCGTTGCTGCCACTTGCGCCCGAACTCGACACCAGCACGCCGGCGGGGGCTGTGGCGGTAACCATGCCATTGCCCAGCCATATCTGCTGCACCGGCGACGGATCGCTGCCCACCACCATCTGGTACGATCCGTAAACCGTGGCGTAAGCGCCCAGCGCGATCGACTTACTCGGCGTACTGCTTTCCTCCGGCCCCAGGTTTGCGTCCGCCTTGCTGTCCACATAACTGGTCGTACTGTTGTCGTTGATCGTCGCCACGTAATACCAGTGCCGCGGCGCTTGGTTTGCCGTGATGATCGTGCACAGCGTGGTGGGACAGACTGTGGTCCGGTAAATCTTCCGTGCCGACGCCGTGAAGGGCCCGCTATAGGTCGGCAGTCCGGCGATTGTCACTTCTTCGTGCGCCGCGTCCGTGAGTACGCCGAGGTAGCTGTTATTCGAAAGCGCCGTCTCCTGGCCGTTCAACACGAACGACACCTTGTACCAATACCACCCCGCCGAGAGATTCGCCGTGTTACTCGTCGCTGTGAGCGTCACTCCGGCCATGGTATTCGGATAGTACAGATCGGCATAAGCGCCTAGACCCGTGAGATAGTGGCCCGACGTGGTTCCAAACATCGCGTTGAACCCTGTTCCCGTGTTGTCGTACCCCGTGGTCAGCGACCATAGCGTGTTCATGCCCATGCACGAGTTCTCATACCCCGTTACATTCCACGCGCACGAATCCGTTCCATATCCGCTGTTTCGATACCCCGTCGTATTGATTCCAACCGAATCGATGCCGAAGGCAGCGTTGTTGTAACCGGTGGTGTTCTGGAATAGGGCGCGCAAGCCGAACGCGAAGTTGTCGTAGCCAGTAGTGTTATTACCGAGGGCGTTCTCGCCTACCGCCGTGTTGTAACTTCCGGTCGTATTGGCCGCCATCGCCAGACTTCCTACCGCGACATTTTGGCTCCCGGTGGTATTTGCCGCCAGCGCGTTCTGTCCGATGGCGATGTTCTGGTATCCGGTGGTATTCGCTGTCAGGTTGCCGAAGCCAACTCCCACGTTATTGCTGCCGTTCCCCGATCCGCCCGCGCCCGGTCCAATGGTAAAACTCCCCAGTGTCCCGCTCCACGCCGCCGCGCCCGGCAGTTGCGCCGCCGCAACCGCTCCCGAAATCTGCGCGAAGTCGTAATCTCCGCTCCCCGCCGTCACCACCCCCGTCCGCCCGAACACGCTGCTCACCGCCCCGCCGCCGCTGGCATTCGCCGGGGCCCACTGCGATCCGTTCCACTGCAGTACCTGATTGTTCGCCGGCGCCGTACTCGCAACCGCCCGTCCCTGCAACGCCTTAACCGTCGTTGACAGTCCGGAATTGGAAACGTCCCCCGCCAGCGACGGCATGGCGCCAACCGCCAATCGGGCCGACGAATCCAGTCCCGCGTATCCGTTCGCCGCGCCCTTATTCGCTGCATTCTCCGGACTGTAACCGAGCGCCCCAGTGATATCCGCCGCTCCGGCCGTACTCGGCACGCCAGTTCCGCCTGCGACTTTCAGCAGCCCGGCCGGCAAGGCCGCAAGACTGACTCCACTCAATTGGTTCGCGTTGATTACTCCGCCGGCCGTATACCCCAAACTGCCGCTGACCAGCAATCCGTTGGCGTTGGTCCCGCCCGCCACTCCGCCGAATCCCACGCTTCCTACCGCGCTGCCGGTGTTCCCGCACAGAAACCCATGCGTCGCCGCGCTATAGTTCAGGTGGTTTCCCAACGTGTCCGGACACGGCGGCAGGCTCGCCCAGTTCGCCACCGCTGGACCCGTAGTGACCAGCGCCTGATCGGACGCCCCATTACTGGGAATGCTCGTGCCACTGATAGAACCCGGTAGATTCGCCACCGGCACCAGCGCGTTCGCATCCAGCGGCGCATACCCGCCCGCCGAACCCTTGTTCCCAAAGCTCTCGGCCGTATACCCGATCAGCCGCGTCGAAGTTACGCAAGTCGCGGGCCACGTCCCCTTACTCTTGGGCCCGTACAGACAGTAAGTCCCGCTATCGAAGTAGTAATCTCCGTCGCCGCCGGCACTGTTCGGAGGCGCCGCGCCGCCGTACCATATCGTCGCTCCGTCCGGTACCCCTACCGCCGGCCCGCCGCTCCCTACATTAACCTGCGCGTCGACGGCCGCTGCCATCGACAGGCACACTACGGCCCATAACGAAATGCGTCTCATTTTGCCCTTGCCCTCGGATGAATTCGACCGGCGCGGCTAGCGCTGGTAAAGCATACCTGTGACCACCGCGTCGCCTGAAGTGCTGTCCACTGCCAATTTCGCCGGATCCAACACATTCGAGTCGCGCTCGTCGCCCACCACCATCGATTGGCCCGCAGTCAAAACCGCGATAACTCCCGCGCCTGTAGTCTTATTCAGGCCCGTAAGTCCGACGAATACCGAGTCGCTGGAATTAGCGGTCTTGAAAGCTTGTAATAACACCTTGTTACATCTAAGCGGCGAACCTGTCGCGGCGGGTACATTGGAAGTCACCACGGCATTGCTGGCGGTGATAAACCCAAGTGGAATGATTTGTGCCACGTGAAGCGCTCCTTTTTCATCCACAATATAACAGCGCGTCCGGTAAAACTCGCCCCGGCTGGCGGCGCCGCGCACACGTGCGTCCGCGTCGCGGCAGCTCGCTGACACCGCTGCGTTAGCTCGCCTTAACTGCCTGTATGGGAATCTCTTACCGCCGCGATGGCGCCACGGCCGGCGCCTCGAATTACCGCCGCCAAGCGCCCCGACCAAAAAACGCCGGCAAACGTGTGACTCGCTACTGCACGGTATTCAAATAAGCCACTAGATCCGACATCTGCTGAGCATTATTGAACCGCGGCCAGGATACCTGAGCCTGCTTCATCCGCGTAAACATCTGCGGCCCGTGCTTCCATAGCGCCGACACAATCGTGATCTCCGAATACCCGCGCCCCTGCCCCGGCAGTTGCGGCGCGCCGTGCTCCCCGCCATTGTGACAATACGCGCACAGCTTGGCTGCGAACACCGTCTTCCCGCGTGCCGCATCGCCCTTGGCATAAACGAATTGCCGCATCCACAGGTAACTCAGTAACTGGCGCATCTCGTCCTGCGATAACTGCGGCACCGGCTGAATCATCCGCGGCGCATGGTTCCACATATCCACCGCGATCTCCGTCAGCGTCAGACTGTGCAGCCGGTCTTCCAATGCCAGCTTGCCCACGTGGCATTTCACGCAGCCCTTCGATTCGAAGATTTGTTGCCCGCCATCCCCCGACGTGAAGGAGAATCGAGTTTCCATCCCCCGCGTCTGCGGCAAGTTCTGCAGGTAAGCCAGCATGTCGCTCAGTTCCGGCGCCGTCAGTTCCTGCCACGGAATCTTCTTGCGCGCGAATGCCGCCCGCATGCTGCTGCTGTGATCCCACATCTGCTGCACCATGACCATCGGCTGCCCCAGCGATTCCCACTTCACGATTGGCGGCGCTCCTTCGGCCCGCGATTCCATAATTCCGTGGCAATCCGCGCAATGCCGGTCCGCGAAAGCGCGCTTCCCGCGCGCCGCATCCCCAGGCTTGTCGAAAAACCTCGTGGAATACAGATAGGCGAATAAGTCGGCCGCATCCCCCGTGCTCAACACCGGCTTTTCTATCCCCGCGCCCTCCATCGCCGCCCACATCACCGGCGCATGGTTCCACATCGCGCTCGACAGCAGCGCCGGAGTAAAGCCGCGGTCCACCCGGGCGCTCAGGTCCATCCCCATCTTGCCGCCCTTGCCGTTTACGCTATGGCATTGCACGCACCGCTGGTTCACAAACAGTTGTTCGCCTCGTTTGGAATCCCCCGGAATCACTGGCGGCGTGGCGGCCGCCGCGCCCCCCACGGTTACCAGAAACACCGCCCAACCTCGCGTCATTCGTCCTCGTCCTCGTTACCCTGCGTTCTCTGCTCGCCCATTGGGCAAAGGGTATTATAGTCCCCAAACAAACAGCCGCATTCAATCCTTGACCAATGGGATGCCTACCCCTGGTCCAACCCCTCCCATCCCGGCACCTTACCCACTAATTCCCCCGCATACTCCCGAAACGCCGGCGCCACATCGTTTCCTTCCGCATGAATCCACTCATCCGGCAGCCGCCGCTCCACCTGCGCCACACTCTGCAGCGGTGTCAAAAACGTGCTCGAATCCCGCCGCAGCGCCACCATCACGCCGCTCTCACCCTCCGCCGCCCGCGCCGCTGCCTCCCCGCATGCAAAAGCCTCTTCCCGGTCCCGCGCCACCACGAACTCCCCGCAACATCGCCCCAACAGCCCCGGCTTCTCCGCCCGCGCCCGGATCCCCAACTTCCCGCTCAACAGCCGAGCCAGCGTATGGCCCAGGTTCGACGCCAACTTCTGCTCCTCATTGCCCGCCCGATCCACATCCGCCCCGAACGGATTACCCCGCTCGTCCACCTGCCCCTCGCAAACCGCCACTACTACCCGCCCCAGCCGCCTGTAAACCCGCTCCACATCCGCCGCCATCCCATCCAGACTGACCGCTCGCTCCGGCAAGTAGATCAGGTGCGGCGCATCGTCCTCCCGGCACCGCGCCAACGACGTCGCCGCCACGACCCACCCCACATTGCGCCCCAGCGTCTCCAGAACGCACACCGGCGACGGCAGCGACCGGTTGTCCACGCCCACATCCCGCGCCGCGCACGCGAAGAATCGAGCTGTTGACGCATACCCCGGCGTGTGGTCCGTCACGCAAAGATCGTTGTCGATAGTCTTCGGAATCCCGATCACTTGTAGCTCGTATCCCGCCGATCGGGCCCGCCGATCGATTTGCAGCGCCGTCTCCATCGACCCATTCCCGCCCGTGTAATAGAACGTGTGAATATCCGCGCCGCGCAGCACTGCCATCAGCCGCTCGTACTCGTCCTCCCCAAACGCCATCCGGCTCGATCCCAACGCCGATCCGGGCGCCTCCGCGATCCGCCTTACCTTTTCCGGGTCGATCGCGAGCAGATCCGCCATTTCCCCCCGCAGCAGCCCCGCCAGCCCATAGCGCGCTCCCCACAGCCGCCCCGCGCGCCCGCGGCACCCGGCAATCAGCCCCGCCAGACTCGCGTTGATCACCGCCGTCGGGCCCCCTCCGTGCGCCACCAGAGCATTCGCCGTCGCCATCGATACCCCCGTCCACATCGGACCGTCCAGCCAACCCTTCACTATTAATGCACCCGTAGCGCATCGCCCCAACGCTCTAGATCGCCGGTAACAGTACCGCTTACCATCCAGGAGGCCAAAACTGCCCGGCCGGCCAATCGTCCGGCCGCACTTTCGAGTGTATACTTCTAGTATTCGGAATCAAGAATGACAATTCGTGCGGGATATCACCCCTCGCCGCGTTTAGCTCTTTTCGCCGCGATTTTGGCCCTTGCCGCCATCCAGCCTGTCTTAGCCCAAACCTGCGCCACCAGCACGCCCCCCAGCGTGTTGACAGCCCAATACGGCCCTCAACGCCAGGGCTATAACGGTAGCGAGAGCATGCTCACCTCAACCTGCCTCACCAGCGGCGCCGTGACCTTGAAACAGCCGAATTGGTCACCGCTGCGGGTCGATTCCGGCCCTGGCCAGCCCAACCAGCTCGAAGCACAACCTCTTTACGTTTCTCAACTTTCGCCTGCGTCGCCCCTGCCCAATTGTCCCAGCCCCTGCAACATGCTCGTTGGCGCCACCCTCACCAGCAGCGTCTACGCCTGGAATGCCGACACCGGCGCCACCATCTGGAGCGACTGCCAGGGTGCGGGCTGCACCAACAACGCCCTCTGGGTCGAGGATTGCGGACCCAGCGGCAGCATCTGGGCAATTCCCCCCGGCGTCAACCCCGCCGCCGGCGCCTTGCCCTTTGCCGGAATCGTCTCCACTCCCGTCATCGACACCACCGCCAACCCTCCCGTCATCTACCTCACCAGCCTATGCCAGACCGGCCCCACCCACAGCGGCGAACAGTGGTGGATTCACGAACTCAACCTCTATACCGGCGTCGATCAGGTGCCGCAACAGCAGATCGGAACGCCCGCCGGCGCGTCCGTCGCCTTCCTGCCGTGGTCCGCTTTACAGCGGCCGGCGCTGCTGGAAGTGCAAGTTCCCGGAGCCACTCCCAATCCCCTAATCTATCTGAGCTTCGGCTTTGCCGGCGCATCCGAAGTCTCCGTCCCCTACCATGGCTGGGTCTTTGCCTACGACAGTGCCCTCACCCGCCAAATCGCCTTCGTGACCACCGGCAAGAATACCGCCAACAATACCGACCTGCCGGCGTGCACCACCGGCTGCGTTTGCAACTCGACCGGCTGCAAGGCCACCGAAGAGTGCATCGAGCCAAACTACGATTTCGCGGCCAACTGGTGCGGGCATGCAGGCGGAATTTGGATGTCCGGACGAGGCCCCGCCGCCGCCGCCGATTCAAACGGCGTATCCCATGCCTACTTCGGTACCGGAAATGGCGGTTTCCAACAGCTTTCGCAAAACGGCCAGTTGCTCGGTTCCATGCAAAACTGGGGCACCAGTATTTTCGACTTTAGGTTGGGCGCCAGTCTCTTCGACACCCGTCCCTCCGAGTACTTCACGCCCTACGGCGGTCCCGCCGTACCGCTGCAACAGTCCTTCCTCGGCAATGAGCCCGGCGGAAACCCCGTCCCCCAGACCTTCCAGGGTTTGAATCAAAACGATTTCGATCTCGCGGTCAGCGGCATCCTGCTCTTCAACGATCTCGGCGGCAACCCGCGCCTGTTGACCATCGATAAAGCGGGTTACGGCTACATGCTCACGCAAGGCAACCTGTGCGGATCGCCCGGCGGCTGCTATCCAGGCGTGTCCGGCGGTGCTGCCGGAGGCGCCGCCAACGACCCGGGTAACGCCTTCTCCTTCGCCGCCAACCAGGAGCAGTGCCCCGATCAGGTCAATACTCTGCCCGGCTCGGACAAATCGTGCCACCGCATTACCAGCATGGCATTCAACACGGATATCTCCCCCCCCCGCCTTTACGTTTGGCCCAGCAATGAGGTGCTGACCGCCTATCAGTTGTCGACCAACTCCCCCTCGGCGCAGCAGCCCGGAACCATCGCCGCCAGCGGCACGAGCGTGGTTGGGTCCGGCACCGCGTTTACGTCCACAGTCATCCCGGGAGACACTTTCATCGCCGGCGGCTGCACGCTGGGCGTTTCCTGCCCCATCGTTACGGCCGTCGCCGACAACACCCACCTCACCCTCAGCGCCGCGCTCACGGCCTCCGGCGCCTGGCAGTACAGCGGATATTTTACGAATCCCTCTTATAGCCCCGCGCCGAAACCCAAAGTGGCATATCCGGGCGGCACGCTTACCGCAACCTCCAATAGTGGCAGCGGCTCGGTGGTTTGGGCCCTCACCAATCTGGAGAAGAAGGGCGCTCTTTACGCCTATGACGGACAGACCATGGCGACTTTGTGGTGCAGCTATGCGGCGAGTTGTTCCACCAAACCCTCGCTCGCCTCATTCACCACCGCCATCTTTGCGCTGCCCACCGTGGTGAACGGTTACGTTTATGTGCCCACGGCAGGCATCACCTTGGCGGCATCGAATCCTTCCTGCACCACCGCCTCGCCGTGTTCGGGCGTGCTGGTTTATTCCGGACATTAGAGCCATCCGGCCACACCACATCATGGCAACCATCTACCGCTATCTGGCTGCCGGCGCCTGCGCGGCCGCGTGTCTTGCGGTCGCCGCGATCGCCGGCGCGGGTCAGCCGTTCTATCGCATCGTCGCTTACATGGACGAAAACGATCAGCCGGGCAGCTTGGTCGAGGGCGCGCCCGGCCTGTTCTACGGCATCGCGGGAGGCTACACCCACGTGGTCTTCTCCATAACGGCGGCAGGTGCCCAAACTGTGCTCGCCAGTTTCCCCAGCGGTAACAACATCGGTTCGGCCCTCGTCGCCGCGTCTAATGGCCGCCTCTATTCTTCGGTCGAACCAGGCAACCATCCGGCAACCATATTCTCTCTTGCTCCCGGATCCGATCGGCTAACGTATGCGGCTCAGCCCTACGCGCTTGCGCTCACCCAAGGGCTGCCGGACGGCAATCTCCTGGGCCTGGCGGCCGGCCTTTCCGGAACACCGTGGTATGTCGTCACGTCCGATCTCAACGGCGCAGTGAAAATGTTGGCGCAGTTTCCGCCCGCCGAGCGGCTCACCGGCTCAGTCATCTTCGCCAGCGACGGCAATTCCTACGGCATTGCCCAAGGCGCCACGTCCTCCACCGGCTATGTGTTCCGGGTATCGCCGCAAGGATCGGTCGCCAAACTCCACGCTTTCCCGGAAAGTACGTTTCTATCCTACCTTCCGGCGCCGCTTCTTCAGTCTTCCGGCGGCGAACTCTATGGCGCCATTCCCACCGGTGGAGCCCACGGGGCAGGCTTCATCTACAAGCTCACGCTCGACGGCCAATACTCGCTGCTCTTCGATTTTCCCAAGGGCGATACCGGCGCTCCCACCGCGCTCATCGAAGCCAGCGACGGCAGCCTGTACGGCGCCACCCGCGGCAACTTTAACTTGCATTGGACCGGCGCGCTATTCCGCCTCACCAAGTCCGGGCGGTACACTCTTCTCCACCAGCTCAGCAATCCCACCCGCGACGGCGCCTGCCCCTGCGATATCCTGCAGGCCAGCGACGGCATCCTCTACGGAACCGCGCAAGGCGGCGGACGTAACGGCGCCGGCGCAATCTTCGCCCTGGATGTCGCACTCCCTAAGCCGCGCCCGCGGGCTCTCTCGTTCAGCCCCGAGTCCGGGCCGCCCGGAACGCGCGTGCGTATCTGGGGCCAGAACCTGCTCGCCGCGTCCGTAAAATTCCATGGCTCCCCAGCCGCAGCCGTCACCCCCAGCGGTCCGAATTACGTCTGGGCTACCGTCCCCACCGGCGCCACCGCGGGCCCTATCACCGTCACCACACCCGGAGGAACAACCACTACCCGGCCTACTTTCACGCCTAAGTGAGTGTCTAGGGCAGCACGGTGAATCCAGTCGTGCCCATCGGCGTGGTCACTTCGATCGGTCCACTGGTCGCATCGCTGGGAACAATGGCCACGATCTTGGTGCTTGGGTATTCCTGCGTAAACTTCGCCGGCGTACCGTTGAAAGTTACCGCCGTAGCCAGTTGCAGGTTCGTACCCGTGATAGTCACTTCCGCGCCCGCCTTGCTGCGCGCCGGTGTAAAGAAGTGGATCTCCGGGGGAACACCGGTTCCCGTAAGGCTGAAATTGCTGAAGGATGTTGCCGGCCCGAATCCGTTGCCCGTAGCGGTGTTGGGCTGATCGTCGTACAGCCCGACTTGCCCGTATGGAAAGCTGCTATCCACGTAAGTCGTCACCGGAGTCGTCGCGCCATTCAGATAAACCGCATAGGTGTCGCCCTTGGCCGTCACTGTAATCGTGCAAGGGGCGCCCGGCGTCAGCACTCCTGGTACTTCGTTGATTCCCGACTTGCTCGCAGTCGCGAAGTAAACTGATGTCCCCGCGCTCCCGCCCCGCGCGCCTTGGCCGTAATTGGCGCCCCCAAGCACGAGCAGAAGGTAACTTCCGTACGGACTGTTCTCCTTGCTCCGCAGCCAAATGCCCCCGTCTCCCACCACCGTCGTGACGGTGAGAGTATAGTCCGTAAGAACAAAGGGCAAACCCGAGTAGGTGAGGGGTGAGTCGTTAGGAGTTTGCGCATAGTATTGCCCCGCGCTGGACGTCCAATTGCCATCGTGATTGTTCCATAACGCGGAAGGCCCCGGCATGAAGCTATCCGTGAACGTGAGTTGGCTCCCCGGAGCTTGAGCGCCGAGCGCAGCCAAACTCAGCGTCGCCACAAGCGCCATCCGGCGGATCTTTCTGCACGACATCGCATCTCCTCCCAACCCCGGCGAACGCCGAGTCATCAGCCGCCATCCGTCGCCGAAGCGTCCGGCTCCAGCGCCCGGTTCAATAATCCCACCACCCCCAAAACTCGCGCACCCCGCTCCAGATAGGCGGGGTCCAAGTCCTCGCGGCGGCTCCTTAGAACCCCTCGTATATCGCGCCACTGTCTTTCCGATATCTCGCCGCCCTGCCTGTACCAGTGTAGTTTGGCCAGCAAGATGTCCTCCGCCGATACAAACGGCACCGGCGCTTCCGAAAGACCGTTGTTCGGGAGCACCACCGCACGTTCCAGTTCGTCCATCCCCAAAGGAAACGCGCTAGCCGGAAACAAGTCGAACTTTAAAGCGGTCGGCATATAAATCAGATTGAAGGGCCGCCCCAGCACCAGCGCAGTCCGCGCATCGCCTGAATCGAAATAGAAGGCCGCTGGAAGTAGCCCCAGAAACCGCTCCAAACTTGGCAAGCCAAGGTCTACCAGAATATCGACGCCGTTGGTGAACCTCGGCTCGCCGTACGCCGCGCTGGCCCACAATCCGCCGACCGCATACCGGGGCCCACCCCCTCCAACGCCTGCCGCACCGCATCGAACGGCTCGCCCGCATCGCCAGTCATCGCCGTCCGTACGCCTTACTCGCGGCCGCCAGCCCGAACCGGGCCACCGCCACCTGAAAGATCACTTCGTCCTCGCTCGCGCCCGGATCTCTAGCGCGCACCGCGGCACATTGCAGTGCGTCCCCCGACCGCCAAAGCCCCGCGGCCAGCCGCACCCGTTCTGAAGGCGTCATCTCGGCAAGCCGCCGAAAATATGCCGCTTCCATCATCGGCGACGTGTCGGAAAGAGCCATCTGCTCCAGTATGTCGTGCCTTCCCGCCTCGCGCAAATTCCCTCGCCAGAAACCGGATGATGCGAGCTCGATTTACTGCTGAGCGCTATCCTTGTCGCTTGACGAAATCAAGAGTCCACCAGCCACAGCAATGGACAATGTACATCGTGCGGCGGACCCAGCTTTACCTGGACAATCGCGCTTTGGAATGCCCTTCACGCCCATGCCCGCAGTCGAAAAAAACCATCCGCGCTGGTGCACCAAGCCGCGCATGAACGCTACCCCAGCGGTCCAGGTGAGCAAAAACAAGCCATGCGGCAAGTCGTCGGCAGCGCGAAGCGTAGATCCGATCCTCTCGGCAGTGAGCAACAGATAGCGGGGCCGGCCCACGGTTCAGCGACGCTGACACCTGAGTAGAGAGCCGTGCCGGCCGAATCGCTCAACTCCGGCCATTTGGCAACGATGGCGGCGTTTCTTCCGCGGGAGACTTCAATTAAGATGCCGGAATCGACGAGCGCGGATTTCATTTCCGGAGCCGATCCGAGCGGACGCCGCGCCGGAGGTTCCGTAAGTGAGCAGGAGGCACTGAGCAAGCTCTTTTCGGCCTTGACCTGCGCTCCAATCGATGAGGAAGTGGTCGCCAGGCGGGCCTTTTCTCCAGCGCTACCGGCGAAGCCACGCGGTCGAGGTATCAGACTTTTTGATCGCGGCGGCCGCGGTTGGCGAACGGAGCCGGGTTGTGGGCGCGTAACCGCAGGCGCTACACGATGAAAGAAATTGTCTTTTTCGACCGGGCGGAATAAAAAGGCAGGCTTGAGAAAACTCTACGACCGCGCAAACGCAAGCAGCGCCCCAAGGTCGTGCCGGTCCGCCTCCTCCAGCGCATCGATATACTGCCGCCGCATCGGACCGGCCTCGCGCAGGCTCGCCCTGCCCCAGGGGAGCCGCGCACCTCCCAACTTCATCGCCAACAGCTCCGCCATCAGCCGCGCGTGACGTCCATTTCCCTTCGGAAAAGGATGGATCTGCACCAGGCGGTGATGGAAACGGACCGCGATCTCGTGCAGCGGATACGCGCGCCGTATTGGACCCACGCCCGCACGTCGTCCAGCAATAGAGACAGGGCCATCGGAATCTCTCAATGCGGGATGCCAAGATTTCGTTCACCCAGCCTGAAGTTCCCTGCCCAACGCCACACATCGCGGAACATCCTGCGGTGCACTCCTGAACCAATTTCTCGGTCACCAAGTCGCGGCGGCATCCGAGAGCCCACTCCTGGCCACGGAAAATGTTCTCCACAACCTATTCCCAGAACCTCCGGCGGGTTCGTCTCGCGCAGCACTTCATCCAGCCGCGCTTCGGCGTCCCTCTCCTGCACCGCTTGATCCTCCAGAAGCCTGGAGTTTTCGACCGGATCCATTCGCAGCCGCATAAACCGTCGTGCCCGTTCGCGCACCGTTATCTCTAGCGGACCCCCGTGACACCACCCCTACCACCACCATCGCATTGACTTCGCCGCGGTCTTGTGTAAATATACATTGTAGTGAATAAAAATTCACACGGAGCCGCCGCTATGTTAGCCTTCCCCCTCCCCGACCATCAAACCGCCCGCATCGCCGCTCCCGACCTCCGCCGCGACCTCGATCTCACCGACGATGAACTCGCCGCCCTCCTCGACCTCGCCGCTCGATATCAAACCCTCCCCCCGCGACTACGCCCACGCCCTCTACGGCAATTACATCGGCCTCCTGTTCGAAAAAGCTTCCCTCCGCACCCGCCTCACCTTCGAGCTCGCCATCAAGCAGCTCGGCGGAGATTCCGTCTTCACCGAAGGCCCCATCGGCGCCCGCGAGCCGGTGAAAGATGTCGCCCGCAACCTCGATCGCTGGGTCCACGCCATCGTCGCCCGCACCTTCTCGCAGTACACCATCGAGGAGCTCGCCGACTGGTCCGCCGTCCCCGTCATCAACGCGCTCAGCGACCTCTACCATCCCTGCCAGGTGCTCGCCGATGTGCTCACGCTGCGCGAACACTTCGGCGAACTCGCCGGCCTCAAAGCTCGCCTTCTGCGGCGATGGCAACAACGTCGCCCACTCCCTCATGCTCACCTGCGCCCGCCTCGGCATCGATTTCGCCATCGCCTGCCCCGAGGGCTATGAGCCGAATCCCGAAATCGTCTCCCAGGCCGACGGCCTCGCCGCCGTCTCCGGCGCAACCCTCCTGCTCACCTCCGATCCCGCCGAAGCCGTCGATGGCGCGCACGCCGTCTACGCCGACGTCTGGACCAGCATGGGTCAGGAAAAGGAAGCCGCCACGCGGCGCCAAGCCTTCGCAGGCTATCAGGTCAATGACGAGCTGTTCTCTCTCGCCCGCCCCGACGCCGTGTTCATGCACTGCCTCCCCGCCCACCGCGGCGAAGAAGTTACCGATTCCGTCATCGAGCACAGCCGCTCGGTCGTCTTCGACCAGGCTGAGAACCGCCTGCACGCCCAGAAGGCGCTGCTGCTCATGATGATGGCATAATCGCTCTTAGACCTTTTATGAACAAACCGAAGAAGGTCGCCCTGGCTTACTCGGGCGGCTTGGATACCTCTGTCATCATCCCCTGGCTCAAGGAAAACTACGGCTGCGACGTGGTCGCCGTCTGCGGCGATATCGGCCAGGGCGGCGATGAGCTCACCGGCCTCGAAGAAAAAGCCCTCCGCACCGGCGCCTCCGAAGTCTACGTCGAGGACATGCGCGAGGAGTTCGTCACTCGAATACCTCTGGAAGCTGGTCCGCTCCGGCGGCGTCTACGAGCATAAGTATCTGCTGGGCACTTCCATCGCGCGTCCGCTGCTCGCCAAGAAACAGGTCGAAGTCGCCCTCGCCACCGGCTGCGATGGCCTCGCCCATGGCTGCACCGGCAAAGGCAACGACCAGGTCCGCTTCGAGCTCACCTACAAAGCGCTCGCGCCGCATCTCCCCGTCATCGCCCCCTGGCGCGAATGGAATATCGTCTCCCGCGAAGACGCCATCGAATACGCGCAGGCGCACAACGTGCCCATCGCGCAATCCACCACCAAGATCTACAGCCGCGACCGCAACATCTGGCACATCTCTCACGAAGGCGGCGCACTCGAAGATCCCGCCAACGCCGCGCCCGACGACATCTGGATGCTCACCCGCTCCCCGCGCGAAGCTCCCGACACCCCTGCCGAAGTCACCATCGGTTTTGAAGCCGGCATCCCCGTCTCCGTCAACGGCCGCCGTCTCCAGGGCGTCGAGCTTCTCGAAACCCTCAACGCCATCGGCGCCGAACACGGCATCGGCCGCATCGATCTGGTCGAAAACCGCTTCGTCGGCATGAAGTCCCGCGGCTGCTACGAAACCCCCGGCGGCACGCTCATCTACGCCGCCCACAAGCGAACTCGAAGCCCTGACCCTCGATCGCCAGACCCTGCACTACAAGCAGCGCCTGGCCCTCGACTACGCCGAGATGGTTTATAACGGCCTCTGGTTCACCCCGCTCCGCGAAGCCCTCGATGCCTTCTTCGACAAGGTCAGCGTCTCCACCACCGGCGAAGTCACCCTCCGCCTCTACAAGGGCAACCTGGAACCGGTCAGCCGCAAGTCGCCTTACTCGCTCTACTCGCTGGACATCGCCAGCTTCACCATGGGCGCCTCCTACGACCAAAAGGATGCCCTCGGCTTCATCAACCTGACCGGCCTGCCCATCAAAGTCCGCGCTGGTCTATCCCGCTAAAGCCTTGATAACAAACAAGATCAGTCCCCCATCCCAGGTAGCCGCCAATCGCGGCGTGCTACCCTGTGCAAGGGGTAGCCTCGTCATCATGAGACCGAGCCGCGACGGTAACGGAGCGTCATTCAACGATCGCGTGCGAAACCCACGGGACCGGGGTTTTCACTTTGGCGGCAATGCCGTTCTGTGGGACAGAAGGCCATCCTGCGGCGGAAGTCTGCCCCCTGCCACTGGAGCGCAAATTGGGTTCGTTCGAAAACAGCCCCGTTTTCCACAACCCCCCCAAAAACCTGCACAATTTTGCACAACGCGCCTTCGCTCCGCGGCCCCCCGGCCTTTCGAACCTTCCCGAAGCCTGCCCCCTGCCACCGCCGCGGAAATTCGGTTCGTTCGAAAACTCCCCCGTTTTCCGCAAACTCCCCCAAACCCTGCACAATTTTGCACAACGCGCCTTCGCTCCGCGGCCCCCCGGCCTTTCGAACCTTCCCGAAGCCTGCCCCCTGCCACCGCCGCGCAAATTGGGTTCGTTCGAAAACTCCCCCGTTTTCCACAAACTCCCCAAAACCCTGCACAATTTTGCATAATCCTCCCGGAGACCCTGTCATGAAACTCTGGGGTGGTCGCTTCGAAACCGGCCCTCCGAAATCTTCGAGCGCTTCTCCGGCTCCCTCGCCTTCGACCGCCGCCTGATCGACGCCGATATCCGCGGCTCCCAAGCCTTCGCCCGCGCGCTCGAACAAGCCGGCATCCTCACCGCCGCCGAGCGCGCCAAGCATCGTCGAAGCCCTCGACCAGATCCAGGAAGAAGCCGCCGAGCCCGAATTCTTCGAAAACGCCGTCCGACGAAGACGTCCACACCCTCGTCATCCGCAAGCTAAAGGAACATGCCGGCGCCGTCGCCGACAAAATCCACACCGGCCGCAGCCGCAACGAACAGGTCTCGCTCGATCTCCGCCTCTGGCTGCGCGACGAATGCGACCGCGTCCGCGCCCTCCTCGCCGCCACCATGCAGGCGCTGCTCGATCTCGCCGCGCGCTATCCCGACGCCGTCATCCCCGGCTACACCCACATCCGCCGCGCCCAGGCCGTCCTCTGGCCGCACTACCTGCTCGCCTACTTCGAAATGTTCGCCCGCGACGCCGAGCGCTTCGCCGAAGCCCGCCGCCGCACCAACGTCATGCCCCTCGGCTCCGGCGCCCTCGCCGGCAGCGGCTTCCCCTTCGACCGCGAAGCCATCGCCGACGACCTCGGCTTCGACGCCATCACCGCCAACAGCATGGACGTCTCCGCCGACCGCGACTTCGCCCTCGACTTCCTCTACGCCGCCTCCGTCGCCATGCTCCACCTCAGCCGCCTCGCCGAAGACTGGATCCTCTACTCCAGCGAAGAGTTCGGCTGGCTCGAACTCGGCGACGGCGTCACCAGCGGCTCCAGCCTCATGCCGCAGAAGAAGAATCCCGATTCGCTCGAACTCATCCGCGGCAAATGCGGCCGCGTCCTCGGCAGCCTTCACGCCCTCATGGTCACCATGAAGGGCCTGCCCATGACCTACAATCGCGACATGCAGGAAGATAAAGAGCCGCTCTTCGACGCCGCCGACCAGGTCAGCGGCTCGCTCGAAATGGCCTGCGCCGTCATCCGAATCCGCCAGCCTCAATCCCGACCGCCCCCTCGCGGCCGCCGCAGGAAAGCTGGGTCGTCGCCACCGACCTCGCCGAAGCCCTCGCCCGCGCCGGCACGCCCTTCCACCAGGCGCACCAACTAGTCGGCCGCCTGGTGCTCGAAAGCGTCCGCACCAACCGCAAGCCCGCCGATTGGACCGCCGAACAACTCCACCAGTTCGCCCCCGAATTCACCCCCGATATGGCGCCGCCTGCTCGATCCGCGCGAAGGCATGCACTCGCGCGAAATCCGCGGCGGCACCGGACCCAAAGCCGTCGCCCAAGCCCTTGAAGAGGCGCGCGCCCGTCTCGCGCGGATGTCCCCATGAGCAAAGCCTACCGCCACGGCCAGATCCTCAAGCTCATCCGCTCCCGAAGGATCCACACCCAGGACGAACTGGCGCGCGAACTGGCACCAGGCGGGAATTCCGGCTACGCAGGTCACGCTCTCCCGCGACCTGCGCGAGTTGCATCTTGTGAAAACCCGCGACGGCTACAGCGAACTGCTGCCCGAAGAATCCGGGCCCGCTTTCGCCACCCTCGCCGCCGAATTCCTGCACGATGTCCGCACCGCCCAAAACCTGGTCGTCCTCAAGACCTCTCCCGGCCACGCCAACTCCGTAGCCGTCGCCCTCGACTCCGAAGAATGGCCCGAAGTCGTCGGCACCATCGCCGGCGACGACACCATCCTGGTCATCGCCCCCGACCCCGCCACCGCCGAAAGCCTCCGCCAACGTTTCATGGAAAACATTGGCAATTGAGACCTTTTGCCCCGAGGCCCCGGCAACCCGTACAATAGAAATATATGGGGCCAGGTCGCTCCGCTGGGTTCTCTTTAGAAACACATCCGTCCGCCTACCGCCACTGGCGGCTCGTCATCGAGCCTCCGCTGGCTACCCTTACCTTGGCGGTCGCCGAAGAATCCCCTCTCGTCCCCGGCTATAAACTCAAGCTCAACTCCTACGACCTCGGTGTCGATATCGAACTCGCCGACGCCGTCGCCCGCCTCCGCTTCGAGCATCCCGAAGTCCGCGCCGTCATCATCACCGGCGGACTCGACCGCATCTTCTGCGCCGGCGCCAACATCCACATGTTGGCCTCCTCCTCGCATTCCTTCAAAGTCAATTTCTGTAAATTCACCAACGAAACCCGCCTCGCCATCGAAGACGCCTCCGCCCACTCCGGCCAGCATTATCTCGCCGCCTGCAACGGGACCACCGCCGGCGGCGGCTACGAACTCGCCCTCGCCTGCGAAGAAATCTACCTGGTTGACGATGGCAATTCCGCCGTCAGCTTGCCCGAAGTCCCGCTCCTAGGAGTCCTTCCCG
The DNA here is from genome assembly GCA_963738375.1 of Bryobacterales bacterium. Classification (GTDB taxonomy): domain Bacteria; phylum Acidobacteriota; class Terriglobia; order Bryobacterales; family Bryobacteraceae; genus Bog-159. Next base: position 272,853 of record CAVTWL010000005.1, on the reverse strand, counting down.
GCACCGGCGGACTCACCCGCGTGGTCGACAAGCGCCGCGTCCGCCGCGACCTCGCCGATGTCTTCGCCACGCTCGGCGAAGGCATCAAAGGAAAGCGCGCCGTCGAATGGCGGCTCGTCGATGCCGTCTTCCCTCGCAGCCGCTTCCAGGAAGCCGTCGCCGCCCGCGCCAAGGTCCTGGCCGAAAAAGAACCCGCGCCCGCCGGGCCGGGAATCGTGCTTGACGCCCTCGCGCCCGAAGTCTCCGCCGATTCTGTCCGCTATCGCCACGTCGATCTTCAACTGAATCGCGAAGCGCGCACCGCGGAACTCACCATCCACGGTCCCGAGGGCCCCCAACCCGATACCGCCGAAGCCATCCACGCCGCCGGAGCCGATTTCTGGCCCCTCCGCGCCTTCCGCGAACTCGACGACGCCCTGCTCCGCCTCCGCTTCCACAACGACGAAATCGGCCTGGTCCTGCTGAAGACGCGCGGCGACCTCTGCCGCCGTTCGCGCTCGTCGATACCACCCTCTTTCAACTCCGCGAAGATTGGCTCGTCAACGAAATCCTGCTGCTTCATGGCGCGCACCCTGCGCCGCCTCGACCTCACCGCCCGCAGCCTCTTCGCCGTCGTCGACGAAGGCTCCTGCTTCGCCGGCAGCCTGCTCGAAATCGCCCTCGCCGCCGACCGCATCTACATGCTGCGCGACGACGCACGGCGCGCGTGCGCCTGGCCTCCTCGCCGCTAAATGGCGGCCTCCTGCCCATGACCCACGGCCCTTCCCGCCTTCAGGTCCGCTTCCTGGCCGACCCCGCCCGCGCCGAAGAAATCGTCGCCGAATCCGCAGCCCTTCGATACCGATGCCGCCGAAGACGCCGGGCTGGTCACCGCCGCTGCCGATGAAATCGACTGGGAAGACGAGTTGCGCGTCGCCATCGAAGAGCGCGTCAGCCTCTCGCCCGATGCCCTCACCGGCATGGAGGCCAACCTGCGCTTCGCCGGCGCCGAAAACGCCGACAGCAAAGTCTTCGGCCGCCTCTCCGCCTGGCAAAACTGGATCTTCTCGCGCCCCAACGCCACCGGCGAGCGCGGCGCACTCACGCTCTACGGCAAACCCGAGCGCCCCCAATTCAATTGGCGGAGGACCTAGATGTCTCTCTACGAACGCATCCCCAATAACGTCGGCCTCTCCAGCGACAAGCGCCTCCTGCGCGCGCTCGAACACTGGCTCCCCAATTACATGCAGTGGTGGGGCGACATGGGTCCCGAAGGCTTTCAAGCCGACGACGTCTACCTGCGCACGGCCACCTCCGTCGAGCCCGGCGGCTGGGCGCATTTCGATTACGTCAAGATGCCCGACTATCGCTGGGGCATCTTTCTCGCGCCGCCCGAACACGATCGCCGCGTCGGCTTCGGCGATCACATGGGCACTGCCCGTGTGGCAGGAAGTGCCCGGCGAATATCGCAACATGCTGCGCCGCCTGATCGTCACGCAGGGCGATACCGAACCGGCCAGCGTCGAGCAGCAGCGCCTGCTGGGCCAGTCCGCGCCCAGCCTCTATGATTTGCGCAATCTCTTCCAGGTGAACGTGGAGGAAGGCCGCCACCTCTGGGCCATGGTCTACCTGCTGCATTCTTACTTCGGGCGCGACGGCCGCGAGGAAAGCGAAGAGTTGCTCGAGCGCCGCAGCGGATCGAGCGACAAGCCTCGCATCCTCGAAGCCTTCAACGAGCCCATCGAAGACTGGCTGTCGTTCTACATGTTCACCACCTTCACCGACCGCGACGGCAAGTATCAATTGCTGGCGCTGGCCGAAAGTGGATTCGATCCGCTCGTCGCGCACCACCCGCTTCATGCTCACCGAAGAAGCGCATCACATGTTCGTGGGCGAATCCGGCGTGCGCCGCGTGGTCCGGCGCGCTTGCGAAATCATGCGCGAGACCGGCGACGACGACGTCCGCCGCCAGGGCGTCATCGATCTGCCCACGGTTCAGAAGTACATCAACCTGTGGTTCAGCCTTAGCCTCGATCTGTTCGGCGGCGAAGTCTCCAGCAACGCCGCCAACTTCTTCAGCGCCGGAATGAAGGGCCGCGCGCAGGAGCCGAAGTATCACCGACCACCTCGCGCTCGAAGGCATCCTACGCCGTAGCCGGCGAACAGATCCCGCTGCGCAACGCCATGAACGAAGTGCTGCGCGATCATACATCGAGGATTGCGAGAAGTGCCTGGATCGGTGGAATCGCGTAATCGTGGAACACGAGATCCCCTACCGGCTGCGCCTGCCCGATCGCCGCTTCCATCGCCACATCGGCGCGTATGCGGCGCACCGCTTCGATCCTGCCGGCCATCGCCTCACGCCCAGAGCAATGGGACGCAACGGCGCGACGAGTTCCTCCCCAACTCCAAGGATTTCGCCTACATCCGCAATCTGAATGCCCCGGTGATGGAGACCGGCAAAATCGCTCATTGGATCTCCAAACCGACCACCGGCATTCACGGCATGCCGTTCGAGTTTGAGTACGTCCGCCGCGAACAATAGCCGATCCAGTTTTTTCTTGTGTTACCATCCGCTTTCAAACGGGAGTAATTTTCGTGAAAATCTACGAAGGCAAGGACATCCGGAACGTCGGAGTGGTGGGCCACGGCGATTCCGGCAAGACCACGCTCACCGCCGGGCTGCTCTTCACCGCCGGAGCCACCAACAGGCTGCTGCGTGTGGATGAAGGCAATACCATCACCGACTTCGACGAGGAAGAAATCCAGCGCAAGGTCAGTATCTCCACAGCCCTCGCCGTCGCCGAGTGGAAAAAGGCCAAAATCAATATCCTCGATACCCCCGGCTACAACATCTTTATTAACGATACGCGCGGCGCCCTGGTCGCCGCCGATGCCGCGCTCGTCGTGGTCGATGGCGTGGCCGGCGTCGAAGTCCAGACCGAAAAAGTCTGGAGCTATTCCGAACGACTACAAGCTGCCCCGCGCCCTCATCATCAACAAGCTCGACCGCGAACGCTCCTCCTTCGAGCGCGCCCTCGCCAGCGTGCAGGAAGCCTTCGGCCGCACCGCCATCCCCATCCAGATCCCCATCGGCGCCGAGCGCGAATTCAAAGGCGTGGTCGATCTGGTCCGCATGAAAGCCTACACCTACACGCCCGATGGCGACGGCAAAGGCAAAGAAAGCGAGATCCCAGCCGACCTCGCCGATGACGCCCAAGCCGCCCACGAGGCCCTGGTCGAACTGGTCGCCGAAGGCAACGACGCCCTCATGGAAGAGTTCTTCGAGAAAGGCACGCTGCCCGTCGAACACATCCTCGACGGCATTCAGGCTCGGCGTCATCGAGATGCGCCTCTTCCCCGTCCTGTGCTGCCTCCGCGCTGCACAACATCGGCACCGACCAGATCCTCAACTTCATCGTCGACAACCTGCCCGCGCCCACCGAGCGCGAGGTCACCGTCCAGATGAACGGCGAGCAAGAAGCCCGGCAAGATCAACGAGCACCGGTCCCTGCTCGGCCTACGTCTTCAAGACCACGGCCGATCCGTTCTCCGGCCGCATCACGTTCTTCAAGGTCTACTCCGGCGTGCTCAAGAACGACGCCAACATGCTACAACCAGAAGGGCACCGCCGAACGCCTGGCGCACATCGGCGTCCCGGTGGGCAAAACCATCACGCCGGTCAACGAAATCCACGCCGGCGATATCGGCGCGGTCGCCAAACTGAAAGACACCTTAACCGGCGATACGCTAGGCCGACAAAGGCGTCAGCGTTACACCTATCCGCCAGTTCATCTGCCTGAGCCGTCCATCGCCTTCGCCATCGAAGCCAAGTCCCGCCAGGATGAAGATCGCATGGGCAATGCCGTCCACCGCATCCTGGAGGAAGACCAGTCGCTGCGTTTCTATCGCGATCCCCAGACCAAGGAATTCCTGCTTGCCGGCAGCGGGCAGCAGCATGTGGAAGTCGTGGCCAGCCGGCTGAAGAAGCGTTACGGCGTCGAAGTCGTCCTGAAGGCGCCCAAGATTCCCTATCGCGAGACCATCCGCGGTCACGCCGACGTCCAGGGCCGCCACAAGAAGCAGACCGGCGGTCACGGCCAGTTCGGCGATTGCTGGATCAGGATGGAGCCCCTCGCCCGCGGCGCCAAGTTCGAGTTCGTCAACGAGATCTTCGGCGGATCGATCCCCAAGAACTACATCCCCGCAGTAGAAAAGGGCATCCTCGAAGCGGCCGAGAACGGCTTCCTCGCCGGCTTCCCCATGGTCGATTTCCGGGTCGTGCTTTACGACGGTTCCTACCACGATGTCGATTCGTCCGAGCTGGCCTTCAAACTGGCCGCCCGCAAAGCGTTCAAGAACGCCATGCAGGAAGCCAAGCCCACCCTGCTCGAACCCATCATGAATGTGGAAATCCAGGCGCCGGTGGAGTACGCGGGCGACCTGATGGGCGATCTCAACAGCCGCCGCGGCCGCATTCGCGGGCATGGATACCAAAGGCAACACGCAGTTCGTTCGCGCCCAGGCGCCCATGGCCGAAATGCTAAACTATCAGAACGATCTGACGTCCATGACCCAGGGCCGTGGCTCCTTCACCATGGAGTTCGATCATTACGATTACGTTCCGGCCTTCAGGCCGATAAGATCATTGCGGCAGCAAAGCGGCGCAAGACCGGCGAAGAGGAAGAAGAGGAGTAGTACAAGCAGGGAGGCAGCTCGTGTCGTTTGGACACAGGTATATTCTGTTCCCGGTTGACCTCGGCCGGGCAATGCGCTAGATTCTTGGTTTCGATTTAGCTACAAGCGGTCCGCAGTCCAAATCTGTTCCAAGGATCGTTTTAGTGACCAGTCGAGCGAACTTATACTTTTATACCCTCGGCCTCTTACCGATCCTCGGAATTACCGGCTGCGGCTTCACACCAGCAATCCAACTTCCAATCGGCATTCTTACCTTCTACTCCGTCTCCCGCTTCTTTAGCCGATGTAGGCGAGCCTCCTTCCCTGGAGTCCAACCCCTATTTGACTGATACCCCGGCCATTGTGATGCAAAAATTGCCTGTGGCTCCGTCCAGAAGGCGACCTGAGCATGCAGCACGCCGACCAGGCCTTCCGGCGCGGTAAACGCGCCTACCAGGCGAACGATGTAAAACAGGCCCGCAAGGAATTCGACACTGCCGTCGATCTGATGTTGGAGGCTTCTTCCGAGCGATCCTTCCGACCGCCAGGCTTTTGAAACCCGCCTGGACGAAATGGTCGACGCCGTCCATCGCTACGATCTCGCCGGTCTTGGCGCCGGAGTCGATGTGGAAGCCGCCCGCTTTGAAAAGGCCCCTCTCGAAGATCTCCTCCAGATGACCTTCCCGGTCGATCCCAAGTCCAAGGATAAGGTGAAGGAAGCAAGTCCAGGCCACCGCCTCCCAGCTTCCCCTCTCAATGAACGACGCCGTCCTCGGCTACATCAACTACTTCTCCGGCCGCGGCCGCAAGACCCTGATCGCCGGCCTGGAGCGCGCGGGCCGCTATCGTCCGCTGATCAGCCGCATCCTTCAGGAAGAAGGCGTTCCGCAGGAGTTGATCCATCTGGCCCAGGCCGAATCCGGCTTTTTCCCGCGGGCCATGTCCAGTAAAGCCGCGGCCGGCATGTGGCAGTTCATGGCGTGGCGCGGCCAGGAATATGGCTTGCTGCGCACCGCCTACACTGACGACCGCCTCGATCCGGAAAAAGCCACCCGCGCCTCCGCCCGCCACCTGCACGATCTCTACAATATGTTCGGCGATTGGTATCTGGCCATGGCGGCCTACAACTGCGGCCCCGTCGCGGTGGCCCGAGCCGTCGAACGCACCGGCTATGCCGATTTCTGGGAACTGCGCGCCCGCCACGCCCTGCCTGAGCAAACCACCAACTATGTGCCCATCATTCTGGCCATGACCATCATGACCAAGAATGCGGCCGAGTACGGTCTGGAAGGCATCGTCCCGCAATCGCCGCTCGAATTCGACACCATCGAAGTCAGCGCGCCGACCCATCTGGGTCTGGTCGCCGACTTAACCGACGCGCCCATGCCGGAATTGCTCGACCTGAATCCCGCGCTGCTGAAAGGTATGGTCCCGGCCGGCTACGTCCTGCACGTTCCGAAGGGCAGCGGCAGCCCGCTGTCGGCGTCCCTGCAAATGATTCCCGCCGAGCGCCGAGCCTCCTGGCGGATGCACAAAGTCTCCAGCGGAGAGACTATGGCCGCCATCGGCAAGCGCTACGGCATGTCTGCCGGCAGCATCGCCGCCGCCAATGGAATGTCCCAGGATGCGCCCGCGGTCGGCGATCGCCTGCTGATCCCGGCATCCTATCGCGCCGCCCCGGCAGTCGCGCCGAAACGGCTGATGGCCTCCGCCCGGCGTCCGAAAACGACTGCCCGGAAATCGACGCATACCGCCGCCAACCGAACGCTGCGCGCCGCCGGCGAGTAGCTTCGAGTTACCGAACGCTGCGGCGCTGCTCCCGAGCTGCCGTCTGCGCCAACTCGTCGCACCGGTTGTTATCCGCATGCGAAGCGTGGCCTTTGGTCCACGACCAGGTGATCTTGTGTTTGGCGGACACGTCGTCGAGTTCCTCCCACAGATCCCGATTCACCACCGGCTTTTTCGCGCTGGTCATCCAGCCGCGCTTTTTCCAGTTGGGCACCCACGAGGTAATGCCGTTCTTCACGTACTCGGAATCCGTCACCACTTCGATCGCACACGGCTCCTTTATCGCCTTCAGCCCTTCGATGGCGGCCGTCAACTCCATCCGGTTATTGGTGGTATGCGGGGCAAATCCGTAAAGTTCCTTGTTGTGTTCGTTAAAGCGGAGAATACAAGCCCATCCGCCGGGACCGGGATTGCCCAAACAAGAGCCATCCGTAATGATTTGGACCTGCTTGGCCGCAGGGATCACGCCGCTACCACCTCCCTATTAAAAAACTCATCGACCAGCTCCAGAATTTCAGCAGCTTCGGTCTTGTGGTAGATAGCGGCTCGCAACTGGGCGCCGTGCCGCACTCCATGGGTGAAATAAGTGGCAAACTGCTTCATCTTGCCTACACAGTCCGCTTCGCCGCGCGCAATCAGCATCGCGTAATATGTCCGCATCATCTGGTAACGATCATGGTGGCTCGGGTGATCGTAAGTGCCCGTGGCCAAGTACTGCGCGATCTGCCGGAAGATCCAAGGATTGGACGATGCCGCGCGCCCGATCATTACCCCGTCGCAGCGCGTCGTTTCCACCATCCGGACAGCGTCTTCCGGCGAGTTGATATCGCCGTTCCCAATCACGGGAATCTTCACCGCGGCCTTGACCTCAGCGATACGGGTCCAATCGGCCTGGCCGCTGTACCCCTGTTCGCGGGTCCGCGGATGCAGCGCTACGGCCGCCACACCGCAATCCTCAGCGAGGCGCGCCATCTTCACCGCCACCAACTCTTGATCGCTCCACCCGGCCCGGAACTTGATGGTTAGCGGAATCGAAATTGCTCCGCGCACTGCGTTCAGCAGCCGTTCCACCAGTGGCAGATCGCGCAGCAGGCCCGACCCACCGTTGCACTTTACTACCTTGTTCACCGGGCAGCCGAAATTGATATCCACGACGTCGAAGCCCAGGTCCTGACATACCCGCGCCGCGTCCGCCATCACGGCTGGATCCGCGCCGAAAAGCTGGGAAGTAATGGGCCGCTCCGCGGGATCGAAGGTCAGATACTTCAGCAGTGTCCTGGTCGGTTTCCTGGCCCGCAGCGAAGCGCTTACGCCGTGCGAACTGGTGAATTCCGTCATGAGCAACCCGCATCCGCCTAAATCGCGGATGAAGCGGCGGAAGACCGTATCAGTCACCCCGGCCATGGGGGCCAGCACCGTCGCCGGAGCGATGCGCACCGGTCCGATCGCGTATTCGGCTGGAAAGGGAAACATCATGCAGAAACCTTATTCTACCCGGCGGTACACTGGAAACGAAAGGCCCGGCCGGTCCGTCCGACTGTTTTGAAGGATTCGATGAAACCGCTGCAAATTGGCCTGCTTGTACTTGTTGGTGCTTTGGGGGGAGCTGTCATGATGAAGCTCGCCCAAAAGCCGCAGTCCGCGCCCGCTCCGGTAGTAACAGCGCAAACCACGCCCGCAACGGCTTCTCCGCCCGCCGCCGAGCCGATACAGGGCGAACCGGCCCCGGCGCCAACGCCGATGACGCATCACTCCACGCCGATGCGTCCCGCCCCGCCCGAGACGGCCTCCCAGAGTCTGCCGGCTGCCCAGCCCGCGCAGACTGACCAACCAGCGCCGCAGCCCATGGTCGAACCCGCGGGCCTGCAACAGCCTCCGGCTCCCTCGGCTCCGCCGATCGCAAATACTGAACCCGCGACCGCTCCCGACCCTGAGCCGGCCTCGCAAACCGAGCCGCCAGCGCCCAAAGCGCCCAATTCCGTTACCCTGAAGACCGGAATTTCTCTGCCCGTCCGCATCGGCGAAGCTCTTTCCAGCGAACACAATCAAGCGGGCGACACCTTTACGGCAACGCTCGACGCGCCGCTCTCGGCCGGGGGCTTCGTGATCGCCGAAAAAGGCGCCCGCTTGGAAGGCCGTGTCGTGGAAGCCCAAAAGTCCGGCCACGGGAAGAAGGCCGCACTATCGCTGGAACTCACCAAGCTGAACACCTCGGACGGCCAGCACGTGGAAATCAAGACTGAAACTTATCGCCAGCAGGGCGGCAGCATGGCGGCCAACGACCAGGTCGGCATCGTCGCCGCCGCGGCGGGCATCGGCGCGATCATCGGCGCTATGGCCGGGGGCGGTAAGGGAGCAGCTATCGGCGCGGGAGCGGGCGGAGCGGCAGGTGGCGGCGGAGTCGTCGCCACGCGCGACAAAGCCGTTAACCTGCCCACCGAATCGAAGCTTTCTTTCCGGCTGTCCGCACCTGTCACTTTGACAGAGCAGGTGAACCACTGAATCGCAAGCCCACTCTAGCACGGGCGATTTGGTTTCCTGCTGAATCCGCGCTTAGCGTTTCACCGGCCTGACCGAGTTAACTGACCTGCTGTGAATCAGTTTCTGCTTACCAGCTCAAGATTTTCCGACGCTGTGACCGCCGTCAGTGCGAGTGGGAATGCGAGTGAGGTTCCTCGGCTGGAATCACGCAGCCGCTTTCGGCGACGGAGCAGCCCACGTGCTCGAATTGGATGGTGGAATGGCGGATATGAAAATCATGGGCCAGCAGTTCGTTGATGCGGGCCAGAATGCAGTTGCTGGCTGACGGGGGTACATCCTCGATGAGCACATGACAGCTCAGGGCGTGGGTGCTCGATCCCAGGCTCCAGATATGCAGGTCATGGACGTCCAGCACACCTTCGATGCGGCATAAGCGGGCGGTAACCGATTGCAATTCCAAGCCGCGCGGCAAACCCTCGAGAAGGATGTTGAGCGACTCCTTGATGATGTCCCAAGCCGTCCAGACGATCAGCACGGCGATCAGGATGGAGAGGATGGGGTCCACCTGAATCCACCCGGTGTACTTGATGATCACTCCGCCGGCGATGATGGCTACGGAGCCCAGCAGATCGCCCAGAAAGTGTACGAAAGCGCTGCGGATGTTGATGTCGCCGTGGCTGGCCCCGCGCAGCCCCCACATGATGCCGCCGTTGAGGAGGACACCGCCCGCCGCGACGAGCATCATGACCGTTTCGCCCACGGGCGCCGGATGGCGCAGCCTCTGGTAGCCTTCATAGAGTATCCAGGCGGACAGTACGACGAGCGTAATGGCGTTGACGAAGGCGGTCAGCACGCCAGCCCGGTGATACCCGTAGGTCTTCACTTCATTGGCGGGGCGCGATTGCAGGTAGACGCCGAACCAGGCTAACAGCAGCGCCAGGCCGTCGGTGAAGTTATGGCCGGCGTCGGAAATCAACGCGAGGCTATGGGCGCGAATGCCGGCGTACACTTCCAGGGCCACGAAGGAAAGGGTAGCCACGATCGACCACCAGAGGATTCGGCCGGTGGCCGCGGCGTGCACGTGGGAATGTGAGTGCAAAAGGGGCTCCTTAACGATTCTACCGCTAAGCTCCCACGGCAGGATCAAACTCGACCGGGACTGCTAGACTGATCGTTTATCCAGATGCGTATATTGATGGTGGCTTCCGAAGCGGCTCCTTTTGCGAAGACAGGCGGTTTGGCGGATGTGGTGGGGTCTTTGCCGGCGGCGTTGAAAGCTCTCGGCCACGAGGTGGCGGTATTGCTGCCGCGCTACCGGTCTGTCGAGTTAAGCCAGGCGCGGCGGGTCTACGATTCGCTGCCCATCTGGCTTCCGCCCAGGCGATTTGACGCTTCGCTCTACCTTATCGAACAGGAGACTCCGTTCTATTTCCTGGACCTTCCCCTGCTGTTCGACCGCCCCGGATTTTACGGCGAAGGCGGGCTCGACTACCCCGACAACCACATTCGTTTTGCCGCGCTGGCGCAGGGCGCGCTGGCTTTCTGCCGGCACGTTTGGCGGCCCGACATCATTCACGGCCACGACTGGCAGGCCGGACTCATCCCCGCATACCTCCGCACCATCTATGCCAACGACCCCACCTACATGGGGATGCATTCGTTGTTCACCATTCACAATGCCGGGTACCACGGGCTGTTCCCCGCTGAGACGCTGGCGGATATCGGATTGGCGGGAACTGAGGATTTCAACCCGGATGGGATCGAGTTCTTCGGCAAGGTCTGCTTTCTGAAGGGCGGGCTGAATTACGCCGAAGCATTGAACACGGTCAGCCCCACCTACGCCCGTGAAATTCAGACCCCGGAATACGGCTTCGGCCTGGACGGTGTGCTGCGCGCGCGATCGAATATCCTTAGCGGCATCCTGAACGGGGTCGACTATGGCGAGTGGAATCCCGAGACGGACCCCGCGATCGCCGCGCGTTATTCAGCCTCCGATTTGAGCGGCAAACGGGCCTGCAAGCAGGATCTGGTGAATACGTTCGGCTTGCCCGCGGCAGCCATGGACGCGCCGTTGATTGGCATTGTCTCCCGGTTCACCAGCCAGAAGGGCGCCGATATCATCGCCGAAGCGGCGGACGGACTGGTTCACGAAGGTTATTACCTGGCGGCGCTGGGTACCGGCGAAGCGCATTACGAAGAACTGTTCCGGGCCATGGCGGCGCGTCATCCGTCGCGCATTTCGGTCGGCATCGGATTCGATAACTCCATAGCCCACAAGATCGAAGCGGGCGCCGACATGTTCCTGATGCCAAGCCGCTACGAGCCTTGCGGACTGAACCAGATCTACAGCCTGAAGTACGGTACGGTGCCTGTGGTTCGCGCTACCGGCGGGCTTGATGATACCATCGAAGCTGGCACCGGATTCAAGTTCTGGCAATACTCCGGACACGCGCTGGCCGGGGCTTTACACGCGGCGCGGGAGGCATTTGCCGATGCGGATGGCTGGCGGACGATCATGCGGGCCGGCATGGCGAAGGACTTCTCGTGGAGCGTTTCGGCCGCCGAGTACGCCCGGTTGTACGAGTTGCTGCGCGCCCAGGGTTGAATCCCGGACGCTCAAATCTGATCTAATTGGACTAGGAGAGCAGAAAGACAATGGCAGGTCAAAACACCCTAACCTTCACCGATGGAAGCTTCGACCAGGACGTACTGCGGTCCGACGTTCCAGTACTCGTCGACTTCTGGGCCGAATGGTGCGGTCCTTGCCGGCAAATGGCGCCGACTATCGACGTGGTGGCGCAGGAATACGCCGGCAAGTTGAAGGTGGGCAAGCTGGACGTGGATTCGAACATCAATACCGCCGGGCGCTACAACATCCGCGGCATACCCACCCTGTTGCTTTTTAAGGGCGGGCAGGTTGTTGAACAGCGGGTGGGCGCGATGGGCAAGTCGGAAGTGGTGCGCATGGTGGACGCACACGTCACGCAGAACGCCTAAGATTTGAGGGAGCGGGCTTCAGCCATGAAGCCCGCTCGCCGTCGGTTTCTCCCTCCTGCCCTACTCCCATGAAGCGACGAATCCTGGTAGTCGAGGACGAAGAGAAACTCCGCCGGGTTCTCGAGATCCAACTTACTTCGGCAGGCTTCGAAGTGGAAAAAGCCAGGACCGCCGAGGAAGCGATCAAAGTCGCCGACCGCGCGGATCTGGTCCTTACGGATTTACGCCTGCCGCAGATGGACGGGCTTGAACTGCTTGCCAACATCCGGCGGCAGAACTCCCAGACTCCCGTTATTCTGATGACCGCGTTCGGCACGATTGAGACAGCCGTTGCCGCGATGAAGTCGGGCGCGACGGATTTCCTGCTGAAGCCGTTCTCGCTCGATCACCTGATGACGGTAGTTTCGAAGGCGCTGGAAATGCGGGCCCTTCGCGACGAGAACCTGCAGCTTCGGGAGGAGTTGGGGCGCCGGTACGCATTCGACAACATTGTAGGGCGGAGCGCTCCGATGCAAGAGGTGTTTGCGATCATCACGCGGGTGGCTCCCACGCGGGCGACCGTGCTGCTGGCCGGCGAGAGCGGGGTGGGCAAGGATCTGATCGCGCGGGCGATCCATTTCCACTCGCCGCGGCGCGAGCGGCCCCTGGTAAAGATCAACTGCACGGCTATCCCTGAAAACCTGATGGAGAGCGAACTGTTCGGGTACGAGAAGGGCGCGTTCACGGGCGCCATGACTACGAAGCCGGGCAAATTCGAACAGGCCGACACGGGTACGGTATTCCTCGATGAAATCGGCGACGTGCCGGCGTCGATTCAGGTGAAGCTGCTGCGGGTGCTGCAGGAGCGCGAGTTTGAGCGGCTGGGCAGCAATGTGACGCGGCATATCGACGTGCGGGTGGTAGCCGCGACGAATCAGGATCTGCGGGCGGCGCTGGAGCAGGGCACCTTTCGCGAGGACCTCTATTACCGGCTGAACGTGGTGCCGATGAACATTCCGCCACTGCGCGAGCGCAAGGAGGATATCCCATTTCTGGCGCAGCATTTCGTTACCAAGCTGGGGCCCGACACGGGCAATCGGGTGCGGGACGTGACAGACGCGGGGATCGCCAAGTTGATGGGGTATCACTGGCCGGGAAACGTGCGGGAATTGGAGAACGTGATTGAGCGCAGCCTGGTGATGTGTTCCGGAGAACGGCTGGACGCGGCGGATATCAAGCTGGAGATGGCGCCGCGGAACCGGTCGCAGTCGGAGCAGGCGGACCGATTTTTGCCGGAGGGTTTGACCTTAGATCAATATGAGCAGGATTTGATCCGGGAGGCGCTGCGGCGGGCGGATGGGAATAAGAGTCACGCGGCGCGGTTGTTGGGATTGACGCGGAATGCTCTGCGGTACCGGTTGACGCAGATGGGGCTCGAGTCATAGAAGGGGGCGCGGGAGGACACTCCCTTACGGTCGTGGCTCGGATGGCGGTTATGGGGCGGATGGCGGTTATGGGGCGGATGGCGGTTATGGGGCGGATGGCGGTTGGGGGGCGGATGGCGGTTGGGGGGCGGATGGCGGTTGGGGGGGCGGATGGCGGTTGGGGGGGCGGATGGCGGTTGGGGGGGCGGATGGCGGTTGGGGGGCGGATGGCGGTTGGGGGGCGGATGGCGGTTATGGGGCGGATGGCGGTTGGGGTGCGGATGGCGGTTGGGGGGCGGATGGCGGTTATGGGGCGGAGGCGGTTGGGGTGCGGATCGCGGTTGGGGTGCGGATCGCGGTTGGGGTGCGGAGGGCGGCAGCGGTTTGAGGCGGACGGAATGTTCGGCTAGACGGGTTTGGCGATATCGCGGTGGGTGGCCTTCACGTGGAAGCCGGCGTGGGTGAGGCGCTTGCGGATCTCGCCGGCGATCATGACCGAGCGATGGTGGCCTCCGGTACAGCCAAAGCCAATGGTCAGGTAGCTCTTGCCTTCCCGGATGTAATGCGGGATCAGGTAGACGAGGAGTTCCGAGATGCGGTCGATGAACTCGGTAGTTTGGGGAAACGAGCGGATGTATTTGGCAACCTGGGGGTGGCGTCCGGTGAGCTTCTTGAAGCGCGGAATGTAGTTTGGATTGGGCAGGAAGCGGACGTCGAAGACCAGGTCGCTATCGGGGGGCAGACCGTGGCGGTAGCCAAAGCTGGTCACGTAGACCATGATCTTGGACTCGGCGCGCTCGCCGCGAAAGCTCTCCTTGATGAAGTCGCGTAGCTCGTGGACGGTGAACTTCGAGGTATTGACGATGAGGTCCGCCATGGCGCGGATGGAAGCCAACTGGCGGCGTTCGGATTTGATGCTTTTGGCGATTGAGTTTTCGGTGCCGAGGGGGTGCGGGCGCCGGGTTTCGCTGAAGCGGCGGAGAATGGCGTTGTCGTCCGCTTCGAGGAAGATCAGCCGGGTCTTGACGCGATTGCGGATACGCGCATAGATATCCGGGAAGCGTTTGAGTCCCTCGCCTTCGCGTACGTCGACGACGAGCGCCGCGGCGCGGACGCTGGCGGAATCCTGGGTGAGCTCGGCGAATTTCGGGATCAGGTCGACCGGGAGATTGTCGACGGAATAGTAGCCGAGATCTTCAAGGGCCTTGAGGACGGACCCTTTGCCCGAGCCGCTGAGGCCGGTGATGATTACCAGTTCGGCAGGCCGGTCCGTAGCGCGGCGTTTTTGGGGCGGAACGGTTTTTTTTGCCATTCGCGCCGGGTCAGGATTCGATGAGATCGAAGTTGCCGTCGCGGCGGCGGACGAGAACGGCGACGCGGCTGCTTTCGGCGTCGCGATAGACCATGTAGTCGGCGCCCTTTTCCATTTGCATGAGGGCTTCTTCGAGAGTCATGGGTTTGCGGCGCTCGTGGTGATTGACGCGGTGCACCTGGCGGCCGGTTTCGGCTTCCTCGGGCGCGGCGGGGGGTTCAGGGGGAGCGGCTGCCGCGGTTTCCTTGCGGGGGGTGCGCTTGGTGTCACGCCACTTGGCGCGCATTTTGATGCACTGCTTTTCGAGTTTCTCGATGGCTGCGTGCAACGCGGTGACCTGATCCGCGCTGGAACCGACGCCCACCAATTGACGATTGTGGTAGTTCACGGTGATTTCGGCCTGGTGCAGATGCCGCTCCAGGGATAAGATCACGTGCGCTTCCTTTTCCTCGCGGCCATCCAGCAGCTTGCCGACCTTGGCGAACTGCGCTTCCACCTTCTTCATGAGCGCTGGAGCCAATTCCACTTGCCTGCCTGTGTAAGTGATCTTCATGACTGCCCTCCGTACCGATCTTGAACCGCGGCAGAACGGCCGCGGCTTCCTGCCGTCAGGGGCGAACCCGTCTTTGGTGCGTTGAAGGAATCTTCATATCCTCGCGATACTTGGCTACTGTGCGGCGTGTGACATTGATGCCCTGATGCTGCAGCGCGGTGGTGATCTGGTCGTCGGTGAGAGGACGCGCGCTATTTTCCTCTTCGATCATTTTCTTGACCATGCGTTTCAGAAGTAAGAGGGGGGTGTTGCCGCCCATGGGACCCTGCACGGCTTCGGAGAAGAAGTAGCGGAGCTCGTAGACGCCCTGGGGGGTGTGGACGTATTTGCTGGCGACGGCGCGGCTGACAGTGGAGGGATGGACTCCGACCTCTTCGGCGACGTCCTTGATCATCATGGGCTTGAGGTAATCGAGGCCGTTGGCGAGGAATTCGGTCTGGCGCCGGATGATGGCCTGGCAGACCTTGAGGATGGTCTGCTTGCGCTGCTCGATATTCTTCATCAGCTGGATGGCCGAGGTATAGCGCTCGCGGACGTAGTCGCGGACTTCCTTAGTGGCTCCGTTGTCGCGATCGAGCATGCGGCGGTATTGGGCGTTGAGGCGAAGCTGGGGGACCTCTTCATCGTTCATCTGGATGATGAACTCGTCGCCATCCTTGATGAAAAAGACGTCGGGCTCAACGGTACGCGCGCCGGCGCCGGAGAAGCGGAGGCCGGGACGGGGATTGAGGCGGCGGATGGCTTTGACGGCAATATCGATGTGCTCGAGCGGGCGGCCGAGGATTTTCGCCAGTTCGCGGTACTGGCGCATTTCGAGGAGGCGGAGTTGGCCGGAGACGATTTGCCAAGCGACGCCCCCGCGGCCGTTCATGCTTTCGAGTTCGAGCAACAGGCATTCGCGGACGTTGCGGGCGCCGACGCCTGCCGGGTCGAGGGATTGGACGACCTTGAGGGCGGCTTCGATCTGCTCCGGGGTGTGATCGCCCATGCCGGCGATTTCTTCGAGGGAAGCGGACAGATAGCCATCTTCGTCGAGGTTGCCGATGATGGATTCGGCGGCGTCGCGGATGTCCTCGGAGAGGACGCAGACGCTCAGTTGGGAGTGCAGATGGTCGCCGAGGGTTACGGGCGCGGAGAGGAAGGTTTCAAAGGACGGCTTTTCGACCGACTCGGAAGCGGGACTCTTGTAGCCGGGATCGAGGTAATCGTCAAAGAAGGAGCCGAAGTCGATTTCGTCGAAGGGATCGGTGGCGGCGGCGGGTTCGACTGGGTCGGCGGCGGAGGCTTCGGCGCTGGCGGCGGCAGCGGCGTCCATAATTTCCTGGAAAGGCTCGGCGTTCAAGTCGGAGGGGGACTCGCCGGCGATTCCGTTGGTGTGGGCGGCGTCGCCCAAGGCGGCTTCGAGAAGCTGCTGGTCGGAGGGATCGGTGACGCGGTCGGGTTCGAGGAGGGGCAGAAGTTCTTCGGGAGTAATCTCCTCGCCGCCTTCTTCGGTGGATTCTTCGAGGACGGGATTTTCGACGATTTCCTGGGTAATCATCTCCTTGAGCTCCAGCCGGTTGAGCTGGAGCACGGTGACCATTTGAACCAAGCCGGGGGTGAGGATTTGCTTCTGCGCGACCCGAAGCTGGAGAGATGGACGGAGCATGCTCACATCCAATATGATATCACCGGCACTGCGGGGCGACGTCTATACCAATGGCCAATGGCGTGCTCGGCAGGGGCCAAAAATGAGCGGCGGCGCACATTTAGGCGCTTAGTCGCCGGAGGTGTGTTTGGGTCTCCAATTTCTTAACAGAGCTTCCCTTCCGTAGGCGTCCAAACCCTTAAGCTTGTTGGCGATTTCGGGGGGATAGGGCTGAGATGCGGATGCGACGGGTTGGCGTTGAGGGGCGGCGGATTTGGGAGCCACGGGAGGCTTCGAAAAGCCGTTTTTGTGTTGCATTGTGTTGCATGCGGGCGGCTCGTGTGCGTTTTCAGGTTCGATTTTGTCTTGGTTACAGCTGAGATAGGAATCGGGAACACGGTTGGCTTCCCGCTCCAGGGTGGCGGAATCGAGGAAGGGCTTGCCGCGGAACGTGGGGTAGGGTTCGACGATCGACCATGCGCATTTAGACTGGTTGCGTTCGAGGACGAGTTTGGCGGCCTTAAAGAGGAGCGCCGAGGAGGCGTGGGGGTCGTCGAGGATTTTGGCGAGGCTTGAGAGGGCGCGGGTTTCGAGGAGGTGGAGTTCGTCGCGGCGGGCGAGGACGAATTCGGCGCGCTGGTGTTCGAGTTCGGCGGCGAACTGGGGAAGGGTTTGCATCCAGCCATAAATGGTAATGCGATGGAGGTCATGGGCAGCGGCGGCGGCAGATAGGGTCGAGCCTGCGGCGAGGGAGTCGAGGACCTGCTGCTGGATGCTGGTTAAGGGTGGTGCGGTATCGTGTTGCATTCCGCTGTGACGGTAGCATGGGGGTGGGACGGTGGATGGGCGGTTAATGATGCAAGTGATTGAGGGTACGGCCCGTTAGGGGGATACGGGGCGTGGTGAACGGACTTAGGCTCAGAAAAGCGCCGGCAGGAGTGCCGACGCGGCACGCCGGAGTGCGCAGCACGCACGAACGAAGCCTATGTTGTTGATGGCGGACTGGTTGGACGAAGCGGGGGCGAGATTTGAAGGGGAGGTAGAGATTTGTCGACGGAGCCGGGCAGTTTTTGGGGTGTTTTTTCGGGATTTCGGGGGTAGTACAGACGCAGTTGGGGTGTTAGGTTTTGGGTCGTGGGCTGAATTGCCAAAGAACGTACTAAAAGGAAGCTAGCGGGTGTCGGCGGGGGCGCAAGTCATGGGCGCGGGTTCGGATTGCGGGGACATGACGTAAGCGGGCGGCGGGACGTTGGGGGTGGAACTGGGGGCCGCCGCGACGGGCTTGGGCTGTTCGGATTCGGATTCGGATTGGAATTCGCGTTCGCGGGCGCGGCGTTCGGCCTGGATCTTGCGCAGGCTTTCGAGGGCGCGGTCGAAGGTGCGCTGGTGATGAGCGCTGGATTTATCGACGCGTTGGACCATATCGATGTTGCGGTCTTCGCCGGTATTCATGTGACGGAGGAAGGCGACGCGTTCGACGCGGGCGAGGCGGGCGAGCATCCATTGGGCGTGGACCATGGCTTCGACGTAGCAGTGTTCGGTGCGGCCGACGGGACTCCAGTCGGATTCGAAGTCTTCCCAGAGGCAGTAGTATTCGAAGGGGTCTTCGCCGAGTTCGGGGCAGATGGTGAAGCGGGTGCGGAGGCCCCAGGTGATGGCATTGCGGCTGGAGCGTTCTTTACCTTCTTCGCTGGTGGGTCCCGGACTTTTCTGGGCGTTTTGTTTATTGGCCTGATGCTGTTTGTCGGATATTAACATGGGAAACTCCTTTTGGGATGTAGGGGAATGTGATCCCCGCTTTCAGGGTAGCGGGTGAGGGGGAGGGAACTCGCTGAGCGGGGAGTGCGGGAAACGCGTGGGCTGGTTGTTTCTTTGCAGATAGAGAGTTAAAAAAAATTCCGATCCGGTGTGACCGGGGCGGCGTAGATTTAGCGGAGGGCTAGCCAGCCCAAGGCACCTTTGGTGGCGCCGCGGGAGATGGGCTTATCGAGGGCCGGATCCCAGGGTTGTTCGCTGAGGACCATGGGTTGGGCGAAGGATGCGCCGCGGTCATAGGAGACGGCCATGGCGAGATCGACCAGGAGATCGCCATCCGGCGTTTTGCGGCCATATTCGTAAAAAGCGCAGAGGATCTCGCCGCCGGCGGTGAGGATCAGGTGGGGCTGGAATTCGTGTTGTGGGGGCTGGTCGCGGGGGAGCACGAGGGGCTCGCCAGCGGCAGGGCCTTGCCAAGTGCGACCGCCGTCGAGGGAACGGCGATGGTAGAGGCGAGCGCGGCCCTCGCGATCGTCGGCCCAGACGCAGAGGGCGACGCCGTCATGCGCGATGCAGGTGGCGGGGGCGGTTTCGGGGAGGCCGTCCTGGACCCCAATGATGCCTTCCGCGACGGTGACGGGGGCATTGAAACTGGCGCCGCCATCGGCTGAACTGACGGTGCGGATGCTGCAGCCGGAGGGTCCGGTCATCCAGACCACATGGACGCAGCCGGAGGCGTCGACCAGGACATCGGGGTTGAAGCAAAGGCCATTGAGGAGTGCGCCGGGGCGGGAGGCGCCTTTGCCGCTCCAAGATTTGCCATCTTGCGAGCGGGCGAAGCAAAGGATGTTGCCCATGTCGGCGACGAGATAGAGGCCGCCGCGGTGGGCGCTGGAGGGATTGAGATCGCCTGCGATGGAGTAGCAGCACTCAGCCGAGCCTGCGAGCACGGTCACCGGGACGGACCAATGGATGCCGCCGTCTTCGGAGCGGTAAATCACGAGGGATGCCTGTGAGCGGTCGGGGTCAAGGGCGAGGGCGCCGAGATGGAGACAGCCGGCGGCGTCCATGGCGAGTACGGGACCGACGACGCCGGCCCAACCAGGTTCCATGGGCATGGGCCAGGATTCGCGCCATGTGGCGCCGCCATCGAAACTGACACGGGCGGAGATCATGGGGACGCCATCGGGGAGGGTAATCTCCTCCACTCCGACGATGTGCTTGGTATCCAGCGGATTGACGAGCAGGGCGGAGGTATTGCGAGCCGTGGATGGGCCTTCGCGCTTGGAATCCCGCTTGGGATTAGGGGTGGCTGTCTCGATCATGTGAGCCGGGCGGGCCTTGCTCATATTGTTGCGCAGAATCGGCATATTCTTCTTATCTATTGTGCGGGGGACGGGGCGCGCCGCGCCATCGCTTTGTACCTTATAGCAAATTCAGGAGATGCTTGAGCCTGGGCGAGGCGATTGTTAACCTTCTGGGATTCGTCTGACAACCCTCAGCGATAACCCTAATTGGGGATTTGGGGCGGGGGGAAGTGCGGCTTGGGATTGGTCTTCGGGCGCTGGATGGTCATCGGGATCTTCATCTCCGTCTCGGCGATTTCGTGGCATCCTGGCCGAATTCCTGCAGTTTGACGCCGCGTGCCGCTGGGGGTACGACGATGGCGAAGGCTCTCATGAGCGCGTCCTCCGACACCGGGCCCGAAATGGTGTAGGCGCATGCGCGATGGTCCAGGCCGTAGACGGTGGTGAGTTGGAGACGGTCGCCCAAGGGAGCGGTTTTTTTTGGGGGATCTTGTGCAAGCGCCGCAGCTGAGATGGCGAGAGCGAGTCCGAAGCAAGCGCGGGAATCAAGATGCATTGACGACCAACTTGGAGAAGACTGTAGCACGGAATTGCGGATGTTATGATGGCGCGTGAATGGAACAAGCACGTCCTGTGGCGATGGTGACGGGGGCTTCGGCGGGTATCGGCGCGACGTTTGCACGGCAGTTGGCGGCGCGCGGGTGCGATTTGATTTTGGTGGCGCGGCGGGCGGAGCGGCTGGCGGGGCAGGCGCTGGAGATTGAGGCGGCGTTTCCGGTGAGAGCGGAGATATTGGCGGCGGATCTTACCGACAGGGCGGACCTGGCGGGGGTGGAGGCGCGGATTGCGGGTTCGGAGCGGTTGGAATATCTGGTGAACAATGCGGGCTTCGGGGTGGTCGGGCGGTTTTTCGAGATGCCGCTTGCGCCCGTGGATAACATGCACCGGTTGCACGTGATGGCGCCCTTGCGGCTGATGCATGCGGCTCTGGGGGGGATGGTGGCGCGGGGGCGGGGCAACATCATCAATGTGTCGTCGGTGTCGGGGTTTGGGCAGAATCCGGGAAGCGTTGGGTATTCGGCGACGAAGACCTGGATGACCAGCTTCACGGAAGGCATTTACATGGAGCTGAAGACGATCGGATCGCCGGTGCGGGTGCAGGCGCTGTGCCCGGGTTTCACGCTCTCGGAATTTCACGACGTGATTGCGTTCGACCGGAAGAAGATTCCGCCGTGGATGTGGATGACGGCCGAGGATGTGGTGAGCGCTTCTTTGCGCGGGCTGGAGCGCGACCAATTGATCGTGATTCCGGGCTGGCGATACCGGATGCTGGTGGGGCTGATGCGGGCGTTTCCGCGAGCGCTGTATCACGCGCTGTCGATTAAATATGCCAGCAGCACGGGGCGCATGCGCTAACGAGCGGCTTCGACTAATTTGCGGATGGACGGTTCGACGGAGATCAGAAGCTCGGCTTTTGGTTTTTTGGCGCGGTCGAGGATGGCGAGCTGCTGGTCGATCCAGCCGGGTGCGCGGGGTTGCGTGCTGGCGAGGCGATCAAGGGCCTGGAGACCGGCTTGCGCGATGGCGGCGAGATCTTTGGACACTTCGGCGTCTTGCGCCAGCAAGGCGGAATTCGCCATGATTGGGGCGAGGCGCGCGTGGTTCTCGCGCCAGCGAAGCAGCCACTCACGGATTTCGGGCTGTGCGGCGGGACCGGTGGACATGCGATCGACGAGGGCGGCGAAGCGGCGCACGGTTTCGCTATCGGGGCGGGCGGCGTCGATCAGGCGGTTCATGGGCGCGAAACGGTCGTAGGGGTGGGCTTCTTCGCGGGCGTAGTCCTTGACGGGTTCGACGACATCGGCCAGGATGCGGACGGGCTCGACGGGGCCATCGCCCGCGAGGCGCTGAAGCATCTGCTGGTACTGCCACTCCTGGGTGAGACCGAGCCATTGGAGATCGCGATTGACGATGGCGAGGCGGCGGTACATATCGGGCACATCGGTGACGTCTTGGGGCGACCAGTAGCGTTCGGAGATGGCGGCCATGCGGGGCCAGACACGCAGATCGAGCAGCTCGGGCGGCACGAATTCGGACCACATGCAGGCCTCCCCCCCCAGGACCAGCTTTTTCTGATCGGGGGTCAGGCTGGCGGCTTCGTCGCCGAGCGGGTCGACGGCGTAATGATAGGCGGCGGAGTAGCCGAGGTCGAGATAATAGCCGTGCGAAAGGATGCCGCTGACACCCTGACGGGCGGCTTCGGCGAGGGACTTCTGGCCGCGCCAGGACTGCACGACGACGCTGTGGGGCATGTCCTTGGTTAGGATCTCGTCCCAGCCGATCATTTTCTTGCCGTGTTTGGCGACGAGGGCCTGGACGCGGCGGGTGAAATATGCCTGGAGGGCTTCGTTATCTTTGAGCCCTTGCTGGCGCATAAAGGCTTGGATGCGCGGGTTGGCGTCCCACTGCTTGCCGTTGACTTCGTCGCCGCCGATGTGGAAATACTCGTCGGGAAAGAGCGCGGCCATTTCACCGATGAATTGGTCGAGGAACCGATAGATGTTTTCGTTGGAGGGATCCATGGCGGGATCGAAGATGCCCCACTGGCGCTCGATGGCATAGGGGCCGCGGCCGCTGGATAGTTCGGGATAGCCGACGAACCAGGCGGTGGCGTGGCCGGGCATGTCGAATTCGGGAATGACGCGGATGCCGCGGGCGCGAGCGTAGGCGATGACGCCGCGGACTTGGTCCTGGGTGTAATACTGGCCGTCGGAACCAGCTTCCTGGAGCTTGGGGAAAAGCTTGCTCTCGATGCGAAAGCCTTGATTCTCGGAAAGGTGCCAGTGGAAGACGTTGAGCTTCACGGCAGCCATGCCGTCGAGGTTGCGTTTGACGTCGTCGAGGGGAATCCAGTGGCGCGCGACGTCGAGCATGAGGCCGCGCCAGGGGAAGCGCGGATGGTCGTCGATGGTGACGGCGGGGACGCCGAAGCCGGCGGCGTCGAGGTTGACGAGTTGGAGGAAGGTTTCCATGCCGTGCATGACGCCGAGGGGATTGGGGGCATCGAGGCGCGCGCCGAGCGGGGTGACGGTAAGGCGGTAGGATTCGTCTTCGGTCAGGGACTGGACGGGGGCGCTCGCATGATCGCAATAGACAACGAGGGCGGCTTCGGGCGCATGGAGGCCGGGGCCGGACGTCATGGGAATGCCGGTTTTGCGGGAGACGTGGTCGACGAGGCGGGCGGCGGCGGCTTCGAGGCGGGCATCGCGGTAGCCGTTGAGTTGGATGAAGCCGAAGTTGCGATCAATGCGGAGGCGTCCGGCGGCGGGCTGGAGTTTGGCCGGCGCGGGCATTAAATCGTGGGCGAGCAGCGCCGCGGGAAGCAGGAGCAGGAGGGCGGGTTTCAGCATCACTACCAGATTAAGCCGATTTGTACCTATACTGTTGGCATCATGATATTTCATCGGCGAACCCTGCTCGTGCGTGCTGCTGGCATGCTGTCCCCTGGCGATGGCGGCGGCGCCTCCCTCAAATTTCTATCTGCACGATGGCGACCGGGTGGTTTTCTATGGCGACAGCATTACGGACCAGCGGTTGTACACCACATTTATCGAGACCTACATTGTGACCCGATTTCCGCAATGGAAAGTGGCTTTCGTGCACTCGGGAGTGGGGGGGGATCGCGTGACGGGCGGCGGGTCGGGACCGATCGACGTGCGGCTGCCGCGAGATGTGATCGCGTACAAGCCGACGGTAATAACGATCATGTTGGGGATGAACGACGGCAGCTACCGGGCGTTCGACCAGAAGATTTTCGATACATACGCCACGGGGTACAAGCACATCATTCAGACAGTGAAGGATGCGCTGCCGGGGGTGCGGATCACGGTAATCGATCCATCGCCATTTGACGATGTTACGCGCGCGCCGAATTTCGAGGGCGGGTATAACAAGGTGCTGGTGCGGTACGGCGATTTTGTGAAGGAGCTGTCGCGGGAGCAGAAGCTGGATTTCGCGGATTTGAATACGCCGGTGGTGGCGGCGTTGGAGAAGGCGAATGCGATCAACGCGGAGAACGCGAAGAAGATCTTGCCGGATCGAGTGCATCCGGGGCCGGCGGGTCATTTGGTGATGGCGGAGGCGGTGCTGAAGGCTTGGAATGCTCCGGCGGTGGTGACGGCGGTGACGATCGATGCGGCGGGGTCCAAGGTGGCGAACGCTGCGAACACGCAGGTGTCGGATTTGGCTGCGGGCGACCGGTTGACTTGGACGCAGATGGACGAGTCGCTGCCGATGCCGATTGACGTGAAGGACGATATTGTGGCGCTGACTTTGCGCGCGTCGGATTTCGTGGAGGCGATGGACGAGGAGCCGCTGAAGGTGACCGGGCTGACGGCGGCGCGCTATGCGCTGAAAATCGACGGCGAAGCGGTGGGTACGTTCAGCAAGGAGGACTGGGCAAAGGGCGTGAATCTGGCAATTCTGCCGACGCCGATGGCGAAGCAGGCAGCGGCGGTGCATGAACTGACGCTGCGGCATAATGTGGTGCACTTTGCGCGGTGGCGGATGGTGGGAGTGAATCTGGATACGGTGACCACGATTCCGCCGGCTCATTTGCAGGCGGCGGGGGATGCGTTGGATGCGCTCGAAGGCGATGTGGTGGCGGCACAGCGGGCGGCGGCGATGCCTAAGGCGCACCGGTATGAGTTAACGCCGGAGTAGCGTGGGGGGTGGGCGATTGCTGACGCGCGCGGTTCGACGCGGCGTCGGCTGCCAACCGCCCGCAGGATGCCGTCCACGATGCCCCACAAAGCAGTTGGATGCGATTCATGACCGTTGGTGCGGTGAGCGGCAAGAAGTTCCCGGCGCCAGGGACGCTCCGTTACCGTCGCGGCTCGGGAGCGCGGTTTTGAAAGAGCGGCGTGCCGTCTTCGGCGGGTTAAGTCTTGGATCAGGGCTGCCAAAGGGTTAAGGTGGCTACGTCTTTAATCAGGATTCCGGTACCCATTACTACGGGGTGAGCCCAGACGGGGCTATCGGCGACCGAGTACTTGCGGAGCGGCTCCCAGGCTTTGTTGTTTTGGCGCGCTACGATCAGGTTGGCGTCCGGGGTGGCGATCAGCCAGACGGAGCCGGCGGCGACGATGGCGGCGTTGTCGCCCTGGCGGCCGTCCGAGTTCCAGAGTGGGGTGCCATCTTCGGCTTTGAGGCAGAAGAATTCGCCGCGCTTGCGCTCGGAGAAGCCGAAGAGCAGGCCGCCGGCGCTTAGGACCGGGGAACTCATGTACATGGGGAAGTCTTTGTTCTGCCAGACTGTCTCGGCAGTCCATTTGGCGCCTTGCTTGACGGGCTTGACGGCGATGACCGGGTTACCGGTACCGGAGAAGATGAGGGTATCGCGATAGAGGACGGGCGTGACGATGTTCTGGTCGTAGGCCGTTTTGAAGGGGATCTGCCAGAGCAGTTCGCCGGTGGTGGCGGCGACGGCTACGATATGCTGGCGGCTCTGCGTGACGACCTGGCGGGTGCCAGCGATTTCGACCACGATGGGCGAGGCGTAGGCGGGGCCGTCGCCTTTCCAAGACCACTTTTCGGCGCCGGTGAGGGCATCGAAGGCGGTGAGGGCGCCTTCGGCCGCGCCGACGTAGGCGATGACGAGCCCGCGGTCGACGATCGGCGAGGTGGCGACGCCGAAATCGGGCGAGCCGAATTGCTTGCGCCATTGGAGTTTGCCGGTTTTGGCGTCGAGGCAGGATAAAGTTCCGGCGATGCCGAAGGTGAAGATGCGGCCATCTTCGACGACGGGCGTCGATTTCACGCCTTTGCCGTGGCTGGTGGCGGCGGGATTCATGGTGTAGGGCGCGGCGTAGCCTTCCTGCCAGATGATTTGGCCGTCCGCGGGGCGGAGCGCGGTGACGACTTCGCGGTCGCCCTGGCGGGAATGAATGTAAATCGTACCGCCGGCGACGATGGGCGAGGAGTGACCTTCACCCACGGTGACTTTCCACTTGAGGGTCAGCTTTTCCGGCCATGCTTTCGGCTCGACGAAGCCTGCCGCGATGCCGTCGCGATGGGGGCCGCGCCATTGGGGCCAATCTTCGGCCCAAGCGGCCATCAGCACGAAAGCAAGAACGAGTAAACGGCGCATAGAGAGTACCTTTCTATTCCGATCGCAAGGCGGCCAGCAACGGGGAACGCAGGGCCGCGCGGGTGGCGATGAGGGAGGCTGCCATGCCGGTTAGCAGGACCGCGGCGAGCAGCAGGCTGAGAGATGCCACGGGGAATTGTCCGCCGCGCGATGCGACGGCGGGCGCAATCGCCATGAGGGCGCAGAGGGTACCGGTGGCGAGTCCCACCAGCAGTAGGAGCAGGTTTTCGACCAGGATCATGGCGGCCAGATGGGAGGCCCGGTAGCCGACGGCGCGCAGGAGGGCCAACTCGCGGCGGCGCTCCAGCACGTTGCGCAGGACGATGGCCGCGAGGCCTACGGTGCCGAGGATGAGGCCGAGCGCGCCCAGACTGCTAAACGTGGCGAGGTAGGTGTTCTCCACTTTGTGAAAGCCCGCGAGGCGCGCAGCAGTGGATTGCACGTCGAAGCCGTAATCGGAAAGCGCTTCTTCCAGTGCGCCGCTGACGGTCGCGGCCTTGGCGGGCGGGGCGTTGAGCAGGAAGAAGCGGTAGCCTTCGATATCAGGAAACAGGCGCAGGAAATTCTTCTCAGAGATGAGGAGTTCGCTTTGGAAGATGCTGTCCTGGAGCGCGGCCACCATGCGGAAGTGCGTGCCGTTCAAGACCAGATCTTCGCCGAGTTTCAAATGTAGTACGTAGGTCATGGAGTTGGCGTCGACGATGGTGGGAATGGCGCCATCGGGGAGCGGCGCGCCGGCGATGGTGAGGCGCGCGCTGGTTAGGAAAGACTCGGGCGCGCCCAGGATGCGCGGGTTGCGCGGCTGGTAAAGATTCAGGCAACTGGCATCGTCGCCGGGACGCAGGCGGAAGGGCACGAACTGCACTTCTTCGAGGGGCGGAAGGTTGAGCGCTTCGCGGCCGGCGGGCGTGTTGGGGTCGTGGATCAAGGGCAGCACAGACTCGGCCATCAGCGGATAGCCGCTGGCGCCCGCGGCGTCGCCGGTTTGGCGGAAAGCATCCACGGAGACGATCAGGAAGGCCGCGCAGGCGATCTGGGCGACGCAGAGGATGCTGCGGCCGGGACGCCAGGAGACGTTGCGGATGGCCAGGCTGGTCAGGGTGGCCGCCGGAGTTGACGACCGGCGGTTGAGATAGGCGGATTCGAAGCCGATAGCGGCGATGAGCAGCAGGGCGCCCGCGCCGAAGAAGGCGGCGGTTTGGTCGAGAGAGCGCGCCAGTCCCGCAGCCAGCATGGCGAGGGCGAGCAGCGCGGCCGCGGCGGCGATCCAGCGGCGGAACTTGGTTGACGGTTGTCTTGTTTCTCCCGCCAGGAGGCCGCGGGGTGTGACCGGAGCTAGTTTGCGCAGGGCCCAGGCGATGGTGGCGAGGCCGGTGAGTATGCCGGCCATGGCCCCGGCGGCCAGCGAGGCGGCGGATGGATGGAGGGAGATCAGCTTGGTGCCAACGGCATCGATCCACCAGGTGCGGAGGCCGAATACGATGAACCAGCCGTAGGCGAGCGCGCCGGCGAGGCCCAGCACGGCTCCGCCTACGGCCAACGCCGCGCCTTCCAGCAGGAAGAGGGCGCGGATTTTCGCCAAGGAAAATCCTAGGGCGCGCAGCACGCCTATTTCGCGGAGACGCTGTTCGATGCCCAGTTTGAAAAAGAGGCCGGTGAGCAGAAGGGCCGAGACCATCAGGAAAAAGCTGAAGTAGACGAAATACTCGCCGAAATCGGTGGCGCCGTGGGATGCGGCCAAGGCTTGCTCTTTGACGGGGATGACGGTGAGGCCCATTTGCGCGGGATCGATGGCGGAACGGAGAGCGGCGGCGAAATCCGGCTGCGGGGGGGATACGCGGATGGAGGTCAGCTTGCCGAAGCGGGTACCCCAAAGCTGCTGGCCGCGGGCAAGGGAAATGAAAGCTTTCGGAGTGGCGCGGTATTTTTTCCAATAGTCTTCGTCGGCGGGGCGGACGCGATGGAGATCGAGAGGGAAGGGCGGGTCCCAATCGTGGAGGCTGTTCGATTCGGTGATGCCGGGATAATCGGGCGCGTAATCCCGGTCCGCCGCGAAGCCCGCGATGGGGACGATGCGATCAAGGCGGAACTGAGCGGTTTCGGTGGCGAGGCGGCCGTCGGACTTCCAGACGTAATAATCGAGGGAGATGGTGTCGCCGGGTTTGGCTTTCAGATCCTGCGCGGCCCACTGGTTCAGGGTGATGCCATCCTGCGCGCCCATGGCGGTGACGACGGAGTAGGGAATCTCGCGGCCGTTGTCGCGGATGCTGTTGGCGAGATAGGTGAGGATCGGTTCGGCGCGCAGGCCGCGCGATGCGGCCGTTGCGATCACCTTTGCGGCGAGAGCATCGGAGATGGCGGTGCTGTCCGTTTCGACGGCGAGGCTGCCGGCTAGGGTTCGAACGTGGATGCCGAGGTCTTCGAGTGTGGTCTGGCGGAGGTCGGGGGGGGGGCCGGTAACGAGCACGGTATTGGCTTTACCGGTTTCGCCAAGCTGGCGCTGGAGGAGCGGCAGCGGGACGAACGCGGCGCGCACATCGCCCTGCCCGGGGGTTAGGGAGAAGCCGCGCGCTACGCCTTCGCCCAGGGTCAAGCGGATGGTTTTGCCAGTATCGTCTTTGCGGCCGTGGAGCGACTCCAGGGGGATAGCGGAAGGCTTCTCCATGCGCACGAGCAGGCCGTCGCCGGGCTTGGCGGCGAGTTCGGCGGCGAGGGCGGCGGTCAGCAGGATTTGCTGGCCGGTGGGAGCCTGGCCGAAGCGGCGGTCGACGCCGTAAATCTGAACGCCGAGGGCGCGGCGCCCTCCCGACTGCTGGGCGACCATGCCACGCATGGCGACCATCGGGGTGGCGCGATCAAGATCTTCGCGGAAGAACCCATTGCGCGTTACAACGTAATCGGTGTTGCCAAGGCGCGCGAGGGCAATGTCGCGGAGGCTGGCGCGCACGGAATCTCCGACCAGGAGCGCGCCGCCCAACACGGCTGACGCGGCCGCGACGCCCAGCAGCACCGCCAGATTGGTGCGCCAATACCAGCCGAGGTTACGCCGCAGCAGGGTGGAGATTCGCATTTCGCAACTCGTAGCGCAGGGGGAAGCGCGCGGCCAATTCGGGGCTGTGGGTGACCACGATGAGAATGGTCTCCTGACGGCGATGCAACTCCAGGAGCATACCGGCAACGACTTCGGCGGAGGCTTCGTCCAGATTGCCGGTGGGTTCGTCGCAGAGCAACAGCAGAGGTTTGTTGATGAGGGCGCGGGCCAGGGACACGCGCTGTTTTTCGCCACCGGAAAGCTCGGCGGGGCGGTGGTCCAGGCGGCCGCCGAGGCCCACCTGCGCCAGGAGATCGCGGGCACGCTGCGCCGCGCCGGTTTTGTCTTTGGCGACCAGGGTTGGGGTCAACACATTTTCGAGCACGGAACATTGCGGCAGGAGGCAGTGATCCTGAAAGACGAAGCCGACGGACTGGTTGCGGAAGGCGGCGAGGTGTTTTTCGGAGAGGGCGAAGGGATCGCGGCCGTCGAGGGTGACGGCGCCGGAGGTGGGGCGATCGAGTCCGCCGAGGATATAAAGCAACGTGCTCTTGCCGGCTCCGGACGGCCCCATGATGGCGACGGCGTCACCGCGTTTCAGGCTCAGCGAGACGCCGGAAAGAATAGAGAGCGGTCCGCGGGGCGTGGCGTATTGCCTGGCGAGGTTCGCGACTTCAAGCATGCGCTCTTTGGGCGGCGATCTGACCGTAGACTTCGAGCGCGCGTGCCGCCATGCGCGCGGCGCTGTAGTGCTCTTTGACGCCTGCCACTCCGCGCTTCCCGAGTTGTTCGAGCAGCGCCGGATCTTTCCAGAGCTGTCCGGATGGCCTGCGCCAGCGCGGCGGTATCGTCCGGTTCCACCAGAATCCCACCGCCGGTCTTTTCGACGATCTCGGTGAGGCCGCCGCGGCGCGGTTCGACCACCGGCACGCCGTTGGCCATGGCTTCCAGCAGGAACAGGCCTTTCGGCTCGTCGTAGGTGGCGGGGACGGAGAGTACGTCCAGATTGCGCAGGAAGTCTATTTTGTGCGGACGGTCGAGCACGCCGCGATAGCGGAATTCGTGATCCAGTTCCGCGTCTTTCATGCTTGCCGCTCGACGCCGTGCATATAAGTACTTGTGATCGGGCGCGAGGTAGCCGGCCACTTCCAGGGCGCTGACCACCGAATTCGGTTTCGCGGCGCAGTTTGATGTAGGCGTCGGCGAGGACGTGCAGGCCCTTCTCCGGCGCGACGCGGGCGAAGTAGCCGACCGTGAAGCAATTGCTGTGCAGCCGCAGGGAGGCATCGTAGCCCTTTAGGTTGACGCCCAGCGGCACGACGTACATTTTGTTTTCGGGGATGCCGAGGTAGCGGCACATGAAGCCGGCGTAGTACTCGCTGACCGCGGCGAAACCATCCATGTGCGGGATGTTGGCGCGGATCAGTTCGAGCGATTGCGTGCGGTAGGGTTCCGGAAGCTGGCTGAGGAACAGATCTTCGCCTTGCAGCGTACAGCAGACGGGACGGCCCGTGGCTTCGCGGATGGCACCCGCGAGGCCGATCAGCAGGGAATTGGGCAAAGTTACGATATCCGGCGCGGGTTCGGTGCGCAGCCATGCGGCCAGCTTTGTGGATCTCCTTGCGCTGCAGGCCGTCTTCACCGCGGCAGCATAGATACCGTCATCTCGCCGAGCAACTTGCGGGTTCACGGGGATCGCCCGGCGCGCCGCCAGCTTCAACGCCCACTCGGAATCCCAAAGGCTGTCGAGCAGCCACGGGCGTGTTGCGGAACAGGCCGGAGTGCTGCTCCAGATAGACGCTGATGCCTCCGAACAAAACCTTGTGCTCGGCGACGTTGGTTTCATCGGTGAGGGTGGGCGTGTAGATGGGCAGCAGGATGATGTCGTGGCCCTGGGTCTTCAGCTCAGCGGCCAAAGCATTATCGCGGATGCAACTTCCGCAGTACATTTGCGCGGCGCCGGCGGTGAAGGCCAGGATTTTCATACAGCCTTAGACGGCGCACTGAAATGCACGGCGGGCGTAGAGATGATCGAACAGGTTGCCTTCGTGCGGCTGATCCCAACTGATGCGCTGCGTGGGGATCGCGCCCAGGTTCAAGCGGCCCACGTCGGGAGAATGCGAGCAGGCGCGCGATCAGTTTGCGATCGTGCGTAATGGCGGTCACCACCAGGCTCGGACCGAGCGCGCGCGGAACGGCATCCTGATCGACGGGGACCACGCTGGCGAAGGGGAATAGAAACTCGCGATTGGCCAGCGGATGGGCGGGCGAATCGCACAAGACGATAGTTGGCAGCAGGTACGCACACCCTTGAAAACTGGCCAAGCGCGGGCCGCGGCGATACGTTGCCGTGATGTCGCGCGCGCCCGGCCATCCAGTTCGCCGTCGATAGTTTGGGAAATACGCTCAGCCAGCGCGGCATTGGCAAATGGCGCGATCTGCGCCTGCTCGTCGGCTGCATCGCGCGGCGCAACGGACGGCCAGGCGCGCTGCCAGCGCCTCGGCGATTTCGGCCGCGTGGGACGGTACCCACACGCCCGACGCATTGATGCACGATCGGCCGGAATTTTCCAGGATGGAGGAAACCATCACGTCCAAATACTGTTCCCAATCGCCGATGCAATCTTCGCCGATGATGATTTTGCTGTAGCCGGGACCGTGCACTTCAATGCGCGGATCTCCCTGCCATTGCCGCGTGGAAGAAACGTCGCCGAACACCATGCCGCGGCCGCAGCGGCGCAGGATTTCAGCGGCGCCGGCGTGGTCGGCGGGATAATATCCGAAAACCTCGGGCGGCGCGCCCGCGTGAATCAGCGCCTGGATCATGCGGTAAGGCGTCCACGGCTCCGCCGCGCCGGGCTTCAGCACCAGCGGCGTTTTCAAGGCGAACGCCGGCGCCCACAGCGAATGCACGCCGGGCGAATTGCTGGGCAGGACCACACCGAGCGATTCGCCGCGCGGAAAATAGCTCAGGCCTTCGGCATGGCCGCTGTCGAGCACGCGCAGATCCAGATGGCGCGTCAGGCCGTTGATCACGGCTTCCATCTCGGCCAGCACGGTGCGGATCTTTTGCATGTTGCGGCGCACCATCACGTGCGGCAAGCCGGTGGTGGCGGAAACCTGGCGGACGTAATCTTCGGGCGATTGCGTGGTTTCGCCGAGGGGCAGCGGGGCGTGCGGCGAACAGTTCCGCGGCGCGGGCGCACATGCCGAAGAGTTCCGCGGTGGTGAAGCCGGCCAGGGTGCCGCGCGAGCCATTTCCTGGTCGAGCAGATCGCGCCGGATCAAGCCCGACGTTGGCCTGGCTGATCTCGACGAACGGTTCGCCGGTGCGGTAGTGCGGCGTGCGTACGGTATCGAGGCTGCGGTACGGGCGGCCGTGCCGCAACAGCGGGATGTGGACCACTTCCGGCATTAATAAACGCCCTCGACGACGGTCTTCTGGAATCGGGAGAACGGCCGCACGTTGCGCACGCCGTCCCACGGGTACTCTGTATAAGACGGCTCGCGCTCGGCCTCGTCCCGTTCTAAAAAGCGCGGCATGAAGAATTCGCGCGTCAGGGTGGTGAGGCGGACGCGGCCGGTTTCGCCGTAGCCGACCACGCGGGTAGGGTTCGTCGGGATCGACCACTTCGATCATGGCGCGGGGCGCGGGCGGGTAATAGATGATGGCGAAGTTGTCTTCGGCGAGGCGCGGCTTGTGCACCGCGAGGCCCATCAGGGTGTTGCCGTAGGTGGGCGCGAAGTAGACGCCATCGAGCAATTCCTCGACCGCGAAGCGATGGAACTGCGGGGTCATTTCGGTGCCGCCGCAGAAAACGCCGCGGATACCCATCTTCTTCAGCGACACTTTTTCGCAGAGCGCCTCGAGGAGCTTGGGCGTGGTGAACATGCAGCGGATATTGTCGTGCGCGCGCAGGAGGGTGAGGCCCTGTTCGACGACGTGCTGCTTGTAGGCTTCGGCCTCTTCGATCTTGCCGCGCTTGACGCAGCTTGATGACCCAGCGCGGGATCGAGGTCGGTCATGAAGCAGATGCCGCCGCGAAATTGCGCCAGGTGCTCGACGGCCAGGCGCAGGCGGCGCGGACCGCTGGGGCCGAGCATCAGCCAGTCGGAGCCGGGCGGAAAAGCATTCGTCGGGCAGGGTAGCGCTGAAGGCTTCGTAGTCGATGCGGAAGTCGTCGATGGAGATGCGCGACTTCGGCACGCCGGTGCTGCCGCCAGTTTCGAAGACGTAGACGGGGCGGCTGGCGTAGCCTTTGGGCACCCAGCGGCGCACGGGCCCGCCGCGCAGCCACTCATCCTGGAAGAAGCCGAAGCGGTCGAGGTCGTTGTAGCAGCGGACTTCGTGTGCGCGGATCCCAATCGAGCTTGGCGGCGTAATCGAGCCAGAAGGGGCAGCCGGTTTCGGGATTGAAATGCCACTCGACCATTTCGCGCGTCCAGGCGTCCAGGGCCTGCGCGCGCGGCTTGGGTTTTGGGTGTGTCCACGGTTTCTTTAGTTTAGTATGACGGGCAGGCGGGGGTATGGGTTAGGCGAGGCGGGGCTGAAGCTGGGCGTCGGGCATGGAGGGATTTTCGGCTTTCGGGCATTTGGCGCAGAGTGCGCCAATGGCGGGCGGCCGGTTAGATTTGGCCGCAGGCTGCCGACGCGAGGATGGGAAGTGTGGATATTATTAGTAGCTTCAGCGATCGTGAGAGGGGTTTGGGCGCCTAAGGAAAGAGTTCGCGATGCCACCGATGACAAGGAAAACCACTTCCGGGAAGTTTTACCGCACCTTGTATTTCCGCGTGGTTGTGGGGATCCTGCTGGGCATTTTGTTGGGCGCCGCGGCTCCCGCAACGGCCGGGAAGATGGAGCCACTGGGAACGGGCTTCATTAAACTGATCCGCATGATGATCGGACCGATCATCTTTTTCACGGTGGTGGTGGGGATCGCAAGCATCGGGGACATGCGGAAGCTGGGGCGGGTGGGGGTGAAGGCACTGTTGTATTTCGAGGTGGTGACTTCACTGGCGCTGCTGATCGGACTGCTGGTGGTGAACGTGGTGCAGCCGGGCGCTGGCATGAATGTGGACGCGAGCAAACTGGACGCCAAGGCGATCCAAGGCTACGCGGCGCAGGGGCAGCACTTGAGCCCGGTGGACTTCGCGATGAACATCATTCCGAAGTCGTTTATGGGGGCGTTCGCGGACGGTGACATCCTGCAGGTACTGCTGCTGGCGATTCTGGTAGGGCTGGCGCTGGCGGGGATGGGGCAGGGGAAAAGCATCATCGCGGGCTGCGACAAGCTGGCGCACCTGATGTTCGGGGTGATCGGGCTGATCATGCAGGCGGCGCCGATCGGGGCGTTCGGGGCGATGGCTTTCACTGTGGGTCATTACGGATTGAAGACGCTGGTGCCGCTGGCGAAGCTGATGGCTTGTGTTTACATTACGAGCGTCTTGTTCGTGGCGATCGTGCTGGGAGGGATCGCGATGGCGCACGGCTTCAGCATTTGGAGATTCATCAAGTACATCAAGGAAGAACTGTTGATTGTACTGGGGACTTCGTCGTCGGAATCGGTGCTGCCGCGGATGATGGTGAAGATGGAGGCACTGGGGTGTTCGAAGCCGGTGGTAGGGCTGGTGATTCCGTCGGGTTATTCGTTCAATCTGGATGGCACGTCGATTTATTTGACGATTGCGGCGCTTTTCGTGGCGCAGGCGACCAATACGCATTTGAGCGGGGGGCAGGAAGCGTTTCTGCTGCTGGTGCTGATGCTGAGTTCGAAGGGCGCGGCGGCGGTGACTGGGGGGGGATTTATTACGCTGGCGGCGACGCTGCAGGCGGTGGGGACGGTGCCGGTGGCGGGGTTGACGCTGCTGTTGGGGGTCGACCGGTTTATGTCGGAGATGCGAGCGCTGACGAACCTGGTGGGGAACGGGGTGGCGACGATTGTGGTGGCGAAGTGGGAGGGGGAGTTGGATGGGGCGCGCATGGATCGGGTGTTGAACGGGGAAAGATGCGATGAGTTGGACACAGATTTACAATCCCGTCGCGGGTAGCCTGGCGCTTTCGGCGCTGGTCGCGGCGATTCCGGTCGTGGTCTTGCTGGGGCTGCTGGCGTTCGGACATGCGAAGGCCCACTGGGCGGCACTAGCGGGGCTGGCGGCGGCACTGGGCGTGGCGGTTTTTGTGTTTGGAATGCCGGTGCAATTAGCGGGATCGGCGGCGCTGATGGGAGCGGCGTACGGTCTGTTTCCGATCGGGTGGATCGTGCTAGGCGCGATCTTCGTTTACGACGTGACGGTAAAGTCGGGGGATTTCGAGATCGTGAAGGACACCATCGCGGGGGTGGGCAGCGACCGGCGGGTACAGGTGCTGCTGATCGCATTTTGTTTCGGCGCTTTTATCGAAGGCGCGGCGGGTTTTGGAACGCCGGTGGCTATTTCAGCGGCGATGTTGATCGGGCTGGGATTCCGGCCGCTGGCGGCTGCCGGGCTGGCGCTGATAGCGAACACGGCGCCGGTGGCATTCGGGGCGCTGGGCATTCCGGTGATTACGCTGGCGACGGTTACGGGTCTGCCTTTGGATTTGTTGAGCGCGATGGCGGGGCGGATACTGGTGTTGTTCTGCGTCGTGGTGCCGTTCTGGGTGGTTTGGGCGATGTGCGGGCGGAAACGAATGGCAGAAGTGTGGCCGGCCTGCCTGACAGTGGGGGTGAGTTTCGGCGCGACGCAGTTCGCGATCAGCAACTACATCGGGCCGTCGCTGGCGGCCATTGGAGCGTCGCTGGTTTCGATGGTGGCGCTCATTCTGCTGCTGAAGTTCTGGCAGCCGGCGACGGTGTGGTCGTTCGAGCATGAAGATGCCGGGGCGCGGGCGCGCGAGCATGCGGGGCGGAGGATGCATGCGGGGAGGCGGCAGATGAAAGCGTGGATGCCGTGGATACTGCTTTCCGTTTTCGTTTTCGTGTGGGGACTGACGCCGGTGAAGATGTTCTTGAACGGGCATACGCTGGTGAACATTACCGTGCCGGTGTTGCATAGAGCGGTGACGCGCACGCCGCCGGTCGTGGCGAAGGCCGCGGCGGAGCCGGCGATCTTCGTATTCAACTGGGCATCGGCGACGGGCACCGTTCTGGTACTGGTGGGGGCGATGAGCGGGCTGCTGCTGGGATTCAAGCCCATGCAGTTGTTGCGGATTTTCGCAGGTACGTTGATGCGCGTGCGGAAATCGCTGGTGACCATCGCGGCGATGATGGCGCTCGGTTTTTCGACGCGGTATGCGGGGCTGGACGCAACGATGGGATTGGCGTTCGCGAGCAGCGGCGTGCTGTTTCCGTTTTTCTCACCGCTGCTGGGATGGCTGGGCGTGGCTTTGACGGGCAGCGATACGTCGTCGAACGTACTGTTTGGCGGCTTGCAGCAGATCACGGCGCGGCAGGTGGGCGTTTCTCCGGTGCTGGCGGCGGCGGCCAACAGCGCGGGGGGGGTGATGGGCAAAATGATCGATGCGCAGAGCATCGTGGTGGCGGGCGTGGCGACGGGGCAGCAAGGCAACGAGGGCAGCATTTTGCGGTATGTGTTCCTGCATAGCCTGGCGCTGGCGTGCCTGGTAGGGCTGGTGGTTTTGCTGATGGCTTACGTATTTCCGTGGATGATCGCGGGGACGCCGCAGGGAGGGTGAGGATGGAGACGACGGGTATAAGCCGCTGGTGGCGGGTGGTGGGCGGGCTGTCGATGAATCTGGCACTGGGCACGCTTTACGGATGGAGCGTGTTCGTGGCTCCGCTCGAAAAACAGTTCGGGTGGAAGCGGGCGGATACGTCGATGGTATTCACCGTTGCGGTGATGGTATTCGCGCTGACGTTCGTGGCGGCGGGGCGGATTCAAGATAAGATCGGACCGTTCTACTGTTCGTTGGCGGGCGGCCTGCTGGTGAGCCTGGGATTTTTTCTTTGCTCGTACACGACTAGTTTGACGTATCTGATCGTGTGCTTCGGGGTGGTTGGGGGGTTGGGGAACGGGTTCGGATACGCGACGCCGATTCCGGTGATGGCGAAATGGTTTCCCGACCAACGCGGGCTGGCGATCGGTTTGGCGGTGGGCGGCTACGGAGCGGGGTCGGCGATTTTCGGGCCGCTCTCGCAATTGGTTTTGATTCCAAAGTACGGCCTGCCCGCGACGTTCCAGATTTTGGGTGGGATCTTTCTGGCAATGACTATGACGGGGGCGTTTCTGCTGAAGAATCCGCCTGCTGGTTACAGGCCCGCGGGATGGACTCCGGCGGCGGTTTCAAAATCGGGCGCGGGCGCGTACGAGTACAGTCCGGGCGAGACGCTACGCACGGCGACGTTTTACCTGATGTGGGTGGCTTACGCTCTGGGGTGCTCGGCGGGATTGATGGTGATCAGCCAACTGGTGCCGTTCGCGAAGAGCGTGGGGATTGCGGCGGCGGCGCTATCGACGATGACGCTGGTGGTGGGGGCTTTTGGGAATGCATCCGGCCGCATCCTGTCGGGGTGGATGTCGGACAAACTAGGGCGGATCAATGTGCTGCGCGCGATGATCGGGATATCGATTGTGGCGATGCCTGCTTTGTATGCGGTGGGCGGCCAGGCAGGCATGCTTTATCTGGCGGTGTTTGTCGTTTACTGGTGCTACGGCACGCAGCTTTCGGTGAATGGGGCGGCGGCGGCGGATTTCTGGGGAACGAAGAATGCGGGTATTAACTACGGCATGCTGTTCACGGCGTGGGGCGTCGCGGGGATTATCGGGCCGCGTATCGGCGGCGTGCTGTACGACAAATATCACAACTACCAGGCGGCGTTTTACAGCGCGGCGGGGCTTGCGGCGGTGGCGTTGTTGTGCGAGATGTTGGCCAAGCGGCCGACGGACCGTAGCCTGGCGCCAGTCCGTTAGAATGTAGCGATAGGCTGAATCTTATGAGACCTGTTGCTGTCATCGGGATTGGGAAGACGCCATTTGGCGCGTTTCCTGGCCGCGATTTACGTTCGCTGGCGGTGGAGGCGGGGGAGAAGTGCTTGAAGAACGGGCACACCGCGCCTTCGCAAGTGGACGCGTTTTTTTTGGGTAATTTTGCGGGGCCGTCGTTTACCGGACAAAATCACCTGGCGCCGTACATCTCCACCGCGTTGGGGATACAGGGGGTGCCGTCGTCGCGCGTGGAGGCGGCTTGCGCCTCAAGCGGCTCGGCGTTGTTTCATGCGTTTACCGGGGTGGCCAGCGGCGTCTACGATACGGTGCTGGTGCTGGGGGTGGAGAAGATGACCAACCAGCCCACTCCG
The DNA here is from genome assembly GCA_963738375.1 of Bryobacterales bacterium. Taxonomy (GTDB): domain Bacteria; phylum Acidobacteriota; class Terriglobia; order Bryobacterales; family Bryobacteraceae; genus Bog-159. Next base: position 234,502 of record CAVTWL010000005.1, on the reverse strand, counting down.
AAAGTGACGGAGATTTTGAGCGGCGCGGGCGACTGCGCGGGAGAAATCAAGGCGGGGTCCACGTTCGCTTCGTTGTTTGCGATGATTGCGCGGCGGCACATGCATCAGTTCGGCACGACGCGCGAACACCTGGCGGCAGTAGCGGTGAAGAACCACGCGAACGGCGCGCTGAATCCGGACGCGCAGATGCGCAAAGCGATCACCATGGAGCAGGCAATGGCGGGCAAGCCGATCGCCGATCCTTTGAATCTGTACGATTGTTCGCTGATCAGCGACGGCGCGGCGGCGGTGCTGGTGACGGCGGCGGAACGGGCGGGCGAGCTTACCGACAAACCGGTGCGCATCCTGGGGATTGCGCAGGCCTCGGACTTTGTGGCACTGGACCAGAAAGAAGATATCACCACGTTTCCGGCGGTGCGGAGCGCTGCGAAAAAGGCTTATGCGATGGCGGGCGTGGGTCCGGCGGATATTCAACTGGCGGAACTGCACGATTGCTTTACGATCGCTGAGATCGTGGCGATCGAGGACCTGGGATTCGCGCCGCGCGGACAAGGGGGACCGTACACGCTGGCGGGGCACACGGCACGATCGGGGGATCGGCCGATCAACACCAGCGGCGGTTTGAAATCGAAGGGACACCCGGTGGGGGCGACGGGCGTGGCGCAGATTTGCGACCTGGTGCTGCAGATGCGATGCGAAGCGGGCGAGCGGCAGGTGGCGCGGCATTCGCTGGGGCTGGCGCAAAATCTGGGCGGTTCGGGCGCGACTTGCGTAGTGACGATATTGGGGACGGTATGAGCGACGTTACGGGAACGATTTACACGGAGACCGTGATCTACTCGGCGGCCGAGGCTTTCGCGGCGGAAGTACCTTACCAGACGGCGATCGTAAGTTTGGATTGCGGCGGACGGGTGACGGGGCGGGTGTTGGGGGAGCGGGTACACATTGACGATCGGGTAGCGCAAGTAGAAACGCGCGATGGCGTCCCGTTTTTCAGGAAGGCCGGATGAAGCTTGCCGAGCGGATGAGTCACATCGGGGTGGAGGGCGCCTTCGACGTGCTGTTGCGCGCGCGGGCGCTGGAGGCGCAAGGGCGCAGCGTGATTCACCTGGAGATCGGCGAGCCGGATTTTCCCACGCCGGAGCATATTGTGGAAGCGGGCAAGCGCGCGCTCGACGAGGGCTGGACACACTACGGGCCGACGCAAGGTTATCCGGAGCTGCGGGAAGCGGTGGCCGAGGACGTTTCTAGGCGGCGCGGGATTCGGGTGGGGGCGGAGCATGTGACGATCGTGCCGGGCGGCAAGCCGATGATATTCTTCCCCATGATGGCGCTGCTCGAAGCGGGGGATGAAGCGATTTATCCGAACCCCGGATTTCCGATTTACGAATCGATGATTCGCACACTGGGCGCAACGCCGGTGCCGATACCGCTGGTGGAGAGCCGGGGATTTTCATTCGACTTGAATCTGCTGCGCGAGAGGCTGACGGACCGCACCAAGATGCTGGTGCTGAATTCGCCGCAGAATCCTACGGGCGGCGTGATTCCCGAGGAAGACATGCGGGCGATCGCGGAGCTGGTGCGGGAGCGGGATCTGATGGTGCTTTCCGACGAGATTTATTCGCGGATTTATTACGATGAGCCGCCGGTATCGATCGCGCAGTACCCAGGGATGCTGGAGAAGACGATCATTCTGGATGGATTTTCAAAGACGTTCGCGATGACGGGATGGCGGATGGGATACGGGGTGATGCCTGTCTGGCTGGTTGAGGCGGTGAACAAGCTGATGGTGAATTCGGTTTCGTGCGTGGCAAGTTTCACGCAGCGGGCGGGGATTGCAGCGCTGCGCGGACCGCAGGAGCCGGTGGAGGCGATGATCGCGGAATTCCGGCGGCGGCGCGACGCTTTCTGCGAGGGTCTGAACCGGATTCCGGGATTTCGCTGCACGCTGCCAGGCGGGGCATTTTACGCTTACGCGAACGTGGAAGGTACGGGTATGGCGTCGAAGGAACTGGCGGACTTCCTGCTGCAAGAGGCAGGTGTAGCGGGATTGAATGGCGGCGCGTTCGGGACGTATGGGGAAGGCTATATCCGGTTCAGCTATGCCAATTCGCTAGAGAATTTGATGGAGGCGGTGGCGCGCATCGAGGCGGTTTCGTCACGCTGGAAGAACGAGAGCGCCGGTGTGAGTGCCGACGCGGCAAGCTGAAGCTTGCGCCACGTTACATTTCGCGGCGGCCTTCCATGGCTTTCCACATGGTGACTTCGTCGGCGAATTCGATGTCGCTACCGACGGGAATGCCCATGGCGATGCGGGAAACGCGCACGCCGAGCGGCTTGAGCAGCTTGGACAGGTAGACCGCGGTAGCTTCGCCTTCGACGGTGGGGTTGGTAGCTACGATGATTTCTTCGATGGCGCCCGTACCGATGCGTTCGACCAGACTCTTGATTTTGAGCTGCTCAGGTCCGATGCCTTTCAAGGGCGACAGAGAGCCGTGCAGAACGTGATACAAGCCGGAGAACTGGCGGGTGGACTCGATGCCCAGAATGTTGGGGGCTTCCTCGATAACGCACAGCACCTTCTGATCGCGGTTGGGATCGCTGCAGAAGACGCAGAGTTCGCCATCGCTGATGTTATTGCAGATGCGGCAGAGGCCCAGCTTGTCCTTCACGTCGAGGAGCGCCTGGGAAAGGTGTTCGGCATCTTCGCGCGAAGCGCGCAAGACGTGGAACGCGAGGCGTTGGGCGGACTTCTGACCGATGCCGGGGAGGCGTTTGAACTCGGTAATCAGCCGCGATAACGGCTCGGCGAAATCGGGCATGGGCTAGAACATTCCGGGCGGCAGGCCGAGCCCGCCCATGATGCCGCTCATTTTCTGCTGGCTTTCCTGATCGACCTTTTTGGCGGCTTCATTGCAGGCGGCGAGGACCATATCCTGGAGCATTTCGACGTCGCCGGCGACTTCGGGATCGATCTTGACGCTGAGCACGTTCTTGTGTCCATCCATGGCGACCGTGACCATACCGCCGCCGGCGGAGGCTTCCACGCGGATCTGAGCGACTTCCTGCTGCATGCGCTCCTGCATCTGCTGCGCCTGCTTCATCATGTTTTGCATGTTGCCCGGCATTTTCATTTGGCTACTCCTTTAGGTTGCGAACGGTGCGGACTTCTCCGCCGAACAGATCCTGAAAGTTGCGGACTTCGGGATTGGCCAGGGCGCGCCGGGAAACATCGTCTTCCTGGGCGGCTGGGGCCGCGACCTGATCCTGGTGGGCCGCGACATCTCCAATCGTAACCTTGATCTTAAGCGGTTTGCCGATCAACTGCCGCACGGCCTGGTTGATATCGGACTCCTTCATGGCGATCTTGAATGCGGGGGGTGTGGTGAAGCGCAGTTCGCCCGCGGCTTCGGTGACTTCGGAGTGTTCGATGGCGTCGGCGGTGAATTCCATGCCGAGTTCCATCAGGGTAGCGTGCAGTTTTTGACGCCAGGAAGAAGGAGCGGCCGATTGGGCGACGGGTGGCGGCGGCGGGGCCGGCGCGGTTCGAGGGACGGGAGACGGCGCGGGCCGCGGAAGGGGCGCGGCGGACTTCGCGACGGAGGGGGAAGACGGGCGGCGGCGGGCAGGGCGCGCCGCCCTGCAAGCCGGCCAAAGCTTCTTCTATGGAAACGAGGCGGCCGGCCTGCACCATGCGGAGCAGCCCGAGTTCCAGGTGAAAGCGGGGCTGCAGGGAGAATTGCAGGTCGCGGAAAAGATCGAGCGAGAGCTGGAGATAGCGGGTGAGATCCTCTTCGGAGAATTTACCGGCTGTTTCGGCGAGGCGTTCGCGCTCGGCGGCGGAGGCGGCGATCAAGCGGGTTTCGGCGCCCGCGATTTTGGCGACCAGGAGATTGCGGAAATAACGAGCCAGTTCGCGGCTGAAGTGCTGGAGATTTTGGCCATTGGTTTCCAGTTCGTTGACCACTTCAAGCATGCGGGCCGGGGTGCTATCGGCGAGGGCCTGGCTGACGAGTCCCAGCGAATCGAGGGAGAAGGCGCCGAGGAGCGCGCGCACTTCGGCGGCCTGCAGCTTATCGCCGCAGCAGGCGATGGCCTGATCGAGGGCCGAGAGCGAATCGCGGACGCTGCCCTCGCCGGCTTGCGCCAGCACGGAGAGCGCTTCGGCATCGGCTTCGATGCCTTCCTGTTCACAAATCCAGGCCATGCGCGCGACGAGAGCTTCGAAATCGACCGAGCGAAAACTGAATTGCTGGCAGCGGGACGCGATGGTTGCGGGGATCTTGTGCGATTCGGTGGTGCAGAGCATGAAGACGGCCCAGGCGGGCGGCTCTTCGATGGTTTTCAGGAGGGCGTTGAAGGCTTCGTTGGTGATCTGGTGGGCTTCGTCGACGATGAAGACTTTGTAGCGGTCGCGGGAGGGCCGGTAGCGTACGTTTTCGCGCAGTTCGCGCATTTCGTTGATGCCGCGATTGGAAGCGGCGTCGATTTCGATGACGTCGGGCGAGCCGCCGGCGGCAATTTCCAGGCAACTGGCGCAGACGCCGCAAGGCTCGTTGGTGGGGCCGTTGACGCAGTTGAGGCAGCGGGCGAGGATGCGCGCGACGGTGGTTTTGCCGGTGCCGCGCTGACCGGAAAAGATGTAGCCGTGGGCGATGCGATTCTGGGCGATGGCATTTTCCAGGGTGGTTTTGACGTGCTCCTGGTTGACCACGCTGGCAAACGACTGCGGCCGGTACTTGCGGGCGATGACTTGATACATGGGTGGGCAAATGCCAGGCCCCGGGTGATCCGCGGCACACAGGTTAAACCACTACCGTTGCTTCCTTCCGGACCTGGCGGGGTTTGCAGCCGCCCGTTGCACGGAGCCCGAGACCTGACAACTGTCTATCGTATCATGCGTGTCCTGTTATCCTCATAGCGATGCTTGACTTTACGCAGCCGCATCGCCGCTACAACCCTTTGAACGGATCGTGGGTACTGGTTTCGCCGCACCGTACGAAACGGCCCTGGCAAGGGCAGGTGGAAAAGAGGGCGCAAGCCACGCAACCGCAATACGATCCGGATTGCTACCTGTGTCCGGGCAATGCGCGGGTGGGGGGCGCGCGCAATCCCGCGTATGGCAGCACGTTCGTTTTCGACAACGATTTTGCGACGCTGCTGCCGAACACACCGGCAGGGGAGGAAGACCGCGGCGGATTACTGGTGGCGGCCGCGGAACAGGGTTTCAGCAAGGTGGGTTGTTTTTCGCCGCGGCATGACTTAACGGTTTCGCGCATGAGCGTAGCGGATCTGACGCGGGTGGTGGAGGTGTGGACGGAGCAGTATGTAGAACTGGGCAAGCATGCGGTGGTGGAGCATGTGCAGATTTTTGAAAATCGCGGGGCGATGATGGGGTCGAGCAATCCGCATCCACACTGCCAGATTTGGGCGAGCAGCAGCATACCGACGGAAGTGGCTGCGGAGCAACGGCGGCAGGAGGAATGGAAGAGCCGGAGCGGGTCGTGCCTGCTGTGCGATTACCTGGCGCTGGAACTGGCGGCGGGCGAACGGATGGTGTGCCAGAACGAGTCGTTCGCGGTGGTGGTTCCGTTTTGGGCGGTGTGGCCGTTCGAAACGCTGGTGCTGAGCAAGCGGCACGTCAGCGCAATGGACGAATTCGGGGGCGCCGAGCGGGAACAGCTTGCCGATATTCTGAAGCGCACAACCACGCGTTACGACAACGTGTTTGCGGCGCCGTTCCCTTATACGATGGGCTTTCACCAGAGGCCGACGGACGGACAGTCGCATGCGGAGTGGCATTTCCATGCGCACTATTACCCGCCGCTACTGCGGTCGGCGACGATTCGAAAGTTCATGGTGGGATTTGAAATGCTGGGTATGCCGCAACGCGATATCACGGCGGAGAGCGCGGCGGCGCGTTTGCGCGAAATGCCGGAGACGCATACGTGGGGGACGAATGAATAAGAAAGGCGCCGTGCCGAAAACGGTGGACGAGTATCTGGCGGGCGTGCCCGAACCGGCGCGCAGCACGCTGGGCAAGATTCGGGCGACGATTCGCGCGGCGGCGCCGGCGGAAGCGACCGAGGCAATCAGTTATCGCATGCCCACGTTCCGGTACAAAGGGGCGCTGGTGGCTTACGGGGCATTCTCCGATCACTGCAGCCTGTTTCCGATGGGATCGTCCGCGATTGAAGAATTTGCCGAGGAGTTGAAGCCTTATCGAGCATCGAAGGGCGCAATCCATTTCCCTTTGGACAAGCCGCTGCCGGCTGCTTTGGTGAAAAAGATCGTGAAGGCTCGGGTGGCGCAGAACGAACGCAGGGGCGGCTGAGGCAAACGACGTTGCAGCACGAGAACTCGTACCATTTCACCGCCGCCTACCAGATCCGGACCCTTTTCTCCGGCGAAAGGTAAAGTTGGTCCCCAGGCTTCACATCAAAAGCGTCGTACCACGCGTCCAAGTTTCGCACCACGCCATTGACGCGGTACTGGGTTGGCGCGTGATAACCGTACTCGACGACGTAGCGGATGGCGCTTTCCGGCGCCTTGTAACGCCAGGCCTGTGCCCAGGAGAGGAAGAACCGCTGATCGCCGGTGAGGCCGTCGAGCGATGCGCGATCCGGGGACGGATGAGCCATCATGTACATGTGGTAGGCGCGGTAGGCCAGAGACACGCCGGACAGGTCGGCGACGTTCTCGCCAATCGTGCGGCGGCCGTTTACGTGCACGCCGGGATACGGACTGAAGGCATCATATTGATCCACCAGCGCCTGCGTCCGCGCATGAAAGCGCTTGAGGGCGTCCTCCGACCACCAGTTCCGCATCCTTCCATGGCTGTCGTAGATAATGCCCTGATCGTCGAAACCGTGGCCCATTTCGTGGCCCACAATCGCGCCGATCGCCCCGAAATTAACCGCCGGATCAGCCTTCGCATCGAAGTAGGGAGGCTGGAGGAAAGCGCCAGGCAATTCAACGGCATTGAACAAAACGCTGTAACTGGCGTCGACTGTTTGCGGAGTTTCGTACCAGGGCTCGTCTTTCGCGCCGGGGTGCAAGCGCCGCAAGTGGTACATCCATTCCGCCTGCCGGATGCGCCGCAAGTTACCAGCGGCATCGTCACGCCTGATCTCAAGGCCCGAGAAATCGCGCCAGATGATCGGATATCCCACCTTGAATTTGCAGTGGGCCAGTTTGCTGCGGGCCTCGGCCCGCGTCGCGTCATCCATCCACGCCGCCTGGGCCAGCCTTTCATCGAGCGCCTTTCGCAGACAGTTAATCATCTCCGCGGCGGCCGTCCGAGTTTCCTGGCTAATGTAGCGCTCTGCGTAAAGTCTGCCCACTTGTTGCCCGAGCAGGGTGTTCACGAGGCGCCAGGCCAGGTCCTCGCGGCTTGGCTCCGACTTGGCGTTTGAAAGCGTTTGCCCGTAGAAGGCCCAACTGCTCTGCCTGAAAGACCTGGGCAGAACGTCGACCTGGTTCTGCAGCCAGTGGAACGCGAGATAGGATCGCCAATGGTCCACCGGAGTAGCGGCAAACAGCCGGGCTTGCGCCTGTACCGCGGTATCGGTGCCGAGTACGATATCAGAAACTTGCGACGCGCCGCGGGATCTCAGAAACGCGCGCCACGGAAAGCCGGGCGCGTACCGGATCAGCGCCGCGACGGTCATGGGGTGGTAGTTGGCCCTACGGTCACGCAGTTTCTCCAAGCTCCACTGATTGGCCGCGATGCGGGTTTCAAGGGCTAGCACATGCGCCGCGCGAACTGCAGCGTGATCGATGCCGGCCTTTTCAAAAAGGCCAGCGATGTAGGCCTGATAGGCGGCGCGGTGCGACACAGAAGATTCATCGGTACGCTCGTAGGCATCGCGGTTAGGCAGCCCGAGCATCGGCAGGCTGAGGTTCGCCTGATCGAGGTGGACGCGCCACACGCCCCCGGCAGGGAATAGGTTGATCGCAAAGAGGGAACTCGACATGGGATCGGCCATCCAACGCGCAATCTCCTCGCGCGTCCCGCTGGACAGGATGGCCTTGAGATCGGACTGGGTAGCTTTGACGCCGCGCTGCTCGATCTCTTCGATGGCGGTGAAGCTGGTATAGGCATCGCCTACCTGCTGCGCCGGGCTGCCGCGCGGTAACGGATCGGCGGCGCTTGCGGCGACCAGATTTTTGATTTGCGTGTCGACTGTTGCACCCACGATATCGGTCTGCCCGTAGTCCCAATGGTCGTCGGGTATTTTGGTGCGATTGATCCAGCCTTGGTTCACGTAGATGAAGAAATCGTCGCCGGGTCGAAGAGTGCGGCTGATGGTTGAAAGATCAATGCCCCGCGGCGCGAACTCACCGGACACCCCGGCGAGCTGGTTGTGGCCCGGCGCGGGCGTGGGGGTGATTTGTGCGGCGGATGCCAAAGCGGCGAGAAAGAGGAAGAATCGTGGCATGTAGGTCGTAGCGTGCGGTCGTATGTTCATACTTTCGAATAGGAACGAGGTTACAGGGCTCGCGGCGCAGAGGAACAGCAGAGTTCGTTCGAGTCCACCTGCCGATTCGAGACCCAACGGATTCGCCGGCGAGGCATAAAATTGGGCGCTTTCCGTTGGTTCGGCGCGCGGCATGCTTAAATATCGCCATGACCACCCGCCGGCGTTTTACCGTCGCGGCCGCTGGCGCCGCCGCCGCAGCGGCTGCCGCCGCCCTCAGCCTGAAGTCGCAGCCCCCCGCTTCGGGACTGAGGCTGGGCCTCATCGTTTCCGCCGGGAGCGACCCTGAGGCGGCCATCCGGAAAGTTGCGAGCTTTGGAATTCCTACCTGCCAGGTGGGAGTGAGCGCATTCGATGCGGAGATGCCGGCGCGGCTGCGCGCGGCGCTGGACCAATACAAGATCGAAGCCACATCGCTGGTTTCGGGCGGTCCCGGTCCGGAGAAATACGATTTTTACGATGGCCCGCGAACCATTGGTTTGGTACCGCGGGAGTATCGCGAGGCGCGCATCGCACAGATCAAGAAGACCTCCGATTTTGCCAAGCGGTGCGGCGTACCGGCGGTGCAAACGCACTGCGGATTTATCCCGGAGGATCCGAACGATCCGCTGTACCAGGAGACGGTCGAAGCGATACGAACAGTGGGCGCGTATTGCCGCGGCAACGGTCAAAACTTCCGATGTGAGACCGGCCAGGAGACGCCGATCGCTCTGTTTCGCGCCATTCACGACGTGGGTCTCGATAATGTGGGCGTCAACTTCGACGCGGCGAACCTGATTCTGTATGGCAAGGCGAATCCGGTGGACGCGCTCGAGATCCTGGGTCCGCTGGTGCAGGGAGTGCACGCCAAAGATGGGCTTTATCCAACGGGGCCGCGCGAGTTGGGGCGCGAAGTTCCCATCGGACAGGGGAAGGTGAATTTTCCGGCGTTCATCAAGCGCTTGAAGGAAGTGGGATATCGGGGCCCGCTGACCATTGAGCGTGAGATTTCCGGCACCAAGCAGGCGGAAGACATCCGCGCGTCGAAGGCATTTCTGGAAAGGTTAGTATGAACGAAGAATCGAAGTCCGATCGCCGCGCATTTCTGGCGGGCGCCACCGCTGCCGCCAGTTTCCTGATCGTGAAGCCGGAGCAGGTACGCGGATCGCAAGCCAATTCGGCGGTGCGCGTGGGATTGCTGGGCTGCGGCGGACGGGGCACAGTGGATGCCACGAGCATCGCGGCGAACGGACCGGCGCACATTATCGCTTTGGCCGATCTCTTCGAAGACCGGCTGGCAACGGCTAAAGCGCATTTTGACGCGATTGCCAACAAGCAGCATCACGCGGGCGTTATGCCTGCGCAGATGTTTCACGGTCCGCACGCAGCCGAAGAGATTCTGAATTCGCGGGCGGTGGACGCCGTGGTGATCGCCACTCCGCCGTATTTCCATCCAGAGCATCTGGCGGCGGCGGTGGCGGCGGGAAAACACGTGTATTGCGAGAAGCCCGTGGGCGTGGATGTGCCGGGCGCGCTGCGGGCGATCGAGAGCGGCAAGCGGGCGGAGGGGCGCGTCAGCCTGGATGTCGGCTTTCAAATCCGCAATGCGCCGCCGTTCGTGGAACTGGTGCGGCGCATTCACGCGGGGGCGCTGGGAGAGATTGCGTGCGGGGAAGCCTACTACTATTGTCCGTTTTTGAAGATGGCGGAGTATCCGAAGGCATCGCCCACGGAGTTGCGGCTGCGGCACTGGCTGCACGATCGGGTTTTATCGGGCGATATTATCGTGGAGCAGAACATTCACGTGGTCGATATTTGCAACTGGGTGCTACAGTCGCATCCGGTTAAGGCGATCGGGACGGGTGGACGCAAGGGCCGCAACGAATCGCCGGGAGACAACTGGTCGCACTTCAACGTGGTTTTTTACTATCCGAACGATGTGCACGTGAGTTTCAGTTCGTGCCAGTTTGGGAAGGCCGGGTTCGATGCGTGCGAGCGGTTCTTCGGGACCCGGGGGAATTCTCAATCGCCTTATTCCGGCGCGCTGCAGATTGCGGGCGACGAGCCGTGGACTTGGGACAGCGGCGAAAAGGCTCCGGCGGCGAAGCCGGGGGCGTTTTCGGTGACGGGGAACTTTTCGGACAATCTGGCGCAGGCGGACGCGCAGAAGCATACGGCTTTCATCGAGAGCATCACTTCGGGCCGGTTCCACAATCAGGCGGCATTGGGGGCGGAATCGGCGCTTTCGGCGATGTTGGGGCGGACGGCCGCTTATACGGGCAATGCGGCCACTTGGGACGATTTGCTGCGGTCGAAGGAGACCTGGGAGTCAGGAATCGATATTGAGAAGCTGGGCTGAGGCTATTCGGCCTTGGAGTAATAGTAGGTGTACTTGCTGTACAGTTCCGAAGCGCGGGCTCCGTTGGCGACGATGCCGAGGACGTTGTTCTCACAGAGGGACTGCATGGCGCGGGTGACGTTGTCGAAGGTGGTGGAGCCGATTTTGACTACCAGGATGGTGCCATCGGCGAGGGTGGAGAGCAGGTTGGCGTCGGCGGAGAACAGCAGGGGCGGCGTATCGAAGATAGCCCAAGCGAAGACTTTGGGCAGTTCTTCAAACAGGATGCGGGCCTGCTTGGTGTTGAGCAGTTCGAGGGGATTTTTCACGGGCGTTCCGGCGGGCAGGACATAGAGGTTCATGCCGGAAACTTTGCGCAGCGCGCCGGAGAGCGGGACGTTGCCCAAGAGATAATCGGTAAGGCCCGGGGAGCGATCGACCTGGAACAAATTGTGGATCAGCGGCCGGCGGAGATCGAAATCGCCGAGCAGGACGCGATTCTCGGTCAACTGGGATTGAGCCAAGGCCAGGTTTACGGCGGTAAAGGTTTTGCCTTCGGCGGGCGAAGGACTGCTGACGACGACGGTATGCAGCGGCTGAAGGGTTTGCAGGTGGTTGAGGCGGGTGCGCAGCGTTCGGAACTCTTCGGCGGGGGTTTCGTGGGAGCGCTGCAGGTCGAGCAGGTGCGATTCGGGCGCAGGCTGGAAGGCTACTTCGGCAACATTATCGAGAACAGCGGGATGGATGGTGAGCGAAGTATTGTCGACGGGGGCATGGGAGTTCCCGTTCTCGATGGGCCGGGGCGGCGGCGGGTCGAGATAGCGCTCGACGACGGGGGCCAGTGAGCCGTGGTCATTTTCCAGATTGGTAGCGCCTGCCTGTTCGGCGCGGCGCAGGGCATCGTGTACTCGGCTCATGGTTCTAGCTCTTCCCGAAATAGTAGTAATACATCGAACTGCTCATGGCGACGGTGCCGATAATGACGGCGGCGGACCAGCCCAACCAGAAGAGGCGGCGCTTGCGGCGGACCAGGAGGGCATTCTCGAGGAGCGGAATGCTGCTGAGGACCGGAAGGTTGGTGTAGGCACGGACGTCTTTCAGATTTTTCAAGGAGGTATCCTTCATCTCGCGGACACCGGCCATGAAGACACCGCAGAAGAGGCCCAAGCCTACTCCGGCGCCGGCGATGAGGAGGCGGTTGGGCTCGGCGGCGGCCTCTGGCAAGGAGGCGGGGTCGAGGGTTTCCAGGTTCTCGCCGACTTTTTGCTCTTCGAGGTTGCTCGAAGTTTGGGAGATGTCGCGTTTCTGTGACTTCTCGTTATAGTCGGCCTTGGCTAAGCTATAGTCGCGTAGCAATTCTTCGTAATGCTGCCCGTTGGCGGGGCTGGCTTCAATGCGGGCGCGATATTGGCTCATCTCAGTTTGGAGCTGTTTAAGAGTTTTCGTGCGCTGTTCGATTTCCTGGTTGCGGGCCTGGATCTGGGCCTTCACGGTAGCTTGCTGCATTTTCAAGCTTTCGAGGGACTGGGCCACTTGGATACTGGTGGTTTTTTTGGGCGCGCCAGCCTTGGCAGCATCCTCTTTTTCGAGGTCGTCGCGCTGCTTGTTGAGGCCGGAGATTTGGGCTTCGAGAGAGCGAACGTCGGGGTGATCTTCCTTGTAAGTCTCGCGGGCGGCAGCGAGGCGGCTGTCGAGTTCCAGGATTTTGCTGTTCAACTGAATGAGGCGCTCGTTTTTGACGGCCTGAAGGCCGGAGGCCTGGTCGCTATTGGTACCGATGAAATTGGCTTCGTGGTCGAGATTCTGGAGCTGGGTTTCGAGCATCATCTTGTCGGCCGCACTGCGACTGATGCTGTCGTTGACGCTTTGCATCTGCATTTCCAACTGGTTGGCGGCCTGCAGGTTGGCTTGCAACTCGTCGGGAAGGCGGCCGGCATTCTCGGTTTTAAACTTGGCCATCTGTTTATCGAGGTCGTCGAGCTTCTTTTTGGCCACTTCCAACTGGTCGTTCAAGAAATTGGTGGTGGTTTTGGCTTGCTGGCTGAGCTCGGTATTGGTTTCTTCGGTGAATTTGGACACGAGGGCGCTGGCCACGGCTTGCGCTTTGTAGCGGTCGGTGTAGGAGAAGCTAATCTCGAAGGCGGAAGCGAACTTTTGCTGAGCGGAAGAGCCGGAATCGAGGATGGTGATGCGGATGGCTTTCCGCATCTGATCGACGACATCTTCCATGGGCTTACGCTGACGATCTTTGGGGTACAGGTTGAGGGAGGGCCGCTGGATCAACTCCTGGAGTGAGGTGCGGCTTTCGATTTGCCTTTGCAATGAAAGGAGCCGTTCCGCCATCTGGGTGCTGATGTTGCTGGGGACCAAGCGTTCGGAGATTTGCTGCGGGGTGATGCGTAAGACGGCGGTGGAGACGAAGGTATCCGGCCATAGGAACGCCACCACGACCGCGATCACCAACCCGGCGAAAGTGGGGCCTACGATCCACGAGCGATAGCGGCGGAGGATATCGATATAGTCTTCGATATCGGGTGGGCGGCGGGAAACGCTGACGTAGCCTTGCTGGGGAACCATAGAATCCAAAAACTCGCTTTCTTATAATCGGCTGCTGAACTGACTGACTCCAGGACGCCGGTTACGGCACGATGATCTGGTCGCCATTTTTGACCAGAATATTCTGCTCCATTTTCTTGCCTTTGGTGACCTCGCGGTAATTGAATTTCAACCGATCACTACCGCGCAGAATGACGATTTTCTTACTGTTGGCGAATTCACGGAAGCCTCCGGCGTTTACGAGGGCTTCGAGGACGGTGGTATCGATGACCAGCGGGTAAGAACCGGGCTTATTCACTTCGCCTTGGATGTAATACTTCTTGCTATTGACCTTTTCGACGCCGACGGTGACTTCGGGGTGGACCATGACCTTTTGGAGGCCTGTGGCGATGCTTTCACTGAGCTTTTCGGGAGTGAGGCCGGCGGCCTGGACTTCACCGATTAAAGGGATGGAGATTTTGCCATCGGGACGGACGACGAACTGGCCGGAGTTTTCGGGTTCCTTCCAGACGCGGATGGAGATGACGTCTTCGGCTCCGATTAAGTAGGCTTTGGGATCGACCGGAGCGGGGGCGGTAACAGGCTTGGGCTCGGTGACGGCTGTGGCCGGAACGGCGGTTCCGGCATTGGCGGGGTCGGTCTGGGAGGTAGTGGCGGTAGCCGGTGGCGCGACTTGGGGGGTGGCCTGCTGGGCGATCAGCATGCCGCAGAAGGCCAATGCCATCGCCGCAGGCACACTAATGACGGTACGCATTCCTATCTAGTTTACAGCAAACGGAAGGCCATTCGCTTTTTTGGCAAGCAAAAGGGTGAAGCAAGGCACAGACGGGAGTGGTACGATGCGGGAAACAGCATGAAATACTTTCTGGCTAAGACCGATCCGGAGACTTACTCCGTCGAAGATCTGGAGCGCGACGGCAAGACGGTTTGGGATGGGGTGCGGAATGCTCAGGCGCTGCGGGCGATACGGGAGATGGCCGTGGGCGACCGGGTATTTATTTACCACAGCATGGGCGACGCCTGTATCGTGGGGCTGGCGGAGGTGGCTTCGGCGCCACGGCCAGACGGGAAGGATGCCAACCTGACGGTGGTCGATTTCCAGTTCGTGCGGCGGTTGGAACCTCCGACGACATTGCGGGAGATCAAGGAGAGCGGTCTTTTTGCGGATTGGGCGCTGGTGAGGCAGAGCCGGTTGTCGACGATGAGCGCGGTGCCCGCGTTTGTGGAGTGGATGCGCAAGCGTTACGGGAAGGGCAAGATCTAGGCAGTCGAAGATTCTCTCGCCGTCCGAATCCTCTCAGGTAGACTTTAGCCATATTGAACAGATGGCAGAACGGCGGAGGTGTGGCCGTACCTGGGAGTTTTGTCCCCTTTCGCGGGCTCCTTACGCTTTAACAGGCGGAGGTGGGAATGCGGTTCAGACTCGCGATATGCGTACTGATGGTAGCGGGGGTGGCGTTGGGGCAGGATGGGGCTCCGGCGGCAGCTTCGACGGTAGACGATCAGGAAAAGAAGGAGACGCCGACGCTGCGGGGATTCGATCCGGCGGCCAAGGACTATAGGACCAAAGTGAACGAGGCTATTGCGGGATGGCCGGAATGCGATGAATATCTCTCGGCATCGCGCTGCAAAGTGACCGTGAACATGAGTAACTCGTCGGACCCATCCGACCCAAAGCATGGTCCTCTGATGCCTCGTGCGCACTGGGATGTGCAGGTGAAGCCGTTTATTCACCTGAATGCGAAGCCGCGGGGCGAGGCCGCGGTGGTATTGGAACGGAGCTCGCCATTCATGAAGTGCACAGTGGCCGCGGTTCCAGGCACGCCGGGACGGGACCTCAGCGCGAACATTGGTAGCTTGCTTACCGCAGCCGCCGGAATTGGGGCGGTGTCATCGATTGTGGCGAACGGCAGCCAAGTTCCTTTCGCCAACATGTTGCCGAATGATATGCCTTTGGCGGAGGACGTAATTGCGCCGCTGGCGAGGCTTGAGCAGCCTCCCAGCACGGCTACCTCGATACCCGAACTCGATGGGATCGAGAGTCAGATCAATCAGATTCACGAGTACGCCCGGCTACGGTTCGATACCATCCGGAAGAGCTATCGAGAGCTGAGGGACACGTTGACGAAGGACTGGAAATACAGTTTTATGTCGAAAGGCGACGTTGCACCGGTAATCGATGAACTGAAGGGCAAGATAACTCCGGTGAAGGAGGCTCTGGCAGCGTTTATCGGGATAGGCGCCGATGTCAGTTTACTGGATGCGGCGGCCGCGCGCTTCGAGAAGGACGGGTTGCCGTCTCACCCGGAAGCATTGCGACGATTCCGAACGGATCAGGAAAACATCGCGCGGCTTAAGGCCCACATCGAGGTTCTGAAGGACCGTCTTACGGACCTGGGAGACAACCGCAAGCAAATGGCGGCCCTGGAGTCTTTCCTGGATGGCCTGGACACTACAGCGGATTACACGCAGCAGATTCTGCCGATGGCGTACTTCTCGGGGAAGACGGTGACGGAGACGATATCGTGCAAGGATGCGATGACCAAAGATCCGGTGGGCGACAACATTATTTTCACAGCGTATTACGAATCGCTGCCGCACTGGGATATTTCGGTGGGAGCGATCGGGTCGCTGCTGGGGGGGAGGCAGGTTGGGGCGATTACGGGACCGTACTCGACGGCGCAGGCGAATGCCTGCGCGGCGGCGACGTTTGCGGCCAGCCAAAACTCAACGCAGCCGCCGAACTGCGGGCCACAGACCGTGTTGGGGTACACGAGCAAATCGGCTTACCAGTTCATGCCTGGGGTTTTCGTGGAACAGCGGTTGAAGAACGGCCATTGCTGGGGCGCCAAGAATGGCGCACCGTGGCATCCGTTCGGATATCTTTGCTCGATCGGGTTGGCGGAGGGGGTGGCGATCAACCCGAACAATGGGGGCCCGGCGGCGGAGTTTTTCGAGGGGATTTCGTTCGGCATCCAGCGTTTCGCGATTCTGATTGGATTCCATGACGGGCGCTATGAGGATTATGCCGGTGGCTACTATTTAGGTGAAACATTTCCCACGGGGACAATGGTGACGCCGCCGGTGGCGCACGGTTGGGCGGTGCATCCGGCTTTCGGCATCGCATACCGGGTACCACCCCGGTAGATACTTTCAATGAGGGAAAGCGCCACACCGCAGAACCACGGCGGCGTGGCGCTTGGCGTCGGTTGAGCTTTTAGAATCAACATCACTCCGCGTCTCCATAGGCCCCGATACCGAATTGCGGATTCGGACCTCCGTATCACAGGTAAGTATAAGAAAACCCTACTGCTATGATGGTGGCGGGTGGCATGCTAGGAGCATGGTCAGGAGCTTCTTGCGGTAGTGTGTCCGGCGGTTCTAGCTGCGGCGGCGTGAATGTTTCAGGAACTCAAATTTCAGCTTTCCACGGCGATCCTCACAATTTTGACGATCGCCGCGGTGGCGTCCGCCGTCATCAATTTCCAACAACAGCATAAGTTTCGGCTGGCCGACGATGGGGCCGTTTGGGTGGATCGCGGGCAACAGGTGGAAGCGCTGCATATCGATCCGAACGGGCCGGCGGCCAAGGCGGGGCTAAAGAACGGCGACGTCCTGCTGAAGATCAGCGTGGTGGAAGGGGCAGCCGGCAAAGTAAAGCAAGCCATCGACGTGCCGCAGATCCTGGCGGCGGTAGGCGCGTGGAACAAGGCGAATTACCTGGCGAGCCGGGACGGGGTGGAATTTACCGCAGCGGTGTACATCCGGGAGGAACCGCTGGACCAGGCGGTTCTTTATCAGTATCTGGTGGGCGGTGCATACCTGCTGATCGGGCTGTTTGTTTACTACCGGCGCGGGAGCGCTTACAAGGCGCGGCATTTTTATGTCCTATGCCTGGTTTCGTTCATTCTGTTTTCGTTTCACTATACGGGCAAACTGAACGGGTTCGATAAGGTCATCTACTTCTGCAATGTGGCGGCTGGGCTGTTGGCGCCGACCGTATTTCTGCATTTTTGCCTGATTTTTCCGGAGCCGCGGCGCTGGCTGCGCGGCAAGCCATGGGAAGCGATTCTGTATGTGCCGCCGGCGCTGGTGTATGTGGTGTGGGTGGCGGTAACTTCGGGCACGCTGCGAATTGGGATCTCGGCGGTGGAACTGCGCTGGATTCTGGACCGGCTCTGGCAGCCTTTGTTGATAGCCCCGTACCTGCTGGGCGGGTTGGTGCTGAGCATGGCTTACCGGAAGGCGGAAGATCCGATCGTGCGGCAGCAACTGAAGTGGCTGCGCAACGGGACTTTCTGCGGGATTCTGCCTTTTGCGGTTTTGTACGTGGCTGCCGTATGCCCTGGGCGCGATTCCAAACGAATACATGCGGCTTTCAGTGCTGTCGCTGGCGCTGATTCCGCTGACGCTCGCGTATGCGATTGTGCGCTACCGGCTGATGGACGTGGACATCCTGTTCCGGCGGGGTTACGCGTACACGCTGGCGACGCTTGTGCGTGCTGGCGGCGTTTTACGGGATTGTATTTTCGCTGGGCAGCCTGGTGCAGAAGAACTTCAAGGACCTGGGCAACACGGGGCTGATCGCGGTGATGCTGGTGGCGGCGTTCCTCTTCCAGCCGATTCGGAACTGGATTCAGGAACGGCTGGACAAGCATTTCTATCGCGACCGTTACGATTACCGGCGGACGCTGATGGAATTCGCGCGCGAATTGAGCGCGGAGACGGATCTGGACGCCATGCTGACGTCGGTGTGCGAGCGGCTGCTGCAGACGCTGTCGATCACGTCACATGGCGGTATTTCTGGCCGAAGAACGGGTTCGGCGATAAGCCGACTTTCGAGCTAAAGAAGTCGATGGGCGCGCGCCGGCGCGGCGAGGAATTGAATCCGGAACAACTGGATCTGAGTTTCTTGAACTGGCGATCTGCCGCAGCCGTACATCTTCTTCGAGCGGACGCGGCACCAACTGGATGCGGTATCGCGAACGCTGGCCGCCGTCGGTGCGGCGGACGATCGCGGATCTGGATCTCACCTACTATCTGCCATGCACGGTGCGCGGTCGGACGATCGCGTTACCTGGGGGTGAGCCGCACCGAGGATGGCGATTTCCTTTCGAGCGACGATGTGGAACTGCTGGTCACGCTTTGCGGGTACGTCGGGATCGCGATTGAAAATGCGACGCTTTACCGTTCGCTGCAGCGCAAGGTGGAAGAGTACGAGCGGCTGAAGGAGTTCAGCGAGAACATCGTCGAGTCGATCAATGTGGGGATTCTGGCGGCGGATCTGGAAGACCGCGTGGAGAGCTGGAACACGCAGATCGAAAAGCTGACGGGGATTCCGCGGCAATCGGCGGTGGGCCGCACGCTTGCGGAACTGTTCCCGGCGGACTTGAGCGGATCAGTTCGAGCGGGTGCGCGGGCAGACGGGGATTCACCACATCTACAAGTTCGTGCTGCAGCCAACGGCGCTGTCGGCGGTATCGAGCCACGAGCCGGTGCCGATCAATGGCGACTCGCAGAACGGGGTTCGCAGAATGGAGCTTCGCAAAACGGGCCGCACTCGACGCTGAATGTGGCCATCGCGCCGCTGGTCTCGAAGGATCTGGAACAGATCGGGCGGCTGATCATTTTCGACGACGTCACGGACCGGGCGGAACTGGAGCGGCGGCTGGTGCAGGCCGATAAACTGAGCACCATCGGGCTGCTGGCGGCGGGCGTGGCGCACGAAGTGAATACGCCGCTGGCTGTCATCTCGACCTACGCGCAGATGCTGGCGAAGCAGGTGGCCGAACGACGACCAGAAATCGATGTTGCTGGACAAGATCGCCAAGCAGACCTTCCGGGCCAGCGAGATCGTGAACTCGCTGCTGAATTTCTCGCGCACGTCGACCACTGCGTTCGGCGATGTGGATCTGAACAAAGTGATCCGGGAGACGCTATCGCTGCTGGAACATCAGATGCAGAAGGTCGGCGTGGAAGTAAAGCTGGAGCTGGCGGCGGTCTGCCGCCGGTGCACGGCAACGCCGGCAAGCTGCAGCAGGTGTTTCTGAATCTGTTCCTGAATGCGCGCGACGCCATGGACGGCGGGCGGCGTGCTCGCGGTGCGCACGTGGGCCGAGGACAGCGGGGCGCGCGCACGAGGTTTCCGATACCGGGCATGGGATCGCGCCGGAAATCTCCAGCGCATCTACGACCCGTTCTTCACCACCAAGGGAGCGGCAAGGGCACGGGGCTGGGACTGTCGGTGACCTACGGAATCATTCAAGAGCACGGCGGAGCGATCGAAGTGATCGAGCCGGCAGGGGCGGCACGCGATTCCAGATTCGGCTGCCGCTGGTCAAAGACGGCCCTGGCACAAGCGGCCGGAGCTTCCGCATCGAAACAACCTGTGAATGCCGCCTGAAATGTCAGCCCCTGAATTCGCCACATCGACAGACAAGGCCCGCGTCCTGGTAGTCGACGACGAAGCTGGATATCCGCGAGAGCCTGGAGACGCTGCTGGATCTGGAAGGCTACACGGTCGACCTGGCGGCGAACGGAACCGAGGGCCTGCGCAAGCTGGAATCGCGCGGCCTACGACCTGGTGCTGCTGGATCTGATGATGCCGGACCGCTCCGGCATGGAAGTGCTGCGCGAGGTGCGCGAGCGCGACCGCGAGACGCCGATCTTCATGATTACGGCGTACGGGTCGGTGGAAGCCGCGGTGGAGGCGCTGAAGCTGGGCGCCAACGATTATTTTCCGAAGCCTTGGGACAACGAGAAGCTGCTGATCGAGATCGATCGCATGATCGCGCAGCGGCCGGCTGGAATACGAGAACACGCAGCTCAAGCGGGCGCTGAAGCAGCGCTACAGCTTTCCCGAACATCATCGGCAAGAGCGAGCGCATGCTGCGGATGCTGGATCTGGTGACGCAGGTGGCGCCGCAGCCGGTCGACGATTCTGATCACGGGCGAAACCGGGCACCGGAAAGGAACTGATCGCCAAGGCGATTCACGCCAATTCGCCGCGCGCGGACCAGTGTTTTCGTGGCGGTGAATAGCGGATCGCTGCCGGCCGATCTGCTGGAATCGACGCTGTTCGGGCATGTGAAGGGCGCGTTCACCAGCGCGATGCACACCAAGAAGGGCTATTTCGAAGTGGCGAATCACGGCACGATTTTCTTCGACGAGATCGGGACGATCGGGCCGGAGACGCAGGCGAAGCTGCTGCGGGTGATCCAGGAGAAGGAGTTCATGCCGCTGGGGTCGACCGAACCGATGAAGGTGGATGTGCGGATTCTGGCGGCGACCAATGCGGACTTGAAGAAGCTGGTGGAGGAAGGCAAGTTCCGCGAGGACCTTTATTACCGGCTGAACGTGATCAATATCGCGCTGCCGCCGCTGCGGGAGCGCAAGGAAGATATTCCGCCGCTGGTGGAGCACTTCTTCACGAAATATTGCAGGGAGAACGAGAAGTTTCTGGATCCGCGCAGGGCAAGTCGGTGCTGACGTTTCGAGCCGGAGGCGATGCAGATTGTTGATGGATCACAACTGGCCGGGCAATGTGCGCGAGCTGGAGAATGCTGGTGGAGCGGGCGGTGGTGCTGGCGTCGGACGCGGCGGTGCCGCTGGATGTGCTGCCGGACCAGTTGCTGCAAGCGAGCGGGATCCGGCTGCGGCGCGGCGAGAGCGGGGCGCTGCCGGCCGGACGCTTCGCTGTTTGAGATTGTGGCGGATTTCGAGCGGCGGATGATTCTGGAGCGGCTGGAGCAGTGCAGCTGGAGCCAGACCGAGGCGGCGGACGCTCTGCACGTGCCGCTTTCGACGCTGAATCAGAAGATCAAGCGGCTGGATATTAAGATACCTAAGAAGTCGGAATAGGGGCGGCGTGCGGGAGGCGGCTAGGACCGTTTCTTTGGCTTTTGCCGGGAGATGCGGGTTTGGTAACTCGCCCCTTGGCTGCGATAGAACGCGAGCACATCCTCAAATACAACACGCCGCGACTCCGCCCGCCGCGCGATTCGGATTAGGGCAGCAGGTGGCGGTCGAAGAATTCGGTGGCGCGGCGGAAGGCGTCGATTAGCGACTCGTCGCGCACGAAGATGTGGCTTTCTTCCGGGTAGTAGATCTCCGAAAAATCCTTGCCTTCGTGGATGAGTTTTTCGCTGAGCTGGACGGTGTCCTGGAACATGACGTTGTTGTCCACGATGCCATGGACCATTAAAAAGGGATTCCGCAGCAGGCTTGAAAAATGGATGGGGGAGCTGCGGCGGTAGGCTTCGGGAAAGTCTTGCGGTTTGCCTAAGCGCTGCTCGGTGTAGTTGGCGTTGTAGTTTTCCCAATCGTTCACCGAAGAAAAAGACGCTCCGGCGCGGAAGGTGGAGGGGAAGAGGAACATGGCGGCGGCGGTCATGAAACCGCCATAGCTGGAGCCCCAAATACCAATGCGCTGCATGTCGATGTTGCCGAGGCCGCGGATGTAGTCGATGCCGCCGAGGACGTCGTCGAGATCGGGTCCGGCCATGTGGAGGTAGACGCCGGTGCGCCAGTCGCGGCCGTAGCCGGAACTGCCGCGGTAGTCGAGATCGAGCAGGACGTATCCTTTATTCACGAGGGAACAGTTGAAGACGTAGCGCAACTCCTGATAGGAGCCCCACTGCTTGAGGACGCTGGTGGCGTACCCGGAACCATGGATGAAGAAGACGGCCGGGCGGGGCGGCTGGCTGCGATCTTCGGGACGGTAGCCGGCGGGCAGGAACAGGCGCGCGGCTACGGGTTTGCCATCGCCACGGGAAGGGAAGCTGACGACGCGCGATTCGGGCCAGGCGTAATCGGCGAATTCGGGGCGGGGCGACGTGGTGACGCGATGGCCGGCGACGTAAAGGTCGAAGGGGTTTTTGACGTCGGCCAGCATCATGGCGACGTCGCTGCCGTCTTCGGAGACGATGCCGATGTTCAGTCCTTGGCGCGAGGATAGCTGCTGCTTGCCTGCGCCATCGGGATGGATGCGGTAGAAGTGGCGCTCGGCGGTGGAGACTTCGGTGGAGGCGAAATAGATGGAATCGCCGGCCCATTGCGGTTCGTGGCCGAAGGTACGGTCGTTATCGATTTGCCAGGGGCCGCGGGTGAGCTGGCGGGCTTCGCCGCCGTCGCGTGAAACGACATAGAGGTGCGACCAGCCGTCGCGCTCGCTAGTGAACAGGATGCGGCTGGAATCGGGGGACCAGGCGGCGAAGAAAGGCTCGACCCAGGCGGGGTCTTTATCTTCGGCGACGACACGGGGCTTGCCGCCGTTGGCATCGTTAACGAGGATGCCGGCCTGTTTCAGATTGGGGTGGACGGCGGTGCGCAGGATGCGGCGGGAATCGGGCGACCATTGTGGCGTGCCGTAGGAGAGAATCTTGTCGCCCCAGGGTCCTGGTTCCATGACGACGGGCTGGCCGCCGCTGGAGGGAATGACATAGGCTTTCGATTCGGTGGCGGCATCGCCGGGCAAGGTGCGCGGAAAGCTGGAGGCGGTGACGAGGCGGCCCGCGTAATTCGGCAGGAGGAGCTTGCGCCCTGCGCCCATACGAACGGTGTAGACGAAGCGGCGGCCATCGGGCGACCAGCGCCATCCGCCTAGGGAGGCGCCTTCGCCTTCGATTTCGGTAACCTGCCAAAGCTGGCCGTTGCGGAGATCCTGCACGTAGAGCTGGCCTTCGCGGGAGAAGGCGAGTTGGCGGCCGTCGGGCGAAAACGCGGGGCTGGTTTCGGGGACCTTGGTGCGCGTCAGGCGGAAGGGCGGCTCCTGGCCATTGGTGTTCACCAGGAAGAGATCGCCGTGATAGGCGAATGCGGCGCGCGAGCCATCGTGGGCGATATCGAATTCGGCGATGCCTTCGGGCGGCTCGACATATTGCTTCTGGCGTTCGTCCTTCTCGGCGGCGGGGCGGTTGATGGGATCTTCGATGGTCTCAAGATTGGTAAGGCGCACGAGGCGCTGGGCGGCGGGGTGGTAGGCGTAAAGGTCCAGGAAGCGGCGGCCCTCGGCGTTCCACAAAAACACGAGTACGTGTCCTTGTTTGGACCAGGTGATGCGAGTGGGAGTGGTGCCCCAGGCGAAGGGGCGGGTGAAGAGGCGCTCGACCGGCCAGGGGGCGGCGGAGAGGGAGGAGAGAAATAGGGCGATGACAGCGGCGAATCGCAGGGGCATGGCGTTGGCCAAGATTATCATATCGCCACGCGAGTGACGCTACAGCTTAGAATCTAGATTGGGCGGGCTATGGCGGTAACACGAAGCAGAGCTACGGAGCGGACGCCGGCGGCGCGGGGCGGCCAGAGCCCGGCGATGTGGAGCGGCTTTGCGTGGCGTCGGCGCGAGGCTTTGCTGATGCTCGCGGCATCGCTGGCGGTGCTGGTTGGTTTGTTCTTCGTGTACCGTGCGAAGGCGCGGGCATTCCCGGAGATCGAGAGCGGGCTGGCAGCGAAGCAACTGCTGAACCTGAACGATCTGGCGGCGCGGGAAGACCTGCTGCCCTACCTCTCGATTTTCACGGAGCCAGCGGAACGGCAGTTCGTGGCGCGGCGGATTTACGATGTCGCGGGGAGTTTACCCAACGTAGGGGCACTCGCGCGGCTGCGCGTTGCGGCGGCGGAGATCGAGTCGGCACGCGGGCTGAAGGCGTTTCAGGGTCGGCACACGATGGTGACCGGAGAACAGTTCCGGCAATTGAAACCTACGTTCGTGGTGCGGCGTCCGGCGAAATTCCGGCGCGAATTCCTGTTATGGGCGGGCCTGTTTTTTGCGGCGTTCTGGGCGGCACACTTGTGGTGGAGCGCGCGCGGATTTCATGGCGACGAAGTGCTGCTGCCGGCGATTCTGCTGCTGACTGGTTTAGGGCTGAACCTGATGGTGAGCCTGCGCGATCCGGTGCGCGACAGTCTGCTATTCGTCGATTTCGCGGAAGGCGTGGCGGCCGGTTGCGTGGTGCTGGCGGCGGCCAGCATGTTCGACTACGAGCGCATGCTGGGCAAGTTGAGCTTCGTGCCGCTGCTGGCGAGCTTTGTGTTGTCGGCGCTGCTAATTGTTTTCGGATATGGCCCGGGCGTCAGCGACGCGAAGGTGAATCTGTTCGGATTCCAGCCGGTGGAAGTGATCCGGGTGCTGCTGATCCTGTTTCTGGCGGGATACTTCGCGCAGCGGTGGGACGTATTGCGGCATGCGCGGGAACAGCGGGCGCGGCTGGCGGTTTTCAATAAGCTGGGCGGGATTCCGCCGCTCGAATACACGATTCCGATTTTCGGCTGCGTGGCGTTCTCGCTGCTGTTTTTCTTTTTACAGAAGGACATGGGCCCGGCGATGGTATTTACCTGCGTGTTTCTGGCGCTCTATTCGATTGCGCGAAGGGATGCGTTGATCGCGGTGGCGGGGCTGCTGTTTCTGCTTTGCGGATTCGTGGGCGGATATTTGGTTCACGTGCCGCATACGGTGTACGAGCGGGTTTCGATGTGGGCGTCGCCGTGGAACAATACGATCCACGGCGGCGACCAACTGGCGCAATCGCTATGGGCGTATGCGACGGGAGGATTTTGGGGAACGGGTCCGGGGCTTGGGGATCCAGCGCTGGTGCCGGCCGCGCATACGGACCTGATCCTGGCGGCGCTGGGCGAGGAATGGGGATTCCTCGGCGTGGCTGTGGTATTCGCGGTGTACGCGTGCATTCTGTATCGCGCGGCGCGCATCGCGCTGCGGGCGCGTACGGATTACGAATTCTTCCTGGCGTCGGGATTGGGCGTGGCGATGGGGCTGCAGATTTTGCTGATCGCGGGGGGATCGCTGGGCGTGCTGCCGCTTTCGGGTGTGGTGACGCCGTTCCTGTGCTACGGGCGATCGTCGATGCTGGCTAATTTTTTCATGTTCGGGATGTTACTTTCGATTTCGAATCGTCCGGCGGCGGACAAGCAGCGCACGATTCTGTTCGCGGCGCCAGTGGAAGCCGTGGGGCTGGCGCTGGGAGCGCTGGCGCTGGCGATCGTGGGGAAAGCGGCTTACGTACAGGTGCTGCAGAGCAGCGCGATCATGGGCGAAGGCACGCTGGTGGTGCAGGCGGATGGCGGGCGGCGGTATCAATATAATCCACGCTTTCAGGAGATCATGCGCGACATTCCCAAGGGCAGCATTTACGACCGCAGCGGGCTGCCGCTGGCGACCAGCAGTTGGGATGAACTGGAAAAGCATCGCGCGCAATACCAGCAATTGGGAATCAATATCGACCAGGCGTGCACGCGGACTGAAAGCCGGCATTATCCTTTCGGCGGTCTGACGTTCCATTTGCTGGGGGACTTGAGGACGCGCATCCGGTGGGGCGCGGGGAACACTTCGTTTGTTGAGCGGGACTCGGCGACGCGTCTGCGCGGGTACGACGACCGGCCGACGCTGGTGGACGTAGCGAATCCAAAGACGGGCAAGATGGAACGGGTGGTGAAGTACGACCTGCGCGAACTGGTTCCGCTGCTGCGGCACAAGAACGATCCGACCAATGAGGCAGTGCGGCGGGTGCTCGACCGCAAGCGCGACGTGCGGATGGCGCTGGATGCGCGGCTGGAAGTGAAGGCGGGCGAGATTCTGAAGGCGGCGCTGCAGAAGGCGGGCCAGGACAAAGGCTCGGTGGTGGCGCTCGATCCGGCGAATGGGGATCTGCTGGCGGCGGTGAGTTATCCGCTGCCGCCGATCGGGCCGGGCGAGGCGGCGCCTGAGGATGCGGGCGAGGACGCGGCGAATCCTTATCTGGACCGGGCGCGGTACGGGCTGTATCCACCGGGATCGACGTTCAAGGTGGTAACGGCGATGGCGGCGCTGCGCAGCGATCCGCAGTTGGCGAAGCAAACTTACCAGTGCGTGCGGCTGCCGGACGGACGGGTGGGCAACTACATCAAGGGGTCGAACCGGCCCATTCGCGACGATGTGCAGGACAAAGAACCGCACGGGACGCTGGATATGGAGCGCGCGGTGGTGGTGTCGTGCAACGCTTACTTTGCGCAGCTCGGCACTTATAATGTTGGCGCGCAGAATCTGTTGGCGACGGGCGGGCTGCTGGGCATCTCGATGGCGAATCCGGCGACGGCGCAGCAACTGCGGAAATCGCTGCCGCAATCGAGCTACGGGCAAGGGCAGGTGGTGGCATCGCCATTCCAGATGGCGCGGGTGGCGGCGGCGGTGGCGAATGGCGGGCAGATGCCGCAAGGCCGATGGATCGCGGACGAGAGCAACGACCGCACGCAGGCGGCGCAGGCGGTGATTAGTGCTGAGGTGGCGGGCACACTGGGACGCTTTATGCGGGAAGTGGTGACGCAGGGGACGGGCAAGGCCGCGGCCGGCGCGAGTATGCCGATCGCGGGCAAGACAGGGACGGCGGAGCTGGCGGATGCGCCGTCGCACGCCTGGTTTATCGGATTTGCGCCGTATCCGGCGGGAAAGCGCATCGCGTTCGCGGTGTTGATCGAGAATGGGCAGTACGGAGGCACTTACGCGGCTCCGGCGGCGGCGGCCCTGGTGACGGCCGCGCAAAGTATGGGGCTGATTGGAGCAGGGAAACAGCCATGAGTTTTTTTTCGGATGTGGAGAAGACGATCGAGCGGACATTCCGGAAATGGACGGAGAAGGCTTTCGGGCCGGCCGATTCGGACGAATTGCTGATGGTGCACCGGGCAATTCTGGAGGAGATCGAAGGGAAGGTTCAGATCATCCAGCGGGGGCAGCGGCTGTTTCCGTACAACCATTTGACGGTGCGGCTGGTGTCGCCAGAAGCGGAGAAGCGGGCGCTGTTCCAGGCGGCGTTTGCGCAGGAGCACCGGCTGGAGAACGATATCCGGGAAGCGCTGCTGGGAGCGGGATGCACGCTGGCGGGCGGATTCGCGGTGGATGTGGAGACGGCGGAGGAAGGCGCAAAGGGATTCGCAATTTCGTATGCGATCCGGGATGTGCCGGCGGCAGTGGTTGTGGCTGAGAATGAGCATGTGCCCGTGGCGGCGCCGCCGAGCGAGGCAGAGACAGTGCGTATGGCGGTTCCCGCTGCCGACGCGCCGCACGTGGCGCTCGCGTGCGGACGGCTGACGGTGGTACGGGGGAAGACCGCGGAGGAGAGTTATACGATCGAGAGGCCGCGCACCAATATCGGGCGGATGCAGGAATTGACCGATAGCCAGCAGCGGATCGTGCGGCGCAACGATATTGTTTTTGAGGAGGGCGGCGACGACGCGAACGCGACGGTTTCGCGCGCGCACGCTACCATCCGGTTCGATGCGGCGGCGCGGCAGTATCGCATTTGCGACGACGAAAGCGAATACGGTACGCGGATCTTTCGCGAGGGACGATCGATTGAAGTGCCGGCGGGGAACCGGCGCGGCGAGCGGTTGTGCGCGGGGGATGAGATTTATATCGGGCGGGCTTGTTTGCGGTTCGAGCAGTAAGGGCGCCGTGATCTATTCTCGCTCCTACAGCCTGCCTGATTAAGAAATTCTTTATTCCCGGCTAACCAATGAGGCGTTTGGCCGTTATACCATCAGACTGTCTATGGGAAACGACAAGCCAAAGGCCGACCTTTTGCCGGGCACGCTGGATATGCTGGTGCTCAAGATATTGATGCGCGGCCATTTGCACGGGTACGCGATCGCGCAACTGATCCAGCAACTGTCCGATGATTTGTTGCGCGTCGAGGAAGGGTCGCTTTACCCGGCGCTGCAGCGTCTGGAACTGAACGGCTGGATTGAGGGCGAATGGGGCCTCTCGGCGAACAACCGGCGCGCCCGCTTCTATAAACTGACACCCGACGGCCGCAAGCACCTGGCCGGTGAGTCGGCGCGTTACCGGCAGGTGACCGGCGCGGTGGCCCGCATTATGGGGTTCGCTTAGCCAAACGGAGAAACTGGGATGCGAGCCTTGCTCCCGTTGGAAGCGATTTCGACGCCGTATCCGGTATTGGCTGGACCGCGGTGAAAGGCAGCGCCTGCTGTGGGAAGAGATTGAGTTTCATATCGAGTCGGCGACTCGGGAGCTGGCCGCGCAAGGCATGTGCGAGGCGGAGGCCCGAGCGGCGGCTCACAGAAAGTTCGGCAACATGACACAACAATCGGAAGATGCCCGCTTCACCTGGATGGCGCGCTGGTTCAGCGATCTGGCACAGGATCTGCGCTACTCGCTGCGGGGCATGCGGCGCGACGCTGGATTCACGGCGTTTACCATTCTGATCGCCGGCCTGGGTATCGGCGCCAGTTCCACGGTGTTTAGCGTAGTCAACGCGCTGCTGCTGCGCCCGCTGCCGTTTCGCGAGCCGGGGCGGCTGGTCTCGATCTCCAACGAGAACGAATTTACGACAACCCAAACGGAACACTATTCCGACCTCCGCGAATTGAACCATTCGCTCTCCGACATGGGGGCGTGGTCCGGGTTTTACCGCGCGGGCGATACGGAACTGACGGGGATGGGCGAGCCGGAGCGGCTGACGAGCGTGCCAGTGACTGGAACTCTGTTTGCGGTGCTAGGAGTGCAGCCGGCCCTGGGAAGGCCGTTCACCGCCGAGGAGTGCCAGGGGAAGTTTTTCGCACCGCCGGCCACGCTGCTGAGCTACAACTTTTGGCGGCGGCGGTTTGCCGCAGACCCGAGCGTGGTGGGCCGGAAACTGACGCTGAACAACCGGCCGGTGATGGTGGTGGGGGTGCTGCCGGCATCCTTCGATTTCGCAAGCATTTTCGCTCCCGGCATCCCGGTGGATATCTTCATTCCCGTGGCCGGTGGCGGACAAAGCCAAGCCGAGCGGCAACACGTTAAAGATTGTGGCGCGGCTGAAGCCGGACGCCACCGTGGCGGGAGCGCAGGCTGAGCTTACGATCTTGGGGAAGCAATTGACCAGCCTGCATGCGGAACGAAACCCGGTTACGCCGGTGCTGGCGCCTTTGGCACAGCGGGTGAGCGGACCGGTGCGGCCCGCGCTGTTCGTGCTGGCATGCGCGGTCGGCATTGTGATGTTGATCGTGTGCGCGAATCTTTCGAATTTGCAATTGGCGCGCTTAGGCATGCGGCAAAAGGAGATGGCAATGCGGGCGGCGCTGGGCGCCGGACGCTTCCGGCTGCTGCGGCAGATGCTGACGGAGAGCGTGACGCTATCGAGTTGCGGCGCGCTGTTGGGGTTGGCGCTGGCGACGGCAGGCACGCGCGAACTGGCGCATCTGCACGCGTTCAACCTTCCGTTGCTCGAAAGCGTGCGCATCGATGGGAGCGCGCTGCTTTTCACTTTGATCGCGGCCTTGGCTTGCGGCGTGCTCTTTGGGCTGCTGCCGGCGCTGCGCGTGACGGTGCTGTCTCTGCATGAAGGGATGCAGGATAGCAGCCGCGGTTCAAGTGGCGGCAGGCGGCATGCGTGGGTCCGCGATGGATTGGTGATTTCCGAACTGGCCTTCGCCTGCATCCTGCTGGTGGGCGCGGGTCTGCTGATACGCAGCTTCCTTCGCGTCCTCGATGTGAAGCTGGGATTTCAACCGGAGCGGGCGGCGGCGCTGCGCGTGGACCCGAGCTTTCGCATAACGGGCGCCGCGCAGCAGAACACTTTCATTGACGATGTCCTGAACCGCGCCCGTTCCGTTCCGGGCATTGTGGCGGCGGGAATTACGGACGTGCTGCCGCTGCGCGACGACCGGTCGTGGTCGGTCGGCGCTGTCGGGCAGGTTTACGGCAAGGGTCATTATCCACCGGAGCCATACATTCGCGTGGTGAGCGACGGCTATTTCGAGGCGGCCGGAATTCCGCTGCGGGCAGGGAGAGAATTTACGGAGGGCGACCGCGCGTCCAGCGAGAAGGTGGCGATGGTGAATGAAACGCTGGCCCGCACGCTGTGGCCGGGCCAGAACCCACTAGGGCAGAGCAGTGACAACAGATGGCGGGCGGCGCGTGATCGGCGTGGCCGCCGACGTCCGCCATACCGCGATGGAAGCGGCAGGCGGGCCGGAAATGTATCTGCCCATGCGGCAAACCGGGCGACTATGCGGCCATGCAACTGGTGGTGCGAACCGCGCTGCCGCCGGACAGCCTGGCGGCGGGACTGCGCGCCGCGCTTCGGCCGGTGGACCCGAATCTGCCGGTGCGCGAGTTTCAGACGTTCCAGGATCTGGTCGACCGGGCGGTCTCACCCCGGCGTTTTCTGGTGCTACTGCTGACGGGGTTCGCCATTTTCGCCCTGGGGCTTTCCTCGCTGGGAATCTACGCTGTGATTTCGTTTTCGGTGAGCCAGCGCGTGCAGGAGATTGGAATTCGCATGGCGCTGGGGGCGTCGGCCAGCGATTTGCAGCGCGGCATCGTGCTGCGGACGCTGGGATTGGGCGCTGCCGGTCTGGCGTTGGGCATGGCGGGGGCGCGAGCTTTGGCGCGCCTGTTGGGCAGCCTGTTATTTGGAATCACGGCTGGGGATCCGGTTACGTTTCTGGAGGTGGGAATGCTGCTGATGGCGGTGGCGGCTGTGGCTGGATATATTCCCGCGTGGAGGGCGTCGAAGATCGATCCGATGGCGGCGCTGCGGTCGGATTGAGGAGGGGAAACGGTGGGCCGGCGAGCGGGTGTAGACTGGTGAACTATGTTCAAACACCTGCTGATTCTTCCTGTTTTCGTGGCGCTCGCCGGGGTGGCGCTTTTCGTTTCGCGTACGGATGCGAAGCCGGAGACGATTTCGGCTATTGCGCCGGGAGTTTGGTTTCGCGAGGGGGATTTGAAGAATCTGGGGCATTGCAACAACATCGTGATCGAGATGAAGGATTACCTGATCGTGGTGGACGCCAATTTTCCGAGCGGGGCGCGGGCCACCATGGCGGACATCAAGCGGGTTTCGTCGAAGCCGGTGAAGTATGTTTTCGATACGCACCATCACGGCGATCACGCTTACGGCAACGCGGTGTGGACGGACGCGGGGGCGACCACTCTGGCGTATCGGGGGGTGGCGGACGAGATGAAACGGTACGAGCCGGCGCGGTGGCAGCAGTCGGCCAAGGAACGCAAGGACGTGGCGGAGATGAAGCGGCCGACCGCGGAGCCGCCGAAACAAACTTTCGATAAAACGTTGTTTGTGCTGAATGACGGGACGCGCAAGGTGGAGTTTCATTTCTTCGGCTGGGCGCACACGCGCGGCGACGGGTTCGTTTATCTGCCGAAGGAGCAGATCCTGTGCACGGGCGATGCGGTGGCGAACGGCCCATACAATTACACGGCGGACGGGAACATCGGCAACTGGCCGGCGGTGGTGGGGGCGGCGCAAAGGCTGAAGGTGAAGACGGTGCTGCCGGGTCACGGTGAGCCGGGCGGTCCGGAGGTTTTGGCGGGACAGGCGTTGTTCATGGTGGAACTGCGCAAGGCGGTGAAATCGGCCGTCGACCAGGGTGCGAAGGCTTCGGATCTGGCGAAACTGCACCTGCCGGACAGCGTGAAAAACTGGGTGGGCGACGGGTTGGGGGCGCAAGAGAAGGACGCCTACGAGGAGATTTTGCAGGGCAAGCCGCACGGAGAGATTCTGGGCGGGAAATGAGGCGGAGGTGGGTGGTGCATAATGAAGTGAACGCTTTCGAGTGGGTCACTTATGAGCCAAACACGCGCCTGGGTGGGCGTTGCCGCAGTGTCCGCGGCTGCACTGATGCTGCTTTCCGGCGCGGATGCGTCGCGGGTTGACGAAGACCGCATCGACCGCTACCGCAATCTGGGAAAAGCCTTTTACGAGAATCCGACGACGCAATCGCAGGCGGTCGACGAATTCAAGAAGGCTCTCGATCTAGCGCCGAACTCCGCGCGCGAGCACGTGAATTACGGGCTGGCGCTGCTGCATGCGGGCAAGACCAAGGAAGGCATCGAGGAGCTGGAGAAGGCGCAGAAGCTGGATCCGAAGATTCCCTACACCTGGTTCAATTTGGGGATTGCGCTGCAGAAGGACGGCAGCATGGGGCCGGCCGAGGCGCAGTTCGAAGGAATGCTGCGGCTGGTTCCCGACGAACCGGTCTCGCACTATCACCTGGGTGTGCTGCACAAGGCGGCGGAGAAGCGCGATGACGCGATCCGGGAATTCGAGACCGCGGAGAAACTGAATGCGAACCTGGCGGCGCCCCATTTCCAGCTTTATAACTTGTACCGGCAAGCGGGGCGCAAGGAAGACTCCACGCGGGAGCTGGCGGTTTTCCAGAAGCTGAAGGCGCTGACCGAGGGCGCGGTAATTCCGGAAGATATGGACTGGAGCTACTACGCGGAGATCTACGATCCGGTGGCGCCGCGGGCGGAGAGCGAGCCGGCCGCGGAGCCGAAGTTCGTGGACAAGAAAATAGGGGAGGGCTCGATAGCCGCAACGGCGGGGATGGTGGCGCTGGACGCGTTCGGCGCGCATCACGCCGATTTGCTGGCGTGGTCGCGGAGCGGCGCGCGGCTGTACAAGAACGGGACGACGCTGGTGGCGGATGCGGGTCTGGACGAGCTGAAGGACATCGTTTCGATCGCGGCGGGGGATTACGATAACGACGGATTGCCGGACCTTTGCGTGGTCACGACGGCGGGCGCGGCGCTGTATCACAACAACAAGGGCAAGTTTGAACTATCGCCGGTGAAACTGCCGGTTGGACATTTCGCGAAGGCGGTGTGGATCGACTTCGACCACGATTACGATCTGGATTTGATTTTGTTGGGCGCGGACGCGGCACTGGCGCGCAACAATGGCGCGGAGGGTTTCAGCGACGAGACGAAGTCGTTCCCGTTCGTGAAAGGCGCGGCGGTGGATGCGGCGGTGATCGATTTGATTGCCGATACGAACGGGTTCGACCTGGCGGTTTCGTATCGCGACCGGGGGGGGGTTATTTATCGCGACCGCTTGCTGGGTAAATATGAGGCCGTGCCGCTGGATGCGCTGCCAGCGGGCGCGAAGGGGCTGACGGCGTTCGACATCAATAACGATAGCTGGACGGATCTGGCGGCGGATGGGCTGGTGCTGCTGAATCATGCAGGCAAATTGGAACCGGTGGCGGACCTGGAGGCCAAGGGGCCGCTGGCGTTCGTAGATCTGGCGAATCGCGGGATTGCGGACGTGGTGGCGGCGAACGGCGTGTATCGCAATTTGGGGCTGGACCGGATGGTGAAGACCGGGGCGAAGATTCCCGCGGCGACGTCGGCGGCCTCATCCGATTTCGATAGCGACGGGCGCGCGGACGTAGCGATGATCGTTGGAGATGGGTCGCTGCATTTGCTGCGCAATGTGAGCGAGACGCACAACCACTGGATGCTGGCGGAGTTCACGGGCGTGAAGAGCCCTAAGCTGGCGCCTTTCGCGAAGGTGGAAGTGAAAAGCGGATCGAGCTACCAAAAGAGAATCTATCAGGGCGTGCCCATGGTGTTCGGCGTGGATTCGTACAAAGTGGCGGACGCGGTGCGGATCACGTGGCCGGACGGGTTGATCCAGAACGAGCCGGAGCAGCCGCTGGACAAGGCGATCGATTACCAGGAGCAGCAGCGGCTTTCGGGATCGTGCCCGATGATTTTCACTTGGGACGGGACGAGATTCCGTTTTATCACGGATGTTTTGGGGGTGGCACCGCTGGGCGCGGCTTCGGGCGATGGCAGCTATTTCCCGGTGGATCACGACGAATACATCCAGATTCCGGGCGAAGCCTTGCGTTCGGTGAACGGGCAGTACGAAGTGCGGATCACCGAGGAACTGCGCGAAGTGTCGTATCTGGACCAGGTGAAGCTGATCGCGGTGGATCATCCGGCGGGCACGGACATTTATACGAACGATAAGTTCAAGTCGCCGCCGTTTCCGGAGTTCCGATTGTTTGGGGTGAAGCAGCGCATTTATCCTGTGCGGGCTCGCGATGACAACGGGTTGGATGTACGCGAACGGTTGATGCAGCGTGACCGGCGCTACCCGGACGGATTCAAGCGCGACTACCGGGGCGTAGCGGAGCTGCATCATCTGGACCTGGATTTCGGGAAGGCCGCGGGGGCGAACCGTGCGGTGCTGATTCTGAACGGGTGGGTGGACTGGGCGGACGGCAGCACGTTCATGGCGGCGTCGCAGGAGAAGCGGGACCTGGTGCTTCCTTATTTGCAGGTGAAAGACGCGGTGGGGCAGTGGAAGACGGTAATCGAGGATATGGGCATCCCGGCGGGGAAGCCCAAGACGATATCCGGTGGATTTGACGGGGAAGTTCTTGTCGGCGTCGCGCGAGGTTCGGATCGTGACCAATCTGTGCGTTTACTGGGACGAGATTTTTCTGAGCGAGGAGACGGGCTCGCCCGCTGTGCAGATGAGTGAGATGGCCGCGACGGGGGCGGAGCTGCGATTCCGTGGGTTCTCGACGCCGGCGGTTCATCCTGAGCGCAAGCAGCCAGAGGGTTTCGATTACGCCGAGTGGATGCCGGTTTCCATGTGGAATCCGACGAAGGGCTTGTACACCAGGTATGGCGATGTGCTGCCCCTGGTGAATGCGATTGACGACCGGCTGGTGATCATGGGATCGGGCGACGAGTTGCGGCTGTTGTTTCCAGAGAGCGCGGCGGGTGTGCTGCGCGCAGGCTGGAAGCGCGACTTTCTGTTGTTTGTCGACGGCTGGGCGAAGGATGCGGACGCCAATACGGCGTTCGGGCAGAGCGTGGAGCCACTGCCATTTCACGCGATGTCGCAGTATCCTTTTAAGGACGGCGAGCACTATCCGGAGGACGCGGTGCACCGGCGGTATCGCGCGGAATACAATACGCGTCCCGCGTTGCGTTTGATCCGTCCGTTGGTAAGCGCGGCTGGGTTCTAGGAAGGGGCAAGCCGACGGCTTGCCCCGTTCAGCGACCAGAGTTTACTTATGGTGGCTATGGCAGCATGCCTGGCCGCAGCAGGGCTGATTGTCGCAGCAGCCTGACAGAGCCATAGCCGGGGACAAAGCGAGTAGCAGCACTGCCGCCAGAGTTAGCATAGTTACAGCGATCTTCTTCATGAGGATTCTCCTTTAGTAAACTGTCTTGGACTTTTTTTAAAATGCGCCGCGTTGTGGGCGGCGGACTAGATCAGGAGAACGCAGTTGCGAAGGAAGAGGCGCGGGGTTGACAGGTCGCGGATTGGGAGGTTGACGATCCGGGCAGTGAGCGGCGAGACAGCAACGCGGGGTACCGAGGCACTGGCAACGGACCAATTCGCGTGAGTTGCGGAGGGGTTGTTTTTTGCCTTTTGGAGAATAGAGTAGGGGCAATCCGGAACCGTTTTCGCGTGAGGCTTGTGACAACAGGAACCGGAATCGTTATGATCCCCGGCTGCCCGAGGGCATGCAATAGCGGGACAGAGAGCGACGACGCTAAGAAGTACAAGGGCCAGCGCAGATGCCAAGACTTTCCGCATCACTTACTCAGTCACATTATAGGACGCTGCCATCCGATTTACAAGGGGCGTGGGCACTCCCACCTGCTGTCAGCCCCGCACCCCAAGCGGAGGCATAGCAGGTTTGGGGACATGGGCCCTACGGCCGCGGCTCGGCATGCGAGGTGGCGCGGCGGTATTGCATGACATTGGCCTGCTGGGCAGCCAAGCTGGAGGCGAAGTTGTGACCTCCGGAACCATCGGCGCGCGCGACAAAATACAGATAGCCGGTATCGGCAGGGTGTAATGCCGCTTGGAGGGAAGCGTCGCCGGGATTGGCGATGGGGCCCGGGGGGAGACCAGCATGGGTGTAGGTATTGTAGGGGTCTTCGTTGGCCAAGTCCGACTTATGAATGGCGCCGCGGAAGTTACCGGCGAGGACGGCGGCATAGATGGTGGTCGGGTCGCAATCGAGCTTCATGCCGATGGAGAGGCGGCGGGCGAATACGGAGGCGATGATGGGGCGCTCGGCTGGCAGCTTGCCTTCCTTTTCGACGAGGGAGGCCAAAATCACGGTGCGGTGTACGGGCATGTCGCTGTGCAAGCCGCGCCAGACTTCGCGAAACTTGCCGGTCATAATGAGGCAAAGCTGCTCCGGAGTAGTTGTGCGGGCGAGGCGGTAGGTATTGGGGAACAAGTAGCCTTCGAGGGTGGGGGCTTGGGGATCGAGGTCACGAATCGCGGTGGGGTTGCGCGCCGCCGCCAGGAAACGGTCGGCCGAAAACAGGCCGAGATGCTCGACGGCTTCCGCGATATCGAACATATTCTTGCCTTCGGGAACGACTAATTCGTAGTAGAAGACGTCGCCGCGGCCGATGCGATCGATGATTTCGAATACGCTGGCGGGTTGCGTGAAACGATACTCACCGGCCTGGAGGACACCGCGGCGATGGAGCACGCGAGCGGCGAGAAAGGTCCAAGAATAGCGGATGGCGCCGGCCTTTTGCAAGAGTTCCGCCATTTCGCGGGTGCTGGTACCTTTGGGCAATTGAACGAACGCCTCCTGGTTAAACCCGGCATAGGGAGTGTTCAGGGTAACGCCGATGAAGGCACAAGCGGCCAGCAAGACCGTGAGTAGGATGGCAATGCGGCGAAAGAATCTCACAAGGAATCCAGGTAGCTCTGCAGGAGGATGACGGCGGAAAGGCGGTCTACGGCGCGGGCTCGTTTGGCGATGCTGATGCCGCTGGAACGCAGGACGCGAGAGGCTTCGACGGTGGTGAGGCGTTCGTCCCAGAGACGGACGGGGCAACCGGCGCGGACGCTTAACTCATCGGCGAATTCGCGCGCCATAGCCGATCCCCGGCCTTCGGCGCCGCTCATGTGCATGGGGTTTCCGATGAGCACCATCTCGACTTCGTACTCGCGCATCTGGCGTTCCAGTTCGGCAAAGTCGGCGCGTTTGGTGGTGCGTTCGAGATTTGGAAGGCCTTGGGCAGTGATGCCGAGCGGGTCGCTGATGGCCATGCCGATGCGCTTCTTTCCCAGGTCGAGAGCCAGGATTCGAGGTTTTAGCGATGGCATGCGGCGAGCGAACCGTCTTCATTATAAAACGTGGGCATGGTAGATTCGAGTCAGGATCTCGCTCGTGGCCCTTTTATCCAAACCCCTGCGCGCCGCCGAGCAGGACGTGCGCCAGTTGGCGCTGCCGCTGATCGCGTTAGGCGTGGTGATCGCGATCCTGTACTTCGGCCGCGTCTTCTTCATCACTTCGCTGGCGGCGGTAATGTTGGCTTTCATTTTGGAACCGTTCGTCACGCTGCTGATGCGAATCCGCTTTCCGCGCTCGCTGGCGAGTTTCGTGGTGTGCGCGGGGGCGCTCTCGATTTTGTATTTGATGGGTTTAGGCGCTTATGCGGAGTTTTCGGGTTTGGCTGAAGACCTGCCCCAGTATAGCCAGCGCATCGGGGACTTAGTGGAGAAGGTGACGCAGCAGGCGGAGGGGCTAGAGCAGCGCAGTTATCAGTTGGTGATGCCCGCGCGGAAGCCGCCCGCGCCGCCGCCGGAGACGGCGAAAAAGAAGAAGAGGACACCGGATGTGGCAGCGCCTGCGATGCCGGGGGCGATTCCAGAAGTCCGCATTCACGCGGAATCATCGCCGATCAAAGATTTTATTTCGGTGCGGCTGGGATCGTTTTATCAGATCATGCTGATGGCTTCGTTCGTGCCATTCCTGGTGTATTTTATGCTGAGCTGGCATGACCATATCCATCGCAGCTTTCTGCAATTCTTTCAAGGCGAGGACCGGGCGGCAGCGGCGCGGAGTTTGCAAGGGATCGCGGATATGGTGCGGGCGTTCGTCGTGGGGAATTCCGTGTTGGGGCTGTTACTGGCGGCGGCAAGCTCACTGGCGTTTTATATCGTGCACCTACCGTATGCACTGTTGGTGGGGCCATTGAGCGGGTTTCTTAGTTTAGTACCGTACGTGGGGCTACCTCTGGCGCTGCTGCCGCCCTTATTTGTGGCGCTGACGGCTTATGACACGATTTCGGCTTACCTGCTGATTGTGGCGATTGTGGCTGTGTTCCACATTTTGGCGCTGAACCTTTTGTATCCAAAGATCGTGGGTTCGCGCGTCCATTTGAATCCGCTGGCGGTGACATTTTCGCTGATGATTTGGGGATTTATGTGGGATGCGGCGGGGTTATTGCTGGCGATCCCCATGACGGCGGCGTTTAAGGCGGTTTGCGATAATGTGCCGGGAATGCGCCCGATCGGCAAGTTTTTAGGAGATTGAGCGATCGTGGCTGAGGGACACTCCCTGACGGTCGTGGCTCTGAAGCACGGTCGTGGCTCGGAATGTCGCTGACCGGCTAGGCAGTACGCGCCATCAACTGTGGCTGCGCGTCGGCAGGGACTTGCGCCTTAATCCTCCGCAAAGCGTTGCGATCGAGGACTCTCTCCCAGCACGCCGGGCATTGATGGAATTCGAGATCGGGGACGACGTACGTCTTGCCTTGGAATTCGCCAGTCCAGTTCCGGCGCACCTTCTTAATCTCGTCACTTCCACAGGTAGGACAAAATGTGATCTCAATCATATATATATTTGGACGCAGCGCCAAGCGGGCGGCTACATGAAAAAGTTATCAGGCGGCTAAGAGGCGGTCGCTCGAATACAAATCGTACGACCGCCCTAACCAATTTCAATTACTCACTATTCCGCCAAAGTCTCGTCGGGGGTACCTTCAGTCAGCCCCCCCGCGTACTGAATGCGGGCTTCTTCGTCATAACCGGGGATAGACTCGAGCGAAGGCTCGACCACCGGTTCTTCCACCACATCCTCGCCGGCGATCTTCACGCGGCGATAATATTCCATGCCGGTTCCGGCCGGAACGAGACGACCCATGATCACGTTTTCCTTCAGACCGCGCAGATAATCCACCTTGCCGTTGATGGCGGCTTCGGTGAGGACGCGGGTGGTTTCCTGGAAGGACGCCGCCGAGATGAACGAATCGGTGGACAGCGACGCCTTGGTGATGCCCAGCAACATCGCCTTACCCGTGGCGGGTCGGCCGCCGGAATCGACAGTGAGCTGGTTGATGGCGCGGAACGCGAACTTATCTTTGACCTCATCCGGCAGAAACTCGGTATCGCCGATATCGTCCACCTTGACCCAACGCATCATCTGGCGGACGACGACTTCGAGATGCTTATCGTTAATGTTGACGCCCTGCAAGCGGTAGACTTCCTGAATCTCGTTGACCAGGTACTTCTGCAATTCCTTTTCGCCGAGAACGTCCAGAATGTCGTGCGGGTTACGGGGACCGTCCATCAAGGGGTCGCCGGCTTTTACGCGCTCACCCTCCTGAACGTTAATGTGGACGCCACGAGGCAGCGAGTATTCACGCTGCTCGCCGTCTTCTCCGATTACATAGATCTTGCGCTGGCCTTTGGTTACTTCGCCGTATTTGACGTTGCCATTGATTTCGGCCATGATGGCGGTTTCGCGGGGCTTGCGGGCTTCGAAGAGTTCCACAACGCGCGGCAGACCGCCGGTGATGTCTTTCGTTTTGGTGGTTTCGCGGGGGATTTTGGCCAGCACATCGCCGGCGTGAACATCTTCCCCGTCGCGGACCATGATGTGGGCGTGAGTCGGCATCAAATACTTCTTGGCTTCCGACTTGCTGCCCTGGGCGGTATCCGGCCGCACGATAACGGTGGGCTGGCGTTTCTCGTCGGGAGAATCTACCACGACGAGCTGGGACATGCCGGTGACTTCGTCCAACTGCTCCTGCATGGTCATGCCTTCGAGCAGGTCCTTG
Organism: Bryobacterales bacterium; assembly: GCA_963738375.1. Lineage (GTDB taxonomy): Bacteria > Acidobacteriota > Terriglobia > Bryobacterales > Bryobacteraceae > Bog-159. The sequence goes on along the minus strand of CAVTWL010000005.1, from coordinate 194,514 downwards.
AAGTGCACCGCACCGGTAACTTCGGTGAGGATGGAGAAGGTGTACGGATCCCATTCGAGCAGGATCTGATTGGCTTTGACGGGACCGCCGTCCTCGACGAGGATCTTGGCGCCGTAAACCATCTGGTAGCGCTCTTTTTCGCGGCCTTTGTCGTCAACGATAGCCATGATGCCGTTGCGATTCATGGCGATGAGGTCGCCGCCCTTGCTGCGGACGGATTGGACGCCGATGAAGCGGGCGAAACCGTCGGACTTGGTATCCTGCGTGGACTGTTCCGAAATTCGCGAAGCCGTTCCACCGATGTGGAAGGTACGCATGGTGAGCTGCGTTCCCGGTTCGCCGATGGACTGCGCGGCGATAACACCTACCGCTTCGCCACGTTCCACCAGGCGGCCGGAGGCCAGGTTGCGGCCATAACACATGACGCAGACGCCGCGTTTCGATTCGCAGGTGAGCACGGAGCGGATCTTGACGCGCTCGATACCGGCGGCTTGAATGGCGGCGGCCAGGTCTTCCGTGATTTCCTGGTTCACGGACACGATCACGTTGCCTTCGTAGTCTTTCTGATCTTCGAGAGCGACACGGCCAACGATGCGGTCGCGGAGAGGTTCGATGATTTCGCCGGACTCGATAATAGGCTCCACGTAGATACCTTCGGTGGTGCCGCAATCGGTTTCGGCGATGATGACATCCTGGGAGACGTCGACCAGGCGGCGCGTGAGGTAGCCGGAGTCGGCGGTCTTCAAAGCGGTATCGGCCAAACCTTTGCGCGCGCCGTGCGTTGAGATGAAGTACTGCAGCACGTTGAGGCCTTCGCGGAAGTTTGCCGTGATGGGGGTCTCGATAATTTCGCCGGAGGGCTTGGCCATCAAGCCGCGCATCCCGGAAAGCTGGCGGATCTGCTGTTTCGAACCGCGGGCGCCGGAGTCGGCCATGATGTAAATGGGGTTGAGGTAACGGCCGGTGCGGTCGTCCTCTTCCATGGCGTGGAACATTTCATCGGAAACCTTTTCGGTAACCTTCGACCAGATTTCGATGATCTTGTTGTAGCGTTCGCCGTGGGTGATGGCGCCATCCTGATACTGATTTTCGACGGCCACCACTTCTTTTTCCGCATCGCGCACCAAGCCGGCCTTTTCGGAAGGCACGACCATGTCGTCGATACCGATGGAGATGCCGGCGCGGGTGGCGTAGAGGAAGCCCAGCGCTTTGACCTGGTCGAGCATCTGAACGGTTACGACCAAGCCGAACTTGAGGTAGCAGTATTGAACCAGTTGGGCCAGACCCTTCTTCTTCAGCAAGCCATTGATGAAGGGCATATCGACCGGAAGCTGATCGTTCAGGATCACGCGGCCAACGGTGGTTTCCATATACTGCTTCACGAACTCGATGGGTTCGGTATGCAGCATGTTCTGGTTATCGAAGGCGTGAACCAGGTCGATGACTTTGCCGGTGTAGCGCAGTTTGATCGGGGTCAGAGTTTCGACTTCGCCCATTTCGAGGGCGATGAGCACGTCCTCCACGGAGGCGAAGGTACGGCCTTCACCCTTGGTGCCGGGACGGGCTTTGGTCAGGTAATAGCAACCCAAAACCATGTCCTGCGTGGGAACGGCGATGGGGCCGCCGTGGGCCGGCGACAAAATGTTGTTGGACGACAGCATCAGCGTGGAAGCTTCGATCTGAGCTTCCGGAGACAGCGGAATGTGAACCGCCATCTGGTCGCCATCGAAGTCCGCGTTGAAGGCGGTGCAAACCAGCGGGTGAATCTTGATGGCCTTGCCTTCGACGAGCACGGGCTCGAAGGCCTGGATGCCCAAGCGGTGCAGGGTAGGAGCGCGGTTCAACAGGATGGGATGGTCTTTGATGACCTCTTCCAGAATGTCCCAAACCACGGGATCCTGTTGTTCGACCAATTCCTTGGCCTGTTTGATGGTGGTGCAGTGGCCGCGCTGTTCGAGGCGGTGATAGATGAAGGGCTTGAAAAGCTCGAGCGCCATCTTCTTGGGAAGACCGCACTGGTTGAGCTTCAGTTCGGGGCCGACGACGATGACGGAACGGCCGGAATAATCGACGCGTTTGCCGAGCAGGTTTTGGCGGAAGCGGCCCTGTTTGCCTTTGAGCGTATCGGAGAGCGATTTCAGCGGGCGGTTGTTGGCGCCACGCAGGACGCGGCCGCGGCGGCCGTTATCGAACAACGCGTCGACGGCTTCCTGCAACATGCGCTTTTCATTGCGCACGATGACGTCGGGCGCATGCAGCTCGATCAGCTTCTTGAGGCGGTTATTGCGGTTGATGACGCGGCGGTATAAGTCGTTGAGATCGGACGTAGCGAAACGGCCGCCATCCAGGGGTACGAGAGGACGCAGTTCCGGGGGAATGACCGGGATCACATCCAGAATCATCCACTCGGGCTTGTTGCCGGATTTACGGAACGACTCAACGACGCGCAGGCGCTTGGCGAACTTCAGCTTTTTCTGCTGCGAAGTTTCGGTCTTCATCTTCGCGCGAATGTCTTCGCTGAGGAATTCGACGTCGACTTTTTTGAGGAGTTCCTTAATGCCTTCGGCGCCCATCATGGCGACGAATTTACCGGGAAATTCCTGGTCGAGCTGGCGTTTGCGCTCGTCGGTGATCACTTCGCCGCGGTTGATGTCGGGCACTTCGCCGGCATCCACGATTACGAAGGCTTCAAAATAGAGAACGCGCTCAAGCTCACGCAAGGTGATATCGAGCAGGTGGCCGATGCGGCTGGGCAGACCCTTAAAGAACCAGACATGGGAGCAGGGGCTGGCTAGTTCGATATGGCCCAGGCGTTCACGGCGGACACGGGCGAGAGTGACTTCGACGCCGCACTTGTCGCAGATTACGCCGCGGTGTTTCATGCGCTTGTACTTACCGCACAAGCATTCCCAATCCTGGGTGGGCCCAAAGATACGCGCGCAGAACAGACCGTCACGCTCCGGCTTAAAGGTCCGGTAGTTGATGGTCTCCGGCTTGGTAACTTCTCCGTGAGACCAGCTCCGGATCTTCTCGGGCGATGCCAGACTGATCCGGATGGAATCGAAATCAGCGATCAAATTTGCTCTGTCGTAAGGAGAGGATCTCAATGTATGCCTCCAGTTAAAAACAAAAAAACCTTTAAGCCGCTGATGAACACGGATGAACGCAGATAAAACAAGAGGTTCGATCCGCGTTTATCGGTGTTCATCGGCGGCCCATACTCTTAGTCCGCCGCGGGCGCCATGTCCAGGACTTCGTGGGGCGCCTTCTTCATTAACTCGACGTCCAGACACAGGGACTGCAATTCGCGGATGAGGACGTTGAACGATTCGGGCACGCCGGGTTCGATGGCGGCTTCGCCCTTGACGATTGCTTCGTAAATCTTGGCGCGGCCGTAGACATCGTCGGACTTGGCTGTGAGCAGTTCCTGCAGGATGTAAGCGGCGCCGTATGCTTCGAGGGCCCACACTTCCATTTCGCCGAAGCGCTGTCCGCCGAACTGCGCCTTACCGCCGAGCGGCTGTTGCGTGATGAGCGAGTACGGTCCGATGGAACGGGCGTGAATCTTGTCGTCCACCAGGTGCGAAAGCTTGAGCATGTAGATGTAGCCGACGGTTACGGGCTGTTCGAAAGCCTGTCCGGTGAGGCCGTCATAGAGGGCGGTTTTGCCGTCTTTGGGCAGATTGGCGTCGGTGAGCGCCTTCTTGATTTCACGTTCCGTGGCGCCGTCGAAGACCGGGGTTGCGTAGTGCAGGCCGAGCGCTTTGGCGGCCCAACCCAAGTGGGTTTCGAGAATCTGGCCGACGTTCATACGAGAAGGCACGCCGAGAGGATTGAGCACGATTTCCACGGGGGTCCCATCCGGCAGGTAGGGCATGTCCTCATCGGGCAGGATGCGGGCGATAACGCCCTTGTTGCCGTGGCGGCCGGCCATCTTATCGCCCACCGAAAGCTTGCGCTTCATGGCGATGTAGACTTTGACCAGCTTGATGACGCCAGGAGGCAGTTCGTCACCCTTGCGGAGCTTGGCTACCTTTTCGTCGGTGATCTTTTCGAGCACCGCGATCTGGCGCGACGTCATCTCTTCGATTTCGTCGATTTGTTCGTTGATGCGGGGATCTTTGTCTTTGAAGCGCATGCGCTTCAGGTCGCGCGATTTCATCTTCTCGATGATGTCGCGGGAGAGATCGGTGTCTTTGGCGAGCAGGCGCTTGTTGGTCTTTTCGTCGTGCAAGTCGGCCAGAAGGTGCTTGCCTTCGAGAAGATTGCCCAGGCGCTTGGCGCGCTCGTCGGTCAGGATGCGGATTTCGTCCTGCAGGTTGCGCTGCAGGCGGGCGATCTGCGATTCTTCGATGGCCCGCGAGCGCTCGTCTTTTTCCTGGCCTTTGCGCGAGAAGATCTTGCAATCCACTACCGTGCCCTCGATCCCGGGCGGGCAGTAGAGCGAAGCGTCTTTGACGTCGCCGGCCTTTTCGCCGAAGATGGCGCGCAGCAGTTTCTCTTCGGGGGTGAGCTGGGTCTCGCCTTTGGGCGTGACTTTGCCGACCAGAATGTCGCCGGGCTTGACGGTGGCGCCGATGCGGATGACGCCGCTTTCATCGAGGTTGCGCAGGAAGGAATCCGCGATGTTGGGAATGTCGCGCGTGATTTCTTCCGGTCCGAGCTTGGTGTCGCGTCCCTCGATTTCGAATTCTTCGATGTGGATCGAGGTGTAGTAGTCTTCCTTGACCAGCTTTTCGCTGACCAGTATGGCATCTTCAAAGTTGCAGCCGCGCCAGGGCATGAAGGCCACCAGGACGTTCCGTCCCAGAGCCAGTTCGCCTATGTCGGTGCAAGGACCGTCGGCCAGAACCTGGCCTTTGGTGACGCGCTGGCCCATGGCCACGATGGGCTTCTGGTTGATGCAGGTGTTCTGGTTGGAGCGCTTGAACTTGGTGAGCTGGTAGATATCCGCGCCGACTTCGCGGGAAAGCTGGCCTTCGTGGGCGGCGCCGCCTTCCACGCGCACGATGATGCGCTCGGAATCGACCGAATCCACGATGCCGGCGCGCTTGCAGAGGACTACGGCGCCGGAATCGCGAGCGGTAACGCGCTCCATGCCGGTGCCGACGTAGGGAGCGTCGGCGCGCAGCAGCGGCACAGCCTGGCGTTGCATGTTCGAACCCATCAAGGCGCGGTTGGCGTCGTCGTTCTCGAGGAACGGGATGAGGCTGGCGGCCACCGAGACGAGCTGCTTGGGGCTGACGTCGATGTATTCGATTTCGTCGCGATGTTTCAGGACGAAGTTGCCGGCCTGGCGGGTGTTGCAAAGATCGGGAACGATGCGGCCGTTTTCATCGAGCTCAACGTTGGCCTGAGCGATGGTCCACTTGTCTTCTTCCCAGGCGGAGAGGTATTCGCAATGGGCTTCGAATTCGGCGGCTTGCTTCTTGGCGCCGAGGGAGTTATTGGCCTTCTCCATGTCGGCGCGGCGGATAATGTCACCGACCTTATATTGCGTGTCGCCGGGATTGAGGATCTTGACCTCGTCGATGACGACGCCCTTCAAGCACCTTGCGGTACGGGCTCTCGATGAAGCCGTATTCATTGATGCAGGCAAAGCACGAGAGCGACGAGATCAAACCGATGTTGGGACCTTCAGGGCGTCTCGATCGGGCAGATGCGGCCGTAGTGCGTGGGGTGAACGTCGCGGACTTCGAAGCCGGCGCGTTCGCGGGAAAGACCGCCTGGTCCGAGAGCGGAGAGACGCCGTTTGTGGGTAATCTCCGAGAGCGGGTTGGTCTGATCCATGAACTGCGAAAGCTGGCTGGAGCCGAAGAATTCGCGGATGGCGGCCATGACGGGCTTGGCGTTTACCAGGTCGTGCGGCATGGCCGTGGACATTTCCTGGTAGACCGACATCTTCTCTTTGATGGCGCGCTCCATGCGGACCAAGCCGATGCGGAACTGATTTTCGAGCAGTTCGCCTACCGCGCGGACGCGGCGGTTGCCGAGGTGATCGATATCGTCTACAGCGCCGATGCCTTTGCGGAGCTTGAGCAGGTACTTGATGGTGGCGCGGAAATCTTCCGGATCGAGGGTACGCTTATCGAGCGGCGGTGGCCTCGGCCTTATCGTGCAGCTTGATATTGAACTTCATGCGGCCCACGCGCGAGAAGTCGTACTTGCGCGGGTCGAAGAACATGCCCTGGAACAACTGGGTGGCGGTATCGAGCGTAGGCGGATCGCCGGGACGCAGCTTGCGGTAGATTTCGATTAGCGCGTCGTTCTGGGCCTTTGACGCTATCCTTGCGCAGGGTAGCGGAGATGACGGTGCCGACGTCATCGCGCTCGGGGAAGAAGACTTCGAACTCGTCGATGCCGGCTTCGATCAGCTTCTGGACGCCGGTGGGGGTGAGTTCGTTGTTGGCGTCCACCAGGACTTCGCCGGTGGCCATGTCCACCACGTCGGCGGCGATGTAGGCGCCTTCGAGATCGTTAGGGGCGATTTCGGTCTGCTGAATCTTGGAAGCCTGGATGGCCTTTGATCAGCGAATCGGTGATCTTCTTACCTTGGCCGACGATGGTTTCCCCGCCCTTGCCGTTGATGGCGTGGGAGAGCTTCAGGCCTTTGATGCCGCTGGTAAACTGGCCCTCCTTGTTGTAGAGGTTCCAGTAGAGCTTGTTGTCCTTGATGGAAATGCGGTCGACGGTGTAGAACGCGCGGAGGACCTGCTCGTCGCTCTTGAAGCCCAAGGCGCGCAGGAAGACGGAGCCGTAGAATTTGCGTTTCCGGTCGATACGGACGTACAGGAGGTTCTTGATATCGTATTCAAATTCAACCCAGCTTCCGCGGTAGGGGATGATCTTGCCGAGAAAGTAGCCCTGTGCGGGAACGCGCTCGAAGAATACGCCGGGGGAACGATGCAACTGGGAGACGATGACTCGTTCGGTGCCGTTGATGATGAAGGTGCCGTTGTCGGTCATCAGCGGGATTTCGCCGAAGAAGACTTCCTGTTCTTTGATGTCGCGGACGCTTTTCACGCCGGTAGTGGGGTCTTTGGAATAGACGGTAAGGCGGATGGTGACTTTTAGAGGAGCGGCGTAGGTCATGCCACGCTCCTGGCATTCGACCATGTCGTACTTGAGTTGCAGGCCGACGGGGTCGCCGCACTTGTTGCAAAACGTAACGACGTTCTTATTGAAGGTGCCGCAATGATGACAAAGCACATCGCCGGAATGGAAGGGATCGGTGCGGATGGTGGCGCCGCAATTCCGGCAGGTGGAACGGAGGTGGTGCAAGCCCTTCAAATTGCCGCACTTGCATTCCCAGTTGCCGATGGAGTAATCGACGAACTCCAGCTCGCTCACGCCGCGAAAGTCGGAAATGGGGAATACGGAGCTGAAAACCGTTTGCAGACCCGTGTCTTCCCGTTCATTGGGAAGCAAGTCCATCTGCAGAAACCGCTCGTACGAGTTTTTCTGAACTTCGATCAGGTTAGGGATAGGGATCGAAGTTTTAATCTTGGAAAAATCAACTCGTTCGGAGGCGGCACCGCTGGTTTGAATATCCATGTCTTTTTTAACTCCTGAGGGCCGAAGAACCTAAAGCAAAAAAGCTAAAAACCAAAAAAAGCCAGCCAAAGCCGAGGAGGGGAGCTCCTGGTGTAGGCAACAGTGCAAGCGAGGAGCAAAAAACCGGGCGAAAGCCGGAACGGTAGTGGCTGCGGGAGCCGGGTCGAAGTCGTCAGCGAGAGCTGCTGAGGAGGGCGGGGAGAGAGACCCTGTTGGGCACACGAATCCTGTATCGAACATGCGGGCACAAAACGGCACGCAAATCCACGCGTTGCAGTTGCGAACCAACTGCAATTTAACTGCCAGGATCCAAAAATCACAGTCACCAATGGGATCAAGATCGGTTGAAAGAAGGAGATCCCAACCGACAATCCTACCAGAATCTTACCCGCTCGTCAACAGACACTCCAGAACCGGCGATGAAACGGCCTGATTCCAGTGATTTACAGGCAAAGAAGCCGCTACGCTACTTTACTTCGACAGTGGCGCCGGCGTCGGTGAACTTCTTTTTAATGGTCTCGGCTTCATCCTTGCTGACGCCTTCTTTGATCGGCTTTGGGGCGCCATCGACCAAGTCCTTGGCTTCTTTCAAGCCCAGGCTGGTGACTTCGCGAACGGCCTTGATGACGTTGATTTTGTTGGCGCCCACCACGGTGAGAACGACGCTGAATTCGGTCTTCTCTTCCACGGCCGGTGCTGCCGCAGCCGCCGCTCCGCCGCCGGCTGCCATAACCGGTGCTGCCGCCGCAGCCGAAACGCCCAACTTTTCTTCCAGTAACTTGACGAGCTGCGAAGCTTCAAGCAGCGTCAAGCCCTGAATCTGATCCGCAATTGTGTTGATATCCGCCATGTTTTGCTAATACTCCTATTCGTGAAAAATCGATTTAGGGTAAATTACCCTTCCTGAAACTTGCCTTCTTTGGCTGCCTGATCGATGACAACGGCCATGTTGCGACCGACCGCGCCTACCGCCGTTACGAGCCGCTGCGCCGGCGCATTGATCAGATAGAGCAGCTTGGCGAAGATTTCTTCCTTCGGCGGCATGGAGGCCAATTCGCCGATTTCCTTAATATTGATGACGCGGCCTTCGACCAGGCCCGCCTTGAACGTGAACGCGGGATTGGTTTTGGCGTAGGCCGTCAACGCTTTAGCGAGGGCCACCGGATCGGCAGTGGTGAAGGCCAGGGAGGTCATACCCTTGAGGCCCCTCATCAACTCTTCCGCTCCAGTGCCTTCGGACGCCTTTTCGGCGATGTTGTTCTTGATGACGCGATACTGGCCGCCGGCGGCGCGAATGGTTTTGCGCAATTCGAAATCCTGCGCGACGCGCAATTTTTCGTAACCAGTGAGGAACAAGTTCTGGTTCGCCTGCAGATCCTTACGCAGGGCTTCGAGATCCTTTATTTTATCGGCTTTCTTTTTCATTTCGACACCCGCGAGGGAACTAAACAGCAGTCTTGGCGCTGAACACAGCCACATCCAGAGAAACACCCGGGGACATGGTGGAGCACAGGGTGGCACTCTTGACGTATTTGCCTTTGGCCGCAGCCGGTTTGGCTTTGACCACCGCACTGATCAGGCTGGAAGCGTTCTCCACCAGCTTCTCGGAGGAAAAGCTGATCTTACCGACCGGCGCATGGATGATACCGGTCTTGTCGACACGAAACTCGACCTTACCGGCTTTGATTTCTCTGATCGCCTTGGCGACGTCCTGCGTTACCGTGCCGGTTTTGGGGTTGGGCATCAGCCCGCGCGGGCCGAGGACCTTACCGAGTTTGCCGACGGAGCGCATCATGTCCGGGGTAGCGATGACGGCATCATAGTCGGTCCAGCCTTCGGACTGGATCTTGTTGACCATGTTTTCACCGCCCACGAAATCCGCGCCGGCTTCTTCGGCTTCCTTGATCTTGTCGCCACTGCAAATGACCAATACTTTCTTGGACTTACCGAGGCCATTCGGCATGACAACGGTGCCGCGAACCATTTGATCGGCGTGCTTTGGATCGACCCCGAGCCGCAAGTGGACTTCTACGGTTTCGTCAAATTTGGCGAACTTGATCTTTTGTAAGAGCGGGATGGCTTCTTCGAGCGGATACTCACGCGCTTGGACCTGCTTGGCCGCAGCCTGATATTGTTTACCTTGCTTATTTGCCATAACTCCTCACTGGTGCGATCGGCCCGGCCTAGAAGCGCGGACCTCCCATTGAGCGTCTTTGTAGGGACATTTGAAGATTAGCACATCGGAAAGGAATGGGCAAGTGCCGTGCGTCGTTACCTCTCTCCGCGATAAACCAAAGGGTGACGGCTGCCTACCACTGCACGGTGGTCACGCTATAAGGACCGATCGTGATGGGGTTCGCCGAGGTTGCCGTCACCACTTGCACATTCGTTTGGTCGGTACTGGTATTGGCGGCTGTATCGCTCGGATTGGAGACGTAAGTCACGGTGACGGACTGCTCCAGCAGGCTGCCGTTCACTTCGATGGCGAATGGCAGCGACTGGTTCGACTTGTTGGTAATCAGCAAGTAGTGCGTGCCATTGATGCCTTGGTAAGCCTGCGCGAAGACAGCGGGGATGGGGGTACCGCCGTAGCCCTGAATTGGAGAGGTGGGGACGGTGGGGACGGTTCCGTTTAAGGTCGTAGGCCAGATGGCATCGCTACTGTTGATCGCCAGGTTCGCGACTTCCAAGGCCAAGCCAGGCGTCGAGTAATAGAATTGGAACTGCGTATTCGGATTGGTCGCGGTATTGGTGGAGTAGTTGTGGTTGGCCGTATACTGACTGAGCAGATAATTCTGATAGTCGTTGACTGCTCGTATCATGCCCTGATCGAAGCCGTTGCCTAGATACAAGGCCTCCACCGCCACGCCTTTGACGTATGGCGAGGTGGACATGCGGGCTACATACTCGGCCAGGAAGATCCCGTTGTACAGATAAGTTTCAAAAGCCAAGGTTCCGTAAGCATCGGAATTGAACTCGGTAATGTAAATGGGCTTACCGCCGACCAGGGGCGCGAGGTAGGAACTGATGTAATTGGTGGTGGCGAAACCCAGGATGGAATTCAAGTACTGCTCCTCCTGCGTGGCGGTGAGGGAAGCGTTGCCGATGGGATAGATATGTGTAGACACCGCGCCCCAGTATTGGGGACTATAGGTCGACATGGCGCGGTCCCAAGCCGCGTAATTGGCGGGGTTAAAGGAACTGAATTGTCCCTGAAAGAATACGCCCGCTGCGGCGGTGGGGTCGGCGGCGGCGAGGTTTAAGTCATAAGGGTTGTATTCGAATGAGGCATAGTCCGTTGCCGACGGGAAGAAAAGCGGATAGCCGTAAGGCTCGTTAGCCAGTTCCCATTCGACGATGTTCATGCCGGCCGATTGGGCGGCTTGAGCCATCAAGCCCATTGAATTGGTGTTGGTGTCGGTGTAGCCATTGAAGTCGACGATGCCGTTCGCTCCCAGGGTGCGGATGAACGTAGAGTAATCCGAAAAGCAGGTGGCCGGGACGAAGCAGGCACCCCCCTTGGTCTGGGTTAACTCCAGGGCAAGAGTCAGCCCGTTCAGCTCGTTGGAGTTGAGATCCGGTGTGAGGGTAGTAATCCAGGCCTGATCCATGTGGGCATTCTGCCAATTGAAGGCTTGGGAAGGCAACCCGGATGGAAAGCGGATGAAGCCAGGATGCAGGGCTTCCACAAAGGGCAGGTACTTAGGATCGTTGTATTCCACGCCGGTGAGGAGATATTCGTCGCTGAAGCCGCTAAAGCCGGTGGCTATGGGGGTAGGCGAGGCTGTATTCACGGAGATGTAGGGAAGGGCGGCGTCGATTGTAAATCCATTCGTGAGCGAGGCTGTTTCCTGGCCGGTGGTGACCGATACCGTCTGGCTGCCCGTGGCGGCGGTGGGGCTGACCGCGATGGCAGCCGTGACGCTAGTAGCACTGTTAACGGTCACCGGACCCGGCTGGCCCGCCGCCGCTCCTCCTACCGCGATGCCGGGACCGAAACTGGCCACGGTAGTGCCCTGGACGAAGTGCGAATTCAAGCCGGTAATAGTCACTTCCATGGGCAAGCCTTGATAGCCGACATTCGGCGAGACGGAGGTGATGGTGGCGGCCGGATTTACTGTCAATGCGACGGGCAGACTGGCGGTGACCGAATTGGTGTCCGTCACCTGGATCGTAAAATTCGAGGCCGCGGCAGTGGTGGGGGTGCCGTTGATTGTTCCCGTGCCGGCGGCTAAGGTCAGGCCTACCGGCAGGCTTCCCGCGCCGATCGCCCAGGTATAGGACCCGCTGCCGCCGGTGGCGGTGAGCGTATCGGAGTAACCGATACCCACCTCGCCCGCGGGCAAGGGAGATGTCGTGGTGATGGTCAATGCCGCGTCTATGGTCACCGAGAACGGCTTGGTTGTCGAAGCCGCATTGGTATCCGTCGCCTGGATGGTGAAGCTGGCATTGCCTGGGGTGGCCGGTTGTCCGCTGATGACGCCCGTGCCGGGAGCCAATGTCAAGCCCGCCGGCAGCGCTCCCCCGCTTACCGACCAGGTATACGATCCGCTGCCGCCGGTGGCCGCCAGGGTTTGCGAGTAATTGACGCCCACGGTGCCGGTGGGCAACGGCGAGGCGGTCGTGATCACGATGGCCGCATCGATGGTGATTGAAAACGGCTTGGTTGCGGTGGCGGCGTTAGTATCCGTCGCCTGGATGGTGAAGCTGGGGGTGCCTGGGGTGGCCGGTTGTCCGCTGATGACGCCCGTGCCGGGAGCCAATGTCAAGCCCGCCGGCAGCGCTCCCCCGCTTACCGACCAGGTATACGATCCGCTGCCGCCGGTGGCCGCCAGGGTTTGCGAGTAATTGACGCCCACGGTGCCGGTGGGCAACGGCGAAGCGGTGATGATGACCAGCGCAGGATTGACCGTCATGGTGAAAGCCTTGGTAGCCGCCGCGTGGGCCGAGTCGGTCACTTTGATGGTGAAACTCGGGGTGCCCGCACTCGCCGGTTGTCCGCTGATCACGCCGGTGCTGGCGCCCAACGTTAAGCCCGCCGGCAGTGCGCCCGCACTCACGGACCATGTGTACCCGCTGCCGCCCGTGGCAGTCAGCGTGGTGGAGTAATTCACGCCCACCGTGCCCGTGGGAAGGGGCGAACTGGTGGTGATGGTTAGGGCGTTCGATATGGTCAAAGCCAAGGTTTCGCTGCCATGGCCGCCCAGGCTGTCGGTGGCTTTGGCAACGAAGTGCGAGGTTCCGGCCGTGGTGGGCGTCCCGCTGATTAAGCCGCTGGCGGCGGTTAAGGTAAGGCCCGCGGGAAGAGTGCCGCTAGTTACCGACCACGTATAGGTCCCGCTGCCGCCGGCCGCGGCCAACGTCTCGGAATAGCTGTTACCAATGCCGCCGGAAGGCAATGGCGAAGCCGTGGTGACTGTCACCGGGGCATTCACTGTTAACGCCGACGAGTTACTGCTCTCAAATGGCGTCCCCGTGGAGGTGGTGCCGGAGACGGATACCTCGTAGGCGGTGGCCGCGGTAACGCTGATGGAAGTGGGGACCTTGAAGCTGACCCGCTCCTCGGTGCCTGAAACCACTGTGACGGCGGTCGCGGTGGTGGTGCCGGAAGGGCCTGAGCCAGCGGTCGCGGGGTTTAATGTGACCGTTACGTTTGCGGGCGGGATGGTACCGGTGGGAAAGCCATGGCCGGTCACCGTCACCGTGTTGGCGCCGGCATCCGCCGCGCTTGGTGACGCCGAAGCACCCAGTGTGACCATGGTTTCGGCCGGCAAGAGAGACACGGAAGAAAGGACCAAAAGGGAAAAAAGACCAAATACACGGTAAACACTTGCGTTCATGGATCACCTCCCGGCAGAATATCCGATCCCAGTGGTTATAGCGGAGACCGCCCCACCTATTCTCGATGGTGGAACTCCTGAAGTCAAAGGGTACAGGTTTTTGCTATTTGTTTTGCGGGGAAATGACTTAGCACGCAAGGAGTTTGGAACGGATGAAGGGCGTCCGCACGAAACCGTGAGACGTCGTTTTTTTTGCATTTTGGGTTGGAAGGGCAACGGCGCGGAGTCTGGCCGCCTAGCGCGCGGGCGAAGTTGCTTAACCCCTACGAGGATTGTAGGCTGCGCGGCTCAGACCGGTCTTTGGCAGCCCCGTCGCAACAGAAGAGAGTCCGGCTCCAGGGAAAAGGGCGCTCCGTGTGGCGCGGAAAGGATTGGCTGGCGCCGGGCTTCGGGGTTGAATGCCGAGTGGTGTGGGACGGCTCCCAAGTGGCCTTACCCTCCGGCCATGATGGTTTCGAGGATGCTGGGAATTTCGAAGACGGCTTGATTGTTTAGCTTTGCCGTGTTTGCGCGCATGCGGTCGTATGTAGCTGGCTCCAGCAGTTTCTCCACGGCTGTGCCGATGCCGCGAAAATTGCGGAGGACCATCCCGAGGTCCTGCTCGCGAACCCAGTCGCAGTTGTAGCGCTCTTGCGGCAGATTCCAGGCGTTGCGCTCCACGATCACCGGCAGCTTCATGGCGATTGCTTCGCTAATGCTCCCCGGCCCCGGCTTGCCGACAAAGAAATCCGCCAGGCGCATGTAGTATGGGATCTCGCGCGTAAAGCCCTCCACGAACATCGGCATTCGCGATGGCATCGCGCGCAGTTTCTCCGCCAGTTTCTCGTTGCGCCCGCAGATCAGGATCAACTGCAGCGGCCGGGCCATGGCTTCCAGGCTCTGCGCGATTTCCAGCATCACCGCGGATCCTTCTCCGCCAAAGAGCACCAGGCCCGTGGGCCAATCCGGATTGAGCCCGAGACGGCGCCTCTCCGCGCCACGATCCACTTCGACCGGCTCGTAGAATCGCGGGTTTAAAATCATGCCCGACGCCCGAAAGATAAAACGCTCGGCGTGGCCCAACTCGCGGGCCTGGGCCACTGCCCGATCCGATCCGCAGATCAGGTATTGCTCCTGCTGCTCGATCCAGAAGTGCGGCGGATAATCCGCGATGTCCGTCAGAATCGTTACCAGCGGTGTACCAGGCAGCGCCGCTTCCAAGCTCAACTTCAAAGCCCTGTCGAAATTGGGGATCAGGGACACCACCATATCCGGCTGGCTTTGGCGCCAGAAATCGCGTAACAGCGGCACCAGCTTGGGCTGGAACAGACGAATGGTCAAGTGCAGGGCCTTGAGTAACTCGCTTGAGCCCAGCGTCCAGCCCTTTTTCAGCAGCAGATTGTAGATGTCCTGCAAGCGAATGCCGGTCGCCTTGCGAAAGATATCGAGTTCGTCCAGCTGTTCCTGCAGGTTTACCATGCGAATTTCCCATGGGCGCCCTTGTTGCTGGATCACCTGCTGCAAAGCCATGGCCGCGCTGCGATGCCCCCCGCCGGCGTCGAAGTAGATGAAATCGAACTTCTTCATACGATCTTCATCATACGGTTTTATTGCCGTGGGACTCATTGGCACGCGCGAATTCATTAAGCTTTTGCACAAATGTCATGTTCCTGTAGGATTATGGGACTATAAATTAGGGTGGGATGGTGTTAGAGTTCATCACCGCGCGGGATTACAGCATCATGCTGCGCGTGCATCGGTGGCCAGCGCCACGATGGATTCGCGTATGGATGCTCTGTGCCACGCGTGGCGGCGATGGCTGGCTTTGGTATGCCATGGGCATCGTCATTCTACTTTTCGGAGGGCCATCCCGATTGGTTGCCGTGGCCGCGTCCGCCTTGGCGGCGGCGGTGGGCATCGGCCTCTTCCTGTTCCTCAAAAAACGCATCAATCGCAAACGCCCCTGCGCTATCCAGCCTCACTGCTGGGCGACTTTGCTGCCGCCCGACCGTTTCTCATTCCCCTCGGGCCATACCATCACGGCCTTCGCTATCGCGGTCACCTTGTCCTCGTTCTACCCCAGTCTGCTGCCCGGCCTGCTTTTCTGTGCGGCCAGCATTGCTATCTCGCGCATCCTGCTGGGCATGCATTTCTTGAGTGACGTGGTGGTCGGGGCGCTGATCGGGTCCGGTTTGGCTTGCGGCGCCGTTTTCCTGATTCGCTGAAACCTCTACCGCATCGGCAAGCGTATACTAATCATCGAGAAGAATATGTGTGCGATTCGCAATGTGCTCCTGATGCTGGTGTTGATGGCTGCCCCATCGGGGGCCGCATCGCCCGCGCCGCCCACCATGCCCCTGCAGTTCGACCGCCTGACCAGCGCCCTGACGCTGCTCAGCGATGCCGACCGCAAAGTAGTGAATGACGCAGCGCTTTTGATCCGGGAAGGGGAATATGCCGGCGCTTTGGCACGGCTGTCGACTCTAACGCATCAGAGCACCGACAATTCGTCGCTGCGCATCCTGATGGCTTACGCGCAGTTACAACTCGGTAACCTCAGCGGGGCCTTCGATGAAGCGATGAAGGCGCATGAAGCTCCCAACGGGAACGGGTACAAGTGTTACTTTTTGGCGAAGATCGCCTTCCTGACAGGCGACAATGTCACCTGCCGGCGCGAGCTGAACCACGCGAAAAATGCGGGCGAACCGCGCGAAGAAGTACGGCAATTGCAGAGCGATTTGAAGAAGGCCAAGACCAAGAGCTAAGGCCAATGCTGTTACAATCGCCCTATGTTCAGAGGTCTGGAGCACACCGCCATCGCATCTCCCGATCCGCGTGCCTTGGCTGAGTGGTATGCCGCCACTCTGGAGTTCGTCATCAACTTTGAGTATGCGGGCAACTATTTCGTGAGGGCCGCTAATGGCAGCATGCTCGAAATCATTCCGGGTAAAGGCGCGTTTACGTCGCCCCAATTGGAAGACCGCGGCATTCGCCACCTGGCCATCGATGTTGACGATTTCGATGCCGCCCACGCCCACCTGATAGCCGCCGGAGTCCATTTCCTCGGCGAGCCCATGAAGAAACAAGGGAACCGCCTTCTGTTTTTTTCCGATCTTGACGGCAATATCCTGCATCTGATTCAGAGGGAAAGGCCGTTGCCGTAAACTTGTGCTGAGCCGGGTATTCAAGGCTTTCCATTACCGCGATTTTCGTCTGCTCTGGTTCGGCGCATGCACTTCTTCCGTCGGCACCTGGATGCAGATCGTTGCTCAGAGCTGGCTGGTCTTCTCGATTTCAAAATCCGCATTCATGCTGGGCCTGGATGGCTTTTTGGGCCAGATCCCCATCGTGCTGTTTTCGCTGATTGGCGGAGTGATCGCGGACCGCATCGAGCGGCGGCGCGTGCTGCTGGGCTCGCAATACGTGCAGATGAGTTGCGCGTTCCTGCTGACCTTGCTGATTGCCTTCAACTTCGTCAAAGTCTGGCAAATCCTGGCCCTTTCGTTTGTGGTGGGCTGCGCGCAGGCATTTGGGGGGCCGGCCTATTCGGCGCTCGTACCGATGCTGGTGGAGAAGGAAGATCTGCCCAACGCCATCGCACTGAATTCCATCCAGTTCAACCTGGCGCGCGTGATTGGGCCCGTTCTGGGGGGGCTTGCGCTTACGGGATTGGGCGCGGCTTGGTGTTTCGGGCTGAACGGACTGTCGTTCGTGGCGGTGATCATCTCGCTGCTGCTGTTGACCGTGAAATTCGAGCCGGTAAAGACCAAGGAGTCCATTCTTACCGGCGTCAAGCAAGGCATCGGATTTGTGCGGCAACAAGGGGCGATGGTGGGATTGATTGCTCTGGCATTTTGCATGACGGCGCTGGCAATCCCGGTTCTCACCTTCCTGCCCGTCTTCGCCAAGGATGTTTTCCACCGTGGACCGACGGCATTCACTATTCTGCTTTCATGTTCCGGGATCGGCTCGGTGGCCGGCGCCCTCATTGCGGCGGCGTATGGCAACGTGCAGAACAGGGGACGCGTGGCGCTGTTCACGCTGTTGCTGTTGGGCGGCACAATCACCGGATTCTCCCTGTCCAAGTCGATTTATGTCAGTGGCGCGCTTCTGATCCTGTCCGGTGGGGCCATGATGGGAGTTTTCTCCATGGTCAGTTCGCTGGTGCAACTGATTACGCCCAACGAAATGCGGGGACGGGTGATGAGCGTTTACAACCTGGCGTTTCGGGGTGGGATGCCGTTGGGGAGTCTGGTCACCGGGTGGTTAGTGCCGATCTATGGCGCGCCGAAGGTGTTGGCGGTAAACGGGTGCCTTCTGATCGTAGTCGGGTTCTATTTCCTGCTGGTGCAACGGCGGGTCGCCGCACTGTAACTATAGGGGCCGGATCGGCGTTTTCGGGCCGTGAGGCTTCACTGGGGCCGGCACGAAAAAAACTGCCGCTTTCCCCGCCGCGCCATCGCGGGCGACATAAACCGGGCCGTGGCCGGTTCCGTTCATCACGAAAACGGACGAATCTCCGAAACGATCAAGCCGCGTTGGCGCGAAGGTCAGATCGACAGTTTGGATGGGGGTCTGCGACGCGATGTCGTAAACGCCCAGTTTGCGGTTGCCCGCATTGGCGACATACAGCCGCTGTCCATCCGTGGAAACCTGGAGCCCAGCGGGCGATGCAATGCTGCTGTCGTTCGCAAACACCATGGCTGCCGGTGTGCCTGCATAGGTCTGGACCTGGACGATCTGTTGAGCCTGGCTGTCGGAAAAATAAAGACTGCCGTTCGCCACAGCGATGGCGGAAGGACTGGTGGCGGCCGCGACCCGCTGCGCGCCGCCAGCGGCGTTTGCCAGATAAATGCCGCCGGTTTCAGCTGAGGAAACGCCGACGATCAAGCGCTTCCCATCAAAGGCCAGCGCAGTGACCAGTCCGGTAAGACTCGAGAGGTCGATCGACGCGCCAGCCTCCGGAGTAGCCGCCACGACGGTTATGATCTGTCCCTGAGCGCTGCCGGAAGAATAGACCGCCGCCGCACTGCTATCCGCCGCCCAGGCAAAATGGTCTACGCCCGCAATCGCGCCGGAGACGGTAAGCGGAGTGGGAGTTGCGCTTCGCAGGCCGCTGTAAACCATCAGCTTCCCGTTTTGTTGCACCGCCAGAGCCAGCGAACCATCGGGCGAAACCGAAGCCGCGCCCAGCCCTCTAGCTACTACTGGGCCAAGATACGCTGCGCCTGGAATACCTAGCATGGGCCGAACCGCGCTCATCTGCGCGTCATAAATAAACCCGGTGACGGGGCCAGTCACTCCGGCGGATGATTGCGCCCAACCCGCTGCCGCAAGCACGCCAGCGGCGAATATAATTCTGCCTGTGAGCATATGTAATAGACGCCACTCCGTCCGGAAACTCTCACGGCGCCACACTGGCAGTATAGCGCTATGATGGGAATCCATGAAGATCGCTGTCGCGTGTGACCATGCCGGTTTCCCGATCAAGGCGAGCATTATCGAAGAACTGAACAAGTTAGGCCATGTGACTTCCGACTTGGGCACCTGTTCGACAGATCCTGTCGATTACCCCGATTTTTCGAAGGCCGCCGCGGAGGCCGTAATGCACGGGCAGGCGGAGCGCGCCGTCCTGATCTGCGGCAGCGGAGCCGGCGCGTGCGTCGCCGCCAACAAGTTCAAGGGGATTCGCGCGGCCACCTGTCACGACTCTTTTTCCGCCCACCAGTGCGTGGAGGATGACGACGTGAATATCCTTTGTCTGGGCGCCCGCATTATTGGGCCTGGGCTGGCAGTGGAACTGGTGAGGTTTTACGCCGGGGCGCAATTCTCCAACGCCGAGCGCCATAAGCGCCGTTTGGCGAAGGTCGCCCAGTTCGAAAACGACTTCGGGAAGTAGCCGGTTTCCCGCATGAGCGTCCTGCAGAAAAGTTTTCGTGTTTCGACGGGCGGCCATTCTGACATTCTCGACATCACCGGGCATGTGGCGCGCATCGTAGCCGAGAGCGGTGTCCGGCAGGGAATCGTCAACATTGCCGGCGTGGGATCCACGCTGGGAATCACTACGCTCGAGTTTGAATCCGGCTGCTTGGCCGATCTGCGCCGCGCCCTGGAACAGATTGCGCCGGCCGATGGCGATTATGCCCACAATGCCCGCTGGGGCGACGGCAATGGCTACTCGCACCTGCGCAGCGCTTTGGTCGGTACGGCGGGCAGTTTCCCGGTTGTCGAAGGCAGAATCGGAACCGGGACATGGCAGCAGATCGTGCTATGCGATTTCGACAATCGCGCGCGCGAGCGAGAGGTGATGGTCACCGTGGTGGGCGAATGAACGACCGTCGCGCGGAGCCGCGGCTCCTGTGTTCGGACTTGATTCCGGTGCGTCTGGAACTGGATGAGCCTGTCGAGCTGATTGCAAATCTGGAAGACATTTCGCCATCGGGGGCGTGTATTCAGTTTGAGGACCGCGTTCCGGCTAGTACGCGCATTTCGCTGAAGCTTGGCAGGCACAGGTTTCGCGGGACGGTTATGTACTGCGCGGAGCATGAAACAGGTTACTTCGCGGGGGTGCGCTTCGATGCCGGCCGGAAATGGTCGATCGAGGTATATAAGCCGCGGCACCTGCTGGACCCGATGACGCTGGGAGTGCGCCGATCTAAGCCGACCGTTTGACTACCGCGTCCGTGCCCCAGGCGCCATCTTCGGTTTGAACCTTGAGTGTCATGGTGTCGCCTTCTACCGTTCCGGTCACCAGCAGCGTGATGGGGTTGCCGCTATATTCCGATGCCACCGTCAGCGAGATCCTGCCGTCGGCGAATGATCCTTTGGTAATCGGGCGCGGCTT
Source organism: Bryobacterales bacterium (assembly GCA_963738375.1). GTDB lineage: Bacteria > Acidobacteriota > Terriglobia > Bryobacterales > Bryobacteraceae > Bog-159. Next base: position 174,297 of record CAVTWL010000005.1, on the reverse strand, counting down.
TCCTTCGGAGTCGGTCATGGTACCCGTGACATTCGCGCCGTCCGATTTCAGAACAAACTCAACGTCTGAGCCGGTGTCGCCCAAGGGTCCTTTCCACTTGCCGGTGACGTCGGCGGCGCGCGCTTGCATGGTGGCGGCTGCCATCGCGAACAGAAGCAAAGCAGTACACGACAGTCTGCGTAACATGGGAAATCTCCTCGCGGTTAGATTTTCTTGTGGCGCTCGGCAGGCTCGTGCCACAGGCGACAGCCGCCGCGGAAGGCATAGGTATTTTCGCCGAGCCGCGAACCTGGCGGCAACTTCTTCAGGACTTTCGAATTCCCGCCGCCCAGCACTACGTAATCCGCTTCCAGCGCCGCCTTCAGGCGCGCCACCACATCGAATACGTGCTGCCGCCACTTCTTTTTGCCCAGGCGCTTCAAGCCCGCGCAGGCCGATGTACTCTTCGTAGGTGCGGCCGCGCTTATACGGCAGGTGCGCGAGTTCCATGGGCTCCAGCACGCCGTCCACAATCATCGCCGATCCAAGCCCTGTGCCCAGGCCGAGGAAAAGCATGCGGCCGCCCTGGTAGTCTCCGAGAGCCTGCATGGCCGCATCGTTGATGATCTTTACCGGGACGCCGAGCGCCTTTTTGAAATCGAATCCGACCCATCCGTGACCAAGATTGTGCGGCTCGGCCATTGGCTTGCCGTGCACCACGAGCCCCGGATAGCCAATCGATGCGACTGAATACTCCCAGCCGTCGATCACTTTTTTTACGTCCTCCACCATTTTGCGGGGTGTCATCCTAGGCCCGGAAGGAATTTCGACGGGGGTTTTATGCCCGGTCGCGCGGACCTTCACGTGTGTGCCGCCAACGTCAAGCACAAGTATCTTAGGGGGCTTTTCCGTCATGGGAAGGCCGGCCTATTCGACCGTTACGTGCGTGCCTTTGGATTCGTGCCGCGCCAGATTGCCGATGCGATCGTCAATGACGCTGCGCACGCCCTTCAGGAATTCCAAGCGCGCATTGCGGAAATGGTCTTTGCTGGCATCCGACCAGGCTTTCCGGAAAAACGGCTTTACATTCAGACAGTAAAAGCAGCCAGGAGCGTCACACTTCGTATGGTCGTGTTCCATAGTTTCAATTCTCCCTCATCTCCACGGTCAATACTTTGTTCTCCAGCCTGGCGTGAGCGGGCGATAGCGCCGCCATGGATGTCGGCAGCCCGATGTGGCGCCGCAGCGTGCCGATCTGTACCACCAGTTCGTCGCCCTTCTTGAAGAGCCCCACTTCGCCCTTTACCGCGAAAGGCAATTGCAATTGCACTTCGTAATGCCCATCGCGCTTGGTGAAAGTAAACGGGGCTTCCGTGCGCGTAACGGCGGCCGGATCCTCGTTGTTCGCGTAAAGCGCGGCCGCCAGTTCTTGCAGCCGCTCCGCGCCCAGCACTTCGTGCGTGAACAAGCGGCACGTGCTGCACTGGCACCGGCGCGAAATAAGCATCGATCTCCTGCAGCACGCGCCGCTGCGATTCCCGCCATTCCGAAAAGAAAGAATCCGTGATGGCCTCCGGCAGCACCCGGTTCACAATAATGCCGTCCACCGTCAGCCCGTGCAGCGAAAAATAAACAAATGCCCGCTGCGTCTCCCGCAGCACCATCTTTTCCGGATTGGTCACCAGCCGCACGCTGGTGGTGCGCGGATTCTCCAGTAACTCGTCGATCCCATCCAGCTTGCCGAACAGATCCTGAATATTGGCGAAGTAGCTGTCCGTCGGCAGTTCCACCGGCGAAACCCTGTTCGCCAGCGGCCGCACCGCCTTCAGCACCGTCCGTTGAAACGGGAAGATGTGCTTCATGTACCAATCGAGCGTGGTCGGCATGCTGACGAAGCGCATCGATTCGGCGGTCGGCGCGCAATCGAGCACGATCACGTCATAGCGCTGCTCGCGCCGGAACTGGTTCACCCACATCATGGCGCTCAGTTCTTCCATGCCGGGCAGAATCGCCAGTTCCTCGGCCTCCACGTCGCTGATGCCGGTGGTGCGCAGGACCGAAATCACATAAGCGGAGATCTCGCGCCAGTGCCGCTTGATCTCTTTCTGAATGTTGACTTCGTGGATGGCCAGCTTGTCGCTGATGGGGTAAGGATCGCCGGTTTTTTCGTGAAAAAGGCTGGTTTCGAGGTCGAAGGAATCGGCCAGGCTGTGGGCCGGATCGACGCTCATCACCAGCGTGCGATAGCCGAGCTGGGCCAGTTGCACGCCCGTAGCGGCAGCCAAGCTGGTCTTGCCGACGCCGCCCTTCCCGCTGAACAGCAAGATCCGCATACAGCCATGATACCAGGGCTACAAAATCACCAATTCGCGCTGCATCTCGCCGGTAACCCGGGCCTCGCCCTCGCCCACGAACATGTTTATCTCCGACCGGATTCCGAAGTCTTTTAAGTAAACGCCCGGCTCGATCGAAAAACAGGTCCAAGGCACAACCCGGCGTTCATCGTGGGTTTCCAGGTTGTCCATGTTCGCGCCGTTGCCGTGAACTTCTTCGCCGATTGAGTGGCCGGTGCGATGCACGAAGTAATCGCCGTATCCGCGGCTGGCGATGTAGCCGCGCGCCGCGTCGTCCACTTCAAAGCCGCGCAACTCTTGCCCAGCGGCGACCGCGTCTTTCACCTTCGTGATGGCCGCGTCGCGTGCTCCCGCTCACCACCCCGTAGACCTTCAGCATTTCTTCGGTGGGACGATCGCCGCAAAAGCCTGTCCAGGTTATGTCGTAATAGACCGCGCCCGGCTGTTTCAGCTTCGCCCACATATCCAGCAACACCAGGTCTCCGCTACGAATCTCGGAAGTAACTTCCGCCGAAGGTTCATAATGCGGATCGGCGGCGTTGGCGTTCACACCGACGATCGGCCCGTCTTCCGCGTACAGGCCAGCTTTGGCGAATCCCTGGCGCACGAAATCCGCGACGGCGAATTCCTGCACCGAGCCTCCGCCGCGCGTGATCTCGCGCACCATTTGAAAAGCTTCCGCGCGCACGCGGTCCACGCGCCGCCCGGCTTCCAGATGCGATTCCAGCGCCTCGGCCGTCCAGCGCGCTTCGAAGTGCTGGATCAGTTCGGCGGAGCTCACCACGTCCACGCCCAGGCTGCGCACCAGTTCCACCGTGCCGGCATCCACCATCGCGACATACGGAATCGCGCACATGGGTGAATACTGCATCGCCACGCGCTTGGCCCCGCCCAGGATGGTCTTGAGGCCGCCCGATTGTTCGCTCCAACTCGAATACCTGGTCTTGTCGCCGGGCAGCGAATCCAAGCGCGCCGATTCGATCCGGTGCACCAGGCCGCGCGGCTCGCCTACCGCGGGAATCCAGTAATACCAGCGCCGCGTCACGTGCGATGCCGGTTGGAAGCCCAAGACGCGATACGCCAGCGCGTCGCGCTTATGATGATCGAAGAACAACCATCCATCCAGCTTCTGCTTTGTCAGTTCTTCCTGAATCGCCGCAAGGTTCATTTTTCGAAAGGCTCCAGATTGGCGCGCGAAGGGGGCGCCGTCATCAAGCTGACCACAACCAGCGCCAACACCGAAACGCCCAGCGCCGGATAAACCGCGTCCAGCCACTGGATGTCCAGAATCTGCCAGACCACCGTAATTACAGTTCCTAAAACGATTGAGCTCATGGCGCCGGCTTTATTGGCCCGCTTCCAAAAGAATACCGCCATCACCGAGGGCGTCACGGCGGCGCCATAAACCGTATAGGCGTATAGCGCTGCCTTCAGCACCGATTCAAAATAGGCGGCCTGCAGCAACGCGAACAGCCCCAAGCCGATGACCAACAGCCGCGATACGATCAAGGTCCGCCGCTCGCCCGCCTGGGGATCGATGAAGCGCTTGTAAACATCGTGAATCAAGTTGCTGGCCGGTGAAAACAGATAATTATTCGCCGTCGAGATTACCTTGGCGAAGACGCCGCCCAGCAGGATGGCTCCGATCACCTGCGGCAGGCGCATGCGCGCCGTTAAGGCGATGATTTCGCGAGGCCGTTCCGTGTGCAGGGTGGCACTGCCGATTACCGCAATGGTGATGATCACAGTTTCCAGCACGAGCGTGCCGGCGATCCATCCGAAAACGGCCCGCCGCGCGTCAGTCTCGGAACGCGCCGAGAAAAATTTCTGGTACATCCCCTGGTTGCCGATCAGCAGCAGCATGGTGGGGAGCAGATATCCGAGGCACTGATCCCACGCCAGCGGTCCAAATATCGTGAAATGACTCGCCGGTAGCGCCGCGTGGACCGCTTCCCACCCGCCCGATCGCGCTAGGAGCAGCGGTAGCGAAATCAGCATAATCACGGTGACCAGCAGGCCGATAATCAAATCCAGATAAGCGACAGACGCCATTCCGGCCAGGGCCGTAAACGTGATTACGAAGGCCGCGATGATGTTCATGCCAGTCTTCTGGTCGAGCGAAGGAAAAATCAGGTGCAGGATGTCGCCGCCGCCCTTGAACTGATAGCTGGTAATCACGGTGTACGAAATCACGATGGCAATGGTGGCGAGCACGCGCGCCGTAGTGTTGTAGCGCGTTTCCAGCAGGTCGGGAACGGTGAACTGCGCAAATCGCCGCGCACGTCCGGCGATAATGGCTATCAACACCAGCCCGATCCATCCGCCCGCCGGCTGCCACAGCGCCGCAAATCCGTTGCGGTAGGCGTTCTCGCCGCCCGCAAACAAGCTGCCCGCCCCAATCCACGACGAAAGCAGCGTGAACACCAGAACCGGCCAGGTCAGCTTCCGTCCCGCCACCAGAAAATCGGCCTGGTTCTTCACTGTCAGGGAGCGCATCAGCGCCGTCCCCAACAACACCAGCACAATAATCGACAGCACTACCGCGTAAATCATCCGCTCAGCCTGCTTTCCAGGACCTCTTGCGAAACACCATCGATCTCAATGACTTTGGTCCGGTTTGACAAGCCTAACACGATCCGTACGCGCGATTGCGGCACTTCCGCCAGCTCGGCGAAGAAGCGGATACAAGCCTCATTGGCCTTGCCATCGACCGGCGGCGCGGCCAAATCCAGCTTCCATGCTTCGCCCACGCGGCCGCTGGTTCCAGTGCGCCGCGCGCGCGGATGCACTTTTACCGTGACACGCGCCATGCGATCTCCGCGCGCAGATTGGCGACGCCCGCCGCCAGCCGAGCGTCGGCCACATCGAACGGAATCACATCGTCCAGCCAGTCGTGGCTCGATCCATCCGCGCCCTGCGTCGCTACGGTCAGCGTATATTGCTGCGGTGTCAGCCAGCAATCGAAACGGAAATCCACTTCGATTTCCTCGCCGGCTGCATAGCTTCCGAGGTGCTTCTTCTCGATGCGGGTGTTGGTGCCGTAAACGTCCATCCCGATGCGGTTGCGAATCAGAATGCCAACCATCGGGTCGCGGGCATCCTGGTGGAAGCGGCTGCGCACGCGGACGGTGACGGACTCGCCGCCACAAATGGTGTTGGCGGGCGCGCCTTGCGAATTCAGAAGCTCCACGCCCAGGATTTCGCTCACGCCGTCGCCGTGCCGGTAACTGGCACCGAATCGCTCCTGTTTCTGCTGCTGCGATTGTTGCTTCTCGAGCACCAGCCCGATATACCGGTTGATTACGTCGCTGGGCGTGCCTTCGGCCTCGATGCGGCCATTCAGGAGCAAAATCGCGCGATTGGAAAGCTGTTTCACCAGTCCCAGGTCGTGCGACACAAAGAGCACCGTGATTTTGCGTTCGCGCAGTTCCTCGAATTTCCGCACGCAGCGGTTGGCGAAAACGGCATCGCCTACAGCTAACGCTTCGTCGACGATCAGGATTTCGGGGTCAACGTGAATCGCGGTAGCGAAGGCCAGCCGCACGTACATGCCGCTCGAGTATTCCTTCACCGGGCGTTCGATGAACTCGCCGATTTCGGCGAACGATTCGATGGACGGCATGGCGCGCTCGATTTCCGCGCGCGACAGCCCCATGATTTCGCCGTTCAGGAAAACATTCTCGCGTCCGGTGAACTCTGGGTTAAATCCGGCGCCTAATTCCAGCAGGGCGGCGATGCGGCCGCGCGTCACGACGCGTCCTTGGGTGGGCTGCAGAATTCCAGCCACAATCTGCAGCAGGGTGCTTTTGCCGGATCCGTTCGGACCTACCAGGGCCAGCGTTTGGCCCTTTTCCACTTGAAAGCCGATATCGCGGAGCGCCCAAAAATCAGTGTGCAGTTGCCGCGTGGTAAATGGCAATGCTTCGCGCAGGCGGTCCGCGGGACGCCGGTACAGCTTGTAGAGCTTCGAGACGTTCTGAACCAAAACCACAAACTCATTCTCACATGGCGCACTGCCCCACACGGAAAGCCCAAAAAAGGACTAGAATAGCCGCATATGCCCTCTAAAATTCATCCTTATAAACTACTGGGAATTGTGCTATTTATCACGATTTCAATTAATCTTTTTGCGCAACAACCAACTACCTGCGCCGTCACTGCCGCGCCTACCATTGTGCATTCGGAAGGCTCTGGCGGAACGCGTGGGCGACATCGACCTGCAGTGCACCGGCGCTCCGGGCGCCACGGTTACCGCAAGCCTGAATATCGCGCTTCCGGCCGCTATCACGAATCGCATTAATTCCGCGGGATTTTCTACTGATGCCACGTTAACCATCGACACGCCCACGGGCTCCGTGCCGTCGGGGGTGGCCGGCATGGTTACGAATCAGAGTATTTCCTTTAATGGCTTCTCATTTACCTTTCCCGCCAGCGGGACTATTTCGCTGGTGGTCGATGATATCCGCGCTAACGTAAATCAGCTTGGGGTCCAGCAGACAACGCCGATCATGGCATTTCTATCCGGATCGCTGGCCATCTCCAACAGCGTGGTAACGGTGGCCTCGGCGCAGATCGGATTGCTGGCTACCAGTTTGGATTCCGCCGTTACGTGCACCGGCTCTCCGTCCCCTACGACCGTCAGCGTGAGCAACCTGATTGCGGCCAAGACTTCTGAGCAGACCACGCGCTTGACCGAAGGATTCGCGTCATCCTTCCAGCCGAAGGACCCGACCAGCGACACAGGCACCCGTTTCCTGTTGACCTTTGCCGGTTTGCCCAATGCGGCCACGATTTATGTTCCTGACGCGGTAGCCGGCTCGGGCGCGGCAGTGCCGACGCAGGGCGGTGACTTCGGGACTACCGCAACGGTGGGCCAGTATAGGCCTGGCAGTCACACCCTGCTACTGGTACGCGTGCTCAATGCCGACGCTAGCGGGGCCGGGGGCACGCTCGCGGCTCTTCCCGCTCCAAACGGCGGCGTGCTCGTATTGAATGGCGCGAATGCCGTCACACTCACCAGCGGCGCCGGCTATGCGGTGTATGAAGTGGTCGACGCGAACATGGCGGCCACGGAGACCGTACAGATCCCGACGTACTTCGCGATCCCGGCCAACAGCCCCGCTTCCAGTTCGACCGGGGGTGTCTCGCTGGCGCCCGTATCGACGGTGGGCACAGCCTCCACAACCGCGCCAATTCCGCGCTTTGCCGCGGTAATGCCGCCCTCGGACTGCACGGCCGATGGCGACTGCAACGCTTCCTACTATCCGGCCTTGCAGGCGACTTCCACCAGTTTGGTTGCCACCGCTGTCGCCGGGGGCAAGAAAGTAGGGGTCGGCAATATCATCATTAAGGATACCGGCGGAGGCACGCTCGATTGGACCGCGACGGCTACATATGCCAACGGTTCGGGCTGGCTGCTATTCACTCAACCCCTAGGCGCCGACAACGCTGAGATTCAGGTTGTCGCCGATCCCAGCCAACTGGCGGCGGGCACCTATCAGGCCACGGTGACGATCAATGCCGGGCCGATCGCAGGCAGCCAGAGTTTCCCGCTGACACTCACTGTAACCGCGATGGCGACGGCTGCACCGGCTGCACCTGCCGTGGTTGTCACAGGGATCACCGATGCAGCGGACTTCCATGCGGGTCCGGTTGCGCCCGGTTCGCTGGCAGCTGTTTGGGGCAGTAACATGGCGGGGCAGAACGTGACCGTTACCTTCAACGGCGCCCCAGCGCAGTTGCTTTACGCCGGCGCCGGACAAATTAACCTGCAAGTTCCGGCATCCCTGGCCGGACAAACTTCCGCTCAGATGGTGGTCACCGCAGATGGCATCAGCAGTACGGCATTTACAGTGCCGCTGACTGCCGTAGCGCCGGCCATTTTCACGCCGGGAGTGCTGAATCAGGACAACACGGTGAATTCGGCATCGAATCCGGCGAAGTTAGGTTCGGTCCTGCAGATCTTCGGCACGGGCATTCCGTCCTCGGGAGCGACGGTTTCGGTGACTTTACAAAATAGGGGCAACATCGCGCCGGCCTATGCCGGTGTTGCGCCTGGATTGATGGGGGTCGAACAGGTAAACGTGGCGGTACCGGCCGATCTGGCTGGAATTACTTCCAACCTGATCATATGCGTAACAGGGGCCGGCAAACAGCAATACTGCAGCCAGCCGGAGTTGATTGCGCTGAAGCCCTGACCATCGAAGTGGGGCAGCCCCTTTAGGCTGTCCCACCTTTCCACGCAGGAGAGAGCTAAACTACTCGCCTGCCCTGTATCAACCGGATGATCAGCACCACCACGGCGATGACCAGCAGGATATGAATATACCCGGCCATGGTGTAAGAGGTCACCATCCCCAGCAGCCAGAGGACTAAGAGTATGACGAAGATCGTCCACAACATACGGCTCCTACCTTTCTTGGCACAACCTGCAGGTTATTCACAACGCGCACAACTTTTGGCACGGCCGTTGTCACGCCAGTCGCTTTTGTTTTGGCATCGTCGGTGTCGACTTGGCCGGACAGAGTAACGATACCGTTGGTCGAATTCACTCCAACGTTCGCTACGCTCGAAAGGCCGATTTCAGCCGCCAGTTTGGATTTCACTTGAGTCGTGATCTCCAGATCGTTGACTTGGCCTTCAGGAGACTCATTGGTCCTGCACCCGGTGAGCAGGAAGACAAGGGGGATTAACAGGAACAGTTTCATAAACGTCCGGAAGCTTGTAAGCAGGTCTGGGTCCAACGTACCCTATCTCACTGGGGATTGCCCGCTCAATCGCCGTGTTAACCTAATCTTTCCTATGAGTAACATCCAGATCACGCTGCCCGACGGCAGCCAGCAATCGGTCGCCGCGGGGAGCCGGCCTCTCGATATCGCCCGCTCCATCAGCCCACGCCTCGCTGACGCCGCCCTCGTCGCCAAAGTGAACGGCGAGTTATACGATCTCAGCCGACCCCTCGAAACCGACGCCGCGATCGAGATCCTCACAAGCAAGAACGCCGAAGCCCTACCCGTCTACAGGCATTCCACGGCTCACTTGCTTGCCGCCGCCGTGCTCGAACTGTTCCCGGAGACTCAGCTCGGCATCGGGCCGCCGATCGAAAGCGGCTTCTATTACGATTTCGATCGTTCCACGGCCTTCACGCCCGAGGATCTGGAGAAGATCGAGAAGCGCATGTGGGAAATCCAGGCGCGCGATCTGCCGTACGAGCGCGTCATGACCGCCAAGGACGAAGGTCTGCGAAAATACGCCGACGACTGGATGAAGAAGGAGCTGATCGAAGAGCGCGCGGGCGAAATCTTCAGCCAGTACACACTGGGTCCGCACTTTATCGATTTCTGCCGGGGTCCGCACCTGCCATCGACCTCCAAAATCAAGGCGTTCAAGCTGCTTTCCGTAGCCGGCGCCTACTGGAAAGGCAGCGAAAAGAACAAGCAGCTGCAGCGCATCTACGGTACCGCGTTCTTCAACAAGAAGGAGCTTGACGAATATCTCGCCAAGCTGGAAGACGCCAAGAAGCGCGACCATCGCAAACTCGGAAAAGAGCTAGAGCTTTTCACCGTGAGCGAGCTGGTGGGCGCGGGATTGCCGTTGTGGCTTCCTAAAGGCGCGACGATCCGGCGCCTCCTTGAGGAGTACATCCTGGAGCGCGAACGCGCCACCGGATACCAGCACGTCTATACGCCGGACCTAGCCAAAGTCGAACTGTACCAGCGTTCCGGGCACTGGGCGCACTATCACGAAGATATGTTTCCGCCCATGGATCTGGAGACCGAGCAGATGGTGTTGCGTCCCATGAACTGCCCGCATCACATCCTGGTCTACGAGTCCAAGCCGCGCAGCTACCGCGATCTTCCGGTGCGCATCGCTGAACTGGGAACCATGTATCGCTACGAGCGTTCCGGGGCACTCAGCGGACTGAGCCGCGTGCGCTGCATGACGCTGAACGACGCGCACATCTTCTGCACGCCCGACCAGATCAAAGAAGAATTCACCAAGGTGATGCAATTGGTAGAGCAGGCCTATCGGGATCTGGGCATCACCAAGTACACCTACCGGCTGTCTCTGGGAGACCGCAACAACAAAGAGAAATTTGTCGACAACGACGCCATGTGGGACTTGGGCGAGCGCGTGCTCCGGGAAGCCATGGACTCTCTCGGCTTGCCCTACGTCGCGGCGCCCGGCGAAGCCGCGTTCTACGGCCCCAAACTGGATATCCAACTGGCGGACGTGATGGGCCACGAGGAGACGTACTCGACCATCCAGGTAGACTTCCACCTGCCCAACCAGTTCCAGTTGAACTACGTCGGATCGGATGGCAAGGAACATCGGCCTGTCATGATCCACCGCGCCATTGTCAGCACCATGGAGCGTATGATCTCGTATCTCATCGAACTGTACGCGGGCGCTTTTCCCGTCTGGCTGGCACCCGTGCAAGCCACGGTTCTGCCCATCACCGACCGGCAGTTAGATTACGCGCGCACCGTGGTGAAACAACTGGCAGACGCCGGCATTCGCGTTACTCTTGACGACCGCAGCGAAAAGGTCAATCTGAAGATTCGTGACGCCCAGTTGCAGAAGATTCCCTACATGTTGGTGATTGGCGATCGCGAAGCGCAAAGCGGCCAAGCCTCGGTGCGCCATCGCAAGCAGGGCGACCAGGGCGCCAAACCGATTGCGGAATTCATCGCGCTAGTTCGCGGTTTGAACGATTCCAAGGCGGTGGCCGAGTAGCCGGACGGCTGGTTCTCGCGCCATGCAAACGATCGAGGTCAACGAAGACTTAGCCGGCCTCGACGAAGCTATAGCGCAGGTCCCCAATAATCCGGCTGTTTTTCTGCTTTGGCCGCGCGAGGGCGAGCCTTACCTCGCCAAGACCGCACTCCTGCGCCGCCGCCTGCTGCGCCTGCTCAAGGAGCGCGAGAAGCCTTCCCGCCTCCTCAATCTCCGTCACACCGTTCGCCGGATTGAATACACGCTTACCGGTTCCACCTTCGAATCCGCGCTCCTGATGTACGAACTGGCTCGCCAACACTTCCCCGCCTCCTATCTCGAACTGTTGAAACTGCGCATGCCCACTTATTTGAAGCTGATTCTCTCGAACGAGTTCCCGCGCACGCAGCTCACCACCCACCTTGGCCGTACGCCGGCCGTCTACTGCGGCCCCTTCCGCAGCCGCGCCGCCGCCGAAAAGTTCGAATCCCAATTCCTCGACCTGTTCCAACTACGCCGCTGTCAGGAAGATCTCGTGCCTTCGCCCGAGCACCCAGGCTGCATCTACGGCGAAATGAGCATGTGCCTGCGTCCCTGCCAGGAAATCGTAGGCCGCGACGAATATCGGCACGAAACCAACCGCGTCGCCGAGTTTCTGAAGACGGGCGGCCACTCGCTGCTCGACGTCATCGCCGCGGCGCGCGACCGCAACAGCCAGGAGATGATGTTCGAAGATGCCGCCCGCCAGCACAAGCGTTTCGAGAAGGTGCAGGAGGCGCTGAAACTGCAGGAAGGCCTCGCGCGCGAGCTTGCCAGCCTTCATGGCGTCGCCATGACTCCCTCTTCCGCCGCGAACGCTGTTGAATTGTGGATCGTGCGTGGAGGCGACTGGCAAGTTTCGCAGCGGTTAAGCTTTGAGGTGCAGGAAGGCAAGCCCGTCTCGCTCGACGGACGCCTGCGCGAGATCTTCTCCGCCCTTCCCGCCCGCTCGCTCTCGGCTCGCGCGCGCCAGGAGTATCTCGCCCTGCTGGCCCGCTGGTATTACTCCAGTTGGCGCGATGGCGAATGGTTGACCATCGATTCCTTCGACAACCTGCCCTACCGCAAACTGGTGCACGCGATTTCCCGCGTCGCCCGCCGCGATCTGCCGTGAAATCCCACACGATTTCTCCTACTATATAGGCATGAAGTGCCTAATCGCATCTGTAAGTATGATTTTGGGATTGCTTACGACCGGCTCCGGCATCGGCGCGGCCCTCGCCCAGCAGACTCCCACAGTGAAGAAAGTTCCCGTACACTCGACATCGTCTATCGATGGTAAGGAACTTTTCCGCGAGTATTGTGCCGTATGCCATGGAACCACCGGAAAAGGCAACGGTCCAGCCGCCGCCGCGCTGAAGGTGGCGCCCTCCGACCTAACCCTGGCCGCCAAGCAGAACAACGGCAAGTTCCCCCTAATGAGAATTCAGCACAGCATCAATGGCGAAGCCGACGTGCCTGTGGCCCACGGATCCAAGGATATGCCGGTATGGGGCAGCCTGTTCCGCCACATGGGAGCCAATGAGGATCTGGGCCAGGTGCGCGTTTACAATTTGACTAAGTATATTGAATCGATCCAGGAGAAGTAGGCGGGAACACGAAACTGCGGGAGGATAGCCATCCGCACGCTACCGGGCCGGTTCGGCGTACAGCCCAACTCAGCCCGGCGCGCGGACGTGGTGTAGCTACTTCTTAGTGGTAGAAGTCTTCTTGGAAGTGGAGGGCGTCTTAGCCGCCTTGTAGCCCGCCTTCTGGGCATCGGCTTCCGACATGAATTTCCCGTGCTTGGTCTTCCCGTAGAATTCGCCGTCTTTATGATATACCTTGGTGCCGGTATTCACCCAGACCATTCCCTTAGTCTTGGCGTCCGCAATTTCCGCGTCCGTAGGAGCTGCCGCCGCGGCGGGCGCCGCCGCTTTGGTGGTCGTCTTCGCGGTGCTCGCCTGGAAAGCAAAACCGCTGACCGGCAACATCAGGCTCGCCGCTAGGGCCGAACCCGCCATCATTACTCTTAATCGTCTGTACATCCTTTATCCTCCGTTAATATAAAACCGTTAGCCTTTTTTCCCAAAAAGGCCACCCAACACTTCACTCACTTCGGTCGTGAGGCTTTCGGTGCCGCCTCCGGCGATCAGGCTTTCCAAACCGCTAGCCAGCGGCGCGGGCAGCCTACTCTTCAAGAAATTCAAAGCGGCGTCCACCGCGGAACGCGCCTGATCGGGACTCAGGCCCGTCTTTTGCGCTACTTCATTTACCAGTTCGTCGATCATCGTTGGTTCCTCCGTGGCCATCAGTCAGTATAGCCAGATTCGCGCTGGCGCTACCAAACCCGGCACGGATCCGGCGAAACCATGGGATCCCCGGCCTTGCATGCGAACGCTTGCTCGAACTCCGGCATATTCTGCACTACGCCGTTAGCCCGGAACTCGCCCGGCGAGTGTGGATTCGTGGCCGCCTGCATGCGCGCCGCTTGTTCCGTCGCATTTTCGCACCAGATCTGCCCGAAGCCGAGGAAGAACTGCTGCTGCGGGGTGAAGCCGTCGGCCTTGCTCGCCATGTGGTTCTGCAGGCTGTCCATGAGCGCCATATAGGCAAGGTGAATGCCGCCATTGTCGGCCGCATTCTCGCCGAGCGTGAGCTTGCCGTTCAGATGGGCGTCCGGCGCCGGACTGAACTTGCCGTACTCGTTCACAATGCACTCGGCCCGTTTATCGAAGGATTTGCCATCCGCTTCGGTCCACCAATCGCGGACGTTACCGGCGCCATCGTACTTGCGGCCTTCATCGTCGAATCCGTGGGTCAGTTCGTGCCCGATCACCGCGCCGATCCCGCCATAGTTCACCGCATCGCTGGCCTTGGGATTGTAGAACGGCGGCTGCAGAATCCCGGCCGGAAAATTGATGTTGTTCATGTTCGGCGAATAGTAAGCGTTAACGGTGGGAGGGGTCATGCCCCATTCCGACTTATCCACCGGCTTGCCGATCTTGGCGAAGTTCCGCTTCAACTCGAAGTCGTGCGCGCGCAGCACATCGCCGAAATAATCGTCGGGTGTAACCGTGACGCTGCTGTAATCCTTCCACTTTTCGGGATAACCGATCTTGTTCGCCACAGCGCGCAGCTTATCGAAGGCCTGTTGCTTGGTGGTGGGCGTCATCCAGGTCGCGTTGTCGATGTCTTTGCGCATCTCCATTTCGATCTCGCCCACGAGCTGCAGAGCCTTTTCTTTGCTGGCTCCGTTGAATGCCAGCTTCACGAACTCTTGCCCCAGTTGTTCACCCAAGCCGCGGTCGGTCGCGCGCACGCAACGTTTCCAACGGGGCTGCATTTCCTTGGCGCCCATCAGGATCTGGCCATTGAAATGGAAAGCCTCTTCATCGAAAGCCTTGGGCAGCATGTCCGCGTGCGAGCTGAGCACCTTCCATCGCAAGTATGTTTTCAGGTCGCCCAGGCTGCTGTCCGCGATGGTGGCCGTCAGCGCTTTCACGAAATCGGGCGCGGTCACTTCCACCGACTCGATCGGCGGGATGCCGATTGTTGTGATGTACCGTTTCCAGTCGAAATCGGGCGTCAGCCTTTCCAATTCCGCGACGGTCATCTTGTGATAGGTGTTGGCCGGGTCGCGGCGCGCCACACGGTCCATCGACGCCTTCGCCAGGGCTGTTTCGATCGCCATCACGGCGCGCGTCTCCGCTTCCGGATCGCCCGTGGAGCCAGACGCCTTGTCCAGTAGCGTGAACATGGCGTGGATGTGGTCTTCGTACTGCTTCCGCAGTTTCACCGACCGTTCGTCGGTTTTCAGGTAATAGTCGCGGTCGGGCAGACCCAGACCGCCCTGGTCCACTTGGGCGATCTCCTGGTCGGATTGCTTGTCATCCTGACCCACGTAGAAATTGAATAGGGCGCGCACACCGGCCGTATGCAGCCGCACCATCTCGGCCGCCAGATCCTGCTTTGTGGTCATCGCGTCAATGGGCTTGAGCAGCGCTTCGACCGGCTGGATGCCCTTCTTCTCAATGGCGCCTTCATCCATGCAGGCAGCGTAGAAATTGCCGATCTGCGTACCGCTCGCCTTTTCGAGAATGCCGCGCTCGATGGCCAGATTGCGCTCGGCCAATTCATTGAAGCGCGCCCAGCGCGATTGATCCGCCGGCACCGGATTGTTTTTTCGCCACCCGCCGCAAGCGTATTGATAAAAGTTCTGGCACGGGTTAACCGACGGGTCCATCGCCTTCAGGTCGACGCCCGATGCGGAAGGCGCATCGGCGCCTGGCAAAGCTGCCGCCAGAAGCCCAAATGCAAGTCCAAAACGAAGCATGTACATGCTTTCGATTGTACGCTGTCGAAATCGAGCTAGGGTCTTAGGGTTGGCCTATGGCGCGAGGTGAAAAATTTCTTGGAGCGGCAGCATGCTTTCGTCGGGACTTCTTCCGTCGAGGGCTTCGAAGAACGGCGCCATGTCGCGCTGCCAGCGGTCGTTGATTTCCCTGGCGGCCATGCCCCGCAGCGCGGCCTGGAAATCCGGGGTTTCCAGGTAACCGACCAGGAGGCCGTCGCCGCGGAGGAAGAGCGAGTAGTTGTGCCAGCCTGTCTCCCGGAGCGCGGCGAGCATCTCGGGCCAGACGGCTTTGTGGTGCTCTTTGTATTCATCCAGGCGTTCTGGGCGGACCTTCAGCAGAAAGCAGACACGCTGCATTATTTCACCTCCGCTAGCGGTATTTTCAAGAGCGCGGCGAGCTTGGCGATGCGGGCGATCTGGTGCCCGACACCGAGCGCGCAGTGGTGGGTGGGCCCTTCCATGGACCAGCGATTGATAAATTCAGCCGGTCCCAGCGGGAAACGCAGGCGGGAGTTGGTATTGCCGATTTTGAGGATGGGGCCGGGCAGGGATTCTCCCTCGGCGGCGACCAGTTTGAGGTGGCCGTTGGCGGTCTGGGTCAGCCCCAGAATGGTGACGGGGCCGGTTTTCACTTTGAATTCGACTGATACGCCTGCACCGCGCTTGCCGTGATAAAGTCCGAGACCGCGCAGGATGGGCCGGGCATCGCTGATGGCGATGTGGCCGGGACCATCGTGGCCCATGAGAACGAAGTGGTCGCGGAAATCCATCGCGTAGAATTCGGTGAAGGATCCACCGGCGCCGAGGCGATCCATGATCAGCATTGCGAGGCAGGTTTTGAGATCGCCTTCGCCGCTGGCCGGAATGCCGCGCGCGGTGAGGAGGGTGTTGCCGAGGATCAGGCTGGCGCCGAGTCGCTCGAAATCGTTGCCATCGAGGCCGCGGTAGTAGTAAGTGAGGCCGTCGAGCGCGAAGTCCGCGGCGAGCTGATCGAGACCGACGGCGACGCGCGCGGAATATTCCAGATCGAGGGCGGAGACGCTGCCGTCGATGGCGAAGACTTCGCGGGAGCGGGCGAGTTTGGCGAACACGGCATCGCCGGGGACGGCGGCAACGCGCTGGGACAGGTCGTCCATTTCGAGGATTTCGACATGGGCGCCGAGTTGGGCGTGGACGGCGGTGAAATCGGAATACATGTCGAGCATGCCGGGGTAGGTGTGGCCGAGGAAACCGATGCGGCTTTGGCGCACCGCGCAGGAGGCGCAGGCGGCACGGCACCAATCCTCGATTTCTGCCCAGGCGATGGGGTCGTGATGGAGCTGGCCGGAGACGACGTGGAAGTCAATGCGGGCGCGGGCGAAGGCGTTGGCGATTTCGGGGACGCAGCAGACCGAACAGTTGGCGAGCCATTCGGCGGTATCGGTGGTTTCGTAATCGAGGGCGGGGACAGGCTGGAGGTTAAGGACGAGGACGGGGGCGCGCGATCGCTGCACGACCGGGAGCACCTGGGAGGAGGTTGCGTAGGTGGCGGCGTGGCAGAGGATGAGGTCAACGCTGGAGCGTTCGAAAAGATGAGCGGCTGCGCGGGCGGCTTCGGGGGTATCGACCATCCCGGCGGAGACGACATCGACGGAGAAGGAGCGGACGCGATCTTCGATGGAGCGCTGGTATGCTTCCAGTCGCTCGCGGATGCCGGGGAACTGCGGCCAATAGGCTGCCAGTCCGATGCCGAATACACCGATGCGGGCGGTCATGCGAGGCTTATCGTAGCGCGTTATAGCTTGATGCGGTCGAGCTTGCGGTAGAGGGTTTTGCGCTCGATGCCCAGAATCTGCGCGGCGCGGCTTTTGTTGCCTCCGGTGGCGGCCAGGACTCGGCGGATCTGTTCGACTTCGGCTTCGGCGAGGGTTTCGACAGGCTCTTCGCGGGACTCCATGGCGCTAAGCGCGTGCAGCACGGCGCCGGCGTCGATACGCTCGTTGGGAGCGAGGATGGTGAGCCGCTCAACGAGGTGCTGCAACTGGCGCACATTGCCGGGCCATGTGTAATCCTGCAAGGCCTTTAGCCCCGATTCCATCAGCCGGGTGGCATGCTCGTACCGTGCGTTGTACTTGTTCAGGAAAAACTTAGCCAGCAACGGCACATCGCCGCGGCGCTCGCGCAGGGGGGGGATGACAATGCGGACGACGTTCAGCCGGAACCAGAGGTCTTCGCGGAACTTGCCGTCGTCCACCAGCTTCTGCATGTCGCGATTGGTGGCGGCGAGCACGCGGACATCCACCTGCTTGCCGCGGGCGGCGCCGACAGGGCGTATCTCGCGCTCCTGCAGAAAGCGCAGCAGCTTGAACTGGAAGTTTAATTCGATGTCGCCGATTTCATCGAGCAAGACCGTGCCGCGGTTGGCGGATTCGAAGACGCCCATACGGTCGCGGTCGGCGCCAGTGTAGGAACCCTTGAGCGCACCGAACAGTTCGCTTTCGAGCAGGGCGGGAGCAATGGAACCGCAATCGACGGGCACGAAGGGCTGGTTAGCGCGCGCGCTGAAGCGGTGAATCATGCGGGCGACCAGTTCCTTGCCGGTGCCGGTTTCGCCTTCGATGAGCACGGTGGCATCGGTGGGGGCGACGCGGGAAGCGGTTTTATAAATCTCCACCATGGCGGCGGAACTGCCGATCATTTCGCTTTCGGGCAGATCGTCGGGACCGGCTTCCTTCTCTTTATCCTCGCGGGCAGCCTCGGCGCGCTTGATGGTGTCGAGCATGCGATCGATTTCGAAGGGCTTGGCGACGTAATCGAAGGCGCCGCCGCGGGTGGCGGCCATGACCGTCTCCATGGTGCCGCGGGCGGTCATCAGGATGACGGAGCATTCGGGGTCTTTGTTGCGCGCGGCGTTGAGAACGTCGAGGCCGGTGCGGTCGTCGATGTAGATATCGGAGATGACGATGGGATAGCTGTTTTCGGAAAGGCGATCCAAGGCTTCTCCGGTGGACGCCACGGCGTCGACGGAGTAGCCCTCCATTTCGAGGAAGGTTACGACGGTGGTACGAACGGCCGCATCGTCTTCGACTACTAATAATCGCTGCATCAATTCTCTCTTGCCGCCGCCGAAACGGGCGCGGGCAGCACCATGGTGAACCGGGAACCCTCCCCTGGGCGGCTCATCACTTCAATGGTACCGGAATGCCGCAGGACAATTTGCTCCACAATGGAAAGTCCGATACCAGTACCCACCTCGCCGGACTGTTCGGCGCGCTTGGTGCGGTAGAACTTCTGGAAGACCTTCTTGACTTCTTTCTGATCCATGCCGATGCCCTGATCCTCGACGGAGATATAGGCGTGGCCTTGTTTGCGGGCCGTGGCAAGGGTGACTTGAGTGCGCGGCGGCGAGTATTTGATGGCGTTGGTCAGCAGATTGTAAAACGCGTATTCCATCAGCTCGCGGTCGCCGGTGAGGAGGATATCCTGGGGGGCGGCGTCGGTGAGGATGCGGATCTGCTTACGTTCGGCGAGGGGGAGCGCGCGGGCGACGCAGCCGGACATCAGCTCGGCGGCTGAGAAGTGCTCCTGTTTGAGTTCCATCTGACCCGCCGAGAGGCGCTCGACGCTGAGGAACATCTCGATCATGCGGCCGAGGCGCTTGGATTCGGTATTGATGAGCTCGGTGATCTTGATGCGTTTTTCTTCGGGAAGGGCGTAGCGGCTGATGAGCTCACTGGAGCCTTGGATGGCGGTGAGCGGAGTGCGCATTTCGTGGGTGACGAAGTGGATAGTCTGGCGATAGCGGTCGCGCTCAGCTTCGGATTTGAGTAGGCTGCGGCGGACGACCAGCAGTTGATAGAGTCCGGCGGTGATCACCGAGAGCCAGGCGGCCGAGACCGGGGTGCAGAAGGAGAAGACGATGCGGTGGGTGAAGAGCCAGTAGGGCGTGGCGTGTCCGGCGAGCATGATGCCGGCGGCAAGCAGATTGGCGGTGCGTCCAGCGAGCAGGCTGTAAGTGAGGCCCAGCGAGAGGACCAGGAGCAGGCTGAAGGCCAGGACGGCGACGGGCGGGGCGTCGGTGAGGAACAGGCCTTGGGCGATAGTTTCGAAGGCGTTGGCATGGATTTCGACGCCGACCATGGGCAGGCGGGTGGAATAGGGGGTGAAGAGCCAATCCTTAGCGGACGTTTGGGAGGTGACTCCGGCGAAGACGACTTGGTCGTGAAATGCGGAGGCGAGATCAGGGTGGGCGAGCAGGTCGCGCAGGGAGATGCGGGGGATCGTGGGCGGCTGGTGAGGCGGCAGGTAGCGGATGCGCATGAGGCGGCCACCGGCTTGGGTGGACGGGATGACGCGGCTGCCGATTTCGAGTTCACTGGGGGATTCGACGATGGGCAGGCTGGGACCGCCGACGCTCAGGCGGTAAGCTTCGAGAGAAAGGGCCCAGCGGCGATCGCGCCGGGTGGCCTTTTCGAGGGGCAGGCTGCGGCCGACGGAATCGAGGTCGTCGGGTTCGGCATGCACGTGGCCTAGGGCGGTCGCCTGGTCGCGAAAACGCGGGAGCGGATCTTCCCAGGCGGAGCCATCGGGCAAAAGCTGACAGGCCAGCACCAAGTTTCGGGTGGCGTGCAGGGCAGCTGCGAGATGCTGGTCGACGCCGGGATCGGTATTGTCGGCGAGAATCAGATCGACGGCGACGGTTTTGGGGCCGGCGGCCGAGATTAGTTGCAGGGCTTCGGCAAGCGGCTTGCGCAAACCGGGCACGCCGCCGAAGGCATTGAGCGAAGCTTCGTCGATTTCGAGCAGGATACTCTGCGGCGTCCAGACCGGCGGGCGGTAGAGGCGGAACCACCAATCGTACGCGTCGTTGTCGATCTGCGCGCCGAAGCTGGTCCAACTGGCGGTAACGGCTACGACGAAAGAGGCCGCCAGGAGAGCCCAGTAGATAACGCTTTGGCGGCTGGGGCGGCGCATGCGATCACCTGCCGAGGGCTTTCTCGATTTCGCTGGGATCGCGCGGCAGAGCGCCGCTCATCAGCTTGGCGCCGTCATTGGTCACCAGCACCATATCTTCGATGCGGATGCCGATGCTCTCTTCCGGGATGTAGATGCCGGGTTCGACGGTGATGACGTTGCCTTCGGCGAGGGGCTGGCTGAAGTCGGTGGCATCGTGAACGTCGAGGCCGACGTGGTGGCTCACGCCGTGAGTGAAGTACTTGCCGAGGGGCGCGCCGTGGAGATCCGTGCCGTGGGTATTGATGTATTCGCGAGCGATTTTGGTGAGGTCGCCGAGGGGGATGCCGGGCTTGATGGCGGCGATGACGGCGTTTTGCGCGCCGAGCACCACTTCGTAGATCTCGCGCTGCCGCTTGGTGAAATGCGCTCCGAGCGGGATAGTGCGCGTGATATCGGCGGCGTAGCCGGAGCACTCGGCGCCCACGTCCATCAGCAGCAGTTCGCCGCGATCCATGCGGCGGGAATTGCGCGAGTAATGCAGGATGGTGCTGTTCGGGCCAGACCCAACGATGGGGGCGTAGGCGTGGCGTTCACAACCGGCATCGAAGTAAACATCCGTCATGGTCGCGGCAACCTGATATTCGAATAAACCTGGTGCGGCGCGTTTCCACGCGGCGCGATGCGCATCCAATGTCGCTTCGATGGATTTCTGAATGAGGGCCAGCTCCTCGGGCGATTTCTTCATTCGCAGGCGGGCGATCATGGGGCCGGCGGACGAGACGTCCCGCAACGGGGCGAGGGCTTTCAGTTCGGCGATGGCGTGTTCGCCCACGGTGTGGATGGCGGAGTAGTGGTCGAGTTGCTTGCGCAGTTCACTTTCGAAGCTTTCCGTGGGCAGGACGGTATCGAAGCCGCTGACTTCGGCGATGGTTGAATCGTCGGGGCCGAGTTTGCGGCCCGTCCATTTTTCCTGGTCGGGCTGGCGGCGGGGCAGGAAGAGGACGGAGTAGGGCTTGCCGTCTTGGGGGGGCGCGACGATTAAAAGGGCACCTGGTTCGCGCCAGCCAGTCAGATAGTAGAAGTCAGGCTCCTGGAAGAAGCCGGTGCGGATGTTCTCTTCGCCTTTTTCAGTGTGCCCGAACAGGACGACGACGCTGTTGATGAGCTTGCGGGAAAGTTCGGCGCGGCGGGCGGCATACTCGCTGGGGCGGGGGGCGGCGAGGGCAGGCTGGAGAGCGAGGAAGGCGCAGCACAGGGTGAGTTGGCGCATGCTTGATTCCAGTATAGCGGGCGGTGTTGCGGGCGATGCCCGGCGGCATTCCGGCAAACGGTTTAACCGTTCTTAAGAGCGGCACGACACCGGAATCTGGCCGATGTGTAGCCTTTGGATAACAGCTTGGCACTGGACTGATTGGGATACGATGACGGTGGAGACGAGTAGCCATGGGTCGATTGGACCGCACTTGGCAGTTGTTTAAGGCTAGTTTTGCGGTGTTAGCCGGGGACGCGGAGATTCTGGTTTTCCCGGTGTGCAGCGGGATATCGCTGCTGCTGTTGGGGGCAAGTTTCTTTTTTCCTCTTTATCGCGACGGGACCCTGCAGGCGGTGGCCAAACACAAAGGCAACTGGGACGACTACGCGGTTCTATTCGCGTGGTATTACTTGAACTTCTTTATCGGCATCTTCTTCAATAGCGCGCTGATGGGCTGTGCGAATCTGCGGCTGGCGGGGAAAAAGCCGACGATGGCAGCGGGATTTCAAATCGCGTGGCGGCGATTGGGGCGGATCGCGGCATGGGCATTGGTGGCCGCGTCCGTCGGGGCGCTGCTGAGCACGCTGCGGGACCGCAATAACAAACTGATTAGCTTGCTGGCGGCGGGCCTGAGCTTGGCGTGGTCATTGATTACGTATCTGATGGTGCCGGTACTGTTGTTTGAAGAATGCGGGGTGTTTGGTTCGATGCACCGGTCCGAGGAGTTATTTCGAAGTCATTGGGGCGAGCAGGTGGCGGGCAACTTTGGATTCGGTCTGCTTACTATGCTGCTGTCGATTCCGGCGGTGCTGCTGGCGCTCGCGTTGTGGCGGGTGGATGCGATCGCCGGCATGATTCTAGCCGCGGTTTATCTGCTGATTCTGGCGACGGTTACGTCGGCGGTAAAGGGCGTGTTTACGGTGGCGTTATACCGGTACGCAACCGTGGGGGCAGTGCCCGAGGGATTTTCGGCGGAAACCATTGACGGCGCGCTGGGCGGCCGGCGCCGCGAGCTGCAGCAGTATGTGGACCCCGCACCGTGGGACCGTTCGCCGTGGGAACACTGAGGGAAGAGCGGTTTCTGGGGCGGGATGCTACATTAAACCCAAACGCCGATGGCACAGTTTCACGAGGAACAGCATTTTCAGTGGATATTCGCGGCAATTTTTTTCATTCCCGCGCTGATCGTGGGTTTGGGCTTGTACCTACAGCGGGGAGTGGCGGAGCCGGCGGTTCCTGGAGCATTGCTATGGCCTGCGCTGGCAGTGACGATGGCGGTGGCAGTCTGGATCGCCGGTGCTAAGTTAGTTACGGAAGTTCGCGCGGACGGGCTATTCATCGACTTCATCTGGCTGTGGCCGGAGCGAACGATTGCGTGGGACCAGATAACCAGCGTGGAGGCGAGGACTTACCGTCCCGTGCGGGATTTCGGCGGGTGGGGCGTGCGGTGGGCCGCCAGGGGCATCGTGTATCACGCGCGGGGAAGGCGGGGCGTGCGGTTGATCCTAGCGAGTGGTGAGCGGGTTCTGGTAGGGTCGCAACGTCCTGACGAACTGGCGCTGGCGATCGGCGCACAGGCGGGCGTGCCCTCTAAGACTTTGTAGAGCGCTTCGACCGTTGCAGGATTCTCTCTTGCAGGTACGCCTACTTTTGAATCACAGGTCGCGCGAGGCACTGGGAAACGGCCGCGAGGAACTCATCTTCGCGGTCGAGTTGCGTGCCGATGCGTAGCCAGTAGAGCGGAAGATGTTCCAGCAGGTGGCCAGGGTCGTCACAGAGGTTTACGAAATCCTTTTCGGTAGTGACTACCGCCTGGACTTTATCTTCGCGGAATTGGTTGCCCATGTAACGAAGCTCGCGCGGCTGGTAGGAGTGGTGATCCTCGAATTCGATGCGGGCGGCGACATTGAGTCCCATAGCCTGGAGGGTGCGCCAAAAGTAGTCCGGGTTCCCGAGGCCGCAGAAGGCGGCGACGCGTTGGAAGGGGAAGGCAGCAACGGGCGTGGATTCTCCTGTCGCGGCCGCATGCCAGGTCAGGGGTTGCGCGCGGGCGCGGAAGATGGGCGCTTGCGGATTGATGGCATGAAGGACGTGCTCGGCGGCTTCGGCGACGCGTCCGGCTTCGCTGCGAGTGATGACGAAGATGCCAGCTCGGGAAAGGGCGTCGAGTTTCTCGCGCAGGCGGCCTAGAGGCAGCGGGTAGCCGCCGCCAAAAGGGTCAAGCGCATCGATGAGGACGATGTCGAGGTCACGCTCGAGGCGGGTGTGCTGAAAGCCATCGTCGAGAACGATGATGTCGGCGCCGAATTCGCGTTCGAGTAGTTCGCCGGCTGTGGAGCGGTCGGCTCCGATGCCAAGCGGCGCAATGCCGGCACGCAGGAAGAGTTGAGGTTCGTCGCCGGATAGGCTGACGGGAAGGTGCGCGCCGGCGGCGACGGCCTGGTGTGCATGAGGCGAGTGACGGCCGTATCCGCGTGTGAGAATGCCGGGATGCCATCCGGCATCCTTCAGTCGACTGGTGAGGTGTAGCACCATGGGGGTCTTGCCGGTACCGCCAGTGGTGATATTGCCAATGCTGATGACAGGCGCTTGCAGGCGACGGCGACGGACCAAATCGCGATCGCGTTTCAGTTTGCCGCCCCACAACCACAAACGTGAGAGCAGCCACAGGAGCGCGAAGGCAGGCTGCGCGGGACGGTAGCAGGGCACGGCGCGGTCGAAGACCTCGTGAGCGCGGGCCGCGGCGAGTGCGGTAGCACCCTGGCGGGCCTGAGCGCAGATGAAGGCTTGGGCGCCGAGCCGGGCTGCGCGAGCCGGATCGTGAAGAACAGCGGCGATGGCGGAGGCGAGAGTGGCAGCATCTTGCACTTCGACCAGAGCCGCGGCGGCGGCGAAGCCGGCGGCGATTTCCGCGAAGTTTTCGAGGTGCGGGCCCGTCACGATGGGGCGCGCGGCGAGGGCGGGCTCCAGGATGTTATGACCTCCACGGGAGACCAGCGTTCCACCCATAAATACGACGTCAGCCAACGGGAACAAGCTGCCAAGTTCGCCGATGGAATCGAGCAGGAGTGTGCCGGGAAGTTGCAGGTTGTCGCAGCCGGTAAGTTTACTGCGGCGGACGTAGGGGATGCCGGCGCGTGTGAGAGACTGGGCGGCGGCGTCGAAACGTTCCGGTTTGCGGGGGGCAAGAATTAAGAGCAGATCTGGTTGGCCGGGCGTGAGTTTTTGAAAGGCGGTGATGACGGCAGCTTCTTCGTCGGGATCGGCGGCGACGGCGGGGGGCATGGTGCTGGCGGCGATCCAGGTTCGGTGGGGCGGCAGTCTGTCAATGAATGACCGGATCGGCGAATCGGGTGCGAGAGGGGGCGGCTGAAAATCGTACTTCAGATTGCCCGCCGCCGTTATCTTTTCGGGTGGAGCGCCGATAGATAGCCAGCGGGCGCGCATCTCATCGCTTTGGGCCAGGAGGAGATCGACTTGCGGGAGGACGGCGGCGAAAAACCAGCGCAGGGCGCGGTAGCGTCCGAGGGCACGGTCGGAGATGCGTCCGTTGACGATCAGCAGCCCGGCGCCGGTCCGCTTGGTTTCGCGGAAGAGGTTGGGCCAGATCTCTGTTTCCATGACGATGGTGAGCGAGGGGCGAAGAGTCCGTAGAACCCGGCGAGTGGCGAAGACGTAATCGAGCGGAGCATAGAAAACCTCGGCGAGGTTGGAGAGCTTTTTCGAAGCCAGTTCGTATCCGGCCAGGGTAGAAACGGAAACGAAGAAGGGCGACCGGGGCATTTCTAGACGCAATTGGCGGATGAGTTCGACCGCAGAAATCACTTCGCCGACGGAAACAGCGTGCAACCAAACGGCACCGGGCACGGTCTGTGTAAAAGAGGCGGGCAGGAAGCCGCACCGCTGCTTGAGAGTGTTGAGGTACGCGCGCCGCCGCAATCCGCGCCAAAGAAAATAGAGCAGTACGACGGGCGATCCAAGTGCCTGAAGGAGGCGGTAAAGTAAATAGATGCCTTTTATTTTCAAACGCTTGGCTCTCATCACGAGTATAGCGATGGTGCTCGTGCCAGTAAAGGCGCTGCCTGGGAAAAAAGAGGATGAGCCGAAATTCGCGGCTGGCGCGGCGGCGAACTACGCCTCGAAGCAGACGAGCGAGAAGGTGACCATAGCGGTGCAGCCGTACTTCAACGATGAGGATACCAAACCCGTATTCGGGAAGCACAATCCTTATGCGTACGGGGTGCTGCCGGTGCTGGTGGTGATCCAGAACGACGGTCCCAAGACAATTAAGGTGGAATCGCTAAAGGCTGTGTGGGTGATGCCCAGCCGGGATCGCGTGGAAGCGACGCCTGCCAGGGAGGTTCGGTATTTGAACGCGCCGCGCCGGCCGACGGCTCTACCGGGTCCTCCGGGCATGCCGCCGAAGGTCATCGGGAAGAAGAACCCGTTGGACACTTGGGAGATCGAGGGACGCGCGTTCACGGCAGAGATGCTGCCGCCGGGTCAATCGGCCAGCGGCTTTTTTTATTTTCAGACGGGATACCAGAAAGGCGCGACCGTTTATTTAAGCGGGCTTAGGGAGGCCGACTCGGGCCGCGAACTGCTTTACTTCGAGATTCCAGTGGTGGAGAAGTAGCGCTCTCACCCGATGCCGAGGTCGTCGATGCGTTCGAGGACCGCGCCACACTGACGGCAGATGACGGCGCGGCGATCGCCGCACACCAAGGGGTCGGGGATGGCGCGGGCACAGGCTGGGCAGTAAAACTCGAGGTTGGAGGGCGGTGCGGACATGGCTGGACCATTATCCCACTGTGGTTGGCCCGCTAAAGTTGGTCTTTGTAGTTCTCAAGCGCGGTGCGAACGAGTTGGCTGCGGGTACGAACTCCGGTTTTTGAAAACAACTGCTGAAGCGTCGCTTTCACGGAGCTTTCCGAGACATCGAGGCAATCGGCAATCTCTTTGTTGGCCAAACCTTCGAAGACGTAACGGAGCACCTGGCGTTCACGGTCGGTGAGCTTTTTGCGCTGATAATCCGGCGAGGTTTGCTGTAGCGGCATGCCGGATAGGATGGCGCGCAGGTAACCAGGCTCGAAGCAATCCTTACCGGCGTTGACGTCGCGAATGCTTTGAGCGAGCGCGGCGGGCGAGCAGTGCTTGAGGAGAATTCCAGCGATACCCTGGCGGATCATAGCGGCGGCTTCGAGGTCGGTGACGCCCGCCGTCACAACGAGGATTCGGCCGGAAAATCCGCTGCTTTGGGATTTGGCCAGAAAGTCGCTGGCTTTGCCGTCACCGAGGTCGAAGTCGAGAAGCACCACATCGACGGGCGTTTGGGCGACCAATTGCAGGGCTTCCGCCGCGGAGGCACAGTGCGCGGCGATTTCAAAGCCCGGCTCCGCGGCGAGCAGGCGAGCGACGCTTTCGCGGAACAGACGATGATCGTCAACAACCAGGATACGGATTGGGGCGACGGCTTCCATCAATTCAATTCTCCACCAAAGGGACGAGCGCAACGGCGAAACAGCAACCGGCAGTTCGCGGCTCGTAGCGGAGTTCACCGCGGAAACCGCGGACGATAGCGCGGGAGACATAGAGGCCGAGGCCGGTGCCGTCGGCGCCGGGCTGAAAAGGGCGGAAAAGCTGTTGCGGGGAGGGCACTCCGGTACCTGTGTCTTCGAAACGAACGACGACCAAGTCGGCTTCCACGGTCACCGCGACGGTCAACTGCTGGCGCGGACTGGTTTCGACGGCTCGCTGGCTATTGCGGACGAGGTTGAGGAAGACCTGGAGAAGTCCGTAGGAGTCTGCCCAAACGAGCGGCAACCCACTGGGGATCTGCCAATCGACGGTAATCTTAGCATCGCGAAAAGAAGGTTCAACGAGAACGCGCAACTCATCGAGGACTTCGATAACGTCGACCGCCGCGGGATCTTCGGGGGATGCTTGCAATTCGAGAGAAGCGATTTTTTCAAGACCGAGGATCAGGGTCTGGAGAGCTTCGAAGTCCTGATTGCCCCGCAGGCCGTCGACGCGTGCGAGATTGCGCCCAACGGCAGAGACGGCGCCGCAGATGTTGCGGATCTCGTGCGACATGGCGCCCATCAGAATGCGGGTATTCTTTAGCAGATGATTGAGGCTGAGATCTTCCCGGTCGCGAAGGTCTTCGGAAAGATCTACGACAATCGCGGCGAGTTTCGGTCCGGAGAGCGTGGTGTAGGTTGAGAACCAGATGGCGGCGAGGAAGACGTCCCCGTCGCGGCGCTGGCCCTTGCATTGCATGGTGGTGCGGAAGAATTGGGAGCGCGGACCCTGGGCCACGGATTCGAGGGCGGGCAGATATTTGCGGATAGGCTCACCGGCGAGCGGGTGGCCCGGCGCGAGCAACTGTACCGCGGCTTGATTGGCCAGGTCAATTGAGCCGGAGGCGTCCACCGTAACGATGGCGGCCGGACTGCTCTCGATCAAGCTGCGGATTTGTAGTTCGGCGTCTTCGCGGTGCCGCACCTGTTCGGTTAGCTGCTGCAGGTGTTCAACGACCAATTGGCGCTTGTGAACCAGTTCGGAGACGAAGAGGCCGGTACCAGTGAAGGCAACGCTCATCATAGCCATGCGAGTGGCGGCATCGGCCTGCGGAAAAGGGCTGAAGAGTTCGCCCAGAACGGCGCAACAGACTCCGAGGGCGCCGATCATCCAACGGGAGAGGAATCCGCCGGCGAGCATGATGGGGAACAGATAGAGGAAGTTCAGCGAGAAGTTTGGCTTGATGACCCAGTCGACGGAGGCGATGAGGAGAACGAGGGCGGCGGCAGTGGCGAGAGCGCGCTCACGATTTTGCGGCGAGTAGAGCAACGCAATGTCCGGCATGGTCACAGGTTTACGGGGACGTCTCCTATTATCGGCTCTTTCGGGATTAGCCGGGCGGCATGGGACAATGAAGTTCGTGCATAAACGACTGCCATTCGCGCTCGGATGCTATGGTGCGTTGGGCCTTCTGGCCTGGCTTACGTTGGGTAGCACCGGGGTATACGTGAACGGGCGGTTCGTGGAATTGCGCGCGGCGGTCTGCCTCTTGCTCGGCGGATTGACTCTCAAGACCCTGATTGCGTACAAAGCCGGCTGGTAGGTTTCCGTTTTGGTGTTCCGAAGTGAAACCGCAGTTCCGAATCGGGTTGGCATGGTGGATTTCCGGGCCGAAAAGCAATTGAATCTAAGGCATCATTCCGATATTTAGTTCTGGCTATCCCGTTGCATCCTATGGGAGCGTCCGGAGAAAAATCCGGCAGATCCAAAAGGAGAACGGGAGATGGCACGAGCAAACCGAACGACACGGAGTCGAGACAAAGGTGCCAGAGAAGCGCGCGACCGGGTGGTGCTGGAGAATCTCGCCCTGGTAAAGGCAATTGCGATCCGGGTGCATGAAAGCCTGCCCGTCCACGTGGATCTTGACGATCTGGTGCATGCCGGCGTGTTGGGGTTGTTCGACGCGGCGGCAAAGTACAATCCGGCGAAAAAGGTGGTGTTTCAGAGTTATGCAAAACACCGGGTGAAAGGCGCGATCCTGGACAGTCTGCGGCAACTCGACTGGGCGTCGCGGGATCTGCGAAAGCGGCAGAAGCAACTGGATTCGGTGACCCACGAATTGATGAGCCGGCTGGGGCGCACACCTACTGAGGCTGAGATTGCGGAGACGCTGGGGTTGGGGTTGGAGCGGTGGCGAAGAGTAGCCCTGGAGTTGAAGAATTTGGGCCTGGTGTCGGCGTCGTCCTTGCGGCCGGATCCGGACAATAACGCTCCGGTCGAGTTTCCGGCGGGTCAGGAGTTGCAGCCGGATAATATGTGTGCTCGGGAGCAGATGCGTTCGGCTCTGGAAGACGCGATGAAATGCTTGCCGGAACGCTACCAAAAAGTGGTGTTTCTTTATTACAGCAACGAGATGACGATGAAGGAGATTGGGGAAGTGCTGGGGGTGAACGAGAGCCGGGTATCGCAGATTCACAAGACGGCGCTGGAGAAGATGGCGGCCAATCTTCGCTCGGCGGGAATCGCATCAGCCGATGCTTTTTAACAGATGCCCCTCAGCGCTCCACGTAAAGGTTCGCCGATATAAATCCAGCGGACTGAATCTGTTCTCGAAGACTGCTGTACTTCAAGACTTCGCCGGCGGCGCGGAGTTTGTCGATGTCGGCCAGGGACATGTCGAGTTTGTAACAGTCGGCACGGTCCTTGTAGGAGTAGTGCGAGTAGTGGAGTTCGCCTGACGCAGCGAGGTCCATGAGGATATCCCAGAAACTGGTTTTGCGCAGGAGCGGTCTGCGCGTACCGGCCTCGCGGGGCACGTCGATGGTGCGGCGGCCGCCACGGAGCACGGCGCGGACGCAGCGATCCGGCTGGAATGGGCGTTCGGGGTCGTCCCCGGGGAAACCGGCGACTAATACGCGAAGGTCGTCGACTTCGGCAGCCCAGCCAGTCCACCGGAAACGCGAGGCGCCGCTGACGAGAGTTCCACGCAGCAAGAGTTCATGCACACGGTTCTCGTCTTTGCCGGTGATGCCGAGCATGTGTTCCACCAAGTCGCGCAAAGGAAGGTCTTGAACGACAACACGAGTGATCGAGATCGATTCGGCGGCTTCGGAGCTAAGTTTGACCCGAACGGTGGCGGGCAGAGACATACCGTGCTTTTCACGCTAGCATAAATGCGTGAGTGTCCTGGAGCCGCTGGCGAAGGTAGAAGCCGAACTGCGGCGGTATCAACACGCGTTAGTAGATTTCTCTGCGCGGGAGCGCGACGGGGCCATCGAACTTGTGATCGAGCTGAAAAACCTGGAGCTTGGACTGCACACGTATTACGCGCCGCTTCATCCGCGAGACATCGAGCATCCCCAGTTTCCGTGGACGCTGCAGCGATATATTTACGACTGCCTGCACGACTATCTGGTGGAGATGTTCATTCGTACGCCGCAGACGCGAGTCGTCGAGCCGTGAGCCCGCTCGCTGAAATCCTGCGTGACGAGATCCGGCGGGACGGGCCGATTTCGTTCCGGCGTTTCATGCAGGCGGCGTTATACGATCCGGCGCACGGATACTACCGGCGGGTACACGATCCGTTCGGCAAGGAGGGCGATTTCTACACCGCCGAGCAGATGCAACCAGTGTTTGGAGTTTTGATGGCGGCACAAATCCGGCGGTTGTACGTGCGGATGGGGAAGCCTAAAGATTTTACCGTGGTCGAACTGGGGGCGGGACGAGGCGAAATGGGGACAGCATTCAGCGAGTGGCGCTACGAGCCGGTCGACGTGGACCGGGGGGCAATCCCGGAGCACTTCCGGGGCGTGGTTTTCGCCAACGAATTCTTCGACGCGCTGCCGGTGGAATCGGTTACTTTTTGCGGCGGGACGCTGCGGGAGATGCGAGTTGGGTGGGACGCGCGCTTCGTATGGACGGAAGGGCCGGCCGCGCGCGAGGAAGCGGCCGAGTTCGTGCGCCGGTATTTTCCGGCTCCCGAGGACGGCGCTGTGTTCGAAGTCAACGTGGAAGCGTTGCGATGGCTGGAACGGATTGCGCGATCGCTCGCAGCGGGGTTCGTCTTCACCATCGACTATGGATACACGCGCGCGGAGTCGGTGCGGTTCGCGCGCGGCACACTGATGAGCTACCGGCGGCATCATGCGGACGAAGATGTATTGAACGATCCGGGTACCCGGGACATCACCGCGCACGTCCCGTTCACCGCGCTGGAAGAACATGGCGAGCTGATTGGATTGGCGCGGGAAAAATTCGAAACACTGGCGCAAACGATCCTGACGGCAGGCGAGGCGGATCAATTCACAGCGGCGCTTGCGGCTGCCACGGAGCAGGAGTCGCTGCGGCGGCGGTTACAACTGAAGAGCCTCTTGTTCGGAATGGGGGAGACGTTCCGGACACTGCTGCAGAAAGCGGGGAGAGTAGATGCCACAAAATGAAAAAGGCCCCGACGAATCGGGGCCTGTTGGTTCAAACTTGATTCACGCCCTAAAGTGGGCGCCCATGCTACTTCTTTTTCTTCGCAGGCGCCTTCTTCTTCGGAGCGGCTTTCTTGGTTGCGCTTTTCATCGATTGAATCTCCCTAAACATCAAATTTTGCGATTGGAAAATCGCAATGTGATTCATATATAAGGTTGTTCGTGAAAAAAGTCAAGAGAAAAATGCAACGAGATGCTCCAACACCGAATTTTTTTCTGCGAGAGCAGTTGCGCGTGGTATTGGTGTCGCCGCGAAATCCGCTGAACATCGGCGCGGCGGCGCGCGCGATGTCGAACTTCGGATGCTCGCGGCTGCGCCTGGTGAATCCTTACGCGGTTGCGTTTCGCGAAGCACGATCGGCAGTGGGAGCCGCGTATTTATTGGCTTCCGCTGAAGAATACGCGAGCGTGGCGGATGCGGTGGAAGACTGCGCGCTAGTGGTCGGCACCACTTCTGTGGGCCATCGCGAGCTGATTCATCCGCTGCGGCGGCTTGAAGCTGGCGCGCGATTGATGCGCAAGCAAGCTGGTCCGGTGGCGCTGCTGTTCGGATCGGAAAAATTCGGACTCTCGAACGAAGACATGAGCCATTGCCACTGGCTGATGCGGATCGTGACCGCGGACTTCGACCATTCGATGAACCTGGGACAGGCCGTCGCCGTATGCCTGTACGAACTCGCGCGCGATGGGCGGGCGGCCGCAGCGGCGCGCACGGAGAAGATAAAGCCCGCGACGGCGGCCGACCACGAACAGATCACCGCGATGCTGGTGGAGGCGCTGGAAAGCAGCGGGTACATCAAGGCGTTGACGGCGGAATCGGCGAAGGCGAAGGTGCGAAGGCTGGTGCGGCGCTTGAATGTGAGCACGCGCGATGCTCCAGTGATACTTGGGATGTTGCGGCAGATATTGTGGAAGCTCGACTCGGGCGAGTGAAGCAGGATGCGGAGAGATCGGCGTGGGCTGACGGCTACCTGCCCGCGTAAACCGACGGTTCGAGGCAGGCGCGAAGTGAGTGTGTTCGAGAACCTTCACGCCGGAAGCTTTTGCAGTCTTCCACGGATGCTCCTGAAACTCGGGCGAGAACTCAGGAAGGCTTTGCGCCGCAGGAACGGGAATCGCCATCGTTTTTTCGGTCACGATCGCGGTGAGGCTTGGAGCAAGTTCAATATCAGGACTCGAAGTGAAAATGCTGGGCCTTCCCAGCGCGGTCGTATTGGTGAACATGAATCGCTGATCGGGGACATCGATTTAGGACGGGGCGGGGGCATCTCTTCGCTGGCCGGTGCCGTCGAGTTGAACAACCGCGAAGTACTATGCATCACCGTCCGTCGTATAGAAGAAGACCTTTCGTTCGGGCGGAAAGCGGGTCGCCAAGCTCATCGTCTATAATGCGGCGTTCTGCGGGTGGACGGATGTGAGGACGGAACGGCTGTCTCCAATGAGGAATGCGGACGCCTCAAGTGCTGGCGTCCTGCGATTTGGACAACGAGACAACGCAGGCCTTGGGCCGATGTGGGCTGAAGCCATTACATTCTATCGAGTGAAAGTGGTGAACGGTGGGTGCGACGGATAATTCTTGAGCGGTGTCCACCGGCAGATCGGGTCGCGCCGGGAGATCGCGCAGATCGAAAAGCGGGCGGTTGAAGAATGATATCGAATGCGGTGGGCTAACTCAGGGCGCTCCTAAACCCGCTTCCGCCGCTGTGATAAACTATCTACGTTATGGCAATTCCGAATGTCAAGCGTTTCCGGCCCTTCTGCCCCGAATGCGGTGAGAACTTCACCGTGATGGCCGTGTTGCCCAGGGATGCAAGTATCGACCAGTATCTGGCCGATGTGGTGTCCCGCCACGATCATAAAGCGTATCAGGAAGCCAAAATTTCACACTTCAAGGTACGCGTTGGCCAGCAGAAGCAGAAAAAGGCCAAGTAAATTTCCGTTCAGGAGCGGGCCTGCAAGTTCTTCAAGGCCCGCAAACCTTCCTGTCCCACTTCCGGATCGGCATCGTGGCTCAGTTTTTCGAGTTGCGGCGCGTCACTCGAGTCTCCACTGCGCGCCATCACGCGCGCAAGGTAGATTTTCTCGTCTTTGGTCCCCTGCAATAATGGCGTGTACAGCGACTTGCGTACGGCGGGATCGCGCGCCAGTTCGATCAGGAACGGGAACGCCTCGCCGTGATATGCGGCGCTATCCAGATTGTTGATCAGAAACTGCAATGGGCTGAATTCGGAGATTTCCGTTTTGCCCAGCATCACTTGCGCGAAACGCCATGGAGAGGCGCGCCTCGGGCTTACCTTCGTCCTGCCACGCCTTTTCGATCATAGGCAGGTCCGCCGGATTTTTCAGCCGCGCCGAAGCCCTCCGCGGCGGCGGCGCGCATTTTGTCATCCTTATCGGCGATGTAGCGGGCGTAAATTTCGCGGCTGGTTGGGGCGGGCAGCATGGCGATGGCGGTAAGGGCGGCACGGCGCACCTTGGCGTCGCGGGTATGGTTGAGGACGTCGACCAGGTCGGGCAGAGCCGATTGGTTCTGCAAAAGGCCGGTGGTCTCGATGGCCGCCACCTGCACCTTGGCATCGATATCGTGCAGCAGGAATGAGATGCTGGAAGCCGCTTCGGGATCGCGGATTTTCTGGAGCGCCACCAGGGACTCGTAGATCACTGGCGTTTCCTTGGAGTGCATGGCCTGCACCAAGTCCGGAATGGCGGCTTTGCCGCGCAGGATGCCGATGGCACGGGCGGCATTGGCGCGGGCATCGGCCTTCGCGCCATTGCGCGCCAGCAGCACCGAGCGCGGCGATTACGTCCGGACGCGGGGTCATATAAGGATCGATCACCTGGTCGTTGGTATCGGTGAAGTGGCCTTTGATGCTGGTTCCGGCGCGGCGAATCGGAGGAACCGAATCCGGTCTTCAGGTAGCCGGGCAGATAGAAATTCACCAACCCATCGGTGGCGCGAATCTGGATTTCCGCATCGGTATCGCGCGTGGCCTGCACCAGAGGATCGAGGCTATGCTGCGTATCGATTTCGGCAATCTGCTTGACGGCTTCCGGCGGATCTCCACGTCCGGATTGGTCAGCAGCGCGGCTAAGCTGGGGATGGCGTCGGCGCCGCCCTTTCCCATTTCGCGAACGTCCTTGGGACGCAGCACTGCCTCTTGCGCCAGGGCCGCGAGAGACAGAGAAATGAGCAGGAGCGGAACGCGAGTCGAGGACATGCCTCTACTGTAGCAATCAGCGAACGAACTCGACCTGCACGCGATGGGGAATCAGCCCAGCTTCGTGACCCAGATCGAGCAATTTCTGGACGGCGGCCGGGATCACGTCGCCGGCATCCAGCGTGTAGTGATTCACGTACATGCCAACGAACTTTTCGGCCAGGCTGGTATCCATGTCGCGCGCGAATTGCAGGGCATAACTCAGCGCTTCGTCGCGATTGTCGAGCGCGTATTGGATGCTCTCGCGCATCAAACGGCAGCACTCGCTCTGGATATCAGCCGGCAACGAGCGCAGCAGAACGTTGCCTCCGAGGGGCAGAGGCATCCCATACTTGCCCTTCCACCATTTGCCCAGGTCGAGAACGCGGTGAAATCCTTCGCGATCGTAGGTTAACTGGCCTTCGTGAATGATCAGGCCCGCATCGACGGAATGTTCGCGGACGGCGTGCATGATTTTATCGAAGGGAACGACCACGGCTTCGAAATCCGGCTGAAATATTTTCAATGCAGATAGGCGGTGGTGAGTTTGCCGGGGACGGCGATGCGTTTGCCGGCCAACTCGTCGACTTCCATGGGCCGCGTGGCCACCAGCATGGGACCATAGCCGTCGCCGATGCTGGAGCCGCTGGCCATCAGGACATATTTGTCGGCGACGTACGGATAAGCGTGGTACGAAATGGCGGAGAGGTCGTAGAGGCCGTCGACCGCTTTGCGATTCAGCGATTCGATGTCTTCGAGGACGTGGCGAAAGGTAACTTTGGGCGAGCGGACTTTCTTGGTGGCCAGCGCGTAAAACATATACGCGTCGTCGGAATCCGGACTATGGGCCGCGACGATTTCCCGGGGAAGTGGTGTCATATCACAGAGGAGTAAATCTCAGTTTACACGGGATGGGGGAAGAAAGGGTAGGACAGTGGAGGAAGTAACGAAAAGGGCGGCCGCTTCGCTAGGTGCAAACGCGAGGAACTCGTTGCCGGCTATCCGATTTGCTCAAGAGAGCAACGCAAAGATGCGCGCGAATCCAGCCGTTCGAGATGCTCGAAATGCCTTGTCTGCAAGCCCGGGGAAGCTGCCGCCCCGATTCTGGTCCGGTTCTATTCGCACCTCCTTGCCAGCATCGGCAGAAGCTGGCCATGCGGTGTATTTCTAGACTTCCGGAATCATTCACCGGCTGATTCCACCTACAGTGTCACTCCGAATTCGCCGCTTGTCAACAGGACTTAAGTACATTGATAATCGATAGGTGTTCGATCGCTGGTTTTCGCGCAAACCGCAGCCGCTGACGGGTACGCCTGCCATCCGCCGGCAGAAGACCTATTCCGGGCAAAGCGGGTATGTTTATCAGTATTACTACGAAGGCCAGCGGCCGTACGCGCGGGACCGCAAAGCGGGTACGGAGTATGTCTTCGATGTCTCGGCCGACCGGCAAACTTCGATTGCTGTAACGGTGCTGGTGAGCGATGAGGCGCTTGACGAGTGGCAGCAACGCAACCAGCGCACACTGGTGGCGAGCGAACGCTACGCAGTCGCCAAGCTGGCGTTGTTTCAAGCGTTCGATGAGCGGCCGAACCCAGCTTCGATGAGCGCGGACGTGCGTGTGCGCGCGGTCGACGTGGAGGCTATTTTGATTTCGTTGGGGATTGACTGAAAGCAGGAAACCCGGAAGCTGCGGCCCTTGGGGAGAGCCGCAGCCCACGTGCGCGTTATCAAAGTTAGCCGTGGTTGGGCAGGGCGGCCGGAGACGTGTGAATATCAACGGTCCTGCCGCGCATCACATTGACCTGCTCGCTATAAACGACCTGGCCGTTGGGATCGCGCAATTCCACAACGTGGTTGCCGGGGCGCAGCGGGAACTTTTTGTTTTTCGCCACCGGGCCCACATATCCGCCGTCGACGAAAACCGCAGCGGACTTGTCGGGCGTATCAATCTTCACGTGGCCCGCCGGGGAACCGTAGTAACCAAATCCGTACCCAGCCGGACCGTACCCCCAGCCATAGCCCCAGCCCGGGTACCAGCCGCCACCATAAACACCGATACCGATTCCGCCGCGATAACCAAAGCCGACGCGAACCGCCGCGGAGGCCGGCGGCGCCGAAATCATCAGCGTGCCCAAAGCCATGACCGCAATTAAAGGCGCCTTCCAGAATCTCAACATAGCGACTCTCCTTTTTTCCTCACTTAGTTGGATGCGGAGGCTGTGGAAAGGGTTCTTACGGCTCGAGCTAACTGATTTATATTAATAAGCTTAGGGGATACGGCAGCGTTTAGAGGACAGCGGTTTCTTCGAGCATGCGGCCTTCTGCGAAGCGCTCCAAATTGAGGTCGCGGGCATCGAGCAAATCGCTCTCGCCGTGCAGGATCAGATCAGCGGTAATGCGTCCGGTGGCGGGGGAATGCATGACACCGTGACCGCTAAAACCATTCGCGAAGAAGAGCCCAGGAACTCCCGGAGCGGGGCCGATGATGGCGTGATGATCAGGCGTTACGGCATAGAGGCCGGCCCAGGCGCGATGCGGATTCACTTGCAAATCCTCGAAGCAGGGGACGCGGTTGACCGCATGAGTCAAGATTTTCTCGATGAAGGCCGGATCGAAGGCAGTTTTGAAACCAGGCGTTTCTTCCGGATCGTTCCAAGCCATCAGCAGGCCCAGCCCTTCCGGCCGGAAATGAAAACCGGTGGACATATCGATCACCATGGGCAGGCGATCGGGCAAGCCGGGAAAGGGCTCGGTGGGCACCAGCATGCGACGGAGCGGCACGATGGGCAGTTCGACGCCGGCCATGCGCGCGGCCTGCGGCGCCCAGGGACCGGCGGCATTCACCACGGTGCGCGTCACCACGCCGCCGTTCGATGTGCGCACTCCGGCGACGCCTTGGGCATTCACATCGATGCCGGTTACCTCGACGTTGCGCCACAGGCGCGCGCCGCGATCGGCAGCGGAAGCCATGAAACCTTTCATGACGCTGTAGGGATCCACGAAGCCGTCGGTTGCGCAAAAGCTCCCGCCGATAATGTCATCGGAACGTAACTGCGGCACCCGGTGGACAATTTCTTCGCAGGTCAGCATTTCCACGGGTTTCAAACCCAGCGCCACCTGGCGTTCGAAGTTGCGCCGCAAGTATTCGAGATGGTTGGGGGAGGTGGCGACGAACATGTAGCCATGCGATTTGTATTCGGAGGGGCGTCCGGTAAGCTCCTCGAAGGCGGCAAAGATGGGGATGGAGTACAGCGACATCCGGATGTTCACCGAGGTTGCGAATTGCGCGCGCACGCCGCCCATGCTTTTGCCTGTGGAGCCCAGACCTTGCTGGCTTTCCCGCTCGATCACCAGCACATTGCGGCATCCGGCTTGCGTGAGATGCCAGGCGACGCTCGAACCAACGATGCCGCCGCCAATAATAACCACGTCTGCTGTTTCGGACATGTGGCTACTATTTTGCCATATCGGATGAACGATACCCGTGAACCTTTTGGCTTGCACCATCGTCTAATAATTTGAACCGTTTTTCTGGAGTATTTTATGCGTGTGCAATCTGAAGTTCTTGACGGCGTGGCAATTCTCCGGCTGATCGGCCGCTTCGTCACCGGCTCCGATGCGGAGCTGTCGGCGGCTGAAAAATCCCTGCAGGAAGCAGGTATTTCCAATGCCATCCTGGACTTGAGCGCCGTCCCGTATGTCGATTCGACCGGTCTGGCGTTTATCGTGGAGTTGCATAAATCACTGGCTGCGCGCGAGGGACAGCTTTTTCTGGCCGGCGCTGGACCGCGTGTGCGCGAAGTCCTCGAAATGACGCGCATTGCGGAAATCGTTCCGATGTTTGAGAATGTGGCGGATGCCGAAGCGGCGCTCGATAGCGAGGTTTTGTGTTGACCTTCCTGCTGTGGATCGTGGTCCTGTTTTTCTGCTGGCCGCTGGCGCTGATCGCTTTGATCCTGTATCCACTCATCTGGCTGCTGCTGCTCCCATTCCGGATCGTGGGCATCGCGGTTGGCGGTGTGCTGGAGCTGGTTTGGGCGATCATTACACTGCCGGCCCGCGTTTTGCGGCGGGTTTAGGTATCCATCGCCCCTCGCGGCCGTTGTCCGCCGGGAGTCGACCCGGAGGATCCGTTTCTGCGGAAAACTGTGTCCCGCGTTCCCTCACTGTCTTAGTTCAGCAACGGCTGTTGTAGAAGGCGCGGCGCACCAGGATCGCCACACCCATACGAATCGCACGGAACAATAAGGAACACGCGAGGCGAGGTTCGCGTATGCTAACGGGTGGAGGCATCTGTGAACCGCACCGCATTGCAAACCAGGCTTCAAACCGGGGGATGGCTGGCCGGAATGGCCGCTTTGGTCTTGATTACGTCCTCGTGTTATGTGACTGACGACTCGGGTCCGTTGGAACACGAGTCGCACAGCGTCGATTTGAAAGGCGCGAAAAACGTTGAGGTACACGTCGAAATGGGCGCCGGAGAGCTGGTTATGCGGGGCGGCGAGGCCAAGTTGATGGACGCCGAGTTCCAATACCGCAGCCACGACGGAAAACCCGACATACAGTACGACGTAAACGGGACGCGCGGCGTGCTGCGGGTAACGCAGCAGAAAGGGCACTCCATGGGGAACTCCGGAAAGAATCACTGGGAGCTGCGCATGAACCAGGATGTGCCGATGGATGTCAGCGTGAAGATGGGCGCAGGCGACGGTACTCTGAATCTGGGCAATACAGCGCTACACGATCTTGATGTGGAGGTGGGCGCGGGCGATATGAAGGTAGACCTGACCGGGCACCCGCGCGGCAACATGGATGTTAACGTCCGGGGCGGTGTGGGCCAGGCAACGGTGCGACTGCCGAAGCGGGCGCGCCTGGATATCGAGGCGCACGGCGGCATCGGGGAAATTTCGGCGAGCGGGCTGACCAAACGTGGCGACCGCTGGGTGAACGAGCCTACCGGCGACGTGACCTCCACCATTCACGTGAGCGTGAAGGGCGGGATAGGCCAGATCAATTTGATCTGCGAATGATTTCAAAGAATCGCGATGGCGCGCACCGGCGACGCGTCCCGACCGGTCAATTTGAGGGGCAGCACTACGAGTTGGAATGGCTGCACCCCGATCGCATCCAGCTTCGTCAGATTCTCGACGATCGGGATGCCGGCGCCGAGGAGAATGCGATGCGCCGGATACGGCTGGCGATCGACGGACGGCATGTCCACAGCCACGAGGGTCACGCCGCAATCGACCAGGTAGCTCGCGGCATCGGCAGCGATGCAGGGATGGCCGGTGAAGTAGCCGGACGCCCCCCAATGCCTGGACCAGCCGGTGTGCAGGACCGCGGCATGGCCGGCCATCGGCGCCGGGCAGCGTGCTTGCAGATGATGACGGCGGATTTCGCCGGCCGGGGCAATGGCGCGCAGGTCGATCAAACGCGCCGGCGCGATGC
This sequence comes from Bryobacterales bacterium, assembly GCA_963738375.1. GTDB lineage: Bacteria > Acidobacteriota > Terriglobia > Bryobacterales > Bryobacteraceae > Bog-159. The sequence continues at coordinate 134,044 of CAVTWL010000005.1, read as the reverse complement.
AGCGTTCGAGCGCCACGAGGTCGACGGTTTCGGCATCCCTGACGAAATGGAAGGGCGCATCCATGTGGGTGCCGGTATGGAGGCTCAGGTCGATGCGGCTCAGATTTGACGTGGTCCGGTCGAGGATGGTAATGCGCACCGGGCCATCGCCTGGAAAGACGGGTGTGTCCGCGTCCACGGGCTGGCTGAGGTCGAGGATTCGTCCTTTGAGCATGCGGTATTCGCTATCTTAGAACGAGTAGGACACCATGGAAAAAATCCTGCACTTCGATTCCCCGCGTGAGACCTATCGCGCCGATGCCGCGGTCATCTGGTGTTACGACAGCCGTTTTGAGATGGCATTCCGTAAACTGCTGAAGAAGACCGGCATCGTGTGCTTCGACGCCATTCGCCTGGCGGGCGGCGCGAAGTCCCTGGCGACACCGGACGGAGAAGCCGAGCGCCAACTGGTGCTGGACCAACTGCGCAAGTCGATGCGGCTGCACCGCACCGATCGGGTGCTGCTGATGGTGCATTCCGATTGCGGCGCTTACGGTGGACTGGGCGCATTTGGCGGAGACACGAAGGCCGAATTGTCGCACCACAAAATGGAACTGCGGCGGGCGGCGGCCTATCTGAGAGAGGCGCTACCGGAGCTGACGGTGGTCTGTTATTTTGTCGACTTCGAAGGCGTGTGGCGCATCGACGCAGACGGTGCGGCGAAGGGCTAGCTCGCGACACTATCTCCGGGTGCGAAGCGATAGCCGACCCACGGTTCCGTCAGAATGTATTTCGGCTTGCCGGGGTTGGGCTCGATCTTCTTGCGTAGCTGATTGATGAAGACGCGCAGATATTCGGGCTCGTCCCCGTAGTCCGGTCCCCAAACGGCCTGCAGCAATTCGCGATGCGGGACGGGCTTACCGGATTGCGAGACGAGATAGCGCAGCAGGTCGAATTCCTTGGGAGTCAAGCGCGTTTCCTTGCCCCTGACCTTGATGCGCCGCGTGTCGAAGTCGATTTCAAGATCCGCGGTGGACACTGTGTGCGGGCCGCTTTCGGGAGATGTGGGCGCGCGGCGGAGGGCGGCACGGATGCGCGCCAGAAGTTCTTCCATACCAAATGGCTTGGTGATGTAATCGTCGGCGCCGGCATCGAGTGCGGCCACTTTGTCCTTCTCGCTATTGCGCACGGAGAGAATGATGACCGGGACATCCGAGCCCGAGCGCAAGTGCTGGCAGGTTTCCAGGCCGTCCATACCGGGCATGTTCATATCCAGCAGGACCAAGTCGGGTATCTCTCCCGAGATCCTAGCGAGTGCGTCCTCGCCGTTGCGGGCTTCGATGACTTCGTACTTATGCCCTACTAACGTGGCTCGCATGACACGGCGGATTTGCGGGTCGTCGTCCACTACCAGAATTCGTCCAGCGCTCACGAGCTTATTTCACCACGGTGCAAGGGCAGAGAGAAACTGAAGACGGAGCCCTGGCCCGGTTCACTGGTCACCCAGATTTTGCCTCCATGCGCTTCCACGATGCCTTTCGCGATGGCCAGGCCCATGCCGGTTCCCGGCACTTTGAAGCGGTGCTCGCGGGCGCGGAAGAATTTATCGAAGATGCGCATCTGCTCCACTTCGTCGATGCCGCCGCCGCGATCGGCTACGTTGACCACGACGCGGGACTCGCCCGCCAGCGCCGCGATGGTCAGCGGCGAGCCGGGCGGCGAATATTTCAGCGCGTTATCCAGGAGCTGGCGCAAGACCTGTTGGATAAAATCGAAATCCACTTCGACGGAAGGGAGGGTGCCTTGCAGGCGAACGTCCACCGGCCTTTCCTGTAAAGCGGGCTTCATTTCCGCGAGCGTGGCAGCCACGATTTCGCCGATATCCTGCGGCTTCTTTTCCAGGTGCAGCTTGCCTGCTTCGATACGCACCATTTCGAGGATTTCGGCGACCAAGCGGTTCAGCCGGTCGGCCTCCTCGTTTATGATGGTCGTCAACTCCTTATCCGAATCGGTTTGCGGCTGGCTGAGTAAGCTGGTGGCGGCAGCCTTGATGGAGGTCAGTGGCGTCCTGAAATCGTGCGCCAAAGCATCCAGTAGAGCGGATTTGAGCACTTCGCTTTGGCGAGCAGCTTCGCCACGGCTGGCTTCCTCGAGAGTGCGGGCCCGTTCGATGCCAATGGCCACGAGGTAGGCGACGGCGTTGAGGATTTCGTCCGACGGCAGCGGTCCGGTCAGACCGAGGTTGCCCAACTCCTGGCCGCCCAGGGTGACGGGGACGATGGCCACGCCGCGGGCCCTATCGATCACCGCTTCGTCGCGTTCTGTTTCCAGTTGTTCATCGCCAAGCAGTGGCTCGTCCGGGCCCCAACGAAACGTTTCCCGCGGCTGCCGGGTGTGGAAGGCGACGCTGGTGACACCCAGGATCTTCACCACGCGCGCTACCAAGTCCTGGCTGGCGGAACGCGCGCTGCCGCTGAGGAGCAGGCTTTGGCTGAGTGCGTACAGGCTTTCGATTTCGCGGCGGCGCTCCACCGCTTCCCGCGTGCGCCGTTTAGCGCGGGCGGAAAGCTGGCTGGCCATCACGGCGGTGACGAGGAATGCCACTAGCGCGACCCAGTTTTGCGGGTCCTGCACTTCAAATGTTCCGATGGGTGGCAGGAAATAGTAATTGAAGCCGAGCACCGCCAGGAATGAAGCGATGGTCGCCTCCAAAAGCCCCCAAACAGCGGAGATGCCGAAGACTACCAGCAATAAGGTAAGCGCCACGGTGGTGCTATTCACCGGCGCGACGAGCGAATAGAACGCGATGACGAGCCCTACGATGCATGGCACGGCCACCAGACGGAGGACGCGGCGGGCACGCGGCGAAACGGCGCGTGCCACGTTACACTCCGAAAACGCGGTTGAAGAAGGCGCGCGTTTTCTGGCGGATTTCACCGAGTTTGCGATCCAGCCGCTGATCGTGCAGGCGATCGGGGGTCCAGCGGCGGACCAAGTCAGCCAGGGTCTCGGAGTGCGACGGGGAGGTGGGCAGATGTCCACCCGCATAGCCTGTGGCGACCCGCAGGCCATGATCGATGGCGCGGTAAAAGACGGCGGCGTCGCGCAGGAAATCGGCGTCGTCGCGCTCCAGTTGGCCCATCTTTTCGATGACATCGATGCGGGCCGGGGTGTTCAGCACCTTAAAGAATATTCCGGCGCCGCGCAGGCGGAGGTACATTAAGGCAAAGTCGATATCGTAAAATCCGCCGGCAGCGGCTTTAAGCGGATTGCGCGAGCCTTGTTCTTTTTCGAGGCGGGCGCGCATTTGCGCCAGTTCCTGCCGGGAGCGTCCGCTTTGGCCGTAGCGCCGCCAGTCCAATTCCTGCAGCTCGTGGAGGAACTCGGTGGCGCGTTCCAGGTCGCCGGCGACGGCGCGCGCTTTCATGTAGGCGATGCCTTCCCAGGCTTCCGCGTGTTTGGCGAAGTAATCGCGATAGGCGGCTTCGGGTTGCACCAGCGCGCCTTCGCGGCCGTTGGGACGCAGGCGGGTGTCGACGGTGAACATGACGCCATCGCCGGTATAGGCGCTGATGGCGTTGATCATGCGCTCGGCCACGGCGGTCCAGAACGCAAGTTCGGCGGCGTCTTCGTCGGGAATGACGAAAACCAGGTCGGCATCGGAAGCGAGATCGAACTCGCGCATGCCGAGGCGGCCCAGCGAGACGACCATCATCTGTTGCGTCGGGCGTATAGGCGGCGTCTGCGGGGCGGAGGCGCTTCGGCGAGGGCGATGCGATAGGCGGCCGCGATCACGGTGTCGGCCAGATCGGAGGTGCGCTCCAGGGTTTCAAAAATCGGCGTCGGGGCCGAGCAGGCTGGCGGTTTGGATGCCGCAACATCCGGCGGCGGAAATAGCCGCGCAGCGAAGCGCTGTCGGCGATGGCTTCGTCGTCCGGTCGGCGGCACGGCAGCGTCCAGGTCGCGGAGCATTTCGGGATGCCGCAGCAGTTCATCGCCGAAATACTGGCTGTGCTCGAAGATATCGGCTACATTGCTCCACCATCCTGGAATCCGCGTCGAGGCGCGTGAGACAGGGGGCGTCGGCGGCGATTTTCTCGAGGAAGATCTCAAAGCGCTCGCGTCCGCGATTCAATTTCACGCGTGTCAGTGTCGCCGCCAGGCCGGGCGCGATCTGGTCCAGGTAGCGCGTGAGACTGTCAGGCGCCGCCGGCGTGTTCGCCATGTCGAGCGGCTGCCAGCGATCATCCAGGCGGTCATCGACCGGAATGGTATAGATGGACTTGCGCGCGCTGATGACGCGTGCATATAGTTCGCGGACGTTACCCAGTGCTGTTCCAGCCGGACTTTCAGGGACTCGGCCGTGAGCGGATCGCCCGATTCGGCCGGCATCTTCCGCGCCAGCATTTCCAGTTCTTCGGAGTGAATCGGGCAGCGTGTGGGTCTGCCGGTCGTCGTAGAATTGCAGGCGGTGTTCGATGTGGCGCAGAAACTGGTAGGCCGAAGCCAGGCGCGCGTACTCGCTCGATGAGAGCAGGTCCTTTCGTGCAGCCGCGAGAGCGCGAGCAGGGTGCCGCCGTGGCGCACCCAGAGCTCGCGGCCGCCGTGCAGGCGCTGCAGGCACTGCACCAGAAACTCGATATCGCGAATGCCGCCGGGCGCCAGCTTGATATCCAGGCCGCCATGGGCGCGTTTGGCGGCGAGTTTTTCGCTGATGCGTTCGCGCGCTTCCGATACGGCTTCGACCGCGCGGAAATCGAGGGTGGTCGAGTAGATCAGCGGCTCGACGAATTCCAGCAGTTCGCGCCCCAGGGCCTGATCGCCGGCGCACACGCGCGCTTTGATCAGCATCTGCTTTTCCCAATCGCGCGCGCGTTCCTGGTAATAGCGCTTCGCGCCTTCGAGCGAAGTGCATACCTCGCCGAGGCGCCCGTCGGGGCGCAGGCGCAGATCGACGCGGTAGCACATGCCGTCCGCGGTGTAAGTGGAAAGCAGTTCGGTATACTGGTTGGCGACCTTCTTGAAGAATTCCTTGTTGCTGATGGAGTGCGGTGCCGGCGGTTTCGCCGTTCGCCGCGTAGACGAACATCAGGTCGATGTCGGAGCTGTAATTGAGTTCCTGGCCGCCCAGCTTTCCGAGCGCGATCACGGCAAACGCGCAGGGCTGCCGCCGGCCTTCAGTATCTTCGCAACAGGGTTCCCCGTGGCGCGCGGTCAACTGGTCGCGGATCTGCCAGTAGGCGAAATCGAGAATGGCGTCCGCCAGGTTGGAGAGTTCACCGGTGATATCGGCCAGCGCTGCGAGGCCCAAGACATCGCGCAGCAGGATGCGCAGAGTCTGGCGGCGCCGGAAACGCGCCAGCAGCACGGATGACGCTAAGCCGGGATCTTCCGCGGCGCGGAATTCGAGCAAGCTCGCCGCGAATTCCTCGACCGACAACATGCGATACAAGTCGCCTGGCGCGGCGGCCTGCAACAACCATTCGGGACGACGCAGCACCGCTTCCGACAAGAACCGGCTATATGAAAATGTAGTCACCAGGCAGCGCAGCGCGGCCGGAGAACTGGCGATGCGATTCAGTGCGGCGGGGGCGTCTTCGCGCAATCGCTCCAGGAAATGCAATGCTTCGTCGGGATCCGGTACGGTGGCCAGCAGTGCCTGAATGCGCGCCGTAATGCGATCGGAAATGCCGCCACCGAGGCGTGCGATGTCATCGCGCGCGCGGGAAGGATTGCGGAATTCGACCGCTTCGAGCAAGTGCCGCATGAGTTAGGACAGACGCAACCACTATAAAGATTATAGCCGGGGGGTGTAACGATGCAATGAATTTAGGCGGGGAGAGCCGGTAGTTCGCAGCCGGTTTCAACATTGGGCAGAGAGAACGAGGATGGCGTCGCCGGGCCGCACGTTGCCAGGCTGCACCACTCCGGCGTAGAATCCGCTCATGCCCCAGCGGGGCGAAGTGGCATCGCCGGCTTTCACGCGGCTGTCATAGATTTCCTGCTTAATGGCTGGGCCGTAGACATCCAGGGCGCGGCAAGGTCCGCGTACTTTGGTGATTTCTAGAATTGCTTCCCCGGCGCGCAGCCGGTGGCCGGCTCGCAACTCGCGCCGGTCCAGGCCGCGGGTGGTGAGGTTCTCACCTAAGGCACCGTAGAAAACAGGATACCCACGAGCACGTAGTTCGTCGATGGTTTCCGCCGCTATGAGGAGGACGGCCTGGCGCAGTCCGCCATGGATCTGAGGATGCGCCCACGAATCGCCGGCGATTCCGAGCGCGGTGATGGTAGCGGAGGGGATGGGACGTTTGGGAACCCCGCCGGCCGAGACGTTCACTTGCACGATCACGCCGGCGGGGTTCAAATTGACTTCGGCTGGGTGCACAGCCACTACTCTAGAACATGTTCCACAGGTATTGCGTGTAGACTTCGTGGTGATGCTGCACTTCGGGGGCCTTAACCACGGTGCCCAGCGCGCGCGCGCAACGGTCGGCGGCGGCCCGCTTCAAATCCGCGTAGCGGCCCTTTACGTCCTCGCCGAGTAGCTTGGTGGTCCAATCGGATTTGTTGAAATTGTCGATGGCGTCGTAAATATTGTCGGGCAGATAGCGCGCGGCACTGCGGATATTTTCGATCTGCGCGATGTCACCCTCGATACCCGTACGGAAGATGCCATAGAGCACCATATAGGGATTCGCGTCGGGACCGACAGAACGGACCTCCACGCGGGCGCTGCGTGCGTTGCCGATAGGAATGCGGATCATGGAGCCGCGATCGGTGGCGGAGGCCTTCAACTGGTTAGGCGCTTCGAAGTGCGGATCGAGGCGGCGGTAGGCGTTGACGCTGGCGTTCAGCAGCAGGCAGAGGTCGTTGCCGTGGGTCAGAATGCGGTCGACGAATTCCCACGAGTACGGGCTCATCTTTTCGAGACCGTCGGGATCCCAAAACAGGTTCGTGCCGTCCTTGGTGATGGACACGTTGGTGTGCATGCCGCTGCCGTTCACGCCCACGATCGGTTTGGGCAGGAAGGAGGCAGTGAGGCCCATACGGGTGGCGACCTGGCGGCAAATCAATTTGTAGATTTGGATCTGGTCGGCGGCGGCTACCACTTCGGCGTAGCCGTAGTTGATTTCAAATTGCGAGGGCGCGACTTCGGGGTGGTCCTTTTCGTTTTGGAAGCCCATGGCGCGCTGCACTTCGGCTGAAGTGTCGATGAACAGGCGAAGCGCATCACCGGGCAGGGAATGGTAGTAGCCGCCGGAACTCACGTATTCGAACTTGCCGGTTTCGTGGTAGTGGCGTTCGGCGTCCACGCCCTTGAACAGAAAGCCCTCGATTTCGTTGGCCGCGTTCAGGGTGTAGCCACTCTTCTTGTATACGCCGTTGGCGTACGCTTTCAAGACAGCGCGCAGGTCCGCGCCGTAAGCGCCGCCATCTTTATCGATGACTTCGCCGAAAACCATCACTTTTCCGGGACCGAAAATATCGGCCGGTCCCCAATAAAATGCCGACCAGTCGATGCCCAAGCGCAAATCGCTCTCTTTTTGCGCGGTGAAGCCACGAATGGAAGATCCGTCGAAGGTGAGGTTGTCCCAGCTCTTGATGAGAAACTTTTTGTCGTAGTCGAGCATGTGCAGGCGGCCTTCCAGGTCGCTGAACAGGACAGTGACGGCCTTAATGCGCTTCTCGTCCGCGAGATACTTGAGGCGTTCTTCCTGAATCTTCTCGATGGGAACACGCTGCATGCGCTGTTCCTTGGCATTTAGATTCAACTCTTCAAGCTCGGCGTAGGAAAGGCGCAGGTAATCTTGCAAGTCGTTGCTCATTCATCTCCTTACTGGCTGATTTCCAGGTATGATTTCAATGCGGGACCGGATCGCCGATGAGGCTTCATGAAACATTTTTCGGCATCTTCATTATGTTCGCAAACCTCTTGCCCCTGCAACGGTTTGGCCCATAGATTTTATTTATGGGAACGGTTTATCCTTTTTTGGCTGACTCGCTTAGCGGGCCGAAAGCGCTACTGAGTAAAGTCTTCCGTATGGGTCATGAATTCGGGATACGCCCCAGCGCCAAGTTCATAGAGGTCCAGACCCTGCCTTTCGCCCTCGGGGGCCACTCGTTGCGGCAGGATCTTGTTCAGCAGCCAGTTGAGGGAATACGTGAGCGGCAGGATGAAGCCGACGAGCGTTGCAGCGCCCGTCAGTTGCGCCAGCCATTGGCCGGGCGCGGCGCCGGGAGACTGGATGAGTATCCCCAGCGCCACAATACCCCACAGCCCAGCGCCAGCGTGTACCGCAATCGCTCCGCCAGGGTCGTCGATAGCCAGCGGCCATTCGATATACGCGACGGCGAGAGTGACCAGTATACCGGCAATCAATCCTGTAGCCACCGCTGAAGCCGGCGAAACGTAAGCGCACACCGCGCTGCTCGCCACCAGGCCCCCTACCCACCCGTTCGCGCAGAGCGAAGCGTCGGGCCGTCCGAACCGGATTCCGGTGACCGCCACTGTCGCCAGAAGCGCGGCGGCAGCGGACAGCAAAGTGTTCACAGCCGCCAGCACCACGCGGCTCGGCTCGGCGCCGGTGAAGAGCAGAGTGCCCGCGGCATTCAGCCCCAACCATCCGACTAGAGCCAGAAAGCAGGCGAACAGCACCACCACCGCATCGTGGCCAGGAATCGCCGCGGGTATCCCTGGCGTAGCGTACTTCGCACGGCGCGGCCCGATGATCCAAGTGATGGCGAGGGCGGTGAGGCCGCCGGTTACTTGAATGCAAGCGGCGCCCCCCGCGTCCAGGAAGCCATGGCCGATTCCGTAATTGCTGCCCAATTGCGCGAGCCAACCGCCTCCCCAAACCCAATGCGCGAACAATGGGTAGGTAAAGTCCTCCAAGCAGAGCGGCCGATGCGCAACTCGCAGTCGAGCCGCCAGCGGTCGCCACCGCTGCCGAGCGGAATCAGGGCGGCCACGCCCACACTGAAAATCTGGAGCAACACCACCAGCGATGCGTGGGAACCATCCAGTGCGCGGCCCCGCAGAAACAGCGGTTCCGCCGCAATCCAGTTCCAGTCTTTGCCCAAGACTCGCATGCTGTGAGCGGCGCCGCCTGCAATTCCCTGCCACGAAAACCCAATCAGGGCGTAAGCGATGGCGGCTACAGACAGAACGCAGAGCGAGGTGAGCATCGCGTGGGCGGCGCTTCGTGACCGTCCGAGTCCGGTGTTCATCAGGCTCAGCCCCGCCCCCGCGCAAGGCGTAAGGAGGATGAAGACCAAACAGAACATGTTGGCGGGGCTCATCGTCCTTGGCCTTCCGGCAGCCTGTGTGCGCGGACCGCCAGCGCCAAGCCCAGCACTTCCACTCCGGCGCCGGCGGCGGCAAACCAGCCCCGCTCAAAGTTTGTCTTCAATAGCGCGATAGCCGACGCAACGATCAGCCAACCGGCCAGCAGCAGAACACCGCCGAGGACTTTCATAAGACCCACTTCGGGGTAGTGGCTCTGTCCCGATGGCCTGACTTCAGCGGATGAGCATCAGGGGTTTCCATCATGGGCGATTGAAAATCCTTATCCTCGCGATAGAAACTTTGCGCTTCGTTGTTACTTGGGTTCCGACTATCATAGCAGCATCTAAACCGCTTCCGCAAAAGGACATACTATTGCCTGAGCAAGCTCCGGTCCGGATGAAGTCAACGCTAGGCCTAACCGGCTTAACGATGAATGCCATGGCTCTGATTGCGCCAGGCGCTTTTCTCTGGTTGACTTTTCAGATTCAGGCGACCACCGGCGTGACTGCGCCCTCCATGTGGATCGGAATCGTGATTGCGCTGGCACTGTGTCTCGCTACCGCGCTGTGTTATGCCGAAATGGCTAAGTTGTATCCGGGCACCGGTAGCTCCTATTACTTCGCCGAACAGGCCTTCCTGGGTCATGAAAAGGCGTGGCGATACGCGCGGATCTCTAAGTTTATTGTCGGATGGGGCTCGCACGTTTATTACTGGGTTTATCCGGGAGTGATGGTAGGCGTTCTGGGAATCCTGTGCGGCTATGTTGTGGGGACGATCTGGCCGAACTTCATGAGCGCCACCAATCCGGGTCCGGCGTTTATGATGGCGGTGGCGATCGCATTCGCTTTTCTGGTCGGTTACATTGCGCATCGCGGCATTAATGGATCCACGACAGTAAGCGTGGCGATCAATGTGATTCAGATCAGCGCCCTAATTCTCTTTTCCGTGCTGGCGTTGAACTATCGCATGAACCATGCGCCGGGCAGCGTAGCGTTTCAATTCGATTCCATGTCCGGGGAAGCTTACAGCTATGAGTTTGCCACGGAAAAGACAGTGGGGGCCGGGCAGCCAACCGATACGGTCTTGCGCGATGCGAACGGCGTCCCAAAGCCCAAGCTCGATGCGGCCGGCAAACGCGTGCCTTATCGCATTTCTTATCCAGCCCGGGATGAAAAGGGCGGCTTTTTGACCCACACCAACGCTTCGTCGGTAGTAGGGTTTCACAACTTAGGCTGGGCTTTTATTCAGGCTACGGTCGCGATTTTGATTTTGGTAGGGTTTGAGTCAGTCACTACGATGGGCGCTGAGGCCAAGAACGCCCGCCGTGACATTCCCATCGCCGTGATTGTCTCGCTCCTGGTGCAGGGACTATTTTGCTACTTGTTTGAATATTTCTCCGCCAGTTACTTTTTGAACAGCGGATACACCATGCAAAGCGCCGGAGGGTCGGCCGCGCCTATCGGCGACATGATGATTGTCGTGGGCACCGCTCTATTCGGACCGGGCGGCGGGAAGATCTTCATGCTCTGCGAAGCCTTCACCGTATTCCTGGCGCTGATCGGTACGACCCTGTCGTGCATGAACACAGGCGCGCGCGTGACTTACGCGATGGGTAAGGACAAAGAGTTGCACGGTTACTTCGGCGAACTTCATGCGAAGAACTTGAGCCCGCACCGCGCCATCTGGATACTTGCCGCCATTTCCGCCGCTATCGGCTGCGTGGCCGTTTTAATGCCGTTTGGCGATGCGGGCGCGCCCACTGACGCCGCCATCAAGGCGCTGCCGCCGGGCTTCTGGTCGAGCTTCGGATACACCACGCACGACACCATGGCGGCCCTACCCAGCTCGCTGCTCACCATGACGCTGGCATCGAACTTCGGAACCTTTCTCCTGTATGGGCTTAGTTGTGTCATCTGCCTGGTGGCTTATCACAATCACCCAAAGTTCAATGTGATCCGCCATCTGATCATTCCTGTCTTCGGCCTCGTCGCGAACCTCGCGTGCATGGCTTTCTATGTGGCCGGTCCCTTTATGGGTTACGGCACCAAGCTGGAGCCGCTGCTGGCGCTGGGGATTGCGTTAGTATGGGCGATATACGGCGGCATCTACTTTGTTCGCGCCAGCAAGAGCTCTGGAAAGGCCACGCTGGTGGCGACTCATTCCGAGTTTGCGTGAGCCGGCGTGTGCGCGATATTGAGGGCACGTGCTGGATGTAGAATTCGCATTGTTGTCCCACGCCGGGCGTTCGCGCGGGCACAACGAAGACTATTTGGGTTCGTCGGCGCCCGGCTCCGTTGCGGAAACTCGTAGCCATGGCTGGCTGTTCGCCTTGGCCGATGGCGTGGGTGGGCAGGATCGCGGCGAAGTTGCCTCGCGCGTCGCTGTAGAGAAGATGATCGCGGGCTTTCGTTCGGCGCGCCCCGCGGAACCGTTGTCCGCGCTGCTCGGAGCTTTGGTACGGGACGCTCACAGTTGCGTGCTGGAGACGGGCATGGCCGCCGCACCCGGCGGCGTCAACATGGCGACGACCATGGTGGCCTGCGCGCTGCGATTCGATCGCGTGCTGGTGGCGCATTGCGGCGACTCGCGCTGCTATCTGATCCGTAAAGGCGGCGCGACGCAGCTTACACGCGACCACACGCTGGTGAGCGAACAGGTGCGCATGGGAGTTATGTCGGCCCGGGAAGCCGCGCTGGCAACCACGAAGCATCTGCTGACCCGGTCGCTGGGGACGGGCATGTCCGTGAATGCGGACCTGTGCGAGCATCAGGTCTTCCCAGGCGACGTCTTGGCGCTTTGTTCCGACGGCCTGCATGGGGCCGTGGAGACAGCCGACTTCGCGCGCTTTCTGACTCCGGCCTGTGACTTGCCGGATGCCGTCGCGAGACTTGTAGCGCTAGCGAATGACAATGACGGCAGCGATAATATCAGCCTAATTGCGGCGCGCGTGCGGGCCGTCGAACGCGTCGGAATGTATCGTGGGAGGCCTTATAAGCTGAGGTAGCTTTCCTCTCTTGGCATCTCGACACGCTGTAAGCGATAATGTCAGTGTTTCACCCGCCGACGCGTGCGTTCCGCCTCACTGCTTACCAACTCAATGGACCCCGTTCAAGCCGGCGACCAACTCGATTACTACAACATCGAAGCGCTGGTGGCGCGCAGTGGCATGGCTTCGATCTTCCGCGGCACGGACCGCCGCACAGGCCAACAGGTAGCCGTCAAGATTCCGCATCCGGAGATGGAGAGCGATCCTCTGTTTTTCGACCGCTTTCACCGCGAGGAGGATATCGGCAAGGTGTTGGATCACCCCGGGGTGATGAAAGTGGTCGGCGGCGAGGACCGCAGCCGCCTCTATATGGTGATGGAGTGGGTCGAGGGCCGCCTGCTACGGGAGATCATGGTGGAGCAGGGAAAGCTGCCTGCCGAGCGCGCCGTAAGCATTAGCGCGAACATTTGCGAAGTGCTCGAATACATTCATACTCACGGCATTGCGCATCGCGACCTGAAGCCCGAAAACATTATGGTGAGCGAGGGCGACCGGGTGAAGCTGATCGACTTCGGTATCGCGGCGAAGGCGGGCTCGCGGCGTCTCACTTTCACCAAGTTGTCGCAGGTGATGGGCACCGCCGAGTACATTTCGCCGGAACAGGTGAAAGGCAAACGGGGCGACGCGCGCAGCGATATTTACGCCCTGGGCGTGATGCTTTACGAGATGCTGACCGGCCAAACGCCATTCGCCGGCGAAAACGCATTCCTGCTGATGAACGATCGAGTGCTGAACAATCCGGTGCCGCCGCGCGAGGTCGATCCGGCCATCTCACCACAGCTTCAGGAAATGATTTACAGGGCCTTGGAACGCGATCCCAAAGAGCCGCTACGCCAGCGCGCGCGAATTCGCGTGGGATCTGCGGCATCTCGACCAGGTGGGCGTGGCCGACCGGCCGGAACAGCGCGACTGGAAGCGGCGACGTACTCCAGGGGCGCGGCGGGTGCTGTTCTACGCCGCTCTGGCCTTGATTCCGATCGTCATTTTCGGGTTGCTGCTGCTGGTGGCCAAACACTCATGAAACAGAGCACAATCGTTCTAGTACTGGCTTTGGCTGCGCTGCTCGAAGCTGGCGGCGACGCTTTGGTGCGCAACGGACTGCACTCCACCGCGCTGGCGCCGCGCATCTTATTCTTTCTGGCGGGCGCGGTGGTCTTGTTCCTTTATGGCTGGACCGTGAATCGGCCGCCGTGGGATTTCGGCCGGCTGCTGGGCCTCTACGTGGTCTTTTTCTTCGTGATCGCGCAGCTCATTTCCTGGCTATTTTATTCGCAGCGGCCGAGCACAGCCGTATTGATCGGCGGCGTGTTCATCGCCATCGGCGGCCTGATCATCTCACTCGCCTGAGGCGCTAGACGTCGTAATAGAGCGCGAATTCGTAGGGATGCGGCCGCAGGCGCACGGCATCGGCTTCGTTCTTGCGCTTGTAGTCGATAAAGGTCTCGATCAACTCCTCGGTGAAGACGTCGCCCTTCATCATGAAGCCATGATCGTCTTCCAGGCAGCCGAGCGCTTCGTCGAGCGATGCCGGCATGGAAGGAACCTTGCGCATCTCCTCCGGCGAGAGGTCGTAAATGTCTTTATCCAGGGGTTCACCGGGATCGATCTTGTTGGCGATGCCGTCCAGACCGGCCATCAGCATGGCGGAGAAGGCCAGGTATGGATTGGCCGCAGGATCGGGCGGACGGAACTCCACGCGCTTTGCCTTGGGGCTGGCGGAATACATGGGAATGCGGCAAGCCGCGGAACGGTTGCGCCGCGAATAAGCCAGGTTGACGGGCGCTTCGTAGCCCGGCACCAGCCGTTTGTAGCTGTTGGTGGTTGGGGCGATGATGGCGGAAAGCGCGCGCGCATGCTTCAGCAGGCCGCCGATATACCACAGCGCCATCTGGCTTAGGCCCGCGTAGCAATCGCCTGCAAATAGCGGCTTGCCATCCTTCCAGATGCTCTGGTGCGTGTGCATGCCGCTGCCATTATCGGAGAACAGCGGCTTCGGCATGAAGGTCACGGTTTTGCCGTACTGATTCGCCACGTTGCGGATGATGTACTTATACAGCATCATGTTGTCGGCGGATTTCACCAGAGTGTCGAAGCGCTGATCGATCTCGCACTGGCCACCGGTGGCGACCTCATGATGGTGACATTCGATGTGCAGGCCGCAGTTGATCATGGTCTGCACCATCTCGCTGCGCAGGTCCTGGTAATGATCGGTGGGCGGAACGGGGAAGTAGCCTTCCTTATAACGCGGCCGGTAACCGAGGTTGTCTTTTTCGCGGCCGGAGTTCCAGCGGCCTTCGTCGGCGTCGATGAAATAGTAGCCGGAATGCTGGTTCTGGTCGAAGCGGACGTTGTCGAAGATGAAAAACTCGGCTTCGGCGCCGAAGAACGCGGTGTCGCCGGCACCTGTGTTCTTCAGGTACAACTCGGCCTTTTTGGCGATCCAACGCGGATCGCGCTCGTAGTGCTGCTTGGTGATGGGATCGATCACATCGCCATTCATGACCAGCGTGGCGGTCTCGGCGAAGGGGTCCATGAACGCCGTGGTGGGATCCGGAATCAGCAGCATGTCGCTTTCGTTGATGGCTGCCCAGCCGCGAATGCTCGACCCGTCGATGCCGTAGCCTTCTTCAAAACTGCTTTCGTTCAATTCGCTGATCGGGTAGGAAATATGATGCTGTAGGCTGGGGATGTCGGTGAAGCGCAGGTCTAACTGCCGCGCGTCATGGGTCTTTGCGTACTCCAAGACTTCTTGTGGGTTCATAACGCCTCCAAACGGGGGATGGTGTAGCGGGCTGCCTTAGCGTTTCCTGATGGGTTCAGGATAGCGAACGGCGGATAGAGGGTCAAGGATGACGGCGGTCGATGCACCCGGTCGCTTACCATGTAGTTTCATGACGGATGTAATCGTTATCGGCGGAGGCATTATCGGTGGATCGATTGCCTGGCGCCTGGCGCAAGCGGGAGCGGCCGTTGCCCTAGTGGAAGCTGCTACGTTCGGCGGCGAGGCCAGTTGGGCAGGAGCGGGTATGCTGGCGCCGGGCGGCGAAGTCGTGGCGCACAGTCGATGGGCAGCGTTTGCCATGGAAAGCCTGGCACTGTATCCGGCGTTCGTGGCGGAACTCGAAGGCGAGACCGGAGTCAAGATCGACTTTCGGCGGTGCGGCGCACACGAGATCGCTCGCAGCGAGGATGAATGGCAGGAACTCCGTGCGCGGCGTGAAGCGCAGGGCAGTTTGGGCATTCGCGCGGAACCGGTGGAAGGCGGCATGTACTTTCCGGACGATGCCCTGGTTGATCCACGCGATGTTACGCGAGCGTTGTTGTTGGCTTGCCGGAACCGCGGCGTCGAAATCGTGGAGCAGACTCGGGCGTTGGCGGTCCATGCAACGGGCACGAACGTGGAAGTTGGAACTGGCGCCAGCGCGATGACGGCGCGGTCGGCAGTAGTGGCAGCCGGCGCATGGAGCGGCTCGGTTCCGATCTTTCGCGACGGCGAGCCGATCCCTGTCCCTGCGACGTTCCCGGTGCGCGGGCATTTGCTGGGTTACACACTCGCGCCCGGATCGCTGGGTCCTATTTTGCGGCACGGCCACACATACGTGATGCAGCGGTCAAGCGGGTTCACCATAGCCGGAACTTCGTCGGAGCAGGTGGGCTTCGATCGCGAGTTGGACCCGCGGTTGATCGCCGAAATCAAGGCGCGCGCGGTAGAGTTGTGTCCAGCTTTGCGTGCCGCGGCCGAGCCGGTCGCCTGGCTTGGATTTCGCCCGGCAACGGAAAATAGCGAACCGGTGGTGGAGCGCCTACCCGCCACCAGTTTATGGCTGGCGTACGGTCACTATCGCAATGGAATTCTGCTGGCCCCCGCCACGGCCGCCCGCATCTCGGGTGAAATCGCGGCGTCCCTCCAGTTCCACCACTTCAATAATTCCGCATCGTGCCGCGATTCCGAGGCGAAATAAACCGCGCAGCGGAATACGTACAGAACGCACTTGTCGATAGGCTGTCCGGCACCGATCGCACAAGTCTGCGTACATCGTTTCCGCATTGCAGCCGCGCAAGTCGGTGACTTCCCGAATGCCCAAACTCCGTAGATCTTTCGCGATAGACGGCCCGACGCCGGGAATGGTCCGCAATCCGTCTATTTGTCGGACCATACCGCCAGCTCATTTCCGCTCGGGTCCGTGAAATGGAAGCGGCGGCCGCCGGGGAACGAAAAAACCTCCTTGACGATGGCGCCGCCGGCTGCCTCCACCTTCGCTTGCGCCCCCGCCAGATCGGCGGAATAAATCACCACCAGCGGACTGGCGGCGGCCACGCTGTCTTTCTTGAAAAATCCGCCGGCCAGCCGGCCGTCTTCAAAACTGGTGTAGTCCGGACCGTAATCGGTGAATTTCCACTCGAACACGGCGAGATAGAAAGCTTTGGTCTTGGGGATGTCAGTGGCCGGAAACTCGATGTAGTCGATGCGGCCTTCGTTCGATTGAGCGTTCATGGATCCAGTATCGCCGCTGCTTCCTGACAACGTGCTGTCAGGAGTCTTGCCTTACATGTGGCCTTTGATGCCCGCGTCGAGGGAGATCTGGTGCGCGTCGAGGATGCTTCCGGTGGCGCGCTCCAGGGCCGCACGCGCTTTCACGTATGCGCTTTTGGCAGCCACCTCCGTGGATTTCGCTTGCGCCAACAGGCTCTCGTATTGGATGACGAAGAACGCCGTCGACGCGCCCACTTCGTAGCGCATTTGTTCGGCTTCAAGCGATTCCTGCTGCAGCTTGCGCGCCTGCACCGCGGCATCGTAGGATCCGCGCGCGCGGCGCATGGCGATGACGGCGTCTTCCACTTCCAGCCGGGCCTGATTCTGCAACTGCCGCAGCCGCACTTCCGATTGTTTTACCTGAAGTTCGTCGCGCGCCAGGTCGGAGCGAGCGACGCGGTTGCGGAGCGGCAGCGTCATTTGCAGGCCGATTTCAGCCGTTGGATACTTCGCCGTGAACAATTGGTCGAGCGTGCTTCCATATCCGCCCAGCAGGGGCGTGGCGAGCGGCGCAGTCGCGAAGCCATTCAGCGGGCCCGCCAAGCCGTTGCTCTGAAAAGTGCCGACCAGGTCCAGCTCCGGCAGCGTGGCGTTTTGCGAGCCCTTCAGCCCGATCTTCGAGTTCTCGATTTGCAGGCTTGCCTGGCCCAGATCGGGACGCTTGGCGACGGCTGCGGAAAACAGATCCTGTATAGGCTGCAGGTCCTCCTTTTCGGGGATCACCAAGGGGTCGGTTGGAATAATCGTCGCGGCCTGCACTTCCGGATCGGCGTTGCCCGTACGCGTCAACAGATTCTTCAGAATGGCTTGCTGTTCTTCGAGCAGCCCGACGGCATTCACCAAATCCTGCTTCGTGGCGAAGACTTGCGCGTTCGCGCGCGTCATTTCCACCGGGGCCAAAGTGCCTTCGTCCACCTGCGCCTTGGTATCTGAAAAGAGCTTTTCAGCGGCGGCGACGCTCTCCTGCTTCACCTTCACGTCTTCATAAAGGGCCACGAAGTCCGTGTAGAGCCGGATCACGCCGTAGGTGGTGGCAATCAACTGCTGCTGGAACAACAGCGTATTGATCTTGCGATCGTTGTCTGCGATACGAATGAATCGCCGGTTCAGGGAGGGTCCGAAGCCGCGCAGCAACGGCTGCGTCACCGTGACTCCCAAGCTGGAACCGGTGTAGGGATTGTAGTTCGTATCGAGGGCATTCAGCGATTGATGCGTATTGTTGAACGACAGGTTCACTTGCGCGCCGCTGCTGAAGCCTTCGGACAGTCCGGCATTGGCGTTGAAACCGTTGGATACCAGGGAAGGCACACCGTAGGATTGCGTATCCAATTCGAGCGTGTTCGAGTGCATCCAGTTCAATTGGCCGGTCAAGGCTGGGTCGAATATCGCTATGGGCGTGCCGTTCGACTGCGGAATCGGGCCTTGCAGGGAGAGGCTGGTTTGCGGCTCGCCGAGCGCGCCCAACTCCAGAGCGTTGGTGGTGATGGTAGTTCCGGTGGTGACGCTGGTCGAAGAGGCCGGGTTCGTCGAGATGGGGCTGAGCGGTCCGCCAGCGCCGGTGGGCGCCTCGATGATGGTGTACGGCACGCCTCGCAGCAAGCCGCCGCCTTTCGCACGCGTCAGGTCGGCATCGGCAATCTGGAAATTGAACCGGTCGAGCACCACGTCGAGATTGTTTTCGATGGCGAGCGCGAGGGCATCGGCCTGGGAGAGATAGAGATTTCCGGCGCGGATGAGGTCGTGGACGCGCGCGGAATTGTGAAAATCCACAGCCGGCGTCTGGCAGGCCGCAGCTGCGGCGTACAGCAGAATTAAGCCCGCGGCGCGGGCCAGGTGCGACATAGACTCGATTTTGGCCATTATTTTCAGGCGGAACGCTTCTTCTCCCGCAATAATTGGGGATTTACCTTGGCGCCTTCCTGAACCGTATCGCCGGGATTGACCACCACCTGCTGGCCGGCATCGAGTCCGGAAAGAACTTCGATTTTATCGCCAAAGTCGCGGCCGAGTTGCAGTCTCTGGAAGTGCACGACATGATCGGCGCCCACAACGCCCACCTGCGGGCCGTTGCTGCGCACCACCAGGGTATCCCCGGGAATCAGCAGTGGCGGGTTCTTGCGCGGGGTGGTCAGATCGACTTGCGCGTACATTCCAGGGAGCAGCAGGCCGTTGGAATTGGGAACCTGCACTTCCGTAAGCAGCGTGCGCGTAGCTGGGTCGAGCGAATTGGCCGTGCGCGTTACTGTTCCGACGAAGTCGTGGCCGGCCAGATCGGAAATCAGAAGATGCGCGGTTTGCCCCACGCGCACGGAATCGGCATCGGCCTGCGGCACATTTACATAAGTTCGCAGCCGGCCGGTCTGGGCGATGCGGAACATCAGGGTATTCGCTTCGCTGACCAGTGCTCCCACGTCCACGTTGCGCACGGTGATGACGCCATCGAAGGGGGCGCGAACGCTGGTGTAGTCCTGCAACTGCGTTAGGCGCGCGACATTGGCCTGCGCGGCGGCGATATTGCTTTGCGCCGAAGCCACGGCTTTTTCCAGCGCCGAAACGTTGGCCTGCGCGGCTACGGATTGCGACTGGTAGGTATCGTTTTCCTGCCGGGAAACGACTCCTTTGGACTGCAGATTCTTCCAGCGGTCGGCGGTGACTTTGGCGAGCTGCGCTTGGGCCTGGCCCTGCTGCAAATTAGCGCTGGACTGTTCGAGCGCATCGCGCGACTGGGCCAAGGCGGCCTTGGCCTGATCGACTTGCTGGCCTAATTCCGGCGCTTCAATCTCAGCCAGCAGTTGTCCCGATTTCACACGGTCGCCGATATCCACGTAGCGTTTCTTGATGTATCCGCTGGCGCGCGCCAGCACCGGGGCTTCCGTAACGGCTTCAATGTTGCCGGGCAGGACGAGCGAGCCGGCGTTGGCCGATCGTTCCACGCCAACCACGGTTACTTGCGGCAGTTCCTTTGAGGCGCTGTCGGCCTCCGCGACAAGGTTGGCTTCGTTGCGTTGGTGCGGAATGTAGCCTTTCAAAAAACCCACAACAATCAGCACCACCAGGATGGTGGCCAGCACCCAGAGGGAGCGGCGCGAGGGGGGAGCGGGATCAGACGGCGCTGGGTGCCCAGCGGGCTGCTGTGCGGCGAGCCGCCGCTTTAGATCTTCGATTTCCGCGCGCAATTGCGCTTCGGTATCTTCGGCCACTGTCGTTTGCTTTTGTCGGTTGTCGTATTCCATTGTAATCAGTCGGGCTGTCTATTTTAGCCCTGCAAAAGCTCGTCTTCAATACTTTCCTGCTCTTCCTCTGCGATCTTGCGATCGAAATCCACCGGAGCTTTCTTCTTCAGCAGGCTGTAAACGATAGGAACGATGAACAGCGTAGTGACAGTGGCCAGCAGCAGTCCGCCGATTACGGCGCGGCCCAGCGGCGCATTTTGCTCACCGCCTTCGCCCAGCCCTAAAGCCATAGGCAGCATGCCGATGATCATGGCGAGTGCCGTCATCAGCACGGGGCGGATGCGCGTATGGCCCGCCGAAAGCGCCGCTGAGCGGGCATCCATGCCTTCGGCGCGCTCGTCGTTGGCGAAGACCACCATCAGAATACTATTCGCCGTAGCCACGCCGATGCACATGATGGTTCCCATCAGCGACGGCACGCTGAAGGTGGTCTGGGTAATGAACAGCATCCAGACGATACCGGCCAAGGCGCCGGGAATGGCCATGAGGATGACGAACGGATCCAGCCACGACTGGAAATTGACCGCCATCAGCAAGTAAACCAGCACCACGGCGAAGATCATACCCATGCCCAAGCGGTAGAAAGAAGTCTCCATGGTGCGCACCTGGCCGCGCAGATCGAAACTGGTGCCGCGCGGCAGCGGGCCGTAATTCGCCATGATCTTTTCGACGGCGGCGCCGACGCTACCCAGGTCGCGGCGGTCCACGTTGGCGTATACGTCGAAGACCGGCTGGACGTTGTAGTGGTTGATGATTTCGGGCGCTACGCCACGCGAAATGGTGGCCAGGTTGGAGAGAAGCTGTGGGCCGCCGGCAACCGCCCCGGGGTTTCCGTAAGCCGCGGAGTTTTGGCTGGGGCTGGCGCTGACGGAAGAGTTCAACGCACCCGCGGTGCCGGCCTGCGAGGACGCCGTAGTGCTCAGCACGCCGTTGAAGGGCGCCGAAATCGGCGTGCGCATCAAAGCCGCCAGGCTATCGATGCGATATTGCGGTGTCTGTACCGCCATGCCATAGCTGACGCCGTTTTGCCAGTTCAGCCACTCGTTGGGCGTCACCTGTCCGCTGGAACTGAGAGAGATGAGCAAGCTGTTGCTGACGTCGCGCTGCTGGAGGCCCAACTGGCCGGCTTTGCTACGATCCACGTTGAGACGAATCTCAGGGTAATCCACGATTTGGTGGACGTGCACATCGGCGGCGCCGGGAATGCGGGAAATCCGCTCGGCAAGCGTCGCGGCGATCTGGTAATTGTGCGGATCGCGGCCGACCACTTGGAGATCGATGGGCGCGGGCAAGCCGAAGTTCAAAATCTGATTCGTGATGTTGGCGGGCTCGAAGAAAATGCCGACTTCGGGAAACTTCTGGTGCAGATCCTTGCGCAGTTTGTCGGTGTAGAGCGCGGTGGGGCCGTGATCGTCAGGCTTGAGCGAAATCAGAATGTCGCCGTCGCCGCTCCCCATGGTGGTGTTGTCGCCAAACGCCAGGTTGAAGCCGCCGAAAGGAACGCCGATATTGTCGATGATCGTATCGATCTCATGGGGGGGGATCACATGACGGATTTCGTCGTCGATCCTGGAGAACAAGGCTTCGGTTTCCTCGATGCGCGTACCGGTGGGCGCAATGGCGTGCAGCCGCATCTGGCCCGAATCCACGTTGGGAAAGAAATCCCGCCCCGTGAAGACCGCTAGAGTCAGCGAAGCGGTGACGAAGATACCGAATCCGGCCAGCACCGGCGAGCGGTGATCGAGCGCCCAATGCAGCAAGCCGCTGTAGGCAGCCCGCATCATTTCAAAGCGCCGGTTAAAGAGGTAATGGGTTCGCCAGATGAATCCGCTGCCGCCGGCCGATTCGCCATGCGCACCGAGCGCATACAGCTTAACTTCCGGCCGGAGCATGTAATGCACCATGTTGGGAATCAGGGTGCGGGATAGCAGGTATGAAGCCATCATGGCAAAGACGACGGCCAGGGCCAACGGGGTGAATAGGTATTTCGCCGCACCGGTCAGCAGCAGGACCGGCACAAACACGATACAGATCGCTAGAGTGGAAACGAAAGCCGGCGCGGCGATCTGTTGCGCGCCATCCAGCACGGCTCGCACGAGCGGCTTCTTCATGGCCATGTTGCGATGAGTATTTTCGATTTCCACCGTCGCGTCATCCACCAGGATGCCGACCGCCAGCGCCAGGCCGCCGAGCGTCATTACATTGATGGTTTCGCCCAGTAGGCTCAATATTGCCAGAGAGGTCAAAATGGAAAGCGGAATCGAGATGCAGACGATGATGGTGCTGCGCCAGCTTCCGAGGAAGAGCAGGATCATCATGGCGGTCAAAAACGCCGCGATGCCGGCTTCGCGCACCACGCCATTGATCGCAGCGCGCACGAACAACGATTGGTCGAAGAGTTGGCGGACGTGCAGTTCTTTTGGCAGCCCGTCTAAGATTTTGGGTAGCCGCTCCTTCACCGCGTTGACGATGGCGAGGGTGGACGCGCGCCCGTTGCGCAGCACGGTCATCAGAGTTCCGCGCGTCCCGTTGGTGCGCACAATGCTGGTTTGAACGGCATAGCCGTCGCGCACCTGCGCCACATCCTTGATATAAACGGTTGCCCCGTTGACCACGCGGATGGGCATATCGTTCAAGCCTTGGATGGTGGTCGGGCTGCTATTGACCTTGATCTGGTAGTCGATCTTGCCGATCTTCGCATCGCCGGCCGGCAGAATAATGCTCTGGGCGCTCACAGCGTTGGATACGTCCGTGGCGGATATGCCTTTGGCATAAAGCTGGTCGGGGATCAGGTCGAACATGATCTGGCGGAATTTGCCCCCATACGGCAGGGGCACGGCAGCGCCCTGCACAGTGGCCAACTGGTTACGGATAAAATTCAGGCCAAGATCGAAAATGTCCTGCTCGCTGAGCGTTTTGCTTTCGAGGCCCAACTGCAGAATCGGCACGCTGGAAGCATCATATTTTAGAATATTCGGCGGCGTAGTGCCCGGCGGGAAGATGCGCAGCAGCGTTTGCGAAATGGCGGTAACCTGCGCCAGCGCCATATCGATCTGCACCTTGGGTTGGAAGTAAACGCGCACCACGGCGACGCCGGAATAGGATTGCGATTCGATGTGCTCAATGTCGTTGACCGTGGTGGTCATGGAGCGCTCGAAGATGGTGACCATCCGCTTTTCCATCTCTTCGGGAGACAGGCCCTGGTAGGACCACACGATACTCACCACGGGAATATCGATATACGGGAAGATATCGATGGGCATGGTGACGATGGCTGCGCCGCCTAGAATGGCGATGAGCAACGCCATCACAACAAAGGTATAGGGGCGCCGGAGCGCGAGTCTGACGATCCACATAGGGACAAGCTGGGGCTGTGGGGTTTGAGCCCGGAACGCGGATAGCCCGGTGTATCTTAGATGACGCGAACCGGCTTCAGGATGTTACCCTTGCGCGGGCCGCCCTATTGGCGCTGTTCGGTAAACCACTTATGCAGCCACGCTGGTTCGTCGGGCTCACCCTGGTTCGGCATGCCCTTGGCCATGGACCAGCGGTGAATCCAGGAAAAGCCCCCGGTGCCGGTATAGTTTTCCGGAAGGCTGTAGGCTGGATCGCGCAGCGTCTCGGCGAGAGAGAGGAAGCGGTAACCCCGCCGGCGGAACATGGTAAGAATGTCCGGCATTTGGCGGGAGTTTAGCTCGCTCGCGTGCAGCAGCAGGACTTGCGGAAACTCGTGGCCTAACACAGCGACTGACCGGCGCTCAAAGAATTCCACTACCGATTCCAGACACGGCAGGTATTCTTTCGCGGCCCGCTCGCGCAACTCTGGCTGAGTGTAGGCGGCGGCGAACATATAGTCGGCATCGTCGAAGGTTACCGGTGCGTTGCGGTAGCCTTGCGCCGCCAGAAATTCTGCAATGGCCCGCTTCGTAGCGGCGGTGGGCCCGGCATGCAGAAACGGATAGCGGAAATAATCGAGCTTCCGCCCCCGCGCCTCGACGATCGGGCGCAGCACCGCGTCTGCTTTCATGATCTCCTGCTTGTAGTCGGCCACCGAAGTATCGTTCAAGTCCTTGTGCAGCCAGGTATGGTTGCCCAACTCGGCGCCGGCATCCAGCCACAGGTTCAGGACGGCGCGCAAATCGGCGGCGGACAGCCAGGAGCGGCCGGGATTTACGAAGCCGGTCACTGGAACCTTGCCTTCGCGGAAGGCGGCAAGCAGCCGGTTTGTCATCGCCTGGATTTCGGGAAATGTACGTCCGCCGCCATCGCCCCCACGCGGCAGATCGTCGATGGTGATAGCGACTTGGCGATCGGCCGCGCCGGCGGATAAGGTCAAAAACAGGAATGCGATGGCGACACGCGTCATAGGGTTATTATCACTGTGTGAAGACTTCGCGCATTCTTGTTTCTTTTGCGGTTGTTGTAGCCTTGGGGGCAGCGGCTTACCTCATTTCTCCTCCTTTTCGCCTTTGGGCGCTGGTTGTGACCGGTCATAGTCCGGTGTGCCCGATGACCAATGCAGTTGCCAGCCGTGCGAACGTCGATGAAAAAGAGAAGATCAAGGACCGCATCCTGGCGGGCAGCCACCTGTTGAAAGAAGAAAGCGGTCTGGAATTGTGGAACACCCCGAAGGGTGACTATTGGATTCCCAAGGGAAATCGCTTCGTTCTGCCGTTCAATCTGGCCGAGATGGAGCAGCATATCTACGGTTCCGGTGAGCATTTCATCCACGCCGGAGACGTGGTATTGGATTGCGGCGCGAGCGACGGCGATTTCACCAGGCAGGCACTGGCGGCCGGGGCCAAATTGGTGGTTTCGGTGGAGATTTCGCCATCGAGCGCCGAGTGCATCCGGCGCAACCTGGCCACCGAGATTGCCGCGGGGCGGGTGATTGTTTATCCGAAGGGCGTGTGGGACAAGGATGACACGTTGACTTTGAATGTGGACGATACCAACTTTGCCGCCAATAGCGTGGTGATGCATCCGGATTCCGCGCATCCTAGCGTGCTGGTGCCGCTGACGACCATCGACAAGCTGGTGACGGAACTGAACCTGCCGCAGCGTCGACTTCATCAAGATGGATATTGAAGGCGCTGAAATACCGGCGTTGCACGGCGCACAAGACACCCTGAGCCGGTTCAAGCCTCGTCTATCGATCGCCACCGAGCATAAACCGGACGATGAAGTCACGATTCCGGCAGCAGTGCGCAAGATTCGTGCGGATTATCAAATGGAATGCGGTCCTTGCCTTGAAGCGAAGGGGCACATCCGGCCCGACGTGTTGTATTTTTGGTAGGCGCGGGCGCCTGCCGCCGTCAAATTCCCGCGCCATTGCCGGGACGGCACGCAGGCAACTTGGGAACACGAATTATTGCGTGACAACAAAGGCGAAGTCGCGCGCTTACGCGAGCATGCCATCCAAATACTGGCCGGCCTCCCCTAAAAAACAAAAGGCGAGTCCCGTAAGGACCCGCCCTCTTTAGCTTAACGATGTATGGGTTTAGTCGCCGAACGAGCCGACTTCCTCGCGTTCTTCAACCTGCTCGACG
This sequence comes from Bryobacterales bacterium, assembly GCA_963738375.1. Lineage (GTDB taxonomy): Bacteria > Acidobacteriota > Terriglobia > Bryobacterales > Bryobacteraceae > Bog-159. The sequence continues at coordinate 108,417 of CAVTWL010000005.1, read as the reverse complement.
ACGGGCGCGGGCTTGGGCATCTGGATCGCAACCGGCTTAATGGCGTCCAGCGTTACCAGTTCCGGCGTGGCCTGCTCTTTCAACACATGCTGGCGGTATAGCTTCGCCATGCGCGCGTTCTCTTCGTCCTGTTTGATTTTCGCGGCGCGGGCGCGGATCTTTTCTTCGCCGGAATTCTTGGCGATGCCCAGCTTGTCCAGATCGTGCTGCACTTCGTTGGTTACGATGCCTTCGCGCAGCACCATGGAGTGCTCGCTGCTGGCCATCGCGACCTTCTTGCCACCCGCGAAGATTTCATGCTTGCCGTGCTCTTCGTACCACTTGGTCAGCGTGGCGGTCATATGCATCTTCTCGATGATATTGCGCCAGCCCACGCCGGTGTTATAGGCGCAGAAGGAGATTTCGCCTTCTTGAGTAGCATAGGGAATGATGCACTGCTCGGTGCGGCGGAAATCGTAGTTGAACAGATCCTGGAACCACATACCGGCGATCAGCAGGAAGTTCCACCGATCCTGGCGGCGCTTCTCGATGTCGGCCATGGTGCGGTCCGATCCCACCTTGCCGTAGTTCTTGCCGGTCGCGCCAAAGGTCTTGTCCAACTTCTTCATCAGGTCGGTGAGCTTGAAGTGGGTCGGCGATTTGAACGGATCGTAGTTGCGCGCCGTCGCCAGCGCCATGCCGACGATTGAAAGCCACTTGCCGCGAGCCGCGTCGTTAACGCGGGCGACATCCTTGGCCAACTGATCCGCATTCCAGAACGAAGTTACGGGAGCGGATTCGCCGGTTACCTTATCCACCATCACCGCCATACCCACGCCGCAATTCGGGTGGCAGCCGCAGCTCAATTGCCCCCACTGGTGCTCGGGGCCATGCACCAGATCGGACCAGTCGGAGAAGGTGCTGATGAAGGACAGCGGGAACCAATCGCGGGCCGGTTCGCCTAAGCCAGTCTGATTCTTGACGTCATGCGCCAGATTCGCCAGGGTGTAGCGCTGCGCCATGCGGCGCTCGTCGGTGACTGCTTCGTCGCGTCCGGTGAACGATACCGGCTGGAACGAAAGGAACGGAATGCGCTTCGGGTTATCGAGCGCGAACTGGATGACGCGCCCGACCTGTTCGTTGTTGATACCGTTGATCAGGGTGATGACCGGAACGATGTCGACGCCGTTGGTGTAGAGGTTCTCGATGGCGCGCAGCTTCACGTCGAACAGATTGCCGACTTTGCGGTGCGAGTTGGCGGCGTTGCCGATGCCGTCGAACTGCAGGTAGGCGTAGCGCAAGCCGGCGTCGGCGGCTTTGCGGCAGAAGGCAGGGTCTTTGGCGAATTCGATGCCGTTGGTGGCGGCCTGTACGCTGGTGTAGCCGACTTTCCGCGCGTAAGATACCGCGTCGAGGAAGTAGGGAGAAATAGTGGGCTCGCCGCCCGAGAACTGCACGGACATCTGGCGCTTCGGCTTGATCGAAATGGCGTTGTCCAGCAGGGTTTGAATATCTTCCCAGGTCAGTTCGTGAACGAAGCCTACCTGGTTGGCATCCATGAAGCAGGGGTCGCACATCATGTTGCAGCGGTTGGTCAGATCGATGGTAAGAACCGAACCGCGGCCATGAGTGATGGTGCTGGAACCGTGATGATGCAGGTGCTCGTCGTTGTGGGCGCGGATGTCGCGGCCGGGGAAGCATTCTTCCAGGTGCTTAAAGAAGGCGGTGTCGATGGACATCACGTCTTCGAAGTGGCCGTGGGTCGGGCAATCCTTGACCATCAGAATCTTGCCGTCGCGCTCGATAACCTGGGCTTTGATTTCGCCCACTTTGTCATTCATCAGTACCGACAAAGGCGTTTTGCCGCTCAGGATCTGCTCGCGGATCTCCGGGATGCAGCGCGGGCAGAGGGAATCGGTTTGGCGGGGCCAGCCGAGTGGCGGCTTGGTTTTTTGGTAGGACTTGAGCAGCGGTTTCTCTGACCAGTTGGGCGTGAAGGAGGGGTTCTGCTTGATTTGGTTGGCTTTGTCAAATACGGTCCACGCCGCCTGCGCCGCGTAGGTCATCACTTTTTCTACGTACTTAATGGGCTTGTGCATCCGTTTGAACTCCTAAATTAGGTTGCCAACACTCCCCTGCAACCAATTACTGAAAATAAGGCGCACGCGCACAACGGCTGTGCGCAGTTCCGCTCCTCACAGTATAGTAACGGCAAGTGAACCAAGACCACGTATGGTCATTAAACTGTTCATTTTCTTGGTTGTATGGCGAGTTAAGGTGTTGAACGGGAAATTTTGCCGGTCGAGTGGCTCGGTCCCGTATATTTTTGAAAACAAGGGTCTTATACTGAACGCTCGGGCTCTTGCAAGGGCGCGCCCCGGGCCAGATCCTTGTGTACCGCGTCCAGCACGCCATTGACGAACTGCACGGACTCCTCGCCGGCAAAGCGCCGCGCCAGTTCCAGGGCTTCGTCGATCACCACGCGCGGCGGCGTCGCGGAGTGGGCCATTTCGTAAACGGCCAGCCGCAAGATATTGCGGTCCACCGACGGCATCCGCTCCATGCGCCAATGCTCGGCGTGCTCCGTGATGCGGCGATCCAGCTCTTCGACGTGTTCCACAGTGCCCCTGACCAAGACGTCCAGAAAGGGATCTTCCGGCGGGTGTGGCGCCGTTTCGTCCGGATACTGAGTGATGAAATAGTCTGCTGTGGCTTCCTGAAGGGGCTGCTTGCGCGCATCCCACAAATATAGGATTTGCAGCGCTCGCTCCCGTGACTCGCGGCGGGCGGCCATTATTTCGCCTGACGCAATTGGCGCATCAGGTTCGCCATCTCGATCGCCGCCATAGCGGCGTCGAATCCTTTGTTGCCGCTCTTGGCGCCGGCGCGGTCGATGGCCTGCTCGAGGGTATTGCAGGTGAGCACGCCGAACGAAACCGGCACGCCGGTCTCTACGGCCACGTGGCCAATGCCCTTCACCGCTTCGCCGGCGACGTAATCGAAATGTGGCGTATCCCCGCGGATCACCGCGCCCAGGCAGATAATGGCATCGTGGCGCTTTTGGCGCGCCAACTCGGCTACCACTACCGGCAGTTCCCAGGATCCCGGCACCTTCACCACTTCCGCATCGTCCGGCTGGCCGCCGGTGCGGGCCAGCGCATCCAGCGCGCCTGCCAGCAGGCGTTCGCCGATGAACCCGTTGAAGCGGCTCACCACGATGGCGAATTTCAAACCTGCTGCTGTCAGTTGACCTTCAATCACTTTCGGCATGTTTCACTTTCCCACGAACGCCGCCAGTCGCTTGTCAAGGAAGGCGCGCGTACCTTCGGTCTTATCTTCCGTGGCCGTCGTCAGTCCGAACGCCGCCGCCTCGAAGCGCAATCCCTGGGCCTGGCCTGCTTCCAGCCCGACATCTACTGCTTGTAACGTAAGACCCAAGGCCAGCGGAGCGTTGGCTAACACCTTGCGCAGCCACTGCCGGCTGAATTCCAGGAGCTCGGTTTGCGGCACCACATGATTCACCAGCCCGATGCGATGTGCTTCCGCCGCCGTAATCGGCTCTCCCGAGAGCAGCATTTCGAGCGCCCGCCCACGGCCTACCAGGCGCGGCAGCCGCTGCGTTCCGCCGTATCCCGGCAGAATGCCGAGCTTCACTTCCGGCTGTCCCATGCGGGCGTTCTCGGAGGCGACTCGCACCGCGCAACTCATGGCCAGTTCCAATCCGCCACCCAGGGCGTAGCCGTTGATTGCCGCCAGCGTTGGTTTCGCCAGCATCTCGATGTCGCGAAAAGTGTTTTGCCCGCGCTCGGCGTAGGCTTGGGCTTCGATGGGGGACAGTGCGGCAAGCTGATTGATGTCGGCGCCCGCTACGAACGCTCTTTCGCCCGCGCCGGTTATGATCAGGGCCCGCACGGCGGCATCGCTTGCCGAATGCGCAACGGCGTCGCGCAGTTCCTGCACCGTTTCCGCGTTCAGCGCATTTAGTTTTTCAGGCCGATTAATGGTGAGCAGCGCGATGCCCGCGTCGTCCATATCAAACCGGATGTTGCTGTAAGACATAATGGAAAGATGGGGGATACGCACACCCGCCCCACCGGATAATGATAGCGCATGGACTAGGAACGCTCCGGCTCAATTAACAGAGACCGTCGGTAGACCGCGACGCTTGCGACGGTTCCGCCGGGACGCGCCCTGCGAAATCGGTTATCAGTTGAGCTTGATTCAAGCGGGAAGCTCGGCAAATGGAAGCCGACGCCACTTGTTGGTGCCGGTTTGGATGGCGAACACCGCGTCTTCTTCGGCGCCGAATTCTTGTGGATTGCGGATTTCCTCCAGCAGAAGCGGAAAACCTCCTCATCCGCGCCAAAATAAATGATGGCGTTGGCCGGCTACATAGAGGAACGCTTGACCCCCTCCCCGTTGCGCAATCCAGCCAAATGCAAGCATTCGATTCGGCGCGCACGCAATTGACCGCTCGATCTGGATGTAAGTGGGGCAGCGTGGCCGTTATGGGATAATCGATTGGTAAGCCACAACTGCCCCCACGGCACAAGCACACCGCATGGATCGCGAATTCATCCGCAATTTCTCCATCATCGCGCACATCGATCACGGAAAATCGACCCTCGCCGACAGGCTCTTGGAAGTCACCGGAGCGCTGCAAAAGCGCGAAATGATGGAACAAGTCCTCGATTCCATGGACCTGGAACGTGAGCGCGGTATCACCATTAAGGCCCACGCTGTGCGCTTGAATTATCTGGCCGACGATGGCAAGACTTACCAGTTGAACCTGATCGACACGCCCGGCCACGTGGACTTTTCCTACGAAGTGTCGCGCAGCCTGCAGGCCTGCGAAGGCGCGCTGCTGGTGGTGGATGCGTCGCAAGGCGTCGAAGCGCAGACGCTCGCTAATACTTATCTGGCGCTGCACCACAACCTGGAAATCATTCCGGTGATCAACAAGATCGATTTGCCGGCGGCGGAGCCTGAGCGCATCCGCGAACAGATCGAGTCGCTGATCGGACTGGACGCCTCAGGCGCGGTGCTGGTGAGCGCCAAGCAGGGCACCGGCGTACACGAGGTTCTGGAATCGATCGTTCACTTGGTGCCGCCGCCGAGGGGCCTGACCGAATCCCCGCTGCGGGCGCTGATTTTCGACTCCTGGTTCGATCCCTATCGCGGTGTGATCATCCTGACGCGTGTGGTGGATGGACGGCTGCGCAAGGGACAGCGCATCCGCCTTTGGTCCAGTTCCACCAGCTCGCAAGTTTATGAAGTGGAAGGGCTCGGCTATCAGTCGCCCAAAGCTACGCCGTGCGACGAGTTATCGGCGGGCGAAGTCGGATTTGTTTTCGCCAACATCAAGACCGTTTCCGACGCCAAGATCGGCGACACCATCATCGATCACGACAACCCGGCGGACGATCCTCTGCCCGGCTTCGAAGAGATCAAGCCCATGGTCTTCGCGGGACTGTATCCCGTGGAGTCGCACGAGCACGGCCTCCTGCGCGACGCGCTAGAAAAGCTGCGCCTCAACGACAGCGCGTTTAATTTCGAGCCGGAGAACTCCGTGGCGCTGGGATTCGGTTTCCGTTGCGGTTTCCTGGGACTGCTGCACCTGGAAATCGTGCAGGAGCGGCTGGAGCGCGAGTTCAATATCGACCTGATCACCACCGCGCCCAGCGTGAGGTATCGCGTCACCACCAACTCGGGCGAGATCGTGGAGTTCGAGAATCCGACCAAGTTTCCGGATCCTTCCGGCATCAAGCATGTGGAAGAGCCCATCATTCTCGCCACGGTGATTACACGCGAAGAATATCTGGGCGGCGTGCTGAAGCTGCTCGAAGACAAGCGCGGCGAGCAGAAAAAGTTCGAGCACATAGGCGGCGGCCGCGTTCTGCTGGAATACGAACTGCCGCTGAATGAAATCGTGCTCGATTTCTACGACCGGCTGAAATCCTGTTCCCGCGGCTACGCCTCGCTCGATTATCATCTGGCGGGCTATCGGGTATCGCCCATGGTGAAGCTGGACGTGCTCATCGCCGGCGAACCGGTGGACGCGCTTTCCATGATCATTCACCGCGATTTCGCTCAGGAGCGCGGAAAACTGCTGATCGAACGCATGCGCAAGTTGATTCCGCGGCAGATGTTTGAGGTGGCGTTGCAGGCGGCCATCGGCAACAAAATCATCTCCCGCGAAACCGTGCCGGCGATGCGCAAGAATGTGCTCGCCAAATGCTACGGCGGTGACATCAGCCGCAAGCGCAAACTGCTGGAGAAACAGAAGGAAGGCAAGAAGCGCATGAAGCGTGTGGGCCGCGTGGAGATACCGCAGGAGGCCTTCCTGGCGGTGCTTAAGGTGGGCACCGAGGAATCCGAATAACCCTCCCCCACCCGGCTAAAGCTTCCTCCGCCGCGCGCCGATAGAAGTAATCGGAGCGGCGCCCATGGAACGACGAAGCAATCGGACTGCTGAAGAACATTTCCTGACGTGGAAGCCGGAGTACAGCGTCCACATCGACGCCATCGACCGCCAGCATCAAGCTCTGGTCGCCTTCATTCGACAACTGCAGGAGGCCATGGAAGAGGGCCGCGGGCGCGCCTTTCAAAGCACGTTAGTGGAAAACCTGGTGGCATATACACAAGGGCACTTTCGCTTCGAAGAGGACCTCATGCGCGAGAGGGGCTACTCCGGCCTCGGCGAGCACATCCGGCAACATGAAGCTCTGACGAGTCAGGTGCGCGAGTTGCAGGAGAAAGTCCGGTCCGGCAGTGTTGTTTCCAATGCCTCGCTGATGATGTTCTTGCGGCACTGGTTGACCGATCACATTATGGAGCACGACCAGGCATATGCGCGCTCCATCGGCCGCCTCTCGATATAATCGAGCGCTGGGAGCCTTCGCTAATGCCCACGCGCCGTCTGTTCCTGTCCCTGCCTGCGCTCGCTGCCGGCCAAACCACTTCTGCCCGTTCGACGAAAATCGTCTGCGTGGGCGGCCATCCGGACGATCCTGAATCCGGCTGCGGCGGCACGCTCGCCCGATATGCCGCTGCCGGCGCCAGCGTGACCATCATTTACCTGACGCGCGGCGAAGCCGGCATACCGCGCAAGTCGCACGAGGAAACAGCGGCAGTCCGAACCGCTGAGAGCCAGACGGCATGCCGCATTCTGGGCGCCAAGCCGGTCTTCGCCGGACAGATCGACGGCGCCACGGTGGTCGACAAGAACGCCGCCGATTCCCTGCGCACCATCATAGCCGCCGAGGATCCGGACGTGGTTTTCACCCAGTGGCCCATCGACACACACATGGATCATCAGGCTGCCAGCACGCTGACCTTCCGCGCTTGGCTGTCAGCGCATGGCCGTTTTGAACTGTACTATTACGAAGTCGACCTGGGCGCTCAGACGATAGGCTTTCATCCCACCGATTACATCAACATCACCGAATTCCGCGACAAGAAGAAAGCAGCGCTATTTGCGCACCAAAGCCAGGACGGCGAGCGCGTCTACCGGGTCTATCATCAGCCCATGGAAAGCTGGCGCGGCCGGGAAGCCGGATGCGAAGCCGCAGAGGCGTTTGTCCACATGGCACGGGTGCATAGCTCGGCAAAACTGCCGGGCATGCCCTAGCGCGCGGTCCAGCCGCCGTCGATCAGGATGGTATGGCCGGTGATCAGCGATGCGGCGGACGACGCCAGAAATACGACCGCGCCGGCTACCTCCATCGGTTCGCCGATGCGGTGCAAAGCTGCGATGCGCTCCACGACATCGGCGCGAAATGCGGGGTCGGCCAGGGCCTCGTCCGTGCCCGGTGTGCGAATGAACGTCGGCGCCACGGCGTTCACGGTGATATTGAACTTGCCCCATTCGACCGCGAGGCACTTGGTCAAATGAGCGATTCCTGCTTTGGTCATGCAGTAGATCGCCTCGCCAGGCAGAGCCGCAAAACCCGCCTGCGACCCGACATTGACGATCGTGCCGCGCTTCTGCCGCATCATGATCCGCGCGGCGGCCTGGCAGGTAAAGAATGTGCCCTTGAGATTCACGCGCAGGGTTTGGTCGAAGTCGTCTTCGGTAACGTCTTCCGCCGGATTTCCCGGCGCGATGCCGGCATTGTTCACCAGGATGTCGAGCCGCCCGAAATGAGCCGCCGTGTCGTCCACGGCCTTGCGGACTTGATCGAGTTGGGTAACATCCATTTGCAGCGGCAACGCCCGTTGCCCGAGGGCTCTGATGTCCTGCGCCGCGCCCGCGTCGGCCTTCACATCGCGCAGGCCCAGCGCCACATCGGCACCCGCATTGGCCAGCGCCACGGCGATGGCGCGCCCCAAGCCACGCGCGGCGCCCGTGACCAGGGCAGTCTGCCCCATCAAGTCAAATTGAGGAAACTCGGACATCGCGGCGATAAGCAGTTCAGTCCCGACGCCGGCGGTGGTATTCGCCTCCGCTCAATCCGCCCAAGTCGATGATGATGGCAACGATCAAGACTATCACGTTGACGCCTTCGAGCGACTGGTGATTGTTCACCATCCAGGCATACGCCAGCGTGGTGAGAGGCAGAAAAAAGAAACCGATCAGGGGAACGAGCAGCCCGTGATAGGCGTGTTGCAGGTAGCGGGTGAACAGCCCCAGCAGCACCAGCGCAACCCGCGGGAAGGCTAACACCACGATGACAAGGAGGCAGGGCATAGGCCGATTGTCGCAGATTCGGGGCGGCCGGTCATGAATTCTGATCGCTGTTGGTGTGAAATACACCCTACGCCTGGATTGCGCTCAAACTCCAAGCGTCAAAATTGCCCTAGTGAATTGATGATAAACAACTTATCCAGCAACCCAATTTAGAGCGGAATGTCCGGTTATAATGGGATTGTGCCGCTGGGAGCTTTTCCCGGCAGTATTTGGATTACAGCCATGACTCCCCCAAACAAATTTTGGCCTTTCTACGACGACCAGGAGATTGAGATTTACGACAATCCGTCCTGGGATCTCCCAGGCAGGACTCCGCGCCCGCGAAAACGCAAATCGCGCCGCTTGCCCAAGCCTTAGATTGCTCCGCTATTCTTTAGGAAAATTCGGATTCGCCTTCACTTCGTTCAGTTGTGCCGTATGCCTGCGCGTATGCGAGGAGAGTAGGAGAATCCACTGGTAATCGTCCAGGGTTTTCAAAACCGGATGATCGAAGAAATGTGCGCGTAAATCGTCCTGCGTAGTCTGCACGTAAGCGATCGTCTTTTCGCGGGCCGCTTTGAAGTGGTCCACCGTTTCCTGCGGCGTAGCGAAGGTCTTTTTCGGGCGCAGAGGCTCCGGCGCCTGGAATTTGTGGGTGCGATCGACCACGGCGGTCAGGATAAAGTCGTCCGTTACCGCCGATTTCTTGTCCGGAATGGCCGGACCCTGCGCGATCTTCATCACGCTGCCGAAGATTAAGTCTTCGCTCAGGGCGATGTGCTCCGCGCACTCCGCCACCGACCAGGTCTTCTCGTCAGGTTTGAAATTCCACTGCGCCGGGGATAGTCCCGCAACAGAATCCAGAAATACCTGGCGACTGGCGGTCAATTCGGCAACGGCGCGGTCACGTTCGGCCGGGGTGAGAGTTGCGGAAAACGCGGGCGCGAGCGCCACTGTCAAAGTGAGAAGGCTTAGCAGGCTTTTCATCCTTCCTATACTGACAGATTCTTCGCGCCCGTGGTGTTACGCTTTTACGGGTTTATTAACGACCTTTTGCGCCTTATCGTCCCAATACAGCACGCGGCCTTCGCGGTAGGATTGCACGGCCATAGAAATGGTGACCTGGGCGTGGAAGGCGGTATCGACATCCAGCGTCGGCTTCTGGCGCGTGCGCATGCAATCGAGGAAGTTGGTGATGTGGACCACCATCTCGTTCTTCTGCTCGACGGGAATTCTCACCTCGGCATCGTCGCCGAATTTGGCTTTGTAAGCGTCATCCATCACGCGCCGCTCCGGCAGCAGCGTAATGTGGTCGGTCTTGCCCTCGAACATGCCGTGGTCCACCATGATGATGGTGCCCTGGTGCCCGCGGATCAATCCGGGGATATGCTTCGAGTTCGCCATGCTGGAAGTCAGTACCAGCGAGTGCCCCTGCGGGAATTCCGCCATCAGGTGGAAGGTGTCCGGTACTTCGCGCTCATCTTTGAAGATGTAGGTGCCGCCGCTGGCCGACACTTTGGTCGGGAACTGCGGTTCCGACCAGCAAATGTTCAACGGCGCCACAACATGAAAGAACAGGTCGGTGGCGATGCCGCCTGAATAATCCCAATACTTGCGGAAGCGGAAGAAACGGTCGGCGTCGTACGCCCGCTTGGGCGCTTTGCCTAGCCACATCTTCCAGTCGATAAAATTCTCGCCTTTCCCGTCCGGCCCGGCCTCTTTGTCGATAGGCCAATTCCATTCGCCTTCCTTCGAGTTGCGGTGGTATGAGCCTTGGCTCATGATCATCTTGCCGATTGCACCGTCGGCGATGTACTTTTTCGCCAGATGCCACTGCAAAGCGGAAGTGGTCTGCGAACCAACCTGAAACACGCGCTTGGTTTCCTTCACGGTCATGGAAAGGTGGCGAGCCTCTTCGACGGTATGGCACATCGGCTTCTCGCAGTAAATATCCTTACCGTGATCCATCGCTTCAAGCGCGATGGGTGCATGCCAGTGATCAGGCGTCGCCACCACCACGGCATCCACGTCGGCGCGGTTGATGACTTCGCGATAGTCCAGGTAGCCGTCGCACTTGTGTTTATCGGCCGCTTCCCGTTTGCGCTTCTCGTAAACATCAGCCACTGCCACGATCTTGCAGGCATTGGTTTTGTCGCCGATCGCCGCGTATTGACCGGCCAGGTAAGAGCCGCGTCCGCCGACTCCGATGATGCCAACGTTGATCTTATCGTTGGCGCCGATTACTTTTCCGGAAGCCGGCGCCTTGGCCGGTTTGCCGAATATTTCTTTCGCGGCCCCCAGTGCGCCGGTGACCACCGCGGTCCTGGCGATGAAGTCTCTGCGATTAAAGGAATCTCCGTTTTCTGGCATGCACGAAACCTTTCCGAACTGACTGCTTGATTTAAAGGATCAGTGTACCCGAAAGCGGCGCCGCTGTCGCCCGTGCTTGCTAGCACCCAAGGCTAAAGATTTCTCTGCTCATTCGGTCCGACGGGGTTTATTATATCTAACGACTCAGAGTCATCTCAGGGAGGGAAGCATGAATTCGAAGTTTACGCTGTCAATGATTTTCGGCGCCACCATGGCTGTAGCGCCGTGTCTGGCGAATACCGCCACTTTCAATGCGCCCGTGGCATTCCCGGCGGGAGCATCTCCTACGGCAATCGCGGTGGGCGATTTTAACGGCGATGGCATCCCGGATCTGGCTGTTACGAACGGCGGTAACAACGAACAGGTCACCATCATGTTGGGCAATGGTGATGGCACGTTCACCACCCTGTCGAACTACACGGTCGGCTCACAACCCGTTGCCGCCGCAGTGGGCGATTTTAATAACGACGGCAAACTCGATCTGGCAATTGTCAACAACGGCTCCGATAGTGTGTCAATCCTCCTCGGAACCGGAACCGGAACTTTCCAGGCCGCCCTCAACTTCACCGTTGGTCACGAACCCCTCGGTATCGCGCTCGGTGACTTCAACGGCGATGGCAACCTCGACGTCGTGGTCGCCGATTATGAAGACAACAACGTAGCCGTCCTCCTTGGCAATGGCAACGGTACATTCACCGGCGGTCTGCGCTTCGGCACGGGCGTGAATCCGCGCGCCGTAGCCGTTGCCGATTTCAACGGCGATGGTATTCCGGATCTTGCGGTAGCCAACTATTTTTCGAATACCGTGTCGGTGCTCGTCGGCAGGGGTGACGGCAATTTCAATCCTCCCGCAACCTTCGGCGTCGGCACCCAACCGTACGCCATTCAAGTCGCCGACTTCAACGGCGACGGCTTTCCCGATGTGGTGGTCGCCAACTACGGTTCCGCGAACATTTCGATCCTCCTAGGCAATGGCGCCGGCCTCCGGCAGGCGAAGAGCTATGCGGCCGGAAACCAGCCGATCTCCGTCGCGGTCGGCGATTTCAATGGCGATGGAAAACCCGATTTGGTGGTCGTTAACAGCAACTCCAATACCATCGGTGTCCTGATCGGCAATGGGGTCGGGCGCGTTCGGCAAACCCATCACTTACTTCTCAGGCGTGGGCTCGGTGTTTGCCGCCACGGGCTTCTTCAGACGGCACCGCGGCCAGTGACGTCGTGGTGGCCAACGAAAGCGCCAATGCCGTCACCGTGCTGCTGGTCGGCAACGCCGCCAAGTTCCCGCACGAAACCGCCTTCCTCACCGGCAGCAGTCCGCAGTACGCCGCCCAGGGCGACTTCAATGGTGATGGCAATGGTGATCTCGCGGTCGCTGACGCCAGGCAATAACGCCGTCTCCGTATTGTTCGGCAACGGAAACGGCAGCTTCCGCTCCCCCGTCAACTATCCGGTCGCCCAAAGCCCCAGATTCGTGGCGGTCGGCGACTTCAATAACGATGGCCATTCAGGATCTGGCCGTGGTCTGCTCCAACGCGGAGAAGTCGCCATTCTGCTCGGCAACGGCGACGGCAGTTTCAAACCCGCCAAACTCTTTAAAGTCGAGAACGATCCCGTGGCGCTGGCGGTGGCCGACTTGACGGCGATGGCATATCTCGATCTGCTGGTGACCAACTACAACAGCAACAACGTCTCCGTCTTGTTTGGCGCCGGGGATGGCACTTTCGGTAAGCCGGTCGATTACCCCGTGGCGCCCTAACCCGCAATTCATCGCTGTCGCAGACATCAATGGCGACGGCATTCCTCGACTTCGTCACCGCCAACCACTCCAATACGGTTTCCATCGTGCTGGGCAGCCAGCAGCGGCGGATTCAATCGTCCGACGAACATCTCGATCGGCAGTGACCCAACCTGCCTGGCCCTGGTCGACCTGAATGGCGACGGTAAAATGGACTTGGCCATCATCAACTACCAACCGAATAATAGCATTGTGTCGGTCCTTCTCGGCAACGGAAACGGCACTTTCGGTCCGCCTTCCGATTTCCCGGTGGGAACCGGCAGTTACCTGGCGGTGGCCGACTTCAACGGCGACAATATTCCCGATATCGCGGTCAACAACAACTTCCTAGATACGGTGCTAGTGCTGCAGGGCGCCGGCAATGGCACTTTCACTCCGGGCTTGAACTATGCGGTGGGAAACAATCCGGTGGCCATGGTTTCGGGAGACTTCCAGGGCAGTGGCAAACAAAGCATCGCCGTAGTGGCCTATAGCGCGGCTGAAGTTTACATCTTGGTCAACACGACACCAGTGGCTACTGACCAAAATTGAGGGAAGGGAATGAGGGCCGGCTCAAAAACCGGCCCTCGCCTTACCCAAATAACTAAGCAGTAACCGGAGCGCCCAGCTTCGCGTACCACGGGGTCGCCGACTTGATGGCATCGTTCACGGCGTTGATGTTCTTCACGCCTTCCTTCGACAGCCAATCTTCCAACGCTTTCACGCCCTGCTTCGCGTATACCGGGATGCCTTCTTTCCAGGTGGCGCGGCCGCACAGCACGCCGGAGTAATCGGTACCGGCTTCGCTGGCCATGCGCAGCGACTCCACGAATTGCGCGTTGCTGACGCCGGCGCTCAAATAAATGAACGGCTTGGTGGCGATCTCGGCGGCCTGGCGGAAATGCGCCGAGCTTCCTTGCGCGTGTAGGCCGTCTGCCCTTTGTACACCGCGCTGCCTTCCACAAACTCGGCGTTGATGGGCACTTCCACCTTCAGTATGTCCACGTGTACTGCGGCTTGGAGAATTCTTCCATGCTCTTCTTGACGATCTCCGGCTTGCCTTGGCGTATTCGAAGCCCTTCTCGTCGCCGCCCTTGCGGATCGTAGCCCACGAATTCCAGGAAGAACGGAATCTCGTAGGTCTCGCACTCGGCGCCGATGCGCTCGATGAACGCGTGCTTGATGTCGTTGACCTTGGCGATCTTCGAAAGGCGTGTAATAGATCAGGATCTTCACGGCGTCCGCGCCCCAATCCACAATGCGCTTCACCGAAACGTGCGGCAGCAGGTCGGGCAGGCGGCCGGGCTGCGTGTTGTCGTATCCGCTGAGTTCGTACGCCAGCAGCAGGCCGGCATTGCTGCTGCGCGCGAGGCGCGCTTCCAGGCCGAATTCGGGATCGAGCAAAATGGCGCTGGCATGCGGAGTCAGCACCTTCGTGATGGCAGTCTTAAACTCGCTCATCATTTCATGACGTGATCTCTTTTTTATCCACGCCGCGCGCCGATGCCAGCGATTTCTGCAGGCTGCCCCGCTGATCCATGGCGGCCGCGGCGATAACGCCGGACTTATTCGATAGCGCTTTTAGGTGCTTGAGCTTTCCCTCGGACAGTTTCATTGACGATCTCCTTCTACGTAGCGGAATAATAGTGGTAACGCGATAGTTGCCGACTGGGGCAAATAATGAATCGTTACACCATATTATGACATATTGCGGCTGAAATTGACCGGAGAATCCGACCGGCATGTCCATTTCTTCCGGCGCCGGAAGTAGGCCTGGGCTACCCCCGCATCGCGCAAAATCTGCCGCTTTAACGCGGCCGCATCGGGGAATTTACGCTCTGTCGCGCACATGCCACCAGAAACTCAACGCGGATTTCTCTCGGCGTTGACCCGGTGAGCGGCTCCAGCAGAAATGTCTCGATCGACAGTTCGCTGGCTGTCGCCGAACGTGGGCCGGTAGCCCACATTGGTAATCGATTGCCAGCGCGCGTCGGTCATCGTAAATCGGGCGTGCGCGTCATATAGACGCCGTTTGCCGGAAGCACCTCCGTATCCGGCGCCAAGTTCAGCGTCGGCACGGTCTGCTGCGATCCCACGCCGCGGCCCGCGACCACCTGCGCCCTCCAACACATAGGGCCGCTCCAGCATGCGCGCCGCCTGCGCCACAAATCCCGCGTCGATCAACTGCCGCAGCGCCGTGCTGCTGGCCACCCGGCCGCGCACTTTCACCGCTTTCACTTCTTCCGTGGTGAAGCCGTACTTCTCGCCGAGCTTCTCAAGCACGCGGACATTGCCCGCCTGCTTGTAGCCGAAACAAAAATCGTGGCCCAGCACCACCGCCCGCACGCCCAGTTTTTTCACCAGAACCTGCTCCACGAACTGCTCCGGCGTAAGGTGCGCCAACTCCTGATTGAATGGCATGATCAGCACCTGGTCGATGCCCGTACTCTCCATCAGCGCCGCGCGCTGTTCCGGTGCCGTCATCAGACGCGGCGCGCGGGCGGGCGACACCACCTTGGTGGGATGCGGATTGAAGGTAAGCGCCGACGCTTTCAACCCGCGCTCCTCGGCGACCTCTTTCACGTGCCGCAGGATACTCCGGTGCGCCGCATGCACGCCGTCAAAATTGCCGATCGTCAAAGCCGACGGGCCGAAATCGGATGGCACTTCGTCAAGGCTGCGGAAGATCCGCATTACGCCCCGTCCTCCACTTCGATCTGGAGCCCGTCATACGCCAGCCGGATATGCGCCGGCAAGCGCTCTTCGGTACGCGCATGGGCCAAATCGTGGCAGATATGGGTAAAAAATACGCGCTTGGCGCCCACGGCTTCTCCTATCGCCACCGAACGGTCCACCGTGGAATGCGTCGGATGCGGCTTGTAGCGCAGCGCATCCAGAAAAAGCACGTCGAGGCCGCGCAACTGCTCGAGGGACGCTTCGGGGATCTCGCTGTGGTCGGTCAGGTAAGCCGCCTTGCCGAAGCGAAAGCCTTGAATCGTGGCCTTCCCGTGCAAAACAGGGATCGGCGTAAACTGCAAGCCGAACAAATCGACCGGCGCACCGTTCAGGGTGTGCGACTCCAATTGCGGTACGGCGGTCTTCTTTTCTTCCCCGTCGAACACATATCGGAACGCCCGATGGATGGCCCCCATCGTGCGTTCCGCTGCAAAAATAGGAATTCGTCCGCCCTGCCGGAAATTGAACGGGCGAACATCGTCAAGCCCCATGATGTGGTCGGCATGCTCATGCGTGAAGAGAATTGCATCTAACCGCTCGAAACCCGTGCGCAGCGCCTGCGTGCGAAAATCCGGCGTGGTGTCGATCAAAACATGCCGTCCGCTATAGCTGACTAGGATCGAAGGCCGCAGCCGCTTGTCGCGCGGATCGTGCGAGGTACACACGTCGCAATGGCAGCCGATGGTCGGCACACCGGTGCTCGTGCCGGAGCCAAGATGATTTGACGCGCTCCGTAATCTTTGATCGCCTGGCCTTCCGGCATTCAGGCTGTCTTCTTGGTTTCGTCGGACACTTGCACGAATCGGAACCGCAGCAAGGTGAGACTGTTCTCTAGCTGGCGTTGTTCTTCCAACGTTAAATTGCCGCGCGTCTTTTCTTGCAACATGGCCATCAGATCGATGGTGTGGCGGGCCAGTTCCAGATCGGCTGGAGGCTGCTCTTCGCTGCCCAGTCGCATCAGCCCCAGTTGCATTTCAGCTTGCAGGCGCAGGGACTCGGCCAGAAATTCGAACGTAGCAGGAGGCAACGGGAAAGGACGCCCTTCCTGCTGCCCGCGGGAGTCAATATCGATATCGGTCATCCTTCTGTTAGTTTACATGGGTGATAGGGCGAACTAGTTAACCCCGCCTTTTAGCCCGCGCCGCGCGATACTGGATCTTATGTTTCGAGTATTTAGCGCCCTTCTTCTTTTTACAGGTGTGACGTTCGCCCAACCCGAACATCTCCTTTTGCGGGCGCCCGCCCTCAGCAAAACCCACATCGTCTTCTCCTACGCGGGCGATCTGTGGAGCGTACCCCGAGACGGGGGCGAAGCCAAGCGTCTTACGGCTGCGCCCGGCGTGGAAACGGATCCTGTTTTTTCTCCCGACGGGTCGACCATCGCCTTTACCGGCCAGTACGATGGCAACACCGATGTGTTCACCATGCCCGCGGCGGGCGGCACGCCCAAGCGCCTGACGTACCATCCGGGAGACGATGGCGCCGTCGCATGGACCCCGGATGGCAAGCGCGTGCTCTTCGTTTCCAGCCGCGCCGTGCCGAACGATGGCGCACGGCTTTACACCATGCCGGCCGAGGGCGGCGGACTTCCCGATGAGTTGCCGCTGCCCATTGCTCTGGAAGCTTCGTATTCCTCCGACGGCACGCATCTGGCTTATGTCCCGCTCTTTCAGTGGCAGGCGGCGTGGAAACGCTATCGCGGCGGACAAACACGCAAAATCTGGATCGCGAATCTGGCCGACTCCAGCATTGTGAAAATCCCGCGCGAAAATTCGAACGACTTCAACCCCATGTGGGCCGGCGATCGCATTTACTTCCTCTCCGACCGCGAAGGTCCGGTCTCGCTGTTCTATTACGATACGAAGACAAAGAAGGTCACGCGAGCCATCGAAAATCATGGGCTGGACTTTAAGTCGGCGTCCCTCGGCCCCGGCGCCATTGTTTACGAGCAGTTCGGCGAGCTGCACCTTTTTGATTTGAAAACAGGTGGGACCAAGGCTGTGACGGTGACTTTGGCAGGCGATCTGCCTGAGCTGCGGCCGCACTTCGTGAATGTTGCCAAGCGCCTGCGCAGTGCCGATATATCGCCCAGCGGCGCGCGCGCTGTTTTCGAAGCACGCGGCGAAATCATGACCGTTCCCGCGGAAAAAGGGGATGCCCGCAACCTCACCAATACAACCGGAGTGATGGAACGCGAACCGGTTTGGTCGCCTGACGGCCAAAGCATCGCTTACTTTTCCGATGAATCCGGTGAATACGCGCTGCACATCCGCAACCAGGATGGGACGGGTAACGTTCAGAAGATCCCGCTGGGCGACAAGGCTTTCTATAGCACCCCGCGCTGGTCGCCGGACAGCAAGAAAATCGCCTACCTCGACAATCACAGCCACCTGTTTTACGTGACGCTGGACAAGGCCAAGCCCGTTCTCGTGGAGACCGATTATTACTACAACGGGAACGGTCTTGCGGCGGCTTGGTCGCCGGACAGCCAATGGCTCACCTATTCGAAGACCTTAAAGAGTCACATGGCGGCGATTTACCTGTATTCGCTGGCGAGCGGCAAAACCACCCAGGTCACCGACGGCATGAGCGACGCCGAAAATCCCGTTTTCGACAAGAACGGCAAGTATCTCTACTTCACCGCCAGCACCAATTCCGGCGCGGCCATGCAGCCCGATATCGAAGGCTTCTCCCGGCCGGTTACCGCGAGTATTTACCTGATGGTCCTCTCCAAGACGGAGCCGTCACCGCTGGCGCCGGAAAGCGACGACGAGAAGAAAGAAGAAGCCAAGAAAGACGATGCGAAGAAGGACGATGGCAAAAAGGACGATGCCAAGAAAGACGACAAAGACGCCAGAGTCGAAGTGAAAATCGATTTTGAAAACATCGGGCAGAGGATTTTGGCGTTGCCGATGCCGGCCGTGCGCTACGTCGGAACGGAGGCCGGCAAGGCGGGTACGGTGTACGCCATCGAGGCGCCTCCGCCCTCCCCGCAAGGCCCGCCGGTTTTCACCGTTCATCGCTTCGACCTGAACAAGCGCAAGACCGATGTGATCCTCGGCGGTGTGAAGTCGTTCCAGGTTTCCTTTAGCGGCGAGAAGATGCTTTACCAGCAGGATGACAAATGGTCGATCGCCGAGCCGCCTCCCGTGCCTGACGGCCCCGACGGCCCGCCGCCCAAGCCGGGCAATGAAAAAACGCTGAAGACTTCGGACATGGAAGTGCGCGTCGATCCGCCCGCGGAATGGAAGCAGATGTTCCACGAAGTCTGGCGCATCGAACGCGATTTCTTTTACGATCCGCATTTTCACGGCCTCGATCTGCAGGCCGCCGAAGAGCGCTACGGAGTTTATCTCTCAGGGCTGGCATCGCGTGACGACCTGAATTACCTGCTCACGGAAATGCTCGGCAACATGACCGTCGGCCACATGTTCCTGGGTGGCGGAGACCGTCCCGATGTGAAACACGTTCGCACCGGCTTGCTCGGAGCGGATTACGCCATCGAGAACGGGCGCTACCGCTTCAAGCGCGTCTTCGACGGCGAAAACTGGAACCCCGATCTGAAGGCCCCGCTCACCCAGCCCGGCGTAAACGTTGTCGCCGGCGAGTATTTGCTTGCGGTGAACGGCCGCGACCTGCGCGCCGCGGATGACATCTACAGTCTGTTCGAAGGCACGTCCGGCAAAACGACCATCCTAAAAGTCGGGCCGGATGCTTCGGGCGCCAATGCCCGCGAAGCGAAAGTAATCCCGGTCGACGACGAATCCGGTATGCGCCATCTGGCCTGGATCGAGGACAATCGCCGCTTCGTCGATAAAATGACCGGAGGCCGCGTGGCCTACATCCACATGCCCGACACGGCCTTCGGCGGCTATACCAGCTTCATGCGCTATTTCTTCGCCCAAACCGATAAAGACGCGGCCATCATCGACGAGCGCTTCAATCACGGCGGTGCGTTGGCTACCGACATCATCGAATATCTCCAGCGCAAACTGATGAGCGTGGCCACTTCGCGCGTGGGAGCGGACTTCCTGCAGCCGCAAGGCGCAATCTTCGGCCCCAAGGTGATGATCATCAATCAATTCGCCGGTTCGGGCGGCGACGCTATGCCCTGGTACTTCCGCCGCGCCGGCGTCGGCAAGCTGATCGGAGAGCGCACCTGGGGCGGACTGGTCGGGCTCAACGGCTATCCCGAATTGATGGACGGCGGCGTGGTGATGGCGCCCAGTGTCGCGATCTGGAATCCCAACGGCACTATGGATGTCGAAAACCACGGCGTCGCGCCCGATATCGAAGTCGAATACGATCCCGCGGTTGTGCGCAAAGGTCACGATCCGCAATTGGACAAAGCCATCGAGGTGGTGATGGAGGAGTTGAAGAACAATCCACCGGCGGTGTTGAAGCGGCCCGAGTTCCCGAATTATCAGAAGAAATAGGAGGGCCTAAGCCGCATTCGTCCGCAGCCGGAGGCTTTCCCACAGCCCCCTCCATTTGCGGAGAATCAATTCCGTCAGGTTCAGGCCCAGCGCCAAGGCAAGAAGATACGGCCACAGTTCCAGCGTCGCTGGGATGGTCCGGCCGCTCGAATCGAACACGGATTCGAGCGGCGGATTGTAGCGTCCGCCCGTCGGCTCAGCCACTTGGTGCAGCAACTGGTCGTTCGCGCCGTACTCCACCATTTCGTCTTCCTGGCGGTAGAATCCGATTTCTGGAAATGCGCGCGATTCTACTAAGGGCCGCACGCGGAACAGGCCCTGCCGCTCGCCCAAACCCAGACGGGCGCGATAGTGTCCCGTCGCCACTTTGGTCACCTTGAGCGCGGATTGAAAACCATTTGGTCCGAACGCGAAAATATCCGGGACGCTCGCGGGCTCTTCCACATTGCGGCCCAGATGATAGTCCACCACCAATTCGTTGGCTGCCCGATCGAATTCCGCGTCCGCCTCGCTGGCAACCGCATGTGGCAGCAGATCGCGGAAGATGTTGGTCCACAGCTTATCGAATCCCGGCCACGCGACCCAAGCCGCGGCCCAGCGGTTCTTGGCATCCGAAGTGAAAACCGCCGCGCGACCCAGCCCGTACTGCCAACGCACCAGTAATGGATCTTCCGGTCCCGCACGCAAAATTAAATCGGTAGTCGGCCGCGTAAGAAAGCGGACGTAACCGCGCAACGGCGGCGCCGTTTCAATGCCCACGCCATCCAGGATCTCGGCGTGATTCACCACTTCCGGATGCACATCTTTTTCCACCGCCGTTGACCCAGTGTGCTCCTTCACATCGCGCAGCACGATCTGTTCCAGTCCCGAAGGATCGTTCAGAAAATATGATTTGCCCTGCGCCAGTTGCGCTACCTTCTCCAGGAACGCGCGGTTCACATCTTGTCCGAGGCCCACCGTGGAGATAGTGACGTGGTTGGCGACCGCATCTTTCGAAAGCGTCATGCTGTCGCCTTCTTCCGAGATGCCATCGGTTAGCAGCACGATGTGTTTGAAAATCGCCTTCGAAGTAACGATCTTTCGATATGCCTCGGTCAACGCCGGCGCGATCTGCGTGCCCCCGTCGGGTGTGATTCCGGAGATTAGCCGCTTGATCGACACGCGGTCGTCGGCGCGCCGCAGCGGCACCGACCATTGAAACGAATTGTCGAAGATCAGCACGCCCACTTGATCGACGGGCCGCAGATTCTCGACCACGCCAATGGCCGCCTGCCGCGCCAGCTCCATCTTCTTGCCTTCCATGGACGACGACTTGTCGATGATCAAGACGACGGCTGTGCCTTCCGGCGTGCGCGGGGGCGCCAGCTTCGCGGGGAGCGTGCGCTCCAGCGCGTCCTCCTCTTTTTTCTCGACATAGACATTGCGGTCGCCGCCGATCCAGAGCAATCCGCCGCCCTGCTTGACGAACGCCTCGAGCGCCGCTTTGCGCGCCAGCGGAACGGCTTGCATGTCCCAATTGTTGAAGATCACCAGTTGGTAATCGTCGAGCTTCTCGGGAACGCCGGAGGGCGCGCGCTCCACATCGAATCGATTCGCCTCCAGCATGCGCATCAAGTGAGCTTCCGCATCCGCCGGATCGTTGGTAATCAGCAGGACACGCGGCCTGCGCAGCGTGAGCGCGTTATCGAAGCGGGCTTCGCCCAAGTCCGGCGCACTCACCCGCCCCGCCAACTCAATCGCGCCCGTCGCACTGACGCTGGCGTGGGCACGAAACTGGTTAACTCCCGCGCTCAAAGTGACTTTGCTTGTGCCCAGCGGCTTTCCGTCCGCGCTCATCTCCACCGTAGCTTCGGCAGCGCGCGGCGAATTGAGCGTGATATCCACGGGAAATTTCTCTCCACTGAAAACCTGCGCGGGCATGCTCACCGATTCCAAGACGAGACTGGGCCGCGGCCGGCCCGTGAGCGGCAGCACGTCGATGGGTACACCACGCTGCTGCGCCTGCCAAACCGCACGCGTGATGCTGCCCAGATTTTCGTTGCCGTCCGAAATCAAAAGGATGCGCGGCACGAGTCCCGCCGGTAATGAAGCCAAGCCTTCGCGCACGGCGGCTTCCAGATTGGTGCCGTGGCCGCTTTGCCCCGGGCTGTACCCAAGCTTCCACGCTTTGCTGGTACGTTCCGCCGGCGACGGATTGCGTGGCGCACGTGCGAACGGCATCACCTGCGTCCAGTTGCGGCCGCGGTCCCGTTCAACTGTAGTCACCGCCGCGGATGCGGTTTCCAAATCTTGCTGCGAGACGCTTGCCGACGTATCCACCAGAATCGCCAGCGCCACTTTGGATTCGTAAAAATCCAGGCGCGGCTCTGACATGGCAAGCAAGATAGCCGCAAGCGCCGCGGCCTTGACGATCAACCCGCCGCGCCGCGCGGAGTTGCGCCACTCCCACGCTGCCCAAGCCATGGGCGCCAACACCAAAAGGACCAGCCATGGGTGCGCGAAGGTCATAACGTCACGATGCCTTCCTCATGGCCACAGGCTTCCGCGCAATACGCGCCACGTGACGCCGGAAGCTGCCGAACAAAATCCATTCCGCCAGCAAGCCCGCGCCGCCCGCCAACGCCAGCCAGCGCCACAGGTCCATCGCCTCGCCCGGGGGCGCCGCGAAGTTCGGAATGCCGCGGCGGGTCTCCGCCGGAACATCCCAGCGCGATTCCCAGAGCTGCGGCAGCGTCAGCGAATAAACGTATTCGCGATCGCCGGCCAGGACGCGCACATCGCCAGGCGACCCGCTGAAGAATTCGATCGACTGGCCGCGCAGTGTGAACGGCGCCGGGCTACCGTCCTGCCGTAACACGCGCACGGTATCGGGCCGGACGTCCGCATCCAGCGACACTTTCACCGCGCCCACGCTGCCCGCCGTCAATTCCCAGCGGCGAAAGATTTCCGGGGCCATCCAGCGCAGCAGGTTGGCATAGAGCAGCGGCGTCGAAAGCTCGTATCGCATGGCGGTAAGCGCCGGCTGGAAACCGAAAGCCACCACCTTCGGCCTGGAAGGCCGCGCCACGATCACCGGACCTTCCGCCACCTCGGCGATTTTCAAATCGTCGGGCGCGGAGGAGAAAACCGACGCTGATTCCAGCCTCACATCTTTGGCGCGCAATCCCGCACCCAAAGCATTGCCGGTCAGCCAATGCGTAAGGGGTGCGTCGGTCACGCGCGCTTTTACCGGCAGGGGCGAACCACCCGGCGGCGGATCGATCCAAATCGAATCCGCTTGGGGCGCTGCCGAAGGGCGGAACCGGTCCAGAATTACTAACGAACCCGGATCCTTGGGGTTGTATTCCGAAGGCGCGTGAAAGGTCGCCGCAACCTCCGGGCTCGCCGCCAACACCGGCCGCAGCAGATCCGGTTCGGCGGAATACACCGTTACATGCAAAGCCGGACGCGCCGGCAATTGCAGCGTCACTCGGTCGTCGCCGGGAAAGGCATCGTGCGGAAGTAGCTGCACCTGCAAGAAGCCCGCGGAATGCGTACGAAACTGGAAACTTGTTTCACGATCCGCGCCCGGCGCCAGGGTGAGCCGCTGCGAACCGGCCGGCAGACGACCCGAGCCTTCCACCGACGGCGCGTAGGTCAGACTGAGAGTAACGGCGCGAGGGGCGGAACCATAGTTGCGCAACGAAACGTAAATTTCCCAAGCCTCGGCATCCGACGCCGACCGGCGAACGCCAACCCGACGCAAGCCGCAATTCTCGACCGCATCAGGCACAGCCAGAAAACGAAGATTGCGCAAGCCCGGCGTTGCGGCCTCGCGTTCGGCAATTTTGCCGGTACCGGCAAAGACTACTTCGCCCGCACGCCGTCCGCTCTCCGCCTGAAGCTGCCGCGCGAACGCCAGGGCTTGGTCCAGATTCAGGGCCGTAGCCCCCGGTACCGACGCCGCGATGGCCGCTTCCAGTTTCTGCCGGTCAGGCTCGAAAGCGGTCGCAGGCGTGGTCAGCGCATCCGCCCGCACCAGCATGATGCGATCGCGCGCCGGTACGGCTCGCACGTAAGCCCGCGCCCGGTCGCGCGCCGCATCCATCAATGTTCGCGTCGAAGTGCGCGCCGCCATCCACGCCGAAGTATCCAGAATGAGTACGTGATCCCGCGGCGCCGAGGCAGGAGCGCCGAAACGCAGTTGCCCGATCGCCAGCAGCAATAACGCCATGCTCACCAACTGCAGCAGCAGCGACCACGGTTGCTGGATGTGCTTGCGCCGCGCCACCACGGTAGGCTGCTCGGCCGATACCCAGAACCGCAGCGTCGAAACCACCTGCCGCCGGCGCGAGCGATCCAGCAGATATAACGCCAGCATCACCACGGACACCGAGCCGAACATGGCCAGGAATTGCCCGAGACTGAGATTCAGCAGATGCAATCTAAGCTACCCCGCGCGAGCGGACCAGAGGACCAAAGACGACTTCCTCCACCGCTTGCGCCGTCGAAATGCCGGCGTAGCGTCCGCTATTGCGTAGTGCCAGCTTCTGCAGAGCCGCGGCGTATTCGTCAAACGCTTCCGTGTATCGCACGCGGGCCGAAGCATCGAACTGCACCTTCAGCCGGCCGCCGGTTTCCGCGTCTTCCAGTTCCAGTTCGCCATCCCACGGGGGAGTGCGATCTTCTTCCGACCAGACCTGCAGCAGCAGCAGTTCGTGGCCAAAGTCGGAGAGAAATTGGAGCGCTCGCTCGCAACCCCGCTCGTCCAGAAAATCGGAAATCACAATCACCAGACCGCGCTGCGAATAGCGCGCGATAAACTCGCGTGTTACGCCGAAGAAATCCGTCGGCCCGCCGGCTTCCATCGCGCCCAAAGAATCCAGCACGGGTCCAAAGCGGTGCCGGCCACCGGTACACAATTGCCGCCGCCCCAGCTGATTCGAAAATGGATGCAACTCGATCCCGTCCAACCGCACCATGCCTACATAGCACAGAGCCCCGGCGAGACGTCGCGCATAGTCGAACTTGCCGCCGGCCTTCATGGAATCGCTGATATCCAGCAACATCCGCACGGGCACGCGCGGCTCTACCTGGAACATTTTCAAAAACAGCTTTTCCAGGCGCATGTAGGCGCGCCAGTTCACCGCGCGCAAATCGTCGCCATGGTGGAAGCTGCGGTGGTCCAGAAACTCCTGTCCGGCGCCGGAAAAGCGCGACAGATTGTGACCGCCGACCAGGCCGGGAAACGATTTCTGCCAGCGCAGAGCGAGCCGCTCCAGTTTCTCCAGAAACTCGCGGTCGAGAAGGGGCGCGTCCATGACTAGAAGCCTGGTTTTACGCGGCGGCGTGCGCCCGAACACCTTGAATGATGGCGTTCAGAATGGTTTCCGCCGTTTCCCCGTCGGCGTGCGCGTCGAAGTTTAATATGATGCGGTGGCGCAATACGGCGCGCGCTACGTGCTCGATATCGTCGACACTCAGATGGTACCGGCCGCGCATCAACGCCAGCACGCGTCCGCATTCCACCAACGCCTGTGCACCGCGCGGCGAACTGCCGTAGCGCACATATTTGCGGGCCGAGTCATGCGCCTCGCGCTGCTCGGGCTGGGTTGCCATCACCAATTGAATGGCGTATTCCTGCACGTGCGGGGCGACCAAAACCTCGCGGCATACCGACCGCACTTCCAGTATCGCGTCGCGATCAAGCACCGGATTCACCTGCGCTTCATCCCGCTGGATGGTGCGCTCCACGATGCGTCCCAGTTCCTCGCGCGTCGGATACGTAACCAGAATCTTCATCAGGAAACGGTCGAGCTGCGCTTCGGGCAGCGGATAGGTGCCCTCCATCTCGATCGGGTTCTGCGTCGCCATCACCAGGAATGGACGTTCCAACTCGTGAGTGGTCGTGCCGCTGGTCACCGTCCGCTCCTGCATCGCCTCCAGCAAGGCCGACTGCGTCTTGGGCGTCGCGCGGTTGATTTCGTCCGCCAGCACCAGATTCGCGAAAATGGGCCCATGCTGGAATCGCAGAAACTTGGCGCCCTGATCGCCCGTTTCCATGATCATGCTGCCCACGATGTCCGCGGGCATCAGGTCCGGCGTGAACTGGATGCGCGAGTATTTTAACTGCAGCGCGCGCGCGAGCGTCCGCAGCAGCGTAGTCTTGCCCAAGCCTGGCACGCCTTCGAGCAGCACATGCCCCGAGGCCAGCAGGCAAATTAGCACGCCTTCCACGACGTCGTCCTGGCCGACAATGATTTTGGCTATTTCGCTGCGAACGCGAGCCAGACGTTCGACGGCCACGTGCAATGCCGCTTCGGTTCCCACGTTTTCATTGTAAAGCACCGTTTGCAACCCGCCAACGCAGACCTACATATAGTCGGGCACCTGAATACCCAAAATGTCGAGCGTCCACTGCAGTTGGCGCCGGAAGAAGTCCGTCATCCACAGTAGAAACACCTTTTTCTCGCGATTCTGCTCGTGGATGATGGGATACGCGTGATAGAAGTTGTTAAATGTCTGCGCCAGTTGGAAGGCATACTTCGCCACATGCGCCGGCTCTCCCGCAATGACGGCGCGCTCGACTGCGGCGTCGGCCTTGGACGCAGCCAGCAGCACCTGCCAAAAGTCTTCGCTGGCAAGCTGGCGCGCCAGGCCCTCGGCCGTCAACTCCGTGGCGAAATCCGGCAGCGACTCGCCTTTCTCTTCCAGCTTCCGCAAAATATTGCGCGCCCGCACCGTAGCGTACTGCACGTAAGGGCCGGTTTCGCCCTCAAAGCTCAGTGCCTCCTGAAAGTCGAAAGCGATTACCGAATTGCGCGTGTACTTCAGCAGAAAATATCGCAGCGCGCCGATAGCGATCTGCGAGGCGATGGCGCGCTGCGCCTCTGGTGTGTCTTCCGCATGTCGCGCAGCCACCTCCTCCAGCGCCTTGGCGATGAGCGTGTCGATCAAATCGTCGGCTTTTACCCCGAGCCCCTTGCGGCCAGACACTTCCACGTAAGGCCGCTTGCGATCTTCTTCGGAAAGCGCAATGCCCAACTCCGCGCAGCAGCGCGGCGAAAGGGCGACCATCTCGTACGAGAAGTGCACCGACTGCTCGGCCTGCTCGCCGTAACCCAGCGCCTTCAGTCCCGCTACCACGACGTCTTGCAGATAGGACTGCCGCACGTCGATGACGTTGAAGACGCGGCTGCCGCGCCCAAACCCGGGCACGCCTGTCAGTCCCTCCGCGGGTTTGTCCGTGGAAACCCAAAGCTCCCGCCCATCCGCATAACGGTGCAACGGGCGATAGAAAAAATCCTTGCCCAACAGACCGAATTTCCAAAGCTGGTATGCGATGTCCTTGCCGACATAAGTAACGGTGGCGTTGGATCGCACGATCACTTTGCTATCTTCCGTTCCGGATTCGCCCGCAAACGCTTCCGCCGGCATCACCCAACAACCGGCATTCTTGCCTTCCGTTTCCAGGTAAATCGCCTTCCGTTCTTTCAATAGCTCGAACGCCGACGCCCAGAACTGCAAATGCAGAATCTCGCTCTCGCGCGGCAGGACATCGTACTCCACGCCCAGCCGTAGCATGGTTGCGAGGTGGCGCTCCACGATGGCATCGGCGACCACATGCGCCATTTCCGCCTGTGCGCCCGCACCCGCCTCAATGGCGTGCAGCGTCTCCGCCCGCCACGCCTTCGAATCCGGCGCCTCGGTGTAATAAGCCGATGTGCGCGCGTATAGATCCCAGCACAGGTAGTCGAACCGCACGGCAGGGTCCGCGGTCAAGCGGCGCACGTCGTCGGGCGTCTGGTGTTCCAGATAATGAAAGCCCACTACCACGTCTGCCACCTGCACGCCCGTGTTGTCGATGTAGTTCTGCACTTCCACACGCTGCCCGTGCGCGCGCATCATCCGCACGAAAGTATCACCCAGGGTCGCGTTGCGCAGGTGCCCGATATGCGCCGCTTTGTTGGGATTAATATTGGTGTGTTCGACAATGATCTTGCCGCCCGTTGCGGCTTCCCCGGCAGCCGCGGGCGCCAGCAGCGCTTGCCCGTACGCCGTCCGGTCGAAGCGAATATTAATGTATCCGCCGCCCGCGATATCGAGCGCCGCCACGCCTGGGATCGGACCGATTTCGGCCACCAGTTCCGCGGCGATTTTCTTGGGCGCCTGTTTTAGTTGTTTGGCCAACTGAAAGGCGGCAGGCACCGCCATTTCGCCGAAGTCGCTCTGCTTGGGCTGTTCGACGGCCACCGCGAGGTCGATGCCATAGCGGGCCTGAATGTGATCGTGAAAAGCGCGCTGTACGTTTTTTTCGAGAGAGAGAAACATCGAAGGAAGGGGCTCCGGACTCTTCATTGTAGCTGGATGCTGCTCCGCCGAATGACGATATAATCCGGTTTCATACTCTCAAAGGAGCTTTCCGTGCGAAAGAAGATCACTGTTGTAGGCGCCGGCAACGTGGGCGCGAATTGCGCCGTCCGCATTGCCGACAAGGAACTCGCGGACGTAGTGCTGGTGGACGTCGTTGAAGGCGTACCGCAAGGCAAGTCGCTCGACCTGCTGCAATCCGGCCCGGTGCAGGGCTACGATGTCATGCTCACCGGCGCCAACGATTACGAACCCACCGCCAATTCCGATATCATTATCATCACCGCCGGCTTCCCCCGCAAGCCCGGCATGAGCCGCGACGACTTGCTGCTGGCGAATTATGACGTGGTCAGCGCCGCCACCGAACAGGCCGCGAAGTACTCGCCCAATGCCATCCTGATCGTAGTCACCAATCCGCTCGATGCCATGTGCCAAACCGCTTACATGGTCTCGAAGTTCAGCAAGAACCGCGTCATCGGTATGGCCGGCATCCTTGACAGCGCACGCTTCCGTACCTTCATCGCGCAGGAGCTCAAGGTATCCGTCGAGAACGTAACCGCAGTCGTGATGGGCGGCCACGGCGACACCATGGTGCCCGTCGTTCGCCTCTCCAACGTCTCCGGCATTCCTCTCACCGAGTTGATGCCCCAGGCAACCCTCGACGCCATCGTCGACCGCACCCGCAATGGCGGCGCTGAGATCGTCAAGTACCTCAAGACCGGCAGCGCGTATTATGCCCCGTCCGCGGCGGCCGTCGAGATGGCTGAATCCATTTTGAAGGACAAGAAGAAAGTGCTGCCGTGCGCCGCTTATCTCGAAGGCGAATATGGGATCCACGGCTTGTTCGTCGGCGTACCCGTGAAATTGGGCGCGCGCGGCGTCGAGCAAATTTACGAAGTGAAGCTGACCCCCGAAGAGTTAGGCATGCTGGCCAAGAGCGCGGCTGCGGTGCAGGAACTGGTGGACGTCATCCGCGCCAAACACGGCTAGTGCTGGCTCGCGGGCAGCATCTGGCCGCGTACGCGCCACAGCGTAAACAACAGCCAACCGGCGCGCCAGCCATGAATCGCGATCGCAACAGCAATCGATATTTCAAAAGTGAGATTCGCCCATCTGGCAATCTCCGGATAAACCGAACTCACAAAATGCGGGCCCTGCAGATAAAGCAGCACGCCGGTTGATACCCCCAAGCCCCTGAGGACGAGATCCAGGATTTGCGCCCGCCGCCGCGGCAGCCATCGGAATAGCGTAAAGAAACGCAGCGCCAGTTCCGCGCAGAGCAGCGTTACGATTGCTCCGTAGAATAACGGCCACCCCGGCCAGAACTTCAGTCCCAGGGCCGGTAGATACTGAGCGCCCGGACCCAACATCAAGTAAGGCCACTGCGGCGTCAGCGCCAGCCACGCAGTTCCCAACGCCAGGCAGAGGAACTCAAAAATGTTCCTTGCATTCGGGCCGTAGCCGTCCGCATCTGGCTTTACGGTGGGTAGCTTGCGTGGATCCCACTTGTCCAGAACCGCGCCTTTGTGCCGGTCCAGGAGCGCAAAAATCAGCGTAACGATGCTCACTTGAGCCACCAGCGGGAACAGAATCCCCGGGAATGCCGCGCGCCCTGCGGTCAAGGACACGATGCCCATGATTACAAGGGATATCAACACGTTCAGTGTCAGTATGTTCTTGTAGAACGGAAACAGCTCCGGACCGATCAGTTGGCGGCCGAACTCCAGCCCCAGGTTCCCCTCGCGATAACGGCCGGCTACCAGGGTGGGATTTCCAAGCCGCCGCAGGATCTCCGCCTGCTGGTCTTCGGTCAAAGGAAGCCCCATCGCCTCGGCCCGGTCTTCCATCTGCGCAAGAATGTTGCTGCGCAGTTCTGCAATGATGTCGTCCCGCCTTGCCTGCGGCAGCAGCCTCGCCACTGCCTGCAGATATCGATTCAACAAATTCACACCTTCACCTCCGGCAGGATCCGGTCGAGCGACTCGCCCATCCCGCGCCATTCTTCCAATAACTGTTTGAGAACCGCCTTGCCCTCTTTGGACAGCCGGTAAAACCGCTTGTTGCGCTTGTCTTCCTCGCGCCATTCGCTGGTCAAAAGCCCCTGCGTCTCCAACCGCCGCAGCAGGGGATACAGCGTGCCTTCGTCTATCTCCAGTCCGTCGTCCGCCAAAGCCTTGCGTAGCGTGTAGCCATAATGTTCCGTCCGCAACTGGGCCAAGACTGCCAGCACCAGGCACCCGCGCCGCAGTTCCAACCGCAAATTTTCAAAGGGACCTTCGTTCATCTGAATACCATGCGGCACATACTGTACTTCACATACTGTATCACACATACTATCTTCGGTCAATACCTGCTCACCCGGATAAAATGACGGGGAGATGCGCATGATCCGCTCCGCCTTGCCGGCCGCCTGCCTCACCGCGCTAGCCGCCGCCTGCTTCGCCGCTGTGCCTACCCCGGCATCGCACTTTGGCTACACGCCGGGCGACGATTATAAACTGGCCGACAGCGCCGAAATTTTCGCGTACTTCCACAAGGTCGCCGCGAGCAGCGACCGCATCAAGCTGGCGGAATTCGGACACAGTTCCGAAGGCCGCCCTATGTTGGTCGCCTTCATTTCCTCTCCTGATAACCTAAGGAAACTCGCCCGGCTCCGCCAAGTCAATGCGCGCCTGGCGCTGGGCCAAGCACCTCCGGAGGAAGCCGTGACCTTGGCCGGCGAAGGCCGCGCCGTGGTCTGGATCGACTCCGGCTTGCATGCCAGTGAGGTCGCTCCCGCTCAGCAAGCCCCGCTGCTCGCTTACAGAATCCTCACCGATGAGAGCGCCGAAGCGGAAGCCGTGCGCCGCAACGTCATCCTCATGCAGGTTCCCGTGATCAACCCCGATGGCCTGGACATGGTGTCTCACTGGTATCGCAAGAACGTGGGCACGCCCTACGAAAACGCGCCGATGCCGTGGCTCTTCCAGAAATATGCCGGGCACGATAACAATCGCGATTGGTTCATGCTGAACCTGGAAGAAACGCGCAACGTCACGCGCCTTCTGTTTCGCGAATGGTTTCCGCATATCGTCTATAACCAACACCAGGCGCCGCCTTTCCCGGCGCGCATTTTCGTGCCCCCCTATGCCGAGCCAATGAACCCCGATATTCCCGCGGCTGTAATGGAAGGCATCAATAAACTGGGCTCCGCGATGCGCGAACGCTTCGCCCGCGAAGATAAGCTTGGCGTGCTTTCCTACTACGGCTTCGATGCCTGGTGGAATGGCGGCCTGCGTTCCGCTCCCGCCTTTCACAATATGCACGGGATTTTGACGGAGACGGCTGGGAATTCTTACGCCACGCCGAAAACGTACGCGCCCGCCGACCTGCAGCCTGCCTTTCCCAACGGCACGTCCACGCGCGAGCCGTCCATGTTTTACGAGCGCCCCTGGCCCGGCGGCAAATGGGCCCTCCGCGACGCCGTAGATTACATGCTCACAGCCGATATGGCGCTGTTAACGGAGGCCGCCGCCCACCGAACCGATTGGCTGCTGAAGAGCTATCAGATGGCGCGCCAAGCCATCGCCGCTGGCGGCGTCGGCAAGCCCTACGCCTACGTGATCGCGGAAAAGCAGTGGGACTGGCCCACCACCTGGGATTTCCTGGAGCGACTCTCTCTGGCAGGTATCGACGTGCACCGCGCCCGCGCCGCGTTCCAGGCCAATGGCAAACCATACGCAGCCGGCACGCTCGTCATCCCCGCCGCTCAGCCATTCCGTGCCTACCTGATCGATCTGCTGGAGCCGCAAGTCTATCCCGCCATGAAAGAGCGGCCCTACGATATCACTGGTTGGACGCTCCCCATGCAGATGGGCGTTGCCGTCGACCGCATCAACGAGCCTTTCGATGCCGCCCTCGACTCCGTCACCGAATTCCCCGGGCATGGATCGGTCGAGGCCAAAGGCGAGGTGCCGACGCTTGATCACCGCGAGAACAACTCGTTCGTGGCCACGGCATCTCTCCTGGACCACGGAACCGCAATACGCTGGGCGGCGGACGGAACCATCATGGTCGGAACGGCCGCCACCCCACAGCCCGCATTTGAATTACGACGCCCGCGCGTAGCGCTCTACCAGCCATGGACCACGAATGCCGACGAAGGTTGGACCGAGTGGGTCCTCGACCGCTATCACGTCCCATTCACTGTGCTCCACAACGAGGATTTCGCCAAAAGCGATTTTCGGACGCGCTTCGATAGCATCATCTTGGCCGCCCAGGCACCATCATCCATCATGAACGGATGGCGAAGCGGAGAACTATCCGGCCGCCGCGAAGGTGCTCAGTCCGAGGTAATGGTGCAGCGTCCTGAATATTCCGGCGGCATCGGCGCGGAAGGCGTCGTGGCCCTTCAGAAATTCGTGCGCGCGGGAGGCACACTCATTGCACTCGATACAGCGGCCGAACTGCCGCGCGAATTCTTTCCCTTGCCCATCCTGAATGTCGGCGGCGCGCCATTCTCCTGCCCCGGATCGTTGTTGCGCCTCACAGTGGATCCGTCGCAGCCGATCGCCTTCGGCATGCCGCAAGAAACCATCGCTTTCGTATCCGGCGGCGAAGCGTTCGACGTCAATCTTGCGCCCGAATACAACCGCGGCGACCGCGAAATACGGATCGCCGCGCGTTTTGCCGCAAGAGATTTGCTGTCCAGTGGTTTTTTGGCCGGCGAGAAAGGTGTGCTTGGCAAAGCGGCCTTGGTCGACGCACGCTACGGCTCAGGTCACGTAATTATGTTCGCCTTCCGCCCCCAATTTCGCGGCCAGCCCTTCGGCACGTTCAAGTTCCTCCTGAACGCCGTTTATCTGGCTTCCGCGCGCGGCCTGTAACAGTACTTATTGATGCGTAACGTGGTGCGTCGCGTCGTCGAACATGCGCACAACGCGCCCCCAAAGTCCAACCTGTTGCAGCACTCCCACGCACACCGCAACCACCACCACGATGTTCAGAATCGCCTTTATGGCGCCAGCCATCGGGATGTAAGTATTGATCAACCACAAGCCGACTCCCACCACGATCAGACCCAGGACGATATTTACGATAACTTTTCCATTCCTTGGAAACGCCGCATTAGCGTTCATAAAATAACCGATCAACACGACGGCGACCAGCGCCAGTAATGCGTACAGCAGTGGCATGTTCGTAACCTCGCCAGCATCACTCGCACTCAGCGCGCCAAGGTGACGCCAGACACAATATCGACGAGATCGGCGAAGACGCCATAAGCGGTCTGCTCGACACCCGGCGCTACCGAGACCATCCCGATCGTACCCATCAAATCGGTATGCAGGAGTAACAGATTCGACGTGCCCTGCCCGGATGCCAGCACGTCGGTTTTTTCCAGTACCTCGGCGCGCACGCGCAGTGAAATGCCGCCCCGTCCGCGCCGCGCGCGGCTGATCAGCCGAACCGTCTTTCCGGCCCGACTCAACTCCGCGGTGCGCTCCGGCGTCAGCCGCGTGATGCCGCGCGTCGAGACGGCTTGCGGCGTGGTCCTCGCGTCCATCAGGACATTTGCCAGTGCCGCGGCCTTTGCAGCGGAGTCCCAGCCTTCCACATCGAAGCTGGCGTCCGCCTCCGCCACCCCCATCTTGCGCGCCAGGGCTAATCCATCCTCGAACGAGCCGCCGCGCTCCATAGCTTCGATCACCAGCTTTGAGGTGGAGTTCAGCGATCCCGTAAACCCCAACACCTTCGCCGCCGGCAGGGTGTGTCGCACCAGGTTGAAAACCGGCGCTCCGTCCATCACCGTCGATTCGAAACGGAATGCGACTCCCTGCTGCAAAGCGTAACCGCGCAAATCGGCATAGGCGTGCGCGATCGGTCCTTTATTGGCCGTTGCCACGTGCATGCGCCGCGCGAAGGCTGCCCGGATGTGCGAAATAGCTGGTTCGCCGCTGGCCGGATTCAACGTGGTCAACTCCACCGCGATATCCGCCCGCGCCGCATCCAGGAATTCGTCGACCGATGCCGCCGCGGGACCGAATACTGGCTCAACAGGCACACCGCGCGCGGCGACCACCGTCCCGTGCCTCGCCGTATGAATGCCCGTGACGCGAAATGGATACTTCGCCTGCTGTTGCCGCAGCAACACCACCAGCGCTCGAGCCACGTGGCCGTAGCCGATCAGCGCCAGCCGCGTCACTTTTTCGCGGCGTCGCGAGTGGCTGTCAGAGTCGATGTCAAACCCTCGCGTTCAATGGTGTGCGTAGAGGAAACAAATAGCGCGCCGATGATCGGCGGCAGCCCGCGTGTCAGCGATGTAGTTTCACACTCCACGTAAACGCCTCCGTCGCGCTGCTCCAGTTTCCAGTTTCCGTTGAGCCGCCACAGATACCCGCTGCCGTGTCCCGCCTGCAGTTCGTGCTGTTTGGGCTTGCCGTAATCTTCAATCTCGACCACCCGCGTGGTACGCGTCTGGCAAACCCAGCGCACCGGATCGATTTGCTGGAAGTGCGCGTCGAAATCCGTCCGGAACACGCCGCTAATCGGGCCATTGCGCAACGACCGCAGCCGGTAGTATTTGAAGTCGTTGCCATTGCGCGAGATCAGCTTTGAATCCGGCACATCCTGATAGAAATTCTTGTGATGATCGTAGTCCTGCAGCACTGCCAACGTCTTCTCGAGGGTGCCGCCGGGAATGAAAATGGCGCCGATCCAGTCGTGAATGGACGCGCCCGGCACGAATGTGTCGCCATCGCCCTTGGTGGGCTCCACCACCGCTTGCCCTTTCTGGACCAAGCTCAACTTCTCGGGCGAAGCGTCGATCCACAAAAAGGGCTTGGCAGCCGCCAAGCGAGCTTCCGTATCGTGGGTGTAGCGCTCGTAAGCCTGAATCGCCTCAGGCTTCAAATCGGCCGCCAGACAAGCAGCAACGGCCGCGCAGAGGATTGCCAGCGTGCGGATCACACCGAATTGTACCAATCCCCAAACGATCCGGCGTGCTAACTGGAGGCGTCGCCCAGCGTCTAAAGGCCATGCCCATAGTCGCCGAACTGCGCCAAAACATCGTCTACGGCTCGCGCATGCTGGCCAAAAGCCCCGGCTTCACAAGCGTCGCCGTGCTGTCCCTGGCGCTCGGTATCGGCGCCAATACCGCCATCTTCAGCCTGATCGACACCCTGCTGCTGAAGATGCTGCCCGTCAAAGATCCGCAGCAACTGGTCACGTTGACCAACCCGAACGGCGGCGGAGTCAGCATCGGAACCAGCAACGGCGAGCGCGGCACCCTCTCGAACCGTGAATTCGAGGCCCTCCGCGATCGTACGGAAGCCTTCTCGGGCCTCTTCGCCAGCCAGTCGCAAATGGACCGCAACAACGCCAACATCGACGGCAAACCCGCCGAGGAGCTGCGCACCCGCCTGGTCAGCGGCGAATATTTCAACGTGCTGGGGGTCGCAACCACCATCGGCCGGCCGTTCACTGCATCCGAAGACCACGGCCTTGGCGCCGCCCCTTACGCCGTCATCAGCTACGAATTCTGGCAGCGCCGCTTCGGCGGCTCAACATCTGTCCTAAACTCCCACATCCACATCGCCAAGGCCGATCTTGCCATCATCGGCGTGGCGCCGCCCCGCTTTTTCGGCGAAAACGTAGGCGAGGCGCCCGACCTCTGGATCCCCCTCGACATGCAGCCGCTGATCATGCCCGGCCGCATGTGGCTGCACGATGACGACTCGCATATCGCGGAAAAGGTGATGTGGCTGCACGTCATGGGCCGCCTCAAGCCCGGCATCTCCCGCAAGCAGGCGCAGGCCAACGTCGATGTCGTTTTCAAGCAGGTAGTGGCCGAGGAATTCTCGAAACTCAGCCAAAACCAGCCCGATATTCTGAAACAGAACCTGGTCGTCCACGATGCCGGCGCCGGCATCTCCGGACTGCGCGGCAACATGGCCGACCCGCTCTATGTCCTCATGGCCGTAGTCGCCCTGGTTCTCTTGATCGCGTGTGCCAACGTCGCCAACCTGCTGCTCGCCCGCGCCACTGCGCGCCAAAAGGAGATGGGAGTCCGCCTCGCGCTGGGTGCCGGACGGGCGCGCGTAGTGCGCCAGTTTCTAACCGAAAGCCTGATGCTTTCCGTCGCCGGCGGCATTCTGGGCAGCATTCTGGCCGTCTATGGCGTGCAGTTGCTGGTGGTGATGGTCGGCGACCGGCCCGGCTCGGTCGTCCTCGATGCGCGCCCCGATCTGCGGGTTCTGTCCTTTACCATCGGCGTTTCGCTGCTCACCGGCCTCGTTTTTGGACTCGCGCCCGCCTGGCGATCGACCACCGTGAACCTCAGCAGCACCTTGAAAGAAGCCGGACGCGGCATGACCGGCAGCGGCGCAAAAATTAACGCCGGCAAGATCCTCGTGGTCGGCCAGATTGCCCTTTCAGTGATGTTGCTGATCGGCGCCGGCTGGTTCGTCCGCACCCTGCACAACCTGGAAAACGTAGACCTGGGCTACGCGCGCGAAAAGCTGGCGCTGGTCGACGTCGATTTCCTGTCCGCGGGCTACACCGGCGTCAGGCTGCCCATCGCCTACAACGACGTGCGCGATCGCTTGGCCCGCATCCCCGGCGTCCGCGGCGTCACCTATTCCACCAATGGCCTGTTCAGCGGCTCCGAATCCGGCGACCGCATCAGCGTGGAGGGCTACAAATCGCAAAAACGGGGGGATCTCAGCTCACGCTTCGATCAAGCCGGTCCCGCCTATTTCGCGACCGTCGGCATTCCCATGCTGCTCGGCCGCGACATCGGCCTCCAGGACGTAGCTTCCGCGGAGTCGGTCTGCGTAGTAAATGAAACCTTCGCGAAATTCTATTTCGGAACGCAAAATCCGATCGGCAAGCACGTTACCGACGAGTTTCCAGACACCCACAAAACCTTCACCATCGTGGGCGTTGCACGCGATGCGCGGGACCACAGCCTGCGCCATGAAATGTGGCGTCGTTTCTACTTGTCGGCCATGCAACCTTTAGGCGCTTACGCACCGGAAGTGAATTACGAAATCCGTACGCTAGGCGAGCCCGGCGCGGTGATCCAGGCCGCGCGCAAGGCGATTCTTGCCTACGACCCTGCCCTCCCCGTCGGTCGCGTCACGCCGTTCGTAGAGATGCTCGACGATAATCTCCAGCAGGAACGCATCATCGCCAAGCTCTCCACCGTCTTCGGCGGCGTAGCCCTGCTGCTGGCCGCCATCGGACTCTACGGCGTGCTTTCCTACGCCGTCGCACAGCGGACCAACGAAATCGGTATTCGCATGGCGCTGGGCGCTGAGCGCTCCACCGTCGTCGCCATGGTCCTGCGCGAGACAGCCGTGCTCATCGCGATCGGACTCGCCGTAGGCGTTCCCGCCAGCCTGGCGTCAGCCCGCCTGATCCAAAGCAAGCTCTTCGGCCTCAAAGCAGCGGATCCGCTGACCCTAGGCATCGCCGTCGGCATCATGGTCGCGGTCGCCGTGGCTTCAGGCTACTTGCCCGCCCGCCGCGCCTCGCGCGTCGATCCGCTGATCGCGCTCAGGTACGAATAAAGACTGCGGGTATCCCGCATTTCTTGCGCAGCTTGACGTGCGACCCTCTGTATGCGAATATGAATTCAGGTTCTGTTATGTCGCCTCGCATCCTATCCACCGGCCTCCTGATCTGGACCGTCGGCACTATCGCCATCCGCCTGTTCGGTCAACGAATCCTCAAGCACGGCCACTCCGCCCAAACCGCCGTGCTCTACGTCATCAGCTTCGCCCTCATGGCCATCCTGATCCCCCGCATCTGCCACCGCTTGGGCCTACCAAGAGAAATCTGGCCCAAAGCCGCCATCCTCCTGATTCTCCCCACGCTCATTCTCGACCCATTCTCCTGCGCCTTCTTCGCCAATGTCTTCCCCAACATCGACCCCTCCGCTGCCGGTGCCTTCGGCGGCTGGATGCTCATCTGCTGCGGGGGCGCCGTCGCAGGCGTATGGCGCGAATCGTGAGTGTAAACCCGCCCCCCACCTTGGGGGCCGACGAAGACTTCCTCGCCCCGCCTCAGCAAAAACGGAGCATCGCCACGCGCCAGCAACTGCTCGATGCCGGCCGCACTCTCTTCGCCGAATCCGGTTACCAGGAAACCTCCATCCAGGCGATTACTGCCCTCGCCGGCGCGGCTGCGGGAGCATTCTACAACTACTTCCGCTCCAAGCGCCAATTGCTCATCGTCCTGATGACTGAGCTTCTGCAACTGCTCCACGGCCTCGATCTTCATCCCGCCGCCGGCGGCACCGGCCTCCGCGACGGCCTACATCGGTTCCTGATCGCCGCATTCCGCGCCGACCGCCGCTACTACGGCGTCGTTCGAGCCTGGCAGGAAGCCGCCCTCTCCGACCCCGGGCTTGCCGCAATGCAGAAGAAAATCGAAGCCTGGACCAATGCCCGCGTCCTGGGCGTCTTCCAACTCCTCCAGCAGCATCCTCACGCGCGCGCCAACCGCGACCTGCCCGCCTTCGCCTGCATGATGGACCGCCATTTCTGGTCCATCCTCGCCCGCGGAGCAACCCTGCCCCAGCGGGAATTCGACGCCGAGGTCGGCATCGCCGCCGACGTGATTTACCACTATTTGATCTCCGACCCGCCACAACCCGATTCCCCGGCGCGCTAAAATCGGATAAGAGCCGTCGCAGGCTCGCCACCCCACGATCATGAGCACCCCGGCCGTCCGCCGCCCCGCTACCGCGCGGGATATCATTCTGGAAGTCGTCAGGAATATGCGCGAGGGCCTCGAGCCCCTGCACTACACCACCCTGCCGCCCGCCATTTACCACGTCTACCTGCATGCGGACGATTTTGAACGCCTCCGCGGCATCTTCCCGCGCATGCAGCAGGAAACCCGCCAGGCGCTCGACGCCGAAATGGCCGAACTCAACCGCGCCTCGCTGGGCGAACGCTTGAAACTGGCTCGCAAACCCGCTTCCAAGGTAGTCGTTCCCGATGGCGGATGGCGCATCGAGTTCTTCGAGAACACCGACGACGATGTGGAAGCCGGCGACATCGTCATTTATTCGGAATTGGCGCTGCCCGGTAAACCTGACCTCGGCGCGGGCAGTATGACCAAACGCATCAGCACCCGCCGTATGGCGGGCGAACTGACCGCCGCCACCCAGAAATACGAGGAAAAACTGCCCGAAACCCAGGAAATGGAGGCCTACGCCACCATCGCTTATGACGACCAGAGCGGCCATCAGACCTACCGCATGGCGAAAAATCAGGTAGTCGTCGGCCGCGGCGGCCGCGACTACTGGACCGACCTCCGGCTCAACACCCTGCCCGACGTCTCTCGCGAACATCTGCGCCTGCGCCGCGATCCCGACACCGGCGATTTCTTTATCAAGGATTTGAGCCGCTTGGGTACCAGCGTCAATGGCGAAAAAATTCCAACCAGCGTCGAATTTGTAAACGGCGAACGGCGCGACAAGAATGTGGAAGTGAAGCTGCCCGTTACGGCACGAATCGGCCTCGCGGACGTCGTATTCCTTGATTTCAAGGCTGCCACCCAACCGGCAGCGCCAGCCTAAATGCCCGTCAAGACCACCCTGCGCAGCGCCGCCGAAAGCCATGTGGGCATGGTGCGCCAGAATAACGAAGATCGCGTCTACACCGATCCGGATCGCGGCATCTACCTGGTGGTCGATGGCATAGGCGGACAGGCCGCGGGCGAAAAGGCGGCCGATATCGCCGTCAGCCTGATACGTGCACGTCTGGAACGCCAGACCGGCACCGTCGAAGACCGCATCCGCGAAGCCATCGCCGTCGCCAACAATGAAATCCTGGCAGCCTCCCGCACCAATCCGGAGTGGAACGGCATGGCCTGCGTCATGACCGTGGCCGTCGCCGAGAACGGGCGCGCCATCATCGGCCACGTGGGCGATTCCCGGCTCTACCAGATCCGCCGCGGCGAAATCCGCAAAATCACCCATGACCATTCGCCGGTAGGAGAGCGCGAAGACAACGGCCAGATCTCCGAAGCGGATGCCATGCGTCATCCGCGCCGCAACGAAGTGTTCCGCGATGTCGGCTCGCAGGAGCACGCCCCGGACGATCCCGATTTCATCGAGCTGCTGAACATTCCGTTCGATCCCGATAGCGCGCTGCTGCTGTGCAGTGACGGCCTGAGCGATCAGGTGCCCTCGGCCGAAATCCTGCGCACCGTTCTGGCGAATGCCGGTCACCCGGGCGGCGCCGTCCATGAGCTGATCGATGCCGC
The DNA here is from genome assembly GCA_963738375.1 of Bryobacterales bacterium. Classification (GTDB taxonomy): domain Bacteria; phylum Acidobacteriota; class Terriglobia; order Bryobacterales; family Bryobacteraceae; genus Bog-159. The sequence goes on along the minus strand of CAVTWL010000005.1, from coordinate 67,850 downwards.
CAATCGGGCCGGCGGCAAGGATAACGTCAGCGTTATGGTCGTCGAAGGAGAGCATTTCGAGGCCGCCCGCCAGTCGTTGCCGCCCGGCGCCGCGCCCCACGCTGGAAACATTTTCACCGGCCCAGCTGCCATGTTCGCCTACGGCCTGATCGTCGCGTCCCTGGTTTTCGGCGCGTTGCGCTTCTTCGCCGAAAAGCCGCCTGTCTTCATTCCGCCGCAAGTTCTGCGCGTCGGCAGCGCGGCCGGCAGCGTTCCTACCATCACCGAAGCCTTGGCCAAAGCGCGGCCCGGCGATACCATCGAAGTCGCCAGCGGCGAGTATGCGGAGCAGCTGCATCTGAAGGAAGGCGTCGCGCTACGCGGCCGCCTGCCCGATGTGCCTATTCTGCGCGCCGCTCCGAACGCCACCGCGCCAGCCCCGGCCATCGTCGCCCAACGCATCCAAAACGCCAGCGTCATCGGCTTTCGCATCCGCGCGGATGAAAAGGCGCCCCTGTCCTCGGCGGTCCTAATCGCCGATTCCGCGATCGTCCTGCAGGATACGGAAATCGTCGGCGCAGCCGTTGGCGTCGAAGTCAACGGAAAATCAACCGCGGTGCTGCGGGCCAATTCCATCCAGGATTGCCGCGACACAGGCATCCGCATCGCCGGCGATTCCGCGCCCTGGATTTTGTACAACGCCATCCTGCGCAATGGCCGCCGTCCGCACGAGCCCGGGCCCGGCATTCTGGTCGAAACGCCAGCGCATCCTGTACTGATCGGCAATACGTTTTCGGAGAATGGCGGCGATGCGGTGCGCGTCCCCGCGGACCTGGATCAGGCCTCCATCGCGAAATTCAACTTCATGCTTCCGGCCAAGCCCGCCACGCGAAATCGGGGAGGAGCGGCGCACTAATGGTCATACCGGAACGGCGAAAAGTTGGCAAGTATGAAATCCTAAGCAAGCTGGGCCGCGGCGGCATGGCGGACGTCTACCTGGCCCAGGACACCGAAAACGAACGCACCGTCGCGCTGAAGATCATTGAAAGCGGCCTCGATGCCGACTCGCGGGAAACCATTGAAGCCGAGCGGCGCGGCTCCGCCCTGCAGGCCAAACTTGCGGAAGTCGATCCGCGCGTCGTGAAGATTTTTGATTCCGGCGACTACGACGGCTACTTCGGCGTCGCCATGGAATATGTCGAAGGCCAGGATCTCGCCGACCTTATGCGACATGGTCCCGCCCCGGTCGACGATGCCGCCGATATCGCCCTGGCCATTTGCCAGACCCTGCACAACGCCCACACCCTCGCCGTCACCATCGACGGCAAGGAATATCGCGGCATCGTGCATGGCGACATCAAACCGAAAAACATCCGCATCGATAACGAGAATCGCGTGCGCGTGCTCGATTTCGGCATCGCCAAGGCTCTTTCGCTTTCACGCAAGCTCACCCGCAACGAATTTGGCAGCGTGCCTTATGCCTCGCCCGAACGCCTCGATTCGGGCGACGTCAATGCCATGTCCGACCTCTGGTCGCTGGGTGTGATGCTCTACGAATTGGTCACCGGCGCCCAGCCCTATCAAGCGGAAAGCACCGAGCGGCTCGAACGCATGATTCGTTCGCGCATCCCGCCCCCGCCCGCGCCGGACCCCTGCCCCGAGTCTCTCCGCCGCATCCTGATCAAGAGCATGGATCCCGAGCCGGACCGCCGCTATCAGTCGGCTGCCGATCTGGCAGCGGACCTGGTGGCCTTTCGCGCCGGTGTTCCGGTAAGCGCCGCGAGCGGCGATGATGATTCCGACGCCACGCGCCGTACCTTCCACGCTGAAGCCGCCGTCGACGACGCCACGCGCCGGACAGGCCCGCCCGCATCAAACACGCAGCCGAAGAAATTTGGCAAGGCTGCCGCCGTTCCGGCGGCGCCATCTCGCTTCGGCTACCAGGCGCGCCGCGTGTTCGTCATGTTCGCCGGACTGCTGCTCGCTTATACCGTTTATGCGGTCACTTCCAGCGTTGTGCTTTGGCGGAACGGCCAGCAATTAGATCGCGATATCCACGCCGAACTACTCACCGATCCTGACGCCATCTGGAGCCGTTGGGCCGACGTCTCAAAAACCAACCCGCAATCCATGGCGTTGTTTGCTCCGCGCCATTCTGTGAAGAAACGTCTCGTCGCCGCCGCCGACCACGTCATCGAGACCTATCGCAACAGCGACTCGCAGCCGGTCTACGAAAACGATTGGAAGCGCGCCCGCCAGTTCCTCGCCCGCGCCCTCGAAATCGATCCGGGCGACGAAGCCGTCCGCGGCGAATTGCGACTCTGCGAAGGCCAGATTGACCGCATCAACGGCCTCAGCCATCACAATACCGCAATCCTAAACGAAGCCATCCAGAAGTTCGAAGAGGCGCAGCAGGCACTCCCCCATTCGCCCGATCCGGAGTTGGGCCTCGCGCGCGTCTATGTCTACGGCCTGAAAGACATCGATAAAGCCTACTCCGCACTCCAGGAAGCCGAACACCGCGGCTATAAACTCGGCAGCCGCGAAAAAGCTCAGCTCGCCGACGGGTACCGCGACCGCGGCGACCGCCTCTGGTATGATTCACGCGATGTCCGCGGCCTCCCGCAGGAAAAGGACCAGATCGAAAAAGCCGCCGACGACTACCGTCGCGCGCTTGAACTGTACCAGGGCATCGTGCCGTACGGCAGCGCCAACACCAACATTGTCCGCGTGCAAGGCAGCCTGAGCACTATCGAAAACAGGCTGTCCGAGCTACAGTCTTTCCCGTCACGCTAGCACACCCATATACCCATCTTGATAAAGGAGTATGGGTACGTGAAGACAACGCTGGAAATCACCGACTCCCTGTTCGCTGAGGCGAAAGCCTGCGCTCAAGCCAGAGGCGTTCCAATGCGCCAGATCTTCGAAGATGGCCTGCGCATCGTGATCCAGTCGAATCGGAAGGCGCATGTGCCGTTCAAATTGCGCGACGGCTCCTTCGGCGGCAGTGGGACTGCTGTGGCGCCCGGATGGGCCACCGTGCGCGCCGCCATATACGAAGGCCGCGGCGAGTGATCGCCGTCGACACCAATATACTGGTGTACGCTCACCGGCGCGATTGCGAATGGCATAAATCCGCTGTTCTCTGTTTGACCCGCTTGGCGGAAAGCCCCGAGCCTTGGGCTGTTCCGTGGCTCTGCATTCACGAGTTTCTGTCCATCGTGACCCATCCCCGAATCTATCGTCCCCCAACCCCGCTTCCCGCTGCTTTGAAACAGGTCGAGATTTGGCTGGAGTCTCCGTCCCTGCGGTTGCTGGGCGAGCTCAATGGCCATTGGAAAGAACTGCGCGCCCTGTTGTCGGTCGGCAAAATTACCGGCGGCGCCGTGCACGATGCCCGAGTCGCCGCTATCTGCCGTGAGCATGGTGTCCGTGAAGTCTGGACTGCGGACCGTGATTTCACGCGGATGGCCCAACTGAAGGTGCGCAACCCTCTATTGCAGTGAGTTTAATGCGGTGGCGCGGGGGGGGGAGGCGTCGTGGGTGGCGGTTTTGGATTCCCCTTGTCACAATTCAAACCGCCCGTACAGGTCGTCCCCGGTCCGGTCCCGCCGCCCGGCAATCCCGTGCGGTAAACAATTTCGTAAGCAGCCTGTTCGGCCCGCCGCAGAAACTCCCGAATTACAGAATCCCGATCCACCGCCGTCTGCGCCAGCGCCTGATTCCGGAAAACGCGAATGGACTCGCCCGGGTTCAAAATGCGCTCCGGTCCCGGCTTCAGCAGATGCAGCACCCCGACTTGCCCTTCTTCGACGCTAACTAAGGTTGTATCGTCCTCGTCTTCAATCGCCACGTCGAAGATCGTGCCGCGCACCGAAATCACCGCCGTGGGCGTGCGCACGCGATTGTAATTCGGCTGTCCCCCGAGCTTCTGAATGTGAACCTTCACCCGGCCCAACAGCACGTCCAGCAGGTCACGCCAAGACCCCTGATTTTCCCGGAAAATCACCCGCGCGTTTGAAAACACTTCAAAGGTACTGCCATCGGAAACCTGGAACAAAGCGAATCCGTCTGCTCCGGTTATGATGATCTGGCGCGGCTGCACCGAATCGCCTACGTTCAACACCTGCGGGTAGTTATCGCGCAGAACCGAGACTTGGCCGTTCATCGTAATGACCCTGGCCGCGCCGCTCTGCGCGCGCAGAGGAATCGCGCAGAGGCACGCTGCCGCTGCCAGCAGAACCGTCGCCGCCCTGTGCACTTTACGCGAAAACATGAATCAAATCCGTACCAGTATCACCAGACTATTGATTAGTACGTTTCGAAACCTTAGTCTAGCATCAAAGATGCACGGCAACTTTCGCGCCGAATGAAAATGAATTCACAAATTCTATTGATTCAATTCGTTGAGTTAGGCCGCCGTCCCCGGATAGGATAAAATAGGACTCGGCTGTGTGTCACAAGGGAACAGTTTCGGGATTGCGTTATCTATCGACAGCGGCATTCGCTGCGGGAATTCTCGCCGCGCAACCCGCTCCGGTGGAGTGGCGGCGCGTAGGCAATCCCGCCATCGAATCCGGCTTGGCATCGCCGGCAACCGGACCTGTTGAAAACGTCTGGTATTCCGCTGACGCGTCGCGCCTCTATGCCCGTACCCAGTCCGGCCGCGTGTTTGAAACCACTGATTTCGAGAACTGGGCACTGGCCCAGACAGTAGCCGAGCCGGCCGAAGGCCCGGGCCCGGCGGTCGACCGCAAGCCCGAACCGAACGTCAAACTTGCTTCTGTCGCGACCGCCCCGGGCCGTACTTACGCCCTTGGCAGCCAGCTTTATCGCACCGATGACGGCGGCAAATCCTGGTCTAATTTGACCGCTTTCCACAATCAGTCGGTCATCGGCTCGCCGCAACATGCCATCGCCGTCTCCCCCGCCGATCCCGACCAGTTGGCCGTCGCCAACGACTTCGGAGTCTGGCACTCCATGGACGGCGGCATGTCATGGGCTGGGTTGAATCTGCGCCTGCCGGGTCTGCCTGCCAGCCGCATCCTCTCTACCCCTGCCGGTACACACGGCGCTCGCATCCTGCTCGCCGGTGGAAATGCCCTGGAATTACCCCCCGGCGCGGAAGCGTGGCAACCAACACACGATTCCCAAACCGATGCCGAAGACCGCGTTCGCGCCACCGCGTCCCAAAGCCTTCGTGCTCGGATTACCGCCGTCGGAATCTCGGGACAAACTTTGTACGCCGGCGCGGCCGACGGCCGCCTTTGGTTTTCTCTCGATAACGGCGCTAACTGGACTTCTTCGCCGCACCCCGGCACAAATGGGCCCGTGGAGCGCATTTTCGCCGACCCAGCTGAACCGCAAGTGGCGCTGGCCGCCCTGGGAGGCATTGGCGTCCATGTCCTGCGCACCACCAACAGCGGCGCATTCTGGGATGACCTGACTGCGGATCTGCCCGATTTTCCGGCCCACGGCATCACTGCCGTCCGCAGTTCCGGCGCCATCTACGTGGCTACCGATAAAGGCGTCTTCTACGCCGCTGCGGATTTGGAAAATGCCAGCTCAGCTGCGGTAAATTGGATCCCAATTTCCAGAGGACTTCCCGCCGTGCCGGCAGCCGATGTTAAGCTCGATCCGAACGGTTATCAGCTCTACGCCTCCCTCGATGGCTACGGCGTTTACGCCACCGCCGCGCCGCATCGCCTGCGTACTTTGCGCTTGGTCAACGCGGCCGACTTCAGTGCGCGCGCCGCCGCGCCTGGATCGCTCATCAGCGTCGTGGGCGGTCGTGTGAGCGCCGCCAATTCCGCAGGCTTGACGTTCCCGGTACTGGCTGCCTCGGATTCCGAATCTCAGATCCAAGTGCCGTTCGAAGCTCCGGCCTCCAACTTCTCGCTGGGTCTCGAAACCGGCGCCGGACATTTCACCCTGGGCCTGCCCGTGCAAGCCGTATCCCCGGCCATCTTTGTGAACCGCGATGGCTCCCCCATGGTTCTGGATGGCGATAGCGGCATGATGCTCGACGGCCGCAATCCCGCGCGTTCCAATTCGCGGCTGCAGATCCTCGCTACCGGCTTGGGCAAAGTGCGCCCCGATTGGCCCACCGGCATGCCCGCCCCCCTGGATAATCCGCCTGCCGTTGCCGCCACGGTGAAAGCCTTTCTCGATGGCGTTCCCGTGCCGGTTACACGGGCTGCGCTAGCGCCGGGATACATCGGATTTTACCTCATCGAGGTGCAGTTGCCTTCGCTGGTCAATGCCGGAAACGCCGAGCTATACGTCACCGCCGACAGCCAGGATAGCAATCGCGTTCAGGTCGTCCTGCAGCCGTAACTGCCAGAAAATAAAAAGAGCCCCACAAAGGAGGCTCTCAACTGCTAGAAATTTGTAAGATGGGATCTAAACCCGGGCCACGTTCTCGGCCTGCAGTCCCTTGGGTCCCTGCTTCACCTCGAACTCTACCTCCGAGCCTTCATCCAGGGAACGGTAGCCGTTAGCCTGAATAGCCGAAAAGTGTACGAACACGTCGTCGCCGGAGCCTCTTTGGATGAAACCATAGCCTTTCGCGGCGTTAAACCATTTCACGATGCCTTTTTCTCTCACTGCTTCTTCTCCTGATTCATTGCTTGCCTTGGGGCTCCAAAAACGAAAAAGCTACGAGCCTGGGCTCGTAGCTCTCTGGACTTTCGGTGGCGCGGGACAAACAACCATTTCAAAACTAGCACTTGGAATTATCGCAGATGGCAAATGTACGGTCAAGTCCGTCTTATTATAAAATCTTGCAAGCGAATCAGATGCGTGGTGAGGCCGACATCTTGGAAGCGCTCCGCAAGCGTGCCGCAGTTCCCGCTAGCCGGGGTCTGATCCTGGGAATCGGGGACGACTGCGCCATCTTCCGTCCACGCGGCAGTTGCGAAGACCTATTGATCACCACCGACATGCTCATCGAAGGTGTGCATTTCCGTCGCTTGACACACCCGCCCGAAGCGGTTGGACACAAAGCGTTGGCCCGCGGGCTGAGCGATATCGCAGCTATGGGAGGAGTACCGCGCTTTTGCCTCGTCTCGCTCGCCGCGGGCGCCGGGATTGACGAGCGCTGGATCGAGCGCTTCTACAATGGATTGTTACACCTCGCGCGACGCTACAGTACCCTGTTGGCGGGCGGAGATCTGGCCACGGCCGCTCAAACCGCCTGCGATGTCGTGGTTTGCGGTGCCCTTCCGCGCGGTACCGCATTGCGCCGGGATGCCGCCCGCGCCGGCGACGCCATCTACGTTTCAGGCAAGCTCGGGGGATCGGCCCTTGGCCTGCAAAACCAGGCTGGCGCGGCGTGGTCTCGCCACCTCCGCCCACAACCCCGTTTGCCCCTCGGCAGGTTCCTCCGCGAGCGCATCCATGCGTCCGCCGCCATGGACCTGAGTGACGGAATATCGATAGACTTGCACCGCTTAGCCCTGGCTTCCGGCTTGGAAGCCGCCATCGACCCCCCTCCTCGCTTTCCAGGCGCCACCCTTGAGCAGGCTCTCCATGGAGGCGAAGATTACGAACTCGTCTTCACCGCACCGGCCGGCGTTCGCGTCCCATCGCGCGTTGGGTCGTTGCCGCTAACCTGCATCGGAACCATGCGCCGCGGCCATCCCGGTGATGTGTACCTCTCGGGTAAACTCTTGCAACCACTAGGCTATGACCATTTCCGCAATTCATTATGAGCCCTCCCGACCCAACTCCTGTATTGGAATTGATCGACGCATTCCGTCGCTCGAAGGCGATGTTCGCGGCCGTCTCGCTGGGCGTCTTTGAAGCCCTCCGCGAAAATCCGGCGGGCGCCGCGAGTTTGGGCGCGCGCCTGGAAACTGCCGTCGAACCGCTGGAACGCCTTCTGGACGCCTGCGTCGGCATGGGCCTACTCCGCAAGTCGGGCACGGACTACCACAATCAACCGGTTGCCGAAACCTACCTTTGCCACAACAGCCCTCTGTCCCTAACCGGCTATATCCTTTATTCCAATGAGGCGCTGTTTCCCATGTGGGCCCACCTCGAAGACGCCATACGCGAGGGATCACCCCGGTGGACCCAAACCTTCGGCTGGCAGGGTTCCATATTCGACCATTTTTTCCGCACGGACGACCGGCGCCGCAGTTTCCTACACGGCATGCACGGCTTCGGACAACTCAGTTCCCCAGCCGTGGTTACCGCCTTCGACCTTTCCCGATTCCGCTCCCTGGCCGATCTGGGAGGCGCAACGGGCCATCTCGCCGTCGCTGCCTGCGAGCACTATCCTGAACTGCGCGCCACCGTCTTGGACTTGCCGATAGTAATCCCAATAACCAGGGAACATATCGCTGCCTCGTCCGCCGCCAGCCGGATCGAAGCGATCACCGGCGATTTCTTCCAGGACGCCCTCCCCACCGCCGATCTCTACGCTTTGGGCCGCATCCTCCACGATTGGCCCGACCACCAGATGCGGTCGCTCCTCGCCAAAATCCACGGCGCGCTGCCGCCCGCGGGAGCGCTACTCATCGCCGAGAAATTGCTGGATGAGGACAAAACTGGACCTACGACCGCCAACCTGCAATCGTTGAATATGCTGGTCTGCACCGAAGGCAGGGAACGTACCGCAACCGAATATGAAATCTTGCTGCGTGCGGCCGGTTTCCAGGCAATTGAGAGTCGCCGCACCGGTGCGCCTCTCGACGCTGTCTTGGCTATAAAGGTGCTCTAACTAGGCACGATTGTAACCATCCGCGTTCTGGTAGCATCACACTGAATATCTCTTGGTGCTACACTTCCGGATTTTGACCAGGATTTCTCTTGATGCTCATTACTTCACGCCAAATAACCCGCCCTTTTTGTCGTTCGATCTTCCTGTGCCTGGTCTCTTTAGCGCCCATTTTTGCGCAATCGGCTGACAATTCTGCACCCGAGAGGCCCGCAGCTGCGGCCCAGCAGCCTTCCGGCGCCACCGCTGAGCAGCCAGAACAGCAGGACAAACGGGTTTTCGGTGTTTTTCCGAACTACCGTACCACCGATGGCAATGTTCCGTTTCAGCCAATTACAGCCCACCAGAAACTACTGATCGGACTCAAAGATTCCTTCGATTGGCCAGTGTACCCGGTGGCCGGCGCCTTCGCCGCCCTCTACCAGCTTGAGAATCAAAACCCCTCCTTCGGCCAAGGCATGAAGGGTTACGCCCGCCGCTACGGTACTGCCCTAGGCGATCAGGTGATTGGGAATATGATGACCGAAAGCATCTACCCCGCTCTCCTCCACCAGGATCCGCGCTACTTTCGCATCGGCAAAACCCGCGGCAGCGTTGCCCATCGGGTCGGTTACGCAGTTACACGCATTATCGTTTGCCGGACCGATAGCGGAACTCAGCAGTTTAATCTTTCAGAGTGGTTGGGCAATGCCACAGCGGTCGCCATTTCTAACGCATACTATCCGGATACGCGCACCGTGGGCAGTAATGTCGAGAGGCTGGGAGTCGCCTTGGCTACCGACGCATTCTCCCAAGTCATGAAAGAATTCTGGCCCGACGTGAAGCACGCCCTGTTCCACCGGCACGAAACCGAAACCCAGCCGCTTATCGCCAATCCCTAATCCCGCTTAGGATTCTAACACTGCATTGAGCGTGATTTTCGTATTGAACAGCTTAGATACAGGGCACCCGGCCTTCGCATTCGCCGCCGCGGTATCGAACGCCGACTGATCGGCGCCCGGGATTTTGGCCTTCAATTCCAGGTGGCTCTCTGTAATAGCAAATCCCCCCTCGCCTTTTTCAAGCGAAACCGTCGCCGTGACGTCAATGCGTTCCGCCGTCATCCCCGCGGCGCCCAGTTGACCGGATAATGCCATCGCGAAGCAACCCGCGTGGGCCGCCGCCAGTAGTTCCTCCGGATTGGTGCCAATCCCATCTTCGAAGCGGGTGGCGAATGAGTATTGAGTGTTAGAAAGCACTCCGCTGCCGCTAGTGATCGAGCCTTTGCCCTGTTTCAAGTCGCCTTGCCAGACGGCCGATGCGTTACGTTTCATGAATCCTCCAATGGATCAGCTTAGTGGATGCTTCACGATGCTAAGCAGTTACAGAGGTATCCGGTAAATCCAGCGCCGGCGCGGAACGGATCGGCCGTGCAGCCAACTCGTGATTGTCTACTGGGATCAGCGACCACGCGCTCTCCCGCTCAGTAGGCTTGCCAAAATAGTATCCTTGCGCATATTCGCAGCCAAGAGTTCTTAATTGGGCCAGTTGTTGCGCTGTTTCAACGCCCTCCGCGATCAAATCCATCCCCAGGTTGTGGGCCAGCGCCACAATCGTGCGCACGATTTCCAGGCTGTCAATATCCAGACCCAACCGGCTCACGAACGATCTGTCGATCTTGAGCGTCTGCACCGGCAGATGCTGCAGTTGGCTCAGCGATGAGTAACCCGTCCCAAAATCATCGATATCGAGTCCGATGTGCAAGTCTTGCAGCCGGGCAAGCAGCGCGGATACCGCGGTCGAATTGTGCATCATGGTGCCTTCGGTGATTTCGAAGCTCAGTCCGAAACCCCGGCCACCGGGCCAGCCCCGCCTCAGAATCTGCTCGATTTCGTCCACCGCGTTGATCTCAGCCAATTGCACCGGCGAAAAGTTCACGTGCAGGATTAGCGGGCTGTGTGGGCTTCCCGCCTTCCTGAGCCAACGCTGCGCATCCCGGCACGCCTGCTCCAGAATCCAGTGCCCAGCCGGAACGATAAGCCCGGTTTCTTCCGCTAAGGGGATGAATTCCATAGGCGGCACCAGCCCGCGCAACGGATGTTGCCAGCGCACCAGCGCTTCAAACCCCGCCAGAACTCCCGTCCCCAAATCGACAATCGGCTGGTAAAACAGTCGAAGTTCGTCGCGCTCTAGAGCCCGGCGCAGATCCGTTTCCATCTGCAGCCTGTGGATGGCCCGCCGCCGCATCTCGCCGTCAAAGATCTCGTATCGCGATCTTCCCGCCGCCTTGGCGCAGTGCAGTGCCGTGTCCGCATCGCGCATCAGATCCTCGGCGCGATCGTACCCGTTGGCGCTCCCCGCAATGCCGATGCTCGCCGTCACGAACACTTCGTTTCCGTTCAAGAGGAAAGGCGCCCGCATCGCCGCGCCAATGCGCTCAGCCACCGGTACCGCATCTTCGGGTCGCCGAACCTCATCGAGCAGCACGGCAAATTCGTCGCCAGCCAAACGCGCGATGCCACAGTCCTCCTGCAGTCGCGCAACCGTATCGGCGGCTCTCAGCCCGTCCCGCAGCCTGGCGCCTAGCTGCTTGAGCAGTAAGTCTCCAGCTGCATGGCCAAGACTGTCGTTAACGTTCTTGAAGCGGTCTACTCCTAACAGCAAAATGGCGAATTCGGGCGAGCGATGTCTTTTCGCCAGTTCAATCCGGCGTTCCAGCCGGTCCATGAAGAGCAACCGGTTAGGTAGCCCCGTTAGCGGATCGGCAACCTTGGCCGCGGTAATGTCAGTCTGTGAGCCCGCAATGCAAATCGCTTCGCCCGCGTCATTCAACACGGCAATTCCCCGGCTAAGCATCCAGCGATAGGTGCCATCCTTGCAGTGCATGCGATGTTCGCACTCCAGTTGCGGTGTATCGCGGCGGCAGTGAGCCGCCACCTCTGCCTGCAGCCTCGGAAAGTCGTCAGGGTGTACGCGGCAAAGCCACTCGTCCGGCCGGAATCCTATCTCGCTGTCCCGATACCCGAGCATCTCTTTCCAGCGCGCCGAGTAGTAAACCTCTCCCTTTTCTAAGTTCCAGTCCCACAGACCGTCGTTGGCGCCGCGCGCCGCCCGGGCGTAACGTTCTTCGCTTTCGCGGAGCGATGTCGATAGAGTCTTCTGCGAAAGCAGAGTGCGAATCCGCGCCAACGCCACAGGCATATCCACCGGCTTGGTGATATAGTCGTTGGCGCCACAATGCAGTGCCTCCACAATGCTCGCGCTCTGACCTTCCGCAGTGACCATGATTACCGGAAGCTGGGACGGCGTGTACTTCGCACGAATCGCTTCCAATACCTGCATCCCGTTCATCCCCGGCATCCGAATGTCCAGCAGCACTAGGTCCGGCGGTTTTTCTTCTACCAATACGAGTGCCTGGGGACCATCCTCGGCCAGGATCACCTCGAATCCGCTGCGTTGCAGACGGCGGGCCAGCATATCGCGGTTGCTTTCGTCGTCGTCTACGATCATCAGCGCCATTCTTCAATCTCCCGAACCCAGGGTAGGCTCCCTAACTCAATCGGCCAACGACGGGACCAGCTTCATACCTCGACAACCTTTTTTCGCGGGACCTGTTACTGGACGGGCAGGTCAATGGTGAACGTCGACCCTTTCCCCAACTCACTGTCTACCCGGATGCTACCGCCCATCAATTCGCAGAAGCGGCGGGTGATCGCCAGACCCAGCCCCGTCCCCCCGAAGCTCCGCGTCGTCGACGCATCCACCTGAGTAAACGGCTGGAACAACTTGCCGATCTGATCCGGCGCGATACCGATACCCGTATCGCTCACCCGCCATTCGATCGTATCCACCCCATCCGCCGTTACCCGCTCTACCTCCACTTCCACCCGGCCGTTTTTCGTGAACTTGCATGCGTTGCTCAGCAGGTTATAAAGGCTCTGCCGGAATTTCATGATGTCGATGTGAATCGCCGGCAAGTCCGCCGCGCAGCGCACGATCAGTTGATTCCCATTCCGCCCCGCCAAGGGCGCTAGGACGCGGGCAGCGTCCTCCAGAATCTGAGCTGGCAAGGCCTCTTCCCATTTCAGTTCCACGTTACCCGCCTCCACTTTCGATAAATCCAGCACATCGTTGATCAAGGCCAGCAGATGTTTGGCCGCCCCCGTGACCCGCGCCAAATCCCTCCCTGCCTCCAGGTCTCCTCGGCCCGTCGCATCCTCGCAAAGCATCTCGCTGTAGCCGATGATGGCGTTCAACGGCGTCCGCAGTTCATGGCTCATGTTTGCCAAAAATAAGCTCTTGGCGCGGTTTGACTCCTCCGCCGTCCGTTGCGCCGCCAGCGCTTCAACCTGAGCCCGGTGCCGCCTCGCGATCTCCGCGGATAAGTCCGCCACGTGCCTCTCCAAAGCTTTCTGCGCACGGTGGAGATCGGAGCTGCGAACCTGGATCTGTCCCAGCATCTCGTTGAAACTTTCTACCAGGATGCCCATCTCGTCGTTGCCCCCCTTGGTCGCACGGAGCGAGTAATCCCGCTTGGCTGAAACGTAGCCCGCCATTTCCGCCAGCCGCAAGATTGGCTCCGAGATCACCCGCTGTAACATCGACGACAGCGCCAATGCCGTAAGCGAGGAAACCAGCCATACCCCCAGCACAATGCACGCGAATCGCCCCAGGCGTGCGTACATTTCCTGCAGGCCCCGCTTCAAGTAAACGGTGCCGATCTGTTCGCGAGCAAGCATCACCGGTTGAAACAACACCAGGTGGCCGTCTCGAAACTCGGCGCCTTCACGCCCGGGTGTGCGGGGTAGGTCCCGCCGCGATACCCCTCGCACGAATGCCGCGAAGGGCCGCCCATCTCTCGTATATAGGCAGGCTGCCACCAAATTAGGATCGGGCCGCAAGGCCGCCAGCATTTCGTTGGCGGCCCGCCGATCGTTGAAGGTCAGCATCGCCGGACTCCCCTCCGCCAGTATCTGCGCCAACGTGGTCAGTTGCCGGGTAGCCGTTTTCCGGTACGTCACCGCTTCGTAAGTCAGAAACGCCGAGCAGGCTAACATCAGCGCCACCGTGGTCGTCATCATGATGATGGCCACCAACTTCCGCTGAATCGAGATGTCCCGAAACGCTCGCATCTTAAAACCGCGGCGACACGTCTGCCTCCCGCCAAACCTTCGCTAACCGCAATAATTTTGAACTCACCGTCAAATGCGCACGATCTGCTGCGTCCGGATTGATCTCGAACCGGATTCGCGTACCCTCCCGAATCAGTGCGATCACTCCGCCGGATTGGGTAAACTGCGCCCCCTCGCCAACCGTGAGCACCGGCGCACGTCCGATCGACTGCATGATCCGGCGCAGTTCTCTGCGGTTCGCAATGCCCACCACCAACACCGCGCAGCTCTTCAATTCCGAGTCGGCATCAAACCGCCGGACTACTATCGGATGGCCGTAAATCGTCTTGTCTCGCAGAGCGGCCGCGAGTACCGGAAGGAGAAGATCGTCTCCCCTCACCCCAACGAAGACTGGCGCGCCGGGTGCGCCCAAAGCGCTCTGAGGCCACTCGATGAATTTCGTGAAGTTGTGGATCATGGCGCTCTCGGTCTCGTACGCAGACCGTACCGGTTCGGCCGCCAAGCCGTCTCCGGTGTCGGCCGCCAGGCACACTCCCGCCATTACCAGCGGCGCGAGGTGCCGGGCAACGAGAAACGTCATCACCCAGCCTATCGGCGGGGTCCTTTTCAGACTTTACCTGCTGCCCGCCCCACAATGAACGTCGCGCTCCCCGCCTCAATCCGGGTGCCCCGGTTGCCATCGCCCCCGCGCTAAAATAAAGACACCTCCCCAGAGTCCCGATCGAAAGAAGGCCAATGCCCGAAAGCCCGTTCGTGCACCTCCATTGCCATACCGATTACTCCCTCCTCGATGGCGCCTGCGAGATCGGACAGCTCATGGACACGGTCGTCGAGCAAAAAATGCCCGCCGTCGCCATGACCGACCACGGCAACCTCTTCGGCGCCGTCAAATTCTACAACACCGCCAAAGCCAAAGGCGTCCACCCTATCATCGGCTGCGAGGTCTACGTATCCCAAAAAGGCCACAAAACCCGCACCGATACCGATCGCTACAACCACCTCGTCCTGCTCTGCGAAACCCAGGAAGGCTACCGCAACCTCATCAACCTGGTTTCTACCGGCTTCCTCGAAGGCTTCTATTACAAGCCCCGCATCGATAAGGACCTGCTCGCCCAGCACTCTAAAGGCTTGATCGGAATGTCCGCCTGCCTCCGCGGAGACATCCCCGAAATCCTCCTCTCCGACCGCTACGAGGAAGCCCGCCGCACCGCCTATACCTACGCCGACATCTTCGGCAAGAACAACTTCTTCCTAGAAATCCAGGATCACCACCTCGAACAGGACCGGCGCCTCATCCCGGCCGTCAACCGCCTGTCTCACGAAACCGGCCTTCCCCTGGTCGCCACCAACGACGCCCACTACCTCCGCCGCGACGACGCCCGCGCCCACGAAATCCTGCTCTGCATCCAAACCGGCAAAACCATGAGCGACACCAATCGCATGCATTGGGATTCGCCGGACTTCTATCTGAAATCGCGCGCCGAAATGATGCAGCTCTTCGGCGAGTTGGAAGATTCCCTAGACCGCACCTGGGACATCGCCCAGCGCTGCCATGTCGACCTGCAAAAGATCAAGGAGCCCTTCCCGAAATTCGAGGTCCCCGCCGAGCATTCCACCGACACTTATTTCGAATTCGTCGCCCGTCAGGGCTTCGAGCGCCGCCGCACGCGCCTCGAAGCCATGCGCAATTCCGGCCGCCTCAAGCACGAACTCGCGGAATATGCAGAGCGCCTCGACCGCGAAATCAAAATGATCCAGAAGATGCAGTTTTCTGGCTACTTCCTGATCGTCTGGGATTTTATCCACTTCGCGAAATCCCACAGCATCCCGGTCGGCCCGGGCCGAGGTTCGGCCGCCGGCAGCCTGGTTGGCTACGCCATGGGCATCACCGATATCGATCCCCTGCAGTACGGCCTGCTCTTCGAGCGCTTTCTAAACCCTGAGCGCATCAGCATGCCCGATATCGATATCGACTTCTGCATGAACCGCCGCGGCGAAGTCATCCAATACGTCACCGAAAAATACGGCCGCGAACAAGTCGCCCAGATCATCACCTTCAATACCATGGCCACCCGCGCCGCCATCAAAGACGTGGGCCGCGCCTTGGACATGAGCTTCGCCGACGTCGACCGCCTCACCAAGCTCGTCCCCAACGTCCTCAACATCTCGCTCGACGACGCCATGAAGTCCGAGCCCGCTTTCGGCGAGCTCGAGCGCAAAGATCCCCGCGTCGCCGACATCCTGCAGGTCGCCCGCCGCCTGGAGGGCATGGCCCGCAACTGCTCCGTGCACGCCGCCGGCGTGGTCATCTCGCCGCAACCGCTGAAAGAGCTCGTACCGCTTTACCGCACCAACCGCGAGGAAATTGTCACCCAGTTCGACATGAGCGGCCTCGAGAAACTCCAGCTCCTCAAGATGGATTTCCTGGGCCTCACCACCCTTACCCTCATCGATGACGCCCTGAAGCTCATCGAAAAACGGCATGGCGTCAAACTCGTCCCAGAGGATCTCCCCCTCGACGATCCCGCCACCTACGAAATCTTCTGCAAAGCTCTCACCAGCGGCATCTTTCAGTTTGAATCGCCCGGCATGCGCGACATCCTGCGCCGCTACCATCCCGAACGCATCGAGGATCTGACCGCCCTTAACGCCCTCTATCGTCCCGGCCCAATTCAGGGCGGCATGGTCGACGACTTCATCGAGCGGAAGCAGGGCCGCAAAGCCGTCCAATACGATCTTCCCGAACTCAAAATCCTCCTCGAAGAAACCTACGGCGTCATCGTCTATCAGGAACAGGTGATGCAAATATCCAACCTGGTGGCCGGTTACACCTTGGGCGACGCCGACATCCTCCGCCGCGCGATGGGCAAGAAAAAACTGGAGGAAATGGTCGCCCAGCGCCAGCGCTTCATCAAAGGCGCCCTGGAAAAAGGGTTCCCGCAGAAGAAGGTCGAAAAAATCTTCGACCTGATGGAGCAGTTCGCGGGTTACGGATTCAATAAGTCGCATTCAGCCGCCTACGCCTACCTCGCCTTCGTCACCGCCTACCTGAAAGCCCACTACCCGGTCGACTTCATGGCCGCCTTGCTCACCTCGGAAACCGGCAACACTGCCAAAGTGGTTAAGTACATCAACGAATGCCGCGAAATGGAGATCACCGTCCTCCAGCCCGACGTCAATGCCAGCGATTGGAACTTCACGCCGGACGCAACTGCGCCCAACGGCCGCGGCATTCGTTTCGGCCTCGGCGCCATCAAGAATCTGGGCGTCAACGCTGTCGAAGCCATCCGCGCCGCGCGTGAAAAACTCGGCCGCTTCCTTTCCCTTTATGAATTCTGCGAGCACGTCGACTTGAGCGCCATCAACAAGCGCATGATAGAAAGCTTAATCCGCGCCGGCGCCATGGATTCGCTGGAAGGCACCCGCGCGCAATTGTTCGCCGCCACCGAAAGCGCCATGGAAGCCGGACAGCGCGTTTGGCGCGACCGCCTCAGCGGCCAGGGCGGCTTGTTCGGAGACATGATCGCCGAAGAAGGCCCCGTCGAAAGACCTCTTCCGCCAATCCCCGATTGGACCGGCCGCGAGAAGCTTCAGGGCGAAAAGGAAATGCTCGGTTTCTACGTGACCGGCCATCCGCTCGATGACTATATGGATAAGGTGTGTGAATTGGCAACTCACAATACGGGCAATCTCGAAGGCCTCGAAAAAGGGGTTGAAGTTCAGATCTGTGGCGTCCTGACCAGCATCCAGCGCAAGCGCAATCGCGAACAAAAACCCTGGGCCGCGCTCCAGATCGAAGATCGCACCGGTTCGGTGGAAGGCATGGTCTTCGCCGCCAGCTTCGAGCGCCTTGCCAACATGATCGTCGAAGACAAGGCCGTCCTCATCAAAGGTCTGGTCCTCCCCGAAGAAAACGCCCCGCCCAAAATCTCCGTACAGGACATCCAGCCCCTCGAAACAGCCCGCATCAACCTGCCGTCGCTCATTTCCATCCGCGTCTGGCTCGGCCGTAACGGAGTCGCCGACAAACCTGCGGCCCTCCACGAATTGTTCAGCAAGAAGCCCGGCACTGCCCAGGTCCGCCTCCGCCTGGAAATGCCGCGCGACTTTTCCGTCATCCTGGACGTGCCCGCGAAAGTCCGACCCGACCGCGAATTCAAAGCCGCCATCGAAAAAATCTGCGGCCCCGATTGCGTGGAAGTCCTGGCGGGGTGAACGGTACCGAGCCGGCAGTGCTATCATCGCTTCATGCCGAGCGACTTGAAGCCCGACCCGGAGGACCGGCAGCCGCCCAGGAAACGGTTTGTCCAAGAGACTTTCGATATGGGCATGGGCCCTGATTTCCCGGGAGACAAAATGTTAGCGTTCGCCGATGCCCTTGAGGACGAGGAGATCATGCGTGAGCTGGCTCAGGGTAAGTGATCGCGGTCGCAGGGATCGGGTCAATTGTAGGCGCCCGCCCAGAGAACAAACAATGAAGAACCCACGCATCATAATCGCCGGCGCCGCGCTCCTGGCCGCGGCCTTTAACCGCAGCGGACCGGCCGCAGCCGCCCGACACGCCTCAATACAATGCCAAAGGCGAACTCCTGTTCCCCGCCAACTATCGCGAATGGATCTTCCTCAGCTCCGGCCTGGGCATGAACTACGGCCCTCTCGCCGCCAAAGCCGGCGAAAATCCCAGCTTCGATAACGTTTTCGCCGCTCCATCTGCCTATCGCGCTTTCCTCGAAACCGGCCGCTGGCCGGACAAAACTGTCCTTGTCCTCGAAGTCCGCCATTCGTCTTCCGAGGGATCCATCAACAAATTCGGGCACTTCCAAAGCGGCGTTGCCGGCATCGAAGCCGAAATCAAGGACGAAAGCCGCTTCCCCGGCAAATGGGCTTTCTTCGGCCTGTCAACCAGCGCCGCATCCGGCAAACAGATTCCCCCCACCGCATCCTGTTATTCCTGCCACGCCACAAATGGCGCGGTCGACAACACCTTCGTGCAGTTCTACCCCACCCTCCTGCCGGTAGCCCAGCAAAAAGGGACCGCGAAGTAATACGGGCGTGGAGCCAAACAGCAGGATAGCGATGTGAACCTCGTCGACTAAGCCCGCCTGGATCGGGCCTTCTTCGAGGCCCCCTCAGCTGTGCCTTTGTTTCCTTGGCGTCGGCGCATGCTCAGGCAACCCGGCGGAACCCGCAGACGGGCGCGCCACGCCGGCCCACGGCGTCGAAACACGCCACGGTTAACGCACCACAAAACCATTCGGTAAATCGGCTTCCTGATTTCCCGTGGACACAATGATCGACGTAGGATTCGCCGCCATCCCCACCCCTACCGTTAGCTGTAGAGTCAGGGTCGTAGGACTCAGCACCGTCAAGTTAGATGCCGTGATACCAGGAGCGACGGTAACTTGCGTTGAGCCCGCCACGAAGTTGGTATTTACCCCAGTCAGGGTTACCACCAAGCTCTCTCCTGGAGTCACGGAATTTGGCGACGCACCGGAAATATACCCGGAGCCCGACGGCAGAAGTTGATTTAAGAGCCCAGTTGCGATGAATACGGCCATCTGCCCCCGCGGCAAGCTCTGCTGTGGACAGTACATGCCGTCGCCACAGCCGCTGGTAATCCCATCCTGAGCCATCTTCTGCACGAACGGGTAAAACGGATCGGTCGATGGCTCGTCGCTGAAATACGGTACCGCCGGGTAAGTGTACGGCGTATTCTCATAGCGGGCTCGAATTATGAACGCCGCCATCTCATCGCGTGTCACTGCCGAATCAGGGCAGAACTCAGTCGGCGTGCAGCCCCCAGTGATTCCAAGGTCTTTCAGCTTCTGAATGAATTTAAAAAAGGGATTGCTGGCCGGTACGTCGGTGAAATACGGTGCGGCAGTGTAGTCGAAGTTATTTCCGCCCATCACCGCGGTAACCAAAAATACGGCCATCTCGCCGCGAGTGACTATGTCGTTCGGACAGTACTCGGCTGGATTCGTCTGGCAACCGCCTGTTATTCCATCGGTATCCAGCAAGCCAACAAAATCGAAGTAATAGTCGGCCGGCGTGACATCAGTAAAGATCTGCGAGTTTGCACGCTGCAAAATAGAGACAGTCTGGCGCCCCAGGGTAATCGAGCCCGTGCGGTCGGCGCCGGTAGTGTTCGCCGTGACTGTAAAGGTCACGGTTCCCTTGCCCGTGCCCGTCCCCGAATTCAAGGTGATAAAGCCTCCGCTTGCCGCCGCCGCCCAGGCCAGGGTGGGACTGTTCGTCGAGACAATCAGTGAGCTCGTCTGGCTCGTGCTATCCAGATAAATGGCGGTCGGGCTGAGCGCAAGTTGGATTGCTTGGAAAACATTCAGGGTGTTTGATTCAGCTACAACGACATCCAGTGAGCCATCCCGGTTTACATCTCCCACCGCGATCGCGGCGCCCGGCTGAATATCGGAATAGTTGACGGGAGGGCCAAAGGTGCCATCCCCATTGCCATAAAAAACCGCGAATGCGGGATCCGCGCCAGTGTACATCACTACCAAATCTTGATGTCCATCACCGTCGATATCGGCGCAGAGAAGCTGCGACGGCACCCCTCCCAGAGCTACGATATTTGGCGGCCGGAACGTACCGTCACCGTTGCCGAGCATTACAATCGCCGTATTCGTTCCGGTCTCCACCATCGCGATGTCAAGAAGTCCGTCTGCGTTGATGTCCGCAACCGCCATCGAAACCGGTACACCAGAGATAGAGAGGGCTTGGGGAGCCGAGAACGTACCGTCCCCCTTTCCCAACAGGACGTTCACCTGTCCCGTTGTATTTGCCACCACGATGTCTGGCGAACCATCTCTGTTGAGATCACCCGTAGCCACCAGGCTTGGGCTCGCCCCGGCCGGGTAGCTGACCAGCCCCTGGAATGTGCCATCTCCGATTCCCAGCAAAACATCCGCGGTGCCCGCGGGGTTCGCCATTACAACATCCGCCCGTCCGTCTCCGTTGAAGTCTGCAGTGGCTATCGACACCCCGGCGCCTTCAGCCGTAAGGTCGCGAAACTCACCAGCCCCCTGTCCCAATGCGATCGTCAAGGCGCCATTAATGAACGCGAGGTCGGTTTGGCCGTCGTTGTTAAAATCGGCGGTGATGGCCGGTGCCCCGCCAGAACTGAGTTCCGGCGGAGCCTCTTTGAACGTTCCGTCGCCGTTTCCCAGCAGAACGATCAGACCATTCCCCTGCCGCCAGAGTGCAAAGTCTTCGATGCCGTCGTTGTTGAAATCTCCAGAAATCAGGTTGATGAGGAAGTCATTAGGAAAGGTCTGCCGGGTTGGCGCCAGCAGCCCGATTGAGGGCACTGCAACCACGTTGACAGCAACCGGCGCCGCCAGGCTCGATCCATAGCCCGGACCTCCAGTGAAGCGCGCTGACAACGAATGGGCTCCCGGGAGCAGTAATGCCGTGGAAAAAGAAGCCGTCGAGTTAGAAACTGGCCCGCCCCCAATAGGAATCGCCCCGTCATAAAAAGCGGCGAATCCGGTGGCGCCCGCGGGAGCAACCGTAGCCGTTAGTGTTACGCGGCCGGATAAAGTGCTCAAAGCGGGCGTCACGGATAAGGTCGTGGTTGTCGGTTGCCCATTAACGAGTAGGGAAACTGATTCGGTTGCCGGAACCGTAATTGCCAGGTCCATGCGACTGTCGCCGCTGAATGGGGCCGCTACCACTGCGCCGGCTCCTGCATATTCAGAGTAGATCTGGGCGGATCCGAAGGTGCCGTCCCCATTACCGTTGAATACTTCCAGTCCGGAAGCGGTGGCAACCAACAAATCCAGCCGGCTGTCTCCAGTCACATCGGCCAGCGTCGCGCTCATGGGTGCTGACCCCAAAGTGTAGGTCGCAGTCTGGTGGAAACCTCCGGAGCCAGTGCTGAGAAGTACTGTAACTTGATTTGACGCCCCACCCAGCGCCACCAAGTCAGTCTTAAAATCACCATCCAGGTCGCCAGCGAGCAAGATCGTAGGGCTCGAGCCCGCAGCTGTGGTGACGGGAGCCTTGAAGCTACCGTCCCCGTTCCCCAGGAATACCATCACGTTGTTATCGCCTTTGTTCGCCACCGCGAAGTCCGCTTTCCCATCGTGATCAAAATCTCCAGTTACAATCGCAACCGGGTCATTGCCGGCAGGTTGGCTGATTGGGTGAGGCAAACTACTGAGGATCAAACTCACGTTATTGGAACCCGCGTTGGCCGTTACCAGGTCCGCGCGGCCATCGCCATCAAAATCGGCGGTAGCAAGCGCCGCGGGCTGGGTTCCTACAGGATAACTCGCGATAGACTGAATTCCTGGTGCCGTGTAATCCACAACAACCACTTGGTTGCCGGCGGGGTTAGTCACCGCGAACTCCGAATTATTGCTGTAGAGGTTTATTCCTGTGGCAACGATAGCACCTGGAGCAAACCCCAGGGGAATCTCAGTCGGAGCGCCGAAGATCCCCTGTCCTTGGTTCAACAGAATGGTCACCTGTTGGTTTGTGGGATCTAGCACTCCTAGATCAAGCAGCCCGTCACGGTTGAAGTCCATCGCTATAGCTTGGGTAACATGCGAGCCCAGTGCGTCTGTTAGGCCGGGTACAAAAGCGCCGCCGGGCGCCGCGATTACGTTCTCAATCACCGAAGTTGAGGTCGGCAGGTATCCTATGTAGGCGGGAAACAGCGCAGTCAACTGATGAACTCCCGCCGAAAGCTCCGTCGTAAAAGTAGCCGTCTGAGAATAAAGAGTTTGGGAGTTGAGCAGCGTCGTTCCATCGAAGAATGAAATCTGCGCGTTGCCCACCTTGGACGGAATAGTAACGGTCATGGTAACCGCTTGTCCGGGAACAGCCGGGTTCGGCGTGACTGTAAGCCCCAGTTTACCGATGGACTGATCGCCCACAAGATATACAGGAGGCAAGTTTGTTCCGGAATACTTGGTATCGCCACTGTACGTGCCATGAATGATATATGGTCCGATCGATATCGCTCCTAAGTTCAGGCTCGCGGAGCCATTGACCAGCGGGGCGGTACCCAGGGGCGTGCCTGTTCCCTCAATATTCTCGAAAGTGAGCGTTCCAGTGGCATCGGCACGGTTGCAAGTAACGAGCAGAGTCACGGCCTGGCCCGCATTCGCAGGGTAGGGGCTAGGCGTCACCGTGAAAACGGGTGCTAAAGCACCGAGCCATGGCTGGACCGCCGGCGGAAATCCCGAAGCCATCAGATCGGCAATGCCGTCGTGGTTGAAGTCCCCGGTTACAAAGCTTCCATCGCTACCAGCCAGGAGGAACTGCAGCGGCGCCTTAAACGTGCCGTCTCCGTTCCCCAGAAATACGAAAAGATTGCCGTTGGCGTCACCTGCGATAACGTCTGCGTTACCGTCTCCATCAAAGTCGAATACGGCGCTTGGATACGCGCCGATCGTTAGAGCGAGGCCGCCATAATATGGAATACTCTGGGCTGCCCCAAACGTACCATCCCCGTTTCCGAGAAAGAGGTCGAAAGTGGCGGTCTCGCTGCCAACTAAGAGGTCCGGTACGCCGTCATTATTTAGGTCTCCTGTCGCCAGAGACGAAGCGCCATAAGAAAGATATTGTTGTGGTGCGCCGAATGTTCCCGGACCCGTGCCTAGAAAAACGGTCACATGATTATCATTGCCGCTGACGACCACGATATCGGGAGCGCCATCTCTATTCAAGTCGGCCACCAACAAAGCATAAGGCGCGCTTGCTAACGACAGCATGGAAGGTGAACTGGTCTGAAAAGTTCCATCGCCAGCCCCGTACAAAATCTCTACGGCTGGCACGGACTGTCTTAGGAACACCAAATCTGGCTTGCCATCCGCGTTGATATCGGCAGCGGCGATGGCTGTTATATCATCGGCGTCAACAATTAACGTAGGCCCCGCAAAAGTGCCATCGCCGTTGCCGGTAAGGAGATAGAGTCCCGCCTGTCCTGTTACCAGGAGATCGGGAATTCCATCCATATTGACATCTGCCACCACCGCCCCAATTTCGGGTGTGTCAGGAAAATACGACTGGCCAGACTGTAAGGTACCATCGCCATTCCCCAAGTAAACCCACACTCCGCGTGACGACTCGTTACCAAGGGCGACGAGATCGGAATTTCCGTCATGGTTAAAGTCCGCAAGGGCAGTGGGTCGCGCGCTCGACTCAAGGTAGGCGGTACCGGTTCCGGCCGCGAACACGCCGCCCGGCTTATTGCCGATATGCTCCACCACGCCTGCTGAAACACTACTCATATTGTTGCTGTCGCCACCGTAGCGCGCGGTTAACGTACGGGGGCCATAACTGACGCCGATGGTGCTTAAAACTGCTGTGCCGTTGGAGACGGAAGAAACACCCAGAATGGACACGCCATCGTAAAACGTTACCTTCCCAGTGGCACTAGGCGGAGATACGGATGCTGTTAGTGCAACGGCTTGGCCCAAGTTTGCAGTAATCGGTATGGCCGAAAGCGACGTTACAGTTATAGTTTGGCCGTAAACGCTACTCATCGCAGCCAAAATGGCGATTAGCTGGCAAATTCTCGTCACGATCTTCGGATTGTAGCACTGCAAACCAAGTCCAGAAGGCCCGGTCAGTTATGCTGCGTTCGGACTTCACCCGCAACAAGTCGAAAGCAATTCCGCCACCGGGAGACTGATCGCCCAGATCGACGTGCTGCCACCTGTGAGTAAAGCGCCGTTATGAGCGCCACGGCTGCCCGAGCACGCGGATCGCGAAATCCCATTTCCGCCGCGCCGAGGGGCCACTAGTGGCAGCGTCAGCCGCGTCCGAGTCGTCACTTCCTTCTCCCAGGGGTGATGCAGGCCCGACGCGACATCTTATACCCGCCCTTAGCGGACCCACCCCACTACTGGCGTCTGAGCGCATCCTGCTCGATCAGCCGGCGGAGGATTTGCTCACTGACGTGGAAGTTGGTTCGCAGCAGTCTGGCAACCGCGTTGATTAAATCGACTCGGCCCTCCGCCGCTGCGGCCCCCAAAACTCCCAAAGTACCGGTTACTGGAACCCCCCGTCACAAAGCTTCGTTCCGCCCCTTCTCCTCATCGATCAGCAGCAGGGCGTCGGGCAAGTGTGATTCAGCCAACGCGATCGCTTCGCATTCTCCTAGGTCCAACTGAGGCAATGGGGCACTCCACCGCGGCCCGCCAGTTTCCACGGACAACCATTGCGGCTTCGAAGCCAGCCACTCTCTGACGGCCAGAGGCGCGCTAGTGTGCTGTAACTCCTGCCACACAGCTCCTAGGAATCGTTACCTTGCCGTAGAGCGCCCTCGATCAGCCGCTCTTCGCCAATCAGCACCAGGTTGTTTAGCGGGGATGTGTCTGCGATGACGACCACTTCTTGCTAAAGTTCAGGGCGGTCTCGATGTCCCGATCCAGATCTTGATCGCTGAAGTGCAGCGATACGCCGTGGTCTTTCAGAAAACCGTGCACTTCAAGCCGCGTGCCGAACCCAAGCAACCGGCGAACCTGCGATTCGGAAAGAGCACCGGATCGGTAGCCCTCCAACGCCAGACCCTCGGGCGCCGCGCGCGATACGTCGCGTCCGCCATCCTGGAGTTGGAGCAGGATATCATCGGGAAGATCAAGGCTGATTTGCGTGCGTCTCTCCGCTCTCATTATGTGGCTTTTGCCGCCGTTAGCGCTACCGATCGAGTTAACGAACGCCGGCCTACTAACGGCTATGACTCGCGCTTAGCGTGTTCATCTCTCCACCGCCACATCCCGCACCCGCTGCATCAACCCCGCCGCCACCACGAAGAATACCCCCCCCGCCACCACCGCCAGCACCCGGTTGTTCCCCAGCAAATGCGCCATCACCCATCCAAAGCCCAGCGATGCCACGATCTCCGGCGTCACGATAAAGAAATTGAAAATCCCCATGTAAATTCCGGTCTTCTCCGCCGGCAGCGACCCCGCCAGAATCACGTAAGGCATCGACAGCGTGCTCGCCCACGCAATTCCCACTCCCACCATCGACGCCAGCAGCAGCCACTTGTTATGAATCACCGCCACCGACATCAGACCCGCCGCGCCGCACAACAGGCACAGACTATGCGTCGCCTTCCGCCCCAGCTTGCCCGCCAGCGGCGGCAGCGCGAACGACCACGCAAAACACACCGCCGAGTACATCGCGAAGCAGTACCCCCCCCAAGCCACGCCTTCCGTATACAGCGCGCTGTGGGGATCGTCCGCGCCGAACACATTGTGCGCTACCGCCACGGGGAAATACAGCCACATGCAGAATAACCCCAGCCACGTCGCAATCTGTACCCACGCCAGTTGCTTCATGGTCTGCGGCATCGCCATCACCGATTCCAGAATTTCCCGCGCGTTCTCGCCCAACCCTCGCTTCACCGCCTTCATCCGGCGAAACGCTTGCAGATCCTCCGGTGGATACTCGCGCGTCGTGGCAATCGTATAGATCACCGCCGTGAAAAACGCCGCCGCGCCGATGTAAAACGATAACCGCACCGGCATCGGAATCTGCCCGCCGCCGCTCCCGTTGCCCAGCCACTTCAGCAGCACGCCCGGCAGCACCGAAGCCACCACCGCGCCCAACCCGATAAACAAGCTCTGCATCGCGAAGCCGCGAGTGCGCTGGTCTTCCGGCAGCATATCCGCCACAAACGCGCGAAACGGCTCCATGCTGATGTTGATCGACGCATCCAGAATCCACAACAGCCCCGCCGCCATCCACAACGCCGACACGCGCGGCATCAGGATCAGCGCCAGCGAGCTCAGAATCGCGCCCGTCAGAAAGTAAGGCCGCCGCCGCCCCAACCGGTTCCACGTCCTGTCGCTCGCATGACCGATAATCGGCTGCACGATCAGTCCCGTCAGCGGCGCGGCCAGCCACAAAATCGGAATCTGGTCGGGCCGCGCCCCCAGATACTCGTAGATGGCGCTCATGTTTGCCATCTGCAAACCCCAGCCGAACTGGATTCCCAAAAACCCGAAACTCATGTTCCAGATCTGCCAGAAATCCAGCCGCTGCTTATCGGTCAGGCTACCTGTCATACGTGGACACCATACCTTTCAGCCGCTGGGCTATCGCCGGAGTCAGCATCTCCTCGCGATATCGCCATAGCCAGTTGCCGCTCGGCACGGCCGGTGTATTCATACGGGCCTCGCTGCCCAGGCCCAGTACATCCTGCAGCGGAAACAGCACCATGTTCGCCACCGACGCCATCAGCGCCCGGATAAACACCCACTGGATCTCGCTCCCATCCGTAGCCAGATACTCCCGCGTGAACGCCCGCTCCTCACGTATGTCTTCGGCCGTTCGCGTGCTGTCCCCCACGCCCGTGCTCGTCCACCAACCCACGGTGGTGTCGTTGTCGTGCGTCCCGGTGTAGGCCACGCGGTCGCGCGGATAATTGTGTGGCTTGAAATCCGGCGCCTGCGGATCTTTTCCGAATGCGAACTGCAGAATCGCCATCCCTGGAAAGCCAAACTCAGTCCGGATTGCTTCCACCTCCGGCGTAATCACTCCCAGGTTTTCCGCCACGATCGGTAGCGGTCCCAGCGCGCCTTTCAATGCCGCGAACAATGCCGCGCCCGGACCCTTCACCCACCTGCCATTCCGCGCCGTCGTCTCACCAGCCGGCACTTCCCAGTAAGCTTCCAGCCCGCGAAAATGATCCAGCCGGATCATGTCCAACTGCTTCAGCGCAGCCCGCACGCGCTCAACCCACCACTGGAAACCCGTCTCCGCCATCCGGTCCCAGCGATAAATCGGATTGCCCCACAACTGCCCCGTCGCGCTGAAATAATCCGGCGGCACGCCCGACATCACCAGCGCATTGCCGGCCGCATCCAGTTGGAACAAATCCGGATTCGCCCACACGTCCGCGCTGTCGTGCGCCACGTAAATCGGCAGATCGCCCATAATCCGGATGCCGCACTGGTGAGCGTGAGCGCGCAACCCGTTCCACTGCCGCGCGAAAACATACTGCGTGAATTCCAGCGCTTCAATCTCGCGGGCCAGCCGCTCGCGTGCCAACACCTCAGGCGCCCACTGCGTCCAAACCGCTTCGCCGCCGTGCGCCGCCTTCAGCGCCATGAACAGCGCGTAGTCGTCCAGCCACGTGGCGTTCTCCCGCCGGAACGCATCGAAATCCGCGCTCCCGCCGAACCGCTCGAACGCCATCTGAAGTAACGGCAGCTTGTACCGCATCACTTGCCCGAAATCGACGTGACTCGCCGGAAAATCCGGACCGCCTTCCAGTTCCGCCGCCCTCAGCAAACCGTCCGCGACCAGCGCCCTCAAATCGATCAGCAGCGGATTCCCCGCGAACGCCGAAAACAACTGGTAAGGCGAATCGCCGTAACCGGTCGGGCCCAGCGGCAACACCTGCCAGATCCGCATCCCAGCCTCGGCCAGAAAATCGATAAACCGATGCGCTTCTTCTCCCAAATCGCCAATCCCAAACGGACCTGGCAGCGACGTGGGATGCAGCAGAATTCCGCTCGATCTTGGAAAACTCACGGAATCATTGTAAGCCCAAGCGAACCATCCTGCCCTTTCTGGTGTCCAATGGGGAAGATGTTCGCATCCGGCAAACTCGGCGGCCGCCTCCTCGCCGCTTCGCAAGTCGCCGGCGTTGTGGCGGCGGCTTGGTTCCTCTACACCACGGTTGTTCTCCCGCGCATCGGCCGGCATCCGATCCGCGCCCTCGCCGTCGAAGCCCTGCTCTATGTCCTGTTAGCTTGGATGTGCGGCGCCGCCCTCGCACTCTCCGTTTACCTCACCGTGTCCGCGGATGACGAAGGTCGCATCGCCGTACTTTCCATACGTTCCTCCGCCCCTGCCATGTGGTTCGCG
This sequence comes from Bryobacterales bacterium, assembly GCA_963738375.1. GTDB lineage: Bacteria > Acidobacteriota > Terriglobia > Bryobacterales > Bryobacteraceae > Bog-159. The sequence continues at coordinate 39,185 of CAVTWL010000005.1, read as the reverse complement.
CCGGCCATCGTCCTGCTGTCCGCTCCCATGCTAGCCGCCTCCCTCATCAGCCTGTTCCTGATCGCCAACGCCACCCGGCAGCTCATCGCGCAATGGTCCATCGCCGTGTCCTCAACGGCCCCCGCGCCCGCGCGATCGGCCCAGTCGCTGCGCTTTGCCGGGACCGCCACAGGCCCACTCCCCCTACCCGTCCTTATGGGAGCCTTCGCCGCGCAGTCCGGCCTCGTCGCCAAGCTCTGGAATCATCCGCTTTCAGCGGCGGTCCTCTTCGCCCTGAGCATGGCCATTCTCACATCCCTCGCCGTCTCCACCGGCGCCTACCATCCGGAAGAGCCCGCTGCCCTTCCGCACTCCGCGCTGAGCATTATCTGGATTTTCCTGCTTGCCACCGCCTTGACCGTCGGTGGCGTCTCAGCGAGCGGCCCGCGCGGCGCCTCCGGCGCTCTATCAGCCGGCCACACCGCCGCGGCCCCGGCCACAAGTCCAACTGCTGGAGAATGGTCGGCGAGCGGCGATTTTCCGGGCGTCGTCCTACTCCCGCCGCTGAAGCCCAACGCCCTCCTCATGGTGCCGGCGCCCGTTCCTCCCGGCCTTTTCATGACGCCGCTGGCCCGCCCATTCGGCATCCCTTTCACCGGCGAGTACTGGATGTTCCGATGGCCCTCCCACGGTCCTCCGCCCGGTGCCATCCTGCGTCGTGGCAGCCCCATCGAGATGTCCTTCCACACCCCCGACGGCTGGCCTATGGAAATGGAAGCGCGCCAGCGCCTCCAAGCGCCGGTCGCCGTCCGCTGCTGCCGCTTCATCGAGATCGATGTCCAAAACGGTGACCGGGACGTCCGCACGGCTTCTCTACTGGAAATGATCTTGATCGACAACTCCTCGGCGAACTCCTCCCTCCCCTTGGGAACCCCCCAAGTCGCGCCTGCCTCCCAATCCTCTGAGGTCTTGACCTATCGCCTTCCTGCCGCTCGTGCCTTCACAACCTTCAACGAAATCAAACTGGTCTTCCATCGCGACCTTCCCCGCCGAGATAAGAGCGCCCGCATCTCTATCGAGCGTTTCGTCCTGCTCCCCTAAAATCCTCCGCGGCTTGGGCTTTCGCGCGCGAGATACCGCGCGCCAGGGTTCTCGCATGCGGCGGCGCGGGCCACAGCAGCCATGCCGCGAATGCGAGTTTCGCAACGGCCCCCACCGCGGTAAGAACCTTCAGCTCGCGGCCATGCCTGCGCCGGAGCGTCCGCACCCATTGCCATACGGCCTTCCCGTTCTCCCAGCTTCCGTGACTCACACCATCCCTCCTCGTCTCAGTGACTAAGTGAGCGTGCTGCCCTGTCCGTTTCCGCTCCCGCCCTCGCGCTCTGTACCCCAGCCGTCCCCGTCACAGTACACTGGAAGTCTGATGGACCGTATCGGCAGATACAAGATCGTGCGCGAACTGGGTCGCGGCGCGATGGGCATTGTCTATCTCGCCACAGATCCGACCATCGGCCGCCCCGTCGCCATCAAAACCATCCGCCTCGGCGAAGTGACCAACGCCGAGGAGCGCGCCCGCCTCCGCGAACGCCTCTTCCGCGAAGCCCGTTCCGCTGGCGTCCTCTCCCACCCCGGCATCGTCACCATCTACGACATGGAGGCGCAGGACGACCTCGCCTACATCGCCATGGAATATGTGAACGGCCCCACCCTCGACCAGTTGATCTCCGGCAAGCCGATCCCCTCCAACCAGATGTTCAGCATCCTCGGCCAGGCCGCTGTCGCGCTCGACTACGCTCATCAAAAAGGCATCATCCACCGCGACATCAAACCCGCCAACATCATGGTCACGGAGGACGACCTGGCCAAGATCGCGGACTTCGGAATCGCCAAGATCAACACCAGCGAGCAATTCACCATGACCGGCGCCATCGTCGGCACCCCCCATTACATGGCGCCCGAACAGGTCCAGGGACTCGCCGTCGATGGCCGCGCCGATCAGTTCTCCCTCGCCGTCATCGCCTTCGAAATGCTCACCGGCGAAAAGCCCTTCACCGGCGAGCAGCTCACCACCGTGGTCTACAAGATCGTCGCCGAAGAGCCGGTCCCCGCCCACCGTCTCAACTCCACGCTGAACCAGAACATCACCAACGTGCTGCGCCGCGCCCTCGCCAAGAAGCCCGACGCGCGCTATGCCAACTGCCAGAAATTTATCGATGCGCTCGAAGCCGCCTGCGCCTCCGCACGGGGATGGCAGCCGTTGGCCCGCGGTGGCAGCTTCGACCTGCCAACCGTAGTCGAAACCCGCCGCCCCGCCAGGGTTACGCTTTCAAACAGAACGGAAGAAGAAACCAGGCCGAGCGGCGGCCGCAAATCGGGTATTCTGCCGGTGCTATTCGCCGTCGCGGCCGCCGCCGGCCTCGTTGCCTTGATCGCCTGGCAGGCCGCGCCTTGGCTCAACCGGACGGGTCCGGACGCCGCCATCCCGAAGCTTTCTCTCGCTAAGGCCCAGCAACCGCCATCCGCTCCGCAGCAGGTCTCCCTGCCCTCGCCGCCCGCGCCGGAACAGAAGAAACCCAGTCCTATGCCGCCGCCTGAGCCGGATGCTTCCGCTCCCGATCGTGGACCCATTCCTGTTCCCACCCCAGCTGCCGTGCACCCGGCAGCTCCGGACCTTGGCCCTAGCCCCTACCTGAAAGTCGCCGTGGCTACCATTCCGCCCGATGCCACCGCCATGCTCGACAACCGGCCCGATACGGCGTGCACTACGCCCTGCGCTCTTGAGGCGTCACCGGGCCAGCACCAGGTCACCATCAGCCGTCAGGGCTACCAAACGGAACATCGCCCGGTCACGGTTGCAGCCAGTGCTGTGGATCTTCCCACCATCGCCCTCCGCATTCCCGGCGGAGTCCTGATGTTAGCTAGTATTCCCAGCGGCGCGAAAGTCTTCGTCAATGGCACGGTCTCCGAGCAATCCACTCCCGCGAAACTGGTCCTCCGGCCTGGCAAGTACGACATCGCCATCGAAAAGGACGGCCGCCGCTCCTCAAAGGAAGTCGAAATTCAAAACGGTGTCACCCGCTTCGAGAAATTCGTCATGGACAGATAATCCAATGCGTCAGATTTCCTGGTTCGCCGTTCTTCTCGCTCCGCTGATTCTTGCTCCTTCTGCCCGCGAGCAAGCTGATCAACAGCCTTCCCCCATTCCGCCCAGTCATTTTGACTTCAAAGGAGCTTGGGATTGTAGGCGGCACATTCGGGACGTCGAACCCGCCACCGGGTATGTCGCCAAGTATCTGATCGGTTACGACCCGCAGCTCAAACGCCTGGTCGAGTTCGACGCCAATAACTTTGGGGCCGCGACCTACTCGAGCGCCCGCGGCTGGGTGAACGGCGTGCTCACCATGAACTCACCCGTCTCCGAAGACCCGAAAGCGTCTTATGCGGCCAATCGTTTCTGATACTCGATCGCGGCGCCCGACACCTTCACCGTGGACTGGCAAACCAGCAAGACTTCCGTACTGAACTGGCGGCAGGGAGACCATCTGGTTTGCAAACCCGCCATACCCTAGCTGGATTCCGATGCAGTAAAAATGCAGTATGATTTAAGCATGCCAAGGTACACCATCGACTTCGACAAGGAGTTCGACAAAACTCTGTCCGACCTCGTAGCGTCCACGGATGCGACAACCAAAGCCGACGTGATTCGGCGCGCCGTCGCCAGCTATAGCTTCCTGAAAAAACAGCAGAAGGAAAACAAGGACGCCAAGATTGTCGTCACCGACGACGATAAACTCAGGAAGGAAATTGTACTGCCCTAGCGAATGCCAGACCAGCTAGTCTCTGCAATCGATATCCTGAAGGACGCCGGAGCGGATCAGCCCGTCACGGAAGGAACATTCTTACAACGCACCGGCCTCATCCTAGCCGGATTCGTCGGAGGCGTGATCGCAGTCGTGATCTTGATGTTGGTCGGCAAATGGGTCTTTTCCTCGCCTAAACTGCCGCCGATCCCGTCCAATGCGGATCCGGCAACCGTGAAGGCAATGTTGGAAAACTACAAAGCCTTACAGCAGATCACCCTCGATCCCCTCACGGCGCTGTTCGACTCCGTGGTGGTGAAGGTGCTTCTGCCGGTCTTCACCAGCATCCTGGGCTACATTTTCGGAACGCGAGACAAGCGGGACGACGAGTAGTCTTACACGTCCAGATTCTTCACATCCAGCGCATTATCTTCAATAAACTTCCGCCGGCTCTCCACATCCTCGCCCATCAGCGTGGAGAAAATCTCCTCGCTCTCCACCGCATCTTCCAGCCGCACCTGCAGCAGCGTCCGCTTCTCCGGATTCATGGTCGTCTCCGCGAGTTGCTCGGCATTCATCTCGCCCAGCCCCTTGTAACGCTGCACCGAGGCGTCCCGCTTGCCTTCCGTCTTCACGTACTCCAGCAGCGCTTCCGCGTTCGCCTGCGTGTCCGCGATGCTCCGCGCGAATCACCACGAAGGGCGGCTCGTTATACTTCGAGATCTGCCGCGCCAGCGACCGGAATTTCTTGTACTCCGGCTGTCGATCCCAGCGCCACGCCGATGTGCCGCTCCGCATTCGTCGAATCGTGGAACATCACTGTGAACGCCGAATGCTCCTCGTCCGCGCCGCACCTCCGGCCTTCACCCCGGCCGCATTCACCGCCGCCGCCAGGCTTGCCATGTTTTCCTTGTCCTGAAAATCGGCCTTGTGGTCTGCGCTGCAGCTCGCGCATTGCCCAGCACCGCCACCACGCGCGCATCGCGCAGCCGCCGCTCCACGCTGATGAAACTCCTGCCCGTACTCGTCCAGGCTCATCAGGAACGCGCGCAGTTCCCCGCCCTCGATCGTCGCCTTCGGCCCGCCGTTGCCGTTCGATCCGGATCTCCACGCGTCAGGTTCTCCGTCGCCCGCCGCATGATCTCGCGCGTGAACTCCTTCTCGTCCTTGATGTATTTCTCGCTCTTGCCCTTCTTGATCCGGTAAAGCGGCGGCTGCGCGATAAAAATCCGCCCGCGATTGATCAGCTCGTTCATGTGCCGGAAGAAGAACGTCAGCAGCAGCGTCCGGATGTGCGATCCGTCCACGTCCGCATCCGTCATGATGATGATCTTGCCGTAGCGGATCTTGGTCGCGTCGAAATCGTCTTTGCCGATGCCGGTACCCGAGCGCCGTAATCATGGCAGCGGATTTCCTCGTGCCCCAGCATCTTGTCGTAGCGCGCCTTCTCTACGTTTAGAATCTTGCCCTTCAGCGGCAGAATCGCCTGGAAGCGCCGGTCGCGGCCCTGCTTCGCCGTCCCGCCGGCCGATTCGCCCTCTACCAGGAACAACTCGCAGCGCTCCGGATCCTTCTCCTGGCAATCCGCCAGTTTGCCCGGCAGTCCGCCCGAATCGAGCGCGCCCTTGCGCCGCGTCAGATCGCGCGCCTTACGCGCCGCTTCCCGCGCCCGCGCCGCGTCGATCGCCTTGCCCACGATCTTGCGCATCACCGCCGGATTTTTATCGAAATACTCGCCCAGCTTATCGTTGACGAACTGCGTCATGTACCCGGCGATGTCGCTGTTCAGCTTGCCCTTGGTCTGTCCTTCGAACTGCGGCTGCGGAATCTTCACGCTCACCACCGCCGTCAGACCCTCGCGCACATCGTCGCCGATCAAATTCTCTTTCACGTCCTTGAACAGCCCGGCCTGCTGGCCCGACGCGTTAATCGTCCGCGTCAGCGCCGTGCGGAACCCGGTCAGATGCGTGCCGCCATCCACCGTGTTGATGTTGTTCGCGAAACTGAAAAGGCTCTCCGAATATCCGTCGTTGTATTGCAGCGCCACTTCCATCGAGAGCAGACGCCGGCGTCGTTGGGCAGCTCGCGCTCGGCTTCGAAATGAATCGGCTTCTCGTGCAGCACCGACTTGCCGCGATTCAGATGCCTGATGAACTCCGCGATGCCGCCGCTGTACAGAAACTCGTGGTTCTTTACCGGGTCCACGCGCTCGTCGCGTCAGCGTGATCTTCAGGCCCTTATTCAAAAACGCCAGCTCGCGCAGCCGCTGCGCCAGCGTGTCGTAATTGAACGTCGTCTCGACCATGATGGTCGGATCGGGTTTGAACGTAATCCGCGTGCCGGTCTTCTGCCCGGCCTTGCCCGCCCTCACCAGCGGGCTCTTGGGATGCCCCGCACGCGATACTCCTGCTGCCACGTGTACCCCTCGCGCCAGATCTCCAGCTCCAGCCGCTCCGAAAGCGCGTTCACGCAGCTCACGCCCACGCCGTGCAGCCCGCCGGAACTTTGTAGCTCTTGGAATCGAACTTCCCGCCCGCGTGCAGCTTGGTCATCACCACTTGCGCGGCCGACACGCCTTCCTCGTGCATGTCCACCGGAATGCCGCGCCCGTTGTCCATCACCGTGACCGAATTGTCGATGTGAATGGTTACATCGACCTGCGTGCAATAGCCCGCCAGCGCTTCGTCCACCGAGTTGTCCACCACCTCGTACACCAGGTGATGCAATCCCATCTCGCCAGTCGAGCCGATATACATCGCCGGCCGCAGGCGCACTGCTTCCAGCCCTTCCAGCACCTTGATGCTGCTGGAATCGTAAGTTTCTAGCCGCGCTGTCGTTCAGATGAGTTCGTATGCCATAGTTGCTTTTTAAACTCGTCAGATCCTCATCGGCATCACCACGTAGCGGTAATGCTCCTCGGTGCCATTCGTCACGCGGCCGCAATTCGCCGGCGCTCTTCTGATCCTTCAGTTCAAACGCGACCTGCTCCTGATTGGTGGCGCCGCAGAAAATCGAGCAAGTATTGCGCGTTGAATCCGATCTCCATATCCGGCCCGCCGTACTCGCTCGGCACGCTCTCTTCGCTCTCGCCCGTCTCCACCGACGACGAAAAGATCTTTACTTCGCCAGCCGTAAACTGCACCCGGATCGCGCGCGACCGCTCATCGGCAAACTGCGCCACGCGTTCGATCGCCGACCTGATCTCATCGCGACTGCAGTTTCGCCGCATGCATGTTGTCCTTCGGCAGAACCTTGTCGTAATCCGGAAAATTGCCCGTCAGCTTGCGCGTAATCAGCAGCCGCTCGCCAAACTGGAAGAACAGATGATTTTCATCGCCGGCGAAAATCAACTTGCTCTCCGCGCCGCTCTCGTCCGCCAGCTTCACGATCTCCGCCATCGCCTTCTTCGGCACCAGCGCGCGAAAGCTCTTGCCCGTGCTCGCCGCCGCCGAGGCAATCTCCACGTACGCCAGCCGGTGCCCGTCTGTCGCCACCATCGTGGTGCCGTCCGCCTTCAACAGCAGCAGCGCGCCATTCAACGTGAACCGCGACTCCTCCAGTGAAATCGCAAAAGATGTCTTGCGAGATCATCGAAGCCAGCATCTTCACCGGAATCTCCGCAATCGTCTCCGGCATCTGCGGCAGTTCCGGAAAACTCTCGCGCGACATGCCTGCGATGCGCGTTCGCGAGCGTCCGCACGTCAAACTCGCCCAGTGGTTCTCCAAAAACTTGATGTTCAGGTCCGCATCCGGCAGCAGCCGCACATAATCCAGCAGCTTGCGCGCCGGAATCGTTCCAGAGCCTTCTTTCTTCACCTTAGCCGGGCATGAGCAGCGGATGCCCAGTTCCAGGTCCGTGGCGGTCAAGGTAAGCCTGTCGCCCTTAGCCTCCAACAGCACGTTCGAAAGAATCGGAATCGTGGTCTTCTTCTCAACCACTCCTTGGGAAAGGCTCAGTTCCCGTACGAGGTCTGCCTTGCTAACGGTGAATTCCATGTGGTTGTTACTCCTAATCCGTGGTTCTTTCTAGATACACTAAAAGAACAGAATTCATAGGCCCTGTGCAAATTGTTGAAGGCTTCCTAAATTATACTAAATTATAGTAGTTTTGGCGAATGCCAGGCTGCGGATTTCCAGTGCGCAGCAGTGCGGAAAACGGCTTCCACCCGGGTATTGCACAAAGTCCACAAGCGATTCAAACAGGCCCCTGTGGAAAACATAGCTAACTTCATTGCAGTGAATCGATTAAAGCGTGGATGATCCTGTTCAATTCCGGATCCTTCTGCCGCTGCTTTTCGATTTTCTTGATCGAATGAAGCACGGTGGTGTGATGCTTGCCGCCGAAGGCCCGCCCAATCTCCGGTAACGACGCCGGCGTCAGCTCCTTCACCAGATACATCGCCACCTGCCGGGGCAGCACGATCTTCTGCGTGTTGCTCTTTTCCTTAACTGGCTCTGCCGGATTCCATACCGGTCCGCTACGCCCTTCTGAATCGAATCGATGGTCACCTTGCGATCCTGCGCATAAACCAAGTGCCGCAGTACCTGCTGCGCCATGGTCAGGTTGATCGCCGATCCCGTCAACGACGAGTATGCGATCAACTTCACCAGTGCCCCTTCCAGTTCGCGCACGTTCGACTTGGTCTTCGTCGCCATGAACGTGCGCACATCCTCCGGCAAGAGCACACCTTCCAGTTCCGCCTTCTTGTCGAGAATCGCCATCTTCGTTTCCAGATCGGGCGGCTGAATATCCGCCATCAATCCCCATTCGAAGCGCGAGCGCAGCCGGTCGATCAAGCCCGGGATCTCCTTCGGCGGCGAATCGCTCGAGATCACGATCTGCTTCTGATGATCGTGCAGTTCGTTGAACGTATGAAAAAATTCTTCCTGCGTGCGATCCTTATTGCCGATCAGCTGAATGTCGTCCACCAGCAGCACATCGGCCGAACGATAGCGTTCGTGGAACTGCGGCATCCGGTCCAGCCGGATGCACGTGATCATATCGTTCATGAACCGTTCGCTCGACGTGTAGATGATCCGCATCGAAGCATGCATGTTGATCAGCGAGCGCCCGATGGCATGCATCAAGTGCGTCTTTCCCATCCCCACCCCGCCGTAAATAAACAGCGGATTGTAGCTGCGCGAAGGATTCGTCGCTACCGAGCGCGCGGCCGCATGCGCGAACTGATTGCAAGCCCCCACCACAAAACTGTCGAAGGTGAATTTCGGGTTCAATGATGTCGCCCCCACCGTCTCGAATTCCGTAGGCTCCCGCGCCGACATCGGCAGCGCGAACTCCACCCGATCGATGCCTAAACCCAACTTCCGTGCCACCAGCAGCACTTCTGTGGCGTATTCAGCCTCGATCCACTTCTTGGTCGTCTCGTCCGGTACGTTGACCATCAGCGTGAAGCCATCCATACCCATGTAATCAAGGCGCCCGATCCAATTCTGGTAGCTCTCGGGACTCAATTTGGCTTCCAGTTCTTTTTTGATGCGATCCCACGGATTCATATGCGATGCTTGCCTGCGAGGAGTGCCACGGGGGCGGCCACCGGTCGATGATGAGTCTATCATACCGGCCCGGTCTTCCACCAAGAAAATAAGTTATTTATTTTGTTGTATTTAAAACATGTTTGACAGGACCGCCGCAAACTCGGGATAATGGTACTTCCTCTGAGCGGGAGTAACTCAGTTGGTAGAGTGCGACCTTGCCAAGGTCGATGTCGCCGGTTCGAACCCGGTCTCCCGCTCCATCTTGTCTTTCGTCCTGTCCCCATTAAAAAGCAAAAGGCCCGCGCGGCTACGCTTGGGCCTTTTTATTCACACTGGCTATTCGTTAGCTCTGCGGGTCGATCGGTTCTTCTTTCTTTTCCAAACGGTCCGCGATGGCCCCGGCGCCTTCAAAGCCCGTGATGGCGGCCGCCCCCTCGGTCAAAATGGACGCATTCGGGTCCAGTTTCTTGATCCCTTCTACGGCAGCCACAGCGCCGGCGATTTTCTCTGCTTCTTCCAAAAATCCCATTCCCAAGCTCCTTCTGCTCGATCAAATGAATTGCCACCCCATTTAGGGCGTCATTCAGGATATCACTTGCACGTTGCCGCGAGCGACCCTCTTGACTTACCAGATAATCTACTATATCTTGATAGAGATTGGTACATTTACCGGAACACGAGCTTGATACCGCCGAACAGGTCCTGGCTTGGGCGATCTCGACCTATGGGAGCTCCCTCGCCATCTCCACCAGCTTTCAGAAAGAAGGCATGGTAGTCATCGACTTGGCCACCCGCATCGATTCCAACGTCCGCGTTTTTACCATCGATACCGGACGCCTTCCCGAAGAAACCCATCAGATGATCGAAACCGTCCGCCAGCGCTATGGCATCCCGGTTGAAATCGTCTTCCCCGAAACTTCTGAAGTGGAATCCATGATCGCCAGCCATGGCCCCAACCTGTTCTACCGTGAGATCGCGCTCCGCAAGCTCTGCTGCCACATCCGCAAGGTCCGTCCCTTGGAGCGCAAACTGGCCACCCTGAGCGCCTGGGTCGTCGGCCTCCGCCGCTCCCAAATGGAAACGCGAGCCGGCATCGCCAAAGTCGAAACCAAGGACGGCACCGTCAAAATCAGCCCTTTGGCCGACTGGTCTAAGCAGGATGTCGAAGACTACATTCGCCGCCACGATGTCCCCGTCCACCCGCTCTACGACAAAGGCTTCCCCAGCATCGGCTGCGGCCCTTGCACCCGTGCCGCATTCGATTGCGAAGACGAACGCGCCGGTCGCTGGTGGTGGGAACAGGATACCGAAAAAGAATGCGGCATCCACATCACCTCGTCCGGCCAGGTTCTTCGCCAGGTCGACGCGCTGATCGCCAACATCCAGCCCGCCGCGCACTAATTCTGGCTCCCCCACCTTCTGCGCTATTCTGGAAACTACGATGCCGGTTCCCACCCGGGGCCCCATCCGGTGGCGCGCGCGCGACCGTCTTCGCCGGAGGCCTCCTGGCCAGCTCCGCCGCCGCTGTTTGCAAAACTAAGTCCCAAGTCTTTCAAGAGGTGAGGTAAGCATGTCTGCCCGATTGAAACCGTTCCTTTCCGCGCTCCTCGCTCTCTTGCTGGTTGCCGGCGCCGCCGCGCAATCCGGCGTGGATGCCACGCAGGCCTCCGAGATCTTTAGCGAAATTGACGGCATCCTCAAGGATCTCCGCGATATTACCGGTTTCAGAATCAGGCATCGCGTGCCCGCCGAGATCATCACCCGCGACAAGGTCAAGGAATTCCTCGAAAAGCGAATCAAAGAGGCCAGCACCCCGGAAGAAATTCGCGTCGAAGAGCTCACCCTTAAAAAGTTCGGCTACGTCCCCCAGGATTTCGACCTCGCCAAGAACACCGTCGACCTGCTCACCGAACAGGCCGCCGCCTTCTACGATTTCCATCGCAAGCGCTTGTTCATCACCGATTGGACGCCATCCGATACCCGCGAGCCAGCCCTCGTCCACGAACTCGGACATGCCCTCGCCGATCAAAACGTGAACCTGGAAAAGTTCATCAAGCAAGGTCAGAAGAGCGACGATGGGTCGCTTGCCCGCCTCGCCGTCATGGAGGGCCAGGCGTCCTGGCTCATGGCCGAATATCTCGCGCGAAAAGGCGGCCAATCCCTGGCCAACTCTCCGCTGCTCCTCGAAACCATGGCCAAGACCATCGAAACAGGCGCCAGCCAGTTCCCCGTCTTCGAAAGCGAGCCTCTCTACCTCCGCGAAACACTGGTCTTCCCTTACAGTCAGGGTCTGCTTTTTCAAAACGCGGTCTACCAGCGCACGAAGCAAAAGGCCTTCGAAGAAGTCTTTCGCAGACCGCCCGTCTCCACCCAGCAAATCATCCATCCGGACAAATACTTCGCTGGCCTGGAGCCGTCCAAACCCGAACTGCCGCGCCTCACCGACGCGCACGGCTATAAGAAGATCGCCGACGGAACTTTAGGCGAACTGGATCACTCGATCCTGCTTGAGCAATACGCCAGCCGCGAAGATTCACAATCCCTTTCGCCGCACTGGCGCGGTGGCGCCTATGCCCTGCTGGAGCGGCATGATCCCGATCGCGTAGTCATGCTGTACGCCGTCGACTGGGACGATGCCCCGTCCGCCGCCCGCTATTTCGCCCTGTATCGCAAGATTCTCGGAAAGAAGTGGAAGCACCTGACGATAGAATCGGAGTCGCCAAATTCGCTCGCGGGAACCGGCGATGACGGGCATTTTGTGACCATCCTCAACGGCGTTCGAGTCACCAGCCTGGAAGGCGCCGAAGAACCCCTCGCCCCTGTGCGATAAACTGAGTGTGATATGTCCAGCCACGCCATTACCGGTTCCCTGATGGCCTTGTTCCTCGCCGTTGCCGTAGCCCCCGCCGTCGACATCCCGCGTCCCGCGCCCGATTTCTCGATCGCCATGAACACCGGTGCGCCCATCCCCATTAGTCAGTACAAAGGCAAGGTCGTAGCCTTTGCCTTCATTCTCACCACCTGCCCGCATTGTCAGAAGACCGTTGCCTATCTCTCCACCATGCAGGCGGAGTACGGGGCCCACGGTTTCCAGGTCCTCGCCAGCGCCATCGACGATATGGGCAAAATGCTGGTGCCCGATTTCATCACCCGCTTCAAGCCGCCCTTCCCCGTCGGCTTTACCCCACTAGCCGAGGCTCAGGCCTTCCTGCAGCATCCCGCCATGTACCGCATGTTGATGCCGCAGTTGGTCTTCCTCGACCGCCAAGGCATGATTCGTGCGCAGTTCGCCGGTGATGACCCGTTCTTCGCCGCCGATCAGGAAAAGCACATCCGCGAACAGATCGAATCCCTGCTGAAGGCCCCCCCAGCCGCCGCTCACAAGAAGCACTGATCTGTGAGGCAGGCTGGTTGGTACCTTCTCGGGGTTGCTGTTTCCTAAGCTCCCCGCACCGCAGTCCCCGCCAGCCGGCTGCGAATCTGATTCATCACATCCGAAGCCAAAAACGGTTTCCGCAACACGGGAAAATCATGCTCCTCGCAAAGCGCTTCTTCTTCCGACGGCAATATCGTGCCCGTCATCATAATCACCAGCATCCGAGGCTGCGATTGCAAGAACTCCACGCCCAGTTCCACGCCGTTGCCGTCCGGCAGCATGTAGTCGAGTAACGCCGCATTCGGCTTCTCCGCCGCCACCAGCTTGCGTGCTTCCGCGGCTGATTCCGCGGTCAACAGTTTCCACCCCGCATCCGCCATCAGCCGCTCCAGAAAATGCAGCAGATCCCGGTTGTCGTCGACCAGCAAAACCGTGGGATGCGCCGGCGCCCGCGCCTCGTCTCCCACAACCGAATGGATCCGTAGGCTCTCGCCGTCCCCTTCCATGTCCACCCGCACCTGCGCACCGGGACTGACCTGCGACGTCGCCACCAGCGTCGCCAGCGGCTGCGTCAAAAACTTGTGGATCGTGCGATTCAACTCGCGCGCTCCATACTCCGCGCTCGTGCCCTTTTCCAGCAGAAACTGCCGCGCCTCAAACGGCACATCCAGCGTGAACGACCGTGCGCCCAGCCTCGTGTTCACATGATTCTGCAAATCCGCAATCTGCTGATCCAAAATCGTCGAGAGCGATTCCGTAGTCAGCGGCTGATACGTGATCACCGCATCGATGCGGTTCACAAACTCCGGCGAAAACCGTTTCCGCACCGAAACCATCGCAATGTTCTGCAGCTTCCCGGTTAGGTCCGTACGTTCCGGCGACTTGACCGATTGAAAACCGAAGTCCGGGTTGATCTCGCGCATCATCTCCCGAGCGCCCAGGTTGCTCGTCAGAAAAACCAGGCTTTTATCGAAGTTGACGATCGTGTTATCGCCCAACCGCAAAATGCCCTTGTCCAATACTCCCAGCAACAGCCGCGTCATCGAAGGCGCGGCCTTTTCGATTTCGTCGAACAACACCAGCGACAAATTGCACTTCTCGCTGGTCACCGAGTTCAGCTTCTGCTGCGTCAGCATTGGCTGCGTTTCCCGGTGCCCCAGGTATCCCGGCGGAGCGCCGATCAGCTTCGCGACCTCGTGCTCCATCTGAAATTCGCCGCAGTCGATCTTGAGGACGTTCTTCTCCGAACCGTGTAGCACGTCCGCCAGCGCCTCCACTGTTTTGGTCTTGCCCGTCCCTGTCGGACCCAATAGCAGAAACACGCCAACCGGCCGTCCCTCGGGCGCAAGCCCGGCTTGGTACATCTGTATGTAGGGAACGATTACGCGGGTTGCCGCCGGCTGTCCCACAACTTTTTGAGATAAAACCGCCATCAGATCTTCCGCGGGATCGGAAGCCGCTTTCCGTGGCCGCCCCGACGATTGACTCTTGCTGCGCTCGGGATTGTTGCCCTCCGCCTTAACTAAACGCGGGCGCCGGCTCTTCTGGCGCGGTGGAACCCGCTCTTCCGGGGGCATCTCGTCGCTCATTCGGACCTCTACTCCTATCGTCGCACGCAACAACCGGCCAGCCAGTGCCATGGCATTGCACTCCACTGCCGGTTATCGGATTTTCCCCTGTTTAAAAGCGAAAACCTACCCAGATTATATAACTACAAAGCCCTGCGAAAGAATGTAGTATCGCGCACCGGTAGGCCTGGAAGATAAGCGGGAGGGATTTACCTGTGGCGGAAAGTGATTCGGCCTTTGGTCAAATCGTAGGGGGAAAGCTCTAGCGTTACCTTGTCGCCCGCCAGCACCCGGATGCGGTTCCGGCGCAAGCGGCCCGCCAGATGCGCCAGCACTACGCGGTCGTGTTCGATCTGTACGCTGAATTTTCCACTGGGAAATTTCTCTAGCACCGTACCTGTTACTTCAATATTGTCTTCTTTGCTCATAAACCTCCGTTACGGGGATTTTTCGCCTGCGGGGGGCCGGCCCGGATCGTCTCCGTTCGCAGGCGGCCCCGCCCGCATTTGTTCTAACCGGCCGTGACGTTGGCCGCCTGCAGCCCCTTCGGACCCCGCGTGACCTCGAACTCTACACTGGCGCCTTCATCCAGGCTCCGGTAGCCCTCCGTCTGGATGGCCGAGAAATGCACGAAGACGTCTTCTCCGTTCTCCCGTTGGATGAAGCCGTATCCTTTGGCTGCATTAAACCACTTCACTGTACCTTTTTCTCTCATTCGATGTTTCCTCTTCTAATAGTGCAGATCAATCTCCCGCTTTTGCGCCATCACAAACACAAAAGGGGGTTGCGGACAACTCACGCAGCCCCCCTTAGACCTGTCCCGACGCAATGATAAGAGTCAAAATGCTCTTCTAGTATATCGCAACACGTTGCTGCGTGGAGGCTTACATCCAATCCGCTATCGAGTTGATACTCTCTATGGCTTCGGCGCCGCTACTTTCTTCAATTTGTAAACATAATCGTTCAACCCGATTTCCGCCGTCCGCGGATCCACGAAGTGATAATCCAGCTCGTTTCCGCAGCCGGTTTCCAGCGTTTTCCAGGACGTCCCCGTAAACCCCAGAGTCGCCGCGATCTTGGCTGGATCCGCCGCGTTGTCCCTCGCGTGCATCTCCCCAAACGCTCCCTGGAACAGCCAATCTGCGGGATACTCCTTCACCCGGTATTTCGGTCCCCTGCAACCCAAAGCCCGCGGCCCCAGGATCTCGCCTGGCTTTACAACAATCGTCTTGCCGACCAGCGCCTTCATCTCCGCCGTGTCTGGCCTCCGCGCCGTATCCGCCCACGGCGCCACCTCTGCCGACTCGATCTTCCACGCGCCCATGTAAAACGGTTCCGCGGCGCGAGCCGTGTGTCCCGAGGCCGCGCCGAGAACAATCGCGATAAATTGGTTGAATGTCCGAAGCGACCCACGCACGAGTGCCATTATATCTGGACGATCTCTCAGTCGGGCAGAAATTCACATCCGGCGAGCTCACCGTCGACGAAGCCCAAATCAGATCCTTCGCCGCTGAGTTCGATCCCCAGCCCTTTCACCTCGACAACGCCGCCGCTCGATCCACCATCTTCGCCGGACTCGCCGCCAGCGGATGGCACACCGCCTCCCTCACCATGAAGCTCATGGTCACCAGCGGCTTCCCTCTCGCTACCGGCATCATCGGCCTCGGCGGCGACATCTCCTGGCCGCGTCCCACGCGCCCCGGCGACGTCCTCCATGTCGAAAGCGAAATCGTCGAAATCGTCCCCTCCCGATCCAAGCCGAACCAGGCCATCGTCAAAACCGTCAACACCACACTGAACCAGGCCGGCGAACCCGTCCAGATCTTCACCGCCAAAGTCCTGGCCTTCAAACGAGGCGCGGCCTAACCATGCGCATTCTCGTCATGGGAGCCGGCGCTGTCGGCGGATACTTCGGCGGCCGGCTACTCGAAGCCGGACGCGATGTCACCTTCCTAGTCCGCCCCGCCCGCGCCGCCCAGCTCGCCGCCGGCGGACTCCGCATCCGCAGCACCATGGGCGACGCCCACCTCCCCGCGCCGCCAACCCTGCTCGCCGCCGATCTGGCGCGCTCACCTGCTCACTACGATCTGATCCTCCTCAGTTGCAAAGCCTACGACCTCGAATCCGCCATCGCTTCCTTCGCCCCCGCCGTCGGACCCCAAACCGCCATCCTCCCCGTCCTCAACGGCATGCGCCACCTCGACGCGCTCGACGCTCATTTCACCCCAGCCCGCGTCCTCGGCGGCCAGTGCATCATCGCCGCCACCCTCAATCCGCAACGCGAAATCGTCCACCTGAACGAAAACCACTCCCTCTCCTTCGGCGAACGTAACGGCGCCATGTCCGAACGAGTTCAAGCCATCGCCGGCATGATGCACGGCGCGATCTTCCAATCCCGCCCCAGCACTACCATCCTCGCCGACATGTGGGAGAAGTGGGTCTTCCTCGCCACCCTCGCCGCCGGTACGTGCCTGATGCGCGCCGCCGTCGGAGACCTCGCCGCCGTGCCGGGCGGTTCCGATTTCCTCCTGCGCCTCCTGTCTGAATGCCAGTCGATAGCCTTCGCCGCCGGCTATCCGCCGCGCCAGTTCTTCCTCGATCGCATCCGCCAGACCCTCACCGCCGCCGATTCCCCGCTCACCGCCTCCATGCTGCGCGATATCGAAATCGGCGCACCCATCGAAGCCGATCACGTAATCGGCGACCTCATCCGCCGCGGCGCGAACCTGACCCTGCTCCCCATCGCCTACACCCACCTCAAAGCCTACGAAGCCCGGCGCACCCGCGAAAAATTGCTAAAGTAGTACCGCCATCGCACCCGGGAGACCCGTCATGCGCTACCTAAAGAACGGCGCCATCGCGCTCGTCCTACTCTTATTCGCCGCCACCGCTTACCTCGCCATCTCCGATCGCATCGCGCAACCGGCGCCCCCCGACTCGGCCTCTCTAACCGCTAAAGCGGCGCAGTATAACGCCCGCATCCAGCGCGACAATTTCGGCGTCCCCCACCTCTCCGGCCCCCGCGATGCCGATGTTGCCTTCGGCCTCGCATACGCGCATTCCGAAGACGATTTCGCCACCATCCAGCAAGTCGCCCTCGCCACGCGCGGCCAGCTCGCCGCCACCGAAGGCGCCAAAGCCGCCATCACCGACTACCTCGTCCGCCTCTTCCGCGTTTGGGAAACCGTCGACGCGAAATACGAGACCGATCTTCCCCCCGACCTCCGCCGCGTCCTCGAAGCCTACGCCGATGGCGTCAACTATTACGCCGCCCTCCATCCTTCCGAAGTCACTCGCGGACTGCTCCCCTTTACCGGCAAAGACGTCGTCGCCGGCTTCGTCTTCAAACTGCCTTTCTTCTACGGCCTCGACCACGTGCTCATGCAGTTGAACGCCCCCGCAGCCGGCCAACACGTCTCCCAAACCAGCAAGGATGCCTTCCTCATCACCGATAAACCGCTTCCCGTCGGGTCGAACGCCGTCGCGGTCGCGCCTTCCCGATCCTCCGATGGCGCCACCCGCCTCCTCGTCAACTCCCACCAGCCCTACACCGGACCAGTCTCCTGGTATGAAGCCGTGCTCGATAGCGGCGAAGGCTGGCACGTCGCGGGAGGCTTCTTCCCCGGTTCGCCGTTCATGCTCCACGGCCACAATCAGCACCTCGGTTGGGCCAACACCGTCAACTCTCCCGATCTCGTCGATGTCTACAAGCTCACCATCAATCCAGCCAATCCCAATCAATACAAACTCGACGGCCAGTGGCGCGATTTCCAAAAATCCGATGCACGGCTGCGCGTAAAGATCTTCGGCCCGGTAATCTGGCCCGCGCACCGCGACGTCCTATACGCGGAACAAGGCCCCGTCCTGAAAACCGCCCGCGGCGCATTCGCCATTCGCTACGCAGGCATGGGCGAAGTCCGCGCCCCGCTACAATATTTCCGCCTCAACAAAGCCACCAATCTCGACGAATGGCGCGCCGCCATGCGCCTGCAAGCCATTCCCAGCCTCAACTACGTCTACGCGGACGAAAAAGGAAACATCGGCTACATCTATAACGGCGCATTTCCCAACCGCAAGGAAGGCCCCGATTGGCAGGGCGAACTCCCCGGCGACCGTTCCGATCTGATCTGGCAAGGCTACCTCCCCTTCGACAAAGTTCCCCAGCTCTGGAACCCGCCATCCGGCTTCGTCTTCAACTCCAATAACACCCCGTTCCACGCCACTGCCCCGTCCGGCGATCTGGACCCCGCCGGCTTCCCGCCCTCCATGGGCATCCAAACCGACATGACCAATCGCGCCTGGCGCGCCATCGAAACCTACGGCGCCGATCCCCACATCTCCGGCGACGCCTTCCGCGCCTACAAATTCGATCTCGCCTTCAGCACCCAATCCCCCGAAGCCCAGGTCTTCACCGAAATCATGGCCGTCGATCCCGGCCAGGACGCCGATCTGCGCCAGGCCCACGATATCCTCCAGCATTGGGATCGGAAAACCGACATCCCCAATCGCGGCGCAGCCCTCGCCGTGCTCACCATCGAACCGATCATCCTCGGCCGTCTCGAAGGCAAAGCGCCCAAACGCCCCATCGACGCCCTCCGCGAAGCCATCCAAACTCTCAAGGCTCACTTCAACCGCATCGATCCGCAGTGGGGCCAGGTCAATCGCCTCCGCCGCGGCTCTCTCAGCCTCGCCATCGATGGCGGACCCGATATCTTCCGCGGCGTCTACGGCGAACTCCAGCCCGATGGCACCCTAACCGCCATGGCAGGCGATACCTTCGTCATGTTCGTCACCTGGGATAAATCCGGCAAACTGACGTCCGAGAGCATTCACCAGTTCGGCTCCGCCACCCTCGACGCCAAGTCGGCCCACTACGCCGACCAATCCCCCCTCTTCGTCGCCATGAAAACCAAGCCCGTCCTGTTCGATCAGTCGCAGTTGGCAGGCCACATCGAATCCGACTACCGCCCCGGCCAACCCAGGCAGCACCCTTGATATACTTCCCAACATGCGACTCAGGTCATTATCCAGGCTCGCGGCGCTCTTCATAATCCTCGCCGCGACCGCCGCCGCTCAATACTTCCGCGGTGTCAATGTCTCTCAAGCCGAATGGGGCGACCCGCTCAACGAAACCGAAATGATCGGCAATTTTACCTACGCCACCGCGCCCACATTTAATTACTTCGCCGCCCGCGGCCTGCCTTTCATTCGCCTGCAATTGAAATGGGAGCGCCTCCAACCGGTCTTGGATGGCCCGCTCGATGCCAACCAGCTCGCGGATCTCCAGCAGGACATAGCCTACGCCAAAGCCGCCGGAGCGGTAGTCAGTATCTGCCCCCACAACGAAGCCCGCTACGCCTTCCTCGAAAGCCAGATCCCCGATTACGACGGTACCGACGGCGCCTGCGTGATCGACAACCCGTGCCCTCAAGGCGGCGGCAGCATCGTCACCGCCGACGATTTCGTCAACTTCTGGGTCCAGATGTCCACCACCTTCAAAGATGACCCCACCGTAGCCGCCTACGATCTCACCAACGAACCTCATGACATGGGAACGGCAAACTGGGGACAAATCGCCCAACAGGTGCTTACCGCCATCCGCGCCAACGGCGACACCAAAACCATCATGATTCCCGGCGACGGCTGGAGTAACGCCACTTATTGGACCACTTACAACGGCAATAATCCCTTCATCGTCGACCCCGCCAACAATTATTACTACGAGGCGCACGAGTACTTCGACTCCGATTTCAGCGGCTCCTACGCCGAAACTTACGATCAGGAGCTCGCCGCCAATCCCAACCTAGCCGTAGTCGGCGTCGCCCGCCTCCTTCCCTTTGTCAGTTGGTGCCAGACCAACAACGTCCCCTGCTATCTCGGAGAATTCGGCATCCCCAATACCGACCCGCGCTGGCTTACCGTGCTGGATAACTTCCTCGCCGAACTCGACAAAGCCCAGATGCCCGGCACTTACTGGGCGGCAGGCGAACTATGGGCCACCGTGCCGACTTGTTCTTGCAGCTTTCTGTCCGTCGAGCCTTCCAATAACTTCACCACCGACGCCGAGCAGTTGCCGACCCTCCTCGGCCACCTGCCGCCTTCTCTCCTCCGCACCGCCTCCGCGGCCGCTTCCTTCGGCTGGGCCAGCGCTCCGGGCGAACTCGTTGCCGGCTATGGCAGCGGTCTCTCCACGCTGATCGGCGTGGCCACCAAGATTCCGCTCCCCACCGATCTGGCGGGCGCTGAGGTCCAACTGACCGACAGCACCGGCAACGTCACCGTAGCGCCGCTGCTTTATGTCTCGCCCGGACAGATCAACTACCAGATCCCATCCGACGGCGTTGCCCCCGGACTGGTCAACGTCGCGGTCCTCAACGGCTCAACCGCCGTTTCCGCCGGAGTGCTCGAAGTCGCCGATATAGCACCCACCATCTTTACCGCCAACTCCACCGGTTATGGCGTGCCCGCCGCACAGATCCAGCGCGTCCATCCCGATGGCTCTTACGACTACGAATCCGTCGCCACTTACGATTCCACGAGCGCCCAGTTCGTCCCCGCTCCCATCGCCTTCAACGGCGACTCTCTATATCTATTGCTCTACGGCACCGGCTTCGATGCCGCATCCGGCGTCAGCGGAACCAAAGTTTCACTCGGCCAGGCATTCGTTGAAATCCCGCTCACCGTGCTGTTTTCTGGCCCTCAGGGACAATACGCGGGCCTCGATCAAATCGTCGTTCAACTGCCTGGCTCCCTGGCTGGACGAGGTCAGCTCGATGTCGATGTCGTCGTCGATCAAATGCTCGCGAATGTGGTAACTATAGCCTTTCAGTAATCCATAGATGAGGTGACGCCTTGCAAGCCACGCTGAACCCCACCACCCCGGCGCCCGGCTACACCCGCGCCCCGCAGCCCGTAGTCCGCAACATCGCCGTGGATGCCTATCGCGGCTTTGTCATGCTGCTCATGATGGCCGAAGTCCTCGAATTGGCGCGCGTCGCCCACGCCTTCCCCGGCAACTGGTTCTGGGCCTTCCTCGGCTACAACCAGACCCATGTCGATTGGAGCGGCTGCTCCCTCCACGACATGATCCAGCCCTCGTTCTCTTTCCTGGTCGGCGTGGCCCTTCCCTATTCCATCGCCAGCCGCCTCGCCAAAGGCGGAACCTTCGGCAAAATGTGGGCCCATGCCATCTGGCGATCCTTCCTGTTAATCGCCCTCGGTATCTTCCTTCGTTCCATGTATAGCCCGCGCACCTACTTCACCTTTGAAGACACTCTCACCCAGATCGGACTCGGCTATCCCATCCTCTTCCTGCTCGGTTTCCGCAAGCCGCGCTTCCAGGCCATCGCCCTCGCCGTCATCCTCGCCGGCTACTGGCTCGCATGGGCGCTCTATCCCGTCGCCGGCCCCGGTTTCGATTGGAAGTCCGTCGGCGTCCCCGCCGATTGGTCCCACTTCTCCGCCGGTTTCGCCGCCCACTGGAACAAAAATGCGAACCTCGGCAACGCCTTCGATCAGTGGTTCCTCAACCTCTTCCCCCGCACCCACCCCTTCGTCTTCAATGAAGGTGGATACCTCACCCTCAGCTTCATCCCTACCCTCGGCACCATGATCCTCGGCCTCTTCGCCGGAGACTGCCTGCGCGCCGCCGCTCCCCGCATCCCCTTCAAGAAGCTCCTACTCGCCGGACTAAGCTGCGTTGCCGCCGGACTCCTCCTGCACTTCACCGGCATCTGCCCCATCGTCAAGCGCATCTGGACCCCTTCCTGGACCCTCTTCAGCGGCGGCATCTGCTTCCTCTTCACCGCCGCCTTCAGTTGGGTCATCGACGCGAAAGGTCATCGCAAGTGGGCCTTCCCGCTGCTCGTCATCGGCATGAATTCCATCGCCGCGTACCTGATCGCCCATCTTTGCGAGCGTTTCGTTTTCAGCTCCTTCCGCATCCACCTCGGCCCGGATTTCTTCCGCTTCCTCGGCCCCGGCCTCGAGCCGTTTCTGCTCGGCGCAGCCGTCCTGTTCACTTACTGGCTCATCCTATACTGGATGTACCAGCGCAAGCTGTTTCTCAGAATTTGAAGCGCACCATCATCAACTCGCTGCTCTCCATCGTGCTCGCTGCGGCCTTGGTCTACGTGTGCGATTTCATCTCGCTGGCCTCCCGCATTCCCAACAATCGCCCTCAATTCGGCAGCGTCGTCGTCCAGCGCACCTGGGTCATCCCCATGAAAGGCGGCAAGTCCGATCAGTACGCCTTCGATCCTCCCGCGCCGGTCGATTGCGTCAACTCCCTCTTCCCCCACTACGGCGACTCACCCTGCTGGTACCTGAAGAAGCACACCCAGCAGACCATCAACACCGGAGATCGCTGATACCGCCCGTCCGAACGGTCTTCGTTATGATGGGGAAGGTGCGCCGCAGCCTCGCTCGCTATCTCGCCTTTTCGTGCGTCGCCTGCGCGCCATCGCTCTGGGCTCAGGCCTCCAAATACGAAGGCCAAACCATTTCCGCCATTCAGTTCGTCCCTCCCGGGCAGCCCCTCACACCCGCCGAAATGGCGGCTGCCGTCCCGTTGAGGGTCGGCCAGCCCCTCCACCTGGCCACTGTCCATCAGGCCATCGAGCGCCTCTTCGCTACGGGTAACTACGACGACGTTCAGGTTGCCGCCGAGCCCGCTCTTTCCCCTGCCGCCGGTATCACCGTACGAATCGTTACAACCAACAGTTGGTTCGTCGGCAACGTCTCCATCTCCGGCCATATCTCCGATCCCCCCAACGCCGGACAATTGGTCAACGTCACCCGCCTCAACCTCGGCCAGCCCTTCACCGAAACAGACATCGCGCCCGCGCAATCCGCCATCGAGCGCCTCCTCGAAAGCAACGGCTTGCACCAAAGCCAGGTCCGCCACGAGTTGTCGTACGATCCCCAAACGCAGCAAGCCTCCATCCGCTTCATCATCGACTCCGGACGCCGTGCCCGCTTCACCACACCCACCATAACCGGCGATGCCAAAATGCCCGTTGACGAAATCGTAAAATCCACGCACTGGCGCCGTTGGCTCATCGGCGGATGGCGCACCGTCAACCAGACCCGCGTCCGCAAAGGCCTCGACGATGTGCGCTCCAGATACGAAAAGCAGGGCCGCTTCGAAGCGCACGTCGCCCTGAGGTCCATGGACTACGATGCCGATACCCATCTCACCAGGCCCATGCTCGATATCGACGCCGGGCCCCAGGTGGAAGTCCACGCCGTCGGCGCCAAGGTCTCCCAGGGCAAGCTCCGCAGCCTCGTCCCCGTCTTCGAAGAACACACCGTCGACGATTCCCTCCTGCTCGAGGGCGAACGCAACCTCCGCGATTACTTCCAGGCCCAAGGCTACTTCGATGCCGAAGTGGAATACAAGCCGCAGCGCGTGATCAAAGACCGCGCCACCATCGATTACCTGATCAACCCCGGCCCCCGCCACAAGCTCGTCTACATCGGCATCGAAGGCAATAAATATTTCCGCACTCAGGCCATCCGCGAGCGCATGTTTCTCATGCGCGCCAATCTCCTCCAGTTCCGCCGCGGCCGTTACAGCGGCGCCCTCCTCCGCCGCGACGAACAGTCCATCGCCAGCCTCTACCAGTCCAACGGCTTCCGCGACGTTGCCGTCACCCACAAACTCGCTGACAGCTACCAGGGCAAAGCCGGCAACCTCGCAGTCTACATCCAAATCCACGAAGGTCCGCAGTATTTTATTCACAGCCTCAAAATCGACGGCCTCGCCAAAGTCGACAAAACCAAAGCGCTCGCTCAGCTCAGCTCCGGTGACGGTCAGCCCTTTAGCGAGTACAACGTGGCCATCGACCGCGACACTATCCTCCAGCAATATTCCACGCTCGGCTTCCCCAACGCCACCTTCGAATGGAGTTCCAAGCCCGCCGCCGATCCCCACCAGATCGACTTGACTTTCACCATCCACGAGGGCCGTCAGCAATTCGTTCGCGATATCCTCATCGGCGGCCTGGAACGCACCCGCCGTAGCATGGTCGACCGCACCATGCTCTTGAAGGCCGGCGATCCCCTTTCCCCCAACGCCGAGCGCGAGACGCAGCGCAAGCTTTACGACCTGGGCGTTTTCGCACGCGTCGATACCGCCATCCAGAATCCCGATGGCGATACCGGCGACAAGTACGTCTTGTATGACATGGAGGAAGCCCACAAATACTCCATCGCCACCGGCTTCGGCGCTGAATTCGCCCGCATCGGCGGTTGCTCTACCTGCCTCGAAGCCCCCCAGGGCCAGACCGGCTTCGCTCCCGACGCCACCCTCGATGTCTCCCGCCTCAACCTCTGGGGACTCGGCCAAAGCCTCAGCTTCCGCGGCCGCATCTCCACCCTCGAGCAGCGCGCCCTCATCAACTACACCGCGCCCCGCGTCGCCGGTAACGATAAGCTCACCCTCTCTTTCACCATCCTCTACGACGACAGCAAAGACGTCCGCACCTTTACCGATCAGCGCGAGGAAGGCTCGGTACAGCTCTCCCAGCGCCTCTCCAAATCCCTCACCTTCCTCTATCGCTACACCTACCGCCACGTCACCGTCGACCAGTCCACCCTAAAAATCTCGCCCCTCCTCATCCCCCTCTTCTCCCAGCCCGATCGCGTCGGTGAAGTCGCCTGGAGTATGGTGCAGGATCGCCGCGACGACCCCATCGACACCCACAAGGGCGTCTACAACACCATGGATATTTCGGCGGCGCCCCGCGCCTTGGGCACCGCGGTCACCTTCGGCCGCTTCCTCGGCCGCAACGCCACCTACACCCCAATCGGCAAGAAATTCGTGCTGGCTCGCGCCACCAGCTTCGGTATCGTTCACCCCTGGCAAAATGTTCCCAGCCCCAACAGCGTTATCCCCCTTCCCGAACACTTCTTCTCCGGCGGCGCCACCTCCGAGCGCGGCTTCCCCGACCTTCAGGCCGGCCCCCGCGATCCCGTTACCGGCTTCCCCATCGGCGGCACTGCCTTGTTAATGAACCAGACCGAGCTCCGCTTCCCCCTCTTGGGCGAAGATATCGGCGGCGTCCTTTTTCACGATATGGGCAACGTTTACACCAGCACTTCGGCGATTTCCTTCCGCACCGACCAGCACGGCCTCGGCGATTTCGATTACATGAACCACGCCGTTGGCTTCGGCATCCGCTACAAAACTCCCATCGGTCCCGTGCGCCTCGATCTCGCCTATAGCATCAATCCCCCCCGTTTCACTGGTTTTGCCGGCAGTTTCGCGGACCTGCTTACCGCCGGCCCCGCTCCCTGCACATCGCAGCCTTACAATTGCGTGCCCCAAAGTATCAGCCATTTCCAGTTCTTCTTCTCCATAGGACAGACCTTCTGATGCCCGCGCGCTTCCCCATCGCCGCCTGTTTGGCCGCCTGCCTCGCCGCCGCGGCCGCCGCCGAAATCGTCGACCGCATCGCCGTCTCCGTCGGTAGCCGAGTCATCACCCAAACCGACCTCGACCGTGAAATCCGCCTCACCGCCCTGCTCAATAACGAGAAGCCCGATTTCACCCCCGCCAACAAACGCAAAACGGCGGACCGCATTGTCGATCAGACCCTCGTCCGTAACGAGCTCGATGCCAGCCGCTATCCCCCCCCCTCTGCTGCCGACACCGAAGCCGCCCTCCAGGAGGAAAAAGCCCGCTTCGGCAGCGATGCCGCCTACCGCCGCGCGCTCGCCGATTACGGTGTTACCGAAGAAGACTTGAAAGCCCGCCTCACCTGGCAGATCATGCTCGTCCGCTTCATTGACGTCCGTTTCCGCCCCGGCATCCAGATCTCGGACGACGACATTCGCAACTACTTCAACACCCACATGCGCGATGCGCTGGCGCAAGCCCATCCCGGCGAGCCGCCCTCCCTCGATGACCATCGCGGCCAAATCGAAGAAACCCTAGTCGGCGAGCAAGCCGACCAGCAGGTCGAACAATGGTTGAAGGAAGCCCGCCGCCGCACCCACATTCAATATCACGACGGGGTATTTGAATGAGCCGCCGCACCCGCCGTATCGCCTTCGTCCTGGGTGTCGTCGCTTCTCTATTTGTCATCCTGGCGATCGCCGGTATCCTCACCGTACGCAGCCAATGGTTCCGCAATCAGGTTCGCGGCCGCATCGTAACGGAAGTCGAAAAGGCCACCGGAGGCCGGGCTGAAATCGGCGCCTTCGATTTCAATTGGAAACAAATGCGCGCCGAAGTGGATGGGTTCGTCGTCCATGGCACGGAACCCGCCGGCGCACCCCCGCTCTTCCGCGCCGATGCTGTGGTCCTCGGCATCAAGATCGTCTCCCTCATGAAGCGCGCCGTCGACCTGCAATATCTCGACGTCCGCCGTCCCCAAATCTACGTCATTCTCTATCCCGACGGCCGCACCAACATCCCCGCGCCCAAGATCAGCAAACCCGGCGAAGGCACAATCGAGTCCATCCTCGATCTCGCCATCGGCCGCTTCGGCCTGCTAAACGGCAGCTTCGAAGTCTCCGGACGGGGCAAAATCCCCTTCGACGCCCAGGGCAACAACCTGCGCGCCCAGTTCGATTACGACCGTAAGGGACCGCGCTATCAAGGCAGCTTCGCCATCGCCCCCGCCCGCATCGCATGGGGCGGACATCAGCCCCTGCCCTTCGACCTGAACCTTACCCTCGCCGTCTCCCGCAATCGCGTCAGCATCTCTTCCGGCCGCCTCGCCACCGCCAAATCCCAGGTCGACTTCTCCGGCGCCCTCGATAGCCTCGCTGATTTTTCCGGCGCATTCCAATATAAGGTCCGCGCCTCGCTCGGCGAACTCGACCGCGCTCTCGATCTCCACATCGACCTCGACGGCCCCCTGAACCTGGTAGGTAAAGCCTCCTTTCACGGCGCATCCAACTACCAGTCCACCGGAACCTTGCACGCCACCGCCGTCCGCCTGAAGCCCGATCCGAATTTCGCCTTGCGCGACATGCGCGTCGATGGCGCTTACAATTTGGATCCCCGCCGCACCGTCGTCACCGGCTTCCGCCTCGGCGGCGAAGCTCTAGCCACTCTTACCGGCGGCCATCCGCTCCAACCCTTCCCCGTCAGCGGCCGCATGGAATCCATCGTCCTGCGGGGCCGCCTGCTCGAAGCCACCGGCATCCACCTCGATACCGTAGGTGGCGTCTTCGATGGCAAGACTCAGGTCGCCGATCTCAAACACGTCCGCGTCGAGGGCGATGTCACCGGTTTCGATGTCCGCGAAACCATGCGCATCTACGACGGCCAGCCGCTCCCCTGGGATGCAGCCGCCTCTGGCCCTTTGCAGCTGAGCGTCACGCTGGGCAACAGCAGTACCCTGGTCCTCTCCGGCCACATGGCGGTCACGCCCACCGGTAGCGGAGCGCCCGTTCACGGATCCATCACCGCCGCTTACGACGGCCAGGCGGAAACCCTTGACCTCTTCACCTCCACGCTATCCCTTCCCTCCACCCGCCTCGACTTCTCCGGCATCCTTGGGCGCCAGATGCGCGTCCATGCCGATTCGCACAACCTCGACGAAATTCTACCCGCCTTCGAGGTCTCCTCCATCCCCCTGAAACTCGTCAACGGCGAAGCCGTCTTCGATGGCGCAGTCACCGGCAAACTTGCCGATCCCCGCATCCTGGGCCACACCACCGCCACCAACGTCGTTTGGTCCGGCCGCACTTTCCAGTCCCTGCAGGGCGATGTCGACGTCAGCAGCATGGGAATCTCCATCCGCAACGGCGCAATCCAACTAGGTGCGCTGCGCGCCCAAGGCGCTGGCTCGCTCGGCCTGCGTGACTGGACCGCCGAGCCCGATAGCCCTGTCTCCTTCACCGGCGCCATCCGCAACGCCCCCGCTGCAGAGCTGATGGCCATCGCCAACGTCCCCAACCTTCCGCTCGAAGGGACCGTCACCATCGACGGCAAAGTCGCCGGAACCTACGCCAGCCCCAGCATCGCCGCCACCGTCACCGCCGTCAAAGGATCGCTCGGCGGCGAGCCCTTCGATCGCTTCAGCGGCAGCATCGATTACGCTGGCTCATCCGTCGACTTGGCTCATGGCCAACTCTCCGCCGGACGCCGCAGCCTCGGTCTCCAGGCCCACTACCAGCATCAGGCCGGCGATTTCGCCATCGGCCAATTACGCTTTGAGGTAAATAGCAATGCCCTGCCGCTTGCTCAGTTCCGCCTCGTCAGCCAGGAGTATCCGGGCATCGGTGGAACCGCCGAACTCCACGCCGCGGGAACCATCGACCTAACCGCGGCTCAGCCCGGTTTCCGCCTCATCGCCCTCAACGGCACCCTCGCCGGCAAAGGCCTGCGCATCAATGACCAGCAATTCCGCGACGCCACCCTCACTGTCACCACGAAAAATTCCGAACTTGCGGCGCACTTCGATTCCGAAGTCGCCGGCTCCGTCATCGAAGGAGATGGCAAATGGGCCCTCGCTGCCGACTATCCCGGAAGCGCCCAAGTCAGTTTCAAGCGCCTCGATCTCGAACGCCTGCGCGGCTGGCTCCGCGGCAGACAGGCACCGGGTGGTATGCAAATCGCCGGTTCCGCCGAAGGCGCTCTCACCATCTCCGGCCCCGCCATCAAACCCGATCTCTGGAAAGCACAACTCCGCATCCCCTCACTCCAAATTGGACCCGGCCCCGACCTCACCGCCAGTTCCCTCGCCCTTCACAATCCAAATCCCATCGTCGTCAACATGGAGCACAACATCGTCAAGGTGGAGAGCGCCCGCCTGGTCGGCCGCGCAACCGATCTCTCGCTCTCCGGCACAGTCAACCTACAGCAGAAAAGCGCTCTCGACCTCCGCGTCAACGGCCGCTTCGATCTCGCCAGCCTCAAGGATTTCAACGACGATATCTACGGCTCCGGCTTCATCGAAACCGGCGTCACCATTCGCGGCGCTTTCTCCCAGCCCCAGGTGGCCGGCCGCCTCGAACTCAAGGACGCGACCCTCAACCTCGCGGAACTTCCCGTCGTAGTTGCCAAAACCAATGGCTTAATCCTGTTCGATGGCAGCCGCGCCACCATCCAAAGTCTCTCGGGCGAAAGCGGTGGCGGCAAGGTCGACATCACCGGCTTCGCGGGTTATGCCGGCGATTCTCTCGTCTTTCGCCTCCACGCCAACGCCCACGAAGTTCGCGTCCGCTATCCCGAAGACTTCAGCACCATCGCCAATGCCTCCTTGAGCCTAACCGGAACCAGTGACAGCAGCACCCTCGCCGGCCATATCACCGTCCTCCGCACCGGCTTCAACCCCCATTCTGACTTCAGCTCCGTGCTGGCGAAATCCGCTGAGCCTGTCCGCACGCCGTCCGCTGAAACCGGTCTGCTCGCCAACATGCGCTTCGATGTCGAAATCGACAGCGCTCCCGACATCACCTTCCAAAGCTCCCTCGCCCAAGGCTTGCAGGCCGAAGCCAGCCTTCGCGTGCGTGGTACCGCCTCCAATCCCTCGCTGCTCGGCCGCATCAACATCACTGGCGGCCAAATCGTCTTCTTCGGCACCCCGTTCACCGTCAACCAGGGATCCATCGCCTTCTACAATCCCGTCAAGATCGAGCCGGTCCTCAATCTCGATCTGGATACCAAGGCCCGTGGCATTGACGTGATTCTCAACATCGCCGGCCCCATCAACAAGCTCAACCTCACCCCGCGCTCCGACCCCCCCATGCCTTTTGCCGACATCGTCGCCCTTCTTGCCACCGGTGTCTCTCCCACCTCAAATGCCGCCACGCTTATGTCCGGACCGGCCTCACCGCAATCCCTGCAACAAATGGGAGCCTCCGCCCTGCTCGGCGAAGCCCTCGCCAGCCCCGTGACCGGCCGCCTCCAGCGCTTCTTCGGCGTCACCCGCCTCAAAATCGATCCCACGCTCACCGGACTGACTGGAGTCGAGAATAACCCACAGGCGCGCCTCACCATTGAACAGCAAGTGACTCCGGAGATCACCTTCACTTACATTACCGATGTCACCAGCACCAACCCTCTGGTAATTCAGGTGGAATGGGCCTTTAGCCGCAAATGGTCCGCCGTCGCTCTCCGCGAAGAAAACGGCCTGGTGGGGTTAAATTTCGTTTACAAGAGAAGCTTTAAGTAGATCCCGGCCGTCTAACCCGGTAGCTATGCCGGAAGCATCGGTGGAATTCCAAGAGGCAGGGCGCGAACAGGAGAGCTTCTTCGCACCCCTCGAAAAGCGGTTGCTAATCCGCATGGCGCACTCTACGCCGCGTTCCATCAACTCCGATCACTTGACTCTGATTGGCTTCGTGGCTATGTTTTTCGCGGGGGTGTGTTACTGGCTCGCGCGCTGGAATAAGTATATGCTGCTCGGCGTCATCCTATGCCTGGCGGCCAACTGGCTCGGCGATAGCCTTGACGGCACCCTCGCCCGTGTGCGCAATCGCCAGCGGCCCCGCTATGGCTTCTACGTCGACCACATCACCGATGCCTTCGGGACTTTCTTCCTCATCGGCGGCATGGGTCTCTCGGGCTATATGAGTCCCATGATCGCCGCCGTCCTGCTGATCGCCTATTTCATGCTGTCGATTCAAGCCTACTTGGCCACTTATGCGATGGGCACTTTCCAGCTTTCTTATTGGAAGTTCAGCCCCACTGAGTTGCGCTTCTTGCTGGCCGCGGGCAATATAGCCCTGCTCTTCGCCCCCTCGGGCGTCCTCTTCGGCTACCGCTTCCCGCTGTTCGATGCCGGCGGTCTCGTCGCAGCTATCGGCATCTTCCTCATGCTAATCGTCTCCAGCATCCGAAATACCGCGTCCCTATACCGCGCCGAGCGCCTCCCCCCGGCGTGACGATGGCCGCCCCCCACGGCTTGCAGCATTATTCGCCATCGCCGCCGCACGCCAGGTAGTACGGAGTAATTTCATACAGCACGCCGCCTGTAGCAGCGCCGCCCCATGTGGTGGTCCCGTAGAGATCGTCCGATGGACTAAGTAAGATATTCGAATAAGGATAGCCGCCATCCGGACCGTCAGTAAAGCTATGAAGAACTGGTAACTCGCCATCAAGGAGTGTCGGCTCCGCCGTACGCCGCTGGCATCGAGGGCAGGCGGACCGTGCGGGTTAACGGACACTACCCTGGAAACCCTGCTAAATCGCTGGCGGCGCATACAGACTAATCATCTGCCACCCGCGATACTGCTCCGGCCCCGAAGAATTCCCCAAAATATCCGCCGCGCCAACCTGCGGCGCCGCGGGCGTCGGCCCAACCTCCAAGCTGTACCCCAACTCCGCCCCCGCCGTCGCGCTATACACTACCGCATTTTCAAAAAAATAATTCCCGTCGCTCAGCAGATCCGCCGCGCCCATCGCCGGCGAATAAGCTCCCAGGTCGAAGCTCACCACCGGCGTTATTGTCATCGCCGTGTAATTCACCGATAACCCCATGCCCCGGCTGTCGCAATCGTACGGCTTGCAATTCGCCCCTAGCCCGGCAGGCGGATTCGCCACCCGCGTGTTCCCGTTGTCCATCAGCGTCATGGGATTGGTCCCGCCGTTCTGAATGCCCACGTCGTGCTGGTGCGAAAACCAAGGCCACGGATCGTTATATGTGTTGATAAACGTGAAGCTCGTCTTGTGCGCGTCCTCCGGCGATCCCATCGCCCACAGGATGTTTCCCGTTCCCGCGCCGTCCTTGTAGTCGACCTTGTACACGCTATCCTGATGCCTGCTCGAAAAGATGATGTCGCCGCCCGTTGTGTTTCCGTCCTGCGGCGCCGGCCAGTAGTACAGGCTGTTTCCATGCAGCCAGTCACTCGCCAATGGAGCGATGCCGCTCCCCAGCAACAGCACCGGCGGGCACCCGGCCGTGTTCGATCCGCAAACCTCTCCCAGCACCGGCGCTTGGCTGATGGGCAGATCCGCATACCCGGTTCCGCCGCTCTTGGGATTGAACGAATCCCAGTACCAGACCACCTGCCAGTTCGTGTTCATCACGATGATGATGTCCCCAATCAGATCTACCGGGAGTCCGCTAGTGTTCCCCTGCGTCCCGGCTGGAAAAATCTTTTCCTCGTCGATCAGCGCGGCCGTGTACCCGTTTGGCAGCGTCTGAATCGCATCGTGATGGAAGGCGCCCGTGCACGCCGAACCCACCGGCGCCGGCTTTTGAATCGCCGTACACGGACCGCCGCCCGGATCTCCCAGCGCAATCAACTCCTGTTGAATAATCCCGATGTTCGTCTCCCGCACGATATTCCCGGCGAGATCGATCTGCCGCAGGAACTGTTCCTGATTCACCGCCGGATTCCACGCCACATCGTCTTGTATCGTGATCGCTCCCCCCCAACCAGCGGGCGCGTCATCGTGTCGATGTGCGAAACCCCGTTCGAATAGTAATACCAGATCGTCTTGCCGTTCAGGTCCGTCGCTACATCCGGATAGACCGCACCCGTTCCAAAAGTAATAAAGGTGTGCAGCAGCACCGGATTCGTCGTATCCGTGCCGGCGTTGCCGCTGAAAGTCGGAAACGGAACGCTCGTCGGCAGCGCTCCGGTTGTGTAAACGATCGCGGGGCCATTCGTGATCTTTCCGTTCGTCTTGGTTTCCGCGTGCATGTTATAGACGGTGCTGGCGTACATGCCGGCGACTTCAAAGGTCATTGTCGCCGGAGGATGGCACCCGACCCAGTCGGTCGTTGACGCCGCTCCCCCCGCTTGCACCTCAAAAGCCACCCGCATCGTGCTTCCCGCCGCGCAGGAAGGCGCGCTGAACAACGCCACCAGTGGATTTGCCGTGCTCTTCACCAGGGGCGTTTTGCCCGTCACTAGTGGCTCCACTGCGTAATGAATCGTTCGCGACGCGATCTGCCCAGTAACAAAATCTTTCGCGACCACTTCTACCTGATAGGTCCCTTCGATTCCCGTTGGATCCCACGCGAACGCCGGACCCGTCCACGTGCCCCCGCTCAGCGTCCCCATGTTGAAGTCGCGAATCATCGTCAGGCTTCCGTTCGGAGGCGTCACGTTGTACTGAAACGCCACCGGCCCCGGGCTCGTATCCGTGGCCGTCGCCACGAAGGTAATCGTGGTTCCAATCTGCTGTGGAGGAACCGGCGTCGGCGTAAATAGTTGAATCGTCACCGTCGCATAAGCTGGTACTACCGCAAGAATACCCGCCAATAGGGAAAGCGTTCGCAATAAACGTGTCATGAGTATGATTGAAGCCAGCATATCAGCCCCGGTCTTCCTCTAGAGGATCTTTGGGTACTATAGCCATTGACAATATAGCCATAGTGGATATAATTGACCCATGCGGAACGCCGCTCCCTTAGCCGAATCCTTCCTTCCCCTTCCTCCCGCCACGTTTCACATCCTTTTAGCCGTCGCGGACGAAGACCGCCATGGCTACGCCATCATCCAGGATGTCTCCGCCCGCACCAACAACGAACTCAAGCTCAGCGCCGGCACCCTCTATCGCTCCATCCAGCGCATGCTCGAACAAGGGCTCATCTCCGAAACGCAAGACCGGCCCGCCCCGGAGTTCGACGACGAACGCCGCCGCTACTACCGCATCACCACCTTCGGCGCAGCCGTCGCTCAGGCCGAAGCCAGCCGCTTGACCCAACTCCTCCGCCTCGCGCGCGACCGCGGCTTCGTCTCCGGGAAAGCCTAATATGCGCGTCTACGACCTTCTCCTGCGCCTCTACCCGGCCTCCTTCCGCGCCGAATACGGCGACGAAATGCGCGCCATTTGGAATCGACGCCGCCGCAACGCCGCCGGCCCCATCGCCCTCCTCGCCGTCTGGATCGCCATCGTCTGCGAAGTTCTCTCCAACGCCGCCGCCGTTCATGCCGACATCCTCCGACAGGATCTTCGCTACACGGTGCGCACCCTCGCCCGTTCTCCCGGCTTCGCCCTCACCGCCATCGCGGTACTCGCGCTCGGCGTCGGCGCCAATACCGCTGCTTTCTCCGTGACCGATTTTGTTCTCATTCGCCCCCTGCCTTTCCCCGACCCCGCCGGATTGGTCAAGCTCTGGGAAAAGGTCCCCGATTACAGCCAGATGGAGCTTTCACCCTCGAATTACGTCGATTGGAAACGCCTGAGTCATTCCTTTGAAGCCATGGGCGCCTTCACCGACATGTCCGTCAATTTGGTCGGACAAGGCGATCCCGCGCGCATTAACGCCTCCCAAGTTACCGCCGACCTCCTGCCCCTCTTGCGCGTCCAGCCCATGATGGGCCGCTGGTTTTCCGCCGCCGAGGATCGCGAACATGCGCCAGGCACCCTCCTCCTCAGCTACCAGTTGTGGCAGGCTGCCTTCGCGGGCGACAACGCCGTGATCGGCCGCCGCGTTAACCTCGACAACCAGCCTTACGAAATCATCGGCGTCATGCCCCGCGATTTTCATTTCCCCGATCGCCAGGCCGAGGTCTGGATGCCTATGCGCTTCGAAGAGAACAGCGACGATTTCCGCGACCGCAACAACAACTACATCAACGTAGTCGCCCGCCTCAAGCCCGGCGTCACCCTCGACCAGGCCCGCGCCGAAATGTCCGTCGTCGCCGCCCAACTCGAAAAACAGTTCCCCAGGGAAAATCGTCAGACCGGCGCGGCGGTGAACTACCTCCGCGAAGAACTATCCCAGCAATCGCGCCTGCTTCTGATGGCGCTCAGCGGCGCCGCCCTCTGTGTCCTGCTTATCGCCTGCGCCAACCTTGCCAATCTCCTGATGGCTCGCGGCCTTGCCCGCCAGCGCGAGTTAGCCGTCCGCACGGCCATGGGCGCGGGCCGCGAACGCCTCGTCCGTCAGTTGGTCACCGAGAGTCTCGTCCTCGCCTTCGCGGGCGGAGCCGCCGGCATCCTCGTTGCCGCCGCCGCGCTGCCGCTGCTGGCCCGCTTGGTTCCCGCCTCCCTCCCCATCGCGCAATCCCCCGCCATCGACGTGCGCGTCTTGATCTTCGCCGCCTTCGTCTCCACGCTTACCGGCATCGGCTTCGGCGTGTTTCCCGCGCTCCGCGCCTGCCGCGAGGCTGATCTCGCCGCCCTCCGCGATGGCGCACGCTCCGGCGGTGGACGCAAAGAACGCCTGCGCTCCATCCTGGTCGTCGGCGAAGTCGCCGCCTCCGTGGTCCTTCTCGTTTCCGCTGGCCTCTTGCTCCGTGCGCTCTGGCGCGTCGAAGGCGTCGACCCTGGGTTTCAAACCAACGGAATCCTCACCATCCGCACCGCCCTGCCGCTTCCCAAATACGACCAGACCGCCCGCCGTGCCGCCTTCTACGACCGCGTAATCTCCCAAGTGCGCGCGCTGCCCGGCGTCTCCGGCGCAGCTTACATCAGCTTCCTGCCCATGGTGATGCGCGGCGGAATCTGGCCCGTCACCACCGAAGGCAAGTCCGTCGACTTGCAGCGTTCCGGAGAACACACCGCCAGCCTTCGCTACGTCACCCCGGGATTCTTTGCAACCATGGGCATCCCCCTTCATCGCGGCCGCGACGTCGCCGATGCCGATACCCCCGATTCCCCCTTCGCCGCCGTCGTTAGCGAATCCTTCGCGCGCCGCTACTGGCCCGGCGCCGATCCGATCGGCCGCCATTTTCAGATGGCCTTCCACGACCGCACCGTCGTCGGCATCGTCGGCGACATCCGTGTCCGCGGCCTCGAGCGCGGCAGCGAGCCCCAGGTTTACCTTCCCTGCCATCAGGTTCCCGACGGCTGGCTCACCCATTATTCCCCGCAGGAGTTGGTCATTCGTTCGACAGCGGCGCCATCCGCGCTGCTGCCTTCCATCCGTCAAGTCGTGCGCGCCGCCGACGCCGAACAGCCCATCTCCGAAGTCCGCACCATGGCAGATATCGTAGAGGATCAGACCGCTTCCCGGTCCGCCCAGGTCCGCGTCCTCGCCGCCTTCGCCTTCATCGCTTTCCTCCTGGCCGGAGTCGGCATCCACGGCTTGCTCTCTTTCGCTGTCTCGCGCCGCCGCCAGGAAATCGGAGTCCGCATCGCCCTCGGCGCGCGCCCGACGGAAATCGTGAAGATCATCGTGAACCGCGGCGCGCTCCTCGCCCTAACCGGAGTCTTGCCCGGCGTGCTCCTCGCCTACGCCGCCGGACGAGCCATGGAAGGCCTGCTAGCCGGAGTCCAACCCGCCGACGCCGTCACCTTCTCCGCCGCCATAGCCCTCTGCATCCTCATGACCGTTCTGGGCAGCCTCCTGCCTGCCCTCCGAGCCGTCCGCATCGACCCCATCACCGCAATCCGCTCCGAGTAGTCGCTCTACTGCGCCACTGCCAACCGAACCCCAGCCTCCCGCTCATGCGGCATATCCAACTCCACCACCCCCCCCGGGTCGCTAACCTCTTCAGCCAACTCCTCATCGTCCACTTCCACCAGATACCGCTGCCGCGCCCGAAGCCCCACCACAAAAACCGGCTGCTTCCCCTCCGCCTTCACTCTAAACTTCCGCGTGTGGGCTCCAAACAAAATGACGGCTCGGCCCAAGTCGAGAGGATCCGCTGTGACGTTAGGATCGAGCACCTTGATCGCCCCGTCGTGGAACATCTGCAATTGCCCGCTAAAGAACCCCAGCCAGGCCGCGGATTCATCCCAGTCCGACCGTACGAACAATCGCCCCAATAATTTGTCGTGAATCACTAGCGGCGCCTGAAAATAACTCAACCCCGGCTGATACGGATTCGCCCACAAAAACTCATACGGCGCGCCAAACGTCCCCCGAAGCAGAAAATGATCGTTCATCAGCCACCCCTGCAAAAACTGGCTGCCCGGAGCATTGGCATCCAGCGCCACCATGCTCAACTCCGCCGCCCGGGACAGCGTCGCCCGCCGCAAATCCGGCTCCGCGTCCGCATGCACCATCGCCGGAATGCGGTAATCGTTCTCCCCCGCTGGAAAAGTCGCCGGATAATAACTCAAGAGCTGCACCAGCGGCAAATCCAAAAAATACTTCTGCGCTCCCTCGCGTAAATTTAGATTGAAGTTATCCAGCGCCACATGCATAATTTCCATCAGCGGATAGATATCGTCCCGCCCAATCGCCTCATTCCCGCCGTTGATCGCCGGGGCGATCTCCCCCGCCCACCACTTGGCTACGACCGCGCCGATTTCCCGCTCCGGCACATCCGCCACATGCCCGGATATCGCCACCGCCCCCAGCAGCCGCGACCGCACCCCCGCCACCGATCCGTCTCGCTTGTTTTGCTCCATGACCCGCGCGATCTTGGCCGCCAGCGCCTTCCTCTGCGCTTCGGCCAGCAAGTCCTGGCACCAGTCGAAAACCAGCGCAAGCTGCCGCAGATCGGTGCCCGTCCCCTCTGCCCACGCGATGGCCCGCTTCCCCGCGTCCGCCTCCTGCGCCACTTGGTAATACAGCGCATCCGCGAATCCCGGCTCCGGCATCGGCGCCTTCCCCGCCATCAACAAATGAAACTGATTCCAGCGCAGCGACTGCCGGTCGCGCTCCCGCCGCAGCAGCCGCAGCCGCCGCGCGTTCAGCAGTATCCGCGGATGCGGCCCATCCGCCCGCGGGATTTCGCTCGATTTGTCAGCCTGCCCATGCGCGATCCCCGCCACCGCCAGAGCCAGCGTCATTTGACCCAATAAGCGCATCCAACCCGATTGTGTCATAGCGACACACCGGCCGCCCAGCGGGCCACGCCCCAATCCAAGGTGCCGACCTAGACGTTGCGCAATTTCAGCAGGATACAAACGATTGACACTTGGCCATCTGGTTGCTATTTTCGGTGTTGAATTGGCGAAGTAACTTTTAACCTGCCCTCTGCTGCAACAGGCAGGCGGAAGAGGAACGAGCGCAACAAGACAGTATGCTTGCGGGAGCCGCTGTCCGCTTTAGATTTTGCGCTCGCTAGTCTTCCCTTGTTGGTTGCAACAGAGGGGTTTTTTATTAACCGCTTTCATATGATCTCCCCGGGGGTCTGAGGTTGCGGTAGGCATCTGGGCATTCGTGGCGAGGAAAGTTTGGACGCGGACCTTACCAGGAATGCCGATTGATTCAGATCGTCCGCTGCCTGATCCCAGCCCGACCTTGGGCAAGCCGCATCGGCAAGAGGCTCTAGCCAGTCTTCAGAGCCTTCTCCGATGCGGTTTTTTCTTTGACGCCCGCCTCACCCGTATACGCTTTCACGCCGTCCCCGTAGATGGTAAGAAGCGAGACCAGCGGCTGGATGGAGCGGGTGGGTCATTGACGCTCGGACATAAACGTCCGACACCGAGAGAGTGAAGGCGCGGAATCGGAAGCTCTGCCAGTTTTGTGGCTGACAGGGAAAAGGAAGCCAGAGCCGCCTTTACTTCGACGAAGAATAGACCACGCTGAAGTACCGCAAGCTGGAGGGTGATGCATGCTCTCATTAGCTACCCCGAAATTCACGGCCGGCAGGGATAGCTGCGTTATGGTCGAGTTTGTCGATCTGGCCCGGGTTGCCCCGACGGCAGGGACGATCGCGAGGCCATGCAAGATGCTACGGACGCTCTCGACTGCGATCTCTCGATCCGCTTGTCCCGGCGGGAGGAGGTTCCAACGCCTTCATGCGCAAAGCGTGGTCAGCGCCTGGTGCCCGTGCCGCTCAGGCTGGTGCCGAAGCCTGCGCTCTGTCTGGCTATGCGCGACCAGGGTGTCAGCAACTCCGAGTTGGCCCGCCGGCTGGGACTGCACGAGTGGTTGTCGGCCGCATGTTCGAACCCGAACACGCCACCGAGGCGGAGAAGATCCAGGCCGCGCTGGCGGTTCTCGGGAACCGGATTACCGTTGAAGTCCGCGTTGTGGCGTTAGGAGACCAGGATTCTACCGCGCCGCCAACTGTGCGGGAACCAAGGGTACGCTTCGTGTGGGAGTGAGTTCGACGGCGAGGCGGCAGAGGGGACATCATTGCTCGGATGAGATCAAGTTGACCAGGCGAGTCCTTGGTCCGGCCTTAGGTTTTGCGGGCTCTTGATCA
>CAVTWL010000004.1:0-1936598 GCA_963738375.1 Bryobacterales bacterium | reverse complement strand
CGGGAGTAATTCAGTGGTAGAATGCCAGCTTCCCAAGCTGGACGTCGCGGGTTCGAACCCCGTCTCCCGCTCCACCTCCTTGCATGCGCCTTCACCGGCGCGGCGTCGTTAGCTCTGCGTCGAAGGGCTCCGGATGAGCTAGGGGCGGGCCGCACGCACCACCGCCTGCATCTTGGCCAGTCCGGTCTGAGCCGTATCCATCGGGCTATGTTTCCAGTAAGACGCATTAAATAGCTCGAGCGATAACACCAAATCGGGCGCTACTTCTCCTAAATCCCGCACTATCTGTTTGAGTGGCGCAACCCCATCGCCGGGAAAAACGCGCTGGCTGTCCTGGACCGTCTTCTGAGGAGGACTCGATGGATAGTCGTTCATGTGCAATACCTGTAGGGCGTTGCCGCTCACCAGTTTCAGGCCCGTAAACCCTGAGCCCCCTTTATAGAGATGAAAGACGTCGGCCAGCACGCAAGCCTTCGGGTGATTGGCTTCCATCGCGACATAAACTGCTTGCGAAAGGCGGCTGAGGTGCGGCGACGAGCCCCAGAATTCCAGTTCCGGCACAATTCCGATACGGTCGCCGGCTTCGAGCACGGCGCGGTATCGCTCCGTGATCGCTGAAAGCTGGATGCCCACTCCGTTGGAAGGGCCGGCCGGAGGCATGGCGATTCGTTTTCCCCCTATCCGTGCCACCAAATCCATCTCGCGCCGCGCCTCTTCCAGACCCTTGGCACGCCTCGCCGGATCGTCGACCATCCATTCCGGGAAGCCGATTGCGCTTTCGACGGTCAGCCCCTGATCGGCGATGCGCTTGCGAAGATCGCCCAACGAACCGCCGCCATCCGCATAAACCCGCAGGTCGCTCAACCATGGCTCGATGGCGGAATATCCCGCTTTGGCCGCGACCTCGACCTGTTCGGCGATGGGCAGCTTATAGCCCATAAGTGTTGCGGTGTTCAGGCAATAGCGAAATCGCTGGGCAGCGGAGGGAGCAGCTTGCGCCGGCTCAGGCACGCCTGCGGTAAGGCCCACACCCGTTAGCGGCATCGCCAAGACACTTCGGCGCGATGGCCATGGCAAGACATTCCTCTCAAGAGGTTTCGACATCTTCCGCACGGTAGCATGCCTCACTTCGACGACACGTCCCGGATTGTTACGGTAAGTCCGGTAATGTCGGCATAATAGTTGTGATTTGCGCCATAGCCAACCACAAAATCCAAATGATCGCGCGAAACTAACTCAAGCGACTCAAAAAAGAAATCGTGAGACGATCCATTTTCGCCCAACTCTTCTTCGCCAAGTACAATGTTGTTCTTGATAATGTGGACGTCGCTGGTTGCCACACCGAAGCCATCAAAGCGCACCGTCAACCGATAACGCCCCGGTCCGGGACTGTTCCAGCGGACCACGGAATATTCCCCGTGAGGCCCTGGATGAAACCAGAATTGCGCGATCGGTATTACAGCGGTGTGCGCAACAATGGGCCGGGATGCTTCATTGCGCGCCACGAAGGGACAGCAGCGATCGCCATTTTCCGGACCCTCACCGTTGATTGACCATCCAGCCACTCTGGCGCCCCAGTACAGAGTGTCGAAATGCCGGGTATACAGTTGCAGTGGGCCGTCAAGTTTGTCTTTCCAACCGTAAGACCACATGCCTGACAGGGAAGGATTAGCAGCAGTCGAGAAATCCGCGGAGACATCGTACAAGCCGGAAGCCGCGGCCGTCCCCAGCACGAAGAGTGCGGTGGCCAAGGCCCTCAATCCAAACTCCGGTAGCGGGCTAATAGCGTTCGCACCGTGGGGGTCAACTCGCCGGTGACGATGCGGACTACATCGTGATCGTTTGAGGCGAGGCATTCGTAGGTGCCAGACCAGATCCTCTGCGCGCGGCGAAAGAGTTGCGCCTTCACTACCACCCGATCTCCGCGCCGTGCCACCACTCCGCTCAGCCGATACCCTCTTTTCGGCGCTGCGTTCGCCAAGATGAGCGCAGGATCGTGGATTAGCGCTTGTTTAATGCTCACGGTCATCATACCCGCGAGCGTGGGTGCTTCCGGACCCACCGCCAGGGTTTCGAAGGGCGCAACCATAACCATCGTCATATTTTGAGCGCGCTCGATGCCGGCCAGCACACCGAATCGGTACGCGATGACTGCGGCTAAAGAGACTGCCACCAGGGTGACTGCCCAAATGGCCCAAGGTCGAAGAATTCCGCGGCCAGGCAAGGGTCGAAGCGCCTCGTCCATTGCCAGCACATCGAATCCGGCCGGCCGATTCAGCCTGAATATCGGTACATAACTGCCCTTCGGCACTTCGATCCGTATCGGACCGGCGGCTCCGGGGCCTGCATAATACTCGTCTAATTTAAGCCTCAGATTGCGGGCCTGGACGCGCACGATAGGATCGATACGAGGGTCGAAGTCTTTACCGCGAGCGAATACCTCCACCCCTAGGTGGTACTCCTTCAGATCCTGCTCCTCGCAGGCCAGCTTTTTTTCGACTAGCGTGCGGAGAAGGTTCGAAAGGCCTGCCGACCGCTGGAAGCCTGGACTTTCCAGCGTGCGCACGAGTTGTTCCCGGACGGCTTGCGCATCCAGCGCGGCTGCGCTCGACGCAGGCGCCGGCAGTTCGCGTTCATCTTTTGTGGGCATGCGCTTCGGGCCATTTTACCGTAAAAACCAATAGCTACGCGACAAATTAGGCGGCCACTTTCCGGGTAAAGGTTGCAGCTTTAACTTGTGAAAGTCCGCGGTTTGCGCGAAGATTCAGAGTACAGCGACGTGGGGAAGCTGGTTGAATGGCGAGACTAAACAAGGTCTAGAGCTTCCAGTACTAGGATTCGTAACCAAAATCCGCGAAAAATGTGAATTCGATAATCGTTTTAACGCGTGAATAGCGTTAGCCAATTAGGAGTTAATTTGTCTCTGCTACGAAACGAACACTCCCTCGACGCCGAACGTCCCGCCGGGACTGGTCCGGTTCGTCCACCGCGGCGCAACGGCGCCTCGCGGAATCCAAACCTGCGGATGACCGGCTTCCGGCTCGACTCCGACGTCTTTGCCTGCTTCCGGCTACAACTGCGCGAACGCGGCATGGCTATGCAGCCTACCCTCGAAGGCTGGGTAAAAGAATGGCTTCTGGCGAACCAGCCGCATCCAGACGCGGTGCTGGCGGAAATCAGGAAGAACCAAATGGAACTGATGAAGTCCGCGGAAGAGTTGCTGCGGTCCCGAGGACGCTCAGACCGGGACGCTTAAAGATAGGATTACTGCGTACCGCGCGGTCCATTTTGGGACTGGCGAGTTTCATCGCCTGCGTGTGCCTCACGCGATTTTTCCGCCGCTGGACCCTGTTGGTTTCCCAAAGCTAACAGGAGGGTGCGGATCTCCTCTTGACTATTGCGAATCTCGACGAGAGTATCTGCCGCGTATGGAGACTGATTGTCGAGCCATTGCTTGACCCATGTTTCCAAGGTCGGTTGCATCGCCATTCCCCGCTCGCGTAACTTTGCGCGAAACGCCTTCAGGACGGCAGGATCCAAGCGGAAGCCCGCGGCGGAGCGCCGTGGCTTTTGATTCTCCATATATTTGTTAGTGTCATTCAGGCGCTAAACGTTTCAAATCGCTAAGTCCATAATATTGGCGGTAGACAAATGACAACAGCGAGTGTATAAGCGACATCGCAGCACTAAGGTATCTGAACATGAATTAGCGCCTTATGCAATGGCTTCGGCAATCATACGAGGTTATTCGGCGAGTAAGTCGCTGCCGTGGGCAAAAGTATTATCGTAGTCAGGCCAAACGTGGGAAAGTACTAAGCCGTTACTCCACGGCTAGGTGTTTGTCGCAGGGGATTGGACTAATCGTTTTCACCTAGCTAGTACGCCGGCCGACGTTAAGATTGTACGCTGAGGTACTTTTGATGTTCCAGCTCGCCGCGCTGAGGCGTGCGCGTGCGGTGCGCACCGGGGACTCTGAGGCGGGCGCGGCATCCAGTGTGTGCCAAAGCCAGAAACTGGACGAGACCGTGAGGAGTGCGGCGGTCCACGGAACGATGGGCGAGCTCTGGAACAGGAACGTGCCCCAACGTAGCGCTACCAGCCAGATGGTGACGCACGATAGACCGAATGCGACCGCGGCGCGGCGTTGGGGAGAAGACCACGGCACGGTGGTGCGGGTGAGTGCGAACAACGTCAGGGTGAAGGGAGCTGCGACGATCATGTCTGCCAGGTAGTGATAGGCGAGCGTCTGCAGCAGCATGAGGATCAGCAGACTGCGGATAAGCAGCCGCCACGGCAGGCCGCATTTTCCGGCGGCCCAAAATACCACCAGGGCCCAGGAAGTGTGCAGCGAAGGCATGCAGTTGCGCGGTACGGCAGTGGTAATGAAAGTCGGGACGATCGCCAGCGAGGAAACGGCCGGCGGGTGCAGGGGAAAGCTTTTGGCGAAAACCCAATAGGCTCCCACGGCTGGGAACAGGAAGAAACAACCCGCGCCGCAGAGTCCGACAAGCAGGATGAGGATGAATACGTCGCGCGCCTGGCGGGCACCGCGACGTTCTTCGACCAGGTAAGCGATGGCGAGGAAGATGGGGAGGGCGTCGTAGAGAGCGCCTGTGGCAAGGGTAAACCAAGGCGTCAGGCCAACCATTCTGCCGGCCCAAAATGACGGCTGGAAGCCCAGGCTGCCATCGAAGGCGTAGAGCAGATGATCGTAGGTCCAGCCGTGCGATCCCAGATTCAAGAACAACGCCGTCAGCGTGCTAAAGCAGGGCGGGAATAAGAGCTTGGCGAGCAGTTTCAGGTCGGACGGTTCGCCGAGCAGAGGGCGAAGCCAAACGGCGGGAATGGTACCGGCGCCGCAGTAAGAAAGCCCTTCCAGGATTTTGTGAATGACGCTGCCGTGCAAGCCGAGAGAGGCGCCGAGACACGCGCCAACGGCCGCCGCGGCGAACCACACGCGCGCCTTGGGACGGGTGACGGCGAACAAGACAAGGCACACCAGGAACGTTACGTTTACGCTGACGCCAACGGGCTGCATTGGATTATGGCGTCATCCTACCATGTACCCCTGGGGAGCGAGCTGTTAACGAAGGACAGCATGCGGACGGGGGA
This sequence comes from Bryobacterales bacterium, assembly GCA_963738375.1. GTDB lineage: Bacteria > Acidobacteriota > Terriglobia > Bryobacterales > Bryobacteraceae > Bog-159. The sequence goes on along the minus strand of CAVTWL010000004.1, from coordinate 1,931,486 downwards.
GAGGGTCCGGGATAATGAAGCGTGTTTCGCATCACTTGCCTGCTGGGCGCTTGTATCTGTCTGTGGATGGGCTTCAGCCTGACCGAGCGCGGCAGCGATTTCAACCAGTTCTATTCCGCGTCCCAATTGGCTGGCTCCGGTCACTTGTACGATTGGAGCCGCCTGCAAGCGTTGGAACTGGAGAACGGGGTTCATCCGATCCCGTTCGGGCGGCTGCCGGTGTATGCGGTGCTGATGAAGCCGCTGACGCTATTGCCTTACCAGTATGCCCGTGGCGCGTGGTTGCTGCTGAATCTGGCGGCGCTGGCCGGGTTTGCGGCGCTATGGCCGGTGAAGCGCCGCCAGGACGCGATCATGATGGTTTGCTGGTCGTGCCCGGCGGCGATTCTGCTCTCTACGGGCCAGGACACGGGGCTGTTTTTGTTTTTCGTCGCGGTGGGACTGCGGTTGCTCGAATCGGACCGCGACCTGGCTGCGGGGCTGGTGTTTTCTTTGTGCGCGGCGAAGTTTCATCTGGCTTTGGGAATCCCGGTATTTTTGCTGGCACGGCGGCGGTGGGGCGCGCTGGCCGGAGGCGCTTTGGGCGGAGCGATCCAACTGGCGATTTCGTTTGCGGCCGAGGGCAGGGAATGGCCGGCACGATTGCTGGAGCTTTCCGCAATTGGCGATTTCAGCCCGTCGCCTTCGCACATGCCAAACTTGTTGGGGCTAACGCACGCGCTGCCTTACGGGATCGCTTTTGAGGTGGTGCTGAGCGTGCTGGCGCTGGCGGCGGTCTGGATGGCATCGAAGCGGCCGGCCCTGCGGGATCGGGCGCTACGGCGGCGGTCACAGCGGGGCTTCTGGTCAGCCATCATAGCTATGTCTACGACGGGGTGCTGCTGTTGCCGGCGGCGGCGATGCTGCTGCGTTTGCCAGTGCCGCAATTCTTGCGATATGCCGCGCTGCTTCTGTGCGTGCCGATACCGTATTTGATTCTGATGCAGACGAACGGGCCGTGGTTGGCGGCGCAGCTTAGCGTTCACGTGGTGGCGCTGGGGCTGCTGGGCCTGTTGGCGCTGCACAGGTTACGGAGCGAGCTTCGTCAGGCGGCAAACAGAAACGGCTTGCCATGTTCCAGCCGCAGGTATCGGACATCCGGCGCGCGCAAGGCTAGCGAGGCGCGGAATTGTCCGGGATCGACCGAGTTATCCGGGAACATATCGTAGTGACACGGGATGGCCGCTTTGGGCCGGATCTGCGCCGCGAGCTGCGCCGCTTCATAGTGCGACAGGTTATTGAAGCCGCCGTTGATGCAGGTGATCATCAGGTCCGGATTGTGGCTGGCGGCGGAGGCCAGCAGTTCGGTGTAATCGGTGTCGCCGGTCATATAGAGGCGCGGACCGCGGCTGCCGAACTGGAAGACGTAGCCCATGTGGTTCAAATCGGTGGCATCGGTGGGGAGCGCGAAGGTTCCGTGGATGGTCACGTCGCGGAACTCCAGTTGGCAGGAGGGCCAGGCGGGAACGATGCGTCCGGTTTCCACGCCTTGCGCGCGATAGACTTCGCAGGTTGGATGCGGGCCGATGAATTGGGTGGTGTCTTTGTGGCGCAGCCGCTCGATGGTTTGCGGGTCGGTGTGGTCCGGGTGATTGTGGGTACAGGCGTAGAGGTCGACGTTCAGATCTTCCGGAGAGATCAGGATGGGCACCTGACGATCGACGTTGATGCTGCAACCGCCGGCTTCGTGGCAGGAGTTGGTGAGGTAGAGGTCGGTGGAGAGGAGGGTGCCTTCGGCGGTTTTGAAGATGAAGCCATTCTGGCCGAGCCACCAGATGGCGACGTTTTGGCGCGGCACGGGAAAGGCGCGGATCTGCTGCATCAGGCTCATGAGGCTCATTGTGGCAAGGCGCGGGGGGTGGTGGCAAACGGGCGCTTGCAAACGGGCCGCAGTTGAGCCAAATTGAGAGCATGCCCATCCCGCTCAACATCCTGCGAGCCGCCCTTGGGTTGTTGTGCCTGCTCTTCGCGCATTTTCTGGGGCGATCCCTGGTGCGGGTGCGGCGGGGCCAAAGCCCGCGCAGCATGTACGGGTGGCTGGTGCGGCTGGCGATCACGGCGGGCGGTTTGGTGTGGCGGCGCGGTTTGGATGGCTTGGCGATTGCGGCGTTCACGTTGTCGGCGGCGGCGTTGGTGCTGGGGGCCTGGTTGGAGCAGCGGCCGAGGAACGAGGAAGACCTGACCAACGAGATCTTCGGGCGATAAGGCGACGCCGGGGAGTTGGGGGCCTGGGCGGAAGCGGAGAACGCCGGGAATGTGCGGAAATGTGCAGAAATGTGCAGGGGCGCGCGGCCCCAAAATCTGACGAACGAACCCAATTGGTCTTTAGAATGAGCATAAAGGCGCAGCTGCCCTGAGGTTGAGGCGGGGGCTTGGGGACGGGGCTTCCGAAGTCCGATGGCCCAGGCGGCGGCTGGGCTGGCGTGTGACGGTGTGCGGAATTGTGCAGAAATGTGCAGGGGCGCGAAGGGCCAGAATCTGACGAACGAACCCAATTGGCCTTTGGAATGAGCATAAGAGCGCAGCTGCGCTGAGGCTGGGGCGGGGGGCTTGGGGACGGGGCTTCCGGAGTCCGATGGCGCAGGCGGCGGCTGGGCTGGCGTGTGACGGTGTGAGGAAGTGTGCAGAAATGTGCAGGGGCGCGAGAGGCCAGACTCTGACGAACGAACCCAATTGGCCTTTAGAATGAGCATAAAAGCCTCCCCTCCGCTGGTGTTGGCGGGCGGCGTAGTTTTGCACGGACAGGGCCAGGGCTGAGAGCGGTCATACTCTGTTTCCTCCGATTCCATGAGAGCACGAGCGAGGGAGGACGGCAGGCCGACTCAGGGTGAAAAGGACTGAAACGGTTGGGGATGCCTGTTTTTCTGGGGTGGTGACCGGGTAGCGGGGCGGCCGCGGGTTCGGGGACAAGTGCTTCGGATTTGAACGCCGATTCGCCGAGCCGTATTCAAAACGTAAAGTGTATGGACGAATCGGAAGGCTTGCGCAAGATGAGGCCCACCTGTACGTCCGTTTCGGCAGCATTCCGTCAGCTAAGAGCGATGCACGCAAGATATTGAAGCGGATCGGTGACCTGCTCCCAGCCAAATACGCTTCTATCGCTTTGGCCGTTGGCCAAGATACTGATATGAGCGACGAACTCCTCGCCGACCTTGGCGATCCAGCCAGCGTTGCGGAGGTTCTGCTCTATATCAAGCCACAGAAGACCTGAGAACACCTCACGCCACATTGAATGGGATGGCGCAAACCGCGCGCGGATGTGCATATACCGCCGTGGGCTGCGACGATTAATTGAGGTGTAAAATGGCGATTAGCGCCGGTGCTGTGATGCCGGGCGTGTGGCCGACTACTGCAGGGTTTCGCCAAGGAACCAAGTGTCGTTCAACGCTGGGCCGCTGCTGAATCCGCCGAACATCATCATGCCCTTCACCGCTGGATCGTAGGCCATGCCGAAGTTGTATCGGTCGTAAGGCGTCGTGGTAGGGTTAATCTGCGTCCAGTCCGTGCCATTCCAGGTCCACGTGTCTGCCGCCGTGGTTTGCCATTTCGCATTCAGCGCGCCTCCAAACAGGACCACGGCGTTCAGAGCGGGGTCGAACGCCATGTCGGCCGCGGCTCTACGCGACGGGGCGGTTGCCGGAGACAGAACCTTCCAGGTTCTCCCATTCCAACTCCAAGTGTCTCCGGACGCGTCACTGTCCCAATCGTTCGTGCCGCCGAATAAAATGACGGTCTTGCTGTTGTTGTCGTAGGCCATCGCAGCCCACTCGCGGGGCGCAGGGTTAAGCTGGGGGTTGGCCTCCGTCCAAGTGGTGCCATCCCATACCCAGGTGTCGCCAAGATAGCCACCGGCGCCATATCCGCCAAACATAACCACTCTCCGGATTACCGGATCATATGCCATCTGCCCCGTGACCCGCGGCGGTGGAGAGACTGACGGAAATTGCTGTGTCCAATTAATGCCGTCCCAAGTCCACGTATCGTTGTAATAATCGCTCCCGTAGCTGCCGCCAAAGAGCATGATGTTGCCGGAAGCCCCGTCGTAAACCATGCTGGTATAGCGTGGCGATGGCGACGTGGCTGGGAACAATTGCTGCCACGCTCCCCGCCAGATCCAGGTGTCGTTGAGACCCGAACCGCCAAACAGCACCATGGCCTCCTGCGGCGGAAAGTATGCCAGCCCCATCAGCGTTCGCGGAGAGGGGCTCGTTTGCTCCGCTGGTTCAACCCAATTGACGGTCTGACCGAGAAGCGTTCCACAACTCACGACCATCCCGGCTGCGAGCAGTGGAGTCACCGCACCCCCATTCCGAATCGCTGTAATGATGTTCATTGTCGCCCCCCTTAAACCGGAATTTCCATTTTGGCTTCCGGTATCCCAAAATCATACATCCGCACGAACTGCTCCTGCGCGTGGCCTTTGTGATCTTTCCCCTTGAGCGGCTTCACCAGCCCGCGGATCGGGTCCACCTCGAACGCGGCGATGTCGTCCATGACGCGCTGCCGCCGGTCGGGCGGGATTGCTTTAAGCTGTCTTGCGGCGCCGTCGTGGACTTGGACGATCCAGTTCATGTCGGAGTTGGGCGAGCGTGACGAACTTCCCCTGGCGCATCTCGCTCTCGGCCTTTTTCACGAGAGCGCTCTCTTCGGGAGAGAGTACATCGTCGGGATCAACCACGCGGCGGGGCTCTATTAGCACGCCATTCTTTTGTTCGGCGAACGCAACAAAATCCCCCTCCTGGAGGTTCAGGGTTTCGAGCATGTGCCGCGGAATGACCACCTGGCGCCGCTGGCCCACGCGGCCGATCCGCTCTCGGGTTGTGGTTGATTTTATTGCCATACCCCTTCAGATTATCTGACTGTCAGAAATTGTCAAGGACCGCCTTCGGCCTTCTACCGCCTCAGCTCATTCCAACAGTATCCAGTCCCGGCTCGCCCGCTCATACTCCCAGAACTTCCAACCGTTGCAGCTTTTTCGACCGCACGCCGCCGCGCCAGCGAGTGAAGGCGAATCGTACAGCACACCCTTGAAGCGGATGCGCCCATCGCGCCGCACTTGGGCTTGGAGGAGTTTTCCCTTAAAGCGCACCCGAAGCTTGAACGGCTTTTGTATGTAGGCCGCAAGCACCGGCTGGCGGACGGGTATTTCTGTTAACATGACGGTCTTCTGGCTTGTCGTGGGCGGCGGCTTGTTGCTTATCCTGTTCTTAATTGCCCTTGGATGACTTTCGTGCTTCTCCTCGCGCTAAAGATTAGTTTTCCAGTACTCTGCTACTTTGCCTGTACTTGCGTACCGCTTAGGGCGTTCTTTGTGCGTCTGGAAGGTAACGACCCGATAAAAACTTACATAATTGTACTTTGGATAGGGTTTGGGGATGACGGACGCAGCCGCCGAACTGCACATCCTGAGGATACCGGATGCAGAATAGCGACGTTGCTACGCCATTGCCCTGGCGAAGGCACTGGCGGAATCTGCTCTATCGAAGTCAAACGTTCGGAATCTGCCAAGAGCCCAGGCTGGGCGGGACCCTCCAACCGTTGAAAAATGGCGTTCTTTGCCGCGAACCGACCGTTACCCAACCAGGCTCGGAAAGGTCACTGCCATCGACAGCCAGACATGGCTTATGGACGTTTCGAGAGTCCGAGAGCTGTTCGGTTGAAAGTTATCTCCCCTCCCTCGACTTGCTCCCTATTATCAGAAACCCGCAGGTGCGCAAAGCATGGGTCGGCCTATCCTTGGGGCACTTCCAAGTCCGCTTTCACGCTTAACTGTGGCAAAAATACTGTATTGTCTCGTTCACAAGAAGTCTTAGCAAGCACGTCGCTGTTCACATTGCTTCGCCGTCGAGAATAAACATATGCTGCTAGATAGAAGGCCATGGCGACTAACAACAGTGCACGTAGGCCGATCCACATCGATACGGATTCGAGAAGCCCTCCAACCAATGATCCCAGAAGGTTTGAGCCAAGTGCAGATCCGCCGAAGTTTCCAGCCGAGAAGGCTCGTATAAAGAGGATGCTTGCAAAGAACACGGGCGTGCAGAGGACTAATACCGCACCCCCGATTCTCAGGATATGCGACTCCGCGAGTAAACTGGAAACGGGAACGAAATAAGCCACCGCGATTGTTGCAATCAGCCCGCCATAGACCACCGTGGTTGGCAGACGGAGACCCGCCCGCTCGAGCATGTTGGCGCCGACGATAAGTAGCAACAGCCCTGAAATCGTAATAGAGTTTACGAGCCACGTAGTGCCGAACAACAACGCCATGCGGCTTACGATCTGCGATTCCATTAACATGAAGCCGACGCCCAGAAAAAAGAGGGGCCAGGCGATTTCCTTCACCGGCACGGCAGTCCGGTTCATGACTTGCCAACAGACCACAACCAGGGTGAGCGACACCAGGATGACGCTGCTCGGGAGTCCTGGCGCATGCTGATAAAAAAACGGCCAATCATCAGTGGTAATAGGGGCAGGCTCCATCGGCACATTCGAGTGCGTTTCCAAGTAATGCCGCATCTCGGGCTGCTGGGTAGCCGCAGCAATCGGCGCGCGCGCTCCGGAAACAAAAAAAGTGCCCGGCGATACGTTAAACGACTGATCCACCGTGAACTGCACAGGCTCCGCGCCGAAGACGTCGACCAGGGTCGCCTTTAGCCGGCCCGCGATGAACGGCTTACCGACCTGGAACTTGACGACCATGACGCCGTTGGGGTTTAGCAGCTTCTTGGCCGCGGTCATCGCCTCGCGGGTATAGACATAGTTGTCGATCCGAATATTGGAGTAATGCGAACTCGTGGTATGCGAATCAAGCAGCGAGAACGTGATCAGGTCAAACCGGCTTCTTGTGTTTTGAATGTAGCTGCGCGCGTCATCATTGATAATCTTCACGCGCGGGTCGGCATACGGCTGCTCGGGATGCAAACGCTTGCCCAGCCGAATGATCATAGGGTCAATCTCAACCGCCGTAACGCTGCCTGCCGAGTTGCGTAGGGCTGCCGCAACATCATTTCCCATGCCTGAACCGAGCACGAGCACGGTCGGTGGCTTGGGGTAGAAGTGATACGGCATGTTGTAGGCGTTCCATTTCGGCAGGACGCCCTGAAACAGATCGAAGTGGGAAAGAATGAACTGGTCCGAAAGGTTGACCACATATTGGTACCAGCTGTCGTTTGTCATCAGGTGGTAGGCGACGACTTCGCCCTTCTGCATGTTGGCCGCCCAGTCTAACTTCTGATAGGGCGACCACGCCGTATTGGCGGCAGTCGTATCCAGGCCATTGAGCGCCCTAACCGATCGGTTCGACGTCGGCAGACACGTCATGGCGATGCAAAAGCCGAATACCGCAACCGCTCCTATGCGCACGCGGGGAGTCTTGAACCCCAGCACCACCAGCAAACCAGCCACGCCGAACCAAACCGGTGGCGGTTGATAGAACAGGCAGAGCAAGGTATAGAGTAAGACCCCGAACAGGCTGCCGACGATGTTGACCGAGTAGGCAAGGATGCCGTCCCGGGCGCCTTCCATGAGTCGCGCGGTCGCTTGGCCGATCGGAATGAATATTAGCGAAGCGAGCGCAAACATAGGTATCACTACAGCCAAGGTCACAGCGAGACCGGCGAACGTCTCAACGTTCCACGGTAGCGTCGGCACACCCCAGACATCTACCTCGGTGGTCGCTCCCAGCATTCCTGTCAACGTGTGCACCAAGTCGCGAAGAGCTCCCCACGGCAACTTAATAATCAATGCGAAATAGACCATCGACCCTAAGGTCGCCAGCATATTGATCGGTTGGCGACACAGGTACGCGCCGAGGCCGAATCCCAGGAAACACGCTATCAACACGAAATTTTTGAAATAGGCAAATATCGTAATCTCTGATGAGACCCACCGAATGAGTAGCATCTCTAGAAACAAGCCTGCGACGCTTATGATCAGCAGATCCCTGTTGCCCGCGAGGGAATCCGCATTCAGTTCAAAAACCGAAAGCCAAGCACTCGTCCGTTTTGCACTCGTCGGCGTGTAAATGCTGAAGAGAGTGACTACAGTCAAGAGGCTGACGCAGATTATTGCACACAAAGCGAACACGGTCGCGTACGGATGGGGAGTGCCCGCATGTGCCGATTGCACATGATCCGGAGACTGGGCCATCGCGGTGGCCTGCACAAAGGCGAGCAATGAAGATGGAGTGCCGAGGTGGCTCAATTTTGCCATAATGCCCTTTGTTTTTACCACACCGCATCGAGCGGCCAGGGGATATAGCAATTAGAATTAACCAAAGATATCGCGCGACTGACTGTGCCGCTAATCGCCCGCGTGCCGTAAGAAAACTCAAATGTGGCACCGAGCTAATAGAATCAACATCTTGGCTATTGCCACCAAATCTCCAACTCAGCCTTCAACAGTAAATGGAACACCCAAATGCGGAGGCTCCAAATCGAAACAATAAACCCACTTACTCAGCGAGTTGTGTGTGGCGGTGACCTGCCCCCCGAAATCTCTACCATTCATAATTAGAGTTCTCCAGCTTTGAAAAGGAGAATCGAATATGAAGAAGAGCCGGCACAGCGAAGAAAAGAAGATAGCTGCGGTAAAGCAGATGGAAGGGGGACGGAAGACCGGCGAGGCGGCCCGGGAACTGGGTGTGAGCGAGGCCACGTTGTACGCCTGGAAGAGCAAGTACGGTGGCATGCAAGTGAGCGACGCCAAGCGACTGCGGCGACTGGAAGAGGAAAACCGCCGTTTGAAGAACATGGTGGCGGATCTGAGCCTGGATAAGGAAGCGATGAAGGCGATCATCGCAAAAAACGGATGGAACTCGTAGGCGTGCGTGGGGACGTGCCGTTCGCCATGAAAAAGTTCGAAGTCGGCGAACGCCGCGCCTGCGAGCTCAAATGCCGTGGATCGCAGCACCTACCGATATGAACCTCGACCGGACCGCAATACCCGTCTGCGGCAGAAGCTGATCGAACTGGCGAAGCAGAAGCCTCGCTACGGATACCGGCGGCTGGGTGTGCTGTTAGAGCGTGCGGGCGAGACCGTAAACCACAAACGGCTGTGGCGTATCTATTAACAGGCCGGCTTGGGCGTGCGCCGGCGCGAACGAAAACGTTTGGAGCGGGGAAAAGCTGGTATGCCCATTCTAAGCCGACCGAATCAGGAGTGGTCCATCGACTTCGTGTCGGATGCATTGGGGAACGGGCGAGCGATTCGGGCGCTGACGGTAATCGATGGTTTCACTAAGGAGTTGCCTGTGATTGAAGGATAGCTCTCTGTCGGCGCCGCGCATCACGCGGGTGCTGGACGAAGTGATTGACCAAAGAGGCTTGCCTGAGGGACTGCGGACAGAATCACGCGCCCGGAATGGCCGGCGCGTTCAGGAGTGCCTGCGCTTGCTTGAGCGACAGCCAGTTGCCGGCTCCCATGCCGAGGCACGTGGCGGCGATCGGAGACTTTTGACGGATGGAAGAACGGCGAATGGCTTATCGCCGAGCGTGGGGGAAAAATCGGCGACGGGTGGAGATGGGCTTGCGAGGTGCGGGAGGCAGTAAACGGCCGTTCATCCATTAGAAGCGGGTGACTTCGGTGAAGTGGAAGTCGCGGACTTTCATGGCGGGAACCACCATGTCGAAGGCCTCTTCGCCGGAGGCGCGCACGGAGGGCGACAGCGCTTCCACGTTCGACAAGCATCTCGGGCATGGCCTGATTGAAGCGGAAGTTGCGCACGCCGCGCGGCGATGCGGCCGTCTTCGATGAGGAAGGTGCCGTCGCGGGTCATGCCGGTCATGATCTTCTCGTAGGGATCGACTTCGCGGATGTACCAGAGGCGGGTGACCAGAATGCCGCGCGCGGTGGAGGCGATCATGTCTTCGAGCGACGTGTCGCCGCCGGCGATGACGATGTTCATGGGCGCTTCGCCGTACTCGTTGGGCAGCGGGAAGCCGTGGCCGGTGGCTGCCACGCCGGCGGCTGTGCGCAGCCTGGCGGCAATAGGCGATGTCGGCGGACTACGCCGCGTTCGACCAGCGCGAGCTTGTTGCGCGGCACGCCTTCGCCATCGAACGGCGCGCCGGCTTGCAGCGGATGGTAGACATCGTCGTAGATGGCGATGTTGTCGCCGAACAACTTCTTGCCGATGCGGTCGCTCAGGAAGCTGCGGCCGTCGGCGATGGCGGTGGCGCTGAAATCGGCGAACATCTGTCCGGCGAGGTCGAGGACGGCGGCGGGCTCCAGGATTACGGTGTAAGCGCCCGGCGGGAGTTCGCGCGGGATCACGCGAGGCCGTGGCTTTTTGCGGCGGCGCTGCGCGCCATGCGCGCGCGGATCGAGATCGCGATGGTCGCAGGCGCTGCCTTTGGCCCAGCCGGAACTGTCGCCGGCCATGGCGGTGATGGAGAACTGCGCCATGGTTTCGGGGTAGTAGCCGAAGACGCCGCGCGAATTCAGGAGGCGCGAAGACGGATTCGGCAGTGGAGTAGATGCCGGCGGCGGTCTGGCCGGCTGATTCGACGATGGCGATGGCCTCGGCGACGGCTTCGCGCGCGATCAGCGGGCGTCACGTTGGCCGTGGCGGCGTGCCAGCGCGCGACTTCGGGTACGGCGGCGCGGTCCGGGCAGGGGTAGCAGGGCGGGGTCGGGCTCCTGTAGTTTGGTGATCGCGACGGCCTCGGCGACAACCTCGCGGATGGCGGCATCGTCGAGGCGGTTGGTGGTGGCGCGGGCGGTGCGGCCTTCGATCTGTACGCGGACGGAAAGCTGCGCTGCCGCGCTCGGCCACGTTCTGGTGGATGGCGTTGTTGGCGAAGCGCGTGAGGGCGCTCGATTCCGGCGTTCAGGATGGCTTCGAAGTCCGGCGACGCCGAGGGCGCGCGCGGCATCGGCCGACACTGATCGAAGATGGCTTGGCAGCGGGCGCGATCAATCGGCATAAGCGCTCCCGATTTTGATGCGGCTGAAACGCGACGGGCTGGCGCCGTGGCCGGTGCCCATGACCTGTTCCGGCTGGCCTTTGCCGCAATTGGGCGTGCCCCAGAGGGTCCAATGCTCGGGTCCGGCGATGGCGGCGCAGGAGTTCCAGAACTCGGTGGTGATGCCGCTGTAGCTGGGATTCTTCAGCATGCGGACGCGCTTGCCGTTGCGGATCTCCCAGCCGATCTCGCAGCCGAACTGGAAGTTGTAGCGCTTGTCGTCGATGGACCAGCTCCGGTTGGTCTCCATGTAGATGGCGTGGTCGACGCCGGCGAAGACTTCGTCGAGCGACTGCTCGCCGGGCAGCAGGCTGACGTTGGTCATGCGGATGAGCGGAAGGCGCGCCCAGCCGTCGGCGCGCATGGTGCCGTTGGAGCGCGTTTCGCCGACGGCCGCCGCGGTTTCGCGCGAGGTCATGTAGCCGGTGAACAGGCCGTTGCGGATGATGTCGGTCGATTGCGCGGGCACGCCTTCGTCGTCGAAAGCGAACGTGCCGAGGCCGGGGCCGTGCTCGGGCGCGCGTCGCAAACCACGTTCACGATTTCCGATCCGTAGCGCAGGCGGTCGCAGCTGATCGAGCGTGAGGAAGCTCATGCCCGCGTAATTGGCTTCGCTGCCGAGGACGCGGTCGAGCTCGATGGGATGGCCGATGGATTCGTGGATCTGCAGCCCGAGTTGCGAGCTGTCGAGGATGAGATCGAACTCGCCTTCGGGGCACTGATCGGCGGTGTGCAGCGCGACGGCCTCTTCGGCGATGCGGGGCGCGTTGGCGACGCAGGTCCCACTCGTCGATCAGTTCGTAGCCTTTGAGCTGATACTGGCCGCCGAAGGAATTGGGATACGAGCGCTTCTGGATCTCGTCATCCTTGTAAGCCGAGCGCCGCAGTAGCCGGCGCCGCTGAGGTAGCGGGTCTGATCGATCAGGCTGCCGATGGAAGACGCGAAAACCTGGCGGCGGCGTTCGAAGCTCATGGCGCCTTCGGCCAGGGTGACGCCGGGGTTGCGGCGCAGCTCGCGGTCGATGGCGAGCAGCAAGGCCGACGTTGCGATCGACGGGAATGCGTGAACGGATCGATGCGCAACGGCGACACCCATGTCGGCCTCGTATTTCTCTTCCGGGCGCGAGCACGACGTCCTGTTTCTTGGCGAGGGCGCTCGGAGCGGGCGATTTCGACGCGCCAGGCCGCCGCGGCGGATCGACGCCGTCGCGGGTCAGATCGTCGGTGGCGGCGAAGCCCCAGCAGCCATTGGCGAGAACGCGGATGGCCAAGCCCATGGATTACGCACTCGAAACGTGGCCCGTCTTGCCGTTCTTGGTGGAGACTTGCCGGTCGCGAATTTCCACGACGCGGGTGTCGGCATAAGTGACGCCGGAACGAGCAACCGCGTCGAGAGCTTGCAGGGCAAGGTGTTTCATCAGTTCAAATACCAGAGTACGCTAACGCGCTACGCGGCTTGCGGGGCCGGCGGTGGGGCGATTTGTTCCACGCGCACCTTGGCGATGCGATTGTGCTCCATTTCGAGCACGGTGTAACGGCGGCCGCCGTACTCGACGGCCTCGCCCGCATGCGGAATGTAGCCGAGGCGGTACAGCAGAAAACCGGCGAGCGTCTCAAAACCGGCTTCGCTAGGGATGTCGATCCCGTATTCGGTTTCGAGGTCGCGAATGCGCGTGGCACCATCGAGTTCCGCGTCCTTAGCCGGCAGCCCGGGCGGACCGGCCGGCGTTTCGCTCTGTTCGTCGTACTCGTCCTGGATGGGGCCGACAATTTGCTCAAGAACGTCTTCGACCGTGACCATTCCGGCGATGGTGCCGAACTCGTCCACGACCATGGCCATGTGGGAGCGGCCCTGCTGGAATTCGGTCAGCATCTGGCCGACGGGTTTGGTTTCGGGGACAACCAGATGTTTGCGAAGCAGGCGGCGAATGCGAAAGGCGCGGCTGGGGCGGCCGGTGCGGATGGAATCGCGGCGCTCTTCCCAGACGGGCAGGAGATCCTTGTAATGGAGCAGGCCGATGATCTGCTCGGGCTTCTTTTCATACACCGGGAGACGCGAGTGGCGCTGTTCGATCATGGTGTGCAGCACCTGGTCGAGGGTGGCTTCGACGGAGACGGAGACGATGTCATTGCGGGGGACCATGATTTCACGCACCGAAAGTTCGCGTCAGATCGAGCACACGGTGGATCATGTCTTCCTGCTCTTCGGGCAGATAGCCGAGGCCGCGGCTGGAGGTGACGATCAGTTTCAGTTCCTCGGCGGAATGGCCGCCGGAGCGATGATGCCCGCCTACGCTCAGTAGATTGGTGATTAAGCTGCTGGATCGTTCGATGACCAGCACGAAAGGCAGGAGATGCGGTAGAAGACCAGCAGAGCGGGCGCAACAGTGACGGCCATGCGGTCGGCGGTGGCGATCGCCAGATTCTTGGGCACGACCTCCCCGGTCACGACGTGGAAGTAGCTGATGACGAGGAAGGCGAGCCAAGCAGGCTGACGGCGTGAACGATGCCCGCAGCAAGGGATCCCAATCCGGATGGAAGAGAGATTGGATGATGCGGAATAAGGTTTCCTCGCCAGCCCACCCCAGCCCCAGGCTGCTCAGGGTTACGCCTACCTGAGTGACGGATAGGAGTCGGGCGGAATTGGCCAGCAGGTTAATGCGCCGTTGCGCTCCGGTCTGCCCTTCTTCGGCCATTTGCCGGAGACGGGATCCTCGCACGGAGAGGAGCGCAACCTCGGCAGCGGCGAAAAAGCCGTTCAGCGCGATGAGCAGCGCGACCAGTATCAGGCGAAATCCTAAGTAAGATTGGCTCATGAAAGCGGCGACCGGAATCTCTTATTTTAGAACCACGCCGGAGTAGTGAATTCACAATCTGCTGCTAACCATTCCGCAAGGACGTGCGTCTGTATAGATAACTCCGTTACACCTGGCGGGCGCATTCACCCGTATCCCCAAGATTGCGCCCGCACATACCAGGTTTTCTCCAGGAAAGACATTTCAGGGCGAAGCTGTAATTGGCGAGCGAACTCTGGCGCCCGAGAAGGCCGCTAGAGCTACCGTCGCCGAGAATGGCGGCGCGACAGCCTGAGAGCGCGCGCCACAATGAGGATTCGATGAGTTGCTTCGAAAGACCGCTTAGGCGATGGCGCCATTGCGCTTGGCGATCGAGCCGCCTTTGGCTTTGTCGGACATTTGCTTCAGGCGTTCGACCAGTTCTTTGCCCGTGCGAACCTCGGCAGGGTTGGCTTTGTAGCCGGGTAGCCGGGGGTCGATGTACTGTCTGCGGAATAATTGGTCCGATGCCAGTGCAGTGAGGAGGTCAAGCTCTTCGGGGGTAAGTTTTACGGTAATGGTCATTTCCTGTGTGCCTACAATCCGTTGCGACTAACGCTCGCGAACATGAGAAATGCCGCCGTAGTGCTGTCGCTGATTCACAGTCTTCCGGCATGCATCGTACACAAAAACCTCCCCGATAGCCGGGTAGCCTAAGAAGTGGAATCAGATCGCCTGACTTAGTTCAGATGACCCGCGAGTGGGCAGAAGCGCTCAGACATCCTCATTATAGGGCATTGGTTTTTCGCCTGTCAAGCTGGCTGGGGCGACCAAACCAAAGCGGGAGCGTAGTTTACGGGCAATTCTGGGATGGGCGAAGAAGATTTTCGCATCTGAAAAGTGAAATACCAGGTACATCATGAAAAACGCCGTAGCGCGGTGCCTGATTGCCGGGCTGGCTGTGATGCCGGCTTGGTGCGGCGCGGACCAGATTGCAAGTTTGCAGATCGATTGGAAGCAGGTTACGCGCCAATCGCAGACCGTGCCAACGCTGCAGGTAGTGGTGAATCCACCGCTGCGGCGGGGATCGCAGATCCATGACCGGGTATTTGCGGAATTGCAGCGGCTGGGCGCCGACTATGTGCGGTACGTGCCCTGGCTGCCTTATCCGAAACTGGCGGTGGCTGAGTTACGCCCGCCGGACGCGGAGCAAACTTACTGGGATTTTTCGGCGATCGACCCGATGACGGTAGATTTTTTGAAGGCTACCGAGGGGCATCCGGTGATTCTGAATTTCAGTACGATTCCGGCCTGGATGTTTCAAACGCCGGATCCGGTGAAGTACCCGGAGGATGCCGATCAGCCGGTTTGGAACTATACGCAAGGCACGGAGCTACGCGATGCGAGCGGCCGGGAGTTGGGCGGGTATTTCGCGAGGCTGGTGAGTTGGTACACGCGCGGGGGCTTCACCGATGAGTTGGGCAAATGGCACGAGTCCGGGCATCGCTTCAAGATCGACTATTGGGAAGTTTTGAACGAGCCGGATTTCGAGCACAACATGACGCCGCGGCAATATACGGAGCGGTACGATGCAATCGTTTCGGCGATTCGCGAGGTGGCGCCGGGGATGAAGTTTGTTGGACTGGCGCTGGCCGAGCCGTCACATAATCCGCGAATGTTCGAGTATTTCCTGAACCCTAAGAACCATCAGGCAGGCATTCCCCTGGACATGATTTCGTACCACTTTTATGCGGTTCCCGCGGCGGATGAGACCAGGGAAGCGCAGCAGTTTACGTTCTTTACCCAGGCGGACCGGTTCCTGGCCGTGGTGGGCTACATCGAAGAGATCCGGCAGCGGTTGTCGCCAGGCACGCGAACCACAATCGACGAAATTGGCGCGATCCTGCCGGGCGATCCGGGGGAAGAGGGACGCACACCGGCGCCCATCCCGAATTCTTACTGGAATCTGGCGGGTGCAACATACGCCTATGTCTTCGGCAACCTGGCGACGATGGGAATCGATGTGGCGGGCGAATCGCAGTTGGTTGGATACCCCACGCAATTTCCGAGCGTGACGATGGTGGATTGGACTACCGGCGCGCCTAATGCCCGATTTCGCGTGCTGGATTTGCTGCACAAGCATTTCGGCGCGGGGGATCAACTCATCGCCACGTCTGTTACGAATCCATACCTTTACGCGCAGGCTTTTCGCGTGCGGGCCGGGAAGAGGAAAGTACTGCTGGTGAACAAGCGCGATCGTCCCATGACAGTGGAGATTCCAGAAGCGGAGGCGGAGTGGGTAGATCAGTTGCCGGGCGGCGCCGAGGCAGTTTCGGTCCACGTGGCGGGGGCTGTGACGTTGAACGGATACTCCGTGGCCGTTATCACACTCCCCTGATCCGCATCCGGCTGGGTTTATCTCGCATCTACAGGTAATAGAATGCCAGAGACAGCCCTGCAGAACATGGAAGTTAGTTATCCGGTGCTCGACGTGATCCGAAGCCGCTGGAGCCCGGCGGTTTTTTCCTCTCAGGCGATCGAGCCGGAGAAACTGCTCAGTATTTTGGAAGCGGCCCGATGGGCGCCCTCGAGCTACAACGAGCAACCCTGGAGTTTTCTAATTGCGTTGCGCGAGAACAAAGACGAATTCGAGCGCATGCTGAGCTGCCTGGCGCCGGCCAACGTAGTTTGGGCGAAACATGTTCCGGTGCTGATGATTTCGGTGGCGAGCTTAAAGTCGCATCGGGATGGGAGCGACAACCGTTTCGCGTTTCACGATACCGGAATTGCGACCGGCTTCCTGCAGTTGCAGGCCGCATCGATGGGAATCATGGCGCACGCCATGGCGGGCTTCGACGCGGAGAAGGCGCGGGAACTGTACGGCATTCCGGAAACGCACGCGGCCGTTGCGGCCATCGGCGCCGGGTACCCGGGGGACGAGCGCAATGCACCGGAGGAACTGCGCAAGCGCAATCAGCGGCGTCCGCGCCGTACGCTCGATCAATTTGTATTTGGCGGAGAATGGCAGCGGCCGTTCCCGTTGCTTTAGGGATTTACCATGGATCTGCAACTGGAAGGGAAGCTCGCCCTGGTGACCGGATCGACGGCGGGCATCGGATTTGCGATTGCCAAGGGGCTGGCGGCCGAGGGCGCGCGCGTGATCGTGAACGGCCGCGGAGATTCGCGCGTGGCGGCGGCGCTCAAGAGTATCCGGCAGGCGCATCCGGGTGCGAAGCTGGATGGATTGGTTGCGGACTTGTCGCGCGCCGGGGAAACGGAGGCTGCCTGCGAACGGTTTCCGCACCTGGATATTCTGATCAACAATCTGGGCACGTATCAGGTGAAGCCATTCGAGGAGATCGGCGATGCGGAGTGGCAGGCGCTGATCGAAACGAATTTCATGAGCGGCGTGCGGTTGAGCCGGTATTATTTGCCGAAGATGAAGGCGGCCGGATGGGGGCGGATCATATTCGTTTCGAGCGAGTCGGGAATTAACATCCCCGTGGAGATGATCCATTACGGAGTGACCAAGACGATGCAATTGGCGCTGTCGCGAGGGTTGGCGGAGACTACTTCGGGGACTGGCGTGACAGTGAATTCAGTGTTGCCGGGACCGACGCGGTCGGAGGGCGTGGAGAAGTTTGCGGCGGATGTGGCGAAGTCGCGAAATATTTCCGTGCCGGACTTTGAAAGGGAGTTTTTCCGCAGCGTGCGGCCGAGTTCGATCATCCAGCGCTTTGCCACGCCGGAAGAGGTGGCGAATCTGGTGGTATTTGTGGCCAGCCCGCTTTCGTCGGCTACCAATGGCGCGGCGCTGCATGTCGACGGTGGAACAGTTCGTTCGATTCTCTAAACTTCACCGCGATACTCGAACACTACCAGGGTGATGTCGTCAGCTTGCGGAGCGCTATCGGTAAAGGCAGCTACCGCTTTCCCGACGGCTGTATGCACGTGCTGGCAGGTTTCCGTCTGGTGCTCGGCGACGGCTTGCCGCAGCTTTTGTTTTCCGAAGAACTCGCCCAGCAAGTTCTGCGCTTCGGTGACGCCGTCGGAATAGATCACGATTTTGTCGCCTGGCGCCAGTTGCGTCTGGCTGACTTCATATTCCGCGGACTCGATCAGTCCCACCGGCGGCGCGGTGGCAGCTAGCGATTCGATGCCGCCCGCCTGACGCACGATGAGGGGGGGACAGTGGCCGGCGTTCACGTAGTGCAGCCGGCCGGAGCGCTCCAGCATGCAATAGAAGACGGTGGCATACTTCTCGCCCGCGGTGCGCTCGTTGAGGAAAACGTTGATGCGTTCGAGGCGCTTATGCAGCGCGGTGTCGCCATGGTTTACGGCGAGAAATGCGCCCTGCAGCAGCGAGGCGAGCAGCGCCGAACTGACGCCTTTGCCGGAGACGTCCGCGACGACCGCCGTCCAAGCGTCGGGGCCGGAGGGGATCACATCGAAATAATCGCCGCCCACCTGATGGGATGCGACGGAGCTGCCACAGGCTCGAAACCATCCATCGGACGGCAAACTGCGAGGCAACAGGCCCTGCTGAATGTTGCGCGCCACGTTCAATTCTTCTTCGATTTTCTGCTTGATGCGCTCTTCGTCGAGCAAGCGGGCATTTTCCAGAATCGTGGAAGCTTCGATGGCCAGGGTTTGCAGCAACTCGCGGTTGCCGCCGGCCAAATCGGTGGTGGTTAAGCGCGAATCCATGTAGAGCACTCCGGCAGTCTCTTCGGCGGTCGAGATGATGTTGGTGGCGTCGCCGCGCACTTTGGAGATCCGGACCAATGGCACGGAGATGACGCTGCGAAGTTCGAGGTCGACGACGCTGCGCTCGGGGCGGAATTCGCCGGTGCCTTGGGGGTCGAAATTCATAGAGAGCAGATCGCGGCGCTGCTCGAGCGCGCGCTTGATGACACGTCCGGGAACGCGCAGATCCGTTGCGGGAAGTGTTGCGCCCTTGCGATTGCGCGCTACACGGGTTTCGAGTTCGTTGCCGTTGCGCAGCAACAGGAACCCGCGCTCGGCGCCAGTGATGGCGAGGGCGGCATCCACCACGGAGTTCAGGACGTCTTGCAGGGAAAGGCCCGTTTGCAAGGTACGGGCGACATCCAGGATCGCCCGCAGTTTGGCGAGATTGCCGCCGGCGCCAACCACACCGCTGATGGGGCCGGATTTTTCATGAGCGCCGAATTGGCCGATCAAGCGGTTCAGTTCGGCGCCATCCATGGCGAAGATGAGCTCGTAGGAATCGGGGAAGCCGAATTCGATGCGGTCAGAGCTGCGGAGCGTATGACTTTCGACGCGCTTGCCGTTGACGTAGACCCCGTGGCGGCTGCCGGTATCTTTGACCTTATACTCGCCATCCTCACGGACAATACTGGCGTGCTCGCGCGAGGCTCGGCTATCGCGCAGGATCAGGTCGTTATCAGCCTGACGGCCAATACGGAATGGCAGAGGCGCCAGTTGCATACGGGTCCGGTGGCCGCTTGGGTCGATGACGATGAGGGTGGCCGAAGGGGCGGGGTCCGGGGTGGGGGTGTCCATCTCAGGCGGTGCGTTTTGCGCGAGTCCGGTGGGGAGCGGGTTCCGGGGCGGAGCCTTCAGGGACGCCGTGCTCACGAGCCCGATCTAATTCGCGCGCGCGCAGCGATTGGCAGTGCGCGCAGTAACCGCCGACCTCCGTGCGCGCCAGCAGGATTTCAAAGCCGAAGTGGGTTTCGATCTGCTTGCGCAGGCGTTGCAGCGGCTCTCCGAAGAACTCCTCTACCTTGCCGCAGCGGAGGCAAATGACGTGGGCGTGCTCTTGTTTGAGACGAGTTTCGTAGTAGTGCTGGTCGCCCTCGTGGTGCATGAGGTCGAGTTCGTCGACCATGCCGCCGGCCTTCAGCATCTTCAAGGTGCGATAGACGGTGACGCGGTTCAGTTTCGGGTCTTTTTCCTTAGCGAGTTGAAACAGGCGCTCGGCGTCGAGGTGCTGCCCGGTCTGGTCAATCAATTCGAGCAGAATCTGACGCTGGCGGGTGAGACGGACGCCTTTTTGGCGGAGGGAGCCTCTAATGGAATCTACAGCCATAGCCAACCACTCACATTCTAGCAGGGCAGCGGGGATGTTCCCCCAGTTTAATGTTTGGGGCCGAGGCCCAAGGCGATGATGGAAAGCGATTCGTTCGGCTTTCCGGTTGGCGTGAGATTCTGGTCCTTCTGGAAGCGGCGCATCGCGTCCGCGGATGTCTCATCCCACTGCCCCGTAGCTTCGCCGTGCAGGTAGCCCTTGGCGATAAGCGCTTGCTGGAATTCCTTGTACCGCTCGGGTGTCGGGGCCGCTTGCGCCGGATGCCAGGCGGCGCGGGCCGCGGGCTGCTTCGGGTTGGAGCGGGCGACTGTGCTCTGGCGGGTCGTTCGCGCAGCCTTGTGGGCGGTTGAAGACGATTTGGCGGTGGGCTTACGGGCAGCCGTATGTGTCGCGGCCTTAGGTTTGGAGGCGGCAACCGGCTTCTTCTTCGTCCATTTGGGAGCGGGTTTAGTAGTGGCTGCCGCCGATCCGGCTATGCCGGCCAGCAGGGCAGCCACTACCGCGATATACTTTTGCACTTCCTGTGGCTCCCGTTTTACTGGTGAGTGGGCAGCGTGCCCGCCAGGAAAAGCGGCGTCCATTCGGTGCGGCCGGTCTGGCGCAGCACACGGAACGCTACCGCATCGCCGGGCTTCAATGTTTTCTGGAGGCGCACGACATCGTCGGTGTTCTTGACCGGATGCCGATTGATCTCCAGAACCACATCGCCCTTTCGCATACCGATGTCTTCGGAGAAGGAGTTCTGCTCGACCGAACTGATCAATACGCCTGGTTGCTTGATGCCCATGGTGTCGCGGCGGGCATCGGTCAGGTTTTCGATCTTGATGCCGAACAAGACCTGCGTTGCTTCGACCGGTCCGGCCGACTCTTCCTTGCCGTTACCGAAACGTTCGGGAAAGACCTGCGCCAAATCGGCGACGACGACTTTGAAATCCATTTTCTGGCGTTCGCGCAGGATCGTGATATTGAGCGTTTCGCCGATGGGAGTGCTGGTGACCTTGTCCATCAGTTCACTGCCGTTGCGGACGGGCTTGCCGTTGACGGCGACGATGATGTCTTCGGGTTTGATGCCGGCCTTATCCGACGGTCCACCGGGGGGGACTGCTTCGATGAAGACGCCTTCTTTCGCGCCGTTGGATTTGAGCAGCGCTTCCGCCTTATTGGAGTCCGACGGCGTGAAGCTGACGCCGATAGAGCCGCGGATTACCTTGCCGTTCTTGATGATGTCGTTATAAACCTTGACAGCTTGATTAATGGGCAGCGCGAAGCCGATACCCTGGTAGCCACCCGAACGCGACGCGATGGCGGTGTTGATGCCGATGACTTCGCCGTTGATGTTCAGGAGCGGTCCGCCGCTGTTGCCGGGATTGATGGCGGCATCGGTTTGGAGGAAGTGCTGAAACTGCTGCAACGGGTCGACGTCACGCTCTTTGGCGCTAATGATGCCGAGGGTCATGGTTTCGTCGAAGCTGAAGGGCGAGCCGATGGCGATAGCCCAATCGCCGACTTGGACGGCATCGGAATTACCGATGCGGGCGGGAGAAAGGCTGCTCTTCCCTTCCACGCGGATGACCGCGAGATCGGTGGCGGCATCGACGCCGACTACTTTCGCATCGTACTCGGTACGATCGCCCATGAACTTCACCTGGATTCGATCAGCCTTATCAACGACGTGATTATTTGTCAGAATATAGCCTGCGCGGTCGACGACTACGCCGGAACCAAGGGCGTTCGTCTGATGCTGCGGGATTTGTTGCATGCCGCCGCCAAACGGATTGCTGAAGAAGCGCTGGAAGAAATCTTCCATGTTGCCTTGGCCGCCTTGGCCTTGGCCTTGGCCCTGATCGTTCTGGTCGCCCTGATCGTCTTCGTCATCCGGCTGTTGTTGAGGAGCGGCGCGACGGCGTCCGCGGGTGGTGGGAGCCTTAGGCAAATAGGTTGTGGAAATGTTCACGACCGACGGTTCGACCTGCTTGGCGATGGTGGCGAAGGAATTTTGCAGGGGGACGGGATTAGGAATGGTGAGCGGGGTCGCGCCGGGCGCGGCGGTGTTATCCTTGGCGGCCTTGGCGCCGGTGGTGACCAAGGTACCGATCACAACGCCTAGGGCCAAGGTGAAGAGGACCAGCGCCAGGGGCAGCATTTTCTGTCTGCGCAATCGATCGAAGAAACTCATGGTTGTTTTACTCGCTCCTTCAGGAACAGGCGATCTTTCTTCATTATACTTGAGGCTGGACCAGAAGAGCGCTAGGACATAGGCGAGGAAACGCAGTGGATCGATATCTGGTAGTACTAGCGGGAGCAGGGTTGGGCGGCCTGGCTCGTTACGTGGCGGGCACGTGGATCATGGCAAAATACGGGGGCCGTTTTCCGATGGGCACATTCGTGATCAACGTGACAGGCGCATTTCTGATCGGGGTGATCATGACCCTGCTGACCGAGCGATTCCATCCTCACCCGAACTTGCGGTTGTTCGTGGTGGTGGGAATTCTGGGGGGATACACCACGTTTTCGAGTTTCGAATATGAGACATTTCAGGCCGTGAGGGTTGGCGAGCGCTGGCTGGGGCTGCTCTACGTTGCGGGAAGCGTGGTGCTGGGTTATTTGGCGGTATGGCTGGGGACGGTACTTGCGAGCGCCGGTAGATAGAATCTGACTATGCGGACATTCCTCTGCGGAGTTTGCGTGCTAGGGGTACTTGCCGGGGCGCTCTGGGCTTTGACGCCGGAGCAGCGGACGGAACAGGCCCTACAGATGATTCTGGCGGGTAAGTTTCAAGAGTTCTACGCGCTGTTTTCGCCGGAGATGAAGAAGGCGATCACCCAGGATACTTACGCGTCGCAGGTTGGACAGATCCTGACATCTTTGGGACGGCCGGAGAGCCAGGACGCTCCCCAGGTGCAACGGGTGGGCGACGGCACGACGGTAACCATCCCGGTTCACTGGAAGGCAGCGTCGCTGAATTTCATCGTGAGCTGGAATGCGGCCGGCGAGATTCAGGGAACCTGGTTCCGTCCGGGGCAAAGCAAGGCCGCGAACGCATATCAGACTGCGCCGTACAGCAAGCCGGATTCATTTTCCGCGCGCGAAGTGAGTTTTGGGACGGAAGGACAGAAGCTGCCGGGAACGCTGACGGTTCCGAAAGGCGCGGGACCGTGGCCGGCGGTGGTGCTGGTACACGGATCGGGACCGCAACGGACGCGATGAGGCCGTGGGCGGCGTTTTGGTATTTCGGGATCTGGCCGAGGGGCTCTCGTCGCGGGGCATCGCCGTGTTGCGGTATGACAAACGGACGCGTGTTTATCCGCGGGCCGCGGCGTCGGATCCGGATTTCACCATGACGCGCGAGACGGTGGACGATGCGGTTGCGGCGGCGGCCTGGCTGCGGCGGCAGGAAGGCATCGACGGGCGCCGGGTCTTCGTGGTGGGACACAGCCAGGGCGGGTATATGATGCCGCGCATCATGCGGGCGGATCCGCAGTTGGCAGGCGTGGTGGTGATGGCGGGCAACGTACGGCCGCTCGGGGAATTGATCGCGGAGCAGAGCGAATATCTGGCGAGTTTGCAGGGCGAGATCACGCCTGAGAAGCGGAAGCAGTTGGATGCTATCCGGCGCGATCCGTGGTCCGCTGTTCCAGGTATTGGAGAGAGGTACAAAGCCGATTTGCAGGGCTACGATCCCGCCGCACTTGGCGGCAACGAGCCGCATGCCGATGCTGATCCTGCAGGGCGAGCGGGATTATCAGGTGCGTATGACGGGACTTCGACTTATGGAAGGCTGGATTGGCGCACAAGCGTAATGTGACGATGCACAGTTATGCCAAGCTGAACCATTTATTTGTGGCGGGCGAAGGAAAGCAGCACGCCGGATGAATACGGAGTCCGGGCCACGTGGCGGCATAGTGATTGCGATATCGCCGGCTGGTTCGGGCACAGTAAGGAGCCGGGCCGCTATCTGAAATCAGGTGCGATGCATCATTTATGGCTCGGCACTGTTCGCCACCAGTGGCCCGAGCCGTCATCCTGCGGCCCGTGGACGAACATGTACGCGCAACCCGACGGACGACGCGGAAGTCGTATCGCAGGCTATCTGCGGCACGAATATCGGCATTCTCGAAACGCGCGCCGGCTGGTTGCGCGTGCGCACGGACGATGATTACACGGGCTGGGTGCAGAAGCCGGCGGATTCTCGTCACCGGCGCCATGCTTACGCGATCGAGGGACGCGTGGCGCGGGTCGACAGCTTATTCGCGCACGTCTATCACGAATCAACGTGAGCAAGCGCCAGCCCTGATCACCGTGCCGTTTGAGACGCGGCTGGAAGTCATTGCCGAAACCGCGGGATAAGCCGCGATGGATTGAAGTTCGGCTTGCCCGACGAACGCTCCGGATGGCTGCAACGCGGCGATGTCTCGTTCGATATTCAGCCGCTTTCGATCGCCGCGCCATCGAGCTGAGCCGCCGTTTCCTGGGGCTGCCTTATACCTGGGGCGGCACGTCCAGTTTCGGCTACGATTGTTCCGGCTTCACGCAGATGCTATGCCGGCGGATGCGCGCGAGACATGCCGCGGGATGCGGATATGCAGGCCGCCTGGAAGGGCGTGAGTTCCGTGAAACGGGAAGATTTGAAGGCGGGAGATCTACTGTTTTTCGGCAGCGCAGCGGATCATATTACGCACACGGGCATGTACATAGGCGAGGGCAAATTTATCAATGCCACTACGTGGATTCATCCGGTGGTTCAGATTTGCGAGCTTGGGGATGCGCACTGGGCGGGCTGCTGGTGGCGTGCAGGAGACTGAAATGAACCGCCGTCATTTTGTTCTTTGCGCAAGCGGGTTGGCCCGCGCTGCTCGGACCGCGCCGTTCAGCCGCCGCGCGCGGCGCCGTCGCCACCGAAATCAAGCGCCTGAAGCTGCAGCACACCTGGACGACGACCATGTCGTCCAGCGACTTACCGAGACACGCTGTATGTCTCTTACACCAGGGATGGGGCATGACGGGGCACGGTGAAGGCGCGCCGATCGTCCGCTACCAGGAGAATGCGGAAGGCGCGCGGCAAGCGGTGAATTCGGTAGCGGATTTGCTGGCGTCGGCGGACCCTTGGCAATACGCCAAGGTCATGCAGCAGGTACGGCAGCGCGTGGGTGGAGAATGGGCGGGCAAAGCGGCCATCGATATCGCGCTGATGGACTGGGTGGGACAGAAACTCGGCGTGCCCTTGTACCGCTTCTTTGGACTGGATCCGCGCGATGCGCCGGTGACCACGTTTTCGATCGGGATCGACAATCCCGAGACCACGCGGCAGAAGGTGCGCGAGGCGGCCGATTTTCCGGTGCTTAAGATCAAGGTAGGGCTGGATACCGACGAGGCGACCATCGCCGCAGTGCGCGCGCTACGGACAAGCCGCTGCGCGTGGATGCCAACGAAGGCTGGAAAGACAAAGAAGTGGCGGTGAGGAAGATCGAGTGGCTGGCAAAACAGGGCGTGGAGTTCGTGGAGCAACCCATGCCGGCCGACATGCTCGAGGAGATGCATTGGGTGCATAGCCGAGTTCATGTGCCGTTGATCGCGGATGAGGCTTGCCGCCATGCTTCGGATATTTCGAAGCTGGCGGGTGCGTTCGACGGGGTGAACGTCAAGCTGGATAAGGCGGGCGGCATTCTGGAAGCGTACCGCATGATTCAGTCGGCGAAATCGCTGGGGTTGAAAACGATGCTGGGCTGCATGGTTTCCAGCTCGGTATCCGTGACTGCGGCGGCGCATCTTTCGCCCCTGGTGGATTACGCCGATCTGGATGGGAATCTGCTGATCGGCAACGATCCGTTCTCGGGGGTGCTGGTGGAGAAGGGCAAATTGATCCTGCCGGACCGGCCCGGGCTCGGGCTGCGGCCGGTTGCATAGCCGGCGCCATCCACGAACAGGTTTCAGTTACTGGACGGCGATGGTTACGGTGTTAGAAGTTACTCCGCCCTGTTTGACGATTACCGGGACCGCACTGCCGGCGGTTACACCGGAAGGCACGAGAGCGTTGACCTGATATTCACCTACGAAGCCCGGCGCCAAGCCGGAAAAACTGACAGCGGCGTTTATGCCGCCGATGGTCACGGTTGGGGTGACGGTAGTTTGCGCGGCAGGATCGGACGGCGAAGCGGCGCCATCGGCCGGCTGATTCGATACGGCTCCGAGACCTGTGCAGTAAATCTGGATGTAAGTGGTTCCCGGCGTGGCGGGGTTAGAGGAATCGACCAGTTGGTAAGAGGTGTTGAGGATGGCGCCCTGACCGGTGCCGCCCGAATTCATCGAGAAGATAGCAGGCGCGGCGGCGGCCACGGCTAAGCTGCCGAATACGCTCTCGCCGTTGTTGTTGACGCGGATGGTGGCAACGGCGCCCGCGGGCGTTTCGAAGGGAACTTGTACGTTTAGCTGTGCGCCGGAAACGTAGTAGAACGAGGCGTCGACACCGTTGACTGTGACTGTGGTGCCTGCCATCATGGACGCCAGAGGCACGGATAAAGCGCCGCCGGTTGCGGAGGCCAAGTTCGTGCCAAAGATACTGAGCACTCCGCCAGGGGCCACGTTTTGCGTGAATGAAGCGCCGTTCAGCAGGCTCTTGAGGGAGGGCGGTCCGACGGCGGTGGAGGTGATGTTGACGGTGGCGGAAGCCGTACCGCCGTAATAGGAATTATCGCCGCTGTACTCGGCAGAGACACTGTTGGCGCCCGCGGCGAGCAGAACTCCGTATAGGGTCAGCGTCGCTGTGCCATTGGAACCGGATTTCACGATATCCGCGGCACCGAGGGTTTCGGCGCCTAACATGAAGGTGACCGTGCCGGTGGGGGAAGCGCTCCCAACGCCGGCCATGGTGGCTGTTAGGACCGTGGAGCCACTAAATGTGATGTTGGTAGAGGCGGCGGAGAGTGCCATACTGACGGAACTCTTGCTGCTTACGGTTCCACCGTGCCAGGCGGTGACGAGATTGTAGACGTTGATACTGCCGAGGCCGGTCACCTGGTCGTAGCCGACTCCGGCGTCGTAGCCGATGGCCGTGCCGGAGCAGGGCGAATTGCACGGGGTCACTTTGTTGGTGCCGGTGGTAATATCGTGAAACACGCCACTCACCGACGAGAGCTTATAGAGGGCCGGGTTGATGTTCCCCAGGTTTGGGCTGGTTTGAATGCCGTTGGCGACCAGATACTGGCCCAACAGGACGGCGATTGCGGAAAACTGGGGCGGTCCGGCCGAAGTTCCGCCGATGATTTCCGAACTGCCGCCGCTGTAGATGACATAGCCGTCATGATCGGGAGAGGCTGCCAGGGCCACATCCGGTACGTCGCGCGCGCCGTCGGCGGGAACCCCGGTTGCCACCTGCCAGGATGGCTTCGAGAAATAAGCGCTGGCGCCGCCGCCGCCGGACGCGGGCGAGCCATCCAGGGCGCTATCGTTCCAGGTGGTCTCGGGGATGTAAGAGAGCGCGGAAACGCCTGAACTGCTGTTGCTAGGGTTCCAGTAACTGCCGCTGCCTTCGGCGAATTCCGTTCCTCCCACGCCGGTGACTTCCGGGAGAGCGGCGGGCAGGTCGACGGAAAGGGCGTTGTCGATGGATGGACCGTCGCCGACACCGAAACAGTCGGCTGCACCGTTATCGCCCGAAGCGGCGAAGATGGTTTGGCCTTGGGCGTTGGCTTGGGTAGCGAGCGAGGCTAGTGCCTTGGCTTCGGTGGAGCCGCTATCTAACTCGCAATCGCCGTAGCTGGTGCTCACAACCGGCGCGAGATTCTGATCGATGGCATATTGCAAAGAGCCGACGACATCCGTGGAGTTCACAAAGAGAATGTTGGCATTCTTGGCGACGGCGCCGGACAATTCGAGGTCCAGATCGGCCTCGGCCAAGTCGCCGGACTTGGATAGAATGCCGGGATCGCTGCTGCCGGGAATGAGCAGGACGGTGGGATTGTTGGAAGGCAGACCAAAGTTGCTTCGGAACTGCTGAATATCGGACATCTGAATGTCGGTTTGTCCCACGACGGCGAGTTTCATGCCGGTTCCGGTGATGCCGGCCTGGTAAAGCGGATTGATGTTGTAGATGACGGCGATATCGCCTGGGCCGACCTGGTGTTCGCCGTTGAGGGTGTCGCGCGGCTTGACCATCCGCCGCAGATGGGGTTTCAGGCGGAAGTCGTGGAGGCCGCGGATGGCGAGCACCAAGCCCTGCAACGCCGCGGGTATGGTGGGGGCGTTGGCGTTGGCGTAATGCAGTTCGCCGCCAACCTGGTAATGATGGATCCGGACGCCGAAGGCGTTTTCCACGGCGCTCGCCTCGCCGCTGAACGCAATTGAATTGCGGGAGCGCGCCACATATTTGACGGTAAGGCTGTGCTGGCCCAACCAAGCGACGATCTTATCGATGTCGGCCTGACTTACTCCGAACTGTGCGGCATATTGGTCGGGACTTAGCCAGGCGTGGTAATTGGGAGAAGATGGGTCCTGCTGTTCGGCCAGAAGCTGCGTCAGGGCAGCTTGCTGAGCCGCGGTTGGCTGCAAGATCAGAGTTACGTATGAGAGCGGCATGGCTGCCGGCACTTCGCCCTGGTCCACAGCGGAATCGATCCGCGGGCTGATGTTGCCTGGCAAGGCCACGCGCTGGTTATCGTCGACGGTTTGGGCGATCCGATTTTCGGCGCGCATTCCGTGCGCCAGGATTAGGAATAAGGCCAGTAAAGATGCGCGCGTCACGCCGCGGCGCGCGCGATTCAGAAGCACACAAGCAGCTTGAGTACTGCAAGGGGTCATGTGTGCTGTGACGGCAGGGTGGGGGGTGCGGTTTCGAGGGAACCCATGGGGCAGTACCGAGCGGTGGCGGGCGGGGCGGTTCCTGGACCACGATGGGGCCCAGCCGTTCAGGGCAAGTCTATGGAAAACAGGGGCGTTCGGTTGCGAGCGGGGCGCAATGTAAAAAATTGTTAAGAAGGTAGAAGGGACGAACGAATTTGGTTCCAAGTGATCCGAAGCTCAGCCTGACCCGACGCCTGCATGCATGGCTCAGAGCTTTGCAGCCGAAGGGTGGCCGTTTCCACCTTAGCTTCCCGCCGCCTCTTTTGAAGGCCACGGATCACCGCCTTGGTGGTCGCGCCAGTCCGTTCCGGCCGGAGCCGGCATCTCGTCATCGCCTTTCCTCTCGCCCGTTACGACCGCCCGTTTCCAGACTGCCGCTGCGAACGAAACATCCCGGCGGATGCTTCGATGCGTTGCGGAACCTTTGTTGAGCCCGTTCGGCCCGCGACTTCTCCGCTCTCGCCGGTTAGCCCCGGATAGGGCGGGATCGACATCGCAGACCCGTTACTCAACTGGGGTCCCGCAATCTCGAACGGCTGCCGGCCCGCCACTCCCCGTCAGGGCTTTTGTACCCCTCCGGATCAACGTGCAAAGCCAGCCACCGATCAAGTGGCTCACCTCACGAAATGTGTTCGATTGCCTTTCGCTCCCCGCCGCCTACTCTTATTGGAATAGTTTCGGCTGCGGATCAACGTTCCAAGCTCGCTTCACTTCCGTTCGGCTCGCTGTTCCTCGAACCTCTTGGAACCAAGTGTCATATTCACTCCGATCGAGGTTACAGTCAAATGAATTTTGGACGCGCGAAGAGGTTTTCCTCAGGATTGTGAATTTGTGTTTTGTTATGGTTCCGGGGCCGGAGCGGTGCATTGTTTGTGGATAAAACAGGCGGGGATCGCTTTGTTGTAGGTCCGGCTTGGGCGATGCGCACAGCGGCATAGGCAGCCTTGCAAGTGCAACGCATTGCGACGATGCCGCTGCCGATCTTCATTCGGCCGGCGGCGCCGCTGTCGACTAGTGCATACTGGGGAGTTTCGGAGGCTGGATGGGACTCGAGGCCGTTTGCACGGTTAGCTATCAAGAACAGCGATCCGCGGGGAAGGCGAGGCTAGAACCGGAGAGACTCCAGTTTCGCGGCGATTTCCGGCTGGACATTGCGCTTCGGGATATCGCATCGGCCGAGGCCAGGCGCGGTGCGCTGGTGGTGAAGTTCGGCGAGGCGGAAGCGGCGTTCGACCTGGGCGGCGATGCCGGAAAATGGGCGCTAAAGATTCGCTATCCGCGCAGCCGGGCGCAAAAGCTCGGACTGAAGGCCGGGTTGCGGGTCAGGCTAGTGGGATTGAAGGACGAACAGTTGTTGGGGGAGTTGGAGGAAAGCGAATGTGGGATTGTTGCGCGGGCGGGTGAACGCAAGGTCGACATTATTTTTTTCCAGGTTGGACAGGTGGCGGATCTGGCGCGGCTGACGGAGCTGCGCCAGTCCATCCAGCCGGCAGGGGCAATTTGGGTGGTGGCGCCGAAGGGAAGCAAAATCGTTCGGGAGCGCGATGTACTGGGGGCGGGGAAGGCGCACGGCCTTACGGACATTAAAGTGGTGAGTTTTTCCGAGACGCAGACGGCGCACAAATTCGTCATCCCGGTGGCGAACCGCAGACTGGGCTAGAAGCAGGATTTGCCAGGCGCGAGCAAACACCGGCTGACGGGACATGCCACGGCGGCCGTTTAATCGTGACGGAGTGCGGTGAGGGGATCGACCTTTTCGGCGCGGCGCGCAGGGATCCAACAGGCCAGCAAGGCGACGGCGGCGAGGAATAGCGGCACCACGACAAAGGTCACTGGATCGTGGGGACGAACGCCGTACACCACGCTGGCGGAGAACTTCGCCGCGGCCCAGGCAGCGGCTATGCCGATAGCCATGGCAATCAAGGTGAGGACCATCCCCTGACGGACGACGAGGCGCTGGACCGCGCCGATCGGGGAGCCGAAGGCCATGCGAATGCCCATTTCGCGGGTACGGCGGCTGACCGAATAGCTCATGACGCCATAAAGTCCGACGGCTGCCAGCAACATGCCGACGGCGCCGAAGACGCCGAAGATGCCGCCGGTGAGGCGCGCGAGAAACAGAGCCGACTTGAAATGTTCCTCCATGGTTTCGACGTTGTAGATGGCGAGGCTGGGATCGAGGGAGCGGATTTCGCGGCGGACGGCGGCGAGTGTCGCCGAAGTTGTATCGCCGGTGCGGACCAGCAGCGTGTAGCCCATGAGCGACGGGTCCGCGGCGACGGTTTGAGCCAGAGAGCGGAACAGAACGGGGCGCAGATCTTCGCCGAGGGTGCGGGAGCGGATGTCTTTCACGACGCCGACGATCTGGTACACGACGCCCGCGCCGTTGACGCGCTGGCCGATGGGGTTTTCGTTGGGAAAGACTTTGTGCGCGAAGGTTTCGTTGACGATGGCGACTTTGGGCGCGGTGGGGCTGTCGTTGGAGAAATCGCGGCCGGCCACGCGCGTGATGCCGAGGGAGTCGAAGTAGCCGGGGGTTGCCATGTACATGTCCACGACGGGCGCGCCGGATGCGGCGGGCCGGCCTTCGGCGGTGAAGGCATCGCTGCGGTTTCCGCCGGTCAAGGGGACCACGTCGGTGACGGCGGCCGAGGTAACGCCGGGCAGGGCGGCGACGCGCGCCTGCAATTGGTTGGCAAACTGCGTGATTCTTTCGGGCGAGTAGCCGTGGAGGCGCGGGTCGACCGACATCATCAGAAGGCCGCTGGAGCGGAAGCCGATATCGATGTTGGCGGCACTTTGGAGGCTGCGCAGGAAAAGACCGGTGGCGCAGAGCAGGACCAGCGAAACCGCGACTTGGGTGACCACCAGTATGTTGCGCAGGCTCCAGCGGCTTCCGGGGCGCGCGGTGGAACCGTCGCCTTTCATCGAGTCAGAGTGGATGCCGCGCGTGGCGGCGGCGGACGGAGCAAAGCCGCAGAGTACTCCGGCGGCGGCGCTCAGAGCGAAGGTATAGAGCAGAGTGCGCCAATCGATTTGCAGGGCGACATCGAGAGGGACCGGCGCGGGAAGGTGCAGCGACGATAGCGCCTGGGTGGCCGCCACGGAAAGCGCCACGCCCAGCGCACCGCCGGCCAGCGCGACGATTATGCTTTCGGTGAGCAGGTGGCGCATGATCTGGGCGCGCGTGCCGCCGAGAGCGCGGCGAATGGCGATTTCTTTCTGGCGGCCGGAGGCTTGGGCGAGGAAAAGATTGGCGACGTTGGCGCAGGCGATGGAGAGAACCAGGAGCGCAACGACGGTGAATGCGGCCAGGAACATCATCACGAAGGGACGGTCGCGGGGGGGGAGAGCGCCTGCCTGTTGGAGGAGGAAGCCGCGATCCTTTTCGCTGGCGGGGTAGGCTTTGGCGACATTGCGGGCCAGGACATCGAGTTCCGCCGAGGCTTGCGCGCGCGTGGCGCCAGGCTTGAGGCGGGCGACGACGGCCAGCCAGTTATAGTCGCGCGAATCGAAGTTGCCGGTGTGGGGAACCAGTTGGTCGGTGAAATCGACGGGAACCCAGAACTGCGTGTAGATGATCTGGTCGAGGCCATGAAAGCCTGGAGCGGCGACGCCGACGACGGTGAACGGACGGCCCGAGAGCGTGACGGTTCTGCCGGCGATGTTTGGGTCGGCCGCAAAGTGCCGCTGCCACAGGGTGTAGCCCAGCACCACGACGGGAAGGCGCTGCTCGGTGGACAGAAAGCCCCGGCCGAGCGCCATGCGCATTTGGGTGACGTCGAAGAAGTTGGTGGTAGCCGACTGGCCCCAGACGCGCTCGGGCTCTCCTTGTCCGGCGATGGAGGCGGGGAGCAGTTCCTGAAAGGCGGCGACGCCGGAGAAGGTTTTGGCCTGGTTGCGGAGATCGACGTACATGGGCCAGGTGAAGCGATTGCAGCACTCGCCGTGTTGGGTGGTGTGCAGCGCCAGGAGCGTGGCGGGGTCGCCGACGGGAGGAGGCCGCAAGACGAAGCGGCTGACCATGGAGAAGATGGTGGAGTTGGCGGCGATGCCGAGGCCGATGGAGATGACGGCGGCGGCGGCGAAGCCAGGGAATTTGGAAAGCCGCCGGAATGCGTAGGTCAGGTCCTGCCGCCAGAATGACATAGTGGTTGCGCCCTCTGGAGGGTCTTACGCGGCGGTGGCGCCGGATGTTCCGGGGAATTTCGATGCTATTTGAATCGCTTCTTGTAAAACAGGTCGACGCCAAATTCTCCGTAAATGTCTCGCTCGGCGACGGCGGTCCAGGTGGGGTTAATGTTCCACTCGATGCGGATCACCTCGGAGTTACTTTGCGTGACGTCCTGGATATAAACGAAGTCGATGTTCTTGGTGATCTGTTGTTCGAGCGTCAGGCGGGCTTGCGCGGTGTTGGTGGCACCCACGATGGAGGGGTCGATTTTAAGCTGGGTGACGCCGAACAGCCGCTGCAGGCGGCCGGATACTGGGCTGGCGATAGCCTGGCCCAAGGCGGCCGACGCGCCGATCTGGGTGACGCTTTGCTGCGCCGGCGCGGGCTGGGTGGCTGCCAGCACGGGGTCGGTGGTGGGCTGTTTGCCGGTGGCAAGCAGAGCTACTAAGATCAGAAAATTGGAGCGGCGGATCGGAGTGGTACGTCAGTTTCAGTTGATCGATGGGGCCGGAGACGTTGAGCGAAACCGTGACGCCTTTGGCCTCTGTTTCGAGATCGAGGTTGAGCATCGGTTCGATTTTGGAGGGATTGTAGAAGGCGACGCTGCCCTGGTCGATGGTGTACTTGGAACCGAAGAAAATGAGTTCGCCTTCGGAGACGTTGATGCGGCCGAGGATGCCGGGATTGGCCGGCGTGCCGCGTAGGGTAAGGTGCCCATCCGCCTGGAGATTCTGCGCCAAGGCGGTATCGAATTGAATGTTCGGGGACGTGTCGATGCGGACATCGAGGCGCATGCCGGCGAGGATGCCGGTATCGGCGGTCGAAGCGCTGGGCGGCGCGGCGGCTTGCGACAGGATGGAGCCGGCGTCGGTGTGGGAGTGGAGCGCAACGCTCATCACGGTGATATTGCCTCGCACGAGGCTGCGCGCGCTGGTTCCTTCGAGAGTAATGGCGAGGTTGGCTTCCGTATTGACTCCCGCCGGGTAGTCGACATGGACGTGCTTGCCGTTGGCTTGGAGATGGAAATTCAAATCCGGACCGCCATAGCCAACAAAGCCCGTCATGGTGATGGTTCCGCCACCGGTTTCGCCGCTGAGATTCTGGATGCGCGCTTGTTTGCCATCGAATACGACTGTGCCGTTGCCTTTGGAGAGACCGTTGGGGACGTCCAACATATTGAACGCCGCGTCGCGCATTTGCAGGCGGCCGGCGATTTGCGGCTGGTCGATGGCGCCTTTCACGTTGGCATTCAGGGTAACGTGGCCAGATGAAAAGATATCGGCATCGAAAGCTTGCAGAATGGCGAGGTTCAGGTTGCCATCGGCATGAAGGTTGAGCGACTGAGCGCCGGCCAGCGATGCGGTTCCGCTGAGGTTCAAGCTGGCGTCTGAGCCGGTGAGGCGCGCGCTCTGGATGTTCACGGTGGAATTATGAAGTGCGATGACGATGGGTTCGGCATTGCGCACGTCGACGGTGCGGGTAGAGCCGGTGACGGCCGGCTTGAGGGTGTGCAGGTTCAGGGTGGACACCTGGAGGGTTGCGTCCATGGCTTCGGGCTTCGCGGCGGGGCCGTGAATATCGATTTTTCCGGCGAGCAGGGCTTCGAGGTTGGGGCGTGTGGAGGCGTTGAGCAATGCCGAGATGCCGGAGTAAGTGACATTGTCGAACGTCACCGTAGCCTGCAGTGGGTAGTCGCCGGCAAGCTGCATCTGGCCATTGCCGCGAATGTTCGATTTCGCGAAGTTGGAGTTCAGGTCGAAGATTACGCTGTTGTTGCTGGTACGGGCCGTGGCGGTGAGATCGCCGAGGGATTGTTGGTTTAGGGACAACGATCTGGCTGCCAGGCTGGCGTTCAAGGAGGAAACCAGCGGTGTGGCATTGGGGCGCAACTCGGCTGCTCCGTCGCCCGAAAGCTCAACAGTGCCGGCGAGGCCGGGCTTTTGCTTTTGCACCGCGGGCAATTGGGCGAGGTTGAGAGAATTGGTGGTCAGGTGGAAGCGCGCCTGGCCGGCTTGCAGGTTGTTAGGCGGGTGGGCCAGCGATGCGGAGGCTTCGATGCGGTTGGCGCCTTGGGCGACGGTGAGCGAGTGGAGGTCGAGCAGTTGGCCGGTGTACTTCAAGTTGGCAGTAAGGCGGTCGAAGGGTTCGCCGTACGCGGTACCGCGGGTGACGGTGAAATCGGCGGTTCCTTGCGGATTCGATAGCGTGCCGGAGACCTCGGCGTTTCCGTCGAAGACACCGGCGAGGGGGAGTTCGCGGCGTCCAGCCACAGCCAACACACGATCGATGGGGAGCCTGGCGATGGACGCAGTCGCTTTGGTTTCGTGATTGCCGGTGAGGGACGATTCTCCAGTCACCTTGACGGTCGAACCGGCGAAATTGGAATCGATGTTGTAGGAAACCTGAGTGCCGCTGGTTTGGGCGCGAGCGGTGAAATCGCCGAGGGCTTTGCCTTGCATGGCGAGGCCGTGGGCGGCAACATTGCCGTTCACGCTGGTGACTTCGACGGACTCGCCGGTTGTGTCTGGTGTGACGTTGGCGGTAGCATCCGCCAGAAGTTTGAGGGTTCCGGCCAGCCCCTGCGGCGCCTGTTTGACGGCTTGGAGGCGTTGCAGGGCGATCTGATCCCCATCGAGGTGCAGTTTGATGGAGCCCTGTTTCAGGTTATTGACCGGGTGTTGGTAGGAGGCGTTGGCATTGAGCGCCCCTCCGCCGGCGGTTACGCGGAGCGAAGTCAGATTCACGGCACGGTCGGTTAGATCGAGGCGAGCATCCAGTTGGTCGAAGTGTTCTTGGTAGGCCGAGCCGTTGGCAAGATTGAGTGAAGCGCTGCCGCGCGGGCTGCCTAGGGTGCCGGCGATATTCGCGGAGGCGTTCAAAAGCCCAGTTAGCGGCGGGTTGGCCTGGCCGGCCAAGGCCAACAGATCCTGGGCGTCCGCGTTTTTGATGGAGAGCTGCGCGGCGAGGGGCTCGTACGATTCCGGTTTCCAGTCGCGGAGTCCGACTGAGCCGCTGAACTGAGCCTCCAGGGCGCCACGGGATAGCGCGGCGTTTTGCACGGCGGCGCCCGTCTTCGACGCATCAAGGTCGGCGCTGAATTTGTCGAAGGCGCGATTTTCGACGGCGAAGTTGGAGGCGTCCACGTGTCCGGTGATGTGAGGCGCACTGAGGCTGCCGGTGACCACGGCGGTGACGGTGGCAGATCCTCCATTCTGCAGCACGACGGGCGGCGGTTGCGACCCAGCCAGCAGATCATTCAAGTTGCGGGAGACCAGGCGCAGCTGGATGCGCTTGCCGAGGGAACCGGAGAGATCGAGCCGGCTGGATGGCAGCGCGATGTAGGATTGGCCCACATCGACATTGCCGGCGCGGCCGTCATAGCTCGCCAAGATGCGGCCGGAAACGGGAATGCCGCGGTGTCCCGGGGCGATCGCCAACCGGACGCGCGCCGTAATGTTCTGTGGTTCTCGAATATCGCCCGCCGCATCGATGGGACCGGAGATCACGCCGTCCCAGGGAAGGCGCTGAGGCGAGAGAGCGCGTGCGGCGTTCTGAATGTCCATGGCGCTTAGTTGTAGGTTGGCCTGGAAGCGCGCCATTTGTTCCAATTTTGCGCCGCCCGTGAGAGTGCCGCCTAAGGCTGACGCTTTTAGATCGGTGAGTTCGATGAGACGCGGATTCGCCGACACCGAAGTGTTCAGGTTGATGCCGGTCAAGCGCGTCGTGCCTTCACGCAGGGAAAGACCGTGCGCGTCCAGTTTGGCGGTGACCTGGTAATCGGAATCTCCGGTCAATTTGGCAGTGCCATCGGCGAGTACTGTCCCCTCTGGTTGCGCCGTGACTTTCAGCAGGCGGCCCAGTTGGCCCAAGGCGAGGTTGGCGTTGAAGCGCAACCCCGCGGAACCGCCGCCTTTCATCGCGCCGGACGCTTCGAATTGAGACTGGCCCAGGGTGATGCGACCCGAGGAAAGATCGATGCTCTTGTCGTCCATCGACCCGGCGAGTTCGGCGGTCAGGTAACGCGGAAGATTGGGGCCGGGGGCCAGCGCGAGACTCGGGCCGGCAAACCGCGCGATTTCATCGAGGGCGATTTTGGCATTCAGCTGGGCGGCGGTTCGCGGCGCCGCGAGGTGGCTCATAGTGCCCGAGACCAGGACTTGCGATTCGGCCGTCGTGAGCCTGGCGTTGGTCAGCCGGATCTGGTCGCGCTCCAGTTGAACGGGGAGATCGATGTCGATCGACAGCGGGGACGGCTGGCCGGTTTGCGCAAGCAAGAGGGTCATAGCGAGGTCGCCCGAATAACGCGGCGTGAGCATGCTGTAAGTCAGGTGTGCACGCAGATTCTGTCCGTTGGCGTCGAAGTTGGTCTGGTGGTCGGCGAGTTCCACGCGGCCGTTGGTCAACCGGAAGCTACCTACCGCAAGGTCGACGATGGTGGCGAGACCGCTCTTGCTGCTGGTCGATTGGACTTTCGGTGTGGGTATGTTGGAGCGGCCGGAGGCATCGACGATGAGGTTGGCGCGCGGCGTATCCACGCCCAGGTAAGCGATGTCGATAAAGCTGCGGAACGGCGACGTCAGCTTGAGATCGACTTCCAGCAGGTTCGCGTGGAACAGCGGAGCGACGTTTTGGGGTTCGGTGCCATGCACGGTGAAATCGCGAACGACGGCGCGCAGGTGGGTCCAGTCGAAGGCGAAGGAGCCGATTTCCACGCGCCCGCCGGTCGAATCTTCCACCGCGCTGATGATTTTTCCGCGCACGGTGTTGCGGAACCAATCGGTCTGCACGACGACGATCGCCGCCAGAAACAGGGCGACGAACAAACCGGCCAGGGAAGCGGTTGCGATCAGGACGATTTTGCGGCGGCGGCTCATTCTAACGCTTCCTTGTGGAATGTGATTTTGGTCTGCGTGCGGGTTTGTTTCAGCCAGGCGTCAAGCTGCTCGTCGCCGCTGTTTGCGTCCGCGGTTTGTGAGACGGGGAAGCGCTGTTCGGTGAAGCGCAGCGCAACCGTTTGCCAGGACAGGTAGGATTTCAACTGGTCTTCGGAGATGCCGTACTTTTTCAGGGATGCGAGGTAATCGGCATGGAGGCGGAAGTGAGCTTTGCGGAAATCCTGCAAGGTCTGGGTGACGTCGACCGGCTGCGTGGGAGTTCCTTCGAGTTTCATTTCCGTCCGGATCAAGTCCTGGTCGACCATGCGTTCGGCGGCGGCGCGGCGGGATGCGGGGCCGAGGTCGACGGGAGTCCGATTCAAGAAAGCATCCAGACGGATTTCTTCCACGATTTCGCTTTCGGTGATCACGTCTTTACCGACGGTGACGGCTACGCGATCGAGGACCGCGGCGCAAGCCGGAAACGCCAGCGCCAGAAGTAACAAAAGCCGCCTCATCAAAATGCCTGCCCAATGGAAAAGAAGAATTGGATGTGGCTGACGGATTGGATGGTGGGTGTCGCGCCGCCGAACAGGAGCTGATTGTAAGTTCCCTCCAGGCCATTGAACGTGGGTGGATTAATGCTGTAGGCCACATCGACGCGCACGGGGCCCAGGGGCGTCTGGTAGCGGATGCCGAAGCCTACGGAGTGATTCATGTAATCGAAATCGGTCAGGTTCCGCTGCGAAACGCGGAACGAGATGGCGCCGATGGTGGAGTAGATGTTGCCCATGTCGTGAAAGAAGACGCCGCCGATGTTGTCGCCGATCAAGGGAAAGCGGAATTCCGTGGCGTGGAAGAACAGGGCGTTGCCGCCGATTGGGAAACCGGTATCGGTATCGCGGGGGCCGGCCTGGTTGTCGGGGTAGCCGCGCTCGGAATTCGAGCCGCCTCCGAAGAAGCGTTCCGGAAAGGGAATGGCTTCGGCGGTGGTCGTTCCCGGCGCCAAATGGAACGGCGCTAGCAAACCGAACTCGGTGTTGCTGGCCAACACCATGTCCCGGTGAATGGGATGGTAATAGGAATTGCGGAACAGCAGTTTGGCGAAGTCCTGGCGCGATCCGAACTGGTGGGTAGAGAGGCCGAGGTCGATCGTGTTGTAGAAGCCGCGGTGCGCATCGGCGGGATTGTCGCGGCGGTCTTGAATCACATTCGCCGAGACCATGCCGACTAACGCGGGCTGCGAGTAGAGGGGGATCAAGAGCGGGTTGATCTTGAGCGCGGAGATCTTGGTGTCGCGATAACTGTAGCGAAAAAACGCGGTAGTCGCTTTGGAGAGCTTTTGCGAGACTTGAATGTCGCCCTCCAGTTTGCGCTGCTCGAAGGTGCGGACATCGCGCTCGTCGTCGTAGAGCAGGGTGATGGAGGCGTTGCGGCCTTCCACGTTGTGGTAGCGGGGCATCAGGTAATTAAGGGAGGCGATGTCGTCGAGCGAAGAGACGCGGCTCTTGAAGTTCAAGCTTTGACCCAGGCCGAACATATCGAGGCGGCTGATTTCGAAGGAACCGCGCGGGCTGAAGCCGGTTTGCCCTTGCGGATTATCGAGGCTGTACTGGCTTCCGCCAATCTGAGCGATTTCCGCGCCGGCGCCTACCGCTACTGAATAGCGATGGCCTTCCTGCAGGCTGTAGACCACGTTTTTGTCTGGCGTAGCGCCGTCGGGATTCTGGATCGCCATGTCGACCTTGTCAAAGACTCCCAGGTCGTATAAGTTGCGCTGCATGGCGCCCATTTCGGTCCAGGACAAGGGATCGCCGGCATGCAGTTTGATGGCGCGGTCAATCAGTTTCTGGCGCGTATGGCGCATGCCTGTGATCAGGAGTTCGCGCACAAATTGCCGCATCCCCTCGGTGATGGTGTATTGCACGTCGATGGTGTGCGGCGCGCTGCCCGGCGTGGCTTTCCAGGTGAAACCGGCTTCGGGAAAACCTTGCGATTGATAGGTGCGCAGGATGTAGTCGCGATCCGCCGCAACGTTGCTTTCGCTGAAAGACTGTCCGGCGCTGGTGGCGAGCCTGGCGAGCAAAGTTTCCTTTTTTAATTGATCGGCGCCGACAAGTTCGACATGCGAAACGATATACTGCGGGCCTTCGACGATGCGCAGCGTTACGGCAACATTGCCCGGCTTGGCGCGGTAGTCGTCGATAGTATCCGCTGTAACCTTCACGTCGCGAAAGCCGTTAGCACGGTAGAGATCCATGATCGCCTGGGTGTCACGCTTTTCGAAAGCACTGCTGTAGCGGCCGTGCCGGAGACGAATGAATCCGGACGGCTGCAGATACATGCGATCGCGGATATCCTGGGCGCGGAAGAAACGGTTGCCTTGGATGGAGACCTTTACCAGTTTGTGGCGGACGCCAAGATCGAGAAGGTAGGTGATTTTCTCGAGATCTTTGGCGGTATCGTCGGTTTTGAAATCCACCTTCACATCGAAGTAGCCGGCGGCCTGGAAGAAGTCGCGCAGATTGGCCGCGCCTTGCACCAGAAGGTCGCGATTGACGGTACGGTCGTCAAAGACCGGAACATATTCGTGCAGCTTGCCTTTGGAAATTTTGCCGCCGGTGGCGGTGATTTTGACTTTCGGGCCTCCATCCGCGGTAAAGCCGACCTTTACGCGATTGCTCTTGGGATCGTAATCGCGGCTTTTGATGCGGACATTGGCGGTGAGGCGGTCCTGCTTCTCATATTTCGCGCGAATGTTGCGGGTGCCGGAGATGACTTCTTCGTTGGTCGCCTTTTTCCAACCGAACCAGCCTTTGTACTTGGCCGCTTTCTCGACGTCGGCGGCGGGAATGCGGGTATCACCTGTGACGGTGGGGGCCACTAGTTTGGCGCGCTTAGTGGTTTTCACGGTGAACGTAACGGAGACTTGCTGGTGTTGCGCATCGCGTGTAACCTTGGGATCGACAGTTGAACCGAATATGCCATTGCGCTCCAGCATATCCTGGATGCCTTTACTGGCCTGCTGCAGATCGTCGTCGCTGAAAGGCTTGCCGAGGCTGAGCTGCGTGGCGTTGGCAAGCTGCCCGGTGTTGGGCGGCGCTTTGATTTTGCCAGTCACTGCGACGGGGCCGACGAACCATTGCGGGGTGGTGCGGACAACCAAGTCGATAACACCGTCATGCGTGGCTACGCCCTCGACCTGAACATCCGTATAGGAGCCGGTTTCATAGAGGCTCTTGATGGCAGAGCGCAACGCATCGGGGGTAAGCGCGGTTCCAGTTTTTATGGTGAAGTAGCGCGCGAGGTCCG
Organism: Bryobacterales bacterium; assembly: GCA_963738375.1. Classification (GTDB taxonomy): domain Bacteria; phylum Acidobacteriota; class Terriglobia; order Bryobacterales; family Bryobacteraceae; genus Bog-159. Next base: position 1,890,438 of record CAVTWL010000004.1, on the reverse strand, counting down.
CGGCGGAGAGCGGTTGTACGGGGGGCTCGAAGCGAAGCGCGCCTACTTTTTTCCCGGTAAAGTCCGTTGGATCTGATAGATCCGCTGCATTACCGCTGGTTAGGAGGAGCAGGCTCAGGACTAGCTTCCAGCAGCGACCCCAATTTGACATACGGTGTCGGATTAGCAAGTGGACTGCCTGGGTACGTTCGGCCACAAGTATGGGTGAAGATGATGTTACAGACAACGGAATGGGGCGTGCTGGCGAACGCAACGTGGACGGTGGGGCCAAGATCCTAGAACTGGGCGGGGGCAAAGCGCGATGGTACAGGAAACCCCTTGCTCTGCTACGGTGGCCCGACATCAAAGCCCTGTTTGGCGAGAGTATCGACGGATGGAACCGGCATAATGCGCCTAGCCTCGGTGCCGCGCTTGCTTTTTATACGCTGTTTTCGCTGACGCCGCTTCTGCTTCTTGTAGTCGGAATTGGGGGATTGGTTTTTGGGCGCGCCGCGGCTGAAGGCCAAATCGTTTGGCAGGTGACCAATCTGGTTGGAGCGACGGGTGCGGCAGCGATTCAGGGTATTCTCAAGGGCGCGCAAAATACCACTCATGGAGTGCTGGCTTCTGTTTTTGGTTTGATCACGCTGCTGCTCGGGGCATCCGCAGTTTTCACCGAATTGCGCGACGCCCTCAACACCATCTGGGAAGTAGCGATTCCGCCAACCACCGGTCTAAAAAGCGTCATGAATGTGGTGCGGCAGAGGCTATTCACGTTTGGGCTGGTTCTGTCTATCGGTTTCCTGCTGCTGGTTTCGCTGGCGTTGAGCGCGTTGCTGGCAGCCCTGGGAAAGTACTCGGCGAGCCTCTTGCCTATGCCGGCGGCGGTCCTCGAAATTGCTAACGGTTTGATCTCATTCCTGGTGGTGACCGGCCTTTTTGCGGCCATCTATAAAGTCATTCCCGAAGTGCGCATCGAGTGGAAAGATGTGCTGCTAGGCGCGACGGTCACGTCCACGTTTTTCACCTTGGGCAAATTCGGAATTGGACTGTATCTGGGACGGGCGAGCCTGGTTTCGACGTATGGCGCCGCGGCTTCGGTGGTGGTGTTCATTTTTTGGGTTTATTACTCGAGCCAGATGTTCTTTCTGGGTGCGGAATTCACCAAGGCTTTCGCCAATCGGTACGGTTCGCGGCCCAATCATCCGGACGCAATTCCGATCGCGCAGGAAGGCCGCGCAGCACGGCCGGAAAAATCGAACGCCTTCTGATAGCTTATAGTTTCGGCCCAGAAGCCTGTGCGCATGCGCCTAGCCCTTCTTGTCGCCGGAATTGCTGGGCTGGGTTCACTGCTTCTGCTACGAGGCTTTGTGCCGCAGCAATTGCCTGATGCCCTGGCGGCCATTACCGTCGATTACCCCAGCGAAGGTTCTGTCTTTCCTCCGGAAATTACTGCGCCCACGTTCCTGTGGCGCGATGCTTCGGCGCGGGCTACGACATGGCATATCCGGGTGCGGTTTGCGGCAGGGGGCGTGGATCTTGTGGTGCAATCGCGCGGCGAGTTGATGCGGGTGGGGGAGATTGACGATAGCTACGGCGGCTTTGTTCCCCCTGCGTTGACGCCCGAACAAGCGGCATCGCACACATGGAAGCCGGATGCCGCCATGTGGCGCGCAATCAAAGAAGGCTGCGGCAGGCGCGGTGCGACTGTAGTGATCACCGGCGAGAACGGCGGCCGGGCGGTTTCGCGCGGCCAAGTGACTTTGCAGGTCTCGCCCGATCCGGTTGGGGCGCCGCTTTTTTATCGCGACGTACCGTTGTTGCCCGCGATCGCGCAAGGGGAGCGCGGGGTGATCAAGCCGCTGCCGGATTCTTTACTTCCTTTGATCAAGTGGCGCCTGCGCTATCTGGATGAGCCGCAGAGCAAAACGGTGATGGAGAAGTTGCCGACCTGCGCCAATTGCCACTCCGTTTCTCACGACGGCAAGACGCTGGGGCTGGACGTGGATGGCCCCAATAACAATAAGGCGCTATACGGCCTGATCCCAATTCAGAAGGTGAGTTCCATCAGCAAGGAGCGGATTGTCAAATGGAGCGAGTTTACGGAAAACACGCCGCAACGTTTTGGGTTTATGTCGCAGGTGTCGCCCGATGGAAAGTATGTTGTGACGTCCATCGATGAACCGGGGGCGGGCAGCCGGCATCTGGGCGACCGGTTGTATCAGGGCTTCTACCCGGCCTACGGTTTCGTGCAGGTATTTTTCCCGACGCGGGGGATCCTGGCGTGGTACAGTTCCGCGAGCGGAAAGCTCCAGCCTCTGCCGGGCGCGGACGATCCGGATTACGTGCAGGCGTGCGGGTTCTGGAGTCCGGACGGCAGCTACCTGGTGTTTTCGCGAGCGAAGGCGCGCGACCCGTATCCGGCTGGACAACCGATTTCGCGGTACGCCAACGATCCCAACGAGACGCAAATCCAATACGACCTGTATCGCGTTCCTTTCAATGACGGCAAAGGAGGCAAGGCGGAGCGGATTGCAGGCGCCTCGGAAAACGGGATGAGCAACGATTTTCCGAAGGTGTCGCCGGATGGCAAGTGGATCGTTTTCGTGCAGAACAAAACGGGGCTGCTGATGCGTCCGGACAGCCATTTGTACATCGTCCCGGCACAGGGCGGCGTGGCGCGGCGGCTGAATGCGAACCAGAAACTGATGAATTCGTGGCATAGTTTTTCACCGAATGGACGGTGGCTGGTCTTTTCGTCAAAGAGCCGGTCGTTGTATACGCAGCTCTACCTGACGCATATTGACGAGAGCGGCAACGACAGCCCGGCTATTCTGGTGGACGACACCACGGCGGCGAATCGGGCGGCGAATATTCCAGAGTTTGTGAATATTCCAAAGGGCGGGTTGGAGCGGATCGAAGCGCCGGCGACGGAGTTTTACCGCTTGTTCAATGTCGCCAACGATTTGATGAAGAAGAATCAACTCGCCGAGGCTGTGCCTGCGTGGCGCAAGGCTTTGGAAGCAGACCCGGAGGATGGCAAAGCGCACTTCAACCTGGCTTACACGTTAAGCGGCATGGGTGACTACGCGTCAGCCGTTCCGGAGTATATGCGCGCCAATGAATTAACTCCGAACGAGCCAGTGATCTTCGCGAATCTGGCGTTGGCACAGGCGCAGGCGGGCCAGTTGGACGATGCGATTGGAAGCTACCGGAGGGCCTTGGCGTTGAACCCTCGCAATGCGGCGGTTGAGGCGGATTTGGGAACGGTGCTCAGCGAGCGGGGCCTGTTAGCCGAAGGGCTGGGGCACCTGGAAAAGGCTGTCGAGGCGAATCCGAATTCACCGGATGCGCAGAACAAGCTGGCGGCGGCGCTGGTAAAGGCTGGGCGGCCGGCGGAAGCGCTTGTGCCTTTGCAGAGGGCCGTCGCGCTGGCGCCCGATGCGGTCGAGTACCGGTTTAGCCTGGCCTACGTGCTGCGGGAGTCGGGACGATTGGCGGATGCTGTCGTGCAATTGGAGAAAGCTGTCGAGATCAGCAGTGGGCAGGATTGGCAGTGCTTGGACATGCTGGCAGGAATTTACGGGCGATTGGGCCGCCGAGAAGACGCCATTGCGGCGGGGCGGAAGGCTGTGGATGCGGCGCTGGCCGGCGAACACAACGACGAGGTACTGCAAATGCTGCGCGGTAGGCTCGCCGGTTACATGCAGAACAAGTAGTCGAGCCGGGCAAGTACAATAGGGGAATGGCCCGCTCACCGGCGAATCCCACGGCTGCGGTCGAGCGTTTTTTCCAATTCGCACTGTGGGGGCTGGTGGTCAGCGGCTATCTGGCTGTGGCGGGATCGGGGTACCTGGACGCGCCAACGGTGATTCTTACCGGGGCCGGGTTGTTCCTGCGCGCCGTTCTGATTTCTGGGTTGCTGCGATTTGAGATTTCGCCGAAGCTGGTGGTGGCGCTGACGCTGGTTTACGTGGCGTTTTTCCCGCTGGACTACCTGTTTCTTTCGCGCGCCTTCATCCAGTCCACCGTTCACCTGGTTTTTTTTCTGGCGGTGATCCAGATTCTGACCTCGCGGTCGAATCGCGATTATTTCTTCATGGCGATCATCGCGTTTCTGGAGTTGCTGGCGGCGGCCATACTCTCGACCAATTCAAACTTCTTCCTTTTTCTGATTTTGTATTTATCGTTCGCCATGGCGGCGTTTACCAGCGGGGAAATCCGGCGGTCGATGCAGAAGCCGCTGGCGGTGGCGCGCAGCGGATTGCGGCGGTTTCATTTGCGTCTGGCGGCACTGACGGCGGTGATTACGCTGGGGATTCTGGGGCTGACGGCGGGTTTGTTTTTCATGCTGCCGAGGACGGCGGATGCGGCGCTCCGGCGGCTGGTATCGCGGCGTTTTTATTTGCCTGGGTTTTCGAATCAGGTGACGCTGGGAGAGATCGGAGAAATCCAAACCACCTCGCGGCCGGTGATGCACGTGCGATTCGCCAGCGGGCGCGCGCCGGGCGATCTGAAGTGGCGCGGGGCGACGCTGAGCGATTTCAATGGACGCGCGTGGTTCGAGCCATCGACCGATCCGCATTGGGTTCCGGCGGTGGCCAAGGGCGTTTTTCAACTAGCCAACGATCAGCAGCGCCGGATGCTGGGCCATAGTACGAATTACCGCATCAGCCTGAACAACCTCGATTCGGACGTGCTGTTTTTCGCGGGCCGGCCCGAGATTGTTTTTCTGAAGCAGATGAGCATCATGGCGCGGCCGGACGGCAGCTACCGGCTGGGGCGTCCGCCGATGGACGGCTTTTATTACGACGTATACGGTTGGCTGGGTGACACAGGCGCCGAGGATTTTCTGGGCGTGCGAGAGAAGCGGCAGTATCTAAAGCTGCCGAAGCTCGATCCCCGGATTTTGCCACTGGCGCGCGCGGCGGCAGGCGATTTTACCGACGACACCGGCCGGGCGGTGGCGCTGACCAGGTTCTTACGGCGCGATTACGGTTACACGCTGGAACTGCCGTCGCACGAGGTGGCGGATCCCCTGGCTGAATTCTTGTTCGTCCGCAAGAAAGGCCACTGCGAATATTTTGCGTCCGCGCTGGCGGTGATGCTGCGGACAATGGGCATCCCGTCGCGACTGGTGACCGGTTTCCAAGGCGGAATTTATAATCCGCTGACGGAGCTGTACGTGGTGCGTGCTTCCGATGCACATAGCTGGGTAGAGGCATGGCTGCCGGGACGGGGGTGGGTGACCCTCGATCCGACGCCACCGGATCCGCACCCTGGCGCGAATGCTTTGTTGATCAAACTTTCGCTGTATGCGGACGCCATGGAGACGTTTTGGCAGGAATGGGTGGTGAGCTACGATCTGGGGCATCAGGCGACGCTGGCGGATCGGATGGAGCAGGCGAGCCGGCGGGTGAGTTTACGGTGGTTGGACCGGTTTTTCGATTTCGGCGAGGGCTGGACTTCTACGCGCTCGTGGATTCTCCGCACAGGTTTGTGGTGGCTGCTGGCGCTGGCGTTTGGGATTGTGGCGGCGTGGTCGGCGCCGAAGCTTTGGCGGACGGTCCGAATGCGCCTGGGGGTGTGGCGTTTGCGGCGCGGGCGGGCGAGCGTGGCGGATGCCACGCTGCTCTATGGGCGCATGCTGAAATTGTTGAAGGGGCGCGGATTCGAAAAGCCGGTCTGGTACACGCCGCATGAATTTGCCTGTTCGCTGCCTCCTTCTGAAATAGGCACGCTGGTTTTGCAATTTACGCGGGCGTACAATGCGCTGCGATTCGGCGGGCAGGCGGAGGCGGCGCCGCGGCTGTCGGAATTATTGGGTGAGTTGGAGCGGCATCCACGCGGGCCGGGTAGAGTTTAGACTAAGAAGATGACTCGGAGAGAATGGCTTGCCCTGATTACCGCCGCGCCTCTTTTGAAGGGCGCGCCCGGCGACGCTCCGGCTGCACCGGTGGCGATCGCCAAGTGCTCCTCTTACGACGAAGATGTGGCCGCGCACCTGGCTGCGTTGTTCGATCAACTGGGTGGTTTGAGCGGAATTGTACGCGGCAAAACGGTCACGATCAAGCTGAACATGACGGGCAGTCCGGGTTTGCGCGTGAACGGCAAGGCTCTGGGCGTGACGCACTACGTGCATCCCAAGGTGGTGGGAGCGACGGCCCATCTGATGGGACAGGCGGGCGCGCGGCGCATCCGGTTCGTCGAGAGCGCTTGGGCGACTAGCGGTCCGCTGGAGGACTACCTGCTGGATTCCGGGTGGAATGTGCGGCAGTTGCAATCGACGGCGCAGGGCGTGGAGTTCGAGAACACCAATGCGCTGGGCAAGGGCAAGAAATATGCCCGCTTTCAGGTACCGGGCGGCGGTTATCTTTTTCCGGCGTACGACCTGAACCACGCCTACGCGGACACCGATGTTTTCGTGAGCATGGCGAAGTTGAAGAACCACGCCACATGCGGCGTGACGCTCTCGATGAAGAACTGCTTCGGTATCCTGCCGGCTTCGATCTACGGCGACGATGCCGGCGTGGATGCTCCCAACGAGAACCCGACATCGGGGCGGGTGAAGACCATGCACGACGGCAAACGGCAGCCGTCGAAATCAGCGCCGGCGGAGTTGGACGCGAAGTCGAGCCGCGAGGCAGGCTATCGCGTGCCGCATATCGTGGCCGATTTGGTGAAGTCGCGGCCGATCAATCTGGAGATCATCGACGGCATCGAGTCTATCGCCGGCGGCGAAGGTCCCTGGATCAAAGGCGTGCGGCGGGTGCAACCGGGCGTATTGGTGGCGGGGCTGAACCCGGTTTCGACGGATGCGGTGGCAACAGCGGTAATGGGTTACGACCCGCGCGCGCCGCGCGGCAGCGGGGTGTTCCGGAGTTGCGAAAATACTCTGCTCCTGGCTGAGCGGCACGGCGTGGGATCGGCGGACCTTCGCAGGATCGAAGTGCGCGGCGAATCGATCGCGGGGACGATGTACCGCTATGAGGGTTAACCCCCGGATTGTTCACCTGGGAGTGCTGGCTTGCCTGTCTCCGGCGCTGGCCTGGGGCCAGTCGAAGCTCACCATGTTCCCGCCGGTACGCGGGCTTCACGAGATGGTGGGGTCGTGCAATAACTTCGAAGTCGACGCCGGGATGCGCATTCTGGCACTGGGCGGCAATGCGGTGGATGCGGGAGTCGCGACGACGCTGGCGGCAGGCGTTACCGAGCTCGACCACTTTGGGCTGGGCGGGGAAATACCCATCGTGATCAAGATGGCCGATCAGCCGCCGGTGGTGATCAGTGGCATCGGCACGGCGCCCAAACGCGCCACTGTCGCGTTTTACGAAGCGCGCCACAGAGAGCTGTGGGAACAGCCAGGCCACATGCCGCCGATGCCGGCGGAGGGCATTTTGGCTGCGCCGGTGCCAGGGGTGATGGATGGACTGGTCCTGGCGCTGGAACGATACGGCAAGCTGTCTTTCGGCTCAAGTTGCGGCGCCGGCGATCGAGTATGCGGACGGGTTTCCCATCACGGAGGTGATGGCGGACTGGATTCGCGGGTCGGTGCCGCTGTTGCAATTGTGGCCCACGTCGCGAGACTTTTTCCTGCCGAACGGCATGGTTCCACGGCGCGGCGACGTGTTTCGGGAGGCTGCCTTGGCGAAAACGCTGCGGGCTTTGGCGAGTGCGGAAGCGCAGGCCAAAGGCGGCCGCGGCGAGAAACTGCAGGCGGTCCGGGATTACTTCTATAAAGGGCCGATCGCGCATGAGTTCGCGGAGTTTTGCGACCGTAACGGCGGGCTGATCTCGTATGACGATATGGCCAGTTTCCACGCGGAAGTGGACACGCCGCGAAAGGGTACGTACAGAGGATACGAGATTTACAAGCCGGGATTCTGGTCGCAGGGTCCGGTGATGATCGAGACGCTCAATTTGCTGGAAGGCTTCGATCTGCACGCGATGGGGCATAACAGTCCGGCTTACATCCACACGCTGGTGGAAGCGATCAAGCTGGCGTTTGCGGATCGCGACCGGTATTATGGCGATCCGAAGTTCTCGAAGATACCGGAGGAGACGCTGCTGTCGAAGGACTATGCGGCGGAGCGGCGGAAGCTCATCGATCCGGAGCACGCGTCGCTGGAATTCAGGCCTGGCTCATTCGGTGGACCGCTGGCGATGCCGCCGTCGAACGAATCGACGATCGCGGCGAAGGATACGACTTGTGTGAACGTGGTGGATCGGGATCGCAATATGTTCTCGGCAACGCCTAGCGGCGGATGGCTGCCTTCGGTGATCGCGGGAGACACGGGACTGGCCATGAGCGAGCGCATGCAGACGTTCGTGTTGACGCCCGGGCATCCGAACCAACTGGCGCCGGGAAAACGGCCGCGCGTGACGCTGAGTCCGATGCTGGTGCTGCGGGACGGCAAGCCGTTCCTGGCGATGTCGACGCCGGGGGGGGACTTGCAGGATCAGACCTTGTTGCAGGTGTTCCTGAACCTGGTGGAGTTTAATATGTCGCCGCAAGAGGCGATTGAAGCGGCAAGATTCGACAGCGCGCACCTATACACCTCGTTCGATTTCCATGAATTCCAGCCGGGGCATGTGAATGTGGAGAAGCGCGTGCCGCAGGCTACCATCGACAAGCTGACGGCGATGGGTCACAAGATTACGGTGGTGGGGGACTGGGCGAATCTTTCGGCGCCGACAGCGATCCGCATCAACATGGCGGATGGAGTGCTGACGGGCGGCGCCGATCCACGCCGCAGCCGCTTTATTTACGGCCGGTAAACGATGATCCGACGTAGCGGTGCGCAGGCTCGAGCGGCGGAACCTACGATCTACAAGCAGTACCGTCTGGAATCGTGGGACCAGTTTCTGAAGATCATCACCGGGTCGCCTTATTCCAACTGGGCGTTTCGGGGGCACCGGAAAGAGGCATGGCCGCTGGCCAGCGCGCTGTCGCGGTATTTCCGGATCTTTCGTATCGACCCCAGGGCTTGGCCGCAGCAGGAGGGCCGCATTCTACGGGTGTTCAAGCGCAAGGCGCATCAGTTTTTGGCGCAGCCGCCCGAGGCGGATGACGATTTTCAATGGCTGGCGTTGATGCAGCATCATGGGGCGCCGACACGGCTGCTGGACTTCACGTGGTCGCCTTACGTGGCGGCATTTTTTGCTTTGGACCGGGCTACGACCGACGCGGCGGTGTGGGCTTTGAATCCCGCAAACATCAGCGCCGGCGGAATCCGCCGATCGAACCAGTCGCGGAGAGCTGGAACTACCACGCGGGCCATGGATCCGCGGCGGAAGGGCAATTTCGCGCGCTATTTCCTGAAGGGCGACCGGGAGTTTATCTGGTTGGGCGAGCCGGACACCATGAACCGGCGGTTGATCGCGCAGTCGGGCACATTTGCCCTGCCGGGGGTGCTGGATAAGCCGATGGACCAGATCGTACATCAGTATGCCGACCCGCAGGAGATGATGGCGAAGTTTATCCTGCCGGCGGCGAAGATCAGGGAAACCGGGTTGCGCGAGTTGTATCGGATGAACATTACGCATGCCACCTTGTTTCCGGATCTGGACGGCCTGGCGCGCTCGCTCGGATACGAGCTGGAATTTCACTGGGCCTTCAATCCGCGGACCATGGAATCATTCCGGGCGGAGGATTGAAGTCTGCCGCGCCTGCTGTTGTTTGCCTCTACCACCGGCTATCAGATTCGCGCGTTCGCCGAGGCCGCCGAACGACTGGGTGTGGAGTTCACGCTGGCGACGGACCGCTGCCACGTACTGGATGACCCGTGGGGAGACCGCGCGGTAGCGGTGAAATTCGGGCAGGTCGAGGAATCGCTGTTGGCATGCGTGAAGGCGGCTGGAGACAGGGGGTTCGACGCGGTTGCGGCGGTGGGGGACGGGCCGGCGATACTGGCGGCCGAGGTGGCCGCCGCGATGCACATTCCATTCCATCCTCCGGCGGCGGTGAGAGCTTGCCAGGACAAGTATCTGGCACGGCAGAAATTTCAGGCAGCGGGACTGCGCGTGCCGGAATACTTTCGGGTCGCATTGGCGGAAGGAGCGGAGGGCGCGTCTGGCCGCGCCATTTATCCGTGCGTACTGAAGCCGCTGGGACTATCGGGCAGCTGCGGGGTGATCCGGGCTAACGACGAGGCTGAGTTTCGGAGGGCCTTTGCGCGGATCAAGGCGCTGCTGGAGAAGTCGCACGATATCCGGATGGCGGACGCGGAGCAGGCCGGATATTTGCAGGTGGAGACTTACATCCCGGGACGCGAGTTCGCGGTTGAGGGAATTGTGACGCGGGGCATGGCGCGGGTGCTGGCGATTTTCGACAAGCCCGACCCGCTGGAGGGGCCATTTTTCGAAGAGACGATTTATGTGACGCCATCGCGGGAAAGCGGGGCGGTGCAGGAGGCGATACGCGATACCGTGGAGCGTGCCGTGGCGGCGCTGGGGCTCGAACACGGGCCGTTCCATGCGGAACTGCGGGTTAACGGTATGGACTTGTGGATGCTGGAGGTTGCGGCAAGGCCGATTGGCGGGCTCTGTGCGAAGGCCCTACGCTTCAGCGAAGAGACGCCATCTGAAGCACTAGCGCAAAACGGGACGCCCCGCGCCGCTGTCGGAACAGTGGAGTCCCTCTCCTTTATGGCGGCGCGGCAAACCGCCCCTTTGCGCTTCTGAGGAACTCGCGCAAAACGTGGCGCCCGGCGCCGCTGTCGGAACAGTGGAGTCCCTCTCCTTTATGGCGGCGCCGAAGACGCGCCCCTTTGCGCTTTGGAGGAACTGATCTTGCGGCACGCGATGGGGGAGGATGTTACAGCGCTTCAGGTTGAGGGCGGGGCTTCGGGTGTGATGATGATTCCGATTCCAGCCGCAGGGGTCTATCAGGATGCTTCGGGAGTTGACGAAGCGCGGGCGGTGGCGGGCGTAGAGGACGTAGTGATCACGGCGAAGGCGGGCCAGGCTTTGGCGCGACTACCGGAGGGGCGCTCGTATCTGGGGTTTATCTTCGCGCGCGCCAGCGAACCGGCGGCGGCAGAACAAGCCCTTCGCGAAGCGCACGGCAGGCTGCGCTTCCGGATCGCCAAGGCGCTGCCGACGGTGAGTGCGGGTTAGGTCGCGGCATGAATGAGCTCGAACTACTGATTAAGGGAATTCTGGCGGGCGTAGCGATATCGGCGCCGGTGGGTCCGGTGAATGTGCTGTGCATGTCGCGCACGCTGACTAAAGGCCGGCTGGCCGGTTTGGTATCCGGGTTAGGGGCGGCAACGGGCGACACCTTTTATGGCGCGATCGCAGGATTCAGCATTAGTTTCGTGATTCAGTTCTTGTTGCGCGAGGAGTTCTGGATCCGGCTGTTCGGCGGATTTCTGCTGATTGGGATTGGGTTTCTGTATTACTTTAAGAAGCCGCAGTCGCTCAAGGAAGAGCGGACTAAGTCCACGCACTCCGAATTTATCACGGCTTTTCTGCTGAACCTGACGAATCCTACCGTGGTGCTGTCATTCCTGGCGATTCTGGCGGCGTTGGGGACGGGACATCGCAAGCCGCCGCTGCTGACGCTGCTGCTGGTGGGCGGGATTTTTGTGGGGTCGATGCTGTGGTGGATCTTGCTAACGGCCATTGCCAGTCATTTTCGCGACCGGTTTACCGACAAAGCCATGCTCTGGATGAACCGGATTGCCGGGTTGGCCATCGGCGGCTTTGGCATCGTCACTCTGATACTGAGCCGATGGCACGCTAAGTGAGGGGCGGTTGAACCGCCCCCGTGGCTATTCCGAGAAAGGCTGGGATGATTAGAAACCACCGCCCCCGCGAAAGACCTTCACATCGCGTTCATCCTCCCAGTACGGCACGGCATCGTAGTATTCGTAGACCTTCGAACGCCAAGTGGTATCGGCCATATCGGGCCAATTGTTCTTGTCGAAACCGGGAGCGTTTTCAAGGGTCTTCTTGTCTGCATCGAGGATGAAGCACTGCTCGTCTTCATCGATCTTGAAGGCGCTCCACGGTACGGCGAACAACTTGTTGCCCATGCCGAGCACGCCGCCGAACGACAGTACGGCGTAGGCAACCTTCCCCGACTGAAGATCGATCATGAGCTGGTCAACCTTGCCTAGGTCCTCACCCGCGGAATTGCGTACGGGATCGCCGGCCAAGGTGCTTGCCGAGAGAACCTTACGTAGTCTCTTTTCCGGGTCGGTTTTTTTAATCTTACTGGTTTGCATTGTACCTCCGCCTATTTACCCTGCACCTTTGCGGCCTATTGGACGGTTCGCGGGGTTGGCGTACGGTTCGTTACGCCAGGCTGGGCGGATTCGGATTTGCCGCGACGAAGCCAGCCATAGACCGAGGCGGCGCTACCCACCGTGCACACTACGATCAAACCGATCAAGACAGCCTGGACGATTGGGTTCTTCGACCATCGGAGGATGCTCTCTCCGAAGCGCAGGGCGAGGAAACCCAAGATGGTGAAACGGATCATGCGCGTGACGCCGATGACGGCGAGAAGCCGTTTACGCTGGTATTGGAGGGCTACCGCGGCCATGACGAAGGCGGTGAAGGGAAAGGGAGGCGGAACCAGGGAGGCAATGGCGAGCGCTTTTCCGGCGTTGTCCCCGATCTTCTGTTTGACGCGCTTCAAGCGGCGGGCTGGGAGATGTTTTTCGAGGCCTTTCTCTCCGAGCGGACGTATGGTCACATCCAGCAGCAGGCAACCGAGGACGGAGCCTATGGTAGACATGAGTGCGTAATACAACATCTGGAGCAGTTTCGGATTGCGGGCCGTGAGCGCCACCACGAGCAAGTCGTTCCCCCACGGCGCGAAGAGGAAAGATGAGTCGAGGATGCCAATGATCAGCAGCCCGAATCCGCCGAATTTCAGTACGAAAGCAAACACCCAGGCGGCGATTCGCATTGCCATTCCGTGAGCATTCGGACTGCCGTCGCAAGGCTTGCGGGGAAAGCGCAAACAAGAGGGAAAATGTTCCAAAAGCGTGCAATTCGTGCACGGCGCTGGGGGTTTTCGCCGCCGCTTGCTAACCGATTTTCCTCAACCGGTAGTGGCGGCCGAAGCAGACTTCGCAGCGATAGGGGGCGCAATCCCAGTAACTGAGAAGGCCATCGAGCGGGCCTTTCGGCGAGGAAGCGTGCAGGGTCGGGCTACCGCAGTACGGGCAGCTTAGCTTTTTCGAGGCACGGCGGGAGCGGCCGACGTTAACGGCTAGCAGGGAGAAAAACGCGAATGCGGCAACCAGCAGGGCGCCGCCGATCCAAACGAAGATCACTCAATCCAGCCCCCCCCCAGGACCGCATCCCCATCGTAGAATACGGCGGCCTGTCCGGGCGTGACAGCGCGCTGGGGCAGTTCGAAACGGACATCGACGCGGTTGGGGCTCGAGGTAGGAATCAGGGTGGCGGGGGCGGCGACGTGCCGATTCCGAATCTTGACCTGGGCTGGGACGGGCTGGTCGAGGCCGGCGATGGAAACCCAATTCACGTTGGCGGCGGTCAGCGTGGCGCGCAACAGCTCGTCATTACTCCCGACGGTTACGCGCTGGGATTGCGGATCGGTGGAGATCACGTAAAGCGGCTCGCCGGTGGCGATACCGAGACGCTTGCGCTGGCCGACGGTGAAGTGATGGACGCCGTTGTGCCCGCCCAGCTTGCGGCCTTCGGTGGTGACGATTTCTCCGCTGGTCCGCTCGGGTTCCATGCCTTTTTGCCGGAGATAAGCGTCCATGAACGCGGCGTAATCGCCATTGGGCACGAAACAGATCTCAAAGCTTTCGCCCTTGCCGGCGACGGAGAGATGCATGTCGCGGGCGAGTTGGCGGACGTCGGCTTTGTGCATTTCGCCTAGCGGAAACAGGCTGCGGGCGAGCTGGGCTTGGGTAAGGCCGAACAGGAAGTAGGTTTGATCCTTGGACTGGTCGACGGCGCGGCGCAACTGGTAGCGGCGGGTGGTTTCATCGAAGGCGATGCGGGCGTAGTGGCCGGTGGCGATGCGCCCGGCGCCCACGGAGTCCGCCATTTCGAGGAACTGATCGAACTTAATGAAGTTGTTGCAAAGCGTGCAGGGAATGGGCGTGCGGCCGGCGAGGTAGTCGGCGACGAAGGGCGCGATCACACGCTCCTCAAACTGGCGTTCGAAATTGACGACGTAATACGGGATGCCGATCTGTTCGGCGACGCGGCGGGCGTCGTAGACATCGTCGAGGGAGCAGCAGCGGCCGGTGGCGCCCTCGACGGAAAGCTCGGGCAAGCGGCGCTGATTCCAGAGCTGCATGGTGAGGCCAACGACGGGCTGGCCGGAACGGGCGAGCATAGCGGCTACGGCGGAACTGTCAACGCCACCGCTCATGGCTACGGCGATAGGCGAGGGGGGGGGGACGGGGCTCACGCGAACACCGGCGACAGCTTACGCAGATGGGCCGCCGCGGCGACAATCGCTTCGACCAGTTGGTCGACCTGTTCGACGGTATTGGATTGGCCGAGGGAGAAGCGGATGCTGGCGCGGGCGCGATCGGTGGCGAGTCCGATGGCGGTCAGGACGTGGGAGGGTTCGATGGCTCCGGAGGAACATGCGGCGCCGCTTGAAACGGCGAAGCCTCGCAGGTCGAGGGCAATGACCAAAGCTTCGCCTTCGATGCCATCAAAGTAGATGTTGGTGGTGTTCGGGGTACGGGCGGGGCGATGGCCGTTGACGCCGGTGTGAGGGACGCGATCGAGGATCGACGTTTCGAGCCGGTCGCGCAGGGCGGCGAGGCGAACGGTTTCGTCCGCGAGTTTCGCGGCGGCCAGTTCCGCGGCGCAACCGAAGGCAGCGGCTCCGGGAACGTTTTCGGTGCCGGCGCGCTGCTCACGTTCATGATGGCCGCCGAACATAACAGGCGAGAGGTGGATGCCGCGCCGAATGTAGAGCGCTCCGATTCCCTTTGGCGCGTAGATTTTGTGGCCGCTAAGGCTGAAGAGATCGACGCCGAGGGCTTCGACATCCACAGGAATCTTGCCCGAGGACTGGACGCCATCGGCGTGCATGGTAATGCCGGCGGCGCGGGCGATGGCGGAGATTTCGGCGATGGGCTGCACGGTGCCCAATTCATTGTTGGCGTGCATGACCGAGATGAGAACGGTGTCCGGCCGGATGGCGCGGCGAATGTCTTGCGGGTCGACAATGCCGGAGGGGCCGACGGCGACATAGGTGACGGCGACGCCTTCGCGCTCCAGTTGGGCGCAGGCGTTGAGGACCGCGGAGTGCTCGATGGTGGTGGTGATCACGTGGCGCGAGGCGCGGGCGGGCTTGCCCAGGCCGGGGCGTACGCTGCCGAAGATGGCCAGATTATCGGCTTCGGTGCCGCCGCTGACGAAGACGATTTCGCCGGGCTGGCAGCCGATCAGCGCGGCGGTCTGGCGGCGGGCCTGTTCGAGGCGCTGCTTGGCGGCTTGTCCGAAATGATGGATGCTGGAGGCGTTACCATACACTTGACCGAGACACTCCACGGTGGCGTCCACGACTTGCGGAGACACGGGAGTGGTCGCGTTATGGTCGAAGTAGAAATGCTGCATTTCTCTATATTCTAACAATGGCCGCCCCGTTGATTACCCTGACCACGGATTTCGGACTGACGCGACCACTACGTGGGTGCGATGAAAGGCGTGATTCTGTCGATTTGCCCGCGCGCGCGGATCGTGGACATCAGCCACGAGGTAGCGGCCTACCAGATTGGGGACGCGGCTTTTACGGTGGTGCAGACGTACCGCTATTATCCGCGCGGGACCGTGCATGTGGTGGTGGTGGACCCCGGGGTGGGGACGGCGCGGCGTCCGATCCTGGCGCAGGCGGCAGGGCAGAGTTTCATCGCGCCGGACAACGGGGTGCTGTCGATGGTGTACGGCAGGGAGAAGCACAAGGTCCGGGCGATCACGAACGAGCGGTACTGGCTGAACCCGCTGAGCAACACGTTTCACGGGCGTGATATCTTTGCCCCGTCGGCGGCGTACCTGGCGGGCGGCGTGGCGGCGGCGCGCTTTGGAAAGCCGATCTGCAATTATCTGCGGCTGGATTTCGACAAGCCTGCCCGGATGGGGCGGCGGCAGTGGACCGGGACGATTTTGAAAGTGGACCGGTTCGGGAACATGGTGACCAATTTTTCTGTGGAGGATTTCCCGGCTTTGGAGGAGGGCGCCATGGAGATGGCTGTGGGCAGGCGGCGGATTCGGGCGACGGCGCGGAGTTATGCGGAACACGGGGCGGGGAAGCCGTTCGTGATTCTTGGAAGCGCGGGGTATTACGAGATATCCGTGGGGCAGGAGTCGGCAGCGGCGGTATTGGGATGCGGGGTGGGCGCGGCGGTTGCGTTGACGCTTTTGTAAGTTCGGGGCAGACAGCGTAGCGGGTGCGGAGGCCCGGCTTGATGGCATTGGGGCCGGCGATGGACTTGCCTTGGGGCGTGGCTGGTCCGCGGCTTTTCTCGGCGATGGCATCCTCTGAGCTCGGCTTCGAAGAGTTGTCTCCGCAGGGCCCAGATGAGAAACGGTTACCAATCGCCCGCAGACTGACAGTCTGCCGGACAGGGTGAAAACGCCTGCCCCAAGTTAAAGCAGCCGCACGTGTTAGCGCGGTAGGACAAGCGTTTCCGCCTTCACTCCTCACTGCTCGTGGACGTCTTCGAGGTAGGTGTAACCAAAACTTCAGGAGACGGCCGGACTCTTCGTAGCCGAGGCGGCCTTCGCGAAGGGCGGTTTCCACGTCGCGGCGGAGGCGGGTGACCAGGGCGTCGGCGGAGAACTGGACGTAGTTGAGCACTTCCCGGACGGTGTCGCCTTTGATGACCGAATCGAGGATGATTTCACCGGAGTCGAGGCGCTGACCCGATTTCTGGAAGACGGCGAGTTGGAGATTGATAACGGCGCCACGGAACGAGCCAACCGCGACATCGCGCTCGGCCGCGGCAACTGGACCTTCTTCGGCAGCGACAGCGGCGGCAAGACGGCTGCCGTGCTGCGAAGCTTCATCGCTTCCAGTAAACGGTGCGGCGTCGAGCCGTTTGCCTGGTTCCGCGATGTGCTCTCGCGCATCCCGGTGCACTCTATCGCTCGGCTGAGCGAATTGCTCCCCCACAATTGGCAACCGGCGGCATCCCCTGAAGCTTAAGGTTCGCGGTAGGGGGTGTTTCAAATTGTGCCTAAGGCCGCCAGCACTGTCGGCAGTTCGGTGGCTGAGCGTGTTGCGTCCACGTGGACGCGGAAAAACCGAAAGGCCTCTCTTGCACCCGAGAAGTTTGCGGCTATGCGCGCGGTGCGTTAGCGTTGAGAAATGGACAGACCGCTCACGCCCAACGAATCACATCTCATCCGTTGGATGCTTGAGAACGGGATCCCGGAGGCACAAGCATTTTTGCCGCAACTCGAAAAGGCAAACGCTACTTCTTGGCGATGCCCCTGTGGCTGCGCGAGTGTCAATCTTTCGATTGATGGACGGCCCGAGCCGTCCGGTGGCCTTCATATCTTGGCAGATTTCGTCTTCGGAACCGACGCCGATCTGAGCGGTATCTTTGTTTTTGAAAAGAGCGGTGTCCTTGCTGGACTGGAAGTCTATGGGCTGGCAACCGAGGCACCCAAGACCCTACCGCTTCCCGCGGCTTTGAGGCCCTTCGCAGACGAGGCGAACAAAGATTCTCATGGCTCATAGGTTTCGGGACTCGACTGGGGAATGCCTAAATCAGGATGCTGTGCTTCTTCTCCCCAAGGCGCCAGCAATTCAACTAGCTGAACATAAACGCTAACTTGTCGAAGTGCCCGTTGCCTGACCCACGACTCAGTCCCCAATACGATAATCCAGCACCGCCCCCGGCGCCCCGGCTCGCGGTTTACGGGACGCTTACAATTGGGAATACCCTACCAAACTCCGATCAACCTATTCCTGCTAGATTGTGCTCAACAGAAGCGGCGCGCCACGATCCAGTGGCCGGAGGGTTCTGCAGGGTGATAGTCGGCGATCGTCGTTCCCTTATTGCTCGTGGACGTCTTCGAGGTAGGTGTAGCCGTGGAGGCCTTCTTCGTAAAACTTCAGGAGGCGGCCGGATTCTTCGTAGCCGAGGCGGCCTTCGCGGAGGGCGGTCTCTACGTCGCGGCGGAGGCGGGTGACCAGCGGCGTCGGCGGAGAACTGGACGTAGTTGAGCACCTCGCGGACGGTGTCGCCTTTGATTACGGAATCGAGGATGATTTCGCCGGATTCGCTTAAGCGGACGTGGACGGCGTTGGTGTCGCCGAAGAGATTGTGCAAGTCGCCGAGGATTTCCTGATAGGCGCCGAGCAGGAATGCGCCCAGGTAATAGTCGCCGCCATCGAAGGGATGGAGGGCGAGGGTGCGCTTGACGTCGCGGCGGTCGATGAACTGATCGACCTTGCCGTCGGAATCGCAGGTGATGTCGCCGAGAATGGCGTGGCGCATGGGCTGTTCATCCAGCCGGTGAATAGGCATGACTGGAAATAGCTGCTTGATAGCCCAGCTATCGGGCATGCTTTGGAAGAGCGAGAAGTTGCAGAAGTAGGTGTCGGAGAGCATGGCTTCGAGGCCTTCGAGCTCTTCGGGGAAGTAGTCGAGAGATTTGGCCAGCGCCTGGATGCGGCGGCAGATGGCCCAATACAAGTTTTCGCATTGGCAGCGCTGATCGAGCGAGAGGTAGCCGAGGCTGAAAAGATTCAAGGCCTGATCGAGAGCCTGCTGCGCGTCGTGAAAGCTTTCGAGCAGGTTCTTGGTGGTGAGGGAGCGGTTGGTCTCGTGGAGATCGATGAGCGGCTGTTCGGCATCGGCAGGCACGTCGGTCGGCACGTCCGACTCACCCATGCCGGAGACTCCGAGCACGTTGAAGACGAGCAGGCTGTGATAGGCCGCGATGGCCCGGCCGCTTTCGGTAACGATGGTGGGGTGCGCGACGCTCGACCTCGTCGCACACGCTTTGAATGTGATAGACGACGTCGTTGGCGTATTCCTGGAGCGTGTAATTGACGCTGGACTCGAAGTCGGTCTGCGAGCCGTCGTAGTCGATGCCGAGGCCGCCGCCGACATCGAGGTACTTGCAGGCCGGCGCCGGCGCGCGGCGAGTTCCACATAAACGCGCGCGGCTTCGATGACAGCGGCTTTGATCTGGCGAATGTTGGTGATCTGGCTGCCGAGGTGGAAGTGGAGCAGCTTGAAGGCAATCGGCCATGCCTGCGTCTTTTAGCTCTTCGAGGGCGCGACAGCGCTTCGCGTGACGGTCAGGCCGAACTTGGAACGGTAGCCGCCGGAGGACTTCCAGCGGCCGGAGCCGCGGCTGGCGAGCTTGACGCGCAGGCCGATGAGCGGGCGCACGCCGACGCGTTCGGAATATTGCAGGATGAGTTCGAGCTCGGTATATTTTTCGACGACGGGGATGATCTGGCGGCCGATCTTCTTGGCGAGCATCGCCATCTCGATGTACTCGTCGTCCTTGAAGCCGTTGCAGATGATGGGGGTTTCGTTGTCGGCGATGGCCAGGACGGCCAGGAGTTCGGGCTTGGAGCCGGCTTCAAGACCGAATTTGATAGGGGCGGCCGAATTCGAAGACTTCTTCGACGACCTGGCGCTGCTGATTCACTTTGATGGGATAAACGCAGCAATAAGTGCCCTTGTAGCCATGCTCGGCGATGGAGGTTCTGGAACGCGCCTGGTGCATTTCACCGAGGCGATGTTTGAGAATCTCGGCGAAGCGGATGAGGATGGGCAGAGAGATGCCGCGCAGCACCATGGTTATCGACCAGCTCTTTCAGATCGATGAAGCGCTGCGGGTTCCTTGGCGGGATGAACGCACAGGTGGCCGTTCTCGTCGACGGAAAAATAGCCTTTGCCCCAACTGGCAACATCGTACAGTTCGCTGGCGTCCTGCGCGGTCCAGCGCTCCGTGGGTTCCATGACGAGGGAACCCTTTCTGGCGTTTTTATCCACTCTTCCTCCAAACTTCAGTGTCCTAAGAATCGCGGGGAAGGGCAAGGAAAAAAACGATTGTTACGAGATCGTAATATCCGCCGGCTTCCACTTGATATTGCAGCCGAGGCTGGGGTTTTGTTGGGGGCTAACAGGTTGGCCGGCGAGGACGGCGGCGATGGCGGCGCGGAGGTCGGCGCCGGTTACGGGGACATCGTTGCGGGGACGCGCTCCGTCGAGTTGGCCGCGGTAGACGAGTTGGCGGCGTTCATCGAAGAGGAAGAAGTCCGGGGTGCAGGCCGCGTCATACGCTTTAGCGACCTGCTGGGATTCGTCGTAGCAGAGGGGATAGTTCAGGGCGAGTTCGACGGCCATTTCTTTCAGGCTGGCCGGGGAGTCATCCGGATAATCCGGCACATAGTTGGAGGAAATGGCTACGATGGCAAGGCCCGATGCGGCAAAGTCTTTGCCGAGGCAGGCGAGTTCGAGTTTTACGTGCTGCACATACGGGCAGTGGCGGGAAATGAACATTACCAGCAGCGCTTTCGACGCAGAGAAGTTTGCGAGGCTGATGGTGGCGCCTGAAACGACGTCGGGAAGATGGAAGTCCGCCGCCGGCGTTCCGAGGGCGCGCATGGTGGATTCGGTGCGCGACATGGGAGATCCTCAGACGCGGTATTCGTCGGCCTTCCAGTTTTTGATGGCTTGTTTGATTTGCTTGGCGGGCATGTTGGTTTCGGCGGCCTTGCGGGCGAGGTCGACGAATTCGTTATCGGGGGCGAAGCGCAGGGCGATGATCTGGCCGATCGAGAGGCGGACGTCGAGCAGTTTGCCGGTGAGGGCGAAGTGGCGGAGATTTTCTTCGGCGCGGATGGCGCGGTCCTGTGCCTTCAGGGAAAACGTGCGGATGTAGTAAAAGAAGAAGCCGCCGCAGAGGGTGAGCACCCAGATCAAGGCGGCGCTGTAGAACTCGCCGTGGACGCCCCAGGACTTGGAGAGATTGATGGAGGCTCCAATCAAGGTGAACAGGAGGATGCTTGCGAGGACGAAGTGGAAGCCGGGCACGAGGCGCGCGTGGTTGGAGTAGCTTTGGGTGGCCATGCCAGCGATTGTACCGCGATTGTGCGAAATCCATCGTTCCGGCGATGGCAGCGTTTATTGGTCGCGGACGCAGCGGAAGCCCAGGGTTCCGGCGCGATCCTTGGAGGGCGCCATCAGAGATACTTGCCGTGCTCGTTGAGCTTGTAGGCTTGCGGAAAGTACCACATGGAGCCTTGCGGCTGATAGTAGCTGCCGCCGCGCAGGATAGCGGCGCGGGTGTGATCGTCGACGAATTCGTCGGTCCATTGCCAGACGTTGCCGGTCATATCCATGACGCCGAAGGGGCTGGCGCCGGCGGGATGGGCATCGACGTCGGCGGGGCCGGGAAGGTCGCGGCCCTTGGCGGGATCGGGAACGGCGGCGGCGTTCCAGGAGTTGCCCCAGGGGTAGAGACGGCCATCCGCGCCTTGGGCGGCATACTGCCACTCCCATTCGTGGGGAAGGCGCTTGCCGGCCCAGGCGGCGTAGGCGCGGGCGTCTTCGAGCGAAACCCAGGTGACGGGCTTGTTGGCCCAAGCGTTGGGGAATTCGCCGTTTTGCCAATCTTTCAGGAAATTGTGATCGTCGCGGGGATGGTAGTGAGATGCGTCGAGAAATTTCTTGAATTCGGCATTGGTGACCGGGTACTTGTCGATGGAGAATGCTTTTATGTCGAGGAGGCGATGGTGGCCGCGGCGGGGCGCGTCTTCCCAGGGATACTGGACGTCGAGGCCGATCCAATTGTCGCCTTCGATTTCGATGCCGGCAACCTGGAAATCGAATGGGCCGGCGGGTACGGGGACCATGCCCGGGGGATTTGCGCCAGGGGGGGTAGGCGCGATATCGACGAGGTGCTGCGGCAGGAATTGCCATTGGTGAGACAGGCTGGCTAACGGCTGCCGGGCGGAATGCGGCGGCAGCGGCGAGCTGCTCGGCCAAGTCCGCTGGCTCACCGCCGGGCACGACGGCGAGGATGGCTCCAAAACCCTGGGCTTCGACGGGAACGCTGAGCACGGCTTCGCCGGCGGAGAGGCGCGGTTTCAGCTCGGCGCCATTCCAGAGGTCGTAGTAACGCGTGCCCGGCTGGTGCTCGACCGCGACTTGTTCACCGCGTACATCGTACTCATTGCGATTGACAATGGTCCAGAGAGTGCGGGCGGCGACGGGGAAGCGGCTGGCAAACACGCCGTATTGCAGAGTGGGCGCGTAGGGTTCCCAATCCGGGGATACCAGCAATTCGGCGTTGCGGCGTTCGATGTAGGCGATGCGGCGCAGGGCTTCGGCGTCGCGCGGCGAGATCTGGTTCCAGATGCCCCAGATATTTTCCCAGCTTTCGTAGCCTACGCCGTTGAAGAAAGCGGCTTGCAGATTGTCGGCTTTGTCGCGCGCCCAGCGATCGCAGACATTGATCATGTGGCGGGGTTCGAGCCATTTGAGTTTGCTGACCATGGGCGCGAAGGGAAATTTCCAATAGCCCCAGCTCTGGTTGTTCCACATGAGTTTTCGTCGGCGCGCGGGGAGCCTTCGGGCTCGAAGGCCACGGGATGACCGGTCTGGTCGGAAGCGGTGCGATAGGAGCGAGGCATGCCGTCGAAGGTGTCGCCGTTGACGCCGTCGGCGCCAATTTCGGCCATCAGTTGGGCGGTCGCGCTCCAATAGGGCTGCCGATGTCTCGGGTGCCGGTATCCCAGGGCATGCTGGGAAAGAAGACGCGGACGTTGCGGTGGTGGAAATCCTGGACCATGCGGCGCAGGGCGGGAATGCCGCCGGGCAGGTCGCGCGCCAGATCCCACTGATTGCGGTTGTCGATGCCGATGTTCGGGATAGACGGGCCAGATCAGCACGCTGTCGATGCCGCCGTAACGCTTGATCGAGGTCGTCGAGGTAACGATCGACGGTATAACGTCCGGCGGCGGGATCGTAGAAATAGCGTTCTTCGGCCATCATTTGCGGCTGGATGAAATTGCGCTGGGTCCACAGCAGTTCGGGCCGGCGATATTCGGCGTCATCGTAGCCCATGCGGATGAGGCGCTCATGGCGCCACTGGCGCAGATCGCGGAGCCAGGCCTCGTGCTCGCTGGGGGTGGGGTTGCTGCCACTCATCCGGCTTTGGCAGCAGGGATCTGGCTGCCGTCAGCGGGGTACTGGGTATCCTGCGCCAGCACGGCGAAGAGCGGCAGGCAGAAGAAGGCGATGAGTCGTTTCATCACCGAAGAACGATATCACGGTCCGATAGGCATTTAGAAATCGGCGGAATTCGCGGCATTAAGATTTCGTAATGGTTTGTGACCCGGTAAAGTTTTCCTAGTCAGTAAAGAAGCGTTAGAGGGAGTCCATGACAACGGCAGTAAGCCATTGAAAACAAACAAGAAGACACATCGGCGCGTCAATTGCAATGACAGGCGGCGGGAGTTAATTATGACACGCGCTTACCTCAGTTCAGGCCTTCTGGTTGCCACGCTGCTCACCGGCGGGTGCGCCACGAAGAAGTACGTACAGAATACAACGGCGCCGATCCAGGCAAAAGTAGACCAAGTCGGCGACCAGACGAACAAGAACGGTCAGCAGATTAATCAGACGCAGACCGATTTGAAGGGCGTTGACGAGCGCGCCCAAAGCGGGATCAGCGCCGCGAAAGAGCAAGCCATGACTGCCCAAAACGGCGCACAGAGCGCCATGGACAAAGCCAACCAGGCTAATACTCTCGCGACCGCCGATTCCGAAGAGATCCGGAGCCTGCGCGGCGTAGTGTCAAACCTGGACGATTACAAGCAAGTGGCCGACCTCACGATTCCGTTCGCGTTTAATAAATCGACGCTCACCGACAAAGATCGCCAGGATCTGGACAACATGGTGGCGGGCTCACACAATAAGCGGTTCTTCATCGCGGTGGAAGGTTTCACGGATCGCGTGGGAACGAAGGCTTACAACGAAGTGTTGAGCCGCAAACGCGCGGATGCTGTAACGGAATATCTGGTGGCCAAGCATGACATTCCGATCTTCCGCATTCACATGATTGGCCTGGGGGAAGAGAAGCCGGTCGATGACGGTAACACCCGCGCGGCGCGCGCGAAGAACCGACGGGTTGAAGTGAAGATTTTCAGTGCGGATGAGAGCTATTCGCTGTCGCAAGCGGCTCCCGCGGCATCCTCTGCCGCAGCGCCTCCGCAGAGCCAGTCGCAATCTCAGTAGGTCAGAATCGCCGGCCGCGCAAAGCCGTCGTTCAGTTGTCGGGTGGGTTCCTTCGGGGGCCCGCCCTTTTTTTTGGGGGGGGGGGGCGGTCAGACGGTTGCGGCCGCGGGAACGGCGCGAAGGGCGCGCCACCAGATGTATAGGCCCAGGAGACTAGTGGCGACTTCTATCAGAGTTCCGGTCAACACCAGGTTTCGGGAGAGATGCCGCAGGGACTCGCCCATAATGGCGCCGGTGAGCTGCATACCTAAACCTCCGCTAAGGAGCATCAAGCGCCGATTAGGTTGACGTGCCGCGACGAGCAGAGACCAGAGAATCAAATCCAGGACGACGGCGCAGATGTTCAGGTCGCGGCTGATGAGAGTCATGCGTTGGTTGGGCGATATCCCGGTGCGGAAGGAAAAAGAGGCGGCGACGATTAGGGCAGCGAAGAGGATTAGCCAGCCGCGGCCGATGGTCTTGCGATGGACTTCCCGGGCGGCGCGATCGATGAAAGCGATGACGAGGCAATAGACAAGGGCATCCAGGATAATTTCATCGATCCAGTAAGCCTGATCGCCACTCGCGGTGTTGCGGAGGGCCACTTCAGCGACGGTGGTCAGAAGAAGGGCGAGGGAATACGCGAAGACGAAGGGATATTGCCGGTACGGGCCGCGCACCAAGGCGGCGATTACCAGGAAGTTGAGCCAGAGGCCGATGGCCCAGGCACAATACTGTAGGGCCTGTTGCATTTCGCTCGGCAGCCAAGCCCTTCCAATTGGTTGTAATTACTCGAGACGGCGTTTAAGACTTGCCGCCCCATGGATCGGGCGGGAAGGTTGGGCCATGCGATACTTTACCACCCCACGGATCAGGCGGGAAAGTGGGACCGTGGGCAACTTTGCCGCCCCATGGATCGGGCGGGAAGGTGGGACCATGGGAAACCCGCGAGCCGCTGACGGCAGCGAATCCGGAGACGACCATCAGTGCCATGACGGAGGCGCGCACCGCCATCCAGGCACACTTATTTTGCAAAGACTTCATAAATTGCTCCTTTGATTGTTAAATGCAGCACGTGTAGGGCCCTCGCCGGGAAACCCCAATTGCCCAAGCATTGCCCCAGCCATGGGTCAACCGCTGTCCACTAGTGGGATTTAGCGGGTGTTTCTATCATCCGAAAGTGTCGCACACTATCTGAAGGAATAGAGAAACTTTACGCCGGGCAGTACTTTTTTACACGGTAGTTGATGCCGAACGGGGGACGGAACGTTCACTTATTGCTAACTTTGGGCTAGGCCAGGAATAACTTTGGGGTATACACTAATCGCCAGGTGAGACATGGCGGTGTTCGCGCAGAGTTCTTTCGGCGTAGTTGTGATCGGCACGGAATGGGCGCTGGCCGGGCAGTTGGAGACGCATGTCGGCGGAGACTTCGTCGACCATCGGTGGAGTGACAACTTTGGTTTCCAGGGCAAAGGCAGTGAGAAGCAAGTTATCGCACATCGCGTTGATCACTCTGGGAATACCCTGAGTCCGGTAGTGGATCTCTCGCAACATGTCAGTGGGGAAGACTGACTGGTCTTTCAAGCCTGCGCGAGACAAGCGCGAGTGAATATATTCGAGAGTCTCTTCCAATTCGAAGGGCTGGAGGACACAGCGGAGGGCGATGCGCTGCTTGAGCTGCCGGAATTCGGGGGCTTCCAGCTTGCGATCGAGTTCCGGCTGGCCGGCCAGGAGAATTTGCAGCATTTTGCCGCGGCGATTCTCGAGGTTGCCAAGCAGGCGGATTTCTTCGAGGACGTCCCAGTCCAAGTTGTGCGCTTCGTCGACGATGAGAACGGTGGTGCGGCCCAAGTTGGCGCGCTCGATAATCATGTCATTGAGCGCGAATAAGACTTCGGTTTTCGAGGTGCGGGTGCAGCGCAGGCCGAAGTCGTAAGCGATCATTTCGAAAAACTGTTCGACGGTGAGGCGCGAATTGAAGAGGGAAGCGTAAGTGACTTGCTGAGAACTGAGGAAGTCGCGCAGGCATTCCAGCATGGTCGTCTTGCCAGTGCCCACTTCACCGGTTAGAACGACGAATCCTTTGCGGCTTTGCACGCCATAGATGAGATTGGCGAGGGCTTCTTCGTGCTGAGCACTCCGGAACAGAAAAGACGGATCCGGGCTCATGTTGAACGGGTTTTCAGTAAAACCGAAGAAGGCTTTGTACATGTAAGGTGAGCTCGCGGCGGCCGAATGGCTTCTTTCGTATCTTAACATGGACCCAGCGCCGGACCGGGTCAAACAAGGTACAGTAAGACCCAAACCGCGCTGGCGCGGTAGCGGAATCAGGCTTTGACAGTCGACTTTGTCGGACTGATCAGGACGTGGGCGTTGCGGCCTTCCATTCGGGGAGCGCTCTCGGCCGTGCCATAGGTAGTGAGATCGGCGGCGAAGCGAGCGAGCAGTTTCCGGCCGAGGTCGGCATGAGCGATTTCGCGGCCGCGGAACTGGACTACGGCTTTGACGCGGTTGCCTTCCTGCAAGAAACGGATGGCGTGATTTTTCTTGAAATCGTAATCATGGTCGTCGGTATTGGGGCGGAATTTCAGCTCCTTGACCTGGACGACATGCTGCTTTTTCTTGGCTTCGTGCTGTTTCTTTTTTTGTTCGTATTGATAATGGCCGTAGTCGACTGCCTTGGCGACAGGCGGGACGGCGGTAGGAGATACGATGACCAGATCGAGGCCCATGTCCTGGGCTTTGCGTAAGGCGGCCGAGGTGGGCATGATTTCAGCGGTGCCGTCGGGGAAGACGGCGCGCACTTCACGCGCACGGATGGACTCGTTGACGTTTTCTCTGCGTGCTGGCCTGCGAGGAGGTAAATTTCTGCCTGGACCCATGTATGCTATTGGACGTTTAGATTAAGTTCGGTTGCGAACCGCGACAAGGAACGGCGCGGCGCGCCGGACGGTTGGATGGAAGCGTGGATGGTGGTTAATTGCAATCGAAATTCGCTGTCTAAGACAGTGTACTTCTTTATGGATCGCGTTGTCCAGCGGATTGTGGTGGGTTAAATACCCGCCGCGGTGAGGAATATGCACCAGAAACCGCAAAATTGAACCGAACCGTTGTGAAGGCCGTAACATCCAATTAAGACTGTGGCAGCCTCCACACAGGAACCCTACGGATCCATCGTCGACGGATCTCGCGGCGATGCAAAGCCGGCGGCGGATTGTGTACGGGCGCAAGTGGAAACTATTCTGGGCAGCCGGGCTTTTTCCGGTGCTGACCGGCCGGGGCGGTTTCTGCGGTACATCGTGGAGCAGGCGCTGGCCGGGAATCCGCTGAAGGAGACGCTGGTCGGCGTCGACGTTTTCGGCCGGAAGCCCGGTTACGATCCGCGATTGGACGCGGTGGTGCGGGTGGAAGCGGTAAAGCTGCGCGCGCGGCTGAAAGAATACTACGACAGCCAAGGCGCAGGGGACGCGATCCGCATCGATTTGCCGCGCGGGGGATATTTGCCCGTGTTCGAGTCAACGGCGGCCGCGGCCGAGGGCGCGGTGCGTGTGGCGCCGGCCGAGTTTGTGCGCGGCTGGCGCATTGACTGGCGGGTGGCGGCGCCTCTGGTTGTGCTGGTTCTTTCGATCGCCTACTTTGCGATTCGCAAGCCGCACGCCAAACCCGCTGCGCCGGACTCGTCGTCGATGGCGGTGCTGCCGTTCGTCAACCTGAGCTCCGATAAGGAGAACGAATATTTCAGCGACGGGCTGACTGACGATCTGATTAACGCGCTGACCAAAGTGCAGGGGCTGCGAGTGGTGGCGAGGGGATCGGCATTTCAGTTCAAGGGCAAGAATCCGGACATACGGGCGGTGGGGCGGCAGTTGGATGTGGCGGCGGTGCTGGAGGGCAGCGTGCAGCGGTCGGGCGACCGTCTGCGGATTACGGCGCAGTTGAGCACGGTGGCGGACGGCTATCACGTATGGTCGGAGACTTACGACCGGCGGCTGGCGGATGTATTCGCGGTGCAGGACGAGATTTCGCACGCGATCGTGAGCGCGCTGGCGCCGCGCGTGGCAAGCATTCCGGGGCGTGCGGCGCATGCTTCGACGCAGGATCCGGAAGCTTACAACCTGTATCTGGAAGGCCGTTTTCATTTGAACCAGTGGCGGCCGGAGGCGGCTCGCAAGGGAATCGAATATTTTTCGCAGGCGATTCGAGAAGATCCAGGATACGCGCCGGCGTACACGGGACTGGCGGATTGCCACACGTGGCTGGGGGTATTCGGATGGGAAGAGGCGCGGGTGGCGATGCCGGAAGCGCGCGAAGCCGCCGATAAGGCTTTGCGGTTGGACGAGAGCCTGGCATCGGCGCACGTGTCGCTGGGGTATGTGAAGGCTCTGTACGACTGGGACTGGGCGGGTGCGGAACGAGAATTCAAGCGGGCGATCGAGCTTAGCCCTGGCGATGCGGACGTGCATTTCGCGTACAGCCTGGCGTACTTGAATCCGCTGGGCCGCGAGGATGAGGCGCTGGCGGAGATCCAGCGGGCGCTGGTGTTGGACCCGTTGTCGCCGTATAAGATCACCTCGGCGGGGATGATTTATGGCGATCTGGGGCGTTACGACCGAGCTGTGGCGGAATACCGCAAGGCGATCGAACTGGATCCCACGTTTTATCACGCTTACGAGGAATGGCGGGCGCTCGAAACATCGCGCGGACGCCTGGACGCGGAGGCAGCGATTAACCGGAGCATGCGTACCATGTTTCCGGAAGTGGACGACATTTCGGCGCGCGCCCGCGCGGCTGTCCTACAAGGCAGGAAGGCGGAGGCGATGGTGCTGGTCGAGGAGTTTATCGAACAGTGCGCGAGGAGCAAGCGGTTCGGGAAATCCTGCTACACGGCGCAGCTTTACGCGAGCTTGGGCGAGAAAGACCGGGCGTTTGCATGGCTGGAGAAGGCTTATCAGGAACGCAATCCGATGCTGCCTTATGCCAACGTGATGCCTTACTACGGCAATCTGCGGACGGACCCGCGGTTTTCCGCGCTGATGCGGCGTATGGGGATCGCGCGGTAATCAGCGGGTGCGCAGGAGCGTTTCGAGCTTGCGGAGCGGGGCTTCCAGCGTTTGGCGGTTGGTGAGCACCGGAGCGAACAAGTCGCCTGTCTTGGCGAAGCGCGCGGGGGCATTGTAGATATTGAACTGCGTGGGGGTCAGGCCGGGGCGCACTTCACTCCAATCGAGCGGCGTGGCGACGGGCGCGCCGGGGTAGGCTCGCAGCACGTACGGCGCGGCGATGGTTTTCGATTTTCCGTTCTGCATCCAATCGAAATAGACGCGGTTTTTCTGGCGCTTGGAGACGGCGCGCGGCGTGGTGAATAATTCGGGCCGGTCGCGCTGCACCAGGTGGGCGAGGATCTCGGCGAAGGTGCGGCTTTCGTCGTAGGTGTAGATGGGATCCAGCGGGATGTAGACGTGCATGCCGTCGCCGCCGGTGGTCTTCGGATAGCCCTTGAGCCCGATGGCGTCGAGTTTGTCGCGTACCAGCAGGGCGGCTTCCACGATCAGGTCGAAGGGGCAATCCTGCGGATCGAGATCGATCAGGACGAAATCGGGAAGTCGAGCGTCGGGGTGCGGCTCATCCACGGGTTGTGATCGATGCAGCCAAGGTTGACCAGATAGAGCAGGCTGGCGCGGTCCTCGGCGAAGACGTAGCGGATGGGCGCGTCGTTGTGGTCGGAGTAGATTTCCTCGGCGCGCAGCCAGGGCGCGAAAGTCAGGGGCGCGTCCTTCTGAAAGAAGAACTGGTGGTCGATGCCGTTGGGGTAGCGCTTGAGCGAGAGCGGGCGGTCGCTGCAGATGCGGCAGGATCAGGTCCGGCGACGGCATCGTAATAATTCAGCAGGTCGCGTTTGACGATGCCTTCGACGGGATAGAAGACCTTGTTGAGGTTGGTGAATTTGAGGGGATGGCTTTCGATGGTGAGGGTGAGTTCCGTGGTGGGGGCGGAGAGCAGCGCGGGTTGGGAGGGTGGCTTGGGGTCATCGGCGATTTTCTCGGCTTTTTCGCGCACGCAATCGGTGGGGTCGACATCGGGGCGCAGACCGAGGTAGACAGGCGCGCGCAGGCGGCCGTCGGTGGTCCAGTTGGCGAACTTCACCTCGGCGACGAGTTCGGGTTTCACCCAGGTGACGTCTTTGCCGACCTTGGGTGAATCGGGGAAGGGCGAGCGCTGGGTGACCAGCGGATCGAGTTTGGCGCGCAGAAACGCCAGCGTTTTCTGGTCGAAGCCGGTGCCGACGTTGCCGGCCCAATGGAGCTTGCCTTGGTCATAGACTCCCAGGACCAGCGCGCCGAAATGGTCGCGTTCGCCCGCGGTGAAGCCGCAGATCACGAACTCCTGCTGCTGGACGATTTTGATTTTGATCCATTCGTAGCTGCGGCGCGATTCGTAGCAACTGCCGGCGCGTTTGGCCATCAGGCCTTCGATGCCGGTTTCGGTGGCGGCTT
This sequence comes from Bryobacterales bacterium, assembly GCA_963738375.1. Classification (GTDB taxonomy): domain Bacteria; phylum Acidobacteriota; class Terriglobia; order Bryobacterales; family Bryobacteraceae; genus Bog-159. Next base: position 1,859,759 of record CAVTWL010000004.1, on the reverse strand, counting down.
CGAGCATGGCGTCGCCGGCATCGGCGAAATGGCCGGAGTAGCGAAACACGCCGGTGGGAGAAAGGATGGACTCGAGCAGGCGCTTGCGTTCGACGAGCGCGACTTGGCGGAGATCGTAGCCGTTGAGGTAAAGCAGATCGAAGGCGAAGTAGACCACGGGGCGGGAGCGGGCCATGTGCGAGACGCTATTGGGATCGGATTGGGAGATGCGTGGCTGGATCAGGGCGAAGTGGGCGACGCCCTTCTCGTCGAGGGCGGCGATTTCGCCATCGAGAATGGCGTGTTCGGCGGCGAGGTAGTGGGAGATCACGCTTAGTTCGGGATATTGTTTCTCGCAGGAATGGCCGGTGCGGGAGACCAGGCGAACGGTTTCGTTTTCGATGAAAGCGATGGCGCGCACGCCGTCCCATTTGATTTCGAAGAGCCATTCTTCGCCATGGGGGGGACTTTCGGCGAGGGTGGCTTTCATGGGGGCGATGGCGGCGGGCATGTCCGCCTTTACCGCGCCCTTCAGCGAGGCCAGGGCGGCGACGGGCTTGTGTTTTTTGGGGGGCGAAGCTTTAGGGGCGGTGGCGGCGGCGCGTTTGGCGGGCTGATGACTCTTCCATTCGCGCTGGGGATCGCCGGCGGTTTTTTGCATGGCTTGGCGGGCGGGCAAGCCGGCGGCGATTTCCTGCTGGGTGCGGCCGGAGAGAACGCTCCAGGCGTGCTGTTCGATGTCATAGCCTTCGACGGCGTCGGCATCGCGTTTCTTGATGAGCAGCCACTCGTTGCCCTTGCCGCGATTCTTCATCTGGACGATGGCGAATTCGCCTTTCAGCTTTTCGCCATGGAGGCGAAATTTCAGGTCGCCGCGCGCGAGCTGCCGTTCAACGGGCGCGTCGCCGAGCAAATCCCAAGTGCCGCGGTCCCAGAGCATGACGCTGCCCGCGCCGTAGTTGCCGGCCGGGATGTTGCCTTCGAATTCGCCGTATTCCAGGGGATGATCTTCAACTTTGGCGGCCAGGAGTTTGGCCAGCGGCTCGAGCGATGGACCCTTGGGAACGGCCCAGGAAACCAGCACGCCTCCGATTTCCAGGCGGAAATCGTAGTGCAGGCGGGTGGCGTCGTGGCGCTGTACATAGAATCGCGGCGCGTCGCCGTCGGGTTTGTCTTTGGCGGATAGCGGGGAAGCGGGCGGTTCCGGCGTCTTCTCGAATTGGCGTTTCCGGACGTACTCTTCGAGTGCCATAAAGCGTTGCCCCTCCTCCATTTACATGATATCTTCGGAAAAGCCGGTTGCAAAAGAGGAGGCGGTATTGTTATGGCCAGCACGGTCTGGAAAGGGCACCTGACATTTGGACTGGTTTCGTTGCCGGTGCGTTTATATAGCGCGGCGCGCGGAGAGTCGGTCAGTTTCAACCTGCTGCATGCCAAGGACAATTCGCGCATCAAGCAGGTCATTTTTTGCCAGGCGGAAGACAAGCCCGTGCCGCGCAGCGAACTCGTGAAGGGCTACGAATACGAGAAGGACCATTACGTGGTGATCGATGAGGAGGACATCAAGAAGGTCGCTCCGAAGACCGCCAAGGTGATGGAGATTCTGGAGTTCGTCAAAGGCGACCGGTGGACCCGATCTATTTGGAGAGTTCGTATTACATGGCGCCGGATGGGGGCGGCGAGAAGCCGTACGCGCTGCTGTTCGAGGCGATGGAGGCAGCCGATTATTACGCGGTGGCGAAGATCGCCATGCACAATCGCGAGCACATCGTGATCCTGCGGCCGGGCAAGAAGGGCATTCTGCTGCACACCATGTACTACGCCGACGAGATCCGGCACGTGGACGAGTTCCGCACCGACACCGACTTGGTGAAGCCGAACGGAGCTGGCCATGGCCAACATGCTGATCGACACGCTGAAGGCGGATTTCGAGCCGGAGAAGTATCACGACACTTATCGCGACAATCTGCTGCAGATGATCGAGGCGAAGAAGGAAGGGCAGAAGGTGGTGGAGACGGCCGCAGCCGCACGATGGCGCCGGTGATCGACATCATGGAGGCGTTGAAGCGCAGCCTGGCGGAGAAGAAGAAGCCGGTGCAAGCGGCTACCGCGGCTTCCGGGGAAGAGCAGGAGGAAGCGGAGGCCACCGAGGCGCCGGTGGCCAAAAAGCGGCGGAAGGCCGGCGGACAGCGATCGGCGGTGAGTTGATCGACTGGCGGGATGCGCGAAGAGATGCCCGAGTCCACAGAGCAGGGCAACTACTGGCGGCAGGTTGAAGATCTTTTTCACCAGGCGATTGCTTTACCCGGCGAAGCGCGGGCTGAATTTTTGCGGGAACGCTGCGGCGGCGATGGGGGGCTGGAACGCGAGGTTCAGGAACTAGTAGACAGTTACGACGCGCAGGACAGCCTGGCTGTTTCCAGCGCGCCGCATCCGGGCCAGCGGTACGGCTCCTACGAAATCGTTTCCAAGATCGGCTCAGGCGGCATGGGCGATGTGTACCTGGCGCGGCGGTGGGAGGATTTCGACCAGCGGGTGGCGCTGAAGCTGATCAGCGGGGCGCATTTTTCGCAGCCATGGCTGATCGAGCGGTTCCGGCGGGAGCGGCAGATCCTGGCGAAGCTGGACCACCCGAATATTGCGCGCCTGTTGAACGGCGGGGTGACCGAGGCGGGCGTGCCTTACCTGGTGATGGAGTATGTGGAAGGCGCGCGGATCGACGAATATTGCGAGCGGGAAGCCTTGTCGATTGGTGACCGCGTGCGGCTCTTCCAAACGGTATGTTCGGCGGTGGAATCGGCGCACGAAAACCTGATCATTCATCGGGATTTGAAGCCGGGCAACATTCTGGTGAACAAGCGCGGCGAACCGAAGTTGTTGGATTTCGGCATCGCGAAGGTGCTGGCGCCGGACAAGGCGTCGGATTCGCTGCGGACGACGAGTTTGACTGGGAACCTGCTACTGACACCGCGCTATGCGAGTCCGGAGCGGCTGCGCGGCGAGCCGGCTACCGTTTCGAGCGACATTTACTGCCTGGGAGTGATTCTCTATCAGCTCTTGACCGGTTCGTGGCCGTACGGGTTGGCTTCGGACGCCAGCACGGCGGCGGTGGTGAGCGCGACGCTGGAGGAGGATGCCAGGGCGCCTAGCGATGCCGGCCCCGCGGATCGAAGAAAGCAATTGCGGCGGGGGCTCGATCGAATTGTCCTGAAAGCTTTGGAAAAGCAGGCGGCGGATCGATACCAGTCGGCGCGGGAGCTGCGCGACGACTTGCAGCGGTTTCTGGATCGCAAGCCGGTGATGGCTCGTAAGGCTACCGTGGCAACGAGGCGTTACCGGTGGTGGGCGCTGTGCGCGGCGGCCGTCGCGCTAATGGCGTTGCTCGCGTGGTGGATGTTCCGGCGTTAGCCGAACATGGCGGCCCAGCCGGCCTTGGCCAGGACCAGCACGACCCACGGCACGATAACGGCCGTCAACGCCTTCGAGAAGCTGAAGCGGCGCGCGGCTACGGAGATGCCGACGGCGATCAGGACGATGGTCCAGAAGCTGAACAAGTCGATGGATGTGGCCAGGCTGTAGAGTACCTTGGAAGACGCGGGCGGCGGTTCGAGGAAAGCTCCGAGATTGAACGCCAGCGGATTCTGCAGGTTGAACTCCTCCGGGTTTTTGATGAAGATGACGATGATGGTGAGAATGCTCGATACGACGCCGGTGAGCATGGCGTAGGCGGTAATGCCAAACATCTGCTTGAAAGTCAGGGCGGCGCCCATCATCTTGGTGACCAATAAAAGCACGCCGGCGATCGCTAGCGCCACGACTACGATAGCGATGGGACCGACTACATAAGCGCCAATGGGGGCGAACTTGATCTGCTGTTGGATGATGGTCTCGCGCTGTTGGGCGTCCATCTGCTGCATGCGCGAATTGGTTTCCATGGCCTGGCGCATGGAATGTTCCCAACCCACGTGCGTGGTGTAGCAGAACATGAACGCCAGGTAAAAGACGATTACGATGGCGATTGGCACGATCCAACCGGGCCGGGCGGCAATGTCCGCGAAGGCCTTCTTGGGGTCGAAAAAAACGCTGGCGATGCGCGAGGCCTCGCCGAGCGGCGGAGCGGCGTTGTCGGAGGGGGCTTCAGGAGTCATAAATCGGAGGTCCGAGGGGGGATTATAGCATCTTCAATTCTTAAGCGCATCCCTGATGCGGTCGCTGAGCATTTCGACGAAGCGGCTGGGGAGAAAGCCGTTCATGCGGCTGATCACTTCTCCGCGGCGGTCGAGGACGATGGTGGTGGGCATGGAGGTGATGGTGAGACCGCGGGCCAGTCCGTCTTCGAAATAAACGCGGCTTGATGCCCAGTGGTTTTCTTTCAGGAAGGGCGCCACCAGTTCGCGATCTTCGTCGGTATTGATGGAGAGGAAGACGACGTCGGGCGAATCGTGAAAGCGTCTGCTGAACCTTTTCGTAGAGAGGGTGCTGCATGCGGCAGGGCCCGCACCAGGTGGCCCAGAAATCGAAGACGACGGCCTTGCCCTTCAGCGAAGCGATGGGCAGTTTACCGCCGTCCACGCCGGAAATGGTGAACTCCTGGACGTTGGTGGCCTGCGCGTTGGGATCGTTCTGGCGCAAGCGCAGGCGGCGAGCGGCCAGGACTGGCCGGTGGTGCGGTCGTAGGCTTCCAGAATGATGATCGCCCAAACCCTTTTCCGAGCCGTAGAGCTTGCGATAGATGTCGCCCAGTTGCGCGCGATCCTTGGCGCGATCGGCATCCGTGTTGCGCGCGATCCGGGATGGTGAAGGCATCGGCGTAAGGCGCGAGGGCGTCCTGCTCTTTGCCGGCATTCAGCAGCCAGCGGCCGATTTCGCGCGCGGATTCGGCCGAGGGATAGAGTGTCGTATCCGCGGCGCGCCAGAGCGATGGCCTCGTCGGTCTTGCCCAGATTGCCGGTGGCGCGCGCCTCGCAGGCCAGCACGCGTCCCAGGCCCTTATCCACTTCTTCGTGCCACTGCGCCTCGCTCATGATGGCCGGGGGGCGGCTGCGGCGCGGGTCTGGCGCAGCAGCTCTTCGTAGTGTCTGGCGTACTTGAGCGCGCGTTCGGCGGCATCGCGGGCGGTGGAAGCCAGCAAGGCGCGGACCACCTTATCCAGAATCTGGACATCGTCCGGTTCGCGCGCCAGTACGCGTTCGCCGTATTCGATCATCCGCCTGTCGTCTTTGGCTTCGATGGCGGCTTTGACCAGGGCGCGTTCGATTTCATTACGGCGGCTGGCGATTCGGAAACTTGGCCAGGTGCTTTTCGAGCGCGCGGATGAAATCCACCGGGCTGTTGCCGGCTTCGGCATACCGCCTGGCTCAATTGCTGCTTCTCGGTCGGCGGCGGTGGCTCTTGGCGGAGCGGCGTGGTTTGCGCGTGGCTGGGCTGCGGGCTGCGCAGAGCGCGCAGGGAATAAAAGGTACAAAAGAATCGCTAGGGTGAGCTTCATTTGCGGCGCCGGCGGGCGTGCGGAAAGCTTGGGCCATGCTGTCCGCGAGAGCGCGGGCCTGGTGCATGTAGACTTTCGTTCTTGGCGATGCGGTCGAGCAGGGGAAGGAACTGTGAGGTATCGACGATGCGTTTGCGGTCGTATGCGGATTCGAGTTGTCACCAGCGCTTTCATCACGCCGAGGTGATCGTACTTGGCGGATACCTCAAGATTAGTAAGGAGTTGCTCAGATTCGCAGATGCGCTCGAAGCTGTCGAGCAGCGCTTGCGCGGAGAGGTCTTCGGAGAAATTGAATTTCACTTCCTGGGTTTTTGCGCCTTCGATAAAACGCAGGGTCTTGGTGCCCATGAAGGCGACTTTCAGGGGAGACTCGAGGGGATGGTTGAAGTTGCCGACTTTGGCTGCCAGATCGAACAAGCGCCGCGGTTTCCGGTATCGTTCAACTGGAAGTGAACGGGGTTGTCGTCCTTTTCGTCTTCGCGATAATCGCCCTGCGCCGCTCTGGTCCACGTTGATGGCCACGAAGGCGGGCGCGCTTCCGGGGAAGGATTTCGAGAAATAGAGATGGGGGACATCGGCCGCGCCGAGAGACAGGCGCAGCCGAGCAGCGCCAGAAACCACTTCATCGGCGTAAAGGCTCCTTCCAGGCGGGCACGAGTGCTGGCACGGGTGGCATGGCAGATGGCCACCGCCAGCGCATCGGAGGCATCTTCGGATTCGATCATGGCTTTCAGATCCGAGCAAAGACTGCACCATCATCTGCACTTGCCGTTTGTCCGCTTGGCCATAGCCGACCACGCTTGTTTTGATTTCCAATGGGGAGTATTCGCCCAATTGGATGCCAGCCTCCGCGATAGCCAGGAGAGCCACACCGCGCACATGCGCCAGCTTCAACGCGGTACGGACATTAGCGGCGTAAAAAACCTGCTCGACGGCGGCGGCAGCTGGGGCATGCAAGCGGATGACTTCGCGCAGACCGCCGCGATCACGTGCAGACGCGCTTCAAAGGGATCGCGGGCGCGGGTGGCGATTACGCCGGACGCAACCAGTTTGTGGCCGCCGCCATCGGATTCGATTACGCCGAAGCCGGTCCGCTGCGTGCCGCAATCGACCCCCAGCACCAGCACCTTATTGGGCCAGGGCCTCCAACTCCTTCTCGTCGATATCGAAGTTGGAATACACGTTTTGCACGTCGTCCTGCTCTTCGAGCGCTTCGCTCAAACGCAGCATGGCGCCCGCATTTTTGCCTTCGAGGCGGATCAGGTTCTTGGGCAGCATGGCGATTGGCGGCCTCTTCGGCTGGGATTTTGGCCTTATCGAGAGCGGCCACCACGGATTCGTGGGCTTCGGGCGGCGCGATGACTTCCCATTGCTCGCCATCGTCGCGCAGATCTTCGGCGCCGGCATCCAGCACCAGATTCATGAGTTGCTCTTCGGTGGAGTGCTCGTGGGACACGAACATGTGGCTTTTGCGTTCGAACATCCAGGCAACGCTGCCGACTTCGCCGAGGTTGCCGCCATTTTTTGAGAAACAGTGGCGGATTTCGCTGACGGTGCGGTTGCGGTTGTCTGTAGCGACGTTAACCAGGACAGCGGCGCCGCCGGGGCCGTAGCCTTCGAAGATGACTTCGTCGATCTGTCCGCCCTCCAACTCGCCGGTGCCGCGCATGATGGCGTTCTTGATGTTATTGGCCGGCATGCTGACGTTTTTGGCGGCCAGGACGGCGGTACGGAGACGGGGATTCGCGTCGGGATCGCCTCCACTGCGAGCGGCGATCATAATTTCCTTGATGATGCGCGTAAATGTTTTTCCGCGCTTGGCGTCCAAAGCAGCTTTTTTGTGCTTGATGGTCGCCCACTTTGAATGACCTGACATGGTGAAACCTCTTCGTGGGGCCCGGCGGGAAGGCCGGGTGAGCTAGCTTGTTTATGAATCGACAACTGAAGGATAACAGAATGAACGGAGTGGCGACAAGGAGGGGGCAGCGATGTCTTTGGTGGAGATAGCAATCCGCTATAAAGTTTTCTTAGGGCTTAACCAGTTGGCCAAGCCATGCGCGCCGCAGGGAAGGTGGCCGCGGACCCCCGGGGTCCGGCGCGGTAGGGGCGTGTCAAGCGCCGATCAGCAGCGCTAACAGCGACTTTTCATCATGCACCTCGATACCGCGCACCGCGCAGTATCCGAGTATCCCCGGCTCATGAAAATCCCCGTCATTGCTGCACAGGATATCCGCGTCCCCGCGTTCGGCGGTCTGCATCACATCAAGGTCATTGGCGTCGCGCAGGGGAGCGTGATAGGCCGGATGGAGAAGGACGATCTCCGAGACATCCTGTAGAAACTGTGCGTAGTCGTAAACCTGGGCGTCCGTCAGTGCGTGGATTTTCTGCAACCTAGGATATCGTAGGACCTTGGTGGTTTTCGGCGATTATCGCGTTTGAAAGCAGAAGCGTGTGGCGGCCGTCAAGCACCGCGGCAAGCACCTTGGGCCCGGCTGAATTACTGCGCGGATGCGCGCGAACCAGCACGGTCGCGTCGAGGACGATTCTCAACCCACGGGCCTGTAATCAGGACGCGTCGAGCGAAGTGCCTCATTGACGGCGGCTTCTTCTTCGGCGTCACTTTTAGAGCCTTTCGGGCGTGCGAGCCGTTCCTTGAGCGCCTTCAGCGCCTCTATGCGCGCGTCCGGCGAAAGCCGTGAAGGGGCGACGGTGGAGAAGCCAAGGCTTTTGATGCTCACCGTTTCGTCCTCCGATACGGCCCGGCCGAGCAATATCTCGGCGGCGTGCCGTTGTTCGGGCGACAGGTCTTTCACGTGATGCAGCATAGCCTTCCCTCTAGATTATCTCAGGTTTTCCCGAGCACCCTACGCCTCTCCCGCCCCGCTGTCAAACAGGCTCGCTTCTCCGAAATAATGCCGGATGCCATCGGGCAAACTCGGGACTTTGAGGAGCGCCTGCAACACAGAGCGGCCAGAGCTGAGCAAATCACGATCGCGCGGCTCATCGTGGACCGGACCCTCTGGGAATTTACCGCCGTGGAACAGGTTGTTTCGAACACGGCCAACATATCTAAGGAGCGTTTTGATCGCAGATGCCGTGGGCGCGCTGTTCTCCCAGCCCAGCCCGCCGTTCTTAACAACCTGCTTTTTCGGAGGGTTTTGAAGAATATATTCGCCGCAGGCGAGCACAGGTGCCAGTTCCCCTGCGGGCAGTCCGGAGAGATCGTTTTCAAATTTGTCCCAGTCAGCCTTGGCGGCGCCGCCGTCCTGACCGATATACCCGGCGCGCTTCAGCGCGTACTCGAACCGTGAGAAGGTCTGGTCATGTGTGGAATCATAGCGCGATTTTCGGGGATATTCCCGCAATTGGGTGGGAACGGAATGCCGCGCAGGCCGAATCCGGGTATACTTGCCGGGTACCGGAAGCGAGGAAAGGCTTTATGCCGCTTAAACCAGAGTCCGAGGTAGTGATCCGGGCCGCCACGGTGGGAGATGCGCCAGCTTGCGGCCAGATTTGTTACGAGGCGTTCGCACACATCAGCGGGGCGCATGGTTTTCCGCCGGATGTCCCCGGGCCGGAGGTGGGGAATCACATCCTCTCGATGATGTTCGCGAGCTCCGACTTTTATTGTGTGGTAGCGGAAGCGGGCGGGCGGATCGTGGGCAGCAATTGCCTGGACGAGCGGTCGGTCATTGCGGGAGTCGGGCCGATTACCATCGATCCAGGCGTCCAGAACCTGGGCGTTGGCCGTAAGCTTATGCAAGCGGTGATGGCCCGGGCGCGCGGGAGGGGAGCGGCGGGAATTCGGCTGGTACAGGCCGCTTTTCATAACCGATCGCTGTCACTCTATGCGAGTTTGGGATTCGATATCCGGGAGCCGCTTTCATGCATGCAAGGGCGAGCGCTAGAACGGGGCGTAGCCGGATGCGTGGTACGGCCGGCGCAAGCGGGCGATTGGGAAGCTTGCAATGCCTTGTCGCGGCGAGTGCATGGTTTCGACCGGGGCACGGAACTCGCGCAAGCGACGCAGCAGGGAACGGCGCTGGTAGTGGAGCGCGGTGCGCGGGTGACGGGATATGCGAGTTCGCTGGCGTTTTTCGGCCATGCCGTGGCGGAAAGCAATTTGGATTTGCAGGCGCTGATTGCGTCGGCGGAGTCGTTTGGCGGACCGGGGCTACTCTGTGCCAACGCGGAACAACGCGTTGTTCCGTTGGTGCCTGGGGAATGGCCTGCGGGTGGTGCAGCCGATGACGCTGATGAGCGTGGGGTTGTACAATGAGCCGGCGGGCGCGTGGCTGCCATCGGTGTCGTTCTAATGCAGCGATCTAATATTCTGACCATCGCGGTGGTAGCCATTGGCGCCTGGGCGTCGGCGGCGCAGGATTCGGCGGTGATTGCCGTCGATGCGGGACATCCGGGGGCTGCGATTTCGCCTCAGATGTTCGGGATTTTTTTCGAAGACATCAATTTCGCGGCGGACGGGGGACTGTATCCGGAACTGGTGAAGAACCGGTCGTTTGAGTTTAGCGATGCGATGACGGGGTGGCACGAAATTCTGGGATTCAGCCAGAAGGGGCTGGATCCGCCCAAGGGCGAAATGGACATTCGCACCGAAGCGCCGCTCAACGAGAAAAATCCGCACTATTTGAGGATCAAGGTTTATCAGGGCGGGTACGGGTTCTGGAACACGGGCTTTCGCGGGATGGGAATCGCGAGCGGCGCCGAATACCGGTTTTCGGCTTATATTCGCAGCGGAGGACCGAAGTCCATCCGGGCGGTGATCACCGACGAGAATCATCACGAGATCGGCAGGGGTAGGCTGACGGGATTCGACGGATACTGGAAGCGGTATGAAACGGTCATTCGCGCCAGCGGCACCACGCAACACGCGCAATTGAACTTGTTCGAGGACGAAACGGGGTTTGTTGACTTCGACATGGTGTCGTTGTTTCCGGTAGATACCTGGGAGCGCCGTCCCAACGGGTTGCGCAAGGACCTGGTTCGGTTACTCGCGGATATGCATCCGGGCTTTGTTCGCTTTCCCGGCGGCTGCATTGTGGAGGGGCGGCAACTGGCAACGCGATACCGGTGGAAGACCACGGTAGGGGACATCGCGCAGCGGCAGACGCTGATCAATCGCTGGAACGACGAATTCGACCAGCGGCCGGCGCCGGATTATTTTCAATCGTTCGGGCTGGGGTTTTACGAGTACTTTCAGTTGGCTGAGGATATTGGCGCGCGGCCGCTGCCGATTTTGAATTGCGGCATGGCGTGCCAGTTCAATTCGAGCGAGACGGCCAAGCTGGAAGACTTGCATGAATATATTCAGGACGCGCTGGACCTGATCGAGTTCGCGAACGGTCCCGCAACATCGGCGTGGGGGCATTTGCGCGCGGAGATGGGGCATCCCGGGCCGTTTCATTTAACCATGATCGGGGTGGGGAACGAGCAGTGGGGGTCGCGTTATGTGGAGCGGTACAAGATTTTTGCGGCGGAGTTGAAGGCCAGGCATCCGGAGATACAACTGGTGGCGAGCGCGGGACCACTGCCGGCGGGCGAGCCGTTTGAAAGCATGTGGTCGGACTGGCGCGAGCTCAAGGCCGACATCGTGGACGAGCATTACTACATGGCTCCGGAATGGTTTCTGGCCAACACGGCGCGGTACGATCATTACGACCGGTCGGGGCCGAAGGTATTTGCGGGCGAATATGCCGCGCAGACGGCGGGAACTGACCCGCCCGGACAATCGCAATAACTGGAAGGCGGCCATCGCGGAAGCCGCGTTCATGACGGGGTTGGAGCGGAACGGCGACGTGGTGCGGATGGCATCGTATGCGCCGCTGCTGGCGCATGTGGACGCGTGGCAATGGAAGCCGGATGCGATCTGGTTCGACAACTTGCGGTCGTTTGGGACGCCGGATTATTACGTGCAGTCGGTGTTCGCCAACAATGCGGGGACGCGGGTGGTGCCGGTGACGCCGCAGGCGGCGGACGAGTTGTACAACAGCGCGACCCTGGATGAACGATCGCATGAGCTGATCGTAAAGGCGATCAACGATTCGGAGCGGGGGCGGCCGGTCGAGATCCGGTTGAGCGGCGCCAGCCCGTCAGGCACGGTGAAAGTCATTACTTTGGGCAGCGCGGATCTGAACGCCGAGAACAGTTTTGAACAGCCCAAGGCGATTGCACCGGAAGTCACTTCCATGGAAATGAAATCCGGCGCAATGCGGGTACGCCTGCGGCCTTACTCGCTGACGGTTTACCGCATACCGATGCGGTAAGGGGTTAAGGCTGCGAGGATACTTCCGTGGACGGCACGGAGAGGTCATTGGCGCTATCCATGGCCACCACGTAGTAATAATAGGTCTGACCGGCGTTCAGATGGTATTGCGTGTAAGTCGTGCCTGTTACCGTAGCTACTTTGGTCAGGCTGGATGGGGACGTTCCTCCATAGACCTGGTAATAAGATATGGGAAGACCGCCGTGCACTATGTTTTCCTTCCAGGAAAGCGCGATCGCGCTATTTCCGGACGGCGAGGCGGTCAGGCTGGTGGGCGCGGCCTGGAAGTGGGTCGGTGATCCCCCAGTTCGCCGGCGACATGGGCGAGGTAACTCCGGATTCGACGGCGGCTATCTCAAAAAAGTATTCAGTAGAAGGACTGAGAGATCGCGCAGTGAAAGTGGTTCCCGAAGCCGACCGGGCGCCGATCTGAGTCAGACTACTCTGTGAAGTCCCAGCGTAAATCAGGTATTGGGACAGTCCGGCCGCATCCTGCGGCGCGGACCACGACAGGTTAACGGTAGTGGCCGATACGATGGTGACCATGAGGTTAGACGGCGCACTGGGTGAAGATTTGTAGGTCGCCGTGCTGACCACTGGTGACATTGGGGAGTGGTTGTTTTGTAAGTCGAATGCCTGCACCTGGTAGTTGTAAGCGGTTTGTTCCGGGAGGCCCGAGTCCACATAGCTTGTCGAGGTGGCATTCGCGAGCCAAGCCATGGTACAGGACTGGCCTTCGGTTGGGGGCGAACAGCGATAGACATTGTAGCCGGCTACGCCAACATTATCGGACGACGCACTCCAAGCGAGATTGACCTGGTTGTAGGCGGGCGTTGCGGCGAAGCCGGCGGGCTCGGATGGCGCAGTCTTGTCCGGCGAACTCAGAACGTCGGCGGAGTAGCTAAAGCCTGTGGCGGTAAAATCAGCGTTAGCGTTCGCGGCGCCGGCCAGAGTCGTTTCCGCCGATACGATGGCATCGCTCGAGCAACTGGCGGTGGTACAGGTGCAGTTGGCCGCACCTCCATTCGCCGTGGTGCCCCCGTATGTCTGATAGCTGAAAAGGTAGTCCGGGTTTTCAGGGGCCAAGTAGAGCATATTCGTGTACTTGGCCAGTGACTTCATGGTCTGGACAAACTGCTGATCGATGGGCGCCCAAAAACTGAATGGATCGCGGCTGCGAAAAACATCGTCGGCAAGCACCCCAAATTCGCTGTTTTCCATTTTCCACGCCCAACCCTCGCTCATGGCCACGGGTTTACCCGCCAGGGCGGCAGTACTGGCGATGACTAAGGTATTGGCAATCAAGCTCGCCTGGACCTCGGTATTGATGGGATAAACATGGAAATCGATGTAATCGAGCGGCAGGAGCACGTAGGCGGCGAGATAGGCTGTTAGACTGCTCGTTCCAGTGGCCCCCAGCCAATTGCCCATACCCGCGCCGAGCTTGATATTGGAGAGCTTGAGGGCTTTGACGGCGGTAATTTGCGCGGAGATCATATCGGCCGCATCGGCCGGAATGTTCATGTTCGACTGACCGGTCTGCAGGGCTTCGCTGTCGGGTTCTTCGGACAGGACCAAATAGTCCGGCTTCATGTTTTGCGCGACGGTAGCAGCCATGGTGGCGCGCGCCGCCATGTACTGACTCCAACTGAGGGAAGTGTAGAAACTGGCGACGTTGGGCCAACCGGCTTCGATGTCGTTGTTGAGCAGGATGTTGTTTTCCACAATCAGTTTCATGCCGGCAGCGCGAACCGCTTGCGCGACCTGCGTGTAAAAGCTGAGGTAGGGCTGCATCTCCGTTTGCCCGCCAAAGAAAGGCGCATAAAGCACCGGAAACTCGACCGGCACCATGACCGCCGTGACGCCCAGCGCCTTTTCTTCCTGCAGTTGTACCTGAACGTTATTGATGTAGTTAGCGCTGGATAATCCCGGGCCTACATTCCCATCAGCCGACTGTAGATTAGCGCCGTAAAGGGTAGCTGGGCCCGTAATCGGTTTCCAGATTGGCGGGATGCTCAGTACTGTATTGAACGCCTGCAAGTCGCCATTCAGTTCGTTGTAGATGGTACTGCAATAACCGGACGGCGGCGCGGGAGTGGTTGGGGGCGCGGGCACATCGGCCCGCGCGAATTCAGCCGTTAGGCATGCTAAGAGATAGAAAGATAGAGGTTTAAGTTGTGACATTCCATTTTCCTGGCAACGTTAGCGTGTGGCGCACGTTCCGTTTTCAAGCAGGCGAAGCTCTGAGACAAGAACGGTTGTCAGTATGGCAGTGACGCGTTACGAAAGTACTGTTAGTTCCATGATAAGCGGGTTTAGTAAGCTGTGTCAATAAATACTAAAGTTACGATCCCTCCGGATAAGGTAGTCAGCATCCGGAAGTACGATTACTCACTAACTTACCCCGACGGCCACGGTGGCGCCCCCGTTCAGGATGGACTTACGGCCCGCCTCGATCACTTTCTCGTTGTAGCCGCTATTAGCGGCAGTGGCGATCAGGCCGGCGCCGTCGATGTCGTCTATGGATTCCGGGCGGGATTCGGCCTGCGCGATCGCGGCGACAATGTTTTCTATGGAGCGGTAGCCGTAGCCGACGGGAACCAGACCGGGGCCGCCGAGGTCGACGTACTGGAAGTAATCGGGGCTTGGTTCGGCGTAGGAGGGCGACGGCGGAGGCGTAGCTATGCTTGAGTCCCCGGTATTGGTCGGAGTGTTCGAGCAGGGTACCGCGGTCTTGCCCGGCGCCGTACATGACCAGGCCCTGGGTATTAGAGCCGGGCGCGGCATCGGGGAAGCCGAGACCGTTCTGGACGTTGAGGCATGCGCCGTTATTCCAGATGACGCGGGCGTCGGTCCAGAGGAAACCTTGCCGGCCGTTGGGGAAACGGTCGCGCACGCCGTAGACGCTGACGGAGACGGGGAGCAGGCCGGTGATGAAATGGACGAGGTCTACGTAATGGCAGCCGATGTAAGTGAAGGCGTCGGAATGTTCGGTGGTCATCCAGTTCTGGAAATTGGAGTGGCGGTAATACCATTTCTCGAACAGGCGGGCGGAACCCAGACGGAATTCGCCGAACGCGCCCTCTCGATATTGGCGGCGGGCCATCAGGCTGCGGTCGTCGAACCGTTTGTGGTATTCGATGGCGACGAGCAGGCCGCGGGCGCGGGCCTCGCGGGCGATTTCTTCGGCGTGGGCGGATTTCAGCGCGAGGGGCTTCACGCAGAGGACATGCTGGTGGTTCGCAAGGGCGGCCATGACCACCTGGTAGTGAAGCTGATCCGGCACGGCGACTACTACGATTTGGCGCGGGGGCAGGGCGGCAATGGCCTGGAGGTAGAGATCCGGCTGGGGCGGGGATTCGCGATCGGGCCAGGGATGGAAGGATTGGGCGGGGAAGGCCCGCAATAGTATTTCGGCGCCTGCCAAGGCGCTGACCGTAGAGAAACGCGAAGCGCAGACGGCGATATCGCCAATGCGGCCGAGGCGTTGGAGCTGATAGAGCGAAGGCAGAAGCTGATCGTGAGTGATCATGCCTCCGCCGACGATGAGGGCGTTCATCGTGATACCAGGGCCTCGGCGAACGCTTCTTCCAAGGCGGCGAGCCCGTCGAGCAGCGCGGCCTCGGTAATCACCAGCGGCGGACAGATTTTGATGGTGGCGCCGCCGAAGCCGACGGGGCTGAACATCAGGACGCCTTTTTCCATCGACCGGCGGACGACTTCGAAGGCGAGCGAGGCATCGGGTTCCTTGCCGCCGGGGATGACGCAGGCAACGCCGGCGACAAGACCTTTGCCCGCGACGCAACCGATGCGTGGCGTGCGCGCGGCGAGGGCGCAGAGCTTCTGGTGCAGAAGTGCGCCCACGCGCCGGGAATTTTCAGACAAGTTTTCGCGCAGCACCAGATCGATGGACGCCAGCGCGGCGGCGCAGCAGACGGGATTGCCGGTGTGGGTGGAAGTCATGCTGCCGGCGGGCTGCAGATCCATGACGTCGGGACGGCCGGCGACGGCGGAGAGCGGCAGGGAACTGGAGATGCCCTTGCCGAAGAGCGCGAGGTCGGGCACGATGCCGTAATGTTCGAAGCCCCACAGCGTGCCGGTGCGGCCGAAGCCGGCCTGCACTTCGTCGCAGACCAGCAGAGCTTTGTGGCCCGTGCACCACGAGCGGAGATCGCGCATGTAAGCCGCGGGCGCAAAGGCCGCGCTGCCACCCTGATAGGTTTCGAGGATGACGCCGGCCACGTTCTGCGATTCGATGCCGGCTTCGCGCAAGCTGCGTGCGAAGAAGTCGAAGGAAGTATCGGGCGTGCGATAGCCATCGGGGAAGGGCACCTGGATAAAGCCAGCGTCCAGGTTGACGATCCACTCTTTCAGCGCGGGGATGCCGCCGGCTTGCTGCGCGCCGAGCGTGCGGCCGTGAAAGGCTTTGTCGAACGATACGATGACGTTCTTGGAGCGGCCTCCGGATTTCACGCCGTGGCAGCGGCACAGCTTGATGGCGGTCTCGACGGCTTCCGAGCCGGTGGTCAGCAGGAAGACTTTCTTCAGCGGCTCGGGGAGGATGGAAATCAGCTTTTCTACCAGGCGCGCGCGGATCTCGCTGGGGAAGCAATAGTTGGTGAGCAGGTGCGCCGATGCCTGCGCGGTGATGGCGTCCACGATCTCCTGGCGGCCATGACCGGCATTGGCGATCAGCACGCCGGAGGACCAATCGATCCACTGGTTGCCCCAGGCATCGTAGACCTGAAAGCCTTCGGCGCGATGCCAGACGATGGGCGGCTGTCCGCGCATGGCGACAGGCTCTCCGGCGTGCAGGCGTTCGAGGATCGGCAGCGACTCCGGAACGGGCAGATCCGTGACGATGCGGCGGAAGGGTGTCTCGACACGGGGAACGGCGTGAGGCACGAGGCTGTATTCGTTAGCCATGGCTCGGGAGTCAGCGCAGTGGCGCTCAGGCCTTCAAGCGCGGCCGGTCCCGGCGCACGGCGCCGGTATCCTGCACCGGCTCGGCAGCGCATTCGATGGCAAGCACGGTCACGGGATCGTCCGGCGCATTCTTGGGCAGGCCTTCGAATCGCACGCGGAATTGTTCCTGTTCGAACTCCACGGGCTGCCGCAGTGGCGTAGAACTTGGCCGATAGAACCTTGGTCTTCAATCCACCCAGCGCCACGGTCTCGCCGGGCCAGAAATGCACGTGCATGTACAGGGTATTGCCTTTGCGCGTGAATCCGGCGAACTCGGAGGAGCGCACGCGGCAGGGCTCGGTTTGGTAGATGGTGGGACCGTTGCGATCCATCCATTTGCCGACGGCGGTCAGGATGCGGACGGAATCTTCCGGGATCGAGCCGTCGCCGCGCGGGCCGATATTCAGCAGATAATTGCCGCCGTCGCGAGCGCACAACGCCAGATTGCGAACGATTTGTTTGGGCGACTTCCAGGCGTCGTCGGCCGCTTGATAGCCCCAGCTATCGTTCATGGTCATGCACGATTCCCAGGGCTTGCCGCCCTTGGCGGCGCTGATCTCCTGCTCCGGTGTGGAGAAATCGCCGGGGAGGCCGTTGCGATTGTTGACGATGATATCGGGCTGGAGCTCGAAGACCATCTTGTTCATCTTTTCGGACTCCCAGCCGGCGGGGCTGAGCGGCCAATCCACGTCGTACCAGAGCACGTCGATCTTGCCGTAGTTGGTCATCAGCTCGCGGATCTCGCCGTGGACGTAATCGACGAAGCGGCGGCGCGCGTCTTCGTCGTGCAGGCAGCGCGCGCCATCGGGATGGTGCCAGTCCATCAGCGAATGATAGAAGCCGACGCGCAGTCCTTCGCCGCGGGCGGCCTCGACGAATTCTTTCACCAAGTCGCGGCCGCAGGCCTGCTTGGGCGCGCAGTAATCGGTGTGGCTGGTGTCGAACAGGCAGAAGCCTTCGTGGTGTTTGGTGGTCATCACCATGTATTTCTGGCCGGCCTGTTTGGCCAGACGCGCCCAGGCGCGCGCAGCGTTGGGCTGGGGGGTGAAGCGGTTGGCGAGTTGTTGGTATTCGGCGACGGGAATGCCCTCCTCTTCCATGGCCCATTCATGGCGGCCGAGGACGCTGTAGAGCCCCCAGTGGATGAACATGCCGAAGCGGGCTTCGTGCCACCACTGCATGCGGCGATCGCGATCGGCATCGCTTCCTGGCGCGGCTGCCAGCGCGGCTCCGGCGCCCAGTACGCCAATCCATTCCCTGCGCGATAAATGCATTGCTGCCTCCCGATGGAACAGACCATGTTACTCCGTTGCCCGGCGGGTTGGCATTATTAAATACCATTCAGGTTGTGGGGCGGACCGCAACCCCGGCGGCGGCTGTTGCGTTTGAATGTGCAGAGGATGCAGGAAATGAAAAATAAGCTGAACGCACTCTTGTTAGTGACTCTGGCGGCGCTGATATTGGGCGCGTGCGCCGGAGGTTATTACGTGCAGGTTCCGCCTCCTCCGCCGCGCTATGGAGTGGTGGGGTACGCGCCCGGACCGGGCTACGTATGGACTGACGGATTCTGGGATTGGCGCGGCGGGGCGTGGGTATGGGCGCCGGGCAGATGGCAGCATCCGCCGCGGGCCGGCGCTGTTTGGGTGCCGCATCGCTGGGCGCCCTACGGCCACCGCTACCGGTTGGTGCACGGTTACTGGCGCCGGTAACTGTTTTTCGATTTTTCGGAGGAGGCGGCTTGGACGAGCACCGTCAGGAATCGGCGCAATCCAAGCCGCCAGCGCTGCCGTAACTAAGATGTATGCGGCAGCGTTTGTTTGCGCGATTGATTCTTGCTTGTTTGTGGTGCGCCATGGCGGCCGGCGGCGGCACTCCGGCGGCGCTTGAATGGCATGCCTGGTCTCCCGATGTTTTCGCGCGCGCCAAGAGCGAAGATCGCTTCGTGCTGCTCGATTTGGAGGCGGTCTGGTGCCATTGGTGCCACGTGATGGATGCGACGACGTATCGGGATGCGGCGTCGGTCGAGCTGCTTCGGTCGAAATTCATTCTGGTGAAGGTGGATCAGGATGCGCGGCCCGATTTGTCCAGCCGGTATGAAGACTATGGCTGGCCGGCGACGATCGTGTTCGATCCGGCGGGGCACGAGATTGTCAAGCGGCAGGGATACATCGCGCCCAAAGAGATGCAGGCGATGCTGCGGGCCATTGTCGCGGATCCCTCGCCGGGGCCTTCGGTGGTTGCGGAAGGGTCCATTGAATACGCCGCAAGCCCCGTGCTGGCGCCGGAACTACGCGAGCAACTGGCCGAGAATTACCGCGACCGTTACGATGTGAAGCACGGCGGGTGGGGGTTTGAGCAGAAGTTTCTGGATTGGGACGCGGTGGAGTATGCCATGCTGTTGGCGCGGGGCGGCGATGCGCAAGCGGAGAAGATGGCACAGCAGACGCTGACGGGGCAACTCAATCTGATCGATCCGGCATGGGGGGGAGTTTATCAATACTCCACCGACGGCGACTGGAAACATCCGCACTTTGAAAAGATCATGCAGTTTCAGGCTGAGAACATGCGTATTGATGCGATGGCCTGGACGCAATTCCACAAGCCGGAGTATTTGCGGGCCGCGCAGTCGATCCGGCGGTATTTGCGTGGGTTTCTCACATCGCCGGATGGCGCCTTCTACACCAGCCAGGATGCCGATTTAGTCGACGGGCAGCATAGCGCCGCCTATTTCAAGTTGAACGATGCGGCGCGCCGGCGCTTGGGTGTACCGCGCGTGGATCGTCATCTGTATGCGCGGGAGAACGGATGGGCGATCACTGGGCTGGCGGCTTTGGGGCAGGCAAGCGGCGACCATCTGTGTCTCGCGGATGCCGCGCATGCGGCTCAGTGGGTGATTGAACATCGATCCATTGAGGGGGGCGGGTTTCGTCACGATGAAAGCGATCCGGCGGGGCCGTATCTGGGCGATACGTTGGCGATGACGCGCGCGTTTTTGGCGCTTTACGCGGCGACCAAGGATACGGCGTGGCGGGATCGGGCCGAGCGGGGACTGGAGTTTATCGCAGCGAATTTCCGGAATACGGCGGGCGCTGGCTTCGTGACGGCACGTGCGGCGGGCGATTCCGCTTACCAACCGCATCCGGAGCGCGACGAAAATGCCGCGCTGGCGCGGGCGGCGAACGCGGCCTGGCGCGCCGGCGGAGATGCCAAAGACCGGCAGATCGCCGAGCAGGCGATGCGCTTCGTAGTGACGCCGAAGATCGCGCGAGCTTATACCGCCGCGCCCACGCTGCTGGCGGATGCCGAGTTCGCGGCCGCGCCGTAGCTGGTAGAATTCAGTCTGTGAAATTGGCATTAGCCGGTTTACTGCTGGTTTGTCTGGCGGGTTGTTCGGGGACTCACACCCTTACAGTGGGTTCGAAGAATTTCACCGAGCAGATCATTCTGGGCGAAATCATGGCGCAGCAGTTGGAGCGGCGCCTGCATGTGAAGGTCGATCGCAAGTTCGATCTGGGCGGGACCATGCTGGCGCAAAACGCACTGACCAACGGCGAAATTGACATGTACCCCGAATACACGGGGACGGCCCTGACCACCATGTTGAAGCTGCCGCCGTCGCACGATCCCGTGGCGGTGCTGGAGCGGGTTCGTTCCGAATATCGCAAGCGATTTCACCTGGAATGGCTCGATCCGCTGGGATTTGACGATACCTTCGCGATGGTGGTGCGCGGGCCGGACGCCAGGGCTGGAGGAATCGAAAGCATCACAGACGCCGCGCATCGAAAACAAGGTTGGCGGCTGGGTGTCGGTTATGAATTTTTGCAGCGTCCCGACGGTTTGAACGGGCTGCTGGATACGTATCGTCTGCCGCTCGAAGGCCGGCCCAGGAGTATGGATCTG
Source organism: Bryobacterales bacterium (assembly GCA_963738375.1). Classification (GTDB taxonomy): domain Bacteria; phylum Acidobacteriota; class Terriglobia; order Bryobacterales; family Bryobacteraceae; genus Bog-159. The sequence continues at coordinate 1,839,147 of CAVTWL010000004.1, read as the reverse complement.
GGGCTGCTTTATACGGCATTGGGCCAAAAGCAGGTGGATATGGCGGCCGCGAATACGACCGATGGGATGTTGTCGGTGCTGGATGTGAAAGTCCTGGTGGACGACCGGCACTACTTTCCACCTTACCAGGCGGCCATTGTGGCGCGGGCGGATCGGTTAGAGAAATTCGCCGGCTTGCGCGCGGCGCTCGCGGCACTGAGCGGCAAAATACCCGCGGATGCCATGCGCAAGCTGAATTATCAGTTGGATGGTAAACATCGCGCTGCCGCCGAGGTGGCGCGCGAGTGGCTGGCTACCATTCAGTAAGAATCCGCACGCGGCCCGGTGGGCCGGGCTGGTGGCTCGGCAACCGCTCCTCCTACACTGAAATTGGGAGGCGTTTATGCTACGTATTGTCAGTCTCTTGGTGTTGAGCGCGATGTTGGCGCCGGGCGCCGGGTTTGCGCAAAAGAACCACGACGACGCGTTCACCGCGGGCGCGCCGGACGAAAGCCGCATCGCCCAACAGGTGAGGCATCAGTTGGTCATGCTGCCGTATTACGGGGTGTTCGACGATCTTGCGTTTCAATTGAACGGCGGCACCGTAACGCTGCTGGGTTCGGTCACGCGGCCGACTCTGAAGTCCGATGCGGAAAATGTAGCGAAGCGGGTTGAAGGCGTGACGCAGGTGGTAAACGAGATCAAAGTACTGCCGCCGTCGCCGATGGACGAGCAAACGCGGCGGGCGGTTTACCGCGCGATTTATGGCGATCCGGCTTTGTCGACGCGGTATGGATTCCGGGCGGTGCCCTCGATCCACATCCTCGTGGAAAACGGGCACGTGACGCTGGAAGGTGTGGTGGCCAATGAGATGGATAAGAATCTGGCAAACCTGCGGGCGAATGGCGTGCGCAATGTTTTCTCGGTAGCGAATCATCTAAAGGTGGAGGCGAAGTAGATCCGCTCTTGATTTGTATTGTTACCTAGGGTAACAATGGAATTGGTGTACACAGTCGTCACCACGCGGGAGTTTGACAAGGTATTTGCCAGAATCCCATTGAACTGGCAGAAGCGGATCATCGAGAAAATCCGGGGAGTAGCCGACGATCCGAACGCGCCCAACATAAACCTGACGAAGCTGCAAGGCCGCGAGGGGTATAGGCTACGGGTCGGAGACTGGCGTGTGATCTACGAACTCCAGGATCAGCGGTTGGTAATGCTCGTGTTGCAAGTCGGATCGCGGGGAGGGATTTATTGATGCGCATTGAGAAAATCAGCCGTAAGGGGCAAGAATTCGCGATCGTTCCCGTGGCCGAGCTTCGGCGGCTGATCGACGATGCCGAGATGCTTGCCGATGTGGCGGCTTACGATGCGGCAAAGGGGCGTCTGGCGCGAGGCGAGGATGAAACGATTCCTTTTTACATCGTGGAGCGCCGGGTAGCCGGCGAGAGCGCGGTGAAAATCTGGCGGGAATATCGCGGATTGACGCAGGAGGGGCTGGCCAAGGCTTCGCAGGTATCGCGGGCTATGGTGGCCGCGATGGAAACGGGCCACAAGCGCGGAGGCATCGGGACGCTGAAGAAGCTGGCCGCGGCCCTAAAGGTTAGCCTGGATCATCTCGCGTAGACTCCCAAGGACGCTTGCTTACGCGCGCGTTTCGGGACGGCGCTAATCGAGATCGATGTCGCGCATGGGGCGCGTTTGATCGGGGTTTTCTTTCGCCTGCTTCAATAACTCGTCGAACTTTTTCGAAAGGACTTTGCCGTGCGACTTTTCGACTTCGATCTGCTTGCGGAAGACCTCGTCGCGGCGTCCGACTTCGCCCTTCAGTTTGGCCACTGCCGCCGCCAGATCCTCGATAGCCGGCGGTTTTTCCGGGATTACGTGCGCGATTACGGCGCTGGTTTCGGGATCGATCTTGAGCATCGCGCTGCAACAGGGGCAGGCGACTTCGATTAAACCTTGCGGCATAGAGATCATGTTAGCACTGGCGGCAACTCGGGTAAGATTGGATTATGGCTGTCGCAGAGAAGCAGTACACCACCATCAGCGGGGTGCCAATCGATCCACTTTATGGGCCGGAGCAGTTACGCGATCTTGACCTCAAGCGCGACGTGCCCGGCCCGGGCGAATTTCCCTACACGCGCGGCATCCACGAAACCATGTATCGCGGCACGCTGTGGACCATGCGGCAGTTCTCCGGCTTCGCGACGCCCGAGGAAACCAATCGCCGCTATCATTATCTGCTCGCGCCAGGGACAGACCGGCCTTTCGGTGGCTTTCGATCTGCCGACCCTGATGGGCTACGACGCCGATCACGCGGCTTTCGGAGGGCGAAGTCGGCAAGTGCGGCGCGTCCATCTCGTCGCTGGAAGACATGGAAATTCTGTTCCGCGGCATTCCGCTGGGCGACGTGACGGTTTCGATGACCATCAATTCGCCGGCGGCGGTGCTGTGGGCCATGTATCTGGCGGTGGCCGAGCAGCAGGGCGTGAGTTGGAGCGCGGTTCGGGCACGCTGCAGAACGACATTCTGAAGGAATACATCGCGCAGAAGGAATACATCTTTCCGCCGCGGCCTTCCATGCGGCTGGTGACCGATACCATCGAATTCGGCGCGCAACATACGCCGCGGTTCAATCCGATTTCGATCAGCGGATATCATATTCGCGAGGCCGGATCGACGGCGGTGCAGGAACTGGCGTTCACGCTGCGCGACGGCATTGAGTATGTGGATTGGGCGCTCGAGCGCGGCCTGCCTGTCGACGCATTCGCGCCGCGGCTGAGCTTCTTCTTCAATGCGCACAACGACTTCTTCGAAGAGATCGCCAAGTACCGCGCGGCGCGCAAGATCTGGGCTGACGCCATGCGCGACCGCTTCGGCGCCAAAGACGAGCGCAGCTGGAAACTGCGGTTCCATGCGCAGACGGCGGGATGTTCGCTCACCTGGCAGCAGCCGTACAACAATGTGGTGCGCACGGCGATTCAGGCGCTGGCGGCGGTGCTGGGCGGAACGCAGTCGCTGCACACCAATTCGCTCGATGAAGCTTATGCGCTGCCGAGCGAGCAGGCGGTGACGATCGCGCTGCGCACGCAGCAGATTCTGGCATATGAGAGCGGCGTGCACGAATACGCCGGATCCGCTGGGCGGCAGCTATTTTCTGGAACGGCTGACGCTCGATATGGAGCAGGCCGCCACCGATTACTTCCGCCGGATCGACGAGCATGGGCGGCATGATTGCGGCGATTGAAAAGGGTTTTCCGCAGAGCGAGATCGCCAACGCCAGCTATCAATATCAGCGGGCGGTGGAGAGCAAGGAAAAGCTGGTGGTGGGCGTCAATGCCTTCCAGTCGGAGGATCAGCCGCTCGAACTGTTGCAGATCGACCAGAGCGCGGAAGAACACCAGGTAAAGAAGCTGGCGGCGTTGCGCGCGCGGCGGGATAATGGCCGCGTGCAGAAGACCCTGGACGCGCTGCGGCGTGCGGCGGAAGGCACGGAAAATAGCATGCCGTTTATTTTGGATGCGGTGCGGGCATACGCCACGCTGGGCGAAATCTGCGATGCCTTTCGCGGCGTATTCGGGTCGTACCAGGAAACGGCGCACATATAAATGACTCCGACGCTTCGAATGCCGATTCGAGTATTGGTCGCCAAGCCGGGGTTGGACGGGCATGACCGCGGCGCCAAGATCATCGCTCGCGCCCTGCGCGATGCGGGCATGGAAGTGATCTATACCGGCTTGCGACAGACACCCGAGATGATCGTGAATGCGGCGCTCCAGGAAGATGTGCAGGTGATCGGGCTTTCGATTCTGTCCGGGGCGCACAACGCCATCGTGCCGCGGGTGATGGATCTGTTGCGCGCGCAGGACATGATGGATGTCAAGGTGATCGTCGGTGGCATCGTGCCGGACGAAGACGCCGCGGCGCTGAAGCGCCAGGGTGTGGCCGCTGTGTTTCAGCCTGGCGCGTCGCTGGACGCAATTGTGACGTTCATCCGCGAATCCGTGGCTGCCGCCTGAGCGGGGCAGGAGACGGTGAAACGCTCGACGGCGTTGCCGGGCCAGCCTTGTGGGGAGCCATACGTGAAAAAGACGTAGAAGCTTTGGCCGAGCAAGTTGGGGTCGGGACCGGTTCCGATTGGGACCGCGTAATTGAAACTGGTCTGGCTATAGGTGTCCTGTTTCAAGAGCACGGGAAGAGTCCAGGAGAGACCGTCGGGCGATTCCGCGTAGGAGATGTGTACGGTATCGTCGGCGATCGACACGTAGCGTTGGATCGCGGGGTTGTAGGCTACATTTGACGAGCCTCCGTAGGGGGCGTCCGGATTGAGGTCGGTGGACAGTCCGCCGATACCGGGCTGGTTCCAGTTCTGCTCATAATACTTTTCGAAAGGGGCGGCGTGGGGGCTTGCGCCGAAGGCGGCTTGGAGCACCGATGATTTCGCAGCGCGGGCGACGGAAACGAGGGTGGAGGTAGTGGGCTGAGTGGTTCCATTGGCGATCCAGTCGGGAAAGTAGACGTAGAAATACCGGCCATCGGGAGAGTCCACCAGGCGGGGCGAACCGATGTCAAAGCCCCCCAGGTCGGACTGGTAGGGCTGGTTGGGGCGGATGATCTCCCCGAGATCGGTCCAATGGTAGCCGTCGTCTGTGGAGACCGCGAGCCCGAGTAACGAGTAGAAACTGGTCTCTGTGTTAATTTCTGCATGATAGACATCGAGTAGGTTTCCGGCGCCGGGTTGGCCGGCGGGGACCAGGTAGATGCGGCCCCCGCCCAGGTAGGTGAAAGCGGCATAGTTGGGATCGATGGCGGGATTTGGATTCGGGTGAATGATGACGTCGACGGGCGGGGAGTTGCCCAGCGGGTTGTCCAGAGTGCCGAGGGTGCGCGTTACAGATCCGTACTTATTGTTGGGGTCATGATGAGCGCCGTCGCTGGCGAAGAACGCGTAGCCGGAGGCGGTGGGAATGACGCCGAATTCGGAATCGGGCCAGGCGAAGCCGTTCTGCCGGTCGGTGAGCGGGGGAATGGCGATCATGCCGGCGGCCTGGCGCTGCGCCGGGGTGGTGACGGTCTGGGGGTCGCCAACGACTGGTTGGCAGAGTGGAGTGACGGATTGGGCGTTTGAGGGAGAATGGGCGGTGATCGCCCATAGGGTCACGATGGGGAGCAGGCCGGTGCGCAGCATCATCGCTGTATTAAACCCAGGACGCGGCGAAAAGTTCAGGCCTCGCGGGCCTGCTGACGGCCGTTTTTTGACGCCGGCTGGAGCATAGTACTAAAATTCCCGGGCAGGTTGTGACCGAATTGAAAAATGGCGCTTTGCGGCAATAGAATTGCTAATTCACGTGACATGGATTTAAGCAAAACTATTGCCGATCTTTATGAAGAGCGCAGCAGGCTCGACAGGGTGATTGCGTCTTTGGAACAGCTGGGGGAAGATCCCTTCGCCATGGCGCCACCGGTACATCGCCGGGGTCGTAAGTTCATGAGTCCACAGGAGCGCCGCGAAGTGTCCGAACGCATGAGAAAGTATTGGGCAGGCCGTAAATCCAGCGATCGGCCGCAGGAAACCATGGTGATGACGGCCGCTTCGGCAGCTTAGCCGTTCAAGGTGCGTCAAATGCCGTTCAACGGCAACTGAGTACTTTTTACGGTGGAAAATCTACCCCTGGATTTTCTACACATCGAATTCCAGGTAAATATGTTCTATTTCTAACGCACGCGACCGAATTTATCTATAGGCCAATATATGAATACGGCCTTTCCATAGATGTTTTGACGGGGAACCGGACCCCAGGCACGGCTATCATTCGAAGAACTCCGGTGGTCTCCTAAGACATAATACTCGTCCGGTCCTAAGCGCAGGGCCGGGCGAGTTTGGTTATCCCGGTACTCCTCAGGCACGTAATCCTCTTCCAGCGTTTTCCCGTCGACTACTACGTTTCCCCGATCGATTTCGACCGTATCTCCCGGCACGCCGATGACCCGCTTGATGTAAGACTTGGAAATATCGCCGGGAAACCAGAAAACCACGGTGTCGCCTCGCTCGATTTTTCCAATGCCGAAGCGGTACGTGAATTTATTGATGAAAATGCGCTCCTGATCGCGGAGGCCGGGCATCATGCTGGTCCCCTCGACCTTCACCGGCTGGTAGATGAAAACGATGAGGACTACGGCGATCAGGACAGACAACAGCAGGTCGCGGATCCAGGCGATGGGACTGAAGCCGTTATGGCGAGGTGTCTCTTCTGGCGCTGCTGGCGCCGGAACCGGGGCTGGATTATCTGACATCCCGCACGATTTCACCTTATGATTCCATTATAATTCAGCGGGCGGAAGGTGGCTGGATTATGGCAGAAGTGGCGCCAATTCGGTTAACGGGACGGCACCTTGCTTCAGGGCGGCATCGTTGAAATCCTGGAGGCGGAAGCTCGATCCCTTGGCCTGCTTATACTGGTCGCGAACGGCCAGCCAGCCGCGCCAGCCGACGAAATAAGCCGGCAGTTGCGCGGAAGAGAGCTTGGCGCGCTGCAATTTCGCGGTAGCTTCCTCGGCTTCCTGAAAGGTTTCTTTCTGCATCAGATCCAGCGCTTCCTCGTCCGGCATGTTCAGCATCTGCAGGCGGATGTCCAGAATCGCGTTAGCGATAACCCGCAGCTCCTCCTTAAGGAAGGTCAGGCGCAGTTCGGGAGAGCTGTCGAGGAAGCCTTCGTCCAGCATAGTCTGCGTCGCGTATTGGGCCCAACCTTCGATATACGGCGTGTTGCCGTAGACACCGCGCAGAAGGCGGCGCGGGGCCGCCTCGATCTGGTTGGCGTATTCGAACTGCACGTAGTGGCCAGGAATGGCTTCGTGCAGGGTGAGCAGCTTGAGCTTATAGAAGTTATATTCGCGCAGCTTGGAGTCGACGCGGGCGCGCTCCCAGTTGGTGGGTATGGGGGTGATCCAATAGAACGCTCCGAGTTGCGGTTCGAGGGCGGGCGCGGGATTGAAGCCACCCACGGCATAGATGCCGCGCATAAATTCGGGCGTGGGGATCACTTGCAGGTTGCCGTGCGGCGGCAGGGTGAGCAGATGCTTCCGGGAAACGAAACGGCGAGCTTCGTCGAGGTCCTGTTTGGCATCGTCGACGAACGACTCGGGGGTGCTGTGGCGGTCGGCGATGCGATTGAGGACTTCGGAAATCACCAGGTTCTCACGCGCGGGGCCGGCCAGATCGTTGTGATCCGAGTGGCTCGGGAATAATTGCTTGTGCAAGGGCAGCGAGAGAGCCAGCATGCGCAGCCGCACCTCCTGCATCCTCCGTGCAGCGGCTTCCAGCACGTCCTCCGGATCTGAGCCAACCGAGAGCGCGTAGCGGAACTTGCGGGTATAGCGGTCGCGGCCGAGGCGCCAATCGAAATTATCGCGCGCGGCCAGGCTACCGGTGAGGTAAACCTGGAAAGCGTGCAGAGCATCGAGGGCCGGGTGGGCCGCGCGGTCAAAGGCGGCGCGCTGATCGGCGGGGACCGCGGCGCGGATGGTTTTGTCGATTAAATCGATGTTGCCTTCGTTTTCCTGGGCGGCGACCGTCGTCCAGATGGCGGGGGAGGAGACCAGATTGGTGCGGGCCTGATCGAGCAGCAAGGGAACTCTCCCCAGGCGGGCGATGATGTGGCCGATGCGCACGGAAAGGGGTGCATACTCGAGGGACAGGGGCGTGAACAGCGCGTTGCCCAACATCTCGACGTAGGTGGTGGGGTTGTGCAGGTAGCTCTGCGTCTCCTCGAGATCGAGCAGCGCGAGGGAAATCTGCGCCTGGATGATGTGAAGGTCGGCACGATCGGCGGCGGATAGGGAGTCCGGTTTCACCTCGTCTTGCAGCCGCTGACGGAAGCGCTGGTAGTATTCGCGCTGATGATCGAGCGCAGCGGGGCTGACGTCGTCGAGCTGATCGTCTAGCCCTTGTCCCTTGTATTGATGTAAGCCGGCAGCGGTCGCGGAGACAGGCGAGAAGACCAGGGTGGTGTAAACGAACTCTTCGGAGAGCTTCGCAAAATTGTGCTGAGGGGTGCCGCAGCCGGTGGCGATCAGACTGGACATGAGAACGATATTCGCCGCTAACTGGCGCATCACTCGATCTTACAGGAGTTGCGGGGGTGCTGCGGTTTTTCAGCCAACGTGGATGCGCGTAGCCTTTTGGCGATGCGGAGCGGGTGCTGCCGCGGGCTGTTCCCGGGTCTTGCGGCGGAGTTGAAGGATGGCGCGTACGGTTTCCACCGTTTCGGCATAGGTCCGGCCCGCGAGAAGGCGTTCGCCGATCAGGCAGGTCCAAAGGAGAGCGACCAGAATCGCGATGGACGTTAGGCCCTGTCCAGTTATTTTCGCGATCGGCATTTGAAGAACTCTCCCTGGACGCTGCACGTGGGCATGGGATGCAAGCTGCGTACCACAGCGCGGCGGCCTTTGTTATCAGTACGTTCACGCCCTGGAGTGTCGACCAGCGATCACACGCGGGAAGAACCTGCACGCCACAGGCACAGGGGCGCGAACGGATGCGTCGAGTACCCGGAGCAAGGTAAACTGGAAGAACATGAGCGCCGCCAGACACAGCGAACCGTTGCGCTCCGGAGTGCGAGCGCCGGATTTCGCCCTCGCGCGGATGGAGAACGGGGCAGTTGCAGGCGCCGTCGAGTTGCAGCAATTGCTTCAGAAAGGGCCGGTTTTATTGGCTTTTTTCAAGTCGACCTGTCCGGTTTGCCAGATGACGCTGCCGTTTCTGGAGCGGATTCATCGCGGCCGCGCGCCGGGATCGATGGAGATCTACGGTGTTTCGCAGGACGACGCGGAGACGACGCAGGCATTTGCGGGGCACTTCGGCATCGACCTTCCCATGTTGCTGGATACCGAGGAGACCGGATATCCGGCGAGCAACGCGTACGGTTTGTCGCACGTGCCGACCATGTTTCTGATCGCGACGGACGGCACCATCGAGTGGAGCCTGGAAGGCTTCGTGAAACGCGAGTTCGTAGCGGTGGCTGCGCAAGCGGGTGTTGCGCCATTCGGCGAGGGTGAAAACGTACCCGAATGGAAAGCGGGTTGAGGGTCGAAGAATTAAGCTCCCGGGGGGAGTAGAGGCAGGACGAAAGAGAGCGCATGGCGAACACATTCGAAGAGATACTGGGTTCGGCGGCAGGCATCGCCAAGGGGATGGGAGTCACCTTCAAGGAGATGATGTCTCCCACGGTGACGGAGAATTATCCGGACACGCCGGCCAAGCTACAGGAGCGTTTCCGCGGCGTGCATGTGTTGCAGCGCGACGCCAACGGCATGGAGAAGTGCGTGGCGTGCTTCTTGTGCGCGGCGGCGTGCCCTTCGAACTGCATCTATATCGAAGCCGCGGAGAACACTGCGCAGAAGCGCATCAGCGGGGGCGAGCGCTACGCCCAGGTTTATAACATCGACTACAACCGCTGCATATTTTGCGGATATTGCGTGGAGGCTTGCCCGACCGATGCGATTACGCACGGGCACGGTTTTGAGGTGGCGAGTTTCAATACGTCGACGCTGGTGATGCGGAAAGAGCAGATGTTGGCGCCGGTTCCCGAGGGCGCGCATGCTCCGGTAATCGCGGAACAAGCGCCGGCGGGTCACTAACGCCGTTCAGCGGCCGATCACTTCAAGTACATCAGCGTCGGGCACGGACCACGCCGAGGGTCCGTCGTGGGTCAAGAGGCGCGCGGCATTATCCCAATGCAGACGGGTGAGGCTGGATGCGCCGGTTTCGTAAGCGTAGGTTTTTCCATCGTCACTATAGAGCGGGAAACTGGCATCCGCGCCGGTGTAGATCCGCAGGCGGGCGATCTTTTGCGGCTGGCTGGTGCTGACGACCGGCTCGCCCAAGGGGACGATGGATCCCGCGCGGACGAATAGGGGTAGCGTTTCGATGGGGGCGGAGGCGGTGATGGACTGGCCGCCGTGGAGGCGTTCGTTGGTCCAGTAGTTATACCAATCGGTTCCGGCGGGCAAGTAAACCGTGCGGCTGGTTGCGCCCTGTTCGGTGACTGGGGCGACCAGGAAGGCGGGGCCGAACATGTACTCGTCGGGCAGATCGGCGGCATTCGGATCGTTGGGAAAATCCATGAACAAGGCCGCGCATGTAAGGGAGCGCCGGATTCGTGGGTCATCGCGCCGAGCGAATAGATGTAAGGCAGCAACTGGTAGCGGAGCTTCAGATACTTTTCGAGAATCGGTTCGGCCGCTTTGCCGTAGGACCAGACTTCGTTGTACTTGCGGCTGCCGTGGGCGCGGAAGATGGGCAGAAACGAGGCATATTCGAACCAGCGTGTGTATAGCTCGGGATAATCGTCGTAGCCGCCGACGTTGTCGCGCGCATCGGTGGGATCGAGCAGGGGCGGATGGTCCGGATGATGGTCGGCGGGGAGGTACTGCCAGCCTCCGATGTCGTTGGTCCAGTAGCGAAGCCCGAGGCGGCAAAGTCGAGGCCGGTGGGGATCTGGCGTTTGAGGGTGTCCCAGGTGGGATAGATGTCGGAGGACCAGAATAACGTGCCATTGCGCTGCGCGCCGAGATACGCGTCGCGCGAGAGAACCAGGGCGCGCGTCTGGCGGTCGCGGCGCAAGCCATCGTATATCGCGGCGGTGTGAAACAGCGGGTAGATGTTGAAGAAGCGGGTGCCGGGTCCGACGTGGAAGTAGCTGCCATCGGGCGGCAAGTCGGGCTCGGTTTCGTCCACCCAGCAGCGAGTCGAAGCCTTTGCTGAGGATGTTGTCGCGGATGGTGGCCCAGTACCAGCGGGCGGCTTCGGGGTTGGTGGTGTCGATATCCGAACCGGCGCGGTCGTAGGGCAGGCCGTTGGTGGGCTTGCCGTCGGCGAGGTGTTCCAACCAGCCGTTGTTTAGCAGCATGTCGTAGTAGCGGGTGCCGGGAAGGAAGCGCGGCCAGACGCTGATCATGGTTTGAAAGCCCATGTCGTGGAGTTCGCGGTTCATAGCGGCGGGGTCGGGCCACTTGATGGGATCCATGTCGATCTGGCCCATTTGGGTCCAGTAAAACCAGTCGACCACCATTACATCCGCGGGCAAGCCCCGGCTCGCGATAGCCTTTGGCGACGGCCATTACTTCTTCCTGCGAGCTGTAGCGCTGCTTGCACTGGATGTAGCCGTAGGCGGCTTTCGGCAGCATGGGCGTCGCGCCGGTGAGCAGGCGGTAGCCCGTGTAGATCTCGTCGGTTGTGGCGCCGGCGATGATGAAGAACGAAACGCGGCCGCCGACTTCGGAGGTCCACTTGGTCTGCTCGTTGAAACCGGGTTCGATGGTGGTTTTGGACGGATTGTCCCAGATCAGGCCGTAGCCTCGATTGGTGACGACGAAGGGAACGCAGACGGTGGGGCCGCCGGCGGCGGTGTAGTTGTGGCGGCAATCGACGGTGTGGCCGCGATGGTCGAGATAGCCTTCCTGATTTTGGCCGAGGCCGTAGTAATGCTCGCCGGCGGGTGAGACGAAAGTTGCGCCGACCTGATAGAAAGGCTCGTCGGACGGGCGGCGATCGTGCAGGATGGCGGTATTGCCGTCTTTGTGATTGGGCACCGACATGGACCAGTCTTTGAGGTCCACGAGGGTCCTGCCGCCGGAAGTCGCAACGACGATGTGCGCGCCAGGAGTGGAGCCGTTGAAGAATTTCGCAATGTCGCGTTCGGTGGGTAGGGGCGCGGTGTGGTGAACCGGTTCCAGGGTTACGGTGAGGCGCGGGGAACGATAGGTATCGCCCTGGCGCGTCCACCCTTCGGCTGAGGGCTTGGCGACAAAGCCATAGCCGGGGGGGGCGACGGCCTGGTCCTTGATCATGCTGAGAGTGACGCGGACGATATTGGGGGCGTAGGGCTCGAAGACGATGGTGCTGCCATTGCGGTCGAGGACCACGGAGGACGGCTGGGCGGATGCGGCGGCGCAGACGGCCAGGAGCAAGGCAGGCAGACAAGCAGAGCGAGTGACTAGGGGCATTGGGAACGGCCTATTTATTTACGCTTGGTTAGAAGGACTTTTACCGAAAGCGGCTCAGTGCCGCGGATGACCTTCACCAGCACCTCATCGCCGGGTTTTTTGGCGCGCAAGGCGTAAGTGAAATCGTAGAGATTCTGGATGGGCTTGCCATCGAACTCGATCATTACGTCGCCGGCCTTAAGCCCGGCTTTAGCGGCGGGCGAGCCTTCGCGGACGTCGGCGAATTTCACGCCTTTGACGCCTTCGCCGAAATCCGGGATGCTGCCGAAATCGGGGCCGTAACCGGAATGGCTGGAGCCGGGGCTACCGGCAGACTCGCCGGCGTGTTCCGGTTCCTTGACTCGCACGAATTGGGGGCGGTCCGGCGCTTCGCGCAGGTCCTCGCCGACTTCCGCGACTAATTGGAGGACTTTGGCGGCGTCGGGGGCGTCGATTTTGTCCCAGGTGTCGCTGGGCTTGTGATAGTCGGCATGCAGGCCGGAGAAGAAGAACAGGACGGGGACCTGTTTGGCGGTGAAGGAGGTGTGATCGCTCGAGCCGTAGCCGGCTTCGGAGTAGTCGATGTGCAGGCCGTATTTCGGGGTGGCTTCTTCGAGGTACTTGCGGAGGGTCGAGCCGGTGCCCACTCCGCCGATGAAGACTTTGCCGTCGCGGACGCGGCCGATCATGTCCATGTTGATCATGGCTACGGCCTTGTCGATGGGCAGCAGGGAGTGGTTGACGAAGTAGCTGGAGCCGAGCAGGCCCAATTCCTCGCCCGCGAAGGTCAAAAACAAAATGCCTCGTTTTTGTTTTGGCTGGGTGGAAAACCAGCGGGCCAGTTCAATAACTCCCGCGGTGCCGGAGGCGTTGTCGTCGGCGCCGGGGTGAATGGTTCCAGCCAAGGACGGCGCCAGGGAGAACTGTTCGCCGAGGCCCAGATGATCGTAGTGAGCGCCGATGATGATGTATTCGTTGGTCTCGCCGGGCAGGTATCCGGCGACGTTGTGGGCGGTTTTGACGGCGCGCTCCACGTCGAGGTTGGCGTCGACCTGCAGAGATTCGGGAAAGGCGAAGGAGCGCGGCTGCAAATCCTGGTCGATTCGTTTCTGAATTTCGTCGGGATTCTTGCCGGCGATGGCAAACCAGCGTTGGGCGATTTCGTAGCGGATCTGCAGGAAGGGAATGCCTGCGTCATTGGGTCCGGCGGCGCCTACGAACTTTTCCAATTCGTCGGCTTCGCCGGGGTGGGCCGCTTGATCGTTCATCAGGATGACGCCGCGCGCGCCGTGCATTTTGGCGTTGGAGGCTTTGCTCCAGAACTGGGCGTGCTGGGTGTAGACCTTGCCGTCGAAGATGCTTTTCTCGTCGAACTCCTGCGGTTCGTGGCGGAGGATGAGGACGATCTTGCCGGCGGCATCGATGCCTGTGTAATCGTCGTAGTTGTATTCGGGCGCGGTGATGCCGTAGCCGGCGAACACTACGGCTCCGGTCACTTTTTCGCGCGCGGAAAAGTTTAAGGGGAGGAAGTCATCGGGGAATGCCAGCTTGATCTGGCGGCCATCGGCTTTGTAGCTGAGGCGGTTCTCCTTGCCCAATTTTGCGTTGGTAGTGACGCTGAAGGCTTGGTAGTAGCTTTTGCCATCGACCGGCTGCAGCCCGAAAGATTTGAACTTGGCGGAGATAAAGGCGGCTGCTTTTTCCAATTCCGGAGTGCCGGTGCCGCGCCCCTTGAGTTGCGGGGAAGCCAGGAATTTGATGTCGTCCATGTACTGGACGGTATCGATGGTGGCTGCGCAGTATGCAGCGGCCGCCAGGGCGCCGGCACAGAAAAAAGCGCGCAACGGCGCACGTTTGGAGAACTTCATGTATAGATTCCTAATCGCGGATTAATTCAGTTTCGGGGCGGGTAGGGTGACTTCACACCCGCAATCCTCGCCGGCGTTGTGCGACACCTTCTGGTAGTCGATTTCGTAGTCGATGACGCTGCGCAGGTTAGGCCAGTCCACGCGGCCGACGAGTTTGCGGCCATTCACGAACAGGGTGGGAGTGGCGCCGACGCCGACGGCTTTACCCATGGCCTGGGCCTTGTCGACCTCGGCTTCGGTTTCCTTGTTATCGAGGCAGCGGCTCAGTTGCAGTACATCCAGTTGCTTGCCCTTGGCGAACTCCAGCACTTTGTCTTTCAGGTTGGCGGCGTTGATTTCTTCCTGATGGGCGAAGATCCAATCGTGATAATCCCAGAAGGCGTTGGCGTTCTGGCGGAAGATGCAGCGTCCGGCGATGGCCGCGGCCCGCGCCCAGGGATGCAGCGTGTCGAGCGGAAATTCCTCGAAATAAAGCCGGACCTGTTTGGGATAAGTGCTGAGCAGGTTGTCACGCAGGGTCTTGGCCTCTTCCTTACATACTGGACATTCGAAATCGCTGAATTCCACGAGAACGACCGACGCGCCAGGTGTTCCGAAGCTGGGTTGCAGGTCGGTTTTCAGCTTGTCCAGGTCGGCCTTGAAGGGATTCTGGGAAATGTCATAGAGGTTGCCCTGCACCACTTTCTGGCCGTCTTTGGAGACGAAGTACTGGAAGTCGGCGCTGGCCTGGCCCGCTGCGGCGTGCACGCTTACGGTCATGAAGCCCGGCATGTCGGATGGCGTGGGGTCGGCCACGGTGACCGTGATCTGCGGTCCCCAAACGTTGAGATGGCGAACGTAAGCCTCGAAGGTCGGTTTGTCCCAGGCTGATTTTTTTTCCGCCGCTTTCTCGGCGGGCTTGTCCGCGGGTTTGTCGGGAGGCGCCGCGACTAGGCATGCGGCCAAGAGCGTGAAACACAACAATTTTGACATTTAGTGCTTATTGTACCGTGGGCTACCGGAGTGTTGCGGGGCGCGTGCGTTCTCAGCAATCGGCTGCCAATATCTTCCATAATGAAAGAATCGTGCCATTGCTTTGTTATCTGGACGCATTCTCCGGGATCAGCGGGGACATGCTGGTAGGCGCGCTGGCGGATGCCGGGGCGGACCAGGCGGCGATTGTGGATGCTTTGGCGTCGCTCGATACGGGCGCGGTGGTCTCGTTCGAGCGGGTGAAACGCTGCGGAATCGGGGCGACCAAGTTCCATGTGAGCGTGGCCGGCGCGCAGCCGCACCGGCATTTGGCGCATATTTTGACGATGATTGAGAAGGCGTCGCTGCCCGATCGGGCGAAACATAATGCTGCGTCCGTGTTTCAGCGGCTGGGCGAGGCAGAAGCGGCAGTGCATCAGGTGCCCATCGAGCGAGTACACTTCCACGAAGTGGGCGCGGCCGATTCGATTGCGGATATCGTGGGTGCATGCCTGGGCTTTGAATTGTTGGGCGTGACGACGATCGTTTCCTCGCCTTTAAATGTGGGTGGCGGCACGGCCTCGACGGCGCATGGGCTGCTGCCGGTACCGGCGCCCGCGACGGCGGCTTTGCTGCGCGGGAAGCCGGTTTATTCGGAAGGGCCGCAGGTAGAATTGACCACTCCGACGGGAGCCGCACTGGCCGTGACGCTGGCGAGCGAGTTTGGCACGCTGCCGCCACTGAAGATCGCGGGAACCGGATACGGGGCAGGGGGGCGGGAGTTTCCCAACCGGGCCAATGTGCTGCGGGTGATTTTGGGCGAGTCCAGCGGGGCGGCGGAAGCGACCAGCATTGTAATGCTGGAAGCGAACATTGATGACCTGAGCCCGCAGATATTGGCTTACGCCATGGATCGCCTGCTGGCGCAAGGTGCGCTGGATGTGACTTTGCAGCCGATAGAAATGAAGAAAGGGCGACCGGGAACGCTGCTGCGTGTGCTGGCGCGGCCGCAAGACCGGGAAACCATGGCGCAGACGATTTTCGCCGAGACATCCACGCTGGGGCTGCGCATTTCGACGGCTGAACGCCGGGTGCAGTCGCGCCGCTGGGTAGATGTGGAGACGCCGCAGGGGAAAGTGCGGGTGAAAGTGTCGGGCGAAGGGGCGTACGCGCCGGAATACGAAGATTGCCGCAAGCTCGCCCAAGAGTGCGGCTTGCCGTTAAAAGACATCATGGCCGAAGCCAACTTCGCCTACTTGAAGAATTCCAGATGAACAAATACTACCTCACCACTCCGATCTACTACGTCAATGCCGCGCCGCATATCGGGCATGCTTATACGACCATCGTGGCCGATCTCATCAAACGGTTGAAGACCATGCAGGGCTATCGCGCGGTGCTCACGACGGGCAGCGACGAGCACGGCATCAACGTAGAACGTGCCGCGGAACGGAACCACAAGTCGCCCAAGGAATTCTGCGACGTGATCGCGGCGGACTTTCAACGGCAGTGGCAGATGCTCGGGCTGGGGATCGACCATTTCCAACGCACGACCGACCCGAAACATGCGCGGGTGGTGCAGGATCTGTTTAACCGCTGCCGCGCAAATGGTTATATATACAAGGGTTCATACACCGGCCAATATTGCATTTTCGACAACTTATACGTAAACGAAGCCAAGCCGGGCGATCCTTGTCCGGATTGCGGGCGTCCCACGGAGACGGTCACCGAGGAGAACTTCTTTTTCAAGTTGTCGGAGTTTAAGGACCGGCTGCTGGCGCTTTATGAAGAGCAGCCCAACTTCATCGGGCCGGAATCGCGGCGCAACGAGGTGCTGGCATTTGTACGGCAAGGTCTTTCCGATCTTTCGATTACGCGGACAAATATCAAGTGGGGCATTCCCGTGGAAGGCGAGGCGCCGCACGTCTTCTACGTGTGGTTCGACGCGCTGACCGCTTATAAGACGGCGGTTGAGGGCGAGGGTTTGTGGCCCGCGGACCTGCACCTGATCGGGAAGGAGATTATCCGGTTCCACGCGGTTTACTGGCCGGCCTTCTTGATGGCGGCGGGTCTTCCACTGCCGCGCCGAATCTTCGCACACGGCTGGCTGCTATTCGAAGAGAGCAAGATGAGCAAGACGCGCGGGAACGTGGTGCGCGCGGAGCCGATTCAGAAGGTGATGGGCGTTGATGCACTCCGCTATTTCCTTTTGCGTGAGGTAGTTTTCGGGCAAGATGGAAGCTTTAGTTACGATGCGTTGATCGGTCGTTATAATGCGGAACTGGCCAACGGCTTGGGCAATCTGGTCAGCCGGACGCTGACCATGATCAACCAGTATCGCGGCGGCCTGATTCCGGCTGGGACGGTTGAGCCGATTGCGGACGCGGCGCGGCGGACGATCTCGGAAGTGGCGGCCGCTTTCGAAGCGTTTGAATTCACGCGCGGGCTGGAAGCCATCTGGACGCTGCTTTCCCGGCTGGATAAATTCATTGTGGAGCGGGCGCCCTGGAAAATGGCCAAGCAACCGGAGGCGCAAGCCGATCTGGATGCAACGTTATATACCGCTGCGGAGGCGCTGCGCATCGCAACGGTGCTGCTTTCGCCCGTTTTGCCGCAATCCGCGCCCAAAATCTGGTCGCAACTCGGGATGACGGCGCCAATTGAATCCACGCTTCTGAATGAACTCGCTTGGGGACAGTTGCTGCCCGGGCAGAGAATCGGCGAAATCTCGGGCGTGTTTCCGCGCATTGAGGCGAAGGAGGCCATCGCCAAAATGAAGGAGTTGGAAGTGCTGGTAACCGAGGAACAGAATCGCATGCTCGGTAAAATTCCGCCCGCTGCAGCGCCTGCTCCGGCTTCCGATAAGATTGCCATCGAAGATTTTGTGAAAGTGGATATGCGCGTAGGCCAAGTGCTTTCCGCCGAGCCGGTTAAGGGTGCCGATAAGCTGCTTCACTTGAAGGTGAATATCGGCGAGCCGGAGCCGCGTACGATTGTTGCCGGCATCGCCGAAGCTTACACAGCCCAGGACCTGATCGGGCGCAAGGTAGTGATTGTCGCCAACCTGCAGCCGCGCAAGCTGCGCGGGATCCAGTCTAATGGGATGATTGTGGCGGGGTCGGTGGAGGGCGGCCAGCCGGTTTTGGCCGGATTCCTGGAAGACGTTCCGATTGGGGCGCGGCTGAAGTGACGCTGGTCGATTCGCATTGTCATTTGGACGATAAACAGTTCGACGCCGATCGGGATGAGGTGATGGCGCGAGCGCGGGCGGCGGGCGTCGAGCGTATGATGGCGATTGGCACCGGCGACGGTCCCCCGGATTTGGAAGTGGCGCTGCGCCTGGCGCGGCAGCATAGCTTCATCTACGCGACAATTGGCGTGCATCCTCACGATGCCGCCAAGGCAGCGCCCGAGACGTTTGCCGCCCTGGCGTCGCTGGCAGCGGAGCCGAAGGTCCTGGCGATCGGCGAAATCGGCCTCGATTACCATTACGATTTCTCGCCGCGCGAGGTGCAGCGCGACGTGTTCATTGCGCAGTTGGAATTGGCCCAGAGGGCAGGGAAGCCAATCGTAATTCACACGCGCGAGGCTTGGGAGGATACGCTGCAATTGGTGCGGGAACACTGGTCCGGCGCGGGGATCATCCATTGCTTTAGCGGCGGTCCGGCGGAGGCGCAGCAGGCTTTGGAGCTGGGGTTTTATTTGAGCTTTGGCGGCGTCCTGACGTTTCCGAAGGCGGAGGCGCTGCGCGAAGCGGCGCGCATGACGCCGGAGGATCGCCTGCTGGTGGAGACGGACGCGCCCTATCTGGCGCCGGTGCCGAAGCGCGGCAAACGCAACGAACCGGCCTTCATGGTGGAGACGGCGCGGCGTCTGGCGGAAGTACGCGGGACCACGCCGGACCACATTGCGGCGGTCACAACCGAAGAACTTCGAGCGGCTTTTGTTAAACTGATAGCTTCCAATGAATCTGGGCAAGCTCGGGCAAGCGATTACCGGCAAAGAAATCTTCGATCTGATCCAGGAAGACCTGGCTCTGGTCGAGAAAGAGATCAGTCTCGAGACCGTTGCGTCGGTGGAGGTGGTCACCCAGATTGGCCAGTATTTGCAGGAAAGCGGCGGCAAGCGGCTGCGGCCTTCGCTCCTGCTGCTGGCTTCGAAACTGATCGGCGACGGTGGATCGAGCGCCATCCACCTGGGCGCGGTGGTCGAGATCATTCATGCGGCAACGCTGGTGCATGACGATGTGATCGACGATGCGCGCACGCGGCGCGGGCGGCCTTCGGCCAATGCGCAGTGGGGCAATCACACGTCGGTGCTGGCGGGCGACTGGCTGTACATGGAAGCTTTTCAGGTGGCACTGCGCCAGCGCAACTTCCACGTGCTGGATTTGCTGATCGGGCTGACCCAGATGATGGTGGAGGGCGAACTGCTGCAGCTCGAACGCCTGGGCCGCATCCAGGTCACCGAAGCCGATTGCATGGAGTTGGTGGATCGCAAGACCGCGTGCCTGTTTTCGGTATGCGCGAAGCTGGGCGCGATCGTCGCCGGGGCGGATTCGCAAACGGAGGAGCGGCTCGGGGAGTACGCCTGGAATTTGGGCATGGCGTTCCAGTTGGTGGACGATTTGCTCGACTTCACCTCGCGCGAGCAGGTGCTGGGCAAGCCGGTGGGCAACGATTTGTGCGAAGGCAAAGTGACTCTGCCGCTGGTGTACGCGCTGGAGCGGGCTACCGCCGAGGAACGCCGCCGCGTGGAGACGATCCTGCGCGAACGCAATTACGATCGTGTTCCCTTCTCACAGGTTCTGGAGATGGTGGAACGGTACCAGGGAATTTCGCGGGTGAAGGAGCGCGCGCAGGCTTTTACGGATAAGGCGCGCGGGATCATCAACGAGTTTCCGGAGTCGCCATACCAGCGGGCTTTGTATAGTGTGACGGAGTTGATTACCGAGCGCGATCATTGAGGGCAACGAGCTTTCCCCTTGGCGCCCAGTTCGCCCGGATTTGGCTGACCCCATTAGCGAAGTGTCATGCCATGAGCCTCTTTATCTCGGCGAGCCGCAAAGGAGCACGTTGCCTATGAGTCCCGCCAGCGTCACGCCGAGCGCCCGAGTTGAAGCCTCAGGAACTTTTGCTTTCAGCCTGCGCGAGGAGGGCGATTGGGCGGAGCGGTCAATAACCTACATCTTGTGTCCGTGCCCCCCTCCGCAAAAGACGCATAAGCCCCATGTAAAGCACATTCAAGTTCTCGGGAAATAGAAGGGCGGGGGTAGAGGCTGGGATTCTACTTCGAGTATTCAACCGCTCCGGAAATGCCTGCGAATCCTTCGGGGAACCACGGCGGGGGCCAGGCCTGCGACACAAGGATGTAGAAAAGGGCGCGGCGGAAACTTCCTGCGGGCGGTCTCAAACGCAAGAATGATCGAGTGAAACGGAGGCCCGGAGAAAGCCCTTGACGTGATATAGTGAAATCACTATATTAGGCCGCGACGACGGATGAACTCTCCTTCAAGCCCGTGGTGTGGGTCGGATCGAGCCGCAAGGATTTGCGGGAGTTCCCCGATATCGTACAGGACCATGTTGGCTACGCGCTTTATGTCGCGCAGCAAGGCGGCAAGCATCGGGACACGAAAACACTGACCGGCTTCGGCGGGAAATCGTCAAGGATTATCGCGGCGATACGTTCCGGGCGGTGTACACGCTGCGTTATCAGGGGACGGTGTATGTGCTTCACGCCTTCCAGAAAAAATCGAAGACTGGCCACGAGACTCCGCGCCGGGATATCGATTTAATTAAACAACGGCTTCGGGAAGCGGAGCGGATGGCGAAAGGGGAGAAACCATGATCAGGAACGGTTACGAAGTTGGGGGCCGGAATGTTTTCAAGGATATCGGCGTGCCGAATGCGAATGAGCATTTGGTCAAGGCGCAACTGGTGTTTAAGATCGACACGATCATGAAAAAGCGCCGCATGAAACAGACTGACGCGGCCGCGCTGTTCGGCGTCCGCCAGCCGGATATTTCCAAGATGTTGCGAGGGGAATTCCGGCAGTTCTCGGTGGAGCGGCTGCTGCGATTTCTGGTGAAACTCGATCAGGACGTTGAAATCGTCGTGCGTCCGCGTCGTGACTGTAGCACCGCTCCGGCGTTGCATGTGTCCTAGCACTGGAAGGATTGATCTTCCTTAGTCGGACCTATCCTGTGAAATACAGCCGGTTCACGCAACCCACACACCGGGAAAATCGCTCCGGGCTACCTTGATCGCAGTGGCCTTGAGTAATTTCCCTTTCTTGCCGGGGGCGTTCAAATAAGCGTGGAGCTTTCTGTTTTTCGATGCGGTTACCAAGACAACGTACTGATCCTCGGCACCGCCTGCCGCCGCTTTCCGCGCGTCTATCATCTCTTTTAGCTTCGGCAGCGCGATGACACAGACTTCTCGCGCGTCGGCGGTAGTGTCCGCCGATCAACAAAATGTTCATTTTGTCGAGCAGAGAAACACGGCGGGATAGAGGATTGGAGACTGAGATTTGAGACGCGGGAATCTCCGGCTTTATTGGGCCACGATTCGAACCTACGGAGACTTTTTCGACGTATTGGCCGTCGACCATTTTGGCGTAGTAATCATTTACGGTAAAAGGAGTCAATAACAAATGATTGGAGTCCCCATCAATCTCAACGGGTCTAACGCGCCCAGGTAATTCCGCGTCCCAAAACAACAATGAATAACGCCGCCGCGATGGCGCCGGCTGCGATCCATGCTGGTTGGCGGGCGATGGGTCCGGCTGAGTCATCGCCGGCGGCGCTCTGCACCATGAACGGGAGACTCCAGAGTCCGGCATTGGCGCCCAACGTAGACGGTAGCGCGGACGCGATCACATAGAACAGGCCCGCGGGATTCAGCAGGCCGGCAACGCCTGCCAGGATGCCGTCGGTGAAGTAGGGCGTCCAACAGAGAACTCGCAGACGGCGCCGGGTGCGGTCTGCGGTGCGAAAGGGTCTCAGCGCGGAGGCCAACGTCAGCATGGACAGGTAGTAGGAGATCAGGCCGAGAACGATCAGGGCGATGCGCCATAGCCAGGGCGGATTGAGGCCGCGGATTACGGCCGCCCAGTCGCCAAAATTCGCGACGCCCGAGAAGAGAAAATAGCCGGTTCCGGTAAAGAGATTGCCCGCCATCGCGAGTACCAGGAAGTAGCGCGTGGCGGGCGGGGCGCGGCGCACCGTTCTTAGCACCAGCCATAGGATTGCTGCTGCCGCCAGATTCACCAGGGTGCCGTTGGCGGAGATCCAGCGGGTATCGATGTCGCATTGGAGGGCGACCGTGCTCATGGTGATTTTGTGCGCGCCGCTCAGCCAGGCGGTGACGCCATGACCCAGGCCCTCGTGCAAGATGTCCTGCAGGACGCAGGCGAGAATCGCGATGGAATACGATGGTCGTCGCTTGGTTTCGTCACGGCTCTAGTTACAGGCACGATCCCGTGAATCCGATCTTTCTGCGCAGGAAGTGGGTGCGCTCGTTGGTGGGCTTGGCGAGGAGTGCGCGGATGCGTTCGCGCAGGACGCGCTCGCTTTCGAGCGCCAGCGCCTCATGCTTGGTCATTCTTCGCTTGCGTTTTTTCATGGGCTGGCGCTGCCACTTAGGCGTTGCAGGGATCATGGTATCGGCTGAGCCGGCTACGAGCAACCCGCGTCCGCCAAAATCCATTCGCACAGCCCGCCTGCGTAGGCCTTCGAGCGAGCAAACACCGTTGATCCCGTTCATAAAGTCCACCTGCAACAAGTCCTCGTCGCGTTGCAGCCGGAACAATCCGGTGCCTGGATAGTATGTTTCGAAAGCCACCGCGTGCAAACGCCTGGCCAACGCTTTGAGTTTGGTTACGTTGGCTGGCGTTTTGCGAAAGACGAAACTGAAACGTACGGCTGTAACGGAAGGGCCGTACAGCGCCGCCGCGGCGTTGCCGGTGAGGATGGCTTCCAGGCCCAATTCGTCCAGCGCCCTGGCGAGCAAGGCATAGATGGGCGGCGCGTCCATTAGTCCACTATAGCCAAGGCCAGCGGATATCGCGCCAGCCGGGGCCGGGCTGGACCGATTCCACCTGGTCGATCAGGTCCGCGTTTCCGTACACCTTCTTCACCTCGGCGAGATAAGCTTCGTTATTGGGGAACTCGCGCGGGGTGCGGCCCATGCGTTTCGCGGCGAACCATTCGGCATCGCGGTGCAGCGGATCGACGATTTCGCCGCCGCGCACAATCATCGCGTCATACTGCACGCTGGCCGCGGCGAAGGCTTCGATGGCCGGCTGGCCTCGGGATCGCCGCTGCCGAAGAAGCGGAAGCGTCCTTCGGCCAGTCGCAATCCACATGCGATCAGATAAAAGCGCAGCGCTTTGAACTTCCAACTGACGGCGCCCACGCGCGACGGCCACTCGCCGAATTGCCGGTGGTAAGCACAGCATCGAGAAAAACAGATTCTCGAAACTATCGCGGCCGTATCGCTCCAGCAGGATCGCATCCGGGTCGCACGGCAGACCGGAGCGGCGCGCGTATTCGAGCATGCCTTCCGCCTCGGAATTGGAAACGCGGTCGGCGAGGTGCGGGCGCGACCGGCCGCCGCTCAATGCCAGCGCATGGTAGCCCTCGTCCGCGAAAATGCGGAAGGCATCGCGCACGTGCTGTCCATAATGCCGGTCTTCGTTCTGATGTCCGCCGTGCCAGACGGCCGTCCTGAAAGATGGCGTGGCCGGCGAGCATCAACAGGCCGCCGCTCATTCCACGGTCACGCTCTTGGCGAGATTGCGCGGCTGGTCGACGTCGCAGCCGCGCCGCACGGCGATGTGATACGCCAAGAGCTGCAGCGGCACGATTTCTAGGATCGGAGCAAGCAATTCGGTCGTAGCCGGAATCTCGATGACATGGTCGGCTGTCTTGCGCGCGTCCTCGTCGCCTTCCGTCGAAAGCGCCACCACGGTGCCTTCGCGCGCCTTCACTTCCTGAATATTCGAGAGCGTTTTCTCGTAGAGCACGCGGCTTTCGTCACTGGAGGGATCGCGCGTGGCGAGCACCACGACGGGCAGATTTTCGTCGATCAGGGCATTGGGGCCGTGTTTCATTTCACCCGCCGGATAGCCCTCCGCGTGGATGTACGAAATTTCTTTCAGCTTGAGCGCGCCTTCGAGGGCGATGGGGAAATGCACGCCGCGGCCGAGGAAGAGAAAATCGCTGGCGCGAAACAGTTTGCGAGCCAGCTCTTCGTAGGCCGCATCGTGCGCTGAGGACGATTTCCAGTTTTCCAGGGATGCGCACGAGTTCGTCTACCAGCGCACGCGATTCAGCGGCATCGAGGACGCCGCGCGCCTGACCCAGATACATCGCCAGAATGAATAGCGCCGTCAACTGGCAGGTAAACGCTTTTGTGGAAGCGACGCCGATCTCCGGGCCCGCGTGCGTCAGGATTGCGCCGGCGGCCTCGCGCGTGATCATGGAGCCAATCACGTTGCAGATGGCGAGGGTCTTCGATCCTTTTTGCTTGGCTTCGCGCTGGGCGGCCAACGTATCCGCGGTTTCGCCCGACTGCGACATCACCACGGTAAGCGTGCCCGCGTCCACCAGCGGATCGCGATAACGGAACTCGCTGCCGTAGTCCACTTCAACGGGCATGCGCGCCAGTTTCTCGATCATGAATTTGCCGCACAGCGCCGCGTGCCAACTGGTGCCGCAGGCGATGATCTTCACCTGCCGGAAGGCGCGGAACTCCTCCGGGGTGATGTCCATTTCATCCAGAAAGATCTGCCCGGTTTCCTGGCTGACGCGACCCAGGGTGGTATCGCGCACCGCCCGCGGCTGCTCGTAAATCTCCTTGAGCATGAAGTGCTTGTAGCCGCCTTTTTCCGCCATGATGGGATCCCACAGGATGTGGGAAACCTGGCGGGTCACGGGCCGGCCTTCGAAGTCGCTCAGCGTGACGCCATCGGGCGTGAGCACGGCCATATCGCCATCGGCCAGGAAAAACATATCGCGGGTGTGGTGCAGGATGGCCGGAACATCCGACGCGACGAAATACTCGTGATCCCCCAAGCCGATCACCACGGGCGGCCCCAAACGCGCGGCCACGATCTTGTTTGGATCGGTGCGGGCGATCGCCGCCAAGGCGAAGACGCCGGCCAGTTCTTTCACCGTCGCGCGCACCGCTTGTTCCAAATTGCCCTTGAAGTGCTTCTCCACCAGATGCGCAATCACTTCGGTGTCGGTCTGCGTCTTGAATTGGTGGCCTTCGTCCTGCAACTGCCGCTTCAACGCCAGGTAATTCTCGACGATGCCGTTGTGGACTACGACGATGTCGCCGGTGCAGTCGCGATGCGGGTGCGCATTTTCTTCGGTGGGGCGGCCGTGCGTCGCCCAGCGGGTGTGGCCGATGCCGAAGGATCCGTCAACCGGATTGAGCCGGATGGCTTCTTCCAGGTTGCGCAGCTTGCCGGAGGCGCGGCGCACGTCAAGTTGCTGGTTGTCGCAATAGACTGCCAGGCCCGCCGAATCGTAGCCGCGATACTCGAGGCGTTTGAGGCCTTCCAGAATAATAGGAACTGCCTTACGCTTCCCGATGTAACCGACGATGCCACACATAGACCTTCATTATAGGGGTGGCGGCGCGCCCAGGCCGGAATCGAACGGCCCGCGCGCGGCGCGTTGCGGATAGTTAGCGGAAAATCACGCCTGTTGGATACTAGCTGTTACCCATGTACATCACGTGAACGTAGGTACCCAGGCGCGTGTTGTACGCCAGGTACCAGCCGGGATGATCCGGGTCGTCATAGATGACGATGGAATCGCTGTCCCAGAGCCAGCCGTTTGCGAAGCCGATATCGTAAGGCGCCACGCTGAAGTAGAAGCCGCCGAACCAGAAACGGCTGGGGCCGCCGCCGGCGATGCGCCAGACGTGACCGCGGCCGATGCCGCCCGAGAAGCGGCCGTGTTCCCAGGGATGGTCCAGATGGTAGTTGGCGTCTTCCCGGCCGGTGTTGTGTCCTACCCAGGTGCCGTTGGTGTGGACATGGGGTGCTTCCGGATGACCTTGTCTATCGACGCCCGCGTGCTGCGCAGGCGCGGCGTGCGGCTCGGCGCGCGGCGCCGCTTTCATGGGCGGGGGGCCGTGTTTGGGAACGTAGCCGCCGCCAACTTCAGGTTTCCCGCCGCCCCCATGTCTTTCCTGCGCCAAGCCTGGAATCGCCAGCATGAGCGCAACGGTGCATAGTCCGATCGTGAGTTTCATGTTTCCTCCAGAGAATTCCTAACGTATCCCGTGGGCGCGAGGGTGTCAACTGTGCGCGGTCACTTGGGGCGGTAGGCCAGAAAGATGGCGATGCGGTCCCAGCGGTCGCCTGCCCAAACTCCGGGGCCAATGCGGTAGCCACGCTGGCGCAGCAATTCTTCTGGCGACTGTTTCTGTTTCCAGGACTTGTGGTTGTATCCGACCCACACGCGGTCGGCGGTGATTTGCTCCACACCGTCTACGTTCAACAGATTCCAGGACTGGTGATAGTGAGAGTCCAGGAAGTAAGTCATGGGAAAGGCCAGGTAAGGATCCAGAAAGTCGACGATGGCGGTGGTGGCGCCAGGAGATTGCTGCTCATTCAGCGCGACGAGTTGGCCGGTGAGTACATCCATGTTGTTGCGCAGCTCGGGGAACAGAGTAACGCGGTAGAGGCCGAACGCCCCCCAGGCTGCCGCGATCGCCAGCACCATGGCGCGCGCCCATTTCGGACGGATCGCCACCAGCCCGGTGGCCAGCAGCGCCAGGTAAGGAACCGCGGAAACGATCAAGTGACGGTTGCCCCAGATTGAATTGCGCAGAATGTTGCTCACCACATACGCGGATAGGGGCGGCAGGAAGGCGAGCATCGCGGCAAACAGCAGACGGCTCGATTGCAGCGTGCCCCGAACGGCTCGGAATACGCGCCAGAGGCCGGCCAACATGGCGCCGAACAAAAAGAAGACCATGGCAGACGCCACTGGGATGGGCCAGAGCGGACCGTTGCAGCCCACGTAATACCACCAAACGTCTCCGATTTTCGGATGGCGGATCCAGCCAAGGTTTGGCGCGAGGCCGCCTTTGGCCAGGGCGGCCTGCGTGGCGCCGTAAGCCCAGGGGGCAAACAGCAAAGCGATGACGGCGGTTCCCATCAGGAATGGCTTCAGCTTGGCGCGATCCATCCACAGCAGGTGAAGTCCTTCGATGCCAATGACCAGCCAGCCGAAGTATTGCGTATAGACCAGCAGCAGATTCACTACGGTCAGCGCGATCACCGTCTTGTTGCCGGCGCGCTCCAGGAAGACGTTATAAATCGCCATGGAGGCGAGGCTGAACAGAAAGAAGAGCGCGTACATGCGCACGTAGCGGGCGTGAAATACCTGGTAATCGTTAATGACCAGCAGAGCGAGGGCGACGATGCGCGCGCCGGCGCTCAGGCGCAATTGGCGAAATACGATCCAGACCAACGGCAAAGCGAGCATCGATATTAGAAAAGAGAGCGTTCGCACCCAGGGCATCGAATCGCCGCCGATCTTCACCCATCCCCACAGCACCAGATAAAAGAGGGGGGGATGGACCACGTCGGCTTGCACGGACTGCAGCAGATGCCCCAGTTGGTAGCGGGCGCACAGCAGGCTGAAGATCTCGTCGGAATCCAGACAAAAGGCGGTCAGGTTCCACAGGCGAACGGCTGCGAACGCGGCCGCCAGAAGGCACAAGGCGGCAATTTCCCAATGGCGGCGCCGCGCTCCGGCCGGCGAGATGTCCTGGGTTGGCGCCACTAACGGGGCCACGCAGCCTCCGTCACGGGAGACGCCGGCCTAACACGGCGCAGCAAGCGGCGCACGCGGGTGGGGAGATTTAGCGTGGCCAGGCCGTACATTAAAGCGATCAGCAACAGGCTGGCTGCCGCGCACTGGCCGATGTCCAGGCGTCCCTTGAAATACCAGAACCACCAGCCGTAGACCAGTTCGACATGCACCCAATAAATCAGCAGCGAATTGGTGCCCAGGCGGCGCATCAGACCCAGCTTTGAGGGTTGCTGGGATGCCGTCCAGACGAAGCCCGCGGCGGCCAGCACCAGCACGATGCCGCAGCGAATGAAGATCAGCCCGGGGCTATTCAGCCAGAAATCGGAATTCGCGTAGATGGAGAAGGGCAGGTTGGAAAAGTAGTGAGCAGCAACAATGGCGCCCAGTCCAAGGCAGGCGGACCATTGCATGATGCGGTCGCGGGCCGGCGCGGCCGTTCGCAGCAAGGCGCCGAAGCCGATGCCGAAGGCGATGTACGCCGCATCGGGGAAGAAACTGAAATATGTTTTGTTGGGAACGATGTAGTTGCGGAGTAGCCAGGGCAGCGGCGCCGTAGCTGGAAGGAGCGGGGCCAATGCGGCTATCGCCAATCCCGCGGCGGCGGCGGTGGTGATTCTACGCCGTGGCGAAAGTAAGGCCAGCGGCGAGAGTACGGCCACACCGAAGGCCATACAATTCAAAATATCGACGCGAACAATTTCCGTCCACGGATTGCCCCAGGCAAACAGCCACAACTGCAGGCGAAAGGCGAAGGCGATGGCCGCCAGGAAGCCCGCGCGCTTCAGCGCTGACTTCAGACGTTCTCCGGGCGGCAAAACAAGCGCGTCGCAACGGTCCAGGCGGAAGGCCAGCGTGACGCCGACGAGGAATAAAAATACGGGCGCGGGCATGCCGCCGATGAATTGGGACAGGATGTAAACCGGGTGTTCGTGGAGGTCGGCGCGCACGAATGAGTTATAGAGGTGGCCCTGGAGCATGATCAGGACTCCTAACCCCCTGAGCCAGTCCAAAGCAAGCACTCGATCCGTGGAATGCATCCCTGCAAGCAATCGTCGCACTGGTACACAGTCGATTTCAACGTCCCGGCGGGGAATCGCCGTAACCTCCGTATTGGACCCGGAAAGGCACCGAGCGTGTCACGGTGTTGCGCCCCTGGCGAACGGTTACGCGCGCTTCATACTGGCCCGCGTCGAAGCTGGCATCGCGGATTTCCGTCAGGTAGGGGAATTCGTGTTTCTGTTCGCTCTTGCCGCTTAAGGTACCGTTTTCGCCCGCCGTGTTCTTGATGACGTCCCTGAAACCGAGTTGTGACCGCCCTGCGGACTGGCCGTTGTTCAGGATTTCGAGACTCACCTCGGGCTGCGCACCATTTAAATCGGGATAAATCACGAAGTACAGCCGGAGTGTGAATGGCTGATTTGCCATGAAAACGGGATCGAGCAGCGGCGCCAGCGCCCTGCCGTCGTAGGCCAGCACCCGATCGGCTTCGAAGCGGTCGGCGGCCTCGTTCAAATAGCGGGCGAAGATAGCGTCGCTTACCGCCAGTCCCGGCAGATTGCTGGTGGCGTGCAGAGTATTGGAGTCTTTGCCGGATTTTCCGGCGACTAAATCTTCAACGGTCGCTTCGACGGTGTATTCACCGCCGGGTAGCTGCACACCGCGGACATAATAAATGTTGCCTTTCTCGCGGCCCGAGTGTTTCTTGACCGTTTCCTTGATCGATATATCTTTCCTGGCCTCCCAGACACTCTTGCCCTGCGCGTTGCGGACGGTTTCGGTCACGCGAGCCTCAATGGTGAATTTGCCACCCTCCGTGCGGGATTGGAAGGCACCGATGGGACATTCCGCAACCACCATTCCGGTTGCCGGCCCCATATCAGTTACCGCGTTATTGGAGCGAAGCTGAAGCATGCGCACGAAACGCGTATGGATTGGCAGCCCCGCCGGCGCGGAGGCGGGCGCCGGGACGGCAACCTCCACTTTCGCCGGCGGAGCGGTGGCCAGCAGCGCGGCGGATAGAGCGGCGGCGTCACGGACAATCCTGCCCCCGGTTTGGGACGCAAGCGAATCGAGCGCGGACGGAGGTTCCGCCGAGGGTGGCTGGGAGAGATCGAAGAGCAGCACCGACTCCGATTTAGACTGGCAGTACGCGGCGGTTTGCGCGATCCGGCTGGCGAACTCCTCGGCGCCGCCCGGCATCGCTTCGACCGCATCCGGTTTCGGGCTGTCCAAAGCCACCAACAATAAGCGCTTTCCGGGCCGCCGCGCCAGCGCGTAAGTTGCTTTGTCCAGAGCGTTCAGGAAATTCTGTAGGTCTGTTTGGCGGCTGATGCCCGAGGCGTCGAGAAACGCTTTCTCCAGATCCACTGGCAGGGTGGCGGGCGCCAGTTCCTGGCCATCGGAAATTCCGGGCCGCCGGAGTTCCGCCGCGGCGCCCGGGGCAGCCAGCCAATCGTGCATGATTTCCGAAAGGGTATGCGCCGCCTGGCGACCGGCGGCTTCGCTGGCCGGACCGAAAAAGACGACGAGCGACCGGTCGCCGGTGTAGGCCTGGGCAGGGAGGGCCAGAACCAGGAAGAGAGCGGTCATCGAGACTTTCACGAATGCTCCTCCGAGTTTTGACGGCGCGGCGGCTTTTCGCGTTGATCCAAAGCTGCCGGTGTTTTCCGGATAATTCGTTCTTTGGATGACCGGACAGGGAGCGAGCTCCGGTACATCTGCGGGGTGTTTTGGATTTGTTTTCATGCAGTTAGTTGTACAGGTGGGCTACAGCATGCGCTTTGGGCCGCGGAATCGTTACGAATATTAAGGAAATCCGTGGCCTTAGGAACAGGTGCGCAGCGATCTGCCTAAGAATCTGCCTCTTACGTGTGAATTTCGATTACAGCCCCGGTATATTGCCAGGCACCCCCGCATGCCGCATGATGGCACTGAGGTAAGCATGCGTCACAAACACTCTTTACGATCGAACTTGCGGTTGCGGGTTCGCTGGGCATTACGTATGGCCGCGGCACGCCGGCTCCGTGAAAGGGAGAAGCTGACATGGAAGTAGTTCAACTGGACCCGAGCCGGCCCGAACAGTATCGCGACGATCGCCTGGAGTTGAACTTCCATTCCCGCCGGGTGGCTTTGGACGGACAGCCCGTACACCTGACCCGGATGGAATACGCTCTTCTGTGCCAACTGGCTCAAAAGGCAGGGGAGATCGTCCCCCGTGAGCGGCTAATGCTAAATGTGTGGGGTTACGGGCCGGAGATTCACACGCGGACGATGGATGTACATCTTCGCCGTCTGAGGGCAAAGATGGGCACTTATAGCCGCCAGCATATTGAGACGGTCTTTGGTTTAGGGTATCGCCTGCAGCCCTGCTGTTACCGGCGTGTGGAAATGCCGGCGCCCGAAGCGATGGCCGCCGTCGCCGCCAGCTAGTCTAGGCCGGGTAGCGCCCTTCGATGTAGCCGTGCAACTGATCGATGGCGTGCGCCTGCGCGGAGATGATGGACCGCACCACGTCGCCGATGGAGATCATGCCCACCAAGGCGTCACCCTCCATCACCGGCAAGTGGCGAATGCGATGGGCGGTGATGATGCGCATGCAGTCATCGACGGTGTGACTCTGGCGATACGGTGAATACGGGACTGGTCATGATCTCCTTCACCTGAATCTCGTGCGAGTGCTTCCCCTTTAGAATGACCTTGCGCGCGTAGTCGCGCTCTGAGACGATGCCGGCCAGCCTTCCCGCCGCCACCACCAGTAAAGCGCCCACGCTTTTGTCGGCCATCATGGCGACAGCTTCCAAAACGGAAGCTTCCGGACCCAGCCAGAAAATCTCGCCGCCTTTATGGCGCAGCATCCCGCCCACGGTTTCCATGCGGTTCCCCTTCGTTGTCTAATCTTTCAGACTCCGGGGCGGGTGTCAAGCCCGAGCCTGCTCTTGGGCCGGCGCTTTTTCTTAGGCCGGTCGGCCGCGCGCAGCCGGTCTTCGAGCTCCTGCACCCGCCGCCGCAGCGCTGCGATTTCATCGGCGGGGGAGGGAACGGGAGGCGGTTGCTGCGAACCGAGCAGGCCACGGACCACATCTAGCGGATTGCTGTGCAGGGCGCTCTCCGCTTTGTGGTACATCTCGGTGACGGTGGTGAGGTACCAGGCGAGGAAGTCATGCGTGGCGCGGTCGGAGGCCATGATCAGTTTGCGCAGCAAGTCGAGGGGTAGATCCGAAGAGTTGCCTTTGGCGTCTTCCATGATTACCTGCGTCAGCACCACGCGCGTCAGATCCTCTCCCGTTGCGGCGTCTACCACCTGCACATCGATGCCGTCCCGTACCATGCGCGCTACATCTTCCAGGTTCACGTAGCGGCTGCCGGTGGTGTCGTAGAGCCGCCGGTTCTCGTATTTTTTGATCAAGCAGCGCCGTTCATTCATATAAGATAATAGGGTCTCATAATCCTTGACGCCAACCAAACCCGGAGGTATACTCAACCCTGAATGCTGCAATGCAGCATTCGAAGGAGCCTATTCATGGAGAATCTCACAAAGTCGATGACCGAAGCCCCCGCCGCGCTTGCATCTACGCTGGCTACCTGGGCCCGGCAAGGAATGGAAAGCTTCGTCGCAACGCAAAAAATCCTGTTGGACCTCACCGCGCAACAGAATTCCCTGGCGATTGGTTTCGTGCGGGAACGGGTGAATCTTTCGCCGCTTCGGCCGCTGACCGGAATGGTGGAACTGGCGGGTCATACCATGGCCCACTTCGTGGCGGTTCAAAAAGTGCTGCTTGACCTGGTCACCGAAGAGAATACGCTGTTTCAAGCCGGACTGAAGGAAGGGCTGGGATTGACGGGCGCGCCGGCCGCGATAACCGACGCCATGCGCGACGGAGTCACCGCTTTCGCCGGCATGCAAAAGAAGTTTCTCGACATCGCCGCGCGTCAGACCACTGCCGCCGTGGAAGCGATCAAACAAGGCAAGACTTTCGACGGAAAAAGTCTGGCGGAAGCGGCCCGCGAGAGCGTCGAGAGCTTCGTTCACACGCAAAAGAAGATCCTCGATCTGGTGGCCGAAGTAGCACAGCCGCATGCGAACGGCAAGGGCCGGAAGGCGCTGCAGCCGGCCGATCGCAGGAAAGTTGTCCAACTGGTGAAAGCCGGTATGGACACGTTCGTGGAGTCCCAGAAACAACTGTTGGATCTGGCCACCAAGCAAATCGAGAGCACCATGAAGACGGCCGGGGAGATGGTACGCACATCGCCGGAACCCTCGACTAGTGCGGGCGAACTGGCTCGCCGCGGTGTTGAGAATTTCATCAATGCGCAGAAGTCGCTGCTCGATGTGGCCATCAAGCCGTTCATGCCGGCTCCGGCCCGTTCCCATACGCCCGTACACGCCCATGCAGGCCGTCGAAAATAAGTAAGATTGCACGGGTTGCTTTCTACCCGATCGGTTACACTGAAAGACGCATGGCGGGTCCACAGTACACCGTCCACGAGCGTCGCGAAGCCCAAGTGCCGATGTGGCAGGAGTTGTTAGTCGGCTTCGAACTTGTCCAGTTGCGCATGACCTCTATCTTCTATGGGCTGGGTGTGCCGCATGGACGGGGCGAAGCGGTTATCCTCATACCCGGTTTTCTCGGTACTGACGCTTACCTCGGTGAGATGTTTTCCTGGCTGCGTACGCTCGGTTACCGGTCGTACTTTTCGGGCATTGGCTGGAACGCGGAGTGTCCCAATCTGCTCATTCGCCAGCGGCTGAATGACACCGTCAAGCGGGCCTATAAAGCCTCCGGCCGCCGCGTCCATCTGGTGGGTCACAGCCTGGGAGGCATCATCGCGCGCTCCGTGGCGGCGCAGCGGCCCCACGAAGTGGCTTCGGTTACCACATTGGCTTCGCCCTTTCGCGGGCCGGTGGCGCATGCCAACGTATTGCGCGCGCACGAAGCCATTCGCAATCGCATTCTGCGCGAACATGCCGGCCATATTCTTCCGGGCTGTTACACCGAGGACTGCACCTGCGAGTTCATTTGCTCGCTGAAGGCGGAATTCCCCGAGACAGTCGCACAGACCGCCATCTACACCAAGAACGATGGCATTGTGGACTGGCGGTTCTGCGTCACGGGAGACCCCGAGGTGGACTGCGAGGTTCCCGGAACGCATGTCGGGCTGGTCTTCAATCCGGCCGTTTACCGTCTGCTGGCGGCTCGGCTTGCGCGATGTGGCTGACCGGTTCCGGTGAAACCTTGCGCACTTCCACCCAATAAGGCGGTTTGAAAATGGCGCCTAGCTCCGCCTCCGGCGTGTTTTTGGGCATCAGCTTGTAGGAAAAGATCAGCCGGGCCGGATGAGCGGATGGTTGGGGTTTGAATTGCCACAACCGTGCGGCATCCAAACTGGCTTGCCGCAGCAGCGCATCGCCTTCCACTACGGCGGCGTGTGTGACCGCGCCCCGCTCCGACACTTGCACCTCCACGACCACGCTGCCGCCGACTCTTGCGGTCACGGCCAGAGGCGGGTAGCCTGGCGCCACGGCCTGCTCGACTTGCGCCAGACACGGCAGCGCCCAGAAAATGCAAAGCGCCAATCTTAGCGCCATTATTGCTCCAGGAATCGATTCAGTACTTCCAGGTATTCGGCGGGCCGGCTGAAGGCGGGCGCATGGCCTGCGCCGTGAAACGTGTAGACCGGCGCTTGCGGATACGTCTCGCGCAAGGCTTTGCGGCGTTCCGCGTTGAAGATGTCATTGTCCGACTCGACGACGAAAATCTTCCCCGGCCACGCCGCAAATCCTCGGGCAGGAAGCGGTAGCGCACGTGATAGTCGAGCTGGATTTCGAGATTCGCCATGACATCCGCTTTACCTAATTGTTTGGTGAATAACTCGGTGGTGTACCGGCGCCAAAACGGAAGCTCCCCAGCGGGCGGATGCAGCAGCTTCAGAATGCTGCGGCTCATTAAGCCGCGCAACACGGGCCAGGGAAGCGAGGACAGTACCGCGTTGGCGATCTTCCGCCCGCGCACCAGGTACGCGAGCGGGACGCCGGTATTGGAGAGGATCAGCCGGTCGACCTTCGCGGGATGGCGGCGGACCAGGACCTGCGACACCGCTCCTCCGAACGATGCGCCGAGCACCGCCGTCTGCGCAATCTGTTCAGCATCCAGAATTGCCGCGACGCCGTCGGCCAGTTCGTCCAGCGTATGGGCGATCGGATAGGCCGGGTAGACCATGCGGTAGCGCGGCGCCAGGGCGGCGGCCAGATCGAAGCCCAAGTCATTCACGAGCTCGCCGCCCGGTGGCATCAAAAGGGCATGCGGGCCCGCGCCGCAGATCCTGTATTTCCAGGTTTTGCCGGCGACGGTCAGCGACCGGTTGGGATAACTCGCCCGGAAGGCGCGTAAACGTTCGTCTTGATTCATTCGATGGGATGTCCGAAGGACCATTGTAAGCGCGCTACGATGCGGACTGATGGAACCGCAATTTCCCCGAAGACGATCGTTTCTGCTGGGTCTTGGCGCAGCCGCGGCGGCGGCGCGCGCGGCTGAGCCTGTCCCATCCATTCCCGACCCGCTGCGCGCCCCCGACAAAGCGATGGCGTTTGCCGAAGGATCGCGGGACGCGATCGCTTTGGCGCGTTCGGGCGGCCGCTGGCAAGCGAACGGCATCGAAGTCGTGCTGGAGCCGCGCAAAGGTGGGACCCAGGCGGCGATTCTGGTGACGGCCCCGCGCAGCAAACTGACGGGCCTGCGATTCCGCTGGCACGGCGCGTTCCCGCGCGATTGCCGTTTTCTCGGCGACCATTGGGAGCGCTCGTACGGCGACCTGGAATGGCGCGGGCTGGCGGGCGAACGGCTGATGCCGTGGTACGTTTTAGCTTCAGCGGGACCGCTAACGCATGCCTATGGCGTCAAGACCGGGGCATCGGCCATCTGCCACTGGCAGTCGGATGCGGGCGGCATCACCTTGTGGCTGGACGTGAGCAATGGCGGCAGCGGTGTGGAACTGGGTGGGCGGCGTCTGGAAGCCGCGACCGTCGTTTTTCGCCGGGGCCGAGCCGGGGAAACGCCGCTCGACGCGGCGCGCGCATTCTGCATGCTGATGTGCGATCAGCCGCGCACGGCGCCGGGTCCAATCTATGGCGGCAATAACTGGTATTACGCCTATGGCCAGAACACCTCGGCCGCGGCCAGCCTGCGCGATGCGGAGTTATTGGCGGAGCTTTCGCCTACCGGGGGAAACCGGCCTTTTTCAGTGATCGACATGGGGTGGAGCGCCGGGGCGGATGGCGCGGGCCCCGCGGCGGAAACCACGAAAGCGTATCCCGATATGGCGGCACTTGCCGTTCGGATGAAGGCGTCCGGCGTGCGCCCTGGTATCTGGATGCGCCCCCTGCTGACCACCGAGCGCCGCGCCGAGGGCTGGCGTATCGCGTCGCCGGGGGGGCGAGCGGAGGCCAAGTCGATCGTGATGGATCCGAGCATTCCCGAAGTTCTGGCGTACGTTCGCGAAGAGGTCGCGCGCCTTCGCGACTGGGGATACGAGCTGATTAAGCACGACTATTCGACCTTCGATATCACCGGACGCTGGGGCTTCCAGATGGGCCCTCTGTTGACCGCTTCGGGATGGCATTTCGCGGACCGGTCGCGAACCACAGCGGAAATCGTGATGGAACTGTATCGCACCATCCGCCGCGCCGCGGGAGACCGCGCGGTGCTGGGCTGCAACACCATCGGGCACTTGGCCGCGGGATTGGTGGAGGCGCAGCGCATCGGCGACGACACCAGCGGGCGAGAGTGGAACCGTACGCTGAAGATGGGAGTGAATACGCTGGCCTTCCGCATGCCGCAGCACAACACTTTTTTCGCTGCCGATGCGGATTGCGTGGCGGTAACGCCGGATGTCCCGTGGAACCTGACGCGCCAGTGGCTCGACCTGGTCGCGCGGAGCGGTACGCCGTTGTTTGTGTCCGTCGATCCCGCGTCATTGAAGCCGGACCAGAAGCCCGCCATTCGCGCCGCATTGGCGGAAGCCTCGGGAAAGCAACCGGCTGGCATCCCCGTGAACTGGCTGGAGACCACGACGCCAGAACTTTGGCGCTTGGATGGGCAGGAGGTGCGCTATCGCTGGTATGAGGAGGATTAGAAACTTCACTGCCAAGCAAAACGCAGCCGTAGCGTCCGCCGCTGGCATATTCGTTCGAGCTCGTCATGACCACAGGCGCGGAGCAGGCCATGCTACCAAACGGGTTTACCATTCAGTAGCGGTTCAATTCGCGCAGACCGGTGGATTCTTCGTACAGAATCCATACGCCGAACCACCGTCCGCGACGGGCGGAATGGGGTTCAACACCTGGCGCGGCTCCGTGGTCCCGAGCAATGCGGAACTGGGCGCCAGGATCGGCGTCGCCAGGGGATTCGCGGATTGCTTCGTGCCATCGAAAACATGCAGCACTTTGAAGCTTGCCGTCGGGCTGGTCAAGCGCAAACTAAAAAGCGTCCCGTCCCCGTTCGCCCCACCTAACGACGCCGCTCCATAGAGTGTGGAATTGCCGGCGTCCATGAAGACGCCAGCCATCGGATTTGCGCCGTCGCTTGCGCCGGTGAAGCTGTGAAGCACTGTAACCGCCCCCGCTATGGTGAGCGAGTATATCGTGCCCAGTCCCGACGTTCCACCACTGGCGGCCGTACCGTAGAGTTTTCCTTTTTCCAAGGTCAACTCTGAGTATGGATTGGCGCCGTCGGCGCTTCCGCTGAATTCGTGAATCGTCTTGACCACCGGGGCGGCGCCTGCCGCGAGCGAGAAAACCACTCCGTTGCCAGTCCCGCCATTGACTGCGGTTCCGTAGTACAGTCCGCTGGTTCCGGCGGTCAGGCGGGCGAACGGATTCGCCCCATCCGGCCCCACAAAGGAATGGAGCAGGGTTTCGGTCCACGCCGCTCCGGGGATTGCCGGAGGCGTTAGAGAAAAGATCGTACCGCAGCCCGCAGCCCCGCAAGAGCCTGCCGTATTGCCGCCGTTTGCCGTAGTGCCATAAAGAATCCCGCTCGCATCGATTACCAATCCTGCCTGCGGACCGGCCCCGTCCGGCGCGCCGGCGAAGCTATATAGGACCGTCTCGGTCCAGGCGGCTCCGGGAATGCTTGGCGGAGTCAACTGAAAAACAGTGCCCTCGCCGGAAACGCCGCCGGCGGCTGTGGTGCCATAGAGAATGCCCCCCGTGCCTGGGATGAGAGCGCCTGCCGGGTTTGCGCCGTCCGGAGCGGCGCCAAAGCTGTAAATTACCGACTCCGTCCACTTCTCCGTCCCCGATACCGGCGTCAACTGATAGACCGTACCGTTGTTGCCCGTGCCCCCATAGAGAGTCGTGCCGTAAGCCACTCCGGTAGCTGCCAAGACAAGGGCCGCCCGCGGACTGTTGCCGTCCGCAGCCGATGAGAAAACGTGGATCGTCTCAAAAGCAGAGCCCGCCGCATACGCCGCGGCGCAAAGAACCACGGTAGCCAGGGCGACATGAATTCGGCGCATTCAGGAATTCTCCGCCTTGAACCAATCAATGTCAATGGGTCAAGAGCGTAAGAGCCACGTTACAGAGGTCGTGTAACATTGTTCTCCCGCGCAGGTAAACGCTAATTTAACGATTTATTATCAGCAGGATAGCTGTAAAGAAGCAGTACAAGCTTAGTACTTCGCCGGTTCATTGCCTTCAGCGCGCATTCGACCGACACTCGCTCCATGAGACCGAGCATTATTCCGGTCAACGACTTTAACCAAACCTAAAGGAGCGAAACAAAATGTCTAGCCTGAAAATGCAGTTGAACAGAACCATCGTATATATGGCCTCCGCCCTGACGGTGGCTGCCGGAATCGCCGCCGCCCAACCCTGCAACACCGGCTACAAACCGGGAACGGGAACCTGCGGAACCCTGTGGACGACCTACAATCCCCAGACGGGAGGATCTGAGCTTGATGCCCACTGGCAACTGGCCGTCCCTTACCCATCCTCGCCCTCCAACCCCGCTACGGGAACAGCCGCGCAGAGGAAGCTCATCGAAGATCCTTGTTCGGCGAAAACCGAACCCGCTTGGGTCGATGCAGCATTTAGTGCATGGACTCCGGACGACGCCACTTCCAACTGGATCACTCCGCTGGTGGAGGACGCCTCCGGGGGTATCTATATCTATAAAACGACCTATACAGTGCCAGGTACCGGAGCCTTGAGTGTCACGCTCACCGGCCGCATCGAGTCGGACAACGTCACCTATTCGATCTACGGGTCGGCCCCCGGCGTGAAGGGCTGCCAACACCTTGCGGGAAACCGCTACAACGGAAGCATTTTCTCCGGGCCGACCGTCAACAACAGTACTCCTGCTCCGTTTTCGACTTGGTCGCCCCTATCCGCCGGCCCCTTCAACGTCATTGGCGGATCGTCCGCTTCGCTTTACGTCGTGGTACGGAACAACGGCTATCAGGGTCTGGACAAGAATCCCACCCCTACTGGCTTGCGCATCGAGTTCGATAGTCCCACCGGAGGCAATCTGGGGCAGGGAACCGGCGGCAATCTGAACGGTACAGGCGCTACCTCGCTGGCAGTCGTCAACAGCGGGACCAATGCTGTCGATGTTTATCTCAACGAAGGCGGCGCTTTCCCCAAGAGCACCTCGTATGCGGTGGGCAACAATCCCACCTACGTGGCGGTCGCCGACTTGAACGGAGACGGCCTGCCCGACTTGGCCGTAGCGAACGCTGCTTCAGGCACGGTCTCAATTCTGACCAACGCCGGCAAAGGTACATTCCGGCGGCAGGCCCCCCACGCCGCGGGAGAAAATCCGTCCACGATCGCCATCGGCGACGTGAACGGCGATGGCGTCCTGGACTTGGCGATCGCCAATTCCCTCGGCGTTGTCTCGATCCTGCCCGGAACCGGCGGCGGCAACTTCGGAGCGCCTATCGGCATCTCCATCGGCGACCCCACCGAATCCGCCCCATCCTCAATCGCTATCGGGGATCTGAATGGCGACGGCATTCCGGATCTGGCAGTGGCCGACGCAGGAACCGGCGCGGTGACCATACTTTTAGGTACCGGCGGAGGCGCTTTCCAGCCGCCAGTCAGCTACATGACGGCTGCCATTTCCCCCGATACGATCGTCGAAGCGGACTTCAATGGCGACGGGAAACCCGACTTGGCCATCTCCGATGCATCCAGCGGCAGCGTTTACATCCTGCTGAACAACGGCGATGGGACATTTGAACCGTTCGCCAGCTATCCGGCTGGAACCGATCCCCAAGGACTGACTGTCCTAGGCAGCGCCGGTGCTCTCAGCCTGGCAGTTGCCGATCCTGTCGCAAACCTGGTCACCGTGCTGGCTGGCAATGGCGACGGAACCTTCCAGCCCGGCCAAAGCTACAAGGCCGGCGAAAACCCCGTGTCACTGATCCCCGTAAGTAGCGGTTCCACGGGTGTCACCCTCGCGGTGGTCGACAACGGAAGCAGTTCTGTTCTCACCGTAAACGTGCAGTAACCTTCACGCTGACAATGCTCCGGCCCGGAGCTCCGGCTGTTAACATCGAATGATGTCGCGGAACCTGGGCCGGTGCAAGTTCGGCGCATTTGAACTGGATCCCGGCAGGCGCGCCCTTCTTAAGAACGGCCGTAAACTCAAGCTGCAGGATCAGCCCTTCCGGATTCTGACCGCGCTGATCGAACGCTCCGGTGAGGTGGTCACGCGCGAGGAGCTCCGGCAGCGCCTCTGGCCTGCCGGCACGTTCGTAGACTTCGACAACAGCCTGAGTATCGCGGTGGGCAAGCTGCGCCAGGCGCTCAACGACGACGCCGGCAAACCGCGCTATATCGAAACACTGCCGCGCGTCGGCTACCGTTTTGTAGCGGCCGTGGATGAAGAACCACAGCCAGCCGCTAACCAGGAGCGCGCGGTAGCGATTCAGCCAATCCTACAGGAACAGCCGGTAAAGAGCCGGCAATGGCGGTGGATCTTGGGACTCACATCGATGCTCGTGCTGGTGGGACTCGCGGCGTGGATCCCATTTAGCATTAAGTCAAGAGCCGTTGCGGCCGTACCGTTGCGGCCGTCGGTCGCCGTAATGGGATTTCGCAATCTGGCCGCCAGACCCGAGCGGGAGTGGGAATCGACCGCGCTCTCCGAATGGCTGGCAATGGATCTGGAAGATGGCGAGCGGGTGCGGACCATACCCGGCGAAAGCGTGGCGCGCACCAAGATCGACTTGGCCCTGCCCGAAGTGGATGGCTTCTCGCCGTCCACCCTTTCCAAGATCCGCGCCAATACGGGCGCGGACTACGTGGTGGCAGGCTCGTTTTTCGACAACAGCGGACGTCCGGGCGAAACCGTTCGTCTCGACCTTCGTATGCAAGACACCCGCCAGGGCCAAACGGTAGTTGCCGTTTCCCGAAGCGGCAGTCCGGAGGATCTGCCGGGGCTGGTCAAGGTCGCGGGCCTTGCCTTGCGCCAAAAACTGGGAGTGGGTCTGGCCGCGCAAGCCGATACGGGGGCGCCGCAGACCGGTCCCGCCAATCCGGCCACCGCTTCGCTGTATTTCGGTGGGCTCGACAAGCTGCGCCATTTCGACGCTCTGGGCGCGCGCGACCTGTTGCAGCGGGCCGTCGCCGCCGAGCCAAATAACGCTCTCGCGCACCATGCGCTATCGCAAGCCTGGGCCGCGCTAGGGTATGCCGAAAGGGCCAAGATGGAAGCCCAGAAGGCCTGGCAGCTTTCAGGCAAGCTGCCGCGTCCCGACCGCCTGTCTATCGAAGCTGGGTATCGCGAGGCAAATGTGGAGTGGGATCGGGCGATCCGGATCTACCGCCAGTTGGCCAGCCTTTTCCCGGACGAGCCGGAGTATGGGCTAAGGCTGTCGCGCTCCCAGATAAAGATGGGCCTGGCGCGGGAAGCACTCGCGACCCTGGAAAAACTGCGCACGCTGCCGTCGCCGGTGTCCGACGAAGCGGCGATCCTGCTGGCCCAATCGGAAGCGGCGGGCCAGTTGGGCGATTTTGAACAGGCACGCCGTCTGGCGGCGGCGTCCGCGTCGGCGGCACAGGCTCGCGGCGCGCAAATCCTGGTGGCGCAAGGGCGCGATCAGGAATGCCGCAACCTGATCCAACTGAGCCATGCCCAAGAGGCGGCGGCCGCCTGCGAGAGCGCCAAACAGATATACGGGCAGGCCGGAGATCGCGCGGGCCTGGCAAGCAGCATGGGATACCTGGCATCCACGCGTTTTATGCTGGGCGACCTGCCGGGTGCCCGCACCCTTTATTCCCAGGCGCTCGCTATCGACCGCGAATTAGGCAATGAAGGCGCCGCCCAATGGGAGCATAATGGCTTGGCGACGGTGCTCTGGCAGGAAGGCGATCTGTCCGCGGCGCGCGGCCAGTATGAAGAATCGCTGCGCAGCGCCCGCTTGATCGACAGCCGCCCCGACCAGGCGGATGCTCTCGAAAACATCGGCTTCATGTGGATGCTGGCAGGCGATCTCTCTAAAGCGCGCACGATGCTTGACGAAGCCCTCAGCCGCTTTCAGGCGATGGCCGACAAAGCCGGCGCCGGTAGCGTTTGGAATAACCTGGGCCAAACCCGATATCTCGCCGGCGATCTACCCGGCGCCGCCCACGCCCTGAGTAAAGCCGTTGCCGTGGATCGAGACATTGGCTATAAGCAGGACACCGCCGACGCGCTCATGCGGAGGGGCCGCGTGTAC
Source organism: Bryobacterales bacterium (assembly GCA_963738375.1). Lineage (GTDB taxonomy): Bacteria > Acidobacteriota > Terriglobia > Bryobacterales > Bryobacteraceae > Bog-159. Next base: position 1,796,805 of record CAVTWL010000004.1, on the reverse strand, counting down.
TTGGCGCAAGCCGACTGGAACCAAGCGCTGCGAGTTTTCGACGAGTCCGCGAGGATTGCGCAGCAGAGTGGCAGTCCGGTTTTGGCCGAGCAGTCGCGGGTCGCCGCGGCCGAATTGTCGCTGGCCACAGGCAGGGCGGCTGACGCCGAAAAATCGCTGCGTGAAAGTCTGGCCCTCTTTGAACGCGAGAACCGTCGAGGACAGTTATTGGAGGCCCGAACCCTGCTTGCGCAAGCGCTTCTGGCGCAGGGCAAGGCAGGGGAGGCGCGGCAGGAAGTCGAGCGCGCCGCCGTATCCGCCCGCGCCACGCAGCAGTTGGACGCGCGACTGGAATTCGCCATTGTCTCGGCGCGGGTACGAGCGGCGTCGGGCAAGGTCGCCGATCGCAGCGCGGCTGTCCTGCAATTGCATGCCGCCGCGGGCGAGGCGGCGCGACACGGGTTGATAATCTATGGCCTCCAGGCCCGCTTGATCCTGGCGCAGCTCCCAGCCAAAACCGGCGATCTGGAAAAGCTCGAAAGCGAGGCGCGTGCGCTAGGCTTCGAGGCCATCGCGCGACAGGCCGCGGCGGCTCGCGCAGAGTCCATCAAGCATAGTTGACACGTGCGATCCGGCACATGCCGGCCGGCGGAACGGCTGCTAAACTGGCGGCTCCAGAGCGAAATCTATGTCAAACACCTTTACCACCAAAGACGGCGCCACGATCTATTACAAGGACTGGGGAACCGGTCAACCTGTAGTCTTCAGCCACGGCTGGCCTCTCAGCGCGGACGCCTTCGAGGATCAGATGTTTTTCCTGGCGTCGCATGGCTATCGCTGCATTGCGCACGACCGCCGGGGTCACGGCCGCTCCAGCCAGCCATGGAACGGCAACGATATGGATACGTACGCCGCCGATCTCGCCGCGCTGACCGCGCACCTGGACCTGAAGGATGCGGTGCACGTGGGCCACTCCACCGGCGGCGGCGAAGTGGCCCGCTACATCGGCCTGTTTGGAACCAAACGCGTCGCTAAGGCGGTGCTCATCGGCGCCGTTCCGCCGCTGATGCTGAAGACACCTGCGAATCCTGCAGGTCTGCCGATCGATGTCTTCGACCAGATCCGTTCCGGCGTGCTCGCCGATCGCTCGCAATTCTTCAGGGACCTGTCGCTGCCCTTTTATGGCTACAACAAGCCTGGCGCCAAGGTATCGGAAGGTGTCCGCGAATTTTTCCGCCTGCAAGGACTGATGGCCGGAATGCCGGCCTGCTATTTCTGCGTCAAAGCATTTTCCGAAACCGATTTCACCGCGGATCTGAAAAAGATCGACGTGCCCACATTGATCATCCACGGCGACGCCGATCAGATTGTGCCGTTCGCAGACTCCGCGCCATTGTCGTCGAAGTTGGTGAAGAACGCGAAATTGATCGTCTATGAGGGCAGCCCCCACGGCCTTTGCACCACCGAGAAGGACCGTGTCAACGCGGATTTATTGGCGTTCATCAAGGGATGACCGTGTCCTCCGAAGCGCTCCCACCCGGCAACCGGGACTATAATGATTTTTCTGTAGGAAACCGGAGAAAAATATGCCAAAACAGGATGCGGCGCAAATCGGGCGACGCGGACTTCTGAAGACATCGGCCGCTTTGTTGGGCGGCGCGGTGTTGGGCGCGCGAGCCAACGCCGCCCCTGAGCCGCCTTTTCAAAACGTCAACACCAATTCCAGCCCCTCCACGCTCAGGATCACGGATCTGCGGGTTGCCACGGTGCGCAAGCCCGGGCCCAGTCCGTGTACCATCGTCCGCCTCGATACCAATCAGGGCGTCTACGGCTTGGGCGAGGTGCGCGACGGCGCCAGCGAAACCTACGCTCTGTTTCTGAAGAGCCGCCTGGTGGGCGAAAATCCGCTCAAGATCACTTACCTTTTCGAGAAGATCAAGCAATTCGGCGGGCACTCGCGCCAGGCCGGCGGCGTAGTCGCCGTGGAAGAAGCGCTTTGGGATATTGCGGGCAAGGTGTATGGCGTGCCCATCTACCAGATGCTGGGCGGCAAATTTCGCGACAAAGTGCGGATCTACGCCGATACCGAAGAGTCCGACGACATCATGGAGTACGCCAAGCGCCTCAAGATTCGCAAGGAACAGATGGGCATGACTTGGCTGAAGATGGATTTAGGAATCCAGATGATCGCCAAGACTCCCGGTACCGTCACCATGCCGTCCGGAACCACCCCATGGGAACGCAGCCAGTTGCCGCATCTGTTCACCGGCGCGGAGGTCACGGACAAGGGCATCGAGATGTTGTGCCAGTACGTGGCTGCGGCGCGTGAAGCAGTTGGCATGGAAATCCCGCTTTCCATGGACCACTTGGGCCACATCGGCGTGCATTCCGTACTCCGCCTCGCCAAGGCTTACGAAAAGTACAACCTTTCCTGGATGGAAGACGTGATTCCCTGGCAGTACACGGACCTGCTACAGCGCATCACAATGGAAAGTCCGGTTCCCATACTCACCGGCGAAGACATCTATTTAAAAGAAGGCTTCATCAACCTGTGCGAGAAGCACGCGGTAAGCAAGATCCATCCGGATATTTCAACGTCGGGCGGCATTTTGGAGACGCATAAGATCGGCGACCTGGCAATGGAATATGGCGTTCCGATGGCTTTGCATTACGCGGGCCTGCCGATTGGCGCCCTGGCCAGCGTGCATTGCGCAGCGGCCACCGAAAACTTCCTGGCTTGTGAAAACCATTCGCTGGACGTGCCCTGGTGGCAGGATATGGTGGAAGGCATTGAGAAGCCGATTATCAACAAGGGCTTCATTACCGTGCCTGATAAACCAGGTCTTGGCATCACCCTGAACGAGGACGTGGTGCGCGCGCACCTGGCGCCGGGGTCGGGCTACTTTGAACCAACGCCGTCATGGGACAAAGAGCGTTCGTGGGACCGCTTGTGGAGCATGACTCCGAGGTCGCCGGCTCACGCGGGTTAAGTCGGGATCGTGAAGCCCAAAATGGAAAAGGCGGCCCGCTTGAGGCGGGCCGCCAGGAAGAACACTACGCCAAGCTACTGCTGGGTGGTAGCCGCAACCGGAGGCGATTGCGGTGAAAGATCCGGTCCGGTATCCGAAGCCTGGATCGAATAGTAGTAAGTCGTGCCCGCGTTGAGCGACTTGTCCGTGTAGCTCGTCTTGGTGCTCGTGGCGACCTGGCTCAGAGCGGAGGGTGAAGTGCCTCGAAACACGTTGTAATGGTTAATTGTGAGCGGGCCGGTTGATGGTAGCCAGCTTACGGCGACCTGTGAACTGGAAGACGGGATAGCCTGTACGTTCGAAGGCGGCGAAGGCAATGCCAGCGTGATGCCGATCACCGTGTTCGAATTGGGGGAATACTCGTTCGCGGTATCCGCGGCTACGACGTAGTAGTAGTAAGTCGTAAGCGGCTGCAGCGACGTGTTGTTGTATGTCGTGGCCGTGGTAATGCCGAGTTGGGACAGCTTGGACAGCGTGGTCCCTCCGTAGACGTAATACCTGGCCACCGCGAGATTATTACCGCCGGTGGGCTCTGTCCATGTCAACGTAATTTTGCTGGCGCTAACCGGTGTAGCGGCCAGATTTACGGGCGCCGGCGGTAACGAGTCGGTGGTCACCGCAATCGCCGTACAAAGCGCCGAGGTATCGGGCGGGGTCGCCTTATCGACGGACTGGACGGCATAGTAATATGTGGTCGCGGCCGTATCGTTCGTGTCGGTGTAAGTGAGACCGGTAGTAGTGCCCACTTGCGACAACTGGCTGGGATTCGTACCCTTCCACACGCGGTAGTTCGCGATCGGCGAGCCGCCGCTGACGGAAGCCGACCAGGAGAGACTTATTTTGGTGGCGGAAGTCGGCGCGCCCGCCAGGTTCGTGGGAACCGACGGCGGCCCGTAGGTGGTGGCGGAAACTACCGAGGAAAGTCCGGAAACCGACGCCGGCGCTCCGCTATCCACCGATTGGACCGCATAGTAAACGGTGGTAGAGGCCGTTTCGGAAGTGTCGTTGTAGGTCGGACTTGTTACGGTGAAAACATTGGCTAAAGTGGTCGGCGAGGTGCCTTTCCACACGTAGTACCGGGCGATGGACATGCCGCCGGGGTTGCTAGGAGCAGTCCAGTTGACTGTGATCTTGGTCGTGGATGACGCCGCAGCGCTGATGGTCGCGGGCGGTATCGGCAGGATCGGCGTAGCCACCATCGCGATGTTCGACATGCCGGAAATGTTGCCGTCGTGGTCGGCCGCCTGCACTCCGAAATAATAAGTTGTGCCGGCATTAAGGGTATTGTTGCCGTAAGACGTGGCCGTGCCCGTGGTAGTCGCCACCTGGGTCAACGATGTTGGCGAGAAGCCCATGAAGATGTTGTACTTCGAAATGCCGATCTTGTCGGTGGAAGCGGTCCACGTCAGCTTCACATACGTACACGCCGCGGCGGTTCCGGCTACGTTGCCCGGAACGGTAGGTGGAGTCGCATTGCTGGTCTGCACATTGATCGGCGCGGATAAAGCGGAAACATTGCCCGCCAGATCGAACGCCTGAATCGCATATGTATAGGTCGTCGCTTCAGCCAGATTGCTGTCGTCAAACGTCAGTTGCGTGGTCGTGGCAACCAGCGAGAGCGGATTGTTCTGCAGCCCGCGCCACACATAGTATCCCGCTACGCCGATATCGTCGGTGGCCGCATTCCAACTGATCGCATCGGCATTTGGATTGCCCGACACTCCGGTTAAGCCGGTGGGCACGGAAGGCGCGGTGGTGTCCTGGGGCACCAGCGAGGCGTAATAAGACATGCCGGTCGGCGTATAAACCGCGATCTGGTTGTTGGCCTGGGCCGTCGCATTCTCTTGTGCCATGATTACGTCCGGCGAGAGGGTTTCCGTACTGGGCCCATAGTCCAGGTAGGCAAAGTAATACTCAGCGTTGAAGGGGTCGAGGAACAGCATCTGGGTGGTTTGTGACAGGGTCTGCATGGTCTGGATGAAGTAGGTGTCCAGAGGCTGCCAGAAGCTGAAGGGGTTGCGCGCCGAGACGACGTTGGACGAGAGGTTGTTCACTTCGGTGTCAAGCTCTTTGTTGAGCCAGCATTCGGTCATGGATACCGGCAGACCAGCCTGGTTTGCCATGGAGATGATGCTCAATGCATTTGGCAGGAAGTTGTCATTCACGGGATAAATATGAAAGTCCACGAAGTTGATCGGTTGTGACAAAAAGGCGGTAATGAAATCCTGGTAGTTCGTGAGCCAGCTCCCAACCCCGGCGCCCACTTGCAGGTTCGGGACGCCGGCCGCTTGCACACTCGGAAGAATTGTGGACAACAATTGCAGCGCGCCGGTAGATGTGTTCACGTTGGTTTGGCCGGTATTCATGGCTTCGGTATCGGGTTCCTCCAACACCACCATGTAGTCCGGCTGCATGGTTTGCGCGATGGTAGCAGCCGTCTGTGCGCGCGCCGCCATGTATTGCGTCCAGCTTAGCGAGGGGTAGAACGAGGATGTGTCCCAGCCCGCCTGTACGTTGCCGTTTCCCAGCAGAGTATCGTTCTCGATGATCAGCTTCATGCCGGCGGCTCGCACCAGGTTCGCGATGGCCGCGTAATAGTTCACGAATGCTGTCTGGGAATAGCCTTGACCGGTAATGTAGGGCGCATAGAGCATGGGGAATCCGATTTCCACCATCACCGCTTTCACCCCCATGGCCTTCAGTTCGTTGAGCTGCAGAACGGCCGGGTTGTAGGATGGGATGGTCGTGCCGGTCATCCCATTCACCATGTCCGGTCCGGCGTTTGAATTCGCCACGATCAATGAGCCGGTCATTAACGTGGGTAATGGGTTGGCGCTGGGCGGAGGCATCGTCGCGTTGAAATTAATGAGATAGTTATCCATCTCCGTATAAAGAGCCTGAAACGAAGATGGCACGGGCGGCGCCTGCGAGAACGCAGTGTGCGGGAAAGCCGCGGCTACCGCCAGGATGGCCAGTAGATAACAGGTTGAGTTTGCCAGGGGCAAAAGGCCGAATTTCGGTTTCATGGAGGTTCCTATGCGCTTGGGCTTGGAATTCAACTTAATTTTCATCGCTCTGAACCTACGAAACCACTCCCGAAATAGCCTATTCAATGTTCTCAATGGGTAGCTTTGGTTAATAGTATTAACTATTAACCCGCGGTACTATTTTTCAGTCTTTCATCGTCGACGCTCAGTGTTCTGGACCTTCCGGGCTCATCCTCTCAATTAGTTACGAGCGGGAGCAAGAGTTCCCGATCGCGGTTTGGAGATTCTAGCACGCCTGAGAGTCACTTAAATTAAAGCGCTATTTTATGCGCCGATTGGCCAGCGGTAGACCGCGGAATGTATACCAAAGTTAATCGTTTGGGGCGTATGGCGCGCTGGGCGACCGTCCGGACGTCCGCCGGCCAAGGTATCCAGCCGTGTTAACTTTTATCTATGGCGTTCGAGTCCGATAAAGTCATGTTTGAGATCTACCGGGAGACTCAGTATTCCCGCAAATACAGGGTCGTCTACTTCACCGAGTTGCAGGACCACAACAAGGAATCCGAAATCAACCACGCCCTCAACGGTGAGCACTACTACGACGGTTTCATCAAGAACTACCGCAAAGACGAAGCTAAGCAGATCATCGAAGCCTGTCTGACTCGCCTGAACGGCGGCGAGAGCGTGCCGCCAGCCGAGATCGAACTGGCGCTGGGCGACCATAGCGCCTGAGAAGCCTGTGCAAATCACCCGCTACGCCAGTCTTTCCGAACCGCAGTTCCTGGGGTGTGTCAGCGCCTTCGCCGATGCCCTCACGGGTGAACTGAACTCGGCCGCGATGTATTTGCGCAAGCTCGAAGGAGGGCCCAAGGGAGCGGCATTTGCGTACGAAATGTCCCTGGACAAGCATCGCTACGGCGCGCTGACAGTGCTGGACCGCTGGAACACGCTGGTTGCGGCCTTCGGCCCGCACCTGGGTCCAATCCGTTATCCCGATATTGTGGCGGAGGCGCCGGTCCGTGTGAAATCCGCGGAGAATGTCCTGGAGCATGCCAACCAACTGGTGGACGCTGCTGCCAACTATTCGACGGACGTGGTGGAGGCTTGCATGCTGGCTTTCCAGACCATCACGGCGACATTTGCCCAAGAGCATACCGCAGCCGGGCAGTCCGCAAAACTCGGTCCCATGCTGCCCGAAGAGTTCAAACAGGCGCGCGGGATCTTCTTACAGGATCTGTCGGCGCGTTAGCCGCATGAAAGCTCACAAAGCCGTCTCCATCGGCAATGCCAGGGGCGGCTCCAGCAAAAAATCGAGCTGTGCCATCTGTTCCACGGCTTCCCGAATGGCATGTTCGTAAGTGGGCTCGACCGTGATGACGAAGGGCAGATCGCGCTTGCTCTCCGTAGGCAGTTGCAGGACGGCTTCCAGGCTGATATGTTTCGCCGCCAGGATGCCGGCAAGCCCCGCGAGAATACCCGGCCGGTCCTTGACGCGGAAGCGAAGATAATAAGCCCGCGTTTGCAGAACCACCGAAACGGGCTGATAGCGGCCCAGCCGGTCATGGGCGAATGGTGAGACACGCTCCGGACTGCCGCAGCGGATCTCGCGCGCCACGCGCATTAAGTCGCTCACCACCGCCACCCCGGTCGGCAGCGAGCCCGCGCCGCGCCCGTAGTAGAAGGTATCCTCGCCGTAAGCGCCCTTGACCCAAATGGCGTTATATGCGCCCTGTACGCCAGCCAGAATGGTGGACCGTGGGATCAATGCGGGACGCACCGAAAGGATCAGGCCTTCCGGGGTCTGGCGCGCGGCGCAAATTAACCGGATGGTGTGTCCCAGTTGGTGCGCGTATTGGAAGTCCAGCGGAGAGACCCGGCGGATGCCCTCCATGAAGATATCGGAGGGCGTAATCTTTTCGCCGAACGCCAGCGCCGCTAAGATCGCCAGCTTCGAGCGCGCGTCGATGCCGTCCAGGTCGGCGCTCGGGTCGGCCTCCGCGTAACCTAACGCCTGTGCCTCCGCCAGAACCGTTTCGAGCGGCGCTTCACGCTTCTCGATTTCCGTAAGGATGTAGTTGCACGTGCCGTTCAGGATGCCGTAGAGCGCGGTGATCCGGTCGCCGGAAATGCCTTCCCGAAGGACCGCATGAATAGGAATTCCGCCTGCCACGCTGGCTTCCATGGCGACGTTAATGCCTGCGCGAATGGCCCGGTCCCAGATCTCGGGGCCGCAAGCCGCCATCAGTTCCTTATTTGCTGTCACGATGGATTTGTGATGCGCGATGGCGCCGTCCACGATCTCCGCGGCGACCGATGTGCCTCCGACCAATTCCGCGACAATATCGACGTCCGGATGCGCCACGACTTCCCGCCAGTCGGCCGTCCGCAGCAGGGGGCCCAGCGACTCCGGAATCGACTTCGACGCGATCGAACGGCAGCAAACCGCCGCCACTTTCAAACGAAATCCAAGTTTCTGCGCGATCTGATCGGCATCGGCCGCCAGGATGGCCAGTGTGCCGGAGCCAACATTGCCCAGCCCCACAATGCCTATGTTCACTTCCTGCATATAAGGGCATTATGGCATGGGGCCAACAAGCCCTTACCGATTCTGCTTTCGAACTGAGAAGCCTCCTCGGTGTCAATAACTAATGTCAGTCCGCGGCCGCTCTGCGAGCCGCTCGATCCAGCATTTTCCAATCGAATAATGAGCATGAAATTGGTCCCGTTCGACCGGAGGGAGAACGGGATAGGGGAATGAGGAGGCCGCGCAGCGGCCGACTTCCTTTCGTTGGTTTTTTGGTTTTCAGAGAGAAAACAAGAGTCATCGTCGCGAGCGGCGGTGGAAAAGTGGGAAACCTGCTTTTGGTTTTCCACTTTTCCATGGCCGCGAAGCCGGGCGGTGGGAATGTGGGAATCTCGCGTCTTTTGGCGAGATTTCCAAGGGGCGGTGGAAAGAGTGGGAAAGCTGCTTTTGGTTTTCCAGGCTTTCCACGGGCCCGGCATTTCCACGGTCCTTCGTCTCCGCTATCGGAAATGCCGGAAGTGGATCTGCATTTTGCATTGCCGCAGCAACCGCGCCTTGGCGGTATTCATCTGGCGGGCGCATTCGGTGTCGCTGTTCGCCAGCGCCTCCCTCTCCAGTTCGGGCAAGCTCACACCCGGCTTGAGGTATTGCTCGCCGCTCCAGCGATTGCAGTTTCTCCAACGGCGTCCGATAGTCTTCGGTTTTGTATTGGCGCTGCCGTTTGCCGCGCTCGTCCAGGCTCACCGTGGCAAAGCCACAGGGCCGGTGAAGGTTCAGATACGGATTCAGGTGCCGACATAAAACTTCTGGAGCGCCGTCGGCATGTTCGCCGGCGATGTGTCCGTAGCCGATCAGCTTGCGAATCACCGCGCCGTTCTTGCCTTCCACCAGCGCGTTGTCCTGGCTCCGGCAGGCCCGGCTCTTGGTGAATTCCGCGTGCAGCTTCTCCAACATCTCCGCCACCCGATGATTGATGTACTCCGAGCCGTTGTCGGCGTGAAACCCACGGACGGCAAAGGGAAACTGCTCCAGCACCGCCTTCAGCACCGGTAGCAGATAAGCCTCGCTGATCTTGCTCGGCGCAGCCCACCACTTGCCATTGCGTCACCGTGTCCACCGCGTTGATGTGGTACACCCCCTTGGCCCCGTCCCAGTCGCCTTGATGCACCGTGTCCACCCGCGAAATATCCCGGCCGCCCTTGCGGGTCCGGCTTGCGCCGCTCGTCCGATGCGCGGTCCCCGAGTGGCTGCGTCGGCTCGAACACCGCAGCCTGATTGCGATATCGCGCGCTGGCCCGCAGAGTTGTACAGATGCGCCACACTGATCTTCGCCAGTCGCTCGTACGGCTTCTCCCCAAACTGCTCGTAGGCACGCTGCAAAATATGCCGCGTGGCCGGTCCGCTCAACCGCTCGTGCGCCCGGTCCACCTCCGCCAATAACGCAATGTCTGCGGCCGTGTACTTGCATGGCGAACTTGTGCCGTTGATAGGCTTCGCGCCGCACTACCCCCTGATCCAGATATCCCCGAATCCACCGCGTGGTCTGCGCCTCGCTGAACCCGGTCATTTTCCGCACGTAGGCCCGCACCACGCCCCGCTCGCTTTTTCTCAAATCCCCATACTGCTGCGCGGCCAATACCTGTTCCACCCACTGGTATCGTTCCTCGCGCCCGCCGCCGGTGAACGCGATCGGCTCGCTCGACCGCAAAAACTCTTGGATCTGATCCCGGCTCAGGCTCTCGGCATTCCGCATCCGTATCTGCACCCGGCCGAGCCACGCCTACCCCATTGTTCCCTTTTTCATGCTCATCTTGCATTGGAAACCGCCCCAGCCGATTGGCCAGTTTCATGCTCATCTTGTGTTGGACAATTCTATCCACACCGTCCACGTTCGCGAGAGCGCGAATCCCGATATAATCGGCATCTAAGATGCGCGCTTATCTCCTGGTGCTTCTGCCGCCGCTCATTCTACATGCGGAGGCCAAACCGGCCGCGGATGCGGTTGTGGTCAAGGCCGGAACCAGGATTCCGCTGTCGCTGGTGAGCAGCTTGAACACCAAGCGCAGCGCGCAGGGTGATCGCGTCTACCTGGAAACGGCCTTCCCGATCGCTTTTGGAGGACGCATCGTCATCCCGAAAGGAAGCTATGTAGCGGGCACTGTTACTGAAGTTCGCCGGGCCGGCAAGATGAAAGGTAAATCCGAATTGTACCTGCGCTTCGATTCGCTGACGCTGCCAAACGGCGTCACACGTGAATTCCGTTCGCGGCTCGATAGCGCCGGCGGCCAGGACGTCGATCGCCAAGAAGGCAAAATTAGCGGCGATAGCAACAAGGCAGGCGATGCCAAAACCGTGGGCGAAACGGCGGGAGTGGGCGCTTCGGTAGGATCGGTAGCCGGCAGTATCGCCGGCCACGCCTCAATGGGCGCCGGGATCGGTGCTGTGGGTGGCGCGGTAGCCGGCTTGGCTGCCGTCTTAGTGACGCGCGGGCCCGACCTCATCCTCCCTAAAGGAACCACGCTGGAGATGGTTCTCGACCGCGACTTGAACTACGATTCGTCGGAACTTCCCAATCCCCCCTCCCCACGCTGACCCATCGTCGGTACGCCGCAATACCGCTGGGTCCATAATATTAGATATGCCATTCGTGACCATTCCCCAGGCAATCGAGGAGATCCGCGCCGGCCGGATTCTAGTGGTGGTGGATGATGAAGACCGGGAAAACGAGGGCGACCTGACTATCGCCGCCGAGGCAGTCACGCCCGAAATTATTAACTTCATGGCAACGCACGGCCGCGGCTTGATCTGCCTGGCGCTGATGCCGGACAAATGCGAGGGCCTCCGCCTGCCGCTGATGTCGGCGATGAATACGTCCAACTTCGGCACCGCATTCTGCGAATCCATCGATGCCCGCGAAGGCACTACCACTGGAATCTCAGCCGCCGACCGCACGCGCACGATTCTGCAGGCCGTGCGGCCCGATTGCCGTCCGGGCGACCTGGCGCGGCCCGGACACGTATTCCCGTTGCGCGCGAGAGAAGGCGGAGTGCTGGTGCGCGCCGGACAAACGGAAGCCTCGGTCGATCTGGCGCGTCTGGCCGGGTTGACCCCCGCCGGCGTGATCTGCGAAATCATGAACGAGGACGGCACCATGGCGCGCGTGCCGCAACTGGTCGAGTTCTGCCAGAGGCACGGTCTCAAGATGATCTCGGTGGCGGAGCTGATCCGGTACCGTCTGCAGAACGAACGCTACATCCGGCGCGTGGCGGAAGGGTGTGTCGAAACCGAGTTCGGCACATTCCGGACCTTCGCCTACACCAGCGATATTTCACCGGAAACCCACATGGCGTTGATTCGCGGGGATGTCGCGGGTAAGGAGGGCGTACTGGTGAGAATGCACTCGCACTGTGTGTACGGCGACGTGTTCGGTTCCACTCACTGCGATTGCCACAAACTGGTGCGTGGCTCACTGCGAGCCATAGCCGAAGAAGAACTGGGGGTGCTGGTTTATCTGCACCAGACGGGGCCAGGATTTCGCATTCAGGCTAACGCGGGCGGCTTGGATCGCATGGTGTCGCACGGGCGCGACTTCATGCACTACGCCGGATCCGCCGGACAGATGCAACTGCAGCACGAGAGCGGCATCGGCGCGCAGATTCTTTCGGATCTGGGGCTACACACCATACGGTTACTCACCAATCATCCCCGCAAGATCGTGGCCTTGGAAGGTTTTGGCATCGAAATTGTAGCGCAGAGTCCCGTGCTGCTGGATTTTTAGGCTCCCCAATGGCAGCAAGGTAGTACCATGTACCCGGGAGGACGCCATGCTGCAGATCCGTTCCAACGTTCCCTTCGATCAGATCGAGGCGGTTTTGAAGGCCGCAGCCGATCGGCATAACGCCCACGTTACGGTCGTCAGCCATTTAGGACAGCCCCAGCGCGAGGCACTCGTTTTCACTTTTTACCATCCCAAGCTGCATACGGCTCTGCTCACGGCCGATATCCGTTTCGCGGGATTCTTGCCATGCCGTGTGGCGGCCTGGCCGGAAAACGACGGCCTGATGCTGCAGGCGTTGACCCCATCGGAGTTCTGCCGGGTCTTGGGCCACCCCGATCTTGAGGAGCTGGCGGCGCCGTTCGATCAAGTGCTGCACGACATCATGACCGAAGCGTCCAAGCCGCTGACGGCGTCGGCGCGGTCGCGGCCGGAAGTGGAGACGTCGCGTTGGGGCGCCACCGAAGATCAGGTGAATATGCAGGCGACATTGCCGCAGCGCATCGACTACCGAGGCACGAAAATCGAGGAATTGGCCGGCACCGGCGCCCACGATACTCTGGGCGGTTAGCCGTCTTAAGTCATTTGACCGGCCTGGAAGCCTGACCGAGCGGGCCGTAGGAAAACCACGAGCGGGTCACCTGCAGGCTGCTGTTTACCTCGGCTGTGGCTAAGAATCCCGGCTGCACCGGCGTCCCGAACCGCAGGTCTACCGCTTCTACCCGGGTGGCGCCTTCCGGAGATCCCAGCGGCGTCATTCGCTCCACCGGAAATTGGGAAAATCGAAAGAAATCACGAAATACCGGCGATGTGTTGGCCACTTGGATAGCGGGATTTGGTTCCGGCTTATAGAAAATACTCATTGCGGCAGGATTGAAATCGTCTAATAAATTCAAATCTACCACCCCGGAGAAGCGAGGGGTTTCCACAATCCCGCGCCAAAGAAACGGATTGACGGGCCCTGGGCTGGCCGCCACTCGTGACGGCGCGGCGCCTTCGTATGTGCGCGCCTCCAGCGTGGCCACGGCCCGCGCATGCAACACCGCCCTCCCGGCATTGTAAAGCACTAGAAACAAGAGTACAAATATTGCGGACCCTCGGCCCGCTGGCTTGCTGCGGCCACCGATTTCCGCGTTGACCAGCCGCGCCAGGAAGGGCCCGGCAAAACCCAGCAGAAGCACAGTCCAAATCCATAGATCCACGACGCCGGTAAGGTCCAAACGAAACCAGCGCGGCGAAAAGGGCAGCAGCAACCGGATGCCGTAAGCGTTGGTCCAATCGAGGAGCAGATGCGATCCGACGGCGACAAATGATATGAAATATCCGCCCAGCCACGAAAATGGCTTTCGCGCGAAGGGCCTGACCAATAGCAGGGGAATTAAGGCCATCAGGGGCCATCCCGCCAGCGAATGCGTCAAATGGCGGTGGTAATTCAAATAACTTAACTGTCCGCCTGCTAGCGTCACAATGTCGATATCCGGAGCATTCGCCGCCAGGATCAGAATCCAGGGCGCGTGCTCCGCGTACCTGTTGAATCCGGCTCGGCCCAGAAACAGACCGGTTGCGGAATGGGTGAGGGGGTCCATGAAGGGCGGATTGTAGCATGGAGGAAGCGGCGGGCCGTTAAGGCCGCGAACGGCCCGCCTTCAGGCATGGCTCTAATCGCTAAGCGGCGGTTCGAACCAAGGGCGGATGCAGCACGCGAGCCCGCGCCGGCGTGGGCATGATCGGCACGCTACGTCGGCCGTCATGCATGGTGTTGGCGAAGTACTCGTCCAGTGGGAAGAGGCTGTAGGGCTCCAACTCCCGATATACCCGGCCCAGGGTCTGCTCGATTTTGTAGACCATGTGAAAAAACGTGCCGCGGTCCAGATTCAGCCGCCAGCAGCAGAGTTTCCAATTGGCGCCCAATAAAAAATGAAACCGGAATATATCGTATTCCAATGGAGATAATGCCCGTCGGCTCACCAGGCAAAAATCCGCGACATATTCTTCCACTTTGCGCCCGTAAGTCATGCGATGATCTTTACCGCTGGTACAGAATTCGAGCTTCGCCGTGCTCATGTGCTTGTCTTCACTCACGCACCTGCGAAACCGCAGGTAACAAAGCCGAAATATGGCACGCAAGACGCAATTGCAAGGGGTTTCCCGTCCGCTACGTCCAGGACGCAATCCATAACCATGGCAATGCGTACAGGCTGTTTTAGCGAGCGCAATTGTGTGCGATCGATCCCAATTCATCACGTTGAACGTCCTCTCGGTGGCCCCCCGTCAGGGGCGGCCCAAACCGTAAACTTGTTTCAAATTTATATCGGGGCGTGGAATCGTCAACAAAAAATGTTAACGAAATGCGGCTGGCAGGATAAAAAGAAACCCACTTTATCCTAGGTATATTGCTCGAATAGATTAGGTTAACGTACTATTAAATACTAAGTAATAATCGTAGTACTAGAGAGCATAGTAAGCAATTTGACCAATTTATCATTAGGCCTATTCCTGTTAGAAATAGGGTGTGAGGGACCGCCGGTCCGGCTTTCGGCATCTACACGTGCGCTTGGTAGCCCACATTCAGGCATTGGTGCGAAACGGCGAGCTCAGCGAAAGGGGCATGGCCCGCATAACAGGAGTTTCACAGCCGCATATCCATAATGTTTTGAAGGGCGTGCGCTTGCTCTCCATGGATATGGCGGACCAGATCTTACGGCGGCTCCGGATCGATTTGATGGATCTGGCAATCGAAGGCGATTCCGATTGGGCACCCAGCCCCGGGGCCGCCGCGGCCGTCGACTACCGTAGGGTTGGATTGCTGCAAGGCTGGATTGGGCCTGGCCGCGATTTCCCGGATACCTTCTCCGACGAGCGCTATCCGTTCCAGGCCGCGCTGGTCGAATTATTGGACTCCCCGGCTGCCGTCAGGTTGGCGCCGGATCCTTCTCGCCCTTTGATCTTCAGCGCGGCCGGTGTGGTTTTGTTGGAGCGTAGTGAAAAGGTTCGCCGCGAGCCAGACGAAGACGGCTATTTCGCTCTGGCCCTCCCCTCCGGCGGCACCATAGGCCTGGTCCGAAGTATCCATCGCCGACTCTGTTTGTGGGCCTGCAACACCGGCAAGTGGCAGGCGAGTCCCCTCCCGCAACGCGACCGGCTGCAAATCATTCAGGGCCGCGTCAGCGTCGTGGTGCGCTCGTGCTGACGCCCCTTGCCGGTATTGATCTTCCAAGTCCGCGCGCCTATTCTGGAGAGATGAAGTCCATCTGGCGGTCAAACTCGGCCGAAGTGCAAATCAATCCCGCTAACCCCCGCTTAAAGAAATTGGCGAAAAACCTGGATGCCATGGCGGCGCACGACGAGGTCCGCCTGCGTCGAAGCCGCGAGATTGGTGCGCTGCGCCGTCAGGCTTCCAGCGAGTTGCACGATATCTGCCGCGGTTTTGTACGGGACTTGAATGCGCTGCTGTCGCAAGTCCAACTGGAGTTCGCACCCGAACAGTACGATGGCGCCGGCTTCCGCGATTCAAGCGCGAATCTGTTTCAGATCAATGCGCGCGGACGGATTCTGCAAATTAAATTCGAAGCCACCGAGGAGTTGGTGAGCACGGAAGAGTTTCGCGTCCCCTACATCATGGCGGGATCGGTTCGCTGTTTCAATCAGGAACTGCTGGAGAAGGATTTGATCGAAGAGCAGCTCCTGTTTTATACCATGGAAAAAGCCCGTAATTTCTGGAGGTTTTTCGATCCCCGCACGTACCGTTCCGGCGCCTTGGATGCCGATTACCTGGCGGGCCTGTTGGAACAACTGGTCTAAGTGCAGCGAAGGTAAGGCCACCCGCAAGCGTCAGGTGCCCGAGTCCCTGGAAACGGTTTCTCAATTGCTTGCGTAAACGAGATTAGGAGGGAGTGGCTAGGTTTGACTTCACTGGATCGGCGCCGCGCCTTGCTCGTCTTAGCCCTGCTATTTGCCGTCGCTCGCGCCGGGCACGCGGCCGCTGCCCTTTTTATGGAGGAGCCTTACGGCGCTTTTGGCCGCGTAAATCCAACGGGACACGCCGCCGTGTACCTGTCGCAAGTCTGCGCCGAGTCTCCGACGAAGCTCCGCTTGTGCGAAGCCGGAGAAAATGGCGTGGTGATCAGCCGCTACCATCGAGTCGGCGGCTACGACTGGATCGCCATTCCTCTGATCCCTTACCTTTATGCCGTGGATGAGCCGCAAGACGCTCCCTTATACGCGAATCGCGGAAATGGTGGAGAGCTTGCGCGATAATTATCGCCGGGACCATTTGGAAGCGATAGCGCCCGACGCCGCCGGCGGCCGGACGCCGGAAGGCGATTGGACGCAACTGATCGGCGCATCCTACGATCGGCGCATTGACAGCTTTGAAATCGAGACCACGGATGAGCAAGACCGGCGCATCGTCGAGAAGCTGAATTCGAGCCAGAACAGAACGCATTTCAATCTGTTCCTGTTCAACTGCGCGGATTTTTCAAAAGCCGTAATCAATGCCTACTATCCGCGCGCCACGCATCGCAGCTTATTTGCCGACCAAGGCATCACCACGCCCAAGCAGATCGCGAAATCGCTGGTAAGTTACAGCAGGCGCCATCCGGACCTGAGGTTTTCCTGCTTCACCATCGAGCAGGTGCCTGGCACATTGCCGCGCAGCGAGCACGTCCGCAACGTGTTCGAAGCGTTTCTGAAGAAGAAGTACGTGCTGCCCATCGCGGTTTTTCACCCGCTGGTTGCAGGCGGCATGCTAGTGGCTTATGTGGCCATGGCGTGCTTCGACCCGCACCGCAACTTCGAGCGGCACATGGAAGGCGAGGCGCAGCCCGCGGCCATACTGGCGGGGCTGCGGGCCAATACTTCGATTGGCCCCGCGGCCGCCGGTGGTGAGTAAGTCTTCAGCTGCAGCCGCTGGTGCCGCCGCAGTTGCCGCACTTGTAGCAGCTCCCGTTGCGGGTCATGATCGACCCGCATTCCGCGCATAACGGCGCATCGGACGTCATCGGCGCGAACGGCAATTCCTGCTGCGGACTGGTCTCGGTTGCGCGCAGAATCGGCGGATCGCCGGCTTCCGACACCGCGTATTCCGGCCCCAGGAAGCGCGCGCCCAGCCAGCGGAAAATGTAATCCATGATCGACTTGGCGTAGGGAATCTGCTGATTTCCGGTCCAGCCGCTGGGCTCGAAGCGGACGTGCGCGAACTTATCCACCAGAAACTTCACCGGAACGCCATACTGCAGGTTGAAGCTGATGGCCGTAGCGAAAGCATCCATCAATCCGGAAATCGTGGAGCCTTCCTTCGCCATGGTGATGAAGATTTCGCCGGGCGCGCCGTCGTCGTACATGCCGACCGTGATGTAGCCTTCGTGGCCGCCGATCGAGAACTTGTGAGTCACCGCGCGCCGTTCATCCGGCAGCTTGCGCCGTACCGGCCGGTACACCACTTTCTCCACCGTTTGTGGAGCGGGCGCTAAAGCCGCCGCGGCCGCTGCCTTCTCGCTTTTGCCGCCCGCGCCGGAACTGAGCGGCTGAACGCGCTTGGAGTTGTCGCGATAAATGGCCACCGCCTTCAGCCCCAGCTTCCAGCTTGCGATGTAAGCGTCCATCACTTCATCCACCGTCGCTTCTTCCGGCATGTTGATGGTCTTCGAAATGGCGCCGGAGATGAACGGCTGCACCGCGCCCATCATTCCCAGGTGGCCCTTGTAGTGAATCGACCGCGTGCCGTTGGCCGGCCGGAAACTGCAATCGAAAACCGCCAGGTGCTCCGGCTTCAGGTGCGGCGCCCCTTCAATCGTCCCGGTGGCGTCGATATGGCTGACGATCTGTTCCGCCTGCGCCGGGGTATAGCCCAGCTTGATCAGAGCCTGCGGCACGGTGTTGTTGACGATCTTGATCACCCCGCCGCCGACCAGCTTCTTGTATTTCACCAACGCCAGATCGGGCTCGATGCCGGTGGTGTCGCAATCCATCATGAAGCCGATGGTGCCGGTTGGCGCGATTACCGTTACCTGCGCGTTGCGGTAGCCGCTGCGCTTGCCGCTCTCCAGGGCATGGTCCCAGCACTCCTGCGCGCCCTTGGTCAGATCCTGGGGAATCTGGCGGCCATCCAGGCGATGGGCGGCGTCGCGATGCATGCGTACCACTTCCAGGAACGGCTCGGCGTTCTTGCTGTAGCCGGGGAACGGTCCCGTACTCTCGGCGATCCGCGAACTGGTCAGGTAAGCCTGCCCGCACATCACGGCCGAAATCGCGCCGGCATAGTCGCGCCCCTGGTCGCTGTCGTACGGAATGCCGAACGACATCAACAGCGCGCCCAGATTGGCGAAGCCCAGGCCCAGCGGCCGGTAGCTGTGCGAATTGCCCGCAATCTTTTCGGTCGGATAGCTGGCGTTATCGACGATGATTTCCTGCGCCATGATCAGCGTGTCCACCGCGTGGCGGAAGGCTTCTACGTCGAACTGCCCGCCCGGTCCCACAAACTTCATCAGATTCAATGAGGAGAGGTTGCAGGCCGAATCGTCCAGGAACATGTATTCCGAGCACGGGTTCGAGGCGTTGATGCGCGCCGTGTTCTTGCAGGGGTGCCAGCGGTTTACGGTGGTGTCGAACTGCATGCCGGGGTCGCCGCACTGGTGGGTGGCTTCCGAAATGGCGTGCATCAGGTCGCGGGCCTTCAGCCGCTTCACCGGCTGGCCGCCCACTACCGATCTGGTCCACCATTCGCGATCCTGCGTGACCGCTTCCATGAACTCGTCGGTGACGCGAACGGAATTGTTGGCGTTCTGAAAGAAAATCGAGCTGTACGCATCGCCATCGAGCGAAGAATCGTAGCCGGCTTCGATCAGCGTGTGGGCCTTTTTCTCTTCCTTGGCCTTGCACCAGACGAATTTTTCTATATCGGGGTGATCGCAATTGAGGATCACCATTTTGGCCGCGCGGCGCGTCTTGCCGCCCGACTTGATCACGCCGGCGAAGGCGTCGAAGCCCTTCATGAACGACAGCGGGCCGGAAGCGCGGCCGCCGCCCGAGAGGATGGCATCCTCTTCACGCAGCGACGACAGGTTGCTGCCCGTGCCCGAACCCCACTTGAACAGCATGCCTTCGGTCTTGGCCAGGTCGAGGATGGATTCGAGCGAATCCTTCACCGATACGATGAAGCAGGCGGAGCACTGCGGGCGCGTCGCGCCCGATTCGAGCTTGGTGATGGCGCCGTGCGTCTGGTCGTAGACCCAGCCGTAGCCGCGCGCTTCCTTCACGCCCACGTTGAACCAGACCGGCGAGTTGAAGCAGGCCTTCTGGGTGAGCATCAGGTGGGCGAGTTCATCGCGGAAATTCTGATTGTCCTGCTCGCTGGCGAAATAGCCGTCCTTCTGGCCCCAACCGGCGATGGTATCGACCACGCGCTGCACCAGTTGCGCCACGCTGGTTTCGCGATCGGGCGAGCCGAGCTTGCCATGGAAATATTTGCTGGCGACGATGTTGGTGGCGGTCTGCGACCAGTCCACGGGGACTTCGATGTCGCGCTGCTCAAAGATCACCGAACCTTTATCGTTGCCGATGGAGGCTGTACGGGTCTCCCATTGGACCTCGTCGTAGGGGGTCTTGCCGGCTTCCTGCCGGGCGGTAAAATAGCGGGGGAAAGGCGACCCCCGCGCGGTTAAGCCTTTGTTCCTTTGTTTTCAACATTTCCATTTTGGCACTCAGATCGACGGTAAGTTGTCCCATGGACGTCCCCTCCTACTATTGTCGCGCATTCGTAATAATGCCCCAACATATAGTGTTTCGTCAAGGATTTTATCTATATGCAGTGCTATAGTTTACGGACAACTCAATTAATGGAGAAATTTCGTCCGATTTGCCCACAGCCGCCTCCAGGTGAAGCGGCGGCGGGTTCACGCGTGGACACGGACAAGAGGTTGAAACCGGCGAACGCGGATTTCCTTCTCCCGCTTGCGCGTCCGCGCGATGTTGTAGGACGACTGCATCCACATGAGGGTATCCATTTTCACAGCAAGCGCTTTCTCGATGCGAAGCGCCATGGGGCCGGATAAATCGGAATTGCCGTTCAGCAGGCTCGATAGCGCCGGGCGCGAGACCCCAAGCGCAACAGCCGCGGCCGTCACGGAAAGTCCAGCGGGCTCGAGAATCTCGGTACGAATGAAATCTCCGGGGTGGGGACGGTTCTTCATGGGCACGGCGTTTACGCCTTAGGTCTAATTGTAGTCTGCCCAAGATTGACACCGGAGGGTTCACTTCTATCCGCTTCATCCCGCGTGCGCGCTTCCCCACAACAAAACGAACCAATGACGTAAAATCAATGTCGCAATGAGCAAGTGTTGGGCAGAAACCCTTGGGAACTGTAGTGATAAGCTCACCCGAGAGCATCTGATATCGAAAACGCTGTTTGGTGACGCCGACGGAATCGAAATGTGCGGTTTCGCGTGGTGCAAAGACAAGCCTGTCCGCGTCGGCCTGGAGGCCGCAACGGCAAAGATCCTTTGCGAGAAACATAACTCCGCGTTGTCAGACATAGATAATGCTGGAGGCGCCGCTTTCGCGGCCCTTCGTGAGATTGATAAACTTACGGGCGTCCGGCAAAAGCTCAAACTGCACCCGTGGCGACTTGTCAAAACGACGATTGATGGCCCATCTTTCGAGCGCTGGTGCTTAAAAGCAGTCATCAACCTTAGCTGCAATCGAGGCCACCCCATCGGTCGCGACTCGGAGGTCGCCGGAAGGCCATCGGACCGGCTGGTCCGCATAGTATTTGGGTTGCAGCTGTTCGTGGGAAGGGCAGGCCTCTACTCGATCACGCGGGTGGGCATGCAAATGAAAATGGATGGCAAGGTGAGCTTTGCCCCGCTGTTCAAGAATAATCTACACATCGAGGCTGGCCTCATTTGGTTCCGGGGATTCATGTACATGCTGTTCCTGGAAGAGGACGGTCCTGCGCCCCTAACCGGACTTGTCGTTCAGGGCGAAGACCTGACCAACGCCTTCGTCGCGTATCATCCAAGGCGCGTTAACTTCGACATCGGAAAACACCCATCTCAACAACTGCTCATCAAGTGGTAAACGCATCGACGCGCTTCAAGAAGTATGTAAAAGAGTTTTTCGGCTCTACCCTCACCTCATCGCACGCATGGGGATTCCGGGGCCAACCTCTACAAGCTGGCCGAAAACCGCACCGCACGAGCCCAGTCTCAACACCGAAGCGCGGTGGAGCGACGTCCTCCTATGCGCTCGCGCACACCCGCGTTTACGATGATGAACCCGCGGCAGTCACTACCAGTGCGGTGCAGCCGCGCCGCACCGCGCTCCGGTAGCTGTGCATCACCGACGCATCGAAATAAACGGCGTCGCCGGCGGCCAGCGATTGCTCCTCGCCGCTGATACTCAGCAGCAGCTTTCCCGTCATCACGTAGACGAACTCGATGCCCGGGTGCGCATGGGCTCGCGCGTCCTCAGGCGCCACCGGCAGAAACTGCGCATAGTAGGCATCGAAGCGCCGGTTCGCCACCGGAAAATCCAGGTTCTCGAAAAAGTAGGCCACCTCAGGCTGGTCCGGCGTCTCGGGAAAGCGTAGACGGTCGGAGCGCCGTACGATTTCGAATACCGGCTTCGGTTCCGCGCTGAAGAAGTAGTCAAGGCTCACGCTGAAGACCATGGCGATGCGCAGCAGCGTTGGCAGCGTCGGATGCATGATGCCGCGCTCCAGCTTCGAAAGCATCGCCGGCGATAGGCCCGTATGCTTGGCCAGTTGCACCAATCCCATGCTCTTGCGCAGGCGCAGGCGCCGCAGTTTATGGCCGATCGCGTACTGTTTCAGACCTGAATCGATGGCTTTGGAAGGCATCCTGGTAGATTGTTTTCCTTTCGATCACAAAATCGAAGGCGTTTTGCCCGCGGCGAAAAGCGGCGCCTCTGTTTTCTTTACAGTACAACAGATGTTCTCTATTATCAAATAGGAGAAACAATATGAAAACAACTTTTTTGAGCGCGGCGCTGCTATTGGCGAGTGCCGTGGCGCCCGTGCACGCGCAATCGAAAGATATCGTCGATACCGCCGTGGCCGGACATTTCAATACCCTGGTGGCGGCGGTAAAAGCGGCCGGCTTGGTGGAGACGCTGAAGGGGCCCGGCCCATTTACGGTCTTTGCGCCCACCGACGAAGCGTTCGCCAAACTGCCGCCCGGCACTCTGGACATGCTCCTGAAGCCGGAAAACAAGGAGAAGCTGCAAGCCATTCTCAAGTATCACGTGTTGGCGGGAAAGTACCCCGCGGCAAAGCTGATGAAGATGTCTTCGGCGACGACTGTCGAAGGCCGCAGTCTGACCATTCAAGCCGCGGGCGGCGTGGTAACGGTGGATGGAGCGAAGGTCGTCAAAGCGAATATCCGCGCATCGAACGGCATCATCCACGCGATCGACGCCGTCATGCTTCCGAAGTAGAAGGGCGTGGGGGGGGGCGCCGGATCGAACGCCGGCGCCCATATTTTTGCGTTTATCCGAACTCGACGGAGCGCGCAATCTTCACCGCCGGATTCTCCCGCAGCTGCAGCAGCACCTTCTCAGGCACCACGCCGTCGGTCGATACGACGGCCACCGCTTCTAGCGGATCGCCCGCCTTGTCCGGCACTTCGCCGCGTCCCAGCGAAAAATTCGCGATGTTGATGTTGTTCCGCCCCAGCACCATCCCCACGTGCCCGATCACACCCGGCACGTCCAGGTTCTTCATGTAAATCAGGTGCCCGGAAAGCGGCGCCTCGCAATAGATGCCGTCCACCTGGACCAGCCTGGGCCTGCCCAGAAGCACGGCGCCTTCCACGACGGTCACACCGCAATCGGTTTCCAGCTCCAGCACGATCGAATCCGTGGGACCGGACCGCGACTCGTGCCGCTCGGCCAGGTTCCAGCCGCGCTGCCCCGCAATCTGCATGGCGTTGATCAGGTTGGCCCGTTCGGAAACGGAACGCTTCAGAACGCCCGCCAGACCGGCGTTGCGCAGCAGGTTCGTATTGTTTTCGCCGATGCGGCCCAGGTATGCCATGCGCACGGTCTTGATGTGCCCCACTGCGATGTAAGCCGCGAAGCTGCCCAGCCGCTCGGCGACGTTGATATAAGGACCAAGTGCCCGGTACTGCTCCGGCGAAAGCGCCGGCATATTCACCGCGTTCAGCGCTACGCCGTTCTTCAGATACTCGACGATCTGCTCCGCGATCCGCACACCCACGATTTCCTGCGCTTCTTCCGTGGACCCGCCGATGTGCGGCGTCGCCAGCACCTTGTTGCCTTCAAACAGCGGATAGCCGGCGGGCGGAGGTTCGACCGCGAAAACGTCGAACGCCGCCATTCCTACCTTGCCTGCGTCGATGGCCTGCTTCAGTGCTTCGTCGTCGATCAACTCGCCGCGCGCGCAGTTGACGATGCGCACGCCCGCTTTCATTTGCGCGAATGCATCGTGCGAAAGCATCCGCTCGGTTTCGGGCGTCAGCGCCACGTGCAGGGTGATGTAATCGCTCGCCGCATAGAGCGCCGGCAGATCCACCAGTTCCACGCCCAGATCCTTGGCGATGCTCGCCGTAACGTAGGGATCGAACGCTTGCACGTGCATCTCGAAAGCCCGCGCGCGCTTCACCACTTCGCGCCCGATGCTGCCCAGGCCCACGATGCCCAGCGATTTGCCGCGCAGCTCGCTGCCCATGAACTTCTTCTTTTCCCATTTGCCGCTGGTGGTCGATTGCGTGGCTTCGGGAATGCGCCGCGCCATGGCCAGCATCATGCCCAGCGTGTGCTCCGCCACCGAAATGGCGTTGCCGCCGGGCGTGTTCATCACCAGGACGCCGGCGGCCGTGGCGGCAGCCAGATCGACGTTGTCGACGCCGACGCCCGCGCGCCCCACCACCCGCAGACGCGGCGCCTGTTCGAGCACCGCTTCGTTTACCTGCACGGCGCTGCGCACGATCAGTGCATCCGCTTCCGCCAGGTGTTTCGAATATTCTTTAGGGCTGGAAACGATGACGTTCCAGCCGGGCTGCGATTTCAGTAAGGCTACCGCAGCCTCGGCGAGAGGTTCCGCTACAAGTACCGTCATGCGTTCACTGTCTGCGGCGCCACCGCAACCTCGCTGTAGACGTTCTGCACGGCGGCGACGCCGCTGCCGAACTCCACGTGATAGCCGTTGGCGTGCAAAATGATTTCCAGCTCCGCAATCACCGCGAACAGATCCGCGAAATCGAAATAGCCCAAGTGCGCGATGCGGAAGATCTGTCCCTTCATGCTGCCTTGCCCGTTGGCGATCATGGCGCCGAAGCGGCTGCGGAATTCCTTCACGATCACGCTGGAATCCATGCCGCGCGGCGCTTTCACCGCTGTTACGGAAGATCCCGGCGAGCCCGCTGAGAACAATTCCAGGCCCAGCTTTTCAGCCGCGGCGCGTGTGGCGCGAGCCAGCAGTTGCGCGTTCTCGATCAGCTTCGACATGCCGATTTGCTTCACGTACTTCAACGCTTCGGCCAGCGCCAGAATCAGCGCCGTCGAAGGCGTCCAACTGGATTCGCCGGCATCGCCGCTCTTCTTTTCCTTCTTCAGATTGAAGTAGAAATGCGGCAGCGTGGCGGTATCGGCAAACTTCCACGCCTTCGGGCTGACCGACATGAAAGCCAGGCCGGGCGGAATCATAAATGCTTTTTGCGAGCCGCCGATCACGACGTCGAGTCCCCAGCCGTCGATATCGAGCGGCATGGTGCCGAGGCCGGTGATGGCGTCGACCACGAAGATCGCTTCGGTTTTGGCGACCGCGCGAGCCATGGCGCGAATGTCGTGCGCCGCGCCAGTCGATGTTTCTGAAGCCTGTACGAATACGCCGCGCGTGGCGGGCTGGGCGGCGAGCGCCGCTTCCACCTGCTCAAGCGACACGGTCTGCCCGTAAGGCACCGTGATCACCGTGGCATCCAAGCCGTAAGCTTTGGCGATTTCGGCCCAGCGTTCGCCGAATTTTCCGGCAACGCAGACGATCACTTTATCGCCGCGCGAGAACAGATTCGACACCGACGCATCCATCGCGCCCGTACCGGAGGCCGCGAACATCAATACGTCGTTCGAAGTGCCCATGACTTCTTTCAAATCCGCGAGGACAGAGCGGTATACTTTCCGGAAATCTTCCGTGCGGTGATGAATGTCCGACGCCATCATCGCGTGCAGGGCAGGCGGATAGAGAGGCGTAGGGCCGGGAGTTAATAGTCTTTGTTTTCTTATATGCATGGCGGGACCTTGTCTTCTTAGGATAGCAGACGGCATGCTCGCCCCACCCGGCTTTGGCCCGCGCTCGGATGCTATCCTCTTCAAATACGTAACGCATGAAAATGAATCGCATGATTGTGATCGGAGGAGGCGCGGGCGGCGCCTTGGCCGCGGTGCAATTGCTGCTGCGCGGAGCGGATGTCACCCTGCTCGAACCAACCGCCGCATTAGGCCGCGGTATGGCCTATTCGACCACTTGCGACCTGCATCTGCTGAACGTCCCCGCCGCGAATATGTCGGCCTTTCCGGATGATCCGCCGCATTTCTCGCGCTGGCTGGAACGGACCGCTCCCGGCCAATACGACGCGTGTTCGTTTGTGCCCCGGCGGACGTTCGGCGCTTATGTCGGTTCGGTTCTGGACGAGGCGCTGCGCGCCGCAAACGGGCGTTTCCGCCACGTCCAATCACCGGCAGTCGCAGCCCGTATTGCCGACCGGAACATCGTCGTAACTACGGAGTCCGCGCAAACCATCCACGGCGATGCGGCCGTGCTGGCGACCGGCAATGCCGCGCCCGCACCCTGGCCTGGCCTTCCCGCCGAAGCCTCCGCCGGCGGCCGGTTCTTCAACGTCGCCTGGAGCGAAGGCGCATTCGAACCGAGCGATCCGCAAGAATCGGTCTTGCTACTAGGGAGCGGGCTGACCGCCGTCGACGCCCTCCTTGCCCTGCGCTACAACGGCCACAACGGCAAAGTATACATGCTGTCCCGCCGCGGCCTGCTGCCCCAAGTCCACTTGCCGCCCGTCTCCGGGCGCCTCTGTCCCCCCCCCAGCGCGGGGCTGCGCGACCTCTTGCGCGATATGCGAATGGCGGCGGCGGGGGCCTGCGAACTGCCCGCTGGATGGCGCGAGGCGGTGGACGCCATCCGGCCGCAAACCAACAAATACTGGCACTCGTTCACGCTGGCCGAGCAGCGCCGCTTTCTGCGCCACGTCCGCCCGTATTGGGACACGCATCGCCACCGCATGGCGCCACAGATTGGCAGTGTAGTCGATAGCGCCCTGGGCGACGGCTCCCTCGACGTTCTGGCTGCGAGGACACAAGCTTTTCGTTTTATGCCGGATGGCATCGAAGTGGACGCGGCTCTGCGCGGTCAAGGCCAAACCACCACCCTGCGGGTGGGGCGCGTAATCAACTGCACCGGCCCCTCCACCAATCTGGCGCGCTCCGAAAATCCGCTCCTGCGAAATCTCGTCGAGCAAGGCTACCTGCAGCCCGATTCCCACCGGCTCGGCGCTCGCATCGGCAGCGACGGCGCATTGTTATCGGTAACGGGCGATGCCCTCCCCATCTACGCGCTCGGGCCCTTGCGCCTGGGATCCCTGATCGAATCCGTAGCCATGCCGGAAATCCGCGTACAAGCCCGCGATCTGGCGGAACTGCTCATGCCCGGCCGCGCCGCTTCCGTCCCCGTTTCCGCTGCGGCGGACGCTCGCTGACTGCAAATTGTGATGACCAGAGCGAGAATCGAGCTTAAAACCGGGAATGCGAGCGCAACGCCCGTTTAAGCCGCAGTCCCGCTGAACCTTGAACTGCACGCCCCCGACATTCTACGACGCCGACAGAATCTCATCGATGCGTCCCAGATCCGCCGCATCGATCTGCAGATTGCTTACCGCCGCGACGCATTGCTCCACCTGCTCCACGCGGCTTGCGCCGATCAGTGCGCTGGCCATCGTAGCTTGCCGCAGCACCCATGCCAAAGCCATTTGCGCCAGCGTCTGTCCGCGCTTCCGCGCAATCTCGTTCAGCGCCCGCACCTGCTCGATGCGCCGCTCCGTCACATCTGTCCGCTTCAAAAACGTGCCTGGCTTCGAAGCGCGCGACCCATCCGGGACGCCCTCCAGATAGCGGTCCGTCAGCAGCCCTTGCGCCATCGGCGAAAATGCGATGCCGCCGACGCCTTCAGCCGCCAGCCTTTCGAAAAGTCCATCCTCGGGCGTCCGCACCAACATCGAATATTTCATCTGATGAATCAGGCACGGTGTGCCCAGTCTCCGCAGCGCCGCCACGGCCTGTGCCGTCTGCGCCGGATTGTAGTTTGAAATGCCCGCATACAACGCCTTCCCCGCGCGTACCGCGCTATCCAGCGCCGACATGGTTTCCTCAATCGGTGTGTCCGGGTCGGGCCGGTGCGAATAGAAAATGTCCACGTAGTCGAGCCCCATTCGCTGCAAGCTCTTGTCGAGACTGGCCAGCAAATACTTCCGCGATCCCCATTCGCCATAAGGCCCCGGCCACATCAGATAGCCCGCCTTGGTCGAGACGATCAATTCATCGCGCCATGCGCCCAAGTCCGCCCGCAGCGCGCGGCCGAAGCTTTCCTCGGCCGATCCGGGCGGAGGCCCGTAATTGTTCGCCAGGTCGAAGTGCGTCACGCCAAGGTCGAACGCACGCCGCAGCATGGCGCGCATATTCTCGAAGGCATCCACGCCCCCGAAATTATGCCAGAGCCCCAGCGAAATCGCCGGCAGCCGCAGCCCGCTCGCGCCGCACCGCCGGTACGGCATTTGTTCGTATCGCTTCCCGTCGGGATTGTACATGGTCAACCATAATGTAACGCGGGAAAATCGTCCACAATGCCCCAATTCGTGGTATTTCTTGAAGAAAGCATAGGAGCCCCATGATCAACCGCCGGGAATTCTTTCTTCGCACCGCGTCCGCCACGGGCGCGGCGGCCTTAGCCAATTTTCCTTATCATTTGTACGCCGGCACGACTAAAAAGCTGGCATCCGATCGCGTCAAGCTAGGTCCGATGAAAGTGGAAGTCAGCCGCCTGGCGCAAGGCAGCGGGACCGACGGAGTGGGTGGCAGTTCCAATCAGACCCGGAAACTGGGCCTGCGCGGACTCGCTGAATTGTTCGACGCCGCCTATGACAACGGCGTCACGCTTTGGGATTCCGCCGACCAGTACGGCACCCACCCGCACATCAAGGAGGCTCTCAAGCGCGTACCGCGCGAAAAAGTAGCGGTCCTCAGCAAGACGCACGCGTCCACCGAAAAGGAAATGCGCGAGGATCTGGACCGCTTCCGCCGCGAGCTCGGCACCGACTACATCGATATTCTGCTGCTCCACTGCATGATGGATGGCGACTGGCCCGAGCGGAAGAAAGGTGCCATGGCCGTCCTCTCCGAAGCGCGCGAGAAAGGCATCGTCCGCACGCACGGCACGTCCTGCCACACGTTGGAAGCCCTCAAGGCCGCCGCCGCGAACCCTTGGGTGCAAGTGGACTTGGCCCGCATCAATCCCGCTAAAGTTGCCATGGATGCCGATCCCCAAACCGTAATCGCCGTTCTGCGCCAAATGAAGGCGGCCGGCAAAGGCGTGATCGGTATGAAGATTCTGGGCGCCGGTGCCCTCCGCAAGAAAGCCGATGAAAGCCTGCAGTTTGCCCTGTCCCTCGATTGCGTCGACTGTTTCACTATCGGAGCGGAAAGCCGCGATGAAATGCTCGACCTGACCCGGAAAATTCCATCCGCCAGTGTCCGGGGCTAAAACATCGCAGGGGACCGGCCCAAGCCCGTCCCCTACTTTCTGCGCCCTCGATCCTCTTAGCTCCCCGCCGTCAGCGTCTTCCCGCCTTCTCCTGCTTTCGCGAACATCTTGACCATTTCGCGATTGAAGGCCGGCAGGTCGTCCGGCTTCCGGCTGGTGACCAATCCCTTTTCAGCTACTACCTCCCGGTCCTCCCACTGGCCGCCGGCATTGCGGATATCCGTCTTCAGTGAGGGCCACGAAGTCACCGTGCGGCCTTTCACCAGACCCGCTTCCACCAGCATCCACGGTCCGTGGCAAATTGCCGCGATCGGTTTGTCCGCGGCCGCGAACGACTGCACGAATTGCACCGCTTCCGGCATCATCCGCAGTTTGTCCGGATTGGCCACGCCCCCAGGCAAAATCAACGCATCGTAATTGGAAGCGGAAGCCTCGCGCAACAGCACGTCCACGCGAAACTTCTTGCCCTTCTCGTCGTGCTCCATGCCCTGAACTTCTTGCTTGCCGGGGGCGATCAACTCTGCTTTGCCGCCGGCCTTCTCTACCGCCTCGCGCGGGCTCGTCATCTCCACCTGCTCAAAGCCATCCGTCACTAAGATAGCCACGCGCAGCCCTTTCAATGGTTCTGCCATGATCGCTTCCCCCTTACGCGGTACGGGTGGCTCCCACGTTCACCCGCAACTCCGCGATTTCGGTCAGTTTCTCGTCCGCTGCATCCTCTTCCTCGAGGGTCCGATCCAGCAGAGCAGCAGCTCGCTCGTGTCCCAATTGCCGGGCATACGTGCGGACCGTTCCGTAGGCCGCCATCTCGTAATGCTCTACGCGTTGGCATGCCCCAATAATGGCCGCGTCCCGCACCGCCGCCGTCGCGTCCTTGCCGATGGTCTCGTCGCCCTCCTCGAGAATGCCTTGCATCCCCTTGCACTTTTGCTTCTTGGCGTCTTCTCCGTGCATCTCGAAAATCTGTTCCAGCCGGGTTACATGCTCCTTGGTTTCTTCCAGGTGATTGGAAAGCGCGGTGCGAAGTTCGGGCGACGTGGCTTTCTCGATCACCTTGGGGAGAGCTTTGACGATCTGATCTTCAGCGCTGTATAAGTCTTTCAGCTCCAATAAGTATAAGTCGTGTAAAGATTCCAGTTTCATTAGTGTCTTACCTCTTCTACTAGCTTGACGCCAACCTCGCCCGAATCGCAATACTCGGCGGCGCCGCAATCGTGCCCACAGTCACGCGTGGAGTACATCGCTCCATTCCAGTTGTACGATATCTTCCCGTTTGGCCACTTGACTAACAAAGGAAGGTACGCCCGATGCCCAACCCCGCCAATCCCAGCCCAATCTGGCCGCCGCCAAAACACAGGCCGATCATGGTGACGAACCATAGGGTTGCCGCTGTGTTCACAACCAAGCACCAGGCGATCGCGCCGCAAAATCGCACCCGCGCCAATGAATCCCACCCTGACAAGATACCCGGCGGAAGCCTCGCTACGTCCATCACCGCGAACGAATCGGCTGCCTTCCCATTCGACGCCGCCAGTAAATTCATCTGGATCATAGCCAACGAAGCCTCCAGGCAGACCAGCCCAATGACGGCCCCAGCTACCAGAGTCAGCGTAAGACGCCATACGAGTTGTTCCCAACTTACCGTAGGACTCATAGCGTCCGCGCCTTGCAATTGGAATTCCCTTGGTGATATGTTATGCCTGCGGCTAAATCGACCTATTAGCGGTCCACAGACCGCGCCGGAGAGGCATCATGACTCGATTCCGCTTTTATTTTCTGCCTGTCCTGCTGGCCGCCAGCCCATTGGCCGCACAGCGCAGCCCCATCGAACAGCAGCTTACTTTTACACCCTATCGCCCTGGCGCTATATATGACATCGGCGACACCGTGGGTTGGACGGTAACACCCGGTCCGGCGACGCTCACTTACTCCTATAAGTGGACCATTCGGCGCAACAACGCTGTACTGCTCAAAGAAGGCAAACTCGACCTTTCTTCCGGCAAGGACAAAATCGAAATCGCCGCGGATCAGCCCGGAATGATTTATGTCGCGGTTGAGCCGTACGCGGATCTCAACGCTGCCGCATCGGATGCGGTTCCCCCCGCGGCTCGCGAAGCCCAATCCGCCACTGCCGCTCCCCTCTTCGTGGGAGGCAACACCGGCCGTAACAACGGACTCTACGCCGTGGGCGCCGCTGTGGCGCCGGAAAAAATCGGCCTTTCCACGCCGAGGCCGCCCGATTTTGATGAGTTCTGGGAGCATAAGCTGACCGCCCAGGCTAAAGTCCCGCTCAACCCTGTCCTGACGTCGGTCCCCACCGACGTGCAAGGCGTCGAGTTAAAAATGTTTGCTCTTGATGCGCTCGGCTCCAAAGCTCATGGCTATATCGCCAAGCCGTCGCGGGAAGCCAAGTTTCCCGCGCTGATTCAATTGCAATACGCGGGCGTCTATGCTTTGAACGCGCGCGGCGCCGCACAACGCGCTACCGAAGGTTGGCTGTTCTTAAACGTCGATTCGCACGATAAGCTTCCCTCGGACCCATCCGGCGGCATTTCGCCAAACTACCAAAGCATTGGCAACACCGATCGCGAGAAATCTTACTTCCTGAATATGTACCTTCGGGACTCGCGAGTCCTGGATTATCTCTTGACTCGGCCCGATTGGGATGGCAAGACAATCGCACTGACGGGCGGCAGCATGGGCGGACAGCAGAGCTTGGTGCTGGCGGGGTTGCGGCCGGAGAAGATCACTTCCGTGCTTGTCTGCGTGCCGGCCGGCGCCGACACCACCGGAAATCTTCATGGCAGGAAAGCTGGCTACCCCAACTGGCCGTCAGACAATCCCATCGTGATGCAGACCTCGCGCTATTTCGATCCCGTCAATTTCGCATCGCGCATCCACGCGTCGGTGCTCGCGGGAATCGGATTCATCGACACGATCTCACCGCCGGCAGGAATCTGGACCGTCCTCAACCAGATTTCCAGCCCCAAACAACCCCTTCCCCTGATCGAATCTGAACACGACAATCTCACCCCCCAGAAGGGAAAAGCCTGTCCGGCGAGGGCCGGCGAAATACTCGATCTTCTAGTGAAGGGCGGCGAGTTCAAACCCAATGGGCTGAAGCCATGATTATTTGAACCGCCGCCGGCCCTGCTGCGGAAAAACAGCAGCCTTACTTTAATTTCACGGGATAAGGCGAATGCTCCGGCAATTTGGGATGATTCGTTTCGAGGGTCTTTAACAACTCCGCCACACCCCGTTCCAACTGCGGGTCGCGTCCCTCCAGCACCGATTTCGCGTCATTCTCCACCACGATATCCGGATCGACGCCGTGGCCCTCCACCGCCCATTTGCCCTCCGCCGTCGCGTAAGCGAACTCGGGCACGTTGACATCGCCGCCGTCGATCACCTGGCCGTGGCTGGTGATACCGACTACTCCGCCCCACGACCGTTCACCGATCAGCGGCCCCAGTTTCGCGGCGCGGAACATCCACGGAAAGATATCGCCATCGGAACCGGAGTTTTCGTCCAACAACACGGCTTTCGGTCCGATGAAGACGCTATCCGGATATATTCCGGGTGTTGCCGCCGTGCGCGAATAAGTCAAGCCCAGCATGGGCCGGATCAGCCGTTGAATGACCATGCGCGAGATGTTGCCGCCTCCATTGGCGCGGTCGTCGATTAAGAAGGCCTCTTTACGCAGTTGCGGGTAATACCACTTGATAAATTCGCGGATACCGGCTTCTCCCATATCCGGCAAGTGCATGTAGGCTATGCGTCCATGCGACAGTTCGTCCACTCGTTTGCGATTCTGTTCCACCCAGTCGAGATACAGTAAGTTGGTCTCGCTGCCCAGCGGCTTGTAAGCGACCTTGCGGGCGCCCGCCGCCGAGGGGCTGCTATTCAACAACATGATGACGGGAGCTTCTCCCGCGTGCCGCAGGAAACGGTAGATGTCGTCCTTGGTGGTGACGTCCTCGCCGTTGATGGCAAGCACATAGTCGCCAACTTTGGCGTCCACGCCAATTTCCGTCAGTGGCGAGCGGTAGATCTCTTCCTCGTTCTGCCCCTTGAAAATCCGCTCGATCCGGTAGCGCCCCGAGGCTTCGTCGATGGAGAATCGCGCGCCGGGCAGCCCCGCGTGCGGCCGCGGAGGAATCTGCGAATCGCCGCCGTCGATGTAGGCGTGCTGCACAGTCAACTCGGAAATCATTTCACTGATCACGTAATTCAGGTCGGTACGATGCGCTACGTAGGGCAGAAGCCGGCTGTAGCGTTCTCTCAAAGCTTCCCAATCGTAGCCGTGCATGTTGGGCGCGTAAAAGAAATCGCGGTAACGCCGCCACACTTCGTTGAAGATGTCGTTCCACTCCGCCACCGGATTTTTTTCCAGCATCAAACCGGCCGTGGAAACGGTTTTCTTACTGCTGGCGCCGCTGGCGGAAGCATCGTAAACATTCCAGGCCCCGTCCTGCTGCACCAGCACCTTGCCCCCGTCGCGGGAAACCAGAAACCCTCCGATGCCCTCTACCAGACGCGTTTCCTTGCGATCTTTGAAGGTGAAGATGCGCAGCGAGGGCTTGGTCGCCGCTTGGCGCGCATAGTAAGCCTCCGGGGCGACGGCGTACACCAAGGCATCGTTGGTCACCGTCAGGCCGAAATAGTTATCGGCT
The DNA here is from genome assembly GCA_963738375.1 of Bryobacterales bacterium. Classification (GTDB taxonomy): domain Bacteria; phylum Acidobacteriota; class Terriglobia; order Bryobacterales; family Bryobacteraceae; genus Bog-159. The sequence continues at coordinate 1,763,040 of CAVTWL010000004.1, read as the reverse complement.
TCGAGCGGCACGCGTACCACGCGCTCCGCCAGGCCATCGAAGTCGATTCCGCCATCCTTCGGTTCCTCGGCCTTTTTGTCTTTATCGTCTTTGCCTTTGTCTTTATCCTTGTCTTTATCCTTGTCTTTATCCGCGGCGTTCTTCACCGTCACTTCGTCGCTCTCCGGCGGAAACGGATTTTTTACGTCCTTGCGCAGCGCCATCACGAAAATCCCGCGCGAACGGTTGGTGGCAAAATCGAATTCGATCCGCGAAATCTGCGGCTGAAATTCATGAGTGGCCATGAAATAGAGGTAGTCTCCGTTGGGCGACCACACAGGCGTGTCTTCATTGAACACGCCGCTGGTTACCTGGTGCAGTTTGGCATCCTTCACCGACCAGACAAAAAGCGAGGAGAACAGGCGGCTGTCGTTAATACTGAAAGCGATGTATCCGCCCCCCGGCGACCAGGCGTAATCTCGAATTTCGCCTTCCTTCGAATAGGCGATTTCCTCGGTCTTGCGATCCTTCAACGACACCACCCACAGACGGCCGTCCTTATCGCTGAAGGCGATATGCTCGTTGTCGGGCGACCATTTGGGATCGTACCGGAACGCCTTCCCGCCGCTGGTAATCTTCTCCGGCGGCGCCGAGCCATCCTGCGCGACCACGTAGATTTCTTCTTCGCCGCTCGCGTCGGAAATGTACGCCACTTTCGAGCCATCCGGCGACCAGGCGGGCCATTTGTCGTGTACCCCAGGCGAATGGGTCAGGTTGCGTGTAGCGCCTTTTTCCACCGGCGCCGAGAAGATATCGCCGCGGGCCGCGAAGAGCACCCGTTCGCCTTTCGGGCTGAACTCTACCTGTTCAATGAGATTGGCGGCCGACACATAGCTGGGGCGGCGATTGACGCCATCGTCGGGCACCTTGACAGCGATGGCTGTGCTCTTGCCGGTTGCCACATCGAGCACTTGCAGTTCGCCATCGAGCTCATATACGATCCGCTGCTGCTTGTCGGTGGAGGGCCAGCGCACATCCCACACGGTCTGCCGCGTCACTTGCCGTGTCTTGCCGCTGGCAGTATCGAAAGCATACAAATTGAAGTGGCCGTCCTTGTCGGAGTTGTAGTAAATCTCTTTGCCGATCCACATCGGATCGCGGCTGGCGCGCTCTCCGCTCGAAATCAGTTTCGCGGCGTGAGTCTCGGTGTCGAAAATGTACAGCTTGTTGGCCTCGCCGCCGCTATAGCGCTTCTCGGTGCGGAAGTCGCGCGCTTGCGGCGAATAGGCGATCTCGTTGCCGCCCGGCGAATACGAACCGGCGCCGGAGACAGGCATGGGCAGCGGTTCGGACGGTCCGCCTTCCCGAGGCACGCGATACAGCCGGGTCAGCGCATGCGCTCGCGCATCGCGCATTGAGCGGTAAATGACGTAGTGGCCGTCATTGCTCCATCCGTAAACCTGATTGTCGTAACCCCAGCGCGGCGGTAACGGTCCCTGCGCCGGATAAAACGTCAGCTGCTTGGGCTCGCCGCCATCCGCGGGCATGACATAGACTTGTTCGTCGCCATCGTATTGCCCGGTGAACGCGATCCATTTGCCATCGGGCGAAAACTTCGCGAATACTTCCACGCCCGGGTGAGCCGTCAGGCGGGAGGCGGTGCCCCCGCCGGCGTTTACCACCCACAGATCGCCTCCATAAGTGAACGCGATGCGGTTGTCGTGTATATCGGGGAAGCGCAACAGCTTGGTTTGCGCAACTAGCGGCGTGGCCAGGGCCAGGAACAAGGGCAAAATCGAATGGGGTGAAAAGCGCATAGGCGTTAGACGTACCGGAACCGGAAAAGTGAAATCGGAAAAGATAGCCTACCAGAAATGCTAAAATCAGATAAAGATGTCCCAAACTGGCGCCGTCGACCCGGCCGCGGCCCGCGACATGCGGTTCGCCATGCGCCTGTCGCTTGCCTTTGGCGTCCTCATGCTGGCAGGAAAGGTGACGGCCTACTGGATCACAGGCTCCGCCGCGATTCTATCCGACGCATCCGAATCCGTTGTTCACCTGGTGGCAGTGGCTTTCGCCTGGTTCAGCCTGCGCTTGAGCCTGAAGCCGGCCACTCAACGCTACCTCTACGGTTTTGAGCGCATCACTTTCTTTTCCGCCGGATTTGAAGGCGCTATGATCGTGCTGGCTGCTCTGTTCATTATCGGCGTCACCGCGTGGAAGTTAACCCATGGCCTCGAATTGCAGAACCTCGGGGCGGGCGCCCTGTTCACCTTCTCTATGGCGCTGCTCAACGCCGGATTAGGCTGGTACCTGATCAGGGCAGGGAAGCGCAACCGCTCGCTGATCCTCGAGGCCGACGGGAAACACGTCCTGACCGACAGCCTGACGAGCGGCGGGGTGGTGCTGGGGTTGGCGCTGGAGTTCGCCACCGGCTGGCGGCCTTGGGACGCGATCTGTGCTCTAGCGGTGGCCGCAAATATCCTAATCTCCGGCGCCCGCCTCATCTGGGGCTCCGCTACCGGGCTCCTGGATACCGCCGATCCGGCCACCGGCCAACTCCTACGCCGGAAATTGGACGGGCTGTGCGCCGAACTCGATATCTCTTATCACGGAGTCCGCTTTCGCAGTACCGGCTATCGGTTGCTGGTTGAGGTACACCTCTTGTTTCCGGGCGGGCAGACCGTAGCTGAAGCCCACCGTTCGGCTACGTTAATTGAGGAACGTCTGGCCGAGGGGCTGGGTCAACCAGCCGAAGTCACTACCCACCTGGAAGCCCAGGACGATCACGAAATCGTGCACCGGGCTCTGCATTACACCGGAAAACCGGAATAAAACCGGAATAGGGATAAGTTCTAGGTGCATCAATGGCATCTTTTGTCAATTTTTCGGCAAATAAACAGCATACGCGGCGAGATTTAGAGTAAACTATCGTGAGCGAGACCTCCAAGGAGAGCAGGTACATGGCGAATATGGGGCTTTTCATGCGGACGTTGGGAGTGATTGCGTTTTGCTCGGTAGCGACGGCGGTTTCCATGGCCGGAACCATCGAGCCATGCACCACTCAGAGCTTGGCGAGCTACCTCACGGCCACTTCCGTCTGCGATATTTCGGGGTTTCTGTTTGGCGATTTCTACTACAATCCGACCTCCCTCGGCGGCGGTCCGATCGTCACCGCCGCGGATGTCACCGTAACCCCGATTTTTGGCGCGGACCCCGGCTTGACCTTCTCCGCCACTTGGACCGGTACCGGCAATAGCGGCACTGACTCTGAAATCGGCTACCACATGGCTTCCGCCAACGGTCTGCCGTTGATCTTTGAAACTACCCTCGCCATGACCTCCGTATCCACCGGGTCCGCGAACGCCGTCCTCGACGAATTCGTCTGCGTCGGCGGCACCTTCAGCGGCCTCTGTGCGACCAACCCCGGAGATGTTGTGGAAGCCCAGTTGAGCGAAGGTGTCGGTACCCTCCCCCAAAACCCGGCAATCCTTTTCGGGCCTGTCTCCAACATCAGTGTGCTCAAGGACGTCCGCGCGTTCGGCAATGGTAGTGGATCGACCACCATTTCGAGCATCACCAACCAGTTTCCCGCTCCCGAGCCGGTCAGTTGCTTGCTGACTCTCTCGGGTTTCATTCTGTTGGGCGTCAGGAAGTTCCGCCGCTCCTAGCCTCGTGGCAACTTTCGAGAGCATCGCCCGCAAGTACGGGGCGATCGACGTTCACGACTTCAAGCAGGTCCAGTTCCTGAAATCTGTTACCGGCGAAGCCCACCCGCAAGGGAAGTGCTTCGCCTTTGTCTTGGCTTACTTCACGTGCCTGCGCACCGGGCTGGCTGGAAAATATCTCCTCGACAATCTCGAGCGCGCCGTCAGGGACAACGATCAGTCCGTAATCCGTGAAATCTTGGGCGACCCTGCACAGATCAGTTCCAACCCGAACTGGGTCGGTAAAGATCTCTTTAACCTGCAGTCGCTGGACAACGTCTTGGCCGAATATTACACGGCCATCGGTCTAACCCGGGAAAAGAACCACCGGTTTGACGACCGCTTTTTCCGCAACCGCGCCGTCGGGCGTTATATTTCCGACTCCGTACCTTTGTACTCCATTATCAAAAGCCGGGTGCATATCATGGCCGCCGTCTCGCACCCCTACAGCGAGCGCGATGAGTATACCTTCTTCGACCCGAACTTCGGCGAGGCGATCTTTCACGGCGGCGAGGACCTTACGCGTTTCGTAGCCGCCTTTTTCTCCCGCAAAGTCATCAATAGAGGGTACCGGCCTAAGATCGCCGATCTCGACAATGTCCCCTTAATGGGAGACGAAGAAAAACAAATGGTCCGCCAGGAAGCGCGGTCGCTCATTCTGACCGTGGAAGGCTTTCGCGAGTCGGTCGCCGTTCCTCCGCCGCGCCGGGATCAATTCGGACAGAAAATCGCCAATTGACCGGATTATCCGCGCCGCGCGCAAACCGGCAAAATCAGTTCGTTACTCAACCCCATGCGCCAGCCCTCCACCGGAATTTCTTTATCCCGGCATGCTACATTAACAAATGGCCCTCTCAAACCCCGAGGAACTCCTCCGCTACATCAATTTGAAGCTCGTGGCTCTGGGGCAGCCGTCCAGCCAGAGCACCAAAGACCCCTACTTCCTGGAAGTTGCCGGTCCACTCCTGCGGAACTACTATCAGAAGGACCAACTGCTCGGCGACCGGCTGTGCCCTGCGGACACCCGGATCCAGCAATTTCTGGATCGTTATCTGGCGGACGTGTGCCTGGAAGGCTGCGCGCGACTGCCTTCTAACACCTTCGTCCTCGACCGCCCAGGGTTGGCGCGCGTCCTTTCGTTTCCCCCAGGCGCCGACGAGTTCACCTCCGCTTACCTGCACTCGTACCGCACCGTCCAAGGCGTCCTCCACAATCCCAAAAGCGATCGCCGCACCACCGAAGGCATTTTCCACATTGTCGAAGGCGGCCTCCCCATTCCCGCCGACAAGCTCGCTGTCCCGAAAGCAGTGTTTGCCAAACTGCTAGCCGCCGCCCTGGACCTTCCGCCGGATTCCGCGGCCCTCCCCTTCACCGCCGACCAGACCGAGCGTGCCCGCCTGTTTGTCTCGCTGCTGCTTCGCCCCCTGGTGTGCCCCGCGACCGGCACAGACCCGGCGAAAACCATGGAGATCCGCTTCTTCGTTCCCGGCAACCTCGTCAGCAATCTCGATTTTGTCGAAACCATCTTCGGCAATGGCGGCGATCCCTACCTCCCGGAAAACGATGCCGCCCTCGATGTGCTCCAGTGGACCGGCCATACCGGCTGCGTCATCCTCGCGCCGCACATCGTGGGCCTGCGCAAGCGCGATTTAGGACTGCCGCATTTCGACCAGGCCACTGAGCGCCAGCGCCGCGACGGCATGTGCTGGCGCGAAGAGTCCGAACTGTACAACCAAGGCGGCGCATTCAAGCTGGTCTGCCGCGACCGCGGCGGCGTGGTGGTCACGTTAATCGCCGACAACTACTACGGATATTGCAAGAAAGAAGTCAAAAGCCAGATCAGCTTCGCGGCCAACCTATTCGGCCTTTGTGAGGAAGAGCATGCCGGAGGCGCCATCGCCTTTCCCACCTATGTCCTCGGCGAAGACTTCCACGCCTCGCGCCCGCTTTCCATCAAGAAGGCCCGCTTTGAAGATGCCGTCCGGCTGCTCGGCGATCGCGTCGGCCGGCATCCCTCCGGCTACGCGCAAGACCGCGCCTTTCCCAATGTCTACTACGTTCCCGAAAACGCCGAGTTCCACGTCGGCGAAGGCTGGGTCCGCTGGCCGCTCGAAACCGGTTCCGGCGAGCTGACGCTGCTGCCCGATCGCGTCTACGTGCTCCCCTCCGGCTATCGCGTCCACCTGGAAAAGCAGCAGGGCGGTACCGCCTGGCGCTTGGTTGGTTCCGTGGCCCACGGCACGCTCTGCCACAAGCCTAGCACCGTCTCGGGCGGCGGAAAATCGGAAATCTCCAAATCCATTTCCAATGTCCTCTTCCGCGGACCGATTTTTGTCCGCGACTACTACACCGACTTCGACCAGGTCGCCGAAATTCTGGCTCGCGATTTCACGCCGGCCTACAAGCATCCCGACGATCGCGCCTCGCGGCCCATCCTCAGCCCTGACCGCACCCTCGGCTCTGTCATCAAGCTGCTGACCGCATCGCCTGACTACACACCGGAGTACAACCAATGGCTTCGCGAACTGCACCAGACCATCCGCCAGCTCGTCTTCACCGTCAAACGCTATTACCGTCCCGAATGGGGCGACCATTGGCGGGAGCATTTCACCGTTGATCGCATCAATGGCTTCCTCGGCCACGAGCTCAAGTACGACGACCAGAAACTGGTGGGCAATTACCTGCGCGTGGGCTTCGATCCGCAGGGCTCCTGGCGCGTCTTCAAGCTGCGCCCCGACTTCCACCCCGCCGAAAAAGTTCAGGTGGAGGATGACATCACCGCCTCCGTCGTCGTTCCGCGCCAGCGCCTGAAAGATTTCGATTCCAAGTATCCCAACCGCAGCGCCAAGCTGGTCGAGAACTGCGAAGCCTACCTCTTCCAGCGCCCCGACGATGCCATCTATCGCGGCTTCGACGCGCAAGCCGAAGCCGACATCGCCAGCCCCGGCACCTTTCTTTCCAACTTCGAGCCGCTGACCGTCGCCCAGGTGAAAGTCATGGTCGATCACGTGGTCGAGTTCGACCAGTACACCGATCCCATGAAAGCCTTGTTGCGCGGCTTCGTCGAACATCCCACAGTCGCCTTCGCGGTTTCTTCCGCGCACCCGCGCCTGGTCAATGGTAAGCCTTCCAAGAATCCGCGATACCTGCAGAAGCGCCCCAGCCTGGTCGATCCGCTCGGCCCGTATCTGGCCCAGGTCTGTGCCCGCCTCGATCGTTCCATTCCCTCCGAGCAGGCGGTTCGTTTTCCGGTTCACGCGGTGCTGGCCGGGCGCCGCGGCAATCCGCCTGACCCCAAAATCGGCCTCCCGCCGCTGGCCGTCTACAATCCGATTCATTATCAGGAACTGCCTGAGCTGTTCATGGACTTCATCTGCAGCTTGACGGGCAAGTCTCCTTCGACCACCGGTTTCGGCAGCGAAGGCGCGCTCACCAAGGGGCCGTTCAACAGCGTCTCGCCCATCGTCGATCTGAACAACGCCTTCGTCGCCGCTGTCCTTACCGAGTACGCCGGCTTCACCACCGCCGCCGGACACGTTGGCCCGCATTATCGCGTCGATCACGACATCAGCATGCTGGTGCCCGAGGTCTGGTGCCGCGTGCGTGTGCCCGAGCGCGCTCCCCGCTTCCTGATCGACAACGGCTTCCTCGAAAAGGTCGAGGATTTCGAATGGCAGGGCCGCACCGTTCTCGCCAGCCGCCTGGGTTATCGCATCACCGCGCTATTCGCCGAGCGCTTCCTGGGTCGCATTTTCGAGACGCCCGACATGGTTTTCACCAAGGAGATCCTGTGCCCCGAAAAACAGGATCCGGACGCCTTCGCCGCCGGCGTCGAGGCCATCGTAGCCGCTCAGCAGCGCGTCGCCGAAAATTATTTCTACGACGGCAGCGTGAATGCCGCCTGCCCGCCATTGAAAGCGTTGCTTCACATCATGGCGCGCGGCGATTGGGAAGGGAAGGGAATTGGCGATCGCCGCGTGCGCGCCATGTTTACCCGGGAAGCGATGCTGGCGAGCGATTGGTATCAGGACCGCCTGCGCGCCAAGCAGGAGCGCGATGTCGTCCTCTGGAACCGGCACATCGCCGCGCTCGAAGCTCACATCGGCGGTCCCGGCGCCGCCCGCTTCGACCTCGGCGTCCGCTTGACCGAAGCCCGCCAGCAACTGGCCCGCGTGAGCGCCCCGGCCTACCTCACCGAACTGGTGGGTACCATCGGCGCCGACCCGTCTACCCATACCTAGTGGAGCGGGCACCCGAAACAAAACCGCCGGTTGGCATCACCATACAACAGAGGGTTTGAGCCGCGATGAATGTCAGGGTCAATGCTATACTCTCCAACAAATCTAAGGCAACTCCTAGACGGACCTTAATGGCATATCGGTTGGGTGATCTCCGGGTATGAAGAGCCAGCGCGTCTCGCACTATCAGGTACTGGAGAAACTGGGTAGCGGAGGCATGGGCGTCGTCTATGAGGCGGAGGACATTAAGCTCGGCCGCCGGGTGGCTCTCAAATTTCTGCCCGCCGAACTGACCGGGGGCCAACAGGCCCTGGCGCGCTTCCGCCGTGAGGCGCGCGCCGCGTCGGCGCTGAATCATCCAAACATTTGCACGGTTTACGACATCGATGAGCACGATGGCCGGCCTTTTCTGGCCATGGAGTTACTCGACGGGGGCACTCTTGCCGCGCGGATCGCCGCTGGACCGCTGGACTCCGTCAAAGTCCTCGATATCGCCATTCAAATCGCCGACGCTCTCGACGCGGCGCACTCCAAGGGCATCTTGCACCGGGATATCAAACCGGCCAATATCTTCGTCACGGCCCGCGGCCAGGTGAAAGTCCTCGATTTCGGAATTGCGAAGATGATACAGCCGGACGGCGTCACGCCGGAACTGGACGATACCGATACTTTGTTGACACGCCCTGGATCGACCCTCGGCACCTTAGCGTATATGTCCCCGGAACAGGCGCGGGGCGAAGAACTGGACAGCCGCAGCGATCTTTTTAGTTTTGGCGCTGTGTTGTACGAGATGGCTACCGGACGCCGCGCTTTTCCGGGCTCGTCGGCAGCCGCGGTGCACGCCGCGATCCTCAAAGACAACCCTTCGCCCGCGGGCGGTCCGCTGGGGCGTCTTATCGCCAGGGCGCTCGAAAAGGATCGAGAGGCGCGTTGGCCCAGCGCAAGAGAAATGAAGGCTGCGCTCATCGCGCTAAGCGGTAGCTCCTCAAACGCTGCCGTGGCGGCCCCCGCCGGCGCCTATCCGCGTTGGGTGGTTGTGGCTTTGTCCGCCGTCCTCCTGGCCGGGTTAGCATGGACGATTCACAGGCAGCAGGCGCGGCCGGCGGGCGCCATGATGCGCGCAATTCCGGCGGCTGGCTCACGGCCCTCGGTAGCTGTGCTCGGATTCAAGAATCTGACCGGCCGCCCCGACGCCGCTTGGCTTTCGACGGCTCTAGCCGAGATGTTCGCTACCGAACTCGCGGCCGGAGAAAAGCTCAGGACGATTCCTGGTGAAGAAGTGGCGAGGGCCAAGATCGATCTGTCGCTCCCCGACGCCGATGGCTACGGCAAACCGACCTTGACCCGCATCCGCAATAACCTGGGCGCGGACTACGTCGTGTTGGGATCGTATTATTATTCCGGCAAAGACGAGGGCGGCCAGGTGCGGCTCGACCTTCGCTTGCAGGAGGCCGGCGGCGGAGACACGCTGGCCACGATTTCGGAGAGCGGCAGCGACGCCCAACTACTGGACCTCGTCGCCCGAACCGGTTCCGAACTGAGACAGAAGCTGAATATCGGCGGTGTTACCGCGGCCGAAGCTACCGAGGTGGAAGCCGAAGTCCCCTCCGTTCCAGAGGCCTTTCGCCTCTATTCCGAAGGCCTGGCCCGCCTGCGCGTTTACGACGCCCTAAGCGCGCGCGACCTCCTCGAAAAAGCCACCGCCGCCGAACCGAAAAACGCCATGATCCACGCCGCGCTGGCGCAAGCCTGGAACGGCCTCGGCTACCAGGCAAAGGCACGGGAAGAGGCCAAGTCTGCGTTCGACCTCTCGGCTAAGCTTTCCCACGAGCGCCGCCTTTTCATCGAAGGCCGCTATCGCGAAATCGGCGGCGCCTGGAATCAGGCCGTCGATATCTACGCCAGCCTGTTTCGGTTCTTCCCCGATAATCTGGAATACGGCCTGCGGCTCGCGTTCTCGCAGATTTCAGCCGGAAAGGCCAAGGATGCGCTTTCTACAGTATCCGCGCTCCGCAAACTGCCAGCCCCGGAAGGCAACGACCTTCGCCTGGACTTGACGGAAGCGAGCGCGGATTTCAAGCTGGGCGACTTTCAGAATTCCCTGCGCGTCTGCGATGGGGCGGCGGAAAAAGCGCAACTGCAAGAAGCCGGTTTGCTCCAGGCACGCGCTCTGATGCAGAAAGGCAATACCTACGACCGGCTCGGCCGTCTTGCGGAAGCTACGGCGTCGCTCGAGCGGGCCCGCGTTATTTTCGCGCGTGCCGGCGACCGGCAATGGGAAGGCCAGGCGTTGCGCTCTCAGGCCAATGTTCTGTACGACCAAGGCAAGATGACGGACTCGCGGCGAATGAACGAACAGGCGCTGACCGTTTTTCGTAAAGGCGGAAATCTGACGTCTGTTGTGGACACGTTAAACGCCATTGCCAACGTGCTCTACGAGCAGGGCGACCTGGCCGGTGCCAGGAAATTCTACGAGGAGGCACTTCCGGTCCAACGCGAGACGGGGGCCAAGACCAGTCTGGCCGGAACCGTTGGGAATTTGGGAAATGTGCTGGACGCCCAGGGCGACCTGGCCGGCGCCCGCAAGATGCACGAAGAGTCGCTGCGGCTGTTTACGGAGGCTGGCGACCAGCGCGGCACGTCCTCCACGCTGAATAACCTCGGCCTGCTGGCGGTGGAGCAGGGAGATCTGGCAGCCGCGAAATCCTTCTTCAGTCAAGGCCTCAAGATCAACACCGATAGCGGCTACCGCCGGGGCCAGGGTTTCTCGCTGAACGGCTTGGGCGGTACTGCGATGGCGGCCGGCGATCTTTCCGCGGCGCGTCATGATTTTGAGCAAGCACTCGCCATTCGCACTCAGATGGGCGATGAATACAATACGGCCAACAGCCTGGTGGATCTAGCCGTCCTGACCATCGCGGAAGGCCATCCCGAAGCCGCCGAGGATCCTTTGCGCAAAGCCATGCAAACCTTCGCAAAAGACAAATCTCTGGAAGAGGAGGCCATCGTCCAGTGTTTCCTCGCGCGATCCCTGGCTGCCCGCGGTAAATACTCCGAAGCCGGTTCCGCGGCGGCGCTGGCAAAAAGCCTGGTCACGACCAACATGGCATACAGCGTTCGCTTCGAGCTGGCTATTGCGCAGGCGCAGTCGGTGAACCCCTCGAAAACGCCCGTCGCCGAACTAGCCGCGGTCCGATCGGCGCTGGCGACTGCGATGCAACATGGATACTCCCTGTATGAACTAGAACTGCGGATGGAATGGGCCAAGTTAAGGGTGCGGTCGGGACAGGTGGGCGAAGGACGGGCCGCTCTTGCCGCTGTCGCGGATAGCGCCCGCGCCAAGGGCTTCGGCCTGATTGCGCGCGATGCTGCTCAAGTTCAGTAGCTGAACGACTCGATTTCGCTCCCGGTAAACTCGCGGAACTGCCCCGTCAGCCCGATCGCGGGAAAGCAGCCGAGCATCCGTCTCCACCCCCAAGCATCGCCTGATTGGTCACGCTGTCGAAATTCAACGAATCCGTGATTTTGCACGACTGTGCCAATAGTATTCGCGCCAACATTTGCCGACAACACCTAGGCAATAAAACTGCTGCTATTGTCACAACGAAAACCGCTACTTCCGGGTTGCGCCGGTTGCGGCTGACGCCGGGCATGATGATGTGCTGCGATCCGATGGGAGGTGTCCACGCGCCGTCGATCTTGTTGCCGTCCAGTGGATGGACTGTACCCAGTTCCGCGCCGAGTTGCCCCATCTACCATGCTATGATGGCATCAGCCGCGCAACTGCTTGAAATGAAAAGCCTCACCCTGCTCGGATCCACCGGATCCATCGGCGTCAACAGCCTGGACGTCGTCCGCCACAATCCCGGTCTCTACCGCGTCTACGCCCTCGCCGCCGGCCGAAACGTCGACGTTATCCTGAAGCAAATCATCGAGTTCCAGCCCGAAGTCGCCGTTTTGGCCGCACCTGCCGAGATGAACCGATTGGCCGCCGCCCTATCCGATTCCGGCCTGCCGCGTCAAAACTGGCCAGAGCTGGCTTGCGGACCAGCCGCCCTCGTGGCGGTTTCTACGGTGTCCGCCGTCGACATGGTGATTTCAGCCATCGTGGGTGTCGCCGGTCTGGAAGCGACTTACGAAGCGGTCTGTTTGGGTAAGCGTGTGGGATTGGCAAACAAAGAGGTTCTCGTCTCCGCCGGACAGCTCGTCATGACCGCCGTCGCAGCCCATCACGCGGAACTCCTGCCCATCGATAGCGAACACAACGGCGTTCACCAATGCCTCCGCGCCGGCAACCGCGACCAGGTCTCTAAACTGATCCTGACCGCTTCCGGCGGCCCATTCCGCAACACTTCCAAGCACGCCCTCCAATCGGTGACTCCCGCCCAGGCCCTCAATCATCCAACCTGGAAGATGGGGAAACGCATCACCATCGACTCGGCCACCCTCATGAACAAAGGCTTCGAGGTTATCGAAGCCTGCTGGCTCTTCGACTTCGCTCCGGCTCAAGTCGATGTGGTGATTCATCCGCAATCGACCGTGCACGCCATGATCGAATATTCCGATGGCAGCGTTCTTGCTCAGATCTCGGCGACCGACATGCGTATGCCGATCCAATACGCACTCACCTGGCCCGAGCGCTGGCAGGCGCCCGTCCCCAAAATCGACTGGACAGAAGCCCGCCACTGGGATTTCGAACCGCCCGATTTCGATCGCTTCCCGCTCCTGAAACTGGCGTACCAATGCCAGCAAACGGGCGGCTCCGCAACCTGTACTCTCAACGCGGCGGATGAAATCGCCGTAGAGTCTTTTTTGAACGGCGAAATCTCATTTCCCGCCATCGCCGCCGTCGTCGAAGAAACTCTCAGCCGCATGGCGAACCGGCAGCCCCGCTCGGTGGGCGACATTCTCGAGATCGATAAGGAATCGCGCGCCATGGCCCGCTCCCTGGCTGTTCGCCAGGCCGCCGCGGCGCAGCCGGTTCCGGTAAGGGCTTAATCGTATGGCATTCATCCAAAGCGTTTTCTGGTTCATGATCCTGATCGGTGTGATGATCCTCATCCACGAGCTGGGTCACTTCTGGGCGGCGCGCTTCTTCGATGTCCGCGTGGAAACCTTCAGCTTCGGCTTCGGCCCGCGCCTGTTCGGCTTCCGCCGCGGCGAGACTGATTATCGCGTGTCCGCCGTCTTCTTCCTCGGCGGCTTCGTCAAGATGGCGGGTGAGCTTCCCGGCGACGAAACCTCCAACGATCCGCGCGGCTTTATGGCCAAGCCCCGCTGGCAGCGCCTCATCATCGTGCTCGCCGGTCCGCTCATGAATGTGATCCTCGCCGTCGGCCTGTTGACCGGCCTCTACATGGTCAAGTATCAAAAGGTCGTCGATTCCGATGCGGGAGCGGTCATCGGCGCCGTCGCCCCCAATACCCCCGCCGCCAAAGCCGGCATTCAGGAAGGCGACCGCATCGTCAAACTGGGCAATCAGCACAACCCCACCTGGGACGACATCATCTTAAAAGAAGTGGAAAGCGCCACCCGCCCCATGGCTCTGACCATCCAACGCAGCGGCCGCGACTTCGATACCACCGTCACCCCCGTGCTTGACGATCGCTCCGGCGTCGGCTCGGCCGGTTGGTCCGAAAAGGGCGAAGTACAGCTAGGCCCGGTCACCGCTGGTATGCCCGCCCAGAAAGTCGGGCTGCAACAAGGCGACTTGATCCTCAGCGCCGCGGGTCATCCGATACACGCCACCGTTCGCTTTCACGAAGTCATCCGCGGCAGCGGCGGTAAGCCGGTCGAGATCGACTACCAGCGCGCCGGCAAGCCCATGAGCGTCACTGTTCAACCCGTGTGGAGCACAGCCGACGGACAACCCCGCTGGGTGATCGGCGCCTTCGTCGAGCCGAAACTCAACATCGTGACCTCCCGCCTCTCCCTGCCCGATGCCCTGCGCGAGTCCGCCCAGGAAAACGTCCGCAGCGCCGGCCTGATCTACCGCTTCCTCGAAGGCATCGTCGAGCGCCGCATCTCCGCCAAGTCCCTAACCGGACCCGTGGGCATCGCCCAGATGTCCGGCCAGGCCGCCAAGCAAGGTCCGTCCGCGTTCATCATGCTCATGTCCATGGTCAGCCTGAATCTGGCGGTAATCAACCTGATGCCTCTCCCCATCCTCGATGGCGGCGGCGTGGTGATGCTGGTCATCGAGATGGTCATGCGCCGCGATATGAGTATGTCCGTGAAGGAAGCCGTGTTTAAGGTCGGCTTCGTGTTCATCATGATGCTTGTGGCCTTCGTGCTGTATAACGACATCACCAAGATTCTGCCCGCCGGCTGACGCGGCCCGCCGGTTGAATCTTTCGCTCACCTGACAGTCATCACTCACCTTCGGCCATGAACTGTACCTGCGTCCGCTACACGGAATTGCCGCACACCAGCAAACTGTTCGCGGACTTCACCTACCATCCCGACCGCGTCCGCGACTTTTACCCCCACATTCCTTCCGATCCCGGCGTTTTCCAATCCATCGCCCGCGAAATCAAGCTCCCCGCCGAACGCCGCGCCGCTCTGGTCTCCGCCCTTCGGTTACAAAACGGCGACAGCCCCGCTCTCGAACGATTGGCGCAAGAAGATACCGTTGCCGTGGTAACCGGCCAGCAAGTCGGCCTGTTTTCCGGACCGGCCTACACCATTTACAAAGCTCTCTCCGCCGTGAAACTGGCGCGCCTCCTCCAGGATCAAGGCATCTCCGCCGTGCCCATCTTCTGGCTCGCCACCGAGGACCACGACTTCGCCGAAGTCAATCACTGCTGGGTCTTCGATGCCGCCCACCAGCCCGTAAAACTGCAACAGCCCCAAGCGCCGTCCTCCGGTCAGCCGGTCGGACAGTATGTACTCGCCGCACCGCCCGTGGCCGAATTGCGCGCGGCGCTCAACGGTCTCCCCTTCGGCGCCGAAATCTCCGCCATGGTCGAAGAGGCTTATCAGCCCGGCCGCACCATGGGCCAAGCCTTCAGCTTGCTGCTGAAGCGCCTGCTTGCCGATTACGGACTCCTGCATCTCGATCCGATGGCGCCGGACATCCGCGCCCTGGCTGCCCCCGCCATCCGTTCCGCGCTGGCTTCCGCTCCCGATCTTTCCGCCGCCGTCCTCCAGCGCAATCGCGAACTCGAAGCCGCCGGCTATCACGCCCAAGTCCATCTGGAAGACCAGACGTCGTTCTTCTTCCTGCTGGAAAACGGCCGCCGCCACACCCTCCGCCGCTTCGGCCGCGACTATCTGCTGAACGGCCGCCGCTTCTCCACCGAAGAGCTCATGGACCGCGCCGCCGAGCTTTCGCCCAACGCGCTGTTGCGCCCTGTGGTGCAGGATTCCATGCTGCCCACCATCGCCTACATCGGCGGACCGGCGGAGTTGGCCTATCTCGCGCAATCCGAAGTCATCTACCGCGCCATCCTCGGCCGCATGCCCGCCGCCTTGCACCGCGCCGGATTTACCCTCCTCGACGCCCGCAGCCGCAAGCTGATGTTCCGCAATAACCTCACCCTCGCCGACTGTGCGCATGGCGAGGACGCCGTCCGCGAGCGCATTGCCGCCCGCCTCATTCCGCCCGCTGTCTCTCATACCCTGGCGCAAACCAAAACATCCATCGAACACTCCCTCGAACGCCTCTCGCACGACCTCGCCGGCTTCGATTCGAGCCTCGCCGCCGCCCTCGGCAAAAGCCGCCAGAAGATGCTCTACCAACTGGGCAAGATGGAACGGAAGATCGGCCGCGAAACGCTGGCGCGCGACGCCCGCGTCGTTCGCGATGCCTCCTACCTGTCGAATCTGGTCTATCCCCATCGCCGCTTGCAGGAACGTTTCTACTCCATCCTCCCCTTCCTCGCCCGCCACGGTACCGGCATCGTCGGCGAATTGTACGACTGCCTCAACCTGGAGTGCCCCGACCACCAGTTGGCGACCTTCTAGCGCCGGTGCTTTAATCGAAGCTGGATGCTGAAACTCGCTGCCTTGTCCCTTCTCGCCGCGCTTCCCTGCGCAGCCCAACTGTCCCAAGACACGCCCGAACTGATCCGCGTCAATCCGCGCGTCTACTGTGCCACCGGCTACGCGCTCGGAAATGTGATCTTCATCCTCACCGATCGTAGCGTCGTCGTGGTCGACACCACCGAAGGCCAGGAACCCGCGCGCGCCGCCTTGCGCGACTTTCGCAAAGTCTCCGCGCTGCCGGTCTCTTACATCGTCTACACCCACCACCACGGCGATCACATCCACGGCGCCAAAGTCTTCGCCAATCCCGCTACCAAAGTCATCGCGCAAAAGAACCACATCGAGGAAATGCGCAAGTACCTTCTGATGGCGGGCTACAATCGCCAATTGAACCAGGTGCAATGGGCCGCTCACATCCCGCGCGCCGACCGCGGCGCCACCCTCGGCGTCGATCTCCTCCACCCCGGCGAAAGCGGCTATATCCCCCCCCAGATCACCTTCGAAGAAGAGTACAAGTTTACCGAAGGCGGCGTTCGCTTCGAGCTGTATCACACGCTGGGCGAAACCGTCGATCACCTCATGGTCTGGCTGCCCGACTTTGAAACCTTGCTCCCCGGCGATCTTTTCTATTGGAGCTTTCCCATGCTCGCCAGCCCCGGAAAGCCCGACCGCCCGGTGCTCGAATGGGCCGCCTCGCTCGACCGCATGCGGCAATTGCACCCGGCGTTCCTCGTTGGCTCGCACAGCCGCCCTCTGTCGGGCCGCGAGCCGATCGACCAGGCGCTCGCCGCCTACGCCCGCGCCATACGCTTCGTGCATGACCAGACCGTCCAGCGCATCAACCTAGGCGAACCGCTCGATCAAATCCGCCAGGAAGTACATCTGCCGCCGGACCTTGCCGCGCAGCCCTATCTCCAGCCCGTCTACGGCACCGTCGAGTGGGCCGTCAACGGCGTGTTCCGCCAGTACACCGGCTGGTACGATTTCGATCCCGCGCACCTCGAGGACGGAAGCCCCACGGCGCTCGAGCAAGCTTTGGTGCAGGCCGCCGGCGGCGCGCCCGCGGTCCTCGAACGCGCCCGCCAAGCGGCAGCAACGGGCCAACTGCAACTGGCGCTCGAACTCGCCGAAGCCGCCATCGCGGCCAACGCAGCCGATCCCGCCGCGCACAGTCTGCGGATCGAATTGCTCCAGCGCATGGCCGCCCAAACCACCAACGGCGTCGCGCGCAACATCTATCGCGAAGCCGCCGCGCAAGACCGCGAGGCCCCGCGTTGACCGCCGCCCTCTTCGCCGATCCGGGTTGCCGCCTGCACATACCGCCGCCCGGCCACCCCGAACGGCCCGCGCGCTTCGATGCCGTCCTCGCCGCCCTGGACGAAGCCGGCCTCACCGCCCAAATGCCCCGCATCGCCACCCGCGCCGCCACGGATGACGAACTCGCCCTGTGCCACACGCGTCCCTATATCGCTTCCGTTAAACACGACGTAGCGCGCGGCTTGGACGAGCTCTCCACCGGCGACACCCCCATCGGCCCCGCCTCGCTCGCTGTCGCACTCCAGGCCGTTGGCGGCGTCCTCAATGCCGTCGATGCCGTCTTCGCGAACGGCTCCAACGCCTTCTGCGCGGTTCGCCCACCCGGCCACCACGCCACCCGCCAACTGGGCATGGGCTTCTGCATCTTTAACAACGTCGCCATCGCCGCCCGATACGCGCAGCAGCGCTACGGCGTCGAACGCGTGCTCATCGCCGATTGGGACGTCCACCATGGCAACGGCACGCAGGATATCTTCTACGCCGACCCGTCCGTCTTCTTCTTCAGCACCCACCAGCATCCCTGGTACCCCGGGACCGGACTTCCCAGCGAAACCGGCGTCGGCGCCGCCGAAGGGACCACGCTCAATTGCATATTCCCCGCCGGCGCCGGCCGCGCCCAAATCCTCGGAGCCTTTCAGCAAAAGCTGGTTCCCGCGATGCGTGAGTTCCGCCCGGATCTGGTCCTGCTTTCCGCCGGCTTCGATTCCCGCCTCGGAGATCCTCTCGGCCGCTTCACCCTCTCCGACGACGACTTCGCGGCCTTGACCCGCATCATGCTCGAACTCGCCGACACCCACGCTAAGGGCCGTCTGGTCTCCGTTCTCGAAGGCGGCTACAACCTGGAAGGCCTGGCATCCGCCTCTGTCGCTCACGTCCGCTCGCTTGTAGGCATGTTTCAGCGATGACGGCCATCGCTGCGCTGGGGGTTCCGGGTTGTGGCACGGCCCCGTCTAGTCGATTCCGAAATCGTAGATCCTGCCGGTCGGCTTAGTCAACTCAACGCCAGAAGCGATATAAAAGCCAAACTCGCCCGAGGGCATCTCGCTCTTCGGTGTGAGTCGGTATAGCCGGTTCTTGACGCGTTGGTAGCCTAGAGTCGAGCCCTCTAGAGTGACAGCGCGAGTGGAACGTCTGGTTTTCGGCGTGCGAGATTTGCGCAATTGGCGGTGTGCACAGCAAGTTTCGCATTGCAGATTCCGAGTTGCTGAATCACCGCGTCGAGATCGTGGACGCGCGTCCCGTGGGCCAGGCGCTTAACCGACCTGTACCAATTAACCCACTATTATTGGTGCTGAGGGACTACCTGCGATTCCGAAAAAAGTCTCGGGCGACGCCTGACGAAATAATAGATCAGCGCACCGATGAACTGGGTGAGGACGAGAATGAGAATCCAGGCGATTTTGTCGTTTCCGGCCGTCGGCTCCTTGGCGGCGCAGTCGATCAGCATCCAAATCCAGAATGCGAAACCCGCCACTAAGAGCAGCAAAACAATAATATGAGGTCCTAAACTACTCATATCAAGCTCGTCCTTCACTATATCCCGAAGGAGCCGGGAATGCAAATGAAATCTAGGAACTGCCAAAGATCCAGATCAAATCGAGCCTTGTACCGTGAGCGGTCAACGTTTCGCTTTCTTCCCAAGCGCCGCGATCCGGGCAAGCTTCCACCGCCTGAAGGAGATTTCTCCCGCTACAGCTTTCCCGTATTTTATTTTCTAATCGGCAGGATGAACTCGGCGGGTGAGGATTCTGCGTGAAGGGTGGCGTTAGTTAGTCGCCATAGCATCTTGTGATCTGGCAGGATGGGGACTTGCGGATCTTCCCTGCGCTATCCGAGTGGCACCATGCAGCCATCGAGGGCCAGGGCCGCGCAGATTTGCGCAGCATCACTTGGCTTGGAGAATTCGTGTTAGACGTCCACCAGCAGCGCCAGATCGAGGTCGAGCATGGTGGCCAGCACCAGGTGAAGTAGCCGACGCCGGCGCTGATGTCCGCGGCCGTGGCGCCTTTAGGGACGCCGATGGCGTCGAGCGCGGCATCGGGAGCCTCTTCAGGTTCGCGTTCGGGGCGCACCAGCCACGGCGCTCCGCCTATGCCCATGATGGGGCGGGCTGGTGGCCGGTGACGGGATGCGTGTCCTGACAGCACGCCAACGTTTTTGAACTGCGAGCAGGCAGGGCGGCCAAGGGCCCTACACAAATTTGGGGGGCGGCCGATCATGGCCGCAGCCGCCTGTTTAGGCGGCCAGGGCCGGCTTAAAAGCCGGCTGCGGGCAGAATTGCCCGCCCCCCAATTTATGCAGCATCGCGTTTTAATGGAAAACTAAGTGGCATTGGAGTGCGTCGTGCCCGTCGGCGCGAAGTGCCTCGACGATTGGCTTTGAAAAGTTCTCATCCGCAAGGAGGCGCATCTACGCTGGAATCGGATAGGCCTTGTATTCGTGGGCCAAATAGCTGGCGTACGCACGCGAGAATGTCGTCTCGCGTCAATCCGGGATAGTTGGTCAGGAGATCGTTCTCGGACTGGCCGGCCGCCAGCAGTTCCAGAATGAACTCGACGGCGAGACGCGTCCCACGGATGATTGGTTTACCCGCCAGAACTTCGGTCTCCACGATGATGCGCTCGGAAAGCGGCATAACCCACAGTTTACCGTGCCCACACCCCGGCGATCGAGCAATCCAGCGTCCCTACCGCAGCAGCCGCGCCCCGTTCGCCCCCGCATGCTCCACGCTCACCACGTCCGCGAACGACGTCAGCGTGCGCGCCGCCTTATCGATGTCTTCCCCTTCTTGCATCACAATCTCATGCTCGATCCAATTCGAAAGAGGAATATTGCGGAAGTAGATCCGCTCCTGCAGCACCAGCGCCTTCCGGTTCTGAAATAGCAGCTTGTTGTCCTTCACGTAGTGCCGCTGCTCCACGTGAACGTCGGCCAAAAACTCGTCCAAAGCCTCGCGCCGCGCCGTGTCCTTCGCGCCCCGCAGCGCCTGTTCCAGTGAGTTCTTCTCGGCTTCCATGGTGCCGCGCGCCTGCGCCATGGCTTCGCGTTCCCGCGCCAAGGCCACTTCCATCCGCGACTGCATGATGTAGTACGCCAGCAGGCCCGATCCAACCGCGACAAAGCCCGGCAGCAGTATCCAAAGAATCGCGTCCATTGGCTACATGATAGCGGAAAGCGCTAACCGTGCAACGCGTTTTCGGCTTTACTCCTGTTGACTTCCGTCAATCTTCTGGCTAGACAAAAGATAACGCGCCAGCCCTAACTGAAGAGAACCCAGCGCCCCCAAAATCGCCCCCAACTGCGCCTTCAACCCTCCGAAAAAGCCGAGGTACTTGCCGGCCCAAGCCGCCGTGCCCTGCTTGCGGTCCGCCAGCCGCAGCGTGGATTCCGCCGCCCGCCCCTCGTGCCGCGCCCGCGCCTGCGGCGCCAGCATGATCTTCTTGCCTGCCCGCCGGATCTGATAGCATAGGTCCGCATCGCTGCCGAACTGCCCGTAGCGTTCGTCAATCTGCCGGATCGCTGTAATCGACGACCGCCGCATCATCAACGCCGCTCCCCGCGCATAATCGACAGCCATCGGTTCCGCGCCGGGTGCAGCCGGCCGCCAGCTATCATCCGGCGGATACTGGCCCAACTGCGGCGCCGGCTTTCCGTCGCCATCCACCAGCAGCGGACAAGCCGCGCCCGCATCCGGCTGCGAGTCCAGCAGTTCCGCCAGTGTCCGCACCGTCTCCGGAAACACCTCCGTGTCCTCGTGCAGCAGGAACACGTATTCGCCTTCCGATCCGCGCACGCCCAAATTCAGCGCTTTCGTCAAACCGAAATTACGTGGAATCCGAATGAACCGCGCCCCGGGAAACTCGCTCTCCAACTGCGCGCTGCCGTCGCTCGACCCGTTGTCCACCACCACGACTTCGATGGCATCGCGGTTTTCGGACTTCTCCAGCGCTTCCAGCGCGCGCCTCAGCAAGTCTTTTCGATTGTAGGAAACTACCAGGGCCGATACCTTGCGGGCTACCGGCGCCTGGCCGGAAGGTTCGGCCACTCCCAGCAGCTTAACATTAAGTACCGAATCCCGCCGGAACAATTTTCCCTTTAACCCCAACCACTTGCACCGGGAATATGGCTGAGTCCGCACCGTCCGCCAGTTAACGTGGAAGTGAAAGGAACCGCCAGGAACGGCAATCGCAATGGCGCCTCCCAAGCCGAGCTGCCGGCCAAACGCGAACACAAAAGAAATCGACCGACCGTTCGAACCGCCGCCGGAAATTTCGCCTTATGCCGCATGCCATGACCCACGGCTCTCACCCGTTTCGGAGCCTCAATTCGGCGCGCTAACCCTAATCTTTCCAATTGATTGCAAAACGAACCCAAATCCCGAGCCGCATGGGCCGACGCCCTCGCCAAACCCTCGCGCTATGCAACCGCAGCCCCCCGCCCAGCCCCTCTCGAAATTCCAATCCATGTCTCTAACCCTAATCTTTCCAATCGATTGCAAAACGAACCCAAATCCCGAACCGGAAGGAGCGTCACACGTGAATCCTTGGTTCGTCGGCACCCCGAAGGGTCGCCCCCCAATCCGCGAAAGGGGCGGCACTGGCACGCCGGCCGCTCGGCCCAAAACGTGTTGAAATATCTACCATGCCCTTAAACCAAGCCCTGTTAGCCGAACTCGCCCACGAAATGGCGACCACCCGCAAGACCCTGGAACGCGTGCCGGACGACAAGTTCTCCTGGCAGCCGCACCCGAAATCCATGTCGATGGGCCGCCTCGCCACCCACATCGCCGAATTGATCGGTTGGGTGCCCAACATCCTCAAACTGGAGTCGCTCGATTTCGCCCCGGTGGGAGGAGCCCCTTACCAGCCAAAAACCGCCGCATCCCGCGCCGAACTGCTCGCCCTGTTCGACAAGAACGTGGCCGATGCCCAAGCCGCCCTCGGTGCCGCCAGCGATGCCGACTTGATGGTGATTTGGACACTTCTCAACGGCGGCAACAAAATCTTCTCCCTCCCGCGCATCGCCGTGCTCCGCGGCATGATGCTCAATCACGTCATCCATCACCGCGGCCAGCTTTCCGTCTACCTTCGCCTCAACGATATTCCCGTGCCGTCCCTCTACGGCCCCTCCGCCGACGAGCAGTTTTAGCCATTTTCGCTGTTTGTTCCGTTTTTTGCCCTCGGTGTTATGATGAAAGAACTGAGGGCAAGGCGAGTGGCGAAAGACACCAACAGTCCTAAGAAAGCTCTTTCCGCGGTCCTCCTGCCGCTATTCATCGTCGGCGTGGCCGCTATCTGGCTTCCGGCCATCGCGAAAACTGCGACCGGCCAATCGGATGTCGACTACAAAGCCAACGTGAAGTCCTTTGCGTCAGCCTACGCGCTGATCGAAGAAAACTTCGCGGAAACCATCCCCGCGGATAAAGCCATCTACCAGGGCGCCATCCCGGGCATGTTGCGCACCCTCGACCCGCACTCCAACTTCCTCGACCCGGAAGAATACAAGCTCCTCCAGCAGAATCAGCGCGGCCAGTATTATGGCGTCGGCATGGAAGTCATGATGGATGGGCCGCGCGTCACCGTCGTCCAGGCCTTCCCCGGTTCTCCAGCCGCCCGCGCCGGCCTGCGCCGCGGCGACGTAATCGTGGCGGTCGACGATCATGACGTGCAAGGCGAGGATTCCGGCGCCGTAGCCGACCGGCTCAAAGGAGCCCGTGGCACGCCCGTGAAAGTCGGCGTTCACCGCTCTGGATCGCCCAAAACCGCGTCGTTCATAGTCACCCGCGGCGAAATCTCGCCCAGCGTTGTCGATGCCTTCTGGGTGCGCCCCGGCATCGCTTACGTCAATATCAAAACCTTCGAAGCCCAAAGCGCCGGCCGCGATATGGAAGACGACCTCCGCCGCATGGGCGAAGACAATGTCAACGGCTTGATCCTCGATCTGCGCGACAATCGCGGCGGATTACTGAACGAAGCGGTGGAAGTGGCTGGCCATTTCCTGACCAAGGATCAAACCGTCGTTTCCCATCGCGGCCGTTCCGAGCCGGAGCAGGTCTTCCGCGCCAAGGTCGGCAATCGCGGACGCCAATATCCGGTCGTCGTGCTGGTCAACCGCAATACCGCCTCGGCATCCGAAATCGTCGCCGGCGCCCTGCAGGATCACGATCGCGCCTGGGTAATCGGGGAAAACACATTCGGCAAAGGTTTGGTGCAGGCGCAGTTCCCCCTCTCCGAAGACGCCGCCCTCCTGCTCACTATCGCCCGTTATTACACCCCCAGCGGACGCCTGATCCAGCGCGACTACTCCCATCGATCGTTCTTCGATTACTACTATCACAACCGCCAGGTAGACTCGAACAACAAAGACGACGTGAAGATGACCGATAGCGGCCGCACCGTTTATGGCGGCGGCGGCATTACGCCGGACGAGAAATTTCCTCCCGAAACACTCAACACCTTCGAACGCCGCGTGGTGCCGTTTCCTTTTCCCGGCCAGATCTTCCACTTCGGCTCGGAGTATTTTGGAGCGGATGTCCCGCACTTGCCGCAAGGCTGGTCGCCCGACGCCTCCCTCATCGCCCGCTTCCACGACTACCTGCGCCAGCAGGGCGTCACTTTTACGGACGCCGAATTTAGCGCCAATCGCGCCTGGGTGGAGGAGTCCTTAAAGCAGGAATTATACTCTCGCGCCTTCGACAAGAAAGCGGCCGATCGCCTGGGATGGACTGAAGATCCGGAGGTCCAGCAAGCGGTAGACAGCCTGCCGCGCGCGCACGCCCTCCTCGATCAGGTCAAGCGCGCCATGAACCGCCGCACCACCGGCTAACTCTCAACAGCTTCATCGCGAATTTGCCCATTTCGCGTCGCCTTCGTCCATCCGCGTTTACCGGCGTTGATCGGCGGCCAATTCCGGCGTGAGCCTCACTGCTTCAGCTCGAATTTCACTTCGATCTGCGTCGCAACTTCCACGGGTTGCCCGTTCAGCAGCGTCTTCTGATAAATCCACTGTTTTACGGCATCCATCGCTGGTTGCACCAGCAGCGGATGTCCGCTTACGAGGGTCAGATCCTCAACCGATCCGTTCACTCCGATAATCGCGTTCAGCTTCACCACGCCCTGCACCCGGGCCTGCAATGCCAACGGCGGATAAACCGGCTCCTGGCGCTGCGTCAGCTTGGCTTCCTGAACATTGCCGCCCACCCGAATCCGCTGCGGCGCCACGCCCCGGATGTCCGACCCGCTTTGCGGCGGCCGTGCGGTTCGCGGCGTGGATCGCTGGTCGACGCCGACAGGCCCAAACGGCATCATCTGCTCGATTTGCGATTCCGGAATGCTAACCGTAGCGGTCGTGCTCGCCCCATCGGTCGTTACATTCAGGCTTTCGAGCCACGCCGTTGCTTGCTGCGCCTCTCCTTTCGGCGCTGCCATCTGCGCCAGTGCGGGCAGCGACTTCACCAACCCGCCCAGTGACGCCGCGTCCTGGCTATTGTCGGATACGGCGGTCACCGTCACCGCCAGGTTCGCGCCCAACTTGACCCCACCGCTCACTTGTTGGATCTTGCTGAAAAAGGCTGCGAATAGTGCGGCCGGACCACCGCCTTGTTGCACGCCTTGCATCATCGGCGGCGCTCCCAACGAAACGAACCAGGCATCTTCCGTGATGCTCAACTGATTCACCTGTACCGCCAGCGCGGAAGGAATCGACGTCGGCGCCGACTTCCTGTCGATCGCCGCTTGCACCATCGCCTCTTCCCCCAAGGCCGCAATCGTGGAATCCAAAAACGCCACGCATTGTTTGGGCGCGAGTTGGATGATGGAAATCCCCTTGTAAGTCCCTACCGTCTTGCCTGCGCCTTCCGCCATCGCCACCAGCCTGGTAACGTCGAAAGTGCCCCGCGCCAGGATCAGCGCTTGTGCCTGGTTCGACGTCGTGCTCGACGCCGCCAGCAGTTCCTTCAAGTCTCGCCGCGGATCGAAGCCCGTCGCTGCTGTCAGTTTGTCCAACTCGGCGTCGGCCGAGGGTCCGCTCTGCGCGAGCAAATACTGCCCCAGCGGAGAAAGCTTGATCGGCTCGATGTTCACTCCGGCCACCACCTGCGCGTCTGGCATCACTAGGCTAAGAAGCTCTGGATCGGCCGCGTACAGGGAACTCGCCAAGAAAGCTGCGGTGAGAAAAAGTAAACGCATAGGTCACCTTTCTTATCTCTAATGTTAACGCACGCTTATTGGCTTTCGTTCCATGGGAGAAAATGGGCGATTTGCAGCTTATGATAGATATATGACCATGGCCGCCGCGGAAACTACCGCCACCGTCTTAGCAGAAAAGATCGTTTCGCGCCGCGCGCGCGTGGGCATAGTAGGTTTGGGCTATGTGGGCCTGCCTCTGGCCGTCGAATTCGGTAAGGCCGGTTTCGGTGTTACCGGCATCGATCTGCATGCCGGAAAAACAGCCAGCGTGAACGCTGGCCAATCCTATGTCGGCGACATCTCCAGCGCCGTCCTTTCCAAACTGGTCCACGAAGGCAAGATCCGCGCCACCACCGATTTCGCCGCCATCGGCGACCTCGATACCGTCAACATCTGCGTTCCCACCCCCCTGCGCAAAACTAAGGATCCGGACATGAGCTTCATCTTGTCCGCTTGCGAGGAAATCCTGAAATACTTCCACCCGGGAATGCTCATCATCCTCGAATCCACCACCTACCCAGGCACCACCGACGAACTGCTGCTCCCCATGTTCGAAAAGGCCGGCCTCCGCGTGGGCGAAGACTTCTTCCTCTGTTTCTCCCCCGAACGCGTCGATCCAGGCAACCCGAAATTTCAGACCTCCAACATCCCCAAAGTCGTCGGCGGAACCACCCCGGCCTGCACCGAAATGGGACGTCTTTTCTACGCGCAGGCCCTCGCTACCGTCGTTCCCGTCAGTTCCACGCAGGTCGCCGAAATGGTGAAGCTGCTCGAAAACACCTTCCGCATGATCAACATCGGACTGGTGAACGAAATGGCCCTGATGTGCGACCGCATGGGCATCAACGTCTGGGAAGTCATTGAAGCGGCCGCCACCAAGCCCTTCGGCTTCATGCCGTTCTATCCTGGCCCCGGCTTGGGCGGACATTGCATCCCGATCGACCCGTTCTATCTATCCTGGAAGACCAAGCAAGCCGGCATCGAGGCCCGTTTCATCGAACTCGCCGGCTACATCAACGGCCAGATGCCGCACTTCGTCGTCGACAAGATCCAGAACGCGCTCAACGACGCCGGCAAGCCCGTAAAGGGATCGCATATCCATATCCTCGGCGTAGCCTACAAGAAGGACATCGACGATCTCCGCGAATCTCCCGCCCTCGACGTCATGCTCCTTCTGAAGCGCCGCGGCGCTCGCCTTTCCTACAGCGATCCGCACGTCCCCTCCCTCGACCTCGACGGCGAAAAGTTATCCGCCCAGCCGGAATCCACCGTGGCGCAAGCCGATTGCGCCGCCATCATCACCGATCACTCCGTCTTCGATTATCGCCAGATCGCCGCCCAGGCGCCTCTGATCGTGGATACGCGCAACGCCTTGAAAGGCCTGAACTCGCCGCATATCGTGCGCCTGTAACGGCAAATACCAGTGATTCCGTTCCTTTTTGTAACTACCTCCGCCAGGCCATTGACAAACCTCTGAAAAGCGCCGATGCTTTGTTAAGAGGTTGTTATGCTATCGGCTGGGAAATTTACTCTTGGCGTTTTGGCCTGTGCGGCTGCCAGTGTCGCCGCCCTCGCCCAATCGACGGTCATCTCCGCCCGCTCCGGTCTCATCCACTACGTCGAAGGCCAGGTCTATCTCGGCGATCAACTGGTGGAAACGAAATTCGGCAGCTTTCCCGAAGTCAAGGAAAATCAACAACTCAAGACGCAGGAAGGCCGCGCCGAAGTTCTGCTTACCCCGGGAGTCTTCCTGCGCCTCGGAGAAAACAGCTCCTTCCGCATGCTTACCAATCGCCTGATCGACACCCGCCTGGACTTCGTCTCCGGCGCCGCGATCCTCGAAGCGGAAGAAATCTTGAAGGACAACTCGGTCACGGTCGCCTATCACGATGCCACCGTGCACCCCACAAAAAAGGGAGTCTACCGCTTCGATTCCGATGGCGGCGAATTGCGCGTCTTTGATGGCTCGGCCGAAGTCACTGCCGCCGGCCAAACCGTGGAGGTGAAGGAAGGCCACTTGATCGCCCTCGACACCCTGGAAGTCCGCAAATTCGACAAAACGTCCACCGACGCATTGAACCGCTGGAGCGAACGCCGCGACGGTTACGTTTCCATGGCCAATGTAGCGGCGGCCAATACCCTCCGAACTTCCATGTTCAGCGGCGGCTCCGGCGTCTTCAACAACGGCTGGTACTACAATCCCTACTTCGGCATGTACAGCTACGTGCCAGGCTTGGCCGGCATGTTCTATAGCCCCTACGGCAACGCCTTCTTCAGTCCGTTCGACGTCGGCATGGCCTTCATGCCGGGCTTCTTCTTTAGCCCCTACGGCAACGGCTTTGGCGGTTACGGCTACGGCTACGGCGGGCTCTACAATTCGATCAATTACAAAACGGTTCCGACCTCCACTAAATCGGGCGGCATCCTGAGTGCTCTCGGCGGTTCGACAGGCTTTGGCCGCGCGCCTTCAACCGCCTCCACCGGTTTCACTTCCGTGGCTACAGGCAACAATTCCGGAAACGCCGCGCCGGTGTCCCATGGCTCCGGTGCAGCCGGCGGCAACACCGGCCATCGATAGACGGTTTCGCTCCCCTTTTTCTCCGCGAGGTTAGCTAGAATGTACCTCACGGAGGATACATGTTAAAAGGATTCAAGCAGTTCCTGCTGCGCGGAAACGTCATTGACTTAGCCGTCGCCGTGGTCATCGGCGGCGCGTTCGGAGCGGTGGTCACCGCCCTGGTCAAAGACCTGATCACACCGTTGATCGCCGCCATCGTGGGCAAACCGGACTTTTCGGGGATCAAGTTCACGGTAAATGGCAGCATGTTCGCAATCGGCGATTTCATTAACGCCGCGGTTTCATTCGTATTGGTCGCTGCCGCGATTTACTTCTTTGTGGTAGTCCCCGTCAACGCGATCATGGCGCGTGCCAAACGCGGCGAAGCGCCACCGGACCCCACCACCAAGTTGTGCCCCGAGTGCCTGAGCACCATTGCCATCAAAGCCAAACGTTGCGCCTTCTGCACTTCCCCTGTAGCGTAAGTTTCAGCGAGCCGCGGCAATCTTAATGGTTGTCGCGGCCGCCCGCCCGCAGCTTGGTGCAGGCATAGACCGCGCGCGTAGCCGGCATCGCGACCCCCATCCGTTCCCCTATTTCCAGCACGGCTCCCACCACCGCTTCCAGTTCCAGAGGCCGTCCTGCCTCCAGATCTTGCAGCATCGAAGTCTTATGCTCGCCCACCTTGGCCGCCCCCGCCATCCTCTGGTCGATCGACACCGGCAGTTTCATCCCCATCCGTTCCGCTACCGCCGCGGCTTCGCCCATGATGGTTCGCGCCAGCGTGGCAACTTCGGGATCGCTGGTCATCTGCGCCAGCGTCGCGCCAGTCAACGCGCTGATCGGATTGAAGGCCACGTTTCCCAGAATCTTCACCCAGATCTCTTCCCGAATGTGCGTCGTGATCGGGCATCGCAGGCCCGCCCCAATCAGCGCTTCCGCGATCGCCTTGGACCGCGCCGAACGGCTGCGGTCCGGTTCCCCAATCGAAATCCGCTGCCCGTCGATATGCCGCACCACCCCCGGCGCAGCCATCTCCGTCGCAAAATAGACCAGCCCCCCCACTACCCGCCGCGCCTCGATCGCCGCCGCGATCCCCCCGCCAGGGTCCACGCGCTCGATCGGCGTGAACCACCACGGAACGCCGTTCTGCAGGCTCACCACGCACGTCTCCGGCCCCAGCAGGCACTGTAACCGCGGCGCGAGTTGCGGCAGGCTGTGCGCCTTCACCGCCAGAAAAACGACGTCGGCGTGCCCGATCGATTCCAAATCGCCGGTCATCTTCGGGTGAGCTTCGTAATCGAAATCCGCACCAGTCACCCGAATCCCGCGCTCCGCCATGGCCTGCAATTGCACGCCGCGCGCAAACAGCGTCACGTCCAGTCCGGCCCGCGCCATGGCAGCGCCCATGTAAGCGCCCACCGCCCCCGCTCCGGCGATGACGAATTTCACTTTGACGCTCCGGTCAGCGCCGCCGCCACATTCAGCCGTTGGATCTTGCCTGTAGCCGTCCGGGGGATCGCGGCCACCAGATGAATTTTCTTGGGACACTTGAAATCTGCCAGCCGCCCGCGGCAGAAGGCGATCAGTTCTGCCTCGCCGGCAGCCACTTCCGGCCGTAGCACTACCGCCGCTTCCACTTCCTCTCCCCAAGTTGTGTGCGGCACGCCGAAACACACCGCCTCCGCCACCGCCGGATGCAACAGCAGAACTTCGTCGATTTCCCGCGGCGCAATGTTCTCGCCGGCCCGGATAATCAGTTCCTTGAGCCGGCCCGTCAGCCACAGGTACCCGTCCTCGTCCACGATGCCTTGATCGCCGGTGCGAAACCAATCGCCGAAAAACGACTTGGCCGTCGCCTCCGGATTGTTCTCGTACTCGCGAATCACGCCCGGCCCGGCGATGCAAACCTCGCCCGCCTGCCCCAGCCCAACCCCGCCTCCTTCTCCATCGCGAATGCTGATTCGCACGCCCGTCCCCGGCCCGACCGCCCCCGCCTTGCGCGCCGCGGGCGGCAGCGGATTGGAAGCCATCTGGTGCGAAGCCTCGGTCATCCCGTAAGCCTCCACCACCGGAGCGTCGAAATATTCCTCCATCCGCCGCATCAGGTCCGGCGCCAAAGCCGCGCTGCATGACCGCACGAAACGCAATTTGTTGCCCTCATTGCCGGCCTTCCGCGTCAAGATGAGCTGATGCATCGTGGGCACCGCCGAATACCAGGTCACGCCGTAGTCCCGCACCATCCGCCAGAACGTTAGCGCATTGAATTTCGCCGGGACCACCACCGTTCCGCCCGTCAGAAAAGTCGCCATGGTGGATGCCATCAGCCCGTGGACATGGAACAGCGGCATCAGGCACAACGATACATCCGCCGGGCCCAGCGCGTATGTCTGCGCGATGTTCACCGTCGAAGCCGCCAGGTTCCGATGCCGCAGCGGCACGCGTTTCGGCCGTCCCGTGCTCCCGCTGGTATGCAGCACCAGCGCGATATCCTCCGCATCCGCCACCGGCGCCGCCCCGCTATCGCCGATGTCCGGCGTGACCACGGCAATGCCCGCCTCCTCCGCCGCCCGTCGCGCCTCCCCGCCATCTTCCCGCGGAACCATCAGCATCTTCGCTCGCGTATCCCCCAGAAAAAAACAAAACTCCTCGAATTTGTATCCGGGGTTCAGCGGCGCGGCCGTGCCCGCCGCCGATGCCGCCAGAAATGCGACGATGGCGTCCAGCCCGTTCGGCAGCGCCGTCGCTACCCGGTCGCCCCGCCCGATCCCCGCGGCCCGCAGCCCCGCGGCCATCGTCCGCACCCGCCGCCGCAAATCGGCGTACGTCACGGCCAGCCCCGTTTCCGGCAGAATGATCGCGTTATGCTGTCCCTCCGCCGCTTCGATTACATCCAACAGAGTCCGAATTTCGCTCACTCTTGCAACATAGCAAATCCGCTACAATTGGTTCCGGTTGTCTTGAGCCCAAGGAGTCAATGTGTATACCCGACGCGATCTTGGACGTCTGACACTGGCCGCGCTGCCTCTGTCCCGTGCGTTTGCCAAACTGGATTCGCGCGTCAATGGGGTGCTGATCGGCGCCCAATCCTACAGCTTTCGCGACCGCCCTCTCGATGCCGCAATTCAAGGCTTCGTGGATGTCGGCCTGAGTGAATGCGAGCTTTCGATGGGCCACGTCGAGCCGGAGTTCCCGCGCGGGCCCGAAGGCCGCGCCGCCCTCCGCAAATGGCGTTTGACCGTCCCGCTTGACGATATCCGCGCCGTTCGCGCCAAGTTCGACAAAGCCGGCATCCAGCTTTCCGCCTACGCCTACAACATGCGTGACGATTTCACGGACGAGGAAATTGCCCGCGGCTTCGAAATGACCCGCGCGCTCGGCCTTCACGTCATGACCACCTCATCCACCGTCAGCGTCACCCCCCGCATCGCCGCGCAAGCCGAGAAGTTCAAGATCACCGTCGGCATGCACGGCCACTCGAATATCAAGGATCCCAACGAATACGCCAAGCCCGAAACCTTCGTCGAGGCCATGAAGCTGTCCAAATACATCGCCGTCAATCTGGATATCGGACACTATTGGGCGGCCGGCTTTGATCCTGTTCCGTTCATCGAAGAGCACCACGACCGCATCGTCACCCTCCACATTAAGGATCGCAAGAAAGACCAGGGCAAGAACATGCCGCTGGGCGAAGGCGACACGCCCATCAAGGAAGTGCTGCAGTTGCTCAAGCACAGGCGTTACCCGATTCCCGCCAACATCGAATACGAATACGACGGCGGCGACGCGTGGCCGAGGTCCGCAAATGCTACGATTATTGCCGCCGCGCGCTGGCCTAAGCAGCTTTTTACCGCATCTGGCCGATAAGAGTATTGGCGGCCGCTGGCAGTTGGTTGATCTCCTCCTGCCATCGGAGGGCGGCCGCCCTTTTTAACTGCTACGATACGGATTGGCACGCCCTCTCGCCCGTCTTCGAACCTCCCTGGACCTGATGCCTTCTCCGGTCCAAGATCGCCCAGGGCTCTTCATCCGCGATCCCTATTGCTACTCCGAAGCCGTCCTCATCATCCCGCCGCCCCTCGTCGAATGCCTCCGCTGCTTCGACGGCCAGCAAACCGATCTCGACCTGCGCTCCACGCTAGTCCGCATCACCGGCGAGCTTCAGGTCGGCGAACTCGAAAATCACCTCGTAGCGACCCTAAGCTCCGCCGGTTTCCTCGAAGACGAAGCCTTCGCTCTGATGAAAGAAACCCGCCAGCGCGAGTTTGCCGAAGCTCCCACACGCGAACCCGCCCATGCCGGCGGCGCTTATCCCCAAGACGTCCCGGCCCTCGTCGAAACCATGGAGCGCTATATGGGAGGCGCGCCTGCTTCCACGCCCGCGGGTCTCTGCGGTATCGCCGCTCCCCACGTCAGCCCCGAAGGCGGTTGGCAATCCTATCGCGCGGCCTACGGCGTTCTGGGCCCCGAATTGAAAGACCGCACCTTCGTCATCCTGGCCACTTCGCACTACGGCGCACCCGAACACTTCGGCCTCACTCGCAAGTCTTTCGTCACCCCGTTCGGCGAAACCCCGACGAACACGGCCTTGGTCGACCGTCTCGAAGCCGAAGGCGGCGGCGCCGTAATTATGGAGGACTATTGCCATTCCTTCGAACATACCGTCGAATTTCAGGTCGTCTTCCTCCAGCATATCTACGGCCCCGGCATCAAAATCCTTCCCATCCTCTGCGGCCAGTACGCCAATAGCCTTTACCGCGGCGGCGCTCCCGAAGCCGACGAAAACGTACATCGCTTTCTCGCTTCCCTAGGCGATCTGAACGCCCGCGAAGGCGATAACCTGTTCTGGGTTCTCGGCATCGACATGGCCCACATGGGCGTCCGTTATCAGGACGATTTCCCAGCCCACGCCGACTCCGGCGTCATGTCCGAGGTTGCGGCCCGCGACGCCCGCCGCATCGAACGCATCAACGAAAACGATGCCGCCGGTTTCTGGAGCCTGGTACAGGAAAATCGGGACGACTTGAAATGGTGCGGCTCCGCGCCGCTCTACACTTTCCTCAAAGCATTGCCCGAGACCCGCGGCGAACTGCTGCGTTACCAGCAGTGGAATATCGACCCCCAAAGTGTCGTCAGCTTTGCGGGCATGTCCTTCTCGAAAGCGTGACACAACATTCCCTATGCGCAGGCGCACCTTTCTGCAAACCGCTTCCATCGCCGGAGTAGCCGCCTTGAGCCCCGCCGCTGAGCCTGTAGCCATTAAACTCGGATTCGATTCTTATTCCATCCGGGCGTTCCACTGGAAAGCCATCCAACTACTGGACTATGCCGCCGGCCTGAAACTCGATACCGTCCAGCTTTCGAGCTTAGACGATTACGAATCGCTCGAACCGGCATATCTCTCCCAGGTGAAAGACCATGCCGCCCGCGCCGGAATCGCAATCGACGCCGGCATCGGCTGCATCTGCCCATCGTCGCCCGCCTACAACAAGACGGACGGCGAGCCTGTCGACTACGTCTTGCGCGGCATTCGTGTCGCCAAGGCTGTCGGTTCTTCGGTGCTGCGCTGTTACATGGGCACGCGCGACAACCGCCGTACCGAACTGCCGCTCGAAGCCCACATCGAGAACACCGTGAAGGTTCTGCGCGCCGTGCGTTCTCCAGCGCTTGATGCCGGCGTTCGCATCGGCGTGGAAAACCACGCGGGCGATATGCAGGCGCGCGAAGTGAAAGCCCTCATCGAAGCGTCGGGTAAAGATTTCGTCGGCTCCTGCCTCGATACCGGCAACCCCATGTGGGTCTCCGAGGACCCGCTCCTCACCCTCGAAATCCTCGGCCCCTACGTCGTCACCTCCCACGTTCGCGATAGTGCCGTCTTCGAACATCCCCGCGGCGCCGCCGCTCAATGGGTCGCCCTTGGCGACGGCTCCGTCGATTTCCAGCGGTTCATCCAAAACTATCGCCGCCTCTGCCCGCAAGTGTCCGTCCAACTCGAAATTATCACCGGACGCCCGCCCGAAGTTCTGCCGTACCTCGAAGCGGACTACTGGAAAGCCTTCCCCAAGACGCCGGCCTGGGAATTCGCCCGCTTCCTGGCTCTCGCCAAATCGGGCCGCCCGTTCCTCGGCAACATGGTGATCGGGAAACGGTCCGATAATTCGCCGGTGCTCGAAGCGGCCCTAAAAGAACAACAGCGCATCGACCTGGAACGCAGCTTGGAGTACGCCAAGAAGACGCTCGGCCTGGGCATCCGCTGGCGCGCATAGGACTGAATATCACACTGGTACGGGCTATGCTTAATTTTCGGCCGTATCGAAGCCCACAATGTCGCCGCCACCTCGCCAACGCTGGCTCAAGATCGTTCTTGTCGTTGCCGTCTGCGTAATCGTCGTTCTTGCGGCCGTTGCCGCGATCCTCGCGCACAACGCCGCGCCGCTGCTGAAAGGCCGCATTCTCGAAACATTGCGCGCCTCATTCCATGGTCGTGTCGAACTCGGGAATGTCGAAATCGCCGCGTGGCGTGGCTTTGAAGTAACCGGCGAAAACCTGCGTATCTACCCGCCCGAGACCGTTGCCTCCGGGCCCGGAATTCAGCCTCTGGTCGCTCTGCGTCGTTTCGAGTTTCACGCGCCGTTCATCGGACTGTTCGTCAAACCGACTCATGTCGCAGCCGTGCGCATCGATGGCCTTGAAATCGATGTGCCGCCCTTGGACCATCGTCCCTCCATACCGCCCGCATCAACTTCGAATCCGCACGACAAAATCAAAATACTAGTCGACAAAATCGTCTGCGACAACTCCCGCCTCACGGTGGCTAACTCCCACCCCGACAAGGGTCCTAAAATATGGGAACTCCGCCACATCGAGCTGCTGAATGTCGGGGCCAACAATCCCTGGCGCTACCAGGCCACCCTGGTCAACGCTATTCCCCGGGGCGACATTCATGCTACGGGAGACTTCGGACCGTGGCAGATAGACAGCCCTGGCGACACTCCGGTAACCGGCCACTATACCTTTCAAAACGCCGATCTGAATACCATCACCGGGCTTGGAGGCATCCTATCGTCCACCGGCGATTTCCGCGGCCCGCTCGACAAGATGGTCGTCGACGGAACCACCGACACTCCCGACTTTTCCTTGGATTCGGCGAACCATCCCGTTCCCTTGCACACGAAATTTCACGCCATCGTCGACGGAATCTCAGGCGACACGTATTTGCAGCCCGTCGAGGCAACTCTACGCAATTCCAACTTCATGGCCTCGGGCGCCGTAATTGACATCAAGGGCCACGGCCACGAAATCAAGCTCGATATTGACGTGCCCAATGGCCATCTGCAGGACTTTTTGGATCTGGCAGTCAAAACCCGGCCCGCTGTACTTACAGCTTTGATCGGCACGAAGTCCCACCTGCACATTCGTCCGGGGAAAGAGCGGGTGGTGCAAAAGCTGACCATCCAGGGTCGCTTTACGCTCCGGCAAATCCACTTCACCAACGCGCAAGTTCAGGATAAGGTCGACATGCTTAGCTATCGTGTCCAGGGCGAGCCGGAAAAGGCGAAACCCGGGGCCGCGGACGTCAGCTCCACCATGAACGGTACCTTCTCCCTGCAGCAGGGAGCCATCACCTTTTCGCAGTTGGCATATACCATCCCCGGCGCGCGGATCAGCCTGGCCGGGGTCTATACGTTGAATGGAGAAACCTTCGATTTTCGAGGCCATGTGCTCACCGATGTGCAGCTCTCGCGCATGGTTCAATCGAGGTGGGAATCCATCGCCTTACGCATCGTCTCGCCGTTCTTTCACGGGCGCAACGGCGGCGCAGACATTCCTGTAAAAATTAGCGGCACCCGTTCCGCGCCCAAGTTTGGCCTCGATTTGTTTCGGCGCGATGCGGAAAAATGACGCCGCTCAAGCCGTCGTGGCTCGAGCTACCCCGCGATCCAAACGCCCGAGTTCGGTGTCCAGATCCGCGAGCGCTTTTTCCATCATGGAGCGGTATCTGGGGTTTTGGCTTGCTTCCAACTCCCGAAGTACCCGTATGCGAGAAAGCTTTAGGCTTTCTTCTTTACGAAGAAGTTCGAGCTTCTCCGGAGTGACCTGTGCATCGAAAGAAGGGCGGACTTTCGTCTCAGCCGACTCAATTTGCGATTCGACCGATTTACTTTCCCAACCTCTTGCCATACCTCCATTATAGGGGGCACGATAGCAAGCAAGGGAGGCTTTTCTGTCTAAGAGCCAAAAAGTCTTTAAATTGTGCTGCTTAAGCCTGGCGGTCTTTGTGAGGCAAGATGGCCTTGGCGATCAGCCCAAGGCCTCCCACCAGCATCACCAGCATCACCATGGTTTCGAACAAGCTCGTGGGCCGGAAGTAGATGTGCAGATTCGCCAACACGCCGGCGAAGATAAATAGCGCCCCGGCTGCTGTTAGGAGCCATCCAACCACACTGCGCCCGTCCCGAAACAGTATCCCTACTCCGATCAGCATCGGAATCAGCGTGACGCCAAAGGTATTGCCGCCCCAGAAATTCCAGTATGAACCGGCAACCACGACTTGGTTGGTCAAGAGGTATCCGCCAACGCAACTCAAGGTGAATCCCAGCAGGAAATCGCCGAGGCCGCCAGAAGTCCCGCCCACATTGCTGAAACGACGTTCCGCCATAGTGTTGAGGATATCGCACATCGCCCACGCGGCACCAAGGTCCACCATGGGCGCCGGCGCAAGGCTTTGGAAGACGAGGACCGGCGACTGAAGCACATGGTTGCGGGCCTGAGTCGACCCAAGAATCAGCGAAACATCAGCAACACGGAACGCCAAGCCTGCAAGCCTGTCGGCCGACCGGAGCGATTGATACCAGTCGCAGTCGCGGCCGGACCTTAACGCCGATACTGCGCGAGAAGTTGGGTACGCTGACGCGCACGAAGCCGCGTTGCGGCTTTCGGAGTCTAGGCGTGTTGCTGGAGCGAGGTGGATCGAAATCGAGCCTGCCGCCAGCTCATTCTAACGAATGGCAGGGTACCTAATGGCAGGGTGAAGCCATTAAAGTGTATTTAGGTTATTTGCAGGAATTTATCGTGGTGAGCCGGGCGGGACTCTCAGAAGCTCGTTTGGGGAATCTGGACCGAGATCTGTACCGGGAATTCTTAAAGGAGAATTCTCACTTCTTCGCACTTACAAAACAGAGAGTCATCAGTTATTGGGATTGCTACTACCGCACGACAGACAAGGAGGAGTACGTCGGCTTTGTAATCTTGAATCTGTTTGAAGAACTGGTCAGATAGATTCCAGGTGATCGAAGGTGAGATCGTAGTGCCGACCATCGTCCCACCCGGCGAGGTCGGAGCACCGGTTCGGCGCTTCGATTTTCGATATGCGGTAATACGCGCGACGCAAGCACTTCTCCGAGAACGGAATGACTTGACCCACCCGATAAGTGATGTATTCTCCGTGCTCGTCCCAATAGGCGACCAAGTTGCTTTTCTTGCCTTCGATCCCGTTCGCCGCCAACCAGACGCCTCGGGCCTCTACCGGGAATAACCGCCTCAACTGCGATTCCCGGCGGTTCCGAAAGAAATTACGAAGCAGAATCATTGCCTTCTAATTAACGCACACCCACAGGAGTTTGCAAGGCCGGAATATACACAGGAGGCAAAATCGTTATCGTGTAAGTTATTGATTTAGCAAGGCCTAATATTTGCTATCGTACAAAAACACGTACATGTCGGCTGTTTATGCGACGCCAAGCGATTACGACAAAAAGACTTAACGTTGGTGAGCCGGGCGGGACTCGAACCCGCGACCATCTGATTAAAAGTCAGATGCTCTACCAACTGAGCTACCGGCCCGCGCATCAACGCAGTATTTATCCAGCTTAACATGGCCGCCCGTGGACGCCGGGCGCGCGCGATGACAAAATGTGGTCATGCCAGATCCTGTCATCTTAATCGCCAGTGGCGACTTGCGGCTCGCCGCCAACCGGAAGTGTTGGCCGGCCCAGGCCCGCGTCGAAGAGGCCGTTATGCAAGCCATCCGCGGGCTCGGTCATGTGGTCGAACGCGGCCACGCTTGCGATCCCGCCAAAGGCCACGGCTTCATCGATAGCCAGAAGCGCGGCATGGAAGTCTTTCGCGCCATCCCGCCGCATGCCCCCCTTGTCGTAGTCGAGGCGGTGTGGCAGTACAGCCATCATATCCTTCACGGCCTTTACACCCATCGCGGACCTATTCTTACGATTGCCAATTGGAGCGGGGAATGGCCCGGACTGGTCGGCATGCTGAACCTGAATGCTTCAATGACTAAGGCGGGCGTCGGCTACAGCTCCCTCTGGAGCGTGGATTTCAGCGACGATTTCTTCCTCTCCGGCTTGCGATCGTGGCTCTCCGGAAAGCCCGTCCGGCACGACACCTCGCATGTCCGCCCGCTATCGGAATGCACCCTGCCGCCGCAAGCCGAAGAACTCGGCGCGCGCCTGGCAGATCAACTGCACCGCGACAAAGCCATCCTGGGCATCTTCGACGAGGGCTGCATGGGCATGTACAACGCCATCATTCCCGATGAACTGCTTCACCCTACCGGAGTGTTCAAGGAGCGCCTCAGCCAGTCCGCCCTCTACGCCGAGATGCTTGCTACCAGCGATCAGGAAGCCCGAGGCGTGCGCGAATGGCTGGATGCAAGAGGCATGCAGTTTCACACGGGGGCCGACCCGGCCAACGAACTGACCGATACCCAAATTCTCGGCCAGTGCAAGATGTACATTGCCGCCCTGCGCATCGCCGACGATTTCGGCTGCGACGCCATCGGCATCCAATATCAGCAGGGACTGAAGGACCTCGCGCCCGCCTCGGACCTGGCCGAAGGACTGCTTAATAACGTGGACCGTCCGCCCGTCACGGCGCGAGGCAACGGGCGCGTCCTCTTCGCCGGCGACGCGCTGCCGCATTTCAACGAAGTCGACGAATGCGCGGGTCTCGACGCTCTGGTCACCCAGCGCGTTTGGAAAGCCCTCGGCTATCCGCCCGAGACAACGCTGCATGACGTCCGGTACGGCGAGTCCTATCTGGTGAATGGCCGTGAGGAGTTCGTGTGGGTCTTCGAAATCTCCGGTGCCGTGCCTCCCGCGCACCTGATCGGTGGTTACGCCGGATCCGTGAGCGAGCGCCAGCCATCCATGTACTTCCGCCTTGGCGGCGGTAGCCTCAAAGGCATCAGTAAACCCGGCGAAATCGTTTGGAGCCGCATCTTTGTCGACAACGGTGTGCTGAAGGTGGATATCGGCCGCGCTAAGGTGGTCGAACTGCCGCGGGAAGAAACCGAGCGGCGCTGGCAAATCACCACGCCGCAATGGCCCATCATGCACGCCGTCACCTATGGCGTCACCCGCGATCAACTGATGGCGCGCCACAAATCCAACCACGTCCAGGTGGCCTACGCTCCCAATGCCGCGGCTGCCGATCTGGCGCTGGCCGCGAAAGCAGTCATGTTCCGCGAAATGGGCCTGGAAGTCGCTGTCTGCGGCACAGCCGGGTAACACTTCGCCACGATATAATCGGAGCAAGTCCACTGCGCGAACGTGGCGGAATTGGCAGACGCACCAGACTTAGGATCTGGCTCCCGCAAGGGAATGGGAGTTCGACCCTCCCCGTTCGCACCATTTGTTAGACTGAAACTTCAGTGCTGAAGCGTTTCATTTTCTGGGATTATCCGCGCGCGAGTTGGCAGTACGATGTCATCGTTGGCATCATCCTGATCTTCGTATTGGCCACGCCGCGCGGCTGGTTCCGCGATCAGCCGCGCACTCCCCTGGTCAGCTCGGTTTCCGTACTGCCGGGCGAGCATGGCAGCATCGTATATTGGGTGGAGCCGGAGTTGCTGTCGGGGCTTTCCAAGGATCAGCAAATGCAAAAGCTTTCGGCGCTGCTCACAAAATTCACGCACAAGAAAGAAGTCACCGTCAACCGCGTCGAACCCATCGCCGACTCGGATGGGGAAACCACGGGCTACATGGTCTTCGCTAAGCCTTGATCGGTCGCCCAAAATGAATCACTCCTTCCTCATCCGCGCCGTCTTTGCCGCCGTCTTGGCGTTAACCACCCAAATCGCGCCAGCCGCCGACCTGGATTCCGTGCTCAGCCGCGTCGATAAGGCCGGTGCGGCGTTCCATGGCATGTCAGCCCACCTCCGCCGGCTGCAGCATACCGCCGTGATTAACGAAGACAATGTGGATTCCGGAACCGTTTTGTTGAAGCGCGCCAAGTCGCGCGATCTGCGCATGCTCATCAGTTTCACCGAGCCGGACGCCAAGGCCGTGGAATTCGAAGACCACACCGTCCAGATTTATTTCCCCAAAATGCAAACGGTGGACGTCTACGACGTGGGCAAGAGCAAAGATTTGCTGGAACAGTTTTTCCTGCTTGGATTCGGAACGTCTGCCCAGGAGCTCCAGTCGCACTACACGCTGCGATTCGCAGGCCCCGATACAGTCTCCGGCCAGAAGACGGACCGTCTGGAAATGATTCCGAGATCAAAAGAGGTCTTGCAGCATCTACGGAAGTTGGAGATGTGGGTGGCGGAAAGCGGTTACCCGTTGCAGCAGAAGTTCTATATGCAAGCGGGCGACTATCAATTGGCGACGTATTCCGATATGAAGATCAATCCTGAATTGCCGGATGCCAGCTTGAAGATGAAGCTGCCCAAGAACACCAAGCGGGAATACCCGCAGAAATAGATCGGACCGGGCGCATGCTA
This sequence comes from Bryobacterales bacterium, assembly GCA_963738375.1. GTDB lineage: Bacteria > Acidobacteriota > Terriglobia > Bryobacterales > Bryobacteraceae > Bog-159. Next base: position 1,722,328 of record CAVTWL010000004.1, on the reverse strand, counting down.
CCAGCCGGAACCAGGAATAGGCTCACGTTCTTAGACTGGCTGCGTGGTATTGCGGGCATTATCATGCTGCAAGGGCACGCCTTCCATTCTTTCCTGAAAGCGGATCTTCGTGGCGGCGCTGCCTACATGTTTTCGCAGTTCTTCGGCGGCATGCCGCCCGCAATTTTTCTTTTCCTGACCGGAGTCACCCTGTCGTTCCTCATGTTCAGCTTTGAACGTAAGGGCGTGCCAATAAGCAGCCGGATCGCCGGTACCCTGCGCCGCGCCGGATATTTGTTTGGCATCGCCATGCTCCTGCGGCTACAACTCTGGCTTTTCAGTTGGCCCAGCCCATGGACCAACATGCTCAAGGTCGACATCCTCAATTGCATGGGCTTCGGCATCGCGCTGGTGTCCGTGATGGCTGTGTTTACCACCGCGCAACGCGTGAAACTTTGCGCCGCCCTGGGTCTCGCTATCGCGGCACTGTCTCCGCTGGTATCCCAACTGGATTGGTCGCCAGTGCCCGCCCTGGTTAAAGCCTATATCGCGCCCGATTACAACTCCTTCAGCTTTTTTCCGTGGGCGGCCTACCTCGCCTTCGGCATGAGCGCCGGCAGCCTGATCCGGCTTGTGAAACACGACCAATACGACCGCGTCATGCAGTGGGCCGTCATCCTGGGAATCGCGCTCATTCTGGCCGCCCGCTATTTCGCGAATCTGCCTTTTTCGATTTATGCGCAATCGGAATTCTGGCTCGATAGCCCGGCGCAGGTGCTTATCAAGCTAGGCGTCACGCTGCTGATTCTAGCCGTCGCCTACGTCTGGACCGAATACGGCGCCGCCCCCGGCTGGAGCTGGGTGCGGCAATTCGGCACTACATCGCTCCTCGTATACTGGGTCCACATCGAGCTGGTCTACGGCCGTTGGCTGCCCTGGTGCAAGAATCATCTGGACGTTCCCCAAACAATCCTCGCCGCAGGCATTTTAATCGTCCTGATGTTGATGCTGGCCGTAGTAAAGACCAATCGCCGCGCCATCGTGGACTACGTGCGTGGGTGGCGAGTAGGCGTGGAAGCCAAGCCTGATCGTATCGCGGCGGACTAGCGTCAGCGGTTTAGCATTCCGGTGGCTGCCACCGGGATCTTCAAGAAACACTCTATAGTAATCATTTGGATACCACCTCCGAAAATCTGGCCCTCTCGATCATCGCGCGTTTGCGCGCGGCCGGACATCAAGCCTACCTTGTGGGCGGCTGCGTCCGCGATCGGCTCCTCGGCCGCGAACCGAAGGATTACGATGTCGCCACCGACGCTCGTCCCGACCGCGTCAGCGATCTCTTCGAACGCTCCGAACAAGTAGGCGCTCACTTCGGTGTAGTCTTAGTTCGCGAGAACACAGCCCAAGTCGAAGTTGCGACGTTTCGCAGCGATTCCAGCTACAGCGACGGCCGCCGGCCCGATGCCGTGCGCTTTGAAGGGGGCCCCCGCGAAGATGCCCTCCGCCGCGATTTCACCATCAATGCGCTACTCTTCGATCCCGAAACAAACGGCGTCCTCGATTTCACCGAAGGCCGCGCCGACCTGCAGCGTGGTGTCATTCGCGCCATTGGCGATCCCGAATCGCGTTTTCAGGAAGACCACCTGCGATTGATCCGCGCCGTGCGGTTTGCCGCCCGCCTAGGATTCGAAATTGAACCAGAAACGATGGCGGCTCTCAAGCGCCTTCACCACCTGATTCTGCGCGTCTCCATCGAACGCGTGCGCGATGAACTGATCCGCATTCTCATCGAAGGGGGCGCGCGCCGCGGTTTCGAGTTGCTGGATGAAACTGGTCTCTTGGTCGACCTTTTGCCCGAAGTCGCCGCCATGAAAGGCGTCGCCCAGCCGCCGGAATTTCACCCGGAAGGGGACGTCTGGGTCCACACTCTTTTGCTGCTGGAAAAGCTGCGCAACCCGACCATCACGCTGGCTGTGGGCGCGCTGCTCCACGATGTTGGTAAACCTGCTACCTTCCGCATCGCCGATCGCATCCGTTTCGACGGCCACGTCGAAGAAGGCGTTCGACTTGCACACGTTATACTCAACCGCCTGCGCTTCTCTTCCGGACAGATCGAGCGCATCGAGGCTCTCATCGCCAATCACATGCGCTTCCTGAACACGGGACAAATGCGCGAAAGCACCATGAAACGCTTTCTGCGTACGGACAATTTCGCCGAGCACGTTGAACTGCATCGCCTCGATTGCCTGTCGAGCAACGGCAAACTGGATAGCTACAAGCGTGTGGTGGCACGTCTGGCGGAATTAGGCGAAGAAGACCTTCGACCGAAACCGATCCTTACCGGCCGCGACCTGATCGAGCAGGGATATCATCCCGGCCCCGCTTTTGCCAAGATATTGGCCGCCGTGGAAGACGCTCAACTCGAGGCCCGCGTCCAAGATAAGGAGCAGGCTCTGGAACTGGTTCGGGAGCGTTTCGGCAAGCCCTGAAATCCGTGGCGCAATCTTTCAATCCCGAAGAAGTTTTGTCGCTGGCGCGCGATTTAGTGCATAGTGGCGACCTCGCCAACGCCAAGATCCTGTGTGGCAAAATTCTCAAAGCGGTACCAAACCAGCCTCAGGCTCTCCACATCCTCGGCATCTGCGCCTTCCAGCACGGCGATCCAGATGAAGCGGTCAGATTCCTGCGCCGAGCCATCGAGTCGGATTCCGGTTTCGCCCTCGCGGCGGGCGATCTCGGAAATATTCTCGCTCAGCAGGGCAAATTAGCCCAAGCTATCGCCAGTTTTCGACAGGCAATCGCCTCCGCCCCCGCATTTGCGGAAGCGCACAATAACCTGGGCAATGTTTTGCAAGTGACAGGATCCTTGGACGAATCCGTTGCCTGCTATCGAGCCGCCCTGGCGGTGCGCCCGAAGTACCCCGAGGCGCTGCGCAATCTCGCGAGCGCGCTCAGGCGCCTCAACCGTCCGCAGGACGCCGTCTGGGCGCTTCGCGCAGCTCTAGCGCTCGATCCGGCAATGACGGAATCCGTGGCCCTGCTGGCGCAACAATCAAAAGAACTCTGCGACTGGAGCCAGATTGAGGAACTCACCGCTAATCTAACGCGTGCTGTTGAGGGACGTTTGGCGCCCGTGAACCCGTTCATCTTTCTGGCCCTCGAAACCACACCGAAGCAACAATTCTTGTGCGCGCAGCAGTGGGCGGCGGCTCATTATAAGCCTGTTGCGGCGCGCCCGAAGGCCTGCAAACCCGACGGCCCGATTACCGTTGCTTACCTGTCGGCCGATTTTCAGGAGCATGCCACTGCTCACCTGACCAGTGAGCTCTTCGAACTGCACGACCGGTCGCGCTTCCGGATACTGGGATATTCATACGGTCTCGATGACGGCAGCGCAGCACGCCGCAGACTGCGCAACTCTTTCGACCAGTTCATCGATATTGAAGCCGCCTCGCATGCGGATGCGGCCGCCAGGATTGAGGCCGGCGGCGTGGACATCCTAATCGATCTCAAGGGTTATACAGCGGATGCCCGCCCCGAAATTCTGATGCGCCGGCCGGCGCCGATCCAAGTGAGCTACCTCGGTTATCCGGGCACCATGGGAACAACCGCACTCGACTACATCCTGGTGGATTCAATGATCGTTCCAGCCTCCGAACAGCCGTATTTCGCCGAGAAACTCGTCCACCTCCCGCACTGCTATCAGGTTAACAATCGCCAGCGGCCCATCTCGCCGCACATTCCGTCGCCAGCCGATTGCGGACTGCCCGAGCCGGGTTTTGTCTTTTGCTGCTTCAATGCTGCGTATAAAATTGCTGAGCCGGTCTTCGACGTCTGGATGCGCCTGCTGGCCCATGTGCCCGGCAGTGTGGTTTGGCTTCTCGAGCCAAGCACGACAGCCAGGGAAAACCTACGCCGTGAAGCGGAGCGCCGATTGGCCGGCGCCGGGGAGCGGCTGATCTTCGCGCCGTCCCTTCCGAACCCGAGTCATCTCGCGCGTTTTGCCCTTGCCGATCTCTGTCTCGATACCCTTCCGTACAACGCCCATACCTTAACCAGTGACGCCCTGTGGGGAGGCTGCCCGGTGATCACCTGCCGGGGAAACGCTTTTCCCGGGCGCGTGGCCGCCAGCCTGCTCCACGCCATCGGTATGCCCGAATTGGTCACCGATTCATTACCTGCTTATGAGGTTCTGGCGTTGCAACTCGCGCAGGATCACGATCGCCTGCGGAATATCCGCGCCAAATTGGCGACCAACCGGCTAACCACACCCCTGTTCGACTCCCGCCGGTTTACCAAGGCTCTTGAATCCGCTTATCAGACCATGTGGGAACTCTACCGGGGCGGGGAAGCGCCCCGCGCCTTCCAGGTGGCAGATGAAGATTGACTGTCTGGCGCCAGGGCCTAAACGTGCGCGTGAGCCGCGTGATGCTGCCGCAGCAGGTCCTTCCCGTAGTCGTTTCCGTTGGGAGTCCGCACCACGCAGTGAATATGCTGGCGCGTGGGCTCGATCGGGTTCTTCGCAAAGCGGGACAGATTCGCCGGACGTTGGTGATCGAACTCGATGAGAATCACGGGACTGTGGATCCGGTAGTAATAAACCGCCGCTGTATCCGAACCTCCGATCCACGCAAAGTAGGTTCGATCCAGGTGCCGTTTCACCTCGTCCATCTTCACCCTTGCGTGTCCCTCGTCCATGTTGCCGACATAAAGTTCCACGAGTTCGAGCAGCCGCTTGCTTGCAGCCTCATTGAAATCCGCGGCACGGCGCCCCGGCGTAGTCCAACACGACATTATCCTTAAACGCTTCCGTCAGATTGTAGTTTTCGGTCTTTTTCGGATTCAGAACGGCCTGCGTCCGCTGTGCGATGCCCAGCGCCAAAAGCATTTCCAGCCCGCGATTCTGCTCGTTTTGCAGAATGGATGTTCCCTTATATTTGCCGGATGTCGCGGTCACCGGCTCTGAGCCCGCGAAAAACGGCGTCATCACCACCTGGTCGCCCATCACGAAATAATTGACAATGGCGTGATGCCCGTCCAGTTGAAATCCCCACGGCTCGGCCGCTGAAGGGCTTGCCCATCACCGTGATGTAGTATAACCATTCGCCGAGAAACTTATGATCGCCGGACAATTCCGCGAGCGTCTCGTTCAGCCGCATGATGTCGCGGGTTAGTCTCATGCCGCGCGGACTCAGCGCCGCTTCTAACAACCCAAACGCCGCGCGCCGCTGCGCCTCGTTCATTTCCGCGAAGCTCACTCCTTGACGCACATAAAAATGCTGGTTCATCCACTTGCGCCACTCCGGATCGTCCACCGGGAACATAGTCCTCCGCCGCTGTTCGGCCGTCAAGGTACCGCTAAATATCGCTCGGCAGCGCCACGGACGGCGTCCGTCGGCACGCCCGTGGCACGTACGCCGAACAGACCAGGCTCTACATTCCCGTTAGTCGTGATGCCCTTAAAGGGATCGGCTAGCCCCTCCTTTTCGTACTTGGCCGAAATCTGCCGGAAGCGCTCGGAGATGTCGGGCTGATCTTGCGAAAATCCTTCTCGCGCGAGGATGAGTCCAGGAATGACGGTCGAGAATAGATCGCGCCTCGTCATCCAGTGCGTGTGCTGGTTAGCGTGTAATTTCATCAGCGGTCTCCTAGGCGATCTTTGCCAGCCTCTTATAAGCCCGGATCGCAGCATTCTGGAATTCCCACGCGGGTTGTCCCACGGGGGCATCGCCTATCCATTCCAATTGCCAAGCGAATCCCTTGAGTAAGGGCCGGGCAATCACTCCCACCGCCCGCCCGCCAAAATCGGGGAACTGTCCCTCAGCCTCCGCCAGCGCCTTCCGGCTCATTTCGGGATCGATCTCGATCGAATGCATTCGACTATCATACTCGCCCGAACCACGCGAAAAAACGGAACTGCCAGCTCCCTGACACCGTATTGAAGGTGAGGCCCCTATGTTTAAGATCGCAGTTTGCGTGACTATCCTCTGCATGGCAGCGTCGTTTCCCGTCATGGCGGATCAGTGGAACAAGAGCTTTAGCGTCGGTTCCGCTCCCCAGTTGAAAATCGAAACCAGCGACGCCAATGTCGTTCTGAAGACCGGCAGCGTCAAGACCATCGAAGCGCACGTCTACACGCAAGGGTGGCGCATCGGCCCGGGCGACGTCCACGTATTCGATCGCCAGTCGGGCGACCGCGTAGAGATTGAGGTCAAGGTTCCCACAATCCATTTCAATCTCGGGAACCGGTCGATCAGGATCGAAGTCCAGATTCCTGAGGCCACTGCCGTCGATGTCCATACAGGCGACGGCAATATCCGTGCCGACGGACTGCGCGGCTCCTCGAAACTGGTCACTCATGACGGCAATATCAACGGTGACGGGTTCGATTGCGCCCTCGATGCCAGCAGCGGTGACGGCAACATTCACGTCCGCGGCAAGTTTACCGGGCTGAACCTGCACAGCGGTGATGGCAATATCGAAGCGGAAGTGATAGCGGGTTCCCGCATGGCTACCGGCTGGTCGGTTCACAGCGGCGATGGCAGCGTGACGCTACGTTTACCCGATGGTTTTGGCGCCAATCTGGACGCCCACACGGGCGATGGTCACATTACCCTGGATTTGCCGGTGGCTGCCGAGGGTGGCATTCACGAGGATTCAGTTACCGGAAAGATCAACGGCGGAGGGCAACTGCTGACTGTTCGGACCGGCGACGGCTCGGTACATCTGGCGCGGATGTAGCGCCTAGTGTTTTACAGCTTTGTGCTTTACGACGTTGTGATTCTTGTACTTCTTGGAGACTTTGAACTTCTTGCCTTTGAACTTCTTGACCTTGTATTTATAGGTCTTTGCAGCCGCCGGGGTCTGTACAGGTAACATCAAACCCGCGCCGATCAGCAGGGCCGGAAGAATAAATCTTAGTCGCATTATCTTCATTCTATTGCGCGGCGGTCGAAAACCACAAGTACATCATTAGGAAACTCCCGGCGGTAAGCGCCACGCAGACGCCTGCCGCTGCGCGCCAAGCCTTTTCTTTCCAGTCAGATAGAAGCCGCGGGGTTCCCGCCACCCATGCGATGGCAAAACCAGCCGCCAAACCGCCGATATGCGCCGCATTGTCGACGTGTAGCCCCGGTAGTAAGCCGAGGATTAACATATAGACAACCCAACGGATATACATGCCCTGGATCGCCGCGCCAGCGGCGGTGTGGCGATTGTGCACGCCGAGCGCGATCATGGCGCCGATCAAGCCCATAATTCCCGCCGAAGCGCCCACCGAGAGCGCCGCCGTCCAAAACGTACTCAGCAGAAATCCGGACACCGTCGCCATGAAATATATCGTCAGGAACCGGCTTACGCCGTAGACGTCTTCCACTTGAGCGCCAAGATCGAATAGCACCCAGGAATTCATTCCGATATGCAGCAAACCTCCGTGCAGAAAACCGGCGGTTACCAGCCGCCACCACTGGCCGTAGTTCACGATGGCCACCCTGTATTTCGCCCCAAACGCTAATAGCGTTTGCCCGTCCACGTTCATCAGACCGCCGCCCGTTTCGGACCGCTGGCTGAATACGACCGTAGCCAGGTACAACCCGACATTGATGGTCAGGATGATCATGGTTACGAAGCGCGCATGCGGGATGAATCCGCCCAAAATCGCACCTGGATTACGCTGCTCGACGGCCCTCTGGCCGACGCGCTCATTGCAATACGGACAAACTTTGTCGCGGTTGGTGATGAAGGCCCGGCAATTCGGGCACATGCGGCGCTGGTCCATGTTCCCTTATTGTAACAACCCGGTCATTCATCACCGGCCGAATAGCGATACAGTAGACCGAGAGGAAATCACTCCATGTATTCCCGCCATCGCATTGCCATCCTGGCTCTCCTGTTGCCTGCCGCGGCAGGCTTAGCCGCCGACGACATCAAACCGGAAGCCATTCTCGACAAGTATGTCGAAGTCACAGGAGGAAAAGCAGCCTATGAAAAAGTACGAACCGAAATTGCCACGGGCACCCTCGAGATCACCGGGATGGGGCTGAGCGGATCGATCACCAGCTATCGCGCCATGCCTGACAAGAGCTACACGGTAATTGATTTCGGCAGCGTCGGCAAGGCCGAGGAAGGTTCGAATGGGCAAGTGGCATGGTCCATTAACGGCATGGAAGGGGCGCGCATCAAGGAAGGCGATGAGCGTAGCACTGCCCTGCGGAGCAATGCGATGCACGGAGAGATTCGTTGGCGCGATTTCTACAAGAGCGCCGAACTGGCTGGCAGCGAAGATATCGGCGGCAAGCCGTGCTACAAAATTGTCCTGACCTCGAAGGATGGACCCGCCGAAACGCGCTATTACGACAAAGCTTCCAACCTGCTGTTGAAGGTTGTGATGCCGGTGACCACGCCGCAGGGAACTGCGACCGCTGAAGTCACTCTTGCCGACTACAAAGACGAGGACGGCATCAAAGTCGCGCACACCATTACGCAGTCAGTCCCCGGCGCTGAGATCCTGGTCAAAATCGCAGCCGTCAAGCACAATCCCGACATTCCGTCCGATCGCTTCGATCTGCCCGCCGACATCAAAGCGCTGATGACGGCGAAGAAGCCGGACGAGAAGAAAACGGATAAGTAGCTATCAGATGATGCGCCGCCTCCAGTGGGCCATTGGTCTGTTCGCTATATCGGGGCTGCCGGCTGCGGCGCAGGCGCAGCATCCCGTGATGGAGATCAGGGTTGCCGGCAACCAGAGATTGACGTCCACCGCCGTCGTCGCAGCGTCGGGCCTGCACAAAGGCCAGATGGCCACCCGCCCGGAACTCGATGCTGTCGCCAAGAAACTATCTCAAACGGGCTTCTTTTCCAGCGTCAGCTATCAATACGATCCCAAGACCGTAGCCGGTGTTACTGGATACGATCTCACCTTGCTTGTCACCGAAGACACCGCACTGGCGAATGTCGAATTGGACATTCCCGGGCATGCCTACCGATCCCCTGTGGAATCGACTGACAGCGGCCGCACCACTCATCGACAGGCAGATTCCCAACAACGATCGCGCTTCGGCGTATCTTCTGTGGGCTCTCGAAGGCGTGCTGCGAGCCTCCAATTATTCGGAGGAAATCGTCGTGAAGAATGAAATCAATCTAGGATCCGGCAGGATGACGCTCGTCTTTCGCCCTGCCATCCTGCCGAAAGTTGGGGCAATTCGTTTCGAAGGCGCCGCCGCGATAGCCGATGCCAGGTTGCAGGCCGCGATGGCCAAAGTCGCCATCGGCGAGGAATTCACCGATCGCCAGTTCCGGAGAAAACTGGAACTGAATCTCATTCCACTTTATGAGGAATTAGGACATCTGACGGTCGCGTTTCCCCGCCTGACGGCTGCCCCCGCCGCAGACTCAACGCTCACCGTCACCGCGGCCATAACGAAGGGCCGGCATGGCGCCTCGGCAACGTCGCTCTGATCGGCGACCATCTGCCGCTAGCAGACCTGCACGACGCCGCCACTTTCGAACGTGGTTCGCCGGCCAACTGGAAGGAGTTCATGACTTCTGTTCATAAACTCGACCAGGTGCTCAAGCGCGAGGGTTATCTCCAGGTATCCAGCAAGCCGTCCGCGTCTTCCACGATTCCGATCAGGTGGTCGATGTGAACGTGGAATTTAACAAGGGAACTCAGTACCACTTTCACGAATTGAAAATCGAGGGCCTCGATTCCGAACTGAGCGCGCGAATCGCAAAGCTCTGGAAATTGGAGGCTGGCGACCTGATGAATGAGTCTTACCTCAACGAATTCGTTCGCTCGGTGATGCCTATGCTCCGCCACAAAATCCGAAGCTTTGGCACCGAATACCAGTATCATGAGGGCGGCAGTCTTGTGGACGTGGCGCTGAAGTTTCGATAAAGGAGAACATGTGACCAATTCATGACCCGCCGCACATTGATCGGTAGCGCGTTTTTCCTCGGTGCCCTGCGCGCGCAGACGCCGCCTTCCCGCAGACTCAAGGTGATCGTCGCCGGCGGCCACCCAGGCGATCCCGAATACGGCTGCGGTGGAACCGTCGCCCGTTATACCGATCTGGGCCACGATGTCGTCTCTGCTGTACTTGAACCGCGGAGAGAAGACTTGCCCGGAAACCCCAGCCGACGCCGCAGTCAACGTCCGCGTTGCCGAGGCTAAGAGCGCCTGCGAAATTCTGAAGGCGCGTCCCCTGTTTGCCGGACAGTGCGACGGCCACGCCATTGTCGACGCGCTGCATTACCAGGAATTCCGCGACTTGCTGGAGCGCGAACGGCCCGACGTAATCTTCACCCAATGGCCCGTCGACGGCCACCGCGACCATCGGGCCATTTCCGCCATGTCTTATGATGCTTGGCTAGCCATGGGAAAGAAATCGGCGCTCTATTATTACGAGGTTTCCGACGGGGAAGACACGTTGATGTTCCAGCCGACGGAATACGTAGATATTAGCGCAGTCGAATCACGCAAGCGCGCCGCATGTTACGCGCACGCTTCGCAGTCGCCAGACCGTTTCTACGCACTGCAAAGTCAGGTTGCACGCTTTCGCGGAGTCGAAAGCGGCCATGCGCAGGCGGAAGGGTTCATCCGGCACGCGCAAAGTGTTAGTGGTCTGCTGCCGTAACTAGGCCGTCTTCTGGCCGTTGGCGAGTTCGATGGCCTTTTTAAGCAACGGATCTTCCTGCTTCTTCTCAGGTTGGTCCGGAGTCTCCGGGAGGGGTTCGCCGTTCTCGTCGAGTTCCACTTGCGCCTCAGGCTCCGACATGACGGTTTCAGGAGTCACGCCGACGTCTTGGATCGCCTTGCCGTCCGGCGAATAATATTTGGCCACGGAAAGAATAATCGCGCCCCCGTCTTCCATACTGACGGCTTTGCGGAGAGATGCGTCGCCGTAGGTGCGTTCGCCCACGACATCCGCACGCTTGTCATTCATCAAAGCGCCGGCGGCGATCTCCGCACCATCGGCGGTGCCGCGGTTGGTGATCACGACCAACGGCAGTTTGGTGACGTCTTTGGAAGGGTCCGCTTCAAAATCCTTACGCGGCACTTTCTGGCCCTGGAGGTAAGTAATCTCACCCTTCGCCAGGAACAGATTCGCCAACGCAATTCCTTCCTCAGGTCCGCCAACCGCCACGTTGCGCAGGTCCAAAATCAGCTTCTGGGCGCCTTGCTTCTGGAGCGATTCAACGGCCGCCGCCACTTCCTTTACTTTGCCCGGCGCCAGCGTATTCGGCTGGATGTAGCCTATATTGTCTGCCAGCATCTTCTCGTTCACCGCGGGAAACACAATATTGGCGCGCACCAATTTGATCTTTTGGGGTTCAGGCCGGCGTACCCGCACTACGGTCAATTCCACGCTCGATCCAGGCTCGCCTTCGAGCAGCATACTGGCGTACGCCAACGGCATGTCTCGCGTAGCTACCCCGCCGATCGTCTCTAGCATATCGTTGGTAGCCAATCCCGCTTTCGCCGCAGGCGATCCCGGAGTCACGCCCACGATGCCCACGAATCCGAATTTCTTGGCGAGCACCAGGCCCACGCTGGCCTTATGCGCGTCCTTGTTCTTCAGATAATCTTTGTACTGGTCCGCATTGAGATAGCTGGCGAAGGGATCGACAGATTCGAGCAAGCCGTTCAAAGCGCCCAATGTGACGCTCTTCATATCCGGCTCTTCCACGTATTCGCTTTTGATGCGGTGCAAAACTTCCGTATACACGCCGAGTTGAGGATAGGGCCGGTCCGTCGATGCGCTACGCCCCACAACATTGCCTAAAACAAGCAACACCATGATGCAAGTTGAGGAGGTGACCACAGTGTATTTGATACGTCTGTTCATATAATTCAAGCCTGTCCAGAAGATCGCGGGAACCCGAAGCCATTATAGCAGGCGCGCGGCCCATGCCGGTTTCACCCTACACTACCCCGCAACATCAAACGTACTCTGCCGTAATAGACGACGATCAGGCGGATTTGGTTGCTCTGTGAGCCTTACGAGTTGCCACGTGGCGGCGCGTACGGCGCTGCACACGTCGTCTCGCGGCTGTGCGGGAAGTGGAAACGCGCACAAGGCGCGCCGCCCGAACCTCGTGGCGTGAAGCCGGAGGCGCCGACAAAGCTGTCACAAACCTGGGCAGTTCGTAGGAGGCTTCGACGAACACCGGCGGCGCCGGGATGACCACTGCACCCGTCGTGGATGGCGGCGCCCCCTCAGGCTCACGCGCCTTGGGCTCGTTCATCATGGGTGGAGTCACTTCCCCGGAAGGCTCCTTGCGTACCATCGCCTGAATCGTGCCCGTAGCTTGGCCGAGGTCGAATCGTGCGACATTGTGGTTGAATAGTGCGGCAATCCGATTGTCCCTGGCTCGTTCCAGCCTTGTTTGCGCGTCCGTCACTTCCAGGCTGCTGGCCACGCCGGCATCGTAACGCCGCCGTGCCTGCGTGAATTCGCTTTGGGAGAGGGATAAACCTGCCTCCGCCACCTTGACTTGCTCTTCGGCGGACTGCACGCTATTGAGCGCCATGCGGACATCCAATTCGACCTGCTCATGCAAATCGTTGGTTCGCACGCGTTCTTGCCGGAACTGCGAAGCGAACTCCGACCTACGCGCATCTCGCCTTCCGCCGTCGAAGATCGGCACGCGCAGCGCGAAACCATAGTCTCTGGTGGGTAGCAACGAGACGATGGCGCCGTTAGTACCGGTGGTGCCGTAATCGGCATAAGCGTAAAGACTGGGGAGCCGTTCAGCTTTGACCGAATTCGCATTCAGCCGCGACGCCGCTTCACGCTCCGCTTGCGCCTTGATGTCCGGCCGATTCTTAATCGCTTCGGCTTCCGCCTGTTCCACGGTAGCGGCATTCACTGGCTCGTAACTCAATTTATCCGTCAGTTCCAACTCGGTAGATAGATTAAGACCCATGACCCGCAACAATTGTAGGTTCGCCTTGGTACGCTCGTTCTGGACTACCAGCAGATGCTGCCGTTCATTTGCCAGTTGGACTTTCGAACGAGTGACGTCGATCCCGGTGCCTGTGCCCGCGCTCTTCTGGTTCTCCGATTGTTTCAGCACGGCTTCCGCGAGTCCTACGTTAGCCTGATAGGCTTCCACGTCGGCATTCGCGCGCAGCGCCGCTAAATAGGCCTTGGCAACTGTCGTGGCAACCGAGTTGTCCGTCGAGCTACGGTCGCTCTTCGCGGCCCGAAATGCGGCGCGTGATGACTGGTATCTGCGGATGCTGCTGAAATCGAAGACGCTCTGCGTGAGTTTGGCTCTTACATCCACTGAGTTAAACGGCCCTACCACGCGCGGAATATTGTGAATGATGTCGCCTAGCAACTCTTTTTCAACGGGCGCCAGGGTGCCCGTTAGGTTGTTCTCGGCGCCAAGTAAAGTCTGGCTTGTAGCTAAATCCAGTCCCAAAGCGGCCAAGCTTTTCATCGCCGTGGTCTGATCGGCTTGCGCTTCAATGTCAGGCAGTAGTAAGGAACGTACTTCCTGCGTCCTGGATTTGGCTTGCCGCAGATTCTCGTCGGACAACTGAATATAGGTATTGCCCTCCGGAGAAAGAGCCAACTCCACCGCGCGCTTCAAGGTAAGTTGTAGTGGACCACGATCCGTGGGGCCCTCGCCCGCCCGGCAAATAAACGGGACGATCAGAAACAAGGGCAGTAGGAATTGTCGCTGCATCAAGCTCTCCTCTCACTGCATAAGTCAGTTGCAATCTAGACGATATGCGCCGGTTAGAAGTGTAGCATCTGGCTAAGTAACCAGAGTTATGCAGTCCAACTATTTTGTAAGATTGAGCCTTGCGGACCTGAATACCGGGATGTTCCCTTACTTACATCCCGCTCCACTTCAAGAGACTGGTGCAGGGACGTGTCATCGGATCGTCACAGTGGTTAGGACTGACGCGTAGCGCATAGCCCACTCGTCCCGTCCTTTCCGGAACGACTTCTTTCTCGAAAATCGCCACGGTACCCTGCTGTCCGGTGGGTGGCAGCACCATTACTTCGGTATCTTCCAACCCGCCGTCGGAACCTACGCGCCCCATCACGACTTCCACCCTTACCTCGGATGGTTGTAACCCGGCCAAGTCGATCGCCGCTCGCACCGGTACGGGCCGCTCGCTCATGATCGTTCCCACCGGCGCCTCGCCGGTTTCCACGAACCGCACACGATCCCAAACCAGCTTTACGCGCTCGTTCCAGGCCGCTAGAGCACGGGCTTCCTGGTAATCATTCGCTCTCAGGCGCACGGAATCGGAGTGTGCCGGGTCGTAATACTCTCGCGCGTAGTCCGAAACCATTCGCCTGGAATCGTACAACGGGGTCAGTCCCATCATCGACTGCTTCACACGTTTCAGCCAGTCGCGGGGAATCTGGTCCCGCCGTTCATAAAACAGGGGGACGATTTCGTTCTCCAATAGATAGTAGATCTCGCTGGCGTGCAGGCCGTCCTGTTCGTCCGAGTAAATCTCCCGGTCGCCGATCGCCCAACCGCCGGATGTCTCGTAGGCCTCGTCAAACCATCCGTCCAGAATGCTGAGGTTCAACACGCCGTTCATCCCGGCCTTCATGCCGCTCGTGCCACATGCTTCTTGCCCGCGCTTTGGCGTGTTTAGCCACAAATCCACACCCTGGATCATTTCACGAGCCACCTTCATGTCATAGTCTTCGATGAACACCAGGTGCTTCCAGAGATCGCGGTCGCGGGAAAGCTGCACAATGTCCCGAATGAAGCTCTTGCCTTCGTTATCCTTCGGATGTGCTTTGCCAGCGATTACGATCTGAACGGGCATGTCTTTATTGCAGAGGATCCGCTTGATGCGCTCCACGTCCCGGAACACCAACGTCGCGCGCTTGTAGGTCGCAAACCGTCGTGCAAAACCGATGGTTAGGGCATTCGGGTCGAGCACCTCTTCGGTGTGCCGCATCTCGGCAGCCGACGCCTGCCGCCGCAACGCCGACGACCGCTGCCGCTCGCGCACGAAATTGACCAGACGCCGCTTGCGCCGGCGATGAACCTCCAGCAATTCCTCGTCGGGTATTTCCTTCACCTGGGCCCAGATTGCCGGATCGGAAAATCGATCCCGCCAGTCCGGCTGGAGGTACTGATCGTAGAGCGCGGCCAGATCGCCATTTAGCCAACTGGTCAAATGTACGCCGTTGGTGACCGAACTGAGCGGCACTTCCCAAACCGGAAGCTGCGGCCACAGATCGTGCCACATCTCCTGCGAGACATCGCGATGCAGTTTGCTGACCGCATTGCGGTGCGCGGAAGTTTTCAGCGCCAGGATCGCCATCGAGAAACGCTCTTCGCGATCGGATCGGGTTGCGGCCTGCCGAGCGCCATCAACTGGTCGAAATCGATGCCGATATCCGTGCAATACGCATTAAAGTAGTGGTACATCAGGCCGGGATCGAACAAATCGATGCCCGCCGGCACCGGCGTGTGGGTAGTGAAAATGTTGCTCGCGCGGGTGGCTTGCAGAGCCTCATCGAAAGTCAGTCCGTGCTCGCGCTTGAGTACGCGAATCGCGCTCCAGCGCCAGAAATGCGGAGTGGCCCTTCGTTCATGTGATAGACGGTGGGCTCGAGGCCAACGGCCTTCAGCGCGCGCAGCCCGCCGACGCCGAGCACGAACTCCTGCCGCATGCGCGTGTCGGTATCGCCGCCATAAAGCGAGTCCGTAATGCCGCGGTCCTGGGGCAATTCGTTCTCGGGTATGTTGGTGTCCAGAAGATAAAGCCGCACCCGCCCCACTTCCATCTTCCATACCTGGATCATGACCTTGCCGGTTGGCAGCCGAACGAAAACTTTCAGATTCTCGCCGTCGGCATTGCGTACCGGAACCGCCGGCAGCGTATAAAAGTCGTTTGTCGGATAGCGTTCCTGTTGCCAGCCATCCGGATTCAGGACCTGCCGGAAATAGCCCTGCTGGTACAGCAAGCCAACGCCAACCAGCGGTAGTTCGCAGTCGCTCGACGATTTCAGGTGATCGCCGGAAAGCACGCCCAACCCACCCGAGTAAATCGGGAGGCATTCGGAGAGCCCGTATTCCGCCGAGAAGTACGCGATCAATTTTCCGTCGGTTCGAGGCTTGTTACCCTGCACGTGAACGTCGTAACGCTGGCACGCCATGTTGTACAAAGAAAGGTAGCGGGGATCGGCTGCGGATCGCTGCAACGTAGCGCGCGAGACGCGCCCCAGCATCAGCACTGGATTGTAGTTGCACTCGCGCCATAGGTTGGCGTCGAGCCTACGGAACAGCGCGCGGATTAACGGTTCCCACGTCCACAAAATGTTATAAGCCAGCTCCGGCATCCGGGATAGTTGCTCCGGCAGCGCGGGACGAACCAGGAATTCATGTACGGGTTGAATACGAAATGGCATCTCGAAAAATTTGCTCTTCCTAAAATACCGCAATCGCCGTTATTGTCGGATTAAGGTACCTTAAGGTGCGCGCGCACATGCCTTCGCCGCAGTCCTTTCAGCCGCGCTTGCGCAATCTTCGGACCGTTTTTTCCCGAGGTATAATCTTGACGTGAAAAGCTACGCGCGCGGCCCCGTCTTGCCGCTTCTGGAAAAAACCATCGGCCAAGTGCTCGCCGATTCAGCAGCCCGCAACCCCTCGGGCGATGCCCTCGTTTCACGACATCAAGGATTGCGCCTTTCGTACGGCGCATTGCAGGAAAATGCATTGCGCACGGCACGCGGCTTGTGGGGCCTCGGCATCCGCCCGGGCGATCGCGTCGGCCTGTGGGCCTGCAATTGCGTCGAATGGGTCTACTTGCAGTTAGCGACTGCCCTTACCGGTTCAATCCTGGTAAACGTGAACCCTGCCTATCGCGCACACGAACTGCGCTACGTCCTGGGCAAATCTGGCATGAAAGCCATCTTCCTTCATGAGCGCGACGCCCGCGTCGGCTACCTTGATATATTGCACGAAGCCCGCAAAGGCCAGGATCACGCTCTAGCCAGCGTTGTGCTGCTGGGCTCGAATGACTGGACCGCCATGCTGGAGCACGGCGCAGACGTACCCGAGCTCTCGCAATCGCCGGACGACGTGGTCAATATCCAGTACACATCCGGCACCACGGGATCGCCGAAGGGAGTCCTGCTTACCCATCGCAACCTGGTCAACAACGCGTATGTCGTCGGCCGAGCCATGGCGGTCACCGAGGCTGACCGCCTCTGTTCGCCAGTGCCGCTCTATCATTGTTTCGGTTGCGTCATGGGTTCACTGCTTGCCGTCGTGCATGGCATCGTGCACGTCATTCCCGCCGCCCAATTTGACCCTTTGTCAACCCTTCAGGCAATCGCTTCCGAGCGCTGCACCCTCATCTACGGCGTGCCCACTATGTTCATCGCCGAGTTAGATCATCCCGAATTCCACAATTACGACACCAGCACGTTGCGCAGCGGCATTATGGCAGGCGCCCCGTGCCCGGTGGAGATTATGAAGCGCGTAGTCTCGGAAATGCACTGCACCGGTATGACCGTAGCCTACGGCCAAACGGAGACATCGCCCGGAATCACGATGTCGTCACACAATGACAGTCTTGAGCATCGCGTCTCCACCATCGGCCGTACCCTGCCTGAGACTGAAGTGCGAATCGTCGCCCCATGGAACGACGAAGTTGTTGACATCGGCGAGCGCGGCGAACTATGCACGCGCGGCTACCTCGTCATGAAGGGTTACGACCAGGAGCCCGAAGCCACGGCACGCGCCATCAACCCGGAGGGCTGGCTGCGCACAGGGGACTTGGCCGTGATGCGTGAGGACGGTTACCTGCACATCGCCGGCCGTCTCAAAGAAATGATCATTCGCGGCGGCGAAAACATCTATCCGCGCGAAATCGAGGAGTTCCTCCATCGGCATCCCAAGATCGCCGATGTCTACGTGGTAGGTTTGCCCGACGCCCGTTTGGGGGAATCGGTACTAGCCTGGATCAAACTAAAAGCGGGTCAGTCGATGTCCGAAGATGAAGTGCGCGCCTACTGCCGAGGCCAGATCGCGCACTTCAAGATCCCGCAGTACCTGCGGTTCGTGGAAGCTTTCCCAATGACCGTCACCGGCAAGGTACAGAAGTTCAGGATCCGCGAACAGGAAATCGAGGCGCTAGGACTCCACGCCGCCGCCCAAATCAAAATGGCCTAGATCTTCGCCGCGACAGGAGCCGCCGCGCCCTTCTCCACCGGCGCGCCCACCAGGTTGCCCCACTCGGTCCACGAGCCGTCGTAATTCGTAATCTGGTCGAAGCCGAGCAGGTACTTCAGCACAAACCAGCTATGGCTGGAACGCTCGCCAATACGGCAGTACACGATCACCGGTCGAGAACCGTCGATGCCTTCTCCCGCGTAAACCTGCTTCAGTTCATCGGCCGATTTAAAGGTACCGTCCTCATTGCACGCCTTTCCCCACGGAATGTTGCGCGCGCCAGGAATGTGTCCACCGCGCTGGCACGTCTCGGGCAGCCCCGGAGGAGCCAAAATTTCGCCGCTGAATTCCTGGGGGCTGCGCACGTCAACCAGCGATGCCGCATGAGCTGCAATCGCCGACTGCACTTGCGGCAGGAATGCCCGCAGCGACAAATTCGGCTCGGCAGTCTGATAAACCGCCGGCTCAATCCGCGGCGCTGCTGTCGTAAGTTCGCGGCCTTCCGAGAGCCACTTCTTGCGGCCGCCGTTCATCAGGCGCACATCCACATGCCCATAAATCTTCGCTTGCCAGAAAGCCCACGCCGCGAACCAGTTGTTGTTGTCGCCGTAAATCACAATCGTGCCGGCGGGCGTAATTCCGGATGCGCCCATCAACTGCTCGAACTTCTCCTTGGAAAGAATGTCGCGCCGAACCGTGTCGCAGAGCTGCGAATTCCAAGACCACGCAATCGCGCCGGGGACGTGACCTTCATCGTAGGCCTTGGCATCGACATCGACTTCCACGATCCGGACATTGGGATCGTTGGCGTGGGCCGCGGCCCATTCTGTATCGACCAGAGTCTCTGGATGTGCATAGTTTGCCATCAGGATCGCCTCCACTGACCCCTAATTATATCGACTTGGCTGCGATCGGTGATGGCTAGGAAGGCGTATCGCGCAACGTGTCGAGCGATTCGAGCACCCGCTCCAGCAATTCGTCGGTCTGGGATACTGTCATCTGCAGTGTCTCGATGGAATGCGCTTGTGCCGTCAGGCGTCCCTCGAGTCCGGCCATGGCTTTAGCGAGCAAGTCATCCATTGCCGAAACAATTTGTGCCGTCGATGGAATTTCCTTCAGCTTCGTTTCGTGCGCTTCGGTCCGCAACTCGAGCTGCCGCAACCGATATTCGTGTGCGCGGACCTGTGCCTTCCACTCCCGGGAGAGTTGATCGAGCGAGCGCTGAGGAACTGCCGCATCGTGCGCTTGCCATCGTCGCACAAGCGTGCCTGCCGCAAAGCCTCCGATGACTACCGCCAAGCGGGGAAGAAGCATAAGGGTTCCGGACACTCTTACGTTAAACGCCGAGGACGAGGACAGCAAGTACTAAGAATCTCACTTAAGTACTAAGTACATATAGGATTGCGAGTTGTTCGTCTTACCTGCCATTCTGAGTAAGACTATTCTTTAGCTGCTACCGGAAAACAGGAAGGGTCGAGCAATTTGGCATCGGGGTTCTCGCAAGTTGTCCCAGGTGATAATGTACGTCGCCTACGGCAAATGGCGCAATGCGCCGATGTCGACGGACGCGCCGCCCATATTCCCGACGCACTGCTCTCGTCCCACGAAATCGAACGACTGGCAGCCATGCAACATCGCGCATCTCGGAACTATTTTCGCCTGCTTGAAGCCGATCGCCTATTGCGCGTCCGCACGGGCGCGACACCGAAGACAGTCGGCACAATCTTAGCCGAATCCATGGAAGCCGAACGCCAGCGTCTCGGCCGTGAACTGCACACGGGCGTTGGACAGGCGCTTGCCGGCATACAAATCCATGTGAGCCTGGTCACCTCCGCACTTCCTCATCCCTCCGAACCTGTCCGCCGAAGCCTGCATCAGATTGAACAACTCGCCGCCGTCGCTCTAGAGCAGGTGCGCGGAGTGTCCCATCGATTGTATGTGCCGTCCTGGCAGGCAAAACCCTTGGTGGCCGCTTTGCGCGATCTGTGGGTAGGCTCGGGGATATCCGATAAGTTCGCCGCCACGCTCGATCTGTCTCCGCTCGCCTGCGAGCCCGCGCCGGAGGTCCGGCGCGCGATTTATCTGGTTGCACAAGAGGGAATCTCGAATGCAATTCAACATGCGGATGCGCGCCACGTTCGCATGTCGTTACGCCAGCAGGCCGGTCGCATTACTCTTGAACTCGCCGACGATGGCTCCGGTTTTCGACCCATGCCCGATCCGGAACAGTCGCGATCTTCGGCAGGTATCGGCCTTCGTTCCATGCGCGACCTTGCCCGCCAACTCGGCGGCGATCTTCAAACTCGCAGTAACGCAGATGGCGCCTCATTAATCATTTCCATTCCGGGGACCCATGAATAACAAACAAACCACCGTGGTGATAGCCGAAGACCAGTCCATCATTCGGGAAGGGCTGGTGCTGGTCTGCCAGGCGCGCGATATGCAAGTGCTCGCGCAATGCGCCGACGGCCTCACCGCTCTGGAAACGATCCGCTCGCTAAAGCCCGATTTCGCTCTGCTCGATCTCAATATGCCCAAGCTGACCGGCGTGCAAGTGGTGCGTAAGGTTCGGGAGGCCGAGGTTGCCACGCGCTGCATTATCTTGACTATCAGCCGCGATGAGAGCGCCATCCGCGAAGCCCTGAAGGTGGGCGCAGACGGCTACTTGCTGAAGGATGGCCCCCCCCGCCACCTCACCGATGCCATCAATTACATCCGCGATGGCGGTGTCTACGTATCGCCGCTGCTGCGCGTCGCGGGCTTGCTTCCGTCTTCGCGAGAGGCGCAGGAAGACGATCCAGTGTCGCATCTGAGCCGGCGGGAACGCGATGTTTTCTTTCATCTGGTGAACGGCCTGCGCGCCAAGGAGATCGCCAACCTGCTCGACATCAGCCCGAAAACGGTCGACACTTATCGCGCCAGCCTGATGCGTAAGCTCAACATCCACGACCTGGTTGGCTTGGTGAAATTCGCCATCGAGCACAGCTTAACCACGACAAAATAGCGGGGCGGCCTTCCTCAAACGGGCTGAGCCCTCCTTGTAAACAACCCATCGCGAACCGCGCGCCTTAGTGATAACATAGGCTCGAATCCGCCATATGGACCATATACTCTCGATTGTCCTGTTTACGCCATTGGCCGGCCTGTTCGTGCTGCTTTTCCTGCCGTCGTCGAACGCGCGTTTGATTAAATTGTGGGCGAACCTCGCGGCGTTCATCGGATTTCTGGTATCGCTACCCCTGGTCTTTCAATTCGATCGCACCAAACAGTGGGCCTTTGAAGAACAGTCCTCGTGGATTCCCTCGATCGGCGCTTCTTACCACCTTGGCATCGACGGCCTAGGCCTCCTGCTTGTCATGCTGACGACCGTGGTCGGATTCCTGGCCATCCTCTCCAGTTGGAACGCTATCGAAAGCCGGCTCAAGGAATATTACGCCTCGTTCCTCTTGCTGCAAACCGTCATGCTGGGCGTGTTCATGTCCCTCGACATGCTGCTTTTCTTCGTGTTTTGGGAAACAACTCTCGTCCCGATGTATTTCATCATCGCCATTTGGGGCGGACAGCGCCGGGCCTACGCCGCCATCAAGTTCATCATCTATACCTTGATCGGTTCCGTACTGATGTTTCTCGGCATCCTGACCCTATATACCCAGCACTACGTTCAGTTTCAGTTCTATTCCTTCGACCTTGCCGAATTGATGCGCACCAGCTTGGCGCCGTCGCTGCAATGGTGGGTCTTCTGGGCGTTCTTCGTCGGCTTTGCCGTCAAAGTGCCGATGTTCCCGTTCCACACGTGGCTGCCGGACGCGCATACCGAAGCGCCTACGGCCGGTTCCGTGATCCTCGCCGCCGTTCTCTTGAAGATGGGCACTTACGGTTTCCTTCGCTTCTCGCTGCCCCTCCTGCCGGAAACGGCCAAGAGTCCGACTATCGTCAACGTCATGGCGGTGCTTTCCATCATCGGCATTGTTTACGGCGCGCTTGCCTGTCTCATGCAAAAGGATTGGAAGAAGCTCGTAGCGTACTCCTCCGTCAGCCACCTGGGTTTTTGCACTCTCGGTATTTTCGCCCTTGATCCCGCGGGCATCTCCGGTTCTATCATCCAGCAGGTGAATCACGGCATCTCCACTGGCATGCTCTTTTTGATCGTTGGCGTGGTCTACGAACGCCGCCACACACGCGAGATTTCGGAATACGGCGGACTCATGAAGGTCATGCCCATTTTCACCATTGTTTTCCTGATCGCCTCGCTCAGTTCGCTCGGCATGCCGGCTCTTAATGGCTTCATCGGCGAAATCACTATCCTGCAGGGCGCCTACCAGATGTCTGTGAATTGGGCTTTCTGGGGCGCGGTCGGCATCGCCCTGGGCGCTGCTTACCTGATCTGGCTGTTCCAGCGAACTATGCTCGGTGAAGTCTCCGAAAAGAATTCCAGGCTCCGCGATCTCTCCTGGCGCGAGATCGCTGTATTTGCCCCGCTCATCGCGTGGGCCTTCTGGATTGGCCTGAATCCGCAGCCGTACTTCGGTGTTCTCGACCGGCCCGTGGCGCAGATCGTCGAACGCATCCGGCCCGGCTATTACGCCGCTCATCATCTGGCGAATCCACTCGCCGCTGCGTCCGCCACTGCCAGCCTCCGCTAAATCGGGTATGTATCCGGATGCGCCGCCCGAAATCTCGGTCGCCGTCATCAATTGGAATCGACGCGACTACCTGCGTGCTTGCCTGACGTCCCTCGCGGCGCAGCGCGGCGCCGGCTTCGAAGTGATCGTAGTTGACAACGGCTCTGTTGATGGCTCGGCGGAAATGGCGCGATCGGAGTTTGGGGCGCGCGTCATCGCCAACGCTACTAACCTCGGTTTCTGCGCCGCCAACAATCAGGCGTTTGCGGCAGCCCGTGGGCAGTTCATCGCGCTGTTAAATAACGACGCTGAAGCCGCGCCCGATTTCCTGGCCAGCCTGCAAAGCGCGTTTACAAACGGCGGTGTAGGCATGGCCGCCGCGAAAGTGGTTGTTTGGGAAGACCCTCGCCGCATCGACAAAGTCGGTCACCTCATCTATCCCGATGGCCAAAACCGGGGTCGAGGCACGGGCGAAATCGACTCCGGCCAATACGATCGCGTCGAAGAATGTCTCTGGCCCGACGGCTGCGCCTGCATGTACCGCAAAGCCATGCTCGACGAAATCGGGGGCTTCGACGAGGATTTCTTCATGTTCGCCGATGATGCCGAATTGGGGCTACGCGCCCGCATTTCGGGATGGAGTTGTGTTTACGTTCCCATGGCTGTGGTCCGCCACCACCGCGGTGCCAGCCTCAACGCAGGGTCCACCGATCGTATCTTCCTAATTGAACGCAACCGCGTCCTCCTGGCTGCCAAGCTTTTTCCCTGGAGCCTGCTGATCCTGAATCCGTACTATTTTCTGGTGCGCTTGGCTAGCGGCGTGATTGCCGCAGCCGCGGGCAAGGGTGAGATGACCCGCTTTCCCGGAATGACCAACAAACTGCGTCTCGCCGCCAGCATAGTCCGGGCCGATCTGTGCGCGATTGCTCTTCTGCCCCGAATGCTAAGAAAGCGCCGGGCGGTCCGACGCATCGCGAGACTGACGCCCGCCGAAATCCGCCGCCTCATCCTCGACCACCGCATCCCCGTGCGCGCGCTGGTCGAAAAATCGAACTGAGTCCGCGGCTACTGAATCACTTCTTTGCCCACAGCCTCGTTCAACTGGCTGGCCGCCGTCAGATACGCACCCACCAAGTTGATATACGCCACCTGCGTGGCCCGGTAATCCCGCTGGGCATCCAAATAGTCCAGCAGGGCGGCCTGTCCCCTCTGATACGCAAACGAAATCGAATCTCGAATCCGCGACGCCGTTTCGAGGTATCCCTCGGCGCCCTTATAAGGCCGCAGTTGATTCACCGAACTCACCACCGTGTAGTAAGCCGAATCCACATCGTTGAACACTTGCGCCTCGGACGCATCCTTCTGGCGCTGAGCATGGGTAATGTCGATCTCCGTGCGCGCTTTCTCGCCCTGGTTCTTATCGAAAATTCGCAGCGGAATGTTCACGCTGACGCCCATATAAATTGTGATGGGAGGATTGCGCCCGAAGTCCATACCGAAGGTAGGATCGGTCGAGCCATTAGCAACCGCGAGCTTATGGTCGGTTTCCGCTTTCGACACCGTTTCCAGGGCGGCCTTCAGGTCCGGCCGCGCGCTCACCGCCGCCGTATGAAAATCGTCCAGCGGCATCACCTTGTCTTCGAATTCGAACGGTCCGGCGATATCGAATTGATCCACCGGCGTCCGGCTGTTCAACATCATCAACAGTGTAATCTTGGCGGTTCGCGCGTTTACGATCGCGGTTTGATAATCGGATTCGTATTGCGCTCGCTGCAGCACCAGCCGGTCGAGGTCTACGCGGGCAATATCGCCGGATTTATAGCGGACCCGGTTGATGACCAACTCCTTATCGAAATATTCCAGGTTTTCTTGGGCGCTGCTCAGCAGCGCCTTCGACTGAAGCGCTTGGACGAAAGCGCTGCGTAGATTGAACAGCAGGGTTCGCTCCAGGTCCATCTGTTGCGACTCCGCAATCGAAGTCGCCTTCTGCGCGCTTTCGAGGCGAAGTTCACGCTTGTGCTGCCGTTCATGCAGATAGTCGAATGCCAGCAACGGAAACACATAGCCAAACGGGCGATAAGGCGAGGCCGGGGCGGGAACGGCTGGATCTGGTCCAGGCCCACGGTCATGCTCGGATTTGGGCGCAGAAAAGCTGTAACCTCGTCCTGCCTGGATTCCTGAATATTCAGCTCGCCAGCCCGCAGATTGGGATTGGCCGCCTCGAACTTATCCTTCACTTGCTGCCAGGTCAGCGCGGTCTGTGCCCGGCATAGTCCGCATGCCGCCAGAACCCCGATTTGTATGTACAGAATCGTTCGCTGCATCATTGCTCCGTCAAACCTGCAAAGTATCGCCGTCGCGCGCCACCAGGGCGTACAAGACAGGCGAAAGAAAAATCGAAAGAAACAGCCGCGAAGCCAACCCTGCCACGATCACGATGGCGAAAGGCTTCTGCGAATCACTGCCAATGCCGGTTGACATGGCGGCCGGCAGCAAACCGAAGCAGGCCACCAGCGCGGTCATCATGATCGGCCGCAGCCGCAGCAGCGATGCTTCCAAGGTCGCGGTCGGGATGTCCATGCCCTCCAGCCGCAGCTTGTTGATGAAAGAATAAAGAATTACGCTGGTTTGCACCGCCACCCCCATCAGCGCCACGAAACCCAGCATCGACGAAACGCTGAAGTTGGTGTGAGTGATGCTTAATGCCAGCAACCCGCCCACAGGTTCCGTCACCAACACGCTGAAGAAGATAATCAGCGGGAATTTGAGATTTCCGTATAGGGCAAACAAAATCAGCAAAATCAACAGGACCGTCAAAGGCAAGATGATCTTCATCTGCTCCTGTGACGCCAGATATTCCTTATACTCGCCGCCCCAATCGTACTTGTATCCAATGGGCAATTTCACGGCATCGGCGACCCTCTGCTTCGCTTCTCCAACCGCGCCTGCCAGATCGCGACCTTCCACGCTGAACTGCACGCCGATGAATCGCGAATTTCCTTCGCGGTAAATGAACGATGCTCCGCTCTCAACCTTGATCTCGCAGAACTGGCTGAGGGGCAGGTACTGCCCGTCGGGTGTGGCGATCAGCAGGCTCTTGATCGCATTCTCGTCGCTTCGAAATTGTTCTTGCATGCGGACGACCAAGTCGAATTGGCGTTCTCCCTGAATTACCTGTGTGGCTGCCGTGCCGCCCATCGCCGTTTCAACCAGTGTGTTGACGTCGCTCACATTCAGCCCGTAACGAGCCAATTTGGCCCGGTCGGGACTGATGATCAAACTGGGTTGCCCCAATTCCCGTACTACCGTAATCCCCGTGATCCCGCGAACTTTCGAAATGATATTCTTCACCTGCCCGGCCTTGTCCTCGAGCGTCGCGAGGTCAGGGCCGAATATTTTAACCGCCAAGGAACTCTTGAGCCCCGTCTCGGCTTCGTCAACCGCATCCTCAGCGGGCTGCGTATAGTTGAAGATAACCCCTGGGAATGCCGCCAGTTTCTGTTGGATGGCCTTGGTCAGATCCGCTTTCGTGCTGATGCTGCCGTGCCAGGCGCTGTTGTTGTAAGGCTTGAGACCTACATAGAATTCATTATTGAAGAAGCCCGTGGTATCGGTGCCATCGTCCGGCCGCCCTAACTCATTGGCGACCGTTGTAACCTGGGGAAAACTGCGCAGAATGTCGCGAATCTGCGGCGAAAGTTTGGAGGCCTCTTCGAAGGAGATGGTGTAAGGAGTGGTAGCCCTGACCCACAGCGCTCCCTCATCCAGATGCGGCATGAACTCGCCGCCGATCGTCGGAATCAGCAGCAGCGAAGAACAAAAAATCGCAAGAATCACGGCTACCGTAATGGTCCGATGGCGCAGGCACCAGCCAAGCGCCCGGCCGTATCCACGGCGAAGCGCTTCAAATAACCTCGCCCGGGGCTCGTGTATGTTTTTACTCAGGAAGAACGAGCACAACACCGGCAGCAGTGTAAGCGCGCAGAGCAGCGCGCCCAGCAAAGCGAATGACATGGTGTCGGCCATCGGCTGGAATAGTTGCCCCGAGGGACCGGATAGCACATAAATGGGTAGATATCCGGCGATGATCACCGCAATCGCATAGAAGATCGGACGCTCCACATCATGTGCCGCCAGCCGGATCACGTCGATGAAACTCACACTGTCGCTGCCGCGCCTTGCCGCCAGTTCGCGGAAGATATTCTCCACCATCACGACCGAACCGTCCACGATGATCCCGAAGTCGATCGCGCCGATCGACAACAGGTTCGCCGGAATGTGCCGCCAGTCCAGGCATATGAAGGAAAACATCAGTGCAAACGGGATGGTGACAGCCACAATCAGCGCGGTCCGTACGCTGAACAGAAATAGACCCAGAATCACCAGCACCAGCAGCATGCCGCGCAGCAGGTTGTCCTCGACCGTCTTAGTGGTCTCTTCGATTAACCCCTGCCTGTCGTAATACGGCACTACTTTTACATCGGGAGGTAGGAGGTGCTCGTTCAACTCCTTGGTCATGGCCTCCACGCGCCTCAGAATCACTTGGGCCTGCTCGCCTACGCGCATCAAGATGACGCCCTCGACGGCCTCGTCCTGCTTCATGTAACCGAACTGTCCCAGGCGCGGAGCGTACCCGATCTCAACCTTGGCGATGTCCTTCACGTAGACGGGGGTTCCGTTCTTTTCCTGCAATACGATGTTCCCGATGTCTGCCGTATCGCGCACCAGGCCCAAGCCGCGGATATAGTAAAACTGTCCGCCTTGCGAATAGAATCCACCACCCGCATTCGCATTGTTATTGCTGAGCTGCTGCGTCACCTGGGGAACAGTCACGCCATAGGCAAATAGCTTCGCCGGATCGAGCAGTACCTGATATTGCATGTCAGTACCGCCGAAGCCCGAATCGTCCGCCACACCCTGAATCGATCGGTAATGCCGCTCCAGCACCCAGTCCTCGATGACCTTCAAATCCTGCGGCGACCGGTCGGGACTTTGTATTACGTACCTGTAAATCAGCCCGCTCGGACTAAACAGCGGTGAAATCGTCGGCTGCAATCCGGAAGGCACCGATGCGTTGGCCATCCGTTCGAACGCCTGCTCGCGGACGAAATAGGGATCAGCGCCATACTCGAAATTCATCTCGATCGCTGAAAGTCCGTATAGTGAAATCGAACGCAGCGCTTCCAGCCTGGGAATGCCGTTCATCTCGATCTCAAGGGGAATGCTAACCAGTCGCT
This sequence comes from Bryobacterales bacterium, assembly GCA_963738375.1. Taxonomy (GTDB): domain Bacteria; phylum Acidobacteriota; class Terriglobia; order Bryobacterales; family Bryobacteraceae; genus Bog-159. Next base: position 1,694,322 of record CAVTWL010000004.1, on the reverse strand, counting down.
CGATTTCCTCCGAAGCGTGGCCCGGCCACTGCGTGATGATCTCGACGTGCGGCGGCGATAAATCCGGGTAGGCATCGATGGGCAGCTTCTGGAAGGAGATAGCGCCCCAGACCATCAGCGCGAGAGAGGCGATCACGATGACAAATCGCTGCCGTAAGGCGAAGGAGACTAATTTCGCGATCATTCCGTTTGGCCCTATTGAATAGCGTTTGCGAATTGAAGAAAGAGGCTGCCGTCAGCCACCACCTTTTCGCCTTCTTGCAGTCCGCTCGCGTATCTCGACCGTGCCGTTCTGCTGCGGCCCAATGGTGACAGAACGCTGCGCAAATTTGCCCGGCTCCCGCTCCACGTAAACGATTGGCTCGTTCTTGTCGTCCCGCAGCACTGCCGCCACTGGCACCACCAGAATGTTGTCGCGGCGGCTGGTATGAATCACCGCATCGACGAACATATCTTTCTTCAAAAGTCCCCCCGGATTCTTCGTGACGATGCGAACCGGGGTGGTGCGCGTATCGGGGTCAACAGAGGAACCAATGTAGGACAAGGTGCCGTGAAAGCTTCGATTGAGATTTGTATTATTTTCGTCCACACCATCGCCATTCCGAACGGATGGCAAATCGCGGTCGAAGATATGCCCCTGAACCCACACCGTGCCGACATCGCTGATTTGGAAGCAAACGGTCTGTCCAGCCTGGATCAGCATGCCGGGTGAAATCAGCTTTTGCACGATCACTCCGGAAATGGGAGATCGCACCGCCAGTTCTGTACCGATGGCTGTACCTTGCTTTTCCGAAGTGTCGATCTCCTGCGCCGTAATCCCAAAAATACGCAGCGGCTGCAAGCTGTTCTGAACGTCGGTGGTGGCGTCGTTGTAGTCGGCGACACTGCTTTCGTAATCTTTTTGGGCCACCACGCCGTGGTCCAGCATTTCCTTCATCCGGTCCACAATACGCTTGTTGAATTGCTCGCGGTTGCGAGCTTTGCGGTACGTGGCGATCGCATTGGCCACATCGGGGCTGGAGACATAGAGCAGCGGCTGATCTTTCTTGACCGGCGTCCCCACGTCCACCAGAATGCGCGTGATCGGACCGTTCACCTGCGTGATCGCCTGGGTGGTATGATCCTGATCCCAGTCCACGGTCCCGGTAGTGTGGATCGCCACGCTCCAGGAAGTCCGCGTCACCGGAACAATTTGCAAATGCGCCGTTTGGTCTCGCGGCACGGTAAAAAGACCGGGTTGCACGCTGGTGTCGCCTGCCTGTTTGGTCTCGGACTTCCTGGATTCACCGCAGCCCAACTGGAACAGCCATAGCGGCGCCAGGAGAGAAACGGGTACACATGCGGCGATCATCGATCGGCGCATGCCAATGCATGACGTTAGTGTCTGCACGGCGAACGGTCTCCTCTAATTTGTTTAAAAGAACGCCAAACCGGAATTTTGATTCAGGCGGAGGGAGGACCGCGTGACGAGAAAGTGGAGGTGGAGACCGCGGGCGCCGGACCAAGTTCCCGCACCGGCGCCATCCAGGCTACGGCAAAGACGGGCGCCGCGATCGAGGTGACGGTGGTCTGCAAGAACGGTAGCGGCCCGGCATGGCAGAGCAGGCAGCAATGGTCTTGCGCATGGTGCAATTCATCCTGCGAAGCCAGCGCGAAACTCTGACCAAACAGGGTGAGACACACCACCAGAATTACAAGAAATCTCCGCGGCGAGAAGCCCGCCTGTCTAGATCGGCGAATGCTGGATTGCAGCCCCGTGATTCCCTGAGCTTAACAAAAAACGGGGCGCCTCCGTCGAATTTCCCCAAAATAGATCAATACTGCCATCACGCGAGCGGCATGTGACCGGCCCGAAGCAATGCTGCTGAGGAAACCGGCGCTTTCAACGATGTATGCTTGTGGCTTGGAGCGCCGCGCGCATGCCCTTCATCAACCAGGATTTTCTGCTCGATAACCCCACGGCGAAACGCCTGTATCAAACGTTCGCCAGCAGTCAGCCGATTCTCGATTACCATTGCCACCTACCGCCAAAAGACATCGCGGACAATCGGCAGTTTCGGAATCTGTCCGAAATTTGGCTGGAAGGCGACCACTACAAATGGCGCGCCATGCGCGCCAACGGAGTCGCCGAGCGCTATTGCACGGGAGACGCCGGCCCGTATGAGAAATTCCTGGCGTGGGCGGAGACGGTACCCTACACGCTGCGCAATCCGCTTTATCATTGGACTCATCTCGAACTGCAGCGTTACTTTGGCATCGACGAACTACTTGATGCGGGCAGCGCACGGCGTATCTGGGAAACGGCAGGCGCCATGCTCGCGACGCCGGAACTCAGCACGCACGGCATTCTGAAGCGCTTCCAAGTCACGCATCTCTGTACCACTGACGACCCCGTCGACGACTTGGCCCACCATCGCGCCATTCGCGCGTCGAAACTCGCGACTCGTGTTCTTCCCGCCTACAGACCCGACAAAGCTCTCACAGTCGATCAACCTGCACTTTTTAATCCGTGGGTCGATCGGCTCGCCGCCGCCAGCAATGTCGATATTGGCTCGCTCCAAGATTTCACGGATGCTCTTCGCCGCCGTCACGACGATTTTCATGCCATGGGTGCGCGGCTTTCCGATCACGGGTTAAACCAATGTTACGCCGACTTCTGTTCCGAAGCAGAAGCCGCCCCCATTTTTGATCGAGCGCGCCGCGGCCAAGGCGCGGGCCGAGCTGAGCACGCCCGTTTTGCGTCCTATCTGATGCTGTTTTTCGGCCAGCTCGACGCAGAGAAAGGTTGGACTAAACAGCTTCACCTTGGCGCTTACCGAAGTGCCAACTCCAGCCGGTTAAAAGAAACCGGTCCCGACACTGGCTTCGATTCCATTGGCGATTGGCCGCAAGTGGCGGCCCTCGGCGCCTATCTCGATCATCTCGAATCGGCAAACGCCTTGCCGAAGATGGTCATTTACAATGTCAACCCCATCGACGACTACGCCTTCGCCACCATGATTGGCAATTTCCAGGACGGCCGTATCGCCGGCAAAATGCAATTCGGCAGCGGCTGGTGGTTTCTCGATCAGAAGGAAGGCATGGAGTGGCAGTTGAATGCGCTCTCCAATACCGGCCTGCTTTCGCGATTTATTGGCATGCTCACCGATTCGCGCAGCTTCATGTCCTATCCGCGCCACGAGTACTTCCGCCGTGTCCTCTGCAATTTGATTGGCAGCGATATCGAAAAGGGCTTGATCCCCAATAGCGACGAACTGGTCGGCCCGATGATTCGCCATATCTGCTATCGCAACGCCAAAGAGTATTTAAACTTGGGCGACTGAAGGCAGCCGCGTGAGCCACCGGATTACCGCGAACGCAATCAGGTAGATCGATCCAGCGATTACGAATAACGGCCCGTAAGCGCCACGTGAATAATCGAGCCAGTAGCCCACCATAGGCGCGACGAGCATGCCGCCCACCGCTCCGCCGAATCCGCCGAGTCCCACGATCGAACCAACAGCTCCGCGCGGAAACAAATCCGACGCCAGCGTGTACAGATTCGCCGACCATCCTTGGTGTGCCGCGGTCGCCACACCAACCAAGGCTACGGCGGCCCACACGTTGGTGCGACAGATTCCGATCAACACTACCGAGGTTACGGCGACCGCGCAGATCAGCATGGCCGCCTCGCGTGCGCGATTTGCCTCCCAGCCATGCTTGATCATAGCGGCTGAAATCCACCCTCCGCCGATCGATCCAACAGCCGAAGCCTGATACACCAAGATAATCGGCAGTCCCAGATGTGCCAGATCCAACCCGTAAACGCGATTCAAAAACCCGGGCAACCAGAACAGATAGAACCACCATGCCGGGTCCGTAAGAAACTTGCCGAGGATGAAGGCCCATGCGGCCGGGTTCGACAGCAAGCTGCGCAGAGGCGGGTTAGACGCTAGCTCATCCGCCTCACCAACGGCCGCGCGATGTTCCGGGTCGCGAAAGAACAAGCACCATGCAGCCACCCAAACCAGACCCGCAGCGCCCGTTACGATAAACGCCGAGCGCCAGCCGTAATGGAGGGCCAGGTACGGTACCGCTAGCGGCGCCACGATCGCTCCTATATTCGCGCCGCTATTGAATATGCCCGTGGCCAGTGCGCGCTCTCCCTGGGGAAACCAATCCGCAACCGTGCGGATGGCCGCTGGAAAATTGGCAGCTTCGCTCAAGCCCAAGGCAAAGCGCGCTATGCCGAAGCCCATCGCGCCGCGCGCCAGCGCATGCGCCATCGCTGCCGCGCTCCACATGACCACGGCCACCGCGTAACCCAGCCGCGTGCCCGCCCAGTCGATGAGCCGTCCGGCAAATGGCATGGTAAGCGCGTATGCCAGTTGAAAGGCAAACACGATCCAGCCGTAGTCGGCTTCGCGCCAGTTGAGTTCCTTCTCGAGCGCCGGCTTCAGCAGGCCCAGCACCTGGCGATCTACATAGTTGATGGTGGTGGCGAAGAAGAGCAACCCGCAGACGTACCAGCGAAGCTGCGCTGCCGGTCGCGTGAGCATGCGTTACTGCGCCGGCTCGTCGCGATAAACACGTACGTAATCCACCAGCATGGTCTGGGGAAACACGCTCGTGGGGTCGGGATTCCCTGGCCAGGCCCCACCTACCGCGACGTTGAGCAGGAGGAAGAACGGATGATCGTAAACCCACTTTGCGCCTTTCGGCAGCGAAGCAGGTGTTAGCGTTTGATAGACGTGATCGTCCAACAGGAAATCGAGACGCTCGGGCGTCCAATCGACGGCGTAAACGTGATAATCGTCGGCAAGCCTTCCCGCAGCAATCTGGAATGCTTTGCTGATCCCCTCACCACCCGAATAGCCGGGACCGTGAACGGTGGCATGTACCGTATCCGGCTCTTTGCCGATATTTTCCATGATGTCGATCTCGCCGCACTCCGGCCATCCCTTGCTTTCAATGTCCGTGCCGAGCATCCAGAACGCCGGCCAGATGCCCTGCCCGAAGGGAATCTTGATGCGGGCCTCGGCCCTCCCGTACTTGAACGAAAACTTGCCAAGAGTCTTCAGCCGCGCCGAAGTAAACTTGCCGCCGGCCACTTGCAGCGCTTTGACGACGAGATGCCCCTCGCCGTCAAGATGCGAGTTAGCCCGGCTGTCCGTGTAAGCTTCCAATTCCTGATTTCCCCAGCCATTCCCGCCGATGTCGTAAACCCACTTGGCCGGATCGACCGCCGAACCCGGCGCGCCATTGAATTCATCGCTCCACACCAAGTGGCGATCCTGCGCCGTACCCTGCTGTCCCATCAACATCGCCGGAAAGGCGGCGGTTGCCGCCAGGGCGCACCAAAGGGTCATCGCTGCTCCTCCGCTATGGTCATCAGCCGCTGCCCCGATGTTCGCCAGAACGCCCATACCACGATGCACAAAATCATCGCCGGATAAAGGACCACCGCCCACTCATAGGGCTTCGTCAGATTCTGCGCGCCCGGCGTCCGCAGCAGGGAGTTGACGCAAAACACCGCCGTGATCGTGGTAACCAAACCCAACCGCATCAGTACCCACACTAGCAACGCGAAGATGACAAAGAAGAAAAAGAAGTTCGCGAGGTTGCCCTGCCAGGCGTCTTGCTCGGCCAGGGTGAAAAATACCGCCGCCGCTCCGGCCGCGATCCAATCCTTCCGGCATACCGCTCGAAAGCAGAAGATGGCGAATATGATAACCAGCCCAAACTCAACAGAACTGTAGCCCCGATCCAATACATCCGCGATCCAGCCCCGTGCGCTAGAGCCGGCGCCGTCATCCGTATTCAAAATCGAACCGTGCGACGCCATGAAGTATTGAGCCACTAGGAAAAACGAGGCGATCACTATGCCCATCAACGCTCCGTAGAGTACATGTGCCGCGACTTGGGCATCTTGCCATCGTCCGGCCAGCACTCGGCTCCACGTCAAGATCGCATGCGGCCACCGGCTACGGACGGAGGGTTCCAGCGCGATATACAACACCCAAACGATGGCCGCCGCCAGGAACCATTCCGCCGCATTCGACTTGAGTATCGACAGCAGCGCACCGTCCACAACCCAATGCGTTGAAAACATCCAGATCGCTGCATGCACCAGGAAGCAAGCGGTCGCCAGGCGCCACGCTCCCCGCCGGTCGCCGCGGCCCGCGCGCAAATTGCGCGCCGCCATGAATATCGAGAATACAAACAGGAGGCTGTAGCTCAATTTCTGACCCAACGTGCGCGCCGAATTCGTCCAGGAAGTGTTTAACGTCTTTGGATCGCGCCAAGCCAGAGACCAGGGCGAAAGCACCTGCAGGTCTACCATCTTGCCGTGCCATGCCGCCGCCTGCACCGTAATCTCGAAGGGTAGCCCTGGATGCTGTCCCCTCCACGCCTTTATCCAGTCGAAAGCGTAGAGCGGCGTAAATCGCGGCTGCGTATCTTGCCACTGCGAAATGTCGATACCGATGGCGCGGGATATCGTCTGCGAATCGACCTCGCGTTGCGGCGCCTCGTGATCCACTTGCGGCGGGACGGCATGAAAGTATCGCAAATCGCCCTTGCTGGTCACCCAAGCTTCGATCATCCCCGATATAGTCGGCGACGGCCGATCCACGGTGACTTCGCCATCCGGAAGCGCCACCAACGGCAGCGGGCTCTCGCGATAGGCAAGGCGCATGGGAGACTCGGCCGCGAACCATCTGCGCGCCTGGCCGATAGACTTGATCTGCTTCCGCGCATACGCGAGCAGTTCCCAGTCCCAATGCAGATCGTATTTCCTGTCGGCGGGTAGTGCCGTATACCCGAACGCCGCGGCGTGCTCGCGGACCTTCGCCGCCAGCGCGTCAGGCGTCAATTCCATGGGCGTCAGGCTGTGCAACTCCACGTTAGTGCGCACGAAGGGCACTGCAATAATACAAACCGCGAGCCCTAGTGCCAGCGGCAACGACTTCTTCAGAGGCAGTCCGTCCGTCTTGCCTGAAGCCGCTACCAACTCAGGTGAAGGTGTTTCTCCCGCAGCCAGCGCCGCCGCCAGGGGATCGCCACCCGGCAAAGCCGCAGCCACCATCAACGCGCTGGCCGGCCGCTTTTCGGGCTGTGGATCGAGGCATCGACGAATGGCCTTTTCAATGGCCGGATCGATTTCCGCCGCTATGGACGTCATACTGGTGATGTGCGCATGCTCCTGCAGCCGGATCAGTTCCGCCAGCGTGGCTGCCTCGTAAGCCCGCTTGCCGGTGAAGATCTCGTACAACACCATACCCAGCGCATAGATATCGCTCTTTGCCGTCACCTGCTCGCCGCGCAATTGCTCCGGCGCCATATAAGCAGGAGTGCCGCTGCGCGCTTCCGCGCCGCGTAGCTGATCGGCCACGGCCGCCAGCCCGAAATCCATGATCACCACGTTGCCGCGCCGATCCAACATAATATTCGCGGGCTTCAGGTCGCGATGGATCACGCCTTTATCGTGCGCCGCGGCTACCCCGGCACAGATCCTGCGGGCAATCTCCAGAGCCTTATCGGATGGCAGGCGGCCAATACGCTGCAGCAGCGACGACAGATCCTCGCCATCTACATACTCCATGGAGATGTAGGGCATGCCGTCGGCTTCGCCCACGTCGTACACACGGCACACATTCGGATGCGAGACTTGCCGCGCCACGCGCACTTCGTTGTGAAATCGCTCCAGGGCGCGCAAATGGTCGGGACCGGAATCGGGCAGGAATTTCAACGCCACCGGTTGTGAAAGGGTGAGATCGGTGGCGCGGTAAACTTCGCCCATCCCGCCCCGTCCCAGCAGAGAAATGATCCGGTAGCGACCCGCCACCAGCGTTCCGGGAACGAATCGCCCTTCTTCAGACGTGGACGAAACCGCCCGCGACTCGGCTGTCGGAATCACCACAGTCGCCGTCTGCGATTTTATGGGGGAGTCCATCGGGACTTATCAGCATAGCGCAGGTACTGGAACGCAGGAATTACGCGTTACTGCGCAAAGGCTGCGTTGGGCCATGGAAAGCTCAATTTATCGCGGCGGAGATTCGAAGCGCTGAGCGCCAAAGGGGAGGTTCGCGAAACAATGCCCCGCTCGATCGCCGGGCGGAGCACCCGTTGCGAGACGCTGGATCCAGGTGCGGGCACCAGTGCCCGGCGCGCGCTGTTTGCCGCGTCATCGTAGCGGCCCGTCGCAAGCCACGCAAGTCCTAGATTAGTGAGCGGGCGGATCGATCTTCAAAGCCGCCTCAAGTTGCCAGGCACCCTGCTCAAAGATATCTTTCCAGGTAGCGGGCGCCGAGGTCGTTGTGTGCTTCCCGTAGTCCGGAAAGCTTCGCCGGCCTTGTTAAACTCCCTTTGCGCTCTTGCCGGCGCTGGATGCGTCAGTCGCTGAACCGACATGGTGGCGTTGATCAGCACGTCGTCCTGCCGCTGTTGGGCGGAGGAAACACCTGCAATGCAGAGAAAATACACAATTATTCGTAGCAACACACTCGTAGCCGCTCCTGTTGAATTGTTGGGAAGAGACTGCGGGAAACGGCAGCGGGGCCACGAAGTCAGGTCTCTTCTTGTCTCCGACGTAGCAATTCCGCAGCGACTAGGAATGGCGATGGGTGGGGGGGGGCGGCGTACAATTACTGTGGATCACTGCGCGCGTGGATGATAGAAGTAGTAAGTAGCTTGATAATCGGACGAGATCTCGCTGCGAACATGTGACTGGTCGCAGCCTGACGGCGGAGGTGCGCCACCTTGTGTATCGACGCGTTGGATGTAAGTGACATGAGAAAATACGCCGTTGCCCTCACGTGTTGTAGATTTCAACAGCAACCACGGCACCGCATTTGGATCCGGCGCATTGGCGCGCTGATCGACTTGTCCGCCAACCTTGCTTCCGTCTGTCGCTTCCCAGACAGGGCCTTTGTAATGTTTTCCGATCACGCTGCCGCCGGCATCAGTGAGTTCCGCTTGCGGCCGATCCAGTACCCACGCAAAGCTGCCGTCTGGTCTGGCGGTGCAGGCATAGATCTGTTTGCCCTTGCCGACCACCTTCAAAGATACTGTTTCGCTGTCGGGCGCCCTTAAGTTGGCGGGAACTTTTGGAGGAGCAAGTTGAGCGCTCCCGCCAATGCACGCTATAAAGGCGATGACGGCGGCTGGCAGGACGCAGGTGGGATTGGGACAAGTCATGTTAACAGTTTATCGCTGCCGCCGGATTGGCGCACCCCACGTATACTAAGGGTTTCATGGAATCGTCCGAAACGTTCCTTTTCCGCGCAGCGCGATGGCTCACGTTCGGGTCCGCCGTGGCAATTCTATTTTCAATTGCCGCTTCTCAGATCTTACTGGGGTTGGCTTTGGCCGCCCTGCTGCTTTCCGGCGGACGTCTTCGCCTTCCCCGGATCTGGCTTCCGCTTGGCCTCTTTTTGCTGGGACTGTTGGTATCTTTGGCATTCTCCAGCGATCCTGCCGCCGGACTGCCGCAAGTGCGAAAAATATTTGTATTTACCACCCTGCTGGTCGTGTTTTCCACTTTGCGCGATATGCGCACCATCCGCTGGTTGTTCCTGAGTTGGACGGGTGCTGGCACTCTCACCGCTTTACGGGGCTTGGTGCAATTCGGTCATAAGGTGCAGGAAGCGCACGCCTCCGGACGCGGCTTCTACGATTACTACGTGGGTGAGCGCATTACGGGCTTTACCAGCCATTGGATGACGTTTGGTGGACAGGAGATGTTCGCCCTCCTCATGACCGCCGCCTTCCTGTTTTTCGCCTTCGTGAAACGGAAGCGCGTTTGGTTGTGGCTACTGTGCGCTCTGCTGATGTCGACCGCGCTGCTGCTGGGCTTCACGCGCGGCATCTGGCTGGCTAGCGCAGGCGCGGGACTTTATCTGCTCTGGTTTTGGAAGCGCATCTTGGTCGCCGCTTTGCCGGTGGCGCTACTGCTGATTGCTTTGATGGCCCCCGCTTCGATTCACGAGCGTTTCTCCTCGCTGCTAACCCCCGGAAAACTCGACTCCAACCAGCACCGCATCGTCACCTGGCGCACCGGCTTGGCTATGATCCGTGCGCATCCCTGGTTCGGTATCGGTCCCGAGGAAGTGAAGGTGCAATTTGACCGCTACGTGCCGCCGGACATTCCGCGGCCCCTGCCCGACGGATGGTACGGGCACCTGCACAACATCTATTTGCAATATGCAGCCGAGCGCGGCATCCCGGCCATGTTGGCGATGCTCTGGTTATTGGGCCAGATCCTCTGGGATTGCGGGCGCCGCGTCTTGCGATTACCGCCCGGCCGCAGCGATTTGAAATTCTTGCTGCATGGGGCGGTAGCTGTGGTCATCGCCACCATGATTGCGGGCATCTTCGAATACAATCTCGGCGACAGCGAAGTGCTCACCATGTTCCTGGTCGTGGTTGGCTGCGCTTACGCGGCCATGGATGCCACAGCGGACGCACCCGTTGCCTGAGGCTCTCGATATCGAAGATCCCGCCGCGCTGTTGTCCTACCTGCGCAGCGAGGGTCGTATCGAGGCCGTCGAACGCCCGCGCATCACGGTGCTGCCAGGCGGCGTCTCCAATCGCACGGTGTTGGTGGAACGAGAGTCTGGCGAGTCCTGGGTGATGAAGCAGGCTCTGGCCAAACTGCGTGTGCCAGTCGATTGGTTCAGTTCGCCGGAGCGTATTCATCGGGAAAGGCTTGGGCTGGAATGGCTCGCGCGCCTAGCTCCGCTGGGTTCGATTGCGCCCCTGTTGTTCGAAGATCGCGCGCATCACCTTCTGGCGATGCAAGCCGTGCCGCAACCCCACCGGAGTTGGAAGACAGTTTTGCTTGCGGGCGAAGTCTGTGCCGATCATTTCCGGCAGTTCGGCGTCCTGCTCGCGTCGATCCACAGTAACGCCTACGGCCGCTCCGATCTCGCGGAAACCTTTGGAGACCGCTCCTTTTTCGAGTCTCTCCGGCTGGAGCCGTATTACGGATACTCGGCGGAACAGGCGCCCGCCGCTGCTCCCTTTCTGGAAAAGCTGATTGGCGATACGCTTGCCCATCCTCTTACTTTGGTCCATGGCGATTACAGTCCGAAGAATATTCTGGTCCACCAGGGCCGGCTCATCCTCCTCGATCACGAAGTCATCCACTACGGCGACCCTGCGTTCGATCTTGGCTTTTCGTTGACGCACTTTCTTAGCAAGGCGCACCATATACCGGGGCTGCGCGGCCAATTCTTCCAGCAAGCCAGCCACTACTGGAACGTCTATGCGGAGACGCTGGGCTCACCCCCTTGGGCGGAGGATCTGGAACCGCGCGCGGTGCGCCACACTTTGGCCTGCCTGCTGGCGCGCGCCGTAGGCCGCTCGCCACTTGAATATCTGAATCCAGGCGAACGCCGCCGCCAGCGGGAAGCCGTTTTGCGTATCCTGCCGAGTTCGCCCACTACAGTCTCCCATCTCATAGCAGCATTTGAAGAACAACTATGCCAACCATCGAGCGTTTGACCGCAGCCGAGATTCTGGACAGCCGCGGGCGTCCCACCGTCAGCGCTACCTGCCTGCTCGCGGGAGGCGACGCCGGTTCGGCCTCCGTTCCATCAGGCGCCTCTACAGGCGCCGCTGAAGCGCTCGAACTTCGAGACCGCGACGCCAAACGTTACGGCGGCTTGGGTTGCCGCAAGGCTGTCTCAGGCATAGTGGGCGAGATCGATGCCGCGCTGGCCGGCCGCGCCTTCGACGATCAATCCGCGCTGGACTACGCGCTGATCGAGCTCGACGGCACGGCGAGCAAATCGCGCCTGGGCGCGAACGCGGTTTTGGCGGTTTCGGTTGCCTTCGCCCGCGCCTGCGCCTTTGAGCGCGGCCTGCCGCTGTACACTTACTTTGCCGGGCTGCTCAGGCTGACACCGGAAGCGCTGCCGCGACTCACCATCAACCTCTTTAGCGGCGGCCGTCACGCAGGCCGTCAAGTCGCGATTCAGGATGTCCTGATTGTCCCGGCTCGCCCGTCCACCATCGACGAATCGCTGGCCATGGCCTACGACGTCTATCAAGCGGCAGCGACGCTAATTCTGAAGCGCTACAGCATGCGCCTACTGACGGCGGACGAGGGGGGCCTTGCCCCTCCTTGCGACAGCGCCGAAGAGTTGATCGAGGCCGCCGTCGTGGCCATCAAGACGGCAGGCTATCGTCCAGGTATTGACGTCGCGCTAGCCCTCGATGTCGCCGCCAGCCAGTTCTACGATCACGGACACTACCACCTTGACGGCGCGCTCCTGGATGGCCCCGGCATGATTGCCCGCGTATTACGGTGGGTCGATCGCTATCCAATCGTAAGTGTCGAAGATGGGCTCGCCGAGGAGGATTGGGACCGCTGGTCCGAACTCTCCACAGCCATCGGTACGCGAGCGCGCGTAGTCGGCGACGACCTGCTCTGCACGAACCCCGCCCGCATCCGCCGCGCCATCGCCGCCGGCGCGTGCAATACATTGCTTCTGAAACCGAATCAGATTGGCACACTTACCGAAGCGGCGGAAGCGTGGCGCATTGCCAAAGAGGCAGGCTGGCAGGTGACCATCAGTGTCCGCAGCGGCGAGACGGAAGACAACTGGGCCGCCGACCTGGCCGCAGGCTGGTGTGCCGATCAATTCAAACCCGGCTCCATTACACAGTCGGAGCGTCTGGCAAAGTACAACCGTCTGCTGGCAATCGAGCGCGAAACGGGATGGCCGGTTGCCGGATGGCCGTACCGCTAGCGCCGGTCCGCGTTGCTACCGGATTGAATCTTCTACTTCCCGCAACCAATCCGGGCGCTTTAGGACTTCGCGGGGCTTGCTGCCATCCGGGGGGCCGATGATCCCGTCGCGCTGCATCGTGTCCAGAATCCGTGCCGCTCGCCCATAACCAAGACGCAGCCTTCTCTGCAGCGTCGAAGTGGAGGCTTTTCCCATCTCCAGCACAATCCGAACGGCATCTTCGTACATCGGATCCTGGCCGCCTGGCGCCACTTCCTCGCCTTCTGGCTCGGCATCGTCTGTCGGCGGCGCCACCAGGAACGATTGATCGTACTCTGGCGCGGCCTGCTCCTTCCAGAAATCCACCACGCGGTTGATTTCCGTCTCCGTCACGAATGCGCCATGCACGCGAATCAGCCGCGACGACCCGGGCGGCAGGAACAGCATGTCGCCTTTGCCCAGCAAGTGCTCCGCGCCCATCACGTCCAATACGGTGCGTGAATCCACGCGCGTGGCTACGCGGAAGCTGATGCGGGACGGGAAATTCGCTTTGATCAAACCGGTGATCACGTCCACGCTGGGGCGCTGCGTCGCCAAAACCAAATGCATGCCCACCGCGCGCGCCATCTGCGCCAGCCGCGTGACCGACTCTTCCACGTTGCGGCCTTCGAGCATCATGAGGTCGGCCAACTCGTCGATTAAAATCAAAATATATGGAAGCGGGCGCAAGTCTTCGGTGGGCGGCTCGTCCTCTTCAAAGAGGCTGCGCGGCTCTTCCTGCTTCTTGCGAATCTTCTTGTTGAACTGGTCGATGTTCCGTACGCCGAATTCCGCCAGCAACCGCAGCCGCCGATCCATTTCGAGGACCGCATTGCGTAGCGCGTTAGTGGCTTTCTTCGGATCGGTGATTACCGGAGTCAGCAGGTGCGGAATGCCTTCATACATTCCGAGTTCCACGCGCTTGGGATCCACCATAATCATGCGCACTTCGTCCGGCGTCGATTTGTACAAAATCGACATCACCATGGAATTAATCATCACGGACTTACCGGATCCGGTCGACCCGGCAATCAGCAGGTGAGGCATGGACTCTAACGCGGCCACCCGAATGCGTCCATTGATGTCCTTCCCCATCGAAATCGTCAATCGCGACGGCGCTTGCGTGAATTCTTCCGATTCGAGCATCTGCCGCAGCGCAATTACTTCACGCTTGCTGTTGGGAACTTCGATGCCGACGGTAGGCTTGCCCGGAATGCGTTCGATCAGAATGGATTCCGCCTGCAATCCAAGGCACAAATCTTCGGTTAGCGTGGTGATCCGGCTGTATTTAATGCCAGCCTCGGGCTTGAACTCGAAGGTGGTCACGACGGGACCGGGATTGATCTGCACGACCGAGCCCAGAACGTTGAATTCCTCGAACTTGGATTTGATCCGGACGGCGATGTCTTTCAGTTCCTGTTCGTCGTAAGGACTGCGCCCTTGTCCTTCCATTAACAGCTCCGTAGATGGAAGCCGGTACGACATGGGGCCCGCGGGCTGCGCCGCGGCTATTGGAACGGAGACCTCCCAAGGCGGGGAATCCGGGTCAGCGGGTGTCTGTTCCTCCAGCGCGCAAATGGGAATATCGGCCGGCTTGGCCGGCGCTTCTTCCACTTCTTCGGGGGCCGCGGCAGCACTCGAAATTGGCGCAGCCGCTGTTTCGGTCTCCGCCGCTCGTGAAGCTTTGCGGCGCACCGTCTGGGTGGCCGTTTCCTCGCGCCGTTTGGCCGCCCTGGCTGCCGCTTTCAGCTTGACTTTCTCCTGACTACGCCGCACCCGTTCATCGCGCCAGAGCCGGAACGCATCGGTAAACATCGTCAGAATGCGAAGGGGGCCGGCGAACCAGACCGCGAGCTTCGACATGGTAAATGTTGAAACCAGGTAGACCGAAACAATTAAGGTGGTAACTGTCAGCAGGACCGCGCCGGTAGGATTCAGCGCGTGTATCAGATAATGCGACAGCAGCATGCCTAACAGGCCGCCGATCGGGATCATCCCATGAAATAGTGCCAGCCCAGGCGCGAAGGAAACCGCGGCCGTCAAGCTGAGCACCAAAAGGAACGTGCCGCAAAGTTTGATCGCGCCGGCCTCAAGCGCATCGGACCTCACCCACTTCCAGGCGAGTCCAAACATCAGGATCGGAAACACGAACGCGCCAATGCCAAAGGTCTGCAGGAGCAAATCGGCAAACCATGCGCCGGGGTAGCCAATAAGGTTGTGCGGCCGCGTGGACGCGGCGCTATTCAGAGAAGGATCAAGGACATGGTACGACGCCAGGCTTAGCAGTAAGACTAAGCCGAGCGACAGGAGCAGCACTCCCACCAGTTCATTGATTCGCTTTTGCGAAGTCGGAGATAACAGCTTCATCCCGCTGGCCGGCGGAAGAAAGCCAGAGCAAGCACCATTATGCCAAAAATAATCCGGTAAAACACAAAAAACCAAAGGCTGCGGCGCTTAAGAAATTTGAGAAACAGCGCGATGACGATTATGCCGGTTATCGCGCTCACCGCGATGCCCACCGCCAGAGCCGTTTCCATGTTGGGATCAAAGGCTTTGTGCTTGATCAAGTCGTAAACGGCCTTAGCCGCGGCGGCTCCGATGGCTGGCGTTGAGAGCAGAAAAGAATAGCGGGCCGCCGCCTCGCGATTTATGTTGCGAAACAATCCCGCCGAGATAGTTATGCCGCTGCGAGATACGCCGGGCACCACCGCCAGGGCTTGCGCGACCCCGATGGTTCCGGCATCCACGAAGTTGACGCCGGAGATATCCCGCGTTTTGCGCCCCATCCACTCGGCGATTCCCATGACGATGCCGATACCGATCATCATGGTTCCGATGACTATCGGATTGCGCCAGGCTCCTTCGGCCTGTTTGTTGAAGAGCAGCCCGGCGATGCCGACCGGAATGGTGCCGATGACCAGCAGCCACAGCAGGCCGGTATTCCGTTCCAGTTCCTCGTCGCGCCCCAAGCGCAGGCCGATTCCCTGTGCGACGATCTGAACCCAATCGCGGGCAAAGTAGATTACGACCGCCAGCAGGGTACCGATGTGCAGAGCGATGTCGAAGGTGAGGCTCTCGGTATTCCAGCCCATAAGCCACGACGTCAGATAAAGGTGCGCGGTGCTGCTCACCGGCAGAAATTCCGTCAAGCCTTGCACGATCGCCAGAATAATCACTTGATAGATAGGCATGTTAGGGCAAAATGGAATGGTACCCGATTTTATGCCCAATACCAAAATTGTCGCCACACTCGGACCGGCCAGCGACTCCGCTGAAGTGATCCGAGAGTTGCTCCTGGCGGGGGTCGACGTTTTTCGACTCAACGCCTCGCACAGTACGCAGTCCGAACATGCCGCGCGCATCGCCGCTATCCGCAGGACGGCTGCGGAATTGGGACGAATCTCCTGCATCCTGCTCGATCTGCAAGGGCCCAAAATCCGTTTAGGGCGGTTTGCGGGCGGCAGTTGCACGCTGAAGCCCGGCGCGACCTTTACCATAACGACCGAATCCATCCTTGGCGATTGCAGCCGCGCCTCGACCACCTACGGCAACTTCGCCGCGGATGTGCGCCCCGGCGACAGGATTCTGCTGGTCGACGGCGCCATTGAATTGCGGGCCCGCGAAGTGAAGGGGACTTCGGTCGAAACCGAGGTCGTGTGCGGCGGCACCATCGGCGATCACAAGGGCATTAACCTGCCCGGCGTGGCGGTGAGTTTACCATCGGTCACGGAAAAGGATCTGGCCGATCTGCGTTTTGGAGTAGGGCAGGGCATCGACATGGTGGCGCTTTCCTTCGTGCGCAATGCCGACGACGTTCGCAAACTGCGCGCTTCGCTGCGCGATATGCAG
Organism: Bryobacterales bacterium; assembly: GCA_963738375.1. Lineage (GTDB taxonomy): Bacteria > Acidobacteriota > Terriglobia > Bryobacterales > Bryobacteraceae > Bog-159. Next base: position 1,677,721 of record CAVTWL010000004.1, on the reverse strand, counting down.
TGCGCTCTGCCGATCGTCGCAAAAATCGAAAAACCCCAGGCTTGGGAAAATATCGATGCAATTCTGGATGAAGCCGACGGCGTGATGGTGGCGCGCGGCGATCTAGGGGTGGAACTGGCACTGGAGACGGTGCCGCGCATTCAAAAATCCACCATTCAGCGTGCCCGTCATCATGGGAAATTCGTGATTACAGCAACGCAAATGCTGGAGTCGATGATCGAGAATTCCACGCCTACGCGAGCCGAAGTCAGCGATGTCGCGAATGCCATTTACGATGGAACGGATGCGGTTATGCTTTCCGGCGAAACATCCGTCGGAAAATATCCGGTGGAGGCGGTAAAATTCATGGCGCGGATTGCCAGCGAGACCGAGAATTCCTTGCGCTCCGAAGGTTTTCGCGATTTGCCGCCCGGCGCCCAACCCGCGCATGCGGAGATTCTCGCGGATGCCGCCTACCATGCGGCGCGCGCCGCCCATGTCAAAGCTATCGTGGTCTTCACCGCAACCGGATCTAGCGCACGGCTGGTTTCGCGCTACCGGCCGCCAGTCTGCATCTACGCCATGACGCCGAGGGAAAAGGTGCTGCACCAATTGATGGTGAACTACGCGGTGAAGCCGGTAGAAGCGCCGGATGTCGCCTCGACGGACGAAATGCTGGCCCAGATGGACTGCATTCTTACCGCGCGCGGCGACCTGAAAGCGGGCGACGTGGTTGTTTTTGTCGCGGGTCAACCGGTGGGCCGGCCGGGCACCACTAACCTGATGAAATTGCACCGGATTGGCGACGCATAGTACGACTTATTCAACAAGCCGGTACCGGTGTAGTCGATTATTCGACAAAATCACTTAATTAATTTAACAATTGATGAGGGTTTCCCCCATTAAACCCTGGGGCATTCATTGAAAAGCGGTAATACCCAATGCCAGCGTTGAAATGCTTTGTTCAAGCAGGTGATACTGGCCCTAGTGTGAGGGGCATTTCATGAAGATCAAAACGTCCAGGAAAAAAGGCTGCAAAGGGAACTCGATCATCGAGTTTTCGCTCCTATTGCCCTGGTTTATATTTCTTTTTACAGGAATCTTCGATTTCGGGTTTTATTCGTATGCGTTGATCGGGGTCGAAAACGCCGCTCGCGTGGCGGTATTGCATACCGCCGCTACGACCGCCACGGCCGGAGATCAAAGCGGCGCTTGCACTCTGGCCGCACAGGAGCTTACCGGGCTGCCGAACGTCGGGCCGACTTACACCGGATCATGCAGCAGCAACCCGATCACCGTGACATCCACTTATTGCGATAACAGCACGCCGTGCACGGGAACATCCACGAGCGTTGACGGTGGTCCCGCAGCATTCGTATCCGTGACTTACCAAATGCCACCACTATTTCGCATTCCCATTCCGGGCGTTACCAGCATTACCCGCACGGCCGAGATGCGATTGAGGGAAACGCAATGAGCGGGAGACGGCGACGGCTTCAGGCGGGGAATGCGCTGGTCGAATTTACGCTGGTTTCGATTCCTTTGATATTTCTATTGGTTTCCATTGTGGAATTGGCGCGCGGGATGTGGATTTACGCTACTTTGGCGCACGCGGTTAAAGAGGGTACGCGATTTGCAGTAGTACACGGCCAAGGCTGCGCGCAAGCGTCGTCCAGCTGCCCGGTGACGCTCGGCGCGGTCGCTACCCTGGTGCAGCAAAACGCGGTCGGACTCAGCCCTACGCAATTGAATGTAACTCTCGCGGCCGGAAGCTCCACACAAAATTGCGCGCCTGTTTCAAGTTGCCTCTCCAGCGCCAGCGCCTGGCCCGCGTCCCCAAATAACAGTATCGGATTACCGGTAAAAATCTCAGGCACTTATTCGTTTCAATCCGGCTTATCGATGTTTTGGCCGGGATCCAATCCGGTGCAATTCAAGGCGGTTACGCTGGGCGCGGAATCGCAAGAAGAGATTTTGTTCTGATATTCCATAAAAGGCGTTTATTCATGAAGGTTCGCAATAACAAAAAGGGACAAGCGCTGGTCATGGCGACCATCTCGCTGACGCTGGCGCTTGCGATTATTGGATTAGTTGTGGACCTTGGGTTTGGCAGATATACGCGCCGCGTGGCGCAAGCCGCGGCCGACGCAGCCGCTTTAGCCGCCGCTTCCCAAGCTCTTTCGGCGGCCGGCCAAACCGCGACGATCCAATGCGGGGTGAACGCGCAGTGCCAAAGTTCCACATCCTGCCCGGCCAGCGGCAATTTGCAAGTTGGCTGCCTATACGGCCAGCAAAATGGCGTGACCGCGGGTGGCGCCGGGGGACGCCAGTCTTTGCAGATGGCGGGCGGCACAACATCTCCCGCTCCGGGCGCCCCGCACGTGCCCGGCGTGCTGTATTGGGCGCAGGCATCGGCCACGCAGTCGGTGCCGCAGCTTTTCTCGGCAATTCTTGGCAATGCCTGGCTATCAACCGGCGCACAAGCTACGGCGGCCATTTTCCCCAGCGCGGTGACGCCGTCGCTATATTTACTGAACCGTTCGTCGGATTGTTTCGTGTCCGCGCTCAACATCGGGTTGGTTTGCGGTGAGGATTTTCTCTCGCTATTAGGCGCAACGGTGAATGCCGGCGGGGGAATTTATATGTCATCGGCCAACGCATCGTCGACGCCGCTGCCCAATGTTCCGGCGGCCACGATTATCGGCACGGCAACGGTCACTTCGCCCTTCACTTACATCATGGGCAATGGGGGCGTGGGAGCGCTAGGGCTTTCGAACTGGAACTCCGCGCCGACCAACGGGTTTCCGGACGGCAGCGATTTCGAGGATCCCATGCGCGGCAAGGGGCAGCCCCCGGCGCCCACCGGTTTGCCGAATCATCCGGTGCCGGCAGGCGTTATTACAGGCAGTATTCTATCCGGTTCGCCGACGGTGCTGGCGCCGGGAAATTATTACTCCACCAATCCGCTGACTGGTGCGGCGCTGGGTACACCGATCACGGTCCTGGGCAATGTCATCTTTTCCGACGGAGCAGCCACGCCGTGCGGCGGTTTTTGCAACTACGTTTTTTACGGGGGGCTGGTAACCGGAGTGCTCTCCACGACTACGTTCAGTCCTGGTGAGTATGTTTTTGCAGGCGCCCAGGCTGTGGCGGGTGCTCCGGGAATCGCCCTTACAGTTGGCGCAAATTCGACCGTGAAAGACTTAACTCCGATGGTAGGCGGGCAAATCACTCAGAATACCGACGCAGGCGAAATCTTCGTGTTTACCGACACCAATTATCCGGGTTTGCAAATTCCGACCGCGATCTCGACTATATCGGTGACGCTGCCGCAAGTGCAGGCGGGATTTCAAGGCGGCTTGGGTTACAGCGCGGTGCTGCATGGTTTGAATTCCTCGAACTCGGCGGTACCCGCCAGCCTGCAGCCGTTCGCGCCGGTGCTGATGTGGCAGGATCAGGCGAACACCACGCTCAAGTACACGGGGACGGGCGCGCTCGATCTTTCTTGCGGCAGCCCCTGCACTAATATCCTGGCGGTGCCGGGATCGCAAGAGATGATCCTGCAAGCCAGCGCGCTCGGCGTGAATCTATATGGGACGATTTACGCGCCGCGCGCGGCCTGGACCACGATCTTAGGTCTTTTGCCGGGCGATAGCATTAAGGGTCCCTTGCAACTGATCACAGGCGCCCTGCAGATGGCTGTCTTTACCAACCTCAGCGTGACGCCGGTGCCGAACCCGCTCACCCGCCGGACTGTATCTTTGATTCAGTGAACAGGGGCAGGTCATCGCCTTCGATTTCGGCGATGTAGGCGTCGACATTGGTCTTCCTCCGCATGCCTTCGAGGGTCATGCAGCGGATCTTGCCGTATACCGGTCTTTCCGGCCACGGCCGGTCGTGCAAGCCAAAGCACCACAGGATGTTGGTATAGGTGTTGGGATCGCGGCCGTCGAGCGCATAGCGGTCGTGCAGGTAGATCATGGTGCTGAGCGCGTCTTCATAGGTTGGAGACCATTCGATGATTTTCTTGCCCCAATACATCCGGTAATAGCCATGAATGGTTCCGCGAGTGAGTAATTCCCGCTGCGTCGCATTCCACAGCGCATCGTAGGTTTCGGCGCGCTCGAATCGATCCGCCGCATAAACGGGATCCCGCCGGTCTTTCTTATGAAGGCGCATGGTTTCCAGCGCCCACGCGGGAAGCACTTCCAAGGAATCGACGCGTGGGGCGAAGCGCGCGAAGTTAAATGCCAGTTCCCGCCGGACGATTAATTCCTCCAGAAATTCGCGATGATGCGCCTGGGCGGCCAAGGCAATTTCCAGCGAGGATATTTGTCCGAAATGCAAATAAGGGCTGAGGCCAGAGGTAGCGTGCGCCGAGGGCTGATTGCTTTCCGCCGCATATCGCCCCAGTCCATCCTGGATGAACTTCGCGAGTTGTATCTTTGCGGCGGCCCGGCCGCCGGTAATGGACACGGAAGGCTGAACGCTATGGTCGATGTGGCAAGCGGCGATGAGTTCGCCTATGTTTTCGTTGGTGACTTCCGTGTGGAACGACGGAGGCTTTGCGGTATAGCGTTTGCCCGCTTTCACCGCAACCATTGGCCAGAAGTAAGACGGCAGGAGTTTGTGGATTTTGGGCCGGATGGTATACGCCGCATATTCGCGCTTGGTGAAGCTCTGCATGGGGACGATGCAGCTTGCGTCCACGGCATAAAAGGGAATTTGCAGTTTGGCTGCCACACTGGTGTTGTGGCGTGGTGTAACGAAGGTAGGATAATCGTCAGTCACGACCGCTGACGCGCGCGCCGCCAGGCGATAGAGAACATCGTTGGGGTCTTGCGGTCCGCGCCGCAAATAGAATGCATATCCGATGCCGCTTTTGCCCAACATGCGCGCGGTCTCCGGAACGCCCTCCAGAATAAAGCGGTGCAATCTATCGTTGGCGTAAGGATAATCGTAGGTCAGGCCCTCATAGAATAGGACGGGAAGCTCCAATTGATTGGCGAGGTCGATGGCGAAGTCCAGCGCCTGATTGGCCTCAGCGCGCCGGTTCATCTGGCACCAGTAAAGGACATACTCGCCGCCGGCCTTCACCGGCGCCTGATTCAGTTGCCGCGCGCGTTCGTGCATCTTAACTAGTGATGATGCCATGGCTACGGCGGTTACAATGAAAGAACGGATGCGAGCCTGGAACCGGGCAAGATTGTTGTGGGGTTACCTCGCGCGGCGATCGAAGCTCGCGGCGCTGCCGGTGGAATATATCGTCGAGACCACCGCGAAGTGCAATCTATACTGCCCCATGTGCCCGCGCGAAACCCACAAGCAGCCCAAAGCAGATATGCCGGCGGGATATTTCGAGCGCCTGGTGAGCGATTCCGGCTCGACGGCGGAACACATGATGCTGATCGGCCTGGGCGAGCCGTTGCATGGATCCGCAAATCTTCGAGCGCATCGAATTCTGCCACCAGCACAGCATCTCCACGCTGCTTTCGACCAACGGTACGTTCCTGGACGAACGACGTGCGCGCGGCGGGTGCTGGATTCGCCGCTGGAGCAGATCACGCTGAGCTTCGACGGCGCGACAAAGGAGACTTTCGAGTTCTATCGCAAGGGCGCGAAATTCGAAAAGGTCCGCACAAACTTCGTGCGCTTCGCCGGGATGAAACATGAGCGCCGCTCGAAGCTGCAAGTGGTGGTGCAGATGGTTCGCATGGAACGCAACGCAGGCGAAGCGGACGACTTCACGCAATTCTGGAGGGGCATTCCGGGCGTCGACCAGATCCGCATCAAAGAAGACGAAACCAATATGTTGCGTCCCGACGCCGGCCATGCCGCGGACGACTGGAAACATCCCTGCCACTACCTGTGGCGCGGTCCCATGTACGTGAAGCAGAATGGCGATGTTTATCCGTGCTGCCAGAGCTACATGCTGGATGGCGCTCCGCTCGGGAACATCGGCAATCAGGCGCTCGCCAGCATCTGGAACGCGGATGAAATGGTGAGGATGCGGCGGGCGCATCTGAGCGGTCGCGCCGGCGAGATCGATATCTGCGCGCGCTGCTGCACGACGATTCCGCATCCCGCGCTGGTAGCCGGCAGCCTGCTGTTCCACGGCAAGACGGTGCGGCGTCTGCTCCCCTCCATCGAGCGGCTGGTTTATTTGTCCAAACTTCCGCGGCGGTTGCTGCGTCCGCCCGCAGCCGCCGCCGCTAAAGCGCAGCTGGTGCAGATTGAGGAGTCCGTCTCCGCCGGAAAGGCCCCCGCCGAACCCAAGTAAGCCGCCGGATTTGACGCATGGCAGTGTTTGAACGCGTTCAGAAAAGCATTGACACGCCCCCGCGCGTGCCATACACTAAAACTGAACACGTTCAAGAATGATCTCGAAATCTGAAACTACCGCCGGCAAAATCCTCGAAGCAGCGCTTGGCGTTGTTTCGCGATCAGGGCTTCCAAGCCGCCACGATGCGCGGCATCGCGGAACGCGCCGGCGTGGCGACGGGCGCCGCCTACTACTATTACTCGTCCAAAGACGCGATTGTCTTGGACTTCTACCAGCGCGCTTGCGACGACATGCAGGATAGCCTCGGGCAGAGCCTGGCGGGAGTATCGAATCTCGAAGCGGGCCTCGCCTCGCTGATTCGGGTGAAATTCGCTTACTTCGCATCGCATCGGGAAGTGCTGCGCGCGCTGCTCCGTAACGGCGCCGATCCGAAATCCCCGTTGTCTCCGTTTAGCGCGGAAACCAAGCCCATCCGCGACCTGGATATCTCCTGGTTCGGGCAGCTCATCAAACAAACCAGGGCGCAAGTCCCGCGCGATCTGGCGCCGCACCTGCCTGGCGTTCTCTGGTTCTTTCAGATGGGCGTCATTCTCTTCTGGATCACGGACGACTCCGCCGAGCAAAGCCGCACGCAAAGGCTTTTGCCTCTGGCGTGCAAGGTGGCGTCGTCACTGGTCCGGCTCTCCTCGTTTCCCCTGATGCGGCCTCTGCGAAAACCGGTCCTGGAGATCATCGATATCGTTGTGGGGGAGGAGCCATGAACATCAACCGGAGGTTCGCGCTGGGTTTCGCCGGCTTAGCGCTGCTGCTGATTGCCGCGCTCGCGATGGCACATCGCGGCCTTTACGGGTGGACGCTCTTTATCGTTCTCCCGATCATCGCGGGCGGTTTGGCCGCCTGGATCCGCCGGCCGGCAACAGCCGGCGGCGCTGTGCGCATCGGGGCAATCGTTGGCGCCATGGGATGCTGTCTTTTTCTTGTCGCGGGCGCCGAGGGGGTTATTTGTGTCGCCATGGCGCTTCCGGTAGTAGTGCCGCTGTCGGTTGCCGGAAGCCTCCTCGCGTATTGGGGCGATGCCCCGTCGCGCGGCAAACAGCCGGCGGTCATGACGCTGCTGATCCCAGCGTTCCTGTTGTTCGACGTACATGCGAAACCGCCGTTTTATTCAGTCGCTACCAGCATTGTGGTGAACGCCGCGCCGGAGCGCGTCTGGCAGCATGTGGCCGCGTTTTCCACGATTGAAGAGTCCCCGGATTGGGTGCTGCGCACCGGCTTGGCGTATCCCATTCGAACCACCATCGACGGCAGCGGCGCGGGGGCGCCGCGAAGCTGCGTCCTGTCTACAGGGGCCGTGCGTGAACGCGTGGTGGTCTGGGACGAACCCCGTCTGCTGCGCTTTGCCGTCACCCAAACGCCGCCGCCGATGGTGGAGATGGGCCTATATGGGCCCATCCACCCGAAGCATCTCGACGGCTATTACATCGCGCAAGAGGGACAATTCGAGCTGACCCCGCTCCCGAAAGGCCGCACCCTCGTGGTTGGAACTTCGTGGTACCGGCACGGATTGTGGCCCGCCGCCTACTGGCGTTGGTGGTCGGATGCCGTGATCCATCACATCCACGCGCGAGTGCTGCGGCATATCCGCTACCTGTCCGAGCGCGGAGCTTAGTCCCGTCCCGCCGCGAACCGGTGCTTGCGCCCGCCGGCACAACGGCAGGTTGGCCGTAACGAACCGCCGCTTCAACTTCAGGCCGCGAATCTTTGCGTTCCCGCATCGCGTCTTGGTCGTATTTGCTTGCGAGGCGGGAAACACAATGAAAATCGCAACGATGGTATTCGCGGCGGCCCTGCTGCCGGCATGGGCCCAGGAAATCAAGATGCCGGTGAATCTGGACGCGCTGGCGGAGAAGGCGGATAACGCCGTCACCGTGACGCTGGACAAGAGCATGCTGCAGTTCGCCAGCAAGTTCATGCACGAGAAGGATGACGAAGGCGATGTCCGCAAGATCATGTCGGGACTGGACCAGATTTATGTGCGGAGCTTTGAATTCCGCAATGAAAACGAGTACAACCAGTCCGATGTGGAAGCGGTCCGCAGGCAGTTGCAAAGCCCGGCATGGGGGCGCATGGTGGGCGTACGCTCCAAACATGGAGACAATGTTGATGTCTATTTCAAAGACGCGGGCAACGGCCGCGTGGGAGGTCTGGTGGTGATCGCCGCCGAACCGAAGGAATTGACGATCGTCAACATCACTGGCAACATCGATCCGGACAAGATCGCGGAATTGAGCGGCGAGTTCGGTATCCCGCGCTTGGAGCACTCCAGAGTCTCGAAGGGGGCGAAATGAACACGCGGCTTTGTTCGCTGGCGGTGCTGGCCGTCTCCGCTTGCCTGCCGGCTTTGGCCGGGGACGGGGAATTCGAGCACATCGTGAAGGCGATTGAATCGCATTACGGCGTGCATCAAACGCACATTCCGTTGATGGGCGTAGCGAACTTCGTGGTGAAAGTGGCTCATCCGGAAGGCGCCACTGGATTGAAGCTCGCCGTGTTCGAGGGCATCCGCGATGACTGGCGCGAGCGGGATCGAGTCATGGATACAGTACCTGGCAACAACCTGCGCCCCTTCGTACGCACGCATTCCCACAGCGACGGCAATGCGACTTATATTTTCCTGGGACCGGAAGGCCGCAGGGCGAAGAGCACGCGGATCCTGATCGCCACGTTCGAACATGACAGCGCCACGGTGATCGAGGTTCAGGCAAATGTCGAGAAATTGCTGAAGTCTCTCGATGACCCAGCACACGCGAAGAATGAGCTGAACGGCGGAATTTAAGGGCGGTTTCGCGCGGCGGGAACCAATCGCGGATGAGATGTTGGGCTCCGATTTGGGTTCGTTTTGCAATCGATTGGCGTGGCAGGGGTTAGAGGCCCGGGATCGGCAGCAGCGGGAGGCTTGGGGGCATCTGCTTTTGCACGAATCTCCAGAGTTTGGTTAGCGCGGCGGCCCGCGTGCTAAGATGCCCCGGTGCGGTCCGAAGCAGTCACGCGCAGGGCAATCTTGCTCTTTCTGCCGGTTTTGGCGGTGGCGCAAAGCCCGCGTCACGCAGAAAACTCCTCCTCGTTTGATTTATCGATGGATTCCGCCGGCTCACCAACGGTTGAGATCCGAAACGTCACCTACCTTATTAGCGGGAGCACGGCGCCCGGCCGGCCGGCGGGCGAGCGCTTGATGTTATGCAAGACCACCAAGTCGAAACAGGTCTTGGGCGAGATTGGGCTGGAATCGATGGTCACTTTGGAGGCCTGGCGACTGGGCGACGATCCGCGGAACAAGCCCATGTTTTCACTGGCGGTGGAAGGCACCGATGGCGCCGTGGTGGACGATGCTCTGTTCGTGGTTGCCCGGGGACTGGAAGAAACCGAGTGGTGGTCGGTTTACAAGCTCGGCTCAGGGCAGCACCTGTTCGATACTTATATGCCGCTGGTGAGCTTTTCGATCGCGCGGGAAACTCTGACGATGCGCTACGCCGGACTCACGGTGCCGGGAGACGATGAGAAAGACGCGCGTCTGCGCGCTCCTGGAGTTGTGGGCGTGGTGATCTACGCCTCGCAGGACGGCATTATCCGGGAGGCGATGCTTACTTGCAAGGATCCCCAGCGAGCCCAGATTCTGCGCTCCTACGCCGACACTACGCGCACGTTAGGCTGGAACGAGGGAACGCTGAAATTGACTTTTCGGGAGAACTACCCGTCGCCACCGCAGCCGGCCGATGTGAGCATCCCGGTTCGCCGGGACGATCTCGACCTGGTACATGCCCAGCTTCCCGCAGGCATGCATCTGGCGGCATGGCGCCAGCAGTAGATGGGATGGGAGTTTCGTGGGGCACTCCCTGACGGTCGCGGTTCGGCTGTGGGACGCGGGATATAGATGGAGTGCCGAACGAAGCCCATCTTTTTGATTCTGTTAAGTTTATTTCGTTTATAGTGGGCGGAGGCGTGGGGAAGACCGCAGCGCCGAACGAAGCCAATTTTCGTTGATTCTGTTTGGCTTCTGGGCTGGGTGTGCGGAAGTGTGCAGAAGAGTGCAGCGTCGAACGAAGCCAATTTTTGCCAAACATGGGATTGCGTTTCGAACGAAGCCAAGTGCGCGGGAATGGCAGGGGCTTTTCACGGGGGGGGGTGTGCGGGAGCGGGGGTGGCGCCTGCAAGCACATGCGCCCGTCCCCGGATTCCCGATTCCATGCTAGGACGCGGGCTAACCTGAGACGGGCGCTTGTTGACGCAAGTGCCTGGAACGGCGGGGCGGAAAACTTCCGTCCGGGTGTTACTCGATGGTGACGGCGACCGGGGCGGAGGGGATGCCGTTGGCTACGACGACAAGTTCGGCTCCTCCGGTTTCGATGCCGCTGGGCACGGTGAACTGGGTGGAAACCGTGGCGGGCGAGGCGACCGCCATACTGCTGTGGTTGGCGGTGCGGCAATAGAAGACGTGGCCGGTGGCGGTGACGGTGATGCGAACGATGGGGTAGTTGGTGGCGGCCTGGGCATCATCGCCGTAGGCGACGCCCTGGGACAGGCCGTTGAGGCCGACGCCGGAGAGCTTGTAGGTTTTCGCGGGAACCAGCTTGACGGGAACCTGGGAGATTACGGGCGCCCATGACGGATTCGGGGAGCCGGTGCCGGTGAAGATTTCCACGTCGGAGCTGCCGTCGGTGACCAGGACCTGGCCGGTGGGCAGGATCAACATGCGGTAGTAGAAGGAAGAATTGTGGGGCGCGTTGGGGGTACCGGCGATGGCATTTAAATTGGTTCCATCGAACACGTAGAAGTACGACGGGGTTTTGTATGCTCCGGGGCTGGCGACGACGAGCACATTGCCATTGGGCAGGAGAGCGCCAGGTCCATCGGCGATATCGAGCTGGGCGCCGTTAACGGCCGGGAAGGTGGGGCCTTGCGTCCAGGTACCGTTGGCGCCGCCGGGTCCGGGAGTGTAGATGGCGGTGTTGCCATCGGCTCCGGTGGCGAAGACGGTGCCATCGGGGCGGAGAAGGGCGGGACCGATTTCGGAGTAGCCTTCGAGGCCGACGGGGGTTTTTCCGGCGGTGCTCCAGGATCCGGTAGCGGGGTTGTAGCGCTCGGTGTTGGGGACGTCGCTGACATCGACGGTGAGGACGGTGCCATCGGGAAGGAGGGTCCAGCCTTCTTCGGAGTTGACATCGGCTTTGCCGGTTCCAGTGATGGTCCAGGTTTTGGTGGTGAAGTCGAGGATGGCCTGGGCGTTGGTGCAGCAGTTGCCGATCATGTAGCTGCCATTGGGGAGGACGACGCTCGCAGCATCGCCGATATTGGGCCAGCCGGTGGGGGCGGCAAGTTTTTCCCATTTGTTAGCGGTGGGACTGTAGATAGCGCCGAGGTTGGTTTCGACCTGGGCGTTGGTGAGGTTGTACTCGCCGCCGTTGACGACGACGTCGCCGTTGGGAAGGACGGCGGAAGCATAGTAAAGGGGCCCGTAGCCGGAGGGCGCGGAGGCCAGTTGGGTCCAGGTGCCGTTGACGTAGCTGCCGGTGATGTCGGGGGTGAGGCGCCACCAGGCGCGTGAGCCGGAGCCTTGGGCAGAGAGAGCCTGCACCATGACTGTGCCATCGGTCAGCAAGAGTGCGGTGCTGGCGGTGAAGGTGGGCTGATTGGTGAGGGGGGTCCAGGTTTGAGCTTGGACGAGGCCCGCAAATGCAACGAGGGTGAAGCAGAGATTTCGCATGTTCCGGACCAGTTTACTATAAAACTGGCGTGGGCTAGGGCGGAGGGGGTGGGGACGGTTGACGGGCCGGTATGGCGCGGCCCCCGGTGCACGAGGCATTCAAGCTGTCGCCCCGCAGGCAGGTACATAATTCTTCCGAGATAAGCGCCGGCCGAGGCTACATAACTAACTTCTGAATCCGGTGTAGCGATGGATTCCGAACGGGGACCTTTTCGGCTCGGGCAAATTCAAGCGACTGTACACATCGCAGCCGAGAGATGCTTACTCGATCTATAGAGAAAGCCCCTTTTAGAGGCGGTCGTGCGGCGTTCAAAAACGATTTAACCGCACAAAACCTAGGGCGTCTCATTTTGTGAGGTTGATTAAAACAGTTATCCCCCCGGTGCTGTCCGGTGCAACCAAGTCTGGCAGCCCGGACTTGGGTGATTGGCCATGCAGCTTCTGTATCAGAACTTGACCCAAGCCAGGTCCGGCGCCGCCAACTATGGGGGGGTTATGAAGGTACCTTTGCCCGTGCCCAATGCGATTCCGATACTGCCATCGGCAGGCAGGAGTAAGTCCGGGATCCCGCCACCGTTACATCACCTATCTGCGGTGGCTCCAGATCACAAAGGGGTACGAGATCTGACTCTGGACTTCCTTGAAATCCCCACGCCCGTCCCCCAAATAAACGCTCGCACTCTCCGTCTCCATGACTACCGCGTCTAGATTGCCGTCCCCATTGAAGTCCCCTAGCATAACCGCCGCAGGGCCTTGCGCATCCTTGATTGTCTTAAGCGTGAACCCGCCCTTCTGGTCATTCAAGAGCACGTAGAGGACACCGTTGAACCCTATAAAGGGCTGAGTTGCCAGGAGGTCAGTCCAACCGTCATGGTTCACATCCCCCGCAGCGATCCAAGTGAACCCCTGGTCGGGCGGATTATCCAAAATAGGTATCGGCTGCTGAAATGTCCCGTCCCCGTTTCCGAATGCCAGCTGATTGCCAGAGCTCGCGATGTCAACCTTACCGTCGTGGTTAAAGTCACCTAAAACCAAATCGGTGGCAGGAACGATTGGGATTACGGTGGCAGTTTGAAAGTTCCGTCGCCATTGCCTAAGTAGATTCCAGTGCCGCCGAGACTATCGGCGCCCTCGATAAGGTCTGCGATCCCGTCCCCGTTCAAATCGCCACTGATCGGGCAGCCCGGACCGGAGAGTCCGATGGTTGCCTCGACGGCATAGGGCGAAGCCGCGTTACCAGTTCCAAGCAGAATCACCAGACCGTTCGTCGTCGGAACAGCTAGATCCGGCTTGCCGTCGCCGTTAAAATCACCGGTTGCGGCGCAGTTGCCTGCTCCGGGTAAAGTGGTCCATCGTCCGTCCTCAAACTTACCGGCACCGTTATTCAGCAACACCGACGTTGAGTCAATTAGACCAATAACAATATCGATCAGGCCGCCGCCACGCAAATCAGCCAATGCGACGCTAAGATAATTAATACTTGACTCGACGGGATAGTATGTCGCTGGGCCAAACCGTCCCTGTCCCAGTCCGAGCGCCACATAACCCTCGCTGCTGACCAGGTCCGCAATATTATCGCCGTTCACATCGCCAATTGCGACCTGGAAACCTGGAAGAGCAATTGGCTGGGCAGCTGTGAACTCCCCGCGGCCATTATTTAAGTAAATCGTGATGCCCGAAACTACAATATCCAGAAAGCCGTCGCCGTTGACGTCACCCGCGGTGATCCCGCCCTGCCCGGTGCCAGCGTACTGAACTGGCGGCTGAAATGTACCGTTACCATTTCCAATTAGCAGACTGAAGCCGATATTTCCACCCAGATATCCGATGGCCAGGTCCAACTTACCATCGCCGTTGAAATCTCCGGCTACCGCGGGCGAGTTACCAAAGGCTCCGGAAGATGCCAGCAAACCCGTGTTAAACACCCCTCCGCCTTTCCCAGCAAAGAAGTACACCCCATTGGCTGGCAGGAACGATCACATCGAGCAGACCATCGCCGTTAAAATCGGCCACGGCAAATTGACCCCCGACTGGCCCGTACGCAATAGCCGGTTGGAACGTGCCATCCCCGTTGCCCAGACACACCTGGATTGCGAAGTCCGTGGAAGTTATGAGGTCAGCCTTGCCGTCTCCGTTTAGGTCAGCAAGGAAAACATCAAAAAAACCGAGCTGGTCGTCCGGAATTGTCGACGGACCAGCAATGAAACTACCCTTGCCATTTCCTAACAACGTATGAATACCGGTTCCAGACATCGTAACGATATCAAGAATCCCATCGCCGTTTATATCCGCGACTCGCGCGAAGCCAGGGGCTGTAGGATAGTCCCGACGCGCGAGAAAGTGGGGCGACGGCGTCTTCCCGCTAAGGAGGGCACATGTAACGACTAACACAACGAAGGGTAAGCGGAGCACGAAAACACCTCCTGGGTGGACGGTTCTGTGGCCATCCGAGATGATATCCTACAAGTCGATGGTGCGTCCCGGGCGCGGGACTTGAGTTGTCTGCCCTGTTAGCTTGTTCGTTCACCCTACTCTCTGCCTCTTACTGTGGCGGCAATTACACGCGGGCTGCGGCGGCCATCGGCTCGCGCCCTTCAACCCCTTCATCGAGGCGAGCGTTCTTTCCGGCATGGGGATTGCTTCTCCCTGTCCGTCCGCCTGGGTCGACCCGTTCAACGGACCCGGGCGTAAGAAGTTGGTGGACGCTCCCTCACGGTCGCGGCTCGGATGTCGCGGCTCGGATGTCGCGATTCGGAGCGCGGCACCAGTGCGTTGGTGGGGAAAGACTTGAAGAGTTTGCGGCGCTAAAATTTGTCGCGCTTGCCTAGGCTCACTTGGATGGGTGTGTTAACGGGCAGGACGACGTTTGGGCCGCGCGCGATGAAGGTGTTGTACATACTGAAAGCGGCGCCGGCTACAGCGAAACCGGAGGCGACGGAGCGGGGGCCGATTTGGGCCAGGAGGGTGCCGAGCAAGCCGAGGCCGACGGCTCCGGATTCGGCGCGGCCCGCGGAATCGGCGTCGGGGATGCCCTGGGCGTTGTAATCCTGATGGAAGGAAAGGCCGGCAACGGCGGCGGCGATGGCGGGGAAGAGGAAGCGCGTTTTAGGGCTGGCGATATGCGCGGCTCCTTCGGAATCGAGAGCGAGGTGGGTGTTGAAATCGGCTTCGACGCCGCCGAGTTGGCCTTGGACCGGCTGTCCGGGGCGGGCGGGGAGTTTCAGTTCGCGGAAGACGAACAGGAGCTTTCCGCCGCGATGAAAGAAGCGGGCTTGGCGGGCTTCGACGATGCTGCCGGAAAGGAGGCTGCCTTCGGGAACGAGCAGTGCGCGATCGGAGGAAAAGAGCGGCTGGGTGACGTAGGCTTGGACAGGAGATCCGCGGCGAGCGGTGGCGGAAGTCAGTGGGGTGAGGAGGCGGGCGCGCAGTTCCTGTTCGGCGCCGGGTTCAACGGTGGGCGGCGTAAAGGGAACGAGCGACGGCAGGGCCAAGGGCTGCTGAAGGGCGGCATTGAAAAGTGTCCCGACGGGCCAGGACTGGCGGCGATAGGGAAGCATCTCGAAAAGCCGCGACCTGAGGCGGGCGATTTTGCCGGGCTCCTTAAAAGCGAGTATGGCGGGGCCGGTCGTGCCGGCGATGCCGTTGAGGGCTGGGGCGCCGGCGCGCGGCTTGGCGACGCGGGCGGTGTGGGGCGTTCCGCGAGCGGGCGAGGTGTGAAGCGGGAGGCGGGCGCCATCGCTCAAAATCAAGGCGTCGAACTGGGCCTGGACGCGGTGCGGCGGCGTGAAATTGCCGGACATGAATGCGGCGATGCGGTTCCAGGCCGGGACCGGTTCGATTTGGGCGATGTGGCCGACGACCACGGTTCCAGCCGGGATGGCGATGCGGTCGTAGAGGTAAACGGGCTCGATTAAGCGGGCGTATACGGGCTGGCCGGGGTGCTGGATAGGGACGCGATATTCGAGGGCGGCGCGGAGGGGGATGCCGGGGGGGACGGTGGGGGGGGGCTGCTGCGAAAGAGCGGTTATGGGGACGATCAAGAGGATGGCGCAAGTTCGGATCATGCGGTTGGCTCCAAGGTTTCGGGTAATATCCTTCCTGGTAGTTTAATACGGGGCTCAGCGAGGGCCGTGCGGTATACTAGCGCTAAAGCAAAGCAGGAGGGATCAAATTTGCATTTTCTCGGGATGTTGAGAACCGGCCTAGCAGCCAGTGTGTTTTGTGGCATGGCGATGGGGGCGAGCGCGATCTCCGGGAGTTTCCTGGTGACGAACGACGACCTGCCGGTGCCGTTTATCAGCACGGTCACATTCTTTCCGGTGAACGCGGATGGAACGCTGGGCGCGAAGGTGAGCCTGGCTACGCAGGGCAACGGAATCGGGGGGGGGTACTTCGCGGCGCCGCGGGTGATTGTACCGGCGGGCGGCACGTGCGTGTACGCTTCGAATGCGGGGAGCGGGGACATCGCGGGCATCGATGCGGCGACGCAGGCGGTGGTGGGGAACTATTTCGGATCGCCGACGGATTCGGGAAC
This sequence comes from Bryobacterales bacterium, assembly GCA_963738375.1. Lineage (GTDB taxonomy): Bacteria > Acidobacteriota > Terriglobia > Bryobacterales > Bryobacteraceae > Bog-159. Next base: position 1,661,164 of record CAVTWL010000004.1, on the reverse strand, counting down.
GGGCAACGGCATTGGCCTGGCGGGCAACGCGCAATACGTTTACGCATCTTACAGCACGTCGAGCACGATCGGGACATTTCAGGTGCAGACGGGATGCGCGCTCAGTTTCGTGGGCGACGTATTCACGGCGGGGCTGAACGCGGGCACGGTGGACGGCATGGCCATTAACGGCAACCTGATGGTGGTGACTTACGGCGACGGATCGATCGAGTCGTTCAACATTGCCGGCGGCGTGCCGGTTTCGAACGGTGACGCGCAGTATTCGACGGGGTCGGAGAACGACAATTTGCCGAATGGAGTGATCATTACGCACGGGGGCCGGTTTGCGATTTTCGGCGACGCATCGACGCGGACGACGGTGGAAGTGTCGGCGATTACCGGCGGCAAGCTCTCGCCGACGGTGTCGTACGATCTGGGCGCGACCTGGAATTCCGGCAATGTGCGGCTGAGTCCGGACGAGAAGGTGCTGTTTGTGAGCAACGATTCGGCGGGGCAGGTGACGGCGGCGTTCTTCGACATGACGAGCGGGGCGATCCATGCCGGATGCACGTCGCCCGCATTGAAGGGGTATTACACGAAGTTCGCTTACATCGGCAATATCGGGCTGCAAACGACGACGCTGGGGGGCGGGGTCATTTATGTGCCCGAGTTTTCGTCGACGGGGCGGTCATACGTGGGGATGTTGAACTTCACTCCGAATGTCACGACGTGTACGATCGCGGAAGCGGCGGGTTCGCCGGTGAATGGCGCGGCGAGCACGACGGTGATGTCGCTGGCCGTGAGCCCTTCGGCGCAATAGAGCGGGGGCGCGACAGGCCACGGGAAACGTTGACAACCTGCCCCACAGTGGATTACCAGCACCACAGGAGGGGGAGGGAATTTTGAAAGGGATATTTCAGATGAGTGTTATGCGTCAATCGTTATTGATCGTTCTGGGGTGCGGCGTGGCGTTGAGTGCGTGGGGGCAGACGCCCAGTTGTCCGGCGCGGCCGAGCCCCGGCTCGGTGGTTGCCAATCCTCTGGATTTGACTAGCACGAGCGGCGTGCTGAGCGCGGCTCTCACGTTTCGCAGTTCATTCGACACACAAGGGTATCTGCACGAATGTTACATCTATCAATCGGCGAACGGGCCGGTGGAGTCTCCGACGCTGCGGCTGAATCCAGGCGATCAACTCTTGCTGAGCTTGACCAACCGGCTGACTTATGTTCCGCCGGCGCCGCCGACACCGAAAGGGGCGACGGCGAATCACAACATGGGCGCGATGGCGGGAATGGCCGGGCGGACTACGCCGGGCGACCCGTGCAGCGGCGGGTCGATGTCTCCGACGTCGACGAACATCCATTTTCACGGCTTGAACATTCCGCCGGTGTGCCACCAGGACGAGATTTTGCTGACGGACATCGATAACACGGACGCTCCCTTTCAGTACAACTTCAAGATCCCGACGAACGATGCGCCAGGGATGTACTGGTATCATCCGCACCTGCATGGTTCGGTGACGCTACAGGTGAACGGCGGGGCGCCGGGCGCGCTGATCATCGGGGGGATCGAGAAGATTAAGCCGGAAGTGGCGGGGCTGCCGGAGCGGGTGTTCATCGTACGGCAGCAGTTTACCAATCCGAATTCGTGGATTGCCGGGCCGAATCAGTTGACGCTGAATTACCAGCAGGCGCTGGCGCCGTTTTCTCCGGCGCCGATTATTCAGATGAAGCCGGGGCAGAAGGAATTCTGGCGGGTGGCGAATGCGTCGTCGCAGGAGTTCCTGTCGCTGCAAGTGTGGTTCGGCGCGACGCCGCAGACGCTGACGCTGGTGGAACTGGACGGGATTCCGCTGAAGACGGACACGCAGGTGAAGACGATACAAATTCCTCCGGCGGGGCGCGCGGAGTTCATCATGCAGGGTCCGGCGTCGGGGCAGACGGCGAGTTTTCAGCACGTGGGGTTCGATTCGGGGCCGATCGGGAATCCGAATGCGCCGCAGGAACTGGCGCTGATCGAGACGAGCACGGATGCGCAGGAGCCTCCGGCGCTGCCAGCCGCGGCCGGGCCAGCTTCGACGACGCCGCTTCGGTTCGCGGGGCTGGATTCGGCGACGATTACGGGGACGCGCAAGATTTATTTCGCGGAGGCGACCAACGGGTCGAACGGACCGACGGAGTTTTTCATCACGGTGGACGGGCAGAAGCCGAAGGTGTTCACGATGGGGGACGCGCCGCAGATTACGACGACGGTGGGGGCGGTGGAAGACTGGACGGTGGAGAACCGGACGGGCGAGACGCACGCGTTCCACATTCACCAGATTCACTTTTTGTATCTGGCGAATAATGGGGTGGCGATTACCAATCCGGAGCTGCGGGATACGGTGATTGTGCCGGCGTGGAGCGGGACGGGGGCATATCCGACGGTGACTTTGCGGATGGATTTCCGCGAGCCTCAGATTGCGGGCAAGTTCGTTTATCACTGCCACATTCTGGATCATGAGGATGCGGGGATGATGGCGATTATCCAGGTGAATCCTAAGTAGGGGGGGAAGGTGAGCAAGGCAGTTGAGAACTTAGAAGCCGCTCTAGCGCGGGGGATGGCGGGGCGGCCCAAGGTGGGCGGTTTTCCTTTTTTGGCGGAGACGCTGCGGCGGGCGGGAGTGACGCGCAACGTGTGGTTCCTGCCGGCGTTTCAGAGCTTGTATGTGATGGCGGAGGGCGCGGTGGCGTTTCAAGGCGCGGCGCTGATTACGGGGAACGCGGACGTACCGGCGTTCGACGAGGCGGCGCTGATCGCGGCGCTGCGCGTGGATCAGGCGGGGAACAGCACGTTTGCGGAGTTTATGGCGGCGGCGTGGCGGGCAGGGGTGGTGCGGTACGAGGTGGACTTCGCGGCGCGCACGGTCAGTTACTACGGGTGGGGCGGGGAAGTGTATGTGGAAGCGTATCCGGCGGTGGAGGCCGGTTAAAAAGGCGGGCGCTACTTCAGAGGCTTGACGCTATCGGCGATTTTGCGGGCGATGGGTTCTTTGCCGGGCGGGAAGGTGATGTTCACGCGGCAGCCGAGCGGTTTGGATTTGGTGATTTCGACGTACTGCTTGCGGCCTCCGGGGAAATCGGCGGACATGAGCACGTGGCTGCCGTTCTCTTCGACGACTGTGGCTTTCATTTGTTTCATGCCATCGACCACGGTTTGATATTCGCCGCTTTCGAAGCCGCGGACGACGGCGTTGAAGCGGCGATCTTCGGTGGAGCGGGCGCCGATGCCGGCGATTTTGGAATCGGCCCAATCGGCGGGGACGGAGATCTGGCAATGGGTATCGTCGACGGGGCGCATGCTTTGGGCGGGCGCGGCGGCGGCGATGGCCAGGGCGGCGCAGGCGATGTAAAGGGATGGTTTCATGGCGATTTAGGCTGAGCGAAGCTCGCTTCGGATTAGGATATCACCGTGACGGCGGCGGTTGGGCGGCATAAAAAAAGCCGCGCCCCTTTTGGGAACGCGGCTTTGAGTTAGCGACTGGGAGCTGGACTTAGTAGTCCATCTCGGGACCGCCGTGACCACCGGGTCCGCCGGCCGGGGCCGGCTTCTTTTCGGGGATCTCGGCCACCATGGCTTCGGTGGTGAGCATCAGGGACGCGATGGAAGCTGCGTTCTGAAGGGCGGTGCGGGTTACTTTGGTGGGGTCGATGACGCCGGAGACCACCAAGTCTTCGTACTTATCGGTTTGGGCGTTGAAGCCGAAGTTGGGGTTGGAGTTTTCGCGGATCTTTTCGACCACGATGGCGCCTTCGGTGCCGGAGTTGAGCACGATCTGGCGGAGGGGCTCCTGGCAGGCGCGGCGGACGATGTTGACGCCGATCTGCTCGTCGCCTTCGGCGGTGAGGTTATCGAGGGACTTGGAAGCGCGGAGCAGGGCTACGCCGCCGCCGGGGACGATGCCTTCCTCGACAGCCGCGCGGGTGGCATGCAGGGCGTCTTCGACGCGAGCCTTCTTTTCCTTCATTTCGGTTTCGGTGGCTGCACCGACCTTAATGACGGCGACGCCGCCGGCGAGCTTAGCCAGGCGTTCCTGGAGCTTCTCGCGGTCGTAGTCGGAAGTGGTTTCGTCGATCTGGGTACGGAGCTGTTTGATGCGGCCTTCGATGGACTTCTGGCTGCCATTGCCATCGACTAGGGTGGTGTTGTCCTTGTCGACTGTGACGCGCTTGGCGCGGCCGAGGTCTTCGAGGCGGACGCCTTCCAGCTTGATACCGGTTTCTTCCATGATGGACTTACCGCCGGTGAGGATGGCGATATCGTCGAGCATGGCTTTGCGGCGATCGCCGAAGCCGGGCGCTTTGACGGCGCAGGCGTTCAGGGTACCGCGGAGCTTGTTGACCACGAGGGTGGCGAGGGCTTCGCCTTCGACTTCTTCAGCAATGATGAGAAGGGGCTTGCCGGCGCGGGCGATTTGCTCGAGCAGGGGCAGCAGGTCCTTCATGTTGCTGATTTTCTTTTCGTGGATGAGGATGTAGGGATCTTCGAGCACGCATTCCATGCGGTCGGGATCGGAGACGAAGTAAGGGGAGAGGTAGCCGCGATCGAACTGCATGCCGTCGACGGTGACCAACTCGGTGTTCATGGTCTTGGATTCTTCGACGGTGATGACGCCATCCTTGCCGACTTTCTTCATGGCGTCGGCGATGATGTTGCCGATGGTGGAGTCGCTGTTGGCGGAGATGGTGCCAACCTGGGCGATCATTTCACCGGTCACGGGATTGGAGAGCTTCACGACTTCCGCGACGGCCGCGGTAACGGCCTTATCGATGCCGCGCTTGAGAGCCATCGGGTTGGCGCCGGAGGCAACGGCCTTCACGCCTTCGCGGTAGATGGCCTGGGCCAGGATGGTGGCGGTGGTGGTGCCATCGCCGGCCACATCGGAAGTCTTGGAGGCCACTTCGCGCACCATCTGGGCGCCCATGTTCTCCAGGGGATCCTTGAGTTCGATTTCCTTGGCGACGGTGACGCCGTCCTTGGTGATGTTCGGACCGCCGAACTTCTTCTCGAGGACGACATTGCGGCCCTTGGGGCCGAGGGTGACTTTTACCGCGTCGGCCAGTTGATTAACGCCGCGCAGGATAGCTTGACGGGAGAATTCCGCGTATACGATCTGTTTCGCCATTGATATTGTTCCTCCTTAGGAAGCCTTTTTGGCTGCCTTGGGTTGACTTTCCAAAATGCCGAGGACTTCGTCCTCACGCATGATCATGTATTCCTCGCCATCCAGCTTGATGTCGGAGCCGGAGTATTTGCCGAAGAGGATGCGATTGCCGACCTCGACGTCGAGGGGGACGAGCTTGCCATCTTCGAGGCGCTTACCCTTGCCGACGGCGACGACTTCGCCTTCCTGGGGTTTTTCCTTGGCGGAATCGGGGATATAAAGGCCACCCTGCATGGTTTCCTTGTCCTCGATCCGTTTGACCACGATGCGGTCATAGAGCGGACGAATTTTCATATTAAAGTACGACCTCCATGTTTCGGTTTGTTGTAATCGGTGCATGCGGAAACCGGGTAACGGAATCCGAAGAACCATTATTAGCACACTTATGGTGAGAGTGACAATATATGGATGTAAGTGATTGATTATATTGTATAAATTGGTGTTGACGCGTGGAGGGGGACCAGGTGAGATTAGTGTTTATCCATCAGATTTCATGCGTTTATTTTGCTACACACTGTATGCCTATAATATTATGCAAAACTATTGAAATCAGTTTATGTGCCTAATATAATAGGTATTATGCTGGATTTAGGGTCCATCGGCAACCGGATCGCCGAAGGCCGGAAAGTACTCAAACTCAACCAGACCGAGCTCGCGCGCAAGGCGGGCGTGAGCCGCGCTACGCTGGACGCGCTGGAAAACGGACGCGCCGGGGAGCTGGGCTTCTCCAAAGTTACTAAACTGCTTGCGGCAGTCGGGCTTGAGCTGAGCCTACGGACGGCAAGCGCGCAACGGCCGACCCTGGACGAACTGATGGAGGAGGACCGCGATGATCAAGGTCTGGACCGGCGCGGCTGAGGCGGGGCTGCTTGATCGGCACGGAGAGCGCGGCAGCACCTTCGCGTACCTGCCGGGCAGGCCGGCGGAGTGCGCGGTATCGATCACCATGCCGGTGCGGCTGCCTTCGTGGAGCGTGAACTTCGGCCTGCCGCCGATTTTCGAGATGAATCTGCCGGAGGGATTGCTGCGGGAACGTCTGCGCCTGGCTTTCGCGAAAGCGACCGGCAGGTTTGACGAATTCGACTTATTGTCGATCGTGGGGCGCTCGCAAGTCGGCCGCATTCGCTATACGGGGGAGAGGGAAGAGCTGAACGAGGAGGTGCCGTTCCAATCGGTGGATGAGATTATGGAACGGCGGCGCGGCGGCGACTTGTTCCGCTACTTATTGGAGAAGTTCGCCGTATTCTCAGGCATCAGCGGCGTGCAGCCGAAGATCCTGGTGCGCGACGAAAAAGCCTTTGCGGAGATGGAACACGGCGGCACCCGGCTATCGTCGAGCTACCGGGGCGCGACGCATATCGTGAAGCTGTGGGAGCCGAACGAATTTCCGCAGCTGGCCGCCAACGAGTATTTCTGTCTTGCGGCGGCGCGCAGGTGCGGCCTGGACGTGCCGCCTTTCCGGCTCGCGGAGGACGGCATGGCGCTGGTGATCGACCGCTTCGATTTGCGCCTGGATGGCACGCACCGGGGCTTCGAAGATTTCTGCGTGCTGAACGCGCGCAGGACCGATGAAAAGTACCGGGGCAGCTATGAAACCCATGTGATGAAGCGGTTCGGGCAGTTTGCGAATTCCACGCATGTCAACGAGGACATGGAAAAGCTGTTCCTGCTGATTGCGCTGAACTGCGCGCTGCGCAATGGTGACGCGCATCTGAAGAATTTCGGGGTGGTGTATGACGATGTGCTGGGGGAGGCGCGCCTGGCGCCGGTCTACGATCTGGTGACCACGTCCGTGTACCTGAGCAAAGACAGCCTGGCGCTGACGCTGAACGGTTCGACGCGGTGGCCTACAGGGAAGGAACTGCGGAGGCTTGGGGAGACACGGGCGGGGTGTACGCCCGCAAAGATCAGGCAGATTCTGGAGCGCGTCGCGGAAGGGATGCAGGAGACCGCAGCGGAAGTCGAGGCCTACGCCAGGGAGCACGTTGAGTTTGCGGAGATTGGGCGGCGGGTGGTGCGGGAGTGGGAGAGCGGGATCAACAGTTCCTTGCGATGAAACAGGGCCTGGAAGGGGCACGCATTGGTACGTGCCGCCACAGAAATTCGGTAAGATAGGAGGCGGAGGAATGGGTGAGTGGTTGAAACCGGCGGTCTTGAAAACCGATCCGGCCCGTTCCTGCAAGTTCCTCAAAACCAAGCAAATCCTGAAGCCAGCCAACAACTTGCGGCTGTTTTCAGTCTCACCTGACTTCACGCATTTTCAGCGGTTTTTACCCCGACGTGGTGACGTTCTGGTGACAGTCTCCCTGATTGAGGGTTTAGCGGAATGCACTGTCACTGTCGACCGTTATTTCTTGGCACATTAGTCATCGCTTTTTGAACTCGATCCTTGCAGAAACTTCTTCGTCGCCTCCGACGGCGTATAGATCTCGCCGTCAACCAGCATGCGCCCGGTATAGGCTCCGCCGGGTCCAGCGAATTCCCAGGCGACATCGTGACCTTGCCTGGCCAGCTTTCCCCATTTGGATGCCTTAGCCGAATTCTGCTCCAGCCAGAAATGGCCTTCTGCATCGGTGAACGAGCGGAGTTTTGAATGGCCCAGATGCTCCGTCCAGGAGCGCATATCCTTCAGTTCAGGCACACTACCATGATAGCCGCGCGTGGACGGGGAAGAAAAGGCGAAACCTGCGCTATACTCGTGGGCATGGCCGGTTCCCGCTGCCGCGTTTCCTTTTCCGATTCTGACGGTGTCCTCCATGGCGTCGACGTGGATGCTGATTCCCTCTACGAAGCCGTGGCCATCGCGGTGGCCCAGCTCCGCGAAGACGAGCTGAGCCCGGCAGCGCCGAACCCGAACACGGAATTCACGGTCATGGTGTATCGGCAGCCGACCGAGCATAAGCTTTTGCTCAAGCAGGTGCTGAAATGGTCGGAGCCGACGACGCGAGACGGCCCGGCGGGGATTACGAAGCGGCAGCGCGTGAGGACTTTGTTAGGGCAGCCCAATTAAGCTAGGAACTGCGCGATCAACCTCAATCGTCCCTCTCGCTCGCTTCTCCAGCGCGCAAACCATTCTAAACGCGAGATTTGTTATAATCCAGTGTTTCTACGGGCAAATGCTCATCAAGTTCGCTTGCGAGCTCGTCGATATTCCATTCAGGCCGGAACGCTAATCGCCAAGGGCAAAAAGGAGCGCCATGAAAAAGAAGCAAGGCGGTACCTCCGTCCAGCGCATCTCGGTTATAGTTCCCAAAAACCCGTTCGTCCGGCCTGAACTCCAAGACAAACACCATTGCCTCTGCGCTCTGGATGTCGCGAAGCTGATGGAATGGTGGCCCGGCAAGCCACACTCGCCACACCGGGACTCAACCAAGGTAAAGGCAATCCAACGCTCTCTGGATTGGAAGCGCGTGGCGCAGATCGCGAGTTACCTGCTTCAGGAAGAGATCACGAAGGTTCCGGATCTAATCGACCAGTTCTTCGCTGACATCTATCAGCCCACCAAAAACGAGCCTGGCCGCGAATGGCCGCCGAGAGTATCCAAAGTCGTCACACCGATGAAGAGCGCGTTTCCAACGTTCTCGAATATCCTGCTGCACGTGAACGGCGCCAAGATAACCCAGACCGTCGAAAATGATGCCAATCAACCCGCTCATTTGATATTTGATGCGAATCACGCGGACCTGCGATTTTCAGTAATCGACGGTCAACACCGGATAAATGGGGCATATTTCGCGGTTCGGTTGCTCCAAGAGCGCGGAAAGCCGGAGGCGCAATGGGAAATACCGGCCGAAGTATTTCTGGATTTGGACGGCCCGAACGAAGCGCCGCAGCGGCAAGCGCAAATCTTCATCGATGTGAATTTCAACCAGAAGAAGGTTGATCGCTCGCTCGTTGTCGACCTGTTTCCTACTGCGCGTGGAAAGCGCGACTCCCTCGATGACAAGGAAAGAGCTCAGGACATAGGCCGCAAGCTCATGCTTGAAACAGGCCCGTTGGTGGGGATGATTCAGATTCCCGGAATAAAATATGGCGTCAAGGACGTCATCACACTCGCCACGCTGTCCGCCGCCATCGAAGGCGTAATGCCCGAACTTCGAAAGGCCGGCATCGACGGGCTGGAGGTGCAAACCGAGTTTCTGGCGCAATGTCTGGCGGCCTGGCTGGATGCTTCCGGGCGATTCGAAGCTCCGGATGATCGCAATTCGCTCAATCCCGAAAACGTCGCCTATCAAGGTCGGGTGCTGGTTTCGATTCTCGACCTCATCCCAGCGATTCTGTGGAAGGTGAAGCGGTCAACCGCACTCGTCTCCGAAGCCGTACAGCGTCGAACCCAAAAACTATTGCAGGATACCGCTGAGCGTGCGGGCCTCCTCGATGACAACGGCGTTTTTATCGACAAGAAGCAATTTAAGGAACAGCAATACCTAGGAAGCGGAGGTATAGGCCGCTTTCGCGACACACTATGGGCGTCATTCGGGGCAACTGAGAGCACCAGTAAATGGAGCGATGAACGGCGTGCGCGTGTCGCGGATGAAGTGCGTGCCAAGGCGCAGAGAGCGCTAGGCACGGAAGACCCTGATGAATAAGGATCTCGAAAAGCAAATTACGGTCATGTTCAGTCGCTTGAATGACCAGAGCGCGGCTGGTGCATTCCCGCCCCCAAAGGCGCTTGCGACTCTGCTGAGTAAACGCTGCGCGCCGTTCACGCAGCAATTCATCGCCGTAAAGCCAGCTGAACTATCCCTGTTTGCTACCGCCGCTGTCGAGATGTGGCTGAGGGCGATCCACAGCTTTCTGATCTCAGCTTCCCTGACAGAGTCTAGCCCAATATGGTCTTCGGTAGCCGGATACTACTCCAGCCATTACTCGATGCGGGCCTATGCGCACCTGTTCGGTCTTTTCCACCTTCATAACGAGAAGCGCATTATTCGCCTCGCGCGTCAAGGCACGGGTTGGGTTTTCGAGCTCGTCGCCAAAGATCGCTGGGACAGGGAGCATACTCTTTACTGGAAGTTCCTGGCAAAACATCCTGAGCTGACCGGCGATCCGTTCTTTTACGAAAACAACGAGAAGAATCCGAAGTGCGACGGCTCGCACAGGAATCGCGCTAATTACGCCGACCACCTGAACACCTTCCCGGTGTTCAAGCCCCTGAGCGAACCCTTCCTTGCAAAACGAATTCAGAAGATAGCGGAAATCGAGCTTTCATCGGTTCCTCTCACCGACGCGGATAGATTTCCGGACATCGAAAATGTACAGATACTCGCGTATCATCGCATCGTTAAATTTCGGAAGCTCCTCGACGAAGTCGTCGGGACCGACAATCGCTTCTGGGCCATTCAGCGCACTCCATCATGGAAGCCGAAGGATCTGACGTTTGAAATCGTTGACCCAGAATACACGCAGCTCTATGCGAGAAGAACGTGAAGTACATGGGTTCAAAAGCGGTCCATGCTGCTGAACGGCCTGGGCGACCTGCTCGCCAATAACGCTCCGAAGACCACGCGATTCGTGGACCTCTTTGCGGGCTCGGGCGCCGTAGCAATCCATGTGGCCACGAAATACGAGATCCCGGTCGTCGCATCAGACCTGCAGCAATACAGTGCCGTACTTGCAGGGGCCATCCTAGAGAGGCAGGCGGAACTTCTGCCGACGGAAGCGTGGTCTGAATGGTACGCGCGCGCCACCACTATTTACGCGCGGTACCGCCCTCCGAAACTGCAAAGGGTAACGCACAAATCCGTTGATGAATTTCGCGATTGGTCTCTGCGTCGGCAGAGCCTTCCTTTGACCAAGGCTTACGGTGGGCATTTTTTCTGCCCGGTACAAGCCGTTTGGCTGGATGCCTTCAGGGCCACCCTTCCCGAGGAACGGCCGCAACTGACAGTGGCGCTGGCCTCGCTTTTGCATGTTGCAAGTCGATGCGCGGCCTCGCCGGGTCATACGGCGCAGCCCTTCCAGCCGGTCGCAATGCCAACGCATACATCACCGAAGCGTGATCAAGGATGTGCCTTCCCTGAACAAGAAGTTTTTCTCCGCATTGTCAAAGCTCTTCGCCAAGCGCACCGGAATCGCAAACACGGTTCACGCGAACATCGCAGCGGACGACGTTAAGCCCACTGACCTGGTCTTTCTCGATCCTCCGTATTCCGCCGTGCAGTACAGTCGTTTCTACCATGTACTGGAATCCGTACCACCGGAACTCCGGGAGATGTATCGGATCCGGCCGGAATCCGACGCCCCAGATGCGTCCTCACTCTCGCTACAGCATCATCACTGGGCCAAAAAAGCTTTCGCTGAGTTGCTGGGCAAGCTCGGGGCAAAAGGGGCCAGGGTAATCGTTACTTTTCCGGCACATGAGTGTTCGAACGGACTGTCAGGCGATGTCGTACGGTCACTGGCGCGGGAACATTTCAAGGTAAAAGAAAAGCTCGTCCAGAGCAGATTTAGCACCCTGGGGGGAGTTGACGTAGAGGTGGGAAACGGCAGGGCCGCGCGTCATCCGGCCGAAGAGCTCATCCTTACCCTTTCACCGAAGTGACGCCCGCCCCGGAGAAACTTTAAGCAGCCTTCCGGCTGTTAAACTCAACAGAACACCATGGAAGCCACGCCGACCCTCGTTATCAACTATTACAGCGGCTTCAAGCAAAACGTGGTGCCCCTGTTCCAGCGCCCGTATACCTGGTCCGATAAGCAATGGCGGACGCTGTGGGAAGACGTGATGGCCTTCTACCCTGCCGACGAGGCTAACGACAAGGCCACACACTTCATGGGCGCCGTCGTCACCATGCCCGCCCGCAGCGTTCCGGTGGGCGTGAATAAATTCTTGATCATCGACGGCCAGCAGCGCTTGACGACGATTTCCATCCTCATGTGCGCCATCCGCGATCTGCTCACCCCGGAACAGCAGGCTGCCCATCGTCGCATACAGCATTTCTACCTGACCAACGACGGAAGCGACGGCACCGAATTCTTCAAGATTCTGCCAACACAGGGCGACCGAGCCGCATATGCCGCACTTGTAGAGAATTTCGGGGGCCCCTCAGCCAATCGCAGTTCAAGAAGGCCTACGATTATTTCAAGAAACGTTTGAGAGGCGAAAGCGACGAGGGCGAGAAGATCGACCCGAAGCGCATCCTCGAAATCATCGAGAAGCGGCTGATGGTCGTCATGATCAACCTAAGCGATACCGATGACCCCTACCTGATATTTGAAAGCCTCAACTTCAAGGGCTCTCCCCTTGAGCAGTCGGACCTGGTGCGCAACTACTTCCTGATGCGTTTTTCCGTCTCCGACCAGCAAGCCGTTTATGACGGATTGTGGCTTCCGATGCAGAACCGGCTCGGGCAGGGCTTGACCGAATTCATGCGGCACTTCCTTGGAGCCGAAGGCCAGGAAGTGCGCAAGGGTGATGTCTACACGGCCGTCAGGCGGCTGGTAACCGATTCCGATTCCGCCTCCGTCCGCATTTTGATACCCGCATGGAGAGGTTATCCACCCTGTACGCTCGGATCACAGGCGTGGTGGCCGAACCACACGGCGAGCTGAACCAGTATTTCGACCGCTTCAGGTGGCTGCATTCGGAAGCGTCTACCCTCTCTTCTCCTCGCGCTTTATGAGGATTACGCCGACGGGCAGTCCGCACTTGCGATACCTTGCGGCCTTGGCGTACTGTTTTCTTTCATCGTGCGGCGCAACATCGTGGGAGTGCCTTCCAATTCCCTGTCCGGTGTGTTCATCGCGCTGTGCAAGTCGAAGCCGGTGACGGAAACGCCGTCTGCGTGGTTATCGGGTGCGCTTGCCAGCGAGAACAAGAACCGGCGCTGGCCGACCGACGCTGAATTCGCGGACCGCTGGCTGCATTCCCCCATCTATGGCCGCGTGTGCCAGGTGATGCTGAAGTCTCGAACTCTCGTATGGCCATCACGAGGTCGTGAGCTTCGCCGAATCAAGTATCGAAACGTAATGCCGCAGACGCTCACCCCGGAATGGTATGAAATGCTGGGCGCGCAGGCGGCGGAGATCCAGGGGAGTGGCTGCACACCATTGGAAATATCACGCTCACGGGGTACAACCCCGAGCTAAGCAATCGCTCCTATAGCGAGAAGAAGACGCTTTTCTCCACCAGCCACTTCGAGCTGAACCGGCATTTCGGCGACCCGGAGAAGTGGGGTGCGTCGCGAAATCGAAGACAGAGCGAAGTCTTTATTCAAGATCGCCATTCCAGCTCTGGCCGCGCCCTGAAATCACCATTGTGAAGCGCCTGCAGATAACAGAGAAAACATGCCAGCCCGCGGCCTTCCACGGTGATTGCATCAAGCTTGCGCAGCAGCACTTGCGTGTTCTCCTTTCGAAGCTTTCCCAGACGCGGTACGAATCAGGCGACGGGCATATTCGCCTCATGTGCGCAGTCTCAGCAACGCACAAGGAATCCGGCGACATACCCTACTTCTGGTTCGCCCTTCACCGTGCGCAGGTCGAATTTCTCGAAACGGCGCAATCTCCATATACCTGCTTTGGATGCGCCTCGGCGGAAACCACGCTTCTCGTGCCGTTGCCGGTGATCAGCGCAACGCTCGGTTCTATCAGCGTAACCAAGACCGACGATCGCGACTACTGGCATATCGTCATCCAGAAAAAGCAGGGCAGGTTCATCCTGCGCCTATTGGGTGCGAAGGATGGCCCGGATTTAACGGAATACAATATCAGTTCGCCGTCTCAGACCAAAGCACCCGCATAGAGTTTGGTACCGCTATGGAAATCAAGAAGACTCCGATATCACAGTTGAAGCAAAGCGCGATCCGGCATGAGCAGTTGCCGCCCGCGTTGACGTCCAGAATCAACCGGCTTCGGATAACGCTCGTCGACGTGTATTCACAATTCATGAATGAATGGATGGACGGATTCCGGCGAGATACGCATCCGGAGTCTGAGATCGAGTGGTGGGAGGGGCTTGCGCAATGCTATCTGCGATACACGACGGTGGCCGTCCGCGAAGGAACTGCGGAGGCTTGGGGAGACACGGGCGGGGTGTACGCCCGCAAAGGTCAGGCAGATTCTGGAGCGCGTCGCGGAAGGGATGCAGGAGACCGCAGCGGAAGTCGAGGCCTACGCCAGGGAGCACGTTGAGTTTGCGGAGATTGGGCGGCGGGTGGTGCGGGAGTGGGAGAGCGGGGTGAACAGTTCCTTGCGATGAAACAGGGCCTGGAAGGGGCACGCATTGGTACGTGCCGCCACAGAAATTCGGTAAGATAGGAGGCGGAGGAATGGGTGAGTGGTTGAAACCGGCGGTCTTGAAAACCGTTTGCGGGGTAACTCGCACGGGGGTTCGAATCCCTCTTCCTCCGCCATGCTAAGTAATTTGTTTTAAACAATTTACATTATACGCAGGATGCGCGTGTGCTATACGTGTTATCCTCGATTCCTGATCGCTCTCTTCAGGCGACATCAAACCGATTGCAAATTCACCTCGCGCAGGAAACGAAGCTGCCGGTGTCCGATCTGGGCTGAAGGCGTTGTTCATGGGCAGAAGATCCGGCGATCGCTAGATCTCCGGGACTGGGAAGCTGCCAATAAGCTCGTACGCGAATGGGAAGTCAACAAGCCCGGTGAAACCCTGACGGTGGCTGCGGCCTGTAAACGCTTCCTGGCTGACGCGGAGAGCCGCCACCTGCGCGAGGGATCGATCCTCAAATATCGTCAAGTGGTGAAGTCCCTGGAGCCGCTGGCCACCAAGACCATGCGGGCGGTTACCGTTAACGATATCCGGACCTTGCGCGAGTCCTGGAAGATCTCCGCCCTCACGATGCAAAAGCGTCTTGAAACCATTAAGGCTTTTTTCAAATTCTGCGTCGCCTCGGGGTGGATGGAAAAGAGCCCTGCCGAGGCGATCAAAGCTCCGGTCGTGAAGCAGAAGCCCACGATGCCGTTCACCGACGAGGAGATCCTAAGGGTTTTTCAGGCACTCGACGAAAAGTACCTAGAAGTTCACCCCTTCAGCTCCGAACTCATGAAGCGGAAGATCAAGGCGTTTATTCTCGTCATGCTCTACGCCGGCATCCGGATCTCGGATTGCGTCTTCCTGAAACGTGATCGGGTGAAGGGCGGCAAGCTTTTCATCCGCACGCATAAAACGAACGTTGCGGTCTGGGTTCCGCTTCCCGATGAAGTCTTGGTCGCCCTGGAAGATTGCGGCCCTGGCAATTTTTATTTCACCACCGGGGCAGGGAAGGTGAAGACCTGGACGACGGAATGGGAAGAGCGGCTGAAGAAAGTTTTTGTGCTGGCCGGTCTGCCGGCCGCGCACTCCCATATGCTACGCGATACCTTCTCAGTTCGCCTGCTGGTGAAAGGTGTTCCGCTTGAAACGGTCGCGGCACTCCTCGGAAACACGATCAAGGTTTGTGAAAAACATTATTCGCCGTGGGTCCAGGCGCGGCAGAACGAAATGGAACTTGCAGTCCGAAGGGCATGGTAACTGATAAATGTCGAAAGCAAAGAGCAAAACAGCATTGGCTCACTTAAGCTTCGCACGACAATATCACTCGGCCGCCGAGCAGCTTTTCGACCAACGGGACAAGTTGCGTCACCCTGTTTATTTTCTGTATTTCCACACCGTTGAACTGGCACTTAAGGCGTTCTTGTTTTCAGTTGATGCACCGAAATGCCTCGGCCACGGTCTTACGAACCTTTATGACGCATGCTACGACGAAGGGCTGCGGGTCGGTGTAGACGATCCATCTCAGATCAGGAGCCTTGTGAGCCTATTAGAGAGTGGAAACAGATCCCAGGGATTCCGGTACATTACCCAGGAGTCAAGGAGCTTGCCCGACTTTACGTGGACACGAGAAGCCGCCACCGAATTATTGGGAGCGGTTGCTAATCACTTAAAGGTCGATTTGACGCAGCCTCAGGTTTCTGGACCTGCCGTCAGGCTCGAAATTGTAATGAGTAAGCCGACCCCAGGCAAATATCGATTCGCGTTTGGAAAGCCGAAATCCGAGATGGCAAAGCAAAAACGGTAAAATTCAGCTCTGGAAAACCGATTATGATTCAAAGTTTTTATTTGGCAGATTTGTCTGGATGGGTATCGGATGGCCGCCAGCTGAAACGGGGTTGAATTTCTGCTCTCACAGAAAGCGATTTGGCAAATGGGCTTTCTCCAAGAACCTCCCACTCGGCTGATTCTGGCGCCCTGCCGTATTTGATCAGTTCCCGCACATCCTGCATCTTTTCCTTGAACGGGATGATGCTATCGATACTCGCAGCGTTCACGACGCCATACTTAGTGACGATCAGCTTGGCCCCTTTGTTGGCCGCTGCGACAATCTGACTCACCTCGTCTTCGTTCGCAAGCGGTATCTCCTGGCCGCTCATCATGACAATTTTGTAGATCATGTTATAAAGGCAACATTGTTTCCTCCGGCCTTTGATTTCTGTTTTTCGTAGAACGCCATCAGGTCGCCAAGTTTCCTCTCAAGCTGGTATGGTGTCGTGATCGTCGGCGCGTACGGCATCTTGTTCGCAACCGCGGCATACTGGATTGTTGCGGCGAGTTGGTCGCGGCCCATCTTTTTTCAGGAGACGATCCACCGCCGCCCGTTCGGTCTTGTTCCGGAAAAGGATCTCGTAGGATGGATTCAGGTCTTTGAAGAGATCCAAGATTTCCCTGATTTCGTCACCCCCGCTCTTACTAACTGTATTATTCTCTTCTGTATTATTCTGCTCCGCCTTTTCGCCGAGTGGCCACTCCGCCTTTTCGCCCCCCACCACTCCGCCTTTTCGCCGAGTGGGTATGAGCATCAATGAGGTTATTTTCCGGACGGATTTCCCTGAAGATCGGTCTACAAAAACGTCGATCATGTTCTTCCGCTTGAGCGATGCTATGACATCGCTACACCGATCTTCCGAGAGGCCGAAGAACGTCGAGAAATATTTGTTGCCGGCGTAGCATCCCCGGTCGCCCCGGTCGAGTGAATCGATCTCAACCAAAAAGACCTTCTCCTGGATGGAAAGTTTCGTGGATAACCACACGTCGCGCGGAATCCATATACCCTTAAAATCTCTTTCGCTTGGCGCCATGAATTTAATAACCGAGCCGTGCAGGTTATCCGGCAACCCATGTATATCCCACGGATGTTTGTACCCTGCACGATTCGATCATCAAAACAAAAATCCCGCTCAGTGACGCGAGCGGGATTTTTGTCCACCATCTGCGTCACCAGATGCTGACTTGCAAATTTAGTTTAAAGAAAAGTTGCAGGAGTGTCGAGGGCGTGCTTATGCACAGGTGGGGATCAGGGCAAAAAGTACCACCAGCGGTCGGGGATGAGCATCGCGATGAGTGGGGTAAAAGCGAGGAAGTATAGCCAATGACGCTCAAGAAAAGATGGCAGTTCCTCAATGTACCCGTCGTCGTACACTATCCGCTTGCGCTTTCCGAACATGCCGAAGAGGATACCAAATCTACATGAGATGTTCAAGGTGTGCGCACGTCCACCTGCCAAGCTCTCCGGCATCGATCATCATGTCGGCCATATGGATCGCATCGGTCGGCATCATGGGCGATCCGCGAAAATGGAACCGCTGGCGGAACTGCCCTGGTAAATGTTGAAGCGCGCGACTGGAAGTCCTCCCGCGGGCGTAGCCCGGGCCGTCCAAGTCAACGAGATGGCTGCGTCCGAATTGGCTGCCGCCGCTTCGCCCGTAGGAGGCTCGGGCGCGACATACGTCGTGGCTTGCGCGGCTGCGGAAAGCGTAGAAACGTCGTTGGCCGTGTCCACCGCGTTGATCGCATAGTAGTAAGTCGATCCCGGGTTCACCGCTGTGTCCTGATAGCTGGTCCCGTTCACGATGGCGACCTGCGTCAAACTGCCTGCCGTCGAGCCGCGCAAAACATAATAGCGAGCGATTGCCAGTCCGCTTGACGAGGCGCTCCAGTTTACGCTGATTTGCGTGGCGGACTTCGCCGTAGCGGTGACGCCCGCAGGCGCGGCGGGTAGCGGGTACGTCGCCGCGGACACAACAGCCGATAGCGGCGAAACGTCTCCGGCGGTATCCGCCGCCGCGATGGCGTAATAATACATGGCGCCCGCCAGCAGCGATTGATCCAGGAACTGGGTGGTCGTGCTGGCGCCGATCTGCACCAAGCCCGTGCTGGATGCGCCGCGGTAAATGAAATAATTGCCGATAGCCAGCGTCCCGTTAGCGCCCGACCAACTCAAAGACATCCCCGTGCCGGACGTGGGTGTCACACTCACGGTGGATGGCGGATTCGGCAGGTTGGGAGTGGTCACCGTAACCACCGCCGACATCGGCGAAACGTTGCCGCTGGCGGACATCACCGCCTCGATAAAGACTGGATGGCG
The DNA here is from genome assembly GCA_963738375.1 of Bryobacterales bacterium. GTDB lineage: Bacteria > Acidobacteriota > Terriglobia > Bryobacterales > Bryobacteraceae > Bog-159. The sequence continues at coordinate 1,642,611 of CAVTWL010000004.1, read as the reverse complement.
GCGCGTGCATGCTGTTATTGCCCCGAGTAGACGATGGCTTGAGGCCCCAGCCGGCCTCAATACCCACCCCATCCGGCCGAACTCTGCCGCCGCTACCACGAAGGCCAGCCGGCGTCCTCCGATCTCGGCTTCCACTCCAAATTCGCGCCGCTCCTCGGCGCCATCGTCCGGCGAGCATTGAGGCACAAGTTCGGCGCACACTTTTTACTCATACGGCATTTGGAACGCGAACTGCCGCTCTTGAACGAGCGGACGTGCCTCCCTTCAAGACACCGAGGCCAAAGATCCCCAAACGGAAGAGTTCGAGAAAGCAGCGGCGCCCCACCGACATTTTGCTTTACCCCTCGTCGCTACGAGTGAAGCAACCACCATCCGTTCGGTCCAAGCGCCCTGTACCAGGCGCGTGTGCAAGCCCCGGCCTTGTCCAGTGTCCCAAGTGCCCGAGTCCAGTTCCGGCTGACCGCTTGCAAAAGCATCTCCGCAAGAAGCACGGCGTCGTAACAGCAGCGTTAACCAAGCCGGAGCCTGCGCAGGTACACGGTTTGGCCCATCGCCCATCCCGGAAGACAACGAAGAGAATCGTTGCCGATCGGACGGCCAAGTCTCGGGCCATGCGGAACGGATCTTCGCCATCTGGGCTGGCGGAAGCACGGCGGACAATGGGTATACCTGCATGCCGGCGGCGCGCTCAGTGCGGATGGTGCGCTGGACGGGTTGCAGGTACAGTTGCCGCCCGCCTCGCATTGCTCATCGCGCGGACGAATAACTTCATTTAAGCCAATCGAATAATCGAATCTGTTGGTTGCCTGGATCGCTTGCCTTCTTGCCTTCCTGTTCCGTCCCTGTTTTACAGGGCCACCAAAGAACCTACGCCTCAAGTTGCGCAGTGTCATCGACAACCCCAGTCCGGACGAACTCCAAAAAACTGCGCTTTCGGATGATCGCTAACAGATAGGGTGCTCGCGCGGAGGCGCTGCCGGAGATAGCGCGCCAAGAGACGCAGGCGTTCATCCGCATGGGACGGACGTGGAAATCACGCAGTTTTTCAGAGAGCCTCGCGTGACGAGATTGGTCGCCAATCACGCGCAGTACGCATCAACGGCGGCGTGCCGCATCAATTGAACCGCGCAGGTGACGGGTGGCGATCAGGCGCGCACGGGGAGCGCTTTGCGGGCCTCACGATCGGGATCGTTTTTGATCTGGCAGACATCGTCGAAGACCATGGTCTCGCCCTTGGCGGTGGAGTACTTGGTCCAGTTGGGAAGGCCGGCGCCGTTGGGATTCCCGGTTTTCATGAACTGGAGCAGAGCGCCCGCCATCTTGGCCGACAAAGCGCGAGGGCGGGGACCGCCGCCGGTGTGGGTATACATCAGATCGGTGTTGTAAAACCAGAAACTGATATCGACGCAATGGAAGGCGCGCAGGCGATTGTCGAACAGCGGCGGCTGCCAGGTGAACCAATTAACGTAGACGGCGGCGGGCTGCTCGGATTTCACGTTGGCGAGATCGACCACGCTTTGGCGATTGCTGCTGACGAGCGACCAGATCTCCACCGGCTTCTTGCCGGGGAAGGCTTTGACGTAAGCGTCGACCACTTGCTGTGCTTTGTCCCCGAAGCCTCCGCCGAAACCGGCGCGCGTTTTCAGCCGCTCGACGGCTTGCTGGATGGTGATGGATTCCATGGAGGCATCGGCCCAACTGATGGACTGCTCGTTCTCGACGGAACTGATGATCATGGGCACCTGGGCGGCGGTGGGGGCGGCGGTGGGATCGTAAGGATGCTGCGGCAGAATCTGGCCGTCGACAACGGGGCTGAAGCCGCGCATCATGGGAGCGCCGGGACCCGGCTCTTTGGCGAGAGCCTGCTGGGCCTTGGTGGCCATGGCATCGAACTCTTTCCAGGGCATGGCCTGCAGCTTGTCCAGATCGTTGGCGGAAAAGCCGGCTTGCTTGACGACTTCGGTGCCGAGTCTTTCCGAGTAAGCCCTGTCACCGGAGCGGCGGGAGGCGCCGCTGAGCACGACGGCTTTATGGAAAAGGCCTTGCGCGGAGGGCATGGCGGTGAGGGTACATACTTTGGCTCCGCCGCCGGATTGACCCATGATGGTGACGTTGCCGGGGTCGCCGCCGAAGTTGGCGATGTTGTCGCGAACCCATTCGAGGGAGGCGACGATATCGAGCATGCCGACATTTCCGGAAGCCGCGAATTTTTCGCCACCGACGCCGGCAAGATTGCAGAAGCCCAAGGGACCGAGGCGATGGTTGATGGAGCAGAAAACGACATCACCGAGCCGGGCGAAGTTCTCGCCGTTGTAGCCATCCTGTTCAATGCCGTTGCCGGCGGTGAATCCGCCGCCGTGAATCCAGAACAGCACGGGGCGCTTTTTGCCGTCGTTGATGGCGGGCGTGAATACGTTGATGCGCAGGCAATCTTCGCTCACGTCGTCGTAATTCCAGTGGTCGCGGAATGAGGCGTACTTGTTCGCATAGCGGTTGTCCATGTTTTGCGGCGCGGAATTTCCCCACCAGATGGCGGGATAGACATCGGCCCAGAGCGTCGGGCTTTCGCGGGGGCATGAAGCGATTGGCTCCGGAAGTATCGGCGCCATAGGGGATGCCGAGGAAGTAATTGATGCCGCGGAGCACGTAGCCGCGGACCTTTCCGTATTGAGTGTTGGCGACGGCGATATTCTCGCCGATGAAGAGGATTTGGCCGTCCTGGGACTTGGTCTGCCCAAGTTTTGCGGGCGACGCGAGTGCGGCGTTACCGAGGGCGATGCCGGCGGAGCTAGTGCCGATGGCCTGCATGAAACGACGTCTATTGGATTTCATGATTTTTGGATCCTTCTTGGTGGATTGACCGGACAGGGGTGGGGGATGATCATCTTGATCACTAGACAGTTTATACCGCGGCGAGCTGGAATGGGATGGAATGGGGGCAGTCCACGGCGCGATGGTAGCGAAGGATTGAATGCGGCGAGGGCCTTGGCGGAAATCGATTGCTCCGTCGAAGCGGAGTTACAAGATGTCTTTGGACAGCCCCGCGAAGATGTGGGCTTATCCGTAGAAAAACGCTGGCGCGGCTATGTCCACGAGGCAAAAGCAGCCCTCGGTGCGGCAGGCGTCAAACTCAGGATGAAGCGTAACCCACGCCCCCTACTCTTTCCTCGCCCAGATGGAAGCCGTCAGCGCCATGATGGCGACGCCAAAGAGCATGCCGGATGCGACGAGGCCTAGAATATCAGCGCCGTGCAGGTGGGCCGCCTCGATCCGCGGTTTGCCCAAATTGTTCAACAGGACCATCGTTCCCATAAACGCAAAGCCCAGACCGGCAAATACGCTAGCCTTCTTCATGCAAGCTCCTTCGGCCCGGATCATGGCCTCAGGATATTGTGACAGGAATGGCGCTTCCGTTTCACCCCAGCAGGAGATGCAGCCATGACCGACATCCTCACCCAGCTCGCGGCGCTCACCGTGAAAGGCCAAGCCAGTCCAGTTCCAGCCTGTCCGTTCCTTGCGGCAGAAATGCTGCTTCCTTGTAGCCCAGATGGAGTTGCGGCCATGGCCGACATTCTCACGCGCCTCGCGGCGCTCACGGCCACCGACGGCAACGGTCTGCTGCCGTGTCGCGGCACTTGCAGGACCGCTTGGCTATCAAGTTGAAGGGATTGACAAAGGGCTTGACAAAAGGGATTGGCAGAACTTGCTATCAAAGCGTGGCCCCTTTAGAATAGGAGCCACACAAAAATAGCGGACCCCCGGCCGCAACTGATGATACGATCTGGCGATTATGGACAAATTCCTCCTCGAAGCTGCACTCGTTGGCTATCAAGCCGAAGTTGATCGGATCGAATCACGGATGGCAGAATTGCGGACCCTACTTTCTGGCGGCGGTGGTGACATTCCCACTCCGTTCGCAAAACCCGCCTCTAAGCGGCCTCTCTCCCCAGCGGCCCGGAAGAGGATAGCAGCCGGGCAGAAGAAGCGTTGGGCAGCATACCGGAAGGGGCGGACGGGGAAGTAGTGCCGTCAGGGGCCTACTGCCCGGGCGCTGGCGACGCGAGGCAAGGAAAGGGAGTATCGAAGTGGAGTGACCGGCGTGCAATTACTTTCTTGAGCATTTGTTCGCTTGTCTCGTCGGGTTCTTCCTCCGCATCCTCGTCATCTGGGGGCGGATTGATCCTCTCGGGACGGTTCTCCTAGATACGCATGACATCCTGCAGGATGAACCCGTTCAAGCTGCTGATGAGTCTAGGGTCCTCAACCAGGGTTATGAAGAGGATTTTCTGGGGTTCTCCTATGGTTTCCGTCCTTGGCGCAGCCAGCACGATGCTTTGGACGCGTTCTGGGTGGGAATCATGCGAAAGCCGGTGAACTGGATACTCGATGCAGATGTTCCGATGGCATCATGAACGCCGGAACCTACACCAGCAAAATGGGCGGAGATTACCGCGGCCTTCGTCAATATGCCCGGAAGAAATGACTATTGCGAACGATTCGTTCTACTTCCTGATAGCCGGTGCTGAAATCATAATCAAAGCCCGGCGGTAAGGCAAAAGGCATCTGTTTAGGGGAAAAGACGTGGACGAGATCAACCAGCTTAAACGAGACGGACTGAGCATTCTGGCGATCAGCAATCTGACCGGATATGCTGTAACCCATCGTGATCGTGAAGCCCCATAACGGCTGGGCACCCTGCCGCGCATGCATGAAAGGGCTTTCCAGGATTTCGGGAGGAGTTGAACTGGCCCCCGAAATCTCTACCATTCATAATTAGAGTTCTCCAGCTCTTGAAAAGGAGACCTCAACCGCCACTAGCTCGACAATCGCCAATTTGCCGTCGTCCGATCGCTCAGCCGCCAGTGCCCGCAGTGTCCAGTCGGGCGAGTAAGGTCGACCCTAAGTCCACTCGCCTCCCGCGGATCGACTTTCGCTACAATACGGAAACGACTTCCGGTAAAATGCTGGATGCCAATTTCGAATCTGCCGAAAAACGGATGCTGTCACGCCAGGAGGGTAATCGAATCATGAAGACTATGCGAACAAAAGCCACGAGCTTTTTGTTGGCGGCTGGCTTGGTGCCGCTGTTGATGGCGCAAAGTGCGGTACCGATGCTGCTGAACTATAGCGGATTACTGACTGGCGCGAATGGTGAGGCTCTAAGCGGCTTGACCGGAGTTACCTTCCTGCTGTATGCGGAGCAACGGGGTGGAACTCCGTTATGGATGGAGACCCAAAATATAACCGCGGATAGCCGTGGCCAATACACGGTGATTCTGGGCACGACGTCCAACGAGGGACTCCCGGGCGCGGTCTTCGCGAATGGCGAAGCGCGCTGGCTGGCGGTGCAGCCCGAAGGCATGCCGGAACGGGCGCGGGTCCCTTTGGTGGCGGTGCCCTATGCGCTAAAGGCGAAGGACGCCGAGACCATTGGGGGGTTGCCACCTTCAGCATTCGCTTTGGCAGCGACGCCGGCCGCGACGACTACAAGCGTTACGGCAGTGAAGCCGCGCACTGCCGAGAGTGGTGTACAGCAGACGAACTGCTCCACAATCACCAGCGACGGCACGGCAACTGCCAACCAAGTCACAAAATTTACGGGGGCTTGCACCGTGGAGCCGTCGGCCATTTTCGAATCGGGTGGCAGGGTGGGTATCGGCACTACGACGCCTGCGGCGACGCTGGATGTTAAGGGCACAGCAACACTGCGGGGCACGTTGACGATGAACGCGACGGGCGCCGCGACCGCTGCTGCGGGGGCCAATTCCAATCCGTTAGATCTGCTCGCGGCATCCTTCGATAGCGCCACCAGCACTTCGATCAACCAGCATTTCCGGTGGCAGGCCGAGGCTGCCGGCAATGACACCGCAAATCCGTCCGGCAGCCTGAACCTACTATATGCCACGGGCAGCGGAACTCCGGCCGAGACGGGGTTATCGATCAACAGTGCAGGGTTGGTCACGTTCGGCGGTGGCCAGACGTTTCCAGGCGCGGGAACGATCACCGGGGTGACGGCGGGCAGCGGTCTAAGCGGAGGCGGAACGAGCGGCACGGTAAATTTGGGACTGACGCATGCCTGCGCCAGCGGCCAAGTTTTGCAATGGACCGGCACGAAGTGGGCATGCGCAACGGTGGGAACTGGGAACAATCACGGGAGTGACGGCGGGTACGGGTCTCAGCGGCGGCGGCACTGCCGGCAATGTCACTCTGACGAACACAGGGGTGCTATCGGTGGCAGCAGGCACGGGCATTTCGTCCACTGGTGGGAGCACTCCGACGGTCAGTCTGAACACTGGTTATACCGACGGAAGATATCTGCAACTGACTGGCGGCACGCTGAGCGGTCCGCTCGACTCTTCCGGCGAACGGACTGACGACGGCGAACAACCAGTTGGTATTGGCAGGCGGGAATGTAGGTATCGGAACGGCGACACCGAGCGCGCCCTTGGAAGTGGCGGGAAACATGAAGATCAGCGGCGCGGGCAGTACGCTGACGTTTCCGGATGGCAGTCGGTGCAAACTACCGCCGCCGGTCCGCCGAGCGGAACGGGCGTGAACTATCTGCAGATAGCGCTTCTGCAATGGTTCGGCGCGTCTCAGTCCGAGCGCATTCGCGGTGGGCGCCAATCCCGACGGCATCGCTTTCGACGGAGCGGACATCTGGGTGGTTAACCACGGCAGCGGAACGGTGAGTAAGTTGGCGGCAGCAACCGGCCAGGTCTTAGGAACCTACAACGCCGCTTCCAACCCTGAGGCAATTGCGTTCGACGGCGCCTACCTTTGGGTGACGAGCGGGAGCGCCAATACTGTTACTCGTGTGTCGGCCGCCAGCGGCGCGACCGCGGGCACCTACGCGGTGGGAACAGATCCCAACGGCATCGCTTTCGATGGCAGTAATATGTGGGTGACGAACGTGAATGATGGAACCGTCACCAAGCTACTCGCATCGACCGGCGCTGTGCAAGGCACTTATCGCGTAGGTGGACGTCCGCAGGGCGTAGCCTTCGATGGAACGAACATCTGGGTCGCGAACGAAAATGACGGCACCGTCAGCAAATTGCTGGCGAGTTCCGGGGCGGTTCTCGCAACCGTGACGGTTGGGAGCGGACCGTTCGGAGTCGCGTTCGACGGAAACAACATCTGGGTTGCCAATTACTACAGCAATAGCGTGAGCAAGATACTGGCGTCAACTGCGGCATTAGTAGGCACTTACAGCGTGGGAGCCAATCCCTACGGAGTAGCTTTCGATGGAACGAACATTTGGGTGTCCAACTCAGGCGGTGGCAGCGTGACGAAGTTGCTGGCGTCTACGGGGGCAGTGCTGGGAACGCTCACGGTGGGCAGCACGCCATACGGCGTGGCTTTCGACGGCGCAAATATCTGGGTGGCGAACTGGTTGTCGGCTACCGTCAGCAAGCTGTAACGTAACCGAGGAGCCTATTGTGAAGAAGACGATCCAATACTCATCGCTAGCGGCAGGGCTGTTGCTGGCTGGTTTGGCCGCCGGCCAGAGCACCCGGCCGGAGCTCGCTATCCCTCGCGTGGTCCGCTTCAGCGGCCAGGTTTTAGACTCACCGGCAAACCCAGTAAGCATTCGGTTCGCGCTCTATGCGGAGCAAACCGGCGGTGAGCCACTATGGACCGAGTGGCAGAACGTACGCACCGGCCGTGACGGACATTACAGCGTCCTGTTGGGATCCACGACAGCCGAAGGCTTGCGTGCGGGCTTGTTCGGGATCGCGCAGGCGCACTGGATCGGTATGGCGGTAAACGGCCAGCCGGAAGGGGTGCGCATATTATTGGCGAGCGCGCCTTATGCGCTGAAGACCAGCGACGCAGATACTCTTGGCGGCCTGCCTCCGGCTGCATTTCAATTGGCCGTACCGTCGATATCCAATAGTGCACCAGCGGGGGATGTGCGCGCGGCGTCGCCAGATACCGGATGCACAGGGATCACCAGCGATGGAACCGCCGTCGCGAACCAGGTGGCCAAGTTTACTTCATTCTGCACCATCGAACCTTCTGCCATTGTCGAATCGGGAGGCGACGTGGGCATCGGGACTTCGACGCCCGCCACCGTGCTGGACGTGAAAGGCACAGCCACGATGCGTGGTGCCATGACTATGAACGCCAAGGGGACTGCCACTTCGGCCGCGGGGGCCAACTCCAACCCGTTCGACCTTTTGGCGGCCGCTTTCGATAGCAGCACCGACACCTCGACGAGCCAGCACTTTCGCTGGCAGGCCGAGGCATTGGGGAACGATACACCCAATCCATCAGGTACTCTGAATCTACTTTACGCACTAGGCAGTGGCACTCCAGCAGAGACCGGTTTGACTGTAAGTGGTCAGGGAATGCTGACTTTCGCCGCGGGCCAACCGTTTCCCGGCGCGGGCAGCATCACTGGACTTACTGCCGGATCAGGACTTACCGGCGGCGGCGGAGCGGGGTCAGTCACGATTGGACTGACGCATGCTTGCGCGACCAGCCAGGTGTTGCAATGGACCGGCAGCGCATGGGCCTGCGAAACGCCTGGCGCGGGCACCATAACGGGCTTGACGGTAGGGGCGGGATTAAGCGGCGGAGGGTTCACGGGGCCCATCACCGTGGCCAATACCGGCGTGGTGGCGCTTGCAGCCGGGGCCGGCATCAGTTCGACGGGCGGGAATGCACCGGCGGTGAATCTGAACACGGGCTACACGGACGCGCGCTACCTGCAATTTAGCGGTGGCACTTTGAGCGGCGCTTTGAGCCTGCCGCTCAATGGCGTGAGCGTCTCCGGCAGTCAGTTCGTTGAGGAGGGCGGCAATGTGGGCATTGCAACGGCTTCCCCGGGTGCGCCCCTGGAAGTAGCCGCGAACGTGAAGATCAGCGGCGCGGGCAGCAAACTCTTATTTCCGGACGGCACGGCGCAGAGCACCGCCGCTCAAAGAGCGGCTTTCGTAAGTCCGTTGCAGGTCGCACTCCTCAAATGGTTCCCTGCGTACCAGGCTTCGAATGGGTTTCATGTAGGCATCAATCCGTACGGCGTCGTATTTGACGGAGCCAATATCTGGGTCACGAACAACGGAAGCAACACCGTAACGAAGTTATCCGCGGCGACTGGAATGGTCATCGGCACTTATCCAGTGGGAAGTTTCCCGGCCGGCCTGGCTTTCGATGGCGCCAATATTTGGGTCGTCAATGGGGGAAGCGCCAGCGTGACCAAACTATTGGCGGCGAGCGGCGCCATCGTAGGCACTTACACGGTTGGAAACAATCCTTTGCAAATCGCCTTCGATGGTAGCAACATGTGGATTACCAACTCCGCAGACAATACTGTAACTAAACTGTCGGCGACAAACGGTGCCCTAGTGGGAACTTATCCAGTAGGAGTATACCCGGTAGGCATCGCTTTTGACGGTAATTGCATTTGGGTAGCAAACAACGGGCAGGACGCCGGCAATACCGTCACGAAACTATTGGCATCGACGGGGGCATTAGCCGGAACGTATACAGTCGGCGAAGGTCCGGCCGGGGTTACCTTCGACGGAGCGAACGTATGGGTATCGAACGTGGAAGGTGCCAGCGTAACTAAATTGCTGGCCGTAACCGGTGAAGTGTTAGGAACCTATTCGGTCGATGGCTCTCCGTCGAACATGTCTTTCGATGGGGCCAATGTATGGATAGCCATCGTGAATGCCAGCTACGTTTACAAACTGTCCGCCGCGACGGGGGCGATCGAAGGCACGTATACCGTTGGTCCGCCCTTTTCTTCTTCGGGAATGGCTTTTGACGGCGCGAATATTTGGGTTGCCGACTTCATTGACGGCACCCTGATCAAACTGTAGTTCGTGTTGTAGCAAAACTCTATTCCGTAGGGAAAAAGTACTCAAACGGGATGATGCGCCAATGAAATCAGCAGCTACCGCTTTCGATGGAGTCAATATCGGGGTATCGAACCAAAGCACCTACAATGTAACTAAACTGTCCCCGGTAGGGTCGAGCGCTGGCGCGGTGGCCCGTAGGCTCTCTCTTGGCGTGTATCCGAGGTCAAATGGGGTCGGCCTTGGCCATGATCCCGACTTTTTTGCTCAGTACCGCCACCTGCTTGCCTAGAGTGTCGTAGATATCGAGTGATGGCATCACAGATCCACGAATGAGAATGTCGCGTTCGTCAGCCCGATCAAGGATTGCAAGAACACGTTCGCGAAAGGTCTTGGCGCTGGTATTGCCGCGCGGGGTGACCAGGCCAAACGGCTTGAGCGTACCTGTAATGTTGTTCTCGAGTTCTATCGGCGCGCACTCGAACGGCGCGACTATCAGCACCGCTGGTGGAGGTCGGGGCTGCCCTTCTTTTTGTTATTGGGCATGGCGATGGCTGGTTTGGGAACCGGGGCACGAAACGCCGCACTGCAGCACCTATTGCTGAATGCTCTTCCTTTCTTCCTGATTCTCGCCGTATGGGTTGTAGCTTTCCTCCTCATGAGGAAGAATCTCGGGTGGGAGAATCTTCAACAGGAAATCGAGGAAATGCGCGTGTTTGAAAGAGAGAACCGGTGATGACGGAAATCTTGCCGCTCCGTCAGCCTTTGGAGCCAGCAGCATCGCCTGGGTCACTGCTGTAAAGCAGTCGAGCTGTCCCCCGACTCCATCGCCGCTTTCCCGGCCGGATCCGTCCAAAACCGGCCAACGGTGTCCCCCGACTCGGAGCCGGCGCCACTCCCCGGACGCAGTTCCACGGGCAGCGCCTGCGAGCCCTACTTCGACTTCATCGAACTGTCTCTGAGCAAGGGCCGCAACGCCAAGGGGATCTACCAGGACTTGGTCGACAGCTATGGTTTCACGGGGTGCTACGCCAGCGTCAAACGCTTCGTCGGCCGGTTGCGCGGCCAGCCGGCGAAGTCGGCCTGTGCTGTTATCGTCACGCCCCCGGGCGAGGAAGCGCAGGTCGACTAAGGCAGCGGGCCGATGGTGCGCGATCCGCACAGTGGCCGATACGCCGCTGTCCACTCTTCAGCACTTCTTCGACGCGGGCTCGATCTCCAGATGATCAGTCGAGAATACGCGGAGAAAGTGTTTTTCCACGGTTCGGCCCAAAAACGATAGGGTTCCTACGGGCGTCATCACAACTTGAGAGATGGTATCGCCAGGTGTGGGCATGACATCGAGGACACCTTGCTTCGAGGTAGTCCCGCCGAAGGTTGCGAGGAAACTTGAGACGAAGCTGTCGAACTCCTGTAGCCGCACGTAGACATGGGTAGAGTCGTACTGCACTCCTGTGAGGCAGGCACAGCGCCTGCCGACAACAGCCTCATCATTCACGGATTCCGGCGCGAGCCTTAACGCAATGTCTTCTTGCCGGCTGGAGCAGCGTGACCCTCGTCAGGTTACGCCGCCACCCGCAGCCGTCCCAGCTCCCCGATCCCCGGAATCGCCGCGCGCAGAACATCCTGTACATGCTCCGCCAGGATGAACTCCATCTCCTCGCGCGCATCCGGCGGCAGATCCTTCAAGTCCTTCTCATTCTACTTCGGAATAATTACCCGCCGGATCCCCAGCCGCCGCGCGGCCAGCATCTTCTCCTTGATCCCGCCCACCGGCAGCACCAGCCCGGAAAGCGTCACCTCGCCCGTCACCGCCGTATCGCTGCGCACTGGCAGTCCGGTGTAAAGCGACGTCAGCGCCGTCGTCATCGTCACGCCCGCTGACGGCCCGTCCTTCGGAATCGCGCCATCCCGATATACCTAAACCCACTGGGTTCCAAATCGTCCCCAATACCGCCTTGATATGCGGCAATATCGGCCTTGCGTTGCTTTCCGATCACAGTAGTACTAAGTTATTAGTATATGTTCCAGCGCACCGTACTGGCGTTCGGTCTAATGGCTCTCGCCTCCTGCGCCCATCCCAACCGCGTCTCCCGCGGCCTCCTGCGTCAGTTCGCCCGGCGGCACGAGCCTTACGTTCTTGTCTTCGGCTCGCTCACGATGTCCGCGACTTCCTCGTCGCGCCCGACCATTCGCTTCGTCCACCAGTCCAACCGCGCCGCACCAGAGTATCTCCTACGGGAAATCACGGTGGCCGCAGACCATCGCTTTTACGCCATTCTCAAGAAGCCCGTAGCGCTCGGGATACTCGATGAATTTGAAGCAGCAGTGGGGAGTGCCAGCTCCGCCTGGGACAAAATCGCCTATGTCCGCCTTCATCCCGGCGACGGCCCGCTTGCCTACTATACGGGCGAAATTACCGTAACTCCTCCGCTCGCGCGTAATGTTACCGGCCAGACCATGACCGTCGCGATCCGCGACGATTTCGAAAACGCCGCGCGGAACTTCAGGAGCCTTTATCCGGAGTTCACGGGCGCAATCATCAAAGCTCCGTTGCTCCGCGCGCCGGTCCCGACTTCCGCGCCGCCGCGCATCCAGTAGAGACGAAACCAAGCGCTCTGGATACCTGCCCTTCTATGGGCGTCCGGTTCAGGCGATGATGCGAGCGAATTTAGCGCCCGTCCAACTCGCTGAGGGCCCGGGTGGCGACGGGGTCGCCGGGCTTCCGATGGAGCAACCGCTGCATGACTTCCCGGGCCTTGGCGCGATTGCCGGTGGAAATATACAGGCGTCCGAGATTGAGGTAAAGCGAATCATCCTCAGGCGCACGCTCGATACCGTATTGGAAGGCGGCGATGGCATCGCCGGTCTGGCCCAGTTTGGTATATAAGACAGCCAAGTTGTTGATGGCGCCGCTGTTCGCAGGATCGCTGGCGATGGCGCGTTCAAAGAACTGTTTCGCTTCGTTCGAGCGGTTTTGTTTCGCGAGCAACAGCCCAAGACGGTTGGCGGTCTCCGAATTCTTAGGGTCGGCGGCGAGCGCGCGTAGGTACAACTCCTCCGCGGCTTTCATGTCGCTCAAATGCTCGTGAGCCTCGGCAGACGCAGCCAGCGACGGGGGATGTTCGGGCTTGAGGGCGAGCACGCGTTCGAAATTATCGAGAGCGGGCTGCCAGTATCCGGCTTCCAAGTCGATTTGAGCGAGCGCAAACAAAGCCTTCCAGTTCTCCGGATCCCGGCGGATTACCTCGTCGAGGTAGGGAATGGCGCGATCGGGATAGCCGGCCCAGTAGAAGGCTGCGCCCAGCTTGAAGTAGTTGCGGCGGGGGGGGAGATAGTAACGGCCGGGGAAGGGAAGAGCGCGTTCCGGCCGGGGGCCGGCGCGGAGAGCCTGGAGATCGGCCTTAAGTTCGGCGGCAGGCGGAATTTCGGCGTAGATTTTGTGGGCACAGCCGCGGTCGTCGATCAGGATCAACAGCGGTAGGGCGAGTTCCGCTCGCAATTCGAATAGGTAGCGGTGGAAGATGGCGTATTGCGCAGCGATATCAGGCGCAGCGCGCGACAGGTCGATGGTTTCTACGGGGAAACCGGCGAGGTTTGGGACGGAGGTTCCGTTCGTGAGGAGCAGAAAGCCGAGGCCGCTGTGTTTTTCGGGAAGCGGCACGGGCTCGTATAGCCAGGTGGAGGCGAAGGCCGCTGCGTTTTCGGATTTGGTTGGCGGGGAGGTGATGGGGGGGCGAACGGCGAAGGGCGTGGATTCCACCTGGTTGGACGATTCAACGATCCTGTAGTGGAAGCCGGCCCGGAGGCTGGGGAAAGCCTGGTGCTCGCCCGAGGGCCAGACGATGGTAACGGGGGCTTCGTCGGCCTCACCCAGACCGATGTGGAGCCGCTTGGAGTGTTGGGAGAGATACCCGCTGCCCGCGGTCAGGTGATAGGCGCGGCCGGCGACTTCGAGGCGCGCGCCGATGGCGTCGCGATTGGATTTTACACCGCGCAAGCTGATCGCGATGGAATGTCCGCCGGCGCCACAGTTGTTGCGCAAGATACGCACCTGAGGAGCCAGCCGGCTCTTGAGGAGAATATCCAAGTTGCCATCATGATCGACATCGGTGAAGGCGAAGGAACGGGAGTCGGCGGCGAAATCCAGTCCGCTGACGCCCGAGAAATCGTGATAGCGGGAGGGGGTCCCGTCGTGGGGAAGATACCGTTTGTAGAAGACATTGGGTTGTCGCCCGGACCAGCTATCCTCCTCGCGGATTAACTGGTTAATCGCATTCCAGCCATTTTCATACGCCGGCACCGGCGCCGCCGCGGCTGGCGATTTCGCGACGACCTGACGCCAGAAGAAACTCTCCAGATCGCGATCAGAAGGGTTAGTGAGCATGCCGGCAGCAATGTAGATTTCCGGAGAGCCATCGTTGTCGAAGTCAGCGGCGTCAGCGCACCAGGCCCACCGTCCCATGGCGACGTTTTCGGCGGCGGCTGCGTCTGAGAAGCGGCCGTCGCCCGAGTTATGAAACAGGGCATTGCCGCGGGTATGGCTATGGTATTCGGCAGGATGTTGGCGCGCGGGCGCAAAGGCCGGGTCCTGAATGAGGCGCTGGCCGGGGGCGGTCCACATATTGGAGACATATAGGTCCAGGCGGCCGTCCGCATCATAGTCGAACCAGGCGGCGCTCATGCCGGGAGCTAGATTCTCCACACCTGCCGCGGCGGCTTCATCCTGAAAGCGGCCCTGACGATTGCGATAGAGATTGGCGCGGCCGAAGTCATTGGCGACGTAAAGATCGGGCCATCCGTCGCCATCGAAATCGCCCCAGGCAGGGGCAAAACTGAAGCGATTGTTGTTCTGATGGATTCCGGACTCTTCCGTGACATCCTCGAAGGTTCCGGAAACACCAAGGCGATTGCGAAAGAGATAGTTGGGCGGGCCATTTTGCGCGTCGTGATAGGGCACGGCGTAGCGATACTGATCTTCGCTTTGAAAGAACAGGTAGGTGCAGAGATAAAGGTCGACCAGGCCGTCACGGTCGTAGTCCGCGGCTGCCATGCCGGTGAAAACGCCTTGGGGAGGAGTGCGGAAACGGAACGCTCCAGGCTGATGGGCGAACTTACCGGTACCGTCGTTGAGGAACAGGAGCGGGCCGGCGCCCCCTAATACGACCAGGTCCTGATGGCCGGAGTTACGGAAATCGACGAAGAGGGCGCAGGTAGTCTCGTCGAGAATGGCCAAGCCGGCTTGCTCGGTGATATCGATGAATGTAGCGTCGCCCCGATTCTTATAGAGTCGGTTGGGGAGCCCGGCCTGCTGGCAAACATAAACTTCATCCCACCCGTCGTTGTCGATGTCGCCCACGGCGATTCCGTTGTTAGCATAGATGTCGATACCGGTGGCGGCGTCGAGGCGGGATCGCCAGAAGGTGTTGCCCGTGAGTAACTGGTCACGGAAGGATGGCGACGAACCGAATGAGTATCCAGTTATGTCCTCGAAAAAAGGTTGGGGAGCGGTGGTGAGAGTCTCACTGACAGGCTGCCACGATTGCAAGACGCCCTGCTGCCAGACTTGTTTCCACAGACCGATCCGATAGGCTTGGGGACTGGCAATTTCGTAACGGACTAAGTGATCCGGCAGGACGAAGAAGCGGGCGCGGCGAACCTCGCCTAAGGACTTGAGCCATTGGCGGAGGCTTTCGTGGAAGGGGAGCCCATTCCCGAACTCCGCCTCCGCCACGCCGCTTGAAATTGCGCGATAGCGCACGGCGAACGGGCCGGCGCCTTCGAAATTCGCCGCTAGGGAGGGCAATTCACCCTGGAGAACTCGGGAGAGGCGCTGTTCAATATCGACGGCGTCCTTTTCGAAAGGGAACTCGTCGGCGCCTTCCGCGACGTGTGCCAGGACGCTTTCGTAGGGATTTGGCTTGCGGTAGTGAACTGTAAAAGGGGTAGAGCCAAGTGCAATTCTAGGGAGGAAGCCAATGCCCGCGAGTGCCGCGAGAAACCGGCGGCGTTCGATAGGTAGGGTGGTCACTAGTCCCATTGTAAAGCCCGGGGCAAAGCGGGGGGCCATCCGCTTCTGCCCCGGTTTTCCATAGCCGGCAAGGCCGGCATCAGAACAGGAATTTCAGCGAGAACTGGAAGTGGCGTTCGGTACCGGGTAGCGTGCTAGTCACTTTGCCGAAATTAGCGTCGCCGAAGTTACTATCGGGGAAACTGAATTGCGGCGTATTGGTCAGGTTGAATACCTCCGCACGGAATTGAAGACTGTAGCGTTCGGTGAAGGCGAAACCCTTGAAGATCGACGCATCCAAGTTGCGGAGCGGCGGGCCGTAGTTGGTGTTGTCGCTGCCGTCGCCCTGAGTCAGGTTTGCCGGAGCGGTGAAGTTGGCGGTATTGAACCACTCGGACGGAGTGCGACCGCCCGCCGGCGCGGCGTTGGCGCTGGCGCCCGATACGATGGCCGGGAAACAACCCGCCCACACGCCAACGCAGTAGGAACCGTTGGCGCTGACCGTGTAGGGCTGGCCCGTGTGCAGAGTGAGGATACCGTTCACCTGCCAGCCGCCCAAAAGAAAATCGGCGGCGCGGTTCATATTGCCGGCATACTGGCGGCCGCGGCCGAAGGGAATGTCGTAAGTGAAGCCGGTGGTGAAGTTCTGCCGGATATCCCAAGCGGCGTTGGAATAACTCAGGCCATAGTTGGTGTTGCTGATGGTCTGGAAATTCTGTGAACCGCTGAGCGTAGTGCCGGTGTTGGCCAAAGCGTGTCCCCATGTGTAGGAACTGATGAACTGAAGCCCGTTGGAATAGCGCTTTTGCAACATAGCGGTCATCGCATTGTAGTTACCGTATCCGAAGCTGGCGGTGCCGGAGATACTGCCGATATCGGGGTAGATCCGGAGTGAGTTGCAGTTGATGTTGGTGTTGGTGGTCGCCAAGTTGGGACAGGGGTTAAAGTCAGGCTGGAACAACTGGTGTGACGAATGATTGCCCTGGTAGCCCAACTCGAAAGCCATATTGTGGCCTAATTCCCGCTGGACGGTAATGTTCCACTTTTGAACCATGGGGTTATCGAAGTTATTTGCGACTTCGCGGAATTGCAGTGAGCTGACCGGATAGGTGGTAAACACAGTCAGGGGATAGCCGACGCTTACTCCGCCGATCGCCGATCCATTGGCGAACAGCGGGTCCGGCAGAAATTCGTTCACTCCAGCCGGACGGTTCAATTGCGGCGATTCGTTGAAGGGCGCGGATTCACCACGATTCGGGTTTCCGCCCTGTTGCTCTTCACCGCCGTAGAAGATACCGTAAGCGGCGCGGACGACCATCTTGGGGGCAAAATTGTAGGCAAAGCCCAAGCGAGGGCCGAAGTCATGCTTATCCCAGGGAATGAGATACTGCGACACACAGCCACGGCATACTTTCACGTTGGGGAACAGCGCGGGGTAAGTCACACCGTTCAGGGTATAAGGAGCGTTGAAGTTGGGCGGTAGAGGAGCATCCTGATTCGGCCCTTTCGGGATTTCCAGAGTCAGGGTATTTACATCGAAATTCGACTGGCGAGCAAACTGTTCGCCGATCGGCGACCACAGTTCGTAACGCAATCCGTAGTTGATAGTCAGTTTGGGGGTGATCTTCCAGTCGTCCTGCGCATAGAAATCATAGGACTGGCGGGTGGAAGAGATGAAGTTGGTGGTGGAAATCTGACCGTTGTCGATGGCGCCTAACAGGAACGAGGCAAATGAATCGCCGGTGGTAGCGGAAGGCGCGCCCGGAATGGGTTGCGCGGTTTCAACACGGGAGAAGTTCATTTCGCCGTGAGGAAACGGAACCTGGAAGAAGGGGAAGCCGATGGGCTTCACTTCGGCGCCGAACTTGAAGGCGTGAGTGCCTTTGTTCAAAGCCACGTTTTGGATGAAATCCCAAACGTTGCTGTATTCCTTGGTTGGCAGCCAGTCATTGGCACCGATCTGGCTGTACTGACCCATGCCGAACTGAGGAAGACCTCCGTTTAGGGTCGTGGTGGGGTCTAGGCCGCCAATGCCATACGCCTTGAATTCGTCCGTCTGAGCATTGGCTTGGGCTCGCGCTGTAACCAAGCGGCTGTAGGCGATGCGCGTTTCGGAAATAAGCGATGGCGACCAGATGCGGGTGTAACCGATTTGGGCGTTGCGACCGAGATCCTGTTTCGCTAGAACCGTAGAAATTACCGCCATCGAGCGCGCCGGGGAACGGCGGGGTGTTGTTTTTGTTGGTATCGGACCAGCTGATACTTCCAAACAAGCTATTTCTGTCGTTGATCTTATAGTCGACACGACCGTCGCCCTGGTCGGTGCGCAAACCGCCGGCGGTCACAGCGTAGTAGTCGTTCGCCGGATAATTGCCCGGCTGAATGGGTTGGTTGGGCGTGGGATACAGTCCGGCGATCTTAGCGGCGGCCGGATCGATCTGGGAAGTTGGAATCTGATTGTTGGGGTAAGGCGTCCGGGTGCAGTTGCCCGCACTATTACAAACGGTGGTGGTCGGGTCGTACACAGTAGCCACGCCGGCGAAATTACCAGCGATTTCGGCCGGTGTTGGAATGGTGTAAAAGCCGCCGTAACCGAGGTTCTGAATGACGCCGCCCGCAGTTGCGATCTTGGTGCCCTGATAGTCGCCGAAAATGAACAGTTTGTTCTTGATGATGGGACCGCCCGCGGTGACACCGAACTGGTTTTGCTGGAGCGCCGGGCGTCCGACGCTGGCCAAGTTGTTTTCCCACCTGTTGGCGTCGAGATCGGTGTTCTGCAGATACTCAAACAGGTCGCCATGCAACTGGTTGGTGCCAGACTTGAGCGTCACGTCCATGACGCCACCCGCGGAGCGGCCGTACTCGGCGTTGTAGCCGTTAGTGAGAATGCGCATCTCACCGATGGCATCGATCGATGGACCGATTACGTACGAGGTTTGGTTGATGAAGTCGATGTCGTTGACGTTGTTATCAACGCCGTTCAGCAGGAAGTTGTTTTCCCCGGTGGAGCGGACACCATTGGCGGAAAAGCCACCGTTTTGCGCGTCGCGCGCGCCGGGCTCGGCCACCAGAACACCGGGTGAAAGCCGAGCCAGGTAAGCGAACACACGCTGACCCCCTAGGGGCAATTGACTGACTTCGGAGGTGTTCAGATCGGCGCCTTGGGACGTGTTTTCGGTCTGTAAGAGAGGGGCAGCGGCACTGACTTCAATGGCTTCGCTGACTTGACCGATAGGGAGCGTCAAGTTGACGCCAATGCGATCACCGGCGGTCACGTCAACATTCTGCTGGGCGACGCGGCGGAAGCCCTGCGCCTCGGCTGTCACGGTATATGTTCCGGCCTTTAATGCCGGACGGATATACTCGCCGGCGGTATTGGTGGCCACGTCGTAGCTCAGATTGGTGGCAACTTCAGTGATAGTAACCTTTGCGTTGGGTATAGCCGCGCCCGTGGGATCGCTGACTATTCCGGTGATGGTGCCCAAATCCCGCTGGGCAAAAACGGCGCTAACCAATAACAGCGCGAGCAACAGCACTCTCGTAAACGCGACCTGGCGCATAGATTCCCCTCTCGCCTCCCGTGTGCAGGAGACCTGTCGTGCGAATTTGAATCTGACCCGAGCTAACCCACCCAGCCTCCAAGGACTGTCATGCAAACGTTTGCAGACGATGTTAAGCGACAAAGCGAATGTAAGTCAAGGGGGGTGTGCCGAATTTGATATTAATATTTTCTGGAGGCTTGTCAGGGGCGGTGCGAACGCGCTATAGCTAACAGCATCAGGTAAGCGGACAAACCATGAAGATCAAAGAAGTCGCGCGGCGAGCTGGAGTGTCGGCTGCCACCGTATCCCGCACAATCAACAACCCTTCAATGGTCGATCCTAAGACGGCCAAACGCGTTTGGAAGGCTGTAGAGGAATTGAAGTACTATCCGAATTCACAAGCGCGCTCGCTGGTCTCCGGGCGGAGCCGGATCTTTGGACTAATTGTATCCGACATCACAAATCCATTCTTCCCCGAGCTGATCAAGGGCTTCGAGGATGTAGCCATCCACCAAGGCTATGAAATACTTGTAAACTCGACTAATTATGACTTGGCGCGGATGGCTTTGTGTATGCGCAGGATGCTAGAACGCAAAGTCGAAGGCGTCGCCATTATGACGTCGGAAATGGACAAGCACCTGGTCGACCAACTGGTACACCGGAATGTGCCCATGGTGTTCCTGGACGTTGGCCCAACCGGCGAGGGCATCAGCCGCATCGTCGTGGATTATGCGATGGGTGTGAACGAAGCGGTAGAGCACCTGTTGCAACTCGGTCACCGTAAGATCGGATTTATCAGCGGGCCACCGGCGTTGAAGTCCGCGCGTATTCGTCACACGGCGTTTCTGCGGTCGCTAACCCGATATGGAATCGACGAAGACAAACGGCTGGTGGAAGAGGGCGATCACACAGTAGATGGGGGCCTGAACGCCATGACACGGATGCTGGCGAGCGGCTGTTCCCCAACGGCCGTCTTGACTTCAAACGATCTCACGGCAATCGGAACGATGCGTGCTGTGCGACGCGCGGGTTTGTCGGTACCGCACGATATTTCCGTGGTGGGTTTTGACGATATCCGGCTGGCGGAGTTTACGGAGCCGCCGCTGACTACGGTGAGACTCTCGAGGCTGGAATTGGGAGAGCGTGCTTTCCACGCACTCTTGCGCGGACTGGACGAGCCGTCCAGGGCTCAATTGGACGGCAAAGTGGAGACGCACCTGGTGATTCGCGAGAGCACCTGCCAAGCGCCCGCGAAGCCGAAGACGCCATGTTAAAATGCTAGCCGGATTGAGGGGACCATGCCGCGGCACATAGCTTTGGATGCGAGCCCGCGTGAGATCGTGCAGGCAGTATCCCGCAGTCGCCGCGATTTTCTGCGCACCGTGACGGGCGCGGCGGCGGCGAGTTGCCTGCCGTGGGGCGCGCGGGCGGCGACGCGCAATCAGAAGGCGATCGTGGTGACCTTCGGAGGCGGGGCGCGCGACGAAGAGACGTTCATGCCGGAGGGACAGGAGAACATCCCGCGGCTGCTGGGCGAGTTGATTCCTCGGTCCACCTTTTTCAGCCAGGTGATCAACCGCGGGATTTTGGGCCACTACGTGGCGACCGCCAGCCTGGCAACCGGAACCTACGAGACGTTCAACAATTTTGCGGCGGTGCCTCCGGACCACCCGACGGTATTCGAGTATTTCCGGCGGAGTTTGAAACGGCCCGCCAGAGACGCCTGGGTGGTGGCGCCGAGCAATGGATTCAACCGCATTGGAGAGAGTGGACACCGTTCGTATGCGGGCGGGTCGGGCGCGGGGGTGATCCTGCCGAAACGGCTGCTGGCGGCGGCGCTAAGAGGCGGGGGCCAGGGATACGATCATTTGCTGCGCGACAATTACGAAACGCCAATGTACGCTCCGCAACTGGGGGGCGGCGAAGTGGAGTTGCACGAGATGGCGGACGTGATGCGCCTTTCGGTGGGCGACTTTGCGACGCATGCGCGGACGCTAGCGAGTCCGGACGAATTGTCAGTCTACATCGCACGGCAACTGATGCGGCAGCTGGCGCCGAGCTTACTCTGGATCACACTCCACGATATCGACATCGCACATTCGGGCACGTATTCGCTTTACCTGGAAGCGATCCAACGGACAGACCGGCTGTGCGCGGAGATTTGGAAGACGGCACAGAGCGAACCGGAGTATCAAGGCAAGACCGCGATGTTTATTCTGCCGGATTTTGGGCGCGATTCGGATGGCGACGCTGGAGGGAACGGATTTCAGCACCACCGGACGGGCGACCCGCTTTCCCGCACCACGTGGATGATTGCCATGGGTCCGGGAATCCGGGAGAACGTGGTGGTGGAGAGGCCTCTGGAATCGACGGATCTGGTGCCTACGCTGGGCGCGCGCCTGGGCTTCGATACGCCGTTGGCACAAGGCCACGTTGCGCCCGAGGTGATTTAACATGACGCCTGCCGAGTTGAGCGCCGATTCTTTTCGAAGCTATCCGGCACAGGGCCGAAAACTCGCGGGCGATCAGGTAACGCTGCTGAGGGAATTGCCGATTGGTTTTGTACCGCTGCTGCTGAAAGAACTGATCGGATACGACTGGAAATTTCCCGCGGAACGCGCGGAACTCGACCGGCAACTCGTCTACCTGGGCGCGCGAAGCGCATCGGAGCGGAAACAGTTGATGGCGGATTTCGCCAAGCTGCGCATCCCCTCCGAACTGCAGCGTTTTGATTGGGTGAATCTTCCGGCGCAGTTTTCCGAGCAGCTAACCAGCGAGTTGTGGGCTTCGCACCAGATTGACTCGTTCCGGGCGGCGGCGACGGATTACATTCACAAAGTGCATGTGGCAGCGCCGCGGGAGATCCTGTCGGCCGCTCGGGTTGGAATTGTCGTGCTGGGAGAGGGCGCGGCGGAGAGCCGATACCGGCTGTTTCGAAAGCTACGACCGCACGGCGTGTATTTCAGCAGGGTCAACGGCGAGAACGGCGTGCGCGCGCTCACGGATTATCTGGCAGCGAGAGCACAGGCATACCCGGTGCCGTACGGGCACTGGTATATCGACGGAGGCGATGCGGCGGCGCAGCCAGGGGGGCTGACATGCGTTTCCTACGACGGGCTCTCGCCGGTTCGCAGCAGGCTGGAAGATACCATGCAGAGGGCGTACTCATCCGGCATGGGACCAGAGGCTTTTCGGACCATGCTCGCGAAATTGAAGCCAGAGGACCTGGGGGGGGAGAAGTTGGGCGGCGAAGTGATGAGCCGCTTCCAAGTCAGCTTGTTGACGGAAGGCGCCGGCACGCAGGTTTTCAGCACGACATTCGTGCAATGGGCAGCCCGGGAAGCCTTGCGGCGCGCGGAGCCGGTGACGCTGCTGGCACGATTTCGACCGCGGCAACAATTCCGGCCGATGAACGAACTGCTGGCGGATTCGCAGCGCAAGCCGAAGCTGGATGCGCAGGGGTCGTTGATCGACGCCGATATGGGGGCCTATTATACGTGGCTGAATCAGCAACGGCTGGACGGCGCGGATCGAGCCTCGTTTCTGGCCTGGTATGAAGGCCACAACGAGGCCATCGCGATAGGACCTTCGCTCGGAAGAGGGACGGAATCCAAGGACACGGTCCATTTGACGGATTTGCTGAAGCACCTGGCGTAGAGGGCTCTACTTCGTGGACATACCGCTCGACCCTTCCGTCAGTGTGATGGTCCGATCGGCGGGCACCTGTTTCCATTCCTGTGTTTTGCCTGACGGCCATCGAATTTCGATGCGTTCGACGGTGGCAGCAGAACCCAGGCCGAAGTACAAGGTCTGCTCGTTTTGCGACAGATAGCTTCCACCGCTCAAGACTTCGTCCATCTGCTTGTGGCCGCCGGCTTCAACGGTGGCGCGGGCTCCGATGGCGCTGCGATTGGAAGTTGTGCCGGCCAGGCGAATGCGAATGTAGTGGCGGCGCGGGGATTGGTTTTGAAGGAGGCTCGGCGTTTGGTTCATGTTGGCGATGACGATGGAGGGGCGGCCGCTGCCATCCACATCCCCGAAGGCCAGCCCGCGCCCAGGGCGCGCCTGTTGAAACGCGGGCCCGGCTTGATCGGTGACCTCTTCGAACCTGCCATTGCCGAGATTGCGATAGAGCAGAGTTTTTTGCTGATAACTTTCGCCGATCGGAGAGCGATCGACCTCGGGATAGACGTGGCCGTTGGCGATCACTATGTCTTTCCAGCCGTCTTCGTCGACATCCAGGAAGGCGATGCCCCAGCCGAGCAGTTGATGCCTGCCCAGCCCGGCGAACTGGGCGTTGTCGGTAAAGAAAAGACGACCGTCGTTTTGGTAGAGCGAGGGGAGGTCGCCGGAGAAATTAGATTTGGCGATACCGAGGAGACCCTTGCCCTCGTAGTCGGCGACTGCAACGCCCATTCCGGCCTGCAGGTGACCGTCGAAATTGTAAGCGACGCCGGATTCGACACCACGCTCCTCGAAGGTACCGTCGCCCCGATTGTGGTAGAGCAGGCTCGGCGTCATGTCGCAAGCCACATAAATATCGGGCCAGCCGTCGTTATCGAAATCGGCCGCCACAACGCCCAGGCCATAGCGCCCGCCCGGTTTGAGGATGCCGGCTTTTTCGGAGACGTCGGTGAAGGTGCCGTCGCCATTGTTGTGGAATAGAGCATTGTGCCCGAGCGGCAGGCCGCTGGGGCCGCACATTACGGGAAGCCCTTTCCAGAAGCAGTTCGGATCGGCGCCGGCGCGCGGCGTTTTGGCGAGGTCGAGGTCGACGTAGTTCGATACAAACAGGTCGACGTAGCCATCGCGATCGTAATCGACGAAAGCACAGCCTGTGCCCCAACGCGTGCCGGTAACCGGCAGCTTCGCGCGCGCGGTGACATCTTCGAACTTGCCGCCGCCGAGATTGTGGTACAGGAGGTTGTGGCCATAGTAGGTGACCAGCATATCGGGGCGGCCGTCGTTATCGAAGTCGGCGACGCAAACGCCTTGGCCCCAGCCTTCGTGAGTGATACCGGCCTGGCGCGCCATTTCGGTGAAATGGCCGTCACCGTCGTTGCGGTAGAGCTGTGAGCTGAGACGGGGCAGGCCGGGAGCGCGATCGAGGGTGGTGCCGTTGACCACGAAGATATCGTTTCGGCCGTCGCCATCAAAATCGAAAACTGCGACGCCGGTGCCGGTGGTTTCGAGAATGTAGTCTTTCCGGGCCAATCCGCCAAAGGTGGTGGGGACGGTGAGACCCGCGGTCTTGGCGATGTCGACGAAATGGATTTCGGACTGGGCCGCGGCCAGGAGCAAGATGGCGGTGAGGATGGCCGCTGTGACGACTAAGGATCGAAACACTGGAGACCATTGTACGAAAGCCCGTTATGATGAAAGGAACGTGTGGATCTTCCTGCTGTTGTTCTGGGCCCATCCTGCCTCCTTTGACGATTTGTTGCGGGGCGGTTTGGAGGCACTGCAAAAGAACGATCTAGCCGCGGCGCGCAGCAAACTCCAGGAAGCCGCTCAACTCCAGCCGCGCGACGCGAAAGTCTGGCTGGGGCTGGCTCGAACGTACTGGCGCCTGAATCTGCCTGAACTGGCCCACACGGCTGCCGATAAGGCGCAAGCGGCGGACGGGGAGAATCCGCTGGTGCTGCATGGCCTCGCGTATTTCTTTAGTGAGTCGGGCGACCCGGCCAAGGCGGCGCCGTTGGAAGCGCGATATGCGGAGAAGACAGCCAACGATGCGGAGGCTTTGCCGCGCGCGGCGAGCTTGTATTTACAGGCGCGCGAGGCGAAACCCGCGATCGAACTGGCGGGCAGGGCCCTGGCGCAGCAGGATCGCGCCAGCGTACACAGTCTGCTGGGCCAAGCTTACGAGTTGAATGCCGAGTTCGACAGGGCTGCCGCGGAGATGCAGACGGCGATCCGGATGAACCGTTACGAAGAGACCTATTATTTCGATTTGGGAAGGCTGTATTTGCGGCATGAAAATGCGGCGCGCGCGGCGGAAGTTTTTGACGACGGGCGGAAGGTATTTCGAAGGAGCGCGCAGTTAGAGCTGGCACAGGGGGTGGCGGATTATAGCTTGCGGCGATTCGATGAAGCGGCGGACTGTTTCTTGCGCACGGCCGAAATCGAACCTGGGGCGGCGCAGCCATACCTGTTCCTGAGCCGCATGCTGGATCAACTGGAAGACAAGCTGCCGCGGATTACAGCGGCTTACGCGGCGTTTGCCAAGGCGCAGCCGGAGAGCTATCTGGCAAATTTCGTTTATGCGAAGGCGCTGTCGGCGGGGGGCGCCGACCCAGCGCAGGTGGAAGCGCTGCTCCGCAAGTCGATCGCGTTGAACGGAAAGTTTTGGGAGGCGCGCGAGGAACTGGCACGGCAACTGGAACGGCGTCGCGAATTCGAAGCGGCGGCAGTCGAGTATGGGCGGGCGATCGAACTGGCGCCCACAAATGCGGATTTGCATTATCATCTGGCCCGGATTTACGAGCGAACGGGCAAGAAAGACGCAGCGGCGGCGGAGTATGCGGCGCACAAGCGATTGAGCGGCGCGGAGGCGGTCACGCGGCGGGAACAAACGGGGCTCCCGCTCGATCTTCCGGCAAAATGAAACAGAGAACAGTAGTATATTAAGGCAGTTGTGTGGGTGAGGGAATGATCGCTGCCGGTTTACTTTTCTTCCTAGCGAATCCACTGCACGCGGATTTGATTCAGCAAGTCGCCCAATCGGGTCGCGTGCTAGCGCTTTCGGTGCCGGATTCGGAGCGGCTGGCAGCGCCGGCCCGGATTGCGCCGGGGACGCCACCGGTGCTGAGTTTCCGGTTTTTCGAAGGCAAGCAGCGGCATCGCTTCGGCGATTTGGACCTGGTGATCGACGATGCGGGGCATTAGTGCGGTGTTTCTCCTGGCTGCGTGCAGCCTCCAGGCGCAGGAAGATCTGGTCGGGCGGGGCATTGCCGAATTCAACAAGGGACGATATACGGCGGCTGTGCAACTTCTCCAGAAGGCGCCCGACAGCGCGCGGCAGCGTCTGTTTCTGGCACTGGCGCGGTCTGGAATTGGGCAGTGCAAGGCGGCGCAAGGCGAGCTTTCGCAGCAATTCCAAGAAGCTTCCGATGGACAAATGCGGCGACTGGCCGGGCTGGCTTTGGCGCAGTGTCAGCTCGCCGCGGGGCGCTACGACGAGGGGGGGGCAACACTCGGGCTGCTTAAAGGTCTATATCCCGCGGATGCCGACGTCTTGTATGAGTCGGCGCGCCTGCACATGAAAGCCTGGAATGACACGCTTTTCGAGATGTTTCAAAAGACGCCGGGTTCGTTTCGCGTGAACCAGATCTCCGCCGAAATCTTCGAGATTCAAGGACGGTATAGCGACGCGGGGGCGGAATACCGAAAAGCGATCGAGAAAAACCCGGCCGCGCTGAATCTGCATTTCCGGCTGGGCCGGGTCATGCTGATCGAATCGCACGCAGCCGAGAACCTGGCGCAGGCACGGCGGGAGTTTGAAGCCGAACTGGCATTGAATCCCGGGGACGCGGCGGCGGAATACGAAATCGGACAGATTTTGACCGCGACCCAGCAACCTGGCGATGCATTGCCGCATTACGAACGGGCAGCCGCGCTGAATGCCGATTTTCCGGAGGCGCTGGAAGCCATTGCGAAGGCCCGGATGGAGGCTAAGCAGTACGTGGAGGCGATCGCCCTTCTGGAGCGAGTGATCAGACTCGAGCCGAACAGCGAGCCGGCCCACTACAGCCTGATGATGGCTTATCGCAACGCGGGACGCAAGATTGACGCGGCGCACGAACAAGCCCTGCTGGACAAGCTACAACAGGCGCCGGAAGGCGAATTCACAGACTTCCTAAAGCGCCTGGGAGAGAAAGCGCCCCAGCCGTGAAGTGGGTCCTAGGCGTGGGGATTCTGCTCTCGGTTGCAGGTTCAGCCGCGGATTTTCGAAATGTCGCGCGCGAGGCCGGGCTAACCGACGTATTTCCCAATGGGGGCGCCGCTTCCAAGGAGTACATTATCGAGACCACGGGCAGCGGCGCGGCCTTCCTGGACTACGACAACGATGGGCTGCTGGATGTTTTTCTGGTATCAGGGCCTGGCGGGTCGAACCGGCTATATCACAACCTGGGTAACGGAAAGTTCGCGGACGTAACCAAGGAAATGGGTCTGGAACACACCGGATGGGGCCAAGGCGTATGCGCAGGCGACTACGACAACGACGGTTACACGGACCTATTCGTGACTTACTGGGGCCAGAACATTCTGTATCGCAACTTAGCCGGGCGGGGCTTTCAAGACGTAACCGCCAAAGCACATTTACAACAAGACAGAACGCGGTATAACACGGGCTGTGCATTTCTCGATTATGACAACGACGGCCACTTAGACCTGTTCGTGGCGAACTATTTGAAGTTCGATTTCGCTTCCACGCCGAGACCGGGAGCCAATTCCTATTGCTGGTACCGGGGATTAGCGGTGGCGTGCGGGCCGCGCGGGTTGCCTTTCGATCACAACATTCTGTATCACAGCAACGGAGACGGCACATTCACCGATGTATCGGAGAAATCGGGAATCGCCAAACCGGGACGGAATTATTCGCTGGGCGTGCTGACGGGCGATTTTAACAACGATGGCCTGATCGATATCTATGTTGCCTGCGACCAGACTCCTTCGATTTTGTATATGAACCGCGGCGACGGCACCTTTGCGGAAGAGGCGCTGATGCGGGGGACGGCTTACGATAGCAATGGAAAGGCGCTCTCCGGCATGGGCGTAGCCGGGGGGGATTACGACCAGGACGGCTGGCTGGATATTTTCCGGTCGAATTTCTCCGACGAGCGGGAAACGCTGTATCACAACCGCAAGGATGGCGAATTCGACGACGCCACGTTGACCTCCGGCATGGCGCTGAATACGCGTTTTGTAGGATGGGGATGCGGCTTTTTGGACTTTGATAACGACGGATGGCAGGATCTGCTGCTGGCGAACGGGCACGTTTTCCCGGAGGTGGACCGGTTGGGAATCGATGTGCATTACAGGGACCGCGCGATTCTTTACCGCAACAAAGGCCAGGGGAAATTCGAAGATGTTTCAGAGTCGTCGGGGCCGGGCATTTTGGAGAAGCATTCTTCGCGCGGAGCGGCGTTCGGCGACTACGACAACGATGGGTCCGTGGAAGTACTGGTGAACAATCAGAACGAAGCGCCGTCGTTGCTCAAGCAAGCGGGCCAGACGGCGGGTAATTGGGCGCTTCTCAAGTTGACCGGGGTGAAATCGAACCGCAGCGCCATTGGTGCGCGCGTACGGCTGAGCGCCGGCGGTATGGTGCAAACCGGTGAAGTGCGCAGCGGCGGCAGCTATCTTTCGCAGGATGATTTGAGGCTGCACTTCGGCGTGGGCACCGCGCGGCGAATCGACTCCATCGAAATCCGGTGGCCTGGGGGGGGGCTGCAGATTGAAAAGGACATGGCCGCCAACCAGGTGATCACGATTCGCGAGCGCTGACGGCACCCTTCATCAATTTTAAGGAGCGAGGGATTTCAATTCAAGTAGGCGAAGACGGCTTCGCGCGTCTTCGCGCGTCACGTGAAACTGGTGCACCGGCGGATTTGGCGGTTTGCCAGTACGAGCAATGCCTTTGGCCATGAGCTTTTTGTAATCTTCCTCAGGTCCGTGCCGGCCGAAACGATCTTTGCATGATCGACACACGTCGACACATTTCGCGGCTATCCATGAAGTGGAGTAAGTTAAGTCTGTCACCCGGCGTACCGGGTCTTTCAGCTAAGGCGGCTGCCAGCCGATCCGTCTTCGCCGCAGCGCGCCTCATCTTGCACATTATCAATCAAGATCCAGAAGGCAAGCGCGGTGTAGACGGCCCAGAGTCCTCCGACAAGCAAAACCCAGGCCACAGCGTTGCCCCCTGGAGTCGCGGTACCGCCCTACCTTGTTGAGAGGCTGGCCGAAAGGTCTGAAATCCTATCGTGGTGTCCCAAAGCGAAGAGAAACAGGATGATCGACGAGATGCGCAACGGCAATTTGAATCGCATGGTTTCTAATGATAAACGACGGAGGATGGGATGGTGGATGGGCTCAACGCCGCATACCATCGCCAGTTGACCCTATACCGCACTATAGGGTTGATAATTACAGAATGAAAATAGGGGAGCTGGCCCGGCGCGCCGGCGTAAATATCCAAACGATTCGCTTCTACGAACGCGAGCACGTATTGCGTGCCGCTGCTCGCACGGCTTCGGGATACCGGTCCTATGCGGATCGCGACCTGCAGCACGTGGTTTTCGTCAAGCAATGCCAGCAACTCGGTTTTACGCTGGCAGAGATCCGGCAGCTTGCCAGCCTGCATGAATCATTGGCTGAGACGCGCAATCTGGATGCGGCGGCCATGGATCGCTTTACCGTCCTGGCTCAGGAGCGCCTTCATATTATCAACGCTAAAATCGCTGTGCTGGGGGAGATGCGTCGGAATCTGGACCGGCTTCTGAAGCAAAGCCGGGAGGCCGACGACCAGTGTCCCGGTCAGAAGACCCAAGCGCGGTCCCAGACAGGCGCGGATACACGCCGGTAAAAAAGAAATCGAGTTGCAATTTTCCTCTTGACTCTATAGGTAGGTATCGGGTGCACGATGATTTTGGAGGCACCCCATGTATCGAACCGCAATCGTTTTCGCTGTGACCCTAGTTTGCACGATTCCCCTGTCAGCCCAACAGGACTTCTCGGGGAAGTGGGAATTTGTTCCGGCTGAGAGCCGCAACATCGGCATGATGGCCGGGATGAAGTTAGCCGCGACGATCCGGCAGACGGCGCAGGAGCTGATTGTCACCAATCTGAGCAGCTTCAACGGCCGGGAACAGTCGAGTGACATGCGCTTCGATCTGACGGGCAAGCCGGTGCCAAACAAGAA
Organism: Bryobacterales bacterium; assembly: GCA_963738375.1. GTDB lineage: Bacteria > Acidobacteriota > Terriglobia > Bryobacterales > Bryobacteraceae > Bog-159. The sequence goes on along the minus strand of CAVTWL010000004.1, from coordinate 1,612,329 downwards.
TCCCATGGAGGCTGTGGCCGAGACCATCAGCAAATGGGACGGCAAGCAATTGGTTACGACATGGACGAGTACTGGTTCGGTGGCCGGAAGCACCAGCGTGCGCGTGGAGACTCGCGTGCTTTCCCCCGACGGCAAGACGCTCACGGTAGAGAGCCGACGCGGCAAACAGCCTCCCATGGTCATGGTTTATGAGAGACGGTAAGGGGCGTGCCGCGCGCATCTGGGTGGCGCTGTTCCTTCTGTTGGGAGCGGCTGCACTGGCGGTCGCCTATTACCGTAGCGCCAACCGCCGCGATGTGGATGCTGCGGCAAAGCCGCCGGCTCCGCCCGCCACGCCCCGTCAGGCACCGTCAATCGTCACGGCCACCGGGACGATCCGGCTGCGGACGGGCGCGGAGGTCCGGGTGGGCACGCAGATCTCAGGCATTCTCACCAAGCTGAACGTGACGGTAGGCTCGCACGTGGAAAAGGATGAAGTGATTGCGGAAATCGAATCGCGCGGGCTGAATGCGCGGATGGAACAGGCACAGGCGCAAATCGAAATCGATGAGGTTGCGGTGAAGAAGCTAGAGCGCGAAACAGATCGCACGAAACAACTGTTGGACGCGGGGCTGATCGCGCGGCAGCAGGCCGAAGATCTGGAAGACGATCTCAGGAACGCGCGCGCCCGTGCCGAGAAATCGCGCAGCGACCTGTCGGTGGTTCGCAGCGACCTGCCGTATCTCACGATCCGAGCTCCCATCGCAGGGACCGTCGCATCGGTGGCGATGCAGCCTGGCGAGACAGTGGCCGCCTCGTTCAACGCGCCGACCTTCGTCACCATCATCGAGGACCGGGCCCTCGAGCTGGTCGCCATGGTGGACGAGACCGATATTGCCAGCGTACGTCCCAGGAACCGGGTAGTGTTCACCACCGAGACGTATCCTTCGCGCGAATTTCAAGGAGCCGTGGAGCAGGTTGCGCCAAAAGCCACAGTGATCTCCGGGGTGGTGAATTACGAAGTCACCATCGGCATTCGCGGGAACATTGCGCTGCTGAAGCCCGATATGACGGCGAACGTGAATATCGAGACCGGACCACCGCCGGGCAGGAGGCAGTCATGATCGAAGCTCGCGGAATTTCGAAGACTCACCAGCGCGGCAATGGCAATCCCGTCGATGCGCTGCGCGAGGTAACGTTTCGTATGGAAGCGGGCGAATTCGTGGCGATACGGGGCGCGTCCGGCTCAGGAAAATCGTCGCTATTGAATATCATCGGCTGTTTGGACAAGCCGACACGGGGCGCCTACCGGCTGCGCGGGGAAGAGGTCGCTTCGCGGTCCGACCGCCAGCTTGCGCGGCTTCGCAACGAAAGCATCGGCTTCGTGTTTCAATCGTTCAACCTGCTGGCGCGCACCACCGCGGTGGAGAATGTGGAGCTACCGATGATCTATCGCGATGGCCGCGTGGATCGAAGGAAGGCGCTGGCGGCCCTGGACCGGGTGGGCCTCGGCGACCGCGCGGACCACTATAGCTCGGCGCTCTCGGGCGGCGAGCAGCAGCGGGTGGCGCTCGCCCGTGCCCTGATCAACGACCCACCGCTGATCCTCGCCGACGAGCCCACCGGCAACCTGGATCAAGCGTCTGGAGCGGAAGTGATGCGCGTCTTATGCGAGTTGCACCGCGAGGGCCGAACCATCGTTCTGATCACCCACGACGATGCCGTCGCCGCGCACGCCAACCGGGAAATCCTGTTGCGCGACGGGCAATTGGTTTCCGACCGCCTGCTGCAGCCACAAGCCGGGGTACTGCCATGAAATCGGTCGCCGAGTTCCGCCAGGCGCTGCGCGGCGTCATCCGGCTGAGGCGGCGCAGCGTCCTGATGGCTCTTAGCGTGGCTATCGGGGTCGCCTCGATTACAGTGCTGAATTCCGTGGGCGAAAATACGCGGCGGGAAACCATCAAGCGAGTCAAGAATATGCTGGGCACGTTCGATACGGTGCTGGTCCGGCCGGGCGCCGGGCGAACGCGCGGCATGGTTTCGCTAGCCAATGTCGAACCCGTGCTGAAGTTTCCCGATGCCGAGGCGATCGCTGCGCTGCCCACCATCAAGCAAGTGGCGCGGCTGCAGAATGCCTTCGACATCGATGTTACTTATCGCGACCGCGATACCAATCCCGCGGTCTTCGGGGTGTCGGCGAACTGGCTGGATCTGCGTGACGACCAGCTTACGCGCGGCTCCTTCTTTACCAGCGCCGATGAGCGGGCTTTGGCGCGCGATGCGATCGTCGGCACCGAAGCGCAGCGGTCGCTGTTCGCGGATCAGGATCCGTTAGGCCAAACCATTCGCATCGGCGGAGTGCCTTTCCAGGTTCGCGGCATTCTGGCCTCTCGCGGCGCGGGCCCGGCGGGTGGCAGCCTCGACAATGTCATCCTCATCCCAGTCACCACGGCGTCGCGACGCCTGTTCAACCGCGATTTTCTCACCATGATCATTGCGCAGTTGCGAGATCTGCAACAGGGCGACGCGGTAGTTCATTCCATTACCGCGCTGCTTCGCGAACGGCACCGGCTGGCGCCGACGGCTCTCGACGATTTCACCATCACCAACCCTAAAGCGGTGATGGAACAGATGACCAGCATCGCTTCGACGCTTTCGCGCATCCTGACGGGAGTCGCGTTCCTGGCAATGCTGATTGGGGGCGTGGTGATCATGTGCCTGATGATCGTAAGCGTGTCCGAACGGCGCACCGAAATCGGGCTGCGCCGATCCGTGGGGGCCAACCGCGGCGATATCCTCTTCCAGTTTCTGCTTGAAGCGGCAATCGTCTCCACGCTGGGCGGGATGGTGGGCGCGGGCATTGGACTGGGCGGTGCCAATGCCGTCGCGATGTACCAGAAGCTCCCGGTGACCTTCTCCGGTGCGGTGCTGGTGCAATCGCTGGCCATGGCGGTAGGCGTAGGACTCACCTTTGGCATCTACCCGGCGTGGCGCGCCTCGCGTTTGGATCCGGTAGCGGCGTTGCGGGTCTGAGCTTTGCGAAAACTGTCTATCGCCGCCGCGGCGCACCGTACCTTGTGGCGATTCCCGCTACGCTCCGGGCTGGCGATCCTCAGCGCGATTCTGGGAGTCTGCGGCGCGTTGAGCGCGCTTAACTTCGCGCTGGGCGGCCGTCAGAAAGTGACCGGCCAATTGGGCCGCATGGGCGTCAACATTCTGCTTGTCAGCCCCCAGCAAAGCCGGACCATTGCGGGCAGGGTACGGACGGGCGCTCTGGTTACAACCCTGACGGAAAACGATTATGCGGCGATACGACGCGAAGTGCGGTCGATCCCGCTCACTTCCGCTTTTGCAATCCGAAGCTACTCGTTGAAGGCGGGCGATCTTGCCAAGAAGAGTTGCGTGGTGGTGGGGATAGAACCAGCCTACCTGGCCATCAAGCAATGGAGCGTGGGCGAAGGCGCGCCATTTGGCGCGGCGGATGTGAGGCACGCACGACGCGTTGTTCTGCTCGGCTCGGCCGTCGCCCGTGATCTTTTTGACAGCGCGGCGCCCGTGGGCCAGCGAGTCCTGATCAACCGCGTCCCTTTCGAGGTGATCGGAGTGATGCGGGAGCGCGGCCAGTCGCTGGACGCCGCCAACGAAGATGACCAGGTGTACATCCCGCTGAGCACCGCGATGCGGCGCCTGGCAAATATCGATTATTTCAGCGGGATCCTGCTCGCCGTGGACCGCTGGGAGAACATGGACGGCGCAGCAGGAGCCGCGGTGGCCGTGCTGCGGCGGCGCCACCGCGCGGCGGGCAAACAGCCCGACGATTTTCAACTGATGAACCAGAAGCAACTTCTCGATACCCAACTCGCCGCCTCGGCGCAATTGATGTTCTTCGTTCGCTGGATTGGTATCGGCACCCTGTCGGTATCCGGGTTGGGGATCCTGGCGATCTCGTGGATCGGGGTGCGCGAGCGGACGCGGGAGATCGGCACGCGGCGCGCGTTGGGAGCGACTCGGGGGGACATTTTTTTCCAGATTCTGTGGGAGGCAGCGGTGCTGAGCATGTTGGGCTGCGCCGCCGGTGTGGGGATGGCTTGGCAGGCGGCGGCCGTGATGGCCGGGTGGGCAGGCCAGCCTCGGGTTTTCGACGGAGGTGCGATCTGGCTGGTGGTGGGAGTGTCGAGTTGCGTCAACCTGGGTTTTGCTGGCATCTGCGCGCGCGGTGCGGCGAGCCTCAGCCCGATCGAGGCGCTGCGGTTCGAGTGACCCTGCGTCTGTCCGTGCATGGATGGGATGTTGTGGCAAGTAACTTGGCTAGGCCCTTCGTCGAGTTACCCGGAGAGGATTTCCGTCTAGAGTGGAATAAGCACAAGCATGGCAAACACTTCGGAAATGCTCACCCATATGGAATTCCGGTCCGACCGCTTTCCTCCGTATGAGGGCGAGGAACAACAAGTGAACCCAGGCCTTTGGGGCAAAAGGCTGGCGGAGTTCCCCAGCGAAGGCTCAAAAATTTAGGAAAGACCTCACCCATTGGCTATGCGGACGGGTATGCCGAGAGCCTGGCCAGGCTAAAGATCGCAACGATCGAGAAGATGAAAGCCAGAGTCCAGATGAAGACCGAACCGAGGATTGCTCCCCTACAGCAAGACCCATATTGAAAGAGAAGTGCGCCAGCATTGTGCTCACGACGTGGCCTCTCGTGCGGTTGAAGAGCAACGCCAAGAAGATGCTGAAACGCAGCAACCATGAGGAGGAATGCTATGGGAGGCATGTCCTGTTGCGGCATACCGGGAAAAAAGAAAGCTGGAAGATGCCAGAGTGCCCAGGTGATCGCCATTACGAGTGCCGCGACCCGAGGGCTAAGCCCGCGTTCAAGATGAGAAAGAAGGAAACCTCTCCATCCCAGTTCCTCGCCCATCGCGCCAGTGAAGACTTGTAGCCCAAGGGCAAAAGGCAGAGCCGCAAGCGGAAGAAAAGCGGCGCCGGAGTGCAAGTACCTCGCGATGATAATCGCAGAAACTACGGCTGCAAAAGGAACCAGGATGCCTATCAGGTACCACAAGTTGTTCTTCGAAAATCCTCGGAACAGAAGGCCGAGGAGGCTACGGACACCTGAAGTCCCTCATAAAAGAAGGACAAGGCCAGTGCAATCACAGTAGGCGACCATACCGTGACGAACACGAATGTAAAGAGTGCCCACCGATGCCCTGCTGCAAACGTCGAACGTAAGAGTAAGCAGGCCAGCCATGTGACTGCGTTGGCGAGAACGATGAAGGCCAGGATCGGTCCCCATTCGGAAGTAATTTCTATATCATTCCGGATTCCCGACGCCATTGCTTCATGCTGTCCTCCGTGGTCATGGTCTTTCTGCCCCAGAGTAAGAAGTGTGGCTGCTCTTGGGAATCACGTACGAAAGGCGGAGCCCATAAGTTCCATGGCAGATTCTCGTTTCAACGTTCGAGTAACGTTCGACACACTTCGACACATTTCGCGGCTATCCTTGAAGTGGAGTAAGTTCTAGTAAACTTGTGCTAACTGCGTTTCATGCAATGTGTTAGCTTTGCCTTTCGGCCGCAGGCAAATGTTTCTTGGCCCAGCCACAATGTAGGTTTACGGCTTGCCACTGCGGAGTTCAGATTCCCGAATGTTGGCTAGGCTTTTCCTTGGCGAGGCTTCCACTTGATCGCCTCGATTTTGGCTTCCGCCTCGCGGAAAACCTCGAGACATTCTTCCAGCTGCGCCTCGCTTAACCCATTTAGGTCGCTGGCCTGAGACACTTGCAAGCCTTCCTGCTCGGAGTTCGGGTCACCTTTGGGGTCATATCGGGACGGCTTCCTCCGGCGTAGCATCGCCCCCAATAGGGCATCAGAATACTGCAACTCCCAATCCACGATTTTCCCTCTGTAATGAATTGGCTTCTTAACGTCCTCGAACCCTCGGCGGAGGGCTTCGTCTTCTAGAACGGAGGCCGCTTGTTCACCCGCTTGGTCGAACGCCTCTCGGTACTGTGGATCGTTTCTGTATCAACAGTAATGCGTTGAACGGTGTATTCCGGCAATCTCGGCCGCTCGAGTGAGGATACCGCCACTGGCTACCAATGCTCGCAGCAAGGTCGACTTCTGCCAAGAAATGCGCTCTCCCTTTATATCCAGCCTCTCCACCCCCATATCCGCTGCGATGTCTGGGAGTGCCTGGGGCATTCGCGCCTTTTGCCGCACCTTTCGGTCGGCTCTCAAGCATCCACAACTCACCACTCGTTCGGCGCGAAGATTATCCTGGCGTATCTGCTTGCGGTTGCCACAGTCGCAAATCACCGGCCAATGAACACGGCCGTTGATGATGAGGGGCGCGGCGTCGTTCGGAACTGTCAGGCGACCGAAGCGAGCGCCGCAGAGGGTTACGATCACCTCAGATGGTTTCTGATGACTGGGTCCACTCATATTGAGTCCCCCGCTTCGGGACCATTTTCGGTCCAACAAGAGCCGGTAGGCAAATCCTCGGGCTGGTGAGCAGACACTAAAGCGGTTTGGGCGGGCGGCCCGGAGTCTGGAACTTGGCGAGAAGAACTAGGTCGAAATCGACAGAACTGCAAGGTTGTTTTGTTTGACATAATTTGAATCCAAAATCCAGAAGGAACCGGATATCGCCGGCACAGCAGAGCTCGCAAAGCATTTCGCCGCATCGCGGGCGACCTTTAGCGTTTGCCGACTCCGGCCTTTCTGCCATGAAGATCGTGTAATGGGCCTGTTCGTTCCTGTGGGCGGGAGGTTTGGTTCAGTGCCCGAGTCGGCATTTTGTCTTCGAGGAAACGTTGAATCCGCCGAGCCCGGCCAAGAAATTTCCGTTGAAGGGCTGGAAACCGAGGGTTATGGAGGGATCGGCGGCTTACCGCCAAAGTGGCGCATTAGAGGGATGGCTCGCATCCGAGTTCGATACACGTCCGATATGGGTGGGGGAACGGGACTACAGGCTTCGAGATGGGCCTTTATTGTTTAGATTTGATGGTGTACCGGGTTCTAACGCGCTGAAATCGACAGCTTCAACGGAGAGAAAAGTTCGAAAAGCGTCCACGACTCCCCGCCAGACTAAGTCTTTTAAATATCAGTTGCTATCGATCTCGTACATCATATCCCGGCGGGCACCCGGCATCCTCGCTCAGGGGCGCGGCTGCGCCGGCGCAGCCGCGATCTTTTGCCGCCACTCGGCCGTCTTCGCCGGCTTTCCCCAGGCGCGGTATAGTTCGACGAGTGATTCCCCGGCCCAGCGTAAGCTGGACCATTCGAGTGCGGGAATCCTGGTTTTTCGCTCCAGCATGCCCTGGTAGCCGGCGAGCAGCACCGGTTCCGCGGCTGCAAACTTCTTTTGGCCCGCCATGGCGGCGCCCAGCAAACTCTGGCACTGGAAGCGCTCCCAGTGATCGGGAGCGTTCTTTTCGAACAGTGGCAAAGCTTCACGGAGCAACGGTTCGGCCTGCGCAGATCGGCCTTGAAATTGGTAGGTCATCGCCAGATTGTTGGTGGTGCGCAAAGTGTCGATATGTTCAGGCCCCAACGCGCGGCGTCTTCCGTCCAGGACCTGCGCAAACAGAGCCTCCGCTTGTGCCCACTTGCCCTGGTTCCGATACACGACCGCCAGGGTGTTGGCGCTACTCAGCGTGTCCGGATGCTCGGGACCCTGGACGCGGCGCCGGGTCTCCACCACCTGCGCCAGCAGAGACTCGGCTTGGGCATACTTGCCCTCCCCGCTGTAAGCCGCGCCCAAACCGTTCATAGCGTTCAGCGTCGAGGGATGTTCGGCACCCAGCACCCGGCGCTTGATCTCCAGTATTTGAGTAAACACGGTATCGGCTTGGGCGAACTTACCAAGACCCGCGTACGTCTGGCCCAGGTTCTGCATGCTGGTCAGCCAGCTGGGATGGTTGGGCTCCAGCACCCGGCGCTTAATCTCCACCACCTGCGTTTGCAGAGCTTCGGCTTTCAAGAACTCGCCCTGATTGTAGTAATCCATTGCCAGGTTGCCCATCACAATCAGAGTCTTGGGATGTTCCGGCCCCAACACGCGACGATCCAGTTCCAAGGTCCCGGCATCGAGTTCTATTGCCTGCGTGAGCTTGCCCTGCCGCGTATAAGCCATCGCCAGATTCACCGCCGTGGTCAACGTGGCCGGATGCTCGGGCCCCAGTGTGCGACGTTGCGTCTGCAGAACCTCGGCCGAGAGCTTCTCCGCTTGCGCGTACTTCCCCTCTCTCAGATAAGTGGCCGCCAGGTTGTTCATGGTGGCCAGCGTATTTGGATGTTCAGGTCCCAGCACACGGCGTTGCAGTTCCAGGATGCGGACATTGAGATCCTCAGCCTGCGGATCCTTGCCTTCGGCGCCGTAAACCGACGCGAGCTCGTGCATGCTGCTCAAGGTTTCGATATCCTCGGGTCCCAGCAGGCGGCGTCGTATTTCCAGGACTCGCGAGCCAAGCTCCTCGGCTTGCGGATACTTACCCTCGGCGGCGTATAACTCCGCCAGCTCGTGCATGGCCTTCAGCGTATCCGGATGCTCGAGCCCCAACCGCCCGCGCCGGTTCTCGAGGACCTGCGAAAACAGCGACTCGGCCTGCGCGCGGTTACCCTGTTCCCGGGCCACCATAGCCAATGTGAAGAGAGTCTGCACGGTGTCTGGATGGCTGGGCCCGAGCAGCCGGCGCCGCAGCTCGAGGGCTCGCGTCAGTTGCCGCTCCGCGTCCGGGTAAAGCCCCAGGTCCCGGTAGGTTTCGGCGATGGTTTGGCGGATCGAGGCCTCCACCACCGGCTGCTTGGCGAACTTGGTGGCGACGGTTGCCGCGGCGCGGTCGAGCACCGTCCGCACTTTCAGGTTCGGGTCTGGCTTCCCATCCGCCTGGGATTGGTTGGCGGCGCTGGCCTGCGCCAGCAGGTCCTTCTGCAGAAAATCATTTACGGCGCGAGCCTGTTGCTCTGCCTGGCTGGCCTTCACCGCCATCCAGGCGCTCACCACCACACCCGCCGCGAGCAATGCCACAAACGCCGCCGCCGTCGCCAGCCACACCCGGTACTTTGCAGCGAACTTTCGCAGCCGGTAAGTGACGGAGGGTGGGGCCGCTTCTACCGGTTCCCCGTCCAAGTAGCGCTGGAGATCGCGCGCCAGCCCGTTGGCGGTCTCGTAGCGCCGGCTCCGGTCCTTTTCAAGCGCCTTCATCACGATCCAATCCAGTTCCCCGTGCAGGAGCTTCGGGAGCCGTGCGGGATCGGTCCGCCGCCGTTCGGCAATCTCGCCCAAGGTGGGGCAACGGCTCAGCCGGGCGCTGGGCGACCGCGGTTCCTCTTCCTGGATGCGTTTCAGATTTTCCAGGTAGCTGCCTGGCGCCTGCCCATCACCGGTCAGCGGCGGCGCTCCGGTCAGCAGGTCGTACAGCACTGCGCCCAGGGAGTAGATATCGGCCCGCGTATCGATGCCTGCACGCCCCGGGTCGGCCTGTTCCGGACTCATATACTCCAGCGTGCCCACTACCGTGCCCAGGCGCGTGAACCTGGACTCCGCGGCGTCGTGCAGTGGATCGCCCATCGCCTTGGCGATGCCGAAATCGATCACCTTGGGTATCGGCTTGCCGTCTTCCTCCGCGATCAGGATGTTCGAGGGCTTGAGGTCGCGGTGAATAATGCCCTTCTGGTGGGCATGCTGTACCGCGTGGCAGACCGGAATGAACAACTCCACGCGCTCCCGCGGGGTGAGCCTCTTGGTGTCGCAGTAGCGCGTGATCGGAGCTCCGTTCACCAATTCCATGACGAAGTAGGGGCGTCCGTCCGGAGTAGCGCCGGCATCGAAAACACGGGCGATATGGACATGATCCATCAGGGCCAGGGCCTGCCGCTCGCTTTCAAAACGCGCGATTAACCGCTCGCTGTCCATGCCCGGTTTCACGATCTTCAGGGCGACCGTGCGCCGCATGGGCTGCGTCTGCTCCGCCAGGTACACTACGCCCATGCCGCCTTCGCCGAGCTTGCGTACCAATCGGTAAGCGCCAATGGAGGAACCCAGGCCTTGGGGAGCGGCAGGCATCGCCTGCGTAGTGCCGGCCGTGTCACCGGGAGTGAAACCGGGCTGTGCGGTTTTTTCCTTGGCGTCGACCAGCGCCCACACTTCGTCCAGGAGTTGGCCGTCGCCCGCACACGCCCGTTGAAGGTACTCGGCGCGCTGCAAGCGATCGCGTATCGCGAGCGAGGCAGCGGCGATCTCTTCGCGGGTCACTGGAGTGCTAGATTACCACACCAGGCTCACAGCAACCGGCGGGAGAATCTGCCGCCCCAGGCGGGGCGGCTCCCGACAGGCAATCGCCCTGTTTCCGTCTGAGTGCCAGGCCGCCAGGAACAAACCGGCGGAGTGCCGGTGCTCCGCCGGCAATTGCGCGGGCTCTCGGCACTGGCGATCTCACATCAAATTGTTCTGAGTTCCGGACCGAAAGCCGATGGTGAGCGGGATCGGCAATTGTATTAAGGAAATAGCAGGTCCGCACCGTAAGATCGCCGCTTGGCCGAAGGTGGAAGATCGCCTGATAGGTCCGGGTAGAGCCGCTCGAAGGCGTGATGGTGGCTGTCATAGCTCAAACGGACGGACACCGACGAGGTACGCCGTTACGAGGAAGGCGCCACCACCGCCGAAACTCGGAAAGAGAGCGAGTCCGACGACAGTCCATACATGCAAGGTCACGCGTGAAGACTTCAACTGTTACCCGTTGACACTCTAAAAGACCCCAGGGAATTCTTGTTTATTGGGTGCGTTTTGATTGTTGCCGGTCCCCAGAGCGCCGTTACTTGTTGAGTAAGAAGTTGCTTGGTGCTGGGATCGGACACATTACTTTGGACTTACACGTCGGGAAAGCGGGGCATGAGCATTTCATCGGATCGGTCCCGTTTGGAAATAATCAAAGATGAGTTCGATTGGCTACGGACCAGCATCGCACGCAAATGCCGCCCTAACAATCTCATAGCTGGTCTGAACGGTAAATAACGTAGGAACTGCTCGTATGATTAAGGGCGCATATATAGCACCACCAATGAGCATCAGCGTTTCTACTTGAAACCAATAAAATCATACGATTACGCAATCAGCTTGACATCTCGCGGATAGTTAACGTAAAATTTTTCTAGTTGACCGGGGCTGAACGACCCGATCTCGGAAGACTGCTGTTGCCATCTGCGACGGCGCGGTGCCCCTGTATTAAGGATACCTTCCCGCCAAGCTCGGCGATTCAATTCTTGATTTTTGCAATTGGAAGCGCCGGCCTGCCCGCATAGGCTGTCCATCGAGTTCCAATCTGCGAGCCGATTGAGTCAGGCGGTCGAAAGTCTACATGCCCAGTCGCGGCGGTCAACGTCCAGGCGCAGGCCGGAAGCCTACCGAGATCGATCTAGCTGACCTCGAGAAGCTTTGCATGCTGAACTGTACGGAGATCGAGATAGCAGCATATCTCGGCATATCCGAACGCACTCTCCGCAAGCGGCTAAAAGACCCCGCGTGCTCCGAAGTAGTAGCGCGTGGCAGAGCCAAGGGCCGAATATCGGTCAGACGGGCGCAGATGCGCTTGCTCGATGACGGCAACGCCACCATGGCGGTGTGGCTCGGTAAACAAATGTTGGGGCAGAAAGACAGTAGCCCAGCAGCTCGCGCCGGGGGGGAAAACAAAATTTCGATCGAGGTTATCGATGCGCTACATAAGCGGTTCACGCAAAACAAAACTAGTCGTTGAATCCATTTGCAATCCGTCGCTATTCGCGTCCAACTTCCTTAACTTGGACCTCTGGTCGACGCAGATCGCGGTTCTCCACGCACTGCAAACCAGTAGGCGCGTAAGTGTCAAGGCATGTCATGCATCGGGCAAGACGCTCGTTGCCGCGGCCGCTTCGCTATGGTTCCTTATGGCCCATGACGAAGCCATCGTATTGACCACTGCACCGACCTGGATGCAGGTGGAGAATGTTCTGTGGCGCGAGATTCGGAAGCTGGCGGCTCAATCTGCGATTGCCTTCCCTGAGCCCAACGTCACCTCCATGCACTTGGGCCATCAGCGTTATGCCATTGGGCTCTCACCAGACCAAGGGGTCCGGCTGCAAGGCTACCACTGCCGTAACATCCTGGTGATCGTCGATGAGGCGACCGGTGTAGCTCCGGGGATATGGGAGGCGGTGGAAGGGATAAGAGCCGGCGGAAATGTCAAATTATTGTGCTTGGGCAACCCCACCCTTTCCAGCGGCAAGTTCTACGACTTTTTCCATGCCGAGCGTGCCGGATGGTCTCTCTACACTATATCGGCATTTGATACGCCCAACTTCGCCGGCGTCAAACTGGAATACGATTACAACGGCGATGAGGTACGGCTGGGTGAGCCTTCGGGGCGGGATCTCCTGGAACTAACCGAGGAAGAACTGGACTGCAATCCACGCCCTTACCTCGTTACACGCCGGTGGGTCCGCGAAAAATACGAGGAGTGGGGCCCTGGCCACCATCTTTGGCAAACGCGAGTGTTAGGACAGTTTGCCACCCAGCCGGACGACGCATTGTTCCCGCTAGCGTGGCTAGAGTACGCCAAAACTTGCCCCATGCCGCCCGGTGAGCCGCTCGAGGCTGGCATCGATGTTGCTGGCCCAGGCGAGTCCGAGACAACACTCTTCGTTCGGCGCGGGAACGTTATCGTCTTCCAGGGTTTCTGGACCAAGGCCGATCCGTTGGGCGATGTAGTAGCGGCGCTGCGCCCCTTCCAGCAAGAAGAAATAAAAGTCAAGGTAGATTCTGTCGGTATCGGTTACCACTTCGTGGAACGTCTGCGCGACGCCGGCTTCAACGTGGAGGGCGTCAACGTCGGCGAGACGGCGGGCAAACCCGGCAAATATGTAAACAAGAAGGCTGAATACTATTGGGCGCTGCGGGAGCGCGCCCGAAAAGGCCATTTGGCCGGCCTAACCGATGAGACAACAATCGGCCAGCTCGCCGCACTTCGGTACAGCCACAACGCCCAGGGTCTTCTGGCGATCGAGCGGAAGGAGGACGCCCGCAAACGAGGAGTCAAGTCTCCCGACCGGGCGGAAGGGCTTATGCTCGCGTTCGCTGAGTCTGGCGAGTTCGGGATTATCGGTTTCCTGCGCGAAGAGGCAGAAGGTGTGGGTGGCGGCCCACCGATGTCACAGGACCCATGGCAGGTTGTCCACGAATTTCTGGGTGGGTACTCCGATCCGTGGCGGTCACCGTGGTCACGCTGAAGAGCTTGGGATCTGGCTCGGCTACTACGTTCGACTGGTCGGTGACGGGTCTGGTGGAGAAGCGACAAGCTTGGGAAAAACACCTTGGCAAGTGCAGTAGGCGAATGTGCGAAAGGAGCAAGGCATGAAGACGCAAGAGACTGAGCTTAAAATCGAAATATGGTCGATCGCTCGGCTGATTCCGTATGCTGGAAATCCGCGTAAAAACGATGATGCGGTGGAGCGCATGATGGCTTCCATTCGCGAGTTCGGCTTCCGCATACCCGTGTTGGCGCGCAGTAGCGGGGAGGTTATTGATGGCCACTTGCGTCTCAAAGCGGCTAAGATACTGAACTTCAGCCATGTTCCTGTGATTCCCTGCGATGACTGGACCGAGGCCCAGGTCAAAGCATTCCGGCTGATGGTGAACAAGTCGGTGAGCTGGGCGGAATGGGACGAAGAGCTTCTTGCCAAAGAGCTGCGTGAGCTTAAGGATCTTGACTTCGATCTGGCCTTAACTGGGTTCGACGGTAACGAGATTGACGACTTGGTCCTAGCCGGGCTGGACGACGAGCAAATTGACATCGCTCTCGCGCTTCCGGCCGTAGCAGTGTCAAGAGCTGACGACCTCTGGTTGTGCGGTCCGCCGGACAAGCAACATCGAGCGCTTTGCGGCGATGCTACGGATCCGGTGGCTGTCGGCCGCCTTCTAAACGGACTGCGGCCGCGGCTAATGATTACGGACCCGCCGTACGGAATCCAGCTTGACAGCGAGTGGCGGGATCGCGCCGGACTGAACGGTTGTGGCCCCGCAGAATCAAGCTACCTGAAGTCCCGCACCGAAGGCCATACCAATACTTCGATATCGTCGGATACGCGCGCGGATTGGTCCGAAGCCTTCGCGTTGGTGCCCAGCCTCGAGGTCGCATACGTGTGGCATGCCTCGCTGTACACGCGCGAAGTTCTGGATGGGTTGGTGCGTATTGGATTTTTGTACCCGCAGCAAATCATCTGGAATAAAGGCCGGGGAGTTCTCACGCGAACGCACTACTGGTACCAGCACGAGCCATGCTGGTACGTGCGCAAGAAGAATGCGCCATGGTATGGCAAGGCGGGGGGGAACACGACCGTTTGGGATTCGCCGTCACCCAAGTTCATCATGGGCGGTAGCGGAGAAGAAAAGCATGATCATCCTACGCAGAAGCCGGTGGCCCTCATGCGGCGGCCTTTGCTGAACCATTCCAAGCCTGGGGAATGGGTTTATGAGCCGTTCTTAGGATCGGGGACGACCCTGGCTGCGGCGGAACAAACGGGTCGGTGGTGTTGCGGACTGGAGCTAGATCCCAAGTATGTTGACGTGGTAATTCAACGCTGGCAATCGTTGACCGGACAGCCAGCGCATCTGGCGGAAAATGGGCTGACGTTTGCGGAGGTTGCCGCCGAGCGTGGCGCGCAACCTTCGGTCACGTAGCGCAAACAGGAACGGCGGCCAATTTATGAGGGGTGCGACTAAGCGCCGCATTGTTTACTGGTGCCCACAGGCGCCTGCGATGGAGCCAACAAAACCGACAATGCTGAGGCGGATGATCTCAGAACGGCCATGGCGGTTGTGGCGAGCCCCGGCCACAACAACGAGGAGTCGATTCAGCCGGAGATAATTTCCTGCACCGAATGCACGGTCCGCATGTCCACGGACAAGATCGAACGCAGTCGGTTCACGGTTTCTTGAGAGCCTTGCGGGTCTGCATCAGCGGCTGTTCCGACACCCAAACTTCCATCCTTTTCACCAGTTGACTTAAGGGGGCATCAAGCGCGTCGGCGATCGTCCACAAGCGGCCGACGGTGGGGCTCAGAATCCCTCTTTCGACCCTGCTGATATAGGTTCGGTCAAAGCCACATTCGTCGCTCAGGCGTTCTTGAGAACATCCAGACCGTTTACGGAATTCGCGCACAATGATTCCAACCGCTTTGCTTTTGAGATCGGTCGGTTGGATCTGCTTCTGTCCGCGTTGCATCTGCAGATCCGATGGTGCTACGTTGTAGCGTATTAGCCAACGACATATACGCCTCATTTGCCGATGCCGTTATCGATCGGCTGGGCCACAAATCGACCCCCAACAGTTGTTGGTCTCAGCCCCGTCGTCGCTAGCGAATCGTGTGGCTGATCCCGGCGGCCCATCCCTTTTCCCGTTCGCTCAAAAAGGATTCTGCAAAGCATGGCTGACATTAAGCTTTTTCAGCTCCAATCGGATAACGCGCGTGAACTGCGCGCCGAATCTGTAGACATCGAGAAGTCCCTGCAAGCGCTGATGGAGCAACACTTGCAATCGTTTCTCGGGGTACGTTTTCTGGCGACGGAGTACATCACCGGGAAAGTACACGGGGGCCGCATCGATACGCTCGGCCTCGACGATAACAACTGCCCCGTCATCATCGAGTACAAACGCGCGCTCAACGAAAATGTCATCAGCCAGGGGCTTTTCTACCTGGATTGGTTGATGGATCACAAGGGTGAGTTTACGCTTCAGGTGCTGAAGGTTTTGGGGCACGAGTATACCGAGAACATCAATTGGCCCGGAACCCGCCTTTTGTGCATTGCCGGCGATTTTAGCCGCTACGATGAATACGCGGTACTCCAGATTCCCCGGAATATCGAACTCCTCCGTTACCGTCGCTACGGAGGCGATCTGCTATTGCTCGAATTGGTGCGCGCCAGCAACTCGGGCCCGGTACAACGTCGCGCGACAGCTACCGAACCCAGCCGGGAAAAAGCACAGGCCGCCGACGCCGGCGCGATAGCGGACGTTTGGGAAGCGCTCAAAGCGTTCTTGCTCGCATTGGGCGACGACGTGCAAATGAGAGAACTCGAACAGTATTTCGCTTTCCGCCGGCTACGGAATTTTGCGTGCGTCAAGCCGCGCCACAAGGATCTGCTGGCGTGGGCCCATGTGGACACCTCCACGGTTCCACTTGAAGACGGATTCACCCGCGATGTCAGCAACATCGGTCATGCCGGCACTGGCGAACTGGAAATACGGATACAAACAGCGGCTGATCTCGAAAAAGCCCGACCTCTGCTCCTACGTAGTTACCAAGGGTCTTGAGCCGACAACACCGACAAAGCCGCCATGCCCTGGTAGCATGTCCGTGCCGTGACCTCCCGGCGGCCAACGAAGGCAAATAACGCCCGAACCCCGGGTCGTTCGGGGAGGTGAATGTGTCACCTTGGCAAGCATCATTCGAGATTTACGGCCGAAGGGTACTGGTGCGCAGATGCAGGACTTGGCGCGGATGTCCGGCGAGGGTGCGGCGCACGACGAGCATGTGCCTGCTGATGTCCACGCTGGCCAATAGGCCGCGCTCTCGCAGTCGCTGGCGGAGTTGTTGCTGGCTAACGGTGAGGTTTCCTGTCCTTTGCGCGGTTTCGTAGCTGGTGGCCGGGTCCAGATACAAGTCGTCCCCCGCGATCCATCCGATGCAAACACCGTGCGGAACCCATCCGCGGCCCGATGCTCGGCGCTGCCATCCCCAATCGGTGGCCCGATCCGGAACGCGGCCTTGCCGGTCGGCAACATGCGCACTACCGACTTGCAGCGCCGTTTGCAACGACGCTAAGAAGCGGGACGCAGGATCGGCTGGCCCTTGGTAATGAGTCTGGCGGAGAGCCAGTTCCGCCAGCGCGCGCTCGCCCCGCGCTGCTAACTCTCGATACTCGCCTTCGGTGATCGCCCCGGCGTCCATGGCGAAGCGCAAAAAGATCTCCCACCCGCTCTGTAGCTCCGCCAGCGCCGCCGGCGTCCGGGCGTGCTGCGACCCGCGCTCCCAACCATCGCGAATCTCTCGCACTCGACTTTGGCTCTGATTGCGCATTTCCTCAAACCTTCCCGCTACCCAGGTAATGAAAGCGCCCATGGCGGCAGCCAACAAACCTTGTCCTCCAGCACGTTGGCACTCGCTCAGGATTTTCGGAATAATCTCCCGCCGTCCCACCTCCACAACCAGCATGCGGGCGCGGATACTTTGGCCGGGCGGCACGGCTTCGCCGGTGGCCATCACCAAGGCACGGGGTGGACGTAGTTCGCCGACACGACCGCCACCGCCCAGCCGTTGCCGGCCTTGTTGGTTACCCGCCGCACGGAAAAGACGCTCGGCGACTTGATTCAACTCATCATCGCGGCTGCCGGTTGGAGCAAAATCGTCGACCACCAGGAGCGCATCTTTCGCGGCAAACGCGAGGCCCTCTAACGCGTTGCCCGTCGATGCGAAGTGGGCGGGCAGATGATCGGCATCCATGGCCGCCCCAAAGTGCTGCTGGCACACAGCCGCCAAGGAACTCTTAAAGGCGCCGCTCGGCCCGCTGAGAAACAGGCTAAAGTTGGCGGCGCCCAGTGCGGCGCGGTAGACGGATGCGAGCAGTGGAAAGCTAATCCGATCTGGCGCCGCAGAGAGCAGCCGCAAACTGGCGCGGATCGCAGCCACCCGTTCATTGGCGTGAGCCATCCCTAAGCAGTACAAATCCATGGGCGCGCTCAGACGAACCTGGCAGCCGGTGACGCTTCCGTCCCCGCCCCACGCACCTCCGGCATGCAGATAGACCCATCCTGCGCCATCGTTGCGCCAACCCAAGTGGCTGAAGATGCGTTGTTGTGGAACGGCGCCCGACACAAATTGAATGGCGGCACGCACATGCTGTTGCTGACCGGGGTAGATGATGGCCTGGGGTCCGAGATGGGAAAGAACCCATCCCATGCGGCCGAACTCGTTGGCCGGCAACTCGAAGACGAGCGATCGTCCTTCCACATTGGCTTCGAGGACAAAACGGCGCGTTTGTTCGCTGCCATCGTCCAAGAGCACGTCGCTGACAATGCGGGCATCAAAGTTGGCGATGACCGTCGTTCTCCAATTGCCGTTGGCCGATTGGACGTTGCGCACCAGGCTCTTACCCTGCCGTTCATAGGGCGGTGGTGTCGAGGATGCGGCTGGCGCCTCGGGACGAGCTGTTTTGCTGGTTTGATTTTCCGGCTGATCGTCCGGACCTAACATTACGAATCTGAATTTCATAGGCTTTTGCTAATGGGGGATATTGGCAACGCGGCGTGTCAGGGCCGGTGATTCGCCGGACGAGGGGGCCGAGAATCATCTGTCTCCGGCTTGACTCGCACGAGCATGACAACGAAAAAAACCCGCTGCCGATCCCAATCGCCCAGCCAGCAAACCCGCCAACCGTCCATCCGGTGTCCGAGCTGTACCGGCTGGCGCAAATGCAGATACTTCGTTTCGAGCGTCATGACAACGACATGGATGCCTCTGACCGCCGCAATTGTCAAGTCGCGGAGTAAGTGTAAAACAGGCCCCGTGGAGTGTCCCGCCTATTTCGAAATCTTTATCATGGGCGCAGAATTACCTTGCATTCCAAGCCGACCAGAGTGATCCATGTCATGACCGCGCAGAGCGCGGCACCCAAGGAGAATCGACCATGACGACCTTTACCATCGACGAACAGAATCAGATCGTAGCCTTCGCTACGCCCGAAGCGGCCGCAGCCGTTACCGCAACGCCCTTCGATGCCTTCACCACCCAGGCGGAATTGGCGGAATTGGCGGCCAACTGGCCCTCCGAACGCCTGCTCGCCATCTGGAATACCCTGCCCGGCGTAGCGCCGGTCAAGAAACTCAAGGACAACAAAGCAGTCGTTGGCCGCATCTGGACCCGCATCCAGAGCTTGGCGGAACCCGCGCCCAAGCCGGCACAGAAGGCTAAAGCTGGCGCACGGGCGGCCAAGGGCGCGCCCGCTAAGGCAACCGCGAAGCGCAAGCCGGCTCCCGCCAAGCGCGCCCAGAAAGCCAAGGCCGCGCGCAAGTCTCCGGCTACCGAACCCCGCCCCGACAGCAAGACCGCCCAGGTGATCGCCATGCTGCGCCGCAAGAACGGCGCCAAGCTTTCCGAGATCATGGAGAAGATGGGCTGGCAGCAACATACCGTGCGCGGATTCATGGCTGGCGCCATGAAGAAAGCCGGCTTTGCCGTCGAGTCCTTCAAACCCGAGGGAGGAGAGCGCAGTTACCGCCTGCCGTCCGAGTGATTCGACTTTATTCCACCATCCCTGCCCGCCCCGGCCCTTTCGCCGCGGCGGGCATTTCTTATTTCAACCCCGCCTGTTGCGCTGCTGCCACCCGTTTGCCTTCGCCGGTCTTCTCAATGCGCAGTTCGAACTGCGGCGCGCTGTCGGGCAGGCTTCCGGCAGCCTTATGTACCTGTGGATGGATGGTGGGGCAGGGAGATAGCCGGTAGGTGACCGTGATGGTCGCCACCCGATTCCCCTTGATCTCGCGAGTGTCCACCCGCACCCGTTCCACGAGGTTTTCGATCAACTCCCGGCGCAATTCCCAATTGAGCGGCTCGTCCAGCCGTGTTCTCAGTTGCTCTAAGACGGCGGCCGCGGTAGCGAGCTGGACCGCTTCTGTGTCCCCTTCCAGGCTTCTGGACAGTTCCATAATCTGCGCTTGCAAAGCCGCTTCCTCCTCGGCGATCTCCTGCATCTGCCGATCGACGGCGGCTTCGTTGATGCGTCCCTTCCGGTAGAGCCCCAACACACGATCGCGCTCCTGAACTTTATCGATCAGCGTCTGTTGGATGCCATCCAACTGCCTGCGCCGGCCAGCGAGTTGTTTCTGTTCTGCCGCCAGTCGCTTGCGCAGTCGTTCGAGCGCCCGTTCGGGTCGCCGCAACATGGCTTCGATTTCATCCCACACGGCGAGTTCCAGCCACTCGCCCTGCACATCCTTCGATGGACATCGCTTCCCCAGTTCTCCGTAGACCCCGCGCGTGTCATGCTTCCCATTGCAGCGGTAGTAGGCAATCTGGCGCCCGCTGCGGCTTTTGGCGGTCATGCCAATATAGGTCAACCCGCATAGACCGCACTTCACGAGGCCGCGCAAGAGATACTGATTCCAGCAGTTTCGTTTGCCAAAGCGAAAATTACGGTGCAGGGTCTCCTGAGCCCTCTGCCAGACGTCTTCGCTCACAATCGCCGGGACCGTGCGCGTCACCTTCGGCCGCTGGGGACTCCGGCTGCGCTTGCCGTACACATGCTGTCCTTTATACAGAGTGCTGACGATCAGATTTCGCACTCTTCCGGCCCGCCACCTGCCCGCCGTGTCGCGTCCACGGCGCTGCCTTCCCGCCCGCGTGTAGGCGCAGGGAACCCCGAGGGCATTCAGATGATCCGCAATGCGCCGGCAAGACTGCTGTTCATCGGCGGCCATATGGAAGATCCGCCGCATCACCTCGGCCTCCGACAAACCGGCCGGATCGATCAGATCCTCCGATAAAATCAACCGCGGCCTATGCTGGCTGGCGTCTTTGCGATATCCGTAAGGCACCATGCCGCCGAGCCAAGCGCCGGTCTCGGCTACCCGTTGCGTTCCCGCTATCGAACGCTCTCGGATCACTTCCCGCTCATGAGCGGCGAAGCCGGACAGCAACGTCAGCATGAGGCGCCCGCTGGCGGTCGCGGTATCGAAATCCTCGGTCAGGCTTTTGACCCGCACCCCACACTGCTCTAAACCGGCGACGGCTTCGAGGGTCAGACGGGTTTCACGGCCCAGCCGATCGAGCCGATAAACCAGCAACTGATCGAAGCAGTGGAGGCGGGCGTCGGGGAGGATACGATTACCGGCGGGGCGGTTGTGCAAGGGGATGGTGCCGGAGATGCCATCATCGGCATAAACGGTGCTGACGGTGAGCTGATGAAGGGCGCAGTAACGTTCGGCGAACTCGCGCTGAGTAGCGATGGACTGGCGTTCGCGCTGTTCTTCGGTTGAGACGCGCAGGTAAAGGGCGACCGGCATGGCACACCCATGAGTCGCTCGCCGGGCGGCAAAATGCAACTGGCAAGAAAGCCGCGCCTGCGGTTCCGCCATCCGCGCGGAGCATTGTCGGTTTTGTCGGCTGTCAGAAACGTGGACGCGCCACTCGAACGTTACGTCTTGCCCGCTTCGTCGTTGCGCTCTTCCGCCAGACGTCGACGGAAACGACGGCCCGCTTGATCGGTTTCCGCCGACTCGATGATGGCTGCAAGATAGGAACTCAACGAGGCTCGATGCTCTTTGGACAAACGGAGGAACCGGGATAGTTCTCCTGGGTGGAACCGCCGATGCTTTTGCAGGGCGCTCAGGCTCTGGGCCACCTGATCGAATGCCATATTAATACGGAACAGATGCTCATACACTTCAAGCTTCAATGCCGTCCCTCCGTGATCCGCCCTTTGGTGGGCGTGGTTGGATCACCAGATGTTAGACTCACCAGGCGTCCATAAGTCAAGTCGAAACCTGTTGAGATTCAGCCGATGCGATATTGTTTTCGATTACTGAGAGGCGCCTGATCCGGTATTAAGCGGCAACACCGACAGTCCTTACGTGGCACGGGGATGCGGTAATGACCCACGTTGAGTCAGCGACTTGTAGTGTGCCAAGATGAGAACGGGAAAAGAGGAACTGTTGTTAATGCCGACTGCTCAAATAACAAACACCATCATAGAAGCTGCTATTCGTGGATTCGAAGCGCAGAAGAAAGAGATTGACGTTGAAATTGCAGGTTTGAGGGCCATGTTGACGGGTGCACCGCAGCCAGTCACCGTGGATGCACTCCCCAGCCGAAAAGGGCGGAAGCTAAGCCCGGAGGTAATCGCACGGATGAAAGCCGCGCAACAACTCCGCTGGGCGAAAGCCAGGGGAGAATCAGTTGAGGCCCCGGTGGCATCGACCGCGAAGACAGCCAAGCCGAAGCGGAGACTAAGCGAGGCCGGCCGGAAAGCGATCATAGCGGCCACGAAAAAGCGTTGGGCCGCAAAAAGGGCAGCAGCGGCATAACCCGGCGTTAAAGGCAGGTGGCTTCGCCGAGAGTTGGCTCAGCATCGGACTTCAGCCCAAGCCAAAATTTGCATTGCGGTCTTTCTTGCTCGTCACAACACAATCCAAGCCCAGCCACCGTTTGCCCGGCGGCTGGGCTCGTTTGGATCAATGCGTCGGTTCCGAAGGATTTACGCCTTTTTGGCTTTGGGCGGCACAATGGCATCTTTCGCCGCTTTGGCAATCCGGAACTTCACCACTTTCTTTGCGGCAATCTTGATGGCTTGGCCGGTTGCTGGATTTCGACCCATCCGCGCCTTCCGGTCGACACGCACCAATCTCCCAATCCCAGGTAGGACGAATAAGCCGTTCTTCTTGACCTCCGTGACGGCGGCGGCGGCGAGTGCCTCCAACAGGCCCTTGGCGGTTGCCTTGGAAACCTCGCATTCCTCAGCGAGCATTTGAACAATCTGCGTTTGTGTCATCATGATTCTCCGTTGTATTCGGCCGATGCCGATCAATTGATCGTAAGCGAATTCGTTCAGCAAAACTGTTCGGGCACATCTGAGCGAGCACGGCGGCGCTCAAACGCGCTCGAAGTCCAGACCTTTCCCGATGGTGGGTAGCGATCTTTTCGCAGATTCGGCGATTGTCAGCGTCAGCGTTGTATCATTCAACAATGCCGGCCCAGTGACCCGAATGCGTCCGTCTGTGGGATAGCTACTACGCTAGCTCGGTCAAAGCATTTCGGGCGCAAGAAGAGCTCGCTGCCGCCAAATTAGAGGATGCCGCAACGCCATTCAGCAAACGACTAACCCTGATTGCTGGACTCGCAATTATCGCCGAAAGGCTTGCGTGTGATCTCAGATTAGCCTCTGCGAAAATCGCCCCACATCGCGCAGCGCACCCGCCGGACGGAGTCTGAAGCAAGGTCGCGCATTTGCGCTTTTCGGCTGCGGCTGGCGCCTTTCTTGTCGGAGTTGTTGGGGCGAAGTGAACACAAATGAAGCGGATAAGGGCCTGCTTAAAGGGAATGCGTGAAAACTGCAGCGGCGAAAGACATAGCGTAGGACGAGGCCGAAGCGGTCGGCTCGGGTACTGCAATGGAAGTACTGACAAAGTAAAGGCAGCTTAAATCAGTAATTAACAGGACCCAACGCGGTGATACCGCAAACATTCACCGGTGTCCTGGGTAGTAACATGGGGGAAACCATGGCGAAGACCTCCGTTCCGCGCACTTGCCGGTATTTCGTGTTGTCTGTCGTCCTCGTCCTGGCCATTCCCGGCGCATACGGCGCGACCCAAGGAAGCGCCACCTGCGCCAATCCCGGGGTATACATTTTCGTGGGTGGGACCGGCGGTTTTGACGGCCTCCAATACGGCGGCCAGTTCCGCGAACTTCTCCAAACCGGCCATGTGGGCCTCTACCAGCATGCCACCGCCGTGGCGGCAGCCGAACAGGCACCGGCTGTCATTCAAAACATCGAGAGCGTGTTCGCCGGGACAGGACCGGGCCAGGCCGAACTCGGACAGGTCGGATGGAACTACTTCACGCTTCCGCCGAGCTACGGTTACTACCAGGCTGTCTTCGTACAAAATGGCCTGCATCCCTCGGAAGCCAACGTGGACACGCCATCCGACAGCGCCGCGCCCGGACAGCTGGAGGAGGATCTGGAGGCTTGGCGGGAATACGTGAACGCGGCCAGGAGCGTAGGCATCGAAACGGTCGCTCCGATCGTGGGCCCCAACGATCCGAATGAACCAAAACTGGGAGATCGGGTCTTTGCCACCAACCCCTACTACGCGCTGGAGCGCGGCGAGTCCCTCTATGGCCAAGCCATCGCGTTCGATGTTCCGCCCAACTTCTTTTTGACTGGCGGCAGCGGCCCCGGCTACCAGAAGTTCATTATCCAGGCTATCCAGTGGGGCCATGAAAACCATTTGCGCACTACCGTGTTGCTCTCTCCCTACCCCTGGCCCACCAACTCCGCGGGCTGGCCGGACACGTTCCGCGAATTCACCGACAACACCTTCAGCCAGGATACGCAAACGTTTGTCGGGGAACTGGCGCAGTACTCCGCCATCCCTTCCGAATGGTCGGTCAACAATTACGAAGACCCGTACCCTCGCGATACGCCCGCAGTCGCTCCGGAGAGCGTATCGAACACCACAACGGCGGTTGGCCTTTGGCTGGCCGCCAATGCGCCGTTTTATATTCGCGGGCCGGACAAGCAGGGTGTAGTCTGCGAACCGCCAGCTTCATCAATTCCGTTTTTCAAAACAATCGGAGCGTTGACATTTCAACGATCAGATTCGGGAGAACTGGCCGGCGACGGCTTTAACCGGAGGTGACGCAGCTGGCCGAGACCGCGAGCCTCCTGCTGTCTCGCAACGAAAGCTAATCAGATCAGTACATCCTGATCAGCCCCGATGCAAAGGTGACCTTGCATGTATGTACTGTCGTCGCTCGAACGCTGCGCAGGTGTGTCTTAACTGGTTGTGTCAGCCGAGGGGGCAAGCGCAACATGTGGCCGATGCTCGCCGGGATACGCCCTTTGCTTGGCGAAGGTGGTCACCTCGGGGAGTTCTTCACGCTGGATACCCACTCCACCTGGAAAAACCGCAATGGTGTTGCCGCCGAGATAGAGGACGGAATGGAAAACCCATACCCCGCAGTAGCTGCACCCTACCAGGTCGCGGTTCAAAATTTAGCCTCGTCCGGAACATTTGTGGGTGACCCGGGCTGCTCGGCAACGGTGACGGCACTTTCCAAGGACGATTGACATCGCTAATTCCGGCGCTAAGGTGGCCCGCATCTTGACCGTGGCGGCTTGCGCTTGGACCACGGTGATAGTGCGAAACCCCGGCGACGCGACCATATGACTTGTCTTTGCATGCTCTTTTCGATTAGTATTGACGAATGGTTGGCGAAAATCAGGCTAACAATCGGCGCCAAGGGCCGGAAGCAAGGATGAAACTGACTGCATTTCAAGTTCACAGGTCCTGGCTGGTACGCGCAGCGCTTGTCTTCGTGGTAACTGCTGTCGCGGAAGGTGCCGTCGTTTCGTTCGCGCAGCGGCCGATACTGTGGGCAACGCTTATCGGTGGTTCACTTCCGCTGTCCCTGTTCGTTTTCGTTGCTATCCCAATACTGTGCGAAGAAGATGGACGAAAACCTGACTCCGGCGCTCAAAGTTAACTGCGCGAGTTTGATCGACTCTATCACGTCGCGCGGCCGATCCCTCTACAATCATGGAAGATAAGTCCCCTGCCGCCGCCTGCGGTGCCGTAGACAAGGCCGCCAGGGCCGAGCACGACCTGTCCTCCGGCGAAGCCGTCGGCCCCACCGCTGAAGGTGTGGAGAACTGTTAGTTCGAGCGAAGTGTCCAGCTTGCCATCGGGCCGCTAACAGCGGCCCGCCTTTTTCGCGGCGGATTGGGGGAATTTCGCACCCACGGTGATTTAGAATAGGGAGTTCCTATGGTGCGCCGCGCATGATAGGCTTGACTGGAAGAATTTGTCTCTCCGCCAAAGGACTTATGAGGCCCCTCCTGACCACGCTTCTCGCCGCTGCCGTGCTCCATGGACAAAACGCCCCCGCTGACCTCCGAGACATCTCGGAGCGAGCCTATATCTACGCTTATCCTCTCGTACTTCTGGAAGCAACTCGCGGCGCACAATCGGTAAATCAATTCACTCACGTTCCCCAATTCCCGCGCCCGGATATCCGGCAAATAGTCCGGCCCAACGCTGACACTCTTTATTCGACGGCGTGGCTCGATCTGGCGAAGGAACCAATCCTCATCCACGTTCCCGATTCGGGGGGCCGTTTTTACCTGCTGCAATTCATGGATGCGTGGACGGAAACCTTCGCCGACCCGGGCAAACGGACGACCGGAACCACAGAGGCATGGTTCGCTGTCGTAGGGCCGAACTGGAAGGGCACTCTTCCGGAACACGTCACACGCCTGGATGCGCCGACCAACATTGGTTGGCTCCTCGGCCGCACCCAAACCAACGGCGCCTCCGATTACGACAATGTACACGCGTTTCAGAAGGGCATGCGCATGATGCCGTTGAGCGCGTATCCGAATGGGGAGCAGAAGCTCGGCTCCGCGCTCGCTTTCGGAAAGTCCGAGGGCGCCACGCCGCCGGATCGCGTCAAGGCGATGGAGCCGAGCGAGTTCTTCGCAGCTTTCGCCAAGGCCATGAAGGCGAACCCGCCGCATACCGCCGATACTCCTCATGATTCGCCGATCTGGCGCGTCTTGGTATCGTTCCGGGAGAAGATTTCGATGCGTCGAAGCTGAGTCAGGAACAACAGCAAGCGATCAATCAAGGCGCTCATGCCGCGTCCGCGCGCGTCGAACAAATGATTACCGCGGCTGCGGCCACCAAGCCTGGTTGGGCAGGGTTCAACAAAAACATCGGACGCTATGGAACCAACTACATGGCGCGCGCCGCCATCGCGCGTTTTGCGATAGGTGCGAATCCCCCCGAGGACGCCATTTATCTGAACAGCAGCGCGGACGGCGCGGGGCAACTCCTCAGTGGCTCCATGCGATACCGCATGCACTTCGACAAAGCCGTGCTTCCGCCGGTGCGCGCCTTCTGGTCGCTTACTGCTTACGATAAAGATGGCTATTTCATTGCGAACCCAATCCACCGCTACGCCATCGGCGATCGCGATTCATTAAAATTCAACCCGGACGGTTCGCTGGATATCTATTTTCAGAGCCAGAACCCCGGACCCGAGAAGGAATCGAACTGGCTTCCTTCTGGCGACGGAACCTTTAATCTCACCATTCGCCTTTATTGGCCTGAAGAAGCAATCCTCAACGGCACTTGGCATCCGCCCGCGCTCGAACGCATCCCGTAACGGTTGTTCAAGATGTAAGGGCTGGAGGTGCGAAGCATCTGCTTCGCAAGTACTAAGCGAATTCGCCAGTGTGAGCCGTCCGGGCGCATGGCGAATTCTTTTCCAAACGTGCTCCAAGTGCCGCATCTGCGGCCCGCACGCTTGGTGACGATTTGCACGACTTCAGTGCGACGCTTTCCCGGCCCGTCGGCAAATCTTTTCCACCGCGCTTCGCGTGGGGTTTCCCTTTGGCTCTCCGCTGTTGTGCTGCTATGCCACTCGGCTCCCTTTTGCAGGTCTTCTCAGTGCACAGTTCGAACTTCGGCGCGCTGTCTGGCAAGGCTTCTGGCAGCCTTATCGTGGGGCAGGGGGACAGCCGGTAAGAGCTTGATGGTCGCCACCCCATGCCCCTTCACCTCGCGAGTGTCTTACCCGCACCACATTCGAGGAGGTTTCGATCAATTCCCTCCGCATCTCCCAACTGAGCGGCTCGTCCAGCCGTGTCCTCAGTTTCTCTAAGACGGCGACCGCGGTAGCAAGTTGCACCGCCTCTGTGTCACGCCCGGATACTGACGTGGAACGGCAACCCGCGCGGTTTAGGGCCCGCCAGTGGACACCTGTCCGACACTTGTCTCAACGCATTACACTATTTCGATGGGATCCCGGAAGGTTCGTCTTGGAGGATTGTGTTTGATCGCACTTTCTACCCGGGCGCAGGTCAACGTGCTCACTTATAAAAACGACAACGCCCGCACTGGACAGAACTTGAATGAGCCGTTACTTTCCCCTGCCAACGTGAACGCCGCCCATTTCGGCCAGCGTTACTCGCGCAGCGTCGATGGCTTCCTTTATGGCCAGCCTTTATATGCCGCAGCCGTCCCCATGTCCGATGGCACCCTGCACGACATTGTGGTCGTCGCCACGGCACACGACAGCATCTACGCCTTCGATGCCGACAGCAATCAAGGCACGAACGCCGCCCCCCTGTGGCAGGTGAGCTTCATCGACCCCGATAACGGCGTCACTACCGTACCCTACGAGGACGTCAATTGTCCGGTCATCAATCCGGAGCTGGGCGTCATCGGGACCCCTGTCGTCGACCCGGCCACTTACACCGTCTATCTCGTCGCCTTCACCAAGGAAATCGCCGATAACGGAACCGTTCGCTATGTGCAGCGCCTCCACGCTCTCGATATCCGGAGCGGACAGGAACTCCCCGCCAGTCCCGTCGAGATCAAGGCGTCCGCCCCGGGCACTGGCGACGGCGGCAGCACCGTTACTTTCGTTCCGCTGAACTACAAGCACCGCTCTGCTCTTCTGCTCGCGAACGGTGTCGTCTACACAACTTGGTCCTCTCACTGTGACATCAGCCCTTATCACGGTTGGATAATAGGCTACCAGACCGGCACTCTGCAGCAGGTCGCCGTCTACGTCACTACCCCCAATAGCAGCGAAGGATCGTTTTGGAACGCCGGGGCCGGGCCCGCCGCGGATTCAAACGGCAATATCTACGCTGTCTCCGCCAACGGTGTCTTCGACAAGACGAATTATCCGCCAGACCTAGCCGACAGCGTCATCCGCCTCCTGCCCCACGGTCTCACCATGGACGATTACTTCACACCCTACAACCAAGCCGACCTGCAGGGTCTTGATCTCGACCTCGGTTCGGCGGGGCCTCTCCTCCTTCCTCCAGACGTCGGAAGCGCCACTCACCCCAACCTGATCGTCGCTGTGGGCAAGGAGGGCCGCATCTATCTGCTTGATCGCGATAATCTCGGCGGCTACGACCCCGCCGCCGATACCGGCGCCCTCCAAACTATTTCCCTAAATGGCCAGGGCGTTTTCGGCTCGGCTGCCTATTTTTCCGGCAGTCTGTATTTTTCCGCGGGCGGTGACTCGCTTCGCGCCTTTAAAATTGCCAGCGGAGTTGTCGCCGCCACCCCGGCTTCAAGTTCTTCCACGACCCTGGCCAATCCGGGAACTTCGCCGGTCGTGTCAGCCTATGGTTCGGCCGACGGAATTGTCTGGGCTTATGAACTGGGCAATCCCGGCGCCATTCTCCACGCCTTCGACGCCGCCGATCTTTCCAAGGAACTTTACAACGACAGTATCGCCGGTTATACCGAATTTGCCGTGCCCACGGTGGCCGATGGCAAAGTATTCGTGGATTCGCTCAGCAGTCTGGTGGTCTACGGTATGCTGCCGCCCGCTCCTGGGACGATTTCGACGGTGGTGAACTCAGCGTCGTACAACACCTCGGTTTCGCCCGGCTCGCTCATTTCGGTCTACGGCACGAATCTGGCGCAGGCTACAGCCAATGCATCGCAGGTTCCGTTGCCTATTTCGCTGGCGGATACTTCCGTTTCCATAAACGGTGTGCGCGCCGGGTTGCTATACGTTAGTCCTACGCAGATCAATGCCCAAGTACCCCCTCAGACCGCAGCCGGCGTCGCAACAATTATCGTGACCACCTCCAGCACGCCGGCGACCTCCACATTCACCATCGCCAAAGCTGCCCCGCAAATCTTCGTTGTCAGTTCCACACGCATCCTGGCACTGAATCAGAATGGCACCTTAAATACGACCGCTGCACCCGCCCCGGCGGGCAGCGTCATCACGATTTTCCTCACGGGAGAAGGCGCCATGACCAATCCTGCCGCAACTCTCGGCAACCTTCCGGCGCAACTCTACTACGCAGGCCTCGCGCCTGGCACCGTGGGCGTCGGCCAAATGAACATCGTAGTTCCCGCCCTACCTCCCGGAGACTACGCGCTCCAGGTCATTTTAGATGGAGCTGCTAGCAATAGTGGCCTGATCTCTGTAAACTGACGGGCATGGGGCCGCCAATTATCTCCTTGGGTCGCGGTCCGATACACCATTTAACAGAGCTTCAAAGCTTATGGACGCATTGCTAACAGAGAAGGACGTGGCGAAGGTGCTCCCGGTATCCGTATGCACCATTCAGGACTGACACACGACGGCCCGCGCTACATCGACCTCGGGCCGGATGGACCGTCACGGTCAACGAGACGTGCAGGAGTTGATCGCATCGTCCGGCCTTCCCGTCCGCGTTCCGCGCAGTCCCATCTGGGTTCAATCGGACTTCTAAAGCTACGCCGGTAATGTACACTGGCCTAATGCAGGCGTTGGCGCGATGATTCCAATCCTCATTTGTGGGCAAGGGCGCACGGGCACCACCGCATTGATGAAGCTATTCAGCACCTCGAACGAGGTCTTTTGCGACTCCGTTTACCCTTATGAAAAGCGCTATCTCACTTACTGGGCCAAGCTCGCCGAACTGCTGAACCGCGATATCGGCTACGGCGAATTTACCATCGAAGAACTCGCCAATTTTGAAGTTTCGCGGCTAGGCCGTTTCCCCTGGTATTACGACGAGCGCTACGCGGACCGGAACTGGCCGCCGTCGCCGCAGGATTGGTTGGCGGTCTTTTGGCAAGCATTTACGACTCTAGTACAGAAAGACAATAAACATGCACGGTTTTATGCCCAGAAATCCTCGGCATGGCTACCTGCCTTTGTGAGCCGATCATTCCCGTGCGAGGTCATCTATCTTTTTCGCGACCCGCGCGACGTCTACATCTCCGCGCGAATGTTCCATGCGCGCAACACCGGCTTCCTGGCTGGTCTGGAGGATCCGACTGAGGAGAGCGAGTTGGCGCATCGGATCGCTTTCGCTTTCATTCAGATATTTGAGAACTACGCCTTTGGCCGCGACCGCTGCAGCGCGATGCGTCTGAAGTACGAGGATTATGTGGTCTCATTCGAAAGCAAGGTGGCAGAACTGGAAAGCCGTTTCGGACTTCGCCTGAAAATCGGTGAAAGCCAAGGGGAATGGGCCCAGCACTCCACGGCGCCCACCCTGGCCTCTTCCGTTCGCCGCTGGCAAAAAGAGAATCCGAATTCCAGCGTCAATCGCAAAATCATTCACCTCGTAGGCAAGGAAATGCGCGCCTTGGGGTACGACACGCAAGCTGTGTCCGTGCCCGCATGCCAGGAAGTGGAGTTGTCGCGCGCGGCCATGGTCAATTTGCCGACAAGCCCGTCTGAACATGGCAAGATGACTCTCGAAGAAGACTGTGCCAGGATCGATGTCTGGGACACCGATTATTGGTTCGACTTGCCTGCGCGCGGATTCGATACCAGTGTCGTCGATCATATTTGGATCTGTTTGCGCGAAGGAGCCGGGAATGTCTGCACCGTCTATTGGCGGGGCTCGGAGGAAGAGTTCTCGGAGGACCGCGCTTTTCACGTCGAATACCGCGCGCAGGGTGCGTGGCGAATTTTGGATTTTCCGGTTTACCGCCACCGAAACTGGCGCGGGACGGTCGCCGCAATCCGGATCGATCTTTTTAATCGAGCCGTCTCCGGTTTTGGCAGAGGGCTATCGGAGTCGCCCGAATGCCGCGGGACTGGTTACCTTCGATGGGTACGCATCATGAGCATATCGGGACATATAGCCGGCCGCGCTAGCGTACCGAAAATACGAACGTACGCAGACTAATAGCCTTACGGCGCGCCGCGTGATCGATCCGGTAGCAGGCCTGGCACGGGAGCGAAAGGCGGAAACACCCTGCCTGTCATGCGCGAAGTCGAGCGCGTCGCCCCCCCATCTCAGCCGTTATAAAGGAATGAGGGATACCGTTCCACCGGCAAGCTACTCCGCTTAATCGCTACGCACCACGTCTGTTCGCCCCGATGCTCCGTGTTGTACCTGTGCTCCTCCAGAAATTTGAGTAGCGGCAAGTGTTCCTCATACTCCGCAAGATGCGTGGTGAACAGTTGTTCAACCTCGCAACCCGCCGCCTGAAGCGTCTTCCCGATCTCGTGAGCCGTGTACTCGCGCACATGCCCGATCTCAGGCTCGGCATCCGCCATGGGCCGGTCGTACTGAGAATAAATCTGCGGATTATCTTGCCCGTGCAGCACTTTCGCAAAGCTCGTAATGCTCCCCACGTTCGGCGTCGTCACCAAAATCCTGCCGCCCTCCCGCAATACCCGCCGCGCCTCCAAGAGCATGTGGATC
Organism: Bryobacterales bacterium; assembly: GCA_963738375.1. Lineage (GTDB taxonomy): Bacteria > Acidobacteriota > Terriglobia > Bryobacterales > Bryobacteraceae > Bog-159. The sequence continues at coordinate 1,580,364 of CAVTWL010000004.1, read as the reverse complement.
GGATCGCGGATGAGGTGCTCGATGATCTCCCCCGCCACTACCAAATCGAAGTGCCCGTCGGAATAAGGAAAGGTATCCCGCTCTACATCGAAATGGTCCACCATGCAGGCAAACTCCCCCGTTGGAAACTGCATGCTCTTCCGGTCGATCCGCCCCGCTTCGCCATAATACGCCCCACGCACCTCCCGGTACCCGCACAACCGTTCTAGCAACGGGGTGATTTGCATGTAACATCCCAATTCCAGGACTCGTCCGGTATCCTCCGGAGGCGGAACCAGCGCCAGCGTGCGCGCCAGCCGCCGAATGTGCTTTCTCAGGTACGTCCGAGCCGCCTTATCCGGCATTGGCAGCCGCTCCAATTCCTGCTCCGCCGCCCTCACTCGCGCCGTGTCAAATGGCTCGGACTGATTGAGATTGCGCCCAAAATGGAAGCGATTTGTTAATCCAGCCGAAAGTCTGCTCTGCACCTGAATGGTATTATCCCAAGAAGTCCAGGCACGAGCCAACGAGGTCAATCCCTAAACCGCTCCAAACGTACAGGACCACGCTGGAGGAGATGGATCGAATGATCGACATCAATATCCGCGGCACGTTCGTCACGACGCAGGCAGCCCTCCGGCATATGGGGGACGGCGGAAGAATCATCTCGATCGGGGGCCTAATCTGACCGAAGCGCGCTGGCGGGTCTGCGGCCACCGTGATTTCCCGTAGGAGATACTCTGGTGCGGCGCGGTTGGACTGGTGGACGAAGCGAATGGTCGGGCGCGACGAGGAAGTCGCGGACATTGTGAGCGAGCCGAAGACAAGAACGTAAGGCTCGTGCCGCTGGCTGCTCTGCTGCTTGAATGACGGTCCACACAGAGAACCGCGGCGAGGCATAATCAACGCACGCCTGACCTTGCATGTATGTACTGTTGCCGCTCGAACGCTGCCGTGGCTTCCACCCTCTATGGTGATTAAATGCGTCAGCGCGCCCTTCGTCATCTGCTCCTGCAAGTACCGCCCGTGATTCCCCAACGCCTGCTCCCCGTCGGCGACTGAAAGGTCCCACCTGCGGAATTCTGTCGGGCAGTACCAACAGCCATCGCGGCTTGTGCTGCGGCGTTGGCGCCACGCGGGAACCGTGGGCGTCACCTACAGCGATCACTACGCGGAGCAGCCTTTATTCGTGCGGTTGATGCCGCGCTTGCGGGCGGTGACGGCCAAAACATCCGGGCCTCACGCTGATTTCGCCGTTTGATAGTGGCCAACTGGCGGTCAACCATCTCGTCGCCAAAGTCTTTTAAAAGTGGAGTTAGGCGGCATCGCCGCAGATGTAGACGGACTGTGGATGGAACAAGTCGCCCGGAACCTCACGGATGTGGAAGCTGGCATACTGCGCGGCAAGAAGTATTTGATCCATGATCGCGATCCGCTGTTCACGGCGCAGTTTCTAAATTTGCTGGCGGGCGCGGGAGTGGCATCCGCGAAGTTGCCGCCGAGATCTCCAAATTTGAATGCGTATGCGGAGAGATTTGTGCGCAGTATCAAGGAGTCATGCTTGGACCGGGTGATCTGGTTCGGGGAGAGCGCGTTACGCAAAGCGGTGCAAGAATTCCTGGCGCATTATCATGGGGAACGCAATCATCAAGGGTTAGAAAACCGGTTGATCGAACCGGAGGACGGCCATCTGGAGGCCACTGGAGAAATTCAACAGCGGCAACGGTTGGGCGGTTTGCTGAATTACTACTATCGGGCCGCCGCATAAATCAGGCCGCAAAATGAATCTCGATTGCGTTGCGGACATTGGAGCAGGCACTGCGACGCAAATGACAGGCGATACGCACACGGTTGTTTCCGGCGAGGCGATCCAGACAGGCACCACTACGCAAACCGTTTCAATCCACGCCCCCGCGCGAGGGCGACTGGCCCTGCATTTGTTCTTCACTTGATGGTCATCTTGTAGATCAACCCGCCTCCATCGGCGCCGCCGAGCCCGGCTCCGTAGATGGCGCCCGCCGGGGAGAGGGTCAAAGCGCCACCCTGGCCTTCCGCGCCACCAGGGAATGTGAAGAGGACCGTGTAGCCATTGGAGGCGCTGTATTCATAGAACACGCCGCAGCCCCAATTCATGTAGCATCCGTCATTACCGCCGTACGCGGTCGTCCCGTAGATATTTCCCATACTATCCAGGACGACGGCGCTTCCGGTGTAGCCTTGCGGGCCTTTGGCGAAGCTATGGAGCACATTCAGGCCACCCGAGACCGGGACTTCAAAAAGCACTCCAGCGTTGCCCGCTCCATAGTTGAGAGTCGTTCCATAGAGATTTCCCTCCGCGTCGCGCGCCACGGGCCCGGCGGGATTTCCGCCGTCGTCCTCGCCCATAAAGCTGTTGGATATGCCTGCCGATATGCGTAAGCAGGCGTCGCAGGATTTTCTGGAACCCGGGGCCGGACAACAGATTATGCAGCGCTATTGAACTGCGGAGTTATCGCGCAGCCCTGCCGCTCCACCCTGGATGACGAAGCCTCGCCGTCCTCCTCGAAGCGCGGTCACCGTTGGGATCTCCAGTACCGATCGCCGCAATCAGCCACACGTTCGGTCGAGAACATTTTGCGCGCTGTTCGGAGCGGATTAGAATAACCAAAAGGGCTGGCTTGATGTTCCGAACAGAAGAGACGGCTGACGCCCGCGATCGCTATATTGCGGCCGTGATCGCAGGCGTGCTGCTGCACGTGTTCTTTTTCTTTCGGTTCGCCAGCTATTCAAAGCGCGGCGAAGTGCACTGGCTAATCTTCGCAGTGGCATCCTTGCTCGCGGGTTTTCTGGTCGCGCGAATGTCTCGTCTACATCCATTTCGTGCCTGCCTGGTCCTGTTAGCGACTGTCTGTGCGGCTCAGTTGTTGCTCATTGTGGCGGATGTTGTTCTTACTGACCCGACGGCCCATAACCTCGCGCCATTCGAGTTTCTCGCGATCCTGTTTTTCGGCTCAGCCTCGTTTGCCGGCGCCGCTACGGCACGGCTGGCGGACAATTAGCGTTATGCAAAATTGACCATGCCGTTCTGCGATTCTCGGATATTTGGCGGGCGGCTTGGCAAAATTGCAGGCTTTTGCTCTGGCGCCACCATGGCGGCGATCAAGCAGTCTCAGCCCCGCCTGGGCCACGGGACCCAATCGTACGACGACCGTGCTGTAGCGGAAATTAGCTGCCGGGCGCATGTTGGGTCGAGTTGCGATGTTGTTCCGTCGCTGCCACTGGCAGACCAAAACTCCGACTCTTTCCACGCAGATCCATCGTCACCAATCCGGATAGACTCCCGGAAGCGGCCTGCGGTTAGGTTGTCGATCAGTGACTTCAAACGTTCGGCTTCACTCTCGGCCGATTCATCACACGCATCGCATCCGCACTTTGGGAATGCGGTGATATACCAGCGCCCGAAGCGGACGCGGATCCCGGGAAAGGCCGAGAAAACGAAGACGACAGGCGCGGCGTCGGCATCTCTCGGTACGAGTGTTATGCTCGGTCGAACCGACTTGCAGCTTCCCTCCAACTCGGGGGCAAGACCATCCCCCTCCGCACGCTCGGCGTCGAACTCTAGTTCCAACTGGTCCAGCAATTCCGCCGCTACCATATGTAAAGACGCGAATCGCTCCGGGTTTGTGACGCGCGAAGAAGCCTCTGGAGGCGAGCCTTGAGTCCTCCATTCATCCCCTTTCATAGACTCTATTATTCCATGTCGAGAGGGGCGGTCTCTGGCGCGATCCCTCAGCCTGATGCAGGATCCGTTGCGGTGTGTTCCATACTCCGGCTTGGCCGTTCGAGTGGAAGCGCCCAAGGCGTGCCCCTGGTCCGGAATTGTCCCACGCGCAATGAGCCTGAACGAGGGGTTTGATTCCCATGCGAACAGCACCCGAGAATCGGGAGAATTGGGCGGTCATGGAGTTGAGCCTCGCGTAGTCGACATGGGGCAACTTGATGGGGCAGCCGGCGCATTCAACAGCCAAAATGAGCGATATTGCTCACCAGATGATTCGTTGCGCCTGCCGATTGCTCGCGTATCATGGATATCGCAAACACAATTACCGACGGCAAAGCGTTATTTCTAACCACTATCTGGGCCAGAGTCAGGATAATCTGGGTATGTTTTTGGTGATAAGGCCGGATTATTCCGGTCGGCAAGCAAAATGCTTTATCCCAATTATGGATGACTCTCCCAACTTTAATGCAGAAGACTTCTTGGCGTCTCCTGCCGAACTCGTCGGCCTGATAGCTCGCTTCGCCGACTCCAGTCGTAAGCGTTCAACCCAGCACCGGCTGGACCGAGAGCTTGCGCGGGAAGCCCTGGCGGCCCTGCTTGCTACCATGGCACTCACAAAACCAGCAATGTCACCCCCGTTTGCTGAGCTCCCCGCTTCGCCACCCGTCGCGGACGACGCCATGGCGCCAGCCAAAGCCGCTGCGCCCGCGGTGGTTACTCGCATCCATCGACGGCAATACTGTCAGTGCGGGAAGTGCAAGTGGTGCCTCGACAATGTTCGCTGGGCGCGAGTATTCGAAGAGAAATTCGCCGATCCCGCCTACTACGGCCCAATCAGAGTTCGGCACAATTCCAGCCTGGCCGGAGGTTTCTGAAATGGCTTTCGCTGAACGGATTTCGGACTCCTCGCTCGCACAGAGCCTGTTCCAAAACAAAACGCGGAATATCCTTGAACGTGTGAGGAGTATCCAGCTTAAGAGAGGCCGTGCTTTGGCGATGCCTGCTAACAACCCTTTGGCTATTGTCGGGCCGACTGTAAACGGCGGCTTCGGAGTTCTAGAAAATCGGGCGCCCACAGCGTCCTTGATGGCCGATCGCGGTGGCGATTGCCAGCGGTCGGCCGAAGAGTTTGCTGGTGCCGTTCGCGCAGCGCTCCTGGGGATACCCTGCCAATTTGAGTGTCTTGTGTTTATTGCTGGCCTGCAGGGGCCCGTTGCGCTTAACCCTTTTTGTGATTCACTCGGCTTGGATTGCGATAGCGACAGTGTCGATCTCATCATCAGCAGCAAGCACCGAGAAATCTTTTATGAATGGCTATCGCTCTCGGATGAAGACAGGCTCGCTGATTTCGAGGCGTATGCGTCCATTCCGGGCGTGCCGTTGGCCCAGGTTGGCCGCCAGTGGCTCGTTCCGGGCCGCCGTGACTGCCTGATTCCGTGCGGTGTGATGGCGCCCGAAAAGCGCTTGTTCGAGGTCCACTCGGAAGTGTTGCTCAAGCTCATTTCGAAATATTAGGCGATATCGAGGACCTCGCGTTGTCGCGGAATGAGGGGGCACGGCACACAGTTCGGACGGAAGAAGGAAGCGGCCATTGCGGCACTGCTGAGTAGTCGCAACATCGAGATAGCCGCCAAGGCGGTTGGTGTCGGTCCCAATACCTTACTCAGCTGGATGAAGGATCAGGAATTCACAAGTGGCTTACCGACAAGCACGCGCGGCTGTTGTAGGCCAGGCGGGCGCCAGCTTGATGCGCCGCTGAAATCGTATGAACACTGTCTTATCGCTCCGGCCGCCTGGTGGGTGCCACGGTGCGCGGCAACTCGCTCAGACGCAGTGTTCAGGTTGCGCTCAAGCCGTTCGACGATTATTTGTGAGTCGAGAAATCAAGGCCGGGCGCTTGCGCAGTAGGGCAACTTCCTTCAACTTGGCAGCTACGAGCTCTTCTCGCGCGTTGAATTCGCAACTGTTACCGCGTAGTAAATGTCCCAGAGGCGTACGCCTTCCGGGCAAGGATCGCCGGTCTTAGTTTAGGAATGAGTGCAATTGCATAACAGCCTGTGTCGGGAGCAACGCGACCGCCATCAATTCCCAATGGCAATGGCCAGAGACTGGGTACCGGCGTTACCACCCAAAGTAAACGTCAAAGGCACGGCATCGCCCGGCGCCACATTCGGCACTTGCACGTCGAACTGATACAGCCCCATATAATTCGGCGTCAACCCATCGTAAGTGACCGAGGCAGACGTGACGCCGCCGAAGGACATGGTGAAAGTCTCGGAGAGTGTGTTAAGCTGCTGCACCAGTTGGCCGGGCGGACTGTCGGGGCTCACGGAACCGAAGCCGATGCCATAAATCACAATCACGTCTCCTGGTTTGGCAGGCCGCGAGTTCAAGCCCGCGATGGCACCGGAAGGCAGCACGTAAGTCCCATCGGCGAACTGCGCCACCACATATTGCGTGCCGTCGATTTTGAAATTGGCGGGCGCAAGCAGCCCGGGTTCGGTTGCATTTACGGTTGCAGTATAGGGTGCGCTGGCGACGGAACCTACCGAAAGGACCACCGGCTGCGGGCCGGTGGCCAAGCCTCCCGGCACCTGCACATTCACCTGCAGGGGGCTGATGAAGTCGACGTAAGCCGGCACCCCCCCGACGGTTACGCTGGTTCCGTAGGTGATCGGTCCGAGCACTGTTGGTCCGACCACTCCATTGAAATCGCCGGCACCCCACGTTTGCGTATCCGTCGCGAGATTGGTTCCGTAGATTTCGATCCAGGAGCCGGGCCCGAAGTCCGGAAACTCGCCGAAGGCACTGGCGCTGACCGCCGCCACGATGGTGGGCTGAAGGGTGAAGTGCAAGCCAAAGACAAAGCCGTTCGCGGTATTCGGATCGATACCCCCGGCCGAGATGAGGGTATAGGGCGTGACGTAGATTTGTCTCCAGTTGGCCTGCACACCCGCTGTCAGCGCGCCGCTAAAGCCCGAATTGTAGTACGACCATCCGGGTAGGATCGGGTTGGTAGCCGCCGCGCAACAGATGGAACCGATGCCATCGGTAAGCGGTCCCACGGGCGCGCCATTGACCCACCACTGTTGGACAACCTGGTCGAAGACGGCAGGGACACTGAGCGTGTAATTCAACACAATCTGCCAGAGAGCGCTCTGATCGGTGGCCAGCGGACCCCCGTTCACCGTTTCCATATAGAAGACGTCCCATTCGGAGTTGGGCCCCGTGGGCGTCTGCACCTGCCAGATCTTCACCGCCCCGTTATCCACCAGGACGGGCGTGGAACTGAATGTTGTATTGGCCGTGAAGGTATCCGGAGCGTTGGTGGGAGACCACACCAAAAGCGAGCCGATCGGAATGATGCCGGGGCCCGTGACGGTAGCGGTTTTCGGCCCTGGCTGAGAATGGGCAGGAAAGCCTTGCGTTGGTCTGGGACCCTGAGCCCCGATGGGCTGAGAGCGCGCCCCTTGACCACATACAACGGGCGCGCCAGCCAGCGCGCACATCACGGCCACGTTCCAGCAAGTCCGACGAGTCATGCCACCCTCCTGCGCCGATTCAAACACGGTTCTGCTGTAAGTTTAGCCGTAAACGGGGGGTGGCGCCAGGCGGCCCCCCGGTGACGCGAGATCGGCGATCAACCGACGGTAGGTTTCAAACGCCAGCTTCCGCTGGTAATCCGCCGTCATGATTCCGAAGAAGGAGAATGGGTCGTTGGCGTTATCCGCGGTGGGGAGGGCCACGTCGCGGAGCGCAAACAACGAGTAAGCGCCGAGGTTGAGTTGAACCCGATGGTTGTAGATTGTGCGAACCGCGCAGTCCAGTACGGTTGCCTGCCGGTCTTGGCTTCGTCCTTGATTGGTGGGCCAGCCGTGCTCGCAGACGTAGATTGGGACGCTCTCTGGAATACCGGCTTTGGGCAGCCAGGCGGACCGCATCGCGTGGAGGACGCCCCGTACCGAAGACGCCAAGTCACCCGGCTCGCCGTCGGGCGCCACAGGTTTGAACACGCCGGGGAAGAAGTCCAGTCCCACATAGTGCCCACTGCTGCTTCAAATTCATCGAGTATCCCGAGCGCTACGGGCTTCTTGAGAATGGCGTAAAAGCGATGGTCTGCGGCCACCGTGATTTCCCGTAGGAGATACTCTGGTGCGGCGCGGTTGGACTGGTGGACGAAGCGAGTGGTCGGGCGCGACGAGGAAGTCGCGGACATCGTGAGCGAGCCGAAGACAAGAACGTAAGGCTCGTGCCGCCGGGCGAACTGACGCAGGAGGCCGCGGGAGACGCGGTTGGGATGGGCGCAGGAGGCGAGAGCCATTAGACCGAACGCCAGTACGGTGCGCTGGACATTCGGCAATGTGCGCGCGTGGAAGCAAGAGAATGACGCGGCCTATCTGCGCGGTCTGAACGAAAACCTCTCACGGGAATGGATTCCGGCAGCCCAAGTACAGAACAGGTCGGCTATGGTATTCGGCCTTTGCCTAGGTGTCGGCATGTTAATGTTTGCCGCAAGGCGGGAGTCCCCCGAAGTTAACCGGTGCCGAAGCGGCCCCGCTTCGCCCGGTAGGCTATTCCCTCCGTCGCTCAGACCATGAAACGGGCCAGGCGGCTTCTCCGTAGCGCGTCTCGTAGTCTACACCCGGAAAGCGCGAATCGGCAATCCCCTCACGAAGTAGCCGAACGGTGCGTCGCGCGGTGCTCGGCAACTCTCTCAGATGCGCTGGCAAGGTCACGCTCAAGGGCCGCCATGGTCACGCCAAGCCGTGCAATCCGCTCCAAGCCCCCGTTCTCTTGCTTCGCCGCCGAAAGCTGCTCCTGTGCGCTGAACTCTTCGACGGAGATGGCGAAGTAGATTTCCCAAAGCCGGACGCATTCGGGGCAGCGGACATTCATCGTTGAAATGATACTACAGGAGCAGGAAAATTGTGCGGGATCTGGACTAGAATGGAGCGGGCCGCGGCTTGACGTCCGTAAGTCCGATTTATGCCAGGTTTCGAGCAAAGGATCGGAATTGATGTGGCTGGCCTGATGAAGGCGAAAGGACGGGGCATGAAGATTTTCAGCGTTTTGAATGGGCGTTCAGAAACCCGGAAACACGGTGGGGGCGTTATAATCGAAACATCACATGCCCAAGCTAAACGAGGTATTCGGAATTTCGAACGCAGTTCCTCAATATACGTACGTTGATCGGTCCAGCCTCGATACGCGATTTGCCTACGTTTTGGCGGCTGATAGGCACATAGTTTTGCACGGCGGTTCCAAACAGGGAAAGACGGTCAGCCCGTCGCCGTTTATACCTTCACCTGCAACGGCAGTCAAAAGCGGGAGATGGGGCCCTGTCCCAATGGCGGCAGGCCCGATTCTCTGATCCTAGGCTCCGACGGCAACTTCTACGGAGCCGCGCAAGTATCCTTCGAAAGAAGCCAGGCGCCAGAAGGAGAATCAACGTCGGTCGGTGGTGTTGTGTTCTCGCTGACACCCACTGGGACGCTCACGGTGCTCCATCATTTGCTTCCGGACCCGATAAGAAGTACACGAACGGCAACTTCCCCAGCCTGCTGACCGAAGGCCCCGACGGAAAACTCTACGGCTACACCACCTTCGGCGGGTTTGGTGGCTGCAACGGTGAATGCGGCTACGGCGTGCTATATCGGGTGGATAGGAATGGATCGGGTTTTCAAGTTATCACCAGTTTCTGCTCCGAGGGGAACTGTGGTGATCTTCGTCCGGCATTCACCCCGATGGTGGCGGGGACGGACGGCAATCTGTATGGCACGATTTCCGGAAACGGGACGCCCGACGGTTCTATCTTTAAGGTCACTCCGTCCAGCGGATCCTACGAGACTGTGGTCACTTTTAATTTCCCGAGTGGCGAGGGAATCCCCTCCGGCCTCACGGCGGCCCCCGACGGAACTTTCTACGCGATCGCTCTTGGAACAATCCCCACGTTCCTGTTTCACTTCACGCCATCCAGCGGAGATTTAACGACGGTTACGCTGAATTTTCCGGCGTTTAATACCTTCTTTAATTCCTCACCTGTGTCCGGATTGACCTTTGGTCCAAACGGTAACCTCTATGGTTTGTATGCGATTTACGCGACGGCCGGTACGGGGCTCTTCGAGGTTCAACCAGACGGCAATAATTTGCAAGTGTTTTCCCTGTATGACCCCATTACCGGTGGCGGTTCCCCGGACGGATTGCTGCTGGCCAGCGATGGCAATTTCTGGATCGCCAATTACTCCGGCAACGAGGTCTATGGAGACATCATGACGGTTTCGCCCATCGACGGGTCGCTGCTTCAGACGCTCTCGCCTTTCGCCAACTCAGCCTCGGTTGGAGGGTTTCCGGAAGAGCTTATTCAGGCGAAGGACGGGACCCTCTGGGGGTCTACCTATCAATATGGTGCGGCTTCGACAGATCATTTCGCCAACGGCACGGTGTTCAGTCTGAACGCGGGCTTGCCGCCGAGGTAGGGACTGCTTCGGCCGAAATCGATGTCGGCTTGCACTCCTCTCTCGGTTTGTCACGTATCGATCACGCGGCCGGCGGGACGCATTCAAAAGCGGTAAACCCGTTTGCATCGTGAACAATGCACCTTTTACATTGATGTTGAGAAGCTTGTGAAAGTGTTCAAGCAGGCCATGCACTTTCCACAGCCTGTGATCTCGGGAGTTGAGCGGAAATTTGAAAGCCTGTTTCTAATGGATCAGAGGGTGATAGAAATGCTTTTGCTAAAAACTGTGTTCATTGGGGGTTGCCGAAAGTATGCTGGTTACTGGTAAAACTCCCTGTCTACCACTCCGCCTTCAACCGCTTGCCATCATCCATTCTAAACTCGATCAGTCTGGAGTTCATCCGTAGCTGCTTTTGAGATCTGGCAAATCCACCGGGCGCACACCACTGATACAAGCTGTCATAGGCGAATCCAGGAGCAAACGAAAAAGCTCCGTCCACGCATTTCCACACCGCCCCGTTTGGCACGTCGGATTTTGGATTCGGAAATGCCACTGAGTACAAGGCCGAAGTTGACCCGCCCCGTCGCTCAAGCACACCGCCAAGACCGCCCCGATGCACGTAAACAGCGCATTCGCCGCAGATCCGCCCATCGACCGTGACTCGTGCTCTCCAGACCTTCGGGTAGAAAAAGAGATTTCGCCAGGTCGCAACGCCTGCCAGAAGAAGCAGAACCCCGACGCACCTCCCGACGATTTTCAGCGCCCTTCGCATCGCCTACCGACCTCGACACTACTCCGCATGATTTGACACCGCCTTGGCACTCGATGTTCCGTCACCTAACCGGACAGGGCATCCGCTTGTACGGTAGCATTCGGCTTGGAGCGGTGGGAGAATAGGGCCAGTGGACGCCTTGCCCCCCGGAAACAGCAGCGGATAATTTGGCGTCTACCAGATCAAGGACCAGTTGACAGATGGTTTGGCGAAGGGCAGCTTATAGAGATTAGCCGTTGGGGTTGCAGCGACCTGCTGGTTTTTTCGTCCAGGGCCACCAAGGCCGCCGATTTCGCGGCTGAAAAGACCAGACCTTCATCGAGCGGGAGAATGTGCGCGCCACCGCCCCGCTTACCTCGACAGAGGCCGCTCGCATGATCCACCAGGATGTGGCGCATCAGTTGGGCGGCCACGGCCAGGAACTGCGCCCGATTTTGCCAGTTCACGTGTGCCTGATCCACGACTGCCTGCGCCACGAGCGCCGCTGAGAGCAGTTCTTCGATTAAGCATACGCCCAGTTAATACTCGCTTAGGACGCGTTGTGCGATCTCGCCGAGTTTGAGGAATGCGTCGTAGGTTGTTGGTTTCTGGAAGTATGCGTTGGCCCGGAGCGCTGTGGCTTTGGTGCGGTCGGGGAGTGCTGCGGAGGAGGTCATGATGATGACAGGGGTGTTCCCGCAGGCCGTGCTCGTACGCAGGTTGCGCAGCACCTCGAAGCCGTCCGCGCGCGGGAGGTTGAGGTCGAGCAGGATGAGCGAGGGGCAGCCGGGTGACTGGTCGGTGTCGAGTTGGTGCACGTAGCCGATGGCTGCTTCGCCGTCTTCGAACACGAGAACGTCTCCGGCGATGCCCTGAGCGCGGAGTGCTTCGCGCACGAGGATCACGTCTGTCGGGCTGTCCTCAATCACTATCACTGGTGCGGTGTTGGGCACTCGTTCCTCCGGGAACGCTGAACGTGAAGCGGGATCCTTGGCCGGGTGTGGATTCGACCCAGATCTTTCCTCGGTATCGCTCGATGATGCGTTTGCAGATCGCGAGTCCCATGCCGGTACCGTCGTACTTGCTCTGAGCGTGTAATCGCTTGAACATCCCAAACACTGCCTCCTGGTAGGCAGGTGCAATTCCGATGCCATTGTCCGCGATCGTGAACTGCCAGTACCCGTTGGCTGCACGGGCGGTGACGTCGATGGTGGGTGTTTGGTCGTCGCGGCGGTACTTGATGGCGTTCCCGAGGAGGTTCTGGAATACTTGGACGAGGTGGCTCTCGCGGATGCTGATCGCGGGGAGTTCCCCGATTGTGATGGTGGCTCCGCTCTCCCGTATGGCTACGTCCAGGTTTTGGCGTGCGGCGTGGAGCGCTTGCCCGGCGGGGACGGGGGGAGTTCTTCCTCGGTGATGCTGGAGGCGTGGGCATACGTGAGGAGGTCGCTGAGGAGCTGGTCCATACGGCGCACGCTTCCCTGGATGTTACGCAGTAACTCTCCGGCGCTGTCGTCGCATGCCTTCCCGCGCAGTAACAGGTCGCTGGTGAGGCCGATGCCGCGCAGGGGTTCGCGCAGATCGTGGCTTGCGGAGTGCGCGAATTGTTCGAGGTCCGCGTTGGCTTGTATCAGTGCTTCTTGGCGGCTGCGTACTTCGTACTGTCGCATGCGGGCGCGTAGCGCGCTTTGGGCTGCGAGTCGTATGGTGTCCGGGCGTACGGGCCGCTCGATCAGGGTCAGGTTGCCGAGCGCTTGTAATTCTTGCGCGCGTTGGTGAGTTTGCCGGTTGGGAATGCCGCCGGAGGTGAGGACGATGAAGGGCGGGTCGGACCAGGGGGGCAGGTCGGCAAGCCAAATCGCGAGGGCTTCGATAGTTTCGGGCGGAAGTGCTTCGTCGGCTATGATCGTTCCACCTGCGCCTTCGGCCAGGAGCGCGGGGAGCGCTGCCAGGTCGGTTGCGATCGTGGTGGCGATCTCCGCTTCGGTGAGGGTCTTTTCGAGCAGCGCGGCGTCGCGCCCGGTAGGCGCGAGGATGATCATGCGCATTTCTGCTGCGCTTCGTCGGAACATTATGGTTTCTTTTCGCCAAGCAGCTGCTTGCTCTTCCCTCGATACTGGGGCACGCCCGTGAGGACCCCGTGGAATTCTTCCAGGACTTCGCCCACTTCCATGCCTTTGGGTCCGATCTTCATTTCTCGCAGGGTGCGCTCGTGGAATCCGAGCCGTTTTTTCAGGACCGAGACGGCTTGGCGGACTCTGCCGGCGGCTTCGAAGAAGCGCAGGAGGATGACGGCGTCCGCGAGGAAGCTCACGTCGACCGGCGTGGTCATGCCGACGCCCATCATGCCGTGTTGTGCAAGCGTGAGGAGGGTGACCACACCCTTTTGTGCCAGGTATGCAAGGAGTTCGTGGAGGTGGATTAGGAGGTAGCGTTCGCTGGGCATCCCGTTGAGGTACCCGTTGAGGCTGTCGATCACAATGATGGTCGCGTGTTTTTCTTCCACGGCGCGCTGGACTTGGGCCGCGAATTCGCCGGGCGAGAGGTCTGCGATATCGATCGGGATCAGGGAGAACGTTCCTGCCGTGATGTGGGGCCTGAAATCCATGCCGAATCCGCTGGATTGTCGCAGGAAGGTCTCCTTGCTCTCCTCGAACTGGTAGAGTGCGACGTTCTCACCCCGTTGGAGCGCGGCGAGAAGGTAGTGGGAGCACAGGGTGGTCTTCCCGCAACCTGAGGGGCCAATAAGGAGCGTGCTCGATCCGCGGTCGAGGCCGCCGCCGAGCAGGGTGTCGAGTGCGGGACTTCCGCTCTGCGCGACACCTTCTTGCGGCACGTCGGCGGTCTGCGGTGCGCACAGACGCGGGTACAGTTCGAGGCCGCCGGATTTGATGACGAAATCGTGCCGTCCGTCCTGGAACTTGACGCCGCGCATTTTTACGACGTGGAGTTGTCGTCGGGTGCTGCCGTATTCGCGGGCGTCTCGCTCCATGCGCACGACGCCGTGGGCGATGCTCTGCAGTTGTTGTTCGTCTTCGCGCGTCGTGAGGTCGTCGAGGACGAGGACGGTGCATTTTCTTCCTGCGAAGAATTGTTTCAGCCCGAGGATTTCACGCCGGTACCGCACGCTGGTTTGGGAAAGGATTTTGAGCTCGGACACGGAGTCGAGTGCGACGCGTTCGGGGTTGAGGCGTTCGACTTCTGCGCGTATGCGTTGAACTGTGTCGCCGAGTTCGACGTCCGACGGGTGATAGACCGTGTAGTTCGCCTCTGCTTCGAGCCGTTCGGAGAGGGAATCAAGCTCCAGGAGATTGACGCCCTCCAGCGTCCAATCGTGTGAGCTTGCGACATCGTGCAACTCTTCTCTTGTCTCGGAGAGGGTAACGTACAAGACGCGCTCGCCTCGGCTTGCCCCTTCCAGCAGGAACTGGAGCGCGAACGTGGTTTTGCCGCTTCCAGGATCTCCTTCTACGACGTAGAGACGGTGCGCGGGAAGGCCACCGCCCAGGATTTCGTCAAGACCGGTAATGCCCGTTGCGGCACGCGGCCGTACGGGGCGGACAGGCAGAGAGGGGGTCAAAACATCGCTCGCAATTGGTGCTCCTGGGAAGGTTCTCCCTGCATCGTATCAGACGAGACGCCCGGCCCGCCTCTCGCCTCATGTCTGTTCTTGGTGGGGGGGCGGTGCCTTCGTGGACGCCGCACCCCTTTCGTCGCTATGCGACCTTTCATTTGCTGGGTTTCTTGCGTGACTCGCTGCTTGCGCCGACCGTTTCGAGGTTGACGTCCCTGCCGATGTCGTCGAGGGAGAGCTGTCGGAGCATCGGTTCTGCCATGGCGGTGAGGAGGAAGTCCGCGCTCTCTTGTTCGCCGAGCGTGTGGGAGAGGAGTCTGGCGGCGTCGTTCGCGCCGAGTTGCCGGGCCAGGCATTTCGCGGTGCCGTACGCGGAGATCTCGTAGTGTTCGACGCGCTGTGCTTGGGCTCCCAGGTGCCTTCGTCCCACATCATCACGGTTCCGCCGCCATATTCGCCTTGCGGGACCACGCCCTCAAAGGCGCCATAGGAGAGGGGATGATCCTCTGTCCGCACGGCAAGCCGCTTATCGGAGGGATTGAGGCTCGGGCCTTTGGTGACCGCCCAGCTCAGCAGGACGCCGCCAAGCTCGAGCCGGAAATCGTAGTGAAGGCGCGTAGCATCGTGCTTCTGGACGAGATAGCTCAGTTCGTCCTTACCCGCCTTGATGCGGCCCGGCGGCGGTTCGGGGGTTTTCCTAAAATCGCGTTTGCGTCAGTATTCTTCAAGGGCCATGATTAGTCTTTGCCGCTTCTTGCTGGCGTTTCCGCTGGAGGCCGGGTCCGCAAACCGTAGCCTTCATCTCGGAACTCACTCGTTCGGACCCAATCGTTCGAGCCAACATTGACTTTCATGTTTTGGTTCCCCCAGGCCCGGCTACGCAATCGCGGCAGGCTAGGCGCAACTCCTCCGCCATTCCCCAAGCAATTCGGATGCCGTGCGACGGTTCTGTAAAGCAGAAACAGCTGCATTTCCTGCAAGGGACCCGGCGGCCATGCGCCAGGAATTGTCGGCATCGCTCTTACCATCAAAGCTGTGATCACTCTGCCCTACGGCACTTACATTCAGAACCCGCTGCTTCAGCCCTTTCCCCAGTCGCACTTGCGCCGGGCAATGCCACGGTGACGTACTCTGACAGCTCCGCAGATACTGTCCTGGCGATCGCCAGCGGAATACTAACCGCCACCGTTCCGGACAATCCCAACTCCAACGGACCGCTTAAGTAGGTGTTTTGGGATCGGCGGCACACCGCCGCACCTCATCAGCAGGAATTGTTCTTATGGTCGGCTCGGTGTGTCCAGCAGCAAACATACCGGCGCTCACATATGCGCTTCATCCTAAAGCAAAATCGGATCAAGATGAATCCAGCGCTCCCTGTGATCAAGGACGGGGATATTCTTGCCTCACTCATCCATTTCCGCGAGCACGGCCACTGCGCCGTACAAACCTCGCAACGCTCTGGGTGAAGAACCGGGTTCGCGGGGGAGCGCACTCTGGTCCGTCGATGGCGTAGTATTGCCCGTTTACTGCGGAAGACCGCAGCTTCGCCGAGATAGCTCCGGACCGGCCAAGGGAGCGCAGGGCCGCTTCGCGAGCCGAGCTCTCTTGCGGGAAATGGCCGGAGTTCCCGCCGTCTAACCAGGACGGCGCGGAATCGGACTGACCGATCTGGCGCTAGTGCGGCGTTTGGAAATCTTAATCGTCGAGGGGCCGCGGAAGAACGAGCGTATAGCTTATCACTGCGGTATTTTCCAGTTATCGCTATCTTGTTACCAGAGGCGACATGCCAAAGGCTTCAGACCTACCGCTCCGCAAGTTTGGACGTCATGACGTTCAGATTTCGGCGCTCGGTTTCGGCGGGCACCACTTGGGCGATGCGCCTGACGAAGCCATTGCAACTCGCTTGGTGCGTGAAGCCGTGGACGGCGGTATCACGTTTTTCGATAACTGCTGGGAGTACCACCGCGGCAAAACCGAAGATTGGATGGGTAAAGGGCTCAAGGGCATCCGCGATCGCGTCTTTCTGATGACCAAGGTTTGCACGCATGGCCGCGACAAAGGCCTTGCGCTGCGCATGCTCGATGAATCCCTACGCCGCTTGCAGACCGATCATCTCGACCTTTGGCAGATCCACGGTGTTTCGTTTGAAAACGATCCGGACCTGTTTATACGCAAGGGCGGCGCGGCGGAAGCCCTCGAAACGGCTAAGCGACAGGGCAAAGTGCGATTCGTCGGTTTCACCGGCCACAAAGACCCCGATATTCACCTGAAGATGCTGGCCACCGGCTTTCCCTTCGACTCTGTGCAAATGCCGCTGAACGCCTTCGACGCTTCCTTCCGCAGTTTCGAGCGGAAAGTGCTTCCGGAACTGAACAAGCGTGGCATCGCGCCCCTGGGCATGAAGCCCCTGAATGGCCATGGTGACGCCATTCTGCACGGCGCCATAAGCGCCGAAGAAGCTCTACGCTACGCCATGAGCCTTCCGGTTGCGACCACCATTACGGGCATCGACAAGCCGGAAATCCTGCAGCAAAATCTGCGGATCGCGCGCGAGTTCCAGCCGATGGGCGCGCCGGAAATGCAGTCCCTGCGCGACCGCGTCCGCGAGTATGCCGGCGACGGCCGCTTCGAGCTGTACAAAGTTTCGCTGAAGTTCGACAACCCGGAAGCTCGCTTGGCGCACCGCTTTCCACTCGATATGAAATCCGTGGAAGTACAGGAAATGATGGCGGCGACCGATAACACCGGGCACCCTTTTCCGAAACCAAAAAAATGAAGACGACAAGACGGGCGTTCATCGAAACGGCTGCTTGGACAGCGGCAGGGAGCACACTGATGGCGCAGAACAGCGATTCACTTGGAGCGATTCCGCGAAAGCCCCTGGGGAAGAGCGGTATCCAGGTTTCCGCTTTGGGATTGGGCGGTTATCATCTGGGTTCCGCGAAAGATGCTACGGAAGCAAGACAGATAGTGGATGCCGCCATCGACGCCGGCATTAACTTCTTCGACAACGCATGGGAATATCACGACGGACTCAGCGAGGAGTGGATGGGGGCCGCGCTGGCAGGCAAACGTGATCGCGTCGTCCTAATGACCAAAGTTTGCACCCACGGGCGCGACAAACGCACGGCGATTCAGATGCTCGAAGAATCGCTGAAACGGCTGCGCACGGACCATCTGGACGTCTGGCAGATTCACGAGGTGGTCTATGACAATGATCCGGACCTAATCTTTAGGCCCGATGGCGTGGCTGAAGCGCTGGTGCAGGCCAAGAAGGACGGCAAGGTGCGGCTGGTAGGGTTCACAGGCCACAAAGACCCGGCCATTCATCTGAAAATGCTCTCCCATAGTTTTCCTTTCGATACCGTGCAGATGCCTTTGAACTGTTTGGACGCGACTTTCCGCAGCTTTGAGCAGCAGGTGCTCCCCGAAGTGAACCGCCGCGGTATGGCGGCCCTGGGCATGAAGAGCATGGGCGGCAGCGGCGAGCTGGTCGCGGAGGGCGCGGTAACTCCGGACGAAGCATTGCGCTACGCCATGAGCTTGCCCGTGGCGGTGACCATCAGCGGCATGGAATCGCTGGGGATCCTGCGTCAAAACCTCCAAATCGCATCGGGGTTAAAGCCGCTCAGCCCGAACGAAATGAACCAGCTGCGCGACCGCTGCCGGTTGGACGCTTCAGATGGCCGTCTGGAGTTATTCAAGACCAGCAAGAAGTATGACGGTGACATCGGCCGCAAACAGCACGGTTATCCAAGCGTCGAGGAATTGCCAGCTTGAGCATACACGCGACAGAAAGAATTGGATAACTGCTGTGGCCGGTTGGGACAGTCCCTTGATCGCCGTTTCGAACAGCGACGGCGGAATAGCCAGGTAGTGCGCCGGGCGCCGCGCCGGGTCCAGTGCCTTTTTGATCGCGGCGAACGTGTTCAGGTCTTCGTAATCGCCGCTCACGTACCTGAACTGCGACAACAGATGGCGGAGGGCTTGCTGGTCGTCGATCCCGCCTGATCGTTCGATGCTGTCCGTCACGCGGCGATGCAAACGCGCATCGCTCCATTTAGGCAGAGCGACGCCGATTACGGGAACTTTGAGGTTCCCGTGTTTGACCATGGCATACAGCGCGGGAAAGATCATCTTGTGCGCCAGGTCGCCCGTCATGCCGAAGACCACCAGCGCGTCCGATGGGGAGCGGGTCATCGGAGATCTCCGTGCCTGGCCGCATCCACTTCCCTAAAGCCGCCACAATGGGCGATATCGCAATCGAAGGTTGCAATGGGCATCGATCCATTAGCGGCGGAATTGACCCATATTTGGCCGTGCGTCACCAATGCTTGTGCCTTTCTGCAACGATTCGGATATTTCTACCGGCGGCATCGGGCTGCGATCGAGCATGCGGCCAGAGAATTGCGATACGTGAGCGAAGGATTATTGGCCCTCAGGCAGCATGAGCCGCTGCTTTTCGATCTGGCCATGGAGGCGATGGGAGCCGCCGGGCTCGATATACTACCCAAAACCGCTGAAAATCGCGATTCCGTGCCGAGCACCACCGCGACCGCCGCCCGCGCCGCCGCGCCGGCGATGGCCGCTGGTTAAGACGGCAGAGCCAATTGAAAAAGATTTTACCCTTTTTTCCGGCTTCCTTCGCATATCAGAGCGAGGCTGACAAACAACGGCCCAGAAAGAGGACAAACGATGAAAAACAAAATGATGGTGGCGGCTATGATACTCTCTGCGGCTGGAGTGATGGAGGCGGCACAGATCCGCGTGCCGCTCGTGCAGCGCCAAACTGTTACCAAAGTTAAGCAACCGGTCCGGGTCGGCAAGACAGAGGGACCTCGACGCAATGTCCGGACGGGGGACCGAAGTACTCACGGCGTGACGTACAGCCGCCCTCGAGCCGCAGCCCCCATGAGCCCTAAATACTTCGCCGCCCATTACGGGGTTGCGCACGGGTTCCATTTTGCGGGATGCGACTGCAGGTTCATCGGCGGTGAAATGTATTTCAACTTCAACGGCGGCTGGTTCGGCATGACGGGCCCAATCCCCGGAAATTGGACGATCCACGACTTTCTCTACGTCGGCATGGGGCAGGACGGAAATTACTACCTGTACAACCCGCAGTTTCCCGACGTGTCGGTACAACTCACCTTCGTGCAAGACGTAGACGGCGAGCAGGCAGGTACCGACCAAGACGAGGGTGACGAGGACGACCAGTAGCACCCACAGATGATTCGATAACCCGGGGCTCCCCGACACCGTCGGAGCGCCCCGTGTAACGTACCCGTCTAACGAGTGTCATCGCGCTCTGTCTGGTACTTGTCCGCTCCTTGCAGATTGTAGAGCTATGCGGATCTCTGGCCTCGCGGGGAATCTACAACGGCGCTGGTGCCGTCGTTCATACGCGTCCGTTGGCGAAGTGTTGAGCCGGGCGGCCCGAGTTTGAAGGTCCAACGCGCTCGCGGTTGTAATCGCGTAGAATTTATTATGCCCGGAAGCCCGGATTGGACCAACGTCGAACAAAACATCCTCCAAACTTACCAGTCGCAAACCGAGTCGCCAGAGGAGCTGTTCGCACAGGTTTACAACGAATTGAGACAAGTTGCGCAAGCTTACATGCGCCGGGAGTGTCCCGATCACACGCTCCAGGCCACAGCTTTGGTGCACGAGGCCTATATGCGTTTGTTCGAAGACCAGGCTCTCTACTGGGAGAACAAAAAGCACTTGTTCTGTACCGTGGCGCGCTGCATGCGCCGCATTTTGGTGGACCACGCTCGTCGGCACCGTAGCCAGCGTCAAGGCGGCGAGCATCGAAAGGTTTCGCTTGACGAGCAGGGCCCCGCGATCTGCCGGGACCTGCCCCAGTTGATTGCACTCGGCGAGGCTTTGGATCGCCTTGGCCAGTTGAATCCGCGGCAGGCGCAGGTGGTGGAACTGCACTCTTTCGCGGGGCTGACCGAAGACGAAGTGGCCGAGGTATTGGGAGTGTCTATCAAGACCATAATGTTCGATGACGACGAATTTGATTGGAGATTCTGAATCTAACCGGTGCCGAAGCGGCCCCGCTTCGCCCGGTAGGCTATTCCCTCCGTCGCTCAGACCATGAAACTGGCCAGGCCGCTTCTCCGTAGCGCGTCTCGTAGTCTACACCCGGAAAGCGCGAATCGGCAATCCCTCACGAAGTAGCCGAACGGTGCGTCGCGCGGTGCTCGGCAACTCTCTCAGATGCGCTGGCAAGGTCACGCTCAAGGGCCGCCATGATCACGCCTAGCCGTGCAAATCCGCTCCAAGCCCCCGTTCTCTTGCTTCGCCGCCGAAAGCTGCTCCTGTGCGCTGAACTCTTCGACGGAGATGGCGAAGTAGATTTCCCAAAGCCGGACGCATTCGGGGCAGCGGACATTCATCGTTGAAATGATACTACAGGAGCAGGAAAATTGTGCGGCAACTGGACTTGTGCTCGGCGCGGGCAGCGGTTAATATGTAAGGCACAAAAAGAGACGGCGCTACGCCTAACCTCAAGCCGTGTGGCGCTGGAACTCCCCAACGGTGCCGGGCCGCTTGCACCCTACCTGCAACGGCCCGGTATTTATGGCGATGGAGGGTTACGAGAAAACGCCGGAAGAGAACCGGTCTCTGCTGCGGAAGGTGGACCTTTGAGCAGCCTTGGTAGCCTTGGCCGGCTCGGTCGAGCCCGATCTAATAGATCAACACGCTGATGTGATTATTCTGTTCCGCGTTCGGCCGCCCTTCGTATGTCCCCGCCACCTGCGTCGAGTCGAAGGACGTGTACAGCCGGCTTTGCCCCGGCGTGCCGTTGCCGCGAGCCACGGCTCCCATAAACAGGTCCGACTGAAAAGAACCCAATGCCTGCGGGTCGCCGTCAATCGGGTCGAGCAGCTTCGTCACCAACTGCGGCGAGCCCAAAACGGTACCCCCGGGAGCTACCTGGTTGTGCAGCACCCGCACCTCGTGATTGAACTTATCGCCGGTCGTACTGTAGTACGTCAAATGTACCGTGCCCGTCGATGCATCCGCCGCCAAGGACGGGTAGAAGTGATGCCCGGAAGAATTATCCACGGTCAGTGGAGGCGACCAGGTCCGGCCGCTGTCCGTCGACGATGTCATTAGGACCTCCGCATTCAGGCACACCGTGATCATTGGGTTTCCATACTGATAAGGATTCTTGCATGATTCGTAGGCCAAAAAGCTGGTAAATGTTCCGCCCGGTTCCACGCGGCTGGCATGCTTCGGATAGGTCCATGCCAGAAGATCGATATTAAGCAGTGACGTGCCATTGGTGTTCGGCGCGACCGGTTGCTTCACGTGCGTCACCAGTGCCGGCGCTCCACAAACGAGTGGGCTTTGCGCCGCGCTTGCGGTACAAGTGGTGAACAGAATATCGTCACTGCCGTCCGCATTGGCGTTCACGAACGACACCGTCACAACCCCGTCCTGCCGCACCTGTACATAAGGAAATGCGGTCGCCGCATTCGACCCGCTCACGCTGACCGCTGTGCCGCAACTCAACCCCGGGCTGCATGCCACCAGTTGGATCCCGCTCGAAGACGTGTTGAAATCGAACTGCTCGACTGCCACATACACGTTGCCCGCGCCCGTGCCCCCAGCGCGCTGATCCACCGCAATGCTCGGCAAGTCGGACACGGAATCGAAAACTGGTTGCGCAAACAGCAGCACCGGTGGCGTCGCCATCCAGCAGGACGCCGACTGCGACTCCGAATGCGTCCCGCTCGCGCAAGCAGTCGCATTCAGCAGTGTCGAGGCCGCCGCGCGAAACAGCCCAACACCTCCCGTGCTCCCCGACCCGAACCGCACGTCCGCCATATAGAACGCGTCACGCGCGGGGTCGGCGGCCACTACGCCATTTCCGATTCCCATTTCCGTGTTCCCCTGAGCGGTA
This sequence comes from Bryobacterales bacterium, assembly GCA_963738375.1. Classification (GTDB taxonomy): domain Bacteria; phylum Acidobacteriota; class Terriglobia; order Bryobacterales; family Bryobacteraceae; genus Bog-159. The sequence goes on along the minus strand of CAVTWL010000004.1, from coordinate 1,557,924 downwards.
AAGCTGGGCAGACCACCTTCGAACTGCACGCTGCAATCGGCCGCCGCGGAACGGTGGACATAATATCCGCTCACGCTCTGGTCCCACGGTACCGTCGTTCCTAGGTTGCCGCGCCAGTCGTTGGCAGCTTGTACGATCAGGTCCTGATTCAGGCCTAGGCGGTTGTATAAAAAGTCGGCCGATGGCTGGTTCTGCGGAACTGCATTCGCTCGCGGCTCAAGATTGAACCGCGCTCCCGTCGCCGTATTGCATCCCGTGGCTCCCGGATCCGCGGCCTCCGATTTGTCCGCCGCGCCGCTCTCCATCCATGCGTGCGGCACGATGGTAGTCTTGGCCGGAAGCCCGAATGCCTGCTGCGCCACCTTGCCCAACGGATTTCCGGTTAAGTTTAAGAATGCTCGGCCTTCCTCGGAGGCTAGAAAGCGCAACTGCGCCGAGGGTGGTACGCGGAACCGCCGGAACGCTTCCGGCACTTGGTGTTTCCGCGCCGCGACTTGGCCACTCAGTGCCGCCGCCGCAGCCAGGCTAAAAAGGAAAACAGTTTTCATTTACGATCCTCGCGCTTTAATAGGCAAGCGCGGTTAAGTGATTGTTCATATCCACGCTTGGCACTCCACCATACGTACCGAATACGCTATTCCATGTGAATCCCAAGTACGCCCGGCTGGTCCCTGGCACTCCGGCGCCCCCGGCTGCCAGCCCCAGTCGATCGCCGAATGCCGCGGGCTGCAGCAACACCGCCAGAGGCGGCGTGGCTTGCGCATCTCCGAAGGCTGACGTGAGTAGCTGGGGAGTTCCCGGCTCTATCGAGCCTGGTTCGATCTGCGCTGCAAATACCTGCACGCGCTGATGGAAAGAGTCATTCTCAGAGGAGTAATAACCGATAGTCACCGTACCAGTCGAAGTGTCAGTCGCCACTGTAGCGAAGAATTGCTGGCCCACGCTGTTGCTCACCTTCGCCACTGGCGACCACGTCGCGCCGCCATCCGTTGAACTGGTCAGTGCCACATCCGCTTTCGGGCAGAACGGCAACCCCAGCCCCGCCTGTTGAATGATCGGCACATCGCAGCGATCGTAAACCAGAAAGGTTGTAATCGTCTTTCCGTCCGCTTCCAATCGGTGCGCATGTCGAGGGTAGAGTTCGTCTGTCATCGGGACATCGCCCAACAGCGATGCAAATACCGGGTTGTTTTCGGTAGTCACCATAACCGGCGTCGCGCAAGTGGGCGCCGCCGGTGCCCCGTTTGGCGTGCAATTCACAAACCGGATCTCTTCCGAATTCACTTTTGGAAATGTTGTGTTGCGATACGACACGGTGATGCCTCCGTCGGCACGGACCTGCACGAAGGGGAAATCCGCCTGCTCGTCTCCGCCGCTGATATTGATCGTTTTTCCACAATGCAGCGTCGTGTTCGTACACGCCGTAAGCGAGATGTTAGTGCTCGACCCGCTTGGTGAGCGCTGGGCGACCACTAGATATGTATCGCCCGCACCTGCGCCGCTGGTGCGCGGGTCTACCGCAAGGTGTGGTGAGTCCAGGAATGCATTCAGTTCCGTAATGTTGGTTACCGCTCCCAGCGGCCAGCACCCGGCACTACCGCTGGTTTGAGTACCGTTCGGGCAGGCACTCGGGCTAAGCAGGTTAGTCGAGGTCGTTCTGATGATTCCCACGCCATTCTCGTCGGTGGTCTGCCCAAAACGAAGATCCACGATAAAGAAGGCGTCGCGGGCGGGATCGGCGGCCACGGTAGTCGATCCGTTCGGCTGAAATGAATCGGAAGCGTTGGAAATGAATGGTAGACCACCCTCGAAATCAGGTGCGCAGTTGCCCGTCGACCGCTGAACGTAGAACCCGTCCGGGCTGCCTGCCAAAACGCGCTCGTCGGTAGCCGTGGCCACCACCAGGTCGATATTTGGACCCGCGCGGTTAGGTAGAAATGCGATCGACCGCGCGGCCTGCACCACGGCGTTGGGACGCGGCTCCAGGTTGAACCGGTTACCGTTCGGTCCCGAGCAACCCGACTGCGCGCCTGACAGGGCGGGCATTGCGAATGAGGCCAAAAGGAAAAAAAGAAATCTCATACAGGGCGTACCATCACCACAATCGCACAAGGTCCGGCACGCGCGGCCGGTTGAAGTGTAAAAAAGCAGGCGGGGGTCCGTTTGCATGGTGTGCTATCCAACAACGCTTCTTGCCCAAGCGGCTTATGTCCGCTCGGCAGCCTCACCTATGGCGGCCTTTCTTGGGAAGTGGCAACCTGTCCAGAAGGACCGTGTTACCGGCTGCTCGCCACAATTTGTTGAATGACTACTGACCAACTGGTGTCCGATGTGCTTGCCCGGCCGGCACACGCGGCTCCCGCCAGCAGATCTGCATTCCCCTGTTATCGAAAATCCCCAGCTTGTAGAAATTCCTGCTCCAGTCTTCGCAATAACAGAGACGCATGCAGGGCCGAATAGCTTGCCATGGATCACACGCCCTGTCAAGCTGGAATGAAACATGAATGAAACATGATGGAATGAAACATGACCTCAAGACGTGAATTCTTAGCCGGCGCGGCCTCGGCCGGTGCATTGCGCGCGGCGCGGTATCGACCGGCTTTGATGTTGCAGCCTTATGTCTGGACACAAGTGTTCCAGAAGGAGAGAATCTCGCTGGGCGACGGCCTGAACCGGATGTTCGCGGCATCCAAACACGCGGGATATAGCCGCATCGAGTTGATCAGCGCGCTGCTGACGCCCGAACTTCGCGGCCGCACAGTGGATCTCGTGCGGCAGTACGATTTCGCCGCTCCGGTGGTGTACCACGGCGGCTCCTTCCACCAAGCTGAAGGTGCCGAGCGCAGCATCGAACAAATCCTGGCCACCGCCGACGCCGCCGGTGATCTCCACACCGAGTGGATCAACACCAACTGTAATCCCAAGAATGGGGGGGAACGAAAGAACGACTCCGAGTTAGCCACCGAAGCCGCGTACCTGAATCGGCTCGGACAGCATCTCAAGGAAGGCGGCATGCGGTTGATGCTTCATGCGCACGATCCCGATATGGCCGACGATGCACGAGAATGGCGCTACAACCTGCAGCACACCGATCGCGAGCTGGTGTGGATGTGCATGGACGTGCATTGGATCTTCCGCGGAAAGCAAGATCCTATGGAACTGCTCCGCGAAGCTGGCCGCCGGATTGCCAGCTTGCATGTCCGCAATTCAATCCATGGCGTGTGGAGCGAGAGTTTCGGCGATGGCGACGTGGATTACCGCGCGGTGGCCGGGTTTCTTCAAGGAATCGGCTATCGGGGGCTAATTGGCGTGGAGTTGGCCTACGAAAACGGCACCAACCCTACTCGTCCGCTGGACGAAGATTTGAAGATCAGTCGAGAATACGCGGAGAAAGTGTTTTTCCACGGTTCGGCCCATGTGCACTGATCAGCTGGCACGGAAGGTCCACTTCATCTCCGGCCTCATGCAAAGCTGTTCCGTTCGTCATGGCCGATCTCCCCAATGCCACGCCCTTTGAAATCCATATCCGGGCCGCCATGGCAGAGGAGGAAGGCGGTAAAATCAGCGAGCGCACGAAGGCGGCTCTGGCTGCCGCCAAGGCCCGCGGCGTCCGGCTCGGCAATCCCCGGCTCCATGAAGCCCGTGCGCGCGCGGCCGCAGCTGTCAGGAAGTGTCTCCGCCAATGCTGTTGGCTGCGTAAAAGGTTTCCGGCTGGGCCGCGGGCGACGCCGACTGATAGTCGTGGAACGCAAACGCGCCGGGCCTCGTCCTTCCATTGGACCTTGCAGGCGCGCCTAGCGCCCGGATGGTCTGGCTGCTGCCTGCGCGCGGATGGCTAGGTTTCGCATGCGATATGGTCCATTGATTTGCGCGGTCTTTTTCGCGGCTTCGCTCGCTGCAGCCGAACGGATGACCGTGTCCGTCTGCGTTCGGGGAGGTTTGGACGAGAAAGCTATCGTGAGAGCCGAAGAGACGGCGGCGGCACTGTTTCAGTCCATCGATATCGAAACCGTGTGGGCAAAGTGCGGGATTGGCCTGGAGGGGGACGAAGCGGTCCGGCAGCACTGGTTCACTCTGAGGCTCCGTGATGGTCGGCCGTTCATACCGCCGGCTCCGCGGGCGCTAGATTCTCTCGGAGAAGCATTCTTGTCGGAAGATAACGTAGGCTACATCGCGGAGGTGTATTACCAGGCGGTTGAGACGTTAGCCGCCACCCAATCCGCGGAACTCTCGCAGCTATTGGGCTACGTGATCGCGCACGAATTGGGTCACTTGCTGCTTGGCCCTGCGCATACGTGCGAAGGGGTCATGCGGGCGGCCTGGAATCGAAGAGATGTGCAGTCAATTCGCCAAGGCCGTGTCAGGTTCAGCCCAGCGGAGGGCGCCCGGATGCGTGGGGTGTGGCAAGGAACTATGCCTAGCGGCGGGGTTACGCGTTGACCCTGGCGCGGCGCGCGTGCGACGCGGCGCTTGACGTTTGGGCCCGCAAACGTTTGTTGGGGAACTGGCGCAGTACTCCGCCATCCCTTCCGAATGGTCGGTCGATAATTACGAAGACCCGTACCCTCGCGATACGCCCGCGGTCGCTGCGGAGAGCGTATCGAACACCACGACTGCGGCTGGCCTTTGGCGGGCCGCCAATGCGCCGTTTTATGTTCGCGGGCCGGACAAGCAGGGTGTAGTCTGCGAACCGCCAGCTTCATCAATTCCGTTTTTCAAAACAATCGGAGCGTTGACATTTCAACGATCGTTACGTCCTCTGCTGAAATGCGACTCCAATGTTCAAGGGGAAAGCCGTGCCGAAAGACCTGCCAACTCCGGAGGTTTCGCCCGGAGATGTAGTCGTTGCGCATTCCGTAACTGTTAAGCACACTCAAATCGCCGCCCGGCTGCTGCTCGACTCGGCCCGCAGTGAGCCGGCCGCGGACGCCACTGGGACGGAGCACAAAAACCAGAACGCAGTCGTTCGATAGATCCATCTTTCCTTCCAGACGTTAGGTGGGTCAATATGCGCATGCATGCCCAAAACACTGAGTACATCCACTCATTCTTGGCCTCGTTTCGGCTCGTTATCCCTGTGACAAGCATTTGACGAGCCGTTCCAAAATGCCCACTCAATTGCATCTCTTGGAGCAGCAGCAGAAAAAGCAGGCCAATGGGGCACGACAACATCTACTGGGTGCCGCAGGCAAGCCGCAGCATGGCGAACGGACTACAACCAGGTGCGGCCGCATTCGTCGTTAGGGTACCGAACCCCCGCAGCCTTCGCCGCGGGCGCCAACAGCGTCACTTCGCCCTCCAGCATGGCAATACACGATGAGGGCAACCGGGGTCAAGACAACCCTTCGGGCTCGCTATGCTCGGCCTTGACCCCGGTTGCCCTCATCGTAACGACCTCCGTAGAGGAGGGCGAAGTGACTACCTAAGTGACCGAGAGGTATTCTTGTAGTCGCAGATGTGCCGGATTTGGGGGCCGGTCAATTCGAGGATTGGTTACCAGGCGCGGCCTGTATGCGAGACCAATCGCCTCACCGTGCGGTTAACGCGCTGAAGTGACCAATTCCGAATAAACGGACCATACGAGGTCAAGCCGATGCCGCAGGCATCGTTTTTCGCCCTTTCCGGATGCCGCCCGGTAACTTGCTGATCCTACATTCGAAGCTGGCGAGCCGCGACTGTTCGCGAGGAGATCAAGGCTACAGAGATGACTTCGCGCGCTCGTCAGACTCGTGCCGAAAACTCGCTCGGTCGATCAGGGCGTACCACTGCTGTCGCTGTGGATCGAAATGAACAGTTCCCTCGAACAAGAGGTTGTCATCTTCTCCTTGATCGTTCCCGTCATCCATCCAAAAACCCACCCTCATGCCCTCGGTAAGGGTCATCCCTGCCTCGGCCAGATCTTTTACGGTGCCAAGTCTGTCAAGGTAGTGGGGCTCACCTTCACCGAGTCCCGGATATAAGTAAATTCTCTTGGTCATGGTTGTTGCTCGGGTTTCTTAGCGGGGTTAGGAATCACTCGCATCAGTTCGCTGGCTTTTTGAGGAGTAACGCCACACATAGTGGCCAAAACCGCACTCTCCGCCGGCCCCCAGCGCCCCTAATCGTGATGCAGCGCCCGCAGCGGATCAATCCCCGTTGCCCGCCGCGCCGGAAAGTAGTTCGCCGCCATCGCCACCATCACCAGCAGCGCGCTCACCGCCCCCATCACCACCGGATCGAGCGGCGCCACCCCGAATAGCGCCGTGCGCATCGCCGACGCCAGCGCGGCCGATCCGGCTATGCCCAGAATCAACCCCGCGGCCGTCACCCGAACCCCCTCCAGCATCACCAGCCGCCGCACCTGTGCCGGAGTGCTGCCCAGTGCCATGCGAATCCCGAACTCGCGCGTGCGCTCCGCCACGCCATACGAAACCACCCCATGTATCCCCAGCGCCGCCAGCAGCATCGAAATCCCCGCGAAAACCAGCAGCAGCATCGTCGACAGGCGCGGCGCGGTCTCCGCCAGCGACAGATAATCGTCCATGCTCCTCACCTGAAATACCGGCTGCCCTGGATCCACCGACCACACCGCCTGTTTCACCGCTTTCACCGCCGCGCCCGTAGCCACCGTGGTCCGCACCGCCAGCGCCATCGCCTGGTTGGGCATCTGCTCGAAAGGCGCATAGATCGTAGGCTCCGGCTGCTTCTCCAAACCGTAATGATGTACCGCCCCCACGATCCCCACGATCTGCCGGAATTGACCCCACAACCGCATGCGCCTCCCCATGGGATCTTCATGCGGCCAATACTGCCGCGCCAGCGTTTCATCGATCAGAATCACCGGAGGCGCGACCGGCCCGTCGTGTTCCGATAGCATCCTCCCGCGCAATAAACCGATTCCCATCGTCGCTGGATATCCGGGGCTGATCCTCCGGAAATCCGCCGCCAGTTCCGCGCCCGCCTCGAGCGGCCGGTTCTCGATCGTGAAATATTCCCGGTCGTTTTGCTGCCCCAACGGCAGCACGTCCGCCAGACCCGCCGATTGAACCCCGGGGATGGCTTCCGCCCGGTCCAGCACCCGCCGGTAAAACTCCGCCTGTTCCCGTTGGCTCTTATAAAGGTTGTCGGTCGGCAGACGCATGCGAAACGTCAAGACATGCTCCGGCCGGATTCCTGAATCCACGTGCTGCAAATTCACGAAACTCTTCATCGCCAGCCCCGCGCCGATCAGCAGCATGCTGGCCAGCGCAATTTCTCCCGCCACCAGCAGACTCCACACCTTGCCGCGCCCGCGCGTGCCGGCCGAGGTTCGGCCGCCGGCCTGCAGCGCCGCGGCCACATCGGCGCGCGCCGCATGCAGCGCAGGAAGCAATCCGAAAAGAATGGCCGCGCCGGTGGAGATCGCCAGCGCAAACAGCAGCGCGCGCAGATCCACCCCAATCGCCGGCCGCACGATCTCAGTTCCTGCGTCCGCCATCGGCAGCGTCCTAGGCAGCACCGCGTTCAAAAGGGCCACGCCCCAAACCGCGACGAATACTCCGAGCGATCCTCCCGCCAGGCTCAGCGCCAGGCTCTCGCAAAGTATCTGGCTCACCAGCCGCCCGCGCCGCGCGCCCAAGGCCGCACGAATCCCCATTTCCTTCGTCCGCCCCGTGATCCGCGCCAGCAGTAAACTCGCTACGTTCACGCACGCCAGCAACAGCAACAATCCCACCGCGCCCAGCAGCAACATCAGCGCCGGCCGAATGTACGCGAAGAGCGCCTGCTGCAATCCCACCACCGCTACGTCCCACCCCGCCAGCCGCGGCGTCTGCGCGTCGATCCGCCGCGCAATCGCGCTCAATTCCGACTGCGCCCCGGACAGCGTCACTCCCGGCTTCAAGCGAGCGATTACCCCGAAGTTGTGCGAGACGCGGCTCTTGGTCCGCAGCTCCGCCACCGGCCAGGGTACATACAGGTCCGTAGGCAGCGGATGGTAAAAGTCCGCGGCGAGCACTCCAATCACCGTATACGGCTCGCTGTTCACAGTGAAACTTCGCCCGATCGCGCGCGGGTCTCCACCGAAGCGGCGCTTCCAATACCCGTTGCTCAGCACCGCCACCGGATACCTCGCCTTCCCCGCTCCCTCCGCTTCCGTGAAGCCGCGCCCCAGAACGGTCTTGGCGCCCAGCATCGAAAGAAAATTCGTGGTCACGCGCAGTCCCATCACCTGTTCCGGCTCGCCCTCGCCGGTCACAACGCCCGTCCCCACTTCCATCAGTTCCATTGCCTCGAACGACCGGCTCTGCTCCTTCCAGTCCAGAAAATTTGGCGCCGACGCCCCTTCCCGCTTGATTCCGTCCTTCAGGTCCGTCTCCCAGATCAGCGCCAGGCGATCCGCGTCCGGATACGACACGGGCCGCAGCACCACCGAATTCACCACGCTAAAGATAGCCGTGTTCGCGCCGATCCCCAGTGCCAGCACCAGCAGCGCAACCAGCGTAAAGCCCGGCGCCTTCCATAACGTGCGCAGCGCGTAGCGCAAATCCCGCAGTAAATTGAGCATCGATCGCAAACCACGCGGCAAATCAAGGGCCGTTTTCAACCGTCGCAAGTGTATGAAACTCTTGGCAGCCGTGTCGCCTCAACCCGTCTGAGTGTCCGCTTCTGGGACCGTCTGGCCTCTTTCGCAATGCTCCGCGCAAGAATCTCGCCTGGGAGGGCGGCGCTGCGCCGTGAAGAACGACTGGAGCATGACGAAAGATGTGCCTGAAGCGCAAGTCCTCCGGCGTATTACCTCGAAACTTATTCAGCGCCGCGCGCATTTCGTCAAACAACGTTCACAGCTTAGTCGAACTGGCGCTGCTGAAGTACAGCATTATCTAAGAAAATTCCGCCTCGGGTCGACACACGGCCTACCCTCGACCGGGAAGTAGCAGATCTCCAAACAGCATTCCTATCCAATCGGATAGACCCTATCCGATTGGATAGGCATCCCGCCATGTGAGAGGAAGCCGATGTCCGTCTCTAATTACCCTGTTATTAATAAGTTAATCGAATAACCTTACACCCGCACAATTTGGCGCGGCAGTTGCCCTTGTGCGCCACGCACAGCCATTGAGTGTGGAAATCTGAACACACCTTGCAGGTCATTGGTGGTTCTGGAGAGACTCATGCAACTTCGCCGACTCTTGATCCTGGCCGTAGGTGTCGTTTCGAGCATCCTGACCAGCGCTTTCGCACAGGTCACGCCCAGCGCCGACTCGTTCACCAGCATTGCCAATCCGACCACCAACTACGGCTCAGGCGCCTTGTTGTACGTCAATGGGGCGGGCGCTACAACCTACATCCAGTTCGACCTGTCTGCGATCCCGGCCAGCGCGGTGGTCAGCCAGGCCACCTTGAAAATCTACGTCAATGCGGTCACCACACCGGGGAGCTTCAATGTACAGTACGTCAGCAGCGCCTGGGGTGAGACCACGATTACCGCCACCGGCGCGCCGGTTCTAGGGGCCGCGATTTCAACCGACGTCTCCCTAACCAAGTCCGATGTGAACCAGTACGTGCTGGTCAACATCACACCCGCGGTGGTCGCGTGGCTGAACGGCAGCGAGGCCAACAACGGCATTGCCCTGGTGGCCAACGGCGCAACAAATGCCAACTTCGACAGCAAAGAAAACACCACAACCAGTCACCCGGCCGAACTCGACATCGTCTTCACCGGTTCCCAAGGACCGCAGGGACCGGCTGGCCCCACAGGACCCCAAGGGCCTCAAGGACCGACTGGAAACACCGGAGCAACCGGACCCGCTGGACCAGCTGGCTCTACTGGTCCCCAAGGGCCCATCGGACTTACCGGCGCGCAAGGCCCGGCTGGATCCAGCGGAACGAATGGAACCAACGGGGCCGGTTTCAACTTCACCCAGGTCTGGAGCTCGGCGACCAACTACAACCCGTACGACGTCGTCACCTACAACGGCTCTACCTACGACGCTACGGTGACGATCCCGGCCGGGGGCAATCCTCCTGGCTCCAACCCGAGTTGGGTGCTGATGGCCCAGGCAGGCGCGGCGGGCGCGGCCGGATCCCAAGGCCCGCAGGGTCCCCAAGGCGCGCAAGGCGCAGCCGGACCGCAGGGGACTATGGGACTCCCGGGCGCAACCGGACCCGCGGGTTCCAACGGAACCAACGGATCCAACGGAACCGGTTTCAACTTCACCCAAGCCTGGAGCGCGGCAACTACCTACAACCCGTACGACGTAGTCACCTACAACGGCTCAACCTTTGACGCCACTGCGGCGATTCCCGCCGGCGGCGATCCTCCCGGCTCAAACGCGAGTTGGGCCCTGATGGCACAAGCCGGCGCGGCAGGCGCCGCCGGATCCCAAGGCCAGCAGGGTGCCCAAGGAGCGACCGGACCGCAGGGGCCGATGGGACTCCCGGGCGCAACCGGACCGGCGGGAACCAACGGAACGAACGGCACGAACGGAACCGGTTTCAACTTCACCCAAGCATGGAGCGCGGCAACTAACTACAACCCGTACGACGTAGTCACCTACAACGGCTCGGCGTATGACGCCACTGCGGCGATCCCGTCTGGCGGCAACCCTCCCGGCTCCAACGCGAGTTGGGCGCTGATGGCGCAAGCCGGCGCGGCGGGCGCCGCCGGATCGCAAGGTCCGCAGGGGCCGCAAGGCCCGCAAGGCGCTACCGGACCGCAGGGGCCGATGGGACTCACGGGCGCGACGGGACCGGCGGGCGCCAACGGAACGAATGGGACCAACGGAACGAACGGCGCAAATGGAAACGGATTCAACTTCACCCAGGCGTGGAGTGCGTCGGCCACTTACAGCGCGTACGACGTGGTGACCTACAACGGCGCAACGTACGACGCCACGGTAGCGATACCCGCGGGCGGCAACACTCCGGACAGCAACGCAAGTTGGTCGCTGATGGCGCAGGCCGGTGCAGCCGGAGCTCAAGGCGCGCAAGGGGCACAAGGCCCGCAAGGCGCAGCCGGACCCCAGGGTCTACAGGGCCCGCAAGGTGTGCAAGGCGCTACCGGACCGCAGGGACCCCAAGGTCCGGCCGGATCGAGCGCCAGTACGCTCATGAGCTTCACATCGTTCTATCCCGGCAATCTCACCGGCACGTGGGTAGGCGCGAATTGGAACCTGGATAGTTCCATCACCTTGCTGCGTATGGCAGCCACGGCGAAGACCCCGACCGGTTCCACTTGCCCGGCGGCGGTGTTTCGTCTTTCGAACGGATCTCAGGGGCTGGACCTGGTGCTGGTGCCGGGGCAATCCTGGTCCGACACGGGCGCCATCGTACTGCCATTCTCCGCCGGCGCCACGTTGACAGCCTCGTTACGTACCGGTTCCACTTGCGCCAGTAACACCGGTGCCGATACCACCTTGCTGGTCGAATACAGAATGCAGCAGGCCGGGGACACGCTCAGTTGCGGTTCGGGCACTTCCTGCAACGGGTATTGCACTACGACTTCCGCTGATCCAAACAACTGCGGCACTTGTGGGACAGCCTGCTCGAGCGGCGTTCCGTGCAACGGAGGCAGTTGCTCCGGCGGCGGCGGAGGCTCATGCACGCCCAAGAGCTGCACGCAGCTCGGTGCAACCTGCGGAACCATCTCCGACGGCTGCGGCAACACGTTGAATTGCGGGAATTGTACGGGTACCCAAACATGCGGCGGAGGCGGCGTGGCCAACCAATGCGGTACGCCGGCATGCACGCCCACGACCTGCGCGAAGCTTGGTGACAACTGCGGGACGGTTTCCGACGGTTGCGGCAACACCCTGAATTGCGGGACCTGCGCAGTAGGCCAGACCTGCGGTGGCGGAGGTGTCGCCAACCAGTGCGGATCTTAGGAAGGCCAAAAACGGGTCCTCCCAGAGGAAATGCGAATGACAACTGCCGATTTCAAAGTGCGCTGGTTGCGGAGACTGTTTAACGTCGTCGCATTCACCTTCTTCTCCCTGTTCACGTGCTTGACCAGCGCATCGGCGCAAATCACTCCCAGCGCTGACGCCTTCACCAACGTCGCCAATCCAACCATGAACTATGGCGCGGGCAGCTTGTTGTATGTCAATGGCGCCAATTTGCAAAGCTACATCCAGTTCGATCTGTCCTCGATCCCAGCCGGCGCAGTGGTCAGCCAGGCCACCCTGAAGCTCTTCGTCAACTCGGTTACTACGCCTGGCAGTTTCAATGTGAAATATGTCGCCACGAGTTGGACGGAGGGCGCCATCACCGCATCCCAGGCCCCCGTTCTAGGCGCGGCGGTTTCTTCTAACGTATCCCTGACCAAAGCGAATACGAACCAGTACGTGCTCATCAACATCACGCCCGCCGTCGTAGCGTGGCTGAGCGGGAGCCAGGCCAACAACGGCATCGCCCTTTGGGCCAATGGCGCAATGAACGCCAACTTCGACAGCAAAGAGAACACTGCCACCAGCCATCCGGCCGAACTGGACATCGTGTTTAGCGGCCCTGTAGGGCCGGCAGGACCGGTCGGTCCCGCCGGAACGCAAGGGGCCCAAGGACCGATCGGAAAACCCGGGGCAACCGGACCCGCCGGAGCTTCGGGCGCGACGGGCCCTCAAGGATCTATCGGGCTCACCGGCGCGCAAGGACCGCCCGGAGCGAACGGAGCGAAGGGCGTCAACGGAAGCAGTTTCAATTTCACTCAGGCATGGAGCGCGGCCACCAACTACAACCCGTACGACGTGGTGACCTACAACGGCTCGACGTACAACGCCACAGTGGCGATCCCAGCAGGCGGCAACCCTCCGGGCACGAACGCCGGCTGGGCGCTGATGGCACAAGCTGGCGCAGCGGGCGCCGCTGGATCGCAAGGTCCGCCGGGGCCCCAAGGTCCGCAAGGCGTCGTTGGTCCGCAGGGGCCGGCGGGGCTCGCCGGCACGACAGGACCAGCCGGAGCCAACGGAACCGCCGGGACCAACGGAACCAGCTTCAATTTCACACAAGCCTGGAGCGCGGCAACCAACTATAACGCGTATGACGTGGTCACCTACAACGGCTCGACTTACAACGCCACCGTAGCCATCCCGGCAGGCGGCAACCCTCCCGGCACGAACGCCAATTGGTCGCTGATGGCGCAGGCGGGCGCAGCAGGCGCTGCTGGATCGCAAGGTCCGCAGGGGACACAAGGATTGCCCGGCGCAACCGGTCCGCAGGGGCCGGTGGGACTGACCGGTGCACAAGGGCCCGCGGGAGCCAACGGAACCAACGGAACTAACGGGACCGGCTTCATCTTCACCCAGCCGTGGAGTGCAGCAACCAACTACAGCGCGTATGACGTGGTCACCTACAATGGTTCGATTTACGACGCCACGGTAGCGATCCCCGCCGGCGGCAATCCTCCCGGTTCGAATTCGAATTGGGCGCTGATGGCGCAAGCCGGAGCCGCGGGCGCAACCGGGCCGCAAGGTCCCCCAGGAACGCGAGGCGGCACCGGCACACAGGGACCCATCGGGCCCACAGGAGCGCAGGGACCGGCGGGCGTTAGCGGAACAAACGGCGCCAGTGGAACAAACGGAACCAACGGCGCCAGCTTCAACTTTACGCAAGCATGGAGTTCATCCACCAACTACAACCCGAACGACGTGGTGACCTACAACGGATCGGCTTATAACGCGACGGTAGCGGTAGCACCCGGCGGCACTCCTCCGGGCTCAGACATGAGTTGGACGCTGATGGTGCAGGGCGGCGCAGCAGGTCTAGCCGGATCGCCCGGCGCGCAGGGCGCACAAGGCCCGCAAGGCGCCACCGGCCCACAAGGTCCGCAAGGGGCGCAGGGCCCGCCAGGCGCTACCGGCCCTCAGGGACCGACTGGCCCGGTTGGATCGAACGCCAATCTGCTTATGACCTTTTCTTCGTTCTATCCGGGCAGCCTCACCGGCACCTCGGTAGGCGCGAATTGGAGTCTCGATAGCTCCATCACCGTGCTACGCATCGCCGCCACGGCTAAAACGCCGACGGGTTCCAATTGTCCGGCTGCCGTCTTCCGGCTCTCCAATGGAACTCAAGGCCAGGACCTGGTGCTCACGCCGGGACAATACTGGTCCGACTCGGGTTCCATTGAGCTGCCGTTCGCCGCCGGGTCGATATTGACGGCGTCGCTGCGCGCCGGCTCTACCTGCGCGGTCTTCTCGGGCGCCGATACGAATCTGCTGGTCGAATACCGAATGCAGCAGCCGGGCGACACCAGCAGTTGCGGCGCAGGCGCCTCCTGCGGCGGATACTGCACCACTACTTCCTCCGATCCGAATAATTGCGGCGTGTGCGGCACTGCGTGCGCCAGCGGATACGCCTGCCTCAACGGAAGTTGCACTCTAGGTAAAACCTGCGCCGCATTGGGTGTCACCTGTGGCAGTGTCGTCACAGCTTGCGGCCAAACACTTTCCTGTGGGACGTGCCCGGAAGGCACTTACTGCAGCAGCACCGGCACCTGCCTCAGCACGAGCACTTGCACACCCACCACCTGTGCGGCGCAAGGAGCGACTTGCGGGACGATCTCCGACGGTTGCGGCGGGACACTGAACTGCGGGACCTGCTCCGGCAGCCAGGTCTGCGATGCGGTTTCGTTTACCTGCGAGACATGCAATACCACAACCTGCAAGGCGCAGGGCGCCACTTGCGGCACGATCTCCAACGGTTGCGGCGGCACCTTGAATTGCGGCAGCTGTGTCGCTGGAGAAGCCTGCCAAAACGAGGCTTGCACGACGGCCCTGGTCGACACCAACCTGTGCCAGAGCAAGGGCGCGACGTGCGGCACCGTCCAGGATAACTGCGGGGCTACGTTAGAATGCGGAACGTGCGGATCCGGGCTGGAATGCTACGAGAACACCTGTTGCACGCCGAATAACAACGCGTGCCAAGGGGTGGCCTGCGGGACCGTCTCCAATGGCTGCGGCGGTACCACTACATGTACCGACACCTGCCCCTCGGGGCAGGTCTGCGACGGCAATAGTTGCTGCACGCCGAATAGCAACGCCTGTCTGGGTGTTGCCTGCGGGACCGCCTCCAATGGCTGCGACGGTACCACCACATGTACCAACACCTGCTCTGCAGGCCAGGAGTGTTTTAAGAACAGTTGCTGTACGCCAAACAGCAACCCCTGTCAAGGACTGGCCTGCGGGACAGTTTTGGATGGCTGTGGCGGCGAGGTGAACTGCGGATCGTGCCCGGGCAACGCGCCATGCTCCTTCAACCAATGCCTGCCTTGATCACTTCAAAGGGAGAGAAAAATGAAACCTAGTTACGTAATCGGATTGATACTCAGCAGCAGCCTGGCGGCGGTGGGACAGAGCGCCGCTCCACAGAGCACTACCGCGTCGAAAACCGGGCCCTTAGCCGTCGTAGCGCAGCAAAATGCGGAGCCACGCACTACCGCGAAAACCGTGAAGGCGGAGTCCGTCACCATCAACATGCCCGAAGGGATGACCCACGATCAGGCCGACGCCATCCTCACGGAGCTTAAGGCGATTCACCAGTTGCTGCAGAATAAGCCAGCAGGTGCCGCCACGCCTGCTCCCGCGGCAAATGAGAGAGTCAAACTGGGCGTGATTCAAGGTGGATATTCTCTCGGCCGCGAAGACGCTCCGGTCACCCTGGTGGAGTTCACGGATTACCAGTGCCCCTTCTGCCGCCGTTTCGAAGGCGACACTTTCGCCCAACTGAAGAAAGAATATATCGATACTGGCAAAGTGCGCTTTGTCAGCCGCGACCTGCCGCTCGATTTCCATCCCAACGCGCCCTCCGCCGCCCTGGCCGCGCGCTGCGCCGGCGATCAGGGTAAATTCTGGGAAATCCGCAACGCCATGATGCTGGACACCGCCACGGACCTGGGCCCGGAAGCTCTCACCAAATACGCCGAGAAAACCGGGCTCGATATGCCCGCATTCAATCAGTGCATGAGCGACAAGAAGTACACCGCCGCCATCCAGAAAGACAAGGCCGATGCGGGCACCGCCGGCATCAGCGGGACCCCAAGCTTCGTCATCGGCAAGAGCGACAGCAAAGAGATCAACGGAGAGCGGGTGGTGGGCGCCGTGCCGTTCAGCGTGTTCGATACCGCTATCAAAGGTGCGCTTTCGGCGAAGTAACCGCGCCTCTTACTTCGATCCGAGTTCACTTCGGTCCGAGTTCGGCGGCCCAGTTGAGCACTACACCCACTGTGGCGGTCGGCTGCTCGGCATCTGTTTCGATAGTTGCAAAGCGCTGCCCGTCGACGGTGACAGCCGGCCAGCCCGCGTGGAACAGTTTCCGGGGAACGCCGATTTTCGGGCCGTTGCCCAGTTTCACGTCCACGGCCATCTCCTTGAAGGAAGGACCCAGGTAGAACAGTTCGTTGCCGTCCATGCGCCAAACCGGGGCTTCTCCACCATCGGTCGAGACGCGCACGGCGGCCCCTGCCGGTCCCCCAGGCGCGCCCGGCAGGAACGGCCGCAAATACACTTCCGCGGATCCTGTTTCGTTCGACGAATAGGCCATCCAAAGGCGCCCTTGACTATCGCTCACCGGCGACAGGCTGGCGGTGACGACGCTGAATTCGCTGTTGAAAAACGGAACCGGCCGGCGGTCTCCCTCCATCGGCAGCACCCAAGTGTTTGGTTTCATGTCACCCTTGCCGGTTTCCGTGTACACCAGATACTTCCCATCCGCCGACCAGCATGCCGGAAACTTCGTATACGGCGACTTCAGCAGCAATTCATCTTTGCCGGTGCCGTCCGCATTCCGGACGTAGAGATCGTATGCGCCACCGCGGTTCGACATGAAAGCGATGCTCAGCCCGTCGGGCGACCAAACGGGGTGCTCGTTGGATCCTTGCCCGGCGGTCAGGCGAGAGGCCAGGCCCCGTTCCAGATCCACCGTCCATAAGTCCTCCACCGTATTCTCGTCCTGACCCTGGATGGCGACATGGGTCCCCTGCGGGTCGAGCGAGGGCCAATAGCTTCCGGCGGGCGCGTCGATGGTGCGCAGCACGTTCCCGGCCTGCCCATGCAAGACGATATGGCTTTCCGGTCGCGGCACGGCCTCCTGGTAGACCAGGACGCCGGTGTCTGATGTCGAAAACATGGCGTGGCCGGTAGCTTCCCAGTGCCTCCCGACCCGTTCGGGCAAAGCGCGCTTTTCGCCGGTGAAGCGCAGACTCGATGGATCGAAAGGACGCGCCATCAGCACCGAGCCTTCCAGATAAAGCAGATATCCAGGCGCGGCGTAGTGCGCCTCCCGCCATGTGCGCACCAGCGGGCCTTCCGGCAGTTTCTCGTTGGGATCGAGTGAGCCGATGTATTCGCCGGTATTTTCTTCGAGCGCGCTCCAAACCCAATAGATGAAATGCCGTCCATCGGGCAGGAATTGCGGATAGCGGTGGACGATTTCCTTCCGCGCGGCATTCAAATGGGTCGCCGGAATGACTGCGCCTCCGGCGGCCGGTACGCGATATAGACCCGTGCCCGCCTGCTCCGGCTGAAACAAAATGATGCCTTGCGGGCTCCATGCTGCGCCGGCGAAGGGATTGGCCGTAGTTACCGTCTCCGGCGTTTGCGGGCTGTCGATCCTCAGTCTTTGCAATCGGCCGTTGACCACAAAACCTAAAGATCGTCCGTCCGGAGACCAGAACGGGCTTCCGGCGCCGTCGGTTCCCGCCAGTTTTTGAGCGTTTGAGGAATCGATGGAACTGAGCCACAGGAAATGACCTTCCCGGTGGCCCGAATAGGCGATGCGCGTCCCATCCGGCGAAATCGCTAAATTGATGGCGCTCGCTTTGAAAGGTGGCGCAAAGGAGAACCGGATGGCGCCTGCGGGCGGACCCTTTCGCGTGTAATGTCCCACCGCAAAAGCCATGGCGATCAGACCAGCCAGGAGAGCGAGCGCAACCGGCATTCTCCAGCGGCTGCGCGTCGCCGGAAGAGGGGCCATCTCCCGGGTCGCCGGATCCTCCAACAATAACCAGGCGTCCCCGATGTCCCGCAGCCGTCGCTTGGGGTCCTTCTCCAGGCAGCGCCGCACCAGCCGCTGCGCCCGCGCCGGAATGCGCCCCCAATCCGGTTCCTTTGTGGCTACTTCGATGAGCGTGTCGGCGACCGTTTCTCCCACGAACGGCCGCTCACCCGAGAGCATCTCATACAGGATGGCGCCGAAGGCCCAGATATCCGCGCGCTTATCCACCGGCTTTCCGCGCGCCTGTTCCGGAGGCATATAATCGGCCGTGCCGACGATCCCGCCCACCTGGCTGGCCGGGTCCAACGTGGGGCTCTGCGAGTTTTCCGGGCTTTCGACGGACGAGGGGTTGCCGGCCACTTTTGCCAATCCGAAATCCAGGACTTTCACCGTACCGTCCGGCCGCAGGATGATGTTGCCGGGCTTTAGATCGCGGTGCACGATGCCCTTCTCGTGAGCGTCTTCTAGCGCGGCTGCGATCTGGCGGGCGATCTGCACCGCTTCTTCCAACGGCACCGCGCCTTGCTGGATGCGCTCCGACAGCGTGGGGCCTTCCACCAGTTCCATCACCAGGTAATTGGCGCCCACATCGTAGAGATGACAGATGTTGGGATGGTTCAGCGCGGCCACCGCGTGCACTTCCCGCGAGAATCTGTCGCTGAAGCGCTCGGCAGCTACCTTGATGGCCACATCGCGCCCCATCCGGGAATCGCGAGCGCGGTACACCTCGCCCATGCCTCCGGCGCCGATGGGCGCACGGATCTCGTAGGGGCCGAGTTTTGTGCCGGTGGCGAGCGGCATTCGCGAGATTACGTTAGTTTAACTTGCCGCCCACCTTTCGCGTGCGCGCACTGGATTCTCCCGCCGGTTGCTGTGAGCCTGGTGTGGTAATCTAGCACTCCAGTGACCCGCGAAGAGATCGCCGCTGCCTCGCTCGCGATACGCGATCGCTTGCAGCGCGCCGAGTACCTTCAACGGGCGTGTGCGGGCGACGGCCAACTCCTGGACGAAGTGCGGGCGCTGGTCGACGCCAAGGAAACAACCGCACAGCCCGGTTTCACTCCCGGTGACACGGCCGCACTACGCAGGCGATGCCTGCCGCTCCCGAAGGCCTGGGTTCCTCCATTGGCGCTTACCGATTGGTACGCAAGCTCGGCGAAGGCGGCATGGGCGTAGTGTACCTGGCGGAGCAGACGCAGCCCATGCGGCGCACGGTCGCCCTGAAGATCGTGAAACCGGGCATGGGAACCGCGGCGAACGCTTGATCTGGCTCCCTTGGTGGCCACCCAAAACCGGCCATAGGTGGCCACTTCAAAACCGGCCAGCAGCCTGGTGCGGGAACACCTGGAGTTGGATGCGTTCGCCGGACACCTGTTTCGTGTTCGCCAGCCGGCGGCGCGACCGGGTGAAGATTCTGTGTTGGGACCGGGATGGATTCGCGGTGGGGAGCAAGCGTCTGGAGGAATGCACCTACGTCATGCCGTTGGGTGAGGACGACCAGGAGCACCGGAAGGAGATCACGGTACAAGAATTAGGCGTCAGGCTCACCGTCCCGGCGGATTGCGAAGAACTGTCGCGGCTACGCGTAACCCTGTGGCATGAGTCCTCGTTCGCGAAACCACACATGAGCGCGATGGCGCATGCTCGCAAATGTCAGACTCGCCAGCGCCCAAAGCGTCGCCAGGGATTTGGTACGTAATTGACGCGTCCCTTGGGGTTTACCATCGTGCAACTCCATTTCCCGGGGCGGCGTGGCCTTAGTCCAGAGTACGCATCTTTGCCAGGTCCTGATATGCTCAGGTGGATGTTGCGTGTTTTAGCGAACCGAATGCTGTCGGCCGCCATCGGTCTTTTCACTGCTACCTGCGGCGTCGCCCAGGTCGGATCGGTGGCCTCCACCGATTTCCTGTCCACCGGACTGCGGCTTGACGCAATCGGGGAGTCCATCGAATTGGGTAGCATGCCGCTGGCGATGGCTTTGGCGCCGGGGGGAGAGCGAGCCGCTGTGGTTCTCAGCGGTTGGCGTGAACAGGGGGTGCAGATCGTTGACATTAATTCCCACCATGTCCTGCAGACACTGCCACAGGAAGCAGCATTTTTTGGGATCGCTTTCTCCGCGAACGGAAAGGAGGTCTACGTATCCGGCGGCAACTCCGACTTCGTCTACTGCTACTCGTGGAAAGACGGTATCGCAACACTCGATCGAAAAATCGCCCTGGCCGAACACAAAGCCAGAGCACCCGGCTCGCGGTATCCGGCGGGGATCGCCGTTTCCCGGCGTGGAAACTTCCTGTACGTCGCGGAAAACATGAGTGACGATTTAGCAATCGTCGATGTGGCG
Source organism: Bryobacterales bacterium (assembly GCA_963738375.1). Taxonomy (GTDB): domain Bacteria; phylum Acidobacteriota; class Terriglobia; order Bryobacterales; family Bryobacteraceae; genus Bog-159. The sequence continues at coordinate 1,537,640 of CAVTWL010000004.1, read as the reverse complement.
ACCTCGCGCGTGGTGAAAAGACTCCCTACCGATCACTATCCGTTTGCAGTTGAAGCCGCCCCGAACGACAAAGTTTACGTTTCCGCTTGGGGAGCGGATACCATCTCGATTTTTCAAACGCGGGTCGACGGCACACTTAAGACCGCCGGCAAGCTAAGGGTCGGCCCACGCCCTTCGGCCCTCCTCTCGAATGCCTCCGGATCGCGGTTGTTCGTGGCACTGGCTGCTACGGATCAAGTTGCGACGGTGGATACGGCAAAGAAGAAGGTGTTGCGGTATTTGAGCGACGCGGCGCCAGCGGGACCGTCGGAAGGCAGTACCCCGAATGCCTTGGCGCTTTCCAGGGATGAAACGCAACTTTTCGCCGCCGAGGCGGACAATAATGCGATAGCGGTACTGGATGTCTCCGAGAATCGTGCGGTCCGCTCAACCCCGGTATCCCTCAAAGGCCGTATTCCCACCGATTGGTACCCGACAGGGGTCCTGAATGCTAGCGGCCAACTTCTGGTTCTATGTGGCAAGGGACACGGCAGCCATGCGAATCCCGACGGCCCCATTCCCGGCGAAGGCATCACCAGACCTTTCGGATATGACTTGGGTCAACTGAACGGAACGTTGCGCACCTTTTCCAATCATCTTTCCCCGGCAGATCTGGCGGCATATTCGGGACGTGTGGCCGACGCTAACAATTGGAGACAGTTCCGGTCGACAAGGACATATCCACCGTTCAAACATGTGATTTACATCATCAAGGAAAATCGCACCTACGATCAGGTGTTGGGCGACCTTGAGGAAGGCGACGGCGATCCTCATCTGGTTTTCTTCGGACGCGCCGTCTCGCCCAATCACCATGGCCTCGCCGAGCGCTTTGGAATATTTGACAGGTTTTTCACCAACGCCGAGGTAAGTTCACAGGGTCATATCTGGTCGACGGCGGCGTATGTGACCGATTTCGGTGAGAAGACAGTGCCTTCGGCATATTCCGAAAGACGGGAGGGTGTGGACGGCGAAGAAGTCGATGAACCGATCAATGGGTTTCTCTGGAGCTTAGCGAGGAAAAAAGGAATTGGATTCCGAGATTATGGCGAAATGGTCAAGGCCCCCGGAGGCTGGCCGGTTACCCAACGAGGATTAGATCCCGACGTGAGTCCGACGTACCCGGTTTTCGACTTGAAGATCGCGGATCAGGCACGCGCGGACGCCTGGATTGCCGAGTTGGATCAATTCGTTCGCGAGGGAAAGATGCCGGCGCTTGAAGTGATGCACCTACCAAGCGACCATACCGCAGGGGGACGCGCCGGTTATCCCACGCCGCGGGCGTACATGGCGGACAATGATCTGGCCCTGGGCCGCATTGTGGAGGCGCTATCTAAGTCTCCGTTCTGGCGGGACACGGTTATTTTCGTTCTGGAGGACGATTCGCAGGCAGGCCCGGACCATGTAGATTGCCACCGTTCCGTATTCTTTGCGATTTCAGCCTTCAACCGTCCAGGGGCGATTCATAGATTTATAAACACTACCGATGTTGTAGCGGCAATTGAGGACATTTTGGGATTGAGCCGCTTGTCTAAGTATGACTACTTCAGCCGCTCGTTGGCAGATGTCTTCGCGGGCACGCCGGATCTGTCACCATGGACTGCGATAGGGCCCCATGTCGACATGCGTGAAACGAACCCATCCACAACTGCGGAGGCGGGCATGTCGGAAAGGCTCGATTTCAGCGCTCCCGATCGCGTGAACGAAGCGGTATTCAACAGCATCCTGTGGAGCATGTTGAAGGGGTCAGAACCGTTTCCGTTGGCTCACCCGAAATCGCCATTGCACCTCTTCGACGCTGGCCGATGAAGCGAGTGAACCGCCGCCACGGCCGATGAAGCGAGTGAACCGCCTCCACCTCCCTCGACAGCCGCGACCACCCGTATCAACGTTTGTAAAAAGAGCCTGACCGGCGGTCTAAATAGGGTCGCGAATGCCGACTGCTCGCAACTTTGAAAAAGGACATCTTGAAAGTGCCGGCCTCCGGGCACCCAGGAGCGGCGTTTGTTCTGCCGGCCCCGACCAGCCCCAGGCCTATTGGCCTATTTGGTGCCCTAGAAATCGACGAGTTTTCGGGGTTATGCTTCGAGAGTTCTGCAAAATGAATCCGGCTTAAATCGGGTCAAACAAAATTGGGTCATGATGTTCCGAGACAAGAAACTCGAGCTGCTCCCTGGCAGGGGAGCGGAGGAACGCACATGACCCAGAAAAAGGATAACGCCACCAAAGCAGATTGGAAAGAGATTTTTAGTAGCGGACCGGACGGACTGCGGCAGTTGGTGCAACAGGTAGTACAGGAAGTGCTGGAAGCCGATATGGAAGAAACCATAGGGGCCCAGAAGAGCGAGCGGACCACGGAGCGGGTGGGGTATCGATTCGGGGTACTACACCCGCACGTTGGTGACGCGGGTAGGGAAGCTGGTGTTGCGCGTACCGCAGGACCGGCAAGGGCGCTTTCGGACCGAAGTATTCGAGCGGTATCAGCGCAGCGAGAAGGCGCTGGTGTGCGCTTTGGCGGAAATGTACGTGCAGGGGGTGTCGACGCGCAAGGTAAAGGAGATTACCGAGCAATTATGTGGTCACGAATTTTCGGCGGCCAGCATCAGCCGCGTGACCACGCAACTGGACGAGGAGCTGCAGAAGTTCGCGCGGCGGCCGCTGGAGGAAGAATACCCGTATGTGGTAGTGGACGCGCGTTACGAGAAGGTGCGGCAGGACGGGGTGATCCGCAGCCAGGCGGTGCAAGTGGCCATCGGGATCAACTGGGAGGGAAGGCGTTGCGTGCTGGCGGTGGAAATGGCCAACCGGGAAAGCGAAAGCAGCTGGAAAGAGTTTCTGCTGGGGCTGAAGCAGCGCGGCTTGCGGGGAGTGGTGTGCGTGATGAGCGATGATCACGCGGGACTGCGCAAGGCTATTGCAGAAGTGCTGCCGGAAGCCAGTTGGCAGCGTTGTTATGTGCATTTCTTACGGAACGCGCTAGACCATCTGCCACGCAAGAAAGACGACGATGTAATGACGGAGCTGCGCTGGATCTACGAACGCAAAAATGTAGAGGAGGCGCGGCGGGATCTGGCGGCCTGGCTGACGAAGTGGGAAGGGCGTTATTCGAAGCTGTGCGATTGGGCGGAGGCCAACATCGAGGAAACTCTGACGTTTTACCGGCTGCCGCAGGAACATCACAAGCATTTGAAGTCGACCAACATGCTGGAACGGATTAACCAGGAACTGAAGCGCCGCACGCTGGTGGTGCGGATCTTTCCGAATACAGCCAGTTGCCTGCGTCTGATTCGGGCATTGGCGGTAGAGATTCACGAGGACTGGGTGGAGGCCATCCGGTACTTGAATATGGAGGTGCTGAAAGAACAACTGAAAGAACAACGCAGGAATCTGGCGCCGGCGGCCTGAGGGGCTGACCCCAAGGGGGACGAAACCCTGCGGTTTCTTCTCCCTTGGGAATCCCTCTTTTTCCCTGATGGCTCTGAGCTCACCAGCAGGATACACGAGAGCCTCGTGACCCACCGGAACCGCCCGTCGCGTGGTAGGTAGGTGCCACAACGGTGCTCGCCGGCAAGGGTGCGCTCCGCCGCGCCAGAAAGCGGCGCGCCCTTGCCGCCTGTGCGCCGTTGTGGCGCGCGGGATCAGCGACGGGCGGCTCCGGCGGGATCACGAGGCAAAGGCGGCCTACGTCGGCCTAGCGGCCGACCAAGCCGAACAGACGGACGAATGACTCATTCGATTTTGCAGAACTTGACAAACACAACTGTTTTCGGCCGGGTCTCGCATACCCGCAGCCGCGCGGCAAAAGCCTGGTTGATCACCATACGCGTGGCGATCCATAACGGTCCTGCGCGCCCGATGCCCGTCCCGCCAGGAAAAATGGCGGCTCTGGAAAGCGCCAGTCCGGGCAGCCCGAGTGGGTCCGGCTGGCGGGAGAGAGGGAAGCGGTCGGGACGCTGCGCCGGTCTCGATGAAGTCGTCTTCGAAGTCCCGCAGAACCTATCCACCAGCCGCGCCGCCAAAGCCTTGTTGATCACCATGCGCGGGGGCGATCCATAACGGTCCTGCGTCCGATGTCCGTCCCGCCAGGGTGGGAATGCCCATGGTGCGGAGGTTCGTCCGCCGCCCCCGGCGCTCTCTGAACTTTCGGCCTACCCGCCATCGCGGATGCCCACGCCGCCACATCCCCCCGCGGAAAACTGCGTACTCCGGCGACGGTAACCCACGAGTCGTCCTCGAGTCCCGTCTGAAAACTGGCGCCGCTGACCACGGCGTTAACCGTCACGCCGACAGGGGTGGAGGGGGCGGCCCCGTAGATCGCACATACGCGGCAGCGATGGCTTCGGCAACATAAATGTTTCATGCAACTAATTACAAGAAGCCAACATGTGAATGCCGACTGAGGATCAAACTTCGCCCTGAGAGGCAATCCGGATTGGCGTCGGTCAACAAACGATAGCGCTTCGTCTCTTAGATTGTGGGACCGCACGCTACTTCTTTGCGGCGATGATGTGCGCAGCAGCAATGACGACGCCGCCAGTTTACGGCCAGACTCCACTTTCAGTAAACCCGCAAGGAAGTTATCTGTTTGTGAACACCGTAGCCACCGAGACTACTCCGGCCGACGTCGTTGTACCCCCCTTTAATTATAAATCTCGCCCTTTGGGTGCACATCCCAAGCGGACCCAGAGACGGTGAATCTTTGGTATTCCGTCGATCCGAAGCGAGTTATCCTGCTTAGTTTGACTGCGCTCAGCGACCCCATCGGACGTTAGCGCTGAACCCGAGATATGTTTTCGCCGACCAAGCGATCGTCCTCGGTGCGTTGGCTGATTCGGCGCTGCTATCTTGTCGGATAGGTCGCATCGACACCGCGACATTGGTGGAGTCGGCGCAGCAGCGATAGTCAGATTGCCGGACCAGCCCACCCAAAGCTAAAAGTTGAATCAGGGCCTGGACGCCTGGATCAGGGAACCAAAGTCTACGGGTCCAGCTAACGAAAAGGCGCCACGCCCGTATATACTTTTATAAGATATATGGTTATGAGGAATATTGCCGCCCGCATTCTGGAGCGGGAACTGAAGAAGGGCAGCGCGGAACTTCTGGTCCTTTCCTTGCTGGAGACCGAGCAGCGACACGGCTACGAGATCGGCCGGCTGATTGAGATGCGCTCGGGCGGCACGCTTATCTTCCGGGTCGCATCGCTGTATCCGCTGCTATACCGCCTGGAGAAGCGCGGCTGGATTCGCGGCCGATGGGTGGAAAAAGCAGGCCAGCGGCGGCGTCGCTATTACCACCTGACACCCCAAGGCCGCGAAATGCTGGCCTCCCAACGGCAAGGCTGGCAGGTGTTTGTGGCGGCGATCAATTCCATCACAGGAGCAGAACATGCCTGAACCGGTCGATTGGAAACATGAAATCCGAAGACGGCTGGAGCTCAAACTAGCACCCGCGCGCGAGCAGGAAATTACGGAGGAACTGGCACAGCACCTGGAAGACGAATACAGACGATTATTAACTGGCGGCGCGACTGCGGAAGAAGCTCGCGAGATCGCGCTGGACGGGATCGGGGGCGTGTGGCTGCGCGAAAAGTTGCGGCGCGATCCCGTCATGCTGGGAACACCGGGCGGGGGGAACTTCGCTGCCGATATGTGGCATGACCTGCGCTATGCGGCCCGCATGCTGCGCAAGAGTCCCGGGTTTACCGCAGTGGCGGTGGTGTCGCTGGCGCTCGGCATTGGCGGCAATGCCGCAATATTTAGCATCGTGAATACGGTGCTGATCCGGCCGCTGGCATATCCCGATCCGGGCCGATTAGTGCGGGCGGCCAATGACGGCTACTATCCTCCGGGCGGGCTGGCCGCCTTGCAGGAGCGCAGTCGCGCCATGGAGGCGGCGGGCTACATAACTGGAGTCAATCTGAATCTGACCGGCCAGGGGGAAGCACTGCGCCTGACCGGGAGCATGGTATCGGCGAACTTCTTCACCGTGCTGGGCGCGAGGGTAGAACTCGGTCGGCTCTTCGGGCCAGGGGAAGACCTGGTGGGGCATGACAGCCTGGCGATCCTGAGCCATACCCTGTGGCGGGGAAAGTTTAACGGCGATCCTGGAATCATCGGCCGGGTGATTGCGCTGGGCGGCGGGGACCGGCAGGTGGTGGGGGTAATGGGGCCGGGATTTTCCTTCCCGGATGCGGCCACCCAATTCTGGATTCCGCTGCACCGCGATCCGCGCGACGCGGTCGCTTATTGGGCGCGCGGATTTATGCCGGTGTTTGGCAGATTGCGGGCCGGCGTGACCTTGGAGCAGGCCCAGAGCGAGATCCGGGCACTGACTCACCAGATGATCGCGCAGTTCCCCTATCCCATGGGACGCGACTGGAATGCGCAAGCCACTGTGTTGCCGTTGCAGCAATTCTTGGTCAGCGATATCCGCTCGAAGCTGATCGTGCTGCAGTGCGCGGTGGGGCTGGTGCTGCTGATTGCGTGCGTGAATATCGCGAGTCTGCTGCTGGCGCGGGCCACCTCACGGCAGAAGGAGATGGCGCTGCGGGCGGCGCTAGGAGCCGCGCGCGGCCGTATCGCACGGCAACTTCTGACAGAGAGCGTGGCGCTGTCGCTGGTAGGCGGCGCCCTGGGAATGGGGCTGGCTGCGGCGGCTCTTTCCGTTTTGAAACTGGCCCTGCCACCGGATACGGCGGGCTTGGCGGACATCCAGATAGGGTGGCGCGTGGCGGCATTCGCCGGCGCACTAGCGGTCGCTACGGGCGTGGCCTTCGGATTGGTACCGGCCCTCGGCGCCATAAAGCTGGACCTGACGGGCGTGATTAAGACCGGCGGCCAGCGCGCCACCGGCACCGCCAAGGCGAGGCTACGCAGTGCCTTGGTCATGGGCGAAGTGGGGCTGGCAGTGGTGCTGGCGGTGGGTGCCGGGCTGCTGATCCGCAGCCTGTGGAAGCTGACCCAAGTAAATCCCGGTTTCCAGCCGCAGAGCATCTATACGTTGCGCGTCACGCCCAATGAAGCGCTGTGCCGCGAGCGCGAGTCGTGCATCGGGTTCTACGACGAGCTATTGCGGCGGACTGCGGGAATCCCCGGCGTTTTGGAAGCCACGGCGGCCAACACTGTGCCGATGTCCAGCGAGATTCCGGCCATTCCGGTGGTAGTGGAAGGCCATCCGTATGTTCCCGCCGTGCGGGTGGCGCCCATGATGTGGTCCGGAGCGGTGGCGCCCTCGTATTTCCGGGTGATGCGCATCCCGATCCTGGCGGGACGAACGTTCGCGGCGAGCGACGGAGAGAAGGCCGCGCCGGTCATTATCGTAAGCGCATCCATGGCGGGGCGCTATTGGCCGGGTCAGAATCCTATAGGCAAACACATCCGCGCGGTGTTTGAAAACAAGTGGCGCACGGTGGTGGGTGTATCCGGAGACGTGAGGCAATACGATCTGGCCGACCACTCGCCGGCGTTTTTGCATGGCGATCTGTACATGCCATATGCGCAGTCGGTGAACAACGAACGCCAACTGACCGCCGCCATGATCGTGATTGTGCGGGCGGGGGCGGGCTACACGGGCGTGCCCCAGCGCTTTCGCGAGCTGGTGCGAAGCTTGAATTCCAATGTGCCGGTGAGCGAGATCCGTACTATGCAATCGCTGCTAGAGGATTCCACCAAGGCGCCGCGTTCCATGATGTGGCTGTTCGTCGGCTTTGCGGCCAACGCGCTGGTGCTGGCGGCCATCGGGACTTATGGCATGATGTCGTATGCGATTGCGCAGAGGAGCTTTGAAATCGGCATGCGGGTGGCTCTGGGCGCCTCGCGGAGCAACATTTTCGGGTTGGTGCTGGGTCAAAGCTTGCGGCTGGTAGCGGCGGGGCTAGCGCTGGGGATCGTAGGATCGCTGGCCGTCACCCAAGTGCTGTCCGCATTTCTGTATGGCACGGCTGCTAGGGATCCAGTCACCATTTTGGCGGTGTGCGGCCTGCTCGTAATCGTCGCATTTGTGGCGGGATTAATTCCGGCGCAGCGGGCCGCGGGGGTGGATCCGTTGACCGCCTTGCGCGCGGAGTAGAGACTACGTGCCCCGCAAACTGATCGACAGCCCGATCTGCAAAACGGTAAGGCAGAAACACCAAGATCAGCCGTACTTGAAAGATCGCGGCCTGAGTGGCGTGAAATTGGTGATCTCAGACGCACACAAGGGTCTCACGGCAGCGGTGCGCAAGGTGCTAAAGGCGGAGGCAGCGCGGCGGCTAACCTGTAGGGCGTAGCGAGTCTATGGCCACTCGGGTCGGTTCCCCCAGTGAATCCCGGGAGCACCACTGGATACCAATTGCCAGCTTACGGCAAACAAAAATAACCCGTAGTGGGAACTTCGAGGTGGCAGAAACCCATAGTACCGGTTGCGATTTGGGATTTCGCGGCGAGGGAATGTATGCGTTGCGACTGTGGTTTCGTAATTTTCTTTGTCGGTTGCTCTCAATTGGTGTCAGGGCAGATGTCTTCATCGAGCGACGGTGGCGCAGCTTGAAGTACGAGCTCATCTATCCCGGCGACTTCGCCGGTGGGGCCGAGTTGTATGCGGCGCTTGGATCGCTACTTCCGTTTCTACAATTATCGGCGTCCGCACCAGGCGCTCGGTTATCGCATGCCGGCAGATCTGTACCCGCGGCACCACCCGGCTAAAATCAGCGGCTCGCTAATCGGGCCGCATAGGAAGGCAAAGGCGCCGTGCGCGGGTACCCCGCGCGGGTGGGGGCGACTGGCCACCCTGCGCAACGCGAGGGCGAAATTCGCGCCAGAAGTGAAATCAACCATGCAGCTCAACAGCGGAATCGGAGTTCGTCGGCCACGGCGCATTTTTGTCGCAGCTCCGCAGGTAGGGTTCATGGCACATTCCAATAGGTTTTCAGCAGTTGTGCGTGATGCCATGCTCTCCTTGCTGGTTGCGATTTAATGCGTAGCTTTGTCCGGTGTTCCTTTTGAGCAGTCATAGGTGGTCCCGGCAGTACTCTCGATGATTTGGGGCGATCAACGCCGGCACCGCAGCGAGAACCTGAACCGCCGAAGTTAAGGGCTTCGCGTTCTGCGGTTCTCCGAACCGCGACATCCACTTGCTCGGCCCACGGTCCGCCAAAAGGTGGATGCGGCGGCGCTACTTCTTCAGTGCAGTCTGCCAGTTGAGCACCACCGTAAGAGGCGGCGCGGTGGCGCCACTGGCGATGACGGGCATCAGGAAGCGCTGGCCATCGTTGCTCACCTCATAGCTGCGCCCAATAAAAAACGTATCCAGTTGTGTCACGGGAAACAGGAGCTTCGGCTGGCCCAGTTGAAGCGGTTCGGAGGCCGAACTAGTGAACTTCACGGGAGCCGCCACCAGCATCCGATCTTCCGAGATGTAGAACAGCTCCGTGCCATCTTTCCGCCACTGTGGCTCCCGGCCTCCGCCCGTGGAGATCTGAAATCTCGAACCAGACCCTGGAAAGGTCTGCGCGTATACTTCTTCCCGGCCCGATTCGTTCGACGTGTAGACCACCCAGCGACCGTCAGGAGAGAACCGGGCGTGCTTTTCGTCGAACTGTGACTGCAAATACGGAAATGGCTTGTGTTCCGCACCTTCGGATGGCTGCGGAGCGATCCATATGTCCTGTCCGGTCGTCGTGCCCGGAATCTGGTAGATGATGAATCGGCCATCCCGCGACCAGTCTTCCGGCCAACCAGCCGGCGCACCCATCTTTACCAGCAACTGCTCCTGGCCAGCGCCATTGACGGACTTGATGTACAGGTCGAACACCCCATTCCGATTTGAGGCCCACACGACCCGAAGGCCGTCGGGGGACCACATGGGAGGATCATCGATCGCGGGATCGATAGTGAGTCGGGAAGTGACGCCGCGAACCGAATCCAGAACCCAGACATCTCTGTTGCCGTTGAGATTATTGGCGAATACTATGCGCTTTTCGTCCGGCGCCAGCCGGAAGTCGTCGTAAGTTCCAGACGGGCCAAACAGGCCCACCTGCTTGCCTGTGCGATCCTTCCAACTCATTTGAACCGCCGCATCGGCCGCCGACATGTAGACCAGCGTTCCGTTTTCCGAGGCCGAGAATGCCGTCCAAAGCAAGTCGCCCCCTACCTTTTCCGCAACGGGAACCGGATCTCCGGTTAGGCTCACCTGAGTGGGGTTGAAGCGCTGGGCCATCAGCGTTTCGGCTCGCCGGAATAGCAGGTACCCATTTTGCACCGCGCCGGCTTGGCCCGGCGTGCCGCCCACTTGAACATAGGTCGCATTACCTATTACGTCCGGAAGAAGACGTATGGGGGGCGTGCCGTCCAATGAGCCATAATAGATCGACCTCCCTCCAAGCTTGTCTCCACCCGAGTACAAAAAGTGGCGGCCATCGGGCAAGAATTCAGGGAACTGTTTGTGAGCATCGAAGGTGGAAGCGCCGGTTTGGGCTAGCGGAACCGGATTTCCACCACCCGCGGAGATCTGGAATAATCCTGACGTCAGCGATAGCGGCAGCACGATGACTCCATCGCGGTTCCAGGTTCCCCCGTAGGCTTCGGGTGCGTTGCAAAGAATCTGAGCCGGCCCACCGGAAGCTGCAATCCTTTTCAACTTGCCTTGCGCGAAGAACGCGATGAACAGGCTGTCAGGAGACCAGAACATTCTGTACGCTCCCTCCGTCCCCGGCAGTGCAAGCGCCTGGAGCGTGTCGAGCGAACGAACCCATAGACGGCGGCCGGTGGAGAAAGCGAGCGAGCGCCCGTCCGGCGACAACTTGAAATAGTCGATGCTCGACTTCTCCGGCGGGGGAACCTGGAAGCGGACGGTGCGCGGTTCAGGCAAGGGAGTTTCCTGGACTCGGAGGAAGGCAAGCGTCAGGGTAGCCAGGGTCGCTGCGATTGCGAGTGTGGGCCACGGCCAGCGGCGCAGGAGGGACGCTGGAAGCCCGGCTACTGGTTTGGGAGCATGTGCTACCAGGTCCAGGGCGGCGCGCAGGTCCCGCGCTGTCTGCCAGCGATTCTCCGGGTCTTTCTCCAGGCAGCGCTTGAGGACCCTGTCTAAAGCGGTTGGCGCCATGTCGGCTACGGATGGGGCGGAGCGTTCCAGGATTGCTCCGATTACACTCGCTGTCGTGGTCCCTTCGAACGCGCGCTTGCCCTTGATCATTTCGTACAAAACCAGGCCGAAGGAAAAGATATCGCTGCGTGGGCCGGACTCGATGCCGCTGACCTGCTCGGGCGACATGTAGTGCAGAGTGCCGAGAATGGTGCCTTGGGCCGTTAGCCCCATGGCGACCGTCGTGTCATCGACCGTTACGGGCTTGTCGACTTTCGCCAGACCGAAGTCGAGCAACTTCACTCCGGACTTCGTCACCAGAATATTGGAGGGCTTCAGATCTCGATGTGTGATTTTGTTGGTATGCGCCGCGTCGAGCGCGGAAGCAATCTGCCCCGCATACTCGAACACTTTGTCCAACGGCAGCGGACCTCTTAGCGGAGAGCCCTCGACGTACTCCATCACCAAATAATTGGGGCCGACGTCAAACAGGGTGCAGATGTTGGGATGGTTCAGTGATGCGATGGCGCGGGCTTCGCGTTCGAAGCGTTCGCCGAACCGTTCGTTTGAAACCTTGATGGCCACAGCGCGGCCCACGCGCAGATCGCGGGCGCGATATACTTCACCCATGCCCCCGGCACCGATGGGCGCGAGAATTTCGTAGGGTCCGAGTTTCGTGCCGGCAGAGAGCACCATCATGAGCGAATCAGTTAAGTTTAGCCGATTAAAGAGCAGGTTGTGCCTGCCGTTTTCCGAGGCGATAGCGGCGGGTATGTGGTAGTAAGTCCGCATCCCGCTGTGCGCCGCGTACCTCCTCGGTTTTGCGAATACGCCAGATTGCGCTTATCGCCCACGGCCTAGCGGCCATACTCCGCAACAATAAACGGTTCGATGGTCCTCGTGGACATGGAGTGCTGCGTACACGCTCGTCCGACACCGGGGCGCTCCGCGGACACAGAGGCAGTCCAATTGGATATCGCTGTTGCAATAGCGTGTCCATCATGCTCGGCACTGGCGACGACGCTTTCCAGCCGCAGAAAGAATACGGGCCGCGCGAGCCCTTAGCTATCGCCGTGGCAGATTTCAATGGCGACGGGAAGTTGGACCTGGTGGTGGCTAACGCCAGTTCCAATGCCGTCTCGGTTTTGCTCGGTAAGGGGACGGCACGTTCCATCCCGTAATAAACTCTCGGGCGGGAAACACACCTTACTCCGTCGTGGTGGCTGACTTCAACGGCGATGGAAAGCCGGACGTGGCAGTGATGAGTTTCGAAAACGGCCGCGCACAGGCCTCGTTCCTAGGGTTTTGGGTCCCCACAATCGGGTAGTTGCCTTTCAGAGGATTTATGCATGCCAAATCCTGAATTGATCTTGGACTTCGAGTATAATCCATGGAAAGGCAGAGGCTACCTTAGTGGCGATACCGGAAAAAACCGTTGCGCAGCTTTCCCATCGGTTTCCGACTACCTCCTGGTCGCTCATCGAGGCGGCCGGGCGCGATTCATCCGGTTCCGCGGACGCGTTAGGCGCGCTTTGCGCGGCGTACTGGACGCCGGTATATGCTTTCGTCCGGCGAAAGGGATACTCGCGTGAGGAGTCCGAAGACTTGAGTCAGGCGTTCTTCGCCAGGCTTCTGGAGCATCGCACATGGGCGGAAGCACGCCAGGAACGGGGCAAATTCCGCTCGTTCCTGCTGGCCGCGGTGACGCACTTTCTGGCTAATGAATGGGATCGCTCGCAAGCGCTGAAGCGGGGCGGCGACTGCACTATTTTATCTTTATCTTTCGATTTCGAAACCGGCGAAGCGAGTTATCATCGCGAGCCTTTCCATGAGCTCACGCCCGAAGCCTTATTCGAAAAGCAGTGGGCTTTGGCTCTGCTCGACCGGGTGCTTGGGCGGCTGCGGGAAGAATACGCGCGGCGAGCCAAGGCCGCTCACTTCGATGTCTTGAAGGCGTTTCTTACCGGCGATCGGGATCGCGGCCAAAACCATGAAGTAGCCGTCCAGTTGGAGATGAGCGAACCCACCTTGCGCACGGCGGTGCATCGCCTGAGGCGGCGGTATGCGGAGTTGCTGCGGGAAGAGATCGCCGCCACCGTGGCCGATGCGGGCGAAGTGGATTCCGAAATTCGATTTCTACTGGCGGCCCTAGAACAGGCGTAACGTTTTACCCGGATTGCTTTAGTACCGGATAGAGGCTAAACCATGACCAGTGTGGCACGTTGCCCGGAATGCGGAGGCGCCCTGATGGGGGGATCGCAAGCGGGCATGTGCGCGCGTTGCCTGTTGGCGAGTGCCTTGCGTCACCCGGCTGCGCATAAGCCGGCGGCACTGCCAGAGCCGGGCGATTGGATCGGCTCCTGCCGGATCGTGCGGCTGCTCGGCGAAGGCGGGATGGGCATGGTCTACCTGGCGGAGCAGGTACAACCGATTGCGCGGCAAGTCGCCCTCAAAGTCGTCAAACTGGGGATGGAGACGCGGGCCGTGCTGGCGCGTTTTCAAACCGAAGGGCAGGCCTTGGCGTTGATGGAGCATCCCAATATCGCCCAGGTTTATGAAGCCGGGTCCAGCGAAAACGGAAGGTCCTATTTCGTGATGGAGTATGTGCCGGGAGCCGCCATTACGGAATATTGTGATCGCCATTGCCTGGGGACGCGCGCGCGGCTGGCTTTGTTTCTGCAGGTGGCGCACGCGGCGCAACATGCGCACCAGAAAGGCATCATTCACCGCGATCTGAAGCCCTCCAATATTTTGGTAATGCAGCGCGATGGGGAAGCGGTGCCGAAGATCATCGATTTCGGCTTGGCTAAAGCCACCGAGAAGACTTTCACCGAGGAAACCATATTTACCGAAGCCGGAGTGCTAATAGGCACTCCCGAATATATGAGTCCGGAGCAAGCCTCAAGGAACGGGCAGGATCTGGACACGCGGACGGACATTTACTCGCTGGGCGTGCTGCTTTACGAATTACTGGTGGGCACTGTCCCGTTCGATTCGAAATACTTGAGACGCGCGGGGTATGAGGAGATCCGCCGCATCATTCGCGAAGACGATCCGCCTACGCCCACTACACGCCTGATCTCGCTGGGCGCGGCGGCGACGGAGATCGCATCCTGCCGGGCCACCGATACAGGCGCTTTGCGAAAACAGGTTCGCGGAGATCTGGACTGGATCACCATGACGGCGATGGCGAAGGACCCTGACCGCCGGTACGCCTCCGCATCGGAACTGGCGGCGGACATTGAGCGGCACTTACGCGATGAACCGGTGATGGCCAGCCCGCCCAGCACGTCGTACCGCATGGGGAAGTTCATCCGGAAAAACCGAGGACCGGTGCTGGCGCTGGCGGCCGTGTTTATCTCTTTGGTGCTGGGGCTGGGAGCCAGCACAGTCCTCTATTTCCGGGCGGAGCGTCAGCGTCTGGAAGCCCAGGCACAGCGCGCGGAGGCGGAGCGGCAGCGGGCGGCCGCTATCGAAGGGCGCGCGGAGGCCAATCGGCAGGGTACGCTTGCACAACGGCAACGCAGTCTGGCGGAGCAGGCCCGCACCACAGCGGATCAGCAGCGCCAGGAAGCGGAGTTACAGCATGCGGAGGCGGAGCGCCAACGCCAGGTTGCGGAGCGGCAAAGCGCGGAGGCCAGCCGGCGCGGCGCAGAGGCCGTGGCGGAACGGTCCGCCGCGGAGAAGCAACGCGAAGTCGCCGAGCGGCAGAGCCGGTTAGCTGTCGAAGAGAGCCGCGCCGCGGACGAACAACGCGCGGTGGCGGAGAGGCAGAGGCTGCTGGCGCAGCGGCAGAGCTATGCCGCGAACCTGATTGCCGCCGATCTGCATGTCCGATCCAACGAAATCTCCGAAGCGCGGCGCCGGCTGATGCTATGCCCACCGGCTTTACGCAGCTGGGAGTGGCGCTATCTGCTCTGGAAATCCGACACCAGCATCACCATGCTGGCGGGATCGCCTGGGGGGGGGCAAGGATCGAAGGCTGCTCTGGGCTTTAGCCAGGACAGTGCCCGCTTATTCCGAGCCTTCGCGGGCTTCGCCGATGGGTGGTGGGCTACCACCTTCAAGCCATCGGCCAGCTACCGGGATTTAGGGCAGGTGCTTGCGGCGGATGCGGAAGGGACGCGAATTATGGCGACAGCAGCGCACGCAGGCGATTACTTTTTGCGGGTGGTCGATACGGCTTCCGGCAAAGTGCTTTCGACGTTAGCCGCCGGCGATAGCGAGCCGGTTTGCGCGGCATTCAGTCCGAATTGGACGCGCGCGGTTTCCGGCGGAAAGGACGGGACTCTCCTCCTGTGGGATCTGGCATCGGGCAAGCCGCTCGCGAAACTGGCTGGGCACAAAGGCGGCGTCTGGGCGGTAGCCTTCAGCGCGGATGGCCAACGAGTCGCCTCCGGCGGCGAAGATCGCATGGTCCGCGTTTGGGATGCCGCAGCCGGCCATGCGATGTATGGGATCGCGGGGCATGGGGCCGCAGTCCTGGCGATCGCTTATGGCCCCGATCGCGGCATGCTCGTTTCAGGATCGGCGGACAAGACTGCGCGTATCTGGGACGCCGCCACTGGCCGGTCGCTGCATACCTTAACTGGCCACGAATGCGGGGTGAAGGGAATCGCCATCAGCCCGGATGGAGCCACGATCGCGTCCGCGTCTTGCGGCACACTGCGCCTCTGGGACGCCGCGTCCGGTAAATTGGCCGCGACCCTGGGGGGGGAGTGGCGATCCGATATTGCGAGGGTGGCCTTCAGTCCGGACGGCGCGCGGATTGCCGCGGCCAGTGCAACGGGCGAGGGGAAGGTGTGGAACGCCCTTACCTTCGGAGGAGGCATCCTCAAACGGGGCGGGGCCGATGTGGATCGAATCGCGGTCAGCCCCAATGGCGACCGCATCGCGCTGCATAACGGCAAAACCCAGTCTTTGGAAATGTGGGATGCGCGGCGGCGAAAGACAGCTTGGACGTTGAGCGGCAACGACGCGCAGACTAGTGTATTGGCTTTTAGCCCGGATGGCCGCCGGCTCGCGGCCGGATCGGCCGGCAACACCGTACACATTTGGAATCCGGCTACCGGGCAGGCGGAGGGCACGGGACAGCTTTTCGGCGGCGCCCAGTCGCTGGCGTTCAACGCGGACGGCACAAGGTTGGTAGCGGGAACCTCGGATCGGGCGGTTTCCGTGTGGGACACCGCATCGATGCGCCGCATCTTTTCGGCAACGGCGGGCGGCGCTGTTCATCTGGTGATCCCCAGCCCGGATGGCAAACACATTGCGGCGGCCATTGGCGACCGGACTCTGCTGCTTTGGGATATTTCCAAGGGCGATGTCCCCTTGAAGATTGGTCTGCCGGCCGGCTTCGGAGAAGCGCTGGGATTGGCTTACAGCCCCGACGGCAGGCGAATTGCCGCGGGCGCCGCAGCCTCGGGAGAGATCGGGGTTTGGGATACCGGGTCGGGCCAGTCGCTCGCCACGCTGAAAGGGCATTCAGCGCCGGTGGCGGCACTCGCGTTCAGCCCGGATGGTAGCCGCATAGTCTCGGGGTCGGTGGACAAAACCATCAGAGTTTGGGATGCGGCATCCTACGACCCGTTGATAGGCATGGGCGATCATGAGGAGGCCGTAGCATCGCTGGCGTTCAGCCCCGACGGCGCCCGAATCTACTCCTCTTCGCCCGAAGGAACGGTTCGCATTTGGGAAACTCGCCCGGGCACGGAACCAAAGCCGTCAACGGACGTGGTGAAGGATCATGACAAATAAGTACGCACTGGGGGTTCTGTGGCTGGTGACGTTGGTTTGGGGCGCGCCACGCGCGGCGGCAGCCAGCGGGCAAGAGATTCATACCACTTGGGAGGGTTTGTCGGTAATCGTCGGGCAGAAAGTAAAAGTAGTCATGCCCGATGGCGCGCGGATACAAGGCAGAGCTACGGCGGTGGAAGCCGATGCATTGGCCGTCGACATCGGCAAGACTTCGAACCGAACCGCTTACCCGAAAGGGCATTTCCTGGTACCACGCGCGACGTTGAAAGTGGTCGACATAGAACACCCGACCAAGCAATGGCGGATCGTGTGTACGGCTGCGGGCGGCGCTTTGGGGCTTTTCTTCGCGACTCAGGCCGCCAGCGTCAAGGGCAGCTGGAAACTACGGACGGGTATTTACACCGGCCTTGCTGTGGGTACGCCGGCGATCGGATACTTACTCGGCAGCGCGGCCGACCGCCGCACCATTACCTATGTGATCGCGCCATAGCGCGAGTATCGGGAGCGCAACAGGAGAGAATATGTCGAATCGGTATGTTGGTTCCATCGGGGTGCTGGCACTATTGTGGGCTAGCACAACGCACGTAGACGCGGCCGCTAAGGAGCAACGCCAGATCGCCTGGAAGGGATTGGCCGCGGTGGTGGGGCATAGGGTGAAAATCGTGATGCCGGATGGCGCGCGCGTCGAGGGCAAAGCCTTGTCTGTCGAGGTGGACGCCTTAGCGGTGGACATCGGCACGACTTCCAATCCGTCGATTTATCCCAAGGGAAAGTTTCTGGTGCCGCGAGCCACGTTAAAGACTGTCGATGTTAGCCATCCCACCAAGAAATGGCGCGTACTGTGCACCTCGGTTGGGGGCGCGCTTGGGTTGTTCCTGGGGGTTGAGGCGGCGTTGAAAGTTTCGGAAAGCGAGCCATATTACGGAGCCTCCCGTAATCGCGAGAACCAAGCGTTTGTGGCTGTAGCGATCGCTACGCCTATCCTCGGTTATCTGATAGGCACAGCGGCCGACCGGCGCACGATCACTTACGTAATCGCTCAATAACTTTCTTCGGCCCGCCGCTGTAACGATTCAGCCGCCGCTTCTTTACTCTTTCACAGGAGCCTGGATTCCGTTCCGTTACTCGATGACAGGAGACGTGTATGCCGAAACCTAAGATCATTGTTCCGATGCTCGCGATATTTGCTTTCCTGACCGGATGTACGAACGTCGCTTCGCTGCATCCGCTGGCGGATGAGGACGGCCGGGATACCGTCTTCGACCCGGCCCTCCTGGGGGCTTGGGAGGATCCTACCGACACGAGCTCCACTCGACTCACGTTTACACTGGCCCGGGCCGACTCCGGCTCCGGTTACAGCTACAACGTCACCTCGGGATCCGAGGAATCGAACGGCACCATGTACCTGATCAAGACAGCCGGCCGGTACCTGATGGACATTTATTGCAAGAACAATGATGGGAGCATTTCGGCGCATGTTTTCGTCAGGCTTCGCCTGGAGAAAGACACTGCCTGGGTCGCCACTATGGACAGCGACTGGCTCCGGGAACAAATTGAGACACGCGGCGAGCTACGGCACGAAATCATGACAGAAAGCGATAACAGGCTGGTGCTGACTGCGTCGCGCGATGAACTACGCCGTTATCTGCTGCCTTACGCTGCGGACGAAAGATCCTTTAGCGAAGAAGGCGAGGTGCGCAGGGTAGCGCCAAAGGATAAGTGACGTGTTTATGAAGCCGATCATAGCTATTTTTCCGTTGATTCTTGCCGAACTTGTCCTCGCGACGGGCTGTTCCATCAGACGAGTCGCCGTGAACCAGATCGGCAACGCGCTGGCCTCGGGAGGAACCACCTTCACCAGCGACGACGATCCCGACCTGGTTGCGTCCGCCATTCCGTTTGGCCTGAAGACGTACGAGAGCCTGCTGGCCGAATCTCCGAAGCACACGGGGCTGTTATTGGCGGCGGCCCAGGGCTTTACGGAATACTCCTTTGCGTTCGTCGATTCACGCATTGACGAGACCAAGGACGAGAGCCTGGATCGCGCTAATGCCCTCCGCGACCGCGCTCGCAAGCTTTATCTGCGGGCCTTTCGATACGGGATGCGGGGCCTCGAAGTCCGTCATCCGGGGTTCGGGTCCGCCCTTGACGAGGACGCGGCCCTGGCGCTAAGCCGCGTAGTGAAACGGGATGTGCCGCTGCTCTATTGGACGGCGGCTTCGCGCGGCTTGGCTATTTCGCTTTCCAAAAATAATCCGGAGATGATCGCGGAACTGCCGTTACTGCAAATGATTATCCAGCGCGCCGCGGAACTCGACGAGGGGTTCGAAAACGGCGCGATCCCGGAGTTCCTGATCACCTTCGAAGCGGCCCGGAACGACATCAATGCCGCGGAACAGCAGAGACTGATGCGGCTGCATTTCGAGCGCGCGATCGAACTTTCGAAGGGCAAACGCGCCGGAACGTATGTATCTTTCGCCGAAAATGCCTGCGTGCCCGCGCAGAACGCCGCGGAATTCAAGGCCGTGCTGGAGAAGGCTCTCGCAGTGGATACGGACGCCGACCCCGATCATCGCCTCGCGAACCTGGTTGCGCAGCGCCGCGCACGGTGGCTGCTGAACCACAGCGGAGAGCTATTTGTGGAATCCACGCCAAAGGAATCATAAGGAGCACACCATGCTAAGACGAATCGTTTTCGCCATATGCGGGCTCGCCACGGCAGCACAGACACAAAAGATCGACATGGCTACGCTGGCGCCGGCGGACTCTACCTGGTACAAGGTGATGGAAAACATGGGCGCCGAATGGAAGAAAATTTCCAATGGCGGTGTCACTCTGACGATCCATCCAGGCGGTGTTCTGGGCGACGAGCCGGAGTGCGTGCGGCGGCTGGACCACCACTCCATACAGGCAGCGGGCCTTTCCGGAGCCGGTCTGGCCGATATCGACGCGGGCGTCTCCTGCCTTCAAATTCCCATGATGTTCGATTCCTATGAAGAGCTCGACTATGTCCGCGACCGCATCGCCCCCGAGCTAGAGAGGCGGCTGCTGCAAAAAGGCTATGTGGTGCTCGCTTGGAGCGACGTCGGTTGGGTGCAGTTCTTCTCCACTACTCCAGTGCAAAGGCTGGACGATTTAAGAAAACTGCGCTTGTTCACGTGGGCAGGCGATGCCACCGAAGAAGAGCTTTGGCGGGCCAACGGTTTTCGGGTGGTGCCATTGCCTGCCACGGATATTATTACCCAACTGAAAATGCACAATCTGGATGCCGTGCCTGAAACATCTCTCTATGCCGAAACGACTCAGTTGTATGGCTTGACGCCCTACATGTGCGATGTGAAGTGGGCGCCGCTGGTGGGAGCCACCGTGATTTCGAAACAGGTTTGGGAAAAAATTCCGGAATCGCAGCGCGGACCCATGCTGACGGCGGCCCGCAAATCCGGCGATGCGCTGAAGGAAGATATCCGCACACAGGGCACACGCGCAGTCGCCACCATGATGGCCGGTCAGCCCGGTAAGAAGTCGTTGAAGTTGACCGTCACGCATCCGGATGCAGCCGCGCTTGCCGATTGGCGGAAACAGACGGAGGCCACCTATCCCAAGATGAAAGATAAGATGGTGCCGCCGGAGCTGTTTGCGGAAGTTCAAAAGCTGTGCGGCGAGTACCGGTCGCGGCACGCCGCGGACAAGAGCGGCACTCGATGAATAACACGCGCAGGGGGTTGTGGCACACTCTGGGCGGTTTGGAAAGAGGCGCAGCGATCGCGGCCATCTCGCTGGCATCCGTGCTGCCCTTGATCGCCATGGCTGCGCGCCTGGCGGGCGTGCGCGGTATTCCGGGTTCCGTGGTTTTCGTGCAGCAGCTCACGCTATGGATCGCCTTCCTGGGGGCCGCGCTGGCCGCTTCCGGGGACCGGCTGCTAGGAATGTCGGCCAACACATTTGTGCCGCCGAGGTGGCGCGCGTCGGTCCGGGTATTCGGCTGTGGGCTGACGGGTGCCATAGCGGCAAGCCTGTGTTGGGCCAGTTATCAATTCGTAATTTCCGAGCGGTCTATCGGCAAGACCCTGGCCCTGGGTGTTCCCAACTGGGTGTTGGCGGCGATCATGCCCATTGGTTTCTTGCTGATTACTGTGCGGGCGATCAGCGGCGCGGGGGATGCGCCGGCACATCGCCTGGCGGCCGCCAGTTTTCTGCTGGGGCCGCTGATGATGGCTTTCGTGCCGAGTCCGGAGGGACCGGCGGCATTGTGGATTGGGATCGCCGCCGTGATGGCCGGCGCCGTGCTGGGCTTACCCATATTCGCCACCTTGGGCGGCGTTGCGCTGCTCCTGTTTTGGCACATCGGACAGCCCGCGGTAGAAGTGCCAGACAACGCCTATTCGCTTATGGTGTCCGAGGTTCTGCCTTCACTGCCGTTGTATACGCTGGCCGGCTATCTGTTGGTTGAAGGGGGAGCCAGTATGCGCCTGTTGCGGGTATATACGGCACTCTTTGGGTGGCTACCGGGCGGGCTCGCCATCACCACCGCTATCGCCTTCGCCATTTTCACGTTTGCGGGCTCCGGCGTCACCATCGTCTCGATGGGCGGCTTGATGCTGCCGATGCTCCTGAAAGCGCGCTACTCGCGGCAGTTCTCGATCGGCTTAATCAATGGATCCGGATCGCTGGGGCTGCTGTTCCCGCCTAGCTTGCCCGTTATCCTGTACGCCATTTACGCCAAGACAGTCCAGATCGACACGCTGTTCGTGGGTGGCCTGGCGCCAGGCCTGCTGATGGTAGCGATGGTTTCGGCATGGGGCGTATATAACGGCATAAATAGTGGATCTCCGCGCTCGCGTTTCTGCCTTGCGGAGGCGCGCAAAGCCCTGTGGGCAGCGAAATGGGAACTGGCTCTGCCCGTGATCGTAATCGTGGGACTGTTCGGCGGATTCGGCACGCTGGTGGAGGCCGGCGCCATTGCGGTCGTTTACGCGTTCGTCACCGAATGCTTCATCATGTGCGAATTCTCGCTGGCCCGCGATTTTCCGCGGGTGGCGGTGGAATGCGTGACGGTGGTGGGCGGCGTGCTGCTGATCATCGGGGTGGCCAAGGGGCTTACGTATTACCTGGCGATTCAGAACGTGCCGGTTATCTTGTCTGAGTGGGTCGATATCCATATCCATTCCAAGTATGTCTTCTTGCTTTTGCTGAATATTGTGCTGTTGATCAAGGGCTCGTTCATGGATGTCTTTTCGGCGATTATCGTGATGGCGCCGCTGATCCAGCCGATTGCGGCTAAGTTCGGCATCGATCCGGTGCAGATGGGCGTTATTTTCCTGGCCAATCTGGAGCTAGGCTACCTGACGCCGCCAATCGGCATGAATCTGTGCCTTTCGGCGTATCGGTTTAAGCAGCCGATGACCGCGGTTTATCGGGCTACGCTGCCCGTGTATCTGATCCTGATGGCCGGGGTACTGCTGATTACGTATGTGCCTTGGTTGACTACGCTGCCGGTGAAGTGGCTGGGGATGTAGCATGGACTACTCTTTTGTTTGGTAGCGGGGGAAGCAGAGAATCGTATGCGCCGATTATAGCTTGGTAGCAGTCGCAGGCGGCTGCCTCCAGACCTGGTCGGCCTGTTCCGGACTCATATACTCCAACGTGTCCACTACCGTCGGAGGAGATGGTTAGGAACCAGGACAAACAGGACATACATGTCTGAAGCGTAGCGCCGTAAGGCTGACCGTGCTTGTATTGACTGTCATTGCTCGTAACCTGTTGTGCCATCAGGGCGCAGTTCAAGTTTACGGGGGGACGCCGGCGGCGAATCCCGTCTAGCCGAGCGGGAGTCGCTCGGGGCGAAGCTCCTGTAACAAAAGATCCGGATTCCTTTATTCACCATCATGAACATCAACTTCGTTTCTGTCTTCTGCGTCGCACCTGTTCTTTCGGTCCCCTCCGCTGCCCACCTAATCGCTGCGGAATTCTATTACGCGCAAACGACTGTCCCCCAATCGGCCAGTAGCCCCGCGCCCGTTCCAATCGGCGGCCTTCTACTCAATCTGCGCGCCGCCACCAAGGACTTCAATACCGCTGTAGTCACTCTGAACTTGCCCAACCTGACGCTGGGTGAGCCGGTCACTAAAGGCGCTCTTCTGGGCGCGACGTTTCAAATCGTGGCACCGTTTTCCCCATCTGGCCCGGTCGTCGCCGCAGCAGTCATCGGCGGTTGTGCAACCTGCACATCCATTCCCGGAGCTCAAGGCATGACGATTGTAGCCAAGGTTCCTCTGAACACTTCTTCCCAGCTAGTCGAGGGCGAATGGGGATCGAACGGCAATTGCACAGTATCAACTCAAACGTTCGCCTCAATTTCCGCTTTACTGGTCAAGGATCAAATGGTCAGTGATGGAGGAGAGGTTCGCGGAATTCGTTGACGCAAACCGTATTCTCCATCTGATAATACGGTTAACGAATCCAGAAAAGGAGGCGCTCAAACTTCACCACCCGGCTGTTGGCCGGCAATGACAACTGCGCCGGCGCCTCTTGCTCGTTCTCCACAATACTGGCACAAACAATTAGTGAACTCGCCGAAGCGGGTACTTAATTGAACGGGCTGTTAGATCGCGCTGCGCCGACAGCATAAAATCAATCGTTTCCCCAGCCGAGTCGACGGCCCGGTGCAGATAGGTCGAAATGCCTTAACCAAGGTGACCAATTCAGTAAATGATTCGTTCGGTCATTTATAATCCTATAAATTATTCAGCAGTGTTAACTTGCTTGTGGCCCTATTGCCTTGCCAGCGCCGACTCGATATCCTAACCGTAGTAATAAGGTTCCACCCAACGAGGAGTGGCGTCATCTAGCGGAAGTGGTTTACTGCTTGCTCCCAAGGGCGCGGGCAAATATACCGTAATGGAACAGGAGCTAATATTATGAGAACGGCAAGATACAAGAGTGCAGGCGCTAACCGTCGATCATTTCTCACAGGCGCCCTCTCGGCGGGCGCGGCGCTCGCGGGAGGAAACCTCTTAGCGGAGGCCACGCCGAATCAGACCGGCTCTCTCACCGCAGGAGACACAGCCATTCTGAGATTTCACGCTGCCCTTGAGATCCTGGAAGCCGACTTCTGGATACAGTACAACGAACTAGGCGGTGTTCAGGATAGCGAAGTCCCGCAAGGTAGCGGCAATGCACCGTACACGAGCGCATTATCCATGCTCGACGGCGATATGGCCCAGTACATACACGACAATACCGACGACGAAATCTCACACGCGGCATTCCTGAATGGCTACCTTGCGTCCAAAGGTGCTCCTACCGTAAGCCTGGAATCGTTTCGCACATTGCCCGGTAGCGCGGCATCGGGATCGAGCGGCAACTTGCGCTTGACCAACCTCATGGAATTGACGCTCGACACTAGCTGGTACACCCGATATCGCAGTAGCAATTTCAACCCCGACCTCAACCCTAAGGCTAACTTTCCCCAAGCCGTCCCCGGCCTGGCGTCAGGTAAGTTCACGGCGATCCCGAGGACTGATGCTGATCTCACCCCGTCCGCTCATCTTCAAGCGATTCGCAAACACCGCTGCTTTTCACTTCGCAACGGTCGAGCAAGGTGGGAGTAGCCTGTATCCTCAACACGCGTTGCGTGCCACCAGCGTTGAGGTATTACGCATCCTGCTCAGCATCGGACCTACAGAGACTTCCCATTTTCAGACCTCGTAGCGTAGGAAAACCCAAACGCCCCTGGCTCGTGGGGGGGGCCGATTTGGCACCGTCTAGGTGAACATCCGTATGTGGCGGGCCAAATTGTTTGCGGCTCAGGCCCTTAGCTTTGGCAGCCAGGCGCCGCCGCTGGTCGTCAGTCAGCCGTAGCGGCCGCTCGCCGGTTTGCTCGCGCAGAACGCGGTTCTCTTCGCGTAGGTAATCGATCATCTGCTCCTGGGCTTGGTTCATCCACCCGGCCACCGCAATGAGCAGAAATCGGAAAGGGTCTAGGAAGCGTCTCATCCGTTTTCCATTATCGCCGGCCTGCATTGGTCCCCGCTAACTCCCACAGGTTCAGATAATTCCAGTTTTCGGACCATACGGGATAGCTCTCTGCCGGCGCCGCGCATCACGCGGGTGCTAGACGAAGTGATTGACCAACGCGGCCTGCCTGAGGGGCTGCGGCTAGATAACGGTCCGGAGTTCACCAGCCGGTGTTTCATGGCAGCGCGGCGGTGTGATCTCCCAACCCCAAGGATCCTCCCCTCTAAGTCGATCGGCCTGTTAAGGACGGGACCGTTCGACCTGACGTCCTCGCGAAATGGGCCGCAAAGGCGCCCCTCGCCTTCATCGACCAATACGCAGGCAATCTCAGGCAGTATCGCGCCGGGTATCAGGCACGCACACCAGCACCGTGGCGGTTCGCTTTCAGAATCATGTCCCGCCGTTCTTCAACGAGAGTCTTTGCTTTTGAGGTAGGCTATTCGCTAGTATGCCGGTCGCGACAGTGATGCACACAGGCACTGCGATCTAGGGCATGCTGCACGACTTCGCCTATGTTCCGAAAAATATGAAAATCTCGTATTTCCTCCCCTTCGCTCTCGCCGCCGTGGTCCAGACGGGCACCGGGCAGACCGTGAACGCTAGCGTCGACGCCTCCAAAACCGGCGCCAGCATTTCTCCTTATCTCTATGGCCAGTTTATAGAGCACGCCGGGAGCCTCGTCTACACCGGTCTTTGGAGCGAGATGCTCGACGACCGCAAGTTCTACAATCCGGTCGTACCGGCGACAGCAACGCCACCGGACGCCGGCAGAGCAGGGCGCGGGCCGGGGCCAGGGCGCGGCCCTGCCCGGCGGTGGATCCCCATCGGCGCTCCGGAATCCATCGTCATGGACACGAAGAATCCGTTCGTGGGCGATCATTCGCCGCTCATCAAACTGGAAGGCGCGGAACTGCGGGGCATCCGGCAGTCCGGTCTCACCTTCGTGGAGGGCGCCACCTATAACGGGCGCATCCAACTGGCCGGCGACCCCACGGCAAAGGTTTCGGTTGGCATCGTATGGGGCGCTAACAATCCCGAAGGGCGCCAGACGGTGTCTCTCGCTCCGCTGAGGACTTCATACAAGAAGTTCACCTTCTCATTCAAGGCGGAAAAGTCCGGCACGGCGCAATTCGAAATCAGCGGCACGGGAACAGGTTCCTTCCACATCGGCGCGGTTTCGCTGATGCCGGCCGACAATATCAACGGTTTCCGGCCCGACGCCATGGCTGCCCTTAAGAGTCTTCGCTCCGGCGTGTATCGTTGGCCCGGCGGCAATTACGTTTCGGCTTTCGAATGGCGCAACGGCATCGGCGATCCCGACAAGCGCCCGCCGGAATTGGACCCGGTCTGGCGCACGCTGCAATCCAACGATGTCGGTACCGATGAGTTCATGTCGATGTGCAAGCTCCTCGGCGTGGAAGCTTATATTACGGTCGACGCGGGCTTCGGCGACGCGTGGTCGGCCGGGCAATATGTCGAATACGTCAACGGCGCCGTCAGTACTCCGATGGGCAAACTGCGCGCCGCCAACGGCCATCCCGAGCCCCATGGCGTGAAGTTCTGGGGCATCGGCAATGAAATGTGGGGCAGCTATGAGTATGGGTATATTGCGCTCCCGCAGTTCGAGCACAAGCACAATCTGTTTGCCAAGGCCATGCGGAAATCGGATCCGGGCATTGTGCTGATCGCCAGTGGCGCCATGCCGGACACCATGACCGGTTCCAAAGAGGCCCTGAAACTCGGCCCGGATCTGGTGCCGAAAATCATGTCTCCTGCGGATTGGACCGGCAATCTGCTCAAGAATTGCTTCGACAATATCGACCTGATCAGCGAACACTTCTACAACTACGGCGGCACGCACTTCGATCTCGCCCAGGGCAAACAAGGGCCGAACGATCCCAAGGAGCCGATCACCGATTGGATGCGTCGTCCCGCCAACCACGTGCGCATCAAATACGAGACGTACAAAGAATACGAGAAGGTCCTGCCGGAGCTGGCGGCCCATCCCAAGCCCATCAATATGGACGAATGGGCCTATGCGGGTAACGGCAAGTATCCGATCTATCCATCATACGCCTGGGTTTTCCACGAAATGTTTCGGCATTCCGACATTTTTCAGATGGCGGGCTACACTTTCGCTACCTCGCTGCTCACCCGCAATGGAGTGCCCGTGAAGCTGAACGCCAACGGCGAGGTTTTCAAGATTTATCGCGACCACTTCGGTTCGATCCCCGTGGAAGTCTCGGGCAATTCGCCCCAACCCAAGGTGACCGGTCCGGTGGGCGGCGAACAACCCGCTGTCAACGCCGGCAGCGCCACCTTTCCATTGGACGTGGCCGCCGCCTGGACCGCGGACCGCCAGACCCTCACCGTGGCTGTGCTAAATCCAACGGACGGCGATCAAGCGCTCAAGCTGAACATCGCGGGCGCTTCGCTCGCGGGCAAAGGTGCGTTGTGGAGGCTGGCCCCCAGCGGCGACGACATCCAGAACCCGGGAATCACCAGTTCGCCTGTACATGCCATTCCCGATACACTCACTTTGCCGCGCTACAGCATCAGCATTTACGAACTCGCGGCGAAGCAATAAGGAGGCGGTTGCAATGAAGAGAATTCTACTGCTCGTAATGATCGCGGCCGCGCTTTGGGCCAACGAGATGCCCGCGGCGGTCAAGGTCGAGGGAGGCCTCGTGCAAGGCGCCGTCGAGAGCGGTCTAACGGTCTACCGGGGCATTCCGTTCGCGGCGCCGCCCGTCGGCGATCTCCGCTGGCGCGCTCCCGAGCCCGCCGCGAAATGGGAGGGAGTCCGGCAAGCTCTTAAATTCGGGCCCTCGTGTGTGCAGGGGATGAGAGCTCCCGGAGCGGGTCAGGGACCCGAAACGGGCGAGGACTGCCTCTACTTGAATGTTTGGACTCCGGCGAAGTCGCCGCGCGACCGCATTCCTGTATTGGTTTGGATTTATGGCGGTGGGTTCAATGCTGGCGCTACGTCCGAACCGAACTACAGCGGGGAGAAACTCGCCCAAAAGGGAGTCGTGCTCGTGAGCATCGCCTACCGCGTGGGCCGACTCGGATTTCTGGCACATCCGGATCTGAGCGCCGAGAGGCGGAATCATGTCTCGGGGAATTACGGTCTGCTGGATATGATCGCAGGGCTCCAATGGGTGCGGAAGAATATCGGTGCATTCGGGGGCGATCCCCACCGCGTGACCATTTTCGGGGAATCGGCCGGGGGGATCGCGGTGAGCATGCTGTGCGCGTCGCCGTTAGCGAAAGGGCTGTTTCAAGGCGTCATTTCGCAGAGCGGAGGATCGTTCGGACCGTCGCGGCCAACGACCTTTCCGGGCGAGAACCTGAAGCGCCTGCCCGATGCAGAGCGCTCGGGCGAAGCGTACGCCAAAGCCGCAGGGGCCTCGTCGATTGCGGAACTGCGGAAATTGCCCGCTGACAAGCTTCAAGCAGCCGGCCGCGGTATGGGCTTGGCTTGGCCAATCATCGACGGGTGGGTGATTCCCGACGATCAGTACAAGTTGTACGAAGCCAGGCGCTACAATGACACGCCCATTCTGGTGGGCTACAACTCGGACGAAGGCGCGAGCTTTTCACCGCCCAAAACCCCGGAGGAATATGTCGCGGCCGTGAAGGGGCGCTACGGCCCGCTTGCGGACAAGCTGATCGCAGCTTATCCACCCGGCTCGGGAACGGTTGCGAAGACCGCGCGCGACCTCACCCGCGATGCGGCTTTCGGCTGGCACACCTGGATCTGGGCGCGACTCGAAGCGCAGACCGGGAAGTCCAAGGTGTTCTACTACTGTTTCGATCAGCACCCCGAATATCCAGCCGATTCTCCACGGGCGGGCTACGGCTCGCCGCACGGCATGGATGTGGCCTACGTTTTCCAACATCTGAATTCGTCGAATTCGCAGAAGTCAGACCCGGTAATCTCGGAGGCCATGGCTACCTACTGGACGAACTTCGCCAAGCGCGGCGATCCGAACGGGGAAGGCGTTCCCGCGTGGCCGGCCTTCAACGACGCCAATCCTGTGGTGATGTACTTCGCGCAGACGCCCCACACGGGACCTGTGCCCAGCGCCGCAGCGCTCAAAGTATTGGACGAATACTTCGCATGGCGGCGGACTCCCGAAGGGGAAGGCTGGGCCACGCAGCCCCCCGCGGGCCAAACCAGGACGGGCGCGCCGCCCGCCGGACAGGCGATGCCACCAACCCCCAAAGCGGGGGTCTGGCCACTACCGATCCTCCCCGCGCTACCCGCCATTACCGACCAGACCTTTTTCGCAAGAGGTGACGTCCCCCACGGGAAGATCGAACTAGCCAACTACAAGAACTACGCCGGCGAGGACAAGCGCATGCATGTGTATCTGCCGCCCGATTACGCAGGCAATGCCGGCGCCCGATACCCTGTGCTTTACCTGAACCACGGGGGCGGTGACGACGATTCCAAATGGACCAGTGAAGACGTCCGTAGCGGGGGGTATGCGGGCGCCATTCTCGATAACCTGATCGGCACGGGCAAGGCAAAGCCCATGATCATTGTCATGCCGAATACACGAGCCTGCGCGACGTTCGATCCTTCGCCCATCGGCTCCGACGACAAGTGCTCGCAGGAATACTTGAAGGACATCATTCCCTACGTCGATAGCCATTACCGCACCAAGGCGAGCCGGGAATATCGGGCGTTGGCGGGCCTGTCGATGGGCGGCATGGTTGTGATCCACACAGGCTTTCAGCACCTCGACACGTTCAGCGAGCTCTATATCTACAGTTCCGGTCACATCAGCGAAGCCACGCTGAAGAAATTCGACGAGTATTACGGAGCCATGCTGAAGGATCCAGCCACTAATGACAAGTTCCGCGTGCCGCTCTACATGGCCGCCGGCGAAACCGACATCGCGCTAAGAAACGGCCAAAAGGATCTCGCGCTCTTCGATCAGTACGGATTGCGCAATTTCTGGGTGCTCAGTACGGGCGGCCACGAGTGGGCCAACTGGCGACGGTATCTCTATCAGACCGCTCAGATCATGTTCCCCGATTGTCCGGCGAAATAGAGGAGCAACTGCCGGACAGGGCATCAGGGCGAATAAGCCCCGGATTAAAATAGGCGATATATGAAGCCGCTTCTCGTTATTGGTCTGGGCTTGCTGATCGGCCCGGCCGCCGACGCGCAATCTACACCCGCGCTGGCCGTCGATGCCGCTGCAAACATTCACCCGATCAGCCCCTTTATTTATGGGATTAACGAATGGTCGGACAACGGACTGCTGGAGATGATGCGCGTACCGCTGATTCGATGGGGCGGTGACAGTGCCACCAGTTTCAACTGGCAGAACAGCACTAGGAATATCGCCTCCGACTGGTACTTCGAGAACGCCGGCGTAAGCCCTGGGTTCGACGCGTTTCATATCGCGAATCTCGCGGCGGGCACGGCCAGCATGGGTACGGTCTCCCTGATGGACTGGGCCCCCAAATCCGGCGGCGGGTGCAGTTTCAGCGTGCAAAAGTACGGTGCGCAGAAGGCCACCGATCCCTATAATCCGGACTGCGGCAATGGCGTTCTGGGGAACGGCGCGCAGGTCGTGAACGATCCCAAGGATGCCTATATGTCCGTGTTGCCGGCCTTCTCCCAGCAGTGGGTGAGCCAGATCTTGTCCACGTATGGCGCCGCCAGCACGGGCGGCGTCCGCATCTGGGAGATGGATAACGAGCCGGAATGGTGGGCTGGCGTTCACATCGATATCTATCCGCAACCCGCGAGCTACGACGATATGATGGCGCGCAATCTGAAGTGGGCGCGAGCGGTGAAGGCCGCCGACCCCAGCGCCCTCGTCAGCGGTCCCGTGCCCAGCGGCTGGAGCGGCATGTTGTTTTCGAGCCTCGACATGCACGATGGTTGGGGTAAGTCACCCTGGAAATACTGGGACAACCCGCTGGATTACCAGGCGCATGGCAGCGTCTATTGGATTCCATATTACTTGCAGCAGATGAAGCAGTTCGAGCAGCAAAACGGCTACCGCCTGCTTGATGCGATGGACGTTCACGGGTATGTGGCGCCGGGCGGTCTGAGCGGTAGCGTGGGCGACGCGGCTATGGAAACACTGCGCATGACCTCGACGCGCACGTTGTGGGATCCCAACTACTATCCGCCCGGCGGCGGCTTCGAAGATGCCACCGGCGCCGAGGTCGCCATCTCGCTGGTGCCGCGCATGCGCCAGTGGGTGGCCGACAACTACCCCGGAACCAAGACTGCCATCACGGAATATAACTGGGGTGCGCCGGACGCGATTACCGGCGCCATTGCACAGGCCGACATCCTGGGCATCTTCGGCCGCGAGCAACTGGATTACGGCACGGTTTGGACCAGTCTTTCGCCCACCAGTCCCGCCGCCTTCGCCTTTAAGATCTATCTGAACTACGATGGCAACGGCGGCCAATTCGGG
This sequence comes from Bryobacterales bacterium, assembly GCA_963738375.1. GTDB lineage: Bacteria > Acidobacteriota > Terriglobia > Bryobacterales > Bryobacteraceae > Bog-159. Next base: position 1,506,324 of record CAVTWL010000004.1, on the reverse strand, counting down.
GGCGCCAGCGTTTCCGCCACCTCCGGCAATCCCGACGCGCTTTCCATCTTCGCCGCCAAGCGCTACGATTCGGTGCTGACCATGGTTGTCCTGAATAAGACCAGCGCCGCTATCACGGATTCCATTGGGCTCGCCAACTTCACGCCCGCCGGCGCCGCCCAGGTCTGGCAATACAGCAGCGCAAACCTGGGCGCGATTGTACGCCAGTCCGACATTAGCCTGAACAGCACCGGCCTGAGCACGACATTTCCGGCCCAGTCCATCACTCTGCTGGTGATCCCTCAAGCCCAAAGCGTGATGGCGGCGCCGCAGCCCGTCGTGAACACGGTAACCAACGGCGCATCGTACGCCACGGGAGCCGTTTCTCCCGGCGAGATCGTCGCCATCTGGGGGACCGGCCTCGGCCCCTCCGCCGGGGCCGGCCTCACGCTGGACTCCAACGGTCTGGTGCAAAACTTGCTCAGCGGCACCCAAGTCTTCATCAACGGCAATGCCGCACCGCTGATATACGCCGGCCCGGGGCAGGTCAATGCCGTTGTGCCGTATGAAGCAGCTGCTTCCAGCACGGCGAACGTGGTGGTGGTCTATCAGGGTAACCCATCGGCGGTGTTCCCGATTCCCATCGCCGCCACCCGGCCGGGCATTTTCACAAGCAGCGGAACCGGTACGGGGCAAGGGGCAGTCCTGAATCAGGATCTGTCGGTCAACGGGGCCGGCCACCCGGCCGCCCGTGGCGATTGGATTTCTATCTTTGCCACCGGCGAGGGAACTACCACGCCACCCGGCGTCGACGGCCGCCTTTCGGCATACAACGGCGCGCCGCTCCCAAAGGCGCAGGCCGCGTGTTCGGCCACCATCGCAGGCCAACCCGCCAATGTGAATTATTGCGGAGAAGCCCCCTACTTGACCGCCGGCGTCCTGCAGTTGAACGCGCAGGTCCCCGAATCGATCAACCCAGGCAACTCGGTCCCGGTGACCATCACCGTGGGCGTCGTCACCAGTCAGGCCAACGTCACCATTGCGGTTCAATAGGTCATCGCGCACAAGGATTTACAAAGGAAATCAACATGCAGAATTCGCGCAGGAAATGTCTGACAGGCTTCGCCTGCGGCTGTCTAATGTTTCTCACGATGATCTCGGCGGATGGCGCCGATCCGGCATCGCGCCAAATAAGCCTGGACGTAACGCGGGCTGCGAAATCGTTCGACCGATTCTTCGACTTGTCGGTGGGCTCGGATTATCCGGGCACACTGATTCGCGACGACTGCCAGGCGCAGCTCAAGACTGCGGTGGACGAGCTCGGCTTCCGCTACATTCGTTTCCATGCGATCTTCCACGACGTATTGGGTACGGTGCGCGTTGAAAACGGAAAGAATGTCTACGACTGGACGAAAATAGACCAGCTCTACGATGACTTACTGGCGCGCCGCATCAAGCCGTTTGTCGAACTGGGGTTCACGCCGGAGGCCATGAAAACGTCCGAAAACAAAATCTTTTATTGGAAGGGCAATACTTCGCATCCCGCGCCGGCCGCGTGGAAAGACCTCATCGACGCGTTTATTCACCACATCGAAAAACGTTATGGGCAGGCCGAAGTGCGCACCTGGTTCTTCGAGGTGTGGAACGAGCCTAACCTGTCCGGTTTCTGGGAGGGGGGCGACCAGCAAGCATACTTCGAACTCTACGATCTGACGGCGAACACCATCAAGGCGATCGATCCTGATTTGCGAGTGGGCGGCCCTTCGACGGCCGGCGCCGCGTGGGTGCCGGAATTCCTCGATCATCTCGCGCGAAGCGGCGCCGCGGTGGACTTCGTCACTACCCACACCTACGGCGTTGACGGCGGTTTTCTGGACCAGAACGGCAAGGAAGACACGAAGCTGTCTCCATCGCCGGACGCCATCGCCGGCGACGTGCGGAGGGTTCGCGAGCAGATCCAGGCATCGAAATTCCCCAACCTGCCGCTCTACTTCACGGAGTGGAGCACAAGCTACACCCCACGCGATCTGGTGCATGATTCGTACATCAGTGCGCCGTACATTCTGAGCAAGCTGAAGGCCAGCCAAGGCTTGCTGCAGGGGATGAGTTACTGGACTTACACCGATCTCTTCGAAGAGCCGGGGCCGCCGCCGACACCCTTTCACGGCGGGTTCGGGCTGATGAACCGCGAGGGCATCCGCAAACCGGCCTACTTTGCGTACAAATATCTTCATGCGGTCAAGGGTAACGAGATTCCGGCCCAGGACTCGCAAGTCTTCGCCGCGGCGGAGAACGGCGGCGTTTCCGCCGTAATCTGGGACTTCCGGCAACCCGAGCAGAAAGTCAGCAACCGGCCCTTTTATAGCCGTCTTGTTCCAGCCGCACCCGCACCATCCGTGGAGTTGAGTGTCAGCCATCTTAAGGGCGGCAGCTACAAACTGACGGTTCACCGCACCGGCTACCGCTCCAATGACGCGTATTCGGCCTACATCGATATGGGCGCTCCCAAGGACTTGAGCGCGGCACAACTCGACCAACTGAGGAATCTGACGCGCGACATCCCGGAGACCAACCGTGTCACCCAGGTCGGAACCAACGGCGCGTTTGAGTTTTCGGTGCCCATGCACAGCAATGATGTCGTGCTGGTCACGCTGGAAAAACTCGGCAAGTGAGCCCAGTCTGGTGTTACAGCGTACCGTTCACGTGTGGCGTGGTACCCACGGGTTGTCCGCCGCCGACGCTGATCTGCAACTTGGCTTTTGGCAAGTCTTCAGGCGGGAGGATGAATTTCACTTCGCGGCTCTCTCCCGCCCGCAGGTGAATCCGCTCGAATCCGCGCAGGCTGCGAATCGGCGCCTCCTCTTCCGGCTCACCACTGATATAGAGCTGAACTACTTCGTCGCCTGCGCGCGATGGATGTATTCTTCACCGTTGCGCGGATTTCAGCGCCGGTCGCGGTGCGCTTCGCGCTCAAGCCCGAATACGCAAAAGTCGAATAACTCAGCCCGAAGCCGAACGGGTATAGCGGCTCGCCTTTGAAGTAGCGGTAGGTGCGGCCCTTCATGGAGTAATCGGTAAACGCGGGCACCTGGTCAAGGCTCTTGTAGAACGTCACCGGAAGACGCCCCGCCGGGTTATTGACGCCGGCCAGTGTCTCCGCGATCGCCGTGCCGGCCTCCTCGCCGCCGTACCAGGCCGAAAGCACCGCAGTAGCGCTCCGGCCGCGGCGGAGTTGATGGCCACGGCGCTACCGCTGGTCAGAACCACCACCACCGGCTTGCCGGTAGCGATCATGGCCTTCACCAGGCTTTCCTGCGGCTCCGGCAGTTCGATCGCGCTGCGGTCGTGGCCTTCCCCTTCCTGCGATCCATTCAGGCCGACGAAGACCAGCGCCACGTCGGAATCTTTGGCCACCTTCCCCGCTTCAGCCAGCATCACGGCAGCCGGCGGAATCCAGTTCAGTTGGGCCCCGCCGCCGGGACCATTCTGCGTATATTCCACTCTCACGGCGTACTTGTGCCCGCCCTCCAACTGTATCGGCGGCGGACCGCCGGGGCGCGACCTATCCCCTGCCCTGGCCCTGGCCTGGCCAGCCGGACGCCCGCGCGTCCCCCGGAGTTGACCTCTTTGTCGTCGAGGAACAGTTTGATCTTTCCCTCGCGGTTCCAGTTGCCGGTACGCGCGGAAATCACATAATCGCCGGTGGCCGGCGGAATCAAGCGTGCCCGTCCAGCGGATGGAGTACTTGCTCGCCATGCGACTGCCGACAGCACGGCGGGTTCTTCGATGTTGGCGTCGAAGTACACGCGCGGCTCCACGCGGCGCAGCTTCGGCTCGCCCTGGAAATCCGGATTGTCGAAGTACTCGGCCAGCAATCCCTTCGCCCTTGCCTTCCGGCGGAACGAGGACGTTCGAGTCGACCAGCGCCTGCGTCGTGCCCGTATAGGTGGCGCCGAGGGCGTATTGCACTTTGGCGTTGGCGAACTGCTGCCGGATGCCTTCGAGCGGCGTCACCTGCTTTGAAGAGATGCCGTTGTAGTTGCCCAGCAAGCCGATCGGATCGTCGGCCGAAGGGCCGACCACCGCGATCCTGCTCACCGAGGATTTCAGAGGCAGGAAGCCGCCCTGGTTCTTCAGCAGAACGATGGCCTCGCGCTCGGCGTCTCGGGCCAGTTGGCGGTGCGCGGCGGAATCGTTCTCGGAGTACGGAATCTTCGAGTACGGGACGCGATCCGGGGGATCGAACATGCCCAGCCGGAATCGCGCTACGAACAGCACGCTCAGCCGAGCGGGTGATTTCGGCTTCCGTGATGTGGCCGGCCTTGACTTCGTCAAGCAGGCTGCGATACTCGCCGCCGCAGGTGAGATCCGTGCCCGCTTTGACGGCCGACACGGCCGCTTCACCCTGCGTGGCAACATATTTGTGACTTCGGAAGATATCGCCGATGGCGCCGCAATCGCTCACGACGTAGCCTTGGAAGCCCCACTGATCGCGCAGGCGCTTTTGCAGCAGGTCCGCGTTGGCGCAACCCGGCACGCCATCCACGGAGTTATACACGCACATTACCGAGTCCGCCTTGCCTTCCGTCACCGCGGCCTTGAAGGCGGGAAGATAGGTGTTCACGAGGTCGTACTCGCTTACCTTGACGTCGAAGGTGTGCCGCAGCGGCTCAGGACCGCTGTGCACGGCGTAGTGCTTGGGCGTGGCTACGACCTTCAAATAATGCGGATCATCGCCCTGCATGCCTTTAACGAACGCCACGCCCATCCGGCTGGTGAGGTACGGGTCCTCGCCGTAGGTCTCCTGCCCGCGCCCCCAGCGTGGATCCCGGAAGATGTTGATGTTCGGCGACCAGTAGGTCAACCCGGCGGTGCGGCCGGGAGCGGCGCCCGGCGCCACCTCGGTGACTGGAGGGCGGCGCTGGGCTTCATGGTATTTGGCTCGCGCTTCCGTGGAAATCGCGTCGGCCACGCGATGGATCAGGTCGGGATCCCAGGTGGCGCCAAGCGCAATAGCTTGCGGGAAGACAGTGGCGCGCCCCTGCGCCACCCCGTGCAGGGCCTCGTTCCACCAGTTGTAGACAGGTACGCCAAGACGCGGAATCGCCGGAGCGCTGTTTTGCATCTGGAGCACCTTTTCTTCCAGGGTCATGCGAGAAACGAGATCTCGCCGCGCGGCGTTCCGGCGACAGGTTCGGATCCAGGTACGGAACGTCGCCCGGCTGTTGTGCTGACGAGATGGCAGTCAGCGATAAAAACGCAATCGTAAATACATGGAGTCTCAAGTTCCAGTCTCCTGTGCCGCTCAGCCGCGCCGGTTGCAGAGCGGCATCGTCATTCTCCCAGAGGGTTGATTTTGAATACATACGCGTAATTGCACGGCGGTTTTTCCGGCAAGTTGACCGTGAGTCCCCCGGCGCCGCGCGACCACGTGAGATTGGATTCCGAACCCAGCAGCCCGATTCTGGCGATTGAGCCACGGTGATGTGGGGAATCCGAAGCGAGCGACCGGATGACCAGCTTTCTATCTTCGGGCCAAGCCAGCGCTATAGCGTATAGCGAGTCACCCTTGGTCGTAAACCGGATATCGCCCGCGACCAATTGCGGACCTGCGCCACCATACAGCGAACCACCGCCCTTGGCCGGACCTTCGCCATGGATTTTCCAGGGCCGGGTGGAGTAAATCGCCTCGCCGTTGAGCGCCATCCAGGCGCCGAATTCGTCGAGAAACGCGAACTCATCGTCGTCGGGCCTGCCGTGACCGGGCAGGGGTATGTTCAGCAGCAGGTTACCGTTTTTGCTCACTACATCGACCAGAAGATGAGTCATGGCCTGGGCGGTGCGATAACGATGATTCGCGTAGATTGACCGGCTGTAATGCCAACCTCCGATGCAGGTATCCGTTTGCCATGGATTGGATTCCACGTCGTCTGCCTGGCTCATTTCGAAATCGCGGACCAAAGTGCCCAGCACCGCGCGGGGAACATTTTTGATATTGAATACCGCGTCCAGTTTTCCCCCGTTTCGGCGGAAGTTGGCGTTGTAGTAGTACGCCATGATATGGGGTGCAAGCTCCGGCATGCCGAGCCACACATTCAGTTCTCTGCCCGCCGGCGCTCCCGCGTCAAACCACCAATCGAGGTTGTCGTCGAAATACAAGAGGTCCGGGCTGTATTTGTCGATCAAATCCTGGGTGCGCAACATAAAGTTCTCGACGAACTCGGGGCAGGGCTCGTCTTTGCCGTGGGGACGTCCATTGAGTTGCTGCGGGTCCATACCCTCCCACCACTTGCCTCTGCCTTCCGCCTTGGTCAAAACACCATCGTAGGGCACGCCCTTCAAAGGACCCGTGGCATCACTGTCATAGCGGACTGGCATGAACTGCTTCCACACCCTGCCGGGTGTGCCATGGACGGTGATGCCGAACCTGAGTCCGTGCGCGCGAGCGACTTTTTCCCAGGTACCGACGATGTCCTTTCCGGGTCCGACTTTCACGCAGTTCCAAGGCTGGTATTTCGAGTCCCAGCAATCGAAGTTTCCATGGTGATTGGCCAGTGCGACGAAATATTTGGCCCCGGTCCTGGCGTAGAGCCGAATCAGTTCCTCGGGATTCCAGTTCTCCGCCCGCCAGAGATGACAGATGTCTTTGTACCCGAATTGCGAAGGGTGGCCGTAGGTTTTGACGTGGTAGTTGTACTGCGCACTGCCCTGAATGTACATGCCTCGGGCATACCAATCGCCCTGCTCGGGAACACATTGCGGGCTCCAATGAGCCCAGATGCCGAACTTCGCGTCCCGGAACCAGTCGGGGAACCGGTAGGCTCGGAGCGATTCCCAATTCGGGCGAAACGGACCGGAGATCGGGGCGCCGGTAAAATTGCCGTCCGAGTATAGGCTTTGCTGAGATAACACGGACTTGGCGGCTGCCAGCAAACCGGCGCTGCCTGCCACGAATTCTCTCCGGCCGAAGCCGCCGGTTCTACTCTTCATCTGCACTCCCCACGCGACCGCCAGTGAAACGCCGCGCGGAAACTCGAACGTACCGCAACGCCCGCTCGGTCGCAACAAGAGGTTGGGCCGCCGGCAACCATCTACTCAGGGTATGCTGGGTAGTTTCGGAAGCCTGGGTATGAGCCAAAATCTTAGCTGTGGTTTGGCGAAGCAACTTGCGTTGTGCCTGGTCGCGGCAACAGCTTGTAGCCCTCGCGCCCGCGCCCAGGACACGTCTGCCCACTCCAACTGGCCAGGCCCCGGACAACTCTTTGTTGGCACTTGCTATCAGCCCGTCGATCGCTCTCCGGAACAGATCGATCGCGATATCGCCATCATGAGAGGCGCAGGATTCAATATCGTCCGGATGGGAGACTTGTCATGGGATTCGTTCGAACCCTCGCAAGGCAAGTTCAGCTTCGAATGGTTCGACAGAATCATGGACAAGATGCAGGCCGGCGGAATCAAGGTCATCGTCGACATTCCGGGCCTCCCTGCCCCGATCTGGCTGCATCGCGCACACCCTGGCGTGGACATCGTGAGCGAAAACGGCGCACGCGTGGCGCCCGCGGAGCGATATATGGATAACATCAGCGATCCGGACTACGTCCGTGAAGCGGGACTCCTCGCCGAGGCCATTACGAAACGGTATCGACATCATCCCGCGGTCATCGCCATCGGCTACGACAACGAGATCGGAAACGGGTTTATGTCCTACTCGGAGCCGGACCGGCAGCGCTTCATCGCCTGGCTGAAGACGAAGTACGGAACGGTCGGGAATCTGAATCAAGCCTGGGCCACACAACGCTGGTCGCGGCGGCTCAATAGCTTCGAAGATGTCGACCTGCCGCTCGCCAATGGTCCCGGACCGGCCGAACGCTATCTGGACCTCCATCGTTACTGGTCCGATGTTACGGTCGACCGGCTCCGGGAACTGGATGCCATTCGGCGGCGCAATATGCCCGATGTCCCATCGATCTCCAATCTGTGGGATACCGCCGGGAGACGGGGCTTCGACTATCTCAGCACCTACAAGTCTTATGTGTCCTATGGCGCGGAGGGGTTCTATCCTGGCGATCCGGTAAGCGGCGCGCTGGGTGCGCTGATGACCAAAGGGGATCTCGCAACGCCGATCTGGTTCAACGAGTTCACCGCCGGCGGCGGGGGCTTCTACGGAGCCCGCGGCCGGAGCCGCATGTACGCCTACGAGGCCCTGCTGATCGGCGCGCAGGCAATTCTGGCGTGGACCTTCAACAGCCACCTTGGCGGCGAAGAGCAGGCGCTGTTCGGACTTCTGGACCACGACGGAACGCCATCGTGGAAAGTCGATGAATTCGCGCGGATCGCTTCGGAATTCCAGCAGCTCTCGAAATTCGGATTTCCGCGCTACACCCACCCCCAGGTGGCCCTCGCCTATTCCTTCGATTCCTTCATCGCTGCGCACCCGAACGGACCGTCCAGCACCACGCGGCAATACTTCAAAACTCCTTATACCCAACAGGTCCAAGAAGCCTTCGAACCATTGTTCCGCGCCAACCTGGACGTTGCCGTCGTCAATGTTGGCAATCACGACCTTGGGCGCTATAAACTGGTCGTTGTACCCGCCGATTACCTGATGGACGCCGCCAGCGCGAAGGCGCTGCGCGACTACGTGAGCGGCGGCGGCACGGTCCTGATGACGGCGTTGTCGGCCAAGGTCGACGAGCACGCCCAATGGTTCGAAACGCCCCTGCCGGGCCGCCTGAATGACGTTTTCGGACTGAAGACCAACGAGTTCTATGAGGTTGAATCGCCTCTGACGTTCGCATTGGACGGCGCATCCATCGCCAGCGGCGTACGCTGGTACGAAGTACTCGAGCCCTCGACGGCCAAGGTCTCGGCGCGATTTACCAATACGCCGGATCATTCCCCGGCAGTCACGATCAACAGGTTCGGTAAAGGGAACGCCATTTACCTGGCGACTGAGTCGAAAGCGTCCGCGATCGGGCCGGTGCTGAACTCCATTTACAAAATGGCGGGCCTCGAACCCGGCCCCAGAACTCCCGAAGGAGTGTACGCGAGGGTTGTGGAGGGGCGGACCCTGTACGTTAACACCACCCAGAGAGAACAGCGGATTCAGATCGAGGGCCGGCACAAAGGGATGATCAGCGGCCGGGTCTACGAAGGAGCTGTAGTACTGGGCCCGCAGGATGCCGATTTGATACCCTGACCCGGGTCGCGACTCCGACACAGTCCAGGAATGGCGTATCTGCCCCTCAGCCGGGTTCAGTGGCTTCCGTGTGACTCCGCCTTCTGAATCAGCGGCACGGAATTGACCGCGGCTAAAGAAGCGGGTTCGTGGAAAAGCGTTGCTTTCGTTGCGTTAATGCCGGTATAGTTTGATATCAAAATCAATTCGTCTTAGCGCCCAAGGGGACGCCAAAATCATGCCTTCGACCAGCGGGATTTCCAATAAGAAGTCAGACCGGTCTGTTCCGCATTCTGATGTCTCGAGGACACTATGTTCAATCGATCAATCCCCCTCACCGTCATTCTCACCACCGCCGCTTTCGCTCAGCAACCTTCGCTGAAGGACGCCTTCCATGGCCTCTTCCGCGTCGGCGCGGCGCTCAACCAACGCCAGTTTGAAGAGAAAGATGCCGCGCGCCGCCGGGATCATCGCCGCGCAGTTCAACACCATTAGTCCCGAAAATGTCATGAAGTGGGAAGTGATCCATCCCCGGGTGGACGGCTACAATTTCGGACCGGCGGACGAGTACGTCGCCTTCGGGCAGAAGTACAAGATGTTCATCGTCGGCCACAACCTGGTATGGCACAGCCAGGTGCCCCGCTGGGTCTTCCAGGACGAAAAGGGCGCGCCCCTCACCCGCGACGCACTGCTGGCAGCGCATGAAGGAACATATCACTACCGTGGTCACGCGCTATAAAGGCAAAATCGGCGGATGGGACGTGGTCAACGAAGCGCTCAATGAGGATGGCACGCTGCGCAAATCGCAATGGCTGAACATCATCGGCGAGGACTACCTGGTCAAAGGCCTTCCAGTATGCCCACGAGGCGGACCCCAACTGCGAGCTTTACTACAACGACTACTCCATCGAGAACGAAGCCAAGCGGAAAGGCGCGGTCGATCTGATCAAGAAGCTGCAAGCTGCCGGAGTGAAGGTGGCGGCTATGGGCCTGCAAGGCCACGACTCCCTCGACTGGCCCACCCTCCAGCAACAGGAAGACACGATCAACGCCTTCGCCGCCCTGGGTGTGAAGATCAGCATCAGCGAGCTCGATGTCGACGTGCTCCCGCCCGCCGGGCGCGGCAACTCCGCGGACGTTTCGGCCACGTCCGCAGGCGGCGCCAACCCCTACGTGAACGGCCTGCCCGAGGATATCCAGAAGGCCCTTGCCAAGCGCTACGCGGACCTGTTCGCCATCTTCGTCAAGCACGCCGACGTGATGTCGCGCGTCACCTTCTGGGGTGTCACCGATGGCGATTCCTGGAAAAACAATTTTCCCGTCCGCGGCCGCACCAACTATCCGCTGCTGTTCGATCGCGACGGCAAACCCAAGCCGGCATTCGATGCCGTAATTCAGACCGCCAGGAAGAAATAGCTACACATGGAGGCGAGCACAGGTCACGCGACCTGTGCTCAGATGTCAGTGCCGCATACCCCAAACAAGGTGTATATGAAACTTCGTCTTTTGCTGAGCGTATGCCTGCTCACGGCGTTTGGCTCTTGCGGCCTGTGCCCGGCGCAGGAGGATAACGCGCTCAAGCTTTGGTACCGGCAGGCAGCCGCGCAATGGGTGCAGGCTCTGCCGATCGGCAATGGCCGTCTGGCCGCGATGGTCTTTGGCGACGCCCGCAAAGAGCACCTGCAGTTGAACGAGGACACAGTCTGGTCGGGCGATAAGCGCGACCGTAGTAATCCCGAAGCTTCCAAGTCCGTTCCCGAGATCCGGAAATTATTGCAAGAAGGGCACCCGGCGGAAGCGCAGGCGCTGGCGGATCGAACCATGATCAGCATCCCCCGGACCCTCCCTGTTTACGAGACGCTGGGCGACCTCTGGCTCGATTTCGGCGAAGTGCCCGAGCCGTCCGGCTACCGCCGCGAGTTGAACCTCGATACCGCTATCGCGTCGGTGCAGTATACGGCCGGCGGCACCCGCTATACGCGCGAAGCGTTTGCCTCCGCGCCGTGCCATTGCATCGTCGTGCGCCTCACTGCCGATAAGCCGGGCAGCATTTCGTTCCACGCCTCGATGACCCGGCCCGCCGACGCTGCCACCGAAGCCGCGCCAGGCAGGTTGATCATGACCGGCCAGGCGCTGCCGAAGAAGGCTCCGGGAGAGCACGAAACCGGGGTGCGCTTCCGCGCCGAGATGAAAGCTTCGATTTCCGGCGGCCACATGGAAAATACCGGCGACCGCCTCGATGTAACCGCGGCCGACAGCGTGACGCTCGTGATCGTGGCCGCCACCGACTATCGCGAGAAGGACCTCGCCGCCGCCTGCGCGCGCGATCTCACGGCGTCGGCACGCCCCTATGAGGTTCTCCGGAAGGAGCACGTAGCGGATTACCAGCACTTCTTCCGCCGCGTGCATCTGGAACTTCCGGTGGAGGCCGCGGCGCGCGCCCTCCCAACCGACGAGCGGCTCCTGCGCGTTCAGAAAGGCTCGACGGACGAAGACCTCGCGGCGCTCTATTTCCAGTACGGGAGATACCTGCTGATCTCGAGCAGCCGGCCCGGCAGCATGGCGTCCAACCTTCAGGGCAAATGGAACGACAGCCTGACGCCGGCCTGGGGGAGCAAGTACACCATCAACATCAATACCGAAATGAACTACTGGCCGGCGGAAACCTGCAACCTCTCGGAACTGACCGAGCCGCTGTTCAGCCTGATCGAGAACGGGCGCGAGAACGGCCGCCAGGTGGCGAAGTTCTACTACAACGCCGGCGGATTCGTCATGCATCACAACACGGACCTGTGGGGAGACGCCGTTCCGATTGACGGCGCGGCCTGGGGCGTATGGCCTATGGGCGCGGCATGGCTTTCGCTCCACCTTGCCGAGCATTACGACTTCACACGCGACCGGCAGTTCCTGGCCAATCGCGGCTATCCGCTCATGAAGGAGGCAGCGCAGTTCTTTCTCGACTACCTGGTCCCGGACGGCAAGGGCCATCTGGTAACAGGTCCTTCGATCTCGCCGGAGAACACTTACCAGATGCCGTCGGGCGAGAAAGCGTCCCTCACCATGGGGCCGACCATGGACACCGAGATCCTGTATGCGCTCTTCGGGCGCGTGATCGAAGCCAGCGAGACTCTCGGGATCGATGCCGGCTTCCGCGCCAAGGTAGCGGCGGCCCGCGATAAGCTATTGCCGCTGCGCATCGGCAAATTCGGCCAGATCATGGAATGGCCCGAAGACTACCAGGAAACCGAACCCGGACACCGCCACATGTCGCAGTTGTTCGCCCTCTTCCCGGGCAACCAGATCACGCGCCAGAAGACGCCCGAACTGGCCCAAGCAGCCCGTGCAACCATCGAACGCCGGCTGGCCAACGGCGGCGGCCACACCGGCTGGAGCCGCGCCTGGATGATCAACTTCTGGACGCGTCTAGGCGACAGCGGCAAGGCTTACGAAAACCTGCTGGCGCTGCTGCGCAGGTCCACTCTGCCGAACTTGTTCGACAATCACCCGCCGTTCCAGATCGACGGCAACTTCGGCGCCACCGCGGCTATCGCCGAGATGCTCTTGCAGAGCCATGCCGGGGAAATCGAACTGCTGCCGGCGCTGCCGAAGCCGTGGAGAAGCGGAAGGGTATCCGGATTACGCGCGCGCGGAGGAGTAGAGGTCGATATCGCCTGGGCGTACGGACTGCCCACCAGCGCTACGCTCAGGCCCATGGTGGACAGCGTGCAGCAAATCCGGATCGCTCCCGGCGTGCGCATCCGGAGTATCCGCGACGGCCACGTAGAACTTCCCGCGCCGGCAGTGGACAACTCGCTGGCGCGCGTGAGCGTCAAAGCGGGCCACGTCTATACGATCGAGTTTGAAAGTACCGCGGCACAACGATAGTTAGCCCGCGTCGTCTACCGGAAAAGCCGCGGCGCGAAGTCGTTCAAGCAGCGCCGCCACGTCAACCATTCATGCGCCGTACCGGGCGACTCGAAATATACATTGTGAACGCCGGCAGCGGTCAGAGCATCGCTGAATTGCTTCGTTCCCGGCCCTTCGGCGGAGCCGATTCCGAGGAATAGGACTTTGACCTTCTGGTTGAATGCCGCTGGATCCGCGAATGCACCACCACAGGTGGTTTTCGGATCAAAGGTCCCGCCTCTACCGCCGCAGCTTCCGCTAAATCCGCCCAGATACGCAAACCTGTCGAGGTTGTTGAGCGCGGTCGTAAACGTCTGCATGCCACCCATCGACAGCCCCGCCATGGCCCGGTTCTCGCGCCCTGGAAGCGCCCTATAAGTCCGTTCGACCATGGGAATCAAATCGGTGAACATCATGTTGGTGAAACCCGAAAGGTTGAATCCGCCCCGTCCCCCGGGCCCGGCGCCACGACGCTGCGCGCCCGGTGTGCCACCGGCTGGGGGAGCCGTTCCCGGAGCCGGAACCAACGCACGAGATGCAAACAGGGCGGCGCTTTCGCCGGGCTTGACCGCGTTGAGATTGTCCATCACGATGATCATCGGCTGGGCCTTCTTCTCCGCGATCAGGTTGTCCATGATGAAATCCACGTGGCCCTGGGTGTACCAGCCGGTTTCATTTTCGCCCCAACCGTGGAGCAAATACAGAACGGGGTAGGTGCCTCTGACGTTCGTCCCATAGTCGGGCGGCGTGTAGACGAAGCATCGGCGCCACTTGTTGGTAATCGTAGAAAAATACCATTGCTCGCTCACGTGACCGTGCGGCACATCCTTCGCGTGATAGTAGCTTGCGTCCGCTTCAGGCTCGGGAATCTCGATTCCACTGTTCTGCCAGCCCGATCCGAAGAACGTCATGGTCGAGGGATCCGCAACGGTCGCGCCATCGATCTGCAGGCTGTAGTAGTGGAAACCGGCCACCAGCGGTGTCGTAGTGACGCTCCATATGCCGTCCGGACCTTTCGTCATATCGAACCCGCGGCCGATCCGCACCGTCACCTTTTGGGCATCGGGAGCTATGACTCGAAACATCGCGCGATTATCCGCATAAACGCAAGGGTACTTGGCCTCGGGAATGTTCAACCCGGAAGGCTTGCAGTCATCGGTAGCCTGGGCCCAGCACATTCCATAACCCAGCAGGATCAAAGCAAGCGCGGCTTTCATACGATCTCCTTCGATTCGTCATTCGCTATGCTGCAAACAGGGATATCATGTAGACACGATGCAGTCAATCTAACTCCGTTGAAGGTATTCGGCGCGCTGCAAGCGATCGCGTATCGCGAGCGAGGCAGCGGCGATCTCTTCGCGGGTCACTGGAGTGCTAGATTACCACACCAGGCTCACAGCAACCGGCGGGAGAATCTGCCGCCCCAGGCGGGGCGGCTCCCGGCAGGCAATCGCCCCGTTTCCGTCTGAGTGCCAGGCCGCCAGGAACAAACCGGCGGAGTGCCGGTGCTCCGCCGGCAATTGCGCGGGCTCTCGGCACTGGCGATCTTACATCAAATTGTTCTAAGTTCCGGCCCGAAAGCCGATGGTGAGCGGGATCGGCAATTGTATTAAGGAAATAGCAGGTCCGCACCGTAAGATCGCCGCTTGGCCGAAGGTGGAAGATCGCCTGATAGCGGTCCGGGTAGAGCCGCTCGAAGGCGTGATGGTGGCTGTCATAGCTCAAACGGACGGACACCGACGAGGTACGCCGCTATGAGGAAGGCGCCACCATCGCCGAGACTCGGAAAAGAGAGCGAGTCCGACGACAGTACATACATGCAAGGCCAGCCTTGCGTTGCGGCGATTCAGACAAATGCGTACTATTTACGAGACAAACGGAAATAGCTCGCTATCTGGCCGGCAGTAACGGCATCATCGCCGTCTCATCGCTACTTTCTGCGAGCGAGCGTCGGATTCACCTTGCCTTTGCCGCCCGATCACGGGATCAATGGTCGTGCCATGAGCCAACCTATTTTCCCGTATCCCATTTTGTTTAATCAGACACCCGAATCGCTCCGCCGCATCGGCGCGCGCGGCGGCCGTGCGTACGCGCGCAATTGCCGTTTCCGCCAACGCACCTACGCCGCCAGTTTGCCATCGCTGCCTGGCTCCGCCTTTTCCGCCACGGAAACCACCGCCGAAGCTATTGCCAAACTCGACGCCCAATTTCCGTGGCTTCGACAAGCCCAGCGGCGCCGACGTGAATCACACTGCTCCGCCAGCGATGGCCGACAAAGTTGAGAACCGATGGGATCGATGCTTTAACAATTTGGCACGCGCTTAACTCAACAGGCCAGTCTAAAAACCAGAACAGTCAATACCTATCGGCCGCTTCCTGTTGCGGTTGGCACGTGTAGACGTTTTGCTGCTGGACGACTTCGCCATGGCGTCGCCTTCGCGCGTCGGGGCGCTGCGAGGCGTCAGGCAGTCGGTACCGGAAGCCGGTCAAGCGGGCGACGCGGACCATGCTTCCGTGATCGTGGATTCAAGGATGGCACGTCTCGTCGAATCGCGAGAGAATGGAATCCATGCAGAAAACCAAACCGGCGGATGCGATCAGCAGCCGCAGCAGGCTCGCTGTTCCAATCTCCAGAACGAAGAGCGAGCGAGGGGAAAAGGAACGATCCTTCCATCTGATGGTGGTACTCGGCTGACGATATACACTGACGGGGAACGCTTTCAGTACCAACGGCATCGGCTTATTCGGTGTGGCCGGCGCGTGCTCCGGATACGCAGTCGGAGTGGGGGGCTTGACTGCCAGCGCGGGGGGGACGGAGGCCAGTTTGTGAACGTCAACGGATCGGGCTACGTGCTGGAAGGGCAGTCGGGCAAAAGCTATACCGGGCCGCGGGGCGATCTCAAGGCAGTGCGACTACACTTAAGGAGATGCCTTCTCTTCCGGAACGGATCGGCCCCTATACCATCACTGGGAAATTGGGTGAAGGAGGAATGGGCGTCGTTTACAGTGCCAACGACACCCGTCTGGACCGACCAGTTGCGCTCAAAATGATCCTCGATTCGGGCGACGACGCGGACAGTCGGAAGCGTTTTCTGCGCGAAGCCCAAACGGCCGCGCGAGTCACCCACCCTAATATCTGCCGCCTGTACGACATCGGTGAGGTGGAAGGCCGGCCATTCCTGGTGATGGAACTACTCGAAGGCGAATCGATGTCTGTACGCTTGGGACGTGGGCCGATGCCCCTGGCCGAAGCGCTGCAGGTTACGCTGAGTGTCCTGTCGGCTCTGGCGGCACTGCATCAGTCGTCGATCGTGCATCGGGATCTGAAGCCGTCGAACGTGTTTCTGTCGACGCATGGAGTGAAGTTGCTGGATTTCGGGCTCGCCAAGCCGATTTCACCTCTCTCCGGCGAGGGACGGACGCAGACCCAGCTGACCGGGCATGGAATGATCGCTGGAACGCCGCAATACTCGTCGCCGGAGCAAGTGACCGGAAGGCCGGTGGACGCGCGATCGGATCTATTCGCGGCTGCCGCGATTCTTTTCGAGTCGCTGGCTGGCCAACCAGCTTTCGCGGGTAACTCGGCGGTGGAAATTTTTCACTCCGTGCTGTATCAAGCGCCGCCGGCACTCAGCGGATCGCAGGCGATTTCGGCCGTCGATCGCATCGTGCGGCGAGCGCTGGACAAGAATCCGGGGAACCGCTTCGCTAGGGCCGACGAAATGGCGGCCGAGCTGCATGCGGTGATGCGTCTGGACGATTCCGATACTCATGTGGAAACTCGGGCGGTGAAGCGCCTGATCGTGCTTCAGTTTCGCGTCCTCCGTTCTGATCCCGAGACTGATTTTCTGGCGTTCAGTCTGCCGGACGCGATCGCGGCGTCGCTGGCCGGCTTGAGCTCGCTCGTCGTGCGGTCGAGCGTGGCGGCGGCTCGCTTCGCTGGAGCGGCACTGGATTTAAGGGAAATCGCGAAGGAGGTTGATGTGGATACGGTGCTGACCGGCACTCTTCTCCGCTCCGGCGCGCAGTTACGCCTCACGACTCAATTGGTCGAGGCTCCGAGTGGCACACTAATCTGGTCGAAGGCGTCACAGGTGGAGTTGCACGACATTTTTCAACTGCAGGACACGCTGGTAAGCGGCGTCGTCGAGTCGCTCGCGCTGCCACTAACGGTGGGAGAGCGGCAGCAACTCGCGCACGATGCCCCGGCCAGTGCGACTGCGTACGATCTGTACCTGCGCGCGAATGAAGCAGGCAAAGCATTCAGCGGGTTTTCGAAAGCGATCCGTTTGTATGAGCAGTGTGTCGCTCTAGATCCCGGATACGCGCCCGCATGGGCTCGTTTGGGGCGAGCGCGTTGGCTGGTAGGCAAGTTTTCCGAAGGAGCAGCGGAGAAGTTGGTTGAGGGGCGCAGCGCGATCGAGGGGGCGCTCGCGCTCAATCCCGATCTTCCGCTGGCGCACAATCTGTACACCAACATCCAGGTGGAACGGGGCCAGGCAACGGAGGCGATGAAACGTCTGCTCAAGCGGTTGCACACTTCAACGAGCGATCCGGAATTATTTGCCGGCCTTACACACGCCAGCCGCTACTGCGGTCTGCTCGAGGCGTCGATCGAGGCGGACCGGCAGGCCCGCCGGTTCGATCCGAACGTTCACACTACGGTGACCCATTCGTATTTCGCGATGGGCGATTACCAGCGCGCTGTAGAGACGAGCGGTTTGGACTTTGGCTACTTCGGGCCGTTGCGGCTCGCAATGCTCGGGCGAGTGGAGGAAGCGATCGCGCTGCTAAAGGAGAAGGAGCCTGCCGTGTCGGAGCGGATCGGTCAGGTGTTCATGGTTTCTCTGCGCGCGCTGCTGGAGGGGAATCGGGAAATAAGTCTCAAGTGGAGTGATGAGCTCATGAATGGGGCTTTCCCAGACCCGGAGGGGATATACTACCTGGCGCGGCAGCTCGCCCACCTGAGCGAGGTGGGCCGCGCGACGCGCCTGCTGAAGAGAACCGTCGATGGAGGCTACTTCTGTTACCCCCAGATGGCTTGCGATCCTTGGCTTGATCCTATTCGTGGCGACACCGAGTTCAAACAGATCCTGCACAAAGCGGAAGCCCTGAGTCAGGATGCGTTCATGGTATTCAAGGCCGAAGGTGGTTCTCGGCTGCTTGGTCATGCGTAGATGCTGAGAAAACCAAGTCCACTCGTCGACAGTGCGCGCCGGGCACAGCGGAGCCCACTACCGTGCCCAGGCGCGTGAACCTGGACGCCGCGGCGTCGTGCAGTGGATCGCCCATCGCCTTGGCGATGCCGAAATCGATCACCTTGGGTATCGGCTTGCCGTCTTCCTCCGCGATCAGGATGTTCGAGGGCTTGAGGTCACGGTGAATGATGCCCTTCTGGTGGGCATGCTGTACCGCGTGGCAGACCGGAATGAACAACTCCACGCGCTCCCGCGGGGTGAGCCTCTTGGTGTCGCAGTAGCGCGTGATCGGAGCTCCGTTCACCAATTCCATGACGAAGTAGGGGCGTCCGTCCGGAGTAGCGCCGGCATCGAAAACACGGGCGATATGGACGTGATCCATCAGGGCCAGCGCCTGCCGCTCGCTTTCAAAACGCGCGATTAACCGCTCGCTGTCCATGCCCGGTTTCACGATCTTCAGGGCGACCGTGCGCCGCATGGGCTGCGTCTGCTCCGCCAGGTACACTACGCCCATGCCGCCTTCGCCGAGCTTGCGTACCAGGCTGCGAAGAACCTTTGTTCAATCGATTGTGCAATCGACTATTTTGGCGCGGCCGCGCCGCGTCTTTGGTCCCAGACGGAGCTTCTTTGCCGGTGAACTCCTGCTGACTATTGTGCACCACGCTTGATGGCAACTCCGGCACAGCAGATCTCGAGCACGTCGCCACTCTGCATCTCAATGGTCAGAAGCTTCCCACCGACAAGTTCCTCAACCGTGGCCGCATTTACGGAAACGCTGGTTCCCCAAGGACAAAGCCGAGGGCACACTAGGCTCGTTACACCCTCCGCTTGGACGATTGCCAAATCAGAAGCTTCGACGCCGAGCTTAAGTCTCAAGTGGACAGTGGCTTCCTCCCAGCCGAAGTCCACCGTCTTGAGCGTTGCGTCATGTAAATCCGATAACGAGATCATTGTTGATCCTTCTTGATGGGCAGATGTGCTTCTGGAGACTCACGGGGAACCACCTTTCCATCCGGCCCGAGCCGTTCCCCGGCCGGATTGTTGACATGACCGTGGCCTGGTCGGGATCAGGATGGATCAACACCCGTTGTTATCACCAAGCTCGCGGCGCTCACCGCGAAAGACCAAGCCAGTCCAGTTCCAGCCTGTCCGTTCATTGTGGCAGAAATGCTGCTTCGTTGTAGCCCAGCTGGAGTTGCGGCCATGACCGACATTCTCACGCGCCTCGCGGCGCTCACGTCCACCGACGGCAACGGTCTGCTGCCGTGTCCGTTCCGCGGCAACCCTGATTACACAATACGTTACCAGCGACGACAGTCCATACATGCAAGGCCAGCCGCGTCGCGCTACGATCCGGATCTCCGCGTCCGTGTTATCGGCGATTTCTGTTGCATTACTTCACCGCCCGACGGTGATTTGAATGGGAAAACGCAGCACCCCAATCTCCATCCTCTCTGCAACTTCGTGTCACCTCAGAATGGACTCTCAACCCGCAGTTTGCAACACATCCGATAGGATTATTCGAGGGGGTGAACGGATCAGGTCAACGCCATCGTTCCGGCAGGGCCACGGGCGCAGCCGTTCCGGTGATTGTATCGATCGGTACACAAGCCAGTCCCACGGCCACCGTCAATCCGCAGTACTCTATGTGCCGTTTCATCATCGGTAACCGATTCGTCATGTGACCGTCATTTTCGTGTGTTATCGTTACCTCGGATCCGGCGACAGACCATCCGATGAAAACCCGAAGCAAGTTACTCCGTTTCTGCTGTCTCACTCTCCTTGTTTTTTGCAAAGCGCAAGCGGCGGAGGAAGGTTGCCCGCGTCCGGCGGCGGGTAGCGAGATTCCAGAGCCCGCCGACCTGCACAGCCGCAACGGTGTTCTCGAAGCCAGCCTCGCATATCACAACGCGGCGGCAGCCAATGGCTCGATGCTGTACTGTTACACCGACGCCGCGGGCCACGAGTCGCCGAACCTGCGCGTGCTTCCCGGCGACCTGGTGATCCTGCATCTGAAAAACGGGCTGCGAAGCTCCGAGGCGGCCAAACCGGTTGCGGCGCACAACCATGCAGCCATGCACGCGCGCGCGAATGGCGCAAGCGACCCTTGCAGCGCCGGCGCCATGAGCGCGCTTTCCACCAACTTGCATTTCCACGGGCTCACCATCCCGCCGGTATGCCATCAGGACGATGTGTTACACACCTCCATCCAACCGACCGACGAGCCTTTCGAATACCGTTTCCGAATTCCTTACGACGAGGCGCCCGGACTCTATTGGTATCACCCGCACATTCACGGCTTAGCCAAGCAACAGCTTCTGGGCGGCGCGTCGGGCGCGTTGATTGTGGAGGGACTGGAGCGGTATAAGAAAGCAGCCGCCGGGCTGCCGGAACGGGTATTTGTCATCCGCGACCAGGATTTGATGAATCCCAACGCCCATCCCGCCAAGTCCGAGCCGGTGATGTCGAAATTTCTGATCGACCGTGACGGCGATGCGGCGAATACGGGCACCGGATTCGGGAAGCCTGCTAAAGATCTGTCGGTCAACTTTGTGCCGGTTCCCTATCCGGATTACCCGCCGGGAACCATCCGCATGCGTCCCGGCGAGCGGCAGTTATGGCGAGTGCTGAACGCCTCGGCGATCACTTACTTGAACCTGGAGGTATTATTCGGACACACGGCGCAACCGCTCGGGCTGGTAGCCATGGACGGCGTGCCCATGTCGCACGGCGACGCTACCGGCACATCGGTCAGCTCGCAGACACACCTGGGAATTCCGCCGGGAGCGCGCGTAGAATTTATGGTGACCGGTCCGGCAGCCGGACAAAGCGCGCTGCTGGTGACGCGCACGGTGGACACAGGTCCGGGCGGCGAGAACGATCCGAATCGCATGTTGGCGCGGATTATCGCCTCCGCGGACGCGCCCGAGCCACAGGCTAAGCTGGGCAATGCGCCGGCCAGTGTTCCCGCCCCGCAGTTGGCGTGGCTGGGCGATGTCAAGCCGGCGCGCGTGCGCCACCTGTATTTCTCAGAAAAACTGGACGTTCCCGACGACCCCACCAGCGCCGTGGAGTTCTATCTGACCGAAGAAGGGCAGACGCCGAAGATGTTCGACATGAGCGCGACGGCGCCCAACATCGTGGCGCAGGGCGGGACTGTGGAAGACTGGGTCATTGAAAACCGCTCGAGCGAGCTGCACGATTTCCATATCCACCAGTTGCATTTTGTTCTGCTCGAGTATATGGGCAAACAGGTCAACGAAACCTTTCTTCGCGATACCGTCAACGTTCCTTATTACGACGGGCGCAGATTGAGCTACCCCAGTGTGCGCGTGCGGCTGGACTTTCGCGATCCGAATATCGTGGGAACCTTTGTCTACCACTGTCACATTCTGGAGCATGAAGACAAGGGCATGATGGGCTCCATCCGCGTCGAACCGGCTGCGCGCGTTGTCACCCGCCAAACCCGCGATTCGCAGGGCGGTAAATGAGCGGGCGCCACGACTTTCTTCCGGCAGTCTTCGAACATTATCCGTTTTGCCATCTGTTTGTCATCTGACTGGGATAGCCTGTACGCTGTGACTCCAAAGTCACTCAGGAGGGGTTATTTAATGACGATGAAATTGCTCAAAGCGACAGCCACGCAGGCTGTCAGGGGCGGGCTGATTGCATCCATTGTGTTGCAGCTCACGGTGGGGAATGCGTTTGCCGCCGACATTCCAAAAGTGAATTCAGCTCGCGATGCCGCAACTTCCTCGCCGATCACGCATGTGATCGTGATCATTGGCGAGAACCGCAGCTTCGACCACGTCTTCGCGACTTATGTACCGAAAAGTACAGATACCGTAAACAACTTACTCTCAGAAGGCATCATCGCGCTGGATGCTAATAAGAACGCGGTAGCCGGACCGAATTTCAGTAAAGCGCAACAGTTTTCCGCGCAAGACAACGACGCCTTTTTGCTGAACCCGCCGAAGCACGAATTCGAAGGCAACATTCTGCCGGCGCCGCTGGTGGGTGGACCTTCGGGCCAGTATGGCTACTTTTCCGGTTCGCCAGCTTGCCCCAGCCAACCGACGCTGACTCCGGTGCAATGCGCCGAAGTGTCTGAAGCCGGACTGCCGGCCGGCAACTACGGCACCCTGGCGAGCGGCGGAACGGGAGAAACCAACGGAACACCCGACACGCGCATCACGAACGTCACCGCGCTGCCGTCTGGACCGTTCCAGTTGACCAACGGCACGACTTTCAATTACAACGCCTATGCCGCGAGCCCGGTGCACCGCTATTACCAGATGCGGCAGCAATTGGATTGCGACGTAACGAAAGCCACGGCGGACAATCCTTCGGGCTGCGACAACCAGTTGTTTTCGTGGGTTGAAGTCACCACGGGCGCCGGCACGAACGGTGACATGCAGCCGCCGTTGTGCGCTTCCGATGGCGACGCCCCCCCCTGCTTCGCGTACAATTACCTGCCCAGCGTTCCCGGCGCTCAAACGACGGGCGAAGGTTCCACCTCTCTGGGCTTCTACAACGTGCAGAAGGGTGACGTTCCCTACTTCACATTCCTGGCGGATAACTTCACCATGAGCGACAATTTCCACCAGTCGTTCCTGGGAGGCACGGGACCCAACCACATCATGTTCGGCCACGGGGATGCGCTCTGGTTTAGCGACGGCAACGGCAATGCGGCCGAGCCTCCCAACAACCAACTCGTTTTCACCCAACCGTATAACGGCGGACCCAATCCGGACCAGGGCACCGTCAATGAAGTGGAGAATCCCAATCCGGCGGCTGGCACCAATAACTGGTACAGCGAAGACGGCTACGGCGGCGGCGGATACGGTTCGCCGGTTTACGGCGGCGGCTCTTACAGCAACTGCTCCGACACCACCCAACCCGGCGTGGGACCGGTGGTCAGCTATCTCAAGAGCCTGAAGATTAACCCGAACTGTGAAACCGGCCACTACTACCTGTTGAACAACTACAATCCGGGTTATTTCGGCAATGGCAACAATGCCTATATCGACCAGAATCCGGCTAACACACCTTTCACCATTCCTCCTTCGTCGACGCCCAGCATCGGCGACGACCTGAACGACAACGGCATTTCCTGGAAATACTACGGCGATCAGTGGAATAACTATGTGCCCGACCCCTATCAGGAAAATTATGGCGTCAACGGGCCGCAAGCCGATGAATACTGCAACATCTGCAACCCCTTCCAGTACGACACTTCCATCATGTCGAACCCGGCGCAGGTTGCAGCGCACATTCAGGATGTGACCAACTTGTACTCCGATATCACTAACGGAACTCTGCCGGCTGTTTCCATCACCAAGCCCAGCGGTTATTCCGATGGTCATCCTTCGTCTTCCAAGCTCGACGTGTTTGAACTGTATGTGAAGAAGATCGTCAACATGATTCAGAACTCGCCGTATTGGAACAACACGGCGATCTTCATCACCTTCGATGAGGGCGGCGGTTATTATGACTCCGGCTACGTGCAGCCTCTGGACTTCTTCGGCGACGGCACGCGCATTCCGCTGCTGGTGGTATCCAAGTACTCGACCGGCGGCCATATCGTGCATAACTACGGCGACCATGTGTCGATCATCAAATTCATCGAGAGGAATTGGGGCATCGGCACCATCAGTTACCGCAGCCGCGACAACTTCCCCAACCCGGTTACCAATGGCAACCCCTACGTTCCGGTGAATGGGCCGGCCATCACCGACCTATACGGCTTATTCAACTTCTCTAAGTAAGTGCGGCTCTAAGAAGGGGCACTGCTAAGACTTTCCGGCCAGGACCGTTCCTGGCCGGTTTTTATTTCTGGCTCCAAGACCCGTAAGGTCCAAAATCTCGATCCGATCGAGGGCAGCCGAGTTGAAGGCCTGGATGCACCCGCATAGAATGGCTTTTGCATAACAAAACGAGCAGAACGATTGATCCTTTCCGATTTATACCGATCGCATTGCGGGCTACATCCATCAGCAACAGCAGGATGCCATCGAATATCTGTGTGAAGGAAATCGTGTCCCGCGAGGACTGGCCGGCAGCCGCCGGATGCGGCTGAACGATCCTCAGCGGCTGCGGTTGGCGACCAAAGCAAAGCAGGTAAGCCGGCGATTGCTGGCAACAATCGCAACCATCGTCACTCCCGAGATGCTACTGGCTTGGCACCGTAAACTCGTCGCTGCAAAGTACGACGGCAGTAAGCTCGGCGTCTACCAGGGCGGCCGAAGACCGCAGGCAAGATCGACGCGCCGGTGGTCAAGATGGCCAAAGAGAATGGAGATTGGGGCTATAGGCGCATCCTGGGGGCACTGGAGAACCAGGGACACCGCGTTAGCCGAGGAACCGTCGCGAATATAGTTTTTAGCGTAGAACTGTGGACCCGCCAGGGGCTCCAGCGATGCCTAGTGCTGTTCGTTCTCGACCTCTTCAAGGATAGCCGCGACATGTGTCGAAGATTTGCTGTGTCAGAATGATGATCGATTACAGTTA
Organism: Bryobacterales bacterium; assembly: GCA_963738375.1. Classification (GTDB taxonomy): domain Bacteria; phylum Acidobacteriota; class Terriglobia; order Bryobacterales; family Bryobacteraceae; genus Bog-159. The sequence goes on along the minus strand of CAVTWL010000004.1, from coordinate 1,481,553 downwards.
GTCGCGCGGGTGCGGCGTCTCGTCGATCTCTGGCGGAGCCGAGCCGGCAAGCTCTCCCAGAATTTTCTCGACTCGCCGCATCTGCGGTATGTCCCCGGATTCCCGGAAGTCAGCCAGCGCCCCTTCCAGCATTTTGACAATCTCGGCCCGGTCGGCTCCCTTCGACACCCACAAGAGCCGCGCGCGATTTACTTTGCAGAGCCCTGTGAGTTGCTGCGATTGTAGGGCGGAAGCGATCGCTTCTGCTCGCTCCAAATCCTGTTTTGCTTCATCCAAGCGGCCGAGGTCCACTAAAACGCCTGACCGGTTCGCGTAGGCGGTCCCTGCACCTGATCGATGGTTGAGTTCCTCAAACAGACGCGCTGTTGCCCCATACTCCGCGGCCGCCTCGACGGCTTTGCCCCGATTGCTTGCTATGACACCCATCAGGTTGTGTGACGAGGCGAGTATATTTCGATCGTCCGCGGGTTCCGCGAAGGCGATCGCCAACCGGAGATCGGCCTCCGCCCCGTCCAAGTCCTCCTCGCGAATCGCAATCATGGCGAGATGCAGATGGACCACGCCTTCGGCAAACCGGTTACCGTGCGCTATACCCTCGTGAAGCGCCCGCTCCAAGGTTGCACGCGCTCTCCCCATATCGCCATTCGCCATGTGCAGATAGCCAAGATAGGTCAGATGGCCCAAGAGATCGTGAACCAGATCGTCATGAACCTCCGTGGGGAGCCTGCCCTCCGGCAAGTAACCAGCAATGGCCTCGACCGCCTCTTCCCGCCAGCGGATCAGCAGTGGGCGGCCGCCCTGCACCATGAGCAGGAGGCTCCCCAGTTCCTGTTCCAGCAGACGACCGGCGCAGCCCGCCAGTTTGCTGCACAGAATTGCAGCCCGCACGTCGTCCTTGGCCCGTTTCGCGGCCCAGGATTGCGTCAAGTTGACATTCGGCCAAAGATCGACCAGTTTTTGCCGAATTTCGTCGATTTTTGCGGTCGCCCGAACGAAACTCTGTTCGAGTTCCGCAAGCTCAGTTTGCCATCTAAAGCCAGCTCGCAGGCGGCTCAATAACTCGCCAGCTTGGTCGTCGCTCATGGATGGTCCTTTTCTCCTGGGAGAAGCAGATGGAACAACGGCACAGCCTCAGTTCAGCAATGAACGGGCGTGGGCCACCATCAACGCGTGTATTGCGAAGCGGCCCCGTCCCGCGGGTTCGATGAGGCCACGTTCGGCCAGTCTGCGCACAATTGGCTTCGGGTCGTCCACGTCCCAGAGAACCTTCACGGCCGAAAGATCGAAGGTGGCCGGTTTGGCCGCCAGCACACCCAAGCTTGCGTAATACCCTCGATCGGCGGGTGAGAGCCACTCCGTACTTTTCCGCAGCAGGGCCTCCACGGTATGCTCTGATTCGGCCTCCAGCCGGTCTTCGGGAGGCCTGGCCCGCAAAAGCCCGTGTCCGCTCTTGATGGAATCAAGCAACTCACTGATCCCCCATTGATATCTGTGTTCAACCTTCAGCAGCCGCGCCGCTACATGAATGGACAAAGGAAGGCCTTCCAGAGCTTGAACTAATTCAAGGCTTTCGGCCCGATAATTATTGGCGACCTCGGGGGCTATGGCCTCGAACAAGGCCCAAGCGTACTCCTCATCCAGTTGCGGCAGCAGATAAATGGTTGCCGGGCTGGCTGTAAAGCTGTCCGCCACCTGCGTTACTCGCGTAGTGGCCACCAGCATGCATTCGGGTCCGCGGGCTTTGATAAAGGGAAGCAGATCTTCCGCGTCCCAGACATCATCCACCAGAAGAAGCATCTTTTTGGCTCGTAACAGATTTGCCAAGGAACTGATGGCGGAGTCGATATCCGGCGCCCACCACATGTCCCTGTCACCCAGCGCGCGACCCCAGGATGTCAATAATGACTTGAGCTTGAATTTCTTGCGCTCGCGATCCTCGGCCGCTTTGTCGGCAAGCAGTCCGATGGATGTCCACAGCACTCCATCGGGGAACTGCCGCAAAACCCGGCTGTCCCAACCAAGGGCGTTGGCGATGCTGGACTTCCCCATGCCGGCGACTCCCCGCACCAGCAACAAAGGGCAGTCCTGGACCCGAATGAAATCCGTCCGGATGAGATCCATTTCCTTGGCACGCCCCACAAACAGCAAGGACGCAAACGGCGGCGGAACACCCTGAGGTTTTGGAAAAGCCGCTTGACGGAGGGCCTCGATGCGGTCATAATCCAGCGTAATATGGATCTGCTGATTGCCCACCATGACGACCGACTGCCGAATGTCGCGGCCAACATCGACAGTTTGATCGCCGGTGAGGAATAATCGGCCGTCCAGCACGCCGCACTGCACCGTTTCCGCATCGGCGCTCGATCCGCTCCCGGCGAGCACGCGTCGAATTATGTCTGCCCATTCGTCGGGACCTGTCATACTTCTCTCGCGCAGACTGTTCATCTTACCTCAAAGATCGTCTGTTCCACGACGATTTAATCGGCCGGCCGGTTGCACGCGAATCGCGACGATGTGCGAAATTGACTATTGGCCATGCCGCTAAAGTTTATGAGCTTCGGGCGGTCCGCCCGTTTCGTGCGATTGGCCGTCGTTTGCGCCGCATTGGTGGAATGCGGGTTCGCCCTGGACCCGAGCCACAGTATGACCCAATATGGCCATACCGCATGGACGGTGCAGAGCGGGCAGTTGCCAGGCATCGTATCCTCCGTCACGCAGACGCGCGATGGATGGTTATGGGTAGGGACTGAGTTTGGTCTGTCCCGGTTTGACGGAGTTCGGTTTTCGCCCTTGGAAGCGCCCGGCGCCGAGGCCTTGCGCGGCCAAACCATTATGGCGTTGGCGCCGGCGCCGGATGGTGGGCTTTGGATTGGTACCCGACACGGCCTCTGGTTCTGGAACGGATCCGCGGTCCAGCCATACCGCACGGTGGGTGGCGTCTCGGAAATGATTGTAAACGCCATCCTTGTGGACAGTGGTGGAAAGGTGTGGGTTGGAACGAATGGATTCAATTCCGGCGGACTCGCGCGCATCGCAGGCAACGTTTTGCGTTTATTCACTCCTGTAGAAGGGTATTCAGGAGGCGGAGTGTATTCCATCGTGGAGGATCACGCGGGAGACATCTGGATCGGCTGCGTCAACGGGCTTTATCGCTGGGATGGCGCGCGCTTTCAGACCTATGGATCGAACACTGGCTTAAGGGAAGTAATCGCCATTGCCCCTACGCCGGATGGAGGGATCATCGCCGGAAACAACGCTGGACTAAAGCGGCTCGCCGACGGGGTGTTTCGCGACTACCCGATCGAGCAGATCGGCTTTGGGGTGAAGAGCAGACTCCTTCTGACGGATCGCGATGGCAGTCTGTGGATCGGAACGAATGACCAAGGCCTGATCCATGTCCACCAGCAAAGCTTCGACAGTTTCACTCACTCCGACGGCCTCTCCGGCGATATGGTGCTCCGTCTTTTTGAAGACAGAGAAGGCAGCGTTTGGGCCGGAACGCTGCGCGGCCTTGACCGGTTTCGCGACCTTCCGATCTCGACGCTGTCGAAACGCGAAGGACTCTCCGACGACACCGCTGGCTCCGTTTTCGCCTCCCTGTCCGGCGGAGTGTGGATCGGGACCGCAGCGGGCCTGAATCGCGTCGAGAGAGGTCGAATTACGGTTTTCGACCGGCGGACTGGATTATCTTCGGATACCGTCGGTTCAATTTACGAGGATAGCCATGACACGCTTTGGGTAGATACATCCAACGGCTTGACATATGGCCGGAGCGGCCGGTTTCATGCGTTTCCGGCGGGGGGCGGCCTGCGGTCGATCACGGCAGCCGCGGAGGACCGGGACGGAGCCCTTTGGTTCGCCGACCGGGAACAGGGACTAATTGCAATCGAGGCAAATAAGATCAAAAAGGTGATCCCATGGTCTTCGTTTGCCAGGAAACAAGCCTTTGCGCTGGCTGCCGATCTCAAGCGGGGCGGATTGCTGATAGGGTTTGCCGAGGGGGGAGTCGCCTACTACCGGGAGGGACTCCCACCGCACTGGTACACGGCTGGGGATGGCCTTGGACCCAGCAGGATTACAGACATACATATCGATGCGGAAGGCACGGCTTGGATTGCTACCCAGGGAGGGCTGACTAAGCTTCGCGACGGGCGGCTGGCTACTCTGACGGTGAAGAATGGGCTCGCATGCGACCAGGTCCACTCAATAGTTGAGGACGAAGATCGTTACCTGTGGCTCAATACACCCTGCGGGCTACAGGTTCTTGCTCCAAAGGAATTAGCCGCATGGACGGCGAATCCGAGTTCCCTTGTACATCCGCGAGTCTACGCTGCCCGCGACGGCATGCATTTGCGATCCACGACAAGCGGCTACTTTCGGCGCGCTGCCAGATCGACCGACGGGCGCCTGTGGTTTGCCGTAACCGACGGAGTTGCTGTTGTCGACCCAAAGCGCTTACATGCGAACCCATTGCCGCCGGCGGTGATCATCGAGGCGATGCGTGTCGATGATCGATTCTGCCCGTTGACCATGAATCCACGCGTGGGTCCGATCCGCAAGGAACTGCAATTCGACTACACCGCGTTGAGCCTGGTGGACCCGGACCGGGTGCGCTTCCGGTATAAGCTCGAAGGCGAAGAAAAGGAATGGCGCAACGCGATGGGGCTGCGCCAGGCGTTATATCCGAGCCTGTCGCCCGGCCATCACCGGTTTCGGGTCACCGCCTGCAACAACGATGGCGTCTGGAACGAAGCCGGGGCGTTTCTTGATTTCACGGTCGCGCCTACGGTTTATCAAACGGCCTGGTTCCAGTTCCTCTGCGTGGCAGGATTTTCCACCGCGCTATGGTTGCTTCACGTTGCTCGTCTCAAGTATCTGCGGGCCAGGATGCAAGAGCGCTTTGAGGAGCGGCTGTGGGAGCGCACGCGCATCGGGCGCGAGTTGCACGACACGCTGCTCCAAAACATCGCGGGGTTCGCTTTACAGCTACAAGGGCTCGCGAAGAGCGTGGTGAAAGATCCACAATCCGCCGCCGAGAGGCTGAGCGGCCTTCGCCGCGACGCCGAACAATGGCTGCACGAAGCCCGTCAATCGGTTTGGGATTTGCGGAGTGCCGACGGACACCCGGATTTCTGCGAAGCGATACGCAGCGCGGCCGAGCGGATTACGGACGGAACGCCAGTTCAATTTTCAATGGCAATCGCCGGGACCCGGCAGACGCTGCTTCCGGCGGTACAACAGGACCTCCTCAGAATCGTTCTGGAAGCTGTGAGGAACGCGGTCTGGCACGCGCAGGCTACCGAAATCCACGTCGATGTCTCTTTTTCCGCGCCGCACCAGGTGCGCACCCGGATTACAGACAACGGATGCGGCTTCGACCTCGAAACCGGTTCGCGAAAAGCGGGCCATTGGGGATTGGCCACTATGCGGGAGCGGGCGCGGAGGGTCGGCGCGCAGATCGAGATTGCCACCTCTCCGGGCCAAGGCACCCGAATCGAGATCGCCTTGCGGAGTATGCCGGTCAAGGAGTCGCGCTCCTCATATGCTTGACCGCTCCATTCGGGTGCTGTTAGTGGACGACCATCCGATGATCCTCAAGGGATTGATGGCAACTCTCGATCCCGAGCCCGATCTCGAAGTGGTTGGCTCAGCAGCGACTGGGGCGGAGGCGGTGCACCAGTTTCGTGAAACGAAACCGGACGTGACGCTTATGGATATCACGCTGGGGCCCGATATGAACGGGATTGCGGCGACCCGGGCGATTCGCCGGGAGTTTCCCTCCGCCCGCATCATCATGCTCACGGTTCACGAGGAAGAGGAGAATATTTACAGGGCGCTGGAGGCCGGCGCCGTCACCTATCTCTTAAAGGAGACTTTGGGCGATTGCCTCGTCAGCACCATCCGTGAAGTGCACGCGGGAGGCGGCCCCATTCCACCCGATATCGGGCGGAAATTTGCCAACCGGACGGCCCGCCAGGCAATCACGCCAAGGGAGCTCGAAGTGCTTCGACAGATGGCTGCAGGACTGCGGAACAAGGAGATCGCGAGCCGGCTGGGAGTAAGCGAACAGACGGTGATGAGCCATATCAAGAGCATCTTCGCCAAGCTCCAGGTTAGCGATCGAACCAAGGCCGTGACGGTGGCGCTCCAAAGAGGCCTGATCGAAATGGATTTCTGACTGGCCGCGTACCCGGCCTGGGAGGTCGATGCAAAGCAATTGCGCCGGCCTCCCAATCTCGGGTGATACAGGGTGAAGTGCGCCCGCGGCGCCAGCCTGTTGGCGCTGTTCGCGCCGCGGGCGATTGCGGTGGCCGAGTCCTATCGGTCCACTTTCAGGGTTAGGGTATCCAGCGCGAGAGACTGGCTATTGCAGGTCCGCCTGGAACTCCGCGCCCTGCGGCAGGAATTCATCCGCGATATCGTGGCCGCCCAAGAGCGTTCCCAGGACGACTTGGTTAGCCGGGCCGACTGTTTCCAGCTCAGGCGCATGGTATTCGTTTTTCATTGTCCTCACCTCCTTTCTTTGGAATTAGGCGGCGCTGATCAGCCGCCCAACTATACCCGCCATTTGCCCCTTTTCAGCACGGCGCCGATTCGCGCCCACTAATCGCCGCCGCGAACGTGGCGGTGTCGCTTCCACGAATTCAACGTTTTGGCGGCGGGACACGCGACGCCATGTGCCGCAGATGCTGGGGAAATGGCAGGAGAAGCAGGAGAAGAAAATGATGGACTACCATCCAAAAGCAAAATCGGAATTGTGGGTCTCGGAGCACCCCGGAGGGTCGGTAATGCTCGATGCGGATAGTGGACGGGTATTCGTGTCCAACGAAACTGGCGCTCTGATCTGGAAGCGGCTGTCCGAAGGCTTGAGCATTGACGCTATCGCCGCCGAGATTGTTCAGAAATTCAACGTAGAGCCGGACCAGGCGGGTCGCGACGCCCAGAAGTTTGTCGCGGAGTTGCAACGCCAGGGATTGCTGGCGGGGAGGGCCCAATGAGCCGGTATAATGCCGCACTGACGCTTCGCGCTCTTTGCGAACTGGCCCTCTACGACGTGACCAACGCCTGTTTGGGGTTTGGTGGTGTTTGCGAACGCCTGGTGCGCGGACGCCGCGAGTCCGGGTGCGCGCGCCAGGAATCGCCGGATCGGATCTTCGACGCCGTCAATCTGGCGGCATGCCTTTACTTCAAGCAGGTGTACTGTTGGCAGCGCTCGGTGGTCACCGTGCGAATGCTGCGGAAATCGGGCATTGCATGCGGCCTGGTGATCGGGTATCGGCCCTCCCCGTTCTTTTCGCACGCGTGGGTGGAGATCGATGGACGGCTGGTCAACGATCTGGCGGGATACGCGGAACAGCTACAAGTGCTCCAAAAACTGTAGTCTTTCAGGACCAATTCAGGAGAATGCGATGAGTTTACAAGGCTGACCGTGCATGTATGCACTGTCGTTGCTCGTAACGTGTTGTGTTTAGGAGGTGTGGTCCTCCGGGCTGCTGATTGGCAATCGTCACCAAGGGTACTCAGGGGAGCATGAGCGGCTACGGCTGGGTGACGGCGATGACCAAGTTTTCGCGAAGCGGAACGCCGGGTGCCACCTTGCGCTGAACCGACAAGGGAAACTGGGCGACCCACGACTTTCTCTACATCGGCATGGGCCAGGACGGAAATTACTACCTGTACAACCCGCAGTTCCCCGACGTGTCGGTCCAACTCACCTTCGTGCAAAACGTAGCCGGCGATCAGGCAGGTACCGGAGCGCACGAATAAGGCTAACCTTCCCTTGACAAAATCTCGTGGGTACGGCTACCATCCGGAAAGTACCGGATTATCGGCGAAAAAGCCACGATCCTTTGAGCGAGCAGAACCTTATAGAAAGGCGAGGTTACAAAGCGATGCTCAGCTACCTCAACGCGCAGCTACCTCAACGCGCAGCTACTTCAACGCGCAGCTACACTAGCCGGTCTCCTAGGCCTGCTTGCGGCTTGCGTACCTGTGGCTCAAAGTACCACCTTTACCCTGGCGACCAGTGGTTGCTCGCAGAAGCACTGCACCCAGGCCGAGGACGGCAAAATCGGATTTTCCGCACCGGTGCCATTAACGACGGGAGGGAGTTTAGCCCTCTATACGCCGAATTCCGGCAGCAACCCCGCCGGCGCGGGCGACGCAACCGCGGACGGCTGCTCCAGCAACGGGACCGTTGTGGCGTGCACGGTGGCGGACGGCCCCCCGTACCTTATAGTGTTTGGGCAGAACGGAGACATGATGTACAACTCCTGCGGCGGGACCGACCCCACGAACCCTACAAACTGCCCGGGCACAGAGCTTCTCGATGGCAATCTCACCACGCCGCTGATTGGGACCGACAATAGTGTGATCACGGCGGATAACCACCGGATCGTTCGCTTTTACTCCGCCAGCAGCTACTCCGTGACGAACTATTCCGATGTTCCCGCAATGAGCTCGCTGCTGCCGCTGACAACCCCACCCCAGGGCGCTATCTACACCCAAGCCCCGAACAGCGGGTCCACCATTAGCCTGATTACGCTCCTCTTCGCGAAAGGGCCTGCGGTCACATTTAACCCCGATGCCCTCGGCGGCGCGTCGCCCCATGGGTACGTAGCATCTGACCTGATAGGTAGCGGGACCGCGTGCGCCGACGGCGGCACCTGCTTCTACGCTGGGAACAACAGTGCCTGCGCTGTTACCCTGTACGACACGGACGACAACATTACGGGCGGCAGAATCTATGCCGTGGTGAACCAAACGCAGACCGAAGGCAGGTCGCCAAGCGACACCGAGCAGCTCTATGGACGGGTCTATGCCCTAACCATCACCGCCAGCGCAATCACCGAAACCTGGTATTACGATTTCGTCTCCAAGGGCATCCTCGGCCCCAGCTCGGCATCGCCCATGTGCTCGCCGAACGGGCACATCTTCACGGACTATGGCTCCGTGCTCGAGGATGGCCATACCTGCGCCGCGGAGGTGACGGATGGCGGTTTGACACTTCCGAGTGGCACCTCATGCGGCGCCGGCGCCGTGGGGCTGATCGACTGCGCCAGCCCATTCTCCTGCGGCGGGAGCACGACCTATCTTGCGGTTTCCGGGTACCCACTGCCCATCGGCAATCTTCCGACGGACGCCTCCGGCCACGGTACTGGCGCGTCCGATGCGGGCCAGTATTTCAATGCCAACTTTTCCTATGACTTCGTGAACGGCTGCTACTGGGTGCACCCCAGTGGCTTAGCGACTGTGAGCTGCCTTTCGACTACTAGTGCATCGGTCAAGGCGGCTCTCAACGTCGCCTATCTGGCTAACGGGGTCACGACCTACTGGAACACCATTTTTCCGATCTCAAATATAACAGTAGCCACATCGCCCACTAACTCCAGCGACGCTGCGATCATCATGGGTGCACACACCACTACGACAAATGGAAATTACCGGGCCGTGCTCGCCGTCGATACAGGGCAATGCTCGTCCGCCACCTGCACCACCAGTTGGGTGAGTTGCCCAAGCGGGCTCAGTTGCTCCACCTCGTGGTCCACCAGCCCAGCGCTATCCTGGTTCTTTAATCTCAAGGCTAACGGCGGTGGCGTGGCCGAGGGGCAGTTCGTCGTGGTGACCGATACCAGCGACAACCCGTGCCTGGTGGTGTTCACGGACAGCCTACAGGGCACTTGGTTTCTCTCGGCGCGGGAGAAGCTCAGGGCGGATGCGCCGAGTAAGATCGTGAAAGGACGAGGCAGATATGATCAAAGACGCTGCTATACGCATCTCTCTTATTTTGGCATTGTGTGCCGCAAGCTCCGCGCAGACGCCCGTGTTCACGACTCTCGCTTACCTTTATCCCTATTTCCACCCCTACTGGGGAGTCGTGCAGGGCTTGAATGGGCAGTTATATTCCACCACATCCGGCCCGTCAACCGGAGGAGAAGTCTTCGAAATCACTACCGGCGGCCAGCTAACTACGGTCGCCAAGCTGGCAGGGGATTCCCAGACGGGGCTGGTGTTAGCGACCGACGGTAACTTGTACGGAACCACCTTCCGCGGCGGCTACGGGGATTCGGGGACGGTCTTCCGCGTGACTCCCAGTGGCAGCCTGACCAGGCTGCACAGCTTTTGTGCGCAGACCGGCTGCCCCGACGGAGCGTTCCCCAGTGGTAACCTCATTCAAGCCACTGACGGAAACCTTTACGGGACAACTACACAAGGCGGACTGGGCTGTGCCGCCGTGGACGACGCTTGCGGGACCGTATTTCGGATGACGCTGGCGGGTGACCTCACGACCGTATACACTTTTTGCCTCCAGGCGGGATGCCCGGACGGCCACGGCCCGCAATACTCGATGGTGCAGGCGTCCGACGGCAATCTCTACGGTGTCGCAGGGGGCATCGGGGGAGAGATATTTCGCCTGACACTGGCAGGCGACCTGACGGTGCTCTATACCTTCTGCCAGCAGCCCGGTTGCCCTGACGGCTCGGGTCCGACAGGGCTCTCCATCGGCCCCGATGGGGCGCTGTACGGAGCGACGGAATCCGATCTGACTATATTCAAGATGGCCTTGGACGGAACGTTTCAGGTGCTCAGCCAACCTGCTGGGGCCGCGTACTCGCCGCCTGTTCCGGCGACCGACGGAAACCTTTATGGCACGCTTTATGAAGGTGGCGCGACCGGGTACGGAGCGATCTACCAGATCACCACGTCGGGGGCGCTGACTGTGCTTTACAACTTCTGCAAGGGCTGCTCCAGCCCATTTGGGCCGCCCTTCCAGGCCACCGACGGCAATCTTTACGGCACCACGTACGACACGAACAGTACGGTATGGCGCCTGTCGCTAGGTTTGGCGCCGTTCGTGAGTCCCCTGCCTGCGTATGGCAAGAAGGGCCGTCAGATTTCGATTCTCGGCACGAACCTCACCGGCGCGACCGCGGTCTCATTCAACGGTACGCCCGCCGAGCCATTCACAGTTAACGCGACCGGCTCAGCCATCACGACTAGGGTTCCCAATAACGCCACCACGGGCCCCATTCAGGTGACGCTGGCGAATGGCACGGTCCTTTCGAGCAACGTGCCGTTTCAAGTGAAGTAGCTGAGACACATAGAGGAGCGGGACGGCCGTGCCGTCGAAGAACACCTGGGTTCCACCGAGGGTGGTGGCTACGGTACCGCGTAAGGTAAGGAAAATCGATCTTGCTGAATCACGGGGCGGTTAGCCGACGGCCACCTCGTGCTCGACGATAATGAAAACGGATGAAAAAAGTCCTCGATCCCTTTCGCTTCCTGCTCATCGCGGTGGCCGGATGGATGAATCAAGCCCAGCAGCAGATGATCGAATATTTGACTCACCGGCACTTTGAATGGGGACGTTTGGCCGGCGGTAATATAACCGCCGGCACCACCCCGTCGACCCCATCACCTGCCGCCTGACAGCCTAGAAGCGTATTGCGCGCAAGAGGTGACCTGGGCTTCAAGCGGAAACAGATTCGCTGCAATCAACTCCCGGCGAGTTTTCAAATGCCGCGCACATCGCCGGTCTTCAGGCTGGGGCTTTTAGTACGGATGTCGAACTCTGGCGGTCTTTAGGCTTTGTTCGTCAGAGGAGTTGAACACGGCCAGAATGTCTCCGAATACGTTCAGCGGGTCCTGCGTACGCGTGATCATTGCATTAGACACCGTACGTCTTGTCGAGCTAGTTTTGTTTCCCAATGATCATATGCAGGGGTCAATGACGTGCCGGCAGGTGATGACAGCAGTTGGCGAGACCACGATGCCGGTTCCCAGGAGCCGCCTCTCCGCCGCCGAGTCAACAACCGGCACGATGCACCTAGGCATAGTATCGGTCATTCGCCTATTGTAAGACTACTACACTGGCCGGAAAGTCATGTTTTAGCGCCGTCGTGGCACCCAGCTACCGTCCCTTCGTACTAACGTGAGGCGCGCCATCGCGGTTGCCGCGGCAGTTTCCGTGACATCGGTTATATGCTTCGCGGAATTGGTGTTTGGCCCGAAACAGCAAGACGCGCAAATAGCTCCGCTCGACATCGAAAATCCGGCAAACTTCGGCTTTGTCCAATTCATCCAGGAAAATGGCTTGCAGGATTTTGCGATCCTTTTCCGTCAATTGCGAGAGGATCAGGGCGATCTCGCGCTTCGAATCGGCGTCGATCAGCTTGGCGTCCGGGCTCGCCGATGGGTCCAAGGGCTCCTCCATGTGTTGTGCGTCCCAAGGCTCGGCGCGCATTTCCGACCGCCCCAATTCCCGGATCACGTTTTCGCACACGCCGTTGACGAAAGCTCCGAAACGCTCAGGACAATTGACTCCCTTACGCTTGCGCAGAATGGCCAGCACACGCACGAAGGTATCCTGCCGGACATCTTCGAGCAAATGCTTGGAGTGCAGGCGCACCTGCAGTTTCAGAAAAAGCACGTGGCCGAAGTACGCGGCAAAGTGCTCGCCTATATCGGAATCGGCGTCCGTCAGACGCCGGACATAGTCGTCGTTGAACTCTTTGAATTTCAAAACAAGTTGTGGGGGCGGGATTCATCCCGCGCGGCGCAACTCGCCAGGAGATGCCGGGAGGCTTGTTCTGCGCGGACGTGATCTTCAGGCAGACGGCGTGCTTGGACGTCTTGCCCAGGTCGCCCAGTAAATTCCACCTGCCCGACCGGCTGCGTTACGGACTTCAGCACCGCCTCATGCTCCCCCCCCAGCCCATCACGAACGCATATAGCTTCCCGCCTTGGTAGCTGCACCGGATATTCACGGCTGTCAGATGCGCACGCCTTCGTTGAATGCAGCATCCGAAACTTATAATTGTAGATGGATCCCGCAGAGGACAGAATCCCAAAACTCAGGGACTAACGTCTACCTAATTCGAGGGAGGCCATACTCATTTCGGGTCGCTCGCGCGAACTGTGCGCGGAAGCACGGCGAGGATCCCATGCGGCAAGGCCTGTTTCGGCTGAGCGGAGTCGACCTGACCGCCATCGATGGAATCGGCGTCGGAACCGTCTTGGTTTGTTTAAGGAGAACGTCATGCCGCACTAGCCAATACGCGGGCACGATCTGATCGAACGGTTCTGTTGCATCCGCGTGGGGCGAGATTTGGTACGGTAAAACGGCGAGAAGAAAACGGCCAGCCCTGTTCCGAGGACGCCACTTTGAGGATGTGGTCATTCTGCTGTGTATCCGGTGGTATCTCCGGTATTCGCTGAGCTACCGAGACTTGGAGGAAATCATGGCGGAACGCGGCTTGTCCGTAGATCACTCCACCATCTGGCGTTGGGTGCAGCGGTATGCTCCGATTTTGAATCGACGGGTGCGCCGGGAACTGCGACGCTCCAACGGGTCTTGGCGGGTGGATGAGACCTATGTGCGTATCGCGGGCGTTTGGACCTACCTGTACAGGGCCGTCGACTCGGCTGGGGAAACGATCGATTTCATGTTGCCGGCGCAGCGCGATCTAACGGCGGCGCACATCTTCCCGCGGCGGGCATTGACTACCGCCCACCACAGCAGCCCGCGTGTCATCAATGTGGACGGGCACCCTGCCTATCCCCGTGCCGTCCGCGACTTGCAGCAGAGCGGCGCGCTGGGCAGGCGGTGTAAGTGCCGAACATCGCAATATCTCAGCAACGTCATCGAGCAGGACCATCGCTTCATCAAGAAGCGGATTGCAGCCAGCCTGGGCTTCCGGCCGGTCGAATCGGCTTGGAGGACGATCGAAGGGTATGAAGCGATGCATATGATTCGAAAAGGACAGGTTCGGTGGTTGGCGGAAGGTGACGCGGTCGGGCAGCGCGAATTCATTCACACCCTCCTCGGTGTTGCTGCATGAAATCCGGGAACACCGCAAGTTCATTTCCGCGCCGAAGCGGTTTGCAACACATCCGTTTTGGCCAGCTAAACCCAATAATTTTTCAGCCGGGAGCTGTATCACAAATTGTCGGTGTGCTTTTCGCAGCGAGAGGGGTTCGGCACCCAAACCTCGACCCCCCCGCGTTCGCTCACCAGCGTATGCAGCCGCCCTGGCCTTGAAGGGTCTCCGTATCGCTCCGACGAACTCGCAAAATTGCGCGCGCTTGACCGCTTCGGCGTCCGCGCCCGATGCTCAAATCGAAATGAGTGGAGAGAAAAACCTCCTGCCGGTACTCTTGGCGTGGTTGCTCCGCGTCTCGACCAGCGCTACCTGGAGCGCTGGGAGGCCCGCCGCCGCAAACCCCCTCTGTCTGGCAAGCCGGAAGCGGCCCTGTCGCTGGCGCCGGATTGAGCCGGTTGCGCGTACACATCGGGGTGCAGATAGGTACCCCGTTCGGCAGGGGGCTTGTTCTCGGTCACTGGGATGCGGTGGGCGTTGGCATAGGCGTCGTGGCGGATACCGGTCACTTGCCAGGAGACCTTTACTTTAGGACGGCTGGTCCTGATGACCAAGCGGCCATGGTGGATTTCCTGAGCAACGATGGCTTGCGCAAATTGCCCGATCACCGTTAGCTGGTACCGGAAGTCGCCGTTGAGAGCTTCGAAGTAGCCGGGCAAAACCACGATGCCCAAGCCGCGCGCGTCGGTGGTTACATTCCCGTTGTAGATATTCATCATGTCGGGACTCTCCACGAAGGAATGCGAGAGATACTGATTCGCCGGATCGAGCGGATGGTCGATCTTGAACGACCCGCTGCCTTTGGTCATTTGACCGGTAACGGTGAGGTTGCCGGCGAAATAACCGTCGCCCGCGGAATCGACATAGAACATGCGCGCCGCGCCCGTGCATCCGTTGAGAATGGTTCCGCCCGCGGCTGCCGTAAATACGCCCGCGGTTCCCGTATTGCTGAGCGAGACCCCAGATACGCCAGCTCCGGAACCAGTGGTGGCGGAGGCGATCCCTTGCACGCCGTTACCGCTGGGGCTAAGGGTCTGGCCGTACACACCATTGTTGACGCCCGAACTGGCGATGGCATATCCGTACACGCCTTTGCCGGTGGTGCTGGAAGTGAAGCCGTAGACGCCGTTGGATGTTCCGGAAGTAGCGGAGCTGGCGCCCACCACGCCGTTTCCGCCGGTGAGCGACTCATTCACGCCGGTCACTCCATTCCCACCCGGACTGATGGTCTGGCCGTAAACCCCGCTGTTGCCGCCCGTGCTCGAAATCGCATACCCGGACACGCCGTTGCCGATCGTGCTGGAACTGACGCCGGACACGCCGTTGGAAGTGCCGGTGGTAGCCAGGCTGACGCCGACCACCCCGTTCCCTCCACTGGTACAGTTATTCACGCCCACGGCGCCGTTCCCGCTAGGGCTGAGCGTCTGGCCGTATACGCCGTTGTTCTCGCCCGTCGCGGTGGTGGCATTTCCGAACACGCCGTAGCCGGTGGTGCTGTCGGCCTGGCCGTATACGCCGTTGGCGGTTCCGGTAGCCGCTGTGGCCGTACCGATCACGCCGGACCCCGCAGTGCCGGTCACCACCCCGCTGACGCCGTTGACGGCGCTTTGGCCGTAGACGCCGACCGCCGGGCTGGTGGTGGAGGTGTTGATGCCGGACACGCCATTGCCGGCGGCGCTGGCCGAAGAGCCATACACACCATTGGGGCTGCCCGTAGTGGCTGCCGCGATTCCACTGACGGCGTTGCTGCTGGCGCCGGCGGCGTTGCCCAGAATGGCGGTCAAAGTCGCGCTGCTCACTTCAAACTGGGCCGTGGGAGCGGTTGTACCCAATCCAATTTTACCGGCCGTCTGAGAAAGCACGGAGCTGGCGAGGGTGGTGCTGTTGGTCCAATACGCCAGATGGCCGGCCGCGCCCGTGCCGGCGAGATCCGGCTGTGCGGAACCTTCAGCCGGGCCCATCGCGTGGTGCGCGGGCGCCGCCGCGGACTGCGCACCGGCCCGGACGAAGGCGCTGGCCGGCAGTCCGCCGAGGGTCTCGGCATCCGCCGCCCGCAGAGCATAGGGAACGCTGACCATGAGGATGCGCGGCCGCTCGGCTTCACCCTGCGGCTGTACCCCCAACCAGCGGCCTTGTCCTGAGGCGAACATTTCGGACGGAATGCCATCGCTTTGGGTGGCACCGAGAATGGCCGTGTACCGGCCGCTGCTGTCGGTCTGGATATTCTGGGTCTCCATCCAGAGCGGGGCGCCTCCGCGTTCTTCGGCGTAGAGGGTAAAGGTGATGCCCACCGTGCCGGTCAACGGCTGACCGTTGCGGCCGGTCGCGGCGCCGCTGAACTTTACGAGTCTAGGTACCGTGGGGCTGGTTTTTGCCGGGGGCTGGGAGAGTAAAGCCATCGTGCAGAAGGAAATCAGGCAGGCGGAGCAAATCGCATCGACAACGTGTCTCATGGAACCTCTTCGTCTTAGGGAATCGGTTCAAGCTATCAAACGCCGGGGACGCGGTCAAGCTTGCGGGCGAGAGTGTCGCAGATCCGCTATCCCCAGCAACCCGACTCCCGGTATCAGCATCCTAATAGTAATGCAGAAGACCTACGAAGTTCAGCACAACGAGCACATCACGACGCGGACCTTTGGCCAGGTGGTGCAAGCCTTCGAAGCGGCCACTGGATCGGTGGAAGGCGGCTGGCCGAAAATCGCAGCCTCAGCGAGCAGCATCGATGACTTCGAGCAACTCGTGCGATCGCACGAAGGACCAAGCGGTTTCATGCGCTTCCTTACCATCGATCACGGCGGATGGATGTCGCGCTATGGCTCGAATACCCGCTGCCGCATGTATACGCTCGGCAATCCCCTGATTGCGGTCACCATGCTTCGGCACAGCGTGGCGGCCGGTCTCAACGTTCCCATCAGGCTGCTGATCTATGAGCATCCGGACAGTGGCACGACGCGGCTTGCCTATGACCTGCCTTCCTCTCTGATGTCGGTATTGGAAAACGATGAAGTCGCCGCCGCTGCCAAGAAGCTGGATGCGAAGCTCGCCGCCCTTGCCCGGTCGGCGACGGGATCGGAAGCCTGATTGGGAGCGGCTGAGCTTGGAGCCAGGACTGCCCGGACGGTGAGGGTTTTTCGGGCCGTACCACGCCTACGCAAGAGGAGGGAGTCATGCGAAGCAATCTCTTGCGAATTCTATGCGGGGTTGGCGCGCTGAGTCTGGGTTCGGTGACGGCGCAGACGTACACGGAGAGCGTTTTACACAATTTCGCCAGTGCACCCAAAGGAGCCGCGCCTAATGCGGGTTTGATTCGCGACTCAGCGGGGAACTTATACGGCACGGCCGAGACTGGGGGCGCCGAGAATTTGGGGGTGGTCTTCAAATTGACGCCGGCGGGGAAGCTGACCGTGCTGCACAGCTTCACGGGCGGCACGGACGGCCAGGGGCCAGCGTCGCCGCTGGCGCGCGACGCATCGGGCAATCTTTACGGAACCACATCTTACGGCGGAATCGCGAATGCCGGGGTGGTGTTTAAGATCGGCCCCACGGGCACTGAGACGATAGTGTACAGCTTTACAGGCGGCATGGATGGCCGTTCGCCAGGGTCCGGTGTGATTCGCGACTCCGCCGGCAATCTGTACGGCACTGCAGTTGGCGGCGGCGCCTCGAACGGCGGCGTGATTTTCAAAATCACTCCCGCGGGAACCGAATCGGTCCTTTTCAACTTCACCGAGAGTCAGGGCGCCAGTCCGCAGGCGCTGATCCGCGATTCAGACGGCAACTTTTTTGGCACAACCGCCTACGGCGGTTCCGAGTTCGACGGAGTGATTTTCAAATATTCAGCAATCGGTCAATTCTCCGTGCTTTACAATTTTACCGGCGGCTATGATGGTTGGTCGCCTAACACCGGGATTGTTGAGGACGCGGCGGGCAATCTTTATGGGACGACGAACTCCGGCGGGTCTTCCTACTCGGGAACTCTGTGGGAATATAGCGCGTCGGGCCTGAGCGTGCTGCATGCCTTTAGCGGAGGGGCCGACGGAGGCTACCCGAATAGCGGGGTGGTGATGGACTCATCCGGGGTCCTTTACGGCGCGACGCAGTTCGGGGGCCTGAAGACCGGATATGCCGGTTCCGGGGTCGTCTACCGATTCGCGCCTGGCGGCCCCGAGACGGTGCTTTTCACTTTCCCGGGCGGCGGCAGCGGAGCCCAGCCCGCCGGTGTGGTAGCGCTGGATTCCTCTGGCAACCTGTACGGCGCAGCCACGTCCGGCGGGCCGGCTTTGCTGGGCCTGGTTTACGAAGTCAGTTCATCCGGAACGGAGACTACGTTGTATAGTTTCGCGGGACCTGTCGATGGCAGCACCCCGCAAACGGGCGTCATCCGGGACTCGAGCGGTAACTTTTATGGAGTCACGTACACAGGCGGCGCGGACAACCGGGGGGTGGTTTACAAGATAGGGGCGTCAGGAACGGAAAAAATTCTGCACACATTCACGGGCGGCGCCGACGGAGGAACTCCATACGGGCAACTTTTGCGGGATTCGTCCGGCAATCTTTACGGCACCACGGAGGCGGGAGGCAACTATGGAGCCGGAACCGTTTTCGAAATAACCGCAGCGGGCGAGGAAACCGTTCTGTATCACTTTACCGGCGGCGACGATGGCTCGGGACCGGAGGGCGGATTGGTGCGCGATGCGGCAGGGAATTTCTATGGGACCACAGCGTATGGCGGCGGAGGAAACTGCTTTAGCGGCTGTGGCGTGGTTTTCAAATTGACTCCAGCGGGCGTTGAAACGGTGCTTTCCGCGTTTAACGGCACGGCTGGCGCATACCCGCGAGGCACGCTGTCGCGCGATGCCGCGGGGAACTTGTACGGAATCACCAACGGCGGCGGACCCGATAGCGCGGGCACGGTTTTCAAGGTCACTGCCGCGGGCGTCGAGAGCGTGCTCTATCCATTCACGGGGCACGCCGACGGAGGCTCACCTTACGGCTTGTTGCTCGATTCCTCAGGAAATCTCTACGGAACGACGGCGACAGGAGGTGTGGATTACGGGACCGTCTTCAAAGTCAGCGCTACAGGCCAGGAAACGGTGTTATACAACTTCACCGGCAAAGACGATGGCGGGTTTCCATACGCGGGGGTCATCCTCGATGCTTCCGGCAATCTCTACGGAACCACAAGCTATGGTGGAACGTACGCGAAGGGCGTGGCATACAAGCTGACTCCTGGGGGACAGCAGACCGTGCTCTATAACTTCACAGGCGGCGTCGACGGCGGCCAGCCATACGCCTCTTTACTGGAGGACTCCTCCGGCGATCTTTATGGCACGACCTTTGGGGGTGGCGCGCAGAACGCGGGAGTCCTTTTCAAGCTGACGCCATAGACTACAAACGGAGCCGTTCCACGGCGATAATGCCGCGCTTCGCCTTCCAGCCATCTGTGCAGGGCTTTGACGCGGGTTTCCGCGACGCCTGTCACGGCCTCAATCAACTGGCCAGAAGTCGCATCGGGGCTGTCGCCCATGCGGCGCAAGTACGCAACGCACTCAAATGGTTTCATCCGCTCTTCATTATTGTCGAGCCCGGGATGGTCGTCGGCTAACCGCCCGCCATTCGGCAAGATCGATTTTCCCGACGTCACGTGTTGAGCCACGCCAACGGACTGCAGGACCGCTAGGCCAGCGCAGACGACGGCGTAGCACCTAGCGGGGTTGCATCCACCGCGCCAGGATGTCGCTGGTGTCGACGCCCGTAGCCGTGGCGAAATAGCGCGGCAGATCCTCCGGCTGGAAGGGCCGCTGGTTGGCGGCGCTCCATTGGAGCAGCCACCGCAGCGCGTCGCGCAGTGACTTGGCGCCACCCGTCTTCTCGCGAATCCTGTCGTCCATCTCGGCTGCCATCAGGCCGCCGCGCGAAAAGACCTCGGCGCCCGTGCGGAAATCCTGCGCATATAAAAACGACGCCTCGCGCGACACCATTGCGAGCGGCATGCGGCGCAGGAAGGACGGCATAGCGTCGAGCGCTCCGCGCAGGCCGGCCAACTGGCGATCGCGAAATGCCGTTCCCTCGGCGGCCGGCATGTCGTCCGCTAAGGCCTCGATCGCGGCGTAGCGGCCGAATCCTTCGTTGAACCAGATGGTGTCGATTACGGGCGTCATCTCCCAATTGAACGGCTTGTAGCCCGCGCCGTACGCCAACTTTGGGATCCAGCAGTGCGCCATGTGGTGCGCATAATTGAACTGAGTGCGCAATTGTTCGCGCGCGGTGGACTTGGCCGTGATTGCCGCATCCACCGAAAGGCTGAACGTACCGCTATCGGCATGTTCCTGGCTGAAATTGTAGTCGTGGCCGGGCAGCGGTTTCAGCAGTTCCAGTTGTACGGTGTATTGTGCGAACGGCGTGTCCGCGAAATAGGCCTGTATGCGATTGAGCGCCGTTCGCGCCAGTTGACCCTCCATCGCCGTATCCACGGGCCCTTCGGCGTAAACCGCCATCACCAGCGCAATTCTTCCCGACAGTTTCGAGACCTTGAGATCCGGGCCCATCAGGATCTCGGAGTCCGCGAGCGCGTCGTAGTCCGCGGCCGCCGGCAATGGCAGCGTGGTCAGCACCTGCCAGCCGGACGGCCCTTCCACGCGCAATGCGATCTTGTGGTCCGCGAGTCCCTCCACGAAGCCGAATACCGAATAGCCGAGCAGGCCGGCGTATCCCGGCCGCACCTTCGACGTGGAGACCGCGTCATGAATCTGCGCCTCCATGCGCCCGATATCCACGCGATATGCGATGCGCTGCACCTTCTCGCCCGTTTTGCCGGCCACCCAGCGCGGCCCGAAAGTGTCTTTCTCCACGGCGAGGGTTTTCCCATCGGGCGCGAGCGCCGAAACTCCCTCGACGAACGCATCGTACGGCACCTGGCCGTACCCTCCCGGATAGTTGCGGGGAATGACCAGTGTTGCTGGAGCCGCGGCCGGCTCGGGTAGCGTAATCTCGATCGAAACCGCGGTGTCGCCCGCCGAGGCGTACCGGAGCCGATAATTAACGGCGCCCTGGCCGTAAGCGCAAGTTCCCATCGCTAACAACCACAGGCTCAGCCTCTTCATGTTCACCCTTCCGGCGCGCAAGTACCTGAATGCGACGTTTTGCGGAAAGCATAGCACAGCGATGGCATAGCAGGGTATCGCCGGTCGGACGGGACGGAACGCGGCTGCCGCGTGGACGCCGCCGGCGCTGCCGTGACGCGGACTTAGCCACGTTACCGCGCCGCCTCCTTTGGCAGAACCTGGACGCTGTCGATCCTCCTCGCCTACAGGCTTCGGGGCTCGCGAGACGCGGTCCGTCTCTGCTTCCCAAAATTGATGGCAAGACCTATTACGCTAGAGTGCATCGCCCTATTGGCCAAATCAGCCGCAAATCGAACCCGATCGGCTAAGCCACAAAATTAGGAGTACCAGTTCTCTCTAGGCGCTCACTTGCCTCTGATACTCGCCTCCCCCCCACACGCCGCCACAGCCAATCGGGATACTTCACCGGGCGGGCATGCCCGATTCCCCCGCGTGCGCCGGGCGCAGCACATCGAATAACAGCGTCTTCAAAGCCAGCGCCCAGAGGGCGGCCAGATAAATCCGCCTCAGCCAGGTTTCCTTGAGCCGCCGCGCGTAACCCGCGCCGAGCAGCGCTCCGACGAACATAACCGCGCCGAGAAGCAGACCCAGCCGGTAATCCACCAGCCCATGTCCCATGAAGATGAGCGTCGCGATGCCGGATGAGAACACGTTCACCAACTTGGTGGCCGCAATGGCTTCCAAGAATGTCATCCTGAAGCAAGCCACGAAAACCGCCGTCAAAATGGTCACGTAACCGCCGCTGAAGACGCCGCCATAAATCCCCAGCAGAAACGTCAGGAGATACCCAACACCTTCCATGGGCGGGCCGCTTGTTCCCGCGTCACTCGCCACACCCGCCCGCCGGTAAATTGTCGAAAAGACCGCCAGCCCGATAATCGCCGACGAAACGAACACGGGCACCATGCGCGCCGGAATCACCGGGAGCAGCATTGCGCCCGCCGCCGAACCGGCCAGGGTAATCGCGATCAATGGAGGCAGCCGCCGCCGGCTCAACACACCGCCGCGAAGAAAGGGCAGAGTCCCTCCCGCGCTGAGAAAAGTCAACGCGAACATGTTGGTAGCCACCGCCGCGCGGGGTTCCATTCCAAACTGAAACATAACCGGAACGGTGATCGCCGACGTGCTTCCCGTTACTACGCTGATTGCGCTGGTCAAGAAAAACACCGCTGCCAGGAGGAAGGTGTGAATCGCGGTCATGGCTGAAGATGCTAGCATGCCGCGGGGGGGCCTGTCGATCGCGTGATCCCAGCGAGAATTGTCCAACACAAGATGAGCATGAAACTGGCCAATCGGCTGGGGCGGTTTCCAATGCAAGATGAGCATGAAAAAGGGAACAATGGGGTAGGCGTGGCTCGGCCGGGTGCAGATACGGATGCAGAATGCCGAGAGCCTGAGCCGGGATCAGAGCCAAGAGTTTTTGCGGTCGAGCGAGCCGATCGCGTTCACCAGCGGCGGGCGCGAGGAACGATACCAGTGGGTGGAACAGGTATTGGCCGCGCAGCAGTATGGGGATTTGAGAAAAAGCGAGCGGGGCGTGGTGCGGGCCTACGTGCGGAAAATGACCGGGTTCAGCGAGGCGCAGACCACGCGGTGGATTCGGGGATATCTGGATCAGGGGGTAGTGCGGCGCGAAGCCTATCAACGGCACAAGTTCGCCACCAAGTACACGGCCGCAGACATTGCGTTATTGGCGGAAGTGGACCGGGCGCATGGGCGGTTGAGCGGACCGGCCACGCGGCGGATTTTGCAGCGTGCCTACGAGCAGTTTGGAGAGAAGCCGTACGAGCGACTGGCGAAGATCAGTGTGGCGCACCTGTACAATCTGCGGGCGAGCACGCGATATCGCAACCAGGCGACGGTGTTCGAGCCCACGCGTCGACCACTGCCGCCATCGGACAGCGCCGCAAGCCGGACCCGCAAGGGCGGCCGGGATATGTTCGCGTGGACACGGTACATCAAGGCGACCGCGCGGGGATCAAGGGGGTGTACCACATCAACGCCGTGGACACGGTGACGCAATGGCAAGTAGTGGGCTGTGCCGAGAAGATCAGCGAGAGATATCTGGTGCCGGTGCTAGCCGCGGTGTTGGCGCAGTTTCCCTTTGCCATCCGCGGGTTTCATGCCGACAACGGCTCGGAGTACATCAATCATCGGGTAGCGGAAATGCTGCGGAAGCTGCACGCGGAATTCACCAAGAGCCGGGCGTGCCGGAGCCAGGACAATGCGCTGGTGGAAGGCAAGAACGGCGCGGTGATTCGCAAGCTGATCGGCTACGGACACATCGCCGGCGCACATGCCACGGCGCTGCAGCAGTTTTACGTCGAGCAGCTGAATCCCTATCTGAATTACCACCGGCCCTGCGGCTTCGCCACAGTGAGTCTGGACGAGCGCGGCAAACGGCAACGCAAATACAAAATCGAGGACTACCGGACGCCGTTCGAGAAGCTGCAATCGCTGCCGGAAGCGGCGCAGCTTTTGAAACCGGGCTTGAGTTTGCCCGACCTGGAGAAGCAGGCGCGAGGCATCAGCGACACCGCATGCGCTCGCCGGATGAACGCGGCGAAGGCCAAGTTGCTTCGGCAATGCCAGACACCGGCATTACCGAAGCTGGGCTAGCGGGGGCCGTGGAAATGCCGGGCCCGTGGAAAGCTTGGAAAACCAGAGGCGGGTTTCCCAAGCTTTCCACCGTCCCTTGGGAATCTCGCCAAAAGCGCGAGATTCCCACATTCCCACCGCCCGGCTTCGCGGCCATGGAAAAGTGGAAAACCAAAAGCAGGTTTCCCACTTTCCCACCGCCGCTCGCGACGATGACTCCTGTTCTCTCTCTGAAAACAAAAAACCAAAGAAAGGAAGTCGGCCGCTGCGCGGCCTCCTCATTCCCCTATCCGTTCTCCCTACGGTCGAACGGGACCATTTTCATGCTCATTATTCGATTGGAAAATGCTCAGCCCCCCGCTTGTCACAAATCCGCGGCAAATCCGCATCAACCTGGAAGGGGCGCCAGCACAGGAGGTACGGCGCGGCATTCATCCGACTTCGCCATCGATAATTCTCGATTGGCGTTCATCCTTGTGCAACATACCGTGCCACCAGTGCTGCAGCCGATCGAAGTAGAGGTACACCACGGGCGTGGTGTAGAGGGTCAAGACCTGGCTCACGAGCAGGCCGCCGATGATGGTGATGCCAAGCGGGCGGCGCAGTTCGGACCCCGTGCCTGTGCCGAGCGCCAGCGGCAGCGCGCCGAGCATGGCGGCCATGGTGGTCATCACGATGGGGCGGAAGCGCAGCATGCAGGCTTCGAAGATCGAATCCCTGGAGTTCTTGCCTTCGAGCCGTTCAGCGGCCAAGGCGAAGTCGATCATCATAATGGCGTTCTTCTTGACGATGCCGATTAACAGAATAATGCCGATCATGGCAATGACGCTTAGATCGGTTTTGGTCAGCATGAGAGCCAAAAGCGCGCCAACGCCCGCGGACGGCAGGGTGGAAATGATGGTGATGGGATGGACGACGGATTCGTAGAGAATTCCAAGCACGATATAAACCGCCGCCAAGGCTGTAAAAATTAACACCGGCTGGTTATTGAGGGATTGCTGATAGGCCTGGGCCGTACCGGCGAAACCGGTCTGAATGGTGCGCGGCAGGCCAATCTTTGAGGCAGCATTGAGGATGGCCTGGACGGCATCGCCCAAGGCAACCCCCGGCCGGAGGTTAAACGACATGGTCACGGCCGGTCCGAGGCCTTGATGATTTACCGCAAGGGGGGCGGTGGCAGGACCAAAGGTGGCAAAAGCGCGCAATGGGACGCCGGAGCCGCCTGGCGCTCTCACGTAGACATAGCTCAATAATTGGGGGTCCTGCAAGAATGCGGGCGCCGCCTCCATCACCACGTGGTATTGATTGAGCGCGCTATAAATGGTCGACACCTGCCGTTGTCCGAAGGCATCGTACAGGGTGTTGTCGATGAGTTGGGAGGAGATGCCAAAGCGCGCGGCGGTGGCGCGGTCATACTGCACCATGGACTGCAAGCCGCGATCCTGCTGGTCGCTGCTGACGTCGGCAAGCCAGGGGATGCTCCGCAGCTCCCGCAGCATCCGGGGGGCATAGGCGGTGAGGTCCGGCAAGTTATCGCCACGCATGGTGAACTGATACAGGGCATTGCTCATGCGGCCGCCCACTCTGAGATCTTGCGACGCTTGCAGATAGAGTGAAGCGCCCGGTATCCGTTCCAATTGCGGGCGCAGGCGGTTGATGACCTGATCCACGGTTACCTGCCTTTCCACCAGCGGTTTCAGGTTCACGAACATGCGGGCCGTGTTAGCCGTACCCCCGCCGGTGAACCCGTTCACCGTTGCGACAGCGGGATCGGCATCCACGATAGCGATCATCTGCCGCAAGACTTTGTTCATCGATTGGAATGAAGTGTCCTGATCGCCTTGAATGGAGCCCATCAACCGTCCGTTATCCTGCATGGGAAAGAAGCCCTTGGATACATGCGCGAACAGATACACGTTGAGGCCAATGGTGGCGAGCAAGATGGCGAGGGTGAGCGGCGCGGCGCGCAGGGCGGCGGCCAGCGACACGCCATACCAATCGACGCAGGCTTGTAGAGCTTTCTCGGTCGCACGGTATAGCCAGCCGTGTTCGCGGCGCTGCTTCAGCAGGTGCGCGCACATCATGGGGGTGGTCGTCAGCGAGATCACCAGGGAAACCACAATGGCGACCGAAAGCGTTACGGCAAACTCGCGGAAGAGGCGGCCTACAATTCCCCCCATTAACAGCAGCGGCACGAAGACGGCGATTAGCGACACGCTCATGGACAGGACCGTGAAGCTGATCTCTTTGGCGCCCCTCAGGGCGGCTTGGAGGGGATGTTGACCTTGTTCGAGGTAGCGGGTGATGTTTTCAATCACCACGATGGCATCGTCCACGACGAAGCCCGTGGAGATGGTGAGCGCCATCAAGGAAAGATTATCGATGCTGTAATGCAGGAGATACATGACGCCAAAGGCGCCGATGAGCGAAACCGATACGGCGACGGCGGGGATAAAGGTGCTGCGCGGGCTTCGCAGAAATGCGAAAACCACCAGCACCACGAGTGCTACCGAGATCAGCAGCGACCTTTCTACGTCATGTACCGACGCCCGGATGGTGACGGTTTGATCCATGGTCACCATCAGTTTGATCGACTGCGGAATAGAGGCCTGCAATAGCGGAAGCACGGCACGGATATGGTCTACGGTGTCGATGATGTTGGCGCTGGGCTGGCGGAAGACCGCGACGAGTACGGAAGGAAGGCCATTGGCATATCCGGCATTGCGCACATCTTCGACGGAGTCGAGCACTTCGGCGACATCGGAAACGCGGACGGCGGCGCCGTTCTGGTAAGAGATAATCAAGGGCCGGTAATCGCTGGCCTGGAAGATCTGATCGTTGGCTCCCACCTCCCATGTCTGGTGTCCGTCGGAGAAGTGGCCTTTGGGGGTGTTGGAGTTAGCGGCCGCAAGCACGCCGCGTACCTGCTCCAAGCCGATGCGATATTTGTTCAAGATTGTAGGATTCAGTTCCACGCGCACGCTGGGCAGCGAACTTCCCCAAACATCCACTTGGCCGACGCCGTTTAACTGCGACAGCTTCTGCGCCATGACGGAGGACGCCGCATCATACATCCGGGCCTTGCTGAGGATGGGCGATGTGAGGGCGAGCAGCATGATGGGTGAATCGGATGGATTCACCTTTCTGTAGGAGGGGTTACTGGGGAGGTTGGCAGGCAGGTACCCGCGGGCCGCATTGATGGCCGCCTGGACGTCGCGCGCCGCGGCGTTGATGTTGCGATCGAGGTCGAATTGGAGGGTGATGCTGGTCGCACCCGAGGCTGCTCGACGAGGTCATTTCGGTTACGGAAGCAATGCGCGTGAATTGGCGCTCGAGTGGCGTCGCGACCGAGGATGCCATGGTCTCGGGACTGGCGCCGGGCAGTTCGGCCTCTACCGAAATCGTCGGAAAGTCCACTTGCGGCAAGGGTGAAACCGGCAAAATCCTGAAGGCTACCACACCCGCGAGGGCAATGGCCACCGTCAGCAAAGTAGTGGCCACCGGCCGTTTGATGAAAACCCCTGAGAAATTCATGCCCGTTGACGAAGAGTTGCTGGCGCGTTACAGCGTTCAGCCAAAGGATTCTCTCATAAATCGTTGGAGCCAGGCATCCGCTTTTTCCGAGGGTGGTTCGTTGGATAATACGGAACATGAGTCAGCAGGCGACGCCGTTGGACAAGACTTTTGCGGCGACTTTGTTGAAAAGTCCAAAGCCCGGCGGCTGGACGTATGTAGTTTGGCCGGAATCGGCGGCGTTTTTTGGTACCCGAGGGTTAGTGAAGGTTCAGGGGACCATCGACGGCTATCGGTTTGAGAGCTCGTTCATGGCGCTGGGGGACGGCAACCACAAATTGCCGGTGAAGGCGGCGATTCTGGAAGCGATCGGGAAAGCGGCGGGACAATCGGTTGCAGTCACGCTGCTCAAGCGGTTGCCGCGCTAGGTTCTGGCTTGCAATTCGAGGAGTTTGCGGATGCGCGAGCGTAACGGTCCGGCGGGCGGGGGAAGCAGGCTCAAGCCTTCGCGGGCGGCGGCGCGCGCCGCGACGGCGTCACCGGCGGAACGGTACGACTGCGCGAGCAGGAGCATCCACTGGGGCGTTTTACGGTGAGTGAGAGCGACGCCTCGTTGGGCACAGGCCAGGGCGAACCGGGGGTCGGCAAGACGTGGTTCGTCGACACGCAGGAACGCGCCGACGACTAAGTCGAGAATCATGGGAGAAGCGCTGTTACCGGCAGCCGCGCCGTGCAAGACAGCCAAACTGGATTCCAGCGGGACGGCCGGGGCGGCAGGCTGCCGCAAGGCGCGGCGCAAGAATGCAATGCGCACATTCAGATTGGCCAGTTCCACATCCGCGCTATTGTCGCCGGGGGCAAGTTTCAAAGCCTGTTTGACGATCGACTCAGCGTGGAGCAGAGTCAGTTCGGCGTTCCGCAGGTTCTCCCGCCGGAGACCGGGAGCGGCAGACAGGAGCGGATCCGCCGCATACTCATAACTGGCGCCCTCATCCATGAGCGCCCGTTTCAAATCCCGAAGATTGCGCAGGTCCTTGCGGTCGGCATCCGCTAAGCGCTGGTGTGCTTGAATGGCTTGTTCGAAAAGCGGAACGGCGCGGTCGAATTCTCCGAGCTCAGAGAGGGCGTCGGCGACCTTGCGCACGGTAATGGCACGCAGACGGACAGTGGGGAGAAGGGTGCGTTCAGCGTTGGGCAGGGCGTCGATGCGTTGCACGGCCAGCTCAAAATCCTGGAGGGCGAGGGCGGGATCGGCGTCCAACTCGGCGTTACCGAGCTTCATCCGCATGGAGGCAACACCGCGGCGGGCGCTGTTGGAACCCGCATTCAGATCGGCGGCCCGCATATTGAGAGCGAGAGATTTCCGATAACACACGATGGCGGCCGCCACATCCGCGAGGCCGGTATCCTGGCCGAAGACATCGCCGAGCACGCTGTAAGTAACGGCGGCTTCGGTGAGTACGGCGGGGCCGACGGCGGGCAGGCCGGTCAGACGATCGAAGGTATGGGCGGCAGCCTGCAAATTTTCCACGGCTTCGGGTATATTGCCGGTGAGGCTTAAGACTTCGCCGCGCGAGTCCTGGGCGCGAGCCAGCGCGCGGAGCGCCTGTGGATCGCGGGGTGAGGCGGCGACGAGCGGTTGCGCCAGACGGATGGCTTTGTCCAGCGTGGCCAAAGCGGCCGGGCGATTGCCCAGGTTTTGCTCGTAGGCGTTGCCCTGAAGGTTTCCGAGGCGGGTGTAGGCATCGATCAGGTCGAGTTGCGTGGAACGGTCGCCCTGCGCATCTTTGGCAAGGCGGTCGAGGTGTTCGAGGACGCGGGCGACCAAAAGGTGTTGCACCTCGGTAGACCCGGGGAGTTGTTTGATGGCCTCGTCCATTTCAGACAGCAGGCTGTTGCTGAGCTGGCGCAAGTCGGCGGAGCGCGCTTCGGCGCGGCGGCGTTCGGCGTTGGCGACGCCCGCCTGCCACAGGACGCCGCCAATTCCGGCAAGCAAAGTCGCCGCGAGCAGTACGGCGGCGGCGAGGGGGACGCGGTTGCGGCGGATAAACTTACCGGCCCGGTAGCGAACGGTGCCGCGGCGCGCTTTGACCGGCAGGCCGTCCAAATAGGCCTGCACATCGGAGGCGAATTGATCGGCGGTGAGGTAACGCTCGCGCGGTTCCTTGCGCAGCGCCTTGAGCAGGACAGCCTCCAGGTCCGCATCCAATTTTCGATTGGGGTCCAGTGCGGTGGGCCGCCGGGGGGGCTCCTGGCAAATCACGCGGACCATCTCGGCGGTGGTGAATTCCTTCAGGTCATAGGGCAGGGTTCCGCTCAGCAGCAGATAGAGGAGGACGCCGAGAGAATAAGTATCCGAGGCTGTGGTGACAGGGTTGCCCAGCACTTGTTCCGGGCTGGCATATTGAGGCGTGAAGGAGTGATAGCCCTGGCGGGTGGACTCGGCGCCTGCGGCGTCATGGGAGGGGGAAAGCAGCTTGGCGGTTCCGAAGTCGAGCAGGCGCGGCGCGCCGTCCTTCGCGATCAGAATGTTATCGGGCTTGAGATCGCGGTGAACCACCAGATTCTGATGAGCAAACTGCACCGCTTCGCAAACGCGGTGGAACAGCGCGAGGCGTTGGGGGACCGCAAGCCGGTGGTCTTCGCAATACCGGTGGATGGAAGTTCCGTCCACATATTCCATGGCGAGGTACAGTTCGCCTTCGTCACTGACGCCGCCATCGAGCAGGCGGGCGATTAGGGGGTGATGCAGCCCGGCCAGGATTTGGCGCTCCTGGCGGAACCGTTCGCGGAAATGTTCTCCGGCTAGGGGAAGGTCGATGACCTTGATGGCGAGCTGCTGTTCGAATTGACCATCGGCGCGGTGGGCAAGGTATACGGCGCCCATGCC
This sequence comes from Bryobacterales bacterium, assembly GCA_963738375.1. Lineage (GTDB taxonomy): Bacteria > Acidobacteriota > Terriglobia > Bryobacterales > Bryobacteraceae > Bog-159. The sequence continues at coordinate 1,451,548 of CAVTWL010000004.1, read as the reverse complement.
GCCGCGACCGATGAGGCGGTCGATGGCGTATGGCCCGATGCGCTGGATGCCGATGGAGGGAGGCTGGCGTTGGATGGAAGCGGTGGCTAACTCTTCCGCTTCGGAAGCGGAGAGCAAAGAGAGAACTTCGGCCATCATGGCGGCATTTTCGCCGCACAGCGTTTGGACGAATGCGCGACGTTCAGTGCCGGCCACCGCCAGAGCCTGGTTGAAGATGGATTCGATGCGGAGGAAGGAATTGGTGGATTGCGCCATAAACCCGTGCTCTAGTGCATCGTCTGGGGCAACCGTTCAGAATTTGGCGCCTTCGGCGGCCTCGGGATAGACGCGCCGGTAGAGCCAGCTCTTGACGAATTTCAGGTCGCGATCCACGGTAGCCTTGGACACGTTCATCAGGCCGGAGGTTTCTTCCGTAGTGCATCCGAGAAAATAACGGAGTTCGACGAGTTCCACTTTGTAGGGGTCCATGCTGCCCAAATCCTCCAGAGCACGGTTGAGATCCAACAATTCAGGACTACCGATAGTCACCCATGGCAAATCATCACTTAGAGGTACGCGGGTGGCGCCGCCGCCACGCCGCTGCGCCTGATTTTCCCGCGCATGATCGATGAGGATCATACGCATGACCCTGGCGGCGAAGCCGTAGAAATGGCCTCGATCCTGCCAAAAAGCCTTCTTCTGATTCACCAAGCGCAGATAAAGCTCGTGCACGAGCGAAGTTGCCTGCAGAACGTCGGCGTTTCTTTCCCTGCGAATATAGGCGGCAGCCACTACGCGCAGGTGAGGATACACGAGGGGCATCAAGCGATCGAACGCCTCGGGCTCGCCATTCTTCCATTCGTCCAGAAGAAGGGTGATTTCCCCCTTCGTCTCCAATGATCACCCCGCTCGCCGCCACAGTTTAACATCTTGGCGAACGCCTGCGCCGGAGGTTTGCCTGGGCCGGCGGGCGAGCTACTCCAAGGGAATCGTGACCATAGCGCTCTTTCGGCCGCCCTGCGTGAGCACCAGCGGGGCCTGCTGCGAGGCAGGGATGCCGCCGGGCACGGTGACGTTGACCTGATAGAGTCCCGTGAAACCCGGGCTGGGGCCCGCAAAAAACACGGGGGCGTTCACCCCGCCGATGGTCACGGTGACCGGGTCGATGGTCTGGGCCAGCGGCGATGGCGGGGCGGGGGACCCGGCCACCGCACGCGGCGACACATCGCCCAAGCCGGCGCAGTAGATGACCAGGGCATCTCCAGCGGCCGCCGAATTCCCGTTGCCGGCCTCCACTTGGGAGCCGTCCGCGCGCACAATCACGACGATGCCGACCCCTTGCCCGTTAGCGGATTGGGTGAACACGCCGGGCTGGGAGGAGACCACACTGACCGCTTGCGGAGGGGATATCGCGCCATTGCGCGTCACCACTATCGGCAAGCTGGTGTTCACGGGAAGATCGAACGGCAGCATGGCATTGATCTGGCCGGGCGTCACCGCGTAGAGGGGGACAGGCTCGCCACCGATGGTTACCGACGTTCCGCCCATCTGTGTGGGCAGGGGCAGGGAAGGCGCCTCCAACACGCCGCCCGTATCGCTCAGGCTGGTTCCGAAAATCGCTACGATACTGCCGGGAGAGACGGCCGTCTGCAAGCTATAGCTGGCCGCGTTCAGCACGCCGCCGGCCGCCACCGACGGAGGATCTTCGCCAGCGGATTGCACGGTCAATCGCACGGTTGCCATCTGCACCGGGGCCGCGGCATTGGGCGAAGTAATCCGGATCTGCCCGTAGTAGTCTCCCGCGCTCAGGCTGGCCGGATTGGCGGTGACGGTCACGGTATTGCCCGCTTGGCCCGCCAGTGTCGAACCGAGCGCCGGCGAAATCGACAGCCACCCACCGCCGCCGGTGGTGCTCGCCGCGGCGGACCAATTCAACGTGCCCTGCCCGCTGTTGGACACCACAAATGTTTGGGTAGCCACTGTCGATCCAGTGGTTGCAAGACTGAGAGTCAGATAGTTCGGCGAGAGGGCGATGGCTGGGCTGACGCCTGGCTGGACCTGGCGCACCCGCCGGTTGCCGCTGTCGGCAATGTAAATGTTGTTGCCCGCATCGACAGCCAGTCCGGATACACCGGCCAGCGATGCCGCAGTGGCCGGACCTCCGTCGCCGGAAAAGCTGTACTGGCCGTTTCCGGCGAAAGCGGCGATGGTTCCGCCGGCGGTCACCTTGCGGACAGTGGTGAGGGTGCCGATATACAGATTCCCGGCCGCATCCACCACCACCGACCAGGGGCTGCCCAAGGCTGCCGCCAAGGCCGATCCGCCGTTTCCGGAAGGGACCGCGCCGCCGTTGCCCGCAACTGTATTAATGGCCGCTCCCGCGGCATCCACCTTTCTTACCCGGTTATTGTTTTGATCCGCGATATACAAGCTCCCGTCCGGCCCCGTCCTGATGTTCATGGTTGGGCCGAATTGCGCGGTTAAGGGCGATTGGCCGTCTCCGCTGAAGCCGGTGGTGGCTCCGCCTCCGGCCCATGTGTGGACGATCCCGTCGGTCGTCACTCGGCGCACGGCCAAGGGTGTGGGGGACGTCCCGGTCTTTATGAGGTCGGTGAAATAAACATTGCCCGAGGCGTCCACCGTCACGTTAGTGGGGTAGAACAGAGTGGCGGCGGTGGCCGCGCCGCCATCGCCGCCGGAGCCCGTGCCGCTGTAGCAGCAATTTCCGTTGCCCGCGAAAGTCGTGATGAATCCGGTCGCGGCATTCACCTGGCGAATGCGATTATTTCCGGCATCCGCAATATAAAGGTTCCCGCCGCTATCCAGCGCGACGTCGCTGGGCGTGTTCAGCGCGGCTTGGCTGGCCGGCCCGCCATCTCCCGAATAGCCGGCGGCCCCGGTGCCCGCCACGGTGGTGATGGTCCCCGCCGGGGACACCTTGCGCACGCGATTCTCGAGCCGGTCGGCAATGTACAAATTCCCGGCCGCGTCTACCGCTACCGCCCACGGTTCCACGCGCGCCTGCGTGGATGGTCCGCCGTCGCCGATGGAAGTCACGGTTCCCGCGAACGTGGCGATCGTTCCACCAACGACCACCTTGCGAATGCGATTATTGTTCAGGTCGGCGACATAAACATTGCCGGCTGCGTCGAGCGCCACAGCCACGGGGCTGCTGAACGATGCGGCCGCGGCCGCCGCGCCATCGCCGCTAAATCCGGCGACGCCGCTTCCCGCGATGGTTCCGATCACGCCCGCCGCATTCACGTAGCGGATGCGCTGGTTTCCCGCATCGGCGATGTAAAGATCGCCCGAACTGTCCACCGCCACGCCCTGAGGGGCCGACAACTTCGCCTTGACCGCCTGCGCGCTGTCGCCGGAGTAACCAGCTTGGCCGGTGCCGGCAACCGTGGTGATCACTCCGTTGGTGGAGATGCGCCGGATGGCAGCGTTGTTCTGATCCGCAATGTATAAGTTTCCCGTCGAATCGATGGCGATACCGGTTGGAAGATTCAGGGTTGCCTTGGCCGCCGGTCCGCCGTCGCCCGAGTAAATGGTGGAACTGCTGCCGGCAATGGTGGTAATAAATCCGGTGGCTGCGGTCACCATCCGGATGCGGTTGTTGCCGCGGTCGGCGATATAAAGGTTGCCGGACTGGTCCACCGCAATTCCGGACGGATTGGTGAGCAGCGCCGCGGTGGCAGGGCCGCCGTCCCCGGAAAAACCGGCCGCCCCCTGCCCACCGGCCACGGTACTGATGACCCCGTAGACATCCACCTTTCTGACATTAGAGGCGTAAGTGTCCACGATATAGAGGTTACCCGCGGCATCGAAAGCGAGGCCGGATGGAAAATCGAGAGACGCGCCGACGGCGTATCCCCCATCGCCGCCGCCGGAATTGAGGCCGGTGCCGGCCACGACCGAAATCACTCCGGTGCCGGCCGTTACTTTCAGCACCATGGAAAGACCGCTGGCGGAGAAATACACGTCTCCCTTGGCGTCGATGGCGATGTTATTGGGGCCCACCAGGTGGGCGGACGTGGCGGGTTGGCCCGCGTCGTCAAAGAGGGCATCGTTGCCCGCGTAGGTATTAATGGTTCCTTGCGCCGGCAGAATCGCCGGCATGGTCAACGCGAGAAATAGAACGGTCTTGATGTGCTCGCGGTCCATCATCAGTAGTCGATTCCCTTCCAGAAGTCAGGGGCACTGACGTATTCGTAACGCTGGGGGTCGCGGCGCACCAGTTCGTCGGCGTCTGCATTCCAAAGAGTGCCGTGGGCATTCGCGGCGGTGTCGTGGACGACGGTGTAGCCAAGCTGATAATTGCTGAATTCCTTGCTACGGCGGTCCAAATTGTCCCAGTGCTGGTAGACACTGCTGTTTTGGATGGCGTTGCGCTGGTGGGCGGCGGCAGCCTGGGACGCAGCCGCCCGGCCGACGGCATGGATGGCGTCGATGGCGGGCGCCGCGTAGGCATTGGCCTGGCGCTGGACGATGGCCATGTCGACGGAAAAACTTGCCAGAACGGCCCCCATGGTGGCGCGTTCGCTATCGGCAAGCTGATTGGGAACCTCGGTGTGGTAGGCGATGGACAAAAATCCGCCAGAAGCCGGACGGGGCGCGGTGGTGCAAAACACGGTATTCATTTCCTTCGGTCCCTCGCCGCCCTGTGGAATTACATGCCCGGCAAGGTGCGCGCAGCGCATGGCAGGGGGCGCGGCTACAGGGTTTTCGGCGGAGATTTGAAAGACTTCAGGGGGCTGATTGGTTTTGGCTCGGAACATGCGGGTGATGTCCACGAAGGTTTTGGCTAAGTCGGGCCCAAGAGGATAGTAGAGCCCGTTGGCATAAGATGTATTTCGTAGGCCGCCTCGCTGCACGATCTGATAGGTTTGGCGCGCACGCGGGTTATTCAAGTCGCCGACCAGAAGGGTAAAGCCGAGGCTGGCAAGCTCCCCATGGGGCCCTTGCGCGAAGATGGTCCCCATGGCGCTGGAAGGATGAACCTTCCAGCCGGCGGGCAGGTCCACCGACGCGCTGCGGTCCGGTAGAACGTACCTCTGCATTGGGGCAGCTTGCCCGCCGGATGCGGGGCCGGGTTGGGCGGAAGCGGCCTCGAAGGGATGCCAGGAACCCAGCAGCGTCTTCATCATAGAATCGAAGGAAGTAGCAAGATGGCTTCTGCGATCGGAAACCACGGCCGCTTCGACGCGATCGGTGGCAACCTTGGTAACAATAATCAGGCCGGCCCGTTGTTCTCCAGGCTGCTTGCTCTGCTCGAGGGTGAAGAAGGCGGCGACGGATTGGGTGCCTCGAACCTGAAATAGCCTGCCGACGGTTGGACGGCTGCCGTACTGATTGTGGAGGGAGCGGAGGACCGCGCCCATCGCTGCCGCCTCGGTGTTTTGTCCTTCGATGGCGCCGAAGACGATTTTTCCGCCTTGTGGATTATCGATGTTTCGCAGGGCTGCTTGTGCGTTGGCTAGTGACGACGCGATGGCAAGCAGCGCGGCCGTTATCTTTACCCAACGTGGCGTCGTTTCTGGCATGCTTTCCCCTGGACCGGGTCAACCGGCTCCACAAGAGATTGCGTAGTCCGGGGGGAAACTGCCTCAAGGAGAATGGGGGCGCGGCTGGATAGCGGGAGCGCCCATCGCGGTAGAATGGGGCGCTTGAGAGAAGCCAATCTCCTTCCGCATGAATTCCGGACGGCGCGGCCGCCGCGGCCGCTCTACTGCCATCAGGAATTTCTAGAAAAGCTGGAAGCGCGGCGCAACGAACCGGCCGGCAAGCGGGCCGGGCTGCTAATGCAGCGCATGGCGGTGGATATCGGGCGGCTGCATTACAAGAGCACGAGCGGGGTGAACCGGGGATGGAGGCGGTCGCGGCTGGGGGGCGGCTCGGGATCGCATTTCTATGCGTGGTGGGCGCCGGCGGGAGCTGCGCCCATCAAGAAAGGCGGAAAATTCGAGGGCGGCTCGGAAGCGGTCTTTCTCCGCGACATCCGGCATCATGACGATCATGCGGTTTTGGACCCGGGGAATTTTGCGTCCGACTATTTGCCGTTGAGCGTTCCCGACCTGCGGGGCGGCGAGTTCGCGCCGGCGCCGTGGACGCCGCCGCAACTTCGTTTCGCACGCAGCCGCGGAACGGCGCGGGTGCTGAAGGGGCATCCGGGATCGGGCAAGACGACGGCGCTCTGGCATGCGGCGGACGAATCGCAAGCAAGGCGCGTTTTGTATCTGACCTTTTCCCGCGATTTGGCGGCGCTGGCGCGGGACCACTTCGACCGCTACTGTTCGGACGCGCGCACGTTCGTGGTGCAGACGTTTCCCGATTGGGTGCGGCAGATCGCCGGCCGGACGGGAGAAGATTCCAGCGCGGCGGAAAAGCGTGCGCGTTTCCGGCGGGATCTGTTGAATTATCAGCGCGCGCTGGGACCTTGGGCGAACGACATCGACGCACTCTACAACGAAATGCACGCGCACCTGGCGGGGGCGGCGGTTCCGGAGACGTTGGGCCGGTTTGCGAAGGCGGAACGGATGCGACTGCCGGACGATGCCTACCGTGCGCAGCGCGGCCGCTATCTGGGGCCGGCGGCGGATGCCGTGATCGAGATCGCGCGGCGGCTGGAGCGTACGGACCAGGAATCACTGACCGACCGTTATTTCCCCGACCTGGCGGTGGCGTGGCGAGCGGCGGAAGCGCTGCGGACGGGCGCGACCTCAATCTCCCCCGACCTGTTTCAATACGGATGTATAGCCGTCGACGAAGTGCAGGATTTGACGCCGCTAGAAGCGTACAGCGCGATCGCGCTGGCGCGCCTGGCGAGCGCCAAGGACCGGTCGGCGTGCCTGCTGCTGGCGGGGGACGAAGCGCAAACGGTGCGGGCGACCGACTTCGAATGGGCGTGGCTTAACGATATGCTGCACGACTCGCTGGGCGCGCCGCAGGAATTTAAGCTGGCGGTGAATTTACGCAGTCCGCGGCGGATCGCGGACCTGGTGAACCGCGCGTGGGAGCTTTACGATTTCCTGCACAAGCAGGACCGGCCCTCGGGAACGGGCTATGCGGAAATCGAGGACGATGCCGCGGACGAGGTGCTGTACGCGGCCCTGCGTAACGAGCAACTGCCCGAGATGCTAACCGAGTTCGCGGCGCGCGAAGGAATGGCGGTGATTGCTTTCGACGCGAGCGGTATTCCGCAACAGCTTTTGGGTTCGGTGCTGACGCCGGCGGACGCCAAGGGGCTTGACTTCCATACGGTGTGCCTGCTGAACGCCGGCGCGCAGCTTCGGCGCATCGCGCAGGGGAGATCGGATAGGCCGGCGGACGCTTTGACCAAGAGGCTGGCGATCGATCAACTGCGCGTGGCGTTGTCGCGACCCTCGGGGCGCCTGATCTGGGTGGACGTGGCGCCGGAAGCCCGGGTGGTGAAAGAAGTCAGCGAATTGCTCCGGCACGGCGGCGCCAACTTGTCGCCGATGACGCTGGAAGCGCTCCGGGCGAGCCTGGAAGAAGAGGAACTGGCCGTGGAGGAGCGCATCCAGCGCTGCCAAAAGGACGCACGCCAGTTCATCGACGTTAAGCCGGACCTGGCATGGTCGCGCGCGCAACAGGCAGTGGCCATGTTGGGCGATCCAGCCAGCCCGGCGGCCGTCATCGACCGCGAGGCGCGCCTGGCCGCCCACCTGACGGTGGCGGAAGTCTGTTTCAAACTGGCGTTCCGGGGGAAGCGGCTTTCCGACGAACTGGGCAGGCCGGATCTTTATGGGCAGGCTGCCGAGGCGGCCCGAGGCGCGTTGCAATTCGGCCTGGCGAACACGATTCATGCCATCGGGGCCAGCGAGCGCGAGCATGGTCCGGAGCGGCTGAATCGCATCGCGGCGGTGGCGCAGAGTGTCGCCCACGCGCGTGTGGAATTGCCGGCGTGGCTGGTGGTGGAGTTGGCGCCGCGCGTGGATGGGTGGATGGCGGAACTGGACCGCAGCATGGAAATGGGCGACAACGCGCTGACAGCGTATTCCATCCTGCCGCCGTTCTTCGAGGCGTTGGGCCTGCCGGACGCGGCATCGCGCAAGGAGCATCTGGCGCAGCGCGCGGTGCGCATCCTGATGAAGGCCAAGAAGCACGCGGCGGCGCTGGCTATTCTTGAGCGCCTGCCGGGGACGGATGGGAACCGCAACGCGATCGCGGAGTGCAGCGAGGAATCGGGCGCTTTCGCGCGCGCCGCGGCGGAATACCTGGCGCTGGGTGACAAGGAAAAAGCGCTGCGCTGCTTCCGGGCAGCGCCGGATTTCGCCAAGTCGCTCGAACTGGTGAAACAAATGGAAAGCCATCCGGCGCGGGAATCGCTCGAATGGCTGGCGGAGTTGGATGGATTGTTGGGAAAGCGCCCGCCGAACTTCAACCGGGTGATCACCACGCCGGAGAAGAAGCTGCTGGAAGCGATGCTGGAGCGCGGTTTGGGGGTGCAGCGGAAGAAGGCGGCGTCGAAGAAAGCGGCGGGGCCCAAGGCGGCGGCGAGCGGGAAAGCGGCGGTCAAGAAAGTTATGCCGAAGGTGGCGGCGAAACGGCCGGGGCGGAGAGGGGATGAGCCTTTTTGATTCGCCGGCGGCGGAGCAATCTGTGACGGAAACCCCGCAACGGGTGACCGAGCCTGGATCGCCATTCTGTATCGTTTCCGCCTTTGGCGGAGCGCTCCTTTGTGGTAAACTCACCAACTGTGCCCGGTCTGCTTGTCCGGCGCGCGGGAGAAAAACCAATGAAATTGAACCTGAAGTTTGTCGCCTCTACAATGCTCGCCGTATTGCCGCTCTTGTGCCAGGATTTGCCTCTTAGTTCCGGCAAGCATCCGATAGCGGGGCCGATGGCGCAAGTGGCCCACCCTCAGAATGCGGAAACCCTGCCTCCCGCATCGACACCCAAGTGGTCCAGCTCTTATGTCTTCACTCCCGATACCGCACTGATTGCTCACAGCGCCATCTTTGACCCGACTTCGAAAGTCATGACAATCTTCGGCGGTGACGACTGGGGCGCCGAAGCTACTTACACGAATGCGGTCCTTACCTACGCACCGGCTACCGGCACCGGAGCATTTACGACTTTGATTCCTAACGGCGCCGCTGGATCGCCAGCCCCCAGGACGCAGCACACCGCGGTCTACGACAAATCCAACAATCGAATGATTGTTTTTGGTGGCACGTCCCAAACCGAAGGCAGTTTTAACGACGTTTGGGTGTTAACCAACGCCAACGGACAGGGCGGCGCCGCGGTTTGGACTCAGCTCAACCCTACGGGAACGTCTCCGGAGCCGCGGTATTCGCATACCGCAGTCTACGATGCCAAGGACAATCGCATGATCGTCTACGGCGGCTACAATGGCACCTACTTCACCGACACTTGGGTTTTGAGCCACGCGAATGGCTTGGGTGGAACGCCCGCTTGGATTAACCTTACGCCCGCGGGAGCACCGCCCAACGGCTCCGTTTACACGGTGTCAGGCTACGATCCGAATCATGACATCATGATCGTATTCGGGGGTGAGGATGCTGGCGATACGGCCGACTCCAACGGAGTCTGGACCCTTTCGCATGCCAGCGGTTTGAGTGGCGCGCCCACTTGGACCAACATCTCACCGGACGGCGCCCCTGGCTCACCAACGCCACGAGCCCTTCCTTCCGCGACCTATGACGTCGCCAACAACCGCATGACGATCTTTGGCGGCGCGGCATTCTCGGGAACGCATGGACCTGACGAGGGATTCAATGACGTTTGGGTGTTGACGAACGCGAACGGCATAGGCGCGACGCCGTCATGGACGCAATTGCACCCCGCCGGCGAGCTCCCCGGACCGCGCGTGGGCCATTCCGCCGTCTACGACGCAGCGACCAACCAGATGATGATACTGGGCGGCGAGAACGGCGATGCAGTTTACCTCGTCGTGTGGGTGTTGAGCCACGCCAACGGACTGTAAGGCGAGCGAATGACCGTACGTTAGTTCCGCAACGCGGCGGCCAGTCCCGGCTAAAATAACCGCGGAGCGAAATCGTTCAAATCGCGGCGCCAGGTCTGCCACTCATGATCCGTGCCAGGCGACTCGTAAAACACATGCTGGATCTTCGCCTCATCCAGGGAAGCGTGCAGTTTCTCGATCCCCTGCTTCATTCGCTCGGGCTCGTTCGTTCCCACGCCCACCCACAGTAGATGCACGCGCTTTGCAAACGCCGCCGGATCAGCCATAGCGCCGTTAAATGCCGTTTTCGTATCCAAATTGGCGCTGCCCGCCGCAAACACGTTCGCCGCTCCGCTAAAGCCGCCGATGTACGAGAAAAGATCGAGGTGGTCAAATGTCACATGGAAGGTCTGCATGCCACCCATCGAAAGACCCGCCATGGCGCGATGGCCGCGATCGGGCATGGTCCGGAATGTCGAGTCGATAAATGGGATGAGCGCCTGGGTGACGTCGTCCTCGAAAGCAGACATTCCATCCTCCATCGCCTTTCTCATCTCCGGCGAGCCAAATGATTTTCCCGCGAGATCCGGAGCGGGCTGTCCGGCGCGCCGCGCGTAACCATTCGCCATTACTACGATCATCGGCTTTGCTTTGCCTGTGGCCAGCAGGTTGTCCAGGATAAAGTTCGCCTTGCCCTGCCGCGTCCACCCGGATTCGTCTTCACCCCCACCGTGCTGCAGGTAAAGCACCGGGTAGCGCTCGTTAAGTTTTGCGTCATAGGCCGGTGGCGTGTAGACCAATGCGTGCCGCCACGTGCCGGTGACTTTCGAGTGATACCAGACCTCGCGCACCTGCCCGTGTGGAACGTCTTGCGGCAGATAGTACGTGGCGCCCGCTTCCGGAACCTCGACTGCGCTGGCCCACTTGCTTCCGCCAAAGTACGTAGTGCTCCCCGGGTCGCTGACTTCGGCGCCGTCCACGATCAAGGTGTAGTAGTGGAGGCCCGGCGCCATCGTGGGGGTGGTGAATGTCCAGAATCCGTCGGGTTGCTTCTCCATCTCAGCCTTCGAACCGCTCCAGAAATTCACTCGGACTTTGCTCGCATCCGGCGCTTTGAAGCGAATTTGCACGCGTGAGTTGCTATCGACGCGCGGATACTGCGCGTCCAGCACGTTGGATAGAGCGGGTTTGAAATCACCCGATTCCTGCGCCAAACAGCACGACACTGTCATCATCGTCAGAATTCCAATCATTCGCATAAGATCTCCAGAGAGGAACGCAAAGCCACTGCAGAACGGCGTCGTGGGAGCGGGGACAGAAACAGTGTAATCGCTCTCTTAGCGTCGGCACCCTCACTATATCATCAAAGAAAATGATAATGAGGCAGTGAGAACGCAGCATGCCGGATTCTCGGCGACGGGTGAGGATGTCCGCATTTTGGCGCGAACGGACAGGTTCGGTTCCTGGAACGACTGACGGCGCGTACCCAACGATTCGGCCGGGATGCTGCTACCGTAAGAGCGACGAGTTGTTCGCACCATCGGCTCTATAATCTATTCAAGGAGGGCATTATGCCTCGGTTCACTGCTGCCGTCGCGCTTCTGTGTGCCTCAGCGGCGCATGGGCAGACGTTGAACACTCTCGTTAATTTCAGCGGATCCAACGGTGAATGTCCGTATTATGAGTCGTTGGTACAAAGTCAGGATGGGAACCTATACGGCACCACATCTTCGGGCGGCAAGAACGGGCTGGGCACCATTTTCACGGTGACCACCGGCGGTTCGCTTACGACCATACACAACTTCGACTCCACGGATGGAGCAAACCCCTACGCCGGGTTGACGATGACCAACTACGGCGCGCTCTATGGAACGACGACGGCCGGCGGGACCAACAATCAGGGCACGATTTTCAAACTCCAGCCTAGCGGCGCTTTGGAGACGTTCCACAGTTTTGACCAGACCGACGGCGCCGGCCCGTATGCCCCACTGGTAGAAGCCAGCAATGGTTATTTTTACGGGACAACCGAAGCCGGCGGCAGCAGCGGTGCTGGCACGATTTTCAATATTTCATCGTCCGCCACCTTCGCCAAGAGGCTCGATTTCAGCGGCGCGGATGGTAAGAAACCGGCGGGGGCACTGGTGAAAGGCCCGCAAGGCAACTTCTGGGGAACTACGCAAGCGGGTGGCGGCCAGAATTGGGGTGCGGTATTCAAGACTACGCCGTCGGGCACCCTCACCGTGATGCATCGGTTCCAGAAAACCGATGGCGCGTTTCCGGTAGGAGCGCTGTTGTGGGCGACGGATGGGAACTTCTATGGAACAACGTCAGGAGGAGGGACGAGCAATCCCTGTTGCGCGGGGACGGTTTTTCGAATCGCACCGAGCGGCGAGTTCACCACGATCCACGATTTCGAAGGGAACGACGGCGCTAACCCTAGCGGCGCCCTGATTCAAGCCGCGGACGGGAATCTGTATGGGACGACGGCCAATGGCGGGAGCGGCGGGTATGGAACCGTGTTCGCTATCACGCTCTCGGGCGCGTTGACGACCTTACACAACTTCACGAGCAGCGATGGAAGTTATGTTTACGGCGGATTGCTTCAAGGCGCCGACGGTAATTTCTATGGGACAACCTGCTCTGGGGGAACTTATGGCAGCGGCACGGTGTATCGTCTCTCGGTTGGCTCGAATTAAGGCTATGGAGGCGTAGTCCACTGTTGTACCGGTCTTCGCCGCCCTTTCCGTTGCGGTTCGTGGCCGCCCGGTGCCGGCCGCTTTGCGCCCAGCGTTCCGCCGCGCAACTGCCTGGAAGAGCGTTTCCTTTTGGTCACCGAACCAAATCACTGAACGGAAACCTACTTTTGCCACACTGGTTCCTGAGTTGGCGTATCTGGGGTCTCGCTCAGCAATACTGGAACCGCGGCCGTATTTGCGGCAGCCATGGGCGGAACCATTCTCAGCGGATACATCGGCGCGGCGCGCATGTTCTATGTCGATTCCGCGGGCGAGCGGTCTCGTTGCGTCATGAGAAGTATTCCTGAATCCACTCCTCAAGCCTGACCCTGTCAACCGGATATTCCTACCTGGCACGAATAGGACATTATCATTTGGCGGCGGCAACTGGAATGCTTGAAGCGCACCTGCTTTGCCTGGCTGATATACTGACGTCTACGAACCGGTCTGGCCTGCCAGCGAAAAGACATCACGCGGACGCCGAACCGGACCCGAAGTGCGCAGCATCATTCTAAAATGCGTTTTCAACCAGGAGCTGATGTGCAGCAATCATTTTCAGTTAAGACTTCATTACGACGCTTTGTTCAATCCGCGGCGAAAGCCGGCGATTTGACGATTCCCATTCTTTTGATTCTGGCCTTAACCGGGAGCACCGCGCTCGCTCAGGCCGGTTTCACCGGGATCTTTGGCGGAGGACCCTTCTATAAAAACGCCGGCCCCAATATCACCGAGATCGAGAATTCCGGTTTCACGGAAGCCATCGTTTGGAGTGTCGAAGTCAGCAGCACCGGCGACCTGAACTTCAATGGTGAATTTCCGCTTACCGCAAACGGCGTTTACATCGGCGAGCAGACGCATTCCGATTTTGCTTCCAATATGGCGCTTCTGAAGCAAGGAACGGTCAAGCGAGTGACATTCAGCATCGGTTCCTCGAATTTTGGCGATTGGCAGGATATCACCGCTTTGGTGAAAGCCCAAGGCACCGGCGTGAACAGCATACTATACAAGGACTTTCAGGCGTTGAAAGCTGCCATCCCGGCTCTCGATGCAATCGACTTTGACGACGAGAATAGTTTTAATTCGCCTACAACAATTGCCTTTGGCGCCATGCTCGGCCGGCTTGGCTACCACGTCGCTCCCGATGCCTTTGACAACGCCAGTTATTGGACCAACGTGGCTGCCCAGATCAATACGCAGGTTCCCGGTACGGTCGACGGGGTACATCTGCAGGCATACGCCGGAGGAAGCGGGAACAACCCATGCGTGGGCTGGAATTTTGGCGCCGTTCCCGTCTGGCCTGGTCTCTGGGATCAAAATGACACTCCGAGTGAGGTCCAGAGCATCATGTCCGGCTGGCATACCCAATGCGGCATTAACGGCGGATTCATGTGGCTTTACGATGATTTTGTCGGCACCGGTTTGGCGGCGCAATACGCCAGCGCGATCAACAACGCGGTCGCCGCCAGCGGCTTTACGCTCTCGGGGCCGGCCAGCCTCTTCGTGAATGAGAGTTCTTCGGCAAACGCCGTCATCACCATCACGGACTTCGGCGGATTTACCGGTACGGTGACGCTTACGGTTTCCAATCTCCCGAAAGGCGTCCAGGCGGTGGTCCAGGGCCAAGGCAACAAGCAGAGAATCGTTTTCAAGGCGAGTGCCGCTGCCAAGACCGGAATCACCGTCGCCAATATTACCGGTACCTCGGGAACGGACACGCAGACACTGGCGCTGACTTTGGCCGTCAGCGCGGCGGTAGGCACAACCGGGAGCGGCGCTCAGATCGATCTGTCTTCCCAATTCAACTTGTATGGAATTTACGAGGATGGTACGACGTACACAACTGGTGGGCTCGACGGGATGGGGTATTCTTACTCGGCGAATTTGCTCACCGGCTCTCGTGTCCTGGGCGGTGTCCTTTTCGACTTCGGGCCCGCGAATAATCTGGATGCGGTCGCCGCCAAAGGCCAGTCGCTGGCCGTGAGCCCGGGCCAATTCTCCAGCCTGGTGCTGCTGGCGACCGCGGTGGAAGGTAATCAGGCATCGCAGACGATCAAGGTCACTTATACCGATAGCACCACCTCACAGTTCACCCAGAGCTTCAGCGACTGGTATACTCCTCAAAACTATGCGGGCGAATCCGAAGGTGTAGCGATGGCGTACCGCGATTTCGAGGACGGTACCCAGGACCAGCGGACTTTCAATCTTTATGCGCACCGATTTGCTCTCAACTCCGCCAAGTCCGTTCAGAGCATCACATTGCCCAACAACGCCAGCGTCGTGGTGCTGGCGGCTACCCTGGTGCCGTAAAACTGGGGCGTTCCGAACCCGAGCGGCGAGGCGAATCGCTAATCCTTAGCCGCCAGCAATAAATTGGAAGGCACGCGCCCATACCCGTAGCCAATCCGGAAACTCAGGACTTTTGGACTCGATGACAAATAGGCTTGCTGCAAATCCTTCTGTTCGAGCCACCGAAAACTTCCGTAAGGGCGAACGTACTGGCCGTACAACTGCACGCGCCAAGGCGGCGTGGTGAAGAAGCGATAGGGGATTCCCGAGTCGTCTTGCAAAACCGCCCCGCTGCTCGCCAAGACCCGCTCGCGAATGCTGGAAAATTCCGGCTTATGAATCATGTAGGAAGTCGCTTTCAGGAAAGTGACGGGTGTCTTGAGGCCCGAAACGAAGCTCATGAACGGCCTGTTCTGCCGTAGCATCTCGTCCGATAGGTTTACTGAGAAATAAAGCAGCTTGTGAAGAGATCCGTCGCCGTCAGACTGGAAGTCGATCTCCAAACCTTTATTGCCGACCCGGCCAGGCGCCCGGTAATCGGCGGCGCGCTCTACAACTCGCCCGTTATCGTCAAGACGAATATAGCGGAATCCCAGAATTGTGTGATTGGTCCGAACCAGTAGTTGCAAAATAGGCAGGAATAGGCCATCTGTTACCTGGCCCCGAAACTGCCGATCCATCTGGCGCGTGATAAAAAAGCTTCGGCCGAGCTCCGAACCGACTGTTTCCCTCATCGCGGCGAGATACGTTCCGAGCGCTTTTCGTTCAAGCAGGGTGGGACTCGGCAATGTCCCCGCCGGTTCCAGGCCAACCATAATGTAGGTGGGGCTGTGTGGGAAAAACGTCGTGACCATCAATGCGTCTGGCCCGCTGAAAGGGTAAAAAACCAGCGAGTTGGCGACCTTAGGGCTGCTGAGTTCCTGGCCCTGGAAAACGCGCGCCGCCACGATCAACTCCGTACTGAGCCGGTTCCATGCCCGATCCATCTCTTCCCGGTGCCGGACCCAGGCGCCGTCCTGGTCCAGGGCGGCCAAGCTGCTGCCGGGCTTGGCCGGCCGACCGGCCAGAAATCGGCCTACATCGTCGGCATATCGCTGACGTGGCGTGGGTTTGGAGAACGGGTCGGCGGGCGCGCTAGCGCGAGTGCTTTTGGGGGCGCGGTTGCAGGAACCGGCAAGGCCGGCCAGCAACAGGCAAACGCACAGACGATTGTAATTGTTGGTTGACAAGGAAAACGGATCTCCGTAGCACTTTTTAACAAGATTATCACATCTGCATATCTCGCAACCGCTTCAGCACGCCCCGGCGGATCGCACTCGCCAAATTGTGCAACGATATGTGTCTGGCTAGCTGCGTATTACTATCGTGGTGGTGCAATGAGGAATCTTTCGATGACACGGAAACATCTCTGGGCGGCTGCGCTTGCCGTGCTCACGTGCTTCGCAGCCCGCGCTCAGGATTCGCCCTCCGGCCTGATGGGCGACCTGAGCAATCTGTACCGCCTCTCGGACGCCAAGACGTTCTCCATCAGCCCGGAGAATCTCACCGGAGGCAAGGGTCAGGGCGGCATGGCTACCGAAGGAGGCGCATCGAACGCCGCGCGCGACCTTGGACAGGGCTGGAAGATGAACCCGTTCATCGTCATCAAGCCCAAACAGACTTTCGTGCTGGCCGAAATCGCAGGCCAGGGCGCCATCCAGCATATCTGGATGACGCCAACGGGAACCTGGCGCTATTCGATCCTCAGGATGTACTGGGATGGCGAGAAAGAACCATCGGTGGAATCGCCCGTTGGTGACTTCTTCGCCATGGGCTGGGGCGTCTATTCCAGGCTGTCGTCGCTGGCGGTATGCGTGAATCCCGGCAGCGCCTTCAACTCCTACTGGCCCATGCCCTTCCGTAAAGGCGCCAAGATCACCCTGGAAAACCTGGACGACAAGCCCATGGTGATTTACTACCAGATCGACTACACGCAAACCGACGTCCCCAAAGACGCAGCGTATTTTCATGCCCAGTTCCGCCGCGTCAATCCGCTCCCCTACAAAAATGTCTACACCATCCTCGATAACGTCAAAGGCCAAGGCCAGTACGTCGGCACTTACCTGGCTTATGGCGTTCACAACAACGGCTGGTGGGGCGAGGGCGAGATCAAGTTTTATCTGGATGGCGACAAGCAGTTTCCTACCATCAACGGAACGGGCACGGAAGATTATTTCTGCGGCTCTTACAACTTTGAAAATCAGCAAAAGAAACAGTACGAGGAGTTCACGTCGCCCTACTCCGGCTTGATTCAGGTGATCAAGCCCGACGGCCTGTACCAGTCGCAGCAGCGCTTCGGCCTCTACCGCTGGCACATTGCCGATCCGGTGCGCTTCGCCACAGACCTGCGCGTCACCATTCAAGCGCTGGGCTGGCGCGACAACGGCACGTATCTTCCTTTGCAGGACGATATTTCATCGGTCGCCTTTTGGTATCAAACCGAGCCCCACGCGGCCTTCCCGCCGCTACCCGGCAAAGACCACCTGGAAATTAACTGAGAAAACGAGGAACATGATGCAAGTTCGCCAGCTAGCGTATACCCTGTTTTTTTGTGGAGCGATCGTGACCAATATCAGTGCGGCAGTGCAGGTCGAGAAAACCAGTTACAAGGGATGGCGGAACTGCTACCGCGTAACCAATGGCGAGGTGGAATTGATCGTCACCGGCGATGTCGGTCCCCGGGTGATCCGCTTTGGGTTCGTGGGCGGGCAGAACCTCTTTAAGGAATATACCGAGCAGCTTGGAAAAACGGGCGAGGAGAAATTCCAGCTTCGCGGCGGCGATCGCGTGTGGAAAGCACCCGAGGATCCCATCGCCACGTGGGCGCCGGATAATGTTCCGGTAGAAATCCATGTCACGGCTACGGGCCTCATTGCGCGCGCTCCGGTGGAACCGCTCACCGGCTTGCAAAAGGAGATCGAACTCAGCCTGGCGCCCTCGGGAAGTGCGGTAACGGCCGTTCATCGCATCACTAACCACTCCTTGTTTCCACTGGAGTTTTCGCCGTGGATACTGACCATGATGGCGCAGGGCGGCATGGCCATCAGCGGATTTCCCCCGCGCGGCCATCATCCGCAAAACCTGGAGGCCACCAATCCGCTCGTCATGTGGGCTTATACCAACCTCGCCGACCCGCGCTGGAAGTTCACGCGCGAATTCGTGACACTGCGCCAGGACCCCAACAACAGCGACGCCCAAAAGATCGGTATGTTCAATCGCGATACCTGGGCGGTTTACGTCTTAAACGGTGAGGCGTTCATGAAGCGTACCCAGGCCGATCCCTCGAAAACATATCCGGATTTCGGCTGCTCCTTCGAAACGTTCACCAACAACGAGTTTCTGGAAATGGAAACTCTCGGACCGCTGACTCGCGTTGCGCCCGGCCAAACCGTATCGCAAACCGAGCACTGGATGCTGTTCCGGCACATCCAGCAGCCCGAGTTGACCGATGACGGCCTATCCCGTCTGGTCGATCCGATGCTGCGGGCCAGCAAGGAATAGGGAGCCAAAGTGGCGACTGCAACGGTACCACCCAAAAGGAAACTCTTCGTTCTCGAAGACGGAACTAGTGTGGTTTTCACCTTTATCCTGGTCAGTTCCCTGTTCCTCCTATGGGGATTTTGCAACGGGCTGATCGATGTGATGGACAAGCACTTCCAGGACGAACTCAGCCTGAGTAAGGCGCAGTCGGCCTGGGTGCAGTTTGCCCACTACCTGGGATATTTTCTGATGTCGGTCCCAGCGGGTTGGCTGGCGGTGAAACTGGGCTACAAGGGCGGCATTATCGCGGGCCTCGCGATCGTCGCCGCTGGCGGCCTGTGGTTCGTGCCCGCCACGCACATCAGCGCCATGGTCCACTCAGGCGGCGTTTCTGCCAATATGGCGTTCGTTGCCTTTCTGGCGGGCGTATGTCTCATCGCCACGGGTCTGACTTTTCTTGAGACCATCGCCAATCCGTACACGACCGTGCTTGGAGATCCGCGGTACGCGGCCACGCGCATCAACCTCGCGCAATCGTGCAATGGTATCGGGTGGATTTTCGGCCCTATCGCAGGCAGCATTTTCTTCTATTCGACCGATGCGAGAGGCCACAGCACGGGCAGCCAGACGCTGTACGTCCCGTACGCCGGAATCGCCGCGGTGGTGCTGGTTCTGGCCGTGGTCTTTTATTTCGCGCGCGTGCCGGACATCAAGACGGAAGACGATTACCATCTGGATGACGCGACTGCCGGCGCTTCCCATTCCATCTGGTCGCATCCTCACTTCGTGATGGCGGTGGCCGCGCAGTTCTTTTACGTGGCGGCACAAGCCGGCATTTTCAGCTTCTTCATCAACTATATGACCGCCGAAGTGCCTGCCATCCCCGCTTCCTGGGATTCCGCTCTTCGCGGCGTGGCGGGACATGCGGGCTTCCTGCACGATTGGATGTCCGGCTGGCTGGTGGCCGGCGCCAACGGCGCCCTGAGTATAACCAACAAGGGCGCCTCCAACCTGGCTTCATTGGGATTCGTGTGTTTCCTGGCAGGACGCTTCAGTGGCTCCCTGCTGCTGAAGAAGTATTCCGCGCACAGGGCGCTGGGGCTCTATGCAACCCTGAACGTGCTGGCCACATTCCTTGTATTCTGTAAACTCGGTTGGCTCTCGGTCGCTTGCGTCTTCCTCAGCTACTTCCTGATGTCCATCATGTTTCCCACCATCTTTGCGCTGGGTATATTCGGCCTCGGAGCCCGCGCTAAGAAGGCATCGTCGTATATCGTAATGGCGATTATGGGCGGAGCCATTTTGCCAAAGGTGATGGGCTACGTCGCCGACCATTACGACATGTCGCGAGCCTTTATCGTGCCCATGTGTTGTTTCGCCTTCGTCGCATTCTATGGCTGGAACTGGTCGAAGTTCAGCAAGGCTGACTCGCTGCAAAATATTCGCGGCGCTGCGGGGCATTGAGCGATGCAGGCGTACCCCCTGGGTCTGAACACGTATTCCATTCGCGCCATGCATTGGGACGATTTGCCCTTGTTGGAATACGCGGCCAGCCTGCAACTCGACGCCGTGTTTCTCCAGGACTCCATCGACCCATTGAACAACGACCCCGCCCACTGGAAAGACCTGAAACAAGCCGCGGCGCGTCTCGGCCTCGAACTGCATGGCGGCGACGCCGGCGCCCTGCCGCGCAATTCCCAGGAGGGGCTGGAACCTACCCTGACGCGCTTGCGGGAAGGCATCCGTCACGCCGTGGGCATCGGGTCGAAACTGGTGCGCTTCCGCGTCGCCGGCGAGCGAGCCACCATGCCGCCCGGTCCCGTTGAGCAAACCATGGAGACCATGATCCGCGTGCTGCGCAGCGTACGCCGCGAAGCCATGGACGCCGGCGTCAAACTCGCCATCGAAAACCACAAAGACCTCTTTTGCTGGCAGACCCGCCAAGTCATCGACGCCGCGGGCAAAGAGTTCGTCGGCTCCTATCTCGATACTGGCAATCCGGTCTTCGTCATGGAAGATCCTCTGGCCACCGTCGAAACCCTGGGCCCCGTGGCCGTGATGCTCCACCTGCGCGATTCCGTGGTCTACGAAACGCGGACCGGCGTGGCTGTGCAGTGGGTGCCCCTGGGCGAAGGCGTGGTGGACTTCAAGAAGGTCATCGCCAAAGCCCGCGAAGTATGCCCGTCCATTTCCGTCTACAACAAGCCGATTACCGGCCGTCCGCCCCAGTTGCTGCGAATCTACGAAACTGATTTCATGCAGAACTGGCGAGATATGCGCGCATCCGACCTCGCGCGTTTCGTCGCTCTCGCCAGGCAGGGGCACCCATACGAAGGCCTCATGGTCATTGAAGACGTACCGGGCAAAGCGGCGCCGCCCATCGCCGCCGCCCTTCAATACCAGCAGCGCGATCACATGGAGCGAGGCATCGCCTACGCGCGCGGCGTCTTAGGTCTGGGCATCCGTCACTTGTAAGCGTGAATCAACTCGACCGTAACTCCGCCGATTGAGTCAGTGCTCATGTAGCCGTAGCGCCCGGAATTCGGCTTGCCCACCTCGCCCCACGCGCCGGATTGCACTACGCTATAGCCGAGGGCTTTGTATCTGGCGATAGCGGCATCGAGATCGTCCACCGGCAACCCGATGTGGTGGACGCCCTCGCCGTGCGCTCTCAGAAAATCGTCATAGCAATTGGCCGGGGTTTGCGGAGGAACGATCCATTCGAAGGTCGGCTGCGAGTAGCGATGCCAGCCGACATCGAACGGCAGCAGAATCGGTTGGCCGTGGTACCGCGAATCTTCGCGCGGGCCGGCATGTCCCACGCCCATCGCCGGAAAGCCCATCGCCTCCCAATAATCGGAGACCGGCTTAGCGTCGCGAATCACAAACGCCACATGCGACACCGTGGACGCCGATCCCACCGGCGCCGCGCCGCCAGGCCAGTAAACCAAACCGAGCACGTACTTTCCCTTCGACTCCGTATCGAAGAAGGTGAACACCGCTGGCCCGCGCGCCGTTTCAATTCGTACCCGTTGCAGGACCGCTACGCCGGCAGTGCGCAGCCGATCGGCCTCCTGGGCCAGCTCGCCTTCACTCGACACCTCGTAAACGATCGAGAAAATGCCGTCGCCGTGATTTGCAAGGAAACCGTTGAAGGCGCTCTCGCCGCGCTCCGGTGCGATCATATCGACCGCGAGATTGCCGATGTGTCCCCAGGCCACATGCGCCCGTCCTACGACTGCCCGTCCCCTGTACTCGCCCTTGAAAACAGTCTTTCCAAAGTCCCGCACATCCGCCAGACCAAGGCTGGACCAGCCCCGCAGCGGTCCATCAATGCGAGCGGCCAGCCAGACGACGTGGCCGATGTGTTTGTACAAATCAGGCGAAGCGCCGCAAACCAGCGACGCGCCGGCAACCCAGAGCGCCAATAAACGTTTCATTCAGGAACCGCGACGATTATAACGCCCTTGGTACGCTTGCCAAATTTGCGAATCCGCGATCCCCCATTTCGCGACGCTGTGCACGCTGTGCCACGGGCCGCACCCAAAGCAATTGCCTGCCGTACCCGTGCCGGTGTCGATCTAGCCAAAGTTGGCGCGAAAACAAGTATCGCGCTACCGCCGAGCTGGCCGGCACGAACGGCCCCACGCTCGATGCCGCGTGCCCCGTTGAGTCCCCCCTTCGCCGCGCTCCGGCATCGTACCCTGGGAGAGTGACTTGCATTCGAACCGGACCGTGAGTGGGGGAGGAGCGACTTCCTGCGACGGCGCCGGCATCCGCGTCACGCCATAGGCCACCCATCATCCAATCGCCACATATCGAATTGCGGCTCGCCGCACCCCATGAAGCGCCCATCCTGGACAACCTTCTCCAGTTGTACGCCCACGACTTCAGCGAATTCCACGACGTCGAATTAGGCCCGGATGGCCGCTTTCATTGCCACCAACTCCCGCTCTACTGGGAAGACCCCAGCCGCCACCCGTTCCTGATCGCCGTCGATGGCAAATTAGCGGGCTTCGTTTTCGTCAAACGGCTGCCCCCTTGGGACATGGCCGAATTCTTCATTCTCCGCGCTTACCGCCGGCGCAAGATCGGGACAGAAATCGCGCATCAAGTGTGGCGCCGCTTTCCCGGCCCCTGGCAGGTCCGCGTCATGCAGGCGAACAAATCCGCGCTCCGCTTCTGGGAGCAAGCCGTCGCCACCTTCGCCCCAGGCCCCATTCACTCGCTCACTACCGAAAGGGACGGTGAATCCTGGCGGGTTCTCACCTTTACCGCGGCGGCGGAACCTCGCTATCGAACTTGATTACGGCATCGGGCAGAAAGCACTTCCGACACCAGTCCTAGTACTTCGCGGCTCAAAAAAACGGGTATTAAGGTATGATAAACCTCTATACTCATGCGCCACCCCCAGGCTATTCTCTTCCTGATCCCGGCTATTCTCTTAGCCCAAGCGCCCGTCGGGGTCCTCAGCGGAACCGCGCATGACGCTTCGGGAGCCGTCATGCCCGGCGTCGACATCACCATCACTAACCATGACACCAAAATCCAGCGCCGCATCACTTCTGCCCAGGACGGCGCCTTCACCGCCGCTTCGCTCCCCGCGGGCAATTACTACGTCTCCGCCGCCGCCGAAGGTTTCCATACCCTCCAACGCACCGCCACTGTCCAGGCCGGCCAAGTCTCGACCGTCGATTTAGCCATGGAAATCGGCGTCGCCAGCCAGGTCCTGAGCGTGAAAGACGAAGCCGCTGCCATGGATTACACCAGCCATACCATCGCCGGCGTCATTACCCAGGACCGCATCGACAGTCTGCCTCTCAACGGCCGCGATTTCCTCCAACTCTCGATGCTGGAGCCCGGCGTCACCGCCTCCCCCAACAAGGTGGGCCAATACAACAAGCAATTCGACGTTTCCATTCTGGGTGGCAGTTCCGCCAACAACTCCGTGCGCATCACCGTCGATGGCGCCACTGTCCAGGACTCCATCACCGGAGGGACCCAGCAGAATTTCTCCCAGGAAGTCGTCCAGGAATTCCAACTCTCCTCCACCAACTTCGACCTTTCCACCGGCATCGCCGCCGGCGGCGCCATCAACGTCGTCACCCGCTCCGGCGGCAACGATTTTCACGGCGCTGCCTTTTTCTACTTCCGCGATCACGACCTCGCCGCCTATCCCTACCTCGCGCGCGATCCCAATGAGCCCGCCAGTCCTTTCTTCGCCCGCCGCCAGGAAGGCTTCTGGTTCGGCGGCCCCATCGTCAAGGACAAGCTGTTCTTCTTCTCCAGCCTCGAACACATCAACCAGACCGCCGTCTTCAGCGCCTTCCCCAGCAACCCCTTGTTCGACAACCTCGGCGCAAATACCTCCAGCCCCTATCACGCCAACGAACTCACCGAGCGTTTTGACTGGCGCGTCAACTCCGCCAATAACGCCTTCCTGCGCTACTCCCACGACGGCAACAAGTCCTACGCACCCCCCGGCAACGGCGATCTCCCGTCCGATTGGAACGTCAACACCAACTGGGCCGATTCCGGCGTCGCCTCGCTCATCACCGTCTTCACCCCCACCCTGGTCAACGAGTTTCGCTATTCCTACACGTTCTGGTCCAACAGCAACCTCCCGCCCAGCGCCGCGCAATGTCCGGCACCCTGCGTCGGACTGGGCGGCCCCATGATCACCATCGTCGGCGTCAACGATTTCGCCCTCGGCAATTCCCCCACCGCCCCCCAAACCCGCCTTCTCCGCCGCCATAGCTTCGCCGACAACCTTAGCTCCCAGAAAGGTTCGCACTCCCTCAAATACGGCGGCTATTGGGAATATCAGAAGGGCACCGGCACCTATGCTTATTACGATCCCGCCGCCATGGAACTCTGGTCGCCCGCTCAGGTCCAAGCCTTCAACGCCACCGTCGCGCCCCAATATCAAATCTCAATTCCTGCCACCTTCACCAGCATCAAGGACCTGCTGAAATTGCCCGTCTACAGTTTCCAGATGGGCATCGGCGATCCCAGCCAGCCTCCCGCCTTCAACCGCTCCGCCGCCGATCACGACAATCTCTTCCACCTCTACGCCGAGGACACCTGGAAAATTCGCCCCCGCCTCAATCTGAATTACGGCCTCGCCTGGTCCTACGAAACCGGGGCCTTGAATCACGATCTCACCAAGCCCGCCTACCTCGCACCCCTCTTCGGCGCCGGCGGCCTCGGCGCGGAACGCCAGTCCCCGCATAATTTCAGCCCCATGCTTGGCTTTGCCTGGACGGTCACGCGCGACAACAAAACCGTCGTCCGCGGCGGCGCAGCTATCTACTACGACACCTGGGATGTCTACAATCGCTTCGTCGAGCGCGTCATCCTGGGCCCGCGCGGCACCGGCCGCCCCGTCTTAGGCGATAGCGTCTTCTTCAGCGCCATCGCCGGTGTCAACGGCTTCGCCAATCTCCCAGCGGCCCTCGAGCCCTCCAACCTCCAAACTCACCCCACCACCTTCACCGGTACCGAACTCGAATTCCTCATGCCCGTCTTCATTAAGGGCGCCGAAGCCGAACTCGGTCCTGGCGGGACCACCGATCTTTCCGTTCGCAACATCCAGCTATTCAAGACCGGCCAGGGCCTGATTCCCGATAACTTCCATCTGCCCTACTCAGAACATGTCAGCCTCGGCATCCAGCGCGAAATCCGTTCTGATCTGGTGGTCAGCGCCGACTTGGTCTTCCGTCAATACCTGCATCAGTTGATCAATAACACCGACTTGAATCGCTACTACAGCACCGAGGGTCCCGTCATCCCCAACTGCCTCACCGGTCAGGCGCTCAACGTCGATGCCGAATGTTCCTCCGGCCCCATCGAAGCCAACATCAGCGGCGCACGCTCCCACTACAGAGGCCTCCTCATCAAGCTGGATAAGCGCTTCTCTCATCGCACCGTCGCGTCCTTGGCCTACGCCTACGCGAGCCAATACGGTTACAACGGTCTGGTCGACAATTCCAATTGGTTCGCCAGTATGGGCCCGCAAGCCGGCCATCAAACCCTCACCGGCTCCCTGGTCGCCGCCCTGCCTTGGGGTTTCCGTCTCTCCGGCATTACCTCGTTTCAAAGCGCGCAACCCTTTGAACCCAACCTCGCCGGTCTCGACCTCAATGGCAACGGTTCCGTCGAAGTCTTGGGCATGAACGCCATCGGTGGTTCCCCGCTTCCCGGAGGCGGCTTCAATGAATTCGGCGTCACCAAAGGCAAAGCCGATCTCATCCAGCTCATCGACGCGTACAACCAAACCTATCCCGTAAAAATCACCCTGCCCGCGAATTTCTCGCTCCCCCACAGCTTCAACTCGCAGGATCTCCGCCTCACCAAGGTCTTCCACCTCCACGAGCGCCTGCAACTCACCACCCTCGCCGAGTGCTTCAACCCCTTCAATATCGCCAATCTCACCAACTACAACTCCGCCTTGAACGCACCCAACTTCGGCCAGCCCACCCAGCGCGAATCGAACATCTTCGGCACCGGTGGGCCCCGCGCCTTCCAACTAGGCGCCCGCCTGACGTTCTAGGAGGGCGTTTCATACACCTCGATCCACCACCCCCGCCGCTCCCATCGCGCTACCACTTGTAGCCCACGGCGCCGTAATTCGTCGCCGCTCAATTCCGGTTCGTAATTGTAGAATCGCCGCAGCACGTCGCGCACGGTCCCCACCTTCGTCCAACTCCACGCCGGTTCCCACGTTCGCGGATAAAATACCAGCACCCGCGCGCTCCGCCGCCAACCGGCCCCGTCCATGCTCCCCGCCGTGAAATCTTCCAGGCTCGTCACCGGCACGGGATGCGTGACATACCCGAATTCGGGCCGGCTCAAGGCCGAAGTCAGCGGCCATACCGTCGCCACCCGTTCTCCCGGATATCTGTGCTCCACAAATTCCGCCGCCGTCTGCTGCAACTCTACAAAATCCGTGAAAGCCAGATTGTTGTCCATCGGAAACGGATACGGCGGATTCCAGAAATTGCCCGCTATCAATCCCGCCAGCAATCCAACCTCGCAAACCACCCTCACCGGAGTGCGCCAAATCGACATCCCCGCCACCATCGCCGCGTAAACCAACGGCAGCACCGGCAGCAGATACCGCTCCAGCATCGCGCCGCCCACTACGCTCAGAAACAGCACGTGGACCCAAATCATCATCCATGCGATCCGCCATCCCCGGGTCGCGAAAACTCCGCGCTTCCACCCGGCCACCATGGCGACCGTACCGATCCAATGAAAATCTTGCCAGAACAAATAATACAGCCGGCGTCCAAGCGCGAGCGCAAGCCTCACCGGATGAAGGGGATAGTAAAGGTTATATCGTGCAAATTCGACGTTGCCGAACAGATGCCCCGTGCGCATCGCCAGCACTGCCAGCCAACCGCCTAGAGCCAACAGCGGCAGTACGAACCAGGCCGCTTCCCGCACCCGCTTCTCGTATACCAGCCAGGCCCCGCAAACCAGCGGCGCCAGCAGTCCGGTTTCTTTCACCAGCACCAGCCCCACGCATACGACCGCCGCCGCCCGTGTCCTATCTTGAACAAACAGCAAGAAAACCAGGCAGCTCAGCGCCATGGCGGGCATGTCCAGTTGCGCCATCATGGCTTGCGCGAAAAAAAGCGGCGAAACGCCCAAAAGAAACACAGCCATAAACGCCGGCGATCCGCGCACATTCCGGCACAGTTCGATCGCCAGCAGAAATGCCGCCAGCACTCCACCTGTTGCCACCAGCAGCATGGCGACTCGCGTGCTTGCGATCGAGTAGCCGGCCAGCGTCCAGACTCCGGCCAGGTAAGCCATCACACCGGGCGGGTGGACGTTCGGTACGGTCGAATGCGGAATCCATGCGCCGCCTTGGTATATGTCCAGCGCCGCCGGTACGAACTGTCCCATTTCATCCCAGAAGTACGGCACCTTCAGCAGCGGTCCGTGTGGGACAAAAACCATCAGCGCAAATAGCGCGAAGAAAACGAAGTAACTTTCGGGTCGAATCTGCCGGCGCGTCGGCTCAGCCATTACTGAACGGACCCGGCGGGCGGGTGTGGCTCCAGCTTGATCTCTCCAAACGCAGCTTCGTATTGCGTTACGTTCTGGGTCAAAACGTTCATCAACGCCTTGGCCTGCTGCGGGCTCAGATAAATGCCTTGAAAGTTTTGAATGCTCACGTTGTCAGGACCACTCTGAAACAACCCGAACATCAAGAAAAAATCCCAAAGGTTCACCCGGATTTGTACGCTGTTGGCATACCCTTCACGGTATTCCGGCACGTTGCTCATCTGGATTTTGGGTGGTTGCGGCGGCTGGCTCATAATGCCATGTTGACACAAACCGCCGTCCGGCTGCCCTTTGCAAATCTTTGTAAATTGCTACAACCTCCACACCGGTTTTCGCGTCCGATGTGGTGAAGGGGAGAAATAACCATGCAGCCAATCATCGAAAAAGGCGTCAGTGCTCTCGTCCACTGCCCCATCTGCACCCATACCGTGCCGGCAACCATCGATATCATCGGTAAACGGACGCGCGTCACGCCTGGGCAACGCTGCCCTCGCTGTAACTCGTCTTTAGACGTGGCCATCGTACTACAAGCCGCCGAAGCGGCATAATCACTCCAGTACTTTTTCAATCGGCGCGCATTGGCGCTCGCTGCCCAATGCGCGCTATATTGAAGTCAGACTTGGATTGAAATGAAGAGAAAGATGCTGCCCAAATCCGAACCGGTCATCGCTCCGGAAATCCTCGAGCAGGCCAAGCGGTCCCTGATTACGGACAATCTCAGGAAGCCCGCCAAATGCTCGGTTTGTGGCGCCGAAACGTCCCTCGGCCTTGGTGAGCCTCTTTGCTGGGTCTGCCGGCGCTTGAAAATAAGCGCTTGGCGTGACAACGAACAGCAGCTCCCGGCTCAGGAGTGAGCATTCGGGACTTGGCTACCCAGGCCGCATGCTTTGGCCTGTTCATAAACGAATCCGGCAGCGATCACGTCTTCGACCGCCAGTCCGATCGACTTAAATAGCGTGACCGCCTCAGGCCGTGTGCGCCCAACAGCTTTTCCGTTGACGATGTCTTTCAACTCTACGATCGGTGCGGCGCTCCACTGGTCGCCAGGGAACGCCAGCAGCAAGTCGCCCGATTCCATACTTGCCTGCTCGATCGAGTCCACCGCAATTAAATCCGCCCGCTTGACCAGTTCGCCGGGAATCTCGCGCCGTGCTGCCTGGTTCGAACCCATGGCATTCACATGTGTCCCCGCGCCAATCCATTCCGCGGCCAACACTGGATCCTTGGCGTAAGTCGCCGTCACTACAATGCCTGCGTCCCGCACCGCTTCTTCCGCCGTATCCACCGCCCGCACCGTGACGCCAAACCGCGCCGATCCATCGGCTGCAAACGCGCTCCGCTTTGCCTGATCCCGGCTCCATACCCGAATGTCCTCGAACTTCCGCACCGCCAGCATCGCTTCCAGTTGCGTGCGCGCTTGAAAGCCGCTGCCGATGATTCCTAAAATACCCGCGTCCTCCCGAGCCATATACTTAGTAGCCAGCCCGCTCGCCGCCCCGGTCCGGATCTGCCCCAGGTAGTTGGCCTCGATAATCGCCAGCGGGGCCGCGTCCGCCGCCCGGTAAAGCAAAAACAAAAAGCTCGCGCCATATTTCGGGTTCGTCGCGTACACCTTCGCGCCGTAGTAAGTACCATCGCCGCCGGCCATGTAATGCAGAACCGATCCCGTAGGCAGAAATAGCCGTCGCCGAGGCTGATTGATTGCCTCGCCCGAGCCCAGCCGCTCGAAGATCTTCTGCATCAGATCGACGCAAACGCCCATCGGCAGCAGACCCTGCACTTCCTTTTCGGTCAGGTAAAGCACGCTCATTGGTTGGCCTCAATCGTCTGCGCCACTTCTTCCCACTCGGCCATCAGATTCACCAGATCCGTGCGCCGCGCATTCAGCAGGTCGTTGGTTCGCACCGTCTCTTCCACGCTGGTGAAATTGGAAAGCGCGCTTTCGTAATCCGCAATCTCTACTTCCAGCCGCGTCACTTCATCCTCGATTTCCCGGCGCCGCTGCTTCATCTGCCGCAGCTTGATCGGATTCAATCGCCCGCCGCGCGCCGCCGTTTCCACCGGTGCCTCTGCCGCCGGTTGATTCCCGTTCCGCGGAGCTTTCGCTTCGGCCTCCGCGGGAGCCGCCGCTTCTGCTCCCTTGCCTTCCTTCCGCCACAGGTAATCCTCGTAATTGCCCGGAAAAACCTCCACCGCCCCGTCCGCCACCTCAAACACACGCGTCGCCAGCTTATCGATGAAGTACCGGTCGTGCGACACAAAAACCACCGTACCGGTGAAGTCCTGCAGCGATTGCAGCAGTACGTCCTTCGCCCGCATATCCAGGTGATTCGTCGGCTCGTCCAACAGCAGAAAATTCGAAGGCATCAGGAGCATCCGCGCCAGTGCGTACCGGTTCCGTTCGCCGCCCGAAAGCACCCCGATGGTCTTGAAAACGTCGTCCTCCGAAAACAGGAAACTGCCCAGAATCGAGCGCAGCTCCGTATTCGTCGCACGTGGCGCCACCTCGCCCAGATCGTCCAGCAGCCGCGCGTTCCCATCCAGCTCTTTGTACTGATCCTGCGCAAAATAATCCGGCTGGGCGTTATGGCCCAGAAGATATTCGCCCGAAGTTACCGGCTCCGCACCCGCCAGGATCTTGATCAGTGTCGACTTCCCCGCGCCGTTGACCCCAACCAGCGCCACCCGGTCGCCGCGTTCGATCGCAAAATTCGCGCCCGCAAATACGGCGATGTCGCCGTAGCTTTTCGCCACGTTCTTGAACTCCGCCACGATTCGTCCGCTCGCCTTCGGCTGCGGAAACTTAAAATGGATCGTCTTTTCATCGGGCGGAATTTCGATCCGCTCGATCCGCTCCAGCTCCTTGATGCGGCTCTGTACCTGCTTGGCCTTCGTCGCCTGATAACGAAACCGGCTGATGAACGCCTCCAACTGCGAAATGCGGTCCTGCTGGTTCGCATACGCCGCCTCCAATTGCGCGCGCCGCTCTGTCTTCTGCTGTTCGTAGCGGGTATATCCACCCGTGTAGAAATGGACGCCCTTGTTCCACAGCTCCAGCAGCTTCTTCACCGTCACATCCAGAAAATAGCGGTCGTGCGACACCAGCACGAAGGCATGCGGATACTACGACAGATATCCCTCCAGCCAGTTGCGCGCTTCCAGGTCCAGGTGATTCGTTGGCTCGTCCAGCAGAAGCAGATTCGGCTTCTCCAACAGCAGTTTCGCCAGGGCGATGCGCATTTGCCAGCCGCCCGAAAACTCCTCCGTGCGCTTGGTCCACTGACGCTGCGGAAAGCCCAACCCGGAGAGCACCATCCCGACTTGCGCTTCGATCGCAAAACCATCGCGTGCGCGGAATTCTCCTTCCGCCTGATGGAACCGGTTCGCCGCCTGTGCATATTCAGCGCTCGCTGGATCGAGTTCCGACAGCCGGTGCGCTAGCGCCTCCTGCTCCTTCTCCAGCGCCTTCAGGCCGGCAAAAACAGTCATGCATTCGGCAAAAACAGTTCGCCCGGAAAGCGATAGCCCTTCCTGCGGCAAATAGCCGACGCTCGCGCCCTTCATGGTCACGATCGTGCCGCCATCCAGCCCGTCCATCCCGGCCAGAATCTTCAGTAGCGTCGATTTCCCGGTCCCATTGGCGCCCACGATGCCCGCCCGCTCGTTGGGCGTCACCATCCAGTCCACGTTCTCGAAGAGCGTTTTAGGGCCGAAGCGTTTCGCCGCCCCGCTCAGTTGAATCATCTCGTCCCATCCGGCTGCGCCCAGTATTGTTGAAAGCCGGCATACTCCCAATCGAAATGCGCCAGAATCGCCCGCCGAAGTTCCAATAAATCCACCGCACCCGCTCTGCGGTAGACAATTCTCCCAGCCGGATCGATCACCACTGTATAAGGCACGTGCGCGCTATCCCACCCCGCATCGAACGCACGCTCGAACCGCGCCGCGAATAGCAAATTCCCGCTCGTGGCATGTTGCCTTTCAAGCTCTTTTTCTACCGCTCCCCGCATTTCAAGCGGCTCCAACGCCACCGTCACCAGTTCCAGCCCCCGCGGGCTATACATCCGGTAAGTATCTTCAATCCCTGGAAACTGCTCCACGCATTGCGCGCACCGCGAATCCCAAAAACTCACCAGCGTCAGCTTCTTCGCCGCATTCGCTCGCAGCTTCGCCATACCTTCCGCCGACGCCATATCCAGCTTCACCGGCGTCGCTTCCAGTTTCCGGATTGCCGCCAGTTTCTCCGCTTCTTTTTCCTTCCACTTCGTCGAACATCCAAACACGCCAGTATGCGTCACTTCCACCGGCCTGTCAGCCAGCAATGCGTCCATCGCATTCCGCGCATCCAGTGTCTTCACCAGTTCGAAGCGATAGCTGTTGTCGATCCGGCCTTCATATCGCAGCTTGCGCTCGCGGTCAAAAACAAAAATGTGCGGCGTCGCCTGCGGACCGTAAGCCCGCGCCACCGATTGCGTCTCGCCGTCGTACAGATACGGATAGCTCAGGTGCTTGTAAGCCACCCGGATCTTCATCTCGTCCAATGTATCGTTCATATCGGCCGAATCCAGTTCGTCGATCCGCAGCGCCTCCGGCGCATTCGGCTGGATCGCCACCACCGCCACGCCCTTGTCCCTATAATCGTCGTACAGCCGCTGGATGCGCTGTTCGTAAAGCTGCGCGATGGGGCAGTGGTTGCAGGTGAAAACCACCGCAAGAATCGGACTAGCCGCATAATCCGCCAGCCGGTGAATCTTGCCGTCCACGCCCGGCAGCACGAAAGCGGGCGCCGCCGATCCCACCGCCAGTATCGGGTGCGGCTCGGCTCCGAAAGCCGCCGTCACCAGCAGGGCGCCCACTACCGGCTTAAGCCAGCTTCCGCGCAAAAGCCACCTCCTGCCGCATGTCTTCTTCCACCGGCCCTTCCTTCTCATACTCAAGCGCCACCAGCCCGCCGAATCGTTGCCTGTGCAACTCCGCCATCACCTCCGGAATCTTGGCGATGCCGCGGCCGATCAGAACATTCACTTCTGCGTGCGGCGCGGCGATATCCTTCAAATGCACCAGCTTCAGCCGTTTTCCCAGCTTACGGATAGCGTCCACCGTGTCGTATCCACAAGAAGCGAACTGACCGACATCCGCCGTCGCGCCGACCGTCGGCGACAATCCCTCCAGCGCCCGCAAAACATCCTCGGGGCTTTCATAAGCGAACTTAGTCGGAAAAAAATGATTGTGAATGCCGAACGAAAGCGCTTCCCGCGTGCACCGCTCGTCGATCTGCTTCAAAAGCCCCGCGCCCGTGGCATCGCCCGTAATGTTGCCCGACCCCAGCAGCTTCGCGAAGCGGATCGCCAGGTCCAGTTCCTTTTCATCGTGAATCGTCGCCGCGTAATACGATACGCAGCGGATCCCCGCCGTATCGAACAACCGCCGCGCCGCGCGAAACTTTCCTTCGTCGGGATGCGACAGCAGCATGAAATCCCCGCGCGACATCTCGATCTCCCGAATCCGCAGGGCTGTCAGTTGCCCCACCATCGCCTCCATCGAAAGGTTGTGGTAGCTGTACGTCCCAATCCCAATTCGCAGCGCGGGCGCTGCCGCACCCAACCGCACACAGGCCGCCGCCCCAGCCGCCGCAGCCGCAAACGTCCGCCGCGTCATGGTTTCGGCTCCAAAGGCCGTGGTGTCACATCGGCATCTTGCAACTTCAACGCCCACTTGATCGCTTCCACATACATTTTCTGAACATCCGCCCGGTCCCAATTCTCTACCGGATGCCCCAGCGTCGAATAAAAAACGCGCCCCTTCCCATACATCTTGGCCCACGCCACCGCGAAGTCCCGATCCTTCCGGTGAACGTTCTTGTTCGTCAGATCGAGCTTGTCCGCATCCAGCCGCAGCAGCACCCGCAGCCGGTCGCGCGAATAATTTCGCATCTGGTAAATCTCGTCGCGCAGCACAAACGATCCGCCGAATTGCGCCATCCCCGGAAACGCGGGA
This sequence comes from Bryobacterales bacterium, assembly GCA_963738375.1. Classification (GTDB taxonomy): domain Bacteria; phylum Acidobacteriota; class Terriglobia; order Bryobacterales; family Bryobacteraceae; genus Bog-159. The sequence goes on along the minus strand of CAVTWL010000004.1, from coordinate 1,418,005 downwards.
TCCTCGACCACAATCGGCGCGTTAAACGTTCCCCACGGATGTTCGTCGAAATAGCCGCCGATCATCTCCCCGTACTCCGGCCAGTTCGTAAACGTAATCGTGGCGCTGTGGATGCCGACGAACCCCTTGCCATCGTCATGGATGAACGACAAAAAGTCCGCCTTCTGTTGCTCGTCCATCTCCAGATTGCCACCTGTGTAAAACACTACGGCATCGAAACTGTTCAGGTTGGGCGCGTTGTACTCCAGCTTCTTCTTGGTCAGGACTTCGGTATCGGTACGGATGGTGGTGTCCCAAAGCCCGTTCTCCCGTCCCAACCGCTCGATCGTCGCCAGCGCATGCGAAACCGCCTCGTGCCGGTAGCCTTTCTCCTCGCCGATCGCCAGCAGTTTCTTTTTCGCGGCAGGCGCCGCGCTCTGTGCGTAACTGGTGACCGCGGCCAGAGCCGCCAGTACCACCGCTACCACCGATTTCCTCAATTGTTGGCCACCTTTGGACCTAATACTTCTTTCACCGGCATGTTCGCCGGAAATTCGAGATTGAAAAATCCAACCATCATCTCGTCCCAACTCTGATCGCCCCAAGTCACTTCTTTCTTGGGGTCGGCGTTGTCCGGATTGTTCGGCGAATTGTCGAAATGCGCCGTGCACTCGATGTGCGCGCCTTTCGGCAGCGCGATCGGCGTCGCCAGATCGTACCAAAGCTGCCAGTGCCAGTCATAGCGCGGCACGCGCAGCAGCGTCTCCCGCCTGCCATCCGGATACACCACCCGATATTCGAAGTCCTTGCCGCGCCCGTGCATGTGCGGATGCAGTCCCGCCAGCTTCACGTCCGCGCCGACCTGGAAATCCGCATCCACGCTTATAATTCGGATCTCCCGGCGGAATGCGGAACGTCCCGTTGGTTGCCGAAAGAGTCAGTACCCGCGTCCGGGGCGTCGCTCTCGCAAAAACCAGCCCGAACTTGCTGCGGTCCACCGCCGCCTTTCCATTCGTGGTGTAGTGGATCTCCAGCACGAAATCCGAGCCCGCCTTCACCAGCTTCCCTTGCCCCGGCTGCAGAATCTCCGGCGGCTGCCCCGGCGCATATCCCACCAGGAAATCGCTGGGCAGCGCGCTGGTGTCCGTCGTATCGTCCGCCACCTTCGGCGCCACGAAAAATACACCCGCCGGCTCGCCGCGCAGCCAGTGCGAACCCGGCTCCCGCACATAAAGAATCATGTGGTGCACGTGCGCCCGATCGTCGGGCCGCGCCTCGGCGAATTGCACCCACTTGTCTTCCGTGAAGCCCGAAGGCACGATCACCTTCTGGTATTCAATGGTTCCCGCCGCCGGAATTTCGAACGCCCGCGGAAACTCATAAACCACATCGGGCTTCGGAATCTGCCACCCCTCCACAAATTCCGCTTTCGCCGGCAGATCCGTGGCATCGCCTTCCAATGCCCCGCCATCCGCCCACGCCGCCAGCGTCGCAATCTCGCTATCGCTGAGCGCCCGGTCGTTCGAAAACTTTCCGAAATGCGGATCGGCGAACCACGGCGGCATCTTCTTCAACACCACCGCCTCCTTCATCGCCTTCGCCCACGGCCGCGCCTGCTGGTAAGTCAACAGCGAAAACGGAGCCGCTTCTCCCGGCCGATGGCACGTCTGGCAGTGCTTCTGCAAAAGCGGCGCGACATCCTTGTCGAAAGTCACTCTCCGGTCGCCTGTCGGAGGCGCGCCCCACAGCCCGCCGGCAGCGGCCATCGCCATCACCGGCACTCCCGTCCACACCCGCATAAAATTCAGCATTTATTTGCCCGATAAGCTCATTCTGGCACAGGGGTGCGCGACATTTAAGGGGGGACACCGCATTCTGACTCTTGCGGCTGTGCCGCCCGCGCTCATTCGGCGCATAGTCTGGAGCCGCCGGCCAGCGCCCGTAACCCGCCTGCTTTCCATCCGCGTTTATCAGCGTTCATCGCCGGCCAATGATCTTTCGCGGCCTCGCGTACCTCTGCGACTCTGTGCCCCGCGCCAAGGCGAGTCGCTCTGCTACCTTATAATTTCAAACTTTATGACCACAATCGTTCGAATTATAGGCCGTGAAATCCTCGATTCACGCGGCAATCCTACCGTCGAAGCCGATGTCTATCTGGCTAACGGCAGCATGGGCCGGGCCGCCGTCCCCTCCGGCGCTTCCACCGGAGAAAATGAAGCCGTCGAACTGCGCGATGGCGATAAATCGCGCTACCTCGGCAAAGGTACCTTGAACGCCGTCAGCCACATCAACGGCGAGATCGCCCAAGTGTTGCACGGCAAAGACGCTACCGGACAAGCCGAGCTCGACGCCGCTATGATCGAGCTCGATGGCACGCCCACCAAGGGACGTCTCGGCGCAAATGCCATCCTCGCCGTCTCCATGGCGGCCGCCCGCGCCGCCGCTGCTTCCGAACACACCCCGCTCTACCGCTACCTCGGCGGCGCAGGCGCCCGTGTCCTGCCCGTTCCCATGATGAACGTCCTCAACGGCGGCGCGCATGCCGACAATTCAGTCGACGTCCAGGAGTTCATGATCGCCCCCTTCGGCGCAGAGAAATTCTCCGAAGCCCTCCGCATGGGAGTGGAAGTCTTTCACACCCTGAAAGGCGTCCTGAAAAAACGCGGCTATTCCACAGCCGTCGGTGACGAAGGCGGCTTCGCCCCCAACCTGAAATCCAACGATCGAAGCCCTCGAAGTCCTGCACGAAGCCATCGAGAAGGCCGGATACAAAGCCGGCGAACAAATCGGCATCTGCCTCGATCCCGCCGCCAGCGAATTCTACAAGGACGGCAAGTACATTTTCAAAAAGTCCGACAACAGCCAGCGCACCTCCGAACAAATGATCGAATTCTGGGCGGATTGGGTCCGCCAATACCCCGCCATCATCTCCATTGAAGACGGCATGTCGGAAGAAGATTGGGACGGCTGGAAAGCCCTTACCGACACGCTCGGGGGCAAAATTCAGCTCGTCGGCGACGATATCTTCGTCACCAATCCCGCCATCTTCAAGCGCGGCATCGATCGCGGCATCGCCAACTCCATTCTCATTAAGCTGAACCAAATCGGCACCGTCACCGAAACCCTGGAAGCCATGCATATGGCCTCGGTGGCCAACTACACCGCCGTCGTCTCCCATCGCTCCGGCGAAACCGAAGACCCTTTCATTGCCGACCTCGTCGTCGCCACCAACGCCGGCCAAATCAAGACCGGCTCCGCCAGCCGCACCGATAGAATCGCCAAGTACAATCAGTTGCTGCGCATCGAAGAGCGCCTCGGCGCATCCGCTCAATTCGCCGGACGCGCCGCCTTCCGACGGTAAGCCGCCAAGGAGATCGCCCATGTACAAACTTGTCTTGCTCCGTCACGGGGAAAGCGACTGGAACAAAGAGAACCGCTTCACCGGCTGGACCGACGTGGATCTGTCGGACAAAGGCCGCGAGGAAGCCCACGAAGCCGGAGTCACTCTGAAATCCGAAGGCTTCGTCTTCGACGTCGCTTACACGTCCGTGCTCAAGCGCGCCATCCGCACCCTGTGGATGACGCTGGACGAGTTGGACCTCATGTGGATCCCCGTGCATCGTTCCTGGCGCTTGAATGAGCGCCATTACGGCGCGCTGCAAGGACTGAACAAATCGGAGACCGCGGCTAAATTCGGCGACGACCAGGTCAAAATCTGGCGCCGCAGCTACGATGTTCCCCCTCCGCCCTTGACCGCCGACGATGCTCGCTACCCAGGCAGCGATCCGCGATACAAGGGCCTGACCGCTGAGGAATTGCCGCTCACAGAGTGCCTGAAAGACACCGTCGCGCGATTCCTGCCATATTGGCACAACACCATTGCACCCGCCGTGCGCCATGGCAAGCGCGTCTTAATCGCCGCGCACGGTAATAGCCTGCGCGCGCTCGTGAAGTATTTGGATAACGTATCCGAGGACGCCATCGTGGGCCTCAACATCCCCACCGGCATGCCTCTGGTCTACGAATTGGACGCGGAACTCAAGCCGCTGCGCAGCTACTATCTCGGCGATCCCGAAAAGGTGAAAGCGGCCATGGAAGCCGTCGCCGCGCAAGGCAAAGCGAAAAAATAATAGCGCCGCTATTCTTCCGCGGCGGCTGGAGCAGCGGTAGGCAACTCGGCCGGCTTGCCCGGCCGGGGGCCTTCGCCCACCCGGCGCAGATCGTCCGCCAGAATTACCGCCTCCGCCAAGTCGCGCATGGGACGCCGCAAACGCCGGCTTTCGTTGCGCAGCCGCAAGTAAGCTTCTTCCTCGGTCAAATTGTATTTCTGCTGCAGAATGCCCTTCGCGCGCTCCACCAGCTTGCGCGCTTCAAGCGTCCGCTTCATTTCCAGCGTTTCCGACATCAGCCGCGCATTCTCGATCGCGATGGCGGCCTGACCGGCCACCGCCTTGACGAAGCCGACTTCTTCCTCGCTGAAAGGCGCGCTGCTCGCGCGTATAGATGTTGATCGTGCCGATCACCTTATCACGCGTCAACAGCGGCACGGAAAGCAGCGACGCCAGCCCGGTCTTGCGCGCCAGTTCCGGATAGCGGTACTGCTTCTCCGCCAGCACATTCGGTATGATCACCGGCCGGCCTTCGCGCACTACGCGGCCGATCAGCGAATCCTCGATCTTCAGCGGCATCTTGTGCAGGTAATCGGGCGAAGAACAGCGCGCGGCCGAAATCACCAGCTCGCGCCGGTCTTCGTCGATCAGCATGATGGAACAAACCGGCGAATCGAGAGTCTCCGCCACCATCTCCGAAATGGCCTGCAGAATCCGGTCGAGGTAATTTTCGGCGGAAATGGTCTGCGCCACCGCCGCCAGCGCTTCCATCCGCTTCGCCGCGGTTTCCGACCGCTCTTCCAGCCGCGAACTTGGCGATCGCGCCGCCCATCTGCTCGCCGATGAAACTCACCAGCGCCACTTCTTCCGGCGAATGCGCATGCGCCGCGCGATGGTGCACGTTGATGACGCCGATCAGGTCGCCGCCGCTCACCAGCGGTACCGAGAGAAACGCGTCGAACGTGTCTTCCGGCAGCGTCTGGAAATTCTTGAACCGTGCATCGGCCGACGCTTTGCTCGCCAGCGCCACCACCGACTTATGCTGCGCCACCCATCCCGTGATGCCTTCGCCCATCTTCAGGCGGATGTTGCCGATTTCGGAAGCGTGCGGAAGCTGCGAAGCCTCCAGCACCACTTCGTTTGTGGCGCGGTCTACCAGATACACCAGGCAGGCGTCACAGCGCGTGGTCTCAAGAGTCAATGAGACCAGTTCTTGCAGCATCTTATCCAGACTGAGGTCTGAGCTAACAATGCTGCTGATATGGTGCAGGAGCGCAACTTGGGAGGCTCCTTCGGAAACGGCTACCGTAGCGGTCCGCATTCTTCTAGTTTAAGGACTGCGGGGCCTTATGGTCCAATCCAAATTTCTTATCGAGGGCATGAGCGGGCGGTAGCGCGATGCTATGATCCCCTGTTATGGTCAAAACCCGTATTGCCGCAATTGCTGCCTTAGCAGGCCTCGGCGCGCTGCTGGCCACCTCCGCCTCCACCCCGAAGAAATTCTCCTCATTTGACCCGCAGGCCAACGCGCTGCTCGCCAAAATGACCCTCGACGAGAAGGTCGGCCAAATGACCCAGCCAGACCAGTTGTTCCTGAAATCCGACCAGGATATCGCCAAATACTTCCTCGGCTCCGTCCTCAGCGGCGGCGATTCCGATCCCAAGGAAGGCAACAGCCTGGAAGCCTGGACCAACCTGGTCGATAAATACCAGAAGCGCTCCCTCGAAACCCGCCTCTCCATCCCCATCCTCTATGGCGTCGATTCCGTCCACGGTCACAACAACGTCTTGGGCGCCGTCCAGTTTCCGCAGAACATCGGTCTCGGCTGCACCCGCAACCCAGGCCTCATCGAAAAAATCGAGCGCATCACCGCCGAAGAAGTGCGCGCCACCGGCATCAATTGGGGCTTCGCGCCCTGCGTCACCGTGCCGCGCGACATCCGCTGGGGACGCACTTACGAGGGCTACTCCGACGAGCCCAACGGCGTGAAAGATTTGGGCGCGGCCGCCGTGCGCGGTCTCCAAGGCTTCGATCTCTCGAGCCGTCTGTCCATCCTGGCCTGCGCCAAGCACTACGTCGGCGATGGCGGCACCACCTACGGCTCCAGCACCATCGGCGCTCACCTGCTCGATCAGGGCGATACGCGCGTTGACGAAAAGACGCTCCGCGAAATCCATTTGCAGGGCTACATCACCACCGTGCGCGCGGGCGTCGGCTCCATTATGCCCTCCTACAGCAGTTGGAACGGCGTCAAGATGTCCGCTAACAAATACCTGCTCACCGACGTTCTGAAAGGCGAACTCGGCTTCGAAGGCTTCCTCATCTCCGACTACGCTGCCATCGACGCGCTCGAAGGCGACTACGAACACAAGATCGCCGCGTCCATCAACGCCGGCATGGACATGGTCATGGTCCCCGAGCACTACGAGGACTTCATCGCGAAGTTAAAACAAGCCACCCAGGACGGCCTGGTCCCCATGTCCCGCATCGACGACGCCGTCCGCCGCATCCTGCGCGTCAAGTACGCCATGGGCCTCATGGGCAAGAACCACTCCAATCTCGCCGACCGCAAGCTCTGGAAGGATTTCGGATCGCCCGCCCACCGCGCCGTGGCCCGCGACGCCGTGCGCCAGTCGCTTGTGCTCCTGAAGAACGACCACAACGCCCTCCCGCTCTCGAAAACCGCCAAACGCATTCACGTCGCCGGTAAGAATGCCGACGATATCGGCAATCAGTGCGGCGGCTGGACCATCTTCTGGCAGGGCAAGAGCGGCGACACCACCACCGGCGGCACTACCATTCTGGCGGCCATGAAAAAGGCGGCAGGGAAGGGAACTGAAGTCACTTTCTCGAAGGATGGCAAAGGCGCAGAAGGCGCGGACATCGGCGTCGTCGTCATCGGCGAAACGCCCTACGCGGAAATGATGGGAGATCGCACCGATCTGTCCCTGGCGCCTGAAGACGAAGCCGCCGTCGATGCTATGAAAGCCGCCGGCATCCCCGTGGTCGTCGTCCTGGTCTCCGGCCGGCCCATGATCGTCGGCAAGGTGCTCGATAAAGCCGACGCCTTCGTGGCAGCCTGGCTCCCCGGTACCGAAGGCGACGGCGTGGCGGATGTGCTCTTCGGCAGCTACAAGCCCACCGGCAAGCTCAGCTTTTCCTGGCCGCGCACGATGGCCCAGGTCACCCTGCATCCCGGCGACGCCGGTTACGATCCGCTCTTCAAAAACGGTTACGGCCTGAGCTATTAGCGCGCGGGCCATCGTCGCTATACTGAGGGAATGTCTGATTATCGCGGTTTGGAACGAGAGTTCTCCGAAGCCTTGGCGCTGCCCCGCCGCCCCGTAGCCGTTGCTTTCCTTGACGCGCCACCTGCGGGCGTTGAAAAGTTCGCCGGAACCATGCCCTCCGGGTGCAGTTTCTGGCGTCTCGCCGCCGAAGGCCGCGCCTTCTATACTGTGCCCGCAGACCACTATAACTGCCCCATCGGCAGCTACACACACAACATCGCGCTGCCGCCCGACCGCGCCCCGGAACTGGAACAAACCCTCTCGCTGATGGGCTCCCTAGGCTACGTGAAGATGGAAGAAGTGCCCGGCATCCCGCGCCTTCCCCAGCCGCCCGCTGCCATCGCCTATGCGCCCTTAGCCGATGCTACCTTCAAACCCGATGTAGTCATCTTCGCCGGCCGTCCATCCCGCATGATGCTCCTGGGCGAAGCCGCCATCCGGGCAGGGGTCTCCGCCAACGCCCCGCTGCTCCCGCGCCCCACCTGCATGGCGCTGCCCGCCGCTCTGGCCGGAGGCGTAGTCACCAGTTCCGCTTGCATCGGCAACCGGGTCTACACGGATTTGGGCGAAGACGAACTCTATTCCGTCGTTCCCGGCCGCGACCTCGCCCGCGTAGCCGAAGAACTGAAAACGATCACTTCCGCCAACGCCCAGCTAGCCGAATACCACCGCACCAAACGTGTTGCCCTGGCCACCGCCTAGCGCGACGCCGAGCCGCGACCGTAAGGGAGCGTCCCCAACGGCCAAGCCTTATCCCTGGCCATTCCGGCCCGTGCGCATTTCCTCCCCGGAGATGCGCTTACCGCTTTCGCTTGCAGCCTCTGTCCCACTGTCTTCTGCCAGCCGCGCCACCCGCCATCGCGGCTCTGCCAATCACTCGAAAATAGGCGCCAGCTTCGCCAACACTTGATCCATGATCTCGATGGGGACGCTTTCCAGTTTCTTGGCGCCACGAGCGCGCAGATCGAGCGCGCGGGGCTGATCGCAGCGGACGACGCCGGTAGTCTTGACTCCGCTGCCGGTCAGAGCGACCGCGAACCCGGCCATCCGCGCGAAACTTCCTACGCTGGTGATGGGAACCACCACTGGCACTTTGGTTACCTGGTTGAACGCTTCGGGCGAAACAATCAGGACCCGGCGCCGGCCCCTTTGCTCATGCCCTTCGGATGGGTCGAGCCCGGCCAGCCAGATCTCGCCACGCTTCATCAGAGGATCTCGGCTCCTGCCTGCTTGCTGCTGAGCCAGTCATGGTCCTCTTTGGTCGGGGCCTTCTTGGGATTGCACTGGGCAAGGAGTTCATCCAACGTATAGCGGGGACGCTGTTGTGGCTCCACCACCAGCCGTCCGTTTTCAATCGCGATGCCGACCTGGACTCCCGGCCGCAGGCGCAAGGTGTCGAGTAGTGCGGGAGGTACGGCCAGCATGACCGAGCCGCCGACCTTACGCAGCTTGGTTGTGTGCATAGCAGTCATCTTAAAGTTATACTTAAATATAACACGTCCCTCGTTTGCCGAGCCGCGACCGTAAGGAGCGTCCCTTACCGCCCATACTCCCCTAAAGCCAACCAACCCGCCAGGGCTGACAACTTTTCGTCCTGGCGCCAGGGTGCCCCAATCCCTTTCCCCATCGCCGCTACCATCTCCTCCGCCCCGGAACCCGCCCGCTCCCAAATCTCCCGTTCCCTGATCTCAACCAACTTCAATCCGCACGCCCCGCAAGCCGCTCGCAAAGCCGCGCGAAACAATTCCCCCTCCGCCGTGTGCAGCAGCGGATGGGCTCCCAAAATCTTCTCCAGCGGCGGCAAGGGCCGCCCCGATGCCAGCAACAACCCGCATCCGCACACCGTCTGCCCCATCTTCCCCAAATCCGCCACCATCGCGCGCAGCGAAGCGGTCGCCCGTTCCGCCGCCCCAGCCGCGCTGCGTGCAATCGCCTCCGCGGCCTCCTCCATCGCCAAACCAACCACCGCATGATAAGGCTGCGACGGTCCGCTCGCGCCTCGCTCCCGCATCTCGATTCGCCGCCGCGCGATCACCACCGGAGCATTTTTCGCTCCCGTAACCGCCACCGCCGCCGCCCAGCCCGAATGCGCCCGAAATCCGATCGCCGCCTCAGCCGCCATGCCAAGCCGCCTACCGGAATTGGATCTGCGCAATCACCAGTTGCGGCAAAGCCTGATTCCAGCTATCCGGAATATTGTCGAACGCCAGCCGGAAATTCTTCAACTCACCCGGCGCCAGTCCGCCGATCTTCTGGCTCACGATCGGTACGCGTTCCCGCAGCACCACCTGGCCGTAAGGATCGTAAAACACGCAGTTGATCTCCACTTCATGGAGCAGGCGATCGCCGTTGTTCCCGATCTTCCCCGTAATCTCCACCACCGCCTGCTTCATGTAGCTCTCGTGCTTCTGCATCTCGACATCGGCAAGCTTCAAATTGCGCACGTACAACTTGGCCTCCGGCGTCAATGGCGCGGGAGGCGCGGCCGGACGATGCGATGCCCGGTCCAGATAAAAGAAAAAACCCGCGCCGAGGATTACCACCAGCGCCACCACCAGCGCCGCTACGGGAACGCTTTTCTGCTCTGTTGCTGTTTTCGTCGCCACCGTGTTGATATTACCAAAGATGCCGAACGCACTCCACCCCGGCAATCTCGCGCGAAAGGATCGCCCTCCAGGCGGCATTTACTGGTTATGAAAAGACTGTTTTGTTTGGCGGGCGCCTTGGCGCTCAGTGCGCAAGCCGCGGATCTGCCGGTACGCCAGATCGTCCTTTACAAGCATGGCGTCGGCTACTTTGAACGTGCCGGCGAACTCGCGCCCGGCGAAACCGCGCGCCTCGAATTCAAAGCCGAAGAAATGGATGACGTCCTCAAATCCCTAACCATCCAGGAAATCGGCGGCGGTAAAATCTCGGGCTTGCGTTACGATTCGAGCGAACCGCTGGCCCACAAGCTCCTGGCATTTCCCTTCCAGCTCGGCTCCGCCCAGCCCCTCACCGCCGTCCTCGATCAACTCAAGGGCGCCCGCATCCAGTTGCAGTTCGCCAACGAAACCGCGGCCGGCGCTGTGGTCGCCGCGCGCCTGATCCCGGGCGATGACAAGCGTAACGAGCGGGAGCAGATCACTCTGCTCATGGACTCGGGCGATCTGCGCAACTTCGACCTCGGCGCAGCTTCCGCCATCCGCCTCTCCGATCCGCGCCTGCAATCTCAATTCAAGGAATATCTCGCCGCCTTGACCAACGCGCGATCCAAAGACAAGCGCTCCGTCTATATCGATTCCACCGATGCCAAGCGCCGCCAACTGGTCGCCGGCTACATGGTCCCCACGCCCATCTGGAAATCCAGCTACCGCCTGCTCTTCGGCGACGGCCCCCAGCCTACTCTCGAAGGCTGGGCCATCGTGGATAACACCACCGGCGAAGACTGGAACAAAGTGCAGCTCTCCCTGGTGTCGGGCCGTCCCATTTCGTTCATCAGCCGCCTCTACGAGCCGCGCTACATAGCGCGTCAGTCGGCCGAACTGCCGGAAGATGCCGCCTCCGCGCCCGTTGTCTACGAGGGAGCAGTTGCCGACGAAAAGGAAGCCGTCATGGCGGATGCCGTCGCCTCCCCGGCTCCCCCCCCGCCACAACGGCCCCGGCAGCCGGCGGCGCGTTCGCCGCCAAAAAAGCCATGGGCCTCCTCAGCAATATGGCCAGCGGCCGCGATGTCAGCCGGATGGTGCGCGTCCAGGCCGGGGCCTCCATGGTAGACTCCGCCGCCACCGCCGAACTCGGCGAACTGTTCGAGTATCAGATTACCGCCCCCGTCACCATTCGCGGCAATGAATCCGCCATGCTGCCCTTCCTGCAGCAAAAAATCGATACACGCAAACTCCTGATTTATTCCGACCCCTCCGCGGTCCATCCCATGAATGCCGCCGAAGTCTCCAACTCCACCGGCAAGACCCTGGACGGCGGACCCATCACTGTCTACGACGCGGGCGCTTATGCCGGCGAAGCGCTCATGGAAACCCTGAAAGCCGGCGACAAGCGCCTCATCAGCTACGGCATCGATCTCGGCACCCGCATCTCCACCCTCTGGGATAGCAAGGCCGAACAGATCCGCGAGGTGCACGCCAATCGCGGAGTGCTCACCACCCGCAATTCGGTCGTCGAAACCCGCACCTACACCATCCATAACGTAGACGAGAAAGCTAAAACCCTGGTCATCGAACACGCCGCCCGCCCGTCCTACAATCTGCTCGACCGCAAACCGTCCGAGAAGACCACCAACGCCTACCGCTTTGAAGTGAAGGTGGCGCCCGGCGCCACCGAAAAATTCCCCGTCGCCGAAGAGCACGTCTACGATCAGGTCTTCGAACTGACCAACCTCACGCCGGATGTCCTGTTCACCTATTCCCGCAACAAAAACTTCAGCGACGCCGCCCGCCGTCAACTCGATCAGATCGCGGGGCTTGAAACAGCAGATCGCGGCCAATTCCGCCGAAAAGCAGCGCCTCGAAGCCCAGATCGCCGAAACGGTTAACGATCAGGATCGCGTCCGCCGCAACATCGCCAGCTTGAATCAGGTTAGCGGCCAACAGCAGCAGGTGCAATCCTACGCGCAGCATCTCGCCGGACAGGAATCGCAGCTTGCCTCCCTCCGCGACCATCGCGCGGAGCTGGACAAAAAGAGCGCGGCCCTCCAAACCCAACTGAATGCCGCCATGGAGAACGCGGCCTTCTGAGGGCTAGCGGCCGCCGACTGTCATTTCGCTCACCACCAGCGTGGGCGCGGCCATCGCTCCTCGAAATTCCAAATCGGAGCCGATCGCTTCCAGGTTCATCAGCATCTGCTGCAAGCTGCCCGCGATGGTCACTTCCGAGACGGGGAACGCCAGTTCCCCATCGCGGATCCATAGCCCCACCGCCCCCCGCGAATAATCGCCGGTCACGATGTTCACCCCGAACCCGATCAACTCAGTCACATAAAATCCATTGCGAATGCCCGCAATCAACCGTTCGGGCGTAACCTCGCCCTTGCCGATGTATAGATTCCCATTGCCGACGCCAGCATTCCCAGCCAAGCCCCGCGACGCGTTGCCGGTGGTCTTCAGCCCCAGCTTCCGCGCGGTATACGAATTCAGCAGATAGCTGCGCAGCACGCCGTTCTCGATCACCACCGTGCGCCGCGTCGGCACGCCCTCGTCGTCGAAGGGCGATGTCCCGAACAACCCGGGAATTGTGCCATCGTCGATCACCGTCAGCTTCTGCGAAGCCACCCGTTCGCCCAGTTTGCCCGCCAGAAACGACTCGTTGCGGTACACCGCGCCGCCATGCACGGCATCGAAAATATTGTCGAGCAGCGACCGCGCCGTACGCGGGTCGAAAACCACAGGCACCTTCTGCGTTTCCATCTTACGCGCGCCCAAGCGCCGCAACGCCCGCCGCGCCGCTATCCGCCCCACTTCTTCCGGCTGCTCCAGCCCCGCAAAACCCCGCGCCGTCGAGTACCAGAAGTCGCGCTCCATCGATTCGCCCTCGCGCGCCACCGGCACCGTCGAAAGCGAGCAAAAGCTCGACCGGTATTCACCGGCGAATCCCCGCGAGTTGGCGAACGCATGCTGCCCCACGTGCGTATCGAACGAGGCGCCTTCCGAATTCGTAATCCGCGCATCCACCCGCAGCGACGCATCCTCCGCCCGCCGCGCCGTCTCGATCTTCAACTCTGTCGCGAGCGCTTCCACATCGCCGCAATACATCCCCAGATCGCCCGCAATCGCGCCAAGTTCCTCCGCATCCGGCAAACCGGCGAAAGGATCTTCGGTGGTGATCTCCGCCAGTTCGATCGCCGACTGCACCATCCGCCGCATGCCTTCCGCCGAAAGGTCCGAGGTATAAGACGATCCCGTGTGCTTGCCCTTCAAGATCCGCAGCCCCGCGCCGCGCGAGCCCGCTTCCTTCAGCGTTTCCAGTTCCCGCAGACGTACGTTCGCCGAGAATTCCTCGCCCTCGCTGATGGTGCACTCGGCATCCGTCGCACCCGACCGCCAACGCCTGCGCGACGATCTGAGCCGCCATCCCGGCATAATCGTGGCTCGTCAAGCCGTACCTCCCACCGTCATTTTGTCGATCTTGATGGTCGGAATCCCCACGCCCACCGGCACGCTCTGGCCCTCTTTCCCGCACACCCCGATGCCTTGGTCGAGTTTCAGATCGTTCCCCACCATGCTCACGTATTTCAGCGCTTCCGGACCGTTTCCGATCAGCGTCGCGTTCCGCACCGGCCGCGTCACCCGCCCACCCTCGATCAGATAACTCTCCGCCGCGGAAAACACAAAATTCCCGCTGGTGATATCCACCTGCCCGCCGCCGAAATCCGGACAGTAAATGCCCTTGCGGCACCGACCGGATGATCTCCTCCGGATCGCTCTCGCCCGCCAGCATGAACGTATTGGTCATGCGCGGCATCGGAATGTGCGCATAGCTTTCTCGCCGCCCGATCCCGTTTCCGCCGCTCCTGTAAGCCGGCTCGACAGCTTGTCCTGCAGATATCCGCGCAAGATGCCATTCTCGATCAGCACATTGCGTTCCGTCGGCATGCCCTTCATCGTCCACGTTCAGCGACCCGCGCCGGTCCGCGATCGTCCCATCGTCCATCACCGTGCACAGCGGACTCGCTACCTGCTGGCCAATGCGCCCGCTGAACGCCGACACGCCCTTGCGATTGAAGTCCGCTTCCAGCCCGTGCCCCACCGCTTCGTGCAGCAGAATGCCCGGCCATCCCGGGCCGAGAACTACCGTCATCTCGCCCGCCGGCGCATCCACCGCGTCCAGCATCACGATCGCTTCCCGCGCCGCCTCGCGCCGCGAAATGCTCCGGCGTCTTGCCGTTCAAAAAAAAATCCAGATCCACCCGCCCGCCGCCGCCCGCATGCCCGCGCTGCGGGGTTCCGCCATTCTGCCGCGCCAGCGCCGATACATTAAGCCGGGCCATCGGCTGCCGGTCGAAGGAAAGCACGCCCTCGCTGGTCGCGACCAACACCTGCCGCAGATTGTCCGCGTAACTCGCCTGCACCTGAAAAATCCGCGGATCGTAAGCCCGCGCCGCCCGGTCCGCCCTCTTGACCAACTCCACGCGATCCGTGAACGCAGTCTCCGTGGGCGCCGTCAACACCGGGTACAAATTGCGCCGCGGCCCTTCGCTCAGCGAGACCTTCTCCACTGTCGCCGGCCCCGCCGCGATGTGCGCCGCCACCCGCGCCGCCTTGCGAATCTTCTCCGGTTCCAGATCGTCGCTGTAGGCGTAACCCGTGCGCTCGCCCGCGATCACGCGCACCCCTACCCCCAGCGAGACCCCCTGCGATGGCGCTCTTCACAATCGACTCGTCGATCCCAATCGAACTGGTCGCCAGATACTCGAAGTAAAGATCCGCGTACGCGCCGCCCTGCGAAAGCGCTTCAGCCAGATAGTTCTCCAGGTCGCGCGCGGTAATGCCAAAGCGTTGCGCGAAGAAAGATTCGGAAAACAGCATATAGGTTCAGGCTAACATCCCAAACCAACCCCACGCCCTCGCCCGGATATATAATGATCCGGCATGCCCACACTCGCGGGTAAGACCATCTTCATCTCCGGCGCAAGCCGCGGCATCGGCTTGGCCATCGCTCTCCGCGCGGCGCGCGACGGAGCCAATATCGTCATCGCCGCCAAAACCGATACCCCCCATCCCAAGCTCCCCGGCACCATCCACACCGCCGCCGCCGAAATCGAAGCCGCCGGAGGCCACGCCTTGCCGCTGGCCGTCGACATCCGCTACGAAGATCAGGTCTACGCCGCCGTTGAAAAAGCCGTCAAACACTTCGGTGGCATCGACGTCCTCGTCAACAATGCCAGCGCCATCAGCCTGACGCCCACCCTCCAAACCCCCATGAAGCGTTTCGACCTGATGCTCGGCGTGAATCTGCGCGGCACCTTCCTCTGCTCCCAAGCCTGCCTTCCGCACCTCGCCCAAGCCGCCAACCCGCACATCCTCACCCTTTCGCCGCCCCTCGACATGCGCGCGAAATGGTTCGCGCCCTGCGTCGCCTACACCATGGCGAAATATGGCATGAGCATGTGCGTATTGGGTATGTCCGAGGAATTCCGGGGGCAGGGCATTGCCGTGAACGCCCTCTGGCCGCGAACTATCATCGCCACCGTGGCGCTGCAGGTGATCCCCGGCGCCCAGCCCGAACGTGGCCGCACCCCCGACATCATGGCCGACGCCGCGTGGCAAATCCTAACGCGCGACAGCCGCTCCACTACCGGCAATTTCTTTATCGACGAAGACGTCTTGACCGCCGCGGGCGAAACGGATTTCTCCCGCTACGCCGTCTCGCCCGGCCAGCCGCTGCGCCGCGACCTGTTCCTGGACTAACCGAGCCGCGACCCGTAAGGGAGCGTCACAAGATTCCTAAACCTCCAGCATCCAGCCCTGCTTGCCCACATTCATCGCTTGCGTCTTGCCGATCTCCACATGCATGCCCGCGGCTTCGTGAATGTGACCGCAAAAGAACTGTTCGGGCTGCTCCCGCAATAGAAAATCACGCACCGCCGCCGACCCCGCATGCAGCCCCTCCCGCACTCGATCGAGAGGCGTGCCCAGCGGAGGGCAGTGGCAGACCAGAACCAGAGGCGCCAGTCCGGCGAAGTGCGATAGCCGCTTCTCCAATTCCGCCTCGCTGTATTCCCCCGGCGTGTGAAACGGCGTTGGATTCGAATACCCCAATCCCGCCACTTCGTACCGTCCCCATCGCGCATGCCGGTCGTGGAAATCGTGCAGCCCGAACGTCTGGCAAAATCCCGCAATCTGCTCCGCCGTCTCATGATTGCCTGGCATCACGTAAACCCGATCCGCCCGCCGCGCCAGAATCTCCCCGCACCGGTGCAGCCCGCGTCCGAAGTTCACCAGGTCGCCTGCGGCGACATAGTAATCGGCGTCACGCTCCATCAGTCGCGTCAATGCGCCCAAATCTCCGTGAATGTCCGAAAAAATCAGCGCCCTCATCGAACCTCGTCCCGCCGCAGCATGTCGTCCGCGATGGTCCGCGACCCTATATACAAAACCAACGCCAGCGCCAGCGATAAAACCGGAATCACGTACATGGCCTGATGCAACCCGATTGCCCGGTATGCCTCGCTGGCCATCGCCGGCCCCCCAGCCAGCGCCGCGCGGCGCGCCAGGAAATCGCTCAACCGCCCCGTGATCAGCGGCCCAAACGACGCGCCGCAAAGATACATCGCCAGAAAATAAACCGACATCGCCGTACCGCGTACCGCCGGCGCCACAATATCCTGAATCGCCGAATAAACGAATCCGTAGTAGGTATTCAGGAACCCGTAAGCGATCATCATCAGCGCGATGGTCGCCGCCGCGCCCCCCGCCGGCTGGCGGATTCCCAGCAGCGCCAGCGGAGCCGCCGCCAGCGCCGCCACTGCGCCCGACAGCATTCGTCCGTCTTTCCTCTTGCCGTGAATCCGGTCGCCCCACGCGCCCGCCGCGAGCCCGCCCGCAATCCCCGCCGCGCCATATCCGAATCCCGACCACAGTCCCGCAGTTCCCACCGAAAGCCCGTGATAGCGCGTCAAAAATGCCGGAAAGAATGTTGCCAGCGCGTAAAGATTAAAGTTCACCAGCGCCCCCGACGCGATGATCCACCACATTGTCGGAATCCTCAGAATCGACCACGCTGTCGCAGCTTTCGCCGCCGCCGGCGGCGCGCCTTCGCTTGCGCCCCGCTCCGGCTCTTCCAGCCTGAGCAGGGCCGGGATCAACAGCAGCGCGGGCGCAGCCGCCACCACCAGGGCCGCGCGCCATCCCCACGCCTGCGCTACAGGACCGCTCACCGCATAGCTGATCGCCCCGCCAATCGGCACGCCCAGCATAAACGTCGCCAGCGCACGTGACCGTTGCTTCGCGGGAAATAAGTCCCCAATCCAACTCGTAGCCGCAGGTGCGCAAGCCGCCTCGCCGACAAACACGCCCAGCCGCGACACCAGCAGGATCAGGTAACTCTGCGCCAGTCCACCGAGCCCCGTCAGCAAAGCCCATGCTGCCACGCCCGCCGCCAATAACTTCTTCCGGCTGCCGGAGTCCGCCAGCCGCCCGAAAGGCAGACCTACCAGTGCATACAGAACGATGGGCAAAGTCCCCAGCGCCCCCAGTTGCGTATCGGAAAGATGGAACTCCTTGCGAAGCGGCTCCAGCAGCGCCCCCAAAACTTGCCGGTCATAAAAATTAAGGATGTTGACGGCGAACAACACACCCAGGGAACGCGAGCGGCTCTTGGACGGCACTGGGTGCGAATGTATCACACCGCCGCGTACGCATAAACCCGATCCCAACTGATCGCCGGTGTATCATGGCAACTTGGCCGGCGCAACCAACCACAAAATATCTTCCCCCTCCCCGCTAGCCCCTCCGGCGCGCGGCCGGCTGGCCTTCTTCGCCCTCCTCACCCTCAACTTCTGCATCTTGGCGATTCGCCGTCCTGGCGTGCTCACCAGTCCGCAATTCTGGGCCGAAGATAGCCTCATCTTTTACCGCGACCAGCTCGTTCTCGGGTCTTATCACGCGTTGTGGAAGCAGCACGCCGGCTACTTGTGCGTCCTCCAGCGCCTCATCGCCATGGCCGCCGCCGCCGTGCCTGCCGCCTTCGCCCCATTCGTCTTCAGCTTCACCGCCCTCGCCTTCGCCGCTCTCTCCTGCTCCCTCTTTTTCCTGCCGCCTTACCGCGCCCTCATTCCCTCGCGCTCGCTACGCGCCGCCCTGTGCATTCTGTTTGCAGCCGGATTCTTCGTCGACGAACTGATCGGCAACCTCACCAACGTCCAGTGGTATCTCACCCTCCCCGCCGTTATCTTGCTCGCCCGGACAACTGATGATGACCGTTACTCCAGCTTTCCCAAACTGCTGGCCCTGGCCCTCTTCGCCTTTCTGCTCGCCCTCAGTTCGCCCCAACTGATGATCGCTGCGCCCATCTGTTGCTGCATCCTTTTCGCGCGCGGATTCCGCCGCTCCATCGTCATACCCGGCGCCATTCTCTTGGCCGATTGCATCCAGGCCCTTGTCGTATTGTCCAGCCCGCTCGGAGCCGGCCTTTCCCTCCGCCCCGCCATCTTCAGGGAAACCGCCATCTGCCTGTTGTACCGCTCGGTCCTGCCGCCCCTGGTTGGCGAAGTCCGCAGCCAACTGTGGGCCGCTCACCTCCATACCTACGCTGTGATCGCGTTCCTGATCCTCGCCGCTCCCTGCATTGGCTGGCTCTTCAGCACCGCAACAGTCGATCGCGTGCGCCTGCTCGTCGCCCTCTATCTCGCCGTAGCCTCCGTAGCCGTTGCCATGCTCGTCCGCGGCGCGCACACCTCGTTCGCCTCCGCGGCCGGTATCGAAACCTGGGGCGGCGAGCGCTATTTTTTCTTCGCCGGCTGCGTCTTCGCCTACCTCGTAGCCCTGTCCCTTTCCCTCATCTGGCCCATTCGCGCCGTCACCCCCATCCTGTTTGCCGCCGTCTTTATTTACGGGACCATCGCCGACTTCCGCGTCCCCCCCCTCACCGACTATTGGACCAAAGACGCCCCCATCGTTGATGCTTGGCGCTCCGCCTTCCGCGACCACCGCGCCGCCAGCGTGGAAGTTCCTGTCAATCCGCCCGGCTGGGAACTCGACCTCCCTGGTTCCTCCGCCGAAAACGCCGGCTTCGAGAACCCGACCATCGCCCCTTGGACCATCTTCGGCGCTGCCACAGCCGCCCCATCCCGCGACCAGCATTTTGAAGGACGGCAATCGCTGGCGCTCTCTCCCGCCGGTGGTGTTTTTCAGGATGTCGTTGGTCTGAAGCCGGGAGGTCGATATCGCATCACCGTGCATGCCCGCGCCAACTGCGAACTGCCGTCGCAAGGCACCCTATGGCTGCACGACACCTTCGGTCGGCACACCGCCCGGGATGGTCCGCGTCCCGTTGCCTGCGACCAGTGGGATGAACTCTCGGCCCCTTACACAGCGGGCCCCGAAGGCATGCTCCGTATCCATCTGCACACGGAGAAAGGCCGGCTGTATTGGGACGGCGTGCACGTCACGCCCCTTCCCCAATAGTTTCCCGGCCGGAGCGTACCGCCTCCGAGCACTGCTTGAACGGCGCGCTCCCCCGCCGGGCAACCACAATATGGCAAACCCAAATTGCGAGATTTTGTTGCGGCATGCGGCTGGAGTGCTTCTATCGCACGGAACGCTACGAAGCCGGCATCCGGATAGCCAGGCTGATAGTCGTTGAAAAAGCCCCCGGCGACTGCTTCGAAAGTAATGGTTTTCTGTGCGGCCTCCTCTTGGATTCATCCGATGAGGATCTCGCAAAACGCGCTCTCGCGAAACGGGACGACCCGTTCATCTGTCACCACGCCGATATCCTGACACAGGCGCGCTCCCAGCTAAAGTCCCTCGCGTTGTTCAAAAACTACCGGTTCGGCCTTCCCACCCGAAAGAAGAACACGTTGACCATCACGCTAACCGGAGAACTCCGCGAGTGGCCTGACCCGATGATTACGATCGGCCGGTCGGACCAGAACATGGTGCGCCTTGCCGATACTAACGTCAGCCGGCGCCACTGCGCCATCGTCAATTACCTGGATGACGTCTGGCTCTATGATCTAGGCAGCACCCACGGCCTTTTTGTCGACGGTTCGAAGGTCGGTCCTAAAACATATCTGGGGGGCGTCCACTTAGTCAGGCTGGGAGGGACCGAATTGACTCTTTGCTCAAAACTGGGGCTCCTGGGTGTGATTGCTGGGGCCTTCCTTTCGCTTCAATTCACAAATACCTAAACAACATCATCGAGCAAGCCCATCGCCTTGGCGATGCGGGTCATTCGATGGCATACGCTCGAAGTCGCGGAATCAGTCGCTAAAGTCTTCCGCGGTCTCTAAGGCTTGGCGAGGCGGCCTTCAAACAGGATCGTACCGCTGGCCGTGTCGCGGATGAAAAACAGGAACGGCCGGTCGGCGCTGAACACCACAGTCTCCTCAGGCCGGCGCATGGCCATCGCGCGAATTCCTATGCCGGTGGCTGCTGCTGCCTCGGTGCCTTCCTCCGCAACATCAATGAAAGCCTTGTGGACGACGTTGCCCACAAACAAATCATGCCGCCCGTCGATCCCTGAAAAATCCGCGTTGGGCGAAAATGCGTCCGCCATGCCCATGTTGGCCAGGATTCTTTCCAGAGCGAAACCCGATTCCGCCCGAAATTTCGGAATGGCGGCCTGGACTTTTCGAATCGTAAGGCCGCCGACCCACGCCTGCAGCGCATCGGTTGTGAAAGTCTGCTCCATTTCCGCGAGTCCGTTGTCCGCTTTGGGCAGCACGATGTCCAAGGCGATCGTTGTTCCCGCGTACTTCATTTCCAGAATGCGCGCGGAAGGCGTTTCGGCATACGGAAAATTCGAAGTCCGATGCATGAACTTCGCGTTCGCGGCTTGGCCGCGAAAGGCGTGGAAGGGTTTGTCCAGCGTCTGACGGGGATCGAATGGCGAATCCCACTTACCAAGGAAGTAGATGGCGCTGGCGAGCACCATGCGCGTGTCTCGCTTGATCGACCCGGCCTTGAATAGATCGGTAATCTTGCCATGCGTCTGTCGCGCCGTCCAGGAATTGATTTGCTGGCGCGCCTGCTCGTTCTGTTCGCGAAAATCGAGTGGCGTCAGCGATGCCTGATAAATGTTCTTGATGGTGTTCTCGAAGACGGGTTCAATAGCAAACCCGCGCTCCACCCAGAGGCCGTTGGCCATCGCCAACTGATTGGCACCCAGATTCGCTTGTTTTGTCAACTCGGCGCACAGCGCGGCAACCGCGGCATCATATCCCGGCCCAGCACCCGTTTGCAGAGCGCCGGCGATGCCCGCCGCAGTACTTCCTCGGGCGCCCGCCAGAAGCATGGAAAGAGCCGTCGAAATGTTAAACGGGGAAAGTATCAGGTTGCCCGGCTCTTTTGAAAGCTCTCGGTAGGTGACGGCAGCGAACCGGTTAAACGCCGGCGCGGCATCTCCAGATGCGCCAAGCAGCGCGCCGGCCAGAAGGAAAGGGAGCCCCAGGACTAAGTGATGCGTCATAGATTACCGCCTTATCTCCATAATGCCCCCGCCCGCGCTTGACTCTCAAGAGGTCGCGGCCTCCGATCGGCCGGCATTAATCACCCTAATCCAGACGGAGTTTCAGGTGATGCTACAATGATTTGGCGATCCCGGGCTGTTTCCCTTGCATCCCGCCCACCCATTCGCTAATCAAAAGAGGGTAGTTACAAGGAGATCAATGGCAGCCGTCCTCATCCCCGATCCTGTCCGGACCCAAGCTCAACACCTGCTTTCCACCATCGGCAATACCCCTCTTCTCCGTCTCGACAAGATCGCCCGCGACGTCCCCGGCGTCACCCTCCTGCGCAAAAGCGGAATACTTCAATCCCGGCGGATCCGTCAAAGACCGCGCCGGCCTCAACATGATCCTCGATGGCGAACGCACCGGCCGCCTCCACCCTCGACCACACCATCCTCGACGCCACCAGCGGCAATACCGGCATCGCCTACGCCATGATCGGCGCCGCCCGCGGCTACAAAGTGAAGCTCTGCCTGCCCGCCAACGCCTCCATCGAGCGCAAGCGCATCCTGAAAGCCTACGGCGCGGAGATGGTTTTCAGCGATCCGGCCGAAGGCTCCGACGGCGCCATCCGCACGTGCCGCGAGATCTACGAAGCCGATCCCGACCGCT
This sequence comes from Bryobacterales bacterium, assembly GCA_963738375.1. Taxonomy (GTDB): domain Bacteria; phylum Acidobacteriota; class Terriglobia; order Bryobacterales; family Bryobacteraceae; genus Bog-159. The sequence goes on along the minus strand of CAVTWL010000004.1, from coordinate 1,395,850 downwards.
ATTTCTATCCCGATCAGTACAACAACCCGGCCAACTGGAAAGCGCACTTCGAAACCACCGGCCGCGAAATCATCGAACAGACCGGCGGCCTGCTGACCCACTTCGTCGCCGCCATGGGCACCAGCGGCACCTTCACCGGCGTCACCCGCCGCCTCCATCGCGACCTGCCCGGCGTGAAGTGCTACTCCGGGCAGCCTTCCAGCAGTTTCCATGGGCTCGAAGGCTTGAAGCACATGCCCACCGCCATCGTACCGGGCATCTACGATCCGAGCGCTGGCCGACGGCAATATCTGGCTCGAAACCGAAGACGCCTATGCCATGGTGCGGCGGCTGGCGCGCGAAGAAGGTCTGCTGGTGGGAATCTCGTCCGGGTGCAACGTGGTCGCCGCGCTGCAGATCGCCCGCCAGTTGCATGCCGAAGGCCGCGAAGGCATGATCGTGACCATGCTCTGCGACAGCGCCGAGAAGTACCTCAGCGATCAGTTCTGGGACGACGAATGATCCGCATCGAACCCGACGCGTGGCGCAACATGGTGGCCCACGCGCAAGCCACCTATCCGCATGAATGCTGCGGCGCGATGCTCGGCGCCATTGACGACGCGGCCAAAACCGTGCGCATCGCCTTGCCGCTTGAAAATGCCTACGCCGGCCCGCGCGCCGACGCATTACGAATTGCGTCCCGAAGACCTGCTCCGCGCCGACAAGGAAGCCCGCAGCCGCAACCTGGACCTGATCGGCATCTACCACTCGCATCCCGATTGCGACGCTTATTTTTCCGAGACCGATCTGAAGAACTCCTGTCCCTGGTATTCTTTTGTGGTGCTCTCCATTCGCAACGGCGCGTTCGACCACGCCAATAGCTGGCTGCCCGATGCCGAGCAAACCAAAGCGGAGCGCGAGGAGTTGACTTACTGAAATGGCTAAAGTTCTCATTCCCACACCCCTGCGCCAATACGCAGGCAAGCAGGACTCCGTCGAGCTAAGCGGCTCGACCGTGGGCGAAGTGCTGGCCGCCCTCACCACCCAGCACCCCGATCTGCGCAAGCAGCTCTTCAACGACGAAGGCAAGCTGCGCAGCTTCGTGAACGTCTACCTGAACGACGAAGACATCCGCTATCTGAAGAAGGATGCGACGCCGGTCAAGGATGGCGACATTGCTCTCCATCGTTCCGTCGATCGCCGGCGGCTCGGTGGCCGCGCCGCCCGAACCCGCCACCCAGAGCCTCTCCAACGACGAGATCCTGCGCTATAGCCGCCACCTGATCATGCCCGAAGTCGGCACCGAAGGCCAGCTCAAGTTGAAGGCCGCGAAAGTGCTGCTGGTCGGAACCGGCGGACTGGGCGCGCCGCTGGGGCTCTATCTCGCAGCCGCCGGCGTCGGACGCATCGGCCTGGTCGATTTCGACGTGGTCGACTTCACCAATCTGCAGCGCCAGGTGATCCACGGCACCAGCGATGTCGGCCGCAAGAAGCTCGATTCCGCCGCCGACCGCATGCACGAAATCAATCCCTTCGTGCGCATCGACAAGCACGAAGTCGCGCTCTCCAGCGAAAACGCGCTCGATATCCTGAAGGACTACGACCTGGTCGTCGACGGCACCGACAATTTCCCGACGCGCTACCTGGTCAACGACGCCTGCGTGCTGCTCGGCAAGCCCAATGTCTATGGCTCGATCTTCCGCTTCGAAGGCCAGGCGACCGTCTTCGCCTACGAGGGCGGCCCCTGCTACCGCTGCCTTTATCCCGAGCCGCCGCCTCCCGGCCTGGTCCCCAGTTGCGCCGAAGGCGGCGTGCTGGGAATTCTGCCCGGCACCATCGGCTTGATCCAGGCCACCGAAACCGTGAAGCTGATCCTGGGCATCGGCGAACCGCTCGTAGGCCGTCTGCTGCTGTACGACGCGCTCGGCCATGCGGTTCCGCGAACTCAAGCTGCGCAAGAATCCCGAATGCCCCATCTGCGGCGACCATCCGACCATCACCAAGCTGATAGACTATCAGCAGTTCTGCGGCATTCCCAAGTCGCAGCCGGAGGCCCCTGTGGAAGGCGATATTACACCCGTCGAAGTGAAAGCTAAAATCGATCGCGGCGATAATTTCCTGCTGCTCGACGTGCGCGAACCGCACGAATACCAGATCTGCAGCATTCCTACGTCGAAGCTGATTCCCCTTGGGCAGCTTCCCCAGCACCTTGACGAACTGGACCGCGAAATCGAGATCGTGGCTCACTGCAAGAGCGGAATGCGCAGTGCCAAAGCCGTTGACTTGCTGACTAAGAATGGCTTCCACGCGCGCAATATGAAGGGCGGCATCCTCGCCTGGAGCGATCAAGTCGACCCGACGGTCCCCAAATACTAAACTCCGGCATCATAATTGCTCCGTGACTCGCGAGGTCATTCCGATGCCGAAAAATCGCCTAATTCCTGCGTTACTCTGCGGCGCCACGCTGATTTCCGCGGCAACATTTGCCAGTTGTGGTCCGCCCCACTACCGCGTCTACGATCCCTACTACACGGACTATCACGCGTGGGGACCGGGTGAAGACGTCTACTATCACCGCTGGCTGGGCGAGAGGCACTACGACTATCGGGATTTTCGCCGCCTCCCCGCCGACCGCCAAAAAGAATATTGGACTTGGCGTCACACCCAGCCCGCACCGCGCTAGCAACATCCAAGCGGCACGCGAAACTCCGTGCCCAAGATCCACATCGTCTGCCTGCCAGCCGTGCCTTGAGGCATTTTGCTATCATGCCCCTAAGCGTATCGGACGCTTCCGTGTCCGCGGAAAAGGCTGAGCCTACCGGCGACCCAAGCGTTTAATTTTTCGACGAATTCTCTTCTCGCCCGTGACGCGGACACCGGGTACTAACGGGAGAATCGTCATGCCCTACGCAATGCGGCAATTGCCGCCCCATCCCCATCTTGAGCAACTCCGTAAGCAAGCCAAGGATTTGCTCGAAAACTATCGCGCCGGCGACGCCGCTGCAACAGCCGAAGTTCACGCTTTCGAGCGGAGCCCCGCCGCCTCGGCCTTCGCCCTCCACGATGCCCAACGCATCCTTGCGCGCGCATACGGTTACGAAAGCTGGGCGAAACTAAAGGCCTTCGTCGATGGGGCGGACATCGCTCATCTAGCCGGCGCCGTGCGCGCCGGCGATCTCGCGAGGGCGAGAGCGCTTCTCCGTTCACGCCCCGAACTCGCCCTCATGGATATGGCGGAGAATGACGAGCATCGCGCCCTGCACTACGCTGTGTTCCGGCGTGATCCGGCCATGGTGCGGCTGCTGATGGGCGCCGGCGCGGACGCGCGCCAGGGCATCTATCCGCATCGCGACGCCACCACCGCCTACGCCATCGCCCATGATCGCGGCTTCAACGATATCGTGGCCGTCATCGAGGAGGAAGAGCAGCACCGCCGCGAGCGGAATAGCTGCCCCAATGTGACCGTCTCTCCCGTGCAGGATGAGATCAACCGCGCCATTCGCGAAGGCCGCCGCGAAAATGCGAAACACCTCCTCGCGGCAGATGAATCGCTGGTCCGCGCGTGCGATCGTGCCGGCGCCACGCCGCTTCACATTGCCGCCGAAGAGGGCCACGAAGATCTGGTGTCATGGCTGCTCGCGCACGGCGCCAATCCACGCAAGGAAGATCTCCGTGGTCTCTCGCCCATCGATCGCGCCGCCGTGGCCGCTCAATCGAACTTCCCGGCCATCGCGCGGTTGCTTCTTGCCGGCGGCGCCACGCCCACCATTCGCGCGGCAGTGGCACTGGCGGATGCTGGCCGAATTCGGGAATTGGTGTGCGCCGATCCGGGCTTGCTGCGCGCGCTCAATTGGAAAACCGGGGGCCTCCTAACCCTGGCTGTGAATCACAGCCACCTGGAAATCGTGAACCTGCTTCTCGACCTTGGCGCCGACGTCGATGAGCGGGTCCTGCTCGATGAAGTGGAACGGCCAACCGTGAGCTGGGGAGGCCCTCTCTGGCATGCGGCGCAAAATGGAAATCGGGATATCGCTCGCCTCCTCCTCGACCGCGGCGCCGATCCCAATGCCAACGTCTATGCCTCCGGCTGGCCGCTCGATCGCGCCTATAACAACGGCGACGAACCCATGAAGCAATTGCTTCTCGACCGCGGCGCCAACCCTCAGCCCTACACCATCGCTGCCGCGCACGACATCGACGCCGCAAGCCGTATGCTGGACGGCGCGCCCAGCGAAGGTACCGTAAGCGAACTGCTCTGGTCCGCCGCTTGCAACGGCTGCCCCGAAATCGTCGAAATGACCCTCCCCTTGATTGCCTGGCCGCCCAGCGATCCGCGCTGGCACTGGGTCCTCATCCAGCCGCTACGCAGCATCGGCGAACGTGCCGGCGACCAGGCTTATTTCCGTTCCATGGCCTTATTGCTCGACCGCGGGATCGATCCCAATATCACCCGCCGCGGCGAAACCGTCTTGCATTTCAACGCCGCCGTGCCGCAATGCCACCGCCCTTCAGCGAGTACGCTTCGCCGCGATGCTGATCGATTGCGGGGCGCGCCTCGACATCCGCGACGAAATTCTGGAATCCACCCCGCTCGCTTGGGCTTGCCGCTGGGGAAGAAAGGAACTGGTGGAGTTTCTGATCGCGCGTGGCGCGCCCGTCGATGAGCCCGACGCCAAGCCCTGGGCTACGCCGCTGGCTTGGGCGGAGAAAATGGGGCACGCGGAGATCGCGGACCTTGCTGCGTTAGCCCGACACCTGACGCCAAATCCGCTCGGCGAACAACACGACCATGATGGCACCATAGAGCAGCGGCTTTCGGACGTCCGATTTCACCAGCCAGTAGTAATGCACCACGCCCGCGATCGCGCTCAGATAAATCAGTCGGTGCAGTATCTGCCAGCGCGTCCGCCCAAGCGGCGAATCCACCCGGCAGTGGATGTCACCGCCAGGGGTACCATCGCCATGAAGCCCACAAATCCGACGGTGATGAATGGCCGCTTCTATACGTCCTTGACGATTTCGCCGAAGTCGAAAAACTTGTCCAGCCACAAGTAAGTCGTGAAATGCAGGCAGCCGTAGAAGAATGCGAACAGGCCCAGCATGCGCCGGATAGCGGATCAATTCAGGAAAGCCCAGCAGGCGGCGCAGCGGCGAAATCGCCAAGGTCATCGGCCAGAAAGTCGCATGGTCCAATCGCCGGTGTGCGTGGGTGATGGTCTCGATCGGATTGGCGCCCAATCCTGTTCGAAGTACGCGTTGCAAGCAACAGCAACACCGGCACCAGGCAGAGCAGAAAGACCGGGACCTTCAACCATTGCCGCGCGGGATACGTTTCGAAGGCATGTGCCGCGTCTCAGTAGTTCTTGCGCAGGTCCATGCCGTTATACAGGCTGGCCACCTGATCGCCGTAGCCGTTAAACATCAGGGTCTTGCGCTTGCCGAAATTCGCCCAGCCGCCGCTCGCTCGCCTGGCTCCAGCGCGGATGGTCCACCGTTCGGATTCACATTGGAATAAAAGCCATACTCGCGCGCAGTTCGCCAAGTTCCAGGTGGTCGGCGGCTCCTTCTCCACGAACTTGATTTTCACGATGCGACTTGATGCTCTTGAAACCATACTTCCACGGCACCACCAACCGGACCGGCGCGCCATCCTGATTCGGCAACATCTTGCCCGTACATGCCGAAGCACAGCAGCGCGAGCGGATGCATGGCTTCGTCCAGCCGCAAGCCTTCCACGTAGGGAAAGTTCGATCCCCGCCCAGCGCGCCGCGGGCATTTGCTTGGGATCGTACAAGCTTTGGAACGCCACGATACTTGGCCTTCGCTGTGGGCTCCACGGCTTTGATCAGCGCGTTGAACGAGAACGCCGATCCACGGAACCACGATGGACCAGGCCTCCACGCAGCGATGCCGGTAGATGCGCTCTTCGAGTGGCGCCATTTTCATGCATGGCATCCAGATCGAAGACTTTGCGGCTTGGCGACAGCGCCTTCGACCAGCGATGCTCCACGGCGAAGTCTTCAGGCTGCCGGCATTCTTGGCAGGCTCGTCTTTGCTCGGTGCCGAATTCGTAGATAGTTGTTATAACTGGCGACATCGACGAAGGGGGTCGGCTTTTCATCCGTGCTGAACGGGCCTTTGACTGCGGCAGCTTGGCGGCCCCGGATCGCGCGGCTGGCAAAGAGCGCCGCGCCCGCCATGGGAATGGTCGCCAGAAAGCGCCGGCGGTTCAAATACGCGCTTTTAGGGAGTCACCTCGGAGTAACGGATATCATCCCCTCGTTTTACGATCATATGTTCAATTATAGAAGACCCTTCGAGCCCGATTTATTCCAGTGCGTCATTCCAATAGCGAAGCCCGCAACAATTCAGCCACGCTCCAAGCCTGCGCGATGCACCCGCCTGGTCGTCTGCGGCGCGTCGCCGTCGAACACTTCCGGTACCTGGCCGAGCCCTTCGTCCGCCGCGTACCGCTGCAGCGGCGACAGCCATTGCCGCGCCTGCGCTTGGCGCATCCGCGAATGCGCATTCACATAAAAGTACGCGGAGATAAATGGCCCCATCAACCACGGCCACGCGGTGCCTTGATGATAAGCGCCGTCGCGGCTGAGCCGGTTGCCCTCGTATCGGCCGCGATAACGCCTGTCCCCGGGAGCAAGCGTCCGCAATCCATAAGGCGTCAGGAGTTCTCGCTCAACAGCGTCCACCACCGCTTTGGCTTTATCCGGCGGAAGCATCTGGTGGAAGATACTCACCGCGAAAATCTGGTTTGGACGCATGGAATCGTCGCGCGCATCGCCCTCCACCACATCGTAAAGACACTGCGCCGCTTCGTTCCAGAACAGCTTCGTAAAACTATCGCGCGCGCGATCGGCCAAGCTTGCGATACCGATCCGCTTGCTCCGGGTAGCCGTAGCGGCGCGCCAGGTCCTGCATGATGCGCAGAGCGTTGTACCAAAGCGCCTGAATTTCAACCGGCTTGCCCTTCGCGGCGTCACTGGCGTTTCGCCGATGCGCGCGTCCATCCAGGTCAACGCACACCCGCTTCGCCCGCATTCAACAGCCCGTCCTAGTCAGCCGATACCATAGCGTGTGCCGCGCTCGTGCCAACTGACGATATCGGCCATCATGTCGAACAGATGCTTGCGCACAAAATCGTAATCCTGCGTGGCGGACGCCAGAGCCCGCATGGCTTCGAAGAACCAGAGCGTGGCGTCCACGGTGTTGTATTCGGGCGCTTCACCAGCATCGGGAAAGCGGTTCGGAAGCATTCCCTGGTCCACGCATCCGGCGAAGGCCATCAGGATGCTGCGCGCCTATCGAACTGCCTGGTCGCCAGCGTCAAGCCCGGCAGCGCGATCATCGTGTCCCGCCCCCAGTCCCCAAACCAGTGATACCCGGCAATGGCCGACTTGTAACTGCCGCGCTCCACCACGAACTGCCCCGCGGCCCTTGCCAACAGCGTGCCCCCACCGGCCGGCGCCTCGGCCTCGGCCGGCCGCCGTTCCGTGGACGCTGCCACCGTCGCCGCTCCGCCCTTTCCCAAGTCGAAAGTCAGCACCACCGGATTGAATAGGTCCTCGCGATAGTCCAGCCCTCGCTCGCGTTCCCGCTCATATTCAAAATTTAGGAACCAATATCCCGCCGCCTGCACTTCCGCCGCGGAATGATTCAAATAAAGCGAGGGCAAGCCCGCGTAAGGTGTCATCTTAACCGTCGCGCCGTCGCTCTCGAACCGCTCATCGATCGCGCCATTTTCGTGCGTCGCACCATGATAATCGCGAAACGCAATCAGCGGACGCAGTTCCAGCAGGCAATCGCTCTCCCCTCGCACTTCATACCGGATCACCGTGGTGTTCTCGCCCTGCACCATGAAGACCGACTTCTCCACCTGTGTGCCGTTCACTTCGTAAGTGAAGATCGGATAGGGATCCTGCCGGAACGCTTTCATCAGCAGGTACCCTTGTGGATGTATCGCTCCCGGATACTGATTCGTTGCTAACTCGTACCGCTGGCCGCCGCATACCAGCGTTTCTTCGATCTTCGACAACAGCACCATCCGTCCGGCTGGAGGCTTCGTCGCCGCCACCAGCAGCCCGTGATACCGCCGTGTATTCAGCCCTGCTACGGTCGATGACGCGTAGCTGCCGAGCCCGTTAGTCGCCAACCACTCGCGGCAATCCATCGGCGTTTAGATATCGTTTCCGTAAACGGGAATCGCGGCGCCAGTAATATCCGCCGCCGCGTCCGAACACAGAAACGCCGCTACGCCAGCCACCCGCTCCGGCTGCACCCATTTCGACCCGTCCGCTCCCGGATTCGATTTGCGGTTGGCTTCGGTATTCATCGTGCCGGGCAGAATGGTATTGGCCGTGATCCCCAAGTCTTCATTCTCCAGCGCCGCCGTCCGAATCAACGATACCAACGCCGCCTTCGAGGCGTTGTAAGCGCTCAGATACGCCCCCGGTTCCAACGCCTGCCGGCTTGCGATCGCCACGATCCGTCCGCGCCCCGCCTGCCGCATCTGTGGAACAATTGCCCGCAGCATGTGGAACGCCGCCCGCAAATTGATATTCATCATCAAGTCCCAGGTTTCATCGGTGGTCTCTGGAATCGACATGCCGCCGGCGAAGCCGCCCATCACGTGAACCCACGCGTCGATCGTTCCAAATTGCCGGATCGCCCCGTTCACCAGGAGTCCCGCCGACTCCGCTACGGTAAGGTCCGCCGGAATCGCCGCGAACCGCGCATTCGAAAAGTCGGTATCCGCGATCGTCTTCGACGAACCCAGCACCTTCGCTCCTATTGAAAGGAAGTGGTTTGTCACGGCGCTTCCTAACCCGCCCTTCGCTCCGGTCACCAGGATCACTCGATTCTCGAACTCGATCATTATTTGTCCCCCTGTGGAATGGCGTACATTGCGGCGCCCAGGATATGGCCGCTCCCAGAGTCCTGCACGAACGCAACCAAACGCTGCGCCCCAGTACTTTTGTTGGTGCGAAGGGCGACTTGTTTGCTGAATCCCGCCTTCGTACTCACCGATCCGATCTGCTGGATTTCCCCGGCAATCGCCACATGATGCAGCGTCTTGCCCTGATTCTCCCCGCGCAGCACGTCCGACGTGCCGCTGTCCGCGGCGTAGGTCAGATATACGTTAGCCTTGTGCGCCTTGCCTTCCGGCATCCGGTCGACTTCGATCGACACCCCCCCTCCGCCCGATTCGGCCGGCTGGATTCGGATTCCCAACTTACTGCCGCCGGCGGCCAGTCCGATCGCCGCTACGGCCTTGCGCGCGTCGCTGCCGTTGAATTCCACGCTGCCGTCCACCACCATTTGCGGAGTATAAGCATCCTGGCTTCCCAATTTCCTGCCATAGTCTTGCTGCCGCGCGGTGAATGCAGACGATGAATATGGGTCCTTCCAGCCATCATGGTTCCAGTAATCGACGTGCTCTTCCAGTACGATGATTTGCGCGCCTTCTACCGGTTGGTTGCTGTCCAGCTTTCCGAGCAGCGTATCCGCCGGCGGACAGCTTGAGCAGCCTTCCGAGGTGAACAACTCCACCAGCACGGGCTGCCTCCCATTCCCGGCGCTCTCACCCATCCCCGCACCCCCTGCCATTGTGAAAGCTGTGGCTGCCGCTACCAGACCAAACAAGTTCCTTGCCATAAAAGATCACCCTCCTTTCCTCTTTTGATTCTCCCCCCAATTGGCAGACTCCGGGAGTCCCCCCCCCTGATTGGTCTATTCCTAAATGGTCTAGTCTGTATTATTCAAGTGATGCCGATCGGGGTATCCCTGATAAGTGCCCGTAACTGAATCAATACAGTATCCAAAATTATGCAAATTAGTTCCCAAAACTTGCCTTTTTGTGTATCATCTAAGAATCCGCCGGACATTTGGGAGGAAAAGATGATGGAATCGGATTCTGTGAGGACGACAGCATGGAATGCCCGCGCATGCCGCATGGTCGCCGCATTCTTCCTGCTGTCTGGTCTTGCCTTCGCCCTGGATTGCTCCAATCTTCCTACGTCATTTGGCGGAAATGAATTTCCCACCGGCGATTTCTTCTCTAACTTCAATAACTCGTGTTACACCATCGCTCTTTCCCACGGCAACGGCGAAACTCTCTATGGCGACTTGAACGCCAAATACTACTTGATGTATTACAAAGTAGATCCGCGTTATCAGCTAATCCTGGTAAGTGCCTTCCCCAACGCCCGATATTACTCTGTCGTCCTCTATGACGAGCATTCGGCCCTCTCCCAAAATATTTTGGACACCAGCATTGTTCCGCTCACCCCGAATTACGCGAATCCCTATCTGCCGGGTGTCCCGTTCGCCGACGGCCAGCAATACGCCATGCCGATTGATTTTGGCGGCAAACCCGGAAACCAGCAGACCGGTTGCATGACCACCGGCTACACGCTGGCGCCCAACAGGCTCGATGCTACCCAGCGCCATCCCGGAATGGATTGGAACAGCGACGCTGCCTTTTTCGAGCAGTATCCGACTTTCGATAATCACATAGTCGATAACGCGGAGCATCGCAATCCCAACACGGCGGGCGTCGTCATGATCCGTGCCTATCTCGATGACACAACCTCAAGCTATGTGAACAACCCGCACATCATCGTCCGCGATGTCGCCTCGGGGTGCGCCTATCCGGCCGATTACGCAGTCAACACTCTGCAAATCGTTTCTACCGACCGTAGCGTAGCCGGCGGGTGGGCCGATGCGGCGCAAGTCACCGATCATCATATTTACACCACGCACCTGCCCACATTATGCGAGGGCGCCGCGCCCTCTCCGAATCGGCTTCCCTGGTCCCGTGTTGAACAGTATGTGCCGTGGACTAATCCCGATGCTTCCTACATCGCTGCCGGCGTACCGGCGGGACTCACGAATACCCTCACCGCGGCTGGCCAGGTAATGCGCATCCGCGTCCGCCTGCCGTCCACCCCCCCCACCCCCTGTACCAACGGATGCTCGCGCAGCGGCGATGAGCAGATGCGCTACATGAGCCTTTCCTTCGGGGCATCCGATGGATCCGTCTACGCGAGTATCGCCGATAACGCCTTCACGCAGGACGCCAATGGATACGCTACGTTAATCGTTGGCACGGGAACCACAGTGCCTTCCTGGATCACACCCGCCAACGGTTATACTTTCCTCGACTTAACCCAGTTCACGAATTATCAAAACCTGAGCCTCATCACCTTGCGCCACATGGTGCCTGCGTCCAGCTTCAATTGTGCCGGCCAATTTGTCCCCTACCGCATGTCACCCCAGATTCCCACGGGCAGCTTGATGGCGGATTACATGCCAGTCATCGACTATCCTGCCGCCGCATCTCTGCCGCCGGCCGCGGTACCTCTCATTGGGCCTGCCGCCTGCGGATCGTTCCCCATCGGGCAGCCGGGAACAAGCCCGGCGTGTGCCGTGCTACAGACGCCGCCTCCGGCAATTACAGATGCGGTCACGGAGTGCCACCAGCCCACCTGCAATCACTTTGTCGCCCAGTCCAATCCGCCTGTGACGATTTCCGGTTCGGGATTCGGTTCTTTCCCCAACGGGTTTCCATTCACGGGAACCTCCGCCTATCTCCGAATCACTGACACGACTCAGAACTGGGTTGCTGGTTACACTAAGAGCGCCTGCACCGTCTCTGTCGAATCCTGGGACGTCGGCTCGATCCAACTGATCGCCAACGTCAACCGGGCCGCCGCCTGCCCCTTGGTGGCCGGCGATCAGGTGCTGATCGAAGTCTGGAACCCGCAGACCATGGTAGAAGCAAGCACCACCGTCACCGTGCTCCCTCCCGAAAAACCCTAAGCTCCATGCCTGCTCGTTCGGCATGCCGGCGGAGAGACACCAGGAAACTGCGCTTTATCGATTGATCGGCGCAATAACAAGCCGCCCCATCTCCGTCCACGGCCGCCTGCACAATCATCTTGACGCCGGAGGGCCAGCCAGAAGGCAACGTCCAATCCTCGTATAGCTTCTTTCCCGCGTCCAGTACGGCGCCAGGGTCCGCGGCCGCGTCCATAATCACCAGCCACTGTGCATTCATCGACCAGTCATGCATGCCGCTATTGAATGCGGGCAAGACCTCCTCCACCGAATCGGCGATAAACATTGTTTCCGTATTTCGTTGCCATGTCCGCCTCGCCTGCGCATCCCCGTCGCCGGCGTAAACTACGCGCCCCGTCTCGCACAGCGCCGCCGCGAACACGCGCGCAACCTCGTCCGGAATCCCGCCGTCCACCGGCGCTTGAGTGACTTCCCAAGTCAGTAGGCCGGCCCAGCCTACCCCGCGCGGTTCCGCTGTCTGCCAGACCTTGGCATCGAACTGTTCCCGAACCTCCAATGTTACAGGCAAGGCGTCCTATTGCCCGGCGCCGGGCAGTCCGGCGAAAGGCGCGATCGTCGGCAGTTCCGCGAAAACGGTCCCTTCCGCCCAATCATAAATATATCCGGCCCCCGCCTCGCCTGCCGTGTAACCCAGAAAAGCCCCCACCGCACAGCCGGCCAGTCCCCCGATGGCGGTCCCCGCGCCCGGCGCGAAGGATCCCCCCCCCGCGCCTAACTCGCCAACAAGCTCGCAGCCCGCCGCCGCCGTCTCCCACGCCGAAACCACCTGCACCGCGCGCCGCAAAGGCCTGGACGCGGTAACAATCGACCATCCGTCGATAAACACCCCGGTCACGATGAACGCGCGTCCCATATACCGGTAATATTTGGCCGCGTTTCCCAATACCTTCGCGGCCCCCGTGGCCGGCGTATGATCGGTTATCCCGAAGGTCTTCGCCACGCCCCTCTGGTTCCAGTGCCACTCGAACACATCGCTGCGCGTGTTAAACCCGTAGTCGAGGCGCAGATGTCTCTTGCCGCTCATATCCTGGAGAAACAACGTGCTGGTCGATCCGCCGGGAGGTACCCGCCCGCGCGCCGTCAACTCGATGGCCAGCCCATTGGTTCCTGGAATTGGGATCCGTACCGCCGATCCCATTCCAAAACTGACTGCCATCTTGCCCGATACCGGTTCTTCCTCCAACGTCTCTTTGCCGCGCGCCAATTCGCTGCGTGCGAATTCTCCCCGCCAGTCGAACAGACGGGCCGCCGGAGATCCCTCACACGGCGCCGGTGGCAATGGCGACTGCCAATTCGATCCCGGTCTGCGTGAAAAACCCATCCCCGAGCCTCCCGCCGGAGCATCCGGATGCGCTAACTCTTTCGAACACCAGCTATGGAACGGGTCTTGCCAGTCGGGATCTGCCATCTTTCCCTTTTATGATCCGGTATACGCTCCGGCAAATGCAAGACAAGCGGGTATCCTGACGCGCGGCACTCTACAATAGGTGAAGGTCCAAACCCCTTACCGTGCCCGATTCCCATCACTCATTCGTTTTTCACGACCCCTCCGGCAAGCGGTGGCGGCGCTTTTTGCGGGGGCTGCAGACCAGCGCCATTTTTCTCGGCTTGCTGGTCGTCCTGTTCCTCCTCAGCATGGCCGTCAACCCTCAAATCCCTTCGCTCGGACTCCCCCCCGTCGAGCACATCCCCGACCTTGCCGAGGTTCCCGCCATTATCCGCGGCGAGCGTCCCCTGCGCAATGTCCCGTTCAAGCTGCGCAATGCCGCTCGCAACATCAAATATGTACGCTCCGCTTCGCCCGTTCTGCGCCCTCGCCCCGCGGCAAGCGTCCACACCGATAGCCCGATCGTTTTCGGCTTCTACGTGAATTGGGACCAGGCCAGCATGGTGTCGCTGCGCCTGCACCTCACGCACTTGACCCACCTTGTTCCCGAATGGCTCATTTTGCGCAACGCCAAAGGCGATCTCGACGACCAGAGCGACGCTACCGTCATGGCCATTGCCGCCCAGGCCAAGCTGCCTATCCTCGCCTTGGTGACCAACTACCGCGATGGCTGGCAGGCGGCCGACGTCCGCAACATCCTGCACGATCCCGAGGCCCGCCGCGACCTCATCGATAACATCTATAACAACCTCGCCGAGCACAAATTTGCCGGCGTCAATATCGACTTTGAAAGTCTGACTCCGGCTGACCGCGCTCCCTTCCTCGCCTTCATGCGCCTGCTGCGCGCAAGTCTCGAACCCGCCCATCTGCTGCTCACCGAGAGTGTTCCCGTTGACGACCCCGCTTACGACATCGGCCAGCTCGCCGCCATCAACGATTACATCGTGCCCATGGTCTACGACGAGCATTACCAGTCCGGCGAACCCGGCCCGATTGCTTCCCAAGCCTGGTTTCAGAACCAGATCGATCGCCTCGCCGCCGCTCGCTCCGCCCGCCAAGATGGTCATCGGCATCGGCAACTACGGCTACGACTGGACCATCGGCGGCGCAGGCTCCGCTGAAGCCACCTTCGGTAACACTATGTCGCAGGCCGTTTCGACGCACTCCGCCATCGCCTGGGATGCCGCCACGGCAAATCCTGTACTGCGGTACCAGGCCGGCGGCCAAGCGCACGAAGTCTGGTTCCTCGATGCCGTCACCGCCCTGAATCAAGCGCGCGGCGTCGCGGCGGGAGGGTTCCGCGGCATGGCCGTTTGGCGCCTGGGCGCCGAAGACCCCGATCTCTGGAACGTTCTGGCGCCCAGTGCCTGGCCCCCCGCAAACTTCGACCCCGGCAAGCTCTCCATCCTCGCCGCCGAAAAATCCGTGAATAACTACGGCGATGGCGATGTGCTGCGCATCGTGCAAACGCCGCACGACGGCGCCCGCCGGGTTTCCCGCGACTCCAGCGGGGCATTCGCCGAACAATATGGCCAGCTTCCGTCTTACTACGTCATCGAGTCGAGCGGCGGCAGCCAGCCGAAAGGCGCAGCCGGCAAAGTCCTCGCGCTCACCTTCGACGACGGCCCCGACGCCCGCTACACGCCCGCCATCCTCGACATCCTGCGTACCCACGATGCCCGCGCACTTTCTTCGTGATCGGCGCCAATGCCGACCAGAACATCAGCCTGGTGAAACGTGAATATGCCGAAGGCCACGATATCGGCAATCACACCTACACGCATCCCAACATCGCCATGGTTTCCGAAGAGCGCGCCGCGCTGGAATTAAGCACCACGCAGCGCATTATCGAAAACGCCCTGGGCGTTTCCACCGTGCTCTTCCGGCCCGCCGTACAACGCCGACAGCCAGCCGCAGACCCCGGAAGAAATCCTTCCCGTCCTGCGCGCGCAGAAAGCCGGCTACGTGACCGTCGGCGAGCGCATCGATCCGCGCGACTGGGAAAAAGGCGTCACGGCGGACGAAATCGTCAATGAAATCGAGGGCGAACTGCAATCCACCGAACGACCCCGGCCATGTGATCCTGCTGCACGATGCCGGCGGCGACCGCTCCGCCACCGTCGCCGCGCTGCCGCGCATCCTCGATACATTGCAAGCCCAGGGCTATCGCTTCGTGCCGCTCGAGCGAGCTGCTGGGACAAACCCGCGCCCAACTGATGCCCGCGCCCTCCGGCGTCGAAATGCGCTGGGCCCGCATCGAAGGCGGCGCTTTCGATTTCCAGGGCAACTTCAAGAAAGCCATCGGCATTCTGTTCCTTTGGGCCATCTATCTCACGCTCGCCCGCTCCCTCTTCTTCGGCGTTCTCGCGGTGGTGCAAAAGTGGCGCGCCCGCCGCGCCGTCTTCGACCCCGATTTCCATCCCCCGGTCAGCGTGATCGTCGCCGCCTACAACGAAGAGAAAGTGATCGTCAGAACAGTCGAGTCTATCCTGCGCAACGGCTATGCCGATCTGGAAATCGTCATCGTCGACGATGGCTCCAAGACGCCACGCTCGATGTCTTGCAGCGCCATTTCGGCGGCCGCCCGAACATCCGCATCCTCTCGCAGCCCAACGGCGGCAAGTCGGCGGCCCTGAACAATGCCATTGCGCACGCCCGCCACGATATCCTGATCGCGCTCGATGCCGATACCATCTTCCGCCCCGGCACCATCGCCAAACTCGTGCGCCATTTCGCCGACCCCAAAGTCGGCGCCGTCTCCGGAAACGCGCGCGTGGGCAATCGCAACAGCTGGATCACGCGCTTCCAATCCATCGAATACATCTACGGCTTCAACCTCGACCGCCGCGCGCTCGACTTGTTGAACGCCATCACGGTGGTGCCCGGCGCGGTGGGCGCCTGGCGCAAGAGACCTCGTCGTGGAGATGGGCGGCTTCGGCGACGACACGCTGGCCGAAGACACCGACCTAACCCTCAAAATCCGCCGCGCCGGTTACAAGATCCGCTATGAAGAGGAGGCCGTCGCCTTCACCGAAGCGCCCGAGGATACCCGCGGCCTGGCCAAACAGCGCTTCCGCTGGGCCTTTGGCACCCTGCAGGCGGCCTGGAAGCATCGCGACGCCCTGTTCGTCCGCAAGTACGGATCGCTCGGCTTCGTCGCCCTGCCCAGCATCTGGATCTTTCAAGTCCTGCTGGCCGCCCTGTCACCATTTGCCGAATTGGCCATGATCGTGGCCCTGTTCGCCGGCAACTGGCGCATCGTGCTGATCTTCTATCTCGCCTTTTTCGTGCTCGAGTTGCTCACCGGCCTGCTGGCTTATTGGCTCGAAGGCGAAAAGCCGTGGGATCTCGCACTGTTGTTCTTTCAGCGCATTTACTACCGCGAGCTGATGTACTACGTGGTGGCCAAATCGCTGATCTACGCCGTCCGCGGCCGCGTTGTCGGCTGGGGAAAACTGGAGCGCCGCGCTACCGTTCAGGGAGTCTAGGTCCGCCGCCATCCCCCGCGGGAGGACTTGGCGGCGCGACTTCCGGCGGCCTGCATTTTCCGATCGATACCAGGAACGCCGCCGTCGTCTGCCATCCCCCATTACCGCGATGCTCAATCTTGTACGATTTCGTGGCCGCATCCGCCCGCACGCGCCAGTCCGAATTTCCGCTCTTGTGCATCAATTCGATCAGCCTCTCGCTGGTCTGCCGCAAGACCCAGCTTTCCCCGCCGTTGGCAGTCTCATATAACTCGTACTGCCCGTTTGCCCCCGTCTGCCCGCGATAAATCTCTAACACGCCATTCGTCCGCGAACTGAACCGGAAATCGGTGATTGCTCCGAACTGCGGCTCCCCGAAGATGGGCTTCTCCTGCCAGGTCTTCCCGCCGTCGCTGCTGGTTAGAAGGAAGGGATCCCGGGGCAGGGGATTTTGCGTCTCGCCGCTCACCCACCCGGTTTCAAAATCGGCAAACTGTACCCGGTCGAACCCTGCCAGCCGGATTCGCTCGTGCGGCTCCCGCCACGTCTTGCCGTTGTCGTCGCTCGCCAGCAGCACAGAATAGAGCGTGGTCGACGAAGAATGAATATTCCCCGCGGCAAAAATCCGGTTCCCCACCGCCTCCACCGACGCCAGTTCCAAATACACCGGGCACGGATCTTCATAAGTGCAGCTTAAACCAGCCAATCGGATATCTTCCTCCGCGCACTGGAAATCGGGCGCCATCGGTTTGCCCGAATTCTCCATGAGCGGCGGTGGCCCCGCCGGTTTTTCGATCTGCGCCGACAATCCTACCGTGTAAAGGACGCTCAGCGCCAAACCCATCTTCATGGCTTTTCCGATTTCGTCCAGCGAATCCTCAAGAAAATACACAAATCGATATTTCGCCTGTAACCCTTCCCAAAAAACCATCGCCTACTAGCCAAATCCCCGTTACGATAAGCGGGCGCACTCACCCCTTTCACCCAAAACGCGCCCGCTTTTTACAAGCACTTAACAATTCATCCTTCAAATAAAGCGGTACTCAGGTAGCGCTCGCCTGAATCGGGCAGAATCACAACGATCGTTTTGCCGCTAAACTCCGCGTCCCGCGCCAGTCGCAGCGCCGCCGCCATGGCCGCCCCGCAGGAAATCCCGCAAAGGATGCCTTCTTCCTTGGCCAGTCTGCGCGCCATCTCCATCGCCTCGTCGTCGCTCACCGTCTCCATCCGGTCCACCATGGAAAGATCCAACGTCTCCGGGATAAATCCCGCTCCTAACCCCTGGATCTTGTGGGGCGCCGCCTTCGCCGGTTGGTGATTCATGGTTTGCGTGATTACAGGGGAACTGGCCGGCTCCACGCCCACCGACAATATCCTCTTGCCTTTCGACTGCTTGATGTAGCGCGAAACCCCGCTGATGGTGCCACCGGTTCCGATCCCCGCCACCAGTACGTCGATCGCGCCGCCGGTATCCGTCCAGATTTCCGGTCCGGTAGTCTCAAAATGAATGCGAGGGTTCGCCGGATTTTCGAATTGTTGCAGCAGCACATAATGGTCGGGCTCCGACGAAACCAGTTCCAGCGCCTTGGCGATCGATCCTGCCATCCCTTGGTCGCCCTCCGAAAGCAGCACCCGCGCGCCCAGCGCCTGCAGCACCTTCCGGCGCTCGATGGACATGCTCTCCGGCATCGTCAGGGTGATGGAATAACCGCGTGCAGCGGCCACGTAAGCCAGCGCAATGCCCGTGTTGCCGCTGGTCGGCTCGATCAGTTCCTTGCCCGGTTTCAAAATCCCGCGCTGCTCGGCGTCCCACACCATCGATGCGCCGATCCGGTCCTTCACGGAGTATGCGGGATTGCGCCCCTCGATCTTAGCCAGCAGCGTTACCGGCGCGCCCTCCGTAATCCGATGGATCTGCACCAGCGGCGTGCGGCCGATGCTCAACGAATTGTCCGCGTAATACAAGGCTTATATCTCCCAATTCGGTACAAACTTCGCGTGCCGTTCAGTCCACGCTCGCCGCAAATCGGCGAATGTGGTGTGGTCGAGCACATCGGAAACCGCCAGATCGACCCGGCTCCACATCTCGGCGAATGGTGACTCGCCTTTCCGTCGCGACCGAGATCGTCCCGGTTGGGGGCCCTCCACAAACCGGAGTACCTCGCCCACCGTTAGCGATTCCGGCGTCCGTACCAGCAGATAGCCGCCTTCCGCCCCCCGCCGCGACTCCACAAAGCCGCCTTGCTTCAGTCCCGCCAGAATCAACTCCAGGAACTTCTGCGGAATCTTCTGCCGCTTGGCAATCTCGCCGATCTTTACCGGCGCCCCCGGAGGCTGCGACGCCAGATCGAACAACGCTTGCAGCGCATATTCACCTTTAACGGAAATGGTCATACGAAGACTTGACTGTTAATCCCCTCTATCCTACTAGAGATTAGCTAAAGCGCACCCGCGCCCGCAAGAAATCCGCGGGGAAATTATGCGAACTTGCCGTCTCCCCGCCCGAAGATGCTAACTTCGTCTAATCATGTGGGTGGCGATCCATCTCGCTGTGCTCCTGGCCGTACCCGCCGCCGTGCCCCACTACAACCAGGCGGCCGCATTAAAACTCAAGGGCGATACGGACGCCGCCGCCCGCGAATGCCGCGCCGCCATCGCCCTGGATCCTGCGTATGCGGAAGCCCGCCGCCTCCTCGCACGCATTCTGCTGGAGCAAAACAATCCGTCGGACGCGGCCCGCGAACTGCGCCGCGCCATCGCCTCCAAACCCTCCGCCGACCTGCATTTCGAACTAGGCCTCGCCGAAGGCCAGCTCGGCAACCTTCCCGAGGCGGCCGCCGAATTCCGCCGCGCCGCCCGCATCAATCCGGGCTTTGCCCGCGCTTACGACCGCCTGGGAGTTGCCCTCCGCCGCCTGGACGACCGCGCTGGGGCGCTGGCCGCCTTCCGCCAAGCCGTGGCAGCCGATCCCAAGGATGCCGACGCACACTACGACCTCGGGTTGGAGCTCAAAACGTCCGGCGGCCTCGCGACCGCTGTCGCCGAATTTCGCCAAGCGCTCGAACTCCGTCCCGATTTCGAAAAGGCGCGGTACAACCTCGGCCTCGCCCTGCGCGCCCAAGGGCAGGCCTCCGCGGCGCAAAAGGAAATCGACGAGGTCAAAGCTTTGCACGATTTCCGCACCCGCCTGGCGGAATCGAAACAATCCATCCTCCAGGGCGTCGAGGCGCTCAAGCAGGACCAACTCCCCAAGGCCCTGTCTTTATTTCAGAGATCCGTCGCCGAGAGCCCCGAAAATCCCGTGGGTTACTATTACCTCGGCCTTACTCTCAGCCGCCAGGGAGATGCCGATGGCGCCATGGCCGCCTACCGCCGGGCCCTCGAACTCAAACCCGACTACGCCCAGGCGCACTCCAGCCAGGGCCTGCTCTACTGGCGCGCCAATGACCGCGCCCACGCCCTCGAAGAATTTCGTCAGGCGGTCATGTGCGATCCCGATCTGGCCGAAGCCCACTACAATCTCGGTCTTGCCCTGATGGAATCGGGCCGCCCGGACGACGCCTCGCGCGAATGGAACGACGCCGTAGCCCTCGACCCCAACTACACCGACGCGCGCATTCAACTGGGGCTGCTGCTTGCCGCGCGCAACGACTTGGCCGGAGCCGCGAATCTCTATCGCGGCGTCTTGCGGCGGAATCCCGATTTTGCCGAGGTCCACAACAACCTGGGCCTGGTTCTCCTGCAGTCAGGCGACGCCGCCGCGGCGGAAACTGAATTCCGGCAGGCGGCCCGGCTAAAGCCCGCCTATGCCGAGGCGCATTACAATCTCGCGCTGGCGCTGCATGCCGGGAACAAGGAGCCCGAATCGCGCGCCGAATTCGAGAAGGCCTTCCAACTCGCCCCGGAATTAAGAGACGCCGCCAGGCAGCGCTAATCCGGAAGCCCGAACGACATCACGCTTCCGCCCACCGCCACGGCCACGTACTGCTTGCCTCCCGCCAGGTACGTCATCGGCGAAGCCTTCCACGCTGTATTCAGGTGTATATGCCACAGCGGCGCCCCCGTCGCCGAATCGACCGCGGCAAACGCCCCGGCATCGTCGCAATAAAACAGCAGACCGGTGGCAGTCGCCAGCACTCCCCCCCAGCTTTCCGCCTCACCCACCTGCGGGATCTCCCACGCGATCTTGCCGCTCTCCAGATCGATGGCCCGCAAATATTGGCGCGGCGTTTCTCCCGGCACATCCCGCGCGCCGCCGCCATAGAACGACTCGCCGGCCTTCCATACCGCCGACGATTTCGTGAAGATGTTACACTTCTCCAGCGCCATTAAATAGAACAGGCGCCGCTCCGGATCGAAAGCCGTCGACATCCAGTTTGTAGCGCCGTCCATCGATGGGCAAGCCCGCGCCCCAGTGGGCGAAGGTTCGCTGCCGGGCACTAGCACCGGGCGGCCATCCGCGCCGATGCCGCTCGCCCACGTCAGCGAATGCACGAACGGAGTCGCGCGCAGAAACTTGCCGGTAGCCCGGTCGATGACGTAGAAAAACCCGTTGCGGTCGCCATGCAAGAGTAGCTGCCGCGGCTGGCCGCCGTAAGTCGCGTCAGCCACCATCAGCGTCTCCGTCGAATCGGAATCGTGCAGATCGTGGGGCGTGAATTGGTAATGCCACTTCAGTGCCCCACTGTGCGGATCGAGCGCCACCACCGAATCCGAATATAAATTATCGCCGCGCCGTTCGTCGCCGTTGAAATCCGGGCAAGGATTGCCGACCGGCCAGAACAGCGTGCCTGTTTCACTGTCGTAACTGCCGGTCAACCACGCCGACGCGCATCCATGTTCGATGGCCTTTCCCCCCCATGTAGCCGCCGCCGGCTCGCCGGGCGACGGTACCGTCCAGAACCGCCACAGCCGTTTTCCCGTAGCGGCGCTATAGGCCGCAACAAAACCCCGGATGCCTTCATCGCCGCCCGATGTTCCCGAAACGACCGTATCCTCCACCACCAGCGGCGCCGACGTCGCGCCGTAGTTCTCGTTGGAGTCCGCCATCTGCGTGTCCCAGACCAGCGCTCCAGTCAGATGGTCGAGTGCCAGCAGGTGCGCATTGTCCGTAACCATGAAAACCCGATCGCCCAGCACCGCCACGCCCCGATTGATGCCGCCCGCCGCATCGCCCGACAACGCTTTGCTGCGCGGGCGCTCATAATGCCAGATCTCACGCCCCGTTGCCGCGTCGAGCGCCCAGGCCGCGTTCACGTTGGTCACATACATGACGCCGCCCACTACGATCGGCGTCACTTCCAAATGCCGCGCGGCAGGGATAGGAAAGACCCATCGCGGCGCCAACTGCCCCACGTTGCGCGGCGTGATCTGAGCGAGCGTACTATAGCGGTTTCCGCTAAGTTGTCCGTGATAAGTGGGCCACTCCCCCGAAACGGGATGCGCCACCTTCTCCCACGCCACCGCGCCACGCCCCGCCTCCGCAGCCGGCGGAGCACCTACCGGCGGCCGCGCCAAAAAGGCAATCAGGTCGCGCGTCTCATTCTCACTCGCGCGCAGCGCGGGCATTAAAGGAACAGCTTCGCGATCGATCCCCGTCACCTCGTCGCGCCGCAGCAAGTGCAAGCGTCCCTCGAAATCCTGCACCTGCAAATCGTACAAACTCTCATTGCGCAGCAGTCCCCGCAGCGATTCCCCCGAACGCAGCCGCATGTTGGCCACCGCATAGCCGCGCTTCCGCCGTGAAGCTGGGTCCCGCAGTGTCTGCTCGATCTCCGCTAAGGTCAATTCTTCGCCGGCACGGCTCAGGTCCGGACCCGTAGCCCCCCCCCGCCCATTCATTGAGTGACATTGCGCGCAATGTCCCGCGCCAAAGAAGAACGCCTCGCCCGCCTTGGCATCGCCCGCCGGCATGCTCTCCGCCGCCGGCGTCACGCGCGAACGCACGAAAGCAACCAGTTGCGTCAGCTCCGGCTCCGGCACATCGAACGCCGGCATGCCCGCATCCGGAATGCCGCTATGAATGAGAGAGCGCACGCTCTCGTCCGATTCCAGGCGTTCCCGCTCACCGCTGCCGATCGCCGGCGCCCGCTCGCCGCCCCTGCCGTCCGCCCCGTGGCAGCCTCCGCAGCGCGTTTCAAACCTGCGCCGTCCCTGCGCCAGATCGTCCGAACCGCCCGTGAAGGTCAACGTCCCGAAATTCTCAGGCACATGGTTCGGATCGCGGTTCACCACACACGTCGGCTGCCAGCAAAGAAAGCGCCGCTGCGAATCCGGCCCCTTCCCGTCGATCCGGTACAGGTTGGCGCGCCACTTCGTCCCCGGCGTCACCGGATCTTTGCTGATGGCCCGCAGCGGAATGCGCGCGGCCGCATACCAGACATGCTTGCCTTCGTCGATATGCGCGGCCGTCGTCCATCCCGATCGCCAGGTCTGGTCGTCGCTCTCATGGTCCAGGTCGATGGCCAGATCGATCCAATCGCCGGTGGGCGCAATCTCGAATTCGCGGTAATGCCGGATATTCTTCCAATCGTCGCCCAGAAACATTTCCACGACATCGCGGTCCCACAACTTGTTGCGCGGACCGCCGCCGATCGCCGGCAGGAACAGGTTCAACTCCTGGTAAGGGCAGATGAACAGCAGGTATAAATGCGTGTCCGTCCAGAACGATCGGATTTCGGTGCGCAGCGCCGGATAGTCGATCTGTTGGCTGCAATCCTTTGATATTTCCGCCGCCGCCGCATCCCGCCACAGCGGCGAGGCCGGGTCCGCGTCGATCGGCGGACTCCCCGCCCGGTGCGGGACACTGTAGCTCGCCGTGGGCCGCTCTACCGTGCAACGCTCCTGCGCGTGGGCCAGCGGACCGGCCGCCATTAGAAACGCAATCGCTGTCAGACCCACGGTTCGACTGCCTGGCATTTCGAGTTCCTCTAGGAGAGTATACGATGCACGTGCGCCAAAAACGTGCGGAGCGGCGGGAATTATGATAATCCTCTCCTATGAAGCGCGTGCTCCCGCTGTTCCTTCCCCTGCTGCTGTGGCCGTTCCAAGCGTCCGTGAATGTTCACGCCGTCGCGCCCGCTTCCGGTCCCGCGCCGATCGGCCCTTATTCCCCGGGCGTTAGTACGGGCGACTACCTCTACGTTTCCGGCCAGGGCGCCCACGCGCCGGATGGCTCGCTGCCGGACACCTTCGCCGCGCAGGTCCGCCAGTCTCTCGAGAACGTGAAAGCCGTAGTCGAAGCCGCCGGCCTGACCATGGACCATGTGGTCTACACCCAGGTCTACCTGGAAGACATCGCCAAGCTCGATCTGATGAACGCCGTCTACGCCCAGTACTTCCCTAAGGCGCCGCCCGCCCGCGCGACGCTCGGCGTGGCCCACCTCCCCAATACTCCGGTCGAGATCAACGCCGTCGCCATTCGCAATCTGTCCGGGAAAAAGCCGGTCACGGTCGCTGGCTACGATCCCCACGAACCCGTATCGCCGGGCATCCTGACCCACGATCGCCTGTTTATTTCCGGCATGCGCGGCCGCGACCTGCACACCGGCGCGGTCCCCGCCGGCGCCGCGGCGCAAGTGGACGCCGCTCTCGACGGGGTTAAAGCCGTCGCCGAGGCCGCCGGCCTCAAACTCGCCAACATGGTCTTCGTCAATCCGTACCTGACTGCCCAGATCCCCCATGGGGTGATGAACAAGCTGTACGCCGCGCGCTTTGAATTTGGCAATACGCCCGCGCGCGCCACCATCGAAGTGACCAGCCTGCCCGAGGGCGCGCAGATCGAATTCACCGGAGTGGCCGTACGAGACCTGGCCGGGCGCCGCGCCGTCCGCCCCAAAAACATGCCGCCCAGCCCCACCGCCAGCCCGTGTGTCTTTGCCGGCAAAACACTATACTGTTCCGCGAAGGATGCCTTCATCCCCGGCCCCAACGCCGGAGTCTATGCCACTACCGTCGAGCATCAAGTGCGCCAATCGTTGCGCAACCTGCTCGACAATCTGGAAGAAGCTGGCATGGACTTCAGTAGCGTAGTCGCCGCCAACGTCTATCTCGACGACGTTTCCGACTTCCAGGCCATGAACCGCATCTACGCCAAATACTTCAAAACGCCATTCCCGGCCCGCACCACAATCCAGCAAATTGCGCCGGTGGCGGAGCGCAAATTGGACGCCGAGGGCGAATATCCCGCCCTGGAACAAATCTCAATCATCGCCGTGAAATAGCCGGCTCGATTTCACGCCGCTTTCTTACGCGCCGCCAGCAAAATCTCACGCAGCCGCCGCCCGACGATCAATTCCTCGCCCGGCTGCAATGTCATCGAAATCACTTCCATGCGGTCCCGCTCTTTAATTTCTTTGGGATTCTCATATCCCTCGCGCACCGCCGTCACCATGCTGGGATTATTCGAAGTCAGTACCTCAATCCGCGGGTTCCCGTCCCGCAGTTGCTTGTCGCAGTCCGCCACGCGGAAGCCCCACGCATCCTCGTCCCATGTCACACTCAACGTCGGATACCGGTTGCCATCCTCCGGAATCCGAATTTCCGTCTTCACCCCCGGAACCGTGTCCACCAGCTTCTGAATGCGAACGGCGCGCTCGTTCCACTGCCGGTTCAGCAGGTCGAGATCCATCTTGGTCCAGGCTTCCACCGCCGCCAGGCACCCGATGATCTCCTCCTTGCCCACCTTCATCGCGCGGCAGACGGCGCCTTCCCAGGGACTGGTGTTGCGCATGGCTGCTTCAATCAGATCCTTGCGGCCCAGCAGCAGCCCCGAGCATTGCGGCCCGCAAAGCCCCTTGCCGCCGCTGAAGCAGTAAAGATCCACGCCCATCTTGGCGTAAAGCTTCAGATTGTCCAGCGGCGGAATACCGGCGGCATCGTCCAGCAGCAGCGGCACCTTCGAAGTCCTTGGCGATAGCGACCAGTTTCTCCAATTTGCCGCCGATCGCCGTCGTGTAGATCATCGCCGTGTTGCCGTTGATCGCGGCGCGCACATCGTCGGTGTCGCGCGCCGTCACCAATTTCGCGCCGGCCAACCGGATGGCGCTGTCGAACGCGCTGCGGCCCTCATGCATGATCACCTCATGCTTCAAGCCCGTCGTGTCCGGTAATTGCCAGATCTTGGCCGGATCGCTGCCCGCGATGCACGCTGCTGTCGCCCCCGCCATGGCCCCGGCCGAGCCCGACGTCACCATGCCGGCCTCCGCGCCCGATAATTCCGCCAGGCGGCGGCTCACCGCGTGATGCAGTTCAAAAATGTCCACGAAGTGTTCCGCCGCCGCCTGCTTCGCCGCCCGCACCTCCGGCAATTCCAGCGAGCCGCTCAGATAAGTCCACGTACCGCGCCCGTTGATGAAAGGCCGCACATGGATACGCGTGTAAACGCTGTCGCTCGGCGCCTTCGTCACCGCGCCCATGGCCTTCTCGGCCAGGTCCTGCGCGGCA
The DNA here is from genome assembly GCA_963738375.1 of Bryobacterales bacterium. Classification (GTDB taxonomy): domain Bacteria; phylum Acidobacteriota; class Terriglobia; order Bryobacterales; family Bryobacteraceae; genus Bog-159. The sequence continues at coordinate 1,369,699 of CAVTWL010000004.1, read as the reverse complement.
ATGTACGCCAGCAGCGGCGCGGCGCCCGCCAGTTTCATAAAATGCCGCCGCTCAAACCATCCGATGGATTCCATGGTTAAACCTACCAGGCGAACTTCGCGCTCACTTGCCCGATGCGCGGATCTCGCGCGCTCGTCACCACGCCGAACAGGCTGCTCGTAAAATTCCCGTCCGGATTGTTGAACTGCGTATGGTTGAAGATATTGAAAAACTCACCGCGCAGTTCCACATGCATCGATTCCGTAATCGGAATCCATTTCGAAACGCCCAGATCGGTGTTGACGATCCCAGGTCCGTGGAAGAACCGCCGGTTGGAGTCGCCAAACGCGCCCACCGGACCGGATACGAAAGCTCCCGGCAAAAAATACGTATTGGGCCCGTTGGGACCGGGGTTGCGCGCGTTCTGAATCTGCACCGGTCCCACCAGATCCGGTACGTCCACACCCTGGGTGCCGTATAGCGAGGTGTCCCCGCTCTGGCTGATGTTGATCGGAAAGCCCGAGGAAAGCCGCGTGATGCCGTTCACCTGCCAGCCTTTCGTGAAGCGTTTCGGCAGCCCCGGCAGCGCCCGGTCGAATGGAACGGCCCAGTTGTAGCTCGCCACGAAATTATTCCTGACATCGTAGGCCGAAAGCGCTCGGCTCAGCCCGTAATTGGTGAAGTTCACCAGATCGCCGAAGCCCGAGGCGTTGTCGATGCCTTTGGAGAACGTATAGGAGGCTGAGAAAGTCACGTCCGCCGCTTTGCGTTCCACCGTGAACTCGGCGGCGTTGTAATTCGAATTGGCGATGTTGGCCGTGACTGTATTGAATCCCGCGAACGCCGGCGCCGGCAGATTGGTTCTGGTTCCGTTCACCACCGCGCCGTTCGGCAGCGTATACTGCACGCTCTCGCCGCCCGGACCGCAGGTCGGTGTAGCGCCCTCCGCGTTCAGTTGCGCGCACAGCGCCGGGCTTCCGGGATTGGCGTCGTACTGCGAAATCAGCCGGTGCCCCTCCGTGCCCACGTAAGCCAGTGTCAGGACGGTGGATGTACTCAGCTCTCGCTGGATCGAGAAATTGAAGTGCTCCGCGTAAGGCAGCCGGTTGTGGATGCTATAGCCCGGCGAATAAGTGATCGGCTCGAACTTTGAGTAATCCAGCGTCTGATTCGACGGGCTCCCGGGAATCGGAAAGGTGAACGGGAAGCGCTGTCCGATCGATTCCCCGGTTTGCCGGTCCAGCCAAGGCTGATCGAGCAGCACCGGAACCGAGCTTGACCAGTACAACCCAAAGGGAGCGTCGCCCACTTCGTAAAACAGGTTCAGATCCTCGATCGAGGTGTAATAAATGCCGTACGCCGCGCGGATGCTGCTCTTCCCGGGGCCGCCGAATATCTTATGCAGAACCCCGTCGGTGAAACCCGGCGAATATGCCAGGCCCACGCGAGGAGCCGAATTGTTGTAGCGGGTCGGCGCCAGCGTACTCGGAATTCCGGGATCGCCAGGCACTACCCAGCCGAGCGGCGCCGTCGGGAACTGTGTGGATTGCTCGCCGGGCACGATGGTCTCGATCTTGCCCTGCGTGTCGTACCAGGGCATGCTCACTTCCCAACGGAAACCGAGGTTCACCGTCAGATTCGGCTTCACCTTCCATGAGTCCTGGATGTAAGCGCCGCCGTAGCGCGTCCGTGAATCGAGGAATTGTTCGCTGCACTGTGTATAGCCGCCTAAAGCGGTCGGAGCGCCCAGCAGATAGTCCGCGAAATCGACGCCTGTCACCGTGCCGTCGAAAACGAAGTTGCCATTCGGCGAGCAGACGTTCCGTTCGTTGATTTGCAGATAGCGGAACTCGCCCCCCATCTTCAGGCTATGTTTTCCACTGACCTTCGAAAAGCCATCGGAGATCATGTAGGTATTGTTCGGCTGGTCCGTGGTCAGCGTCGGAACGCCAATCGCAAAGTTGACGAAGTACATCGGCGGCACCGTTTGCGGGAATCCGGTGGGCCCTGATGGCACGATCCCATTGGTCCCGCTGCCCGTCACAAAACCAAGCGAACTCAAGCTCGCGAAGCTGCCTTCCGGCTCGTCTTTGTGAGTCGCGGTGCGGAAGAAACTCAATCGGAATTCGTTCACCGCGGACGGCCCCAGCACCTTGGTATTGCTCATCACCATCTCTTGCGCGCGCGTCGGCGTGGTCGAAGGAAAGCCGGGAACGCTGGCTGCCGGCAGCGCCGAATTAGCAGTCGAGTCGTCGAAGTGGTAATACCAAGACCACGTGCCCGTCTTGGCGTTATTGAAATCCACGCGCTCGCCGATCTTGTCGTCCCGCACGGAGTTCTTCTGGGCGTCGTTCGAATATAGACCGTTGGCTGGGTCTATGTTTGGAACCGGTATGTACGGCAGCGTGCCCACCGCGGCTTTATCGAAGGCGCGTTGCGGAATCACGCCGCCTGGGAACACGCAATCGGAAGTCATCGTGCATCCCGCGAAGCTGTACGGCTCATTCACCTGCACGCCGTAACCTAGCCGCTGCGACAGCAAATTCGCCCAGTATGGGCCATCCACTGTTCCGGTCAACAGCGACGGATCGAAGATGCCCTGCCGCTGATCCACGAGTCGGCAACTGCACAATCCCCGTGCTGGCGCCCTGCACCTGCCGCGTGCCCTGGTAATCGCTAAACCAAAACAGCTTGTTCTTCCAGAACGGGCCGCCCGCCGCGTAGCCGAACTGATTGCGCCGCAACTCGGCCTTGGTTGTATCGAAGAAATTGCGCGCGTCCAGGTTATCGTTGCGCAGAAATTCAAATGCGTCGCCATGAAATCCGTTGGTGCCTGACTTGGTGATGGCATTCATCACCGCCCCGCTGAATTTCCCGTATTCCGCGTCGAAGCTGTTCGTGATCAGCCGGAATTCTTCAATCGAATCCAGGTTGGGAATCAGCCCCGTACCCATGTTGCGCCCCTCGCTGACATCGCCGCCATTCACCAGAAATGCGTTGGAGGTCTCCCGTTGGCCGTTCACCGACACATTGCCGGCGTCGAGCATGCCGGATACCGGCCGGTCTCCGCCGATGGTCCCCGAGCTGGTCGGCGCCACGCCCGCCTGCAGGCTCAGCAAGTCGATGTAGCTTCTGCCATTCAGCGGCAGGGCCAGAATCTTCGCCGATTCAATTACCTGGCCGAGTTGCGTGCTGGCGCTCTCCACCTGCACCGCGGTCGCCGCCACATGCACTTCTTGCTGCAGATTGCCGATTTCCAGCGTAATATCCACGCGCAACTGATCGTTCACCTTTACGTCGATTTTGGAGGCGGTAAACTGTTGGAACCCGGTCGACGAAGCGGTGACGTTGTACGTCCCGGCCGGCAGAGCGAGCAGACGGTATGACCCATCCGCGCCCGACGTAGTTTTCCGGGACAAATTGGTTTGCGCGTTAGTGGCTATAATCTCAGCGCCCACGATGGCCGCATTGGTCGTGTCACGTACCACGCCCAGGATGGAGCCGGTTACGTCCGCCATCGCCGCATGCGCGCCAAGCAGCGCAAGCGACACTTGAAAGACACGAGAAACCTTACGGAGATAGCTCTGGACCTGCGCTTTTGAAGGGCTCTGCACGATTGGTAGCCTCCGGGTTTCCAATCAGTATACCCCTACCCGCTTCTAGTGCAAGAATTATTTCTTGCTCGATGTCGCTACTTGTCGAATGTGATCACCGATTCGCCCGAGAACTTGTGATAGTTCCGGAAGTCGATTGCGTTGCGCGTGCATGTCCCCGAATCCCGCTGGCATCCCAGCGACTCCGCATGTACCGGCACCAGAAATTGCTTCTCCTCGCCAAAGCGCACGAACTCGTAATCGGTCGCCATCTCCACTTTGTCCGCTGGAAAAGCATCCGGAATATGTGTCGCCTGCATCTCGATCCGCAGCACCCGCTTGGTTTCTTTATCGATCCATACCGAACCCTGGTACGGTGGCAAAATCAATTGCGACGCCACCATGATTCGCCAGTGCGAATGCTCGCGCTCCACCGAAAAGTCGTAGACCATCGCCGCCCGCCCGCCGACCCGCGTTTGTTTCCTGTATTCGAAATCAGCCGCCGTCGCCGGTGAAAATACATCCGCCAGCACGCTGCCGAACTCGCCCGTCGACCACGCGCCCGACAAATCCTCTATCTTCTTTTTCGTCGCCTTTCCGTTGATCTGCAGATTGCGATAACTCTCATGCCCCTTCTCGTAAACCAACGCCATCGAAATCACATCGTAGGGCTGCCAGTTTTTCGATCCGCCTTCGCTTTGATAGCGCGTCATCATCTCCTGGCACACATAATTGGGCAGCGTTTCGAGAAAACTGCCCGCCTCCTCCCGCGCTTTCTCGAGGATCGCTTCCTCCGGCCGCTGCGGCCCGCGAACCGCGGGCTCTTTTTCAGCCTCGGCCGCGGAAGTCTCGTTGCGCGCCGAAAGTTGAGCCCCCCCCACCTCCGCTGCCGGAGCATCTGGCGGAGGCGCTTCCGTATCCCTGCGCGCTGCCTTTCCCCCACGCTTCAAAACCGGCGGACCCTCGTCGTCTGCGTCGATTTGCGCCGCTTTCACCTTCTCCTGCGATGGCGCATTTAAATCCGCAACACTCTGCTCTTCCTGCTTGGGCGCCTGAGCGTTCGGCGCGCGCGGCCGGAGTTGTGCCGGCTTTCGCTCCGTCAGCGCCCACCGGCGTCACCGCGCTCGCATCGCCATCCGCATCCCCCTCGCCTTCTTTGTCCTTGTCTTTGCCGTGCGAGCCCTTCGCCAGGGATGTCTCTACCGGTTCCATGGCGTGCGCTCTGTCCTTGGCCGTCCCGTCCTGCTGCCACATCACGTTGACCGCGGTCATGAACCCTTCGTCGTCCTGCGTGGATTCCACTTCGATCGCATCGCCCAGTTTCAAGTCCGCGGGTTTGATGTCGTTCCCCAACTTCAGGAATTTCGTGCTATCGGTTCGCTTGAAATTCAGAATGCGGTGATCGTCAGCCTCCAGCACCACTTCCGTCTTCCGCATCCGCCGGAGCATCCCCGCCGTGCTCACCAGTTCCGCTTGCTGCTCCTTCTTCTTGCTGCGGCGCGGAATTGGAATCCCCGCGCCGCCCGCCCCAGGTGGATATTGCCCTGGATACTGTGACGCCATAGGAACGGCCGTCAAAACCACTGCGCAACTCAGCAGATACACACGAGCATTGAACCTGGGCATATTGATAGCTTCCACGATGGACGTTGACCGCCCCCAGCCGGTTACCTTTCAAGCCGCTGCCGGGCTCCGCCACTGCCGCCGCATTGCCGTTACAATCCGCCGGAAGCCGCTTTCCCAATCCGGAAACAGATCGATGTATTGCAGCTCACGTTGAATCCGCGCCGGTACGGGGCACGCATCCAACCGCGCTGGAATCAAAAAAATCTCGTCCAGCGGGATGCGTTGCGTGCAGTCGAACGCGTATCGGATCTCCGCCTGAAAACCGCCCTTCTTGGTCACCGACTGCCGCGAAAAACAGGCCAAAAAGAAATCGGACGTGCTGATCGCTTCCTCGATCGACCGCGGCCAGTTCTGCCCCGGCATTAGCTTTCGCCGGTCTAACCACGGATCGAATCCCCATGCCTCCAGCCCTTCGAACAGCCGGTCCGCCGCGGCCCCATCCTCTTGCACGTAAGCGACAAATACCTTGGGCCGGTTGCGTGCCTCAAACCGGAACCCGTTCCGCGAATCCGGTACGAATGTACCCAGCCCGTCAATCTCTACGCTCGCTCCCTCGGCCAGGCACTGCCGCACCAACCGCGCCACTTGAGCGCTAGACCGGCAGCTACTTTTTCCGTTTGCCACCGGACTTTTCCTCCTTCGGCTTGAATTGGTACGCCCCCTTCGGCCCCGGGCTAAACAGCCCCAGTCCGGGAAACTGCGCCGTCTTGCCCTTGCGCAGCTTTGCCAGTATCCCGTGTACCACCCGATCCAGCTGGTCCGCGGCTTCCGCGTTCGATACCCCCGATTGCCGCGCCAGCCGCTTGGCGATCTCTAATTTCTTCATACCGGCTCCATCCTATCAAAGCTGCTCCGCCCGCCTGATCCAAGAGTCGAGATGTTTGCCGCTAACCGGCTCACACCGTTGATTATCAGATCCGGCCATGCCCTTGTGACCGCGTTGATTCCCTGAGACACATCCCTGCCGCCACCCACCATCGTTCTTGGCTTCATCGGTTCGCAATATCTCTATCTCCGCCGCTGTGCCTGCCCTGCTTGCCTTGGCTTGGTGGCCCCTCCGTGAAGCGTGGGCCGACCACCTCTCCCGCTCTGCCGATCCCACCACCATTGCCCGCGCCGTCAGCTTGTCTCCAGGTAACGCCGATATCCGCCTTCGCCTAGCCGACGCTGAACACTCCGCGGGGCGCGACGATACGGCCGCCCTCCAATCGGCACTGGCGCTCGATCCGGCCAACGCCGCTACCTGGATACGCCTCTCCCTCGCCGCCGAACTGCAAGCCGGCTTCCCCTCCGCCGAAGCCTGCCTCCGCCGCGCCGCTCAAGCCAGCCGCCAGTTCGGACCGCTCTGGGCACTCGCGAACTATTACCTCCGCCGCGGCAACCTCCAACACTTTTGGCCCGCCGCTCACCGCGCCCTCGCGATCAGCTCCGCGGAGCCCGCTCCCGTCTTCCAACTTTGCTGGCATGTCACCAACGACCCCGCCGTCATCCTCACTCGGGCCATCCCCGAACGCCGTGAAGTTCTCAACGCCTACGTGCGGTTCCTCCTGGACCACGGCTACCTCCCCGCGTCCGCTGCGCCGTCCCTAAAACTGGCCGCTCTCGCCACCCCAGAAGATCTGTCCACCTTGATCGTCTCCGTAAACCGCCAGCTCGATGCAGGCCAAACCTCCGCCGCGGTCGACACGTGGAACGCCCTCTGCCATCGCCGCCTTATTCCTTTCGATCGCATCGACCCCCAAGCCCCCCTAACCGATCCGGGCTTCGTCACTGACTTCCCGGCCGGAGGCTTCGCCTGGCGCTTCCCCGAAGTCCCCGGCGTAACCCTCGGCCGGGGTGCCCCGCCGGCATCGCTCTGGATTTCCTTCGACGGCCATCAACCCGGCGTCTGTTTCCCGCTGCTGCAATTCGTCCCCGTTTCGCCCGGCGCCCGCTACTCCGTCCGTTGCGATCCGGGTTTGCACTGGAGCGTCTTCGACGCCAGAACCGGCATCGACCTCCTGGCCCCCCAATCCGCCCGGCAGGACGGGGAACTGAGTTTCCGGGCGCCCCCCGGCGGCCTTGTTCGCCTCGCCCTCAAGTGCGCCCGCAACCCGGGATACACGCGCTTCACAGGCACGCTGACCCTCCACCACGTCTCCATCGAACCAGCCCCATGAGACGCGCTCCCGCCATCCTCGCCGTCCTGGTGGCCTTTGCCGTCCTTGCCATTTGCGTCGACCAGCCCTGGGCTTGGGCACTCATCCAGTCTTCAGTCTTTGTCTACCTCGCCGTCTGGACCGGTTTCCAATGGCTCCGTCCAACTCCCGTCCATCTCGTCTCCTGGTTCGTGCCCCTCGCCGCGGCGCCCCTCTGGGGACTCCTCCAACTGGCCACCCACCACACCATTTACCGTCATGCCACCTGGATGGCCGTGCTCAACTGGACTACCTATCTCGCCCTCTTCTTCCTCGCGCTGCAACTGTTCCAATCCACCGCCGCCCGCCACTGGTTCCTCCGCTCCACCGTCTACTTCGGCTTCTTCCTCAGCGTCCTTTCCACGCTCCAGATGCTCACCTCTGGCGGACGTTTTTTCTGGCTCTTCCCGAGCGGTTACAACAACTTCGTCATGGGACCCTTCGTCAATCCCAATCAGTATGCCGCCTTCATCGAACTGCTCCTGCCCGTTACCCTCTGGTTCGCTCTATCCGGGCGCCACACTCTTTCCCACACCGTCATGGCCGCCGCCATGTTCGCCTCCGTGGTCGCCTCCGCCTCACGCGCCGGATTCGTCCTCGTGGCCTGCGAAATCGCCGCCGTTCTCGTGCTCGCCTACCGGCGCCGGCTGACAACCCGGCGGACATTCGTGCCTGCCGCCGCCGTCTTCGTCGTCATTGCCCTCCTGTTAGCCGCCCTCGTCGGCCCGCAGTCCCTCCTCCGCCATCTGCACGATCCCGACACCCTTGCCGGCCGCCGCGAGTTCGTCGTCTCCTCCCTCGCCATGCTCCGCGACCGCCCCGCCATGGGCTTCGGACTGGGCAATTGGGCCCGCGCCTACCCCGCTTACGCCATCTTCGACAACGGCGCTTACATCAACCAGGCCCACAACGATTGGCTCCAATGGGCCGTCGAAGGGGGTATCCCTTTCCTTGCCATCCTCCTGGCACTGGTCCTCATGGCCCTCCCCGCCGCCCTTCGTTCTGTCTGGGCCATCGGCCTGCCCGCAGTCTGCCTCCACGCGCTTGTGGACTACCCGTTCCAGCAGCGGCCCGCCATTAGCGCTTGTTTTTTCACCCTCTTAGGACTCTTAGCCACCACTCTAAGTAAATCGACTCCCAAAAGCGAGGTTCATAAATCCGAATGACACTTGCCTTCCGTCCGGCCTTATCGCACAATAGGTATGGGACATACAGACTCACCATGCAACGCATCCGAACTCACATAGTCTTGCCAGCCGACCTGCTCGCCCAAGTCGATCTTCTCGTCGGCGAACGCGGCCGCAGCGCCTTCGTCTCTGATCTAGTACGGCGCGAAGTCGAATCGCGTAGCCTCCTGGCCGCCCTGCGCGAGGCTAAAGGCTGCTGGAAAACCGAAAATCATCCAGAACTCGGTGCCGGCTCCGACGCCTTCGTCGATAATCTGCGCGCCGAGAACGAATCCCGGCTCGCATCCATCGCCCACGCCTGATGCCTACACTACTGCTGGACACGACCTTCTTGATCGATGTCCTGAACGACCGGCGAGGTAGGGCGGATCTCATGGAGCGCATGATCCTCGATCGCTACAGCCTCGCTTGCTGCGCCATCAATGTCGCTGAAGTCTACGTGGGCCTGCGCGCCCCGGAAGCGAAAAAGACCGAAGCTTTCCTGCGCCGGATGCAGTATGTGCCCATCCGCTGGGAAGCGGCCAAACTCGCCGGGGATCTCAAACGCGAGTGGGCACACAAAGGCCAAAGCCTCTCATTAACCGACACCACCATCGCAGCCGTCTGCCTGACCGAAGGCTGTACTCTGGTCACGGACAACCGCAAGCATTTTCCGATGCCGGACCTCGCCCTCTACCCGCTACCGGCCAGCTGAGCCCCAATTTCCGCCATAATAGTTCCAGTGGATCGGTTCTTCGTCCAAAACTTCGGCTGCCGTGCCACTCAGGCAGACGGCGCCGCCCTCGAAACCCTGTTAGCCGCCAAAGGCCTGCAGCCCGCCCCCGAGCGCAGCCGCGCCGACTTTGTCGTTCTCAACACCTGCACCGTAACCCAAGCCGCGGACGATGACGTCCGCCAAACCCTCCGCCGTGTCCATCGCGAAAACCCTGCCGCCCGCATCCTGGTAACCGGCTGCTACGCCCAGCGCGCGCCCGAAGAACTCGCCTCCATGCCCGGCGTCGAATGGGTAGTCGGCAACTCCCACAAGACCGAAATCGCCGAAATCCTGACCGCCGCCCCCTACCACGGCAACATTATCGTCGGCGATATCTTCGCCCAACATGATTTCCTCTCCGCACCCGTCGAAGACGCCGCCGGCGACCGCACCCGTCCCAATCTGAAAATCCAGGATGGCTGCAACAACCGCTGTTCATTCTGCATCATCCCCTTCGTTCGGGGCCGTAGCCGCTCCGCGCCAGCCGATCAAGTCGTCGAGCAAGTCCGCGCCCTCGCCCAGCGCTATCGCGAAGTGGTTCTCAGCGGCATCAATCTCGGACGCTGGGGCCGCGAACCCGGCAGCCGCATGCGGCTCCACGATTTGATCCGCCGCCTGCTCGACGAAACCCCCGTCGACCGCCTCCGCCTTAGTTCCATCGAGCCGATGGATTTTTCAGACGACCTGCTCGGACTCATGGCCGCTTCGCCGCGCATAGCGCCGCACGTTCATGCCCCGCTACAGTCCGGCTGTGACCGTACCCTCCGCCGCATGCATCGCAAATACCGGCCGCGCCACTACGCCGACCGCCTTGCCAAAGCCCGCCGCCTGATGCCCGATTGCGCGGTAGGCGCCGATGTTATGGTGGGATTCCCCGGAGAAACCGAGGCGGATTTCGAAGAGAGCCGCCAGTTCATTGCAAACCAGCCGTTCACTTACCTGCACGTATTCACCTACTCCGAGCGCCCCGGCACTCCTGCCGCCGGACTGCCGGAATCCGTGCCGATCCCCGTCCGCAAAGAACGCAACCGCATCCTCCGTGAACTTGCCGCCGCTAAGAATCTGGAATTCCGGCGGAGCATGGTCGGCCGCACCCTCTCGGCCGTGACGCTCTCCGAGCCCCGTACCGCCCTCAGCGCCAACTACCTCAAAGTGCAACTCGCTCAGTGTGTCGAACCGAATCTGCTGCTCGACGTCAAAATCGCCGCGCTAAGTGAAAACGCTCTCCGGGAAGCTGCCCCCGAATCCCTGTTTCAGTTAGCCCCGGCGATCTGAACCGCGGGCTTACTCGGCCAAAAGCTCCTTCACCACTCGATCCGTCCCATACAGCTTCTTCAACACTTCCGTCATCCCCGCCGTATGTACCGCTACCGCCCGGTTCGTCGTGCCATCGTAAACGAAATCGCCCACCAGCGATTCGATATTCCCGTCGAAGATCAACCCCACAATCTCCGCATTCCGGTTGATCACCGGCGAGCCCGAGTTGCCGCCGATAATATCGTTCGTCGTCACGAAATCGAGCGGCGTCGACAGGTCCAGCTTGTCCCGCCCTTCCTTGTACCGCGACGGTAGGTAGAACGGCCCGCCGAAATCGAAGCTCGTCGCCCGGTCGTACAGACCGTAGAACGTCGTCTTATACGGCGCTTCCGTCCCGTTCATCGCATACCCTTGCACCTGCCCGTAGGAAAGCCGCAGCGTGAAGGTCGCGTCCGGATAAGTGGTCTTGCCGTAAGCTGCAAACCGGGCCTTGCCCAACTTCTCCCCCGCCTCCTCGGCCACGCTCTTCACATTGTCTTCCTGCCACTTCACCATCTCGCGCCGCATCGGATCCAGCTTCCTTTGCATTACGATCATCGGATCCGTCGAAGCTTCCACCGCCGCTTCGCCGCCTTCCACCAACTGCTTGCGCACCGCCGGATCGGCCAGTTTCGTCCCGTTGACCAACTCCGTTGCCGCCTCTTTCGGCGGCCGTCCATCCAGAATCACCTTCACAAATGGATCGTTCGGCCCCAGTTCCGCCAGGGCCGCTTCCAGCGCCCCGGTCATGCGCGCAATTTCCATCGCCGGATAAACCGGCGCTCTCGAAAACAAACGCTGCCGTAGCGACTCCAACTGCGCTTCATGGAAGCCCGCCAACCGCTGCCCGTCCGGCTTCTTCACTTCGGCGACATAGTCCACAATCTGTGCCGCCGTATTCGCGAACTGCGAGTCCGCGTTGCGAAAGAACTGCTGCTTCGCGCGGGTCGATGCCTTAGCCATGGCGTCCGCGACATCCTTCCACGCACCACCGTAAGCTTTAGCCCACTCCGGATTCGCCATCACCTTCGTCTTGAATTCCGCTTCGTCCTTCCTCTTCTTGTCCATCACGTTCTTATCGAGCAATCCCGTGTACCGGCCCGATAGCGCCTTCACGCTGTTCTGCAGACCGAAGATGTTCGACGCCACTTGCCTTTCCTGCTCCGTCCCCTGCTTCCCGTATTGTTCCAGCACGGCGATCCTGTGCTTCAGTACTTTGATAATCGTCGGCTCCACATAGTCGCGCTCATATTCTAATTGCGCCACGGTATCCAGCCGCTGCGTGCTCCCCGGATGCCCCGGCACGAAAACCAGCTCGCTATCCCCCGCGCCCTTAGGATTCCACTTCAAATAGTCTTTCGTCTCGATCGGCTTACCGTCTTCGTAAACGCGGAACAGCGCCATGTCCAGGTCGTACCGAGGATAAGTGAAATTGTCCGGATCCCCGCCGAAAAACGCCGCCTGATCTTCCGGCGCGAACACCAGCCGCACGTCCGTGTACTTCTTATAGCGGTACAGCCAGTATTCGCCGCCCTGGTAAAGCGTCACTACGTCCGACCGCAGCCCCGTCTTCTGCAGGCTCTCCCGTTCGATATCCGCGATTACGGCTTTCCGCTTGGCGAATTCCTCTTCCGCGTTCTTGGTGCCCTTCAACGCCGCCACAACCTTCGGCGTCACGTTCTCCATCGACATCAACACGTTCACTTCCAGGTCCGGCGACTTCATTTCTTCGGCTTCCGTCGCTGCATAAAAGCCGTTCTTCACGAAATCGTGTTCCGCCGTCGAGTTCTTTTGCAGTTGTCCGCGCGCCACGTGATGATTGGTCAGCAGCAACCCGTGCCCGCTCACGAACGATCCGGATCCGCCATCGTTCAGCCGCACGCAGGAAAGCCGCACGTGGTCCAGCCATGCTTGCGTCGCGGTGAAATGATACTTCGATTCCAGTTGCTTTACCGGCGGGTTGTCGAATGTCCACATCCCTTCATCGGCTGATAATTGCAGGCCCACGGCCAGCAGGCCGCAAGTCGCCAGTGCCGCGACGCGGCGGCGAGGTGTAAGTATGCTCATGTTGGGGTCAACTCCGGGCTTTCAAGTCTAAATTCAATTATACGGCGGAAAGCCTAAAACGATAGTTTCAGATAGGTCTATCTGATTCCTGCTACAATCCGTCGCGTGGAGGCCATTATTCATGGATACCGAAAGTGTTTTTCTGCGCAGTTTGATCGGCCGTCGCGTCCGAATCGTCGCCGTCGATGAGGACGATCTGCCGCCTTTGACCCTGCGCGAGGTGTCCAGCTTCGGCGTGGTCGCCGAAGACACCGCCGGCGCGCACTTCTATCCCTGGACGGAAATCGTCGAAATCACTTCCGCCCGCAACGGCGGCATGGATTGGGCGCCCCAGGCGTAACCCCCCCGCTACAATGAGGGAATGTCATTCGATCGCGCCATACTCGGCCGCACTGGCATCGAGGTTGGCCGTCTCGGCTTAGCTTCCAGCTATGGCGCCCCGGCCGCCCTCGTCGAAAAGGCCTTCGACCATGGCGTCAATTACTTTTACTGGGGCAGCCTCCGCCGCAATTCCTTCGGCGACGGCCTGCGCTCTCTGGCCCCGCGCCGCGACCGCTTCCTTCTGGTCATCCAATCCTATTCGCGCCTCGCATCCCTGATCGGTCCCAGCCTGGAGCGCGCCCTACGCGCCCTGCGCTTCGATTACACCGACGCCCTCTTGCTCGGCCTCTGGAACGGCCCCCCGCCGCCGCGAATCCTCGATGCTTGCCGCAAACTCCGCCACCGCGGTCTCGTCCGCTACCTGGCCATCTCCACCCACAACCGCCCCGTCATCCCGGCCCTCGCGCTCGACCCCCAGTACGACATCTTCCACGTCCGCTACAACGCCATCCACCGCGGCGCCGAGCCCGAAGTCTTTGCCCAGCTCCCGCCCAATCCCCCCGGCATCGTCTCCTTCACAGCCACCAGTTGGCGCCAATTGCTCGATCGCAAGCGCATCCCCCCTGGTGAACAAACCCCCACGGCCGCGGACTGCTACCGCTTCGCCCTCACCCAGCCCGCTGTGAATGTCTGTATGACCGGCCCCGCCGATGTCGCCCAATTTGACCAGGCTCTCGAAGCCCTGCGCCGCGGGCCCATGTCCTCTGCGGAATTGTCCTGGATGCATCGCGTCGGTGACGCTATCTACGCAAAATAGCCGTCCCGGCGAACGTCGCTTCCCCTACCTACGAAAACGTGGCGACTCGGCGCAAATTCCGCTTCCGTTCATTCCGCGCATTCCGCCAATTCACCTGCGGAGGGAACAGCGATTCGTCAATCCGGTCCCGATACTTCATCGCTACATTCATCAGCGAATCGAGCAGCGATTCCGAAAGCAAATGCGGCTCCAAACCCAAATCCACCAGCTTCGAATGCTTGGCGTTGTAGTAGTGCTCCTCGGCTTCCACGCGCGGCGCCGGCAGATGTTCGATCTCCACCGTCAGCCCGAGTTTCTGTCCCGCCGCCTGCACCATGCGCGCCAGCTCCATCACCTTGAACTGCTCGGTAAATTGGTTGAACACCCGGCACTCCCCAGCCTTCGCCGGATTCAGGCACGCCAGCTCCACGCACCGCACCGTATCGCGAATGTCGAGATACCCGCGCGTCTGCCCGCCCTTGCCGTAAACCGTTAGCGGATATCCCACCGCGGCTTGCACGCAGAACCGGTTCAGCACCGTACCGAACACCTCGTCGTAGTCGAAACGATTGATCAGCGCTTCGTCGATTCCCACTTCGTCCGTGATCGTTCCGTACACCACGCCCTGATTCAGATCCGTCGCCCGCAGCCCCCAGATCCGGCAGCAGAACATGATGTTGTGGCTGTCATGCACTTTCGACAAATGATAGAACGAGCCCGGCTGCTTGGGAAAGGGAAGTACATCGCGCCGTCCATTGTGCTCGATGTTGATGTAGCCTTCCTCAATGTCGATGTTGGGTGTGCCGTACTCGCCCATCGTGCCCAGCTTCACCAGATGGCACTCCGGCGAATATTCCTGCAGCGCAAACAGCAGGTTTAAGGTTCCCACCACATTGTTCACCTGCGTGAATACCGCGTGCTTGCGGTCGATCATGGAGTAAGGCGCGGCCCGCTGCTCCGCGAAGTGGATCACTGCTTCCGGCTCAAACGATTGGATCGCCGACGACATGAAGTCGTAGTCCGTCACATCGCCGGTGAATAGCTCGATGTTCCGGCCGGTGTGCTGCTGCCAGACTTTCAGCCGCTCCGCCAGCGGACGGATTGGAGTCAGGGTTTCTACGCCCAGTTCATGGTCCCAAAGGCGGCGCGAGAAGTTATCGACAATCGCAACCTCATGTCCTTTGGCGGACAAATACAACGCCGTGGCCCAACCGCAATAGCCGTCGCCTCCCAACACCCCAATCTTCATGTCTGTGCTTCTGCTCCTATCTTTTTATGAGGGACCTGTTCGTCTCAGTGGGCCCAAACCGATCGCATCCTGAACGGATTCCCAACAATGTTAACACGGCACCCGGACGCCCTTACTCATACCGCAAGGCCTCTGTTGGGTTCAGCCTAGCGGCGCGATTCGCCGGCAGAATCCCGAAAATCAGCCCCACCATCATCGAAACGCCGAACGCCACCGCAATCGCCGTTACCGAAATCGGAATGCGCACGTTGTCCACGAACAACTGCACGCTCAGCGGAATCGCCACGCCTGCCAGAATTCCGATACTGCCTCCCGCCAGGCTCACCATCACCGCCTCGGTTAGGAACTGCATCAGAATTTCCCGCCGCGACGCTCCCACCGCCATCCGCAAGCCGATCTCCCGCGTCCGCTCCGTCACCGTCACCAGCATGATATTCATGATGCCGATCCCGGAGATCACCAGCGCGATAGCCGAAACCAGGACCAGCACCAGGCTCAGGATCAAGGCGATGTTCTTGGCCGCATTCAGAATGGCGGTCAGGTTCTCCGCGTGGTAGCTCGCCCCCGGCCGGTGCCGCGCTTCCAGAATCTGCTTCACCGATTCCGTCACCGCTTCCACGTCTTCCGGCGCCCGCACCTGCACGTACATCGGATCCACCCGCTCGATTTCCGTGAAATAGCGGAGCACCGTGTAGGGAATCACGATGGTATCCTGCGTCAGTTCCGACTGTCCGAAACTCTCCACGCGCTCGCGAAAGGTGCCGATCACCGTGAATTCCAAACCGTGCAGCTTAATCACCTGCCCCATCGCGCCCGCCCGCGTGCCGTAAAGCCGCTGCGCCAGTTTATCGGTCAGCATCGCCACCTTCTGGCGCAGCGCGATGTCGCTAGGGTCCAGGAACCGCCCCGTCGTCACCACCAGGTTCCTGACGGTCTTATAATCGGGATCCGACCCGATCACCCGGACGTCGCGCTCCTTACCGTTGATCAGCATCCGGTCCGCGTTGGTCTCGATTCCGGTGGCCGCCACGATCCGGCTGGCAAGCCGCTCCCGCACCGCGTCTACGTCCGCCATCTTCACGAAATCGGCATCCGCCTGCGTGGCGCTCTGATTCCCCGCTTCGTAATAGGCGAAGACCATATTCGATCCCACGCCTTCGATTTGTTCCAGGATGTAATCGCGGCTGGTCATCGAAATGGTGACCACCAGGATCACCGAAGCCGTTCCAATGACCATGCCCAGGGCCGTCAGCAGTGACCGTACCGGATTCGCCTTAAGAGCTTTTGCGCTAAACGCGAGAGACTCGCCCAAGTGCATCGGCTAGCCGCCTGATGCCTTCTTGAGCAACTTCTCCGCCTCCGCGCGCGGTGGATCGTCGGGCGTCAACTGCGCCTTCAGATAACGCTCCAGCAAAGCCCGGGCCGTCTCTAAATTGCGCCCCTCTTGAATATATGTGTCGGCCCGCGCGTAAAGCACTTTCGGACTGTTGGGGGCCATCTTCTCGGCCTTCCCGAAACTCTGGTCGCTCTCCTGGTACCGCCCCCGCCGCGCCAGAAAACGCGCCAGGTCCACCAGCCGGCTGGCCTGCTTCGGCGCCAATTCCGCCGCCCGCTTCAGATGCTCCTCCGCGCTCACAAACTCCTTCTTCTTCTCCGCCATCCGCGCCTCGGCCCATTGACCGTCCACCGCCCGGATTGCACCCATCTGCTGCCCAATGCCCCGCGCCTTCTCCAAGCCGCCGCCCAAAAAACCCGGCGCTTCCAGATAGTATTCGAAAAGATCGCTCAAGGCATCCAGGTTGCGCGGGTTCAACTGCGCCGCCTTCTCGAAATGTTGCCTCGCCTTATTGGCGTATCCAGGTGCGGTGAAAGGGCTGGCGGTTTCCGCCCGGTGCCCAAATGCGCGCCCCAGCCACAACTCGTAGTCGGAGTTTCCCGGATCGCTTTCGACCGCCTTCTCCAGCAGTTCCGTGGCTTTCTTATATTCCCCCTGCATCAGCCGGTTCTGGCCCATCAGTTCGTAGACCATGCCGTCCTTTTGCGGAAGACCCTGTAAGATCTGCACCGACGCTTCGTAATCGGTGAGCTGGTAGAGCTTCCGCGCCTGTTCCAGGTCGCCGGAGGTAACCGCAAGCAGCGGGCAGAAGCCCAGCAAAGCGGTGGCCACTAACCCCATGCGGGGTCGCATCGTTACTTGCTTCATTTTGGATCTAAGTACTGTAGATGGCGCGAAAAGCCACTGGGTTGCGCCCACCGTAACAAAAGGAGCTTAATTTTCGCCCAATAACACCTTCAACCGCGCATACCCCGCCCGGCTGACCGGCAATTGCGTCCCATCTCGCAATACCGCGATTTTGCTGTCTTTCGTGTACGCTTCGATCTTGGCCACCCGCTCCAGGTTCACGATATGCGACCGGTGAATCCGGATGAATTGCGCCGGATCGAGCATGCTCTCCAGGCTCGAAATCGTCTGTTGCTTCAAATACGTCTTCTTGTCGCTTTTCAGCGCCACATAATCGTCCTGCGCCTCCGCGTAATCCAGTTTCTCCACCGGAATCACGTGTACCGCCGGACCGTCCTTCACTACAATTCGCTGCAAATACTGCTCCGGAGGACGCGCCGCCGCCGCCAGTTCCACCGGATCCGGCGCTTTCTCCCCCAGTCGCTGTTTGGCCCGCTCCAGCGCCTTGTCAAATCGCTCCGCGCTGAACGGCTTCAGCAAATAGTCCACCGCGTGCGCATCGAACGCCCGCATCGCATACGTGTCGTAAGCCGTCGCGAAAATCACGGCGATATCGCGCCCCACCAGTTCCAGCACCTCGAAACCATCCAGCTTCGGCATCTGGATATCCAGGAACAACAAGTCCGGCTTCAGATCCGCCACCGCCTTCACCGCCTCGAAGCCGTTCCGGCACTCCGCCAGCACCCGCACGTCGCTATGAGCCTTCAACATCTCGCGCACCAAGCCGCGCGCCAGCTCTTCATCGTCCACGATCACCGCGCCGATCTGCGCCGAACGCACCCGCGTCGCCGCCGTCTTCGCATTGGATTCGTCCGGATCGTACGTCCGCTGCAAGCCCTTCAAATCCACCATCAGATCGCTCAGCGTTCTGATAGCGCCGCTCCCGATCCTTCTCCAGGCATTTCCGCACGATCCGTTCCATCTCCGGCGGCGTCTCATAATTGAAGCGCGCCATCGCCTCCGGCTGCGAATGCAGGATCTGCATCAGCAACTCTGTGGCATTGGCGCCCGCGTAAGGCAGCCGCCCCGTGACCATTTCGTAGAGCGTCACCCCCAGGCTGAAAATATCCGACCGCGCATCCGCCTCCCGCCCCAAGGCCTGCTCCGGGCTCATGTAATGCACCGTGCCCATCACCATCCCCGGATCGGTCAGCAACTGCGTGGCGGCCCGCGTCGCGCCCGATACCCCGCCCGGCGACTTCATCTTCGCCAGTCCGAAATCCAGCACCGACACGTGCCCGCGCCCGCCGACCATGATATTCGCCGGCTTGATATCGCGATGCACGATGCCTTTCGCGTGCGCCGCATCCAGCGCATCCGCCACCTGCGCCGCGATCCCGATGGCCTCCGCCAGTGGCAGCGGCGCGCCGCCGATGCGCGCATCCAGCGTCTCGCCCTCGATGTATTCCATCGCCAGAAAGCTGACGCCGTCCGCCTCCCCGATCTCAAATACCCGCGCCACGTTCGGATGGCTCAGCGCCGACGCCGTCTTGGCCTCCTGCACGAACCGCCGCATGCGGTCCGCGTCCCGGCACACCTCCGAAGGCAGTATCTTCAGCGCCACCGGACGTTCCAGGTTCAAATCCTCGGCGAGATACACTTCGCCCATGCCGCCCGCCCCCAACTGGGAGACAATCCGGTAATGCGCCAGCGTAGCTCCAGCCGCAAGCGATTCTGCCATTTCAATTCATAGTACGTCATGTGCGGCGGAAGAGCCGCGACGGTAACGGAGCGTCCAGTCTCCGCCCAACGCAATGTTATCCTGATACTTAAAGCATTCCAAGGAGCTTTCCATGCAGTCTCGCCGCAATTTCATCGGCAAAGTGGCCACCGGACTGGCCGGCGCTTTCGCCGGCCTCAACGTCCTCGGCGCCAACGACCGCGTCCGCCTCGGCATCATCGGCCCCGGCGACCGCGGCACGCAGATCCTGCGCGAAGCCATTCGCCTGCCCGAATATCGAACTCGTCGCCGTCGCCGACGTCTACACCCGCCGCCTCGAAGATGTCGCACACGATCGCGCCCGCCGCCAAGACGTATCTCGACTATCGCCATCTGCTCGAAGACAAATCCATCGACGCCGTCCTGATCGCCACCCCGCAGCATCTGCACTGCGAGACACTTCACCGCCGCGCTCGACGCCGGCAAGCACGTCTATCAGGAAAAGACCATGGCGTTCAAGGTGGACCACGCCAAGCGCATGCGCGCCGCCTATCGACAAGCCGGCCAACCGCACGGTCCAGATCGGCCATCAGTGCACTGCTCCTCCGGCCAGGTCGCCGACGCCGTCGAGCTTCCTGCAGACCGGAAATGATGGGCAAGATCACCGCGATCCACGCCCACATGTACCGCAACACGCCGCACGGCAAACCGCAGTGGGCGCGGCCCGTCTATCCCGACATGACGCCCGAGAACATCGTCTGGAAATCAGTTCCTGGGCGAAGCGCCCGCGCATGAGTTCGACGCCAACCGCTACATCAACTGGCGCTTTTTCTGGGATTATTCCGGCGGCAACGTCTACGAAAACATGTGCCACCAGCTTGCCTTCTGGTACAAGGCCATGGACCTCAAGATCCCCAGCACGCCGTCACCATGACCGGCGGCCTCTACCTGTGGAAGGACGGCCGCGAAGTCCCCGACACCATGAACGTCTCCATGGAGCAGACCGAAGAGACTCCTGTTCACCTGGGATTCCGGCTTCGGCAACGAGCGCTGAGCGTCACCGAAGACGTGCTGGGCGACAGACGGCACCATCTCCAAGAGCCAGCAGGATCCGCTACATCCCGGAAAAGGTGAACCGCCCGGACGGCGCGGAAATGGTGGGCATGCACCCGCACCGATCCCAAAGCGCACATGCAGAACTTCCTCGACTGCATCCGCTCCGGCAAGAAACCAACTGCCCGTTCGACCTCGGCTTCCGCGTCTCCATCGCCTGCCGCATGGCCGTCGATAGCTACCGCCAGCAGCGCACCGTCCGCTGGGACGCCGCCGAAGAGAAGAGATCGTTCTAAGCGCGCCCTCGATCAATTAGTGAGACTTCGAGTACACCCCCGAACAGATCCAACTCCGCAAATCCGTGCGCGAATTCGCCGAAGCCGAAATTGCGTCCGCACGTCATGGAGTGGGACGAGGACCAGATCTTCCCGCTCGAAGTCATCAAGAAACTCGGCCAGCTCGGCTACATGGGCGCCATTTTCCCCGAAGAACTCGGCGGCGCCGGCCTCGGCTACATCGAGTACTCCATCATCATCGAGGAACTCTCGCGCGTCGATGGCTCGGTCGGCATCATCGTCGCCGCCCACACTTCGCTCTGCTCCAACCACATCTACAAAATGGGCACCGACGAGCAGCGCCGCCGCTACCTGCCGCAAGCTCGCCTCCGGCGAATGGATCGGCTGCTGGTCGCTCACCGAACCCGAAGCCGGGTCCGACGCCGCCGGCACGCGCACCACGGCCAGTCTGCGAAGACGAATGCTGGGTGCTCAACGGCGCCAAGACTTTCACCACCAACGCGCACTACGCCGACGTCTGCGTCGCCATGGCGGTCACCGACCGCGCCGCCGCGCAGCATGGCATCTCCGCCTTCATCATCGAAAAGGGCACGCCCGGGTTCCGCGCCGGCAAGAAGGAAAACAAGCTCGGCCTGCGCGCCAGCGCCACCGGCGAAGTGATCTTCGAAAACTGCCGCCTTGCCCGAGCCCAGTTGCTGGGCAAACGCGGCGAGGGCTTCGTCGACAGCCTGAAGATCCTCGATGGCGGCCGCGTCTCCATCGCCGCGCTCTCCATCGGCATGGCGCAGGGCGCTTACGACGCCGCGCTGCACTACTCCAAGCTGCGCAAACAGTTCAGCCGGCCCATCTCCGAATTCCAGGCCATCCAGCACAAGCTGGTCGATATGGCCATCGACCATCGACGCCGCGCGCCTGCTCAACTACCGCGCCGCCTGGATGCTCGACCGCGGGCAAGCGCGTCACGCGCGAATCCGCCATGGCCAAGCTCTTCGCCTCCGAAGCCGCCGTCCGCATCGCCAACGAAGCCGTGCAGATCCACGGCGGCTACGGCTTCATCAAGGACTATCCGGTCGAGAAGTTCTACCGCGACGTCAAGCTCTGCACCATCGGCGAAGGCACCAGCGAAATCCAGCGCCTGGTCATCGCGCGGCAACTTCTGAAAAGCTGATGACCGATTGCGGCCGCGCAAGATTCGCGGCACGGCGATGCCGCGCGCGCTGGCCCGCGCCGCCACCGGCATCGAAAACCGCGATCCGCAAGCGCTCGCACGTGCTCGCGCGAACTGCTGCCCTTCGCCGGCCACGCGCGCATCGTCGGCATCACCGGACCGCCCGGCGCCGGCAAGAGCACCCTGGTCGACGCGCATGGCGCGCGCACTCCGCCGCCAGGGCAAGACGGTCGCGCATCCTCGCCGTCGATCCCACCAGCCGCCTCACCGGCGGCGCCATCCTCGGCGACCGCATCCGCATGCAGCGACCACCATGCCGATCCCGGCATCTTCATCCGCTCCATGGCCACCCGCGGCAACTCCGGCGGCCTCGCCCGCGCCACCGCCGATCTGGCGCCCTCATGGACGCGCGCCGGCAGCGACTACGTCCTCATCGAAACCGTCGGCGTGGGCCAGGACGAAATCGAAATCGCCGCCGTCGCGCAAGTCACCGTCGTCGTCCTCGTCCCGGCATGGGCGACGATGTGCAAGCCATCAAAGCCGGCATCATGGAAATCGCCGACATCTTCGTCATCAATAAATCCGACCAGCCCGGCGCGGAACGCGTGGAGCGCGAACTCCAAGCCATGCTCAGCCTCGCCGAGCCACTCGATAGCCGGCCCATCGTCCGCACCGTCGCCACGGATCGGCGCAGGCATCCCCGAACTGCTCCAAAATCGTAAGCGTGCTCCACGTCGTCCGGCCGTCTCCGTGCCACCGCATCATTTCCAAGGAGGTCTATACGTGCACATCACTCAAATCGGCATCATCGGCGGCAGCGGGCTCTATTCCATGCCCGGCTTCGAAGCCGCACGAAGAAGTCATGATCGAAACGCCCTTCGGCGCACCTTCCGATAACTTACATCGTCGGCAAACTCGCCGGCCGCGACGTCGCCTTCCTCGCGCGCCACGGACGCGGCCATCGCATCTCGCCCTCCGAACTGAACTTCCGCGCCAATATCTACGGCATGAAATCGCTCGGCGTCGAGCGCATCCTCTCCCTCAGCGCCGTCGGCTCGCTCAAGGAAGAGCACCGCCCGCTCGATTTCGTCATCCCCGACCAGTTCTTCGACCGCACCCGCGGCCGCATCTCCACCTTCTTCGGCGAAGGCCTGGTCGCCCACGTCAGCTTCGCCGATCCCATCTGCCCGCAGCTTGCCGACGTCGTCGCCGAAGCCTGCGCCGACCGCCGGCGTCAACGGCCAAAAGGGCGGCACGTACCTCTGCATGGAAGGCCCGGCCTTCTCCACCAAAGCCGAATCGAACGTCTACCGAAGCTGGGGCATGGACGTCATCGGCATGACCAACCTGCAGGAAGCCAAGCTCGCCCGCGAAGCCGAGATCTGCTACGTCACCGTCGCCATGGTCACCGACTACGATTGCTGGCATCCCGACCACGACGCCGTCACCGTCACCGACATCATCGCCAACCTGGTAAAGAACGCCGACAACGCCTGCAGAGTAGTGGCCGCCGCCGTCGAGCGCGCATGCCCGCCGGCCGCACCTGCAAATGCGGCTCGGCGCTGGCGCACGCCATCATCACCGACCGCAAACTGGTGCCCGAAGCCACCCGCCGGAAACTGGACCTCATCGTTGGCAAGTACTTCGTGTAACGACCTCGCCGCAGCAACTCCTCGACCACTGTCTCGCGCGGCCAGCCCGTGGCCGCCGGATCTGCTGCAGTCCACTGTCCGGACGACGACTGTTCCGAGGCCCTCTTTCGGCATCGTCGCCGAAGGCCTCGCCGACCGCTTCGAGCCCGCGCCTCTGCGACGCCTACGCCGACTCTCTTCGCCGAAGTCATCGCGCCCGGCGAAAGCGCCGCCCTCGTCGAACGCTACCGCCGCGTGCGCCTTCCGCGCCCGATCGCCGGATCGAACCGCGCACGCATCTACGTCCTCTCCCGCGTCACCCTGGGCGCCGACGTCGCCGTTACCAGTGTCATCCTCGACGCCGCCAAGCGCCGCTTTCCCGATGCCGCCGTCTATCTCGCCGGCCCCGCGCAAGAACTGGGAACTCTTCGCCGCCGACCCGCGCATCCGGCATCTTCCCGTCACCTACCGCCGCGGCACCCTCCGCGACCGCCTCGCCGCCGGACCGCGAACTCCGCGCCGCGCTCTCCGATGCCGACAGCATCGTCGTCGATCCCGATTCGCGCCTGACCCAACTCGGCCTGCTGCCCGTCTGCGATGACGACCGCTACTATTTCTTCGAAAGCCGCGCCTACGGCGGCGACAGCGGCGACTCGCTCCCCCAGCTAACGCGACGCTGGGCTGAGCGAAACCTTTGGCATTCCCGATGCCCATCCGTTCATCGCCGTCCCCCGCCCGCCCACGAACTCCGTCCCGGGCATCGCCATCAGCCTGGGTGTTGGAGACAACCCCGCCAAGCGCATCCCCGGCCCCTTTGAAGCCGATCTGCTTCCCCTGCTGGCCGCGACCGGTCTCCCCATCGCCATCGACCAAGGCGCGGGCGGGGAGGAGGCCGATCGCGTGGAAAGCGCGCTCTCCGCGGCCGGCGTGACCGCGCAGCGTTGGAACGGCTCTTTCGCCGGCTTCGCCTCCATCATCGCCGCCGGCAGCTTTACGTCGGTTACGATTCCGCCGGCCAGCACGTCGCCGCCGCCTGCCGCATCCCGCTCATCACCGTCTTCGCCGGCTTCCCCTCCGCCCGCATGTTCGCCCGTTGGCGTCCCGCCGGCCGCGTCATCCGCGTAGACCGCCCCGCCAACCCCGCCGCCGTACTCTCCCAGGTGAAAGACGCCCTACGCCTCATCGCACCGGAAAAGTAATCGCCCCCGTCTCGTCCGTCCCGCGATCCATCAGTACAATCCGCATCCGCCGCGCCCCTTCGCCCAGCGCATGATCGAACGCGACCGGCACGCCCTCCGTCGCCATCCGCTCGCACTGCTCCCTGGTCAGTTCCAAAGCGAACTCCGAAACCGCCGGCCGTCCGATCGGCCGGTGCGCCAACCCTGAGCCGCCCCCCGATCCCAGATCCGCCACCACCATCGTCATCGCGCCCGCCATCTTGCCGTCGTGTTCCTTCAACAGCAAACCCGCAATCTGCATCCGGATCTCAATATGAACGCCCTTCGCGGCGGCTGATACTTTAACCCGTAGTCCAATACCCGCCGCATCCGTCTGCCCTTCCACGGCGGCCGCCAACTTCTCCTGCTGCCGTTCTTCCGCCGGACGCGCATCCGGCAGCGCGTAGTATCGTTCCCGCACCTGCATCTTCACGCCCTTGCGCTCGCACTTCACCTGAACCGTATGAAACTTGTTGTCCCAACTTCCCCCCGCCGGCGTATACGAAATCGCATAGCGGCCCACCGCCGCGCTCGCGATCTGCTGTAGCGACTCGCGAATATCCTCGCCGAAAATAACCCGCCCGCCCGTCAGCCGCGCCATCTGCTCCAGGTCGTAGCTCGCCGTCGGCTCCGGAACGCCGCTATAGTAATCCGGATCCACCGCCACGCCGTCATTCTGCAGCGTAGTCGCCAGATGCGGCACATAGAGCCCGCATTCCACCCAATCGCCGCTGCACGGCGCGGCATTCGTAATGCTCGGCACGCCATTGGTGATCCACACGATTTCCCGCCGCCCCGGCAGAACCGCCAGTTGATTCGCTAACACTTCCATCTGATGATAGGTTTTCTTGGCCCGGTCCTCGCGGTCCATCCCCGCCGGACGGCTCACGTTGGCTTCCGCCATCGCCTTGTCCAAATCCTCGCCGTGTCCGCTAACCGGCCGAATGGGAACCAACTCCCCTCGCAGATTCAGCAGGTAAAGGTATACGCCCGGCTCGTTCTCCCCCATCCCTTTCGCCAGCCTGCGCCACACCTCCAGCCGGTTGGCATCCCCTTCATTCATCAGATCGAAAAGGATCGCCGTCGCATGCGGCATCCGGCCGCCCGGCCGGTTGGAAAACTCATGCGCGCTCAACGGCTCCGTCCACCCAGCCGTGGGCGCTGCAAAAAACAAAATGCTCTGTGCTTTCCCTTGATCGGTAATCTTGAAATCGGCCGCCGTCAGATCCGTCACCGGATGCCCGCCCGCGTCCGTCACCACCGGGTACAGATGCACCGATTGCGCGGTGAGCCCGCCCACAGCCAAAATAACCGCGGCGCTGGCGATCCTGAGAGACACCGTATCGCTACTTCACTGGAAACGTTACCGAACCAACCGCATTGGTGTTCTGATCCAGCACCATCACCCGCACCTGCTGCACCGCCGCCGTAGTCGGATGATCCTGCGTCAGCGGTATGCCTTCGTTCATCACCGCGTCATGCTGCTCTTTGGTCAACTCCAGGTTGAACGAATTGACACTCGGTTCTCCCAGCGCGCCGTTCGGGCCGCGATCGGATACCAGCAAATAAACCGATCCCGTGTACTTGCCGCCCTGCTCCTTCAGCACCACATCCGCCGGATTGATGCGGATGTCCAGATGCACGCCTTTCCCTTCCACCGGCGCGATCTTGACCCGCAGCCCGATCTCCGCTTCGTCCCCGTTGCTTTGGAACGCCGTCATCATCGCGCCCTTCATCCGCTCCATCACCGGACGCGCGTCCGGCAGCGCGTAATACCGCGTCCGCACCTGCATCTTCGTGCCTTTGCGTTCGCACGTAATGCGAATCTGGTGGAACTTGTTGTCCCAATTGTCGGCGCCGGGGTCGTAGGTGATTGCGTAGCTGCCCACATCGCTCTTCCCAATCTGCGTCACCACCGACCGCACGTCCTCCCGGAAATACGGATGTCCGCCCGTCAGCAGCGCCATCTGCTCCAGGTCGCGATTCACGTCCGGGCTCATATCCCGGCTATACGATAGAGGATTCACCGCTGCCCCCGCCTTGTCCAGCGTTACCGCCAGATGCGGCACGTAAAGCGCGCACTCCACCCAGTCGCCGTTGCACGGATGCTTGGTGTTGTAAACATTCTGCACCCCGTTCGTAATCCAGACGATGTCCCGCCGCCCCGGATACGAGGCCAGTTGCGTCCCCAAATCCTCCAGCGCCTTGAACGTCTTCTTCACTTCGTCTTCCATGCCCGACTGCACCGGCCGCGCGTGGCTCGCCGCCTTCATGATCTTATCGAACGTGCCCGTGAAGTCCTTCGGCCAGGTCTTATCGTCGGCCGAGCGCGGGCCGAAGCCGTGAATCGGAGTCAGTACGCCTTCGAGCGTCAGAACATAGAAATAAATGTTTTCGCCCGATTCCAACTGCGGCAGCGACTTGTCGAACTCCTTCCATGTGTCCAGCCGGTCCGCCTGGTTCATGTTGATCATGTCAAACAGGATCACCGTGGTATGCGGCATCGCCCCGCCCGGCCGGTTCGTGAATTCGAGCGTGGCCGTCGCCTTCGCGTCCGCGGCCGGTTTGGAAAACGTGAAAACCGTCTCCGCCTTCCCCTGATCCGCAATCTTGAAATCGGCCGCCGTCAGATCCGTCACCGGTTGTCCGCTCGCATCCAGCACCGCCGGATATAGGTGCATCAGCACCGGAGGCGCCGGCGCAGGAGCCTGTGCCACAAGCGTCGAAACGGCCCACGCTGCGCCGCATACGAAAGTCGTGAATTTTGCCATATTAAACATCACAGTGTAACGCACCTTATCCCCCGATTCCGATGAATCGCAATCCGACCCGCGACCGTTTCCGACCCGCGACCGTTTCCGAGCCCCGACCGTTTCCGAGCCGCGACCGTAAGGGAGCGTCCCCCCCCCTACAACTCCCCATCCTCAAAAACACTCATGGCGCCGCCTTGCTCCGCAACGACGTACTGTATCGCCGCCGAGACATGCGCAGGCTTCCAAAGCCATCGTGTGCTGCCATGCCGTGCCCATCGTTTCCGCCCTACTTCGTCCAAACTCGACCCGCGACCGTTTCCGACCCGCGACCGTTTCCGACCCGCGACCGTTTCCGACCCGCGACCGTTTCCGACCCGCGACCGTTTCCGACCCGCGACCGTTTCCGAGCCGCGACCGTAAGGGAGCGTCCCTCCCCCCTACAACTCCCCATCCTCAAAAACACTCATGGCGCCACCCTGCTCCGCAACGACGTACTGTATCGCCGCCGAGACATGCGCAGGCTTCCAAAGCCATCGTGTGCTGCCATGGCGTGCCCATCGTTTCCGCCCTGCTTCATCCAACCCCATCCGATTGAGATCGCGGCTGGCATAGGCCTTAAAATCGTTCATGACTCGCTCCGGCCGAGCCTCCGCCTCCACCACCGTGTGTACGTGATTGCTCCGTACGTGGGCCGCGAGCAGCTTCCAGCCGCGATGCGCACATACTCCCTGGATCGACTTGCAACACGAGATCACGGCGGGTGAGATCGAGGTTGTATGGCAGCTGATCCATGCGTTCTTCCTCGAAGGCGGCACGGGCAAAATGCTCCTCCACGATCGGGGTCCCGGGCGCATTGTGCCAGCGGTCAACGGAGCCCGCCGCGTCGCCGTGCAGGCGGCAGCCATAGCAAGCAAATGTGATCAGATAGGTCACGGCAACGTTGATTCTAACGCTCGGCGGGACGCCCCCAGGTCGCGGCTCCGAGCCGCGACCGTTGCCTTTCCGACCCGCGACCGTTTCCGACCCGCGACCGTTCCTCCGAGCCGCGACCGTAAGGGAGCGTCCCTCCCCCCGCCTACTCTACCTCGCCCCCCCACGCAAAGGCACGAACCGGCACATCCCCGCCACTCGCTCCTGAATCCCCCCCCCAATTCGCTCCATCACCCGCAATTCCTGATTCTCCCCATTCCCCACCGGAATCACCAACCGCGCCCCATCGCCCAACTGCCCGGCCAAAGCCTCCGGCATCTCCCGCGCGGCCGCCGCCACCGAAATTCCGCCATAAGGCGCACCCGCCGGCCACCCCTGCGATCCATCGCCGCGGAAAATCGCAACATTCCCGCCCAGCCCCGTCCGCCGTAAATTCTCCTCCGCCCTCCCCGCCAGCCCCGCAATAATCTCCACCGAAATCACCTGCGCCGCCAGTTGCCCCAGCACCGCCGCATGATAGCCCGACCCGCTGCCGATCTCCAGTACCGTCTCCGTCCCCCGCAACCCCAGCAGCTCCGCCATCAACGCCGTCATGTAAGGTTGCGATATGGTTTGCCCATATCCGATCCGCAGCGGTTCGTCCTGATAGCTGCTGATCCGAACTTCCGCCGGCACGAATTCCTCGCGCGGAATCGCTTCCATCGCCGCCAGCACGCGCGCGTCTCGAATGCCCCGCCGCCGCAGTTGCCGTTCAACCATGCGGCGCCGCTCCAACGCCCAATCGGGAATCATTGTGCCTCCCGCCGCTATAATAACGATAATGGCGCGTCAAATCACCCTGATACCAGGGGACGGGATCGGACCCGAAGTAGCCGAAGCCACCGTGCGAGCTGTCGAAGCCGCCGGTGCCGATGTGGAATGGGAACGCGTCGAAGCGGGCGCCAAAGCCCTCGTCGACTTGGGCCAGTTGCTCCCCGACGACGTTTTCGCTTCCCTCGAAATCACCCGCGTCGGCCTCAAAGGTCCCACCGCAACCCCCATCGGAGGGGGCCATCAAAGCATCAACGTCGCCCTCCGCAAGAAGCTCGGACTCTATGTCAACTTCCGCCCCGTCCGCATGCTCCCCGGCCTCAAAACCCGCTTCAGCGACCTCGCGCTCGATCTCGCCATCTTCCGCGAAAATACCGAAGACCTCTACTCCGGCCTCGAACACGAAGTCGTTCCCGGCGTCGTCGAAAGCCTCAAAATCATCACCAAGAACGCGTCCACGCGCATCGCCCGAGCCGCCTTCGAATGGTCCCGGCGCGAAAGCCGCCGCAAAGTTACCTCCATCCACAAAGCCAACATCATGAAGATGAGCGACGGCCTCTTCCTCAAATGCTGCCGTACGGTCGCCGCCGATTACCCTGATATCCAATACACCGAATTGATCGTCGATAACGCTTGCATGCAGCTAGTCATGCGTCCCGAAACCTTCGACGTCCTGGTGCTGCCCAACCTCTACGGCGATATCGTCTCCGATCTCGCCGCCGGTCTGGTCGGCGGATTAGGCATCGTGCCCGGAGCCAATATCGGCGATAGCCACGCCATCTTCGAAGCCGTACACGGCACCGCGCCCGATATCGCGGGGAAGGGCATGGCCAATCCCACCGCGCTCATGCAATCCGCCGCCCTCATGCTCGCCCACATCGAAGAGCGCCACGCCGCCAAGCGCCTTCAGGACGCCGTCCAAGCAGTCTACGCCGGCGGCAAGCATCTTACCCGCGACGTAGGCGGCACAGCCGGAACCGCCGAATTCACCGATGCCATCATCGGCGCCATGGTCTAACCCGGCCCGCCCCACTGTTCACCCGCAAACAGACCCGTCCGATTCCGAACAGCACCACGTCCCATCGCTCCGCCTAAACCCATGCGCCTCAATACGGACCGAACGGCAAACCGCGTGCCTCTGTCAGCCCGATGAAGATTTTGTTGCAGGACCTCCGTTATGCCTTCCGTCAACTCCGCAACTCCCCCGGCTTCGCCCTTGCAGCCGTATTGACCCTGGCTCTCGGCATCGGCGCCAACACCGCCGTCTTCAGCGTGATTGACGCCGTCATGCTGAAGCCCCTGCCCTACCCGGAGCCTCATCGCCTCGTCACCGTTCGCAGCATGAACACCCGCGGCGCTCCCACCCCCTCCCACCTGTCCTATCCCGATTTCTTCGATCTCCGCGCCCGCAATCGCTCCTTCGATCACTTGATTACCGGCCGCGACAGCAACATGGTCCTCACCGGCGCTGGAGAACCGCAACAGCTTGACGGCGAAATGGTCACTTGGGACATGTTCCCCGCGCTCGGCATCCAGCCAGCCTTAGGCCGCGGATTCGTGCCTTCCGAGGAAGCGGCCGGCGCCCATGTCGTGGTTCTCAGCCACGCCTTCTGGCAGCGTCAATTCGGCGCGGATCGGGGCATTTTGGGCCGCAACATCAGCCTCAACCGCAAGCCCTACCGCGTGATCGGCGTAGCCCCGCCGGGATTTACCTTTCCAGCTAACGCTCCCAAGGTTCAGCTCTGGTCCACCATCGCAGACGACAAGGAAACCCAGCCCGGCGATGAACCGATGACCGAGCAGCGTGGCGCACACCTGCTTACCGCCGTCGGCCGCCTCAAGCCTGGCGTAAGCACCCAGCAGGCCAACGCCGATCTGGATTCCATAGCCCAGGCGCTCGCCAAACAGTTCCCCGACACCAACGCCAACTTCCGCCGCGCCTCCGTGCGTCCCGCGCTCGAAACCCTGGTCGGCGATTCCCGTGAGCCGCTTGTCATTCTATTGGGCGCAGTGGGCTTGGTCCTCTTGATCGCCTGCGCCAACATCGCCAATCTCCTGCTCGCCCGTACCCTCGCCCGCCAGCGCGAAATGTCCGTGCGTGCCGCTCTCGGCGCCAGCCGCTGGCGCGTCCTCCGCCAACTCCTCACCGAAAGCGTCCTCCTTGCCGTCCTCGGCGGCGCGGCCGGCATGATCGTCGCCGGCTACGCCCTCAGCTTCTTGCTGCCCATCGGCGGCGAAAGCATTCCCCGGCTCGCCCAAGCCTCCATCGACGCCCGCGTTTTTGCTTTCTCCCTTGGCCTTGCCCTGCTCGCCAGCGTCGTCTTTGGCATGGCGCCCGCACTGCAAGCCTCCCGCATCGACCTCACCAGCGCCCTCAATCAACGGTCCCGCGGCGATTCCCAGCGGCACGACCGCGTTCGCAGCGTCCTCGTCGTCGCCCAGGTCGCCCTCGGCCTCGTCCTGGTCAGCGGCGCCGGCTTGCTCATGTCCAGCTTCCTGCATCTCGAAAAAAGCGACCTCGGCCTCAAGACCGATCATCTGCTGACGTTCTGGTTCAGCCTGCCCGATCAGCAGTACAACGCCACCCAACAGCTCGTCTTCTACGATCAGCTCCTCCAGCGCGTCGCCGCCGTTCCCGGTGTTCAATCCGCGGCCGGCGTATGGCCGCTGCCCTTAGGCGGCGACAACGCCACCGTGACGTTCAATATTGAGGACCGCCCCGAACCTCCCTCCAACCGTCCCGCGGCTCGCATGGCTTTCACCACCCCTGCTTATTTCTCTACCGCCCGCATCCCCCTCCTTCGAGGACGCGCCTTCACGGAATACGACGATGCCAAAGCCCCCCGCGTCCTCGTCGTAAACAAGGCGTTTGCGGACAAGTACTTCCCCGGCGAAAACGTCATCGGCAAGCGCATCACCCCCGGCGCCACCGGCCCCAGCGACTCGAAAGAAACCCTTCACGAAATCGTCGGCGTGGTCGGTAACGCCAAACTGTTCGCCCTCGATCCCGAGCCGCAGCCCATCTACTACTTCCCCTACAAGCAGCTCGCCTGGCAATCGCCCGTTGTGATGGTGCGCACCACGGTCGATCCGCACACCTTGCAGGCCACCCTCCGCAAGCAGGTGTCCGCTCTCGATCCGCTCGTTCCCGTCTTTCAGATGTACACCATGGAAGATCTGCTTTCCACCCAAATCACCGCGCCGCGTTTCCAAACGTCCCTGCTCGGCTGCTTCGCCGGTATAGCGCTCTTGCTCACCATGGTCGGCCTCTATGGCGTGATTGCCTACTCGGTCACCCGACGCACCAACGAAATCGGCATCCGCATTGCCCTCGGCGCGAGCCGCCGCGATGTACTCGCCATGGTGCTCCGCAAAGCCGCCGTGCTCATCGCCTCCGGATCGGTGCTGGGCCTTGCCGGATCCTTCGCCGCCGACCGCCTGCTGACCGGCATGCTGCACGGTGTCTCGGCGCTCGATCCCACGGTCCTGGCTCTCTCCACCCTGATCGTCATCCTTACCGGACTCATGGCGGCTTTCATCCCAGCCAGCCGCGCGGCCGCCGTCCAGCCCATGACCGCCCTGCGCCATGACTAACGACCGGTTCCAAGGGAATCGGCGACAATGGAGCGTATGTCCGAGATCCCTACGCCGCTCCGCGAACCCCGCTGGCCCGCCATCATGGCCGCCCTCTCGGCAGGCGGATTGTATTGGGCCCTCCCCGAATACCTCAGTCCCGGCCCCGGTTGGCTGGCTCTTGCGCTGTTAGTGCCGCTGTCCATCGCCAGCGTCGTGTCGTACTGGCAGTCGCAACACTCGCTGAACCAGATCTTCGCCTACGCGACTCTCGCAATCATCACCGCCGCCATGATCAGCGCCCTCGCCCTGCTCATCGGCGCGCTGCCCGGCCACAAGCAGCCGCCCGCCGAATTGCTCCGCTCCGCCGCCGCCCTCTGGATCTCCAACATCCTGGTTTTCGCTTCCTGGTATTGGCGTCTCGATGCCGGCGGCCCCAACGCCCGCGATCGCCGCGGCGAGCACACCGAGGGCGCCTTCCTCTTTCCCCAAATGACCCTTCCAGATCGCGATTGGATGCCCGGCTTTGTCGATTACCTCTTCCTGGCCTTCAACACCAGTACCGCCTTCTCCCCCACCGACGTCCCCGTCCTCTCGCGCTGGGCCAAAGGCATGATGATGGTGCAGTCCACCATCTCCTTGACCACCATCGCCCTCCTAGCCGCCCGCGCCGTCAACATCCTCTAACCGGGCCGCGCGCGTTACGCGCGCGGTTCGAGCGGGACGCTTGAAGGCGTGAAAGAATGACTGGCAACAGCATGTGTTAGCAGCCTCCCGTCCCAAGCGATTTTTTCACAGCTAGTAGTGGAAGCGCCAACGGAACTCGCCGTAGATCTGGCGGGGGTCGTTGTAATGGAAGCCGCCGAAGGTCAGGCTGTTGTCGAGCAGCACGCGGCGATTCGCTACGTTGAGAGCGGTGAGAGAAAGCCGGTATTTCTCTCCGTCGCCGAAACTCTTGCCCAGCGAAACATCGACGGTCGTGTGCTGCGGCAAATAACTGCCAGGATATTGCGCGTCCGGCGTTCCATTCGTAAATCCGGACCCGTAATACACGTTCGTCGACGCAAATATCTGCCGCGGGAGACTAGCGTTCACCCCAACATTCAGCGTATTTCTCTGATCGTGGTCGACGGGGGAAAAACCGGGATCGGGTTCACAACCGGGAGGCGCGGGTACCGGGCAGATCAGGCCGCCGGTAAACGGCGCTGCCGCTTGTGCGATCTGATTGGAATAGGCCAGATGCGCCTGCGCGCGGCGCCAGAGGCGGGGTGAGCGGACGGTAAGCTCCCAGCCCTGGACGAGCGCGCGATTCCAGGTCAGCGGCCAAAAAAGATTGGATCCACCGATGTTGCTGTGGTCCAGCCAGTTAGTGGCGCGGGTCTCGAAGGTATCGGCATCCATAGTCCAGGCATGGAAAGGAATCATCACCCCAAACTGATATTCCTTGTCGCGTTCGCCGCGTAAGGGGCCGAAGGTCAGGCTTTGGCTGTTGGCTAAGTCGAGCAGTGGACCGGTGGCGGTCAGCAGGGGAGGCGCCTGGTAGAACTCGCCCCAGAAGCCGCGGAAGACCCAATTGAGCCGCGGCACGCGGACGGCAATGCCCAAGCGCGGATCGGTGGCGTTCTCAACCAAAGGCTGCCCCCCCCTCCGGCAACCGGGCCGGAGTTGAAATGCGAGTAGCGCACACCGGCGATGAGCGTTAACCACGGCGTCACCTTAAAGCGGTCGCTGAGATAAGTCTCCGCCACCCCCCCCGTCACGGCCGCCGCCGAGGGACCGAAGTTGGCGCAGTTCGGACTGCAATCGGTGAAGACGTTGCTGAAGTAGTTGCTTTGGTGCTGCGCGAACCCGTAGACTCCAGCTTCAACGCTGTTCTTGCCCGCGGTGGCGCTGACGCTGGCCTGCAGTCCGCCGTAATGGGCCGACTGAGTCACATTGGTAATCACTGGGACGTCGTTCGCGGAAGCTTCATACTTGGCTTGATTGTAGTGGTAGAAAGGCGAAACGGTCATCAACAGATTCCGGTTGAACGTGTGAATCCACGAGAAAGCGACATAACCATCGGGTTCTCGTTCGCTGTCGTGCAGACCGTAGCTAGGGTAAGCTTGATTCCCGGCGGAGGCGGGGTTAGGGTCGATGGGGATCTGGTAATAGTCCTGGCGCAGGGAAGCAACTAAACGATATTGGTTGAACGGACTGCCATTGAAAATCAGCGACGCAAATCCGCCGAAGCCGTTGTCCGCATCGTGGACCGGCTGCCCAATTGGCGGCTGCAAGCCATAGTCGCTTCGGTTGGCATTGACGCTGAAGTAGTAAGCAGAACGCTCGCTATGCCCCCCGAAGTTCAGTTGATCGTTCGTCTGATACCAATCGCCGATCGAGGTAACCAGTTCGCCTTCGTTATTTCGTTCGAACCCGCTGCGAGGCACGATATTGAACACGCCGTAGGTGCGATCCCCATATTCAGCGTCATAGCTGCCGCGCTGCACTTCCAGATAGTCGATATCTTTGGGGTCGATTTGGGGGCCGATATTACTGGCGATGTTGGTGTTCGGGATGGGCACCCCGTCGATGAGCCAATCGGTTTGGTGGCCGCCGCGCATGTGCAGCATGTCGTGAGCTTCGTAGGCTCCCGGAACGTAGTCGGTGATCATTGCCAGACTGTTGATACGGTCTGCTCCGGGTGTCTGCGCGACATCCGCGCGGTCAATCATGGTGGTTGGCGTTACCGAATCGGTGTTTACCGCATCGGCTTGCCCAGAAACGATGGTCTCCTGATTGAGGGCTGCAATGGACAATTGAAAGTGCAGAACCGGCGAAGTGCCGGAAGCTACCGTGACAGTTTGCTCGCCGCTTTCAAAGCGCGCGGGACTGATGGTTATTTTGTAATCGCCCGCCGGGACGGTATTGAATAGGAAGTCGCCATCGTCGTTGGTTTGGGTGGTTTGGGACCAAGCGGACGTGAGCGCTTGCAACTTGACCGGGGCAGCGGCGAGGGGCCGGTGCTGCTGGTCGTGAACGACGCCTCGGATCTTACCGAAAATGGTCGCATGCAGCGGCGCGGCCTGCAGCAGACAGCAAATTAAAATACCTCGCGCGCTCCGCGCGAACGGACGAATCTCTCCCATCAGTAGCTACCCCTCTCTTCACTCAGTGATGTTTCTTGCGATGGATTAGGAGAGCAGGCCGGGAGGGCCGCGCTTGCAGTGGGAGCTGAACGAAGTAAAGCGGTAGCCGGCTGCCCGGCGGTCAGTATTCGCGAACCGGCTCAGAACCGGCACACCTGTGGCGGCAAAAGCCGATAGCACAGCGGCTCCGGCATTGGGAACGACGGCGCCGCTTCCAGGGAAAAACGGGCATTTGAAGCGCAGCGCATCGGCCAGCGGAACGGATGACGGCCCAGGCGCCGAATCCTCAGCCGACATTCCGCAATGATGGCTACCGGTACGCCGGCAACAGACCGGCAGATTGGCAGCGGCATCCACGGACAGCGCGGGCAGGATCAGCGAGAAGCCGAACATGCACACCAATAGAATGGACGCCAGACGTCGCACTGAATCCATGCTACCCGTTCGGTGCGGGCGTTGCAATAGTTTTTCGTACCATCCTCCTCGTACCATTGGGCGCATCGCTAATCCGCCCGCCGCTATAATTGCGCTATGCCATGTGTGCTATCCCTCGACGAGGGGACCACCAGCGCGCGCGCCGCGCTCTATGACGAGCAAGGGCGCCGCATCGCCATGGAATCGGCGCCCTTCGATTGCCGCTATCCGCAGCCCGGCTGGGTCGAACAGGACGCCGACGAAATCTGGAACGCGCAGCTTTACGCCGCCCGCCTGTTGCTCGACCGCGCCGGTGTGCCGGCTTCGCAAATTGTAGCGGCGGGCATCACCAATCAGCGTGAGACCACCATCGTCTGGGATCGCGCCACCGGACGCCCCATCGCGCCCGCCATCGTCTGGCAATGCCGGCGCACCGCGGCTTACTGCGCGGAACTGGCGCGGAGCGCGGCGGCGGCCGACATCACACGGCGGACCGGACTGGTGATCGACGCGTACTTCTCCGGCAGCAAGATTCGTTGGATTCTGGATCACGTGCCCGGTGCGCGGCAGAGGGCTCGGGATGGCGAACTGCTGTTCGGTAACGTGGATACCTGGCTGGTCTGGAAACTGACCAACGGCGCGGCGCATGTTACCGATGTGACCAATGCTTCCCGCACCATGCTCATGAATCTGGAAACCGGCGAGTGGGATGACGAACTGCTCCGCCTGCTCGATGTTCCCCGCGCCATGCTGCCCCGCATCATGCCGTCGAGCGCGGTGGTCGGCGCGATTCATTCCGATCATTTCGGCGCGGAAATTCCAATTGCCGGCATTGCGGGCGATCAGCAGGCGGCTCTCGCCGGGCAAGCCTGCTTCCGCACGGGACTCTCCAAGAACACCTACGGCACCGGGTGTTTCGCGTTGATGCACACCGGTGGACGCATGCCCGTTTCGCGCAACCGCCTGTTGGGAACACGGGCGGCATCCATCGGCGGCGATGCGCAATTCGCCATTGAAGGCAGTGTGTTCGTGGCCGGCGCCGCGGTGCAATGGCTGCGCGATCACTTGGGCGTGATTGCCACCGCGGCGGAATCCGAAACTCTGGCCGCTTCCGTGCCCAGCGCCGATGGCGTCTACCTGGTGCCCGCTTTCGTCGGGCTCGGTGCGCCCTATTGGGACGCCGGCGCGCGCGGCCTTCTGTGCGGGCTGACGAGATCGAGCAGCCGCGCGCATATCGTGCGCGCCACCCTCGAAAGCATCGCCTACCAGACGCGCGACCTGGTCGACGCCATGCAGTCCGATTCCGGCGAGCGGCTGACCGAACTGCGCGTGGATGGCGGCGCGGCGGCCAACAACTTTTTGATGCAATTCCAGGCCGATATTCTGGGCTGTCCGATCGTCAGGCCCGCCGATATCGAAACCACCGCGCTGGGCGCTGCCTACCTGGCGGGGCTGGCCACCGGCTTCTGGAAGAGTGTTGGTGAAGTGGAAAGTTTCTGGCGAGCCGAGCGGCGCTTCGAACCTGCCATGGATGAGTCCACGCGCGCTCGCTTGTTCAGCGGATGGCAAGACGCTGTCGCAAGGTGCCGGGGAGCGTCGCAATGAAGCTTTGTCTGCTGGGGGCCGCGGTGCTGGCGGCGACCGCATCGCTGCTCGGGGCGCAGACCGCGCAGACCGCGCAAACCAGTTTGTTTCGGGCCGTGATGCCTGTGAACAACGGCAATTCCGCTGTCGCGGATATTCTGGTTCACGCCGTGAAGGACTCTTCAGGCAATATCCTTTCCGGCTCGCTCGATGTAAACATCGCGTACGAATTCGCCGGCGATGAAACGGTGTCGGGCTTCAGCGTTTCTGGTGGACCAACCGGCGTCTCAACCCTGGGACCGCAGGTACAAGTCGCGGCGGGCCGCGGGCAATTGACCGATCAGATCCAGGTGCCCGCAAACATGCCCGCGGCCCTGTCCATCCTGAGTGACCTGTTGTCGGACCCAAGCCCGTATTCCGTCACGCTGAGTTTCGCGAATGAACCGGGCGGCGCTTTGACCGGCAACGTACAGGCCGCCAACTCGGCAACACTGATGGCAGTGCTGAGCTCCAGCGCCGGCTCGGGTACGGCGACAGTGACCGTAACCTACACCGGACCCGCCTACGCCATCACCTCCGCCGCTGTGGCCATGCAGGTAGCTTACGATTTGCCGGCGCAGGCGACCTTCTCCGGCTTGCGCATTTACGCGGGGCCAGGGGGAACCGGCTCAATCGCGGTAGCCGCCGACATACTCCCCGGAACACTGGCTTCCTCGACCGGCAGCGGAACGCTCACCGTTCCCGCGACCCAAATCGACATCGCCGGGTCAGCAATGGCGGAGGCTGTGCAGAGCCTGCTGGCCTCTCCCACCAGTTTTTCGATTGCTTTGGATTTGGTGGAGAATCCTTCCGCGCCACTCGCCGGGCAACTGCGCGCCGCCGATTCCATGACCTTCCAGATTCCGGGATTCGCCGGCTCCGGCGCGGCGTCGGAGATCATCCTGCACACGCTGCGCCAGGCATCTGGCAGCATTGTCGCCGGCGACGTAGTCTTCGACGTGAACTATCGCCTCGCGGCGAATGCCGCAATCACCCAGATCGATATCGACGGCGCCATCGTCATCCCGTCGGTCGCCGGCAACTCCTCCGGTGCCGGCAACACCTGGGTGGCGATTCCTGTTGGCTCGGCGGCGGGACTGTCTTCCTTGAACGGCATCGTCTCCAATCCAGCCGCGCACAAAATCGATCTCGTCACCACCACCACGTTGTCGGCGCCCTTGGCCGCCACGCCTGGTGGACCGCCGGCAGTCGCGGCCGTGATCCCGATCGTCGAAGTGAAGACGCTTTCCACCTTCGCCCCCGGTGAGCTGGTGGAAATCTACGGCACCAACCTGGCGCAAGCGACCACGGACCTGACCGCCTGGCCGGGAGGCTCGCTGCCCACCCAACTGAACGGCGTGTCGGTTTCGATCGGCAGCCAAACCGCGCGCCTCTTGTATGTCTCGCCTAACCAGGTGGATGCTGCGTTCCCCTTCGAAACGCCGTTCGGCTCGCAGCCGCTAGTGCTGAGCAACGGCACAGGCGTGAGCGCGCCCTTCGATCTGACCGTTGCCGCCGTCGCCCCCGCGCTCTATAACTTCGCCTTCGAGAACGCAGGCTTTTCACTGGTGAGCCAGGGCAATCCGGCGTCCGCGGGCGATGTTCTGGTCTTCTACGCCACTGGCCTGGGGCAGACCACGGCGCCGCTCGCATCCGGCCAGACCGTCCCCACCGGACCGCCCTACTTCAACACCCCAACAGTTACCGTAACCATCGGGGGCGCGAACGCTCCGGTCATATACTCCATCGCCGCGCCACCCTATGTGGCTGGACTCTACCAGTTTGCGGTGACGGTGCCCGCCGGACTGACACCGGGCAACCAGTCTGTAGTGGCTGCCTCGGGCGGACTCCAGTCGAACGCCGTCACCATCGTCACCAAGTAGCCAGTTACCGCCGCCAGTAGCCGCGATAGTAGCGGTGGCCATAGAAGCGCGGCGCTGCCCAGTAGGCGCCCGCGTAGGGGCGTCGTCCCCAGTAGCCCGCTCGCCACGCCCAGCGGCCGCGATACGGGTAGTATGCGCCGCCCACCCACGCGTAGCCTGGACCTGGGGCCGGGGCAACGTAGGCCG
The DNA here is from genome assembly GCA_963738375.1 of Bryobacterales bacterium. Lineage (GTDB taxonomy): Bacteria > Acidobacteriota > Terriglobia > Bryobacterales > Bryobacteraceae > Bog-159. Next base: position 1,330,087 of record CAVTWL010000004.1, on the reverse strand, counting down.
TGGGGGCTGGGGGTGGCGGTCCGTAAGCGGGCACGCCTACGCCGATTCCGACGGCGACGGCCGGCGCGGCGAATAGCGCGCCACCGGTCAGGCTTCCGGCCAACAAAACAGCAGCAAGCAATTTGGTCTTCATTTCGATCTCCTCCAAGTTTGAACCGCCATAATCGGCAGTCACTCAGAAAGTTGTTGCAAATAGCAGACCATACGCGCAAGCGTTTAAAAACAAACAGATGTGGGGTAGTTAGGTTGGCTGCTCCCCACCGTCTTCGGTGGATTTCGGCCAGTCCAACTTCGCCAGGGGCGCCGATAAGCGCCGATTACCTATATGTATCTTTTCCATCCGCGTTCAGTCGCGTCTAGCAGCGGCCGACAGATCGTTTCAACGAGCACTATAATCGAATAAAGGACCATTAACTCTCAAAGGTTTGCTAAGGGTCCCGTCCGGTTCAGCCGATCAATACGCAGGTGCGCCACTTTGAAACCAGTTCGCGTTTTTAACGTGATCCCCTCCCTCCCCGAGCAACTCGAGCCGCTGCGGGAGATTGCCTGCAACCTTCGCTGGGGCTGGGACCATGACAGCATTGAGCTATTCCGCCGCCTGGATACGGACCTTTGGGAGTCCACCGGCCACAATCCCATTCGCATGCTCGGATCGATCGATCAAATGCGCCTGGTCGCGGCCGCTTCGGACGATTCCTTTCTTTCGCATTTGGCCCGTGTCACCGCCGCCCTCGAAACGCGCATGGGGCCGAATTCCTGGTTCCGGCGCGTTCACGCCCCGGCCGAAAAACTCCTGGCCGCCTACTTCTCCGCCGAGTTCGGCCTCACCGAATGCCTCTCCATCTTTGCCGGCGGCCTGGGCATGCTGGCCGGCGATCATGTGAAATCCGCGAGCGATTTGGGAGTGCCGCTGGTGGGTGTCGGCCTGCTCTATCAGCAGGGTTATTTCCGGCAGTATCTTAGCCAAGCCGGCTGGCAGCAGGAGGAATACGCCACCAACGATTTTCATAATCTTCCGCTGCGGCCGTTGACCGCCGCCGATGGACAACCGCTGACCATCGCCGTCCAATTTCCCGGCCGCGCGGTCACCGCGCGCGTGTGGCTGGCGCTAGCCGGCCGCGTACCCGTGTACCTGCTCGATACCAACGTCGCGGCGAACAGCCCGGCGGATCGCGAAATCACCGGCGAGCTTTACGGCGGCGATAACGAGATGCGCCTGAAGCAGGAACTGCTGCTGGGCATCGGGGGATACCGGGCGCTCGAAGCCGCGCAGGTCCAGCCCGCCGTTTATCACATGAACGAGGGGCATTCGGCTTTCCTGTCGCTCGAGCATGTGCGGCGCTTGATGGAGCGCTACGGCCTGGCTTTCCGCGAAGCCCGCGAACTGGCGTCTCCCAGTCTGGTCTTCACCAGCCACACCCCCGTCGAAGCCGGCCACGATTATTTCGCGCCGGACTTGTTGGATCGCTATTGCAGCGGCTATCGGCAGTCGCTGGGCCTCGACCGCGATACCTTTCTCGGCCTGGGAAGGCGCAATCCGCACGATCCCAACGAGCTCTTCTGCATGACCGTGCTGGCCCTGCGCCTCGCCGCCGCCAGCAACGGCGTCAGCAAATTGCATGGCGAGGTCAGCCGCCGCATGTGGCAGTCCATCTGGCCCGGCGTACCTGTGGAAGAAGTGCCCATCGGGCATGTCACCAATGGCGTACACTTCCGCTCCTGGATTTCCAATGAGATGAATCAGCTGTACGACCGCTACCTCGGCCCGCAATGGCGCGAAGCGGCCAACGGCGTCATCTGGCGGCGCGTCGAGACCATCCCCGCCGAAGAACTATGGCGGACTCACGAACGCCGCCGCGAACGGCTGGTGGCGTTTGCCCGCCGCAAACTGCGCGATCAGTTGAAACGGCGCGGCGCGCCGCCCTCCGAAATCGAGTCGGCGGACGAGGTTCTCGATGCCGAAGCCCTCACCATCGGCTTTGCCCGCCGCTTCGCTACCTACAAACGCGCCACGCTGCTGCTGCGCGATCTCGATCGCCTCAAGCGCATCCTTTGCGACCCAAAACGGCCGGTCCAAATCATCTTCGCCGGCAAAGCCCACCCGCGCGACGGAGGCGGCAAGGAATTGATCCAGCGCATCGTTGCCTTGGCGCGCGACCCGGCCTTTCGCCGCCATGTCGTTTTCCTGGAAGATCAGGATATGGCCATCAGCCGCTATCTGGTGCAGGGCTGCGACGTTTGGCTGAATACGCCGCTGCGCCCCTTGGAAGCCAGCGGCACCAGCGGCATGAAGGCCGCGGCCAACGGCGCGTTGAACCTCAGCACCTTGGACGGCTGGTGGGATGAAGCCTGGCGCACCCCGCGCGCCGAGTCGGAATTGATCGGCTGGGCCATCGGCAACGGTGAGCTTTACGACGACCCCAACCAGCAGGATCAGGTGGAAGCGGAAGCGCTTTACGATCTGCTCGAACGCGACGTGGTCCCTACTTTCTATGAACTGAGTGCCGACCGGCTGCCCCGCCGCTGGATCGCGCAGATGAAAGGTTCGCTCAAGAACCTCTGCCACACCTTCAATACCCATCGCATGGTGCGCGAGTATACTGAGCGCTTCTATTTGCCGGCCTTCGAACGATACGGCCGCCTGGAAGCGGATGGCGCAGCCGCGGCGCGGTCCCTGGCTTCCTGGCTCGATCTGGTGCGACGCGAATGGCCTCAGGTGAAGATCGAAGCGCTGGAGGAAGGGCCCGCGTCAGAGGCTAAGGTTGGCGATATGGTAGCCGTCCGCGCGCGTCTGTGCCTGGGAGCCTTGTCACCCGAGGATGTCACCGTCGAGTTATACCTGGGAGCGCTGAATGCGCAGGGCGAACTCACCGAGCCCGCCAGTTTCCCCATGCCCCACATCGGCGGCAACGCCTTCGAAGCGCGAGGCGTGCCATGTTGCCGCAGCGGCTTGCAAGGCTACACGGTGCGCGTACTGCCGCATCATCCGAATCTGGCCGCGCGCTTCGTTCCGGGCCTCATCACCTGGGCCGGCTAAATTAGGCGAGCCAGCTTCGCCGCGCTGATCGCCTGTCCCAGGTGCCTTTGGGTATGCTCGGCGATATGCACCAACAGTCCGATCACGGTGGTCGGCAAACGCTTCCGGCCCACCCAGCGGGCATCGCTGAAAGTCGCCGGAACGATCGCGCGAATCACTGTTTCCGCCCGTAATAGTGAGGCCTCCACGCCAGCCAGCAGCTCATCGAGGTCCGCGCCCGGCTCCATTTCCCCGGCCAGCGCTTTCAACTGCCCCGCGCCCAGCGATTGGTCTTCCAGGTACGTCGTCAGCCGGTCCACGCTGCCGGCGACATGGCGGAGTTGAAAGCCCAGAGGCTCCATTCCCTTAGGGCGAGCCCAAACCTGCGCGCTGCTCAACCCCCGCGTATGCCGCGCCAGATCCTCCCGCACCTGCTGGAAGCTATAAAGCGCGGGCGACAACAGCGCATTCACGCCCGAGATCGGCCCTCGCAGCCAAGGCTCGGGAAGCTGGCGGGGGTCGCGCGAGTTCAGTTCTTCTTCTCCGCGCTCTTGCGCTGCATGGTCAGCGGCATCCCCGGACCTCCGCCTTGTTGAAAGGTACCCGTCATCGTCGTGGCCTCCTTGTTCAACGCCGCGTCGTAGGAACCACTGATCACCTTCATATCCAGCTTCACCGCATCCCCGGTATGTGAAATGCTGGTGATCGGCAACCCATTGGCGCCTTGGTCCAGACTATCGAGGGTACCCGCGATGCTGCCGTCAGCTTTCTTGGTGAAGTTGAAGCGGAGGTGCAATGGGGTGCCATTAGCGTCGAGCGTTCCTTCCCATACGCCCACCAGGACCGTTACGTCTCCGGTATTCGCGGGCGCTGATTCCACCGCCTTCGGCTGCGACTTCCATTTCAAGTCCATGGGAATCGACTGGCCGGCGACGTTGAAGGAACCGGCGATGGCCTTACCGTCGTCCGACAGTTTGCCGTCATAGTGCGGGTCGCCCTGCCCCGGCATGGAAAAACCGATGGCCGCACCGTCAACCTTCACCGTTCCGAGCGGCAGTCCCGCTACGCCTTGCATGGGAATATCCGCCTCGGCGATCCATTTATCGGCATCGCGGTGGATGTTGATCGTCAGGGGCAAGTTTCCGTTGGGGGTGTTTAGCGTGCCTTCCCAGAGACCGGCGGGATCGGCGGCAGCGAGCATGACCGCGGGGGCGATCACCGCCAGTGCGGCCACTAGGGCAAAAGATCGATTCATCGAAGCTCCTGACCGGATTGTAACGCGGCGCGATTAGGGCGTGAGAGCGATGGTTGTCGAGGTACTGACATTGCCGTAGGTGGCGGTAATGGTAGCGGTCGCATCGGCTGAAATAGTGCCGGCGGTGGCGGTAAAGGTTTGTCCGAGAGAGCCGGCTGGTACGGAAATCGTGCTTGGTACGGTGAGCTGACTGAGGTTGCTCGACAGGTCGATGGTCGTGGCCGAGGTCAACACGGCGACGGCCAGAAGAACGGTACACGTTGAGGTGGCCGCGGATTTCAGCGTACTCGGGGTGCAGGAGATCGACGAAAGCAGCGGAGCGGCGGAAACCGGCAGGGTGACGATATTGCTCAAGAAGTCATTCTGCGCAATGTATAAGCGGGCCTGGGGATCGGTGGATAGGCTGGCGGACAGATTTAAGTAGACCTGATAGATGCCGATGAGGCCGGGGGCCAGTTCCGCCCGCAGGACATTGGCGGTGCTGCTATTGACCTGGGAGGAGACGAACTGCTGCGGGAAGTTGCCGGTGGGGCCCTGGTAGGGCTGGCCGGAGAGCAGGTCCTGGCCAATCATGGGAGTTAGCGATGGAATTCCCAAGCCAGTGGCATAAATGATGACGGTTTCCCCAGCTTGGGCGGGGTTGGCCGCCGTCACTTGCGAACCGGCGGTGTTGGCGCAGCAGAGCAAAGCGCCCGCACCGGGGCTGGGCGGGGCGGGGCCAACGGCGGTCAGGAGCAAATCGGAACCGGTGCTGTAGGCTACCTGAAAAGGAATGCCGTTACCAGCCGTACCGGGCGTTTTGGCCTGGAGAATGATGCGCGTGAATTCGCTGGAGGCGGTCGCTGACACCTGCGAGTCATTATTGAGCAACCTCACCAGCGCCTTCTGGATGTCGGCGAGGGAATCGCTGGGCTGAACGATGTAGTTATAAAGGCGGCCGTCGCAGCCGGTGGGGACCGTGGTGGTGGCGGTCATGGGCGAACTTGAGCCGATGCAAACGGAGCCGACGTTGCCGCTTTTGATGGTGCCGTCAACAGAGATAACGCCGCTCGCATAACTGGAAGCATGGTAAGCGAGCGCGGGCTGAAGCGCGGCGGAAGAAGAGCCGCCGGTCGTGGTGAAGATACCGGGATTGGCGGGAACGATGGAAACGGCCACGCTGTTGGTGGCAACGAACGAGCCATCGTTGCGCTGGATGCGGACCCAGGCCGTGGCGGTACCGGTGCCGGCAAACCCAAAGTTAAAGGGTATCTGAGCGTTGATCTGGGTGGGGGAGACGTAAATCAGAGGAGAGAGGACACCGTTGAAATAGACCTGCACGCCGCCCAGCGTGAGAGGTAATGGCGCGTTGGTGGGAGCGGACGCGGTCTGATCGCTGAGATTGCTACCCAGGAAGGACACCAGGGTGCCAGGGGCTACGGAGGCGGCGCTCTCGCCGCCGGTGAGATTGGCGCTGGCAGCGATGGCGGTGATCTGAGCGTTGGTGGAGATGCTGGTGGCTACGGATAGCGTTGTTGCCGAGCGGTCCGGGAACGCGAGCGACCAGAACGACTTCGTCGGCCTTGGTATCGGCGGTGGCGATGACGTTGGGATCGCCTTTGCCGGCGTTGATCAACGCGACGAGTCCATTCACGATGGCGGCAAAGTTGTCGCCGCTTTCGATGGTGTAGGTATAGGGGACGGTGGTTACGCTCTGGTTATTGCCGATGGTGATAGTCACCTTATCACCGGACTTTACGGTACCGCCGATCACGACACCATCGGACGCGTAGATGATGAGGCTGGCGGAATTGAGGACGCCGTTGTAGGGCAAATCCTGCTCAGACTGCGTATAGACGAGAACGCGTTGATTGTAAGTATCGGCTACGTAGAGGTTTTTTCCGGCGGGATCCCAGGCGAGGGAAGAAGGATCGTCCATGGTATCGGAGCCGGCGGTGGGCGCATCGGAGACGAAGTCGGTTTGTCCGAGCACGAGCGTGGCCGGCGTGGCACTGGCTTGCGGTATAGGGTTGTAAACGAGCACGCGGTCGTTGCCGCCATCGGCGACATAGAGATTGGTACCGTCGGAGATGGCGAAGCGCGGCTCGCTGAGGGTATATTCGCAAAGGGCGGGATAGGTGGGGTTGTTGTTGACGTCGACGCCATTCGAAGTGGGGCAGAGGGCGGCAACTTCCTTGGTGGTAACGCCGGTGGTGGTGCCGGTGATGTTCACGGTGGTGTAGCTGTAGTTGGGGTATCCCTCGCTCATGTTCTGCTGGCCGATTTCGACGTCGGCCGGAAACTGGTTGGTGGTGGGAATTTCGTTCCAGATCAGGATGCGGTTATAGCCAAGATCGGTGACGTAGAGGTGAGTCGCGTCGGCGGTGACGGCGACGGGCGTCAGCATGTTGTTGGCTGCGGCGCTGGTGTTCTGATCGGCGATGTTGACTTGGACCCACGTGGTCATGTTGGGCTGGCCAAGAACGATATCGGCGGCGGCGCCATTGGCGGTGGGGATGGAATTGTAGATGAGGACGCGGTCGTTCATGGTGTCGGCAATGAAGAGCTTGCCGTTTTGCAACCAGACGCCCTGCGGGCCGCGCAAGGAAGTGGCGCTGGGCGTATCGCCGGGGAAACTGTTGGTGGTGAAACTGCTTTGGCCAACCACTACGTCGGGTGGCTGGTTCATGGAGGTGGGAATGGTATTCCAGATCAGGACGCGGTTATTATTGGTGTCGGCCACGGCGAGGTGGGTGCCATCGGAAGCCACGCCGGTGGGAGTATTCATGCCGGTCGCGATGGGCGTTTGGGGGGAAGTAGTCAGGCAGGTGGGGGTAGTGGGAGTGATGGTTTGATTGACGCTGGTGGGCGGGATCACGCAAGGCGCAGGCAGCGTGGTGGTCCATGCCGACTGCCCGAGCACGTTACTCGCGGTGCCCAAACAGATGGGGCAAAGGGAATTGTAAGAGAGGGCGGCATTGGGCGCGGGAAGCTGATTGGCAATGTTGTTGTAAATCAGGACGCGATTGTTGACCGGCGCCGCGCCCTGGAGGTTGGCATCCACTACGAACAGGGCACCGTTGGCGAAGGCCAGGCCTTGGGAAGCGCCGATGATGGTCTGGCTGGCGCTATCCAGCTCGGCGTCGAACTCGGGCTGGCCGATCACGAGCCGGGCCGATTGGCCGGTGGCGAAACCTACAGGGTTCTGTCCGAAGCCGGCCGCTACTGTGGCGAGGATTGAGAAAATTACGATGACACACTTCATGATTGTTAATTGGCAAGACGCGCTAATTGTTTAGTTACCCGTCAATTATAGCAAGCCTGAGTGACGGGAGAGAGGGCTCGGCGGGTTTCACTTTTCGTGCGGGCCGCATGGTCACAGAGGGCCGGAACGGCACACCGGAGTTGCAGAGGGCGGGCAGCCGCGATATGTGTAGGGAAAGGGGGAAACGCGGTGGAAATCGAGATGGAACCGTTAGAGGTGAGGCGCCGATTGGATGGGGCGGAGGCGTTAAGAATGCTGGACGTGCGGGAGCCATTCGAGCACGAGATTGCCAGCATCGATGGCGCCGACCTGGTGCCGATGCGGAATGTGCCGGGCGCGCTGGAGGCGTTGCGAGCCGGTACCGGGACGCTGGTGGTGTTTTGTCATCATGGCGTGCGGAGTTTGCAGGTGGTGGAATGGCTGCGGGCGCAGGGGCTGGAGGATTGCACGAGTATGGCAGGCGGGATCGAGCGCTGGAGTTTAGAAGTCGATCGCGGCGTGGCGCGGTATTAGAGGAGCCTGCCTCACTGTCGCGAGGCAGGCTCATTCGTTTGGCTTACAGGTTTTTGTCGGTGAGGAAAGCGATCAGGTCGACGACGCGGCAGGAATAGCCCCACTCGTTGTCGTACCAGGAGACGACTTTCAGCAGGTTGCCGTCGAGCACTTTGGTCATCTGGCCATCGACGATGGAGCTATTGGAATTGTGCAGCATGTCGGTCGAGACCACGGGATCTTCGGTGTAGGCCAGGATGCCCTTCATGGGGCCGGCGGCAGCGGCCTTCAACGCGTCGTTGACTTCCTCGGCGGTGGTGTTGCGGGCGGTGAGCGCGACCAGGTCCACCACCGAAACGTCGGGCGTGGGGACGCGCATCGAGTAGCCGTCGAGCTTGCCCTTCAGTTCCGGCATCACCAGGCCGATGGCTTTGGCTGCGCCGGTGGTGGTGGGGATCATGTTGAGCGCGGCGGCGCGGGCGCGGCGCAGATCCTTGTGGGGGAAGTCGAGCACGTTCTGGTCGTTGGTATAGCTGTGGATGGTGGTCATCGATCCCTTCAGGATGCCGACCTTGTCGTGCAGGACCTTGACCACGGGCGCCAGGCAATTGGTGGTGCAGGATGCGTTGGAAATGATGTTGTGTTTGGCGGGATCGTAGGTGTTGTCGTTGACGCCCAGGACGAGGGTGACGTCTTCATTCTTGGCCGGCGCGGAGATGATGACCTTCTTCACGGTGCCGCGCAGGTGTTTGGCGGCATCTTTGCGCATCGGTGAACCTGCCGGTGGATTCGACGACGATCTGGGCGCCGACGGATTCCCAATCGAGCTGCGCGGGATCCTTCGTGGCGAATACTTTGATGCGCTTGCCGCCGACGACGATGGCGTCTTCCTCGGCATGGATTTCGACGGGCAGCGTGCCCAGCACGGAATCGTATTTCAACAAATGCGCGAGCGTCTTGGTATCGGTGAGATCGTTGACGGCGACGAATTCGATATCATCGCGGTTGCAGCGCCGCCCGGACCACATTGCGGCCAATGCGGCCGAAGCCATTAATGCCTACCTTTACTGCCATTTCTTCTCCTAGAGTTTGAGTGATGTGGATTACCTTTAAGGGTATCAGGAGGACAGTATCCGGTGCAAGCCGATAAAAAGAGGGCTGTCTCCGAATTACAACCGGGTTACGGGGTTTTGGGGGTAGCGACTTCGGTTCCGAGGCCCGCGTATTCCTCTTTGACCTTGATCACCTTGCTGCCGTTGAAGGTGACGAAGGTGATTTTGCCGGGCGGCTGGCCGAAGACCCAGTCTTCGGTTTCGATGCCATCCTTGACCTCGCGGGATTTGTGGGTGGGGCGGCCGAGGGACAGGAGCACCTGGTCGCGGTCCATGCCGGCGATCACCTTTTTGTCCTTGATGGCGGTTTGGACTTCGGGCGGGAGAACCTCGGCGTAGATTTCGGTGGCGCTGCGCTTTTCAAAATCGAGGATGGGGGCGAGCATCTTCTTCACTTCTGAGGCCTTCATGGGTTCGAGGGGCTTGTGGAAGAGGAGAGCGATGGTGGTGCCGCCGGGAGCGTCGGAATCGCCGCGGCCGATGGGGTGCATGGTCCCCCCCCCATGCCGGCGCCGACCTGGGCGGAGTCATACCACTTGCGGCCGCCGTTGAAGCCGCCGTTGATCTCGAAGACGAGGCGGTCGGGTTCGATGAAGACGCGGGTGATGTGGACCAGGTCGCCAACGCGGCCGGCGGGCCCGTACTCGTGGGAGGCGGCTTCCCACTGCTTCTTGTCGAAGGTTCCTGTGGCTTCGAAAGAGAGCGGTTTTTTCGCGCGCGGCAGGAGTTGTTTGACGGTAGCGTATTCGGCAAGGAGGCCGCGCACCAGTTCGATGCGATCCTGCTCGGTGAGCTTGTCGACTGCATGCAGCAGCGGCGTCAAAGTCAGGCAGAGGGCAAGGACGGCTGTTGAGGTTCGCATAGCACTTCACCCGCGGGGGAATCCAGAAGTACGGACGATCGCCGCCGGATGGGCGCTTTGTACAAGTAGGCGAACAGCAGGAACAAAACAACCGTGGTCAGGATACTGGCTTCCGGACCGTACTCGCCCCCGCTCCAAAGCGTCCCGGCGGACCACCGCATGGTGAATCCCGTCAGTCTTATTGTAAGCCCGCTGACGTTGACGCCGAAGAGAGGAAGAGTAAAATTCCAGCCGAAGTGGAGGCCGATGGGGAGCCAGATGTCGTGGCTACGGAGGAAAGCGTAGCCGAAGAGAATGCCAAAGCCGGCGGTGTTGGCGAGGCCGAGCCAGGAGGAGTTGGGGTTGCCGCCGTGCATGACGGCGAAAACAATGCCTACGGGAATGATGGTGGTCCAAGTGCCGAGGGTGCGGAGGAGTACCTGGAAGCCGAAGCCGCGGAAGAGCAGCTCTTCACCCGCGGAGCCGAACAAGAGCAGGGCGGTTACGAAGAAAAACGTTGGAAGGCCGGCCTGGTTGGCGGGGTCGGGGGCCAAAGTGGCGACGCGAAAGAGCAACGGAGGAGCGAGAACCAGGGCAGCCGCTCCGATTCCGCCCGCGCAGCCGAGGAGCAGGTTGCGGAGAGCGGGCTTGCCGCCTTGCAGTCCGATGGCCGCGATGCCGCGATGAACATAGATGCGGAGGCAGAGTCCGTTAGTGACGGAGGCGGCGAGTAGGCCGGTTGTGGTGACGCCGACGATGTATCCGCCAAGCCAGAAAAGGAGAGGGCCGAGGAGGAAGGCAGTGGCGAAATAGAGGGAGACGTAGACCACGACTTTGACAACAGTTTGGAGGGCGTCGGGGCGGCCGGTCATGGAGTCTTAGAACGGGGACAACCGGAATGATAGCAGACCCGCGGGTGCGGTGTAGTTCAGGCGCTGGCTGCTTGAGTTTTGCGATCCTGGAAGCACTCGCGGCAGAAGACGGGCCGGCCTTGGGTGGGGCGGAAGGGCACCGTAGTTTCGCGCCCACACTGGGAGCAGACCGTGGTGGTTTCGGTTTTGCCGGGGCCTGCGTGACCAGACTGGCGTTTGGACTTGCAAGATTTGCAGCGTTTGGGTTCGTTCTTGAAGTTTTTATCGTGGAAGAACTGCTGCTCGCCGGCGGTGAAGACGAATTCAGCGCCGCACTCCGAGCATTTAAGAATTCGATCCTGGAACTCGGCCATAACCCAGTTTCCTCAGAGGGTTGGGGGCGGGCCGGCAGAGGCCGGCCCACCCAGACAATTATTCCACTTCCCGGCGCGACTTTTTGCGGTTGCGTTTACGGGCGAGCGCTTGCTTGACGCGCTTTTTTTCTCCGGGCTTCAAATAGAAGGAGTGCCGTTTGACCTCCTTGATAATGTCTTCCTGCTGGACTTTACGTTTGAAGCGACGGAGAGCGTTTTCTAACGTTTCACCATCTTGCAGCTTTACTTCAGCCAATTAAGAGTACACCTCGCGATCCGACCAAAAATTTCTTCGCATTTCCCGGCGAAGAAGGTACTGATATCATTGAGTGGTTGGCGGACAAAGTCAAGTCACTTTTTGGCGGCAGCTCACGCCAAATGGAGTCATCGATCGCAACCACCTGTTTTTCAACGATTTAACTGATATGGAAACCGTATTAGCAATTTTGTTGGCAGGCGGCGCCGGCGAACGGTTACTGCCCCTCACTCAGGATACCGCGAAGCCGGCGGTGAGCTTCGGCGGAGCATACCGCATCATCGATTTCACGCTGTCCAATTGTATTAATTCAGACCTGAGACGAATTTTCATCCTAACACAATACAAATCGTTGGACTTAAGCCGGCACGTCCGGCATGGGTGGAACATTCTGTCGCCAGAGCTGGACGAATTCATCGAGACCATTCCGCCGATGAAGCGGTTGCGGGACGACTGGTATCTGGGGACGGCGGATGCGGTATTTCAAAACACGCCGAGCATCGCGGGCGAGAATCCCGCGTTCACGCTGATTCTTTCGGCGGACCACATTTACAAGATGAACTACCGGGAGATGGTGGACTGGCATCGCAGGCACCGGGCCGATATTACGATTGCGACGATACAGGTGGGGCCGGAGGAAGCGGAGCGCTTCGGGATCGCGGAGATTACGGCGGATCACCGCATTGTGGGGTTCGAGGAAAAGCCGCGGCACGGCGATTCGGCGCCTTCGCCGTTCAATTCGGCGAAGGTCAGCGCTTCAATGGGGATTTACGTTTTCAATACCGATGTGCTGTTGCGTCTTCTGCGCGAAGATGCGCGGGACGAAAGCTCGTCGCACGATTTCGGGCGGGACGTGATTCCCGCGGCGTTGGACAAGGCGCGGGTGATTGCTTATGACTTCCACGACATTAATGGGAAGCAGGCGAATTACTGGCGGGATGTGGGCACGATTGACGCGTTTTACGAGGCGAACATGGATTTGATTGCGGTGTCGCCGGAGTTCAACCTTTACGATCGCGACTGGCCGATCCGGACGCGGATGGTACAAGCGCCGCCGGCCAAATTCGTTTTCGCGCAGGAAGGGCGGCGGATGGGGGTGGCGGTGGACTCGATGGTGGCGGCGGGGTGCATCGTGTCGGGCGGGAGGGTGGTGCGGAGCATTTTATCGACGGGCGTGCGGGTGAACAGCTACTGCGAAGTGGAGTATTCGATTTTGATGCCGAATGCGAGGATCGGGCGGAAGAGCCGGATCCGGCGAGCCATTGTGGATGCGGGGGCGGACGTAGCGGAATCGACTGTGATTGGGTACGACGCGGATGAAGACCGGGCGCGCGGGTATACGGTGACGGAGTCGGGGATTGTGGTGGTGCCGGGCAATGGGCGGGTGGTTGACCTGGCGGCGAGTATGATGGCGGCGGACTGAGGTATTGCGGAAAGAGGCTTAGTTGGGGACGCTTGCTGTAAGCAAGCGTCCCACCCACTAAGGCGTCAACTTGAAGATCGTGCCGCAGGGTGAGTCGCAAGCGGTCGACTGCCAATTGCTGGTCGATCCATACAGAGCACCGCCCTTGGCCTCCACCAACGTCGCCATCGGTAGCCCGCCGTCCAGGCAACCCGCCTCCGCGCAGAATACATGCAGTTGCGTCAATAACCCGCCGGAGCTGATTTTGAAAAGCGTCCCGTAACCCGCGCCGCCAAGCATCGTCGTTCCATAGAAATTACCGTCCGTGGCTTGCACCAGGCCGGCCCTCGAACCTGAACCGTCCACGCAACCGCTTTCGGCGCAGAAGCTGTATAAAATTGTCAGCTTGCCGTTCGACGTAATCTTGAAAACCATTCCCAGTCCGTGCGCCCCGCCATCGTACGTCGTTCCGTAGAACTCTCCGTCGGCCCCTTGCACCAGTCCGGCGTAGAAACTGTCGCCCGTCTGCCCGCTCTCGAACAAAGAAGTAAATTTGCCGGCCGTCGAAATCTTGAAGACCGTACCTAAAGTGGTGCCGTACAGATCTCCATCCGACCCCTGCACCAGCCCCGCCTGTGGGCCTCCACCTCGCGGGCAGCCACCCTGGGGACAGAAACTGTACAAGGTGGCGATCTCGCCGTCCGTGGTCATCTTGAACACAGTCCCATTGTTGCCTGCCCCTCCCGCCGATGTCGTCCCGTAAAGGTTGCCGTCGGCCGCTTGGATCAGCCCGGCCAGCGGGCTCATCCCATCCGGGCAGGGTAGGTGGGAGCAAAAAGTGTATAGGGTCGTCGGCGTCCCGTCCGGGGTAATCTTGAAGACCTCCTGCGCTGCCGCGCCATAAAAATCGCCATCGGTCGCCAATACCAGCGCCCCTGCTGGATACGGCCCCGAGAAAGCGTAAAGCGTGCTCAATACGCCTTTGGAATTGATCTTGAAAAATGTTCCACTCGCATTCGGGCCGCCGTAGGTGGCCCCGTAAAAATTGGCATGCGGGCCCTGCGTCAACGCTCCCGAGGCATATTCGCCATACACCGTGTTGAATCGATACAACGTAGTCAGAGTCTGCGCGGGCAGCGTTGTCGCGCCAACCGCAAAAACAACTGCCTTGGTTAAAAACTGCATCATACCCCCGATTCGAGAAACGCCAGCTCTCCGAATGATCGGTTCCGATCATACCGCCTCGCTGGGCCGCCGATCAACGCCAATAACCTATACCTATCTTTTATCGGCGTTGATCCGCGTCCATCCGCGCCCCGCGGCTATAATGTCCTTATGTTCTTCCGCCGCCCGCGCCCCATCGTACTTACCTTCCAGCAGCGCCTTGACGATGTCAAAAAGGCCGGCTTCAATGTTTCGCCGCTACCCGGCGGATCGGTCCTGGTCGTCAAGGGGGACTGCGCCGTCGCCCTGCGTGAAAATAGCGGCGACATCGAAAGCTCCGCCTCGGTCGGTATCCTGATCGGCGCAGAAATCGCCTCCCTGGTGGATGGCGGATACCAGAAATTCTTCCGCACCCCTTCCGGTAAGACCAAGCCCGCCCTGGCCCCTGATTTAAAGGCCCTGCACGATTTCGAAGAAGATCTCAAGGAAACTTTAGGGCAGGAAACCCTCTACAATGAGGCGCTAGGCACCGTCTCCACTTATTACCTCTACGACCGCGTGAAAGATCGCGACCGCGGTGTACCCAAGCGCGTCTGGCAATAGTAAACCCGCTACCAACCCGTTTTTTCCAGCACTTCCTTCGCTACATACGCCGTGTTGGCGTGAATCGTCACGGTATCCTGCACGTTAGCCGCGTACCCTCCCGCCAGCACGATGGCCACCGGAATGTGGCTGTGCAGCGCTGTCCAGATCACCAGGCGGTCGCGCTCCCGGAGCCCCTCCAGGCTGAGCGACAAACCGCCCAGTTGGTCTTCGCAATACGGATCCGCTCCCGCGACATACACCAGCAAATCCGGATGAAATAAACTCAGCGCCGTTCGATAGCCGTCTCCCAACCGGTGCAAGTATTCCTCGTCCCCAACGCCATCGCCTAAATGAATATCCAGGCTGGAAAGCGGCTTCTCCGTCGGGTAGTTGTTGAACTGGTGGATCGACAGCGTGAACACCGATCGATCGCCGGCGAATATTCCCGCCGTTCCGTTGCCGTGATGCACGTCGCAATCCACTACCATCGCGCGCCGCATCGTTCCCCCTTCCGTTCCGCGCTGCAAGCTGCGAATGGCCACGGCAATGTCGTTGATCGCGCAAAACCCCTCGCCATGCCCTGAGAACGCATGGTGAAACCCGCCGCCCAGGTTAAAACCGATCCCGTTCTTCAGCGCCAGTCGCGCCGCCAGCATGCTGCCGCCCGCCGCCAGCCAGTAGGCTTCCACCAGTTCGCGGCTATAAGGAACTTCCAATTGCATGAGTTCCTGATAGCTCAGCGTTCCGGCCTTCAGTCGCTCCACCCAGCCGGCCTCGTGGACCGCCAGGATGTCGGCATCGCTGGCCGGCTCCGGCCGCACGAAGTCTTCCGCCGTGGCAAATCGGTCGCGCATCAACCGGTCATGAATGTACCGGAATTTCTGGGACGGGAACACATGGTCTCCCAGCCTTAGGTCGTAGCCTTCGTGGTACACCAGGCGGTATGGCAGCATATCCTCAAATGTAAGCGATTACGTCCATTTCAACCAGAGAGTTGCCTGGTATGCCTCCCGCCGCGGCGATCGTCGTCCGCACCGGCGGATTCTGGCCGAAGCGCCCCTGAAACACTTCATTCATCCCCTTATAGTCTTTCAAATCGTTGAGGAAAACACTGCACTTCAGAACTTTCTCCATCGACGAGCCGGCATTCTCCAGTTCCTTTTGTATCTCGTCCAGCACATGGGCTGTATGCGCTTTAATGTCGCCATCAAAGTGTGCGCCCTTGCCTGCAATGAACAGCAGATTGCCGTAAGAAACGGCGCCGTTAAACAGCGGCGTCTTCTCCGGCTTCTCTCCCCGGTAATGCACCTTCTTCTCTGGGCCCGTCTGGCCTTTGGCCGCGCCCGCCGCGGTCGCCGCCAGCGCGCCTCCGCGAATAAATGCCCGTCGATTCGATTGCTTCATAATCCTCTCTCCCTATAGCCTACGCTCTTCCTGCGCCGCCGGAATCCGCGTTCATCCGTGTTCATCGGCGCCTCAATATCTTTACTCTGAGCCGCGACGCTCTGAGCCGCGACGGTAACGGAGCGTCCCCCCTCCGGTGCCGTTCACACCCCTGTAAAATATTCCCCCACCCTCCATCCAAAACAAAACAAACCAACTCCATCAGTCCGTCCCCAACCCGCAGGTCCGTTTTCCGCCGCCCGCCATCTACCCTGAAAGCGGGGATCGCCCCCAAATCGACTAACAGGAGTTTCCAATGTTAATATCTGAGAAACAGCACGAGGCCAATAAACAAAACGCCCAGAAAAGTCCGGGACCCACCAGCGAGGAAGGCAAAGAACGTTCCAGCCGCAACGCCATCACCTGGGGCCTCCGCACCCGCTTCACCATCTGCCCCGAACTCGGCGAAGACCCCTTCGAATACTACTGCCTCTGGGAAGACTTCGAATCCGACTGGAGTCCCGTCGGCCGCACCGAACACTGCTACGTCGAAGCCATGGTCCACGCCCAATGGATGCTCGCCCGCCTCGCCCGCGTCGAACGCGTCGCCTTCCTCCGTCACATGAATACCGGCGAAGACCGCAACATCGATATGCTCCAACGCGTCGACAAATCCAGCGCTCATCACCAGCGCACCTTCGACCGCGCCCTCGAAAGCCTGCGCAAGATCCAGGCCGAACGCCGCGCCCGCGAACGCGAATCCGAATCCGAACAGCGCAAGCCTGTCGCGGCGGCCGCCAGTTCCAGCCCCCATGTCTCGCCGCCCGCTTACGTCATGTCCCCGCAATCCGAACCCGCGCCCATGACTTGCGCCCCCGCCGATACCCGCTAGCTTCCTTGTAGTACGTTCTTTGGCAATTCAGCCCACGACCCAAAACCTAACACCCCAACTGCGTCTGTACTACCCCCGAAATCCACAAAAACCACCCCCAAAACAGCCGGCCTCGCTCAAAATCCAAACCCCGTCTCCCAAACCCCTTCCCCGTTCCGCGTCCAACCAACCTGCCGTCAATCACATGGGCTTCGTTCGCTCATGGCGCATCCTCTTGAGCGTGCCCCGCTGGCACTCCTGCCGGCGCCAGTTTGCGCGAAATTCGCAGCCAAAGCGGCAGTCCCCGCCGACTATGCTAGAATTCTTCGGGAGATCCAACGTGAATCACAGAATTTATTTTGCACTCACCGCCCTCGCCGCGTTTCCGCTCGTGGTCCCGGCACAAGATGCGCCCGCGCCGCCCGCTAATCCAATCGCCACCAGCGAAAAAGGCTTTTACATGATGGTCAGCGGCAATGTCGTCGCCGCCGCCGAGAAGATGCCCGAGGAAAACTACTCCTTCAAGCCGACCCCGGACGTACGCAGTTTCGGCCAGCTCATCGGCCACGCCGCCGACGCCCAGTATATGTTCTGCGCCATTGCCTCCGGCGACACGCCGTCCCCAAAGGGGATAGAGAAGAGCAAGACCTCCAAGGCCGACTTGGTTGGCGCATTAAAAGAGGCCGTTGCCTACTGCAACAAGACTTACTCCAATATGACCGACGCGCAAGGCAGCCAGATGGTGAAGTTCATGAAGTTTAACCTTGCCCGGCTGACTGTACTTTCCGTAAACACAGCGCATACCGACGAGCACTACGGAAATATCGTCACCTATCTCCGATTGAAAGGCATTGTGCCGCCTAGCAGCGAACAGCCCGCCGGCAACGCCAAGAAATAGCCGCGCGCATTCCGGGCGGCCTAACCCTATAGGAGCCGCCCGCAAACCACGCCCTGCCCTGCTTTCCATCTTCAAATTCGAAAGACGCGCATGCCGACGGCAATCTTCCAGTCACGCGTTGAGAACTTATCCCACTAAACCCGCAACACCAGCAGTCCTTATCACTTAACCTATATCCCCCGCTTCCCTCTAAGCATCCCCCTGAAACTTGCCAGTTACACTGAAGTCGCGTTTAGCCTTGCGTTGGCTTGTCAGTCCCCCGGACCCCTTGTGGGCCCGGGGGTTTTTTTAATAGGAAAGGTATAAAATGCTTGCCCAGAAGCTGGTTTCCGCCGCGCTCGCGGTTTGTCTTGCCGTCCCCCTTCTCTCCGGTCCGGTGCTCACCACCATTCAGGATGTCGTCTACAATGCCGATGGCACGCCCTACAACGGCTTCGCTGTCGTCCAGTGGACGCCTTTCGTCGCCGGCGACACCACCCAGATCGCCACCCAGTCGGTGACCGTGAATATCACCGCCGGCAGTCTCCTGGTGCAGCTCGTGCCTACCACCAACGCAACGCCGGCCGGCTACTACACCGTCACCTTCACCAGCAACGGCAACGACCAGTTCACCGAAACCTGGGCCGTGCCCCCAAGCACCAAGCCCTTGCGGGTTCAAGCCGTTTTGATGTCTTCCACAGTGGCAAACTCACCGCTCGTCACCGGCGGTACCCCCATCCCCGAATCCTCCGTCATCGGTCTCTTGGCCGATTTGCAGGCGCGCCCCATGGAAGGTGCGGCCTACGCCACCGGCCGCGTGGCTGTGGTCGATTCCATGGGTCTGCTGGAGGGAATTTCCGGCAATGTTACCGATTGCGTTCACGTGGATGGCTCCTCCGCTCCCTGTGGCACGGCTGGCTCCGGCAGCTCGGGACCGAGTTTTACCGACGCCGAAATACCCGCCGGTATCCTCGATGGCTCCAACACTGCCTTTACCCTTAGCTCTGTCCCTGTGCCAGCCTCCAGTGTCGCGCTCTATCGCAACGGAGTGTTGCAAAAGGCTGGCTTCGATTACAACTTATCGGGCAACACCATTCAATTCTTGACCCTTTCCACGCCTCAGCCCGGCGACACCCTACTTGCCTCTTACCGCATCACCCCGGCCGGCACGCCTCAGGGTCTTCCCGCGCCACAAATTCTTTGCGCCGGCGTTGGAGCCGCCACCTCAGCGGCGGTTCTCACCAGCCTCGGCACTTGCACCATAGCCGCTGGCACGATTCAGACCGGAGATCGCGTGAAAATTGAGTTCGATTACTCCCACGAAGGCACCCTTACCGGCTTTTCTTTTGCGGTCAACTGGGGAAATACATTGCTGGTGAGCCGCGGCGCCGCCGCTGCGGAGAAGTTCATTTCCGGCTTTGCGGCGGCGGGGGCCAATACATCCGCCTGCCAGATGTCCGTGCAATCCTGGGGCACGCTGCTCACCGTGATGGCCGGAGTCGAAAACGCTTACGACTCCCTGCAGTATCCCTTGGTCCTGTCATTCCAGGGTCAGATGTCGGCCGCCACCACCGATACCGTCACCCTCCGCAATTTCACCGTCGTCCGCTATCCCGCGGCCCAATAGCTCAAAACCGCAACTTTACTGAATAAAAGCGATAAGGAGGCACACCTCCGGCTTCAAATGTAATATCATGCCTCTTTATCCATGAAACAACTCCTCACCATGCTGCTCGCCGCGGCATCTTTCCTTTGCGCCCACGAGTCCGGCCCCATTGCTCTGCGCGGCGCCCGCGTCGTTACCGTAAGTGGCCCGGTGCTGGAAAAAGGCACGGTCCTGTTGCGCAACGGCCTCATCGAGGCTGTCGGCGATAACGTCGATATCCCGAAGGATGCCTGGGTCATCGACGCTCAGGGCATCACCATCTATCCCGGCCTCATCGACGCTCTCAGCACCGTCGGACTGCCCGAAACTCCGCCCACCCCCGCGCGGCCCGCGGCTACGCCCGCTCCCCGCGGCGCCGCCGATCTTCCCGTTCCCACCGAGCAGGGCCCCCAGTTTCGTCCCTCCACCACCACCTGGGTGCGCGCGGCCGATCTCCTCAACCCGGCCGACAAACGCATCGAGGAAACCCGCGGCGCCGGCTTCAGTTCCGTCGTCACTTTCCCCTCCACCGGCATTTTCGCGGGCGAAGGCGCCTTCCTCAATCTCTCCGGCGAAAACCAGGGTCGCATGGTAGTCATGTCTCCTGTCGGCCAATATGTCACCCTTGCCTCGCGCGGTTTCGGTACTTACCCCGGCTCCCTGATGGGCGTCATCGCCTACGTCCGCCAGGTATCCTTCGACGCCGATCATTACAAACTGGAACAGGCCGCTTACGTCAGCCATCCCGCCGGCCAAAAACGCCCCAACTACGACCGCGCTGTGGAAGGCTTACTCGAATCTCCCCGCCTGCTGCTCCCCGCCGACGATGCCAAGCAGCTCGATCGCATGCTCCGCTTCGCCGCCGAACTGAAGCGCCCCGCTGTCTTGTATGGCGCGCACGAAGCCTATAAGATCCCGGACCTGATCGCCAAGTCCCGCGTTCCTGTGCTGGTCAGCCTCAAGTGGCCGGAAAAGCCAAAAGACGCCGATCCCGACCGGGAAGAAAGCCTCCGTACCTTGGAATTGCGCGATCGCGCGCCGTCCACGCCAGCCGCGCTCGATAAGGCAGGCGCGCGCTTCGCGTTCTATTCCGGCGGCACGCCCGCTAAAGATATCCGCAAGGCGCTTGAAGCGCGCAGTGGATGCCGGTCTCACCGAAGCCGCCGCCATTCGCGCCCTCACCCTCAGCCCCGCCGAAATCTACGGCGTGTCCGACCGCCTCGGCTCCATCGAGCCGGGTAAAATCGCCAACCTGCTCCTCGTCAAAGGCGGCCTGTTCGATGAGAAAGCCAAAATCCAATACATCTTCGTCGACGGCGTCAAGTATGAGCCCGCGCCGGACGCGCCTCCCGGCGATCGCGAAGGCCGCCCCATTCCCGGAGGTGTCCAATGAACCGCGCCGCTCTTTTCCTCTTTGCCCTTCCCTTGCTCGCCCCCGCCGAATCAACCGTTATCCGCAATGCCACCGTCCTCACCGTAACCAAAGGAACCTTTCAGGGGTCCATTCTGATTCGCGACGGCAAAATCGTCGAGGTCGGCGAAAAGGTGCTGGTCCCCGACGGCGCCCGTGTCATAGAAGCCGCCGGTCAGTATGTCATGCCCGGTATCATCGACTGTCACTCGCACATCGCCGCCGATAGCATCAATGAAGGCGCGGTTGCCGTCTCATCCATGGTCGGCATCGAGGATGTCATCAATCCCGACGACATAGATATCTATCGTGCCTTGGCCGGCGGCGTCACCACCGCCAACGTCCTCCACGGCAGCGCCAATCCCATCGGCGGTAAGTGCCAGGTCATGAAAATGCGCTGGGGCAAGGACGCCGAATCGTTGAAATTCGAAGGCGCCATGCCCGGCATCAAGTTCGCTCTCGGCGAAAATGTGAAGCGCTCCGGGGCGGCCGGCAATGGTTTCGGCGCCTCGCCCGGACTCCGCTATCCGGCCAGCCGCATGGGTGTCGAAGATGTCATCCGCCAGGCCTTCACCGAAGCCCGCGCCTACCAGAAGCAATGGCGCGACTACCAGGCCAAGGTCGATCGCCACGAACCGGCCCTTCCCCCGCGCCGCGATCTCAAACTCGAGCCGCTCGTCGAAGTGCTCGAAGGCAAGCGCTATGTCCACGCTCATTGCTATCGCGCGGACGAAATCCTGATGCTGCTCAAAGTATCCGACGATTTTGGATTCAAGATCCGCACCCTCCAGCATGTCCTCGAAGGCTACAAAGTCGCCCGCGAAATCGCCGAACACGGCGTCGGCGCCTCCACCTTCAGCGATTGGTGGGCATATAAAGCGGAAGCCTACGATGCCATCCCCTTCAATGCCGCCATCATGGTCCGCAAAGGCGTCCTGGTCTCCTTGAATTCCGATTCCGCCGAACTGATGCGCCATCTCAATACCGAAGCGGCCAAGGCCATGAAATACGGAGGACTGAACGAGACCGAAGCGCTCTCCCTGGTGACCATCAATCCCGCCAAACAACTCGGCATCGAAGGGCGGGTTGGCTCCATTGAAACCGGCAAAGATGCCGACTTGGCGATCTTCGACAAGCATCCGCTTTCCAACTACGCCAAGGTCGAAAAGGTTTTCATCGACGGCCAGCTTTACTTCGATCGTCAGAAGGACTTGGAAGAGCGTCCCGCTAAGGAAGCCCGCAAAAAGGCGTTGATCGATAAAGCCAAGGCCCAGGAAAAGAAGGAACGCAAGAAGCCTGATTCGGAGCAAGCGCCAGCCGGCGCGTCTTTGCGCGACGAACCCGGAGGCGGCCAATGAGACTATTTCCGGTAGTGCTGTTGACCCTAGCCTCCCTCCGCGTGGCCGCGCCCCAAACCGTCCTCCTGCGCGGCGCGACCGTCCATCCCGTCTCCGGCCCGGCCATCGAAAACGGCGCCGTGCTGATCCGCGATGGCAGGATTGCGGAAGTCGGCGCTCACCTGTCCCCCCCAAAGGCGTGCCCGTCGTCGATCTCAAAGGCTTGCATATCTACCCCGGCCTCATTGATTCCTCCACCGAAATCGGCTTATCCGAAATCGGCGCCGTCCGCGAGATGAACGATGTCTCCGATATCGGCCTCTTCAAGCCGCAGCTACGCGCCGCTACCGCTGTCAATCCAGCCAGCGAGCATATCCCGGTCACCCGCGCCAACGGCATTACCACTGTAATTACCAGTCCCGGCGGCGGCATCATTGCCGGCCAAAGCGTTTTAATGCATCTCAACGGTTGGACCATGGACGACATGGCGGTCCGTTCCCCCGCCGCCATGCGCCTGGAGTATCCGCATATCCAGATGCCCGGACGTTTCGGAGGGGGTGGGGAAGGCGAGCCAGGCCGCACCTCGGCTTATGCCGACGCCCGGAAGCGGTACGAACAGCAGTTACTGCAGTTGAACGGCTTTATGGAGTCGGCACGCCGTTACCGCCAGGCTAAACTGGCGGCCGGTCCCGATTTTGAAACCGACTTGAAATTCGAAGCCATGCTTCCGGTCCTCGATGGCAAGCTTCCTATGTTGATCCGTGCCGATAAGGAAAAAGCCATCAAGGAAGCCATCGCCTTTGCGGATAAGCAGAAAGTACGCATGATCCTTGAGCGGGGCCTGGAAGCCTGGAAGGTTGCCGCCGAGTTGAAGGCGCATGCTATCCCCGTGATCCTGCCTCCGACCCTGCGTCTGCCGGAAGAGGAAGACGATGCCTACGACAAGCCCTTCAGCATTCCTGGCGAGTTATCCAAAGCGGGCGTTAAATTTGCCTTCGCCAGCTTTGGTCCCGGTGACGAAGATAACCCGCGCAACCTGCCTTTCGAAGCAGCCGCCGCGGTAGGTTTTGGCCTGCCTTACGACGAAGCCTTGAAGGCGGTCACGCTCTATCCCGCTCAGATCTGGGGAGCCGGCGATGAGCTCGGATCCATCGAAAAGGGCAAGTGGGCGGACTTGATTGTTACCGGCGGAGATCCGTTAGAGACGCGCACCCAAATTAGGCAGGTCTTTATAAAAGGAGTATCGGTCGACCTGGAGAACAAACACCACCGGCTCTACGAAAAGTATCTATCCCGCTAACGTCCGGCGCCGTCCGGCGAATCGATGATTAACGTCACTGGACCGTCGTTCACCAGGTGAACCTGCATCGAAGCTTGAAATACGCCGCTTTCCACCGGTGCGTGATTCTCGCGAGCCGCCTTTATAAAAGCCTTATAAAGCTCGATGGCATGCTCGGGGGGGGCGGCTGCGTCGAAACTGGGCCGGCGGCCCTTCCGGCAATCGCCATAAAGGGTAAACTGAGATACGATCAGTAACCCACCCCCAGCCTCTTGGACGTTTTTGTTCATCTTCCCTGCATCGTCCGGAAAAACCCGGAGTTCAAGTACCTTATGTACCATGTACTCGACATCCTTTTGTGAGTCTGTTCGAGAGACGCCAAGCAGCACCAGCAACCCGGTGCCGATAGCCCCCGTGACTTGCCCGTCGACCTCGACGTTCGCTTGACTGACCCGCTGAATGACTACGCGCATGAATGCTTTATTATAGCTTCGGAGTAATTGTATTCTTGACAACTTATGATATAGTGTGCGAGGGAGAAACCAATGCCGAGAGGTAAAGCTAATATTCCTACACCAGATCACACAACCCTGCAGATGGCGCTGGTCGGATATGAGATTGAGAAGGAACGTATTGTTAGCAAGATGCGTGAAATTCAATCGCTGTTAGGCGGCAGTGTCTCGTCGGGCAGCGCCGCCGCGCCGAAAACTGAGGCAGCGCCCAAGAAGCGCGTGCTCAGCGCCGCCGCCCGCAAACGCATCGCCGCCGCTCAAAAAAAGCGCTGGGCATTGCATCGCAAGAACACCGCCGCCGCCGCATGACACAGGCGGCAAGAGTAAAGCAAAGGGCCGAAGGGGGCAGGCGCATCCGCCTGCTTCACCAGCCCGGGAAAGAGCTTCATGATTGTAGGTACCGGCGTGGATCTGGCTGAGGTTCCTCGCATTCAAGCCGCCATTGAACGCTACGGACAGCGCTTCATCGGGCGCATCTACACCCCCGCTGAAATCGCCTACGTCGCTCGCAAAGCCAACCGCTACGAGCGTTTTGCCGCCCGCTTCGCCGCCAAGGAAGCCGGCATGAAAGCCATCGGCACGGGCTGGCGTCGCGGCGTCCGCTGGCAGGATTTTGAAGTTGCCAACCTTCCCTCCGGCAAGCCCACCCTCCGCTTTCACGGCCGCGCGGCTCACTTTGCCGAAGCTCTAGGCGTCAAGAACGTAGCTCTGTCCATCACCCACACGGCGGAGTTAGCCATGGCCCACGTCATCCTGGAAAGCTAGACAAACGCTAGACGGCTGACTTCTGACTCAAGGATCGCAGTTGGGCATCCTCCATCCGCTTCGTTTCCTGCCACGTGTAGCTCATGCGGTGAATCACGGTCAGGTTCGATAACACCGCAATCACCCACAATACCGGCGCCATGCGATCGAACAAAGCCCCCAGAATCAGCAGCACCACTCGTTCCGGCCGTTCCAAAAAACCGACTTTGCACTTCGCAATCGTATTTTCTGAACGCGCCCGTGTGTAACTCACCATCACCGATCCGGTCATCACGATGGCGGTTAGCACCACGTAAAAAAACCGGTTGATCGAAGCGTAGTAAACCAACAGCCCCATCAGTAGGGCCAAGTCCGAATATCGGTCCAGCACCGAGTCGAAAAAACCGCCGAAGCGGGTTACCCGATTGGTTGTCCGGGCCACCCGTCCGTCTACCATGTCAAACAGCCCCGCGCCGATCACTACCACTCCCGCCCAACGGAAATTCCCCGCCGCAAACAGGTAAGCGGCCACGATATTAATCACCAGGCCCAGAAAGGTCAGAACATTGGGGTGAATGCGCGATAGAGCCAACCAGCGGACGATCCGGTCGATAGCCGCGCCAAATACAATGCCGATTGCGCGCGTATAAGTCATCGTTCACTCCACATCGTGAATCGTGGTCAGCTTCAGAATCTCCAGTTCCCTCGAGCCCCCGGGCAACTGCACGCGCACCGTGTCGCCGACCTCCTTGCCTAACATCGCGCGCCCGATCGGCGAACTGGTCGAAACCTTCCCGTTCTGCGCGTCGGCTTCTTCGCTGGTCACCAGGAAGTATGTGATCTCTTCGTCCTTGGTCGTGTCCATTACCACCACCGTCGAACCCAGCCCCACCTTGCCATGCGGAATCTTGGTGAAGTCCACCATCGACATTTCCGCCACGCGCCTCTTCAACTGATTCAGCCGCGCGTTCACGAATCCCTGCCGGTCCTTGGCTGCGTGATACTCGGCGTTCTCGCTCAGGTCGCCATGCAGGCGGGCCTTCAGGATCTCGCGGGGCAATTCATTGCGCAGCTCATATTCAAGCAAGGTGATTTCTTCTTGCAGTTTCTTTTTGACTTCGTTCGCTCCCACAGGTTAATTATAGGCTAATCGCTGACAATCGTAACGGAGGCGGTCAAACCGCCGGCCGTGATCTCAAAGACATTGCTCGTCCCCGCGGTCGCCCCCATCTTCAGGTTGACGCTCCACACCCCCGGATAGCTGGAATCGAGCGAATTTACCGCCACTACGCTGCCCCCTCCGGCGCTCGCCGTCACCTTGGGCGCGGCGTTGCTCACGATGATCCCCGCAGCATCCGTCACCCGGAACCAGATGGCGTTGTCCACTTCTTTGCCGGCGGTTGCCGTCGCGGAGGAGACATACAAGATGGTCAGGTGCGCCGGCGCCGGCGATGCTACGCCATACCAATATGGGATGCGCGCCACTGTCCCTGCATTTGCCCCCTGCACCACAATGAATCCCCCGTATGCGCCCGCCGCCAGGTTGGATGCCGCGAACGAGAAGGAAACATCGGAGTAAGTGCCGGCAGCAAGCGCCACGCTGGAAACAGCCGGAATCGGACCCGGCGAAGAGCCTGTGGGCGCCACCGAAATCCGATACTGATCGCCGCCATACCCGAGATTGGAAAGCCGCACGGTCGCCGCTAGCGATGCCGTTCCAGGTCCCACTCCGAAGCTCAGCGACGTCGGGTTAGCCGCCACCGTAGCCAGCACCGCGGCATTCAAATCGAGCATGCCGGCCCCCGCGTCCTGCACGGATTGTTGCAGCCCCGGGAACGCCGCCGCGGCGCTATTCACCAACAGGGATTTGTATTCGAGTGGCGTCAGTCCGGGCCGCGCCGCCTTCAGTACGGCCGCCGCGCCCGATACCAGCGGCGTCGAGTAACTGGTGCCTTGCGACACCACATAGCCCTGCGCATTGTAAAGCTCTCCGCTTGCGTCGGTACTCTGCGCCGCCGTATAGAAATTCTCGCCCACTGCCAGCAGATCCGGCTTGATCGAAAGATCCACGCTGGGGCCAAGTGACGAGAAACCCGCGATACGATTCGGATCCGTCGCGAATGCCGCTTGCGTAAACGACATGGTGGCTTCCGCCGGGCTGGCCACCAGTTGCTTGATCGTAAGACCGTCCTGATTGCTCACCATTTCCGCGGGCAGCGTGGCCGTACCCACCGCCATCACGATGGCGTCCGGACTGGACGAGTAGGTATAGATCAGCGCAGCTACGGCGCCTGACTGTTGCGCATGATCGAGCTTCACTTCGAAGGTACAGGTCCCGCGCAAAATCAGCGCAATGTCGCCGGTGAGGCTGTTGGCCGGCAGCGGATTGCACGCCAGCCCGGTCGAGTCCAGCTTGCTCGATATGTCCACCAAGGGCGCCGTAATCGAGCTCGCCGGCAAACCTTCCGCCCCCGGAATCGCCGCATACGGTCCGTTGCTTCCCACCCGGAAAGGCGCCGCAAAGTAACGGTCGTTGTTCATCGCCCCCAGCGTGATCGCGGAAGGCGCCGTGCCCGGTGAACCGATGGTGTTGGGATCGGGGCCGTTGTTACCACCAGCGATCGCCACAATTACGCCCATAGCCGCCGCCGCTTCGATCGCCTGCACCTCCGGATCGTCCGCCAGGCGCGGCGCGGGCACCGCTCCCAGGCTCAGATTCACTACGTCCATACCGTCGTTAACTGCGTCTTCCAAGGCCGATTCGATCGCGCAACTGTTGGTGCTGTCGTTGATGCCCGGCGACCCAAAGACTTTGTAGTTACCCAAATAGGCTTGTGGCGCGACTCCCGTGATCGTCGCCAGAGGGCCGGTATTTTCGACCCCCGCCGCCGTCATCGCCGTTCCCGTCCCATGTCCCACATCGTCTTGGGCCGAAGGATCCGGATCGGTCGACAGGCACTGGCTTACGTAGCTGCGCGCCACAATCACCTTTTGATTCGTGTACGCCAGGTCGCTGGCTGTGCCAGCCACCGGAAATCCGGCAGGCGCCTGAAAGCCCGTTTCGTTGAATCCAGGGTGTGTGATCTGGATGCCGGTGTCGATCATGCCCACTCGCATCCCCGCACCCTGCGCATACGCACCACCCAGGCTCCAAGCCTGCGGCACCTTGTGCAGGGGCAGCGCATGGTCCAAAGTCAGTTGGTATGTCCGTTCCGCGATCACGCGCCGCACCCCGCGCACGCCCGCCAGTCGCCCTGCCTTGTCATCCCGAATCTCGACGAAAAACGCGTTCGCCAACGTATTCACCGAACCCCGGATGTGGGCACCGCGTTGCTCCAACCGCGCCCGGACCGGAGCCTGCGCCCGCCGCACACGCGCCCGGGCATCCTGCCCCAGTTGCCCCAGTAGCGATGCATGCCGCTGGCTCTCCGCAACCGTGCGTACGATCAACTGCGCAGCCGATTCGCCGGTCAGTACGACCATGTAGCGCCCGGGTAGGGTGCCGCCGCACAGCGGCAGCGCGAGTAAGACGATCCAAAGACGGGTCATTGCTTCACTCCTTCTGGCGTTGCAATCTCTTCGTTATGCGATACTGAGTCCTATTATGGCCCGGCGCTTCCGTGCGTGCCTCTGGTTCGTTCTCGCTTTCCAGCTTGCTGTTGGCACGGCTGCCCCAGGCACCGCTCCGGTTACCCGCATTCGCCGCAAGATGTCGGAAAGCCTCGCTGCCACTCCCGACTTCGTCTGCACCGTGTCACTCGGCCAGACCCTTCGAACTGGCTCGGGTGCGCCGCTGGAGATCCCGCCGCTCAGTGTCGAAGGCGGCGTAATCGGCGGCAAAGAGTTATATGCCTGGCCCGCCGCCGCTGCCGATCGCGCCAGGCTCAAGGAAATCCTGGCGGTCTACTCCCAGGCGGGAACTGGCTCATTCGCGCTCTATTCCCGCGCCCTCTTTCAAACCGTCAACGCCACTTATTACGATGCGCCTGACGAACTCAAACAGGGCCGGCCATTATTGCGTTCCGACTTCGCCATGCCGAAAGAAGCCAGCACCTACTCATTTCTAAAAGAGGGGCGTGCCGTGAGGAGTGGTTATTCTGGTTCGATCTGGGCCGAACCCGATAACCTCGACGTCGTGCGCCTAGCCCTGCAAGCCGAAGGCATACCGCCGGATCTGGGCATCCAGGCAGTAACCCAGATCCTTGAATACTCGCGCATCCAATTGGCCGCTACCGCCGTCCTGTTGCCCGTGTCCATGGATCTTACATTACGCGAGCGCTCCGGACGTGAGGTTCGCCTGACAGCGCACGCCGCCGATTGCCGGCAGTACATCCCCAAGCGCGGCAACCTTCTGGTCGAGACGGCTCTTGATGCCGCGCCGTCCACCTCCTCGGTGCCGCTGGCGCCGGTAGCCGTAAACGCGGCGGACGATCCGCTCCTGCCCGAAGGCCTGGTCCTCCCCATGAGCCTCATCGAGTCCATCGACGAACGCACCATGACCGCCGGTAGCCGGCTCTCTCTGACGGTGTCCCGCGACGTCAAAAAGAAGGGTTCCATCGTTGTGCCCAAGGGCGCCGCCGCATCCGGACACGTGACGCGCATCATCCGCCAGGTGTATCCAACCGACTTCGACACCTTAAGACGTTACTACCTTGTCGGCGTTCAGCTCGATACCCTGACTGTCGCCGGGAAGAGATACCAGGTCTGGGCCAACCTCGAAAGCCTGGGCCCCCCGCCGCCTCCTCCCGACGACTCTCTCGCCTTCATACCACTGTCCAGCGACCCCAATCGCTGGGGCACCTTCGATTCCATCCGCACTCTCTTCATCGTCCCGCCGGCCGCGATCGGGGAATCGTTCCTGGGCGTGGTTCATGAGGCCCTCCGCCTTCCGGACCGTCTCGCCATGTATTGGACTACCACCGCGCCGCCCTCTGCGAAATGAATACGCCCGTCCAAGCCGCTTGACCCAAACACGCCGCTTGCGCTATCCTGACTATTACGAATCTCTTGTAAGGATTACCCTGTTTCCAGATGGCAAATCATTTTTCCGCGCTGAAGCGCGTGCGACAAGACGAAAAGCGTACCGAGTACAACCGGCAGAATAAGTCTCGCCTCCGTCACCAGATCCGTGCCATGAGGCGCGCCCTCACTTCCAAGGATGTCAAGGCCGCTACTGACCTGCTGCCCGCCACTTTCTCGCTGATTGACCGTTCCGCCAAGACCGGCATCATCAAGAAGAACACCGCGGCGCGCTACAAGTCGAACCTGCACTTGAAGCTGAAAGCCATGGCTACCGCGTAAGCGGCGTCCCCGCATCCGTCAAGCGCAAGATAAACTGTTCCATCACGATGCGGTCGTCCGGCCGCGCGCTCCGTAAATCTCTGTCCGCCTCGAACGTCAACTCCATGGCGCGTTCCAAGTGCGCTCTTGAAAATTTCCCCACGGTCTGAAATACCTGCTCGGCTCGCGATCCCCACATCGGCGCGCCCATCTTGGCGAAGTGTCCCTGCACCTGCTGCGGGCTGCGTAAGCCAGCCTCCTTGGCCACCAGCGCCGCGCGAAACTGCGCCGCCAGGAACGAAAGTGCCAGCGGCAGATACTCTCCTTCGCGAAACAGGGTGTCCAAAATCGCCAGCGATTGCGTGCGGTCCCGCCGCCCCAATGCCGCTACCAGCGCGAAGATCGTCGTCGCCCGCGCATCCGGAATCAACAGCGCCACATCTTCCCCGGTGACCGCCCGGCCGCCCGCGTACAGCGCCAATTTTTCCACCTCCACCCCGATGCGGGTCAGGTCCGCCGCCAGCGCTTCCACCAGCAAATCCACCATTTCGCGATCCATTCGCAAGCCGGTGCGCTTCGCCAGTTCCACCGCTTCGCGCCGCGCTTCGTCCGCGGAGGCCCGCTTGAATTCGACTGCCTCCCCCACCGCCGAGTAAAACTTGCGGACCCGCTCCTGCTTGCGTTTATCCTCGCCTTCGAAGTCGAAGCGCGGCGCGTCGAATACCACCACCACGCCAGGCGTCGGGTCTTTCATATAAGCCGAGAGAACATCCGCCGAACCGCCGCCGCCCTCTCCATCCTCGGCGTCCTCGTCGGATCGCGTGCGGGGCAGGGCAGCCTCCGCATTCCCCGCGAAAATAATCCGCTCCGAGGCAAACAGCGAAAGCGCCCGTGCATCGTCGATCACCTCCGCCAGCGCCGTCTCGTTCAGGTCGTAGCGCGTGACCGCGCTCTCGCCGCCCTCCTCGCCGATGGCTGCTTTCCGCACTGCCGCCCGCGCCCGCTGCCGGTGATACGCTTCCGGACCCAGGAACAAATAAGCGGGCGCCGCACCCCGCTGTTCCAGACGGGCGAGCAGCTGCGTCGGAGTCATGCCTTCAAAACTTCTCCAAAATCGAAGTCACTACGTCTTTGGCCACGTCCTTCGAAAGCCGCTCCACGCCCGCTCCGCTCTCGTCGAAATACGTCTGCGGATCCACGCTGATTTCATAGCGCTCGCGCGCCTCAAGCGAAGGCCGGGTGAACAGCACCTTGCCAGTCGCCCTCTCCGTCAACGTCACGTTCAGGTAAGCGCTGCACTGCACCACCGTCGCGCGTCCCGATGCCTGATCCGCAATGATTGGGTACGATACGAAATTCACTACGGCGCCATTCAGAACCGCATCGGCCGTCTTCGGATCGTTGACGATTTTGTAGCGCGTGCGTGAGATGAATTCCCTCGTAATATCGGCAGGCAGTCGCTGAGCCAGCTTGTACTGAATGGTCCGGTTTGCAAACGGCGCGATGGCGATCGTGTGTATCGTCTGCGGCATCAGGTCGGCTTTCCCTGCCACATGATACCCGCAGCCGGCCGCCCCCAGTGCCAACGCTAATGCCGCGATTTCCGCCATTCTCATAGAAATTCGCTCCCCACCGCCACGGCATTCTCCGCCGCCAGACGCAGATTGTCCGCCACCAGCCACATCCAGCATGCCTGCGGATGGTTCCGGTCCATGGTGATCGCTCCTACGGCGACACCGTCCTGGCCCGCCATGCCCGCCGCCGAGGGCGGCTCCAGATCTGAATTGCGTACGTCGATCCGCTTGTGCGCCAGCGCCGCCTCCAGGGCAGCCACACCCGGGTTCTGCTCGAACTCCACCCACAAAGAAATGCTATAGCCGTGAAACACCGGCGCCTGAATCAGCCGCAACGACGGCATGGGCGCCTGCGCTGCGATCGTCCCCGTGCCGCGCGAAAGCAGGATCGCCAGATGCCGCTCGATCCTCAATTCCAGCGATTCGAGCGTCACCGGCGCTTCTTCGCCGAGCTGCGCCAGCATATTGAAACTCAATTGCGCGTCGAAGATCTTCTTCGGCATGCTCTTAAATGACAATAAGCCGACCGTCTGTTGCTGCAACTCCTCCACGCCCCGCGTGCCGCGTTCGCTGGCAGGTTCGAAAATGTGGATTACCGATCGCCGCAGGGGAAACTCGGCATGCAGCCGCGGCAGCACCATCGCCAGGGCGATCGCCGCCGGATGCGCAATCAGATGAACCGCATCCTCTGGGGCGTGAAATCCCTCCGGCTCCACGAACGGAGCGCGAATCAAAGAACTCGGGTGGTCTTCCAGGGCGTGCGTCAAGTCAATGGTGCCCGGCATGCCCGCCCTCAGATCCAGAGCCTTCAGGGCGGAGTCCGCCGACCCCGCCAGCAGCACCACCGGCGCTGTGCGGATTGCCGTTTCATCCAGGCCGAATACCAATGCCGGCTCGCCGGCCTGCTCCGTCAGAGCGCCCTGCTTTTCGGGATCTTCCGACAGCAGTTTCAGATCCACCGGCACGTGCCCCACCGCCACCAGGTCGCGCACCTCGCGTCCCACCAGCGATTCGCTGCCTACCAATGCCCACGTCTGTGTCTTAGCCAATTTGTCGCTCCGGAGCGTGCGGCGGCGCGCCCAGACGCCGCTTGTTGACGTTGCGCCGTATCACGCCGCCGATACGAATCGCAATGCCGCTACCCACATACGTCGCGGCGATCGCCGGCAGCACCACGTGCCCATAATTCCAGATGGCGTACACCAGCGCTCCCACCACGATCACGATCAGCGGTGTATGCGGCTGCCGCAGGCTCAGGCCTTTCGAACTGTAGTAGCGCCAGGTGCTCACCATCAGAAACCCAAGCATCCCCAACAGACCGAGCCAAACAACAGCGCCGATCCAGCTGGTAATCGGTTGCCCGTAGAAGCCGTACACGCTGGCTGCCACGAACCCTGCCGCGCCGGGAATCGGCAGTCCGACAAAATATTTCCGGTTGGGCCGGCCGGGGTTCTTCGGTACCGGATTCTTTTGCACATTGAAGCGCGCCAGCCGCGCCGCTCCGCACACCAGAAACAGGAAGGCCACAAAATATCCTGCCTGGAACAATTGATGTTTTAAGGGAGAGGCGAGACCGCTATCCACGAACTGAACGCCCCAGGCGAAGGCCAGGATTGCGGGTGCCATGCCAAAGCTAATGACATCCGCCAGGGAATCCATCTCGCGTCCGAAATCGCTGGTGGTGTGCGTCAAACGCGCGATCATTCCGTCCAGTCCATCCAGCAGAACGGCGATGCCGATCGCTTTGGCGGCGATTTCAAAATCCTCCGCCGCGCCCGCCGCTGCCGCGCCGCCGGCCGCCGCTGCCATCGCCGCCCGAAACGATCGCAAGATCGAAAGGTATCCCAGAAAAATATTGCCCGCCGTGAACAGCGTAGGCAGCGCATACGCCGCGCGCCGCGGCCTCCGATCCGGCGATTCCTGGTCGATCAGCGGGTTCCTAAGCCTGGGCATGCACCAGTTCCCGGGTCTCGGTTTCGAGCTCGCGCGCTTCCGTCAAGTCCGTCGGCGCCGCGTCGAAACGCCGCGCGATGATGCTTGACCCAGCGGACACTCGTATACCCGGCTGTACGGTGATTTCCCACTCGGGGCCCAACAATACGTCCACCCGCGACCCGAATTTGATCAGGCCCACCCGCTCACCCTTGGCCACCAGGTCGCCCTGCTTCTTATAGCAAACGATGCGCCGCGCAATTAACCCGGCAATCTGTTTGAACACCACGCAACTGCCTTCGCCGCGCACGGTAATGATGTTTTGCTCGTTTTCCGTGGAACATTCCTCGCGGCTGGCGACGTGAAACTGGCCCTTGTTGTACCGCACCTCGGCGATGCTCCCCCCGATGGGCGCGCGGTTCACATGCACGTCGAAAATGTTCAGAAAGATGCTGATCCGCGTCTGCGTGTCGCTTTCCCGCTTGATCGCCACTACCTTGCCGTCCGCCGGCGACACCGCCACCGGACCCGCGGGTATCGCACGTTCCGGATCGCGAAAAAAATACAGGCAAAAAACGGCTAAAATATACAGCGGCAAACCAAACCAAGGATTCGTCAGGTAAGATACGGCCAAACCGCCCGCAGTCAGTCCTAGCGCGTAATAGATGCCGTCGGCGACGATCATTCAACCCATTCTCCCACAACCTTTCGCGGCACATGCTCCTGCGCCCGTCCAACGCCATCAGGCCGGCGCCACACGTTCGGGATCCTCGCCAATGAGCTCCGCCACTGTGTTTCGCAGCGTCTGGTTTAATACCCCCCGCTGTTCCAGTCTCATCCCGCTCGTGTCGATGGGATTACCGATTCGCACAGTCACCGCATGTGGACGCACATGCATCGAATCCATAGGTAGCACCTGCCGCGTGCCCAGAATCCCGATCGGTACCACCGCCACTCCCGCCTTGATCGCCAGATAGGCCGCGCCCTCTTTGAACTCGCGCAATCCTCCCGGTGTCCGGCCTCCCTCGGGAAACAGGATCGTGGAAACGCCGCGCTCGCGGATCCGCTTCGCCGCCGCCGTCAGGCTTTTCAGTGCCGCCCGCGGGTTGTCCCGGGGAACCGGAAAATGGCCCGCCCGCCGCAGGTGTCCACCGAGCAGTGGAATTCGGAAAAGGCCTTCCTTGGCGAAAAACCGGATCTGCAGCGGCAGCAGCAGCACCGCCGGTGTATCCATGTAGCTCGAATGATTAGCCACTAACACATAAGGGCCGGCGCCGGACAGCTTCTCCAAACCCTCGATGCGCACGGCAGCGCCGCTGATTGCCAGCAGCGAGCGAGCCCACACCCGGGCAATCGCGTGCTGCGTGCCGCCGGTTTTGTCGAATGCTGACGCCAACAGTGAAGCAAAACCAAAAATAGCCGTGCTCGTGATGATCAGCGGATCGATCAGCAGATACGCGCGCAGGCGGCTCAGGAACATGGACACGATTCAGTCGCCGAAGTTGGGAGTATAACATCCGGCTTCAACAGCGCCCGTGCTTCGCCCACCAGGAACAGCGAACCGGTCACGAAAATCGCATCCTCGTGCGATGCGGCGCGCGCCATCTCCAGCGCTGCCCGCAGATCCGCCGCCAAGCGTACGTCCGCATGATCGGCCAAGTCCCGAATCGATTCCGGCCGCAAAGCGCGCGCCTGGTCCGGGGCCGTGACGATCACATGCGCCGCTCGCGGAAACAGAATCGCAACCGTCTCCTCCACCGCCTTGTCGCGCATCGCGCCATAAATCAGCCAGACGCGCCCCGGCTCGTAGAAACGGTCCAAATACTCGGCCAATGCGCGCGCACCCGCCGGGTTATGTGCGCCGTCCAGGATAATCTCCGGTTTTTCCGCTACCCGCTCCAGCCGCCCCGGCCATACCGTCTGCGCGATGCCCTCCCGAATCGCCGCGTTCGTAACGCCCAGCAAAGTCAGCGCGGCGATCGCCGTGCGCGCATTCTCCACCTGATGCTCGCCCGGCAGCGGGCAGCGGATCTTCGTTTCTCTCCAAATGAATTCGCTGCCGCGCACATCCAGTGCAACACCGTTGGTCACTACCTCCGAACTGTGAGTGATAGTGCATCCCAATGCCACCGCCCGAGCTTCCAACACCGCGCTCGCTTCCGGCCGCTGCCGCGCGAAAACGGCCGCGACTCCCGGCTTTAGAATTCCCGCCTTCTCGCCGGCAATCGCTTCCAGGCTGCTACCTAGATACGCTTCATGATCGAAATCCACCGGTGTGACCACCGACACCTGAGGCATAACCACGTTCGTGGCGTCCAGCCGGCCGCCCAGTCCTACCTCGACCACCGCGAACCGCACGCCCAGACGGCGAAACAATACCATTGCCATCGCGGTCACCGTCTCGAAATACGTGGGATGCAAATCGATGCGCTCGGCCCGTAACAACCGCTCGGAGCACTCATGGACTTCGTCAAATGCCGCGGCGAACTGCTCCGCACTCACGCGCTTGCCCGCCACCTGGATGCGCTCTGTCGGTTCGATCAGGTGCGGCGAAGTGAACAGTCCGGTCCGCAACCCCGCCGCCCGCAAACCCGACTCGATCATCGCGCACGTCGAGCCTTTGCCGTTAGTCCCAGCCACGTGCACAATACGAAAAGCTTGCTGCGGCTTGCCCAGCGCTTCAAGGAGCGCCTCGATGCGCTCCAGGCCCAGCTTGGCCGTAACCACTTCGTTGCCCAGCGCGTAGAGAAAGCGGACCGAATCCGGATAATTCATCGACAGAGCGGCAGCTCAATCCATGAAGAATTTCAGCGCCGTGCCCAGATAACTCTTCATTTCGAGGCGCGGCACCACGGCGTCCAGCATGCCGTGCTTCAGCAAAAACTCCGACCGTTGGAATCCGTCGGGCAGCTTCTGGCGGATGGTCTGCTCGATCACGCGCGGCCCGGCGAAACCGATCAGCGCCCCCGGCTCCGCCACATTCAAATCGCCCAGCATTGCGAAACTGGCCGTTACGCCGCCCGTCGTCGGATCGGTCAGCACGCTGATGTAAGGAACTCCAGCTTGATCCAAACGCATCAAAGCCGCCGAAATCTTGGCCATCTGCATCAGGCTGACTGCGCCTTCCTGCATACGGGCGCCGCCGGACGCGGAAACGATCACCAGCGGAATCTTGCCGGCAATCGACCGCTCAATCGCCCGCGTGATCATTTCGCCCACTACGCAGCCCATGCTGCCGCCGATAAACCGCGCTTCCATCGAGCAGATATTCACTCGCCGTCCCGCCACGCTGCCGCTCGCTGAAATCATCGCATCGGAAAGCGAGGTCACCAAACGCATGCCGTCCAGCCGCTGCCGGTACGGCTTGGAATCGAAAAACTCCAACGGATCCGACGACCGCAAGTCGGCGTCGAAAGTCTCGTAGTCCCCGTCGAATAGCAGCCGCAGCCGCGCCGCTGCGTCCATGCGCATGTGCGCGCCGCACTTCGGACACACATTCCAGTTCGATTCCAGGTCCTTCTTCCAGATGATCTGCCTGCAGCCGTCGCACTTCAACCACAGTCCTTCCGTGCGCAGCTTGCGGGAAGGGTCGTTGATTTGCGCCACCTTCGCCGGCGCTGCGTTTTCCTTTTTGAACCAAGACATGTTATTTGGACTACCTTAGCGCGGGTAGGGATGCCCCCGCAACGTGGCAAACGCCCGATAAATCTGCTCGGCCAGCATGGCGCGCGCCAGTTCGTGCGGAAACGTCATCCGCGACAGCGACAGCAGCACATCCGCCCGGCTGCGCCAATCCTGCGGCAATCCGTCCGCGCCGCCCACCACGAAGACCAAATCGTGCCCTTCCATCTCCGCACGTGAAAATAACGCGACAAATGCCGCCGTATCCATGGCCTGTCCCGCGGGATCGAGCAAAATGCGCCTCGCCGTCGGATGTTTCGCCCACAAATCCATGCGGTCGGGGCGCATTTCCCGCATTTCACAAGCGGAATAGCGGTTGGCCCGGCCCACGAAATCCGCGGCGATGGCATTGGCGTGCGCATCCCGCGGCTTGCCGGCAAAATACAGGAAAGTCTTCACTCGGCCGGAATTTCAACTACCTTGGCGTTGCGCCACAACCGCTCCAGATCGTAATATTCGCGCGACTTCGGAGCGAAAATGTGCACCAGGAAATTACCGTAATCGGCCAGTATCCATTCCGCCTGGCTATAACCTTCCACGCTGTGCGGCAGCTCGCCGGTCTTCTTCAGCCGCGCTCCCACTTCATCCGCGATGGCTTGCACATTGCGCCCGTTCGCCCCCGTGCATATCACGAAATAATCGGCGAATGCCGTGATGCCCGTCAGGTCCAGCACGCGGATGTCGGTGGCTTTCTTCGATTCGGCGGCGCGCACCGCCTCCAGCCACGCGGGGGATTCCGATGTGATGCTTTCTTTCAGTTCGGTTTCGTTCGGATCGACCTTTGTCAGAACACGCTCCCTGACCGTATCGTACTACAATATAGGTAAGTGCTCATGCGTTTTCTCCTCCCTTTAACGGTCTCTTCAGTACTGTTGTGCGCGGCTCCGCAAGCGCCCTCCGTCGCCCCGCTAGCACCTGCCTCCGCCCCTGAGGATGCCGAGGTTCTCCGCGCCCGCCTGGATATCCAACGCCTCCGCGCGCTGGTAGATGCCGGAGCGTTACCGCGCGTGCAGCTCGAGCAGGCGGAAGACAATCTGGGCGACGCGCAGGATATGTCAATCATCCGCCGCACCATGTACGGCCAGGATTTGACCGAGGACCAGGCGGCCGAAATGGTAGCCGCGGCGCAGCGCCGCCTCGATCGCCGCCAAAAACGCCTCGACCGCGCCAGTAGCATGCTTGAAAGCGGAATCGTAGCCAAGAACGACCTGCCGCCGCTGGTGTCCCAAGTCAATTTTGCCCGCCAGGAATACGATCTGGCTGTTTCCCGCGCCGCCCTCAGCCACGAAATCGCAGAAATGGCGCGAGCGGAACAAAACCGCCCCCGCCTCAATGACATTGCCGGCCTGGCGCCGGCTCTGGTTCGTTACGATGGCTCCGGCATCTTCACACCCCTCGAGTTCACCCAAGTGTCGGCCGCCTTCGAACGACGGTTCTCGAAACAACTGCCCGTCAGCGCCATGGGCGAAACCGCCGTCCACCGAGCGCTGGGCTTCGATCATCGCGGCCGCGTGGACGTCGCCATCGCACCCGATCAGCCCGAAGGAGTCTGGCTCCGCCAGTATCTGGAAGCCCGCCACATCCCTTACTTCGCTTTCTGGCATGCCATGCCCGGAAAAGCCACCGGCGCGCACATCCACATTGGGCCCGAAAGCACCCGCCTGAGCGCGGTTGCGGATTAGGGGGCAGTTTGAGCTCGCTCCGCGTACTCATTTCCGAAGAACAGATCCGCCGGCGCGTCGCCGAATTGGGCGCCGATATCGACCGCGACTACCCCGAGGGAAATCTGCACCTGGTCTGCATCCTGAAGGGCGCTTGCTTCTTCATGTCCGACTTGGCCCGCGCTCTGCACATCGACGCCTACGTCGATTTCATGGGCACTTCCAGTTACGGCAAAGGCAAATCCACCTCCGGCGAGGTCAAGGTCACCAAGGACCTGGACTTCTCAGTCGAAGGCGCCGACCTCCTCATCGTTGAAGACATCGTGGATAGCGGCGTTACTCTCACCTACCTCATCCATCTGCTGGAACAGCGCAAGCCGCGCTCCATCCGTATCGCCGCCCTGCTCGACAAGCCCGACCGCCGTCAGCGCCCCGTCGACGTCGCCTACGTCGGCTTCCGCATTCCCGACGAATTCGTAGTGGGCTACGGCCTCGATCATGCTGAGCATTACCGCAACCTCCGCGACATCTGCATCCTCCAAACCTGAGCGCATCCCGCGTTTGTTTCTTTTGTTTAGCAAGCCCCCGCCACCCTCGCGTGATATCATGTGGGTGAAGTTTCGAATGGAGGAAGCAGCCAGATGGGTCCCGTAGGTATGCCGGAGATGGTCGTGATCTTCCTGGTCGCGCTGGTTCTCTTCGGCCCCAAAAAACTGCCTGAGTTGGGCAGAACTTTGGGGAAGGCGATTACCGAGTTCCGCCGCGCCCAGAGCGAGCTGAAAGCCACCTTCGACCGCGAATTGCAAAACCTGGAACGGGAAACACAAACGCAGAAGGAAGTCGCAACCGGTTATCAGTACGATAACTACACCTACGATTATTCCTCGAGCGACGCCGGAACTTATGGCGAACCGTATGCATCATCCACCACGGAGCCAGTAGATTCCACCGTAACCAACACTTCCACAATCAGTGCATCCGCAACTGAGGGCGCTGAGTCTTTGTCGTCCGTTCCGCCGGAGGGTGCCGTCGCCCGCCAACCAGAGAATTTTACGGAAGCCGCTGTAGTTTCGCACGAACCTGTTCCACACGGCGGCGGAGATCCGGCTTGGAGCTTGCCCCCGGAGCTCGAAGCGCACCACACGGCGAACGGTTCACCGGCAACGGAATTTAACGCTTAGCTCTCGATTCAATGGCCTCTCGTGAAGATGACAATGGAGCCAAGGCTCCTACAGGGAAAGTAACGCCTCCCTCCGGAGCTGTAACTGCTGTTACCACGACTCGTGGTGGAGGGGGCCGTACGCCTCCTCCTCCCGACCCTCCCGATTCCGGCAGCGACGACGATGGCATGCTCCGCATGTCCTTCCTCGATCACCTCACCGAGCTACGCTCCCGCATCATCAAAATGGTGGTCGGCGTTCTCGTCGCCACCGTTGCCAGTTTCTCGTTCTGCAGCCAGCTTTGGCGCCTCATCGCCGCCCCGGCCGTGGAAGCCCTTACATCCCTGGGCGTCAAGCCGCCCACCCTCAAAGCCATCACCCCGATGGAGCAGTTCAATGTCATCTGGGTGAAGCTTCCGTTCCTCTGCGCCCTGTTCATCGCGTCTCCCTGGGTTCTTTACCAGATCTGGGCTTTCATTTCCCCCGGCCTTTACAAGCGCGAACGCCGCTATGCCGTGCCCTTCATCCTCTGCTCGGCCGGCCTGTTCATCGGCGGCGGCGCTTTTGCCTACTTCGTCGCCTTCCGCTTCGCTCTCACCTTCCTGTTAGGCATCGGTGTCGGCAACTATGTCGACCCCATGGTTTCCATCAGCGAGTACTTCGATCTGTTTGTCAATGTCACCCTCGGCGTCGGCCTGGTCTTCGAGATGCCGGTGCTCATTTTCTTCCTAACCCTCTTGCGCCTGGTTAGCCCCGCGTTCCTGGTGAAGCATAGCCGCTACGCCATCCTCGGCATCTTTATCATCGCCGCCATCGTCACTCCTACTCCCGACGCTTTTAACATGCTCTTGTTTGCCCTCCCCATGTGCTTGTTGTTTTACGTGGGTGTCTTCGCAGGCTACTTATTAGTACTAAAACGCGAAGGCCGCCGCTTCCCTTGGGGCAAGGTATTAACAGTTGCCGGGATTGTATTGGTTGTACTAGGTGCGCTACTCTATCTTGCGGCGTTACACTATAAGCTGCATCTAGTCCCGCACTGGCCCTTCCTGATGCGCTAGCAGGCCATGCGGACCGTGGAGTTACACGGTTACACATGGATCTGAACAAAGCAATCCGGGATCTCTACGAGGAACTCAGAAAGCTGAACGAGGTGATCGCCTCCCTCGAACAGTTTGAAAGTACCGGTACTCTCCCCGCGCCTAAACGCCGCGGACGTAAGTCCATGGATGAAAACGAGCGTCAGATCGTCTCCGACCGTATGAAGAAATACTGGGCAACACGCCGTAAAAAAAAGGCCACTAACGCCTAAAGCTAGAGCTTTTCAGTAGCCTGGCAGCCTTCGTGCGCATCTTCCGGTAAGCCAGCCGCAGCCTGTACTCCCGATGCTGCCGCCATGCCGGAGATAAGAAGCCGGGATTAAAGTACCAGAGCCAGAAGTACTGCGTCCCGGCGCCGTAGCTATAACGCATTTCAAAGTCACAGCGGAGCGCCATGTCTCTCGCCTCCTGTTCGGAATAAGTGACTCCCAGCCAAGTATCGTCCGGCGCGCTGTCCAACGCCGCCGCACCTTGTATCTGAAACTTGAATAGACCTCCCCGGCGCAGGCGCTTGCGCACCTCCGTTACATAACTTTCGATAACTTCCCGGCTGGGGATATGTTGAAACACGATTGACGAAAAGGCAAAATCAAAACGCTGTGGTCCTAGTACGTCTAGATCCTTGCCACTGTTTTGCAGAATCCGAACATTGGGAATATCCGCCAGTGCCGCACTCGCCTGCTTCACCATCTCTCCGCTAATATCTACTCCGTAAACCGTTCCAAAAACCCTAGCTAAAGCGCGAGTCACTCGTCCCGCCCCGCATCCAATCTCAAGCACCCGCATTCTCTTGGGATCTTTACCCTGGCAGATATTGATCATGTCGGTGAGAATTTCTTCGGCAACCGTCCGCTCCCCCGACTGAAAGAACTCCGCATCGGTCCAGTCCGCGCGTTCCGTGTTCACGTAAAAGCGCGCGTTCTCCCTCGCCCTCTCGTCCCACTCCCGCTGCATCTTCTCCAACTGTCCGGTCAAATCGCGTTCGGCCATCATGATATATTGTAGTTGTCCGATCCGTTCTGTGTGGGCGACTAGCTCAGCTGGGAGAGCGCTGCGTTCGCAATGCAGAGGTCGGGGGTTCGATCCCCCCGTCGTCCACCATACTTCCTTTCCCGCGCCCGTCGCTATTTGAGCTGCGCCAATGATCCACCCTGCCGCCCCCGCCATGGTTCTCTTCGATATCGATGGCACCCTGGTACGCCGAGCTGGCCCCCACCACCGCCAAGCCTTGGTCGACGCCGTGCGGCGGGTTACCGGCCTCGACACCAGTACCGATCACATCCCCGTTCACGGCATGCTCGACCCCGACATCCTCACGCGCATGATGCGCGACGCAGGCGCCTCCCAGGCCGCTGCCCGCCGCGACATGCCCGAGATCGTTGCGCGCGCGCAGCAAATCTACCTGCGCACCGTGCCTGACCTCCAACGCAAGACCTGTCCCGGCGTCCGTCATTTGCTCCGCCGCCTGCAAAGCCGCGGAGTTTTGCTCGGACTGGTCACCGGCAACCTCACCCGCATCGGCTGGAAGAAACTGGACCGCGCCGGCCTTAAGCCCTACTTTCGCTTTGGCTCCTTCGGCGAGATGGCTCGAGACCGTGCCGGCCTCGCCCGCCTGGCCATCCGCCGCGCCCGTGCCGAAGGCTGGCTCGCCCAAAAAGCTCCCATCGCCCTGGTTGGCGACGCGCCGAGCGACATCATCGCCGCCCAAAGCAACCGTATCCGTTCCATCGCCGTCCACACCGGCATCTCCACACGCGGCGAACTGCTCGCCTACGCGCCCGACATCCTGCTCAGCGACCTGCGCGCCTTCACCCTCGACATGGTCCTTTCGGCCTGACATGTCCGGCTCCCGCCGTTATCCTCCACGCCCCATTCTCGGCATCGCCGCGCTGATCTTCGATCGCGGCAGGATACTTCTGGTCGAGCGGGGCAGGGAACCCCTTAAGGGCTATTGGTCTCTCCCCGGCGGCGTGCTCAATGTTGGCGAAACCCTGGAACAGGGCGTCATCCGCGAAGTCCGCGAGGAGACCGGCCTGGAAGTCAAGCCAGTCAGGATCCTCGAAATATTTGAACGGATCATGCGCGACGAGCACGGCGCTCCCGAATACCACTACGTCCTCGTCGATTACCTCTGCCGCATTACCGGAGGCGAGTTGCAAGCGGCCGACGATGCCAGTCGGGTGGCCTGGGTTCCTCGCCCCAAGCTCGCCGATTACCGCATCACCGACGGTACCCTTCCGGTAATCGAAAAAGGTTTTCGCCGGCGTTCACGCTCAG
Organism: Bryobacterales bacterium; assembly: GCA_963738375.1. Taxonomy (GTDB): domain Bacteria; phylum Acidobacteriota; class Terriglobia; order Bryobacterales; family Bryobacteraceae; genus Bog-159. The sequence goes on along the minus strand of CAVTWL010000004.1, from coordinate 1,286,774 downwards.
TGCTCTCCATGCCCGACAATAGAGAAAGATGAAGGCAACCAGCGCCGAAATCCTCGAATACGAATCCTTGCGCGCGCTTCTCGGCCGCTATGTCTCCAGCCCGCCTGGCAAAGCCGAACTCGCCAAGATCCAGCCGCATGACGACGCCGCGCGCCTGACCGCCGACCTGGCCGATGCCGGCGAGGCCGTTGAATATCTCCGTTCCGCCGGCCGCCCCCAAACCGGCGGACGCGGCGCATCCATCCGCATCGAATTCGGCGGTTTTCCCGACCTCACCGAGGCTGTCCACAAGCTACGCATCGAAGGCGCCGGACTCGAAGGCAAGGAAATCTTCGATCTTTTCCACGTCCTTGACCGCGCCGCCGACGCCAAAAGTATCCTGAACGCGGTCGCCGAACGCTTCCCACGGCTCGGCGCGCGCGCTCAATTCATCGGAGATTTCCGCACACTGCTGCAGGAATTGCAAGGCAAAATCCTCCCCGATGGCTCCGTCGCCGACCACGCCAGCGTGGCCTTGGCGCGCCTGCGCCGCGAAATCGAACGCCAGCGCAAGTCCATCCAGAGTTCCCTCGAACGCTTCCTGAAAGCCCACCAGGAGGAAGGCGTGCTGCAGGAGGAGTTCGTCACCATCCGCAACGAACGCTTCGTCGTCCCCATCGTTGCCGGCCAGCGCCGCAAAGTGGATGGCGTCATCCATGCCGCCAGCGCCAGCGGCCACACCTTATTCGTTGAGCCCCTCGAAACCATCGACCTGAACAACGAACTCGTCCGCCTCACCGAAGAGGAGATGCAGGAGGTTCACCGCATCCTGCGCGAGCTTACTGCCCGTCTGCGCGGCTACGCCGAGTCCATCCGCCAGACCATGGCTACCCTCGGCGAACTCGAGATGATCTTCGGCAAGGCGCGCTTCGCCATCGACTTCGATTGCGCCATTCCCCGCTTTGGCGATCGCCTCCGGCTGCGCGAAGCCCGCCACCCCCTGCTTGAGGATGTGCTCCGCCGCCAGCGCAAGCAGGTGGTGCCCATCACGCTCGAACTCAACGCCGCCTCGAAAACGCTGCTCATCAGCGGTCCCAATACGGGGGGCAAAACAGTAACGCTGAAGACCGTGGGTCTGCTTACCTTGATGGCCCAGTCCGGCCTGCCCGTGCCCGCCGCGGAAGCCGAGTTCCCCATCTTCGGACAAGTCCTCGCCGATATCGGCGACAACCAATCCATTCTGGAAAGCCTCAGCACGTTTTCCGCGCACATTTCGCATATCCGCGATATGGCGCTCGATGTCACACCCGATTCGCTCGTGCTCCTCGACGAGCTCGGCGCGGCCACCGATCCGGAAGAAGGCGGCGCGCTCGGTGTTGCCGTGGTCGATCATTTCCGCGCCGCCGGGGCATATACGCTCGCCTCTACGCATCTGCTCGCCCTGAAGATTTACGGTGCCAATACCAAGTCGGTGCTAAACGCTTCGATGGGCTTCGACGAGCAGACGCTGGAGCCGACCTACGTGCTGCACACCGGCATGCCGGGCAAGTCCGCGGGTCTGGAAATCGCCACGCGCCTGGGCATGCCCGAAGACATCATGAATCGCGCGCGCGCCGCCTTGAGCGACCGCGAACGCGACCTCGGCCGCTTCCTCTCCGAACTGCACCAACGCCTGAAAGACGTGCAGGTGCTGGAAACCGATCTTCGCCGACAGACCGCCGCGCTCGCCGCTCGCGAAAAAGAAATCGCGGCCGACTGGGAGAAGCGCGAAGCCGCCAAGCTGAAAGAACTGGAGCGCCGCACCGAGCAGATGCTGGCGAAATTCGACGAGCAGGCGGCCGAAACCATCGGCCAGATCATTCAGGGCGCCGATCAGCGGAAGGCCGCCGACCAAGCCCAGCGCCGCGTGGCCAAGACCAAGCGCGAATTGCGCGAAGAGTTCCGCACCACGGTTCTTTCCACGCAGGACGAGTCGCGCCACGGCGATCTGGCGCGTCCGAAGATTACCGAGGGCGTGCGCGTGCGCCTGCAGGGTGTGCGCGAACCAGCGCGCGTGCGCCGCATCCTGGCCGATGACCGCCTGGAAGTGGACGCCGGGTTCATGAAGATGCAGGTCTCGGTGGATGATGTGCTCGAAGTGCTTCCCGATACCCCGGTTTCGTCGAAACTACCCAAGAACGTCACCTACAAACCGGCGCCTGAACTTGCGCCTGTACATCAGGAAATTAACGTCATCGGACAGCGCGCCGAGGAAGCCCGCGACAATGTCGATCAGTTTCTCGACCGCGCGGTCATGGCCACCGCCAGCCGCGTGCGCATCGTACACGGCCACGGCATGGGCATATTGCGCAAGGTGCTCTGGGAACTGCTGGAGCATCATCCCCACGTGGCCCGGCACTTTCAGGCGCCGCCATCGGAAGGCGGCACCGGCGCCACCATCGTCGAACTGCGGGAATAGCGGCGGCCTATCGCCCCGCCCAGTGCCCGTGCGACGCCACCTGCTGCACGGCCAGCAGGAAGAAGAATACCCCGTTGTAAGCCGCATGCATCAACGCTGCCGCTTTGGTCGATCCGCTGCGCTGCCGCATCCAACCGAACGACGCGCCGGCCAGCATGATCAACATGGCGTGCTTCCAGGAATTGCCGTATTCCTGAAAATGCAAGAATCCGAAGGCGGCGGCCGCTAACAGAATGCCGGGCGCCGCACCCAGCGAGCGAACCAGCAGCGGTTGCAGGAATCCGCGAAACACGATCTCCTCGCACACCGGCGCCAGCGTCACTCCAATCACCGCGATCATGAGCGCCGAACTGGGCTCCGACAAGAGCGCTTTCATCGGGCTGTCGTTATCCGGCGTCCGGATCAAAACGCTGGTTATGACCACGACCATCGCCGCGGTCACGCCGCACGCGGCCACGAATGGCATGTTCACCGATGGCCGCGTCCAGCGCACCGATTGCCAGAAGGGCCGCCCGTAATAGCGCTTGAAAATCAGCGCCAGCGAGCCCATCAGGAAGGCGTAGAGAATCACCTGCGCCGGCATCAGCACGTAAATCTGCTTCATATGCCGGGCGGAGAGCAGGGCCGCCATGGCCAGCGATTCCACCACCGATCCCAACAGTGCGATGAGCACGTAGCCCAGCAGATCCAGGTATCCCCAGAATGGATAAACGTCGGGCGGTTCGCGGGGCGGGGGCGCGACGACCAGCAGCGGCGGTTGCGGATCGGGGCTCATCGTTCCTTCTCGATCAGGCAGGCCGCCAGCAGCGGCACCATCAGTTCATGATGTCCGGTGAGCGCGTAGCCCGCGCCGCCCGAACCCGCGTGGGGACGTTCCACCACGTTCACCTTCGGCCGGTAATGCTGCAGAAAATCAAGATTCACCGTCGTGAAATTCGCCAAGGGATGCCCCAGGTTGCGTACCGCCGATACGGCCTTCAGAAACACTTCCGGCATCACCACCGCGGATCCCACATTCAAGTAAACGCCGCCATCGTGAATGCCGGCCACCAGCGAGCACAGCAGCCGGAAATCGCGATGCGTTGCGCTGCCGATGGCTGCCGCATCCGCCGCCGGATGCGTGTGCGGCGTGTCGGTGCCGATCGCCACGTGTACCGTCACTGGAACTGCCGCGCGCCACGCCGCCAGGAGCAGGCTGGCCGGGGCAAACTCCGGAGCGGCAATTTCTTCCAGCCGCCGCCCCAGCGCTTCGCCCATCCCGAGCCCGTCGCGTTCGCCGGCCGCGATCGCTTCGTTCATCTCGCGCCCGGTCTCTTCCGCCGCGCCGAAGCGCCCGTCCGGCAGCACGGCTTCCACATCTTCGCTGGTGTGCCCCGCCAGTCGCGATTTCGAAATCGTGAATGGACGCCGCGCCGTTCATCGCGAAAGCCGTTGCATAGCCGCGCCGCATCAGGTCGATCAGCACCGGCGCCAGCCCGCACTTGATCACGTGGCCGCCCATGCCCCAGATAATCCCGCGCTTCCGCGCGCGCGCCGCCGCAGCGCATCCACCACCGCGCGAAGCGAATCGCCCGCCAGAATATGCGGCAGCGATTCCAGCCAACCGGCCATGCCCCCGCCTTTAGCGATAAGGACTGCGCGAAGTCCGCAACTCGTACCTTGCCCCCGCGCCGCCAGCGGTACGGTCTTCAGACCCGTGAAATCCATCGGCTGCGAGGACGTATTTGCTCATGATCACTTTCCGCAGCGCCTCCGCCGTGTAGCTCTTTTTCGACTTGCGCCACTTGCTCCGGCGTGCCCGCCGCCACCAGTCGCCCGCCGTCCTCGCCGCCGTCCGGACCCAGATCGATAATCCAGTCGGCCGCTCTTGATCACATCCAGATTGTGCTCGATCACCACCACAGTGTTGCCCAGATCCACCAGCCGCTGCAGCACGTCCAGCAGCTTGCGCACGTCTTCGAAATGCAGCCCCGTGGTGGGCTCGTCCAGCACATAGAACGTCTTGCCCGTCTGCCGCCTGCTCAATTCCTTCGCCAGCTTGATGCGCTGCGCCTCGCCGCCCGAAAGCGTGGTCGACGATTGCCCCAGGTGCACGTACCCCAGCCCCACGTCGACCAGCGTCTGCAGCTTCGGCCGGATCTGCGGGATATTCTCCAGCAGCGGCAGCGCCTCTTCCACCGGTAGTTCCAGCAGGTCCGCGATGGAATGGCCCTTGTACTTCACCTGCAGCGTTTCGTGATTGTAGCGCCGCCCGCGGCACACGTCGCAAGTGACGTAGACGTCCGGCAGGAAATTCATCTCGATGCGCTTCAGCCCGTCGCCCTGGCACGCTTCGCAGCGCCCGCCCTTCACGTTGAAGCTGAAGCGCCCGGGCTTGTAGCCGCGCTCGCGCGATTCCGGCAGCATCGCATACAAATCGCGAATGGGCGTGAACAGTCCGCGTATAAGTCGCCGGATTCGATCGCGGCGTGCGGCCGATCGGCGATTGATCGATCCGAATCACCTTGTCGATCAGGTCCATGCCCTTGATCGCCGTGCATGCGCCCGGTTCGTCGTGCGACCCGTAAATCTCGCTGCGCCAGCGCCCGATACAGAATATCGTTCACCAGCGTCGATTTTCCGCTGCCCGGAAACGCCCGTCACCACGATGAACAGGCCCAGCGGAATCTCGACGTCGATGTCCTTCAGATTGTGCTCGCCGCGCCCGATGAATCGCAGATCGTCTTGCCGTTCGAGCTTCCGCCGCTCGCGCGGCACTGCGATCTGCGCCGCGCCCGAGAGATACTGCCCGGTCAGCGAATTCGGCGTTCGCCGCGATCTCCTCCGGCGTTCCCGCCGCCACCAGTTCGCCGCCCAGCCGGCCCGCGCCCGGGCCCAGATCGATCACATAATCGGCGCGCTCGATGGTCTCCGCATCGTGCTCCACCACCAGCACCGTGTTGCCCATGTCGCGCAGCTGCGTCAGCGTGTCCAGCAGCCGGTCGTTGTCGCGCGGATGCAGCCCGATGGAAGGTTCGTCCAGCACATACAGCACGCCGCGCAGCTTCGAGCCGATCTGCGTCGCCAGCCGGATGCGCTGCGCTTCGCCGCCGGAAAGCGTCGCCGCCGACCGCTCCAGGCTCAGATAATCCAGGCCGACCGCCGACAGAAATTCCAGCCGGCGCCGGATCTCATCCACCGACGCGCCCGGCGATCTGCCTCTCGCGCTCGTCGAACTCCCAGTTGCGCACCGTCATCAGCGCGCGCGAGAGCGGCATAGCGTGAACTCCGCGATCGAGAAATTCTTGACCCGCACCGCCAGGCTCGCCGGCCGCAGCCGCTTCCCGTGGCACGCCGGACACTCGGCCGGCGACATATACTCGGTCAGCCACTCGCGGTAGGCTTCGGTCGACTCTCGTCGTACAGTCCGTGCAGAATGCCGCGAATGCCAGGAAACCCGTCGGCGCCTTCGAGCAGAGCTGTCTGCGGTCTTCTTGGGTCAGTCTTCGAACGGCTTCTTCAGGTCAATGCGCAGATCTTTGCGCCGCTTCTTCCAGCCGCTGCTTCATGTACCCCGAAGCCGCGCCCGGGCCCCAGTGCCGCCTTCCAGCAGCGGCTTGCGACGGGTCCACGATCACCTTTGCCGGATCGAAGCTCCACTTGCTGCCCAGGCCGTGCACTCCTCGCACGCGCCATACGGGCTGTTGAACGAAAACGACCGCGGCTCCAGTTGCGGCACGCTGGTGCCGCATTCCGTACACGCCAGTTTCTGCGAATACAAGCGCTCCTCGCCGTTCACCACCGCGATCAGCACCAGGCCGTCGGCCAGTTTCGTGGCCGTCTCGATGGACGCCTCCAGGCGCTTCTCGATGCCCGGCTTTGACCAGCAGCCGGTCCACCACCACTTCGATGCGTGTGGTTCTTGCGGCGGTCGAGCGGGATCGTCTTCGTCCAGCGACCGCAGCACGCCATCGATGCGCGCCCGCACGAAGCCCTGCCGCGCCAGTTTCTCCAGATCCTTCTTGATATTCGCCTTTGCGCCCGCGCACGATCGGCGCCATCACCATGATGCGCTCGTTCGGGCCGCAGCGCCAGCACATGCTGCAGGATCTGCTCGGTGGTCTGCCGCGAAATCTCGTTGCCGCATACCGGGCAGTGCGGCATGCCGATCGACGAATACAGCAGCCGCAGATAATCGTAAATCTCCGTGATGGTGCCCACCGTCGAACGCGGGCTGCGGCTGGTGGTCTTCTGCTCGATCGAAATCGCCGGACTCAACCCATCGATCGAATCCACATCCGGCCGCTCCATCTGGTCCAGAAACTGCCGCGCGTAAGTGGAAAGCGTTTCCACATAGCGCCGCTGGCCCTCCGCGTAGATGGTGTCGAACGCCAGCGAGGATTTCCCCGAACCGCTCAGCCCCGTAATCACGGTCAAGCTGTTACGCGGAATCTCCACATCGATATTTTTCAGGTTGTGCTGGCGCGCGCCATGCACCGTAATCCGTTGCAGCATAACTGATCTGGGGAATCTGGAGGACTAATCCTATTGTTACGCGGGTTGAGTTGTTCGCGCAATTCGTGTATAAAATAGGACGAAGTGCTCCACTGTCCGACCTGTCAGGGAAAGTTGCGCCGCGTGCATCGAACTTTGGCTGAAAAGTTCGTTTACGTCTCCATGTACGAATGCCAGCAATGCCACACACGCAAGCCCGAGCCTCGATGGTATGCGTTGTATCTCGGCGATTACCCGCGCTGCCCGCGCTGCGGCACCTATCGTTTGACGCGCCTCATTACCCGCGACAAGATCGACAGCATGCTCAAAGGTCCCATCAACTTCATTCAATTTCTTTGGGGCGCCGATCTCTATCACTGCCGCTATTGCCGCGTCCAGTTCTATGATATCCGCAAGCCGGTCGCGCCCGAGATGAAAGATAAGACCTCCGTCGAAACCGCCCCTCGGGTCGCCGCCAACCTGCCGTTCATCGAAGCAAAATAATCGCTGACTGCGTCGCATCCGCTGTGGTAGATTCATGGAGACCCCGCCATGCACGCCATCATTGAAGCCCGCAAAGTCGAAAAATCCTACGGCTCGGAAGGAGATGGTTACGTACAGGTCATCGCGCCGCTGGATTTGGCAATCTTCCCGGGCGAAATCATGGCTGTCCTGGGGCCCTCCGGGAGCGGTAAATCAACCCTTTTGCGCATATTGACCGGTCTGGCACAGCCCTCCGGGGGCGAGGTCATTCATCACGGTCACGCCGTGGGCGGGCCTTGTGAAAATGTTTCAATCGTGTTTCAAAGCTTCGCGCTGTTTCCCTGGCTAACCGTCCTCGAAAATGTGGCCGCGCCCTTGAAGGCCCGCGGCGTCGCTTCCGCCGAACGCACCGAGCGGAGCGTGAAGATCCTCGACACCGTTGGCCTCGACGGTTTCGAAAATGCGTACCCCAAGGAACTATCGGGCGGCATGAAGCAGCGCGTCGGATTTGCGCGCGCGCTGGTGGTGGAGCCCGAAGTGCTCTTCATGGACGAACCTTTCTCCGCCCTCGACGTGCTCACCGCTGAGAACCTGCGCGGTGAGTTGTTGGAGCTTTGGCAAAGCCATAAAATGCCCACGCGCGCCGTCTTCGTCGTCACCCACAACATCGAAGAAGCCGTACTGCTGGCCGACCGCATCATCGTTCTCGGGAAGAATCCCGCGACCATCCGCACCGATTTCCGCGTTACCCTGGAGCGGCCCCGCGATCGCAAGAGCCAGAGCTTCACCGAACTGGTCGATTACATTTATCGCGTACTCACGCGCCCCGACCTGGCGGCGACGCTACAGCCCGCTCCCGCCGCCGCGCGCGCCAAGCCCAAATATCAGATGCTACCGCATGCCCAACGTGGCGCCGTGGCAGGCTTGCTCGAAATGCTGGCCGATCACAATGGCCGCGACGACATGTATCGCCTGGCCGCCGCTTTATCTTTTGAAATCGACGACCTGCTGCCCGTGGTGGACGCCGCCGTCATGCTGGGCTTCGCCCGGCTGGAAGAGGGCGACGTGGAGATCACGCCGCCCGGGCGCGAATTTGCCGAAGCTGAAATCCTGCGGCGCAAGGAACTGTTCCGGGCCGCCGCCCTCGATAAGATCTCGCTCATCCGCGAAATCACACGCTCGCTCGAAGCCCGTCCCGACCATACCCTCCCGGACGGCGTTTTCGAAGACTTGCTCGACGAACATTTCAGCGAAGAAGAGGCCAAGGCGCAACTCGAAACTGCGACAAACTGGGGCCGCTACGCCGAGTTGTTCGACCACGACTCCGATACACACCGCTTCTTCCTGCCCGAAGAAAGTCCCACGCCTTCTTCGCCCGAGGCGGTTGCGCATTGACGCTGCGTCCCCTTCTTTCCCGCGCCGTAGTCGCGGATCGGGCTGGATCGGTGCTACTCGATCTCGCCGTATTCGCCGCCGTCCTGGCCGGAATCCAGGGGCTGCTGGTCATTACCCGCTATTGGTTTGGCGCCATGACCCCGGCCGCGGAGATCTCCCGCTCGCCGCACGCCCTGCCGCTGTATGCTTTTTATTCCGTCGTGCGCATCTCCGTGGCCTATGTGCTCAGCCTTCTCTTCGCGCTGGTGTACGGCTACATCGCCGCCTATAACAAGCGGCTCGAAGGGCTGATGGTTGCCATCCTCGATATCCTCCAGTCGATTCCGGTGCTGAGTTTCCTTCCGGGCGTGATGCTGGCGATGGTGGCGTTGTTTCCCACGCGTCAGCTGGGAGTCGAATTCGGCGCCATCCTGCTCATTTTCACGGGCCAGGTATGGAATATGGCTTTCAGCTTTTATGCGTCGCTGAAATCGATTCCGCGCGAGCTCCGCGAAGCCGCCACCATCTACGGCTTCGGCAAATGGCAGCGATTCGTCGAATTGGAGCTGCCTTACGGCGCCATCGGCCTCGTTTGGAACTCCATGGTGTCCGTCGCCGGCGGCTGGTTCTTCCTCATGGCCTGCGAAATGTTTGTGCTCGGCAAACGCGATTTTCGCCTGCCCGGCCTCGGCTCGTACCTCCAAACCGCCGCCAGCGCCGGAGACACGGCCGCCATCTTCTGGGGCTTGGGCACCATGATCGGCGTGATCCTGCTGATCGATCAGCTCGTCTGGCGGCCAGCCATCGCCTGGTCGGACAAGTTTAAATTTGAGCAAGTAGAGAGCAGCGCGCAGCCGCACTCCATCGTCCTGACGCTGCTGCGCCGCTCGACGCTGCTGGAACGCGCCCGCTTAGCCGTGATTGCGCCTCTCTCCGAGCGCCTCAGTCTGCGAGCGCCGCGCCAGTCGGAAATGACGCCCGAAACGGAGGCCGCCGCGCCTTGGAAGATGGTGCTGGGCATGGTGGCAGGGGCGCTATTGGGCGGAGCGATTCTGTATGCGCTCTTCGAAGCCGCCGTCACCCTGAAGACCCTCTCCAGGCCCGATCTGGTGTCAACATTGTGGGGCGCCGGCGCCACCTGGATGCGCGTCATCGTCTCTTTATTGATCGCGGCCGCCTGGACCATTCCCGCCGGCGTGGCGATCGGCTTCAACCCCAAATTGGCCCGCATCGCCCAACCCTTCGCGCAACTGGCCGCCTCGGTTCCCGCAACCGCTTTATTCCCAGTCCTCCTGCTGGCGATCATTCGCATGGGCGGCGGTTTGGGCGTGGGTTCGATCCTGCTGATGTTGCTCGGCACCCAATGGTACGTGCTCTTCAACGTCATTGCAGGGGCCATGGCGATCCCTACTGACCTGCGCGAAGTCGCCGACGTGTTTCGCTTCAACCGCTGGGCGCGCTGGCGCACTGTAATCCTGCCCGGTATCTTCCCTTACTTGATTACCGGCATGGTCACAGCCTCGGGTGGCGCCTGGAACGCCAGCATCGTCGCCGAATACTTCCACTTCAAGGGCCAGACCCTGCAGACGATCGGTCTGGGCGCCCAAATCAGCTCCGCCACCGATTCCGGCAACTTTGCCTTGCTGCTGCTATCCACCATCGTCATGGCCACTCTAGTCGTGGCTGTGAATCGAACCCTCTGGCGCCCCTTATACAACCTGGCCCAGACCCGCTTCAAACTCGAAGGCTAAACCCGCTGCATGTTATGTTGATTCGCGAGAGTCGCCGCCTTCTATGTTTGCTAACTTCGACGAACTTCTGGGTGCGGCGCGCGCGCGCGGGCAAGCTACCATCGCCGTCGCCAACGCCCATGATCCCGACGTCATCGAAGCTCTTAAGCGCGCTCGCGAATTGCACTTGGCCGAGGGCATCCTGGTCGGTAACGGCAGCCAGATCCGCACCCTCGCACGCGAAGCCGGCTTCGAGCTGTCCGATAACCAGATCGTCAACGAGATGGATACGGCCGCGGCGCTCCGCCAGGCCATCGCGCTGGTCCGTGAAGGCCGCGCCAATCTGCTGATGAAGGGCAAGATCGGCACGGCGAATCTCATCCATGCCATCCTCGACAGGACCACCGGCCTGCGCACCGGCCGGCAGTTGAGCCAGATCGCCGTGTTTCAAGTTCCCGGCTTTGATCGCCTCATGCTGTTGACCGACGCAGCCATCAACATCGCCCCAAGTCTGGCACAGAAGGCAGAGTTATGCCGCAACGCCATCGACGTGGCGCGCGCCATCGGCATCGCCAAGCCAAACATTGCCGCCCTCTGCGCTTTGGAACTGGTGAATCCGGAGATGCCCTCCACAGTGGATGCCGCGGCCCTCGCCGCCATGAATCGCCGCGGCCAGATCCAGGGCTGCTACATCGAAGGCCCCATCGCCCTCGATGCCGCGTTGAGCCGTTTCGCCGCCGAGCGCAAACGCATCGATAGTCCCATAGTTGAAAATACCGACATATTCCTCGCGCCCGACATCGAAGCCGCCAATATCCTCTACCGCGCCATCCTCTATTTCGCCAAAGCCGAATCCGGCGGCATCGTCCTCGGCGCCCGCGTTCCCCTTGTCCTGCTGTCTCGCGCGGAAACGCCTGAAACCAAGGTCCGCTCGATTGCCCTCGGCGTTCTCACCGCGTCCCAAGCCTGACCGCCTCCGAAGCGAGTATCATATAGATCTGGGAGTAATGGAGCACGACGAAGCAGTCCGCTCGCAGGCAGCCGAGCGCTACACCGCGCATGCGCTTTCGCCCGGCGACCGGGATGCCTTCGAAGAACACTTTTTCAACTGCGGTGATTGCGCCGCCGAAGTCAGGTTCGAACTGGCTTTCGCCGCTAATGTGCGCGCCGTCGCACAGGAGCGGCGCCCCGCGCGTCAGCCGGGCCTCTGGGAGAAATGGCGCAGCCGGCTTAGCTCCCATCCTGTGCTGGCGTTCTCTTTTGCCGGTAATCTGGGGCTCGCCGCCGCCCTCCTGCTCGTCGAATTCGCTGCCCCGCGCGCCCAACAGGTACAATTCCTGCAGGCGTTTTGGGCCCCAGCGCCAACCCGCGGCGCCGGCGTCAACGAACTCGCCACTGGCTCGCAATCCTACGTAGTCCGTTTTCCCGGCCTCGGGCCAGCCGTTCCCTCTTATTCCTACACAGTGCTGGACGCTGCCGGCAAGCGCGAAATCGCCGGATCGTTGCAGCCGCTGCCCACCAAAGACGACCAACTCCTCCGTCTTTCACTGAAAAGCCTGCCCGAAGGCATCCACACCTTGGTAGTTGTCGCCGGACCGGATGGCGCGATCGTCTCCTGGTCCAGATTCCACAATCCTCGCTGATTCCTGCCTAAACCTCCGTTTTCTATCCCCCAAAACGGGGGGGTATTGTAACGATTCCGCCATTGCTCGCACTATTCAACAGGAATCGTAATGGAGCACATCAGAGCCACAAGCTCAGGAAATGCGGAGAGATATGTAGCGATGGAGCTACCGTCCGCCGAGCAGAGCCGCTTCGAGAATCATTTCTTCGAATGTCCGGATTGCGCGCGGGATGTGCGGCTGGAGCTAACCTTCGCCGCTAACGTACGCGCCGTGCTTCGCGAATGGCGCGCCCAGTCCGCTCCCCCGGCAGCCAGGAAACCCTGGCTGGTATGGGTCCATCCGAAGCGGTCGTTGACTTTTTCGCTCGCCGGCAATGCCTTTTTGGTTGTAGCCTTCACTTTCCTCTGGGTGGAAGCGCGCCATGCCGCCGCCCCCCGTCTGCTTCCCCTATTCTTTGCGCCCGGCCCGGCCCGCGGCGCGGACGCTTCACCCTTGCCGTCGATTTCACCTGGCACCCCCGCATTTGCCGCCAGAATTCTCGTGGCAACTCCCTATACGTCGTATTCCTACGAAATCTTCAATGCGGAGGGACGCCGCGAATCCTCCGGGCCCGTGAGCTCGTCCCAACGCCAGCAAAGCGAACTCTATTTGGAAGTTCCCATCGCCGCTCTCCGCGCGGGCGTTCATATTCTCGAAGTGCGCGGCAACCCTGGCAGCAAAATCGTATCTCATTTCAAATTTCGCAAAGCAAGCTAATCCAGTTGGACACAAGGGGAGAACCAAAGAAGATGCCGATGAAGGATTACGTTTACCATGGCAAGGCTTATGGGGTCGATGCCGATATCACCGATCCTGGTCCGTACAAGATATTAGGCCATGGACAGTGCGAGTTGCCGGATGGGAAACCGGGCAGCCTAACCGGCAGCCACGCCGGTTACAGCATGGAGGGCGGCTTGTCCCATGGACCGTGCGCCACCTCGGTCATCGCACTGCCCGAAAAGGATGGCTGCTTTCGCACCGAGGTTCGCTCGGTCGTCCACAACCTGACGGTCGATGGCAAGCATTCGCTCAGCATCGAGCGCATCGAATTCGGTATGGTCAGCGTCTACAAGCGCGCCTGGTTCGACCGTCCCGGTTGGCACGGCAGGCGTACGCGGGTGCTGCCAATGGATTGTAGCTTTGTGAATGCCACTCTCGACGGTGAACCACTGGCACTCCCGCTACCCGAGCCATTCCTCTATTCCGCCGACCAGCGGGAAAGCTACCTGGCCGCCGACGAACCTGATGAGAAGATCGACAGCGCGGTTCGCGACGCCATCGTCAATAGTCCAACTCGTCACCGTGTCATTCCGAATTTTGGTAGGATCTTCTTCTGCGAATGGACACTGTTCCCCAACCAGCTCTGGCATCCCGTGCACAAAATCCAGATGCTGCGGATGGCCTTCAGCAGTCCGCCGTCGGGGGGGGGCTCGGGGGGCGGGGGAGAAGGCGACGGTACCGGTGGCTAGCTCTTGCGGCAACCCTGGCTGCGTGCTCTAACGCCTGCGTCAGCCGCGATCGAACGGCTGGCGCGGCATTCGCCAAAGCTGACAGCGCTTTCCGCGCCGGTGACTTCAGCCAGTCGCTTTCCCAGGCCCGCGACGGTCTCCGCCGCTGGCCGCAAGGCGATTGGAGCTGGCGGTTTCGGCTCTTGTCGATTGAAGATCTTACATACCTGGGCCACCCGAAGGATGCCGGTGCGCTCCTGGCCAACGCCGGTGCCCCGTCCGCAGCCGATTTGCGAGCCCGCTGGATGATGGATCGCGCCCGGCTCATGCTCGGCGCCGAACCCGGCAAGGCGCTCGCGCTGATGCGCGAGTCGCTGCCGGTCTCGCTCGGTACACAAGATCCCGCCCTCATCTGTACCATTCGCATGCGCCTCGGCGAGATGACCGCGGGTTCCCCCGAAGGCGAAGGTTTCTACCGCGCAGCCTTGGCCGGCGCCGAAAGTCAGCCCGATCGCTACTTTCTCGCTTGGGCGTATATGGGCTTGGGATACAACCGGGCTAAGGCCGCCAGATTCGACGAGGCCATCCCTTTTTTTGACCAAGCGCGTAAGTACGCCGGTCAACGCGGCGCGAAGGCCCTTACGGCTGGTACCCTGGGCAACCTGGGCTGGTGCTATTCGAGCCTCGGCGATCTCGACCGCGCCATGGATGCTTACAGCCAAGCGGAAAAGCTCTGTGCGAGTATAGGCTTGCGCGATACCGACGCGCGCTGGATGACGGCGCTCGGAAATATCTTGCTGGAGCGAGGAGACTTCGCTCAAGCGCTCGACTACCAACAACGTGCTTTGGATATTTTCCAGGATGTCGGCAACGATCCCTGGAAGGCCAAGGTCCTCAACAACCTGGCGGAGATATCGATCAAGAGGCGCGACTTGGCTGCTGCGCAGGTTTTCAACGATCGGGCTGTGGCCATCAAGCGGCGGCTGGGAGACAAAGGCGCCCTGACCTATTCCGAATGGAATGGCGCCAGAATCGAATTGGCGGCCAGAAAATTCGACGCGGCGGAAGCCGGTTACAAGGCTGCCATCCGCGATGCGCTGGACCCCTCGGCACATACGCCGCAAATGCTTTGGGCGGCCTATAACGGCCTCGCGGTTGTTTACCAGAGAACCAACCGCCTGAAGTTGGCCGATGAACAATACCGCAAGTCCATCGATACGATTGATCGCGAGTGGAATAAACTAACCGCCGACGACCTCAAGACCACCTACCTGGCGCCTAGCTACCTGATCGGCCTTTTTCAGGATTACGTGGGCTTCCTTACCGGCACTGGCAGGAACGATCGCGCTCTCGAAATTGCCGAATCCGCACGGGCACGCGTCCTGAGCCAAAAATTGCAGCGTGCTGAAGCTTTGCCGCCAAATCTGCGCATTGACCGGTTGCTGGCCGCCGCGCGCGCTACTCACACCGTTATCCTCTCTTATTGGCTCGCGCCCGGCCAGTCTTCTCTTTGGTTGATTGGACCCGGCCGTCCGTCGTATCACGCCCTCGCATCAGCCGATGAGATTGACGCGATGGTGCAGCAGCACACGGACACGGTCACGCAGGGTCGCGATCCGCTGGCGCAGGCAGCCGCCTCCTCTGCCCTATACCAGGCTGTGCTGGCGCCGGTGGCTAAGTTGATTCCGCCCGGCTCCAACGTGATCGTGGTGCCCGACGGCTCCCTGCACCAACTCAACTTTGAAACTCTGGTCGTACCCGGCCCGCAACCGCACTACTGGATAGACGACGTCACCATCGCGACAGCGCCATCGCTCCGTCTTCTCGAAGCCAGTCCCCATAAAAGAGCCGGTCCGGCTAAATTGTTGGTCGTGGGCGATCCCATCCTGATCGGTCCGGAATTCGGCCCGTTGCCCAGTGCGAAAGATGAAATTACCGCGGTCGCTGACCTCTTTCCGTCCGAAGGCCGAATCCTGCTCGTGCGTGAGCACGCGCTCCCCTCTCAATGTACACGGGCTCTCAGCGGCGGCTTTACCCACATCCACTTCGCCACCCACGCCACCGCCAATCTGGAAAGCCCACTCAACTCCGCCATCGTTCTGTCCCACGAAGGCGAGAACTTCAAACTCTATGCCAGAGACGTGGCTAACACCCGGCTGCGGGCCGAACTAGTCACGCTGTCCGCGTGCAAGAGCGCCGGCGCGAAAGCTTATTCCGGCGAAGGCTTAATGGGCTTCGCTTGGGCCTTCCTGCAGGCCGGTGCGCAAAACGTAATCGCTACCTTATGGGAACAGGATGATACTGTTTCGCCCGCCCTCATGCGCGGCCTTTACAAGGAAATCGCAGCCGGCCAATCGCCCGCCCGTGCCCTGCGCTCTTCGAAACTGGCCCTCCTGCACTCCGCCGGATCGTCTCGCCTCCCCTACTATTGGGGCCCCTTGCAGGTCTTCACCCGTGAACTGGCGCCCGCTAAGCCGGTTCCCGCAGCTTGTCCAGGAAATGAAAGAGTGTCACCCCGACGACCGCATTCAGCAATCCGAGCAGCAGCGTAAGCTGAATATCGAACGGAATCAGCCGGCCCAATAGCCCGCGCGCCAGCACCCAATAGAGAAACTGGTGGAAGAAATAAAAGAAGAAAATCAATACGAAGCGGATCACGGAATGTTCGACATCGATACGCATGCCCACCGACGCCGCGAAATAGCCGACCAACGTCTTCACGATTCCGTACATCCCCAGTGGCTGCTTGATCGAAAGCGAATCCTGCGCCAGACCGATGATCGCGCCAATGAACATTCCGCCAATCTGGCTGCGTCGCATCAAAGCAAAATAAATTGTGACCAGCAAAGGCAGTTCCAGATATCCCAGGGACTGCATATAGAAAAAGCGTGGAACATAGACCTGGAATACGATGGCTGCCAGCGGCACCAGCAGCATCACGCGCGCCCGGAAGCGTGACACCTGCTCGCGCTGGTTGCCTACCAGGTAGCGATCGCTGTATTCCGTCATTGATCGTTGGGCTGAGCCGCCTGCTGGGGGGGGGCGGGGCTTTGGGCGGGTTTAGCTGAAGGGACGGGCGGTGTCGCGCCGGGCGCGGGAATCTTGATGTTGAAGTCCGGTGGCTTGGTTCCGGGAGCGCCTTCCCCGAACTTGTGATTTTCAGCCTCTCCGATCTGCTTGTATTTCTGCAGCAGCTTGTCGGCATCCGTGCCGCCGGGTCCGGCCGGCGGTGTGGCTGTTTGCCCGGGCGCCGCCGGGGGAGGAGTGCCCAGATACAGCGGTGCGTTGGCAGGAGGCAATTCCGGTATCTCCTGGTGTACGCCTTCCAATACGATCAGCACCGCCTCCAAACCCCGTTCCAGCCCGCTCGGCTCGACCAGCACCTCCTGGTAGGGAGAACTGGGCCGCACCACCCGCACCACGCCCACCGGGAAGCCCTTCGGAAAGATTCGATCGTCGCCGGAGGTATAAAACATCTCCCCGACCTCGACCTTTTCCTCGCTGGGCACGTAGTCCACTTTGCAGGTGGACTGGCCTTGCCCTTTGATGGTGCCGACTACCTGATGCTTTTGCGAAACAACTCCCGCGGCGAACTCCGGATCGGTGATCAGCATTACTTCCGAGGCCGTTGGATATGCCGCGATTACCTTACCAACGATGCCGTCCGGCGTGACCACCGGCATGCCTCTTTCGACGCCCGCGCCCGACCCTCGATCCACGAAAACGACCTTCGAGTTAGCCCCCGCCCCGGCTGCGATCACCCGCGCCGCAATGGTTTTTGATTGCGTATGTTCCTGAAACGCAATCAATGCCTTGGCGTGATCGGCAGTATTAATTTCCGTGCGCAGGAACTGGTTTTCCATCTTCAGCTTGTCCAGTTCCGCTTGCAGGCGGCGATTGTCCTCGCGCGCGTCGTGCATCAGAATGTAATTGCCGAAGAATCCCGCCGTCCCGCCCCGCACCGTCTCCAAGACTTTGGCCAATGGCGTGATCGCCGTCACCGACCATACCCGCACCATGCGCACATCCCGGTCGTTGCGTACCTGTACGGCGATCAGCACGAACTGCGCGAAAATCACCAGCAGCAGAACGGTGATGTTGCGGTAGCGATTGAGCAGCGTTTCCATCCGCCGGGCCGATACCTTAGCTTAATCGATCGATATCTTTCTCAGCAGCCTGAAATCGCTGAGCATCCTGCCCGTGCCAAGCACCACCGACGCCAGCGGGTCGTCGGCGATCGAAACTGGCAAGCCCGTCTCTTCCCGAATGCGCTTGTCGAGATTTTTCAGCAGTCCGCCGCCGCCCGTAAGCACAATGCCGCGGTCGCTGATGTCCGCGCTCAGTTCCGGCGGCGTACGCTCCAGCGCGACGCGGATCGCATTCATGATCGTGGCCACGCACTCCCCCAGCGCCTCGCGAATTTCGCTGTCGTCGATCGTCATCGTCTTCGGAACGCCCTCGATCAAGTTGCGGCCCTTGATCTCCATGGTCAGCGGCTTGTCCAGCGGATAGGCCGAACCGATCTCCATCTTGATCGCTTCCGCGGTGCGCTCGCCGATCAGCAGATTGTACTTCCGCTTTAGGTATTGCATCACGGCGTCGTCCATCTCGTTGCCGGCCACCCGCACCGACCGCGAATAAACAATACCGGATAGCGATATGACCGCGACGTCCGTCGTGCCGCCGCCGATATCGACCACCATGTTGCCCGATGGCTCCGTAATCGGCAATCCCGCGCCGATCGCCGCCACCATGGCCTGTTCCACCAGGTGAACTTCGCTCGCCTTGGCGCGATAAGCCGAGTCCATGACCGCGCGCTTTTCCACCTGCGTAATTTCGCTTGGAACCCCAATGACGATGCGCGGATGCACCAATACTTTGCGCCCGTGAGCCTTCTGAATGAAATAATTCAGCATGCGCTCGGTGACTTTGAAGTCCGCGATCACGCCGTCTTTCATGGGCTTGATGGCGACGATGTTGCCGGGAGTGCGGCCCAGCATTTCCTTCGCTTCCTTGCCCACGGCTTCGACTTCGCCGGTGTTTTTGTTGATCGCGACGATCGAAGGTTCGTTGACCACGATGCCTTTGCCCTTGGCAAACACCAGCGTGTTCGCGGTGCCCAGGTCGATGGCGAGGTCCGATGAGAATAGACTGAAAAGAGAGCGTAAATTCATTAAAGGATGTTCGATTAGGTAATAGAGGGACTTTGGCTTATGCCGTTAGGCAAGCCAACTAAATGCTAGCATATTTTGTGCCCTCCGAATCGCGAAACCCCCACTCGCTCGACGCCATTCGTGCTACAACTTCCTCCCCCCTTTCCCGCCTCGGCCTTGAGGAAAACTTGCGGCTAGCCGCGCCCGCGGTATGCTTGGCAATCCCCCAATCGCCGCCCTTGACTCGCCGCGCGCTCCTTGCCTCCGCCTTCGCCGTAACCGCTTGTGGACCCCGCCGCAGCCGCGGCTTTTCCGGCTATGCCTTTGTCGCCAACGCCGGCGCGCGCACGGTCTCCGCCGTCGACCTCAGTTCCTTCGTCCTCGCCAAACAACTCGCCGTGGATGGCGCTCCCGCCGCCCTGGTGCCTAGCCCTCTACGACCATCTGTCTATGCCCTTATGCCGGAGACCGGCGCCATTTGCGAGATCGCTGCCGCCTCGCTCTCCATCCTCCGCAAAACCCGCCTCAAGACTTCCGCGATTGCCATGGCCCTCTCCGCTGACGGTAAAGCTCTGTGGGTTCTCCAGCCCCGCGCGCTCCTTCACCTGGATGCCGCCACCCTGCGCGAACTCACTTCCATCCCGTTGCCCGCTCTGGCCGCCGATTTCGATCTCAGCGGCGATGGACGCGCCGCCGTCGCCCTTTCCCCCGGCCGGCGCTTGGCGCTGCTCCGCCTCGCCGACGGCACGTTCGAACACATGGTGGATGCCGGCTGCGAACCCACCACCGTCCGCTTCCAGGGCAATGGCAAACAGATCCTCGCCGCGAGCCGTACGGATCGCAGCCTCACCATCGTCGACTCCGCGACCGGTCGCATCTCCGTCCGCCTCCCCCTGCCCATCGAGCCCGCCAACTGCTGCTTTACCGCCGATGGCGGTCAGATGTTCGTCACCGGTCCCGGGATGGACGCCGTAGTCATCGTCTACCCCTACCAGACCGAAGTCGGCGAAACCATCCTCGCCGGCCGCCAGCCCGATGGTATGGCCGTTTGCTCCTCTCCTCAATATCTGTTCGTCGCCAATCCGAGTTCCGGCAGCGTAACGGTTCTGGATATCGACACCCGCAAACTGGTCGGAGTCGTCAACGTCGGCCAGCAGCCGCGCCGCATCGTAATCACCCCGGACAATCGCTATGCCCTGGTGCTTAACGAACAATCCGGCAACATGGGAGTCATTCGCATCGCTTCGTTCACAGAACGCCGCCATCGCACCGATCCCGTGCCGATCTTCACCGTAGTGCCGGTGGGCGCCCAACCCGTCGCCGCTGCTGTCGTCGCTATGGTGTAGGCGTACGCTACTTCTGGCGCTTTTCCTCGAGCGTACGCCGCATAATAGGAAGGACCGCCAGATCGCGCTCTCCCGCCACTTCTTCCTTGACTGCGATCAAGGTTTCCAGATCGAGGACCCGTACGCGCAGGCCGTCGGCAATATCCAAATGCAGGGTATGAGGCAATAACTCGTCGTAACCACGCGATCGCCCAATGTTGCCAAGTACATCCAACGGTCCGTAACGAGTGATCTACAGTTGATGACCCGGGGAAGACAAATGTGATTCTTTAGGCTTCAAAGCCAAGTCCGGCTTTGACCGGTAAGTGGCATGGAGCCCTGCTAGCGCCGCCTGCAGCCGGGCCACGTTATCCGGTTTCCTTGAGTGCACGACATCGATGTCGAACGTCTGAACGGGAACGCCCCCCAGAACGGCAGCCACGCCTCCTACCACGATGAAGTCGACTCCGTGGAGCGACAGCTCGCGTAAAATCGCCGCCGTGCTAAACCTGGGAATTCCTGGCACGAACCTCCATTGCGAAATCCACCGAACTCTGCAGCACTTCCAACCGTTCGGCCGGCGTAAGTGACAGCATCCACCGAATCAGGGTTAAATCGACGCCATCGGTGCTATATTCAGCGCCAGAATCCATGTCTTCCACTGCGCCTTAAGTTACCAAATAGCGTATGGCCCTTCAATCGGACGCTCTCGGCATGCACAAATGCCGGGCCAATTTTTCGCTCGGGCCCGATGTGTCCGCCGAACCTCACCCGCGCTAGAATAGTAGCAGCGGACCTCCACTCTGCACCTGAGACCTCTCTATGATTGACGCCGTACTGGCCAAGGTTTTTGGCACCAAGAACAAGCGCGAAATCAAGGCCATTCAGCCCATCGTCGCCGCGATTAACGACCTCGAACCGCACATGCGGCAGCTCTCCGATATCGACCTCGCCGCCAAAACCATCGAGTTCAAGGAGAAACTGGCCCAAGGCGCCACCCTCGACGATCTGCTGATCGAAGCTTTCGCCGTCGTCCGCGAAACCGGCCGCCGCGTCCTCAACATGCGCCACTTCGACGTCCAGTTGATCGGCGGCATCGTCCTGCACCGCGGCAAGATCGCTGAAATGCGCACCGGTGAAGGAAAAACGCTGGTTGCCACCCTGCCGTCGTATCTCAATGCGCTTGAAGGGAAAGGCGTCCACGTCGTCACCGTCAACGATTACCTCGCCCACCGCGATTCCGACTGGATGGGCAAAATCCACCGCGCCCTCGGCCTCCGCGTCGGCGTCATCGTCCACGATCTCGACGACCGCGAACGCCAGGATAGCTACAACGCCGACATCACCTACGGCACCAACAACGAATTCGGTTTCGACTACCTCCGCGACAACATGAAGTTCCGCCTGGAAGATTGCAGCCAGCGCGGCCACAATTACGCCATCGTCGATGAAGTCGATTCCATCCTGATCGACGAGGCCCGCACCCCGCTCATCATCTCCGGCCCAAGTGAAGAATCCACCGACAAATATTTCAAAGTCAATCGCATCATCCCCAAGCTGATGCGCGGCGAGGAAATCGAAGGCAAGGAACCCGGCGAGAAGTACACTACCGGGGACTACACTGTCGACGAAAAACATCGCAGCGCCGCCCTCACCGAAGAAGGCTTCGACAAGGCCGCCCGCCTGCTCGGTTTGCCCAACATCTACGACATCGCCACCATCGAGTGGAAGCATCACGTGGAGCAGGCCGTCAAGGCGCACGCCCTCTACCAGAAGGATCGCGACTACGTCGTCAAGCGCAACGACGAAACCGGCCAGGACGAAGTCATCATCGTCGACGAATTCACCGGCCGTCTCATGCCCGGCCGCCGCTGGAGCGATGGCCTGCACCAGGCCGTCGAAGCCAGGGAAGGCGTCAAAATCGAACGCGAGAATCAGACCCTCGCCACCATCACCTTTCAGAATTACTTCCGCATGTACAAAAAGCTCTCCGGCATGACCGGTACGGCGGAAACCGAAGCCGCCGAATTCGACAAAATCTATAAGCTCGAAGTCACCGTTATCCCCACCAATCGGGAAATGGTGCGCAAGGAATTTTCCGATATCGTCTATCGCACCGAGGAAGAAAAATTCCGCAACGCCGCCAAGGAGATCAAAGCCCTTCAGGAAAAAGGCCAGCCCGTCCTGGTCGGTACAGTTTCTGTCGAAAAGTCCGAGCGCCTCTCCGCGATTCTCAAGAAAATGGGCGTCAAGCACGAAGTCCTGAACGCCAAGAATCACGAACGCGAAGCGCCCATCGTAGCCCAGGCCGGACGCAAAGGCGTCATCACCGTATCCACCAACATGGCCGGCCGCGGAACCGATATCCTGCTCGGCGGCAATCCCGAATTCATGGCTCGCGAAGCCGCCCGCAAACAGGGTCTCGATGCGGATCAGATGCCGCGCGAAGAATGGGCTACCCTGTTCGCCCGCTACAAAGAACAAACCGATCGGGAGCACGACGAGGTTACCGCCCTCGGCGGCCTCCACATCCTCGGCACCGAGCGCCACGACTCCCGCCGCATCGACAACCAGTTGCGCGGCCGCGCTGGCCGCCAGGGCGACCCGGGCAGTTCGCGCTTTTACCTCTCGCTGCAAGACGATCTCATGCGCATATTCGGCGGCGAGCGCATGCAGCGCCTGATGCTCCGCTTCGGCATGGAAGAAGATGTGCCGATCGAGTCCAATCTCATCACCAAGCGCATCCAGAAGGCTCAGGAAGCCGTCGAAGCCCAGAACTTCGAAGCCCGCAAACACCTGCTTGAATATGACGACGTCAACAACAAGCAGCGCCAGGCCGTTTATGGCATGCGCCGCCAGTTGCTCGAAGGCTCCGACCAGAAGGAGCGTGTGATGGACATGGTCCGCGGCCTGACGGAGCAGTATCTCGATCGCCGCGCCCCCGAAAACACCCATCCTGACACCTGGGATCTGCCTGGTCTGAAAACCGACGTCCTGAGCCAATTTGGCTGCAAGATTGAAACCACCGAATTCGCCAGCATGAACCGCAAGGAAATCGAAGACGCCATCGTCGATCGCCTCGCGCAAAAGTATCAGGAAAAAGAGGACATGGTTGGGCCGGATACCATGCGCCAGACCGAGCGCATCATCATGCTCCAGGTCATCGACGACCAGTGGAAAGATCACCTCCTTTCCATGGATCACCTCAAGGAAGGTATCCATCTTCGCGGATATGGCCAGAAAGATCCCCTGGTCGAGTACAAAAAAGAATCGTTCATCCTGTTCCAGGACATGATGGATCGCATCGAAGACGAAGCCCTGCGCTACTTGTTCTTCCTGCAGGTCACTCGTGGCGAAGGCCCGGGAGAAGGTCCAGGCGGTCCGGGTGGCCCCGGCGCCGGCGGCCGTCCCGCCCCCGTCCTGCCGTTCCCCGTGGATGAGGACGACGAAGAGGAAGACGACGAAGAGGCCCAGCATGCCGCGGTCGCCGAACAACAGCGCCGCGCCGCTCAGTCCGCCGTGCAGGACATGACCAAGAAGATCCAGCGCGACAAGGACAAGGAAATGGCCGGCCTGCAGTTCGTCGGCGGCGACGGTTCTTCAGTCGCCAAGAAACAAGTCATCAACAACGACAAAGTGGGACGCAACGATCCATGTCCCTGCGGCAGCGGAAAGAAATACAAAAAATGTCACGGCGTAGCCTCGTAGCGGTCCTGTCCCTGTGCCTTCCGTCGCTGGCTGCGGCCGCCATTTGGCCCGAAACCCTCGGTGATTTCCACCGCGCTTCAGACCAGCCGGTCGTCATCAAGATCAACCAGGCAGTCTGGGACGAGTACGGGTTCCGCGACGGCGAAGAAGCGCGCTACCAAGGCGCCCGCCAGAAGTTCACCGCGCGCGCCTACCATTTCCAGGATTCCACCGGCGCCATGGCCGCCTTTGACTGGCTCCGCCTGCCTGATTCCAAGCCTTCCAATCTGGGCCATCTGGCAGCCGTCCGCGACGGAAACACTACCATCGCCCACGGTAACTACGTGCTGGTTTTTGACGGCTTCCAACCCACCCAGCCGCTCGTCGTCACCGTAGTACAGGGCCTGAAACAAGTCGATAACGCCCCCCTGCCGGCTCTCTTGCAATACCTGCCCGATCAGGGGCTGATTCCAAATTCCGAGCGCTACATCGAAGGGCCCGCCAGCTTGCAGATGTTCGATCCGGGAATTTCCCCATCCACCGCCGCCTTCCACCTTTCCGCCGAGGCGGAGGTGGGGTTGTTTCAGACCCCGTCCGGGGAGATGAAGCTGGCGGTTTTTAGCTACCCGACTCATCCGATAGCGCGCTTGCAGGCCGCCCAGTTCAGCGCCATTCCCGGCGCCATGGTCAAGCGCACCGGCCCGATCGTCGCGGTCATCCTGGCGCCGCCTAACGCCGACGCCGCCGAAAAATTGCTGTCTCTAATCCGCTATCAGGCCGACGTCACACTCGACCAACGCGTCAACACCCGCCGCGACAACATCGGCAACCTGGTCATTAACGCCTTTGTTTTGATCGGTATACTCCTCGTCTTTGCGCTCATCGGCGGCCTCGCCTTCGGCAGTGTGCGCGCCTTCCTCCGGCGCGGCGGCCGCGGCGACGAGGCTGACGCCATGATCGTTCTGCACCTCCACGACAGCGCACCCACCCCCCCCGCAAACCCATAAACGTCCCTATTCCAGGACCTTAGAACAAAATCAACAGGCCAAATCAATGCCCGATTCCGATATCGGACACTCCTTGTGGAAATGTGGAAATCCTGTAAATATCTCAGACTCTTCAAATTACAGCCCAAAAAAATCTGTCGGATTTTTCCTTGACTTGAAGCCCATGCCGCCATAAGATCCAACTACCAAAGGTTTTTGGCGGAGTTGCGATTCCGTCGAAACTGATTCTCCCATCGAACATCCCCCTGGTAGAACAGGGGAATTTAGAATGCTCACCCTTCGGGGTGAGCATTTCTATTCTGGACTACCCTCTCCATCTACCGCGCTAAACTGAACCTATGCATCCGCCCATCCCCAGGCAGAGCCGACGGCGACGCCACCTGGCGCACGCGTCTCGGCGTCCCTGCGGAATGTCCGGCCCCTGCTCGGGATGGTCTGGGAAACCAGCCCGCCCCTGGTCGCCGTCACCACGTTCTGCGGCCTCGTACGCGCTCTCCTGCCATTGGCCATGCTCTGGGTCTCGAAGCTCATCCTCGACGCCGTGGTGGGCTGGATTAAGCGCGGAAACGGCAATCTGCACGCACATCTGGAAGCTCGTTGCCCTCGAATTGGGCCTGGCCGTTCTCAGCGATCTGCTGGCCCGGGCAAATACCCTATCCGACAGCCTCCTCGGCGACCGCTTCACCAACCGCATCAGCGTGCGGCTGATCGATCACGCCACCAAACTCGACTTGGCCTCCTTCGAAGATCCCGTCTTCTACGACAAACTGGAGCGTGCCCGCCGCCAGACCACCGGCCGCCTGGCGCTGCTGGCCGCCGTTCTGAACGTCGGCCAGGATACCGCTCAGCCTGATCTCGTTGTCCGCCGGCCTCATCGTCTTCTCGCCCTGGCTCATGGTCCTCCTGGTCGCCGCCGTCATTCCCGCCTTCCTCGGCGAAACCCATTTCACCTCCTTCGCCTACTCCGTCCTCTACCGCTGGACGCCCCAGCGCCGCCTCCTCGATTACATCCGCTTCCTGGGCGCGTCCCAGCAAAGCGCCAAGGAAATCAAGATCTTCGGTCTGGGCCCGCACCTGTCTGAACGGTATCATGAGGTTTCCGAACGCATCTACTAGGAAAATAAGAAGGTTGCGGTTAAGCGAGCGACCGTCGGCTTCCTGCCTCAACCTGGTCTCGACCGGCGGCTATTACGGCGCTTACGTGGTGGTTCTTGCTCCGGACCCTCGCCGGCGGAATCTCAATCGGCACTTTCACTTTCCTCACCGGGCGCTTCTCCCGCTCCCGCTGCTTCATCGAGCGGATCCTCCAAGCTTCAACGACATCTCCGAGCAGGCCCTCTATCTGAACGACCTGTTCGACTTCTTCGCCATGGAGCCCTCCATCCGCTGCCTCCCGACGCTCTTTGCCGGCCCCCCGTCCCATCCGCGAAGGGCTTGAATTCCGGAACGTGAGCTTCGCTTATCCCGGCTCCGACCGGCTGGTCGTCGAAAACATTAACTTCCGCCTGGATCCGCTGAAAAAATAGCCTCTCATCGGCGAGAATGGAGCTGGCAAGACTACCCTGGTCAAACTCCTCGCCCGGCTCTACGACCCCACCGCCGGGAGATCCTGCTGGATGGCGTCGACCTCCGCGAATACGATGTGGAAGACCTCCGCAACGAAATCGGCGTAATCTTCCAGGATTACATGCGTTATGACATGGTAGCCAATGAAAACATTGGATTTGGTAAAATTGAAGACCTCGAGGACAAAGACCGCATCGAAAATGCGGCACAAAAAAGCATGGCATTCCAAGTCATCGCCAAGCTGCCCAACGGATACGATCAGATGATCGGCCGCCGCTTCGATGGCGGAGTCGACCTCTCCGGCGGTGAATGGCAGAAGTTCGCTCTTGCCCGCGCCTACATGCGCGACGCACAACTGCTAATCCTGGATGAGCCCACCGCCACGCTGGACGCCCGAGCGGAATACGAAGTCTTCCGCCGGTTCGCGGAACTCACCCAAGGAAAAATGGCCGTCCTGATTTCCCACAGGTTTTCCACAGTGCGCATGGCCGACCGGATCCTGGTCCTTGAAGGCGGCCGTATCCGGGAACAGGGCACGCACAACCACCTGGTAGCTCTCGGCGGGCACTACGCGGAGCTATTCGAACTTCAAGCGGCAGGCTATCGATAAGGAAATGAAATCTCAAAACGGAATGTCTGAAAAAAAGTTACAAGTAATCCCCCTCGGCGGACTGGGCGAGTTCGGCATGAACATGACCGCCATCCGCTACGGCGACGAAATGATCATCGTCGATGCCGGAATGATGTTCCCCGAAGATGAGCTCCTGGGCGTCGATCTGGTCATGCCCGACCTCACCTTCCTCAAGGAAAACCAGTCCCAGATTAAAGCCCTCCTCCTCACTCACGGCCATGAGGACCACATCGGCGCCGTCCCCTATTTCCTCACCGAAATCCGCGTCCCGGTCTACGGCACTGCCTTCACCTTAGCCCTGGTGGAACGTCGCCTGGAAGAGTATGAGCTTGAGGAAGAACCTGAGCTGATCACCATCAAACCTAAGCAAATAATCGAGATCGGCCCTTTCAAAATCGAATTCATCCACGTTACCCACTCCATCGTCAGCGCCCTCGCCTTCGCCATCACCACTCCCCTCGGCGTCATCATCCACACTGGTGACTACAAGGTCGATCCCACCCCCACCGACAACGAGCTCTTCGATCTCCATACCCTCGCTGAGTATGGCAAGCGTGGCGTTCTCCTGCTGCTATCCGATTCGACCAACGCCGACCGTCCCGGGTATACCGAATCGGAACGGGCCGTACAGCCGCGCATGGAAGACATTTTCAGCCACGCCCAGCGCCGCCTGCTGATCTCGTGTTTCAGTTCTTCCATCCACCGCATCCAGCTCGTGCTTGACCTCTCCGCCCAGTTCGGCCGCAAGGTGGCACTTGTCGGACGCAGTATGACGTCCGTCAGCGAAATCGCCCACTCGCTCGGCCTGCTCGATATCCCGGACGGCGTCCTCATCCGGCCGCAGGACGCCATGAGCGCCCCGCCGCACAAAGTCACCTGCCTCATCTCCGGAACCCAAGGCGAGCCCATGTCGGCCCTATCCCGCGTGGCTGTGGATAACCACAAGCACATCTCCGTGGAGGAGGGCGACACCGTGGTGCTCAGCGCCCGCATCATCCCCGGCAACGAGAAGGGCATTTTCCGCATGATCGACCACATGGCGCGCCGCGGCGCCGACGTGATGTATGGCAACATGAATCCGCCGCTGCATGTCTCGGGACACGCCAGCATGGAAGAAATGAAGCTGGTGCTCAACCTGGTCCGCCCCCGCTACTTCATGCCCATCCACGGAGAATACCGGCAGTTGACCAAGCATGCCCGCTTGGCCGAGCACCTCCGCGCCTCCGGTCTCGAAGACACCTTCATCATGGAATCGGGAGACATTCTCGAAATCGACCATCACGGCGCCCGCAAAGCCGGCAAAGTCGCCGCCGGCCGCGTCTGCATCGATTCCGGGTCGGTGGACGACGTGGTAGAAGAAATGGTCATCCGTGACCGCCGGCACCTTTCGGAGGACGGCATCGTTCTGCCCATCATCGCCATCAACCGCCAGACCGGCCGCATGGAAAGCCTGCCCGAAATCGTCAGCCGCGGCTTCGCCCTTGCCGAAGACGGCTCCGACTTCATGCAGCAAGCCCGCCAGGTCGTCGCCAAGACCCTGGAAGCCTCCAACCGCGAAGAGAAAACAGACTGGGGTGTCATCAAGGAAAAAATCCGGGCCGATCTGAAGCGCTACATCGTCAAGGAGACGTCCCGCCGCCCGCTCATCATGCCTGTCATTTTGGAAGTATGACCGGCCCGGTGTCCAACCTCGCGCGGATGAGCGATTCGACCTCCCGCCACACGCGAGGGTCCGACTCGATCTCGATGTGAGGTCGCATAAACGCCCGCGCATACCATGGATATCCCGCGCAGCTCACCGGGCTGATCCTGTAATCCAATTCGAAATTTCCCAGGATCCGCGTGCGCGATGCATCCGCCGCCCGGATCAGCGGCCGCCCGCGCAGCCACCCGCCGCGCTGGTAAAAATTCACCGCCTGCGCCACATTGGAGGGGATCGAGCGGTCGTTCTGCCCCGGCTTCGCGATGCTGTCCACCTGCACCGTCAGCATCACCGGAATCCCGGCCTTTTCGAGCGCCCGTGCCAGCGCCACGGTCTGGGAAGCGCCCCAACTGTGCCCGTAAATAGCGATGCGCGCGCCTGCTTTTTCTTGAGCCGACAGCGTCCCATCGTGATCGGTATCCAGCAGGCGTAACACTTCCCGCAACGCCTCCCCGCTCCGGCGATTCTCGTAAAGGCGAACCTGCAGTGCCGGCCGCGAATCGCCTCTCAATCGCGCTGCCAATTGCACTTCGGAGTGCGCAAGATTCTGATGCCCGACCATGCCGCCCACGAAACCGATCACAATAGCCGGGGACGCATGATCGGGCCGCTCGACGATAACGCTCGCCAGGCACAGCGGCACGGCCAGCGTAACTGCAATGAACCGCACCAAGCTCCGATCCACGAGAATTGTAGCAGAATCGTTAATTTTGCGGCCCGCCCGAAATCACCAGCGCCGCCTCCGCCCGCTTCCCCGAATACGCCGCCACCTTCGTCCCCGCCGGTAAGTGCACGGGACGCGCGAAATAAAACGTCCGCGCCCACCCCTGCCGCCAATCCCGAATCCAGATCAGCCGCTCCACCGCCCCATCGGGCTTGTACGCCGTCACCTCCAGCGACTCGCCCGCCACAACCTGCACCGGCCGCAAACCGGCAATCTTCATCTCCGCCGGCAGGGCAACCGCGCCGGCGCTCGTCACCGTGAACTCGTGCCCCGCCGGCTTCTTTTCCGCGGTCGCCGCCGCCTTCGGCGCGGCCGGCAAAAAGACATCGTCCCCCTTGGGCGCCCCGCCCTCCACCCAATTCACAATCATGTCAATCTCAACCTGCGAAAGACTGGGATCGTCGCGAAACTCGCCCACTCCCTTCACCGGACCCCACGGCGGCATCCGCCGCGAAAGCACTTCGTCGCGAATCGCCTTCGCCCACGGCCGCGCATCGTCGTAATTCGCGAGCGACATTGCCGTCCCCCCGTCCCGATGGCAGCTCACGCAATGCCGGTTCACGATCCGGCAGATTTCCTGCGTCCACAGCAGCTTCGTGGTGATGGTCTCGTGCGCCATCGCGGCTTGCGCCGCCAGCGCCAGCGCCACCGCCGCGCGCTTCACACCGTCTCTCCCCGCACCAGGTCCGCGTATGTCTCTCGCTCGCGAATCACCCGGAACGTGCTGCCCTCTACCAGAACCTCCGGCGGCCGCGGACGCGAATTGTAATTCGACGCCTGCACAAACCCGTACGCCCCCGCCGTCTCCACCGCCAGGTAATCGCCCGGCGCGGCATTCGCCATCTTGCGTTCCCGCGCTAGAAAATCGCCCGTCTCGCACACCGGACCCACTACGTCCGCCACAATCTCCGGACGCCCGCTCTTCCGCAGCGGCAGGATCTCGTGGTGCGAACGGTACAAACGCCGGACGAATCAGATCGTTCATGGCCGCATCCACGATCACGAAATCCTTGCCCGCGCTATATTTTCGATACAGCACGCGTGTCAACAGCACGCCCGCCGGACCCACGATCGAGCGCCCCGGCTCGACTGCCACATGCAACCCGCGCCCCGCTACTTTCCCGCGCACCTGCTCGATGAATTCCCGAATTTGCGGAGACCGCTCATGGGCCTGATACGCCACCCCCAAGCCGCCGCCCAGGTCGAGATTCCCGATCTCAAAGCCCCGTCCCCGCAGCCGCTCCACTAATCCCAGCAGCCGGTCGATCGCTTCCAGCAGCGGCTTCATATCCATCAACTGCGATCCGATATGGCAGCTCACGCCCTGCGCCGTCATATTTTCGAGGCCCCGCGCGCGTTCGTAAACCCCCTCCGCATCCGCCATATCGATGCCGAATTTGTGCTCCCGCAATCCCGTCGAAATGTAGGGATGCGTCGCAGCATCCACGTCCGGATTCACGCGAATCGAGAAGCTCGCCTTCAACCCGCGCCGCGCCGCCAGCGCATCGATCAACCCCAGCTCCGCTTCCGATTCGCAATTGAACATGCGAATCCCCGCGCCGAGCGCGTAATCCACTTCCGCCGCCGTCTTGCCCACGCCCGAAAATACCACCCGCGCCGCATCGCCGCCCGCCTGCAACACGCGGTATAACTCCCCCCCCGATACGATATCGAATCCCGCCCCCGCCTTGGCCAGCAGCGCCAGGACCGCCAGTGTCGAATTCGCCTTCACTGCATAACAAACGGTGTGCGGCAACCCGGCCAAAGCTTCGTCGTAAGCCCGGTAATTCCCCAGAATCGCCGCGCTCGAATACACGTAGGCGGGCGTGCCTGCCTCCCGCGCGATATCCGCCAGCGCCACGTCTTCGCAATAAAGATCTTGTTGGGAGTAATGAAACAATTACTTAACCTTCAGCACCAGCACTGTCTGATCGTCGAATGGCGTGGTATTGAACCGGTCCAGATCCGCCAGCACTTCCTTCACAATCGCTTCCGGCGATTCGTCGCACATGCTCTTCACCACGTGCGAGAGCCGCGTGCGCCCGTAATCGTGTCCGTCAGGACTCAGGTGATCCGTCACTCCGTCCGAATAAAGCACCAACGTATCGCCCCGGTGCGCCTGGAAAACCACTTCTTCGTATTCGCGCTCGTCCAAAAGCCCCAATGGCACCCCTTCCACCTTGGGCTTCAGGATTTCCCGGTTGCGGCACACCAGCGGCGGGTTGCTGCCTGCATTAGCCATCACGAACTGCCGGATTCCCGGACTCCATAGCATCACCAGCAGCGTCACGTAGCGCGCTTCCACTTTGCGTTCCACCAAAGCTTCGTTCAGCGCGCGCATGATTTCCCGCGGATCGCTGCGCCGTGGCGCGAGCGTCCGCAGCAGACCGCCCACCAGCGCACCGTACAACGCCGCCGCCGCACCCTTGCCGCTCACATCCCCGAAAGCCACCACCGCGCGATGGTCCTGCGATTCGAAAAAGTCGTAGATGTCCCCGCTGATCCCCCGCGCGGGCCGCAGTCCCGCCGCGACGACCAGACCTTCGATCCCAGGGTCGCCGGTCGGCAGCATCACGCTTTGCAAATCCCGCGCCGCCTGCAGATCTTCTTCCATCCGGCGCTCGCGAATCGCCACTTCTTCATACAGCCGCGCATTCTCCACCGAACTCGCAATTTGCGGCGCCAGCAGCATCAGCATGCGCACATGATCGTCGGTGAAGTAGCCTACCCGCTCGCTTTCCAGATCCATTACGCCTGAAACGCGATCCAGGGTCATCAGCGGAATCGCCACCTCTGACCGAATCCCCGGATGCGACGCGATGTAGCGCGGGTCTTTGTTGGTATCCTGTACCCGCACCGGCGCGCGCTGTTCCACCGCCGCCCCCGTAATCCCCTTGCCCAGCGGGACATTGTCCAGATCCACGCGCTCGTCGTAACGGATGCTAAACCGGTGCTTCAGCACCTTGCGCTCGCCGTCTACCAGCAGAATATTGAAAGCGTCGTAATCGATCAGCCCGCGCACCGTGCTGGCGATTTTCTCCAGTAACTCGCTCACATCCAGAATCGACGAAAACTCCTGCGAAATCGCCGCCAGCGCCTTCAGTGTGCGGTTCTGACGGTCCACCCGCCAGTAAAGCCGCGCATTGTCGATCGCAATCGCCACCCGCGCCGCGATCAACCGCAGCAGCGCCTTGTCTTGATCGGTATAAGCATTGGGTCGCGTCGATTGCATGTCGATTACGCCCACCAGCTTGCGCCGCGCGATCATCGGCACCGCCAGTTCCGTACGCACCGCCTCCACCGCGTTCAGATAGCGGGGATCGTTGCGCACATCCGCCGCCAGCACCGGCTCGCGCGTCAACGCGGCCGTCCCCGTGATGCCTTGTCCCAACGGAATCGACCAGTTGTGTACGACTTCTTCGCGATGACCCCGGGCGTACCGGATGCGCAATTCCCGTTTCTTCTCGCTGTATAAAAGGATGGCCAGCAGTTCCCCCGGAATCACCCGCTGCACGATCTCCGAAACATTGGCCAGCAGTTCGTCCAGGTCCAGAGTCTGCGACGTAACCGTGGACACTTCCAAAAGGAAATCGAGCAGTTCCGATCGCTCGCGGAATCGCACCGCTTTGCGCGTAGTACTCACTGTCCGGCCGCCTCCACGATCTTGACGCTGGCGCTCGCGCCCACCCGGCTGGCGCCCGCCGCCACCATCGCCAGGAAATCGTCCAACGTCCGGATGCCGCCCGCCGCCTTCACCCCCATCTTCGGCCCCACGGTGTGGCGCATCAGCACGATATCCTGCACCGTTGCGCCTGCCGGCCCGAAGCCGGTCGATGTCTTCACAAAGTCCGCTCCGGCCGCCTGCGCCAGTTGGCACGCCAGGACCTTCTGCTGGTTGTTCAGCAGCGCCGTCTCCAGGATCACCTTCAAGATCGCGCCGGCATCGTGGCATACGCGTGCCACTGCCTGGATGTCGAGCTTCACGGCGTCCGCGTCGCCCGAACGCAGCGCCCCGACATTGATCACCATATCGATCTCTTGCGCGCCCGCCCGCAGCGCCGCCGCCGACTCCGCCACTTTCGATTCCGTCGACGTTGCGCCCAGCGGGAATCCGGCCACCGTACACACCTTCACCGCTGTGCCCTTCAACTCGCTCGCCGCCAGCGGCACCCAATACGGATTGATGCATACCGTGGCGAATCCGTATTGCCGGGCCTCGCCGCACAGCTTCACGATATCTTCCCGCGTCGCTTCCGGCTTCAGGATGGTGTGGTCGATCAGCGGCGCGATCGGCCCCTCCACCCGCGGCCTGGGCTTGGCCGCCGCGCCCGGCCCCGGAGCCGGCGCCGCCGCAGCCTGTTTCCCGTACTCCTGCTCGATGCGCGTAATCTTGTCCACGCGCGCTGTATGCCGCCCCCCCGCGAAAGGCGTTTCCAGCCACGTGCGCAGTACGTCCTCCGCCTGCCCTTCCGTTAGCAGTCGCGCCCCCAGCGTCAGCACGTTCGCATTATTGTGTTCGCGGCTATTGCGGGCCGAAGCCCGGTCGTAGCACAGAGCCGCGCGGATGCCCGATACTTTGTTGGCCGCAATCGAAGACCCGATCCCCGCTCCGTCGACAATCACCCCGCGCCTTGCTTCGCCGCGCGCCACCAGTTCCGCCACCTTTTGCGCAATATCCGGATAATCCGCCGGCTTCTCGTCGAACACCCCGATGTCCCGAATCTCCAGGCCCAACTCCGCCAGCAGGGGCTTCAACGCTTCCTTCAACCGGAATCCGCCATGATCCGCGCCAACCGCCACAATCCGCTCCGGAGGCGTCGCTGGCGCGGCCTGTCCTTCGCGCAATTCGATAATGCGGACCGCGCGCGCTTCCGCCAACTCCCGCGCCGAAGGCGTGAAGATCGCCCCCGCCGGAACCCGCAACTCGCCGCTGCGCGGCACGTCTTCCGAAGTCACCCAGCGCATAAATCCAAAACCGTCGTAGAATTCGTAAAGACCTATTGTAATGAAACCTTGCTCCTGGCCGCTCTTTTTCGTAATAGCCGCGATTCTAAGCGCTCATCCCATGGGAAACTTCAGCGTCAGCCACTATGCTCGCATCGAAGTGGCGGCCGACGGCGCGCGCATCTCCTACGTTCTCGACCTCGCCGAAATCCCCAGCTTCCAAATCCTGCAAGAGTGGGGCCTGACTGCGGATAGCCCGCGCGCCCAACTCGACGCCAAAGCCGCCGCCCAGGCGCGCGAATGGCTGCGCCACCTCGATATCGCGTCTGACGGACGCTCGGTTTCCCCGCGCTTTGAAGGCGTCACCCTCGCCATGGCGCCCGGCGCCGGTGGATCGCCGGTCATGCGCTTCACCACTTCTCTGAAGTTGCCTTTAGCCGGTGGCGCGCTGACGTATGAAGATCGCAATTACCCCGATCGCGCCGGTTGGAAGGAAGTCGTCATCGCCGCCGGTCCCGGCGCCACCGTCGAACGCGCCAGCCAGGATTCCACCGATCGCAGCCACGCGCTCACCGCCTACCCAGCCGACCCCACCGTCGCGCCGCCGCAGGATCTAAAAGCATCCCTCCAATGGATCGCCGCCGCGCCCGCCGTAACGAAAGAGCAACCGCCTGCCATCGTCCCGCTGCCGCAATCTCAGCCCGCCCCGGCCGCTCCCATCGCCACTTCGCCCGTGCCTCCACAGGCCTCCGCGCCCGGCACTGTAATCCGCGGTGATTTCCTTTCGCGACTCCTGCACCGCGGCGACATCGGCCTAGGTTTGATGTTCCTGGGAATCGCCGCCGCCTTCGGACTCGGCGCCATGCATGCGCTGTCTCCCGGCCACGGCAAAACCATCGTCGCGGCATATCTGGTAGGCTCGCGCGGCACCTTCAAGCACGCCATCTTCCTGGGAGGCATGGTCACCTTTACCCATACCGTTAGTGTCTTCCTGCTGGGCCTGACCACGCTCTTTCTATCCAAATACGTGCTTCCCGAAAAGATCTTCCCGGTCCTCGGCGCCATCTCGGGCCTTTCCATCGTCTGGATTGGCGGCGTGATGCTTTACAAGCGCGCCCAGCGCCTCCGCCACGCCAGCCACCCGCACCATCACCACGATCACGGCCACGCCCACGATCACGGTCATTCTCATGACCATACGCATGATCACGGCCACGAACACGGTCCCCACACCCATACGCACGTGCCTGAAGGCGACATCACCCTGGGCAGCCTGATCGCCCTCGGCGCCAGCGGCGGACTCGTTCCCTGTCCCTCCGCCCTGGTCCTGTTGCTGAGTTCCGTTGCCTTAGGCCGCGTCGGTCTCGGCCTCATGCTCCTGCTCTCGTTCAGCCTTGGCCTCGCTGTCGTCTTGATGGGAATCGGCGTGCTGGTGCTTTACGCCAAGCACTTCCTGCCCGACAGCCAAAAGACCGCCGCGCATCCGGCATTCAAAATCATCCCGGTGGTCTCCGCCGCCCTGATCGTCTGCATCGGTCTGCTAATGACCGGCGTGTCGCTCGGCATCATCCAGCCCAATCGCCTGGCGGGTTAATCAATCCCAGCGGAGCGCCGTCAAAGGATCCACCGTCGTCGCCCGCCGCGCCGGAATGTAACAAGCCAGCAAGGCAATCGCGCCCAGCAGCACCGTGACCGTCGCCAGGGTCGCGGGATCCGCCGGTTGCACCCCATAAAGCAGTTTGGCCATCAACCGGGTCAACGCCAGCGCCGCCGCCAGTCCGGCGGCCATCCCAATAGCCGCCACCGTCATGCCCTGCCGCACCACTAAGCCGACGATCTCGCCGGGCGATGCGCCGAGAGCTGTGCGCACGCCGAGTTCGTGGATGCGGCGGGTTACCGAATACGACATCACACCGTAGATGCCCACCGCCGCCAGTAGCAGAGCCGTCACCGCAAAGATCGCCAGCACCAGCATGGTGAAGCGCCGTTCCGCTACCGATTCCGAAATGATCTGTTCCATCGTTCTCACAGCGGAAATGGGCTGATCTTGCATCGGCCCCGCCACCTGTGCGCGCACCGCCGAGACCAGGCTCAGTGGTTCCGGCGTGCCGCGGATCATCAGCGTCAACCCCGCCACCCCCTGCGACACGTACTGGTCAGGCACTTGCAACAACGGAAAGTACATTTGATCGCGAAGGCTGGCTATATCATCCCTGTCCAGTCCCCAATACTTCACGTGCCCCACCACTCCCACCACTCGCACCGGCCCCAACGCCTGCAGGCTGATCTGCTGCCCGACAGCCTCCCGGTCTGGAAACATATGCCGCGCCATCACGTCATCGATCACCACCACGTTCAGTGCTCCCACTGTATCCTGCCGCGTCACAAAGCGCCCGCGCAATAGCGGAATCTGCATCGCCTTCAAGTAATCCGGCGTCACGATCGAACACATCACCGTCAGCATTTGGTCCTGCCGGGGCGGCGCGCCGGAGCCCGGCCAGATCGACATTTCGCTGTCGCCTTCGCCGAGAGGCACCAGCGAAGTGATCGCAGCCGCCTGCACACCGGGAATCGAATCGACGCGATCAATCAACTGCGGATACGCCATCCGGATCGCCTCCGGGTTGCTCATCGCCTTCGGAGACAGCGCCACCTGGGCGGTTAGAATGCCCCGTGGATTGAAGCCCGGATTGACCTGCAGCAGCCGCCATACGCTCTGCAGCATCAAACCAGCGCCCGCCAGCAGGATTACCGCAAGCCCAACTTCCACCGCCACGAAAGTACTCTCCACGCGACGCCTGTCCCCCCCCGCGCCTCGCGTGCCGGCCTTCAACGCTTCCTGCGGATCGGCATTCGCGCCCAAAAAAGCCGGAGCCAACCCAAAAACAATTCCCGTCAGGATCGATACCACCAGGGTAAATGCGAGTACGTATGGGTCGATGCTGACCTCGCCCGCGCGCGGTAAACTCCCGGGAACCGCCGCCAGCACCAGGCTCGTTCCCCAACGCGCCAGCAGCAGGCCGATTGCCGCCCCGCCCATCGCAAGCAACACGCTTTCCGTCAGAAGTTGCCGGATAATGCGCCCGCGCTCGGCTCCCAGCGCCGCTCGAATCGCAAACTCGCGCTTGCGCCCCGTGGCTCGCGCCAGCAACAGGTTCGCAACATTCGCGCAGGCGATCACCAGCACAAACCCCACCGCGCCCACCAGCAGCCAGAGCGTGGATTGGATATGGCCGATCAGATCGTCTTTCAGCGGGACAACGTTCGCCCCCTGCCCGCCATTGGTATCCGGATATTGGCGGCTAAGGCCGGCCGCCACCGCCGCCATTTCGCTTTGCGCCGCTGCCGCCGTCAGCCCAGGCTTGAGCCGCCCCACCACCGTGATGCCGAGATGCGACTGGCGCCTTCTCAATTCCACGGAGCCGTACTGCTCCATGGGAAGAAAAACCTGCGCCCTGTCTCCCAGGCTGAATTCGCGTGGTAGCACACCCACTACCGCGCATCTCATTTCGTTCAGGGTTAGCGACCGTTGCAGAATTTTCGGGTCTCCGCCCAGCCTGATGTTCCAGAACGGATAACTGACGATCACCGTGCACGCCGTTGACTGCCTGTCTTCCTGCGGTAAGAAAGTGCGCCCTATATACGACCGCACGCCGAGCGTAATGAAATAGCTCGCCGATACATATTCACCTGAAAGCTGCTCCGGTATCCCCGACCCCGTGAAGTTGAAATCGTCTCTGCGCCTCGCGCCCATACTCGCGAACGACCGCGCCTCGCGTCGCCAGTCCAAATAATTCGGATACGCCACAGAGGAGTGTGAAAAGTCTTTATTGCTTTCGTAGATGCTCACCAGTTGCCAAGAATCCGGATACGATAGCGGACGCAGCAACACACCGTTCACCACGCTGAAAACGGCTGTGTTCGCGCCGATCCCTAGTGCCAGAACCAGCATGGCCACCGCGCTGAAGCCCGGCTGGTTGCGCAGCATGCGGAATCCGTATCGCAAATCCTGCCACAAACCCGGCGCGCCAAGCACAACCGGACCTGGCGCATTCGTTCGCTCCACCGCCTGGAGTTCGCGCGCCAAAAATTCGTGCCCGCTCAATTCGTCGAGCGTAATCCGCCGCGCTTCCGCATCCTCGACGCCGCTGCTCGTAAGATCCGCATAGCGATCCCGTGCGTGTTGCGCCAGCTCCTCGACGATCTCCGCCTCCCGCGTGGGCGCCAGTTTCAGGGGCGCCAGTTGTTGCCGGATCCAATCGCTCCACTCAGGCATTTTCCAACCCCGTCACGCGCCCGATCGCTTCCACGAAGATCTGCCAGCCTTCCCGCTGCGACGCCAGCATTTTCCTGCCTTGCGGCGTGAGCCGGTAATACCGGCGCCGGTGCTGTCCGCTCTTCTCCACCCATTTGCCCTGAATCCAGCCGCGCTTCTCCAGCTTGTACAACAAGGGGTAAAGCGATGCCGCATGAAATCGCAGAGCGCCCTGCGAGCGTTGTTCGATCAGCTTCCCGATCTCATAGCCGTGTCGCGGCATCGCCTCCAGCAGCGACAGCAGCAATAGCTCCGCGCTTCCCTTCTTCCACTCCCGGTCCATAGCTTGTAGTTCCATATGTGGTAATGCAATATATTATGCCCCCACACAACTTGGCTTGTCAAACGCCGCAGCCGTGTGGCTACAGCACTTCCAGAATCAGGCACTTCAAATAATGGGTTTCCGGTACGGTCAGTAGGATGGGATGATCGAGCGGCTGCGTGCGCCGTTCCAGTACGCGCACTTGCCGCCCCGCATCGAGCGAGGCCTGCGCCACCAGTTCCAGCAAGTCGGCTTCCTTCAAATGATGCGAGCACGAACAAGTCACCAGAATCCCGCCCGCCCCTA
This sequence comes from Bryobacterales bacterium, assembly GCA_963738375.1. Classification (GTDB taxonomy): domain Bacteria; phylum Acidobacteriota; class Terriglobia; order Bryobacterales; family Bryobacteraceae; genus Bog-159. The sequence continues at coordinate 1,247,543 of CAVTWL010000004.1, read as the reverse complement.
ACAGCCGTAGCGCCCGCAGGTTAATGTCCTTGTATCCGCGCATCGCCTCTTCCACCTTGCTGCGCGATTTCGCGAAAGCGGGCGGATCCAGGATCACCGTTTGAAACTGCCGCCGCGCCGAAGCATAGGCGCCCAGCAGCGTAAAAACATCCGCCTCGCGAAATTCCACGTTGGCGATCCCGTTCAATGCCGCATTTCTGGCGGCGTTTGCCAGCGCGGGTCCGGAACTGTCCACCGCTTCCACGTGCTCGCAAACCGGCGACAAATGTAGCGCAAATCCGCCCGACGAAGTGAAGCAGTCGAGCGCGCGCCCCCGTGCATACTTTGCCGCCGCCGCGTAATTCTCGCGCTGATCCAGGAACGCTCCGGTCTTCTGCCCGTGCAGCAAATCCGCCTGCAGGCGCAATCCGTTCATCCTGAATTCCATGGTTTCGGGCACGGCGCCGTGAACCACGCGCGATTCCAGGGGCAGCGACTCGCGCGTGCGCACCGCTGCGTCGTTCCGCGCCGCGATCCCCAGCGGGGAAAACATCTCTACCAGGCTGCCGGCAATCCATTCGCGCGCCGCGTCCATGCCCTGGTCGAGCGTCTGCATCACCAGATATTCGCCATAGCGATCGACTACCAGCCCTGGCATCAGATCGCCTTCCCCGTGTACCACGCGATACGCGGTCGTGCCGCTCACCACCCGCTTGCGATGCGCCTCTGCCGCTGCCAGCCTCGCCTTCAGGAATTCTCGCCCAATATCCTCCACGCGCCGCGACAGCATCCGCAGTGAGATCTGGGAAGTGGAGCTGAAGTGTGCCGTTCCCAGCGCGCGGCCCTTGGGATCGATTACCTTCACCGCCGCGCCCGCTTCCGCGCCGCCCGTATCCACCACGTCGCTCGAGAAAATCCAGGGATGGCCCGACTCGACGCGCCCGGCCGCCTTGCGGTTCACCTTGACTTCGCGCATCTAGATGCCGCGCCGCAAATCCGGGCCGCTGGGCACCGCCGATGCGTCCCAACCTCCGCCCAAAGCCTCGATCAGCAGAACGCTCGAGGCCAGCCGCCGCGCCAGCAGATCCACCACTACCCGGTCATCCGCCAAAGCGGTTGCCTGCGCCGTGATCACGGTCAGATAGTTCACCGTGCCCGCTTTGTATTGATACGTCGCGATCGTCAAGGACTCGTGTGCCGCCTTAGCCGCCTGGTCTGCCGCCCCCGCTTCCTGCTCCAGGATGCGCAGCGCCGCCAGATTATCTTCCACCTGTTGAAAAGCGGTCAGCACGGCCTGCCGGTAATTGGCGACCGTGGCGTCATATTGCGCTTCGGTCATTTTTACTTGCGAGCGCCGCTTGCCGCCGTCAAAGAAGATTTCGTTCAGTCCCGCGCCCAACGACCAGAACCGGCTCGGCAGAGAAAACCACTTCGCGATATTGGTAGCCTCAAATCCTCCGCCGGCGGTCAAACTCAGCGATGGATAATAGGCGGCGATGGCTACGCCGATCTGCTCGTTGGCCGCCGCCACTTGCCGCTCCGATGCCGCGATGTCCGGACGCCGCTCCAGCAGCGCCGATGGCATCGCTACCGGTACCGGCGGCGGCGGGTTCTTCAAGATCAGCGTAGGAACCGTCACCTGCGCGGGCGGCTTGCCCGATAAGATGGCGATGGCGTGCTCGTACTGTGCGCGCGCGACGCCGAGGTCGATCAATTGCGCCCGCGTCTGGTCCAGTTGCGTCTGCGCCAGGGCCACATCGCCGCCCGATGCCACACCCGCCTTGTAGCGGTCTTGCGTGAGTTTCAGATAATCTTCGTACGACTTCACCGTTCGCGTGAGCAAATCGATATCGCCATCGGTCCCGTGCAAATTGAAATAGTCCGCCGCCAGTTCCGACTGGTACGATAGCCGCGCATTCTCCAGCAGCGCGAAGTCTGCCTGCGCCGTATTCTCGCTCGCCCGCACCGACCGCCGCACGCTGCCCCAGATATCCGCCGTCCATGACGCGCTCGCCGGTGCATCGAACAGTCCGCCGGTAGTCGGCGCAACCGGCGAACCCAAACCGCCCGACCCGTGCGAAACCCCCACCGATGGCCCTAACGAAACCGATGGATACAACGCCGACCGCGCAATCCCGATGGCGTACCGCGCGGCTCGGAAGTTCGCCTCCGCCGCCAGTACGTTCTGATTCGAAATGCTCACCTGCTCTTCGAGCGTGTTCAGTTCCGTATCGTTGTAAATCTCCCACCACTTGCCGCGCAGGGCGCCATCGTTCGGCTGCGCTTCTTTCCAGCCTTCGGGCGGAGCTTCTTTGAAGGCCGGCGTGACCGGCGCGGCGGGACGTTTGTAATTAGGCCCAACCATGCAGGCGCTGGAAAACAGCAGCGCCCCGGTCAGGGTAAAGAGCAAGCAGGTTCGCATTAGATTTCGGATCCAAGCGGCGGATTTGCAGGTGCTTCCTTATGGCGCACGCGATACCACCAGTGTTGCAGCCGGTCAAAGTAAAGATAGACCACCGGAGTTGTATAGAGCGTCAGTAACTGGCTCACCAGCAGGCCGCCGATGATGGTGATCCCCAAGGGCCGCCGCAGCTCCGACCCGACGCCGTTGCCCATAGCCAGCGGCAGCGCGCCCAGCATCGCCGCCATGGTTGTCATCAGGATCGGCCGGAAACGCAGCAGGCACGCTTCGAAAATTGAATCGCGCGAATTCTTCCCTTCCAGGCGCTCCGCTTGCAGCGCGAAGTCGATCATCATGATCGCGTTCTTCTTCACGATCCCGATCAGCAGAATGATGCCGATCATCGCGATGATGCTCAGGTCCGTGTGCGTCAGCAGCAGCGCCAGCAGCGCGCCGACGCCCGCTGAAGGCAGCGTCGAAAGAATCGTGATCGGGTGTACGTAGCTTTCGTAAAGAACTCCCAACACGATGTAAACGGCGGCCAGCGCGGCGGCAATCAGTATCGGTTCGTTGCCCAGAGAATCCTGGTAAGCCTGAGCGGTTCCCGCAAAGCGCGTCTGGATGCTGCGCGGCAAGCCTATGCTCGCCGCGGCCCTGCTGATCGCTTGCACCGCGTCGCCCAGAGCCACTCCCGGCTGCAGATTGAACGAAATCGTCGTCGCCGGCCCCAGGCCCTGGTGCGTGACCGCCAACGGCGCCGTCGTCGGTCCGTATTTCGCAATCGCGTCCAGCGGAACTTCCGTTCCGTTCGGCGACATCACGAATATGTCCCGCATGGATTCCGGATTCTGCCAGAAGGCCGGCGCGGCTTCCATCACCACGTGATATTGATTCAGCGACGTATACATCGTGGATACTTGCCGCTGCCCGAAGGCGTCGTACAGCACGTTGTCGAACAGCTGCGATGAGATGCCGAAGCGCGCCGCCGTCGGCCGGTCGTACACCACCATCGACTGCAGGCCCCGGTTCTGTTGGTCGCTGTTAACATCCGCGATAATCGGAATGGTGCGCAACTCCGCCAGCATCTTCGGCGCGTATGTCGTCAGATCCTGCAGGTTGTCGCACAGCAAAGTGAATTGATAGAGCGCCGCGCTCGACCGTCCGCCGATGCGCAGATCCTGCGATGCCTGCATGTAAAGCGTGGCCCCCGGAACTCGGGCTAGCTTGGGCCGCAACCGCGCGATGATCTGATCCACGGTGGCTTTTCTCTCCGCCAGGGGCTTCAGGGAAACGAACATGCGCGCCTGATTGGCGGTGCCGCCCCCCGGCCCGCCGCCGCCTCCCGTGAATCCATTCACCGTGTCGATGCCTGGGTCTTTGTCGACAATGTCCACCATCTGCCGCACAATCCGGTCCATGGCTTGAAATGACGTGTCCTGGTCGCCGGTAATCTGCCCCATCATGCGGCCGTTGTCCTGCTGCGGAAAGAATCCCTTCGGCACTTTCACGAACAGGTAGCCGTTCAGCGCGATGGTCGCCAGCAGGATCGTCAGCGTGACCGGCGCGAAGTTCAACGCTACCGTCAGGGTTCGCCCGTACGCGTTGATGACCCAGGTAAAGAACCGTTCGCTAGTCCGGTACAGCCACCCGTGCTCTTCGAGTTCTTTCAAAAGGTGCGCGCACATCATCGGCGTCGTGGTCAGCGAAACCACCAGCGATACCGCAATCGCGATCGAAAGCGTGATCGCGAACTCCCGGAACAGCCGGCCCACGATGCCGCCCATCATCAGCAGTGGAATAAACACGGCGATCAACGAAATACTCATCGACAACACCGTGAACCCGATTTCCTGCGCGCCCTTCAGCGCCGCCTGGAACGGCTTCATCCCCTGCTCCAGATAGCGCGTGATGTTTTCGATCACCACGATCGCGTCGTCCACCACGAAGCCCGTCGAAATAGTCAGCGCCATCAGCGATAGGTTGTCGATGCTGAAGTGCAGCAGATACATCACGCCGAAGGTCCCGATTAACGAAACCGGTACCGCCACGCTGGGAATAAATGTGGTGCGCACGCTGCGCAAAAAGACGAAGACCACCAGCACCACCAGAATCACCGAGATCAAAAGAGTCCGCTCCACGTCGTTGACCGACGCCCGGATGGTAACCGTTTGATCCATGGCCACCTGGATTTTGATCGATTGCGGGATCGACGCCTGCAGTGTCGGAATCATCGCCCGGATGCGATCTACCGTATCGATGATGTTGGCGCCAGGCTGCCGGAAGATCACCACCAGAACCGATGGCTTGCCGTTGGCATAACCGGCATTCCGCAAATCCTCCACCGAATCGATCGCGTCGCCCACATCCGGAATGCGTACCGCCGATCCGTTCCGGTATGCCACGATCAGCGGTGCATAATCGATGGCCTTGAAAATCTGATCGTTCGCGCCGACTTCCCAGATCTTGTGGCCGTCGGAAAAATGACCCTTCGGGTTGTTCGCATTGGCCGCCGACAGCACTCCGCGCACCGTCTCCAAGCCGATCCCGTACTTGTTCAGCGCCGTCGGGTTCAACTCCACCCGCACTGCCGGGAGCGAACTTCCGCCCACCACCACCTGTCCCACGCCGCTGATTTGCGCCAGTTTCTGCGCCATGATAGAGGACGCCGCGTCGTACATCTGCTGCTTCGAAAGCAGCGGCGATGTCAGCGCCAGCAGCAAAATCGGCGAATCGGCCGGATTCACCTTGCGATAAGTCGGATTCATCGGCAGGTTCGCCGGCAGATAACCCCGCGCCGCGTTGATGGCCGCCTGCACGTCGCGCGCAGCCGCATCGATGTTGCGGTTCAGATCGAACTGCAGGGTGATGCTGGTCGATCCCAGGCTGCTCGACGAAGTCATCTCCGTCACCGCCGCAATGCGCCCGAACTGCCGCTCGAGCGGCGTGGCCACCGAGGAAGCCATCGTCTCCGGACTCGCGCCCGGCAGCGACGCCGATAACCGAAATGGTCGGAAAATCCACCTGCGGCAGGGGAGAAACCGGCAGAATGCGAAACGCCACCCCGCCCGCCAGAGCGATAGCGATGGTCAGCAGCGTGGTCGCGACCGGCCGCCGGATAAATGGTTCGGAGATGTTCATGGCCGCTGTCCCATCATTGCGCGCCGCACGGGCTCCGCTCCCGGATCTACCGCCGGTCCTTCCGATTTCGAGAATCGCCGCGCCAGCGGTCGAACCACAGATAAATCACCGGCGTCGTGTAAAGCGTCAACGCCTGGCTGAAAATCAATCCGCCGATCATGGTGATGCCCAACGGACGCCGCAGTTCCGATCCCACGCCGCTGCCAAATGCCAGCGGCACCGCACCCAGCAACGCGGCCATCGTGGTCATCATGATCGGCCGGAAGCGCAGCAGGCACGCCTGGTAAATCGCCTCTTCCGGCGGCCGCCCTTCCTTGCGCTCCGCATCCAGCGCGAAGTCGATCATCATGATTCCGTTCTTCTTCACGATGCCGATCAGCAGGATGATGCCGATCAGCGCGATCACGCTGAAATCCTGGTTGAACAGCGAAAGCGACAGCAGCGCCCCCACGCCCGCCGAGGGCAGCGTGGAAAGAATCGTGATCGGGTGAATGTAGCTCTCGTACAGCACGCCCAGCACGATGTAAACCGTCACCAGCGCCGCCAGAATCAGCACCGGCTCGTTTGCCAGCGACGCCAGAAATGCCTCCGCCGTGCCCTGAAACTCGGCCTGCACGCTGGGCGGCATGTTCATGTCTTCCTTCACCTTGTTCACCGCGTTCACCGCATCGCCCAGCGACGCGTCCGGAGCAAGATTGAACGAAAGCGTAACCACCGGAAACTGCCCCTGATGATTCACGGTGATCGGCGCGCTGGTCATCTCCAGGTGGGTGAATGCGCTGAGCGGCACCTGCCCGCTATTAGTAAACGCCGACGCGGATTGCGGCGACACGCCAAACACGTTGTTGGATGCGATCGTCGAAGTAAGCGCGCTCGACGCCGTCGACGCGCTCGCTAGTGCCGATGACGCTCCGCTCTGCGGTCCGAACGTTTGCGTGGCGCTCGATCCGCCCGAAACCAGCCCGCCCGCCGAAGAGCCCATGCCCGTCCGGATATACAAATCGCGCAGGTTCAGCGGCGTGTTCTCGAATCCCGGCTTCACTTCCAGCACCACGTGGTATTGGTTCAACTGCGTGAACATCGTCGATACCTGCCGCTGCCCGTAAGCATCGTAGAGCGTCTGGTCGATCGTCGACGGCGTGATGCCCAGCCGGTGAAGCCGTGTCGCGGTCGAACACCAGTTTCGCCCGCAAGCCCCAGCACTTGCTGATCGCTGGCCACGTCGCGCAGTTCCGGCAGCTGCTTGCAGCTTCTCCACCATTTGCGGCGCGAACGTATTCAACTCGTCGGCGTTGGGATCTTCCAGCGTGTACTGGAACTGCGTGCGGCTGACGCGGTCTTCCACCGTCAGATCCTGCACCGGCTGCATGAACAGAGTGATGCCCGGAACCGCCGCCAGTTGCGGCTGCAACCGCCGGATCACGTCGCTGGCGCTGATCTTGCGATCGTCCAGCGGCTTCAGATTGATCTGGATGCGGCCGCTGTTCAGCGTCGTGTTGGTGCCGTCGATCCCGATGAACGACGACAGGCTGTCCACCGCCGGATCCTTCAGGATGATCTTCGCCAGCTGCCTGCTGCTCGCTCGACATCTCCGGAAACGAAATCGTCTGCGCCGCTTCCGAAATGCCCTGGATCACGCCCGTATCCTGGATCGGGAAGAATCCCTTCGGGATCCGGATGAACAGCAGAATCGGTCACCACCAGCGTGGCCACCGCCACCAGCAACGTAATCGTCTGGAAGCGCAGCACGAACTGTCAGCGTCCTGCCGTAGAAACGCGATGATGGAGTTGAAAGCGCTTCTCCGAAACGCGGTAGAAGCGTCCCTGCTGCGCCTCCGGCTTGTGCTTCAGCAGCTTCGCGCACATCATCGGCGTCAGCGTCAGCGAAACCACCGCCGAGACCAGAATCGTCACGCTCAGCGTCACCGCGAATTCGCGGAACAGCCGGCCCTACGATATCGCCCATGAACAGCAGCGGAATCAGCACCGCGATCAGCGAAACGGTCAGCGATATGATGGTGAACCCGATCTGCGCCGATCCGCTTCAGCGCCGCCTTCATGCGGCGCTTCGCCTTCCTCGATATAGCGCGTGATGTTCTCGATCATCACGATCGCGTCGTCCACCACGAAGCCGGTCGAGATGGTCAGCGCCATCAGCGTCAGGTTGTTCAGGCTGTAGCCCAGCAGGTACATCACGCCGAACGTGCCCACCAGCGACAGCGGCACGGCGACGCTGGGAATGATGGTGGCCGCCACGTTGCGCAGGAACACGAAAATCACCATCACCACCAGCACGATGGTCAGGCATCAGTTCGAACTGCACGTCCGTCACCGACGCGCGGATGGTGTTGGTGCGGTCGGTCAGGATCTTGACCTTCACCGACTGCGGCAGGTTGCTGGTCAATTGCGGCAGCAGCAGCTTGATGCGGTCCACCACGGAAATGATGTTCGCGCCCGGCTGCCGCTGGATGTTCACGATCACGGCCGGCGTCTCGTTCATCCACGCCGCCTGGCGGACGTTCTCGGTATCGTCGACCACATCGGCCACGTCCGTCAGCTTCACCGGCGCGCCATTGCGATAGGCGATGATCAGCGGCTTATAGTCGGCGCTCGACAGCAACTGATCGTTGGCGCCGATCTGATACGCCTGATGCGGTGCCGTCGAAATTGCCCTTGGCCTGGTTCACGTTGGCCGCCACGATGGCGTTGCGCACGATCCTCCAGGTTCAGGCCGTACGACGCCAGCGCGGTCGGGATTCGCCTGAATCCGCACGGCCGGCTTCTGGCCGCCGCTGATGCTCACCAGTCCCACGCCCGGCAACTGCGAGATCTTCGGCGCCAGCCGCGTATCCGCCAGATCTTCCACCTGCGGACAGCGGCATCGCGTCGGAAGTCAGCGCCAGCGTCAGAATCGGCGTATCCGCCGGATTCGATCTTGCTGTAAATCGGAGGCGTCGGCAGATCCGCCGGCAGATACGTGCCGGAAGCGTTGATCGACTGCTGCACTTCCTGCTCCGCCACATCGATGTTCAGGCTCAGGTTGAACTGCAGCGTGATCACCGAACTGCCGTCGGAGCTGGTCGAGGTCATCTGCTGCAGGCCCGGCACCTGCCCGAACTGCCGCTCCAGCGGCGCAGTGACCGACGACGCCATCACGTCCGGACTCGCGCCCGGGTAAAACGTGATCACCTGGATGGTCGGATAATCCACTTCCGGCAGCGCCGAAACCGGCAGCTGCTTGTAGGCCACCATGCCGGCCAGCATGATCGCCACCATGAGCAGAGACGTGGCGACAGGCCGTAAGATGAATATCCGGGAAGGGCTCATCTAGCTTCCCTTTTTTGTCCCGCCGCTGTGCCCTGTCTTCGTGCCCCTGGTCGTGGGCGGTGCGCCGTTTGGAGTCGCTGCCGGTTGGGAGACTCGTTGTCGCCGGCCAGGTGCGCCACCACTTTGGTGCCTTCCTGCAATTTGTCCACCCCGGTCATTACCACTTCATCGCCGGGCTGCAAACCGGAAGTGACCTCGCTGTCGTTGCCTTCCACCGTCCCGATGGTGATGTTGCGCACCGTCACCGTCGAGTCCGGCTTCATCAGGAACACGTACGTGTTCTGGGAATTACGCTGGATCGCCGCTGTCGGCAGCAGCATCACTCCTTGCTTCAATTGCACCAGCAGCCGCACGTTCACGAACTGATTCGGGAACAGCTTCGATCCGGTTATCGCGAAGTTCGCGCGCCAGCGCAGCGAACCGGTGGTGGGATCGATCTGGTTGTCCACCGTCGCCAGATACCCGTGCGCCGACAGCTCGTCATGGATCGGTCGAAAGCGTCTACCGGCAGCTTCTGTCCCGCGTTCAACTTCTGCAGCACCACCGGAACCTGATCCTCCGGCAGCGGGAATAACACGCTGATCGGATCCATCTGGGTGATCACCAGCAACCCGTTGGCGTCCGCCGCGTGAACGATGTTTCCCGGATCCACCAGACGAAGTCCGATTCGACCCGTAATCGGAGAAACGATGTGGCTATAAGTGACGTTCAGCTTCGCCGTATCGATCACGCCCTGGTCGGTCTTCACAATGCCTTCGTCCTGCGTCACCAGTGCCTGTTGCGTCGCCAGTTGCTGTTCCGGAATGGCGTTCTGCGCCACCAGCGTTTTGTACCGCGCCAAATCGATCCGTGCGTTGTCCAGCAACGCCTGGTCGCGGATCAACTGCCCTTCGGCCTGCGTTAGCGCTGCCTGGTACGGTCTTGGATCGATTTCGACGAGCGGCGCGCCTTTCTGAACGATGTCGCCTTCCTTATAATGCACCTGCATCAATTCGCCGTCGACCCGGCTCTTGATGGTCACCGTATAAATCGGCAGTACACTGCCCAGGTTGACGAGATAGACCGGAATGTTTCCTTTGTGCGCTTTCGTCGCGACCACCGGAATCGCCCCGAAGCCCTTTTTCTGAGACTGCGCGGCTGCGCCCGCCCCTCCACTTTGACCCGCCGGAGTCCTGTGCGACCAGTAATAAAATCCACCGAGGGCCAGCACCGCTAACAGCACCAGCCAGACCCAGACCTTGCCGGAACTCTTGGGCGCGCTCTGTCCCTGCTTTGGCGGTGGCGGCGCGTGTTTTGTCGGGACGTCGTGCGGGGCCGCCGGGTCGAGGGCGGACGGGTAGTCCTGTTTCATATATGTTCTAGTATAAGATGCTACAAAACAGGGCGAATGTTACACCCGCTCGGCCTAAAGCGTCACCCGCCACCATCGGCTCAAGACCAGCATAGTAGTCACGTTCACCAGCAGAAAAAAGATTTCCCACCGGATTGGAACGCCGAGTACTTCTACCGGGTAGGCGCTGCACCCCACTGCGAGCGGGCTCGAAGTGATCCCCCCGCATTTTATGTTCTGCGCCCGCCTTGGTGCTTCCCGCCGAGAGGACCGCGCTGCCGGCCCCGCCTGATCCGCGGATTCTCCAACTGACCCGCCGCCCGTCTGCGAATCGAACACCCGGAGTTTCCACCACCAGCCCGCGCCCTTCAATCGCTGCGTCTGCCGCCTGCTCGCTGTCCAGCCGCGCCGTAATTACCACCCGTTCCCCCGCCGCCAGGGGCCGCTGCCCATAAAACGGATCGAGCAGCAGCATCAAAACGAGGAAAGGCACAACCGAAGTCGCCGCGGGACGCAGTGCGCCCGCGAGGCGGCGGCCGGTCCAATAAAACAACACGCCGCTGCGCCCGGAACACCGCGCCCAAATCGTCGCTATAAAGGCGCATGGCGTAGATCTGCGCGCGGGTCTGGCGTTTCGCCAGCGCAATTCCAGGTTGGTCGGAAAATCGCTTCCAGACCCACAACAGCGCGGCGCCGGTCGCCATCGCAATCGCAGTCAGGCTCCAGGTTTGCGCCGCCGGAAGCATCAGTCGATGTAGCCCAGTCCCTTCAGCCGTTCGGTGGAATCGCCCTCGCCCGTTGCCGCTTCCAGTTTGGCCGTCTCGCGCTCCAGCACGTGCCCCACAAACTCCTCCGGCGAACTATAGCCCGCCGCCGCGGCCGCCTTCGCCACCCGAGCCGAAAGATCGGAATCCAATTTTACCGTCAGCTTTACAGCAGAGCCTTCCCTTCCATCCATGCCGGAACTTCTACGCCGAATAATTTCAACACCGTCGGCGCCATGTCCTCAATCCCGGGATCTGCGCCTGCCATCCGCCGGTTGCAGAACAACACCCCCGGCACCAGCGCCGGATCGACGCAATGGTCGCCGCTCCAGGCTTTCTCGTTCTCCGCGATGATCTCCGCCGTTACCTTTCCCACCGCGCCTTCCCACGAGCAGCGATATCCTTCGTTGTATCCCACGATGAAATCCGGCGCTGTTCGAGATACGGACCCCGGTAAAGCGCCGCCGTCGCGTATACGTTGCGGACCGGCGCCGCGCCGTCCGCGTCGCGCAGTGCGCCCAACTCGCGAATTATTTCCGCCTTCAGCGCAACCGGCCTCCGCTGCTTCACGATGCCCAGCGCCTCCCGGCCCTTCAGTATTCAGATAGAATCCGCCCAACCCAAGCCCATAAGCGCGCGTGCGGCTCCAATCGACGCCTTCGAAAAAAGATCCGCTCTCGCGCGCGCCGTCCTTCAAGTACAGATACCCGTTGTCGCGCAGCCAGGCATTCAAATTCACGCCCCGGCGGAACGCGCAGAATCCATGATCCGAGAGCACGAATAGCGCCGTCCGCGCGTCTATCGCCTCGCGGGCTTTGCCCACCAGCGCATCCATGCGGCAATACATATTCTCAATCACCCCGGCGTGCGGTCGGCCGTACCCAGCCGGCGGTAGAACATGTGCTGCATGCGATCGCTGGTATCGAACACGCATGCCATCACCCCGCGCCGTGTATTCTCCAGGGCATTTAGAAACATGCGCTTCGCGTTCCGCGAAAATATCCCAGGCCTGTCGCAAGAACGCATCTTCGTCGATCGCTCCTTCGTTCAGCGCCCAAGTGTCCTCCGCCATTCCGACGGTTGCATAAGTCCCAAAAGATTCGCCAGATAGGCGGCGTAATACGGCGGATGACTGATCGGCAGCGCCGGCCGCTCCGGGTCGATATTGATCGGCGTCATGTAAAGGCTGAACTCCCCGTTGCTCTCTGTCGCCAGAAAACGTGCGATGCCCGCCGCCGCCACACCGATCGCTGTCCGAAACCGCAGTTTCACCCACTCCGTGTACTCGCCCGGCGCCAACCGGATGTGCCGTCCCTGCAATTCCAGAACGAACGCCTTCTCCTGCGTCACGATGCGAAACGGAATGCGCAGCGCCGGAGTGCCTTCGCAAAAACCATCCCCCGGCCCTTCGATTTCGCCCGCGAAGCCTTCCCCTACCCGCCGCAGCGGATAACGGCTCCCGTTTTCAAACGTGGCCTTCTCCACGCGCGTCGAGAATTGCGCGAAGCTGCCTTGCGTCCCCTTCAGATCGGGGGTGCTCATCGCCGAAAGCATCCTGCCGTCGAACTTCTCCGGTGGAAACGTAATCGGCACGCGCAAAATCGTCGACCCGATGCCATGCTGCCCCAGCACTCTTCCAGAAAGGCTGGCTCTTCCGCCGCAACTCCACCGGCGTGCCCGACAACGGAATTCGAAGCCGTCCGATCTTCAGCACGCGACCCGGCTTCCCAATCCTCGCCGACGAAAGCTGCGGCAAATACGACTTCAGGCTACGGTCCAGAAAATCGAAAATGTTGTGCTTAGCCGGACTGACTCCCGTGGCGAAGGTCGACCATGCCACCGGCGAGAGTGCCGGGAACGTCGTCCGCAGCCGCGTATAGCCGCCCTCCGCCGCCAGTCCCGCCAGATTCGGCAGTTTGCCTTCCGACATCATCTGCTCGGTCACCCGTGGGTCGAGCCCGTCCAACCCCAAGAAGATCGCCCTCTGAATCGTTGCGCGCCTGTAGCTTTTCCGCCGCCGCGCCGCCCGCACCGCCATCCGGACCGGCCACGTTACCAATGAAAAAACGCTCAGTAACAATCCAGTGACCAGCGTCAGGAAAGACCCAAGGAACGCAAATCCGGCGCCTGGACCGACGTAAGCGAACTGCACCCCGTGCGGATGAAAATGCGCAAACAGCAGCACCACCAGCAGAGCAGTCGCGTCACGGGCAGGCGCTGCTTTGCCATAATGACGATGATTAAGGGACAACCCCTGCATGATCCAGAACCGTTCCGCGCCGCCAGGTCCGATTGTACCCATCCTCCTCTACAAGGATGTTGCCGCTGCCATCGATTGGCTCACCCAAGCCTTTGGCTTCGTCGAGCGCCTCCGTACCCCGCCCGAACCCGATGGCGCCATTCACCACGCCCAGCTTGCCACCGGTGAAGGATGTGTGATCCTCAGCGCCGGTACAGCCTCCCGACCTGCGGGGTTCGCCCAGTCCGTGCTGGTCCGGGTCCGGAAAATCGACGAACACTACGATAGAGCGCGCAAGTTCAATGTGAGCATCATCCTGCCCCCCGACACGAAAGAGTTTGGCGAACGGCAGTATAGCGCTGTAGATTTGGAAGGCAACCGCTGGGCATTCACCGAATCGATCGCGGATGTCGCTCTGGAAAGTTGGGGCGCCATCGCCGCTTCCCTAATACCCCGCGTCGCCACCGCTCCGCGCCCGCGCTGGTGTTATATCGAAATCCCTGCCGTCGACCCGCGGCAATCCGCAAACTTCTACGAAACGGTCTTCGGATGGAATATCCGCCACCGTAACACGCCGCGCCCCAGCTTCGACGATGCTACCGCTCTCATCAGCGGGGCATTCGTTGCCGGACGCTCACCCGCGCGCGAACCCGGTCTGCTTCCGTACATTTGGGTCGATGACCTGCCTGCCGTCGCCGCCCGCATCGCCGCCAGCGGTGGCAAAATTGTCGATCCGCCGCACGCCGAAGGTCCCGGCGCTTCCATCGCCACATTTCAGGACCCCACCGGCAACTTGATCGGGCTCTACGAGGAAACCCCCCGCTCTTAGAGCCCCGTTCTTAGCATTCCCACCGGCATCTTCCGGGTCTTATGCGCCCGGTATCCCACCGGCGCGCCCGGGTCGCGCGAGCCGGCGTAGAACGCGATGAGCCGCAACAGAGCAATCCGCCTCGCCTTGGAAGGAGCCACCGTCTCCTTCGATTCGGCCCACCGCTGCCAACTCGCCCTGCGCTGAATCCCCCCGGCAGCCGCGTCGTATACTCAACCTATGAATCGCCGTCAGTTTCTATACACCGGCGCCGCCGGTCTGGCCCTGTCCGCCGCCGGCTATGCCGACGACAGCCGCAGGCGCGTCGGAATCATCGGCCCCGGCTGGTACGGCAAATCCGACCTCTTCCGTCTGCTTCAGGTCGCCCCCGTCGAAGTCGTCTCCCTCTGCGACGTCGATAGCCAGATGCTGCTCGCACGCCGCCGATATGACCGCCACCCGCCAGGCGCTCCGGCAAGAAGCCGCGCACCTACAGCAGATTACCGCGAGATGCTGAAGGAGAAAGATCTCGACATCGTTCTCATCGCCACGCCCGATCATTGGCATGCTCTCGCCATGATCGCCGCCGTCGAATCCGGCGCCGACGTCTACGTGCAGAAACCCATCAGTGTCGATATCCGCGAAGGCCAGGCCATGCTCGCCGCCGCGCGCAAGCACCAAGCGCGTCGTCCAGGTCGGCACCCAGCGCCGCAGCACGCCGCACATCGTCGAGGCCCGCGATCGTTTCATCCGCGAAGGCAAGCTCGGCAAGATCGGGCTCGTCGAAATGTGCTGCTACTACCACATGCGCGCCACCGACAACCCGCCCGATACCGCTCCGCCGCCCTATCTCGATTACGAAATGTGGACCGGTCCCGCGCCCATGCGTCCCTACAACCGGCTGGTCCATCCGCGCGGCTGGCGCGCCTTCATGGAATACGGCAACGGCATCGTCGGCGACATGTGCATCCACATGTTCGACATGGTCCGTTGGATGATGGGCCTCGGCTGGCCCAAACGCGTCTCATCGGAAGGCGGCATTCTGATCGACAAGCAATCCAAGGCGAACATCTCCGACACCCAAACCGCCACTTTCGATTACGACGACCTCAAGGTGGTATGGCAGCATCGCACCTGGGGATCGGCGCCGGACCCCGATCCTAACTATGCCTGGAGTTCTACCTTTTATGGTGATAAAGGCACTCTGAAAGTAAGCGTCTACAGTTATGACTTCATGCCCGAGGGAGGCAAAGGCGCCATCCACAAGGATGTCACTTATGAATTCGAACAATATCCCATCGACAAAACCGAGCCCGACTTAGAACGCCACGTCGCGCCCGCCATCCGCCATCATCATGCAGAATTTCCTCGGCCGCCATCGATGCCCGCTCCAAACCAGTCGCCGATATCGAAGAAGGCTACATCTCCACCGCCAGTTGCATCATGGCCAATATCTCCATGAAGTTAGGCCGCACGCTGGCTTGGGATCCGCAGAGCCGGCCGATCAAAAATGACGACGATGCCAACCGCCTGCTGGCCCGCCCGTACCGCGCGCCCTAGGTGCATCCTGTCTTAGGGGTTCACTAATAAATCGACCAGCAGCCCGGCGTGATCAGTTCCAGCTAAGTGTGGTCCGGATCGCGGAAGTACATGCTCCGTCCGCCGCGCGGCCAATCCACCGTGCTCTCGATCACGATCCCGCGCTCATCCAATCGCTGTGCCAGGCACCTTCAGCCGCCGCCGGAATCGAAAACGCCATATGCAAATGGCCCGCGCCATCGTGCGGAGGAATCGGCCCGCCCGGTGTGGCACTGCGCCTCCAACGTCCCTCCGCGCAGAAACAACAGCAATACGCTCCGGTCGACCACGCTTAACGCGCAAAACCGCTCGTCGCCGCTCAACCTCTTGAATTCAAATACATCTTCATAGAAGCGGGCGGCGCGCTCCAGATCGTCCACGTACAAGCACGTTTCCACGACCCCCGTGAGTTCCGGCATGCCTTCATTGTAGTCCCGCTGCGACCTTCGCCGCCCCTCGCGCATCGAAAGTTCAGCATCTGGTGTGCCCTATGGTGAAGCCTGTCCTTTTAACCGATTGATGACGACGCCGGAAGTCTTGAAAGCCGTCGAGCGCGATCTGCGGCGCCGAGTACGCCGAAAACTATCGCATCCTCTCCGCCAATTCCGGCCCAGGCCGCCCTCGACCTGCTCGACAAACTCCAGCAGCGCGGCGAACCGCTGGCCCTCTTCCTGGTCGACTACCGCATGCCGCAGATGACCGGCATCGAGTTCCTATCCCGCGCCATCCCCTCGTTATCCCGATGCGAAGCGCGTCCTGCTCACCGCCTATTCCGATACCGAAGCCGCGATCCGCGCGATCAACGAAATCAAGCTCGATCACTATCTGCTTAAACCCTGGGATCCGCCCGAGCAGAACCTATACCCCGTGCTCGACGATCTTCTGGAGCGATTGGCAGGGTCCCTACCGCCCGCCCTTCGAGGGCTTCCGCGTTCTAGGTACCCGCTGGTCGCCACGCTCCTTCCAGTTGCGCGAATTCCTTGCCCGCAACCAGGTGCCCTATCATTGGCTGGACGTCGAAGCCGCCGATCGCCGAACCTGAAGTCCGCCGCACCCTTGACACGCTTGGTCCTGACGAACGAGCAAACTTCCCGGTCGCTGTTCTTCAGGATGGCAGCCGCCTCCCCGATCCCTCGCACGCCGAAGTCGCCGGCCGCATTGGGTTGAACACGCGCGCCTGCGCCGCCTCCTATGATTTGATCATTCTCGGCGGCGGCCCCGCCGGATTGGCCGCCGCTGTCTACGGCGCATCCGAAGGCCTGCGCGCCGTCATCGTCGAGCGCGAAGCGCCCGGCGGCCAAGCCGGACTCAGCGCCCGCATCGAAAACTATCTCGGCTTTCCCTCCGGAATCAGCGGCAGCGATCTCGCCCGCCGCGCCGTCACCCAGGCTCGCCGCTTCGGGGCCGAAATCCTTGCTCCCGCAGGAAGCCGTCGAGCTTGCGCATCCAGGATCCCTACCGGATCGTACGCTTGCCGACGGCTCCGAAATCTCCTCCGAAGCCCTGCTGATCGCCACGGGAGTCCAATGGCGCAAGCTTGACGTTCCCGGCATGGATCGTTTGACCGGCGCCGGTGTCTATTACGGCGCAGGTTCCACCGAAGCGGTCTCCTGCCGCGGACGACGATGTCTATATCGTAGGCGGCGCAAACTCCGCGGGACAAGCGGCGCTGAACTTCTCGCGTTACGCCAAACGCGTCGTCATGCTCGTGCGCGGCACGTCGCTGGCTGCCACCATGTCGCAATACCTCATCGATGAAATCGGCCGAACGCCGAACATCCAGGTCGAGTATCAAACGCAGGTCGTGGAAGTCCACGGCGAGGACCATCTGGAAGCGATTACCATTCGAATGCGGCCTCACCAACACGCGCGACCGGGTGAACGCCTGCACGCTGTTCATCTTCATCGGCGCGCAGTCCCGGCACCGAATGGCTCGATGGCGTCGTGGCGCGTGACGAACACGGCTTCATCCTGACCGGCCAATCACTGATGAACGACGGCAAAGCGCCCAAAGGCTGGACTCTCGATCGCGACCCCGGCCTGCTCGAAACCAGCGTGCCCGGCGTATCTTCGCCGTCGGCGACGTGCGCCACGGTTCCGTCAAGCGCGTCGCCTCCGGGGTGGGCGAAGGCTCCATCGCCATTCAGTTTGTGCATCAGTATCTAAGCAAGGCCTGAGGTGTCCTGTTATGGAAAATGCTGTAGCCGCCGCGTCGCTGGCCGATGAGTTGAGAGCGGTTCCCGTCTTCGCCGGCCTGGGCCAGGAAGATCTCGAGTGGCTCGCCGCCCGAATGACCCGCATCGATGCCTCGCCCGGCGACGTGATCATCTCAGAAGGCAGCCCCGCCGATCGCATGTACATCCTGCTCGACGGGGAATTGCGCATCCGTGTGGAGAGCGCCGGTTCCGAAGCTGTCACCCGCGTGCTGAAGGTTGGCAGCATCAGCGGCATGTTGCCTTACTCCCGCATGACGCAACTTCCCAGCCACCATCCGCGCCGTCAACGCCGCCCATGCCGTGTCCTATCCGGCCGAACAATTTCCAGAAATGCTCGCCCGTATGCCGATCCTCGGCCAGCGCCTGGTCGGCGTGCTCTCCGACCGCATCCGCGACTTCACCAAGTTTCAGGATCACAGCGAAAAGATGGCCGCTCTCGGCAAGATTTCCGCCGGCCTCGCGCACGAACTCAACAACCCCGCCGCGGCAGCCGGACGCGCCGTTTCCAGCCTGCGGGACGCTCTGCAAACCTATCGCGCCGCCGCCGCCCGCCTGGATGCCCATGCCCTGACCACTGAGCAGCGCACTTCCATCCCGCAATGGGAAAAAGAGCTGGCCGACAACACCGCCAACAACGACCACATCGACTCCCTCGAACGCAGCGACTGCGAAGAAGCCATCGCCGCCTGCCTCGAACGCCACGGCGTCGAGCATGCCTGGGAACTCGCGCCGGCCTTGGTCGATGCCGGTTGCGAAGCCGAATGGTTCGAGCGCCTTTCCAAGCACTTCCCCCAGGAAGTCGTGCCCGATCTGCTCGCCCGCATGGCCGCCTCGCTTACCGTCGGCGGTTTGCTCAAGGAAATCGAAAACTCCACTGCCCGCATTTCCGAACTCGTCAAAGCCATCAAAGAGTACACCTATATGGACCAGGGGTCCGAGCAGGAAGTGGACATTCACCACGGCCTCGAAAGCACCCTCCTCATGCTCCGCCACCGCCTGAAAAACGGCGTCAACGTCAAGCTTGATTTCGATCGCACTCTGCCCAAGGTCTGCTTGCGCGGCAGCGAGATGAACCAGGTCTGGACCAATTTAATCGACAATGCCGTCGACGCCATGCAGGGCAAAGGCGACCTCACCATCCGCACCGCCCGCGAGCTTGACCGCATGCTCATCGAAATCGGCGACAATGGCCCCGGCATTCCGCCCGAACTCAAGAGTCACATCTTTGAGCCGTTCTTTACCACCAAGGGCGTCGGCAAGGGTACCGGCTTGGGCCTCGATACAGCGGCCCGCATCGTCCGCGAACATGGCGGAGAAATCTATGTAGAGTCCGTCCCCGGCGACACCCGCTTTCAGATCCGCCTGCCCCTTCCGGCAAGTCCAGGAAACCACCAATGACTACTTGCACTCACCTGAACCAGATCCACAAAGTCACGCCGCACACCAAAGGTTGCGAGGAATGTCTCAAGATGGGCGACACATGGGTTCATCTCCGGCTGTGCCTGACTTGCGGCCACGTCGGCTGCTGCGACTCGTCCAAAAACAAACACGCCACCAAACATTTTCACGCCACCAAGCACCCTATCATGCGATCCATCGAACCCGCTGAAGACTGGGGCTGGTGCTACATCGACGAAATCGAACTCCAGTTCTGAGCCGCTCTCTTGGCCGCGCGTTGGCGGCCGGCCATAGGTGTGGCGCCGCTTGGATGCGTTTGCCGCTCTTTAGGCGCGGCCAAGCACAAGTGACAGTGCATCCCGCGCGAGCTCCAAAAAGGCGCAGATTGGACATACCCCTCGACCCCGGCAGTTCCCGCAAAGGACAATGCCCACCCAGCCGGGCCTCTCACAAATTAGGGGAGAACCGTCCCTGCCACTAACGTCACGCAACAAGGCCGAAGTGGCAACGCCAACAGTCCCGAGCGATATCCAGGAAGTAGTGACCCGCCCCAAGGCCGCCTTCAAGGACTCAACTAACGTTGTCCCCACGTCCCGGTCCATTGTCCTGGGTGAGGTTCAACCTGCCGGCTTGGCGCCGCGAGGAATTGCATTGGCAAGGTCGTCCGGCAATGATGTTCGTAACCTCGCTCGGCCAAATACAACCCTTACGGGTTGTTTATGTATTCTTAAGGACCGCCGCGTTACCGTGGTGAGTGCTTGGCAAGGGGTGGACAGCCAAATATGTAATTTCCGCGACCGGGAGTCTCTATGGCGCCGTGATGCTCCTTTTAGTCCTCCCAGGCCCGCGACGCAATCCTGACATCTACCGAAGTCCTCCAGCTCCTAAAACAAGATTAAATCCGGCTCCGTTGCCGGCTTTAAGAGGTTCCTGTCGGCGCCGAACTTACTCTCTACCGGAATACACTATGACATTCACGCATGCTACTCAGTGGCTTCAAAAGTCGATCCTCAGCCTGCTCGGGCTTGCCGCGCTTACATTTCCCTGCCGGGCATTCCAGATCGCGGCGGAATTGCCCAGCGCCGCTACCGCGGGTACGCCGGCTTATGGCGTTGTTCACGGAGTTACCCATGGACCCGACGGAAAGAGTGTTTTCGGTGTAGAAGTAACCGTGCAGAACGTGGACGAAAAGATTAAACGAACCGTATGGAGCGGTAGCGATGGCAACTTTCTGGTTGCCGATCTTAAACCGGGACATTACAACCTCACCGCGCGGGCCGAAGGGATCGGCGCATCGCCGCTTGCTACCGTCGAAGTCACCCAGAATCAGGTCACCTACGCCAGCGTTCAACTGTCCGCGTCCGATGCGGCCGCTGATTCCTCCGTGCCGGATTCCCAGCTCAAAACCCGGGCCGCGGATTCTCCCTTCTCCGAATCGGCGGTGGGGGCAGAACTGGCGGCCATGAAAGCTCGCATCGAATTTCTGGAAGCGGAATTGGCCAGGCAGCGGAGCCGAGGCCTGGCGCATGGCGATGCTCTGCTTTCTTCCGCCGAAGCGCCGCGCCCACCGCTGGTCGCCGCCGCGGCCCGCCCGAATGAGGCACAAGCCCCCGGCTCAGCGCCTCCGCCAACCACGCCGGCGCCCGTCGCGCCCCCCTCGCCAACGATTCCCGAAGCACTGCAGGCTCCCGTATCTAATCCCGGAGTCGATAATTTCACGCCCTTCGCGTTTGGTGATTTTACCTGGCTCAATGGCACTCCGCGCAACAAAGACACCGTGCTCGATACGAAATTCTTCACCCCGGAAATTCGATTCGACACCCACTTCATGGAGGATTACAACCAGCCGGGCGATCACACCATCGTCGGCGCCACCGAGTCATTCCGCTCGGGTGAAATCCAGTTGGAGCAGGTCAGCGTGGGCGGTGATTTCCATTGGCAAAACGTGCGCGGCAGGATCTTGACCATGGACGGCCTTTTCGCAACCACGACGCCGCGCAACGATGCCAGCGCCGGCGTGGGCCAGTGGGATCTCCGCGGCGCCTACAAATACGTTTCCGAGGCCTATGGCGGCTACCACTTCAACGTGAATCACGGTTTGAATGTGGACGCGGGTATTTTCGTCTCGTATATCGGCCTGTTCAGTTACTACAATTTCGATAACTGGACTTACCAGCCGTCCTATGTGTCCTCTAACACGCCTTGGTTCTTCAACGGCTTGCGCATTCAGTGGTTCCCCACCAACAAGCTGAAGATCGAGCCTTGGCTCATTAACGGATGGCAATCCTACGCCAAATATAACGGCCACATGGGACTGGGCGGACAGCTTCTTTGGCAGCCCAAGGAATGGTTTAAGCTGGTCGCGAACCAGTATGGCTTCGGACAGGATAACCTCGGACTCCCGCGCACCGAGCGCATCCACACCGACGACAGCATTGAAGTCAGATACTTCAACAAGCCGGAGAGCCTGGGCGTCTCCAAGATGGCATTCTCTCTGACCGGCGACCTGGGCTGCCAATATGGCGGCGGCATTCAATGCACCGGCGGACCCAGCGCGAACAAATCATCGTTCGTAGGCTGGATGCTCTATGACCGCATGTGGTTCCACAAGGATAAGTACGCGATTACGCTGGGCGGCGGAGAGATGAGCAATTGGGGCCGCTATCTGACGTTGCTTCCGCCCATCGACGGCGCGGACGCCGTTTCCGGTACGCCTTACTTCACCGAAAGTCCGGGGCAGCGGGCCCACATGTGGGATAGCACGGTTACTTTCCAGTACATGCCCAGACAGTACATTACCTGGTGGGCGGAGGCGGGATATCGTCACTCGGACGTCCCGTATTTCGCGGGCCGGGGAGGAGTCACACCTCCTGGCGGTAACAATGGCGATCCGCAATACTATACCTGCAGCAGCGGCGCTACTTCAGGCACCGCCAGCCTGTCGGCGCCGAAGCCGCTTGCGGAGGAGGCCTCGGCAGTGTCTGGTTTCCCGACCTTCGCCGCAGCGAATTCAAGACCTCGGTTGGAGTGATGGTGAAGTTCTAGCGCCGCGCGGTGCGGCACGGAGTAACCCATGCGTAATTTCTGCGAGCCGCCGGTTTGCCTGATCCTCGCCGCGGCTCTCTTGACGGCCGCGGATCCAGTTTGGAGGAGCAAGCCGGCTGCTCAGTGGACCGAAGAGGACGCCACGCAGATCCTCGCTGCGTCGCCCTGGGCGAAGCAAAATAGGGCCACGATCACGCGCCGGCTCACGGAGGACCAACTCCGGGAAGGCGGACAAATGGGCCAGCCCCGCGGGATCGGTAACGAGGGCGTTGATGCGAAGGGCAGCGGTCCAAAGGTCTCGCCGAATGTATTTTCCGGCCCCGGGGGCGATGACCGCGGCGCGCGATCTCTTCCCCAGCCACTTACCTTGAAACTGCGTTGGGAGAGCGCACTACCGGTTCAAATAGCTGAATTGAAGGCGCACGAGGTCGCGCCGCCCACTTTGGAGGGTGACGGTTACCGCATCGCCGTTTACGGCATTCCCGGCGCCGATTTCAAGGGCGATCCCGCGCAATTGGGCAAGCCACTGAAGAACCTGGCCGCCTTGAAGCGGGAAGGGCGAAAGGATGTGAGGCCGGTCAGCGTCGAGGTATTCCAGCGGCAAAGCGATGTCGTCGTGGTATACCTGTTTCCCTTGTCGGCGGAAATCGTCAAGAGAGACGAGCGACTCGAATTCGACGCGCAAATCGGCCGGATTGTGGTTATGCAGATTTTCGACCTGAGCGAAATGGAGTTCATGGGCAAGTTGGAGCTTTGACAAACCGGTTTCCGAATCCTGCATGGCTTTTTCATCTGCTATACCCTATGACCCTGATCTCTCCTACCTCCGGGGCGTGGCACACAGCGGACACCACGCCGTCGTCTGACAGAGTGGCGCCGAAGCTGGCCCGGACGATTGTCTCCGCAATGCCCGGCGGCCTTGCTCTCGCCGGTGTGGCAGCGTGTACCTGGGCAGCCTTTCGTCTGGATCAGAGCTTTGCGTTCACGGGTTTCTTGCATCTCGTGATGGTGGTTCTGGCGGCTGTTTACGGCGGATTCTGGCAGGCCACGTTCGTATCGGTGGTCGCCGTAGGCTGCCTGAACTATTTCTTCGTTCCGCCGATTTTCAGCTTTGTAAACAGCCCGGCTAACTGGGTGGCGCTCGGCGCCTTCGAGTTTACGGCACTGGTCATCAGCCGGCTTTCGTTGCGTACCCGCCTTCAAACCATCGAGGCCGTGGCCCGGCGGCGTGAGATGGAACGTCTCTACGAGACATCGCGGCGGATCCTGTTGCTGGACAATCGCGGTGAGTCCGGGGACCTGATCGCCTCACTCATACGGGAGACCTTCGAGCTCAAGGCGGTTCGTCTGTTCGATGCCCTGTCGGGAACGGCGTATCAAAGCGGAGAGATGTCTGTTGGGGCCGCGCAGCAGACCCGGGATGCATATTTCTTAGCCACAGACATCTTCGATCCAAACGACGGCGCCTGGTACTGTGTCCTTCGGCTGGGCGCCCGGGTGGTGGGGGGACTCGCGTTGCACGATACGCGCATGTCTAAACTGGCTGCCACGGCACTCGCTTCGTTGAGTGCTGTGGCATTAGAACGCGTTCGCACCCTGCGGAGAGAGGCCCACGCCGAGGCAGCCCGGCAGACGGAGCAGTTGCGGACCGCAGTCCTTGACGCGTTAGCCCATCAATTCAAAACACCTCTGACAGTAGCTCGCACAGCCAGTTCCGGACTGCTGGCGGTTGGCGGCTTGACCGAATTGCAAACGGAACTGGTCACGGTAATCGACGAACAAGCCCGCGCGCTGGACCATTTGGCCTCGCGGCTGCTCAGCGCCCGTACGGTTGAGACCACCGAATTCCGGCCCAAACGGGAAACGTTGCTCTTCTCCAGTCTGATACGAACTTCCCTCGATAGCCTCGCTCTGGAGACTGATCGGCAACGGTTCCGCGTTTCCATCCCGGACCCGGAATTGCCAGTTTTCGCCGACCGGGAACTGATGCTCACGTCCATGGCCCAACTGATCGACAACGCGATCAAGTACTCTGAACCCGGATCGCCGGTAGACATCCGCTGCTCCACGAACCAGACGGGCGTGGTCCTCACGGTACGCAACAAGGGTCTGGTGATTGGCCGGCAAGACCGCGAACGGGTCTTTGAGCGGTTCTATCGCGCGCCGGAAACGCGGCAGATGCCGGCCGGAACAGGCTTAGGGCTATCGATCGTCAAAAAGATCGTGGCGTCCCACCGGGGAAGCGTCTGGGCCGATGGGGAAGTGGGCTACGGAACATCTTTTTCAATTTCTCTCCCGGCTTTTAGCCCCCATGGAGGCGCGTACCCCCAATGATCGTACCTTCTACAAATGGCAGGGTTCTGGTAACCGACGATGACGCCGATTTGCGGCGGGTGCTTTGCAGAACCTTGGACGCTCTAGGCTTCGAAGTTCACGAGTCCACCAACGGCGAACAGGCCGTCCGCGCGGCGGCCGTGCGCCCGTTCGATGCGGTTCTCATGGACGTCAACATGCCCGGAATTGGCGGCGTCCAGGCATGCAGGGAAATCCGCGGGAACGCTCCGAGCTGCCAGATCCTCATGCTTACGGTGCGCGACAGGGAGGCCGATAAGATCGAAGCGCTGGACGCCGGCGCCGACGACTACATCACCAAGCCATTTTCGATCCCGGAACTAGCCGCGCGGTTGAGATCGGCGGTCCGGCGTTCGGCCGCCAAGGCGCTCGACTCGCGAAAGCCGATCTCGATCGCAGAGATCGAGATCGATCCCATACGCCGCATTGTGCGTAAATCGGGGGCTGCTCTGCGTCTGACACCCAAAGAGTTCGACTTACTGCACTATCTGATGAACCACCCCGGCATACCCATCGCCCACTCCAAGATCCTGCGCTCCGTCTGGGGTGAGGAGTACGGTCTGGAACTGGAGTACTTGCGCACGTTCGTGCATCAGTTGCGGAGGAAGTTGGAATCCGATCCTTCCGCACCTGAGTACTTACTGACTGAGTTACACTTCGGCTACCGCTTTCGGGAGCCGTCGTGATGGGGGCCGGATGCGATAGAAGGACTCTATCGGCCCAATCGTTTTTTTGAATTTCGCCCTTATGCCATCCTCATGCGGCGTGGCCTATTCTGACCGAATGGACCTTGGGGGGCGGATTCACCTTCTCTATGAAAAGTAAAGACCTGGAAACTGTCTGCCTCCTTGTCGTTCTCTCGTCGGTCCTGACGCTCGCAGGCTGTCACGGCGCCGAAGCCAGCCAGGCGGCCGAGGACCCGCCGTCCGCCCAAGTCACGCCTGGCGCCGATATCAATCTGTTCGCCGTGGATCATCCAGAGCAGTTTCCACTAGCGGCCGCCACCAAGCGCCCCGCTACCTCCGAACTTGTGGTTACCGGCTCGGTCACACCCGACGTCACCCGCAACGTCCCGGTAGTTTCGCTGGCCTCCGGCCGCGTGACGGCGATTCACGCCCGCCTCGGGGACACTGTGAAACAAGGCCAGTTGCTCATGACCGTTCGCAGCGACGACGTGTCGGGCGGATATTCGACTTACCGCATGGCCGTAGCGGATGAGATTCTCGCCAGGACACAATATGAACGCTCCAAGGATCTCTATGCGCACGGCGCCATAGCCCTCAACGATCTGGATGTGGCGCAGGACACCGAAGACAAAGCCAAAATAGCGGTGGAAACGGCGGCCGAGCATCTCCGTTTGCTGGGCAATGACCCGGAGAAGCCGGTTTTCATGGTGGATATCTTCGCCCCCACTTCAGGAGTGCTTACCGATCAGCAGGTTACTACCGGATCGTTAGTGCAGGCATACAATACTCCGTACCCGTTTACTATCTCCGATCTGTCCTCGACTTGGATTGTCTGCGACGTTTATGAGAACGACCTGGCCACCGTGCGGCTCGGCGACACGGCGGATATCAGCCTGAATGCTTATCCCGACCGCGTGTTCAAGGGCCGGGTCAGCAACATCGGCGCCGTCCTCGATCCCAATATCCGTACCGCCAAAGTGCGCATCGAAGTCCCGAATCCGGGAATCATGCGCCTGGGCATGTTCGTGAAAGCCACCTTCCGCGGCCAGACCACGGAGATGCACACCATGATCCCGGCAGCCGCCATCCTGCACATGCACGATCGCGACTTCGTGTTTTCTCCCGCGCCCGGCAATAAGTTTCGCCGCGTGGAAGTGGTGAGCGGAGACCTCCTGCCGGACAACACCAGTCTGCAAGAAATCAAGTCGGGACTACAGCCCGGCCAGCAGGTGGTCACCAACGCGCTGGTGCTGGACCATGTGCTCGCGCAGTAAGCCCAGTCATCTAGCTCGGAAAAAGACAATGATTCGCGCTCTTGTAGACTTTGCTCTGAACAACAAGTTTGTGGTGTTGGCCATCGCCGTGTTGTTGCTCGGCTTGGGGCGCCATCTCGTTTCATAACTTGCCGGTGGAAGCCTATCCCGACATCGCCGACAACTATGTGACCGTCATCACGCAGTGGGCCGGGCGCTCCGCCGAAGAGGTGGAACAGCAAGTCACCATTCCCATCGAAATTCAAATGGCGGGAATGCCGCACATGACCTTTCTGCGCTCCGAGTCGATTTTCGGACTGTCGTTCGTGATCATGATCTTCGACGACAGTTCGGTCAACGATTGGAACCGGCAGAAGGTTCTGGAACGGCTCACCCAGGTCAATCTGCCTCCAGCGGACAGAATCTGCAGCCGCAGATCGGCACGGACTGGAGCACCACGGGGCAGATCTATTGGTACACGCTGCGCAGCACCAATCCGCGGTACGACCTGATGGAACTGCGGTCGATCGAAGACTGGGTGCTGCTCAAGCAGTTCAAATCCGTTCCCAACGTGGTGGATGTTTCCGACTTCGGCGGCACGGTGCGCGAGTATCAAGTGCGCGTCGACCCGAACAAGCTGGTCTCCTACGGACTGAGCATCGGCCAGGTGGAGCAGCAACTCGCCAACAACAACATCAATGCCGGCGGCAGCTTCGTCGAAGTGGGCATGCAGCAGATGAACGTGCGGGCGCTCGGGCTCTTCAGCAGTGTTCGCGACATCGAACAGACCGTCCTCAAGACGCAGACCGGCACCGCGCTGCGGGTGAAAGACATCGCGGAAGTGACGCAAGGCCCGAAGATCCGGTTGGGACACATGGCTCGCGCCAACCACATGGAGGATGGGCGCATCATCGACGAGCCCGACGTGATCCAGGGCGGCGTGCTGATGCGCAAAGGCGCGGAAGAAGAGCCCACGCTCGAAGCCATTCACAAGAAGGTGGACGAGCTCAACAACGGCATTCTGCCTCCCGGCGTGAAAGTGGTGCCCATGCTGGATCGCAGCGATCTGCTGCATTTCACTTTGCACACGGTGATGCACAACCTGACCGAAGGCATGATCCTGGTCAGCGTCATCCTGTTTCTGTTCCTGCTCAATGCGCGCGCCGCCATCATCGTCGCGCTGACCATTCCGTTCTCTCTGCTGTTCGCATCGATCTGGCTGGACTTGAGCCACATTCCGGCCAATCTCCTGTCGCTGGGCGCGCTGGATTTCGGAATGGTCGTGGATGGCGCGGTGGTCATGGTGGAGAACATCATCCGCCACCTGAGCCGCGGAGGCCATCGCAAGGCCGGGGAAGCTCCGAAGACCACCGCCGAGATGATCCGCGAGGCTTGCCATGAGGTGCAACGGCCGGTGTTCTACGCCATCGCCATCATCATCACCGCGTATATGCCGATCTTCACGCTGCAGCGCGTGGAAGGCCGGCTGTTCCGGCCCATGGCCTGGACGGTGGCGTTTCGCTCTTCTGGGCGCCATGACGTTCTCCATTCTCATCGCGCCGGTGCTGGCGGCCGCATTTTTTCCGCAAGGGAGTCCGGGAACGGCGCAACCTGGTCATGGATTTTCTTGACGGAGCAGTATCGCCGGCGGCTGCGCTGGGCCGTCCAGCATCGGTGGGTGGTGGCCTGTGTGGCTATAGCCGCCCTGGCGGGGACGGTCTATCTGGGTTTTGGCGGCGTGATTGGAGCGGAGTTCCTGCCGCATCTGGATGAAGGCGCGATCTGGGCGCGCGGCACGCTGGCGAACAGCACCAGTCTCTCGGAGGGCGAAAAATTCACCACCAACGAGCGCTATGTTTTCGCTTCCTTCCCGGAAGTGAACAAAGTGGTGTCGCAGGTGGGCCGCCCCGATGACGGAACCGACACCGGGGGATTCGGCAACACCGAGTACTTCGTCGACTTGAAGCCGCACGACCAATGGCGGCCCGTGTTTCACAAGAACAAAGAAGAGCTGATCGCCGCCATGAACCGCGCCGTGCAAAAGTATCCGGGCGCGATCTGGAATTTCTCGCAGCCGATCGAAGACAACGTCGGAGAAACGCATGACCGGCACCAAGGGCTCGCTGGCGCTGAAGATTTTCGGGGACGACCTGAAGTTTCTCGAGCAGAAGGGCGAAGAAGTCACCGCCGTCATGTCGGGTATCCCGGGCATGCACGACGTCAAGCTCCTGCGCGATTTCGGCCAGCCCAATCTCGACCTGACCATCGACCGGCGCCTGGCGGCGCGTTTCGGCATCAACGTGGCGGACATACAGGACGCCGTGCAGACCGCGGTGGGCGGCAACGCCGTGAGCCAGGTGCTGATCGGCGAGCAGCGCTACGACGTGGTGGTGCGCTACCAGACGCCCTATCGCAATACCGCAGCAGGCCATCGAAAATGTTCGCCTGCTCTCGCCTCGGGAGAGCGGGTCTCTCTGGCGCAGTTGACGCAAGGTCGAAGTCAAGGATGGCGCGTACGACATCTACCGGGAAGGCAACAGCCGCTATGTCGCGGTCACTTTCAACGTGAGAGGCCGGGATCTGGGGACCACGGTCGAAGACGCGATCAAACAGATCGCATGAAAAAGTGAAAATGCCGCCGGGCTACACGCATCGGTTGGTCGGGCGAATACGAAAGCGAAAAGCGGGCCGAAGCGCGGCTGGCCATCATCGTTCCGCTGACGATCCTGGTGATCTTCATCATTCTCTACACCATGTTCCGCTCGTTCAAATGGTCGCTGCTGATTCTGTTGAACGTGGGCTTGGCCCGCGTGGGCGGCTTCCTGGCGCTGGTGGTCACGGGAACTTATCTGAGCGTTTCCTCGGGCGTCGGCATGTTGGCGCTGTTTGGCGTATCGGTGCAAACCGGAGTCATCATGCTGGAATACATCAACCAACTGCGCGCGCGGGGCCACTCCATCGTGGATGCCGCGGTCGAAGGGGCGGTTCTGAGGCTTCGTCCCATCATGATGACCATGCTGGTGGCCACTCTGGGACTTCTGCCGGCGGCGCTGTCGCACGACATCGGATCCGATTCGCAGCGGCCCTTCGCCATCGTCATTGTAGGCGGCCTGATTTCCGACCTGCTGCTGAGCATCGTTCTGCTTGCCCACGTTTTATGTCTGGATCGCGGGCAATAAGGATGTGTTACCGAAACCGGAGGAGTCTTTTGAGCACTAGTCTGTTGCGGAAAAAGGCCAGTCTTGAACCGCTTGCGCCCGCCCGCGGCTCCGAGCCACGACCGTCAGGGAGTGTCCCACGAAGTCTTCCTCAGCTTCCCGCCAAACGCGCAGCTTTCACCGTATGCGCCCTTCTGGCCTGCCTGCGCTGCGCGTCCGGCCAAGCCCCCGCGCCCGTCAAAATCACGCTCGACGAAGCCATCCGCCTGGCC
Organism: Bryobacterales bacterium; assembly: GCA_963738375.1. Taxonomy (GTDB): domain Bacteria; phylum Acidobacteriota; class Terriglobia; order Bryobacterales; family Bryobacteraceae; genus Bog-159. The sequence continues at coordinate 1,217,599 of CAVTWL010000004.1, read as the reverse complement.
CTGGCGCATAACCACACTCTGCTGGCCGCCCGCACCAATATCCAACAAAACCAGGCCGCGGAAGTCACCGCCAATCTGCGCCCCAATCCGACCTTCTTCACCGATTGGGAATACCTGCCGCTGTTCTCCCGCCCGCAAGGCGAGTCCATTGCCGCTTATCTGCAAGCCTCCACCGAGGGCGACATGGGATTGAGCTACCTGTGGAGCGCGGCCACAAGCGGGCGCGGCGCCTGGAAGCGGCCAAAGCCACCACGGCTGTGTCGCGAGCCCAAGTCACCGATAATGAGCGCGGCGTAGCCTTTCAGGTGGGATCTCTCTTCATCAACGCCCAACTCGCGGAGTCCACCCTGGAACTCGCCGAAACCGATGTCAACAGCTTTCAGAAGACCGTCGACATCAGCGAGATCCAGTACAAGGATGGCGGCATGAGCGAAAACGACTATCTGAAAATTAAGATCCAGTTGGTGCAATTTCAGACTGACGTCGAACAGGCCGAGGTCAATAAGCTACAGGCGCTGTCCGACCTTCGGCAACAATTGGGTTATGAATCGGTGCCCGCCGATTACGACGTCACTGGAGACTTCGAATACCAGCCGCTGGCGGTGTCCGTCGAGGAACTGCAAGCCAAAGCCCTGCAACACCGGCCCGATCTGCGCGCGGCGGTGTTGGGCGTTACCGCGGCCAACACCCAGTATTCGCTGGCGAAGGCCAATGGTAAGCAGGATCCCACGATCTCCGGCAACTACTCGCATGCTAACGGCATCAGCGGTGCAACCTGGTCGTTCAGCATTCCGCTCGCGATATTCGACCGCAACCAGGGCAACATTGCGCAGACCCGCATCGCCATCCGTCAGGCCGAGGAACAGCAAAAAGCTGCCGGCGGCCAGGTGCTGACCGATGTAAGGGACGCCTACGAGGGAATGCGGGAAAGCGCGCGCGTGGCGCAGCTATACCAATCCACCTATCTCGGGGTCGCGCAAAAGAGCCGCGACATCAGCGAATACGCCTACCGCCGGGGCGCCGCCGCCCTGCTCGATTTTCTCGACGCTGAGCGTAGCTATCGCGCCACCCAGCTCGCCTACCGTCAAGCCGTGGCGGCTTATCTGACCGCTCAGGAGCAGCTCCGCCAGGCAGTCGGAACCAGGGATTTGCATTAAGCGCGGTGTTCGATCAGCAAGAGTTTCACTATGGTGAAAGGTTTCTCGCAAAGCTGCCCGTCGCAACCTGAAGGGAGGGGCGTGAATGGGTATCGTCTTGGGGAGGCAACCTGTTGGACGGCGGCTTGGGTAGGCGGAACAGAGCGCGCCTCGATCGTCACTCAACGAGGCGCGCTCTCCATTCGACGGAAGAACAGACTACGGCGCCCAAGTGCATGAGAAGCTGGTTCCGTCGCTCGAAAGCGTCGTACACGTCGCCGTCTGGGGACTGCTGGAACTGCTGGTCTTGGTGATCTGCTCAATGCTCGAAAAACTTCCGATCGGACCGCTGGTGGTGCTGTCGGTTGCATAGTTCGTACTGCTGACACCGCTGGTATCTTCACCGAACAACACAGTGCCGAAATCCGACAATGGCAGGATTCCTCCACCGCTGGTGCAGCAGGGCGCTTCGGCAATCCACTCGGCCGAAGAACGCTTAGCACCGGAAACGGTCGAACTCTTGGTGTACGACTTGCCCGTGGTTTCGTTAGTGATCGTAATCGTAAATTCCGATCCGCTGTAAGTCACCGATGCGTACATGTGATTCCCCGGCGAAACGGCCAGGCTTGTGATTTCGATCGAGGGATGCGGATAGAATTCGTACCACGCATAGTATTTGGCTTTGGTTCCCACGCAGTCGGAATCAGTGCCTGTCTGCTCCACGGTGGAAGAACTGTATCCATCGAGCCCTACCCAAAATGCGGCATACTCGTCGCCTTTAACGCCCGTGCAAGTGGCCGTCGGAACCGTCCAGGAGGCCTTGGCCGAGGTAAATGACGTACCGAGCACCGCATACCCCGCCCAGTTCGTGCTGCTGGACGTACCGTCGCCGTGCTCTTTCAGGTCTCGGACCCGGCTGTGCTGCCGCGGCGCGATGGTCTCGTTGGCGTCTGCCGCAACCGCGTCGCTCGCTACTTGTGCGAACGCAGGCAAGAAAGCAAGCGCACCCACTAGTCCTAGTCTTGTTGAAATCATTGTGTGTGTCGAATCTCCTCCATGAGAGAATTGTCAGGTCTAAAGCCCCGGAACGCTAATCTTCGAGTCCGAGTTTCGATCAGCGTAACACAGCAATCTCTCCTATACAATGCTTCTCAAACGATGCAGTACCAGCCACCGCCGCGTACCATCCCGCTCTCACATAAGCTCGCTGCCAGCCAACGAGCTTCCCACGAAGCCGTGCCGGCAAGTACTTGCCGGTCTTTGCGCCGCGTCAAAATTCGGCCCCGTCCGGGCGGCTTGATGACAACTCTTCTCAACTGCGATCTGACCGCCTGGACCGTTTCACGTCCGCTGATATGATCGCCTTGTTTACCGGCTGTCGGTTTGGTGGCCGCCCTGTTGGCTAGGCGTAAGAAGATCTGTGCACAGTGTCGGCGGCGCCTCACCATACAATAGTTCGGTGGCCTGTGAATTCGATGTGGTGGGGGTGGGGCTGAACGCCACCGATACCTTGCTGGTGGTGCCCCGCTTCCCGGCGTACGCGGGAAAGGTTCCGTTCGAGGAAGAGATCGTCAGTCCGGGAGGGCAGGTGGCCAGCGCGCTGGCGGCGTGCGCGCGGCTGGGGCTGCGCACAAAATATATCGGGACCATCCGAGACGATTTGGCGCGGGAAGGTTCAGATGGAGAGCCTGCGCGGGTCGGGGATTAATCTGCGGGTTAGTTAGCTTACTCGGCGTGGGCCTTTCCACCGCTGCGGGTATTTGGCAGTGCGCGCGGCTCGCATGGTTCCGGCCCGAAGCCGCCGCGCCGCTGCCTCTAAAGGGAGTAGGGTAGCGCAAGCGAATCGTTCCTTGATAGGCCGGCGGGGTACAGGGCGGGTGCGGAGGGTCAGTTTTTCGAAGTGTTGGCGTCATAACGGGTATAAACTGAAAGGCATGGCTCCAATACCATGTCCGACGCCCGGTTGCGGTCACCAGGTGGTTCCCGACGCAGAAGGCAAAGCATACTGCCCGCATTGTGACAAGTTCATTTACCTGCTGCCACGGGAAAGGGCACGATCAAAGTAATGCGATTTATCTCGCTCGCACTCGGGAAGGTAAGTTTCGCGGGTACATGGGGCCACACAGCCGTTTCGTTCCTCTACGCACGGCGCGCTTCGTTGGCAACAAGTCTGCTGCATCTGTGCAGCACGGTGGTCACTTTACCTTGCACGGGAAAGTATCTTTCAGCGCCTGCATCAATAGGGCGGCGACCATCATTTCGTCGAGTGTCTTGCGCTCGGTCACTTTCGAGAAATGCGCGATCTCGGTGTTCAGCATCTGCATGAAGTTATCGCCATTAAGCGCCAACTCGCCCGGCTGGCAATATGCAGCATTGTTTGTCAAGGCATTGACCCATACGAAGCCGTCTCCGAGACCGTCAACATACATCTTGGTCATCTCCCGGACGGACTGATCTTGCGATGTTATGTTGTTAACATACTCCTTAACCGTTAGGGCGGCGGCTTTCACATCGCCGCAAAAGCCGGTAGGAGGCATACGACGGCCAGTATGAGCTTCATAGCTTTGATGCTAGCAAAACTAAGTTACCATGTACGAAGTTTCCGAACGATCTCCGGTTGATCAAACCACTTCGGGAATATAAGTCACGGCTTTTTGTCGAGAATTCCTAGAATTTTATAGGTTTCAGATTCCGACTTGTTACCGTCAATGCTCACGGGCCACTTTAGCTTCGCCTTGTTACCCAGGAACTCTACCTCAAGCTCATCGACCAACGGCATCCGGCAACTGCGGCGATTGCCCGTGGGTCCGGCGAAGCGCTCCTTGAACTTGCTTTCACAGTTCACGACCACAATGCGCCCATCCGGCAGCCGAAGCGAATACGTTGCGCCTTGAACGTTGAATGAAACGGCCTGAGCCGGCGTATTGCTCCCGTTGACCCGAGTTGAGGCTGAACAGTTCACGGACGAATCGCCTCCGAAGCAACTGACGTCCGTGTTGGCCATAGCCGTTGAGTATCCCGGTACCACATAGGAGTAGTGAGTTTCGTTGTTCTGGCGGTCGATTATCTTGACCGTCATCACATTTTTGTCCGCAAGCACTGGCAAAGAGAGGGAGGTCAGGACTAATAACGACATAACGGATTGAGGTTGAGTCATCTGATGCATTGTATACAATCCGGCTTTCCCGTGCGATTTCGGGGCAAGGGCGTGTTAACCATTAGCAACTCGCTTGCCCGAGGGCGACAGCGTGCGTGTGTTTGGTGCTTTGGCCTGTTCCTTGGAGAGCGTCTTTGAGCTCTTACTATCCACCTGGTGGCGCCGTAATAGCTGGGTATCGGTGTTGTATGCATAGACGCCGGCTCCGGGCGCAGGATTTAACTCCGTCTGGCGCAAGGACACGGCCAGGGACGCGCAGGGCTCGATATAACGCAGCGAGCGGTTGGAGTGTTAAAACGCCGGGGGCGCGGCACCATACAATGGTCCGGTGGCCTGTGAATTCGATGTGGTGGGGGTGGGGCTGAACGCCACCGATACGCTTGCTGGTAGTGCCGCGCTTTCCGGCATACGCGGGAAAAGTCCCGTTCGAACAAGAGATCGTCAGTCCGGGGGGACAGGTGGCCAGCGCGCTGGCGGCGTGCGCGCGGCTGGGGCTGCGCACGAAGTACATCGGGACCATCGGGGACGATTGGCGCGGGAAAGTTCAGATGGAGAGCCTGCGCGAGTCGGGGATCAATCTGGACCACGTGCAGAGCCGGGCGGGATGCCACAACCAGTCGGCGTACATTATTATCGACCGGGGTACGGGGGAGCGGACGGTGCTGTGGTCGCGGCCGGATTGCCTGCGGATTGATCCCGCGGAGATCACGCCGGAACAGATTCTGTGCGCGCGGCTGCTGCACATCGACGGGCACGATACGCCGGCGGTGGCGCATGCGGCGCGCATCGCGCACGGCGCGGGGATTCCGGTGACGGTGGATGTGGACACGATTTATCACGGCTTCGACAAGGTGCTGCCGCATGTCGATTATCTGATTGCCAGTTCGGAATTTCCCCGCGCAGTGGACCAATGAGCGCGATCCTCTGCGGGCGCTGGAACTGATCCAGCAGGAATATGGCATGCGGGTGGCGGCGATGACGCTGGGGGCGCACGGGGCGCTGGCGCTGGAGCGCGGGCGGTTCGTTTATTCGCCGGCGTTCGTGGTGAATTGCGTGGATACGACCGGCGCGGGAGACGTGTTTCACGGCGCGTTCTGCTATTCTGTTTTGCAAGGCATGAGTCTGAAGGACGCACTGGATTTCGCCAACGCCATGGCGGCTTTGAACTGCATGGCGATGGGCGCGCGGGGCGGAATTCGGGGCCTCGAAGACGTGCGGGCGCTGATGGCGAGCGCGCCGCGCCGGGAGCATCCGGAGATGCGGGATTTCACTGCGGCGCCGACGGTCTAGCCGACGATCTAAATGTTTCCGCTCAAAGATACACAGCCCAGTTACACGCGTCCCACGGTGACGATCGTGCTGATTGCAATCAACCTGCTGGTGTTTTTGTTTGAGGCGTCGCTGGGGCCTTACAATCGCGAGGCGCTGATTCAATACTACGGGCTGATTCCGGATCAGGTGCGATTTAGTTCTATTATTACGTCGATGTTTCTGCACGGCGGGTGGCTGCACGTGCTGGGGAACATGTGGTTCCTTTGGATCTTCGGCGACAATATAGAGGATCTGCTGGGGCACGGGAAGTTTCTGGTGTTTTACCTGGTGTGCGGGGTGGCAGCGGCGATCGGGCAGGTGGTCTCGAGTCCTTATTCGACGGTGCCGATGGTGGGGGCGAGCGGGGCGATTGCCGGGGTGATGGGCGCGTACCTGATCAAGTTTCCGCGCGCGCGGGTGCTGACGTTGGTATTCATCCTGTTCTTCATTACGACGATTGAAATTCCGGCGCCGCTGATGCTGGCGTATTGGTTCGTGATCCAGTTGTTCAGCGGGCTCGGGTCGATTGCGCGCACGGGTGTGACGGAAGGCGGCGGCACGGCGTTTTTCGCGCACGTGGCTGGATTCCTGTCGGGCATGCTGCTGGTGAAAGTGATGGGATCGAGCCAGCAATATAACCGGCGGCGGGACCGTTATTGGGAATGAGGCGGGTGACGTTGTACACGCGGGCAGGCTGCTGCCTGTGCGACGACGCCAAGAAGGTGTTGCAGGCGGCGCGCGGGCGGGCGGGTTTCGATTACGAGGAAATCGACATTGACGGTGACGCGGAGTTGCGGCGGCTTTATAACGACGAAGTGCCGGTGATTACAATCGATGGGCGGAAAGCTTTCAAGTATCAGGTGAGCATGGATGAGTTCTTGAAGAAACTGGCGGCACGCGCATGAATCTGGACGTTTTAGCGTTGGCGGCGCATCCCGACGATATCGAACAGACCTGCGGGGGTACGCTGCTCGGAATGGCGGACAAGGGCTACCGGGTGGGCGCGCTGGACTTGACGGCGGGCGATATGGGAACGCGCGGAACGCCGGAGCAGCGCATGGCGGAGGCGGACGTGGCGGCGGCGCGGATGCGTCTGGCTTGGCGCGGGAACATGCGGTTTCCGGATGCGCGGCTGGAGAATACGCTGAGCGCGCGCATGAGCCTGGCGGTAAAGATCCGGGAGCTGCGCCCGCGCGTGGTGATTCTGCCCTATTGGACGGGGCGGCACCCGGACCATTACCGGGCGAGCGAAATGGGGTACGAGGCCTGCTTTCTGGCGGGGCTTAAGAAACTGGACGAATATTCAGAGCCGCACCGGCCGCAGAAGATTTTGTATGCATCGCTTTATGCGAACGTGACGCCGTCGTTTGTGGTGGACATCAGCGGGCAGTTTGAGGCGCGCATGGACGCGCTGTTCTGTTACCGGTCGCAGTATGGGGCGCAGGAGGAAGGCAGCGGGCTGTTTCCGCAGGAGCAGGAAATTCGCGAGCGACTGGGTGGGATCGCACGGTTTTACGGGAATCTGATTGGGGTGAAGTACGGCGAGCCCTTCGTGGTGAAGGAAACCATGCAGGTGGATGACATCGTCAACATGGGTGTACGCAGCATTTAGACCACGGAGGGAAGCATGCACGGTTTGGCACGGGGCGCGGCGCTGGGACTGCTGGCGGCCGGTATCGTTTTTGTTTCGCAGGCGCGGGCGCAGCAGTCGGATACCAATGTCGGGATCGGATGGGCGACGGCGGGCGGACTGTTTGGGCAGGGCGCGCACGGCTCGTACGGGGTGGGCATCGGCGACGCGGTATCGAAACATGTCGTACCGTTCTTGGACTTTTCGTACTCGCCGTTGATCAGCTACGGGTATACGTATGGAGCGAACGAGACGGGCAAGGGGCTGTTCACTTCGAGCGTGCTGGATTTTAACGGCGGCGTGAAGATCCGGCTGCCGGGCAAAGGCGATTGGGTGCCTTACTTCGGGCTGGGGGGCGGTCTGCTGCGGTTTGCCACGAGCAACTACGAGAGCGGGTTTGGGACTACGGCGACGCTGAATAACAACCGCAACGAGTTTGCGGGGAATGCCAGCGTGGGCGGGTTATATTATGTTACGCCGCATGTGGGCGTGGATTTGGAATTGAAGGGATATGCGGGGCGGTACGACCACATCTTGCGGGCGTCGGCGGGGATATTCTTTCAATTCCCTTAATGCCGGTGAACATGCGGGTGCGGCCGCGCCTCATTCCCTCCCTGCTCATGCTCGTGCGAATGCGGCCGGACCAGCTTGGCCCGCTCCAAGAGTCCCACATCGTGCAAGATCTCAAGTGGCGTACCCTCCCCGGCCACCTGCCCATTCGCGAACACATAGCACCGGTCCGCGATGTCCTCAAGCGTATCCATATCGTGCGTCGACGTAATCACCGTTTTCTTTCCCTTGCCGCAAGAAACTAAGAATTCCACAATTCGGCTCTGGCTGCTGGGATCGAGCGCCGCGCTGGGCTCATCGAGCAACAGCACCTCCGGATCCAGCACCATTACCGACGCCAAAGCTACGCGCTTCTTCTCCCCCCCCGAAAGCCGGTGCGGCGCGCGATCCTGCAAATGCGCGATATCCATGCCGTCCAGAACCTCGCGGACTCGCGAGCGAATCCTTTCCGCGGGCCACCGGAGTTGCAGCGGCCCGAAAGCCAGTTCATCGAACACGCTGGGGCAGAACAACTGCACATCGGCATTCTGAAACACCAGCCCCACGCGCCGGCGGAACTCGAACGAAAACTCTTCGTCGTCCAGCCGTGCCTCGGTCAGTGTGTCGCCCAAGAACATGACCTCGCCCCGATCCGCGAAACACAAGCCCGCCAGCATTCGCAGCAGTGTAGACTTTCCCGATCCATTAGCTCCCAGCAGCGCCACCCGCTCCCCTCGATGCACCTGCATCGACAACGACTGGAGCGCCGCCACCTGGTTGTAGCGATACGACACATCCCGGACATCGAATGCCAGTTCGCTCATCGTCCCGCCCATACCGCCAGCACGGCCGCTCCCACGAACGCCGCCAGCCGCAGCCAATCGCCCTTGCCCATCTCCAGATCCTCCAGCAGCCGGATCTCGCCGCGAAAGCCGCGCGCCACCATCGCCATGTGAACCTCGCCGCTCACCTGCAGCGTCTTGCCCAGCAGCACGCCCGCACTGCCGGCCGCCAACCGCCGTCGGTCCGCCGGCTCCAGCACGCCCACAATGCGGCTCTCTCGCGATTCGAACATATCCCGCGCCGTCGCCAGAAATAAGAACATATATCGATACGTCATCCCCAGAATTGCCACCAGCACCACGGGCACGCGGAAATAACGGAACGCCCGCAACAGCCGCGTCCACAGTGTCGTCAGGATCAGCAGCGTCGAAAGCGTCGCCGCCGTCTCGCCGCGCAATACCAGAAATCCGGCGCTGCGCAGTCCCGTCATCGTCACCGGCCAGTCCAGCACAGGAACACGCCAGATCGCCGCGCCCGGAGTCAGAAAAACAGCCGGGATTGCGATCAAACCCGTGAACGCCAGCACCGCCAGCCACACGCGCTTCGCCAGAAGCCTCAGTGGGATATTTGACGCAAAAGCCAGCCCCGCCCCCATCGCCAGAATTGCCACCAGCACCGTCAGCCGATGCACCGCCACTGCCGCCACAATGAGCGCGCCCAACCCCACCAGCTTCACGCGTGGGTCCAGCCGCTGCAGCAGACCGCCGCTCGCCGCCATATCCTCGGCGAACAGCGCGTCCCCCATCGCGCGTACCAACCCGCGCGCCGTCTTTTCGACGAAACCCTTGCGTCGCGCCCGCCGCCTTAACACTCGGTTGACCAACAGCGTCCCCGCCACGATCAGCCCCACTCCCAACGCCGCCGAAACGAAATATCCAAAACCCGCGCTCCGTATAAACGACGGCGCATAGCGCGAAACGGGGGCCGTCCAAATCGTCGACAACCGTTCCAGGCCGCGCGGCGTAGCCGCCGGAGGCGCCAGATTGCGCGAAGCCGCGGCGATCTCACGCCGTGCCTCTGCATTCGAAAAATCCTGCGCGCTCCACTCGCCCCACGCACTACCCACCGCCAGAATTCCGACTGGCGTCAGTATCGTCAACGCCGCCAGAACCATCCACAGCTTCCGCGTCGTCGCCGGACGCGCCTCCCCCCAAGCTGCCGGTGCAGGCTCTTCCCATGCTGGAGCATCCGGCGCCGTACGCCGCAGCAATTCTGCATCGGTGCGCTGCAGGTACGCCACCATTCCCGACGAGATGACCAGTTCGGCCAGCCCCGCCAGTGTCAAATGTCCCAACATCATCGCCGGAATGGCGATGTGCAGCGGATACGGCGCATACAACGGCGCGCCGGTAGCGTCTCGAAACAGCATGGGCTGAATTCCAAATTCGACCGCCGCGCAAAGCGCCGCCACATTGATCGCCGCGTACCCCGCCAGTCCCGCCGCCGCCACCCTCCGCGCCGACCCCAGTCCCGACCGCCACGCCGCCAGCCGGTAAACCGCATACCCCACCAGCGAGCCTACAATCGCCATGTTGAAACAGTTCGCGCCTATCGCCGTAATCCCGCCGTCGCCAAAGAAAATCGCCTGGATCACGAGCGCAATCGAAATCGCCAGAATCGAAGCCCATGGCCCCAGCACGATCGACGCGACGCCCATTCCCACCGCGTGTCCCGTCGTGCCCCCCGGCAGCGGCAGGTTGAACATCATCACCACGAAGGAGAATGCCGCAAACAACGAGATCAGCGGAATCAGCCGCGCATGCAGCACCGACCGCACCCGCCGCAGGGCCACGTACCAGAATGGCGCAGCAGCCACACCCAGCACAGCGCAGGTCGATGGACTTAAATATCCGTCGGGAATGTGCATCGGATGTTTGGCAGCATAGCACGAATGTTAGCTTCGTGCGACCGCATCTTTCGCGCCGCGTCCGGGCTAGAGTGGAACCATATGCACATCGATACTGTCGCTGTCCACGCCGGCCGTCGTACCGATCAAGAAACCGGCGCCATCGCCTCTCCCATTCATCTCTCCACCACCTTCGAACGCGCCCCGGACGGCCAGTATCCCACCGGCTTCAGCTACTCTCGCGAAGACAATCCGAACCGCCGCAGCCTCGAAGTCTGCCTGGCGGCCCTCGACGGCGGCTCGGAAGCCCTCGCGTTTCCCACCGGCATGGCGGCCTTCACCGCCATCATCCAGGGGCTCGAACCGGGAGACCACATCATCGCTCCCGACGACGTCTACTACGGACTCCGCAAAGTGCTGGCCGAAGTCTTTGGTAAATGGCGCCTTGATGTATCCTACGTTGACCTGACCGATTTGGATGCGCTCAACGCCGCCGTTCGCCCGCATACCCGCCTCGTTTGGTCGGAGTCTCCTTCCAATCCGCTGCTTAAAATTGCCGATCTTGCCGCCATTGCCGCTGTCGCCCGCCGCGCCAATGCCATCAGCGTCTGTGACGGAACGTTCGCTACGCCGGTTCTGCAGCGGCCCCTGGAACACGGCATCGATATGGTCGTCCATTCGACCACCAAATACATTGGCGGCCACAGCGACGTGATGGGCGGCGCGCTGATTACCAAGTCCCAGAATTATCTGTTTGAACGCGCCCGAAAATCGCAGCAGTTCGGCGGCGCAGCGCCCTCGCCCTTCGATTGCTGGCTGGTGCGCCGCGGCATTGACACGCTACCCTGCCGCGTCCGCGCCCAATCGCAGACCGCCGCACGTATCGCCGAATTCCTGCAGGCCCAGCCTGAAGTCGAAGCCGTACACTATCCCGGCCTGCCGTCCCACCCCGGCCATGCCGTAGCTGCCCGCCAGATGTCCGCCTTCGGCGCCATGCTCTCTTTCCAGGTGAAGGGAGGCCGCGAACGCGCCATGCAGGTGGTGGCGAGCGCCCGCATCTTCACTCGCGCCACCAGCCTCGGAGGCACCCACAGCCTGATCGAACACCGCGCCTCCGTCGAAGGCCCCGATACCCGCACACCGCCCAACTTAATCCGCATGTCCATCGGCCTTGAGTACCCGGACGACCTGATCGCGGATTTGCAGCAGGCGCTGCGCTGAAGGCTCTACGGCAGGTCGTGTCCCGAAGTCGTCACCGTGAATCGCCCGTGCTTCACTCCCTTGATCGCGATCAGCGCATTCGAAAGCTTCTGCACCAGTTCCGCCTTGCCCTTCACCAGAATCACTTCCAGGCAGTTGTCGTGGTCCAGATGCACGTGCAGCGCCGACACAATCGCCTCGTGATAATGATGCTGCAGCTCCGTCAATTTCTCCGGCAGTAGCCGCGCGTGATGATCGTACACCAGCGTCACCGTGCCAAAAACCTGCGCCCCGGACGATTTCCAGGTCTCCTGCACCAGTTCGTTGCGGATCAGGTCGCGGAATGCCTCCGAACGGTTGGTATAACCCCGCTGTGCGATGAGCTGATCGAACTTCGCCAGCAAGTCTTCGCTGATCGCTACGCCGATTCGACACAGATCCGCCATATTTGTCCCTCTTAGAATAATCCAACCGGGCGTCGTATTAAGTACTTGAAAACGGTAGCACTAATTGTTAGTATCACAAAGGCATGGTTCGTGCTACGATGCCGCCTTCTCCCGCCCAGGCGCGAGCCGAATCCGAGGAAGTCGGACGCAAACCGCCAGGCGACGGCATCGTCCGGGTACCGTCCGCGAGTTCCGCGGCGCCATCCTCCGCCAGCATCAACTTTATGCTGGCCTCCGGCTATACCGGCCAAACCACCGAAGTGGTGGACTTCGAGTTCTAACTACCCACCCTTACGCTTGTCTCGATACATCGCCGCGTCCGCCCGATCCATGAGTGATCGCAGCGTATCTCCCGCCTTCCATTCCGCCGCCCCAACCGCCGCCGTCAACGGAACCTTCTTGCTGCCATTGCCCGTCTGCACCGTATAATCCCCAAAAACCCACCGCGCAATTCTCTTAATGTGACCGTCCGCCTCCTGCAACCCCGCATCCAGCACCACAATGAATTCGTCGCCGCCCACCCGGCCCACCACATCCGTCGCCCGGAATCCCGACTTCAGCTCACTGCTAAACTGCTTCAACAACTCATCGGCTGCCTGATGCCCATAGGTGTCGTTCGTTTGCTTGAACCCGTTCAGATCGAGAAGCAGCACCGAAAACGGTTTCTTCTGCGCCATGCGCAGCTCGATCGACATCTCCACGCCCCTTCGGTTATCCAGCCCCGTCAAAGGGTCCAGGCTCGCCAGCCGCTCCGCATCGTCCAGCCGCGTCTGGTAGGTTTGCATATCCGCCCGCAGGCGCGCCACCGATTTTTGGCTCTCCTCCGCCATGGCCTCCACGCAGTGCTTCAATTCCATGGCGCTCTTCACCAGTGAATCCCGAATCATGGGCAGATCGTGCAAGTCCGCCATGGCCTCCAGCCGTCCCGTGAATTCGTGGAATTGCCGCATATACCGCTGATCGCGCTCGCCGGTGAGTTCCGCCGCCTGCGCCAGAATCAGCATCAGTTCTTTTACTTCCGCGGCGCGCGCCTTGAAATAACCGGCCGCGCCGCTCCCCCACTGGGTGATCTCAGCCTCTGCCTGGCGCCGCGATTTCTCCAGTTCATCGGCGCTCGCTTCCGCCCCCAGGCTGCTCTGCAGATTCAGCAGGCTCTCCCGCAAAGTCGAACCGATCGGCGGGCACGCCTGTACCCCGCTTTCTCCAATGACATTGAGCACCGCCCGATAGGATTCCAGGCTCGCCTGGAACAAATCCTGTTTATCCCGGTCCATCAACTTTTTGATCGAAATCACGCCCCTGTAATCGTCCGCAAGCCCCCAAAGCTTTAATCCGCCGGCCCCCGGTCACCCCGCCCGTCGCCCCGGCAGTTCGCCACTTACCGGTGACACACGGCTTTTTGCCGAAAAACACAGGACTTAGCCGCCGCCTCAGGCTAATCTGCAAGCAGGAGAGCAGACATGGAAAACCAAACGCGCCCCACCTGGCAGCCCGCGGCGGACAACGATGCCGGCAGCATCAGCGCCAGCATGATCTTCGGACTGGCCATCGTCGCCATCGGCGTGCTTTTCCTGCTCGACAACTTCGGTGTCCCCGTCGGCAACGTCTGGAGCTATTGGCCCGTCATCCTCATCGCCGTCGGACTCGCGAAAATTGTCGATTCCCGAGACACTTCCGCCCGCACCGGCGGCGCCATCGTCCTCCTGGTCGGTGTCGTGTTCATGGCCGACAAGCTGCATTTGCCCTTCTTCAACAACCGCAGCCTCTGGGATCTCTGGCCGCTGGCCATCATCGCTTTCGGCTTCATGACCCTCTGGGGCGCCTTGGAAGGCAAAGGCGCGGACGGCTTCGCCGGTTTCCGGACCGGGCTGCGCTTCGGTCCCGATCAGCCCCAGGCTCCGGGCACCTGCAACATGTTTTCACTATTCGGCGGCAGCAACCGCAAAGTCAGCGGCGATTTCCGCGGCGCTGAACTCGTCGCCGTCTTCGGCGGCGGCGGGCTCGACCTGCGCAATGCCACCATGTCCGCCGATGAAGCCGTTGTCACGGTCAACGCTGTCTTTGGCGGCTTCGAAATCCGCGTACCCGATACCTGGCTCGCCCAGGTCCAGGTCACCGGTATCTTCGGAGGCCACGAAGACAAAACGCATCAGCCCGACCCGCGCCTGGTTCCCAATCCCAAGCGCGTCATCATCCGCGGCTCCACGATATTCGGGGGCTTGGGCGTCAAAAATTAGGTGCCCCCATGCACCCGCTCCTGGTTTCCGGCGCAGCCCTCGCCGTCTACTTAATCGGTTGGATTCCGCTGGCCGGCCTGCTGGTCTACGTGCTCGAAGCCTCGGGCACCCTAGGCTGGCAGGCCAGCGCCGCCATCGTGGTGCCCGCGTGCCTGGTTTATGCGTTCGTGTGCCTGTCGCCCTGGTATGTGGTGCGCATGACGCCGCTTCGCCCCGGTTCGGCCACCCGCATCCTCACCACCAATTTCGCCGCGGCCATCGGCGGCAGCATCTTACTCCTAGCCATAGCGCGCGGCATGGCCGTGCTGCTCTCGCGCTTCGAAGTCTTCCACTCCGTCGATCAGCGCTTCCGCCCCCACGCGCCGCTGCTGTTCGGCATGGGCGTGCTGCTCTATCTGCTCTCCGCCGGCATGCATTACGCCATGGCCTCCGTCGAGGAATCTAAGGAAGCCCTGAATCGTGAAATGCAGGCCCAGGTAGCCGCCCGCGATGCGGAACTGAAAGCCCTCAAAGCCCAGATCAATCCCCACTTCCTTTTTAATAGCCTGAATTCCATCAGCGCCCTCGCCGGCATCGACGCCACGCGCGCCCGCGAAATGTGCGTGCGCCTGTCGGATTTCTTGCGCAGCAGCTTGCGCGTGGGCGAGCGGGAAAGCGTCCCCCTCAGCGAAGAACTGTCCCTGGCTCACAACTACCTCAGTGTCGAACAGGTGCGTTTCGGCGGACGCCTCACCATCGAACAGCACATCGAACCCGAGTGCGAAGCCGCCCAAGTCCCCCCCCTCCTGCTTCAGCCCCTGGTCGAGAACGCCGTCAAGCACGGCATCGCCAGCATGGTCGATGGCGGCGCCATCGCCTTAGCCGCCTGGCGCGTAGAAAACGCCCTGCACATCAGCGTAGCGAACCCCTTCGACCCCGAAGGCTCAGCCGCCAAACGCAACGGGCTAGGCCTGCAAATCGTCAAGCGCCGCCTCCTGGCCCGCTTCGGCGACCGCGCCGACATGGCCATCCATCACCAGGAACGCGACTACCGTGTCGAAGTAGTCCTCCCCTTCGAGTCGTGAAAGCGTCTACTCATACCGCAGCGCCCGTAACGGATCCACCCGCAACGCCCGCATCGCCGCTATCACCGCCGCCCCCGTCACCGTAACCGCAAACAGCCCCATCGCCGCCAAATAAGCCGTCGCATCCAAATTTCCAACTCCATACAATAACCGCCGCAACACCTGCGACAATACCGCCGCGCCACCCACCCCCACCACCAGCCCAACGCCAACGGGCCAAGCGAATTGCCGCAGCGCAATCCCCAGCACATGCCCCGGCCGCGCTCCCAGCGCCATCCGGATGCCAATCTCTTTCGTGCGCTGGGAAACGCCGTACGCTACTAGTCCCGCCAGCCCCGCGCACGCCAACACCAGCGCAATCGCCCCCAACAGGCTCACCGCCAACGCGCTATATTCCGCCGTCTGCAGCTTGCCCCGGTAGGCCGTCTTCATCAATTGCACTTCCGGAAACATCTTCGGGTCAATCGCCTTCACTGTAGCCGTCACCGCGCCCACCAGACCCTCCGGCGCAACGCTGGTCCGCACCAGCATCACCATCGAAGGTAGAATCCCGCCGTCCGCCGCCTGATAAACCTCTACTGAGTCCGAATCCTCCGGCGATACCAGCCGCGCACTGCCCACTACCCCGACCACCGGATAATCGTCGTTGCCCACCCGCAGCATCTTGCCGATAGGATCTTCCGACGGCCACCGCAGCCGCGCCAGCGATTCGCCAATCACCACTTCCCGCGTATCCCCCGGCCTCAGTGTCCGCCCGCGCAGCAGCGCGATCTGCATCGTCCGGAAAAAAGCCCCGTCCACATGGTTGAAATGAACGTTTACCCCGCTTTCCACCGATGTCGGCTTTCGCCACCGTCCAGCGATTGCCCAGCGGCGGATTCGATGCCATCGACACCGCGGCCACCCCCGGCAACCCGCCAATCCGCGTCCGGGCCGTCTCGATCCACGACCGCGCCTCTTCCTCCGAAGCGCCGTGAAACTGCGGATCGATGGTCATCACCTGCTGGCTGTCGAATCCCCAGCCCGCAAACATCGCGCGATTGAGCGCCCGCACCAGCAAGGCCGCCACAATCAGCAGCACGCAACTCGCCGCCACCTGCGCCCCAATCGTAAACTGGCGCGCGAACCGGCGTCCATGCCGCTGCCGGGCCGTTTCCCACGCCGGCGTCAGCCCAAATAATATCGCCGCCGCAAATCCCATGCCCGTCGCGAACGCGATCAAGCGCCAATCCGGCGCCGGATTCAACCACACCGGCAATTCCGCCCACGCCGCCAGCGCCCGCACCACGACATATCCAACCAACAGTCCCGCCGCCGTCCCCAATCCCGCCAGCAGCAGGCTTTCCGTGAACAACTGCCGGATCAATCGCGTCCGCCCGGCGCCTACCGATGCCCGAATCGCCATCTCCCGCCGCCGCGCCACGCCGCGCGCCAGCAGCAAGCTCCCCAGATTCGCGCACGCCGCCGCCAGAATCAAAAGTCCCAGCGCGCCGGCCAGCAGCAGAGCGGGAATCATCTCGTGCCGGATCCGGTTCGCATAGCCACCCGGTTGGCTGGGTAGGCTCTCCTTTTCCCAAATGTCCTTCGGATGCTGGCTATGCAACTCCGCTGCCAGCGATTGCAATTCCGCCTCC
This sequence comes from Bryobacterales bacterium, assembly GCA_963738375.1. Lineage (GTDB taxonomy): Bacteria > Acidobacteriota > Terriglobia > Bryobacterales > Bryobacteraceae > Bog-159. Next base: position 1,200,546 of record CAVTWL010000004.1, on the reverse strand, counting down.
GCCGCCCGTGGCGTCACGCCCGCCTGTAGCCGCCCCCACATAAACGCGCTCACTCCGCCATCGGCGAAATCATGCAAACGGCTCCCTTTCATGAAGTACGGCGCCTGTTCGATCAGCGCCCACAATGCCGGCGTTCCCGATCCCAGTCCGCTGAACTCCTTCGACGCCACCCCGACCACCGTCACCGGCTTCTGATTCAAGCGAATGCTCCTGCCGACGATCCCCGCATCTCCGCCGAACTGCCGCTGCCACAATCCAGCGCTCAGTACAACCACCGCCTCGGCGCCCGCCGCCTCATCCCGGGCCGGATCCATCAGCCGTCCTGCCGACGCGCGCCCGCCCAGTTCCTGAAAGAAATTCCCGGTCACGAAATGTACGTCGATCTGTTGCGCACTCCCTTCCATCGCCAGCCTGCCGAAACTGACCGCCATCACCGCGGACAAAGTCTTTGCGTGCTCTTTGTAAAACGAAACCTCCGCGTAAGAGAAATTGTCCGAGTAGCCGTCGGCCCCGGCCCGGTCGAACCGCAGTAGCGTTGCCGGATCGCGCACCGGCAGCGGCCGTAGAAACATCAGGTCGAAGAATCCGAACGCCGCTACATTCACGCCTACGCCCAGCGCCAGCATCAGTACCGCCGCCGCCGTGAACCCGGGGGACCTGCGCAGCATCCTCGCACCGTACCGCAAATCCTGCCCCAAGCCGGTCGATCCAGGTCCACCCCCATGCGTCCCGCGCCTGCTCGCGTAATTGCAGCGCATTGCCCACATCCGCGCCGCCTGCCATCTCCCGGTGAAATTCCAAGTCGTTCGCCAATTCGCCATCCAGCCGCCGGCGATGCATCAAATAATAGAGCCTTCGCAAAAATGTCTTCATGATTTACTCGTGCCGCAACGACTGCATCGGATCCACTCGCAGCGCCCGCCGCGCCGGCCAAACCGCCGCCACCGCCGCGCTCGCCGCGAACACCCCAATCGCCGCCGCATAAGCCGTAACGTCCAGATTACTTAAACCGAAAAGCTGGCTCCGCAGCGCGCCCGAAATCGCCGCCGCCCCTCCGATTCCGGCCAGCAGCCCCGCCGCCACCGGCCGCGAAAACTGCCGCAGTACCACCGTCAAAATATTCGCTGGACCCGCGCCCAGCGCCATCCGGATTCCGATCTCCCGCGTTCGTTGCGAGACGGCGTAAGCCACCACCCCGACAATCCCAAGGCACGCCAACAAATCCGCGATCGCTCCCAACAGGCTCACCACCAGGGCACTGTCCTGCGCTCCCCGCAGCTTCCTCTGAAATCCCGCCTTCAGCAATTGCACTTCCGGATAAGTGTTCGGTTCCACCGCCTTCGCCGCAGCCGACACCGCCCGCGTCAAATCCTCGGAAGCTCTCGCCGTCCTCACCAGCACGGCCGCGGCGGGCATATCCGCCGCCGTCAGCGGAAAATATACTTCCACCGAATCGGAGTCTTCCAACTTCACCAGCCGCGCCGTGCCCACAATCCCCACGATCCGGAAATTGTCGTCCATCGTGAATGTCTTTCCCAGCGCATCCTGCCCCGGAAAAGCCGCCCGCGCCAAAGACTCGCCGATCATCACCGCGTGGGGTTCTCCCGGCAGCAGATTTCTACCTCGCAATAACGGAATCTTCATGGTCTCCAGAAATGCGGGGTCTACCCGGTTCATCTGGATGCGCAGTGCCCGCCCATCAATCGTCATGCCCGCAACTTCCGATCGCCGCCCCAGCGGAGGACTCAGCGCCAGCGACACCGACGTCACGCCGGGCAGAGAAAGCAGTTTTTCCTTCAACGTCTGCATGTACGCCTGTGCCCTCGCGGGCGTATAACCGTGCCGTCCCAGCCCCGGATCGATGGCCATCACGTGCTCGTAATCGAATCCCGGATTGGCCGACAGGGCATGCTCCAACGCGCGCCCCAGTAATCCGGCCACAATCAGCAAAACGCAGCTCGCCGCCACCTGCGCGCCTACCAGCACTTGCCGCGCGAAGGTTGCCCGATGCCGCTGCCGCGCCGCCTGTAGCGCCGGAGTCAGCCCAAAGAAAACCGCCGAAACCAATCCCGTTCCCAAGGCAAATACCACCACCCGCCAATCCGGCGCGGGATTCAGCCATGCCGGCCGGTACGTCGCCGCCAGCAGCGCCCGCAGCACGGCGTAACCCGCTACCAGGCCCGCCGCCGATCCCAGCAGCGCCAGCATCAGGCTCTCCGTGAACAACTGCCGCAGCAGCCGTCCCTTTCCGGCGCCCACGGACACTCGAATCGCGATCTCCCGCTCGCGCGCCACGCCGCGCGCCAGCAGCAGGCTGCCCAGGTTGCCGCAAGCCACCGCGAGGATCAGCAAGCCCAGCGCCGCCACCGTCGCGAATACCGGATACAACTCCGGCTTGCCCTCGGAGCCCGTACCATTCCGGTCCCCGAACATCAAGCTCTTCGCATATCCCGCCTCTTCACTGGGTAAAGCTTCCTTCTCCCAAATCTCGTCGGGACGCTCTTTGCGCAACTGCGCCGCCAACGCCGCCAGTTCCTGTTCCGCCGCTTTCGGCGTGGCGCCCGCCCGCAGCCGTCCCCACATGCGCACGTTGTTCGCCGAAAAATCTTCGAGCAACTTGCTGCCGGCCGCGAAATACGGCTGCTGCGTGATGGGCGCCCAAATCGACGGATTGTTCAAACTCAGCCCGCTGAACTCGCTGCGCGCCACCCCAACAATCGTGGCCGGCTTTCCGTTCAAACGAATGATCCCGCCCACCGCCGACGGATCTCCGCCGTAATGCCGCCGCCAGAATCCTTCGTCCAGCACCACCACCGGTTCGGCTCCCGGCGCATCGTCCCGCCCTTGTTCCAGCAGCCGCCCCACCCTTGGCGTCGTCCCCAGTTCCGAAAAGAAATCCGCCGTGACGAAGTTGCAATCGGGCTGCTGCTCTTCGCCTTCCACCGCCAGCCTGGAAACATTCATCCCCAGCACCGCGCTCAACGTCGTCGCATGATCGCCAAAAAACTTCATCTCCGGATAGGGCATCGCAAACGCATACTGCTGGGGCGACCGCCGGTGAAACCGCAATAGGGTAGCCGGGTCCTTAATATCCAGCGGCCGCAGCACGATCACGTCGAAAAACCCGAACACCGCCACGTTCGCGCCGATCCCGATCGCCAGCATGGCAACCGCCGCCAGCGTAAACCAGGGCGACTTTCGCAGCATCCGCGCCGCATAGCGCACGTCCTGCCCAAAGCGGTCGATCCAAGTCCAGCCCCACGCCTCGCGCGCTTCTTCCCGCAGGCGCAGCGCATTGCCCAGCCGCGCTCCGCCCGCCATTTCGCGATGGAATTCCAAATCGTTAGCCAGCTCTTTGTCGAAGCGATTGCGCCGCAACAAATATCTGAGACGCCGCAGGAGTTCTCTCATGTCGCGCCTCCTCAAGCCGTCCGCAGAATCGTCTGGATTGCTTCGTTCACCCGGCCGTATTCGGAGAGTTCCGCTTCCAGTTGCTTGCGCCCCGCCGCCGTCAGCCGGTAAAAACGCACCTTGCGATTGGTCTCCGAAATCCCCCATTCGGCCGTCACCCAGCCCTTCAGCAGGATCTTCTGCAGGGCGGGGTAGAGCGATCCCTCCTCCACCCGCAGCACCTCCGACGACAGAACGTGAATCTTTTGCGCGATCGCATATCCGTGCAGCGCCCCCGAACGGAGCACGCGCAAGATCAGCAGGACCAGCGCCCCGGAAGGCATATCGGTCTTAGGCATAGACGGCATAGGGGTATTGTATCGATGCCTATGCCCGCTGTCAACAGAAACTTAGGCCTGCTCCCGTTCCACCCGCAGTAGCGCGCGTTTGCGCTCCATCCCCCAGCGGTATCCGCCCGCCGCGCCATCGCCTCGCACCACGCGATGGCACGGAATCACCACCGCCACCGGGTTCGTCGCGCACGCTCGTGCCACCGCTCGCGCCGCCTTAGGCGCCCGGATGGCCTTGGCAATCTCCCCGTATGACTTCGTTCCGCCATACGGAATGGTCTGCAGATACTCCCACACGCGCCGTTGAAAAGCCGTCGCCTGAATATCCAGCGGCACGTCCAGCTTTTTCAACCGTCCGCCCAGATGCTCCACCAACTGCCCGGCCCACGGCCCCAGAAAGGCAGCATCCCGACGCATCGCCGCCGCCGGAAACTCCGCCCGCGCGCGCGCCTCCAGTTCCTTCGCCGACTCCCCAAACTGAATCGTGCAAACGCCCTTGCCCGTCGCCCCCACCAGCAGCCTTCCCGCCGGCGTTTTCAGGATGTCGTAGCGAATTTCCAGCCCCGCGCCGCCCCGCCGGTAGTCGGTAGGCTTCATCCCCAATTGCGCCGCGGTCTTTTCATAGAGGCGGCTGCTCGACCCGTACCCGGCATCGTACATCGCCCGCGTGATCGCTTGTCCCGCGCGCAGCCCGCCCTTGAACGATTCCAGCCGGCAAAAATCCGCATAAGCCCGCGGTGTGATCCCCGTCGCCGCCTTGAACGTCCGCTGCAAATGAAACGGACTCAGCTTCAACCCCCGCCCCAGCCCCGCCAGCGAGACAGCTTCGTCGAGATGGCCTCCCAGATACCGGCAGATCTGCTCCACCAGTTCCGCCTGCGCATCGCGCGCCCGCTCCCGCTCAGGCTTGCACCGCAGGCACGCCCGGAACCCGGCCCGCTCCGCCGCCTCCCTTCGCTGGAAGAAAATGACGTTCTCCCGCCGCGGCCGCCGCGAAGCGCACCAAGGCCGGCAATAAACGCCCGTCGAAATCACGGCATAGAAAAACACGCCGTCCATTTGCCGGTCGCGCGTCTCCACAGCGGCCCAGAAACTGGCTTCCCAGTAGGCCTGCTCGTCTTGCGGTGCTATTGTCAAGCTATTCATCATTGTCGCCATACGACAAGACTACGCGCATCGCCTCCTACGAACTATCCGGCTCTTGCGGTCCAAATCCCGACCCCTGTTAAAATCAAACCGGAAACCAACTGCCCCCGCGAAATCAAACCAGAATCCTGATCCGCTCCACGAACTGGGTCGGCGATGCCGTTATGTCCCTCCCTGCCATCCGCGCCGTCCGCGACGCTTTCCCCAGCGCCCATCTCACCGTCGCCGCGCGGCCCGCCATCGCCGGCGTTTACGCCCGCGAAACCGCGCTTGACGCCGTCGTGCCCTATCCCGCGGCCCGCCGCGCCGCCATCGAAACCCTCCGCCGCGAAAACTTCGATTGCGCCCTTCTCCTGCCCAACTCCTTCGACGCCGCCCTCACAGCGTGGATCGCCGGCATTCCCGGCCGCATCGGATATCGCCGCGACGCGCGCAGTTGGCTGCTGACCGATGCCATCCCACCTCCCGAGCCCGGCGAAATCCCACGCCACCAGCGCTTTTATTACCTCGAGCTCCTCCGCCGCGCCGGCATCATTCAAGAATTCCCGCCCTGCACTGCAATCCGGCTGGATGGCATCCAAGCCGCCCGTGCCGCCGGGCGCGACAGGCTCGCCGCATCCCTATCCCCCCCCACCATCGGAGTCAGTCCCGGCGCAGCCTATGGCGGCGCCAAGCGCTGGCTCCCTGAACGCTTCGCCCAAGCCGCCATCCAAATAGCAGGCGCCCGCGCCGCGTCAGTGGCGCTGTTTGGCTCCCCCGCCGAGCTCCCCCTGTGCGATTCCGTCGCCCAAATGATTCGCTCCGCCGGCATTTCCGTGCACAACTTTGCGGGCCAGACCACCCTCGTCCAGTTCATCGATCTCGCCGCCGCCTGCCGCCTCTTCCTCACCAATGATTCAGGCGCCATGCACATCGCCTCAGCCCTTGCCGTCCCCACCGTCACGGTTTTCGGCGCCACTGACGATACCACCACCGGTCCCACCGGCCCGGTTGCCCGCATCGTCCGCGCGCAGGTAGACTGCAGTCCTTGCCTCCTTCGCACTTGCCCCATCGACCACCGCTGCATGACACGCGTCGATTCCCAGCAAGTCGCCGCGGCCGCCCTCGGCCTATGGGACGGATAGCCGGACAGTGAAGTTAGCCTTCTTGCAGCCGTGCTTTTCGCTTCGATGAATCCGGCGGTACTGGGCCCAAACTGTCGGGTCAGTGTCTGTACTCTTCCACGACTTCCCGAACTAAGGCACCTAGCTGCATGTATTCGGAGAGATCCGTGGGTTTGCGGAAGTAGCGGGCCGCGCGAAGCGCGGCGGCGCGGTCTCGATCTTTGCGCGAGTCCGACGAGGTGACCACGATTACCGGCGTTTCCGTGCAAAGCGGGTGAGAGCGTAAGAGTGCCAGAAGTTCGTGCCCATCGGCTTTCGGCAAGTTCAGATCCAGGATAAGAACGTCGGGGCAAGGGGCGTCAATGGTCCCAATGCTTTCGATGTAGCGTTTCGCTTGTGCGCCATCGCGGGCGATTGTCATGGTGTACTCGACCTCGTTTTCGCGTAGAGCCTCATACACCAGCTCAATGTCGCCAGGGTTGTCTTCCGCCAAGAATACATGGAGAGGGTTAGTCATCGGCGATCACCGGTAATCATACAAAGGACGTCGGAGCCGGCGCCCGGCTCCGAGCGAACCGCGGGCGTCATGCTATCCAGCCCAGGAATCCCGATGGAAACTGTTTGAGTCGTGGCGTCAGTGAAGTTGTGCATCGGTGCGTAGATCCTCCGCGAAACCCGGCTGACCCGGCGCGATTCGCGGCGGCCGAATGGTCTGCTTTCATCCACCAAAGCAAGCGGCTTTCCCTTGTGCGATTTCTTTCATGCAATCCCGCCCATTCGTGCCGGACAGATTCCTGGAACGGCTCGCTCCCTCCTCATAAGAATTGCGTCATTATGGCTGTGGAACCTGAATGCGAAAAACTTTCCGTTCTTGGCGCAATTAGGTGAGCGACGCCTACTACCGGTGATACTCCTGCATCTCATCTTCCAGCCATTTGCGAAGCTGCGATGGCGATTCGCCTGGCCGGGTCGGGGGCAGGGCGGCCAGACCGCGCTGCGCGGCCTCCCTAGCCTTGGGGTAGTTGTTGTTCAGGGCGTAGGCTTCGGCCACGTACCCCAGCGCGCCGGGGTTCTTGCCTTGCGCCAACTGGTCGGCGCGCAGCGCCAAGCGGAGGGCGCGCGGATAGTCTCGCAAAGACTGAACGGCGTTTTCGGCGAGGCTTTTCACGGCCTCGATCAACTGGCCTGGGGTGGCATCCGCGCTGTCACCGATCCGCCGGAAATAAGCGACACTGGCTTCCGCATAGGGAACAGCCTCGGCGTCGCGGTGCGCCGCAACGAGTAAGTTCGCGACGCGGCCCTGCATTTCCGCGCGAAGGCCGGAGTAGACTGTATTGGTGGCGTCGCGCTGGACCACCCAATCCAGGATCTCGACGGTTTTCTGCAGGCTGGCCAGCGCCTCGGCTTTATGGCCTGCATAGCCGTGAACCAGGCCGAGGGAGCGGTAAGCCGTGGCGCGGCGGAAGGCTGCGCCGACATTGTCCGGGTCGGAAGCGGAGAGTTCATCGAGGACCGGCAGCCCTTGTTCGATACTGCTCAGGCCGGCATTGAAATCGTTCAACTGAGCCTGGTCCCAACCAACCTGGACCAGAAGCAAGGCGCGCAGCTGGCGAACATCGGAACCCTGCTGTTCGGTCTCTGGGAGTTGCGCCAGGAGCTTGAGAGCGCTGGTGTAGTCCTGGCTGCCCTGGCTGGGGTTCGGCGTGGATTCAATGCGTCCGATGGAATCCCAGGTGGTGGCAAGCTGTTTGATCGCGGCGGAGTGGCGCGGATCGATGCGAAGGGCCGATTCCAAAGCGGCGACGGCTTTGCGGAGATAGGAGAGCGGCGCTTCGGCATTAAACGTGATGTACCCCCCCGTTTCGCCTAATTGCCTGCCGAGGGTGTACCAACCTTGACCGGCGTCCTGCAGGCTGACGACGTCATCCGGGTGCGCGGCGGCGATGCCGTTGAACGCTTCGGCGGAGCGGCGAAGCCATGTGAACGCCTCAGCGAACTGGCCGCAGATCTGCAAGGCAATTCCAAGCTGTTGCTGGATGGATGCCAACGTTCGGGCGGCTGCCAGATTGTTCCGCTGCGCGGCGACCAGCGGTTCGGCGATGGCCAAGGCTTTGCGTTCCGTGGCGATGGCTTGCGCGGTATTGCCCAGGCGGTCGCCCATCCCTTGACTGATGAAGACGGAACCTAGCTTGAGGTAGCCTCTGGCGAGTTCCAGGCGGAGGGACGGATCGTCGCTCTTGCTGGCAGCCATGCCGTCCAGATATTGCAGAGCGCGGCGAGCCATATCGGCCTGCATGGGTAAAGTGCCTTTGACCTTACTCACCGAATCGTATAGATCGAAGAGGAGATAGTTGGCCAGCTTGCGGGCATCGTTGAAGCGCTCTTCGGCGTGGGCCCGTTCGCGCCGCGCCACGCGCGCCTGCCACAGCGTGCCGGCAAGGCCGGCGGCCAGCGAAAGCAGCAGAATAGCCGCAGCGCCGACGGCCACGCGGTTGCGCCGAACGAATTTATCAGCCACGTAGAGCGGGCTGCGGGCAATGGCGGCGACGGGGAGCCCATCCAGATAGCGGCGCATATCTTCGGCGAATTGCGCGGCGGAACTGTAGCGCTCCGCTGGGTGGCGGGCGAGGGCCTTGAGACTGATGCTGCTCAGGTCGCGGTCCTCCACGGGCGATGGGGGATCCGTCTCGATGACCGCTTGCATCAGACCCGCCGGACCGAGCTTCGCATCGAACGGGCGATGCCCGCGGAGCAGCTCGTAAAGCACCACGCCGAGCGAGTAAACATCACTGGCGACCATCGCGGAATCTCCACGCAGGACCTCGGGACTGGCGTAAATTGGCGTCAGGAATACGTTGGCGGTGGCCGTATGTTCCAAGGTAGCTTCGCCATCGAGCACTTTGGCGATGCCAAAATCCAGGAGCTTGGGCTCTCCTTCTTTGGTAACCAGGATGTTCCCGGGCTTCAGGTCGCGGTGCACGACCAAATACTGATGAGCGGACCCGACGGCCGCGCAAACCTTGATCATCAGCTCCAGGCGGGCGCGCACGGGCAGGTTTCGTTCCTGGCAATAACGATCCAGGCGAATCCCTTCGACGTATTCCATCACCAGGTAAGGCTCGCCCTGAGGGCTCATACCCCCATCGAGCAGACGGGCGATGTTGGGGTGCTCCAGGCGGGCCAGCAACTGGCGTTCCAGCCGGAACCGCTTGAGAGAATCCGGACCGGCAAGATAGGGCAAAAGAATTTTTAGGGCCGCTTCTTGGTCGTGTTCGCCATCCGCCCGGTGCGCGAGCCAGACCTCGCCCATCCCGCCGCGTCCCAGAAGGCGAACGGTCCGCCAGGGCCCAAAACGGCGGCCCTGGTTGGTGCGGCGCGCCTGAGCGTTGGCGGCGCGTTCCTCATCGTGGGCGCGAACGAGGCGCTCGACTTCGCGGCGGAGATCGCCATCGCCGCCGCAGCGGGTTTCGATAACGGCACGGCGGGCGTCGTCATCGAGAGGGCACACGGCATCGAAGATCTCTTCCACGTTTTGCCAGAAGCCGGTCATACGCGGACGGCGCGCAGCCTGTCGTAGAGCCACGTGCGCGCAAAACGCAAATGCCGTTCCACGGTAGCGTCGGAAACGCCGCGCAGTTCGCAGATTTCGGGAACGGTGCAGCCCATGACGTAACGGAGCTCGACGAGGCGTACTTTCTCGGCGTCGAGCTGTTCCAGCTCGTTAAGGGCGCGATCCAGATCGAGCATGTCCTGGCCGCGGGCGTCGATCCAACTTAGATCGTCGGAGAGGGGAATGCGCTGCTGGCTTCCTTCACGCTTTTGGGCGACGCGGACCCGGGCCTGATCGATCAGAATGCGGCGCAGTTCGCTGGCGGCGACCGAAAAAAAATGATTGCGATCCTGCCACTGCATGTGGTCCAGTTTGCGCAGCCGCAGGTACGCTTCGTTGACCAGGGCGGCGGGCTCAGTGGCCGCGCGCTCATGCGCGACGAATCCGGCTGCGATCGCCAGCATGCGCTGGTAAGCCCAACTCATCACTAGGTCGTAGGCGCGCGAGTCGCCGGCCTGCCATTGACGCAGGAGGCTGGTGATGTCGGTCAGATCGGCTGGTTCACCCACTAGGTTCTATTCTGTCGCAATGAATGGGGGGGTGCAAGACTGCCGGTAGCGATAGGGATCAGTTCGGCATGACGCTGCTGGCCGGCCGGCAAACCAGCAATCCCGTTACGATTCAGATCCGGTGAGCGTCGCTTCCAGAAAATCGAAATCGCAGCCGCGGTTGGCTTGGGTGACGTGCTCGAGGAAGAGGCGCCCGTAGCCTCGCTGGTAGTGGGGTGGCGGGGGCGCAAAGGCGGCCAGGCGCCTGGCGATTTCTGCGGCTGGGACGGCGAGGTCGATGCGGCGTCCGGCGACGTCCAGCACGATTTCGTCGCCGGTTCGGACGGCGGCCAGCGGTCCGCCGATAGCGGATTCGGGCGCAACGTGAAGGACCACGGCGCCGAAGCTGGTGCCGCTCATTCGGGCATCACTGACACGAACGAGGTCGGTTACGCCGCGATCCAACAGCTTCCGGGGAATCGGAATCTGACCCCATTCGGGCATCCCCGGCGCGCCTTTCGGTCCACAATTGCGCATTACCAGGATGGTGGAGGCATCCACCGGGAGATCCGGATTATCGATTTGGGAGAGCATATGCTCGTGGTTCTCAAATACCAAGGCCGCGCCCGCGGTGATGCAGTAGGGCCGGGGTTGCGGCCGTGAGCTTGATCACCGCCCCATCCGGCGCGATGTTGCCGTATAGGATCGCCGTACCACCTTCGGGATCGAGAGGTTCGGCCATGGTGCGGATGACTTCGGGGCGGAAGCATTTGGCTGCGTCGATGTTCTCGGTAATCGATTTGCCGGTTACGGTAAGCGCATCGCCGTCCAGCAATGGCAGGATCTCGCGCATGAGCGGCGGGCACGACCGCCCGCCTGGAAGAAATCTTCCATCAGATATTCGCCGGAGGGTTTGATATTTGCGAGGTAGGGCGTGCGGCGGGAAATGCGATCGAAATCGTCCAGGGCGAGCGGGATGCCGAGACGTCCGGCAATGGCGATCAGGTGGATGACGGCATTGGTAGATCCGCCCAGAGCCATGCACACGGTGACGGCGTTTTCGAAGGCGGAGCTCGTCATGATGCGCGAGGGGCGGAGCTCTTCGCCTACCATCTCCACGATACGGCGGCCGCTCATTTCGGCGATGGCCAGGCGGCGGGAATCGGGCGCGGGGATAGCGGCGCAACCGGGGAGGGTCATGCCGAGGGCTTCGGCGAGGTTGGTCATGGTGGAGGCGGTGCCCATGACCGTGCAATGACCGGCGCTGCGGGCGATGCAGCCTTCGATTTCGCACCACTCTTCTTCGGTAAGCCGGCCGGCGCGGAACTGATCGAAAAGCTTGCGGCCGTCGGTGCCCGCGCCTAGTTGCCGGTCGCGCCACTGACCGGCAAGCATGGGTCCACCGGGGACCATGATGGCGGGGATGTCCGCGCTGGCGGCGCCCATCAGTTGGGCGGGGGTGGTTTTGTCGCAGCCGCAAAGAAGGACGACCCCATCGAGGGGATTGGCGCGGATGGATTCCTCCACGTCCATGGCCATGAGGTTGCGGAAGAGCATGCTGGTGGGCCGCATGAACATTTCGCCGAGAGATATGGTGGGGAACTCGAGGGGGAATCCTCCAGCCGACCAGACGCCGCGTTTAACCGCTTCGGCGACGGTGCGGAGGTGAAGGTTGCAGTTGTTCAGTTCGCTCCAGGAATTGCAGATGCCGATGACGGGCTTGCTGTCGAAGACATCGGGGTTGAAGCCTTCGGAGCGGAGCCAGGCGCGGCGGGCGAAACCATAGTAGCCGGGATCGGCGAACCATTGCTGGCTGCGGAGTTTCATTGGAATACTATCGCAGAAAGCAGCGCCGAGCCGGCGACAAATTGAACTACCATGACGTTTACATCATGCGCGTTCTTTTTTGTTTGGCATTTTGCGCCGCTGCTGCGCGCGCGGGCGATTTGACGGATCGTCTGGAACTGACCAAGGGCAGGTTACTGAGCGGCGATTCGCCGCGCTTCGACGAGCGGTTTATTCTGGCGGACGCATCGGCGCAACCGGGACGGCGGTTCACGGAATTTAGCGGGGATGTATCGGGGCGTTACATCGGCGCGCTGGCGTCGCTCGCGGCGGAGAGCGGCGAACGGTTCCCCATGCTGGACCGGGTGGTGGATGGGGCGATCCGCCTGCAGCAGGCGGACGGGCACTTCGGGGCGCCGCTGAGCACGGGCCCGGTAACCGATAGCGATATGGCCACGTTGTGGGGCAACGGGCGGATGCTGATCGGCCTCGCGGAATATTACGATTTGGCGCACAGTCCAGAGGCATTGGGGGCGGCTCGGCGGCTGGGCGATTTTCTGGTGCGGGCGGCGCCGCGGTTCAATTCGGCCGAGGTGCGGGAAGCTTACAATCGCGAGAAGTTCGCGGTCGGATATATCTGCTGGACCAATACGCTGGAAGGCGTGGTGGCGCTGTATCGGCTGACGAAAGACGAGCGGTATCTGGTGTTGGCGCGCGCGATTGCGGAGCGCACGGACCGGCATCCATCGCAGCATAGCCACGGATTTCTGACCAGTGTGCGCGGGGTGGTGGCGCTTTACCGGGCCACGCGTGAGGCGCCCTATCTGGCGCAAGCGGAGGCGCTCTGGGCCGGCGTCCGCGAGTCGGGGAACGTGATGGTGCAGGGCGCGGTGCCGGAGATGTTCGCGCCGGCGATGAAGCGCGACGAAGGATGTTCGGAGGCAGACTGGCTGCGGCTGAGCCTGGATCTTTGGACGGAGACACGCAAGCCGGTCTATCTGGAGCAGGCGGAAGTGACGCTCTTTAACGAAATGGCTATGAACCAGTTTCATACCGGCGATTTTGGACATCATTTGTGGACCGGGTGGGGGATGGGTGCGCCATTCGCGCATGCCTGGTGGTGCTGCACGTTCCATGGGTTGCGCGCGATGGTGGCTGTGTTGACACAGGCGTTTCACGGGGATGGCGCGGCGCTGGTCTACGATCTGCCGGTAGATGGGGGCGGGAAGGCGGAGGGCCTGGCGATGCGGGCGGAGTCGTCGCTGGGACGAGATGCGAGCGTGGCGTTGCGGGTCACCGGGGCGGACGGACGAGCACATGCGCTACGAGTTCGCGTGCCTGGTTGGGCGACGGTGGAGTTGGCCCTTGGCGGGACGGCGCTCGAAACCCGGGCGCAGGGCGGGTATCTGAGCGCTGACCGGGTCTGGCATGCCGGCGACGTGGTGACGGTGCGGTATACCATGCGGCAGCGCGTGGTACGCCGGGACAAGTCGGCGGCCGTATTCTATGGCCCGTGGCTGCTGGCGGTGGATGCGAATGCGTCGCCAAATTTCTTCGATGAGCCGGAAGAGGAAAACAAGGTGGATCTGCGCGGGTTAACCGCGGCGGGAGGCGCGGCGAGCGCGGGACAATTCGCCGTGCCGGTGGCGCATTTTACGCTTCGGTACCGGCCCGGCGGTTATGCCATGCAGCCCCAGACGGCGTTGTTGCGTCCGGTGGCGGAATATACGGGGGGACCGGACTCGAATGAGCTATGTTTCTGGTTGCCGCTGGAGTTGCCCTCGAAGGGCGCCGGAAAATGAAAGGACTTACTTTATGAAGCCGCTGTTTTTGACGATGCTGGTTACCGCTTTCGGATTGCAGGTTCAAGCCCAGGTACAAACGGAGGTGCCGCCGGTTATTTCCGCCGCTAAGCACGCGACGGTGGAACGGATCAAGGTCCACGGCGCGGCGCTCGAAGGAAACCTGGAAGGCGATGCCGTAGAGCGCGAGGCCATTGTCTTCCTGCCGCCGAGTTATGCATCGGAAACAAGCCGGCGATACCCCGTGGTGTACGCATTGCACGGCTACTCGATCGGCGCGGAACAATGGACGCATGAAATCCATGTGCCGGACACGATCGAGGGCGCGTTTGCTTTGGGATCGCGGGAAATGATTGTAGTGCTGCCCGATTCCAAGACCATGCACAATGGCTCGATGTATTCGAGTTCGGCGACGACGGGCGATTTTGAAAATTTCATCGCGCGCGACCTGGTGGGTTACATGGATGCCCACTACAGAACGATCGCGAAGCGCGCCAGCCGCGGACTGGCCGGCCATTCCATGGGCGGGTATGGCGCCACACGTATAGGCATGAAGCACGCCGATGTCTTCGGCAGCGTTTACATCATGAGCCCCTGCTGCCTGGCGCCGATGGGAGGCGGCGCGCCGCCGAACAATCCGGAAGTGGCTAAGGCTCTGGCGGCAGTGAAGACGCCGGCGGATTCGGCGAGCCTGCCGTGGGGCGCGCGGGCGCAATTAGCCTCCGCCGCGGCGTGGTCTCCCAATCCGAAGAACCCTCCGCTATATCTGGATTTGCCGGTGAAGGACGGTGTGGCCCAGCCAGAAATTGTGGCCAAATGGACGGCCAATGCTCCGCTGGCTTTCATCGACCAGTATATTGGCGATTTGCGCCAGTATCGCGCTATCGCCATTGATGTCGGCGACCAGGACCGTTTGAAGGAGGGGGCGGCCAAACTGCACGAGATCCTGGAGAGTTACGGGATCGCACACCGCTTCGAGGTTTATCACGGAACGCACACTAGTGGTGTGGCCGTCCGATTTCAGAACTACGTAATGCCATTCTTCAGCCAGAACCTTAGTTTTGAGGCCGGTCCGTAGATCTGGGTTGCAAGTCCGGCGAAAGGGTTCCTATTTGGCTTGCGGTGCGTTTCTTTATACTGTAAAGTACTTGTTGTTATGGCGAAGACGATCCGGCGGGTTTTCGTGCTTCTGGCGGCATTCGGTTTGGCGGCAGCCCTGAGCTTGACGACGGCACTGTGGGTGGACCATCGAGCGGCGACGGAACTTCCAGCCCCGACGGGGCCGTACGCGGTGGGGCGCTCCGTGGAGGTGTGGCGCGATGCGCGGCACGAACTGCTGGCGTGGATCTGGTATCCGGCGGACGCGCGCGCGGGAGCGGTGGCGGCCGAGTACATGCCTGCGAAGTGGAGGCAGGCACTCGAACGGGATAGAGGCAACTTCAACAGCACCTGGCTGACGCGGGATCTCTCGCGGGTGCGCGGGCACAGCTTGCGCGATGCCCAGATATCGGCGCGGGAGCCGTCCTATCCATTGCTGATTCTGCGCGGCGGAGCGTCGGCGGAGGTTGTCCATTATTCGACCCTGGCGGAAGATCTGGCGAGCCACGGTTACATCGTCGTGGGGTTCGACGCGCCCTACCGGACAAATGTGGTGGCTTTTCCCGATGGACGAGTCATGGAACGGCAGCCGGAGAACAATCCGGAGCGGTGCATCGAGAGGGCGAATGCGGACAAGGACCAGTGCGTGAAGGAACTGCTGGCGGCTTGGGGCAGCGACATCGCGTTTACGCTGGACCGGTGGCAAACGTCACATTTTGCGGGAAAGGCGGACCTGACGCGGGTGGGCGTGTTCGGCCATTCGTTTGGCGGAGCCACGGCCGCGCAATTCTGCCGGGAGGATGCGCGGTGCAAGGCTGGGGTGGACATAGACGGAATTCCTTTTGGCAGCGTGGTTAAGGATGGGCTGCGCCAGCCGTTCATGTTCCTGCTGAGCGATCAGATCGACAGTTCCGATCCGGAGGCGCGAGACGTGGCGAAGCGAATCCAAGCAATTTACCAAGGTTTGCCGGAGGAAGGAAGACTGCGCGTGATGATCCGAGGAGCGAACCACTTTCTCTTTAGCGACGATGGCGCGTTATTGAAGAGCCACCCGGTGATGAATTTGCTGCGGCTTGTGCGCATACTGAAGATCGAGGGCCGCCGGCAACTGGCCGTAACCAGCTACTGTCTGCGGCGGTTTTTCGACACTTATCTGAAGGGGCCGGGACGGCAGCGGCTGACACTCGCATCGCCCCAGTACCCTGAGATCCGATCTCTCGACTGAACGCTACCAACAAAGCTATAATTAAAGGCGTACAGAGGGACAGGGATGGCATCCACTTCGACCACAATTTCGTCTATTTCCGCCGCATCCGTTCGCGAATCCGTGCAAAGCGTACCTTGGTACGTTTGGTGCGCCGTCTTTGGAGTTACTTCCGCCATGATCGGGGGCCAATGGGATATCTCGTGGCACCGGTCGATAGGGCGCGATACTTTCTGGACGCCGGCGCACATGGCGATCTACCTGTGCGGCGTATTAGCGGGACTTTCGTGCGGCTACCTGATCCTGGCGACGACATTCGGGAATTTCTCGCAGCTTCGCAGCACCTCGGTCAAGATGTGGGGATTCCAGGCGCCGCTGGGCGCGTTCATCGCGGCCTGGGGCGGCGTGGCCATGCTTACCTCGGCGCCGTTTGACGATTGGTGGCACAGCGCCTACGGGTTGGACGTCAAGATCCTGAGCCCACCGCACGTCCTGCTGATTCTGGGCAACCTGGCGGTAAATACCGGAACGCTGGTGTTGATCCTCGGGATGATGAACCGCGCACGGGACGAGTTCCGCAGCAAGCTGAACTGGCTGTTCCTGTATATTGGCGGCGTGGTGCTGATCGGGCTGATGCTGATGATCATGGAGTTTTCTTGGCACGCCCTGATGCACAGCGGAATTTACTATCGCGTGGTTTGCATGGTCGTGCCGCTGGTGCTGGCCGGCGTGGCGCGGGCTTCGGAGAAGCGCTGGGCGGCGACCACGGTGGCTTTCGTTTACTGGCTTTTCTGGGCAGGCATGGGTTGGGTTCTGCCGCTGTTCGCCGCCGAGCCGAAACTGGGCCCGGTATATCATCACGTAACTCAGTTCGTGCCGCCGGAATTTCCGATGCTGCTGTTCGTGCCTGCCTTTGCACTGGATCTGTTCTGGGAGCGCAGCAAACAGTGGAATCTGTGGACGAAAGCCGCTGTGTCCGCTCTGGTATTTCTGGGCGTACTGCTGGCGGTGCAGTGGCCGTTCGCGGAATTCCTGAATTCGACAGGCGCGCAGAATTGGTTTTTCCACACCAACATTTTCGATTACAACGCGCGGCCCACTCAGGTAAACGTGCGGCATATTTTCGTGGCGCCCGATCCGGCGATGCTGTTCTGGAAAGAGATGGCGCTGGCCGCGATTCTGGGAACCCTGACGATTCGGCTAGGATTCGCGTGGGGCGACTGGATGCGGCGAGTACGCCGGTAAATTCATGTACAAAACTTTAGGTTTGTTCCTGCTGTCGGCGATGTGCGCCTGCGCGCACATCGGCAGTCCCGATGTCTTCTATGAAGGGCAGGCGGGCCCTTACCACTTGCTGGTGACCATCCGGACACCCTCGGTGATTCCGGGGATATCGGAAATCGAAGTGCGCAGCGAGTCGAACGATGTAGACGTAGTGCACATCGTGCCTACTCCGTTGACCGGCCCTGGCGCGAAGTTCGCTCCCATTGCCGATTTAGCGCAGCGATCCAAGGAAGATCCACAGTTCTTCACGGGTTCGTTGTGGATGATGACTTCGGGATCGTGGCAGGTCCGGGTGACGGCGGAAGGCCCGAAGGGCAAGGGCGAGCTTTCGGTGCCGGTTCCGGCGTTGTCTTCGAGCACCAAGACGATGCAGGCGCCGACCGGGATTGTGCTGGCTGTGCTGGGTCTGGTGCTGTTGGTGGGCGCGGTGAGCATTGCCGGGGCAGGCGTTCGGGAGGGGCAATTGGAGCCCGGCATGGAACCGGACCGCAAGCGGATCTCTCGCGCGCGGGTGGTCATGGCGGGGACGGCGATTTTCGTGATCGCCCTCGCGGCGCTGGGCGGTTTGTGGTGGAAGAGCGAAGCCAGCGTTTACGACACTCATATTTTTAAGCCGCTGGTCATGACGCCAACCCTGGAGAACGGCGAGACGCTGAAGCTGCACCTGACCGATCCAGGCTGGGCTCGGTGGCGCAAAGTAGACGACCTGGTGCCGGACCATAATCACCTGATGCACTTGTATGCGATCAATTTGCCGGAGATGGACCGGGTTTGGCACTTGCATCCCGATCGCGTGGAGTCGGGGCTCTTCACCAAAGATCTGCCGGCGATGCCCGCTGGGAGGTATGCGCTGTATGGCGACATCGTGCATTCCGACGGCTTACCGGAAACCCTGGTGAGCGAGATTACGCTGCCGGAAGTGGCAGGCAAGCCGATGGAAGGCGACGATGCGGGTGGGGCCGGTCCGCCGATCTCGCTGGCCGATCCGAAGCGGACGGTGGCGCAACTGGCCGACGGAACGCGCATGGTTTGGGAGCGCGAGCCCGGTCCACTGCATGCGAAGCGCGCCATGTTTTTCAAGTTCCGTCTCGAAGATGCGGACGGCAAGCCGGCGCAGGATACCGAGCTTTACATGGGCATGCCGGGGCACGCGGCATTTGTGGCGGCCGATCGCAGCGTGTTCGCGCATGTGCATCCTTCCGGATCGGTGCCCATGGCTTCGCTGAGCCTGACGCAGAACGCGGGCGACGGAGGCGCGGCGATGGCCGCGATGCCGGGCATGGCCGGCATGGATCATTCCGGCATGACCATGGCGCTGCCGCCTGAAGTATCCTTCCCCTACGGTTTCCCGAAGCCAGGCGATTACCGCATTTACGTCCAGGTAAAGCGCGGCGGGCGGGTCGAGACCGGGATCTTCGACGCGCGAGTGGAGAACTAAGGTGCTTCCACTGAAAGACCAGGCAGTCCTGATTACCGGGGCGGGCCGTGGTATTGGAAAGCGGCTGGCGATCGGATTCGCGGCGGAAGGCGCGAGGATCGGATTGCTGGCGCGCAGCCAGGCCGAACTGGATCTGGCGAAGCTGGAAATCGAACACGCCGGCGGCGCGGCGCTGCGCATCCGCTCCGATGTGCGCGACTACGAGCAGATGACCGCGGCGGTGGAACGCATGCGGACGGTGTTCGGCGGCGTGCAGATCTTGATTGCGGCGGCGGCGATGCAAGGGCCCATCGGGCCGCTGGTGGATGTCAAACCGCGCGCCTGGGCTGAAGCCGTCGAGACCAACCTGATGGGCATGATGCATGCGTGCCGGGCGGTGCTGCCGCAGATGATCGAGAAGCGGCGGGGCAAGATCATCGTGATCGGGGGCGGCGGGGCGGCGTCGCCGCGGCCCCGATTCTCGGCTTATGCGGCTTCCAAGGCCGCCGTGGTGCGGTTTGTGGAGACGCTGGCGGAAGAAGTCCGCGAGTTCAACGTGCAAGTGAACTGCATGGCCCCGGCGGCACCTACACGCACATGACCGACGAGATCATGCACTCGGGCGAACGGGCCGGCAGCAAAGAGATCGAGGAAGCGGAAAACGTGCGCCTGACCGGCGGCATGAGTCCCGAAAAACAAATTCAACTGGCTTTGTTTTTGGCCTCGGAACGCTCCAATCATATCAGCGGCAAGCTGATTCATGTGAACGACGATTGGAAACGCCTGGAGCGCGAGAACATGAATCCGGAGTCTTTCACCCTGCGGCGGTTCTCCAAGGTTTAGTTACTCGCTTA
This sequence comes from Bryobacterales bacterium, assembly GCA_963738375.1. GTDB lineage: Bacteria > Acidobacteriota > Terriglobia > Bryobacterales > Bryobacteraceae > Bog-159. Next base: position 1,181,015 of record CAVTWL010000004.1, on the reverse strand, counting down.
GGCAGGTCGGGCCGAAAGGAGTACAATTATCCGTGGCCTCCAAACTGGTCTTCCTTCTCCTCCTAATTCCATTGCTTCTTAGCGCGTCTTCCGTCGATGGCGTGGTGCAGGATCCGAGCGGTGCCGCCATTCCTGGCGCGGCGGTGATTCTGAAAAGCGCGGATACCGGCCTCGCGGTCAACGGACTTACGGATAATCAAGGACATTTCAGTTTTGCGGACGTATCGCCCGGTAAGTACGTGGTCACGGTCCAGCGAGACGGGTTTGAAGAAACCACCAAAGCGATCGAAGTAGTCGAAGCGCCGGTAAGTGTCGCCTTCGCTTTAAAGATCGCGGTGGAACAGACTACCGTGGAAGTAGCGGGCAAGCGGTCGTCATTGGCGAATTCGGATCCGAGTTATGTAGCCCTGCGCGGGGCGGGTCCGGGCGCAGGGATGCGAGTTACTAACCTGGTGCTGCGGCGGGACAACGCGTTATTCAGTTTTACTTCAGGACAATTTAGCTTTCTCGCCGCCCGTGATGGGCACGGTCGTGGCGGGCGTGTTTACCGGCCAAGGTATCTTTCATCTGGAAGCCGCCACGGTGGGGGAAGCGAACGCCATGCGGCGCGCATCGGGTGAGCAGGCCGTGGACGAAGAATTCCGCTCGGTGGTGTTATGGTTCACCGACGATACTTACAACGAAATCAGGAAGCAGGCACAGGCGGCGGACGAGGCTTCCCAGGGAGTCGGCGCATGGCATGAATTCCGCGGCCGGGCGCGGCATCGAACCGAGACGCCGCGCAGTTTTCTCGAATATCTGCTGCAGGACGAAGATATCGAGAACTTCGAGGCAGAAATCTTGGGGGAGGTTTATAACCGGAACGAGCGGGGATCGTTCCGGGCGTTTATTCACGGCAACAAGCATTCCGATTTGCGGTTCGCGATCAACCCGCGAGGAGCCATGCCTTATCTGCCATCGCCGGAGGAAGTAGGGTTGGTCAACTTCGATCCTAACGGCACGCAGGATGGCATCTGGTACCTGACGCATTACGCTGCGGAGTGGAAGGCGGGGACGGCGAGAAATACGGAGAACCGGCACACCGTGGCGGCGGAGCACTATCGCATCGAGACCGCGATCGGCAAGAACGATCACTTATCGGCGAGTTGCACGGTGCGGTTGAAGGCGATGGTGGCGGGCACGCGGGTCGTCGGGTTCGGGTTATTGCCGCGGCTGCGGGTTACTCGGGTGACTTACCTGGAGAAAGAGATCCCCTACATTCAGGAGAGCCGGAAAGAAGATGGATCGTTCTATGTGATTATGCCGGACGGGCTGGTGGCCGGTAAGAGTTACAGCATCGGGATCGAATACGAAGGCGACAAGGTGGTTCAGAAAGAAGGCAACGGCAATTTTTCGGTCGGTGCGCGCACCAGCTGGTATCCGAGCTTGAATGCCTTCTCGGATCGCGCGACTTATGATCTGACATTCAAGGTACCGAAGCAGTTCACGCTCGTCGGCGTGGGGAAGTTGGAAAAGGAGTGGAAGGAAGACGACTATGCGGCGTCCCACTGGGTGTCGGATGTGCCGCTGGCGGTGGCGGGGTTCAATTACGGGCTGTTCAAGAAGAAGTCGGTGATCGATCCGGTGACACATTATCAGATTGAAGCCTACGCGACGGCGGAGACACCGGACTATCTGCGGCGATTCGCGCGAAATATGACGCTGAGCCCGAGCGCAATGGCGGAGAGTGCCATGGTGGATGCGCAGAATGCGATTCGTCTGTACAACACGTGGTTCGGCGATGCGGAATACGGCCGAATCGCGATAACGCAGCAGCCGGCGTTCAATTTCGGGCAATCGTGGCCGACGCTGGTGTATCTGCCGGTGAGCGCGTTCCTGGACGATACACAGCGCTGGATGATGATGGGCGGGCAGGCATTCCGCTTCGCGGAGTTCATTCAGGAAGTGACGCCGCACGAAGTGGCGCACCAATGGTGGGGCCACATGGTGGGGTGGGCGTCGTATCACGACCAGTGGCTCTCCGAAGGTTTCGCGGATTTCTCGGCGGGCGTATTTCTGCAACAGACGGAGCCGAAATCGGGCAAGTTTCTGAAGTATTGGGAGCGGGCGCAGAAAGCCATCACGGAAAAGAACAGCTTTGGCATCCGGCCGGACGACGCCGGGCCGCTATGGATGGGGATCCGGCTGAACACGTTCAAGACGCAGGGCGCGTATAACCGGCTGGTGTATCCAAAGGGCGGTTTCGTGCTGCATATGCTCCGGTACCTCATGTATGACCGCGAGACCGGCGACAAAGATTTCATCGCCATGATGCACGATTTCGTGAAGACTTATCTGAACCAGAATGCATCGACCGAAGAATTCAAGGCGATCGTGGAAAAACACATGAAGCCGGGGATGGACCTGGCACACAACGGAACGATGGACTGGTTCTTTCGGGAATGGGTGTATGGGACGGAGTTACCAGCCTATCGCATGGAATACTCGCTGACACCCGAAGCGGAGGGGAAGTTTTTGTTTGCCGCCAAGGTGACACAGAGCGGAGTTTCATCGAGCTTTGCGATGGCAGTGCCGCTTTACTTCGACTTCGACGGGCATGTGGTGCGGGCAGGGGAGGTTGCGCTGGCGGGAAACACGACTTCCAACGAAGTGAAGCTACGGCTGCCGAAGAAGCCGAAGCGCGTCCTGCTGAATGCGAATTACGACGTTCTGGCGACGGAAGTCGTGGTGAAGGGGATGTGAGCGGCGCGAAACTAGCGGCTATGTCCGCGTGAAGCGGCGACAGCCAGCGCTTCGGGATCGAGGTCGGTGCGGTTGCACAGGATAACGATGGTCAGTTTTTCGGCGGTGAAGCGCTCGATCACCGTGCGGAATCCCATTGTGCTGCCGGTGTGCCACATGCGCGGGCGGCCCTCGTAGGGGTCGAGGAACCATCCAAAGCCGTAGGAGACAGCCTGGCCGGGATGCAGGTTGTCGTCGTTGTGTTCCGCGGGCCAGTGCGGCCGGGAACCGTCGTTCAACTTGACGGGGGTGACCGCGGGGCGCATCTCCGCCGCGCTGAGCAGGGTGTGGCGGGCGAGGGCGCGATCCCACTTCGCAAGATCTTCGAGGTTGGAGTAGACGCCGCCATCGCCCTGGGTGGCGGAGGTCGAACTTTGGTCGGTTTCGAGGAAGCGATCGCCTTCTTTGGTGTGACCGTACGCGCGAGCGGGGACCGTGTTTTGGCCCTTGATGTACACCAGGGTGCGGTCCATGTGGAGCGGCTGGAAGATGCGGTCGTGCAGGAACTGCGCGAATGAGATGCCGGAGACGCGGGCGACGATTAATCCTAAGACTACGTAGCCGGAGTTGGAGTAAGACCAATTGGCGCCGGGCGCGAACTTCCCGGCGCGTTGCTGTTTGAGGAGGGTGAGAACCTCTTCGTCCCGGATCTGGTGGGTCGCGCTCCAGGCGCCGTCCGGCATCAGGTCTTCGTAATCGGGGAGGCCGGAAGTGTGGGTCAGCAGATGGCGAACGGTGATGTCTTTGCCGTATGCCGGAAAATCGGGAAAGATTTCGGTGAGGCGGCGATCGTAGGAGACCTTGCCGTCGCGGACCAGAAGCATAATGGCCGTGGCGGTAAACTGCTTGGTCACGGAGGCGAGGCGGAAATTGGTTGCCGGGGTGATGCCCGCGCCATAGCCTTTTTCATAGACCGGGCGGCCATCGCGGAGGATCAGGACGGCAAGGCCGGGAGAGTCGGATGCGGTCAGATGGGCGAAGGTTTCGTCCAGACCGGCGGCCGGCATGAGACAGGCCGATGCGACGCGCAAGCCAGGGCCGTGAGCGCTCTCATATCGCGGCGACCAGTTTGGCGAGTAGGGCGGTGCGATCGGCGATGCGATCCACGAGGATGTGCTCGTGCAAAGCATGGGCGCCGTCGCCGACTGCGCCGATGCCGTCCAGGGTGGGAACGCCGAGGGCCGCGGTGAAATTGCCGTCGGAGCCGCCGCCGACGGCGGTTTCGGCCAGTTCCACACCCAGTTCCCGCGCGAGCGCGCGCGCCTTCTGAAACAGTTTGACGATGGCGGGCGAGCGTTCGAGGGGTGGACGATTCATTCCGCCGGCCACTTCGATGGTGCAGCGCTTGTCGATGGGGCGGAGGGCGCGGAATTTGCGATCGAGCACGGCCGCGTCCTTGACACGCATGATGCGCATGTCCACCTCGACTTTGGCCTCGGCGGCGACGACATTGACGCGCGAACCTCCCGAGATGACGCCGGGGTTGACGGTGATGCCGCGAGGCAGGTCGGTGAAAGCCGCGATTTTTTCGAGTTGGCGGCCGAGTTCGAGGATGGCGCTGGCCCCGCTTTCGAAATCGAGGCCGGAGTGGGCGGCTTTGCCGCGCACGGTTACGGTGTAATCGCCGACCCCCTTGCGCGCGGTCTTAACCTTGCCGTCCAAACCGGCGGAGGGTTCGAGAACCAGCACGGCTTCACTTTGCTTGGCGTTCTTTTCGGTGAGCGCACGGGAAGAGTCGCTGCCGATCTCCTCGTCGGAGTTGATCTGCATCAGGATCTTGCGGCGGACGGGAATTTCGAGGTCGCGCAAAATACGCATGGCGTGGAGGAAGAAGGCGATGCCGGATTTCATGTCGAGGATGCCGGGCCCGGAGAGGCGGCCGTCTCTTTGACGGAAGGGCATTTTCGCGAGGGCGCCGAGGGGCCAGACGGTATCGGAGTGGCCTAGGGCGAGAATCTGGCCCTGCTTTTTGGAACCGGAAAAATCGAAGGCGCAGAGCACGTGTTTGCCGAAGCGGCCTCCGGGGACGGCTTTGAAACGGGCGAACGACGGGGCAACATCGCCAAGGAGGTCGACGAAGCGGTTGACAGCCGCGGGGTCGTCGCTGGGGGATTCGCATTCCACCATTTCCCGAATCAGATCGACGATCTGTTTCTGGCGGGAACGGGCTTCAAAGAGAATAGGATCCACGGCTGTTATAATAGCGATTTCCATGCCCGTTTTGGATATCAACGAAATCCGCGACATACTGCCACACCGGTACCCGATGCTGCTCGTCGATCGAATTATCGAGCTAGAGCCGGAACGGATCGTGGGCATCAAGTGCGTCACGCAGAATGAACCCTTCTTTCAGGGCCATTTTCCCGACTATCCGGTGATGCCGGGAGTGCTGATCGTGGAGGCTCTGGCGCAGACGGCCGGCGTGCTGGTGTTGAAGCAGGTAGAGGACCGGCATCGCAAGCTGGTGCTGCTGGCCTCGATCACCAGCGCGAAGTTCCGGCGTCCGGTGGTGCCCGGCGACACCCTGCGCCTGGAGATGAAGATCCTGAAGCGCAAGGCGAGCGTGGCGGTAATGATCGGCACGGCCAAGGTGGGCGATGTGGTGGTGGCCGAGGCGGAGATGATGTGCAAGCTGGCGGATAAAGCCGAAGCGGAAGCCCTCGCCTGATCGAATGCCGGTACATGCCACCGCGATTGTCTCACCGGCCGCGCGGATAGCCGAGACTGCGGAAATCGGTCCCTATTCAATCGTTGGCGATGACGTAGAAATCGGCGCGGGCACGCGGCTGATGGCTCACGTTTACATGGAAGGCCCGCTGACCGTCGGCGCGGATAACGTCTTTTTCCCTTACAGCACCGTGGGCGTGGCTTCGCAGGATTTGAAGTACCGAGGGGAGCGGGCCGAGACGCGCATCGGCAGCCGGAATCAGATCCGCGAATTTGTCACCATTCATCGCGGGACGGAGGGCGGCGGCGCAGTTACCACCATCGGCGACGATGACTTACTAATGGCTTACTCACACGTGGCGCACGACGTACATGTGGGCAGCCACGTGGTGATGGCCAACGCCGTGACTCTCGGCGGGCACGTGACGGTGGGCGACTGGGTGGTGATCGGCGCTTCGACGGGCGTCCATCAGTTCTGCCGCATCGGCAGGCACGCGATCATCGGCGGATATAGCGTGGTGACGCAGGACGTGATGCCGTTTTCGAATACGGTGAGCGAGCGGGAGATCAAGGTATTCGGCGCCAACCGGATCGGGCTGGAACGGCGAGGATTCGAGAAGGCCACCGTCGAGAAGTTGCAGACGGCCATGCGCTTGCTGACGCGCGCGGGGCTGAATACCACGCAGGCCGCCGAGCGCATCCGCACGGAGATTACGGATTGTCCCGAGGTGGAAGAATTGCTGGCATTCATCGGCGCATCGCAGCGGGGCGTGACCAAGTAGTGCGATGAAATACGGTCTGATCGCGGGAAACGGCAGATTTCCGATACTGGCACTGGAGAATGCCCGCCGGCTGGGGCACGAAGTCGTGGTGCTGGCGATTCAGGAAGAAGCATCGAAGGAAATCGAAGCGCTGGCCTCGCGGTGCTATTGGCTTTCGCTGGGGCAGTTGAGCCGGATGATCGAGATCCTGAAAGAAGAAGGCATCCAGGAGGTAGTGATGGCGGGGCAGGTGAAGCACGCCAAAATCTTTTCGTCGATCCGGCCGGACTGGCGGCTGATCAAACTGCTGGCATCGCTGCCTTCGAAGAATACAGACGGGCTGATCGGCGGGGTGGTGAAGGTGCTGGCGGACGAAGGGATTCAGCTTCGGGATTCGACGGCGCTGCTGAAGCCGCTGCTGGCGGATCGCGGCGCGATGACGCGGCGCAGGCCCGACGCGCGGGAAGAGACGGACATCGAATACGGGCGCAAGGTGGCCGGGGCGCTGGCGGGATTCGATGTGGGGCAGAGCGTGGCCATCTGCGACCGCGCCTGCGTGGCGTTAGAAGCGATGGAAGGCACGGATGCCATGCTGCGCCGCGCGGCGAGCCTGGTGAATGGGCGGCCGCTGACGCTGGTGAAAGTTTCGAACCGGCGGCGGCATTTGTTATTCGATGTGCCGGTGGCGGGCTTGGATACGATCGCGGCGATGCGGGAAACCGGGACGACCGTGATGGCGGTGGACGCGGGGCGAACGCTGCTGCTGGATCGCGAGGAGATGCTGGCGCGGGCGGATGCAGCGGGCATCGCGGTGGTGGGGCAGGCGCCGGATGCATAGAGTCGCGGTAGTCGGGGCAGGGCAGTTCGGGCAGAACCATTGCCGCGTAGTCCGGCAATCGACGCGCGCCGAACTGACGGCGGTCGTCGACACCGATCCGGCGCGGGCGGCCATCGCGGATTACCAGGAGCTGGCCGGCAAAGTGGACGCGGCCATCGTAGCGACGCCTACCGTCGCGCACGCGGAAATTGGAAGCTGGCTGCTGGAGCAGGGCATCGACGTGTTGGTGGAGAAGCCCATCGCGCCGGACCTGGAATCGGCCGACCGGCTGATCGAAGCCGCCGAAAAGCACGGGCGCATTCTGCAGGTCGGGCACCTGGAGCGGTTCAATCCGGCGGTGGTGGCGCTGGAAGCACGGGTCACGCTGCCGCTCTTCTTCGAGATCCACCGGCTGAGCGTGTTCAGCCCGCGCAGCCTGGACGTCGACGTGATCCTGGACCTGATGATCCACGACATCGATATTGTGTTGAGCCTGGCCGGCGCCGAACCGGAGGAGATTCGCGCGGCGGGCGTTTCGATCCTGTCGCAGAAGGTGGATATTGCCAACGTGCGGATGCAGTTTCCGAACGGCTGCGTGGCGAATCTTACTGCCAGCCGCGTGTCCACGGAACAAGTGCGTAAGTTGCGGCTATTCCAGCCGCAGCAATATATATCACTCGATTATTCACGTAAAGAATTGCTTATATTTTCGGTCGGCGCGGAGCGGAAAGTTGCTTTTGAGCCAGTCCCGGTGGCGAAGTCGGAGCCACTACAGTTACAGTTCGACGCCTTTTTAGATAGTGTAGAGACACGAAAATCTCCGAAAACTTCAGGGCTTGCCGCGCGTCAAACATTAAGGATAGCTTTGGCTATTCTTGATAAGATTAAGGAACATTCGGAGATAGTCTCTCAGTCGTTGGCAGGCGGATGGAAACTCTAGTTCGGTCCTCGGTGGAAAATCCGGCGGAATTACATCTGCTGACTACTTGGGAGCAGGACCGGGGACGCATAGGCGAAGCCGGTGTGCTTTCCGTGATCGCGCACGTGGCTGCGATCGTTGCGCTGTTTTTGATGCCGCGCAGCCTGATGCAGCCGCCGCGTCGCGTGGAACAGCAGATCACGCCGCTGATCGAGCCGCCGACGGAACTGACCCAGAAAGCACCGAACAAAGGGCCCATCGCCAAGGAAGTTACGGTGGAGGCCTGCAGCCGCGCCCGCGGGTACAGACCCCGAATTCGCCGCCATCCACCACGCGGCCGCAGGCCCGAATCACCAGCCCGCCGCAACCCCCTCCGACGCCGCTGCCCGAGCCGCCGCAGTTTCAGGCGGGCAACCACGAAGTGCAGCCGCCGCGCGAATTGCCCGTAGGTCCGCAGACGAATCAGGCCCCGCCGCCGCAGATTCAGGAGCAGGAAAAGCCCAAACTGGCGTTTGAGACGCCCACGGCTCCGCCGCCCTCGGGCGGAGTGGGCCGTGTCATGCGTCCCGATACTTCGGTGGCGGGGGCCATTCGGGAGACTGACGCACGGCGGATCGCCGGCGGGCCTGACGGTGGGCGACGATACCAGCGATACGGGCATGGGCGGGATTGGGAGCGGCCTGAATCTGCCGCCATCGCCAGGGCGGCAGGCCAGTTCGCTCGAATTGCTGAGCGACACCAAGGGCGTCGACTTTCCGGCCCTACTTGCTGCATGGTCCTGGCCGGCCGTGCGCCGCAATTGGCTCGCGGTGTATCCGGAGAGCGCGCGCATGGGGCTGCGCGGCAAGGTGGAAGCGGAATTTGTGATCGCCAAGGACGGCAGCGTGCCCAAGCTGGTGATTGTGCAGCATTCCATTCCCGGCGCTGGAGCGCGCGGCGGTGGCCGGAATTGACGCGTCGCATCCGTTTCCGCCATTTCCCACGGAGTTTACGGGCGATCAAGGTTGTGCTGAAGCTGACCTTCAGCTACAACATGCCCAAGAAGTAGAGATCGCCCACGCGTCGCCATCGCCGCAGCGCGTCGACTTAACTGCGGTCGGCCTGCGCAATTCCCGGCGCAGGATCTTGCCCACCGGCGTCTTGGGCAATTCCGCTGCGGAATTCGACCATTCTGGGGACTTTGTAATTGGTCATGTTTTGCTGGCAGTGAGCCACGATCTCGGCCGCCGTCAGGTTGGGGTTGTCCGCGACCACGAAGGCCTTCACCACTTCGCCGGCGATCATGTCGGGCACGCCTATCACGCCGCATTCGACAACTCCCGGCACGGCGGCAATCACATTTTCGATTTCATTGGGATAGACGTTGAAGCCGGAAACCAGGATCATGTCTTTCTTACGGTCCGTGATGCGCATGAAGCCCTGTTCGTCCATGATGCCAATGTCGCCGGTGCGCAGCCATCCGTCGGCGGTGAAGGCGCCTGCTGTCTCGCTGCGGCATGCGCCAATAGCCGGCCATCACTTGCGGACCTTTAACGCAGATCTCACCCTCAATCGCCGATCGGGCAGCTCGCGCCCGTCTTCGTCCATAATGGCGACGTCGGTGGACGGCAAGGGCAGTCCGATGGACGCAGAGAATTCGGCGTCCAGCGGGCTGCAAGTCACGAACGGCGAAGTTTCGGTCAGGCCGTAACCCTGCAATATCGGGCGATGCGTGACCGCCTGCCAGCGCTCGGCGACGGTGCGATGCACGGCCGCGCCGCCGCCCAGCACGAATTTTACACGGCTGAAATCCAGCGCGGCGAACCCTGGCGTGTTGAGCAGACCTATTGAACAACGTGTTGACGCCTGTGGTAACGGTCCAGGGGTTTTCGCCAACTCCTTACGAAAGCGGGCATGTCCTGGGGTTGGTGATCAGCACATTGAGCCCGCCCAGGTTGAGGAAGAGCAGACAGTTGGTGGTAAGCGAAAACACGTGGTACATGGGCAGCGCGGTGACCACCATTCTTCGCGCCTTCGTCGAGGATGCCGCGCGACCAGGCGCGCGCTTGGAGCATATTGGCGACCAAGCCGCCGTGGGTCAGCATGGCGCCCTTGGAGATGCCGGTAGTGCCGCCGGTGTACTGCAGGAAGGCGATGTCTTCGTGGCGGGCCGCGGCCTCATGGAAGGACGCGCTTGGCGCCGAGTTGCAGTACGGTGCGGAAGCCGATGGCGCCTTCAATTTGCCATTTCGGGACGATTTCTTCACGTGGCTGGACGGCGAAATTGACCATCAGGCGGCGGTGCGGGTGCAGCAGATCGCCGATTTGTGTGGTGACCACATGCCTGACCTGGCGGTTTTCGCAATCGCTCTCGCGAGGACATGCGCGAAGTTTTCGAGGATGACGATAACTTCCGCGCCGGAGTCCTTGAGTTGCTGCTGTAGTTCGCGCGGCGTATAGAGCGGATTGATATTCACCACGATCATGCCGGCGCGCAGGATTCCGAACAAGGCGACGGGATACTGCAGCAAGTTCGGCATCATGATGGCGGCGCGGGCGCCTTTGGGGAGGCCCAGGTTTGCAGCCACGCGGCGAAGTGACGGCTCAGACGATCGAGTTCGGCATAGGAGATGGTGGTTCCGAGATTGCGGAAGGCGGGGCGGCCGCGGAATTTGCGGCAGCTCTCGCAGAGGACTTCGTTGAGACTGGCATACTCAGTCAGGTCGATGGTGGCCGGCACGCCAGGGCGATAGCTTTTTAGCCAGATCCTGTCCATTGTGGTACCTCCGGGAAATGGACAATTGCTTGCGAACAGGTCCAGAGTAACAGGATTTAAGGGTATTGGTATCTCAAGCTACGCTCCGGCCTCCAGGATGGCGTACCACAGGAATTCGACCAGTTTGTAGAGGGAGGTTTCCGCCAGGCGCTCGTTGTTGGCATGGGCTTCGCCGGGATCGCCGGCTTCTACGATGGGGCCGAAGCCATAAGCCTCGACGCCGTGGGCGCGCAACTGGGCCATGTCCGTAGCGCCGGTCAGCATTGAAGGAAGCGTGATGGCTTTGGGAAACATTTTGCGCTGGGCATGTTCCAGGGCGCGAAACATGGCCGTATCGGTGCGGGAGGGAGCGGTGGCGGGCCGATCGGCTTTGCGCGGCTCGATTTCGACATTGGGATCGCCGATTTGCTCGCGCATCTCTTCGTAAAGGCGCGGAAGATCTTCATCGGGAAGCGCGCGGACATCAAGATACGCTTCCGCCTCGGAGGGAATGACATTGAAAGCGAACCCGCCCTTGATCATCGTCGGCGCCATCGTGGTGTGGAGCATGGCGTAGTGCCCGGGTTCGAAGCGTTCGAAGTAGCGGTCGATTTCGGCGGCGCGGGCGGGGTCGGACACGTGGCGGTAACGGTCGGCATCGTCGGGAGGGCTGATGGCGGCTAGGCGTTCGAAATACGCTCGGGTGGTTTCATTCAGGCGCATCGGCGTATGAAAATCGCCGAGTTTGGCTACCGCCTGAGCGAGACGCAAGACGGCGTTGTTGGGCGAAGGGCGCGAGCCGTGGCCCGATGGCCCGCGAGCGATCAGGCGAACGCCGCGCGGTACTTTTTCCGCTGTGGTGATGGCGACGTAGCGGACTCTGCCTGCCTGCGCAACGTCGGAGCCGCCTTCAGCCAGCGCGTATTCTGCCGCGATTTCGTCCCAATGCTGGTTCACCAGGAAATCGATGCCCACCCCAGGCGTTCCTTCCTCCCCGGCTTCCGCGATGAAGATGATGTCGCGATTCAGTTTGATATGCTGGCGCTGCAGCAGCAGCATGACCATGAGCCCCGCGGTGACGATCTCTTTGTCATCGACTGCGCCGCGGGCATAGACGTAGCCGTCACGGCGGACGGCGGCGAAGGGATCGGTGGTCCACTTGGAGTTCTGGGCGGGTACGACATCCGTGTGGCCCAGGATGGCGATGGGGCGGGCGGAGCCGTTGCCTTTGATACGGGCGACCAGATTGGCGCGAGCCGGATCGAGCGATAGCAGCTTGGTGGAGATGCCTTCGTGCTGGAGGACAGCGGCGAGATATTTGGCGGCTTCGGTTTCGTTGCCGGGCGGGTTGGTGGTGTTGAGGCGGAGCAGCGCGGTGAAGTAACGCAGCGTTTCGGCGTCGACGCGCCGCCAGGGGATGGCTGGCGCGGCGGCGCGGAGAAGCAAGGGAAGAAAGAGCGACAGAAAGATCGCCCGGCTCCCGTTATAGCGGAATATTGCCATGTTTCTTCCGCGGCGTGGTGTCCACCTTATTCTCCAACATGCGGAACGCGCGGATGACGCGGGGGCGGGTTTCGCGCGGCTCGATGACATCGTCGATGAACCCGCGTTCGGCGGCGATGAACGGATTGGCGAAGCGTTCGCGGAACTCGTCGGTCTTCTGGGCCCGCACGGCATCTTTGTCGGCGGCGGCGGACAGTTCACGGCGGTAGACGATGTTGACCGCGCCTTCCGGCGCCCATGACCGCGATTTCGGCGCTGGGCCACGCCAGGTTGACGTCGGTGCGGATGTGTTTCGATCCCATCACGCAATAAGCGCCGCCGTAGGCTTTGCGCGTGATCACCGTGACTTTCGGCACGGTGGCTTCGGCGTAGGCGTAGAGCAATTTCGCGCCGTGCCGGATGATGCCGCCGAATTCCTGATCGGTGCCCGGGAGAAAGCCGGGAACGTCTTCGAAGGTCAGGATGGGAATATTGAAGGCATCGCAGAAGCGCACGAAGCGCGCGCCTTTTACCGAGGAATTGATATCCAGGCAGCCGGCCAGATAGCCGGGCTGATTGGCCACGATGCCCACGGAGCGGCCGTCCAGATGCGCAAAGCCGACCACGATGTTGCGCGCGAAGTGTTCGTGGACTTCGAAGAATTCGCCGTCGTCGACGATGCGATGGATGGCGTCTTTGATGTCGTAAGGCAGATTGGATTCCGCCGGAACCAGCGTATCGAGCGCGGCGTCCTGGCGGTCGATGGGATCGGTGGTGGGCCGCCGCGGCGCATCGTCGCGATTGTTCTGCGGCAGGTACGTGAGCAGCTCGCGGATCATGCGCAGGCATTCGCTATCGTCGGCGGCAATGAAGTGGCCGACGCCGCTGACCGAATTGTGCGTCATCGAGCCGCCCAGCTGCTCCTTGGTGACGTCCTCGTGCGTCACGGTCTTGATGACGTCGGGACCGGTGACGAACATGTAGCTGGTCGAATCCACCATGAAGACGAAATCGGTGATGGCGGGAGAATAGACCGCGCCGCCGGCGCAGGGGCCCATGATGGCCGAGATCTGCGGCACCACGCCGCTGGCCAGCGTATTGCGCAGGAAGATGTCGGCATAGCCGCCCAGCGACAGCACGCCTTCCTGAATGCGCGCGCCGCCGGAATCGTTAAGACCCATGACCGGCGCGCCGTTCTTCAGCGCGTGGTCCATGATCTTGCAGATCTTCTGCGCGTTGGTCTCCGAAAGCGAGCCGCCGAAAACCGTGAAATCCTGGGCGAAGACGTAAGTGAGGCGGCCGTTGATCTAGCCGTAGCCGGTGACGAAGCCGTCGCCGGGGATGATCTGCTCGTCCATGCCGAAGTCGCGGCCGCGATGCGTGACCAGCTTGTCCAGTTCTTCGAAGGTGCCTTCGTCGAGCAGCAGTTCGATGCGTTCGCGGGCGGAGAGCTTGCCTTCTTTATGCTGGCGGTTGCGGCGTTCCTCGCCCCCGCCATATTCGGCGGCGGCGTGGCGGCGGCGGAGTTCCTGGAGCCTGTCCATGCAATTGATTGTAAGCGGGGAAGGCGCGTTGCCGCTGCCCCGCGGAACTCCGCGTCCGCGGGGCAGGGAATCGGTTTTATGCGCGGGTGAGGAAAATCGGCAGGCCGATCTTGTTGGCGTAGTTCGGCCGGTAGCGCCGCGTGTTGTACATGGTCTCCAGATCCACCTTGCGCGGCCCCAGCTTCGGATCGGGAATCGGCACCGCCGCGTAGCATCCGTGAGATGATGGCCATCATCACTCCGTGCTGGCCCTGCTGGATGCAATCCATCGCCATGCTGGCGAAAGTCGAGGCCACCATCTTGTCCACGAAGTCGGGACTGCCGCTGCGCAGGTCGTAAGTGAGATCGCTGACGATGGTTTCCTCGCCGGTCGACTTCTTGATTTCCTCGCCAGGTCTTCGCCCACGTTCATCTTCTTCTTGTGGCCGAACGCATCCGCTTCGCCGACTTCTTTCACCTGATAGCCTTCCCACTCCGCGCCCTCCGAGAGGACGATCAGGGCGTAGTTGCTGGGATTGTATTGCTTATCGGTGATCAGCAGTTCGATCAGGTGCGGCAGATTGACCTTGTACTCCGGAATGCAGCAGCGCATGGAAGTCACATACGCGGTGTAAAGCGCGGTGTATCCGGCATCGCGGCCGAAGATGCGGAATATGCCGATGCGCTCATGCGAACCGACCGTGGTGCGCTGGCGCTCGATGGCTTCCGTGGCGCGCGTGATGGCGGTGGAAAAGCCGATGCAATACTCGGTATTGCGCACGTCGTTGTCCATCGTCTTCGGAATGGCGATGACCTTGAAGCCTTCGGTGTCCAGCTGGGCGGCATAGCTCAGCGTGTCGTCGCCGCCGATGGCGATCAGGTAATCGAGGCCCAGCGTCTCGATGTTCTTCAGCACCGCGGCTGGTCATGTCGTAGACCGTGGAGGTGACGCCCTTCTTGGTCATTTCGGACTTGGGAAAGTCCTGGTCCTTCAGCACCGGAGGCAGCGCCTTCATCTTGGCGGGATTGGTGCGGGAGCTGTGCAGATAAGTGCCGCCGGTGCGGTCGATGGTGCGGGTGTTTTCGCGATTGAGCGGCAGGACGTAGCGCGCGCGGCTGGCCGGATCGTCGAGATTGACATGCGTCAGCCCTTCCCAGCCGCGGCGAATACCGATGACTTCGCAATCGATTTCGCTTCCTCGATAAACCACGGTTTTGATGACGGAATTCAGGCCGGGCACGTCTCCGCCGCCGGTGAGAATTCCGATCCGCTTCGCAGGCATCCATACTCCTTCAATTGGGGATTTAACACCCTATTATAGGGTACGGCGGGGTCTGGCGCTTTCGAGTAGTGCGCCCGTCATTCCGTAAACAGGTCCACAACATTGCATCCTTCCAGGCCTACTTCACAAGCGCGCCGCCGCCCGGAAATGACGGCAGCCGTTCGCCCGGCCGTAAGTGATACGGCTCAACGCCCCGGAAGTTCTGTCGTGACCGCCGGCTGCGCCCATCCATACACAAGCGAACACGCAAGGCATATCGTTTACTGGCTGCAATTTCATTCACGCAAGAGATGTCGCGAGCGCTATGCTCAATGCCGCCAACGCCGCGAGCTAACGCTCCAGGTCCACAATCGCGTACGGCCCCAGTTCCGGGAGCGTGAACTCCGTGGCGCCGTCCTCTGCGCTGTAATCCGCCAGCGCAAGCGTTGGACGCCCGAAATCGGCCAGCTTCCCATGCGCATAAACGCCGAGCACGCGCACGCGCAGACCCCTCACCACTCCCTTGCCGTAATTTAGCAAATGCACCCGCGCCTCCGAACCGTTGCCCGTCAGACGCCCGATTACAACATTGCTGCCGTAAATCCGAAGCAGCCTTCTTTCGTCAGTGAGCTCGTGCCGCACCTGAATGGCGAACTCGTATGGCTTCGCCGCTTCGGCCGTGACCTGGATGTTCACGGCATACGTTGGGTCCGCCTTCGGCACAAGTTGGAACAGCAGGTTATGCCGCGCCAGCAGATTCAATACTTCGCCCATGGTATCCGAGCCGTCGTCGACCACCCCGATATTGGCCATTGCCGGAAGCGCCGCACGCTCGATCGCAGCCAGAAACTTCGTCATCCGCGCGAACGGCGCTACGTCGTCCGGCGTCGCCCCGATCGCCGCGTCAGCCCCGTAGGCAAAGGCCTCGGCCGCGGCTAACGCCGCGCTTCCCGTGGGCACATTCGAAAAGAAAGTTTTTCCCGGCGCGCGCAGGTAACGCCAGCCATTGGCGTCGATCCACGGCGCCCGCGTAGCTGACGCCTCATCCATTTTGTACTCCACGTGGGGCGCCACCGCCTCCCTCGCCCGCGCGCGATCGAATGCCGTAGCCGCAAAACCTGCCTTCCGCCAAGCCGGCTCCCTGCCTGGCGCCACGCACAACCGGTCAACCCCGGCCTTGTGCAATGCCTCCGCCGTCTCCACCGGGCGATCCCAATACAGCGTGGGCAGCAGAACGGCCAATATGGGCAGCACCATCACACCTCGACGCTCTTTACTTTGATCTTCTCCAGGTCATAAACGCCCAGGCCCAGCTTTCCAGCAAATTCAATGTGCCCCGGCTCCCGGACAAATGGGTTTACATTCGGATTGCGCTGGTGCTCGCCGATCCCCCCCCAGGGTCTTCGGCGAGCGGTCCCACACCGAGACTGCATGCTCCGCCTTGCGCTTGTCGTCGATGATCTCGAGCAACAGCCGGTCCAGCGCCACCGGGTCGGTACCGAAAACGATGCGCTTCGGATAGAAGTGGAATTTCCGGCCGTACGAAAACGGGCCGCCATGCCACACCCCCCGCAGTCCGTCCATCACCTGTAGCACCGTTCGCGAGCGCAACGGTTCCACCGCTGCCAGCGTGCCGATGAACGAATAGGTGTTGGTTACCGCGCCGGAGTGGGAGCGCGCCACATTGGAAAAACTGCCGTAGGCGATGTTCTTCAGGCAGCCGGTAACGCCGGCAGCGCCGTGATCCTTCATGTTCGGCACGTTGACGATCTTAGTAAACCGGTTCCCAACCAGGCGAATCAGGTTCGAGCGCGTGTCGTCTTCATCGAAAAAGGCTGTCTCCACATACGTCGACGGATCGTACGATTCCGCCGATCCGCGCTGCCCTTCCGCCGCCCAGATGTGCACGCCCCGCGGCACGTAGCGGTCGTAATGCACCGAGTCCAACTGATCCTGGAAGCGCTCGTAGATCCAGATGGATTCCGGTTTCACCCCGGCCGCGGTCAGATTGCGCACAATCTCCGCCACCACAACGGGCGACGACATAATCCCTGGCGCCCCGGAACAGTTCACCTTGATCCCCACGACGTCCGCCGGCGAAACAAACCGCGCCCAGGCGTCGCGCTCGTCCTTGTCTCCGGTCAACGCGCATACGCCTTGCGTCATCATCTGCCGCACCACGGCGGCATCCGGCTTCTCCGTGGCTTCGTCGATGCACTTCGCGCCGTGCACCGACGCCGCCTGCCCGCGATACGCACCCGGCATTCCGGGCAACGCCGCCGGTTGATAATGCGAAACCACGCGATACTTCGGAAGCTTCTGCTCAGCGCCAGCCAGCGTGGCTGGCACGGCAGCCGCCATTTGAAGAAAGGTCCGGCGATCCATTACTATCGATCATAACCGAGCGGAATCCAAGCGGCGCTTCGCCCGCCGCCCTCCCAATGCGTGGATCGTCCGCCTCCCTGCTGTCACTTCCCCGCTGTGCGGTTTTCCCCGCGGAATCACGAACTTGTCTCCCGCCCCAAGCGCCACCCGGCCGCCATCGAGAATCAGCGTGCACCTGCCCTTCACTACAATCATGTACTCGTCGAACTCATGCGTATGCTCGCCCGAAACCGCCCTCCGCCCGCGGTCCGGAACGCCATCTGGCTCCCGTCCGCGCCGTCAAACACATAGCCCTGCACACCCGGAGTCGCCTGGTCCGCCCGCTCAATTTCATTGGCGGGATGTTTCATGAATTGGGGAAAGCCTTTCATGCCCACAGGCCGATTCTCCCATTCCACATGATGTAAGATGGACTGGATATCCCGCCGCGAGCGCGGGCCACACCCTGTCCAAAGGAATCCAGTTATATGTCGAATGCTCTCACCGGAGCCGAGTTCAAACAACAATTGCGCGGCGGCGCCCCCAAGATGGGGCTCTTCCTCAATGCCCATAGCCCCACCGTGGCCGAGCAACTGGCTCACAGCGGCTACGATTGGCTCCTCGTCGATACCCAGCACGGTCCCATGGATCGCGAAAAATTGTCCGCCACGCTCTGCGCCATCGCCAGCGGCGGCGCCAAGTCCATGGTCCGCGTGGCCGGATACGACGACCGCGCCGGCATCCAGCAGGCCCTCGATCTGGGCGCCGACGGCGTGCTCGTTCCTTACATCAACACCGCCGCCGAAGCCGTCCAGGCGATTAGCTGCTGCCGCTATCCCACCGTGGGAACCCGCTCCGTCTACTTCCCGCAGCGCAGCACCAACAAGGCAGGCTTGCTCGGCTATGTCGGCAACGCCAATAAGAACATCATCGTCGCGCTGCAGGTGGAAACCGCTTCCTGCATCCAGCACATGGCCGAGATCGCTGCCGTGCCCGGCGTCGATATCCTCTTCCTGGGCCAAAACGACCTTTGCATGTCCATGGGCCTCTACGAAAAGTACGAGTTCCCGCACATGTATACTTCGCCCGAGTTGAACGCCGCCACCCAGACGCTGGTAGAGCAGGCGCGCAAGAACAACGTCATCCTGGGCCTGTTCCTCTTCGGCACCGCGCGCGTCGGTGAATTCCTCGAAAAGGGTTTCACCTTCATCAGCATCGGCAACGATCTGCACCATATCCTGACGCAGGCCACCGCCTACGTGAACGACATGGAAACCGTCTCCGTCGAAAAAGGCAAAGCCTGGGTGCGGCGGCCAACCGCACTGATGTAGATCACTGCGCGCGTCGCAGCCATAACGCGATGCCCGCTCGAAACTCGGGCGACTCTAGCATCCTACCGCCGCCGGCGTGCGTGAACTTCTCCGCGCGCGCCGCGGCGCCGGTTTCCACATCGATCCATTCGCCGGTATACCGGCCCGCCGGCAAATCCAGAGCGACCTCCGACGGACCGCTACCATCCAGGTACACTGCATATACGCCCGCCGGACTGGCGAGAACGCGCGCATAAACCCCCGCCGCATGCTTCACCGTCTTGGAATCCGGCGCAAGATCCGCCAGAGGCAATTTGCCCATGAAATCGCTCAACACGCGCAACTGCTTCCGGAACGCGGTGGACCCGCCGCCTGGGCCATTCTGCTCCGCGTCCGTCCCATCCTCGTGCCCCACGCTGAACGAATAATCCAGCGCGTCGAAAACGCCCCCGCCCGACAGCATGAAGTTCCATGCCTGCCGCCGGTAAGCGGCATCGTCGCGGCCCAGAAAGCCAGTCTCGTCGTAAGCGATCGCCTTTCCCAATCCTGCATTCAGCAGCGCCGCTTCCGGATAGGCGTAATGAAAGTTCACCACGCTTACCCCCGGCGCCAGTTGCTTTACCGGAGACTGGAAGTTGCTGTAATTCTGAGCCACCAGATGCCGTTTCGCGAGTGTTTTCTCCTCGCTGGCGATCCATTCCGATACCCGGGTCTGCCAGGCCATCGACAATTCATCCGCCACGTCGATCGAGTTCGGATACGTATCGCGCCCGGGCAATTGCAGATACGGATTCACCACCGTCGCCAAGACTCCACGGTCCGACCACGGCTCGTTCTGAATCTCGAAAATCACGTTGTCGAATCCGTTCGCTTCCCGCACCAGCTTCCGCGTGTACCGCTCCTGAATCCCCAGCAGATTGCCGTTCCGCAACGTATGCAGCAGCTTCCACTCGATGGCATCGGTGTGGTTCACGTTGTTGGCCGGATTGAGCGCGCTTACCTTCCACTGGGCCTCCTGGTAGTGCGACGAGAACAGGGTGATCTCAACCACGATTCCCAATCGCCCCGCCTCCGCCAGATAATCGTGCAGCCGCGCGAAATATTCCGGATTCCATTTGTCCAGATCGAATTTCTCAACGCCCGCCCACGGCGCGATGAACCGCCCCGCCGCCGGCGCCAGCGTATTCCGCTTGATTCCAAAGGATTGCGCCGGCACCTCCCGGTAGCTGCCGCCGAAGATGCGCGTGTAATTCATGCCCTCGGCCGAAAGCGTGGCCAGATAGCCATGCCAGTCGAAATCGGCGTTCGTCACCGCGCCATAGTGCTCCCCGCTGGTAATCAGCGCCACCGCCTTGCCGTGAAACAGAAAATAGTGGGGATTCTTCGGGTGCAGTTGTATCGGCTGCGCAACAGCAGCCAGCCCCGCGCCGAGCAGCGCCAGAACGCCAACCATGGTCTTCAATGTCTCATCTCCGCTGCTCCCACTGTATTCGACATCAACATCGCGATGGTAAGCGGCCCCACCCCCCCCGGCACCGGAGTGTAAGCCGACGCCTTCTCCTGCATGGCCGCCGGATCCACATCGCCCACCAGCACGCTCCCTCGCCGTTCCAGCGTCGCCAGGCGCTCGGCCGACCCGCGGAAGATTCGCGCAGCCTCCGCGCGATCCGAAATCCGGTTCATCCCCACATCGATGACCACCGCGCCCGGGCTGATGAATTCCTCGTTCAACATCGCCGGCCTTCCCATCGCCGCCACCAGAATCTCCGCCCGCCGGCACTCCGCCGCCAGGTCTTTCGTGCGCGAGTGGCAGACCGTCACGGTAGCGTTGGCGTGCAGCAGCAGCAGCGCCATGGGCTTGCCGACGATATCCGATCGGCCGACCACCACCGCCCGTTTCCCGGCCACCGGAATGTCGTACTGCCGCAAAAGCTCCATGATTCCCGCCGGCGTACACGGGCGCGGTCCCGCCCGGCCCGCCACCAGATTCCCTACGTTTACCGGATGGAAGCCATCCACGTCTTTCTCCGGCGCCACCGCCAGCAGCACGCGCCGCGTATCCACCTGCGGCGGCAGCGGCAACTGCACCAGAATTCCATCCACATCCGCGCGCCGGTTCAACCCCTCGATCACCGCCAGCAACTCCTCCGTCGACACGGTGGCCGGCGGCGTGATGGTCTCGCCCGCCATGCCCAATTCAGCGCAGGTCTTTACCTTGCTGCGCACGTAAATCTGCGAGCCCGCATCGTCGCCCACCAGCACCACCGCCAGCCCGGGTGGCCGCCCCATCGCCGCCAGCCGTTCCACCCGCGGCCGCAAATCGGCTAATATCCGGTCACGCACACGATTTCCGTCTAAGATCATCGGCATCTCTCTCCATCATAAGACCCGATCTCGCGGCACTTCACGTGCTCCAAATCGGTCGCATGCGCCTGCAACGTGTAATTTTGTCTCTGTTGGCAATTCCGGCTGTTCTAGCCGCCCAGGCCCTGTCCACTCCCGAGGCGACCTTTCGTAGCGACACCCGGCTGGTTGTACTCAACGTCTCCGTCTTCGATCGGGAAAGCAAAATCGTTAAGGATTTGCCGAAGACCGCATTCACCGTTTACGAAAATGACGCGAAGCAAACCCTTACCGTCTTCCGCCAGGAGGATGTCCCCATTTCGCTCGGCCTGATCATCGACACCAGCGCCAGCATGACCGATAAGCGCGAGAAGGTTGCCTCCGCCGCCCTGGCCATGGTCAAAGCCTCCAATCCCGATGACGAAGTGTTCATCATTAACTTCAACGAAAAAGCGATTCTCTCCAGGGAATTCACCAACAACACCCGCGATCTTGAAAACGCCTTACGCAATCTGCAGCCCAACGGCGAAACAGCCATGCGCGACGCTTTATTGCTCGGAATCGAGCATCTCCGCCATCGCGCCCATCGCGACAAAAAGGTGCTGCTGGTAGTGACCGACGGCGAAGACAACAGCAGTATGGAAACCCAATCGCACCTGGCCGAAGCCGCTCAGCAGAATGGCGTGATCGTCTACGGGGTGGGTTTGCTGGGGGCCGAAGAACCCGCCGGCGCCGAACGCGCCAAAAAGCAGCTCACCGAATTGACGCAGCAAACCGGCGGCCGCGTCTGGTTTCCCAACGATGTCGCCGAAATCGCCAACGTCACACCCGAAATCGCCCACGAAATCCGCAATCAGTACGTTCTCGGATACACGCCCACCAACCTCGCCGCCGACGGTACCTACCGCAAGATCCGCGTGGATGTCGATGCGCCGGGCGTCACCGTGCGCACGCGCGCCGGCTACTATGCGCCAACGCAGTAAGCCAAGCTAAGCTTTCCAATCCATCGCCAGCCGCACCATGGTGCGCACCGGCATGCCCGTCGGCCCCTTCGCCATGTACGGCTTGGCATCGTCCAGCCACGCCGTGCCCGCGATATCCAGATGCACCCAGGGCGTCGGATCGGCAAACTCCTTCAGGAACATGGCCGCCGTCACCGCTCCCCCGTACCGCCCGCCGACGTTGGAAATGTCGGCGTAAGCGCTCTTCAGATAATCCTTGTACTCGTCCTCGAGCGGCATGTGCCACATCTTCTCGCCCTCGGCGCGCGCCGCCAGCATCACGCGCTCGCGCAGCGCATCGTCATTGGCGAACAAGCCCGACGTTGATATGCCCCAGCGCCACCACGATCGCGCCCGTCAGCGTCGCCGCATCCACCAGATGGGTGCAGCCCAGCTGCTGCGCGTAGGTGATCGCATCCGCCAGAATCAGCCGCCCTTCCGCATCGGTGTTGATCACCTCGATCGTCTTGCCCGAACAGCGACGTCACGATATCGCCCGGACGCTGCGCCTTGCTGCCCGGCATATTCTCCACCGCCGGAATCAGCGCCGTCACCGGGATCTGACGGCTTCAATTGCGCGATGGCTCGCATCGCGCCGATCATGGCCGCGCCGCCCGCCATGTCGTACTTCATCTTTTCCATGCCGTCGGCCGGCTTGATCGAAATGCCGCCCGTGTCGAAGGTGACGCCCTTTGCCGACCAGCCCCAGATGCACGGCGCCTGCTGTTGCCGTCGCCGGCTGATAGCGCATCACGATCAACGCTGGAGGCTGCCGCGCTGCCGATCGCCACGCCCAGCAGGCTACCCATGCCCAGCTGCGCCATGCGGTCGCGGTCCAGCACTTCGCATTCCAGGCCGAATTCCGCGGCCATGTCGCGCGCGCGCGCCGCCAGCGCCAGCGGGCGTCAGCAAATTCGGCGGCTCGTTGGCCAGATCCCGCGAGAAGTTCTGCGCCTCGCCGATTATCCGGCCGCGCTCCACGGCCGACTCCAGGTGCGGCCCCCCCCCACCAACCGCGACACTGAACTTCTCCAGCGCTTTGGATTCTTTCTTCTCGGTCTTATAGCGGTCCGCGTCCCAATCGGCGAGCACCGCGCCTTCCACCGCGGCCGAGACGAATTCCACGCCTTCGTGCGGTGCTTCCAACCAGACCGATGCTTCGCTGATGGACCTGCCTCTCAGATACCGCACCGCCGCCCCCACTCCCCGCCGCAAATCCGCTGCCGTAAACTTGTCCTGCTTGCCCATCCCGATCGCCAGGACCCGCAGCGCACGGATCCCTGTCACATGATGCAGCAGGGTGATCTCAAACGGCTTGCCGGTAACCTCGCCGGCATCGAATAACTCGCCCAGTCCCAGGCGATCTTCCCGCCGCTCCTGAAATACCGGAACGATCAGGCACACAGCTTCTACTTTTTCAATCGGATGGCGTTGCAGCGACAAATGCATGTTCGAATGTCTCTCTTTTTATTATTGTCTGGCCTTGCTGGCTCGCACCGCCGCCCGCGCCTCGGCTTCGGCGGTCTTGGCGCGCTCGGTTTCCCGCTTATCGTGAAACTTCTTGCCCCGCGCCACCGCCACTTCGCACTTGATGCGGCCCTGCTTCAGATAAACCTTCGTCGGAATCAGCGAAAGGCCTTTTTCGCGCGTCTTCCCCAGCAGCTTATCGATCTCTTTGCGGTGCAGCAGCAGCTTGCGATTGCGTACCGGCGGATGGTTTTCCCGGTTCCCGTAAGCGTACTGGCTGATATGCGCGTTCACCAGCCATGCCTCGTCTTTATCGATGGTGGCGTACGCTTCTTTGAGTTGAATTTTGCCGTCTTTGATGGCTTTTACTTCAGTTCCGGAAAGAACTAACCCAGCCTCAAACCGCTCCATCAGAAAATAATTATGGCTCGCGGAACGGTTATCGCTCAGGATCTTGAATTCGGCTTCTTTGGCGGCCACATTTTGCTCTCAACGCGGGGAACCCCCGCAGCGTCATCCAGTTGAAGTAGCCTGGAGCGCCCGGTTGCCCTTTATCTTACCATATGCCCCTTTGCATGCCCGTTATTGACAGAAATCGCTCTGTTTTCAGTAATTTAGCAATTCTTGCGGCGCTCTTTGCGCTGCTGGCCGCGCTCGCCGTTCCCGCGGCGGCGAGGACCCGCAAAGGCGACAAATTCCTGGCTCAGGGCAAGGAACGCGAGATTCGCAAAGACTGGGACGGCGCCCTCGATTTCTACAACAAGGCCCTGGAGGAAGACCCCAGCGATCCGGGCTATCAGCTCAACGTCTACAAAGCCCGTTTCCAATCGTCCCAAACCCACATCTCGCAAGGCTTGAAACTGCGTAAGGACGGCCAGCTCGCCCAGGCGCTCATGCAGTTTGAAAAAGCATACGGCATCGATCCCTCCTCCAGCGTAGCCGAGCAGGAAATCAAAACCACCACCCAAATGATGGAGCGGGAGAAAAAAAAAGGCTCTGATTCAGACACCCGCGGCCTGACCCCTTCTCAATACGCCAAAAAAGACCTCGAATCCAAGCTCGATTCCATGCTGCCGGTTCCCCTTTTGCGCCCGCTCAACCCGCAGGCCATCAACCTGAAGATGAACAACCAGCCGGCCAAAGTCCTGTTCGAAACGGTCGGAAAGCTCGCGGGCATCAATGTTTTGTTCGACCCCGAGTTCAAAGGTGAGGGAGCGGGGGCGCGAGGCCAATCCATCGAATTGACCGGCGCTACGCTCGAAGAAGCCCTGAACTACCTCGGCATCGTCACCAAAGCGTATTGGAAGCCCCTCTCCGTCAATACCATTTTCGTCACCCAGGACAACACCACCAAACGCCGCGATTACGAAGAACAGGTGATGAAGGTCTTCTACCTGACCAACGTCACCACGCCGCAGGAATTGCAGGAAATCGTCACCGCCGTCCGCTCCGTGGCCGATATCCAGCGCCTCTTCGTTTACAACGCGCAGAACGCCATCATCGCCCGCGGCGAGGCCGATCGCATCGCGCTCGCCGAAAAAATCATCCACGATCTCGACAAACCCAAGTCCGAGGTAGTCGTCGATGTCCTGGTCTTGCAGGTCAGCAGCGATATGACCCGGACCCTCGGCGCGGCCCTCAGCAGCTTAAGCCTTCCCGTCAATTTCGCGCCCCGCACCAGCATCAGCACGCCCAGTTCGTCCAGCACCACCACGGCTGCAACCTCCACCAGCACCACCAGCACCGTCGGCACCACCACCACGGGCACCACCGGCACTACCTCCACCGCCGCGTCCATTCCGCTCGCTTACATCGGCAAAGTCAATACCGAGGATTTTTCCACGGTTCTTCCCTCCGGCATGCTGCAAGCCGTGCTCAGCGATAGCGGCACGCGCGTCCTGCAATCGCCTGAAATCCGCGCTGTGGACAATCAGAAGGCGACGCTGAAAGTCGGCGAGAAGGAACCTATAGCCTCCGGCAGCTTCCAGCCCGGCGTGGGCGGCGTCGGCATCAACCCGCTGGTGAACACCCAGTTCACCTTTATCGATGTTGGCGTGAACGTCGACCTCGTCCCCAAAGTCCACGATAACGGCGAAGTTTCCATGCACATCGAAGTGGAGATCTCCAGCGTCCTCAGTTACGTGAATTTAGGCGGAATTTCCCAGCCGGTCATTTCGCAGGAGAAAGTCATTCACGATATCCGCATGAAAGACGGCGAGGTAAACCTGCTCGGCGGCCTGCGGCAAACACAGGACAACACCACCGTTAGCGGCATTCCGGGGCTCTCCAGCATTCCCGTCATCAAGTGGCTTTTCAGCACCAAGACCGTCAGCAAGTCTTCCTCGGAATTGGTCATTGCTCTGGTTCCCCACATCGTGCGCCGCCCCGATTACAACGAAGAAGAGCTGCGCGGGATCGCCGTCGGCAACGCCACCGTTGTGAAACTCAACTACGCCCAGGCTCAGCCCGATGGCGCAGCACCGCCCAAGGGCTCCAAGCCCTTGCCCCCCGGCGCGCCCGGCAACCCGCTGATCAGCACGCCTGCTTCCTCCGGTCCGGCGCCCGCGGTCACCACGCCGCCTGTGACGCCTCCGGTGACCGCGCCACAGACCGGACCTCCACCGGATGCCACGGCGCCACCCTCGCCACAGGCCAATGCGCAGGTGAATTTCGTGCCGAACCAGGTCGATCAAGTAATGGGTCAGCCCTTCAACGTGAACCTGGTGATGTCCAACGCCGCGGATCTCTTCTCCGCGCCCCTGCAGATCAAGTTCGACCCGAAAGCCCTGAAGCTGAACGACGTAACGCAGGGTAACCTCATGGCCAGCGACGGCCAGCAGGTCACCTTCACCAAGAACATCCAGAACGATGTGGGCGAAGCTGACATCACCCTGAACCGCCTTCCCGGCACTGGCGGCGTCACCGGCTCTGGCATGCTGGTGACGTTGTCGTTCACCACGCTGGGGCGCGGCCCGACCACGGTGTCTGCCCCTGCTTTCAGCCCGACCAACTCACAGGGCCAGCCCATATCTAATTCCTCGCCGCTGCTCAACGTCAATATCAGGTGACCGCGATGCGACGCAATAATCAAAGAGGGATGACGCTCGTTGAACTGGTGGTGGCGTTCTCCATCATGCTGATCCTCACCACCATGGCCGTACCCCTGGCCCGATCCCGCGTGCGCATCGAGCGCGAAAAAGAACTGCGCTGGGCCGAACGCGAAATCCGCGCCGCCATCGACAAGTACAAGGATTATGCCGACGCCGGCTATCTCGGCCAGCAAAAACTCGATTCCGACAACTACCCGGATAAGCTCGAAACTCTCGTCGAAGGCGTAAAACTACAGGGCCAGGTCGACAAGAAGATCCGCTTTCTGCGCCGCATCCCCAAGGACCCCTTTACCAATACGACGGACTGGGGCATGCGCAGCACCAAGGACGACCCCACTTCCAATAGCTGGGGCGGCCAGAATGTCTTCGATATTTACACCAAAACCACGGAGAAAGCACCGGATGGAACTAGCTACTCCGACTGGTAGGAATCTGGCGGCGCGCCGGCTAAAACGCGGTCAGCTCGGCTTCACCATGGTCGAGCTGATGATCGTCATGGCGATCATCGTAATCCTGGTGTCCATCGCCATTCCCGCTTACCAGAAAGCCATCATCCGGGCCAAGGAAAGCGTGCTGCACAATAACCTGTTCACCATCCGCCAGGTGATTGACGAGTACACCTACGACAAGAAGAAGGCCCCGCAGTCTCTTCAGGATCTCGTGGCGGCCGGCTACCTGCGCGACATCCCCCTCGATCCCATGACCGGCTCCAATCAGACCTGGCACACCATCATGGAAGACGCGCTGCAAAGCGTGGATCAAACCGAGCCGGGCATCTTCGACGTCAAAAGCGGATCGGATAAGACCGGCCTCGACGGCACGCCTTACGCCGACTGGTGAGCCGCTAAACCGCGCACTCGCCGCGCCCCAGTTGCAGCGAGAAGGCGGCGTCGTCACCCCAATCCTGGTACATCTCCGGATACAATTCCGCGGGCTTGGCAAGGTCGTTGGTCATCTCGCGAAAAGTCTCGACCTTGTTCCGCATCACGTACTGCCGGAACGTCTCCCCATCCACGCGATGATCTAGGTAGTGGTTCAGCACCCGGGAAACAGCCTCTGGAGCCAGGCGCGCCGGAATGCTTTGCACCGCCAGGCCGAAGCGCATAATCCCTTCGTGGTCGAATCCGCCGCCCAGCAGCATCTGGTAATAGGGAATTTCTTTGCCGTCGATCTTGCGCGCGTTGCCGTAAAAACCGAAATCGGCAATCCAGTGCTGACCGCAGGAATTGGGGCAGCCGCTCACCTTTATTGCCATGCGGCGCACCAGCGGATCGTCGTACTGCCTCACCACGTCCTGCAAGGCAACACCAAGGTTCATCGACTTGGTCAGCGCCAGGTTGCACGAATACGCGCCGGGGCAGGTAGTGACATCGTCGATCTCCCGCGCGCCCGCTTCGCCCAGGCCTAAACCGGTCAGCGCCGCATGCACCCCGCGCAGCCTGCCCAGCGGAATGAATGCCAGCAGCACATTCTGGTCGATTCCAACGCGCAATAACCCGTCGCCGGTATCCGACGCCAGCGCGCCCAACCCGCGCATTTGCCCGGCCGTCAGATTGCCCTGATCCACTCGCACCACCACCGTCGCATAGCCGCCCTGCTTCTGTTCGATGACGTTGGTTTCGAGCCATTCGTCGTACCGCGCGTCTCCCGTGCCGTTCGCGTTCACCACCGGCAGCAGCGCGCCCTGTCCCAGCGGCTGCGGATGCGATTCGTATCCGCCGAAGCCCTCCGGCACCATCTCAGGCCACGCGATGCCGCCATTTTGCAGGATATCGGAGTAAGCGCGTTCGATCTGTTCGCGCAGCCAGTCGATCCCGCGCTCCCGCAAGATAAACTTCAGCCGCGCCTTGTTCCGATTCTGCCGGTTCCCGAATTCGTTGAACACCCGCACCACCGCTTCGCAGCGATTCATCAGCCGCTCTTCCGGCAAGAACTCGTCGAGCAGTTGGGCTTCCGTGGGCAGCGGACCCAGCCCCCCCCCGATCACCAGCCGGAAACCGCGCTTGCCATCGCGGATGACCGCGCGCAAGCCAACATCGTTGATCGCGCCCGCGATGCAATCCTGGTCGCGGCAGCCGTCGAAGGCGAATTTGAATTTGCGCGGCAGGTTCCCTGTGAGATCCTTGCGCAGAAAGGCATAGGCAAGCTTCTGCGCATACGGCCGCACGTCGAAAACCTCGTCGCTGGTCAGTCCGGCAAGCGGACACGTCGTCACGTTCCGGACCGTGTTGTAGCACGCCTCGCGGTTGGTCAGGCCGGTGTCGGCGAGCAGGTGCATCACGTCGGGCACTTGCGACAGCGGGACGAAATGGTATTGCAGGTTCTGGCGGGTCGTAAGATGGCCCTTGCCGCCCGCGAATCGCTCGCTGATGACCGCCAACTGCTCCATCTGCGCCGCCGTCATGAGGCCGCCGGGGATCTTGCAGCGAACCATCTGGACGCCAGCTTGCCGCTGGCCATAAATGCCATGTTTTAAGCGAAATGGACGGAATTCCTCTTCCGGTATCTCACCGGCCACGAAGGCGATGGCTTTTACGCGAAAGGCTTCAATCTCCTCTCGGACGATGCGATCATGCTGCTGTTCGAATCCCTCGCGGATTGCAAGTCCATCCTCAATTAGGGCGGCCATATTTTAATCTCCCTATTTCCTATAGAGATTAACATACATGTAGCGAGATCCACAACTCCTGCTACTTTCTCCGCACGAAGAGACTACAAAGCCATAGGGTGGGTCCAAGCAGGGGACATTAACGGGGATGGTATTCCGGATATCATACTTCGGAATCGGAAATAGTGCTGGGCAGATTATTCTGACAAACATCCAAGGCCATCACCCAAAATAGGCCTCCCCGACATCGTTGCGCCGGATAGCGCCGGTGGAGTGATGGTTCTCATAAACACAACCAAGAAATAGTTATGCCGTATTTAGTGAACGGCCGTCCATCACCCGAAGGTTCAGGGACCCTCCGCCTACACCAGCTCAATCGAAACACGCCGCCCGACCATGGCAGCCGCCCGCTGCAGGCTGCCGAGTGTGACATCGTTCTTCGGATCGAGGATACGGTCAACTTGGCTGCGGCTGGTCTTCAATAGCGTTGCCAGCTTTTTCTTGGAGATTTTCTGTTTCTTCATCGCCTCGGCGAGTTGCCAGGCGACCACTTCCTTGACCGCCTGCGTTTGCGCCTCTTCGAAGATGCCCTCTTCCTTGAGGAAATCATCGAGGCTCGAACCCATGTGCTTCCTGCTCATCGCTCCAACTCTTTCTGACGCTTTCGCGCCATCGCCAAATCTTCGTCCGGCGTGACTGGAGTTTTTTTGATGAACCCGTGCCACGCCACCAAATGTTCGCGATAAACGCACAGCAACACACGCGCCGTTCGTTTCGTCGGAAGATCCGTGCGGACCTCCCACAAGCCACTTCCCATCGCGCGGCACAGCGGCATTCCCACCGGCCAACGCCACTGCGCACGCAGCAGATCCCTGCCTATCTCCCGACGTTCCGCCTCATCCAATCCCTTTAGCCACTCCCTCACCGGCTCGCTTCCCGCGAGCGTGCGAAAGAAGATCGGCGAGACTTTTTGCGGCGGCGGATCTCCCGGCATACTGCACCGTATATCATGCAGTGTACCATAAAAGGTTCATGCCGCTTCGCTGCGTGGAAGCTACTTCTCTTTGCTCAAGCGCCGGAAGTACTCCGCGACCGCATCCGCGTACCCTTGCGGTACCGGCTCGGCCGACCCGCTGCGTACGGCCCCGCCCTGCTCATCGTCGAGCTGGCGGCGGAGCCTTAGCTCGATCGCTTCCACGCCCGTAAGCATCTGCGCCTCAATGCGGTTCATCAACTCCGGGTTGCCCGGCACCATGTGCGGATCGAGGCGGTAAAGGTCGCGGATACTCTCGCGTAGATCCTTGCCAAGTTGCGGATTGTTCTCCAAATCCCGAAGCGTCCGGCGGTAGTTCTGCACAAAGTCGCCCGAGTCGCCAAACCCCGCGCCCAGGCTCGGCAGCATCCCGTTCTGGGGACCGTTCGCCCGCGGCCCTAACGATCCAGGCTGGCCGTCGCCGCCCTGAGCGCTCGGCGACCCGCCTGCCTGCTGCCCCGGCGTTCTGCCCCGGTTGTTGACCTTGCCCGTCCTGACCGCCCTGCTGTCCCGCCTGTTGGCCCGCCTGCCCTTGGCCCTTCTGTTGGCCGGCCTTCCCCCCCTGCCGCGCTTCTCCGCGGTGTCCCTGCCGATCGCCCCGCATCGCCCGCTGCATCTCCTGCCGCAGCTTCTCGGTTTCAGCCAGTGCCTGTTGGATGGCCTGCTTTTCCTTGATCGCCCGCCGCCCTGGCCGTTCCCCAGTTGCTTCTGAATCTCGTGCATCTGGTCGCGCAGATTGTTCAAAGCCTGCGTCGTGGTGGCGTCGCGCATGGTCGCCACCGCGCCGTTGCCATGCCGCAGGAAGTCCGCGCTCAGCCGCAGCCGGTTGTTGATTTCATTCTGCTGCACCTGTCCCAGCGCATCCCGCAGCTTGCTCGATAACTGCCGGTTGTTCGCCTGGCTCTCGCGCGCCGCCTTGCCCATGTCCGCTTCCAACTTCTGATATTCCTCAGCCAGCGCCTCTTTTTCGCGCGCCAGTTCTTCGGCCTTCTGCGGCGTTGCCTCGCCCGTCTGCCCGCCCGCGCCGAACGCCTTCCGCATCTTGCCGTTCGATTCCTGCTGCTTGTTCGCCAGTGCGTCCGCCCGCGCGGTCAATCCGTCCATGCTTGCCGACGTCTGCTGCTCGCGCATCCCGGCCAACATGTCGCGCGCCTCTTTCAGCCGTTCCGCCGCCCGCCGCGAATCCGCATCGCTTTGCCGCGATGCCGATTGCCGCATGTCCTGCTGCGCCTGCCGCAGTTGCTCGATGGCTCGCTGCAACTGTTGCGAGGACGCCTGACCGCCTTGCCCCGATTGCCGCCCGTTCTGCGCCTGTTGCTGTCCGGACTGCCCCGGCTGCTGCCCCTGTTGCTGCCCGGACTGCCCCTGCTGCTGTTGCCCCTGCTGCTGCCCGCTCTGCGGCTGCCCTTGCTGATTGCGCGACAACTGCTCCATCTTGCGCTGCAGTTCCTCCGCCTCGCGACGCAGCATCTCCTGCTGCCAGCGCTGCTGCGAAAGCTGCGGATTCTGCTTCTGCTGCTCGGCCAGTTCCTGCTGCCGCTTGGCCAGTTGCTCCAGCTTCTGCAGAGCTTCGTCGATTTCCTTCTGCCGCTGATCCTTCGAGGCCGCCGACTGCGAACCCTCGTACTGGTTCTTCTCCGTGTCCAGTTCCAAATCGAATAGGCTCTGCAAATCGCGATCCGCGCCGCTGTTGCCGCCCCCGCCCCCTCCGCCGCGATTCCCGAAAGCAACCTTGATGTCGCGCATCATGGCTTCGGCCCGCAGCAGATGCTGTAGGGCCTTCTGTTCCGGCGCCAGTGCGTTGTCGAATTGCCCGCCGCGCAGCTTGTCCGCCGCCGGACCCATGGCCTTCACCGCCTCGTCCATATCGGCCGTGAATGTCTTCAATTCTTCGCTCGCGCCCGCCAGTTGCCGCGCCTTCATCCTTTCGGAAAGCGATCGCGCCTGGTCCCGCAGCTTCGCTTGCACCCCGGAAAGAAATCCCGAATTCTCGCTCGCCGCCGACTTGTCGCCGGATTTGTCCTTGATCTGGTTCCACGTCGCCGCGATAATCTCTTTCTCGCGCTCGGAGATCTTGTTGTCTTCCTGCTCGCCCCCGCCCCCGCCGCCGCTCTCCTGCGACTGTGAGTACCGCCGCTCAAACGGCTCCGCCTGCACGAAGAACATATCCGTCCGCGCCATCGAATGTGCGTCATGCGAGGTGGCATACATGCTGATCAAATCGCCCGGCGATAGTTTGAAATCCTCCAGCGCAATCGTGGTTGAGCCCGATGCCGTCTTCAGCCCCTTGCCCTTCAGCAGCGAAATAATCTTCTCTTTGTCGCCGTTCACCGAGTAATGCAGGCTCATCTCGTTCAGGCCGAAATCGTCGTCGCCTTCCACCGCCACCGTCACTTCTTCAATCGGATTCACGCGCGCATCCTTCCCCGGCCGCGTGATCCGAACCGTAGGCGGCTCGTCCTTCTGCGCCTCAATGAAATAATCGGGGCTCAGCCGCACATCTTCGCCCTGATCCACCGCTGCGATGTGATACATGCCGTCTTTCCGGATCGGTACGCTGGCCATGCGCAAGCCGTCTTCGCCGGACCGCAGCAGCACCTTCGTGCCATCTTCGAAGAGCAGCGCGCCGTTGGCCAAAGGCCGATCGGTCTCAATCGCCAGTTCCGCGTCGGTGCCTTCCACCGCGCGCAGATCGCCGCCCGGATCTTCCACCTTGTCCTTCATCCCGGTCCAGCCGGGGAAATGATAGGTGACTCTCAGCTTCTTGATGCCCGGCAGGTCGACCACTTTCAGGCGATACTGCGGGGAGCGCACGCCGCCGGCTTCCACGTAATATTCGAGCGACTCCGGCACGCCCGCAATCAAGAATTCGTAGCCCGTGCCGTCCGCTTGGGACCGCATCTCGGCCTGTTCCCACTTCGACGAACTGCCGTATTTCGCGAACATCCGCACATGCTGCGCCTGAAATCCCTTCAACTGCGCCTGCACCACCTGATCCGCCAGCCGCCGGATGATGTGGTTCCCAGGCTGCACGGCAATGTCGTAGAACGGCGTCAGCTCGCCCTTCGGCAGCCGCCCCCACAACAGCGATGTCCCGTAGCCGAGAAATCCGGGCCCCGAGGTCCCCAGCCAGATCAAAACCGCGAGCGATGCCGCCGCTCCCGCCAAAAAGCCGAGGATGCGGCTGCCGCCCGCCACCCGCGCCGGCTCCGCCTGGCGCGAAACCTCCAGCGTATCGGCCGCCAGCAAAGGCAAAAACGGATCGTCCGGATTGGCCTGCGACCGTTCCGTGAACGTCAGCAGCCGTTCTTCAAACTCCGGGAACTTGCGTTCCGTCTCACGCGCCGCATTCCGCCGGTTCAGCCGCAGCAGCGGCGCCACCAGCCCGATTCCCAATGCCAGCGCCAGCGCCAGAAACAACAGCACGCGCGCGCTCGCAACACTGGGGTTCGAAAACGCAAAGGCGTTAGCCCACAACACCGCCAGCACGGTGAAGATTAAAGCCGCCGCCGCCGTAATGGCCGCGCCCTTGCTCCAAGTCAGAACCCGCAAGCGCCGCTCGACACGGCCCAAATAGTCGGTCAGTCCGGTTAATGGATTCATGCCGCCTCTTGATCCACCGCAAGATGTTTGTTGCCCAGTAACGACTCCGCCACCGCCAGCAACAGCACCGCGATCAATACGTACCACCAGAACTCAATTGGCTTGGGCCCTTCCGCTTCGCCGCCGGAACCTGCGTTCTGCTGCCCCTGAGCCGTATTCTGCCACAACGCCAACGTCTCCGCCGGCAGTACCTCCAGGTCCGACTCCCGGCGGTCCGCATTCACCGCCACCAGTTCATGTTGTCCGCTGGGGCGCTTCACATCGTAGAATCCCGCCATCGTCAACGGCATAGTCTGCGAGCGCGTGGCTTCGTCCAGCGTCAAAGCCCGCTCGCCCTTAGGATCCAGAACATCCACCGCCGCGCCTTGCTGTTTCGCCTGCCGCAATTCTAGAAACGATCCCACCGTGTAGTTGCTCGGCCCTTCTTCCTGCCGCGCCAAATAGTTCGCCGTGTGCTCGATGAACGGTACAAACGACGCGTGCAGCGGGAAATCGTTAGCCACATTGTCGAAGGTCGAGGCGAATACCAGCGCCCGTCCTTCACCCACCTGTTTCTCCAGCAGTAGTGGCGTATCGTCGCCCAGCTTCGCCGCCACGTGCGCCGATCCCGCGTTCACCCGCACCGCTTGATAGAACTTCACATCGTCCCAATGCTGCGCATTGCGGATCGAAGGATGCCCTTCGTCCAGCCACGCCGCGCTCTGAAACCGCTCCGCATCCCGCGCGTAATACCTCGGCTCCACGACCGCCTCATCGAACACTGGAACCCGGCTCCGCAGCGCCGATTGCGCTCCCAGGGCGATCAGCACCGAACCGCCGCCGCGGACATAATCCCGCAGCGAACTTTCAAACGAGCCCGGCAGAACGCCCACATCCGAAAGCGTGACAAAAGCATAATGATGCAAATCCAGATTGGCGCTCTGTTCCGGCGTGACAGCTTCCACCGCATAAGCCGACTCAGCCGCCGCTTCCAAAGCCGTCTTGAAATACAACGCGTCGCGATTGCGGCCATCGTGAACAAAAAGCACCTTACGAGCCTCGGCGCGTTCGATGGCGAAGTGGAAGCGGTCGTCGTCGGGAAGCTGGTCGGCGGAGTCGATCCGCACTTCGCCGCGATTCAACCCATAAGGCAGCTCCACGCCGGTGAACTCCACCGTCGCGCGCCCACCCGCCGGCACGTCCACGGACTTGGCATCCATCTCCCGGCCGTTCAGCATCAGAGCCGCGCGCCGCTTGGCTTGCTCCGTGCCATAACCCGCGACGGTCGCCTCCACGCGCGCCTTCCCCGATCCGTAAACCCGCCGCGGCGCGTTCACATTCTCCACTGCGAAATTGCCTGTCCGCTTGTCCGCCACCGGATGAGCGATCAACTGCACGCCTTCCCCCAGCCGCAAGTCCGCGAAATTTGCCGGCAGCGACGACTTCTGCATGTCCGAAAACAAATGCGCTTCCACCGGCATCCGCGACGCCTTCCCAATCGCCCGCAGCGCCCGCGAAAGCTCCGCAAAAGAGCTCCGCGCATCGCTCGGTTCGATGAGCTGGATGGCCGCCGCCGCATCGCCCATCACTTGAACCTGCGATCCGAACGCCAGCACCTGCAGTTTGTCCTCGGCCCGCAGCTTCGACGCGACGCCCGCCGCTTCCCTCTTGGCCTGCGCCAGATGATCTCCATCGCGCATGCTGAACGAATTGTCGATCGCCAGCACCGTCAGCTTCGGCCCGCCCGCCAAAGCCGCGATCCGCGACTCCAGATAAGGCCGTGCAAACGCGAACGCCAGCAAAGCCAGCACCGCCGCGCGCAGAGCCAGCAGCAGCAGATATTGCAGCCGCCTGTGCTTGATGGAACTCTGCGTCCGCCGCTCGAAGAACATCAGCGAACTGAAGGGCACCGGCGTCGTCTTGTGCTTCCGCAGCAGGTGCAGCCACACCGGCAGCCCCACCGTCAGCACTCCCGCCAAAGCCCACGGCGCCAGCAGGCCCATCTATAGCCTCCCCTGCCGCACGCCCAGATACTCGCGCAATCCTTCATCCAGCGGACGCCCCGTGTCCATCAGAAAATAATCCAGCCCCGCGCCCTTGGCCTGGTCGCGCAGCGCTGCAATGTGTGCGTCGA
Source organism: Bryobacterales bacterium (assembly GCA_963738375.1). Lineage (GTDB taxonomy): Bacteria > Acidobacteriota > Terriglobia > Bryobacterales > Bryobacteraceae > Bog-159. The sequence continues at coordinate 1,145,117 of CAVTWL010000004.1, read as the reverse complement.
TCTTGTGCCGGTACTCGCCGCGCGCATATTCCGGGGAAACTTCCAGCGTCCCGCTTGTCTCCAAATCCGTCAACAAGACCGGCTCGCGAAACTTCGGCGCAATCTCCTGCGGATCGAGCACATGAAACAGGATCACTTCATTGCCGCGGAAGCGCAGCGGTTCCACCGTCTTCACAATGGTCTCCGGGCGCTCGTAGAAATCCGAAATCACCACCGCGATCCCGCGCCGCCGTGTGAACTCCAGAAAATGCGTGAACGGCTTGGCGAAATCCGTGTGCGTCCCCGCTACCGCGTTCTCGATGGCATGCAGCAGCCGGAACAATTGTCCCTGCCGGGTCGAAGGCGCCACGTAATTCCGCACGTGCTCGTCGAAGACGATCAGCCCCGCCGCATCCCGCTGCGCATGCGCCAGGTAGCAGAGCGATGCGCTCAAATAACGCGCGTAATCGAGCTTATTCACCGCGTGCGAGCCGTAGCTCATGGAAGCGCTGGCGTCCACCAAAACCAGTAGCTGCGAGTTGGTCTCCCCGCGGTATTTCTTCAAATACACGCGTTCGCTGCGTGCGAACACGTTCCAATCGACATGCCGCAGATCGTCGCCCGGCGTGTACGCGCGATACTCCGCGAATTCCTGGCTGAACCCGTAATCGGGCGACCGGTGCAGGCCGGAAATGAACCCGTCCACCACCGTCTTGGCCACCAGGTCGAGGCCCGAGATGGACGCCAGCGTTGCCGGATCTAGAAATCGCTGCAGCATGGCAAGCCGCTATTCCTTCGGTGCGCTCTTCAAATCCAGCAGCTTCCGCAGAATATCGTCCTGCTTCAGCCGGTCTGACTCCGCATGAAAATTCAGCAGGATGCGATGCCGCAGCACCGGCGTGTACAGTGCCCGGATGTCCTCGTAAGTAACGTGATAACGGCCCTTCATCAGCGCTCTCGCCTTCGCCGCCAGCACCAGGAACTGCGCCGCGCGCACGCTCGCTCCGTAGTTCACATACTTCTTCACGAAATCCGGAGCGCTCTCGTCACTCGCGCGCGTTGCCCGCACCAGGTCGATCGCATACCGCGCCACCGACTCCCCGATCGGCACCATGCGAACCAGCTGCTGGAAGTCCAGAATTTCCTGCGGCCGTGGTCACCGGGTCCGCCTGCGCCACATGCGTCGTCGTGGTCAGGTCCACCACCTGCATCTCCTCGTTCGCGCTCAAGTAACTCAGCACCGTATTGAACAGGAAACGATCCAACTGAGCCTCCGGCAGCGGATAAGTGCCCTCCAGCTCGATGGGGTTCTGCGTCGCCAGCACGAAGAACGGCCCCGGCAGCTTGTAGTTGTTCCCGCGTACCGTGCAGGCCAGTTCCTGCATCGCCTCCAGCAGCGCCGATTGCGTCTTCGGCGGCGTACGGTTGATTTCGTCCGCTAGCAGCACGTTGGCGAAAATCGGCCCCTTCACGAACGTCCACGTGCGGTGCCCCGTGGTCGGATCTTCCTCGATAATATCCGTCCCCGTGATGTCGGAAGGCATCAGGTCCGGCGTGAACTGGATGCGTTTGAATACCAGCCCCAGCGTCTGCGCCATGGTGCGGACCAGCAGCGTCTTGGCGGTGCCGGGCAAGCCCGTAATCAGGCAATGCCCGCCCACGAACAAAGCGATCATCACCTCCTCCAGGACTTCTTCCTGTCCTACGATCACACGCCGCACCTGGCGCACGATCTCCGCCTGCACTTCGCGAAACCGGCCGATCCGGCCGCGCAGCACTTCAGGGTCTAACTGGGTCACTGTGGTGGACATATAGTTATTTGGATAGCTCCAGTAACATCTTCTGCGCGGGACGGAAGCCCGGCGCGGCTTCGAGTGACAGGATCAGCTCGTCCTTAGCCGCTTCCGGCTTCTGCGCCGAACGGTAAGCTTTTGCCAGATTAAAATGGGAGGCGGCGGGATCGGTGGGTGTCTTCGCCAGTACCGCCTGATACTCGCGAATCGCGCCGGCGGTGTTTCCCAAACTCAGCCACAAATCGCCCAAGCGCCTGTGTAGATCCTCATCGATTGGCTGGATATAATTGAGCCGGTCCAGCGTTTCGGCGGCCTCCTTACGCTTGCCGGCCTCTTCGAGGAGGGTGGCCAATTGCTTCAGTGTATCAGGGCTGCGTCCGCCTACCTTGGCGTAGCGTTCCAGCTCTCCGATGGCGGCCGGTTTGTCGCCCTTATCGATGTAAGCATCGGCTAAGAATTGGTAAACGTTGCCCGCCTCCACATAGTCCGGATAAATATCGCGCAGCGCCGGGCCGTCGTGAATCACGGCCGCGTAATCGTGGTTCTTATATTCGCCCGCCAGCTTTTTCAGATCCTTGCCCCATTCATCGAAGCCATCCACCGTCGTCTTGGTCTCGGCGTTGAGCGCGGCCAAAAACTGTTTATCGAATTCTTCCGGCTTGATGCCCAGCTCCTTCTCAATCACCGCCGGCGTGGCCGCGCCGCCCGCGAAATCGTGGATCATCGCCAGTAACTTCGGCCAGCCCCAATGTTCGTTGATGTAATCGCAGATCCGCCCTGCCTGGAAAGTAAGAAACCACCACCTGCGCCGGATAACTCGGCCGCACGAAGCCGCGATCCAGTTCCGCCACCGGCAGCAGCTTCTTGTCCTTGATCGCCATGATCACGTGCGGATCCAGCCGGTCGCCCCATTCCGGCGATGCCGCCGTCTCCTCGTGTACCGCCATCCCTTCCGTGAACCAGCGCGGCACGCGGAAGTTGGTCATATTCAGGACGTACACGTGGCTCAGTTCGTGCCACATGGTGCTCGCCCAATGGAACGTGCCGGGCGGACGCCCCGACGGGCTGTCCATCGCCACCACGTAGCCGAACGTCACGCCCAGCGCGCCCAAGCCCGGCATCCCCATGGTCCGCACCGCGAAATCTTCGTGGTCCGGATAGACTTCCACTTGCACCGGCTTCGCCAGGTGAAACTGATACTTCTTGTCGTAGGTAGCCAGCGCCCGCAGCATCTCGGCTTCAAAATACGGATGCAGCAGCTCCGCTTCTTTCTTGTGCAGCCGCAGACACGGTCCGCTCGGTCTTATAAGTGACGAAGTTCTTGTAACTGTCCATCAGCCGTCAGCGTGTTGACCGTGGGCGTCGCGGTACCCGTTCTCGTAGCAGAGCTCCAGTTCCTTCCGCGCTTCCGCCTCCCGCCCCAGCCGCATCAGGTTGATGCCCAACTGCGAGTGCGCGCTCCACAAATCCGGCTGCGCCGCGATCGCCTTGCGAAACAGCTTGATGCCCTCTTCGTAACGCCGGTTCAACACCAGAATGCGTCGCCGCCGTCTCATACGCCGGCCCGTCATGCGGATCCCAGGAGGTCTCGGGTTTGTCGTCCAACCAGTCGATCGTCGCCAGAATCACCTTGGCCTGCGCCGAGTCCGGCGCCATCTTCAATGCCTTGCGCGCTTCTTCCGCCGCCTTCACCGGATCGCTGTCTTCGAGCGCCAGCCGCGCCAGCAGCTCTTGCGCCTCCACCAGCTTCGGATCTGCCTCCAGTGCCTGCCTGGCGAATTTGGTCGGCCTGCGCGTCGTAGTTTTCTGCCGCCACCAGCGCCAGCCCCAGTAAAGCATCGGCCCGCTTGGGTTCGATCTCCAACGCCTCGTCGAACAGCTTGGCCGCGTCCGGCGCATTGAACCGTTCCAGAAACAGCCGTCCCCACCGTACCCGATACTCCGCGTTCTTCGGATGCGCCGCCACCAGCGCGCGGAAGGCATCGTTCGCTTCCTGGTAGCGACGCTGCTTCCACAACGCTTCGGCTTGCTCGTCCCCTTGCGCCGCGAAGGCCACCGCCGTTGCACACAGGATGGCTACCAGGAGTTTCATTTGTCGATCTGCTCCTGAGTCTGCGCCAACTGCAGCAGTAGCACGCCCAACTGCTTCTTATATTCATCCGGAGGAATCGCCGCTTTGTCGTATTTCAGTTGATCGATCTGCCGCTCCAGATCTTCCTTCTTGCTAATCAACTGCATCTTCGCCGGATCCTTCGCCGCGGCCGCCGCCGCCCCAATCCGCAACAGCGGGAACTGAGCCGCCAGCATCCCTTCGCCATTCTCCGGCCCTGGCGCGCGCACTCCTTCGCCCTTGCCGGTATCTTCCAGCACGGCATGCTCCGTCGCCAGCCGGTTCTGCTGTTCGAAATACGCCACCGTCTTCTTATCCGCGAACCGGAATGCCTCCAACGCGGAAATCACGTCGTTTTTGTCCGTATCCGCCGCCGCGTCGCTTAACGCGTCTACCCAATACCGCGCAAAGACCGTGGCGTTCTTCTCCGTGCCCGCTTTCGTCGCGGTAATCACCACGCGATTCGTCTTCCGCAGGGCCGCAATCGCGCCGCCGCTCGCGCTGGTCATGTCCACCACAAGCTGACGGGTAGCCGGAATTCGGTCCAACAGCGATGCCAGCTCCGCCGCCGTCATGTCCGGTCCCTGCAAATTGATCTTGTATTCAAGCCCGTCGTAGCTGCCGTGCCCGATCAGCATCACCACCAGCGCATCCTGTGGCTTCGCCTGCCGAGCGATGCCGTCCAGCGCGCTCCGCACCTGTTCCCGTGTCGCATTCACCAGCGTCTGCACCGCCGCATCCGGCGCGCCCTTCAGGGCTTTGTCGATATCCTTCGCCCACATCGCGAAATGCTGCTCGTAGTCGGGCTCCCCCCCCAACCCCGTCACCGTCAGATAAAACGTGGTCGCCTGCAGCGGCGCCGCGCTCAGCAGCAATGCCAGCAGCAGCTTCATACCACCCCCCACCTGCGCCGCAGCATCCATTCCGACCCGCGCAACAGCAGCGCCAGCAAAAATACTGCCGGCATGTCCCACAAATCCTTGGTCTCCCGCGTCGTGATCCCTGCCTCCGAATAGGAGACTTCATCGGCCAGCTTGTCCGCGTCCGCCGCCTTGTAATACTTGCCGCCCGTTTCATCGGCCAGCTTTTCCAACAGTTCGCGATTCTGCGCGGTGTGGAAGCTCTCCGCCACGCCGTCTTCCCGCCGGAAGATGGTGGTCGCCCGTCCTAACTCCTCTTTGTCCCGCCCGGCGACAATTTCCGCCGTGTACGATCCCGCCTTATCCGCGCTCCACGCCGCTGCGTACGCGCCTTCCTCATTAGGAACCGGCGTCAGTTCGATGCTGCTCGCCGACCCATCCGGCCCCAGAATGTGCGCCTCCACCACCGCATTCGGCACGCCTTTGAACGCCTTGTCCCGCACCTCCGCCCGCAGCGTCACCTTCCCGTCGTCTTCCACCACCGGCCGCGCCGTCGACGCCACGATCTGTCCCGGACTGTCCGACACCAGATACCGCATCAACTGCTGCCAGAACGTCGCATGCGTGGTATCCGTGTGGTCCTGCCACATCTTCCAGCGCCAGCTTCCCGAGCTCGCGAACACCGCCGTCCGGCCGCGCCCATAATTCTCCGTAATCAGCAGCGGCGTCTTGCGATGCCCCGCCGGCGCCACATTCATCAGCACCACCGCGCCCGGCTTGGCGTCCCCGACTTCGTTGTAATTGGCCACCTGCGGCATACTGGTCCACCGCGCCGCATTCCGCTCCGGATCTTCCACCAGCCGCGTGATCAGGCTCGCTTTGCCCTGCGCCGTTAGTTCCTCGTTCGAAAAATCCCGATGAAACGTGCCCTTGTTCTCCGCAACCTGCACCGGCAACAACTCCGCCAGGGGAGAATGCGCGTACCCGCCTTCCGCCAGCGCGAAACGTCCGCCCAGAAACAGCACGCCGCCTCCGCGCCGGTTGGCAAACTCCTTGATCGAATCCTGCTGCGCGGCCGTGAAATAATTCGCTTCCACGCTGCCCACAATCAGCCCGTCGAAATTGAATAACTCCTCGGGCTTGGCCGGAAACCCGTCCGCCAGTTCATTCTGATCCGCGAATCCCTGCCGGTAAATCTTGTTCTGCGTGGTCCGCAGCATCGACGCCAGTTGCAAGCTCCGATCGTCTTCCGCCGCCCGCCGGATAAATTTGAATTCCCAGCGCGGCTCGCCTTCGATATACAAAATCCGCGGCTTGCGCGTTTCCACATTAATCAGCCGCCGCACAGAGTTGTTCCCGCGATTCTCTTCCCCCCGCAGCGCATCGATCGAAATCTCCAACGTCTTCGGCCCCGCGAGGCCGGCATTGAACACCAGCGGCTCGCTTTGCGGAGCGCCATCCCCCTTCAACTGCACTTCCCGCGATGCCACCACTTTCCCCGCATCCCGCACCGATACCAGCGCCTTCTGCCCGGCATAGCCATACTGCCGGAAGGTCACCAGCACACTCAATCGCGAATCCACCAGCGCATGGGCCGGCAGCACGGCATCGCTGATCTCGATATCCTTCTCCGGCTTATCCTTCCCGAACCCAATCGTGCTCACTGGAATCCGCCGCTGCCGGATCTGCGAAATCGTCTCTAGATCGATCCCGCCCGCGTTGTCCGCGCCGTCCGACAACAGCACCACCGCTCCCAGCGGCAGTGTTGACGATTCCGCCAGCACCTGCTGCAAGCTGTCGCCGAGCCGCGTCGCCGGTTCCGCCGCCGTAAGCTGGCTGGTCTTCTGAATCCGCTCGGCATCCTTGCCGAATCGATACAGCCGCACTTGGAATTTCTGCCCGAGCGCCGTCAGCAGTTTGCCGTTCAACGCCGCGGCAGCCTGCGAGCTGCGCGTCGGCGATCCATCCGCGATCGCCATGCTGCGCGAATCGTCCACCATCACCGCAACCACATTCTGCTGCGGCCGCAGCGTGGCAATGCTGAATCGCCGGGTGCCACAACAGAAACAGCAGCAGCGCCACCATGGCCGTCTCCAAAAGCCAGATCGCCGCGGGGCGCGCGCCCGTCAGAGCTCCGCTGTTTCGCCGAACATGCCAGTAAAGCAAACCTGCCGCCGCGACCACGCCCAACGCCAGCACCCATAAGGGCCACGCGCCCAGCAGCACGAACTGCCCCTTATGAAAGACCGCGCCGGGATACTTGAACAGGAACTCGAACATGTTGGCCCTGGGTTCTAGTGCGTCATCGCGTAAATGATGTAGTTGATTCCCATCCGGTAGGCTTGCGATGCGTACCGCTCCGGGTAGCGCGGGTGATCCGCCCACTCCCAGGCGTCGCCGTTATCCTGGTTGAAACAGATCGCCACCATCACCCGGCCGCGATCGTCGTAGATCGCCCGCCAGTGCGGCGTTTTTCCGTCCTTTTCCCAGATCCGGCCAGTGTACCAATATTGTATGCCCGGCACTTGTACACGCTCGCTGATGTCGTATAAGACGTGGAAGATGGCATCCTGGTTATCGATTTCCACAATCGGCCGGTCCGGGAAGACACGCTGGATACTTTCTAGAAAGACATTCCATTCGTCCCGCCCGTGGAAGTCGTCGCACATGAAGAAGCCGCCGCGCAGCAGGTATTCCCGCATCTTGGCGCATTCCGCGTCGGTCAGGCTCCAGTGGCCCACTTCCACCGCGTACAGCCACGGCCAGTTGAAGACTTCGTCGCCGTCTAAATCCACCACCTGCTCGCTCGATCGCGCGTGGATGCGCGTGAGCCGCCGCACTCCCTGTACGAACTGCCGGTCTGCCTTGGGATAATCGGTCGGCCAACTGCCCGTCGCCCCGAAAACGCTGGCATGCCGCCCCGATGGATACATCAGCCGGGTGAATGCCCACTCCGTCTTCTCATACGGATCGGGTGGTACGGGGACATGATCGTCCTCCATACCCGGAAATTGCCGAAACGTGGCCTGGAAGGCAAACAAAGCCGTCACCGAAATCGCCACAAGACTACCGCACATGAGCAAGCGGTGGCGCATTTGGACGGGGCCCTCGTATGATTTTCAGAATAGCATGGCGGCCCTTGTCACCCGCCTCCGCTCCCGCCGGTGACCACCCCGCCGCGTGGGTCGATGACAATGCGCTGAGGCTCTTTGACCTGCGTGGCAGGATGATACCGCGCGTGCCGGTGTTCACCCTCCCGGTTGAGCGCGCCCTTCTCAACCAGATCCACCAAGTCGCGGGTTGCCGTTGCCGGCGATGCACCGGTAATTGCCATATACTTACTCGCACTGAGCTGCATCACCATCCCCTGCCAATCAAACAATGTTCTCTCCGAAAGAGGCGCCGCGTACGTACGGTGTGCGTTCACCGTCATCGCCGCAATGCCCTCTTCCGCCGCGGACGCTCGCTTGCTCCCTGCGCCCAGCCCCAAGTGTTTCCGGATGGAGGACTGCACGCTGGCGCGGTTTGGCGTCTCACCTTCGATTTCAGACGTGGTCAAAGCTTCCGTGCTCATCACCTCCCAAGTGAGACGTTCCGCGGCTTGCTCGTTCAGATGCTGTGCGGCGCCCGCGAACATGCCGGCGCCAAAAAGAAACCGCTCCTCCGCCTGCGCAAGCACGTCGCGATCCCACCGGAATTCGGGTAGTGGCTCAGTTCAAACTGAGCCACTACCAACCTGATCCCGAGCCCCTAACCCCCGCCACATCAATCGATTGCAAAACGAACCCAAATCCGGAGTCCAACGGCCCCCCTACGTCGCCGCCGCTCCCATCCCCTCCACCGAACTCGCCCGCAGCGCCTTCAACTTATCCCTGATCTGCGCCGCCTTCTCAAACTCGAACTTCCGCGCCGCCTCCCGCATCCGTTCTTCCAACTCCCCAAACAGCCGCTCCTTCTGCTCCGCCGTCATCGTCTCGATCTCGTCCTCCGACTCCAGCGGCACCGTCACGTAATCCCCCTCCGCGATCTTCACCAGGCTCATATCGATCGGCTTGATGATCGATTGCGGCGTGATCCCGTTCCGCTCGTTGTAATCCTCCTGCGTCCGCCGCCGCCGCGCCGTCTCGTCCATCGCCGCCCGCATGCTGTCCGTAATCACGTCCGCGTAAAGAATCGCCTTCCCTTCCACATGCCGCGCCGCCCGCCCCATCGTCTGGATCAGCGCCCCGCTCGACCGCAAAAAACCTTCCTTGTCCGCATCCAGAATCGCCACCAGCGACACCTCCGGCAGATCCAGCCCCTCGCGCAGCAAATTGATCCCGATCAGCACATCGAACTCGCCCCGGCGCAAATCGCGCAGGATCTTCATCCGGTCGAGCGTGCTCACCTCCGAGTGCAGATACCGGCACTTCACCCCAACTTCCGAATAATACTCCGCCAGATCTTCCGCCATCCGCTTCGTCAAAGTCGTCACCAGCACGCGCTGATTGTTCTCCACCCGCCGCCGGATCTGTCCCAGCAAATCATCCACCTGCCCCTTCATCGGCCGGATCTCCACCACCGGATCCAGCAATCCCGTCGGACGGATGATCTGCTCCACCACCGCCCCGGCCGTCTTGGTCAGTTCGAACGGCCCCGGCGTCGCCGACACGTACACCACCTGCTTCACGCGATGCTCGAACTCCTCGAATGTCAGCGGCCGGTTGTCCAGCGCGCTTGGCATGCGGAATCCGTACCCCACCAGCACTTCCTTACGCGACCGGTCCCCATGATACATCCCGTGCAACTGCGGAATCGTCTGATGGCTTTCATCGATGAAGATTAGTGAATCGTGCGGCAGATAATCGAGCAGCGTCGGCGGCGCCTCCCCCGGCAGCCGCCCCGAAAAGTGCCGCGAGTAATTCTCGATGCCGTGGCAGTACCCGATCTCCTTCATCATTTCCAGATCGAACATGGTCCGCTGACACAGCCGCTGCGCCTCAATCAGCTTGCCCTGCTTCTCCAGTTCCTTGTGCCACCAGTCCAGCTCCGTCAGGATGCTGGCCATGGCCTTGTTCCGCGTCTCCTCCGACATCACGTAGTGCGTCTTCGGATAAATCGGCAGCCGCTGATACGTCTGCCGCACCTGACCCAGCAGCGGATCGATCTGCGACAGGCTCTCGATCTCGTCGCCCCACAATTCGATCCGGTAAGCGTAATCGTCATACGTGGGATACACCTCGATCACGTCGCCGCGCACCCGGAACGTCCCGCGCCGGAAATCGCCGTCGTTGCGGTCGTACAGAATGTCCACCAGCCGCGACACGATCTGGTTGCGCGAGATCTTCTGCCCCTTCTCCAGCATCAGCAGCATGCCGTAGTAAGCTTCCGGCGATCCCAGACCGTAAATGCAGCTTACGCTCGCCACGATCACGCAATCCCGCCGCTCGAATAGCGACCGCGTCGCCGCCAGCCGCAGCTTGTCCAATTCGTCGTTGATCGTCGCTTCCTTCTCGATGTAAACGTCGCTCGACGGAATGTAAGCCTCCGGCTGATAGTAGTCGTAATAGCTGACGAAATATTCCACCGCGTTCTCTGGAAAGAACGACTTGAACTCGTGGTAAAGCTGCGCCGCCAGCGTCTTGTTATGCGCCAGCACCAGCGCCGGCCGTCCGATCTCCTCGATCACCTTCGCCATGGTGAACGTCTTGCCCGACCCCGTCACGCCCAGCAATACCTGGTGCGCCTCCCCATCGCGCACCCCCCGCGTCAGTTCTTCGATCGCTGCGGCCTGATCGCCTTGCGGGGTGTAGTTGACCGTTAGATGGAAGCCCATCCCTTCAGTATAGGAATTCCGCGCCGCCCACAGCCTACAATGGAAACGTGAGCTTCCCCATCTATCGCGCGGAATCCGCCGGCATTCTGTCGCCGACCACCGGATTCATTGCCCAGGCCGGGTTCACTCACTCTCTTTCCCCAGCCCGAAATTGTACTTACGGCTGCACCTATTGCTACGTCCCCACTATGCGCATCTACGGCGGTTTGCAACCCGCCGACTGGAACAACTGGGGCCGCTTCACCACTTTCAAAAGCAACGCCCCAGCCCTCCTGCGGCGTGCCCTGCGTCCCGGCCAGGTCATCTATTGTTCCCCCCTTGTCGATCCCTACCAACCCGCCGAAGAAACCGAATCCATGATGCCGCGCCTGCTCGCCGAGCTGATCGCCCGGCCGCCGCAAATCTTCGCCATCCAAACGCGCGGCCCGCTCATCCTCCGCGATCTGCCCCTGCTCACGCGCCTCGCCGCCCGCACCCACCTGCGCGTCAGTTTCTCCATCACCACCGATAATGATCGCGTCCGCCGTCTCTACGAGCCCCACTGCGCCCCCATTGCCGATCGCCTCGCCTCCGTCCGCGCTCTGCGCGCCGAAGGCATCCCGGTCCACGCCACCTTGGCGCCGCTTCTCCCTTGCGATCCCGAAGCGCTCATGGACATGTCCCTGGAAGCCACGGACCGCGCCATCATCGCCGATCCGTTCCACGTCCGCGCCGTGAAGAAATCCGGCGCAACCACCCGCGACGCCGGCCTCCGCATCAGCCGCGCACAAGGTTTTTCCGATTGGCACGACCCCGCCTTTCAAACGGCGGTCACCGATAAAATGCGGCGAAAAGCCGCGGCCGCCGGCCGGCGCTTCTCCACCGGCGCCGAAGCTTTTGGCTGGCTGGCCCAACCCGAGGTTATTCAATGACGGCAACTGCAACTGCAAACGAAGTTCTGGAACGTCTGGAAATTGAACCGGTCAATTCCGGCGCCTGCGATGGCGATTGGATCGCGAATCCCTCCGGTGGCGAGCTCGCCTCCATCAATCCGGCGGATGGCTCGGTCATCGCCCGTGTCCGCATGGCCGGCCGCGACGACTATGAGCGCGTCACCGCCCATGCCGCCGAAGCCTTTCTCGAATGGCGCATGATCCCCGCACCTCAAGCGCGGCGAAATCGTACGCGAGATCGCCGACGAACTCCGCCGCTCACAAAGCCGACCTCGGCGCGCTGGTCACCCTGGAGATGGGCAAGATCCTGCGCCGAAGGCCAGGGCGAAGTCCAGGAGATGATCGATATCGCCGATTTCGCCGTCGGCCTCTCCCGCCAGCTCTACGGCCTCACCATGCACAGCGAGCGCCCCGGCCATCGCATGTATGAGCAGTGGCATCCGCTCGGCGTCGTCGGCGTCATCAGCGCCTTCAACTTCCCCGTAGCCGTGTGGGCCTGGAATGCCATGATCGCCGCCGTCTGCGGCGATTGCGTCCTCTGGAAGCCGTCTTCCGAAACGCCGCTCACCGCCGTCGCCGTGCAGAAGATCTGCAACCGCGTCCTCGCGCGGCACGGACTGAAGGCGTCTTCAACCTCGTCATCGGCGCGCGGCGATCCCGTCGGCGAAGCCATGCTCAACGACGCCGCAGTCCCTCTCATCAGCTTCACCGGCTCCACCCAAGTCGGCCGCCGCGTCGCTCGAAACCGTCGCCCAGCGCCTGGGCCGCACCATCCTCGAACTGGGCGGCAACAACGGCATCATCGTCATGGACGATGCCAATCTCGATCTCGCCCTCCGCGCCGTCCTCTTCGGCGCTGTCGGCACCGCCGGACAGCGCTGCACCACCACCCGCCGCCTCTTCCTGCAAAGAGGCATCGCCGCCCGCATGACCTCGGCCCTGGTCGCCGCCTACAAGCAAGTCAAAATCGGCAACCCGCTCGACCCGCAAACTCTAATGGGCCCGCTGGTCAACCAGCGTGGCGTACAAGATATGATGGAAGGCCTCGCCACCATCCGCCAGCAGGGCGGGGAAGTGCTCTATGGCGGCAATCGCCTGGAAGGCTGCTTCGTCGAACCCACCATCGTCAAAGCCAGCCCCGATATGCCGATCCTGCGCGAAGAAATCTTCGCCCCCATTCTCTACCTCGTCGAATTCGACCAGTTCGACGAAGCCGTCCGTTGGCACAACGATGTGCCGCAAGGCCTCTCGTCCGCCATCTTCACCACCAACCTGGTCGCGGCGGAACGCTTCCTCAGCCACGCCGGCAGCGATTGCGGCATCGCCAACGTCAACATCGGGACCAGCGGCGCTGAAATCGGCGGCGCCTTCGGCGGCGAGAAAGATACCGGCGGCGGCCGCGAATCCGGCAGCGACTCCTGGAAAGCCTACATGCGCCGCCAAACCAACACCATCAACTGGTCGTCCCAACTTCCTTTGGCGCAAGGCATCGAGTTCAACGTCTAAATGATCTATACCTGCTACGAAATGATCGGGGACTGCCAGGCCGGCCGTCCCCAAGGCTGGCTCTACTTCATCGCCAATTACGTCCCGGCCCTCCGCCAGTTTCTCGCGCACTATTATCCCGCCCACGCCGGCGATGAGTCCCTCGTCCAGCGTGTCGCCATCTCCCTCTGCCGCCCCGAGTCCGCGCTCTTCCAATCCGCCGGACCTGCGCCGGAACGCGCCTTCGTCGCCGCCTTGCGGCAACACGCGCTTGCCGCCGTCGAATCGGTCGATGCCGCAGCCGCGCCCGAAGTCGCCATCGATCTCGAAGCCCTCGCCCCCGCCCTCGAACCCCTCACCCTCACCGAGAAGCAGGTAGCCTGGTTCGAAACCATGCGCTATACCCCCCCCATTACCGGCCGTATGCTCCGCATGTCCACCGAAACCGCCGAAAGTATCCGCGCCCGCGCCGCCGAACTCGTCCGCACCAACGTGGACGCCTGGCGAGCCACCATCCTGGCCGATAATGGCGCCGCCCTCGGCCTGGCCGCCGCCGCGCAATCCACCGCCGATTGCGTCCCGCCCAAAACATTCTTCGATGTCATCGACGGCCGCGCCACCTGGCAAGGCCGCGAAGAAATGGAGCGCCACGTCAAAGGCTGTTTCCACTGCATCGATCACTTCTGCCGCCTGCTCGAAGTGGTCGACGTCCTCCGCGCCGCCAAGCCCCTTGCGCAGGCCGAAGCCGAACCCTACCAGCGCCTCCTCGGCGTCGCTCCCCCCAAACGCTCCTTCTGGAAGCGTTAGACCATGGAAAACCTGCCGCAAAACCTCGCCGCCGTTCGCGCCCGCATCGCCCGCGCCGCCGATCGCGCCCATCGCGATCCCGCGCAAATCCTCCTCCTCGCCGTTACCAAAGTCTTCCCCGCCCAGGCCATCCTCGACGCCTACGCCCTCGGCCTCCGCGAGTTCGGCGAAAACTACGTCCAGGAATTCGAAGGCAAACTCCCAGCCGTCGCCGGCCTCCCCGGCGCCCGCTTTCATTTAATCGGCCATCTCCAAAGCAACAAGAGCGCCCGCGCCGCCGAAATGTTCCAGTGCATCCAAACCGTCGATTCCGCCAAAGCTCGCTCGCCGCCTCAACGAAGCCGCCAAGCCCCTCGACGTCTTGCTCGAAGTCAAGCTCTCCCCCGAACAGGCCAAAGCCGGCGCCGATCCCGCCCAGCTTCCCGATCTCATCGCCGCCGTCCGCGAATGCCCCAATCTCCGCCTCCTCGGCCTCATGACCATGCCGCCCTGGACCGCCGACCCCGAACAGTCCCGCCCCTATTTCCGCCGCCTCCACTCGCTCGCCTTCGAACACGCCCTGCCCCAGCTTTCCATGGGCATGTCCCACGACTTCGAAGCCGCCATCGAGGAAGGAGCAACCATTGTCCGCGTCGGCACTGCGCTCTTCGGAAAGCGCAAGAAGCCGTGACCGTCGGCTTCTACGCGCCCCTTCCGCCCGCCCGCACCGGGGTTGCCGATTACGCCGCCGCCCTTCTCGCCGCCCTCCGCCGCCACGGCGCCGTAGAACTGCAACGCGCCACGCCCCGATGTCTCCCTCTACCACCTCGGCAACAACCAGCTGCACCGCGACATCTACCGCCGCGCCCTCTCCGAACCCGGTGTCGCCGTCCTCCACGATGCCGTCCTCCACCATTTCATGCTCGGCTCGCTTACCCGCGAAGCCTATCTCGATGAGTTCGCCCACAACTACGGCGAATGGCATCGCTCCCTCGCCGCCGATCTTTGGCGCGCGCGCGCCAACTCCGGCTTCGATCCCCGCTTCTTCCATTACCCCTTGCTGAAGCGCATCGCTGAACGCTCCCGCGCAGTCATCGTTCACAATCCCGCCGCCGCCCGCATGGTGCGCGAGCACGTCCCCTCCGCCGCCGTAATCGAAATCCCCCACCTTTACGCGCCGCCGCCACTCCCCCCCCTCTGGGAAACCGAGCGCTTCCGCCGTGCCCTCGCCCTACCCACGCATGCCTTCCTATTCGGCGTCTTCGGCTACCTCCGCGAATCCAAGCGCCTCTTTACCTGCCTGCGCGCCTTCCGCCGCCTCCACCAGTTGCACCCCGAAGCCCGTCTCCTCGTCGCCGGCCAATTTGTCTCCGCCGACCTCGCCCGCGCCGCCGCCCCTCTCCTCAACTCCCCCGGCGTCCTCCGCTTGCCTTACCTGTCCGAGCCTGATTTTTGGCGCGCCGCCCTCGCCGTCGATGCCTGCATCAACTTGCGCTACCCCGCCGCCGGGGAAACCTCCGGCATCGCCATCCGCCTCATGGGCCTTTCCAAACCCGTCCTCCTCTCCGATGCCGAAGAAAACTCCCGCTACCCCTTCGCCGCCTGCCTCCGCATCGCACCCGGACTCGCCGAAGAAGATTCCCTCCTTTCCCACATGCTTCTGCTAACATCGAGAAAAGAATGTGCGGGTGAAATCGGACTACGCGCGTCCGGGCACATCGTCGAGCGTCACCAGGCCGTTCATATCTCCGAACAGTATTGGGACACATTGTGCGCCTATCGTTAGCGCTGCTTTTGTGCGCCGGCTCGCTCGCCGCCGCCCCCGATAAAATCGCCCGGCTGGATATCCCCGTGCCCATGCGCGACGGCGTCCGCCTGTCCGCCAACATCTACCGTCCCGAACCTCCTGGACGCTATCCCACCATCCTCGTCCGCACCCCCTACGGCAAAACCCCGGCCTCTCATCAATTACGAATCTTTCACGGATAACGGCTACGCCGTCGTCATTCAAGACGTACGCGGCCGCTACGCCTCCGAAGGCGTCTTCCGCCCCCTCGAACAGGAACCCGCCGATGGCGACGACACCCTCAACTGGATCGCCCGTCAGCCCTGGTCCGATGGCAAAATCGGCATGCTCGGCGGCTCCTACCTCGGCATCGTCCAATGGAAGGTCGCCGTCCTGAACAATCCGTACCTCAAAGCCATCTTCCCCTCCGTCTCCGGCGCCGATGATTACCTCGACCGCTTCTACTCGCCCGGCGGCGCCATGAAACTCGGACAGCGCCTCCTCTGGATGTCCGAAAACCTGCGCGCCCCCGGCTACCACCCCGATTTCAGCCAGTTCGTCCTCCACCTGCCCCTGCGCACCGCCGACTTCGCCGCCACGGGCCAGACCTCGGCCATGTTTCAGGAGGCCGTCGCCCACCCCTCCTACGATGCCTTCTGGAAATCCATCAGCGTGCGCGCCCAACTCGATAAAATCCGCGTCCCCGTCTTCTCCGTCGGTGGCTGGTTCGATAACTTCGTCGAAAGCGATCTCGCCGCCTACGCCCGCCTGCGCAAGCGTTCGAGCGTCCATCGCATCCTGATCGGCCCCTGGCCGCATAACAAAGGCGCCAGGCTCGAAGGTGTCGACTTCGGCGCCGATTCCAACCCCCCCCTGCGCGACGTCCAAACGCAGTGGTTCGATCAGTTCCTCAAGGGCAAGGACACCCCGCTGCTTTCGAAACCGCCCGTGCGCGTCTTCGTCATGGGCGCCAATCGCTGGCTCGACACGCGCGACTGGCCGCCCCGGCCCATCAGGCGCGCTTCTACCTCGCGAGTAACGGTCACGCCAACACGCTTGCCGGCGACGGCCACCTCTTCCCGCGCCCGCCGCTCGATCCTTCCGCCCCGTCGCCAGACCGTTTCGTCTTCGATCCCCGCGATCCCGTTCCCACCAATGGCGGCGCCGCCTGCTGCAATCCCAAAGTATTTCCCTGGGGCCCCAAGGATCAGCGCGCCATCGAGCAGCGCCGCGACGTCCTCGTCTACACCACCGCCCCGCTCGCCAGGGATCTCGAAGTCGTCGGACCCATCAGCGTGGTCCTCTACGCCGCCACCTCCGCCCGCGACACCGACTTCACCGCCAAACTAATCGACGTCTTCCCCGACGGCCGCGCCCAAAACCTCACCGACGGCATCCTGCGCCTGCGCTACCGCAACTCGCTCGAAAAACCCGAGCTCGCCACCCCCGGCCAGGTCTACAAGCTGACCATCGATGCCGGCGTCACCGCCAATGTCTTCCAAAAAGGACATCGCATCCGCATGGAAATCTCCAGCAGCAACTTCCCCCGCTTCGACCGCAACCCAAACACCGGAGGCCCCGTCGCCGACGCCACCGAGCTGCGCAAGGCTTCCCAGACCGTCTACCACGAACCCCGCCACCCCTCCTACCTCGTCCTCCCAGTCCTGCAAGATTGACTTTCGAGCGCGCCACGCGCTATTTTTTGAGTTAAGCCTCTCTGCGGCGCGGTAGCCAAGTGGTAAGGCAAGGGTCTGCAAAACCCTTATTCGTCGGTTCGATTCCGACCCGCGCCTCCAAATACATCTCGTTTTGAAATCAGTCACTTAGAGGCGCTACCCAAACCCCACGTACCAAATGCGTTCCTCAAGTGAGGAAGCTCAAAAAACCTGCTCTAATCTTCTGGCCGCCCTGATCCGATGTAAAAGGACGTATGCTGGTGTTTTAGTATGGTCGCCTTTGGTTTATACTGCACGCCGCCGCTCCCGCCAGCGTCATGTGAGATGGTGTACAATTCGTCGTTGCAAAGGTTGCGAACCGCGTTTGCAGACATGCGCCCGTGCCGTTTAGAAATAGCCACGATCGGAACCGGCACTTCGTGCGTCATGGGAGCGAGTTTTCAGTCGCCACAGCGGTCGAATACGAAACGCTGGCGGACGCTTTTTTGGGCGTTGTGAAGGAGGATGGGACCTTGGAATGCACGCGGAAAAGCGGCGAGTTGGTTCGGTTCAATCCTCGGAACGACAAGTTTGGCATCCTTACGGTAGATGGATACGTCAAAACGTTTATGGTGATCGTGCCGCTCCAGAACGCGCGGCAGACGAATCTTGAATATTTTCAGTGGAACTGTCGGCAATAGGGGTTTATATGCACACCTGTCCAGTTTGCGGGTATGACCAGCTTTCGGAGCCGCCGAAGGATTTCCAATTTGCCCCTCGTGCGGGACGGAATTTGGATACGATGACGTGCGTCAAACGGTAGGGCAGCTGCGGGCCGCGTGGCTAGATTCCGGTCCCCGTTGGTGGAGTACCGTCGATCCGCTTCCTGCCGGTTGGGACCCGTACAAGCAGGTAGTCGAGGCATTCTACCGGCAGACGAGTCAACCAACATTCACGCAAGTCGCCGTACACGAGGTCAAGATCGTCTGCGTCGAGCCAAAGAATATTTTAGGGGGCCAGTATATTATTTTTGACCCCTCCATCGGAGCAAACCAATCGTCATCAAGCCCACTGGAATACATGGGCGGCGCAATTCTCCAAGGGAATAATCCCGGTTCGCCACCAATGAGGTTGGAGGCTCGCGGGCAGTTGGCAAGTTTACTTCGTGCGATTCCCCCACCGCTACTCGCTGCGCAAGAAAAAATCGCGTAAAACATTACAAAATGGAGCTCATCGCAACCACACTCGCGCGTCTGGCCTGCTTCTTTGAAGTTCAGGGATTGGACCCGTTCGGGAAGACGACGGACTTGCAGGCTATTAAGGAACTCGTAAAACGGTACTCATTCGAAAAGTGGCCGCAAACCTTTGCGGAGCTCGATTTCGCTAAGGGCATTGAGCTCTCGGCGGGTACATGCAACGGAATCAATGTTGACAAGGTAAGCCTCTACACCAACGGTATTGCGGTTGATACGCGATCGTCTACGAGACAGCTGTAGGGCATCCTAAATGATCTCTTCGGTGCGGCGACCGAATTACTTGGCGCAAGGATTAAAACGTACCGGCGTATGTTCGTCAGCCAACTGGTATTCCAGAGTGAGATGCGGCTCACTGCACTGAACCCGGTGTTACAGAAGATCGTTGATCGCCTCAACACGTATGTTTCGGCAGACCTGGAACAACCGTTCGCCTTCGATTCCAACGTTGTAATGAGCCCCGACGTTTCACAAACTAAATTGACACCAGGCGCGTTCACGATCGAGCGGCGCGCTGATGCCCCATTTAAAGCAAAGACCTATTTTTCAAGCGCACCGCTTCGTACCTCCGTTCACCTGGAACTACTCCAGGAATTCGAAGATGCGCTCGAAGGTATTGGTCCATCCGATGGCGGTGACCTGCACGAAACACCCTCAAGGGCATATAGGCTGCAAGAAGAATAAGATTTAAAACCTTCTCGTCACCCGGAATGCACAGACTCCGTCCGTAAACCGCTGGCCGCCGCTGTTGAGCAGAACGGAAACAGCCAAATTCTCGCCGGCAACAATATCAAGCTTGCCATTTCCGCGAAGGTCGGCAAGGACGACGCTCTCTTGAGAGCTTGTCTCAACGGGATAATAAACGGCTGTAGAGAATTTCCCGTTACCTTTCCCATAAGCAACCTGTCCGAAGCTTGTGACTATATCTGGTAATCCATCGCCGTTGATATCGCCAATCGCGAAAGGGCTGCCATATAGAGCTATTTGGCTGGCGGATGAAAAGTGACCTTTCCCGTCGCCAAAATAAAGCGATATGGTGCCGAGCAAATCATTTGTATCAACAGCGAGATCTAGGTGGCCATCTCCGTTCAAATCTTGAGCAGTAATCCACGTAGGTATTGACGGGTTCGTCTCAAAAAACAAGGGATGACCGAACGTGCCGGTGCCGGTGCCAAACATCACTAGAAAGCCCCACACCCGCGATGGTGATAAGAACGTTAACGCTACGTCGAGTACGCCGCGCCGCGAACGGCGAGTATTGCTATCAGCGCGAGTCGTGCTACTGGGCGTCTCATGGTATTTCCTCCAGGTCCTGGCAATGAGTATACTCCTGCGGCGTGCGGGTTTCGCCCCCAGTCGGTCCAGTGCCCGCCCCCCATCGCCTCGCCATCAGGGTAGGACCAGGGTAGTACGTCGCGCCTCCGTAGCGGCATTTCGGCCGTCGCGCGGTCGTGAACTGCACGTATTTGCAACAAGTTGCACCCAACGGCCGCGACCAGCAGCGGCCGCCTACACGTTCGATTCCCGTTAGCGCCACAATCTCCCCGAGGACCTAAACGGTGGCTTACACCATTCCGGACAATCAGGCCCACGCCTTCCGCTTCCGCCGCCCTCCGCAGTTCTCCGTCCAGCGTTGCCAGCGCTTATGGCTTTCCCGCTGCGCCAACTCCAGATAGGCCGCATCGTACACCGCAAGCCGGCGGGTTCGCGCCAGCCGCAAAACCCCTTGCTCGCGGGCGAGCCGGCCCACGCGCACCCGCAGCCTCTCGGGCCGCACGTTCACCCGCCGAATATTGTTGCGCACCCCCCGCCGCGCGCAGCTGGTGCAATGCCTGGGTGGTCTTCATCCTGAGGGCCGGATCTACTTCCAGTGAAAATAAGGCAATCCTCAGCCCCCCCGCTACCGGTTCAATTTTCGCGCGAAAAGCGTATCATGAACTCGTCAGCGTATGAACGGAGCGGCCAGGCCGTGGCGCTGACCCCACCGGGAAACCGGTTTCCACCCAAGTGTGGACATACCCAAGAGGCCCGATTAAATTGATTTAGGGCGGCTCCCCAAAAGGGAGCCGCTTTATTTTGGCGCCGGCCTGATGGGCCGGTTGTTCGGCACGTTTGTGCGGAATACGTGGAGCCCCACCGGCGTTACCGTGCGAGGACCGTTGCTCGTGGGCCGCGTCGCGTGGGTAGGCGCTTTGCACATAAAGGTTTACCACGCCTCTTTTCCTGGACGATCGAGAGACCGCAAAGAAGATGTCGTACTCGGTACTCTGGCCGCTGGCATCCACACACGCCACCGAAAAGAAATTATCGTGGCCGGTATGGTAACACTTGCACTTGCCTAGAATCCGCGATGATGCCGGGGAGCTGCTTCGACAGTTGATACCATTCGGAAATCAAAGCGTCGCATCTCGCGGTCATCTGCGTAGCAAAAGGCCTTATCCGCGGTTTCATCGCCGAACAGGCCCCTCGTAAAACAGTGCAAAGAAAAGATGATATCCACCGTGTAGGCGCGCGCGGGCTTGTCGCCCCTGGCTGGCTGCTCGTACCGGCACGTCCGGGGATGTAGATGGCTAAGGTCGTAAGTTTGGCCGCCAAATAGAAACGGTTTCCATCGCACTCTTGGCATAACGGTACGGATTCAAACTGATGGTAGTGACCCGCCCCCTTTTTCTCTGACAATCGGCTGCGGCCAATCCTGCTCGTACTCCGATTCGAATCTGCAATTAACACGTCCGCAGCCTCATCTTTAACCCGCTTTTTCTTCACCTTGTACCACCTGCCCACTCAAAGCCCGTCCCCGCGCTGCTACCAATAAATCAGGTGCATCATGCTCCATCCAACCCGCAATTCACGCGTCCCCGGACACCAGACCCACGCCTTCCGCCTCCGCCGCCCTCCGCAGTTCGCCGTCCAGCGTCGCCAGAGCTATGCCTTCCCGCTGCGCCAACTCCAGATAAGCGGCATCGTACACCGAAAGCCGGTGGCTTCGCGCCAGCCGCAAAACCGCCTGTTCGCCCGCCAGCCGGTCCACACGCACCCGCAGCCTCCCAAGGTGCACCAAAAACGCGGCGGTCTCGGCTTCGGCGATGCGTCCCCGCCGCTCGTTCACCAGCAGAATATTCCGCACCTCAAACCACCACAGGCACGGAACTACCGCCTCCTCCACGCGCATCTGTTGCAATGCCCGTCGCGCATCTGGGTGGTCTTCATCCTGAAAGGCCCAGCAAGCGGCAATCGATGCGTCGGGAACAAAAGCCATCAGCGCTCGCGTCCCTCGTCGCGCGCCGCCAACAGTTCCTCCACCGTGATCCTGCCGGTTCGCTTCCGAAGTTCCAGAATACCGGCGATCGCGTTGTCGATTTCGCCCTGCTGACCGTCCACCTCGGGTACGATTCGCGCGATCCTTCGTCCATGTCTGGTGATGATCAGTGTTTCGCCGCGCTCCACCTCGTCGAGCAGTTGGGGCAGATGAACCTTCGCGGCCGATGCTTGAATTTCGCGCATAAATCAACCAGTTGAATCGACTAGTCTATCATGAAAACGTTCCATCGCTACCCAAACCGCCATTCAAGACCACCTAAGATGAACAGAATCAACAAAAATGGGTTCGTTCGTAAAATTTCATTCACTTCGGCCGGCCTGCCCCCTTCTGCACACTTCCGCACACAGCACACCCCGGAACCTAAGCGGAATCAACGGCTTTGGGTTCATTTGTCAAATTCCGCCGCCCCGCCCGGCCTGCCCCAAATTGGGTTCGTTTGCATCTGCCCCTTTCTGCACACTTCCGCACACTTCCTGTGTTCGCTCGCACGTCTATCCCCTGGTTGAACTGAAAGTCCGCAGATTCGGAAATTCCCTAGGTGTTGTCCTCCCCAAAGAGGTGATCAACCGCCTGCAAGCCGGCGAGGGCCAACCCCTCTTCTTGATCGAAGCTCCGGAAGGCGGTTATCGCCTCACGCCATACGACCCGGCATTCGAAAAGAAAATGGCCAAGGCGGAGGATATCCTCAGCCGCTATCGCAACACCTTGCACGTCCTCGCCCAGTGAAAAAGCCATCCTGTGATCGACAGGCGGGATGCGCTCGGGCTTCACGGCCGTCTCCTGGCACTGCATGGCGGCGCCGCTGGCTTGCGCGATAACGCTTCGCTCGAATCCGCACTGGCCCGCCCCCAACAGCTTTTCGTCTATGGCGGCGCTCCCCAGATCGTCGACAGGGCCGCAGCCTATACGGCCGGCATCGTGCGGAATCACCCTTTCATCGATGGGAACAAACGCACCGGCTTCGTGGGATGAAGCCGGCTACCGGGCTTTCCTGCATGAAAATTGTCAGGCAGGCCGTGAACCCGAATTCACCGCTCGGACCTCGCTTCCCGCATGCTGAACTTGCGGCCCGCAATCAGATCTGCGTCCCGCTTCTTCACGATCGGGTCGTCGTCCCCGGCAAAGACAACCTTTACATTCCTCACTGAGAGAACCATGTCGGGGGTCGTATTTCCCAGAAACGGCCTGGTTTCCCACTCCCTGGCGCCTGCTTCGATCACCGGCGCGATGCGGTCTTCGATGATCCTCTCGTACCGGCATTTCAACTTGCCCTTGCCGTCCACGACGTCGAACGAGAACATGTCCACGGCGCGGGGATCGGTTTTCTTCACCAGCAGGATGGCCGTCGGGTTCGAGTTCCAGCATCCACCAACCCGTATCAGCGCGGCAGTGGCCGATTGGAAAGCGTGAAAGTGATACCAGACTGAGCGAAAAGGGAAGACGCCGCGCAGCCAACCAGCGAAACCGCAATGAGAAACGCTCTGTTCATCTCCACATCTTACCGCTGAGCCGGCGTCCCGGTCATGCGCCAGGAAAACATCAGAAACGAAGTCGAAGTCAGGTCGATGGCCGGCTCCGTAGTGCTATACGACTGCACATTGTCCCGGTAAACCGCCCGCGCCGAGGCATTGTAGCGCCCGTCGTTGCCATTGAAAATCTCGAAGGCGTTCACCCCGTTGGCCGGGCACAGGTTCATGCCGTCCAGCGTGCCTGCCGTGCCCGCGTAAGACGGCCCCTCCGTCGCCGCGCCCCACAACACCGGCGCCCCTCCCGACGTGCCGTCCAGCGCCCCGGCGATGTTCGCCACCTGGTGCTGGATGCAATCGGGAAAAGTCGCCGAACCGTCGCCCACGATGAACGACGACCCCCACGCATTCGCGCCCAGAATATTGGCCAGCCAGGACCGCGAATACGCATCGTAGCTGCTGTCGCCAGTCAGATGATAAGCTTCGCTCGCCATCACCGCAATGCCCGCGCCGTGCGAAGTCGTATCGCCGGTCCACGCATCGCCGAATCCCCAGGCATCCGTGCCCGCCTGGTTGATGGCATCGCCCACTTGGGCCAGCAATTGGGCTCGCATGCCCTGCTGGTTCACCGCCAGTCCCGCGGGGTTGCCCGCCGCCCCCAGCGCGCGGCATAACTCATAATGCGCCAGGCCGCTGACATCGTATAAGTTCAATGTGTCCGAGTAACCCTTGTTATAGATGTTAGTAACATAGTTACTCGCAAATTGCGCCGCCTGCGTCAGGTAAGTCAGCGGATTGGTGACCGGCAATCCCGCCGGCAATTGCCCGTTAGCCGACGCCAGCGCGAAGTAAAGTTCCGTCGCGCCTAACTCCATATCGTCCTCCCAAACCGTCTCCGGATAGCCGTCGAAGGGCATGATCGTCAGCAGGCATCCGGACGCGCACGTCCCACTGCCAACATACCCCGCGGGGTCGGAAAACGACAGATCGGCAAGGGCGAAGATGTCTTCGGCATTCTTCAGGCATTGGTTCGCGAATGCCGGATGGGAAGTGCGCTCCAGTTGGTAGCATCCCGCGAATGCCGCCGCCAGCCGTCCCGCCAGATTGGGACTGACAGGCGATCCGGCCGGGCCGGCAACGAAGACCGGACGATGGCAAATATACTGCGCCGAACCAGAACATCCGGGCCAGCTATCGTCTGCTTGCGGCAGCCGCCAGATATCGTAGTCGCTCAGCAGGTTCGGGAAGTTCGACCAGCTTTGGCTGTTGCCCACCTGGTAGTAAAGCGTCTTGCTGGAGTCGTCCCACATCTTCATCAGGAACTCGATTCCAAAGTGGGCCTCCGGCGCGAAGTCGGCCGATGACGGAGCCCCGGCGGCGGTTCCAGCATAAGAGATCGCGTTCGGCGGCGCAGGCGGATTCATCGGTGCGCCCGGCCCCATCTGCTTGGGAAATTCTCGGATCCCGATCTCCTGCAGCGCCACCGTATAGCTCATGGTCTCCACGTACTTCATGTAGTCGCCCGCGTCCCACCATCCGCCGGTTGCGTTGATCGCCGCGCCCGTCGGGGTCAAGGCCTTGCCCGTGGTCGATGATCAAATCGTTGCTGTCCAGTGGCGGCGTTTGATACACCGTTGCCGTCGCGTCATTCAGATGCCCCGGCGCGCTGCGCAGCGCATTGGGAATGTAGTTCGGCCCATCCCGCTCGGTTTCATAAAAGAACTTGGTGTTCAGCAGCAGCCCGGAGTACAGCGTAACCGGATCGGCGATCGGGAAGACCGGAGAAACCGCCGCCGCGGGGCCAGTCACCGAGATCGTATATCCCAAACCAGCCGGCACGGTGAAATCGAGAGCATAGACCGAGTACACCAGCGAGCCGGTGTTGCTCCAGGTCCCCAGCAATGCGCCGATGGGCGCGGAGTACACCGTCTGGCCACTGGAGTTCAGCACCGCAAACGTCGCTCCGGTCTCTGCCGCGCTCGCCATCAGGTACGCGCGAAACGGTCCGGCGCCATCCTCATATCCAACCTGGCTGACTCGTACATACGCCGACTGCGCGGTGGCCGTCGGTGCCCACAGACAAAGGGCCGTGAAGACAAACCTTGCGAATCTCATCTCCGGCAAGTATACCTTGCCGGCCCGCACTCAGAACTTGTAGTCCGGCGGCTTGATTCCCTTCACCCGAAGGTAGACTTCGGCCTGCGCCCGGTGATGCGCCGTATGGGTGAAGTAGCTCCACATCCATTCGAAAGCCGTCATGTGGCGATTGGCCGGCCCCACCACGGTTTCCATCCGTTCGGGCGTGAGCGACTCAGCGGCCTTGACGCAGAAATCGAACGTCTGGGCAAGAAAGGCGGTCGCCGGCTCTTTGTCCATATCCTGCTTCGTATCCTTCAGCCAGGCCGCGACTTTGGGCGGCAGCGCCGGCTTGTCCAGTCCGCTCGCCAGCGCGCAGGCATTCAAGTCCGCCACGCCGATATGCACCATCAGCTGGCCGAAGTTCATCTCCTCGGGCGAAGGCCGGAAACCGTAGCCGTCCGCCGGCATCGCATCGGCGACGGCCAGGGTGAATTCCTTCGTTGTCTTCCAATGTTTCACGATCGAGTCTTTAACCGTATTCTGAGCGAGCGCCGGAAGCGCCACCGCGAGACAGACAAGCCAGTTCGTTTTCATCATGACGAGTACAATTCATAGCGCACTTCTGCCTCGTGGGGCAACCCGGCGGGAAACCGCGCGCTATCATCGAAGTAGCTCTGTAACAATGCACGAAATGAGCATCGCCGGATCCATGTTGGAGGCTGTCCGCGCCGAAGGCGCGCGGCACAACGCCCACGTGATGGCGGTCGGCCTCAAGATCGGGGAACTCTCCGGAGTCGATGTGGATTCGCTGCGCTTTTGCTTTGAAACCCTGGTGCAGGATACCGACCTGGCGCCGCTGGCGCTCTTGATCGATCCGTCGCCCTGGCGCAATCGCTGCCGCCAGTGCGCGCGGGACTTTGCCGTTGTCGACTACCAGACGGACTGCCCCCATTGCGGCTCGGCGGAAACGGAGTTGGCCAGCGGCAAAGAGCTGGAATTCGCCTATATGGAGATGGAAGAAACCTGATGCGCGTGCCCCTGGAACGAAAAGTCCTGAATGAAAACGACCGCCTCGCCGCGGATCTCCGCCAAGGCTTCGAGCGCCACGGCACGTGGTGCGTGAACCTGATCAGTTCGCCCGGATCGGGCAAGACCATGTTGCTTGAGCGCACCCTGGCTTCCTTCGAACTGGGCCGCAAGGTCGCGGTGTTGACGGGGGACATCCAAACTGACAACGACGCGCAACGCCTCGCCCGCTACGGCTTTCCGGTGCGCCAGATCACCACCGGGGGAGCATGCCATCTGGACGCACGCATGGTGACCACGGCGCTCGCCGAATGGAAGCCTGAAGAGATCGACCTGCTGCTGATTGAGAACGTCGGGAACCTGGTTTGCCCCACCAGCTATGACCTCGGCGAAGAGGCGCGCGTGGTGCTTCTCAGCGTTACCGAAGGCGAGGACAAGCCGCTGAAGTATCCGGCAACCTTTCATCGCGCCGACGTGGTGGTGCTCACCAAGATAGATCTGCTTCCCTACGTTCCTTTCAAGATGGACCTCGCGCGCGAATACATCAAGCGGGTGCAGCCCCATGCGCAGATCCTGGAAGTCTCCTGCACCAGCGGCGCCGGTATGGATATCTGGCGCCAGTGGATCGATGCCAAAGCTGCGGTGGCGAAAGCATGCTGACCGAGCACCCGTTGGTGAACGCCGTCATCTTCGCGTCGCTCGGGATTGCAGTCTTCGCCCTCGCCGTCGCCATCTTGTCCAAAGCCGCGCCGGTGAATCTGTGGCGCGAACTGGTGCAGGAACGCAATCTGGCTGTGGCTATTTTCGCGGGCGCGGCGGCCATCGGCATTTGCATGATCATCGCCGCCGCCATGCACTAACCCGATGAAGGTGCGAGCCCGCTGCATCCTTCTGCTGCTCGTTTCGCTGTCCGCTGCACGCGCGGCCGACATCGAGATTCACTATTCGGCCATCCAGAAAATCCTGGCCCAGGAGGTCTTCACGCAGGACGGCAAACGCTATGTGCGGGGGAGTGCCGCGGCCAAGTGCAGCTTCGCGTATCTCGAGCATCCCGAACTCCACGGCGAGAACGGCATGTTGATCCTGAAGGCGCACTTCACCGGGCGCTCGGCGCTGGATGTGTTTGGCCGATGCATCGGGTTGGGCGACTCTTTTGATGTTTACGTCACGGCGCTCCCCTACTATCGCAATCAGTCGATTGGCCTCAAGGACGTGAAAGTCGAAGCGCATGCGACTGGCTACTACGTGCGGAAGGTGTGCGCCGCCTTGGGCGATAGCCTGCGCAAGCAGTTTGAATATCGCGTGGGAGATCAGGCGAAAAAGCTGCTCGAGCAAACGGCGCCGCAAGCCGTTTACCGCCAGGAAATGCTGGATTTCAACGTGCTGCGCATCCAGGTGATGCCCGACGCACTGGTTGTCACCGTCGATTTCCGGCTTGCCGTAAAGTGATTCCCGGCGCTTATTTAGCGCCCTGATTGGCGGCCAGTTCTTCCAGTTTGGGAACTTGTTGGCGGACCACGGCGGCGTCGTTCGCGTTTGGCGCCAGTTCCAGATACTTGCGGAAGCACCTGGCGGATTCCGCATATTCCTTCTTCTCCATCAGAATCAAGCCCAGCACATAGCTAATGCGGGGAATCCTGAACTCCTTGTCCAAACGCAAACCCTCGCGCGCCGCCTTCTCGGCTTCAACGGGTCTGTTGAGCCTGGCGTTAGCCACGGCATTCAGAAGGTAAGCCCCCGGGAAATCCTCGGGGTCGAGTTGTATCCACTTCTGCGAATACATTTGCGATTCGGCCCAATCCCCGCGATGGTCCGCGGCCAAGGTCAGGCTTTCATAGGACTTCACATATCGGGGGTCGGCCGCTTCGGACTGCTTCCATGCTTCCACCGCTCCCGCCGCATCTTTACGGTTCTGGCGCGCCAGACCCAGTTGGTACCAAGCCACGGCGAACTTCGGGTACGATTTGACGGCTTTGCCGAACTCCGACGCAGCCATATCCCACTTCGCGCCGCGCATGGCTTCGAGTCCTCGTTCATAGGCCTTGCGCGCATTCGATGGCGCCTGCAGCGTGGTCGCGCTCACCACCAGCGTGCTGGCGCGCGATAGCGGATGCAGCAGGATTGTGCCCACTCGAGAATCGTCCATGGTGCTCTTAATCGCCATGGTCACCGTCTCAGACCCGTAGCCGGACAGAACTCCGCGCAGCACGCAGCCGCGCAAAGCGGTCGTGATGGGCCGTGAATACTGCGTGGAACTCGCGTTCAACGCCTTGTTCAGTTCATCGTTGCGCAGAACGGAAGGCAGGCTGGCATCGCCGGAAGAGACGTCGTCGCCATTGGGTGACACCTTGAAGCCAAAGTGACCCTTTTCGTCTGTCCACGCTTCGAAGGTAGCGTGACCGTCGCAAACGCGCTCAATCCGAACCGCATCGGCCGGCGCAGAGCCATCGTCCAGCATGACGTTGCCGGTGAAAAAGACCACCCGCTCGCTGCTCTTGTCGATTACCTCTTGCCCCGGGTTCTGACCCCTCGCTACGGCGATGGCCACTACCATCCCCGCATACACCCATGTACGGCAGCCCATAACGCCTCCTGGCGTGTTTTATTAATTATGCGCCAGCCGGACGAAAAACGGTAACGGCCGCTTCAGCCGCGGAAGTAGAGATAACTCCCGAGAATGCACGCCAGCACAATGCCGGATGCAGCGACTTCCTTCCAAGTCCAGCCGGCGCGGGTTTTGCGGCGGTCGGCTTCGGTAGCGGTGCCAAAGGTGAGGCTTTGGATCTTGCGTTCGTCGGGCGCCGCTGTCATGTAGCTGACCCCGATCATGACGACGGCCGAAACGATGGTAATAAGCACGCTGAAGTATTGGAAGTAGATATTGTTCACGACCCACAGGAATGAACCGGGTTCGTAACCGGTGAAACCACCCATGCCGAGCGTCACGGGCGTGTCGACCGCCATGCGGAAGATACCGAGAGCGAAGCCTACGATCATGGCCCACAAAGCGCCGGCACCGGTCATACGTTTGAAGAATACACCTAGGAAGAACACAACGAAGATCGGCGGAGCAAGATAGCCCTGCACCGATTGCAGATACGTGTACAATCCCTTGGCGCTCTTAATCACCGGAATCCAGGCCAGGGCGATGATGACCATCACGATGGTTGCTGTCCGGCCCATGCGAACGAGCTCATGCTGAGATGCCTGCGGCTTCCATTTCTGATAGAGATCGACGGTGAACAGGGTCGAGCAGGCGTTGAATACTCCCGCCAAGCGAGCCCATCAAGGCGGAGAGCAGCCCGGCCACCACGATGCCGCGAATGCCCGGCGGCAGCAGGTATTGCACCATCATGGGGAACGCGGCGTTCGACATGGCCGGAATCGGATTGGCCGTCCGGCCCGATCATGGACGTTAGCTCGGGAACCTTGCCGCTCTTCGCCAGCGCGAAGCAGATCAACCCGGGAATGATGAACAGATAGACCGGGAACAGTTTCAGGAAAGCGGCGAAAATGCTGCCCCGGCGCGCCGTTTTTTCGTCCGGAGCGCCCAGCGCGCGCTGCACGATGTATTGGTCGGTGCACCAGTACCACAGGCCGATGATCGGAGCGCAGAACAACATGCCGAGCCAAGGGAAATTGTCGTTGAAATACCAAGCCTGTTTCACCACCTGGCCGGCGGCGTTGGTTTGCAACACCGGCGACCAGGTGCCTTGCACGCCTGCCGGGATGAGCGGCTTCCAGAGGTTGAACATTTCCGAGCCGCAAATGTGGCGCAGCTCTTGCCAGCCGCCGAGGCGAACCAGGCCATAAGCGGTCAGCAGGAACGATCCCAGGATCAGAACGACCACCTGCACGGCGTCGTTGTAGGCCACCGCCCGCATGCCGCCGAGCGTCGTGTAAAGACCGGTCAAGACGATGACCAAGACGGAGCCGATCCAGAAGCTGTCGATGGTCACGCCGCCGAGAGTCAATCGACATTTCCGGGAAGAGGCTGCCGAAGACCACCCCGCCGGCAAAAATGCCCACTGCGATCTTGGAAATGACAAAAGTGACGAGCGAGACGATCGACAGCACGTAGCGCGACTTTTCGTTGAAGCGGCGTTCCAGAAACTCGGGCATGGTGAACACCATGGAGCGCATGTAAAACGGCACGAAGACCCAGGCGAGCACCAGCAGGCACCAGGCATGCAGTTCGTAATGGGCCATGGCCACGCCGCTGGTCGCGCCGGAACCAGCCAATCCAACGATGTGCTCCGAGCCGATATTGGAAGCAAAAATGGAAGCGCCGATCACCCACCAGCCCAGGTTGCGGCCGGCCAGGAAGTAATCCGTTGCGGAATCCTTGGACTTTCTGACGACCCACCAGGCAACGCAAAGAAGGATGCCAAAGTAAAGTCCAATGGTGAGCCAGTCGAGCGAAGTGATGCGCGACTCTGGGGCTGCGAAAAACAGCAACAAGGCTGGTAGGGGCATCGTTCGGAAAATCCTCTCTTACCGGTTCAATGGGCGGAAGCCCGATTATACAGCGATTACTTGGCGCTCTCCAGGCGGCCGCCTTCGCGGCGATCGGCACGCAAGAGCAACAGCGAAAAGATCAAACCGCAGAATCCCAGGCCGCTGAACATGACCTGGCTGGCGGTGTAGCCATGGGTGGCATCGCGAAGCGCGCCATTGGCGTAAGGGAACGCGCCGAGGCCTAGATTTTGAATGGCGGTCATCAGCCCGAACGCGGTGCCGACGCAGCGCGCGTCGACGATCAGCGGGACGGAGGGCCAGATGCAAGCCGGCACCAGGACAAAGGCCGCGCCCAGCACGATCATCGGCACAACCGGGGAGATGGTAGTCAACCCCAACAGCAGGTGGGCGGGCACAATCAGCAGCGAACCCAGCACCATCAGGGTGGCGCGGCGGCCGATACGATCGACCAGGTTACCGGCGAATGGCGCAAGCACCATGGAGGCGGCGATGATGATGGACGTCACGCCCTGCGCGGTGGTGAACATGTGGGTCAGATTGAAAAAGACGCCGGCCAGGAAGCCGTAACCTTCGCCCGAGGCCATGGGCATGCCCCACTTGTCATGAAAGAAGTCGGTGGCCAGCGCGGTGAAGGGGAAGATGGCGGAGTAGAAAGTGACGCAAATGCCGACCGCGTACCAGTAAGAAGACCTGAACTTGCCTACGTCGCTCCAGGCGATCTTGTCGCCGGAGCCGGCCTCGGGCAGTTTCAGGATGGGCTCCGCATGGCGGTCCATGAGATTGTAAATCCAATTGCAGAGAAGGCTGAAGAGGCAAAGGGCGGCGGCGATCCACAGCGCGCCGCGCCAGCCCACGCGCGTGGCCAGAAGTTCTTCGGTGTTGAACGAAAATAAGGTGCCCAGGCGGGCGATGGTAAGGGTTATGCCAAATGCCATGGCCAGTTCCTTACCGGTGAACCAGCGGGCGATGATGGCGCTTTGGGCCACAATCATGGATTCCGAACCGATGCCGAACAGCACGCGGCCTGCGTAGAGGACCGGCAGGCTGGGTGCGGCTGCGACCATGGCGGCGCCGGCGACAACAAAGCCGGAGAAGATCAGGCTGGCGCGGCGAATGCCGACGCGGTCGATGAGTACGCCGCCGGCGCCCACGGCGACTACGGCGGCTACGCTGTACACCGTGTACATGGCGCCGATGGCCGCGCGGTCGGTATGAAAGACCTGGATGAGAGTGGTTTCGATGGCCGCGACGCTATCGTACGCGAAGTAGCTACCGAAAGCCATCAGGGCGGCGAAGGCCAGGATGATAAACCGGTACAGCTTAGCGGCTGGGTGCAATGCTCCCGATTCGGATGAAGACATGGATAGGGGAGTATAGCATTGCGCGGCTACACATAGAGACCGGCGGACGCGCCGACCCATTCGAGATTCTTGTTGTGGTCGACGCCCATCATGGCGCCGCGTCCCATGCGAACCAGCAAAGAAACCGGCAGCAAGCGGTCGAGCCAGATGTACATGATACGGATCTCGGCGCACGTGGGACCGTGCGGAGTGTGTATGACGGGATCGAAGCTCACGCGCTCCTGCAGGATGTAACTTCCGCGCTCAGCCGCGGGGATCGCCATGATTTCTTCGCGTGGCGGTCCGATGCGCACGCCCAGCCCGGCGAAGGAATAGAGCGGCTTCAATACGTAGTCATTGGTATCTTCGGGGATGTGATGGAGTTGGTCGAGGAACCAGGTCTGAGGAACTGAGGGGTGCCGCAGATAGGGAAGCGAGAACTTGCTGATGCGGAAGTAGTCGTTAGGATGTCCGGCCCATTCGACATCCAGGTCATCGCGATAGTCGAAGGCGGGGGTGATGTTGCGGCGTTCCAACTCATCGACGATGGTGCGGTTGTAGATGCGGTGGATGGGGATGCGGCGGCCGTCGCGCTCATAGTACAAGCGGCGCCCTTCCTTGCGAATCTGGGTGATGCAGACGGCACGCACGCCCAGCATGCGTTCGGTAAGGATAAAATCCGCCAGTGTCTTTTGGTGGAGCGGATCGATCTCCATCAAGATGACGTTTTCGGGATCGTGACCATTCAAGATCGCGCGGCCCAGCAGCGCGCGGTAGCCATCGACATCCAGACCGCTGAGCAGGTAACGCAGACTGGGGTCGAGGCCGAAGGCATCCATGTACACCTCGGAAAGCACAGGTTGATAGGCGTAGAGGGAGGGGAAGGCCTGAATCTCGACGAGGCGTGGGACGATTTCGCCGGGCGCCTGGCGCACCAGGCCGAAGTCCACCTGCACAAAAAGGGGATGGTCCGGTTCGCTGGGTACATCGAACCGCGGCGGCACGGCCTGGCGGGCGATCTGCAGGTATTCGGGGCTGGTCAACTGGCGGATCAACTCGGCGCCGTCGCGCGCCATGGACTCGACCAGGGGGGCGGGAAAAAAGCAGGGTGTTTCGGAATGCCGGAAAGACAGAGGAGCGCCCGACTGGTCCGACATCCGCTGAAGGAAAGCGGCGTATTTCGCGGGGGTGAAGGCCGCGTTGAAGCGTTCTCGGAGAAGGGGGATCAGATCCCGGCCTCCAACACGAATCCGCCGTTGCGCATAATGATGCGATCGTCCGCCCAGATATCGAATTTCCGGCCGACGACGTCGATGTGGGTCGAGCAGGTCCACTTGGCGCCGGTATAGCTGCCGTAGGGGTCGCCGAAGGCTACGTGGACGCCGGGAATTTTCTCATCCTGCA
The DNA here is from genome assembly GCA_963738375.1 of Bryobacterales bacterium. Taxonomy (GTDB): domain Bacteria; phylum Acidobacteriota; class Terriglobia; order Bryobacterales; family Bryobacteraceae; genus Bog-159. The sequence goes on along the minus strand of CAVTWL010000004.1, from coordinate 1,111,547 downwards.
AAATGTTGCCGATGACGTCGTGAACGCCGATGTTGGTGCCGATGGCGAATTCGCCCACGCGGTCGCTATTTTCGTCGGTGTGGGTGTAGCGCCAGAATTCATCTTCGAGAGCGCGATTGTCGCAATGGGCTTCGGTAAGGCGATTCCCTTTGATACGAATGGTGAGCGGCGTCGGCTTGCAGGTCGCCATATTTGGCGCAGAGATAATCGCCGACTACACCATCGACCACGAAGGTGCCGTTGACTTCGCCTGGCGTAGTGAAAATTTCGCCACCGGGCAGGTTGCCCCAGGTATTCTGGCTGATGATGCCGCTGGTTTTCAGCCACTTATAGTCCGGATTCATTTCGGCGGTGATGTCGGTGCCGGCCGGCGTTTTCGCGCGCACCACGGAGGCGGCGCGAGCGATTTCGATGACCTGCAGGCTGATGCGGTCGACTTCCCGAAAATCCGCGCGCATGCCGTCGCGCATGATCTGCTTGGTGATGTTGACCATGTGGGCGTGGCGGATGTGGCGGCGGGTGACCACTTCGGTCATCTGCATGCGCGAACGCAGCTCGTTGAGCTGGGCCTGGGCGGCGAAGATGCTCACCTGGCTGGTCTCGAGATCGTCGAGAACCGGCTGGGGCATGGCGGAAAGCGGGCGGGGGGCGACATCTTCCAGCGTCCAGCAGCGATACGGAGCGCCAACCTGATCCAGCTCGTTGGCCAATGCGGCCGCGATTTCGATAGACGCGTGGTCGGTAATGAGGGTCACTTTCTCTTGCGGCTGAATGCGCAGACAGACTACCACCGCGTTATGCGCTCCCTCAACCAAGGATTGCTCAACAGCCACTTCTTTTAATGCGTGGTTCACCTTGCCGCGGTCCGCCTTTCGTCGTTTTCGTAAATGCCAGCTTCGGTTTCGGAGATGATGTAATCCACCACTTTTTTCATGTCGTGCGTTTCGTTCCACACGCGTAACTGGCGGTCCGCGCCGGTCCCATTTTTTAGTATCTCGCGAATGTAATTAATCTCATTGCGGCTACCCAGTTCGTCGACCACGTCGTCGATGATGGCCAGATACTCTTCCATCAGATCCACTAAGGGGACTTCGACGCGCTTGCCGAAGTCGATCAACTTGCCATCGACGCCGTAGCGCAGGGCGCGCCACTTGTTTTCCATGATGAGAGCGCGGCGATACAGGCGGAAACCCTGATTCATGGAATGCAACTTATAAAGCTTGGCTACGGTGGCCTGGATCAGGGCGGCCAAGGCGATGGTTTCGTCCGCGCGCATAGGAATGTCGCAGACGCGGAATTCGAGGGTACTGAAATAGGGATGCGGGCGGATATCCCACCAGATTTTCTTGGCGTTGTCGATGCAGTTGGTTTTGATGAGCAGATTGATGAAGCTCTCGTATTCGCCGTAGCTGGGAAAATAATCCGGGATGTTGGTGCGGGGAAACTTGTCGAAGACCTTGCAGCGATAGGATTTCAAGCCGGTATCCATGCCGCGCCAGAATGGAGAATTGGTCGAAAGCGCCAGAATGTGCGGCAGAAAATAGCGCGCCGCGTTCATGATGTGAATGGCGGTTTCAGGATCTTCGACGCCGATGTGGACATGGAGTCCGAAAATCAGGTTCGCCCGCGCCACCATCTGCATGTCTTCAACGATCGTGTGATAACGCTGATCGGGGTAGATTTCCTGGGTGCTCCAGTCGGCAAACGGATGGGATGCGGCGGCGGCCAGGCGGAGGTTGTGCTGGCGGGCGAGGTCGATGAGGCTGCGGCGGATCATGTAGATCTCGGCCTTGGCTTCCTGGATATTGGCGCAGACGCGGGTGCCGGCCTCGATTACCGATTGATGCATTTCGGGCTTGACGCGCTCGGTGAGCACGGCTTTGCCCTTTTCGATCATTTCGATGCCGATGTGGGAGCGGAGGTCGCGCGTCTCCGGGTCTATGGTTTGATATTCCTCCTCGATGCCGATGCTGAGGCTTGGCTTCATGAAATCCCCTCTTCCCTTATTATGCCCTACGCTTCCAAATTTTCAGGCGTGCCGCGCGACCCGCGGGCGGTTATTGCGGGCCTCTCAGAAAGCTCGCCCAGCGGTATTCGCGGGCAGGGTTTTCGTCGCTGAGGGCCTTGTTAACCGCGAGTTCGGCGATGGCGTTCACGACCCAGTCGAAGTTCTCCTGGCCGACGGAATGGACGTCGGCGTCCGGTGCGGGATTGAGGAAGTCAATGGCGTAAGGGATGCCATCTTCGACGGCGAACTCGACCGTATTCATGTCATAGCCCAGAGCGCGGCACAATTTCAGGGCGTCGCCTACTACGCGCTCATACATGGCGGGAGCGATGGGCGGCGCGTTGAGGACGTAGCGATTGGCGTGCGGCTGTTTGGGGTCGTAGCGCATGACGTGGACCTTCTCCTGGCCGATTACGTAGCAGCGGAAATAGTCGTCGAAGTCGACGGCCTTCTGGAGGGTCATGCAAAGATCGCCGGTCTGGTCGTAGGCATCGAACAGTTCCTGGGGATTATCCACTTTATAGACGTTTTTCCAACCTCCGCCCGAGTGGGGCTTCAAGAAAGCGGGGAAGCCGATGTAATCGAAGATTTCCTCCCAGTTGAGCGGGTAGCGGAGATTGCGCATCGAGCGTTCCGTTGTAGAGGGCGGATGCTGCTTGTGGGGCAGGAGTACGGTCCGGGGGACGGCGACACCGATGCGGCCGGCTAGCGCGTAGTTGAAGAACTTGTCATCGGCGCTCCACCAGAATGGGTTATTGATGACGATGGCCCCGCTGAGCACGGCGTTCTTCAGGTACGAGCGATAGAAAGGAATGTCCTGGGAAATGCGGTCGACGATGACACGGTATCCGCTGGGCTCCGCCATCATGACGCCGCCCATGAGGATGCTTTCGGCTCGCACTCCGTCAACATTGAAGGAGTTGATGCGGTCCACCAGGGCGGGCGGGAAGGTGGATTCCATGCCGTAGAGAACTCCGATTTTGTGCATGTCCTAAGAGTTTATCAAGACGAGCGGGTGCAGCGGGGCATGAGGCTCCTGCTAGAATCACGTCTGATGCGGCGCTGGCTAACGGTCCCCAATCTGTTTACCCTGGCGCGGCTGGTGCTGGCTCCGATTATCGTGTTGGAGATCGTAGGTCATAGAGCGTTCGATGCACTTGCTCTGTTCGCGGTGGCGGCAGCGACGGATGCCATCGACGGGTACCTGGCGAGACATTTTGAGGCGGCGACGCCGGGCGGCGCATTCTTCGATCCGATCGCCGACAAAGTTTTATTGGCCGGAGTTTACCTGGCATTGGCGGCTTCCGGCAGCGTACCGTGGTGGCTGGTGGTGGTCATCTTCGGCCGCGACGTGCTGATTCTGGCGGCCTCCGCGGTAGCTTTGGCGGCGACCAAGCTACGTGCCTTTCCGCCGAGCGTTTGGGGTAAGGCCAGTACTTTCTTCCAGATCCTAACGGCGGTGACTTTTCTGGGCCGCGACGGGCTGGGATGGCCGCTACTAAAAACCCTCGCCGCAGTTGTGATTTGGCCTACATTGGCGCTTACGGTATGGAGCGGAGTTGACTACGGATGGCGTGGCGCGCGGCGTTTACGAATGGATTGACGGGCGTGCGCCGGGAGAGTACGCTAGAAGTTAAAGGCTTCAAGATGACTCGCTACACACCCGGCCGGCATTATCTTACGTTCGGAATTGTGGCAGTTGTACTGGCCGGCTTTTCGGCGTGGCTGGGGCTGGACTGGACGACCGCGTACCTTCCCGCCGGGCTATTTCTGTTGAGCGGCGTCCTATTGCTGGCTTTGGCAATGCTCCCCGCCATCGAGGTTCATGAAGGCTATCTAGCGGCGGGCAAGCGGATTGTGCCGTGGATGGACATTCGCCGGCTGGACCGTCCCGGGAACTGGCTCTCACCGCTGATTGTGCGGATCACGCTGTTCGACGATTCGCGCATGACGCTGGTCTACCCTGGGGATCTGGATTCCTGTAACAGTCTGCTGCGTCATCTGCGGCGCTTGTCGCGCGACGCACTAATCGACGGCGTGCCGTACCGGCAATTCTGGGGTGAAGTGCTGGCGCCCGGAGCCGAGCATGGTCCGATTCCACCGCCTCGTTATCGCATGCTGTTGCCGGAGGACGAAGCCGAGGTTGAGCGGCTTTATCAACGGCTGAAGACCGTTGGTCACCTGGACCAGAAGAAATCCGCGGACGAGAAGTAGTCCGTGGCGCGACGGCCCGCCCTTTTTCTCAAACTCCTCATTGCCTTCGCCTTGTTGTTTGCGCTGCTGGCAGCGACGCACGCCTGGTGGATGGCCGCGCTGGGCAGAATGCTGGTGCGCGACGACGGGCCGGCGCGCGCGGATATCGCGGTGGTGCTGGCGGGGGATTTTTACGGCAACCGAGTGGTGCGCGCGGCGGAATTGGTGAAGCAGGGCTTTGTGCCGCAGGTTCTGGTGAGCGGCCCGCACATGATGTACGGGTCTTACGAGTGCGACCTGGCAATTCCCTTTGCCGTGGAACGCGGATATCCGCAGAGTTGGTTCGTGCGCGCGCCGAACGAGGCGTTGAGCACGCGGGACGAAGCGGCGGCGATGCTGGCGGAGTTGCGGAGGCGGGGAGTGCACCGATTTCTGTTGGTGACCAGCGACTATCACACGGCACGCGCGGCACGCATCTATCGTGCCGCGCTCGGGAACCTGGATATGCGGGTGGTGGGGGCGCCCGACCGGTATTTTCGCGCGGATGGCTGGTGGCATAACCGTGAAGGGCGGAAGATCTTCCTGGTGGAGTGGATGAAGACCGCGGCGAACGCGTTGGGGATTTAGCTATGTGGAAGTCGTTGCGGACGGTGCGGAGCTATTTGTGGCGCTATCGCCGCGGACTGGCGTTGGGGCTGGGCGCGCTGGTGCTGAAGGATGTGGCGGGCGCGGTGCAGCCACTGGTGATCCGGGCGGGGATCGATACGCTTTCGCGCGCCGCGGGGTTTGCGAAGCTATTGCGCTATGCCGGTTTGCTGGTGGCGCTGGCGGCTTTCAAAGGTCTTTTCCAGTATTGGATGCGGGTGGTCATCATCGGTATCTCGCGCGATATCGAATACGATTTGCGCAATGACCTGTTCCGCCATCTGGTGGGGCTCTCGCCGGATTATTACGGCAAGGTGCGCACGGGCGACATCATGGCGCGTGCGACGAACGACCTGAACGCCGTACGCATGATGCTCGGTCCAGGAATCATGTACTGGACAGAGACGAGCCTCACGTTTCTGCTGGCGATCGGGATCATGGTGACGGTGGATTGGCGGCTGGCAGTCCTGGCGATGCTACCCGCGCCGCTGGTAAGCATGGCGGTAATCTTCTTCGGACGGGCGATCCATGCGCGCTTTGAGAAGATCCAGGCGATGTTCTCGGATATCAGCAGCCGCGTACAGGAGAATCTGGCAGGTGTGCGGATGGTGCGGGCGTTCGTGCAGGAAGACGCCGAGATCCGATCCTTCGAGACATTGAACCGGGCTTATATCGCGGAAAACATCCGGCTGGTTCGGGTATCGGGCGTTTTTCAGCCGCTGCTGGAGGCACTGATCGGGCTGACGTTTCTGGCGGTGCTATGGTACGGCGGCGGGCAAGTGCTGGTGGGACGAATCTCAATTGGCAGTTTCGTGATGTTCAATACGTACATGGGAATCCTGGTATGGCCCATGATTGCGCTGGGATGGGTGGTGAACCTGATGCAGCGCGGAGGAGCCTCGCTCGAGCGGATCAACCAGATCTTCCATGAGAAAGCCACGATCGCCGCGCCGCCGAATCCGACGCCGCTCGGCATCGTGCGCGGCGAGATTGAGTTCCGGGATGTGGAAGTGGCTTATCCGGCAGGACGAGCGATCGACGGTTTGAATTTGAAGATCGAGGCAGGCAGGACCCTGGCGGTGGTGGGCCATACCGGATCGGGCAAAAGCACGCTGGTGAGCCTCGTGCCGCGGTTGATGGATCCCACGGCAGGGCAGGTACTCGTGGACGGTGTGGATGTGCGAGGGCTGGATCCTTCGGAACTGCGGCGGCATATCGGGTTCGTGCCGCAGGAAACCTTTCTGTTCAGCGCTACGATTGCGGGGAATATAGCATTTGGCGTGGAGAACGCCACGCGTGAAGAAATCCGGCGAGCGGCGGAATTGGCTGGCTTGGCCGAGGATATCGAAGCGTTCCCCCATGGCTACGACACTGTGGTGGGGGAACGGGGCATCACATTGTCCGGCGGGCAGAAGCAGCGCACCGCGATCGCGCGGGCGGTGCTGAGAAATCCCGAGATTCTAATCCTGGACGATGCTTTGTCGAGCGTAGACACGCTGACCGAGGAGCGCATCCTGCAGGCTCTGGAGGGCGCGATGCGCGGGCGCACGGCGATCCTGATTTCGCACAGGGTATCGACGGTGCGGCAAGCCGACGCGATCGTGGTGCTGGAGCACGGGCGGGTGGTCGAACGAGGGACGCATGCGGAACTGGTTGCGGCGGGCGGTTACTACGCGGATCTTTCGCGGAAGCAGATGTTGGAAGAGGAGTTGGAGGCGATCTGAAGTTGAAGGACGAAAAGAGCGAAGGGCCGCCGGAGACAAGGAGCGGCCCTTCGCGAAGGCTTATTCCACGTTGATGAAGGTATCGGCGCCCGACTTGTTGGTACCGCCCTGGATGGAGCCGATTACAGTGGTGTAACCGGTAGTGGCCGGAGCGGGAACGGTGAAGAACACGCCATAGAGGTAACCGGCATTGCAGCCGCCCGGGAACGGATACTGGGCGTTGTCGATGACCGTGTTGCCCTGCTTCAGAATGATGGCGGCCGTGCAGGTTCCGGTGTAAGACGTGGACTGGAACCAGGTGGAGATCGTCATCGTGGTGCCCGCGGGGATCAAGAATTCGGGCCACGGCAAACCAATGCTGTTGCCACCGGCGCCGGGAACGCATTCACCGCAAGGCAGACCGGAAGTCTCGGGACCGACCGAGACGTTGGTCGCCGCCAAACCGTTGTAGGCCGTATTCGAGTGCGACGGACCCGTGGGTGAGGGGATGGAAATCATGCGGGCAGTGTTGGAATAATCCGCTGCGCTCGCAGGAGAAACGACGGCGACAGCCACCAGGCCCGCAGTCATCAATGAAATACCAAGCATACTGAATTTTCGCATTTGTGTTTGGAACTCCTCCTTAAATTGAGGCAGCGGAGTTTAGCGCGCGTGTCGCTTCCGTTACCGTATCCGCTAGTATGCGGAAGTTAACTCGCAGAGTCAACCGGAAAATGTAACAAATGCATCGGTCAAGCGGTGAGAACCGGCGCGACGGGTGCTTTCTAACCCTTTGGCTAGTTGCATTCGCGAGGCGTAGAATGGGAGGCATGAAGCGGCTGGCAGCGGCGGCGGTGCTGTGCTTACAGATTGGGATGTGGCCGGCACAGAGTCAATCGACCCGTGCCGAGGACCTTGGCCCTGGAAAACTTCTGGTAGCGACTCCCGAACTGGGCGACCCAAACTTCGCCAAGACCGTGGTAATGCTGGTGCAGTTTGACGACGACGGCGTGGTGGGGTTAATTCTGAACCGCCGGTCGAAGGTAGCGGTCTCCCGGGTACTGGAAGAAGTGCAAGCCGCGAAGGGGAGGCACGACCCAGTGTACGCGGGAGGGCCTGTTGGGCGGACCGAGGTGCTGGCATTGGTGCGCGCGACGGAAGAACCGGCCGGAGCGAAGCGTGTGTCGGGCGATCTATTCCTGGCGGTGACGAAGGAGTCGCTGGAGAAGACACTGACTGGGACGGAGGCGGCGGATATCCACTTCTATCTTGGATACGCCGGATGGACGGCAGAACAATTGGAGAACGAAGTAGCGATGGGCGGATGGTACATCTTCCCTGGAAACGCGAAGGCGGTATTCGATGCGGCGCCGGAGTCGTTGTGGGACCGGCTGATCCGGCTGACGGAGACGCGAATTGCGCTAGGATTCAGGTCCGGCGTTGCGGCGGCTTACGAAGGCGGAGGGTCGGCGGCCAGCTGCGCCGGCTGCCGCTTGCGCTAAAGCGCGCGGCGTCTCGGTGTAGATGACGGTCGAGAAAATCTCAGTCTGCATGAACTGGTAGATTCGTTGGAGTACGCGGCATTGCGGGCAGTTGCCGCTGTCGAGTTCGCAGCGATGATTCAACAGCATTTCCAAGTACAGATGGAACTCTTGCATAACCGTGACCTTATGTTAGGCCGCGGGCGCGCGGCTATCAATTCTATCTAAAGTTAGTAATGCGCCCGCGGCGACTCAGGCCCAGTTATTCCTTGGGTTTTTCCTTATCGGTTTCCTTCTTTGGTTTCTGAGTTGGCTTGGTGGTTGGCTTCTGTGGCGGCTGGGGCGCGGGTTGCGCGGGCCGCGGCGCAGTCTGCTCCGGACGCGGAGTTTGTTGTTCCGGACGCGGCGCCGGTTGCGGCGGCCGGGGCTGCGTGGGCTCCTGACGCGGCGTAGTCTGCGGCGCCGGAGTGACTGGCGGCCGCACCGCGGGAGCTTGCGGCGCCGGGGCGGGCGTGGTGGGGGGACGATAGGCCGGAGTCTGCGGTGCAGGCGCCGGAGTAGTGGGCGGACGATACGCCGGAGTGGCCGGAGCGGGCGCCGGTGCAGCCGGTGGACGATTTGCCGGGGTCATCGGGGCTGGAGTAGTGGGCGGCCGATATCCCGGTGTCGCGGGAGCGGTTGGCGCCGCGTGCACCTGCGGAGTGACCTGCCGGGCCGGAGGAGCTACCCGCACAACCGGCGCGGGAGCTGCCACGCGGGCCGGCGGCAGGCTCTGGCGAATGGCTACCGAATTCACGGGCCGACCGAGGTTCTGCTGGAAAGCAGCCTGCTTCGCCGCAAAGGGTACAGGCGGCGGGGGGGAGCCACTTTGGCAACTACCTGAGCGCTGACCGCATTGGCGGGAGGCCGCGAGGCGGGACGATTGCCGGCTACGGGAGCGAGAGCCTGTCTGGAAGGCGCCACGGAAGGCGCCAGGGCCATGGAAGCCGGCTGAATGCTGGCGATCTGATTGCGAGGAACCGAGATGCCCGCTTGCTTCACGGGACGGCCGGTAGCGAAGGCGTTCTGCGGCATGGCGGAGACCGCGTTGGGCGCAGCCATGTTGGCGAAATGCTGATTGACGGTTACATTGGTGACCGTCTTATTCACATAGACATTGTTATAGACGTTGGTGATATTGACGGTATTTACGACCGTGGTGCTAGATACGTTCACGGTGCGAAAGTAATTCTGACTTACCTGATACGCAGGCGCATAGACTTCGCCGGGCCCGAGGGGAACCCATCCGACGGCGGGGCCGCCGAAGGAGAGTGACGCGCCCCAGCCGCCGCCGCCGATGAAGGCGACCAGCGCCGGCGCATAGACGGGAGCCATGACCGGCGCCGCGCCATTGACCATGGCGACGGGTCCAGGCAGCCAGCCCCAGTTATTGCCGATGTAAGCCCACCGGCCGTAGTGAGACGGCGCGAAGCCCCACGGAGCGTTATCGACCCAGCTCCAACCCCAAGGCTCGATCCAGGCCCAGTGACCGTCGCTATAGGGAGCCCAACTGGCATCCACGGTGGGGAACCAAACGGCGCCATAGTTGGGAGTGTCGCGCCAGAAGCCATAGTTGTCCAACTCTTCGTAACCGATCACATCAGGCGGGAGATAGCGGGCGGACTGCATGCGGGACTCACGGTTGTCGCGGTCCTCGGCCCAGCTTTCGAGATCATCGACAGGCGGCACGCCCCCGACGTCGTAGGCGAGTTGGTCGGTGCCGGATAACTGAGCGCTGTTGCCGGCGCGGAGTGTAAAGGCTTGACCGCCGCCGGTAACTTCCGCTTCGCCGTGACGAACCATGACCCAGGCGGTGGCGGAATCGGGATCGGCATTGAAGCGATACTCACCTTCCCGGAGGATGGTGATGGCGGCGTTGGGAGTATCCACTTCGAAGCTTTCGTCTTCGGACATGCGGCGCACACGGATGGTCATTTCCCCTTCGCTGAAGCGAAGCTGCGCGATGTGGTCGTCGAGGTTGAGAAAGCCCAGGCTTGAATTGGGACCGACGCGCAGCACCGCATGGTTGAGGTGCAATTCGACGCGGCCATCGACATCAGCCCAGAGGTTGTCGCCGGTAGTGAAGGGCCGGTTCATGACAGCGGGGGACCAATCGTCGGCGCCGGCGGGCTGCATAGAGACGTTGCCGCTCAGGTAATTCAAATTAGCGACGCGAGTGGGTGGATCCTGGGCGGCGGCGGGTAACACCAGAAGCGCCGTGAAAGTTGCGGTCAGCAAGAAATGTTTAGAAGCTTTTTTAGTAGCCATGTTAGGTCTCTCTACGTGTTCTCAGATGCGATGATAGCAGGGCGCGTTGCGCTGCCAGACGCGGATAAAGCAACTTTAATTAGACTTAGCACGTGACCGGCCAGAAAGTCAGCGGCAGGTGAAGTTTGCGTAATCATTTTGATCGCCGGCGCCGTTGTATTGGGCGAGTTGGGGATAGGGACAGAGCGGGCGAGTCATACGCGGGCTTTTTGCGGGATTATCGTCAACATACTTAGTCGCGACAATGGGGCCGGGGGCTGCGCCTTTTTCCACCCAAGCTTCGAGCGCGGAATAGATACCGTACTCGGGGCCCTGGGTGGTGGCCGCTCCGAGTTGTCCGAAGGAGGTGGCGCCGGGACCACCGATGCAATGCTGCATGCCGGGGACCATGTAGAGGCGCACGAAGTTTCCCGCGTTTTGGGCGCCCATGGCGTGGATGACTCCGTTGTAATAGTTGACGGTATTGGTGGGTGAGATGGCGGGATCGTTCCAGCCATGATAAAGGATCAGCTTGCCGCCGCGGGATTGGAAGGCATGCAGATCTGTTTCGGTGGCATTGAGGGACTGCGCCGTTTTTTCGCCGGCAGTCTGGAGGGCGACGTCGATGTTGGCAGTGAGGGGATTCCAGGCGGGGTCGTCGAAGACCATATAGCGAAAATAGTTCTCGGTGTAGACTGAGCCGCTGCTGCCGCCCGGGCCGCTACCAATGATCCAGGGCACCCAGCCACCGCGGCCGTCTTCGGCGCCCGGTGAATAGCCGGGAAAGATGGAGTTGCCATGCGAGTCGACGCCTCCGGCGTAAAGCTTCTTGAGGGAGGCGACTTGGGGGGCGGTAAGGCATTGGCGGGTGTCGAGGTCTTTACAGAGCATGGAGGCGGGGTCGAAGCGGCACTGGGTGGGATCGTTCAGGACGCCATCTTTGACGCCATCGAGCGCGTCGCAGGCGGCGATGACGGCGGCGGCGATGGCGGGGAACTTGATCTCGGAGATGTAACCGGCGGGATTGGCGTAGATGGACTTGGTGACGTCGAGGCCGGAGGCCAGCATGTGGGTCCAAGCGTTGGCGGGCGCGCCGGCGAGGATGCCGTCGTAATCGGCGGGGAAGCGCTGGGCTTCCATGAGGGCTTCGCGGCCGCCGTCGGAGCAGCTATCGAAGTAGGCGTGCTGTAAGGGTTCGGTGTAGAAGGAGTGGAGGAGGCTCTTGGCGTTGAGGGTGGTGAGGTGGAGGGCGCGGTAGCCGAAGTCGGCGACTTTTTCCGGGTGATGGAAGGCCCAACTGGCGTCTTCGGCGCTGGCTTCGTGACCGGTATCGGTAGCGGCGGTGGCGTAGCCGCGCTTGAGGTTGGCGCCCATGGCGGCGAAGCCGATGGCGCCGGCGAATCCGCCGTTGCCGACGCCTAGGAATTTACCGTTCCAGGTGGAGGCAGGGAGCCAGACTTCGAAGCGGATGTAGGAGTCGGCGGTGGGTTTGATGACTCCGGCGAGGCGGCAGAAGGCGGGGAGTTTGTCGAGGGGCGGGCCGTAGGGGGGTGCGAAGGCTCCGGCGGGGACGGACTGGGCGATGACGATGGCTGTATCGGGGAGAGCGGCGGCCTTGAGACTTTCGCAAGTGGCGGCGGCGGCTGGGGCGGTGCAGATCAAGGCGAGAGCGAGGAGGGTGCGCATGCTCGTAAATCATATCAGAGCAGGGGGCCGGGTGGCGCGGGTAAACTATTGGTTTTGTTGAGGCAGTGTGCAGAAATGTGCATAAAGTTGCGTTGGAAATGGAGCAGCGGAACGAAGCCAATTCGGGTTCTTGACGGACCCCCGTGGGTTGGCGTCGGTGGTTGCTTTTTGAGGACGGATCTCGTTCGGGGTGGGCCTGTGCGCTAGGAGGGCGGTGTGCAGAAATGTGCATAAAGTTGCGTTTGAGGCGCGCCATACGAACGAACCCAATTTTTCATAAATCTCTTGTTCGCACGGGGTTGGACGGGCCCTGCCTGGTATCAGGCTAGCACTGGGTAGCTGCCAAGCCGCCCATCGAAAGGCGCAGGCGATTGATTCGGCTCAAGATGGGGGTACGGCCCGGCTCGTGAACGGCCCTCAGTGGGAGGCGGGCTGGGCGTCGGTGCGTTGGAGTTCGCGCATCCAGATATCCCAATCTTTGAGGGCGGTGAGGGCGATGGGGGATTTGGGGTCGAGGGCGACCGCTTTGTGGATGTAGACTCCGGCCTGTTCGGGCTTGCCCATTTCGCCGTAGAGGTTGCCGATCAGGGTAAAGACGTCGGCATTGGGAGAGATGCGGGCGGCGCGGAAGAGGCGCTGGAGGGCCGCGTCTTTCTGGCCGACACACTCGAAGGCCCGGGCCCAGGCGAGCTGGACCATATAGTCGTTGGGAAGGCGCTTTTCGGCTGCCTGGAGATAGGGAGTCGCGGAAGGGCACTTGTGTTCTTCGGCGAGCACTTTTACCAGGTTGAGGTAAGGGCGGCCGGTAGGCGAATCCTGGGCGGCTTCGACAAAGAGGCGGGAGGGTTCTTCCCAGGAAAGATTGCGCTGGTAGCACAGGATGTAGAAAGCCGCCAGCACGACGGTGCAGATGGCATAGCCGGTGCGGCGTTGGAGGCGGAGGTGGCGCGCGAGTTCACAAGCGATCAGGATGAAGCCCAGGAGCGGCAAATACATGCGGCGCTCGACGAGAGGGTCCTGGATGGGGATGAAGGAGGAAGTCGGGGCGAGCAGGACCAGGGTTAGCAGGAGGCCGAAGCAGGCGACAGGATGGCGCTTGCGGTAGAAGATGGCGAGGGCCACGAGGGCTACCAGGGCGATGAGATAGTAAATGGCGCCGAATTCGAAGACGTTGTGCGAGACGGGAAAGTAATGATCGATGGACTGGCCGGTGGGAATGACAGACAGGCGCAAGTAAGTGAAGAATGCGCGGGCTTCGGTGAAGGCGTATTGGTACCAGGTGACGGCGTGGATGGAGAAGCCGGCAGACGCCGAGGCGGTGAGGATTTGAAAGATTTTCCAGGAGGCGGCCAGGGCGGCGAGGCCCAGGGCTGCGTAGATTCGCCAGTTGGCGCGCAGGCCGCGGACGGAAAACGGCGCGGGCCAAAAGATGTCGGTAAGGACCAGGAGCGGGACCAGAGCGATGGCGTTCTCCTTAGTGCAGAGGCCGAAGACAAAGAGAGTCAGGACGGCGGCGGTCTCGAGCCAGGAGATGGCTTGGCGGCGGCGATAGAGAAAGACGATGTAAGCCAGCAGGACGAAGAACGATTCGAGACTTTCGGAGCGGCCGGCGATGTAGGAGACGGATTCGGTTTGGAGGGGGTGAACGAAGAAGACCGCGGCGCCGAGGATGGCGGCGGTTCGGATGTGGCGCGGACTGCGGCCTTCGGCGGCGATGGAGAGCAGGCGTTGGAGGACGAGGAAGGCGAGGCCGGTATTGAGGGCGTGGATGACCAAGTTCAAGAAGTGATAGCCGAGGGGGGAATCGCCGAGGAGGTGGGTATTCAGCCAGTAGGTGAACATGAGGAAGGGGCGGACGCGGGTGACCCAGGCGAGCAGGCCGACGGGCGACTCGTCGAGGGGAAGGATGAAATCGTCGTAGACGAAGGGCGAGGCGAAAGTGGAGGCGTAGAGGTGGAGCCCCACGAGGAACGCGCCGAGCGAGACGAAAGCGGCCAGCCGGGCCAGGGGGATTTCTTTGGCAGGCGTTTCGGGGCGGCGGGCGCGAGGGCTGGATCGTTCTTTTGACGCAGGTCGTCCCAGAATTTCACGGTATTAAACGGCGGGCGAGTGTGTCAATGGGCGAGGTACGGAAGCGCACGGTGTCGACGGGGGGGGACACCCGGCTCAGTGCTTACCGCATCCTCTCGATTTCGGGCTGCTGGGGCCGGTCGCGCAGTCTTTGCCGTTCCGCAATTTGTTCGTCGCTCAAGCGGGCGTCGTAGATCGATCGCGGTTCAATGGCCCGGGCGACGAGCGTGGCCAGTCCTGCGGCGAGCAGGAGGGGGAGAATGAAGGAGCGGTCGCGACCGGTCAATTCCATCATCAGCACCGCGGCTGAAATCGGACCTTGCGTGGTGGCGGCAAGCACGGCCGTAGCTCCGAGCACGGCGAACAAGCCTGCGGGCACGCCCGGCCACAGCAACGACCATGCATAGCCCAGGGCGCCGCCCAACATGGCGCCCAGCGTGAGCGAGGGGGTGAACATGCCGCCCGGCGCTCCGCAGCGCATCGAGAGCAGCGTGGCAGCCGGCTTCAACACGAACAGGGTCGCCAGCAGAGCGGGGCCGAGCGCGCCGGCGAACGCGAGCTGCGAAACGTCCTTGCCGTTGCCTAGCAATTGCGGAAACCAGATTGACGATGCGCCGAGCGCTGCCATGGCTGCGACAGGCGCGAGAAGACGGCGCGTACCCGACGGCTTGTTGCGATCGGCCCATCGCACGAGGCGCACGAAGGCAACCGAGACCGCACCTGCCACGGGGGCTGCGACGAGCAGCCAAACGAGCACCGCGGCCGAGCTCTGGTAGGCCGGAATCAAGTAGGTGGGTGCGTTGGGCAAAAACAGCCAGGAGACGGCGGTCGCAATCATGGCGCAAAACAGGGCCGGGAGGACGAAGCGGAGAGCCAGAATGCCGCGCATGACTTCCAGCGAGAAGAGGGCGCCGCCGAGCGGGACGCCGTAGGCCGATGCCATGCCTGCGCCCGCGCCGCAGGCCACCAGCAAGCGCCGCTGCTCGTCGGATAAATTGCCCCAGTCGGAGAATAAGTTGGCGAAGACCGCGCCTGCTTGCTTTGGCGCGCCTTCGCGCCCGAGCGACACGCCCATGCCCACGATCAATACCGACAGAACCGCGCTGCCCAGAGTGCGGAGGGCCGGCATCCTTCCGGCATGAAACCATATTGCTTCCGTGGTGTCGATGCCGTTGGCGCTTGAAAGCTTGCCCAGAACGATTTGGCCGAGTCCGGTTAAGGCGCCCGCACCAATCAGTACGAGGATGTGGCGAGCAGGTCCGGCCTGGCTCGCGGTTTTTAGGATGTCGGCGCCGGAGCCACCCCAAACGAGGCGCTGCATGACCTCGAGCAAGCGGGTGAGAGCGACCGCTCCCAGCCCTGTGGCAGCTCCGGTAAAAATTACAGCCAGCCAGAAACGAGCGAAGCCGGGATGCCGGGGAGTGGAGGGTACCAATCTGACAGCTTACAGCAGGAGCTCCGGCGGAATGTGAGATACCGCCGGAGCGCAGGTCGGGCGGAGGAGCTTAGGCTCGCTGGGCGAGGCGCGCGACGAGAGCCAGGGCAAGTAGTGCAAAACCGATGAAGGCGACTTCAGGGTACGAGGTAGCGGTTTGGGGCAGTTCCGCCGGCATGGCGGGGGTTGGTTCGGGCGCAGGGGCGGGAGCGGCGGCGGCGACTTCGGTGCTTGCCGCTGGAGCGGCGGGTTGCGCGGCTTCGGCCGGCGGCGCGGAAGCCGGTTCCGTTACCTGCCGGTCGGCGGACTGGCTATCAGAGGTTGCGGGTTGAGCTTGCGCGGTAGTGGAAGTTTCAGCGGTGGTAGTCTGAGTAGCGGCCGTGGTAGTCTGCTGCGCATTAGTATCCTGATCGAAGGACAGCGGGTTGTCTACGACGGCGGTACTGGCGGCCAACATCTCATGATGCTTGGATTCGAGGAACTGTTGTCCGTCGAGGTCACCGGGGTAATACCAGGTACGCAAGGCACGGGCGGTTCCCGCCGGAGTTTCGTAGAAGGTAAAGGTGGTATGGCCGTGCGGAACAATGCGCTCAACCGGCACGGTGACGATGGTGGCGATGATGTGCGACTCATCCTTGTTGAAGATCTGGACGACGTGGCGTTCTGTTTCGGAATCGAGAAGCTTGATCAAATACTGACCGGGTTGAAGGACCGTGTCACCGATTTGAACGGTTTGGGAGACAGTGAGAATGGTGCGCTTGTTGGACTCGGGGGCGGTTGAGGCCCTGAGTGCGAGTCCACCGGCGATGACCAAGGCGCAGAACATGGGAACTACAAGGCGAGAACGGCTAATTGACGTCATAAGAGATCCTTTTTCATACAAATTGAAGACTTCGACCACACACGCCAGGAGTGACAGCACGAAGCGTGCCAACCGAGGAACGGGCGGCGCGCGGTCCGATTAGAAGTGTCGCGGGAGGCACATATTCGTTCAGTTTCGCTTCGCCGGCGCCAGCTTCCTTCGCAGCGTACGGAATTCTACAGTGCCGGTCCTTTGACGAAGGTAAGTGGCCTGACAGTTGCTGAGCGGCACGTCGGGATTAGACCCCATACTGTTCAAGGAAAAACGATGAATATGAAGCGACTGTTGCTACCACTATTGACTCTCATGCTGATGAGTTTGGCGATTCCGGGAATATCTTCCGCCGGAATCGTTCTTTCGATCAATATTGCGCCGCCGGAATTGCCGGTTTACGACCAGCCCGCTTGTCCAGGCGATGGCTACATGTGGACGCCGGGATACTGGGCGTATGACGACGACGGCGGATATTTTTGGGTGCCGGGAACCTGGGTAACGATTCCGGAGCCGGATTATTTGTGGACGCCCGGTTTTTGGGGCTGGGGGGACGGCCTCTACGTTTTCCATCCCGGATATTGGGGCCTGACGATTGGGTTTTACGGCGGAGTGAATTACGGCTTTGGCTATGGCGGCGTGGGCTATGAGGGAGGATATTGGAGAAGCGGATCGTTTTTCTATAATCGTTCGGTGAATAACGTCGTGAACATCACCAACGTTTACGAGAAGAACGTTGTAGTGAATCACGAGAGCCACGTCAGCTTCAACGGGGGCGTGGGCGGAATCGCGGCGCGGCCGACGGCA
The DNA here is from genome assembly GCA_963738375.1 of Bryobacterales bacterium. Taxonomy (GTDB): domain Bacteria; phylum Acidobacteriota; class Terriglobia; order Bryobacterales; family Bryobacteraceae; genus Bog-159. Next base: position 1,094,380 of record CAVTWL010000004.1, on the reverse strand, counting down.
GCGGAGGAAGCAGCGGCGAACGGCCGGCATTTGCCGCCGACCTCGGCACAGACGGCGCACGTGAACGAGGCGAGCGGGAACCGTCAACTGTTCGAGTCGTCGAACCACGGCCGGCCGCCGATTGCGGCGACGGCGCGCCCTTCGCAGTTCAGCGGGGGGGGCGTGGTGCAGGCGCGTTCGGCGGCGCCATCGTACAAGCCGGCGGCGGAACGGGCGCCGGGTGTCCGTCCCGCGGCGGGGGGGGAGCGCGCGCCGGCGGAGAATCGACCCGCTACGGAGAGCCGGCCTGCGGGAAAGACAGTGCATCCCAACGATGCCGCGCCGCAAAGGCCCGAGCCTTACAAATCGGGCAATTCCGGTATGGACCAGAAGTTCGCCCAGCAGCAGAAGAGCCTGAGCGCCAAGCAGGATCAGCAGCGGCAGAATTTGCAGCAGCGGCAGGAACAGGAACACCAGAAGTTGGGACAGAGTCCGCAAGTGGAACAAAGGCATCAGCAACAGACGCAACAACTGTCGCAGCAGCACACACAGCAACAACAGCATCTGCAGCAGCAACAGCAGCATCAGGCGCAACGCGCCGCGCCGCCTAAGGAGAAGCATTAGGCGGGGGGGCGGCCAATCCGCGGGATGGGTTTGGCCGCCTTCCAGCGTTTCCGAATGGTGGCGTTTGGACGCAGGCCGGCGCGAATCCGTTCGGTTTACGACACGGGCGCCGGCCGTCATGGCGCTACGGTGGCGCGACGTGCCGCCCTAGTGGCTGGCGCGGAACCAGGGCGTGCGCCGGTGCAGGGTTGAAGCCCGCAGGCTGTGGGAGTATGCTGGGTTCCAATGGACCGGGAGACAGCATGAGACGCGGCTTCACGCAATCGACCGCAGCACGCTTCGCGCTCGTCGCGCTGATGGCTCTCAGCCGAAAGGGACGCTGATTCGGAATACCAATGGCGACCTTTTCGGTACGACCTACGGCGGGGGCACTGGCGCAGCCGGAACGGTGTTTGAATTGGCCGCGGGTACGGACGGTGCTTGGACCAAGACCATACTCCACAGTTTTGCCAATGCCACAGTGAGTGGGCCTCGGGGGGAGCAGCCATCTGTAGGCCACCCGACAAAATTGTGGATCGAAGTCGCCGCCCACGGGTTCGCTCGACTCGCTGGTGTCGACTCGTATACCGTGCCACAGTCACGAGCATCGGTCCCATAGAACGAGCCACCCGAGCCGACTGCCGCCGCTTGTGGTGCGGTCCGAATAGACAACTTACTCATGTCGACTGGCGAAGTCGCTGGAGCACATGCGGCAGTTGGGGATGCTGCGCGAGACCACCGGGCGGCAGCGTCATCGGTTATTTGTTTACGATGCGTACCTGGCGATCTTGAATGAGGGCACTGAGCCAATGGGATAAACGTCGATATGCTTGGATGTCACCCAGTAGGAAGCGAGTCCGGCGAGGGCGAACAGTAGCAATTGAAGAGACGAGTACGAGTGGCGCCGCCGGATGCCGCTCCAGGGCGTTACAAATGAGCTCGATATGAGACTGCCCAGCCCGGCCCAAGCCCAAGCCACCAGATCTGCGATGGAGGCGAGGGTGCCGAGTGATCGCCATATCGAATGCCCAGGGCCGGCGCCCGAGATGTCCCAGGTTGTGCGGGGAATGTAGGCGCGGGGCGGTAGATCGGAGACGCGGAAGGCACGCTCCGTGAGAGTTTGCGTGTCCTGCCGCGTCCCCCGCCGAAGCGTCTAAGTCTTTTCGTTCTCGTCCGGGTAACGGTTACCGGAACGGTTATAGCACCCCAAAATACTTGTGCGGGCTCAGGCTTCGGCGGCACCCTCGAAGCAGGAGGGAAGATGCGAGGAGGAGTGCTGGGGTTGGTGCTGGCTTTGATTCCGATACAGGCGGCGGCATCGGAGGCGGAGGATGCCATCCTGCTGATCGGCCAGGCGCGGCGGAATGGGGCGAACGGATATATTCAGCGGGCGGAGGCCGAGTACCGGCGCGCGCTGGCGATTGTGGAGCGGGGATGGGGCGCGGAGAGCGCGGAGCTGACGCCCGCGTTGAACGGATTGGCGGAGCTGTACTTCCAGGTGGGGCGCTACACCGAGGCGGAGGAGCTGTCGCGGCGATCGGCGGCGGTGGTGGTGGCGGCGCTGGGCGCGGGTCATCCGCTGCTGGCGACGGCGCTCCACGATCTGGCGGCCATTTATCATGTGCAGGGGATGTACGCGAAAGCGGAGCCGCTTTACCGTCGCGCGCTGGAGATTCGGGAGCGGGCGTTGGGGCCGAATCATCCGTTTGTGGCGACGACGTTGGCGGATCTGGCGGAGATGGAGAGCGCGGAGGGCGAGAACGGGAAGGCGGCGGAGCATTATGGGCGAGCGCTGCGGATCCGGCAGGATGCGTTTGGAGCGGAGGATCCGCGAGTGGCGGAGACGATGGCGGGGTATGCGGCGGTGTTGCGGAAGGGATGTCACCGGCGGGCGGCGGCGCTTTTGGCGAAGGCGGCGCGGGGGGACGGGGCGGATGGGCGCTAGGGCTGTATTGCGTAGGTGTAGGCGGGAAGGATTTAGGGAGGGGTGGAGGTTAGCGGCGGGACGCTCCCTGACGGTCGCGGCTCGGGGCTTATTGGACGGTGAAGGCGCCGGGGCCGATTGCTTCGGTGGTCTGGCCTTGGCCGTAGAGCTTGTTGGCTCCAGGTTTGGCCGAGAGGGGGACCGTGAACTCGAAGGCGGCGATGGTACCGGAGAGGTCCGTTTTGGCGGAGCCGAGTAGGGTGTGCGGCGCGGACCAGTAGACGTCGACGGTTTCGTTGGGGCCGAAGCCATAGAGGGCGGCGGTCACGCTGGCTCCCGCGCTGCCCGCGGCGGGTTGAACGCCGAGAGCGGCGCGCATGGAGAATTTGGCAGCGCCGATTTTTCCGCTGGTCTGGCCGACACCCAGGAAGGCGCGCGGCCCGAAATCCGATTGGGGGGCCGTGGCGGTAGCGGTGAACGCCCCGGTGGAATCGGCTGGTGCGCTGGCGAGGATTGGGGAGCCGACGCCTTTTTCATAGACATTCACGGATTCGCCGGAAGTGAAGCCGGATCCTGAAAATGTGATGGGGGAGCGGTAGTAACCGCTTTGGGGCGTTGCGCTCACGGAGGCGGACAGGAGAACGACTTCGCCGACCTGGCTGCCCTTATCGGCGGCGTACCAGAGGGAACCGTCCGGACCGCGGGTGATCCCGACGGGGTCGCTGTCCTTGGAGGGTAAGGGATACAAAGATACGCTTCCGGATGTGGTGATTCTGCCGATCTTCTTGGCGGCTTCGTCGGCGAACCAAAGTGCGCCGTCCGGACCGGCGGTGATGCCCTCGGGGGCGCCGTTTTGGCCGGCGCCGATGGGGTAAGGGGTAATCACGCCGGCGGTGGTAATGCGGCCAATGGTGTTGCCATTGAGCTGGGTGTACCATAGGGCGCCGTCCGGTCCCACCGTGATGCCGGCGGTGTTATAGGTACCAACCGGGAAGATGGTGATGTCGCCGGCGGTGGTGATGCGTCCGATGGAGTCGCCGTTCAGGTCGGTAAACCATAATGCGCCGTCGGGACCGGCGGTAATGTCCCAGGGCTGGAAGGCGGCGGTTGCGTCGAACTCAGTGATTGCGCCAGTGGTTGTGATGCGGCCGATGTTGGCGCCCTCGCCTCCGTCGACGCAACTGTACAGGCAATTCTGGGTAAACCATAAAGCGCCGTCGGGTCCGGCGGCGATGCCTTCGGGCTCGCTGAAGGGGGTGGTGATGGGGTACTCGGTGATGACTCCATCGGTGGTGATGCGGCCGATTTTCTCGCCGTAATACTCAGCGAACCACAGGGCGCCGTCGGGGCCGGTGGTAATGCCCTGGAGGAAGCATTGGGGCGTGGGGACCAGGAATTCGGTAAATACGCCGGCGGTTGTAATCCGGCCGATGTGGTTGGCGGCCGGTTCGGTGAACCAGATTGCGCCATCGGGGCCATTGGTGATGCCGTAGGCGCCGCCGCTGGTGGGGTAAGCCAGAATGGCGACCTTCTGGGCGAGGGCGGGCCATGGCGCGCATAGCATCAGGCCGATGAGCGCGGGGTTGTTCAGGAAACGCATGCGTATCCTCCGATTCAGTGCCTATTGTAGCTGGAGGAAGCGGCGGTTGGGATATACTGGGCATGGAAAGCCAATGCAACGAACGGCTCGGCCCCATTGAACTTTTCCCGCGGCCGCATCGTATGTTGTTGTCGAGTACCCAACTAAACTATGACAGCCCAAATCGAAAGTATCCACGCCGATTCAATCAAAGCGCTGTTAGCCGATAAAGGCTACGAGGTGACGGAACCGACCGCCGGCATCCTTCGGGTGAAGGAGTTGCAGAGCGGGGTATCGGTGCAGGCAGTGCTGGAAGGCGACATTCTTTATCTTTCGCTGACCTGCACGGTGGCGCCGGAAAGCGCGGTGACGCCGCAGATGATGCGCAGCATGCTGGACGCTCACAATGGCATTTCGACATCGTATTTTCAGTTGTACGATGCCGGAGAAGGGAAGGTCGCCATCACGCTGAACAATTTCTGCAAGCTGGAAGATATGGGGCCGGAGGATCAGGACGATATCCTGTCCTGCGTACATTTCCTGCTGGTAGACGTGATGGAGGCGCGGCACATTTTGAGCAGTTTGGTGTAAGCGGAGGCAAAAGATATGGGATTTCTAAACGACATTTTCAATCGCGCCGGCCGGGTAGCCCGCGGCCAGGCTAATGACGGCATGAGCGCCGTGGAAGACGCGACGTTCGACGCGACCGTTCGCCAGACTGTGGCGGACATGCGGGAGGAATTGAACAAGGCGGTGCAGGCGTCCGCGGTGGCGATGAGCAATTACAACCGGCTGGACTCCGAATATCAGAAGTACGTGCGGCAGTCGCAGGAGTGGAAAGACCGGGCGGGGCAGGCTCTAGACGCGAACAACGAAGACCTGGCGCGCAAGGCTCTGGCCAAGAAGGCGGAGTGCGACAAGCAGGTCACATCGATGCAGGTGTCGGTGGACCAGGCGCAGAAGGCCAGCGATACGCTGAAGCAGCAAGTCGGCGATTTGAAGCATCGCATCGACGAGGCGGAACGCACGGCGACCACGCTGGTGGCGCGCAAGAATGCCGCACAGGCGCAGCGCAAGGTAGCGGAAGCGCTGGCGGGCGTGGGCAATGCGGACAATGCTTTCGCGGCGCTGAACCGGTTTGAAGAGACGGTGTCGAAGGAAGAAGCGACGGCGCAGGCTTTCAATCAACTGGCTGCGACGGGCAAGGAAGACGACGATCTGGAGAAGCAGTTCGCGGCGCTGGGCCACGGCACCGACGACGAACTGGCGGCGTTGAAGAAAGAGCGCGCGCAGTTGAAGGCGCCGAGCATTCCGCTATCGCTGCCCTCTCCCGGTGAGAAGGTAGGGGGGCAGGCGAGCGGCCAGTAGGCGCGGGATATGGGCCCTATCACTCTGACGTTGGTCCTGGTTCTGGGAGGGTTGCTTTTCATGATTCTGAAAAAACTATTTGAACGGCAGCCCGCGCCCGCCACGCCGGCGGCTCCGCAGCAGGATCTGGCCAACCTGACGGCGGCCGACGCCAAGATCGGCGACAGCATTTCGGTGTCGGGCGCGGGCGACGACTACAAGGATATGAACTTCACGGTGGATCACAGCAACCGGTACGAAGCCGGGGAGCGGCAGTGGTTCGACGTGAGCGGGAAATCCGGTGAGCGGCGCGTGGCGCTGGAAGTGCGCTCCGAGGACGATGAAGTGAATGTGCGCGGTTTTCTGGACGGGCGCAAGCTGACGCTGGAAGATCTGGGCCTATCGGAAGACGATCTGGCGCAGATGGACGAGCGTCAGAACACGGCCGATAATTTCGCGTTCGATGGGAAGAACTGGTATTTTCTTTCGAGCCGGGAGGTCGGGGTATTTCATGACGGCGGGGCGCAGGGCGCTGGTTTCTACGGGTGGGAGTTCGCCGAAGAAACCGGGATGAGGTTTCTGGCGGTTCGCAAGCGTGAAGGGGAACCTTTCAGCGCGAGTTTGGCGGTGAAGTTGAATCCGGCGGATATAGCGGTTTTCCGGCAATAAGACGGGCCGGACGGCCCGTCGCGCGGATTCCAAAAGGAGCACGTCATGAGCCGTCGAGGGCTCGAAGTTTTAGCGGTAATTCTGAGTTTCCTGATTGTCATTGTTCTGTTTGCGGGTTTCGACAATCTGCCGCGCAAGTTGCAGGCGGAAGTCAAGGCGGAACAGCAGCAGCTTCCGCAGGTTCAAAAACAATTCCAAAGCACACAAGACGAGGTGAACGCCGATTTGGCGGCGGACCCGGATTTATTCCGGGCGCGCGACATGGTAACGGTGTTTCCGGACCGTTTCCGCATTGCGGGGGGGGAACTGAGCGGGGCGCAGCGGGATGTGGCGGCGCTCGATAGATTGCTGAAGGCCAACCGCCGGCAGGACGCTCCGCAAGTTGAAAAGCTGCTGAAGGAAGAGCAGGCGCTGCGGGCGGGGGCCATCAACGAAGCCGCGGCGGTGAAGACCGAGGCGCAGCATTGGGTGGATATGAAGCGCAATCTGCCCAGCGAACTGCAGCAGATGGCGGCGGATCACCAGACGCTGGACCATTGGGATTTCGCTCCCATTACCGCGGCGGTAACGCGGGCGGAGACGGATTGGCCGGCGAAGAAAGCCGATTTGGATACGCGGCTGACCGCGTTGAAAACGATTCCGGCGGATGCCGACCGGGCCTGGCAGGCTTCGGATGCCGCGCGGCGCAAGGCGGAAGCGAAGGACCTGGCGGGCCTCGATTTTGCGGGGCTGCTGGGGACGGCGGAAACGCTGCACACAGACGTCACCGTGTTGCCGGCGCGGACGCAGGAACTACAGTCCCTCAGCGGACAGCTTTACACGTCGTGGGACAAGATGCTGGTGGATTTGCGGGATCGCAAGTCGGGCGGCCAGCGGGATTACGAAGAAGAAGTCAAGACGGTGAAGACCACCTTCCCGGATGCTACGGGCAAGGACGGCTCGACCACGTCGGACGAGAATTGGGTTGAGATTCCTCGCTCGACTTATCAGACGGCGGAAAACAATATCGGCATGTCCATCGCCCACAAGCCGGTGGGCAAGTACGATAGCGAAGTCGACGAAGTGCCGGAGCCGGCGGGATTCGCGTACATGGCGCCGGTGGGCGAACGCAATCAGTACGGATACTGGGACCATTCGGGCGGCGGGAATTTCTGGGTCTTTTACGGGCAATACGCGCTGCTGCGGGACTTGCTTTGGGGGCACAGCTACCGTCCGATTCCCAGCTACGAGTGGGAATCGTACCGGACGGCGCGCAGCAGTGGCACGACCTATTATGGGCGTACGGAAGGCAGCAACGCTCCGAAGTACGGGACGCACGGGACGTTCACGCAGGAGCATTATTCGGGCAGCCGGTACGTGCGCAGTTCGGGAGGATTCGGCAGTTCGAAGTATGCGAGCGGGAGCTTGCGGAACGGGTCGAGCGGAGCGGGGCAGAAGTTCGGGTCGGGTTTCAAGGCGCCCAGTTCGGGATTCAAGCCGCGCAGTTCTCCGGGTTTTCGTCCGAGTTTCCGGCCGCCATCGGGCGGGAGGTCGTTCGGGCGGCGGCGGTGAATTGTGAGATGCTGCGTTAGTGCACAGTTCCACACGCGGCTTATCGATACCATCGCGCCGAACCTTCGCTAAGGTTCTGGCGGCAGCGCCCTGGGTGGCACGGGCGCAATCGGCTCCGGCGCGCGCGCGCGTCAAGATCGATACGGAGCGGGTGATCGGAGACATCGATCCGAAGATCTACGGCAACTTCATCGAGCACCTGGGCCGATGTATCGAGGGCGGCGTGTTTGAAGAAGGCTCGCCGCTGTCGGATGCGAACGGCTATCGGCGCGACGTTTTGGACGCGGCGAAGAAGTTGAACGTCACGATCCTGCGCTGGCCGGGCGGCAATTTCTCATCGAACTACAACTGGATGGACGGGATCGGGCCGCGCGATCAGCGGCCGCCGCGCCTGGAGATGGCCTGGGGCACGGTGGAAGACAACCGCTTCGGCACGCACGAGTTCATGGAGTACGCGGAGAAGCTGGGGACCGAGCCGTATTTCTGCGCGAACCTGGGCACGGGCACGTGGCAGGAGGCGCAGCAGTGGGTGGAGTATTGCAATTCCCCGGAAGATACGGCGATGACGCGGCTGCGCAAGCAGAATGGCCGCGCCGAGCCCTGGAAGGTGACCTACTGGGGCCTGGGCAACGAGATGGACGGGCCCTGGCAGATGGGGCACCGGTCGGCGGACGACTACGGCAAGTTCGCGCTGGAAGCGGCCAAGCTGATGAAGTGGACCGATCCGAAGATCAAGCTGGTGGCGGCCGGATCGTCGAATTTCGGGCCGGGGTCGGATTGGACGGGCTGGAACCGGACCGTGCTCGAGTATCTGAAGCACCACGTCGATTATCTTGTCGCTTCACATGTACGTGGGCAACCGCGAGAACGATTTCCGCGAGTTTCTGGCGAGCTCGGTGGAGTTGGACAGCCGGATCAAGACCGCGGAAGGGATCATCAATGCGGCGCTTTCCGGGGAGCCGGCGCAGCCGGCGGATTTACATCGCCTGGGATGAATGGAATGTCTGGTATCGCGCGCGCGGGGAAGGGAAGGAGCACGGCCGGCGGATTCTGGAAGAACGCTACAACCTGGAAGACGCGCTGGTGGTGGCGACGTTCCTGAATTCGTTTGTGAATCATGCACACGTGGTGAAGATCGCCAACATGGCGCAACTGGTGAATGTGATTGCGCCGATTTTCACGAGTGAGAAGGGGATGTTTTTGCAGACGATTTACTATCCGCTCCAGCTTTTCGCCAACCACAGCAAAGGCAAGGCGCTGGAATTGTTCGTGGATAGTCCGAAATACACGAGCAAGCGTTTTGGCGATGTGCCTTACCTGGACACGTCGGCGGCTTACGACGATGGGATGCTGGTGATGAACGTGGTGAACCGGCACGCGGAACAGAGCATCGACGCGGATTTCGATGCGGAAGACAAGAAGTTCGCGGGCGCGGTGGAGGTATGGGAAGTGAACGGACCGGACATCAAGGCAGAGAACGATTTCGATGCAACGAGGGTGCGGGCGGTGGGCCGGGCGGCGACGGCCGCGGGCAGCCGTCTGAGTTACAGCTTTCCGCCGCATTCTTACACCATGTTGAAGGCGAGGCTCGTATGAAGATACGCAACCTGATACCGTTGTTGATCATTCCGATTATGGCTACGAATTGCGCGACCAACCACAAAGAATTCGGCAAAACGCCGTCCGGTGAGACGGTGGATTTGTACACGTTGAAGAACGCCAAGGGCATGGAGGCGGACATTTCGACATACGGCGGCGTGGTGGCGGCGCTGAAGGTTCCGGACCGCGCGGGGGCGCTGGGCGACATCGTGCTGGGCTTCGACGATTTCCAGGGCTATCTGCTGCCGCCGCCTTATTTCGGGGCGCTCATTGGGCGGTACGGCAATCGCATTGCGCATGCCCAGTTCACGCTGGACGGCGTGGTCTACAAGCTGGCGAAGAACGACGGCGATAATTCACTGCATGGCGGGAAACGCGGATTCGATAAAGTGATTTGGACGGCGAAACCGAACGGGCAGTCGCTGGAGCTGACTTACCTGAGCAAGGACGGGGAAGAAGGGTATCCGGGGAATTTGACGGCGACGGTGGTGTATACGCTGACCGATAACAACGAATTGAAGATCGATTACAGCGCGACTACCGATAAGAACACGGTTCTGAACCTGACCAACCATTCGTATTTCAATTTGGCCGGCGAGGGGCAGGGCGATATTCTGGGGCACCAGTTGACGCTGAACGCGGATCGCTATACTCCGGTGGACAAGGGTTTGATTCCGACGGGCGAGCTGCGGAAGGTAGAAGGCACGCCGTTCGATTTCCGGCAGGCGCATGCGATCGGGGAACGGATCGGCGCGGACGATGAACAGATCAAGCTCGGGGGCGGGTACGACCATAACTTTGTGCTGAATCGCAGCGGGGATGGGTTGTCGCTGGCGGCGCGGGTGAGCGAGGCGAAGTCGGGGCGGGTGATGGAAGTGTTCACGACGGAGCCGGCGATCCAGTTTTATACGGGCAATTTTTTGGACGGGACGATCAAGGGGAAGGGAGGGAAGGTTTATGGGCGGCGGTCGGGGTTGTGTTTGGAGACGCAGCACTATCCGGACTCGCCGAACCATCCGGATTTTCCCTCGACTGAGTTGAAGGCGGGGGAGAAGTATCACACGACGACGGTGTTCCGGTTTTCGACGATGTGATCGAACAAAATCGAACAGTGTTAACGTGTGGGGGCCGTTCCTGCTTGCGGGGTTTTGCCCTCGAGCGAAACAGTCCCGCTGTTGCCCACCGATCCGCCAGCGTGGTACGAGAGAGTGGTCAATGACGGTCGTTCCAGTTTGAGTGGGACGAGGACAAAGCGGATGCGAACCTACGCAAGCACGGAGTCAAGTTTGAACTGGCTGCCGATCCGAGCCTGCTGACGGTGGCCGATGGGGAACACAGCGCAACTGAGGCGCGGTGGTTCTCAGTCGGGATCGCAGGCAACGGCGTCTCGATGTCGGTGGTCTATCTGTGGTCCGATAGCGATCCCGCGGCGAATAAAGTCCGGCTGATTTCAGCGCGAAGAGCGACGCAGTCGGCGTGCAGACAGTATCGGGAAGCTTTATGAATCATCCGATGGACGAAAACGGCCTGCCTGCAGAAATCGATTTCACTAGAGGAGTACGGGGGCATCACCACATTCCGGCCGGCGCCAAGGTACTGATGCCGGTGTCCATCGAGAGGGCGCGACCTTGCGCCAGGATCATGCGCCGCTATTTTATTTGGCCATAGTAAGCGTCCGCGCCGTGCTTGCGGAGGAAGTGCTTGTCGAGATGGGCGGGGTGGAGTTCTTCGGCGGCTTCGGCCAGAGTGACGCTGTAATAGGCCATTTCGGCGACATACTCGAGGATCACGGCGTTGTGGGCGGCTTCAGCGGCGGTTGGTCCCCAGGCGAAGGGGCCATGGCCGGCTACGAGGACGGCGGGCACTTGCATGGCATCGCCTCCGGCGTAATGGCGGGCGATGACTTCTCCGGTGTTGGCTTCATATGCCGCGGCGATTTCGGCTGGCGACATGGCTCGGGTGACCGGGACGGGTCCGCGAAAGTAGTCGGCGTGGGTGGTGCCGAGGCAGGGGATGGGACGGCGGGCTTGCGCCCAGGAGGTCGCGTATTTGGAGTGGGTGTGGACCACGCCGCCGATTTTGGGGAAGGCGTTGTAGAGCACCAGATGCGTGGCGAGGTCGGACGACGGACGAAGGGCGCCTTCGACGATGCGGCCTTGCAGGTCGGTGATGGTGAGGTCTTCGGGGCGCATGGTTTCGTAGGGGACGCCGCTGGGCTTGATGACGACCAAGCCATCGGCGCGCGAGATACCGCTGGCGTTGCCGAAGGTGTAGAGCACGAGGCCGCGGCGCACGAGTTCGAGGTTGGCTTCGAGGACTTCTTGGCGGAGTTGTTCGAGCATGTTGTTTGATTATGGCAAACGGCTGCGCACTTGAGCGGCGAGGTCGCGTAGGGTGGGGAGAGCTCCGCCTATGGGAACTTCGGGGGAGTCGGGGCTGCCGAAGGCGAAGTACAGCTGGCGATAGATTTCGTAGAGACGCTGGTACGCGGGGCGGTCGCGCGGATCGGGTTCGATGGAACGGAAGCGCGGGCAGAGGGCTTGCTGGGCTGCCTGGATGCTCTCGAACGCGCCGGCAGCCATAAAGGCCATGATGGCGGAGCCGAGGCTGGTAACGTCGCCTTCGGGGACGAGCACCGGCTTATCGAGCACGTTGGCGTAGACGCGATTGAGGGTTTCGTTCTTTTGCGGGATGCCGCCGCCGTTGATGACGCGGTGGATAGGCACGCCGTGTTCGGCCATGCGCTCCAGGACGACGCGGGTGTGGAAGGCGGTGCCTTCGATGGCGGCGAAGAGTTCGTCCTGGGCGGTGTGATTGAGATTCCAGCCAAGCGTGACGCCGCCGAGATCGGCATTGACGAGGACGGTGCGGTCGCCGTTATCCCAGGTGAGGCGGAGCAAGCCGGTCTGGCCGCCGCGATAGGTTTCGAGGCCCTGGGAGAGAGCGGCGACGGTGGAGTTGGCGCGGCGCGCGATGGCATCGAAGATATCGCCGGTGGCGGAGAGGCCGGCTTCGATGCCGTAGTAATCGGGGTGGATGGAGCCTTTGACCACGCCGCAGACACCGGGGATTAAATCGACCTGGGGCGCGATGGCCATGATGCAAGTGGAGGTGCCGACGACGTTGACGACGTCGCCTTCGCGGACGCCCGCGCCGAGCGCGTCCCAATGGGCGTCGAAGGCGCCGACAGGAATGGGAATGCCGGGACGGAGGCCGAGTTGGGCGGCCCATTCGGCGGAGAGATGGCCGGCGAGCTGGTCGGAGGTGGCGTAGCGGCCGTCGAGGCGGCTGCGCACGCCTGCAAGCAGCGGATCGACGGTGGAGAGGAACTCGTCGGAGGGGAGACCGCCAAGTTCTCGATTCCACATCCATTTGTGACCCATGGCGCAGACGCTGCGCGGCGCCTTCAGAGGATCGGTGATGCCGCAGAGGATGGCGGCCACCATGTCGCAATGTTCGAGCGCGGTGACCATGGCGGCGCGTTTTGCGGGGTTGTGGCGCAGCCAGTGGAGGAGTTTGGAGAAGCCCCACTCGGAGGAGTAGACGCCGCCGCACCAGGACAGCGCTTCGAGTTTGCTGCTGCGTCCGGCGGCGGTGATTTCGGCGGCTTCGCGATGGGCGCGATGATCGCACCAGAGGTAGTAATCGTCGAGGGGGACGAGGCCCTCGCCTACGGGAATGACGCTGGAGCCGGTGGTGTCCAGGGCGATGGACGCGATGTCGACGCCCGAGACAGCGGCGGTTTCGAGGGCGCCGCGCATTGCGGAGACGAGCGCGGCCATGTGGTCGCGATGGGACTGCGTGGCGTGGTCGGGATCTTCCTTCACGCGGTGCAAGCGGATAGCTGGCGGAGGCTGAGCCGAGACGCCCCTTGACGCTATCGAAAATCGAGACACGGACGCTGAGGGTTCCGAAATCCACACCGGCGACGATCACAATGTACGCTCCCTTACGCTCACGCACAATGTAACATCCGATTGGCGGGAACGTGCTATTTTGATCTACATGTCTCCGGAGAATCCGTTCCAGGATCCCCTGCGTTTCGAGCGTCGAGTTCCTGAGTGCGCCATGGTTATCTTCGGAGCCAATGGCGATTTGACTAAGCGCAAGCTGTTCCCGGCGCTGTACCGGCTGGCGTACGAGCGGCGGCTGGACGCGGGGTTCGCGGTGATCGGCATTTCGCGCACGGCCGATGACCGACGATGAATTCCGCGAGAAGATGCACGAGGCGGTGAAGGAGTTTCTGGAAGACTCGCCGTTCGACGAGGACTTGTGGAAGGCGTTCGCGCAGGGCATCTTTTACATGGCGGGGGACTTCGACGATGCGTCGATGTATCCGGCGCTGGACGCCAAGCTGAAAGAGATGGAAGCGGCGCGGCACACGGGCGGGAACGTGCTGTTTTATCTTTCGACGCAGCCCAGCCAATACATGCCGATCGCGCAAGGGTTGGCGACAGCAAATGTGGCGAAGGGCGGATCGGGCTGGCGGCGCATCGTCATCGAGAAGCCGTTCGGGCACGATCTGGAAAGCGCGCGAGAGCTGAGCAACGAACTGCACAGCGTGTTTCGAGGAGTCGGAGGTTTACCGCATCGACCATTACCTGGGCAAAGAAACGGTGCAGAACATTCTGGCGTTCCGGTTCGGCAACGGGATTTTCGAGCCGCTTGTGGAACCGGCGCTACGTCAATCACGTGCAGATCACGGCGGCGGAATCGATCGGCGTGGAAGGGCGCGGCGCGTATTACCAGGAAGCGGGCGCGCTGCGCGACATGATCCAGAATCACCTGCTGCAGGTGATGGCGACGATGGCGATGGAGCCGAGCGCGACGTTCCGTGCCGAATTCGGTGCGCGATGAGCGCGTCCAAACTGCTGCGATCGATCCGGATGATGAAGCCGGACGAGGTGCTGCAGAACGCGGTGGCCGGGCAATACGGGCCGGCGCATATCGGCGGCGAAGACGTGCCCGGTTTCCGGCAGGAAAAGGGCGTGAACCCGGATTCGCAGACGGACACGTTCGCGGCGGTGACGTTTTTCGTGGACAACTGGCGCTGGGCGGGCGTGCCGTTCTATATGCGCAGCGGGAAAGCGTCTGCCGAAGCGCGTGACCGAGATCGCGATTCAGTTCAACAGCGCGCCGCTGGCGCTTTTCAACGGCGACGAGACGGTGACCGCGCCGAATCTGCTGATCCTGCGCATTCAGCCGGAAGAAGGAATTTCGCTGAAGTTTCTTTCGAAGCGGCCCGGGGCGGGGATGACGCTGCGGCCGGTGTCGATGGATTTCAATTACGGGTCGAGCTTCGGGGAGCGGTCGCCCTCGGCTTACGAGACGCTGCTGCTGGACGCGATCATCGGCGATGCGACGCTGTACACGCGGCAGGACATGGTGGAGGCGAGTTGGACGGTGGTGGACGCCGATTCAGGACGTGTGGGACGCGACGAAGTTCGATTTTCCGAATTACGCGGCGGGCACATGGGGACCGGCGGCGTCGGACGAGATGCTGGCGCGGCGCGGCCACGTTTGGAGGAAGCCGTAAATGAGGCCGCGGGCACCATTTCGCCCGATAAAATCCTGCACGACCTGGCGGAGTTGTGGGTGACGCTGGGCAAGCAGGGCGAAGGCGAAGCCGGCGTGCTGCGGGCGTGCTCCATGACGCTGGCGGTGGCGGCGGAGGAAGCGGACGATCCGCAGGGGATCGGCGAGACGCTGGCGGCGTTGATGCAGGAGCACCCCAGCCGGGCGATCGTGATTCGCGTGGAGGGGAGCGCGGAACGGTCGCTCAGCGCGCGCGTATTTGCGCAATGCTGGATGCCGTTCGGGCAGCGCAAGCAGATCTGCTGCGAGCAGATCGAGATCACCGCGGCGGACGCGAGCCTGGCGGATTTGCCGCCGGTGGTGCTGCCGCTGCGGGTGCCGGATCTGCCGGTGATGCTGTGGTGCCGGAGCGCGCGGCTGTTCCGGCTGGCGGCGTTCGCGGATCTGGCGGCGATCGCGCAGAAGACGATCGTGGATAGCGCGGCGTTCGGCGATGCGCGCGCGGCGCTGGGAGAATTGAGCGGGGCAGCGGCCGCGGGTCGGGTGCTGGCGGACCTGGCGTGGACGCGGCTGACGCGTTGGCGGGAATTGATCGCGCAGGTTTTCGAGAATCGCGGGCAGGTGGCGAAGCTGCCCGCGGTTTCCGATATTCTGATCACGTATCGGGCGGCCGAGCCTCCGACGACCGCGTTTTATTTCGCGGCGTGGCTGTTGGATGGCATTGAAAAACTGGGCGGGCACGCGCGGGTGGAATTCAAGTCCGATAGCGGGGAGCAGAACGGGCGGCTGAGCCTGGTGGAGATGCGGGCGGGGGGTGAGACGATTGCGTCGATCGCCCTGGCGGACGGTCCGGCGGCCGATGTGCAGACGGGCGACCTGATGTACAAGGCGCTGCTGCCGGCGTTGACGGATTGTTCGCTGATGCGGGAAGAGCTGGCGATTCCGGGGCGCGACGCGGGATTCGACGGCGCGCTGGCCGCGGCTGCGAAACTGGCGCTGGGGTGACGGGGCAGCTATGAGCGTGCAGTGGTTCACACGACCGGATGCGCAGTCGGCGGCGGCGGCTTGCGCGGAACATATCTGTGCGCTGCTGGAAGGCGCGCTGGCTTCGCAGGAACACGCGACGCTGGCGGTTTCAGGCGGGTCGACGCCGAAGCTGATGTTTCAGAGCATGGTGGCCTCGGGGTTCAAATGGGACCGCGTGCATTTGTTCTTCGTGGATGAACGCTGCGTTCCGCCTGGCGACAAAGAGAGCAATTACCGGCTGGCCAACGAGAATTTGATTGTGCCGGGGCGTATTCCGGCCGAGCAGGTGCATCGCATTCACGGGGAAGCGCAGCCGGAGGAAGGCGCGCGGATGTATGTGGAGGACATCCGCAATTTCTTCGGTTTGGAAGAAGGGCAGCAGCCCCATTTCGACGTACTGCATATGGGGATGGGACCGGAGGCGCATGCCGCCAGCCTGTTTCCAGGCGAGCCCATGATCGAGGATCGGGAACATATCGCGGCGGCTTTGTATGTGACGGTAAAAGCGATGTGGCGGGTGACTTTACTGCCGGGCGCGATGCTGGCGGCGAAGAACACGGCGTTTCTGGTGAGCGGAGCGGACAAGGCCGAGGCGGTGGGCAGCGTGTTTCACGAGGAATTCGAGCCGAAGAAATTTCCGGCGCAGGTGATTTCGCGGCAGGGGAAGCACGTGACTTGGTATCTGGATCAGGCGGCGGCGGGGAAGCTCGAGTAGCGGGGGCCCCGTTGCTGCCCGACGTTACTGGACTTCAGGCAGCCGCGCGCCTTCCTCTCGCTCGCTTTCCCCGTGAAGGCGATGCGCCTGTGGAGGACATCCGGAATCTCTCCGGATTGGAAGAAGGCGACCAACCGCATTTCGACGCATTGCGCATCACGGTAAGAGAGAAGCGAGCAGTTGATTGCGTGGCAGGGGAAGCTTGTTGAAAAAACCTGGGGGACGCTTGCTGACGCGCGCGGTTCGGTCGCGCGGGTTCGGTTAGGCGGCTTGGTATTTGTCGCGGCAGGCGGGGGAACAGAAGTGGACGACCTGGCCATTCACTCGCCTGGTGACGGCTGTGTCGGCTGAGACGTAGGTGCCGCAGACGGGGTCTTTCTTGAGTTCGCCACCGGGCGAGGCTGTGGTGGGGACGGGGCGGATGGGGCGGGGAGTGACCTGTGTCTGGGAACCGCCGAAGAACGACTTGAGGATGCCACGCAGGAACCAAACGATCAGGAGGGGGACGATTATGCGGGCAAACAGGAAACGCATCATGCGAAGGGGCGCTCTTTCCGGCGCCCCAATTCAATTATCGCACCCGCCAAGTTAGTTGGTCTTTTTGGCGGATTTCTTTTTTGCCGCGGAGGGGTTCTGGTAGGAAGTGTCCACGGAGCCGGAGAGGCTGGCGAGCATGCCCTTGGCGGAATCGGCGAAGGGGCCGTCGGGTTTCAGCTCAAGATATTTCTGGAAGGCTTCGCGAGTTCCGGGGACGGGATCGTATTTGTTATCGGCGCCCAGCTTGGCTTTGCCGATGAGGTAGATGCCGTACTGATATTGGGCATCGGCGTAATTGGGATCGGCGTCGATGGCCTTCTTGAAGGCTTCACCGGCGGGATCGCTCTGGTTGTTGTTGACCAGCAGCGCGCCCAGGTTGTAATAATACTTGCCGGCGCTCGGCGGATCGAGTTGGGCGGCTTTGGCGAGTTCGGCCTGGGCTTCGTCAAACTTCTTAGATTGGGCGAGGGCGAGGGCGTAGTTGTTGTGGACGCCGGCGTCGTCGGGCTTAATTTCGAGCGTTTTCTTATAGGCATCCATAGCCTTATTGAGAGCGTCGTCATGCTCCGTGCCGGTCTTGGTCTTAGCCAGGGCGACTTCGGCATCGCCCAGGTTGGCCCAGATGACGGATTGAGCCGGGGCCATCTCACTGGCTTTGGTGAATTCGGTGACGGCGACGTCGAATTGTTTGGCGGCTATGGCGTTTTTGCCGTTATTGAAGGCTTCGTTGAGGGCCTTGTTCTTCTGGTTCAGTTCGGCGCGTTCTTTGTTGGCTTTTTCAAAGGCCGCTTTTTCTTCGGGGGTCATGCCGCGGGACTGGTCCTTGGTGAGAGTTCCAGTTTCGGCGGCTTTGCTGAGTGCGGCGCTTTTCTTGGCCTGAGCCTGCATGTCGAAGTTGTTTTCGACGGGGTCTCCGAGGCGGGTGCGGACGTTGTTGACGAAATCGACGTCCTTGCCGTCGACTTCTAAGGTGATCTTGTATGTGCCAAGGGGCAGGCCGCCGTAGAAATAGTGGCCTTTCTTGTCCGACTTGACCTGGTAGTGACCTTTAATGTCCTGGCGGTCAATCTTGATGACTGCACCTTTCAGCGGTGCACCGTCGAGACCCTTTATGTCTCCTTCCATGGAGGAGGTCTGTGCAAAACCGGCGATTGCACAGAACAGTATCCCCACGGCGGGCATGGCCACGTTACGAACCTTCATGGAACCTCCAAACTTTGGAATTGCTGGTATTAAATTCCAGTTTACTACAAGGCATGGGCGAGTTCGCGCAATTTAACCGCGGGTACCGCCGGCGAGGCCGCGTTGTTTACGCGTGACGATTTCGCGGACCGCGTAGATGCGCCGTCCCTGGCTTTCGAAATAAGTTCGGATCATGCACCTCGCCGATGAGGCCGGTGGAGAACATCATCAAGCCGGCCAGCAGGAGCAGTCCGCCGGCGAATCATAATGCGGGCCGTGTTCGACCATGATGAGTTCGTGGCCCAGCAATTTTTGGAAGGCCAACCAGAAGCATGATGATGCCGCCGAAACCGGTGCCGGCCAAGCCGAGGGAGCCGAAGAAGTGCATGGGGCGGGTGAAGTATTTCAGCAGGAACTGATGGTGAGGATATCGAACATCACGCGGAAGGTGCGGCCGATGCCATAGTGGGAATCGCCCGCCGAGCGCGGGGTATTTTGGATGGGCACTTCGGCGACGCGCGCGCCGTAGAAGCTGGCGAGGGCGGGGATAAAGCGGTGCAGTTCGCCGTAGAGGTTGACGTCTTTGAGGACCTCGGCGCGGTAGGCCTTGAAAGTGGTGCCGAAATCGCGCAGTTCGATGCCGGAGGCCTTGGCCATGAGCCAGTTGGCGATGCGGGAGGGGATTTTGCGCGTGATGGCGTTATCGACGCGCTCTTTGCGCCAGCCGCTGGCGATGTCGAAGCCCTCGTCGATCTTGGCCAGCAGGGCGGGGATATCTTCGGGGGCGTGCTGGAGGTCGCCATCCATGGCGATGATGACGTCGCCCTTGGCTTCGTGGAAGCCGGCGGAAAGGGCGCCGCTCTGGCCGAAATTGCGGCGGAGGCGGATGACTTTCAGATGGCCGTCGGTTTCGACGAGGTTGGCGAGCAGTTCGAAGCTGCGGTCGGTGGAGGCGTCGTCGATGAACAGGATTTCGTAGGCTTGGCGGAGGGGTTCCAGGACGGCGGTGAGGCGGTCGTAGAGGCGGAGGAGGGAAGGCTCCTCGTTGTGGATGGGGATGACGATGGATAGCATTCAGAACCATCAGTTTAACAGGAATCTACCCTAGGGTTGGACTAAAGTTAGTGAGGTTCGGGCCGATAGAGGGGTGTGGGGCGGCCGATTTTTAGCGTTGTGACTGTGGTTCGGGAACGGGAGTGCCTTGCATTGATTCAGGGGGTGATGGAGGAACTGGGCATCCGGGTGGAGGCGGAGGCGGATGCGGAGGCGGGATGGGCGACGGTACTCAGTTCGCATCCGGGTGCGGTGCTGGTGGATGGGGAGGTGGAGGGGGCGAGCGAATTGGTGGAGAAGGTCGCGGATTGGGATCCGGGCATGGCGATTCTAGTGCTGGCAGTGGGGGCGTCGGCGCCGGTTTTGGAGTGCGGAATCTGCGAGGTCCTGGTGAAGCCGCTATCGGCGGCGGTGCTGGGGGAGCGCGCCCGACAGATTTTGGAAGAGGCGCGGGCACGGCGGGAGACGCTGGCGCTCGATGAGAAGCTGTTGGACAGGTTCCGATTTCACGGGATGGTGGGGCGAAGTCCGCAGATGCTGGAGACGTTTGCGCGAATTCGGCGGGTGGCGGCGCATTACCGGATTGCGACGATTAGCGGGGCTACGGGGACGGGCAAGGAATTGGTGGCGCACGCGCTGCACGATTTGAGTCCGGTGGCGGGGCGGCGCTTCGCGGTGTGCAATTGTTCGGCGATCGTGGAGACGCTGTTCGAAAGTGAATTATTCGGGCATGTACGCGGCGCGTTCACGGGAGCCGCTCAGGATCGCATGGGTTTGTTCGAATACGCCCAGGGCGGTACGGTTTTTCTGGACGAGATCGCGGATATGCCGTTAACGACCCAGAGCAAACTGCTGCGCGTGGTGCAGAACCAGGAGCTGCAGCGGGTGGGATCGCCCGAGGTGCGCAAGGTGGATGTGCGGGTGATTGCTGCGACCAATCGCGATATGCGCAGGTTGGTGGCGCAGGGGCTATTTCGCGAGGATCTGTATTACCGGCTGACGATGGTGGAGTTGAAGCTGCCAACATTGACGGAACGGAAGGAGGACATGCAGTTGCTGGCGCGGCATTTCGTGGGAAAGTTCGCGCGCAGTTATGGCAAGAAGATTGGGGGGATTTCGCGGCGGGCGCAGGAGGTGTTGTCGCGGCACCACTGGCCGGGGAACGTGAGAGAGCTGGAGAATGCGATCGGGCACGCCTGCATGATGGCGGATGCGGATTTTTTGGATTTACGGGATTTGCCCGATTACTTGCGGGTTGGCGGACGCGGGGCGGCTGGGAACAATTCCGAGCTGATACGGTTGGCGGACTTGGAACAGCGGTATACGCGGCATGTGTTGGCACGGGTTGGCGGGAACAAGCTGCATGCCGCGCAGGTATTGGGGATCAGCAGGGCGACCCTTTACCGGATTCTGCGCGATGGGAACGGGGAGAAGGGCGGGCCTTTGGTGGAATTTTTGGAGAGAAGCGCGGCGGTTGGGCAGCGGGTGCAGTGATGGGGCATCGACAACAGGGGGCGGGCGGAGGTGACGGACGCGAAGGTTGACGATCTGGCGGAATATGGTGTGCCGACGATGCGGACGCAGGGAAGATGGAAGTGCTGTGGGTAGACGATCCGGATGGGCATGTGAGTCCGATCGGGGCGATCGGGTTGGGAGATTGGGATTACGGGGTCGGCGGCGGCGGTAGCGAATGCGGTTTACCATGCCACGGGGAGACGGGTGCGGGATTTAGCAACTACGCCGGCCAAGCTGATTCTTAGGGGGGCTGGCCGGCTTCGGCCGGCTCTCGAAAAAAGCGTCGATACGTCACTCAGAAGCGCCTGCCCCACGGATTTAGCTTGGTACCAGGCGGGGGGCGGGACTTCGGCGGTACTTGTGGGAATTGCCTGATGGGGCGCAGGCTGGCATGCTAAGAGTGCTTTGCCAGATCTGTCGAACGTTCATTTTCTGGAAAAAGGGCTGAACTGGTCCACGCTGGCGTATGTCGTATTTCTTTGCCTGGCGGCGGGCACCAGTTTTCTGCTGGCTATTTTCGCGGGCCGAGTCACGGCGGCTAAGGACGACGAAGTGAAGCGCATTCAAAGCACCTCGGCGGAAGCGGTGGCTAATGCGCACGCGGGCGCGGCGCGCGCTCATGCGCAGGCGGCGCAAGCGTTCAAAGACCAGCGGGTTGTGGAAAGTGAGATGGAGCGGGCCAAGGCGCACCGCGAACAACTGCGCCGAGAGAATCTGCAACTGCAACTGGCGGTAGAGAAGGAACGGGCGGCCCGGCTGCAACTGGAAGAACGTGTAGGCGGCCGGCATATCGGAGCGGGACAGAGTCAGGCCATTCAAACGGCTTTGGCTGCGTTTCGAGGCCAGAAGGTTTCTATCGTGACGCATCCCGGCGATCCGGAGATCGAGAGCTTTGCGGCTGAGGTCCGGACGACGCTGGCGTCGGCTGGATTGGAAGTGGCGATGGTTCCCGCGCTGCAGTTCGGTACGGTTCAGCCTGGGATCGTACTGGAAGTCGGCATGGACCGGCGCGCGTTTGCCACGGCTTTGGCGAAGGCCCTGGTCGACGCCAAGGTCTGCAGCGGAACGATTACGGCGATGGAAGCGGACGACGCCGGTTTGCTTGAGATCATCGTCGGACCGCGGATGTAACGTCGCGCTATAGTCGTTTTTGTGAAGTATTTCCTGCGCCGCGCGGAGCCCGCGGTTTCGCGCATCCTGCTGGTGGAAAGCGGATCGCGGCATTTGATCGAGCGTACGCTGCCGGCTCTGCGGCGGGCGTACGGCGACGGTGTCGCCATCGACCTGGTCACCTGCTATCTGGGCGCGCCGGCGGGTATCCAAGGCGTCCACAACGTAGCGGACTACCGGGGCGCGGAGGGACGCCGCAAACTCTACCGGACGTTGGCCGGCAATGACTACGCCATTATGGGCATGGTGTGTTCGGCCGAGCCGATCATGACCAAATGGAAGTGGGCTTTGGCGGCGCGGCTGCCGGTAAAGGTTTTCATCATCAATGAAAACGGCGATTATTTCTGGTTGGATCGCGGGCATTGGCGGGCGATCCGGCATTTTGTTCTGTTCCGAGCGGGACTAAGCGGGGCGGGGGCGGCGCGCACCGCGGCGCGGCTGATGGCGTTTCCGTTCAGTTTGTCGTATTTGTTACTCTATGCTTCGACCGTTCACATTCGCCGCGCTCTGCGGGGAGGCAACCGATGAAAGCATTACTAATCAAAGAAACCGGCGGGCTGGAAAAACTTCAGGTGGCGGATGTGCCGCAACCGACGCCGGGGCCGGGGCAGGCGTTGGTGGAGATCGCCGCGTCCGGCGTTAATTTTATCGACGTGTATTTTCGCATTGGGTTGTATCCGGCAGAGCTACCCGCGATTCTCGGTTCGGAGGGGGCGGGGACGATCGTATCGGTGGGGGCCGGGGTGGAGGGGTTCGAGCCGGGGGATCGCGTGGCGTACGCGATGGCGCGAGGGGCGCACGCGGAATTCGCGGCGGTTCCGGCGGCGCAACTGGTAAAGATTCCGGATGGCGTGGGTTTCCGGACAGCGGCGGCGGTGATGCTGCAGGGCATGACGGCGCATTATCTGACGCACTCGACGTTTCCGCTGAAAGCGGGCGACACGTGCCTGGTGCATGCCGCGGCGGGGGGGGCGGGGCTGCTGCTGGTGCAGATGGCGCGCCGCTTGGGGGCGCGGGTTTTCGGTACGGTATCGACCGAGGCGAAAGCAGAACTGGCGAGGCAAGCCGGGGCGGATGCCGTCATTCTTTATACGCAGCGGGATTTCGAGACGGAAGTGCGGCGCTTGACGGACGGGCGCGGGGTGGATGTGGTGTACGATTCTGTGGGTTTGACAACATTCACCAAGAGCCTGAGCTCGCTGCGGCCGCGCGGGATGATGGCGCTGTTCGGGCAATCGAGCGGGGCGGTACCGCCATTCGATCCCAATGTGCTGAACGGCAAGGGTTCCTTATTTTTGACGCGGCCGAGCCTGGCGCACCATTTATTGACACGCGACGAACTGATGTGGCGCGCGGGCGATGTATTGACGTGGGTTGGCTCGGGTGAATTGAAGGTCCGCGTGGACCGCGCCTATGCCTTAGCGGATGCCGCCGAGGCGTATCGAGCTTTGGAAGGCCGGCAAACGAGCGGCAAGCTTTTGTTGATTCCCGCGTAGCTCGCCCGAATGAGCACACAGACCCGGCTGACGCTTTCTTCGGTGCTGGTGATGACGGCGATCGTCGTCATCATCTCGATGCTGGATCTTGTTTATCAGATGGACGCGCAGTACGAGTCTACGCTGAGGCAAGCGCAGCTGCTGGAGAAGATGGCGTCGAATACGGTCAGGAATGCTCTGAATCAGGATCTGCAACATCCGTGGCGCGCGACTTTGCTGGCATCGCGTGAGACGCTGGATCGCGACCTGATCGACATCATTACCTCCTCCAAGAACGCATTACTGGAAATCGCGGTTTGCGACAAGAACGACGAGATTCTTCTGGACAGCGACCCGGGAGCGCATGGAAAGTTCCCGAACAATTACGAGGATTTTGAGCAGGTGGTGCGCGACACCAACTGGCTGCAGAAGCTCAAGGCGCTGGGGCAGAAGACCATTTATTACAAGCTAGAGCAGCCGCTGGGTACGCAGGGGCCTCCGGGGACCGGCGTGCAGAAAGAACTTTATGTGCGGCTGGTGATTTACCCGCCGCTGATCAAGGCCCAGGACGTGATGCCGACCGTGAGGAGAAGCGCGGGTGTGGCGCTGGCAACGTTGGCGGGAGCCCTGTGCATCACGCTGCTGTTTTCGATTATTGCGTTCCGGCCGCTGGGGAAACTGGGACAGATGCTCGATTTGGTGGCTAAGGGCGAATACGACGCCAATGCGCTGGCGCCGGTGTCGCGCACCGGCGCGGACGAGTTTCGGGTGATGGCCAGCAAGGTGAATTTGCTGGGCCAGCAATTACAAGGAGTGCAGTTCGACTTTTCCGATCTGCGCGGAAATTTCGAACGGCTGCTGGATCAACTGGAAGACGCGGTCCTGATGTTCGGGCGGGACCGGAGGCTGGTGGTAGCGTCGGGCGCGGTGGAGAAGTTTCTCGGGAAGATGCGCGTGGACCTGGAAGGGCGCGCCCTGACGGAGATTTTCCCTCCCACGACGACGCTGGGATTGATGCTGGCGCAGGCGGCGCAGACGGGGCGCACGATCCGCAACCGGCGCGTGCCGATTACCACGGGGGATGGTTCGGGCGCCTTCGTGGCGCTGCTCTCGATCGACATTCTGGAACCGCTGGACGCGGGGAACAATCCGGGACGGGGCACGGGGCTGCTGGTGCGGCTGCGGGATCCGGAAGCGGCGCGCCAGGTGGGCCGGCAGTTGCAGACGGCGGACCGGCTTTCGGCAATCAGCCGCATTTCGAGCGGCGTCGCGCATGAAGTGAAGAATCCGCTGAATGCGATCCTGATGCACGTGGAACTGGCGCGCATGAAGCTGGCGCGGGAAGATACGGACGTCGCTCCGCAAATGGAGATTATTTCGCGGGAAATTTTGCGGCTGGACCGGGTGGTGAAGACGTTCCTGGATTTCACCCGGCCGGTGGAATTGCATCCGGAGGACGTGGCGCTGGATACATTCGTGCGGGAGGTGGTGGATCTGGCGGCGCCACAGGCGGGCGCGGCGGGAATTCGAGTGACGGTGGGCGACGAAGCGGAAGGGGTCAACGTCAGGGTGGACGGCGATTTGATGAAGCAGGCCATCCTGAATGTGGTGGTGAACGCGATACAGGCCATGCCGCAGGGGGGGGAGTTGCGTATCGAATGCGGCGTACGGGAGGATGAGGCCGAGATTCGGATCAGCGATACCGGGGTAGGCATTCCGCCGGAGTTGCGCGACAAGATTTTCAGACTCTATTACACGACCAAGGCGGAGGGATCGGGGATCGGATTGGCGATGGCTTTCCGGATTGTGCAGTTGCACGACGGAACGATTGACTTCACCAGCGAGGCGGGGAAGGGGACTACGTTTGTGGTGCGCCTGCCGGTTTCGGTTTGAAGAGCATGGCGAGACATGGGCGGGATGTTAGAATTGAGGCCATCACCGTTATGCGGCTGCCGCTTCTTATTCTGCTGATGGTGCCGTTGGCGGGCTGCACGTTGGGAACGCCCAAGACGGCGGCTACTCCGCCGCCTCCCAGCCCGCAGGCAGCGCCGGCGCCGGCGCAGGAAGCGCAGTTGTCCGTACCGCAGACGTCGGTGACACTGCCGGGCCAACAGGAATTCAATCCGGACTCGATTCCCAAGGCGCCGGCGACGACTCCCGTGACTCCGGCACCAGAGAAGGCGGAAGCGCCGCCTCCGGTCAGGACATCCAGGCGAGCAGCCGCGGCGGGTCCGCAAAGGGCGGAGACGGAGGCAGAACCGGATCCGCCGGCCGCTCCGGCGACGCCCGCCGTGCAGGAGCAAGCGCGCATCCAACCGGTACTCAGCGATGAAGATTTGAGAAAGTTCAAGACCAACATCGAACTGAGAAAGAAAGAGATCGCGGACCGGATGAAAGGCTCGAAGGGGCCCTTATCCGCCCATGACAAGACTTTGGCAGATCGCATCAATTCATTTCTGAACCAATGCGACGTGGCGGAGAAGCGGGGCGACTATTCGCAGGCGGACGCACTTTCGGAGCGCGCGCTGGTGCTTGCTAAGGAACTGTCGGAGTGAATGCCGATTTCGAGCGGCGCCGGGGATTAGTCGGCGGCGGGCTTGAGAATCGCGGTTTGGACGCCATGGTGGTGACGGGTCCGGCGAGCGTTCGCTACCTGACGGGATTCACGGGGAGTAACGGCGCGGTTCTGGTAACGCCGCGCGAAGCGATTTTCTTTACCGACCCACGCTACGCGATTCAATCGAGGGACGAGATCTCGTGCAAAGTGCAGGTGTGCGCGGTGCCGCTGTTGACGGCCCTGTCGGGCGCCGTGGCGGCGGGACGGCTGCGGCGGGTGGGATTCGAACGGGCGCATTTGTCATACGAGGGATTCGACGTGCTGCGCGCGAAGCTGCCGGTGAACGCTTCGTTGGAGCCGGTTTCGGGATGGCTGGAGGCGGTGCGGATGGTGAAATCGGCGGAGGAGATTGAACTGATCCGCCGGTCGGTGGAGACCAATTCGAGGGCTTTTGAATTGGCGGTGCGGCGGATCAAAGAAGGCGTCAGCGAATTGGACGTAGCCGCGGAGATCGATTACCGGATGAGGCGGGGGGGGGCGGAGAAGCCTTCGTTCGAGACGATCGTGGCGTTCGGGGAGCGGTCGGCGCTGCCGCATGCGCATCCGACGCGGGCGAAGCTGCGGAACGGGCAACTGGTGCTGATCGATATGGGGGCGTTCCAGGACGGCTATGCCAGCGATATGACGCGCGTGCTGTTTTTCGGCCAGCCGGGTGCGCGAGTGAAGCGGATGCACCGGGCGGTGCTGGAAGCGCAACTGGCGGCGATCGACGCGGTGCGGCCGGGGGCGGCAACGGCTCAGGTGGACGGGGCGGCGCGGAAGGTTTTGAAGGCTTACGGGCTGGATCGGACGTTCGTGCATTCCACGGGGCACGGGCTGGGGCTGGAGATTCACGAACTGCCGCGGATCGGGCGGAAGGACAAGACACGGCTGGCGGAAGGCATGGCGATCACGATTGAGCCGGGGGCTTATGTTGAGGGATTTGGCGGGATTCGGATTGAGGATACGGTGGTGGTGACGGGGTCGGGGTGCGAGGTTTTGACGGGGACAGGGAAAGAGTTAAGGGTTATCTAGGCCGCTTCTTCCGTAGAAGTTTTCGCGGCTGGCGCGCCTAATGGTTACTCGGCGCTTTGTCGTTTGGCGCTGCGTTCCATGGCAGCCTACCGTGCGAGATTCGGGTTTCGGTCCGTCAGATACCTCTTATCTTTCGGGTCGGCGCCGCTAATACGCCTGCGGAAATAACTCCGCCTGCAACGAGCATCGTACCTTTGTCCATGTCCGCTCTCCGCATAGCGGCCGCATATTTGGTAGAACGATTGTGGGCGGTGCAAGCGCGCGGAAGGCCCGCCTGCGTTAGGTTCGCTTGCTTTCGTGCTTCCACCAACAATCTGCAGAACTTCTTATACGCTTCGTTCTCCACAGGATCGGTTCGCCAGGAACGATGTTAAGGCCCTTGGCCGGCTAATCCCAAAACGGGTTTGCCGGGGAGCCGCGCGCCGTTTTCTTGGTTTCAGGCGGGCGTCACTAGCGGATCGGTTTGACAATGGTAAGCTAGTGAATTGCCATGACCGTAGACGAGATCCGCGAGCTAATCAATCTCGCAACCGAAACCGGTATTGCTGAACTGGAAGTGCAGCGCGGTGAGAATCGCGTACGCATTTCGCGCGGGGGAACGCGGCAGGAGGTTGTGTATGCGCAGCCTGCCCCGGCAGCCCGCGCGGAGGCGGCGCCTGCGCCGGCTGCCAGTTCCGCGCCACCGCCAGTGAAGGAAGCTCCCAAAGACCCAGCCAACGACCCGAATCTGCAACTGGTGCGGTCGCCGATTGTCGGAACCTTTTATGAGGGTTCCGCGCCCGGCACACCGCCGTTTGTACGCGTTGGCGAACGGGTGCAGCCCGGGAAAGTCCTGTGCATCATCGAATCGATGAAGCTCATGAACGAGATCGAGGCGGAAGTCTCCGGGATCGTGGAGAGCAAACTGGTGATGAACGGGCAACCCGTGGAGTACGGGGAGGCTCTGTTTGCCATCCGGGCCAATTAAGAAAATCCTGATCGCCAATCGCGGCGAAATTGCGCTGCGGATCATGTGCGCCTGCAAGGAGCTGGATATCCGGACGGTGGCGGTGTATTCGGAGCCGGACCGGCACAGCTTGCACGTGCGATTCGCGGACGAAGCGGTTTGCATCGGGCCGGCGAAGAGCGCGCGCAGCTATCTGGACATCCCGTCGATCATCAGCGCGGCGGAGATTACGGGCGCGGACGCGGTGCATCCGGGTTATGGCTTCCTGAGCGAGAACGCGGGCTTCGCGGAGGTGTGCGAGGTATCGGGGCTGAAGTTCATCGGGCCGCGGCCGGAGGTGATCCGGCTGATGGGCGTGAAGGAACGGGCGCGGGCGTTCATGCGCGAGGCGGGCGTACCGATTCTGCCGGGATCGCCGGGGATTCTGCAGAGCGCGGAAGAAGCAATCGCGCTGGCGACGGAGATCGGGTTCCCCGTAATTCTGAAGGCGTCGGCGGGCGGCGGCGGGCGCGGGATGCGCATCGTCAACCAGGCGTCGGAACTGGAGCCGCTGTTCAATTCGGCGCAGCAGGAAGCGGCCGCGGCATTCGGGTGCGCGGATGTTTACCTGGAGAAGTATGTGGGCGCGCCGCGGCATATCGAGTTTCAGGTGCTGGCGGACGAACGCGGGCGAGTGGAGATTCTGGGCGAGCGCGAGTGCAGTATTCAGCGGCGGCATCAGAAGTTGCTGGAGGAATCTCCTTCGCCGGTAATGACTCCGGAGCTGCGCGCGACGATGGCGGCGAAGTTGAAAGAGGCGTTGTCGGGCGCCGGGTACACCAATGCGGGTACCGTCGAATTTCTGATGGACGAGCGCGGGCAGTTGTACTTCATGGAAGTGAACGCGCGCATTCAGGTGGAGCATCCGGTGACGGAGTACGTCACCGGGATCGATCTGGTGAAAAGCCAGATCCGGATTGCGGCGGGCGAGCCTTTGGACCAGGTGATCAGCTTGCCGGTGCAGTTGCACGGGCATGCGATCGAGTGCCGGATCAACGCCGAGAATCCAGTGACGTTTACGCCTTCTCCAGGGCGGATCACCGGCTTCCATGTGCCGGGCGGGATCGGCGTGCGCGTGGATACGCTGGCGCACACGGATTGCGTGATCACTCCGTACTACGATTCGCTGGTGGCCAAGCTGGTAGTGTATGGGAACGACCGGATAGAGGCGATCCACCGGATGCAGCGGGCGCTGGAGATGTTCGTGGTGGAAGGGATTCACACGTCGATTCCGCTGCATCAACGCATCATGGCGGACCCCGATTTCCAGGCGGGGAACTTCGACACCAACTTCATCAAGCGATTCATGCCGCCGGAACGCGGCTCCCACTAGACGGGATTGGTATGCGGCTGCGTACCGCCAAGGACCGGCTGAAAATCGAGCACAGCATCATTGAGGGCGTGCGCGAGATTCTGGAGCGGATGCTCGAGGCGACGCCGGAGATCCGATCGATCATTCCGGGTGTGATCCGGCCAGTGCGCGATGCGCGGGGACCGGTGAAGGTTCGGATCACGGTGCCGGTGCAGAACGGGTGGAAGGGGATTGCGCTGAGTGCGGGGGCGCGGCAGGAACTTTTCATCAGCACGGGGATGGGGAAAGAGGAAGTGGAGAACGCTTTGGGGCGCGCCGGGGCGCTGGTGGAGTAATGCCAGGATGTCCTGTGCTTTGTGGTCATAGGGAGGGCTGAGACGTGAGGTTTTGGCTTGCCACCATCATGTTGATTTCCGGGTTGATTGCAGGCACTTTTGCTTACGCAGCACCACAAGGATCTCAATCGCGGCAAACGGAAATTCCGCAGTTGCCGTCTCCGACCGGACAGTTCGGTGTAGGGCGTGTTGGATACGAATGGATGGATGGATCGCGCCCCGACGGGCATGCCGCCGATTCTAAGGCACGTCGCGATTTGATGGTTTACCTCTGGTACCCTGCGCTGAAGGCGAAGGGGGGCAAGCCGGCAGAGTACCTCCCTGGCGCGAAACGTATGGACGCAGACGCCGCTGTGGCTCCTGCAATGAGAGAAGAGTTTGGAGGTAATTGGCCCCTCATCGTTTCAGGAGCGATCGCATCCCTCGCCATCGAAAATGCACCGGTCGCGCCATCCGGCAAGAAATTTCCCGTGGTGATTCTGGCTCACGGCGCTGGAGGAACGTCCTTCGAGTACACGTCGCTGATCGGAAACCTGGTGAGTCATGGATATGTTGTCGCCGCGATCGAAAACACCTACGGCGCGCCTGCAGGTGGCGTTCCCCGGGGGACGAATCGTTGCGGCGTACCATGACCCTGAACCGCCCAACCTTTCGCCCGATCAGCGGTTCCAGCGCATGATGAAGAGCGCAGGGCAAGCGATCGACACGGGCGCACGGGATATCGTGTTTGCGCTGAACCAGATCACGAAGCTCGACGATGGGAATGAGGAAACATTTGTTCTAAGGAAGAAGCTCGATCTGAATCGCGTCGCGTCGATGGGGCACTCGGCGGGCGGGGCGAATGCTACTCTCGCCTGCCAGATGGATAGCCGATTCAAAGCCTGCCTAAGCCTGGACGGCCAGATGCCGCCAGTGGCGGCATTTCCAGAAAATCCGGATGGGAAATGGTTCACACAGCCCGTTCTCCTCCTCGAGGTGGATCACAGCGGCAGCCGGATGGGGTTCAACTCAGCGCAAAACGATGTTTTCCTTAAGAAGAAGGAAGACCAACTGAGGCGCTGCCCGGTAGGGAGCTATGACGTCGTATTGAAATCGCCGGGGCTTGTTCACGGAAGCTTCAGCGATTATCCGCTTCTCGCAGCCACGGGCCGTTCAACGGAAACGAGAGAGGCTCTTCACAATTTAAGCCTGATCGCGTCATACATCGACGCTTTTCTGAATCAGGCCTTGAGCCAAATATATTCGCCACTGTTTGCAGGAGGGACCGATCACCCGGAAGCGGTCGTGAAAAAATACGGTCAATCCTCACGTTGATCCGTTCTCCTGATTCTTGAGTGATGGATGCCAGCCGGAGATTCCCTGCGTGTGATAGACTACCCGGACGACTGACCGCTTCATCCCGGAGAGAATGATCGATCATGCGGACCTCGTTGTTTGCCGCGTTTTTCGCGTTCGGGGCGACGGTACTGAGCGGACAGGCCGTCTTCACCATCCTTGCCAACCTCGACGCGACAAGTGGAACTGATCCGCTGGCCGCGCTGCTGCAGGCCTACGATGGGGACTTGTATGGAACCACGGTGGATGGGGGCGCCAACGCGACCGGTGGGTTCTCGATGGGACGTATCCAAACCGCAGCCGAGCGATTCAATCGGCCGCAGCCTGCCAGCCTGCCCCACAGACTGAAAACGCCTTGCCTCAGATTTATGCAGAAGCTTGACGCGGGAGAGTTGAGGAACGCTCCGTTTTACCGTCGCAGCTCTGTACTGCAAAGACCGAGCTTAGGGACGGCGCAAGTCCAAGGTTAGCGGGAATTCCAGGTTGTGTTCTTCGGGCGGTACGCGCATGGGGCCGGGGGTGTGGCCGGTGTCGCGGAAGCGGGCGAGGCGGCGGCTTTCGGCTTCCTAGGCGTTGACCGGGAACTGTTCGTTGGCGCGGCCACCGGGGTGCGTGACGTGATAGGTGCAGCCGCCGATGGAGCGGCTGGACCAGGTGTCCACGATATCGAAGACCAGCGGCGTGTGGACCGGGATGTTGGGGTGCAGGCAGGAGGGCGGCTGCCAGGCGCGGTAGCGGACTCCGGCGACGAATTCGCCGTTGCGCCGGTGGGATGGAGGGGACGCGGCGGCCGTTGCAGAGTGACGACGTAGCGGCTGCCGATCATGCCGGTGACCTTGACCTGCAGGCGTTCGAGGGAGGAATCGACGTTGCGGACGGTGCCGCCGCCGGAGGCTTCTTCGCCGAGCACATGCCAGGGTTCGAGGGCGTGGCGCAGTTCCAGTTGATGCCGCTGCAGGTGACGGTGCCGATGTGCGGGAAGCGGAATTCGAAGTGGGGCGCGAACCATTCGGATTCGAACGCGTAGCCGGCGGCGCGCAAATCGTTCATGACGTCCTCCCAATCGAGCCGGACGAAGTGGGGCAGCATGAATCGGTCGTGCAGCGCGGTGCCCCACCATTGGAGTTTGCGGCGGTAGGGCTTCTTCCAGAAGTGGGCGATCAGGGCGCGCACCAGCAGTTGCTGGGTGAGGCTCATGCGGCGTGCGGCGGCATTTCGAAGGCGCGCAGTTCGACCAGGCCGAGGCGGGAGCCGGCGGCGTCGGGCGAGTAGAGCTTGTCGATGCAGAATTCGGCGCGATGGGTGTTGCCGGTGAGGTCGGTGAGCAGGTTGCGGAAGATGCGGTCGGACGAGCCACAGGGGCGTGGGGCCGGAATCTTTGATCGGGAATCTGGTTGAAGGCGATTTCCAATTCGTAGATGGAATCGGTGCGGGCTTCGTCGACGCGCGGGTGCTGGCTGGTGGGGCCGATGAAGAGGCCGGAGAACAGGTAAGAGAGCGACGGATGATTGTGCCAGTAACCGATCAGGCTGCGGAGCAGGTCGGGACGGCGCAGGAAGGGGCTGTCGTCAGGGGTGGGTCCGCCGATGACGACGTGGTTGCCGCCGCCGGTGCCGGTGTGTTGGCCGTCGAGCATGAATTTTTCGGTGCCGAGGCGGCGACTGGCGGGCGAGGTCGTAGAGGGTCGGTGGTGTTGGCGACCAGCTCGTCCCAGGAGGCGACGGGCTGGATGTTGACTTCGATGACGCCGGGATCGGGAGTGACTTTCAGGACGGCGATGCGCGGGTCGGAAGGCGGGCGTGTAGCCTTCGATCATCACGGGCATTTTCAGATGGGCGGCGGTGTCTTCGATGGCGGCGACGAGGTCGAGGTAGTCGGTCAGATACTCGACCGGCGGCATGAAGACGAAGAGCTTGCCGTCGCGGGGTTCGACGCAGAGCGCGGGGCGGGCGATCCAGGAGGCGGATTCGCCTTTTTCGGGCAGCTTGGCGATCGAAGGCTCGATCGGGCTCTTCGTGGACGGGGCTTGTCGAACAGATGCGGGCCGGCGCGCGGGCCGGGCGGGCAGGCGGTCGCGGGTGGCGAAGGGATCGGTGTCGTAGGAGTAGAGAACGTCTTCCGGCTTGGTCCAGGGAAGGGAATCGAGCGGCAGGCGGTAGCCCATGGGGGAATCGCCGGGGACCAGGAACATGCGCGAGGCGGCGAGGAACCAGGGCTGGCTGGTCCAGCGGGGGCCGGAGCGGCCGGGGACGCGGCGCAGGGGCAGGACGAAGCCGACGGGTTCGATCGAGGCCCTGTTCAAAGAGGCGGGCGACGCGGCCGCGTTCGACGGGATCGGCGAGTTTGGGATCGAGGGGATCGACGTTGACGGGGAGCTTGCGTTCCTTCCACAGGTAATAGAAGACGTCTTCGTAGGCGGAGATGGTGTAGGATTGCGTCGACCTGGAGGCGGCGGGCGAGGGCTTCGAGAAATTGGCGCGCTTCGGTCCGGAGTATAGCGATACGCCTTTTCGTCTTCGGCGATGAGGTTGACGTCTTCCCAGATAGGCGACGCCGTCTTTGCGCCAGTAGCAGCCGAAGGCCCAGCGCGGCAGAGGTTCGCCGGGATACCACTTGCCCTGGCCGAAATGCAGCAGGCCGCCGGGAGCGAAACGGTCGCGCAAGCGGCTGAGCAGTTCGACGGCGCGGCGTGCGCTTCTGGGGACCGAGGGCGGCGGTGTTCCACTCGGGGCCGTCGGCATCGTCGAGCGAGACGAAGGTGGGCTCGCCGCCCATGGTGAGGCGGACGTCGCCGCTGCGTGAGATCGGCATCGACCTGATGGCCGAGGGCTTCGATGGCGTTCCACTGTCGTCGGTATAGGGCTTGGTGACGCGCGGCGTTTCGTGGATGCGCTGGACGGACATCTCGTGGCTGAACTCGGTGTTGCAGGGATCGAGCAGGCCGGAGATGGGCGCGGCGCTGCAGGCGTCGGGGGTGCAGGCGAGCGGGATGTGGCCTTCGCCGGCGAGCAGGCCGGAGGTGGGATCGAGGCCGACCCAGCCGGCGCCGGGGAGATAGACTTCGGTCCAGGCGTGCAGATCGGTGAAGTCGGTGGTGGGGCCGGCGGGGCCTTCGAGCGGTTTCACGTCGGGCGACGAGTTGGATGAGATAGCCGGAGACGAAGCGGGCGGCGAGGCCGAGGTGGCGCAGGATCTGGACCAGGAGCCAGGCGGAATCGCGGCAGGAGCCGGTGCGCGAGGGTGAGGGTTTGTTCGCAGGTTTGGATGCCGGGCTCCAGGCGGATGACGTAGCCGATTTCGTTGTTGCAGCGCGCTGGTTGAGGTCGACCAGGAAGTCGATGGTGCGGATGGGGTTGCGGTCGACCTTGGCGAGCAAGGCGGAGAGCAGCGGGCCGGGCGGTTCGGTTTCGAGGAAGGGGCGGAGTTCGCGGGCGGTGGCGTCGTCGTAGGTGAAGGGGCAATTTTCGGCGTAGGGTTCGAGGAAAAAGTCGAAGGGGTTGAAGACCGCCATTTCGGCGATCAGATCGACTTCGACCGAGAATTCGGTGGTGGGCTCCGGGAAGACCAGGCGGGCGAGATAGTTGCCTTGGGGGTCCTGCTGCCAGTTGATGAAGTGGTTCTTGGGCAGGACTTTCAAGGAATAAGAAAGGATGGGCGTGCGGCAGTGGGGCGCGGGACGGAGGCGCACGATCTGGGGGCCGAGATTAATCCGCCGGTCATAGCGGTAGTGGGTCTTATGGTGAAGCGCTACGTTGATGGCCATTACTGTTGCTGTTGTTGTTGTTGCTTCTCGTGCAGTTTTTCGGCTTTTTCGTCGCTTTGGAGGAAGCGCGACCATTCTTCGTCGGCGGCGAATTCCTTGTCGGGCGGCAGGAGCGCGTCGGAGGGCAGAACGCGGACACGAACCTGCAATTCGGTATCCGCTGCGCCTTTCATGGTGCCGACGGTCGGAGAGACGTCGGCGTAATCGCGGCCGATGGCGGTGCGGATGTGGCGGCCGCCCACGATCAAGTTATTGGTGGGATCGAAGCCGACCCAGCCGACGCGGGGAATGAGGGCTTCGGCCCAGGCGTGGGTTGCGCCGTCATCGGAGCGGTCGGCATGGGTGGGGTCGCGGTGGAGGTAGCCGCTGACGTAGCGGCAGGGGATGCGGAGGTTACGTGCCATGGCGATCATGATGTGGGCGAAGTCCTGGCAGACGCCCTTGCGCTCGGCGATGGCTTCTTCGATGGCGGTGTTCACGTGGGTAGAGCGCTGGACATAGGAGAAGTGATGGTAGAGGCGGCGATTCATTTCGGTGAGCAGTTCCAATGGCTCGCGGCCGCCGCGCTGGTCCGTATCGAGTTCATGGGCGAGAGCTTCGAGTTCGGGCGACGTGCGGGCGAAGCGGCTGGGCATCAGCATATCCCAGTAGTCATCCTGTTCGATCATGGCGTCGAGCTCGTCCCACGCGCCGGAGCCGAGGGAGTTGGGCAGCGGGGGGGAGTTTCGACGTCGACCAGGGCGTCGGCGATGATGGTCAATTGGCGGTGCTGGCCGGGAACATCGAAGTGGTGGACGAAATTGGCGGCGTGATCCTGATAGGAGAAGACGCGGGCCTGGGGACTGACGGAAAGTTGGAACGTGAAGCAGCGCTGGTTGGTTTCGGTGCGCGGCTGCATGCGCAATTCCATGACGCTTTGCCAGACGGGCTTGCTATAGCGGAAGCGGGTGAAATGGCGGATGGTATAAAACATCAGATCTCCAGGGCGGACTGGATGGGGTAATCGATATAGACTTCGTGAATGGCGGACTGCAGGCTCTTGCACTGTTCGATGACAGAGTCGAGGTAGCGGCGGAGGCCGCCGGACATAATCTCGCCGATTTGCACGTAGGCGAGCGAAGAGCGGAGGCGTCCGGCGATGCGGCCGAGGCGGCTGGTGGCCTGCTTGGGCGCCGTTACGGAAATGGCTGCAATGGCGGCGCTCATGCGATCGACGGCGTAGCGCACGGAGTAGGGGAACTCATGATTCAGAAGCAGAAATTCGGCGATACACTCCGGTTTCAGATCGGCCGTGTAAACCTTGCAATAGGTTTCGAAGGCGGCGCAACTGGCGAGCAGGCCGACCCAATCGAGGTCGTCGGCCTGATTGGCCGTGGAGAAATAAGCATCGAGAAGCAGAGGCAGGGCGCAGGAGCGCTCCATGTACTTGCCGAGCTGAATAAAGTGCCAGCCTTCGCCGTGGTTCATGGTGGCGGCGGTGACTCCTTGAAACTGGTAGGCGCCTTCGCGGACTTCAGCGAGCAGGCGAAGAGGATCCGCGTCGATTTCCGGTCGGGTATTGGCACGGGTCACCTGGTGATAGAGGCGGTTGAGGCGCTCCCACATTTCGGAGCTGATTTGCTCGCGCACCTGACCGGCATTTTCACGGGATTCGGAGATACAGGAAACGATGGAAGATTCGTGTGCGGGGTCGCTGGTGAGCTGAACCATGGCGGTTTGCGGGTCGATGGCCGCGGCGGTGTGCGCGACTCCCAGGGAAGCCATGATGCGTAGCCAACGCTCCTCGGTGGAGAGTTTGGAAGGGTTCAGCATCAGGTTGTAGTTGGCTTCGAGAACGCGCGCGCAGTGATCGGCGCGCTCAAAATAACGGCTCATCCAGTAGAGACTGTCGGCTACGCGCGAAAGCATGATTGCATCCTTTAATTCTGCAAGACCCAGGTGTCTTTCGATCCGCCGCCCTGCGATGAATTGACCACCAGGGAACCTTTGCGCAGGGCGACGCGGGTGAGACCGCCGGGCACGATGGTGACTTTTTCTCCGAACAAAACGTAGGGGCGCAGATCCACGTGGCGCGGCTCGACGCGGCCGTTCATAAAGCAAGGCGCGGTAGAGAGCGTGAGGGTGGGCTGGGCGATGTAGTTGCGGGGGTCGGCCATGATGCGGTCGCGGAACTCATCCTGTTGCTGACGGCTGCTGTGCGGGCCGATCAGCATGCCGTAGCCGCCGGATTCGCCGACGGCTTTCACTACGTATTTTTCCAGGCTGCCGCAGACGTGATCGCGCTGGGCGGGGTCGGTCATCATGAAGGTTTCGACATTATCGACGATTGGATCTTCGCTCAGGTAGTAACGGATGATCTTAGGGACGTAAGAGTAGATGGCTTTGTCGTCGGCGACGCCGGTGCCGAGGGCGTTGGCGAGCACCACGTTGCCGGCCCGGTAGGCGTTGAAGAGTCCCGCGACGCCGAGGGAAGAGTCGGCGCGGAAGGCGAGGGGGTCGACGAAGTCATCATCGACGCGGCGATAAATGACATCCACGCGCTGCAGGCCCGAGGTGGTGCGCATGTAGACTTTATTGTCGTGGACCACGAGGTCGCGGCCTTCGACCAGCTCGATGCCCATCTGGCGGGCGAGGAAGGCGTGCTCGAAATAGGCGGAATTGTAGATCCCCGGCGTGAGCAGGACGATGGTGGAGCGGCCTTCTGGCGCGAGCGAGCGGAGGGTGGAAAACAGCGCCTGGCTGTATTGTTCGATGGGGCGCACGCCGCATTTGCGAAACAGGGCGGGGAAGATCTGTTTCATGACTTTGCGGCTGGTGAGCATGTAGGAGACGCCGCTCGGTACGCGGAGGTTGTCTTCGAGGACGACGAAGCGGCCGTCCGGCAGGCGGATGAGATCGGTACCGACTACGCTGACATAGACGTTGCGGGGGACTTTGACGCCGTTCATCTGGCGGCGGAAATGCTTGCAGGTGTAGATCAGCTCGCCGGGGATGACGCGGTCTTTCAGGATGCGGCGTTCGTTGTAGACGTCGGCGAGGAACAGATTCAGGGCGGTGATGCGCTGCGTGAGGCCGCGTTCGATGGTGGCCCACTCGGCGCTGGTAATGATGCGCGGCAGTAAGTCGTGCGGGAAAATCTGTTCGGTGCCTTCGGCGCGGCCGTAGACAGTAAAGGTGATGCCCTGATTGAAGAAGGAAAGGTCCGCTTCCTTTTTGCTGCGGTACAGTTCGTCGGGGGGCAGGTTGAGCAGGTGGCTATAGAGATGTTTGTATTGGGGACGGGGGCGGCCGATGGCCCGGAACATTTCATCGTAAGCCGCATCGAGTTCGTACTCGGAGAACGGCGCGGGCATTTGGCGGTCTGCGGATTGAACGGGCATGGACATATTCCAACGGGTCGTCTTTTTAGGAACGCTGCGGAGTTCCTCTCTTCGATGGCGGCGCGGAACGACGCGCCCCTTTGCGCTGTTAACCTGATTCGACGCGGAATAGGGCCGGAGACGTTTTGCTACAGCACGTAGTATAGCGCGGGGGCGAAGGCTGGTGGGGAAAGGGCTTGCGGTGAGAAAGGGCCTAAAATGTATGTTTTTTAGCGGCCCGGAAGGCTACGATTCGGTACACTGAAAGCTGTGCGGATTCGCTTGGGATATGACATCCGTTTCGACGTGCCGATACCGGTGCCGGTAGTGGCGATGCTCAACGTCCACCCATCGCGCGCGGGGGATTTGCTTGAGCCGGACCTGCTGCGGATCGAGCCGGAAGTGGAGCAGGAGCGGTATCTGGACGTCTTCGGGAATGTCTGTACGCGATTCATGGCCCCCCCCGGGCAGATTCGCTTATGGAATTCGACGTTGATCGAGGACTCGGGCGAAGTGGATGCCCACGACTTTACGGCTCGCGAGATGCCGGTCTGCGAACTGCCTACCGAGACGCTGCGGTTTCTGCTGGCGAGCCGGTATTGCGAAGTGGATTTGTTGTCGAACACGGCGGCGCAATTATTCGGCGGGATCGCGCCGGGTTGGGGGCGGGTACAGGCGATTTGCGATTGGGTCCACCAGAACGTGACGTTCGGGTACAACTTTGCGAGCTGCACCAAGACGGCGGTGGATGTGTATCGCGACCGAACCGGCGTTTGCCGGGACTTTCAGCATCTGGCGATTACGTTTTGCCGGTCGCTGAATATTCCGGCTCGATATGCGACTGGTTATTTGGGAGACATCCAAGTTCCGCTGACGGACGCGGTGATGGATTTCAGCGCGTGGTTTGAGGTGTTTTTGGAAGGGCGATGGTGGACGTTTGACGCGAGGAATAACATGCTGCGGGTAGGACGGGTGCTGATGGCCACGGGGCGCGATGCGGCGGATGTTGCGATTACAACGTCGTTCGGCGTGACGCAACTGGCTCTCTTCCAAGTGGTCAGCGACGAGGTAGTGGAGGGCGGAGTGGCGCAAGGCGCACCGGTTTAAGCGAGTTCTAAGCCTCATCTTTCCGGATTAAAGCTGCCAAGTGTTTCGCGGTGAGAGAGTTGGTCGCTTTCAGGAGGTCGCGGGGCGGGCCTGCAAACACGATTGTGCCGCCTTCGGCGCCTGCCCCAGGGCCCATGTCGATGATCCAATCGGCGCGTGCCGCGACTTCCAGATTGTGCTCAATCACGATGAGCGTGGTGCCGTTGTCGACCATGGCGTCGAGGAGGGCGAGCAGGTTCGCCACGTCGGCCATGTGCAGCCCGGTGGTGGGCTCGTCGAGGATGACGATTTGGGAAGGCTTCTGAAGCTCAGCAGCCAGTTTCAAGCGTTGGCGTTCGCCGCCTGACAGCGTGTTGAGGCGCTGGCCGAGCGCGAGATAAGCGAGGCCGACGTCATGCAGGGCCTTGAGGGTGGCGAGGATGGGCTTTTCCGTGAAGTAAGTCAACGCTTCGCCGACCGAGAGGTTCAAGACATCGTTGATGTTCTTGCCGCGCAGTTTCAGGGCGAGAACCTCCGCGGTAAAGCAGCGGCCCTCACAGGTTTCGCAGCGGACGGCGACGGGGTCGAGGTGCTGCAAATCGGTGTAGACGACACCCAAGCCTTCGCAGGCGGGGCAGGCTCCTTTGGAGTTGGCGCTGAAGAGGGCGGGCTGAACTTTGTTGGCGGTGGAAAAGGCTTTGCGGATGGCGTCCGCCATTCCCGAGTAAGTGGCCAGGTTCGAGCGCCGCGACCCCGCGGTTAACGACTGATCGACGCAGACGGCATCCGGATAGTATTTGGGAAGGCTGCCGTGAATCAACGAGCTTTTTCCGCTGCCGGCGACGCCAGTGACGACGGTGAGAACACCCTTGGGAATCTTCACGGTGACGTCGCGGAGATTGCTGAGAGCGGCGTTCTCAATGAGGAGATGGCCCTTGCCGGCGCGCGGTTTTGGCTTGAGCGCCTGATGTTGGGAGAGGTGGCGGCCGGTTAAAGTGGCGCTCTTTCTTAGCGCTTGGAAGGAGCCTTCGAAAACGATGGTTCCGCCGGCTTTACCGGCGCCGGGTCCCATATCGACGATGCGATCGGCGATGGCCATGACTTCCGGCTCGTGTTCGACGACGAGGACGGTGTTGCCGGAGTCGCGCAGCTTGGTGAGGGTATTATTGAGCCGCTGAATGTCGTGCGGGTGCAAGCCGATGGTGGGTTCGTCGAAGATGTAGAGGGACTCGGTGAGGCTGGAGGAGAGATGGCGCACGATCTTGACGCGCTGCGACTCGCCGCCGGAGAGGGTTGCGGTCTCACGGCTTAAACTCAGATAGCCGAGACCGATCTCGACGAGATGATCGAGGCGTTCCGCGAGACGGGCCACGAGGGGGGCGACATTCGGGGCGCCGATGGAACGGATGAAGGCGGCGAGTTCGCCGATCTGCATGGCCGAACAGTCCGCGATGTTTTTTCCCTTGACGCGGCAGGCGCGGGCGAGCTCGGACAGGCGCGTTCCGTTGCAGGCGTCGCAGCGGCCCTGGGTCACGATCTCTTCGAATGGCTCGCGCAGATGGGCGGGCATTTTTTCCGCGTCTTTGGCTAGGTAGAGCCGCTTGAACTTGGGAATCAGGCCGTCGTAGCCGGAGCTGAAGCGCTGGCCCTGCTTGTTGGTTTTGATGACGGTGTCGTCGCGGTAAAGAAAATCGTGCCACTCTTCTTTTGTATATTTCTTCAGCGGTTTCTTAGCGTCGAAGAATCCGGTCTTGATGAAGGTGTAGAGGTTGTAGCCGCCGACATTGAAGGTTGGAAAACGGACGGGACCTTGTTCGAGGGACTTGCTTTTGTCGAGCAGGGCATCGATGTCGATTTGAGAACCGCGGCCCAGTCCCTCGCAGGCGGGGCACATGCCCAGGGGATCGTTGAAGGAAAGCGCCAGGGGGTGGGGGACGGGAGGGTCGCCGAGGCGGGCGAACAAGACGCGCAGCAAGGTGTGGATGTCGGTGATGGTTCCCAGGGTGGAGCGCGGATTGCCGCCGATGCGCTGCTGATCGACGATTATGGCGGTGGAGAGATTGGCGAGGCTGTCGACATCGGGGTGGCCGTAGCGCGGCAGGAAGGTCTGAACGAATGTGGGGAAGGTTTCGTTGAGGAGGCGCTGGGATTCGGCGGCGATGGTATCGAAGACCAGCGACGACTTGCCGGACCCGGAGACGCCGGTGAAGACGGTGATTTTGCGCCGGGGAATGTCGAGGGAGACATTCCGGAGGTTATTTTCGCGGGCGCCGCGGACGCGGATGACGCCGAAGGGATCGGATTCGAGAGGGCCAGACCGCACCGATTTATTCTGTCGTGCGGGCAGGCTTGTGTCAAGAGCGGCGGCGGTTGGCCGGCAGTTCACGGAGGTGGGCGACACAAAAGCGGAGGTCCGTCAGAATCGCCGGAAAAGACGCCGGAAAATGGCCGCCGATGAACGCCGATCAACGCGGATAGATGGCTCGCATGTTTATCGGCGCGGATCGGCGTCAGGAAGATGGGCATGGAGGGACGTTCCGTGAGAAAATACGCCGGAAGGAGAGTCGCATGTCACGAGCGCATTGGGCTGTTTTAGTGATGGCCGGAGCGATGCCGCTGCTGGCGCAGGCGCCGGCGGGAGCGAATTCGAGCGAGGAGAAGCCGGCGCCGATTCCGGCGGAGACGACG
Organism: Bryobacterales bacterium; assembly: GCA_963738375.1. Classification (GTDB taxonomy): domain Bacteria; phylum Acidobacteriota; class Terriglobia; order Bryobacterales; family Bryobacteraceae; genus Bog-159. The sequence continues at coordinate 1,052,427 of CAVTWL010000004.1, read as the reverse complement.
TCGGTGACGGACCATGAGTTGACGCTGGACGGCAAGACCATCGCGTACAAGGCGACGGCGGGGACGCTGCTGATCGATGGCGAGGATGAGAAGCCGTACGGGATCGTGTTCTATGTCGGCTACACGGCGGGCGGGGCGGGGGACGCGCGGAAGCGGCCGGTAACCTTTCTTTATAACGGCGGGCCGGGGTCGGCGAGTTTGTGGCTGCACATGGGATCGGTGGGTCCGGTGCGGGTAGCGACGGCGAGTCCGGAGGCAACCGGAGCGGCGCCGTATCAGGTTTCGCCGAATGCGTATTCGCTGCTCGACAAGACCGATTTGGTGTTCGTGGATGCGGTGGGGACGGGTTATTCGCGGCCGGTGGGGAAGGCCGCGATCAAGAACTTCGCGGGGACGGACCAGGATGTGCAGGCTTTTGCGAAGTTCATCCAGAAATATGTGAGCGTGAACCACCGGTGGAATTCGCCGAAGTTTCTGTTTGGGGAATCGTACGGGACGACGCGGTCGGCGGCGCTGGTGGACGCGCTGGAGAATGCCGGCATGTCGTTCAACGGCGTGGTGCTGATGTCGACCATTTTGAATTACTACGTGCATGCGCCGGGGAGCGACGCGGAGTTCATCGGCAATCTGCCGTCGTACGCGGCGATTGGGTGGCATTTTGAGAAAGTCGCGCATGCGGGGCGGGAAGAGACGGCGTTTCTGAACGAGGTTCGGGCTTACGCGCGCGGTCCTTACGCGGAGGCGCTGGCGCGGGGGCAGAATCTGCCGGCGGAACAGGTGGATGCGGTGGCGGCGAAGGTGGCGGGCTATACGGGGCTGAGCGCGGCGTTCGTAAAGGAAGCGAATCTGCGGGTGAGCCCGAGCCGGTTCCGGAAGGAGCTGCTGCGCGATCAGCGGATGATCATCGGGCGGTACGATGCGCGGTTCGAAGGAACGGATGCGGATGCGGCGGGCGAGAATCCGGGATACGATCCGTCGAGTACGGGGATCACGGGGGCGTTCGTCTCGGCGTTCCACGATTATCTGGACCGGGATTTGAAGTACACCAGCAAGGAGACCTATTATCCGCGGGGGCCGAAGGTGAATGAAGAATGGGATCACAAGCATCGCGCGCCGGGGATGGGGGGCGGTCCGGGAGCGCAAGGGCCGCCGCTGAGCGACGCCTACGTGGCGGGCGATCTGGCGGATGCGATGCGGAAGAATCCGCGGTTGCGAGTGCTGTCGGTGAACGGGCTGTTCGATCTGGCGACTCCGTTTTTCATCACGGAGTATGACTTGGGCCACATGGAGCTGGAGCCGAAGCTGCGGGGGAATGTGGAGTTCGCCTACTATCATTCGGGGCACATGATTTATCTGAATGTAGATGCGCTGAAGCAGTTGAAGGCGGATCTGGCGGCGTTTTATGCGCGGGCGACGGCGGGCGATTAGACGATGAAACGATTGGCGGCGGTATTTTGTTGGCCGGTGCTGGCCGCGGCTGCGACGGGGCCGGCTGTTTTCGCGGGGCATTGCGCGGGGTGCCACGGGGCGGATGCGCGGGGGACGGGCAAGGGTCCGGGGCTGGCGGCGAATCCACGGCTGGCGGGGAAGGATGCCGGGGAGCTGCGGGCGACGATCCAGCGCGGGTTTCCGGACTCGGGGATGCCTGCGTTCGATCTGCCGGCGGCGGAACTGGATGCGGTGGCGGGGTATGTTCGCCAGATCAACGCCGGGAACGAAAGCGGCGGGCACGGGGGCGCTGGCGCGGGTTCCGTGGCCTGAGCCGGGGCCGGGCGACTGGCTGACATACAACGGCAAACTCGACGGGAACCGGTACAGCGAACTGGCGCAGATCAACACCGCGAACGTGAAAGAGCTGCGCTTGCAATGGCTGTTTCCGATGGCGCATTTCGGGCTGGAGGTAACGCCGCTCGAAGCGGACGGCGTGATGTATGTGACGGGTCCGAACCAGGTTTATGCGCTGGACGCGCGGACGGGGGGGGAGATCTGGAAATGGTCGCGGCCGCAGACGCGCGGGATGGTGGGCGATGCCTCGCTGGGAACGAATCGGGGCGTGGCGGTGCGGGGCGGGCGAGTTTACTTCGTGACCGACAACGCGCATTTGATCGCGCTGGACCGGGCGGACGGCGGGCTGATATGGGACGCGGCGATGGCGGAGGAGACGCAGCATTACGGCGGCACGCTGGCGCCGCTGGTGGTGAAAGACATGGTGGTGGTGGGCGTGTCGGGCGCGGATGAAGGGATCCGGGGATTCGTGGCGGCCTTCGATGCGGCGACGGGGGCGCGGCGGTGGCGGCGCTGGACGGTTCCGCTGCGGGGGGAACCGGGCGCGGAGACGTGGCAGGGCAGCGAGCCGGCGACGGGCGGCGGGTCGACGTGGCTGACGGGGTCGTATGACGCGGAGACGGATACGCTGTATTGGCCGACGGGCAATCCGTATCCGGACTCGGAGGATCGCGACCGCGGGGGCGACAATTTGTACACGGATTCGATTTTGGCGCTGCGGGCGGCGGATGGGGCGTTGCAATGGCATTACCAGTTCACGCCGCACGATCTGAAGGATCGGGATGCGACGGAGCCGCCGGTGCTGGTGGACGCGCTGTATAGGGGGCGGGCGCGGAAGCTGCTGCTGCATGCGGACCGCAACGGATTCTTCTATGTGCTGGACCGGGTGACGGGCGAGTTGCTGCTGGCGAAGCCGTTTTTGCGGCGGGTGGATTGGGCGTCGGGGATTGGGAAGGATGGGCGGCCGGTGGTGCAGGATGCGATGGGGTGTCCGGACGATGCGGCGAACTGGAGCTCGACGGCTTATAGTCCGGCGACGCGGCTGTATTATTTTCTGGCGCTGGAGGAGTGCGGGGCGGGCCCGATGGGGTACCCGGACCAAACGGGTCAGCGGTATTTGCGGGCGGTGGATATCGAGACCGGGGCGATAGTTTGGGAGATTGCGCAGCCGGGACCGGCGAAGGCGAAGACATGGTCGGGGGTGCTGGCGACGGCTGGGGGGGTGGTGTTTTATGGCAAGCCGAATGGCGGGTTTGAGGCGGCGGACGCGCGAACAGGGGCGGCGCTGTGGGGGTTCCCGACGAATGTGCGGATGAAGGGGTCTCCGATGACGTTCGCCATCGGGGGGAAGCAGTTTGTGGCGGTGGCGGCTGGGAACAATATTCTTTGTTTCGGGTTGTGAGGCCGTTTAGCGGAAGGCTACGTTTTTGGGAAATTGATTTCGCGTTGCTCTCACTAAGACTCATGGGACACCATGAAGTCCGATGCGGGCGCCTCGTATAGGGCTGACTCGGTGCATCTTTAAAAAGAGGTCGAACCATGAAGAACTTCAATCGCGCTATCTGCGGGACGCTGGTCTTACCGGCGGCCCTTGTGACGATGGTTTCCGCCGCGGCCTACGCGGCTAGCCCGATCCTAACCACGATTCACACATTCGCGGGCCCGCCGTCCGATGGCGCGTATCCGGCGACGGGAGTCACGCTGGGCCCCAATGGCGTGCTGTATGGTGTGACCGTGTCCGGCGGCACGGAGGCCTGCAATTGCGGCACGGCTTTTTCTCTGACGCCATCAGGCACGGGCGGCTCATGGACGGAGTCTGTCTATTCGCTGACGACTCTGCGCGGATCGCAGCCTTACGGAAACCTAATATGGGGAGCGGACCACCTGCTGTACGGAACTGCGGAATTCGGCGGGAACGACGACAGCGGAGGCAAATATCTGAGCGATGGCGATGCGTTCCAGCTCAGGCCGCCCGCCTCGCCGGGTGAGGCGTGGGCCGAGCATGACATCTACAGCTTCGGCGGCGGTACGGGCGGGGCTTATCCGCAAGCGGGTGTAACGACGGACAGTAGCGGCGTGCTTTACGGTACGACCTCAGAGTCCCCAGGGACGGTTTACTCTTTGACGCCGCCAGCCAGTCCAGGGGCGGCCTGGACCTACAAGGTCCTCTACACATTCGGTACCAACGCTTTTGACGGATCGGCTCCAGTCTCCGGCGTAACCATGGGCAGTCAGGGAGTGTTATACGGAACCTTGACTAATGGCGGTCTACACGGGGGAGGCATGGTCTACTCATTGACGCCGCCGGCGTCGCCCGGTGGCGCATGGACGGAGGCGCTGCTTTACAGCTTTCCCAGCCTTTCCGGCGGCGGCGTTGGCGGATCGTTCGCAAGATTGGCGATTCGCCGACGACGGCGTGCTTTACGGAACGACGGCGTACAATGGGTGCTGCAACGGCGGGACTGTCTTTTCACTGACTCCGCCGGCTGTTCCAGGGGGCGATTGGAGCGAGGAAACTCTGTACGCGTTTAGCGGCCGCGACGGATCGAGCGTCTTCGCGCCGGTGGTCATTGGCCCGAACGGTGTGTTGTACGGTTCGACGGCGACGGGCGGACCTTATGGTTTGGGAACCATCTTCGCGCTGAAGCCGCCCTCCGCGCCTGGAAGCAACTGGTCGTACCTTCCACTGCACGGTTTCACCGGCGGCAGCGATGGCTCCGACCCGTCGGAAATCACTCTCAGCGCCACGGGTCTGCTTTATGGTGCCACGTGCATCAGCGTCCGAAATTGTCTTTCGGGATCCGGGACGGTATTCTCTTTGCAGCCCTAGGGTGCCGAGGCGATGCAAGTAAGCCCTTCCGGAGTCAGCAACGGCACAACCGTACGGTATCCCTTCAGTACGCGTTGGCGGTGGGGAGGGGACAGTTGGTAATCCAAACGTCGAAAGCGTCGACCGAAACCGTCAGGCCAGACTGAACAGCGAGACAGTTTCCTGCGCGGCTCCGTCGGGGCCGATAACCGGTCTACACGCTGACGAGCACCTGCGCCAGAGCTTCCATTACGCCAGGAGAGTATCACTAGGGTTGCCGGTGAGGGCCCGGCTCAACATCATGCATAGGCCTGTAGGGGCTCGCAGGAATGGAATCTTACTGCGGCGGCAACGTTTTACCAGATTTTCGACCCGTCAGAGTACTTCCGCGTCTCTGCATTCCCCGATTGCGCTTATTGCACGCTGGAGCATTTTGTTGGCGCATCGAGGCCGGTGAGTAATGTTCGTACCTCTGGCTCCCGCTGGCTCCGGCAGCAACTAAGACAGCCGAAGGATTTGCGCTGTGAACCGGGCGGCTTCGCCGCACGTTACCGAGGGGGGCATGTAGTCCAAGGATAACAACGCAGGCAGGGTTTTATGTAGGTTTGGACAGGTCTTAAGCCCTCACCATCAGGCAGCGGGAATGCGAGCCGAGCTTCCCGTACGCACTTTTTTCTAGCGAGTTACCGATCGAGCGAGTTTGACTTCCCCGGTAAACGCTACTCCGTTGATTTTGAGTCTAGGTGGCTCGCCGGGCACCGCAGCGGGCCCTGAGCCTCCCCTTGCATTCGGTCACACATGATGTATACTGAACCATATGGCTCAGTATGGCCAAACCCAATTCGATGCCTCGTTCGGCGCCCTCTCGGACGCCACCCGACGCGGCGTTCTGGAGCAACTCGGGCGCGCGGACGCTTCGATCACGGCCCTAGCCGAGAGGTTCCACATGACCCTTACGGGCATAAAGAAACATGTAGGCGTCTTAGAGCAAGCGGGGCTCGTCAGCACAGAGAAGGTTGGGCGCGTGCGGACCTGCAAGCTAGGGCTGCGCGGACTGGAAGAAGAGGCGGCATGGATCGAGAAGCATCGCCAGCTCTGGGCCGCGCGCTTCGACGAGTTGGATATTGTTGTCGAGGAATTGAAACGGAAGGAGAAAGCAAATGGACGTAAAAAAAGAAGGTGAGGCCGCCCTCACGAAGAACCCCACGGCGGTCGAGCGGAAGTCCGAGCTCGAACTCGTCGTCAGACGCACCGTCAACGCGCCTGCGCGCCTGGTGTTCGAGGCGTGGACCAAGGCAGAACTATTCAGGAGGTGGTGGGTACCAAAATCTTATGGCCTGACCCTGCTTGCCTGCGAAATGGATATTCGCGTTGGGGGACAGTATCGTCTGGTGTTTCGCCACGAAGATTCGACGATGGAGTTCTTCGGCACGTACCTCGAAGTGACACCGTACTCGCGCCTCGTTTGGAGCAACGAGGAAGGCGACGGCGGCAAGACCGTCACCACGGTGACCTTCGATGAAAGCGCAGGCAAGACCCTGTTGGTGGTGCACGATCTTTATCCCTCGAAGGAAGCGCTTGACTCCGGATCGACGGGCGCGCTGCCCGAGGCGCTCGACCAACTCGACGAGCTTCTCGCCGGCCTGGGATCAGGTACGGAGGCAAAATGACGCAGCCAGTCAATTGGCAAATTACCCGAGCCGGAATCGACCCGCGAACTTGACGAGATTTTAGCTGATACTCCTTGATCTGGCTGGACCTCACATTGGTCTGGAGCCCACCGCCACACTTCCAACTCCCCCAATGCGAAAAAAGGAAAGAAACTGATGCACGAAACTATCCATCCAAGCAACAGCACTCTCTCAAAATATATCTTGGTCCTTTTGGCCTGTGTAATCCTCTTTCACCTGCACGCTCTCGCCCAAACGTCACCCACCACCGAGTACATCCGCGCCGGCGACGGCATCATCGCAGTCCTGCACCAGCCGCCGTCTGTCTTCTCCGACCTCAGCGGACAGCAGTATGCCGCGGAAGCGGATCTCTTAGGCGCCGAACAGATCAGCAGCGGAACAAGTTGTGGCGGCACGCCTCCGACCTTCTGCCCTAATTTGACGCTTACCAGGGACCAGATGGCGGTTTTCATTATCTCTTCCATTTACGTCGCCCTACAAGGGTCCACCCAAACGATCCCTGCTGGCGGCTGGCCCTCACTGCCACAGTATTTCAACGATGTTCCCCCCAGCAACCAGTACTATCACTGGATCGAGCAGATGAAATACCTGGGCATCACCGCCGGTTGTCAGACTTCGCCGCCGCTTTATTGCCCATCGAGTCCAACCACCGACGCGCAGATGGCTGTTTTCGCGATGGTAGCGCGGGAGTACGTCACCACAGGAAGTGCCGGTTCCTCTTTTTCCTATCCAACGACGCCTCAGTGTTTTTCCGATGTGCCGTCTACCGATCCTTATTTCAAATTCGTGCAAGGGTTGGCGCAACTGAACGTCATTCCCTACGGAGGGCTCCCGGCCTGCCCTACCGGCACTGCTTTCAACGAAGGGAATTCCATCACCAGAATCCAAGCGGTCCCCTACGCCGTCCGAGGCATTCTGGGGAACCAAAGCTACTGAACCGGTACAGGGGCGACGGCCGCAACGGGGTGCCGCGTTGGCCGATGCATTTTGCGCCCCTGCCGCCAGAAATGCGAAAGGGTAAGGAAGAGGCCGAGCAGCGCCAGATTTCTGAACAACTATCTTTCAAACCCGCAGGAGTGGAACAAATACACCTACGCGCTGAACAATCCGCTCAAAAACATCGATCCCGACGGTCGGAACGCTTGCGGTACGAATGACGACTCCACATGCAAGGTTACGGTTACGATTCAGGACCGCACCAAGGACAAGAGCGGCAACTATAACGATCAATTTACGGGAGTGAAAGGGCAAGGCAAGAATCTGAGTTACAACACCAAGAACCAGGTTGTGATATCTTCGAACTTCGCTTACGATGGCAACGGCAACCAAACCACGATCAGCCCGTTCACGGCCTCATACGATGTGGAGAACCGCCAGACCGCGCTCACCAGCACCATGAATGGATCAACCAGCTACTCTTACGATGGCGATGGGCGAAGGGTGACGAAAGCTGTATCCGGCGGTACCACTACTACCTACGTCTACGACGCTCGCGGCAACCTCACTGCCGAGTATGCGAGCCAGGCGCCTACCGGCGCCTGCCTGCCCTGTTTCGTGACCACAGACCATTTGGGCAGCACCCGCCTGCTGACGGACCAGAACGGCAACGTGGTCGCGCGGCACGACTTTCTCCCTTTCGGAGAAGAGTTGACCACGAGCAACAGGACTAGCGCGCTGGGCTACGGCGCAACCGACAACGTCATGCACAAGTACACCGGCAAAGAACGAGATGCAGAAACGGGGCTGGACTTTTTCGGTGAGCGGTACTTCAGTTCTGCCCAGGGCAGGTTCACAAGCCCAGATGCCATGCTTGCGAAAAAGGAATGGCTGGCCGATCCACAGCGCTGGAACAAGTACGCCTATGTCCGCAACAATCCGCTCCGCTTTGTCGATCCAAACGGCGAAGACTTGATCGTGTACTACTCCTTCAGCAAAGATCTTACGGCAGAAGAGAAGGAGTACCTACAAAAGCATCTCTCGGAAATCTTGGATGCGGTCAAAGCAAAGTACACGGCTGCGGGAGTGAACAACGTCCAATTGCGGGATTCCGCATCTCTGACTGGTGACCAGCGTCAAGCTCTTAACGAAATGGCGCGGAATAACAAAGCCACAGCCGGTGTTTTCGATCTTCAATTCGCGAATGAGCGAGCGAACGGGAATTCCAAAGACGTGGACATGTACACCATGGGAGGGACAGACGACCCGAAGCACCAATCCGCCGTCTACTTGGGGCATTTTGCGAGAACGCCGGAGCCGGGGTGCGACGATATTTGTGCTATCGGGGATGTGGCCGCCCATGAACTCGGCCACGCGATAGGCCTTGATGTGCGCCACAGCCTCTTCTTTAATGGGCGAGATCTCATGCAAGAGGGCCAAGGACAACCCAAGGCATCTGAGCAGGTGGACATGACCAGGGACAAGAACATAAAGGCGATCAATGAGTTGAACAAAATCGGCGACAACACGCCTACTAAGAAGCAATAGCTATGAAAAGAGCACTGTGGTTCCTTCATCTGCTGGCGATCCTGATTACATTGTCTTTCGTTTCAGGCGAGCTTTTCAGAACGCTGGTGAGCGGCTTATCGGTCGGCTCACGTGTTGCAGAGGCCGGAGGATTAATTGTTGGCGACCTGTTGCTCACGGCGATTCTGGTGCTTCTCGACTTTTAGGTCGTCGTCAACTGCCACGAGATGGTACTCCATTGGAACTCATGTTTCATGGGTTGCAATGTTTACATGGTTTGGGTGGTTCTCGTCAGCCTCGCCATTTCGTATGCACGAGATCAGAATCCCCGGTTTGTTTGAGGGCGCTGATATCGGCAGGGCAGAACTGATCCACAACCTTGTATGTGGTGGAATCTATGTAGTGCTCGTTGCGCTCTACACTGTTCCTCTCTTGTTGAGAGGTCGTCGTGGGTCTATGATCGGCACATCTTCCAGGGATGGTGCGGAACTTCCAACCATTCTCAGTAGCGTCGCTCTGTTGGTCGTGGCATTTGCCGATCCTTTCTGGAGAATGCTCGTTTCCATAGCTGGGCAGGATTCCGTCGACGTAGGGCGCAGCGGAGTCCTGATCGGTGCCTTGGTGCTCATCTGCTGGATCGCCGCACGTGGAGGCGTCCGGGCGGTTGTTGTAGGTCTTGTGGAGGCGAGTCTGATCCCGATGGTTTGGATCTTTCGCTAGCCGATGTTCGTGGCGATGGTGTTGATCATGTCGTCACTGGCGAGGACATAGTCAACGGCGATCATGATGACGGCCGGCGCTAATTGTCCTGTCGGTTAGCGAATCATGCGTCATCCGCGCCGACGCCTCCGTGCTCGGGGCCTCGCTCGCAGCCTTCAAAAGCGTCGTTAACGATGCCTTCCAGCAAGGCGCCTTCTGCTTCTGTGAGCCTGCTGAATTCACCCTCTTGCCTGCGCCTCGACAGTTTGCCGTGATTTGACCTGATATACCTGACAAGGTTTTCGGCAAGCCGGTCCGGCATCTCGACAGCGTTCATGATCCGCTGGATCGCTTCGTCATGGCGGCGCAGATCGTTGATTTCTTTCGGCAGGTCCTGCTCCACTGTCCGCGTCACGCATTCATAGAGGAACTCCGCGACACCTGTGCAATCCAAGTAGCGATACAGATCCGCGGTGTCGTTGAGAACCTCGACGTTTTGGTTGACAGTGGCCCGCGCGGCGGTTCTTGAACGGCTCTGACGGGCCCATCGGTCCGGTTTCAGTGCGCGTGGGCGGGATTCAAGGGACAGTTTGTGATCCAAACGTCGAAAGCGTCGACCGAAACCGTGAGGCCAGACGAGGAAGTCGGGGTGATGACCAGGGTGTGGGGCTGGCAGGCTAGCGCCGTATCCACCCACACGATCTGCTGGTATTCATTGAGCGAGCTGAACAACGAGACGGTGCCCTGCGACACGCCGTCGAGTTCTATGGTGGCGCTGCCCTGCGTAGGTCCAGTCCAGGCGACCCAGCGGACGCCCGTGCCGGTGAAGTTCAGGGTGGTCTGGGTTTGGGGCGCGCTGGTGATCATGTAGGCGTTGGAACTGGCGGTGCTGGACGGTGTGGCCAGAGTCCAGGCGCCCTGATAGGTGATGGTCGGAGGCGGCTGCGCCGCGGTGGTCGAGGTGCTGCGCGACTCCTCGATGCGCGCCGGCGCGTTGGTGTTGAGCCAGGTAGCGCCGGCATTCACCGACTTGAAAAGGCCCTGATAACTGGCGGCAAACAAGGTATGGTCAGTCGTGTAACTTGGCGAGATCGCGATGGAAGTGACAAATTCGTCGGGGAAGGAAGTAAGCTGCGTAAATGTGGCTCCGCCATTGGTGGACTTGAGCACTCCCTGCTCGACCGTGCCGAGATAAATCGTCTGGTCGGCGGCATAGTTGGGAGAAAGCTCTATATCCATGGTCACGTAGCTGGTTGGGCCGACCGGCGCCCAGGTGCTGCCGCCGTCGGTCGATTTAACGATGCCGCCGGGGCTGGCGGCAACGAACATGGTGCGATCCGTGGCAAAACCGGGAGACAGCACCACGAGGGTGACTTGATCGGACTTAGCAAATGGCGTCGCGAGCGTGACCCATGTATTCCCGCCGTCGGTTGACTCGTACAGGCCGCCTGAGAGGGTGGCGGCGAAGGCGGTGCGGTCGGTAGCAAAGGCGGGGGATATGGCGATTTGGCTCAGGGGCGGTCCTCCCAGCGTGGTGGGAATCCAGTTGGCGCCTCCGTCGGTAGAGAGGAACAGTCCTTGATTGGGATATTGCTTGCCCTTGTAAGTCACGTAGGGCGGAAATAATTTGCCGGGAACGTTATTTGTGCCAATCAAAACGGTGGAATCGTTGGCATAGTTAGGAGAGTAAGCGAGAGCGCGCACGCAGGTCGACACTCCCAGCATTTCCATCCGCTCCCAATTGGCGCCCCCATTGGTGGTGCGCTGGAGACCTTGGCCGGTGCTGCTCAGCGCGGTGCGATCGACGGCGAAGTTGGGGGACATAGCGGAGGCATCGGTGTAGAAATACAGCATGCCGGTATTCTGGAACGTAAAGGTGTTGCCGCCCGTGGTGGACCAGAGATTGCCGCCGCCGTAGGTGCTGGCGAAGAGGGTCTGGTCGTTGATGAAATTAGGAGACAGGCTGATGGTGCGGATGATTCGCGTGGGCAGGGTATCGATGTATTGCCAGGCCACATTGGTGCTACTCGAAGACCAGATCCCCTCGAACATGCAGATGAATAACTTACTGGTCGGAGTAGCCGCCAAGCCGGTGTAATGGATGGTGGTCAAATCAGAGAGTACGCGGGACACGGTGGGTTGCGGCGTCCATGAAGATCCCTTATTGGTGGAAAGAGAGACGCCGTTCACGGCGCTGGCGATCCAGATATCGGGATTCTGCGGGTAAGTTGGAGATAGAGCGATGGTAGTTACATTCAAATCGGTGACGCCGGTATTGGATAGGGCGAAGGAGCTTCCGCCGTTTGTGGAGACCAGGAAGCCGGCGCCGCTGGTGGCGGCGAAGATGGTAGTGTCGTGGACGAAACCAGGCGAAAAGGCAATGGCGCTGACCGAGGGTAGCTGCAAGCCCGAAGTGACCAGGGTCCAGGTGGCGCCGGTGTTGGTCGACTTGAAGATCCCGTCGGCGCCGGTGCCGACTACGAGGGTGTGATCGACTGTGTAATTCGGAGAGACGGCAATGATGGAAAGGCCGGCGGTGAGCGGCGAGGGTGCGGTGATCTGGGTAAAGGTTTGCCCGGCATTGGTCGACATCAGAATCTTCTTTGCGCCGGTAGTCAGGAAGAGCGTGGAGTCGGTGGCGAAATTCGGAGACAGGGCTACGCTGAGAATGTTCTGTTGAGACAGCAGGGTCCAACTCGCTCCCTTGTTCTTGGAACAGGCGAATCCAGTGGCGGCCGCGAGAAATATGGTTTGATCCTGGCTATAGTTCGGCGAAAAGACGATGCCGACGATCTGGCCGATGTTTGGCAAGGCCGGCATGACCGACCAGGTGGATCCGCCGTCGGTAGACTCGAGCAGCGTGTAGACGCCCATTTCCTTGATGGACAGGTAGGCAGTGGCGGCGATGACCGTTTGGTCTTGGGTGTAATTGGGCGATACGGCGATGGTGACGAAGGGATCGTGCGGGTCGTGCGCCTGCAGTGCCTGGCCGATCGCCACACACCCGATGATAAGTCTCAAAATACTCCGTTTGGACATGATTGCCTTTTCTTGCAGCTTTCCCCTGAGTTGGGCCACCCTGGGTTCCCGACAGTATAACAGTAACCGGCAATCGCCTCCGTCGCCTTTGCTTTTGCGTAAAGCACAAGCTGACATCACCGAATTAGCGGAGGGTGAACTTTTTCATTTTATAGCGCAGCGTATCGCGAGTGATGCGCAGCAGCCGGGCGGCCTGGGTCTGGTTGCCGCCGGTTTTTTCGAGGGCGCGGGCGAGGAGCATGCGTTCGTTGTCTTCGAGCGATAGGCCGTCGACCTGAGGTTCGGCGTGCGAGGCGCCGTTGGCGGCGGCGCTTGGGGCGTCGGGGCGGCTGATGGCGATGGGGAGGCTGGCGGAAGTGATGTAGGTCGATTCCTCCAGGATCATGGCGCGCTCGATGGCGTTGCGGAGTTCGCGGACGTTGCCGGGCCAGTCGTGGGCGTAGAGCAGTTCGCCGGCGGCGGGGGAAACGCCTTCGATGCCGCGGCGGAATTTGCGGTTGTAGTGCTCGATGAAGAAGCGGGAGAGGGGCAGGATATCTTCGCGGCGGTCGCGCAGGGGGGGGAGCACGATCTGGATCACGTTGAGGCGGAAGTAGAGATCCTGGCGGAAAGCGCCTTCCTTGACGGCTTCGCGCAGGTTTTTGTTGGTGGCGGCGATGACGCGCAGGTCGAGCTGAATGTCTTTAAGGCCGCCGAGACGGCGGAAGTTCTGTTCCTCGAGGACGCGCAGGAGCTTGGCCTGGAGCATGAGGGGAATCTCGCCGACTTCGTCGAGGAAGAGAGTACCGCGGTCGGCCAGTTCGAAGATGCCGCGCTTCTGCTGGCGGGCGTCGGTGAAGGCGCCTTTTTCGTAGCCGAACAGTTCGCTTTCGAGTAGAGTTTCGGGAATGGCGGCGCAGTTGATGGCGATGAAAGGCTCGGCCTGGCGGATGCTTTGGTAGTGGAGGGTTTTGGCGATTAAGATCTTTGCCGGTGCCGTTTTCGCCTTCGAGCAGGATGGTGGTGGCTTCGCTGGCGGCCACGCGGCGGACGAAGTTGAGGGCTTCGCGCATGAGGGGGGACTCGGCGATGACCTCGCGCTTTTGGGGGGCGGTTTCTTCGGTTACGTCTTTAATGGTGGCGACTACGCCTTGGAGGGCGCCGTCATCGCCGTACATCTGCGTCGTGCGCATGACCACGAGGCGTTCCATGCCGTTATCGGTATGGAGGCGGATGGTGGTGTGGGGCGCGGAGGGCGCTTGGTTCAGGCCGACAAGGACGCCGCAGCCGGGTTCGCATACGCCGCAGCGGAAGACGTCCTGGCAGTGGCGGCCGATCATGTCTTCGGAGGACATACCGAAGAGTTTTTCAGCGGCGTGATTGACTCCGGTTATGGTGAAATCCGGCGAATAGAGGACCAGCGCATCCGATAATTGATCGAAGACAGCTTCGAGGATGCGGGTTTGCTGCCATTCCGGCGTAAGCTTGGACATCGTTTGGTGAAACCACATTATAGCGGGAGCGCGCGCCGAGTGTGCGTTAATTGGCCCAAGAAGATGAAGATAGCGGGGGCAATTCACCCGGGTGAGATCGTGAAAGGGCCGAAAAGACGGGGCCGAATGCATGGCGATGCAATTGCACGATGGAGCGCTGGAGGTTTCATGTCCAAGATGAAATACGCCGTTCCCGCGATCATCCTTTTGGGAGGGTTCGTAGCGAGCACGACGTTATCTTATGGAAAGCCTGAGTATGTGAAGGCGACCAAGAAAGCGTGCGCGTATTGCCACGTGGATTCCAAGGCGAAGCCCAAGGAACTGACTGAGGCGGGGAATTACTACAAAGAGCACAAATCCCTGGAAGGCTACACGGAGAAGAAGTAGGTAGAGGCACCGGGCGGAGCGAGCATCATGCAAACAGTTCAGCTCGCGATCAAAGACTCGGGGTTGGAGGCCGGCTTGCGCGACGCATTAGTGCGGAGCGGCCCCTGGCGCGTGGAATGCGTCGAGACGCCGAGGACGGGTGAAAAGTGCGTACTGGTGATGGACGAAGTATGTCTGAACCAGGTAAGGCTGCCGCTGCCATATCCGGAGCGGGTGGTGTTGCTGACGCGCATGGATCCCGCGCATCTATCGCACGCCTGGGAAGCGGGGATCGTATCGCTGGTATCGCCGGACGATCCCCCTAGCACGGTTTTGCTCGCCATCATGGCAGCGGCGCTGCGCGTTCCCAAGGAGTCGGCGGATGCGGCAGTGAGTGGTATATCCCCCAGGCAGCCCGCCGGGGCTGCGTCAATATCCCCAGAGTTTCCTATCATAGGCGCAAAGCGGCACAAACTAAGATAGTTGGTGGCCAAGCAGCTTGGACTTCCACGTGCACTAAGGGCTGTTTCCGGAGGTGTTTAGCATGGAACGGACGCTGGCGGAGCTGGAAGGGTTAGTGCGTAACCGTATTTGCAGCGTGTGTACCGAACGCACAGTAAATGGTACGTGCGGGTTGGACGAGCCATCGACCTGCGCGTTGTTCAGCCTGTTTCCGCAAGTCGCCGCGGCGATTCAAAACACCGACAGCCCCAATATCGAGGATTACATCGCCGCGATCCGGAAGAATGTCTGTTCGGTTTGCGCCGGGCAGGATGCCGCTGGGGACTGCGGCCTGCGGCAGGAAGTGCAATGCGCGCTGGACGCATACCTGATTTTTGTAGTGGAAGCCATTGAAGAAGCGACGGGGAAGGACTTCGGCCGGCCAATTCCGGAGCGGCCGAAAACAGGACCCATTCACTTGCAGTTTTGAAAAGGAGGATCGTTATGAACATCAACTTACTGCCGTACGCGATATTTTGGGCCGTGCTGGCCCTGGTGGTTTTGTTCTTGATCGTCTACCGGAAGTCCGTATCGAGCCGCGAAGACGACTCACTGCACCTGGCCGGAAGCGGCGCCGCGGAACAGTCGACGCTGGCGCACCGGCTGGCGCTGATCGACCGGTGGGGCAAATCGCTTACGGTGGTGGTGGCGCTGTACGGCATCGGGTTGGCGGCGATTTATTTGTATCAGGTTTGGAATAACGTACCGAGTTATTAAGACCTGAGATTCGGCTTCGGGGACCAATGAACAAGGGAAGCAAGAGCGCTTGGGGGATTTGTGTGGCTACGGCCGGGATGGCTATGTGGCTGGCAAACTGCGCAATTCCCCTGCGCGCCGCGGATAACTCGGCCTGCACGTCCTGTCACGACGATCAGGCCGCCAAGTTGGCGAAGGGCGCGCACAGCGATGTGGCTTGCGCCTCCTGCCATGTGAAGCACGACGATTATCCGCACCCTACGAATATTCCGAAGCCGGCTTGCAGCCAATGCCACCAGGGGCAGCAGGCGGACTACGATCGCGGCGTACACGGCCAGGCCACCAAGAGCGGCAACGCGGCTGCGCCGGATTGCTCGGTTTGCCACGGCACGGCGCATGAGCTGCTGCGGCCCAAGGCGGCGGAATTCCGGGAGAAGGTTCCGGATACGTGCGGGATGTGCCACAGCGAAGTAGTCGAGCAGTATCGCGGCAGTGTCCACGGGCAAGCCCTGGCGAAGGGTATTACGCAGGCTCCGATTTGTACCGACTGCCATGGCGAACATTCCATTCTGGCGCCCAGCAACACCGCATCTTCCGTGAACTCGGCCAACATCCGCGACACCTGCGGCAACTGCCACGGCAATGTGCAGCTATCGCGGCGGTTTGGATTGCCGGCGGATCGGGTGGTCAGTTTCGACGCTTCGTTCCACGGTTTGGCGGCGAAGGAAGGCAACGAGACCGTGGCCAATTGCGCGAGCTGCCACGGGGTTCACAATATTCTGGCGTCGAGCGATCCACGGTCGATGGTGAATGCGAAGAACCTGGCGAAAACCTGCGGTAAGTGCCATCAGGGCGCGGGAAAGCGATTTGCAATTAGCCAGGTGCATGTGGCGGAGGGGCAGAAGGAAGCGCCCGCCATGCGGTGGGTGCGGCAGTTCTATTTGCTGCTGATTCCGGTGACGATCGGGCTGATGCTGCTGCACAACGGCGGCGATTGGGTGCGAAAGCTTGTTAGCCTGAGGAGCAGAGGCGGTGCGGCGCGGCGGCGGAATGTGGAGATCTCGGCAACACCGCACGTGCGGATGCTGCCGTTTGAGAGGGTGGAGCACGCGCTGCTGGTGGTTTCGTTCATCGTGCTGGCGTGGACCGGTTTCGCGCTGAAGTATTCCGACCAGTGGTGGGCACGGCCTTCGCTGCTGCGGGCGGGGGGACCTGCGCAGCATCGTGCACCGCATTGCGGCGCTCGTGTTCGTGGCGGTGGCGGTAACGCATTTTATTTCGCTCCTGGTTAACCGGCGATTGCGGAAGCACTGGATGGAGACTGATTCCGAAGATAGAAGACGGGCGCGAGGCGCTGGCCAATTTCACCTACAATGTGGGATTGCGATCGGCGCAGCCCGGACGTTCGGCGCATAGCTATATCGAGAAGGCGGAGTACTGGGCGGTGGTTTGGGGGGCGATCGTCATGATCGCGACGGGACTGATGCTGTGGGGCAACAACCTGATGCTGGCGCTGTTTCCCAAGCTGTGGCTCGACGTGGCCACTTCGGTTCACTTCTACGAAGCGCTGCTGGCTACCCTGGCCATCGTGGTGTGGCACTTCTACACCGTCATCTTCGATCCGGACGTTTATCCCCTGGACACGGCGTGGCTGACCGGCATCAGCGTCAAGCAGCATGAAGACCATTCGGAGCGGCCGCCGCACCGGGAAGAGGAAGCCGCGAATCACTCCGCGGGCAAAGAGACCGTTTCGAAATGAGCGACGCGCCCAACAACAAGATTCCGGTTCAACTGTCACCTCTGGTCCACCTCTGCAATAACTGGGTGAGCCTGCTGGGCGTAGTCGTTGTGACTACCGCCACCGTATTCTGGCTCTTCCTGCTGCCCACCACGATGCGCGGCGAGATCCACAACCCGTACAACGGCATTCTGGCTTTCATGCTGCTGCCGGCGCTCTTTATTAGCGGCCTGCTGCTGATTCCGCTGGGCATTTACTGGCGGAATAAGGGCGAGAAGAAGAGCGGGCTGTATCCGGCGAGCTTTCCGCCGCTGAACATGCAGAACCTGGAATTCCGCCGGCTGGTGACATTCGTCGGCGTGACCACGTTCGCCAACATCGTGATCGCCAGCCAGTTGGCTTACGGCGCGGTCTCCTACATGGAGATCGGTTTCGTTTTGCGGGCAGACCTGCCACACCGTGATGCAGCCGGAATTCACGGCGTATCAGAGCTCGCCGCACTCGCGCGTGGAGTGCGTGCAGTGTCACATCGGGCCGGGCGAATCCTGGTTCGTGCGCAGCAAGCTGTCCGGCATCCGGCAGGTATTCGCGGTGATGTTCCACACCTACGAGACGCCCGATCCCGACGCCTGTTCACAACCTGCGCCCGGCGCGCGAGACTTGCGAGAGCTGCCACTGGCCGCAGAAGTACGGCGAGGACCGGCTGCGCGTGATCAACAAATTCGGCGACGACGAAAACAACGCACTGACCAAGACCGTGCTGCTGATGAAAATCGGCGGCGGGAACAAAGGCATCGGCATCCACGGCACGCATCTGGGGGTAGGGGTACACATCCGCTACGGCCATTCCGATGCGCAGCGCCAGACCATCCCCTGGATCGAATACAACGGCCCGGGCGGCAAGACGGTGTATCGCGCCGACGGGCGCGGCGGCGGACGGCAAGGGCTTGACCATCCGCGAAATGGATTGCATGGATTGCCACAACCGGCCCGTCGCATAGTTTCAAGCTGCCGGATAGGGCCGTGGACGAAGCCATGTTCGCCGGCGATCTCTCGCCGGCCCTGCCATTCGCCCACAAGAAGAGCGTAGAGATTCTGAAGAAGGCGTATCCCAGCCGGGAAGCCGCCGCCACGGCGATACCGGCCGCTTTGGAGGCTTACTATCGCGACAGTTATCCGGCAGTTTACAAGGATAAGCAGGCGGAGGTGCGGAAGTCCGCCCAAAGCCTGCTGGCGATTTACAACCGCAACGTGTTTCCGGCGATGAAGATCGGCTGGGGAACATATCCGAACAATGTCGGGCACACCGATTTTCCGGGGTGCTTCCGATGTCACGACGACAGCCACGCCAGCGCGGACGGCAAAAAGGTGACCCAGGATTGCGGGGCCTGCCATAACCTGCTGGCGACGGAAGAGGCGGCGCCGAAAATCCTGACGGATCTGGGCGTCGTGGAGACCCAGGCGCAGAAATGAGCCGGCGCGGCCGGCCAGCGAGGTAGTTATGAAGTCTCTAGATAAGATTTTATTACCGGTGGATTTTTCCGAACGGTCATTGGGCGCGGCACGCTATGCCAAGACGCTGACCGGTCGTTTCGGGTCGGAACTGACGCTGCTGCACGTGCTGACGCCACCGCACTACGAGTTTGGCGCGCTGGAGATCGGCGGCTCCATGCTCACCGAGTTGTACGCCAATCGCGCTGAGCAGGTGGACAAAGAGCTGGAAACCTTCATGGCCGGCGAACTGACCGGCACGAAGGCCACGCGGGTGGTGTTGGAAGGCGATCCGGCGCGGCGGATTGTGGAGTATGCGCATGAAGAAGGCATCGGGCTGGTGGTGATGCCGACCCACGGCTACGGTCCCTTCCGCCAGTTCATTCTGGGATCGATTACGGCCAAGGTCCTGCACGATTCGGATTGCCCGGTGTGGACGGGCGTGCATCTGGAAGAAGCTCCGCAAGCCCGCCCCATGGCGTTTCAGAACATCGTGTGCGCGGTGGATATGGGTCCGCAGAGCTGCCAGGCGCTCGAGTGGGCCACCGCCATGCAGAAGGCATTCGGTGCCCGGCTGACCGTGGTGCATGCGATGCCTTGCTCACACAACGCCACGCAGGACGATGCGCGCACTGCGGGAAATGGAGCTGGCGGTGCGCGACGATCTGGCGCGCATGCGCCACAGCAGCGGGACGGACGCGGAGCTGGTGGTGGAGGCAGGCGAGGCGCCCAAGGTAGTCTGCGAGCTGGCCCAGCGGGAGAAAGCGGAATTGCTGGTGATCGGGCGGGGTTCGGCGGCCGGGGTGTTTGGGCGGCTGCGTACCAACGCTTATGCCATCATCCGGCAGTCGCCGTGTCCGGTGGTCAGCGTTTAAGGGTTGCCAGTTAGGTTTAATTTAACCATTCGATACGATCAGGACCAGCCGAGGTCCTTAAGGGCTAGCCCCGCATTCCATATCTTGGTCATGTGGACGATCTTGTCACCCTCAAACTGCATTACATAAACATAGTCGGTGCTGATGCTCCTGCCGGTCGGCGGAACCGGACCCCCCGGCCCCGTGTGGGTACCATGAAACACGCCATAAACAGCGACGTTGCTTCTGGCTGTGTCCGTGGCGAATGACACAACCTCGTAACGGCCGTCGGGCAAGACCGTTATCATGGCCTTCATCCAATCTGTATACTGTGCGAGCGTCTTGACGTCGAGCAACGGCTCGGCTTGGGCGGAGAAAGTGGCGTGAGGCGTGCAAAATGCCCTGCAAACCTCCCATCCGGAACCGGCCTCGCAGGCGGCAAAAAAGCTCTCGGCTACGCTTGCAATTGTTGCCATAGATATATGTATTTCACCCCAAACGAAAATACCACAACTTGTTCAGAGCGTTACTTCGTCTCCTCCACCCGAATTGGCGAAAGCCGCCCAACCGGCTTGAGTGGCTCGATGATGGCTTTGGGAAATCCCCGCATGGTTGAGGTCCCACTGTGTTTGTCGTAACATCTACAGAGCGAGGGACCTTGAAACTACTGTTAAAGTTCAACTTGATTTTCCTGTTGGTATTTAGCGCCGGGCTCGCGGTTTCCGGTTACTTTGCCAATCAATTTCTGCAGCGCGCGGCGCGCGAACAGGTGGCGCAGCAAGCCGGCCTCATGATGCAAGCGGCCAGCGCCGCGCGCACCTACACCACGTCCCAGATCAAGCCGCTGCTGGAGAACGGGCAGGAGCATCAGGCCAATTTTCTGGCGCAGACGGTGCCCGCTTTCGCGGCGACGGAGATGTTTGGGTACGTGCAGCAGCAGTATCCGGACTACTCATACAAGGAAGCTACGCTCAATCCGACGAACCTGCGGGACCGCAGCGGTGGATTGGGAGGCGGATGTGATCAACACCTTCCGCAACCATCGCGGCCAGAAAGAGATTCTGAGCGAGCGCGATACTCCCACCGGGCGCGTGATGTTTCTGGCGCGTCCGCTATCCGCCGCGCCGCCCTGCCTGGTGTGCCACGACGTGCCGAAGATCGCGCCGGTGGCCATGATCCGCCATTACGGACGCGACCACGGCTTCGGCTGGAAGCCGAATGAGATTGTGGCGGCACAGATTGTGTCGGTGCCGATGGCGCTGCCGCTGAAGCTGGCGCACGAGGGGTTCCAGAGCTTCATGCTGTCGCTGGGGAGCGTTTTCCTGGTGACCCTGGTAGTGCTGAACCTCGTCTTGTATTTCACCGTCATCCGGCCGGTGCGGCGGCTTTCGGCGGCCGCGGACAAGATCAGCACCGGAAAGGTGGAAGACTCGCCGGAACTGCCGGTGAAGGGCAGCGACGAAATCTCCATGCTGGCGGCTTCGTTCAACAGGCTGCGGCGGAGCCTGGTGACGGCGCTGGGCATGATCGAATCGGAGTAACGGTCACCGGGGCACGGCGCGCAGGAACGCGGCACGGTCCTTTTCCGTTGGGATGTGGGCGGCCAGCGCCTGATAGAGCTGCTCGCGCGTGGTCACTTTTTTCATGGTGCGATCGACCAGCACCGACGCGATGGGCCCTAGGTGCGCGGTGAGCGCTTGTTTCACCTTGGCGATGGATTCGGGATCCCAGGTCGCCGCGGCCGCGCCGGCGGACGGCATCAACACAGTGGCGGTTGTGCGCGAGGCCGCCTCCGTTTCCCCGACGTGCGGCCGGCAGGATTTGATGAACGCTTCGCGATCGCGCAGGTCCGGAATGTGGCTGGCCAATTCCTGCACCAGCATGCCGCGCGAGGGAGTGCGGGCGGCGGCCTTCGCCACCAGACGCGGGGCGATCGGTCCCAGATAGGGGAGCAGTTTCTCCTGGATGGCCGCCACTTGTGCCGGTTGCGCGGCGGGCGAGGGTATGGGCGCCGAGGGCGTGGCGTTGGTCACCGGCTGGCCCAGCGCGGCGCGGAATTCCTGAGCGGATTGAAACCGGGCGGCGGGATCCTTAGCCAAGGCCCGCATCACGGCTTCTGAGACAACGGCTGGAATGCCGGGCGCCAGTTGTTCCAACGGAACCGGGCTGCCTTCCAGGTGAGCTTTCATCACCTCATATTCACTGGCGCCTTCACAGGGGCGGCGTCCAGTCAGCGATTCGTACATGGTGATACCGACGGAATAAAGGTCCGAACGGCCATCCACCATCTGCGCCCGAATCTGTTCCGGCGACATGTAATGAATCGAGCCCAGCACCAGGCCCGTAGCCGTAAGCTGCGGCGACACACTGGAGCGCGCGATGCCGAAATCGGTGACTTTCACCACCCCGTCGTCGCGAACAATAATATTGGCCGGCTTGATATCGCGGTGGATGACGCCGTGCGCGTGCGCGTAGTCTAACGCGGCCAGTACTTGCGCGGCCACCGCCACGGCTGCGGAAGGCTCGATGGGACCGTGGCGGAGCATCGCATCCAGGCTGCGCCCCTCAACCAGTTCCATGATCATGAGGTAAGAATCCTGATGATGCATGGCGGTGTGCAGGCCGGCGATGTTGGGGTGAACGAGGCTCGCATGCACCTTGATCTCGCGCAGAAAACGCTCGGCCGCCGCGGGGTCCGCCACCAGGCCGGGCAGGATCACCTTCATCGCGTCCACGCGGTCGGAAATGACGTTCCGGACGCGGAACACGCGCCCCATCCCGCCGGCGCCGAGCACGCCGAGGATCTGGAAGTCGCCGATGGTATCGCCGATCTGCAGGTTCATGACAAATTCGTTACAGGGTGCGTGATCTTAGTTTAATGCAGGCGCGCCGTCAGGTCCTTCACGGTTAGCGTCAACACGCGTCCCGACGGATGCCCCCCGCGATAGGCGATGGCTTTCACCACCCACGCATCGCCGGGGATCGAGACCGGCTCGCCTTTGTATTCGGGGGTGAAGGGGTCGGGGTTGATGCCGTCGAAGGTATAGAAGATACGCGTGCCGCCCAGTTCGGTGGACATGCGCAAGGCGGGCTTGCCGGCCGCATCGCGCACGGGCGCAATGGCGACATCGTACATGCTGCGCGCGTAATTCACCTGGGCGGCGTCCAGGCGCGGGAACTGGGCTTCCACGCGAACAGCGAAATCGTCCCAGTTGCGCGTGGATTTCGGCGACCAGAAGACTTCGGCGAGCGCGAAAGAGCGCGGCCAGGTCATGTATTCGGCGTGGCGCGGCGTGGGCACGGATTCGGTCCAGAGGTTGCCCTGGCCGCCCAGGATGAGCTTGGGATCGACGCCATCGGGGGTGGGTTCGAAGCGGTAACAATCGCTGAGCAGCAGGTGGCTGTAGGTGCTGGGTTCTAGGGTAGGGTCGCCTTGGTAAAAGTCGAGATAGACGAAATTCGTTGGGGTCATGACCACCTGGTGATTCATTTTGGCGGCTGCGATACCGCCTTCCATGCCGCGCCACGACATGACCGTGGCGTTGGGGGCGAGGCCGCCTTCCAGAATTTCGTCCCAACCGATCAGTTTCTTGCCGTTGGCGGCGAGAATTGTTTCGGCGCGGCGGACCAGATAGCTTTGCAGCTCTTCCGGCGTGGAGAGATGTTCGTCGGCCATGCGCCGTTGGCACTTGGCGCAAGTCTTCCAAAATCCTTTGAAACATTCGTCACCGCCGATGTGAACGTATTCGGAGGGAAAGAGCGGAGCGACTTCGGCGAAGACCTGGGCGATGAACTCGAAGGTTTTCTCATTGCCGGGGCAGAAGGCGTTGTCGACCTTGTTATAGAAGTTCGAGCCGGGATCGACGTGGAAGGGTCCGCCAGTGCACGACAGCTCGGGATAAGCGGCAAGCGCTGCCAGTGCGTGGCCGGGCATTTCGATTTCGGGCACCACGGTGATGAAGCGCTTCTTGGCGAAGGCCACCACTTCGCGGATATCATCCTGTGTGTAGAAGCCGCCGTCGGTGGCGGCCTCGTCGTCGCGCGGCGCTTCGCGCGATCCCCACTTGGCGAGCCGCGGAACGCGCCAGGCGCCCACTTTGGTCAGTTGCGGCAGGCTCTTGATTTCGATGCGCCAGCCGTTGTCGTCGGTAAGATGCCAGTGGAACACGTTCATCTTGTAGCGGGCCATGCGGTCGATATACTGCTCGACGAACTGCTTGGAGAAGAAGTGGCGGCTCACGTCGAGCATCAGGCCGCGCCAGGGATAGCGGGGGTAGTCGACGATGTGGACGCAGGGGACGGTCCACGCGATGTCGCTTCGGGTTTGGCTTTCGATTTCCGGAGGCAGCAGTTGCAGGAGCGTTTGGACCCCGTAGAACAGGCCGGCGGGGGTGGGAGACTGAATGCGGATACCGCGCGCCGTAACCAGCAGGTCGTACCCATCGGGATGGGCGTCGGCGGGAGAGTTCGGAGCAAGGCCGAGCGTGATGGTATTGTGGCGCAGCAGGGGGAAGGCCGCTTCGGAAATCTTGAGCTGCCAGCCTGTGGGGGGGGCGACCGCGGAGGCGAGGTAGGAGGCCGCGAAGCGCGCATCGGGCGATTGCGGCGGCGCGACAATGGACACGGCGGAGGTCAGCCGGAAGACGCCGGACTGAGGGGTAACGGAAACAGGCTGCGGGATTACCGAAATTGCGGCACGGCCCGCGGACGCCAAAGCGATGGCGGCAAGACAAACGGGAACGATCTTCATACGCGCGGGCTATTATTCAGCAAGATCGATTTTCCTTACCTTACGGGGCCGCGGCAACTGGACCTTTTTTGGCAGCGACGCCGGCGGCAAGACAGCGGCGTTCTTGCGCAGCTTCGTTGCTTCGTGCAAACGCTGCAATGTCGAGCCGTTTGCCTGGTTCCACGACGTGCTCGCGCGTATTCCGGCACACCCACTCATCCGATTGAACGAATTGCTGCCCAACAACTGGAAGCCTACTGCTTCCCCTGCTCAAATCTAAGCGATCCGACATTCGATAGATCCCAGTAGGCCGCATCCCGCGGTTCACGAGACGCATACGGTGTTCTTCGACGGCACGGCCGTCCCGCTCCTCTATGTGTCTCAGCTACTTCACTTGAAACTGCATGTTGCTGGAAAGGACCGTGCCATTCGCCAGCGTCACCTGAATGGGACCGGTGGTGGCGTCATTGGGAACCCTGGTTGTAATGGCTGAGCCAGTAGAGTTAACTGTGAATGGCTCGGCGGGCGCACCGTTGAATGAGACCGCGGTCGCGCCGGTGAGGTTCGTGCCGAGAATCGAAATCTGACGGCCCTTCTTGCCATACGCAGGCAGGGGACTCACAAACGGCGCCAAACCGAGCGACAGCCGCCATACCGTACTGTTGGTTTCGTACCCGGTGCCGTAGAGATTCCCGTCGGTGGCCTGGAAGGGCGGCCCAAATGGGCTGGAGCAGCCCTTGCAGAAGTTGTAAAGCACAGTCAGCGCTCCCGATGTAGTGATCTGGTAGATAGTTCCGTACCCGGTCGCGCCGCCGCCCGTAGTTGTGCCGTAAAGGTTTCCGTCGGTCGCCGCAACGGGCGGCGAGTTCACGGGCCCGTCGACTTGGTCGAGTACCTGGAACGTGCCGTCCAGAGCGATCCTAAATATGGTTGAGTAGGACTGCGTCCCTCCGTATAGCGCCCCATCGGGGCCGATTGAGAGGCCACCGAGGGGATCTTCGCCGTCTGGACAGCCAGTCTGCTTGCAGAAACCGTAGAGGGCGGTAAGCACGCCGGAGGGCGTCAGGCGGTAGATCTCGCCGCCGGGGCCAGCGCCCCCTCCCGCGGTTCCGTAGAAATTTCCGTCGGACGCCTGCACGATTGCCCCGTGAGGAGCCTTGCCATCCGGGCACCCCGCCTGGAGGCAAAAGGTGTACACGGTCGTGAGTTCACCCGCCAGCGTCATGCGAAATACGGTCCCGCAAGCGTCGTCCACGTTGGCACAGCCCAGTCCGCCTTGTGTGGTTGTCCCGTAAAGGTTTCCGTCCGTGGCCTGAATGAGGTTCCCTTGGGGGAACGCTCCGTCGGGGCAGCCACTCTGCGCACAAAAGCTGTGCAGCCTGGTCAGGCTGCCACTGGGAGTCACGCGGAAGACCGTCCCCGAATCCCCGTAGCCGCCGCGGAAGGTGGTTCCGTACAAGTTACCGTCGGTCGCTAACACCAACCCCGTCTGGGAGTCCCCTGCCAGCGTGTCAACCGTAGTTAACTGGCCGCCAGTAGTGATTTCGAAAACTTCCCCTCCGGCTGACGGGCCGGATGTAGTGGAATATAACTGCCCATTCAGACCCTGCACGACTCCCCAGTAGGGGTGGAAATAGGGATATAGGTAGGCGAGAGTCGTGAACACGGGCGTCTGCGCGGCGCCCGCGGTGCACAGAGCCAAAATAAGCGAGATGCGTATAGCAGCGTCTTTGATCATATTTGCCTCGTCCCTTTACGATCTTACTCGGCGCATCCGCCCTGAGCTTCTCCCGGCGCCGAGAGAAACCAAGTGCCCTGTAGGCTGTCCGTGAACACCACCAGGCACGGGTTGTCGCTGGTATCGGTCACCACGACGAACTACCCCTCGGCCACGCCACCGCCGTTAGCCTTGAGATTAAAGAACCAGGATAGCGCTGGGCTGGTGGACCACGAGGTGGAGCAACTGAGCGGGCTTGGGCAACTCACCCACGGGGTGGTGCAGGTGGCGGACGAGCATTGCCCTGTATCGACGGCGAGCACGGCCCGGTAATTTCCATTTGTCGTAGTGGTGTGTGCACCCATGATGATCGCAGCGTCGCTGGAGTTAGTGGGCGATGTGGCTACTGTTATATTTGAGATCGGAAAAATGGTGTTCCAGTAGGTCGTGACCCCGTTAGCCAGATAGGCGACGTTGAGAGCCGCCTTGACCGATGCACTAGTGGTCGAAAGGCAGCTCACAGTCGCTAAGCCACTGGGGTGCACCCAGTAGCAGCCGTTCACGAAGTCATAGGAAAAGTTGGCATTGAAATACTGGCCCGCATCGGACGCGCCAGTACCGTGGCCGGAGGCGTCCGTCGGAAGATTGCCGATGGGCAGTGGGTACCCGGAAACCGCAAGATAGGTGGTGCTCCCGCCGCAGGAGAATGGGCTGGCGCAGTCAATCAGCCCCACGACGCCGGCGCCGCACGAGGTGCCGCTCGGAGGTGTCGCACCACTCGACGTGCAGGTATCGCCGTCCTCGAGCACGGAACCGTAATCAGTGAAGATGTGCCCGTTCGGAGAGCACATCGGCGACGCCGAGCTGGGGCCGAGGATAACGTTGGAGACGAAATCGTAATACCAGGTTTCGGTGATTGCGGTGGCGGTTATGGTTAGGGCGTAGACGCGTCCGTAAAACTGCTCGGTGTCGCTTGGCGGCGCGTTAATGGTCTTCGTTTGGTTCACTACCGCATAGATTCTGCCGCCCGTAATATTGTCGTCCGTGTCATAGAGAGTAACGGCGCAGGCACTGTTGTTCCCAGCGTAGAAGCAGGTACCGCCGTCGGCGCACGCGGTCCCGCTACCTATCAGGTCAGACGCTATGTACCCATGGGGCGATGCGCCGCCGAGGGCATCGGGGTTAAATGTGACCGCAGGCCCTTTCGCGAAGAGGAGCGTAATCAGGCTAATGGTGGACCCGCTGTTCGGGGCTTGGGTGTAGATAGCGCCCTGGGGTGGG
Source organism: Bryobacterales bacterium (assembly GCA_963738375.1). GTDB lineage: Bacteria > Acidobacteriota > Terriglobia > Bryobacterales > Bryobacteraceae > Bog-159. The sequence continues at coordinate 1,025,096 of CAVTWL010000004.1, read as the reverse complement.
GTTGTCAGCGGCAGCAGCGAGCTCATTGCGGGGACATCGGAATAGTTCGTCACGGAGTAGCTGCTGGCGGAGTAAAAGCGAACGATCCGGTGGTTATCCGCCGTGATCACACTATTGTCGGTCCCAATCAGCGGCGTGGTGAGATTGCCATCGAGAAGCTCTGTGCCCGGGCAGTTTGTAGGGTTCGTGGGGTCGGTCCCGCCGCAGGAGTTGTACATCATGTCTCCGTTCTGCCCAAACACTATAAGGTACGCGGGGCCGTCCGCCACCGTGCACGCCACAACGGTCCCGTTGCTGGAGCAGCCGTCCGCGGTTGCGTCGCCCGCGCCGGCGGGGTTGGTGCCGGAATTCGGCGTATAGAGGGCTAAACTCCCTCCCGTCGTTAATGGCGCCGGTGTGGAAAATCCGATTTTGCCGTCCTCGGCCTGGGTGCAGTGCTTCTGCGAGCAACCACTGGTCGCCAGGGTAAAGGTGGTACTTTGAGCCACAGGTACGCAAGCCGCAAGCAGGCCTAGGAGACCGGCTAGTGTAGCTGCGCGTTGAAGTAGCTGCGCGTTGAGGTAGCTGAGCATCGCTTTGTAACCTCGCCTTTCTATAAGGTTCTGCTCGCTCAAAGGATCGTGGCTTTTTCGCCGATAATCCGGTACTTTCCGGATGGTAGCCGTACCCACGAGATTTTGTCAAGGGAAGGTTAGCCTTATTCGTGCGCTCCGGTACCTGCCTGATCGCCGGCTACGTTTTGCACGAAGGTGAGTTGGACCGACACGTCGGGGAACTGCGGGTTGTACAGGTAGTAATTTCCGTCCTGGCCCATGCCGATGTAGAGAAAGTCGTGGGTCGCCCAGTTTCCCTTGTCGGTTCAGCGCAAGGTGGCACCCGGCGTTCCGCTTCGCGAAAACTTGGTCATCGCCGTCACCGAGCCGTAGCCGCTCATGCTCACCCTGAGTACCCTTGGATTATATCGCCCGGCGCGGGGGCGGCTTACTGAGCCCTGACGGGAACCAGAACCGTGCCCATGTCCGCCGGCGAAGACTGCACGCGAATGGTGCCGGAAGGCGGCTCGGGCAGTCCGTTGGCAACCTCGGGCGCACGCACGGCGGAAGAGCGGGCGCGCGTACCCTTGCCGACCTCGCGATGCTGCAGGGCGGCGCGGATCTGCGGCTCCGGAACCTGTAGCGCCAGCGAAAGGGTCTTGCCATCCACCCGGAAGTTCAAATCTTCGAGGCTGATGGACGTGTTCTCCTGCGTCTGGACCACGCCGGCGAACCAGCGGAGGCTGTCGGCCATGTCCGCCACTTCCTTCTCGCTGCGCATGTTCATCTGAGCGGAGAGTTCAAAATCGGGGCTGACGCGGATGCCGCCGGTGAAGGATTCGGTGCGTTCGAGCCATTTCATGGAGGGGCCGACGGGGGCTTTGCCGCCGATGGGCGCGGTGGAGACGAGCCAGACATCGAACTGGCCTTCGTAGCGGTTAAGTCCCTCGGTGAGGGCGGGGGAGGGGGGGGCGTTTTGGCCGCGGCGGGCGATGGCGGCTTTCACATCGGCGGATTGGCCGATGACCGAGATGGAGCCGTCGAGGAAGGCGACAACGGGAGCGCCGGGACCATTGGAGAGGATGGGCACGCCCAGATAATTCGTTTTGGCGCCCCGAAAAGCTCCGAGCGATTCGATGAGGGCGGGATCGAGGAGGCCGCGCACGATGACGATGGAGGAGGCGGGTTTGCCGGGTGCGGCCGGGGCGCTGGCCATGAGGATTTCCTGCGCGTAATGATTCCAATCGAGGCCGGCGGTGACGGAGGGATCTTGCCAGGAGGGCCGGAAGCCGGCCAGCTCGCCTTTCATCTGGTTGGACATCGCCAAGCCGAGGGGTGACGCGGCGATGCGATCAAGGTTCATTTCCATGACCATGCCGGCGTCGGGCATGACCAGCTCAAGCATAGCCGGATCGGCAGCGGCTGCGAGACCCGGAAGCGATACGGCGGCGATGAACAGACGATGCCAATTGGCCATTCGACAAGACCTCAGTTAACGAATTAACATCGCCAAGGTTAATGAAACAAGTCCACGTTAGTTAGTTGACCGATGGGCACGGTGGGCGCGATCGCGCCGCTTCATGGTCCAGCCGAGGTAGACCGGCGGGAGATAAAGAAACCACATCATGGCGATGAGGGTGAAAGTCAGTGCGATGCCGGAAGTTTCCTGGACGTGATGCAAGGCGGAACGCTGCCCATGGCAAAAACCAGGGTCGTGTATCCCGGCTTCTCGGGCGTAAGCATGCCGCCGAATATGGGTAGGGCGAGTAAGAAGCCGGTTAGTAAGTAGGGATGGCGTCCTAATAACTCGAAGCCGTGCTCGAACAGCAGGGCATTTGCGGCGCCAGTTAGCAAGACACCCCACAGCGGCCATCGCCGGGCGCGCGCGGGTCGGGAGGTCACATGGATTTGACGGGCGGCGCTAAGAAACCGTGCATGAAGTTGACGGCGCGAATTACCGGTTCGAATAGATCAGCCAGCCGGGGAGTTCGGGGTCGTGCGCCAGGTTGGTGTAGCCGGGAAGGTAGCGCATGATATCGAAGCCGTAGGCGGATGGCGTGCCATCGCCGGCGAAGGCGATGTAATGCGGGTATGGGGGAATGTACTTACGGAATTCGGAGTCAGAGGGGAGGTCATGGGCCAGAGAGCGATCGATCAGGCCGTAGGCGTAGTGGCGGAACTGGTGTTCGGCGTAGTAGTGAGATTGCGGGAACCAGGGGAAATAGGCTGCGCCGGGATGATGCTGCAAGTACGTGAAAGCGACCTGTTGAGGGGCTTCGGCCAAGCGGCTGACGGAGGCCGGGGCATCGAGGGCGAGCGGCGCTTCGGAGATGGCTAGCGGAAGAACGATGGCGGCGAGTGTGGCGATCGCGAGGCGGCGGGGGAGATCGTTTTCGCGGAAGCGGGCGATATCGGCGAGCATGACGGTGAGTCCGGCAGTGAGGAAGAATAGGGCGAAGCTGAGGCTGTTGGTATCGCCGCCGGCTTTGGCGCGGGCGGCGATGGAGAAGGGCAGTAAGACGATACCGGCGAACAAGAGCGGCGCTGCGCGGTATTGCGCCAGAGCATGGATGGGGAGGCGCGCGGAGTACAGCAGGATCGCGGAAGCGGTTAGCAAGAGCAGCACCGGCAGAGAGAGCCGGATGAAGGCGCGGAAAGCCTGGACGGCGCTGGTGAGGTGCGAAGGACTGTTCCAGGGATGGCGGGAGGGCAGCCAGAGGAGGCAATGATACAGCGGTTGGAGTCCGGCGAAGGAGATAGCGACGGCGGCGCAGACGGCGGCGGCGAGAGAGGTCCACAGCAGGTAGCGAAGCGCTGTCGCGCGTCCGGCGGAAACCCATATATAAATCGCGAGGGCGATGGGAATGCCGATGTAGGGCTGCTTGCAGAAGACAGCGAGGACGGAGCAGAGGGCGGCGATGGGCAGAGCCGATTTCGAGCGCCGGCCCGGGTAGAGGGCGGCGCAAGCGAAGGCGCCCAAGGCAAGACCCGGTCCATCGGAGTGGATGTTAAAGCAGGAATACTTGAGCGGCTCGAGGTAGCACATGAGAAATGCCAGCGCCAGGAAGGCGAGGACATCGGTCGAGTTGGGGGGGGTGCGCAGCGGCAGGAAATGCAATGCCGCGGCGGCGGAGAAGCAAAGCAGAATGGTGATGAACGATGCGGCGAGGACGGCGCTATTGGGAGAAGGGAAGAGTGTCGCGGGGAGATAGACGATGGCCGTGATAGGGCCGTACAGGCTGCTATAGAGCGGCCCGCCGGGGGGGAAAACGACATAGTAATTGACGCCGTGAGCTACGGCGAAGGAAGGCATGAGGCGCGCGCCGTTGTAGCTCCATAAAGGGGTTTCGAGCAAGCGATGGAAGATGGCGGCGAGGAGGACTACGACCGCCGCGGCCAAACCTATGGTGTATCGAGAATTACGCAATGGGCGAACCTTTTGAGCCCGGTTGCCATCATGGTAGCACGCACGGAAATCGTGAGCCGCTGACGCAACGGTAGTATCGTAATGAATAGACGTTGGAAACTTTGCGGCGGCAAGCCGCATCCCAATCCTGGTATCCCCGAATGAATCTGAAGGCGGTTTTAGCGGTTACGCTCGTTGTTTGGCTGGTCTGTTCCGGCTGCGGCCGCCGTGGAGACCTTCCGGAAGTAGGATCGCCAAAATACCGCGAACTTTGCTCATCCTTCTACCTGGGCCTGTCGGCGCTCGAATCCGGGGAAGATGTGAACGCGCGCAAGGGTTTGGTCCGGGCTACGGAGATCGCCCCGGGAGAACCGGCGGGTTGGGTCGATCTGGGTCTTTTGCAAGCCCGCGAACAGGATTTCGAAGGCGCTTACCAGAGCTTCGAGAAGGCCCGCGGCCTGGCCCCCGCCGACAGCCGGATCGAAGGCTTTCTGGGTTTGGTGGAAGCCAAGCGCGGCAAGCAAGCGGAGACGCTGGCGCATTACGAGAAGGCGGTTGCGCTGGACAGTTCCAACCTGCGCGCGCTGTATTCCTGGGCCGGCGAAACCGCGCGGCAGCAATCGCCGACCAGCGACGCGGACACCTTGAAACTGCTCGATCGCATTCTGAGCGTTCGGCCCGGCAATCAGCCGGTGTTGCTCGATGTGGCGCGCCTGGCGGCCAAAGGCAACGATGCCGCACGATTGAAGCAGGTCGTGGGCAAGCTCGCGCAAGCCTCGGCAGCCTGGCCCGACCCCGCGAAGGAGCAGTTAGCCCGGCTGCAACAAGCTGCCGCCGCGCCGGATTTCCATACGGCCGCCATTCAGGTGCAGTTTCTTCGCAATACGTTGGTCCGCGTTCCCAGTTACCGGCAGAACTTGGACGAAGTGAAAGCACCGTCGACCACGGTTGGGGAACCGATCGCGAAGTTCTTAAAGCTGCCCTCGCCCACTTCGGAGCCTTCCGCGCCCGACATGCAACTACACTTCGATCCGGCGCCGCTGCAGCTTGCAGGCGCGGCGCCCATCGCTTGGATTGGTTCGTTGATCCTGGACGCGGATGGCGCCTCGAAGCTGATGTGGGCCGATAGCACGGCACTGCACATCGAAGGCGGCGCGACGATCCCACTGCCCGCGGCGCGGGGGCGGTCCGACGGCGCAATGCTGGCCAAGAACGCGATTCTCGGGGCCGATTTGAACTACGATTTCAAGACCGATCTGGTGCTTGCGACGCCGGGAGGGCTGGCCATCTATCAGCAGGAGTCCCTTCAACATTTCGTCGATGTTACCGCCAAGACCCGGCTGCCGGCGGAGATCGTGAAAGGATCGTACACCGGCGCCTGGGCGATCGACTTTGACTTGGATGGGGATTTAGATGTCGTTTTGGGTTCGCCGCATGGCGAACCGGTGGTGCTGCGCAACAATGGCGACGGTACCTTTACTCCCGTGCATCCCTTCGCGGGTGTGGATGGCGTCACGGCCTTTAGCTACGGCGATATCCAAGGCGTCGGGGTTCCGGATGTCGCATTCATCGATGGCGGCGGCAAGCTGCTGGTGTTTACCAATCAGCGACAGGGCCTTTTCAAGCTGCGCGGTGTACCGCCGCAGGTCGCCAATGACAACCAGGCCATCGCTGCCGGGGACGTCAATGGAGACGGGCTGATCGACTTCGTTCTGCTGCGCGGCGACGCCAGCGTGGTCCGGCTTTCCGACCACGATTCCGGCAAGGCTTGGGATTTCGCGGCGATCGCCAGTGCCAAGGCCGGCTCTGGTATCGCGCCGGCGAATCTGCTGTTAGCCGATTTGGACAACAACGGCAGCCTGGATCTGATCGCCGGCGGCCAAATCTTTCTGAGCGACGGAAAGACGTTCACAGCGCTGCCCGGCAGGCTCCCCGCCGAGTGTTGGATGGTCGCGGATCGCGGCGGGAACGGCCGGCTGGATGGCATCGGGATCACGGCAGCCCGGACCGCGGTGCAATTCAAGAATAGCGGCGCCAAGAACTACAACTGGCAAGTGATTCGGACACGGGCGGCCACTGCAACGGGCGACCAGCGCATCAACCCGTTTGGGATCGGCGGTGAAATCGAGATCCGGTCCGATCTTCTGACGCAAAAGCAGATTCTGAACTCGCCGGCTCTGCACTTCGGTTTAGGCGATCATACGGGTGTCCAATTCGCGCGCATCGTATGGCCGAATGGGCTGATCCAGACCGAATTCAACCTGCAACCGGATCAGCCGGTGTTAGCCCAGCAACGGCTGAAAGGCTCCTGCCCCTTCCTTTTTGCTTGGGATGGCCGCGCCATGCGGTTCCTCAAGGATGTCGCGCCCATGTCCGCTCCCCTGGGGGCGCATTTGAACGCGAGCACTTTGGAACCGATCGAGCAAACGGAGCAATGGTTCAAAATCGACGGCGGCCAACTTGCCGCGCGCGACGGGTACTACGATCTGCGGCTCACGGACGAGTATTGGGAAACTTACTACATCGATCACTATTCGCTGCTGGCCGTCGATCACCCGCGGGATGCGGAGATCTTCGTGGACGAACGGGTGGCCGATCCGCCGGCGCCTCTCAAGTTCTATGTAACTACCGCTCCGCAAGGCTTTGCCGTCGCGAAGGACGATCAAGGGCATGACGTCAGCGCCGCGATCGCCAAGCTCGATGCGAATTACCTGGATACTTTCGGCGCGGGACAGTATCAGGGGCTGACTCGCGACCATTGGGTCGAACTGGAGCTGCCCGATACCGCGCCCACCACCGGGCCTTTATATCTGATCGGTGACGGATTCCTCCATCCCTGGGACGACACCATCACCATGGCGCGGAGCCAGGGACACGGTCCGGCGCCCCAGGATTTGAGCATTGAAGTTCCCGATCGGACGGGTCATTGGGTGACCGCGCGAAGCCACCTGGGTATTCCGGCGGGTCGCTTGAAAACCGTGGTCTTCGATTTGACTGGTATTTTCCGCGCGGGCGCCCCGCGCAAACTGCGCCTGCGCACCAGCATGGAAGTGTACTGGGACCGGCTGGCTTGGGCCCAGGGTCTTCCCGCTGAGCGCGCCAAGGCGCAACGGTTGCCGATGTCCAGCGCCGAACTTCGCTATCGGGGCCTATCGTTAATCACGCAAGACAATCCGGCGTCCCCGGAGCTGGCCCACTACGACAGCATCGTCTCGACGGGCCAGCAGTGGCGCAATCTGGAAGGCTACTACACGCGCTACGGCGACGTGCGGGAGTTGCTCGGTAAAGTCGACGATCGCTTCGTGATTGCCAATTCAGGCGACGAATTGCGGATGCGCTTCGCCGCCGCCCCGCCGCCGCAGGCCGGCTGGACGCGCGATTTCGTCTTCATCGGCGATGGGTGGATGAAGGAAGGCGATTACAATTTCCAAAACTCGCGCACCGTGCTGCCGATGCCGTATCACGCCATGAAACGCTATTCCGCTCCGCTTACTGCGCTCGAACAAGACAAAGCCTATCTACTGCATCCTGCCGATTGGCAGGATTATCATACGCGCTATGTAACGCCGGAGTTATTCGAGCGAGCCCTGTGGAGTCTGGACGGGCGTTAGCGCGGCCGCGGCGTTGGATCACGGCAGGTGAACCAATCCCTTTTTTACAGCCCAAACGATCAATTCCGCCGTGCGGTGAATGCCGAGCTCAGCCATGATATTGGCGCGATGCACGGAGACGGTGTTTTCGCTAACCCCCAACAGCGCCGCGATGGCCTTGTTGTTTCTGCCCTGGGCCGCCAATTCCAGCACTTGCTTTTCGCGCGGCGAGAGCCTCTCATAGTCCGGGTCGGGGGCGCCCGCCGGGGCAAGCACTCCCGGGCCCATGACCTGCGACCCCGCGGCCAGGGCTCGTACCGCGCCGCTCAGGTCGACGTCCAGCGCCGTCTTCAACATGTACCCGCGGGCCCCGGCATCCAACGCGTTGCGCACGTAGTTTTCGCCGGAGTGCATGCTGAGGATCATCACCGCGGGCGGCGGCGACAGCTTGACGATCTCGCGCGTGGCTTGCACGCCATCGAAGCCCGGCATGGACATATCCATCACGATGACCTGCGGGTGAAGCTCCCGAGCCAGCTTGACTGCCTCCCAACCGTCGGCAGCCTCGCCCACCACCAATATTCCGGGATCGTCTTCGAGAAGACGCCGGAAACCCCTCCGCACTAAACCGTGATCGTCCGCTAGCAGAACGGAGATTTTACCCTCAAGCACTGACCCTAACGTAACCACAGCAAACCGTGCGGCACAATAGTGAAAAGAAGCTATGGGCGCGTCCCCAGGCATTTTCCGATAATATGATTCCATTATTGACGCTCCCTGGGCTGCATGTAATAATCGACCAGATCTTTGATTAGCCGCACCGTCAGAGGGCGTGCGTATTTCCCACAAAGGAAACTTTCCATGGCGACGAGTTCCAGTGTAACGAGGGCCTATTTCAACTCCGCGTCAGATCCCAGCTTTTACGAAAAACTGAATACCCAATGGCATGAGCGCGCGCTCAAGATTTTCATGGCCATTGTGCTGGCGCATTGGGGCGAACACCTGGTGCAGGCATATCAGATTTACGTGATGGGATGGCCGCGTCCGAAAGCCGGCGGGATTCTCGGGTTATTCTACCCTTGGCTCATCAGCTCTGAAGTTTTGCATTACAGCTATGCGGTAGTGATGCTGGCTGGAATTTGGATTTTGCGTAAGGGTTTTACCGGCACGGCGCGCAAATGGTGGACCGCCGCCCTGGTGATTCAGTTCTGGCATCACATCGAACACCTGCTGCTGATCACTCAGGCGACCATGCACCACAATTTCTGGGGCAAGCCGGTCCCGTTCAGCGTGCTGCAGCTGTTCATTCCGCGCGTTGAGTTGCACCTGTTCTACAACTCGATCGTTTTCGTGCCCATGGTCATCGGCATGTACTATCACATGTTTCCGCCAGCCGGTGAACAGGAACACATGCACTGCACCTGCGCGGTGCGGACCACTCCGGCCGAAGCCCACGCATACTAGGGCATTACGCCGCGCCGTTCTCTGTGCCGCCGCATGCCTGTTGGCGGCCCAGACTACCAGTTGCCGGAGGACTGGCGGGACAGGCGCGGGCATCTCCATCGAACACCGCATCGAGCCCTCACCCGCGCGGGTAGGGCGCGCAACTGTGGCGCTTCGTTTGTCCGGCGTGGACGGAAAGCCTGTCATCGGCGCTCAGATTGAACTGGAGGCGGACATGTCTCACCCGGGCATGCGCCCTGAGTTCGGTACGGCGAAAGAAATCCGCCCCGGAAGCTACCAAGGCCCGCTCACTTTCAGCATGCCGGGCGATTGGGTTATCCTGTTGCACGTGACCCTCGGTAGTGGCAGCAGAATCGAGAGGCAAATCGAAGTGAAAGGTGTCCGGGCCGATTAAGCAATTGGACACTTCACCCAATTTCGACCTGCTGAAGGTTCCGATCGTCGGCGATTTCCTAAGCTGGCGGCACTCTCGAACTTTCCTGCAAATCCCTCTGCTGGTGGCTGGCGCGGTGATGATCGCTCACGGTCTCTTTGGGCCGGCGTTGGCGCCCAAGAATCTGGCGACGACCGCCAGTTGGGTGCATTTCCGCGGGGCGTTGGTGTTGGTGCTGCTGGCCGCCGGAAATTTCTTCTGCATGGCGTGCCCTTTCATGCTGCTTCGACAAGTGGCGCGCCGTTTATGGCGTCCACGGTTTACCTGGCCTCGCGCCCTTCGGAACAAGTGGATTTCGGTGGCGTTGTTCGTGTTGATTTTGTTTTGCTACGAACTCTTTGACCTGTGGTCGTCACCCTGGTGGACGGCCTGGCTGATCGTCGCCTACTTCGCGGGCATCCTGGTAATCGACGGTTTGTTCAAGCATGCGACATTCTGCAAATTCGTCTGTCCCATCGGCCAGTTTAATTTCGTGGCGTCATTGCTTTCGCCGCTGGAAGTAAAGGTCCGCGACCAAGGTACGTGCGCCCGCTGCGCGACGAAGGACTGCATCCGGGGCCGGCGCGACGTTTCCGGACTGGTGACCATTCAACGCGGCTGCGAGTTAGCTTTGTTTCAGCCCGCCAAAGCCGGAAACATGGACTGCACGTTTTGTTTGGAATGCGTGCAGGCTTGCCCTCACGACAACGTCGGCATTCTGAGCCGGCCTCCCGCGAGCGAATTGATGACCGACCCGCTCCGCTCAGGCATCGGCTATTTCTCGCGGCGCAAGGATCTGGCCGCGCTGGTCCTGATCTTTACTTTTGGCGCATTGTTGAATGCCTTCGGCATGGTCAGCCCCGTCTATGCCGTAGAGACCTGGCTGGGACATCTGCTGCACGTCCATCGCGAAGCGCCCGTACTGGCAGTGATCTTCACTGTCACGCTGGTCTTAGAACCGCTGGGATTGCTGGGGCTCGCGGCATGGCTGACGCGCGCTTGGGCCGGTAGCAGGCGCACTGCGTTAGCATCGATGGTGCGCTATTCTTACGGACTGGCGCCGCTGGGTTTTGGCATGTGGCTGGCGCACTACAGTTTTCATTTCCTGACCGGCATCCTTACTATCATCCCCGTCACCCAGAGCGCCGTTGCCAGCCTGGGCAGGCCATTTCTGGGCGAGCCACTCTGGACCTTGACCGGAATTCCGGTACGCTTTGTCCATCCCCTGGAATTCGGATTTCTGTCGTTGGGACTGATCGGATCGCTCATGGTTACACACCAACTTGCGCAGGACGAAACGACAGGACACGCGGTGCGGGTCTTCATCCCCTGGGCTGCGATCTGTCTGATGATTTTTGCTGCCGCGGTCTGGCTGATTCTTCAGCCCATGGAAATGCGCGGCATGCTGATGGGATAGGTCGCTTGAGAAACGGAATTCTTGCCAGTCTATTTCTAACGATGCTGCTGCTCTGCGGGGTCCGTCCGGCGGCGGCGCACAATGGACCCCCATATCCGATCATTGTCGACCTGCGGGTGGGACCGTGCATGATTTCGGTGTGGACCCATCCGGACGTCGGCATCGGCACTTTTTGGGTGATCGTGAAGCCCCCCCAAGGGGCAACGGTTCCGAAAGACCTGAAAGTCGAAATCGGGGTGCAGCCCATCTCCGGACGCCTTCCCGAGAAGCGCTATGGAGGTCAAATCGAGGAATCGCGCGATTCGTTGCAGTACAACTACCAGATCCCGTTCGATGCGCAGGAACGGTGGCGCGTTCACGTGTTTCTGACCAGTTCACAGGGCAATGGCCAGGCGGTCGCGGCGGTGGAAGTCACTCCCCCTGGGCTAGGCAGATGGGACCTACTGCTGTATGCTGCTCCTTTTGCCGCCGTGGGTTTTCTCTGGTTCCAGGCCCTGATGCGAAAGCGGAAGCGCAGCCGCTAGTATGTTTATGGTATTGTGCAAAACTCCGCCAACCCGATATCATTCACACCAGAAGCAGGGGAGCCGGCCTTAACATTCTTAAATAAGTAAATGTCCCGCAACGCCTTTCGCCAATCCGTCCTGGTAGTTCTACTGGCCCTGCTAATGGCCTTTCCACTGGTGTACAAGCGTCTGCGTGCGCATACCATCGCGCCTCCGCCCGCGGATCCCGCCAGTGCTTTGGCACGGTACGGATTCCGGTTTACGGAATCCTCCAAAGCCGCCGGCATCGATTTCGTGCACACGGCGGCGACCTTCGATCCGAAACTACAACACATCATGCCCCAGGTTTCTTCCATGGGCGCGGCGGTTTCAATCGTGGATTTCGACCGCGACGGCTGGGACGATATTTATGTAGTCAACAGCAAGGAAGGCAGCCACAACGCCCTGTACCGTAACCAGGGTGACGGAACCTTTCGCGACGTGGCTGCCGAAGTCGGCTTGGCCGATCTGAATCTGCCCGGTACCGGCGTCTCGACCGGCGCGGTCTGGGGCGACTACGACAACGACGGTTTTGAAGACGTGCTCATTTATAAGTGGGGCAAGCCGGAACTGTTCCACAATGATGGCGGCAAGCATTTTACGCGGGTGACTGAAGAAGCCGGACTGCCGGCTTGGGTGAACGCGAATTCGGCGGTCTGGTTCGACTACGATGGCGACGGAAAGCTGGACCTGTTTCTGGGCGGATACTATCCGGAGAACGTGGACTTATGGCATCTGAAGGACACCAGGATGATGCCGGAGAGTTTCGAATACGCCCAGAATGGCGGACGCAAGTATCTGTTCCACAACCTGGGCGGCGGCCGTTTTGAGGAAGTCAGCGAAAAGCTCGGTATCCATTCCCGGCGCTGGGCGCTGGCGGCGGTGGCGGCCGATTTGCGCGGCACCGGGCATCCCGACCTGTTCGTCGCCAACGATTACGGTGTCTCCGAAGTCTATTTCAACGAAGGCGGCAAGCATTTTCGCGAAGCTGGAAAGGAAACCGGTATCGGCGCGGCGCCCAAGAGCGGCATGAACGCCTCGGTGGGCGACGTTCTGAATCAGGGACGCTTGGGCGTTTATGTGTCCAACATCTCCGAGGAAGGCGTGCTGGTACAGGGCAATAACTTCTGGATGCCGCGCGCGGGGACTTCGGGCGCCGGCATGAAATACGACAACATGGCCACGGCCATGGGAATCGACATGGGCGGCTGGAGTTTCGGCGGCCAGTTTGGCGATTTCAACAATGACGGCTTCCTCGATCTGTACGTGGTAAATGGCAATGTATCCCTGGATCGCAGCCGCACTTATTGGTACGACTACTCGAAAGTGGCGGGCGGCAACCAGGCGATCATTTCAGACGCGGCGAATTGGCCGCCGCTGGATGGCCGGAGTTTGTCGGGATACCAGCAAAAACGCGTCTGGATCAACGACGGAGCGGGCCAGTTCAAAGAAGTAGCCCAGTTTGCCGGCGTCACCGATGTATATGACGGCCGTTCCATCGCGCTGGCCGATTTCGGGAATCGTGGGGTACTCGATGCCGTGGTGGCTAACGAGCGCGGGCCGCTGCTGTTGTACCGCAATACCGTGTCGCCGGACAACCACTGGATCGAATTTGAACTGGAAGGCAGCCGCAGCAACCGCAGCGCCATCGGCGCACAAGTGAAAGTGTTCTGGAATGGCCAGCAGCAGGTCCAGGAAGTCTCCGGCGGCAGCGGATTCTGCGCGCAAAACCAGCGCCGCCTGCATTTCGGTTTAGGTAAGACTGCCGGCGTCGACCGCATCGAGATCCGCTGGCCTTCGGGCAAGACCCAGAGCGTATCGTCGCCCGAATTGAACCATATTCACAAACTGGTGGAACCATCATGAGCACCGCAATCGCCACTCCCGCGCCTCCCCGGACGCCGTCGCCGCTGGGACGCTTCTTCAGCGCGGACAACCGTTATCTTTCGCCGTTGTTCATCACCCTGATCCTGCTGGTGGGCAACGTGTCGTTCGGGCTGCTGGAGAGCTTTTCGCGAACTTTGCTGGCGATTGCGACGGCGGTCGTCTTGGAGTTGGTGGTAGGACGCTGGTTCTGGGGCCGCATTCCCAATCTGGCCAGCGCGTACATCAGCGGCATCAGCGTGGGCATCCTGCTGCGTTCGCCGGAATACTGGCCCTACGCCTTGTGTAGCGCCATCGCCATCGTATCGAAGTACGCCATCCGCTACCGCGGGCGGCACATTTGGAATCCTTCGAACTTTGCCATTTGCGTGATGCTGCTGGTGGCGCCCGAATTTATCGCCACCTTGAGCATTCAGTGGGGCAACACGGTTTGGCCGATGATGTTGATTTGGGTGTTAGGGGCGTTTATCGTTTACCGCGTGAATCGGTTTCATATCACGGCGACCTACGTGGCCTGCTTCATCGCTTTGTCGTTCGTACGCACCCTGATCACCGGCCATCCCTTCCTGGCGGAAGTCTCACCGATCACCGGTCCCATGTATCAGCTCTTTATCTTCTTCATGATCACCGATCCGAAGACCACCGTCGGAGCCAAATGGGCGCAGTGCCTGGTGGTTGCGCTGGTGGCGGTGGTGGAAATGGTGCTGCGCCTCGCGCAGGTGGTGAATGCCCCGTTCTTCGCCCTGACTATCGTCGGCCCGGCGGCCATGATTGTGGAGAGCTGGACGACGTCACCGCGACGGCGCGCCGCCGCCGCATAGCTGCTCCTCCGCGAGTTTGGTACCTTCCACGCGCGCGCGGATCTTGCCGAAAGCCACATCCCGGGAAGTAGAAGCATCGTCGGCAAACGGCGAGAACCCGCAATCGTCGGTAGTGCCCAGTTGCGCCAGCGGCAGGTACTTCGCCGCCAGCAGCACGCGATCGCGCACTTGTTCCGGAGTTTCCACCACGGGGTCGATCGGATCGATGACGCCCACAAACACCTTCTGTTCCGGCTGTAAGGTCTCCGCGATGATGCTCAGCACGCGCTCCGGATCGCGCTCGCTCGCCAATTGCACGTAGAAGCGTCCGGCATTCAGCCGAAACAGGGCAGGCAAAAGACCGGCGTAGTCGACGCTCGCGCTGTGCGTGGCGTCGCGATCTCCGCCCGGGCAGGTGTGTACGCCGATATTGCTACGTTCGGCGGCGGTGAAGTGGTCGAGCACCCGGTTGTTCAGCGCGATGAAGCTTTCGAGAAGTCCTCCCGAGGGGTCCAGCTTGAGCGATAGCCGCCCTTCGGTGAAGTCGATTTGCACGCTGTCGGCGCCGCGATCGAGGCAGCCGCGGATGTCGGAAACCGCTTCCTTCACCAAGTCGTCAAGAAAAGCCTCCCGCGAATAACCGGGGATCTCCGCCGCGGGATACAACAGGCTGAACGCCGATGCGGAAATTACTGCCTGCTTTACCGGCAAGGCGGTCATGCGGCGGGCGATTTCGAGATATTGCCAGGCGTGTACGCCATACCGGAAAGGCCCAGCCGTCAGCCTTGGTAACTGGCGGGTGTGGCCGTCTTCGAAGGGGATCACCACACCGTCAGGCGCCAGATTGGCGATGCCCTCCAGCGGATACGTGGCGAAGCTGGACTTGGTCTGTTCGCCATCGGTGATCACCGGCGAGCCGGTCTCCTCAAAGCGCCGGATAGTATCGCGCAAAGCCGCCTCCGCCGTGGCGAACTCGGACGAACGTGGGATACTTCCGATTGGCTCAGTCGGCGGCATGGAATCACCATAGCTGCAACCGGCGGATGGCGCAATAGTGGAAATTGACTATTGCCAGGGGCTTCCGGTTCCAGTATTCTCGTGAAGCGGATGAGCATCTGGAAAATTGCGGGAACCGTGCTGGCGGCGGGCGCGCTGGGCTACGGAGCACTCACGGCGGCGGCTTACTGGACCATCAGCCAACCGCTCGAGCGCTTCGGGGCCATCATGCGGCACGTCCCCGGTATCGCGATGGCGGTGCTGCCGTTCGAGCGGATCTGGATGCGTGTACGCGCGGGCACGCTGCAGGCCGGAGATGAGGCGCCGGACTTCACTCTACCAGCCATCGATCGCGCCCACTCCGTCACCATTTCCGAAGAGTATCGCAGCAAACCCGTGGTGCTCATTTTTGGCAGCTACACTTGACCGCCTTTCCGCCGGGAGGTTCCCGCGCTCAACGCCCTGTACGACCAGTACAAGGATCGCGTCGTCTTTTATGTGGTCTACATCAAGGAGGCGCACCCCATCGACTTGTGGCAAATGCAGTCTAACGAACGCGATCATGTCCTGCTGTACTCTCCTCGCACCGACGGTGAGCGGTTCGATAATGCCGGGCAGTGCGTGCGCAAGCTTGGCATTCGCATCCCGGCCCTGATCGATACGGTTCAGGACCGTGTGGAACAGGCGTACACGGGTTGGCCGGACCGCCTGTACCTCATCGCCCAGGGCGGCCGCATCGCGTATAAATCCCCGCCCGGGCCCTTTGGATTCACGCCTAAGGCGCTGGAAAGCCAGTTGACCCGGTTAGTGGCGAGCAACTAATAGATCCCGGTTATTGACCTGCGCCAACACCTTGGACTACCCTGAGCCGATGCCGCACATCCAACTGCAAGAAGGCCTGCCTGGGATTCTGGGGCCCATGGCATTTCGTCCCGAAACGGCCAAGCCGTTGAACGAGCTTGCCGAGATTCTCCTGCGGGGTCCGTCCGCGTTGTCTCCCGGCGAACGGGAATTGATCGCGACCTACGTCTCGACGCGCAACGATTGTTTCTTCTGCCAGACGGTTCACGGGGCCGTGGCGGCATACCATCTGAACAACGAGCAACTGGTGCTCGATGTAAAAGCTAATCCCGGCACGGCGCCCATTTCGGACAAGCTCAAGGCCTTGCTGGCGATCGCCGGCAAGGTGCAGCAGGGCGGCAAGAGCGTCAAGACCGAGGACATCGAGCGTGCCCGGCAGCAAGGCGCGACGGACCGGGAGATTCACGATACCGTGCTCATCGCCGCGGCATTTTGCATGTACAACCGCTACGTGGATGGCTTAGGAACCTGGGCGCCGGCGGACGCGCCCGAAGCCTATCGCCAGCAGGGCGCCCGGCTGGCCCGCGAAGGCTACATCGATTCCGTTCCCGAAATACCCGCTACCGTTGCAGCGAGTTAATCCACATGCCGCATCTTCCACTACGCCAGGATCTGCCCGGCATCCGGGGCTTGTTCGCCTTTCGTCCCGAGACCGCCCAGCCGCTTTCGGAACTGGCTGAGATCCTGCTCCGCGCGCCGCACTCCCTCTCGCCTGGGGAGCGTGAGCTGATCGCCACTTACGTCTCTTCCGAAAACGACTGCTTCTATTGCCAGACCGCCCACGGCGCGATTGCCGCGCATCACCTCGGGGGCGACCAGGATTTGGTCGCGGCGGTGAAGCGCGATTTCAGGCACGCTGCCATCTCCGGGAAGCTGAAAGCGCTGCTGGCGATCGCCGGCAAGGTACAGCAGGGCGGGAAGAACGTTCACGAAGATGACATTGCAGCGGCACGGCGGGAGGGCGCCACGGATCTGGAGATTCACGACACGGTTCTGATCGCCGCCGCTTTCTGCCTGTATAATCGCTATGTGGATGGCCTGGCCACCTGGAGCCCAACCGATGCAGCCGGATTTCGCGAGCGAGCCGCCAAAGTTGCCAACCACGGCTACCTCGGAGTTCTCGGATACATTGGAGCGGCGTAGCGCGAATATCTGTTCCGCGCGCACCAGATGATGGCAGAGTCCGCTCTCAACACACCCGACGTGACTGTAATCGGAGGCGGCCTGTCCGGGTTGGCGGCTTCTATTCATCTGGCCAACGCCGGCATGCGCGTGGTCTGCATTGAACCGCAAACGGCGCCGCGGCAACCCGTGGGCGAGTCGTTGGACTGGTCCAGCCCCGCCCTGTTAGGCGAACTCGGCCTTCCCATGACCGGCTTGGCCGCCAACGGAACTGCGACTTATAAGCGCGGTGTCAACCTGCAATTCAGCGAGGGCGGCTCCAGAAAATATTTGCCGGGACCTTGGCTGGGGGCCAGCCCCTTCCATATCGAGTTGAGGACCCTCCACGTGGACCGTACCCGGCTGGACCGCCGTCTCATCGAAGTTGCCGTTGCCCGGGGCGTCACCATCGTCGCGGACAAGGTGGTAGAGGTCGAGCGTAGCGGCGAACGCGTTGCGGCCGTTCGCACGGCCGGCGGCGCGCGTTTTGTTTCCCCTTGGTTTATTGATGCATCGGGCTTCGCCGCCAGCCTGTTGGCGCGCGAGTTCAAACTTTCTTCCATCGAGTACGGTCCTCGCAAGGTTGCCATCTGGACGTACTTTGCCGTGCCACTTGCGCGCGAAGAGACGACCATCTACTGCGGTCCGGAGCAAGCGGAACGGTTTGAATGGATCTGGGAGATCCCGATTCAACCCACCATCGCCAGCGTCGGTTGTATCGGTACCGCGGATTCCGTGAAGCAACTGCGCAGGCAAGGCCTGGCCGTTGAAGAAATATTCCGGCGGCGCCTTTCGCAGTTTCCGCATTTTGAACCGCTCCTGCGGGCGGGCTGGCTCTGTCCCCCCAGAACCATCGCATTCGCCTGCCGCACTTATCGCGGCGTTGCCGGTCCGAACTGGATGATTGCGGGCGAAGCGGCTTCCCTGGTCGATCCGATCACTTCGAACGGCGTGACCTCGGCGCTGCGCCATGCGCGGGAGGCGGCGGAGATAATCGTGGCATCCCGCGACTGTACGGTACTGATTCCGGGCGCGGCGAAGAGGTACGCGAGAAGAGTGGAGCAGCTCTCGACGTTCTTCAATTGCGGCATCGAAAGGCTGGTTTACGACTGGCCTGTACGCCGCCGCCTCGGCCTGGAGCGTGCGGCCCGCATCTACACCATCGGCGCGTGGGTCATGAACGCGATCTATTCGCGCGTGCAGCCCAGCGGGCGGGCGTCGACGACCATGTTCGGGTGTGCGCTGGGCGTGATGAAAGGTTGCGCGGCTTTCTGTAACGTCCTGTTCGCCCGGCGCGCCAGGCGAAAGTTACCGGCCTAGGCCGCAGCCGCTGGCAGTTCGTTATTTTTGTGTGGTTCCGACGCCGCCGCATAACCCGCAATTCTCCCAAGCGCCGCCTGTTATAACCCAGCGAATTGCATCATCAGCCTTTTGGCAGAAGAGTTTTGCGTATTTGCCCGTATACATGCCCTCGACCGTCTTGCAGTTGACGCGGTGTATCTTCGCGCCCTCAGGCCTCGTGTTGATCACGAAACCGATTCCGCCTTGGCGCAGACGCTCCAGTTCAGCCATGGTCGCGGATCCTGATGATGGTAGATAGCAGCGGTGCGAAGTCGGCTAGGCCGCTCTGTTTGTCTTGCCACTTTTTCAGCTCATCTAAAGTCATGAGCGAGATCGTATCGCCCCACGCGGTCTCCAACAATTCGCGCACGTTCCAAATGTGGCCGCTGATACCAGCCTTCATCGCGGACTTCATGAAGAAAACTGCGATTGCAGCCCAGTGGCTCGATCTTCTCGGAAAAGCATTCGTTTACCGCGCGAACCTGCGAACGCTGACGCGCGCGCCGAGGTTGTTCCGCTCCACGATGCTGGAGCAGACGCGCCAACGTGATTCGCCGCATAGCGACCGGCTTGTATACTGGTCTACATCATCCTAAGAAAATACGTAAGGAGATGTTGACGATGAAAATGGCGAAAGCGCCGATCCTGTTCACCCTGGTGTCGATGGCGGCCTGGGCTCAGGTTAACGTGGGCGAACTGAAGCCCGAACCCAGCCTGCCCTTCAACTTGACCACGGTGGCCACGTTTAAACTGCCGTGGCGAATCGCCTTCCTGCCCGATGGCCGCATGTTGGTCACCGAAAAAGTCGGTCCCGTCTGGCTGGTTACCCAGCAGGGCGGCAAGATTCAGGTGGAAAATACCCCCCCCGTCTATTGGCACGACCAGAACGGCATGCACGGCGTTTTCCTCTCCCCGCATTACGCTACGGACCATTCCATCTATCTCACCTATGCCGAGCCGGGTGACTACGGCGGAGGCTTGGCGCTGGCGAGAGCCAAGCTGAATCTGACCGCTACATCCGCCAAACTCGAGAACCTTGAAGTGTTATGGCGTCAGATGCCCAAGGGCAAGGGCGGGCAAGAGGGCGCCCAGATTGCCTTCTCCCCGGATGGCCAATATCTGTTCCTCACGGTCGGCGACCGCCAGCGCTTCACTCCGGCTCAGGATCCGAACCAGCCCGAAGGCAAGATTCTACGTCTGACGCTGGACGGCAAACCCGCTCCCGGCAATCCCAACTTCGGCAAGACCGGCGCCGCCACGATTCCGTTGATCGATCCGCCCAGTGACACCGAGGCAGCCAAGACCGCTAAGGTCATCAGCACCTACACCTTTCCCGGCCCGAATTTGACGCCGGCGGAAACCTGGGCGAGCGGCGTGCGGACGCCCTACGGGTTGGCGTTTTCCCTCACCGGCGAATTGTGGGAGGTGGAGCACGGCCCCTATGGCGGCGACGAGCTGAACCTGGTGGAGAAGGGCAAGAATTATGGCTGGCCGCTGGTTTCTTATGGCCGGAATTACAATGGCGTACCGATTCCTCATCCCGACACGCGGCCCGACCTGGCCAAGCCCGTGCTGTATTGGGTGCCGGTCATCGCGCCCGGCAATCTGATGGTGTACCGCGGCAGCCAGACGTTTCCACAATGGAACGGCAACGGATTCATCACCGGTTTGGGGACCATGACGCTGAACAGAATTATCTTTGACGGGCATGGCGGCGCCAAAGCCGCCGAGCGCTGGAAGATCGGCCACCGCATGCGGGATGTGGAAGAGGGTCCCGATGGCTCGTTGTGGATGCTCGAAGATGCCAACGCAGGCGCTCTGATGCATGTGACCCCCAAGTGATTCGTTGGATTGAGCGGAGCTGACGCAATAGGGCCGCCGCTTGTTTTCCACCGGCGTTGATCGTCAGCTCTATTTCGTTTTCAGCAGCCCGCCGAGCACGGCGGCGCCCGCTGACTCGCGGGTTGATATTGCGAAGAGCCTCGTCACCACGTTTTTCTATACTCACCCGTCTTCTCCAACAATAGGTGGGGTGCGAAAATAACAGAACGTGCGTGGCAATCCTCTCATCGCGGCCTGCCTCCTTCTGTTGATGGAGACCTCCGTGGCGCCGCTCGGCGCCGAACAACTGGTCATTCGGATGTTTTCCTCGCTCGACGGCCTCGCCAATAACTCCCGCTTGGCCGACATCCTGCAGGATTCCCGCGGTTTCATCTGGATCACCACCCAGGACGGCGTGTCCCGCTTTGACGGCCAACAGTTCCAGAACTTCTCGGTCCAGGACGGCCTCGGCTATCCGCTGGTGAACAAGATTTGCGAAACGCACAACGGCGATATTTGGGTGGGGACCAATGGCGGAGGCGTGGCCCGCTACGATCCCTTCGGGCCGCCCGGCCATCGCTTCATCAGCTATCGCACCGGATCGACTCAGGATTCCAACGCTGTGAACTCGGTACGGGAGGGGCCGGACGGCGTCCTCTGGGCCGCCGCGGATGCCGGGGTCTTCCAGCTTGACCCGGGCAGCCGCGAGTTTCGCGCCAGCTCGTTTGCGATGGAAGCCAGCTATGGAGATGTGTGGCCGGCCCGTGGGGGGGCCGTCTGGGCGATCGGCGGCGCGGGGCTTTACCGGCTCAATCGGGATGGTTCCGTCGATCACTGGGGAGCGCAGCAGGACATCCCAGCCCACCCGGGGGCACTCTACGGCGACCGCGGCGATCGCATTTGGGCGGTCACACGACGCGGAGCGCTGCAGATCGACCCGCACGCCCAGCCGGGACGGTCGCCGGTACTGCGTAGTCTGGAGCCCAAACCCGGTGGTATAGCGTTGTGCAGGATTTTGCAGGACGCCCGCGGCGACTACTGGATTTCGGGGTACGGTGGCTTGTACCGGTTCGACGGTACGACTCTGCATACTTTGGGCCGCAAGGAAGGGGTGCCCGGAGAACTGACTTGGGGTCTGCTGGAGGATCGCGAAGGCAATTTGTGGACAGGCGTGGAGGGCGTAGGGGTGATGCGCGTTGTGCGCAACCGTCTGACCAATTGGTCGGTCCAGGATGGACTAGCCGATCCCACTGTGATCGAGACACTTTCCACCGCGGATGGCATAGGCGTGGTGACTTGGAGCCACGCGGGTTTGCGCGTCCAAAAAATGCGCGATGGCGTCTTTCGCGACCTGGCTCCCCTCACGCCGGTGGCATCCAGAGTAGAGCAGCACCCCGTGTTGGTCGACCATCTGGGGGATTTGTGGATCGCTACCACCCATGGCATTGACCGTTACCGTGGCGGCCGCTCGATCCAGCATTATGCGCCAAGAGCGGTTGCCAACAACGCCTACGAAACACGCTCCGGCGATATCTGGTTCCTGGGCTGGGATTCGGGCCGCCTGGTGGCGATTTGGAGGCGGGCCGCCCAACATCTGCAAGACGTGCCAGGGCTGCCCGGCCCGCCGCAGATGGACCCGTGGACCATGCAGGAAGACCTCGCCGGCAATTTGTGGCTGGGCTGCATCCACGCCGGCCTGTTCCGTTACCGCGACGGCCATTTCGATTCCATCCCGTCGCCGTTCGCGGAGTCCGGAAGATTCAGAGTCGCCAGCCTGCACGTAGACGATGGCGGCCGCACTTGGATTGGATACACGCGCGGCGCGGTGGCCGTGGTCGATGGACCCAACCAGCCGCACCCGCGCATCCGGCAAGTGGAATATGGCGGCGGCGCGGTGCAGAGTCCCATCCTCAGCCTGACCAGCGACCGCTACGGCAGACTATACGTAGGCTCAACCACGGGCCTGTGGCTATTCGATCCGCGGAGCGGCCGTTCGCTATCGTTCGCCGCCGAGGTTCCTTTGTTAGGCGGTCCCATCTACAGCGCCGTCCGCGATCCGGACGGCAACTTGTGGTTTGGTCTGGACCACGGCCTGGTACGGCTTGCTCCCGAAGCTAATCCATTCCGCGATCCGCCCTCGGTGCGCCTCACGCAAGTACGCCTGGTGGACGGATTCTATCCCATGTCCGGTTGGGGCGAGAATTCCGTACACGCTCGGAGCCTGCCCGATTGGCAGAACCATTTGGAATTCTCCTTCAGCGGCGTAGCGGAGATTGGCCCGCTCCGCTACCAGTACCGCCTGGAGCCCCGCGACCGCGCGTGGACGGCCACACGGGAGCGAACCGTCATCTACCAGCAACTGTCGGGCGGCGCCTACACGTTTCGGGTCCAGTCCATCGATTCGAGCGGGCGCACCAGCGCCGGAGAAGCGGATTTCAATTTCGAGATTGCGCCGCATCTGTGGCAACGTTGGTGGTTCCTGACACTGGCTGCATTGCTCGTGTCCGGCGCCGTGTACGCTTTATATCGTTTCCGCGTGCAGCATCTCCTCGCCGTGGAGCACGTGCGCATGCGCATCGCCACCGACCTGCACGACGACATCGGTTCGGCTCTCTCGCACATTACGCTGTTGAGTGAGGTGGCGCGGCGCCAGGAAGCCGGCGACACCATTGCGGAAGCGCTGTCGCGCATTGCCAGCGTTTCGCGGGAAACGTCGGCGTCGATGTCGGATATCGTGTGGACCATCAACCCGCAGCGCGACTCGCTGGGCGATCTTTCGGTACGCATCCGCAGATTTGCCAGCGAGCTGTTCGGCGCGCGCGATATCGACTGCGTGGTGGCGACTCCCGAATCGGACGAGAGCCTGAAGCTGGGCATCGAAATGCGCCGGCAGTTGCTGCTGGTGGCCAAGGAGGCGATACACAACGTGATCCGGCACGCCGGCAGTACGCAGGTGACGATCGAGCTGAAACAAGAACGCCACGCCGTGGTGTTCCGCATTCAGGACAATGGCAAAGGCTTCGACGCGCAGGCCGCCGCCGACGGCCACGGCATCGCCAGCATGCGGTCGCGCGCGCAGCGGCTGGGCGGCAAATTGGCGATCGAATCGGGCAACGGCCACGGGACCATGCTGGAGTTCCACATCCCGATTTGAGCAGGTTGGTTAGAAGAGCGTCCCGGTGGTCTGCCATACGGCCGTGCCGCCAAGACCCTTCACCACGATGCGCACACGACCGCCCGGGCCGCTGCCCACTTCCACCGCCGGCGCCGCGCCGGTCTGGCCTCCTCCGGGGATCGGCACCCAGCCGGAATACTCGCCAGGAAAAGGCGAGGCGTTGTAGACCAATGCCCCATCCTTAGGCCGCACGGCGAACACCATCATGAAGTTGTTCACCGTGGCCGCAGCCAGACCCACAGTGGTCTCGAACGATGGCACGTTGGGCGAACCCGGCAGAGGCGCCCAGGCCGGTTGGAAAGTGGCCCCGTCCTCCGACCAGTTGAAATAGATCTTGTTGTCGTTCCCAGGAACGAACGCATACAGCCGGCTTCCCCATGCGGCCAAGGCCGGCGCAGCGATTCCCGAGCCCCCGCCGCTAAACTCGATCCACTGGCCCGACCACTGATTCGCGGGCGAATTCCCCGCGGCGGAACTGGTGAAGAAGAATCGTCCTGTCGGCCCCAGCACGGAAACATACAAGCGGTTTTGGAACATGGCGGCGCAAGGACTACCCTTGGCTGCCCCATTGCCAGGAATCTCCGCGAAGGGCAGCGGTTCCTGGTTCTGGAAGCGTGCAGACCAGTAGATTTTCCCCGTGCCCTGATCGATGCCAAAAACATACATCTTGGAATCAAAGCCTTGGCAGGCAGCGCCGGATAATGCACCCGGAGAGTTGAGGCTTTCCCATGTGAACGGCGGCGCCGCCGAGCCTGGAGAAGTATACTGCAATCCTTGTCCCTGGGCCGATATGACGTAGAAAGGCCCGCCGAACCACGCCGTGCCAGGAGCGCCACTGGTGTTGCCGCCCAACGACTCCCATCCGGACCACTGCAGCGCCGGCCCCAGCAAATGGTTGCCGTTCCCGGAAAGAATCGTAGTGCGGATTACGTTTCCCTGCTGCGGCGAGATCCACTTACAGTCCGGATTCGCTCCGAAGTAACTCATGATGTTAGTCCGGTCAACCGCAACGCTAAAGGTCTGCGGTTGTCCATTGCGCTTGAGATTGGTATTCACGGTCAGCGAGACGGGTTCGGCGCCCACCGTCGGGTCGACGTTCGCTGGCGGTGGGTCGGCGAATCCATCCACGGGCCAGTCTTGGATTGTCGCAGGCGTATCGGTAACGCCGGCCGCCGCACCGATCAGATCGGGACGGTCGCCATCGAAAAGGTTCTGAAGTGCGGCCTGGCCGTAGGCGGTGGCTTCGGCCCACTGTGCGTCGCTCGCCGTTTGAATCGTAAGCGAACGGTCGGCCAGCCACTGTCCGATCGACGCTTCCACAAAATTGGCGCCGTCCTCAAGGGTCAAACCAAATGCCGGGATGAGCGGCGCCGCATAGGATTCGTTAAATGTGTGGTGCAGCCCGAAGCCGTGCCCGATCTCGTGTGAAATCTGGTTCTGCCCGCCCACGCCCAGCGCTTTCAGAGCGATGGCGTAGTAACCGTTTCCGATGTCCGATTCGCCGCCGTCTCCTTCCCGGAGATACAAGTTCAAAACCCCGGTCCGCATGGACCAGTCGGCACTGGCGGCTTGCGCATCTTGAGTGGCGGAAGGGCCTTGGGTGTCGGCATTGTAGGGCAGCGGATCTGGCATAGTGGCCAGATCGACATTGCCGTTGAAGTTCAGGTTCACCCCAATGGTGGCGTATGCCCCGGCGGCGGTCGCCACTTGAGCAGTGGCGGTTGGAACATCCCAAGGCGGAGCGCCGCCCGGGACCGTGAGCAGCACCACGCGTAGTCTCACATCGATTGGCATAGTTTCTCCTTTTGGACTTTGCCGGCCACGTGGATCCGCAGCGCTATTGGCTCGGCATTTTCCTTAGCCGCGGATGATGCAGCGACCCGATATTCGGCTCGCCTTCGTGGCCGAACAATTCCGGATGCAGATAGTGGCCCTGCTCCATGGGCGATTTCGGAACCTCCAGCGGGATGCGGTGCGCGTTGGCCCACGCATCCTGCCGGACGCCGGTAACCTGCCAGGAAACTTTCACGTTGGGTTTGTCGGTCTTGACGACAAAGCTGCCGTTCGAGATTTCCGCCGCCACGATGGCTTGCGCGAACTGGCCGATCACGGTCAACTGGTAGCGGAAATCGCGATTCAGCGCCTCGAACCAATCCGGCATAGCCACGGTCGCCATGCCGGTGGCATCGGTGACCACGTTCCCGTTGTAGATGTTCATCATGTCCGGCGATTCGACGAAGGAGTGATAGAGGTATTTGTTCGCGGGATCCGTCGGGTGGTCGATGACGAAAGACCCGCCGGCCTTGGCGAGGCTCCCGTTGACGTACACGCCGCCCGTGAAAAGCCCTGCCAGACCGTAAGTGCGGCCGTCGCTAAGACCAAAACCCGCTGCGCCCACGACGCCGTTTCCGGCCGCGCCACCGTCGACCGACGTCCCGCCCGTGCCGGCGACGCCATCGCCTCCACCCACGGCCGCCGAAGTGCTACCGCCGCCAATGAAATTGCCGCCTTCACCGCCATAATCGCCGCCATATTCGGCAGTCCCGCCAGTCCCGTACACACCGGCGCCACCGAAGGAAGATCCACCGTTGGAGTTGCCTCCCACGCCTTCGACGCCGATGCCCCCGAGGCAGACCAAAGCGCAACCGGAGCTCAAAGATGTCGCGCCGGCACCGTAAATGGCTCCGGCGCCGGGAGAGATGTTGTCAATCGAAAATGCCGCCCCACTGGAGTCGCCGATACCGGAAAATGGCAAAGTGACTTTCCCTGCCGGACCTTGCGGACCGGTCGCGCCTTGCGGTCCCTGAGGACCGGTCGCCCCGGCAGGCCCCTGCGGACCGGTCGCGCCAGTCGCGCCCGTGGAGCCTTCTTGGGCTAGTGTCTGCCAGCTTGAACTAGGCGGCGGCGACCCTCCCGCTGGCACCGATGCTACGGCAATATAACTGGTGCCATTGAGGACCACAGCGTCGTTGATGCTGTAAGCGCTGAAGGACAGCCAGGCGCCTTTCCAGATAATCCCCACCGGACCCGTGGGACCCGCTGGACCGGTTGCACCGGTCGCGCCCGTGGCGCCTTTTGGGCCTGTCGGACCAGCCGGACCTGTAGCACCGGCCGGACCTGTGGGGCCAGCCGGCCCGGCCGGCCCTTGTGCGCCAGTCGCGCCCGTAGAGCCTTTTGGCCCCGCCGGACCTGCCGGACCTTGTGGGCCCGCCGGACCTTGTGGGCCCGCCGCACCTTGTGGACCGGCCGCGCCATACGTCACATCGAAGGTACCCGCCGCCGTGCCGTTGTTGACGCTCAGTTGATAAGACCCGGCGCCTAGTCCCGCGGGCAAATCCGCCACGATTTGCGTCGAACTCGAAGAGACCAGCGTCAGCAAACTCCCATCCAGATGCACCGTGGGCGACCCCGTGGCCGGCGCCAACTGCGTGCCGGTAATGGTGATCTGCTGCGTCGTATAGTTGATGGCCGTGGAGACCACCGCCGGTGTCGTGCCGGCTGCCCGCGCCAAAGCGCCACTCGCAAACACGCCAATGACAATTGCAACAACTGGAATCGCTCGATTCATTTTTGGATCCTTTTTTCCCTTAGCCCTGGATTGTGCCCATCATGCGGCGCGCATCACAGTCGATTCTGCCCGAATTCGTGGCGTTCGTCACCACCAAAACAGGTAGTCTCATGCGGAAATGTCTCCGGTCGCGACTATATGAATAGGTGGTGCGCACGCCGCGCAGTCCGTGCTATCGTCGCATCGAATGCCTACGAAATCGATGGAACAGGCAGTCATCCGCGTCTGGCTGGTGGAAGACCAGCACGGCATTCGCAATAGCCTGACAGCGCTGGTCTCAGCCACGCCCGGATTCGAATGCTCAGGCTCCTTCGGCTCGATGGAGGCAGCACTGGAGGCTTTGGCCGGCCAGCCCCCGCACGTCGCTTTGGTGGATATTGGCTTGCCGGGCATGAGCGGCATCGAGGGCGTCCGGCGCTTGCGGGATTTTCGGCCGGAGATTTGTTCTCTGATTCTTACTGTTTATGATGACGACGACCGCATTATGGAAGCTTTGTGCGCCGGAGCAAATGGTTACTTGCTGAAAGATACCCCGCCGGTGCGGCTGCTCGAAGCGATCCGCGACTCGGCGGCGGGGGGGTCGCCCATGTCGCCCGAAGTTGCCCGCCGCGTCGTCGAGCTATTCCGCCGGGTGCAGCCGCCACCCAAGGCAGACTATCAGTTGACGCCCCACGAAGCGCGGATACTCAATCTGTTGGTGCGCGGAGAAACTTGCAAGACCGCCGCGGGGAAACTGGGCGTCACTGTGAATACGATTTCCTATCACGTGCGCCATATTTACGAGAAGTTGCACGTGCATTCACGCAGCGAGGTGGTGGCTCGGGCGCTGCAGCGCGGGCTGGTGCGGTAACCCAGCCGCGCGGCCCAACATCCTCAGCACGGCGGACTCCCACAGAGTTTCAAAAGACATGCCCCGCGGGGTCACTCCCATTTTGCGCGGAAGCGGTTCATAAATCGTCGCTAGTCGAGGCGATCCATACAATAGGCAATTTGCTACCATCCTTCCCATGACTAATGGCCTTGCGTCCGCACATACAATTCCGTCAGCCTGGTATACCGATGCGCAATACCTCGCCATGGAGAAGGAGAGGATTTTCTGGCGGACGTGGCAGCCAGTCGGTCACGCCGCGGCCGTTGCCTCGGCGGGATCGTATCTGGCCGCCGAGATCACGGGTGAGCCGTGCGCGATCGTGCGCGGCAACGACGGTGTCTTGCGCGCCTTCTCGAATGTTTGCCGTCACCGCGCATCTACCATTCTCGCGGGCAACGGCTGTGCGAAATCCCTCCACTGTCCCTACCATGGATGGACTTACTCACTCGACGGAAAGCTGCTGGTAGCGCCCGAATTCGAGGGCGTGGAAGACTGGAATCGAAGCGAGGTGCGGTTACCTTCAATGCGCGTTCAGGAATGGGGTCCTTTCGTATTCGCCAACGTCGACTCGCAAGCGCCAGCCCTGAGTGAAGTGCTGGGTGACATTCCAGATCAAGTCGCCGCGCTGGGTTGCCCGGTCGATAAACTCCATTTTTCA
The DNA here is from genome assembly GCA_963738375.1 of Bryobacterales bacterium. Classification (GTDB taxonomy): domain Bacteria; phylum Acidobacteriota; class Terriglobia; order Bryobacterales; family Bryobacteraceae; genus Bog-159. The sequence continues at coordinate 996,593 of CAVTWL010000004.1, read as the reverse complement.
TATCGTCGCGATTATCTGATTCGCTGTAATTGGAAAGTGTATATTGACAACTATCTTGAGGGTTATCATCTGCCGGCTGCGCATCCATCCCTCTTTCGTGAACTGGACTACAGCCAATACCGCGTTGACACGTTTCGCTATCACTCATCCCAGTTTGCGCCGATTCGGCCGCCCCGGCGTGGCCGCGATGAGGAGCGGCGGTATTCGGCGGCCGATGCAGACGATCGCGCCCTGTACTTCTGGATCTTCCCAAATTTCATGCTGAATGTGTATCCGGACAATCTCAGCAGCAATATTATTCTTCCCGTAGGCCATGACCAGACTCTAACCATCTTCGAGTGGTTCACTTATCCGAAGGGCGGGGAGCCATGTGACATCTCGCCCGAAACCGTGGCATTTAGCGATGAGATCCAGCAGGAAGATATTCGCATTTGCGAAAACGTTCAGAAAGGCCTTGCCTCGCGCAGCTATGACCGGGGCCGCTACTCCGTCAAACGCGAAAATGGCGTCTACCATTTTCATCGCCTGCTGGAGGAGTTCTTGAACCAATCGAGCGGCGCGCGAAATCATTAGCAACAGCGGCCTTCCATCGAAACGCCGGCGCCCTCACGCCAAACCCATGCCGACTCTTCGCCAACCCGTGCGGATACGCTGGTGGATCTTCCTCTACATGTGCGCGTTCGCGACCCTCTCGAATGTGCAGCGCACCAGCATCGGCATCGCCGCCGAACGCATTGAGCCCGAGCTGCATTTCAGCCAGATGCAGATTGGCTGGATGATGTGGGCCTTTACGGTCATGTATATGATCATGCAGGCGCCGGGGGGCGTATTTGGCCAGCGCTACGGCGCGCGAGCCACGTTTTTCCTGATCGGTCTCATCGGGTTTGTGGCTATGGTAGGCACTCCGGTCGCCCCGCTGCTGCTGACTGGAACCGCGCTTTTTCTAGCGATGGTGTTCTTTCAGGGCCTGCTCGGCGTATCTCAGGCGCCTGTGTTTCCCACCTGGGCCGGCGTCTGCGAACGATGGTTTCCCGGCAGGCAATGGGCCATGGCGAACGGCGTGTTATCGAGCGCTCAGGGGCTAGGCACGGCCCTGGCGCCGCCGCTGATCGTGCTACTTACCCGATCGTTCGGCTGGCAAGGCGCGCTCCTGTCGATCTCCCTGCCGGGGGCCGCGCTCACAGGGCTCTGGCTGCGGTACGGCCGGAACACACCCCGGGAGCACCAGTCGGTCACCCCGGAGGAACTTGCCGAACTGGGCGAACCGAACACAACTAAGGCCCCGCCAATGAGCTGGAAGCGCCTCGGACGCGTCGCCGCCGATCGCAACGTACTGCTGCTGACCGTCTCCTACACTTGCATGAACTATGTGTTCTATCTGCTGACCAACTGGTCGTTCCTCTACCTAGTTCAGGAGCGCCATCTGAGCGCGCTACAGAGCGGCTTTCTCGCCATATGGCCGCCGCTCGGCGCAGCCATCGGCGCCGCTGCCGGCGGATTCGCCGCCGATTTCCTGGTGGCGCGCCTCGGCGCCAGGCGGGGCTACGCCTCCGTCCCTCTGGTGTTCCTCCCCTTGGCCGGTCTCATGCTGCTGCTTGCCGTGGACGCACCGGGCCCATTACTCGCCGTCGCCGCGTTGACCTGCAGTTTCTTCGCCACCGAAATGACGGAGGGTCCTTACTGGGCCGCCACCATGCGCTCCGCCCGCGCCGACACGATGGCGGCAACCGGCGTCCTGAACACCGGTGCGAACCTTGGAGGTGTTGTAGGCATTCCCTTGGTCGCCTATCTCTCCGGCCACCATGCCTGGAACGCGGCCTTTGTCACCGGACTCGCGTTCGCGCTTGTCGCCGCCGGTCTGTGGTTCTTCATAGATCCAACCTCGGGAGTGCCGAATGCAACGGCCTCGTGAAGATGAGCGGCGACGACCTTTGTGTCGGCCGAGCGCCAGCAGCCCGCTCTTGTCGCCTGTGACCAGATAATCGGCCTTGCCCGCTTCGGACAGGGCCAGAAGAAAATCGTCCGTGGGATCGGGAGAGCGCTTCACGCGCGGCAGCGGATCGATGTCCTCGGCGAGCTTCTTGACCTGGTTGACCAGGCGGCCGGCCTTGTGTGGTTTGACGAGTCGGCCACACGTGGCTTTTGCAGCGTGGCCCGCAGCTCGTCGACATGCGCCGCGCAGGTCAAGAGCGTAAATTTTCCGTCCAGCCAGGCGTCGATGATAGCGGCGGGCTTGCCGGCCGGGGCGATCAGGGCGGACACGATGATGTTGGTATCGAGGACCACGCGCATCAGGCCTTGTTAGCCTTCTTTGGCGCGGCGTTCCGCGCGGACCTCGCTGACGGCTTCGTCGACGATGCGCTGGATTTCATCGGGGTCGGCATCGGCGTTGCGCGCCCTGATGTCCTGGATGGTGCACTGAAGCACGCGCCGGCGGACGGCTTCCTCGATGAACTTCGAAAGGTCGCCCTTTTTCATGCCATGGGCGCCCAAGAACGTGCGCAGGGTCAGATCGGTGTCCTTCGAGACCTTGACGCTCCAGCGGACGGCTTCTTCTTCCATTTTTACCACCTATACGCTCAAACTGATAAACGCTCAAACGTCTATACGCCTATTATATGCCAGAATTCGCTTACCGGGAATTCGAGCAGCAGTGCTCATAGCGGGCCGCCGGACTCGGTGCCAAGCGAGAACCCCAAGAGGGTGGACGCATGATGAACGGCGGAGATCTTTACGAACTGGCCAAGCTTCGGCCGGAGTCAGATTGCCAAGACGGGGAGTACGGCCTGGCGATGTGGAAGCTAACGGAGGGAGAGAGGTTAGGTTATTGATTCTATGGTGGCCTGGGACGGAATTGAACCGCCGCCGCCAGCCTTTTCAGGGCTGGATTCGTCCAGAGCTATCGCATTCATAAAAAGGGCGAGATCCGCCTCAGCGTCCCGAAAATGGCGTCTTTATCGGGACAGTAATGGGACAATATTCTGGCCGGTTGAACTTGCCTTCTAGTAAGCTGTCTGCTCCCATATCCGCGGGCCAAAGCACAAATGAGAATTCGGTGAACTCTATCGCCAGAACAAGATACCAGGAAACAGGCGCTGTTTTGGTTTTCGTTCCTGTTTCACAAACTGGGTCACCGTGCAGCAGGCAAGCTCGCGCAAATGGAGTCTTACCTGTGTCGCTCAGGTCCACTCAGAGTCGACAGATACGGTGGCCGCCGACGGCGCGCGGACGAGCTCTGAATCTATAGTGGCGAGTTATCGGGCCGGATTACCGGCCTTCCTGGCAATATCGGCGGCGATGAAATCTTCCATCGCTGTAACGTCCCGATAATCGCGCTCATAGGTCTGCGTCCAAAGGTATTTGTCGCGCGGCACATCCACCAGCCGCGCCACCACGCGCAGGCGATCGCCAGTTCTCAGCAGGCTACCTTCTACCATGGCCTGCACGTGCAGCTCCCGCCCGATCTCCGGTAGCGTTTTCCCGGCGGCCTTGTAGTTGAGCACCGAGGCGCGGGAGACCACCGTCAGGTTGCCCCGCCGCATCAGGGCGGCGATCGTTGTATCCATCATTTCTGTGGCGACAGAGCCGGGCACCGTGTCGGTGGAGAGATTGTCAAAGGGAAGCACAGCCACCGCCCTTATGGCAGCAGGGGCGTCCGCCCGACGGGCTAAGCTCCATGCCAGCGCGACACCGAGGCATAGACCCAGGATCAGAACGGCCAGCCCGTAGAGCAGTAACCGCAGCCGTAGTTGCGGCCTGACGGGCAGCGGGGCCGCAGGCGATCTGAAGGACATCTCGCGCCGGAGGCGTTTCAAATCGACTCGCGCATCCGCCGCGCTCGCGTAACGTTGTTCCCGATTTTTCTCCACCAGGCGAACGATAATCCGCTCCAGCGTGGCGGGAACTTCCGGGTTGACGGTGGACAGTGGGGGTGGCGCATGATGCAGAATTGCGTCGGAGACCAGTGCGGGCGTCGCTGCACTGAAAGCCTGCCGGCCCGTGGCCATTTCATATAGGACCGCGCCGAGGCTGAAGAGATCGGTGCCCGCATCAACCTGTTCGGCGCGCGCCTGCTCGGGCGACATATACGCGGTGGTTCCGACCGGCATGCCGGGCCTGGTGAGCCCGCGGGTCTCCGGTAGGAGCTTGGCGACTCCAAAATCCAGGATCTTTACCTGTCCCGCGGTGGTCACAAAGATATTCGCCGGCTTAATGTCACGATGCGCGATCCCATGCCGGTGCGCGGCTGCGAGCGCGTCCGTGGCTTGAATGGCTACATCCAGAATCTCTTCGATATGGAGCGGGCGGCCTGCAATGCGCTCCCGCAGCGTCTGCCCGGCCAACAACTCCATGGCGATAAAAGGCTGCCCGGCAGATTCGTCGATTTCATAGATCGTGCAGATATTGGGGTGATTCAAGGCCGAGGCGGCCCGCGCCTCTCGCCTGAATCTCTCGATCGCCGCGGGATCTTCGGCCAGTTCCTCCGATAAGAATTTCAACGCGACATAGCGGCCCAGGCGGATATCTTCGGCTTTAAAGACCGAACCTCCTCCGCCGCTTCCCAAGCGCTCCACTATGCGATAGCGGGAGGCTACCAGTTCGCGGGAAGCCGGCTCGGGGGCAGGGGGGCAACCGGAACGGCGGCTGGCGGGGGAGCGACGGTCTCCTTAATCACCGGGGCCACGAATCGATATCCACGTTTCGCGACGGTTTCGATGAAACGCGGTTCGCGCGCCGAGTCGCTCAACGAAGCACGCAGCTTGGCTACGGCGCCGTTGATGCCGTATTCGAAGTCAACCACGGTATCGTTGGGCCAAAAACGCGCCTTGATTTCTTCCCGGTTCACCACCTCGCCTGGCCGATCCAAAAGCAGTTCGAGGAGTTTCAGGGGTTGATCGTGCAACCGGATTTTGACTCCGTTTTTGGTCAGTTCACTGGAGCGCAAATCCAGCTCAAACGCCTCGAAACGAAGCACTAGCGGCGTCGAATCCAACGGCCCCACCTCCGTCCCGCAATTTCTTGACTATCCTATCATGCGGGAAAAAAGGTTCCGGCTGATGCTGGCCGGCCAGGGTTAATTCGCCGAAATTTGGAAGCTCTGATTCACCACCGGCGCCGCCGAGTAATCCGCATTGCCCGGCTGTGAAGCCCTGATCATACACGTGCCGGCTTTCAGCAACGTCACCGTTGTGCCGGATACCGTGCATGCCTTTGTAGTGGTCGACGAGAATGTCACGGTCAGTCCGGAACTCGCCGCCGCGCTGACTTTGACCGATCCGGTCGAAAGCGGCACATTGGGTAAGCTGCCGAACGTGATCGTCTGGCTTGCCTTAGTCACCTGGAAGCTCTGCGTAACCGGCGTCGCCGCCGCCCAATTCGCGTTGCCCGCCTGTGAGGCGCTGATGGTACAAGTGCCCACTTTTACGAGCGTAACTGTCGAGCCGGAGACGGTACAAACGGTCCTGGTTGTAGAAGCGAATCTCACCGTCAGCCCCGAACTCGCCGTGGCACTGACAGTGAACGGAGCCGTGCCGTACGGCTGATTGGAAAGCGCACCGAACGTGATCGTTTGGCTGCCCTGTGTCACCGTGAAGCTTTGGTTTACCGGTGCGGCCGCAGTGTAATTGGCGTTGCCGGCCTGCGTGGCCTGAATCTTACATGTGCCGATCTTCAGCAGCGTCGCGGTGTTCCCGCTCGCCGTGCAGACCGTGCCGGTCAGGGAGGCGAAGCTCACCGTAAGACCGGAACTGGCCGTGGCGTTGAGCGCAACCGGTGTGCCCATCGGCTGGCTCGCGATCGCGCCAAAAGTAATAGTCTGCCTGCCTGCCGCAATCTGGATCGCGGAGCCGGCGGGGGACGATACGGTTCCAGGCGAGGAAGCGGTCAGCACGAAACTACCGGCCGCGATGAACACCAGATTGCTAAACGTGGCGATGCCGCCCGAAGCGTTCACCGTCACCGTGCCGCCCACGCCGGCGGGATTCGAAGCAATCGTAATTGCCGCGGTAGACCCCGTCATCAAGTTTCCGTTGATGTCTTTAACGTCGACCACGACACTGCCGAATGCCGCTCCAACCGTTCCGCTGCTGGGCTGCTGGGTGATTTGCAACTGCGGCAACGCCTCGCCCTGGTAGATTGTGAAGTAGTCAAAGGCCGCCACAACCAAATCCGTGTGGCCATCGCCGGTAAACTGCCCGGCCGCTACAGAATATGCGCCCGACGGTGGCGCCAGCGGGCTGTAGGGCGCGCTGGTAAAGGCGCCGCTCCCGTTGCCGAGCAATATCGTCGCGGTATTGTTCTGGGCGGCCACGGCCAGGTCCGGGCGGCCGTCGCCGTTAAAGTCGCCCACGGCAAGCGAAGACGGATACTGCGGTACCGCGATGGGGCTGCCAGGGGCCGACGTGAAGCCACCCGCCCCGTTTCCAAGCAGCACGGTCAGGTTGCTGCCTTGATAGTCGGTGATCGCCAAATCCGTTTTACCATCGCCGTTGAAATCGGCGGTGACCAAGTCATACGGGGAACTGCCTATCGCCGCCGGATTTCCGGTGCTGGTGAAACCGCCCTGGCCGTTCCCGAGCAATACCACCACCTGTTGATTCCCGGCGACAGCGATATCGGCAATACCGTCTCCATTGAAATCGGCGGCGGCCAACAGGCTCGGTTGGAATCCGACTGTGACGGGACTGCCGCCCGCCGCAGTGAAGCTGCCTGCGCCGTTCCCCAGCAGCACAGTTACACCGCCTGAAGTGTCCGCGATTGCAAGATCCGAGTTGCCGTCTCCGTTGAAGTCACCCACCGCGAGACCAAACGCGCCGCTGCCGGCCCCAAACGGACTGCCACTGGCCGGGGCAAAAGTGCCGTCCCCGTTACCGAGCAACACCGTCACGTTGTTGTCCACGGTGGACGAGATAGCCAGATCCGGTATGCCGTCGTTGTTGAAGTCGGCCGACACCATAGAGTATGGATTTCTTCCAACCGTGTAGGTCCCGCCTGCCGGTGTGAACCCGCCGCTCCCATTTCCCAGCAGGATTACGACCGCATTTTCGGCTGTATAGAGCATGGCCAGATCCTGGTACCCATCACCGTTAAAGTCGTTCACCACCGTGAAATTCGCGGCGAAAGTAGCGCCTATGCTGATTGGACCCGTGGGGATCAGATCATTCGCCGGCAACGCATTGACTGTTTGCACCTGGACCGCCGAGACGGTTGGCGCATAAGGCGTACTGCCACTGCCCTCGTAACGGGCGGCCAACGAGCGCGAGCCGGAGGATAGCATTACCGTCTTGAGGGTGGCCACGCCGCTGACTACCGGCGCGTCGCCCACAATCGTGACGCCGTCGTAGAAGGTCACCCTCCCTGTGGCCGACGACGGCGAAACCGTGGCGGTCAGCGTTACGGCCGCCCCATATTGCGCCGGGTTCGGAGTGGATGAGAGGGTGAAACTGGAAAGGCCGGGCGTTTCCGTGCCACTCACCAACACGACCTGCGGACTGCCGGGCGCGTTGCTCGAGATGGTGATCGCGCCGCTGTTTAAACCGAGGGCCGCGGGAGTGAATTGGATGTTGAGCGTGCAGGAACTTTGCGCCGCTATGGACGCGCACGCCCCGGCGTTCAAAATCGAAAAACTGTTCTGCGATCCGGCGCTGTACGTGGCCGCAAGCGCGGCGGCGCCAATGTTCGAGATCGTGATGCTGCAAGTTGCACTTTGACCGGCGTCCACATTGCCACATGAGAGCACAGCGGGCTGCAGTGACACCTCGGGCAGCGAAGCGGTCTGGGAAGTGGCCGATCCGTTTACCTGGTTGACCACCAGATCGCTGGCGTTCAGACTGTTGTTGCTTAGCGTAAGGGTCGCGTCGGGAATCTGGCCGGACGCGGTGATTCCAGCGCTCGAAGACATCACATAAACGCTGTTTGCACTATTCGCGGTGTTTCCGTTGGCGCCGGCGAGGGACGAATCCTGAACCGTTACGCTGCCGTTTAAATCAAAGACAACTCCGCCGTAGCCTGGGCCGGCTGGCCCGAAGAGGTAAAGAGTCGCGCCGCCCGCACCACCCGCCGCCCCGTTGCTGGTGGCGGTGGTCCTCACCAGGACCAGCGTGCCCGTATGATTGAACACCGAGCCGCCTAACCCGGCTCCGCCGCCGCTGCCGGCGTTTAAATAGTTTGCTCCTGAGCCTCCACCGAAGCCACCGGCGCCAGTCCCTCCCGCACCGCCACCACCGCCGCCGCCGAAGCCGCCCTGGCCGCTCGGATTTAACGAACCAGCGCCGCCCCCTCCCACACCGCCACCGCCGCCCGACCCGGCATATGCTCCTCCACCGCCCCCGAACGCCCCGCCACCGCCGCCGGAGGCGCCGTTTAAGATACTTACCGATCCGCCGGATCCGCCGCCGGTCCCGGGGTTAGGAGTGCCGCCGTTCTCGCTGGGAGAGTAGCCGCCGCCGCCACCGCCGGCGATTTGACTCAAACTCCCGTAGCCGCCGTGGCCGCCGTAGACACTACCACCTCCCGAACCGCCGCTGCCGCCTTCATTACCCGCGAAGCTGCCGCCTGTGCCGTTCAGTTCCCCCGCGCCGCCACCATACCGGAATCCACCGCCGCCACCAACGGAGTAATTATCGCCGCAGGCATCGCCGCCATTGCCGCCCAGCCCGCCGCCACCGCCATATCCAGGACAATTGTAAACACCGCCCGCGCCGCCCTGGGCTGCGTTTTGCAATAGCTGCACGTCCACGAGAGTGGTATTTCCCTGGTTAAAGATGGCTCCGCCCATACCAGCCGCACCGCCGCCGCTGGAGATACCGTTCCCGCCGCGTCCGCCCTGCGCCAAGCCGTTCTCGAGCGTCAGATTTTGCAGCGTCAGCGTGCCCGTCGAGATGTTGCTGAAACCGCCCGAAACGTAAAAGAACCGGAAGTTCCCAGCACCCGGTTGGCGCGAAATCGTCGCGCCATTGCCCTCGATGTACATAACGGACTGAACAGCCTGGAACGCGTTCGGACCAAACCACCAGTCCGACGGCGCGGAGACCTGATAGCTGCCGCCGGAAGCCAGTTGGATAAATCCAACTCCGGCGGCATTCACCGCTTGAACAGCGCCGGCCAGCCCAGCCACGTCGCCGTTGGCGACCGAGATCACGGGTGGCGTAGCCGATACCGTGAAGGTCTGGGTCACTTGCGGCGCAGGCTCATAACTCGCATTTCCAGCCTGGCTGGCCGTGATGGAGCATGTGCCCGTATTGACGACGCTGATGACCAACCCCGCCACCGTACAGATACCGGATGTGTTGGAACTGAGCGTAACGGGCAAACCAGAGGAAGCCGAGGTTAAGATCGGCAAGGCCGGAGCCCCTAAGATGCGCTCCGGAATCGCATTGAACGTGATGGTCTGTAGCGCCAGGAGGCTGATCTGAAGGCTTTGGCTAACGGGGCTCGCTGCTGCATACGTCGTGTTGCCTGCCTGGGAAGCCTGAATGGTGCAAGTCCCGACGGTCAACAACTGCGCGGTATTGCCTGAGACAGAGCAGACCGACGCCGTCATTGAGGAGAAGCTCACCGCTAGCCCGGACGACGCGGTTGCGCTCAACGATATCGCCCCGGTGCTCAGTACCTGATTCGGGATGGGGTTGAACGTGATGGTTTGCGCCAACAGTATGATCTGGAAGCTTTGCTGTACTGGCGTAGCTGGAGCATAGGTCGTGTTGCCCTGCTGTGTAGCGTTGATCGTGCAAGTGCCCAGGGTCACGAAGATCGCCGTGGTGCCGGAAACAGTGCAGACCGGGAGCGTCACAGATGAAAACATCACCGGCAGACCTGATGAGGCTGTGGCGCTCAGACCTATAGAGCCGGTGCTGAGCACCTGCGAGCCGATCGGGTTGAACGTAATCGTCTGCGGCAACACCACGATCTGAAAGCTCTGCGTAACTGGGGTGGCCGGATCATAAGTACCGTTACCCGCCTGCATAGCTTCGATGGTGCACGTACCGATCGTCACCAAGGTCGCTGTGCTGCCGGAAACGGTGCAGACCGGCAGCGTGATGGACGTAAACGTAACGGTCAGCCCGGAAGAGGCAGTGGCGCTCAGAGCCACAGAGCCGGTACTCAACACTTGTTGAGGAACTGCATTGAACGTAATCGTCTGGGTTGCCAGTGTAATCTGGAAGCTCTGCGTTACCAGCGGGGCTGGAGCATAAGTGCTGTTGCCCGCCTGCGTGGCATTGATGGTGCAGGCGCCCACCGCGACGAACGTCGCCGTGCTGCCGGAAACGGTGCAGACCGCCGGCGTGGTGGACGCAAACGTCACCTGCAGGCCGGAAGAGGCGCTGGCGTTTAGGGCTAGTGTACCGGCGGTGATCGACTGCGAGTTGATGGGGCCGAATATGATCGTCTGGCTGGCGCCCGTGCTGACGCTGACGCTGGCTTCGGCCGGCGCATACGTACCGTTGCCCGCCTGCGTCGCCGTGATGGTGCAGGTCCCCGCGATAACAGGTGTGACGGTGTTCCCGGAGACCGTGCATACCGACGGGATCGCCGATGTCAGGACCACAGGAAGCCCCGCCGACGATGTCGCGCCGAGGGTAAACGGAGAGTTCACCGGCTGCGCCGGCAGCGATCCGAATGTGATCGTCTGCGTCTGCCCACCCCCGCCGCTGACGTATATTACTTGAACTCCTTCGGGGGCCGAGTCACTGATCACCACCGCGCCATAGACGAGGGACGGGGACGCCGGCGTAAACACTATATTGAACGTGCATGAGTTCTGCGGAATGATGCTCAAGCAGGTGTTGTTCTGAATACTGAACGGCGTTGTGGCCGATATGGAATTGACCGTCAGCGTTTCGAATCCGATATTCGTGATGGTCACCGGCACAGGCGCGGACGCAGTGTTCACGGGCGCCCCGAAGTAAAGGTACGTCTCCGGCGTTACGGTGACTTCCGGTAGCGAAACCGAGGTGGACAAGGCAATGGTTCCATTAACCTGATTCGTGACCAGATCGCTGGAGCTCAAACCCGCGCTGGTCTGGACCACCACCGCGGCGGGCGTCTGCCCCGAGGCGGTGTTACCCGCGTTGGAAGTCTCCACGTACACGCTGTTGGCGCTAGTGGTAGCCGAGTTTCCGCTGCTGCCCGCAATGGATGAATCCTCGATGGTGAGATTGCCGTTGAGATCGAAGATGACACCGCCCTCGCCCGTCCCAACCCGGCTGGCTACGATGTCTCCCCCGCTCCCCGACGCTCCACCGGCGGCGCTGTTAGCGTTGGCCGCGGTGCGCACCAGCACTAGCGAGCCGGTATGGTTGAATAGCGCGCCGCCATAGCCGCTGCCCCCGGTAGAGGCGGTTATGGTATTTTGCGCGCCCCAGCCCCCGCCAAAGCCGCCCGGGCCGAGGCCGCCCCCTCCGCCCCCGCCAAAGCCGCCATAGCCGCCAGCATAGGTTGAATTCGCGCCGCCACCGCCGCCGCCTACGCCTCCTCCACCACCATCAGTAAGATACGCCCCGCCTCCGCCCCCGAAAGCTCCGCCGCCACCGCCCACCGAGCCCGACGTGAAAACACTGAACCCGCCATTACCACCGCCAATCGCCCCGGTCGGCGTGCCCCCGTTTTGCCCAGGGGAGAAGCCGCCGCCCCCACCGCCCGAGATGTAATTCGAACTACCTGGTCCGCCATTTCCGCCAGAGGAGCTCTGGCCGCCGCTACTGCCCGATCCTCCTTCGCTACCTACAAATGCCCCGCCAGGACCGTTCAGATTGCCGCTGCCGCCGGAATATCGAAAACCTCCGCCTCCGCCGACCGAGCTTGCGTTGCAGGCGTTCCCGCCGTTGCCGCCTAAACCGCCGCCTCCGCCTGCCGAGCCGTTGCCGCTGCAGCTAGTGGAAGTACCGCCCGCGCCGCCTTGCGCGCTGTTCTCATTCAACTGCACGTCGATCAGATTGACCTGGCCCTGATTGAACAGCACGCCGCCCAGGCCCGCGCCTCCGCCGCCAGGGGCGACGGCATTTCCACCTTGCCCGCCCTGCGCCAAGCCGCCTTCCAGCGTCAGATTGCGGAGCGTCAGCAGGCCGGCCGGAAGGCTGTCGAACCCGCCTGAGACATAGAAGAAGCGGAAGTTCGCCGACCCGGGTGTGCGGCTGATTGTGGATCCATTGCCATCGATGAAAATGCTGGATTGAATCGCCGGGAATGCATTCGGCCCGTAGGTCCAGTCCGCTGGGGCGCTGACCACGTACAAGCTGCCGGCCGCCAGCAGGATATATCCTCCTCCGCTGCTGTTTAAAGTGTTGATGGCCGAGATCAGGCCCGGCACATTGCCACTCGCAACATTGATCACTTGCTGGCTGCTGCTGAAAGTAGGCTGCGCGAATGCGGCAGCAGAGACGGCGATAAGGCCGAACGCAAGGAGCATGTGGCGTTTCATAGTCTTCCGCGTAATCTAGCCGCTTTGCATCGCAATGGAAATGGAAATCGTCTGGGAAAAAGCTGAGATTTTTCTGGGTCTGCAATCCGTTGACAACGGTGAACTTAGACGCGGAAGGGGGAATGCAGTAAACTGATGAATTGCTATGCTCTTGATACACCCTGGCGACACGCTGGGGCCCTATCAGATCCAGTACTCGTTGGGCGCCGGCGGAATGGGCGTGGTGTATCAGGCGCACGACAAGCGCCTCCATCGCGCGGTAGCGGTCAAGTTGCTGCGGGAAGATCTGCACGCAAACGAGCAGGCAAGGCAGCGTTTTCAGCGCGAGGCCCGCGCCGCCAGCGCGCTCAATCACCCGAACATCTGTACCATTTACGAGATTGAAGAGAGCGAAGGACACCTGTTCATGGTGATGGAGTTGCTCGAAGGGGCGACGCTTGCGCAACTGATCGAAAAGCGGGAATTGCCGCAAGAGGACGTCATTGATCTGGCGATACAGATTACGGACGGGCTCGACGCGGCGCATAGTGAGGGAGTCATCCACCGGGATATCAAGCCGGCGAATCTTTTCGTCACGAAAAAGGGAACCGCCAAGATTCTGGATTTCGGGCTGGCGAAACAGGAGTTGCGGGATGCCTCCGAATCATTGACCGCATCGGGTGTGGTGGCGGGGACCGTGTCGTACATGAGTCCCGAGCAGGCCCGCGGAGAAGCCTTGGATGCGCGCTCGGACCTGTTCAGCTTCGGCACCGTGCTTTACGAAATGGTGACGCTGCGCCAGGCCTTTGAGGGCGCCACCACCGCGCTGGTGCATGACGCTTTGCTGAACCGCTCGCCCGCGCCGGCCCACGACGGCGGCCGCCCGGCTTCGCCGCTAGTCGAGAACATTATTGCCAAGGCGCTCGAAAAAGATCGGTCTATGCGGTATCAATCCGCCGCAGAGTTGCGCGAGGACCTTATGCGGGCGAAAGGCGGGCTGCCCCTCTCCTCGTACGCAACGCCGCGGCGCCTGAACGCGATCGCTGAACGCTCAGATTCTCGAAGCTCAGACTCGGAAGTTTTCGCGGGGCTGATGAAGCGGCACCGGCTCAAGATGGGCGCTCTGGCAGCGGGCGTGTTAGCGATCAGCGGGTTGTGTACCTATCTGGTGTGGAGCGCCCGCAATCATCCGCCGCCGCGGCGTGCTTTGGAATTTATGCGGGTCACGGGCAGCGGCAACATCCAAACCGCGGATCTGTCGCCCGATGGAAAATATGTCGCCTTTGTGCGCGCCGATCAAGGACGGCAGAGCCTTTGGCTGAGGCAGTGGGCAACGGGGCGCGAGGCGCAACTGGCAGACCTGGGCGACGATCACTCAGCGGGCCTGGGTTTTTCAAAGGATGGCCGATCCGTTTACTTCGTGCGGCAGGGGCGTTTTCATCCGCGTGGCGATCTTTACCAGTCTCCCGTAACCGGCGGCACTGTCAGGAAAGTGTTGGCGGGAATCTCGGGCCCGCCTGCCTTCTCGCCCGATGGATCGCGCGTGGCATTTGTGCGCAGCACCCAGGGCACGCACGGTGAAGACACGCTGGTGATCGCTGAACTGGATGGTTCCGCGGAGCGGCTCCTGGCATCATACGCGGCGCCCGGGATTTCGTTTAACCTGGTTGCCTGGTCGCCCGACGGCAAGTCTCTGGTTTATCCGTTGGCGACGATCCTTAACACAATTCCTATCGAAGGCGGTTCGGCCAGGCGCCTGCAGCGCAATCACTGGAATATAAACGGCCTCGCTCCTTTGCCCGGCAGCCGCGACTTGATTGTAGCGGGAGCCCAGCGGGACACCCACATCTCTCAGCTCTTCAGTGTTTCCATGGATGGAGGCGCTCCGCAGCCGATTACCAATGACGTTTCGACGTATACTAACGTTCGCGCGAGCGCTGACGGTCGAACGTTGTTGGCGTTGCAGCGCCAGCTACAAAGCACCGTTCAAATCATGCGGCCGGGCGAAGAATCCGGCGGGCGCATATTGAGCGGCGATAAGCTAAATCGCGATGGCAGGACCGGTCTGGCGTGGGCGCCGGACGGGCAGATCTTCTTTTCTTCGGGCGCCAACGGGCGGGAAGAAATCTGGAGAATGAATCAGAATGGCTCCGGCAGGGAAGAACTCACCGTCCTTGGGGTGGAATCAACCGCAGATAACCCGGCAGTCTCGCTGAGAGGCGGCTTCATTGTTTACACATTGTGGTTTGAAAACGATCGAGCCAACATCTGGCGCATGAGTTCGGACGGTCGCAGCCCGCGGCGGCTGACCACAGGCAGACAGGATTCCATTGCAGACATATCGCCCGATGGGCAGTGGATCGTATACGACAGCGTCGAAGGTGATAAGTCGATTCTGATGAAGGCGCCTGCCGACGGGAGTGCCGCAACGCGGCTCACGGACTATTATTCCACCAAGCCGGCCATTTCTCCCGATGGACGATGGATCGCATGTTACTACTCCGCGGGGAGGAATCAACCACTCAGCCTGGCGATCGTGCCGATGGCGGGGGGCGCTCCTGCCAAAGTCTTCAACTTGCCGGCGACCGCAGTCCCTAGCTCACAATTGGCTTGGACTCCAGACAGCCAGGCCATCTCCTTTATCAACCAGGTGTCCGACGCCGGCAACATCTGGAATCAGCCGCTGGCCGGTGGTTCGCCCCAACCGGTAACGAATTTCGGCGCTGACCATATTTTCGCTTTTGCCTGGTCGAAGGATGGCCGGCTGGCATTAGCGCGTGGCTCGGAGTCTGTAGATGCGGTGCTGATCAAGGGCTTTCGCTGAGAGTGCGCTTCAGGCTTAGAGGACATATCATTCAGTTGTGCTCCGAGAGGTTCAGGGACTTCGTGTGCTTCGGATAACTCCAGGTTTTCAAATTCTAAAACATCAACGGGCCGTCTCCCTATAATTCCGGGAGCGAGGCATCAATATTTAACGATTGCCAAGTGACGAGCGGGCCAGTGCGCTAAGGTCCGCCGGAATCGCGTCGCCCGCGTTCTGGCAGCATAGAAACGTGCCGAGGTAGTGTCTCTTTACCCTGGCGCCACACTGGGGGACGCCAAGCCCTTTTGGGCTGCGTTCCGCCGCGTTGAACCGCATTGAAATTGTGGCAGTTAAATGAGTTCGGCCATTTCCGAGAGGGATCAAGACCTGAGACACTTCCGTTAGGAAAATGCCTCTCAAACTCACTGTAAACAAGAACAAATGGTGGCCAGGGACGGAATTGAACCGCCGACGCCAGCCTTTTCAGGGCTGCGCTCTACCAACTGAGCTACCTGGCCGCCAAGGGGCTATTGTATCAGATGCTTCGGGCGGACTGCTTTGTTGACGCGTTGCTGTTAGCGCGTGGCCAGATGCGCTAATTCTTCGCCGGTAGCCTTCTCAACCTCGGCGTGCAAGCTGTTGCCGTGAGCGTCCATGGTGACGATGGCGGCGAAGCCGTTCACCTTCAAGCGCCACATCGCTTCCGGTATCCCGAACTCCATCAGATACACAGCCGGCACGTCCTGTACAGTGCGCGCGTAGTATTGGGCGGCGCCGCCGATGGCGTTCAGATACACCGCGCCGAATTCCTTGAGCGCGGCGAGCGTTTTCGGTCCCATACCGCCCTTGCCGATAACCGCGCGCACGCCATAGCGCTTGATGACGTCGGCCTGGTAAGGCTCTTCGCGGATGCTGGTGGTGGGACCGGCGGCTTTCACGGTCCATTTGTCGCCTTGCTTCAGCATCACCGGGCCGCAGTGATAAAGGACCGCGCCGTTGAGATCGACCGGCGGCGGATTCTTCATTAGATAGGCGTGGACGTTGTCGCGGCCGGTGAACATCTCTCCGTTGATGAGAACGACATCGCCAACCTTGAGTGCGCGCACGGCGCCTTCGGTGAGCGGGGCGGTCAGCACCACCTCACGGCCGGAAAGCGGGAAGCCCTCAGCCTTAGCCATGCGTTCGACGGGGCGGCTGGGGTCGCGATAAAGCCATTTGGTGATGGCGCCATCGCGGGCCTCGAGGCGCACGCCGAGGCGGCGGAAGGCCCAGCATTCGTAGGCGACGGAGACGAAGAAGCTGGCGGGCAGGCGGTTGGCGGCGGTGATCTTGCAGCCAATCAGGGAAGACTTGCCGCCGAAGCCCATGGCGCCGACGCCCAGGCGGTTGGCTTCGTCCATGATTTCGGTTTCGAGCTTGGCGAGGACGGGGTCGGGATTCACGTCGTCGAGGGTGCGGAAAAGCTGCCCTTTGGCGAGTTCGTAGCCGTGGGCTCGGTCGCTGCCGATGCAGACGCCGAGAGCGCCGGGCGCGCATCCCTGGCCCTGCGCCTGCCACACGGCGTGGAGCAGGCATTTGCGGACGCCTTCAAGATTGCGGTCGGCGCGGCCGAGGTGGTTGAGTTCGGCGGGCAGGGAATACTGGATGTTTTTGTTTTCGCAGCCGCCGCCCTTCAGGATCAGCTTGATCTCGATTTCGTCTTCTTCCCACTGCTCGAAGTGCATGACCGGGGTCTCGGGGCCGAGGTTGTCGCCGCTATTCTTGCCGGTAATGGAATCGACCGAATTGGGGCGGAGCTTGCCCAGGCGGGTGGCTTCGGCGACGGCGGCGCGGATGGCGCGCTTGATTTCGAGCTGGTTGACGCCAACCGGGGTGTGGACGATGAAGGTGGGCATGCCGGTGTCCTGGCAGATAGGGCCTTCGTCGTCTTTGGCCATGTCGATGTTGGAGAGGATGATGTTCAAGGCCTGCGAGGATTGGGTCGCCGGAGTTTCGGTGGCGGCGGTGAGGGACATGGCGGCGCGCACGTCGGGCGGCAGATTGGTGGATGTTTGGGTGATGAGTTCGAGGAGGCTGCTGGTGAGGAGTTCCATACTCATGAGTCCTGAACTTTCATTCTAGCTAGTTTCGGCGGGAGGTATAATCGGAGGCACTTATGCGGACTCGGACGGGTATTGCGGTTTTGGTTTCGGCGTTAGCGGCGGGAATTCCGGTGGCTTTTGCGCAATCGAGCGGGACGGAGACGGTGCTGCACAGTTTCGGCGGGCTGCGCGGGACGAATCCGCAGGCCGGGCTGACGGTGGGCGCTAATGGAAACTTTTATGGAACGACGTCGATGGGCGGCACGGCGGACCTCGGCGTGGTCTTCATGCTGACGCCGTCGGGGCAGGAGACGGTGCTGCACACTTTCACGGGCGGCGCGGACGGGGCGATGCCGTATGCGGGGGTAGTCTTCGACAAGGAAGGGAACCTGTACGGGACTACGACGCAGGGCGGGACGGCGAATCTGGGCGTGGTTTACGAGATCAGCGCGGCAGGCGTGGAGACGGTGGTCCATAGTTTTTTAGGCGGCGCGGATGGCGCCGATCCGGAGGCTGGCGTGGTCTTGGATGCGGCGGGCAATCTTTACGGGACGACTTCGGCGGGAGGGGCGGCGAATGCGGGAACCGTTTTCGTGTCAATGCGGCGGGCGGCGAAGTCGTGCTCTACGCGTTTACCGGTGGCGCAGATGGAGGGACGCCGATGGCCCCGGTGCTGCTCGATGCATCGGGGAACATGTACGGCACGGCGGCCGCGGGCGGCATTCCGAACGGAATTTTCGGCAACGGAGTGGTGTTTGAATTGGATTCCGCCGGAAATGAAACCGTACTCTACACCTTCACCGGCGATGCGGACGGCGGTTCGCCCGTGGCGGGACTGACGCGCGCCGGGGCGGGGAACTTTTATGGCGCCACGCAATATGGCGGTGCGCACCGCGCCGGCGTGGTCTATCAGGTTGGAGTCAATGGTGTTGAAACCGTGGTGTACAACTTCGAGAGTTCGCTTGAAGCGGACGGGCCGAGCGGCTTGGTGCTGGACTCGTCGGGGAATCTTTACGGCACGTGCAGGACAGGCGGTGGTGCGGGCGGTTACGGGTATGTATTCAAGCTCGATCTGGCGGGCGGACAGGTGACTCTTTACAATTTCACCGGCGGGACGGGTGGTTTTTATCCAGCGGGTGGAGTGATCCGCGCGAAGAACGGCAATCTCTATGGCACGGCGGCATACGGCGGGGCGGGCCAAGTGTTTAGCGGCGGCGTTGTCTACAAGCTGGATAGTTCATTCAATGAAACGGTGTTGTTCAGCTTCTCCGATCCGACCATGGGAAGTTCCCCGGCTGGGGGGGTGGTTGAGAATTCGTCGGGCGACTTTTTCGGGACGACGACCTACGGAGGCCCGAGCAATATGGGCGTAGTATTCCAAGTGGCTGCCAATGGCGCTTATTCGGTGTTGCACACTTTCGCTGGCGGCGATGCGGGCGGATATCCTGCTTACGGAGTGATCCGCGACAGCGCGGGGAATTTGTATGGAGCGACGGAGGGCGGCGGCGGGAATGCGAGTGTGGTATTCAAACTCGCGCCGAGCGGCGCGTATACAGTGCTGCAGCGGTATGCGCCGAATGATGCGGTTGCGAACTCCAGCCTGGTGAGGGACGCGGCGGGGAATTTTTATGGGACGACAGGATCCGCCACCGGCAACTGTCCAGGAAGCACTGTTTACAAGATCGATTCGAGCGGCAAGTTCACGACGCTTTATAACTTTACCGGCGGAGCCGACGGGTGCGCGCCGCAGGGGGTGATTTTGGACTCCGCGGGCAATCTGTATGGAACGGAATGTTGCAGCGTCTCACCGGGCGGCGGCCTCATTTATCAGATCAATCCGGCGGGGCAATTGTCTGTAATTTACCACTTCTCGAGTAAAGGTACGAACTCGCCGACACCGGCGCTGGTCCGCGACGCGGCCGGCAATTTTTATGGAATAGCGATGGGACCGTTTTCAAGGTGGATGACAACGGGGAGGAGAGCGTGCTCTATGCGTTCAGCGGGGGAGCGGATGGGTTGAAACCGGTGGCGCCGGTGCTGCTCGATTCCTCCGGGAACCTTTATGGCACGACTTGCTTTGGAGGCAGTGGAAACGGGGCCAACGGTGTGTTGTTCAAGGTAGACGCGACGGGGAATGAGACGGTTCTGTACAGTTTCACCGGCGGTACAGACGGCGGTTCGCCCGCGGCGGGATTGACTCGCGATGCGGCTGGCAACTTGTACGGAACTACGCTGTATGGAGGCGGATTTGAAGGGGGAGTGATTTTTGAATTGGGGACGGCGGGCAAGGAGAGCGTGGTCTACGATTTCAAGGGTTCGGGGTATGCGACTTACCCGAGCGGCGTGATGCTCGATGGTAAGGGCAATCTGTACGCAACTCTCCAGCAGGGCAATAATGTCGGCAGCGTGCTCAAGTTGAACATGAGCACTCACGTTTTGACGCAATATAACTTTACCGGGGGCGCGGAGGGCTACTGGCCAACGGGCGGCGTGATTGCGGATAAGGCCGGCAATCTTTATGGGACGACGTTGTATGGCGAGTCGGGGCAAACATACGGAGGGGGCATCGTATTCAAGCTGGATACTTCCTTCAACGAGACAGTCCTGTTTAGCTTCTCGGATGCAACGGGGGGGAACTTGCCTTCGGGCGGGCTCGTTTCGGACGCAGCCGGTGATTTCTTCGGCACGGCTTATTATGGCGGCGCGGACAATCAGGGCTTAGTGTTCAAAGTGGCGGCGAATGGCACTTACTCCGTGTTGCATTCGTTTACGGGCGGGGACGGCGGCGGGTATCCGTCTTCCGGTCTGATCCGAGACGATGCGGGTAACCTGTATGGGACAACGCGGGGGGGAGCGGGAATGCCAGCGTCGTGTATAAATTGGCGCCGACCGGCGCGTACACGGAACTGCATCGGTTTATTCCGGCCGATTTTTGGGCGAACTCGGGCGTGGTGCGGGATGGCGCCGGCAATCTTTACGGGACGACACAATCCAATGAGAATTGCCCGGGAAACACTGTTTATAAGATAGCAGCGAACGGCACGTTCAGTACGCTCTATAATTTCACCGGCGGAGCGGACGGATGCGCGCCGCAGGGCGTGATTTTGGACTCTTCAGGAAACCTATACGGAACCGAATCCGGAGGCGGAGCAGGAGAAGGCGGCGTAATTTATCGCATTACTCCGGCCGGCCAATTCACTGTGCTCTACAGCTTTTCGGAGAGTAACGGCACATACTGGCCCGCGCCAGGTCTGGTGCGCGACGAGGCTGGCAATTTGTACGGGACGACAGATTATGGGGGCAGTTCCAGGTATTCGGGTGTTCTGTTCAAGTTGAGCGCCGCCGGACAGTTTTCGGTGCTGTACGAGCTGCCAAGCAGCCAGGGGGTGCAGGTTTCATCCGGACCGGTACGCGACGCGCTGGGTAATTTCTACTTCACGACCATGTACGGTGGTGTGGGAGATGGCGCAGCTTACAAAGTTGGCCCCACAGGACAACTGCTTGGCGAATTCAACCTGTTCCCTGGAGCAGGTGGTTACCTGCCGTCTTCCGGCTTGATTGTCGACCAATCGGGGAACGTTTATGGAGAGACAAACTCAGGAGGAGCTGGAGCGGACGGGGTGGTATTCAAACTGACTTTTGCCGCGCCTCCTCAATGAGGCTACTCGTAGCGCAGGGCTTCGATGGGGCTCATGCGGGCGGCTTTGATGGCGGGCAGCAGTCCGGCGACGAGGCCGACAAATTCGAGCATTAGAGTGGAAGTCATCACGGCGAATTGGGAAATGTGCAAGTGGATGTCGCCGGTTCCGCTGGTGTCCTTGAACAGCGGGCCGAGAAGCGGGAGCGTTTGCAGCGTGGCGGTTACCGCGTAGCCGCAAGCAACGCCGACGATGCCGCCGACCGTGACGATGGCCATGGCTTCCAGCAGAAACTGGAATAGGATGGAGCGGCGGGTCGCGCCGATCGATTTCAACATGCCGATTTCGCGGGTGCGCTGGGTCACCGACACCAGCATGATGTTGGCGAGACCTACGCCGCCGATGGCCAGCGTTAAGGTGCCGACGAAGCCCAGCAGGATCTGCAGCGCCATCCCCATGGTGTCGACAATGCGCAGGAATTCGTTGAAGACGATGATCTGCACGGCGCGCTCGTCGTTCGGCGAATAGTTGTGGACGCGCGCCAGGGTCTCGCGCACCTGCCGGACGGCTTCGGCGCGGAAGAGCGGATTCACCGGCATCCAGACGATGTAGTCGGGATACTTGATGTCGCGCAGCAGCGAGCCGGTGTCGTAAGGGATGAAGATGCACTCGTTGTCGGGCTCGTTGTAATTGGAGATTTGCGTCTTGGTCTTCAGGACGCCGATGACGGTGAAGTGTAGCCCGTTGATGGTGATGCCTTCGCCTTCGGGCGGGATCTCGCCGAACATCTTCTTGGCGGCCTCGCCGCCCATCACGGCCACGCGTTCTTTCTGGGATTCGTCCTCCGGGCCCAGCCAGCGGCCGGTGGCGACGGTCTGATTGCGGATGCGGCCATAGATCGGATAGACGGCGCGCACGGCGATCGACTGGGTGCGATAGCCGCGCACCACGGTCGCGCCGTGGATCATCACTTCGGGCGAGATGGCGGCGGCCAACGGCACGGCGTCGCGGATGGCGTCCACATCGGTGCGCTCCATGCGAATCTTGCGCCCGGCCCGTTCGCCGCCGGCTTGCGTGGAGGTTTGGCCGTCGAACATCAGGACCAGATCCTGGCCGACCGCCATGAACGCTTTGCGCAACGCGAAATGGAAGCCGTCGCCGTAGGAATACAGGATGACGAAGCAGGCCACGCCCCAAGCCAGGCTGATGGTGGTCAGGATGCTGCGCTGGCGGTTGAATTTCAGCGCGGCGGCGGCTTCGCTGAACATGGAGCTAGCGTTCATAGCGCAAGGCCTCCACGGGAGTAAGCGAAGCGGCGCGCCAGGCGGGAAACAGCGCGGAGGCGACGGCAACCACGGCCAGCGCGGCGAAGGACCAGGCGGTGGTGGCACCCTTCACCGGCAAGCCGGCGAACATATCCGATTGCAGCGGCAGCGAATTGACGATGGAGGCGAGGCCGAATGCGCCGAGGAATCCCATGATGCCGCTGAGGCCGGCGAGGATCACGCCCTTCGGCGAGAAAATCCATCATGATGCGGCGGCGGGTGGCGCCGATGGCTTTGCGCAGTCCGATTTCGCGGGTCCGCTCGGTGACGGAAACCAGCATGATATTCAGCACGCCGACGCCGCCGAGGGTCAGGGTGATCACCGCGATGGCGCCCAGGAAAGCGGTCATGGAAACGAAGATCTGGTCGACCAGTTCCGCGCTTTCGACGGTGTCCCAGATGTAGACCGCGCCTTTGTCGTCGACATCGAACTGGTGGTTGCGCCCGAGCACGCGCAGCACCTGGTGGCGGGCGGCTTTCCAATCGGTCAGAGAAGACGGCACGTAAATGATGTCGTTGACGATGCCGGGATGGAAATTTTCGTCCTTGGGCGGAAGGTCGCGGACCATGGTGGAGTAGGGCACGTAGATCTTGTCGCCATCGAGGCCGTTGTAGCTGCTGTTCTGGTTCTTGGCGGGCATGAGGCCGACGATGCGGAACGGCAAGCCGTTCAGGAAGATCTGCGACGCCGAGGGCGGCCGGGCGTTCGCCGAATAACTGCTTGCGGACGTTGTCGCCCAGCACGGCGACGCGCGCGGCATCGGTTTCGTCGGGGTCGATCAGGAAGCGGCCCCTGCGCGATGGGGATGGTGCGGATCTTGGAGTATAGCGGCTCGACGCCGTTCACCGTGAACGATCCGCTGTTGAATGCGCTGGAGACTTTCGCGCCATTCTGCAGTTCGCCGATGACGCGGCTGACCAAGTAACATTCGGTGCGGATATTGTCGATATCGCTGTAGGTGAATTGAATGCGGCGGCCGGCGCGCTGCCCGCCGACCTGCTTTTCGGTGCGGCCGGGGAACAGCAGCACGATGTTTTCGCCGAGCTGCTTGGTGTTGTTGCGCTGGCCCTGCTTGAACCCGTCGCCCATGGCCACGATCAAGACGATGGAGGCGACGCCCCACGCGATACCCGCCATGGTAAGGATGCTGCGGAGCTTGTTGCGCAGCAGGCTGGAAGCGACTTCCGCGAGTAACTCCTTCAGGTATCCCATGTGAAGACTCGTGGCGGCGCGGCTATTGCAGGATGACCTGCTGCCCGGCGTTAATCCCCTTGGCGATTTGCGTTTTGGAGCCATTGCTGATGCCCGCCACGACGGCGATCTTGCGCTTGCCGGTTTCGGTGGTGGGATCGGGGATCTCGACGGAGGTGGATTTATCCTTGTTGTAGAGAATCGCGCCTTCGGGCACGGCGACGACGCCTTTGCGCTCTTCGAGAATCACTTCGGCATTGGCGGTCATTTCGGCGCGCAGCTTGCGGGATTCGTTGGAGATGGAGACGCGCACTTCGAAGGTGGTGACGTTATCCTTCTCGACGCCCATGGGCGAAATCTTGGTGACTTTGCCGTTAAACTTCTCATCCTTGAACGACTCGACGGTGATGCGCGCGGGCTGGCCCAGGTAGATTTTGCCGACATCGCTTTCGTCCACCTTGCCTTTCACGTAAACCTCGGAGAGATCGCCGACGGTCATGATGAGGGTGGCGCCGGAGCCCATGGTGAGGATGGAACTGACGGCGTCGCCTACTTCGCGATCGCGGGAGAGCACCACGCCATCGATGGGCGAGACGATGGTGGTATTTTGCAGGTCGTCTTCGGATTGCGCAAGGGCGGCTTTGGCCTGTTCGATGGAGGCTTGCGCTTTGGCGATGGCGGCTTGCGCTACGCCCAAGTTGACGATGGCGGATTTCTGGCGATTGACGGCCATGTCGTAATTCTTCTCGGTGTCGTCAACCAGATTGCGCGCCATCAAGTTTTCTCTGTAGAGCCCGCGGGCGCGATCCATTTCGCGCTTCAAGAAGGGCACGTCGGGACCGGCCGCATCCACCTTGTAGCGTTCGTAGTCCGCCTGCGTGCTTTTCAGGTTGGCTTCCGCCAGCGACAAAGCGGCCTGGAACTGGCGGACCTGCGGCAGAACGTTATTTTCATCCAGCTTGCAGATGACTTGGCCCTTGTGGACCATATCGCCGACATTCACAGGCAGGCTTTGGATGATCCCGCTGGCTTTGGATTTAATTTCGACCTTGGTTTCCGGCTCGATCTTACCGGTTGCCACTACGGAGCGGGCCAGATCGATGCGTTCGGCTTTCACCAGCTTTTCAGGATCGATTTTGCCCGAGGTTCGGCCGATGGCCTTGAGGGTGAATACCGCCGCGCCCGCCAGCACGGGCAGCAGCAGGAGAAAAAGCCACTTGACGAGACCGTTTCTTGCGCGAGGTTGCCATATTCGTATCTACAGCAAGATACGAAGACGGGCGCGGGATAGTTCCGTTTTCTGGCCGGCGTCAGCCGAAGATCGAGCTTTTCGCTGCGTGCGGTTCGTGCCGGTATGGCTTCCTCCTTGGTGAAGGGGATAGCGACCTTGCCCGACAATGTCAAGACAAAGCGTCTTGAGGGCAATCTCCGTGCATGGAGGCAGAGCGTTTCGCCCGTGGCCTCCACGATCCCGGTACAATCATACTTTTCACGGCCAATGACAGCTTGACGCGGGTTGGGTAGGGGCAATTCGCGACAGCAATTGGTGGCCGCCGATCACATACCGCCGGGCAGTTGACAATCTCCTCGGCTCCGTCGCAGAGCGGGAAAGCGCTCCCAAAAATATCGCTGCTTCATGAAGGAATATGGCAAGCTCCTCCAAAGGGATGGGGAGACCCCGCAAGTGCAAGCAACAAGCCGCCAGGATACGACCGGCGGCATTGACTGGAAACACCACCCGACTAGGAACGGGACGGCGGCTGCCGGTCCCTTGATGCTGGGTGACCGGGAATCGGCGGTTGCGAGTTCCTCAGTTCTAACGCCCTAGTTTCTTGGCGATTCGATAAGTCGGCCTCTTTTCCATCATTTCGATGAACTGCTCCCACGTTACACGATGACCATTGACCGAACTGTAACTAGGCCACCATGCAACGGATCCGCTGCCGATATTTAGTGAACCACGCTTCTCTCCGTCGATTCGAACGTCAACACGCAGCGCTGTCGATGCGCCACGAATTGAAACATCGAGCGTGCGCGGAAGAAGCGCCGTGACTTCTATTTTTTTGGCCATGGCGTACAATATGTCAGAATGACTCCTCAGTCAAAATGTTGCGTTCGGGGCGGGCCGCCTATGAAGAAACGCCGCCTTCAAATTGGCCCACTGCTGAAAATCCGTCCTATAATCAAGAGAAGCACCCTATGACCGAACGCCGCTATACCGTTCTGTTTGAGCCCGCTGAAGAAGGAGGCTTTGTTGTCACCTGTCCAGCGCTGCCCGGCCTCGTCACCGAAGGGGACACCTTGGAAGAAGCCCGGGAAATGGCGAGGGACGCCATCCGAGGTTACCTCGAAAGCCTGACGATGGACGGGCGGTCCGCCCCTGACGACATCGAACTCGCTGAAGAGCCCGTCAAAGAAGCAATCGAGGTGGCCGTCCCTTAGGTTGTCGAATCCATGAATCGACTTCCAGCGGTCAAACCGAGAGAGGCGATTCGTGCTCTCGAACGAGCTGGCTTTTTTGTCCATCACAGCACTGGATCTCATCGAATTCTGAAGCATCCCGACCGTCCCGGATTGCGTGTTACCGTCGCCTTTCATAATCGTGATCTCAAACGAAGAACGCTAACTTCCATCATCGACCAAGCAGGGCTGACCGACGATCAATTCGCGGCTTTGCTTTAAGGCGCGATTGCTGATTGGTGCTGTTCGTAAAGTCGTCCTAGTCGACGATTGCCTGCCGGACCGCGTTTTCGAAATCGCGCTGGACCAGCGGAACCTGCGTCTGCATCATCACGATCGTCACCATTTTTTCCTTAGGGTCGATCCAAGCTTGTGTGCCGTAAGCGCCATCCCAGCCGAAGGCCCCGTTGGATACCGCCATGCCGGCGGCGACGTTGTCCTGAACGCTGCCAACCAGGAGGCCGTAGCCCATGCCGTGCGCGGGGCGGCCGAGCTTCCCGTTGAACAGCTCGCCGACGTGATTGGCGGCCATCAGTTCAACAGTGCGCGGGCCGAGGTAGCGCTTGCCGTTCAACTCGCCGCCATTCAGCAGCATGCTGGCGAACTGAAGATAATCTCCGGCAGTGGACATAAGTCCGCCGCCTCCTGAGAAGTAGGATTTCAGCGAGAAGCCGTCCTGATTGGGCGCTCTGACGAGGCCGTTGGGACTCTTGGCGTAAAGAGTGGTCATGCGCGCGCGGCGGCCGTCGGGCGGATAGAAGAACGTATCCTTCATCCCGAGCGGCTCGAAGAGGCGGGTGCGCAGGTATTCGTCGTAGGACTGGCCGGAAACGATTTCGACGATCCGCGAAAGAGTATCCGGTCCCGCGTATCCGCTGTAAGCCCACTGCGTGCCGGGTTGGAAATCGAGCGGCGCCGCGCCGAGGCGGGGAATGTAACTGGCGAGAGTATCGCCTTCGACCATGCGGGCCGGGCCGGATTTCGAACCGAGGCCGCCGGTCATCAGGCCGTTGGTGTGGGTGAGGAGGTCGTGGATGGTGAGTTCACGGTCCGCGGGCACGAAGTAGACTTCGCCGGCGTCGTGCCGCGGTGCGCGACGGCCACTCTAGGGTTCTTGAAGTCGGGGATGAATTTGGAAACGTGATCGTTGAGGCGCAGTTTGCCTTCTTCCACCATCATCATGACGGCGGCGCCGGTGATGGGCTTGGACATGGAGGCGATGCGGAAGATGGCGTCCTTCTCCATGGGCCGCTTGGATTCGATATCCATGAGGCCGTGGGCCTCGTAATGGACGATGCGGCCGCGGCGGGCGACCAGGGTGACTGCGCCGGAAATTTCACCCGCGTCGATGTGGCGCTGGACGGATTCGCGGACGCGTTGGAGGCGCTCGGTGGACATGCCCGCGTCTTCGGGCTTGCCTGCCGGCATGTTGGCGGCGGGCAGGGATGCGGCGAGAAGGGGCAAAAGCAGCAGCGGCAATTTCATGAGGTATACGGTAACCGGTTTGCGCGGCGGGATTCGGGGCAGGACCCGGGCTCGATCACCATACGAGATGCTGGTATCCATTATGGTATTGTAAGGACATGGAATCGGTGCGTAAGATTACGATCGAAGTACCCGCCGATCTGCTGGACAAGGCCCGGTTGGCGAGCGGCGCCGGGATCACGCAAACGGTGCGGACCGGGCTACAACTGGTCGCGGCATCCATTGCCTATGCGGAGCTTCGCAAAATGAGGGGCAAGGTCCGTTTCTCGCGTACTTTGGCGGATCTCAAGTCGGATCGATGATCGCAGCCGATACCAGCACTTGGATTGCTTTTCTGCAGGGCAGTGCGGGTAAGGACGTGGAACTCCTCGATCAGGCACTCGAGAGCCGGTGGGTTCTCATGGTTCCGGCGGTCTTGACGGAGTTGCTGAGCGATCCAAAGCTCCCTCGAGACGCGGCGCGATACCTTGCAGAGCTTCCACTTGTCGAGGTTCAATCCGGCTACTGGGAACGCGCCGGTGCGCTGCGCGCGAAAGCACTCGCCGTGCGCCGTAAAGCGCGTCTGGGAGATGCCTTGATCGCCCAGAGTTGCGTCGATCGGGGAATACCGTTGTTGACGCGCGATCGGGACTTTCGGGCGTTCGCAGAAAGCGCGAACCTGGACGTGGTCGTCGAAGACTCGTCCATCTGAGTGCTTTTTGCAGTGACCTACGCTTCGATCCTGGTGGATCTGCTCCCCTGCGTGGCAATCAGTGGGCGAGCGATTGGTAGTGGTTCAGGTCGGCTGTCAATTCCGCGGCCAGGTCGGCGCTGCGCAGTTCATTCGCGAGAACGAGGGCTTTGCGGGCGGTGGCAACCGCTTCCGGGTAGCGTCCGGTTTCCCCGTACATGGCGGCCAGAAGTTGCAGGATGACCGGCTCGCGCATTTGCGAGAGCCGGGCGGCCTCTTCCAACTGCGCGGCGGCGTCGGCGAAACGGGACTTGGCGGCCAGCGTGCGCCCGAAGTTATAACGATACTCGACGTTTTGCGGCGCGAGAGTTACGGCTTTCTCAATATGCGGCAGGGCTTCGTCGAGATTGCCGGAGCGGGCCAGGGCGGCGCCAAGGTTATTGTGGCCGTCGGCCAGGTCGGGCTCGATTTCCACGGCGCGGCGGAGATGTTCCACGGCTTCCGGCAGACTGCCTTGTTCAGCCAGCGCGCCGCCCAGATTGTTGTGGGCGCGGGGATTGTCGGGGTCGAGTTCCAGAGCGCGCCGGAAGTACGACACCGCCTCGGACATTTTTCCCGCGGCGGCCAGGGCGCTGCCCAGGTTGTTGTTGGTCTGGGAACTTTGCTCGTCGAACTCCAGGGACCTGCGGTATTCGGCGACGGCATCGGCCGCCTTGCCGCTTTCGGCCAGCGCGACGCCGAGATTGTTGTGCGCGCGCGCATCGTCGGGAGACAGTTCCAGCGCGTTGTGCCAGGCGGGAATGGCGGCGTCGAATTTCTTGTCCTTGGCCAGTTGAATGGCGGCATCGAAGAGGCGATAGAATTCGGCGGCGGGGGCTTCGATGCGCTCCAAGCCCGTCCTGGGCGATGTTGACGAATTCGGGAATGTTGACGGCGCGATTGGCTGCGGTCGAATTTTCGATGGGGATGGCGGGCGTGCTGTCGCCGTTGGCATCGATGTGTGTGAGGTAAAGGCGCGTATAAGGCGAGGGGGTTTTCGAGGAGAAGACCAGCCAGCGGCCGTTGGGCGAGAAGCTGTGCCATGAATTCATGATGGGCTGGTTGCTGCGCAGGGGCGCGCTTCGCCGCCGCCGGCGGGTACGATGTACAGCTTGCTATCGGGGCGCATCAGTAGTCCGCTCTTGTTCTGCACGAAGACGATCCACTTGCCGTCGGGCGAGACTTTGGGGAAGTCGTTGCTCATGCCGTTTTCCGGATGCGCCGAGGATGCGTTCGGCGCTGACCGCCCTGGCCGTTGTTGAAGGGCACCCGGTAGAGGTCGTACTGGATTTGCGTTTCGTTGGGGTCGTTGGCGAATTCGGATGCCTTCTGCCCCGGCGCGTAGGGATCGCGCGCGATGGCTTTGGAGAAGACCACGAACTTTTCGTCGGGACTCCAGAAGGCGCCGGTTTGGACATAGCGCGGATCGTCGGCGCCTGGGAGTGGCTGGAGCTTGCCGGTTTCGCGAGCTATACCAGGCAAGAATACCGCGGGTGGGATAGAAGACCTGGCCAAAACCGAAGTAGCTGTAGAAGCCCTGGTAGATGCGGGAATCGACGCGGCGGCCGCGCGAGCCGGGCACTTCGATGGAAGTGACTACATACTTTCCAGTGGGGGAAACCTGCGACATGAAACCGAAGCGCTTGGGCGATCCTGTCTCCGTGAAGGCGCTCCAGCGAATGACGTACTTGTTTTCAATGGAAGAGACTTTCGGACGGGCACCAGGCCGTAGAGGGCTTTGTCGTTCTGCGGACCGTCCACGTCGATGCCCAGCGTCTTGCCATCGCGCGAGACGGAATGGCAATTGGCGCAGGTGGGCAGATTTTCCATCACGACTTTGCTGCTGGGTTCGGAGACGTCCGCGCAGCCGCCATTTGATCATGGGCAGAACGGAATCGGGCAGGGGTTTGATGACGCCCGCGCTCGCGCTCTTCGGGACGGGGGGGGATAAGGGGAACGTCGCGATAGAAGATCGGCGCGGCGACGGGATCGGGGGAGACGGCGAAAGTGGTTCGGGCGTGGGACAAAGGCGGCTCTGGCGCGTGCGGAAGGCAGTGATGCTAAGGGTTGCCTGAGCGGTTTGGGACGCGGGCGACGATGGCAGCCCAGGTTTTGGCGTCGGGCTTCCAAGTGTGGGTTTCCGCTTCCTGGGGTGTGAGGGTGGGCGGGACGAAGTCGTGCAACTTGCTGTCGATTTCCCCAATTTTCATTTTGTCGCCGGAGGACCACAGTTTGAGGGGACTGGCGCTGCCGGCGAAGGCGATTTCGAGGAGCCAGGAAGCGGCATCGGGGTTGTTGTCGCGCCAGAGGAAAGTGGGCGGGGCGATGTCCTTCGGGAAGAGAGCGCCTGGCTCAGGGAAGTCGATCAGGATGGAGGAAGGGGGCGCGGCGAGGGCGGGGAGCAGGGCCGACAAGATCAGAAAGCAGGAGCGGCGCAATATCACCTATTGGCGTAGGCAATATGGTGTCCAAAGGACAATCAGGCCTGTTTAGTGGAATAATACCAGGCGATTGGGTCAATTGCCCCTACCGAGCGCTGTTTCCGGCGGGTGAATGCCCACTATCGCCACTGGCTATTCTGGCGTTCGACCATCCACTGAGGGTACATGGTACGCGGCTGGGTCGTGGCGGAGAGCCGCTCCACTTGCGCGGCAGTTAGCTGGATATCCGCGGCTTTCAGATTGTCGTCGAGCTGGGACATCTTGTTCGCGCCGATGATGACCGAACTGACGGCGGGCTGGGCGAGCAACCAGGCAAGCGCCAATTGGGGAATGGTGGCGCCGGTTTCCTGGGCAAGGGCGGCGAGCGCTTCGACGGCATCGTAACCGCGCTCCTCGTCGACCGGCGGAAAATCGAAGCCGCTGCGGCGCGCGCCTTCGGGCGAGTCCTGTCCGCGGCGATACTTGCCGGTGAGAAATCCGCCGGAAAGCGGCGACCACGGCAGGACACCGAGACCTTCCTCGCGGCAGAGCGGCAGCAGTTCGTGCTCGAGGTCGCGCGCGGCCAGAGAGTAATACGCCTGCAGGGAAACAAAGCGGGTGGGTGCCGTGCAGAGCGCTTTCATCAAATGGCGGGCGGGCCAGTTGGAACAGCCCAGGTAGCGGACTTTGCCCTGGTGGACGAGGTCGTCGAGGGCGCGCAGGGTTTCGTCGATGGGGGTGCGGAGGTCGAAGCCGTGCACCTGATAGAGGTCGATGTAGTCGGTGCCGAGGCGGCG
Organism: Bryobacterales bacterium; assembly: GCA_963738375.1. GTDB lineage: Bacteria > Acidobacteriota > Terriglobia > Bryobacterales > Bryobacteraceae > Bog-159. Next base: position 965,286 of record CAVTWL010000004.1, on the reverse strand, counting down.
AAGGCTGGCTTCGCAACCTGCCATGATGTGGCGGCGCGAGAGGCCGTAGGCATTAGGATCGTCCTTGCGGCCGGCTGCGCTGCGGGTGGCGGGGGCGAAGACTTTGGTAGCCACCACCGAGGCAGCCCGGGCGTCGCCCGAATCTTTCAAAGCCTGGCCGAGAATCTGTTCGGATTCACCGAAGGAGTAAACATCCGCGGTATCGAAGAAGTTAATGCCGGCTTCCAGAGCCCGGGCAACGAGCTGATTGGCGCCTGCCTGGTCAACCACGGCGATGTTGAAGAAGCCGGAGCCAAACGTCATGGTGCCCAGACAGAGTTCCGAGACGCGCAAGCCGCTTTGGCCCAGTTGGCGGTAATTCATTTCTTTTCCATCCAGCTCATCCAATATTCTTTCCATTCGACGCCTTCGCCGGCGGGCAAGACGTCGATGGGATTCAGTCCGTCGAGCATGACCGCGTATTCGTCGGTGAAGGTCTTCTTACCCTGATTGGCGAGCGCTTTGGGATGCGGGCCGTGATGGATGCCGCGGGGATGCAGAGTGGCCATGCCGGCCTTGATGTTATCGCGGCTGAAGAAATCGCCGTCGTGATAGAAGATGAACTCGTCGTAGTCGGTGTTGCGGTGGAAGAAGGGAACCCGCAGGGCGTCCGCATCCTGTTCGAGCGGGCGCGGCAGGAAGCTGCAGATCACGGCGCCTTCGGTGACGAAGGTGGTGTGCGCGCTGGGCGGCAGATGCGCGCGATGGCTCATTACCGGGCGGATGTCGCGCATGTTGATCTTCCACACGGTCAGGTCGCCCTTCCAGCCGACCACGTCCATGGGATTGAAGGGGTAGAAGACCTTGGAGATCTCGTCGTCCACCTTGATGCGGACTTCCCACTCGCGGTTGTCGTCGAGGCTGCGGCGCGGGTTCGGGGGTGACGATGGCGGCGGGATCGTAGAGCGCATGCTGGCCGAGCAGGCCTTTTTCGGGCTGATCGAACTCGCCGCGGGATTGGACGATCAGGAAGAAGTTGTCCGTCGGTTTCGGGGAGGATGCGGTAGGTAACGGCGCGCGGGATGACGATGTAGTCGCCGCGTCTCGAAGGGCATGGGGCCGAAGTCGGTTTCGATGACGCCGTGGCCGCGATGGACGAAGATCAGTTCGTCGCCGTCGGCATTGCGGTAGTAGAACGGCATCGGGTCGGCGCGCCGGGAGACGTACAGCTTAACATCGCGGTTGCCCAGGAAGGCGACGGGCATGCCCTGCGGATCGTGGAGGTCGGAGGGTTCCAGGCTGGTTCAGGTCGAAGCAATGGGGGCGGAGCTTGCCTTCGAAGCGGATCCAGCCGGTGGGAGCGTGGGTGTGATAGAGGTGGGCGCTTTTGCCGTAAAAGCCTTTGCGGCCGTGCTCTTCTTCAAAGGTGCCTTCGGGCAGGCCGACGTGGGCTTGGGAGGCGATTTTGCCTTTCTTCAGGGGGTACATGAATGTCTCCTGCTTCCATGGTGGCACAGGTCGCGCGGAGATTGTGTTGCAAACGCGGTGGTTACCGGCAGTGAGCGCCGGCGAGGATGGTACAGAGGTTCCACGCGATCAAGCCCGCATACCAGTAGGTAATCCAGCGGATCAGGTGCTGCTTATGGAGCCCAAGACAGGCGCCCGCAAGAACGATGGCAGCCAGTTTCGAGAGCAGGAGGGCGGTGATCGGCCCGAATTGCAGCAGTGCGCGGATGAAGGGGCTGGCTTCCGCCAGGCCAAGCTTGAACCCGATGAGGGTGGTAAAAAAATCCAAGACCTGAAGATACAGGAACATCTGCGTATAAAGCATTAGTCCGTCCGTAGTTTGGTATTGCCCCACCAGGAAACTTTTCGCGCTCTTCAAGCTTGAATTATAAAAGCATCTCTGCCGAAATTTCGGGCAGAAGCCGGTAATGGGCGTACTAAGAGCGGACTAGGCGGGCGCCATAGCGCGGGCCATCACTAAGAATGCGACTACGCCCAGACAGATGCGAACCGCGCCGGGGAGCCGGAAGGCCTTGTCGCTGCCGACATCGAGCTGTTCCCGGGTCAGGTGAGGGGCGCGCCACCGCATCAACTCACCGAACATGAAGCCGACATTCCAAAGAGTTTGCCGAACCCGCCCTTTCACCAGCATCAGGGCGAGCGCCAGGACACCACCCAGCAGCGCGGTAAGAATAAATATGCCGAGGAAATCGGAACCGCCGACAAGCGCTCCGATGGCGGCCAGAAGCTTCACGTCTCCGGCCCCGGTCATGTGCAGCAGATACATGACTAAGTTGATGCCGAAGGCCAGAGCAAAGCCCTTGGCTGCCAGCCAGACGCCAGCGAGCGGCGAGGGATAGGCCAGTACGGCGTTCAGGCCGAAGCCCAAAAGGAGGGCGCTGACGGTGAGCCAGTTCGGAATGCGGCGGGAGCGCAGATCGGTAACTGTGGCTACCAGAACGGCCAGGATTAAGCACGAATTCGATGCCCACGGCGGGGCGGCTAAATTGAATCACAGGCACCAGTATACAGATCGGCGGAATGGAGGTTAACCATAACGATAGTTAACTCGTGGCACGGGAAATGCTACGTGGGCACCCATGAGAAATCTCATGCGGACGACATTGTGCGTGTTGGGGGCGGCGGCCCTTGTTGCCGGCGGGGCTGTGGCGCAGACGGGCTGGCTCCAGGACCCGCCGCCGGCCCCGGGGCAGATTGAAGTAGCGGGTCCGGTGCCCCGATTCTATGGCGCTGTGACGCCGCAATACAACTTTTCATACGGTCCGAATGCCGCCCAGCCCGAATTACCGTCGGCGGGCTTGTGGAACTTCTACATGCCGGCTCAAGTGAATAGCCTGACGCCGGGCTGGACTACGGGAGAGTACGGCATTGGAGGCTTGCCCGACACTTTCTACGACGAGCCCGCTTTTGCGGCGGGCGGCACGGCGGCGGGCGGTTGCTTGTGGAACACTACTTACGATTCGCCGCCTTACTGGTATTTCGATGGCGGCACGGCGACGGACAATCGCTACGAAATTCTGGGAGGGCAGATTTTGCGCAGCCAGGCAGCCGTTGGCTCGGTCTACCAATCGGCTACTCAGCAGGTCGCTGGTACGGGTATTGCGGTATCGGGGTTCGGCGCCATGGCGCAGTGGAACCAGCACGTTTATACCAGCGCCCCTTATCTGATCGGCGCCATTTATTTCGCTTCGGACTCCTGCTATTCAGGCGATGTGGAATACGGCTTTGCCCATTACAATTACTACAATCCCGCGGTGGATCAGTTTTATTTTTACAACTTCAGCAATTGTCCGGCTCCATCGGGGGTGGCGGGGAGCTACGCCTGCTACGCGACGGCGGAGGCAACCAATCCGCAACCGCAGTGTTCGGCGGCGGTGAATCTGCCGGCGATGCCGTTGAATTCCAAGGGAACCAACTGGTATTTCTGGTATTCCTATATCGACCGGAATCCGGCGCCGCCGAGCGGCAATGGGCATTGGGTACTCAACGCCGGGGCGCTCGATCCTTACACCGGAGCCGCCGCGTGGAGTTGCGTGGGCGATCCGCTGGCATCGCCCACCTTTCCGGCGGCTGCCTGCCCGCAGCAGGAATCCACCAGTTATGTTTGTGCCACGCCGTTTCCCACCGAGCAGTTGCATGACGCCTTGGGTACGGTAACGGCGGGGATCACGAATAGTTCGAATACGCCGCCAACGGGGCGGTCGAATCCTATGCTTTCGATGAAGCAGCTTTACATCACCCAGCATTAACCCGGCCGTCGATTGAGCGGGCGCCCGCCAATGCTATCGTAGATGCAGAACTCATGGGACACGATCTCCGCTTTGCCCTGCGTACTTTGGCTCGCAGCCCTTTATTTACCGCGGTAGCGGTGTTATCGCTGGCTTTGGGCATTGGCGCCAATACTTCGATTTTCTCGCTGCTGGATCAGGTGCTCTACCGGTCGCTGCCGGTGCGGGATCCGGATGCTCTGGTAGCGCTGCATGTCGAGGATCATAGCCCCGGCATGACATCGGCCGATAACAACGAAAGCGTTTTTTCTTATTCCGATGTACAAGGATTTGCGGGATCGCAATGCGGTGCTTCAGCGGGGTGGCGGCGCGGGCGGGGATGCCGGTGAGCGTGTCCTGGAACGGGCAGACGGAACGGGCGCACGCCGAGGTGGTTTCCGGCAATTTCTTTTCGGCACTGGGTGTTGGGGCGGCGGCGGGGCGCACGTTCACGCCGGAGGACGATGGCGCGCCGGGCGCGCATCCGGTGGTGATGCTGAGCCACGATTACTGGGTGCGGCGGTTCGGCGGGGAACCGGGCGTGCTGAACGCCAAGGTCGCGTTGAACGGGCATCCGATGGTGGTGGTGGGGGTGGCGCCGGCCGAATTTCCGCGGCGTGCTTTCGGGAAACAATCCCGAGATCTTCGTCCCGATCGCCATGAAGCGCGAAGTGACGCCGACGTGGGATGGTTTAGACGACCGCCGGGCGCGCTGGCTGAATGTGCTGGCGCGGCTCAAGCCGGGCGTTTCGGCGGCGCGGGCGCAGGCGGCCATGGCGACGGTTTACCGGCCGATTCTGGAAGCGGAATTGAAGCAGTATCCGGTACACAGCCAGCGGGCCGAGAAGCTGATCCTGAATCAAAAGCTGGAACTGGAGCCGGCCGCGCAAGGCATCAATCAGTTGCGAGAGCAGTGGCAGAAGCCGCTGGTGGCGTTGATGGCGCTGGTGGGACTGGTGCTGCTGATCGCCTGCGCGAACGTGGCCAATCTGCTGCTGGCTCGTGCCGCCGCGCGGCAGCGCGAGATGGCGATCCGGCTGGCGCTGGGCGCGGGACGGGGTTCACTGCTGCGGCAATTGATGACGGAGAGCCTGGTGATCGCCCTGGCGGGCGGATTGTTGGGGCTGCTGGTTTCGGTCTGGACCACCAGCGCGCTGCTGCATGTGCTTCCCGCCGACGCGACGGGAGGATGGATTGCGGCGACGGTCGACGCACGCATGATGCTGTTTACCCTGGCGCTTGCGACAGTAACCGGTCTGCTGTTCGGATTCGCCCCGGCGCTGCAGGCGAGCCGCGGCGGAGTGGCGGCTTCGCTGCGGGAGCAGCGGGCGGCCATGGGATCGGCGGGCGCGGCGCGTTTCCGGCGCGATTCTGGTGGTGGCGCAGTTGTCGCTTTCGCTGCTGCTGCTGGTGGGCGCCGGTCTGTTCGCGCGAAGCCTGTTCAATCTGCTGCGCGTGGATCCTGGATTTCGGACGGAAAGGCTGCTGACGTTCGCCGATCGATCCTTCCCTGAATGGCTACACGAAGGAGCGCGGCTTCGCCCTGTTCCGCGACTTGCAGGAGCGGCTATCGCGGCTGCCGGGAGTGGTGGCGGTGGGCGCCGCCAGCCCCGGTCCGCTGACCGCACAGCAATCGCGGCAGCAACGTCACGGTGGAGGGCTACCAGGCGCGCGAGGACGAAGATATGGACTGTGTCGCGGCACGCCGTGGGGCCCGGATATTTTCGCGCGCTGGGCACGCCCGGTGGTGCGGGGCACGAGAGTTGACGGAGCGCGATCTCACTTCGCCGGATAAGGTGGTGGTGGTGAACGAGGCTTTCGTGAAGCGCTTCTTCGGTGGCGCGAATCCGTTGGGCCGCCACATGATGTTCGGCGCCAGCAATCATCGCTTGCCGGATCGCGAGATTGTGGGGGTGGTGCGCGATTTGAAGCATCAAGATCTTCGCGAAAAGCCCAAGCCCGCGGTATTTTCCACCTATACGCAATGACGACAGCCTGGGCCGGCTGGAATTTTACGTGCGCGGCGAGCGCGATACAACGGCGCCTGGGAGCGCAAATCCGGCGGCTGGTGCAGCAGATGGACGCGGGACTGCCGGTGTTCGACATGCAGCCGGTGGAGATACAGGTGGCGCGAGTCGGTGCAGATCGACCGGCTGATCGCGATCCTGTCGTGCGCGTTCGGAGTTGCTGGCGACGCTGCTGGCGGGGATCGGGCTGTATGGCGTGGTGGCGTACACCGTGGCGCGGCGGACGGCGGAGATCGGCATTCGCGTCGCGCTGGGTGCTGTGCCGGGCGATGTGCTATGGCTGGTGATGAAGGACGTCGGAATGCTGGTGATATTCGGCCTCGCCATCGGGCTGCCGGTGGCGCTGGCGCTCGGCCGGCTTGTGGAGTCGCAGCTTTTCGGCTTAAAGGCGGCCGATCCGGTCATTTATGCGGGCGCTTCGGCCGCGCTGGTGATGGTGGCGGTGCTTTCCGGCCTGATTCCCAGCAGCCGGGCGGCGCGCATCGATCCCATCGATGCTCTGCGGCACGAGTAATTCTATGTCCAGAAAAGTTGCTGGCGTGGTAGCGGCGCTGGTGCTGTGGCCGGCCCGTGCGCAACAGGCTCCGGAGACGGTGCTCCGTTCGACGACGCAGGAAGTGCTGGTGGATTTTGTGGCGCGGGACAAGCACCACAAGATCGTGCCGGATCTGAAAGCCGAAGACATCGTGATTTTGGAAGATGGCAGGCCCCAGAAGGTGCGGGGTTTCCAGTATCGCGGCGGCGCTCGAACGCCGCAGCCGGATTCCGGCGCGGCAACGGCGCCTGACGCGAGCGCGAAAACCAGCTACGATCCCGTGCGCGACATCAACGTGGTGTCGCTGGTCTTCGATGGCATGAGCGCGCAGGGCCGGCGCATCGCGGCGCAGGCGGCGCGGGCATTTCTGGGCAGCGAGGCCCGGCCGGATACCTATATCGGGGTGTTTGCGCTGGGACACCGGCTGGCGCTGCTGCAGCAGTACACCAGCGATCGCCAGCTTTTAGACTTGGCTGTTGACCGCGCGGCAGGAAGCGCGCCGCCGACGTTTGCCAAGGACATGCAAGCCCAGGCGACGCTCTTCAATACCATGTCCGGAGCCCGTGGATTCACCCCCATGCAGACGGGATCGGCCGAGGAAAGCGGCCCGGTGAGTATTTCGTCGCATCTGGATGCGGCCGCGGCCGCGGTGCAGCGGCACATGGCGGCAGTGACCATCTCGGTGCTGTCGAATCAGGTTGGGAATTCCAATATCGACGCGCTCAGGCAATTGATTCAGGCCCAGGCGGCGCTGCCTGGACGTAAAACGGTGGTCTTCTTCTCGGAAGGCATGATTCTGCCGCTGAATTCCCCGGAGCGGTTCCGCTCGCTGGTGAGCGATGCGAATCGCGCCGGGGTGACGTTCTATACGGCGAGCGCGGGCGGCTTGGAGACGGCATCGCCGGAACATCTGGCGAGAGCTACGAATCGGGCGATACGCGAGGTGCAGGCGGACACCAGCTCGGAAACGCAGCCAACCAATTACCAGGAAAACATGCGCAACCTGGCGGTGGAAACCGGCGGCTTTGCCATCGAGAACAGCAACGACATGCAAGCGCCGCTGCGGCGCGTGATGGAAGATGTGCGAGCCCATTACGAGGTGTCCTATGCGCCGGCTGCGTCGAATGATGACGGCCGCTTCCGTACCATCGAGATTCGATCCATGAGGCCGGGAATCGAGATCCAGAGCAGAAAGGGATATTTCGCCATGCCGCTGCTCAACGGAGAACCGCTCGCGCCGTTCGAACTGGCGGCGCTGACGGCGCTGAACCACAATCCCGCGCCGCGGGCGTTTGAGTTTCATGCCCAGATGCTGCGCTTCGGGAGCGGGGGAGACGAGACCGAATGCCGGGCGGTGTTTTCGGTGCCGAGTGGAGCGCTGACTTTCGCGGACGATCCGAAGAGCAAGCGATTCCACATGCATGTTTCGTTCGTGGGGCTGGTGAAGGACGAAAGCGGACAAGTGATCGCCAAGGTCTCGCGGGATCTGCCATTCCAGGCGCCGGCCGATAAACGCGCGGAATTCGAGCGCGGGGAGACCACGGCCACGCTGCCTTTCCGGGCGCGGCCGGGGCGCTATCGTTTGGAGGCGGCCGCGGTGGATGACGAGGGGCAGAAGGCCAGCGTGCGTAAAATTTCGTTCTTTGTTCCGGGACCGGCGCGGCTGGGGCTGAGCGATGTGGTGGTGGTTCGCAGCGTGGAACGGGCCGCGGGCGAACGGGACGCGTGGAATCCGCTGGAGTTTCAGGGCGGCGCGGTGACGCCTGAAGTGAATGCGACCATCGCGAAGTCGGCGGGTGCCGTCGGGAGCCTGTATTTCGTGCTGTTTCCGGATCGGATGAGTTCCGCAAAACCCGCGGTCACCATCACCGTTTCGCACAATGGGAAGACCGATGTCGAGGCCGGACAGGTCTTGCCGGAAGCCGACGCCGATGGGTCCATCCGGGTGCTAAGCCAGATCGGACTGGGCGGGCTGGAAAGCGGCGCCTACGAGGTAACGGTCAAGGCTGTCCAAGGCGCGCAAGTCGCCACCGGCAGCGCCGTCATCAACCTGGCTCCGTAGCCATCACTTGGTGATGCCCACTTGGGTCAGCATCCAGGCGTATTCGAAGGCCTGATCCTTCATGCGGTCGTAGCGGCCGGACGCGCCGCCGTGGCCGGCCGGTTCCATCTTGATCTTCAGCAGCAGCGGGTTGGAGTCGGTCTTCAGCGTGCGCATGCGCGCTACGTATTTCGCGGGCTCCCAATACATCACCTGGCTGTCGTTGAAACTGGTGGTCACCAGCATGGCCGGATAGGCGCGCTTTTCCAGATTGTCGTAGGGGCTGTACGTCTTCATGTAATCGTACGCCTCCTTCTCGTTGGGATTGCCCCATTCCAGATACTCGCCGACGGTCAGCGGCAGCGACGCATCCATCATGGTGTTCATCACGTCGACGAAGGGCACGGCGGCGTGCACGGCGCGGAACAGATCGGGCCGCATGTTGACCACCGCGCCCATCAACAGGCCGCCGGCGCTGCCGCCTTCGATCACCAGGCGGTCCTTGCGACGTCCACTTCTGCGGCGATCAGGATACTCGGCGCAATCGATGAAGTCGAAGAAGGTATTCTTCTTTTTCATCAGCATGCCGTCTTCGCGCCACTTTTCGCCCATTTCGTCGCCGCCGCGAATGTGGGCGATGGCGTAGGCCATGCCGCGGTCGAGCAGGCTCAAGCCGATGCTCGAAAAGGTCGCCGGCGTGCCGAATCCGTACGAGCCGTAGGCGTAGAGGAAGAGCGGCGCTTGGCCGTCGCGCTCGAAGCCTTTCCTGTAAACGATGGAGATGGGCACTTTCACGCCGTCGCGCGCCGTGGCCCACAGGCGCTCCGACACGTATTGCGTGGGATCGTAGCCGCCCAGCACCTCCTGGCGCTTCAGCAGCTTCGATTGTGCCGGTTTGCGACATCGTAATCGAAAACGCTGGGGGGCGTGATGAAGCTCTGATAGTTATAGCGGTAGGTGGTGGACGTAAATTCGGGCGTGCCGCCGGGAGACGCCGCGTAGACAGGCTCGGGGAAGGAAATGGACGTCCATTTGGCGGTCTTGAAATTGTAAAAACGCAAGTGATCGGCCGCGTCGGAGCGTTCCACGGCGGCGGCGAAATCCTGGAAGAGGTCGAGGTGTTCGAGCAGGACATCGGGCTGCTGCGGGATGAAGGGCTTCCAATTCTTGGGGGAGTAGTCGGATTCGGACGCGGTCATCACGCCGAAGTTGCGGCCTTCCTTGTTGGTGCGGATGTAGAAGAGGCTGCCGCGGTGATCGACGTAGTAGCGGTGCTTCTTCTCGCGAGGCAGGAAGACGGTGAAGCGGCCCTGGGGCTGGTCGGCGCGTAGGATTTGAAATTCGGTGGTGTCTTTGCCGGCGCTCCAGACCGTGATGTACTGGCGGTCGCGGGTCTTCTCGACGGCGACATCGTAGAGCTCGTCTTTCTCGTCGTAGATCGGCTCGAAGACGGCGGATCCAAGGACGTGGCGCCAGACTTTATCGGAACGCTTGGTGACCGCGTCTTCGGTGGAGAGGAAGAGGGTCTTGTTGTCGGCGGCCCAGACGACGGAATCGACGCGCTCGGTGGTATCTGGCAGCGTCTCGCCCGTCGCCAGATTCTTGACGTGGAGGGAGTACTGGCGGAAGCCGGTGAAATCGACGGTATAGGCCAGCATGTTGGCGTCGTCGCTGACCACGAAAGCGGAGACCCCGACGAATTTGTGTGTCTTGGCCAATTCGTTGGGATCGAGCAGGATTTCTTCGGGCGCTTCCATGCTGCCTTTGCGGCGGCACTGGATGGGATATTGTTTGCCTTCTTCGGTGCGGGAATAGTAAAGGTAATCGCCTTGGCGCACGGGAACGCAAAGATCGGTCTGCTTGATGCGGCCGAGCATCTCCGCGTAGAGCGCGTCCTGGAAGGGCTCGAGGTCGGCGGTCATGGCCTTGGTGTAGGCGTTTTCCGCTTCCAGGTACTCGACGACCTTGGGATTGGATTTCTCGCGGAGCCAAAAGTAGTTATCGATCACGGTGGCGCCGTGGCGTTCTTCGCGATGGTCGACGGTGGGAGCGGCGGGAGGCGTGGGCTGCGCGGAGGCGAGCATCAACACGGACAGCAGCAGCAAGGGTACGGCCAAGTGGGTGTGAAACATATATGAAGGTGATTATAACCGGGGAAAGGTGAGTTCGATTTCGCGCTGGTCTTCGGCAAGCGCGCGGAGATGGATTTCCAGATGGTCCGGCGGGATGAGTTGCGGGAAGCGCTCGCCCCATTCAATCAGGACCATAGCGCGGGCTGTCGAACAGTTCGTCGAGGCCGAGGGTGGCGGCGGCGCGGGCATCGTCGAGGCGATAAAGATCGACGTGGTAGACAGCGGGGGGGGAGCCGTATTCGTGGATCAGGGTGAAGGTGGGGCTGGATACTTCTTCCAGGGCGGCCGCGCCCAGGCCTTGCACGATGCCTTTGGCGAGGGTGGTTTTGCCCGCGCCGAGGTTGCCGGTCAGGAGAACGGTTGCGCCGGGCGGGAATGTGCGGGCCAGGCGCTCGCCCAAGGCGATGGTCTCGTCTTCAGAGGCGGTACGGAAAACGGGCACACTCCTCCAGGGCGGCGGGCAGGTAGACCAGCAGATCGGTGGCGTTAAGACACTTTTCGGTGAGTGCGGCCGCGCCGAATTGGCCGGAGAGGCCGTGCAGGTAGACGGCGGCGGCGGCCGCCAGGTCCGCTTCGTTGCGGAACTGGGCCAGCAGGCCGGCGATGAGGCCGGTGAGGATATCGCCCGTGCCGCCGGTGCCCATGGCGGGCGTGCCGGTGGGGTTGATCCAGACGCGGCCATCGGGAAACGCGATCACAGTGCGTTAGCCTTTCAGCACCAGGGTGACGTGGCGTGAGGTGGCAAGAGCCGCGGGCCGCGGCGATGCGGTCCTTGTTGATTTGCTCGGTGGATCTGTCCGGTCAGGCGGGCCATTTCGCCGGGATGGGGCGTGAGGACGCGATGCTTGCCCGCGCCCGACCAGTCCGGGCCTTCGAGGGCGTTGAGCGCATCGGCGTCGACGACCATGGGCTGCGGCAATTCGGCGACGGCGCGGCGGACCATCGCGACAGCTTCGGGGCTGGTGCCGAGTCCCGGTCCGATGGCGATGACGTCTACCTTGGCGGCGATCTTTTCCAGGGCGGCGAAGGGGAGGCCGGCGGGAAGCGGCTCGGTCATCAGCTCGGCGGCGTGTCCGGCGATAACCGGGATGGCGGATGCATCGGACGCGACGGTCACCAGGCCCGCGCCTGCACGCAACGCGGCCATGCCGGACATCGCGGCTGCGCCGGTTTTGCCGGGGGATCCGGCGACGACCAGAACATGGCCGAAGGTTCCCTTGTGTCCCGCGCGCGGGCGCGGTGCCAGGAGCGCGCTGAACATAGCCGGTTGGATCACGGAAAGATCGATGGCGTCGTCCGCGTCGTAAAGACCGGGCGGGCTGCCAATGGGCGGCAACGGTCAGATGTCCGATGCCGTCACAGTTGGGAGCAAGGACGTGAGCGGGTTTCGGAGCGGTAAACGTAATCGTGATAATCGGCGCGGGCTTGTTCGCCCACTGGGTCGCCTGTATCGCTGGGCATGCCGGAAGGGATATCGGCGGCGACGATTTTGGCTAAAGGAAAGCCGGAGTTGATCTGGCGGATGGCGTCGAGCATGGCGCCGGACGGCGGGGCCGGTGAGTCCGGTGCCCAGCAGCGCATCGACGACGATAGTGGCGAGTTGGCCGGCGGCCGGAATTTCGCGGAAGACGGGGCACCCGCAGGCTTCGAGCATGCGATAGTTCTGGGCGGCATCGCCTTTCAGGTCTTCGGGCGCGGCCAGCAGCACGACGTGCAAGGCGCGCGGGGAGAAACGCGTGAAGAGCTGGCGGGCGATCACCAGGCCGTCGCCGCCATTGTTGCCCTTGCCGCACAGCACCACGATGCGCTGTTCGCCCAGCGGCGCGAATTTTTCGGCCAGCAGTTCGACCACGCGGTGGCCGGCGTTCTCCATGAGGACGATGCCGGGAATGCCCATCTCGATGGTGCGGCGATCCACTTCGCGCATTTGCGCTGCGGTGAGGACTTTCATGGGCGCCTCGCTACCAGCATGGTCATATCGTCGGATAATTCGGCGGCGGAGCCGCTCCACTGCACCACCGCCTCCATGACCCGGGCGATCATTTCGGGGGAATCGCGGTCGACGTTTTTCGCCAGCAGATCCGTCAGCCGCTCTTCGCCGAACATCTCGCCGTATTCGTTTTCCGGCTCGATCATGCCGTCGGTATAGGCAACCAGCACGTCGCCGCTGACGAGTTGGATGTTCTTTTCTTCGTAGGCGGAGAAGGGGAACGCGCCGACGACGGTGCCGGTGACTTCCAGCAGGTTGGCGGTTCCACCGCGCAGCAGGATCGGCTGCAGGTGCCCGGCGTTGGTGTAGGTGAGGGTCTGCGTCTTTTCGTCGTAGAGGGCGAAGTAGAACGTCGCGTATTTTTCGGCGGAGGTGTTGGCGTACAGCTGCTTGTTAAGGCGCGAGACCATGGCGGCGGTAGAGAGGGCCCGGGAGCAATCGCCATCGGCCAGGGAGCCGGGCGCCCCGCCGGTAAGCTGCATGCGCATGGTGGATTGAATGGAAGCCATCAGCAGCGCGGCGGAGATTCCCTTGCCGGCTACGTCGCCGATGGCGAAGGCCATGCTGCTATCGAAGCGCATGAAATCGTAATAGTCCCCCGAGACGACGCGGGCGGGGTTGCAAACGCCTGTGAGAAGCAGGGTTTTCAGGTTGGGAACGTCTTTGGGAAAAAGCTGGCTTTGCACTTCGCGCGCGATTTCGAGTTCAGATTCGAGACGCTCTTTTTCCTTGGCCACCACGATCAGGCGCTCGAGATTCTCCGTCATGGTGTTGAACGAAGCGCCCAGTTCGGCGAGCTGATCGTTGCCGCGGACGGGGATGCGGTGCGAGAAATCGCCTTCCTTGACGCGGCGGGTGCCGAGGTACAACTCGTGGACGGCGCTGGTGATGGTGCGGGAGATGGACACGCCGATGACCAGCGAGACCAGTTCGACGACCAGGAACAGGGTAACGATGATCAGAAACAACGCCCAGAATACCTGGCCGTAAGCCATATCGCCGAGCGCCAGGTTATTGCCGAACACGGTGCTGAGGACGGCGGAGATGCGGGTATGAACCAGCAGAAGTCCGCGATTCAGCTTGCTGCCTGGGGTGTTCCAAAACGTGACCGGCACCAGCGAGACCCAGTTGACTTGCAGGTCGACGGGGTTGTTCTTGGGCGGAACGCGAGCGCCGGGGGTGGTTCCGGCGGGATTTCCGAGCAAGCCGCCGGAGGACTCGGCGAAGTCGCGGAAATTCACTTCGCCAAGACCCGGAAGAAGGCTGGATAGGAACGCCTGGCTGAGCGGCGCCATGATGACCACCTGCGCGTGCGGGGAGACCTGGTTGGCCCAGCTATAGAGCTGCCCGCCTTTGACGATGATGCCGTTGGCGTCTTTCCAGCCGGATGGGGGGCGGGATAGGGTGGAGGACGCGGGATAGCGGGAATCGCCGCCCTCGCGGACCAGGATTTCGGTGGCGGGGAAGAATCGCTGGACGAAACTCTGGGTGCGCTCGACGATTTCGGCGCGGTGTTCGGGGGGGGCCTCGAGGATGCCGGCAGCGGAGCCTTTGAGAATGTTGGTACGGCGATCCAGTTCCGAATTGATCAGATAGACGGCGATCTGGCCGGTGAGGCCGTAGGTGCTGACCAGGACGAGAGCGAGGATGAGAACGATGGGCACCATGGCGATGAAGGCATAGGCCACGATGAGGCGGTTGCGCAAGCGCCAGATGAGCTTTTTGACGCCGGATCGCGCCAGGCGGACGGCGACGATGAAGCCGGCGATCCAGGCGGCGAAGGTGAGCAGCAGGCTGAAGAAGGAGGCCGGGATGAGGTAGGAGATGACGGCAGCAAGCACGGTGAGGAGAAGGAACGACTTCTCAATGCGTCCCAGCTTGCGATAAAAGGATTTGAGGCCTGCCGGCATTCTCATTCATCTTAACGCGGTGGGGGCGCCGGGTCGCTCTCCGGCTCCCTGGGGTTGCATTTTCCGACTGCCCGGAACGCCGGCGGGGCCACAGATCCGCGTTCCTTGGATTGCCGTTATTGGATCCCGCGGCGCACCGCCTTTAGTAGCCGAATTCGTCCGGAATACCGCGCGTAAGATACGGGGTGGATGCCCCGCGGCTGATCGGGTAGTTGGGGCTGAAATAACAGCGTTTGCAATTCTGCGGTGCGGCACGATCGCTCCCAGCCCCGTTAGACACTGCACCTGCGCGAAGCCCGTACCGCCGGCGGGCATGTCTGGATAATATTGCGGCGTCGACGGGTACGTGAACGAATGGCTGCCGCACCCGCCCACCGGGTAGCCGGGCACGACTTCGCAGTGACGCATGTTGCCGGTAAGGACTCCCAAGCCGAGTTGCAGCGCGGTCGCGGCGATCAGCAGGTCCTCGAAGGCGATGGTCACGCCCTGGGCGGCCTGGTCGCCTTCGATGCGACCAGCCAGGCGGGCTGTTTCGAGGGTGACGGGTGCACTGGCACGTCGCGGATTAGTTCATCCACAAACGCCTGCCGCCGTTGCCGCCGTTCTTCCGTTCCGGCACGCTGGATGCCGTGGACGAGTTCGACTCGATTTCGCCGTAACCCGTTTTGAACTGTTCCAGGATCTGCCGGACGGTGTGGCCCCGCCGCTCTCCGGCGATCACCACGCTGGAACCGAGGACTAGCCCCACGTAGGCGGGTTCCACGGCTTTCGATTGCGGATGATCTCCTCCACGTCGGCATCGAGCACCGGCGCGTTCCCGGTTTCTTTCTCGTGGGCTTCGGCCAGCGCGATGCACTCGGAGATCGTGCGGCGCGCCGGAGCGGCCGCGCGGATGACGGCAAGCGGTTGCGCGTCACGCTCGATCACGATTTCGGCGCCTGCCTGAACACGTTTCAGGATGGCGGCAAGGTCGCGCACCGCATCGGCTTCGCTGATATGCAACGGCTCCAGCTCGCCGATCAAAGCGTTTCTGCTCCCTTGCTGGCTTTCACATCCGGGCGCCCGCGCTGAAGACTGCCATCTGGCAATCGACGGTGTGGGCCGTGGGCCAATAGGTTGAGGGTAGGTTTCCCTGCCTCCGATTGCACGTCGTAAGTACCGATTTCTCCCAGATCTAAGGCCAGCCGCCATTCCTCATTCACCTTAGCGCGTGACAAAATCCCATTCGGCGGAAGCGCGATCCATTACGTGCGGAACATCGCGGTCGAGAAGGAATCCGTTTTGGATTAAGGCGGCTGCCGCGGCTTTCACCTTTTCCAGGTAGGCCTGCTTGTTGGGATAGCGTTCATCGATGGAGGGGCGCGGATCGTTGGATTTTGCGCGGTCCGCCTTGGTGCGCGGGAACGGGATGAACGAGCCGGTCATGCTGTAAAGCTGGTCCGGTGCGCCGATGGCGGGAGACCGCAAGTTCCAACCGGTGTAGGTGGCCAGGGGGACGGCGGTGGCCGGCAGGCGGATGCCGGAGGTTTCGTTGCCATCGCCATCCACCTGCGGGACACGCATGGGGAATGGAGCGCCGAGTTGCGGCGGCTCGATGGTGACGATGCCGGCGGTGCGGAATTCTTCGCCGTAGTTGACGTGCCAAGCCTGCTGGATGTGCGTGGGGAACGGCACGCCGGGCAGCTTAGGGAAGGCGACGGACGCGAGTTGGGTGAGCGTGCCATCGGCCAGTTTGGGATAGGTGGATGGTGGCGGCTCTTCGCCAAACTGAACCCAGCGGTCCAGCGCCACCAGCAGGGCACGCAGCGGCCAGCGCCAGTTATTGGGATTAGGCAAGGTTGCTGCGCTTCTCCCTGCGTTGGGCGGAAACGCGCTCGGGCCGTGCTGGCATCCGGCCAGGAAGTAGATGCGCGTGGTAGGGCGGAAGCGGTTCGTCTTTCGCGCCATCGACGGTGGTGTGAATCAAGGAAGCGGAGCGGCCGTAGTATTCATAGGCGGTGTTGGTGTAGAAGATCTTGGGCACGGCGGGGGCGAAGTGGCATGCGAGAGCAGACCGTCCGTGATGCCGGTGTCGGGATCGGTTTGCGGCAGGTCGGAGAAGGGGAAGATATCGGTGGGATAGAGGGTATTCAGAAACGGATGGCCGTCGCGCGAAGGCTGCGCGAAACGATGGTTGAAGCTTCCGCGCCCCGCCCCGGCCACGTGCACCATCATGCCGTCAAATACGCGGCGGCCTTGCTCATCCTGATTGAAACCGTAATAGAGGAAGGTGCGCAGGAAACGGCCGCTCTGGGAAATGCCGAAGCCGTAGGCGTGTTTGATGTATTCGTGCTGGTCGCAAAGCAGTGTGTCGTTGGGGATGCCGTATTTGAAGAACGAGATTAAATCGCGGACGGCGGCGGGACCCAGGCCAACGAGCGGAGGATCTTGGACTTGTACACCAATTCGTAGATGCGGCCGGGTTCGAAACCGGGCTGCAGGACGATGTGGGTGCCGCCTTCGATATGCCAGGCATCGCGCGGAAGCGGCGTGCGTTTGCCATCGGCTGGTCGCGCACGGTGAGGACCAGCGCGGGGTCGGCGGGGTTCGAGACCGGATACGCCAGGACATTGCGGTCGCCTAGCGATTGGCGGGTGGAGACGTGATCGACGGTGATTTCGGAACGTACCAGGCCGGTGATGCCCTTGGCAACGGGGGCATAGAGCCGGAGCATGGCGGGTCCGGGTGGAACGTCGAATTCCCAGCCGAGCCAAACGAGAGTATAGCCCTGCTCCAGCAGGAAGTCATCGCCAAAATCGGCCTGCGTGCGGGGATCGAGCGATCCGCCGAAATCGAAGGTGCCGAGCATGCCTTTGCCGCCGCGGTTGGAGACTTCGAAGAGCAGCGCGTGGTTGCCGTTCTTGGGATCGCGCGGTTTGAGGCAGTAGAAATCGGCTGAGAATTCGACGAGACCAGTTGCATTGCGCGGCGCTTTGGCGATGTCGGTGATGATTTTGTTGGCGGGCAGGTTGGGATCGACGGCGAAGT
The DNA here is from genome assembly GCA_963738375.1 of Bryobacterales bacterium. Lineage (GTDB taxonomy): Bacteria > Acidobacteriota > Terriglobia > Bryobacterales > Bryobacteraceae > Bog-159. The sequence continues at coordinate 947,851 of CAVTWL010000004.1, read as the reverse complement.
AGGCTTTGCCGGTGATGCGTTCGTAGGGGCCGGCGGCGGCAAACGATTTGCCGTCGAGGACATCGCTGCGTTCGGAGACTTCAATGCGCTGCAATGCTGCCGGCAGCAAGGCGGGCAGGATGACAGAAAGAATCCAGACGCGCTTCATCATGGAGATATGGTAACTGCCCGGCGGAGCAAGCGGTCAGGCTAAAGCGAGATTGGCCTGGGCGGCCAAGGTGAGATCGTCAAACTCGCCGCGCAGGAGGCGCGGGAAGGCGGCGGCGGCGATCATGGCGGCGTTATCGGTGGAAAGTCCAGGGGAAGGGAATCGGACGGGACAGGGGAGACGGGCCTGGCGGGCCGCGGCGCGCAGGCCTGCATTACAGGCCACGCCGCCGGAGACGATCAGGGTGCGGGCGCCGAGGTCTTCGGCGCAGGCCGCGGCGCGGCGCAGCAGCTCTTCGATGACGGTGCCCTGGAAGGAGGCTAACAGGTCGAGGGTGGTCTGCGGCGTAACCGTGAGCCATTGCTCCGCCGTGGGGCGCGGCGTTCCGCGCAGGAGCTCGCGGCGCGCGGCGATTTCGGCGCTTAGGTCGCGGCTCTCGACCCACCGGAGGACGGCCGTCTTCAGTCCGCTGAAACTGAAATCGAGAGAATTGCCTTTCATGCGGGCCAGCGTGAATTTCACTGCTCGCGGATTGCCATGAGGCGCCAGGCTGTCGATCACGGGTCCACCGGGGTAGCCGAAACCCAGCAGCTTGCCGACCTTATCGAAGGCTTCGCCCGCGGCGTCGTCGCGGGTTCTGCCGAGGAGGCGATAGGAGAAGGCCGCGTTGACTTCGAACAGATGCGTGTGTCCTCCGCTGACTACAAGGGCAACGGCGGGGAACTCGACGGGATGGCCGTCGCGGGCGCATTCGAGGACAACGGAGTGAATGTGCCCTTCGATGTGATTGACGCCGATCAAGGGGATGCCGGAGGCAAAGGCCAGGGCTTTGCCGTAGGTAATGCCCACCAGGAGCGAGCCGACCAGTCCTGGCCCGGCAGTGACGGCGATCGCGGAAAGATCGGGCAGGGAGGCGCCGGCTAGTTCCAAGGCTTGGCGCGTGACTGGGACGATGGCGCGCAGATGTTCACGCGAGGCTAACTCGGGAACGACGCCGCCATAACGTCCGTGCGTTTCCAGTTGCGAGGCGACCACGCTCGAGAGAATTTTGACGCCATCCGCAACGACAGCGGCGGCGGTTTCGTCACAAGAGCTCTCGAGACCCAGAATTCGCATGTACTGCTTTCACTTTAGACCATATCTGCTGGCAGTGAACACTTGAAGGAGATCTGAACGATGTGGAATTTTCTATTTCTGGCGTTTCAGTGGCACACGGGCAAGTGAGGTTTTGTCATTCTGTCCCTGGCATTCCTGGCCTTTCTGCTCTACGCGGTCGCACATGTGCATTGAACGGAACCGTGCTGGTGCTCATCTCCGCGAACGCCGTTTCCGGCCAATTGCGAAAATCAACATGTCATCGCACATCGGTAAACGCTGCGCGACTACACGCGGGTATGGCAAGATCTGGTCGAACGGCTTCTCATGCTCGGTTTCCCGGACGAGGGAATTTAGCTGGCGGTCTAGTGCGTCGCCTTCGTGAGGAAAATTGCCTGAGATCGTTTTCTATCAACATTCCTTTCTTACTCTGTTCGCGATCCGGCGCTGGCACGGCTCTCATACCAGTGCTTGACTCATGTTCCAGAGCCTGGTTGCGACGCTGTTATCGTACGTAATCGGTTTGGTGCGCGTCTCTCGGCACCGCAGGAAGAATCTGCCGGACAGACCGTCGAGATCGGGCGAGGACGCGACGTAGACGGGAGTGCTCGCTGCGCCTTCCGGAAGTGCAAGCAAAGATGGAATGCGCTTTAGCAACCACGGGACTGCTGCAGGTAGACCCCGCATATTGTCACCCAAGCGTGTGAGCGTGGGTCCGGGACTAAAACAGTTCGCGGTAATCGTCGATCCTGCGAGGCGCCGGGAGAGTTCGTAAGTGAACAGAATGTTGCAAAGTTTCGAGCGCCTATAGGCCCCGAACCAGTTGTATTGCCGCTGACCCTGGAGATTGGAAAAATCCAGTTCACCGCTATGGAACTCCGAGGATGCGGTGAGAATTCTTCCGGCGGGCGCAGCCCGGAGGAGATCGAGCAGAAGGTTAGTCAGCGCGAACGGCGCAAGGTGATTAACGGCGAAGGTTTTCTCAAGACCATCCGGCGTCAATTCTCTTTCTGCGAACACAGCGGCGGCATTGTTGATCAGGACATCGATCCGTGAGAAGCATCCGTGAAGCTGGTCAGCAAGACGATGGATTTTTGCCTGCGACGACAAGTCTGCGAGGAACAAGATCGGCGCGTTGCCCGCAGCACACTTCGCGATTTCCGTACGCATGAAATTCGACCGGGTTCGATCACGTCCCACCATCACGACTTCCGCACCACGTTCCGCTAGGAGCATGGCCGTGGCCAACCCGAGTCCACTCGTTGCCCCCGTGATGACGACCGTCTTGCCGCTCATCGACATTTCGCTCTGCTGTTCGCTGGTCGTTCCCGCCAAAAGCAACTCGGGTGGTCTCTTTGGTGCCTCGTCAGTTTAACGAGGGACCTTTATTTTGCGTGCCGCGCCGCCGCTTCCTCCGTCGAGGGCAGCACAAGACCCTTCAGTCGTAAATAAACCTCGATGGCTCCGTACATCTCGTTGTCGTGGGCAACATTGAAATTAAGCACGCCCAATTTCGATTTGCCGCCGAGCGGCAACTTGGTGTCCACGATGGTGGCACCCTGGGCGTCGGTCATCGTGCTGTAAGCGTTGTCGCAGAATTCGCTGGACGCTTTAAGCGCCGCCACCAAGTCCGCCTTGCTCGTTTTTGTCGCGGCGTCGCTGCGCTTCATCTCACCCTTTACGGCGCCGCACAGCGCCATCTGCGTGTCGGCGACATGAGCAATCAGTCGACCAAAAGTTTGGAATGCAGGGCCGGGCTTGAACACGTAATCCGCATCTGGCATCTTATTGGCTGCTTTGAGGATATTAGCGCTCACTCCCTTGTAGGCCGCAGTTACCTCGGCGGTCATGATGTTCTGCGCTCGTAAGGCCGCAGCAGCGGCGAACAGGACGAAAGAAAGACTCGAAACAACTCTTTTCATAGGACTCCTTTGGGGCTCTCGGTGGCGTACTTTGCTAGTCGATCCCGCCAAAGGCAGCTCGGGTGGCCTCATTGGTGCGCCGCGAGGTCGACGAGATGACGCTTATTTTGCTTTCTGGGCAGCCGCCGCGGCCTCGGTAGATGGCGGCACAATACCCTTCATCCGCAGATAAACCGCCATCGTCCCGTACATCTCGTTATCGTGGGCCACGTTGAAATTAAGCAGGCCGAGTTTTGATTTATTGCCGAGCGGCGTTTTGACGATCGCCGCCCCGTCGACGTCGGTCATCCCGCTGTAAGCGTCGTCGCAGAATTCGCTGGACGCTTTGAGCGCCGCCACCAAATCCGCCTTGCTTGTTTTTGTGGCGGCGTCGCCGCGCTTCATTTCACCTTTCGTTATGCTACACATCGCCATCTGCGCGTCGGCGACATGCGCAATCAGTTGTCCAAAAGTTCGGACCTCAGGGGCTGGTTTAAACGCGTAATCCGCTTCCGGCATCTTCTCAGCTGCCTTGAGGATATTAGCGCTCACTCCCTTGTAGACCGCCAGTTACCTCGGCGGTCATGGGGTTCTGCGCTCGCAAGGCCGTAGCAGCGGCGAACAGAACGAAAGAAAGACTCAAAACAACTCTTTTCATAGGACTCCTTTGGGTTCTCAAAATATGTCAGCTAATTGGCTCCAGCTCACGGCTGGAGATGGTCTACACCTCAGAGTTGAGACCATCCTCCGTCTACCGGAAGCTCGGCGCCGGTCGTGAAGGTCGCATCGAACGCGAGGAAGAGGACGGCCTTGGCAATTTCCTCCGACTTCCCCCAGCGCTTCATGGGAACCATCCCGGCCATCTGCTGCCTAATCTGGGCGACGGCGTCTTTATCGGGAAACACTTTGCCGAGGATCGGCGTGTCGATGGGACCGGGCGTCACCGCGTTGACGCGAATCTCGTGAGGAATCAACTCGGCGGCGAGCGTCCGAGCAAAGGATCGCAGCGCAGCCTTGGCAGCTCCATATGCGACCTGACCGGCCATTCCCTTGACGTTGGCGATCGAGGTCGTGAAGACGACAGAGCCTCCCCGGTTGATTAACGGCGTGAGCTTCTGCACCGCGAAAAGCGGCCCTTTGGCGTTCAGGTTGAACATCTCGTCGTAGACAGCCTCGGTCATGCTCTCCAGAGGCGCTCGGATGCTGAACCCGGCGTTGACGAAGAGCAGGTCGAAGGTGTCGAACTCGGCCTTCACCCTAGAGGCGAGGGCGTCGATGTCCGTCAACGACCGCGCGTCGCTCGAAACCACGACTGCGTCATTCCCAATCTCTTTCTGCGCCGATTCCAGGCCTTCCTTCGAGCGGCCCGTCACCAGAACGCGCGAGCCCCCGTCAAGCAGCATCTTCGCCGTAGCGAGCCCCATGCCGCTCGTGCCGCCGATGATGACCACCTTTTTTCCTTCGTACCGTTTCATGTGTATTTCTCCTTGTGTATGGTTTCTTCGTTCTGTCGCCGTGATTCCAAAGTTAGGGCTGTGGCGGTGATCTCTTGCATCCAGTGGCGGTCTTTCAGGACACCGCGCTTAAGGATGGTGCGAAAGATAAATCAGCCCCAGAGACCTTGACGACGGCCTGCCACGCGGCTTCCTGGCTGGCGCGATCGTGTAAGTGCGGCTGGCGCTGCACCTCAATTGGGCCTGAGAACTTTCCTTGTGCCGAGGCGAAGAATTGCCCTGAGACGTCGGTCCCAAATTCCGACGCCTGGAGGTAGCGACGGGCCGCGGTCTCCGGCGTCTGATTCATGCCGGGAATGAGGTTCACGATTGGGATCATCAGATACCTCAACGCGCAGCCAGCGCTTCGCACCACCTTGGTGGCGGTCGCGCCACCGGGCGACACGGCGTACACGGCCATGCCGGAGGGCAGCCGGCGGGCCAGCGCCGCGACCCACCAAGCGACGATGAGCTTCGCGTCGGCATACGCATTGTTGGGCACGTACTTCACGTTCGGCCCGTTGCGAATCAGGGCTTCAACAGCGGCGGTTCGGTCACCGTGGTGGTATTTGGCCGCGAAGGCTGGCAGATCGGTGTATTTGAACATGGGTACGCCCCCGCGGGCAGGCTCCGCGCCGGCGATAACAATTCGCGCGTTGGGACTCAGCAGGTTGGCGCGGAGCAAACCGACAGCCAGTTGATGATGGCCGATGAGCGGCGCCTGAGAAGCTTCGATGCCCTCCGCAGTGAGCGCACGCTTTTTGAAGGGGACCAACCCGGCATTGAGCAGCAGGAAATCGATCTGCTGACCTCGTTTGACCAGTTCGGCGACGGCGGACTGAACGCTGGACGGCGAGTCCAGATCCAGCTCCAGCGGCGTGAAGAGTTTTTTCTTGGTCTCAGCCGCGAGTTGAGCGGCCGTTTGCTGGACCTGGGCCAGTCTGCGGCCGGTGACGATGACCTGGCGGTAGCCCTTGGCGGCGAGCAAGCCGGCTGCCGCATAACCGAGCCCGGACGTGGTGCCGGTGACGAGCGCGATCGAATGTTCCATGGGCATCTCCGTGATGAATGTTGAGTCGTGAAGCCCCCGTGAGGCCTCTTGCTAATTTTGAACTGTTCAGTTATATATTGATTGGTAAGACGGAATTTGTCAAGGAGTTTTGAACTGAATGGTTCAAAATACTTCTAGGCCGCGGGGTAGACCGCGCAGCTTCGACGAGACGGCGGCGCTGGAAAAGGCGACTCAGGTGTTCTGGTCGAAAGGCTACGACGGCGTGACGATTGACGATCTCGTCGAGGGGATGGGTGTGGGACGGCCGAGCCTGTATGCCGTCTTTGGGGACAAGCGGGCGATATTCTTGCGCGTCCTTAAGGCGTACGCAGAACGGAAGGGCGCGGCAGCCGCGAAGGCACTCCTCTCGCCACAGAGTCTTCGCGACTCGATCGCGGGCTTTCTGAGGTACGCCGTCGAAAGTGCGACCGAGAAAGGGTCCGCCCGGGGCTGCCTTCTGATTTGCGTCGCGCCGCTCGTGGACGATGCTGAGGTTAAGCGGTTCCTGCAGAACGCGGTCGCGGGCGGCGCGGCGCTGGTGGAGCGCCGTTTCCGGGACGCGATCAGCGCGGGCGAAATCCCGTCCGACTTTCCGGTGGCCGAACGCGCGATCCAAGTCACGGATTTTGCTCGTGGCCTGACCATGCGTGCGCTGATAGGCACGTCGCGCAAGACGCTCCTCAAAGACGCTGAGGAAGCGGCCGACTTGGTGCTCCAGCCGCGGCAAACCCGCGCCTGACGGCGTAGTGTTTAGGATCACGCGACCGCGACCTTGTACGGCACCAGTCGGAGTGCGCACCCGCGGAGTCCGCATCTGGGAGATGGCCCCGGCCTCGTCGGTCCGGCGTGCTCGGGCGCCGTTAGCGGGCCGGACGCCGTCTGATCGGGCATCGTGAGATCGTCCCGGTCGCGGTCCCCCTCCGGCGGTGCTGGAGTTGGGCGGTGAGAGGGCGGCCCTGCTGATCTGCTACGAGCAAGTTATCCCCTGGACGGTGTTGACCGCCGCCCTGGCACACCCCACACTTTTCGTCGGGATGTCCAACGACCATTGGGCCACCGGGACGCCCGTCCCTCAATGGCAAGCGCTTTGTCTGCGCGCTTGGAGTCGCCTGTTTGGGGTACCCTATCTGCTGGCAGTGAACACTTGAAGGAGATCTGAACGATGTGGAATTCTTTTTCTGGCGTTTCAGTGGCACAGGGGCAAGCGAGGTTTTGTCATTCTGTCCCTGGCATTCCTGGCCTTTCTGCTCTACGCGGTCGCACATGTGCATTGAACGGAACCGTGCTGGTGCTCATCTCCGCGAACGCCGTTTCCGGCCAATTGCGCGGTCGCTGGGGGCTGCAGGCTGCGGGATCAATCTGAGCTTTGTACGAGTCGCCGACCATACAGACGGTGCTAGGTAAGCCACTGGTCAACGCTGCGCCGGACTGCCCTGTTGACGTATGCACGTTTGGTACGTACACTTAAAACGTGGGCTTCGAATGGGATGCGGAGAGCAAGGCCGGAATCAATTTTCGGAAACACGGAGTCCGACTGCCGGAGGCGATTCCGGTATTTGACGATCCTCACGCCATCACAATCACGGACGACGAATCCGATCCTGGCGAACAGAGATTGATCACGCTCGGTGTGGGGCACGAGGCCGCCTGCTCGTGGTCGTGTACGCTTGGCGCGGCGAAACCATCCGGATCATCTCGGCTCGCCCCGCCGAAGCTCACGAACGGGAGGCGTACGAGGCAGAGCTATGAAGGACCATTACGATTTCAGCAAAGGCAAACGCGGGCGGGTGGTTCCGCCCGAACCCGAGGTCGAAGGCAAGATCCGGATCACGATTCGGCTCGATCAGGACATAGTGGAACGTTTTCTGCGCATGGCGGAAGCGACTGGCGGCGCCGCCGGATACCAGACGCTGATCAACGCCGCGCTGCACGAATACCTCGATGGGAAAGCTCCTAAATTCGAGGATGCACTGCGACGGATCATTCGTGAGGAGTTAAAGCCAAGCGCCGCCTGAAACGCTGTCTGTTGCAATCGGACATGTAGGCCGCGGCCAGGCAACGTAAACTTGTGCGGGATCCAGGGCGACGCGAGGGTCTCTACGAGTAGCGGACGATCCACGCGGAGCTGTCAGCCACCACGAGCGGTTTTCCGTCACCTCACGAACGGTACTGCCGAGCCGACACAATTCTCGAAAGCGCCCTGTCAGGACCCGGGACTCGCGTCCATCTCGGACGCCCGCGCGAGGGCCTGCGTGTCGATGTACTCCCGGATCTTCGCCACCTTGCCGTTTCGAACGGTAATGTCAAAGACCCAATCGTCCGTGAACGGCTTATTCGTCGCTTTGATTTTCCCGGTCGCGGCGCCGACGACCAGAACCCGGTCTCCCTCCGCCACGAATTCGGGAGGCTTTGGGCGGGCCATTTCAATCTCTTCGGACGCCTTCCGAAGCAAAGCCTCCAATTCCGCGTGCCCACGGTGCGTGCCGGCCAGCGGCCAGCCCTCGCCCGGAATGATCCACTCAATGTCTGCGGCAACTAGCGCCAGCACATCGTGCTTATTGTTTGCACCTATTGCTGCAAAGAAATCCTTCACAATCTGAACATTCTCTTTTGTCCTCATAAGACTTCTCCATTTCCTAGGATCGGATCGTGTCCGATCTAGCGCCATGGTTAGGCCCAGCGACCATCCTCCTCAAAACTCAGGCGAGGATTGCGCGGAAACACGGAAGCCGGATCGCCGTAGCCAATGCTGCAGATAGAGTTCGACCGGATTCGCTTGCCGGGAAAAAAAGCCTTATCCACGCCCGCGCTGTCGAAGCCCTTCTCAGATGGTTGAATATCAAACTTGATCGTCGAACTATTCGACCACCATCCATCAGTCGAACTTGACCAAGTCCTTGAAGATGAGCCGACCCCAGGTATTCCCGCGCGCCTGCACAAGCAGTCCGCCCTCCGAAAGGCCGCCCAGTTTGATTAGCGCGAAACCGAGCGTTTCCGCCAGAGCGCCAATCTCCTCGGCGGCAGCGTCATCGTCGCTCGCCAGGAAAACGACTCTCTTGCCGCCCTGTACGTTCGGATCCTGGTCGAGTTTGGCAGCCCCCAAGTGGTTGAAGCCCTTGACCAGCCTGGCGCCGGTGAAAGCCTGCGCGACGAACTTGGAAGAAGGCTGCCCTCCCAGTTTCTCCGGCGGCACGCCGTAGGCATTAGTCACATCGATGATGGTCTTTCCCTTCCAGCTCGGCAGCGCCTTCGCGACATCCGGGTGCGCCTCGAAACGCACGGCCAAGAAGATGATGTCTGCCTTGACCGCTTCCGCCAGTGTTTTGGGAATGATCTTGGGTCCGATCGCGGCCGCATCGGCCGCAAAGCTTTTTGGGTCGCGCGTGGTTGCCACGGACACTTCGATGCCCTTGCGGGCAAACGCCTTGGCAAGAGCGTGGCCGATCTTGCCGAAGCCTACAATCGCATAGCTCATAGTGTCTCTCCGATCTTGTGTGAGAACCAAAAGTTTGAGAAGCGTCGTCCCGCGACTGACCGGGCTGGAAGGCCAGCCGCAGGACTCGTGATTAGACCTGCGCCATGCCGCCAGAGACGGCGAGCTCGACGCCGGTAATGTAAGAACTTTCGTCAGAGGCGAAGAATGCAACTGCGGCCGCGATTTCTTCGGGCTTGCCTCTGCGGCCGAGCGGAACCTGTGAAGCGAATCCTGCTATCGCTTGTTCGAGCATTTCAGGAGGGATGCCCGCTTTCTCAAGTGCCGGAGTTTCGATTGGTCCGGGGCTTACCGCATTCACGCGGATTTTGCGGTCCTTCAGTTCCACGGCCCAGGCACGCAAGAAACTGCGCACAGCCGCCTTAGCCGCGGCATAAACGGCATATGCCGGCAATCCCATGACGTTTGCGACCGAAGTGTTCAGGATGATCGAGCCTCCATCTTTGAAGAGGGGAATGGCCTTCTGCACGGTGAAGAATGTTCCCTTCGCATTTAAATCGAAGGTTTTGTCGAAATGAGCTTCGGTAGCCGCCGCAAGTGGTGCGACTTCACCCCAGCCGGCATTTGCGAACAGTGCATCGATGTGACCGTGCTTCTCTTTCACAACGCGATAGAGCCTGTCCAAATCCTCCAGGCGCGTTATGTCACCAGCGACCGTCGTAACGTTTTTTCCGATCAAGGCAGCAGCCTCTTTCAGCTCTTTCTCGCGTCGGCCAGTGATCACGACGTGCGCGCCTTCTTCCACAAAGCGCTTGGCTGTGGCCAAGCCTATACCACTATTGCCGCCGGTGATGACTGCAACTTTTCCTTCAAGCTTCCCCATAATTACTCCCTTCGGTTGATCCACCGCATTCAGTACACTAGAGTAGAGTTCTCTGGCGATGGACGAGAACTGCTCGGGAGTCCAAAACTTTTGTCTATTCGTCCAAAAAGAGGAGTCTAAAGTGGACCCGATAACAGACATCTTCACGACGATGCACGTCACCGCTTTCGGTCAGCACAGGCTCGAAGCTACAGCCCCGTGGGGCTTGATACAGGAGAATCAGACCGAAGAAAAAGTCACGCCTTCCGGCAAAAATAAATCCCCCACAGATTTGGCGCACTTCGCCATGCTGTCGCGCGGCAACTGCTGGCTGAGTGTGGAAGGGATTCCGGAGCCGATTCCCCTCACCGGTGGTGACTGCTTTTTGCTCGCCCGGGGGACTTCGATTGTTATGCGCGACAGCCCGCGAACACGTCCGAGGTGCACTTTCCGCGAGATCGGGGCCCAAGCCAACGGCAACGTCGTTCATTGTGGAGGTGGTGGCGCACCGACGACAATCGTCTGTGGGTCCTTGAGTTTCGATCGCGCCAGCCTGAAGCCGATCGCTCAGTTATTGCCGAGCTTCATTCTGATTAAGGCCGATCAGGCCCGCACGATTGCTCTTCACGGCACCATGCAGGCACTGGCGTCAGAAATGGCAGAACAGGTGCCCGGCTCTGAGATCGTCGCGAACCGGCTAGCCGAGGTTCTCTTTATCCAGATACTCCGGGCGCATATCGCGTCTGGACCGGAACGCAACAAAGGATGGCTTCGTGCGGTTTTCGATCCTCAAATGGGCACTGCCCTGAGTGCAATTCACGACAATGTGAATACACCCTGGACGGTGGAGTCCTTGGCCGAAGCGGCGGGCATGTCTCGCTCCGCTTTCGCAGCACGCTTTAAAGAGCTACTCGGACAGACGCCGATGGAATACGTAACCGAGTGGCGCATGCAGAAGGCGATGCAGTTATTACAACAGCGCGACAAGAAGCTCATAGACGTCGCCCGGTCGGTCGGTTACGAGTCCGACGCTGCGTTCAGTAAGGCGTTCAAGCGAGTTGTCGGGGCCAACCCTGGTGAGTACCTCAAGCGCGGTTTTGAAGGCAACGGCAAAATCGGAATGGTGGAAGAGTTTTGAGGCCACGATTCTGACTTAAGCGGCGGGGCTCGAGTGCCAACGAACTGTGTTCTCTACGGAACCAAAGCCGGGCCGAAGCAGACCATGATCAATCCGGTAAACGCACCAGCATTCGCCAATCACGTGGACAGTTTGCCGGCATCTCGTCGAAGTCGCTCTGGGCGGATGACGCGCCACTCGGAGAAAGGTTGGATTTGGGCGTCACGGGCCCCAAGTCCGGTTCTGGGAGACGCCCCCGGCGGCGTCGGCCTGGCGCGTTCGGGCACCGTTGGCGGTGCCGCCGGAAGTGGCCGTCCTTAGGGTTCGAATCTGGCGCCAGCGTGCCCCCCAAATCTTCCGGGCTGCCTTTCCCCTCCCTCACATTCGGCAGGCGCATCTCCCCAGATGGCGGGCTGGCTAACGGCCCGAAAGCGCTTTCGAGGTAAGCGCTAGTTCTGGTCCGCCGCAGTAATCGCGTAATGCCGCGTTTAGCGTGCTTGGTCCGCATGGGAGAGCTTAAGAAGGCAGCGGCTGATTTCGGCGCAGCGGACGACGGCGTGAGCCAGTTCGACGAGTGAGTCGCTGGCGGGATGGTAAGGGCCGAGCAGTTGTTGGGCGAGGTCGGCATGGTTGAGGATCAAGGTCAGCTCATCGTTATAATCTTTGGCGGCCGCCGCGGTGAGCAGGCGGAGGCGGTCCAGTTGTATCGCAGAGTTTTGGACTGTGTGTAAGCCGTAAGCAAGTTGGTGCTTCACATTCGAAGCTAACGCGGGGCACAGGGTGGGAAACCGTGGACTTGAAGCCAGGAGGTTGAAGGGCAAAGACTTAAATGATGGGCGTAACAGGTGAATGGCCCCTTGGCGGGTCTTCTGCCTGACCTGCGGCGCACGTTCACAAAGGTAGGAAACATTTTTCCCTCCCTCCATCCAAAACAAAACAAACCAACTCCAGCCGCCCGCCCCCAACCGGCAGGTCCGTTTTCCGCCGCCCGCCCTCTACCCTGAAAGCGGGGATCGCCCCCAAATCGACTAACAGGAGTTTCCAATGCTAATATCCGATAAACAGCATCAAGCCAACATTCAAAACGCCCAGAAAAGTCCGGGACCCACCAGCGAAGAAGGTAAAGAACGCTCCAGCCGCAATGCCATCACCTGGGGCCTCCGCACCCGCTTCACCATCTGCCCCGAACTCGGCGAAGACCCCTTCGAATACTACTGCCTCTGGGAAGACTTCGAATCCGACTGGAGTCCCGTCGGCCGCACCGAACACTGCTACGTCGAAGCCATGGTCCACGCCCAATGGATGCTCGCCCGCCTCGCCCGCGTCGAACGCGTCGCCTTCCTCCGTCACATGAATACCGGCGAAGACCGCAACATCGATATGGTCCAACGCGTCGATAAATCCAGCGCTCATCACCAGCGCACCTTCGACCGCGCCCTCGAAAGCCTGCGCAAAATCCAGGCCGAACGCCGCGCCCGTGAACGCGAATTCCAATCCGAATCCGAATCCGAACAGCCCAAGCCCGTCGCGGTGGCCCCCAGTTCCACCCCCCATGTCTCGCCGCCCGCTTACGTCATGTCCCCGCAATCCGAACCCGCGCCCATGACTTGCGCCCCCGCCGACACCCGCTAGCTTTCTGGTAGTACGTTCTTTGGCAATTCAGACCCACGACCCAAAACCTAACACCCCAACTGCGTCTGTACTACCCCCAAAATCCCCAAAAAACGCCCCAAAAACTGCCCGCCTCGTTAAAATCCAAGCCCGCCTTCCCAACCGCTCCCGCCGCGCCGCGTTCAACCCACCTGCCTATCAATAACATAGGCTTCGTTCGTTCGGCTCTTCAGCGATCCTGGTATTCCCGGCCGCCCGACGGCGATCCGCTGACGCGCAATTGGACGCGGCGGATTTTTCCGGAGATGGTCTTAGGCAGGTCGGTGAATTCGAGCAGCCGGATGCGTTTATAGGGCGCCACGTTCTGCCGGACGAAATCGAAGATGGCTTGGGCCGTCGATTCGTCGGGCTGGTAGCCAGGCGCGAGCAGGATATAGGCTTTCGGCACCGTATGGCGAAGGGGGTCCGGGCTGGAGACCACGGCGGCCTCGGCCACGGCGGGATGGCGAACCAGTACGCTTTCCAGTTCAAAGGGACTGATCCGATAGTCGGAAGACTTGAAGACGTCGTCGGCGCGGCCGATGTAGGTGAAATAACCGTCCGAATCACGGGAGGCGATGTCGCCGGTGTGGAAATAATGGCCGGCGGTGGGACTGTGCTGCCCACCATAGCCAAGCATCAAGCCGGCCGGGGGCGGGGAGAGATCGAGGCAGAGTTCGCCTTCGGATGCTGGCCGGCCATCGGGATCGAGCAGTTCGAGGCGATAGCCGGGCAGCGGCCGCCCCATGGACCCCGGTTTCACCCGCTGGCCCGGTGTGTTGCCGCAGACGGCGGTCGTTTCCGTTTGACCGAAACCATCGCGAATGACGATATCCCAGGCGGCCTTGACGCGGTCGATAACTTCCGGGTTCAACGGTTCGCCGGCCGAGACGGCTTCGACCAGGCAGACGGCGTAGTCTTGCAGACTTTCCTGCACCAGCATGCGCCAGACCGTAGGCGGGGCACATAGGGTGGTGATGGGATAGCGGGCCAGCATCGCCAGCACCGCCTTGGCGCTAAAGCGGGAATAGTCATAGGCGAAGATGGCGGCGCCGGCGTTCCAGGGCGCGAACCAGGAACTCCAGGCGTGCTTGGCCCAACCGGGCGAACTGATGTTCCAGTGCAGGCCGCCGGGTTCGAGCCCGATCCAGTACATAGTGGACAGGTGCCCGGCCGGATAACTCTGGTGGGAGTGATGGACCAGCTTGGGCTTAGCGGTGGTGCCGGAAGTGAAGTAGAGCAGCAGCGGGTCATTGGCGCGGGTGACGCCCTCGGGCACGAAGATGGCGGAGCGAGAGTCCGCGTCCGCGAGTGAATGCCAGCCGGGGCATTCGCCGCCGGCGCAGATGCGTGTGTATTCGCCGGCGAGGGCGGCGAATTTTGGGGTGTGCGCGGCGCCCACGATGACATGGCGAATGGCGCCGCGATCCAGCCGGTCTTGCAGGTCGTCGGGCGCCAGCAGCGCGGCGGCCGGGATCACCACGGCGCCCAGTTTGCAGGCGGCCAGCAGCGATTCCCACAGAGCCACCTCGTTACCGAGCATCAGCAGGATCCGGTCGCCGCGGCCGACGCCGAGTTCGCGCAGGTAATTGGCTACTCGATTGGAACGGCGAGACAGGGCGGCGAATGAGAAGTGCGACTCTGCGCCGCGCTCGTCCACGATGAAAAGAGCCGTGGCTTGGTTGCCCGCCGCCATGGCATCGAAGTAGTCAAGCGCCCAGTTGAACTCATCGAGTCTGGGCCACGCGAAATGGCGGCACGCAAATTCATAATCGCTGCGGTGCCGGAGAAGAAAATCGCGAGCTTTCAGGAACTCGGATGCGCCGGACATTTGGTTCCAATGTACTCCAATGCGGCGGACTTCAACTGGGTGGAGGAACGGCTTTCAGGTGGTAATGCCGTCCGCGCCACTCGATGTGGTTTCCGAAGGCGGAGGCCAGGAGCGCGGCCAGCCAAATCCAGGTGCCGAGGGGAACCCAGAGAGTATGGACCCAGGAATGACGATCGAACCAGGCCTTGTATTCCGGCAGTTCGGCTTTGGCCAGAGTGGCGCGGTTGGCGCCCTTGAGCATGCCGGGCGAAAGCTGGGCGAGCAACACCCATTCCGCGCCGCGGTAGCCATGAATGGATGCCGCGATGGCTGCCGCCATCCCGCCGCAATAAAAGATGTGGGCGATGAGCGCCATCCACCACAGGCGCGGGCGATAGACGCGCGTGATGGTGAGTTGGCGGCGCGCCCAGGCAAGAAACGCGAGCCCGGTCGTCGATCCGGAAGAAACGGCCATGGCGCCCGGCGCGAAGGCGATGCGCAGTCCGGCGCGGTGCATGGCTTCGCTCAGTGCGTAGTCGTCGCTAACGGTATCGCGCCAGAAATCCGGAACTCGCGCCGCGTGAAATGTTTGGGCGCGAACCGCCATCGAGCCGCCCCAGGCAAAGGCATTGTCTCCGGGACCGAAGGTTCCGGCGATGACGCCGTCCCAGACGCTGCGCATCAGCGACCAGAACTCGGGGGGGGCCGGAGCAAACCAGCGATAGCCTGTGGTGGCGCCGACCGCTGGGTCGGCGAGCGGTGCGGCTAAGGCGCTCAGCCACGTGGGAGAGACGCGCCCATCGGAGTCGGCAAAGGCGTAGACCAGTGAGTCTTGCCGGGCGAAGCGGACGGCAGTTCGGAGATTGAGCACTTTTTCCCCGGTGCCGGGGTCGCCGGCATGGGCGAGGACCACGCGGACGCGCGCAGGCAGCACGCCGGCAGGGATATCGGCTGCTGAATGCGAGACGGCGATCAATTCATAATCGGGATAGTTCTGCGAGGCGAGCGCCGCCAGGTTCTCGCGCAGGCCGGGCTCGTCGCCCTTGACGGGGACGATCACCGTGGCGCGCGGAAGATCGGCCGGCGGCGCGGCGGCGAGTTTGACGGCTACATAGGCGGCGCGCTTGCGCTCACCGCGGAGGGATAGGAAAGAGAGAAGCAACGCGGGCCCGGCGAAGAACCAGAACCAAAACACAGGCTACTGGGGGCCCTTACGTTTGTTCTTCGCCGGCGGTTTGGCGGCAGCCTTGGGCTTCTTGCGCTTGCGCTTTCTCTGGCTCGGCTGGTTCGGGTGCGGCCTCCTCGAGGTCGACAGCGGCGATTACTTCGGCCGGCTCTTCTTCCACGGCAATTTCGTCTGCCGGGTCTTCCAGGAACGGCTCGCCATCCACTGCGGCGGCTGCGCTGGCAGGATCGACTTTGGCGAGCACTTCGTTGAACAGGGCCTGCTTGCGCGCGTCCACTTTAGGCGGAGGCGGTTGTTCGTGGCGGTAGTCGTGGTCGTTGTGGCAGGTGCGGCAGCGAACCTTAGCGGGTTCGCCATTGAGCAGCGAGACCACCGCGTGGTTCATGATGCGCTTGCACTTCACGCAAAAGTCGTCGATGATGTCGCCTAAGCGCGGCTCCCTCATGCGCCTCCTCCCATCGGCGCGGGCTGGCCGGCTTGATCCGGCGGCGGCTGGTGCGAAGGTTTCACCTCCAGGATGACCCAGTTCGCCGATTCGAAGCCCACGTATTTGCAGATGCGCAGCTCGCCTGTTTCGCTTTCGAGCAGGTCCCCGACCGCGAGGGGCTGCTCGGAGGCCCGCAGGCGAACCCAGGCGTCGTAATCGCTTTCGGCTTGCACTTCCCCCGCGGGCTCGTAATCCTTGGCCTTTACGGCGGCGGCGCCGGTCACATGCGGCGCCCAGCGGAACTGCTGGCGTGGCGCGTCCTTCATCCGGTGAACCCTGAACATGGGCATAGAAAAATCTATTCTAAACGAAATGACCCGCGCCGGCTGCGATGGGGGAAAATTGGGCGCTTTGGATGAGGGCCTCGGCGTCGGCTTGGCCGCGATCGATCCAGCGCCGCATGTTGTCGCGGCTCCAGGAAACGGCGTCATGAAAAGTGCCGAGGACGCGGGGCGGGCCGAGGCGGAGCACTTGGATGCCGGTGGCCTCGGGCTCGCGCGGGGCCATCAGCCGGACCATGCGGACCGTGGCGCGCATCGCGTTTAGCGGCATGCTGGGCAGCACATTGACGGCAATGGCGGCGTCGACACCGAAACGCTGCGCGGCCCAGATGGGCATGACGTTGAGCAGCCCTCCGTCGCAGTAGAGTTTGCCATCGATCCGCACGGGCGGGTATCCGACCGGTACGGCGCAGGAAGCCAGCATGTGTTTCCAGGTCAGGTTTGGCGTTTCGGCGATCTCCAGACGCAATTGCGGAAGGCGCGTGACGGCCAGGGCGAAGGGAATCCTGGGCGTGTATGTCGCGGCGAGTTCCTGGAGCATGGACGCGAGCGGGCCCGGATCGAAGAGGGCGCGCCAGGGCCGGAGGGGCTGGCGCGGAGCCATGAGAGTGGCGGCGCGCGGATCGAGCCAGGTGCGGATCAGCTCGTCCGGCGGGATGCCGGATGCGATAGCCCAACCGTTCACCGAGCCGATGGAGCAGCCCACGACGGCGTGGGGTTGGAAGACGGGTTGCAGGGCTTTCCAGACTCCTGCCTGATAGGCGCCGAACATGCCTCCGGCGGAGAGGACTAGCGCGGTTTTCACTAGTTCAATGGTAGCCGATAGCGGCTTGCGTCCATCCTTACGGAATCTTGATAGATTTGAGGGATGGACGAGCCCGGAGACATCACGCGCCTCCTTCGGGATTGGAAAGAAGGACGTCCGGACGCCTTTGACCAACTCATGCCCGTGGTGTACGGGGATCTGCGGCGCATCGCCTTGGGATATTTTCGGCACGAGCGGCATGACCATACCCTGCAAGCTACGGGACTGGTGCACGAGCTTTACTTGCGCTTGTGCCAGCAGCGGGAAAACAACTGGAACGATCGGGCGCATTTCTACACCTTCGCCGCTAAGGTGATGCGCCGCATTCTGGCGGACCATGCGCGTCGCGGCCGGGCAGGGAAGCGCGGCGGTCCGCACCTCCGCGTGCCCTTGAGTGACGATCTGGCCTGGGTGGATGTGAGCGGCCCGCAGATGCTGGATTTCGATCGGGCATTGGAAGCGCTGGAACAGATCGATCAGCGGAAGGCTCGGATGATCGAACTCTGCCATTTCCTGGGATGTACGACGCAGGAAGCCGCGGACATGATGGAGATTTCGCTGGCTACCGCGGAGCGGGATTTGAAATTCGCGCGGGGCTGGCTTTACCGGCAAATGTATCCGCCGCCATCGCCCGTTCAGGCCTGATCCCTAGGCCCTTGCGATTACTTTTCCGCGGGTAACAGCTTTAACTGCGCAGCCTCTTTGCTGTCTTCGTGGATGCTGAAGTCGACACCTTGGCTTTCGAAGGGTTTTACGACGTCGGGATCCATGTAAGCGCCAGACTCCAGATTGTCCCAGGCATACAATTTGTAATCGCCCGGCTCGATGCCTTTCAAGGTGAAGCGGCCGTACTGATCGGAGGAAGTGGAATGGTAAGCGTCGCGGCGCTCGCGGCGTCTCAGGTCATTGGGAATCAGGACGACGGTTGCCCCGGCGGCGGGTTGTTGTTGTTCGTTCTGGACGGACCCGTCGATCTGCTCCGGCTCCGGGGGCGATGGTTACCACCAGCGAGCCGGCGGCTCCGCCCGTCATGTCGAGCCCAGTGTCGCGCACTTCCTGGTCGCCCGCGCGCACGGACTTCACGTAGTATCCATCCGGGAAACCTCGGACGAATACGTTGTAGTTTTCCTGTCCGACCTGGGTGAGAGTCAGACTGCCGTCCGCTGCGGCGTGCTGGCCAGGCATGCGGCCGACGATCATGCCGCCGGTCGATATCCTTGGGCCGCAATGAAACCTAGATGTCGGTCATGGTGACGCCGTCGGGGCCTTCAGCTTTCACTTCACCCGGGAGGTCGACGCCGGCCGTAAGGTTGACGGAGACGCCATCAAGGTTAGCTGGGCCGACGTTGAGCACTTGGCGCGCGGTCAGGCGGGAGCCGCTGAAGGCGTTGGCGATCAGCCAGTAAACGCCCGGGCGCACGCCGCTAATTTGAAAATCTCCCTGCGCATCGACGGAAGAACGGGAGCGCAGGCCAAAAGATATTGACTCCGCGCCTTCTTTGGGCATGAGCATGACATTGGTGTTGAGCTTTTCGCCCGCGGGAATGCCATTGACATGGCCCCGGACACGGACGGTGCGTTCTTTCAACAAGGCAATGTTCATGCCGCGCATTTCGGCGCCGGCCAGTAAGTCGATGGGCGGCGGCGGCGGCGATATCGGTGGCGCCGGGGTAGTAAGTCGACACGAAGCCTTCTTCGGGCGCGGGCTTTGCGGAGACGTCTTTGACTACCTGTCCGAAGTTGACCATGTGATTGTCGCTGGCGCTGAAATAATACTTATTCGGCGCAAGACCGAAGATGCGGTATTCACCGAGATCGTTGGTACTGGCGGAGCCAGAGGGGACTAGTTGTTTGCGGCCGTCAATGCGGCGATAGCTTTGGGCCTGAACATTGATATTCGGCAGCGGGTCGCCATCCTGATCGACGACGCGCCCGGCGACCACTCCGTGCGGCGTGAGTTTCAGGTTGACGTCTTTGAGATGTTGTCCCGCTTCAAGCGAGATGGTGGTTCCGGAGGAATTCGGCCCCCGCGCGCCATAGCTGGCCCGGGCATAGCCGTTGGCGGTAACCACCAGGCGATACTTACCAGGCTCCAGATCTTTCATGGCGTACCGGCCGCCGGCATCACTGGTGGTGGTGTAAGTGGTTGGGACAGTGGCGGTGGTCCGGTTCAGATCGACGCGGTCGAGAGTTAGTTCGGCTTTTTTGACCGCCGCGCCGGTAGCGACGTTGGTGAGCTGGCCTTCCAGGAAACACAGATCTTCCGCGCGCGTTGGATTGGCGGGCGGCGGCTGGTTCTGCGCGCCAGGCGGGAGTGCGGCTGCCTGTCCGGGCCCGACGCCACTTTGTTGGCCGTACAGGATGGCCGCCAGCAGGATCGTCGCGAGGCAGATCTTCATGGGCGCATTCGGGAATATTCCTGCTTAAGATACCACACGAAACCGCGGGGAAATAGCGAAGGAGCCGGCGGGTCAGTCCGGCCCCTCAGCCACATGACGACGTTGAGGACGGGATCTATCCGTCCGAGAGGATGTTCCTTTAACCCAATAGTCAGGAGCCGGCTGGAATCTTCTCTGTATTCTTTTCTTCTTCGGCGCCCCAGGACGGGCGGCAGGAATAGAAGCGCGGATGCAAGCCAAAGCGTTCGAAATAGAGCCGGTCTACATCTTTTTCGAAGTGCGGCACGGTAGCGGGCTTCATCATGCTGACGGTGCAACCGCCGAAGCCGCCGCCGGTCATGCGTGCGCCGTAAACGCCTTCGATGCCGAGTGCCGTATCGACCAGGAAATCGAGTTCGTCGCAACTGACTTCGTAATCGTGCTGCAGGCTGCGGTGGGAGGCTTCGAATAGCTCGCCGGCCCGCTCGGCGTCGCCGTCGCGGCTGGCAGAGACAAACTGGAGGACGCGGGCATCCTCACTGACTACGTGGCGGGCGCGGCGCGCGATGAGGGGGGGGAGGCTGGCCTCGATTTCTTCGAAGATGCGCCGGCGTGACATCGCGCAGGCTCTCGACCCGCGGATACTTGCGCCGCGCGATTTCCACGGCCTCCGCGCATTGCTCGGTCCGTTCCTTGTAAGCGGAACCGGCAAGTTCGTGCTTGACCATGGTGTTGACCGCGATGAAGGCCACATCGGCCGGCAGCCGGACTACCTGATGTTTCAGGCTGCGGCAATCGATGCAGATAGCGGCGCCCTCTTCGCCGAACACGGAGATGTATTGGTCCATGATGCCGCAGGGCATGCCGACGAAGTTGCGCTCCGCGCGCTGGCACAACTTGGCGAGTTCGAGCGGCGGCAAGCGGCGTCCGCCGAGCAGGGCGAGCGCCGTGGATACTTCGAGCGCCGCCGAAGAACTGAGGCCCGAGCCTTCGGGCACGGTGCTGCGGATCAGCAAGTTGGCCGGTTCCAATGCGAAGCCGGCGCGCAGGATTTCCTGGGCAACGCCGATCGGGTAATCCGTCCAATGGCGGCGCGGCTTGAGAGAAGCGATTTCAGCGACGGGCCATTCGGCCGATTCCCGGCGGTCTTCGGAATGGATATGCAAGTTTGCCATCGGTGGCTGGAGCGATGGCTATGTAGGTTGCCAGATCCAGCGCCACCGGCAGGACATAGCCAAGGTTGTAGTCGGTGTGTTCGCCGATCAGATTGACCCGGCCTGGGGCACGGAATACGCGAACGCCATCCGCGGTCCCGTAGAGCCCCCGGAAGGCGTCGATCACGGGGTGCTCCCTTTTTCGAGGCGAATGGCGCGCCAGGCCATAAGCAGCAGGAAGATGCCGAAGACGAGCATGCAGATGCCGGTGTAGAGGTTGACGTTTTCCGTCGTGAGCGGGGCCGCGCCGGCTTGCGGGGCGAAAATGCCCATCCCGATCAGGATGAGGCCCACTAAAGTGAAGAACCAGCCCGAAGGCACTCTCAGATCCATATTATCTAAACCAGATATTCAAAATGACTAACAAGATGACTACGATAACAGTCAGCGGCGCCGGGCGCTGATACCACTTGGCGGTGGCGTCGTGGGGCACCTTGGTGAGGCCGTAGACAAGGCCTTCCATATCTTTGTCGGAGCGCGGTTTCGTGACCAGGCTGACCAGAACCGAAATCACCAGGCAGGTGGTGAAGGCGATGATGGCGATCCAGAAGTTTTGCGCCATCTGCGACGGGAAGGAGTAGAAGTTGGTGATCCAGCCGCCTTTGCCTTCCGCGGTGGTCGTGGAGAGCGTGAGCACGGCGGCGAGCGTGCCCAAGGTTAAGCCGGAGAAGGCGCCGTGCGCGGTGGTGCGCTTCCAGAACATGCCCAGCAGGAAGGTGGCGAAGAGCGGCGCATTCACGCAGCCGAACACAAGCTGCAGCAAATCCATGATGTTGTTGTAGCGCGTGGCCAGGTAGGCGGCGCGCAATGGAGAGCAGCGACGCCGACGACCGTGGTGACCCGGCCGACAGTTAGATAATGGCGGTCGGGCGCGCCGGGTTTTATGTAGCTTTGATAGATGTCGTAGGTGAACACCGTATTGAAGGCGGTCACGTTGCCCGCCATGCCGGACATGAAGGACGCCATCAACCCGGTCATGCCAACGCCGAGGAGGCCCGCCGGATAAAACTGGGCCATCAACGTGGTGAGCGCCTGATCGTAGTCCGGGCCGCCGCTGGCTTTGAGGGGGAAGTTGTAACCGAGGTTCATCTTGGAAAGAACCAGGGCGGCGATGCCGGGCATGATGACGATGAACGGCAGGAACATTTTGGGAAGGGTGCCGATCAGTGGCGTGCGGCGGGCGGCGGACATGGAGTCGGCGGCCATGGCGCGCTGGACTACCAGGAAATTCGTACACCAGTAGCCGAAGGAAAGCACAAAGCCGAGCCCGGCGACCATGCCGAAGATCTCGACGCCCATGGGGTTCTCCGTGGGGCTGCCCATGTATTTCCAGGCATGGGTCATATTGGGTGGGAGGCGGGCGACCATGCCCTGCCATCCGCCGGCCTTGTTGACCGATAGAATGGCCAGGGGCGCGAAGCCCATGACGATGAGAAGAAACTGCAGAACCTCGTTATAGATGGCGCTGGTGAGGCCACCCAGGAAGGTGTAGGCGAGCACGATGGCGGCGGAAGCCAGTACGGAGACGTCGAAGCTCCAGCCGAGCACCAGATGCAGCAGCAGTCCCAGGGCGTACATCGAGATGCCCGAGGAGAAGATGGTCATGATGGCGAAGGAGAAGGCGTTGAATGCCCGCGTCTTTTCGTCGAACCGCATCTTCAGGTATTCGGGCACCGAGCGAGCTTTGCTGCCGTAATAGAACGGCATCATGAAAATGCCCATGAACAGCATGGCGGGGATGGCGCCGAGCCAATAGAAGTGCGCCGTCATGATGCCATATTTGGCGCCCGAGGCGGCCATGCCGATCAGTTCGACAGCGCCCAAATTGGCCGCGATGAACGCCAGGCTGGTGATCCAGACGGGGACGGAGCGTCCCGACATGAGGAAGTCGCCGCTGGAGGAGATCCGTTTGCGCAGTCTCCAGCCGATGCCTAAGACAAAGGCGAAGTACAGGGCGAGGATGACGTAGTCTACCGCTGCTAGTTTCAAGGAAGTGGCCTTTGTGTAGAAAACCCTAACGAGTTTAGGATTTTGAAAGCACTGAGTGTAACGCCGGGGATAGGCAAATGCAAACGGCGAGATTTTCTAAGTGGCGCGGAGGGCGCTCGACATAGCCACGGAGATGCGCTCCCAGCGTTCCGATTCCGCATGCAACTGCTTGGCGCCGGCCTTGGTGAGTTGGTAGAAGCGGGCGCGGCGATTGGTTTCCGATTCTCCCCAGGACGAGGTCAGCCATCCGGCCTCTTCCATGCGGTGCAGCGCGGGAAAGAGCGATCCGGCTTTGACTCCGAACGTGCCGTTGGTGATCTGCGCGATCCGCCGCGCAATTCCCATGCCGTGCAGTGGGACGAGCGCGAGAGATTTTAAGATAAGCAGGTCGAGGGTGCCCTGCAACAGATCGTCTTGCTTGCCGGCCATGACGTCCTCTTATAGATTTTCTACAAGAGGGTAGCAGGCAGACTCGCGCCGCGTCAAGATTTGATGGCGAATGGGCGGCCGGTGGACGTCAGGCGTGGGCGCCTTTGGACTTGGCTTGCTGCGTCTCTTCGCCAGCCAACCAGGGATAGGCAAGACCTGCGATGGCCGCTCCGACAATGGGCATCACCCAGAACAGCCAGAGTTGCTCCAACGCCCATCCGCCCGCGACCACCGCGGGTCCGGTGCTGCGCGCCGGATTCACGGAAAGGTTCGTTACGGGAATGCCGATCAGATGGATCAAGGTTAAACCGAGACCGATAGCGATGGGCGCGAAGCCGGCTGGGGCGCGCTTGTCCGTGGCTCCCAGAATAATCATGAGGAACATGAAGGTGAGCACGACTTCGGCGATGATGGCCGATTCCATGGAGTATAAGCCGGGCGAATGTTCTCCGAAGCCGTTGGAGGCAAAGCCACCGGTTACGAAACCTGGTTTGCCGCTGGCGATGGCGAATAATACGCCGCTCGCCGACAATGGCGCCCAGCACCTGAACGGCCATGTAAGCCAGTACATTGCTCCAGGGAAAGCGCTTGGCGACGGCCAGACCGACAGTGACGGCCGGATTCAAGTGGCAGCCGGAAATGTGTCCGATGGCGAACGCCATGGTCATGACGGTGAGGCCAAAGGCGAGAGCCACACCGGCGAATCCGATACCCAACTGTGGGAACCCCGCGGCCAGGACCGCGGCCCCGCAGCCTCCGAATACCAACCAGAACGTGCCAAGGAATTCAGCGCTCAAACGTTTCATTAAGGACATATAGCCTCCGAGGAGACCTATCATCGCACACATTCCATCGTGTGGGAGTAGCTTTCTCAGGAGGAAATTTGATAGGAGGATGATCAGGGTGCTAACATAACTGGAAGGAATCGTACATGCGCCCGGCATTGAGGCGCGGCGATTCGGTTTCACCCGCCAGGCCCCATGCGCCGGGATTTCTGGTAGCAGAAAATCTCAGGCACCTTTTAGTTGTTTGCTTTCTTATCACGGAGGATTCGAAATTGATTTCAAGAATACAGCATCTCATGGCCAGCGCTGCGCTCATCGCAGCTTGTGGGAGCGTTTTGCTTAATGCTCAACCCGCTGCGCCCGCGGCCAAACCGCAGCCCGATGTCCTGATCTTCACCGACGGCGAGAAACTGATTGGCCAATTGAAGAGTGCTAAGGGCGATTCGGTAGTGTTCAAGAGCGACATGGCAGGCGAGATCACGGTGGCGTGGAGCAAAATCCAAGAACTGCACACTTCGCATGCGTTCGCGGTGATCGGTAAGAACGCCCAACCGGTGACCCACGCCAATTCCGCACAGGTGCCTCAGGGCAACCTGGCGATGTCGGAGCAAAAGATCGCCGTGCAGCAGGCTACTGGCGCGGCGCAAACGGTTCCGGTGGCGGATGCGGGGTTCGTAGTGGATCAGCCTGCGTTTGACAAAGCGGTCAATCGCCACAGCGGGTTTTCGCAGGACTGGGGCGGAGCGGTGACCGCGGGCGCCAGTCTGGTGGAATCGACGCAGCAGGCCTACACATTCACTGGCGGAATCGCGCTGGTGCGCGCTGAGCCGACGGAAAGCTGGCTGAGCCCCAGCACCAAGACGCTGGTGAATTTTAATGCGGCTTTTGGCAAAGTGAGCCAGCCGAACACGCCCGACATTAAAACCGGCATCATTCACGCTGGCGTCGAGGAGGACAAATACTTCTCGCCGCGGCTCTTCGGATTCGGCGTCGCGGATTTCGATCACAATTATTCGCAGGGATTGGATTTGCAGCAGTCATACGGCGGCGGACTCGGCTGGACCGCATCGAAAACCTCGGATGCGGAACTGGACCTGAAGGTATCGGTCAACTATATACGCCAGGGCTTTGCGGTGAGCGCCTCAAATCAAAATCTGGTCGGCGCCACCTTCGGCGAGATTTACACGCGCAAGCTGAAGCATGGGATTTTGTTTAACGAACAGATTGCGTTTACTCCCGCCTTCAACAACAGCAACGCCTATTTCGCTACCGGCAGCCTCGGCTTGACGCTTCCGGTTTACAAGCGCCTGGGTGTTTCGCTCACGTCGCTCGATACATTCCTGCACGATCCGCCGCCCGGCTTCCGAGAGAATTCTTTCCAGTTCAGCGCCGGCCTGACATACGCACTTAAATAGCTTGTAAATTTCGAGGTCGAGGAGACAGATATGAACATTCAATCGTCGCGGCTGCGGAAAGCCGCCATCGGGATTTTTTTCGCCTGCGGCAGTCTGGCATTCGGACAGACCGGAACTCTTAAAGTGAAAACCACCACCGGCCGGGCTGGGGTTTTCGTGGACGACAAGTATGTCGGACCAGCCGCCAACTTCGGCATGTCGCGCGGCTACGCCCTGGCGCCGGGCGACCACACGATCACCTTGCGCGAACCGCGCTATGAAGTTGCCACCGGCCACGTCACGGTCGTGGCGGGCAAGACGGTGACTTTCAAGCAGGATTTAAAAGCTCTGCCGGTTCCAAAGGGTCCATTCGGGCGTCTGAGAACCGAGGGCGCCGAGAAATACTCAGCGGTCTACATCAACGGCGCCTATATGGGTCACGAAGACGAATTCGACAATTTCGCTCAGGGCTTATTATTGCCCCCTGGACATTACCTAGTGAAGATCGTTCCGATTAGCGGAGGCGCCGGCACGGAGCAGGCTGTCGACCTAAAAGCCAACGAAACGACCATCGTGAAGGCCTCCGCCAAGTAGGAACTGCTATCGCTGTTAGCGATTCTCGGGCTTGCGCTCAGGCGGCGGCTCACGCTTGGGCTGCACAGGCGGCTTGGGCGCGGGTTGCGGTTTTGGCGTGGCCTGAGGCTTCGGGGCCGGAGCCGGCCGGGCTGGCTGGACTTGGGGTGCCGGCCGCGAAGGTGCTGCCTGACGCGGTTGGGGTTGCGGTGCGCGAGCCGGCGGAGGTGCCCGACGTTCCGCTTGTGGAGCAGCCGCATGTGTTTGGGGAGTACTGCGCTGTGCCGACTGAGGTGCGGCCGGCCGCGCCGGCGCTGGCGCATGAGCGGCGGGCCGGGCCACCGGAGGCTCAAACGCCCGCGGAGTATTCGGGATGGGCTTGGCGGCCGGCGGCTGCATGGGCTGACGCGCGGCCTGCGTTGCCGGCTGGCGGGCAGCCGGCGGTTCGAACGGGCGCGGAGCGGCTGCGGCCGGCTGGTGCGCTGCTTGGGTGGCCGGTTGGCGGGCATTCGGCGGTTCGAATGGTTTCGGATTTGTGCCGCTCGCTTGTGCCGGCGCCGACGGCGCTGCCTTCGGTTGCGTGTTACTGGGCAACTTCACGGGAGCACCGGCATGCGCGGCCTGCGGGTTGATCGGATGGACATTGGTTTGCACGTTCACTTGAGGGCGTGCGGCGGCCGGGGCCGACGCGGCCATTTGATGCAGTTGGGTGACGGGTATCGGGCGTCCTGGATTCTTCGCTAGGACTGTTTGGCGCTGCTGGAACGATGGCGGCGGGGCCGGCGGTGTCATCTTGGCGACGATGGGCCGAGCCAAAACGGCAGCCGGAGGCCGCGCAACACTTCCTCCCGCGGGACGGCCGAGAACGCTCGCAACCTGTGGAGCTACGCGGGGCGCGGCGCCCGCCGCTTTCATCGATGCAAGCTGGTTAGCCTGCATGTGAATGGCTACCTGCTGGACAGGCCGCGCCGAGATAAAGGCGCTCTGCGGCACGGCTACAACCGCATTGGCAACGCCTCGATTCATATATCCGCCTACAGGAATGGCGTTGGTTCTGATGTACGTGTTGTAAGTATTATTAATGACGGTGGTGTTGATCACCCGTGTGTTGGTTACGTTGATCCGCGTGACGAACGCGGCGCTGGCGCCGAAAGAGGGAATATACACGTCCCGCGGGCCGAGTGGGAACCATCCTACGGCATCGCCGCCCCCGACTGAAACGCCGAAGCCGCCAACCCAGGCAACCAGCGCCGGCGCGTACATGGGCGCTTGCGCGGCAGGGCCTGGACACCAGCCCCAATATCCGTTTACAAAAGCCCACCGGCCATAGTGGAATGGGGCGAAGCCCCACGGCGACTGATCAACCCATGTCCATCCCCATGGATCGATCCACGCCCAATGGCCATCATGATAAGGCGCCCACCCGGCGGCGACGCCGTTGGGAACCCAGACTTGACCGTAATCAGGCGTCGCACGCCACGTACCGTACTGTCCAAGGTCTTCGTACCCGACCATCTGCTCGGAAACATTAGCGCCGCGAGCATAGCGGTCGGCGCTGGCATTTCGCGATGTCACCCACTGGTCGAAGCCATCCATGCCGGGCGCCTGATTGATTTGGTATTGCGCGGACGCGCCTTGACCCATGATGGCGGCCTGCTGGCCGGCATTCAGATTGAAAGAGCCGCCGCCGGCGATCACTTGTCCCTGGCCGCTGCGGGCGGTCACCAAAGTCTGGCCCGAATCGGCATTCACGTCAATCCGATACTCGCCAGGGCTGCTCACTGTAAACGCTACGTTTGGCGTATCGACTTCTATATTGCCGTAAAGGTTGCGGACGCGCAGATCCATTACGCCTTCCGATAGTCTGATCTGCGCGTTCTGGTCGTCGAGATTCATGAATTCGAATGCGGAACGGTCGCCTAAACGGAGGGCAGCGCCTGGGATGTGAACCTCGGCGCGTGCTCCACTGTCGGCATATAGTTGGTCTCCGGTGGTGAGCGGCCGGTTTACCGTTGCCTCGGTCCAGTCGGGAACTCCGGCGGGGTCAAAAGAGACGGGCCCGGAGATGTAGCTGATGCGGCCGGCGCGCGATGGTGGATCTTGGGCTGCGGCCAGCCCTGCGACCGCCAGTGCGGCCATGAGAAGACGTAGTGACATTTTTTCCTCGCTGACGGTCAGGCTGCACGCCGCTGGCCGGATGAAGACTTATTAAGGGCTTGTTAAGTGCGAGATCGCACGTTGACACGCTAAACCGCCGATGCCATACTGTAGCCAGAACACCACCGCACTGTGGTGTATGGGATGCTAAACATGGCGACGATAACGACCCCGCAGGTGGCAATCTCTATTTCCCGGAGCCAGCTTACGCTCGATGAAGTGATCTCCGTGGCTTGCTCTTTCACCCCGGTCGCGCTGAGCGATGACGAGGATTTCAGGCGTCACATCACCCGCAGCCGCGAGGTCATGCGGCGCAAGTTGGAAGCCGGCGAAGTGGTATACGGCGTGAATACCGGTTTTGGCGGTAATGCGCGGTATGTCATTCCGGCCGAAGAACTCGCCCATCATCAGCAAAACCTGTTGGAGTTTCTTTCCTGTGGCGTGGGGGAACCTCTGCCGGAAGACGCGGTCAGGGCGGCAATTTTACTGCGGGCCAATGCCTTGGCGCGCGGGTTGTCGGCGGTGCGGCTGGTGGTTATCGAGAGGCTCTTGGATCTTTTGAACCACCGGATCACGCCGGTTGTTCCGCGCTTCGGCTCGGTCGGCGCGAGCGGCGATCTGTGCCCATCCGCGTACATCGCGCGAGTGATGGCGGGCCGCGGGGAAGCGATGTATCAAGGGCGCCGTGTGCCTGCGGCGGAGGCGCTACGCAGCGCAGGCATCGAACCGCTGGAACTGGAGGCTAAAGAAGGACTGGCGCTGCTGAACGGCACCACGACCATGACCGGGGCCGGCTCGATCGTAGTGGACGAGGCGGCTTATTTATTCCGCTTGTCGATTGCGGCGGTGGCGATGGCTGTGGAGGCGTTGGGCTCGTCGCCGGACTACTATCATCCCGCCATTCATGTTGCCAAGCATCACCCGGGACAGCTTGCTGTTGCCGAGATGCTCAACTCGCTGCTCTTCGATTCCACTCTAGCCGTTCCGCTGGACGAAATTCGCGGACGGGTGCAAGAGGTGAATCGCCGCGCCAATGGGAGCAATGGAAGCCATAGCGTGGAAGCGGCGCGGGAATCGATTCAGAGCCCGTATTCGTTGCGGTGCGCTCCGCAGGGGTTGGGGCCGATGTACGAGTCGCTGGAGCAGTGCCGCACGGTGATCGAGCGGGAAGTCAATTCGGTAAATGACAATCCGCTGATCGATCCGGATGCGGAGCAGGTTTATCATACCGGCAATTTTTACGGCGGTCACATCGCCCGGGCGATGGACGGCCTCAAGCTGGATTTATGCAATCTGGCGAATTGGCTGCATTCACTGATGGCTTTGCTGATGGACGAGCGCTTTTCAAACGGGTTGCCGGCTTCCTTGAGCCCTCACGTCGGGTTATATCAGGGCTTCAAGGGAATGCAGATCGTGCATAGCAGCTTGGTTACGGCCATCCGGCATTGGAGCGGCCCCAGTCTAATTCATACGCTGCCTACCGAACAATTCAATCAGGACATCGTGAGCCTGGGAACGCATTCGGCGCTGACGGCCATGGATGTCACGCGGTTGCTGCGAAACGCGGTGGCGATTACGCTGCTGTCGACTACGCAGGCGATCGACTTGCGGGCAGGGGGGGGGCGGATGGGAGCGGGGACACTTCCGGTCTACCGGAAAATCCGCACGGTCAGCGCCTTCGTGGATGCGGATCGCGCGCTCGATGGCGATATCGCGGCAGTGTGCGGGTTGATCGAGCGCCGCGAGATTCCCGTGTTAAACGGCTGACGCCGGCAAGTAATTGCGCGCGACGCCGAGGAATCTTTCAATCTGGCCCGACTGCCAACCGTGATTCCCGCCCAATTCCGGCGCCATCAGCCGCGCGACCTGCGGCGCCATGCGCATGGCGGCGCGCGCGTTAAGAAATAAGGCTCGGGTTCGGCGAGCCAGAACGTCTTCGACGGCGCGGGCCATTTCGTTGCGAACCGCCCAAACGACGTTGGCGCCGGTATAGGGCAGGGAAGCGTCGAGTGGGGCGGCAAGTTCCGGCCGATCGGCGATGAGAGCTTGCATCGCCGCGGCGTCCGGTCCATGGATGCGAAGGCTTTCGGTGACGCAGGGTCTGTCTTCGAGGCGCGCCAGGACCGCCGCGCGATTGACGCAATCCTCCGCCATGTGACGGTAGGTGGTCCATTTGCCGCCACAGATGGTCAGCAGTCCAAACTCATCGGTGCGGATGTCGTGGCCGCGGGAAAGCGTGGCGGTCGATCCGGCGCCGCCTGATTTCACCAGCGGCCGTACGCCGGCGAATACACTGAGGATATCTTCGCGCGCCGGTTTCTTGGCGAGATACAACGATGCGGTGGAGAGGATGAAATCAATCTCCACGCCGGTGGCAATGGGCTCCAGCGGAATGGTATCGATGGGCGTGTCGGTGGTGCCGACGAGGGTGTGGCCGTGCCAGGGAATGGCGAACATCACGCGCCCATCGCTGGTATGCGGGACCATGATGGCGCTATTGCCGGGAAGAAACGAGCGGTCGAAGACCAGGTGGATGCCCTGGCTGGGCGCGATCATTGGCGCGGAGGACGCATCTGATTTTTGGCGCAGAGCATCGGTAAATGGACCTGTGGCGTTGATGACCACGCCGGCCTGCATGTGCAATTCCTCGCCGGTTTCGGTGTCGCGCGCCGTGACGCCATCGATGAATCCGTCAGCGTCTCTTGTCAGTCCGGTAACTGCGACGTAATTCAGCAGCGTGGCGCCATGTTCGTAGGCCGTAGTGACCATATCGATGAGCAGGCGCGAATCGTCGAACTGGCCGTCGTAGTAAACCACCCCGCCGCGCAACCCTTCGGTCTTTATGGTCGGCAACAATTCCAGCGTTTCAGTTTTGGAAAGAATGCGCGAGGCGCCGAAGCCGTATTTGCCGGCCAGCAGGTTGTAGACTTTCAGGCCGATGCCATAGAAAGGCGCTTCCCACCAGTCGTAGTTCGGCACCACGAAGGCCATGTCGTGAACCAGGTGAGGGGCGTTGGCCAGCAAGAGGCCGCGCTCGCGGAGCGCTTCCATGACCAGCGGGATATTGCCCTGCTCGAGGTAGCGCACGCCACCGTGAATCAGTTTTGTACTGCGGCTGGAGGCGCCTTTGCCGAAATCGTGTTGTTCGAGCAGCAGCACTTCATGGCCTCGCGATGCGGCGTCAAGGGCCACGCCCACGCCGGTAGCGCCGCCACCCACGACCAGCATGTCCCACGGGCCGCCGTGGGCGCGCAGGCGAGCGTACATTTCATCACGTTGCAAGGTGCGTCTCTCCCCGGCCAGTATAGCGTTCACGCTCGCCTCGCTAACAATACTCGCGACCGGCGCGGATGGCGACCAGAATGCTACGGCGTTTAGGATGATCAAATTCGCTCTATTCGTTTCAATTGCCGCCGGTGCGCTGGCCGCTTCCGCGCAGGACCGGCCGAGTTCGGTGTGCACATTCGACGGGATAGGGGCGCGTCCGGATGTCGCGGAGGTAGCTGCCGAGCGCACCGACGCCTACTTCGGATGTGCCGCAGCCGCTTCGTGCTTATCTGGCGCGGTGGCGGCGGGCGATCCAGTGCTGGTTTACAACAAGGAGGGCGACTGGACCTGCGGTTACGTCACGGCGCAGGATGGCGGCGGCGCGGGATGGATACGGTCGAAGGACATCCGTTTGGTGGAGGTTGACCCGAATCCTCTGCTGACGGCCTGGGCGGGAACTTGGGCAGGGGGCCAGGCTCGGGTCGCGATCGCGTTGTCGCAGGAGCAAGGACAATTGGATTTGTCCGGGCAGGCTGTGTGGCATGGAGCGGGCGATGTCACGCACACGGGCGATCTATCGGGGCACGCATTGCCCAGCGGGAATCGTTTGCACTACGCGGATGGTTCCAAAGTGGATTCATGCACCATCGATCTGACGCTGGCGGGCAAATTTATCATTGCGGACGATAACGGCCACTGCGGCGGCATGAATGTGCGCTTCGCGGGCGTTTGGCGGCGCGGCGGCCAGTAACGCCAAGCGGCGTTTAGAGTGGCGCTTGACCCAGTGGCGCCCTGCGATTACCATCGGGCTTACTCGATATGACGGCTAACCCGATGTTGGGCGTGTTGCTTCACTGGCTGGGTGGCTTGGCATCCGGCAGTTTCTATCTCGGCTATCGCGGCGTCAAACGATGGTCTTGGGAAACCTACTGGCTGGCTGGCGGCTTCTTCAGTTGGATCATTATGCCGTGGCTGTTGGCGTCGACGATGACCAACGATCTAATGGGAGTGCTGCGCGAGACGCCTGGCAACAGCCTTTTCTGGGCGTACCTGTTCGGCGTGCTGTGGGGAGCTGGCGGGCTGACTTTCGGGTTGACCATGCGATATCTGGGGATGTCGCTGGGCATGGCCGTGGCTCTCGGGTATACGGCCGCATTTGGCACCTTGCTGCCGCCCATCTTCCGGGGGGTCTTTGGGAGCCAAGTGCTGGGAACGCACTCCGGCATGGTGATCCTCGTCGGCGTTGTTGTTTGCCTTACGGGCATTGGGTTTGCCGGGGCCGCGGGTGTTTCGAAGGAGCGTGAGCTATCGGAGGAGCAGAAGCGCGCGGCGATCCAGGAGTTCAATTTGAAGCGCGGCTTGCTGGTGGCGACGTTTTCCGGAATTATGAGCGCTTGTTTCGCTTATGGGCTGGCGGCCGGCGATCCGATCAAGCAGATTACATTGCGGCATGGGACGCCCGTGCTGTGGCAGGGATTGCCGGTGCTGGTGGTCGTATTGGTGGGCGGCTTCACCACCAATTTCATCTGGTGCATCGCCTTAAATATTCGGAACCGGACCGGATATCAATACTTCACTTCCAAGATACGCGCTGCGGCGCCGGAGTGGCGCGCGGAACCGATCTTGGAGACGGCGACCGACGCTCCCGGAGAAGAAATGGCGGTTGCGTGGGCGCCGGCGCGCATGGAGACTGACCGTGCTCCGATGCTGGCGAATTATATCTTCTGCGCGATTGCGGGCACCACCTGGTATCTGCAATTCTTCTTCTACACCATGGGCGAGACGCAGATGGGCCGATTTAAATTCTCAAGCTGGACCCTGCACATGGCCAGCATCATCATTTTCAGCACGCTGTGGGGGATTGCGCTGAAGGAGTGGAAAGGCGTCGGGACGCGCACGAAATTGCTGGTGGCGATGAGCTTATTCGTGCTCGTCGCTTCGACGGTGATCGTCGGGTATGGGAACTATCTCGGGTTGTCCGAGGCGCGCTAAGGGCGTCAGAGTTCCCAACCTTTGCGATACTCGCGCACCAGATACTTGTTGGCGTCCGGGGCATTGGTGACCTTCATGGCGGCGGCATCCCATTCAATTCGTTTGCCCGTGCGCAGGGCCACGGCGGCCAGGTTGAAAGATTCCGAGATGGGGCCGGCTTCCAGAAAGCCGGCGGTGGACGGTCGGATTCCGCGGCAAGCGGCCGCGAATTCCGTGGGTCCATGCATCGGATCCTTCGGCGCTGGCTCGAAAGGCGGCTTGGGGCCCTGATATTCGCGCATTCTCTTCTCGGGGATGAGGCGCGGGTCTTCGATCAGGAAGCCGGCGAGGATTTTGCCCTTGTCGCCGACGAACATCATGCCCTCGGCATCCAGCTCTTTGTTGTCGGCCTCCAGCTCTTCCGGCGTTTGCGGGCGCATGCCGCCGTCGTACCAGAACAGATCCACCGGGCCGCGATCTTCGGCGGCGGGGAACTTGAAACGGACGGTGCAGGCCAGGGGGAACGAGTAGTCGTTGCGAATCTTCCGGCTGACGTGATCGCTGATGAAGCATGCGCCGCTGGGGCGGGCTTCCACGCTGGTGGGAGCGCCGAGCTTCAGCGTGCGGAAGACCACCCACAGACTGTAGTGGCCCATGTCGGCGATGGAGCCGCCGCCGAAATCGTACCAGCCGCGGAACACGTTGTGCGTGTAGGTTGGGTGATAAGGCCGGTCGACCGCGGGGCCGAGCCACAGGTCCCAATCGAAGCCCGCGGGCACCGGCGGCTGGTCGGTTGGGAGCGTAAGATACTGCGGCCAGACCGGGCGGTTAGACCAGTTGTGGACTTCGCGCAGCGTGCCGATGGCGCCATCCTTGATCCAGGACATCACCAGATCCATCGAACCGTGCGAATCCCACGGGATGAAGTGCGTGGCGACTTTGGTAGCGCGCGCGGTTTCCAAGACCTGCCTGGCTTCGTAGACTCGATTGGCGATGGGCTTATGCATCATGACGTGCTTGCCCTTCTTCATGGCGGCGATGGAGATGGTCGCATGAAGATGGTCGGGCGTCATGATTTTTACCGCATCCAAGCCCTTGTGGTTTTCCAGGAGTTCGCGGAAATCGGCGTAGGCAGCGCAGCCTTTCTTGCCGTAATAGGTATCTACGATTTCACGGCCCACTTCGCGGCCGCCGGGGATGCCCTCGACGCCCTCGCGCCAGGACGGCTGATTCAGGGTCTTGCGGATGCCGTTGCGGAGTCCATTTTTCGACCAATCGACGTAATCGTTGCTGTCTCTGTTTGGGTCGCAAACGGCGGCGACATGGATATCCGGACTGGGCAGCAGATCGAGCAACTCCCGGATTCCCTGGGTTCCCAAGCCGATATAGGCCAAGGAAACTTTGTCGCTGGGCGCCACGAATTGCGGCCCACCCAGGACATGACGGGGAAGAATAGTGAATGCGGCGGCGGTACCCGCGGCCCTTTCAAGAAAACTGCGGCGATCCATTGGCAGATGCCTCCCGAATTTCGATCATTTATGCGCGAACAGAAACCAGATTAGGACTCCGCTTGCGGCGGTGAGCAGCGCCGCCAAGCCGAGTTTGACCGGCCGCTTAGCCAGCCAGACGCGCATGCCATTTGGCTGGTCGCCAAACGGCTTGAGGTAGCGGCGTTGCAGGCTGGACGGAAGATTCTGAATGGCGCGCGCGATCTCCTGCCGGCCGCGGCGGTCGGCGATGAGGATGGTGGCGGAGTTCAGGCCGTTGGTGGACTTCAGCAACTTGCGGCGCAGGGGCGCGGGGACTTCTTTCACCGACCGGTAGACGGCGTCCGTCTCACCGGCTGAAATCAGAATCGTGGAACTTTTTATGACGCCCGACTTATCGGTGCGCACCGCGCCGCAGCGGGGGCAGTGCGGCGTGTCCTCGGAATCGAAGTGTTTTCCGCATTCCCGGCAAGTCATTTCATCCCACCATTACCTTTGGCCGTTTTTCACGGGCTGACTGACGGTCTCCCAGGTTGTCCAGCACCACTTGAATGAAACCCAGCGCGGCTTTGGAGAGCGCTTTATCCTTGCGGTAAATGAGTCCCAGACGGCGGATCATAGGCTCGGGCGCCAGGGGAATCGCCCGTATTTTGCCTGCCGTTACTTCTTCCCGGCAGTTGGAAACGGCGAGGAAGGAGACGCCCAGACCCGCCATGACGAAACGCTTCATCATCTCCGTGGAATCGAGTTCCATGGACACTTGGAGGTCGTCTTCCACTAATTCGAACCAAGTGTTCAGTCGCGCTCGAGTGGTACCGGACTTAGGAAGCAGTAACTGGTATTGCAGCAGGTCGCCGGCGCTTACCGATTTGCGATCTGCCAAAGCATGCCGAGCGGGGACGATGGCGCGGATTTCATCGCGGTAAATATCGACCACCTGCAATCGCTTCTCTTCCACCGGCAACTGGGTCATGCCGAAGTCGGCGACGTTTTCCATGACCGCGTCGACCACGCGCGATGCGTAAGAACGGTTCACTTGCAGTTGCACGGCGGGAAACAGACTCTTATATTCGGAAAATACTTGCGGGAGGACGTAAATACAGGTGGCTTCGTTGGCGGCGATCACCAATTCGCCGCGGGGATTGCGCTCCAGTTCGCTGATGGCGTCCTGCGCCTGGCGGCGCTGCTCAAGCATCTGGGCGGCATAATCGGCGAAAATTTTTCCTGCCGTGGTGAGTGAAATACGGCTGCCGAAACGCTCGAAAAGCGCGGTGTTCAATTCCTGTTCGAGTTGGCGGACTTGCGCGCTGATCGCCGGTTGGGTGCGATAGCAGGTTTGGGCTGCCTTCGAGAAGCTTTTGAGCCTCACGATTTCGAGGAATGTGTGCAGTTGGTCAAAGTCCATGCGCTACGCCACCCCCCGTTCCCGCCGCCCAGCGCACCTCCGCGCCCAAACAAAACATGAATGGGAGGGATAGAAATTATCAATTTCCCTCTCGTCAAGCATTGTTGGTATGTATTGTAACAGAAGAATCCAGGTCATGCGGCTCTCTTGGACGAATGGAATGCCGTTGCTGCCGCATGTTTGTCTGGTTGTAGTTCGCCCACCAGGTGTAGTGTAAATGGGGTGAAGCACGCAACGTTGCGTGCTGCCCCGTTCCTCTACGATTCGCGATTTACCGTAGTCCTCAATATCAACGTACGCCCGAGCGGTGTCTATTATTCGCTGACCATGGGCCCTTCGCCCCTGGATAGTTCGGCAAGAATTGTTTCCCGGCGGCGCCCGGCCGTGCCTACCGCGGACTCCATCGCCAGATAATAGAACACCAACCCGAAAGCAGCCGCGAACGCCAGCGCGCCATAGAAGACTAACTGATTATCGAAGGCGTAGCGCGCCAGATACGCCATGAGTACAGGCAGCAGGGCGACGGGGTACAGCAAAAACATAGCGCCTTGCGCACGACCGGCGCCGCCCGAGGAGACACGCTGGGCACTCATGGGCCGCGGATAATTCACCGACGCGAGGTTGCCAACCCCTAATAAATACAGCGCCGATATTGCCGTGACGATGAAGGCCTCTCCGATTTGCGCCAAAGTGATGCCCAGGCGTAAAAGCGTGCATGCCGCGGCAACGGCCGCAATTTCGAGAAAAATAAATAGGGCCGCCGCGATATTCTTGCCGGCGAGCGCCCGCGCCACCGGCACTGGGGCCACGAAATAGAGCTGCGCGGCGGAACGATCGAAGCCGAAGGCATTGCCGTAAGTCACTTGTCCCAACAGGAACAGGGCATACAGACTGACCACCGACAGGAAACTGCCCGAGACACCGGAATGGGCCGTTTGGCCCCGCAGCATCATGGGCAGCCAGACGATCAGGCCGAATGAAAAGCCCATGACGAAAATCAACCGGAAGCGCGGCGTGCGCACCAGGGAGCGCAGTTCTTTCTCGACGACTGCGCTCAAAGGATCCGGCAACAGGAGTGAGGGAAAGCGATACAATCGTTCGGCGAACGGGCGGCCGGTATTGGAGGATACGGTGGCCTGGGCGTGTTCGAAGTCGTAGCGCAAGCTGCGGGTAAACTGCCAGCGGCCGAACAGATAAGAGCAGGTTGCCCAAGCCAAGAGCACGGCGAAGGCTTGATACAGGAAAGCGTGCGGGGGCGCGAGCATGAGATGGGCGGTGGCGCCCCATGGCCAGATTGCATTGGCCGCTTTGGGAAAGAATCGGTCTAAGCGGCGGGAGCCGGCACCGGTCACCATCAGCAAGCGCGGCAGGACTCCGACCGTCATCATCAGCAGGGCCAGCACTTCGCGAATGCCCTTGCGGCTGAGCAGGCGTTCGATCAGATTGCGCAGACCGGCCGCCAGCGTGAGGTTGAAGGCGACAAAAAGCAACATGGCCAGAGGTACGCGGCCCAACGCGCTCCAGCCACCGAATGCCGGGTTGCGTACGATGCCGATCGCGGCGCCGGTGAGAAGCAGCAGCAATTCGGCGCAGTTGGCAATACGCAGAATGATTTCCACCAGGAACAGAGATTGGCGCGGCACCGGATATACCAGAAGCTTGCGCAGGTCGAGCGATGATCCCATCGATCCGGATGCCATCGGCGCCAGTTGCCAGTAAGCGAACACGGCCAATAGGCCAATGGGCAGCCAGGTTGTGATTGGCGCCCCCAGTGAAGGCGTCGCGCAGAGTTCCTCGGCCACCGCCGCCAGCCCCGTCCAGAGGCCGTACCATAGCACGGCCACCACGACGGAAAAGACCGCGCCCTGCCGGGACGCCATGCGGAACAGGCGCATGCTCAGCCATTGCGCGCGGAGCATGGCGCGAATCATTTGAGCCACTCCAATTCGTGGAATTCCTGGCCGGCGCCTACCACGCGCACGAAAACGTCTTCGAGGGACTCTGTTCCGCCGCGGAGCTCGTTCATGGAACCTTCGCGCACGATGCGTCCATTATCGATGATGGCGACGCGATCGCAGAGGCGTTCGACCACCTCAAGCACGTGCGAGGTGAGAAAGATGGTGGCCCCGCGGCGTACCTGATTGAGCAGGATGTCTTTCATCAAGCGCGCGCCCACGGCGTCGACGCCTTCGAACGGCTCATCCATCAGGAACAGGTCGGGATGATGAATCAGGGAAGCGGCCATGGCCAGCCGCTTGCGCATGCCTTTGGAATACTCCGCGATCAGTTTGCGTTTTTCGCGGAGTTCAAACAGATCGAGCAGCGACCGGGAGCGTTCCAGCGCCATGGGCCGCGCCAGGCCATACATGCGGCCGACGAATTCCAAGAATTCAGGCCCGGTGAGACGGTCGAAGAGCAGCGATTCGTCGGGCACAAGTCCGATGCGCCGCTTAATTTCGAGCTCGCGCTCCGGGAGCGGCATACCTAGCAGTTCGATGGTTCCGGAGGTAGGCGGGATCAGCCCTGTCAGCATGCGGATGGTGGTGGACTTTCCCGCGCCGTTGGGGCCCAGAAATCCGAAGAAGCAGCCGCGCGGAACCACCAGGTCAACGCCATCGACGGCGACTTTATCGCCGTATCGCTTTCGCAGATCGCGGACCGCGATGGCCGGGGTGTCCGCCATTCCTAGCCGAAGAATTTGATGGCCATCTTCTGCCACCAAGGCCAGTCGTGGCCCGTGCCGTCGCCCCACACGTCGAGCCAGTGTGGAATCTGTTTGCCATCCATGATGCCCGCGAGCCGCAGATTTTCCTTCAAGCAGATGTCCGTTTCGCCTGTGGCCAGGACTAATTTGAGCCCGTTGCGATACTCGCTGAGGAAGCGGTCGTCGGTCAGATTGGGCAGGAAATCAGGCGGGCAGTTGAAGTAGCAATTATCGTCGTAATAGCCGTTGATGAACTGGTGGATGTCGAAAGCGCCGCCCATACTGACGCAGGGGCCCACCAGTT
This sequence comes from Bryobacterales bacterium, assembly GCA_963738375.1. GTDB lineage: Bacteria > Acidobacteriota > Terriglobia > Bryobacterales > Bryobacteraceae > Bog-159. The sequence continues at coordinate 908,475 of CAVTWL010000004.1, read as the reverse complement.
CGGGATGACGGAGGGCGAAGTTGACGCAGTGATAGCCGCCGAAACTGCAGCCGGTGACGGCGACGCGCCCTTCGGGATTCCGCTCGCGGATAAACGGCAGAGCTTCGTGAATCACGTAGTTTTCGTACTGCAAGTGACGCAGGGCGCGTTCGCGGGGGGGAATGCGCTTGTTATACCAGCTTTCCGAATCGACGCTATCGAGGCAAAAAGCCTGCAAGCGGCCGGCATCGTACTGATAGCCAATGGCGCCGATCATACCGCGCGATTCGTAATCGTAGAAGCGGCCCATGGAGGTCGGGAAAACGATGACGGGCATGCCCGCATGACCGAAGGTCAGGAGTTCCATATCTCGTTGCAGATGCGGGCTGTACCACTTATGATATTCTCTGTTCACTCGCAACAGTATAACTTGAACGATCGGCGGGCCGCTTGTTGTCTAATGGCATCGGCAGGGCCTAAAACCAGTCCTCCGCCGGACTCTGCATGTCGTCGAGCAGTTGGGCGCGTTCGCGCCGGAGGTAGCCGACTGCGGAGTGTTCGTTCAGCCACCAGATGAAGCCAAAAACGGCGGTATAAGCGGCGGCGGCGATGGCTTGGGGCCAGAACGGTTGGCCCTTGGCGTGTTGCTCGATCATGGTACCGGCGCTGGCCAACAGCAGCCCGGCATAGGGCGGGAGCAGGTACCAATACTTGACGTGCTTCAGCACGGCAATTTGGCGGTCGTATTTGGAAAGCAAGGCTTTCTTAAAATCGGCCGCGGTCATGTCGCTGGCCGGGCTGGGCGCCGGCTGCCCGAAACGCAGCATGTAGAAAATGATCCAGATACCGCTGGCTGCGACGATCAAGTTGCCGGCCTGCGACAGAGCATTGGGAGAATGCCGGGCGACGTAGGTGAAGAATATTGCTACGAAAGCGCCGCCAATGCACTCGCGGAGGTTGCGTGCGCCGATAGCGCGATCCAGCCGCTTGGTTCTTGTCAGAGCTACCGCCAACAAGTCCGATGCTCTCGCCGTCGCAGTGCTCGGGCTGCGCCAAAGCTGTTCGAGTTCGTCGTTATCGGCCACTGCCAGCCTCCTTCGCTTGCACGGCGCGGCGCAACTTTTCGCGGATGCGGGTTAGCCGGGTTGCCACCGCGCCTTCGGCCACGCCCGTTACGGCCTCAATCTCCGCGCCGCTCAAGCCTTCGAGGTGCAGCACTGTGATTTGCCGGTCTGCCAACCCAAGCTGGCGCACCGCCGAGAACAGCAAGCACCGGCGCTCTTGCGCCAGTAGATCGAGTTCGGCGCCGGCGCCTGCTTGCGGAAAGTCGGGCAGCGATTCCTGCGCGAGTTCCCGTTGATCGCGCTTGCGCTGCTTGACTCGTGCCGTGATCGCGACGTTGTGCGCGATGCGGTACAGCCAGGTGCGTTCGCTGGCGTCGCCTCGATAGGCAGGCAGCGCGCGCCATAGCGCGGTGGCAATTTCCTGGACCAGGTCTTCGCGGTCGGCGCGCGCAAGGGCGTAAGCGCCTGCCAGGCGTTCCAGGGCCGGTGCGTATTCTTCGAACAGACGGAGGAACCTGGCTTTCAGATCCTGGCCGCCGTAAGCGGAAGTCATCGCTCGCTCTAAATACAGGTAGTCCGCGTTGGTGCTTTTTTCTTACATCGCAGCCGCTCGGAGAGCTTCGAGGGTGGCGCGGGCGGTGGCTGTCCAGGAAAACTCCGCGGCGCGGCGTGGTCCGCCGGCTTCCAGGCTCGCACGCAAGGTTTGGTCGCCGGTCAAGCGCAGCATGGCATGATAGATGGCGCCCGAATCAGCAGGTTCAAACAAGAGAGCCGCGCCGCCTGCGATGCCGGCCAGCGGTTGAATGTCGGAACAGCCAGTCGGAATGCCTGCCGCCATGGCTTCGAGCACCGGCATGCCGAATCCCTCGAAAGTGGATGGGTAGAGGAAGGCCGACGCGCGGGTGTATAGATCATATAAATGGGCGCGCGGGATCCAGCCGGTGAGTTCGACCGCGGTCTTCAGGCTTAGTTGCTCGCGCAAATGCTCTAACGCGCCGCCATGGAATCCACGCATTCCGGCGATGACCAGACGGTAGTCGGGACGGGCGCGGTGAAAACGTGCAAAGCCTTGCAACAGTTCGTCCAAGCCCTTGTGCGGATGCAGCGTCGAGACGGTAAGGAGCAATTTCTCAGGCGCGCGCCGCAATCCGAAGAAAGCCCTGTCGACACCTAACCAAGTCACGCGAATGCGTTCCGGGGGCAAACGGTAATAACGCAGCAGGTCTGCACGTGTCGCATCGGAAATGGCCAGCAGCATCTTGGAGCGATGCGCCGCCGCAAACAAGAGCGCACGCCAAAAGGGCAGGTCGTACCAGCGAAAGTGCTCCGGATGGCGCTTGTGCTGCATGTCATGGAAGACGGTCACCATCGGGCAAGTGCAATAGATGGGGGCGGTGAAGCCGGGATTGAAGAGCACGTCGATGGCCTCACGCCTGGCTGCCGGGGGCAGCAGGGTTTGTTCCCACAGGATGCGGGCCGGTCTAAACGCGGCGCGCACCGCTTGCGGGATCTGGTGGAAGTTGGCGGCGGGCGGCACGAGGTCCGATCCGCTTTCCCGGTTGGTGAAGACGAAATACTCGCTGTCGCCGTCGATCCGCGCGAGGGCCGCCAACAGTTCGCGCAGGTAGATCTCCGTGCCGCCCACGCCACCCGGAATCAGGTACAGGGCGTTAACGCCTATGCGCAGCGGCCGCATGTCACCGCCCGTTTCGTAATTGCTGTTGGACGTAGGCCAAGCCCTGGCGCGCAGGCTCGAGTTGCGGATCGAGCGCCAGCGCGTACCGATAGTCGGTTACCGCGCCGGCGAAGTTGCCCGTCTTCGCTCGAACACCCCCTCGATAATAATAAATCACTGGGTATTTCGGGTCTAATTGCTCGGCCTGATTTAGCGCCTCGAGCGCTTCCGGCCACTGCGCCCGTTTGGCGTAGACCATGGCGATCTGCGTATAACCGTGGGCCGACGGCGCAAGCGCCACGGCCTCGCGAAATTTGGCGATGGCGGCTTCCGGCTGGTCGACACAATCGAGTGCCAAGCCCCAGTCAACCAGCAGGCCGTAATTCGGCTTGCGTACTTTGGCGGCGGCGGCGAACTGCGAGACCGCCTCGGGGCAGCGCCCTTTGCTGTAATAGACGTGGCCCAGTTGAAAATGCACTCGCTGCTTGTTTGGGGAATGCATGGCGGCATCCTCCCAGAGGGCCGTATCGCTGGCCCAAACTGTGTTGCGCTGGTACGTCGTGAAGGCCAACACGGCCGTTACCACGCCCATGCCGATGGCGAGTGTACGACGCTCCAGATGCAAGCGCGCGATCACGGCGGTGACCATAATCAGGATGCCGATCATGGGGAGATACAAGCGGCGCTCCGCCAGAGTGTCCTGGATGGGGACGAACGACGACGCCGGCGCCATCAGCAGCAGGTACACAAAGAAACCGTAGGAGACCAGAGGATAGCGCCTGCGGAAATACATAGCAGCGCCGGTGAGCATCACGATGGCGAGCAAACCAATGATAGCGCCATGATCCAAAATGTTGCGCGAGAGGGGAAAGTCCCAATCCACGTTTTGCGCGGCCGGAAAAACCAGCAGCCGAAGGTAGACAAAGAACGCGCGGCATTGGGTGAAAAAATATTGGTACCAGGTGAAGTCCTTCAAGGCGAAACCTGCCGTGGTCGATTGCACGAGGACTTTTGCGACCAGGGCAACTCCGGCAATGGCGCCTATTGCGATGGTTACGTAGAGCCGCCAGTTGCAGCGAATGCCACTCACCGAGAAGCCCGGATTCCAATAATAATCCGTTAATAACAAGACCGCCGGTAATACAAGAGTATGTTCTTTGGTCATGGCGGCGGCGCCGAACAGGAGGAGCACGGCAAGGGCGAAGGTCCACGTGATTGCCGGCGCAGGCCGGTAGAGAAACAAAACGTAGGCGGCGAGGAAAAACAACACACTGAGCCCTTCGCTCCGTCCGGCGATGTAAGACACCGCTTCGGTCTGAATCGGGTGCAACAAGAATATCGCCCCGCCGAAGGCCGGCAGCAGCCAGCCGGTCGAATCGCGCTGCAACAGCTTTCGCAGGGCTAGGAATATCAGGGCGCCATTCAACAGGTGAATGATCACGTTCACGACGTGAAATCCGAACGGGGCAGGGGAGTTCTGATAGTTTAGCCAGTAACTGAACATTAACAGCGGCCGGACGCCGTGCATCCAGACGAGCAGCGAACTGTCGAAATCCTGCGAATGATAAGGCTGTGAGGTATCGTCGAAAACGAATGGGCCGTTTAGGGCGGGAGAATAGACTTGAAAGACGAGGTAGACCGCTGCTGCGCAGGCGGCGACCCAAATCCACCGGCTCGTGTTCTTGGGTTTGGCAATTGCAGGCTTGGCTGCGCCGCTCATGCGCGGCGCTTTGGCTCGCGTATCAGCCACGTGCGTCTCCATCACGCAACGATTCCAAACGATACTCCAGAATGGCCAGGCGTTGCGCCAAGGCGATGTTATCGTCGCGCAACTTGGAGATGATCACGGAAAAACGGTAAAACATGAGCAGAAATACGCAGCCGATCAGCAGCAGCAGAGCCAGCGGGGGGTCGGAAAGTCCCAGCCTGTGTGCCGCAAACTCCAACATGCCGCGCGATCTGGAAAGGATGAGCAGGGCGGCCGCGGCCAGTAACCAGCTTACCGAATATTCCACACGGATGTGCGCGCGCCGCACGGAAACGAGCACGAACAACAGGAGCAGCCCGCTCAACGCCGTCAATACATTTAGAAGACGGTCCATTGCATTTCTCCTTACGGTTTCTCCCGGGCCGGACGACGGGTACGCTGGTCGAATTTCAGCACGTTGACGAACACGCCCAGCAGGACGTGAACGATATAGTAGATCGATCGCACGGCCGTAATTGACGACCTGCCGGTGGTGCGCGCGTGCATGGTGCAGGGGACTTCCATAAAGCGGAAGCGCTTGCGCTGCAGCACTACCAGCGCTTCAATTTCCGGGTATTCCAGTGGAAAGCTTTTGCTGAACACTTGCAGGGCATTGCGATTGACGCCCACGAAGCCGGAAGTGGGATCGCCCACCGGTTGTCCCAGGATGGGCCGCAGCACCATGCGGAAGAAGCGGATGCCCAATCCGCGCACGGCCGTGGACTGGTATCCGGCGCCACCGGCGAATCGCGACCCGATGACCATCTCGCAGCCCGACGTTCTTAAGGCTTCAAACACTTTCGGAATATCGCGCGCATCATGCTGGCCGTCGCCGTCCACGCGGATCACATAGCCGTAGCCCAACTCGAACGCCAATTTATAGCCGGCTTGCACGCAGCCGCCTAATCCCAGGTGGTGAGGCAGCGCCAGGACGCGCGCGCCCGCGTCGCGAGCGACCGCCTGGGTGGCATCGGTGGAACTATCGTCGATCACCAGTACCGGCGTTCCCGGCATGGCGCCATGGATGGCGCGCACCACCCCCCCCACGGCGGCTTCTTCGTTGTATGCCGGCACGATGACGAGCAGCGCAGCGTGGGCCGGCCGATTGGGTGCAGGCATGGTCACAACTCGGCCACGCGCCGCGCCGATATCGAATGCGACCGCAACAGGTTGCGGTAGACGCGCGGATTCAGGAGGGCGGTGCGCCGGATTTCACGGCGCTGCCGGAGCAATCGCGGGGAATGCCGCAGCAGGGCGGCGTGCGCTTTCAGGACATAATACCCCATGCGCCAGAATGGTGAACCTTCCAGGCGAAAACGCGCCGCTGCCCCCCGGCCGTTCAGCATGCCGCGCACGTGCCACCAGTAGCGCGCCAGCGAGACGAACGGCGCCGCCGCCAGCATGCGCGCCGGATAATTCTTGGCCAACACAAACAGTCGATTGCGCTCCACGTAATAAGCCTTCACCGGGGACGCGCGTCCAGCGGAATGCGAATAGTGATGTTCCACGACGGCCTCCGGCACATAGAGACATCGCCAGCCGGCCCAGCGGGCGCGCAGACCCAGGTCGGTATCTTCGCAGTAAAGGAAGAAGCGATCGTCGAACAGGCCGATTCGATCCAGCATGGCGCGGCGGTAGAGCGCCGCCGAAGCACTGGGGAAAAGCACTTCCTCGGTCACCGGAAAGAACTTTGGCGGACGCGTTTGGCCGCGTTGTTTGCTGCTGCCGTCGGCGCACACCAACATGCCCGCCGAATCGAGCGCATCTTCGCCATACAGGCGAACCTGCGGCGCGCACATCCCCACATCGGGCCGCGACTCTATCGCGGAGAGGAGTGCTCCCAGCCAGCCGGGATGGGGTGCGGCATCGTCATTGAGGGTCGCAAGATAGGGGCTGCGCGATTGTTGGAACGCCCGGTTGCAGGCCGATCCGAAGCCCACGTTGCGGGTTTGCTCGATCACCCGCACGCGCTCCGGAACAGCCCTGTTGCGGCGCACGGCCCCAGAGCCGCTGTTGTCCACGATGATCACTTCGAAATTGCGCTGCGTCTGTTTCTCCAACGACGCGATGCATTCCTGAAGTCTCGCATCCGCGGCCAGAGTGGGAATCACCACCGTTACTTGGGGGTCGGACAAACTAAGATTTTACGACACCAGCACGGCCCGGCGGTGGCAGGCGCCGCACTGCTAGGATCGAACGATGGCCGAACGGCAGGCAGTCAAGCGCGGGTTGGGACTCCTCGAAGCCACCGCGCTCAACATGAGCAACATGGTTGGAGTCGGACCGTTCGTAACGATTCCTCTGATGATCGGCGCGATGGGCGGACCGCAATGCCTGCTGGGATGGGCCGTGGGCGCGGTGCTGGCGCTTTGCGACGGGCTGGTGTGGGCGGAACTGGCGGCCGCGATGCCGGGAGAAGGCGGCAGCTTTCTCTATCTGCGCGTGGCGTTTGCGCGCACCCGGCTCGCCAAGCTGCTGCCTTTTCTTTTTATCTGGCAGTTCATTTTCAGCGGGCCGCTGGAGATTGCTTCGGGTTATATCGGCTTCGCGCAATACCTGAGCTATTTTCGCACCGGCATGGGCGCTTGGGAGATGCGTTTCGCCATCCTGATCGTCGGCGCGCTGGTGATTGCGCTGTGCTATCGCGGGATCCAGTCGATTGGCCGGCTGACCGTGGTGCTTTGGGTTGGCATGCTGGCAACCGTCGGTTGGATTATCGTCGCCGGATTTCTGCATTTTGACGCGCATCGGGCGTTTGACTTTCCTCGGCAGGCGTTCACGCTCTCGCCTGCGTTTCTGTCGGGGTTGGGCGGAGCCACGCTGATCGCCATGTACAACTACCTCGGTTATTACGGCATCTGTTTTGTGGGAGGGGAAGTGCGGCGTCCCGAACGGGTAATGCCACAGTCGATTATTCTGTCGGTGTTTGTGGTGGGCGGCATGTTCACGCTGATGACCGTGGCAATCATGGCCGTGGTCCCCTGGCGCGAGGCGGTGCAATCCAAATTCGTGGCGGCGCGATTCATGGAGACACTGTATGGGCCTTGGGCGGGGACGGTGGTCACGATTCTGATCTTGTGGTCGGCGATCGCTTCCGTCTTTGCCCTGTTGCTGGCTTACAGCCGCGTGCCATATGCCGCCGCACTTGACGGCTATTTCTGGAAACCATTTGCCCGGTTGCATCCCAAGGGCGGCTTTCCTTACGTATCGCTGCTGGTGATTGGTGGCCTGGCGATTGCCGGGGGCATGTTAAGCCTGGATTGGGTGCTGTCTGCGATCTTGACCGCCCGCATCCTGAGCCAGTTCATCGGCCAGATCGCCGCGGTACAAGTACTGCGCCAGACGCGGCCCGATGTGCCGCGCCCGTTCCGCATGTGGTTGTATCCCATTCCCAGCGTGCTGGCGCTGATTGGCTGGGCTTACATTTTTGTGACCTCCGGCTGGACATTCATCCTGTGCGGCTTTGGCGTGCTGGCGACCGGTATCGCCGCTTTTGCCTTGTGGCGGCGACGCGGTGAACCTATGGTTCCTGTCGAAAGTTAAGTTGCGCACCATTGTTCCGCGATCAGGTAAAATAGCGCCACCAGGAGATTCCAGGGCAAAGGAGTTGAACCATTGCCGGACGCGATCACGGAAATCGATATTTTGTGGATCACCGCCGGTCTGGGGTGTGACGGCGAATCCATCGCCATGACCGCCGCAACTCAGCCCAGCATCGAAGACATCGTGCGCGGCGGACTCCCCTGGATTCCCAAGGTGAACCTGCACAATCCGGTTCTGGCGTACGCGAACGGAGACGACTTCCTGCGTCCCTTTCACGCCGCTGCCAAAGGCGATGCACCGCCTTTTATCCTGGTGATGGAAGGTTCCGTTCCCGATGAAACCAACAAAAAGGAAGGCTATTGGGCAACACTCGGAACCGACCAGACTACCGGCCAGCCGATTCTTACTTGCGATTGGATCGACCGGCTGGCGCCGCATGCCTGGGCGGTGATTGCCGCGGGTACTTGCGCCACGTATGGCGGGATTCATGCCATGGAGGGCAATCCGACCGGGTGCATGGGACTGCCGGATTATCTGGGTTGGAAATGGAAATCGAAAGCCGGCATTCCCATCGTGTGCGTGCCCGGTTGTCCCGTGCAGCCCGACAATTTCATGGAAACGCTGCTGTACCTGTTGCATCAGGCTGTGGACCGCGCGCCGATGATTCCGCTGGATGAATGTCTGCGTCCCAAATGGATCTTCGGCAGCACGGTGCACGAAGGCTGCGATCGGGGCGGCTACTACGAGCAGGGAGAGTTCGCCGAGGAATACGGTTCGCGGTTGTGTATCGTAAAACTGGGATGCTGGGGCCCGGTAGTGCAATGTAACGTGGGCAAACGCGGCTGGATGAATGGCATTGGCGGTTGTCCCAACGTGGGAGGCGTGTGCATTGGCTGCACTATGCCAGGTTTTCCGGATAAGTTCATGCCTTTCATGAATCAGCCACCGGGCTCGTTACTTTCCTCAAGCGCGGTGATGACCTATGGACGCGCCATCCATGCTCTGCGGCGTTTTGTACAGGACTCGTTGAACAAAGAGCCCGTCTGGCGCAGCCACCGGGAATAGATATGCTTGCCGATGATATCAGCCTAGCCACGGCATTCATCGCCGGCAACTCGGTGAGATCGGGTGAGGGCGGTTCAGCGGCTCTCGACCCAACCTTGCTGCAGGCGCAATCGATGCTCGAAGATCTCGCCGGTATCTTCATGCTCGATTCGCCCGACGGACCTCGTCCGCCAACTTTCGAAGGCGTGCGCGAGTTGCCCAACATGCAAGCCCGCTATCGAAGCCTGGTGGAGCAATTCCCGGCTGTCGTGTTTCTAGTTTATCTGGATCGCGGCATCGGCGAAGCGTATGTCAGTCCGTATATCGAAGCGGCGCTGGGATTTTCGCAGGCGGAATGGTTGGAGGATCCGGTGCGCTGGTACCGGCACATTCATCCGGAAGACAATTTGCGCTGGAGCGAGGAAGCGGCGGAGATGTTCCTTACGGGAAAGCCTCTGCGATCCGTGTACCGGGTGATGGCGAGGGATGGCCACGTGGTGTGGTTCCACTGCGAAGCGAAGATGGTTCGCAGCGAGGACGGCCATCCCTGGTTCATTCAGGGCGTAGCCTTCGACATCACCGAACTCAAACGCACTGAGCAAGCGCTGCAACAGGAGCGCAATTTCGTCTCGGCGATCCTGCATACCGTCGGCACGCTGATCATGGTTCTGGATCTGAACGGCCGGATCGTTCAGTTCAATCGAGCCTGCGAGCAAACCTCCGGCCAACGCTTCGCCGAGGTGAAGGGGAAGCATGCGTGGGAGCTTTTTTCGTCGCGCGAGGATGCCGAGCGTTTCGAGGCGGCGTTCGACCAACTGCGCTCGGCGCAGAATCCGCAGGAGTATGACGGACATTGGGTAACCGGTGAAGCCGGCCCGCGGCTGATTTCGTGGTCGGGGACACTGCTCACAGATGCAGAGGCGAAAGTCGGCCACGTCATAGCCACCGGCGTGGACATTACCGAATCGAAGCGCCTGGAAACCGCCATTCTTGAAATCAGCGCGCGCGAAGAGCATCGTATCGGCCAGGATCTGCACGACGGCTTGGGCCAGCATCTCACCGGCATCGCCTTCATGAGCAAGGTACTGGAGCAGAAGCTGGCTGACAAGTCCGTGGCGGAAGCGGCAGACGCCCGCAAGATTGTCCGTCTGGTGAATGAGGCGATTCACAAGACCCGCGAACTGTCCCGCGGTTCTTACCTGTAGCATCCGACGCGCGCGGGCTGATGTCGGCACTGGAACAGTACGCGGCCGAAGTGCGCGACTTATTCGGGCTGTCGTGCCAGTTTGAATGCGAAGCTCCAGTGTCTGATCGAGCGACGAGGCGGTCGCCAACCATCTGTACCGCATCGCGCAGGAAGCGGTGAATAATGCAGTGAAGCATGGCGGAGGCAAGAATATCGCGATCCGTCTCTGCGCGGACGGCGATCTAGTGGCGCTCAGCATTCAGGACGACGGCGCCGGGATTGCCGGAAAACGTACGGAATCAGCACAGGAATGGGCTTGCATATCATGAACTATCGCGCGAAGATGATTGGCGCGACATTACAGATCAATCCCGCCAGACGCGGGCACGGCGCCAGCGCGGAACGGTGGTTACATGCACGCCGCAAGCATCAGTGCCAACGATCCGCCGGCAAGACCCGCGTCTTTGTGGTTGACGATCATCCTATCGTGCGCCAGGGGCTTTCGCAATTGATCAACCGCGAGCCCGACTTGATGGTGTGCGGGGAGGCCGAGGATGCCCGCACGGCACTGGATGCCATCGCGTCCGCTGAAGCCCGACATCGTGATCGTGGATGTAGTCGCTCGATCGGCCCCGACGGCATCGAACTGCTGAAGACCATCCGCATCCCGGGATGCCAAACTGCCCGTTCTGGTTCTTTCCATGCACGATGAGTCACTCTATGCGGAACGGGCACTGCGAGCCGGCGCGAACGGCTACATCATGAAGCAGGAAGCCACGGAGCGGGTCCTGATCGCGATCCGGCAGATCCTGGACGGGGAAGTTTATGTTAGCGATCGCATGACCCAGAAGATGATGCACCAATTCATCGGGCGCGCGGGTGCACCTGCGCGGTCGAGTATGGAAGATCTCACTGACCGGGAACTGGAGGTTTTCCGGTTAATCGGTCAGGGGCACGGCACCCGCCAGATCGCGGAAGAACTGCATTTGAGTGTGAAGACGGTCGAGTCTTATTACGCACATATTAAAGAGAAGCTCACTTTAAGGAACGCCCGGGAGTTAGTACAGCGGGCGGTGCAATGGACCGGGAGCAATCCAGTATAAGGTGCCGATTCGCACGGAACATATATCGTAAGGGAAACCCCGATACAGAATCGCGGGCCAACCCTTCCATACAATACAGGGGCGCCGTGATTGAGGCGCGTGTTGCTCGGCCTTACACTACCGGATAGGTGCAGAGAGTACTCAGTACAGAGGGGAATCGAGCTGTAGGTTAGACCAATACGCAACTGTAAGCGCTTAGGCACCGCTCCCCTCCTCGGCAACAAGATTTAGGTCTTACCACGTCGAAGCTGGAAGGAGGGCCTTGTATGCCAAACGAAACCGTTCCCTACGGTCATAAGACGCAGCGTTCGTCGCCTGTCCCTGAAGTTCATATTCTCTGGATCACCGCCGGCTTAGGCTGCGATGGCGATTCAGTTTCCATCACCGCCGCCACCCAGCCCAGCATCGAGGATGTGCTTCTGGGCGCCATACCCGGCCTGCCTAAGGTCCACTTGCACAATCCCGTCTTGGCCTACGAAAATGGCTCAGACTTCTTACGCTTTTTCCATCTTGGCGCCGAGGGCAAGCTGGAACCGTTCGTCCTGGTTGTGGAAGGCTCCATCCCGAACGAAAAAATCAAGAAGGACGGATATTGGGCTGCGATGGGAACCGACGAAGCGACGGGGCAGCCGATCAAAACGACAGACTGGATCGATCGCCTCGCTCCGAAGGCTACGGCGGTCGTCGCGATCGGGACTTGCGCGACGTACGGCGGCATCCACGCTATGGAGGGGAATCCGACCGGCTGCATGGGGCTGGCGGACCACCTTGGCTGGGATTGGAGATCGAAAGCGGGTCTGCCCATCGTTAATGTACCGGGCTGCCCGGTTCAGCCCGACAACTTCATGGAAACCGTCCTCTATCTGCTCTACCAATTGGCGGGACTGGCGCCCATGATTCCGTTGGATGCGGAACTGCGGCCGGCTTGGCTGTTCGGCAAGACGGTACACGAAGGCTGCGACCGCGCCGGCTACTACGAACAGGGCGACTTCACCACCGAGTATGGCTCGCCCAAATGCATCGTCAAGTTGGGCTGCTGGGGCCCGGTAGTCAACTGCAACGTACCCAAGCGCGGCTGGATGGCCGGTATCGGTGGCTGTCCCAACGTAGGCGGAATCTGTATTGGCTGCACCATGCCGGGCTTCCCGGACAAATTCATGCCGTTCATGGACGAACCACCCGGCGCGAAGATGTCCACCAACTCGGTCGCGGTATACGGCAACGCCATCCGTGCGCTGCGGTCGTTCACCAATTCGACGGTCAATAAAGAGCCGAAATGGCGCCATACGGGAACTAACCTGACCACTGGCTACCACCCAAGGACTTACTAAGAGGCTAAAGGAGCGACCTCATGAGCACAGTGACTGGAACGATGACTGACACGCCCGCCAAGTCCCGGAAATTGGTGGACATGAATTGGGACCCGATCACTCGGATTGTCGGGAGTCTTGGAATCTTTACCAAAATCGACTTTGAGAATCGGGAAGTAGCCGAATGTTACAGCACCTCGTCGATTTTTCGCGGTTACAGCATTTTCATGAAGGGCAAGGATCCGCGCGACGCCCACTTCATTACCAGCCGCATTTGCGGGATCTGCGGCGACAACCACGCCACGTGCGCCTGCTATGCGCAAAATATGGCATTTGGCGTACAGCCGCCGGCGCTGGGCGAGTGGATCGTAAACCTCGGCGAAGCGGCCGAGTACATGTTTGACCACAATATTTTCCAAGACAACCTGGTGGGTGTGGACTTCTGCGAGCAGATGGTAAAGGAGACTAACCCGAGTGTCTGGGCTAAAGCCCAGAAGACGGCTGCTCCGCACTCGAACCTGCACGGTTTTCAAAACATCTCCGACATCATGACGGCGCTCAACCCGTTCACCGGCTCGTTCTACCGGGAAGCCCTGGTGATGAGCCGCATGACGCGGGAGATGTTCTGCCTCATGGAAGGGCGGCATGTGCACCCGTCGACCTTGTATCCGGGCGGGGTCGGCACGGTGCCCACCGTCCAGCTATTCACCGATTACATCGTGCGTCTGATGAAGTATGTGGAATTCATGAAGAAGGTAGTGCCGCTGCACGACGATCTGTTCGACTTCTTCTACGAGGCACTGCCTGGCTACGAGAAAGTCGGACAGCGCCGCGTTCTGCTGGGCTGTTGGGGATCGTTCAACGATCCCGCCAAGTGCGACTACACCTACAAGAACATGGATGAGTGGGGCAAAGCCATGTATGTGACGCCCGGCGTCATCGTCGACGGCAAGGCGGTCACGCACAACCTGGTCGATATCAACCTCAACATTCGCATTCTGCTGGGTAGCTCATACTATGACGACTGGGATCATGGCGAAACCTTCGTCAAACAGGATCCGCTGGGCAATCCGGTGGATCAGCGGCATCCCTGGAACCAGACCACCACGCCGCGGCCGCAGAAGCGCGATTTCTACGGACAAATACACGTGGGTGATGTCGCCGCGCTGGTATGACAAGCGTACCGACGAGTATCTGGCGCTCGATACGGGCGGCGGCCCGATCGCCCGTTTCTGGTCGACGGCGCTGGCCGGCATCGTGGACATCGGATATGTAAAGGCCACCGGCCATAGCGTCAAGATCTACCTGCCCAAGACGGTATCCCTGCCCGAAGTCGAATTCGAATGGAAGATTCCGAAATGGAGCAATGCGATCGAGCGCGACCGGGCCCGCACTTATTTCCAGGCTTACGCCGCCGCTGCGGCGCTTTATTTCGCTGAGAAGGCGCTGAAGGAAGTCCACGCCGGACGCACGAGGACGTGGTCCGAGTTCAAAGTACCCGACGACGCCATCGGCTGCGGCTTCCACGAAGCTGTGCGCGGCGTGTTGTCGCATCATGTGGTCATTCGCGATGGCAAGATCGCGAATTATCACCCCTATCCGCCGACACCCTGGAACGCCAATCCGCGCGATGTTTATGGGACTCCGGGACCCTACGAAGACGCCGTTCAGAATACGCCGATCTTCGAGGAAAACGGCCCCGACAAATTCAAAGGTATAGACATCATGCGAACCGTCCGCAGTTTTGACCCTTGTCTGCCTTGCGGTGTACACATGTATCTGGGCGACGGGAAGGTTCTTGAAACCGTCCATTCGCCTACGTTCGGTGTACACTCATAGAGCCCCGGAGGACACTCAAAAGTGGCTGGCCGCCTCCGGCCACGCTTTTTGATCGGCACTACCCATGGACAAAATATCGGATGTCCGGAAACGGACGGGACGGATTGAGGAGCTAATCGAAAAGCTGGAAAACACCGCCGATTCCGCCACACTGGGCGTGGTGCGGGAGTTAGTACAGTCGCTGCTGGAACTCTACGGCGCCGGATTGGAACGGGTAACGGAGATCGTAGCCCGCGCGGAATCGGGAAGGTCGATCCTGACTGCTTTCGGCCGCGACGAACTGTTGGGAAGCTTGCTGGCTTCGAGCGGACTGCACCCCATCGATTTTGAAACTCGAGTGCATGCGGGATTGGAGAAGCTGAGGGCGGGAGGGCAGGGCACTGTCGAGTTGCTATCCCTCGAAGGCGGCGTCGTAAGGCTGCGAGCGAGGCCTTCGTCAACTTGCGGCTCCGCGAGTGCGAGTTTTCAGAAAGTGGTGGAGGACACCATGTACGAGGCGGTGCCCGATTTGACCCGGCTCGATATAGAAATGCGGGCCGAGCCGGCCGTCGCCTCGGGATTTGTGCCGCTGGCGAAGCTGCGGCCGCTCGCAGCACCGGCTACCGATGGCGCCGGCCGGAAGGGTGCGCGACTATGACATCCGGCTCGGTCGCCGGATTCGCTTTCCGCCCTTCGCCGCTTCGCTACCGTGGAAAGACGTGCGGTTGAGAAGTGCGAAATCTGCGCCACCCCGCTGGCAGAAGATCATCCGCATCTGGTGGAACCGAAGGCTCGCAAGCTGGTGTGCTCCTGCCAGGCTTGCGCACTGCTCTTTTGCAGTCAAGCGGCCGGGAAGTATAAGCGCGTTCCACGCCGCGCTCGGTTCCTAGGCGGATTTCAGCTTACCGATGTGGGATGGGATAGCCTAGCCGTGCCTATCAACATGGCGTTCTTTTTTTACAGCAGCCCGGACGGGCGCGTGGTGGCCGAATATCCCAGCCCGGCAGGTGCGGCCGAGTCACAACTGGATCTGGATACCTGGAGTGACCTTGTTGCCGAGAATCCCGTGCTGGCGGAGATGGAGCCGGATGTGGAAGCGCTGCTGGTTAACCGGCTTGGCGCAACGCGCGGTTACTCCGCCCACGAATATTATCTGATTCCTATCGATGAATGCTACAAGCTGGTGTGGCTGATCCGCTCAAACTGGAGCGGACTATCGGGCGGCACGGAGTTATGGAAGAAACTCCAGGCGTTCTTTTCGGATCTAAAAGCGAGGGCGAGTTATGCCTGACCTCAGCTTTCAAATCGACGGCGTGCAGGCGGTACCTTATGCGGTTTCCCCGCTGCTGGGATTCAACCTGCGGGTCGCCAACGCGGCGCCTGAGCCGATCCACACCATCGCGCTGCGCTGCCAGATTCAGATCGAGCCTGCGCGCCGGCGCTACGATTCACACGACCAGGAAAAACTCCGCGATCTGTTCGGTGAACCGCAGCGATGGGGGCAAACGCTGCGCACCATGTTGTGGACGCAAACCAGCATCGTCGTGCCGGGGTTCACGGGCAGCACGCAGACCGAACTGCCAGTGCCGTGCACGTTCGACTTCAACGTGGCGGCCGTAAAATACTTTCAAGGGTTGGACGACGGCGAAATCCCCCTCTGTTTTCAGTTCAGTGGCACTGTGTTCTACGAGGCGGCCAAGGGCGGCTTGCAGGTGGCGCCGATATCCTGGGATAAGGAATCGAAATTCCGTCTACCGGTGAAGCCGTGGAAAGAGATGATGGATCTGTATTACCCCAACACGGCGTGGCTCTGCCTGCAGCGCGATGTGTTTTCCCGGCTGCATCGATACAAGATCCGCCTGGGCACGCCGACGTGGGAAAAGATGCTGGAGGGTCTGTTGGACGCCGCGGGTGTCCACGAAACCGAAGGAGTTGGGCAGTGAGCCCGCCCGGCGTGGAGCAGATCGCCAACGCCGTACTGTATGAGGGTTATATCCTCTATCCGTACCGCGCTTCGTCGGTGAAAAACCGGCGGCGATTCAATTTCGGGGTGTTGGTTCCACCTTCTTACAGTGCGGCGCAGTATGGCACGGAAGCGTCGGCCATGCGCACCGAATGCCTGATAACCGGTACGCGGAAGGCCCGGCTGGCTGTGCGTGTACGGTTTTTGCAAGTGATGCCGGGATCGTGGCAGGAAGCCATGGAACGCGACATTCAACTTGCGGAATGCAGTCTCGATGATTTGCTTTCCGCCGCGCGGCACGATCCGTTTCAGTACGATTCGATCTCCGGCGTCATTGCGGTCAGCGCGGCCCAAGTGCAGGAGGGCGTCTATCGCGTGGCCGTGGAGGTTTCAAACGACACGCCGATCGAGGCCGCGGCGAGTCTGACACGCGATGAAGCGCTGCCGTATTCGCTGGCGGCCGCTCACACGATTCTGACCGTCGCCGATGGTGAATTCGTATCCCTGCTGGACCCGCCCGATGAACTGCGCGTGGCCGTGGGCACCTGCCACAACCAAGGAACATGGCCTGTGCTGGCCGGGGCGCCCGATCAACGGCGATGCATGTTGTCATCGCCCATCATCCTTTACGACTATCCGCGGATCGCGCCGGAAAGCCCGGGCGATCTGTTTGACGGCACAGAGATCGACGAAATCCTGACCTTGCGCATCATGACCCTCACCGAAGAGGAAAAGCAGGAAATCCGCAACGGGGATGCGCGGGGCCGGCGTATGCTCGAACGGACCGAACTTTTGCCGGAAGAGCATTTGCAGAAGCTCCACGGCGCCCTGCGCGGCTTGCGCCCAGCGGAGGAATCGCGTTGAACGAATGGGAATGGCAGTTGCTTGAAGAGAAAACTCCCGTTGCATCGCTGCCGGTGGGTGGCGTAGAGCTGTGCGCAAATTCGCGCGTCCGGTTGCGTCCTCGCAAGGGCGGCGATGTTTTCGATTTGGCCCTTGCCGGCCAAATTGCCGTTATCGAATCGATCGAACAGGATTACGAAGGTAAAATACATCTGGCTGTCGTGCTCGAAGACGATCCCGGTCGCGATTTGGGAATGCTGCGGCAACCCGGCCATCGCTTCTTTTTCGATCCGGCAGAGGTGGAGCCCATTCCATGAGCGAGCTGCGCATTCTCGTCGCCGGCATCGGAAATATCTTTCTCGGCGATGACGCGTTCGGCGTAGAGGTGATTCAACGGCTAGCGCGGATCCCTCTGCCGGCTTATGTGAAAGTTGTGGATTACGGAATCCGCGGTTTGGACCTGGCTTACGCGCTGATGGACGGCTACGACCTGACCATTTTGGTCGACGCCGTAGGGAGGGGCGGGGAACCGGGCACCCTGTACGTGATCGAGCCAGAGCTTGGCGAGACATCCGGCGGGGCGCCGGCCATGGACGCCCACAGCATGAATCCGGTGGTGGTGCTGGGAATGGTGAAGGCCATGGGCGGCCTGCCGAAACGGGTGCTGGTAGTGGGCTGCGAGCCGGAATCGCTGGGCGACGAATTGGAAGGCAGAATGGGGCTCAGCGCTACCGTCGTGGCGGCTCTGGACGGCGCGGTTTCGCTGGTGAAGGGTCTGATTTTGAAAGCGGCCGCGGAACGCGAGGTCAGTCGGGTCGCTTGAAATACTTATCAACGAGGAGAGATTTGGTATGTCGCACACACATGAAGCAGACGCTCAGGAAGCTCGAGACACCCTATTGATGCTCTCCGGGGTATCGCTGGTGATTTTCGGCGCGGGATTGATTCTTTCAAACCCGATCGTCCGCAGGCTGATGGCTCAAACCGGTATGGGGGGGCTCAATCTGTTGCAGACTGCCGTTCCGGACCTGGAGAAGTACTTACGGCTTCGCCGGATGTGAGCCATGGCAGACGGCTCGAGGGAGGTCGCTATCGCCGATTACATTCTTGAGTCCGGCATCAGCCGGTTTACGGTCCGTGGATTCGCAGGCGGACTGCTCGCTGGATTGGGTCACAATCCGGTCGTTTCCGTTACCGATTTTACTGGCGATGCCCGGTACAACCCACAGGCCCCTGCTCAGTCGGCATTAAGCCTGCGAATCCCGGCGGCGGCCCTCGCGGTCCAGAACGAAATTAGCGACAAAGACCGGCGCGAGATGGAACGGGTGATGAAATTGGAAGTTTTGGAAGTGTCGCACTACCCGGAAATCGTTTTCGAGAGCACTTCCGCATCCCCAGGCTCAGGTAACCGCGTGGAGATCGATGGCGATTTGACGCTTCACGGAGTTACCCGTTCGGAACGTATCCCGGCGCAATTGGCGGTGACGGGCGATGTGCTGCGCGCATTCGGTGAGTTCTCCATCCGGCAGACTGACTACCGCATCAAACTCGCCTCGGTCGCGGGCGGAGCGCTAAAGCTGAAGGATGAGTTGAAATTCAGTTTCGATATTGTGGCGCGCAAGAAAACGGAGTAATCGTTATGTGCTTGGCAATTCCCGGACAGATCGTCGAGCTTCTCCCTGAACGTGAAAACCTGGCTATGGTCGAAGTATCCGGCGTGCGCAGGAAGATCGACACGGGGCTGTTGACTGACGATCCAGCGCAGGTTGGAGACTGGGTACTGATTCACGTGGGGTTCGCCATGAGCAAGATCAGCGCAGCGGATGCCGCAGACCAGATGCGCATTCTTGCCATGTTAGGCGAAGATGAAGCCGCCATGCAGGAAATTGAAGGCTACGGCTTGGGAGGAGGGTAGCGGTGCAGTACGTCGACGAATTTCGGAGACCCGCGCTAATCAGGAAAGCCACCCAGGAGATCGGCAGACTGGCGGACCCGGGTCAACACTACCGGTTGATGGAGGTGTGCGGTGGGCACACGCACGCGATTTACCGGTTTGGGCTGAAGGATCTGCTTCCTGCGAATATCGAATTAATTCACGGGCCAGGATGCCCGGTTTGCGTACTGCCAATGGGACGCATCGACGATGGCTTGTCGATGTCCGAAGACCCCAACGTCATCTTCGCTGCGTTCGGCGACATGATGCGCGTGCCCGGCACGCACGGCAGTCCTCTGGAATACAAGGCGCGCGGCGCCGACGTCCGGATCGTGTATTCGCCCGCCGACGCTTTGAAATTGGCGCTGGCTAACCCAGGCCGGCATGTGATGTTTTTTGCTATCGGGTTTGAAACCACGGCGCCGTCGACGGCGCTGACTCTACTGCGCGCCCGAGCGCTGGGGGTCCGGAATTTTTCCGTATTCTGCAACCACGTCACGATCATTCCCGCGATCCGCGCGATTCTGGACTCTCCGGACATGCGCCTGGATGGGTTCATCGGACCTGGGCACGTGTCGACGGTGATCGGCTGCCGGCCTTACGAATGGATTGCGAGCCATGAGCACAAGCCGATAGTCGTTTCAGGGTTTGAACCGTTGGACATGCTTGAGTCGATCGTGATGCTTCTGCGCCAACTGAAAGCGGGCCGCGCCGAAGTGGAAAACCAGTACAAGCGAGTCGTACCGTGGGAAGGCAACCGCGCGGCGCTGAGGGCTATGGCCGAGGTTTTCGATGTGCGGCCGTATTTTGAATGGCGCGGTATGGGTTTCATTTCGCAGTCGGCACTGAAGCTGCGCGATCGCTTCGCGGAGTTCGATGCGGAGCAGCGCTTCCGCGTGCCTGGGATTCGAGTGACCGATCCGAAGGCGGCGCAGTGCGGGGAGGTTCTGAAGGGCGTTTTGAAGCCGAACCAGTGCAAGCTCTTTGCCAAGGAATGCACGCCGGAACTGCCGGTGGGCGCTCTTATGGTCTCGTCGGAAGGCTCGTGCGCCGCATACTACAACTATGAGCATCGCAAGGCGCAATTGACCACCCTGTCGGCGCTCTGAAGAGCCACGGATGCAGCCGGCGCCCAAGATCCGATTCCGCGACAAACAGATTGAGATGGCCCACGGAGCGGGCGGTAAAGCCAGCCGTAGGCTGGTGGAAGGGCTGTTCATCCCGCTACTGGGCAATCCCTCGACCGGACCGCTGGGCGATGCCGCGCATTTGTCGATGAACGGTACGCGTCTGGCCATTACGACGGACAGCTTTGTCATAAGACCTTTGCGTTTTCCCGGGGGCTCTATCGGAGAGCTGGCGGTGAATGGGACGGTGAACGATCTGGCGGTATCGGGCGCACGCGCGGAGACTTTAGTGGTCACCTACATTCTGGAAGCCGGGTTACCTACCGAAGTCCTGGAACAGGAAGTGCGCGCCATGAGCGCCGCAGCGCACCGTGCGGGAGTGACGATTGCCGGCGGCGATACCAAGGTTGTCGAACATGGAAAATGCGACGGCATGTATATTTCGAGCTGCGGTATCGGACGGCTGATGGACGGCATTTCGGTTTCCGCGCTATCTGTACGCCCGGGCGATCGCATCATTCTTTCCGGACCGATCGGCGACCACGGCATCACCATACTGTTAGCGCGCGGTGAACTCGATCTTGAAGCGGAGATTTGTTCCGACACGCGGCCGGTGCTGCCGATGATCGAAGCCATGGCTGGGGTTGCGGCGCCCGGGATTCGTTGGATGCGCGATCCTACGCGAGGCGGCGTGGCTACGTCCCTGAATGAACTGGCGCTCGATTGCGGGTTGGGCATTTGCCTTTCCGAGGAACAGATTCCGATTCACGACACGGTGCGCGGGGCGTGCGAACTGCTGGGACTGGAGCCGATGCATATCGCCAACGAAGGCCAGTTTCTAGCGGTGGTGGCGCCGGAGTTCGCGGATGCGGCGCTGGCCGCCTTACGCGCGACGCCGGGAGGGAGGGAAGCAGCGATGATTGGCGAAGTACGCGCCGAACCCGCCGGCACGGTGCTGGTTTCCACTTTGTACGGCGGCACCCGCATCATCGACATGCTGGTTGGCGACCCCTTGCCCCGCATTTGTTAGCAGGATGGCCGAATGACAGGAAGAGGGGAACTCGCGCGCGGCGTAGAGCGCCGACTGCTGGAACGCAATCAAGTGTGCGAGGAGTTTTTCGCACGCGAGGCGAAGCGTTTGGCAGCAGCTTGCCGCGAGATGTCAGAGCGTTTCTTGCGCGGGGGCCGGCTGCTGGCCTTTGGGCGCGGGCCTTACGCTACCGATGCACAGCACGTTTCGGTGGAGTTTGTGCACCCCGTCATAGTCGGGAAGCGGGCACTGCCCGCGCTCGATCTCTCCATCGCATTCACGCCTTGGGTCGACGCCATATTGACGGATGCCGATATCGCTATGGGATTCGGTCCGCCCGAAGGCGACGCCGAGGTATCGCGCGCCCTCGCAACGGCTCGATCGCGAGGCGCCTTGACCTTCGCGCTGCCCGGTTCGGAGGGCGGCTATGCGGTCGGCGCAGCCAGCCCGCATCCATTTCAGCATCAGGAAATCGTAGAGATGCTTTATCACGTGCTGTGGGAAACGGTACACGTGTTTTTCGAGCATCGCGAATTGGGGCTGGATAGCGGCCAGGCTTCGTTCCTTTACCCCTTTCTGGGAAAGCAGAAGCAGGGCACGGAGAATGTATTGGAGGAAGTGGCGAATTCGATCCGGCTGAAGGTTCAGGATGACTCCGGCTTACGCGCCCAGGTTGGGCTGGGGCAAGCCGAGACGATCAGCGCTACGGCGCTGGCCATAAGGGACTGCGTACAGAGCGGCGGGAAGTTGATCCTGTTGGGCAACGGTGGCTCGGCGACGGATGCCAACGATTGGGCCATCGACTGCGTTTGTCCTCCGGCTGGCTGTCGTCCGATTCCCGCGATTTCGCTGGCCCTTGAGCCTGCGAATATTACAGCCGTCGCGAATGATATTGGCTCGGACCTAATTTTCCTGCGACAATTGATCGCGCAGGCTCAGCCAGGCGACATGGTGGTGGCGATTTCAACCAGCGGAGGCTCGCGCAACATCGTGATCGCGCTCCAAGAGGCCCAAAGACGGAAGCTCAGGACCGTTGGGCTGCTCGGCTACGACGGTGGAGAGATCCTGCGCCGCGGCTTGGCCGATTATCCCATCGTGGTCGATTCCGACTACATTCCTCGCATCCAGGAAGTGCAAGCGTCGGTGTATCACATCCTTTGCGAGGTTGTGCAGGAACCTAATTGAGGTGCGGCCGTCTCTTCGCAGATCCGGTCATCACGCGCAAGCTTTCCACTACATCTTGCAAAGCCTCGGAATGGGAACTTAGGTCATGCCCAACAGAAGCCGACTCTTCAGCGCTGGCGGCAGTCTTTTGAGTCACCTGATCGATGTGCTGTATCGCCTTCGAAATCTGCTCGACGCCGCGGGATTGTTCGATGCTGGCCGCGGTTACGGCATCGACCATACTCTTGGCTTCGTCCGCCGATCTGCTCATCTGGCGCACCGATTCGAAAATGCCTTCAAGCTGCTGGCATCCTTGCTTGGACTTGATGATGGAGCCTTGAACGAGGTCAGCTGTATCCTTGGCTGCTTGTGCCGAACGGTGCGCCAGGTTGCGCACCTCATCGGCCACGACCGCGAAGCCCATGCCGGCCTCTCCCGCGCGCGCGGCCTCGACGGCGGCATTGAGCGCCAGAATGTTAGTTTGGAAAGCCATGGCATCGATCACCTCGATGATCTTTGCTACCCTTCCACTGGCCGCGTCCATCTCCTTCATGAAGCCTAGGGTCCGTTCCAGCTCCGCGCGGGCGTGGCCGGCGGATTCAGCGCTCTCCCGCATCAAGCGCGCCGCTTGTTTCGACTTTTCCACATTCTGTTGGGTCATCAAATGAATCTGCGCGCTGGCGGTCGACGTCTGTTGGACCGAAACCGCCTGCTCAGTAGCTCCGTGGGCAAGCGAATCGCTTGACGAGGCGATATGCTGCGTGGCGCCCACCATTTCCACGGATGCGTCGGTGAGTTGGTGCACCATCGGTTCCAAAACCACATGGATGTCCCTTACGATGTACCAGCCCAAGAGCCCGCAGAAGGGCGTGGAAAAAGCGAACAATAACCACAGGGCGCGTTCAGCGCTGTGTTCGGAGGAGACCGCCAGATTTGCCGTGCCTGTTCCATCCTGGCGCTTGAAAGCATAGACATCTTCGATCGCCTTCTGCACTTGCAGATAGGCCGGCATGGTGTCGGAACGAAATATTCGCATAGCCGCTTCCGACTTCCCCGCCAAACTGACGGGCCGAACGCGTGAGGCCGTGCGCAGCAGAGCATCGAATTTCGCCGAAACACTGGCGAAGAGATCCCGATCCCGGCTGCTCGAAACGCTTTTCTCGTACTGTTTGATTTCCAAGCTTAACGTCTGCTCGAGCCCTGCCAAGTCCGCGTCTGCCTTTAGTTTGTCGGCCTGTGTGTTCGAAGTAATGTGGCCGCGAATCCCGCCGCGGATATCCTTGGCGACTCCGCTTAACCGGCCGATGCTGTAGGTGCCGGGCAGAGAATCGTTGGCCAGCTTGCCGATCACGCCATGCATCAGTCGCAGATTCACCAGAGCAACGCCGCCAACCACCAGGACCAAGGCGGCCGGAAGTGCATAGAGAAGGGAGATCTTTTTTCCGATAGTCATAGTCCGCGAGCAATGCGCCCTGCACTAGAAATCGGCTATGTTCCAACGGAACCTTAGGCGATCTGGGAAGGCTCTTGGTCTATGATGAAAGCTTGAAGCGGCCATCCAACGTCTTGATTTTGTCCCTGGCGTTTTGCGTGGCGCTCGCTGGGACGTTTGTCTTTGCCTACCGAGCAGGACGGCACGCCCGCCACCTGCGCTTCGAGAATGAACCAATTCGTCCCTGGATGAGCATTCCCTTTGTCGCCCACACGCACCACGTTCCGCCTGCCACTCTGTTCACCGCCGCGGGCCTGGATGCACATCGTCACGACCATCGCCCGTTGCGCCTCATCGCCCGTGACCAGCACCGCGCCGTCGAAGATCTGATCCGCGATCTCAACCGTGCTCTCGCCGCTGGCGGCCACGCGCACGCCGCGCCTGAGCCGAAAACCCAGAGCGACAAGGCGCCCTGATGCGGGACCAGATTCTTGCGGCACTGTCCCAATATGGCTCACCCGTTCTCTTTGGCGTGGTTGCGATTGCTTCCATCGGGGTACCGCTGCCGGTCAGCCTGTTTTTGATTGTTACCGGCTCGCTGGTCGCGCAAGGGGTGATCACGATGTGGTGGGCCCTGACTCTGGCGACCGTTGGCTCGGTGCTGGGAGATCAGGCAGGCTACGCCATTGGCCGGTGGGGCGGCGCGGCGTTGATCGCACGGTTCAGCAAATTACTGGGTGGCCGCGAACGGCTGAAGGCTGCCGAGGCTCACGCGCGGCATTGGGGAGGACCTGGGGTCTTCCTGACGCGCTGGCTGGTAACGCCGCTCGGTTCCGTGGTGAATCTGACTAGCGGCATCTCTCAGTATCCGTGGCTGCATTTCCTGTTTTGGGATGTTTTGGGCGAGACGCTGGGCGCTGTCATTTATATTGTGCTGGGCTACGTCTTCAGCGATCGCGTGCTGGAACTTGACGAGGCCTTGGGCGACTTCAGTTGGATGATTCTGGCACTGCTGGGCGCTGTCGGCCTCGGCCTTATGCTTTGGCGAAGATTGAAAGGGAAGGGAAGGGGGGCGGGCGCCGCCGTGCGCTAACCTGTGTACTCTGTGGCGAACCGATTCCGGACTTCGCGCGTGTGGCTGCTCGCGATTCCCATGCTCCTTATCCTTTACTTGACCGGGCTTTCCACCGCCGGGATGCTGGGGCCCGACGAACCGCGCTATGCCTCGATCGGGCGCGCCATGGCGCGCAGCGGAGATTGGATCACGCCCCGACTTTGGGGGGCAGCATGGTTCGAAAAGCCGGTGTTGCTTTACTGGATGACGGGCGCTGCGTTCCGGCTAGGGTTCAGTGAAGATTTGGCGCCCCGGGTGCCTGTCGCGCTGCTCTCGATCGCTTTCCTCATTTTCTTTCAGCGCATACTGGCGCGCGAATTCGGCGAACGGGCGGCCTGGATCGCGACGCTGGTCCTCGGTACTTCCGCCGCGTGGCTGGGATGCAGCTTCATCGGCACGACAGACTTGCCTTTGTCGGCGGCATTCTCGGCGGCCATGCTGCTTTCGCTCGATTGGCTCGCCACTGGGAACCGGCGCAGGCTACCGCTAGCTGCGGCTCTGTTGGGCGTTGCGGTGCTGGCCAAGGGCTTGGTGCCGCTGATATTGGTGCTTCCGCTGCTTTGGTGCGGACGCCGCCGGTGGCTCGACGTGTTGCGTCCGGCAGTTTTTGCTGCAGTTTTGGCGGTGGCGGCGCCTTGGTATGTGCTGTGTTACCTGCGCAACGGGGCGATCTTCCCGTGGACATTCTTCTGGGAACAGCATTTTTCCCGGTTCACTTCGGATGCCTTGGCGCATGGGCAGCCTTGGTGGTTCTATGGGCCCGTGCTGCTGGCGGCGATGTTGCCTTGGACGCCTTTGTTTCTGCTGCTGGTCCGGCGCGCCGCCTATCGCGATCCGCGGCGCTTTTTTCTTTTGCTTTGGCTGGCGTTCGGGCTGGTGTTCTTTTCGGTGGCGAAAAATAAGCTGCCGGGTTATCTGCTTCCCCTCATGCCCGCCGCCGCCATACTGATAGGGGTCGCGCTCGACGAATCGAAGGCGCGTTGGGAGTTGCCCGCCGCCGCGCTTTGCCTGACCGTAATTCCAATCGTGCTTCCGGTTCTTCCCGAGGCGATTTCGTCGGGCATATCGCACGCCCCTCTGCCGGGCTTCAACTGGACGTGGTGCATTCCAGTAACGCAAGCCTTGATGATTTACGGCCTGCTGAAAGCCGGCCGTGCCAACTTGGCTTTTTGCTTGCTCGCCGTTACGATCACCGCTGGAGTAGTGGCGCTGAAACTTTCGGAGTTGCCCGCGCTCGATCGGGCATACTCGGCACGTCCGTTATGGAAGGAAATCGCCGGGCACCAAAGCGATGTTTGCGTGGAATCCATGCGCCGCAGCTGGCGCTACGGCCTGAATTACTACAGCGCGGAACCACTGCCGGATTGTTGGTCCGCGCCGCGCAGGTGGCATCTCCGGCAAGCGGCGGGCCAGCCCCCTACGATCGACCCCGCTGTTGAGGTAAAGTAACCGAACGGACGTTGGAATTCCAAGTGCCAAGTAAGCCTTGATGAGCGAAAACAACGAACCAAAATCCAAGGTCTATAGCATTCTCGGCAGCTTCTCAACCGCGATGGTGGTTACTCACGGTCCGGACGGCCGGCATGTTGCGCGTCCCATGCACGTGGCCGAGGTCGCACCAAATACAGGCGAAGTTTGCTTCTTAACGGGCCAGGGCGGACTGCAGGAAGACCTGCGGAACGATTCATCCGTACTGCTAGTTTTTGAAAACGACAATTCGGCCTATCTTTCGTTGCGGGGCCGCGCAAAGCTCGGGCAAGACAGGACCCGCATCAAGGCGCTCTGGAAAGAAGCTTACAAGGTTTGGTTTCCCAAAGGTCCGGACGACCCGGAAATTACTTTGCTCGTGGTAAGCCTGATCGATGCCGAGTACTGGGACAACCGCGGTTTGAACAAATTGTCGTACCTTTTCGAAGCGGCCAAGGCTTACGCGAAGGGCGTAAGACCGGAAGCCGGCGGCGTCGAGCAGCACGCGCGTACTGCGCTTTAGCCCCGTCGACGGGCGAGCCATCAGGCTGCGCCCGCTTGACCCACCCGTGACATACGTTGTAGGCTCAGGTTTCGATGATCCTACCCCATACCTACATCGTCACCCTCCTGGTGCTGTTCTTCAGCATGCTGTGTTGGGGGTCTTGGGCCAATACCCAAAAACTAACGGGCAAATGGCGCTTCGAGCTTTTCTACTTTGACTACGCCTTTGGCGTGCTGCTGCTCGCGGTGGTCGCGGCCTTCACCCTGGGCTCGCTTGGTTACGACGGCTTTTCGTTCATGGACGACATGCTGAACGGCGGCAAACGATATGCCGCGATGGGTTTCGGCGCCGGCGTCATCTTCAATCTGGCCAACATGCTGCTCGTAGCCGCCATCGCCGTAGCGGGATTGTCCGTGGCTTTCCCTGTAGGTATCGGCCTGGCTCTGATCATTGGCGTTATTTGGAATTACATCATTCGCCCGCAGGGCAACCCGATTCTGCTGTTCGGCGGATGCGCCCTGGTGGTCTGCGCCATGATCCTGTGTGCCATCGCCTACCGCGCCATGGAAATGATGCGCATGGAATTGAAGGCGCAAGCGGGAAAAGCCAAGAGCACACGCAAGAAGGTCAGCATGAAGGGCATCTTCCTCAGCCTTGCCAGCGGGGTGCTCATGGGTTCGTTCTATCCGCTGGTGGTTATGTCGAAATCGAATGAGTGGGGCGGCACAGCGGGAGAAAACGGCTTGGGACCTTATGCGATCGCCGTGGTTTTCGCATTAGGTGTGTTTTCTTCCACGTTCATATTCAATCTGTTCTTCATGAACCTGCCGGTCGAGGGCGAGCCCCTCGAGCTTCTGGACTACTTCAAAGGGCTTCCGAGGCAGCACCTGCTTGGCGTTCTCGGCGGCGTCCTGTGGTGTGCGGGTACGATCGCAAATTTCGTGGCTTCGAGTGCGCCCGAATCGGTGCAAGTTGGACCTGCCATCAGTCTGGCGCTGGGACAAGGAGCCGCCATGGTGAGCGCTCTGTGGGGGCTGCTGGTCTGGAAGGAATTCGATGGCGCCGACTCGCGTGTGAAAGCGCTGCTTTTCATCATGTTCTTCCTGTTTATCGCGGGCCTGGCGATGGTGTCGGTAGCGCCGCTTTATGCACGAGTGGCGGGCTAAATTACTCTTTGTTTCTGTATATTCCTCCGCCTACGCTCCTCATGAATTTACCCCATAGTGCCTGGCCTAATTCGTGCCAGTCATCCATATCTTCAGGAACGACCTGGATGTGCAGCCCCGCCATTTCGTCGGTAGTTGACGGGCCCCAGACGACGCGTTGCGCGGGACGATTCGGATTGCGAGGATTGGCGTCGGAATTGTCGTAAGTAAACTCCATTTCGACGTCAGTATCCGCGGGCAATTTAATCGGGCTTTAGGTATCGATACTGCTCCTGCCAGTCGAAGCGCCAATCGCGGATTCGAATCAGCCACTGCTTGCGCCCATCCGGCAGTATCGCCCAGCCGTCCATCTGCTTGCAGATGTAGTGCGCGTGCGGGATGATCCCCACCGCTTCCACGTCCACGGGCAGCGTGAAATGATCGCGTACCTTGTAAGCCCTGTCGCCGGCGGGTATGTCGATCCGGTGGGAGCCCAGCGGGATATCGGCCACCCACTTGGCCGGCGCCTTATCCGTAAAGTAGAGTCCCAGCATCGATTGATCCGTTTCCGGCTTCCCGGTTGGATGATAGTGGATCTGCATCACCAAGTCCGACCCCTTGCGCATCACCAGTTGGAGTCCTTCGGGCATCTCTGCCGGCTGCATGCCGGGCGTCCAGCCACCCAGTGCACCGCTGGGCAGAAAACCGGGCGTCCCGAAGCACGAATACGATTCGCCCTTCTGCCGTCCGATGTGGCCCGCATCGAGCAGGAACAGCGCGTGGTGTACCACGCTACGCGCCGAAGGCCGGAACTCCATCGCCCTTACATACTTATCCGCGGTGAGGTGAAGTGGAATATCGAAGCACATGTACTGGTCCGGGCCGTCCGCCGGCACGGCGAAGGGTTTGGGCATCGCTATGGTCATATCGGGCTTACCGAGCTGCCAGCCCTCGGGAAAGTGCGGCGCGGCGAGCAGGCGCGTGGGATCTCCTTGCGGCGCGCCATCGTCCGCCCAACGACGCAGCGTGGCGATTTGGAGGTCGCTCAGCCGGCGCTCTCCCCGGAAATGGCCATACGCCGGATCCGGCTGCCATGGCGGCATGAAGCGACTGGCCGTCACGGTCGCGATCAGCTTAGCGCGCTTTGCCGCATCTGCGTAGGTGAGCAAGGAAAACGGCGCGACTTCGCCGGGATGGTGGCAGACCGCGCAATGCCGGTAAAGAATTGGCGCGACATCCCGCACGAACGTGGGCTTGGGGGGCAGACTTACAGCCAGCAGCACGAGCAAAGCAGCAAAAAGCATCTCTGCTATTCATCATAGAGTCCCGCGCGTACGCCGTGATTGTTACCATGGAGCACGAGACTATGCCCGCCAAACTGGTGCCCCTAGATGAAAACGAAATCAAGATGCTGCTAGTCGCCATCCGGCAGGTGCAGCACACCTTCACGATCGCCGAATCGCAGAGCGCCGCTGCCGGCGAACCGGTGGCGGGCGACTACGAGAGTTTGAAAGAAGCATACCTGCAACTCCACAACAAGCTAGCCATGCAGATGGGCGCCACGAATCCCGTGAAACCGCACATCGTGAAATAGGCGTCGACAACTTCCGCCGCCGTGCGTTATAACGGGAACCTGTGAAGATCATCACTGTTCTCGCTTTCACGGCGTTAGCCGGACCGGTACTTGGCGATCAGCCCGCTCGCCGTCCGCCTGCCGCTGCGTATCCGGCACCCGATGTTCACTCCATCCTGGGAACGGCTCCTGCCGACCTGGGCCCGTTGCTGGAGCGCTACTCGCTCGATCTGCGCAGCCTGCGCGAGTTTTACGATCAATCGCTTTCGCCGACCACCACGCGTATAATGCGACAGTTTTATGAAACGTGGCAGGCGTCGTTGAAGCAGGTTTCTTTCGAAAGTTTACCGCTGGAAGGCCGCATCGATTACATCCTTTTCCGCAGCAAACTGGCGCACGAACTACGTCAGATCGAGCTGAACGAAAAGCGGTCGGCGGAAATCGCGCAGCTCATTCCGTTCGCTCCCGCCATCATCGAGCTGAAGGAAGCCCGCCAACGCGTCGACCCTTTGAACCAGTCCGCGGCCGCCGCCACTTTGGATCAAGTTTCAAAACAAATGGATGAACTTTCCAAGCGCATCAACGACCCCAAAGGCCCGGGCATCGAGGTTCGCAAGACGGTTGCATTCCGCGCGGCCCGCACGGTCGACCGGCTTCATGACACGCTGAAAGTCTGGTTCGATTTCTATAACGGCTACGATCCGCTGTTCACCTGGTGGGTCACGCAGCCTTACCAGAAGACGTCGAGTGCCCTCGAAAAATATGCCGTGCTGATCCGCGAAAAGCTGGCAGGAATCAAACCGGGCGATCGCGACACCATCGTCGGCGATGCGGTTGGCCGGGAGACGCTGCTGAGCGAACTCGACTACGAGATGATCCCCTATACACCCGAGCAGATCCTGGAGATCGCCAAGCGCGAGTTCGCATGGTGCGACGCCGAGATGCTGCGCGCCTCGCACGACCTTGGTTATGGGGACGATTGGAAAAAGGCGCTGGAGCGCGTCAAGACCGATTACGTGGCGCCGGGCCAGCAGCCGGCATTCATTTTGGGGCTGGTTGAGGAAGCCAGTGAATACGTGCAGACTCATCGACTGGTCACAGTTCCGCCACTGGCCGAGAGCACTTGGCGCATGGAAATGATGAGCCCTGAGCGCCAACGCATGAACCCGTTCTTTTTGGGAGGCGAGGAAATTATCGTCTCCTACCCAACCGACTCCATGACCGAAGAGCAGAAGATGATGGGCATGCGAGGCAACAACAAGCACTTCGCGCGCGCGACTGCATTCCATGAAATGATTCCCGGGCATTTCCTCCAACAGTTTATGAGCGACCGCTATCGCCCTTACCGCAGCGTGTTCGACACGCCGTTCTTCGTCGAGGGATGGGCTCTGCACTGGGAAATGCTGCTTTGGGACCACGGCTTCACCGCCACTCCGGAAGATCGCATCGGCGCGCTCTTCTGGCGCATGCACCGATGTGCGCGCATCATTTTTTCCTTGAGCTTTCACTTGGGCAAGATGAGCGCCCAGGAGTGCGTGGATTTCCTGGTGGACCGAGTAGGCTTCGAGCGCGAGAATGCCGCCGGCGAAGTCCGCCGGTCGTTCGAATCGGGCTACTACGGGCCGTTATATCAAGTGGCTTACATGCTGGGCGCACTACAGTTTAGGGCGTTGCACAAGGAAATGGTGGAGGCGGGGAAGATGACCGACCTGGAATTCCACGATACGTTGCTGAAAATGAATACCCTTCCGATTGAGATGGCGCGGGCCAGTTTGACCAAGCAGAAGCTTGCGCTGGACTTCAAATCCTCATGGCAATTTTACGGATCATTGCCGTGACATTACGCCTGAAAAACAAGTTCGCCAGACAAATAAGTACTTCTAACAGAGATTGATAAATCAACTGAATTGAAGCGGTACTCGATTATGTCGGCGCGCTCGCCGGGAACGAGTCCAAGGTGGCGTCCTGGAACTTTGCCCGCGACAGCCGCGTTGATAGTCGCCATGCGCACGGCATCCGCCAAGCTCAGCCCACCGATGCGCATCAGGTTTTGAACGCCGTGGTGCATGCGCAGCGCGGAGCCGGCCAACCGTTCCTGGGTCACCAGCATGACTCGATTGTCCGCAGTTAGATTTACGGCCTGTTCGCCCAACATATACCGCCCTGGCGGGCAGCCTGCCGGCGCGGCGGCATCGGTCACCAGCACGGATCGCGCAACCGTCTTGGCCCGCAGAGCGACTTTTAGGAATGACGGTGGAAGGTGAATACCGTCCACGATGAAGTCCGCCATCAGCCGGTCTTCGGCCAGTTGCTCCCAGATGTAATTCGGGTGGCGGCGCATGACGGCATGCGCACCGTTGCCCAAATGGGTGGAGAGGGTTGCGCCAGCGCTGACTGCGTCCGCGATCTGTTGCGCGGACGCGCTGGTGTGCCCGATGCTCGCGACCACTCCTTGCGCAGTTATCGCTTCGATGTAGGCGCAGGACTCTTCCCATTCCGGCGCCAGTGTCACGATTCGAACTTGCCCGCCGGTGGCAGCCTGCCAGCGTTTGAATTCGTCGATATCCGGGCGCCGCACCCACTGCCTTGGATGGGCACCGCGGGGGCCATCGTCTGGTGAGATGTGCGGGCCTTCCACGTGAAATCCGTCGATGGCCGGACCTTCGGGCAGCTTTTCTTTGGCACACTTCAAGTTGCGCAGGGCCCCCAGCATATCCGCCTGCGAGCCGGTAATCACGGTTGGATAAAAGCGCGTGACGCCCGTCGCAAACAGCCCCCGGATGGAGCGCGCGATCTGCTCCGCGGTGCACTTGGGATCGTTGAAATCACGTACCCAGAAAACCATTCACCTGCAAGTCGATGAAGCCGGGAGCGAGGTACTGTCCGGCGACCGTGGCTGCAGGCTTCACTGACGAAATGGCCGCGCCGAAAGCCACTTCCACCGGACTGCCGCCAAAGGTTTCAATGCCGATACAATTCATGCGGGATCTGCTTTATACACAGGATAGCCACAATCGGTTGCCGCCAAATACAACATTCTGCAAGCTCATAAAATTGTTGAAAATAGTGGTAAATCCGTACTTCTTGCTAGGATTTGCCAATGCCAATAGGCTAAAAAGAAGTAGTCCATTGGCTGCGGCGCATCCTGGAAAGCAAATCTCGGGGGAGGTGGCATTCCGGGATGTGCAGCAGCTCCTTACTTGTCAACGCCCACTGGCTGTCGCGCGAGTACCGGCGACAGCCATCCAAAACGGTCGGGCGCTGTCCCGTTTACTAACGCGAAAAACTCCTTCTGAAGTCTTTCAGTCACCGGTCCGCGTGCGCCGCTTCCGATTTTGATGCGGTCGATGGAGCGGATCGGCGTGATTTCCGCCGCCGTGCCGGTGAAGAATACCTCGTCGGCGATGTACAGCATCTCGCGCGGGACGATCGTTTCGACGACGCGGAATTTCCAGGTCCCGCGCCAGGCTGATGACGGTGTCGCGCGTGATGCCGGGCAGGACGGACGCGCCGAGCGGCGGTGTGAGCAATCTTGCCATCGCGCACCAGGAAGATGTTCTCGCCGGAGCCTTCGCTGACGTAGCCGGCGTCATCGAGCGCGATGCCTTCGGAATATCCATTGGTGATCGCTTCCATTTTGATGAGCTGCGAGTTCATGTAATTGGCGCCGGCCTTCGCCAAGGCGGGCAGGGTATTGGGCGCGATGCGCTTCCAGCTGGAGACGCACACATCCACGCCCGCTCGACAGGGCTTCTTCGCCGAGGTACTTGCCCCATTCCCAGCAGGCCAGGTAGACATCCACCGGATTATGCAGCGGATTGACGCCGATATCGCCGTAGGCGCGGATGGCGATGGGCCGGATATAACAGGAGTCCATTTCGTTAACGCGCACGAGTTCCTGCATGGCTTCCGCGAGCTGTTCGCGCGTGTAGCCAAGATCCATGCGGTAGATTTTCGGCGGAATCCACCAGGCGGCGCACGTGTTCGGGCAGCCGGAAAATGGCCGGGCCGCTGGGCGTCGCATAACACCGCACGCCCTCAAAAACGCTGGTTCCGTAGCTCACCACATGAGACAGAACGTGAATGTTGGCCTCTCCCCAGGGTATGAAACGGCCATTGTGCCAGATTTGTCGGGTGGGCGTCAGCATGGACCAATTATAACTTAGACGATTGCCAGGAGCGGCGTAGAATGGGCGTATGCGGCTTGCCGTGATATCGGATATTCACGATAACCTCTGGAATCTGGCGGTTGCCATCGAGCAAGTGGGCGCCGGAGCCGAGGTGTTGATTTGCTGCGGCGACCTTTGCTCCCCGTTTGTGATGGACGTGCTGGCGCGCTTTCCGCGGCAGGTGGAGATTGTGTTCGGAAACAACGATGCCGATCTTTTTCGCATTACGCGCAAGTCCACGGCAAGGGTGCGGGTACACGGCGAATTCTTCGAAACCGAGTTGGGCGGAAAGAAGATCGCCGTGAACCACTTCAACGATCTCGCTCGTCCCATGGCCGCGTCGGGGCTTTATGACTATGTGCTTTATGGTCACAACCACGAATTCAGCGTGGCTCGCATCGGACACACGCTGGCCGTCAATCCGGGTCCGATCATGGGCGCGCGTTTTCCAGGCCAGTGGCTCGACGTCCTGCCGACGTTTGTTATGATCGACACCGCGTCGGGAAACGTTGAAGCGTTCGGTATTCACGCGGGCGTTGGAGTGGCGCGGAAGGTGCTGCCGCACGAATTTCAAGTCAGCGAGGGTTGGCCTCGTTAGGAGGCCTTCTCAAAAGCATTGCATTCAGCCTGTGCTCAGCAATCCGGCGCGCGCGCGCCCTGTCTTGCGCTAGGCTTCACTTCCCATAACGAATATTATGTAAACTTTACTGAGGAGTTGCGTTCGCCTACCCCGCGCTACGCGTCGCACTGTGCCAGTTCACATTGAGCCAGTGGTCGAACGAGGTCAGCTTCGGATACTCCTGCCGCACTGCCGAAATGTCCACGTGATAGCCCACCTGATCGAACCAGCGGAACATTACCGCCGCCTCGTGTCCCGCTTTAGCTTCAAACTCATCCCAGGGCGTCTGCGTGTACCGCACCTCCCGCCCCGTCACCCGTGAAAAAATCTGCGCCAGTTCCGTCATCGATAACTCTTCTCCGGCCAGTTCGACGGCGCGGTCCTGCCATTTTCCCGGACGCTCGATCGCGCTTGCCACCATGCCTCCGATGTCGTCTACCGCCACCATCTGCAGGCGCGTCTCGGGCCCGAGCGGCATGGCCAGTGCTCCACCTTCAATGCCCGCGCGCATGGCCAGCCAGTTCTCCATGAAGAAGACGGGCCGCACGATGGTGTAGTGTATACCGGTTTGCCGGATATGCTCTTCGACACGGAATTTACTGTCGAAATGCGGAATACCGGTGCTCTGCTCCGCCGCCGCCACCGAACTGTAAACCAAAAGTGAGATGCCCGCTCGCCTCGCTGCGTCCGCCATATTGGCGCCCTGGCGAACCTCGCCGTCGATATCCGAATCTCGCCAATTCTGCACCGAATAGGCTGCGTAAGCTCCATCCAGCGCGCTATTCAGCGAGGCGGTGTCCTCGAAATCTCCCCGCGCCAATTCCGTACCTTGATTGAATATCGAGCGCGCCTTCGGGTCGTCAGGATTGCGCACCAGCGCCCTCACCGGAAAACCGCGCTCCCGCAGGTGACGCATTGAGGCCGCGCCCTGCTGGCCTGTTGCTCCCGTAACGAGCACGACCTTGTCCTTGAATCTCTTGTCTGTTGCCATGGCATTACCGCCGCATCTACCGTACCACTGTCGCGTTCAGTCCCCATGCAGAAAAAAACGGGCCCGTAACCGCGAAGCGGTACGGACCCGAGGGAAGAAATCGCAAAACCTTTTACCGGTGGCCGCCGCCGTGCGAACCGCCGCCACCAGCGCTGCTGCGCGGCGCGGGGCTCGAAACCCGCCCGGTGCTCTGTGTCCGCGCGGCAGGCCGCGTAGTCGCCTTCGTCTGCGTCGCCGCCACTCTGTCGCGGACCACCGGAGAAGCCACCCCAACCGGTGAACCTAAACTCCGCGCTTCGCTACCGCCGGTCGAACGGGACGCCGGCCGTGGCTCTCCAAATCGCTGCCACCCGCCCGCCGTAGACCGCCCCGCCGCCGCGGAGGGTTCGTTGACCGGGCGCCAGCCGCCCGTCGCGCCAGTGGCGGGCGCAAGGCCGCGACTCTGCCCCGCCCCCGCAACCGGGTTAGCCGCATTGCGCCAGGGTGTATTTGCTCCGCCGGTTACGCTGCTGCGCGCCAATCCCGCTGTCGGTGCCTGCCGGCTGAATTGCTGCATGGCGCGCTGCTGTTCCGCAAAGGGTACCCGCTGCACCTGGGCCGCCGCACTCCTTCCAAAGAAGTGTACGTTTTCCGCGCTGCGAGGGATGTTGGTCACCGCGCGATTCGAGAACCGCAAACTGGCGGCGGTCGGCGCGACCGGCAATTGCCCCCGCACCAAGCCTGCTTCCCGTACCTGCGAACCGGTGGTCCGCGCGATATTCCCGAACCGCCCCTGGCGAAAATCGCCGGCAGTCACCGAAGAAATCCCATTGGCCACCCGCGCGTTCCGGTAAACATTCGAAATGCTCACGTTGCTCACCAACGCCCCGTGGTTGTAGAAAGCCGGATTCCGGAAGCCCGCATAAAATCCGTGACCCCACCAGGCATAGACAGGCTCAAACGGCGCCAGCGCCACCCATCCCACATTCCCGAAACCAAAACCTACCCCAACTCCCGGGCCATACCCAAAGAACGCCACCATAGCCGGCGACCAATAATGACGCCCAAATGCCCCCGGATACCAGCACCAGCCGTTCACTCCCGAAAAGAACCAGCGTCCGTAATGAAACGGCGCCCAACCCCAGGGGTCGTAACTCACCCAGGTCCATCCATAATAGTCTTCCCAAACCCATCGGCCGTTCTGGTATGGGGCCCAATCCGGATCTACCGTTGGGCTCCAAACCTGTCCATACGAAGAATCTTGCACCCATCGCCCGTGGTTATCCATATCCTCCGCGCCGTACATATCCTGCGGCACGTTGCGATAGCTCTCCGAACTCAGCATCTCGTGGTCGCGCTGCTCATTCCACCGGTCCCAAGCATCCTGCGCAATGGCGTTTACCACCTGGAACTCGGGATCTGCGGGGTTGCCGCGAGCGAGCATCGTTTGTCCGGCCTGGACCTGCTCCGTGCCCTTTGGCGTAGCTACTTCCACCGAACCTAGCCGGACCGTAATCTCGGTCTGACCATCTTCTTGAACATAGATGCGGTATGCGCCGACATGCAAAGGTCTTACCGAAACTGTAGGGGTATCCACTTCCACTTGCGCCTGGGTATCGCGCAAGACCCGGTAGGTAACTGTGCCGTGGCCGATTTGCAGGTGATAGTGACTCATCCCCAGCTCCGCAATCCGAACTTCGGCATTCGCGCCGATGCGGATCAGGTTGGCGGAATCGAATTGCACTTCGGCCCGCGAGTTCGCGCCAGCCGCCACCCGGTCGTCCACCATCAGCGGTGCGTTAATGATTCCGGCCACCCAATCGCCCGAGTCCCCGCGCTTCACGGACACTTCTCCGTTCATCACGCTGATGCGCGCGACACCCCGCTCAGGCGCGGCCGGGTCCTGCGGGGGACCCTCCTGCGCCATCGAATGGGAACCACACAAAACCATAAGCGGAACTGCAGCCAAGTACCGGAAACGGCGGAAGTGACGTGGCATGATCATATCGCTGCTGCCCGCTTTATGGCAATCAGCGGTCCATACCACAAGTGATTGAGAATTATTAACTTAGGCGGAATACGGCCAAACGCAATGTTGGTTGAATACCACCACCTGTGATTGGAATGAAGCAGTTGGATGATTTCCGCGGGAGTCTGATCTTACTTCAGAACACCGCCGGGCCCAAAAGTTCTCTACTTTTTGGGTGCTGGCGCCGAACCGCGCAAAATGATCTTCACCGCCTGATCGCCGTTTTCACCGCCAACCCATTTCACCGTCACTTTGGCCTTCAACTTCAGCTTGCCGCCCGCTGGCTGGTATACGGTCTCCGAACCGATCGAGAATACCCGCACGGTTGCTTTTCCCAATACCGTTCGGGTCAGCGTGACGCTGTCGGCGGTCAGGGCCGTTACCAAGCCCGCGAAATACTGGTCGGGCTGCGGAGCCACTGCGGCAGGAGGGTCGTCCTGGCAGCGCAGCGCCGGAGAGCCTGTCAAGGTCAGGAACACACCGATCGCGCCGATGATGAGAATCCGCACAGTCTTTAGATTAAAAAATACGAATGAAGCATGGGTAAACTTCGTATTAAAGTTCATTCATTCCTATGCGCGCCCGCCGCAACCGGATCCAAAAGGGCCGGGTCCACGCGTGCGGCCGGTAGGGCGATACTGAAGCTAGTTCCCTGCCCCGGCTTGCTGACTACGTCGATGCTGCCTCCGTGAGCCTTGGCGATCCACGCCACGAAGCTCAGGCCGAGCCCGAGGCCCGGTTCGGGATTGGCACACGTTTCCTGACCCGGCACCCGGTAAAATCGTTCGAAAATGTGCGGGATGTGGTCGGCGGGGATGCCGCAGCCGGTGTCGCTGACTTCGATCTCGATGGTTTCAATTAAGGAACGCAAGCCAACGTGGACGCGCCCGCCGGCAGGCGTAAACTTCATGGCGTTTGAAAGTAAGTTCGATAGCATGCGCTCGATCTGCACGCGATCCACATCCGCTGGGCACTCCGCAGGCAGATCGGCGGTTAGGTCGACGCGAGCACCTTCGGCCGGAATCTGAAATTGTTCCACGATGTCGCGGACGACGGCCGTCAAATCGAGGCGCGTTTTCTGTAGTGCGAGTTGTCCCGATTCCGCTTGCGAGAGCAGCAACAGCGCCCTAACGATTTGCGAGAGGCGCTCGATATCCTGGAGCGAATTCACGGTGGCGTCGCGGTATTGGTCGACTGTGCTGGCCGTAAAGAGCGCGACCTCCAACTGTCCGCGAATGGCGGTAATGGGAGTGCGGAGCTCATGCGAGACATCCGTCGAAAACTGGCGGATCTGGTTGAAGGAACTCTCCAGCCGTTCGATCATTCGATTAAATGTGAGGATCAGGTAATCGAGCTCATCTCCGGCTGAACGCGTCGGGATACGGAGACTCAAATTCGACCCGGTAATGCTTTGCGCTGTTTGCGCCACCTGCATTACGGGCAAGAGCACGCGACCGGTGAGGAACCAGCCCAGCAGGCATCCGCAGAGCAGCGAAAGGGGAATCAAGCCGGCATACATCCAGGTGTAACGCTTGAGGATTTTTTCGTTCTCGTCCATCAGACGCCCTACAGCGACGTAGAACGGGATGTGATGCTTTTCTTCGTATACCACGCCGGCGCGGATGAGGTAGGGAATTCCATGGGGACTCCGTCGGGTTTTCCAAATGGGCTGGCCGCTCTTGATGGCCGCTTCGATTTCCTTGGGCTGCTCGATGCCGATCGAATCGTAGATTGTCGACACTTCCATTACGCAGCCCGCGGCATCCCGCAACACATAAACGCGGCGCAAGCGTTCGACGGCAAAATCCTCGTCCGGATCGTTCTTATCGTATTCCCAGGTTGCCTGATAAGGTGGGCAAGGTTCGTGCTCGGCCGGATGACCCTTGAGCGGAAGTCGTTCGATGCGCAGGTAGCCTTTCATCGCCACCCATTCCTGCTCCAACAGGTCGTGCGCTTCAGCGTTGAGGGTATAGGCGAGCCGTTCGCGAAACAAGGCGGCGGTACCTACCAGGAGGAGGGCGAAGAGGAGCGCGTAGCCGGCGGTAAGCCGGAAGCGCAATCCGCGCGTGAGATGGCGCTTTCCGGACAATTACACCTGCCGTTCGATCGGCTGTTCGGAGGGCTTCTCGGCGGCCTTGTCCGGTGCCTCGATCATGTATCCGATTCCGCGCACGGTCTGGATCAGTTTCTGCTGGAAGCGGTCGTCGATCTTGCTGCGCAGATGACGGATATAGACGTCCACGATGTTGGTCAGCCCGTCGTAGTCCATGTCCCAAACATGTTCCACGATCATGGTGCGGCTCAGCGGACGTCCCTTGTTCCGCATCATGTATTCCAGAATGCCGAACTCCTTGGGCGCCAGATCGATCGGCTCCGCATTGCGCGTCACCTTGCGGCGCACGCAGTCGAGCGACAGGTCTGCCACCTGCAGCCGCTCCGGAGCCGGTTGTCCGCGCCGCAGCAGCGCCCGCACCCGCGCCAGCAGTTCCACAAAAGCGAAAGGCTTAACCAGATAATCGTCAGCGCCTTGTTCCAGGCCGCGCACCCGATCGTCGAGGGCGCCCCGCGCGCTCAGGATCAGCACCGGAGGGCCGGCCTTGCGGTTGCGGATCTTCTCTAGCACCTGCAAGCCGTCGATGTCCGGCAGCATAATATCCAGGATGACGAGGTCGTAATCGGTGGCGTGTACGAATTCGAGCGCTGTCGAACCGTTAGCCGCCGCATCCACCGCGTAGCCGGCTCCCTGCAGGCCGCGGCACAGAAAATCGGCGATTCGTTTTTCGTCTTCTACCACCAGCAGTCGCACTAGCCTAGCTTAGCGCAGCGGCGCTTTGCTTGCGGCGCGGGTGAGCGATTTCGGAATTTTGCCGAGGCGCGGATCCCCATCGATTACCCGGCGGCAGAGGGCCAGCGCGGTCTCTTCAAAACCGTCGTTGCCGACAGGCAGGTTCATCCACCCGGAAAATCCTTTGCGGCCCATCGCGGCGAAGAGCTCGATTGGACGGAGAGCGGGAAAATCCCGCAAGACGGACTCCGCCGCATCCGGCGCGATCGCCACCCACAGCCCATCGTCGCGCCGTGTTTGCGGGTCATCCTTTTGCCTGAGGATGAAGACGATCTTCTCGTCGATATAAACGGCGTGGCTTCCGAACATCGGCCGCGTCCGGACCCTAGGCGCCAGTGCGGAGTCTTTCAGCTCTTCGAGAACAAACGGAAATTTTGGTCCCTTGCCTTGCCGGGCTCGACGCATCTTTTCAGCTTAGCGCAAGGGCGCATTTTCGCTACAATCGTAGAACCCATGCCCAACGATCCCGCGGCCATAGAAGTCCGCGACCTGGTCAAGCGCTACGCGAAGTCGAACGTCAACGCCGTTGACGGCGTCTACGTTCAGCGTGCGCCGCGGCGAAATCTTCGGCCTGCTCGGCCCCAACGGCGCCGGCAAGACGACCACCATCGGCGTGCTGATTACCAGCGTGCTGCCGACTTCCGGATCGGCCGCCATCATGGGATTCGATGTGGCCCGCGACCCGATCGGCATCAAGCAACGCATCGCGGTGGTGCCGCAGCAAAGCAATCTCGACCGCAGCCTGCGGGTGCGCGAGATTCTGACCTTCCACGCCGCCTATCACGGCGTGCCGTATCGCGAGCGCGAAGAGCGCGCCGACGCCTCTGCTCGATGAACTGGGCCTGGGCGACCGCAAGAACGATCGCGTGGCGCGCTATTCGGGCGGCATGTCGCAGCGGCTGATGATCGCGCGCGCGCTGATGCATGCGCCGGACGTTTTGTTTCTGGACGAGCCGACCAACAATCTGGACCCGCAATCGCGGCTGTTCCTCTGGGACCGCATCCGCGCGCTCAACGCGCAGGGCCTCACCATCCTGCTCACTACGCACGATATGAGCGAGGCCGATCAGCTTTGCAACCGCATCGCGGTGATGGACAAAGGCCGCATCCTGGTGAACGATACATCAGCGGAATTGAAGAAGCTGATCCCGGAGGGAATGCCGTCGAACTGCGGGTCAGCCTGCCGGCGCCCGATGCCGGCCCGCGCGTGCTGGAAGCGCTGCGCGGGCTCGCCGGGGTCACCAAAGTCGACCAACTGGATGCGGGTGCGCCGCCCGGCGCCCGATGAAGAAATGGGCGTGGTCACTTATCGGCTTTATGCCGAAAAGGCGCCCGCGCTGGTGGGACCCGCTACGCAGGCAGTTCTGCTGGCCGGCGCGCAGGTGCGCGATCTGCATGTGAAGCAGCCGAGCCTGGAAGACGTTTTCATTTATTTGACAGGGAGACATCTGCGCTAATGACGCCCGCACGCCACACCAACCGTTTATGGTTGGCCGCCAATGCTTTCGGCGCGACGCTGCGCCGCGACCTGGCGGTTACGCGCCGCGAGCTGCCGCAGTTCCTGGTGCAGGCGCTCGATCCAGCCGATGTTCTTCCTGCTGATCTTTTGCAAGATCCTGCCCAGCATCGGGCTGGCTTCCGGCGAACTTCGCGTCGTTGCTGCTGCCGGGCATTGTCGGACTGACGGAACTGATGGCCGCCATTCAGGGCATCACGCTGCCCCTGGTGCTCGATCTCGGGCTTCGCGCGCGAAATCGACGACCGGCTGCTGGCGCCGATGCCGGTGTGGCTGGTGGCCGCGGAGAAAGTGCTGTTCGCGGCCCTGCGCGGCATGGTGGCGGCGCGGTGCATTTTTCCGGCTGCCTGGTGGGTGTTGGGCAGCCGTTACGCGGTGCGCGGCGACCGCATCGGCATTTGCTGATCGGCATGATCGTGCTGGCGGCGTTTCGCGGGTTCGGGAATCGGGCTGGTGATCGGCACCATCGTGAAGCCGGAACAGATCAGCCTGATGTTCTCCGTGATCCTGACGCCGCTGCTTTTTACCGGCTGCACTTACTATCCATGGAGCGCGCTGAGAAATATCCGCTGGTTCCAGGTTATTACGCTTTTCAATCCGCTGACCTATGCGGCGGAAGGTTTGCGCTACGCGATGGTGCCGCCGATACACGGGCACGCCATGCCGACGCTGCCGATGCCGTGGGTGCTGTTTGCGCTGGCAGTCACC
This sequence comes from Bryobacterales bacterium, assembly GCA_963738375.1. Classification (GTDB taxonomy): domain Bacteria; phylum Acidobacteriota; class Terriglobia; order Bryobacterales; family Bryobacteraceae; genus Bog-159. The sequence goes on along the minus strand of CAVTWL010000004.1, from coordinate 865,854 downwards.
CTGGCACTGTGCTTCGGGTTCGGCGCGCGCACGTTCCGTTCCCGCGTGGTCAACTAGGCAGGTAGATAGCTTTTCAACAAAGGGAAGACAGTTTGGACGAAGGACACACCGATCTTGGTGGATGCGTCGCGGTCGTTATGCAAAACAGGAACCGTAACGCGCACCAGCGCCGTATCGCTGCGGTGATAGCGAATGGAATCCATCACCAGCCAGAATTTTGCCGAGTATTCGCTGGCGATGACGCGCCGCTCGCTTTGATACCAGTACAGCACCACGCTGGTTTCATCGCCATGGGATACGACGAACCGATTAATGCGAATCGGCGCCGGCTGGCCCTGAACGGTGACGTCTATAAAGCCCTCCGCCTCGGGCTGCCAACCCGAGCCAGGCAAGCAGTTCTTGGGTGAATGGGGCGATTGGCCGGTGCGCTGCGTTTTGAAATACGCAACGAACAGGTTGGCGGCTTCACTCAAGTCCGGGTTTTGGTAGAGCCGGTTAAGCATATCGTCGGCTTTGAGCTGTTCGCGGACTTCCTGCTCGATGGGATAATTCTGGGTTTCGTGCCAGTCCGCCAATTGCGCGGGAAAAAGATCGAGAGGCGGGCCGGATGGCACACGTTCGCCGCGCGATGCGGCATAGAAAAACGTGGCCTGCACGACCAGTATTAAGGTCAGAACACCCGCATACTTATTGCGCAGCCAACTCATTTGCCTGTCCCCCGCGCGCGCAGTAGTTTCTCTACGCGATTGATAGTCTGATGCAACGCAATCAAGATGGCCAGCGCCACCATAAAAATGACCCAACCGGAAAGAGTATGGAAGAAGCCTTCGGCCAATTCCGGTCTATATTCAGTCAGCACTCCAGTGAGGGTGACGCGGCTGGCGTTGGCCACGATGGCGATCGGTATGGTGGAGATGAACAAGAGCACACGCATCCAGACGCGGTGTTCAAAGAAGTATCCATAGACCAGCGACAAAAAGGTGAGGGACAGCAACGAACGGATGCCGCTGCATGCCTCTACAACCGACAGCTTCTGCTGCGCCAGTTCCAGGACATTGCCCTCGCGCAGAACAGGTATTTGCATTAAGTCGAGAGCCTGCGTGGATACGCGGCTGGCCAGCAACTGCAACGGAAAAGTTACGTGGTTATAGACCACAGTGGGAATCGGAATCATGAAGAACAGCAGAAAAAGTGGGAACGCCAAGGCGCGCACCCAGGCAGTTCCGCCGAGCAGCAGGACGACTCCGATGATGGAGATGACGAAGGCGGTGCGGGCAAGGAACAGTTCGGCGCCCAGCGTTGCGATGCACAGTTGAAGGCCGCCGTAGACCACCAGCGCCAAGCCCCACCAATTGGGTTTTGGCCTGAGGGCCAATAATTCATCCCGCTTCTGCCAGATGATGAAGCCGACGACGATTGGCACGAAGAAACCGTGTCCCATGTCGGGGTCGTCATCCCACTGCCGCACCAACCGCCACAGCACGGGCGCGTAGGAAGCCAGCAGGAGCGCGCCGAACCAAGCCCAGATCACCCACGGCAAACGGTTCGTGCGGATGCCGCTTTCCGCGGTTGTAGAGGTCATCGCCACCTTTCGTTATGATACACGTTGGATACGGACAGGGGCCAAGCCTGTAACGAATCGCACGGGGAGTAGGCGAGAGGGCTACCACCGTGTCCAAAATCTGAGTAGTCTAGTGGAAAGGTCAATGCCTACCGAGCTGAGGGTGCTGATAGTCTCGGATAGCGATGCAGATGCGCTGCAACTGGTGGACGCATTGCGCGGCAGCGATTACGTGCCTTCTACGCAGCGAGTCTCGACCGGTGCGGCGTTGCGCGAGGCGCTGACGCACCGCTGGGACTTAGTCTTAGCGACCGATGTCAGCCGGCGTTTGGGGACTTTGGCCGCATTGGAGATACTGCACGAGGCAAATGCCGACGTTCCGTTGGTGGCGATTTCCGAACGGGTGCCGGAGGAGAATGTACTGGCGGTGTTGAAGGCCGGCGCGGCGGACCATATTACGCGCAATCACCTCACGCGTCTCGGCGTAACGGTGGCGCGCGAGATGAGCCAAGCCGAGGGGCGGCGTGAGCGCGGCCGGCTGGAACAACAATTCCGGCAGGCGCAGAAGATGGAAGCCGTCGGGCGTTTGGCGGGCGGAGTGGCGCACGACTTCAATAATCTACTGACCGTAATTACCGGCTATGCCGAGTTATTGTTGACGGCCGGCGGCATCACGGAGCCGCAGCGCACGGCTCTGGCGGAGATTCAGAAGGCCGCGGAGCGCGGCGGGGCGCTGACTCACCAATTGCTGGCTTTCAGCCGCGGCCAGCCGTTTGTGGCGCGGGCGGTGCCGTTAAATCAGCTGATCGTACACATGGAGAGAATGCTGTCGCGGCTGATCGGCGAGGACGTAGAGTTGATCACGATCGCAGCGGCCGACCCCGGCCTGGTGCGCACGGATGCAGGGCAGTTGGAGCAGGTGGTAATGAATGTCGTGGTGAACGCCCGCGATGCCATGCCGGGCGGCGGCAAGCTGATCATTGAGACCGCCAATGTGGAGGTGGGACCGACTCATGGCGTGCCGATTATGGAGTTGAAGCCCGGTCGCTATGTAATGCTGGCCATCAGCGACACCGGGATGGGCATGGACGCGGATACAGTGACGCACCTGTTCGAACCCTTCTTTACGACCAAGGCTCCTGGAAAAGGCACGGGGCTGGGACTGGCGACGGCCTACGGCATCGTCAAGCAGAGCGGCGGCGCTATCGGAGTATACAGCGAACCGGGGCACGGCACGACCATCAAAATCTACCTGCCGTCCGCGGACTCCAAGGTCACCGCGGAGGCACCCGTGGCGGAGCCGGTGGGCGCGCTGCGGGGCAGCGAGACGATTCTGGTGCTGGAGGACGAACCGAGGGTGCGAAAACTGATTTGCGAGGTATTGACGGGTCGCGGCTATCGCGTGCTGGAAGCGGTGCGCGGGGAAGAGGCAATCCGTATCGCCGAAGAGCATGGGGGGGGAATTCAACTGCTATTAACGGATGTGGTGATGCCCGAGATGAGCGGGCCGCAGGCATTGGAGCAGATGCGCTCGCGGTATCCTCACTTAAAAGTGTTGTTCATGTCCGGCTATACGGACGAGGCGATGCGGCATCATGGAATTTTGGATTCCGGCGCGCCATTTCTGCAAAAGCCGTTTCTGCCGGAAGCATTGGCGCGCAAGGTGCGCGAAGTGCTGAACACGCAAGCTTCGGCGGGTTAGGCATCGCGCAAGAGCCACAAAACTACACCCATCATAACGGCCAGTAAGGAGTCGGTGATCTCCGCTGTACGGCCAGGTAGAAACACCTGTGCCTGTTCCAGCAGGAATAAGACTGCCGCAGTGATCGACGTGGTCCACAGCAGGCTTCTTCCCGAAGCGCGCCAAAGCCACAATACAGAACCGTACCAGAAGCTCTTGCGAAATAAGGTGACGAAGCCATCCTGCCATAGAGTAGTGAAGAAACTGCGAAACGGCACCCAGATGAAGGGATGCGAAGCGGAAGCGGCGATGAAATGAAATGGCGAGAGTTCGCCCAGGACAAGCGCGCATGAGAGAAGGGAGGGCGCGGCGCGGCGCAGCCATAACCTGGGCAGCGTGAGCCAGGCGGCGAAGGCCGCGGCGGCGCCAACGAGTTCAGACCAAGTCAGGGTGCGGCTCCGCACGATCAGCCGCAATGGCACTAACAGCAGCAGGAGGGCCAGCGATTGGATGGTCTTGCTTTTGTTCTTGCGAATGGAATCCACCAGGCACGCTATGGCAATCCACTCCGAGAACACGACGAACGAATCGACCGGCGACAGAGGAGACGAGCGCAGTGCTGCCAGCCTGTTGAACAAACTCGTGCGGCCCCACGCCGGAAACAAGGGGAACACCTGGTAGCCGAGCCAACAGGCCAAGAGCAATAGCGCGCCGGAAGCTCGCATCAACACGGCCGCGTCCTGCGCCGCCACGAGACGCCTCAACCTAGTTCGATAGAAAGACCCGACGGCAATGCCGACACCGGCGCCCAACGCGTTGGAGGCCAAGTCTGAAAGGCTGCACGTGCGGGAGTCGTCAAACAGTTGGATCATCTCGATGGACGCAGAGAGAATCGTGGCGAAGGCCAGTGGCGCCAGAATCCGCGTCGCGCGAGAAGCGCGCGGGCCGATCGAGAGAAAAGCGAAAATTCCCAGTGGGACGTAGAGGGTAATGTTTACCCCGATGTCCCAAAGCATGTACCGGTCGAGGGTGGCGGGCCACGAGTGGAAGAGGATGTAAAGCGGATTATGGAAGTAATGCCGCTGGTAGAAATGCCACGGATACAACGAGCCGTAGACGATCAAAGCTACGACGATCGCCAGGATGCGGCGGTGGGGCGCAGCGGGGGCGTCCGGCGCCGCCACGCTCAGGCCAGCCCCGATTCGCGCAGGAACTTAGCCGACTCCTCGGGCGGCGTGGGATTGATGTAGAAGCCGGTACCCCATTCGAAGCCGGCGACCTTGGTGAGTTTGGGAATGACCTCGATGTGCCAGTGGTAATGGGACAAATGAGTATCCTGCAGCGGCGCGGTATGCACGATGAAATTGAAGGGAGGGCGCTCGAGGACCTTGTCGATCTTGCGTAGGGTGGATCGCAAGGCCCAGGCGAGGTTCTGCAGGGTGGCGTCTTCGGTTTCCTCGAAGTGCGACTCATGGCGCTTGGGGAGGATCCAGGTTTCGAATGGAAAGCGCGGCGCCCAAGGTTGGAGCACCAAAAGACGATCGGTTTCGGTCACCACGCGAACGCCGGCGGATGTTTCCTGGCGCAGGATATCGCAGAAGACACAGCGCTCCTTGAAATCGAAGTAGACTTTGGCGCCGTCGAGTTCTTCCTTGACGCGCTTTGGAACGACGGGCAGCGCGATCAGTTGGGAGTGGGGGTGCTCGAGCGTGGCGCCAGCCGCTTCGCCGTGATTCTTGAAGATCACGATGTAGCGGAAGCGGATATCCTTTTTCAGGTCTCTGACGCGATCGCGGAAAGCGCACAAGACCCGCTCGATCTGGCGGTCGGTCATCTCGGCCATGGTCAGGCTGTGGTCGGGGCCCTCGATGACCACCTCATGGGCGCCGATGCCGTTCATCTTGTCGTACATGCCTTCGCCCTGGCGATTGAGTTCACCTTCAATGCCAAGCGCGGGAAACTTGTTGGGAACTACGCGGACCTCCCAGCCAGGCTGGTTGGAACCGGCCCCGGAACGGTATGCCAACACTTCGGGCGGAGTCTTCTGCTCGTTGCCGTAACAGAAAGGGCAAAGGCGGGCGGCTGGGGGGGGGACGGGCTGGCGAATGAAATCCGATGGCCTGTGCGCGCGATCGGTGGAGATGACGACCCAGCGGCCCGTGATGGGATCCTTGCGTAATTCCGGCAAAGTTGAAAAGCCTCCGAAGAACGAGAACAGCGATGCAGACTGCGCTGCGCGGAGAAAGTATTATAGCGTCCGGCTGAGCGGAAAGGCATCCGGTATCCATTCGATAGCGGGCGGCTCGCTGAGAACGATATTCACAAGGTCGAAGCGGGCCAGTTGGGGGTCCGCTCCGGCCCGGCGGAGATACTCATGGGCGGCGCGGCGCAGATCCTTTTCCTTGTCGCGATCGACAGCGCGGGCGGGGCTGCCGAAGGCAGCGGTGGCGCGAGTCTTCACTTCGACGAAAACCAGGACGCCGCGATCGCGGGCGACGATGTCCAATTCGCCGCGGCCGGCGCGCTGATGGAAGTTGCGGGCTACAATGGTTAACCCTTGTCGGCGGAGGAAGCGGTGAGCTAGATCTTCGCCGAGGCGGCCATGGGCTTGTTCTTCCGTGGAATGGCGATCACGGTAGAAGTTGCGGGCGGCACCGGCGAGAGAGTAGATGGACAGCGCCGACGACAAACGCCGCCTCAGGGGGATCGCTTCAGCACTTCGAATTCGAAGTTCATCACTTTGCCGCGGACCACGTAGCACAGGTAATGCTCCCAGAAACGGCGATAGCGGGGGAACCGGTTCACCAGGAATTCGAAGCCCAGCCACCTCCAGAAAGAGAGTAGCCTGACGCGCACGGAAATCTCCCGGAATCTGGCCTTGGTGTAGTAGCCGAAGCCGGCGTTGTCATCGCCGAAATAGCGGAACGAGAAACTGTTCAGATGGCTGCGGTGGGTGGGGTCGCAGAAGGAGCTGAAATCGGTATAGTGCGGAGTCTCAATGCGGACACCGCCGCCGGGGCGCACCAGGCGGTGGAACTCTTCCATGGCGGCGATGACGTCGGCGACGTGTTCGATGACGTGGATGGCGGTCAGGCGATCGAAGGAGTTGTCGCGGAAGGGATAGGGAAGATGGTCGAGGTTGCAGAGAACGTCGGCGTTTGTGGCGGGGTTGCGGTCGATGCCGATGGCGCCGGGCTGCTTGTGGATTCCACATCCCACATCGAGGATTCGGGGCGGACGCCAATCGGTTGATCCAGACACCCTTACAGAGTAGCCGAGGTGCGGCTGCGAATTCGGTAGGATGTTGTTGGAGGGGCGGATGGACGCACGGGATTTTCGACGGGTCGCGTTGAGCCTGCCGGGAGCGGAGAAAGGTTCGCACATGGGTTCCGTGGATTTTCGGGTGGGGGGACGGATCTTTGCCACCCTGGCCGCGGTGAAGCTGGGGTATGGGAATGTGATGCTGGCGCCCGAACAGCAGGCCCTGTTTTGCGAGGAATCGCCGGAGGTATTCTTGGCGGTTGCGGGCGGTTGGGGGAAAAGCGGGGCCACACACATCCGGTTGGCTCAGGCCAACGAGGACGTTTTGGCAGGGGCCCTGCGGGCTGCCTGGACGGTGCGGGTGGCGAAGAACAACAAGCCGACGGAGCGGAAGAAAGCCGCACCATCCAAGCGTAAGAGGGTTTAGCCTTCGCGCAGCGCCGCGACGAGGCAATCTTCGAGTGTATCCAAGGCGAAGTCGCACTGGTCGCGGCTGATGATCAGTGGGGGACAGAGGCGCAAGGTGTTGTCGCCGGCGCCGAGAATCAGCAAGCCGCGCTCGAAGGCCAGATCGACCACGCGGTCGCGCAACTCGGGAGCTTTGGTTTTGGATTGTTGGTCGCGCACCAGTTCGATGCCGATCATCAAGCCGAGGCCGCGCACGTCGCCGACCACTGGGAAACGCGCCGGCCACTCGCGCAGGCGCGCCATTAGATGCGCACCCATGCGGGTGGCGTTATCCAGGAGTTCCTGTTCGAGCAGCTCGATGGTGACGAGCGCGGCGGCGCAGGCAACAGGATTGCCGCCGAACGTGGAAGCGTGGGCGCCAGGAACCCAATTCATCAGGTCGGCGCGAGCTACGGTTGCGCCGAGCGGCAGACCGCTGGCGATTCCCTTGGCCACGGTCATGATATCGGGGGTCAGGCCAAAATGCTCCGAGGCGAACGCCTTACCGGTCCGGCCCATGCCCGACTGCACTTCATCGCAGATCAGCAGGATGCCGTGCCGTTCGGTGATGCGAGTCAGCTCATCGAAGAACTTCTGGGGGGGAACCAGATAACCACCTTCGCCCTGCACCGGTTCGATGACCACAGCCGCGACTTCTTCAGCGGGCGCGATGGTTTTCAGCAGGGTATCGCCGATGAATTTGGCGCACTCGACGGCGCACTTATCCGGCGTTTGGCCGAAGGCGCAGCGGTAGCAATTGGGGTAGGGGGAATGGATGACGCCAGGGACGAGCGGTCCGAAGCCCTTGCGCTGGACGGCCTTACGCGCGGTGAGGGACAAGGCGCCCATGGTCCGGCCATGGAACGCGCCGAGGAAGGCGATGAACTTATCGCGGCCGGTGGAATAACGCGCGAGCTTCATGGCGCCTTCCACCGCTTCGGCGCCGGAGTTACAGAAGGAAACGCGCCGCTCGATACCGCCGGGTGCAAGGGAGCCAAGCTTTTCGGCGAGGTCGACCAGACCTTCGTAATAAAAGTCTGTCCCCGACATGTGGATCAGGTTGGCGGCCTGCCGCTGGATGGCTTCCACCACGCGCGGATGACAATGGCCTGTCGAAACGACGGCGATGCCGGCGTTGAAATCGAGGAAGCGATTGCCGTCGACGTCTTCGATGATGGCGCCCTGGCCGCGTTTTGCTACCAGAGGATAACAGCGGGTGTAGGACGGAGAAATGGTGCGCTGGTCGCGGGCGATCAGTTCCTGCGCACGGGGGCCAGGAATGGGTCCAGACAAGCGCGGCAGGTCCTGACGAAACGCCTCCACGGTAAGCTCAGTGGCATTGGTCATACGCAAGACTCCTTACAAGATTATTTAAGGCAACGGGTGAGGGCAGAAGGTTGCGTAGTGACTAATCGGCGCCAAAGAGAGCGGGACGACAGATGGAGGGTAGGGGAAGCACACCCTACTGTATCACGGGCGTGCAGACTTTGGCCCGCATTAATTGGTCGATTTGCCGTTGTTCATTCAGTTTCCGGTTCTTGGCAGCGTTAAGCAGATGTCGAACAGTGCGCGCGACTTCATGTTGGAGCTGTGCGCGGTAGCCTTCAGTTTTTTCGATCAGCCGGGGCGAGGTTAGAGTTTCCATCAGGGCGCGCGGGGAAGCCTGATCCGAAGTTATATTCAGGCCTGCGCCGGATGCGTCGGCCCCGGCGAAAGTTTGCGTATCGAGATATTGACAGCCTCTGACGTGGCTCACCAGGTAAGCCAAGTATTCGACAATGCGGCAATCGATTCCCACGGGCTTATACAGCTCGGTAAACTCATTGACGAGTTGTTGCCGTAAGCCAGGGGCGATTTGGTCGACCAGCCCACCGATCATACTGGGGACCGGTCCATACCGGTACTCGCTTTTCTGGATGGCGGTTTTAGGGTAATCTCCGCGGAGTGCGGTCATTGGCTACCTCCCGATTCGATTGTAAGACGCAGCGCTATGACGCGCTTAGAAATGTGAGTTTTATTCCGCGGGAAGGTCTTGAATGCAAAGGAGACAGTTTTTTTTCAAAACACGTCAACGCGCATGCCGGAAGGCTTCGAACGGTGTAAACTAGGGAAACTATGACGAACCTACTGAAAGCTGTCTTGTCTGGAGCAACTCTCACCTTGGCGGCAGCCGTTTTGACGGCTGGGGGAGGCGCAATTTTGCACCCCGAGATGAAGGTGGAGACCGGCACTTACGACGCACCAGCGGCTACTCTGGGTGCCTCGTCTGCGCAGCCCTGGTCGGCTACGACAATCGCTGCCGGTGTGGATAAGAAGCCGGAAGCGGGACATGAAGTCACCCTGGTGGGCGAAGTGGTGGATATTTCCTGCTACCTGCAATTGGGCAAGCACGGTGAAAAGCATCGGGCTTGCGGACAAAAGTGCGCGCAGACCGGACAGCCGGTCGGACTGCTGACCAAAGACGGCGAACTGTACATCTTAATGCCCGAGGAGCACGATCCGCGGCGCGATGGCGGGGTGACGGTTGCGGCTGCCGGCGCCGAGCACATGGGACACATCATTAAGGTCGTCGGTACGGAAGCCAAAGCCGATGGTTACCGCGGCGTGTACGTCGCCGGTCTGACCAAATAAGCATGCCGGGCTACCAGGCGATGGCCGGCCCTCGCGAACGAACCCAATTTGCCATTAAGCTCAATCGATTGTTTAGCTTGCATGGTCGATTAGGGTGCAGAAGTGTGCATTTAGTTGCACCGTTTTGGGCGACTATGGGGTAAGTTTCCGGGACGCCGATCCGGCCCGCAGAGCGGCACTGAAATTCTGGTGGGCACTTCTTAGACAATTGTGAATTTCGCCGATCTTGGGAACGGTATTCGCGTCTATTTGCGCCAATGAGGCCTGGATCGATTGGATCTTCAACATGCTGTCGGTAATCGCTTCTCGCTGTAAGGTTGTTAACGGCACTATTTTTTCGAACAGCCGTGTTCCTCATCGTGGCGCAAGCAAGCGTACTTCATAGCCTGCTTCTTTTCGTTCGCCACATGAATCAGCAAATCGAAGCGATGACAATCGTCGTCGCCGGCTTGGATAGCAAGAAACTGATGCTGGTGCAACCCGATCAGGTCTTGAACCGCTTCCCCCAAATCATCCATGAGGGTTTGCCGTTCCATGCACACGGGTACATCCGCAGATGCATCTGTTTCTGGCTCCGAATCCTCGAACTGCGCGGTACGGCTTTTCGCCTCCAGCTTCTCATTTGCAATTCGCGCGCCAGTGTAAGCGTTTTCCGGAAAATTCCAGAGGCTTTTGGTGCGCTCATCCATCTGAGGAAAGAGAGCGAACTCGATCCAAAAAGCCTCCACGGCCCGGATCAATTTTTCGGACCGCTCCAAGTCCATCGGCTTCCGGACATAGCCATTGGCGTGGGAAAGATAGCTTTGGCGTATGTCGTCCGGCGACGCAGAAGTGGAAAGCATGATTACCGGGATGAGGCGGAGTTCGGGATCGGCCTTAATTGCGGACAGGGTTTCCAAACCGCCCAGGCGCGGCATATTGATGTCTAAGAGGATGAGATGGGGACGGGGAACAGCTACATAATCTCCCTGCCGGTAGAGGAACTCCAGAGCCACCAAACCGTCCGACGCAAAGTGCAATTCGTACCTGTGCTGCAGATTCTTCATCAATTCTTGCAGCAATTGCCCTGCAACCGGATCATCGTCGACGACCAAAATACGGAAAGCGTCGTTCGTTTCCGGCGCGGCCGAGGGTCTAAAACGTTCACTCATAATGGAATATTGGCCAAGCTGGTTGTGGATTCCCGTTTTCAGCCCGCGGTTCGGTTTTGCATAAGGCACGCAATGCGCCAAAGCGCCGCAACATTTTGCAACCTTTAGTGTTGGGTGCACGGGGGTGAGAAGAATCAGCGTGAACGCCCACACTCTTAGGGAATATGCGCTTCGAGTATCGGGGAGTATTCCTCGCACTGGCCTCCTTATGCATCGCCAGTTTTCCTGCCCTTGGGGCGACCCCGGCCTACCAGATTTCGAGTATCGCGGGGAGCGACATGATGGGCGATGGCGGGCCGGCGGCGTCGGCGCAGATCGCACAGCCGGAGGGCATGGCGATTGACGGCGCCGGGAACCTATATATCGCGGACGCGGCCAACCATCGGGTGCGCAAAGTAAGCGACGGCGTGATCACTACGGTGGCGGGTAATGGTCACGGGGGGTTTAGCGGCGATGGCGGACCGGCTGCGGCGGCGCAGTTGAATCAACCTTACGATGTGACGTTGGATGCCGCAGGCAATTTGTACATTGCGGATTTTGGGAATCAACGGGTGCGCAAGGTCGACACCACGGGAAATATAACGACAGCGGCAGGCGACGGATCGAGCGGAAGCAATGGGGACGGAGGACAGGCCACGGCAGCGATGCTGCTCGGGCCGCGCAACGTCGTTACAGACGCGGTAGGTAACCTGTATATTTCGGAGTTCGACGGCCATCGCGTGCGACGCGTCGCGCCCGACGGCACCATCAGCACGGTAGCGGGAACGGGTATCGCAGGTTTGGGCGGGGATGGTGGTCCGGCGACGGCATCGCAATTGGCTTTTCCCGCTGGCCTGGCGCTGGATGGCGCGGGCAACCTATTTATCGTGGACAGCAGCAATGTGCGCATCCGCAAGGTCCTGGCAGGCGCGGGAACCATCAGCACCGTGTGTACGCAACTGAGCTTCGGGATGCCATACATTCAACTGACCGGACTGGCAGCGGGCGCAGGCGGCAATTTATATATTCCAGAGAAAGGTAATTCTTATGTCTGGCAGTTGACGCCCGCGGGAGCGATGAGCATTGTTGCAGGTACGCCGGGCGAGGGAACCTATACGGGCGACGGACACCTGGCTACGGCGACCGCGCTGAGCTCGCCGGTGGGAGCGGCGCTCGACGCATCGGGTAACCTGTTCATCGCCGAAACACATCGAGTGCGCTATGTTGCGGCGGCTACCGGCATCATCGCTACGGTAGGCGGAGACGGCACGTTCGGTTTCGGGGGCGATGGCGGTAGCGCGATCTCGGCCGTGCTGAACACGCCTACGGGTTTGGCATTCAACAACGGCACGCTGTTCATCGCGGACCAGCAGAATCATCGGGTGCGCGTGGTAAGCGCGGCCGGCGCGATTTCGACCGTTGCCGGGGATGGCGGGCCGGCCAATACAGGCGACGGGTTGGCAGCCCTCAACGCGAGCCTGGCACTCCCGGATGCGCTAGCCTTCGACCCGGCCGGGAACCTGTACATAGCGGACATGAATGCCAATCGCGTGCGGCGGGTCGACGCGACCGGCATCATTACAACTTTCGCGGGCAACGGCGGCGTGGGCGGCTACGGCAGCGAGGGCACGCCGGCTGCGCTGATGTCGCTGAACGCGCCGCAGGGCTTGGCGGCCGATAGCTTGGGGAACGTGTATGTATCGGACACCAACAACAATCGCGTGATTCAGGTCGATACGGCGGGCGATTTCCATACGGTGGCGGGCACGGGCACGGCGGGCAGCGCCGGTGACGGCACGACGCTTGGGGAATTGTACGGGCCGGTGGGGCTGGCGGTTGACGGCCAGGACAATTTGTATATTGCGGATTGCTGGAATCATCGGATACGGATGTTGAGCCCGGGTTCTGCGATAACCACAATCGCGGGTACGGGCACGAGCGGATTCAGCGGCGACGGCGGCGCGGCGACGGCAGCGGCGTTAAGCTATCCGGCGGGAGTTGCGGTGGATGGCAGCGGGAACATTTTCATTGCCGACAGCGGGAACCAACGGGTGCGGATAGTGACGCCGGACGGCAACATCACTACGATCGCCGGTACCGGAAGCGCGTCATACAACGGCGATTCCGGGGCGGCCCTGGATATCGCGCTGGACAATCCTTACGGGTTGACCGTGGACGCGAAGGGAAACATCTACGTGGCCGATAGCGGGAACAACCGGGTGCGCATGATGAGCGTGGGACAGGCGGCGGTGACGACGGTGCAACCGGTGACTGTGACAACGGCGAGCGCGGCGAGTCTCGCAGCGGGACCTCTGGCGCCGGGCGAGATTTTCTCTATTTTCGCGGGCGCCGGACAAAGCATGGGGCCGAGCGTGGCAGCTTATGGGGTTTTCGGGGACAATGGAACGCTTTCTACCAACCTTGCCGGCGTGCAGGTATTGTTCAATTCGATACCGGCTGCTTTATTTTATGCGCAGGCCAGCCAGATCAATGCGCAGACGCCCTACGAGATGGCCGGCCTGACTTCCGCTGAACTGCAGGTGATGTATCAAGGAAATACGCTGGTCACCATGCAAGTGGCACTGGCGGACGCCAATCCGGCGCTGTTTACGCTGAGCAGCGGGACGGGAAATGTGGTGGCCGTCAATCAGGATGGCTCGATCAATTCGGATGCGAATCCCGCTGAGCGCGGATCGTTCGTCGTTTTGTATGCGACGGGCGAAGGACAGACTTCGCCGGCCGGGGAGAGCGGACAGGCCGCGGCCGCTCCTTATCCGCAGCCCGTGCTGCCGGTTTCCCTGTCGATCGGCGGGATCACGGCGGATCTGCTTTTCGCGGCGGAAGCGCCCGGTTTCGCGGGTCTGTTGCAGATCAACGCCCAGATACCCAGCGGGTTCATTCCCGCGGGCGACCTGCCGGTGCTGCTGAGCGTGGGCGCTTATCAAAGTCCCTCCGGGGTGACGATCGCGGTGAAATGATTGTCGTACAATTCAGAGATGATTTCGCGTATCGGTTTACTGTGTGCGCTGGCCATGGCCGTGAGCGCGCAGGACAACTCCACCAAGCAGGTGGAGATTTACGGACAGAAGATTTTTTATCAGGAGACCGGTTCGGGGCCTACGGTTATCCTGCTGCACGGATTGGGCGGCGATGGCACCAACTGGGCTGCGACGGTGCCGGCTCTAGCGGGCAAGTATCACGTCTTCGTGCCGGATCAGATTGGCTTCGGGCGATCGGATAAGCCGTTGATCGACTATCGCGTGGGTACGCTGGTGGATTTTCTGAACGCATTTTATAAAAAGGCGGGCATCGAGAAGGCGACTCTGGTGGGTAACTCATTGGGCGGGTGGGTGGCGATGGATTTCGCTCTGGCGCATCCGGATAAGGTAGACAAGCTGGTGCTGGTGGATAGCGCTGGTTATTCGCAAAAGCGCACCGGCGGCGAGCCGCTTACACGCGATCTGCTGGTGGGGCTGAATCCGTCGACGATTGAGGGCGAAAAGAAGCTGATGGGGATCGTGTTCCACAGCAAGGCGTTCTCGAGCGATCAATTTGCCGAGCAGGCTTTGACAATGCACTTGAAGAAAAACGATAGCTACACCATTGACCGCTTCATCGATTCTATTTTGCGCGGCGAGGATTTCGTGGATGGCAGGCTGGGCGGGATCAAAGCGCCGACGATGGTGATCTGGGGGCGAGAGGATGCGCTGGTGCCGCTGGCCAACGGCAAGGCGCTGGCGGAGGACATCCACGGCGCGCAGACGACGATCTTGGATTCGTGCGGGCATGTGCCGCAGGCGGAATGTTCCGCGGCTTTCAATGCGGCCTTGACGAAGTATTTGGGAAATTAGTCCGGCCCCAGATAATCCAGAGGCCGAGGGCATTGGCGAGTAGCACGACAGCGGTGATTTTAGCGGCGTATTCGAAGCGGCTGGTTACGTCGACAATTGGGTAGACGGCGATGAATAGCGAAACCAGGCTGGATGCCAGACCCGCCATGGACGCTACCTTCAGCCACCACGGCAGTTGGTTGCGCAGCGCCGCGCGGCCCACTAAGGGCAGCGCAAACAAGCCGACATAAGCCAACGCGTAATGAGCGATGGATGCATTGGCCAGCAACTGACTGGCTTCCTGCTCGCGAACGCCGAGCATACTGAGCAGGATGAGCGCCATCACCAACACGGTAACGAAGAGAATCGAATTGACCGGTGTGCCGCGGCGCGGGTCGAGGCGCGAGAACCATTCGGGCGTTAAATGGTCCCAACCGGCGGTCATGGGAAGGCGCGTCAGGCCGGTAAAAATCAGGCTGGCGGCGGCGATGGCGCGCGCCAGCACCAAGCCGATGACGAAGGGAGCTGCCCATCCGCCTGGGCCTGTCTGTCCCAAGGCGGCGCGCATGGTCTGCGGGATGGGACCAATGACGTTGATGGGCTGGTTTCCGACGAAGGCCAGCACGGAGCTGGTCCCGAGGATGAACATCAGGCAGATGATTGGAGCCGAGATCATGACAGACTGCCCGATGGTGCGCGCGGCGCTGCGGCATTCCCCGGCCAGAATGGCGACATATTCGAAGCCGCTGAGCGCGCCGACGGTCATTTGTCCGAAGACCGCAAGGCTGAACCAGCTTGGCTTAGGCGGCGACCAGGGCAATTCGTAGCGCGCGACTGGCCGGACCGGCGCCCACAGCGGAAGCGTCAGCAGGATAGCATATGCCAAGAGGATGAGCGCGCTGCCGGCGTTATGCAGCCACTTGCTGACGTCGAGGCCGTGAATGGCGGCGACCGCGATGGCGGCCATCACCGTACCAGTTAGCAGGAGGGTTCCCATTTTGCTGGCAGGCAGCCATGCGGCGGAAGGTCCGATCATGTAAGCGAGATCCGTGGGCACTACGAAGATAATTGCGCCAGCGACGATGAGCGCGTACATCCACAGGTTCCAGGCGGTGAGGAATCCCGCGGTTTCGCCGAAGCCTACCTTGGCCCACTGATAAAGGCCGCCTTCGAGAGGCATCAGCCGATTGAGCCAGATGACGACGGCGGCGAGCGGCAGATAGAACAGAACGATCGCTCCTAACCAGAAGGCGACGTGGGCGCGGCCCAGCTTAGCGGCAATTCCCACCCACGACGAACCGACCACACACAGCACCTGCGCCAGCACCAGATCGGGAAGACCAAGTTGCTTGCGTAGGGCTGCCTGTTGTTGGGGAGCGGAGGAGCGCGGCGTCACGTAAGGACCAGCCGCTTGAAGAGGTCTTCGAGGGCAGTTTCCGGCGATTCGCAGACGCCGCTATGGACCGGCGAAATTTGAATGACGGTGCTGCGCGGCGAGACCAGCCATTGAAATCGTTCGCGGCGCGAGAGCCCGGCGATAGGCCCGCCGCGCCGATCGCCCGAGCAGATTTTAGGAAAGGCTTCCAGGTGCTGGCGGATTAGTTCCACATCGAGCGAAGGCCAAAGGGCTCGCAGGCGGGGTTCGTCAAGGAAGACGCGGCAATCGAGGAAGGCATGCTCGGGCGATTGCAGGACCACGCCGGCGTTCAGGAATTCCTCGCGCTCGACGGACGGGACGATGCGCAGGACTGCGTAATCATAAGAGTGCATGGCGCGCACGCAGAGCCTCCTCAACAAATAACGATGCGGATTCCAGCCGGGCGGTGAGGAAATCAAAATAGCCTTGGCGCTTGGCATCGGACGTGTTCGCGCCTGGGGCGGGCAGCAACCACGCGTCAGGCACGTTCGCGACTGCGTTGCGGAAAATCTCCGGGGTCAGGCGCGCACGCAATTGGGGATCAACTTCGGCGATGCGACCGGCGCGCGGCAGCAGAATATGATCCCGGACCGCGGGAAATGGAGATTGCGCGCTGGTAACCGGAGCTTTCCAGTCGTGATGGAAGTAGAGGGCCGCGCCATGATCGATGAAGTGGAGCGATTTGTGCCAGCACAGCAAATTCGGGTTACGGGCGGTGCGGTCGACGTTCGTGACGAAAGCATCGAACCAGACTGCTGTGGAGGCGATATCAGGCGGGGCGGCGTCGCCGGCGGCGGGATCGAACATCACCGAGCCGGGTAGAAAATCCATGCCGAGATTCACGCCTACGCTGGCGGCGAGCAGCGCGCGGATTTCGGCGTCGGGTTCATTGCGCCCTAGCGCGGCGTCCACCTCCACGAGCACCAGTTCAGGGACGTTTAGGCCTAGGGCGCGTCCGATTTCAGCGCTAATGATCTCTGCAACGAGAGCGAGCGGCCCCTGCCCGGCGCCGGTAAATTTCAGGACGTAAAGACCGAGATCGTCCGCCTCGATCAAGGCGGGCAGCGATCCACCTTCCCGCAGCGGCGTGACATAGCGAGTGGCCTGTACGTTACGCAACATTCGATTTCCAGATTGTACCGTGGTGATACGCTAGACTCTATGACCATCGCGATCACAGGCGCTACGGGCTTCATCGGGCGCCGCCTTTTGAAGGCGCTTTCGGGGGGGAACCACACGCTACGCGTATTGAGCCGCCATGCCGGCACCAACCTGCCGCCGGGCGTCCAATTGTTCGTTTGGGACGCCATGAAGGGGGCACCGCCGGCGGAGAGCTTGGACGGCGTGGAAGCGGTGATCCATCTGGCAGGTGAGCCGATCGCGCAACGGTGGAACGATGAAACGAAGCAGAAAATCATGGAGAGCCGCACCGTGGGGACGCGCAATCTGGTACAGGCGCTTGCTTCGATGCCGACGCGGCCGGCGGTGCTGATTAGCGGATCGGCGATCGGATTCTACGGGTCGCGCGGCGATGAAATGCTCACGGAAGAATCGGCGCCGGGCAGCGGTTTTATGGCCGAAGTGTGCGTGGCTTGGGAAAAGGAGGCGGATGCGGCGGCGCCGCTGGGAATCCGGCTGGTGAAGCTGCGGACTGGCATGGTGCTGGGGGCCCATGGCGGCGCGCTGGCCAAAATGCTGCCTCCCTTCAAGGCCGGGATGGGCGGAAAATTGGGTTCGGGCGATCAATGGATGTCGTGGATCCATCTGGACGACCTGGTGGGGATCATTCAGCATGCATTGGACAATCCGATGGAAGGCGCGGTGAATGGCACGTCGCCGAATCCGGTGACGAATGCGGAGTTCACCAAGGCTTTGGGCCATGCGGTATCGCGGCCAGCGGTGGTTCCCATGCCCGCATTCACGCTGAAATTCATGTTTGGCGAGATGTCCGAGGTGATGTTGGCCAGCCAGCGCATTCTGCCCAAAGTTGCGGAGGCCGCGGGGTATCAGTTCCGCTACCCGGCGGTGGAAGAAGCGCTGGCGAATGTCGTAGCGGCATAAATCGTGATATACCGGACAGTGGCGTGCAAGCTGCGCGTTAGAACTCGAAACTTGATTAGACGCGGAACCAATTATGAGCGAAATCGGACAAGCAAGCCCTGAGAATGGACGCTACCGCTGTTCGGTATGCGGCGCGGAAATTAGCATAAAGGGCGGGGAAACATTTCCATCGTGTCCCGCCAAGGATCATACACCGCGCTGGGTGCTATGCGAGGAACGGGTTTTAGCCCTCGCCGGCAGCGCCCGGTAAAATCCACCCGAATCTTTGAAACGCACTGTGCATGCGTCTGGTTTGCTGGATGTTTTAATAAACCCATGCTCAGCAAACTGATGGATGCCGTTGGCCTCGCGACTCTGCTGGCGGTGCCGCTCGCGGCGCAGGAGTCGGTTGCGCTCCGTCCCCCGGCCGTTCCGTTGATCGCGCACGATCCGTATTTCAGCGTGTGGTCTATGAGCGACCGTCTCACCGACGGCGGCACGAAACACTGGACCGGGAAGCCGAACGTCATGTCTTCGGTGGTGCGGGTGGACGGCAAAACCTATCGGATCATGGGCGGCGACAAACGCTTCGATGCGATGGAGCAGAAGCGGGTGGAGGTACTGCCGACACGGACCATTTACGAATTTGCGGGTGGCGGCGTGGCGCTGACGCTGACGTTTTTGACGCCCGCGCTGCCGGACGATCTGGAGGTTCTGTCGCGGCCTGTCACGTACGTGGAGTGGAAGGCGTCGGCTAGCGACGGCACGGCGCACGATGTGTCGGTTTATCTGGATGCCTCGTCGGAACTGGTAGTGGACGTTTCGCGCCAGGCGGTGGTGGCGGGGCGAGTGCAACTGGATGGACAGCCGGTTCTACGCATGGGATCGCGAGCCCAGGAGGTTCTTGACAAAAAGGGCGACGACCTGAGGATTGACTGGGGATATTTTTATCTAGCGGCGGACAAAGCGGAGGGGGTGAGCGAAGCCATTGGCTCATCCGGTGCGGTTCGAGAAACATTCGGAAAGACGGGGCAGACGCCCGGCTCGGATGACTTTGCCGATCGCTCGTCGGCGGCAGAAGCGCAGGGGACTGCAGTGGCGATGAGTATCGCGATGGGCCGCGTTTCGGCGCAGCCGGTGACGCGCTACGCGATGGTTGCTTATGACGACTTGTATTCAATCGAGTATTTCAATCGCAAACTGCGCCCGTGGTGGCGGCGGAACGGAGCGGAGGCCAGCGACCTGTTACGCGAGGCGCGCCGGGATCATGACCGGTTGGCGGAGCGCAGCGCGGCATTCGATCGCGAATTGATGTTGGATTTGCGGAGGGTGGGCGGCGAGGCTTATGCGCGGGTGGCCGCGCTGGCGTATCGCCAAACTTTGGCGGCCCACAAACTGGCGGCCGACCAGGATGGCACGGCCATGTTTTTCCCCAAGGAGAACTTCAGCAACGGATGCATTTCGACGGTGGATGTAATTTATCCGAGTGCGCCGTTCACGCTGCTGTTCAATCCGCGACTGTTGCGGGCGCAGATCTATCCGGTGCTGGAGTACGCGCGCATGGGCCGATGGAAATGGCCGTTCGCGCCGCACGATCTGGGAACGTACCCATTAGCCGATGGGCAGGTCTATGGCGGTGGAGAGCGCACCGAAGAGGATCAGATGCCTGTGGAAGAGAGCGGCAATATGCTGATTCTGCTGGCGGCGCTGGCGAAAGTGGAAGGCAATGCCAGTTATGCGGAGCGGTACTGGCCGCAGATTTCCCAATGGGCCGCCTATCTGAAAGAGAAGGGACTGGATCCGGAGAATCAGCTCTCCACGGATGATTTCGCCGGGCATCTGGCGCACAATGCGAACCTTTCGATTAAGGCCATTCTGGCGTTGGGATCTTATGGGATGCTGGCGGAAATGACGGGGCGCAGGCAGGAAGCTGACGCTTATCGGGCGCTGGCCGAGGAATATGCCACGAAGTGGGCTGGGATGGCCGGCGAGGGCGACCACTATCGCCTGGCGTTCGATAAGCCTGGCACGTGGAGCCAGAAGTACAACTTAGTGTGGGACCAGATACTGGGGCTGCACTTGTTTCCCGCGGAAATCGCGGCGAAGGAAATCGCCTTTTATAAGACGAAGCAGAATCAATATGGCTTGCCGCTGGATAACCGGCGCACTTACACCAAGCTGGACTGGATTATCTGGACGGCAACCCTGGCCGGTAACAAAGACGACTTTGAGACTTTAGCCACTCCCACTTATCGATTCGCCAACGATTCAAGCAGCCGTGTTCCCTTGAGCGACTGGTATGACACGGTGAGCGCGAAGCAGGAGGGATTTCAGGCGCGATCGGTGGTGGGGGGTGTATTTATCAAGATGTTAGCGGATCCTCAAATGCGGAAGAAGTATACGGCGACCGCGGGGCAGAAGTGATTCGGGTAACCGGCGGCGTCCGCGGGACGTTCAAGAAGATGGAGCAATAGGGCGATGCGACTGCCGATTCTGTTTTCCGTGATAGCCGCGGCGGCGGCCGCACAGATGCCTGATGTAGTGATCAAGAGCACCACACGCCTGGTGCAGATCAACGTCATCGTAACCAAACACGGGGAAGCCGTGCCCGGCCTGAAGCGGGAAGATTTCCAGGTATTCGATAACGGCAAGAAGCAGGAGATCCGGCAGTTTTCCGAAGAGGCTCGCGGGGTACTGCCCAATGCCGCCGCTCCCCTGCCCCCGGGCACCTTTACCAATCAATTGGAGGAGCGCGCCGGGACCCCCGCGGCGGTGACGGCTATTCTACTGGATGGTGTAAACACCAAGTTTTCCGATCAGACTTATGCGCGCAAGCAGGTGGTCCAGTTTTTGAGACAGATCAAAGCGGAAGATCGCGTGGCGCTGTATACGCTGGACGGACGCGGATTGCGGGTATTGCACGACTACACCCGGGATTCCTCGGACCTGGTGGCGAAGCTATCGCGGTACGGGGGCGATATTAGCGCGGACGTTACCGGAGACAGTGCGCCGATCGACCCCTTGGGGGGGTGGTTGGGCAGCGGCGGGAACAGCTACGAGCGGACGTTCTATCTGAATAATCGGATTCAACAGACGCTGCATGCCATAGAATTCATCGCCAATAATTTGGCGCCTTTGCCCGGGCGGAAGAATCTGATTTGGATTTCTTCGGCGTTTCCGCTGCAGGTCGGATTCATGAACGTATCAGGCGGCAACCGGCCCGGCGCGGCGATGGGCAGGAATATGCGGGGGTTCCCGCGCGACCAGCAGACCTGGACGGCGGAGGCCGACCGGACCATCCGGGCGTTGAACGATGCGAACTTGGCGATCTATCCAGTGGACGCCAGGGGCCTGGTGGCTTCGGCATCGCCGCGGGTGTCGTCGCGGGTATACGCAAATCAGGGAACCATGGAAGAATTGGCGAGCCGCACGGGTGGCAGGGCCTTTTTCAATACCAACGACATTTCGGGCGCGATTCTGAAGGCGGTGGAAGACTCCTCAATCACGTACACGCTGGGGTTCTATCCGCAAGACGATAAGTTCGACAATTCGTTTCACAATCTGAAAGTGAAAGTGACCGATTTTCCTCATTTGGAACTGCGTTATCGCAAGGGCTATGTCGACCAGAAAACGCCGCCGCAAGACGAAGGGCTGCGGCGGGCGGCGCTGCGAGACGCGGTGCTTAG
This sequence comes from Bryobacterales bacterium, assembly GCA_963738375.1. GTDB lineage: Bacteria > Acidobacteriota > Terriglobia > Bryobacterales > Bryobacteraceae > Bog-159. Next base: position 844,170 of record CAVTWL010000004.1, on the reverse strand, counting down.
TCCGATGGACGCGAACGGGGTCGGGCTGCGAGCCCGGCTCACGAGTAGTGCGCAGGGGTTCGAACTGAGTCTCCGAGTTGACCCCAAGTCGTTCCGGCTTGAGCCGCAGGGCGACCGGTGGGCCGGCAAGCTGGATTTTCTGTTCGTCGAAAAGGATGCGCACGGGGAGCAGGGTTACGGCGTGGATGACACCATGTCGCTGGAGTTGCGCCGCGACAACTACGACAAGGTGCAGCGCGAAGGCTTGATGTATCATCGGGTGCTTCCGAGAAACGCCGGAGCGAAGGAAGTGCGGGTGGTTGTGCGCGATGCGGCCACCGGCGCGATCGGCAGCATCACGGCGCCTTTCGATGCGATCCCGCAATAAGATTTTTGTTCTGGCGGTACTGGCGCTGCTGGGGGGAACGCCAGCGTGGGCCCAGCCGCGACAAGACCCATTTCTCGACGATATGGAGCAGCGCGCCGCGCATTTCTTCTATGAACGCGCGGGCGAAACAACCGGTCTGGTGCTGGACCGCGCCAAGGCGGACGGCAGCCCAGAAAGGCGGCGGATCGCGAGTACAGCAGCTACCGGCTTTGGCCTGACGGCACTGTGCATCGGCGCGGAACGCGGCTGGATTCCGCGCGCCAAGGTGGAAGCGCGGGTGCTGGCTACGCTGCATTTTCTGTTGGACAAAATGCCGCGAGAGCACGGCTGGTATTACCACTTCATCGACATGGCGAGCGGCGAACGGCGGTGGAAGAGCGAGCTTTCGTCCATCGATACCGCGCTACTGTTGGCCGGTGTGTTGACCGCGCGCGAATATTTCGGCGAACAGACCGAAATTGGCAGGCTTGCGGAATCGATTTATGAAGGCGTGGATTTTGATTGGATGCTGAACGGAGATCGCTCGTTGTTGAGCATGGGGTGGAAGCCGGAATCGGGTTTTTTGAGCGCGCGATGGGATCGCTATTGCGAACTAGCCATTTTGTATCTGGAAGCGATCGGGTCGCCGCGTCACGCGATTCCCGCGGCTGCCTGGTATGCCTGGCAGCGGCCGCACATCCGATACGAAGGCTACGATTACATTTCCGGAGGCCCGTTGTTCACGCATCAGTATTCGGCAGCGTGGGTGGATTTTCGCGGGCGGAGAGAAGATCGCGGCGAACATACGGACTGGTTTCAGAATTCGATCACGGCCACGGAGGCGCACCGCGCTTTTTGCATCCGGCTGCATCCCTTGTTTGGGGATTACGGGCCCGACGCTTGGGGAATCACGGCGTCCGACAGCGCCAAGGGTTACCTGGCCTGGGGGGGCCCTCCGATGGATCGCGAGATCGACGGCACGCTGGTTCCGTGCGCACCAGCCGGGTCGCTGATGTTTACTCCGCAGATCGCAGAGAGCGATTTGAAGCATATCCAAGGAATGCTGGGTGGCGCGGTTTACCGGCAGTACGGATTCGTGGACGCTTTCAATCCGCTGAGCGGTTGGGTCGACAAAGATGTGCTGGGTATCGACCTGGGAATCACCCTGCTCAGCGCGGAAAACAGCCAGACCGGGAAGGTATGGCGCTGGTTCATGCGCGATGCCGATATCAGCAGAGCGATGGACAAAGCGGGGCTACGGCGCGATCCGAATTAACGCCAGCGCGTGTGGCGCGAGATGGAGCGAGATGACCGCCGGGCTGGCGAGACCCAGATCCTGAACGGAGGCTTGCGGCAGGGCCGCTGCGTCGCGCAGTTCGCTCAGTTGATGCAGGGATGGAGACGCTGGGCGGCCCATGGCTTCCCACGCGGCCAAGGCAGAACCGTGGTGTCGGTCGACGATGCGGATCTGCGCGCGATGGCCGGCCGCGATCCCGCCGATCGACAGGCGCACATCGCGCGGCGATCCCTGGTCTTCGGGCGGGGCGTAATTCCATACGGCGATGGCTAAGCGGCCGTCAGCGTCGACTGTGGCCAAGGCGTCGTTGGATAGGACGGGCAGGCGCTGTGTGCCCAGAGTATGGAGGAGCGCGAAGGCGTTGAAGGCGGCTTTGGGAATATTATCTTCGGCAATCAGGCCATAGCCGCCGTAGAAGGGCTGCTTCACGACGCCCTGCTCTTCGAAGATATCGGAGAAGGTCCAATAAGACATGGCGGTGGTCAGCCCGTCGCACTGGCGGATGTTGTTCGCCAGCCATGGACCCATGAAGGCGGAATCGGTGACGGCGACCTCGTTCATGTAGCTGGCATTGTATTCGGACCAGATGATCGGGAGACTTGGCAGCGGCGATGCGTGCACCTGGTCGTAAACCTTTTTCACTGCCCGCCCCACCATTTCACTGCGCGGAATCTGCTCGTGCGTGCCGAAGATGTCTTCCGCTTTATCGTTGGCATAGACATGGGTGGAGGCAAAATCCACCGGCACATGCTGTTCAATGCAGTGACGGATGAATCGGTCGACCCAGGCGGCCTGCGCGGTGGCCGGGCCGCCGACGCGGAGGTTCGCGTCGACCTGTTTGATGGCGCGCGCGGTGTGATCGTATAACTCGTAGTAAGTGGATTCTTTCGGTTCGCCGGACCAAAAATCGAGATTGGGTTCGTTCCAGACTTCGAAGTACCACTGCTCCACTTCGGGTGCGCCGTAACGCGCCAGCACGTGGCGGGTGAACTGAGTGGTGAGATCGTCCCAATGGGCGTAGTTATTGGGCGGAGACACCAGCGGCTTATACCAGAAAGGATGGGGCGTCAAGGAAGACACCAGTTTGCGCGGCATGAAGCTCAGTTCCACGAAGGGACGGACGCCGCGGCTGAGCAGACCATCGTAGATCTGATCGAGATAGGAGAAGTTATAGACCGGGTTGCCGTGAGGGTCTTCGTCGTAAATGCCGTTTTCGTCATCCAGGATGGCATGAAAACGGACGTATTGGATGGCGGTGGTTTCGCGCATGCGGTCGAGGTCGCGGCGGTAAGAATCGCGGAGGGACAGATTGGCGCGGCCCGAGCCGAAGATGGTTTCCCAGAAGTGTGGGAAAGGGTGCGGCGCGGCGTGGGCGTCAATGGCGATGTCTTCGACCGTCTGGGCAAAGCCTGGCACGAGGGCCAGGCAAGCCAGGATACAGAGCAACGGCGTCTTGCGTAGGGCGCGCACGTTAGAAGCTAAAGCGTGCGAGCAACTCGACGACTCGTCCGGCTGTGCCGCCAGGCGATAGACCGAAGTCTTGATTCTCGATGGTGGAATTTGCGCTGCCAAAGGCAATGGGCTGCAGGTTCAGTTTATTAAATACATTATAGAAGTTAGCGCGCAGGTCGAGTTTGGCGGCCTCGCCGAGGTGCAGGCCGCTCAGGCTGGTCTGCTTGCCGAAGCTGAAATCGGTAGAGATGTAGCCGGGGCCGCGCCAGGAATTGCGTCCGATGCCTGGCGGTAGCGTGGTCGGCCCGCTGGTGGGGCTGGTGATGACGAAGTAGTCCTTGCCCCCGTTGGGGAAGTTTGTTCCGTTAATGTAGGCGTCGTTGGACGTGCTATGGCCGGCGCCGCCGAGGTATTCAATGGGGCGGATGGGGCAGAGGGTCTGGCCGCCTGGGGTCGCCTCGGCGGCTCCGCAAGTAACCGGGGTCCAAGGAAATCCGCTGCTGGCGGTGAAGATACCGCTTACCTGCCATCCCCCGAGGACGTGGCCGAGGAAGCCTTGTTGTTTCTTGAAGAAGGGCAAGTCATAGAGGCTCCATAGAGTGAAATACTGTGGCACGTCGAAGTCGGAAGGGCCATACTCGGTCTTTTGATTCTGCGGATAGGTTTGATTGGTCACGAAGCCCGGACCTTCGTAAGAGAGGGTATCGAGGCTCTTCGACCAGCGATAGTTGGCGGCGAATTGAACCCCATTGGACAGGCGCCGGGAAAGGGTCAGGATCAGGGCATTGAAGTTGGAGTTGACGTCAGGCTGGGGATCGAAAACCTGCGAGAACGGGAATAAAGGGCCGGTGGGATAGAGGAAGCTTTCGTTGACCAGTCGGATTTGGTGCCGCGCTTCGGAGCCGCTGTAGCCGGCGGTGGCTACCAGCTTCCAGGGCAACTGGTATTGCATGTCGAGCGAATAGACCTGGACGAAGGGGTTCGGCATGTTCTGCTGGGCCATGTAGACCTGAACCTGCGGGGCATTGGGATTGGACGGACCGCGCGGCGCGTTGGTGGTGGGGTCGATGCCGGTCGCGAGGGCCGGATTCACAGGATAGCTGAACGGGCTATTGCTGCTGCCAAGCGCATAGAGAATTTGGCCATTGGCGAAAGGAGTGCCGAAGGACGTGCTGGCGGTACCGCAACAGATGCCGTAATTGCCGAAGGCCGGCGGGTCCTGGAAAACGTTTTCGAACACGACGCCGGGAATCGAGTTGAAGAACCAGCCATAGCCGCCGCGAACGACGAGTTTGTTTTGGGCGAATTTCGGACTCCAGGCGAACGCGATACGGGGAGCGAAGTTGTGATAGTCCGGATTGTAGAGCTGGCTGACTTGCTTAATGTAAGCGGTATTGTAGTCGCCGCCGGGACCGAAGAATACGTTACTGAGTTGTCCGTTCTTGTCAGACAGGGGCGAGTAATACTCCCACCGCAGGCCGAGGTTCACGGTGAAATTCGGCATGACTTTGAAATCGTCTTGCACGAACCCCGCATAGTCGCCGCTGCGAAGATAATGCTGCGCGGGAGCGGGGGCGCCGGTTTGCGGATTGGCGTTGATGGCCTCGTAGATGGGCGCATCGTTGGCAAAGTTCCACATGCCCTGGAAGGTGTAAACCGGACGAGCGCCGCCCGCCAGATTGTCATTATTTTGCAGCTTACGGAAGACTACACCAAACTTCAGGGCGTGGCGGCCCAGCATCTTACTGAGCGTATCGTTGACTTCGTAAGTGTTCTGGGCAAAGATAGCCGGCGTGGTGCTTCCTTGCGGGGCGCCAAACTGAATGTTGTTATTGACGCCGGGTATATTCTGGATTTGCAATTCCGGGATGCCCCAATTGACTTCGGATGAGCCGGCAATCTGGTTGTCGGCGAAGCGGGTGAAGTCGGCGCGCAGTTGATTGAATACCGTCGGTGAGATTAAATGGCTCCAACTGGCGAAGTATGCGCTATTGAAGGGATTGTTGGGGAGATCGGCCATGGGACGGCTTTGGCTGGATGTTTGCGCCTGCGTGCCAGATAGCGGCGTCAAATACGTACTGAAGGCGAAGCTGTCTTTGCCGTGGGTGTAATCGCCGCGGAAGTTATACTGATTGCCGCGCTGCAGGCCGGGCGCGGACAGCACATCGTACTGAACGTCGGGGATGCCGTCGAGTCCGCCGCCGGCCGGCGATTTGCCGATGTCCACATATTGGCCGGTCGCGCCGGTGACTGACCCGACATCCAAGCCTCCGTTCACTTGCTGGCAGGTTCCGGGGGCAAAACCGCTAGAACAGGGGACGTTGAGTACGGAAATCACGCGAGGCGCGATACCGGGCGAAGAGAATACCTTGGCGGCGATGCTGTTAGGATAGGCGCTGATGACGGCCTGGCGATACTGGGATGTTTCCACCCACGCTTCGTAGGGCGCGTCGGTGCGGTTGGTAAGGCCTTCGTAGCTGAAGAAGAAGAACAGCTTGTCTTTGACGATGGGGCCGCCGACGGATCCGCCGTACTGCTTGAAGCGGGTTTCGACGCGTACGTCTGGGGCGCCAAAAGGGCCGCCATACTTGTTGTAAGCATTCAGGTTCGGATCCTGGAACTGAAAGAAACCGCTGCCGTGAAACTGATCGGTGCCGTTCTTCGATACGACCTGAATCTGCGCGCCCGAGTTACGGCCGTAGGATGCGTCATAACCCTCGGCGACTACGGTCATCTGTTTTACGGATTCCTGATTGGGAGTCACCACGGCTGCCCCGCCCCAATTCTGACTGTCAACCGTGACGCCGTCGATCATGAAGTTATTGCTTGACAGGCGCTGGCCATTGGCTGAAATGGGAACCTGGTTCTCGGTTTGAAAAATGGAAGTGTTCGACCCTCCTGGGCCGGTGGTGTTGGGGAGATTTACGGAGTTGCCGCTGCCGTCGCGCGCGCCCAGGCCGAAAACGCCGGGCGTAAGGCGCAGTAACTCATAGGGATCGCGTCCGATTTGGGGCAGTCCCTCAACTTCGGCGGTGGTGATGGTGCCGCCGACATCGGCATTCTCAGTCTCTATGGCGGGGTTACTGTCGGCACTTACTGTTACCGATTCGGTAACTTGCCCTGGAGTTAGTGTAATATTCAACCCTTGGGTTTGTTCGGCCAGAACCTCGATGTTTTGCTGGGTCTCAGTTTTGAAGCCAGGCGCTTCCACGGTGATTTCGTAGCGGCCCGGCGCCAGGCCATCGAAACGGTAGACGCCTTCGGCGGAACTTTGGGCGGTTACGACAGCGTGCGTTTCGGCACGAGTAAGCGTCACCTTCGCGCCTGGAACGACGGCGCCCGAAGCGTCTATGATTGTCCCTTGAATGGCAGCCTGAAATTGCGCCGCGGATGGAAGAGCAGACAGTAGTAACAGTGCGGCGCAGATCAGGGCGCCGCGTAGCGAGAAGTGCATCATGGTCGTCTCCTTGGACGCCTACCTCTAAACCACTTTGACGTTAAGGATAGGTTAGTCAGAGAGAGCAAGTCAATGTGTGATAGTAACTTCCATCACCGATTGGCAGAGCGGGAAAATCGGATTCGATGCACCTGTCCAGTTCTCGCCGGGACTGGGTGGGCAGCGCATGGTTGGGAGAGGGTGCGTATACCGGTAAGGCGATTCGGGATCGACCTCGGACGCCGCCCGGTTTCAGAGAATTTCGCGCGCGAGGCCATGACGCCCGCCGGATCGCCGCGGTCTTGGTTTACCCTGCCCTGCTGCCGGTTGACTTCTTCCCGCGCGCGATTCACGACCTCTTGATGGCTATTTACACTCTCCTGCCGGCGGTTCACGTCTTCCTGGTGGCGGTGGACCTCCTCCTGATGGTTGTTGACCTCGCGTTGGGGCGCCATCGCTTGTTGGAAGTCGCGGTCATCGAGCCGGAAAAAGACATAGAGGTGGCCGTATTTGGCACGCCACGCACGGTAGCGATCCTGATCGCGGCTTTCGAACGAACCGGTCCAGGAGTCGCCGTACACGATGATGTAGCTGTTTACCCGGCCCCGGCTGCGCACGGTGGTAACGCTGGTCGCAGGGCTTGCGGAGCGGTTGGCGCTTGCGGCGCGACCGCCGGAGGCAGGGGTTGCTGCGGCGTGCCCTCAAAGCCGGACGCGGACAGGAAAACCAACGGGGTTAGTCCGCCGTAGCTATCTCGAATCTGGCATCCACGGCGACTTCGGAACCGCGCCGCGCGGCGGGCATCGATGACCAGGGATCGGAGTATTTCAGGGCTCTAGGAGGTGCCCTCGCTGGAATCCTTTTCGGTATGGCGGCGCGGAAAAACGCGGCCCTTGGCGCTTGACACCGAATGCTGTTCTGGCGCGTCAAATCAATCAGGTATACTCAAGAGTAAGGATGGTTTCCCGGATGCCCTATACGCGGCGGTCGTTCTTTTTGTCGGTTGGACTCGTATTTGCCGGTTCTATCGTCGGCGGCATCTTTGGGCCGCAGGTCCAGGCGGCTGCCACGGTCGGCGAAAGCAATGACGATATCGGCGCCGGCCTGAAGGCGTTCACCAGCGCTTACGGCCTGGTCGAACAGAACTTCGCGGACAAAATAGACCCCGACAAAGCCATCTACAAAGGCGCCATTCCCGGAGCGCTGCGAACCCTCGATCCGCATACGAATTTCTTCGATCCGCGCGACTACCAACTGTTGCGTGAAGACCAAAAAGGACACTATTTCGGCGTGGGTATGCAAGTGAGGCCGTTCAACGGCAAGACCATCGTGGTGGCGCCGTTCGCCGGTTCACCCGCTTACAAAGCGGGTTTGCGGCCGGGCGACATCATTATGAAGGTGAACGATAAGCCCACCGACAACCTGAGCACCACCGAAGTCGCCGATTTGCTGAAGGGCCCGCGCGGTACGCAGGTGACCATCGTGATTTCGCGCGAAGGAAGCGAGCAGCCGATCTCGTTCAATGTGGTGCGCGACGAGATCTCCCGCAGCAGCGTGAAGAATGCCATCTGGTTGAAGCCGGGTATCGCGTATGTATTCGTCGAGCAATTCACCGAAAACACCGGGAAGGAACTGGAAGACGGCTTGAAGAAGCTGGGCGAGAACAATATTAAGGGCCTGGTTCTCGATCTGCGCGAAAATCCGGGGGGATTGCTGAACGAGGGGGTAGCGGTCGCGGACAAATTCCTGGATAAAGGGCAGACCATCGTTTCGCACCATGGCCGCTCGTCGCCCGAGAAGACTTACACGGCACGCATCGGCAACCACGGGCGGGCCTATCCGATCGTCGTATTGGTGAACAGCCGCTCGGCTTCGGCCGCGGAGATTGTTGCCGGCGCACTGCAGGATCATGACCGCGGGTGGATTTTAGGAGAAACCACGTTCGGCAAGGGCCTGGTGCAGACCGTATATCCGCTTTCGGAAAACACCGGCTTGGCTCTGACGACGGCGCATTTCTACACGCCAAGCGGACGCTTGATCCAGCGCGACTACAGCAACAAATCGTTCTTCGATTACTACTATCACAAAGACGAACCGAAGGACATGCAGGACGTCAAGATGACCGACAGCGGACGCACCGTTTATGGCGGGGGTGGCATCACGCCAGATGAAAAGTACGTACAACCGAAGCTCGACAAGCTGGAGATGCAACTGCTTGTGAAGGCTGCCTTCTTCAATTTCACGCGCGCTTACTTCGGCCAGCACGACGTGAAACTGCCCAAGGACTGGTCGCCCGACGCCGTCACGCTGAACGAATTCCATGACTACCTGATGAAGCAGAACTACGAGTTCACCGAAGCCGAGTTCACGCAGGATGCCGACTGGATGAAAAACCGCCTGAAGCGCGAAATGTACATCACCGCTTTCAACCTGGACGAAAGCGATCGCGTGCGCATCGAGAGCGATCCTGAAGTACAAAGCGCGATCGACGCGATGCCGAAGGCGAAGGCGCTGCTGGAGACCGGCAAGAAGGTGCTGGTGCAGCGCATGCAGGCCGAGCCCGCATTGGCGCGGTAGCCTTGCCGGACGCAGGCTCGCTCCTGTATCCTGAATTTATTGCCACAAGATAGCAGTCGACCGGCCGCCCAGATCGTGGTTCTGGATGCAGGCGGCCAATACTGTCACCTGATCGCGCGCAAAGTTCGCGACCTGGGTGTTTATTCCGAAGTGCGCCCGAGCGAGACACCTGCGTGCGAACTAGCCGGCGCCAAGGGCCTGATCATCTCGGGCGGACCGAACAGCGTTTACGATCCCGCCAGCCCCACTGTCGATCCCGCGATTTTTGAAAGTAGCGCACGCGTGCTGGGCATCTGTTACGGCCAACAGTTGATGGCTCACATGCTCGGCGGAACGGTGCAGTTGGGCGTGAAGGGCGAGTATGGGTTGGCCACCTTCGACCCGCAGACCAACGGGGGCGGGGCGGCCAGCGCCTTATTCGATGGGATTTCGGGGCCGCACCAGATTTGGATGAGCCATCGCGATCTGGTAAGCGCAGCGCCGCAAGGTTTCTCGGTTCTGGGCAGCACTTCGACCTGCGCCATTGCAGCCATCGAAGCGCCGGCGCGAGGACTCTACGGGGTTCAGTTCCATCCGGAAGTGGTGCACACATCGCGCGGGCGCGAAATCCTCTCCAACTTCTTGTTCGGCATCTGCGGCTGCGAACGCGACTGGGATCCGCGTCACCGCGTGCCCCAAATCTTGGATGAAATCCGACGCTCGGTTGGCGAACGCAATGTGTTCTTCTTCGTCAGCGGCGGCGTGGACTCGATGGTCGCGTGCGCTTTGTGCCAGCGAGCATTGGGCGCCGATCGGGTCCACGGCATTTACGTAGACACCGGCCTGATGCGCGAGGGCGAAACGGAGTCGGTGCGGCGGCTGCCAGGGCTGACGGTGGAGGCGGCCGAAGATCAGTTCCTGGGCGCGCTGGCCGGGGTGTGCGAACCCGAGCGCAAGCGCCATATTATCGGCGAGGAATTCGTCAGGGTGCAGGAACGCATCATCGACGCGCAGCATTTGATGGACGGGCATTGGATGCTCGGCCAGGGCACGATTTATCCGGACACCATCGAGTCGGGCGGCACGGAAAAAGCGGCGGTGATCAAGACACATCACAATCGCGTGCCAGGCATCCAGAGGCTGATTGAATCCGGCTGCATTGTCGAGCCGCTGCGGTCGTATTACAAGGACGAAGTACGGGAGATCGGCCGCGAGTTGGGGATGGCCTCCGAGATCCTGGACCGGCATCCGTTCCCGGGCCCGGGCCTGGCCATCCGCTGCCTGTGCGCGGAATCCGGCGCGCCGATTGAAGCCACGGCGGAGGGCTGGATTGTGCCCGTGCATTCGGTGGGTGTGCAGGGCGACAGCCGCAGCTATGCACCGGTGTTGTGTATTGCCGGCATCGACCATGAGCAGGCGGTCGAATTCATCAATCGGATTTCCGGCGTGAACCGCGTAATTGCGTGCGTGCGATCAATGGCGGCCGTGGGCGAAATGCACGTTTCGGCGAGCGGTTTGACGGCGGAACGCCTGGCCCGGCTGCGACTGGCTGACGCGATCGTACGGCGGCTCTCGCACGACAGCCGCTTCGACAAGCGCATCTGGCAATTCCCGGTGGTGCTGATTCCGTTGGGGGTGGAAGGCGCGCCGGATTCGGTAGTGCTGCGTCCGGTCGACTCGGTGGATGGTATGACCGCGCAGTCGGTGGTGATGCCGCAGGAGTTGCTGGAAGCGATTTCAGCCGAGGTGTTGGCGGTGCCCGGCGTTTGCGGCGTGTTTTACGATCTGACGCACAAACCCCCTGCCACGATCGAGTGGGAGTGAGGCTTACGCGCTCAGTCGGTCCAGCCACGCATGCGGTAGATGCCGAGGCCCAGCCATTCACGCAGCGCGCCGGCGGAGTCAGCAAGATATCTGGCTTGAGGAAGCCACTGGGAGACGATGGCTGGGCCCTGAAACCCGCTGTGGAAGTCGCAAGGCACCGCCAGAACGTCGAAACCGGCTTTGCGAAAGGCGCCGGAGGCGCGCGGCATGTGCATGGCCGACGTGACCAGCAGGATGCGTCGAATCCCGCGCTGAGCTAAAGCCCGATAGGTGTACGTGGCATTCTCCCGGGTATTGATGGAATTGCCTTCGAATTCCACCGCACTCGCGGGAATATTCCATTCTTCAAGAAGGCGGCCCATCCAGACGGCTTCCGGCGTCTTACCGGCTTGTCCGCCCAGCGGTTCGTTGCCGCCACTACAGAATATTAGAGGCGCCTTACCGGCGCGGTAGAGCCGAAAGGCGGTTAGGATTCTATCGCTCGAATCGGTCAGTTCGCTCGAGTGGTGGCTGCCCGACGGCATCCGAAGCGTTCCGCCGAGGACCACAATGGCTGCGGCGGCGGGCACGTCAAGCCCAGGGTCCGGATAACGGGATTCCAGGGAGCGCACCAGCGTTTTCGTGAACAACGGCGAGCCAAGAGCCGCCAGCGAGACGAGCGCGAATGCGGAGAGCCCCCATGAAAGGCGCCGGTGCTTGCGGCAAAGCAACGCGCAGACCATCACCAGGAGCGACAGCGTTAATGGGTCGAAGAGCGGCGCAAACAGTTTGCTGACGAGGTTGTACATGTTTTAGAAACCGAGCCGGTACCACTTCTTTTCGGCCACCGGCTGCGGGTCGATCAAAAGGATCTTGCCGCCTTCGATGACCGCCTCCGGCGCTGTGCAGAAAAGCAATTTCGCCAGCCGGGGATCCCAATTTTCGGCGACATAGCGATATGCGTCATGGAGCACAGGGGTACGGCGTTTGGAATCGTGAGCATCGCTGGCTACGAAATGCACCATATTCCGGTTCATGAGTTCCGCTGCCGCCGCCTTGACATCCGCACCGAAGCTTCCCAGGAAGGAAGCCGCGGTGACCTGCACGCGAGCGCCATTTTCGATCCAGGCCAGCAGCCGATCCAGATGCGATCGGAGTATGGGGTTCCGTTCCGGATGGGCGACGATAGGCGTAAGGCCCGATTGGCGAAATCGATCGAAGATTTGCCCGGTGTTATTGGGAATCAGGAAGTCTGAGAATTCCACGAGCAGGTAGCGGAGATGGTTGATGGCATATTTAGCGGGGTTGTCCAAGGCATCCCGGATATTATCGACATTCATTTGAAACTCGCAGCCGCGATGGATGCGGGGCAATGGCCCAATGGACCTCTGCAGTTCCGCGATCTTCAGAGCCACTTGGCTCGGGTCGAAGGCGTAATGCGCGTTGGCATGCGGGGTGGCGACAATATCCACGGTCCCGGAGGACGCGGCCATGCGTAACATGGAGACAGCCTCCTCGATGGTCGCGGCGCCGTCGTCGATCCCCGGCAAGATGTGGCTGTGGATATCGACAAAACCGGTAACGCCGCGGGTTGATGAATCTACCAATACTGTCGGCCTTGTCTGCATTGACTCAGGCGGTTTCGACAGTTACTGAAGAACCGCGCCTTCCCCAACGGTGTGAGATGAGTCCATGTCGGATGACGGTATTATAGCGGAAGTTATTTTGTTTCGGACGCCAGAGTGCGCTTAAGACTTTCCCGGCCGTTGGCGGCATAGCTGCGGCAAGCGCCGGGATCAACCAGGCTGCCCCCGACGCGGTCCCAGAGCCCGGATGCGTCCGGATGTGGGGTAAGGAGGATGTCGCAAGCCACCGAATCGAGGAAGGCGAAGCTTTTTTCAAAAGCCGCGGCAGCGCCGGGATGCAACCCGAATTTGTACTGCGGCGCCGAGACCGCCGTGATGCTGTCCGCGTAGACCATGTGGAGGCAGCGGCTGGCTTGGCAAGAGGTCCAGGTCCAACTGGTTCCACCGGGGGTATGACCGGGCGTAAGATGCGCGGTCATGACGATGTCGCCGACTTGGAAGTCCTCTGCATCGTGCAGGACCTCGACCCGCGCGATGGGTGCGATGGGACGGATGATGCCGAATTGGGGATCGTCGCGAGCGACGGAGCCCGTCTTCATGACCGGCGCAGACCATGGGCTGGCGACCACGCGGGCACCGCTCAAGCGCTGCAATGCGGCAATTCCGCCGGCGTGGTCGAAGTGGGCATGCGAGTTGGCGATCAGCTTGACATCCTCAATGCGAAAGCCGAGGGTGCGGATGTTAGCCGCGATCAGGGGTGCGGACTCGGGCAGTGCGCCGTCAATCAACACGTGGCCGGCCTTTGAGGTGATCAGGATTGAGCTTAATCCATGGGTCCCGACGTAGTATGTATTGCCGTAGAGGTGAAGCGGCTCTTGCCTGGTATTCCAAACGGCGCAGTTGCTACAGGGCGGAACTGGTTGCGCCTGCGCGAGAAACGGCAGCAAGGAAAGCAGGGTCCAAGGCGAATGGTTGGGCACGTGTAACCAACTCTAAAACGCGGTGGCGAATTAAGCAAGGTACGGGCCCGCGCCAAATCGCGGGATGGGCTTTGCTTGGGCTAAGCTTGTGCAGCAACTGGGATGGCCGCCGGCCCGTGCGCCATATCGTGGATCTGCTGGCTCAGTTGGCTTTGCTGACGATTGATGGCCTGCGCTTCCGCCGGGGTCAAAGTTCCGTTATTGCCTTGCTCGTCAGCGGCGATCTGTTGTCGAATCGAGCTGAGCTGCGAAGACAACTGCCCGGCTTGATCGGCGGTGAGGTTTCCTGCCTTGACATTCAGCGCGATGCGGCCGGCTTCGAAGGCTTGGCGCGCGGTGGCGGCGGTCCGCCCCGGATCGGACGGCGCAGTGGCGCCACTGTTGGCGTCATTATAGATGCTCTGGCTTACCTGACCTTGTGCCTGGCGGATGGCTTGCGCCTCGGTTGCCGAGAGGGTACCGCCGTCGGCCTGTTCGTCCGCAACAATCTGGCTGTGGATGGACGATATCTGGCCGTAGAGTTGCTGCGCCTGATCGCTACTGACGTTGCCGGCCTGCGCGTTTGCGGCGACCCGTCCGGTGAGACTGATTTCGCCCATCGCGACTGCGCTCAGGTGCAGAGAGTCTGGCGGAGCATTCGAAATCGGGGTTGACCCGCCTCCGGGCGTCGTGACGGATGGGATGACCGGAGTGAGTGGCAGAATCGAGTTAAGGCTTATAGTGGACATTGGAAGATCTCCTCGCCCGAGATATCGGCTGGAAGTCATAGAAACATTACTGGTCGAGCCCCGGTGCGAGAGATTGGGCATAAACGAGGAACAATTCGCCGCGTCCATTCGTTATCTAGCATTACGGGGCGACGGAGGACTCTTGGAGATTCGTGAGGCGCAACGGGATGTTCGGACCACCTTTATCGGTGGATTTGCCGGACAGTTGGTTTCGAGCGGCATTTGGTTCGCATCCGCCGCCGCAGCCACTTGGCGGTCGCCTAAGACCGGAATGGCCGTGCTGGTGGTATGCGGGTTCTTTATCTTTCCGTTGACCCAGTTGGTACTGCGGCTGATGCACCGGCCAGCGGCGCTGCCGCAAGGCCACCCGATGAATGCTCTCGGGATGCAGGTAGCTTTCGTTTTGCCGCTCATTCTGCCCTTGGTTTTCGCGGCTACCGCTTACCGGCAAAATTGGTTTTATCCGGCCTTCATGATTGCTCTGGGCGCCCATTACCTGCCGTTTATTTTCATGTACGGGATGTGGCACTTCGGGCTGCTGGCAGCATTGCTGATCGGGCCGGCCGTGACACTGGGACTGTTCTCGCCATCCACATTCAGCCCTGGCGGCTGGTTTACCGCCGCGATGCTCCTGGTCTTCGCGTTTATCGGGCGTAAGACCGCGGCTTCGCGATAAACTCGGACTCATGCTCAATTGCCGCTGCTTCGGTCCGGTCGCCGCCATTGCAATTTCGGTATCCGTGTGTTCCGGCGCCGATCCCGCGCGCCTGGAACAACAAGCGCGCGCGGTCACCATCTTGCGCGACGATTGGGGCATCGCGCACGTCTTTGGCAAGACCGATGCCGACGCTGTCTTCGGCGTGATCTACGCGCAATGCGAGGACGATTTCAACCGGGTCGAAAACAACTACCTGCTGTCGCTCGGCCGTATGGCGGAGGCCGAAGGCGAGGGTAAAGTGCTTCTCGATCTGCGGCAAAGGCTGTTTATCGATCCGGTCGAGTTGAGGAGGTTCTACCAGAATAGCCCCGCGTGGCTGCAGAAGCTGATGAGCGCCTGGGCGGATGGGCTGAACTTCTATCTGGCGAAACACCCCGAGGTGAAGCCGCGCGTGATTACTCACTTCGAACCCTGGATGGCGCTCAGTTTCAGCGAAGGCAGTATCGGCGGCGATATCGAAAGAGTCGATTTGCGCGGCCTGCAAGGATTTTACGGCGGTCCACCGGCCAGTCGGGTGCAGAGCGAAGGAGATGGGCTGCCGCCGGAGCCGGGCGGTTCGAATGGCATCGCCATCGCACCGTCGAACACCAGAAATCGTCACGCCCTGCTGCTGATTAACCCTCACACCTCGTTCTACTTTCGTTCGGAACTGGAAATGGTGAGCGAGGAGGGGCTGCACGCCTACGGCGCGGTTACCTGGGGACAGTTTTTCATCTATCAGGGCTTCAACACACACGCCGGCTGGATGCATACCTCTAGCGGCGTGGATGCGACCGATGAGTATTTGGAAACCATCGAGCAGAAGGGCGGCAAAGACTTCTATAAGTACGGCGCCGAATGGCTGCCCGTAGGCGCGAAGGAAATCGCCATTCGCTATAAGAGCGGCGCCGGAATGGCCGAGCGGAAGTTCACCGTTTACCGCACGCGGCATGGACCGGTGGTGCGCAAGGAAAACGGCGCGTGGGTCAGCTTCCATATCATGGAAGAGCCGGTGAAGGCGCTGGAAGAGTCGTGGCTGCGAATCTGCGCGCACGATTTCAAGTCTTACAAACAGACCTTGGAGTTATTCGCCAATTCATCGAATAATACGGTGTTTGCCGATGGGGACGGAGATATTGCTTACTTCCACGGCAATTTCATCCCGCGCCGCGACGCCCGATTCGATTTCACCAAGCCGGTGGACGGCAGCGACCCGGCGACCGACTGGCACGGTCTGCTGACGGTGGATGAAGCGCCGAATCTTTTGAATCCCTCGAGCGGCTGGCTGTATAACGCGAACAACTGGCCCTGGTCGGCGGCCGGACCGAGCAGCTTGCAGCGCGCGGCATATCCGGCCTATGTGGAGACCGGACGATTCGAATCGGCGCGGGGCTGGCATGCCCTGCGCGTGCTCAGCGGCAAGAAAGACTTCACTATGTCATCGCTGCTGGCCGCCGCGTATGACAGCTATCTGCCCTGGTTTGCGAAAACCGTTCCCGTCCTGGTGAAGGCGTGGGACACGGCACCCGCGCGTACTCCGCAGCGCGCCGCCCTCGCCGAACCGGTGAGTTTCTTGCGCGCCTGGGATTATCGCTGGGATGTGTCGTCGATACCGACTTCGCTGGCGGTTTACTGGGGAGAACAAGTGTTGTCGCGGTTTTCGCGGGACGCCGGGAACGCCGGAATTGCGGCTGAAGACTACATCGCGGCGAAGGCGCCGCCGAGCGCGCTGCTCCAAGCCTTCACGGATGCATGCGGCAAACTCACGGCCGATTTCGGAGCGTGGAAGAAGCCGTGGGGCGAGGTCAATCGCTTCCAGCGGTTGAACGACGACATCGACCCGCGCTTTGACGATGCGGGACCCAGTATACCGGTGGGCTTCACTTCGTCCACCTGGGGTTCGCTGGCGTCTTTCGGAGCGCGGGCATATCCCAACACCAAGAAGCGCTACGGCAGCAGCGGGAACAGCTTCGTGGCCGTGGTCGAATTCGGGGACAAGGTGCGAGCGATCGCGGTGACGGCGGGCGGAGAAAGCGGCAACCCTGCTTCCAGGCATTTCAACGACGAAGCTTCGCGCTATGCCACCGGCCATCTGCGCGAAGTCTATTTCTACCGCGAGCAGTTGCAAGGGCATACGGAACGCGAATATCATCCCGGCGAGTGAGTGTAAGGAATTCGGTGCTGCATCCACTATCTGAGAGAGGAAAGATATCCATGGTACGAAGCTTGACGATGCGCACATGGCTGCTGGGTGTTGCCCTGGCCGCATGCCTTCCCCGCCCCGCCGCGGCGCAGGAGATTACAGGTAGCTGGAAGGGACAACTGGGCGACGGGCCTAACGCTCTGCACATCGTTTTAACCTTCAACAAACTCTCCGGCGGAGACTTCACCGGGATGTTGGACAGCGTAGACCAGGGCGCCAAGCTTCCCATGAGCAACATCACTCTGAAGGGCAATGCGCTGCGCTTTGAGGTGAAGGCGGTCGGCGGCCTTTACGAAGCGACGTTGAATGCGGCGGGAACGGAGATGAAGGGAACCTGGACGCAGACCAACGTAGCGGCGCAGCCGCTGTCATTCGTGCGGGGGGCCAGCGATGCGGCGGCTGACAAGGCGGCCGTGAAGACGCCCGAAGGCCCCAAAGAACGGCCGCTATCCGTATTCGACGATGTGGTGGTGCCCATCGCGCCTACCGCGTTTCGGGCGGATGGCAAGTGGCATATCGTTTACGAATTGCATCTGAACAATATGGATCGGTGGGAACACCGTTTGGTGCGCGTCGAAGCGGTTTCGGGAGATGCCGCCGGGCACACGCTGGCGACGTTAGCGGGCGCCGATCTGGAAGCGGCCATGGCCCGGCCGGGACATGGCGCCGCCGCGGAAAAGGCGAAAATCGAACCCGGCGCCATGGCTGTCGTTTATGTGTGGGCAACCGTGGATACTGCGGAAGCTGTGCCGGCTACCATCAGGCAGCGGCTGACCGTCAAGATCGGAACGTATCCGGAGGACTTGACCCTGGAGACCAGCTCGATGCCAGTCGGGCGCGGCGCGGTCGAGATCGGCTCACCGCTACGCGGCGACCATTGGCTGGCGGGCAATGGACCCTCGAACGCATCGGTGCACCGGCGCGCGTTAATCCCGATCGACGGTCACGCAGCCATCGCCCAGCGCTTCGCCATCGACTGGGTGCGTCTGCGTGACGACGGCAAGACCTTCGCGGGGGATGAGAAGGACAACAAGAATTACTATGCGTATGGCAGCGATGCGCTGGCCGTGGCGGACGGCATCGTCACCGAGGTGAAGGATGGAATCCCGCAGAATGTCCCGGGCGAGAATTCACGCGCGGTGCCGATTACGCTGGAAACGGTGGGTGGCAACCACGTGATCCTGGATATCGGCGGCGGCCGCTTCGCGTTTTACGCCCATTTGCAGCCGGGTTCGCTGCGGGTGAAACTAGGCGATCGGGTGCGGCGAGGGCAGGTCGTGGGGCTGGTGGGCAATTCGGGGAATTCCACGGAGCCGCATTTGCACTTCCACCTCGAAAACGGCAATTCGCCCTTAGGAGCGGAAGGGCTGCCGTATTCCCTGCCCTCGTTCGAGGTGGTGGGCAGCGGTTGGAATTGGAAACCGTCCGACGCCAAGGGTGCGCCGGTAGTCCACCAACATGAGCTTCCGCTGGAGAATGAAGTGGTGAATTTCGTGGAGAAACCGTAGCCAGGCCGTTCAACGCACCAACCGGTTGTACTTCTCCAGCACTTCGCGTAGCCGGCCGTGCGGCAATGCAATGACTTTGTGGCCATCCAGGCCGGTCATGGTTTCAGCGCCCACCATGGCGTTGACGATGGCCTCCTCGGTGGCCTGCGCGGTGGCTTCGAATAGCGGATTCATTTCGTCATTTGGCGTCATGGTCACGGTGACCGCGCCGGAAGCGCGGCCGGCATCCGGGTTGGCGGTGGAGAACGCGATGAAGATGTCACCAGAGCCGTTGCCGGACGTCGATCCGGTGCGGGCCAAACCCAGTGACGCACGCCGCGCCAGGCGCTTCAGTTGGTGCGGCAGCAGAGGGGCATCCGTCGCGACGACGATGATGATCGAGCCCACGTCTTCCCCTGAGTGGCGGAAGTTGGCGGCATAGGGTACGTCGCCCGTAATCTCCTGGCCAACGGGCACGCCGCCGATGCGAAGCTGCGCGCGCCGTCCACAGTTGCACTGCACCAACACTCCAACTGTGTTCGCGCCCACCTTACGGGAACTCGTGCCGATGCCGCCTTTAAAGCCGTAGCAGATCATGCCGGTACCGCCGCCGACGTTGCCTTCCGCTACCGGTCCGCTCTGGGCTGCTTCGAGCGCAGCGACCGCGTCCGCCTCTCCGACGTGAAATCCGTTGATGTCGTTCAGAAATCCATCCCAGGTCTCCGCAACTACCGGCAGCGACCACTGGTCGCTCAGGTCGACGCCGGCTTTGCGGGCGCGCGCCACACTCCACTTGATGTACGAATCCCGGACGACGCCGACGCTATGGGTGTTGGTGATCATCACCGGGCCATCCAGCAGGCCGGATTCTTCGAGCCAGGTGGTTCCGGTCATCTCGCCGTTGCCGTTCAAGGAAAACCAGCCGCCGAAAACGGGTGGGCCAGGCTGTTTGCCGCGCGGCCAGACGGCAGTCACCCCGGTCCGCACCGCCCGCGCGCCTTCGCCAGCGATTAGCGTGGTGTGACCCACCTGGATGCCGGCGATATCGGTAATCGTATTCAAAAGGCCCGGCGTTCCATCGAAGGGAACACCCAAATCGCGGGCGCGTCCGGCAAGCAGCGCGGCGACGGAGAAGAAGACGGCAGCGGTACGGGATCGGGAAGCCATTCAGGGAGTATAGTCCAGCGCAGCGCCCTCCGCACTGCGCATGTATACTGATTGCATCGGTAATTCATATGGCCGAGCGGCTTGGTCGCGATTTGCGCCGGGATAAACGCTACAGCCTGATGTGTGCGGTGCAGGTTTCCTGGCACCTTGCCAACGGCGAAACCCGAAGCCTGCGCGCCATTTGTCTGGACGTCTCCGCGCATGGCGCACGCCTTGAATCGAGCGAGGCGCTGGTCGGCCCGCTCCAACCGTTTACTTGCAAGCTACGCGTTTTGGACTGATGGGCAATGCCACGGTCCGGTATTGCCGCCGCCACAGCATGAAATATTACATTGGCCTGGAGTTCAGTTGGGCGGCCGCGCTGGCCGAAGAAGGGCGCAAGCAAGCCCTGCAGAGCGGCGAATCCTAAAGAGAGCTGGCCGCACAATCTTTACTGGACCGGCTGCTGAGTATCGGGAAACTCCCAGCTAGCAATTTCGTGCGTCGCGAACATGCTCCCCGTTGCGCCAGTAAAGCCCACGTAAGCCGACGTCTGCCCCAATTGGCTCGCAATGTCGATGGGAAACTCGATCAGGTTGGCGGGGCGTACCGTGGAATTGTCTGCGAGGGCTACAGACAGGTTGGTTCCATCGTAGCCGATCCACACCGACCAGACATCGCCGTTTCCCATGCATCCGAATGTGTAGTAGTAGGTACAGTCAGCCACGCCATAGGGAGATTGGGGGTCCATGTCGTTCAGTTGGCCCTGGGTGAGAATTGCCACATGATTGCTGTTCGGGTCGAACGGCGCATTCATATAGGTATCGAATTCGACGGCAATGCTGGGAGTGATATTGAGATATCCCAGCCCCGCCCCATCGCCTCCCAAGGCCGTTGGACCAGCCGTCTGCAACACAAAGACGAAACCGTCGGCCGCGGGGTAGAATCCGTCGTTTGTAGACATGCGGAACTGGAAGAAGGTGGCGAACGCGAACTTAGGGCCGAAGGGCACAATCTCGGAGGTGAAGGCCGACCCGGCCTGATTTTGCCGTAATGGCGTCAGCGCGATGATGGTGTTTCCTTTGGGGGCGGTAACAAGTTGCGCGCTCCCGTTCAGCGTGAGATTGATTGAGCCGGTGGCAGCGAGTGTTGGAACTGCCAGCAGACCGGCGAGGAAACGGCACAGAGTGAGGTGCGGTTGCATGGGGAGAGCATAACACTGCCCCGTATCGGAATGTTCCGCGTGGTTTTGTTTTGGAAAGATCCGCGCTACGATCAACTTTCCATGACCCGACCCTATCTGTTTTCGCAAATCGGCTGCGGCGTGGCCATTCTTTGTACCGCTCTCCTACCTGTCGCCGCCGCGTCGCTGCCGGCGGCTAAGCCCGAAGATGTCGGGATGTCCGGCGAGCGCCTGCGGCGCATTCACGAAATGATCATGCGCCGCGTGGAGGAGGGAAGTATCTCCGGCGCGGTGACCATGGTCGCGCGGCGCGGCCGTGTGGTCCATTTCGAGGCGCACGGCTTGATGGACCTGGAGGCGAGGACGCCGATGACCAAGGACGCGCTGTTTCGCCTGGCATCGTCGTCGAAGCCCATCACCGCCACCGCCATTTTGATGCTGATGGAGGAAGGAAAGCTGAAGCTGACCGATCCGGTGGGGAGATACATTCCGGAATTTAGGAATTCCAAAGTCGCCATGGAGTGGACGCGCGCTCAGGCGCCCATGACCGACAGCCGGCCGCCGGAGGGCGACAAATATTATACGGTTCCGGCGACTCATGACATCACCATTATCGACCTTCTGACGCATACTTCCGGCCTCGCCACTGGCGGCATCACCGGAGCGGATTTCCAGAAGTTGATGCAGGCGCGCGCCGCTACCGACACCCTGGCGGATTTCATCCCTAAACTGGGCGGATTGGCCCTCGACTTTCAGCCCGGCACGCAATGGCGTTATAGCGGCTTAGCCGGATTCGACACGTTAGGACGCATTGTCGAGATCGTCTCCGGGCTGACGTTCGATCAATTCCTGCGGCAGCGTTTGTTCGACCCGCTGGGCATGAATAATACATGGTTTAACGTTCCAGAGAAGGACAAGACGCGCATCGCCACGATTTACAACCATACGGCGGAAGGGCTGAAAAAGCCGGCCAATCCGCTGCGCATCGGCTCGCCCACTTACTTTTCGGGCGCGGGCGGTTTGACGGCTACCGCGGAAGACTACCTGCAATTCGCGCAAATGCTGTGTAACGGCGGACAGTTGAACGGCAAACGCATCCTCAGCCCGTGGACCGTCGAGCTGATGCAGAGCAACAATGTCGGCGATTTGTTTGAAGGGCAGATTGGCCGTGGCCGTCCGGCCAAGGGCGTCGGTTTCGGACTCGGCGGCGAGGTGGTCCTGAACGCAGTCGAGGCGCGCATGCGTAAGCCCAACGGCAGCTATGGTTGGGACGGCGCATTCGGCACCTACTGGTGGGTGAATCGGAAAGAACAGATGGTGGTGATCTTGTTTGTGCAGACGCCGGGTCGTTCGCTGCAATATGACTTCGACAACGCCGTATCGCAAGCGGTCATCGAGTAACAAGATGCGGCTTCCACTTGCGGCCATCACGTTGACGCTGGCGTCCCACGCGATGGCCTGTGAAAGCGCCTCGCTCAAAGTGGCGTTCGACCCGCGGCAACCTGGCCTGTCGTTTCTCAGCGTCGATTCGCTGAAGCACGGCGATTTCCGCCCCAGCCCCGTGGAGGAAGCGCCTGTGGGCCGTGACACTTACGTTGTGACCCAGCTGGATGGCTGGACGCGCTATGCCAACGCCGCCAACCCGCGCCAGTGGATCTGGGAGATGCGCTGCGATGGCGATCGCCTGGTGCTGCGAAGCGCGTTCCGTCCCGCCACGCAGATGCGCGATATGACGTGGACATTTAATCCGGATGTCTCGCACGCCACGCTGTTGGGCCGGCTTGCGGCGAAACGCGACATCGGCTTGCCCGCCGTCCTACATCTTCCCGGGATGGGATCGCTACGTATTTCGGCCATCGCGCCGCGCCGTGCACTCAATTACGATGCGCACCGGCGCCCCAAGCTGTTCGTCTCCCTCGGCTTCCCCTGCGCCGATGAAGACCAGCCTGAGATCGAATACACGCTGGAAACCGCGGCGATATTCCCATCAGTTCCCGGCATCGCAGCCGATGACCACCGCTACGACGGCTTCCGCCGCGACTGGCTCAACGCGCTGCAGATGCAGGCCGAACTGCACGTTCTGGCCAACAACGCCGCCAGCGATCCGTGTGCGTTCGTGCTCTATATGTACAGCGACATCGCGCGCTACACGTCGGAACTCGGGCCGGGCCTGAGGGCGCTCGATCTGGTGCGCGAGTCGCTCGACCGGTACTTGGGCGGTTATCGTTCCTACGGCATGCCCGGCTTCCACGAATTCGACGGAAACAGCGGCTGGGTGGATACGCGGGTTCCGTACGTGTTTCTCGACGTGTATCCGTCGCTGCTAATCTCTGCGTATGACTACGCGATCGGCGGGCACGACGGCGGGTGGCTACGGGTGAATTATCCGGGGCTGCGCGCATGGGCCGAGGCCATGATCGCGCCCAACGCCGATGGGAGTCCGCTGCTCGAATACCCGGCCAGCGGGAATTCCGGTTCCTGGGGCAATCCGTTCAAGGTGCGGCCAGCGAATTGGTGGGACACCGTCGGCTTTGGCCATCAGGACGCTTATTCGAACGCTTTGGGTTATCGTGCGCTGCTGAGCATGGCGGCGATGGCGGGACGCATCGGCCGGCGCGACGACTCGGTTCGCTATCGCGCGCGAGCTGCGCAGATTCGCGACGCCTACGCGGCGGCGTTTCTGGACCCGGCAGCGGGGGTCGTCGGCGGATGGCGCAGCGGCGACGGCCAGTTGCACAATTACTTTTTCCCTTTCGTCAGCGGGATCGCCGCGCGCTATGGATTGCTTACAACCGAACAGGCGCATCGCGCCATGCAAGGCATCCTGGCCAAGATGACAAGCGTAGGCTACAGCGATTTCTCGCTGGGCCTTCCGGGCAACCTGATTCCGATCCGCCGCGCGGATTACGTCGATCTCGACCTGCGCTACGGCGGTTCCCAGCGCGAAGACGGCAGCGACGGATTTCAAATCTACGAAAACGGCGGAACGACCGCCAGCTTTGCCTACTTCACCATGGCGGCACTGTATAAACTCGGTGAGGGCGAACAGGGCGATCGCATCCTGCTGCCCATGCTGCAGGCCTTCGCCGGCCAGGGTTTTTCAGGCCGCGCCGCGAATGGCATGACTTACGACTGGAAGGACTGGCATGGCGGGGCGCACGGCTATGAAGGTTTCTTGGTGGACAATTACTATGCGCTGCTGGCGGTTCTCGATCGCGCGCACATGGTGGATCCGCTACCGCCCCAGTGACTCATCAACAGTACTGATCTCCTATGGAATCCCACGCTTCACTTCGTCGAAAAAATTAAGGAGCATGGTGACATGCTCGCGGCCTTTCCGGGCTGCCACGCGTTCCGTCGAGTAAAGCACGGCGATGCGCTTGACGTCCGGGCCATGTCCAGGTTCAGCAGTCCTGGGTTGAAGAGCTGCGTTTCCGACCATAGCTGGGGTCTGGCGGGCACGAACAAATCTCCATTGGCAGTGTAGTTCACTACCATAATCCGGTTGTCGGCGCCCTCGTAGAATAGCTGCCGGCCATGCTTGCTCCAGAATGTGTGTGCCGCGCCGTTGGCAATCTGCGATTTGCCTTCCGGTTTTGGTGGAAATGGCCGCACAAAAATGTCGCCATCCGAGAGGTAAGCGATCCAGCGGCCGTCCGGGGAGAAAATGGGACACAGTTCGTCGGCCGGGGCATGGAGAAACAGCTCGGGAGCGCCCTCTTTTGGACGATTGGATCGGTCAAATCCAGCGTGAGGGTCGAAATATCCCCGCTGCGGGGGATTCTCTCGAAGTAGGCCAGATGGCGGCCATCGGGAGAGAAGGATCACGGGGCCAAATGATTGGTGTTCTGCAGCAGGCGTTGGGGCTCCCCAGCGCGGTCGCTGCGCGGCCAATACGAGAACACAAACCAACGACGGGACATACAGCAAATGGTCAGGTACGTGCTTGGAAAAGCCCCACAATGAACTGCGACGATCGGATATCCGAAACTTCCGCCAAACGCCCCGGTTGGCTGCGAGTGCTGGGGTTGTTAGCCGCCGCAGTGCCGGCTTGTGGTGCGTCCTTCTGCAATCCGGCCGATTTTCAAGGCGCTTACGGATTTCAGCTCTCCGGCGAAACCACCATCTCCGGCGATGCTAAAACGGTCGCCGCGCTGGGCAGGATTGTGCTGGGACCGGAAGGCGCTATCACGGGCACATCGACGGTGATGTTTGCCGGTTACCTGCTGGGCAATCCGGTAACTGGTACTTATGAAGCGCATGAGGATTGCACGATTACATGGATCCTACAGGACGACTCCGGCGCCTTTCAACATTTCAGCGGCGTGGGCGCGGATGGAGGCAAACGGATCGATTTCAAACAAACCGATCCTGGCGGCGTTCAAAAAGGCGCCATGGCAAAGATCGCATCCGTTTGTACGATTCAAGGCTTGAGCAAGCAGTATACGTTCACCGCGGCCGGCAACTCAACGCCGATGTTGGAAGGGGAGATATCGCATACCTTGGCCGCAAAAGGCGGGATCCAAACCGACGGTAATGGTAATTTCATGGAATTGAACGACGGCGGCGGTTCACAGACAGACGTGATGCTCACGGTCGACGATCAGTGCAGCGTCGAGCTGAATCTTGCCGTTGCTCGCGATGGCGGCGGCGCCTCCCCAGTACACTTTCGTGGAGTATTGGTCGACGAGGGAAAGCGAATCCTGGCACTTGCCACAGACGCTGGTATTGAGGCATCCGCCACATTCACAGCGGTGGCGCCTCCTCCAGTCGTGAACACGCCTCTCCCGCTGCTGCCGTGAAGGCGCGCGCCGGTGCTATTCCAAGGTCACGGTGTAGTTACTGTTACCTGAGCAGAAGGCGCCGAGTTTTCGTTCGCTGAATCGGTAGCGATGACCTGGCAATAGTATTTGGTTAACGCTGCCGCGCTGTGATAAGTGAACGTCGTCGTTGTCGATGTTCCCACTTGCGGCGGATTGGTAGGCGATGTGCCGCAATCTACCAGGTACCTGGATATGGGCAGGCCTCCGGGGGCGGCGGTCCAGGTCCAAGTCAACGTGATCGAGGTGTTCGTCGGCGCAGTTGCCGAAGTGATCACTGGCGCTGGAGGCATCGGCAGCGTTTTGGTGGAAACAATGACCGAAGGCGGCGAGTTATCCACCGGCGATCCCGAGTCGGAGGCGACTACATCGCAATAGTAGGTTGTCGAGGCAGTCAGACCTCGGTAGGTGTATGTGGTGGTGGAAACGCTCGTTATCGAGCCGACTTGTTTCAGCGCAGTGGGCGACGTGCCGCAGTTGACGACGTACTTCGAGAACGGCAGACCGCCGGCAATGGGACTCCAGGTCCAATTCACGACAATGGAAGTAGCCGATGCGCCTGTTTCCGAAGTGATGACCGGGGCGGGCGGCAAGGGCGGCGTAGTCACCGAAACGATATTCGATGCCGGTGAATCGTCGTTCGCGGAATCGACCGCTTGCACGTCACAATAGTACTTGGTCGCCGCAGCCAGAGATCGGTAAGTGTAGGTTGTACCGCTGGTCACTGTACCCACCTGGGTTAGGGTGGTCGGCGACAGGCCGCAATTCACCAGATAGCGGGCCAAGGGCAAGCCGCCGGAAGCCGGGGACCATGTCCAGGAAAGAACGATTTCGGTAGCGTCGGGTGTCGATGGTGTCCCCATTACCGGGGCTGGCGGCAGAGGATCGGTTACGGCAGACACCTCGCTGGAGGGAACCGAATCGTCGTTCGCCGAATCTACCGCGACCACTTCAAAGTAATATCGGGTCGACGCCGTGAGTCCCGTCTTGGTGTATGTCGGGCTGGTGACGGTAGCGATTTTGGAGAGCACACCCGGCGTAGTTCCTTCGAGAACCTGATATTGCGTGACGGCGAGGCCTCCGCGGCTCACTGCCGGCTCCTGCCAGGTTAGACCGATTTTAGTGGTCGAGGACGCTGTTGCCACCAGACTTATCGGCGCCGGGGGCAGAGGCAAAGTGGTCGCTGAAACGATATTGGATAACGGCGTGTCTACGCCCGTTATGACCGCCATGACTCCGAAGAAATATGTCGTACCGGCGTTCAGTGGCTGATACTTGTAAGTTGTGCTCGATCCTCCGACCGTGGCCACTTGCTGCAGTGTTGCCGCAGTCGATCCGCTATAGATTAAATAGGAACCAACTTGTCCCGTGGGGGCCGTCCAGGCCAGGTTGATTTCTTTTGGGGAAACGGCGGTCGCGGTGAGATTTGTGGGAGCGTTGCCGCCCCCGCCGCCCGTCGGGAAGGTCGCTATGACCAGGGTCGGCGTTAACGGTGAATTGTTGTTGACCAGGTCGAACGCCTGAACCTGATAGTTGTAGGTCGTGCCGCTGGTCAGGAACGCGTCAATGTAACTGGTAACCGTGGTGTTGGTGATCCATGCAGGCGTGCATTGGCCGCCGGTTACGGGCACGGTGCAGCGAAGGATATTGTATCCGGCCACACCCACGTTGTCCGTGGATGGGGACCACGTCAACGTGACCTCGGTATACCCTGCCGTGGCGGCGAGGTTTGCCGGTATCGTGGGCGCAATCGTGTCAGGCGGCACCACCAGCAGTCCCGAGTAGCCGTAGGCGAGCCCCGTGTAGCCCGCTATCTGATTGGCGGCGCTTGAGAGGCTGTTCTCGGTTTGGGCAATCGAGGATTGGTCGCAACTGGACGTCGTGCAGGTGCAAGTCGCCGCGCCGCCATTGGCGGAAGTACCGCCATAAGTCTGGTAGGCGAACAGGAATTGCGGCCCTTCTGGAGCCACATAAATCATATTGGTGTAATTGGCCAGCGACTGCAGGGTCTGGAAGAAACCGATATTCAGCGGTTCCCAAAAGCCGAACGGGTCGCGCGCGCGGAAATAGTCGCCGGTGTAAACATTGAATTCATTGTTCTCCATTTTCCACAAGTACGCTTCGCTGATCGCCACGGGGAGACCTGCGGCGGCCGCCATACTGGCGATGGTTAAGGAACTGCCGATGATGCTTGTACCGTTCTCGGTATTGATTGGATAAATATGGAAGTCGATGTAATCGAGCGGAAGCTGAACGTAGGCCTGAATGTAAGAAGTAAGGGTGGCGCCGCCTGCGGGCGGCCAACTGCCGAAACCAGCGCCCAGTTTGCTGGTTGGGGCTACCAGGCGCACTGCGGAGATTTCACCGGCTATCATTGTGGCGGCGTCCGCCGGGATGTTCACGTTCGGTTGACCGCTGTTGAGCGCCTCGGTGTCGGGTTCTTCCGCCAGCACCAAATAGTCCGGCTGCATCGTGGTGGCGACCGTCGCGGCCATGGTGGCGCGGCCCAGCATATATTCGGTCCAGTTCAAGGTGGCGAAATAGGCGTTCAGGTTGGTCCAGCCAGACTCGGAGTCGTTTACCAGCACCGTATTGTTCTCGACGATGAGCTTCAAACCCGCCGCTTTGACCGCAACCGCCAGTTGTTGGTAGAACGTCAAATACGGCTGCATCGCAGAAGTGCTGCCAAAGAACGGCTCGTACAACACGGGGAAGCCTACTTGCACCAAGACGGCTTTGACTCCGAGAGCCTTCAATTCGCCGAGTTGGATCTCAACCGAGTTGAGATAGTCGGGGCCGGACAAGCCTGGACCGACGTTCGCATCGGCCATGGAAAGATTGCCGGCATAGACCGTCGGGCCGCCGGCTATGGGCGTCCAGGTGGGGGGCGTTTGCAGCGTTTGGTTAAACGCCTGCAAGTCGCCGGTTAGTTCCGTATTGATTGTAGTGCAATATCCGGCGGGAACCTGAGGAGGAGGAGGAGGAGGAGGTACATCCGCTTTCGACGGCCAGCACACTGCAATCAAAAGGACTGTTGAAATATACGAAAACGGGAGTTTCAATGGTTCGAACCTTCCTCGGGCCTAATCCGAATGATTTCGAGCAATCCGATAGTTAACTTACTTTATATCATCGGGCCTTAAATTTGCGTAAAAAATCGAGGTTCCATTTTTTGGGCCGCGTCACCGATCGTGCACCGTAGAGGGCACCCTTGTCCGGCGGGAAGGTTTATAATGAATGACTTAGATACTTTGGTGGGGTGCGTCTCCAAAGTAAATGTAGGATTTAGATTAAAACTGATTAGTATTGCTTCAGTCAGTATATCCGGGTTTTCCCTAGAACCAAAAGCTAATCTTGGACGGCTTATTACGGCATTAGCGCATTGAGATTATTTCCGCTCCCCCGCCACCAATTTCGCTGGCAGCCGCCCACGGCGGCGGAGGAGCTAACATTGACATCGCGAATCGAATTCCGATGGTCCGCAATTGCCTTATCATTCGCGGTGTTACTGCCCTGCGCCTCCGCGCAATTCCCTGCCCCAGGTCTAACGCCGCTTCACGCGTTTGCCGGCGCGCCGGATGGCGCGAACCCCTACTCCGGACTCGCGGCAGGCCCAGGAGGCATCTTGTACGGCGCGACCAGCTACGGGGGAACCGCGAATTTTGGCACGGTCTACTCCTTGACGCCGCCGGCCGTTACCGGTGGCGCCTGGACCGAAACGGTGCTTTACAGTTTCGCGGGTGGCAGCGACGGCGCAACACCGTATTACGGCCCTCTTGCGGTCGCCGGCAATGGGACGATCTATGGAACTACGTCCGCGGGCGGCGCAGCCAATGCGGGCACGGTCTTCTCGTTAACGCCTCCCTTGACATCCGGCGGCGCCTGGACTGAATCGGTCATATTCAGCTTCAGCGGGGGCGCTGACGGCGCCAATCCATTGGCGGGTGTCATCATCGGCACTGATGGCATCCTGTATGGCACCGCATCGGCGGGCGGCATAGCCGGCTTCGAGGGCTACGGTGAGGGAACAATCTTTTCACTGACTCCCCCCACATCACAAGGCCTGCCTTGGAGCCAAACCGTTCTCTATAGTTTCACCGGCCCGATTGACGGCGCGACGCCATCAGCGGTGCTCAGCCTCGGCGCGAACGGAACCCTCTATGGGACCGCTACCTATGGGGGGGCTGCCGACTACGGAGCCATCTTCTGTTTGACGCCTCCTGGCAGTTCCGCGGGCACATGGACTCAATCCACGCTGCTCACCTTCACCGGCGCAAACGGAGCATGGCCGCTTGCCGGAGTCGTATTCGATGCCTCGGGCGTGATTTACGGCACTACCCAGGGAGGAGGCGCCGCAGGCCGCGGTGTAGCGTTTGCGCTCGCTCCACCAACCAGCGCCGGTCAGCCATGGACAGAATCGGTCCTCTACAGTTTCACCGGCCTCACCGACGGCGGTATTCCGACGGCCGCGTTGGTCGTCGGTCCAGGCGGCGTACTCTATGGCAACACCGAATACGGCGGAGCATCCAACGCCGGCGTCATCTTCTCTCTGACGCCGCCTTCCTCGGCCGGCACGTGGACCGAGGCGGTCCTCTACAACTTCACGGGCCTCAGCAACGGAGGATGGCCCATCCCAGGAATGTTGGCAGGCCCCGGCGGAACGCTCTATGGCACCGCCTGCTGCGGCGGAACGCCGCGTGATGGAAGCGCATTCTTGTACCAACTCCCGCAATTCGCCATTTCCGGACAGGTCACCGCGTCCGGTTCCGGCATCAATGGCATAACTATCGTATTAACAGGCGACCAGAACATCACCGCTACTACATCGGGTGCCGGAAACTACAGCTTCGCCGTCACCGGCGGCGGTAACTACTCCGTAACCCCGTCTTCATCCACCGACAGTTTCACCCCAATCAGCGACACCTTCACCAGAGTCAACTCCAATCAAATCGCAAACTTCCTCCTGAATACCAATGTCATATCGGGCCGGATCACACTGGCGGGGGCCGCGCTCAGCGGCATCGCCATCACTGTATCCGGGTCGCTGAGCGCTACCGCTAACACCGACCTCAACGGCAACTACAGTCTTACCCTGCCCACCGGCGGGAGCTATACCATCACTCCCTCATCCGGCACTTATACTTTCAATCCTTCCAGCCTGACCTTCAATGACTTAACCGTCAATGCAGTCGCCAGCTTCGCCGCCAGTATCCCGGTCGCACTGTACGTAATCTCCGGCCGGGTCACCAATCAGGGAAATGCGGTATCCGGCGTGGCGATAACACTGGGCGGGTCGCAGACCGGGTCCGTCACCACCACGGCGCAAGGCGCCTACTCTTTCACTGTTCCGGCCGCTGGTAATTACAGCGTGACCCCGTCCTTAGCCGG
Organism: Bryobacterales bacterium; assembly: GCA_963738375.1. Lineage (GTDB taxonomy): Bacteria > Acidobacteriota > Terriglobia > Bryobacterales > Bryobacteraceae > Bog-159. Next base: position 813,062 of record CAVTWL010000004.1, on the reverse strand, counting down.
CTATTCTTTCACGCCGTCCAGCCTCGCCTTCAGCGCCTTGGCGGCGAGTCAAACAACCGCCGATTTCACGGCCGGCTTCACCATTTCCGGTCAAGTGACTCTGTCCGGCTACCCCGTTCCCGGCGTGACGATGACCCTCGCGGGCGTCCAGTCCGGCACTGCGACCACCGACTCCGCCGGCAGTTTCAGCATGCCCGTCGCAGCCGCTGGGTCTTACACCCTGACTCCCTCCCTCACCGGTTACACCTTCAACCCAATCAGCACAGAGCTTAATTTAACCGCCAGCCAGACACTGAATTTTGCCGCACAATGCGGCACGCTTAGCCCGGCTAGCATCGATCTCGATGCCAGCGCTCAATCCGGCCCAGCGATCACGGTTACCGGCACCGCAAACTGCGCCTGGATAGCGTCCGGAAACGGCTTCGTCAACCTCCCCGCCCCCGTCAGCGCCATCGGCAACGGATCGATTGGCTTCACTGTCACCGCCAATACCTCAGCCGCCATCCGCACGGGCGCCATATCGGCAGCCGGACAGACCGTCGTCGTTACCCAGCGCGCTACCAGCGAGGTTTTCAGCGACGTGCCGCCGACCGCGTATTACTTCGATTTCGCCGATATCCTGGAACAGGCGGGCATTACCGGCGGCTGTTCCAGCAATCCGCCCGATTATTGTCCCGACTCCAATACCACCCGCGGAGAGATGGCCGTTTTCCTAGTAGCGGCCATAGAAGCGGGTAACGGCTTCGCGTATACCGAGACACCCTACTTCACCGACGTTCCGGCGAGCAGTCCCTACTTCATCTTCATTCAGAAGCTCAAAGATTTGGGCATTACCAACGGCTGCGCGGCCACCTCTTATTGCCCAAACGACTCTGTGACGCGCGCGGAAATGGCAGCTCTTATCGTCGCATCGCGATATAACGGAACACCTTACACTTATCCGTCGACGGCGTTTTTTTCGGATGTTGCCGCATCCAGTCCGTATTTTCCGTTCGTGCAAAAAATGGCGCAGGCCGGCATCACAGGAGGGTGCGGTGGAGGACTTTACTGTCCCGGGGAGACGCTGAGCCGCGGCCAGATGGCGGTGTTGCTCGTGGCGGGCTTGTTGAATCGGCTGCTGCCCGCCGGCACGCCGCTGATCGCCTCGGCGTCACCCAACAGCGTTGAGCACGGCCAAGCCGTTACGGTTACGCTCACCGGCGCGAACACCCACTTCGCGCAAGGGGCTTCCCAGATCGCGCTACCCCCGGGGATTGCGCCATCCAATATGGTGGTCTTGAACCAGACCACCCTGAGCGTCGAGCTTAGCATCGCAGCGAGTGTCGCGGCCAACCCGATAACCATCGTCGTCACCACCGGGACGGAGGAAGCCGTTCTGCCCAACGGATTTGTGATCCGGTAATGCCAATTTCGCCCTAACCTCCACGTTCCACGGTCTATCTGCGTCAACCTCTTTGTGAGCTGTGTACGGATACTGTTGTGCCTGCTGGCGGTGTCTCTGGGTGCCGCGACGCCCGATATCGGCCCCATGTTGAAGGCCGTCGAAGCCCGCTACAATCACGCCGAAACTCTGCAAGTCTTGTTTCATGAATCATATACAGCACCAGGCCAGCCCCGGCGCGCGGAAGCCGGCACCCTCACGCTGCGCAAGCCCGGCCGGATGCGGTGGAACTACACCTCACCTGAAGGCAAACTCTTCGTATCCGACGGCAAATTCCTCTGGCTCTATACCCCCAGCAATCATCAGGTCGAAAAGATGAAGATCAAAGAGAGCGACGACATGCGAGCTCCACTTGCATTTCTCCTTGGTAAACTACACTTTGATAAGGAGTTCCGCAACATCGCCAGCGCCCCCGTCGCGAACGGCATTCAAATCACCGCCGACCCTAAGACCGACAGCCTCCCGTATACCAAAGTCGAATTCGTAGTCGGACCCGACAATGTAATCCGCCATGTTAAGGTCACGGGCTTTGACCAATCCATCCTGGAGTTCGATTTCGACCAGGAAAAGTTAAACCCCACCCTCGAAGCCAAGCTCTTTCAATTCACCATGCCGCCCGGAGCGGCCCTCGTGGAGACCGCCCAGTAATGGCTGAATTCCTGCTCAAATACGCCGATACCCGCGGCCAGATCCACCAGCAGGTAGCCAATGCCGGCTCCGAAAAGGAACTGCGCGAGCGCTACACCCAGCAGGGCTTTCTCATTTACTCCATTAAGATCAAGGGTGCCCTGTCCGGCGGCATCGTGGGCTTCTCCAAGCGCAAAAAGCTGAATCTCGAGAAGTTCCTCATCTTCAACCAGCAATTCGTCACCCTCATTCGCGCCGGTCTGCCCATCCTCAAAGCCCTTGACCTGCTCGCCGATCGCCTCACCGATCCCAAACTCGGCCCCTACGTCAAATCCGTCCGCGACGAAGTCCGCAACGGTACGCTGCTCTCCGACGCCTTTCGCATGCAAGGGATCTTCCCCAAAATCTACGTCACCACCGTCATGGCCGGTGAAAAGAGCGGTAGCCTTGGCGAAGTCCTCGACCGCTTCATCACCTACCAAAAAATGTCGCTGGCGGTAAGGAAGAAGGTGCTGGTCTCGTTGATGTACCCTTCGGTACTGATCTTACTCACCCTTCTCCTGATGGTCTTCCTGGTCACCTACGTGGTCCCTAACTTTGCCGCGCTATACACCAGCATGCAGGCGCAGCTTCCCAAGGTGACGGTTATCCTGATTGCCATCGGCACCACCGCCCGCACTTACATTCTGCTGGTCTTTGCTGCCATCGTGGGTCTTATCTTCCTCTACCGCTTCTGGGCCAAGAAGGATTCCGCTCGCACCAAAATCGACACCGTCAAGATGAAAGTCCCGCTCCTCGGCGATATCTGGCTGAAATATCAGGTGGCCCAGTTTTCCCGCGTCCTTTCGACGCTCCTCACCGGCGGTATTCCGCTAGTCCAAGGCTTGGAAACCGCCGCCGACTCCCTTGGCACCCCCCTGCTCCGCCGCTCGCTCGATAAAGCGGGCAAAATGGTGCGCGAAGGCCAACCGCTCTCCGCTTCGCTCAAGACCACAGGTATCTTTCCGCCCCTGTCCATCGATATGATTGAAGTGGGCGAATCCACCGGCGCGCTGCCGACCATGCTCACCAGCGTGGCCGAATTCTACGAAGAAGATGTGAACACCCGCATGGCGGCCGCCCTCTCCCTGATCGAACCGGCCATCATGATTTTCATGGGCTGCTTCGTCGCGTTTGTGCTGATCGCGCTCTACCTGCCGATCTTCTCCCTGGCGGACACCATCAGGTAACCGTTATGGCGACCACCGACCGACCAAGATTGACCGACCCGACCGGCGAACAGGCCCAGGCCCAGGCCGTCGCTGCCCGCTATCGCTGCGAATTCGTCGACCTGCGCGAGGCTCCATCGATCACGACCTCTTCCGGTCCATCCCCGTGGATCTGATGTTCCGCTACAACTTCGTCCCCATGCAGGCTCAGAACGGAACGCTCGATATCGCCCTCGCCGACCCGCGCAACCTCAACCTGATCGACGAATTGGCGCTGCTGCTGAACAAGAAGCTGCGCGTCAAAGTCGCCACCCTTTCCCAGATCTCCGACCTGCTCAAGAAGACCGAGCAGTCCCAGCGCGTTCTCGAAGAAGTCACCGAAGGCTTCACCCTTGACGTCGTCGTCGACGAGGAAAACCCGACGAAACCCTCTCTATCGATAAGCTCACCGCCATCGATAGCGACATCGCGCCGGTCATCAAGCTGGTCGATACCACCATCTTCAACGCCCTCGAACGCCGCGCCAGCGATATTCACATCGAATCCCGCGACCAGGAAGTGGCCATCAAGTACCGCATCGACGGCGTCCTACACTACGCCATGCCGCCGATCGCCAAGGACTGGCATTCCACCATCCTTTCGCGTATCAAGGTCATGAGCGAACTCGATATCGCCGAGCGCCGCGTGCCTCAGGACGGCCGCTTCCGGGTTCGCTACAAAGGCCGCCTCATCGATTTCCGCGTCTCCATCATGCCCACCATCCATGGGGAAGACGCCGTGCTCCGCGTCCTCGATAAAGAGTCCATGAGCGAGAAGTTCGCCAAGCTCTCGCTCGACGTCGTCGGCTTCTCCGAACACGATCTGGTCAAATTCCGCCGCTATATCACCGAGCCCTACGGCATGGTGCTGGTCACCGGCCCCACCGGCTCGGGCAAAACCACCACTCTCTACGCCGCCCTCAGCGAAATCAAGAACGACGAAGACAAGATCATCACCATCGAAGACCCCGTCGAATATCAGCTCAAGGGCATCACCCAGATCCCCGTCAACGAGAAAAAAGGCCTCACCTTCGCCCGCGGCTTGCGTTCCATCCTGCGTCACGACCCCGACAAGATCATGGTCGGCGAAATTCGCGACCAGGAAACCGCCCAGATCGCCATCAACTCCGCTCTCACCGGCCACCTGGTCTTCACCACCGTCCACGCCAACAATGTGCTCGACGTGCTCGGCCGCTTCCTCAACATGGGCGTCGAAGCCTACAATTTCGTCTCCGCCCTCAACTGCATCCTGGCCCAGCGCCTGGTCCGCGTCATCTGCGAATACTGCCGCCGGCCCATGCAATTCGAAACCGAGGAGATCCGCACCGCCCTGCTGGTCGAGTCTGGCCTGGATCCGGCGGAGTGGAGCGACATCCAGCTCATGGAAGGCGGCGGCTGCTTCGAATGCGGGGGCACCGGCTTCCGCGGCCGCACCGCGATTCACGAACTGCTCGACCTGACCGACAAAATCCGCGAAATGATTCTCGACAAGCGACCCACTTCCGAAATCAAGCGCCTGGCGCGAGAAGAGGGCATGACCTTCCTGCGCGAATCGGCCGTCGACAAAGTGCGCAAAGGCATCAGCACTCTTAAAGAGATCAACAAGGTCACCTTCATCGAAGGCTAATATGCAAATTCCCGCCCCCATCGCCGCCATTCTGCGGGAGCCGCCGCCTTCCATGGCTTTCGAGATCTCTGAAGCCGGCATCGCTGTCGCGCGTCTGGCAGGCAAAACCGAACTCGATTTCCAACCCTTGAAACCCGGGGTGCTCTCCATCACCCCGCTCAAGGACAACGTCAACCTGCCCGATGAACTCAACCTCGCCGTTCAGGCTCTTGCGCCCCAAACCGGGAAACGCCGCGATGTCGCGTTAATCCTGCCTGACTACAGCACGCGCATCGCGGTGCTCGATTTCGACAATTTTCCGTCCGACTCCAAGGAGCAAATCTCCCTCATTCGCTTCCGCATCAAGAAAAGCGTCCCCTTCGACGTGGAATCCGCGGCCATCAGCTATTTCGTGCAGCCCACTTCGGACAAGAAGTGCGATGTCGTGGTAGTCGTCACGCCGCTCGAAGTCGTGTCCCGCTACGAAGCCCCGTTCCGCGCCGCCGGTCTGAATCCCGGCCTGGTAACTACCTCCGCACTGGCCGCCCTTAACCTGGTGACCGACGAGGGGATCACTGTGGTCGCCAAAATCACTGGCAACGTCCTCACCGTCATGGTGCTGCGTGACGGCCGTTTGAAGTTGGTCCGCTGCCTCGAAGTTCACTCGAACGACATCGCCGAGATCGCCGCGGATCTGTATCCCACGCTGGTCTTCATCGAAGACAACATGGCCGCGAAAGCCGATCGCCTCCTACTTTGCGGATTCGGCGAGCGCACCGAAGCCGCCCGGCAGCAGTTTCAAAATGAACTGGGTGTAGAAGTGGAGCCCGTTCGCTCGCCTCTGACCACTCCCGGAGAATCCAACGCCGGCCTGCTCGGCTATCTCCGCTCTGTCGCCCGCGACAATTAGAGCTATATGCGAATTCCCATCAATCTCGCCAGCCAGCCCTTCCGCCGCGACCGCGCGGTTCTAGTGGCGTCAGGCGCGTTAAGCGTGCTGCTGGTGCTGCTGCTCATCTTCCTCATCTCGCTGAACACGTTGGAGAGCGGGCAGGTTACCGAAACCCGCAAACAAATCGCTCGTCTGAACTTGAGCATTCATGCGCTCTCCATCGAACAGTCACGCCAGGACGCCATTCTGCGTCAGCCCGAAAACGCAGAAGTGCTCGAACGCAGCCTGTTCCTGAATGCCCTGCTCTACCGCAAAGGCATCAGTTGGACCCGTATCTTCTCCGATCTCGAAAAAGTGGTTCCTTTCAACGTCCGCATCATGGCCATCCGCCCCTCCGTCGTGGGCCAGAATCAAATCTCCCTCGATATGACGGTCGGCTCCGAAACACCCGCCGCCGTTATCGACTTACTCAAGAATCTGGAAGGCTCGCCGCGCTTTGGCGCCGTCTATTCGCATAGTCTGTTGCCGCCTACCCAGACCGACAAACTTTACCGCTGCCGCGTGAGTGTGAACTATGTCCAGAAGCTTTAGTGTCTCGCCGCGCCTGCTGGCGGGCTCCCACCTCAACATCAAGGATCCGCGCGTGCTGGTGCGGGCCGCGCTGGCCCTCCTGGTGATTGCCAACATCGTCGCCGCGCTGCTGGTTTTCAAACCCTGGGGCGGCTCCGCGGAAGATCTGGCGCGCGACCAGGCCAACCTCCAACAGCAGCTCACCGGCATGCAGGCGCGCCTCGTCAAAACCAAGACCCTGGTTGCCAAGGCCGAACGCGCCCGCCAGGAAGGCGACGGTTTTCTGGCCGACTACACCATGGACCGCCGCACCACGTTCTCAACCATCTTCGCCGAGCTTGAGCGCGTGGCCCACGATGCCGGCATCCAACCCCGCCCGGTTTCCTACGAGCTCGATCCCGTCGAAGGCAGCGACACGCTCTATCAAATGAATATCAGCGCGGCTTACGAAGGCACTTATGCGAATCTGACGAAGTTCGTCAACCTGCTCGATAAGTCACCCCGCTTCCTGATCATCGAAAGCCTCATGGCCGCGCCTCAGCAATCCAACACCGGCGACCTTTTGAGCGTCAGTATTAAGTTGGATACTTTTGTACGCGAACAACCGGGTAACCCAATATGAAAGTAGGAACGGGCAACCGCAGAAACGTTTATATCCTGGGCGCCCTGGTGGTGATCGGCGGCTACTTGTTTTACGACAATGTGCTCTCCGGCCCTTCTTCCAGCCCTGAGCCTAGCCGCGCGGCTCGCCCGGTGGCGCAGCCCGCAGCCTCGGCCGCCTCGAAAATGACCACGCCGCTCGAAAGCGCGCCCTCATCGCGCAAGGTGGTTTCGTCGCGGCTCAGCGAGGAATTCCGGCCATCGTTGAAACCCAAGCGGCCCGAAGATCGCGTCGATCCCATGACCATCGACCCGACCCTGCGCCTCGATCTGCTGGCCAAGGTGCAAGCCGTGAACATGGAAGGCGGCGCCCGCAACCTCTTCGCCGCCGGAACCGCTCCGCTGCCGCCGGAGCCGCTCGTCGCCGTAAAGCGCGGCGTCACCAGAGCGGCTGCCGGCCCTCCCCCGCCGCCGCCCCCTCCCGCCCCGCCCCAGCCGCCGCAAGCGCCACCGATTACGCTGAAATACTACGGGTACTCGAGTGCCCGCGGTGACAACAAGAAACGTGCCTTCTTCCTCGATGGCGAAGACATCCTGGTGGCCGCCGAAGGGGAAACGGTCAAGAAGCGTTACCGCGTGGTGCGCATCGGCGTTAACTCGGTCGTCATGGAGGACACCCAGTTCAAACAGGAGAAGACCCTGCCGCTGACGGAAGAGGCTGCTGGATGATCGCACGCCGCCGTACAGGCGAGTCCGGCTACGCCATGCTGCTGGTTTTTCTGATCGCAGCGATGATCGCCATCGCGCTCTATCGCGAAATGCCCCGCGTCGCCTTCGAAGCCCAGAGAGACAGGGAAGAGCTGTTGGTCGAGCGCGGCCAGCAGTATAAACGCGCCATCCAGGTCTTCGTCCGCAAAGTGAACCGATATCCCGCCACCATCGAGGAACTTGAAAGCCTGAACAACACCCGCTTTCTCCGCAAACGCTATATCGACCCCATGACGGGAAAAGATAAGTGGCGCCTGATTCACATCAATGGCGGCGTCCTCACGGATTCCATCATCCAAAAGACCAAACCCGGCCAAGGCGATCAGCAGCAAACCAACAACAACACATTTATCGGTGAAGGCCCGGTTATGGGCGCAGGCAACGATCCGAGCCAGCAGCAGGTGAATCAAGCCATGCGGCGGCGGGCCAGCGACGATCGGCCCGCCGTAACGCAGGAAGCGCCCGAGTCGCCCGCGCAAACGGACACCGACGACAATTCCGGCGACAACGCCGACAACAGCGACAACGACAACAGCAATAACAATAACCAGGCCGCTCCTATAACTCCCGGTGGGAATGCCAATAACCAGCTCGCTCCGGGACAGCCCGGCGCCCGCCTGCCTGGAACCTTCAACGGCGCTTATCCCGGACAACCTGGCTTTAACCCCAACGCTCCCAATATGCCTTTCGGAGCCCAGAACGGCCAGAACCAGGCCAACAACGGGGCCGTTAATACGGGCCAGGCCGGTACGCAGGATGCCTCTTCCGGTAGCAGCGTTTACGTCGCTCCGTCGCTTGGCTCCTCACCCACGACCACCACCGCGAATCCTTTGCAGGGCCAAGCTGGTATGCCGGGTCAGCCGGGCTTTCCCGGCCGTCCCGGTATGATGCCCGGACAGCCAAACGGCTTCGGCGGTCAAGCGGGCGGATTTGGCAATCAGCAACAATCTGCCTTCGGAGCGCAGCAAGGCTTCAATAATCAGTCGGGTTTTAACCAGATGAATACCTATAATGGGAATTCGCCGGGGGCGAACACCAATAACGCGCCCAATATGCAAACCCTTGGGCTCACTGGACCTTCCGCTATTCAACAACCAGGCATGGCGGGCATGGGAGGCACCCAAGTCGGCGGCGGGATTGCCGGGGTGGCGAGCGAATACAAAGGTCCCACCATCAAGATCTACAACGAGCGCAAGAAATATAATGAGTGGGAGTTCGTCTATGACCAGAGCAAAGATCGCGGTCTAGCCGGATTGCAAATGAATGGCGGCGCTCCCGGGACTCCAGCCAGCCAAATGGGCAGCATGCCGGGACAGCAGCCCGGCGCCAACGGCATGAATGGCAACAACGGATTTGGCAGCAGCGGCAATAGTGGCAGCGCTTTTAGTGGGAACAGCGGATTTAGTAGCGGCGCCAACGGACAGGGAACCGTGTCCGGTGGCATTTTCGGCGCTCAGGGATCCGGATTCGGCCAGCAGCAACCGCAACCCCAGCCACCGCAACAGCAGCCTCCCAACTGACACCAAACGGGGCAGGACTCAGCCGTCCGAGTTCCGCGTCCGCTCCGCCGCTCGCACCTGCGCCTCATCCATGCCAAAATAATGAGCCACTTCATGCCACACGGTGGCCTCGACCATCCGCTTCAGATCCGCCTCGCCATGAGCCAGCCGTTCGTGCGGACCTTGAAAAATCGTAATCCGGTCGGGAAACGTAAAATTTTCGAACACGCTGCGCTGCGTCAGCGGCCGCCCTTGATACAGTCCTAACAGCGTTGCTCCCGGCGCGACGCCCGCTTCCGCGAGCTGCGCCGTTGAGGGCTCCGCCTCCACCATCATCGCCACGTTCTGCAATCGGTGGCGGAATTCGCCAGGAATCTGAGCGTAAGCGCTCTGCACTAATTGGTCGAATTCATCCGCACTCATGCTCCTGCTATTCTACCTTTCATGTGCTTTCGTTACCTGAAATCCGGCTTTGCCGGCGCGGCCTTGTTGCTCTCCAGCGCTGCCTGTAGCCGCAGCCGTACCTACACCACCTCCGACGGGAAGGTCAGCGTAGAGCAGAAAGGCAAGGATGCCAGCCGCATTACCGTCGCAGGGAAAGACGGCAACACCTCCACATTGAGCTTCAACGAGAACAAGGTCCCCGACGATTACCCCAAGGACATTCCGGTGTACAGTCCCGCCAAGGTCATCATGGCGCAGTCCGCCTCCGACCAGAATGCGCGCAACTTAGTGCTTGAATCTCAGGACCCGTCAGACTCTATCGTGGCATTCTACAAGAAGGGCCTCGAGAGCAACGGCTGGAGCACCGAGAACACCTTGACCACGCCGCAAATGACCATGCTCACCGCAAAGAAGGACAAGCGCCAGGTGGTGCTGCAAGTCTCCGACGACCACTCCAAGCGCAGCATCATGCAAACTGCCGCGGACAAGAAATAGTGGCGACCCATTCCCGGCGAGTCGTGATCGCCATTGACGGCCCAGCGGGAGCCGGCAAGAGCACCATCGCCCGCCGCTTGGCGGACCGCCTCGGCTTCACTTATATCGACTCCGGCGCCATGTACCGCGCGATTGCCCTGTGGGCCTCGCGCCAAAACGCCAACCCCTCCGACATGCATCGCATGGAGCAACTGGCAATCGCCGCTGATATAGAATTGCAGCCGGCCGGCCGGCTTGTTCTTCTGAACGGCGAGGACGTGACCACCGCCATCCGCACCGTCGAGATCGGCAAGCAGGCGTCCGTGGTCGCCGCCATACCGGGCGTCCGCCGAGCCTTGGTGGAGAAACAACGCGCGCTGGGCGCTGTTACCAGCGTAATCATGGAAGGCCGGGATATCGGCACCGTAGTCTTCCCTGAAGCCAACGTGAAAATCTTTCTCGACGCCGACCCCGCGGAACGTGTGACGCGCCGTTGGCGCGACGTGCAAGGCGATAGCCCGGCGGTCAGCGAGGAAGCCGTCGCCGCCCAGATTCGCGAGCGCGATCATCGCGACCGCACCCGCGCCGAAGCCCCCCTTACCCAGGCGCCCGACGCCATTTACATCGACTCCACCGGCCTTTCTCTCGAACAGGTGGAAGATGAGATTTTGAAGATCGTGCGCTCACGATTAACCAACGGAAAGGATTTCAGTTGAAGGATTTATTAGTCATGAAGTTCGGCGGCACCAGCGTGGGTTCCGCCGAACGCATGCGGATCGCGGCGGGAATTGCCGCGCAATGGAATTCGCAAAGGCCAGTGGCCATCGTCGTATCCGCCATGTCCAAGATCACGGACCTGCTTTTCGATACCTTGCGCCGCGCCGAAGCCGGAGACCAGGCCGGACTCGACGCCAACGTCGCGACGTTGCGCGAGCGCCACCTGGAGGCCTGCCGCGAATTATTGCCTGCCCAATGCCGGGAAGAATCGACCGCGGGCATCGCGCACCTGATAGCCGAATTCGAACGCATCGCCGCCGGCATGCTGATGCTGAACGAAATGCCGCCTCGCTCAGTGGATGAAGCCGTCGCCGTCGGCGAGCGTCTCACGGCGCTGCTTATGGCGGCCTATCTCAACGCCCAAGGCACGCCTGCCGAGGCCATCAACGCCGCCCGCTTTGTGGTTACGGACGCGGTCTTCGGAAATGCATCGCCGCTCATGGAGCCCACGCGCGCCAAAGCCCAGGCCCTGCTGGCGCCCTTGCTGGAGCGCGGCGTTCTTCCCGTGATCACCGGCTTTAACGGCGCAACCGCGGACGGCCGCGCCACCACGCTGGGCCGCGGCGGTTCCGATTTCTCCGCTTCCATCCTATCCGCCGCGCTGGATGCCTCCGAGCTCTGGATCTGGACCGACGTCGATGGCATCATGAGCGCCGATCCGCGCCTGGTTCCCGTCCGCCGTGGTTCTCGACGAAATGACCTACGCGGAGGCCGCGGAACTGGCCTACAACGGCGCCAAAGTCCTGCACCCGCGCACGCTCGCTCCCTTGATCGAAAAGAAAATTCCGGTGTGGAGCAAGAACAGCTTCGCCCCGGAAAAGCCCGGCACCCGCATTCTGTCGTCGATCGGCGCCACCAAAGGCGCGCGCGCCGTTACCTCTATGAGCCAAAGTGGCGCTGATCTCGCTGGAGCCAGCCAACCCCGAACTCAACGGCGTGCACATCATGGCGCGCGCGCTCGACGCACTTGACCGCGCCAACGTCGAAGTGCTGGTTTTTTCCAGTTCCAGCTACCGGCAGAGCTTCTGCTTCCTGGTCCGCACGGAAGAACTGGAAAAGCGCACGCAGCGCGCTCGAGTCCGCGCTCGCCCTGGAGCTGGCCCATGACTACGTCCAGTCCCATCCAGGTCGATGAAAAGTCGGCCTGCTGGCCGTCGTGGGAGAAGGCATGCAGGGCAAGCCAGGCGTGGCCGGCCGAATCTTCACCGCCATTTCAAGGGAACAGGTCAACATTATCGCCATCGCCCAAGGCTCCAGCGAACTGACTATCGCCATCGTGGTCAGCCGGGACGGCCTCGAAAAAGCGGTCCGCGCCGTCCACGCCGAATGCGGCATGGGCCAATGACAGCAGCATGAATAGCCACGCCCTATGACATTGCGGTAGAATTCTGAGATCTCATGACAAACCTGCTGGCTCGCAAGCCACTTAAGGCCCTACTAGAAGAAGCCAAAGAAACCGGCGAACACAGCCTGAAACGGACGCTCGGAGTCTTCCAGTTGACCGCTCTGGGAGTGGGCGCGGTCATCGGCGCCGGCATCTTCGTCATGGCGGGTCTGGGCGCACACTATGCCGGCCCGGGCTTAATGCTTTCCTTCGTGCTCTCCGGACTGGGGTGCGCCTTCGCGGGCCTTTGCTACGCCGAATTCGCCGCCATGATCCCGCTCGCCGGCAGCGCCTACACCTACGCCTATGCCACCCTCGGCGAAATCTTCGCCTGGATCATCGGCTGGGACTTGACCCTCGAATACGCCATGGGCGCGAGCACCGTCTCGTCCGGCTGGTCGAACCACTTCATCGAACTCCTCGACATCTTCCATATTAAGATGCCCCTCTGGCTAGCTTACGACCATTGGACCGGCCTGCGCATCGCCCAAGGCTTCATCGCTCGCCAGATGGCTCAGGCTTCCGACGCCATCCCTAGTCCCCGGCACGCAAGCATTCCTAGAAAAAGTCTCGTCCATCTCCGCGGCTGCTTCCCCGGAGCTGATGCAGCGCGCGCACGACCTGCTCAACGCGCCCCACATCTTTGGCGTCGAGATCGGTTTCAACCTGCCGGCCTTCCTGATTGCCCTCGTCATTACCGCCATCCTGGCGATTGGAATCCAGGAAAGTGCGCGCTTTAACGCTGTGATCGTCGTCGTCAAAGTGTCCGTGGTCCTGTTTGTTATCGGTTTGGGCGTTACCTACATCAACAAGGCGAATTGGGGTACTGACTGGCACTCTTTCGCGCCCTACGGATTCTCAGGCATCGGAGCGGGCGCCGCTTACATCTTCTTCGCTTATATCGGATTTGACGCTGTGTCCACCACCGCCCAGGAAGCCAAGAACCCGCAGCGTGACTTACCTATCGGCATCATCGCGTCGCTATTGATCTGCACCGTGTTATATATTGCCGTTGCCGCGGTCCTAACCGGCATGGTGCCCTGGCGCGAAATCAACATCGAAGCGCCCGTCGCGCAGGCCTTTCTCGATCGCGGACTTACCGGCGCCTCGCACATCATCACCCTGGGCGCTTTGGCCGGACTTACCAGCGTCATGCTGGTGATGCTACTGGGCCAGACCCGCGTGCTTTACTCCATGGCCAATGACGGCCTGCTGCCCAAGCGATTCTTCGCGGACATCCATCCAAAATTCCGCACGCCCTGGAAGAACACCATCCTCGTGGGCCTCTTAGCGGCGGTAGTCGGCAGTGTAACTCCCATCGATGACATCGGCAAGATGGTGAACATCGGGACGCTGCTGGCCTTCGTGATCGTATGCCTGGCAGTCATTGTATTGCGCCGGACGGACCCTGCACAGCCCCGCCCCTTCCGCACCCCGTGGGTGCCGCTTGGTGCCCATTATGGGTGTGATCTTCAACGGATACATGATGTATAAGCTGGGATGGCTCAACTGGGCTCGCCTGATCATCTGGCTGTTCATTGGACTCATCGTCTACTTTACCTACGGCCAGAAGCACAGCCGGGTACAGAAAATGTTGAAGTGATACGATGCGGCCCGCTTACTGATTGTCCTGGGCAATTGGCTTTGGCACCGGAGGTTCCACTAGTTGAAACGCCGGGCTGGCGCCCGGCGCCACAGTGACGTCGCGATCCGCTTCGCCGTGCGAATGCAACTGGCACTCCACTACGGGCTGCGTTCCGTTGACAAAAAACTCGGTATAGCTGCGCGGACACTCCGGTCCGGCGAGTTGACCCGAATCGCCGCAAACCAGAGCGCTGGCTACCCCGGAAGGAATTGAAAACTCCTTCGCGTCCCGGTACCCCCGATAAGTAATCGCCCGCTTCATGAACTCGGTCCAAATCGGCAGCGCCGACTTGGCGCCCTCCAGATCCAGCGCGCGATTGTCGTCAAACCCCACCCAGACCACGCACAGCAGTTGCGAAGTGAAGCCCGCGAACCAGCCGTCCCTGGACGTCCCGGTCTTGCCGGCCGCGGGCACCCGGAACCCACGCGATCGCGCGCCCGCCGCCGTGCCGCTCCGCATCACTTCTTCCAGCATGTTTGTCATCAAGTATGCGATCCGCGGATCCAAGTACCGCGTGCGTCTCGGGCGACCGCCGCCACAGCGCCCCGCCTTCCCGGGATCGCACCATCGACGACCATTGAGGGCTTAACGAAATTGCCACCGTTGGCAAAAATCGTGTAAGCGCCCGCTACTTCGAGCGGAGTCGCCTCATAGGCGCCCAAGGCAACCGCCGGGGTTGCCTTAATGTTGTCGCCGAGTCCCGCTCGCCGCGCCAGATCCACCACCGCCTGATATCCCACAGTCTGCGCGACCTTCACTGTCGCCACGTTCAGTGAGTGCGCAAGTGCCTGCCGCAGCGTCACCGTGCCCATGAAGTCCTGCTTGAAATTGCCCGGTTGATAGGGCCGGTTGTCGTACTGAAAGGTGGTCGGCTGGTCTACCACGGTCGATGCCGGTGTCAAATCTTGCGCACCGCCGCAATCGCTGTATCCAGCGCCGCCGCATAAACGAACGGCTTGAATGACGAGCCCGGCTGCCGCTCCGCCAACACATGATTCAACTGGCTGGACCCGTAATCCCGTCCTCCCACCAGCGCCTTGATCTCGCCGGTATGCGGATCGAGCGCGATCAGGGCAACCTGCGGCTGTCCGGGCGGAATCGGATCGTGATGCTTGCCCTTGCGTAGTTGGTCGTCTACACTTTGCATTCCCAGCTTTACGGCTTCCATGGCCGCACGCTGCAAATCCATATCGATCGTGGTGTAAACATAATCGCTACGCGCATCGTGGTCGCCCAACCGGCTCTGCAGTTCATCGTTCACCAAGTCCAGGAAATACTGCGAATTCACAGCTTCCATGTCGCCGGTTTGCACGTGTACGGGCACCGCGGCCGCCGCGACGTAATCGGCCTTCGACAACCAGCCGTTCTCGCGCATCAGCCGCAACACCAAATTGCGGCGCTCCTGCGAGCGATCCGGAAACCGGAATGGATTATAGTAGCTGGGCCGCTGCACCATGCCCGCCAGCAGCGCCGCTTCCGACACGGTCAACTGCGAGATGTCCTTCGCAAAATACGCCCGCGAAGCCTCGCCGAAGCCGTTGATGCTGAATGTCCCACGGCGCCCCATGTAGACCTGGTTGGCATAATATTCAAAAATCTGCTGTTTGGTCAGCTTGTGTTCGAGGTGAATCGTGATCATCAATTCGGCGGCCTTGCGGCGCCAATTCTTGTCCTGATCGAGCCACAGCCCGCGCGCCAGTTGCATGCTCAGTGTAGAGGCGCCTTGAGCCTTACGGCCGTCTTTCAGATCCACGTACGCAGCCTTGATGATGCGGAACAGATCGAAACCACCGTGCGTGAAGAAATGCTTGTCCTCGACAGACACCACGGCATGCACCAAGGCCGGCGGGATTTCCGAATACCGCACCAGCCGCCGCTTCTCTCGCGCGCGATCCGACAGGTTGGTAATCAGTTGCGGCGGAATCTGATATTGCTGGCGCACGGTGTTGTCGTCGAGCGAAACAATCTTCGCGATCTTGCCGTTGGCGAAATGGATGGCCGCCGGTTCCTGTCCCGAATCGGAATCGCGTCCGGGAAAAATCGCCACCGCGTCCGCACGTACCTCGTACCAACCAACTGGCGAACTATGCGACTCGCTGTAGCCGTTGTCCTGAAGATAAGTGACCGCGTCCTTCAGTGTGAAGAGGTCTCCGACCGCAATAATATGAGGGCCGGCAAATATATTCAGGGTTCCAGCGAATACGCCGTTTTGCAGCTTTTTCTCGGTCAGCCGAGCGAATCGCAGGTAGTAAGCAAAGAAGATCGCCAAGCACGCCAGCACGACCACGCCGGCAGAAATGACGGCGCACTTACCATTCTGTGTCGTGCACCAATCCGGCAGCTTCAGCTCGAAGCGGCTTGGGTTCTCTTGCCCCTGATGGAGCTCCGTGCTCGTCGGTTGAATTGCTTTAGGCACGTCAAATCAATGGCACGCATCGTGCCATGCGCAAGCGTGCGAAATGCTACTTTGCCAAAAGGAACTAGAAATGCTCTGGAAAGAGTGTTGTAACCTAGCGCCACGCGCTCACCGAAAAGGGGATAAACAAATGTTTCTCGCGCTCTTCGCCGTTCTCGTCGTGTTATGGCTGATGGGTTTTCTCGCGTTCCATGTGGCCGGTGGGCTCATCCACCTGCTGTTGATCTTCGCGGTGATCTCCTTGGTTCTGCACTTTGTGCGCGGTAGCCGCACAGCCTGAATGCGGACTTTTCTCGTATTTACGGCCGCAGTCTCGTTATCGGCCGCGGTCGCGCCGAAGTTTGACGCCAACGCGATCAACGATCCGAAAACAACACCGGAACTGCGACTGCATTCCGCCGGCTCAGCCGTAGTCCGCGCGCAAGTCCTGCTTGACCGCGCTCATTTTTCTTGCGGCGCCATCGACGGTGAATTCGGTTCGAACCTGGAAAAGACCGTGGCGGCGTTTCAAACGGCGCGTGGGCTTCTTGCTAATAGCCGGATGACTGCGGAGACATGGGCCGCCCTCGAACAGGACCGGGCTCCCGCTCTGGTTCAATACAAAATCAACGGCGAAGACGTTGCCGGGCCCTTTGTGAAGCTGCCTGCCGACATGATGGAGCAGGCCCAACTCCCGCACCTCGGCTACGAATCGCCGCTCGAAGGACTGGCCGAAAAAGTCCATGCAAGCCAAAGCCTGTTAAAGGCGCTCAATCCACAAGGCGATTTCGATCAGCCGGACACAACCATCCTGGTACCCAACGTGGCTGTCGAGCCTGCCGGGCCCGCCGCCTCGGTGGTGGTCTCGAAATCGGATAGCGCCGTCACCGCGCTCGACGCCGAGGGGAAAGTCATCGCGTTCTACGTCGCCACCATTGGCAGCGAGCATGACCCGCTGCCCCTTGGAAAATGGAAGATCAATGGGGTCGCTCACAACCCGGTGTACCACTATGATCCGAAGCTGTTTTGGAACGCGGATTCCAAAGACCAAAAGGCTGTCATTCAAGCGGGCCCACGCAATCCCGTAGGCGTGGTATGGATCGATCTTTCCAAGGAGCACTATGGGATACACGGTACACCGGCGCCTGAGAAGATCGGCCACACGGAATCTCACGGATGCATCCGCTTGACGAATTGGGATGCGCTGGAGTTGTCTCACATGGTGAGACCCGGCACGCCGGCCGTTTTGCAGGAGTAAACCGTGCGCGCGAAGACATGGTTGGTCTTCTCCGCTGGTTTTGCCTGCGGGTTGCTGTTCCTGGCGGTCCTGCTCTGGCGCACGGGGAGCCTGCATACGGCCAGCGCCGCGCAATTCGCTCCTGCCGCCGCAGCCGAACAACCCCTGCCGGCGCCCGCCGAACCCACATCCCGTAACCCTTACGAACCACCCAATACTACTCCAGCACCCGCGCCACCACGCCCCGGTAACCAGATCATCATTCCGGTGCAAGGTGTCCGAACTGCGGATTTGCACGACAATTACGCCGACACCCGCGAGGGCCGTCGCCACGAAGCCCTCGATATCATGGCGCCGCGCGGCACGCCCGTAATAGCGGCCGTCGACGGCGCCGTCGCTAAGCTTTTCCTGAGCAAGCCAGGTGGAATAACGGTGTATGAGTTCGACAACGCTGGCGCGTATTGCTACTACTACGCGCATCTCGACCGCTACGCGGACGGCATCAGGGAAGGCATGCGCATTCGCCAAGGCGATGTCTTAGGATACGTTGGCAGCACCGGGAATGCGTCTGCCGAAGCGCCGCACCTCCACTTCGCTATTTTTCAACTGGGACCCGAAAAGCACTGGTGGCAGGGCACGCCCATTAATCCCTACCCCGTATTGACCGGTCGAACCGCTGCGCCGTAATCGTGTAATTTCCGGCCGGTTCATCCCGCTCATCGCGCCACTTCGCTCATCAGCGCCTGCAGGTTCCCATCGGCGTCCTTGAAGAACGCCATCCACAAATCGTGATCGGGCATCGCCGCGATAAGATGTGGCGGCCCTTCGAACTGGACTCCCCGGGACTGCAAAGTTGCCGCCACTCCCTGAAGATCCTTAACCTTGAAATAGAAGATCGAGCTCGCATGGTCGAACTCCGGCTTCTCGGGGACAGCCAGCATCAATCGCACGCCCCCGCAATCGAAGAACGCCATCTTCGGTCCAGCCTGGAACAAGAATCGCATCCCCAGCGCGTCGCGGTAAAACGCAACCGCCTTGTCGATGTCATGAACGTTGATGGAAGCTTGTCCGATAGTGGCTGTTGAAAGATCCGTAGGCATGAGTCAATCCTTGTAAAATTTCATTCCCGTCCAAACCGCTTCGTACAGTTGTTTCCTGGCATCCTTCGGCTTATCCGGCTGAAATGCGACGAAGGAAAAATCCCCCGAGCCACCGTAGCCCGTGGTGATGTCCAGCCCGCGCGCTCCGTCATCGCCGGCTTCGAAGTAATGAATATTATCGCGCGTCGTGGAGAGCGTGCTGATGCGGCGCGCCGCAACGATCTGGCGGCGCGTCTCCCGCATTACGAAGGGCGTTGTTGCTCCCGAATTGAATGCTGGCGCATCGCCGGTAACTTCGAAGTGCCGGACCAGGGCCTCGCCCTCGATGCCAACCGTACAGACGCTCGCCTCCGGGTGGCAATGCGCCGGCAGCACCGCATGGGGCGCCATGCGCCATTGGATCACCACGAACGGCACGCCGCGAAAACTGGGACCGAATTCCACCTTGGGATCCAGTCCGCCGTAAGCGCCCAGTTTGCTATCGGGCGCAGCTTTGAGCCGCACTGCCCATGCAGCCATGCGTTGCAAATAAGTATCCTGCCCCATCGAGGAAGCGTCTTGCGCAAACTGCCCGACGTCGGCCGGGCAAAGCTTGATGAAGTCTTCCCAGGCAAGCGGAGCTGCCGCACTCGGCCCTTGTGCGCCACGCAGCACGGCGGCGGCCAAAGCAAACGGCGCCCAAAATATTGCGCGGCGCTCCACCGTCACACCGGGAGCGAGTTCAGGGCCATCCGGAATCCAGGTCATGCAAACCAAATTACACGGGTATGCCGGCCGCTACTTCTCGAATCCTGCGAATTTCGGATCTCCCACGGAATTCGCGCGGTGACACGCCGAATCGCCGCCGAAAGAGCCAGCTGAATGAGCCCAGGCTTTCGCAGCCCACCGCAAAACAAATATCAGTCACGCCGTCACCCGTCTGCGCCAGCAGACGGCGCGCGGCCTGAAGCCGCACTTCCTGCAAATACCGCATGGTTGTGACTCCAAACGCCAACTTAAACATGCGTTGGAAATGAAACGGCGACATCCCCGCAACCCGCGCCACCACACTCACTGTGAGAGGCTCGCCATAGCAAGATGTCAAGAAGTCGCGGCCCCGGTGGAGCCGTCGATACAACTCCATGCGAGTCGACGGCCGCAGCCCGGGAAAACTTTCGACTTCTCCGCGCACTTGAACCCGCAGTTGAGCCAGTGACGCCGCCAGCCCATACAAGCGATCTTCCAGCCACACTCCCGACGTACCCGGCGACCGCAATCCCGCATGCAGGCTTTCCAACGCCCTTCCCACCGCGCCGTTCTTAGGATAAAGCCGTTCGCAAAACTCCACATCCTGTGCCGCAACCTCGACGTAGTCCAGTTGCCGCTCGCAACGTATCGCCGCCGATGCCGCCGCTGACCCCAGGAATCCACGCTGGAAAAACGGGCATAGCGTCTCCGTCTCGATCCGCCCGCCGCCTTCAAATTCCATCGAGTAGATCTGCCCGTCGTTCAGAACTAAATACGAATCGGGAGTCACCAGGTATTCGCCCTGCCGCGTCCGATAGCGTGCCGCGCCCCGCACTACCGACTTGAGCGAAAGCGTGGTCCGGTAGCCGCTGACCTCGTAGCGCGTCCCGTGCCCGTTCAGTACCGCCGAGCATCCGGACAGTTCGCGGCCTTTGGGATTCACCTGAAAATGAAAACCGGCCATGCGAAACATTGTCGCATGGCCGGCTGAAACTAACTGGCGGATAAACTACTTCGAGCCAAGCTTAACGGTAACCGTCTTGATCTCGGTGTACTGCTGCAGCCCGTACTCTCCCAGTTCGCGTCCCATCCCGGATTGCTTGAATCCGCCGAAAGGCGCGCCCGCATCGAACACGTCGTAGCAGTTCACCCATACCGTGCCCGCGCGAACGCTGTTCGCAATCGCATGAGCCTTGCCGATGTCGCGGGTCCACACCGCCGCCGCCAATCCGTACACCGTCCGGTTAGCCCGCTCGATCACTTCGGACATATCCTTGAACCGGATGATGCTCATCACCGGCCCAAAGATCTCCTCTTCGGCGATCTTCATATTGTCCTGCACGTCCGCGAAAACCGTGGGTTCCACGAAGTAGCCGCGATCGCCCCAGCGGCCGCCGCCGCACTTCAGCGACGCGCCTTCGCGCTTGCCGGCATCGATGTAACTCATCACTTTTTCAAACTGAGCCTGATCCACCTGCGGACCCTGCTCCGTCTTCGCATCGAACGGATCGCCAACCTTGCGCGACTTCGCCCGCGCCACGCTTCGCTCCACGAATTCGTCGTAGCATTTGTCTTCGACGAACAGCCGCGAACCGGCGCAGCAGCACTGTCCCTGATTAAAGAACAGCGCGAAGTGAGACCCTTCAATTGCCTCATCCATATCCGCATCGGCGAAAACAATATTGGGGCTCTTCCCGCCCAACTCCAGCGTCACCCGCTTCAAGTTCGACTTCGCCGCCGCTTCCATGATCAGATGCCCAACCTCGGTCGAGCCTGTGAATGCCACCTTGTCGACGTCCATGTGGTTGGCGATCGCCGCGCCCGCCGTCGGCCCGTAGCCCGGCAGCAGGTTTACCACCCCCTCGGGAAATCCGGCTTCCACGATCAGTTCACCCACCCGCAGCGCGCTCAGCGGAGTCTGTTCCGCCGGCTTCATCACCACGGTATTGCCGGTCGCCAGCGCCGGACCCAGCTTCCAGGCCTGCATGAGCAGCGGGAAATTCCACGGGATGATCTGCCCCACCACCCCCACCGGCTCGTGGCGTGTGTAACAGAAATAATCGCCCGCGATCGGTATTGTTTTGCCCTGTACCTTATCCGCCCAACCCGCATAATAGCGGTAGCACGCGATCGAAAGCGGCAGATCCGCGGCCTTGGCCACCTGATACGGCTTGCCGTTGTCCAGCGATTCCAGCATGGCCAGCTCGTCGGCATGCTGCTCCATCAAATCCGCCAGGCGATTCAACAACCGCCCCCGCTCCGCGGCCGCCATCTTGCGCCACGGACCCTTGTCGAAAGCCGCCCGCGCCGCGCGTACCGCCCGCTCCACATCCGCGGCATCGGCTTCCGCGACTTGCGCGATCTCCAAACCCGTCGCCGGATTGATGGTAGCGAACGTCTTGCCCGATTCGCTGTTTACCCACCGGTTGTTGATCAATAATTTGGTCGCCTTCACTGCGACCGGACTGTCGATACTCGCTAATACAGACGCCATGGTCCCTTCCTTTTGCACGATGTGTGCGCTTCTAATAATAAACCCAACCGCTTCGCGCACGTAAGCCGTCGATTCCCCTGCGTTATACTGAAATCAAATTTCCGCACCGGAACTCTCATGCCAACTCTAAACGCAAAATTGCGCCTTGTGGCCGCGATGCTGTTCGTTTTCGCCTGCGCCGTGGTGGCGGCCGAATTCCCCAATCCCGCCGTCGACGATCCCAAAGCCGACGCCAAATCCTTCAAAGGCAATCGAACCGCGGTCCTCGCCGGCGGCTGCTTTTGGTGCGTTGAAGCTGTCTTCCAACAAATCGAAGGCGTCGAGAAAGTGGTCTCCGGTTACTCTGGAGGCGACGCCGCATCCGCCCACTATGACATCGTTAGCACCGGCCAGACCGGCCATGCGGAATCCGTCCAAGTCACCTACGACCCGCGCAAAATCACCTATGGGCAAATCCTGAAGGTCTTCTTCCATGTGGCCCACGACCCCACCCAGCTCAACCGCCAGGGCAACGACGTCGGGACGCAATACCGTTCCGCCGTCTTCTACTCCAGCCCTGAACAGAAGAAAATCGCCGAAGCCTACATACTGCAGTTAAATCATGCCGGCGTTCTCCATGCGCCCATCGCCACGCAAGTCGTCGAGTTGAAATCCTTCTACCCCGCCGAGGAGCACCATCAGAACTTCTGCCGCCGGCATCCCACCAATCCTTACGTCATGGGCGTCGCCATGCCCAAGGTCGAAAAGGTCGGCAAGGAAGTACCCGAATTGGCGAAACCGCGGTAACATGGCGGAATCGCTGATCCTCCCGCAAGACGCGGCGAAGGAGGAAACCTACCTCGCCCTCCTGCCCCAGATCGAATCCGTAATCGCGGGCTCCACCGACCTGATCGCCAACCTGGCCAACGTGTCGGCCATGCTGAAAGAAGCGTTTCACTTTCACTGGGTCGGGTTCTATCGCACCACCGCGCCCGGCGTCCTCACCCTCGGCCCGTTCCAAGGACCGCTAGCCTGCGTGACCATCCCGTTCGACAAAGGCGTCTGCGGCGCCGCGGCTCGCACCCGCCAAACCATCGTCATTCCGAACGTCCAGGCCTTCCCCGGACACATCGCCTGCAGCCGCCTCTCCCAATCGGAAATCGTGGTCCCGCTGGTCTCCGGCGGCGTCACCCGCCTAGTCCTCGATATCGATAGCGACAAGCTCAACGATTTCGACGGTACCGATCGCGTCCAACTGGAGCGGGTCGTAGCCATCCTCGCGCGCCAACATTTCCCCGAATGATTTCTTTTTCCAATATCAATAAACAATACGGCAAGCAGCTCGTCTTCGTCGAAGCGTCTTTCCAATTGAACCCCGGCGAAAAGGTCGGCCTGGTCGGACCGAACGGGTCCGGCAAGACCACCCTCTTCCGCATGATCGTCCGCGAAGAGTCCCCGGACGACGGTGACATCTCCGTACCTAAGAAGCTGACCATCGGTTACTTCCGCCAGGATGTCGAGGAGATGAAAGGCCGCCCCGTCCTCGACGAAGCCATCGCCGGCAGCGGCCGCGTCGGCGAACTCCATCACGAGCTCGAAGACCTGCATCACGCCATGAACGATCCTGCCCGCGAAGCCGACATGGACAAGATCCTCGAGCGCTTCGGCGAAGTGCAGGAAGAATACGAACACCTGGGCGGCTACAGCCTGGAAGCCCAGGCTCGCGAAGTTCTGCATGGCCTCGGCTTCGAGGACGCCCAGATCGATGGCGATGCCGGCGCACTCTCCGGCGGTTGGAAAATGCGCGTCGCCCTCGCGCGCGTGCTGCTCGGCCGCCCCACTGTCCTGCTCATGGATGAACCCACCAACCACCTCGATATCGAATCCATCATCTGGCTCGAACAGTTCCTCAAGTCCTACCCCGGCGCCATTCTGATGACTTCGCACGATCGCGAATTCATGAACCGTATCGTCTCCAAAATCGCCGAAATCGATTCCGGCGAGATCGTCACCTACTCCGGCGATTACGATTTCTATGAGCGCGAGCGCGCCATCCGCGAAACCAATCAGCAGGCCGCCTTTTCCCGCCAGCAATCCATGCTAGCCAAAGAACAGCGCTTCATCGACCGCTTCAAAACCCACGCCGCCAAAGCCGCTCAGGTGCAAAGCCGCATCAAGGCCCTCGACAAAATCGAAAAAATCGAGCTGCCCAAGAAGCGCCAGGTGGTGAAGTTCGACTTCCGCGTCCCGCCGCGCTCCGGCGACCAGGTTGCTGTCATCGAAGACTTGCACAAGAGCTACGGCTCGCGCGTCATCTACGATGGGTTCAATCTCACAATTCGCCGCGGCGAGCGATGGGCGGTCATGGGCCGCAACGGCGCGGGCAAGACCACGCTCCTGAAAATGATCGCCGGCGCCAGCGAACCGGATGGCGGCAGCGTGCGACTGGGCGCGAGCCTTCAAATGGGCTACTTCGCCCAGCAGTCGCTCGACGTGCTGGACCCCGAACTCACCATCTTCGAACAGCTCCAGCGCGATTTTCCGCAGGACGGCATCGGTTCCTTGCGCAGCCTGGCGGGCGCTTTCCAATTCTCCGGTGACGATGTCGACAAGCGCATTCGCGCCCTATCCGGTGGCGAGAAGTCGCGACTGGCCATGGCCCGTATGCTCTACAACCCGCCGAATTTCCTGGTGCTCGACGAGCCCACCAATCACCTCGACCTCGCCACCAAAGAAATGTTGGTTGAAGCGTTGAAAGACTTCGAGGGCACCATGATTTTCGTTTCGCACGACCGCATGTTCCTGCGCGGTCTGGGCTCGCGCGTCCTGGAACTGGGTGGTGAAAACGGGCACGACCGCCAACCGCGCGTTTACCCCGGCTCCTATCGGGAATATGTGCAAGCCATTGGCTACGAAGCCCCCGGCATCTATTCGTAGACTTCTGTTTCGCGGCCCACTAGCATAGTGTGTAGGGGAGAATCGTTGCTTCTGGGGCACGGCCCGAGGTGGCTTCATTTCGACCAAACCCAGCGAGAAACGTCCTCTTTCGTCCGCCTCCTGTCTCCTCAAGCCGGAATTCTTCGTCTACTTGTAGAATTACGATACAATACCCCCGGAGGTACTTGATGAGATTTTTACCCGTTTGTATGCTTTTCGTGGCAATGGGCGCGGTCCAAGCTTTTGGAGCCGCCGCCGACGGCAAGGCGGTCTATGACGCCAAATGCAAAGGTTGCCACAAAGCCGACGGTTCCGGCATGGCCGCGATGAAGATGAAGCCGCTCGGCTCCGCCGACGTCCAGGCCAAGTCCGATGCCGACCTCAAGAAAGACATCACCACCGGCGTGGGCAAAATGAAAGCTCAATCCGTCACCGATGCCCAAGCCGCCGACCTGGTCGCCTACATCCGCACGCTGAAACAATAAGGCAGCGTCGTTACGCAGCGTGCGCGGCCCGGCGCCATGCGGTCTCGTAGCCGCGCACCATGTGTTCTCCTGCCTCATCCGCTCCACCAAAGTTTCCCGCATGATCCCCGCCCTGCCGCGCGCTATCCTGTACCTGATGTCGCGCAAGCTGCTGGCTTCCCTGCTCGCACTCCCCCTGTTGCTCCCCGCCCAGGAAGTCCACCCCGTCACCGGACGCCAGACCGCCCCCGTTATGGGTATGGGCGGCGCTCCTTGGCTGGTCCGCCCCGAACGCGAAGCCGAAGAAGCCCCCGATGCCGCCCTCGATGCCATCGGCATCCCCAAAGGTGCAGTCGTAGCCGATATCGGCGCGGGCGTCGGCTTCTTCACCTGGCGTCTCGCCGCCCGCATCGGACCCGCCGGCAGAGTCTACGCCGTCGACATCCAGCGGGGCATGCTCGACCAGCTCCGCCGCAACATGGCCGAACGCAAGCTCTCCAACTACGAAGCCGTCCTCGGCGCCGTTGACGACCCCCACCTTCCCCCCGGCCGCCTCGATCTCGCCCTCCTCGTCGATGTCTACCACGAGTTCTCCCAGCCCCAGAAAATGGTCGCCGAAATCCGCGCCGCCCTCCAGCCCCAGGGCCGCATGGTGCTCCTCGAATACCGCAAGGAAGATCCCAAAGTGCCCATCCTCGCCGCTCACAAAATGAGCGTCGCCGAGGTCAAGGCCGAAATCGAGCCGGAAGGTTTCCGCCTCGAAAAGACGTTGGAGAATCTCCCGCGCCAGCACATCCTGATCTTCCGGAAGACCTCCATGTGACCCTGCCCTTCCTCCCCGCCAACCGCATCGCGCGCCGCTTCCTGCTGGTCGCCCTCCCGCTCGCGGCCGTCCTCGCCATCGGCACCGCCGGCTTCATGCTCATCGAGCATTACGCCCTGTTCGACGCCTTCTACACCACCCTCCTCACCATGACCACCGTCGGCTACGGCGATACCCTCCACCCCGCCGGCCGCATCTTGAATTCCTTCCTCTTAGTCGTCGGTGTCACGACCATCTTAGTCGCCATCGGCGCCATCACCCAGACAGTCATCGAAGCCGAATTCGGCGAGTTATTCGGCAAACGGCGGAACAAACGCATGATCGATAAGTTACAAGGTCACTTCATCATTTGCGGCTTCGGACGCGTTGGCCGCGGCGCTGCCTCCGAACTCCAACAGGCAGGCGTCCCCTTCGTCGTCGTCGATATCGATGACGATCGCGTCGAGAAAGCCATCGCCGCCGGCATGCTCGCCGTCTCCGCCGATTCCACCCGCGACGAAACCCTTCGCCTCGTCGGTGTCTCTCGCGCCAAAGGCCTCGTCTGTGCCCTCTCCACCGATGCCGATAACTTATTCGTCCTGCTCTCGGCCAAGTTCCTCAACCCCAAAATCTACGTCGCCACCCGCGCGGCCGAGGAAAGCGCCGAGGACAAAATGCGCCGGGCCGGAGCCGACGCCGTCTTCGCCCCTTACGCCATCACCGGCCACCGCCTCGCCCAGTCCCTCCTCCGCCCCCACGTCGTCCAGTTCCTCGATTTCACCACGCAAGCCGCCGGCCTCGACGCCGTCATCGAACAGGTCCGCGTCTCCGGGCACTCCGCCCTCGTCTCTCAATCCATCCGCGAAATCCAGATCGGACGCCAGTTCGGCGTCATCGTCCTCGCCATCCGCAAAGGCGACGGCGAAATGGTCTTCAACCCCCCGGCCGATACCTCCATCTCCGCGGGCGATTACTTGATCGTCATGGGTCAGCCCACCAAGCTCCACGCGCTCGAATCCGCCCTCGCCGCCCATCCCTGACGCTACACTGAAGACATGCCCCTCTGTCGCCTGATGCTGCTCGCCGGCGTCGGACTCTCCCTCTACGCCCAATCCCCCTGCGCCAATACCCCGGCCTTCACTCCCTGCGAGTTCACCTACGATCTCACCCCCCAGGAAGCCGCCGCGCACCCCAACCCCTACCTCGATGTCGATCTCTCCGCCGAATTCCGCTCGCCCCGCTTCCACACCTACAAGCTCCCCGCCTTCTGGGACGGCGGACAGCGCCTCATCATCCGCTTCACCCCCACCGAAGCCGGCGAATGGCTCTGGCGGCTCACCAGCAACGTCCAGCGCTGGGACGGCCAGAACGGCGCCTTCACCGCCGCCGATTCCCCTGCCCCCGGCTTCATCCGCCCCGCTAACGTCCATCACTGGGCCTACACCGCCGGACTCGGCCATCAGCCGCACCTCTGGATGGGTGACACCCTCTACCCCTTCGCCACCCTCGATCAAGCCGTCTTCCAACAGGTGGTCGACGCCCGCGCCAGGCAGCAGTTCAACCACATTCGCGGCCTCGTCCTCGGCACCCCCCAGCAAGCCGCCCTCGCGTTTCCCAATCCCGACCACCCCAACGTCCAGCACTTCCAGCAACTCGACCAGCGCATCCGCTATATGAACCAGAAAGGCATCGTCGCCGACCTGATCCTAGCCGGTCCCGACGACCAGCTCGCCAAGCTCTTCCCCACTTGGCAGCAGCGCAAGCGCTACATCTCTTACATCATGGGCCGCTACGCCGGCATGAATGTCACCTGGCAAGGCTTCCAGTCCTACGAAACCTATTCCACCGGCCGCGCCTTGCTCAAGGAAATCGGCGCGCTCATCAAGCAGATGGACCCTTACCAGCACCCCCGCACCAGCGCCAATCTCGCCACGTCCGGCGGCTTGCAGGATGACGGTTGGATGGACTTCGTCGCCCACCACACCGGCGACGACGCCGTCTGCGCCGTCGAGCATCAGCTCTTTCCCATGCCGCTGGTCAATTTGAAATTCGCCGACGACACCGATCCCGCCGCCTTCCGCCATCGCCTCTGGAATACCGTCATGGATGGCGACTATCCTACTTACTTCAACTCCGGCACAGCAGGCGAAGGCGCCGCTCCCGTCGATCCCAAAAATCTCGACTCCCCCGGCGCCAAGGCCATGACCGTCTGGTACAACATCTTCGCCGCCAGCCGCCATTGGGAGCTCGAGCCTTATTTCGATGTCGATAACGGCCGCGCTGTCGCCGTCGCCGAAGCCCATCAGGATGACGACGACATCTCCGCCGTCGAGTATCTCGTCTACGTCGAAAAGCCTCTTCCCGTCGAGCTCCGCGTTGAAAATCACACCTACGAAGTCACCTGGATCAATCCCATCGATGGCGGCGAGATCAAGGAAAAGAAGGGCTACCACGGCGAGCATTTCACCGGCACGCCGCCCGATAGCTCCCACGATTGGATCCTCCGCGTATCCCGCGAAGGCCACAAGGAAGGCATGCTCAAGTCCTACAAGTTCGAGTCGCGCCGCATCGACATGCAGGTCGTCGAACAGAGCCTGCAAAAGGTTCCCTTCACCATTTCGCTGCCATCGGAAACCAGCATCTCCGAATCGAAGCCGCCCGCCTTCGCCGCCAAAGTCACCAAGGATACCCGCGCCACCCGCAACATCCTGTATCTCTGGACCGCCGACGCCACCGTCGACGGGGAAGGCTACCGTGTCGTCGGCACCGGTCCCAGCGGCACGCTTGCCTTCCCCCCCCACACGGCCATCAATTACCCGGCTGTGATGGATCTTCGCCTTTACGGCCTCAACTCCAACGGCAAGCTTTACAGCGTGGATAAGACCTACCAGCTCGAAAAGTGAACGAACTCATCCTGGCGGTCGATACAACGCATGAGTTTGGCAGCTTAGCCTTGCTGCGCGGCGAAGAGCTGCTGGAAGAGGTGCTGCTCCACAACCCCGAAGGCTTCGGAAGCATCTTATTCGGGCGCATCGCGGATCTGCTGGCCCGCCACGACACCCGCGTGACCGAAGTCGATTGCTTCGCCGCTGCTTCCGGCCCCGGATCCTTCACCGGCGTCCGTGTCGGCCTGGCCTGTATCAAAGGGCTCGCGGAAGCTACCGCAAGACCTGCCGTAGCCGTGTCAAACCTGGCAGCCATGGCAACCTTCGGCTCTGCGCCGCTCCGCGCCGTAGTCCTTGACGCTCGCCGCGGCGAAGTCTACGGCGCCGTTTACAATGCCGCGGGCAGCTTGCTCGTACCGGAAACAGTCATACCCTTCCCCGCCTGGCTCGCAACCCTGCCCAAAGGCGAAATCGAATTCATCGCCGTGGACCCCGGCGTCTTTCCCTTCCCTGATGCCCAGATCACCATCGCCCCGCGCGCGTTGGCCGCAGCTATGGCCCGCATCGCCCGCACGGCGGAACGCCTTCGGCCCGAAGCCATCGACGCCAACTACGTACGCCGCTCCGACGCCGAACTATTCTGGAAAGAGTACTGAACCAACTTACCGGCCCACTACGGTGATATAAAACGGCATGCTCAAATCACCATCGAGCGTCACCGCAACCGGCAATTCCTGCCCGGTCACTGAAGCCGCCAGCGCAAACTGAATCCATACATTATTCGTTCCATCCTGCGCCTGCTGCATCGTAAACACTGGGATGCTGACTCCGCCTTCGATTACCCCGACCCGTCCTGGAGTAGCGAGTACCGCCGACGCGATCCCGCTCACCTCCAGTGTGATCGTGTCGCCAGGCGCCGCTGTCTGAACCGCGCTCAACGCTTGCCCTGATGCCGACGCCGCGCTCACGATGGACGGCGGGGGTGAATCGATCTGCAAAACAACTGGCAGCGCGCCCTGAAAAGTCATTACCCTCGGACCCGGGGTCACCGATGCAGGAATCACAAAGTAAATTTGCGTCGCCGAACTATAAAGCACCTGCGCTGGCACTCCGCCCACCGACACATTCGGCGTCTCGGCCGCCGCTTGTAAGTTCTGGCCAAACAAGATCGCAGTCGTCCCCGGATACAAGCTGTTCTGTTCGGGATACACCCCATTTTGCACGGGCAGCGTCAGGGTCGGCATGTTCGGGTTCGCAGCCACCACCTGAAACCCCAACGGCTGGTCATACACCTGGAATCCGGAGATCACGCTCGCCACGGTTTC
The DNA here is from genome assembly GCA_963738375.1 of Bryobacterales bacterium. Taxonomy (GTDB): domain Bacteria; phylum Acidobacteriota; class Terriglobia; order Bryobacterales; family Bryobacteraceae; genus Bog-159. The sequence continues at coordinate 782,745 of CAVTWL010000004.1, read as the reverse complement.
CCGCAATAAGGCGTTCGGAGATACCGTTACGTTCGCCAGCGCCTTCGTCGGACTGACCACCCAAAGCTGGCGCACCGTCACATCGCCCGACCCGAATCCGAGGGTCGTCATGCCAGCCACGAATTGCATGTTCGTGGTGCCCACCGTAATCATGGCTGTCTGTCCCTGGGCCAGTTGCGAAATCGAAATCGCGGCCGCCGGAGCGCTCGTCTGTGGATAGGCATAGGTAAACGGACTCTGCGTCACCGGCAGTAGAAATGTCGAGTTCTGCCCGTCCAAATTATAAACGGTAATCGTCGCGATCTGCCCGCTCGCGCCCGGTGGCGGCATCACCGAAATCGTCCCCGATTGCCCGCTCGAATCGGTAGCATCCGCCGCATACGCCACCGTAACCTGCGCCGGCAAACTGTCGAAGAACACCTGGCTGGCCGTATTGAAACCCGTACCCGCCACCGTCACCGATCCATCCGCGTTCGGCGTCACCGCGGTCACCACCGGCGGAGCATTCTGGACGACTTGAATTCCTCCCGGCAGCACGAAAATATCGTCCGGCAAATTGAACAACAGGTGCTCCGGACCCGCCAGCGGCGGCGCCGGAGAATCGAAATACGCCGCCAGCAGCGCGACGTCCACATCCTGGTAAACACTCAAGCCATAATCCGGCAGGGGGCCACCGCTCGCGCCCAGCGCCCACACCGTCTGCACCGGATTGTCCGTTGACGTAATCCCCGTCCCCTGCGCTTCCACCGTCTGACTCGCCGTGTTGGCATTCAAATACGCCGGCTGCAGATAGCTGGTGCCGTACCAATAGGATGTGACATCGTAAACCTCCACCGCCGCGCGTGGCGTCACCTGGAAATTGATGTTCGCTTGATTCGCGCCCGTTCCTTGCCCAATCGGCACCACCGTAAACTGGCTCGGATCCCAGACCGCCGGCCCCGGATAAAACGTGCTCACAAAAGCGCCGCTTGCCTGTACCGGATTCCCGTCTGCATCGAGCGGCAAAGTAATATTGGCCGTCGGCGGAAGTGGGTGCACGTATACCCAATAATTCCCGGGAACCAATCCATCGATCTCGTAACTGCCGTCCGGATTCGTTAAACTGCTCACCGCCGCCCCATTCGGCAAGAGCGCCACCACGGAAGCCAGATGAACGCCGTTCCCGCCCATCGTCACTTGCCCGCTAATCGACCCGAATCCCGCCGGATAGCCGCCCCGCGGATACAAAGCCGAAACGCCCGACACATCGTCTACATCCAGCGGATGCGCCCGGTTGGTGGCCCGCGATACCGCCGTCGACATGGTCGACGACGTGTACGTGTGCTGCAACCCGATGGCATGCCCGATCTCATGCAGCAGCACCGTGAAGAACAACTCCGAGTAGCTCGGCCCCGTATACCCTTCCGTGCTCGCCTGACCTGCCTGCTGCGTCAGGTTCACGTTCAAATGAATCAGCGAAAGCGTAATCGGCACGAACTGCGTTCCGTCCGCCGCTGTCGCCAAGCCGCTCGCCGCCACCTGGTGTCCGGCATAAGCCAACACGCCCGGCGGCAGATCTTCAAATACCACTTCGCCGGTCGGTACGCTTTGCGGAGTGCCCGCCACCTGCAACCCGCCGAAACCTACCCGTAGATCTGAACTCGCTACCGAGTTCCAAACCTGGGTCGCATTGCGGAACTGTTCGAGCACCGAAGGGAAACTGTCATTCGCCGCATAGCTGGTCGGTCCGGTGTTGGACACGAAAAACGTTACGGTTTTGTCCGGCAAAGCGGTAAGGTCGAACTTCTCAAACGCGAGCTGATACGGCGACGACGAATTCAGATAATGGACATAGTGATAGGAAGCCGCCGCCGGCCCAAGCGTAGCCGCTATCATTCCTGCCAGCCGCGCCCACCTTTTCATCCGCGCCATGGCTAGTTCGCGCCTCCCGCGGAAATCGCTGAAATGAGTTGCGCCAGCGGCATGCCGATCGGCTGGTTCTTCACCGCTTGCCCTGTCCCGGCCGAAAGCATGGTCTCCGTCGTAGCCATCTGGGCCGCCGTCAGAATGCCGGCAGAATCCTTCGCCAGCGTAAAAACACCCTGCGTGAAGCCCATGGTATAAATGGCGCCCTTCGCCGACTGCCACAGGAACAGCACGTATTGCTGCCCGACCGCCAACTGGGGCACGCCGGGATATGTCTGGCGCATTCCTTTGGCGGTGCCGCCGGGAACCAGCACGTCCACGCTCGTTGCAGCCGCGCCCTTCCATTGCGCCACCACGTTGACCTTGTAATGGGTGTAGATGACCGATCCGGTATAGGAAGCCGTCGCTCCGGTCACCTGCGCCTGCACCACGCTCGTCGACTTCGCGATCAAATCGTTCAGGCTGAGTAGTTGCAACGTGGCGCCCCAGCCGGGCGCGAGCCACAAGGCCACGCACAGCGCCAATCGCATGGGTTTCGGCACGATATTGCTCCAAGCATTTCGCATACCGATTCAAGCTATTGAAAATACGACGCCTTATTACTGCACTGGGACGATTGTCTGTGTTGCTTGGACACGTCCTTGTGGCGCCGTGTCTCAGTTAGGCGTTCACGATTTGCGGACAATCAGCAGGGGAATCCTCAATTCGTGGCGCACTGGATTAATTGTATTGCCGAAAATCAGATCTTTCAAGCGCCTGTGCCCATGAGCGCCCATAATAATCAGGTCCGGGTGGATTTCATTCGCGTATTCGACGATCTGCGCACCCGGGCGGGGCGCGTGCACAATTGCCGTTTCCACTTCGATTCCTTGCGCCCGCAGCGATTCCGCCAGACGGTCCAGGTATTGCTCGCCCGCTTCCACCTCTGCCGTCGACGCGTCCTGTCCGTAGACCCGGCTGGTGACGCCTTCTTCCACATGCAGCAGATAGAGCTTGGCGCCATGCAGTTTGGCCATCGCCGAAGCGTGGCTTAACGCCTTGCGATCCAGTTCCGAATGGTCCAAGGGCACCAGAATGCGGTGATATTGAAGATCCGCCGGCGGCTCCGCGCCCGATTGCGGGATGTCGAGCGGCGGGCCGCTCTTCCGTTGCGCATAATGCGCGATCAGCGGCTCAAACGAAATCCAAAGCAACAGCGCCGCGATTCCCACACCGGTCAAAGCCAGCGGCAACCAAATCAATGGGCGGCTTACCGAGGATCCCAGCAGTTGGCTTGCTCCATCCGCCAGTAACCATATATTCAAAGCCAGGATGAGGATCGCCACCACCCATGACAACACTTTTACCCACGCCCGATTCGCGAAAATACCCATCCGCCGCTTGTCGCTGGTGAAATGGATCAACGGAATTACCGCAAACGGCAACTGCATGCTCAAAATGACCTGGCTCAGAATCAGCAGTTGGTACGTCCCGCGGTCCCCGGAAAGATAAATCACAATGGCGGCGGGAACAATTGCAATCGTGCGCGTGATCAGCCGCCGCAGCCACGGGCGCATGCGGAAGTTCAAGAAACCTTCCATCACGATCTGCCCCGCCAGCGTGCCCGTCAGTGTCGACGATTGCCCCGAACACAGTAGCGCAACTCCGAACAGGATGCCCGCGAAAGCCGTTCCCAGCAGCGGCACCAGCAGCACATGCGCCTGCTGAATCTCCGTGACCACAATGCCCTTACGAAAAAACACCGCCGCCGAAAGGATCAAAATCGCCAGATTCACCAGTAGCGCCGCGTTCAGTGCGACCACGGAATCCACCAGGTTGTAGCGGCAGGCGCGCAATTTCGACGCGGCCGTGTGCCCGATCTGCCGAGTTTGCACCAGCGCCGAATGCAAATAAAGGTTGTGCGGCATTACGGTCGCGCCCAACATCCCGATCGCCACATACAGGCTCTTCGAGTTGATGTGCGGCACTACCCCCAACATCACTTGCGAAAAAACCGGCTTCGCCAGCGCGATCTCAATGCAGAAGCATCCCGCCATCACGGTGATCAGTGACAAGATGAACGCTTCAATATATCGAATGCCAAGTCCCTGAAACCAAAGCAGCAACAACGTATCCGCCGCCGTGCAGAGAACGCCGATCAGCAGGGGGATGTGGAATAATAAGTTTAGGGCGATGGCCGCGCCCAAAACTTCGGCCAGATCGCACGCGGCGATCGCAATTTCACATAGCACCCACAATGCGAACGTGACCGGGCGTGGATAAGTTTCCCGGCAAGCCTGCGCGAGGTCCCGGCCGGAAACAATGCCTAATCGGGCGCTAAGTGTCTGCAGCAGGATAGCCATGAAGTTGGACATGATGAGCACCCAAATCAAGGCATAGCCGAAGCGGGCACCCCCTTCCAGATCCGTGGCCCAGTTGCCTGGGTCCATGTAGCCTACGCTCACCAGATAAGCCGGGCCCGCAAAAGCGAACATGCGCCGCCAAACAGGCATGGCCGCCGTTCCGACGCTCGCATGGACGTCGGCCAGCGATCTCGCCCCCGCCGCCGTGCTAATCGTGGTATCCGTTTTCAACTTAACTACAGTTAACACGCCTGCGCCGTTAAGTCAAATCCCGTCTGCCTCCCTAAAGCTTCTTCTCCAATCCACCGATCAACCCTCAGGATCAGTCGATCCTTAGGAGAACCAATGCAAGTCACCACCGCGCCGCCGGAAAGCGGCTCCGCCACCAGAAACGACAGCCGGGCCGGAAAGTATCTGGCTTTTCACCTGGGCCGCGAGGAATTCGCCATCCAAGTCCTCAAGGTCCGTGAAATCATGGGCATCCAAGACATCACGGCCGTTCCGCAGACGCCTGTCTTCGTCAAAGGCGTTATCAACCTGCGCGGCAAAGTGATTCCGGTGGTCGACTTGCGCCTGAAGTTCGGTCTCCCGGAGGTGGACTACACGCCGCGCACCTGCATCATCGTCGTACAAATCGAGAGCGGCGAAGGCATAACCTCTTTGACCGGCATCGTAGTCGACGAAGTCTCCGAAGCCATCAACATCGCCACCGCAGAAGTCGAAGACACACCCGATTTCGGAGACGGCATTGCCATGCCGTACATACTTGGCCTGGCCAAAAGCAAGGGAAAAGTCAAGATCCTGCTCGACATAGACCAGGTCCTGCAAGCTCAGGAACTGGCCGGATTGAAATCGATGCTTCAGTAATTCGTTCATGAAAGGCATACCATGCAGTCAACCATGACCCTCGGAAGAAAACTGAGCCTTTGTTTCGTTTCAACCTTAGTCGCGGCCCTGGGATTGGGCTATACAAATTGGTCTTCGATGGGGAAAATCGGCCGCCTTCTCGATTCGGCGGCCAACGATAACGTCGCTCGCAAGTTGGCTCTCTGCGCGGAGTTGGAGCGAGGTTTCGCGGAGATGACCTCGCTTGAAAGGGCCATCGCTCTCGATACTGCCGCGGGCCAGCCGGCCGCGGTGGAGCGCTACAAGCAGGCTTTCGTCCAAACCTCTGCCGGCGTCGAAAAAGGTCTGCAAGAGCTTAGGCCTCTTTTGCTGAGTGACATTTCCAGGCAGGCCGTCGTTTCCGCGCAATCCAATCTGGCGAGTTGGCTCACCGCCCACCAGGCCATTTTTCACGGCGTCCGCAATGCCAAGGACGCAAAGTCTATGGCGGCATCCATTACAGAAAGGATTCTTCCGCTCGAGGCCACCGCGCGCGCGCTCGTGGAGAAGGTGCCGCAAGTCCAGATCAACCTCAACCGCGCATCGTCCGCCGAAGCTGCCGATAGCATCTCGGTGGCCCGCTGGATTACCCTGGCCATACTCGCCGTCTGCCTGCTCTTCGCCGGCGTGGCTCTATTTGTCGTGAGGGCTTCGAACCTGGTGCTGCACGAAATCGCCGCCAAAATGGCCGAAGGCGCCGAACAGGTTTCGAGCGCCGCGACGCAAATCTCTTCTTCGAGCGAGTCGCTGGCGCAAGGTTCCTCCCAGCAGGCAGCCTCCCTTGAGGAGACTTCTTCTTCGAGCGAAGAGATCAGTTCCATGACTCAGAAGAACACCGAAAACTCGCGGATCGCCGCCGAAGTCGTCGTGCAGGCCGGGCTCAAATTTCAGGAGGCGGACCAAAAACTGGCGCACCTGGTTGGCGCCATGGGCGAAATCAACAACCAAAGCGAAAAGATCTCCAAAATCATCAAGGTCATCGATGAGATCGCGTTTCAAACCAACATCCTGGCTCTCAACGCCGCTGTTGAGGCGGCCCGCGCCGGCGAGGCTGGCATGGGATTTGCCGTCGTCGCCGACGAGGTTCGCAATCTCGCCCAGCGTTGCGCCCAAGCCGCCAAGGACACCGCCGCTCTGATCGAAGAGTCCGTCGGCAAGTCGCAATCGGGTCAGCAAGGGGTCGACCAGGTTGTGGTCGTGATTCGCGCCGTGAGCGAACAGGCTGCTCAAGTCAAGGTTTTGGTCGATGAAGTTCACATGGGAAGCGCGGAACAAGCCCGAGGCATCCAACAGATTGCCAAGGCCATCGCGCAGATAGAGCAGGTGACCCAAAAGACCGCCGCAAACGCCGAAGAGAGCGCCTCTGCCAGTCAGCAGTTGTCAGCCCAAGCCCAATCCATGAAGTCCGTGGTGGTTGAACTACAAGAGTTGGTGGGGGGGGCGGCCAGAGCGATCCGCTCAATAAGGTCCGCGCTTTGGTTGTCCGCGGCAAATCCAGCCGGCTCCCTGCGTTTGCGTCGCATCAAAAGCCGTCAGCGGCCACGCTGAATACTCCGCGCGAATCCTTGGCGCCAAGGACGCCGCTAGTGGCCGCCGCCCCGCCGCCCCGTAACGACAAAGTGGATCGTTCGGCGCTGCCGCTGGACGATGATTTCAAGGAATTCTAAGACGGGAGACATGCTGCCATGCCCGGCCAATCGGAGTTACGCCAGGAAATCGAAGCCCTCGCCACGAAGGTCGTAATCGGAGATCTTTCGTCCGAGGCGGGTTTTAACCATTCGATGACCGCATTATCCACCGCTGTGCGCGGAATCCGCGAACGGGCCGAGGCTGGCGGCTGGTCTGACATCGCGCGCATTGCGTCCGACCTTGGCGCCACGCTCGAAGCGCCCGATGGCGGGGGCCGCGATGCGCTCACGCACCAATTGGAGAATGGAGTCGCCGCCATGCAACAGGCGGTCGAAAAACATTCCGAGCACCCCGCATCGGCCCCGCCGCAGACGTATTCGCTGGCGCAAGACCCGGAACTGTTATCGGACTTCGTGCTGGAGTCCCGCGAACACCTGGCCTCCATCGAAGCCCGCTCTTTGGCTCTCGAACAAGACCCCACCAACACCGAGGCGATTCACTCCATCTTCCGCGCCTTTCACACCATCAAAGGGCTGGCCGGCTTCCTCGAATTAGATGGCGTGCGCGAGGTTTCTCACATTGTCGAAACCGTCCTCGACCTGGCGCGCAACGGCAAGCTCAACGTCAGCTCGCACGTCATCGATGTGGTCCTCGAAAGCGCCGACTATCTGAAGGTCTGTGTCTCCGAGATCGACCACAAGCTGCAAGGCCACACAGCGCCTGCCGTACCAAACAACTCCTTCCTTCTCGAGCGCATCCGGAGTCTCATGGACCACCCGGAGGCTGATGCGGCGCCGCCCGCGCCGGAGCCTGCCGCCGATGCCGAAATCGCGCCCAGCGCCCCGCCAGCCGCTGCCAAGGCGCTGGCATCGCACGGCGAGGCGAAAGCCGTAAAGGTCGACACCGGTAAACTCGATTACCTGGTCGACATGGCCGGCGAACTGGTCATCGCGCAGTCCATGGTCCGTCACGATCCCGACCTGGTAGCGCTCAAGAGCCCGCGCTTGCAAAGGAACCTGGCGCAACTGGCTCGCATCACCGGCGAGCTCCAGAAGACCTCCATGTCCATGCGGCTGGTCCCCATCGGCCAACTATTTCAGCGCGTCGCGCGCCAGGTGCGGGACCTCTCACGCAAGATGGGAAAACCGGCCGACCTCGATATCAGCGGCGAAGAAACGGAAATAGACCGCACCATTGTCGAGGAGCTGGCCGATCCTCTCATGCACATGGTCCGCAACTCCCTCGATCATGGCATTGAAACCCCCGAAGGACGCGCGGGAGCGGGGAAGAATCCCATCGCCCGCATCGGATTGCGAGCGTGCCACCAGGCCGGCCACATCGTCATCGAGATCTCCGACGACGGTCAAGGGCTCGACGCCGAACGCATCCTCGCCAAGGCTATGGAGAAGGGCTTGGTTGGCAATCCCGAACACTTTTCCGAAACCGATGTCTTTCATCTGATCTTCGAACCGGGCTTTTCCACCGCCGCTCAAGTTACCGATCTCTCCGGCCGGGGCGTAGGCATGGACGTGGTACGCCGCCAGATTCAAAAGTTGCGAGGCCACATCGAAATCGAATCCCGCGCCGGCCACGGGGCCACCTTTACCCTTAAGGTTCCCCTGACGCTGGCCATTATTGATGGCTTGGTTGTCGGCGTGGGAGCCGAACGCTACATCGTCCCCCTGTTTGGCGTCCGCGAGATGTTCCGGCCTTCGGCCGACGCGATCTTCACCGTTCAAAATCGTGGAGAGATGGTGATGGTGCGCGGCACCTTGCTCGCCATCGTGCGGCTATACCGCAAGTTTGGAGTCAAACCGCGCTCCGAAGATCCTTGCCAGGGCCTGCTGATTGTCGCCGAAGGCGAAGGCCAGCGTTTTTGCCTGTTGGTGGATGAACTCATGGGCAAACAGGAGGCGGTCATCAAAAGTCTCGGCGACACCTTCAAGAAGATCGCAGGCATTGCCGGCGGAGCGATCCTCGGCGACGGCCGCGTGGGACTAATTCTCGACCTGACCGCGCTGCTCGGAGAACGCGTCCAGTGAGCGACAGCCCTAGCCGCCTCGCCGCCGAGCGCCTCAAGCCGCGCGAGTTCGAAGCCATCCGCCAGTTGGCCTACCAAAAATTCGGGCTCGATCTGCGCCAGGGCAAAGAGGAGCTAGTCACGGCGCGTTTGGGCAAACGGATGCGCGAAGGCGGCTTCTCCTCATTCGAAGAGTATTACCAACACGTCGTCGGCGACCACACGGGCGAAGCGCTGATCGGAATGATCGACGCCCTGGCAACCAACCACACGAGTTTCCTGCGCGAAGCGGCGCACTTCGATTTTCTGCGGGAACACGTCCTGCCGGCACTGCAAGCGCGTCCTCGGATCGATTTTTGGAGTGCGGCATGTTCGACCGGCGAAGAACCCTACACGCTGGCATTCACGTTATACGATGCCTGGGGCGCTGCCGGCTTTCACAAGGCCCACATCCAGGCAACCGATATTTCGACCAAGGCGCTGGCATCCGCCAAACGCGCGGTTTACGCGGCCGAGCGGTTTCGCGCTCTGCCCGCCACCTGGCTGCGTCAGTTTCTGCTGCGGGGCGAGGGCCCCTGGAAGGGCTATTATCAGGTCAAGCCCGAGGTTCGCGGCGCCATCGGGTTTGCCCGGCTCAATCTGATCGAACCGATCGGGCAGCATCAGTCGTTCGCGGTCATTTTCTGCCGCAATGTGATGATTTATTTTGACAAAGCCACGCAGGAGGCCGTCGTGAATCGCCTTTCGGCTTGCCTGGAGCCCGGCGGATATCTCTTCATCGGTCATGCCGAAAGCCTCACCGGCATCCGCCACGATCTGGCCTACGTCCGTCCGGCTATCTACCGCAAGCCGGGTGCGCGGGGCGGACAGGGTGCACCGTGAGCAGCCTGGTCGTCGGCATCGCCGACTGTCAAGTCACCAAAGCAGCCGACCAGGTGCTGGTCACCTACGCGCTCGGATCTTGCATCGCGGTAGCTATACACGATCCCGTCACGCACGTCGGCGGAATGCTGCATTTCATGCTGCCGGAATCCGCCATTTCTCCGACCAAAGCCGCCGAGAACCCATACATGTTCGCCGATACCGGCATTCCCTTGCTCTTCCGCCGCGCTTACGGCTGCGGCGCGGACAAGCGCCGGTTGGTGGTGCGTGTGGCGGGAGGCGCGCAGGTGATGGACAGCGAAGGGGTCTTCAATATCGGCAAGCGGAACTATCTGGCCCTGCGGAAGATCTTGTGGAAAGCGGGCGTGCTGGTGCAGGGTGAAGAGGTCGGAGGCAACCAATCCCGCACGGTGCGGCTGGAAGTAGGCAGTGGACGATTCTGGCTGCGCGGCCCGGGCGCTCCCGAGCGCGAAATGGCGCCTCCATTGTCCCCCGTGAAAGGAGTGCAACAACCATGGCCTTCCGCGTCCTGATTGTCGACGATTCGCCCGTGATGCGCGCCTTCATTCGCCGCATCATCATCATGTCCGGCATGGACGGCGCCGAGTTTATCGAGGCCAACAATGGCTGTGAGGCTCTTACCCAGCTCAAGGGCCAGTGGGTCGATATAGTCCTGACCGACATCAACATGCCCGCCATGGATGGAGAAGAGTTGGTGCGCCGCCTCGAGGCCGACGACCTGTTGAAAACCGTGCCCGTGGTGATCGTCTCGACCGACGGCACCGAAAACCGCATGCGGCGCATGCTCGCTTTGGGAGCGCGCGGTTACGTCAAGAAGCCGTTCCTGCCGGAAACTTTGCGCGAAGAATTGGAGCGAGTGCTCGGAGGAGCCTATGCCCAAAATTGAATGGGACGATATCCTGGAAGCTGCCGCTGGAGAAGTTCTCGAAACCATGTTCTTCACGGCGGTGTACGGGCCTGCTGCGTCCGCCGCCGAAAGCCCCAGCGTAGCGGCTCGCCTTCGCTTTGAAGGAACCCCCAGCGGCGTCCTTACGGTCAACATATCCGAGCCGGCCATGCATACCCTGGCGGCCAACTTCCTGGCATGCGAAGAAGAGGGTCCCCTGTCCCCGCCGCAGCTCGGCAGTGTGGCGTGCGAATTGGCCAACATGGTCTGCGGCTCGCTATTGAGCCATGTGAAAACGGAAGAACACTTCTGTCTTTCGAGTCCGGAACTCCTGCCGCAAAACGACGTCGCGCAGGCGGGCAGTCCCAACCGGTCGCTGGATCTGGGCGATGGTGTGATCGATCTCTGGCTCGCACTGGAGCACCATGCCGGTTGATGGAAAAATCCGCGTATTGATTGTGGACGACTCCGCCATCGTCCGCAAGATTCTGACAGAAGCGCTCTCTGGACAGCCAGACCTGGAAGTCGTGGGGACCGCGCCCGATCCCTACATCGCCCGCGACAAGATCCTCACGCTGCATCCCGACGTATTGACCCTCGACGTCGAGATGCCCCGCATGGACGGCTTGACCTTTCTCAAGAAGCTGATGCATTTTCAACCGATGCCCGTCATCGTGATTAGCTCGCTGGCCCAGGGCTCCTGCCAGACGGCTATGCAGGCCCTGGCCCTCGGGGCCGTGGAAGTGCTCGCCAAGCCTGGAGGCCCATACTCCGTGGGAGAACTGCGCCTCGAACTGGCATCGAAGATTCGAGCCGCCGCCGTCGCGCGCCTTCGTCCGGTCCGCTCTTCCGCGCCCGCCCGGACCCCGCACCGCATGCCGGGTGGGCAGTGGCCGGCATCCGCGGTGATCGCCATTGGCGCCTCGACCGGCGGAACCGAAGCCATTGCCGAAGTGCTGCCGCGTCTGCCTCAAGGCGCACCTGGGATCATCATCACGCAGCACATCCCGGCGGGCTTCTCGCGCGCCTTCGCCAAGCGACTCGATCAGATGTGCGCCTTCGAAGTTAAGGAAGCCGAAGAAGGCGATGCGCTTTATCCTGGCCGGGCGCTGGTGGCGCCGGGCGACCTGCACATGCTTCTCCGTAGGGGGGGAGGGCTACCGCGTCTCCGTAAAGACGGGCCCACGGGTCTGCTACCAGCGCCCTTCGGTAGATGTCACGTTCAGTTCCGTAGCCGAAGCGGCCGGCCGCCACGCCGTCGGCATACTCATGACCGGCATGGGTTCCGACGGCGCGCAGGGTTTACTGAAAATGCGCCAGGCCGGTGCGCAGACCATCGCGCAGGATGAAGCCTCCTGTGTCGTCTTCGGTATGCCAAGAGAAGCCATCCGAGCAGGGGCGGCTGCCCAGGTCATCGGGCTACAAGGAATTCCGCAAGCCATACTCAGCGCCCTGTCGCAGTCTTAAGGCAGGAACGCAACCGTTCTACGCCACACACTGGCACCTTAGCTGCTCGAAGTCACCGCGGAGGTGCTTGCAGAAATGCTTTATTACACGCTGGTATTTCTCGTGATCGCGTTAGTCGCCGCATTGCTCGGCTTCGGCGGTGTCGCCGTGGCATTTGCCGGCATTGCGAAGATCCTTTTTGTGATTTTCTTGATTTTGTTCGTGGTCAGCCTGGTGATGCATACTACCAGACGAGCTTAGGAGGAACGATGAGAATCCAATCGCTAGCATTAGCCCCGGCCTTCCTATTCGCAATTGCCACCGCTTTCCCCGCCGACGTGGTCGTCGACTACAATCACAGTGGCGACTTCAGCCAGATCCATACCTATTCCTGGATCGGGGTTCGAGCCGGCGACTCGCTGTGGCAGGATCGCATCATGCACGATGTCGATGCGGAACTCTCCGCCAAGGGCTGGCAAAAAGTAGCATCAGGCGGGGATGTGTCGGTTTCGGCTTTCGGCCGGACAGGCGAACGCGATAACCTCGAGACCTTCTATACCGGCTTCCCCGGATGGCGTTGGCGCGGTTGGGGAGGAATGACAACTCAAGTCGTCCCCGAACGCGTCGGCACTCTAGTCGTGGACGTGTTCCAGAGTGGTACAAAAGAACTCCTTTGGCGCGGCCGGGCTTCCGAAGTCCTATCGTCGAAACCAGAAAAGAACGACAAAAAGGTCGAAGAAGCGGTGAACAAAATGTTCAAGAAATTCCCGCCGCAGCCTAAGGGCTAGTGACGTAGCCGCGGCCGGAGCGGCTAAGTCCGATTCCGGCCGTTGCCCGGTACACTCTCGCCGCAGAGTTGCCTGACGAGCCCTTCAAGTTCTACCACGCGCTGGGTCAGATCCTCCATCGCCTGGCCTTCCGGATCGGGCAAGGTACCGTGCTCCAGGACTCCGTTTTCCCCGCGCGTGCGCACTACCCGGCCCGGTATGCCTACCACCGTACAATTGTCAGGCACAGGTTTAACCACCACCGAGCCAGCGCCAACCTTTACGTAATCGCCAATCCGAATTCCGCCCAACACTTTAGCGCCAGCGCCAACCACCACGCCTTTGCCAAGAGTCGGATGTCGCTTCCCTTTCTCATTTCCCGTGCCGCCGAGCGTGACGCCCTGATACAGCAGCACATCGTCGCCGATCTCCGTAGTTTCGCCGATGACCACCCCGGCGCCGTGGTCGATGAAGAAGCGCCGTCCAATTGCCGCACCGGGATGGATTTCGATGCCGGTAAAAAAGCGGCTTAACTGCGAAATCACCCGCGGCAGCAATGGAATGCGAAGGCAATACAGTTGGTGCGCCAGCCGGTGCGCAAGGATTGCATGAAAGCCGGGGTAGCATAGTACGATCTCAATCGCACTCTTAGCCGCGGGATCTTCGCGAAAAATCGTTTCGATCTGCTCTTTAATCGCCCGCAGCATGGCTCATTCGTATCGTAACGCTTCAATCGCGTCGATTCTGGTAGCGCGTCGTGCCGGCAGGTAACTGGCAATTGCCGCAATCAGGGCGAATAACAGCCAACTGGCCAAAAATGTTGCCGGATCGGCGGCGCCGACTTGAAACAGCATACCTGCCATCAGCCGCGTCAGCGCCAGTGCCCCAACCGTCCCGATGGCCAGTCCGGCCAGAACCAGCGTCAACCCCTGCCGCACCACCATCAAAAGGATATCGCCTTCAATCGCACCGAGCGCCTTGCGGATGCCCATCTCCTGCGTCCGCTCCGCCACCGAATAAACTATCGCCCCATAAAGTCCGACCGCCGCCAGCAGCAGCGCGGCGGCGGAAAACACGCCCAAGAGAAAGACACTAAAGCGCTGCTGAGCCACCGACGACGTCAAAATCTCATCCATCGTGTTTATCGCCGTTACCGGTTGATCCGCGTCTATCGCCGACACTGCTGCCCGGGCAGCACCCGCCCAATGCCGCGGGTCTCCCGCCGTACGTACGATTAGATTCATCGAAGCCCAGGGACGCTGCGGAAATGATAAGTAAACTTCGGATTCCGGGGCACTCGTCAGGCTCAGATTATTCACGTTGGCGGCAACCCCCACTACTTCAGCCGGCGCGGTCATTCGCCCCAATAGCAAGTGCTTGCCGATTGGATTATCGTGAGGCCAGAAGCGGCGCACCAGAGCTTCGTTTACCACCGCCACTAACGGTGCGCCGGCCTGATCGCTCGCAGTGAATTGGCGGCCCTGCCGAAGAGCGACCCGCAGCGTGCGAAAATAGGCAGGGCTCACCATCTGAATGGCCAAAATCGGCCGCGACGCCATTGGACCTTCGGGTTGGCCCTCCACCAGAACCGGCGAGAATCGTACCGGCCGCACGGGCAAAGCCGAGCAGACGGCGGCCGACTCCACGCCCGGCAGCGCCGCGGCGGCATTTACCAAACGATCGTAGAAACCCGCCATCTGCGGTCCCTTCGGATAACGCGCGGGAGGCAGCGAGATCTTCATGGTCAGCACATGGCCCGGATCGAAGCCGGCGTTTACGCCGCGCAAGCGCACGAAGCTGCGAATCAGCAAACCCGCGCCGACCAGCAGCACCATCGACAAGGCAACTTGCGCAATGACCAGCGCGCCGCGCAGACCGCTGCGTCGTCGGCTGCCCACCGCGCCCCGTCCTTCCGAGCGCAGCACCGGACTCCAATCCTGACGTGAAAGCCGCAGCGCTGGAAACAGCCCAAACAAAACGCCGGTGCAAAAAGACAGCGCCGTGGCAAACAACATCACCCGCCAGTCCAGGCCAATCTCTCCGGCGCGTGGAAGATTGCCCTGACCCAACGCGGCCAGCTCGCGCGTCCCCCATGCGCTCAGGACAACTCCGAGCGCGCCGCCCGCTACGGCTAGCAGCAGGCTTTCCGAAAGCAACTGCCCAACCAGCGCAGCGCGGCTGGCTCCCAGCGCCGTACGAATGGCGATCTCCTTACGCCGCCGCAGCGCCCGCGATAACAGCAGAGCCGCCACATTGGCACACGCGATCAGCAGCAACAGTCCCACCGCGCTGCATAAGATCAACACCGCCGTGCGAACGTTCGCCACCAGCTGATCCTGCAAATTGCGCGCCCGGATGATTTGTGAAGGGCCAGCATCCGGCATGCCGGGATTCTCGCGCCGGTATTCCCGGTCGATGACCGCCATCTCGGCATTCGCCTGCCGTTCGCCGACATGGGTCGCCAACCGGGCCACTCCGCTCAGGAAGCCTACGCCAGCTCGAATTTGAGCGGGAGTCATGATATTCAAGTCGAAGACTCTGGTCGTCCACACATCGATGCCGCTGTCCAAGGGCTCGAATTGAAAGCTCGCGGGGAGCACGCCAACCACGGTGTAAGGCGTCGCGTCCAGAGTAATTTGTTGGCCTGCGATATCGCGCCGTCCAGCAAGCAGACGCCTCCACAGCGCATGACTGATGATGCATACGGACCGCCCGCCTGCCTGATCTTCGTCCCGTAGAAATCCGCGGCCGATCGGGAGCCTAACTCCCAAAACGTCAAAGAAATTCCAGGACACGCGCGCTGCGGAAAGCTGCTCGGGATTCCCGATCCCGGTCAGGTTGAAGTTCTCGCTGGTGAAAGCCGCATAGCCGGAAAACGACCGGCCTTTTTTCGCGATGAAATCCGATCGCACATAGGAGAAGGGCTGAATCGCGCCGGGCGAGTCGACTTTCTCGGCATGTACCAGCACAAGATTTTCCGGGTGGTCATAGGGCAGCGGCCGCAGAAGGACGGCGTCCGCGACGCTGAAGATGGCGGTATTCGCTCCGATCCCCAGCGCCAAAGTGATTACCGCGACAGCCGAAAAACCTGGATTCGCCGTAAGCATCCTGGCGGACCGGCGCAAATTGCGGAACGTATCCATAACTCTTCTAAACCGTCAATGGCCGGGGCCGCAGCCGCGAGTAGTACGCAAAGAGCGCGCTGGCCAGTCCCAGGATCGCTCCCAGCGTCAGAACCATTTTCACTTCGAAGGACGCCAGCGAAGCGATCTGGCGCGATGGGACAAATGCCATGAAGAATCCCAAGATGGCCGTGAGCAGCCCGGCGACGGCAGCGCACCGCAAAACAGGTCTGCGGAAAAATTGCGGTTCGCACGCTTTCGAAAATGCCCGTTTCAGGAGGGCCAGAAACAGGTAGATGTAAGAAATCATTTGCAGCGCGACCGCCAGGTCGAGCAGTGTCAGATATGCTTCTTGCACCGAGGCGCCAATAAAACTCATGGCGATAATCGACGATGCCAGCGCGCCGAACATCAACAGCGCCACGTAAGGCGAATGGCGCCGCGGATGGACCTTACCGAGCGCCTTTGGCAGGTAGCGATCCAGGCCGCACACGAAAAGGATACGCGCGGACCCGCTGACCCACGCGGAGGTCGATCCGCCGATTGACGCGCCCATGAGCAGGGCGAGAGGCAGCAAGATCCAGCCGAGTCCGAAGGATGCGCTCATTTTATCGACTGCCTGCAAAAGACCTTGCACCACCGCCATTTCGCGCTGCGGTACGGCGACCAACAACGACAGCGTGCAGCCCGCGTACATCAAGGCGCAGAGCGCGCCGCCCCACGCGACGCTGCGCGGGATGCTTCGGCGCGGATCGCGGACTTCATCGCCCATGATAGGCCCGAGTTCCATTCCCACCAGGGCAAGGCACAAAACGCCGAACGTGGACAAGGGCAGCGAGCCCGTTCCGGATGGCGCCATGTCCTTCCAGTGAACCAGGCCGCGATGCTGAACGGCCACAACCGCGGCCATGGCCATGAGCGCGCCGCCGATTACCAGCGCGCCAACACCTCCGATGTTATTCACCCATTTTCCTACGCCAAGGCCGCTGATATTAGCGGCCACCGTAATCCACAGCATGGATACGGTCAGTGCGAAGAAGAACAGGCGGCTGTCGTTGAGCCTTGCCCCCACCGCTCCACTGACGACGTACGTGGTAACGCCCGTCACGTAAAATAGCAGCGACGGTACGAAAAACATATTCGTCATCCAGTAACACCAGCCGCACATGAAGCCATGAAAATCGCCGAAGGTTTCCTTGGTCCAGAGGTAGAGACCGCCTTCGCCGGGCATGTGTTCGGCCAGTTCGATGACGGCGATTCCCTGCGGCAAGAAGAAGAACAGTATGGCCGCGGCCATCAGCCAGATCACCTTTACGCCCGAAACCGCGATGACCGGCACGACGTTCAAATTGACTACCGCAACCAGATACAGCCAAGTCAGATCGGCGACGCCCAGCGCTCGTACGAGCGCAGGCTGCTTGTCGTTCGCCATCAGGACATACCGCCAAAGGCGATGAGCTTGGTCTCCAGGTACTCCTCCAGTCCTTCGGCGCCCGATTCGCGCCCGATACCGCTTTCCTTCCATCCGGAAAATGGGACCTCGGTGCTTTGTGGGGCCCAATCGTTAACGCCGACCATGCCGAATTCCAGGCGCTCGGCGGTGCGAACAGCGGCCCGCAGATCGTTGGTCCACACGTATGCTGAGAGGCCGTAGCGCGTGCGATTGGCGTGCGCGATCGCTTCATCGGCATCGCTAAAGTGAACGATGGGCAGTACCGGCCCGAAAATCTCCTGCTGAATCAATGGCGCATCGGCTTCGACATTCGCCACCACGGTGGGCTCGAAAAAGTACCCCAGCGGCCGGGCGGGGGGACGCCTGCCGCCTGTCTCGATCTGCGCGCCAGAGCTCCGGGCCGAAGCCACCAACTGCTCGACCTGATCGCGCTGGCGGGCGTTGATCAACGGGCCGACCTCGGTTTGCGGATCCAGGCCTTCGCCTAACCGCAGTTTGGAAACGATGGCGGTGGTATGCTCGGTAAATTTCTGGGCGATGTCTTCGTGCACGAAAAACCGCTGCGGCGAAACGCAGACCTGGCCGCCATTACGGAATTTCGCGGTGACGGCGGTTGCCGCTAATCGCTCCACGTCGACATCCGGGAAAATCAGGACGGGCGCATTGCCGCCAAGTTCCAAGGAGAGTCGCGTCATGGTTGACGACGCGCCATCCATCAGCAGTTTTCCTACGCGCGGGCTACCGGTGAAATGGACCTTCGCGCAGGCGGGATTGTGCAGCATCTCCTGACCCATCGCGTGCGGTTCGCCGTTTACCAGGTTTACGACGCCTGCTTCCAGGCCCGCCTCCACCAGGATGTTCACCATCTCCATGGCGGTGAGCGGCGTGTATTCGGAAGGCCGGATCACCAGAGTACAGCCGGCGGCCAGCGCCGCGGAGGCCGCTCGCGCGACGTTGTAGGCCGGGAAGTTCCAGGCCGTGATCATTCCGACAACTCCGGCCGGCTGCTTGATGACCAGTTGTCTGCGAGCGGCGTTGCGCGAAGGTACCCAGCGGCCATAGGCTCGCTTTCCCTCTTCGGCAAACCACTCGAATAGATCCGCCGCGACACCCCATTCGCCCTTAGCCTGCGCCAGGGGCTTGCCGCATTCTAAAACCGTGGTGCGCGCCAGCTCCCCGCCTCGTTCTCGCATCAGATCGGCGGCGTGTTTCAGAAGAGCGGCACGTTCGTAGGCGGTCTTTTGCGACCACGCCGGAAATGCCTGCGCAGCGGCACCGATCGCCGCGGCGCAATCTAGGGCGCCTCCGAACGGCACCGTGCGGATGGCCTCCTCCGTCGCCGGATTGACGACTGTCCAGGTACCTCCGTCCGCCGCATCCCGCCATTCACGGCCGATCCGCTGCTTGTATTGGTATGTCATCGTGTGAACACCTGTTCGCCGGCGACAAAGGTCATATCGACTTTGATATCTCGCAGCGCTTCCGTTTGCGCTGCCAGCGGATCGGCCGAGAGCACCGCTAGATCGGCCCATTTGCCGGGTGCGATGCTGCCGCGCGCGGTGAACTCTCCCGCTGCCAGCGCTCCGCCGGCAGTGTACGCATGGAGGGCTTCCGCCGCCGTGATTCCCTGCTCCGGCGCGATGGTTGCGCCGCCGTTAGTCCGCCGCGCGATCGCCGCGTACATTCCCGTGATTGGATTGTCGTCTTCCACCACGGGCGCATCCGACGACAATGCCGTAATCAGGCCGGCCTCGAGCATCGCGCGAATCGGATAGCAGCGCGGGAGGAATTCATCGGGCAGCATCTCGAGGAAATTGCCGCCCAGAGAGTAGATGAAAATCGCTTGCGGCACCGAAATGGCGCCGATCGCGGCGGCGCGTGCAAGCTGTGGTGCGCTGGGCAGACCAAAATGTTCGATGCGGTGCGCTAGACCTTTGGGATGCGCCCCGAGGCTCTCGTAGATATCCAACACCAGATCGATGGCCACATCGCCGATGGCATGCGTGGCGATCCGCCAGCCCGCCAGGTGCGATTCCTGGCATAACAGGAGCAGGTCCTCGGGCGCGAATCGCAAGGTTCCCTTCGTGGCCGCGTGACGATAAGGTACGCTCAACGCGGCGGTTCCGCCGCTCAGACCGCCATCGGCCAGGAATTTAACGGTATCCACGCGCAGCCAATCCGAAACATGCTGTTCCGGCAGGCGAACCACCTCGGCGCGGCCGTCGACTCGGCGCAAAGGCATGACCAGCATGCGTGCGGGCAGCGCCGACCTGCGATCCATATCGCGATAAACCGCCAGCAATTCCGGAGTGACGCCGCAATCGGAGGACGCGGTGATGCCGAGGGACAACTGGTGGCGTAGGGCGGCGAGGATCATTTCTTCAAATTCCGAGGCCGTGGGCGCAGGCATGACGCGGTTGATCAGACCCATTGCCGTTTCGTGCAGGATGCCGGTCGGCACGCCGTAATCGTCGCGTTCGATCACGCCGCCGGTGGGACATTCCGTCGCGCTATCGATCCCCGCTAACTCCAGCGCCATGCTATTTGCCGCATAGATATGTCCGCACGTACGCGTCAGCACGACCGGGCGGTGCGGCACGGCGGCATCCAAGTCGTGGCGGGTCGGCTTGCGCTTCTCGGGCATAGCAATTTCGTTGAAGCCGCGGCCCAGCAGCCATTTCCCTTCCGGCAGCTTGGCATCGCGTTCGCGGATAGCATCCCCCAGCGTGATCAGACTGGTGGTGCTGCGCAGATCCACCATGGTGGTCAGCAGGTGCCCCATTTTCCAGACGTGCGCATGCGCATCCGTGAAGCCTGGAACCACTGTCCGGCCCCCGAGATCGACCAGACGCGTGCCGGGCTGCGCTTGCGCACGCATATCAGCGGTCTCGCCGGCCCCCGCTATGCGTCCATCGCGAATAGCGATGGCGCTCGCTTTACGGCCGCCCTCCAGGGTCAGCACGTTTCCGTTATACAGCAGAAGGTTCAAGCTGCGACCTCTTCCATGGCATGCTCCACCGCAGCCAAAGCTTCTCGCAACATGTCTTCGGGCATGTTCAGCGGCGGTAGAAAACGAATGCAATTGCTGAATAACCCGGCGCGAATCAGCAGTACGCCCCTCGCGGCGGCTCGCTGCACGATGCCGACCACCTCGGCAGCCGGCATGGGCGCTTTCGTTTCCCGGTCGGTGACCAGCTCCACCAGCAGCATCGGCCCCAAGCCGCGCACATCTCCGACCATCGGCCACCGCGCCTGCCATCCTTCCAGGATTTCCCGCATCACGCCGCCCAAATGATTTGCGTGAGCCAAAAACTCCGGCTGGCGGATGATGCGCAGCGCTTCCACGGCCGCCGCGCAGGCCACCGGACTTCCGCCGTAGGTGCTGCCGACTCCGCCCAAATGCGCGGAATCCATGATTTCCGCGCGGCCCGTTACGGCGCTGATGGGCATCCCCGCGCCCAGCGATTTTGCCGATACGATCAGGTCCGGTACGACCCCGTAGTGCTCCACGGCAAACAGTTTGCCTGTGCGCCCACAGCCGCATTGCACTTCATCGGCGATCATTACCATCGAATGCTGGTCGCAAAGCTCGCGGATACGCCGCAAGAAGCGCGCCGGAACGGGCAGAAAGCCCGCCTCGCCCTGCACCGGTTCGATAATGATGGCCGCCACCGCCGCCGGATCCACCTGCGCGATCAGCGCGTGCTCCAACTGTTGAATCCCGAAGTCTATGTACTCGTCCTGCGTCATGCCCTTTGGCGTGCGGTAGACGTTGGGAATCGGCAGGCGCACGATCTCTGGCGCGAAGGGTCCGAAGCCGCTCTTGAAGAGCCCGTATTTGCTGGTCAAGCTCAGGGTCAGCAGAGTGCGGCCATGATAGCCGCCCTCAAAACAGATCACCGTCGATCGCCCCGTGAACTTGCGCGACAGCTTCACGGAATTCTCAACCGCTTCCGCGCCGCTGTTGGCCAGCAGCGTCTTCTTGGCGAAATTTCCCGGCGTCAGCTCATTCAGTAATTCCGCGAGCTCAATGTAGGACTCGTACGTCGCCACCAGGGCGCAGGGATGAATGAATTTTTCCGCTTGATTCTTGATCGCGTCCACAACGGTCTTTGGCGAATGCCCGACAGCCAGCATTCCGATCCCGCCCGCAAGGTCGATCAACGCGTTGCCGTCCACATCGAACACCAGCGCACCATCGGCCCGTTCCACCACTACTTGCGTGGCGCGTCCCAACCCGCTGGGTACGGCCGCGGCGCGCCGCGCCAGAAATTCTTTTGCTTTCGGCCCTGGAATCTCCGTATTAAGCCGGATGTAAGACATGGCATGCTCCTTCGATGCGCCGCGCACCGGCTTGTCCGAACCGAGTACCAGCAGCACGCTGTAATTGTCACAGACCGGGTCGTTCAAGTAATTGGCTAGCAGCTTGCGCGGCTCGAAGCCGACGCCCAGTTGCATGCTCAACGTGGAATCGCGAATCTTGCCCGCGACCACGCCCGCGTAATACTCCTCCACCGGCATCTTGCCTTTCAACGCCCCGTAGCCTGGGATCATACCCGCGGTCACTTGCCCCGCAAGCCCCAGGCGCCAGACAACCTCCTGCCGCGCGGCATATAGCGCCGTCGCGAGACCCCTGCCGCGAAATTCCGGATCGACGGCAAGATCGGCGCCGTAGAGCCACGCTCCTTCCGGCTGGTGCGAAGTTAACCAGCCGCCCTGAATGATCTCGGCAAAAGTGTGCCCCCCGTGATCGAAATCGAAATTCAGCCGCAGCGTGGTGGTCGCGCCTATCACTCGCTCGCCGTCGAGCACGACAAACTGCCCATCCTCGAACAGCTCCATGTGCTTCAGATAATGTTCGCTCTTGAATCGCTCCTCATCGGCGAGCGTGGGGAAACAGAGGCGTTGCAGCCGTTCCAGTTGCGCGGCAAATTCGGGCCGTGCCTGCATCACTGCGATGTCACCCGAAAGCTTGCGGTAATACCATCTCATAAAACTAAGCGATTCCCAGCAGATCGTTGACCGCTCGATAGGCTTCATCGATTGCCGCGTCGGTGTAGGCATAGGCTGCCGCGTCCGCGTTTGCGATGGCTACTCTTCCGAATGGCTGCCGCGCAATCACGCAGGGCTGCTCGCCGCCATCCAGCCAGAACGGATCGAACAATGAGTTGTATTCGTACGCATACCCGTGCGGCCAACGGTTCACCGTGATGGCAGCGATGTCGCGCGCGGCATCAAATCCGGAGCTTCCCAGCGCACGGGCCATCTCGTCGCGGATGTTGCGCTCGAATGTCTCGAAGCTGGTTCCATATAACTCAATGCGGCCGGCACGATGCTGATCGCGCGCGGGCAAGCCCGGATGGCAGGGCGTCTTCATCAAGTGCACGATAATCGCTTCCTCCGGTTTTCGCGAGCACACGTAATTGCCCATGCTCACCGGCAGATCCAGCTGGACAGCCTCACAGTAGCTGCCCGGCGCGTAGATGGAGTTGACGCCCGCCTTTTGAAAAGCCGTCCATTGCTTGAGCAGAACATTGGTGTAAACGATGGGTACTTTAGCGGCGGAAGCCATCGCCGCCCGTTGCCGTTCGGATATCTCGTCGGTGAGATAGGGAATCATGCCGTGCCAGCACGCCAGAATTGCGCGGCCGGCGCGAACCGATTGCAGCTTGCCATCTTTCACGTAGTGGATTTCCACTTCCCTGGCTGAATCCACCGAACCCAGGTGCTTGACACGCGTCACCGTGCTGTTTAGGCGAATTCGCACCTTCGACCCTGTTTCATCCAGCCGCGCGTAGTCGGCGCGCGCCGTGACCACGTCATCGACCGTGTTGCCGGGAATTGCGGCCGGCAGCAGTTTCCGCACCAGCAGACGAGCGATCGACGCGTTCCCGTCTGGAAAATGAAACCAGTACTTCTCCGCCTCTTCACTCTGAATGGAGTCGTGACTGATGCCGGGGCCGGGCTCGGTACCCAAGTCTAAGCCCTGGAAACCAGGCAGTCCGAACCCCCACGCATCTTGCGCGGAAACTGCCTCGATACCGACTCCGAAGTAAGCATGGGGCCGCGTTTGAAAATATTTCGTCACGGCGGGATCGGCGCCCACGACTTCGGTCAGATACTTGGCGTAAGTCATGCGAGCCAGGCGGACCTTCTTCTCGGCGGCCGATAGGCCCGGCATGTAGTCTTTCTTGTCTTCGTAAATTCGCTGGACGTCAAGCTTAGCGGCCTGCGGCAGCGGTGCGCGTTCGTGAAACGCTTTCCAATGCGTTTCCAGAGTGCCCGGATCGCCAAAGTCGGCATCCTTCTCCGGTTTGGGGTCGGGCAGCAAGACGTCGGCGCCGAAGGTTTCCTTGTCAAAAAAAATGCCCGGGCCCATGCCCAGGGATGGATACAGCTTTCGATCCAAAACTTGCGCGGTTCTGGTTACGTCGAGCCCCAATTCGTCGATGACGCTCTTGGCGATGGGGCTATAGGGGCTGGGGCTCTCGATCGCAAAGGTGCCTCCGTAGCCCAACAGCTTGCGTCCATCGATCTCGAACTCGTTACGTTTGGCATGTCCGCCGAAGTCGTCAAGAATGTCGAGAATCAGAATGCGCGCGCTGTTGCCCGCCGCTTTCCGGTAGAAATGGGCGGCGCTGAGGCCGCTGATCCCGCCGCCTACAATCACCAGGTCGTAGCGCTCGCCGGTGTCGGAAGCTTTTCCTGCTGATTCAAGGTGTGATCGCGCAGCGCATGCGCGGTGTTGAACGAGCCAGGATACAGGCCGCGCATGCCGGTGAGCGTGGGCGGGTAGCTGGACGGAGGCGGCAGCGGTTGGGCGGAGGCGGATGACAATCCCAGCAGCGGCACCCCGACGGCAGCCGCCACGCCATTCAGGAAATCTCGCCGCTTGATGGGCCGGTCCATGCCAAGTTCGCGATCGGAGAATTGGCTCATACGATGCTCCGCAACCTTGCCGTAGATCTAAGAGTATACGCGAAGCTTAAGCGACATGAGCTGAAGCGAGCTGCTTCGGCTGTTATATGAGACGGTTTGAGACGGGCCCTGTCGATCCCTAATCTCTCTCGAGACAGTTTGCTCAGCAATTTGGAGTGATCGTCAACATGCAACCGCCCTTGTTTCGCGTGGCGCCGGGCGCAGGCGATAGGTTCTATTTAAATAGTAAGACCGAGCATTGTTGGTCGGATGCCGGCAACACCGGGACGCTGATTCTCGGGATCAACACGCCGCCGTCTTTCTGACTTCCCGCACCATCGCCGCCGCATCCTCCAGCGCCAGAGCGAACCGTTCGAACAACAGATCGATCTCGGCTTCGCTGATGATCAGCGGCGGACAAAACGCGACGATGTCGCCCAGGGCGCGTAGGATCAGACCGTGGTGATGCGCCCGTCTTGACCAAGAAAGGGCCCACGCTTTCAGCGGCATCGAACGATGCTTTGGTTTTTTTGTCGGCCACCAACTCCACCGCGCCGACCAGCCCGATCCCGCGTACTTCGCCCACCAGCGGGTGGTCCGCAAAGCGGCGCAGTCCTGCCTGGAAGCGCGGAGCGACTTTTCGCACATGACCCAAGACGTCGTCCTGCTCGTAAATCTTCAGCGTCTCAAGCGCCACCGCCGAACTGACCGGATGGCCGCTGTAAGTGAAGCCATGACTGAACACACCGATCTTTTCCGACTGCCGCACCAACGCTTCGTAAATCGGCTCCGCAATCATTACCGCGCCGATCGGAAGGTAGCCGGAGGAAAGCGCTTTGGCGCACGTGATCATATCCGGCTGCATCCCGTAGGTCAGGCTACCCCACATCTCGCCAGTGCGGCCGAATGCGCAAATGACTTCGTCCGCGATCAGTAGCACGTCGTATTTCCGCAAGACTGCCTGCACCTTTTCCCAATAGGTTGCGGGAGGCAGAATCACGCCGCCCGCGCCCATCACCGGCTCGGCAATGAATGCCGCCACCGTACCGGCGCCTTCGCTCACGATGCGCTGTTCCAACGAGTCGGCCATGCGGCTGGCGAACGCCTCCTCGCTCTCGCGCGGCAAGCCGTACCGGTAATAGTGCGGACAGTCGACGTGCAGAATGTTCCTGATCGGCAAATCGAAGTCGCGGTGATTGTTCGGCAGCCCTGTCAGACTGGCGCTGGCCACCGTCACGCCGTGATAGGACTTGGTCCGGCTGATGACCTTTTTCTTCAACGGCCGGCCCATGGCGTTGTTGTAGTACCAGACCAGTTTAACGGCCGTATCGTTGGCCTCCGACCCCGAATTCACGAAAAACGCCTTCGACATGGGCGCCGGCGCGATGCTCAGCAGCTTCTCGGCGAGTTCGATGCCGATATCGGTCGCCTTATGGGCGAAGGTGTGATAGAAGGGCAGCTTCAACATCTGGCGGTAGGCGGCCTCCGCCAGGCGCCTTTCGGAAAAACCCAGACTCACGCACCAGAGGCCGGCCAGCCCTTCCAAATATGACTTGCCATTTTCGTCGCGGACGAACACGCCGTCGCCTTCCGCAATCACCAGCGGACCCGCCGTCTCGTGCAATTTCAGGTTCGTATAAGGATGAACGGTAGACGCAATATCGCGGGAAGCCGAATTCGTGAGGGCCATCATGCTCATTATAAACATTGCATTAACTGGACCAAGCTTGCGAGAATGCGCGAAAAGTCGGGTAAACTGATCGATATGACGGAGCCGGAGCGCGTGGACTGGAAAACCCACGGCGTGAAAGTGATCCCCGCGGGTTCGCTCGATACCAACACCGCGCAGACTCCGGGTATGAATCGCGCGGCGGCCGTCAACTTTGCGCGGGTGGGCGCACAGAAGCTATGGGCTGGCACCGTCCAAATCTTCCCCAACGCGAAAACCGGCGCTCATCATCACGGCGCCCTCGAAAGCGTACTTTACGTGTTGCGAGGCCGTGCGCGCATGCGTTGGGGCGAGAGACTCGAATATACCAGCGAAGCTGGCCCTGGAGATTTTATTTACGTGCCGCCGTACGTGCCACACCAGGAGATCAACGCATCGGCCGATGAAACCCTCGCATGCGTGCTGGTGCGCAGTGATAACGAGGCCGTAGTCGTGAACCTGGACATCGAACCCGCGGAAGCGTCCAGCGAGGTCAGCTGGGTAGATCCGATCCACGCCGGGAGCGACGAGAACAAATGATAAAACTCACCGTTAACGGAAGCTTAGCGCAGTATGATGGCGATCCGGGTATGCCGGTTCTTTGGTATCTGCGGGATCTGCTGGAATTGACCGGCGCGAAGTTCGGATGCGGCATGGGCCTGTGCGGCGCCTGCACGGTACACGTGGAAGGCCGGGCGGTGCGAAGCTGCGTGACCCATATGGGTGACGTCGCCGGCAAGCGCATCACTACAATCGAGGGGCTCAGTGCCAAGGCCGATCATCCGCTGCAGAAGGCGTGGCGCGCTGGTAAACGTGCCGCAATGCGGATATTGTCAGAGCGGCCAAATCATGCAGGCGGCGTCGCTGCTGGCGGAAAAGCCCAAGCCCACCGATCGGGAAATCGACGAAGCCATGCAGGGCAACATTTGCCGATGCGGAACCTATCAACGCATCCGGCATGCGGTGAAGATCGCCGCGGGGGTGAAGGCATGAAGCGCGAGACCATCGCGGTAGTCAGCCGGCGCGATTTTCTGGGCGGCGTATTCTCGGCAGGGGCGCTCGTGCTCGGAGCGAGTTTTCTACCGATGAAAGCGAGAGCCGCCCCGGCGGACGGCGCAATCTGGCAGCCCAGCGTTTATCTGGGCATTGAGCCCGACGGGCGTGTCATCATCATCGCCCATCGTTCTGAAATGGGTACTGGAATCCGCACCGCCTTGCCCATGATCGTGGCGGAGGAACTCGAAGCCGATTGGGCGCGCGTCAAAATCGAGCAAGCCATCGGCGACGCCAAGTACGGCAGCCAGGACACGGACGGCTCGGAATCCATCCGCGATTTTTACGACGCGATGCGGGAGGCTGGTGCTTCAGCGCGCATGATGCTGGAAAGCGCGGCTGGATCCAAATGGAATGTGCCGGCGGCGGAATGCCGGGGCAGAAATCATGAAGTGGTGCATGAAGGGTCCGGGCGGAAGCTGGGCTATGGCGAATTAGTGGCGATTGCGGCGAACCAGCCGGTGCCGGCTAAGGAGCATTTGAAATTCAAACCTTCCGCCGACTACCGTTACATCGGCAAGAATGTCCCCATCACCGATCTCGACGACATCGTCGAGGGCCGCGCCACGTTCGGGATGGACGCACGCATGCCAGGCATGGTCTATGCATCGATCGAGCACCCTCCCGTTTTTGGCGGGACGCTCAAAGGCTACGACGATTCCGAGGCGCGCAAGGTCCGCGGTGTTTCTCAAACGCTGACCATCCCTCCCTTCAAGCCGCCCTACGCGTTTCAACCCCTGGGCGGAGTGGCTGTAATTGCCGACAATACCTGGGCCGCCATGCAGGGACGCCGGAAGCTGAAAATCGACTGGGAACCCGGCCCTAATGCAACACTCGATTCCGGCGCTTACAAGAAGACACTGCGGGAAACCGCGCGACAGCCGTGCAAAGTATCGCGTAACGACGGCGACGTGGATGCCGCTTTCAAGGGCGCGGCGAGGGTACACGAGGCCGAATATTACGTGCCTTACCTCGCCCACGCAACCATGGAACCACCGGTGGCTGTCGCCGAATTCAAGAACGGCAAAGTAACCGCCTGGGCGCCGACGCAGAATCCACAAGCCGTCCAGGATACGGTTGCCAAGGCCCTTGGCATCAAGCCGGCGGACGTCACCTGCCACGTCACCCTGCTCGGCGGGGGATTCGGCCGCAAATCCAAGCCGGATTACGTTGCGGAGGCGGCTATCCTTTCGAAACAAGTGGGCAAGCCCGTGAAAGTGGTCTGGTCGCGTGAGGACGACATTCGCTTCGGCTTCTATCACGCCGTGGCCGCGATGTATATGAAAGCGGCGACGGACGAAAAAGGCCGCCCTACCGCGTGGCTGCAGCGCAGCGCTTTCCCCCCATCGGGTCGCAGGACGATGTGACGGCGAAATACGGAACCTTCGAGCTCGACATGGGCTGGAACGACGTTCCGTTCGAAATTGCCAATTTCCGGGCCGAATGCGGACCGGCGGATACGCACATCCGCATTGGCTGGATGCGATCCGTCGCCAATATTCCCCATGCTTTCGCTGTGCAATCCTTTACCGATGAATTGGCTGCCGCTGCTGGGCGAGACCGCGTGGAATACCTGCTCGATATGTTAGGCAAACCGCGCCTCGTCGATCGGCGTCCGCCCGAAGAACGCAAAGGCCCCGATCCCTACATGCTGGATATCGCGCGCATGCGCCGCGTGATTGAGATCGCCGCTGAACGGTCCGGTTGGGCGAAAAACAAAGCGGGCAACGGACGCGCTCTGGGGATCGCCGTTCATCGCAGTTTCTACACCTACGTCGCCGCCGTGGCCGCGGTGGAAGTGGACGGCGGCAAAATCCGAATTCCGCGCGTCGATATTGCGCTCGATGCCGGCCAGGTCATTCATCCCGATCGGGTACGCTCCCAGTTAGAAGGCGCATCGGTCTTCGGCGCGAGCATTGCGCTGATGGGAGAAATCACGGCCGCCAATGGCCGGGTGGAGCAATCCAATTATCACAACTATCCTGTCGCACGGTTCAACGAAGCACCCGTGGAGACGCGCGTGCACATTGTGCCGAGTACCGCGCCACCCGCGGGGGTCGGCGAACCTGGCGTTCCGCCCATGGCGCCCGCCATCTGTAATGCAATTTTCGCCGCCACCGGCAAGCGCATTCGCGATCTGCCGATCAAAAACCAACTCGCATGAACCTCTCCCTTCGTGGGGCGGGCCGCCCAATCACGCCTGTTACACTGAAAGAATAATCTATGGAAAACTTTCGCGTGACGATGGAGGAGTTCAAAGTCCTTGGCAAGGAGCTGGTCGACAAAGTTCAGGAGTTGATTCACGAGGGAAATATCCGGCGGATTATTATCCGCGATGACCACGGCCATACTTTCATGGAAATCCCGCTGACTCTGGCGGCAATCGGCGTGGTGGTGGCTCCGGTGTTAGCCGCGGTGGGCGCGATTGCGGCTCATTTCGCGCATTTCACAGTCGTGGTGGAAAGGATTCATCCGCCGGCTGCGCCGGAAACTCCAGCGACCCCGCCTCCTCCCCCGGGCGCACAAGTATAAGGTGCTCGACGTGGGGGGCTACGATCAGGATCTCAGCCGCATCGTCGAAGAATTGAACCGCGCAGTTCCCGGATCGCGGCCGGCCGAGAAGCAGGTTGCGGTAC
Organism: Bryobacterales bacterium; assembly: GCA_963738375.1. GTDB lineage: Bacteria > Acidobacteriota > Terriglobia > Bryobacterales > Bryobacteraceae > Bog-159. The sequence goes on along the minus strand of CAVTWL010000004.1, from coordinate 753,072 downwards.
GTCCTCCGCAGAATGCCGGATCGCTCGACCAATTGCTGACTTACGCGGGAAGACAGAATGCCTCCGATCTGCTGTTGATTGCGGGCACGCCTGTTTCACTTCGTATCAATGGCGCGTTGGCGCCCGCGGCAGGGCCTCCACTCTCCGCCGAGGACGTTCGCAACTTTGTGCTGCCACTGCTCGATTCGCGGCAGTACGACGAATTGCAGAAAAAACGCACCATCGATTTCTGCTTCGTGCGCGACCCGGTGGGAAGGTTCCGCGCCAACATCCATCATCAGCGCGGCACTCTGGCCGCCAGCATTCGGGTGCTGCCGGCGCGCATTCCGACCATTGAAACACTGCACCTGCCGCCGCCCTTGGCTCGCCTGGCCGACCGGCGGCAAGGGCTGATATTGGTGACCGGCGCTACCGGCTGCGGGAAGAGTTCGACTCTGGCGGCGATGATCGACTTGATCAACACCAAGCGGCGCACGCACATTGTAACTATCGAGGATCCCATCGAATATCAGCATGTGAATCGCAATTCGATCGTGGAGCAGATCGAAGTGGGATACGACGCGCCGGACTTCGTCAATTCGTTACGGAGCATTTTGCGGCAGACGCCGGACGTGATCCTGGTAGGCGAGATGCGCGATGCGGAAACCATGGCAACCGTACTGACCGCTGCAGAGACGGGGCACCTCGTCTTTTCGACCCTGCACACCAACGACGCCGCCCAATCGGTTTCACGGATTCTGGATTCGTTCCCGGCAGCTCACCAGGGCCAGATGCGGCAACAGCTGTCGCTGGCGCTGTTGGCTGTGGTGGCGCAGCAACTGGTGCCCGCAATGGACGGGATCAACCGGTTTCCGGCCCTCGAGATCATGATGGCTACCGATGCCGTGCGAAATCTGATCCGGCGTGGCGACGACCATCAACTGCGCAGCCAGCTTACCATCGGGCGGGCCGAAGGCATGATGACCATGGAGCAGTCGCTTGCGGAATTGGTGCGCGCGGGCAGGATTACACGCGAGACCGCATTCGCGCATTGCTTCCGGCCGGAGGAGCTAAGACGCGTTCTAGAAGGTTAGACTGTCTAGATGCGCTTCTCTCGCTTCGGTTTTGTCTTGCTTCCATGCGCCCTGCTGGCAGCTGCCGCTCCCCTTTCGGAAACCTACAAAGAAGTCGCGACGCAGATTATCAGCGCGTCGCTGGTGGATACGGACGGGTACGGAAAGCTTTCTTATCTTTGCGACCGGATCGGGAACCGGCTGAGCGGATCGGAATCGCTCAATGAGGCGATTGCCTGGGCGGTAGCACAGATGAAGCGGGACGGGCTAGAGAATGTGAGGACGTCGCCGGTGAAGGTGCCGTACTGGGTGCGAGGCAAGGAAAACGCCGAGATCGTAAAGCCGGTGAATCATGCGCTGTCGATGTTGGGCCTGGGGGACAGCGTGGGAACACCGGCGGGCGGCATCACGGCGGAGGTGATCCCGGTGGCAGGTTTCGAAGCACTGGAAGCTTTGGGCCGAGAAAAGGTGGCGGGTAAGATTGTACTGTTCAACGTGCCGTACGAAGGCTACGGGAAGACGGTGCAATATCGCGCGGCGGGGCCTTCGCGGGCTGCCAAGCTGGGCGCGGCGGCCATGCTGATCCGGTCGGTTGGATCGCTGGCGATGCAGACTCCGCACACCGGGGCGCTGACTTATAACGAAGCGGATCCAAAGATTCCCGCGGCGGCAATCACGTTTGAAGATGCGACCCTGATTCAACGGCTAACAGATGCCGGATCGCACGTGGTCGTGCATCTATCCATGGAAGCGCGCATGATGCCCGATGCGGATTCAGCCAATGTGATGGGCGAGATCGCCGGGCGCGAGAAGCCCGAAGAGATTGTAGTGATGGGCGGCCATATCGACTCGTGGGACGTAGGCGCGGGCGCGCAAGACGACGGCAGCGGGATTATGGCGGCGCTCGAAGCGGCAACGGTGATCAAGAAGCTCGGGCTGCGGCCGCGGCGCACGTTGCGCGTGGTCTTCTGGACCAATGAAGAGAACGGCGGCGCCGGCGGGCGGGCCTATCGCGCGATGGTGGGCGATAAGATCCACAACTATGTGGCGGCCATCGAAATGGATGGCGGCGCGGAACGGCCGATCGGATTCGGAGTGAGCGCGAAGGGCGCGGCGCTGGCAAAGGCGAAAGAGATAGGGCTACTCCTGAAACCGATCGGCGCGGATACCATTAACGACGAGGGCGGGGGCGCGGATATTGGTCCCCTGATGCGGGATGGTGTTCCGGGGCTCGGCTTGTTTACCGTCGGACAGCATTATTTCGACTGGCATCACACGCGCACGGATACGGTGGATAAGATCAAGCCGCACGATTTTCAGCAGTGCATCGCCGCTATGGCCGTGATGGGATATGTGCTGGCGGATATGCCAGAACGCCTGGTTGAGTAGGGCCGGAAGACCTCAGCCCACCGCCACTTTGTCGATTCGGATCGGATCTTCTTTGTCCTCTTTTGTACCAACCTTGCGCTCTTCATAATGGGCGGCTGCAAGTGAAATTCGCGCGGACGCCCGAAGACCACTCAAAGGAGCGTCACGTGAAAAAGAATTTGGCAACCTATCTATTGTTGGCTCTCATGCCAGCTTACTGTGCGGACAACGCGGCCAACAAGGCTTCCGATCGCGTTTGCAAGGGGGACTGCACGGCAGGTGTGAAACACCCTAAGGTCGTCTGTTTTAGCCCGGAGGGCGGGTATACGGGAAGCAAGCTTTTTGCGCGCACCGATTGGATCCGGGTAGCGATCTGCAATGCGCCGACGGGCACGCAGTTTCGTGTGGTGATCGATGAAAGTGTTGTCGATGAGTCGACACTCAGCCAGGTGGGCGGCATCATCGGCGTCAACTTGCCGTCTCCCTCGCCGAGCGATAATGCCGACGCGGCGAACGAGAACGCGGCAAAAACTATGTCCGGCGCCGCTTCGCCGGAGGTATCGAACGCGGAGCAGAACGCTGCGCGACAACAGAATGTCCTGCATACTTTGGACACACAATTTCAACCTATTCGGAAGGATATCGACAACTTTCAGCAATCGGTTAGCCGCAGTGCCGAGAGAAAGAATGCCCAGCAGCTCCTGAACGACCTGAAATCCGTGGACGGACTGCAGGTGAACGCAGGTTTCAAAAACATCACGTTTAGCGGACCACAGAACCGGTCGGCCTTGCCGGACACTGCCCGGCAACTGCTTGACCTGAACCGCGATTTTCAAGCGAGTTCTATGTCGAACGCGCTTTCCCTGACCGTAAGCTCCAACACCAATTTGAGTGAGATGCAGAAATCGGCGTTGGCTTTCGAGACGATCCATGCGCCGCAACACGATGCCGATGTCTCTACCGCCTCGGCAAAGATCGCCCAATACGCCGCCTTCATCGCGGATATTCCGGCATTGACTGCGCGCCTCACGAAGATCGTCAATGACGCAACCTCGGATCAAGACAGCTGCCAGGTACTCGGCACGATTCTTCCGGATTGGCACGAAGCGCGCACTGTAGCCGTTAAGCTACAGAAAGCGACAGCCGCTGCTACCGCTGATCAGCCAGCCACTTATAGCGATGTCACCTCGGTGACTCTGACCCTAGGCCAGCCGCTGTTCGCCTTCTCGGCCGGATTCGCCGTATCGCCGCTGGCCAAGATCTCATACCAATCGCTAGGCGCGACCAGCGGCACCTCAACATCCGGGAACGGGACCATCGGGTACAGTGAAAACTCGTCCACGCGCGTTCAGCCGATGGCTTTCCTTGACGCCAGTCTCATCGACGGCACCACCAGTTGGCTACACGGGTCGCTGCATATGACTGCGGGTTTTACCTTGACCAGCGGACAACTGAGCACCAATCCGGAGTTCCTCTTCGGGCCGTCTCTCAGCTTTCTGAAGGAGCAGTTGTTCATTACCGTTGGGGCCTACGGAGGCTTTCAGCAGGCCCTACAGGCGGGATACACCATTGGCAGCGCCGCTCCCGGTGGCTCCATTCCGACGCTGAACCAATTCCACTGGAAGCCGGGGTTCGCCATATCCTGGAGGGTCGCGTCGGCGAGCAAGGCCAATAACCCAAGCAAGAACTCGACGACGCAGAACCAGACAAACACGACTGAGAAGTCCGCCACGTAAAGACCTCCAGGCAAGGGCCGCCTGCTAGACGTCCATGTCGTAGGCGGCCTTCATCCAGCGCTTCACTTCGGCATCGATTTCGTCCGGCGACCCGATTTCAATGCGGTGAGTGATGCGGTCTTTCTTGGCGAAGCCGCCGGTATCGATCAGGCGCTTAGGTGTCTTGGTATCGCGCAAGGCTAGGCCGAAATCGATGCGCGCGCGGGTGGACGGCTTAATCTGCGCAAAGACGTGATTGCGATAGAGCGGAACCATGGTCCGGCAGGGACAGACGCGGACATCCTTACCGAGGGCGCGGCCGGCTTTGACGAGAGCATCGTAGATGGGGCGCAGGGCGGCTTTCGGTCCGGCGAACATTTTCTCGACATACCTTTCGGCCGCGCGCAGGTAGGCTTCGGGGCTGATCAAGTCTTCTTTATCGCCCGCCGACAGTTCCGCGATGCAAGAGGCGTAATTCAAGCCGAGACCATGCTTCTCTTTCAGCCAGGCGCGGCGGTCTTTCTCGGTGGCCAGCGATTGCTGGGCCAGCAGACATCGCCATTCTTCTAGCGATCGGCCGGTATTTTCCTTGAGCTTGGCGACCATGGTGTGCATCCTGGCAATTCCCGGGTGTACATCGAAAGCGGATTTGTTTGGGGATTTAGCCGGCATCTTTCCTACTGTACGCCAAACGCTACAATTGGGAGTCATGAACTGGAGCGGCGGCGGCGCGATCTTCTTATGTTTGTCGGTGATTTTGGGCGCTTTCGGGGCGCACGGGCTGCGGGGACGCCTGGATGCCTACTCGATGGAGATTTACCAGAAGGCGGTGTTTTACCAGATCGTACACTCGCTGGGGATGCTGGTGATCCCGTTGTTCGCGAAGGTGGGCATGCTGACCGAGCCGGAGAGCGCGCGGGCTTGCGGGCTGCTGCTGACAGGCATCATGCTATTCAGCGGGAGTCTTTACGCGCTGGCGTTCACGGGGGTGAAAACGCTGGGGGCGATTACCCCTCTGGGCGGCCTTGCGTTTATCGCCGCGTGGGCCGTGCTGACGTACGGTTTATTCCGGCATTAGTCAGCGGCGACTGGCAAAGAAGGACAGCAGCAGTTCCACGCATTCGACCGCGAGCACGCCTTCTACGATATCGACGCGGTGGTTGAGCAACTCCGAGTCGGCAATGCGGAACTTGCTCCGCACGCCGCCGAAGCGCAGGTCGCGCGTGCCGAAAACCAGGCGCTCGACGCGTGCTGCGACCAGCGCCCCGGCGCACATGGCGCAGGGTTCAAGGGTGGCATAAAGGGTGACGCCCTCGATGCGGTAGTTTCCCGTGGCTACCGCGGCTTCGCGGAGGGCGAGGATTTCGGCATGAGCGGTGGGGTCGGAGCGTCCGACGGGGGAATTGCGGCCGCGCCCGACGATTTTGCAGTCCCGGACAGCCACGGCGCCCACGGGAACCTCGCCCGCCGCCTCCGCTTCGCGCGCCAACGCCAATGCCTCGCGCATCCAGATGTCATGCATGCCTTTATTAGCTTAGAATAGGAAGACCTCCATGTTCCGATATCTGCCCTTGATCGTCAAGAATTGCTGGCGCAACCGGCGGCGCACGACGCTCACGATCGTCAGCATCGGAGCTTCCATGTGTCTGTTGGGCGTGCTGGTGGCGGTGTATCACGCGCTTTATTTGAGCGACGCGACTCCCGACCAGGCGTTGCGGCTGGTGACGCGGAACCGGGTTTCCCTGACGCTGCCCATCCCGTTGTTTTATCAGGATCGCATCCGCCAGGTCCCCGGGGTGAAGGAAACCATGACCTCGCAGTGGTTCAACGGGGTTTACAAGGATGCGCGCGACCCCAAGAATTTCTTCGCGCGGTTTGGAGTCGAGCCGGAGAAACTGTTTCAGATTTACAGTGAGCTGAGAATTCCGGAAGACCAAAAGCAGGCATTCATTCACGACCGCACGGGTACGGTGATTGGCCGTGACCTGGCGAACAAGTTCAATTTCCATATCGGCGACCGGATTACCATCATCGGCGATATTTATCCGGGCAACCTGGAACTGACCGTGCGGGGCATCTTCGACAGCCCGCGCAAGAGCGAGATGTTGTATTTCAATTGGGCCTACGTGCGCGAAGGGCTGCCCGAGAGCCGCAAAGGCGAGGTGGGAACCTTCATCATTTTGTGCGACAACGCCGGCGTAGTGCCGCGCGTGGCGCAGACAGTGGACGATGGTTTTCACAATTCGCCGGTGCAGACGCGCTCGGAGACGGAACAGGCTTTTCTGCTGAGCTTCGTTTCCATGCTGGGCAATGTGAAATTGTTCCTGGTAAGCATTTGCGCGGCGGTGATGTTCACGATCCTGCTCGTTTCCGGGAACACTATGGCGATGTCGGTGCGCGAACGCGTGCGCGAAGTAGGCGTACTAAAAACCTTAGGATTCACCGGCGGCAACATCTTGTTCATCATTTTGGGCGAAGCGTGCGCGATATCGGTGGCGGGTGGCGCGATTGGCTTTTTGCTTTCGACGTTCCTCACTGGCGGCGTGCAGAAGAGCCCGGCGGGCATGTTTTTGCCGCCGATCCGGCAATTCGACCCCACGGTGGCGTCGGTTTGCGTTGGTGTCGCGCTCACGATCGGGCTGGTGAGCTCGTTCATTCCCGCCTGGAACGCTTCGCGGACGAACATTGTTGAGGCGCTGCGCAGCACGGATTGAAAACTTAACCATGGCTATTCCAGTCGCTTATAATTTTCGGAACTTAGTGGTTCGCAAGACGACTACGCTCATGACGGCGCTGGGCATCGCGCTCACTGTAGCGGTGCTGCTGGCGATGATGGCTCTATTGACCGGCCTGCGGGCAACGCTGAGTTCGAGCGGCGATCCGCTGCAGATTCTGGTAATGAGGAAGGGCTCGGAATCGGAACTCGTTTCGAATTTCACGCGCACACAGTTTCAGGATTTGAAATTCAAAGCGGGAATTGCGCGGGCGAAGAACGGAGATCCGATGGCGTCGCTGGAAGTCGTTACGGTGATCAATCTGCCAAGCGTGGATGTGCCTGAAGGCACTAACGTCACCATGCGCGGGCTGTCGCCGATCGGTATCGAGATGCGGCCGGGACTGAAGATTTCCGAGGGGCGATGGTTTGAGACCGGCAAGCGGGAAGTGGTGGTGGGCAAGTCCATCGCCAAACGCTATCCGGGCGCGGCGCTGGGCAAGCGTATTACATTCGGGCGGGGCGATTGGGAAGTGGTGGGGGTGATGGATGCCGGCCAGAGTGCGCAGAACAGCGAAATTTTCGGCGATTTGAACCAGGTGAGCTCCGACCTGCAGCGCGAGGACGTGCTGAGTTCGGCGCTGGTGCGGGCGACAGATGAAGCGACCGCGAAGGCGCTGCTGAACAGCATCAACGACGATCAACGGCTGAACATGAACGCGGTTTCGGAGAAGGAATATTATGCGCTGCAAACGCGGTCGGCGGCGCCGATCGAATACCTCGGCATTTTCGTTGCGATCATTATGGCGATCGGGAGCAGCTTCGCGGCGATGAATACGATGTATGCGGCGGTAGCGCGGCGGTCGCGGGAGATCGGGACGCTGCGCGTGCTCGGATTCTCGCAGGGCAGCATTCTGGTGAGCTTCTTTCTGGAGTCGGTGCTGCTCGCCGGGCTGGGAGGAGTGCTGGGGTGCCTGCTGGTGTTTCCGCTCAACGGGATTACTACGGGAATTGGCAGCACCACTTTCAGTGAACTCGCTTTTTCCTTTCGCGTGACGCCCATGATCATGCTCTCCGGAATCATTTTTGCGGCGCTGCTGGGAGCTTTCGGCGGACTCTTCCCTGCCCGCATGGCGGCGCGCAAAGAAATCTTAGTCGCGCTGCGCGAGGTTTGACCCGATGGACGCGGAACTGAAGTCCCTTCAAATCGACAGGAACAAGAAACGGCCCGCCGAGCCCAACAAGTGGGCGACGCGCTGGATTATCGCCGGCGTGGTGCTGTTCCTCCTCTTGGGAGCGGGGCGTTTTGCATACAGCCGGTTGAATGCGGCGACCGAAGTGGAAGTGCAGCGCGTGAAGTCGATCGACTCCGGCCATGCTATTGAAGGCGTGGTGCTGAACGCGACCGGTTACATCGTAGCTGCCCACAAAATTGAACTGGCGGCCAAGGTGATTGGCAAAGTAAAGTGGATCGGCGTGGATAAGGGCGACCGGGTGAAGGAAGGCCAGACGCTCGTAAGGCTGGAAGACGACGAATACCGCGCGCAGCTCGACCAGGCGAAAGGAAACTTGGCCAATCTGCAAGCGCATCTGGCCGAACTGGAGCACGGGTCACGGCCGGAGGAAGTGGCGCAGGCAGTAGCCAATTTGAATTCGTCGAAGGCGGACTTGGAGAATGCGAGGGTGAGCTTGGAGCGGACGCGCAAACTGGTCTCGCAGGCGGTGATGTCGCAGCAGAACCTGGACGATGCGCAGGCGCGCTACGATTCGGCGGCGGCGCAAGGTGAATTCGCTGCAAAAGACCTATGAGCTGGTGAAGATCGGGCCGCGCCAGGAGCAGATCGACGCCATGCGCGGCGCAGGTGGAGCAGGCCCGCGGCGCGGTGGCGTATGCGGAGACGAACCTGGCCAATACGATTATCCGGTCGCCCGTGACGGGTACCATTCTGGAGCGCGCGGTAGAGATCGGCGAATTTGTGACCACCAGTTTTGTGGGCGATCGCGGCGCTAAGGGGTATGTCGTTTCGCTGGCGGATCTGAACGATCTGGAAGTAGAACTGGACATCAGCCAGAACGATTTCGCCAAGCTGCACATGCAGCAGCGCGGAACCATCACCACCGATGCATTTCCCGACCGCAAGTACGACGGCTTCATCCGCGAGGTTTCGCCCGAAGCGAACCGGCAGAAGGCGACCGTGCAGGTAAAGGTGAAAGTGACGCATCCGGACGACTATCTGCGGCCGGAAATGAACGCCAGCGTGGCGTTTCTATCGGATGCCAAACAGGCGGCGGCGACGCCATCTCAGCCGATCGTAATGGTGCCGGCGTCGGCAATCCGCGACGGCAAGGTTTTCGTGATGCTGGACGGGCGCGCCGTGACGCGGCCGATCAAGCCAGGGCCTGCGAATAGCACCGGCGTGCGCGTCGAACAGGGACTGATCGGAGGCGAAGACTTGATTGTGAATCCACCCGCCACGCTGAAAGACGGCGACCGAGTGCGGCAAAAGGTCTAATTTCCCATGGGCGAAATCATTATCGAAACGCGCAATCTGTCGAAGGAGTTTGTGCGCGACGAATTCCACGTCGTAGCGCTGAAGAATATCGACATTCAAATTGAGAAGGGTGAATTCGTGGCGCTGATGGGCCCTTCCGGTTCCGGCAAATCCACGCTGCTGCACTTAATCGCGGCGATGGACAAGGCGACGGGGGGGGAGATCCGCGTGCTCGGGCACAACCTCCGCGAACTCAGCGACCGGCAGATCGCGCATTGGCGCAATGAGCATGTGGGTTTCATCTTCCAACAGTTCAATTTGATTCCGGTGCTGACGGCGCTAGAGAACGTGGAACTGCCGCTCAAGCTGACCAATCTGAAGAAGGCGGAACGTTTGGAGCATGCGGCGACGGCGCTGAAGCTGGTGGGCTTGGGCGATCGGATGGGCCACTATCCAAGGCAGCTATCGGGCGGCCAGGAGCAGCGCGTGGCCATTGCGCGCGCGATTGTGACAGATCCGGCCTTGATCCTGGCGGACGAGCCGACCGGCAATTTGGATGCGGCTTCAGCGGACGACGTGCTGACGATGCTTTCCAAGCTGAATCGGGAATACGGCAAAACGGTAGTGATGGTCACCCACGATCCGCACGCGGCGCGGTTTGCCACCAAGGTGCGGCATTTGGAAAAAGGCGAACTGATGCCGGAAACGGAACAGGCAGCGGGGCCTGTTTAGGTTCGAGGAGACGACACAAGATGGCAGAGCTGGAAATTCATCACGAAGGACACGAGAGCGATCCGGTTGGGAAGCGAGTCGGCATTCTGGCATCCCTGCTGGCCGTGTTTCTGGCGGTAGTAACGATCGCCTCGCATCGGACGCATACCGAGGCCATCATCAAGAAAACGGACTCCAACGATCAGTGGCAGTATTATCAGGCAAGCCGGTTGAAGTATCACAACCTGGAAGTCGGGGAGAAGTTGATTGGCGTACTGGGTCCGGCGAATGCGGGCGCGAAGGAAGCTTTGGCTGCGTTTGAGAAGGACAAGCAGAAGTACACCGAACAGGCGAAGGAATTGCAAGACAAGGCCAACGAACAGAAGGAAGCCTCCGAGAATGCGGAGAAGCGCGCTCTGCGCTACGACCTGGGCGAGGGTTTGCTCGAGATCGCTTTGGTGCTGAGCTCCCTTTATTTCATTGCGCGCAAGATGCTGTTCCCGGCGATCGGCCTGATCGCGGGCATTGCCGGACTGGCGATCGCCATTACCGGGCTGTTTGTTTAGCCGCTAATCCGGCAAGGGAAAGAGCAACTCGTTGCCGTCAGGGTCTTCGACCTGAATCACGTTGCTGCCCCACCAGAATTTCTGATTAGGGATCGACTGCTGGGCGATCTCGCGCTGCAGCTCGGCGACACCCTGGCGTGTTAGCTCGACAAACAGCCGTGCTTTGCCCTTCCGCCCGGCATCTTCGCACAAAATGATCTCGCATCCAGCACGGTTGACCTGGCAGACTGTGCCCGCGCCATCAGCCTCGTGCCACGATTTCTTGAAGGCGAGCACGTCGATATAGAAGTGAAGGGCTCGCGTGATGTCGGAGACGAAGAGCACGGGGCGCGTATACCACTTATGCGGCGCTTGCTCGTGGCTGCTTTGCTCATTCATCGGAGCAGATCACTTCTGAGCGGTTGCGCTCACGAACGAATCGACGTTGCTTTTATCGACCAGGACTTGGCCGGTTCCGATGAAGGTAGGGACCGGCGAGAGTGGGTCGTCAATCCACATCTTATCGAGCGGCGTTGGCGGATAGTGGTGCAGGGTGTCGAGCGAGGCGACGCCCACGAATCCCATGGTGTAGGGCTTCTGCGCGATGGTTCCGGCGATGCGGTCCTTCTTGATGTAGTCGAGAGTGCGCGGGTCGGTATCCATGGCGACGATTAATTTGTTGCCGGCTTTATTCCTCTCCAGGACATCTGCCACTTCGGGACAGGCAACCGCTTCGAGGCAGATGAAGCCATCGATTTTGTCGATGCCTTTCTTGTCCACCAGATCCTGGGTGTGATCGAAGGCGACGCGCGGGTCGCCTTTAATGTCCACGGTATCGACGATTTTGATGCCGGGGTGGCCCTCGAAGCCATCGTGATAACCGCGCATGCGATCCTTCAAATTGGCTTGCTCGGGAATGGTGTAGACAACGAGATTGCCTTTGTCCTTTAACTGCTTGACTGCAAGCTGCGCGCCCATCAGGCCGGCGCGGTAATTGTCGGTGCCGATGAAGGTGAGCCGCTTGCTCGACGGCGCATCGGAATCCAGCGTGAGCACCGGAATGCCCTGTCCTATGGCCGCGTCGATATCGGGTTGGATGACGGCCGGGTCGGCAACGGAAACGATGATGCCGGCGGGTTTTATTTTTTCGGCAATGGCGTGCTGAAAGGCTTCGTGCTCCGCTTTGGGATCGAAGGTGTCGGGGCCGACCATCTCCGCTTTCACGCCCAATTGCTTAGCGGCGCCGAGCAAGCCTGCGTTCACGCTTTGCCAGTAAGGGATCTTTACGTTGGTTGCAACCAGCCAATATTTTTCAGTCGGCGCATGCGGGGAACTGCCGCATCCTGTCAGCCACGCGAGCGCGCCGCCGCCGATTCCGATCAGGACCGTTGTACGCTTTCGCATTTACACGCCTCCGAAACTGACAGTATATGTCACGGCAAGCGTTCCAGCGTCAAGACGGTGCTGTCGTAGTCGCCCACCAGGTGAAGATCGATGCCGCGATTCATCAAATAGGCGCCGCTGACGGTGTCGAGCTTCGGGAACAGCTTGTTGTCGATGGTTTTGACGCGATACACGGCGTGTTCGTCGAGGCCGCGCCAATAGACGGTGGGCACGGGGCGCAGGTATTGCTGCGAGTGCAGGAAGGCGAAGAGCACGGCTTGTTTGCCATCCTGCGAGACGTATTCGTTGGCGGTGAACTCGCCTTCGCGCGGAGAGAAAAGACGGTAGAGATTGCCCTGCTGCACGGTGGCGCGGATCTGCTTGTCGAGGCCCACCATGTGTGTGGCCAGGGCGAAATCCGCGTCGGTCCAGTGGTTCAGGTTCGAGCCGATGCCGAGCGAGCCCTGCATGGCGACGAGGAAGCGATACTTGAGCGGGGTGCTGCGTCCGTTCATGTTGGGCACGTCGGTGACCCAGGCCATCATCACCTTGGGCGCGTAGGCATAGGTGAAGCCTTCCTGGATGCGCAGGCGGTCGAAGGCTTCGGTGTTGTCGGACGTCCAGACTTCGTCGACGCGCTGCAGGATGCCCAGGTCGACGCGGCCGCCGCCGCCCGAACAGGATTCGATTTCGAGTCCGGGATGTGTGGCGCGCAGGCGGTCGATGATGTCGTAGACGTTGCGGACGTACTTGACCCAGATCTCCTTCTGTTCGGCGACGGGGACTTCGGGCCAGCCGGGCTCGCCGAAATGGCGATTCATATCCCACTTCAGGAACTCGATGTGATTGCTCGGAGACGAGCTTGTCGAGGACGCGAGAAGATGTAATCGCGGACGTCATCGCGCGCCATGTTCAGGACCAGCTGATTGCGGGCTTCGGAGCGGGGGCGATCGTTGAAGTGCATGGCCCAATCGGGATGAGCGCGATAGAGGTCGCTATTGGGATTGACCATTTCCGGCTCGACCCACAAGCCGAACTTCATGCCGAGTTCGTTGACGTAGTCGATCAGCGGCTGCAGGCCGTTGGGGAATTTCGTGGGATTGACGATCCAATCGCCGAGGCCGGCGTGGTCGTTATTGCGCTCGCCGAACCAGCCGTCATCCATGACGAACAGTTCGACGCCGATGGAAGCGGCTTTGTCGGCGAGCTGCTTCTGTCCGGCTTCGTTGACGTTGAAGGTGGTGGCTTCCCAGGAATTGTAGAGCATGGGCCGGGGGTGGGGGGCGGCGCGGTCGGGCAGGATTTCGTCGCGCTCGAAGGCGTGCAGCATGCGGGAACTTTCGCCGAAGCCCTGGCGGGTGAAACCGCCGTAGAAGGCCGGCGTTTCCAAGTGTGTCGCCGGGTTTCAGGGGGTAGGCGAAATCGAAATCGTTGAGACCGCCGGTGACGCGGACCTGCTGCGCGGGGGTCTCCTCGATGACGAGCTTCCAGTTGCCGCTCCAGGCGAGGGCGCCGAACCAGACGCGGCCGTGTTCCTCGGTGGCGGCATCGCCGGACGGTCCGCCATCGAGCGCAAACCACGGATTGGCCTGGTGGCTGGTGTTGCCGCGGCGGCTCTCGAGGATCTTCTTGCCGGGTTCGATGGGTTCCGGTGCAGTTGTGTTTCGCCGGCCCAGCGGCCGGTGAGATGAGTCAGCCGGTATCCCTCGCCGGCGGGCACATACCAAACTCCGGACTGGGCGCTTTCGACGACGATCGGCTGGGTGGTCTGGTTGCGGATGATGGAGTGTTTCTCGATGATCCCGTAGCGCGGGTAGACGCGGTAGACGAGGTCGACGGCGAGCGCGTAGCGGATGTCGCGGGTGTGGATTTCGAGCGTATCGCCACGGATTTCGTGGGAGACGTAGGTGAGGACGAGGTCGCGCGTACCGTCGGCGAGAGTGACCTTGAGGCAGGGCTCGTTGAAGCGAATGCCGCCCCAGCCGGGATACTCTTCGTTGGTCATGGTCTCGCGGGAATCGAAGGAGGCGTGTTCGGGCATGGTGTGGGCGGGCGCGAGATCGGCATCGCGGTACAGGCGATCGCCCCAGTAGACATTCTGCAAGGCGTTCTGCTCGTTGATGCCGAGGATGTAGGTGGAGACGCCGGTATCGAGGATCCAAAGCTTGGGTGCGGTGACGAAGCGGATTTGGGCGAAGACGGGGAAGGCCAGGAGGGCGATGAAAAGGATTCTGGGGAGTTTCATTATCGACAAGGTAGCACTTGGCGGGCGCGGGGGAGAGTTGGTTTTGACGAGGGTTTTAGCGCGGCGCGGCGCGCGAGGCATTGCCTTAGCGCTTCGCCAGCAGGTATGATCCTTGGTGTGAACGGACGAAGCAGCCTGCCGGATTTTTGGGGCTGAAGAGGCGCGATGCGCCGGCCGCGAGCGGGGTGAAACGCGCGCCCCGCGGCGCAACTCCTATGCACTCATCGATCGCTCTACTGCTGGCCGCACGGATCGTGGTGATCGCGCATCGCGGCGAGCACCTGTCGCATCCGGAGAACACACTGCCTGCGTTCCAGGGCGCCATCGATGCAGGGCGGATTTTTTCGAACTGGGCGTGCGCACGACGTCGGACGGGAAACTGGTGTTGATGCACGACAGGACGGTGGACCGCACGACCGATGGCAAAGGCGCCGTGCGCGAGATGACCTTGGAGCAAGTTCGCGCATTGGATGCGGGGGTAAAGTTCTCGGCCGCATTCGCGGGGACCAAAGTGCCTACTTTTGAAGAAGCACTCACGCTGGCGCACTTGTAAGATCGCCGTTTACGTGGATTGCAAGGACATCGCGCCGGGCGATCTGGCGGCGGCACTGAAGAAAGCGGACATGCTGAACCGGGTGGTGATTTATGGGGGGGCATTTTCTGAAGGAGGTGCTGGCGCTGGAGCCACGGTTGCGAGCGATGCCGGAAGGGGAGAATGCCGCGACGCTGGAAAAGCTGGCGGCCGGTTTGAATTTGCGGGTGGCGGCGTTTGACGCCGGAGATTTTAGGGACGAAGCGATTGCGGTGGCGCGCAAGGTCCATGCCGAGATTTATGTGGATCGGCTTGGCCCGGCAGACGATCGGGGGCATTGGCAGGAGGCGCTTGACCGGGGCGCGGCGGGGATTCAGACGAATAAGCCGGGGGAGTTGGTGGCGCATTTGCGGGCGCGGGGCATGCATCGGTAGGGTGTGATGGGGGGTGAGCAGGTCGGGCTGACAAGGGGTGGTTTGGGCTGGTAGAATTGGTGTATTCGTTGTGGCGCTATCGTCTAACGGTTAGGACGGAGCCCTCTCAAGGCTTAAATACGGGTTCGATTCCCGTTAGCGCTACCATGTTTTCACAGCCTCTTTGCTCACACCTGCTCACACAATTTGGCTTTTTTGGAATTTGTTGCTAGGCTGCGGTTATGGGGAAGCATACTCAGCCGGCACCGGCCAGAAAGCCCTTCATGATTCTTGAACGCTGTCATGCGCCAGCCCCAGCATTTCGATGAAGACCGCGCGGGCGGCCTTGGCGCCGGTGACTTCGCGCGGGAAGGCGATGCGGCGGCCATGCACGCGTTCCCCGGTTTTCAGGCGGAGATGGAAGCCTAGACGATCGATGGCCGTGATCACAGCTTCGTCCGGGGATTCGCCGGCATCGTGGGCGGCAATCCGGCGGAGGGCGTCGGCGTGGTCCGCGTTCATGTGCCCGATGATTTCGGGGGCGACGGCCGCCAAGGGATCGGGCTGTGCCTGGGCATAGTCATCCACCGGCACCCAGCCCATCACCCCAAAGCCGCCGATGAAATATACGCCTTCCACCGCCAGCCGGTAATAAGCAAAGTCGGTGAAATCCTGCCAGTAACGGGCGCTTTCATGACGAGACATATATAGCTCGCGCACTTCGCCGGCGGGCGCAATGCCGGCGGCGCCCACCAGAGTCAAACGGGCCGCGCCCAGTGGATCGCCATCCACTCCCGGCTGGGTGATCAGAAGGCTGGCCCGATGGTCGGCCTGCAGGTTCTGCGTGTGCATGGCCATCGTGCTGATAAAGAATACCGGACGGCCGCTTGCGTCCACCGCAAAAGGCATCATGGAGCCGAACGGAAACCCCGGAAGCTTTGCGGAATGGGTCGACAGGCTGCCGACGCCGCTAATCAGAGCGAGGGTGCGCGCGCGCTCGGCGAGGGACGGCTCGGGTACGGTGGGCCCCGTCATCGCGGGACCCGTATGTTGGCGATTGGACACGCATCAATGATACCGGAATGTGGCTCAGAAAATGGCCTTTAAGGCGAACTGAATCTGGCGCGCCGGATACGTGCTGCGAATGGTACCGAAAGACGATGAAGAAAAGTTGGTGGTCGGAATGCCGAAGTTGGTGTGGTTGATTACGTTGAAGAACTCCGAGCGGAATTGGAGTCTGACCAGTTCGCGGATGCGGAAGCTCTTGTTGGCGGATAGGTCCCATTGTTCAAGGCCCGGCGCGCGGAAAGCGTTACGGCCGAGGTCGCCAAACGGGTCGGCGGCCGAGGGTACGCCGAAAGTGAAGCCGTCGAAATAGTTGTTGATCGTCTGCGAGGTGCTTTGGCTGGCGGCGCTGCCGGAGACGTTGGGGCGCAGGAATGGTTCGCCGCGGTAGTCGTTAGAAAGTCCGCTGACGGCGTTGGCGGTGGATGGTGTGTAGTACACATTCAGCGGCGTGCCGGTGTGGGCCGTATTGATGGTGTTGAGCTCCCAGCCGCCGAGCAATGCGTCGAGCGCCGGGTGGATATCCGATCCAAAGCGGCGGCCACGGCCGAAGGGAAGATCGTAGACGACGCTGGTTACGTTATTGAACTTTACATCGAAGCTGGAGGGACCGACTTCGGCGGCAAGGTTATGGATGTTTTGCGGGTTGGCTTCGACGTAGCCGGCGTAGTACTCGAGAGCCTGCTCGGAGTCCCCGATGGCATGTCCCCAGGTGAACGAATTGAGCAGGTAAAGCCCGGAGGTGAAACGGTGTTCGAAGCGCGCGGAGAGCCCGTCGTAGTGGTTGTCGCCGGCTGGGTCGACCCACGTGATGGGACCGTACGTTGGAATCGGTGCGCGCTTCTGATAGGAGAGGGCCGCGCCCGGTTGATTGGGGGCTGCTTCGTTGTAGTCGGCGATGATCGGCAGGCGCAGGCTGTGATTTCCGTTGTAAGAAAGTTCAAACACTGTATCCTCGGCGATCTCGCGCTGCACCGACAGGAACCAATTCTGAATATAAGGCGACTTGGAATTCGCGGGGATGTAGTCCACGTTGGCAGTCAGCGGCTTAAAGTTGGATGGGTTGGCGATGCCGGTGGTGAAGCTGTCGATGGTGGTCAGGAAGCCGGCGGGCAGCGGGCCGCCTTGCGGCGCGGTCTGGCTGAGGACGCCGAAAATCGCTTCCGGCGCGTTGATGCCTTCAATCGCGCTGCCCACACGGTTGAAGAAGTCGTAACTGATCCCATATCCGCCGCGGAGGACCGTCTTCGGAGCGAAGTTATAAGCAAAGCCGAGGCGCGGGCCCCAGTCGGAATAATCGGGATTGACCAGCGCGCGGTTGTAAAGGCTGCCGCTTCTTGCCCGAATCATGGTTTGGGTGGCGGGGTCGAAGTTCGACCAGTTGTTGTCGCGGTCCCAGAGCGGGGTGGCGAATTCCCAGCGCAGGCCGGCATTCAGGGTGAACTTTGAGGTGACTCGCCAGTCGTCCTGAACATAGAGAGCATTTACATGCTGACGTAAGTTAGATACGAAGTTATTGCCTAAGTTGATGCTGCTGGGCACACCGAAGATGAAATCGGCCAGGTTGTAACTGGTAGAGTCGGATTTAATGGAACAGCCCGCGGCCTGACCCAATTCGGCGCAGGTGGGTTTGCTGAATTGGCCATTGTAGGTATCCTGGCCGTACAACGGATTGACGTCCAGCACTTCGGTGCGGATGATGGTCAGTTCGTAACCGGTGCTCATGGAATGACGGCCGATGGACTTCGAGAAATTCAATTTGGGATCGAAGGAAGTGGGATTCTGAAACTGCGGATTACTGGTCTGGCGGCCGAGGGAAGTGGCGAATCCGCTAATAGTTTGAGTGTTCAGGCCACCGGTGAGGTCCGAGCTGGTGGGCAGACCTTCGAAGCCGAACAGCGATTGGAGGCTTGGTCCGCCGAGATAAGGAGGTGCTTTGCCGGCCAGAACATGGCTGAATCCAAAACGGGCTTCAAGCACCGCAGAGGGAGACAAGGCCCAGGTATATCCCGCCGATGCATTTTGATCGATGGCGTGTATGTAACCGTTGCCGTCGCCCCCCGATGGGCCGGTCAAATCGGGCGCGTAATACTGCAGATCCTTGCGCTGGCTGAAGCGTAGGAAAGCGTTCATTTTCTCGTTGATTTGGTCATCGATGCGGGCGTCGTACTTGTCGCTGTAATCGCGAATGAGGAGAAGGGCTTCGTCGTTGTTCGATCGGCTGGTTCCGTTCGCGTTGGTTGGAGGAAGGTTGCTGAGGGCGTAATAGGCGAAGGGATTCAGTTGCTGGATCGGAATTTGAGTGCCGGCGGGATAAACTTTTTGCGTGATCGGATCGACCACCGTCACCGGGAGAACTCCGGCGCGATCGGTCATGCTGGGGATCGAGTCAAAGTTCAGATAACGCTGAAGCTGGCGGTAACCTTCGTAGTCGGCGAACCAGAAGAGCTTGTTTTTGATGAACGGCCCACCGAGAGCAGCGCCGAACTGATTGCGTTGTAGAGCAGGCTTAAGAAAGACGGATGGACTGAAGGTGAAGCCGACCGCATTCAGATCGGTGTTGCGGAGAAAATCGTAAGCCACGCCGTGAATTTGATTGGTGCCGGATTTCATGACCGCATTCACCACTGCGCCGCCAACACGGCCGTATTCGGCGCTGTAGTTTGAAGTGATAACCTTGAATTCGGCAATGGCGTCGGGCGAGGGCTGCACGACCTGTGCGGAATAGCCTTGGTTGCTGGTGCCGTACGCATTATTGTCGAGGCCATCCAAAAGAAAGCTGTTGTAAGTGCTGCGCATTCCGTTGACGTTGAAGGCGCCTTCACGCGGGGTGCCGCTGGGCGAGAACGAAAGTGCGATCGGCGATTTCACCGTATTGGTTGCGAGGAGGGCAAGATCGGCGTAATCGCGGCCATTTAGCGGGAGGTCGACTATCTGCTGGGTATTTACCACCTGGCCCCGCTCGCTCGAATCCGTCTGGAGAGCCGAGGCGGCGCCCACGACATCGACCGACTGACTGACCTGCCCCACCTGCATGATCAGGTCCACGCGCTGCCGGGCGTTCACATCGACCGCAACGCCGGCGGCCACGGCTTTCGAAAATCCAGGCGCTTCGGCGGATAGCGTATACTTGCCCACGCGGACTTCCGCAAACCGGAAATCGCCCTCGCCGCTGGTAGTCGCTTTGGCGGCGATACGAGTCGCTTCGTTCGTTAGGGTAACAACGGCCTTCGGGACCGCTGCGCCTTGTGCGTCGGTGACTGTACCGAGCACTTCGGCCGTTTCAAACTGCCCATAGCAGGGCGTCAACAATAGGGTGCTGAAAACTAGTAGCGCGGCTATGCGAAACACTATGATCGAACCTCTTGCCGAAGCTATCACGGCGGCAAGGCAGAATCGGTGACAAACGAGTTACATCCAGGTTATGACAATGTAATTTCTACCGCGCAGTTTGGCTGGCTACCGGTAAGTGACCCAGATTGGGGAACTCCAGGCCAAATTACGATCCATTTGGGTGACGCGAAGGTAATACCAATTCGTACCCTCCAGAGGCGCCGTATCGCGGAACTCGAAGGCGGCGTCTTTCTTTCCATCGCCGGATATGTTGTAAATAACGGCAGCGTTGCGGACCAATTCGAGCCGCGTGAGTGTGTCGGTTCCTTGTACGCGAACGCGGAGGCGCAGGCTGCGCGAGCCCGTGACGATGTCGCCCATAAGATGCGCGCTACCATCCGTATCGACGGCCTGAAAGTCCACGATGATGTTATCCGTGGCCGCGTAAGCGTGGCGCTGGCGCATGTTATCGACAATCGCCGAGCGGCTTACATCGGGTGTCAGGATCATGGCATAGCTGACATGTGTGGAAATGTGATCGGAGCTGGCCTGTACGCCTAGCTTGTATCCTTTGTTCAGCGCGTTCCAAAAGAAACCAGCCGGTTCATAAGCGCCGTGCACCAGCAGGTGGTTGCCTCCGTTCTCCGCCCGCGGTGCGCCCTCCGCTTCATAGGCGGCGTGGTAACCCTGATAAATCTCTACCAGCGGTTCCAACTCCTGATCGTTGTCTCGCCAGTCGGTTCCCTGCCCGGTAGCGAGCGAGTGTTCCATGCAGATACCGCGGTTCTGGCGCAGATAGGGATAGAGTATGCTCCCGCTGTCCACCTTCGCCGAATTCTCTTCGGCGCCGACCGGCAGGGTGCGGACGCCCCGATGATCGAAGACCACGTTGCGGTGCCCGTTGGGATAGTTGACGCTACGCTCATAACCGAAGAGCGGAGTGAAGCGCCCGGGAATGACGAATAAGTCGTAGAACTTTTCGGTACGCCACCAGTTGTATTCGATATCTCCGCCCATGTTGTGATCGGTGACGATGCCGGTATCCATTGCGGCCGCGTCGAGCATGTAGCGATAGTAGTCTTCCAGCGAGCCATCGCCCGCGCCGTCGTTGGAGATATCGGTGTGGCGATGGAAGTCGCCGCGCAAGATGCGATACGAGTTGGCGCCCACGTGGAGACGGTAATCGCGGATACGGCTCACGTCGTCCCGTTCATGCGGATGCATGATCTGCGGCGGCGTGCCGGCTTCGCGGTAAGTGGTGAGTTCGGGAACTCCGGAGGGCGAGGGCGCGGAAGCCTGCGCGCTGAAAATATCGTAATGCACCATGGTGCCGGCCTGGTAGCTGGCGGCGGATTTGCCGGGATCGCGGCCATCGGTGGCCCAAGTCATATGCACGCTGTGCGCCGCGGCGGCAATCTGGAAGGGCGCTTCGTTGCGGCCCGCGGAATTGGGAACGATCGCCGCCATTTGCCATACTCCATGGTCGATGGTGGCGAGATACAGATCCCAACATGCGGCGGCGGACCAATAGTCGATGCGCTGCAGGACGGCGCTGGTGCGGATCTGGAAGAGCGCCCAGATGCGGCCCGTGCCGTCGGCGGCAAGATGCGGAAGCTGCCAGTAGCGGCGCAGCCGGTCGGGCACGGCGGCAGCAAGGTCGGGGCCTTCCTTCCAGACGCCTTGATCCTTCACCAGTACGAGGATGGAACGGTCCTTGTAGAGCACGGTCGAGCGGTTCTGGTCTTCATGGCTCCAGTCCTTTCCCCAATTCGCGCCCGAGCGATCGAACGCAAGCCAGGGGCGTCCCTGACCATCCACGGCGAGCGACGGATGCGCCTCGAATGAAGGACCCTTGGTGATTTGCTCGATCGGGGCCGGCGTGCCGTCCGCGGCGATGCGGCGATAGAAAATGTCGTAGTTGCCCGCCTGATAGCTATCCCATGCGGCGTGCAGGTTGCCTTCGTTATCGAACGCGGCATCGGGACTCCAAACGCTGGGTCCGCCAATCCGGCTCGGCTCGGACCAGCCGCCCGAGCGACTGTACGAGGAAAGATAGAGATACGATTGTCCGCCTTCGTGTCCCACCCATACCAGGTCCAGAGCGGCGCGTCCCGCCACAAGCTTGTGATAAATATTGGGCGCGCGGCCGCGAGTGATTTGCGCCCGGCTCGACCAATCGTGCCCATCGAAGATGCGCTCGTAAAGATTCCACGCTTCACCCAGCCGCTCCGACCAGACCACGTGAATCCGCCCCTCCGGATCTTCGGCGATGGAAGTGCGGAAGATATCCCCCTTGGCGCTAGTCAGGCGGACGGGCTCGGCGCCTTGCCGGCGGACATACACGTTGTCGCCGCGATCCTGATAGGCTTGCCAAGCAGTCCAGAGTTCTCCGGTCCGCGTAACGGCGATGGACGGGAAATCATGCTCTTCTGAATTCTTCGGCGAGCTGCGCACGGCCGCCGGAACCCGCTCCACCTGCACATCGCCATCGAGAAACCAGAGATCCCGGCCATACTGCAAATCCGCCAGCCGAACCGAAAAGTTGCCCTGTTTGGTTTCGAAAGCGACGGAGTTAGCGGTAGAGTCGACCGTAACGAAGATGCCGGCGGGGACAATATTCAACGGGAATCCGCCTCCGGCCATGGCTGACGGCGCATCCGGCTCGCTGGCAAAGGTGATGCGGCGGATCTGCAGCTTCCAGGCATCCGCTCCAGTCAGAGCATCGCCTTGCAGAAAGCGCCACGGCTCCATGCCACGCAGAACACCGCCAGTGACCCGGAGCCGGCCGTCATAGATTTTCGGGGCGGTGCGCTGATAGCCGAAAACGATGCGGAAAGTGACGGGCTCAGGCGCGGATTGTTCCGGCGCGGAGACTGGGTGTCGCAACTGACCGTAAGTTGTTAGCGCGATGAGAATTGGCGCTATCGAGATTGCGCCAGGAATCGTGACTCGCATATCG
The DNA here is from genome assembly GCA_963738375.1 of Bryobacterales bacterium. Lineage (GTDB taxonomy): Bacteria > Acidobacteriota > Terriglobia > Bryobacterales > Bryobacteraceae > Bog-159. The sequence goes on along the minus strand of CAVTWL010000004.1, from coordinate 730,546 downwards.
ACTTATTGTAGTGCGTTGGTCGCGCCGGCGCGTCACTGCTACAAGCAAAGCGGCATTGCTAGTACAAATGCCCGCAATCCTAAGAGTTTTCCTTGCCTTCCAAGCTTTCCAGAAACAGTCGCTTTTTGCATTGACAACTGTAACTAAGTAGAGCATTATACTTCAAGTACCCAAGTAAGTCCGGCTCAGTGTTCGAGGTATATTCCACTCCTGAGTTTTGGCAGGTGGGGCCGAAGGCCGCCCGCTGGCGGGAGAACATGCGCAATGTACCTGAAATCATTTGGCCTCGCGAAAAAACCATTCAGCCTCACATCCGATCCATCGATGTTATACCTCTCCGAATGCCACCGCGAGGCATTGGCGGCACTGTGCTATGGAGTACTGGAGCGCAAAGGATTAATTCTGCTCTTGGGACAAGCGGGTACGGGTAAGACCAACCTCTTGGCGTGTGTGAGGGAGCGCCTGCCGCATGATGACGTGCAGTTAGCCCTTGTGTCCAATCCTATGAATGACGCTCGCGGCTTTTTGGAAAGCGTGGTCTTGAGCTTCAGCATGTGCGGCGCTTTAGGTAGTAGGCAGCGGCGGCTGGCGGCGATCGAGAAACATCTGACTCGGCTGCGGGACGAGGGAAAAACCGCGGTGCTGATCGTCGACGAAGCGCACAAACTGACTGCCAAAGCGTTAGAAGAAGTGCGTGTACTCAGCAACCTGGAATGCGGCTCGGAGAAATTAATGCAGATCGTCTTGGCCGGCCAGCCTGAGATGCGGACTCGCCTGAATCGCGCCGACTGCGCCCAGGTAAAGCAGCGAATCGCTCTCCGCGTGGACCTGCGCCCGCTGACTCCTCCGGAAGTGGGCCATTACATCGCCTGCCGGTGGTCGAAAGCGCAAACAGGCCGCGCCGCCAGAACTCCCTTCTCCATCCAGGCCGTCGAGTTGATCGCGCGTCTGTCGGAAGGCGTGCCGCGAATCATCAATGCGATCTGCGACAACGCGCTTCTGGCGGCGTTTGGAGACCGGAGCGCGACCGTCGAAACGTCGCATGTAACCCAGAGTTGTGTGGAACTTGACTTGGCGCAAGCTCCGGCGGAGGCGTTTACCGCCCGCCTCCTGGCGCGTAAGACAGGCTCGGAATCGCGGTCGCCACATAAACGGGCGGCCGGTCAGTAAATCGGCGCCTGGCCCAGTCAATGCACGGTGATGACCGGCCCAAGTGCCGCCGTGATCCACCCGCTGCCGCTCAAGACGTAGTGCAATTGATATTGCCCCGACACGCTCGGCGCCTTGATTTGGAACGTACCCGCTGCTCCGCTGACGTACTCCACCGAAGCGGGGTGCAGTTCGTTTAAGCCGGTACGCAACAACTGAATCGAATCGCCCGCAGGCCTCCCTGCCGGTGCGGTCCAGACCACTGTAACTGCGGCGCCCGCGGCGGCTGTCGCCGGTGTCGCATTGACGCTGTATCCGGAAACTGCAACCGCCAACTGCGCGCTGGTCGCGGCAATGCGGTACGTGTTGCCAAGGTAGTAGCGGATCTCCCAGATTCCAGCGGAAGGAAGAGGCGCGGTGAAGCTGCCCGCAGCGGCGCCCTCGGTTTTTTGGTTCGTCGTGTACCAATAGGATGGCGCGCCCGGCGACGAAAAACCAATCCAATCGTTGAGGCCGCCGCCGGGTGAATTCCAATTCACTTTGACTGACGAACTCCCCACCAAAGTGAAAGAGACGGCGTACTGCCCTGGAGGAAGCAGCGTGACCACTGCTGTCGCCGTTATGGACAAATCGGCGGCCGACGTCGCGGTAAGGGTCACGGTTTGGGTATTGGAAATGTTGGCTGGCGCGGTATACAATCCACTTGCCGACAAAGTCCCGGCGGCGGGATTCATCGACCACGTTACGCTCGTATTGCTCGAACCGGTAACCTTCGCCGTGAATTGCTGCGCCTGGCTCGGTCCGAGATTGAAACCCGCGGGAGTAACTGTCAGGCCGACGGGACTTGGGTTGACTACTGCCGTGGCAGTTCCAGCCGCGTTGGGGTTCGCCATCGATGTTGCGACGATCACGACCGATTGTGGGCTCGGAGCGCTCGCGGGTGACGTGTATAGGCCCGCCGCCGTAAGCGTACCGAAGACCGGGTTCATCGACCAACTGACCGAGTTATTGCCGCCCCCCGTAACCGTGGCGCTAAATTGCTGCTGTTGACCCGCCTGCAGACTGGCCTGCGGCGGCGTAACGGTGACCGAAGGATTGGCGGGACTTCCCGAGAGTTCATACGCGCCGATAGAGGGCGTGGAGTTGCGTTGCAATCCATCGTGATCGCGGCCAGTATTGTTCACGCCGTACACGCCCATCGGCCCGATCGCGGACCCGGCTTGAATCGCTGGACTGCCCGCCGTCAGATGCAGATCCGGCGCCGATGTGCTGACGAAGAGCGGATCGGAGGAGATGGATGCCAGAATCTCCGTCAGGTTTTCGAGCGGATTCCCGGCGCCGTACATCAGGTTGTTAGTTCCATACAACCAGGGACAGACTTGGGAATTGGTGCAGGGCTCGCCGGTCAGTTCATCCCAGATAACCACGTAAGGGACACCCGCCGGATACAGCGAAGTAGTCACCGAATCCATCAGGTTATTGCGCACATGCAGGTAAATAGAGGGCGCGCCTTTTGCCTCGTCCCCATTTTCGGCAATGGCGTTGTTGTCGTTTTCGTAAGGCGGATTGTCGTATGTGCCACAAGCGTAGAGCGTGTTGTTAAAAATCTCTACCGTTCCGCTCCCCGCCGGACCATTCTCGGTGCCGCCCGGAATATTGATGCAGTTCCAGGCGCCGGTATTCTCCGGATTGTTGGGTCCGATACCGGCATTGTAGATGACGTTGTTGTAGATGCTGACGGGGCCTGCGGCAGGGTTCACCGTATCGACGATCAGGCCATCGCATTGGGTATCGTGGATGGTATTGTCGTGGATCGAAATGTTGTACTGGTCGTGCCCGGTTGGGTCGTTGGCCCCGCCGCTGCCCAACGGCGAGGAATGCACCTGGACGCCGCGGCAGCCGTGAACGTACTCCACCTGGTTCCAGCCCATATCCACTTCGTTCGTGTCGGTAGAGAAATAAACACCCTGGAACAACGCCGAAGCATTGGCCGCCCCCGCATTGTAAACATGGTTGCCGTAGAAGTATATGGTGCTCGATTGCGACGTTTCAAAGCACGCGCTCCCCCCCGTTCCCAGCGTATTCGGGCAGGTGATATCGCTGGCGATAAACCGGTAATTGGAGCCCGAGCCGGTTAAAGCCGGATTCTGTCCCCGGAAACTGATTCCCGAGAACACCCAGTTGCCCTGGCAATCGCTGGTGCGAAGCCCGAAATCGGGTAGGCCGCCGGTGGCGTTGCCGATCGTCACTGCGGCCCCCGGATATGCCACCAACGCACGGGGACTCCCGGTCGCCGAACACCAGTTTCCCTGTCCGCCCCCAGAAAGCAGAAAAGCCGCGTCCCAGCCCGAACCGTCGTCGGTCGATTGCGTGACGCCATTCATCGCGTAAGCTACGTCCCCCGGCTTCATAGTGTCGCGCGCCTTAAGCAGAGTCTGCCACGGCGCGCTAAACGAACCGGCGTTCTTGTCGCTACCCGTCGGGGCAACGAAATAAATATTGCCGGCCGCCACGGTGAATGGGAGCGCATTCGACGGTTGGCCGCCAACCGTGACGGCGATGCTACCGGTAACGGCATTCGGGCCAAGCTGGCAGGTGACTTTCTGATACCACAAATACTGTGCGCCCCAGGTCTTGCAGTTGACCATGGCCCCCCCGCCCACCGAAATGGACGAAGAACCTTGGGACGTGCCTAAATAATTACCGTAAACCGTTACGTAGGCGCCGTTGTTGTTTTCGCCGCCGGTATTGGGCGCGCTCACAAGATCGCTATAGAAGAGAACGGGCGCCTGGCCCAACAAGGCCGCGCAACCCACCAGCAGGATAAACAAAAAGTTGAAAAATACGTTACGAGAACGCACGAGTTGGCTTTCCTTTCCATTTCGCGGCGTTGCGGCACCCAGGCGCGCCAGAGCAACGGAGCTCAAGATAGTAAGCGCCTGATACTACAACTCAGCTAGTTGAAGATGGCCAGTCAACTTCTCTAAGGGCAACTAATGGACTCACCCAAAGTTAATGTGAGCCGGCGCTCTGCGCGGGCCGGCAGGAAGTGGCTTGAATTTTGTGCACAACGCAGCACTTCGTATGCCACATCACAACCCGCTGACGGCGGTTAATTCTAAATGGGTTGTTGGATTTCGCGCCCTTTCGAAAAACTGCAGTTGGGTAAACCTTCCCGGCTCATCTTTACATCGTCCATGTACCTTATCGGCCGGAAACCGCGGGACGCGCAGCCAGACATCGGAACGGTTATCATCGAAAGACAACGGGACGCCATGAACACGTTTCCAATCATGCTCGGGGCGCTTTGCCTCTACGCCATCGCCTACCGGTATTACAGCGCGTTCATTGCCGCCAGGGCCCTGATGCTCGACGATCGAAGGGTCACGCCGGCCCATCAGTTCCGCGACAACCACAATTTCATCGCTTCACCCAAGTGGGTTCTATTCGGACACCACTTCGCGGCCATTGCCGGAGCGGGGCCCTTGGTGGGTCCCACCTTGGCCGCTCAATTCGGCTTTGCTCCCGGCTTGCTGTGGCTGCTCATCGGCGCCGTGCTCGCCGGCTGCGTTCAGGATTTTACCGTGCTGGTCGCATCCGTGCGCCATCGCGGGCGCTCGCTCGCGGATATCGCGCGCACCGAGATCAGCCCTTTCTCGGGCCTCGTCACCATGATCGCCGTCTTGTTCATTCTGCTCGTTTCGCTCGCCGGGTTGGGAATCGTGGTGATCAATGCGCTCGCCGACAGCCCTTGGGGCGTGTTCACCATCGCGGCGACCATTCCCATCGCCCTGGTGATGGGCGTTTGGATGTTTAAGCGCCATAGCGGCCGCATCAGCGTGACCGGACCCAGCATCTTCGGCGTGGCGCTGCTGCTGGCCGCCCTCATCGGGGGCCACGCGTTCGCGCAATCCGGCAGCGCCGCGACGTTGACCCTTTCGCCGCACAAGATAACCCTGCTCATGGCGATTTACGGCTTCGTGGCTTCCGTCCTGCCCGTCTGGATGCTGCTGGCGCCCCGCGACTACTTGTCTACTTACGTGAAACTGGGAACTATCGCCGCGCTCGTGATCGGCGTTCTGTTCGTGCATCCCGACATCCGCTTCCCGGCAATGACCCAGTTCGTAAGCGGCGGCGGCCCCATCATCAAAGGCAAGCTGTTTCCGTTTCTCTTCGTCACCATCGCCTGCGGGGCGATTTCCGGTTTCCACTCGCTGGTGTCGTCGGGCACCACGCCCAAAATGTTGGACAAGGAAACCGACGCGCGCTTCATCGGCTATGGAGCCATGATGGCGGAATCGCTGGTGGGGGTGCTGGCGCTGATCGCTGCCACCTCCATGTATCCGGGCGACTATTTCGCCATCAACAGCACCGCGGCGGAATTCGGGAAGCTCGGGCTGCACACCGTGAACCTGGACTTCTATTCGCGCGAAGTGGGCGAGAAGCTGGCGGGACGCACGGGGGGCGCCGTATCGCTGGCGATCGGGATGGCACAGATCTTCCGCGGGCTGCCGGGCATGAACCGCCTTCTGGCGTATTGGTATCACTACGCCATCATGTTCGAAGCGTTGTTTATCCTGACCACCATCGATGCCGGAACACGCGTCGCACGCTACGTAATGCAGGAACTTTTGGGCCGGGTTCACAAGAGCTTCGGCAACACCGCCTGGATGCCCGGAAACCTGATCGCCACCTTCTTCGTGGTCACCGGCTGGAGCTACCTGATCTACACCGGCACGGTTTCCACAATCTGGCCGCTATTCGGCATCGCCAACCAGCTGCTCGCCACCATTGCCCTGGCTGTTTCGACCACTTTCCTCATCAATATGAGAAAAGCCCAATACGCGGTGATTACCGGATTACCGATGCTCTTCGTCGGAGTTACCACGGTCACTGCCGGCGTGTTATCCGTCGCCAACATTTTCTGGCCGTTGACCTCAAAACCGGGGCAGCAGTTGACGGGATACCTCGATTCGGTACTGACGTCCATGTTCATCGCGGGAGTACTTCTGGTCGTTTTCGACGCGGTTCGGCGATGGGTTGCAGTACTCAACGGCGCACCGGCTCCGGTCGAGGCTTTCGGTCCGCCACTCACCGCGGAGGGCGAAGTACGCATCCGTTGCTGTTAATTCCGCACAGTACACCCAGGAAACTGCGGCAAAACCCGCAGTACGGGGAAGCCGAACCAGGCACTGAATTGCTCCATTCCTTAGAACCTATCAGTCATCCCTTAGAAAAACGATGTGGGAGTCTGCTTCGATCCAACTGACTCCCTCGCGCGCAGCGGTCCAACACCGGTGTAACTCGTAAAATCCGCATATTTTGGGCCAGAGCTAACGGCCCGAAGCGGCTCCCTCCATATCCCTAAGTCCTGGTCTCGATCTCCTCAAAACGGTGAAGGTTGCCTGTGTCTCACGTCAGTCCCAGCGCGCTTAGAAGTACCAAATTCCGTTCCGAATTCAATCGAGGCTGCCGGACAGCGCCCTCCGCGCGGTAAGGAATCCCAAAAAGTCGAAATGCGTACGGTGGAGTGGGTTTTTCAATACCGAAATTGGGTAAAAGTCACACTCGTACTAGGACCGCAAAGCATAGGATACAGGGTACTTGGCCCATTTTTCAGCGCATTGACAACTGTAATAAACCTGGGCGATGATACAGGTTCAGCCAAACGGGCCGCGAGGCGATTTCGCGGCATTCGAAGACACCCGCGGATGTGACAGAAGGGGCCGAAGGCTGCCCGAAAAGCGGAATCGGAGCTAACTGCGGTAGTGGTTACTAATCATTTGAATTCGAGCAATCAGTCAACGTCTCAGTGGATCGCATGGCGCCGCCAACGGCGGGCCGGGATTCGGCCAGACGTCATAGTGGGGATGGCATGAACTTAGCCCGAAGCCGGACCAAAGTGGTGTACTTCCGGGTCAGTGAAGCGGAGTTTGAACGATATATGGCGTATTGCCGTTCTCAAGGCGTCAGGAGCATTTCGGACTTGGCGCGCTCGGGACTCGAAACGTTGGTAGCCGAAGAACAAGGGTACACCTTATCCGGGTTGACCGAGCGAGTGACCGCTTTGAGTGGATTGATCGCGGGATTATCCGGAACGATCCAAGGCTTGACCGAGCTGGTGATCAACAAAAAAGTTGTAGCAATCGAAGAGGAAGCATAAAGGAAATGGCGATGTCTGGATCTGCCTGGTATGCGGTGTCGGTACGCAGTAACTTCGAACGGGTCGTGGCCCAAAGCCTCCGCCTGAAAGATTACGAGATCTTTCTGCCGTCGTATCTTTCAAAACGGCGTTGGTCGGACCGCACCAAGGTTGTGGAATCCGCGCTGTTTCCGGGATATCTTTTCTGCCGCATGGACTTGGCCCAACGGGTGCCCCTGTTGGATACGCCAGGGGTCGCGTCGATCGTGGGCGTAGGCCGGTGCGCAATGGCCGTGAGCGAGAGCGAGATCGCCGCGATTCGGCAAATCGTGGAATCGGGCTTACCGGTGGCGCCGGCGCCCTACCTTAAAGCTGGACAATTGGTGCGGATCGGTCAAGGGCCCCTGGCCGGCTTGCAGGGTTTGGTGCTTGGAAATAAGAACGAGAGCCGCTTGATCGTGTCGGTAGACATGCTGCAGCGGTCCGTGACCGTCGAAATTGAAAGCCATTGGGCGGAGCCGGGCACGCCCGTGTATGCGTCCGGCAGAGAGCGTACCGCGGCATGAAAAACTCCAGAGGTGAATCGCTGTGAGCGTTCTTCAGCAGATGCAGGTGGCCAATGCCGCGCTGTCGCCGCGCTCGGTGGTGCGGGCATTGTGGAAATGGAAGTCGCTCATCGGATTGCTGTGGGCGGCTGGCATTGTCGTCAGCACCATGGTGTTGTTCAGCCTGCCGAAGGTCTACACTTCCGACGCACTGGTGCTGGTGGAATCGCAAAAGATTCCCGAGAACTTCGTGACCTCCACGGTGCAAACCGGCCTTGAGGCCCGGCTCGACGAACTGAAACAGCAGGTGCTCAGTCGCGAGCGGCTGTGGAGCCTGATTCAGGAATTGGACCTGTATCCGAAACTCCGGAAAAACAGGACCATGGAAGAAGTTCTCGATGTTATGCGCAAGGACATCACCATTGGCCTGGAGCGGGGGTGGAGCGCCAACCGGCCGGGTGCGTTCCGGGTTTCTTACAAGGCTTCTTCACCGAAGACTGCCGCCGAAGTGGCCAATCGCGTCGGCAACTTTTTTATCACCGAGAACCTCAGGCAGCGCGAACAGGAGGCCAACGGGACCTCCCAATTCCTCGAGAGCCAGCTGGAATCCGCCAAGACCAACCTGCAGGAACAGGAAGCCAAGCTGCGCGAATTCAAGACCACTCACAACGGCGAACTTCCCGAGCAGGAGATCGGCATGCTCGCCGCCAACGGGCAGAACAAAGCCGAGTTGCTCGGGATTCAGGATTCCATCAGCCGCTCCCAGCAGAATAAGCTGATCTTGGCGAGTTCGCTAACCATGGCGGAAGACAGCGTCAACCGCTTGCAGGAAGCATCCAAACGCCGGGCCGTGGCCGAAAATTACCCGGGCCAACCGGAGAGCGCTGGACAACCGGCCGGGCAGGGACCGCGCGCGGAACTGCAGCGGGTGAAAAGCAAGCTGCGTGATTTGCGCCTGCGCTATCGCGACGACTATCCCGACGTGCAGGCGCTGATCCAGGAACAGGCGTCCCTGGAGAAAACGGTCAACGAAGAGGCCGCCGCCAATGCGGCGAGCACGCCGGCTGGCTCGGACAGGAAGTCTCCAGTTGTTGCCGCAGTGGTAAGCAACGATCCGATGCTTCTGACGGAAAAGGAAAAAGTAGCCAGCTTGAAATCGCAAATCGCGCTGCTCGACCGCGAGATTCAAGACCAGGAAAAGCGCCAGCAGCGCGTGCTCAGCGATGTGGGCGCGGTGCAGAGCCGCATCGAAAAGCTGCCCATGAGGGAACAGGAACTGGCCAGCCTCACGCGCGATTACGAAGCCAGCAAAGCCAACTACAAATCGCTGCTCGATAAGAAAATGGCCGCCGAAGTGGCCGCCAACATGGAGCGCTGGCAAAAGGCCGAACGGTTCGTCATGCTGGACGTCGCGCCAGTGCCGGAGAAGCCAGCATCGCCCAATCAACCGGTTTTCATGACCGGCGGCATACTCATGTCCTTGCTGCTCGCCGCTGGCGTCGCGTTCCTCCTCGAAACCCGGCGGAATGTCTTCCTGGGTGAATGGGAATTGCCTCCGGGCACGGTGGTCTTGGGAAGAGTGCCCAAAATGCTGGTCGAGAATCCGCAGGTCTAAACCACTATGTATCTCGAGTCGTTCGGTCTCAAGAAGAAGCCCTTCAGCCTGACGTCGGATCCGTCCATGCTGTATTTCACGGATTCGCACAGAGAAGCGCTGGCCGTGCTGTGCTACGGCCTGCTGGAGCGCAAAGGGCTGATCCTCCTATTGGGTCACGCCGGAACCGGCAAGAGCACCCTGCTGGCGAGAGCCGTGCTGGGGCTCCCCCCCAGCCGGGTACAGTTTGCTTCCATCGTGAATCCGACCTTCACCGGGTCGGAATTCTTAGAGATGGTGATATTGGGCTTCGGCATGCGAGAGGTGCCGGCCACCAAACCACAGCGGTTGGCGCGTCTTGAAAAGTTCTTGCTGCAAACCCAAGCCGACGGCAAAGTGGCCGCCCTGGTCGTCGACGAAGCCCATAAGCTGAGTACCGATGCCCTGGAAGAGATCAGGCTGCTCGGTAACCTGGAACGAAATTCGGAGAAGCTGCTGCAAATCATCCTCGCCGGCCAAAACGAACTGGCCGACACCATGAATCGCGAGGACTGCGTGCAACTGAAGCAGCGCGTATCGCTGCGCGTGGCTCTCAAGCCGCTGGCCGCCGCTGACGTTGGGCGTTATATCGCTTGCCGGTGGGCCCGCGCGGGCGGCAAGCAGCGCGCACCCTTTGCTACCAAAGCAGTGGAACTCACGGCCCATGTTTCGCAAGGGATTCCGCGGCTGATCAACGTGGTGTGCGACAACGCGCTGATGGCCGCCTTCGGAGAAGAGAGCCAGACGGTGGAGGTTAGCCACGTGCGGCAAAGCTGCGTGGATCTCGATCTTCCGACCGGCGGCGCGGAGGTCGTGGCCGACACGGAGCGGATCCTTTCACCGCGCGGCGATTGGACCGTCGCCGAAAGAGCGGCGCGAACGGCTAAGAACAAAGCCAGTGGCGCCGGACGATAAGCGGAAGCGGACGATATGGGAAAGATCCTAAAAGCACTGCAAACCGCCAATGGCGACATCTCGGACCTGGTCATGCAGTGCCTGGAAGATATACCCGACGCGCCCTCCAGCAGGCTCGCCAACGGGCGCCGCGGCGGCAAGGCCGCGGTCGTCGAGGGGATATTTGAAAGCGCCGCGGTTGCTCGCGCGGCGGGGCGCGACGGCCATCGCGAGAACCACGAGCGGCTGGAACCGTGGGCGGAGGAACTGGCCGGTCGGAACGTTGCCACCGCGGCCGCGCCTGAGCTTGGAACACGAAGAATTTCGTTCCGGGTTTCCGATGCCAGCCCGCTCCTTTCGCCGGCCAAGGAAGACCGGCGCGCGGCCGAGCAATACCGCATGATCAGAACCAGAATCTTTCATCACCTCCCCGGTTCGTCGATCACCGTGATTTCCAGTCCTGGAATGGGCGATGGAAAGACCGTTACCGCGGTGAATCTGGCGGCGGCCCTGGCGCACAAGAGTGAAGACAAGGTTCTGCTCATCGACGCCGACCTGCGCCTCTCGAAAGTACACCACCGCTTGGGCCTCGAGAAGGGGCCCGGCCTCGCCAACATCCTGGAGGGTAGCTGCACCCTCGAAGACGCCATGCTCCAGGTGGAACAACTGCCTAACTTCTTCGTGCTGCCCGCCGGAGAATCGACCGTCAATCCGACCGAATTGCTGGATTCCTCCGCTTGGCACGCGCTGCTCAGCCGCTTGCGCTCGGATTTTCGACGGACCATCGTCGATTCACCGCCCGTCGAGGCCGTAGCGGATTTCGACTTGATCTCCCCGCACTGCGACGGCGTCGTCCTGGTCGTGCGCCCCGATCATACCAGCCGCGCGGTGTTGACCAGCGCTCTGGCCAAGCTGAAGGGAAAGCTGACGGGCGTTCTAATGAACGACGTTGAAGATTGGTTTCTGTGGAAACGCGAAACACCCAGCTACCGCTATTATCAAAACGGCGGACAGAGCAAGGCAACCAGGTGACCAGCCGGTTCCCATCGGCTCGCCCCGCCCTGCGGCAATTGTGGGCCCGTTTGCTGCGTGCCAGCGGATGCCTGTGGTGGGCCAAGCGGCAGCTCAGGCGGCGCGGCGCCCGGGTCGTCCTGACGTTCCATCGCGTCCTCAACGATGCGGAGTTTCAGCAGACTTGCAGTCTGTCCGGAATCGTAGTGCGGCGCCAGACCTTCGAAAAACTCGCGGATTACGTGACCAACAAGTACCAGGTTGTGGATTTTGGGGCATGCCGCGAAAGCATCCGATCCGCGGCTGCGCCTGTTGTTCACCTTCGACGACGGGTGGAAAGACAACTACACCAATGCTTTTCCGGTAATGAGGCAACGCGGCATTCCTTCGACGATCTTTGTTTGCTCTGGCCTTGTGGGACGCAAACTTCCGTTCTGGCCGGAACTCGTCGCTTCGATCCTGGGAAACGTCCAGCCTGCCGTCAGCGGGGCGGCGACCGAGGCGCTGATCGAGGAACTGAAGACTTATGCTCCGGCGCACCGCACGCAATACATCGCCCGCCTTTACGAACTGCATACGCCGATACCGGGCGAGACCGGATATGAAGGCGACGAAACCGTCTCGTGGGACGAAATTCGTGAGATGGCCGCGGCTGGGGTCAGGTTCGGCTGCCACACCCAGACGCATCAGATCCTCACGGCCGTGCCGGCGGAAACCGCTCGGCGCGAAGTGCGCGAATCAAAGCGGGCCATCGAGCAGGCGCTCCAACAGCCTTGCGACTTATTCGCTTATCCCAACGGAAACTCCTCGCTGCTGACGCGGCGAATGATGGCCGAGGAAGGCTTCACCGCCGCCTTTACGACCAGGCGCGCCGCCTGGACCGCGGCGAGCGATCCGATGGCGATTCCGCGCGTGAATGTTTGTGAACAGGGCGTGACCGGCACAAACGGCGGCTTCTCGCCCGCCATGTTTGAGTACAACGTCTTCTGGAAAACCTGGCGCGCCACCAGGGCCGAACGGCGTGTGACGGAACAGGCCCGCCCGAAACCGGCGCCGGAAGCGTTCGTCAAGCTGCTTGCCCCCAGGCAATAAATCGAAAGACTCTCGTGACCATTCTTCAATTAATCAGTAGCGAAGGCTACTACGGCGCCGAAAGCATGCTCTTGGCCTTGGCGCGCGCGCTCCCCGGCGTCGGTTGCAACAGCATGGTGGCCGTGTTTCGCGATTCACGATCGCACAACGGCGAGTTGGAACGGCGCGCCGCGCAAAGCGGGTTGACCGTGGCGAGCGTACCATGCAATGGACGCTGGGATCGCACAGTGGTGCGGCGCTTGCGCCAACTAGTGGAAACCAACGGCGTCGACGTGCTGCATACGCATGGCTATAAAGCCGACATCTACGGATATGCGGCCGCTTGGCCGCGCCGGGTGGCCCTGGTGGCCACTTGCCACAACTGGCCGAGCCGGCTGAAGAGCATGCGGGCCTATGCGGCCATCGACCGGCTCGCATTACGAAATTTCGATCGCGTCGCCACGGCATCCAGTCCAGTGGCCGGAATCTTGAACCGGTGGGGTGTCGAGGCCAATCGCCTCAAGACCATTCCGAACGGCGTAGACATGGCGCCCTTTCAACGCGCGTGCCGGAACCGCGCGCCCGGCCGCGGACGGCGTGTTGGGTTCATAGGTAGGTTGGTGGAAGACAAGGGCGGAGCGGTCTTGATTACGGCGGCGCAGGCCGTGATTCAAGCTTGCCCGGAGACCAAATTCGTTTTTGCCGGCGAAGGTCCGGCTCGCCCGGCTTGGGAGGAATTGGCCGCCAGATTGGGTATCGCATCGCAGGTCGTCTTCACCGGCAGGCAAGAGAACATGCCGGAATTTTATGCGTCACTGGACGTGGTGGTGTTGCCCTCGTTTCAGGAATGCATGCCGATGTGCTTATTGGAAGCCCTGTCGGCGGGAAAGCCGGTGGTGGCGACCGACGTAGGATCGGTGGCTGAGGTGGTTCGTCAAGGCGTTACCGGACTGCTCTGCGAACCGCGAGACGCGGGCGCGCTTTCGACGGCAATCCTGCGATTTCTGCGGGACGCCGAGTTTGCGGAGAGGCTGAGCGAGCAGGGACGCGCGCATATTGCGGAGCATTTCTCTTCGGAAGTGATCGCGCGCCGCTATTTGGGGCTTTATCAGGAAGCCCTGCACGGGCCCACCGGAGAGCCGGCCATGCCGGCAGTCTGGCAAGGAAGCCGTTCGTGACCATCGCAAATGGGCGCGAATTTCCGCGCCGCCAGAAAAGGAGAAGGAGTTCCTCGGAAATAATAGCGGCGTGGGACGCCCTGTTTTGCGCGACTGCCTTAAAAACCTCCAACTGACCATCATCGTGGCCTGCCGCAACGAGAGGTCTCACATCCGCCCATTTCTCGATTCCCTGCTCGGGCAAGACATGACCGGAGTGACCTGGGAAGCCATCGTAGCGGACGGAATGAGCGACGACGGCACGCGCGAGATTCTGGCGGAGTACGGACAGCGCCACCCGCAAGTGCGCATGATCGACAATCCCCGGCGCGTGGTTTCGCCGGGGCTGAACGCCGCGATCCGGGCCGCCCAAGGCTCCATCGTGATCCGCATGGATGCGCACACGTCTTATGCGCCGGATTATTGCAAACGCTGCTTGGCGGAACTGGAACGCACCGGCGCGGACAACGTAGGCGGTCCGGCGCGCACGCGGGTGCAGGGTATCCGCGGACGGGCTTTCGCTGCCGCGTACCACTCCAGGTTCTCCACCGGCGCCCGCTTTCACGATGAGAATTATGAAGGCTGGATCGACACGGTCCCGTACGGCTGCTGGCGGAAAGATACGCTGGAGCGCCTGGGGCTGTTCGACGAAGTTTTGGTGCGCAATCAGGATGACGAATTGAATTTGCGGCTCATCCGCGCCGGCGGCAAAATCTGGCAGAGCCCGGAAATCGTCTCGTGGTATTCGCCGCGAGCCACGCTCAAGGCGCTGTTCCTCCAATACTTCCAGTACGGTTTCTGGAAAGCGGCGGTGGTGCGCAAGCATCGCATTCCGGGATCGTGGCGGCACCTCGCGCCGGTAGTGTTCGTCCTGGCGCATATCGGGCTTTGCCTCGCCTGCGTGATCGCCGCTGCCGCGTTTCGCGCCGAGTTCGCGCTAGTGGCGGGATTGTGGTTGGCCCTGCTGGTGGCTTATGGCACGGCCAACGCCGCGGCATCGGTGATAGCCGCGCGCAAGTCCGGCTGGGAGACGCTGCCTTACCTCCCGGCGGTCTTCACCGTGTATCACTTCTCCTGGGGTCTGGGATTTCTCGCCGGCTTCCGGTGGTTCCTGCCGAGCGCCATTCGCAGACAGCCTGAGCAATCGTACTTCACTCGAATTTCCCGATAGGTATATCTACAAAACTATGCGAAGGTTAGCTGACGTTGCAGTCGCGGTGGTGGCGCTCGCCCTGTTGAGCCCGTTGATGTTGGCGGTAATGCTGGAGGTATATATTTCGTCGCCGGGCAATCCGTTTTATGGAGGCTGGCGGGCGGGGCGCGGCGGCCGCAATTTCAAGATGTGGAAGTTCCGCACCATGGTCAACGGCGCGGCCAAAATGGGTCCCATCACCGGCAAGAATGATCCTCGCGTCACCCGCTTCGGCCGCGTCCTGCGTAAGACCAAAATCGACGAATTGCCCCAGTTCTTCAACCTACTGGCCGGTGATATGACCCTGGTCGGGCCGCGGCCGGAATCGCCGGAGATCGTCGCCCTGTATACGCCCAGCCAGCGCGTGGTGCTGGCGGTAAAACCCGGCGTAACCGGAAAAGTGCAACTGGAAAGCGACGACGAGTCGGAAACCATTCCCGAAAACGTCGACGCCTACGACTATTACCTAACCCACTTAATGGACCGCAAGCTCCGTATGGACCTGGATTATTTGCGCGGCCGGACAGTGTTAACAGATTTCAAAATCGTACTGGCGACCGCGGGGCTGGTATTCAGGGCCGCCGCCAAACGCTAGCGAATATTTTCGGAGGAGATTCCCATGCAATCTATTGTGCAAGTACCCTATCATCGCGCCAGCATCGGAGACGATGAGATTAACGAAGTCGTAGCCACACTCAAATCGGGCTGGCTGACCAGTGGTCCGCGAACCAGCCAATTCGAGCGGGAATTCAGCGAATACACCGGCGTGCCGCACGCCTTGGCGGTGAACTCGTGCACCTCGGGTCTACACCTCGCACTCAAAGGTCTCAATGTTGGACCGGGCATGGAGGTGATCACTACCCCGCTGACGTTCTGCGCGACCGTGAACACCATCATTCATACCGGCGCGACGCCGGTGCTGGCGGATGTGGGTCCGGACGGCAACATCGATCCTGCCTCCATCGCCGCCCGCATCACCGAAAAGACCCGCGCCATCGTGCCCGTACACTTTGCGGGCCTGCCCTGCGATATGGAGGCGATCTGGTTTCTGGCGCGCCGTCACGGCCTGGACGTCATCGAGGATTGCGCCCACGCCGCGGGGTCGCTTTACAAAGGCCGCCATGCCGGCGCCGCCCACGGCGTGACCGGCGAACACAGCGCGGCGTCGGTATTCAGTTTCTACGCAGTAAAGAACCTGACCACCGGCGAAGGCGGCATGGTGCTGACCCACGATGAAGAACTGGCCTCGCGCATGAAGATTCTCTCGCTGCACGGGATCAGCAAGAACGCCTGGAACCGGTACTCGGACAAGGGCAGTTGGAAGTACGAAGTGCTCGAGTCCGGCTTCAAGTACAACATGAGCGACATCCAGTCGTCCATCGGCATTCATCAACTCCGCAAGCTGGAAGGCTTCATCGAAGCGCGCACGCGCTTCGCGGAGATGTACAACAACCTGCTGGCCGATGTGGAAGAAGTAGAGCGGCCCGCCGATCGCGAAGACAGCCGCCACGCCTGGCACCTCTATACGCTGAAACTCAACCTCGACCGCCTCGAAATCGATCGCGACGAGTTCATCGAACAGCTGAAGGAAAAGGGCGTGGGGACCAGCGTACACTTCATCCCGATTCCTCTGCATCCGTTCTTCGCCGCGCATGCGAATCTGCGCCAGAATCGGGTGCCGCGCGCCCTCGAACTGTATCCGCGGCTGATCTCGCTGCCCCTGTTCCCGGCCATGACCGAAGAGCAAGTGGCGTATGTGGCTGGAGCGGTCCGCAACATCGCGCGGCAATCGCGCAAAAAGAATTGGGCCATGATGGCCGCCGCGGGCGACTAAACAAATCGCCCCCCCAAGTAGCTTCCTTGATGAAAAGAAATGGTGGATGAACTGAAATGAAACCGGCCGGGATTGCCTCAAACTTCTCACGCATCACGCTCCGCGTGATTGCGGATTTCCTGATCGTACAGACAGCCATGTTGGCTGCCTTGATGGTGGTCGCTCTCCAATTCCAAACAGGCTCGGAACAATCCGTGCGCGTGGGATTAGCGGAGCTGCGCCATTACTACTTAACTTTATTCTTGCCTTTGTCGTTCCTGTTCCCGGGCTTCTACGCCCTCAGCGGGTTGTATACGACATCGCGAACTTACAGCAAGTCGCTCGCCCTGCGCCGCGCCGCATCCAGCGCGGGCATCGCCGCCTTGGGCATGCTGGCGGCCAGTTTCTTGCTGCGCAGCAGCGAAACCCTGCCTCGAACCGCGGCCCTCATCTTTGCCCTGCTCACGGTGGTTGGTACGCCGGGTATCCGCTGGCTCAAGCACACCCTGTTTGAACACGAAAAGGCCGAGCGGCCGGCCGTCGTTCCGCGCGGCGAGTTGGTGCTCGTGGTTGGCGGCGCCGGCTACATCGGTTCATTGGTAGTTCGCGCGCTCTTGAAGCGCGGCTTCCGCGTGCGCGTTCTGGACAACCTGGTTTATGGATCCTCGGCGATCGAGGAAGTGCTGGACCATCCGCGCCTCGAGTTCATGCGCGGCGACTGCCGCAACATTCAGGACGTGGTCAGTTCCATGCGCGGGGCCGGCGCCGTCATCCACCTGGCCGCGATTGTGGGCGATCCCGCCTGCGACCAGGATCACAAGACCGCCCAGGAAATCAACTTCGCCGCCACCCGCATGATGATCGAAATCGCCAAGGGCGAGCAGGTGCAGCGCTTCATTTTCGCTTCAAGCTGCAGTGTGTACGGAGCCTCCGAAGCAGTGATGGACGAGAATTCGCAAGTGCAGCCGATTTCGCTGTACGCGGATACCAAAGTCGATTCCGAACAGGTGCTGCTGGCCGCGGCCAACGCCAGCTTCCACCCCACCATTCTGCGCTTCTCCACCATTTTCGGCTTGTCGCCGCGGCCCCGCTTCGACCTGGTTGTAAACCTGTTAACCGCTAAGGCTCTCAAGGAAAAGGTGGTCACCATCTACAACGGCGAGCAGTGGCGGCCTTTCCTGCACGTGGCCGACGCCGCCGCCGCCATTATGCGCGTCCTCGAAGCGCCCGTGTCGCTGGTGGGCGGACAAATCTACAACGTGGGCGACAGCCGCTTGAACTACACCCTCACGGATGTGGCCGCCAAACTGGTGAAGTTCTTCCCCAACACCCGCGTCGAGCACGTCGAAAATTCGGACCGCCGGAGCTACCGCGTGTCTTTCGACAAAATCAAGGGCCACTTGGGCTTTACTTGCTCGAAGAGACTCGAAGACGGAATCTACGAAATCAAAGAGGCTTTTGAGAGCGGGCAAATATCCGATTACGGCGATGCCTATTACAGCAACGTGAAATATTTGAAGCAATATGGCAGCCCGCTGCAGACCGACGTGTTGGGCTCGCAAGTGATGGCCGCCCTGGCGCAAAAGGCTTAGGCATGCTGCGGATTTCCGTAATCGTTCCGGCCTTGAACGAAGAAGCTGTAATCGGCGCATGCCTGGCGTCGCTCGAACAGCAAAAGCTGTCGCCCAACCTGTTTGAAGTGATCGTCGTCGACAACGGGTCGACGGACCGCACCCGCGAGGTAGCGGCCGGCTTTCGCGGGCTCGCTGAACGTCTCCGTGCTGGAGCGTAGCGGCGTCCGGATTTCGGCCCTCCGCAACGCCGGCGCGTCCGCCGCGAAAGGCGACTTTCTGGCCTTTCTCGGATGCCGACTGCGTCGCGCCCTCTCACTGGCTGATGCAGCTTGTGGATTTGCTGCGCGCCGATGAAAACCGCATCGTCGGGGCGCAGTATCGTATCCCGGAGGATTCTTCCTGGGTGGCGCGAACCTGGTATGGAGACCTTTGGCATTTGAAGGATGGGCCGGTCTCGTATGTGCCCGGCGGCGACACCGCCATCGGACGCGAGTTGTTCATCAACCTGGGCGGCTTCGATGAAACCATCGTGACCAGCGAGGATACCGAGTTTTGCGAACGGGCCGCCCGCTCGCAGGTTCCCGTCTTGGCCGTTCCCTCGCTGAGCGTCGTGCATCTCGGTACTCCGCAGACCTTGAGCGGATTCTACCGGAAGCAGTCCTGGCACGGCGTGAACGTACATCGCGTTTTCCTGCGCGACATCGCGCATTCGAAATCGCGGAAGGCCATGCTTTTCGCCGTGTATATGTTGATGGCTCTGGCGGCGAGTGTTTTGGGTCTGGTCGCCGCCGCGTTGTTGGGCAATGTGCCCAGCGCTGCCGCGGGCGCCGCGGTACTGTTGGCGGGACCTCTGGCGCTGGCTTTGATGGCTTGCCTGGAACGTAAGAAATGGCGGTATCTGGCTCCGCTGACAGCCTTGTATGCCGCCTATGGGATTGCACGTGCATTTTGTTTGCTGGGCGTTGGCGGGACTCGCAAATCGCGGCGGCCCGCAGCGTTGGCGCCCCAATCGGGCCCCGCAGCGGAACTGAGCTAACAGCTTCCTATGTCACTTCACTTCGGCGCGGAAGGCTCGCTGGGAATTCTGCTCTATTCGGGAGCGATCTTCGCGGTGCTCGCCAGCCTGTTCTGGCGGCCCGTGGTGGGGATGTTCTACTTGGCCCCCATCATCCCCCTGCAAACTGTCCGCTACCGCATCAACGATTTTCCCCTGGGAGCCAGCGTAATCACCATCGTCCTCGTGGCGGTCGCCATCGGTTTGCTGCGCCGCAAGGGCTCGCTTCTGCCGAAGACGCCGTTTACAACCATTATCGGCATCTACGCGGTCTTCACTTTCGTGTCCCTGATTCTGGGCTCATTCTATCTAGGCGTCTCCCTGCCCTTTCCTGGAACCGAAAGATTTTCAGTGTGGGCCGATTACATGATGATGCCGGCAATGCTGCTGCTCATGGCTGCGATTCAACCCTCCAAGTGGCAGATGAAAATCATCATCGTCCTGATGTGCCTGTCTGTTCTTTCGCTCGACCGTAACTTCCTCGCCACCATAGCCGGCCGCGATTTCTCGGCGTTTTCCTATGACCTGCGCGATGCCGGCAGCATGGGTTACGCGGGCATCAACGGCATGGCCGCGTTCGAAGCGCAATTCGCAATCCTTCTCATGGCGCTGGCGGCATTCGAGAAAAATCTTCTCATCCGCCTCGCTTACTTCGGATTGGCTGCGCTATCGGCTGTCTGCCTGATGTACAGCATGTCCCGGGGCGCCTATGTCGCGATTCTCGCCGGCTGGCTGTTTCTCGGATTGGCGAAAAAGCGTTGGATGCTGGCAGTCTTGATTGCCTTCGTCTTCACCTGGACGGCTCTGGTGCCGAACGCCGTCCGCCAGCGCGTCACCATGACTTACGAAACTGGGGCCCTCGACCACTCCTCGGAAACCCGCATCAATCTGTGGCAAGACGCCATGCAGGTGTTCGATTCCAACGTCGTGCTGGGGTCCGGATTCAATACCTACGCCTACATGCACCGCATCGGCGATTACGAAGATACTCACAATTTCTTCCTGAAACTGCTGGTCGAAACCGGCGTTCTCGGCTTGGCGTTGTTTCTGTGGATGCTGTGGAAGTTGTTCTGGGTCGGACTCCGCTTCTCGCGCCACGCGCAAGACCCCTTCTACGCATCACTGGGACTTGGACTCGCCGCGTGGCTGGCCACCGCGTTCGTCGCCAACATGTTTGGCGATCGCTGGAACTACCTGCAAGTCTGCGGGTATGTATGGGTAATCGCGGGCATGATGGCGCGGGGCATGCAAGTGGAAACCGAAGCCGAGCTGGAGCGCGAAGCCGCCCAAGAGGCGGAAGCGCCGTTCTCGGACGAAGCTATATTAGCGTAATTCACGAAATTATCCGCATGCTCTTATCACGTTCCGTCGCCGGCGAAATGAAGAAGCTGATCCAGCACTCGTCCCACTATTTGGCGGGGCTCTTCGGCGGCCTGGCCATCGGCTTCATATCCTTTCCCATATTTACCCGCATCTTCTCGGTCGCCGATTACGGCCTCATCGACTTCATCCAGAAAATCCTGCTGGTGCCCACGGCTTTGTCGAAAGCCGGCATGCAGAACTCGGTGCTGCGCTTCTACGACGAGAAGAAGTTTTCCTCGGACCCCCGGGCCGCCCGCGGCTACTACTCCACCATGCTGCTCGGCGTCGGCGGGATGGGACTGGTAATCACGCTGATCTTTCTTGTCGCCGTGAAACTGCTGCTGAAGCATTTCATCGACGGGCAACTGGCCACGCTGCTGTGCTTCGCTTCTTCCTTAATTCTGTTGCGCGCCATCGAATCCATCTTGCTTTCGTTCCTGCGCATTGAGGAGCGCACCGCCGCCTACAACGCCACGCAAGTACTGATGAAAGCGGCCATGGTGGGCACCGTATGCGCGTTCCTTCCGTGGCTCGGACGCTCGGTTCGGACATACCTTTCCGGTACCATGGCCGCCGAAATGGTCATCGTGACCGTACTGGTCGCCTGGCTCTTCCGCAGGCGCCTCATCGGCGCCATGCATTTCGATAAGGCGCTCTTCCGTTCGGCCGTCGGCTTCGGGCTGCCATTGATCTTCTACGAGTTAGCCGGCGTCATCCTGTTGACTGCGGACCGCGCTCTGGTCCGCTATTACCTGGGTGCCGAAGCGCTCGGTTACTATTCGGTGGCGTACGGGCTCTCGCAGTATGTCAATGACCTCATGACGGTGCCGCTCGGCCTCGCCATCCTGCCGATTTACCTGCGCCTGTGGACCAATGAAGGCCGCGAACGCACCACCGAGTTCCTGCACGTTTCCCTCGATTTTTATTTGATGGCCGCGGCCGGCATTTACATGCTGGTGACTCTTGGGTCGCACGATGCGCTCCTGCTCTTGGCTTCGCAAAAATACCTGGGCGCCGACCGCTTGATTCCCTTCCTGGTTGGCGGCCTGCTGATCTACACCACCCATGTGTTCTTGTGCGCGGGCCTGCTGATTCAGAAGAAAACCGGGACCATGGCCCTGGCTCTGGTCTGCTCCACGATCCTGAATGTGATCTTGAATTGTGTGCTGCTGCCCCGCTACGGGCTGATGGGAGCGGCGGTAGCACTGCTGCTCACGCACGTCGTCACCATTCTGTTGCTGTGGCTAGCGTCCTCGCGTATTCTGCCCATTGGCGTGCGGTTTGGAGCCTTGGCGAAATACGGCCTCTGCGGCCTGGCTGGATGGGCGTTAGCTTCGCAAATCGCCCTGCCTGCGCATTTGCTGAACGCCATCTGCCGCTGTTCGGCCGGATTGGCAGTCTACCTCACCGGCCTCGCGCTGCTGGATACGCGCATACGCTCGCTACCGGGCTATCTCTGGCGGATGCGCGGCGCTCAACCGGCAGTAGCCATCGCCGCGGAAGAGCCCATCCTGAGCGAAATCGCCGCGGAAGAGGAACTGATCTCCAAATGAAGCCGCGCGTTAGTATAGTCATGCCAGCGTATAACGCCGCGCGGTATCTGCCATTCGCCATCGACAGCGTGCTGGCACAAACGTTTGCGGATTGGGAACTCGTGCTGGTCGACGACGGCAGTACCGACGCCACCGGTGCCGTTGTAGACCAATACCGGTCGAAACTGGGAAGCCGCCTGCAATATATTCCTATCTCGAACCAAGGCATTGCCGCTGCCAGGAATGTCGGGCTTGCGGCGGCGCGGGGCGAGTTCATCGCTCTGCTGGATGCTGACGACGTCTGGCTGCCGCATCGGCTGGAACGCGGCGTGGCGGCGATGGAGGGCGATGCGGAAGTCGGGCTGGTGCACGCGCGCGTGATGCGCATCGACATGCTGGGCTCGGTCACAGGACAGTTGAAAGTCGAGCCCAAGTACCTGTCCGGACGAATCGCACGGCATATTTACAGCCGGCGCGCGCACATCATCTGCGCGACCGTCTTGTTCCGGAAGATTTGCTTGGAATCTGCCGGACGGTTCGATGAAACCATGCGGGTTACCGAAGACCGCGACCTCTGGTTCCGCATCGCCCTTCGCTACAAGATCGCATACATTAACGAGGTGCTGGCGCATTACCGCTTGTCGCCCGCCTCCATCACTAAGAACCTCGACCGCTTGCGGCGCGGGCAGTTGTTCTTCGTCGACAAGCATTACCAGGCGGGCGCTGCAACCTGGCCCGAGCTGATGCGTGCCAGAGGCAACATTTACCGGGAATATGGCGATTCGTTATTCCGCGGCGGCCACATCGGCCAAAGCATCGGCAAGTACTTTCGAGCGGTCGTCTACAACCCGTTCAACTTGCCCAATGTCTACATGCTGGTTCGCGCGCTGCTGGACCCCTTGGTGCGCAGCGCCGCCTTGCTCCTGCTAGCAGCCGCCGGCGCATGGGCCGCAACTCCTCATGTGTTTTACACAGACTTGGTAAGTGGTCCGAAGACCGGCGGCCCGAACAACGCGGGCGCCATTGTCACGATTTATGGACGCGGTTTCGGCGATGTTCGCGGAACATCGACGGTCACAATCGGCGGCGCCGCCGCGGCAGCCTATCCATTGTGGGGCGATGGCAAAATCGCCGTGCAAATCGGCCCCGCGGCCGCCAACGGGCGACTTGGTCGTGAAGACCGCCGCCGGCCCATCCAACGGCGCCCCATTCCAGGTGCGTGCGGGAAATCTCTTCTTCGTCGCAAGGAATGGAAGCGACACCGGCGGCGGTAAGTTTCATGCGCCGTGGCGCACCATGATGCGCGCTCGCGACTCCATGCGTCCCGGCGATATTACCTACGTGATGGATGGGGTCGCCCAAACCGGCGACGACGGATCCGGCTGGAACACGTCGCTGCTCGTCACCGCCGGCGGAACCGCCGCCGCGCCGGTGGCCTTCGTGGCGTATCCCAATGCGGCAGTAACCATTGGCAGTGCGGCTACGTCGCCATCCGGCGTGCGATCCACTCCCCGCGATGGCAAGTTTCCGAATTACTTGGTCTTCGCGGGGTTCACCATTCGCGGTCATGATGCCGCCATGGCTCTGTGGGGCAGCACCGGATGGCGCATCGTAGCCAACGATTTCTCCTGCCCGAATGGCGACGGGGCCGGGGCTTGCATGGACACCGTGGAATCCTCAAATCTGTCCTTCTACGGGAACCATATCCACGACACGGGCGCCGCGAATGCATCCGCCATGTATCACGGCGTCTACTTCGGCACCGACAGCAACCACCTCGACATCGGTTGGAATACCATCGCGAATGTGCATGGATGCCGCGGAATTCAGGTTCACTCGACGCCCCAGAGCGGCGAACCCAACTCCGGATTGAACCAGTTCGACATCAGCATTCATGACAACACCATTCACCATACCCAATGCGACGGAATCATCCTCGATACCATCGATCCGTCGCAAGGACCGGTGTCCGTAGTGAACAACGTGGTTTACAACGCGGGGCAAGGGCCCAACAATCGCGAGGGCAGCGGTGGCTGGTCCTGCATCTACGTGCCGGGTTCAACGGAGCGCGGCAACAAGGGCTCGGGTACGGTAGAAATCGCCAACAATACCCTCTATGCGTGCGGAACCTTCGCCAATCCGCCCTATGGCAACGCCAACGCGGGCATCGTTTACGGGGGCGCCAACGGCGCCATTGACCTGCGCCTACGCAATAACATCCTGTACCAGACGTCCACCAGCCTGTTCCCATCGGGCGTCCCATACCTCGTGATCTGGAATCCCGCCAACCGCTCAGTATGCCCGGATTCCGCGAATTGCCGATGGATTCAAGGGTCCAACAACCTGTTCTACGGCAGCGGCTCGCCACCCCGCAACACCCATATTGTGCATTCCTTGAATTCCAATCCTCGCTTCACTGGCCTGGCGCAAGGGATCTTTCACTTACGGCCCGATAGCCCCGCTCAAGGGTCCGGCATCGGCGCGAACGAGTTCGTGCAGGCCTCTCACTAAGTGAGAAGCTGGAAGACACGCATGCGCGCCCGATGGACCCTCCCGCTGGCAGTCTGCGCAATCACGGCGGCATCTCCTGCGCTGCTGGCGCAAGCGCCTGTTCTCTTCTTTAGCGACATCACCAGCGGCCCGAATGCGGGCGGCGTGAACGGCGATGGCGCTTTCGTCACCATCTACGGCAACTTTTTCGGTACGGCGCAAGGCAGTTCTACCGCCACCGCCGGCGGCGGCGCCATGGTCAATTGCCAAGTCTGGGGCCAGGCGTGGCTGTGGTACCAAAAGATCGCCTGCCAGCTCGGGCCCAACGCCAAAAGCGGCGACCTGGTCGTGACCGTGAACGGACTGGCCTCCAATGGCCTCGCCTTCGCGGTCAATCCCGGCAACATCTACTTCGTTGCAACCGGCGGCAGCGATTCGAATCCCGGCACTTTCGACCAGCCCTGGGCGACCCTGGTCAACGCCCGCAACGCCATGCTGTCAGGCGACATCGCCTACGCCATGAATGGCGTCGCGCAGACCGCCGACGACGGCTCAGGTTGGGATGCCGCGCTCCTGCTCTCCGGCGGCGGCCAGGGCAACTGGTGTTCGTCAACCGGACCGCCCCGCGCCATGCTCGCTTATCCCGGCGCCGCAGTGACCATCGGCAGCGCTTCCGGCGGCTCGCCTGATTTCGGCCTGCGCACCAGCGACTGCCAGGGCAATTACGTCTTCGGCGGCATTAGCTTCCGCGGCCAGATTCCGGCGCAGCCCGGCGGCGGAGTGAACTACCGGTTCACCGGCAGCGACATCACCTGCCCCTACTCGCAGGGTATCGGGGGAGGGGCCTGCTTCAGCGCTTCCCAGGCCAGTTACATTTCTTTCTACGGCAATCATGTCTATGATGCCGGCGCCGCCAACGCCTCGGCGCTTTTCCAGGGCGTTTACTTCTCCACCGATAGCAACTACATCGATATGGGCTGGAACCTCGTCGAGAATGTCCGAGGCTGCCGCGGCGTACAGGTGCACTCTTCTCCGGTCGGCAGCGGCGGCGCAGCCGATCCCACCGGCCACGATCAATACAGCATCTCCATTCACGACAACACCATTCACGACACCCAGTGCGACGGAATCATCATCGACACCGTCGATCCTTCCCGTGGGCCGGTCTCCATTTACAACAACGTGATTTACCATGCCGGCAAGGGGCCCGACAACCCCGAACAAACCGGCGGCTGGAACTGCATCAACATACCCGGCAGCACTGCCAATGGCCCTAACGGAAGCGGCACTGTAGAAATCTTCAATAACACGCTTTTTGCTTGCGGAACGTTCGCCAGTCCGCCGTACGCAAGCGAGAACAGCGGCATCGCCGAGAACGGCGACGAAGCCTCCGGTGCGCCGCCCGTCTATGTGCACGCACGCAACAATTTAATCGATTCGGTTTCGACCGCTCTCTATCCGGCTGGCGTTCCCTATTTCGTCATCTGGAACGTGCAGACCGGCGACCTTTGCGCGGATTCGGACGTTTGCCCGTGGCTCTATGGCGCCAACAATTTGCTCTACGGTGCAGGTGCGCCCGTCCAAAACCTGACCGACATTTCCACCTCGCTGTATGCGGATCCGTTGCTCGTCAGCGCCTCGACTCCCGACCTTCACTTACGGCCGGGGAGCCCGGCAGCCGCCGCCGGAGCGGCTCTCGGATCGATCGCCGTGTTTGGCGTCGACAATACCGGGCGCGACCACGATGGAGTGGCGCGGACCGCCATCCCCACGATCGGCGCTTACGAGGTCAGCCCCGCTTCCGTTCCGCCCATGATCGTGAGATCGGCGGCTGCCGGCCAGATTGAACCGTTCGCTGCCGATTCCATTGTCTCCGCCTACGGCGCGAATTTGGCCGAGGGAACATCGCTGAACGACGCCACCGTCACGGTAACGGACGCCAGTGGAACGGCCCGCAGCGCACTGCTATATTACGTCTCGCCCGCGCAAATCAATTTCGAAATACCCGATGGCACAGCGATAGGACCTGCCACCATCACCATCGGATCTGCCAATGCCCGCAGCCAGGCCGCGTCGATCTCGATTGGCTCGGTTTCGCCAGGCCTTTTCGCGCTGAACACCTCGGGCTTGGCGGCGGCATGGGTGCTGCCGCTCACCGGCGGAGTCCCACAGACCCTTTTGTCGGTCAATCAGGCGATCGATCTGGGAACGCCGAACCAACAGGTCTACCTCGAGCTTTACGGTACCGGCATTCGCCACGCGAACACCGTGTCGGCGACCGTCGGAGGCATCGGCGTCCCCGTATTGTATGCCGGTCCGGCGCCCGGCTTCCCGGGCGAAGACCAGGTGAACATTGGGCCCATCCCGCCGGCGCTCTCGGGCGTCGGTAATGCCCTGATTCTGCTGACTGCCGACGCCGTGGCTGCCAATGTCGTCCAGGTCAATATTCAGTAACGCCGGGAAAATACCCCGACCCACCCGTACCAGTCCCCAAGCCATGGGAGACAAAGTACTTGCTCTCCTCCAATCGCATTGACAACTGTCATAGATTTGGCGATGATACAGGTTCGGCCTTCTCCCGCCTGAGTAGGCGCTGCGACAGAAAACGCCGCTTATGGGGCAGAAGGGGCCGAAGGCTGCTTCCCTCTTCTCCATCCAGCTAAGCTCACATGCAGGCCATTTCCATCGGTTACCACGACATCCTCGACCAAGGTCTACATGCGCGGACCGATGGGTCGCGTCACGACGGACGCTACCGGTTGGACCGGGTGCACTTCGCGGCGCACATCGAGTCCATCTGGCAAAATGCGGACCGTTCCGCCGTCCGGGTCATCCACCGCGCCCGCCAATGGCAGCGGGAAATTCCAATCTTTCTCACCTTCGACGACGGTGCAACCAGTTCCTACACCATCGTCGCTGGCGAACTCGAGAAGCGCGGATGGCGCGGTCATTTTTTCGTTACTACGGATTGGACGGGAACGCCCGGCTTCTTAAACAAGTCGGAGATCCGCGAGCTGCATGCCCGCGGACACGTCATCGGCAGCCACTCCTGCACCCACCCCGCGCGCATGTCGAAACTGAGCTGGGACCAATTGCTGCGCGAGTGGACCGATAGCTGCGCGATTCTGAGCGATATTCTGCGCGAGCCGGTAGTAACCGCGTCCGTTGCCGACGGCTACTATTCGCGCAAGGTGGGCAAGGCCGCCGCCGCCGCTGGCGTTCAAGTGCTTTTCACCTCGGAGCCCAGCGCCAAGGTTGCCATCGTGGATGGCTGCATGATCCTTGGACGCTATTCCATCCAAAGCCAGACACCGGCGGCTGCTTCTGGTGCGATCGCGAAAAGAAACCAGTGGCCGCGGTGGCGGCAAACAATTTTGTGGCAGGCCAAAAAGCCGGTAAAGGCCATCGCGGGAGAATCCTATTTCACCATCCGGCGGTTGTTGTTGTCGCGCGGCATCGAATCGGGCGCACGGTAAGAGCCCACGCGATGACCTACCTGCAACCGCTATTTCCTCTACTGCTTTTGTTGGCCTTGGTGCAGGTCGTCCGCTTTCGGCGGGCCATGCCGCCTCAGGCGTTCCGGGGTCTCGCGCTGGCAATGCTGGCGATCTTCCTGGTGTCCTGGGAACCGGCTGCGTGGATCATATCGAGATGCCTGGAACGGAACTATCCGCCGCGTCAATATCCGGTGGGCGGTGCGCAAGCGATTGTTGTGCTGGCATCCGCCGTTTATCCGCCCAGCCCGCCCATTCCGACGGCCCGGGTCGGTTCCGATACTTATGAACGATGTCAATACGCCGCATGGCTCTTCCTGCACTGGAAAGCGCTGCCCGTCCTGGCCAGCGGCGGCGGCGGCTTCGTCGAGAGTCCGGCCTACGCGGTGACCATGCGCCAGGCGCTCGAAAAGGAGGGTGTGCCGGCTACCTCCATCTGGACCGAGGAACGCTCGCGAACCACTCATGAGAATGCGCAGTTCAGCGCGGAAATTTTGAAACGGAAAGGCATCCGTCGAATCGTCCTCGTCACCGATGCCTACCACATGATGCGAGCGGAGGCGTCCTTCCGCAAGGAGTCCCTCGATGTCGTGCCGGCGGCCTGCGGTTATCGCACTTATCACGACTTCCAGTTCGCCGATTATCTTCCGGGTTGGGAGCCGGTTTCCTGGAACGAAGACGCCATGCATGAATCCGTGGGGATGGTTTGGTACAAGCTGCGTGGATGGATTTAGATGGCTGAATTGACAACAGAACCGGAGCGCCCGACATTGACCACAGCCATGCCGGCCCGCGAGCCCATCCACATCTTGTATCTGATCGATGTGCTTTGGGGCCTGGGGGGGGCTGAAGGTGTATTGTTGCGCATTCCCAGGCTGCTGCCCAAGGATCGCTTTCGCTGCACCATCGGCACCTTCCGCCTACGGCCGTCGCATGCTTTCGAGCAGCTTCCCTGCCCCGTCCGCGAGTTTCCCGTAAACCGCGTCTTCGGCATGGGCGCTGTCAAAACTGCCCTCAAACTGAGGAAGTTCATTCAAACAGAACGCGTCCAGATCGTACACACGTTCTTCGAATCGGCCGATCTGCTGGGCGGCTTGGTCGCCAGGCTGAGCGGCGTTCCGGTGCTCGTTTCCAGCCGCCGCGATATGGGGATTCTCCGCTCCAACCGGCATCGCGTTGGCTATCGCGTCATGAGCCCGCTTTTCGACCAGGTCCAGACCGTATCCGATGCGGTGCGCGATGAAACCATCCGCGCCGACCGCATCAACCCGAAAAAAGTAGTGACCATTGCCAACGGCATCGAAATCGGCCGGATTGCCGACGCGCCCGCCGACGCTGCCGTGCGGCGCGCGCTGGGGCTGGAGGGCGCTTCGCCGGTAATTGTTACTATCGGGCACATCCGCCGCGTGAAAGGCTACGATGTCCTGCTGCGGACGGCTGCCGAAGTGCGGCGCGTCCATTCCAATGCCCTCTTCCTGATGGTCGGTTCCGTCCAGGAAGAGGACTGCGAGCGCGAACTGCGCGAGATGATCCGCCAGCTTGACCTCCAGCGCACTGTGCGCTTTGTCGGCAAGATGGCCAATGAAGAGGTGTGGTCGGTGCTGAAGTCGGCCGACGTATTCTGCCAGCCCTCCCGGAGCGAAGGGATGTCCAACGCCCTGCTCGAAGCCATGGCTTGCGAGCTTCCCTGCGTCGCCACCGCGGTTGGCGGCACACCCGAAGTGTTGCAGGACGGGGTCAGCGGCTGCGTCGTGCCTAGCGAGGATCCCCACGCCGCCGCGGTCCGCATCCTGGAATTGCTTGCCGATCCGGCCCGCGCGCGCAATATGGGCAGCCTCGCCCGCCGCGTGGTCGAGGATCGCTTCTCCGCAACCACGATGATCCGCAACATGGTCGGGCAATACGACCAGCTCTTGCAAGCGCGCGCCTCATCGCGCCATTAAATCTGAATTGTCAACACTCAACCCCGCAAGGGAAAATGAATACGAAGGATCTTGGCTAAAGCGCAAAGGGGCGCGGAGCGCTCCGTTTTGCGCCGGTTTAAATAGAGAAAACAAATCCGGTGAGCGGCAGAACCGTTGCTTCAGCCGCCGTCGAAGTGCGTGCTACTCGAATGTCGACGGCAGAAGAACTCGCGCGGTTGGGCGCGGAATGGAACGAATTATTCCGGCAGTCGAATTCGGAAAATATCTTTCTGAGCTTCGGCTGGGTGTCGGCATGGTGGCGCTACTTTGGAAAAGGACAACTGGCGGTCATCGCCGTCCGCGATGCGCGCGAGCGTTTGGTTGCGGTTGCGCCCTTATACCTGGAGCACTGCGCCCGCGCTTTGGGTGCGCGGCGATTGGGTTTTCTGGGAGACGAGCACGTGGGGTCCGATCACCTCGACATCCTGGCTCTCCCGGATTATCTGGTCGTAGCAGCCGATGAAATCGCGGACTTGCTCTATGCGCTACACGGCGAGTGGGATTACGTCGAACTGCGAGACTGCGCGGACTCTCCGGCTATGACGGCTCTCGCCGGCCAGTTCACCCGGCGCGGCATGCGCGTCTCGGCCACCGAACATCGCCGCTGCCGCTATATCTCTCTTCCCGAAAACTTCTCGCAATATCTGGCGGGGGTCAAAAGGCAGGTCCGGCTCAATCATGGCCGCCGCTGGCGGGCTCTTCAACGGGATCATCGGGCCGAATGCGTAGTGATTTCCGATGGGCATGGATTGCAGGAGCACTTCCCTACCCTGCTCGCGCTGCATCGCCTGCGATTTGAACAACAAGAAACCGCTAGCGCCTTCCTCGCCCCTCACGTTCGCGATTTTCACCTGGATGCCTTGCGCACTCTGGCCGAGCAACAGTTTGCTCGCATGTTCCTGCTAAAGGTGGATGGCGATCCGGTCGCCGCCGCCTACGGGTTTTCCGTAGGCCGAACGTTTCAGTTCTACCAGTGCGGGATGCATCCGCGTTGGATGCACTACGGCCCCGGGCAAATGCTCATCGGCCACGCCATCGAGCATTCGATCCGTCAAGGTCTAACCATCTTCGACTTTCTGCGCGGCGACGAGCCGTATAAATCGCAATGGGCCAGCCATACCCGCGAGAACCGCACCCTGCGCTTCTTCGATACCCGGCTGGGTAGCTTCGCCACGGATTACACCCTGAGAACCTTCGCGGAAGCTCGCGATTTGGCGCGCAAAGCACGAGCGCATTGGATGAGTAAAATCGCATGACCAACCCCGCCGCGCATTTGCCGGCCCCCTCTCGCAATCTGGCGGATTACTATCATTGGGAGGAAACCGGTAAGGGCATCCGCATCTTCATGCACGCCGCAATGGCCGACCGCCTGCAAGCCGAAGTCTTGTCGGCTGCCGCGCCGGAGAGCAGTAAGGAGGTCGGCGGAATTCTACTCGGCGGGACAGCCGAACGGGACGGCAAGCCCGCCGCATTCATTGACGACTTCGTACCCGTGCCGTCTGGTTATGGCGGCGGCAATCTTTACGACCTTACGGAAAAGGACATCGACCGCCTGGAAGCCGCCCTGTTGCGCGTTGCGCTGGCTGGGTGCAAGGCCCCCAAAACCCCCGCGATTCTCGGCTACTACCGCAGCCACATGCGCGAGGGATTGTCGCTTTCCCCAAGCGATGTGCGCGCCATCGAAGGGTTCTTCCCTTCGCCAGCGGCGGTCTTTCTGGTGGTGAAGGCGGCGCCCGCCACCAAATCCTGTACCGCCGGTTTCTTCTTCTGGGAAGACGGATCTCTTCAGCCCGAGTTCAGTTCCCTCGAAGTCGCCTTAGGGCGCACCCAGGTCCCAACACACCTCGCTCCGCCGCGTCCCACGCTGGACATGGCTGTTGAGCCGGCGAAATCCGACGACACGGGTTTGTTCCAAATCCCCGACTTTGCCGAACTTCAACAGGAGCCCGCCTTCGAACCCATCAGCACTGCGCCCCCTGCTTACGTGCCCGCCAAGCCAATAAATCAGCCCGCGCGTCTGTGGCCGAACCTGCTGCTCCGCGTTGCCACCATCGCTATCGCCAGCGTGGCGCTGGTAGTCTCGGTGGTGACCTACCTGGGCGCGCCGCGGGCGCCGCATGGAGAAGCGGCCGCCGCTGGCAGCGCACCTTCGCTCCTCGGCCTGCAGGTGGAACGCAACCCGCCCGATCTGCTCATGACTTGGAACCGGAACTCGGGCGAAATTGCTTCGGCTGCCCGCGCCACCCTCACCATCCGCGACGGAAAATCGCAAAAGGCTATCGAATTAGACAGGAGCGAGCTCAAGCTCGGCAGTTACTTGTACCCGAGAGCCGGCGACGATATTCAGGTCCGGCTCGAAGTCTATGCCGCCAACGGCAACAGTATATCTCAGTCAGTTCGAACCATCTCTCCGCCCCCGGCCGCAAGCAGCCGGCAATAACCTCCCATCCGATAACTCTTGGCCTTCCATCCGCGTCCATCGGCGTGAAGCGGCGGCCAATTCCCTTCCGCAGCGGTCTGTCTGTCCTCCCCATGTTAAGATGTGGTTGCTAATCCCGCGAATCCTGAGCACGTTTGCATGACTCAACCCCAACGGCCCCGCGCCGTTAATGTCGTAGTAGCCACCACCGTAATGTTGTCGTTCATCTCCTTCTGGAGAGCGGCAGCCATCGTTTTGAGCGACCTCGCCTCCTCGGCGTACTACGTCGGAGGCATCGCCGAACAAGCCATCGGGAAAGCGGCCCCCTGGTTCATTCTGGCGATCATGCTCTTCTCCTATTCGGTGCGCGCCATCTACATCGAAAGTTGCAGCATGTTCGTGCGAGGCGGCGTGTACAAAGTAGTACACGAAGCCATGGGCGGCACCCTCGCCAAGTTCTCGGTATCCGCGCTGATGTTCGATTATGTGCTCACCGGCCCCATCAGCGGCGTCAGCGCCGGCCTTTACCTCGGCGGCCTGATCAACGAAACCGGCGAATATCTGAAGATTCCCGGCTTGCACGTCAGTCCCCCCTATTTCGCAGCGGCCTTCGCCGCCGTAGTCACCGTCTACTTCTGGCGGAAAAATATCATCGGCATTCACGAATCGAGCGAGAAGGCCCTAAGGATCATGCAGATTACCACGGTCATGGTGGTGGTCCTGATCATCTGGTGCCTGATCACGATTTTCAAGGTAGGCTATCAGCCGGTTCCCCTGCCCACCGTCTCCAATCTGCACTTCAGCAAGGAGGGCTTGGGCTGGCTCCGGGGCACGGCAGCGCCGTCCATTACCATCATCGCGATCCTCGTGGGCTTGGGACACTCGCTGCTGGCCATGAGCGGCGAGGAAAGCCTCGCGCAGGTCAATCGCGAAATCGCCCACCCCAAACTCAAAAACCTGGAACGCGCCGGCTTCGTGATCTTCATCTACAGCATGCTGTTCACATCGCTGGTGTCCTTCTTCGCCGTCATGATCATCCCGGATGCCGCGCGGCAGAAGTTTCTGGACAACCTCATCGGCGGCCTCGCCATGTTCCTGGTCGGCCCCATGTCGCTGCGATTGCTGTTCCATGGGTTTGTCGTTCTGGTCGGAACACTCATCCTTTCCGGCGCCGTGAACACCGCCATCATCGGCTCCAACGGCGTTTTGAACCGCGTGGCCGAAGACGGGGTTTTGCCCGACTGGTTCCGCCATCCCCACCATAAATTCGGCACCAGTTCGCGCCTCATCAACCTGATTGTCATCCTGCAGTTGATTACCATTTTGATCAGCCGCGGAAACGTCTACATGTTGGGCGAAGCGTACGCCTTCGGCGTTGTGTGGAGCTTCGCTATGAAAGCGTTGTCCGTTCTGGTTCTGCGCTACAAACAGCCGGGCGGGCGCGGATGGAAGGTGCCCCTCAATTTTTACATTGGCAAGACGGAAATACCGGTTGGACTGATTCTGATCACCATTGTGCTGTTTGCGCTGGCCGTCATCAACGTGTTGACGAAAGAAGTTGCCACCATCTCCGGCATCAGCTTCACCATTGCGTTCTTTATCATGTTCGAGGTTTCCGAGAAGTACAACAAGCTGCACACCGCGGCACATTCGCACGAACTCGAAAAATTTAACCTCGACACCAATGAGGAAGTGACCGCCAGCAACGTCCACGTTCGGCCGGGAAGTGTCATCGTGGCGGTGCGCAATCCCCACCGGCTCGAGCATTTGCAGCGCATCCTCGAGAAAACCGATACCCGCCGTATCGATATCGTGGTGCTCTCCGTGCGCCAGGTGACCCAGGCCGGGTCAGGCGAGCATCCGCTCGATGTCAGCCAGATCTTCTCGGTGGACGAGACCGAAGTTTTCACTAAGGTTGTGAACCTTGCTGAAAAGGCCGGCAAGCACGTGGAGTTGATGGTGGTGCCCGGCAGCGATCCTTACGCGGCCATCGTGGCCACGGCCGACCGCTTGCAGTCTTCCCGCATCGTTATGGGGCTTTCGCCGAAACTGAGTCCCGCCGAACAAGGCGCAACCGTGGGCCGCGAATGGGAAAAACTGCCGGAGCCCCGGCCTTCGCTCTCCATGGAGATCGTGGCTCCCGGCGAAGATCCCGTTTTTTATAACCTGGGGCCTCACCCACCCAGGCTCTGGCCGCAGGATCTCGACCTGTTGCACCAGCTTTGGCTAGAACTTTCGGCCAAAGAGCCCGGATCCAAACTGCATCATCGCGACGTCGTCGGAGTGGCGCTGCGGCGCTTGCAGGAATCCTTGCAATGCGGACAGTGCGACCAGGTAGTGGCCGATTTAATGGAAGAGATCTCCCACGGAAAAGGCCCTGTTGTGCGAAGTCAACCCAAAATCCCAAAACCCACTTAGCGCTGCTTTCCGCACCGTCAAGAAGTCTTTCGATGGCCATGTCCGGCCGTAAATCGGTTGAAAGCCGTATCAACTTGAATGAGGTCGGCGACGCTATGGATGTGGCTTCTCCGACGTTCTTGTTCCGCGGCGATCCCCCGCGGCCGAACAGTGACTTTCGACGCCGAAAGTCGATCAGATTCAGCACCGGCGTGTACTACCCCACAGAAAAGGGCGTACATTTATTGGTTTATATCGGATCACACAGGTTGTGGGCTTCAGCATCTCCACTGCCCTCGGTGGCGGCTACTGGATTGGATGTGCAGAGGATTCAACTAGCCCACTGGCGGGCGTTTTCATCATTTTTGGCGGCCAGCAGGGCCATGAAGACAGCATGGCATCCCGCGGCAGTTGGCAACCGCCGCTCCCCCCTCGCACACCGCCGAAGGGCAGCCGCCGGCCCCGCCACCAGCCACGATTGGGTTCGTTTGGATCTGCAACTTTGTGCGCACTTCTGCACACTTGCCGCAATCAAAAAATGAACTTCACCCCCGCCTGCACCAGCCGCGGAGCCATCGCGCTCACCGCCTGCCCGAACGTTCCGCTGCTGATATTTCCATCAACCGACTGCGGCCCAAAAAATTGCGCATGGTTGAAAACATTGAACGCTTCCAGCCGGAATTGCAAGCTCCGCGTCTCGCCCAGCCGCACATCCTTCAGCACCGCCACATCGAAGTTCTGCATCCCAGGGCCATGAAAATACCGCCGCGAAGCATCCCCAGGCGTCCCCAGCGCGTTATCGCTGAACAGCGCCGAATTGAAATAAGGCTGCCCGTTCCGTGGATTGTGATTCAGCTTCAAAGAACCCGTCGCCACATCCGGCTCATCCACCCCATAGTTGTTAATCCCGTTCGGTTCGGCGCCCAACAGCGAGTTGTCCCCGTAGTTGATCAGCGTCACCGGCAGTCCCGTGCTGAACCGGGTGATCCCCGAGAATTGCCACCCCTTCGTCCACCGGTTCGATGCGTGTACCCAGCGCTCCACCGGCAGCGCCAGATTGTAGCTCACCACGAAATTCTGGCTGATATCGAAGGCCGACAAGGCCCGGCTGAGCGAAGCGTTCAGCGGATTCACTTCTTCGCCCAAGTTCGAAGATTGGTCGAGCGACTTGCTGAACGTATAAGCCGCCAGCATCTGCAGCGGTCCGCTGGTGTGCCGAAGAGTGACTTGCAGCGAATTGTAGTTGGAGTTCCCGATGGTCGCCTCCAGCGTATCGCTCCCGAAATTCGACCCCAGCGGACCGCGTGTCCCGTTAATCGTCTGGCCCGCTCGCGGTAGTAAAGCTGTTGCCCTCGGCGAAGGGACCGCAAGGCGTCTGTCCCGCCGCCAGGCTGTTCGGATTGCTCAGTTGTAAACAAAGCGCGGGATTGCCGGGATTCGCTTCCTCTAGCACCATCAACCGGTGCGACTGCGTCCCCACGTAGCTGGCGCTCAGTACGGTATTGTTTCCGAAGCCGTGCTCGATCGAGAGCATGTACTCTTCGGTGTAAGGAATCCGGTTCGTGGCCGGATAGGCCGGAACTCCTGTAATCGGTTCAAACTGCGACCAGTCCACGTTGCCGTCCGGATGGCTGGCGCTGGTGTTCAGCGGCGCCAGTTGCACCGGAAAATATTGGCCCTGGTTCTGCCCGTTCGAAGCCGTGACGAACGGCGTCGCAAAAAGCGGCGGAGCCGGACTCGTGTAAGTGGTTCCATAGGGCGCATTGGCGCTCATGACCCCGATCGTGAGCGCCTCGATGGCAGTGTAAAACATGCCGAAACTGGCCCGGATGCTCGTCTTCCCGGAACCCGGCGCGTAGGCCAGCCCGATACGCGGCGCGAAGTTCAGGTTTCCCGCCGGCGCCAGGGTACGCGGCACGCCCGCGTCGCCGGGAAAAAGAATGCCGGCCGGCGCGCCGGGAAACACAACCGACTGTCGCCCGGGTTCAAATGTGGCAATCTGATTATATTTTTCGAACCAGGGTTCGATGCGGTCCCAGCGCAGGCCATAGTTCAGCGTCAGCTTCTTCTTCACGCGCCAGCTATCCTGCGCGTAAATCCCGAAGTAATGATTGCGCCCGTAAAACGGCTGCAATTGGCTCTGGTTGTATTGGCTGGGTATGCCCAAGAGGAAATCCGCGAAGTCTACGCCGGTTTCGCTGCCATAGAAAATGAAATTCCCGTTCAATTGCGCGATCGGATTCACATTCACCTGATCGGTGTGGAACTGCACCCCGGTCGTGATCGTGTGCGTGCCCGTCACCTTCGAAAAGTTGTCGCTCGCCTGCAGTGTGTTGTTTACCTGCTTCAACTCGTTAGAGTTCGTTCCGATCGAGAAATTGTTGAAGTTCACGCTCTCCACGCCTTCGGTCTTGGGCGAAAGCGCCACTATGCCGGGAGTGCCCGCGCCCACGGTAAAGCCTTGCGAGGCCAGGCTCACCCCCACGCCGCCCACCGGCTGCCCCACTTTCGTCGCGTCGCGCATGGCGCTGACATGAATTTCGTTCACCGCGCTCGATCCGAACGTCTTGGAATCGCTCAACGCCAGCAGTTGTGCCCGGCCCACATTCAAAGCGTTAAAGCCCGGCAAAGTCGCGCCGCCCTGCGCCACCGGATAGGGGTTGTTCTGCGACCAGTTGTCCAGGAAGTAATAAGCCGAAATCTGCCCTGCGCGCGTCGTACCGTCCAAGCGGTACGCGCCCTTGTCGTCGCTCAGCGTGTTGTTGTAAGACGACGTCGAAAATGTTCCGTTGGCATTGTTGGGCGCGGGAATGTATTGCAACAGAGTTGCAGATGGCGCTGCCCAGGCGCTCCGGGGAATCACGCCGTTCGGGAGCACGCACGCGGCCGCGCTCGTGCACCCCGCGAAATAATAGGGCTCGCCGGCGCTCACCGCATAGCCCAATTTCTGCGACAAGTGATTCGCCCAATACGTGCCGGTAACCGTTGTCGGCGCCTCAACCCCATTCTGATTCACCGTCGTGAACTGGCTCGCCACATCCGCCAGGTTGCCTTCGTGGTCGGCCAGCGACGGCACCGGAATCTGCCCCGTATCCACCCCCTGTGTCAGCCGCGTGCCCTGGTAATCCGCGAAAAAGAAAAGTTTGTTTCTGCGAATCCGCCCGCCCAAAGTACCGCCGAATTGGTTCTGGTCGAACACCCCGCGCGCCGGCGAAAAGTAATTCCGCGCATCCAGATCGGTGTTGCGCAGAAATTCGAAAGCGTCGCCGTGGAACGTATTGGCGCCCGATTTCGTCACCACCCCGATCTGCCCACCGCTGAACTCGCCATATTCGGCGTCGAAGTTGCTCGTCAGAAGCCGGAACTCCGCGATAGAATCCAGGTTCGGAATGATCGCTGCACCCATATTGACGTCCTCTTCCACATCGCTCCCGTTCAAAACAAAGCTGTTGGCGAATTCCCGCTGCCCGTTGATCGAAATCGTCCCCGGATTCAAATCGCCCGAGGGAGAAAACGCGCTCACGCCCACGTCCTGCGTAGTATCGGCGGTCAGAGAGGAAACCGGAGCTACGCCCGCTTGCAGCGAAAGCAGATCGGTAAAACTCCGCCCGTTCAACGGCACGGCGGTCATCTGCTTCCCGGTGATCACCTCACCCAGTTGTGTATCGGCAGTCTCCACGTGCAGCGCGGACTCCGATACGCTCACCGTTTCCTTCTTCGCCCCAATTTCGAGCGTTACGTCAACAACAATCTTGCTGTTCACCCGGATGGCAACACCCGTACGCCGCGCGGTCTGAAACCCAACCGCTTCAACCTCGACATCGTAAATGCCAACTGGCAAATCCTGAAAAGTATAGAACCCCTGGCCGTCGCTGGTCCTGGTCTGCCGCAGTTTGGTGGCCGATTGTATGGCCGTCACCTGCGCACCTGGGACAGCGGTGCCGCTGGGGTCGCCGATCGTTCCCAGCAGGCTTCCACCGTCTCCAGCCAAGGCCGCCGGCGCCATCGAAAGCAGGGCCCACACCGTCATCAGTTTGCAACTCATTTGCATATACCTTAATACACTAATCAAATCATAGGAAGAAATCCATAGGTTTCAGCAACTCGATTGCATTTTGCAGCGAACGGGGAAAACCGCCGGATGAACGGCGCGCTTGCCGCGGCGTCCAGCCGTATGCTACCTTTCGTTCGCATGAGAGCTTGGCAAGTTCACCAGTTCTGCGAGCCGGAGCAGATGACTCTGGACGAAATTCCGGTGCCGGAACCCGGACCGCGGGAAGTGCGCATCCGCAACCACGCCGCGGCCTTGAACTTCTTCGACATCCTGCAGATTCAAGGCAAGTATCAGGTACGCCCGCCCTTCCCCTTCACTCCAGGCGCGGAAGTCTCAGGCGTCGTGGATGCCGTCGGCGCTGAAGTCAAACACGTCTTCGCCGGAGACCCGGTATCCGCCATGACACAAGGGGGCGCCTTCGCAGAATACTCGCTCGCTGAGGCTAGCCGCACGTTTCACATGATCGCCGGCATGGACTATCTCGAAGCCGCCGCCATGCCGGTTGTGTACCACACGTCCTACTTCGCGCTCCATCGCCGTGCCGCGCTCGCCCACAAGGAATGGCTGCTGGTGCACGCAGGCGCCAGCGGAGTCGGCATGTCCGCCATTCAGATCGGAAAGGCCTACGGGGCACAAGTCATCGCCACCGCTGGCAGCCAGGCAAAGCTGGATTTCTGTCTCGCCCAGGGCGCCGATCACGCCTTG
The DNA here is from genome assembly GCA_963738375.1 of Bryobacterales bacterium. Classification (GTDB taxonomy): domain Bacteria; phylum Acidobacteriota; class Terriglobia; order Bryobacterales; family Bryobacteraceae; genus Bog-159. Next base: position 690,894 of record CAVTWL010000004.1, on the reverse strand, counting down.
TCCTACACCGACCCCAGTTGGGTAGAGCAAGTCAAACAGATTACCGGCGGCACCGGCGTCGACGTGGTCTATGATCCCGTGGGGGGCGATGTCTTCGATCTCTCCACTCGCTGCATCGCGAGCGAAGGCCGCCTTCTGGTAGTCGGCTTCGCCAGTGGACGCATCCCCACCATTCCGGCCAATCGCGTTCTGCTCAAGGACATCTCCGTCGTCGGCGTCCACTGGGGACAGTACGTCCAGCAGCATCCCGGCTTCCTCGGCCAAGCTCACGAGGTGCTCACCGCCATGACCCTCGGCGGCCAGATTCAACCCGTCGTGGGCAAGACCTTCCATTTCGAAGAAGTGCCCGCCGGATTGCGCGAACTCGCCGATCGCAAAATCGCCGGCAAAGCCGTCATCGCGGTATAGCCGACGGAATAAACTTCGCCAGATCCGCCTTCAGTTTCTCGAGTGACGGCTTGTAGGTATACATCATGTGGCCGGCCTCGAAGAAGTCCATGCTCACGTGACCCCGCAAAGTCGGGTCCAGCCCCAAATGATCGAAGGTGTACTGTGTGGCGAAGAACGGAGTCGCCAGATCGTAATGCCCGTTCGCCACAAACACCTTAAGATCGTGATTCTGAGTCATCGCCGCCCGCAGGCTGTCCGATACATTCACGTAGCGGTTGTCGTAGTCGCCCCAGTTCCATGGATGCACCCGCCCGGTCAGGATCTCGTAAGGAAGGTCGCTTTCCCACTTCAGTTCGCTCCGCACATACTGATTCCAGGCAGCCGTGAACGGCGCGTACACGCTGGCGTAGCTCGGATCGTAGTCCGGCGAAGCGCTGGTCGGATCCAGATCGATCCCTTCGAGACGGCTGTCATACCGGCCCACCGTTCGCCGTTCATCGCGCAGCAGTTCCTTGGTGAAACGGAAGATCGGCACCCTCAGATTGCTCTCGTCGATGAACTTGGCCGGCAGTCCAGTCAGCCGCGCCAGTTTCTGTGCCGTTTCGGCGCGCTCTTCCTTGGTGATCGAATCCCCCTTCAGCAGCGCCAGCGTGTACTCGTGCGAAGCGTATTGGCGGCTTTCCTCGATCGCTTTATCCTGGCTCCCCATCAGGTCCGGCGGTAGCTTCTTGTGATACCAGGCCGTTGCTGTGTAAGTCGGCAGAAACAGGATGTACGGCAGATCGTTGCCTCGGTCGAAACTGATCGTCCCGAAATTCAAAACCGCCGAAATCAGAACGATGCCGTTGAGCGCGTACCCCATGTGCTGCTGCAGATACCCGGAAAGGTTGGAGGCGCGCGTAGTGCCGTAGCTCTCGCCCGCCAGAAACTTCGGCGAAGTCCAACGGCTGCTCCGGGTGGTGTATAGCCGGATGAAATCAGCGACCGATTCCAGATCTCCATCGATCCCGTGAAAGTCCTTGGCATTCTGCTCCGGAATCGCGCGGCTGAATCCGGTGCTGACCGGATCGATAAAAACAAGGTCGGTGAGATCCAAAATCGAATACTCGTTGTCCACCAGCTGGTAAGGAGGCGGGAGCGCATTGCCTTCGGGATCCATCGCCACGCGCTTCGGCCCCAGCGCTCCCATCTGCAGCCACACAGAAGAGGATCCAGGTCCGCCGTTGAACGCAAAAGTTAAGGGCCGCTTGGTGGCATCGGCCACGTCGTCCTTGATGTAGGCGATGTAGAAGATACTCGCCGTCGCGGTGCCGTCTTCCTTCTTCAGCAACATCGTGCCGGTGGTGGCGGTGTATTTCAGCTCCTTGCCGCCGATCTGAATCGAGTGTTTAGTCTGCGAAACCTTCTCTTCAGGCGGTTTTTTGTCTTCCTTGCCCTTATCGTCCTTCGGCGCCTGCGCTAAGGCGGCCGTCAGACACAGCAGCGCCAGTCCCGCCAGTTTGAGTCGGATCATCAGTGATTGATTGTAATGCACCAGGCGGTGCGCGTGTGACTGCGATCACTGATCACTGTGCGCCTGCCCCGGACAATCGAAGTATGCTTACCCTAACCGATGCAAGATTCGTTGGCGAGATCGCCGCCCATTCACCCGCCGCCGTCCGGATCTTCGAGAAGTACGAAATCCACCTTGAAAAACACATCCTGTTTTCCCGCGCAGCTGCCGTCTAACGCACGGCCGCCACAGCGCGGCTGCACAGGTTGCAGAGGCCGGCGCCCTTCACGTCCAGCCGCTCGACGCCGTGGCTGGAGGTCATCACGCACCGCCAGTCGTCGCAGTGACGAAGTCCGAAGGTATGGCCGAGTTCGTGAACGGCTTCCTTCACCAACCGTTCGCGCATCAAATCGTCGCGCGCAGGCAAGCCGTAGAATTCTTCCCGCAACCGATGCAGCGATACCACCGCGCATGCTCCGCTCAACTGCGCTTCGCCGAAGACGAAGGTCAATACCGGAACGTACAGGTCCAGGGAAGTGACAGCCAGCAGCCTCGCGCCGGGTTCGACAAACGGCTGCATCGCCTGCAGGATGGCGGTCGAATTGTATTGTTTTCGGATCGGATCGCGAGCGAAGGCCACATCCAGGTGCTCGTGCCTGACTTGGCACGGCGCTTTGAAGACGGAAGCGACTTGCACAGCCACGCTGGCCAACAAGTCCGCTGCGACCCCGATGCCCAGCAGTTGTATCACGTCACTTCAGGCCGTAGCGCTTCAGCTTGTTGTACAGCGTAGTGCGGTCGATGTCCAGAATGCGGGCCGAGCGGGAAAGGTTGTGATCCGTTTCGCGGAGCACCCGCTCGATGTGAACTCGCTCGACATCCTCCAGCTTACGTCCGCTTGGCGCCCCCCCATCCTGGAATTGGAAGGAGAAATCCGCCGGCTTGATTTCGGGTCCGCGGCTGACCACCAAGGCCCGTTCCACGGCGTTCTCCAACTCGCGTACGTTACCCGGCCAGTCGTGGTTCATCAGCACTTGCAGCGCTTCCGGCGAGATGGCCGGAACCGGACGGCTGGTCATCATGCAGAATTTGTTCAGGAAGTGCGCGGTCAGCAGCGGAACATCCTCGCGGCGTTCGCGCAGCGGCGGCAGGTCGATGCAGAATACGTGCAACCGGTAGTAAAGGTCGGGACGAAACGTACCTGCCTTCACCAGGCTTTCCAGGTTCTTGTTGGTCGCCGCCACACATCGGAAATCGACCTTGACAGGCTGGCTGCCGCCGACACGGACAATCTCCTTCTCCTGCAGCACGCGCAATAAATCGGTCTGCGTCCTTAAGCTGATGTCGCTGATCTCATCGAGGAAGACAGTGCCGCCATCGGCCACTTCAAACTTACCCTTCTTGCGATATTGTGCGCCGGTGAATGAGCCCTTCTCATGCCCGAACAGTTCGCTTTCGAGCAGGGTCTCCGTCAGCGCACCGCAGTGGATGGTCACCATCGGCATATAGCGCCGGGGGCCCGCGGCGTGAATGGCTCGCGCCACGACTTCCTTACCCGTACCGCTCTCGCCGGTGATCAAAACAGTGGCCTCGGTAGGCGCCACCATCTCGATCAGTTCGCAGACTTTCTTCATCGCCGGCGCCTTTCCAATCAATTCCGTCGATGGGGACACCTCCTGCAGGTTCTCGCGCAGCCGAACGACTTCCCGCCGCGCATGGCGGTGTTCCAGCGCATTCGCCACCAGGTGCGACAACTCGTCCGGATCGATTGGCTTGGTGATGTAATCGTAGGCGCCTTGTTTCAGGGCTTGCACCGCGGTTTCGACGGACGCGTAGCCGGTCATGATGATGACGGTCAAGTCCGGATCGGCTTGCTTCAACCGGCCTTGCAGTTCCATGCCGTCCATCCCGGGCATCTTAATGTCGAGCAGAGCCACGTCATATTCGGACTTCGTAATCGATTCTAGAGCCTCCCGAGCACTACCCACGGGTTGGGCCCAATAACCCTCGCTCGAGAACCACTTCCCGAGAGAATCGCGCACGACCGTTTCGTCATCCACGATGAGGATCTTGCCCTTGGATTTCGTTCCTACCACTTCTTCTACTTCCGTCATCTATTTATCCCCCGCTCAGCGGAAGGTGACCCGTTGTTGCCGGCGTCGCCGCGACTATCTCTGCCATAGCCGGCTGCACGGCGGGCAAAGCTACAATGAACTCGGTGCCTTTTCCGACTGCGGATTTGACCCTGATTTCTCCGCCATGCTGCTCCACAATGCTTCGAGCTACCGCGAGGCCCAAGCCGGTGCGCTGTTGATCCTCCTTGGTGGTGAAAAACGGCTCAAAGATTTGCGCCATAACCTCGTCTGGAATTCCCTGCCCTGTATCGCGAACGCGGATCAGCGCGCTACGCCCTTGGGAATCCATTTCCGTAATCGTTTCTAGAACTCCTCCTTGCGGCATCGCTTCGGTCGCATTCACCAGCAGCACCAAAGCAACTTGTTGGATCTGCGCCGCGTCGCACAAGACCGGCGGCAGGTCAGGCGCCAGGTGGCTTTGCAGTTCGATCCCCAACAACTCCGCTTTATGCCGTACCAGCACCGAAGCGCGGCCGATCAGCGCGTTCAAGTCATTAAGCTCACGATGGCTGGGCGCCTGGCGGGCGAACGTGAGCAGGTTGCGCATGATGTCGCCGCACCGCTTGCTTTCCCGCTCGATGATTTGCAGGTTATCCAATATCTCGGTGGTGGATCCGCGCGCCGCTTTTTCCACTTCTTTCCTGGTGAGTTTGGCGTAAGTGAGGATACCAAACAGCGGGTTGTTTACTTCATGCGCTACGGTAGCGGCTAATTTGCCGATGGATGCCATCTTTTCGCTTGACAGCAGCGAGCGGTGCGCTTGATCTAGTTCGGCCGTCTTGCGCTTCACCCGCTCCTCGATCTCCGCATGCACTCCGGCCAATTCGGCGGTCATCTTATTGAAGGACTCCGCCAGATCGCTCAACTCATCGTTGGATCGCACAGGCAGACGATACTCCAAGTCACCGTAAGCGACGCGGTGTGTTCCGGCGGTCAACTCTTTGACGGGCCTGTAAACCACGGCCCAAATAAAGATCATGCTGAGCAGCCAGATCATGCCCACCGTGATCGCCATGAACAGGATTAAGTGCGCGCGATGTTGGGCCATCCGCGCATCGACTACGGCCAGCGAAAGATTGGCGTCAATCACTCCCAAAACCCGTTGTCCGGCCGGATGGCAGCCGACGCAGGCCGGTCCATTCTCGATGGGACGAATCACCCCCAGAAGCCGTTCGCCGTTGCCGGGGAAGATGCGCGCGCGGTCTGGACGGTTGAGCTTAGTCAGCGGCGCGCTCTGCGCATGACACCCGTAGCAGGCCTCGGCCCGTTTATCGACGACCCGGTTTATTTCGGCCACATCGGTGGAGAGGGTAATTCGGCCTTCCTTATTGAAAATGCGGATGCGCCGGATGCCCGGCTCGCTGCCCAGTTCCTGAATGACGTCGTAAAGCGCCTGGCGATCGTTGCGCAGCATTTCATAGTGGGTGCTGCGCTGGATCACGTCGGTGATGCGCTCAGCCGACTGCATCACCATCTCTTCGGAATGGCGGCGCAACTCGCGCAAATTAAAGTAGCCGAACAGAGCAAAGAGGGCCGCCGTGGTGGCGACCAGACAGACGGCAAGCTTCGCGGCTAATCCGACACGGATTCGGCGAGGCTTGTCCATGGATGAATTCAGGAGACGCTCACGGGAACGCCCTCCTCCGAGTGCTCTTGGATCGATGAATGACCGGCGATGCCCCGGTGATGTTCTTCGAACACGGGAAAATACTGCGCGACCACGCGGAATATGGCGAAGCCTAAAGCGATGATCGCCAGGGTAACGGCAACTTCGGTCCAGCGCGGGACGTAGTGCGTGCCGGATCCCGCTTCCATTCCCGTGACGCTGACATTGAGGCGGTTCGTGATGAATCCAAACAGCGCCATCACCGCGCAGCCATAGAGTTTGGCCGGATTCCAACGGACGCTGCGGCGGAATAGCAGAATCATCGGGAGCACCAGCAGGGCGATTTCAAGCCCGAACAGCCAGGTTTCCGTGCGGTTCTCGCGCAGGAGCCCGAGGACGCCGCGCTGTTGCAGATCGAGAAAGCGGCAGAACAGCAGCACCATCAGCAGGACGGCCAGGACGCGCGCCAGGCCGGCGGCCAGCGGCAGTTCCAATGCGCGGCCGAAGGCCCGGCTGCTGTGCCACGATTCGAAAATAGTCATGGCCAAGCCCATGCAGATCGCCGAGAGGTAGAAAAAGACCGGCAGGAAGGGCGTGTACCAGAGCGCGTAGAGTTTGTGCGGAACGATCAGGTACAGGCTGCCGAGAGAGGACTGATGCAGTGTGGACAGCAGCACGCCGAGGATCATCAGCGGCACCGATATGAACTTGAGCCAATCGAGCGGCTTTTGCCAGCCTAGCCGCTCGAAGACGACGGGAGCGAATTCGAGCGCCAGGACCGTGGTGTAGAGCGTAACGCACCAGGCGACTTCGAACATCACCGAGTGGGGATTCCACATTACCAAGGGATGCCAGACGCGGTCCGGCCGGCCGAGGTCGAACAGTAGCGCCATCACGACGAGGACGTAGCCGAGGAACGCCGTCAGGATGGCCGGGCGCAGGATGGGTTGATAGCGCTCGATATTAAAGATGTGAACGGCGGCGACCAGAGTGAAGCCGCCGGCGGCTAAGCCTACTCCGCATAAAATGTCGAAAGCGATCCAGATGCCCCAGGGAAACTGGTCGCTCAAATTGGTTACTGCGCCCAAGCCGTAGCGCACGCGCAAATAGGTGGAGTAGGCGCCGGCCGCCATCAGGATGGCGAATACGACGCGCCATACGGTGAAACCTGGAAGCTTGCGCGGGTTCATCGCTTGCCCCCTTCCGCCCGGGCCACTTCGTCGCGGCGGTTGGTGATCCACCAGATGCCGCCCAACAGTACAGAGCCTACCGAAACCACATTGGGCAGGGCTTCGAGAACGCGCCAGGTCAAGTGTGGCAGCGGCTGCTGCGGGAGATCGGTCCGCAGTCCGATCTGCTCGAAGGGAACGGCCGAGAGATAGAGCACCGAAGTGCCGCCCACTTCCTGCAGGCCGTAGATGCGCTGATAGTATTCCTTGCGGTTTGGCGGCCAGTCGACGGCGCGCCTCGGCTACCAAGGCATCGCGCTCACCGCAGGCGGTGGCGCCGGTTGGGCAATTCTCCGCGCAAGCAGTCAACTTGCCGGCGCGTTGACGGTCGTAGCACATGTCGCACTTGCGCACCTTGGGCAGTTGGCTATTCCATTCGTATGCGGGCACCTGGAACGGGCAAGCCGTCATGCAGTAGCGGCAGCCCATGCATTTTTCGGCATCGTAGAGGACGGGGCCGAAGGCGGTTTTATGCAACGCTCCTACCGGGCAAACCGAGGCACAGGTTGGCTCGGCACAGTGCATGCATAATCGACGGCTGTAGTGGTCGCCAAAGGTCTGAATGGCGGTGAGCTTATGAGCGGAGATCTTAGTTTCAGCCGCCACCTTATCGTCGTAAGGTAGATGCCACCGCTGCGCGCAGGCGGCTTCGCACGACTTGCAGCCGATGCATAAGGTGCTGTCGTAAAGAATTGCCCTAGACATAATCGGATGTCTACCTCTTTTATACCTCAATTCCTATCTATGGTGTAGGGAATTTATGCAGTGAGGAAGAATTCGCTGGTTACGGCATGCCAGTTGGCGTTCGGGAGGCTGGCCAATACGTCATCGACGGGCAGTCCGCCGTCGGCGGCGACGGCGCCGGCGAGCTGTGGTTGGGTGGCGTACAACCGGCCGACGGCTTCGCGCATCCAACTGCGCACCATGCCTTTGGGAACCAGGTTGCGGGCCGTGCTCTCCTCGTCGGGAACGTGAATCAGCGCCAGCCACCCTTTGCCATAGGGATCTTTCCGCAGTAGCTCTGGATTATTCAACAGTTCCGAGTTAATTTCGATGACTTCGCCTTCGGTCGGAGAAACCATGTCGGTTTTTTCGCCATCCCGGAAGAGAGACCATGTCTTTTGGCCTTGCCTGATCCATTGGCCTGGCTTGGGCAGTTCGATGCGTTCGACATGTCCTGCCAGAGCGGCGGCGAACTCGTCGACGCCGATGCGAACGAGATTGCGGCGTTCCTGCATGGCCCAACTGTGGCCGGGGTGGTAGGACAGCTGTTGGGGAACCCGGAAGCCCTCGACGAAGGATTGATCGAGAGAGTGCGCTGCCGCGAACGACGGAACCGCAACGACCTGCGGCGCCTTTCTTCGATTGATGATCCAATCGAGACCGATGAAGAGCGAGAATGTGACCAAAACCAGAATGACCGTCATTGTAGTGCCTCCGTCTTACGTCCTATGCAAAGGCATTTGTGGGGCCAACTTGTGGAGTTTCATAACGGATTATCCGTTGTAATTGCATACAGTTACGGGTGCTGGAAAACTCAACATCCTAGTCTTTGTTGAATTTTTCATCGCAGACATTTGTGTGTGTCGCGCAAGTCATTGGTTTACAAACGAGTTAAGTCGGTGTGGTCTTTGCCAACAGGGCTGTAGGATTAACCAGCAACTTGGCGGATGTGGCGCCATTCTGGGATTAAGTTGAAGGGAGTAGTCAGACTATTCGGGAGTTCGCCCATTTGATGGGTTGAGTTTATGAGTGAGTCGACGTCGCCGACGGCCAGGCTCAGGTAGTCGATTTTGTGCGGATCGATCGACATGATACGGCAACAGGTTGCGTCCACGGCGGCCAAGTCGTCTCCCAGCACTACAAGGCCTGCCTGCCTGGCTGTTCCTTGAATGGGTCCATTGCCTTCCATACCGACGATTCCATCCACTATGGCGAAATGCTTCGGCAGGGTGTGGTAGAGATCTGCGACGCATTCCGGGATCCCGGCCAGATGCAGGACGTTCTTGGGCCAGCCGTAGACTCCTCCTGAAACTACGCCGAAGAGATTTTTCATGCTGAGCGTCGTGCCCACCCAATGATGCGTCTTCATTTTGGGCATGGAGACGAGGAGGTCGCAGGCCAGGGCGGACTGCGCGAGATAGATCGATTTCAACTTAGAGAGCGGTTTTCGCAGGCGAACCTCGACCGGCCGATCGAGGTTGAGGTCGGTGAACATTCGTTCGAAATGTGGGTTTGTTTCGAAATATCCTGCTGCTTCGGCCATGTCCAGAGTGTTGCGGCGGTGGCCGGGGCCTTCGGCGATCACGACATCGGCGCCCATTTCCCGGAACGCTTCATAAGCCGCATGCACTAATACAGGATGGGTGTTGATTGGGCAGTCCGCATCGAACTCCACAAGATTTGGTTTCAACAGGACGCGCTTGCCGCGTACATTGAGGCGGAAATCCGCAAGGGCGCGGCGCAACTGGCCATAAAGGTTCTGTGTGTAGTCCGGCTGACGAAAGACGAAGACGCGAGACGGAATTGGTGTTGCAAAGTGTCGCATGCGGCACGACATGCCGATCGCGGCGCCGGCGGTACCAAGAAACTCTCGTCTGCAAAGGTTTCGCATGTCGTCAATCCAGGAATACACTATGGCCATCGGCGGCGGCTTGGGCCAACTGAGCTAAGGCATGATTCTGGAGGGTATTAGGCGTTCGGGCAAGGCTGTGACCGTGCGGCGGAATCTGGCGGTGACCTAACAAGCCGAGCCAGAGCCAGATTTCGGCCTCCGAGGAATTGCAGGTTGCCAATTGGGTCTGGGCGCGGCGACAAGCTTTTTGGATCGCCGGCGCGGATCTGCCACTCAGAGCCAATAGCGCCACTCCGGTTGTTTCCGGGTAGGACGGGGCCTCGCGGTCAAGGACTCTTGCTGCGCCGTGATTCCAGCCGCCATCGCTGCAGGCATGATCGAGCAGATAGTAGGCCCCCTGATCGATACGGTTCTGGATTCCCGGAGACGCGCCCAGCCGCACGGCTTTGCGCAGTGCCAGGATCGACAGAGCCGTAGGTGTAACCCAAGAGCTGGTTCCGGGAAACCAAGGCCATGCGGGATGACCGGGGGATTCTCCTGTAATGAAGCTCCGCAGTCGAACGATCCAACTGGTTTCCTGGCCCGCCTGGCGAACGATCCAGTCAATGCTCGAATGCCAAACCTCTTCGCTCAGGACCCGTGGGCCGAGCAACGACACTACTGCTGTCACCCATGAACTTTGCGGCACATCGCGATGCGGAGACCATCCGCCATCCGGACGCCGCGTCAGGCGTAACCACTTCAGCCCTCGGTCAACGGCCTCGGGGCACGAACCTTCGGTAAGCAGGGCCAGTAATGAGTAAGCGGTAGGCTCCGTCCATGAGGGTTCCCCGTGGGAATAAGGCCAACCCCCATCCCGGTTCTGGCAGTCGCACAGCGATAACATCATCGACCTTTCGATAAGGGCGGGCGGTGGGCGGCCGCCCGCGCGTCCCTTAGCTTGCCGCGGTGCTTAACTGCGAGTTGGTTTTGGACCAGATTTGATTGATACTTGTACCGGCGGTAGAAAATAGCGCGGCCGATGCCAAAGCCACGAACGCCAGCATCAACGTGTACTCGATCAGGTCCTGACCTTGCTCGTCATGCCACAAACGCGCAAAAAACGTCTTCATGCTTTTAGCTCCTTTAGATTCACTGTCTCGTTCACGGGATGGCCGGACGGCGCACCACCGATCACCAACACAAAAGCAAGGGAAGCACCAGCGGGAGGGGTGGTTAAGTGTCTTGATTCTGCCGTTTGAGGGGACGATAGCGGGCCGGGCTGTACGGTGATGAGAAATCTGTTCAGAAACCGGTCAGGGCGCGATAGGGTATAATTTGGGGCATGAAAACTGCCGCGTTGATTGCCATCTTCGCCTCTGTGGGTTTCGCGGAAACCTGGAACGGCACGCTGGTAGACGTGATGTGCAAAAACCAGGACTTAGCGGGCCACACGACCAAGTGCGCCATATCCTGTTCCAAAAGCGGCTATGGGTTAGTGCTGGCGGACGGCAAGTTCGTAAAGTTCGACGAATCGGGCAACGCCAAAGCCCTGGCGGCGCTGAAGGCCAGCAAGAAAGAGAAAGATCTGAAGGCGAAGGTAAGCGGGACATTGGACGGCGAAACGGTTCAGGTGGAGTCGGTCGAACTGGAATAGCGTTTGCGGATCTCGACCCAGGCAGGGAACACTTCCGGATTTTCGAGCCAAACGAGCATCCACCGCGTCATTTCTTCCTTCAGCGCTTTCGTTGGCGCTGTGCCGGAATTTCGCGCCGCGAAACGCGCCCGATCTTTGGCAGCGATTACCTGGCGGCGGCAGTAACGAGCCCGCTGCCGGTCTCCGGCGCGCATGGCTGCCGAATACACGTCCAACATGGATCTCAGATCCCGCTCCAACTCAGCAAATGTACTCTGAGCGATGCCCGCCCACGGTTGCGCAAAGGGCAATCCGGTAGCGCGCAACAGATTTCGCAGGTAGCTTTCGGAGATCGGCGATAGAGCCCGTAAGATGGATTGCCATTCCGCTTCACCGATGGCGGTGGTGGCGGAGCAGGCCAGAAGTTCCAGCAGCCGACGTTTTCGGGACTTCTCCGGCATCAGAATGGACCTAAGACCGCAGCCATGGCCGCTCAGGGCAATTACGTTGGAAACGTGGTATGGGTGTACATTGTAATGAGTGGTTTGATGTTCCGCCGAGATATCCAGAACGACAGGTAATACCAGCCGAGGCCCTCCAGTGCTCCGATCCGGGTGAGGCGGAGACTGGCATCGCGGTTCGCGAGGCCGTCCGGATATTATAAATCCGGGTTCTCGCGGGCGAGCCGTAAAGAGTAGTCGCCGAAATGTGGGCCGCCGTCAATATCGAATTTCGACACCGGTCAATGGGGAGCACGGAGCGTTCCGTTTTTGCATTCCGGGGCCGGTTCTCACCATCAGCCATGAAATCAGCCTATACTGTCCTATTGGCAAAGGCAAAACGTCAGCGCAAATGAAACGACGCGTAGTAATTACAGGCATAGGGGCCGTGAGCCCGAATGGAATTGGCAGAGAGGCCTTTTGGGAGGCGAGCCGCAAGGGCATCAGCGGGGTAAAGCGGATCACCCGATTCGATCCGTGCACTTCGCCGGTACAGGTGGCTGGCGAGGTAGTAGGCTTCGACGAGTCCACGGAAGTGGATTCTAAGGACCGCCCGCATGTATCGCGCGTGGTACCGCTGGGCGCCGCCGCGGTGCGGGAAGCAATGGCCGATGCGGGCGTTGAGGTTGGCTCGATGACGCGCGAAGAGTTGCGGCAGATCGGTGTGATCGTGGGGTCTGGCGGGGGGAGCCTGGAGTTTACCGAGGAGCAGTATCGTCTTTACTATTCCGGCAAGCTGAAGCAATGCAGCGTGTACGTGATTCCGACGTCAACGATCGGGACACTGGCGAGCGAGATCTCGATGCGGTTCGGTTTTCGGGGGATGAGCCACATTATTTCCACCGGATGCACTTCTTCTACCGACGCCATCGGCTACGCCTACCGTAATATACAAGGCGGCGTGCTGGACATGATGGTGGCGGGCGGCGTGGATGCGCCGATTGCGCCCCTGATCCTGCGCGGATTCGTTTTGATGCGGATCATGAGCACGCGCTGGAATTCCGAGCCGGAGCGGGCGTCGCGGCCTTTTTCGCGGGACCGTGATGGCTTTGTGATCGCCGAGGGAGCGTGGTTTTTCGTCATGGAGGATCTGGAGCACGCCAAAGCGCGGGGCGCGCATATTTATGGCGAAGTGGCCGGATATGGTTCCACGTGCGAAGCGTATCACCGGGTGCGCCTCGAGGAATGCGGGGAAGAGCCGGCGCGGACGATGACGATGGCGATGGACGAGGGCGGAATTGGTCCGGGTGATGTGCAGTATGTTAATTACCACGGCACGGCGACCGAACTGAACGACCGCATCGAGACGCGGGCGATGAAACTGGCGTTCAACAGCCATGCTTATAAGGTTGCGGGATCTTCGCTGAAGAGTCTGATTGGACATCCGCAGGGCGCGTGCGGGGCGGCCGGTATTGCGGCCACGCTACTGGGTATGCGCGATGGCGTGGTGCACCCGACCATTAATGTCGAGGAGCCCGATCCGCAGTGCGATTTGGATTATATCCCGGATGTGGCGCGGCGGATGAATATTGAGCATGCGGTGTCGAATTGCATAGCGTTCGGGAGCAAGAATTCCGCGCTGCTGCTGAGGCGGATTTAAGGGATCTGGCATTGCGGCCTTCGGCCGCGGCCGATTACCAATCAGCCGCTGGCTGCCAGCCAGCCTCACAAGTCCAGCCAGCCCCACAAGTCCGGAATGGCGACAGCATCGCTGTGAGAGGGGATCGCGGCAACCGATATACCCATGGGGGCGCGTGAATTGTACTAGACTGCTATTCATGCGAATGATTCGTGGTGGCCTGATGGTGATTGCCGCGCTGTTGACGCCGGCTTTCGCACAGAACAGTCCCCTGGTTGGACGTTGGGACTTCAATGTTACGACGGCGCGCGGGAATAGCGCTTACTGGCTTGGCATTACCGAGAAGGGCGGCGCGTTGGATGTCTGGTATCAACCGGCTGGCGGCAACGTCTATCAGGTGAAGAATTTCAAGGCAGACGGCGCGCACCTGAGCGTCACCGTTTCGCCGAACACCACGTGGGAACTGGATGCGAAGGACGGCAAGCTGGTAGGGACGCAAAAAAAGGGCGACCAGACGGTGGAATTGACTGGCATGATGTCTCCCGCCTTGAAGCGCGCGGCACCGAAGGCGTGGACGGATCCGGAGCCGTTATTCAATGGCAAGGATCTGACGGGTTGGGAGCCGATCGGAAAGGCCACCAGCCACTGGAAAGTCGAAGACGGCCTGCTGGTGAATACGGCGCACGGCGCCAACCTGAAAACGACGCGCAAATTCGAAGACTTCAAGGTGCACTACGAGGTGAACTGCCCGGACGACGGCAACAGCGGATTCTATCTGCGGGGACGGTATGAAGTGCAGATCGAATACGAGCCGCTGACCAGCAATCCGCCGGAACGCCGGATCGGGTCAGTTTACGGACGCATTACGCCGAATCCCGCGCTGCCGCGGACGCCGGGACAGTGGGAAACGTTCGACGTGACGCTGGTGGGGAGAGTGGTTACGGTGGTTCACAACGGCGTGACGACTATCGATCACAAGGAAATCGAAGGAATTACGGGCGGGGCTTTGGATGCGAACGAAGGGGAAGCGGGACCTTTCTATATCCAGGGCGACCACACCGGGGGATTGAAGTTCCGCAACATCACGGTCTCGGTTCCGAAGCGCTAGCGAATCGCGAGGAGAATCACGAACAGCGCGAGGATAATGACATCGGCGATCAATCCCGCCTTGTTCTGCCGCAGGTTGATGGGAATGCCGGATTGGAATGAAGATCGCATTTCGTTCCCGTGCTAATGAGACGCCCGCTTAGCGGCGCCGGTTGCACCATCTTGCAGCATTCGTAGCTAGGAAGTCAAGGGTTCGCGCATGGGTATGGTTGCGGTCCTTCGTGCGGGGGGCCTGGATCGAGAATATCGCGGGAGAGCTTGACTTTCGGATAAATCTAATCCTATCATGTGGTTGAACCACTAAGCGGGGAATTCTCTCCTGCGATCTCCGGGAGGCCCATATTGATTAAGCTGGACATTATTAACGAAGTTGTCAACAAGACCGGCATTACCAAGACCAAGGCCGAGATGGCCGTCGAGACCGTCTTTGAATCCATGAAGAAAGCTTTGGAACAGGGAGATCGCATCGAACTGCGGGGCTTCGGGGTTTTCAATGTTAAACCGCGCAAGACGGGCATCGGCCGCAATCCGCGCACGGGCGCGGAGGTATCGATTCCTCCCGGGAAAGCGGTGCGCTTCAAGCCCGGCAAGGAACTGCAAACATTGCAGTAAGCGGCAAAGACAAGCAATCGAATCGTGTCCCCACAGGATTATTCGGCGGTCACTTACCCCGCCTTCGCGGAGAATGGGAAGGGCCGGGGTTTTTTGCGGGCATTTCCCAGACTGCAGGAGCGGTATTGGCTCTACGGGCTGCTCTTTGTCCTTACACTCTTTTCGACGACCGTGGTGGGATCGAGCCTGCAAGCAGATTTCGACCGGAATCTGCCCTTCGACGTTGAACACTACCTATCCGGCTTTGTGAATGTCTGGAGCCATCCTGGACTGATCTGGAAGGGGCTGCCGTTTTCGCTGACGCTGTTGACCATTCTGCTTGGCCCATGAATTGGGGCACTATTTGACCTGCCGCTATTACGGTGTGGATGCCAGCCTGCCTTATTTTCTGCCCGCGCCGACGCTGATGGGAACGTTTGGGGCTTTCATTCGGATTCGATCGGCGATCTATTCAAAGCGGGTGCTCTTCGATATCGGCGTGGCGGGGCCGATCGCGGGATTTGTGGTGCTGATGCCGGCTTTGGCAGTTGGGGTGGCTTACTCCAAGGTGATTCCGGGAATCGGCATGGAAGGCGACATCCGATTTGGAACGCCGGGGTTGCTGTGGATTCTGCAGAAGCTGATTTTCCCGGGCGTGCCCGCGACGGATATTTACCTGCACCCGGTGGCGCGGGCGGCGTGGATCGGGATTCTGGCGACGGCGTTGAACCTGCTGCCGATCGGGCAACTCGACGGCGGACATATCTTGTATTCGCTGGTGGGCGACCGGCACAAGCTGTTGTCGAAGATCTTTATTGCCGCGCTGATTCCGATGGGCTTCCTGTGGTGGCCCTGGTGGCTGTGGGCGGTGGCATTGTTCATCCTGGCGAGACGGCATCCGGTAATCGTAGATCCGTCGGGCCTTTCGACCGGAAGAAAATGGCTGGCGGCTGCGGCTCTAGTTATCTTCATATTGTGCTTTACGGCGTCACCCGTTTTAGAGGGCGCACCCTGATCGCGCGACATGAAGATCACCGCCACGATCATTACGCTCAACGAAGAACGACATATTGCCCGCGCCATTGAGAGCCTTCGCTGCTGCGATGAGATTATCGTGCTGGATAGCGGTTCGGCGGATCGGACGATCGAACTGGCGGATAAGCTCGGCGCGCGGGTGATGGAGAGCCCGTGGCGGGGCTACGCGGGGCAAAAAAATTGGGCGGCGGAGCAGGCGACGAACGACTGGATTTTGTCGCTGGATGCGGACGAAGCACTGAGCGAGGCTCTGGAGGGGGAACTCTGGAACCTCAAGAAGTACGGACCGAAGTTCGATGCGTACACGATGCCGCGGCTGGCGCAGTATCTGGGGCGCTGGATTCTGCATAGCGGTTGGTATCCGGACCGCAAGGTACGCTTGTACCATCGCGAAAAGGCCAAGTGGGTTGGGGATTTCGTACACGAGAGCGTGCAGGTTCGTGGGCGAGTGGGCCACTTTGAATCGAATCTGCTGCATTTCACGTGCGATTCACTTTCAGAACACCTGCGGACGATGGACCGGTATACAACTCTGGCGGCGGAGGAACTGGTTTCGCGAAAAACGCAGTTGGGGTGGGGCCATTTGATTCTCGATCCGGTGTGGACCTTTGTGAAGACGTATTTCGCGCAGGCCGGTTTTTTGGACGGGGTAGAAGGTCTGACCATTGCTTACATGGCGGCGCTGTATACCTTTTTGAAATACGCCAAGGCGCGGAACATGAGCAGTTGGGCGCGGCGGTAGAGGCATGCGCGTTTTACAGCTCGATTCCGGGCGGGAGATGCGGGGCGGGCAATGGCAGGTGTTGCGGCTGATGGAAGGGCTGCGCGGCCACGGCGTCGATGGCACGCTGCTGGCGCGGAAGGGGTCGCCGCTTTGGGACAAGGCACGGGCCGCGGACCTGGATGTGCGGCCGCTCGGGAAGTGGCGCCTTTGGCGTCTTTCGCGGCAGGCGGACCTGGTGCATGCGCACGACGCACGGACACACACATGGGCCGCGCTTTGTGGCGGCGCGCCGCTGGTGGTATCGCGGCGGGTGGGGTTTCCGATCAAAACCGGCTGGAAGTACAAGCGGGCGGCGCGGTATGCGGCGGTGTCACAGTTCGTCAAAGGCGTTTTGATGGAGGGAGGCGTGGCGGGGGAGAAGATCTCGGTGGTTTACGATGGCGTGCCCATTGGAGAAGTTGGCGCGGGAGGTGAGGCGATCGTAGCGCCGGCGAGCGAGGACCCGTTGAAGGGTGCGATGCTGGCGCTCGAAGCGACGCGGCGGGCGGGCGTGGATCTCTTGTTGTCGCGCGATCTGGAGGGGGACTTGGCCGTAGCGGGACTGTTTGTGTATCTGACTGAGTCGGAAGGGTTGGGCTCGGGGATTCTGATGGCGATGGCGGCAGGCGTTCCGGTGATTGCGAGCAAGGTGGGCGGGATTCCCGAAATTGTACGGCACGGGGAGAACGGCTGGCTGACGGAAAACGAGCCGGGGCAGATCGCTACTGCCATTCGGGAACTGTTGGCGGACCGGCGATTGGCATGTAAACTGGGTGCGGCAGGGCGGCAGACCGTGAGAGAGAGGTTTTCACTCGACCAGATGATCCACCACACGATTGAGATATACCGGCAGGTGCTTGCTTGTTAGCGCCCGGGTTAATGGAGGCTTGTCTTGCGCTGTTATTCGGGCTGGTGATCGGCAGCTTTCTAAACGTTTGCGTGTACCGGCTGCCGCAGGACTTGTCGGTGGTGCGTCCGCGGTCGTACTGCCCGGCGTGCAGCCATCCGATTGCGTGGTACGACAATATTCCGCTATTGAGCTACGCGATGCTGGGCGGCCGGTGCCGCCATTGTAAGGCAGCGATTGCGATCCGGTATCCGCTGATCGAGCTGATGACAGGCGTGCTGTTCTTTTTATTCATCTGGCGGCTGGGCGCGACGGCGGCGGGATTGAAATACTGCCTGTTGAGCGCGCTGCTGGTTGGGTTGACGTTCTCGGATCTGGAGGCGCGGATCCTACCCGACGAATTTACTTTGGGCGGGACGGCGGCAGGTTTGGCGATCGCGTGGTTTGTTCCGATCAAGGACGACATCGCGGGGATGCTGGTGTGGATGAGTGGAGTGAGGGGGAATATCCACTTGGTTTCGCTTGGGGAGGCCGCACTTGGGGCTATCGTTCCCGGATTCTTCTTGTGGTTCGGTGGATGGCTGTACTACAAGGTGCGGCACCAGGAGGGATTGGGGTTGGGCGATGTGAAGCTGGTGGCGATGGTGGGGGCGTTTCTGGGTTTGCACGGGGCGCTGCTGATGCTGATTTTGGGATCGCTGGCGGGGGCGGTAATCGGGTATACGTACATCAAGATCACGCATCAGGATGCGGCGACGTATGAGTTACCGTTCGGGACGTTTCTGGGGCTGGCGGCGATCGCGGTGATGGTTGGGATGTCTGGGGCAGTGTGAGAGCGTCAAACTTACGAACGAACCCAATTTACAGTTAAGTATCTTATTATCAATTACTTAAATCCATGTTACAGACTGGGCTAGTGTGCAGAATTGTGCAGAATTGTGCAGAAGTTGGCACAATTGGGAAACGGGTCTAGATGGACCGTTTTTCGCTGCGCTTGGTGGTTTCGCTGCGCTTGACCTGCGCGCGGCGGCGGCCGGACTGGAGGTTCCTGAGGGCTTTGTCCTTGGCGGCCTGGCTCACTTCGACCTTGTTTACGACTTTGGCGGCGCCGGCGGTGTGAGCTAAGCGAGTGGCGGTGCCCTTGTGCTGGAGGACGTCGGTTTGGCCTTCGATGGTGGCTACGCCTCCCTGCACGTGTACCTGGAAGTGATGTGCTGAAATTTTCGACTTAGCGAACTTGGCGCGGATGGTCTTTTCGAGTTCGGCGTCGGAGATGGCCGGTTGGTTGGGGGCGCGGCGGGCGGGCAACGCGGCTCTAGTGGCCGCCGCGTGTCCGGTTCCCAAGGCAAAGCAGAGGGCCAGGATCGCGGATTGAAAGCTTTGTTGCATTTTGAGATCTCCTTAACCTAAATAATGTAGGAACTGGGCCGTTTTGCTCTCAGGGAAGCTGGATCGAGGTATAACAAGCGTGATGCTCATGTACGGAGGAATCGAATGCGGCGGCACCAAGTTTGTGTGCGCCACGGGTGACGAGAGAGGGCGGCTGATGGAACGAATCGAGTTTCCGGCGGCTGCGCCGGATGGGACGATCAGCCGGGCGCTGGAATTTTTCCGGAAACAGGGGCAGCCGCTGCGCGCCGTTGGCATCGGATCGTTTGGGCCGGTGGACTTACATAAGGACTCGGCGAGGTTCGGATTCATTACAACGACTCCGAAGCCTGGCTGGCGGGACACGGACCTGGCGGGGACTGTGCAGCGGGCGATGGGGCTGCCTGTGGCGTTCGATACGGACGTTAATGCGGCGGCGCTGGGGGAGGCGCGTTGGGGCGCGGCGCAGGGGCTGGACGACTTTCTTTACCTGACCATCGGCACCGGGCTGGGAGGTGGCGGAATGGCCAACGGACGGCTGCTGCACGGGCTGGTTCACCCGGAGATGGGACATATCCGCGTGCCGCACGACTGGCAGGCCGATCCATTCCGGGGAACGTGCCCGTTTCACGGCGACTGCCTGGAGGGCTTGGCGGCTGGGCCGGCGTTAGAAGCGCGCTGGGGGCAGCGTGGCGAGACGCTTCCCTCCGATCATCCGGCCTGGGATCTGGAAGCGCACTACATTGCATTGGGACTGGCGACGTGGGTGTGCACGCTGTCGCCACAACGGATTATCCTGGGCGGCGGCGTGATGCGGCAGGCGCACCTGTTGCCCCGGATTCGGACGAAAATGCTGGCGCTTTTGAACGGATACATTCAAGCGCCGCGGATTCTGGAGCAGATTGGCGACTACCTTGTGGCGCCTGCTTTGGGTGGAGATGCCGGCGTGCTGGGAGCGATCGCGCTGGCGATGGAAGAAAGCTGAGAAATGGCTTCCTGCTGGTAAACTGAAATGGCATGGCGGCGAATCTCGCACCTATTTCCAATCTAGTTGGCGAAGCGGCGGATCTGCGCGGCATGCGCGAGTGCCTGCAGTGGTTCACGCGGGAGAAGCAGTGGATCAACGACATTCATGTGCAGCTTTGCCGCGTGCCCGCGCCGACGTTCCTGGAGCAACAGCGGGCGGAATGGATCGTGGGCCAGTTCCGGAACCTGGGGTGGGAAGCGCAGATGGATCGCGCGGGGAACGTAATTGCCACGCCGGACTCCCATTCGGACGGGCCGTATGTGGCGCTGACGGCGCATCTGGACACGGTGCTGGCGCCGAAGACGAGAGACGAAATCAGCGTTGACGGCGAGGGACGTTTTCGCGGTCCTGGGATTTCGGATAACGGCGCGGGCCTGGCGGCTCTGCTGGCGATTGCGCGCGCGCTGAAGGTTTCGCCGCCGGAAGAAGGCTGGCATTCCAACCTGGTGCTGATCGCCAATGTGGGCGAAGAAGGCGAAGGCAATCTGAGCGGCATGCGGCACTTGTGCAAGCAATCGCCCTTGGGAAAACAGATCTCCGCGTTTCTGGTTTTGGACGGCGCGAGCACCGATCACATTACCAACCGGGCGTTGGGGAGCCGGCGATTCGAAGTGATGTTTAGCGGGCCGGGCGGACATAGCTGGAGCGATTACGGCGCGGGAAATCCGGTACATGCGTTAAGCCGGGCGATCACGCAGTTTGCGGATACGCGGTTTAGCGGGCCGCCGAAATCCAGCTTCAATGTGGGGTTCGTGGAAGGCGGTGCCAGCGTGAACGCGATACCGGCGATGGCGCGGGCGAAGGTGGACATCCGATCGGAGAGCAACGAGAAGATCGAAGAGCTGGTGGATGCGCTGACGGCGGCGATCGAGCGGGCGCTGGAAACGGAGAACCAGCGGGCGACGGGCGGGAAAGTGGCGGTTAAGATTCGGGAGATTGGAGCGCGGCCGGCGGCGAACCTGGGAGAGCAATCGCCGATCCTTTCCTATCTACGGGCGGTGGATAGCCACCTGGGGATCCGATCGCACTTGGACTGCGCTTCGACCGACGCCAACATTCCGATGTCACTGGGCATCCCCGCGATTTCGATCGGCGCGGGCGGGCAAGGCGGCGGGGCGCATACCTTGCAGGAATGGTTCAAGCCGGAAGGGCGGGATCTAGGATTGAAGCGGGTTCTGCTCACGCTGTGCCTGTTGCTGCGCGATCCGCGATTCGCGGCTCCGGCACAGTGAAGGCGGCCCCACCGGGCTTGCAGCGGCGCGCGGAAGCGGCGCTGATGGCCAACACACTGATCTGGGGATCTACCTTCGTGCTGGTAAAGCACGCGCTGCAGGATGTATCGCCCATTCTGTTTCTGGCGCTGCGATTCACGCTGGCGACGGTGGTGCTGGCGATCCTGTTTCGGGGTTCGTGGAGCCATCCTCGCAACCTACGGGGGTCGCTGGCGGGCGGAGCACTGGCTGGCGTATTCCTTTTCTCCGGTTATGCGTTTCAGACGGTGGGGCTGCAGTTCACGACTGCGCCGAAATCCGCATTTCTGACGGGGCTTACGGCGGTGATGACGCCGGTCCTGGCTACCTTTGTATACCGGCGGCTTCCGGGCTGGCTGGAGATTGGCGGCGTGCTGCTGGCGACGTGTGGGATGGGCTTGATGACGCTGCCGGTCGGAGCGGCGCTGGCGATGAATCGCGGCGACTTGCTGACCGTCGGCTGCGCGGTCTGTTATGCGGCGCATATCCTGACGCTGAATCGATATTCGGCGAACGGGAGTTTTGAATTACTGGCGACGATGCAGATTGGAGTATCGGCGGTACTGGCATGGTCGCTATACGGGTCCTTGGAGGCTCCACGTCTTCATTGGACAGCGGGGGTGTGGGCGGCCGTGACGATCACGGGATTGCTGGCCACGGCACTGGCGTTCAGTTTCCAGGCTTGGGCACAGCGTTACACGACATCGACGCGCACGGCGCTGATCTTTATGCTGGAGCCGGTGTTTGCGTGGATTACTTCGTATGTGCTGACGGGGGAGACGCTATCGGGGCGCGGAGCGGCGGGCGCGGCATTGATTCTGGGCGGGGTCCTGGTGGTAGAGGTAAAGCCTTTCGGCTCGCGCGCAGCGAAGATCGCATGAGCGCACTACTTACCCATGTGCAGATTGTTGTGGATGGCGTAGAGGGCGAGTTCGAGCCGGTCGGATACGCCCAGCTTGTCGAAGATGTTATGCAAATGGTTTTTGACCGTTTGCTCGCTGATGAACATCTTTTCGGCCATTTCCTTGTTTTTGAAGCCTTGGGCGACGAGGGCTACGATTTCACGTTCGCGCTGGCTGAGGAGAGAACGCTCACGCTCTCGTCCGCCGGGGGCAGGAGCGGCGCCGCCCGCGGCAGGCTCATCGGCGCCCGTTGCGAACTGGCGCATCACGGCAGCGGTGGTGTGGGAATCGAGCCAAATTTCGCCGGCGTTGACCTTACGGATGCTCTTGATCAGAAGATCGGTAGCGCTCTGTTTTAGAACGATGCCGGAAGTGCCCAACTTCATGGCCTGGACGAATTCGTTCTTGTCCTCGGAAGCAGTGAGGACGATGACGCGGGTTTTGTGCTTGCTCGATTGCAGCCGTTGGAGGGTAGCCAAGCCGTCGAGTCCGGGCATCTTGAGGTCGAGCAGGAGGATGTCGGGCTCATGCTGTTGGAGCACATCGAGCACCTGACGGCCATCCTGGGCCTGCGCGACGACTTCGAAGTCGGGTTCAAGGGCGAGCAGCCGGCATAGGCCGTCGCGGAAGATGGGGTGGTCGTCGGCCACCACGATCCGAATTTTTGCGGCTTCGCTGGGTGTAGCTAACGAAGGTACTTCTGCCGTGCCGTTGTTCTCAGGCATATACTTCCAGTACTAGGCTTCATTTTAAGGGCCGGGTAGTACTAAGTCAATCCCAATGTGTCAGTGTAAACCATTTTCCACCGTTTACTTTTGCTGACAAACAGGGAGGATTGCCCACTGCGCACACGCGGGGGCAGAACGCCTATCGCCGCCGCAGGTTATTGCCGTAGTTTCGCGAACTCGGTTTTGGCTTGCCTCAGTGCAGGCAGATCCGGGTCGGCGTCCTTCCACGCGGCAAGAAAGGTCTGGTAAGCGGAGCGCGCATTCTCCGTGTCGCCCATCAGTACGTAAGCTCGGGCGAGGCCCAAATTTGCCAAGTGCGCCTGCCACGAAGTTCCGCGTCACGCCGGGATGCTCCAGCACCTTCCGGAACTGGGCCACCGCCGGGGCGCCCTGGTGTGCGGCCAACAAGACCTGACCCCGCTGGTAGCCGGAAGCAGCCGTATCGTCGCCGCCTGTCAGGTCGTATGCGGCCACTGCCGCCAGCGCGCCGATTGCCTTGGCGCCTTCTCCGCGGTTCATCAGAAGGGCCGCCTGGATCATGGCTCTGGTGATGGCGACTTGCGTATCTTCCGGGAAGCGCTGGGACAGGTCCGCGGCTAGCCGCGCGGCGCCGGTTGTGTCTCCGGCCATCGCCAAGGCCGTGCCTGCCATGCGCTCGACGTCCTTACCTTTTTCTTTGGAAAGTGAGAGGGCCGCCAGGGCTTGCCGTTTAGCGAAATCCCGATTTCCAGCCACGGCTTCGGACATCGCTGCCTCGGCCAGGTAGCTGGCCGCGTCCTCATCGTTTTGAGCCCGCTGGGCGCCCTCGGACGCTTGCCGCGTCAAGTCGCGCGCGCGCACGAATTGTCCGGCGGACGCCGCACTATAGGACTCCAGATCGAGCATGAGGTTCGCATAGGCGGGCTTGGCCCGGAGAACCGCGGCCTCCTTGTGCATGCCTTCCGCATCGTGCCGCAGGAAGTTGATTTGGTAAAGATAAGCGTGAAGGATCGGAAAATCCAGGTTATGCGCTCGAGCCTCCCTGGCAACAGCTTCGGCTTCCCCCAGGCGATTCAGAAAAATGTAACCGGTGAGGAGTTCCCGGTAAGCCGATGCGGCGCCGGGAGAAAGGCGGAAGCTCTCTTGCGCCGCGGCCAGAGCTCTCTCGTGTTCTCCCAGCGTATTGTAGACCTTCTCCAGGTTGGAGAAGGGGCTGGCATCGCGCGGATAGTTCTGCGCCCACGACTCCAAAGTCTTGCGCGCCGCTTCCAGATTGCCGGTCGTAAACATTTCGTAGTGCGAGGCGAGGTAGAACCGCTCGCGGTCGCTCACCCGGTCGCGCAACTCGTACGCTTTGCGGGCGTTTTCGGCGCTACGCGCGGCGTCGCCCTTCGAGCCGTAACAGACTGCCAGGCGCCCGTAGGCCATGGCGAAGTTCGGATCCAACCTGATGGCTTGTTCGAACCTAGGAATCGCCAGCGCGCCGTTGGTTTCGGCGAACATCGAATGGGAGCCCAGACTGTAGGCTTCCAGCGCCTCGAGCGATCCGGTAGTGACACTCTCCGGCGGCGCGTCATACTTTTCCACCGACGCCAGAGATTCGCCTAGTTTGCTTCGTAGTTTGGTAGCGGCCTCGCCCAGGACTCTAAGCACCTGTTCTTTTCCATCCGCTGTAAGCTGTTCCGCGGCCAGCAAATCGCCGTTACGGCAGTTCACCGCGCGCAGTCCCAGCACGTACTGGCTCCCCAGAACTGAGATGGCGCCCTCAATGGTGGCGCTGCTGGCGGTGCGCCGGCAAACATCCCGCGCCAGCGAGGCCGTGAGTTTGGCGTCCTTGGGCTGCGTCATCAGCGGCAGCGTTTGCGCGATGCGCGATTCCGAGAGCAGGCTCAGAAACGGCGACTGTTCCAGTTGCGCCGAGAGCCCTTGCCGCAGCGTACCGTCGAAAACGGGGTCGCCCGTGGTGTTGCTGAACTCCGCCAAAACCACTATGTTCTTGCCGGTGAATTTATGCGCCGCGCGCACGTAATAGATGGCTCCGGCGGCCATAGCGGCCGCGGCCACAGCCCCCGCCGCGATAAACCATCCCCGGTGCGGCAAATGCGCTCTGTTCGGCTGGGCCCGCACTTGAGAGGGCGCCAACCTTCCCGAATCGCTGTCGCGTTTCAGGCGCTTTAGATCGCCCCGGATGTCCGACGCGTGCTGGTACCGCACTTCGCGATCCGGTTCGAGCGCCTTGGCGACGATCCTGTCCAGCTCCGCCGGAAGCAGGGGAGTTCGGGGTGAGGCAGGCTCCGGTATCTTTCCGCGCAGCCTCCCCGTGGCCATTTCGTGAAGCACGGCTCCGAAGCTGTAGAGGTCCGTGCGCGAGTCCAGTTCTTCGCCGCGCATCTGCTCTGGCGACATGTAACCGGGAGTTCCCGCAGCGCCGTCGGCCACGGTCTCCCTGCTGGCATCACGGCGGAGCTTTGCCAGGCCAAAATCCAGGATCTTGGCCTGCCCGCGCGCAGTGACAAACAGGTTGGCAGGCTTCAGGTCGCGATGGACGATGCCGGCGGAGTGCGCGGCTTCCAAACCGTCGGCAATTTCGATGGCCCAAGTCAGCAGTAGATCGGGTGCAATCGCTCCCGCTTCCAAGCGGCGTTTGAGGTTGTCGCCCGCGAGCAGTTCCAAGGCAAGAAACGGTCGTCCGTTGCGTTCACCAATGTCGTAAATCGCGCAGATATTGGGATGGTTAATGGCCGCCGCGGCGCGGGCCTCCCGCTCGAAGAGCTGCACGGCAGTGCTGTCGTGAGTCAATTCCTCGGCGATGAACTTGACCGCCACATCCCGATCCAGCCGGGTATCGCGCGCTTTCCAGACTTCCCCCATGCCTCCCCGGCCCAGCATTTCCACAAGCTGGAAGCGGTCTTCCGCGCTCCGGAGGGTTCGGGATCCCGCAGCCGGAACTCCTTCGGCAACATTGCCGTCAAAGAGCACGCGGTAGCCGCCTACCGGAATGCTGAAGCGAAGGGGCTCATTTGCGCCTTCTCCGGCGTAGTACCGCTCCAGGCGGGTGCGCAGGCGGCCCACTTCCACCCGCACTATGGAGTGAATCCGGGGATCGAAGGAAACATCCCGATCCCATACTTCGGCGGCAATCACGAATTCCTTCAGTCCGCCGGCCTCGCCTTTAAGCGTTGCTTCGACCAGAAATGCCAGCAACCGGCGGTGCCGGGTGCTATCGCGGAAGACGCCGCTAGCTTCCAAGACGGCCAAGTGCGCGCGCACTGCGGACGGGTTGGATGCGGCTTCGCTCATCGTCGGGAACGCTCAATCCATAATGCACCATGATGCACCAGTCGTGCATCGGGCGCAAGTTATTGCAAACACGATGTAACGTGCGAGTGTGACGGTTGCATCGGGCGTTGAAACTTCACAGAGGCAAGCGGGCGCCGTATGCTGCGTTTGAGACGTGGCTGGCGCGGCGGAAATGCGGCTTCCACGCAAATTCACTCCAGAGAGCAAAAGGAAAATAGCGATGAAAAAGACCATGAACATCAAATTGCTGGCCGCGGCCGGGCTTCTGATCCAGGGTGCGTTCGGCGCCAACCTGATCCAGAATGGAAGCTTTGAAAGGCCGGTGGTGCCAGCCGGAGGCTTCACCGACTTCGCGACCGGGTCCGCCACGTTGACGGGCTGGCAGGTTGTGGGGGCGGCGGGCAATGTCAGTATCGTCAGCACCACTCTTATAGGAAACGGCTTTACCTTTCCGGCGGCAGTCGGCCAACAATGGCTCGACCTGACCGGAGACGGAAGCAACAGCGCCACGGGGGTCCAGCAGACCGTCGCCACAACCCCCGGTAGCACGTATACGCTGACTTTCTATGTCGGCAATCCCAACGATCCGGGCGGCCCCCTCGGCACCACCAGCACCCTGAGCGTCTTCGTGAACGGCACCCAAACCTTCTCGATCACCAACTTGGCTGGCGCGGGACTGGCCTCGATATTCTGGCAGAAATACACAACCACGATTGTGGCGGCTTCATCCGAGACCACGATAGCCTTCATGAACGGCGATGGCCCGACCGACAACACCAACGGCCTGGATGGCATTACGCTGGTGGAACAGAAACCCGCCGCACAGTAGGGGTTTCGCAGCGAATCTGGTAGTGGGTCGGCTTGAGATTGATCCACTACCTTACTCATTCGACCTTCCGTAGGACAATCCGCGCGATAACCCGAGTGACACAATCCTTTGAATTGATTCTGAGGCTTAACTGGTTGCGTCAAAACTGGGGGCAAGTTGAGTTTGAATGGCCGAAAACGAATAAAAGACTTCTTTTGCGCGGTTTGCTATTGTTAGGGGCTATGAGTGAGAACTGGGCTGAAGGTGAATTCCAACGCTTCTGGAAGCGGCTTCAGCAGCTTGGACTGAACGCCTACGAATCGCGGTCTTACCTGGTGCTTTTAGGGCATCCGAGGTTCAAAGCTCTGGAGTTGGCTGCGCGCGCGCACGTGCCCAGGCAGAAGATTTACGAAGTGCTGGACAGCCTGGTGGAAAAGGGTTTCGCGCAAGTGGTACAAGAGCGGACCAAGCTGTTCTCGGCGGTGGAGCCTAGCCTGGCTTTGCCGGCATATATGGAAAGGAAACGGCAGCTTGTGGACCAGGAACTGACGGACCACGGGCGGGCGAGCGTGGCGCTGATCGACGATTTGAAATCAGTTTATTCCGAGGGCCAAGGCGGCCGCGGGACGCTGGATTTCCTGAGATTGGTGAGCGATCCGGCGCAAACAGCGGCCGAATACCGGCGGATGTTGTCGGAAGTACAGACAGAGTACATGGAATTCTCGCGGCCGCCTTATGCCGTGGATCCTTCCGATGAATTGCTGGTAAAGCAGGCGCGCGAAAAGGGCGTCAACTGCCGGTTGCTATTTGAAGCGGGAACGGTGGACGAAGCGCACCGGAATCGCCTGCACGAGTATGCGGGGGACGGGGTGCAAGTGCGACAGGCGGATTCGCTGCCGATGAAGCTGGCGGTTTTCGATGGGCGGCACGGGATGATAGCGCTGCTGGATCCGGTGATCACGCGACCGAGCTGGACGGCGGTGGTGTTCGATCATGAAGCGATGGGCGAAGCGATGACGGGGTTGTTTGAAGACCGGTGGCGGCGGGGCACGGCTCTGTAGCGGCGTATCGAATTACTGTCGCTCCAAAATGACCAGTTGGTCGGCGTTGCGCGCGCCGGTCAAATGACGTTTAACGGTGATGACCTTGCCATCCGGCGAGATCGACCAGCGATCCTCGATGTGGGCTTTCAGAAGGGTGAAGACGGTGCTGTCGATGACCAGGACATCGCCCTCCCAGCGGGCGGTACTTTTCACCAGATTGCCGCGGACATGGTTGGTACACTCTTTGCCGTCGATGGTGTAGATCATGTCGTAGGTGGCTTCAGCGCCGCGCTGGAGCTTCTGGGTCATGGTGTCTTTGAAGTTGATGCCTTCGAGAGCGATCTTATCGAGGCGGCGCTCGGAAACGGGTCCGCCTCCGAAATCGCTCTTGGCGGGGTTCATTTGCCAGGAGCCGTTGAAATCCGGTTTGGGCGGAGCTTGCGCGTGGATCAGGGTGAGAGCGGCCAACGCGGCCAACGCGACGCGCCGGAACACGCTACTGTTTCTCCAGAACGATTTTCTGGTCGGCTTCGCCCATAGGGCTGATGGCGTGGCGCTGGATGGTCAGCGTTTTTCCATCAGCGGAAAGCGTCCAGCGATCATTGAATGTAACGCCGGCACCGTTGAAAGAGGTCTTGCTGGCAACCACCAGCTCGTCACCTTCCCATTTGGCGACACTCTTGATCTCGTTGCCGCGGAGAGTGTTGGTGGTTTCCGTACCGTCGGTCAGATACTTCACGTCGGCGGTAATCTCGCCCATTTGACCGCTTTGGGTGAAGGAATCCTTTATTTCAGGGTCGGCTTGGGTGATGGTGTCGCTGCGCGAATCGGGCGCGGGCATGGGACCGAAGTCGCTCTTATTGACGTTCAGCTTCCAACTGCCGCTGAAATTCGGCTTGGCCTGCGCTTGGACCTGAAGCAGCGCAAAGAGCGCGGCTACCGCAGCCGCGGAGAATAAGCGGAGAGATTGGCGGTTCATGGTTTCTACTGCTTGTCGAAGACCATCTTCATGTCGAAATCGGCGCCGCCGGCGGCGATGTGACGGGTGACGGTGAGGACTTTGCCGCCGCCGGAAAGGGTCCAGCGATCCTTGGCAGTGAAGTCGTTGCCGCCGAACGAACCGGTGCTATCGCCGACGAGTTCGTCGCCGTCCCATTTGAGGACGGTTTTGATCGAATTATCCTCACCCATTTTGTTGACGGCTTCCTTGCCGTCGGTGGTGTAGACCATGTCGTAATTCTGATCGCCCATGCCGCCGGTCTGAACGACATTGACTTTGAGGGAAGGATCCTGGTGATCGATTTTTTCGGTGATGCTATCGGGCGCGGGCATTGGGCCAAAGTCACATTTCGCGGCGTTAGCCTTCCATGTGCCGGAAAAATCGGACTTGGCGGATGCCTGGGCGAGCGCGAACGCCAGGGTGAGAAGCGCGCAAGAGAAGACTCGTAGTGTAGATTTACGCATGGAATTGGCTCCTATTGTTTGACAAATACTTCTTTCATCTCGGCGTCGCCCATCGAGCTCGAAATATGCCGGGTAATCGTTAATACCTTCCCGTCGGCGGAAAGGTTCCATCTATCTTTAGAAGTGTAGTCGGTGCCGCCGAAGCTGCCCTTGGATTCGATGGCGAGGTCGTCGCCATCCCATTTGAGCGTGCTTTTGGCTTCGTTTTCGCCGACCTTATTGGAGCACTCTTTGCCGTCGGTGGTGTAGGCGATGTCGGTGCTAATGTCGCCTGTTCCGCCTGCCTGGGTGAAATTGATCTTGATGCTGGGATCCTGGTGATCGATTTTTTCGGTGATGCTATCGGGAGCGGGCAAGGGGCCGAAGTCGCTCTTGGCGATATCGATTTTCCAGGTGCCGGTGAAATCGGTTTTGGCCTGAGCTGTCAGAAGTCCGAAAGCCAGGGTGAGAACGGTGAGAGAAAGAAGCCTGGTAGCGTGCCTGGTCAGGTGCTACGCATTGAGAACCCTCCTTTTGGTGATGGTAGCAATTAAATGACGGGGCGCGCTGAGGCGGGGTTTCGCGGCTGGTGCGCGATGGCATGGTGCGCGAATGAACTTTGGTTAACTGGGGGGCACGTGCGGGACGCCGAGGGGAACCTTTATGGGACAGCCATTAGGGGAGGTACATCGAACTACGGCGTAGTCTTTAAGGTTGATTCGGCCGGCCATCAGACCGTGCTGCACAATTTTACCGGGGGAAGCGACGGTGCCCCCCCCACTGCAAGCCTCATTCGCGACTCTGCCGGCAATCTCTATGGCACCGCCCAATACGGGGGTATCGCCACCGGCACGTCTGGCTTCGGAACGGTATACAAACTGGATTCTCTCGGGACGGAAACGGTGCTTTACACCTTCAAGGGTTCTGTGGACGGAGGCAGTCCCTACGCGGGTGTACTGCGAGACGCAGCGGGCAACCTGTACGGGACGACTGCGCTCGGCGGCGCGTCCAACTACGGCGTAGTTTTCAAACTCGATACGACCGGCAACGAAACGGCGCTGTATGCCTTCACGGGAGGAAGGGATGGCGCGTATCCCGAAGCGAATCTGACTCGAGATCCGCAAGGCAACATCTACGGCACGGCCATCAAGGGCGGAAGCGCAGGCTATGGAGTGGCTTTCAAACTGGATGCGGACGGAAGGGAAACAGTTCTGCATAGCTTTACCGGGGGAGAGGAC
Organism: Bryobacterales bacterium; assembly: GCA_963738375.1. Classification (GTDB taxonomy): domain Bacteria; phylum Acidobacteriota; class Terriglobia; order Bryobacterales; family Bryobacteraceae; genus Bog-159. The sequence goes on along the minus strand of CAVTWL010000004.1, from coordinate 660,344 downwards.
GGGGCCACCCCAACGTCCAACCTCATCCGCGACACGAAAGGCAACCTTTCGGCACCACCATCGCCGGCGGATATTACCCCGGGCTGTCCGGCTTCGGCGTCGTGTTTAAGTTGGATGCATCCGGAGTAGAGACGGTCTTGCACAAATTCGCGGCCAACGCGGATGGATCACACCCCTACGGAAACCTGGTCCAGGTCCCCGGCGGGCTTTTATCCGGTACGACCCGCAACGGCGGCACAAGCTATCGGCGGATTAGTCTTCGGGCTCAAACCCTGAGGCATTTCCGCCGCTCCAACTTGGTTTTGCCTCCCGCACCTGCCAGAGTTCCATCATTCGTCGATCTTCCCGCACGGCCCGCACACTATTTCGCGCGGCAGACATATCGTTATACGATACATTAGTGGGCGAAGCTGCAATCGACTATCGGGCCCTGGCGAACTTCCGTTATCAAATTGGGAAATTCCTCCACTTCAGCGAAGAGGCTGCCCGGTCCGAAAGTCTGGAACCGCAGCAGGATCAAATGCTTTTGGCCATCAAGGCGATGGACGACAACTCCGGCCCAACCATCGGCCATCTGGCGGAGCAGCTCTTCATCCGCCACCATGGCGCCGTAGGCCTGATTGACCGGCTGGAAGAACATCGACTGGTGAAGCGGGTTCGCGCCAGTAATGGAGACCGGCGCCAGGTGTCGGTGAAATTGACGCCCGAAGGAAAGCGCGAACTCCGGCGTCTGGGCAGCGTACACCGGTCGGAATTGCTCATGTCGGACCCGGGGCTGGTGAAAGCACTGCAGGCCTTATTACAGAGGACCAATGAATAAATCTGAAAAGCTGGGAGATTTTACGATGACGCCGCGCGCCATCAGCATTTCGGCGCTGGCCATCCTCATCGGGTTCGTGAGCGCCTATATTGCGTGGGCGTTGCTGAAATTGATCGGTATCTTCACGAATCTCTTCTTTTTCCAGCGATGGAGCACGTCTATGGCCTCACCCGCCGCCAACACGTTGGGCTATTGGGAGGTGCTTGTCCCTGTGGTTGGTGCGCTGATTATCGGCGTCATGGCGCGCTATGGCTCGGAGCGCATTCGCGGGCACGGGATACCGGAGGCCATCGAAGCTATTCTGATCAATGGGAGCCGCGTCGAGCCGAAGGTTGCGCTCCTCAAACCCCTGTCGAGCGCTATCTCCATTGGATCCGGCGGCCCATTCGGTGCGGAAGGGCCGATCATCATGACGGGCGGCGCGTTCGGTTCGATGATTGCGCAGCTCTTCCATCTCACAAGCACGGAACGGAAGACGCTCCTGGTCGCGGGCGCTGCCGCCGGGATGTCGGCGACCTTCGCCGCCCCGGTATCGGCGGTCCTGTTGGCCGCGGAGTTACTGCTTTTCGAATGGAAGCCTCGAAGCTTGATTCCCGTGGCATTGGCAAGCGTCACCGCGGGCGCGGCACGCAGATACATTCTTGGGGTCGGGCCGCTGTTTCCCGTGCCCGCGCATCTCATCTTTATTGGGCCTCAAGGATTGATGGGTTGTGTCGTAGCAGGGCTGCTGGCCGGCGTCCTGGCCGCCCTGCTGACTGGCGCCGTTTACGCCGCGGAGGACTGCTTCCAGAAACTGCCGATTCACTGGATGTGGTGGCCGGCCCTGGGCGGCCTGACGATCGGCTTGGGCGGACTGATTTTCCCGCAAGCCTTAGGTGTGGGTTACGATACGATCGGCTCGTTGCTGCAGGGCGACGTCCCACGCAAGCTCATCCTGGGTATCCTCCTGGTGAAGTCGGTAATCTGGTCGGTATCGCTGGGGTCGGGCACCTCCGGCGGCGTGCTGGCGCCCCTGCTGATGATGGGCGGCGCCTTGGGAGGTCTGGAAGCCATGTTCCTGCCGCATGAAGGCGTTGGCTTCTGGCCTCTAGTCAGCATGGGCGCGATTCTCGGAGGCACGATGCGCTCGCCGTTCACCGGCGTGATATTCGCTCTGGAATTGACCCACGACGTAAACATGTTGGCGCCGCTGCTGCTGGCAGTCACCATCGCACACGGCTTCACTGTCCTAACTCTCAAGCGATCAATCCTGACCGAGAAAGTGGCGCGTCGTGGATACCACTTGAGCCGGGAGTACAGTGTGGACCCTTTGGAAATCCTCTTCGTTCGTGAGGTAATGCGCGACAACATCGCGGCCCTGCCTGCGGACGCGACTGTCGCGGCGGCAGCGACGGCCCTTCGCTCAGACCATCACGGACGCGGGCAGTTGCTTTACCCGCTGATAGACAGGAATAGGAAGTTAGTCGGAGCGATCACTCGTCGAGAGCTTCAGGAGATTCTTAAGAATGACTCCGATCCGGAACAGCTTCTGGTGGAACGCGCCAGGAAAGATCTGGTGGTCGCATACGCCGATGAACCGTTGCGCATAGTGGTCAACCGCATGGCAGATCGAAGCGTTACACGGTTGCCGGTTTTAAAGAACGAGGATGACCGCCAACTGGTCGGGATGGTATCTCTGCAGGACCTGTTGCGAGCCCGCACCAGGAACTTGGAGGAAGAAAGGCAGCGCGAGCGGGTGCTTCGGATTCATTTTCCGTCTCGTCCCAGGGGCAAGACGAACACGGCTGGCGTGTCCCAGCACTCCAGGCCGGACCCAAGGACGTAGGCCCACGCTCGACCAGGATGAGGTCCGGCCTGGACGGCCCCTGTTCTCTTTCCGGCAATGGAATCCGCGGTGCTGCGACAAAATCGCATCCGTGCCATGCAGAATGGAACTGAAATGAGCAAAATGACATTGTTAGCGTTAACGCCGATCATCGCAAGCGCTTTATTCGCTCAGGCGAAGCCTGGCGCGGAAAGACAGCCTAAATCAAGTCCAACGGTGCAGCGGGGCCGGTATATTGTGGAGGATGTCGCGAAATGTGAGTTATGTCATACTCGCCGCGACGAAAACGGCGCGCCCGATGAAGGGAATTGGCTCGCGGGAGGCCCGGTGCAGTTGCACCCGGCATATCCAGCGCCCCACTGGGCCGTAGAAACTCCGCGTATTGCCGGCGGCCCCCCGGGAACCGAGGAAGATTTCATAAAGCTCATGACCACGGGTATTGCTCGCACCGGCAAACCCCCAAATCCACCGATGCAGCAATTTCATATGACGCGGGAAGACGCCGAAGCAGTATATGCCTACTTGAAATCTCTTGCTCCTTAAGACGAATCAGAGTGCCCTCAACGCGGGCCAATCGTGACCGCCTGACTAGCTGCCGGGGCGAACTCAGACAGGCAGGGTGAAGCGAAAAGTCGAGCCTTGTCCGAGTTCAGACTCAACCCAGACTTTCCCGTCGTATTGCTCAACGATTCGTTGGCAGATGGCCAAGCCAAGGCCTGTGCCGGCAAAGTCATCTCTTGTGTGCAAGCGCTTGAATAGCCCAAAAATCTTCTCCCGATGCTCCATGGCGATACCAATTCCATTGTCAATGACCGAGAAGAGCCAAAATTCCATCTTGCGCTCAGCCGTGATGTGGATGATCGGAGGTTCCCCGGGTCTGCGATATTTTATTGAATTGCCGATCATATTTTGGAATAGCTGCTGCAAATGCGCGCCATGAATTCGAGGTGACGGCAATGGATCCGAGCTTACCCGGGCACTACTTTCCGAAATGCCCCGGGCTAAGTTGGCGAGCGCCAGCGCCAGTGCCGCGCCCGCATCGGCAGTTTCCGCGGAAGGCTCGAATTTCATCACCTGAGTATAGGCGAGGAGATCGCGCACTAATGCTTCCATCCGCGCCGCACCCGTGCGTAGATGCTCCACGCACTCCTTCACATCGTCGCCCAGTTGGGTCCCCAAGCGCCGCGCCAGCAGTTCGCTATATATCTGAACGTTGCGTAGCGGTTCCTTCAGATCGTGGCTCGCGGAATACGCAAACTGTTCAAGATCCTTATTGGCGCGCCGCAGTTCGGCTTCGATGCGCTTTTGGTCCCGCACGAGCGTCGCAATCGCTTGTTCGGAAAGCTTGCGCTCGGTGATATCGCGGGCAATTTTTGAAGCTCCGATCACTCTGCCGTCTTTGTCCTTTACCGGCGAAATCGTGAGTGAAATATCGATCAGTGTACCGTCTTTTCTCTGCCGCAACGTCTCGAAATGGTCGACTCGTTCGCCGCGTCTCAGGCTGTCTAGAATCTTGGGCTCTTCATTCAGACGGTCGGGCGGTATTAGAATCATGATCGGCTGTCCGAGGGTTTCCGCGGCCGTATAACCAAAAAGCCGCTCCGCCCCTTTGTTCCAACTCGTAATGATTCCATTAAGGTCCTTGCTGACAATCGCGTCATCCGACGAATCCACGATGGCGCCCAGGAGGAGCGTGGCGCCTTCGTCGCGGTTGCGTATAGTCACATCGCGCGCAAGGGCAAGGTGTACAGTGGTGCCGTCTTTGCGCCGGAGAGGCGCGGCGTGGGATTCGATTTGGCGCCGCGCACCTTGAAGCCCGACCACATCGAAATCCAGACTGCCTCTGCCGCCGCGGCAGATCATTTCATGAAAATCGCGAAAACGGCTCCGATGTTCGGGGGCTATCAGGTCGAACACGTTTCTTCCCATCACGTCTTCCGCGCGTCCGGCGCCCAGCATCGCAAGCCCACTTGCATTTATGTGCAACAAGGTTCCGTCGGGGGAAACGATCGTGACGCATTCCGGGATGGCTTCGAAAATCGCCTGAAAGCAGTCCTCGGCCTCGGGCATGTTGGGTGTCGGCGTTTTGGCTCCTTTTTGGCAGGCGCTGGGAGGCGAAGATGGTAAACGCGCTTCTAAAATCCTCTCGCTAATGCAATCTACTCTATATTACCGAAGAAACTCGGACTACACCCCAATCCGATGTCGGGTCAGGCGCTAAGAAGTGACGCTCGTCACCGTCTGCCTATTGATGGCGGGTTTCGTAATCTCTACCGAAGCGGTGAGCAAACGGTTTCGCGGAAAAACGGCCGTTCAGAATGTCAGCCTACGGGTACCGGCGGGTAGCATTTACGCGTTTCTAGGGCCGAATGGCGCAGGCAAGAGCACAACCATCCGGATGTTGCTGCAGTTGCTGCGGCCGGACAGCGGCAAGATCCAGGTCTTGGGTTGGGATTTGGGGCAGTATCGTAGCCAGATTCTGGCGCGTACCGGTTCGCTGGTGGAGTCGCCTTCGGTATACGAACACCTAACGGCGCGAGAAAACCTGGAGATTCCGCGGCGGATTCTCGACGTGCCGCGATCGGATGTGGAGCGGGTGCTACGCATCGCCGGGCTTGAGAACGCAGGGACGAAACTGGTGCGATCGTACTCGCTGGGAATGAAGCAACGCATGGGACTGGCTCAGGCTCTGTTGGGCAAGCGCGAACTGCTGATTTTGGACGAGCCAACCAATGGGCTCGATCCTTCGGGAATCCAGGAGATGCGTTCGTTGATCCGGCAGTTTCCGGCCGAACATGGCGTCACTGTTTTCCTGTCGAGCCACTTGCTTTCCGAAGTGGAGCAAGTGGCGACGCATGTCGGAATTCTCTCGCAAGGGGAGCTGGTTTTCCAGGGCACGATCGAGGAACTACAGGGTATGCGGAGATCTACTTTGCGGATCGGCGTGAGCCACGCCAGTGCCGCAGCGGCGCTACTGAGGACCGGGGGCTGGGATGTGAAGTGGGAGAACGGACTTCTCTTCGCCTCCGATACCAGCGCTGCGCCAGCTATCAACCGGGCGCTGGTGGAGGCCGGCTTCGAAGTTCATCACCTGGCGGTGGAATCGATTTCCCTGGAGGAAGTCTTTCTGAAAATGACGCATTCGGAGGTTTGCTAGGCATCCATGTTTCTGCGTGTGTTGTCAACCGAGGTTTTGAAACTCAAGCGCACGCTCGCGCTATGGATGGTGTTGGTGTCGCCGCTGGTGATGATCGCGCTCCAGTTTGCGATTTCATATAAAGGCGCTGTTGCCCTTATGCGCGACCGAAAGGATGCCTGGCAACCAATGGTGACGCAGACCGTGGAGGTCTGGACCCTGTTGGTGATGCCGATGTTCGTGACCCTGGAAACATCGCTCCTTGCCGGTCTGGAAGACACGGGGAACAATTGGAAGAGTCTGCTGGCGCTGCCCGCGCCGCGCTGGACTGTTTATGTGGGAAAGTTAACGATAGCGATTTCGTTGCTCTGGGCAGCGCACGCGCTGTTGATCGGCGGAACCATCGCCAGCGGGCGGTTGCTCGGAGTTCTTTATCCCGCATTGAATTTCGGGAACATGCCCCTAAGTCCGTTCGTGTTGCCGATGGCGAGAGTTTCGGCTACGGCACTGCTAGGCGTGACGATCCAACACTGGGTGAGTTTGCGGTGGCACAGTTACACGGTTGCCATGGGATTCGGCATGTGCGCCATGATCATAGGCGTGTTTGCGGTGCAATCGGCGACTTTCGGGTCTTGGTTTCCCTGGTCGCTGCCGATCCGTGCGGTATTGGACGGTGCGGCAGCCGGAGATCGAATCACCATAGCGGCGGTATGCGGATCGTGTCTCGCGGCAATCGCCGGGTGCTGGGAGTTCGTCAAGCGAGAGATCGGCTAGACTGAGCAGGCGCAGCGGCACCGGGCTCGTCCGGAGGGCTCTCGGCCCGCTGGGCTGCCGCACTTACTTAAAGGTCAAATTCAAGAATTCTCGACACCCGCCTCCAATAGCCCAATGTCCAGTTGGCAGCGAAAGCAAAACGGACGAGGGCACAACGAACGTGCCTGCGGCCGTGAGCCCCGGGCAACTGAAGTATCCCGCCAGATACTCCTTGCTGCCATTCACAAGCCAGACTCGGTAATCACACCGGAACCTCTGAATCAAGATCCCTGAGATGAGCGCCGGCGGAGCCGGACAAGCTGGCCCCGGATGCGAGGCCGCAATTTGGAAAACAAAGCGCGCAGTTGAGGGGCTAACTCGATACCGCTCGGATGATAGCCGCACCAGTGTGCCACACGGTGAAGGCTGGGCACAACCCGAGAGCCAGGGTAAGGCCGTTGACGTTATCCACGCAGGATTGCGTGCACCACGTCGTTGGATGAACTTTGGTTAACTGGGGGGCACTGCCTACCGGCGTATTGATGGGTGAACCCAGGGGTGGCTATAGTGGGGGCCGGAGGAGTGAATCAACCGTGGGCACTCAGACCATCGAGCTATCGGCAGCGCCGGCCGTTGCGCACAGCAACTGGATTATCAGCGAAAGGGAGGATCTGACGTGGTTCATCGGATCGAGCCTGGCTGGATATCTGGCGATGGCGCTGATGGCGGCGGGTTTTCCGCTGACTCCGTTGTTCCTGGTCTGGCTGATCGGCATCGACGGTCCGCACGTGGTGGCAACGGTGACGCGGACTTACTTCGATAAGGTGGAGCGGAAGGTTCTGGGGCCGGCGTTGTGGATGATCGTTCCGGCGATGCTGGTGGGGCCTATCGCGGTGGCGGCGGGGCACCCACAATTGTTTTATTTGTTCGCGGTGAGCTGGCTGCATTTTCATATCGCCAAGCAGCATTTCGGTTTCGTGATGCTGTATAAGCACAAGAATCGGGAGCGGGACAAGGTCGATTTCGTGCTGGACCGGTATTTTTTGCTGGCATCGCTGATGGTGCCTTATGCGCGGTTTGTGATTGCGACGGCCGATCCATTGAAGGGTTTGCGCGCGGCGGAGATAGCCAATGAAGCGCTCCTGGTGGCTTACCTGTTGTTGACCGTGGTTTATATCGGGCGGCAGGTGCAAAAGGTGCGCAACGGAATTCCGGTGAATGCGCCGAAGATGCTGCTGCTGGCGGCGGTAGTGCCGCTGCAATGGCTGGCATTCGGGTACGCGGCGACTTTTGGGTTCGAAGGCATCGTGCGGGCGGGGATTATTTTGGGATTGTTCCACAGCTTCCAATATCACCGGCTGATGTGGTTCCACAATCAGAACCGGTACAGCGAGCCGAGCGGCGAGAATCGTTTTGGGCTGGCGGCGACGCTGGCGAAGCATTTCGCTTACTATGCGCTGGCGGCGATCGCGTTGAACCTGGTGCTGAATGTATTGCCTTCGATGGCGATTTCCTACACGCCGCTGAAGTCGGCGGTCTGGGGACTTGCTTTTACCCATTACATGCTGGACGCGAAGATCTGGCGGGTTCGCGGCAACAAGGAACTGGCTGCCGCGCTGCACCTTTAGGCTACTCGTCGCGCAAGGCGACCATGGGATCGACGGCGGTGGCGCGGCGCGCGGGAATGAGCGACGCGGCGCACGCCACAGCGGCCAAGATGGCGGCGACCGAGGCGAAGGTGAGGGCATCGGTCGGACTGACTCCGAATAGCAGGCTGGACATCAAGCGCGTGAGGGCCACCGAACCGGCGAGGCCGGCGGCGATTCCGATGGCCGCGAGCAGCGCACCTTGCCGCACAACCAATCCTAAAATCTGAGAGGGCCGGGCGCCCAAGGCGACGCGGACTCCGATATCGTGGGTGCTCTGGGTGACGAGGTAGGAGATGACGCCGTAGACGCCGATGGCGGCGAGGAGCAGGGCGAAGGCGGCGAAGGCTCCGAGCATGGTGGTGGCGAAGCGCTGGCGAGCGAGAGAGCCGTGCAAGCGGTCGTCCATGGTGCGAATATCGAAGACCGGGATGCCGGGATCGACGGCGTGGATTTCGCGCACGATGGCGTTTGACAGATCGGCGGGATTGGACGCGGTACGCACGGCTTCGTACATCACGTTGACCGCAGCCTGGTCTTCGGGGAAGTAGGCCACGATTTTGCTGCCGCTATCGAGGCCGTACTGCTTGACCATGCCGACGACGCCGACGATGGTCTTGGGCTTTTTGGGATCGAACCAGAGGTGTTTTCCGATGGGGTTGTCGTGGGGCCAGAAGCGCCGGGCGAAAGGTTCGTCGACGATGGCGGCGAGCCTGGCCGTCGAGGGTGTCGTGATCGTCGAAATAGCGGCCTTTCAAAAGGGGGATTTTCAGGGCGCGGAAGTAGCCGGTACTGGCGGCACGATTGTCGACCTGTAGTTCCTGGCCGGGAGGGGGCGTGTAGCCTTCCACGTTGATTCCGCCCCAGCCGATTTCGCCGCTGAGCGGCAAGGCGGTCACCTGGCCTTCGGCGATGACGCCGGGAAGGCGGCTGATTCTGCGGCCGACTTCGCGGAAGAAGGCGGTGACGGCCTTGTCGTCGCGATATTTTTCGCCGGTCGAGGCGATGTGCATGGACAACACATTGGCGGTGGTGAAACCGGGCGGAACCTGCTGGAGGCGGGCGAAGCTGCGGACCAGCAATCCGGCGCCGATCAGGAGCATGAGAGAGAAGGCCAGTTCGGCGACGACGAGGAGGCCGCGCAGGTTGTGGCGGGAGACGAGCAATCCGCCGCCGGATTGTCCGCCGCGGCCGCCGGATTTGAGGGAAGTATTCAAATCGGGCCTTGCGGCGCGGATGGCGGGGGCGAGGCCGAAGAGAAGACCCGCGACGGTGGAGACGGCGAGGGTGAACAGGAGGACGGCGCGGTTGATGGAGATGTCTTCGAGGCGCGGGATGTTTCCGGGATTGATGGAGCGCATCACGTAGAGGGAGATTTGAGCGAGGGCGAGCCCGGCGAGGCCCCCTAACAGCGCGAGAACGAGGCTTTCGGTGAGCAGTTGGTTGGCGAGGCGGCGCCAGCCCGCGCCGAGGGCCGTGCGGATGGCCACTTCTTTTTCGCGTGCGGCGGCGCGGGTGAGGAGGAGATTGGCTACGTTGGCGCAGGCGATTAAGAGAACCAGCGCGACCGATCCGAACAGGACCAACATGGCGCGGCGGACATCGCCGACGACCTGGTCGAGCAAGCCAATGACGGTCATGCCGAAGGTACGGTCGCGTTTGTCTTTGTCGCGGATGCGGCGGGCGATGATGTCGATGTCGGCCTGAGCCTGCTGTACGGCGACACCGGGCTTCAGTTTGACCATCAGGTTGTAATTTTCGTCGCCGCGGCGTTGGGCCGCATCGGCGCCGAGGGGAAGGGGCAGGAAAATATCGACTTTGTCCATGGGGCCTTCGGCGGGCATGACTTCGGCGTTGAGGCGGAAATCGGGGCGAAGGATTCCGGCTACGGTGTAGGGCTTGCTATCGAGAACGATGCTGCGTCCGATGGTCGCAGGGTCGGAGTTGAACAGGCGCTGCCAGAGGTTGTAGCTGATGATGGCGACGGGGGGCTTGCCGGGGCGGTCTTCTTCGGGGAGGAGCACGCGGCCAAGGAGCGGGCGGGCACCCAACATGTGCAGGAGGGTGGAGGAGGTGCGCATGCCGTCGATGACTTCGGGGCGTTCGAGGCCGGTGAGGGTGAAGCTGGTGAGACGGGAGATGGACATCTCTTCGAAGGAATGATTCTCCTTTTGGATATCGATGTACTGGCCGGGGGAGGGCCAATCGCGGAAGATGCCGATGCCGGGCGAGTGGAGCCAGATGGCGGCCAGCCTCTCGGGCTGGGGGTATGGCAGCGGGCGCAGCATGAGGGCATCGACGACACTGAAGACCGCGGAATTCGCGCCGATGCCAATGGCGAGGGACAGCACGATGATGGCGGCTATGCCGGGGCTTTTGCGGAGGATGCGCAGGGCGTAGCGGAAATCCTGCAGGAATGCGTTCAAGGGTGGTCCTCCGGTTTAGACCATTATGACGCGGGCCGGTGTGTTTGGATAGGAAGATGACGATGCATGCAGAGGGAACGTTTGAAGTGAAGATTACGCCTATGGCGGCGGAGAGCGAACCGCCGGGGGTGGGGCGGATGACAATCGATAAGCAGTTTCACGGGGATCTGGAGGGGAGCAGCAAGGGGCAGATGCTGGCGGTGATGAGTGGGGTGAAGGGATCGGCGGGGTATGTGGCGATGGAACAGGTGACTGGGAGCCTGGGCGGGCGAGCGGGCGGATTCGCGCTGCAGCATAACGGGACGATGACGCGCGGGACGGCGGAGTTGGTGGTTCGGGTGGTGCCGGATTCGGGGACGGGGGAGTTGGTGGGGATCGCCGGAACGATGAAGATTGTGGTGGCGGAGGGGAAGCATTCGTACGAGTTTGAGTACACGATGGAGGGGTGAAGAAGGACGCTCCGTTAACCGTCGCGGCTCGGAGACGGGATGCCCGATGTGGTTGGCAGGCGAAAGCGCCTGCCCTGCTTTAGAGGCGGTGGAGGATTTTTTGGGCGGCTTCGACTCCGCGATATTGGGCTTCTTCGAAGATAGAGAAGCCGCTAATGTCGGAGTTGGCGTAGAGCAGGCGTTCGGAGGCGGCCGCGAGAGCGCGGCGCTGGGGATCGAAGATGGCTCCTGGGACGGGGCGGGCCATGGCGTGGCCGAAGCGCATGATATCGAGGCGGGAGAGGCAGGCGCGGATGTCGGGGTGGACGCGTTCGAGGTCGTGCAGGATGGCCTCGCTCCAATAGCGCCAATCCTTACTGATGAGCAGGGCGCGGTTAGCGGCGGGCGCGCCTGTCGGCGAGCGCCCAGTAAAAGGTCCAGACGGTGCGATCGACCTGGGAGCGGAGGGTCTGGTGGGTGGCATCGACGTAGCCTAACGTCGGGGAATGGGCGACGACGTTGTCCCAGGCGCGTTCGAGGGTTGACGCACCGCGTGGGGGGCGGTCGAGGGTCAGGTTGGCGGTCAGCCACGGGGAGTATTCGAACTTTTGGAGCGGGGCGAAGCCTTCGATCAGGTAGGGCGCTAGGAACGTGGGGGCGGCATAGATGACGGCGTCGGCGAGGTAGCGGGTGGTGTCCGTCGTTACGGAGTAGCGAGTGCCCTGGCGCTGAATGCGGCGGACCATCTGGCCGGTGCGGACGTATTCGCCGACGTCATGCGGAGGAGTTGCTGCGTGATCCAACCGTTGCCCTGGGGCCAAGTGAGCGGACCTTTTTCTTCCTGGGGGCGCGAGGCGAAATAGTGGATGCCGGCGAAGGCGCTGGTTTCCGACGCGAGAGCGCCGTAATCGTCGCGGCAGCAGTAGTTCATGTACCAGAGAACGAGCGGGGAATCGATGCGCCGATCGCGCAGCCAGGCGGCGAAGGACAGGCGGTCGAGCTCGCGCGGGGCGCGGGCGAGACCGAGTTCGAGGGGGATGGTGAAGCCACCGGTTTCGCGGAAGGCGGTGAAGGCGTCGGCGAGGCGCTGGAATTGTTCACGATCCTGCCGGGTGAGTCCGATGGCGGGCTCGATGCCGTCCTGCCATTTGCCATAAAGGAAAAGGCGCTCCTGCGGGCTGAAGCACAGGACGCGCTCGTTCCAGACGCCGGATTGGAGAACGCCGAGGTCTTCGAAGAGTTCGCGGACGTAGACGGATTGGGGACCGGGGACGGGCACGTAGTGCGCGGCCCAGGGATAGGCGGTGATGTCGTTTTCGCCGGAGCGGGAGTTGCCGCCGGCCTCGTTGTTCATTTCGAGCAGGACAAAATCGTGGAAGCCGCGCTTTTGGAGACGCCACGCCGCGCTCAGTCCTGCGATACCGCCGCCGACGATGACAAGGGGAATGCGGATGTCGCGGAGCGGCGTCGAGAGCGGCGCGCGGTCGCGGATCTTGATGGCCGCGGAGGTAGGAATCGTTGACGAAGGATCCGGCGATGCGGGTTTCGCCTTTGGCGGTGAGACCTACCAGAGCGGCGCAACCCCCGACGACAAAGTGGCGGCGGCTGACGGTCAATGGCTGATATCCTTCCAATCCTTATCGTAGGCGCGCACCAGGACCTGATCGTTGAGGGTGTTGGGGGGCATGGGAATGGGGGCCATGTCGGGCGGGAACTGGAAGAGGGTGGGCAGCGTGGCGACGCTTAAGAAGCGCAGACCGGAGGGCAAGGATTTGGGCAAGGCGTACTCGCGCGTGGAGGCGATGATGAAGCCCCATTCGCCGAAGGACGGGACGTAGACGTGATAGGGCGCGGTTTTCAGGCCAGCCTGACGGAGGGTGGTATCGATGCACCAGAAAGAATCGCGCGCGAACATGGGCGAGGTGCTTTGCACGACCAGGAGGCCCTGGGCGCTGAGGTGGCGGGCGGCGGCGCGGTAGAAGGCGGTGGTGTAGAGCTTGCCGAGAGCGTAGTTGGTGGGATCAGGGAAGTCGACCACGATGAAATCGAAGCTGTGGGTATCGGCGTCGATCCAGGGGAAAGCGTCGGCGTTGATGACGTGGACCTTGGGCGAGAGGAAGCTGCGCTGATTGAGCGCGGTGAGCATGGGGCGGGATTTGAAGAGGCTGATCATCTCGGGGTCGAGGTCGACGAGGGTGACGCTTTGGATTTGCGGATACTTGAGGATTTCGCGGACAGCCAGGCCGTCGCCGCCACCTAGCACGAGCACGCTGCGGGGGGCGGGGATGGAGGAAAGGCCGGGATGCACGAGCGATTCGTGGTAGCGGTATTCGTCGCGGGAGCTGAACTGGAGGTGGCTGTTTAGGAAGAGCCGCAAGTCGTCTTTGAAGCGGGTGAGGACGATGTGCTGGTAGCGGGTGTCGCGGGAGAAGACGATCTCGTCGGCGTAGATGTTATCTTCGGCGGCGGCGGTGATGCGGCGGGCCTGTAGCATGCCGGCGAGGAGGACGGCCAGGACGATGGCGGACACGGCGCGGAGCAGATTACGCGCGCCTAATTGGGCGGCGAAGATATAGGTGCTCCAGAGGGCGACGCAGGCGTTGACGATGCCGAACAGGATCGCGGAGCGGACCAGGCCGAGGTGCGGCACGAGGATGATGGGAAACAGGAGCGAGGCGGCGAGGGCGCCGATGTAATCGAAGGTGAGGACGTGGGCGACGGCGTCGCGGAAGTCGAAGCGTTCGCGGACGATGCGCATGAGGAGGGGGATTTCGAGGCCCACCAGGATGCCGATTACGGTGACGAGGAAGTACATCAGGAAGCCGAACGCTTGGGTGTAGGCGAAGGCGAGGAAGAGCAAGGCCGAGGAGTAGCCGCCGATCAGGCCGATCATGAGTTCGATCCAGATGAAGCGGTGGACGAGGCCGGTGCGGATGTAGCGGGACAGGGCGCTGCCGATGCCCATGGAGAAGAGGTAGCAGCCGATGATGGTGGAGAACTGGAAGACGCTATCGCCGACCAGGTAACTGGCGAGGGTTCCGGCGACCAGTTCATAGATGAGGCCGCAGGCGGAGATCAGAAAGACCGAGATGAACAGGACCAAAGCCACGAGGTTAGTGGATGGCCGCGGCGATAATGAGGCAAAGGCCCAGCGAGAGCGCACCGATCAGGATGGCGAGGGCGGTGTTGTGCTGGTGAACGATCTCATTCCAGAGATGGTATGGGGTGAGCTTGTCGAGGACGTAGAAGGCCACGACGAAGATGAGAATGCCGAGGCCGGCAAAGACCAAGGCATTGAGAATATTGGGGAACGTGACGATGGGCATCTTATTTTCCTCCTGTGTAGTGGTGATAGCTGCTGTAGATGGAGCGATAGGAACCGGGGTTATCGCGAATGGACATGGGAACATTCTTCACTTCGTTGACGGAGGTGAAGCTCCAGCCGCGCCAAGCGCCGGCGCCGAGCAGCAGGACGATGGCGATTCCGTAGATTAGATAGAAACGATTCCAGATCATTCGCCGCCTCCGGCCGATTTCATGGGGTGGTCGCTTTCGGCCCAGCGCATTTGTTCAAAGTTGTAAGTCCGCCAGGAGATGAGCAAGGCGGGGAGCAACAGGGCGGCGAGCGCAAGGAAATACATGCTGAGCAGTGGCACGTCGCGGGTGACGGTGACAGTGTAGCCGATGGCGCCGAGGGTAGCGTCGGATTCCGGTTCCACGCGCAGGTAATAACGGCCTGGGGGGACGGAAGGGAGGACGACGCGATCGTGTTGGCTGCCTTCGGTCCAGCGGCCATCGGAGTCGGTGCCGGTATAGTAGGTGACTTCACGGCCGAAGTCATAGGCCTGGCCGGTGGCTTCGTCGATTAAGGCGTAGTTCAGGTAGATCCACTGATTGTAGAGATCAGCGTCGGTTTGGACTTCGACGTTAGAGGTGCGGCCGGTGAGATCGAATTCTGGAGTGACGAAGGAGGCTTCGGCGGCGGAGGGGGAGAAGCGGTAATACTCGCGGAAGGCCTGGGCGTGCTGGGCGAAGAGCTGATTCAGAGTGAAGATGATGAAGATGGCGGTGAAGAGGCCGGCGAAAGCGAACCAGGTTTGGCCGGCTGTGGCTTTCAGCGCGGAGGGCTGATTTTCGTAGACGCCGATGGGCGCGGGGGCGAGGCCGGGGAGGTTGAACGCTTTCCAGACGGCGGCGCCGTTGACGTACTCACCGAGGGTCCAGGTGGTTTCGCCGCCGGTGGTTTCGGAGGACAGGACGTAGGGGGGAGAGACGTAATCGGCGACCTGCACGGAATCTTCGACGCGGACCCGCCAGGGGAATTCGCCGAGGACGAAAGTGGTGGAGGCGGTGCAGGTCTGGAAGTGCTTGTAGGTTTTTCCGAGGTAGCGGGCCGCGGTTCCCTGGGCTTCGGGGAGGGCGGTGGCGACGCTGCAATCGTTCCAGTGTCCGTTGTATTCGGTGAGGTAGCGGAAGCCTTTGAAGGGATTGAAGAGCAGATACTCGCGCCAACTGTAGGGGAGGCCGTCGGCTTCCATGGAGCGGACCTGGAAGCCGATGACTTCGTAATCCTCGCCACGCCATTTGCCGCGGCTGCCCAAGGGGATGGCGGGGGTTTCCGCGCTGGTGGCTTCGTCGAAGCGCTGGAGGATTTTGAGGAGCGGGTCCCTGGCATCGAGGATGGAATTGCAATGGCCGCAGACGACGGTGATGGCGCGGCCCATGGAGCGCAGGGTCAACGGCGCGCCGCAATTCGGACAGGAGAGGGAGTGGACCTGCGGGGGGGGAGCCGGGGTCATGACCACCCCTCGAACGCGCGGAGATTCTTGAGGCGGAGGGCGTCGAAATCGGCGGATTCTCCGAGGTAGAGGACGGGGGCGGCGTCACTATAGTCGAGTGTGGCGAAGCCGCCGGAGGGAGAGCGAAGGTCGGCGAAGACGGCGGTTTTCTTGTCCCAATACTGAAAGGGCAACTCGCCCTCGACGCCGCGATAGCGGGCGTGGGTGATGACGGTCAGCTGGAAGGTTTGCTGGTTCCAGGTATAGCGATTGCCCACGGCGATTTCGGTTAACGCAGGCAAGGTAGCGGCCTGACAGGCTGCGGTGACGGCGTATTGATCCTGGGCATCGGAGAGCCAGGCGCTGCCACCCTGGTTCAGGATGATGTGCCACTCGTTCCACGAGCCCTCGTCGTAATCGTAAACGATGCGGCCGGCAACGGTGAAGGCGCGATTCTGGTATATGCCGGAGGTGCCAAGTTGGATGGGCGAGACATCGGGCGGGAGATCGGAGACTACGCCCACCTTTTCGAGATTCAGGTCGGTGCGGACGATGATGGATTTGCAATGGGGGCAGGTGGTTTGGACGCTGCTGGACCATTGGAAGACAATGGGCGCGCCGCAACCGGGACAAAGCGCAGCGGGCTGGCTCATGCAGTGCTCCCGACGGCGATGTAGTCGCGCTCGACATCACGGACGCTGACGAAGGCTGCGCCCAGCCGTTCGCGCAGGCTGGCTTCGAAATGCCAGCGTGGGCGAGGGCGGCAACTGAAGAGATTCAGGCAGAGGGAGCCGTGTTCGGGGAAGGTATGAACGGCGAGGTGAGATTCGGAGAGGAGGGCGAGGCCGGTGATGCCTCCGGTGAGGGGGAAGGAGTGCCAGAGGATTTCGCCGACAGTATGGAGATCCAGTTCGTCAATGAGCGACTGGAAGAGGGCTCGCAAGACGGCGAGATCGTTGAGTTTTTCGGGCAGGCAGCCGTGGGCTTCGACGATCCATTCGACACCGGACATAAAGAGTTGGCGACGGTACAATTTAGTATACTGAGGAGCAAATGAGCCTGCGTAGTTTTCTTGGCAAACAATTCATTGCCGTCATTCAATGGAACGAGGATGAGGACGGAGTTCTGGCTTACCGGTATCCGATGCAGGATATGGAGATCGAGAACGGCGGCCAACTGACGGTGCGCGAATCGCAGATGGCGGCGTTCGTGAACGAAGGGCGAATCGCGGACGTGTTCCGGCCGGGCCTGCATACGCTGAACACGCGGAATCTGCCGCTGCTGACCGATTTGATGAATTGGGACAAGGCATTCGAATCGCCATTTAAGTCGGACGTTTATTTCTTTTCGACGCGGCTGCAGATCGACCAGCGGTGGGGAACGGCGACGCCGATCACCATTCGGGATAAAGACTACGGGGCGGTGCGGCTGCGGGGATACGGGATTTATTCGTATCGCGTGGCGGATCCGCGGGCGTTTTTCACGGCGGTGAGCGGGACGCGCGACATTTATCGCGTAGCGGATCTGGAAGGGCAACTGCGGGAGACGATCATCGCGCGGATGACGGAGACTTTCGCCAACAGCCAGGTGCCGTTTCTGGACATGGCGGCGAACCAGGCGGCGCTGGCGCAGAAGATTTCCGAGCAGGCTGCGCCGGCGTTTAAGGCGCTGGGGCTGGAACTGAGCCAGTTGGTGGTGGAGAATCTATCGCTGCCGGACGAGTTGCAGAAGATTTTGGATCAGCGCATCGGCATGAGCATGGTGGGCGATGTGGGACGGTATGCGCAGTTCGAGGCAGCGCAGGCGATCCCGATTGCGGCGGCGAATGAGGGCGGCGCGGCGGGTGTCGGGGTGGGGCTGGGCGCGGGTCTTACGATGGCGCAGACGATGATGAACGCGATGAAGGCGGTAACGCCTGAGGTTCCGGTTGCGGCTCCGGCTGCGCCAGCCGCGGTGGGCGAGACGAAATTCTGCGTAGAGTGCGGGCACTCCATTGCGAGGGGCGCTAAGTTCTGTTCGGAATGCGGGAAGCCTCAGCCGGCAGCTTGAGCCAGTATCCAGGCGGCGGCATCCGCGAAGTTGGGAAAGCCCGAGGAGCCGATCAAGACAGGAGTGCAGCCTGCGTGCGCGGCGGCTTCGGCGTCTATGTTGCGGTCACCGATCATGAAGCAATGCTCGGGCGGTGCTTTGAATTCCTGTAGCGCGCGGCGGATCATGCCGGGCGCTGGTTTGCGGCAATCGCAAGCGTCGGCGGGCGAATGCGGGCAGTAGTAGATGCGGGAGATGGTCACGCCGAACGGGGCCAGCAGCCGGAAGAGCGCGGCGTTGACGGCGATAAAATCGCGGGCGGAGAAGTAGCCGAGCGCGATGCCTTGCTGGTTGGTGACGATGACCAGGCGGTAGCCGGCTTGCTGTAAAGCCGCGAGACCTTGGCCTACTCCAGGCAATAATTCAGCTTCCAGGGGATTCGACAAGTACGGGACGTCTTTGAGGAGGGTGCCGTCGCGGTCGAGGAAGACGATGCCGCGGGGCGGGACGGCTGGGGGGGGGATGGGAGCGCGGTGCGATCGGCGGCGAGGATGCGATCGACGATTTGCGTGGAACTGACGCGGTGGTTGACGGGGATCATGACCACCTGGCCTCCGTAGGCGGTGACGGCTTCGGCCGAGCGGAGTGGGCGCGAGTTGTAATCGCCGCCTTTAATGTAGAGATCGGGCTTCCAGCGTTCGATTTGGGCCAAGGGGCGGGGGGCATCGAGGGGCGTGACGGCGTCGACGGATTCGAGACCGGCCACAACGGCGATGCGTTCCTGTTCGGAACAGATGGGGCGGTGCGGATTCTTGTACTGGCGGATGGACCAATCGGAATTCACGGCGACGAGCAGGACATCGCAGAGGGCACGGCTTTGAGCGAGGTAATGGACGTGGCCGGCGTGGAGCAGATCGAAAGCGCCGCAGGTGTATCCGACTTTGCGGCCGGCAAGACGATGGGCTTGGATCCAGGCGTCTGTTTGGGCGTTGGTGAGGATTTTGGACATGGGGTCAGCCGCGGCGGAGATTGGCCATGGCTTTCTTGAGTTTCTCGCGGGAGATGGCGACGGTGCCGGATTCACCGACGGCTAGACCGGCGGCGAGGTTGGAGAGCCAAACGGCATCGGGGAGTGGGGCGGCGGCGGCCAAGGCGACGGCGAGCGTGGCAAGGGCAGTATCGCCCGCGCCGGTGACGTCGTAGACTTCGCGGGCGAAGCTGGGGAAATGATGTTCGGGGGCGCCGGGGGTGAGGAGGGTCATGCCATCCTTGCCTTCGGTGACGACGATGGCAGAGCCGAGGGAGTGGAGCAGGTGGCGGGCGGCGTGCATGGTTTCATCGTGATTGCGGGCGGGCAGGCTGGTGAGGATGGCCAGTTCGGAACGGTTGGGTTTGACGACGGTTGCGCCGCGGTAGCGTTCGAAATCGGCGCCTTTGGGATCGACGACGACGGGCTTGTTGTGGCGGCGGGCGGCGGCGATGATGCCCTGGAGGACGGGGGGGGTAGCGAAGCCCTTGGCATAGTCCGAGATGAGGACGGCATCGACGCGGGGCATGGCGCGGGCTGCGCCGCGGACGACTTGTTCGGCGAGGGGGCCGGCGATCGGGGAGGTATCCTCTTCGTCGACGCGGACCATCTGGTGGTCGTGGGCGACGATGCGGAGTTTGAGAGTGGTGGGGCGCTGGGCGGCGGTTACAATGTGCGCGCAATGGATGCCGCGCAAGGACAACATGCCGCGGAGTTCGTCGCCGGCTTCGTCGCGGCCGATTACGCCGAATAGGGTGACGCGCGCGCCGAGGGCGGCGACGTTGCAGGCAGTGTTGGCGGCGCCTCCGGGGACGCCGAAGGCGCTGGTTTTGCGGACGATGGGGACGGGGGCTTCGGGGGAGATGCGGTCGACGTCGCCGCGCCAGTAACGATCGAGCATGAGGTCGCCGGCGACGAGGACGTGTTTACCGGGGAAGGCTTCGAGGAGTCTGGCGATAGCTAGATTGGTTTTCATGCCGGCAGCGGTGGCGCGGTCTGGGGCGCGTTCGGGGCCAACATAACACGGGGGCGCGGGGGACGCTTATTTGGGCATTTGCGAGATGCCAAGAACATTGCCATCGGGATCTTTGAACCAGGCGACTTTGGCGCCGGCGTGGACGGCGGCGACGCCGGGGCTGGCGGGCGAGGTCCAGATGCCGGATTCGTCCTGATCCTTCATCCACGGGAAGCGCTGGAATTCGATGCCGGCGGCGCGCATTTCCGCGACGGTGGCGGCGATGTCGGAGACTTCCCAGCCGAGAACGGTGAACTGGGGCGGGGTCCAATCGGGGATCGGGGTGATGCGCAGGGTGGTTCCATGGGCGTCGAAGACCATGGCGAACTGGTCTTCACCGAGGAGGGTGAGGCCTAATGTGTCGCGGTAGAACTTTCTGGCGGCATCGCGGTCGCGGACGGCTACGAAGGCTACGAGTTTCTGTGTACCCAGCATGATTGCTCCCTATTTTTTTGATTCCATGGACTAGCTTGCGGCATCCGGCGATTGTCGTAAAGGCGGCTATACGCCATAATATATCTCTTATGCGACACGGGTTCTCGGACTGCTACGATCCCAAGGCGGGCACGTCGATTACGACGCTGGCTTACGATTACCCGGCCGGGTTTGTGGTGGCGGAACATGCGCACGGTTCTGACCAGGCGATCTACGCTACGCGCGGAGTGATGGAGGTTTCGGTCGGCCAAATTCTCTGGGTGATCCCGCCACAATTCGCGATTTGGATTCCGGCGCGAACGATGCATAGCATTCGCATGCCGGGCTCAGTTTCGATGCGCACGCTTTACCTGCGGCGTGGGTTGGCGCGTAAGCTGCCCCCGAAATGCACAGTACTGCGCGTCACCCCGCTGCTGCGCGAATTAATCCTGGAAGCGGTTCGCATTGGAGAATTGCGGACACGGAACCGACTGCACCGGGCGCTGCGGGACTTGGCGGTGGACCGGCTGGAGCGTGCGCCGGAGGCGCCCACGTCACTGACGTTACCGAAAGACGCGCGAGCTTTGGCGGTGGCGCAGGCTGTGCTCGCCAATCAGGAGAGCAATCCAACGATGGCCTCCTTGTGCGCGAGCGCCGGAGCCAGCGTGCGGACCATCGAGCGGGTGTTCCGGAGAGAGGTTGGGATGGATTTCGCGACGTGGCGGCGGCAGGCGCGTTTGATGAAGGGCGTGGAATTGCTGGCGTCGGGAAGCCAGGTGAAGGAGGCGGCGTTCGCCACGGGGTATCAGCAGCCGAGTGCTTTTGTGGAGATGTTCCGTCGCACGTTCGGCGTGACGCCGCGGGTGTGGCAGCGGACTATCTAGGGCGCATACAAATCCAAATCCTGGGGGTTGTCCGAGGCTTCTTCGAGGGTGAGCGACTTGGCGCCGGCGATTTCCATGGCTTCGGAATCGGGTTTGTCGTATTCGAAGGTGCTGACGATCCGGTAGAGGCCGGGGGCGAGACCGGTGAAGCGATATTGGCCGCGGAGGTTGGTGCGAACGGTACGGAGCTCGGTTACGCGCTGATGGTTTTCCTTGTCGAAGGCTTCGAGGTAGACAGGCGCGCCGGGAGCGGGATCGCCCGAGGCGGTGACGGTGCCGTGAATGGACGCTGGGCGCGATGATAGCTTGATGGATACGGTATCGAAGCCGCGGAGGTAAATTTCGTTCCAGCCGTCAGCGCGGGCGGAGGGCGAATCGCCGATTTGCAGTGGATAGTAGCCGGGCGGTGGTGCGATGGAGAATTCCCAGCGGCCGGGGCCGAGTGGCGCGCGGTCGTTGGCGAGTTTGAGGACTTCGGAGCGGCCGCCTCCATCGAGATCCTTGCGGCGAGCGGTGATGCGGGCTTTTTCAAGATCGACGCGATTGCCCTTCTCGTCGGACATCTGGAACTGGGTTTCGCGCCAGGATGTGACGGCGACGGTCATTTCCTTGTCCTGATCGACCGCAAGTTCCTGGTAGATGCCGACTTTGCCGCGGCCGTAGAGGTCGTCGCCATCCACGAGGAGTTCGTAATTGCCGGGCGCAACCTGTTCAAAGGCAAAATCGCTGGCGGTTTTGGTTTGGACGCGGCCGACATCGGAGATGAGGCTGATGGTTACGGGGACGGGAGGGGCGACGTGGACTTTGCCGAAGACGCGGAATAGTTTTCCGGGAAGAGGGCGAATGTCGACATCGGCGGCTTCGGCGTCGAGGGCAGCATCGACGGTCATGGATTGGTCAAGCGCGGTGGTTTCCTTGTGAAAGGTGGGCAGGAGGCCGGAAGCATCTTCGAGCTGCTTGGCGGCGGCGCGGACGTAATAGGTTCCGGGTTCGAGGCCATGAATGCGATAGACGCCACGGTCGTCTGTGGTGGCGGTAGCAGCAATGCGGAGCGGCTGGACGGCGGGATAGGCGATGACCTTTTGATCCTGAATGCCGATTTCGTTTTCGTCGAGAATGGTTCCGGAGATGGCGGCGTAGCGATGGAGGCGGATATCGAGGTAGAGGCTGCCGTCCTGCTCGACGGCCATGGGTTTGGCGGCGGATTTCCAGTCGCGCTGGCCGTACTGGAAGGGCGCGAAGCCGGAGCGGGAAGCGCGGAGCAGGTACATGCCGGCACTGACGGTGAAAGCAAATTGTCCGGAGCGGCCGGCGCGGGCGGATTGAGGCGCGCCGCCGGTGCCATCGATGGGACGGAGGTTTACGAGCGAACGCGCCAGAGGCCGGCCGGTGGCGTGGTCCAGCACAACGCCTCGAATGACGGCGGCGTGCGCGGCGCAGCAGCAAGCCAGAGCGGCCAGAAGAGATCGAAACATAAGCGGCTGTTAGTGAATATGACGCAAGGCGGTGGAGAAACGCGCATAATGATAAATTAATTCGCAGGAAACCATGATTCGCCCCTTTGGCATTCTTTTGTTCATGCTGGCGCCGGCCGTCTGGCCCGCGACTTCCGATTTCGATGGCCGCTGGGATATCACGGTGAAAAACGCACCCCGCGGGCGGGCGTGGTGGCTGCAAGTGGAGGGCGCGGGGACGCCTGAGATCAAGGGAAAGTTCGTGGGGTTCCCGGGCGGGGATTTGAACGATATTCAGCAGATTTCGGGTGCCGGCGGCGAGTTGAGATTCAGCTATGACGGGCACGATGCTCATCAGGAATATCGTGCGCGTCTGGCTGACGGCAAGCTACAGGGTACGTTTGTTTCCGGGGATACCAAACTTGAGTGGACGGGTGAACGAGCTCCGCGAATTGAAGATCTGGATGACGGCTCATGGAGGCCGATGCGGCCCATCGAGCTTTTTGCGCGGCACGATATCGACAATTGGCACGGGCTGACCGCTTCCGCATCGCCTGGATGGAGCGTAGAAGACGGAATTCTGAAAGGCAACGGCAAGGCTACGGATCTGGTGAGCAATGTGTCTTTCTGGAATTTCACGATGCGCGTGGAATATCGGACGCCGGAATACAGCAACAGCGGGATTGGCTTACGCGGGCGGTACGAGGTTCAGATTTTGCAGGATGACGGGCGGCCGCTCGACCGGCATTCGAACGCGGCGCTGTACAGCAGGATCGTGCCTACGGAGAACGTAACGAAGAAGCCGGGGGAATGGCAGGCTTACGAGATCCGGCTGGTGGGTCGGCACGTTCGCGTGACTTTGAATGGGAAGACGGTAACGGAAGGCACGATCGACGGGCTGACGGCGATTGCGTGCGATGCGGATGAGGGGCACCCGGGGCCTATCATGCTGCAGGGCGATCATGGCCCGGTGGAGTTTCGCAGCATTGTGGTGACGCCGCTGGTGCAATGATGGCGGCTCTCTCCGGCGTGATCGCGGCGGCAGTGACGCCACACGGGAAACGGGGCGATGAGCCGAATATAGCCGCGACTCTGGAGCTGATCGATTTCCTAAGCTCGGCGGGCGTGGACGGCATCGCGCTGATGGGTTCCACGGGCGAATTTGTGACCCTGAGCGTGGACGACCGAATCCGGCTGGTTTATTTGGCGGTGAAGCGTAGCCGGGTACCGGTGATTGTCGGCGTATCCCACGCGACGCTGGATGGCGCACTGGCGCTGGGGCGGGAGGCGAGCGCGGCGGGCGCGGCTGGATTGCTGCTGATGCCACCTTACTTTTTTCGCTACGGGGTGCCCGAGATTCGCGAGTTTTACCTACGATTCGCGGCGGAACTGAATCACGGCACGCCGATTTTCTTGTACAACATTCCGGCTTTCACCAGCGCGATCACGGCGGAAACGGCCGTGGAATTGATCGAAACCGGGCGATTTGCGGGGATTAAGGATTCGAGCGGGTTGTGGGACGATTTCCAGGTCTTGAGCCGGTATAAGCAAGGGCATCCGTTTACTCTCCTGGTCGGGAACGACGGCATTTTTACTCGGGCTCGGAAGGATGGCGCGGACGGGATTGTGTCGGGGGTGGCTTGCGCCGTACCGGAGCTATTGTTGGGGCTGGACCGGGCGATTGCGCGCGGGGACGGGGACGAGTGCGCGCGGCTGGACGGGCGGCTGCCAGGAGTTCTTGAAATGGATCGACCGATTCCCTGCCCCGATGGGCATCAAAGCGGCGCTGGGGGCGCGGGGATTGAAGACGGGAGCGCGGGCGGTCCCGCTGGCGGCGGAAACCGAGGCGGCGCTGGATCAGTTTTTAGAATGGTTCCGAGGGTGGATTTAAGAAAATGTCGCCGGAAGAATTTCGCAAGTTCGGGCACGAGGCTGTGGACTGGGTGGCGGATTACTTGGCGCATCCGGAACGGTATCCGGTGCTGCCGCGGATGGAGCCGGGCGGACTGGTGGATGCGCTGCCGGCGGCGGGACCGGAGCAGAGCGAGCCGATGGAGCGATTGATGGCCGATTTCGAGCGGCAGATCGTGCCGGCGATCACGCATTGGAACCATCCAGGATTCATGGCGTATTTTGCGAACACGTCGCCGGGGCCCGGGATCATTGCGGAGCTGCTTTCCGCTTCGTTGAACGCGAATGCGATGCTGTGGAAGACGTCGCCGGCGGCGACGGAACTGGAGCAGGTGGTGCTCGACTGGCTGAGGCAGTGGATGGGGCTGCCGGAGGGGATGTTCGGGATCATTTACGATACGGCTTCGACCAGCAGCATGCATGCGATTGCGGCGGCGCGGGAACGGGCCGATCCGGAGGCGCGCACGCTGGGCGCTTCGCGCGGGCTGACGATCTATTGTTCGGAAGAGGCGCATTCGTCGATCGAGAAGGGCGCGATGGCGATTGGGATTGGGCAGCAGCACGTGCGTAAGATCGGGACGGACGCGGAGTTTCGCATGCGGCCGGAGGCTTTGGCGGCGGCGGTTGCGGCGGATCGGGCGGCTGGGCTGCGGCCGTTCTGCGTGGTGGCGACGGTGGGGACGACGTCGACGACCAGTATCGATCCGGTGCCGGCGATTGCGGATATCGCGGAGCGGTATGGCATGTGGCTGCACGTGGACGCGGCGTATGCGGGATCGGCGGCGATTGTCCCCGAATTTCGGCATATCTTCGCCGGGGTGGAACGGGCGGATTCGCTGGTGATGAATCCGCACAAGTGGTTTTTCACGCCGTTCGATTTGAGTGCGTTTTATACGCGTCGGCCGGAGATTCTGCGGCGGGCGTTTTCGCTGGTGCCGGAGTATCTGAAGACGGCGCAGGATGGGCGGGCGGTGAATTTCATGGATTACGGAGTACCGTTGGGGCGGCGATTCCGGGCATTGAAACTTTGGTTTGTGATGCGGTATTTCGGGCGGGAAAAGCTGGCGGAGATGATCCGGCAGCAGATCGGATGGGCGCAGGAGTTGGCGGCGGCGGTGGATGCCAGCGGGGATTTCGAGCGGACGGCGCCGTCACCGTTTTCGGTGGTGTGCTTCCGGTATAAAGGAACGGACTATGAAAACCGGCGCTTGATCGAGACGGTGAACGCTTCGGGCGAGTTTTTCCTGTCGCACACGGTGCTGCGCGGCAAATACTCGCTGCACCTGGCGATCGGCAATATGGGAACCACGCGGGACCACGTGATGCGGGCGTGGGAACTGGTGCGGAAGTCCGCCCCCCGCTAAACCAGGACAGTGAATGCAGTTTCGGTTCGGGTTACGGGGCGGTACAGGGTATCGCGTTCGACGGGGTCGCGGCCGGCTTTGCGGATCAACTGCAGCAGTTCGCCGCGGCGCAGGCCCTGGCTGGTGGTAGCGCCGGCGTCGTGGTAGATCTTTTCTTCGACTACGGTGCCGTCGATATCGTCGGCGCCGAAGCGCAGGGCGATCTGCGCGATGCGGGGCGTCATCATGACCCAGTAGGCCTTGATGTGCGGGATGTTGTCGAGCATCAGGCGGGCGACGGCGATGTTTTTGATGATCGTCGAAGCCGGTGGTTTTGGGGATGTGCTGGAGCGGCGTGTTGTCGGGATGGAAGGCCAGCGGGATGAAGGTGACGAAGCCGTTGGTTTCGTCCTGCAGGGCGCGCAGTTTCACCAGGTGATCGACGCGGTCCTCGTCGTTTTCGATGTGGCCGTAGAGCATGGTGCAGTTGGAGTGCAGGCCGAGCTGGTGGGCGGTGCGGGCGGTTTCGATCCACTGGTCGCCGGTCGATTTTGTGATCGCAGATGATGCGGCGAACGCGGTCGCTGAAGATTTCGGCGCCGCCGCCGGGCAGGGAATCCATGCCGGCGTCGCGCAGTCGTTCGAGCACGTCGCGCGATCGGAGATTTTGCCGCGCTGGGCGAAGTACGCCGACTTCGACCATGGTGAAGGCTTTCAGATGGACCTGCGGGAAGCGCTGTTTTGAGGCCGCGCAGCATCTCGCAATACCAATCGAGGGTCAATTCCGGGTGCAGGCCGCCGACGATGTGGAACTCGGTGACCGCTTCGCTCCAGCCTTCGCCGGCGCGATGCCAGACTTCCTCAAGCGACATGGTGTAGGCTTTGGGATCTTTGGCGCGCTTGCCGAAGGCGCAAAGGCGGCAACTGGCCACGCAGACGTCGGTGGGATTGATGTGGCGGTTGACGTTGAAGTAGGTGATCGTTGCCGTGTATGCGTTCGCGCACGAGATTGGCCATATAGCCGACCGACAGGATGTCGGAGGAGCGATAGAGCGTTACGCCGTCTTCGAACGACAGGCGCTGGCCCGCTTCCACTTTTTCAAGAATTGGCTTCAGGCGGGGGTCGTCAATTACGATTTCGCATAGATACGTCGGCAGCCCAGAATACAAAGAATAACATGCTGACATAGCCGTTCATGGTGAAGAAGGCGGCGTTGACGCGGGAAAGGTCGGTGGCTTTGACGAGGCGGTGTTCGTAGATGAGGAGGGCGGTGACGGCGGCGACACCGGCCAGCGCGAGCGCGCCGAGGGCGAAGCTGTAGACCAGGGCCAGGAGGCAGGCGATCATGAGCATGTGGAAAAGGCGCGCGATCCGGAGGGCGCCCGCGATGCCGAAGCGGCGGGGAAGGCTGAACAGTCCTTCGACGGAATCGAATTCGTAATCCTGGCAGGAGTAGATGATGTCGAAGCCGGCGGTCCAGAAGGTGACGGCGGCGGTGAGCCAGAGGATGCGGGGGTCGAGCGAGCCGGCGATGGCGATCCAAGCGGCGGCGGGGGCGATGCCGAGGGCGAAGCCGAGCACCAGGTGAGAGAAAGAGGTGAAGCGCTTGGTGAAGGAATAGAAGAACACGATGCCGAGCGCGGCGGGGGCGAGACGGAAACAGAGCGGTATTCAGCTGGCCGCGCCGCGAAGACGAAGACCAGCGCGGAAACGACGACGAAGCCCCAGGCAAAGCGGCGCGACAGTACGCCGGCGGGCAAATGGCGCATGCGGGTGCGCGGGTTGCGGGCGTCGAATTCCTGCATCGAGCAGGCGATTGAAAGCCATGGCGGCGGAACGGGCGCCGACCATCGCGACGACGATCCAGCCGATTGCGGGCCCAGGCGGCGGACGCGTGCATGTGCGTCTGCCGGATCGCCAGAAGGGCGCCGGTCAAGGCGAACGGCAGGGCGAAGACGGAATGCTCGAACTTGATCATTTCCAGCGTGAGCCGGAAGCGTTTCCACATATTTTGGGGGCGCGGCCTTAAGCGCGTTACTATTTTAACGCATGCGTTATTGGAGACTTGTTTTTTTGCCGTGGACGGTATTGGCGTTGCTGTGCGCGGGGTGCGGGCAAAGGGCCGACAGCAACGAAGTGCTGGTGACGCGTCCGGTGAGGCTTCCGAACGGGCAGGTCATTCGAGCGGAGCAAGAGATGTCGGACTTAGAAATGCAGAAAGGCATGATGTTTCGCGACTCGCTGGCGCTGGACCGGGGCATGCTGTTCATCCACGAATCGCCCGGACGGTATCCGTATTGGATGTACCAAGTGCGGATCCCGCTGGATATTATCTGGATGGACTCCACGCATCGCATTGTGGAGATTTCTGCGGATACGCCGCCTTGCAAGACGAAGGCGAGTTTGTGCGGGAACTACGGCGGGCACGAAGTGGCGCAGTTCGTACTGGAATTAGCGGGGGGCGAGGCGCGGCGGCAGGGACTGGCGGTGGGGCAAACGCTGGAGTTTTAGGCGCGCGGCGCGAGGGCGCGGAGCACGTACGATCAACCGCGGCAATGCGCTTTACGGGGCGTTGCCAAGCGGAGAGAATATCCCCCTGCAGGGGCCGATGATTCGGGATTAACGGTTAACTGCTGAGAAGGGTTTTGCGGGGGAAATCCTTTCGTTACTGGCATTGGCGATGATATAATCCGTACGCTTGCAACCCAGGAGGCTGCCGCGATGATGTCGCGCCCGACGCTTCGCCCGTTTATCTTTCTGTTCGCCGCTGTGCTTCTCGCTCAGGACCCGCTAGACAACGGTGCGGTTTTGAGGATGCTCAAGGCAGGCCTAAGCGACGAACTTGTAATCAGCACCATCAATCAGCAGCCAGGTAAATACTCTCTGTCGCCAGATAATCTAATCGCGCTCAAGGCTGCTGGCGTCTCCGAGAAGGTTATTGGGGCGATGCTGAACCGGAATGGCCGCAGTGGAGGGGAAGGACCGGTTGCTTCTCCCGCACCGGAAGCGATGCTGCGGCCCTTGATTCTCCAAGACGAGACCCCCGTGCGACTGCGCTTGAATCGCAATGTGTCATCGGCCGATGCCTCGGTTGGTGAGAGCGTTGACTTCGAGGTGCTTGACGATTTGAAGATTGACGACGTTTTGGTTATCGCCCGGGGTGGGACCGCCATCGCAACTGTCACCCAGGCACAGGCCAAGCGGCGAATGGCACGAGGGGGCAAACTCGATGTCAATATCGATTTCGTTCGGTTGGTGAACGGGGATAAGGCGGCGCTCCGGGCCGTAAAGCAAGCCAGCGGTGGGGGGCACACAGGAGCAATGACCGGGGCAATCGTCGCGACGTCATTGGTTTTTCTTCCAGCCGCACCGTTTTTTCTTTTCATGCATGGCAAGGACGTTACTATCCCCAAAGGAACCGAGATAACGGCCTACGTCAACGGCGAAATCAAGCTGGACAGGAGGAAATTCAATGGGGGGGACATACAACAGATGCCGACGGGATCGCAGCCATCAGCTATTCCTCCTCAGCAGGCATCAGGTATCCCCCAGTCGGGCAGTGTCTTGATGGATGTCACGTTTGCCTCCAATCCACCAGGAGCGAAGGTGTCGTTCTCAGGAGGAGGGTTCGGCGTTACGCCATTCGTTACGAAGCTTCAGCCGGGCAGCTACAACGCGCGAATGAGCCTCAGTCGAGAGGGCTTGATTCGGCTCCTGTTGCGCACGTCTTTTATGTGAATCGAGGCCACAGCGATTGCCGCTTGCAAGGTCCGCTGATTCGGGATTAGAATGATCGGAACTCGCAAGCACTTCGATACTAGCGGTTAATTGGGAGGAAGTCTCGAATGCAACTTCGCTTAAAGATTGCAATGTTCATGGTGGCGTGCGCGATTACGGCAGCCCCGCTTTGCGGCCAAAACAGTTCTTCCATTACCGGCACCGTCCGGGACTCGACTGGAGCGGTGCTGCCCAGTGCGGAAGTCGCGGTGACAAACCAAGGCACAGCGGTGACACTGCATACCAAGACCAACGCCGATGGCGACTATCTGGTGGCCGGACTGCCGGCGGCAACTTACAACCTGAAGATTACCGCCACGGGATTCAAAGGCTTCGAGGCCAGCGGCATCATCCTGGCCGTCGCGCAGAAGGCGCGCGTGGACGCGAACATGGAAGTCGGGCAGATCACCAGCGAGATCAATGTGCAGGGGACCGGCGTGGCGCAGGTTGAGACGCAGTCTTCGGAACTTTCCGGCGTGGTAACCGGCAAAGAGATCAGCCAGTTGGTACTGAACGGCCGAAACTTTTCGCAATTAGTGACGCTGGTGCCTGGCGTGAGCAACCAGACCGGGCAGGACGAAGGGACAGTGGGCATCGCGGGCAGCGTGGCCATGAGCGTGAATGGCGGGCGCACGGAATACAACAACTGGGAGATCGATGGCGGCGACAACATGGACAACGGAAGCAATGGGACGTTGAATGTTTATCCCAACGTGGACGCCATTGCCGAGGTTCGCGTGCTGACTTCGAACTACGGGGCGCAATACGGCCGGAACGGCTCGGGAACGGTGGAGACGGTAACGAAATCGGGCACCAAGGATTTTCATGGCGATGTCTTCGAATTCGTAAGGAACGACGATTTCAACGCCCGCAATTTCTTCGAGACATCGGTGCCCGAATACAGGAAGAACGATTTCGGCGGGACGATCGGCGGGCCGGTGTTCATTCCGCACGTTTACAACACCAGCAAAACGAAGACGTTCTTTTTCTTTTCGGAGGAAGTACGGCGGGAGCTCGTGCCAGGCGGGACATTCAACCAGCAAGTACCATCGGCACAGGAGCGGGCGGGAAACTTTTCGGACGTATGCCCAGCGGCGAACCTTGCTTCGATGGTGGACACGGCGAACTATCCCGATTGTCCGGTCAATCCCATCACGGGCAGCTACTATCCGAACAACACGGTTCCGGTGGATCAAAACGCGAAAGATCTGCTGACGCTTCTGCCACTGCCCAACCAGGCGAACAACTATTACAACTCGTCCCCCGCCCTGCCGACACACTGGCATGAGGAACTGTTCCGGATCGATCAGAATTTCAACGACAAGCTGCGCTTTTTCTTCCGGTTCATTCACGATTCATGGAGCCAGATAGAGCCGACGCCAGAATGGGGAAACGGGGCATCGTTCCCGACGGTGCAGACGAACTTTGTCGGCCCTGGCGTGAGCCTGGTGGCGAACCTGACGGCGAATGTTACCCCCACGCTGTTGAACGAATTTACATTCAGCTATACGACCGATCATATCTTTCTGAATGCGATCGGACCGGTGGCGAGGCCGGCGGACATGACCATGACCGGTCTTTATAACAATGGCTTTGGCGGACTGATGCCGGCCGTGGGAGTCGCCGGCGGCGTGGGTTACGACACGGGCGGGTTTTCGCTGGATACGGGCTATTTCCCGTGGAACAACGCCAATCCGACCTACACTTACAAAGATCAGATGACCAAGATCGTTGGCGGCCACAACCTTTATCTCGGCGCGTATGTGGTGGCGGCGGAAAAAAACGAATTCAATAGCCCGTACATTCAGGGGATTTTAGGATTCGATAACACGGACTCGGCGATCTCGACGGGCAACGCGTTTGCGGATTTCCTGACCGGGCAGATTGCGAACTTCAGCCAAACCAACCAGAAGGTCAAGTACTACAACCGCTACAAGATAGTCGAGCCTTACTTCCAAGACGATTGGCACATCACGAAGCGGCTGACCCTGAACCTCGGTTTGCGGTTGAGCTTATTCGGGACTTACTACGAGAAGTACCATCACGCTTACAACTTCGAGCCGGGGGCCTACCAACTGGCCGCCGCTCCGCAACTGGATACGACCGGCGCGGTGACGGGGCAAGAAGGGGCGATTATTCCGGGTAGCGGCAATCCTTATACGGGACTGGTGCAATGCGGGGTGGGGGGAGTTCCGGCCAGTTGCATGAAGGGGCACCTGTTTAATCCAGCGCCGAGGCTTGGCTTCGCATTCGATCCGTTCGGTAACGGCAAGACGTCGATCCGGGCGGGATATGGCATCTTCTACGAACACACGAACGGCAACGAGGGGAACACCGAATCGCTCGAAGGCAGCGCGCCTTACGTGGTGAGCTCGACGCAATACAATATCGCCGGCTACACGAATATCGGCGGCGGCGGGGTGCTTTTCCCGCTGGGCGTAACGTCGATCCCGACGCAGGCGATCTGGCCTTACGTGCAGCAGTGGAATGTGAACATCCAGCGCGAACTTGCCAAAGAGACGGTGATGACCGTAGCTTACGTGGGAAGCAAGGGCACGCACCTTTCGCTGCAGCGCGATATCAACCAGCTTTATCCGATCAGTCCTTCACAAAATCCCTATCCCGCCGGACAGGCGATGACCAGCAACGATTGCAACAACGGGACGGTAAATGGCGTGGTTCCGACCGGCGCCGCCGGGAATCAATTTGCGGTCGCTTGCGGCAACGATCCGAACCCTTACAGGCCATACCAGGGCTACGGTTCGATTACTTCTCTGGAGCCGCAGGCCAATTCGATCTATAACGCTTTGCAGGTTTCCGCACACCGGCACGTTGGTAAGTTGAGCGTGGATCTGGCATACACGTGGAGCCACTCGCTGGACAATTCCTCGGACCGTTATGACGGTAATTTCGTGAACGCATACGATCTGGGGCTGACGCGCGCCAGTTCGAATTTCGATCAGCGGCAGTTGCTGAATCTCGGCTACGTGTACGATTTGCCAATTTTCTCCGGGCACGGTTTGACGCACACGTTATTCGGCGGATGGCAGATATCCGGTATCACGACATTCCAGACCGGCACGCCCTTCAGCGTAGTCGATGGGTTGTTCAATGCGGGAGTCGGAAACGGCACCGGCATTGGGTCGTATCTCGATCAAATCGGAAACCCGAACGCTTTGCCGGCGCTGTCGACAAGCCCGGCGGGAGTCGCGGGACCGCTGTTATTCAACCCGGGCGCCTACGCCGCGCCGCAGGGCCTGAGCTTCGGCACGGTGGGACGGAATTCGCTGAACAACCCGCAGCGCACGAATTTTGACATGGGACTGTTCAAGCATTTCGTACTGGGGCAGAGCGAAGCGCGCGCAGTAGAGTTCCGGGCCGAGGGGTACAACGTGTTTAACCACACGCAGTGGAACGGAGTTAACGGTGGCACGAGCTGCTTCGGGGCGGACAATTCGGCGGGCGATGCGAGCTGCTACGCGAACAACAACTTCCTGCGGCCGGCGGGCGCTCACAATCCACGCATTCTGCAGCTTGGCGCAAAGTTCATTTTCTAAGCGCCGCCGCAGGCTAACGGCAGGGGCTGTTATTCTGGCCGTATGGACGAGGAGCAGCTCCGGAAGTTGTTCGAGCAGGTGCGCGACGGCGCGGTGGAAGTAGACAGCGCGCTGCACCGGCTGCGCCACATGCCCTTTGAAGACCTCGGCTTCGCCAAGGTGGATCATCATCGAGCCTTGCGACACGGCATGCCGGAGGTGATTTTCGGCAAGGGCAAGACGGCGGACCAGATCGCTGGCGATCACGGGAAGCTTGCTGGAGAATTCGCGAAACGTACTGATTACGCGGACGGATTCAGAGACGGCTGCACGGGTGAGCGCCCGATTCCCGGATGCCGAGTACTTTCCGTTGTCCGGCGCGGTGCGTTTCTGGCGAGACAAGACCGTGCGGGGAAAGGGAAAGATCGCGGTGGTGTGCGCCGGCACGAGCGATATTTTCGTGGCGGAAGAGGCGCGCGTCACAGCGGAGGTGATGGGCAATGAGGTGGATGCCATTCACGACGTCGGAGTGGCCGGCATTCACCGGCTGATGAGCCATGCGGCGCGGCTGACCGAAGCGCAGGTGGTGGTGGTTTGCGCGGGCATGGAAGGCGCTTTGCCGAGCGCGGTAGGCGGATTGGTGTCCTGCCCGGTAATCGCGGTACCGACCAGCATCGGTTACGGCGCGAGCTTTAACGGCCTGGCGGCGCTGCTGGGCATGCTGAACAGTTGCGCCAGTAACGTGACGGTGGTCAATATCGATAACGGCTTCGGCGCGGGATACGTGGCGAGCCTGATCAACCGGGTTTAGCTACACCCAGACTTTTTGAACTGGTACGCCGGCCTTACAGAGGTCGCAGTGCGCGGCGTCGGCGTAATAGCTGGCATCCAGCTTGGCCAGGTAGTAGAGCGGCAAGTTGCCGAAATCACGGGTGCGCGGATTGGGCTGGTAGACGATGACGGCCATCGCCACCACGCGCGCGCCGCGAGCTTCGAGCAGGTCTTTCATCTCTTGCAGGTTGCGGCCGGAGCGGAGAAGGTCGTCGACGAGGACCACCTGTTCGCCGGGGTGCTGCTCCAGAAACTGGCGGAAGCGCATGGGCTGGCCGCTTTCCTCCCTTTCCGCCCAATAAACCTGTTTGGCGCGCAAGGCTTCGCAAACGCCGTAGGCGACCGGGAGGCCGCCGTTGGCGGGGGTCACGATGGAAAGGTCCGGGATGATGGCGCGGATCTCGGAGTTTTCGCGCAACAGACGGCTGAGGCCCACGCTGAGCATGCGGGCGTGCTGGTAGTAACGCATGGCGAGGGGCACCTGCAGATACTCGTTGGAGTGCAGGCCGTTGGTGTATTCAAAATGGCCGTCGCGCAGAGCGCCGGTATCGCGCAGGACGCGGACGACTTCGTCTTGTTCTGGTAAGAGATGCATGATTTTCTTTCCGCCGGTCAGTTGGCTCCGTGGCCGGTGAGGACTCTGGGAATGGTACGGAGGATGATTTTCCAGTCGAGCGCCAAGGACCAGTTATCAATGTACTGCATGTCCAGGCGCATCCAGGTTTCAAAGTCGAGGTTATCGCGTCCGCTGACAGCCCAGAGACAGGTCAGGCCGGGGCGCATGCGCAGACGGCGGCGCTGCCAGGTTTGGTATTGCTCGACCTCGCCGGGAATGGCGGGACGCGGGCCGACCAACGACATATCGCCTTTCAGGACATTCCAAAGCTGCGGCCATTCGTCGATGGAGAACTTGCGCAAATAACGGCCGATTTTGGTGAGGCGGGGGTCGTCAGGGATTTTGGTGGCGGTTTTGCGGGTGCTGAGG
The DNA here is from genome assembly GCA_963738375.1 of Bryobacterales bacterium. Lineage (GTDB taxonomy): Bacteria > Acidobacteriota > Terriglobia > Bryobacterales > Bryobacteraceae > Bog-159. Next base: position 625,326 of record CAVTWL010000004.1, on the reverse strand, counting down.
TGCATGACTTCCGCTTTCATCTGCTCGGCTCCATCGCACATGGAGCGGAATTTGAAGAACAGGAAGCGGCGCCCGTTCAAGCCGCAGCGCACCTGTCTGAAGATGGCGGGACCGGGGGAAGTCAGCCGAACGAGGAGAGCGACGGAGATCATGAAAGGAAGGAGAACGAGGATGGCAGCGGCGGCCAAGACGACGTCGGTGGCGCGCTTGAGGAGCAGGCGGATTTCGTCATGGGGGGCGGCGGAGAAGGTAAGCAGGGGGATGAAGCCGAGACGCTCAAGGTAGACCTCGCTGTTGACGTGGGGGAAGAAATCGACGGCGACCCGGGTGCGGACGCCTTCTTCATCGCAGAGGAGGAAGACATCTTCCAGGCGGGAGAGCGTTTCGCTGCCAACGGAGAAGACGATCTCATCGATGACGTGGTCGCAGAGCAATTGGCGGAGATCGCTGAGCGGGTAAACCTTGTAGGCGGATTGGAGAACAATTTCGGAGGGCCCGGGGGCGGGGCCGAGCGCGAGGAAGCCAGTGAGTTGCACGCCATAGTGGGCGGAGCGTTCCAGGGTTTCGCCGAGCTTGCGGGCGCGCTCGCCGGTGCCCGCGACCATTACGTAGTGGGGGCTGCCGAACTCGCGGCGGATGGCTCCGGCCATACGTCCGGAGAAGAGGCGAAAGAGGAACAGAAGGGTCCAGGCGTAGCCGATGAAGAGAGCGAGAAATGGCCGGCTGAGGTCGAGGCGAAGGGTGAATTCGAACAGGATGAGGGCGACGGCGGCGTAGGCGCATTGCCGGAAAGAATCACGGAGGATGACGCGGGGGTCGCCGGCATCGAGGCGTTCATAGACGCCGAGCCACAATCCGCCGAGAGGCCACGCAACCATGGAGAAGCCGAGCATGAGAGCTTGTACAGGGGGGATGAGGTAAAAAGCGCGATCCAGATGGAGGAGGCTGCGAGTCTGGTAGGCGCCGTAAAAGGCAACGGCGATGAGGAGGATGTCGGAGAAGCCGAAAATGAAGCGGGCTTGACGGCGTTGGCGGCTGAACATCCGCAAGCCAGCATAGCATGTGGAAACAGAGCCAAGTCATGCACAAACCCACCGGCTCAGGCCAATCTGGTAACGTCGAAAGATAGACATGCGGACACACCGATCTCTCTTATTTTTCCTGCTTCCGCTGATGGTTAGCGCACAAAGCCTTAAAGATTTTGAGAAAAAAGTAACAGAGTTTACGCTTTCCAACGGACTGCATTTCATCGTGGTGGAGAGACACGAGGCGCCGGTTGTGTCGTTCCATACTTACGTAAACGCAGGCTCAGTCGACGATCCCTCCGGAGCGACCGGGATCGCTCACATGTTCGAACACATGGCGTTCAAGGGGACCGAGAGCATTGGGAGCAAGAACTGGCCGGAAGAGAAGAAAGCTATCGATCACGTAGAGGAGGTTTACGACCGGTTGGACGCGGAGCGGAATAAAGGCATGAAGGCGGACCCCTTGAAGGTCGCGGCGCTGGAAGGAGAACTGAAGAGCGCGGAAGAGAAGGCCAACGCATTCGTGGAGCCAAATCTGTATCCAAGGATTATCGAGCAGAACGGCGGCGAGGGCATGAACGCGCAGACGTCGTGGGACTCCACGGAGTATTATTACAGCCTGCCGTCGAACCGGTTGGAGCTTTGGTTCCTATTGGAATCGCAGCGGTTTATTCAGCCCGTGTTTCGCGAGTTTTACAAAGAGCGGGACGTGGTGATGGAAGAATACCGGATGCGCGTGGAGTCGGAACCGCAAGGCAAGTTACTACAGACTTTTCTGGCTACGGCGTTCGCGGCGTTTCCGTATCGCGTGATGGGGACGGGTTGGCCGAGCGATGTGACTCATCTGCGGCGCTCGGATGCGTGGCGGTTCTTTCATGAGTACTACGTGCCGGGGAACATCACACTGGGAATTGCCGGGGATGTGAACCCGGCGGAGGCGCGCCGGCTGGCGGAGAAATACTTCGGGCCGATGCCATCGCGGCCCTTGCCGCCTCTGCTGCACACTTCCGAGCCTGCGCAGGAAGGGCCGAAGCAGGCGGTGGTTCAATCGCCCAGCCAGCCCTTGTTAGTGATTGGATATAAGCGGCCGGACGAATTCAGCAAGGAAGATCCGGTTTTCGATGTGATCAGCAGCGTGCTTTCGAGCGGGCGGACCGGACTGATGTACAAGAGTCTGGTGCGCGACAAACAGATTGCGGTTGAGGCCGAGGCGGACGATACATTTCCGGGGGGCAAGTATCCGAACCTGTTTCTGTTCTTTCTGGCGCCGGCGGCGGGACACACCGCGGCGGAGAACGAGAAGGGGTTTGACGAATTGCTGGAGAAGTTTAAAGCGGAGAAAGTGGATGCGGCAACGCTGGCACGGGTAAAGACCAAGACGCGAGCGAGTCTGATCCGAAGGTTGGACAGTAACTCCGGACTGGCTGGATTGCTGACGGAGTATCACGCTGTTTATGGCGATTGGCGCAAAGTCTTTACGTCGCTCGATGAGTTAGACCGGATTACCGCGGACGATGTGCAGCGGGTGGCGAGGGAGTGTTTCGTGCCGGAGAAGCGGACGGTGGCGTTTCTGGCCGCACCGAAGGCGGCCGCGGGAGGCGCGCAATGAGAAGGGCAGCGTATTTCCTGGCTGTGGCAACGGCCGCGTATGGGCAGAGCGTGGGTCCGGCGGCGATTCCGAATACGCCGGCGGTTTACCGGGCCTTAAAGTTTCCTCCGCTGAAGAAGATTCCCATACCCGACGTAACGACGTACGTGTTGCCGAACGGGATGAAGGTGTTCCTGCTTGAGGATCACGAACTGCCGATTGTAAGCGGGTCGGTACGGGTGCGGACGGGCAATCTTTTCGATCCTCATGAGAAGGTGGGCCTGGCGACGGTGACCGGGACGGTGCTGCGTTCCGGTGGTACGCCGAGCAAGACGGGCGACCAGATCGATGAGGAATTGGAGAACATCGCAGCCTCGGTAGAAAGCGATATCGGCGAGACCAGCGGGTCGGTTTCGTTTTCCGCCATGAAGGAAAACACCGATGAAGTGCTTGGGGTATTTAAGGATCTCCTAACGCAGCCTGAATTCCGGCAAGAGAAGATCGACCTGGCGAAGTCGGAGATTCGCAGCGGGATCGCGAGACGGAATGACGACGCACATAGCATCGCGGAGCGGGAATTCACGGACATCGTCTACGGCAAAGATACGCCGTATGGATGGGATCTGGAATACGCGACAGTCGACCGGATCCAACGCGAGGATGTGATTGCGTTTTATAAGCGCTACTATTTCCCGGCGAATCTGTTGATGGCGGTGTGGGGCGATTTCTCGACCGCTGAGATGAAGGCCAAGCTGAGCAAGGAATTTGGCGGATGGAATTACGAACAGCCAAAAGTACCACAGTTTCCCTCCGTGCGGCGGAAGGCGCAGCCGGGGATTTATCTGGCGAAGAAGGACGACGTCACGCAGACGTTTTTTATCGAAGGGCACCTGGGCGGCGAACTGAAGGATAAAAATTTTCCGGCTTTGGAAGTGATGGGCGATATTCTGGGCAGCGGTTTCCAGAGCAGGCTGGTGCAACGGGTGCGCACGCAACTGGGGCTGGCGTATGAGATTTCGGCTGGTTGGGGCGCGAACTACGATCATCCGGGCCTGTTCGAGATCAGCGGGAGCACGAAGTCGGCATCGACGCCGGAGACGCTGAAGGCGATCCAGGAGCAGATGGAAAAGATCCGGTCGGGTGAAGTGACCGCGGACGAACTGGAGACAGCGCGGCAATCGGCGTTGAACAGCCTCGTATTTGCGTTCGATACCAAGACGAAGACGTTGAGCCGGATTTTGAATTACGAATATTACGGCTATCCGAAGGATTTTATCGACCAATACCAAAAGGGGCTGGAGACGGTGACGCGGGCGGACGTGCTGCGCGTGGCGCAAGCGGATGTGCATCCGTCGGATCTGACGATCGTGGCGGTGGGGAAGACGGACGAGTTTGTGAAGTCTCTGGCAACGCTGGGCCTGCCGGTCTCGTCCATTGATTTATCCAACCCCGAGCCGGGTGGATCGAGCAGCAAGCCGGGGAGCGAACCCAAAGCCGGTACTGACGCGAAGGCGAGAGAACTGCTGGAGCGGGCGCAAAAGGCCGTGGGGGGAGCCGATAAGCTGGCGGCGGTAAAGGACATGCTGGAAGTGGCTGAGTTGCATGTGGACGCGGCGGGTGGCGGATCCACCATTGAGGCGCATGGATCGCTGGGTAGCCCCTTCGGACTTCCGGGAAGACACGACGCTGCCGTTCGGGACGGTTTCGATTTATGGGGATGGCAAAACGGGCTGGATGGCGAGTCCGCAAGGACAAGCTCCGCTACCGGCCGAGCAACTGAAACCGGTGGAAGATAAGCTGCTGCGATTGTTCTATCCGCTGTTGCTGAGCGACCGGTTGCCGGGCCGCACCGTGAGTTGGGCCGGCGAGGGGATGCTGGATATCGCGGACGGCAAGGGAAGTTCCGTGCGGCTGTTTATCGACGCAAAGACCGGAATGCCTGCCAAGGTGGAGTACACTTCCGTGGCCATGAACGGCAAGCCGCCCGTCATCGACGAAACTTATGACAGCTTCGAGGAAGTGAATGGGATCAAAGTTCCGAAGCAGATGACGATTAATCAGAACGGGCGCAAATACGCGGACCTGGTGGTGCAAACGATCAAGCTGAACACCGGGTTGAAGGCTGAGGACCTGAGCAAGAAGCCATGAAGATATTTTGGGTGGCGCTGGTGGCGGGCGGCATGGCCGCGGCTGCGCATGCCGAAACGAGTGAGCAGCGAGCCAAGCGAGTGATCGATGAGGCGGTGGCGGCGCTGGGCGGGCAGGCTTACCTGACCATGCAGAATCGCGTGGAGACGGGCAGAATTTACGCGTCTTACAACAACAAAGTATCGGGAATGGCGACGGACGCCACCTATACACACTATTTGCAGCCGTCGGAAACCAAGGAAAGCGGGTTCCCCGCCGTGCGCATTCGAGAGGCGCGTGGACGAAAGCCGGAAGATCTGGAGCTCAAGAAGCAGGACGATGTTATTTTCCTCGGGGAGGGCGCGGGCTACGAGGTGACTTTTCGCGGGGCGCGGCCGTTGGCCGATACGGTGTTGCAACAGTACAAAACCGGAACGCTGCGTAACATCTTCTATATTTTGCGGCAGCGGTTGGGGGAGACGGGGTTGACCTTTGAATCCAAGGGTTCCGATTTCTTCGAGAACCGGCCGGTGGAAATCGTGGAGATCACCGATGCCGAAAACAATACGGTAACGGTATTTTTCGACCAGTTGAACAAGCTTCCCTTGAGGCAGCTTTACTACCAGAAGGATCCTATTGACAATTCAAAACAAGAAGAGGTTTCGATCTTCAATAAGTATCGCGACGTGGGCGGGGGCGTGATGTGGCCGTTTGCCACGCAACGCCAGCGCAACGGCGAAAAGATTCGCGAGACGTATTTGGAGAAGGTGGAAATCAATCAGGATTTGAAGGATAGCCTGTTCGCCATGCCCACAGGTTTGAAACTGCTGCCCAAGGACAAATAAGGCTTTCCCGCCGGTGCTGGTACAATAGCGCGTTCGGGAGGCAACGATATGGAAGATGCAGTCATCCGGCCGACCTTGAAGTTCATCAAGCTCGGGTACGCGGTAGTGGCGCTGCTGGTGGTGGGGTGCGCCATCCTCTATTTCACGCTGATTCCGCCTGAGAACGAATGGCGCAACCGGCCCTGGGTGCTGGCGATTCCGGCGCTGCTGTTTATCTGGCCGATCCGCCGGCACATCGCGCGGCAGTTTACCAAGGCGACGATCGCGGGCGACAGGCTGCGGTACGAGGTGGGAGCGATGAGCAAATCAACGCGGAACATATCGCTGCCGAAGGTGCAGGACGCGCGGGTGGATCAATCGGTGATGCAGCGCATGTTCGGGGTTGGGGATTTGGCGATTGAGACGGCAGGCGAGGCAAGCCGGCTGACGATACGGAATGTCGACCGGCCGCAATTTGTCGCCGATGAGATACTGGCGGCCTCGCATAATGCTCCTGGAGGACACACACCGTGAGTGGAAAGCTGGCGGGTAAGGTAGCGCTGATTACGGGCGCGAGCCGCGGTTTGGGAAGGGCAATGGCGCTGGCGTTGGCCGGCGAGGGAGCGAATCTGGCGTTAGTGGCGCGGGATCGAGAAGCCTTGCAGAAGACGGCCGAGGCAGTATGGAGCACGGGGAGCGGCGCGCAGATCTTTCAGGCGGATGTGACCAGCGAAGAGCAGGTGACGCGGCTTGAAAAAGACGTGACCGGCGGCACTGGGGCCCGTGCAGATTCTGGTGAACAACGCCGGGATTAACGTTCGCAAGCACCTTACGGAATTTACGCTGGCGGAGTGGCGCAGCGTGGTGGACACGAGCCTGACCAGCACGTTTCTGATGTGCCGGGCGTTTGTGCCGCACATGAAGGGCGGCGGCTATGGGCGGGTCATCAACTTGGCGTCGATTATGGCGCATGTGTCGATGCCGGGGCGGACGGCGTACTCGGCGAGCAAGAGCGCGCTGTTGGGGCTAACACGCGCGCTGGCGCTGGAACTGGCGGCCGATGGGATCACGGTTAACGCGATCAGCCCGGGGCCCTTCGCCACGGAGATGAATGCGCCACTGATCCAGAATGCGGAATTGAATGCGCAGTTCGTCGCCAAGATTCCGGTTGGGCGTTGGGGCAAAGTGGAAGAAGTTGGGCAATTGGCCGTGTATTTGTGTTCGCCGGACGCGGGATTTATTACTGGGACAGATGTTTTGATCGACGGGGGGTGGTGTGCGGCCTAACTCCCGCAGGGCCGCGGGGATCGGTCTCGGGTTGGTTTTGGCGCTGGCGGGGTGCCACGGCAAGCAGCGGAAGACAGTGGCAGTGGTGCCTAAGGCAACCGCGCATTTGTTTTGGGTGACAGTACACGCCGGCGCGGCCGCGGCCGGCAAAGACTTCGACGTAGACGTGTTGTGGAACGGACCGTCCGCGGAGACGGACTACGCGCGGCAGGTTCAGATTGTGGATTCGATGATCGCGCGGCAAGTGGATGGGTTGGTGGTCGCGGCGCAGGACCGCACGACGCTGAACGCATCGCTCGACCGGGCGGCGGCGGCACACATTCCGGTGACGGTCTTCGATTCGGGCGTCGATTCCACTAACTACATGAGCTACATCGCCACGAACAACTTCGAGGGCGGACAGATGGCGGCGCGGAAACTGGGGTCTCTGCTGAACGGCAAAGGAAAAGTGGCGATGCTGATGAACGCACCGGGAAGTAAATCGACCATGGACCGGGAAAGCGGCTTCGAAGAGGTTCTGCGGAAAGAGTTCCCCGGGATGGAGATCGTGGCACGGCAGTTTTCGATGTCGGATCGCGCGAAGGCTATGGCGGCAGCGGAGAATTTCCTGACGGCGCAGCCGGATTTGGACGGCATGTTCGCCTCATCGGAGCCGAGTTCGGTGGGAGCGGCGCTGGCGTTGAAATCGCGCGGACTGGCGGGAAAGGTGAAGCTGGTGGCTTTCGATGCCAGCGAGGAACTGGTGGCGGATTTGAAGGACGGTTCGATCGACGCACTGGTCGCGCAGGACCCTTTCAAGATGGGATATGACGCGGTGAAGACGCTCGCCGACAAATGGAAAGGCGGGACGCCGCCGAAGACCATCGACCTGAATGCCAGGGTCGTAACCAAGGGCGATTTGGATCAACCGGAGATCAAGTCGCTGTTGTTTCCGGACGTGAGAAAGTATCTGAATTAGACGGTTTCAGCGCACGTTCCATGCTTCGGGCGTGCTATCCTAAGAACTCTCAAATGGCGCAGACCAGGCCGCTCCCGCGCATTTGTATCGCGCTGGGATTTCCAGATTTAGACCGGTTGTTGGAGCACGCGCGGCGCGAGGCCGAAGCGGGCGAATCGTTTCTGGAGTTTCGCCTGGACTACCTGGAGCATCCGGAAAAAGGCGCGGAAGCGATTCAGGGATTTCTTGAGGAGCATCCGGATTGCATCGTGCTGGCTACATGCCGGCGGCATCAGAATCACGGAAAATTCAATGGCAGCATTGAAGATGAACTTAGGGTGCTGGATGCGGCGATCACGGCAGGCGCGCAGGCGGTGGATGTCGAGATTGAGAGCGCCGAGTCGGCATCGGCAAAGCTGAGCCTCTTTCGCGGGCGGGCGCGGCTGATCATTTCTTATCACAACTACGAAGCGACCCCAGCACTGGATACGCTGGTGAATCGCATGACGCGGATTCCGGCGGACGGATACAAGATTGTGACGACGGCGCGGAAGCCGTCCGACTTCGGGCGGGTGTTGACGCTGGCCAAGGCACACGCGCGCATCCCCATGGTGGTGCTGGCGATGGGCGAGCTGGGTTTTCCGAGCCGGGTGTTGTCGGCCGCGTTTGGCGGGATGTACACGTACGCGGCGCCCACGGCGACGCAGGGTACCGCTGCGGGACAAGTTTGCGCGCGCCAACTGCGGCACGTTTACCGGGTGGACAAGCTTTCGCGGTCGAGCAAGATTTACGGAGTGATCGCCGATCCGGTGCGGCATTCGATATCGCCGGCGGTACACAACCGGGCATTCCAGCACAGGCGCATGGAAGCTGTTTATTTGCCCTTTCTGGTGGCGCCCGCTCACATGCGGGATTTCTTTACGCTGGCGGAGCGTTTGCCGATCGCCGGATTCAGTGTGACGGCGCCGCACAAACAGAAGATCCTGCGCTATCTGGACATTGTGGATCCGTTGTCGCGGCGGATTGGGGCGGTTAACACAGTTTGGCGCAAGGCCGGGAAATGGCGCGGAGCGAACACCGACGCGGCCGGCGTGACTGTGCCGCTGGCGCGGCAACTGCGGCTGCGCAATACGAGCGTACTGATTATCGGGAATGGCGGCGCGGCACGCAGCGCGGCTTGCGCCCTGACGGATGCGGGCGCGCGCATTGCGCTGGTGGGCAGGAATGCGGACAGGGTGCGATCGCTGTCGAAGATCTGCGGGGCCGAACCTCTGCTGGTGGATCAGTTGAAGGAAAAGTATTTCGATGCGCTGGTGCATGCGACGCCGCTGGGAATGTATCCGCACATCCACGAGTGCTTCTTCAACGGGCGGATTCCGGCGGATATTGTGTTCGACATGGTTTACAATCCACTGGAGACGGCACTGACACGGCACGCGCGGGAACAAGGGAAGACGGTGATTCCGGGCGTGCAGATGTTCGTGGAGCAGGCGGTGCGGCAGTTTGAGACATGGACGGGCGAGCAAGCGCCACGGGCGGTGATGGAAAAGGCCGCTCTGGAAGCATTGAGTTGCATGGCATGAAGGGCATGGAGTCCACGGCAATGCGGATGACGCGGCGCCAACTGGCGGGCGCGCTGCTGGCGGGTGCGGCGGTGGCACAGACACAGCCGACGGACACGGATGCGACTGCTTCGGCTCCGGCTACGCCAGAGGCCGAGTTGCAGGCTGCCAAGGAGCAGAATCGGCACACGGCCGAAAGCCTGGCTAAGGTTGCCATTCCGATGGCGACGGAGCCGGCCGTCCACTTCACCGCGTGATTCGCCATGAAGGAACCAGGCAGCGACATTTTCTTTGCGGGCATCGGCGAGCTGAGCCGGATGCTGCGAGCCAAAGAGGTGACCGCGGTAGAACTGGCACGGGCTTTCGGGCGGCGGCTGGAAGCTGCCGGTCCTCGTTTTAACGCACTGGCGCTGCCGCTGACCGAGCGGGCCATCCGCCAGGCGAAAGCGGTGGACGCCGAGATCAAACGCGGGCGTCTGCGAGGACCATTGCAAGGAATTCCATACGGCGCCAAGGACCTGCTGAGCGTTGCGGGACAGATCACGGCATGGGGTGCGCGGCCTTATGCGGCGCAGGTTTTCGACCACGACGCAGCCGTGATTCAGAAGCTGGAGGGCGCGGGGGCGCCTTTGATCGGCAAGCTGGCGATGGTGGAGCTTGCGGGCGGACCCAGCTATCGTTTCGCCGCGGCATCAGCGAGCGGGCCGGGGCGTAATCCCTGGGACCCCAGCCGGTGGTCGGGCGGCTCGTCAAGCGGTTGTGCGATTGCGGTTGCGGCGGGGCTTACACCTTTCGCGATCGGGTCGGAAACGTCGGGTTCTATTCTTACGCCGGCGGCGTTTTGCGGGGTTACCGCGCTGCGGCCAACCTACGGATTAGTGAGCCGGTATGGCGCCATGCCGCTTTCGTGGACCTTGGATAAGCTCGGGCCGTTCTGCCGGTCGGCGGAAGATTGCGGTATCGTGCTGGAGGCGATCGCGGGCGGGGACAAGCGCGATCCGGGATCGTCGGGAAAGAGCTTCTACTACACGCCGCAATACGCGCGGAAGATGAGCGATTTGCGGATTGGGTACGCACCGTCGGATTTCAAGGAATGGCCTGATGAGACGGCGCGGGGCGGGTTCGAGCAGGCATTGGCAACGGTGCGGGAACTGGGGGCGACCCTGGTGGAGACGAAGCTGCCGGATTTCCCATACGGGCCGGCGATCGGAACCATCATCTCGGTAGACGCAGCGGCGGTGTTTGAGCCTTTGATTTCCAGCGGGCAAGTGGATCAACTAGCGGACCAAAAGCAGATCGCGGGGCTGAAAGCGGGACTGGAGATTCCGGCGCATGTGTATTTGAAGGCCATGAGGATTCGCACGATGGCGCGGCAAGCGATTTTCCAGTTGTTCGGGGACATCGACGTTTTGGTGACGCCTAGCCGGATGGCGCCGGCGCCGAAGATCGACGAACCGTTGGACCGCCATGCCGACATGGTCCGGCCGAAGGATGCGGGGCTTACGGCGATGATCGCGGCGGGCAACCTGGCAGGGATGCCGGCGCTTTCCCTGCCCTGTGGATTCGCCGGCAACTTACCCATCGCGATCCAAGTGGCAGGACTGCCATTTTCGGAGAACACTCTACTGGCAGTGGGCAAGGAGTTTCAGCGCCGCACGGACTGGCACAAGCATCGTCCCCCTGCCGTTTAGACGACAGCGCGGCGGCGTGCGGGAGAATCCTGGCTTGATGACAACGTTTCGATTTGCACTCATTTTCGTGGCGGCGTGCGCGATGGCGGAACCGCCAAAGCTGCGGCTCGATCCGGATGTACGGCCGGTACGCTATCAACTGGACCTTCGCATCGCTCCGCGAGATGACGAATTTGCGGGCAAGGTCGACATTGAATTGAAAGTGTTGAAGCCAACCGGGACTATCTGGCTGAATGCGCGTGAGCTAAAGTTCGACGGAGCGCGGATCACGGCAGGCGGCAAAACACAGACGGCCAAGATCGAGACGAGCGGCACGGAATTCGCGGGGTTTTCGGTTGGCGCGCCGATTCCCGCCGGCGCCGCGAAATTGCACATTGAATATCACGCCCGGTTCAACACGGCGGGAAGCGACGGGCTGTTCAAAGAGAAGGACAGCGGCACTTGGTACGCCTACACGCAGTTCGAATCGATCGACGCGCGCAAGGCGTTTCCCTGCTTCGATGAGCCAAGCTTTAAAACGCCATGGCAAGTGACGGTGCACGTGAACGAAGCGGATGCCGCTGTATCCAACACTCCGATGGTATCGAGGACGGCCGAGCCGGGCGGACACAAGAAAGTAGTGTTTGCCGAAACTAAGCCGCTGCCTTCCTATCTGATCGCAGTGGGGGTGGGGCCGTTCGATTTCGTGGACGGCGGCAAGGCGGGGGCAAATCATACGGCGCTGCGGATCATTACGCCGAAGGGCAAAGCGGCGCAGGCCAAGTATGCGGCCGAGGTTACCGCACCACTGCTGGTGCAACTGGAGAAATATTTCGGCATTCCTTATCCTTACGAGAAGCTGGACATTCTGGCTGTGCCGTTGTTCGGCGGCGCCATGGAGAATGCGGGACTGATCACGTGCACACAGGATTTGGAACTGCGCGATGCGGCGCAAGATAGCATCGACCGGCAGCGTACCTATTCGCTGGTGATCGCGCACGAGATGGCGCACCAATGGTTCGGCGACCTGGTGACCACGGCATGGTGGAACGATATCTGGCTGAACGAAGCGTTCGCGTCGTGGATGGATTCCAAGATCATGCGTCAATGGAAGCCGGAGTGGAACACGGTACTCGATGAACAGAATACGCGTTTGGGGGCGATGGGCGGGGACGAACTGGTGTCCGCGAGGAAGATCCGGCAGCCGATCGAAAGCAACGACGATATCGCCAACGCGTTCGACGGCATCACGTACAGCAAGGGCGAAGCGGTGATCGGCATGTTTGAAAGCTGGATGGGCGAAGATGCCTTCCGGCGCGGCGTGCAGCGATACCTGCGACAGTACTCATGGCGAAACGCCACGGCAGCCGATTTCCTGGATTCGCTATCGTCGGAGGGCGGCAAGCCAGTGGGCCGCGCCTTCTCAACGTTTCTGGATCAAGCGGGTGTACCCGTGGTGAGCGTTGGACTGACTTGCGAAGGCGCGGGCGGCGCGACCTTGCATCTCAGCCAGACTCGCGCGCTGCCGTTGGGGCCGGAAGGAGCGGATCCGCAGACCTGGCAGATTCCGGTGTGCTTGCGCTATGGCGATGGGACTGGAACGCATCGCGAATGCACGCTGATGACCGAGCCGTCGACGGACTGGAAGTTGACGGAGGCGCAAGGCTGTCCGGCTTGGGTCGACGCCAATGCGGATGGGAAGGGATACTATTTTGCGCGCTACGAGGGAGACTTAGGAGGCAAGCTGTTCGCGGATCGCTTACACTTTTCCGCGGCTGAGCTGGTTTCGGCGCTGGGCGACATCGATGCCCTTTCGTCGATGGGCGCGGTGAAGAGCGCGGATGCGATGGCGCTGGCGGTGAGGTTCGCGGGCGATCCGGTGCGGCAGGTGGTGGAGGCTTCGTTGAACATCATCGGCGGGGTTCACGAACATCTATTGCCGCAAGAGTTGCGTCCGAATTATGCGCGACTGGTGGACAAGACGTTCGGCGCGCGGGCCGCTCAGTTGGGTTGGACGGCGAAGGCTGGAGACAGCGAGGAGACGCGATTGCTACGCGCGTCGATCGTACCGTTCGTGGCGTTGTGGGGCAGCGATCAGAAACTGGCTTCGGAAGCGCGGCAACTAGCCGTGGCATGGCTGGCGGAGCGAAAGGCCTTGGATGGAGATATTGCGGGCCGCGTACTGACCGTGGCGGCACGCACTGGCGATGAACACTTGTTCAAGGAATTCGAGGAGGCTTTGGCGCATACCGAAGATCAGCACGAGCGCCAGACGATCCTGGGGGCGATGGGGTCATTCCGCGATCCGCAAGTCGCGCGGGCTGCGATGGATTCGATCTTGCAGCCGGGGTTCGATTTGCGCGAGGCGAATCGTCTGCTGATGGGTCCCCTGGGAATGCCCGAGACACGCCGGCTGCCATTCGAATTCGTGAAAGAGAATTACGAAGCGATCGCGGGCAAGATACCCGCGGGATCGACGTTCGGATTTGGCGAATTGCTGCCCCTCGTGGGGGCCAGCTTTTGCGACGACCAATCGGCGGAGGAGTTGAAGACTTTCTTCGAACCGCGCGTCGAGCGTTTCGCAGGGACACGGCGCAACCTGGCGCAGACGCTGGAGAGCATCCGGATTTGTTCGGCTTATGAGTCAGCGCAACAAGCCAGCGTCAACGAGTTTCTGCGGCGGTATTAGGCAGGCTGTATCATGAGTAAATGACGAGCGTCACCGATCCCCTAACTTCTACCGCGTCTGAAACTGCCGTCGAATTGGAACGGCAATATCTGCTGCAGAATTACAGCCGGTATCCGGTGGTGCTGCACCGCGGCAAAGGCTGCCACGTTTACGATATTAACGGCACGCGATATCTGGATTTCATCACGGGCATCGGCGTGAATGCTCTAGGGCATGCCCATCCGCGCATCGTGAAAGTAATTCGGGAGCAGGCTGCGCTGCTGATTCACACGTCGAACCTTTACTACAACGAGTATCAGGGACCGCTGGCAAAAAAGCTGGCGGAGACCAGCGGACTGCAGCGTACATTCTTCACCAATAGCGGGACGGAGGCGATGGAAGGCGCGTTGAAGATGATTCACGCGCACGGCAACCGCGGCGGGAACGGAAAGAGCGAGATCATCTCGCTGGAAAATTCGTTTCATGGCCGCACGATGGGCGCGCTTTCCATCACGGGACAGGCGAAGTATCGCAAGGATTTCGAGCCGTTGGTTCCAGGCGTGCGATTCGTGCCGGCCAACGATTTAGAGGCGCTGGAGTCGGCTTTTAGCGAATCAACGGCCGGCATGGTGCTGGAGACGATTCAGGGCGAAGGCGGAATCTATCCGACTGCTCCGGAATACCTACGGAAGGCCCGCGAGCTGGCGGACAGGCACGATGCGCTGCTGGTATTCGATGAAATCCAGTGCGGGGTGGGACGGACGGGCACTTACTTCGCGTACCAGCGGAGCAAGCCGGTGGTGCTGCCGGACGTGATGGTGACGGCGAAGCCTCTGGCGTGCGGCCTGCCGCTGGGTGCGATCGTCGCCAACGAGAAAGCAGCGGCGACGATTGCGCCGGGGATGCATGGATCCACCTTTGGCGGCAGCGCGCTGGCATGCCGCGTGGCGCTAGAATTCTTCGACATTCTGGAAGAGTTGCTACCCGCGATCCAACAGGTGGGCGGGTATCTGCACTTGATGCTAAACGAGCTGGCGCGCAAGTATTCGTTTGTGAGAGAAGTACGTGGATACGGACTGATGATCGGCATGGAGCTGGAGATGCCCGGCAAACAGATGGTGACGGATGCGATGGCGGAAGGTTTGCTAATCAATTGCACGCACGATACGGTGCTGCGCTTGCTGCCTCCGTATATTCTGTCACGAGCGCGACGTTGACACCGCGGTCAAGATTCTAGGCAAGGTGTTCGCGAAACAGAAGGGATCGCCGGCATGAAGCCGGCCTGGTTGCTTTGGGCGGGATTGGCGGCGGCGGGGAGTTGCGCGGCGCAATCGGGGTGGATCGTGCTTTTCGACGGGAAGACGATGGCCGGGTGGGACGATCCGCGGCAGAAAACGCCGCCCGGCGATGCCTGGACGCATCGACGACGGCTGCCTGAAGGCCAACGCCGGCGCGCATATCACCGAGGACTTGTTCACCAAGGAACCGTTCCACGATTTTGAACTGGTGTGGGAGTGGAAGGTGGCCCCTGGGGCTAACAGCGGGGTGAAGTATCGCATCCAGGATCATGTGTTTCTAGGGCAACCGGGGGCGCCGAAGCGATTCGAAGATGCGGTGAATTACACGCTGCGGAACCGTCCCACGGTGCGGCCCGGTCATGGCCAGGATTACGTGGTGGGCTTCGAGTATCAGATCCTGGACAACACGCGAAATTCCGACGCGAAGGTAGGAACGAGCCATCAGGCAGGGGCGTTGTACGATATCGCGGGACCGGCCAAGGACGTCACGAAGCCGGTGGGCGAATTCAACCAATCGCGCCTGGTGGTCAAGGGCAATCACGTGCAGCATTGGTTGAATGGGGTGAAAGTTGTGGAAGGCGATTTGGACTCGCCAGCGGCCGCCGAGCACATCGCGCACCGTTGGGGCGATGGCACTCCAGTGACGAAAGACCTCACCGAGCAGCCGCACAAACAGTGCCCGATCTCGCTGCAAAACCACGGCGGCGAGGCATGGTTCCGCAACATCAAGATCCGGCGCCTGGAATAGTTGCGGTGAGGTACCGTTATCGCATGGCGGCATTCGGGTTGGCGGCCGCGCTGGCCGGATGCCGGACGCGTCCCATGACTTCACTTTCGCCGACATCGATTCTGGACCTGACGCCACCGCCCGCGGACGCGCGCATCCAATACGGCGATGCGCGTCAACAGTTTGGGGATTTGCGCATGCCGCAGGCGATCGCTACTGGGGCTAGAGTGCCGGTAGCGGTGGTGATCCATGGCGGATACTGGCGGTCGGCGTATGGGTTGGATCACATTGGGCATTTGTGCGCGGCGCTGACCCGGGCAGGGATGGCGACGTGGAACCTGGAGTACCGGCGCATCGGGGAAGCGGGGGGAGGCTGGCCTGGGAGTGCGCGAGGATGTAGAGCGCGGTACCGAGTATTTGGACGAACTGGCGAAGAAATATCCGCTGGATCTGACGCGGGTGGTGGTGATCGGGCATTCGGCGGGCGGACAACTGGCGCTGTGGCTGGCGGCGCAGCACAAGATGGCTCTGCGCGGGGCAGTCTCGCTGGCCGGCGTGCTGGATTTGCGGCGAGCGTGGGAACTGCATTTGAGCAACAACGTGGTGGAAGAACTGCTCGGCGGATCTCCGGGACAGCAGGCGGAACGGTATCGCCAGGCATCGCCGATCGAACTGATTGCCGCTAGGCGTGGTGGAGCGTTTGGTGCATGGAGTGAACGACGACATTGTACCGATCGAGATGAGCCGCCGATTTCGCGGCAGCGGCAGCGGCGTCCGGCGACGATGCCCGACTGACGGAGTTGCGGATGCCGGACATTTCGAGTTGATCGATCCGCGCACGCAGGCATGGAAGCAGGTGGAGGCCGCAGTGCTATCTATGGTTAACGTTGCCGCGCACCCTTAATCAGCCCAGAATGATTAAGGAGCTACCCATTGATATTCGTATCGCGTTTCGCCGTTGGTCTGACGTTTGTTACCTGCGCCCTGTTCGGGCAGGAAGTGCTGGACGATGTTGCTATTGGGCGATTGGTGAAGGCGGGCATCGGTGAACAGACCATCATCGCGACGATTAACCAACAGCCTGGGAAGTATGCCTTGTCGGCCGACGATCTGATTGCACTCAAGAAGGCCGGGGTTTCGGACCGGATCATGGCAGCTATGATCGCGCGCCATGCGGCAACAGGCCCCGGGGTTTCGAAAGATGCGCCTGTTGCGGCGAGCGTGCCGGCGGCTGCACCGACAACACTGGCCTTGCACGATGCTACGCCGATCCGGCTGAAGTTGACACGAGATCTGAGCTTCACCAATATCAAGCCAGGCGAAATGTTCGATTTCGAAACGGTGGACGATTTGCGGATCGACGGTCTGCTGGTGATGGCGCGGGGCTTGCGAGTGACTGCGACGATCGCGATGGCGGAGCCCAAGACGCGCATGGGGCGCGGCGGGAAGTTAGGCGTGGAGTTGACGTCGATTTCGCTGCTGAATGGCGACAAAGTTCCGGTTCGGCCGGGTAGCGCGCCGCGTGGCGAAGGCGCCGAACTGGCGGACGGCGCCGCGGGGAGAGTTGGTATGGTGATTAAGCCGGGCGCGCCGCGCTTCCTTTTCACTTACGACCGGACGGAGACATTTCCGGAAGGGACGAATATCAGCGTTTACACGGACGGTGAGATGCGGCTGGATGCGGCGCGATTCCTAATGGACATCGCGTTCCTGTCGAATCCGCCGGGAGCGCTGGTGATCATGTACGGATCGCCGATCGGGCGTACGCCTTTCACCACGCGCTTGTCGCCGGGGACCTACAAAGCCATCTTCTCGCGTGACGGCTACTACGACTTGACGCAGGAGGTCACGGTTGGGCCGGGGCGCTCCAATACGGTGAACGCGGCGTTCGAATCGAAGTAGGGCCGAGGCGGCGCTAGCGGCTGGCGACGTTCTTGCCCATGTGGAAAGTGGGGCCCACGGAAAAGCGGACGGTGTTGCGGGCATTCAGAAGATCTGAAAACAAGTGGTCGCGCACGAAATCGGCCTGGAGACGAAGACCGATGTGGCGAGTTACATTCAAGTCGACGCCGCCGCCGAAGCCGTAAAACGGTGTCCAATCTTCCTTGGTACCGGACGGCGCCAATTGCTTGACCAGGAGTATGCTAATCACGCCGGCGGGATGCGGTATGGCGGTTTCGTGAATGGCGCCGAGATCGGGATGGGCGAAGATGGTCACCTTGCGGAAATGGCGGTAGTTGATTTGAGGACCCATGGCGTAGGTCTGGGAACTGGAATGCATCGGCACCGTGGGAGCATAGCCGGCGGGAAGTCCCGCAGCGGTCAATTGGCTGGAGATTTCTTGCTGCAACGATGATTTCAGCATATTTGAGGTCAGGGTGGTGGCGCCCGTCCCTTCGCTAAAGTCAAAGCCCAGCGAGTACCATTTGGCCGGATTCAATCCCAGTTGGGTGTGGAAGCCCGATTCACCGAGCTTGATGATGGGACTGCTGAGGTACATGTACCCCGCATATAGGTCGTATTGACCGATATATTCCTGCTGCGCCAAAGCGATGGACGCCAGAAACAGGGGAAAGGAGACGCTACAGGCAAGTCTGAGAGACGCGGTCATGGATACCCTCTAGCAGTTGACGCATAAGAGATTCTTATATCCTAAAACGAGATCAAAAGATAGGGGGCTATTTTACGGCACGCTGTTGGAGGACACGGATTAGGGTGGTAGTGAGTTCGCGGGGCTCATAAGGCTTGCGCAGAAAACCGGCAAAGCCTTTGCCGGCCAATCGCCCTTCGACTTCCCGCTCGCCATATCCGCTCGAAAGTACGATGGGAACGCCCGAGGCGATGCCCTGAATTTCGGCGGCGGCTTCCTCACCGCTCATCATCGGCATGGTGAGATCGAGAATGACGGCGACGATTTCATCGGCGTGTCGGCGGAAAACGCGAAGGGCATCTTTTCCATCGCAGGCGGTAAGAACAGCAAAGCCTGCACCTTCCAGGATGGCGCGGGCAAGGTTACGCATGCCGGATTCGTCGTCCGCCACCAGTACGGTACCGTGACTGGCGGTTGGCGGAACGTGCGCGGGCGGTTCGGCCGTGGAGGGTGCGATTTTGGCGGTTGCCGGAAATAGAACCCGGAACGTCGATCCAAGGCCCACTTGGCTGGAAACCTTTAGGGCGCCGTGATGCGCGCGCACGATGCCGATAACGGCGGCAAGACCCAAGCCGCGACCGGTAAATTTGGTGGTAAAGAACGGATCGAAGATCTTGGCTTGCGTTTCGGGGCTCATGCCGCAGCCGGTATCCCAAACCTCAAGGTAGACATAGCGAGCGGGCGGCAGGCGATCATCAAAAAAGGTACTGGAAAGATAGCCGCGATCGGCGTCCAAGGTTCCGGTAGAGATGCGGACCACCCCTCCTTGGTCGCCGATGGCTTCGGCGGCGTTGGTGATGAGGTTCATCGCCACCTGACGCATCTGCGCGAGGTCGGCTTCAATGGCCGGCAGAGTTTCCTGCTCGAGATTGAACTGGAATACGGTTTTCCTGGAGATGACCGTCCGCAGAAGACTGGCGGTTTCCCCAGCAATTCGCGAGAGGTTCACCGCCTGCAAACTAAACCGGCCTTTGCCTGAGTAAGCCAGCATTTGATTGGTCAGCTCGGCGGCGCGCGTGGTGGCGGTTTCGATTTCCGCCAGGTTTCCAACCGCGGGCGAGGAGGCGGGCAGATCCAGCGTGGCGATACGGGCGTTGCCCAGAATGATGGTGAGCAGATTATTAAAATCGTGAGCGAGCCCACCGGCAAGGATGCCGAGGCTTTGCAGGCGTTGGGCATGCTGGACCTGAGCTTCGAGCTTGCGCGTCTCTTCCTCGGCCCGCTTGCGATCGCTAATATCCGCTACGGTCCCGATGCAGCCGGTGACGTTTCCCTCGGCGCCGCGCTCGGCGGCAAAATGAGTGAGCACCCAAACCGTGGTGCCGTCGCGCCGGACGATGCGGTGTTCGAGCGAGCCGGGTCCACTGCCGGCCACTACTTTGCGCCATTCCGTAGCAAGGCGGCGTTGATCTTCCGGTTCGAGGATGCGAGCCCAGGGACCCTGGCGCGCTTCGTCGGCCGTGATGCCGCAGATCTGGCAGGCTCTTTCGTTGACATACTGGCAGCAACCCGCGGAATCGGTACGGAAGATACCGACCGGCGCAAGGTCGGTCAGCATCTGATAATGCTGCTCGGATTCGCGCAGGGCGTTGTTGGCACGCACGAGTTCCGCGGTGCGTTCGGCGACGCGGCCGGCCAGTTCGTCACGCGCGATACGAAGGGCTTCGCGATCCAGGCGGGCCTGAGTGACATCGACAGAAGAGCCGATGAAGCCGCTGAAGTCCCCGGCGGAATCGAAGCGTGGTTTGCCACTGGCGAGAATCCAACGGTATTCCCCGTCGGCACGGCGCAAGCGATATTCAGCCTGGAAACTTTCGCGAGCGGTGACGGACGCCATCACATCGGACTCACCGCGTTCCCGGTCGTCCGGGTGCAAACCGCCGGTCCATCCGCGGGCGAGCTCTTCGTCCAACGTGCGGCCGGAAAACTTCAGCCAGGCTTTGTTCACGAAGGTGCATTGTCCGCTGGAGTCAGTCATCCAAATGAATACGGGCGCGGTGTCCGCCAGGGTGCGGAAGCGGCGTTCGCTTTCCTTCAGGGCTTCTTCGACGCGCACCCGCCGGGTAATATCCTGGGCATGCCCGAGAACACGAGGGAGCGCCCCCGGCTCTTCGTACAGGATATTGCGATAGAGCCAGATGCGCTCCGCTCCATCGCGCGCGACGAGGCGCATGAGGCCGGAATCGCTACGATTGCGGCGGATGCGGTCGAGGTAGGCGTCGAAGAGGTGGCGGACGGGAGCGGCGATGAACCGCTTCATGTTTACGCCCACACCCTCTTCGGGGCTGAAGCCCAGGGATTGCGCCGCGGCGGGGTTGACGATAAGGATGACACCGTCCAGGTCGTGGATGCACATCAACCCGAGGCTGTCTTCAAACAGTTCGCGATAAAGGCGCTGATCCTGGCGCAACTCGGAGATGCGGCGCCGCGCAGTTTCCAAATCGTCGACGAACTGATTGTCATGCGGGCCGCTTAGCTCAGCCATTAATTCCGACCCGGCTAGATCCGATGTGAATTACTATGCATTCAAGCGACTTAATCAGGGTAACTCAAAAGGCGGAAGGCGGCAAGCAATTGAGTACTCCGAGGAGTTATCCTGCTAAGTTCACCCCCCCATGAATAGAATCAAGTTATATCCGGAAGTGAAGGCGCTGCTTGAAGGTGTTGAGGCAGCCGGAGACGCCGCGGTTGAAAGCTTGCCGCCGGCCGAGGCGCGAGCGGCGGCTCTGGAGGCGTTGAGGACCATCGCCAACCAACCCGAGGAGGTTGGGCGTGTTGAGAATTTGACCATCCCAGGGCCGGAGAGCCCGATTCCGATTCGTATTTACACGCCGAAAGGCGAAGGTCCCTTCGCGTGCCTGGTATATTTTCACGGCGGCGGCTGGGTGTTGTGCGATCTCGATACTCACGATGCGGTATGCCGGGCCATCGCGCGGCGGTCGTGCGCCGTGGTGGTGGCTGTGGATTACCGGCTTGCGCCGGAGCACCGTTTTCCGGCCGCGGTGGAGGACAGTTATGCGGCGACACAGTGGGTGGCGGCGAACACCGGGCGACTGGGTATCGATCCGGGCCGGATTGCGGTGGGCGGCGATAGCGCCGGCGGGAACCTTTCGGCGGTGATGTGCCTGAAGGCGCGGGACGAAAGCGGCCCGGCGATCGCTCTGCAAGTGCTGGTTTATCCGGTGACGAACCTGTCATCGTTCGATACGGCATCGTACACGGAGTTTGCGGAGGGATACTATCTGTCACGGGCGGAAATGGAATGGTTTCGCGGGCATTATCTGGAGCGAGTGGAAGACGGCCTGAATCCGCACGCTTCGCCACTGCTGGCGCCGGATCTGCACGGGTTGCCACCGGCGCTGGTGATCACCGCCGAATGCGACACGCTGCGGGACGAAGGAGAAGCTTATGCCAAGCGGTTGGCGGAGGCGGGCGCAGAAGTGACTTGCGTGAGATATGCGGGAATGATCCATCCGTTCTTTTCATTGGGGGGGGTGTTGAGCCAGGGCCGGCGCGCGATCGAGCAGGTGGCGAGCGCGCTGCGGGCGCTGGGCGTATAATGGGCGGTTCACCTGGAAGGGATCGCGGCAACCGCCGATGACGAGCGCCATGGCCATTCCGCCGAGCGAAATGCTGCTGCAGCAGACTGGCGAATGCGTTTGGCTCCTGCTGCGGGACGGGTCGTTCCACAGCATTTATGGAGATGCGGCGCCGGTGTTTGGCAGGGCGGCGACGGAACTGGGAAGACTGAACTTCATCGACCTTTTTGGCGCACCGGCGCGGGTTGCCTGGAAAGACCGCCTGGAGGGGGTCTTCGCGGGAGAGATCGTGGAGGCAGCCGGAGGAAGCGACGCGGCTCATCCCACGTTTTGCATCCGAATGTTTCCGGTGCGCGACCTGAAAGGCGAGGTCTTGTTCGCTGGTTGCGTCGCGCGGGAGATAGCAGAGCGAAGACTGGTATTAAAGGCGCTAGCCGCATTAGAAAGCGACCGCGAGCGGCTGTCGCGGCTACTACACGACCAAATCGGCCAAACTCTGAGCGCGGCGGGGCTGCAACTGGATCTGCTGCGCATGGATCTGGCGGATAGCACAGCTTGCGTGCCGCGACGCGTCGGCGACATACAGGCCATGCTGGAAACGCTGATCGAGATAGTACGGGACGTGAACAGAGAGTTGTACCCTTCGACAGCGGAACGAGTGGGGCTACGCGCGGCGCTGGATGGGTTGGCGGGACGACTGCGGAAATCCTTCCAAGGGGTGGTACGCGTATTTGCCGATGCGACAGCGCAGCCCGCGCCGGCAGCCGCGGCGGCGATGTACCGGATCGCGCAAGAGGCTGCGGCGATGGCAATGGAACGGCAAGGTTGCTCAGTCATCGAGATCCTGTTAAAGCCGCTTCGGGATGGCTGCGCGCTGGAGATCCGGGATAATGGTTTGGTGACGGCGGGGGGGAGCAGGGGCGTGCAGAGAGTGGGATTAGAGGCGATGGCGATGCAGTATTTCGCGGACAAGGCGGGACTGACGCTGCGCATCGAGACTGTACCAATCAACGGAACGCTGGTGCGAGTTCTGTGCGCGAAAGCGGCGGCCTCGGATGGGCAATCGGCGGGCGATTAGGTATTTATGGCTTACGATATTCTACTGGTCGATGACCACGAGATGATGCGTGATGGGCTGCGCGCGATTCTGGAGCGGAACAACGAGTTTCATGTGATCGGCGAAGCCGACAGCGGGAGCGCCGCCGTGCAATTCTGCAAGAGAG
Source organism: Bryobacterales bacterium (assembly GCA_963738375.1). Lineage (GTDB taxonomy): Bacteria > Acidobacteriota > Terriglobia > Bryobacterales > Bryobacteraceae > Bog-159. The sequence continues at coordinate 602,201 of CAVTWL010000004.1, read as the reverse complement.
CACACCCCGACCTGGTGGTGATGGACATCGGGCTGCCGGACTTAAACGGTATCGAAGCGACGATCGAGATTATCCGGCATTCGCCACAGACGCGGGTGGTGATTCTGTCGATCTTCGACGATGATAATACGGTGATGAGCGCGATGCGGTCGGGGGCGCGCGGTTTCGTGCTGAAGCGCGCGTCTTCAGCGGATTTGATCGACGCGCTGCGAACGGTTGGACGGGGCGGATCCTATTTAAGCTCGCAGGTTTCGGACAGTCTGCTGACCCGGATTCAGAATGGGGATCTAGAGACGACGGCGAAGCGCGGGCCGCTAGATACGCTATCGCCGCGCGAAATGCAGGTGCTGCGACTGGTGGCGGAGGGGAAGACGAGCAAAGACATCGCCGTACTGCTGGATCTTGGCTTGCAGACGGTGCGCGGGTATCGCAAGATGCTGATGAAGAAACTGGGCGTCAATAATGTGGCGGGAGTAACGCAGGCGGCTTTGGCGGCCGGCATCATGAACTGGAACAAACCGAATGCAAACACCCTGGGGTGATTTTCCCGTCCGCGACGCGCACGTTCATTTCTTTTCACCCGGTTTTTTCGCGTCGCTGGCGGCGCAGCGCGGGCAGACGGTAGAAGATATTGGCGGGAGGCTGGGCTGGCGTTTGCCGGAATCGAACGCGGCGCTGGCCAGGGCGTGGGTCGAACAACTGGACGAATATAGCGTGGCGAAGGCGGCGATTATCGCCAGCATTCCGGGCGATGAGGTTTCGGTGGCGGAAGCCGTTGCCGGCCATCCGGATCGTTTTTGGGGATACTTCATGGTGAACCCCATGGCGCCGGATGGGGTGGAGCGGGCGCGACGCGGGTTGGAGGCGGGACTACAAGGAGTGTGCCTGTTTCCGGCGATGCACCGGTATGCGACTGGCGATGCGCGGGTGCGGCCCATATTCGAAGCCGCGGCGGAGCGGAAAGGCTCGGTGGTATTCGTGCACTGCGGCGTGTTGACGGTGGGAGTGCGGCGGAAGCTGGGGCTGCCTTCGCTATTCGACATGCGGTATTCGAATCCGACGGATTTGCATGGGGTGGCGACGGAGTTTCCGCAGGTGAATTTTGTTGTGCCGCACTTTGGGGCGGGATATTTTCGAGAGGCGCTGATGCTGTGCGATCTTTGTCCGAATGTCTACCTTGATACTTCGAGCAGCAATGGCTGGATGCGATACGAGTGGGGGCGGCTGGAATTGACGGATGTGTTCCGCAAGGCGCTGGAGGTGATGGGCGCGGAGCGATTGTTGTTTGGCACGGACTCGTCGTTTTTTCCGCGGGGATGGCATGCGGCGATCTTCGAGCGGCAGGTGCAGGCTCTGAGCGAGATCGAAGTTACTCCGGAGCATGCCGGAATGATTCTGGGGGGGAACTTGGAGAGACTGCTTAGCCGCTGAGGACTGCGATGGCTACGGATTCGGATCGCCGGGGTTGAGCGGCAGGGGCGTGGATGGCAGTTGGGAATCGGGAAAACCGCGCACCAGGCGGAAAGTGCGGCTCCAGCGTGTGCGGGTGAAGAAGTGCTCGCCCAGATCGACGAAGTGGCGCAGGGTGGAATCGGCGGATGCTCCGATCAAGTCTTCGGTGGGAGCGCGGTAGGACCAGTAGATGACGACCGGTTTACCGATGATGTTTTCGCGGGGGACGAAGCCCCAGTAACGGCTATCGGAGGAATTATCACGGTTATCGCCCATGGCGAAGTAATGGCCGGGCGGGACGATCAGTTCGCCGTCGACGACGTTGGTAGCCAGCATTTCGTGCTGCGCCTTTGGGCGTCGATTCTTCCTTGACGGGGCGGCAACAAGGGTTGGGGAAATTGTCGTAGGCCGGATCATAGGCATACTTGTGATAGACGTAGGGCTCGTTGATGCGCGCGCCGTTGCGATATACGACGCCGTGGTCGATTTTGAGGTGGTCTCCGGGCATGCCGATGAGTCGTTTGACCAGCGTTTGCGTGAGATCGGGCGGGTAACGGAAGACGATGATGTCGCCGTGTTTCGGGTTCCTCGTAGGGTAGGAAATAGTCGCGAAAGGCGCCGGGGGAGCGTAGGCCAATTTGTCGACGATGAGGTGATCGCCAACCAGCAGCGTGTCTTGCATGGAGCCGGTGGGGATAACAAAAGCCTGCGCCAAGCGTGGTGGTGCCGAACAGCAGCAGCGCGATAGTGACGGACCACTCGGAGATGGTGGAGCGTTTCCGGGGCGGTTCGATTTTGCCGGTTTGGTGGTGGGCTTCATCTTGATTGTAGGCGAATTATGCCAGGTCGAATTTTTCCTGGTGCAGGAGCGGATCGCTCTTGACCAGCACGGTGCGGCCGAGAATTTCTTCGATCTCCTGGAGGTATGAATTTTGGTTGGACTTCAGCACGCTTGGCCACTTCCGGATTGACGCGCAGCATGACGCTGTTGCCTTCGACGGCGCGGGCGATCTTTTGGGCTTCCACGAGGATTTCGCCGATGACGGTTTGCACGCTCTTGACGTAGCCGGAGCCTTCGCAATAGGGCACGGCAGGCAGAGGGTGCGTTCGAGGCTCTGCTTGACGCGCTTGCGGGTGATGGCGACGAGGCCGAAATCGTTGAACTGGAGGATTTTGTAAGGGGCGCGGTCGGCGCGCATGGCCTCTTCGAGAACCTGCATGACTTTCTGGCGGTTCTTGCGCTCGTCCATGTCGATGAAGTCGACGACGATGATGCCGCCCAAATCGCGGAGGCGGATCTGGCGGACGATTTCCTTGATGGCGTCGGTATTGGTCTTGACGATGGTATCTTCGAGGCGATTGGACTTTCCGACGTACTTGCCGGTGTTGACGTCGATGGCGACCAAGGCTTCGGTCTGATTGATGACGATGTGGCCGCCGGTTTTGAGCCAGACTTTCGGGCGGAGAGCCTTTTCCAGCTTCGGCGGTGATGCCGTATTCGTCGAAGATGGGCGTGCGGCGGGTGTAGAGTTTGACGCGGCTGACCAGGAGCCGGCTGGAAGCGCTGGACGAAGCTGAGGACGTTTTCGTAGACTTCTTCGTTATCGACCCAGATGCTCTTGAAGGATGCGGTGAGCTGGTCGCGGAGGATGCGCTCGACGACGTCGAGATCGTGGTGGACGAGGAGGGGGGCGGGGCGCTTCTCGGCCTTCTGGCGCATATCGAGCCAGAGGTTGTAGAGGAAGATCATGTCGGCGCGCAATTCTTCTTCGGTGCGGCCATCGCCGGCGGTGCGGACGATGTAGCCGCCGGGGATGCCGGTGCGGTTGGCTTGGAGGACGCGCTTCAGGCGGAGGCGCTCGTCGTCGGAGGGAATTTTGCGGGAGACGCCGATGTGATCGACGGTGGGCATATAGACCAGGAAGCGGCCGGGCAAGCGCGATGTGGGAAGTGATGCGGGCGCCTTTTTGGCCGAGGGGCTCTTTGGCGATCTGAACGATGATTTCCTGGCCTTCGCGGAGGAGGTCGCTGATGGACGGGGTGACGGGGCGTTCGGCGCGGACGGGTTCGGGGCGCTGAGCCTGGCGGATCTCCGGCGGGTTTCCGGCCGGTTTCGGGGCGGGGCTCAGGCGCGGGGTTCCTGGGGCGCCGGTTGCCCGGCTGCGCGGCTTGACCGGGGCCCTGACCCGGCGGTGCGCTCGCCTTCCGGCCGGCCGCGGCGGCGCATGCGGCGGGAGATGACGGTGCGGGTAGCGGCCGCCGTGCTCGCGGAGAGTAGCGGTAAGGCTAGTTGGAATGCGGGCGGGTTCGGGGCCGAACTGATCTTCGTCGGGAGCGGGTTCGACGCTTTGGGTGGCTTCGGCGGGTTCAGACTCCGTCCGATTCGAACGAATCAGGCGGTTCCGGGTTCACCAGATTCCGGGTCTTCCCAGCTTCGGCGGCTCTGCCGGAATCCGACTCTCGAATCAGCGTTTCCAGAAATTCGGCTCGGCTGCCAATTACGCGGGTGACCGGCTCGCAGGGCTCTCGGCGGTTTCCGCGCGTTCGGATTCCCAGGTTTCGATGGTCTCTACGATTTCGAGCGACGGGGAGGATACGACCGGTTCCGCGACTTCGGGTTCTGGTTCTGGTTCCGGGGCAGGCTCGGGCACCGGGGCTACCTGGATCGCGGCAGGCTGCGCGGGCTCTTCAGGCTGGCTGGATGGCAATGCGACAGCGAGTGGCTCCGGCTCCGGCTCCGGTTGATGGTGGACGGGCGCGAAAGACTGGGACGGCGCCGGCTCGCGATATTTGGCCAGCGATTCGCCGGGAAGGACAACCATGTCTTCGGTTGGCTCCGCGATTGCGTTTCCCGCTTCGGGCTCGGCTTCTTCCAGTTCCTCGGGCAGTGGGGACGACGGAAGCGGCGTGACCGGGGCGTTCTGCTGGCCGGGCGAAAAATACTTGGACTCCGGCAGTCCGCGACCTTTCGGGCGCCGACGGCGGCCGCGGCGGCCGCCACGACCGTGGTCGTGATCATCATTGCGGCGGGCGAACTGCTCGGGAGGCGACAGAGGAGCGGCAGCCGGCGGCGCGGAGGTTTCGGCAGCAACAGGGGTTCAGCGGAAGGCTCGGCCAACGGCGCGTCAATGGCCGGCTCAGCAGCGACCGGCGGCAACTGCGACCGGAGTCTTATCCATCTTGAAGACTTTTTCTTCGACGCTGGTTACGATCTTGTCGTACTCGTCGTTGTCTTCGAAAAAGTCTGAGACGTAGAGGAAGGCATCGCGTTCGAGACCGATGTCTACGAAGGCGGACTGCATGCCCGGGAGCACGCGGGTGACACGGCCCTTATGAATGCTGCCAGCGAGGGAATACTCTTTTTCGCGCTGATAGTAAACTTCAACGACCTGATCTTCTTCCAGGACAGCCACGCGGGTTTCGTGGCGGTTGGCAGAAACGATTAACTCTTTTGACATGCGCTCTCCTCAGATGGGAACCGGCGCAGACCGGTTGGAGAGGAAGGCGGCTTACCCTGCGTGCGTCTTAAGCGGCGACCGGCGAACCGGGCACGGGCGCCATTTAACATGTAAGAAACTCACGCTGGCCGGGGCGCAACTTCCAAATTCGCCCTCGCGGCCGGGAAGCCAAATCCTCATCGCCGACTACCGCTCGCTAACGCTTGCGGGCCGACGCCGAAGGGTGCGCACACTGCGCGCGTTTGCCCTCCGGGAGTGTCTAACGGCTCCCAACAAAAACCTTTCAAATGCCGCCGGCGTACACCGGCGGGTGGATCAATTCACAAACCTTCTGAGCCGGACATTGTTGACCAGCCCTAACATCAAGAAATTGGACAAAACGCTCGAACCGCCGGCGCTCATCAGGGGCAGCGGAATCCCGGTCACAGGCATCCGGCCAACCACCATACCCACGTTCACCAGCACATGAAATAACAATAACGCTGCCACTCCCATGCAGATATACATGCCGGCTTTATCCGAGGCCGTCTGGGCGTTCTGCACGATCTGCATAATTAAGACAAAATATAACGCCAACACAACGATCACACCTACGAACCCATGCTCCTCGGAAAAAGCGGAGAAGATGAAATCCGTATGCGGCACAGGAAGGAAACGAAGCTTGGTCTGATAACCTTTCGTGACTCCCTTACCCCACATACCGCCGGCGCCGACTGCAATCTTGGATTGGATCAACTGGTACCCGTTTCCGCGGGGATCGCGGTCGGGATCCAGGAAGCTGACCAATCGCGCTTTCTGATAATCCTTGAGAACACTAAAACCGGCCGGGAGGACCAAGAGGACCACTACGCCGATGGCGATCAGGTACTTGCGGCGCATTCCAGCCAGAAACATGCCAACGATGAGAACCGGCAGATAAGTCAAAGCCGTTCCCAAGTCCGGCTGCTTCATGACCAAAGCCATTGGAACCAGAACCAGCCCCGCGATCTTAGCCATATCGCGGCCTTCCAGATCTTCGGTTTTTAATTCCGTCAGGAAGCGGGCTACTAACAATATTATCACCAGTTTCACGAATTCCGACACCTGTAAATGGAAGCCACCTGCAATTGGTATCCATCGTCGAGAGCCGAAGACCTGTTTACCGAGCAGGAGAACCCCGAGGAGCGCCAGGACGGACAAGCCATACATAGGAAAGACATGATTCATCAAAGTGTGATAGTCGAGGGTGACTGACAACCACATCAGGAAGAGTCCGGCGCTTACGTAGAGGATCTGTTTCCACCAGGCATCCTGCCAGATGGTACCGCGGGTGGCGCTGTATATCTGGAGTACTCCTACGCTGCAAATGATGAGCGAGATAATGAGCAGGGTCCAATCGAGGTCGCGCGGGCGGAGGTAGCGGGTCATAGGATGGGAGAGTGGTACTTGGCGCGCCGGCGCCGAGGCTGGAGGGGGGGACCGGCATCGGGATCTGCGGAGTTGATGAAGGACGCTTCAATCATTGGCGCCGGAGGCGGCGTGGAGGCTGGCGGCGCGGGAAGACCAAAGCGGAGGAGGACGCCGATCTTTTCGGGGCCGGCTTGCTGTTGGGAAGCGGCGGCTGCGGCGAGGCGCGCCTTCTTGTCGAAGTAAGCTTTCAGAACGTCTCGTGTGATGGGAGCGGCGAGCGGGCCCTCGGCACCGTTCTCAAAGAGGGATACAACCACAATTTCGGGGGCTTCGCGGGGCGCGAACCCGACAAACCAGGCATTGTTTTTGAATTCTTTACCAGTCTTTCCTTTAAGAAATTCATCAGATGCAAGCTGGGCAGTTCCGGTCTTACCGCAGACGTTGAGACCGGGTAACTGCGCACGGACACCGGTACCGCCTTCGTTTACGACGCCGTAAGTTCCGTAGATGACCTTGGCCACGTTATCGGGAGACAGCGGCCAACTGTGGTCTTGAGTTTTGGCGCCCACAACCAGGTGGGGCTGATGCCACAGTCCGCCGTTAATGAGCCAACTGTAGGCGCGTGCCAACTGAATGGGGGTAACAGTAACGGCTCCCTGGCCGATGGCAACAGAGATGGTTTCCCCCGCATACCATTTTTCGCGAAAATTCCGGATCTTCCAGGCGGAGGAGGGGACGACGCCGACGGCTTCGTGAGGCAGGTCGATACCGGTTTTCTGACCGAGGCCCGCCTGATTGGCGTAGAAAGCGATTTTGTCGATGCCGGTGCGATCACCCGCGTTGTAGAAGTAGACGTCACAGGACTGGACAATGCCTTTGTGGAGGCTCACTTGGCCGTGACCGGTCTTAATGTGGCACTTGTGATAATGCCCGTAAAATGATGCACCGCCGGAACAATGAACGGTATACTGATCGTCGATCGAGCCTGTTTCGAGCCCAGCGATGGCAACGATTGGCTTGAATGTTGAACCCGGGGCGTCCTGGGCCTGGATGGCACGGTTCAGCAGCGGATGGTCGGGGTTATCAGCGATCTGGCGCCAATCGGAAGACTTGATCCGGACGGCGAACTTGTTGGGATCGAAGGTGGGGCGGCTGACCATGGCGAGGACTTCGCCGGTGCGGGGATCCATGGCGACGACGGCGCCATTCTTGCCTTCCATGGCAAGTTCGGCGACGGCCTGAAGGTCCAGGTCGAGGGTGAGTTTGAGGTCTTTACCCGGGATGGCTTCTTTGTTGGCCAGGACTTCGCGGGTCTTCCCGCGATTGTCAACGACCACCTGACGCTCGCCGTCGAGTCCCATGAGGCTATCGTTGTACTGCCGCTCGATACCAAACTTACCGATCACATTGCCCTGGCTGTACTTGGCGAAGTCCGGGGTATCCAGTTCCTGTTCGCTGACCTCACCGGTGTAGCCGATCACATGAGCGGCGAAGCCATTTTGGGGATAGAGGCGGCGCTGAGCGTGGATCAGTTCCATCTCGGGGAAGAAGTCGCGGTGGGAGTCGACGAAGGAGAGCTCGGCGGGGGTCAATTCCTCTTTGATGACAATCGGGTCGTATTTCGGGCGAGAGGTATAGCGCGCAACACGAGCGGCGAGGTCATCGTAGTCTAGGTCGAGGCCTTCGGCGATGGGATTCAGGTGTTCCGCCTTGAGGTTTTCGCGGGTGAGGATGAGGCTGTAGGAGGAGTGGTTGTCGACGATCACGCGGCCGTCGCGGTCGAGGATTTTGCCGCGCGGAGCGGGGATGGGCAGGGCTTTAATGCGGTTGCGTTCGGCCTGCTCGTTATAGAGTTGGGAATTGCGGACCTGGAGATCCCAGAAACCGGTGATGAGGAAAAGGAAGATAGCCACGCCGGCGTACTGGAAGACGGCGATTTTTCCCGCGGCAAATTTGACGTCCTCACGGCGGACCTGCTTGCCGGTTAGGGTTGCCTGGTGTTCGAGTTCCGGGCCGACGACTGGGGGATTCACTTTGGTGCTTGGCTTACGCCTTCTGTGTTTAGTTTATCAGCAACGGATTCCGGAAAAATCGGGGCGAAGGGATTAGATTTTCGGTTTTGGCGGAGGGAGTTCGCGCGCTACGCAGGTATCCTGGAAGCCTTGCCGCGCGTGGGCGCCATCGCAGAACGGCTTGTTCGCGGAGAGGCCACAGCGGCAGAGCGAGATTACGGTGCGGCCCGCGAGGCCGAATTCCCCGCCCTGCTGATCGTGCATTGTGAAGTCGCCTTCGACACGGATGGGACCGTTATTGACTGCGGTGATTTTTGCCATTTACCTGATCGTATCACGGGGACATTCCTGAATCGGTGCGGTTAGGGTTTCTTGGGCGGTTCCTTAGGTTTGCCGTCGTCCACGACGTCGCCGAACTGGATGGTGGATTTGCCTTCGAACTTCTTGTAGTCCTTGTAAGTGACCAACATGCGAATTTTCTGGTCGTGGTCCTTGAAGTGGAGCGTATCGTCGGCGTGGGTGTAAGTGGGGAACCAGTACTTACCGTCGATTTGTTCTCGCAGCGTTTCGAATTTCGGGAATTGCTGATCTTCGCTTTTTTTCTGGTAGCCGACCGCTTTGCCGTAAGTTTTCACGATCTGGTAGTCGCGATCGTCGACCCAGATTTGCCCCTCGAAGAAGCGTTTGCCGGGCGTGAGCTTCTTAGGCTTCACGGCAAAGACAAAGCAGGAAATCTCGTCGGCGTTCTGTTTGCCGAGGTAACGGATGTCGTACATGGGGATCTGGTCGCTGGTGAGGACAAAAGGCTGGGTATTTTTCAGATCGTCCAAGTCCTCGTCGGTGATGATCAGATCCTTGAGGGTGGGAACTGGAGCGCGCACCACCTTCTCGACGCGTTTGCCATCGGCTCCGAAGGTCATGTCGGCAGTCATTTCATACTTGCCGACGGATTCACCGGCGTCGTCCAGTTCCAGGATTTTGGAGGTCTGGCGGTAGACGTAGTTCTGGAGGGCTTCGGAAAATTGCTTTTCCTTGGCGGCGAACTTCTGGATGATTTCGTCGGGATTGACGTTGGCTTCGGCGGCGGTGGTTTTGGCGGGCGTAACGGCGGCCTTGCCGGCGGTATCGTCCGAAGCGGTAGCGGCCCACAGAGGCATACTAAAGGCCGCGAGCAATGCCAACGGAGCGTTTCGATGCATTTTTCCCCTCTAACCAATGACGACGGGGGAAACCCGCCGGTTTCTTTACTTGCCCAGCAGCTTCTTGGCGATGGTCATCAATTGGACGTTGCTGGTGCCTTCGTAGATGCGGCCGATTTTTGCGTCGCGATACAGCTTTTCGACCGGGTAATCCTTGGTGATGCCGACACCGCCGTGGACTTCGATGGCCTTGGAAGCGGCTTTTTCGGCGATTTCGGAACTGTAGTACTTGGCCATGGCGGCTTCGGTCTGGAACGGCATGCCAGCATCGCGGAGGCGGGCGGCGTTGTAGACGAGAAGGCGGGCGGCTTCGATTTCGGTGGCCATGATGGCGAGTTGGAACTGCACGCCCTGGAATTCGCCGATGGCTTTGCCGAACTGCTTGCGCTGGCGAGCGTAAGCGACGGCGTGATCGAGGGCGCCGCGGGCCAGGCCGATCATCTGGGAGCCGATGGCGATGCGACCTTCGTTGAGCGTTTCGATGGCGATCTTGTAGCCTTTGCCGACCTCGCCGATCACGTTTTCCTTGGGGACGCGGCAGTTATCGAGGATCAATTCGCAGGTGGAGGAGGCGCGGATGCCGAGCTTATCCTCTTTCTTGCCGACCTGGAAGCCAGGAAAATCGCGTTCGATCAAGAAGGCGGTGATGCCGCGATAGCCGGCATCGGGGTTGGCATTGGCGAAGAGAAGAAAGAGGCCGGATTCGGCGGCATTGGTGATCCAAAGCTTGCGGCCGGTGATCAGGAAATGATCGCCGGCATCGATGGCGCGGGTGGCTAAAGCGAAGGCATCGGAGCCGGAGCCGGCCTCGGAAAGAGCGTAAGACGCCACCGTATCGGCGGCGAGGCGCGGCAGGTACTTTTTCTTCTGCGCGGGATTGGCCCAGCGCAGGATCGCGTTGTTTACGATGGTGTTCTGGACGTCGGCAATCACACCCGCGGAAGGGTCGACCGCCGATAATTCCTCGACGGCGAGGATGCATTGGAAGAAGCTGCCACCGCTGCCGCCGTACTCCTCGGGGATTTCGATACCCATGAGGCCGAGGTCAAAAAGCTGCCGCAGGATGTCTTTGCGAAAAACGCAGGACTCGTCCATCTCGCGGACGTAGGGGCCAATCTGTTCGCGGGCGAACTGGCGGACGGTGGATTGAAAAAGCTTCTCTTCTTCCGTCAAGGCGGTGAGAGGCTGTGGGGGGATTTCGGTTGGCGGCGCGCTGGCTGGCATGGCTTTCTTTCCTATACTACACCGGCGTTTTCAGACCACGCTGAGGAGCTCGCGATAGGGACGGCCCTGGGACTCCGCGACGGCAGGGTGGGTGACGAAGCCATTGCAGGTATTGACCCCTTCGCACAGACCTTTGTGGCCGGCGCAAGCGCCCTTGAGGCCCTTGTTGGCCAGTTCGAGGAGATAGGGGAAGGTGGCGTTGGTGAGGGCGAAGGTTGAGGTGTGCGGCACGGCGGCGGGCATGTTGGAGACGCAATAGTGCAGCACGCCATCGACGAAATAAATGGGATCGGTGTGGGTGGTGGCGTGTGAAGTCTCGAAGCAGCCGCCTTGATCGATGGCGACATCGACGGCCACAGCGCCCTGTTTCATGCGGGCGATCATATCGCGCCGAACCAGTTTGGGAGCGGAAGCGCCGGGGATGAGGACGGCTCCCACCACGAGGTCGGCCGATTTCAGCGTTTCGCCGATGGTCCAGGCGTTGGAGGCGAGGGTGACGATCTGGCCGCCGAAGATGTCGTCGAGCTGACGAAGGCGGTTGAGGTTGCGATCGATCATGGTGACGTGCGCGCCCATGCCCAGGGCGATTTTCGCGGCATTGGTGCCGACCACGCCGCCGCCGATGATGACGCAGTTGGCGGGCGCGACTCCAGGCACCCCCCCCAGGAGAACGCCGCGTCCACCGTTGGGCGCTTCGAGATACTGCGCGCCCACCTGGACGGACATGCGGCCGGCGACTTCGCTCATGGGCGTGAGAAGCGGGAGGGAGCCATCGGGATCGTGAATGGTTTCGTAGGCGACGCCGGCGACCTTGGCTTCGAGCATGCGACTGGTAAGCTCGGGGAGCGGCGCGAGATGCAGGTAAGTAAACAGGATGAGGCCGGGGCGGAGATGCTCGTATTCCGATGCCTGGGGCTCCTTGACCTTGACGACGAGGTCGGCGCGGCGCCAGACTTCGGCAGCGGTAGGCAGGATGACTGCACCAGCGGCCAGGTATTCAGCGTCGGTAAGAGAGCTGCCTGTGCCCGCGGTGGCCTGGACCAGAACCTGGTGTCCGTGTTCGCGAAGGGCCGCCGCGGCGCTGGGAACGAGACCTACGCGGGTCTCATGATCTTTAACTTCTTTCGGGACGCCGACGATCATCGGGTATGCTCCTCGATTGGGTGGTGCTGACATAGCGTATCATACGGGTCGGGCGCTGGAAGTGACAAGGCGACGCGAGATGTGGGAAAATCAGGGTGTCGAGCGCCGGAGAGGTGGCAGAGTGGTCGATTGCGGCGGTCTCGAAAACCGTTGTCCCTTCACGGGGACCCAGGGTTCGAATCCCTGCCTCTCCGCCAGACATCAAAATCGACAGTTTTCTTCTCTAAGTCCCTGAGGTTTTGTTGGGCTTGCTGAGTTCGATAGTCGTAATTCCTCGAAGGGCTTCTTCAGCAACCCCCGCAACTCGCCTCCTTTCCAACTCGCTTCCTTGATTACCAGACTCAGTAATCGCTGCTGATCTGTTTGTGAACTGTCAGGGAACCGCTCGGCCGCCTCGCTTATATTCTTCATAAAATTCACCACTTGCCGCATTGGGGGCAATGCATTCGTCTTGGAGTCGGCCAACCGCGCCTGAAGTTCCAGTTGCTGTCCCCGAATTTCGCTTTGGCGGCCAGGTTTTTTAATGAATATTTCCCACTTGCAAACCAGTCAAACAACCTGCTTACAGCATTTTGTACTGGCGTCGGCAGGTCTCCGAATACAAGCGAGAATGAGGGTTGACGCCGGTCAATCGACGTTCGTGTCAGCTAACCCATTCATTATCATATCATTACAGATACTGTTAGTGATTTGGCCTGTTCCTTGCCATTCTACTGTTCCTTGCCACTCTATTGGGGCAATGTTTATTTAAATCCTTTAGTGTAATTTTCATCGAAGTGGCTCCATTTCAAGGATAGCCGCGAAATGTGTCGAAGATTGTCGAGTGACAAACGGAGCGAGGGCGATGCCTAAACAGCGCCCCGGTCTACACCCCAAATGGTACACAAGGGCCGCCTCAAAATGGACTACCGGCTGCTCCATCTTCCCGCGTAACCTGTAGGTATTGGCCGCGCTCCGCGCCAGTTTCCGGCGCAGGCGTAATTTGGGAGGTTCCTCATTTTCTCGCTTTCGCCGCAAGTCTTCTGGCCGTTTTGCGCAGCCGTCGTATCCCTCGGCGTCGCCATCGCCGCTTTTTGGAAGCCCGCCGCCCGCGCTCAAGCAGCCGATAAACTCCGCGCCATCGCCCCAGCCGCCTATGCCATCCCCCTCGTCATCTTCGGCGCCGAACACCTCGCTTCCGTCAAGGAAATCATGACCATCGTGCCTTCGTGGATACCCGGCAAAGCGTTCTGGACCATCTTCGTCGGCGTAGCCCTCATCTTGGCGGGTTTCAGTATCCTTCTCAATGTACAGCGCCGCCTGTCCACTACCCTGTTGGGAATTATGTTCTTCCTGTTTGAGGCCTTGATGCATATTCCCAGCCTCATTCGCCTCGCCGCCGCCGGACACCTCTTCGGTACACCCGGTCAGCGAGCCGTCCTGGGAGTTGCCGGCCGCGACTTTGCCTTCGGCTGCGCAGCCTTCGTCCTCGCCGTCGCCGCTTCCCGCCCGGCTCTGCGCCGCGCCGTCGAACGCTACGCCTGCCGCGGCATGGCGTTAATCGCGCTCGCCTTCGGCTTCCTTCACTTTTGGTATCCCCGCTTCGCCCCCGGCGTCCCCCTCGAAAAACCCAATCCCGCTTGGATGCCGGGCGGCCCCGCCTGGGGTTATCTTACCGGCGCCGCCCTCGTCCTTGGAGCAATCGCCATGCTCGGCCCGGATACCACGCGCCGCAAAGCTGCCGCCATCCTCGGCTCGGTACTGTTCGTCCTGGTAGCTGTTTTTTATGTGCCCATCATGTTTGCCCAGCCCAACATCGAAACCCTGAACTACGTGGCCGATACTCTCCTGTTCGCCGCCAGTATCCTAATCGGCGCCGGACCGCTCGACTCACTCGGCCGTTAATACCCCGCCGGTGCCGGGAAGACCTCCGTGCTGGACACAACGCCGATAAAGTTAATGGTGCTGGTGGCAGTCCCCTCGAACCCGCTTCTGATCATGCGCTATCGGTTTGGCTGGGAACGTCCGGTGTTCAAGTTGGGAGCGGTTAAGTCTCCTAGCGCGGTTGCATCCATCGCGCCAAGATGTCGCTCATTTTGTTGCCTACCAGCAGCCGCGTCGCCCACTTATGAATGCGGCAAAAGGAACACCGGACCGATGGCGCCTTCGGTCGCCTCCGGCCCTCTTCCTAATAAATTCGGGGATCGAGACAAGTTACGAAATTCAGAAGTGGAATTCTCCCCTATCGATTTCCTTAGCGACCTTCCAAAGGGACTCGTGCGAGATGATGCAGCCTCTCATTACCTGAACTTCAAGCGTTGACACCCCTGCGATCGCGAGCAGTTCCTTGTGGTTGCCCAGGTTGAGCTTTCTTATGCCAGCAATCGCGTAGCACTTCGCCTGCGGGTTTCCATGAGCATACAGCTTCTCTAATGCGGCAAGTGCAACGGGCGCCGATTGGGAAAGAACGAGCTTAAAGTCGATTTCGTCCTTCGAGGTTTCCCCGGCCCCAACCTACCCCACCGAACCAGAATATGCTGACGCTGGCCCAGCGTTTCACTACTGAGTCAAGATCCTCATCGGCACGCCCAGCCACTCCATACAAGAGCAGGTGTACAGCAAGCCAACGCGTTAAGACCTGACGTCTCGACACCCGCACAAGACATAATAAAGCGCTCGTGCATGGGCGGTGTCAGTCCGTCCGGTACGAAAGAAGCTTGTCGTCGGGCGCAACTTCTCCAGGCCTCGGCGGCCTTAAGAGCGCCTGCTCGCGCTGCATAGCCTGGACGACGGCGCGCAACCGGTCGCCCACCGGTTCCGGCTCCCTCTGAGCTTCAGTTCCACGAGAGTACGCAGCCAAAAGTGGTGGGGTTTGCACCTTGGCGTGTTTGTGGGTGGCATAGTTGTCTGCAATCAAGTGCAACTCCTTGTCTGCGGGTGTCAGGTCATCAATTACGCGCAGGAACTTCAGCGAATCTTGATGGCGATGCCCCTCCTGGCACATTCCGATCACGGTCCCATCCAGAGAGTTCAATGCGGCGAAAAGTGTGGCTGTGCCGTTGCGCTTATAGTCGTGCGTCATGGTAGCGCCGCGTCCCTTCTTCAGGGGCAATCCCGGTTGGGTCCGGTCCAAAGCTTGATTCTGGCTCTTGTCGTCCACGCACAGCACGATCGCATGCTCCGGCGGGTTCAGATACAGGCCGACGATGATTTCCAGTTTCTCGGCGAACTTCTTGTCTTTGCTGACTTTTGAAGGTCTCTACCAGATCGGCTTTAGGCCATTGGACTTCGGTGTCGTCGTTCTAACGAATGCACTGCGGGCGCCGCGGCCGAACCGCGCTTGCCGATCACGGTGCCCAATCCAGCCCACCAGCAGTTGATTTCGCACGAATCGGCAAAATACCACCCCGTAGTAGCCGCGAACGGCGGCACGCTGCACACCTGGCGCAGCGGAGAAGAGTTCCTGCCGCCACCCGTCGGTAGCGGGGCGAAGTAAAGTTTGCGGTAATCGCAGTGTAGTCGATTTGTAGTTTGCGGCCGGGCCATCCGCGTCTTAAGATGGATAGCGGATCGCCGTCCCAAGGCTGCGGTCAAGTTCCCGGGGGAGGATCGTTTTGCAACGCCATTATTTTCAGCACTTGATTTTCATGCTGGCCTGCGCCGCCGTAGCAGGGCGCGCATCCGCTGCCACTTCATACACCCTGATCACCGAACCGGATCAGGGCATCACTCCGATTTACAACTTCATCATGTCCGCGCAGCACACGCTCGATATGACCATGTACGAGCTGACCGACACCACCGCGGAGCAAGACCTGGCGGCTGTCGCTGCCTCCGGCGTTACCGTGCGCGTCATCCTCGATTACAACCTCGAAAAGAGCAACAATCAGGCCGCCTACACTTACTTGAACGCGCATGGCGTCCAATGCCATTGGGCCTACACCACGTACGCCGCCACGCATCAAAAAACCATCACCATCGACAGCGCCTATAGCAATGCGCAGACGGCCATCATGACGCTGAATCTGACCTCGCAATACTATTCCACCAGCCGCGATTTCGCCATTATCGAAAATGATCCCAACGATATTGCCGCCATTGAAACCACGTTTCAGGCCGATTTCAATAGCAGTCCGATTACTCCTCCCGACGGCGACGATCTGGTCTGGAGCCCCACCAATTCGCAATCGACCATGCTGGCACTGATCAACGGCGCGCAGCATACCCTCCTAGTCGAAAACGAGGAGATGAGCGACACCAACATCGTGAATGCGCTGGTGAGCGCGGCCAAGCGAGGCGTGAATGTGCAGATCATCATGAACGCCGGAACCTACACCAGCGAATGGGCGGAGATTACCGCGGCCGGCGGCAATGTGTCGGTCTATCCAGCCACCACCAACGGCCTCTACATTCACGCCAAAATCATAGTGGCCGATTATGGCTACTCCGCCGGCCAGTTCTTCCAGGGCTCGGAAAACTTTTCGAACGCCTCGTTGACCGAAAATCGCGAACTCGGTATGATCATCAACAACCTTCCCATCATGGCTTCGCTAGCCGGCACCCTCACCGCCGATTTCAACGGCGGACAGCCGCAGTCCGGAACTCCTGCCGAATTCGATCTCACACCCGGCGAAACCACCCTTTCGATAGCGGCCGGTTCGACAGGGACTGTGACGGTCACAGAAGCCCCTTTCCAAAACTTTGGGTCGATCGTAACACTGTCGGCGTTCGGTCTGCCCTCGAGCGTGACTGCGTCCTTCAGCCCTTCGAACATCTCCGGCGGTGCAGGATCTTCTACCATGACGCTGACGGTCGGTTCTGGCGTAGCAGCCGGAAGCTACCTAATCGGCATTCTGGGAACCGCCGGGTCGCTGACGAATTCTACCGGCGTCTACTTGACCGTAACCGCCGGAATGCCCGGCTTCTCGTTATCAGTCAATCCGACGAGCCTCAGTATCCAACAGGGAAGTGCCGGCAACTCCACCATTACCAGCACGGCGGTCGGAGGATTCAGCAGCACGGTATCACTCGGCGCGAGCGGCTTGCCCTCCGGCGTAACGGCCAGTTTCAGCCCTTCGAGCATCGCGGATGGCTCGGGTACCTCGACGCTCACGTTGACCGCCAGCGCCTCCGCGGCCACCGGCACAGCTACGGTCACCCTCACCGGCACGGGTAATGGCGTTACCGAATCTACGCAAGTCAACGTCACCATCACCACGGCAAGCAGCCCCAACTTCTCGCTTTCAGCCAGTCCCACCGCGGTGAGCATCACCACCGGAAGCTCGGGAACCTCCACCATCACGGCGAAATCGACGGGTGGCTTTGCGAGCTCCATCGCGCTTTCCGCGAGCGGCCTTCCGTCGGGCATTACGGCCAGCTTTATGCCGTCCAGCATCGCCGGCGGTGCAGGCGCCTCCACGCTGACGCTCACAGCCGCCAGCACGGCGGCTACCGGCACCGCTTCCGTGCTCATCACCGGCACCGGCGGCGGAGTGACCGCCACCACTACCGTCAGCTTAACCGTCAGTAGCGGCGGTGGGCCGGTACAGTTGATCGTCGACGGCAGTTTTCAGTCCGCCACCAAATCGGGTCTGACGGCACCCGGCTGGACCGGGACCACCAACAAGTCCGGTCACAACCTGATCATTGTGAACGGCTCCTACGGTTATAACGGCGACAAGAATTACGGCCAATTGGGCGGTGTGGACAACGCCATCGACGAACTCGCGCAGACCATCACCATCCCCGCCGGCAGCACCTCAACGCCTCTCACCTTTTGGCTATCGATTTACACTACCGAATCGAATTCCAACGGCAAGGCGTATGACTACCTGTACGTGGAGATTCATAATTCGAGCGGCGGGCTCTTGGCTACTCTGCTGACGCTGAGTAATCTCAACGGGACTCACGATCAGCATATCGCCTACTTTCAACCGCACACGGTAGACCTAAGCGCCTATGCGGGTCAAACCGTCGAACTTGTATTCCACGCCACCAACGATAACGAGGATGCAACGACGTTCTACATCGACGGTGTATCGGTGACGGCCAACTGATCTGAGCAATGCCGGTAGCGTCGACCCCGGACGGAAAGAAGTTGATCTTCTTTGGAACTCCGCTGGAAGCCGATGGGTCGAAGGGGCAGCGGGGGATCTACGCATTGGGCTTGGATTCGTAAGGGACGCGATGTTGATCTGTAAGCTCTTGGCCTGCTCGCAAGTAACCGGAGCTACGGGGTCTAGATGCGGTATTCTCCGGCAGCTGCTATTAAACAACTGCCGGAGTAGTGGCGTTTACAACTACCGGCGCCTCTCTAAGGAAGGGCTTCGGTGATTCTCAGACTGAGTTCCCGGTTTGTGCTGCTCACTGAGTACGCTCGTTCGCTTGTGCCACGGACAACGGTCGCCCGTCTAATCGCCCCCTTCTCATCGATGTCCTCGATCAGCAGCGCCGGGCCCGCCCGGAGCGCCACCTCCTCGACGTTCACCACCGCCTCAGCTGGTATATCAAGCAACCAGGCTGGATGGGCTGCGAACTTCTGGGCCATGGCCCGCGCTTCCCACAAGGAAACCCCGATGCTACGGAATGCCAACTCAGCGAAGTGCTCCAACGCAAAACCGGAAGGAACGGAGAGTTCGATCGGCCGCGCCTGCACGATATGGACACTGTCCGGATAGTTCTCCTCCACCATGGGTCCAATCTCGGTGTGCAATTGCATGCCTTCCCATTCAGCCGGCACCTGCACGTCACTTGCTCCCACCTTGCCGAGAGCGGATTCGATATCGCGGACGTGGATTGTCTGCTCCACCGCGAGCGGCCCAGTTACTATGATGCCAGGATTCGCATACAGAGATCCAAGCGCTGGCAGATACGGCCTGAAGCCTGCTTTGCGTTCGGCTTCATCCAGATTCTGGACATCCTGCTCCAAACCGTGGGTTGTCACCCGCATGTGCAGGGGCAGCTTCGATAGATCGAGCCGTACAACATCTACGCGGTTCAAGACAAATCGGTACCATAGCTCTTGGGCGATTGCCCTCGTTGCTGGGAGCGCTGGCAGCGCGACGCACACCGCGGCAGTGGCGGCGGCAGCTGCCATCCCGGACCACGAATGGCGTCGCCCATCCAGCCCAGAATCCAGCAATGCGCGCCCACGCGCTAGGTTCGGACTCCACTGTGGTTCAATAGCTGCAAGCCGGTTGGCGACCCAGAGATCTTCATGATTGGTTTCCATATCGTTTCAAGTACTCCTTCCGGAACGCTTCTTGAGCACGACCGACAAGACTTCCGACGTAGCTGGACTTCACTGCGAGAGAGACGGCAATCTCCTGGTAGCTGAGACCTTGGCACCACAAAAGCAGTAGCTCCGCATGACGCCGATTCAAAGCTCCGAGCACAGTTCGCACCCTATGCTGCTCGGCGTTGACGGCGTACAAGTGCTCAGGCGTGGGAGGAGGCTCGCGGACAAAACTGAAAAGGCGCTCGAATCCGCTCCGGCGTACTTGGCGTCTTAATTGGTCCAACGCTTCACGTACGGCGGTGCGATAAAGCCACCCTTCCGCTTGTTCTCCATGTGCTTGGGGATTCCGCCACCACTTCAGAAAGACTTCCACCGCTAGTTCCTCCGCGCGGGCTTGGTCATGAATGACCCTGCCAATGACGCGGGCAATGCGCTCATAGTGAGCGCGAAAAATCGCATCCAGTCCTTCGGGGTTGGTGACTTCCATCTCGCTCGGTTCGGCCATGCGTCTTGCGTTCACATACCAAGAACGTATGAGGCCCAAATTTTGTGGCAGCGGTTGCGACGAAAAGGCGACTTCGACGGCACGAGCCTCCTGACGCTCCCGCATGATCGTATCCGGATCGAGCTTGGTGATAGCGGCCAGGGGCATCGGGTGACTCTTGCACTACGCTATCGACATCCGATTATCCCTCGCGTTACAGGTCTTGATGCCGATTCAAAAGGCAATCTCAGCGTGCAGGATCAGTGGGTCATGGCATAGGTAATATAGTTCAGCACGATCCGAAATGCGAGGGTGGAAAATTTCTCCGGATAACCGCCATCATCGGCCCATTCCCACGCGTCACCCAGGTGCATATTGAAACAGATGGCAACTATAATGCGTCCCTTCTTGTCGCGGATACAACGCCACCTGGGAATGTAGCCGTCCTTCTCGTAGGTGCGTCCAGTGGCCACATACTGCTCCCCCGGGATCTGGAATTTTTCCTGAATATTATAGAGGTCGTGAAAGATTGGGTCGTAGTCCGGAATGTCCTCAATCACAGCATTAGGCAGCACCATATTCATGCCCGACATGAAGCGATTCCAATCGGCCGGTCCATGGAAGTGGTCCACCATCAGAAATCCGCCGCGATCGATGTACTCGCGCAGACGCATGGCTTCGGCGTCGGTGAAAGCCCAGTTTGCCACGCCCACCGCGTAGATCCACGGAAAGTCAAGGATATGGTCGTCGTCGATGTCGACAACGCTCAGAGGAGATGGTGAGTCGATGCGGGTGAGGCGGCGAAGGGCAACCAGACAGTCGTGGTCGGCCCGGGGGAAATCTTGCGACCAGCCAGCGCGATAGCCGCGATAACCAGTTCCTCCGGCGTAGCCGGAATTGTAGCGGAGCCGGCTGAAATAGAACTCGCCCGGCATGTCCTGGTCACTCGAGTCGTAAGGCAGTAGCTGATTGGCTCCGCCGCGGCCGAATCGTTGCCAGGCCAAAAGCTCGATCGCCACCGCAAACAGTACAGCAATCACGAGCAGTAGTTGGGCCAGTTTCATGGTCGGGCAGCCCCTTTTGATATCCTGAAGCGTACCATGCTCGGGCCACATCGGAAAGGGCCGGGACGTGCTTCATGCCAGGTCAAAACTCCCCCCATCGCCGTGAATTTCTAAAACTTCTGGGGTCCGCGGCGGCCGCCGGACCGCTATCCGGCCAGCAGATGCCGATGCGCGGCACAGCAGCCTCCAGCGGCGCAAGAGAAATTTCGGGGACCGAATTCAACCTCGAGGTCGCGCCGGTTACGGTGGAACTGTCGCCCAACCGGATCGTCAGCACCATCGGGTACAACGGAAGTTCGCCCGGGCCGCTCTTGCGGATGAAGGCGGGAGTGCCGGTTACAGTCAACGTCGTGAACAAGACCGACGTTCCCGAACTGGTGCACTTTCACGGCCTTTTGATCCCGCCCGACGTAGATGGTTCCGAAGAAGAAGGCACGCCCGCGGTTCCTCCGCTCGGCGTTCGCAGCTATCGGTTCACGCCCAATCCGGCAGGCACCCGCTGGTACCACACGCACGCCATGTCTATGAACGATCTGCACCGCGGGTCCTACACCGGTCAGTTTGGCTTTCTGGTGATCGAGGGCGGCAATCCAGGCCGCTACGACCAGGAGCATTACCTAGCACTGCGCGATTGGGAGCCTTACTTTACGACCCAATACATGGACACCGACGATTTGGGTCCTCCGTGGCCCCAACCGGAAAAGCCGGATCCGCTCGATACGCGGCCTCCCGGATGGGAAGTGGCCACCGACATTTACTCCATCAATGACAAGGCGCTCGGCTCTGGCGAACCCATCCGTGTGCGTGCGGGGCAGCGCGTGATGTTCCATTTTCTGAACGCCAGTGCGGTAGAAAATCGGTACATCGCGCTGCCCGGACATAAGTTCAACGTCGAAGCGCTCGACGGCAATCCAGTAGCGAGACCATCGGCGGTCGATGTCTTGATGCTAGGGCCCGGCGAGCGGATCGACGCTTGGATAACGGCAAATCAGCCCGGGGTCTGGGTGATGGGGGCGCCTGAAGACAATGTTCGCGATGGCGGGTTAGGCATCGTGGTCGAATACGCCAACCAGCACCGGAGCCCGCAATGGATTCCGCCGCCGGCGCCACGATGGGATTACACGGTCTTCGGCAAGACGCCATCGGAAGCGGCGCCGGCCCAACATCTGGAGATGGTTTTTGAGAAGATACCGCGCGGCGCGGGTAAGTTCAATCTGTTTACGGTGAACGGGCAACCCTATCCGCACCAAGATGAATTCGTACTGAATCAGGGTACCCGCTATCGGCTGACGTTCCGCAACAGGACAGACGATGCGCATCCGCTGCATTTGCACAGGCACCTCTTCGAAATCGCGGAGATCTACGGCAAGCAGACGTCTGGGGTTATCAAGGACACCGTGGTCGTGCCAATGTATGGCCGCGCCGTCGTCGATTTCACCGCCGATCAGCCGGGCGCAGCGTTGTTTCACTGCCACATCCAGCACCACATGGATTATGGATTCAAAGCCCTGCTGAGATATGCATGAAGCGCAATCGAGTTCGACGTACCGCCCGCCAAGCCCATAGGCGCAGTGCCGGGAGGGTTTGTCAGCGAGACATTCACGTATGACTGTGGAAGGCATGTCACGGTCTACGTTCCCGTACCGTAAAGAAACTCAAATCGCGGGCAGCCGAGGGAGGAACTTAGTCGGCCCGGATGTCATCGACTCCGGAACGGCGACGCTCAGATCAGCGAAAACGTCGATGAGCGAGGTGCATGCCAGAACCGAACAATCAGTGCGGTCGCGCCGCACGTTACCGGGCATTCCATCGCGAAATCCACCTCCCGGCCCCCCACCTATGCGGCGCCCCGGGAATAGTGATTCAGCAAACCGCCCAGCCGTTGCCGCTGTTGAATTTCTCCAGTCGCGTCAGATGGCCGTCCTCCGCTTGGATCAGTCTGTTTTTTAACCCTTGATGATTCCGTTCCCCATGATAATGCGCGAGGATTTCTTGGACCGCTTTGCGCAACGCGCTCTCCCCGAACCCGTAATGTCCAAAAACTCATCGCTATCCGAAACGGCTCAGCGTGCTACATCATCGTATTCAGTCTTCTTCATGTTTGAGCCGATCTTCGCAGAGATCAAGCAGCATCGAGTGAAAAGCATACTCAAACCAACGGTCAAAACTCTCGAAGCTTCGATCTGTCGGCCACGCCGACGCAACGCGATGCCAGCCATTCAACTGGTCTTCAAAAATTGTGCCGCAGCGCTCCCGCAGGTACGCACGCGCCTCTTCGTCCGTAGCATACTCGGGAAGCAAGTAAATCGTGGGTTCCAATTGCAGATCCGTCAGCGCCAAATCGGCCGAGGGATCTACTTGACGCAGCCAATCCAGAAACGCCTGCGCCGGCTTTACAACCACCGCGGCTCGGTTAATCATGTACATCGATTCTGTCCGCGTCCGCTCACGCTGCCTGACGATAATAATCGTTCAGCATCCCACCCAGGCGCTGCCGTCGCCGGATCGCACCACTGGTTCCGGTCGGTTTTTCCAGCGGAACGGTTGGACAATTGTTCAGGCCCTGGGGGTTTCGTTCCCGATGACAATGGGTGACGAATTCTCTGACTGCTTTGCGTAACGCGCCCTCACCGAACAAGATCATGCGGTCCAAACAGGATTCTTTGATTGTCCGCACAAACCGTTCCGCATATGCGTTCAAGTTTGGCGATCGCGGCGGCAGTTTCGCCGACTCCACTCCAGCACCCTGCAACAAGTCCAGGAAATCCGCCGTAAACAGAGGATCGCGTTCGTGAATCAGATACCTTTTCCCCCGCAAGATACCGTTCTCAGCGTCGGTTAGATTTCGGCCCACCTGCTCCATCCACAAACCGTTCACAGCTTTTCCGATCCCCGCCACCTCCACCTTCCGCGTACTGAGGTCGAGAACGAACAGCACTAGGAATCGCTGAAGTCCCCGGCGGGTCCACACTTCTATGCTGAAAAAATCAGCTGCCACAATCGAGGCCCAATGCCGCTCCAAGAACTCTTTCCAGGTCGTCTTGTGCTTTCGCTCCGGCGCCGGTTCCAGTCCATGCCGCTCCAGGATATTCGCGACGGTTCCTCGGCTAACGCGGTGTCCCTGGTTCTCCAGTGCGCCCAGGATGCGCATATAGCCCCAATCTCCATTCTCTTTGGCCATTTTGACCACCAGCGCCTGGATCCTCCCTGCGGTCTTTCGGCCGCCCCGGTAGACGCCGAGCTTACTGCCGTCGTACTTTGCAGCGACGAGTTTACGGTGCCAAGCCGGTAGCATCTCGGGAGTGACGATGGTTGCGATTGTTGCCAGCAATCGCCGGCTTACCTGCTTCGCTTTAGTCGCCAACCGCAGCCGCTGACGATCGTTCAGCAGCAGCCGACGGCTGCCGAGCAATTCTCGCGGGAAACGATTCTCTTCACGCAGGTATTCGATGGCATCCTGCTGTTGCTGATTCATGTAGCCCGCAATGGCAATCAGTACAAATCGGAAAGGGTCAATCGTTCTGCTCGTTTTGGTCTGTAAAAGCCATTCTATGCGAGTGCATCCAGACCTTCAACTCGGCTGTCCTAAATCGAATCGAGTTTTTGGACCTTACGGGACCTTGAGATACCGATTCAAAGATTTTTGCTCGGCGTTGAAGCGGTCGGTCACGTCGGTCAGCCGTTTGCGCCTCATAGCCGCCGCGCTTGGCCACGATGCGGTAATCGAAGTTCACGGAAGAGGTTCCGCCGCCAGACTCGCGCACCTGGAAGCCGGCCGCGGTCTTGGCGGTGACTTAAAGGCCCTTCGAGTCGCCGTTCGGAGTGATGAAGACGTGGTAATCGGCCGTGCCGCTCACGGTTTCGGCGAAGGCGGGATCAAGCTTCACGACGGCAACTCCGCGCTCCAGCGTGCCCGAGCCGAAGTCTTCCATCCAGTTTTCCGGCGACTGCATGGCGTAGGTCTCGACCGTCTGCGCGCCGCCGCCGGTGGTGGCCAGCGACTTCACCTGTCCGGTGCATGTGAGGTCGCCGTCGCCGATGCCGCAGGTGCCGTTGCGGGTGGAGGCCTTGAAGGCTCTGAAAAGGCCTGAGGGGCCACTTCCGAAGTTTACTGCCCCCACAGTGGCATCGATTGAGCTATTGTTAAAGAAAAATCCAGCGTAGTTGTTGTCAGCAGTACCCACGATGCCTGCAGCCGTGTTGCTGCCGGCGCTCCCAGAGGTAACGCCCCAAGCGCCAGCGGTGGTCGCGACGATGAAATCCTGTAAATACGCATAGGTTCCGCTGTTGCTAGCGGTAACACCCAGGACGCCAATGCCCGAATCGGCCAAACCACTGTCTGCTTTCATTCTATTGCGAGCAGCACGACCGGGGACTGAGTCCAGCAGCATTTTAGACTCTTGTGCGACGGACTTCCCCAAATACACACCCCCTTGTGTCCGAGCACGATGCGGCCACCGCCAACGCCGCAAGCCCGGTGCTCCAAGCGCTAGCGCCCGCAATTCCAGAAGTTTCGGTTGCGGAAGGCCCGGCCGTGCCAGGTTCTTCCCGTACCGTAAGAAAACTCAAATCGTGGGTAGCCCCCACGGGCACTGGGAGTCTTAATGCCCGAAACAACCGGATCGATTGCCGGATGCCATTGCGTAAACCTGGAAGTCGATCTCGCGCAAGCCGGAGACGAAGTTGCCGGCGCGATCGCGCACGGTCGCATGTAGAATTACCGATTCACTTTTACCGAGATTCGGTAAGGTGGCGGAGACTGGGCCCGCCCGCCGCCCGCCAGGCTCATGAAGAGTATCAGCATTAGAGTGAGCGGAGCAGCCTGCCCACGCCACCCGATCCGCGGCCCCGCAGTCCAGCCGGCCATGCTGGAACTCTCCTCATGATGCCTGAATCAGGCGGTATTCCGGCTGCCACATACTGTCATGTACCATCTGCACAATATCGTCGAGTTTGACGCGGGCCAGTCCCTCGGCATCGGCCGCTTCCGCAACGGCGGCGGCTACGGTTGCCGAGACACTCCGCAGGTCGTCGACATGGGGAAGGAGCGAGGCACCCGGCTGGCGCACCGTCACCAGGCTCGACACTGCGCTCGCGGCGGCCGCGAACATTCCTTCACTGATCCTGGCGGCGCGGGCGACAATCGCGCCGAGCGCCAGTCCTGGATAGAGCAGCGTGCTGTTTAATTGTCCAATCACGTAGGTCACGCCCTTAAAGGTGACTGGCGCGAATGAGCTGCCCGCCGCGATCAGCGCGCGGCCGTCCGTCCAGGCCAGCAAGTCGGCCGGGTTAGCCGCCGCCCGAACCTGCGGATGGCAGAGTGGGAAGATAACGGGCCGTTCCGTATGCGCTGCCATGTCCCGAACGATGGCCTCGGTAAAGCTGCCCCCGATGCTGGAAGTGCCGATCAGCATGGTCGGCTTGACGCGCCGGACCACTTCGGCCAAGGCCACGCCGTTTCCGCTGCCATCCCGCTTCCACGACTGGCATTCGGCCTCCGGGCGGGCGTAGGCTACCTGATGGTCTTCGAGATCCCCGCCCATACCGGTAGTCAGCAACCCATTCCGATCCACGCACCAGAAGCGCCGCGCCGCGTCCTCTTTACTGATCCCCTCGCCAACCATGGCGTCGCGGATCTGGTCGGCGGCGCCGATGGCCGAGGCGCCGGCTCCGGAGATCACGACGCGCTGGCTGCGCAGGGGCGTGCCCAGGACGCGCACGGCGGAGATGGCGGCGGCTAGGGTAATGGCGCCGGCGCCCTGCAGGTCGTCGTTGAAAACGCACATCTGTTCGCGATACTTTTCGAGGATCCGCCGGCCATTGCCCGGTGCAAAGTCTTCCCACTGCAGCAGCGCATTCGGATATAGCTTATGGGCGGTGCGGACGTACGCGTCGATGAACGCATCATAGCGTTCCCCACGTATGCGGGGGTGACGGTTCCCGACATACATAGGATCGCTCAGCAAGCTCTCGCGGTTAGTGCCCACATCCAGCATTACCGGGACGGCGCGGGCGGGATCGATGCCACCCGCCGCCGTGTAAATCGCCAGCTTGCCGATGGATACCTCAATGCCGCCCCCCCCCCAGTCTCCGATTCCCAGAACCTGCTCGGCATCGGTCGCCAGGATCAGGTCGATCTCTCCGAGTCCCGCGCCCAGGTTGGTAAAGGCTTCTTCGATCCCGTCGGGATCATCAATCGAGAGATATACGCCGCGCGGCCGGCGGCACTCGTGATGATACTGCTGCATCGCCATGCCCACCGTCAGGTCGTTAACGATGGGGATCATTTCGCGCAGGTGCTCGGAGAACAGCCGGTAGAAAAGGACTTCATTGCGGTCGTGCAAGGCGGTCAGGTAAACATTCTTGCTGAGCGGATCCGCCAGTCTGTCGAACTGTACGTAGGCACGTTCCACCTGAGACGCCAGAGTACTGATGTCGGGCGGAAGCAGGCCGTTCAAACCGAGGTCCGTTCGCTCGACGGCGGTGAAGGCCGTGCCTTTGTTGAGTACCGGGGAATTGAGAACGGCCAGTCCGCGGGCCGTGGTGCGGCGACAGCCGTCCCCGGCTCGCTTCGGTTTAGTCATTGGGGCCAGTATCGGGATCACTCTCTGTCGCATGCTTCTCCTGGTTGGGTTGGTCTGGCGCGGCGCGACCCCGGGCCGCTGCATCGGGCGACAGTGCAATGAATCGTTACAGTGAACGACGCGTGAAACCGCGGAGGGCCAACGCCGCACCCAAGCTCAGTAAGCCGCACAGGAGGGCGAGCGGGAGGGTGCTGGCCGTTTCGGGAAGGGCCGGCGCCATAGCTACCAGCGAGTCAGCCGGAGGCGGCGTCACGACGTCTGCAAGTTGCACTTCTTCGCCGGTTGGTTGGGCCGCCATAATGGGCGCCTGCTTCAAAGCAACTACCACGGGCTCGTCTGCCGACTTAATTGGCCCTGCGACTTCGGCCGGGATCTCGGCCGTCGTAAATAGAACCGGTGTGCTGGTGTCTTTGGCCAAGGCCAGGGCTTTGGCTTTGGGATACACGAATTCTTCGCCCCAATTGCGGCCGGGGTAGAACCAGGCGCGGAGCGCTTCGGGCTCGCCGGCGGGCCTTTCGCGGAATGTCATCACGGTCTTGTCGGTGGCTTTGAGGCGATAGTTCGGAACGGCCAGAACCGTGGCGTAGATGATGGTTTCGTCTTTGCTAAAGATCTGGACAATGTGGCGGTCGGACTGCGAGTCCAGAATCTTGAATACGTAAGTGCCGGCCGGCAAGACACTCCAGCCAGTGAGATGTACGCCCGGAATCTCCACGGGGGCGCTGAAGGTGATCACCGTCTTGCGGTTCCAGTCGTCTCCCTGTGCGCTCGGGATCAGCATCGCGCTCACCAGCGCCGTAAGACTCATCGTTATAGCGGTTTTCAATAATTTCATTTTGTTCTCTTCCTTTACTTCGGTTGGGCGTAAGCGGGTCACGACCGCTTGTGCCGTCTTACTGCAAGCAGTTGGGAGGCCGTGCACGCAGCGGCTTTGCTTGCTCGAAACACAACACTTAGGGGCCGATGACGCCGGACGGCTGCACGCTCCGCCGATGTAATGACCTTAGGGCGTCAATATGAGCTGGGACGGCTGCGACCCGGCACGGGCGATGCGGAAGCGCTTCGGCCGCTGGGTCCTCCGCCACGCGCCGAGGCTTGAGTGGCCAAATATGGTCAAGGAAAGGGGGCCGGACGGAAGACGCGTGTTACCATGAATCCGGCTGCTGTTCCCGGCTTCCAACTGTTTGCGGGATATTATCGGAATTTACCGATTTCATTTCTCAGGCCGCTCTTGGCAGCCTGGACCAATGGCGGGAAGGCATAAACGTGACAAGCTCCGCTGGAACGAAGCCAGCCGCCAACTGGCTGGCGGATAACGGGCCACGAGAGCTGGAACTCCTTTTTCGGGCCATCGTCTATCACCCCTCCGCCCCAATTCTGATCGCCGACGATCGCGGCAATTCCAGCGACGCCAGCGTAGGCGCCGGCAAACTCCTGGGGCTACCGCGAGACAAAATCGTGGGCCGTCCGGTAGCCGACTTTGCCCAACCGGGCTCCAAGCCACAGATTTCAAAGCTTTGGAAAGCCTTGCGCGAGCAGGGCCCGCAGGAAGGCACGCTGCTTCTGGTCGATTGCGATTCCAAGCCGCGAGAAGTGGAATACATCGCCAAGAGTAATGTGTTGCCGGTACGCCACGTTCTGGTGCTGTACGATAAGGCTACCGGCGCCGGCAGCGATGAGGCGCCCACGGACGACACGCCCGTTTGGCTTCAGGATTATGCGCTCTACCTGTTGGATGCCGGCGGCAATGTGGCCGCGTGGTATGCGGGCGCGGAACGCATCTACGGTTACGCGGCGGCCGAGGCGTTCGGAGAACACATATCGTTTCTCCATCCCAGCGAAGATAATCCCAAAGTTAAGATGCGGGACGAATTGGCGCACGCCGCCGCCGAGGGCCATGCGGGATCTGAGAGCTGGCAGAGGCGCAAGGACGGATCCCGCTTTTGGGCCAATGCCATCACCATGGCGCTCAAGGACGAAAGTGGAGCATTGCAGGGCTTTGCGAGCGTGGTGCGCGATTTTAGCGATCGCCACGAGCGAGATGAAAAAGTGCAGCGCAGCCGCGCGCGCACGCGGCCGGTCCCCGCGCACTCCACCATTGCGGGCGTGGTTTCCGGCGAATTCGACCGAGTCCCCGAAGTGAACGACGCCTTTCTGGCATTGGTCGGCTACAGCCGGGAAGACCTGCAGGCTGGGCGGTTTAACTGGCCCGATCTGACTCCGCCGGAATACGCCCCGCTCGACGAGGTAGCCCACGAAGAAGGCTTGCGCTTCGGCGCGTGTACGCCTTTCGAAAAGGAGCTAATCCGGAAGGATGGGACGCGTGTGCCGGTGCTGGTGGCCACGGCCGTTTTGAAGCTCTCGCCGTTCCGCTGGATCACCTTCGTGCAGGATCTGCGGGAGCGCGACCGCACCGAAAGCATTGAAAACCAGGACCTCGATCCCACGCAAGATTTTGGGGAGATCGTGGGCGCCAGCGCCGCGCTACACCGCGTGCAGCGGCTAGTGGAAGTGGTCGCGCCGACGGACGCGAACGTCCTGATCCTGGGAGAAACCGGGACGGGCAAGGAATTGGTGGCGCGCGCCATCCATCGCATCAGCCCGCGCAAGCACCTGCCGTTCGTCACGCTGAATTGCGCCGCGATTCCTACCGGGCTTTTGGAAAGCGAACTCTTCGGTTACGAGCGAGGCGCCTTTACGGGGGCGCTGCAACAGAAGATCGGCCGATTCGAGATGGCGCATCGCGGAACTCTGTTTCTGGATGAAGTAGGCGATATTCCGCTGGATCTGCAGCCGAAGTTGCTGCGAGCGCTGCAGGAGAAAGCCTTCGAGAGATTGGGTGGCACGAAAACGATTCCGATCGACGTGCGGTTGGTGGCGGCGACGAACCGGAATCTGACCCAAATGATGGGGGACAAGCTTTTCCGGAGCGATCTGTACTACCGGCTGAAAGTCTTTCCCATCACCACTCCTCCGCTGCGCGACCACCCCGAGGACATTCCCATTCTGGTCCGCCATTTCACCAAGAAATATGCCGCGAAGATGGGCCGTCAGATCGACAAGATTCCGTCCGCGACCATGAGCGCTCTGTGTGCCTGGCATTGGCCGGGGAATGTCCGGGAGCTGGAGAATTTCATTGAACGCTCAGTCATTCTCTCGAGCGGCGCGAGCCTGCGGGCGCCCTTAGACGAAGTGCGGGCCGACGCGCAAGCCACCTCTGGCGCCACGCTCGAAGAAGTGGAACGGGACCACATCATCCGGGTGCTGCGCGAGAGTGGCGGCGTGGTTACCACCGCCGCCACCCGTTTGGGCCTCCACCGGACCACGTTAAATGCCATGATGGGCAAGCTCGGCATCTCCCGCAAAGATCTCTAGTCTCGCCCAGCCGGTGTTGCCCGGGGCGGGCGTCCACGGCTCTATTTCACGGCGAAGATGACGGAATCCGGATGAGTGTGGCGCCACTGAAAGTAGGCCGCCTGATCGTTATACTTCAATCGCCGCCACTCGCGGTTTCCCAGGTGTTGGTCGGTGAGGTAGAAGCGGTAAGCGCGATCTTCCCCTTCGTTCCACACGTGGTAGTCGCGGCCGGCGCGGTCGAAGTACCGCCGGTTGTCGTAGTACCGTTTGTCGTACTTGTAGGGATGTTCTTCCGCCCTGGCAACAATGGGTGCCATGGTTGCCATGCCCAGCAGGATCGCGCCTAAGAATCGTAACTGCTTCATGTGATTGAGCCTCACCGCAGGCAAATGCACGCTTGGTACCGTTGAGTTCGGGTCAACGAAAATTGTTGCAGCACAAGGCGGGCGGTGGACGCCGATGTTTTGCGGCGTTCAACAGACTCTGACCGCGGTTCGTCAATTGACCTCAGGCGGTCATTCAGCCGGTGCATCCGCATCCGCTGGACGAGCCACGCTGCCCGGGCCCGCGAATCGGCTCAACAAAAGACCATAGTGGCGTTGTTCGTGCATCATCGGGGTTGTCGTCCAATCCGCGAGGTTCACGGCCGACCGAAAAGGTTCAAACATGAAAATGATACTAGTGGCTACGCTGGCAATTGCGCCCATGCTGGCCAAAGACAACGACTCAGTAAAGCGGCTGGATGAAGCCGCCGTGGTGTTCTCCGAGATTATGGCGACGCCGGACAAGGGCATTCCTCAGGATCTGCTGGCCGATGCCCACTGCATCGTGATCGTGCCCGGGCTGAAAACCGCGGCTTTTCTGGTCGGGGGGAAGTATGGGAAGGGCTATGTGTCGTGCCGCAACAAGGGCGCTGAGGGCTGGGGAGCTCCCGGCACGGTCCGCATCGAGGGCGGGAGCTTCGGCTTCCAGATAGGCGGCTCGTCGACTGACTTAA
The DNA here is from genome assembly GCA_963738375.1 of Bryobacterales bacterium. Lineage (GTDB taxonomy): Bacteria > Acidobacteriota > Terriglobia > Bryobacterales > Bryobacteraceae > Bog-159. Next base: position 570,622 of record CAVTWL010000004.1, on the reverse strand, counting down.
TCATGCTGGTAATGAACGAAGGGGGAGAGCGGAGACTGCTTTCCAGTAAATTCACCTTGGGCGGAGAAGCATCGGTAGCGGCGGGACCCGTGGGCCGCACGGCAACCGCCCAAACGGACTTGCAGATGCACGCGGAGATTCTTTCGTGGTCGCGCAGCCAAGGTTTGTTTGCCGGGCTTGCGCTCGAAGGCGCCACCTTGCGGCAAGATCTCGACGATAATGCCGAACTCTACGGCAAGAGGCTGGACAACAGTGAGATTCTCAAGTCGGCTATGCCTGTTCCCGAAGCCGCCGGAAAACTGATCGCCGAACTGAACCGCCACCCGCGGGAGCATGCCGTCGTCGCACCTGCGACCAACCAGTAGTCGGGCGGCAAGACATGACTGACACGATAGCGGTTGTTCCTCCGTTCCGCGAGGGCGAAGAGGTAGTATTGGCCCTAGGTACTTACCAGGGCACCCGCGGAGTCTTTCTACGGCTGCGAGAAGATACGGCCTGGGCGGATATCACCCAGCGCGACGGAGCGGTCCGCAGCCATCCGGTAGCATGGCTGGCGAGGTCCGGAAGCCCACAGTGACAGAAGCCGTGGCCGCCGGCAGCATCTGGATGGATGCGCGCACCCATCTGCCAAATTCGATCCGGCTACGGGGCGAGCGCGATGTGAGCGGGTGGACGGGGCTCAACGGCACCCGGGCGGCTTTCGAGAAGGACGTCCAGGAAGCCGGGTGGACGCTCTTCTTCATGGCTGGAGCGATCCGCACCAGCGTGTTCGGCTTCGACAAGAACAAGGCGCTGCAGGTAGCCCTGCAGCGGCTCATCGCCCAGGTGAAGTCTTCCCACTGCAACGGCATCGAGATTTCACAGGTCGCCGCGAAATCGCTCCTGGGGGTGCCTTATGTAACGGTTTCAGCGCATGCCCGGCATCTGCAGAGCGGCTCCACCTTCGACGGGCCAGACTTTCAAAGACACAATCTGAACTGGAGATTAACATGACGAACATTCGACCTTTATACGACCGCATCGTGGTGAAGCGGATTGAAGAGCAGGAAACCACGCACAGAGGCATTATCATTCCGGACTCGGCCAAGGAGAAACCGCAGGAGGGTGAAGTGATCGCCGTCGGGCAAGGGCAAACGCCTCGACGACGGCACGATGGCCGCCCTCGACGTGAAGACTGGCGACCGCATCCTGTTCGGCAAGTATTCCGGCAGCGAGACCAAGCTGGATGGAACTGAGTACATTATCATGCGCGAGGACGACGTCCTCGGCGTGCTCGATGCAGCCCAAAACCGAAACTAAAAAGGAACAGAGACATGTCAAAACAGATCGTGTATAGCGATGAATCCCGCCAGGCGATTTTACGCGGCGTCAATCAACTGGCCGACGCGGTGAAAGTTACGCTCGGTCCTAAAGGCCGCAACGTCGTACTGGAAAAGAAATTCGGCGGACCGACCATCACCAAAGATGGCGTGACGGTAGCAAAAGAAATCGACCTCAGCGACCCACTGGAAAATATGGGCGCAAAAATGGTGCAGGAGGTGGCTTCCAAGACGTCCGACGTGGCAGGGGACGGCACCACCACGGCCACGATTTTGGCCCAGGCAATTTATCGCGAGGGAGTCAAGGCGGTAACGGCCGGCGCCAATCCCATGGCTGTCAAGCGCGGCATCGATAAGTCCGTGGCGCTGGCTGTCGAGGAGATTAAGAAGCTTTCCAAGCCTGTGTCAGGCGACATGATCGCCCAGGTCGCCAGCATCTCCGCCAACAGCGATCCGACCATCGGCCACATCATCGCCGAAGCGATGCAGAAGGTCGGGAAGGACGGCGTGATCACGGTCGAGGAATCCAAGACCATGACTACCGAGTTGCAAACCGTCGACGGGATGCAATTCGATCGCGGCTACCTCTCACCTTATTTCGTCACCGACCCGGAGCGCATGGAATGCGTTTTCGAGGACCCGTACATCCTGATTTACGACAAGAAAATCGGCAATATGAAAGACCTGCTGCCGATCCTCGAGCAAGTAGTACGCGTGGCGAAGCCGCTGGTCCTGATCGCCGAAGACGTGGATGGCGAAGCCTTAGCCACGCTGGTGGTGAACAAGCTGCGCGGCACCCTTAGCGCGTGTGCCGTAAAGGCGCCCGGCTTCGGCGACCGCCGAAAGGCCATGCTGGAAGATATCTCGGTCCTCACGGGCGGCAAGGCCATCATGGAAGAGACCGGCATCAAGCTAGAGAACATTAAACTGGAAGATCTGGGCCGCGCCAAGCGCGTCACCGTGGACAAAGATATCACCACCATCGTGGACGGCGGCGGCGAGCGAAAAACCATCGAAGGGCGGATCAAGCAACTGCGCACGCAGATTGACGAGACTACCTCCGACTACGACCGCGAAAAGCTGCAGGAGCGCCTGGCGAAACTGGCCGGCGGCGTAGCGATCGTGAAAGTGGGCGCCGCGACCGAGACTGAGATGAAAGAGAAAAAGGCTCGCGTGGAGGATGCCTTGCATGCCACGCGCGCGGCAGTCGAGGAAGGCATCGTACCCGGCGGAGGGGTGGCCTTGCTGCGCGCCTCGGCGGTGCTTGAGAACCTGAAGTTGGAAGGCGACGAGCAATTCGGCGTCACTATTGTACGCCGTGCCTGCGAGGAACCGGTGCGGCAGATCGTATTGAATTGCGGGATCGAGGGCGCCATTGTGGTGGAGAAGATCAGAAGCAGCAAGAATCCGGATTTCGGCTTCAATGCTTCGTCCGAACAGTACGAGGATCTGGTGAAGGCCGGCGTCATCGATCCGACCAAAGTAACTCGGACGACGCTGCAGAATGCCGCTTCCATCGCTTCGCTGATGCTGACTACGGAAGCCATGGTTTGCGACCTGCCGGAAAACGACTAAGAGGGCGCGGCGATGGACAAGCGACTGCTGAAGCGTCACAAACGCCACGTTGCGCGCGCGAAGGATCGGGGCAAACAGTCGGAACCCGATATTAGAACGCCGGAGCAGTTGCGGGCGGCTCGAGAGGCGAGCCGCCCAGCCGGCGGGTGGCGCGGAGCGGGCCGAACCCTATATGCCGAACCGTCGACCGGGAATAAGCCGGCCGCCTCAGCGGACACAACCGCGAACTGCGACGAATAGGATCTTATGGCCCGTGCTACTTTTCGACCGTTCTCAAAATGCTGTCCCTACTGCCGGTCCATTGAATTTCGGAGTGTCGGGATTCGAAACACCCTGGAGCGGGTTTTCCTGTGGGTTCGGCAGCCCTACCGGTGCTCGCTCTGCGGGCACCACTTTTTCCTGTTCCGGTGGCAAGCTCCCTTAAGGAGCGCCGGGTAATTGTCCGGTTGGGCAAGGTACGGTTGGCCAGGACTGCGGAGTCTCCATCAAACGCGGATGATCATGCAGCTATCCGTGGCCGCTCTTCCTCTTGCGTGCCGCATCCCTTTCGGCCGCGCTTCGCTCGGCATGGAGGCGCATCTCGGCTTCTGTGAACGTCAGCGAGACTTCCGGATCGCCTCCCGGCCGTCCCTCCAGAAGTCGGAGGCACAACAGCGGCAGTTCCTGCATGCGAATTCCGTACTGCCGGACCAGCGCTAATTCCGCGCGCACGGTGAACAAGGTGCGCGGGTCTTTGCCGGCGCCGACGAAGTTGAAGACGCGAAATCCCCGGTCTTGCGTAAAGCCATTGATGGTGAACGGCATGTGTGAGGCGCCTTTGGTGGATCGTATTGATCTCAAGCTCGATTGAAGCGCGGCCCATATTCCAGTATGAGGCGGTTCTTTCTGGACTGCCATGATTCGGGATTGCACACCTCGTAAACAAATCCAGTAGGTTGCGACTTCATCAGCGCCGTATTCCGGTCGTCTAAATGCAGGAGGAGGGCGCTTTGGATGCTGGCTGTCTCACTGATGTAAATCCACTCCCGTGCGCTTGAAATTCCGTACACACCCGAAGCCGCGGGAGCGTAAGCCCGAACGGATGCGGGCGTTAAGGCCCTTGGAAAACACTGTTCAAAAGGCATACTTGCAGACTCCTTAATGAACGACGTCGAAGGATGACCGCCATCAGTAGCCTTACGAATCCCGATCGACTTTGCGAATGTCAAATTCTTGCCCGCCCTGTTGAGAGCGGTTTGGCGAGTGCAACACGTGTGTAACCATCTGAACCAGTTTTTGAGCTACAAAAGGCTTCTGAATATAAGCCCAACCGTAATTCAAGACCAGCAGGTTTCCACTCGCTCCGCCGGACATCAACATGACGCGCAATTCCGGCCTTGCCGCTTTCAGCATCTGCCCGAGGTCCGGCCCCGAGATGTTGGGCATATCGACGTCGGAGAGGAGCAGGTCGATTCTTCGATTCGCTTCTGCCTGGCGCAGGGCGGCGTCCCCGCTCTCGACCGCTATCACATGAAACCCCGCGCGTTCGAGTATATCCGCAACGACTTTGAGGACGCCGGGATTATCGTCGACAACTAGAATCGTTTCGGCGGTTGCTTCAGCCTTGGTATTCTCCATTAGGACGGGACTCGATTGACACAAAACAACGGTGATTCCGGTTCAAGCATCAACAGCGCAAGTTCCCGACCAATCGGCCGGGGCGGATCCCAGCACGGATGCGAGATGGCTTTGCCAAGGTAAGTCCTTTATCGCCGTTGCTTAAAGGTATGGGAGCGCGAATGCCAGTTGGATTTGAAGCACACCTCGTAACGGAACCGGCCATATAGGAACGACCGCGGGCGGTCAACACAGCACACGCGCCATCAGACTTCCGCGGCGACTTCGTTGTTTTGCCGAAATCAACCGCCACAAAGCGCCGAACGCGAGCCGGTCTTCCCGCGGGTGGAGCGAAGCCGGTTGAACCCGCGCGGGCCCGCCGATCGGAATAGGCCTGGCGCTTTGTGGTCACCAGGGCGAACGGCGGCGAATTTTAGCAAAACCGAGTTTCAAGCTCCCTCCGCTGCCGTCCGCAAGCGGGGAGTCCGGTTTTTGGTAAGGTTCCTGCCCGCCTCAGTGAAGGCGCTATCCGGCAGCCGGCGCAGGGTTTACCTTGCACTAAAAGGTGAGGCTGGTTGTACAATCGTGATTGCCGGTAGTGCCCCTGAGGAGTTACAACATGCGTAACGTCTGCCGTAACTTGTTAGTTACCGTACTTATTGCCTTTAGCCTATCGCTTCCGCTAGGCGCCCAAACCTGTATCACGTTCGCCGGCCCCGAAATCGCCACGCCTCACACACCCACCACCCGCACCGCCCTCTTGCTGCAGGCGGATGGCACTTACACCGCCGCTACCATTTTGACCTCGCCGCCTTATTCCCTGGTGAGCGTCACCGCCGATTTTGAAAATTACCTCTCAGGCTGCACTACACCTCCGACCACCGCCGGCGCGCTCCCGCCCATTACCATCGATCCGACTCCTGGCGCCGCTTCCCAGGTCATCGCGTGGGGCTATTTCGTAGCGGGCTCCAGCGTGCCGGGGGCTGCCTCGACCGCCTCGGAGACCTCCCAGAACTACGTGACCGTGGGCCTGATGAATTCCGGCGCCGGCAGTCTGACCGAATACCCGCTGCCCGGCGGGGCTTCCACTGTCACAACGGCCGATTTCAACGGTGATGGAAAACCCGATCTGGCGGTTGTTTGGAGCAATAATTCTACCTCCGGGGTCGCCATCCTGCTGGGAAAAGGCGATGGCACATTCGCCGCCCCCATCAGTTACACGACGGGCTCCTATTCGATTTCCGCCACCGTGGCGGACTTCAATGGCGATGGCCGTTTGGACATTGCCGTGGTTGGTGAAGGTCCTGGAAACCTGACCATTCTCCTGGGCAAAGGGGATGGCACATTCACGGCCGGCGCCACAATTACCTCCGGCCTGGCGCCGACTCCTTCGTCCGTGGTGGCTGCGGATTTCAATAGCGACGGAAAGCAGGATCTGGCGGTGGCCAATGCGACCGGCACCGTCTCGGTGCTGCTGGGAAATGGCGATGGCAGCTTCCAGGCGGCCCAGTCGTTTCCGGCCGGCCCGAACTGCAGCTATCTCGCCGCCGCCGATTTTAATAAGGACGGCAAACCGGACTTGGCCGTCGCCAATGCCAGCGAAAGCCTGGTCTCGATTCTAACCGGCAACGGCGATGGCACATTTGGCGCGCCGGTAGCCTACAGCACAACGTCCGATCCCACCACTCTGGTCATCACGGACTTCAATGGCGACGGAAATCTGGACGTGGTAACGGGCACCGGCACGCCGGGCATTATCACCGGGAACTTCGGATCGGGCGAGATCGCCATTTTGCTGGGTAACGGAAACGGCACGTTCGTGGGAGGACCTTTATACCAGATTTCAGGGGCGGCCGCCTCCATTGCGGAGGCGGATTTGAACGGCGACGGCAAGCCCGATCTGGTGGTGGGAGATCAGTCGGCCAGCGGCGTAACCATACTGCTCAATCGGGGCGCGGGCACATTTTCGCAATCGAGCTATGCCCTCGCGCCCGCGAGCGCGGGAATTAAAGGCCCGCGTGGCTTGGCTCTGGCGGATTTGAATGGCGATGGGAAAATCGACTTGGCAGCCGCCAATTTATCGGGCAGTGCTTCGGTGTCGCTCGGTAACGGGGATGGAACATTTCAGCCCGCCGCCTTCTATCCCACGGGAACGAATTCCATCGCGGTAGCAGCCGGCGATTTGAACGGCGACGGCAAGCCGGACCTGGTGGTGGTGAACCAGGGCAATCTGGTGGATGGCGGCAGCGACAGCGGCGGCGTATCCATCCTGCTGGCAAGCGGCGGCGGCGCCTTTCACGCAGCGGCCAACATTACCGCGGGCCCCGCGCCGTCCACGGTATCGCTGGCGGATCTGAACGGCGACGGCAAGCTCGACATGGTGGTTCTCGACTTCGGTCCATTCTCAAGCGCCGGCGCCCTGTCGGTGTTGTTGGGCAAGGGCGACGGAACCTTCCAAAGTCCCGTAAGCTACGCGGCAGGCGTCAATCCTGGCGCTATGGCTGTGGGCGACGTGAACGGCGACGGCAAGCCGGATGTGGTTGTCGGAACGGCCGACGCTAACTTCAACGATTTTGTCTACGTCTACCTGGGCAACGGGGACGGCACTTTTCAAAGTCCCGTGTCCTACCCGGGACAGTTTGGCATGGCGGACATCAAGATCGTCGATATGAACGGCGACGGCAAGCCCGACCTGGTGATCGCAAGCTGCTGCGGCGCCACGGAAATGGTGTATCTGCTCGGTAACGGCGACGGAACCTTTCAGCCACAGGTGCTCTTCAACGGCGGGCCTTCGCCCGATGCTATCGCCGTAGCGGATTTCAATGGCGACGGCAAGCCGGACCTCGCCATTGCCGACCAGGGCAGCATCGGAGGACCTAGCCAGGGTGGCTTCGCGATTATCCTGCTCAACACGACGCAGTCGTCCGAATTTGTAATCAAGTCGGCCACGGCGGGCCAGGTGGAACCCTTCGCCCCCGAATCGATTGTCGCGGCTTACGGCTCGAATCTGGCTACTGGTACCAGCGAGGCGACTTCGCCGCTCGGAACTACGCTCGATGGAACTACCGTATCCGTCACGGATTCGGACGGCGTCACGCGCCCCGCCTTGCTGTTCTACGTTTCGCCCACGCAAGTGAACTACGAGATTCCCTCCGGCTCCGCGACCGGTCCGGCGACCGTCACCATCACCAATAAGAACGGCACGACGCAAACGGCGACCATTCAAATCGGCACGGTTTCGCCCGGCCTGTTCGAATTGAATGCGGGCGGCCTGGTGGCGGCCTGGGTGCTGCCGATCGTTTCGGGAACCCAGTTGGCCCTACAGCCGGTTTACGAAATTGCCAATAATCAAGTGGTCGGGGCGCCCTTGAACGTCACCGCTGCCAACACCACGCTGTATCTGGAGATGTACGGCACGGGTATTAAAGACGCGAAGAAGGTCACGGTGACGGTGGGTGGCGTCGGCGTACCGATATTGTATGCAGGCGCTGCGCCGGGCTATGCGGGCGAGGATCAGGTGAACATGGGACCGCTGCCCGCCTCGCTGGCCGGCAAGGGCAGCGTGAACATCGTCCTTACGGCGGATGGCCAAACAGCCAATACCGTTACGGTAACGATCCAGTAAAGTGAGCTGCGCGACGTATCTCATTAGCGAAGTGTCGGCGGGATACCGGGACACCGTGCACTTCACAGGCCGAAGCGGCCCTTATTGGCGGCCTCGTGGCCCGCGTGGGCGAAGACATAAGCAGGTTCTGTCGTTGCGGGGGCGCCCGCGCGACCGGGATGAACTGGAGCGGGCGCGGCTGACACCGGGAACGAGAGGGCCACGAAGTTTTCGCCGTACACTGCGACATTTCCGATAGGGATGCTGGTGGCCGCGATGGTCGATGAAGTGAGACATCGTTACGGATCTATCGACATTTTGGTCAACAATGCCGGCGAGATCCTGGTTCGCCGCTGGAAAACTTAGAACTGGCGGATTTCGAACGCGCGATGGCGGTGATGTTCTGCATGATTAGACGCTCGCGACAACTTAAGACAGTCTTGCCATTGCCGTTCATGGCTGCAGTCACACCAGCGGAATTGCATTAGGCGTTCGCGACGCCGTCACCGGCCCAGTCCTTGGCTCTTTTTGGGCCGACAACCATCTGAAGCGTAGCGATTGCGGCTGGCCGCCTCCAACTAGAGCAAGCGAAGTTCAAGGAGCTTGCATGCTCGCCGCGATCTTCCGTCCGGCAATGGTTCCTTGAATCGCCGCCTGGGCTCGCGGCTGGCTGTAGTACCAGGAGACGGTTAGCGTCCCCGCGCCATCCGGGGTATCGAACGTAAGTTGAGCGACCACGGGACTGGGTACGATCGTATTCCATTCGATGGTTCCGCTGACCGCCAGATCTTCCACCCACTGGCAGTTCGCCAAAGTGAAACTGGTATGGCTACCAGTGTCGGTGTATTGGAATTGGCCGCCGCGCAGACCAACGTCGGCGCCCGTGTAGTTCACCCACCAGCGGGCCATCGCATCGCCGGCCGTGAGTGCGGCGGCGGCGGCGGCCTGCAAATCCGCCCGAGTGCCCTGATTCCCTTCCCCGGGCGCCGCTGGATCCAGTTCGTACATGCTGAGAGCGAACTTCGGGACCATGCGCACTTCGGCGATCTGCGAAGCGCACGAGATGTCTCCTGGGTTGAGACTGCGGAAGAAATTGACCGCGATCACCGAGGCGCAATCGTCTAAGTCGCCCTCCGCGGTGACGTGAAAGCTGTTCGCCACCACGATCTGTTGCGCATTGGGAAACAGAGCGGCGGCTTCGGCGCCTTGTTGCGCGGGAGTCAGGGAGTCGAGCTGGCCGGAGAGCACCAGCACGGGGATCGATGGGAACACGACGCCAGGCGGCACCGGCTCGCCAGGAGGATGCGCCAGGGACGGGACGGGCCAGGGCAAACACATATCCAGCACGCTCGAGGGCAGCGGCATAGTCCGGTATTCGCCAATGGTGAACGGCGCATATACGCCCGGATCGCTCACCTCCTCCCGCAGAATGCTGGCAAGATCCTGCCCAGGACGGAGACCCGGCAGCGCGGTCATGTCGTAAACCTGCGGGTAATCCGTGCAGCTAACAGCCACGAACAGACCGGCACTATAACAAGCCGGGTCGCCGCCGCCGCAATTCGACATGCTGGCGCTGGCATTCTCGGCGAGCAACCGGAGCAGGGGCGCGGTGTCGCCATGCTCCAGATAGGCACGCGCGGCAGGGTCCAACTCGCGGTAAACCACGGACTCGCTGGAATCGGAATAGGCCTCGTACGCCAGACTTTCGCCGTTGGCCGTTACGTTGACGATTTTTCCGTTGCCGTCCGGCGCGCTTCCCGTGAACGGGTGGGCCTCCACGGCCGCCAGCAGCTTCTCGATGCGACCCATCGAAGTGCCCGAGAGCTCGCTGCAGTTTGCATTCTGCTCGCACGTCGAATCGAAGGCATTGCGCATGGCGGGCGCCGCTTCCGGATACCAGGGCGACTCGCCGGCCACCGGCCAGGTGCTATCCAAAATCAAGGCGCGCAGCATGTCGCCATGCCGGCCCGCGAACGCCTGCGCGAAATAGCTACCGTATGAGTCGCCATAAAGGTTGATTTTGGCGACTCCCAGAGCGGCAATCACCGCGGCTAGGTCGTCAGCAGCCGTACCGGTGCCGTAGAGATCCGATGTGACGCCGAGGTATGCGCCGCATGCCGCAATATCTTGCAGCGTGCCGTTGCCATCGTTCTGCAAGGGTTCGCAGGCGATGGCTTGGGATGTTCCGGTGCCGCGGTTATCCACCAGCAGCAGATCGTTGGAATCCAGCAATGGATAGAACAGCGTGAGATAGGCAGCGCGGCTGCCGGTAGAGGGATAGCCCGGTCCCCCTTCCACGGCTGCGATCATGCCGGCCGCGGCTTCCGCGTTGTTCAGGTGTGGGAAGAACTCAAAACCAATTAGGATAGTCCCCGGGACCTGCCCGGCGGGATCGAGCGCGCGGGTCACAGAGCCGCAGTACGACGGAATCGTTGCGCAGCGGGTAAGGGTGAGCGACCCGACTCGGATTTGCGAGGGGGCGTCGGAAGGCAGCGTGTAGGCCGAGGCGCGGGCCTTAGGCGGCCGCGGGGCTGCCTCCAGCGAGAGACACGCCAGCAGGATCATGGGCACTCGCCACGCCAAACAGAATCGTTCCCGGTTTTTCATCGCAACCCTTTCTTGCCCAGCGTTCCGGGCGACGCATCCCGGCTGCATAACCCTTGTCCCCGAAGCCCGGTTGAACGCATACCAGCCCGGGAAGAATTCCAGCCCGAGCAAGCCCCGCCTGAAGACAGGTAAATCTTGCGCGGCCCAGTTAAACATCGGCAGAGCGATGTAGCAACCGTCGTAAGTCTCGCGCGTAGTCGGATTGGCCCCGGAACAAGCGCCGGGCTCAAGCCCACGATGGACCGCCTGAATGAAGCGCAGCGCCAGACGGCCGAACACGCAGCGGCACTGAGCCAGAAGTCGCAGTCCGGCATGTTTGTTCACAAGCAGAACTAATTATAGGACTATGAGCGAGAATCCGGCGGACGGGCCGTTTTAGGCTGCTTTCTTGATCGCGGGAACAGCGATGAATTCGACGTTGGACAGGGCCATCGGCTTGGCCTTCAGGAGCAGGTAGGGGAGATTCTGATAACTGCGTCCGCAGTTTATTAACATGCGGATGTTCCCGTTGCCTGCCTCGACCAGACCAAAACGAACCTTGGTCCGACAGTAGTTGTGGATGCCGTCCAGGTGCTTGATCAACATCGCGGCGAGTTTCGAAAACGAGGGCAATCGCTGCCACCGTAGCTGGTCCATCCACTTGCCAAAATATCTTACCATGCCCCCTTCGTAGCGGTAGCTCCTGTGGATCTTGAAATCGTTCGCGATACGCCTTCGTTTCCTACTCCGCCATAGGAGGCCGTTCCATAGATGGTTCCGTCTTTATCGCGTAGTAATCCGCCGTTGGGTCCTTCCCCGCCGACCTCGCTTGTGAAAATGAACAACACCGTTTCTTGGCCAGCCGAATCCACCTTGAATAAACTGTTGTAACAAGCACCGTATAGATTGCCAGTCGAGTCTCGGACCAAACTGCCCACGGGTAAATTACCGCCGACAGCATCCGTGAAACTGTACAGCAGTGTCTCCTGCCCCGAAGTGTTCACTTCATACACGGTGCCCCACCCACCCCCGGTACCCCCAAATTGTGTAGTTCCGTAGAGATTGCCGGCCGCGTCGCGAGTCAAGCCCGATTGCGGGTTGGTTGCATCCGTCCCACCCTTAAAGCTGTACAGCACGGTCTCCGCCCCCGCCGCGTCGACCTTGTAGACCACTCCACAGCCAATTCCTGTACATCCAGTGCCGCCGTATTCGGTCGTTCCGTAGAGATTCCCTTCCGGATCCTGGACGAGGCTGCCTTGGGGACTGCTGCCGTTCGCTTCACCCAAGAATGCGTAGATTACTGTCTCATTGCCGGCAGCGTCCACCTTGAAAACCACACCGCAGCCAGATCCTACGCAGTTTCTGCAATTCCCCCGCCGCCTAGCGTGACCCCGTAAAGATCGCCATCTTTATCGCGAATGAGGCTTCCCGATGGGAACAGGCCGTCTGTACCCCCGTTGAAGGTGTGCAGCACGGTCTCGTGACCGAGCCCATCTATTTTGAAGACTACACCATAGCCCATACCTCCCGTCTCCGTGGTCCCGAATAGATTGCCGGCCGGGTCGAGGATGACACTACCGGCCGGCTCTGACCAATCGGTACCCCCGCTGAAGGCGTATAGCACCGTCTCCTGGCCGGACGGGTTCAATTTGAAATACAACACCTGCGTTTGCTGGGCCGCCGTGGGGAGTGGTCCCGTAAAGGTTTCCGGCTACGTCGCGAGTCAGGCCGCTCGTGGGAGAGTACCCCTCTGGCGGATACCCGGCGAAGTTGTGCAGCACGATTTCGCGGTTAGTCTGCGACTGCGCGATGGCCATTTCATTGCGGCCAATATCCAGATCTGCAGCATCCGATTCATGGTTCTCCTCCCCGGCAACGGTAATAGTGTCCCAGTGCTCCCCGCGTGTGTCTCGTATGCGGCGTTACTGAGTATACTCCCACGTAAATCACACAGGGCGCTTCAGCGGTCGCGTTACCGCAGACCAGAATGCCTCCCGATATCACCGCATAACGAAGTCAACCCTTCAGAACGGGCCGCCGCAAGGGACGAAAATGTTTCGAATCGGCTTTCGGATCTAGACAATTGAGTTGGTTCGAAACTCGTTTCGCTCGCATGGCGAGGTCACAGGTTACAGCAATCTCGGTCGCTGTGGCACAAATCGGCGCGAACGGGTTGGCCATCAGGACCGAAACCCGTTTGCGTCATCACGCACCAGAACGCGGAACAGTCATAAGCATCGTAGAAAGTCGACTTCATCCGGGTCCACCACGGCATTCAGGTACATGGACTTCGTTCGAAGTTTGGCGCAATGCACGCCCACGGTGATTTTCGGCGAAATCAGCGTCAGCATATCATCTCCTTTAAAGTGGATCAGGCCGTTGCGATCCCGGCGGCACGCAGGATGGCGCGTTTCACCGCCACTTTGGCGACATCGATCTTATAGGCGTTCTGGCCAAGCGGGTGCGCGTCTCGCAACGCCGCTTCGGCAGCCGCAGCGGCGGTCGCTTCCGTGATCGTCTTGCCCACGAGCGCGTCCTCCGCCGGGCGAGACCGCCACGGAATCGGCGCCACTGCACCCATCACCACGCGCGCACTCTGTACGGTAGAACCGTTGAGAGTCAACAACACCGTGGCGAACGCGATCGGCCAGTCGTGCGAAGCCTTGTAACGCACCTCATAGTGCCCGCTTTTCACATCGCCCGGCGGCGGAAGGATGACGTGGGTTAGCATCTCGTCCGGCGCCAGCACGTTCTCGGTTCGCAGATTCTTACGTGGGAAGCGTGAAGTATTCGGACGCCGGAACCAGCCGCTCGCCTTTCGGTCCGATCAGGCGGAACGTCGCGCCGTAAGCCAAGCTCGGAACCGCAAGGCTTGAGGGATGAACGATAAAACTTGGGCCTCCGCCGAGGATCGCGTGAAACTGATTCTCGCCGGTGATCGAGAAGCAGGTGTTTCCGCCCTTCTTCAGGCAGACGAACTCCTCGTTCCGGAAGTACCAGCAGCGAGGCCGCTGATTCAAGTTGCCGCCCACCGTCGCCTGGTTCCGAATCTGCGGCGTTCCAACTTCGATGGCCGCGGCGCTGATGGCTGGGTACATCCGCGCGACTTCCGCGTGCTCCGCAAGATCGACCATCTTCATGGCGGCGCCGATTCGAAGGCCGCCGTTCGAAGGCGTCACCGTGGATTCCAGCGCACCCTTCACATTGACCAGGCGCTCCGGCTGCGTGACGTAGTCCTTCATTCGCGCCAGAGAGGTCTTGACCGCCGCCGATCGGCAAAGCTTGTTCGAATTGCGGACGAGAGCGCGGCTACAGCTTCCTTCTCGTTGGTCGGGTTAACGTAAGCGAATGCTTTCACATAACCTCCTGATCATGCCTTCTGCTGCGCCAACGACGCCAGTATCCTGGCTGGCGTCAGCGGCAGACTTCGTACCGGCACGCCGATCGCATTTCGGACGGCCAGTGCAATCGCCGCCGCCGTCGATACCGTGGGTGGCTCGCCAAGGCCGATAACGCCGCGCTCCGGCTGATCCTTCAGCCGGATTTCGATGTGCGGGATGTCGGACATGCCTGCGAGCAGATACCACTCCATGTTCGGGTTCACCATCTGCCCGGTATTTCGGTCGAGAATGCGATCCTCAAACAGCGCAAAATTTAGCGAACCCGATGACGCCGCCGTAGCATTGGCTTTCCGCGGTAAGCCGGCTCACCACCAAGCCGCAGTCCTGCAGAACAAGGATTCGAGTCGCTTTCACGATCCCGGTTTCGACGTCGACCTTAACCTCGGCGAACTGCACGCCGCTTGTGGTGTTGGACGACATCCCCGGCTTCCAATCGCCATCGGCGGTGATCGGCTGGGGACCAATGTGTTTGCAGGCGTCGGCCCACGACAATCCCTTTGCGGGATCGTCGTTCGACGTGAATGCGGCCGCCCTGCGCGACAAGCGACGCTGCATCGACGCCGAGAGCCGGAGCGACCTTCTCCTTCAGAGCATCGAGCGCTTTCACTGCTGCCACACGAATCCCCGGGACTGATGCTCGCGGCCGTCGTGCTGCCGCCCGAGAGTGGGCTCACGCCGAAAAGCGTGTCTCCGATTTCAGGCCGGACCTGGTTCGGCTGTAGCCCGAGCGAATCCGCCGTAATCACGGCAACCAGCGTGCGCGTGCCGGTTCCGAGGTCCTGCGTTCCCAAACGCATCACGACCACGCCGTCCGACGCGATCTCGCAGTGCGCCGGCGCCGGTCCTCGGCCACCGCCGCCCCAGGTGTTGATCGAGACTCCCATGCCCGTCTTGATGGGACCAGGAGTCTTGTCGCCGGTCGGATGGCGCCGGGACCAGCCGAATTCCGCCGCGCCCTCCCGCAGATAGCTTCGCCACATCGCATTCGGCGCCTCTGGAGGAAGATTCTTGATCCGAAACTCGACCGGATCCATGTTCACCAGATCCGCGAGCTCGTCCATCATGATTTCGGTGTTGAACGAACCCTGCGGATGACCTGGCGCGCGCATCGGCCGCTGCTGGCCGGTATTGATGAAGACGTCCTTATGCGTCCGGCGGCGATTGGGAATCTGATAGATGTACGGCATCGGGAATCCGGCACGTGGCGCCAGCGCCGCCTGTCCCCCAGGTCTCGGCTTCGATCGCGGTGATGAGCCCGTCGGCCGATACTCCCGCTTTGATCTTCGATGCCGACGAGGGCCGATTACCCGTCGCCAGATGTTCTTCCTTGCGGTCGAGCATCAGCTTGACCGGAGCATTCGCGGCCTTGGCCAGCTTCGCGCAAATCAGGCCCTCCGCCCCGACGCTCAACGCTTTGCTGCCGAAGCCGCCACCCATGTATTGACAAATCACGCGAACGTTTGCCTGCGGAATTTTCAACGCACTGGCAAAATTCTCGCGCGCTCCGTTGATCCCCTGCGTCGAGATCCACGCGGTCAGCTTGTCGCCGTTCCATTCGCACACGGTCCCGTGCGATCTCCAGGCACGTGTGGGTGATTACCTGGGTCGAGTAAGTCGCCTCGAGCGATGTGCGCCGCGGCCTGGAAGCCCGCCGCCAGGTCGCCCGCCTCCTGGGGATTGCCGGGCCGCACGTTGCCTCCCGTGAATACCTCCGGAGCGGAGCCGGACAATGCCCTCTCCTCGATCGTCACGTGCGGCAGAACTTCGTACTTGACCTTGATCGACCGCGCAGCATCGATGGCGTGTTCCTCGGTGTCGGCCGCCACGCGCGGCCACCTCATCACCTTGAAACATCACTCGATCGTTCTGCGAATTTGCAGGATCGCGCCAGACCAGTGCGGTCTTGACGCCTGGCATTCTGGCTGCGGTTGAGATATCAACGGCAATGACGCGCGCGTGCGGATATGGAGATCGGACAATCCGCCCATACAACATTCCGGGGCGCGCGATATCGAAAGTATACTTCGCGCGGCCGGTAACTTTATCCGGTCCGTCGAGACGCGGAACGCGCGTACCGATCACGGACGGGCTCGCAGGCCAGTTGAAATCTCTCAGGCACGGGAGACCCCTTTCACGCTGGAAACAGCTTCAAAAATGCGGGAAAAAGTGCCGCAGCGGCAGATGTTGCCATCGAGTCCCTTCTTGATCTGTTCGGGAGTCGGGTTTGGATGCTTTTCAAGCAAACCGACGCTGGCAACAATGAATCCAGGCGTGCAAAACCCGCACATCAGCGCGTCTTTGTCGCAGAACGCCTTCTGCACAGGGTGCAGTTCGCCGCCGTTGGCCAAGCCATCAACGGTGCGAATCTTCTTGCCTTGCACCTCGATGGCGAGAGTCGAACAGGAGTAAACGGTACGGCCATCGACCAGCATTGTGCAGGCGCCGCAGGCGCCCCGGTCGCAGCCGCGCTTATTACCGGTCAAATTCGCGCGCGTTCGAACAGCATCGAGCAGAGTGACTCTCGGCTCAATCACAAGATCAATATTCTTGCCGTTCACGTTCAGTCGGACTGGAACATCGCCCGGGCCAACCGCCTCCGGACCATGCTGGGCAGCCGCTTTCTGCTGTCCCGCAATCGTCTCGGCCAATCCGGCGATTCCAGCCGATTTGAGAAAGTTCCTGCGGTTAAAGCCCGCGCCTGCCGGCGGCTCTGCCTTAATAGACATTCGATTTTCCCTCCCAGACCGTTATCGCTCTCCGCGTGTTGCTGGCTTTATCATAATCCTTTCGATGCGAACTTGGCCGCTCCTCTACGAGACTCAGCACCCAGAGACCATCATGGCGAGGACGGCGGCGAGCGATCCAGAGATGCCGATAGCCGTGTCTGGGGAGCGATAATGGCGGATGTCAAGGGAGGCCAGACGGATCGGCCAAAGGGTTGTGAAAAGCGTCGCCGCCGTGTTCGACGCACGCAAAACGATATTCGGAAAGAAGTTCGGGGAGTACGTTAGCTTTCCAATCGGCTCCGTCGACGCGCCCGTCGGCGCGGGCAAAATCGGAGAATACGTGGACAGTTCTCAGACCGGCGCGCGCAAGACTTTGAGCGTTTCGCCGATCGGGAATGGCCCGAAAATCGCCTAATCTAACTATTTGTATAAGACGCTTGGAATCAATTGGTTACCGGGAAAAGCAGACCCGTCTACTGCGGGAGCTATGCCCAAAATGCTCTGGGGCGGCTCCCGCTCGCGACCGCGCATTTGGCCCGAAGGCGAGGGTCTCGACGGAAACCCGCAGGCCGTAAAACTACGGAAGGTGAAAGGCCTTGCCGCCGTCTTCGACGCACTGGAAAGCTGCTCGGGAGCTTCTTCCCAGTCGGCCCCGGTCGATGCGGTGGGCGGCGAGGACAAAATCGGGATTACGTCTCGAGGTTTTCCGCGAGGCGGAAGCCAAAATCGAGGCGATCAAGTGGAAGGCTCGCCAAGGAAAAGCCTAGCCTACATTGCGGGAATCTGAACTCCGCAGTGGCAAGCCGTAAACCTACATTGTGGCTGGGCCAAGAAACATTTGCCTGCGGCCGAAAGGCAAAGCTAACACATTGCATGAAAAGCAGTTAGCACAAGCTTACTCGAACTTACTCCACTTCAAGGATAGCCGCGAAATGTGTCGAAGTGTGTCGTTCTCGACCTAATTTCACTGGCTTCCGGACGACAACCAGCGTTCCAGACGGGAGGCGTGCGTGCGGCTTGAGCGGTGTTCGGAGCCATCGGAGAGCCGGACCACGAATTCCCTGTTTTCAATGGAACGCAGTTCCACGATATTTTCCGCGCGAACGATGCGGGAGCGATGAATGCGGAGAAAATGCGCCGGATTGAGTCTCTGTTCGAGGGAAGCCATGGTTTCCCGCAACAGGTAAGCGCGGCCGTGCGCGTGGAGTTCGGCATAGTCGCCGGCGGCTCCAATCCAATCGACATCGTCGGTTTGAACGATTTGTATGCGTGGGCCGGTTTGCACGGTGAAACGGGAGGCAAATGTTTCCTGGGTCCGATCGAGCATCTGCAGGACGCGTTCGGCCATTTTGGTCTTCAAGGAGGAATCGAGGAGTTTACGGGCGCGGGCGATGGCGGCGGCAAAGCGATCGTCGTCAACCGGCTTGAGGAGGTAGTCGAGCGCGTGAACCTCGAAAGCGCGCAGGGCATGCTGTTCGTAGGCAGTTAAAAAAATAACGTTGGGGAGCTTTTCTTTCGGGATCGCGCGCAGGACCTCGAAACCATCCATGCCGGGCATCTGGACATCCAGGAATACCAGATCGGGGGAAAGCTCTATGATTTTCTCGACGGCAGAGACGCCATCTTCGCATTGCCCGACGATCTCGATATCCTTGAACTTGCGGAGGCGGAGAACCACGCCGCGGCGGGCCAATGGTTCGTCATCCACGATGAGCGCTAACACGGCGAAATCTCCAGCGGGGCGAACTTGCGGAGCGGTAGTTCTATGATGACGGTGCAGCCGCCGGACGGAGGCAAGTCCAGGCGAAATTGATGATTGTCCCCATAGAGAGTTTGCAGGCGCTCGGAGATGTTGCGTTTGCCGATCCCGTTCTCGGTTTCCGGGCGGCTTTCGGGCTTGGGGGGGCCTGAGTTACTGACGGTGATGCGTAATCTCTGTTGGTGAAGCTCGCTCTGAATGGCGATCTTTCCACCTTCGGCTACGCTTGCCACGCCATGACGAACCGCGTTTTCGACCAATGGCTGAAGTAACATGCCCGGCACCATGGCGTCAAGCGTATCGGGAGATATCGCCAACCCGACCTGGAGGCGGCCTCCCAAGCGGGTTTTTTCAATAGCGATGTACTGTTCGGTAAACGCCATTTCCTGAGAAAGAGGCGCCTCGACGGCGGACTGGCCGTTCAGGCTGGTGCGCAGGAAATCCCCGATTTGGGACAACATCTTGGTTGCCGCGGAGGCTTCACCATCGAGCACCAGTGTCGAAACGGCGTTCAGGGAGTTGAAAAGGAAGTGTGGATTCAACTGATAGCGCAACGCTTGCAGCCGAGCCTCACGCACCTCGGCCTCGGCACGCAAGAGGCGTTCTCTTTCCTGCGACGAAGTATGCCATTGCTTGATGCTGAAATAAAGACTGGACCAACTGAAGAGCAAGAAAGGAAAGTTGGCTGAGTTTTGGGCCAAGTTCTCAATGCTCAAGTGGTGAATGCCCCGGGCGGCCACCTCGAACACAAACGCGACCACCGCACCGATGGTGACTGACACGGCAAATGCCCGCAATTCAAACGCGATCCACGACGGGTAACGGCGGAGCAGCCATCGGCAGGCGGGGTGCAATACACAACTGCCGAGAAATAATAGCGCGACCACGAGGGTATTGATGCGAAGCGCTTCCGGTCCTCGAAAGAGGTCGGGGAACGAGCCCAACAGACTCCAGATATAGAAACAGATCCACCCCAGGGCTTGCAATTGCCAGAAGGAAGTTAGCCGCAAGGATTTATGAAGCACCATGCAAATTCTAGCGCAGTTTTGGCTTAGGTCAGATTCGCTTTATCGAACAAAACGGGCAACTCACCGCATTAAACGACCGGCCTGAGGATTCGGCCCGCGCAACTTAGGCGGAAAACTGGTACGCTGCCTGTAAGTAAGTCGCGCAAAACGGGCGCCCCGCGCCGCTGCCGGATCCGCGAGAGTTACTCTTCTGTAAGGCGCCGCCGCACGCAAGAAAGAGATTGAAAGATGAACATTCTCCCGATGAGAAACGCACGCTTACGAAGAAAGTGGCTGCCAACCGCACTGGTGGTCTTGCTGGCCGCGTGCCAAGGTATGGTGGCATCCGGAACGTATCCCGGGATCGCTTCCATCGAGCAATACCTGATCGCGGACTCCGCGGCAGAAATCGCCATGGCCCGCAGCGCCGCGCCGGAGGCCGTCACACGAGACGCGACGGTTCTTATTCTGGGCAAGGACGGTTATCGGACCGCGGTAAGCGGCAAGAGCGGCTTCACGTGCCTGGTGGAACGTTCGTGGATGTCGCCATTCGACAGTCCTGAATTCTGGAATCCGAAGATTCGCGGTCCGATCTGCTACAATCCGACGGCGGTGAAGACGGTACTTCCTTACACGCTGAATCGAACGAAACTGATTTTAGGGGGACGGTCGAAGGCGCAAGTGCATGAGATGATCGCCGCAAGCGTTGCCAAGAACGAACTGCGGGCGCCGGAGGCCGGGGCTATGTCTTTTATGCTTTCGAAGATGGGATATCTTGGCGACTCAGCCGGACATTGGCATCCTCATTTGATGTTCCATGTACCCAGCATGGGCGAGACCAGTTGGGGGGCAAATGTTCCCGGCTCTCCGGTGTTATTTAACAACGATTTCCGCGATGTGCCGGAGCCTGAAACGATTTTCATGGTTACGCTTCCCTATTGGTCGGACGGCAGCGCCGCGCAGCATCTGGCTCACTAGAAGAGGTTCCGTTTTCCCCGCCTGCGTTTGACAGCGTACC
Source organism: Bryobacterales bacterium (assembly GCA_963738375.1). Taxonomy (GTDB): domain Bacteria; phylum Acidobacteriota; class Terriglobia; order Bryobacterales; family Bryobacteraceae; genus Bog-159. The sequence goes on along the minus strand of CAVTWL010000004.1, from coordinate 550,031 downwards.
CGCTGCATTTCCCCGATCTGGATTCTTACCTCCGCCTTACAAAAACGGCTCATCCGCTGATGCAGGCAATTTATCGCATCGATCCGTCAGCCTAAGGATCAGTCCTATCGCTCAGAGTCCTGGAGGGCTAGCCTAGCGATATGAACGCTTCAATTAATGCCAAACTTTGGCTCGGGGCCTTGCTCATCAGCGCACTTGGAGTTCTGTTGTCGGTAAGTGCGGTCCCCAGCCTCGCACAATCCCTAACCACCGGTGGTGTTTCCGGTAACATCACGGATGCCACCGGCGCGGCGATCCCCAACGCAACTGTAACCCTGACGGATCTGGACAACGGGTCCGCTCAGACCACTTCGGCCAACGGCTCGGGCGAATATCGCTTTTCGCTGCTGAAGCCGGCCCGCTACCTGGTAGCGGCGACGTTGGCAGGCTTCCAGAAAGTGGAACGCCCGGTGGAGGTTTCTGTCGGAAACGTAGTAACGGCCAGCCTGATACTTCAGGTGGGACAAACGGTGACCACGGTTGAGGTTTCGGCGGCTTCGCCTCTGGTCAACGAAGATCCGGCCCAAATCACCACCTTTACCGAGCAGCAGATGCAACTGCTGCCCAACGGCGGCGGCGACCTAACCACCATCGCCTACACTGCGCCGGGCGCCCTCCTCAACGTAGCGCCGCCCGGACAAAGCGGTTTCGGCAACTTCACGGTAAACGGCTTACCCGGCACTTCCAATTTGTTCACCACCAATGGCGAGAACAACATGGATCCCTATTTCAATATCAACAATTCAGGCGCATCCAATCTCACGCTGGGGTCGAATGAAGTTCAGGAAGTGACTATCACCACGAACCCTTACAGCGGCCAGTACGGCCAGCTTTCCGGAGCGCAGGTGTCTTATGTAACCAAATCCGGCACCAACCAGATTCACGGCAACGCGAACTATTACTGGAACGGCCGATATCTGAACGCCAACGATACGTTCAACAATACGCAGGGGGCAGCCACGCCGTTCGCCAACGCGAACCAGTGGGCGGATTCGCTGGGAGGCCCGATCATTAAGAACAAGACGTTTTTCTTTTTCGACAATGAAGGACTGAAGTTCGTGCTGCCGGTGACCAATGTACTGACCGTTCCCAGTCCGCAATTCGCGAACGCGGTGCTGGCGAACGTGAGCGCGCTGGAACCCAACGAGGCGGCAACTTACAAGAAGATGTTCAGCTTATACCAGGGCGTGCCAGGCTATAGCGGCGCGAGAGCACTGACCAATACCACGGCCTGCAACAGCCTGACGCTGACAGGATTCAATCCCGCCACGACGCCCTGCGCTTTGCAGTTCCGTTCGAGCCCGTCGGTTTTGGCATCCGAATGGATCTTGGCCGGCCGCGTGGATCACCGGATCACAGACAAGGACCAGGCTTACTTCCGGTACAAGCTGGATCGCGGCACGCAACCGAGCGCAACCGATCCGGTGGACCCGCAATTCGACGCGATCTCCAAGCAGCCTTCGTGGGACGCTCAGTTAGACGAGACGCATATCTTCAGCCCGCGGGCGACGAACTCTTTTATGGCGACGCTGAGCTATTATCGGGCTCAATTCACGCAGGATACGCCGCTCGATTTGAGCATCTTCCCCTACGGAATCATCAATTCCGGTACGGTGCCATTTACGGGCTTCAACGGCATCTACGAATTTCCGCAAGGCCGCAACGTGACCCAATACCAATTTATCGACGATTTCAGCTATAACCTCGGGAAGCACAATCTGAAATTCGGCGAAAACTTCCGGCGATACGACGTTAGCGACCATAACTTCGCATTCAACGAGCCGGCGGTCTATTTCGGCTATACGGAGAATGGCCTGCAGCAGTTTGCCGACGGGCTTGCTTTCCAATACCGCCAGTCCGACAATCAATCGACCGACGTACCGATCGCTTTGTGGGGATTGGGCGTGTATGCGCAAGACGAGTGGAGGGTGCGGCCCAACTTCAAGTTGACGATCGCCCTGCGCGGGGAGCACAATTCCAACCCGGTTTGCCAAACTAACTGCTTCTCGGAGTTCAAAGCCCCATTCGCGGATTTGCCTTCGACGCTGGCGGGGAACGGCAGCGTGCCGTACAGCGCTGACATCGCCACTGGCCTGCATTACGCGTATCCTAGCGTCGATACGATCAACTGGTCGCCGCGACTTGGTTTTTCCTATTCTCCCGGGACCTCCGGTAAGACCATCATCAGCGGGGGCGCCGGCATGTTCTACGACAACGCGCCCGCGGGCCTGGTAGACAATTTGAATTCGGATCCGCCAGCCACCGTAGCCATCCGGGTACGGCCGGCCGGGGGGGTACTGCCGTTCGATCCGGCGGGCGGGGCCGCCATTTATGCCGCCTCCGCGCAGTCTTTCAACATCAACAAGAGCTACAACCAGATCTCGGCATCATTGCAGGCCCTGGGATCGGTTTTTGAGGCGCCTTCGTTCAATTACTTCAACGGGACGATTCATTCGCCGGTTTATCAAGAATGGAATTTACAAATCCAGCGGGACCTGGGAAGATCCTATGCTCTGATTCTGGCGTATAACGGAAACCACGGGATCAAGATTCCGTATTCGAATACGTGGGGCAACGCGTACGATCCCGAGGCTTACGGGCTTCCGGGAGCGCTATATCCGACGGTTGGCGCGATCGCCCAGGGGGGGCCGCCGAATCCCAGTTACGGCACCGTCAATGAGGTCCAAAGCGGCGGTGTTTCCAATTACAACGGCGCCACCGTGACGGTGCGCAAACGGCTCTCGCACGGGTTGTCTTTCGACCTGAATTACACGTGGTCGCACGGCCTGGACGATGTATCCAACGGCGGCGTTTTCGCCATCAACACCAATACCGCCATCGGCACGCAGATCAGCCCGTACGGGCTGAGGCAGGGTAACTACGGCAATTCCGACTACGATATCCGGCATAGCTTCACGGGAGACTGGGTGTATGCGCCGGCGTATCATTTTGGCAACCATATTATGAATTCGGTGTTGGCGGGGTGGCAATGGTCCGGCAAGACTTTTCTGCGCACGGGCTTGCCCTTCACCGTCACCGATAATAACTGGAGCGGGGCCATCACCAATACCGATGCGCCAATCCTGGCTTACCCGACCGCGAGTTACACGAGTAACTGTGTTGGCTCGGCGGTGAACACACCTTGCTTGAACGCCAATAGCTTTGTGCAAAGCGCTTCCGGCTCGTTCGTGGGTTACCCGGGAATCTCACCGCAAAGCCGCAATCAGTTCCGCGGACCCGGATACTTCGACGTCGACATGCAGGTGTATAAGACGTTTCGGATTGGCGAGCGGGTCACCTTCGGTTTGGGCGCTCAGGCGTTTAACGTACTGAATCACCCGAACTATGCCGTTCCCGACAGCGGCTTCGGCGATGCGACATTTGGGAACATTCTCCAGATGGCGGGAACCCCGACCAGTCCCTATGGAAATTTCCTGGGCTTCGACTCCGCGCCCCGGCTCTTGCAACTCACCGGAAAGATCACTTTCTAGACGGTGGTCCGATCCTAGGGAGAGTACGGGGAGCTGAAAGCTCCCCTTTTTTTATTGTTTCTCCGTGGGCTGTTAGCGGCCCGTTAACTCGACGGCGTGTGCCGGTACGGCGTTCGTCCCCCGCATCGATCCCTGGAAGCGTTCCAGGTACAGTAGTCGAGCCGGCCTAGCTTTCTGGCCGGTCTTAGGGATCGAGGACTCAGCATCCGCGCCCTCGCGAACGATAGCAGACACGCAGCGGCCGCGAGTAAAGACTGGGTTGGCTTGCAATCCATCCGTGATCTCGCGCAGTGACTTGGCTTGCGCCAACTGGCAGAAAAACATGGCCACCCAGTCTGGACGCTGGTACTGGCACGGCCGACGGCCAAGGGCAAGGCTCCGGCCCTTGCGAGGAAGTCACGTCGTCGCATAACAGGCCTCCTCAATCAGCCGGCCGATCTCGTAGCCGTGTCGCTGCTCGGTCTCCAGCAAGGCAAGGACCAGAAGCTCCAAGCTGCTCTTCTTCAGTTCCCGCTCCAGAATCCGGGCGGCAATGGGAATGAGCCGAACAACCTCTTTGAACTTACGCTTGGCCATCCGCGAGATTTCAAAGGCTCGGGCTTAAACCGGATAGCTGTATCTGAACCGTAGCGCGACGCGCCTGGGCGTGAATGTATGTACTGTCGTTCGGGCTTAACCCGCGAACGAGCCTATGCGATTGACAAAAGTTGACGATGGCTTCCCCCAAGGATCGCGTGATCGGTGCCAGTATGGCGTGCCGCTAATTAGGCCGAAGATAGCGGCCGATGGTGATTCTCCAGCGCCCATCTCGAAACATCCAGTTGGTATGAGAAAAAACTGTCGTACTTCGATCAATGTTATCCCGCGTGGTCCAGCGGAAGGGAACTTCGTCTCCTCCACGCCAGAACGAGAGCCACGCCCGTGGCTAAGATAAGCCGTATCGACTTCTCGCTCATGCCACCAAGCGGGGGGCATTGATTCCGTCTCCCATGAATCCGGCGACGTGTCCTTTGCTGCGGAGCGCGCGAATGACCCAGAAGCCATCATTGGTGAGGCTGGCGTACTCTTGCTTCAGTGGACTACAACCGCCTGCCTAATTCCACAACTACACGAGGTTCATGAACTGAGCCATCCGGAAGCGCTCAAACGAACCTCTGCTCCTACAATCTTGTCGCACCGCTTCGTATGATAGCCTCGATGGATGAGAAAACTAGCGGCTGCGACAGTGGTCCTCTGCGGTTCCGTCCTCATGGCGCAATCCCCTGCCATCTCCCCCGGCGGTGTGGTCGGAGCCGGCCTGAGCGTTCCCAGCCAAACTGCTCTCTCTCCTGGCGCGATATTCTCCATCTTCGGCACGAACTTCGCTCCGGCCGGGACCAGCGCCATTGCCGGTCTGGTGAACGGAGCCTTACCCACCACCCTGGGACACGCCTGCGTCTACGTGAACGGAGTTGCCGCTCCGTTGTTCAGCGTTTTTCCGAATCAAATCAACGCTCAAGTGCCAACTACTGCCTCCGGCGCCGCGGCCTTCGTCACCGTGACCGCGGCCTGCGATACCCCCACTCCCGAAACTTCCCTCCCCGCCTACGCCCTTCTCGCCGCAGCCTCGCCCGAATTTTTCTACTTACAACTCTCCGCTACCGGTGACGATCCAATCGCTGCGCTTGACGCGAGCGCCAACGCTTTGGCGGGACCCGGTGGAACCGCTCTGCCGTTCGCTACCGTTCCCGCAAACCCGGGAGACATCATTGTCGCCTACGCCACCGGTCTGGGTGCGGTAAGTCCGCCCGTTTCCGCCGGCGCCTTAGCCCCGGGCGCCGCCCAACTCACCCTCCCCTACACTGTTTCGATTGGCGGAATCCAGTTGCAACCGGCCGACATCCTGTATGCTGGCGTCGCCCCTGGTTTCGCCGGACTGTATCAACTCAACCTGCGCATCCCATCCAGCTTGGCGGCGGGCGCGCAGCCTGTCAGCATTTCCGTAGCGGGCGTTTCCTCGCCCCCCAGCGCACTCCTTTATATCGGAGCGACCGGCAACTGTACCCTTCCTCAGATCCAAACCTTCAACGCACTTCCCAGTCAACTGAGCGCACCGGGCGCGACTCAGATCTCCTGGTCCGTCAGCAATGCCGCATCAGTATCCACCCAACCTTCACTGGGCACGAACGCCGCTACCACCTCCTTAAGCCAGACCGTTTCCGCGACCACTACCTATCAGCTTTCTGCCACCAATTCCTGCGGCAGCGCCTCTGCATCGCTGACCGTAGGCGTAGGTACGCCAGCCTTGGCCGCTCTTCAAGACGATTCCGGCAACTCCATTTCCACGGCGTATGTCGGCGACACGGTTCGGTTGAATCTGCAAAACTCCGGCGGACTTTCCGGGCTTTCGAATGTCGTCCTGACCACGCCTGACGGCCTGCCCTACGCGCTTCCGATAGCTACCGATGCCGCAGGCAACTTTACGTTCTCGATTCCCGCCCTTCCGGAATTTGGAACCAACGGACCCACAGCCGTGCAGGTTTCGCTTCTGCTCTCAAACGGCCAGCAGACCTCCGCAGGCCCCTCCTTAAATGTGTCCTACCCCGCGTACGCCGGCAACGCCGTAGCCGACTTCTCTGTCTTCATCAATCAATTTGCAAGCACGTATACTGGCGCGATCGGAAATCTGGGTCCGCTCCCTAACGGGACCACCGCGGCCTCGCTTAGCCAGACCGTAATGAGCGCGCTGCAACCGTTGATCGATGCCGCGCAACAGCTCGCCACCGCCTCGAGCTTCCAAATGCCGGTTGTACCCCCCACCTCCGACGAACCCACTCCCTCCACCATCACCGTGACGGCGCAGGATCTGGGCTTATTCATGGCCGTTCTTCAGCGCGTCTCCGCCGGTTCCCCCGCATCCTTGCAGGTCGCGGCGGAACAGCGTCCCAATGCTTCTACCACCAGTTGCGCAGGTATCCAGCAGCAGGTTCCTCTGATTCCGAAATGCCAGCGGCTGCTTCAGGCCACCCAGTTAGGCGGCAATCTGGGCAAGCTTCTTAGCACCTTCGGCGGGCTTACCGATCTGAGCGGCGCCGTCGGGTCGCTCTACACAGGCACCGAACTGAGTATCGCGCTCAGCGCCGGAGTACCCGCTGCCACCATGGGTTCCATCCTGGGCATCGCCGCTGCGCTCGGAAATGTCTATTGCTATTCCCAGCCTATCTGGCTTCAAAGCATGTCCTTCCAACCCGCCTCCATACCGCTGGTTTCCAACACGTCAAATCCTACACCGTCCAAAGTGGATGTCAAGGCCAACCTGGCCTCGCAGGCAGCTTCCACAGCCGCCAACCTCGCCGATGCCGCGCTGTCCGCGATCGCGCTGGGACTCCCGCAAGCCCTCGAAGAGTATCTGCCAGTGGACCTCCCCATTCGAGCCGCACAGATCGCAGCCCTCCCCATCGGTTACGACCGGGGATCCAGCGCGCTCACCAAACTACTGGAGGAAGTGTTTCCAGACTACCAACCCCCCACCAGCACTTCCTCCTACATAGTGGGTTATTGCGGTAGCGACAACTCCGGAGCCGGTGACCTCATCAACCCGGTCGAATTCAACGCGCCTTGGTTTGCCGATGGCAGCCAGGGAGCCGGCCAACCCCAAGGCATGAACGACTTTTATCTTTTTGGTGAGCAGCCAGGCCAACCGCTCATCACCATTACGGGAAATTCCAGCCACTTCTTAATTCCGCCGGATTCCAAATGCCCCCCGGCATCCGCAGACGAAACCTTCGAATGTCTTGCGCCCTTGGCAGTAGGTTCTCCGCAGGGATTCAACGTACAGGTGACCGAAGCGTTGGATAGCGCGGGAACGAGTTGCATCTCCAATCAGACCTCCAGCCTGGTCACCACGGCGTCGCCGGTTTCTCAAGTCACTACCAACCCAGGCTATGGAACCGCATCCGCAACCGTCACCCAAATCAACAACTCCACATTTCACATCGTTGAAGCCGCTGAAGAGTTCGGCTCCATCGGCAGACCCGGTATCCGGGGATGCACCGCTGTGCAGCTGTCCGTTTCTGTCAACAACCCATCGACACCGGTCGTCCTAACTGTCAATCAGAACAGCTCTCCGACCACATCCTTCTGTCCCGACGCGATCGATGATGGACAAGCCGCTTTGGCAAGTGTAGTTCCGGGTACCTACACTCTGCCGGCATCAGCCGGCATTACCTTCGGCGTGTTCGAGGCCAATATAAAAATTTCCCCCGGTTCTTTCGGCCAGTCTTGCGTCATTGACTTCACCTTGCAGTTTGGGAACTAGCACTTTTGCGTTGTTTGGCAGCGGGGCTACATTTCGGCACATCGCCGTGGGCAGCCGGGAGGGATTGCACGATGTCTCCCGCGCTGTCGCCACAGCCGGAATTAAGCCCGTGATCGACCGCGTCTTTGACTTCGAGGACGCCATGGAAGCTTTCGCTCACCTCGAAAGCGGTTCGCACTTCGGGAAAGCGGTCGTCCGGTGTGTCAGATGAAAAGCTTAGTTATTATTACCACCTCACCTACCCAGGATGGTCGGCGGGCAAGCTCAACTTCACATTTATGGAAGTCGCCAAGACCTTCTTTGCCGAGCGTGGGGATATAGTCGCTGAGAGCTTCGTAGAGCGAGGTTATGACCCGGCCGAAGAGGTGGCAAAACACGTCGCCGCGGATGTAACAGCCCCCCCCCTGATGCCAGTGCTACGATCCCAGCGGCAGTCAAGGCGCGTTTGGATCGGAGGCGGTCAACCAGCGCACCCGCTGGCGTCTGCATGAGAATTCCTGCGATCCCGCCCACCGTAAGCGCTAGCCCGACGGTCTCTTCGTTCCATTCATAGCCAGCAAGGTAAAATCGCCAGGAACGGCCCCACTCCGGTCTGAAGGTCGGCGAGAAAAAAGTTCAACCAGTCCAGACCGAATCGAAAAAACCTGCGAATGTGCCCGACCGCTGGAGCAGCGGCCTGCGCAAGGCGACCGGCATGGAACTGGATGCGTGGCTCGCCAGCTTTGCTGTTCGAGCCGACGTGAACGTAGCCGTTCGGGAAGCCGTCAGCGTATCCAATTCCCGGCGCATCAAAATTGTTAATTGGCCCGCTAACAGGCGTCCTTTCCCGCGGGCCGAAGTTCGGGCCCTTTTCGCTTGACCCCATCAACCCTACCTGAACAGGTGGTGACTTCGCTCGGGGAATGCTGCAAAATACGTGCATGGAGTTTCCAGAAATCTGCGCCATCGCCATGTCTGCCGCGTTGGCATGCGTCCCCACCGAGATGGCGGCCCAGCAGGTAGCCATCGGCCAATACCCTCTGCCCACATTCGGCGGCTATGCGTTTGACATCGCCTCCGGGCCCGACGGCGCCATGTGGTTCACCGAATATTACGGAAACAGCATCGGACGTATCACCCCGGCTGCAACCATCATCCAGTTCCCTGTGCCGACCACCAATAGCAACCCGGCGGGAATCGCTGCGGGACCAGATGGCGCGCTTTGGTTTACAGAGTCGAGCGGAAACAAAATTGGGCGTATCACCACGGCGGGGGCGCTCGCCGAATACCCACTGCCTCATGCGGCCAGCCAGCCTTTCGGCATCGTCGCCGGACCGGACGACGCGCTCTGGTTCACCGAATCGAGCGGAAACAAAATCGGACGGATCGACGCCAGCGGCGTGATCGCCGAATACCCCGTGAGCGCCAGTCCTATTTGGATCACCGCGGGTGCGGACGGAGCGCTTTGGTTCACCGACCCCGGCAACAGCCAAATCGGCCGTATCACTCTGGCTGGGGTGTCCACCGTGTATCCCACGCTACCCGCCTACGGCATCGCTGCAGGACCCGATGGCGCGTTGTGGTTTACCTGCGCCGAACCGGGCAGCGCGTTTGGCGAGGTAGGACGAATTACCACGGCGGGCGCGATCACCCTGTATCCCATCCCGGTATTCCAAGGACTTCCAGGCGGGATTGCCGCCGGTCCGGATGGCGCACTGTGGTTCACCGACTCCAATGCCGACGGCTACGGAGAGATCGGACAGATCACCACGGCAGGCGTTGTAGCGAGCTACACAGTGCCCGGTTTTGACGCCGGACCCGTACAGATTGCATCTGGAGTTGACGGAGAAATGTGGTTTACCATCTACGGTAATTCGCTCGATCACATCGGCGAAGTTGTTTTCACCGAGGCGGATCTCATTTCCAGTCCCGCCACTGGTTCCTACGGAGTGAGTCTGAGTTTCACGGGGAGTGCCTTCGACCCCAACGAAGAAGTGGCAATCTACGCAAGCGGCATCGGCTCTCGCGTCTTGACCACTGCGATGGCCGATGGAGGCGGTTCGCTTACCGCCTCGCTCCGCGAACCTGTGTGGTCGTTTGGCCCGCGACTGTTTCTCAGCCAGGGGAGGCACAGCGGAAAAGTCGGGGCCGCCGATTTTTCGGTCACGCCTCGCGTGGTTTTGGCTCCGTCCTCGGGCCTAGCCAACAGCAGATCGCAGGTAAACGCGTATGGCTTTGGGGCGCTGGAACAGGTCAATATTTACTGGAATGACATGTTTACAGATTTGCTTGGCAGTGCTACTGCCGACGTCACCGGCAGCGCGACGCTCACCATTACGGTACCTGGCGATGCCGCTTCCGGTCGCGACATCCTCGTTGCAAGAGGCAAGACCACCGCGGCGGTCGGCAAGGGGCATTTCACGGTGCAGTGAGCCGATAGAAGCACGCCGCGTCGATGCAGTTGGACCGCCAGCACCCGGTCCGGACGGCGGATGGCGCCGCACGTGCCGGAGTCACACATTAGGCGTCCAGAAGTCGGCGCACATAGTCGCGCTGTTGAACGCGAATATACCAAATACGGCCAGAATGCCTACCAGCGGCTGGCGACGATTTCGGTGGCCCACCTATACTAGTTAGCAACTCGGCAGGCTATTGCAAACGCAATGCCAGCTAAGCGGCCCACTCCCATTGCCGTCGGGGAACGAAGCAAGCCGCAGCCGACCGTGACCGGAAGAAATCTCCTGCGCTGGAGAAGTTCTTGCAGGTCCCTTTTTCACGGACCAGCTTGTCAAGATTCCGCAAACCCAAGCCAAACCCTTGGAAAGCTCCCCGTCCTAGTTGGGGGAACCGGCGCCCGTGGGGAACCTGCTATTTATCAGGACCCTGGTGCCCGGACGTATACGGCTGCGGCTGGCACGAGCACTTAGTCACGGCAAAACGCGAAAGGCAGGTTACCCGACACGGCGCTCCCAGGTGTAGTCACCTGCACGGGGCCGCTGGTGGCGCCCATTGGCACGCTGGTCTTGACCTCCGTTCCTGAGACGACGTCAAACGAAGCAGACGTCCCCTTGACGGTGACTTTGCTGGCGCCGGTGAGGTTTGTTCCCAAGACCAGTACTGGCGCTCCAACCGTTCCGGAAGCGCTTACCGTCGTCACAAATAGGTCGAGCCCACCGGATAGCCGGAAGAGCGTGCCCATAGTGGACGTGCCACCCTCAAGAGTGGCGTCGTAAAAATCACCATTAGTTGCCTGGACTAGTCCTGCAGCCGGCAGGGCGCCATCGCTATAAATGGATCGAGCACCGGCTTGGCAGCCTTAAGTTGCGCCTGGAGCCAAGTCTCTCTCTCCCGATCGATTGGGGCCAGCGGAATCACTCGATCCCGAAGTCACAGATCCGGCCGTCTGCCTTGGTTAACCCGACACCCGAGGCCACATAAAAGCCGTACTGTCCGGTCGGGAGTTCGGTCTTTCGGGTGACGGTGTAAAGCCTGCTTTTCACCCGGTTATACGTCACGTCCAATTCCGTGATGTGGTCGATCCCGCGCTGCTCCTTCCAATATGTTTTCTCCGCGACTTCAATTTGACGCACGTCGCTGCGCCGCGTGACCTTGAGCAGCAAGGAGTCGCCAATGCTCGCCCCGTCGGCAAGATAGAAATAGGACGTCGGCTGGTGCGTCGGAATCTGGATCAAGGCGTGCTCGTTCTTCAGTTGCGCGTTAATTCGCTCCCGCTTGATATGAAAACTCTTGGCTGTGTAGCGAGTCAAACAGATTGGAAAATGTTCAGGGATTTGCGGGCGAGCTTGGCTTTCACCAGGATATCGGTCGCCTTGGCTGTCCAGATAAAAAGCCGCTTGCAACACATCATGATCGAATTGCCCGCGGAGGCCGGACATGCCAAAACTCTTAAACTTGCGGTTTGCCGCGATCGTGCCGCAGATCGGTGCTTTATCGAGCGGATGGGCCTAGGCCAGCCAATGATCGTTGGACCACGCCCGAGACTACGCCAGACGGGAGTATCTGGGATATAATTCCAAGAATCGGGACTTGAATCGATAGCTTTTTGTAACTATTCTGAGGCGCATCGCGGGGGCGCTTGCACCAGGAGGTGGAAGGATGGATACAAGCCGAAGGAATTTCCTGAAGGCTGCGGGGCTAGGCGGCGCCGTCACCGCATGGCTCGGATTCGATTTGCAGCCTGCGCTCGCGCAACTCAGCCAGCTCAAAATCGCGCGCGCCTCGGAGACGCGCTCCACTTGCCCGTACTGCTCGGTTAGCTGCGGCGTCATCATATACACCATCGGCGACAAGGCCAAGAACGTTACGCCGCAAGTGATCCATGTGGAGGGCGACCCCGACCATCCCATCAATCGCGGCACACTATGTCCCAAGGGCGCCTCGCTCCAACAGGACATTCTCAATTCGCGGCGCTTATTGAAACCGCAGGTTCGTCGCCCCGGATCGGATCATTGGGACGATATCGCCTGGGATCAGGCGATCGACGAAATCGGGCACTGGGTCAAGAAAACGCGCGATGCCACGTTCGTCGAAAAGGACGGCCAAGGCCGCGCCGTGAACCGCTGCGAAAGCATCGCCTGGATCGGCGGTTGCACGGACACCAACGAATTCAACTACCTCGCCGGGAAAGCAATGCGCAGCCTGGGGGTCTGCTACCTGGAAACCCAGGCCCGGGTTTGACACGGACCCACGGTCTCCAGTTTGGGGCCCACGTTCGGACGCGGTGCGATGACCAACGGTTATGTCGATATCAAGAATACCGACATGATGTTGATCATGGGCGGGAATCCCGCCGAAAATCATCCGTGCGGTTTCAAGTGGGCCATCGAGGCCAAGCGCAACCGCAACGCCAGGATGATCGTGGTGGACCCGCGCTTTACGCGCACGGCCGCCACGGCCGACTTGTTTCTGCAGATTCGAGCGGGAGCGGACATTGCGTTTCTCGGTGGCGTGATCCGCTACGCGATCGAGAACAACCGCGTCGCTCACGATTATCTGGTCAACTTCACGAATGCCGCGTTCATCGTGAAGGAAGGCTTTAAACTGCCGGAGGACGGTTTGTATTCCGGCTTCGATGCGGCCTCGCAAACGTACGACAAATCGACGTGGAATTATGAAGCGGCTGGTGGAACTCCAGCGGGCTCCGAGGCAAAACCGGGGCTGCCCGCGCACGTCAATGCCGACCTGACTTTGCAGGATCCCCGCTGCGTTTTCCAGTTGCTGAAGGCCCAGTACTCGCGCTATACGCCGGAGATGGTGGAGCGCATCACCGGCATTCCCCAAGACCAGTTCCTGAAAGCAGCGGACCTATTTACTTCCATCCGCAAAGACGGCGACATGAAAAAAGTCGCGACGATCATGTATGCGGTAGGTTGGACGCAGCATACCTTCGGCACGCAAATCATCCGCACAGCAGCCATGCTGCAGTTAATGTTGGGAAACGTGGGGCGTGCGGGCGGCGGGGTGAACGCCTTGCGCGGTCATTCTAATATCCAGGGCGCCACGGACATGGGCGGCGTGTTCGATATCTGGCCGGGCTATCTGAAGGTTCCCAACCCGGCCGATACGAATTTGAAAGCGTACACGGATCGCACGACGCCTACGACATCCACGCCGGCCGACTGGCAGTCGTTCAATTACTGGTCGAACACACCGCGTTTCGCCGTTTCGTACCTGAAAGCTATGTTTGGCGATGCGGCCATCAAGGAAAACGATTTCGCCTTCGAGTACATGCCCAAGGTGGACCGTAATTATTCCTGGACCCAACTTTGGGACCAGATGTATCGCGGCACGGTGAAGGGGTTGTTCGCCTTCGGCATGAATGGCGTCGCCATTGGCCCCGACTCGCAAAAGAATATCGATGCGCTGAAGAAGGCCGACTGGCTGGTGGTGGGCGAAATCTATCCGGACGAAACCAGCGAATTCTGGAATTCACCCGGGATCACGAACGAAGAGAAGAAGCAGATCAAGACCACGGTCTATCGGCTGGCCTGCGCGGGCTTCGCCGAAAAAGACGGGTCGATGACCAACTCCGCGCGCTGGCTGCAATGGAAGAATATCGCCGTGCCGCCGCCAGGCGAGGCGCGCCTCGACCAGGATATCGTGGCGCAGATTTTCCTGAAAGTGCGCGAACTGTATCAGGCCGAGGGCGGCAAATTTCCCGATCCCATCACACATCTGACCTGGAACTACACCGATCCGCGGCATCCATCGCTCAGCGAGGTCGCCAGGGAGATCAACGGCAAAGCGCTCTCCGACGTCACCGATCCCAAGACGCAGCAGGTGATTAAGGCGGGGCAGCAATTGCCCGGCTTTGCGTTCCTGCGGGACGACGGCACAACGTCCTGCGGCAATTGGCTATATTGTGGCTCGTGGACCGAGGCCGGAAACTTGCTGGCCCGCCGCGGTACCGACGATCCCTCCGGGCTGGGCGTCTATCCGAACTGGGCCTGGTCGTGGCCGGCGAACCGGCGCGTGCTTTACAATCGCGCGTCGTGCGATCCGGCGGGGCAGCCGTGGGATGCCACGCGCAAGCAGATCTGGTGGAACGAGAAGACCCAGCTCTGGACGGGCGTGGATGTGCCCGATTTCAAGCCCGACTCCCCCCCAAAGATCACATGGGGCCTTTCATCATGAATCCGGACGGTGTGGGGCGCATCTTCGCGCCGCTCGCCGCCTTCGCCGACGGACCGTTCCCGGAGCATTACGAACCGTTCGAAAGCCCGGTAAGGAACGCGCTGCATCCGGACCAATCGAATAATCCGGTGGTGAAGAAGCTGTCGACGCCGGCCGATAAATATGGCACGGCGGAGGAAGGTTTTACAGTCATCTGCACCACGTACCGGCTGACCGAACACTATCATTACTGGACCAAAAACAATCCGATGAATGTGCAGCTGATTCCGGAACCGTTCATCGAAATCCCGGTCGAGCTGGCTAACGATCTCGGCATTCGCGGCGGCGAAAAGATCAAGATCACCAGCGCGCGCAGCTATTACATCGCCAAAGCGTTCGTCACCAAGCGCATCAAGCCCATGAATATCGACGGCAAAAAGGTCTATCAGATCGGGCTGCCGATCCATCAGGGCTTCCGCGGCATTCAGGAGGACGCAGGCAAGAACGCGCGCACGCTCGCCAACCGGCTCTCGCCGACGGTGGTCGACCCCAACGCCTTCACGCCGGAGTTCAAGGGATTTCTAGTGAAGGTGGAAAGGGTATGAGCCAGGCTACTCTGAACATCCGCCGTATCTCGGGCCACGCAGGGCCCGCTCCTGGCGCGGGCGTTGAGCGCGAAGAGCAGGTTTGCAAGCTGGTGGACACCACAACATGTATTGGCTGCAAAGCCTGCGAAGTTGCTTGCCTCGAGTGGAACGGGTATAGCTTCAGCGACACGGTCTTTCAAAACAGCTATCAGACCATGCCGGAAACGGCCTGGAATTACTGGAACCTGATCAAGTTCAACGAGCACGAGCGCGCCGACGGCAGCATGATGCTGTTGATGCGCAAGGACCAGTGCATGCATTGCGCGGAACCGGGCTGTCTGGCGGCTTGTCCCGCCGATGGCGCCATCGTGCAGTATATGAACGGCATCGTGGACTTTCAGCAGGATCACTGCATCGGCTGCGGCTATTGCGTCAGCGGCTGCCCGTTTAACATCCCCAAGTTCAACCAAAACACCAAGAAGATGTTCAAGTGCACGCTGTGCTCCGATCGCGTGACGGAAGGCCTGGAGCCAGCCTGCATCAAATCGTGTCCTACCGGCTGCCTGCATTTTGGAACGAAGGAAGATATGAAGGTTCTGGCAGAGACGCGCACGCGGCAGCTCCGCGAGCACTACGGCTTCGACAATGCCGGGGTCTACGATCCGGCCGGGGTGGGCGGAACTGGTGTCATTTACGTGCTCCATGATGCGGCCAACCCCGAAGCGTACGGCGGTCTGCCGGCGAATCCGCGCATTCCCTGGGTCGTGAAATTCTGGAAAGGTCCGCTGAAATGGATCGGCAACCTCGCGATGGTTGGCGGAGCGATTGGCGTTACGCTGCACTACTTGCGGTTTGGTCCCAAGCAGGTGGAACCGGAGAAACTGGAGGACGACAACCGATGAGCGCCTCGCAGGTACTCCCTCCACCCGCCGCACATAGCCGCCGTGCGATTCTGCGCTACGCCTTGAACGAACGCGTCAACCACTGGATGGCCGCCCTCTCCTACATGTATTGCCTGCTCACGGGCCTGGCGTTCTGGTCACCGTATTTGTTTTGGATGGCGACTTTGGTAGGCGGCGGCGCTATCGCCCGCTTATGGCATCCGTGGTTCGGACTGGCTTTCACGGTGTCCGTTCTGTGGATGTATCGGGTCTGGCGCCGCGACATGGCCATCACCGAGGTCGATCGGCGGTGGTCGCGCGACGTCAAGTTTTATATTCGGAACGAAGACGAGAAGCTGCCGCCCATTGGCCGCTTCAATTACGGGCAAAAGGTATTTTTCTGGCTGATGTTCTTCGGCATCATCTTGCTGCTGGTGTCCGGCATCGGATTGTGGTTCGTGGAGTCGATTCCCTGGAGTATGCGCTGGCTGCGCTATCTCGCGGTCGCCGTACACGTAGGCGCCGCGCTGATCACGATCGGTGCATTTATCATCCATGTATACATGGGAACGGCCATGGTACGCGGCGGTTTCACTTCCATCATCCGCGGAGAAGTCTCGCCGGAATGGGCGAAGACGCATCACCGGCTGTGGTATGAGCAGGTGACGGGAGACCGCTCTGCTCCGAGATGATTCGATCCAAGTGGGACCAGCGCATCCGGCGCGCGGATGAGTTGGCGGCCGAGTACCCGTTTGCGGCCGAACTGCTGCGCTTCTAGGCCATGTCTTCGCCGCGCAAAAGGATCTGTACGCGGGAATAGCGGTTTACCGGGCGCGCCGGCCAAAATAGGCGACGATGCGGCGCTGCCGCCGCTGTTGCTGAAGTTCCCCGGCTTCCTGGAGCGCATCGCCGAGGCCGCTCCCGAGCCGATGGGGCGATCTGCGCGCGCGCCTCCGGCAAAGCGGCCGGCGCTCAGTGGCTCGAATCCCTCATGCCGGTCTGGCGCGACCCGCCCGCCTTCCATCCGGGCCCCGGGCAAACCGACCAACTGCTGGCGTACATTTTCTTGCAGCCCTATGCCGAGTATCTGGCTGAAAGCGGCAAGACTCTGGCTCCGCGAGAAACTCACGGCGTGTGTCCGTTCTGTTCGTCGCTGCCCGTTGCGGGTGTCTTGCGGCAGGAGGGAGACGGCGGCAAGCGTTCGCTGATCTGCGCCTTCTGCGCGACCGAGTGGAACATCGGCCGCATTGTATGTCCGGCTTGCAGCGAGGGGAATGTCGAGAAACTGGCGGTGTACACTGCCGAGCAATTCCCCCATGTTCGCGTGGAGGCCTGTGACACCTGCCGTTATTACATTAAGACCGTCGATCTTACCAAGGACGGCCACGCGGTGCCCGCCGTCGACGAACTCGCAACGATTCCGCTCAATTTCTGGGCGCTTGAGCATGATTACATAAAGCTGCGCGGCAACATGCTAGGCCTTTAAGTGGCATCTACGTCAACATCATCGCTCCGATCGATCATTCTCCCTGCCAGTTGTTTTCCATCGTCCACCCCATCCTTATTGCCGGTGCGACACCGATTCGTAATTGGGTTGCGCAGGCGCGGTCCCGCAGGGCCTATGGAAAAGCGTGATCGCGCCACGTTCGCTCCGTTGCGCCGGCGGCGCGCGCCGCAGGGAATATTGCCACCCAGGCCGTTGGCGCGCCAAGTGCCAAAAGTGAGCCATGCCCCGAGCGCGGGGCCTGGAACCGGAGCCACTCGTTTTGAGAGACGATTACATACCTTGGACTAAACCGCTGCGCGGTATTCGGTAGGTTCAACTTCAAACCTTTGCGCCAGTTCAGATGTAGATCCCTGTTTCCGCTGATCGCCCGGGGCACACGCTGCGAAGTCATGGAAGAGCTGCTTGCAGCACATTCCATTTCGCAAAAGGAGCCCATCATGACACCCCTTCGGCAACGCATGACCGAAGACATGCAAGTGCGGAATCTCGCCCGGAACACCCAAACTTCCTATCTGCGGCGGGTATCCCCGTTCACACGCCACTTCAACCAATCGCCAGAGGCCTTGGTCCCGGAGGAGATCCGGGCCTAGCAGCTCTACTTGACCAATGAAAAGGACCTGTCCACGAGTTCCATCCTCGTGGCGATATCAGCACTGCGATTTGTCTATAACGTTTCCCTTAAGAAGAACTGGAACCTCGACGACGTGATCCCAACGGCTAAAAAGCCGCAGAAATTGCCGGTGGTCATGAGCCCGGAGGAAGTTCTGCATTTTCTCGCCTGCGTGGCCAGCACTCCGCACCGCACGATTCTCACCGTCTGCTATGGCGCGGGTCTGCGCATCTCCGAGGCACTCCAGCCCGCTCTAATCGGGTGCAGCGTTTCAAGGACTGCTCCCTGGAGATCGGGTGCCGGACGCGCGGCTCGAAAATGGGAACGACTCTTCGATCGAATGCGCGGACATCGTAACTGAGGACGCGCCGTTAATGAACGGACTTGACCAGTCCTATGTCCGCCAGCCCGTTGATCATGAATTGGACGGCGATGGCAGTCAGCATCAAGCCCATGAGGCGGGTAAGGATGCGGATGCCAGTTTCGCCCAGATAACCGCGCACGCGATCGGCCCCGGCCAGCACCCAGTACGACATCAGCGCAGTGAGACCGATGGCCGATACGACGGGGATCAGATACCACCAAAAAGGCATTCCGCCGGTTACCACCATGACGGTGGAGATGGCGCCGGGGCCCGCGAGCATGGGGATGCCCAGCGGAATAATGCCGATGTCCTCCTTGACGGCGCCTTCCTCAGCTTCGCCCGGAGTTTCTTTGGTCGCGGAACGACGGGCGCGTAGCATATCGAGCCCGATCAGCAGCAGGATTACGCCGCCCGCGATTTTGAACGCGGGCAGGGTGACGCCGAAGAGCCGGAAGATCGGCTTGCCCGCGGCTGCGACTCCGGCGAGCACCACGAAGCACGTGATGGCCGCGCGTTTGGCCATGTGACGGCGCTGTCCGGCGTCGTGATCGCCTGCCATAGCGAGAAAAGTGGGGATGGCGGCGATGGGGTCGACCAGAAAAAATACGGAGGTCAGCGCGAAAAAAGAGAACTGAAGGACTTCGGTCAAAGCGGGGAGCATCGGCTACCGTTATGGTAGCGAATCCGCGCGAAAGGTGATACTGCTTGCGTTATGCGATCCGTCATTTCACGGCTGAATGGGAAATGTCGGTATTGTCGGTGTGGCTGAGGCTGGCGGCGTGGGTGTGGGCCGCGCCGTTGCCGATCGCCACGGGGCAGACCGGCAGGCCGAGCTGCCGGACAAGATCCTACGCTTGCGCGCGCAGCGGCTTTGCGCTGGGCCTGGACGCAGTTAAGGACCACGGCGACCGTGGCGCGCGACGCGCTCCCAGGGACCCGGATACTGCAAGTGGACCACCTTCCGGTCGACGTCTGCAATCCTTTGAGCCAGAGCCCTCGCAGACGGCACAGCCAATTGAAAAGATTTTACCCTTTCTCCCGGGTTCCTGCGCATATCAGAGCGAGGGGGGCGACCACGGTGAAGCACAGTTTTTTCGCGATTGACGATTTTTTTCTCTGGCAGGGCTGATCCAGGCGAGTGACGGAAGTTTCTATGGCACGGCATCGCAGGGTGGGACACGGCCGGTCGACGTGACGTCGCGGCCCGGGTTTCGGCACAGCCACGCGGTGTACAGTTCGGTTAAGTTGGACGCCGGTTCGCCGTTGAGCACCGCACAGTCCGTTTATCCCACAACAAGCTTCGCTGCTGCACGCGTCTTGCCTGTTCGGGGCCGGGACGCAGGGCAACTGGCCGCCGGCCAGCGCCCGAGACCACCATTACGACATAACGTTTCCTGCACGAGACTGCGGGACGAAGAACAAGTGTTACGGTCGCTATGGGACTGGAATCTCAGTCTCGGCCCCTAGCCGCGCTTTCAGCTCCGCAATTAGATCCTCCTGAAATTCCGGCTGTACCGCCTGTGCGATGGCCAGCGCCTTCCGGTAACACCGCGCCGCATCCCTGCCATGCCCGTTCGCCTCCAGAGCTTGCCCCAAGGTGGCGTTGATCCCCGCGCCATCCGGCGCCAGCGCTTCAGCCTGCTGCGCTTCTTCAAGCGCACCTCGCGCATCTTTCGCTCGCAGCAGCGCTCGCGCTTTCTCCGCGTGGCTCATCGCCGCGGCCAGCGGGATTTCAAAATGCCCTTCATATACAAACACCCCGTAGTCGATTACAGCGGCCGGCTTCACGCTTTGAAATTGCGTATACGGATTCAGCGGTCCGGTACCCGTCTCGAAGCCCGATAATGTCGTCGCGCTAATCAGCACCGGACCGTCTATCGCCGCGGGCGTCGCCGCCGGATACTCGGCTGTCAGCAGCGGCGTACACGGTATTCCGTACGATCGGAAGTCCATCATAGCTTGGTTGAAGTACGCGAACCAGCAGCGCCGCATCCCGCGCGCGTCCACATACCGCTTAACGGCTTTCAACTGCTGTCCCCATTCGGAACTGGAGTCGCTCACATACTTATAGCTGTTAGCCGGGCCGCCGAAAGCTTCGTTTGTATAGGATATGGAAGCCGGAAAAGCGTGTACAACCGAACCCGCTTGAAACACCAGCAAAGCCACGACCACATACATCCATCGCCGGCTTCTTTGCACTAAAACCCAGGCCGCCCCTGCCATCGGTGCCGAAAGGAAAACATAGACAGGAAGAATGTGCCGGATGCCGATGTTCATGCCGCCAGTCACCGCAAAGGCCATGAACACCGCCGCCGGAATTACCGTGTACAAAATCCCGCGCGACATCTTTACGGTGCCCGTGGCCACCGCCCCCGCTCCAATTGCAAGCAGAATGAGAAACGTCAGGCTCGATTTGATCAGCATGCTGACCGGGAAGTAGAACCACACCGCGTGCGGATGCGCGGCGCCCAGCAAATAACTAGTGTAGGACTTGGCCTGCCACAGAATATTGGCGAAAGCATACGTGTAAGGCGCGGGCAAGAGGTGCAGCCGGTCGATCTCGCCCAGCAATTTACCCTCGAACGCGACGGGTA
This sequence comes from Bryobacterales bacterium, assembly GCA_963738375.1. Lineage (GTDB taxonomy): Bacteria > Acidobacteriota > Terriglobia > Bryobacterales > Bryobacteraceae > Bog-159. Next base: position 529,049 of record CAVTWL010000004.1, on the reverse strand, counting down.
CGCGCTTTAAGTACTCCGCCATGGGCGGGTCGAACGGCACAGCGCCGCCAGGAGCGTAGTGAAAGCCGTAAGCGGCCCACAGAATCGTCAGCGAAATCCCGCCAATCGCCGCCAGCGCCAGCACCATCTGCAAAGCTCGCTCGCGGCGCGCCACTGCTGGAGCATCCGGCTCTAGCTTGCTGCGCCACGCGATCTCCACGATCGCCAGCACCCCCATCGTGGGAAAGAGCAGGATCGCGCTGTGCTTGGACGCCAGCGCCAATCCAACGATCACCCCGGTCGCCGCCAGCCGCCGTCCCGATGGGCACTTCACATACCGGTAAAAAGCGTATATCGCCCAGAACATGAAGCAGGCGTTGCCCGCGTCCAGCGTGCCCAGCGCCGAATGCGCCATTAGCGTCGGATCGAAGGTCAGCAGGCCCAGCGCGATCAGCCCGGCCCCCGCGCCGAACATCTCCGTTGCCGCGGCAAACACCAGCCAGGCTAGCGCCACCGTGAAGACCAGCGCCGCTAGGCGCACCCGCCACAGGATTGCGTCCGCATCGTTCTTGAAGACCAGGTTTTGGCCCCCCTGAAATTCAATCGCATCGTAAGTGCCTCTGGCGATCGGCGGATCCTGCAAGTTCATCTCCAGCAGGGGCAGCGTGAAGACGTACGGAATCAAAGGCGGATTCAGCAGTATATAGCCGTGCTTCCATTGCAGATATCCAGCGTAAATGTGAAAGGGCTCGTCAAACGTTGAAGAGTTTGCCCGCGCCGTTAGCACCAGCTGCAGCAACATCACCGCCCCCAGACAGGCGGCTGCCAGATAAACCGCGGTCCCTCGCTTGCCTTTCTCCATGGCTTTAGAAGGGCACAATGTATCACGGGTTTGGCCATCGCCAACTGGCGCGCCCGCGAGGAAATGCGCAAAAACTTCGTGTGTTCCTGCCGGATCGGATGCGCCAATTCGAATTGATTGGGAGCGGTTGTCGATATTCGGTTTCCCCAGACGACTATGAGACAAAGGAACGATGAGCTACGAATCCTGAGTGAATGGGAAACGAGTCATCCGAAGCCAAATTAAACAAAACAAGGAGAACGACAATGCCGCATTATCTGATCGCCAACTACCTTCCCGACGACTTTGACCCATCCACCGTAACCGAAGCGATGATCGAGGAGATACACGCGCTCAATCGCGAATTGATTGCTGCCGGCGTGAGGAAATTCGCCTGCGGAATCTCCCCGGCCGCGCACGCGAAGACGCTGCGAAAGCAGTCCGGGGGCAGCGTGCTGGTGACCGACGGACCATTTACCGAGACCAAAGAACATATGGGAGGTTTCTGGATACTGGAATGCGCGAACCTGGAAGAGGCGCTGGCGTGGGGGCGCAAGGGCGCCATATCCTGCGATGCCGTAGGCGAGGTGCGGGAGCTTCTTTTCTTCCCCGACCCGCAAACAGCATCTGGCGGCAGCAAGTAAACGAACTGATTCGCTGTGACGGCCGGTTACACCAATCCGCTAGAGGAGAAGAACGATGAAATACATCTGTTTGGGATACTATGACAAAGATGCATTCAAAGCCATGACTGAGAGCCAGCGAGATCGCATGTTCGACAGCTGCTTTGAATACGACGATGGCCTCCGCGCCAAAGGGCACTGGGTTGGTGGCGAAGCCCTTCAGGGTCCGGAAACCGCCATGACACTGTCCTCGCGGAACGGCACGGTGATAAAAACCGACGGCCCCTACGCCGAAACTAAGGAACAAATCGGCGGCATTCTCGTCCTTGAGGCTAAGGACATGGAGCACGCGGCACAGTTAATCGGCCAGCATCCGGCGCTGGCGTTTGGCAACATTTTCGAGATTCGGCCGGTTGGGGACATGAGCGGGATTATGCAGGCAAGCCGGCAGCGGCGCAGCCCGGCCCACACCTCCTGAAATCAAATCGGCCTCACCCGGCCGTCTTGTCAGTCCGCTTGCCAAGGTTCGACGAATCGCCACTACACCTTCCTAGTCGAGTGATTTTTGGCGGCTGCGTAGCGTGCCCGTAACATTTGCACCAAAGCGTCTGGCGTTATCGGAATTTGCGCTGCCCGTTCCGGTATCTTCTGATTTTCGGCGATTTGGTGTATCCAGCTTGAATCGTCGTCCGTGGCGGTTGGCATTAAATTGGATACAGCACCAAAAAAGCGAGACGCATCAGACCGGTCCAGTTTTGATATTTCCTCGACCCACGCATTCAAAAGTTCGGTCTGCGCTTGCCGCTGATCGAAGAGTATCGGGATTTCTTCGGGATCTCCAACGGCAGTGCTGTCCCCAAAGATTACAGCGATCACCTGGAACCCAATCTCACGATTCGGATATTTTACAAAGGTGTTACGGGCCAGAACCATCCCATTGGACGGCAGTCCGTTGACACCTAGTTTCTTATCCGGTGCCAGCGATTCCATTCCCAGACTCGGAAAAAAGTCTTGGGCGCTCACGGTACTAAAGGAGTCGACGGTCCAGCGAACAGCATAGGCCGTGATCGATTTCGAAGCGATGTTCTTCAACGGAACCTGAACCGCTCCTCTTGCATCGCTTCGAATTACTGTTGACGACGTAGCCACCACGAGGGCATCGGTCGGTTTGCTCTGCCCATAGGCCGAAATCGCTACCAGGAAGCAAAGAAAAAGAAGAGTTGGCTCTTGCTTCGACATCCGATTCACCTTTGGCATCCCTTCTAAGAACTGCCGGAAAACGTCAGATGCTAGCACCGAGCCGGAAATGAAGTCAATCGTCTGCCAAACAGCGTCTGGCAAAACAGCGGCTTTTCCAAAGAGGAAGGAAAAACCAGGCCGGAATTATTGGGCCGGCCAAGCGGAGGAGGCCTCAGCGGCGGCGGCAGCCGCGCGATCAGGTCGCGAGACAGCGCCGTCAAATCGCGTTGCGATGCTACGGACTGCGAAATTTCTAATAATGCCAGGTACTGGCGTGGGGCGTCAGCCAGGACACAAAGCGGACCGTCCATGTTATTCAGATTGTACTGATAACCCGGACGTTGCGGCAGGATCAAAGCTTCGGGCAAGAGGCCCGACACTCAGACGGCGAAGGATGCCAGTGGGCTCATTCTGCTGGGCAAAATCGGTTTGGTTTGCCACGATCACTAATTTCCCAGTGACAGACGTTGGTAGTTCGAACGAAAGCCGGTGTTCGCGGGATCCAACTGTGTGGCGCGCTTATATTCCTGCAACGCTTCCGCCGTCTCTCCCTGTTTCTCGAGAGCAACGGCAAGCCGAAAGTGCGCTATGGCCAAGCCCGGCTGGCGCTGAAGAGCAGCGCGTTCTTCGTCAATCTCGCCTTGCCAGTCGCCCTGGCGGCCGAGGGCTTCGCCGAGGCCGGTATGCGCGTTGGGCAGATTCGGCTTCAGGCGAATCGCCTCACGGTATTCGCGGGCAGAATCCACCCACTGTTCCTGGCGCGCAAAGACGGAGGCTAACTCCGCGTGAGCGCCGGCAAGAGAAGGATCGAGACGGAGCGCCGCCTGTTGTTCTCGCTTGTCGCCATCGAGGTCGCCGTTGTTGCCGAGGGCGGTGCCCAGTTTATAGTGGCTGCCGGCCTCGCCGGGATGACGGGCGACCTCCAGGCTGTAATGTCGAACTAAAGCTGCGGATGCACGCGAGCCGGTTTCCTTTTGAGCCGCGAGTCCAAGCGCAGCCAGCGCATTTAGAGCTCCCATCGCAGGCGCCCAGCCAGGATGCAGTTCCGTCAGTTTACGGTACAGAGCCATCGCCCCCTCAAGATCACCTTTTTTGGACAATTCGTCGGCCTCGCGCGAAAGCTCCTTGATTTTTCGAGCCGTGGCAGCATCGACGGGCAGCGAGCCCAGGGCGCGGTCAAGATCTTCCGGAATTGCCGCAGTATCTTCGGTAGTAGATTTCGGGGCCAGGGTAGGTGTGGCCTGCTTCCCTGTAGGTGGGACCACTAACGGGGTGGGAGGGGAGGCTGGCTCGTTCGATACCAATGCGGACTCCGGCGGCCGAGTTGACTGGGCAACCGATGGTTCGGCGGCAAGCGGCGCATGAGATGCGGGCCTGAGCCCCGACCGAAAATGCCGAGCGAAATTGGAGATGGCCAGCGCGCAAAACAGGACAGCCAGAACAACAACGGCGGGCCGGCGCTTGCGGGGCTGCGGCCCAGTCTTCGGCTCGCTCTCGACGCGGGGGCGCGGCGTGGCCACGGTTGGAACTTCGTCCGGCTCAACATCCCTTGCGGCATTTGGTTCGACAGCTTCAATTTGGGCGATCAGTGCGGCGGCGCTTACCGGCCGCAGTGCCGGATCCTTTGCGAGGCACTGCATCACCAGAGCGCTCAGCCCGCGGGGCAAGCCAGGCCGCCTCTCTTGAATCGGCTGGGGAATCGCGTTGAGTTGCCCGATCAACATTTGCACTTCCGACTCTGCTTTGATGGGCAGTTCGCCTGTCAACATTTCGTACATGACAACGCCCAGGGAGTACAGATCGGTTCGGCCGTCCAGCCCGGCGCCAGTGATGCCTTTAGCCTGCTCCGGGGACATGTAGGCGGGCGTGCCGATGGAAGTGCCAGTGCGAGTGAGTGTCTCGCCGGAGGCCACGCCGCCCATCTCCTTGATCCGGGCAATACCGAAATCCAGTACTTTGGCGCCTTCTTCAGATTCCGCGGCGCCGGACGGCTTTGCGAGGAGGATATTGCCCGGCTTGATGTCGCGATGAATAATCCCAATCTGGTGGGCTGCTTCCAGCGCAGCCGCCACCTGCTTGGCAATGCGGCAGACGCGAGCGACCGCCAGAGGGGCCTGGTGCTGGATGACTTCTTTCAGGCTTTCCCCCTCAATGAACTCCATCACGATGAAGGGACGGTTGTCGTCCGCCTGGTCGATGTCTTGCACCTTGACGGCGTTGGGATGCTGGAGCTTACGCGTGAGAGCGGCTTCCTGGCTAAAACGCTTGACAAAAGATGCGTCGCTCGCCAGTTCGGCATGAATCACCTTCAGCGCGCACAATTCGTCGAAGCCCATGTGCAGCGCCTTATAGACGGTGGCCATGCCACCCTGGCCCAGTTTACCGAGGACGCGGTATTTGCCGCGAATCACTGCTCCTTCGGTCCAATCGCTGCCTTCCACCAATCGTGAGCCGTCGTGCGGACAATGGGTGAATGCCGAAGGGTAAGATGCGTGACAGATGCTGCAACGCTTCATTTTGGCGAATCGTGAAAGGTCTGATGACAGTATAGCAGCCAGGTTATGGCGATCGGATTCTGGCGCGGTGGATTGCCTGGCAACTCCAGGCACGATTGCCCGGCAGGTATTAGGCAAGTATATAATTGCCCTAACTAGGGCTGCGGCGGGCGCGGGTGATGCGGCTCCCCGATGCTGGGCTCGCCTTCGTGGCCGAACAACTCGGGGTGCAGATAGTGTCCGCGATATTCGGCGGGCTTGTCCACTTCAAGCGGAATGCGGTGCGCGTTGGCCCACGCGTCCTGCCGGATGCCTGTGACCTGCCAGGAGACCTTGACGTTTTCCTTGTCGGTCTTGATCGTGAAAGCGCGGTTGACAAGTTCCGCCGCGACCCACGCCTGGGCTTGCTGACCGATCACAGTCAACTGATACCGGAAGTCGCGGTTCAACGCCTCAAACCAATCGGGCATGGTAACGGTGGCGGCGCCGCTGGCATCGGTAACGATGTTGCCGTTGTAAATATTCATCATGTCCGGCGATTCGACGAAGGAGTGGTAGAGATATTTGTTCGCCGCATCGGCGGGGTGGTCGATGAGAAAGGAGCCGCCGGACTTCGCGAGACTGCCGCTGACGAAGACATCTCCATTGAACTTGCCGGCCAAGCCCCAATTCACGCCGTCGGAATAACCTTGACCCGGCGAGCCATAGATCCCATTTCCGGCCCCTCCAGTGCCCCCGGACGGTCCGCCGTAGGCATCGACACCGTCGCCGCCTCCGACCCCGAGTGTGGTGGAACCGCCGCCCTGGAAGGAGCCGCCTGCGCCGCCGTAATCGCCGATTGCGACGGCATCCCCTCCGCTCCCAGAAACACCCGCGCCGCCGTTGGATACCCCGCCGTTCGAGTTCCCGCCGCTGCCTATCAGGCCGCTACCGCCCGCCGAAGTCCTCGATGCTATTCCTCCGGCGGCAAAGATGGCTGACTCACCAAGTGCGCCGTTCGTGACCGAAGAAGCTACGCCTTCTGCGCTGATACTGCCCGAGAAAGGCAGCGCAATTCCAGCGGGCCCCTCCGGCCCTGTTGGGGCCTTGCGATCCTTGCGCGCCGGGCGTACCTTGGGGACCTTGTGGACCGGTCGCCCCAGTTGAGCCTTCTTCGGATAGCAGGCTCCAGCCCGTGGATGGCGGAGCTTGACCGGCAGGAATGGTTTGCACCGCGACGTAGGAGGAGCCATTGTAATAAACCGCATCGTTGCCCCTGTACGCTAGGTTGGATACCCAGGCGCCCTCCCAGAAGAGTCCGGCAGGACCTATCGGGCCCGACGTCCGGCCTTGCGGCAAGGAACCCACGAAGCCCGCGAGTTCCAAGGAGACGGTCGGACCCCGACACCAAACACACGATTCGAACATTGCAATTCTGGAGTGTGCCGGCAAAATCTGCATTCATAGCATCTCGTAGGCGTCGAATCATCACATCGGGACGAACACGAGCAATAGCATCTTGTACCGCAGAAACCATTTCAGGCGGCGTGGCAGAATTCATCAGGAGCCATCGAAGAATCCAAGCTGGTGTTCGGGCACGACAAACGGCCGTCGGCGTTACATCTGCAATCCACGGGCCTATGCGACCGCAGGGCAAGGCCACGAAGCTTGACACAAAAACAACAGCCTGAAGATTCCCAATCGGGTGTGCGGCCAATATGCTAGCAACCGGTCCGGAGTACGATTCTGCGATGATTACGTACGGTGTGCCGTGCGGAAGGTCGCCCCTGACTCGATCCGCCAACTGCACATAAGACAGGTGCTCGTTTTCGGGGTAGCGCACGACCCTAACGTCGATTCCCTCAGGTAAGAGCCCGACGAATGCCTTGAACAGGATTCCTGTGCCGTCCATCCCCGGAAGCAGTACAACGATTACCTTTTCATTGTCAGACACATTTCAGCGTATTGTCTGATCTCCGTTCTCGGTTGCTGGCAGGTTTGCCGAAAGCTCACAAAGAATCTCAGGTCCGGATCGTTCTTTGGATGTTTTATCCATCCATCCCAGTTGTCTTTCGCTTCGCAGAACTGAATCTTAAGCACAACCCGGCGAGCACTTCTGGACGCCATCAACAGGTCGATGCCTACCTCGCGCGCCCGCTGGGACTCGCGTAGCGCGCTTTCGAGAAGCACCCACTGTGCGGGTAACTAGTAGACGCCAACGACGGGGAAGATTGTCGTGATTGTTATGGACTTTTTAGCCTTCTTAACGAGTTCAGCAACTTCTCCCGCGTAGGTCGGGACTCGCCATGCCGTCAGGAAGTGGGGAGCGCCGTCGTCCGTTTAGTCGAAGATGTCGTGACCTGCTTGAGTGGAGCGACGGCGGACCTTCGCCGAGCGGAATACCCGCCGGTCGGTATGAGCACCTGGCCAGTGGAAGGGGCCCGGTAGACTAGGGTTCACGAGGCGGTATCTAGTCTGCGATGTGCGGCTCGCCGAAGCGGTGACATTTTGACGCGGGTGGGGGGCTGGGCGGGCCAGCCCCCGTGGAGTTTTACGGGAAGATGCCGCGGACGCGGGTGGCTTCGGCGACACGGGAGACGGCGAGGATGTAGGCGCCGGTACGCATGTCTACGTTGTAGCTTTCGGCGGTGCCGTGCACCTCTTTGAAGGCGGCGTTCATGGCGCGCTCTAAGTATTGGTTGACTTCGACTTCGGTCCAGAAGAAGCCGTACAGATCCTGGACCCATTCGAAGTAAGATACGGTCACGCCGCCGGCATTGCACAAAATGTCGGGGATCACCAGAACGCCGCGGGCGTAGAGTTCCTTATCGGCGCCGGGGGTGGTGGGCCCGTTGGCGGCTTCGGCGACGATTTTCGCCCGGATGGCATCGACGTTATCGAGGGTGATGGTGTTCTCGAGAGCGGCGGGCACCAGGATGTCGCACTTGAGTTCCAGAAGATCCTTATTGGAGATGAAGCTGGAGCCGGGGAAGCCCATGACGGTGCCGGTCTGTTCCTTGTACTTGATGACGGCGACTGGGTCGAGGCCGGAGCTGTGATAGATGCCGCCCTTGGAGTCGCTGACGGCGAGGATGCGGGCGCCATCCTGATGGAAGAGGCGGGCCGCGATGCTGCCGGCATTGCCGAAGCCTTGGACGGCAACGGTGGCCTTCGCCAGTTCGATGCCTTTCAGCTCGCAGGCGGCGCGGGTGGTGTACTGGCAGCCGCGGGCCGTGGCCTCGTTGCGGCCTTTGGATCCGCCGAGACTGAGGGGCTTGCCGGTGACGACGCCGAGTTCGGTGTGGCCATGGAGCATGCTGATGGTGTCCATGAACCAGGCCATGGTTTGGGAATTGGTATAGACGTCGGGAGCGGGGATGTCGCTATTGGGTCCGATGATCGGGGAGATTTCGGTGGCGTAGCGGCGGGTGAGCCGTTCGAGCTCATTTTGGGAGAGCTGTTTGGGATCGACGCGCACGCCGCCTTTGCCGCCGCCGTAGGGGATGTTGACGGTGGCGCACTTCCAAGTCATCCAGGCGGCAAGGGCCTTGACTTCGTCGAGGGTGACGCCGGGATGGTAGCGGATGCCCCCCTTGGCAGGGCCGCGGGACAGGTTGTACTGCACGCGGTAGCCTTCGAACACCTGAATACGCCCGTCGTCCATGCGCACGGGGATGGAAACAATCAATTGTCTCTTGGGTTGTTTCAGGATATCGCGGAGGCCCTGGTCGAGTTTGAGATGATCGGCGGCAATGTCGAATTGCTGTTGGGCGATCTCAAAGGGATTCAGGACTTCCTGGGTCAATACGGCTGTACTCATGACTAGCTCCTAAGTTTAGAGGGGGTTTGCGGTAACAAGCTCCTCGTGTTCCTGCACATGCCGGACCATGGTCACCTGGTGAAGTGGGACATGGCGGCGGCAGAAGTCGCATGAGGCCTGGTCGGCGTAATAGGTGGCGTCGAGTTTGGCCAGATAGTAGAGCGGCAGTGAGCCGAAGGTGCGGGTTTGGGGGGTGGGCTGATAGACGAGGACGGCGAGGGCGACGACTTGGGCGCCGCGGGATTCGAGCAATTTGCGGGCTTCGGTGAGCAGCATGCCGGAGCGGAGGAGGTCGTCGACGAGGACGACTTTTTCGCCGGGGACGGGCTCGAGGAACTGGCGGAAGCGCATGGGGGAGGCGAGGCCGTCCTTTTCGGCCCAATAGACCTGGTGGGCGCGGAGGGCTTCGCAGAGGCCGTAGGCAACGGGGAGTCCGGCGGCGGTGGCGGAGACGATGGAGAGTTCGGGGATGATGGCGCGCAGTTCGGCGTTGGCGCGAAGTTTGCGGCTGAGCCCGACGCTGAGGGTGCGGGCGTTGCGGTGGTGGCGCATGGCCAGGGCGGTTTCGAGGTTGATATCGGTGTGGAGACCGTTGAGGCACTCGAAGTGGCCGCTTTGGAGGGCTCCGTTTTCGCGGAGGAGAGCGAGGACTTCGTCCTGGGTGGGGACCAATTCCATGGACTTAACCTGCCTTTCGGTGACGAATAGATAGTATCAGATCTTGTAGTCGTTATCCAGCGGAAAGTGGTGCTGAGGGATAGTTCAACGGGGTTCGCTAAGTTTTTGGGTGACGCTGTCGATTTTGTCGGCCATGGTTTGGTCGCGGTCGATGCGGGTGCCGAAGCGGAGGGTGGAGGTGATGCGGGGTGCGCCCATGGCGTGGACGACTTCGTGGCAGCGTTTGATGGCGGCGAAGACGGTGTCCCAATCGCCTTCGATGTTGGTGCCGTAGGCGTGGAGGTGCGTTTTGAGGCCGGCGTCGGAGAGGACGCGTTCGCAGGCGGCGACTTCGCGGGAGACGGAGGTGCCGATGCCGATGGGGACTACGCAGAGGTCAGCGATGACTTTCATGGGGTGCTCCTATGGGTAGGGTAACGCAGGGCGGGGCAAAGGGTTCTCTGCGTGCAACTCGAGCGTATCGGCTGATTTGGACACCAATGCGGCTATCTATTACCGTGGTTATTTTGTTGCCTTGCCTTCACCGCTGCCGCGTCGCGATCGGTAACGCCATCAGGAATCGGCAGGAATTGCTCGGCCCCGCGTACAATAAGGTCCGCGAAACCTCCATATACGGTAAGCGCCGCCACTCGAATGCCCACTTCGAAACCCGCGACACCCTTGCCAATCGCGTCCACTACACCGGCAATCTCATAGCCCTGGACCACAGATCTGTCGCACCCACTCCGGTAGCTCGCATACGCACACGCAGTTGCCCTGGCCCGGGCGGCAGACCCAGCGGATCTGTTCTGCCTGGTTCGGGGAGAGGTCTTCGGCGGGATCGAGACACCGGCGGCCAGGGTCAGCGAGGAGGGCGGGAGCGGGCGGACGGCGCGGAGGGTCAGCGGATGCGCGGGGATGACCACGCCTTCGCCTAGTCTGTCCCAACTCACCGTTTGTAGCCGATCTTGCGGAGGAGAGCGTGGCGCGCTTGGGCATCGGCAGGGGTCTCGACCCCGAGCGGGGATGATCCGTCGATCACACCAAGGATGCCGCGGCCCTGTTCGGTTTCGGCTAATACAACCTCGACGGGATTGGCGGTGGCGCAGAAGATGGAACAGATTTCCGGGACGTCTTTCAGGCGGGTGAGCACGTTAATGGGATAGCCGTCGCGCATGGCGATGGTGAAGATATGGCCCGCCGCGATGGCGGTGGCGTTACGGGTGGCGATGCCTTTTAGGGCGTCGTCGTTTCCATCGACGCGGGTTAGGCAGGGACCGGAAGCTTCGTTGAAGGCGATGCCGAATTTTATGCCGGGGACGGTGTTGAGGAGAGCTTCGTAAATGTCTTCGACGGACTTGATGAAGTGGGATTGTCCGAGGACGATGTTGCCGCCGTCGGGGATTTCGAGGCGCACGGTAGTCAGTTGCATGGGATCAGGATAACGCCTAACCGGGATGCATAGGCATGAGGCATACTTGAAGCATGAAAATGAGACTTGGGCGCGCACTCCTGGTTTCGTGGAGCTTGGCCGGCGGCTTGTTGGGGAGCGCTGTCACAGAGCGATGCAGCAGCCTGTTGAAAGATGCGCTGGCAAACAAGAATCCGGACACAAGGAAGCAGGCGGTGGTGGCGCTGAGCCTGGCGGCGACGCGGCAGGCGGATTCAGACCGGCTGGAAGGGATGCTGCAAGACAAAGACGTGGAGGTGCGGCTGGCGGCGGTAGCGAGCCTGGCGGAGGTGAAGACGGACAGCGCGCGGGCAGCGCTGCGGTCGGCGCTGAAAGATGAGGTGCCGGAGGTGAGTTTCGCGGCGGCGAAAGCGCTGTGGGCGCTGCACGACGCAGCGGGGGAGCAGGAATTGTTGGCGGTGCTGGGGGGGGAGAGCAAAACTTCGTCGAATTTTTTGACCAAGCAGCGGCGGGACACCTTACGGATGGTGCATACGCCGCGGGTATTGTTTTTATTCGCGATGCGGACGGGAATGGGATTCGTGCCGGTGCCGGGGTTTGGGGAAGGGGTGGCGTCGATGCAGGCGCTGCTGACGGATCCGGGCACATCGGGGCGGGCGACGGCGGCGCTGCTGCTGGGTAAGGACAAATCGGCGACGACGTTGAATGCTCTGAAGGACGCGCTATTGGATAAAGACTGGTCGGTACGGGCGGCGGCGGTGCATTCGCTGGCCCTGCGGAATGAGGCGGAACTGGCGCGGGATATCGAGCCACTGCTGGACGATGAGAAGGAGCCGGTGCGACTGCGGGCGGCGGCGGGTTATCTGAGACTGACCACGATGGCGGAGGACGAAGCGGCGAAGAAGCCCAGCCGCGCAGGCGAAGAAGAAGGGCGGAGCCTAGTCATCGCGCAAGGCGACGGCCGGGTCAATGCGGACGGCTCGCCAGGCGGGGACGGCGCCGGCGGCGAGGGCGACCAACAGCATCAGGACGGCGACGGCGATCAGGACCAGGGGGCGGCCGGGGCCGGTGAGCAGAAAGCTGCTCAAGAGGCGGACACCGGCGAGGGAGGCGAGCGCGCCGAGCGCGATTCCGGCGACGGTGAGGAATAAGGTGCGGCGTACGACCAAGGCGACCACATGGGCGGGGGCGGCGCCGAGGGCGATGCGGACACCTACTTCGCGGCGGCGCTGGACGACCAACTGCGACAGGACTCCATAGAGCCCGATGGCGGCCATCAGCAGGGCCAGGGCGGCGAAGATGGCCAGCAAGGAGGCACGGAAGCCGGGTTTGGAAAATGCCTGTTGGTTGAGGAACTGACGGAGGCTGGTAACTTCGGCCAGCGGCAGCGAGGGGTCGAGGCGGCCGATGGAAGCGCGGAGGGCGGCGGACAGGGTATCGAGGGGGCGGCCTTCCGCGCCGAGCCAGCGGCTTCCGGCGCGGAGCATAAGGACCAATTCGCGAGCAGCTGCGGGATCGCCCTGGGGGAGGGGGACATAGGCGTGGGGCTGTACCTTCCAATGCATTTCATCGAAGGGATTGGTTTCCTTGATATTGCCGGCGACGCCGACGATGGTGCGCCAAGGGGCGCCGGAAGCCGATTCGCCGAGGCGGATGGTTTTGCCGATTACGTCCTGGCCGGGGAAGTAGCGGCGGGCAAATTCGCGGTCGACGATGGCGACGGGCTGACTGCCGGCGGAATCGGGCGAGCCGAAATTGCGGCCAGCGAGGAGGGGGATGCCGGAGACGCGGAAGTATTCGGGGTAAATCAGATGGCGTTCCACGAAGGCGGTTTCGAGGGCCGAGGGACCGGACGCGGTTTCGGCGTGCATGAGATTTCCGGAGCGGACGGTGGTCTGGATATCGGGGAGGCGGGAGAGGGATTGGCGGAGGGCTTCGGCGAGTTGGATGCGCTTGGAGAGGGCGGGATAAGCGGATTCGGGAAGGTCGAGGCGGGTGATGAGGAGGCCATCGGTTTGGTAACCGAGAGGTTCGGAGCGCAGGCGGAAAAGGCTTTCGAGGAGAAGGGCGGCGCCGGTGAGGAGGGTTAGGGACAGGGCGACTTCGACGATGACCAACAAGCTGCGGGAACGCTGTTCGGCACGGCCGGAGGAGCCGCCGCGGCCGCCCTGCTTGAGCAGATGGTGAACGCGGAAGCGCGAGGCATGGAGGGCGGGCAGAAGACCGGAGACGAAGGCGGTAAAGAGCGCGAGGGCGGAGGCGAAGGCGATGACGCGCCAGTCGAGCACGAGGGAGGCGGTTTCGGCGCCGATGGGGAGTTCGACGGGTTGGACGGACCGGAAGTAGCGGAGGCCGGCGTAGGAGAGCGCGATACCGGCGGCGGATCCGATGGCGGCGAGGAGCAGATTTTCGGTGAGGATCTGGCGGACGAGGCGGGCGCGGGGGGCTCCCATGGCGGCGCGGATGGCGATTTCGGAGCGGCGATCGAGGGCCCGGGCGGCGAGGAGGTTGGCGACGTTGGCGCAAGCGATGAGCAGGAGCAATGCAACGGCGGCGAACAGCAGAAGCAATCCGGAGCGGAGTCCGCGTCCGGCGAGCCAGGTGAGTTCTTCCTGTAAGCCGCGAACCATGGCTCCGGCATGAAGGAGTTCATCGGGGTCTGATTTTTCGAGGGCGGCACGGAGGGCGGCGATTTCGTTTTCGGCGGCGGCCAGGGAGACATGGGGGCGGAGGCGGCCGATGGCTCCCATGCCGTGGAATTTTTCGAGGCCGAGGCGGGCGGCGTCGGCGGGGGTGCAGAGGGTCCAGAAGAGGACCTGGCGGGGGTAGAATTCGAAGGCGGGGGGCATGACGCCGAGGACGGTATAGGCGCGGCCGTCGAGGGTGAGGGATTGGCCGATGGCGGGCGCGCCGCCAAGCAGCGACTGCCATCCGGAATGGCTGAGGACGACGGCAGGCGGGCCATCGAGATCGGCGGATGTGAAGGCTCGGCCTTGGGCGGCGGCGATGCCGAGGATATCGAAGAAGCGGGCGGTGACGGTTTCTCCCAAAGCGCGGCGGGCTTGACCGGAGCTGGTGAGCGTGTATTCCATCCACTGCCATCCGGCGACGCCATCGAAGGAGCGGCTTTGGCGATCGAAGGAGGCGACATCGCGGTAGCAGGCGAAGACTTTGGGGTCCCAGTTGTGGGTGGTTTCCCAGATGGCGGCGAGGCGTGAGGGATCGCGGAAGGGGAGGGGGCGGAGGAGGATGCGATCAACCAACGTGAAGACCAGGGTGTTGGCGCCTATGCCGAGGGCCAAGAGCAGGACAGCGATAAAAGTGAAGCCCGGATTTTTGCGCAGGGCGCGGGAAGCGTAGGCGAGGTCCGCGAAAAAATCGGGCATAGTCGGGTCAATTTCGGGAGGGCGGCTCCACTACGATGGCCACTCCCCAGGGTTCGAGGTTGAGGGTCGCTCCGGCGGCGACAGGACGATCGGACAGCAGTTCGCGGCCGGCGGCATACGGGTAAGCGATGGAATGGGACTGGGAGGCGAAGTTGAAGTAGTAGTGGACGGGTTCCGCGGCGCGGCTGAGGCCATGTTTGACTTTCACGGCGGCGGGCAGATAGCGGTCGGAGCTGGAGAGGCCGGCCTGGTCGAGGACGCGGGCGACTACGGCGGACTGGAGTTCGTCGCTGAGGATGGAGGCTTCGTAGGTGAGGACGCCTTTTCCGTAGGGGTTTTCGGTGATGGCGGGAAATTGCTTGAAGAAGGGGTGATCGTAGAAGGCGAGGGGTGCGGCGGTATCGAGCAGGAGCATGTCGGCCCAGTCGGTGACGCGATTCCCTGCCCCGGCGTGAAAGGGATCGCCCGCGAGCGGGAGGGGTTGGGCGAGGTTGGAGAATTCCTGATAGTGGAAGCCGGCGGCTTCGCGCAACGGTCCGGGGGCCATGACGGGACGAACGGTGGAATACTCGTCGCAAAAGCCGCTTTTCAAGGTGAGCAGCAGGTGGCCTCCGGAGCGGACATAATCGGCGAGGCGGGCGAGCAAGGCATCGGACGCGATGTAGAGGGGGGGGACGACGATAACTTTGTAGGAGCTTAGATTTTCGGTTTCGGGGAAGATGAAATCGACTCCGGCATGGGCGCGGTAGAGAGCGCGATAGAGGCTGCGCATTTCGACATCGTAGCCGCCGGGGTGGCTCCAGGGCATTTCTCCGGGATGAGGGGTGGTGAGGAAGGGCATGTACTCCGTGGCGCGGCGGGAATCGTTGCTGTAGAGCAGGGCTACGGGATGGGCCGGTTTGAAGTCGACGAGGCGGGTTCCTATGCGCTGGAGTTCGTGGGCGGTGCGGGAGACTTCGGCATAGGCGCGGTTGGGTTGGAGGTCGTGGGAGAGGACGCCTTTCCAATAAGTTTCCTGGCCGTAATGGAGGGAATGCCAGTGCCAGTATTCGACCATGTTGGCGCCGGTGGCGGCCATGAGGTAGACGTCCTGACGGAGTTGGCCGTCGTAGGGGGGAAACTGGGTGCGGGAATCCCAACCGATAGTTTGGGCGTTGATTTCAGTGACGAGGTAATTGGTGTTTTTGAGCGAGCGGGCAAAGTCGCCGCCATAGCTGGAACTTTCGCCATTGTAGAGATCCTGGGTGGGGTGGTAAGGGTTGATGCCGGCGATGTCGAGGGTTTTGGAGACGGCGTATTCATTGACGTCGGAGCGGGTGGCGCCTCCGAAGTCCTGCATGACGAATTGATCGGGGCGGAGGTATTCGCGGACCAGAGCGGCCTGCCAGGCGAGATAACGGGTGGCGAGCGAATCCTGGTAGCGATCCCACTCCAATTTCCAACCGGGGTTGAGGATGCCGTTGCGGGGGGGAGTTCGGACCAATCGTGGAGGCTCTGCCCCCAGTAGACCAGTCCCCAGGCTTGATTGAGGCGGTCGACGGTACCGAACTTCTCCTGCAAGTGCCTGACGAATCCAGATTGAATGGCGGGGCCGGCCGTGCCGTAGGGGGTGGTTTCGTTATCGATTTGATAACCGATGATGGCAGGATTGTCGCGGTAATGGGCGGCGATGGCGCGAATCACGCGTTCGGAGTAGCGCAGAAAATCGGGATTGGCGATGTCCATATTCTGGCGGATGCCATAGGTGGCTCTTTGTCCATCAAGGCGGGTGACCAGAATTTCCGGATGTTTTTTGAACATCCACGGCGGGATGGAATAAGTGGGCGTGCCCATGATTACGCGGATGTGGGCGCGGGCGAGGCGTTCGAGGATACGATCCATCCAGGCAAATTCGAAACGGCCGTCTTCTGGCTCCCAGAGGCTCCAGGTGGATTCTCCGACGCGGACGACGTTAATCCCGGCCTGCTGCATCAGGGCGACGTCTCTTTCGAGGCGATCCTGGGGCATGTATTCTTCGTAGAAGGCCGCGCCATAAAGGAAAGTATCCATGCGATCGGGGGCGAAGCGCTGGGCGGGCTGCGCTGACAAGCAGACGGCCGCGAGGAGGGAGAGAAGCACGCTCCGCCGGGCGCGCCGCGGGAGGCGAGTACTCATAGAACGCATCGTAACAGAATAATGCGTTTCAATTGCTCGAATTACCGTTGGATATTTAACTCATTAGGGCGCAATTGGGGTTGCCGTTTGTGGTTTACAATGACGCCATGAGGACCATAGTTCTAGCAGTACTGCTGACGTGCCTACCGGCTGCCGCATTGGCACAGGCCGGGACTTGCGCGGGGATGAGTCTTGGACCGCTGGCGTCGTTGAACGGATTCGTACCGTTCCCCTCCAACAATTTGTGGAATACGGACATTTCGAGCGCGCCGGTTGACCCGAATTCGGCGAATTTCATCAATTATATTGGCGCGGGCGTGACGCTGCATCCGGATTTCGGCGCGGGCCAATACGCCGGGCAATCAATGGGGATTCCGTATCAGATCGAGGCTGGGACGCAGGCCAAGGTTCCAGTGACGATTACGGAGTATCCGGGGAATAGCGATCCGGGGCCGATGCCGATTCCGTCGAATGCGCTGATCGAGGGGTATCCGGCGCCGGGCAATGGCGACCGGCATGTGCTGGTTTTGGATCAGGGGGGATGCTGGCTTTACGAATTGTACTATGCGCACGTGAGCAACGGCTCGTGGTCGGCGGGATCGACGGCAATTTGGGATATGACGATCGACGAGCAGCGGCCTTATACGTGGACTTCGGCGGATGCGGCGGGGCTGCCGGTCTTCGTGGGCCTGGTGCGGTACGACGAAGTGGCGGCGGGGGCCATCAATCATGCGGTGCGATTTACAATTCCGACTACGCAGGAGGCTTTTACGCCGCCGGCCTCGCACTGGGCTTCAAGCGTTACCGATCCGAATGCGCCGCCGATGGGGATGCGGATGCGGCTGAAGGCGAGCTTCGATATTTCGGGATTCTCTCCGGCGAACCAGGTGATTCTGAAAGCGCTGCAACACTACGGCATGATTCTGGCGGACAACGGGAGCGCGATTTACATTTCGGGCATGCCTGACGGCAAATGGAACAATAACGATCTGGGCAATCTGAAGAGTATTACGGCTTCGGATTTCGACGTGATACAGATGAGCGCGCTGTATACGCCGTCGAATGTGCCGACGGGGCCATCGCCAACGATCGGCACTTTCACGGCCAATCCCACGAAGGTGAGCGCGGGACAGCCGGTCACGCTCTCGTGGACGACGGCGAATGCGATCTATAACATCGTGAGCCCGCAAGTGGGACCGGTGCGGGGTACGAGTGTGATTGTGAACCCGACGGCGACGACGACGTACGGGCTTTATTCGACGAATCAGTATGGCAGGACGATTAAGAAAGTGACGGTGATGGTGCAGTAGGGTTTTCGGGTTGACGAGGGCACGAGGAAATGCGGTGCAGCTCAATGAAGGCGTCAGGAGCAGCGTGAGGTCCGACGCGATGGAAAGACAGGGACTACAGTAGACGGGGCGTCTCAGTTATGTTCTCGTGGACGAAAGCGATGCAGACCGCCACGTCTGTTGCAATGGTAAAAGGAGTGGTAACGAATCCAAATATTATGATGCGGCCGCCCATTCGCGATAATGTCTCCATAGACTGTCTCCCAGAGTGTTAGCCATTCTTCACTCAGCTCGACTGGCCGGCTGAAATGGTCGGGGGTAGCCCGTAGTAACCAAAATACTAGCGGCGGCGGCGTTGCCGTCGGAGAAGCGCCCTCTGTTGAGCCAAGAGCAATTGGGCTTAGTATACCCGGTAAACCGCGTTGCGTCGATGCCGGGTGATGTTATATGTTGTTCTCTTGACGGTCAGCCGCGCCGAGCCGTTCGTTTCAACACACCCCGAGAGATCGACATGCCTCCGTTTTTCTCTAGCCGACCTCTTGGTGTCGCAAGGGGCCGTGCTGAAGGTAAGGTTTGCGGCGGGACAAGGAGCGTCCCGCCATCCGCCGTTACATAATCGCGGTGGGCGGCGCGGGCTCGTCGGGGCGGCCGGCGTTGCGGAGGGGGACCTGGATCATGACGACGATCAGGACCGCCAGGGCGACGAGCGCGGCGGGAAATGGCGGCGCCCATTTCAGGAGCGTGACATCGTGGCCGGTGCCGACCAGGGCGGCTACAGCGAGGCCGCATAGGGCTTCGCCGGCGATCAGGCCGGAAGCGGTCAAGACACCGGAGTTGTCGACGCGAGCCTTCTGGGCGTCGTTGAAGCCGCGGCGGTCGCGCAGTTTGTCGGTGACCCAGCGGACGAGTCCGCCGATGAAGATGGCGAAGGTGGTGCCGAGGGGGAGATACATTCCCACGGAGAAGAGCATGGGGCTTTTCACTTCGACCATAATGAGCGCGAATCCCATCAGGATGCCTACGACGACCAGGGGCCAAGCCATATCGCCGCCTACGATGCCTTTGGAGAGCATGGCCATGAGGCCGGCTTGCGGGGCGGGCAGGGCGGGGCTGCCGAAGTGGTAGGCCTTGTCGAGAATGGCCAAGGGGAAGAAGAGGACCAGGGAGGCGACGACGACGCCGAGCATGTCGCCGATCTGCATTTTGGCGGGCGTGCCACCGAGGATGTGGCCAACTTTCAAATCCTGAAGCATTTCGCCGGCAACGGCTGACGAGACGCAGACCACCGCGGAAACGCCCAGCACGGCGGCTACGCCGCTGGTTCCGGAGACGCCGAGCGCGACCATCAGGAGGGCGGCGATCACCAGGGTACAGAGAGTTAGGCCGGAGACGGGGTTGTTGGACGAACCGATCATGCCGACCAGGTTGCCGGAGACGGCGGCGAAGAAGAAGCCGAGGACCACCATCACCAGAGCCGCTACGATGGCCCCGGTGAGGACGGTGGACTTGGGAAGGTTGCCGGCGCTGATGAAGTAGTAATACAAGCCGACCATGGCGATCAGGACGACGCCGACGCCGACGAAGACGATGCGGGCGCTGAGGTCGCGCTCGGTACGGTTGGTGGCGGCCTGGGAGGCGGCCGATTTTTTCAGATCGGAGACGGCGCGGGCCATGCCGGCGCCCAATTGTTTGCGCATGCGGAAGAGGGTGTAGGAGGCGCCCACGAGCATGCCGCCAACGGCGATGGGACGAACGATCGAGAAATAGATGGATTGGGCGAGGAGGGTCCAGGAGATGGGCTGGCCGGCAGGCTGGGCGGCCTGGAGGTAGGGGCCCAGGATGTAGGTGAGAAGCGGGACCATGAGGCCCCAGGCCAAAACGCCGCCGGCGAAGTTCAGCGCGGCGAGGCGGGGTCCGATGATGTAGCCGACACCGAGGTAGGCGGGGCTGACGTCCGGGGCGGTGAAGATGGAAGCGCCGCCGGTGGTAGTGACGGCGACGTTCGGATTGGTGCTGGTGCGGAGGAGGAGGCGCTTGTTCATGTCGCCGATCATGACGCGGAACTGATTGCTGGGGTTGAAGACGTTGACTGCGCCGAGGAGGTAAAGGAAGCCGCCGAAACCCATGTTGGCGAAGAGGATTTTGGCAGCCTTCGAGCCTTGCTGGCCCGCCTTATGAATTTCGGATGCGGCTACCGACTCGGGGAAGGGCAAGTCGGGATCTTCGACCATGACGCGGCGGAGGAGGGTGACGAATAAGATGCCGAGGGTGCCGCCGATGACCATGAGGACGACGGAATTCCAGTATTTGTCGGCGGTGAGGCCGGGCCAGAGTCCGGAGAGCACGAAGGCGGGGATGGTGAAGATGGCGCCGGCGGCGACGGATTCGCCGATGGAGCCAATGGTTCGGGTGATATTTTCTTCGAGGAGGGAGCCCTTCATCAGCTTGAGGAGGGCCATGCCGATGACGGCCGCGGGGTAAGTGGCGGCAATGGTCATCCCCGCTTTCAGGCCGAGGTAGGCGTTGGCGGCGCCGAGGATGGCGGTGAGGACGAGGCCTAGGAGGACGGCGCGAAAAGTGAATTCGCGCATATTGGTCTTGTCCGGGACGTAGGACCGGAATTTTTTCTCAGTCTGGGGGGGCGTCATTGCAGTCGCGACCTCACTTTCTCGCTCAAAGATTTGCCGTCCACGGTCTTGCCGGCCAGCTTGGCCTGGGTGGCCTTCATCACTATGCCCATCTGTTTCAATGAAGTCACGCCCGTTTCGGACAGGGCCGCCTGGATGGCGGCCTCGATTTCTTCATCACCCGCGCCGGCTGGAAGGTAGGATTCTATCAGCTTTCGCTCGGCGTCTTCCTTGGCGGCCATTTCTTCGCGTCCGCCTTTGCGGAACATGTCGGCGGATTCGATGCGCTGTTTGACGAGGGATTTGAGGATAGCCATTTCGGCGGCTTCGTCGAGCGGCTTCATGGCATCGACTTCGTGCTTTTTGAGGGCGGTTTTCATCATGCGCAGAGTGCCGAGGCGGTCCTCGGAGCGCGCCTTCATGGCTTCCACCATGTCTTTCTGAACTCGGTCGAGTAAGGGCATCGTGTTTGCTATTCTAAAGGACCGCGCGGATTGCTGCACGGTTGCCGGAAGTTTTGAAATCGCCTGAATTTGGGATTTTGATTCAGGATGAGTACAATAGCAATAAGGAGTAGCAGATTTCCAAGCCACTATGGATTCGGACGCGCCGCTGAATACCAGACTGCAAAACATTCTGCACACGATCGTTCGCACCTATATTGAGACGGGGGAGCCGGTGGGGTCGCACGCGATCGCCCAACGGCGCAACAACAGCCTGAGCGCGGCATCGATCCGCAATGTGATGGCGGCTCTGGCGGATGCGGGATACCTGTCGCAGCCGCATACGTCGGCGGGACGGGTACCGACGGAGAAAGCGTTTCGCGATTATGTGCAGTCGGTGAATGCGGGCCGCATGGCCTCGGCGGATGCCGCGCGCCTGCGCGTGGAATTGATGGAAGCACCCACGGTGGCGGCGCGGGTGGAACGCTGCTGCCACATCCTGACCGAACTGACGAACAATGTAGGGATCACCGCTTCCCTGCCCTCGGCGGTGCGCGAATTGGAGCAGATTGAACTGGTGCCGCTGGGAGACCGGCGGATCCTGGTAATCCTGGTGACGCGGGACCGGGCGGTACACAATCGGGTGGTGCAACTGGAAGAGGCTGTTTCCGCGGACGAACTGGGGAACATCCGGAATTACGTGAACCAAAATTTCAGCGGATGGCGGCTGGAGGATGCGCGGCGGGAGTTACTGCTGCGGATTGCCGAGGAGCGCGCCATTTACGATGCCGTGCTGCGGAAGCTGACCTTGCTGTACCGGAAGGGATTGTTGGATGTGGATGTAGCGCCGGTGATCCACATGGAAGGCTTTTCCAATCTGGTAGGGCTCGATTTGCATCTGACTCGCGAGAAACTGCGCGATTTGTTGCGGGCGCTGGAAGAGAAGGAAAAGCTGGCTGAACTGTTGAATCGGGTGCTGGATCAGCCGGGCGGGTCGCTGGAAGTGCGGGTTGGGTTGGAAGAGACGCATCCGGCGATGAAAGAAATGGCGATTATCGGGATTTCGTTCCAGATGCCGAGCGGGATTTGGGCGAAGATCGCCGTGCTGGGGCCCATGCGGATGCATTATGAGCGTGTGATGGGGGCAGTGTTGCAGACGCGGAGGGCGCTCGAGAGCATGCAGTATTAAGAGGCAGGCGTGGGACACCGGCGCTGAAGCCGGCAGTCCGGTTTGTTAATCTAATAAACAAGTGGAAGAAGATAACCAGGAACAGAACCAGGCAAGCGTGGAAGAGAATTCTGACGCTCAAGTGGCGGCCTTGACCGCGGAACGGGATCAATTGGCGGCGGAGAGGGCCGATTTGAAAGACCGGCTGCTGCGGGCGATGGCGGATTTCGAGAATTTCCGGCGGCGGGCGGACCGGGATCGTTCGGAATATGTGCAATATGCAGCCATGGAGATGATGCGCGACTTGATCCCGATCCTCGACGATTTCAAGCGCGCGGTGAAGGTGGAAACCGCGGACCGGGAATATGCCAAGGGGATCGAAATGATCGACCAGAGGCTAATGGACACGCTGAAGAAGGCTGGACTTGAGCCGGTTGAGGCCACCGGGAAGCGATTCGACCCGAATTTGCATCAGGCGGTGGACCGCGCCGAGACGGACGAGGTGCCGGACGAAACTGTTTTGGAAGAATATCAAAGCGGCTATAATTTCAAAGGAAAGCTGTTGCGGCCGGCGATGGTAAAAGTCGCCGTACGGCCGTAACGGTTGCCGAAAAACCTTCCCGTGGCAAAAAGAGACTATTACGAAGTATTGGGCGTTGGACGCGATTCCGACGATACGCAAGTGAAATCGGCGTACCGGAAGATGGCGCTGCAACATCATCCGGACCGAAATCCGGATAATCCGGAGGCGGAAGAGAAGTTCAAGGAGGCGGCTGAAGCGTACAGCGTGCTGAGCGATGCGCAGAAGCGCGCGGCTTACGACCGCTACGGGCATGCAGGCTTGCAGAACTCGGCCTCGCAGGGCTTCGATCCGAATGCATTTTCGGATTTCAGCGATATTCTGGGCGATTTCTTCGGGTTCGGGGACATATTCGGCGGCGGCGGACGGCAGAAGCGCAATCGTGCGCAGCGCGGCGAGGATCTGCGGTACGACCTGGAAATCAGCTTTGAAGACGCGGTTTTCGGCATGACGGCGGAGATTCAAGCGCCGCGCATGGAAGCTTGCGACCGTTGCAGAGCGACGGGTGCTGAACCGGGAAGCGGGTCGACCGTATGCCCGACGTGCAACGGCAAAGGGCAGATTCTGTACCAACAGAGTTTTCTATCGGTACGGCGGACCTGCCATACCTGCAACGGGAACGGGCAGGTGGTGCGGAATCCTTGCCGGCAATGCCACGGGCAGGGATACCGGCAGGTGGTGCGCAAGCTGAAAGTCAACATTCCGGCGGGTGTGGACGATGGCAACCGTTTGCGGCTGGCGCAGGAAGGACAGCCGGGCGCAATGGCGGCGTGCCGGGCGATTTGTACGTGGTCCTGAAAGTGAAGGAGCACGCATTTTTCGAACGGCAGGGCAACGATCTGCATTGCACGATTCCGATTAATGTGGGACAAGCGGCGCTGGGCGCGGATATCGAGGTGCCGACCATGGAATCGCCGCATCGTTTGAAGATTCCCGAAGGCACGCAGAACGGCGCGCAGTTCCGCTTGCGGCACTTGGGCGTACCTTCGGTGAATGGGGGCGGGCGCGGCGATATTTATGTGCATATCGACGTGAAAGTACCGGGCAAGCTCACGCGCGACCAGCGCAAGCTCTTCGAGCAATTGCGGGATACACTGCCGGTGGAGAATCAGCCGGCGGAGAAGAGTTTATTGGGCAAGGTCAAAGACTACTTCATGTAGACGCGCGGGGAAGTCACGCACTCAGAGTCGCCGGCAATCGGTTTTTTGTGTTTTGGTTTTTGGCGCAGGGATTTGGGGATGATGGGACGGGACGAAGGCACGGTTCCGACGCGTTCGCTGGCGAGTTTGCGGACTTCTTTCGGGAGTTCGAACTTGGGTTTTTTGCGGGCCATCGGGCGCAGACTCCGTTTTGAGTTTAGCGCCGAGGCCCAAGAACTAATTGTCTTTTGCGCTGTTTCGAGCGACAAACCCAAGAAAGTACTTGATGCGGGGAGGGGGTGTACTGTTGTCGCCCTCTACCTTGTGATGTACCATTGTCTTCTGAGACGCCGAAAAACCATTACCTTATGCCAAAGATAAAAGCTAACGGAGTGAACCTGCATTACATCACCGTGGGCATGGGTCCCGACGTTGTGATGCTACACGGTTTCCTCGGCAATCTGGCAGTCTGGCATCTCTACATGGCGCCGATCCTGCGGCGCGAGCACCGCGTTACGACCTACGATCTGCGGGGACACGGTTACAGTGACGTGACACCGACAGGCTACACGGCGGCCGATATGGCCGAGGATCTGCGATGCTTTCTGGACGAAATGGGGATTGAGCGCCCGATCCTGGTGGGACACAGCTTCGGCGCAGACATCGCGATGTACTTCAGCCTGCTGTATCCAGAGCGGGTCGCTGAAATTAGTGGCACTGGAACCCGGACTTGCGGCACTGGTACATTTGCGCAACGACAAGGATTGGATTGGCTGGTCCGCCTGGGTGGCCAAGCTGGAAGAAGTGGGTATCCACGTACCCGAAGATAAGCGCACCGATGCGGAGTACCTGCTGCAGCTTAGCCTGGAAACGCCGAAGTTCTACGGTCCCGCGCGCGGTCTGCCGCGCAATCGTGAACCGTTGTTGAATTTGATCCGCAACACCACGCTGCTGAAGGATTACGAGGTGGTGGGCGATATGACCCTGGAGGCGGTGCGCACCATTCAGACGCCTACTTTGCTGGTTTACGGCAAAGACTCGCACTTCATCAGCTCGTACGACTACCTGCACGAAGCGCTACCGAACTGCAAGCCGGTGCTGTTGCCCGGTGGGGAGCACTTCGGTCCGCTGGAGCAGCCCGAACTGCTCACCGACCACATCCAACAGTTCCTACGAACGCCCGCGCCGGTGCATAAACTTCCGCAGACTCCTCCCTTGAAGGAAGGTCACGCGGTAGCTTCGCTATAGCCCGCTGGTTTTGACGGGGCGGCCTATGAGGTCGTCAATGCACTCCGCGGCGCGCGCTGGACCTCCGCAACGCGCCAGATCCTGACCCATGCTGATGGCGTTTTTGCGGAAGGATGGTTCCTGCAGGAGGCGCTCAACGGCCTTCCGCACCCTGGCTGGGTTGGCCAGCGCGGGCGAAATGCGCAATCCGGTTCCGGTGTCGGCGAGGCGCCATGCCATCTCCGCTTGGTCCCAAATTGATGGGATAACCACGCAGGGAATGCCTGCCTGCAGAGCCGCCAGCACCGATTCGGAGTTTCCGTTCGTCACCAGGACACTGGCGTACGGCAGAACATCGCTGAGCGGCGCATGCGGCCGCAGCGCGATGTTGGAAGCCAGCGGTCCCAAGTCGAAGCCGGCGGGATTGCGCCCGTCCCCGGCCATTAAGACAACCGTGACGGGCAGGCCCGCGAGCCCCCGCGCCGCTAGCTGCAACACACGCGGCTCGCGGGTGAATAATGCACCTTCGTCCACCAATACCACGGGACGATTGCGCGGGACTTGGCGAAGCCAACCGGGCGGCTTCTGGCCGGAATGCTTGTCCCAAAGGCAGGGACCGACGTAGCGTACCGAGGGCGGAAGATCGCGTCGGCGATTATCGAATTCGGGCGCGCCGGGAACCAGGTAGAGCGGCAGCGTGCCGGTGAGGGCGTTGATGCCGATATCGACCGGCGGCAGGCCGGCTTTGCGCCGCAAGGCATTGGCCCGCCGGCGGGTGCGCGCCGTGACCAGGTTAGCGGCATAGGAGGCGAGCGCGGCATAGAGCGCGGTCCAGCCGGTGCGCCGGCGCGGGAAGGCGATGCCTTGGATGGGACCTTCCGGCCCCGGTAGGATGCAATGCGCGACATGCGAGAAGGCGATCACAGGAATGCCCAGGCGCTCGTGCAGGATCAGGATCGGAGCCCACATGGCGATATCGCATACGATCGCATCGGCGGGCCATTCGGCCAGCAGCGTCTCGAGATCGCATAGCTGAGCCGGTACCGTCTCTACCAGGAAACGAGGCCACAACCGGCGCATTTGAGAAGGACGCTTGC
The DNA here is from genome assembly GCA_963738375.1 of Bryobacterales bacterium. Lineage (GTDB taxonomy): Bacteria > Acidobacteriota > Terriglobia > Bryobacterales > Bryobacteraceae > Bog-159. Next base: position 502,895 of record CAVTWL010000004.1, on the reverse strand, counting down.
GACCGGCGATCAGATCGTCGACGGTGCGCGCCACCACGCTCCAGTCCACCGCTTGAAATGGGAAACAGCGGAAGCCTTCGCGCTCGAGGACGGACAAGGCGCCGCCTCCGGTGTAAAAGGCGACTTCATGCCCCTGGAACGAGCTTCCAGCGCCAGCGCGATGAACGGGTGCAGGTGGGTAGGGTACGGCCAGACGGTGAAGAGCAACCGTGACATACTTACTTCAAAATGTAAATCGCGGCTTTGGCGAAATCGAGCAGGCGTTCTTCGATGGATTGGAAACCGGCCTTGCGGAACAGGTGCTTCCAGGTATCCGCATCGACCGGCTTCTGCTGGGTGAGATCGTGATAAAGGAAGTAGTAGACGGAGATGCCGGGGTGACGGCGCAGGTCTTCGGCAGGCGGGCGTACGGCTTCGAAGGCGATGAGCGGCGCGCCGGGGAACAGGCGGCGGAAATCCTTCAGGAAATTCACCAGCACATCTTCGCCGAAATACAGCAGTTCGTGCAGGATGAAGAAGACGGTGGCTGCCTCGATGGGAGGCACGCCTGCCTGATCGATCTTGGAGATATCGCAGAGCAGACAGAGTTACCCGATCCAGCAGTCCGAGTTCGCCGAGTACATGGTTGCCTTCCTCAACGGCAGACGGCGCGATGTCGATGCCATAACACCGGACCTCCGGGATTCAGCCGCAAAGCATGCGCAGGAACGTGCCGTCGCCGCAGCCCAGGTCGAGCACGCGTCTTATATCCATTGGCGATGATGATGTCGTTGACCATGGGGAAGAACAGCAGATTCTCCATTTCGCCGCTGCCGCGCGCCACGAAATCCGACCGGCGATAGAAATCCCTGCCGTAAACCTGTTCTTTGCGCAGCAGGGGTTCGAGCGAATGGAAGACCTCGCTGTATCCGTAGCAGACCTCCAGCCATCCGCGCATCACCTCGACGATGTCGCGGCCCTTTTCGGATAGCGAATAGCCGCCGGCGTTCCGTTCGAACATGCCCAGGCAATAGAAGGCTTCGCACAGCGGCTGGAGGACGGCCAGTTCCAGGTTGGCGCGCGGCGGCAAATTCATCGATATCGACGGCTGCGCTGCTTCTGCATTTCGTCGATCAGGCCGACGTTGAGCAGGGCGTGCATGGTGGTGGTTTCGAGATAGCCGCGAATCATCTCGTCCCATCCGGTGCGATAGGTCTTCTGCAAGCGCAGCATGTAAGGCAGGCCGAAGCGATGGACAGTTTTCGCTAGTTCGAGCAAGGGGTTCCCTCCGATGGGTACGGAGAGATTATAGCAGGTATAGGGGCCCGAAATACCCTTATACGAAGGCCATGGTTTTGACGCCGGAGATATCGAAGCGCTTGCGGCAGCGGAGGTTCTTGCAAGCTACTTTGTCGTCCAGCAGCACCATGTAGCTTTGCGATTTGGCGAAACGCGCGCGGTCGCGCTCGTCGGCGCCGGGCGGCAGCCGATCCTTCTTCTTGCGCAACAGCCACTTCAGATCGTAAGTCTCCGAGGTCTTACAGTAGGGGCAGTTCAGCGGGATGGGCCGTGTAGCCGGCGATTCGGTGTAGTAAGCCTTCTCGTCCATCAGCGTTGTTCCATGGGGATCCAGGGCATGCCGTCGGGGTTACCTTTGTACTCGGCACGGGGGCGGATCAAGCGGTTGTTTTTGTATTGTTCGAGGATGTGCGCGGTCCATCCGGACATGCGGCTGACCGCGAAGACCGGGGTAAAGAGGTCCACGGGGATGCCGAGCGCATAATAAGTAGAAGCAGAGTAGAAGTCGACGTTGGCGATCAGGCCTTTTTCGGCTTTCACGGTCTGCTCCATGGCCTGGGACAGATTAAACAGTTTTTCCTGGCCGGTACGGCGGCCGAGCTCTTCGGAGAATACACGCAGATGCGTAGCGCGGGGATCTTCCACGCGATACACGCGATGGCCGAAGCCGGGAATTTTCACTTTGCGCGCCAGGGTGTTCTTGACGCGGTCGATGGCAGCTTCCTCGCTGGAGAGTTGCAGAAGGATCTTGATGACATCCTGGTTCGCTCCGCCGTGAAGAGGGCCCTTGAGGGCGCCGATAGCGGAGGTAGCCGAGGAGTAGATGTCGGAAAGGGTGGCGGCAGTGACGCGGGCGGCGAAGGTGGAGGCGTTCAACTCGTGGTCGGCGTGCAGGGTCAAGGCGACGTCGAAGGCATGCTCCATGATGTCGTCGGGACGCTTGCCGGTAAGCGTGTAGAGAAAATTCTCGGCAAAGGTCATGGACGGGTCGCCGCTGATGATGTGGAGACCTTTGCGCAGGCGGTCGAAGGTCGTGACGATGGTGGAGGTCTGAGCCATCAGGCGGAGTGCTTTGCGCATGTTGGCCTCCGGCGTCATGTCCGGCGTTTCGGAATCGTAGATGCCGAGCATGGAGACGGCCGTGCGCAGCACGTCCATGGGGCTGGCCTGCGGGACGGTCTTCAGAAAATCGCACACTTCGGTGGGAATACCGCGGCCGGAGGCGAGGTCTTTCTTAAGCTGATCCAGCTCGGGTTGTTTGGGAAGCCATCCGTTCCAGAGGAGGAAAATGACCTCTTCGAAGGTTGCATGTTCCGCCAGGGTGTGAATATTGTAGCCGCGGTAGCTTAGGACGCCCGCGTATCCATCAATGAAACAAATCTCAGATTCACCTGCGACGACGCCTTCCAGACCAGCTACTGTTGTACCCATTCTTCTCCCGTCCCTAGTCTCATTGTAAGCCTACTGCGCCGGGCATCCGGGCAGCGGTGAAAACCCGATGGTCAGATCGTTACGCTGCACCCACAGCTTGTCTTCCTGCTGCTTATTGGATTCCACGGTAACGATCACGCCAGAACCGCAGGATCGGGTTTTCGAGATGTGGAAGGAAGCTGGATCGGCGTGTTCGCTATGCGGTCCCCAGTCCTGCATGAAAGCATTCATGGGGTAGTTGGGACAGGGGGCAGCGGCGGTACAACCCCAGAGTGCATAAGCACTCCGATAGTCCTTGTGCGCCAGCAGGTCGTAGAAACGATTGACTACGTGCTCCTGGCGGTAATTTTTGAAAACAAGAAAGAGAACACCGGCAGCGATAACGACGGCGAGGGTGGTAAGAACGACGCGCTTGACCAGTCTTTCGCGCCGTTCTTCGCCGGCCCCGTAATGATCGAGATAGCCAGCCATGGCGGGCGCCTATTTAGCCGGATAGGCCTTATCGTAAGCCGCGATGGCGTCGGCGGTCAGATCCATGGCAGGCTTGAAGAACAGGGTGCTTTGCTCGTCTACCACAACGTCGAGCCCCTTCTCATCCGCGAGCTTTTTCACGATGTCGCGCATCTTGGCGCCGCTGGAGCCCAGGATGTCGTTGCGTTCGGCGGTGACATCTGCCTGCAGGTCGTCATTGAGGCGCTGGAGTTCGCGCTGTTTGCGCTGGCCTTGCGCGTTCAGATCGGCTTCGGCGGCCGGGGTGAGCTTTCCGGCGTTGGTTTGCAACTGCTGCTGGATGCCGGCGAGCTCGCGCTGCAACTTTTCCATTTCCTGCTGGCGGGGTTTGTACTTGACCTCCATCGCCGCGGAGGCTTTCTTAATCTCCGCGCATCCGAGAACGGCGCGCTGCAGGCTGACGACGCCTACTTTAGCCTGGCTGAAGCCGGCTTTTGAAAACGAAACAAGGGCGAGGCAGAAAATGGCCAGCCGCAACCCAAACCTTACTGACATGCGAGAGGAACTCCTTTTAAAGGGTGTGAAGCATTCAGGTTAGCACAACGGATCAGAGCCAGTATTGCCACTGCTTAAAGATCAAGATGTAGGCGGCGAGCAGCGCGTTGGTGACGGCGTGCGCGATGATGCAATCGGCGAGGTTGCGGGTGCGGACACACCATGCGTTGTACGCGATGCCCGCAAGGAGGCCGACATCCCAATACGGGCCGTGTTCGGAGGCGAACAGAAGGGCGACGGCGGAGAAGGAGAGTAGGGTGAACTGGCCTATGGGCACGGTTTGAAACTTGGATCGGATAATCCAGCGCATTAGCCAGCCGCGCCAAAAAAGTTCTTCGAGAATGGGGACGAGGATGGCGCTTTCGAGAATGCGCATGGCGATGAACGGCACGTTTGCGTGGAGGGCGGTTGGGACGGTGCTGCGTGCGACGCCGGTAAGGCTGTTCTGAAATAGCCAGGAACCCCGGTACACCGGCCACAGCAGATCGGGCGCGATCCAGATGGCTAGGACCGCGGCGCCCAGAACGATGGACGCCACAGGGAAAGAGGGGCGCCAGGAAATGACCTGGCGAGAAAATATCGCGAGGGTTACCGCAACCAGCAGGAAGCGCGCGGGGGCCAGCCATTCGGATGACAGAGGAATGGCGCGCAGGCCGACGAACACAGCAAACGGCACGATGTAAGGAACGGCAGGATGCGATTTCAATCCCAGTAGCGCTCGCCTTCCGCCAGGTTGGCCTTGATGACCTCGGGATTCAACTCGACGCCGAGGCCTGGCTTGCGCGGCACGGCGATGTAGCCTTGGGCGACGATGGGGCCGTCGTGGAGGATGGCGTCGTCCATCCAGTTGCGGCGTCCGATGACCGTCTCGGCGGCTACGAAATCGCGGACCGAAGCGGCCAGTTGGACGGTGGCCATGGCGCTGTGGGCAGTACCGGAATTGTGTGCAGCCGCGGAGAGCCCGTATAGTTCCGCAAGCGAGCAGATTTTTTTGGATTCGAGAAGGCCGCCGGCATTGCGGGGATCCGGTTGAATGACGTCGCAGCCCTGGTTCACGATGAAATCCTTGAAGCCTTGCTGGCGCGCCAGGTTTTCTCCGGTTGCGATGGGGATTTTGGAGGCTTGCGACAGGCGGACCCAGGCCGGCGAAAAATCGGGGGGCAGCACGTCTTCGAGCCAAAGGGGCTTAACGGCCTCGAGGGCTTCGGCGAGTTGCAGGGCGGCGCGGAGGTCGTACTGACCGTCGCAGCGAACGATTAAATCACGGTCCCATCCGACGGCGTCGCGCAGATATTCAAAGCCCTGATGGATGTCGCGTAGTTCGCGGGTGGTGAGGACGCGATTCGCTGGATCGTGCAAGGTTTCCGAGTTAGCGCCGGCGTGGGGGGGGGAGACGCGAAAGGCAGTCCAGCCGGCGGGATCGGCTTTCATTTTGTCCGCCCAGTCGTTGCAAATGGTGCGATCGAGCATGTTGGAGGGGCCGTCGTCGCGATAGACCCGAACGCGATCGCGATAGTGGCCGCCGAGCAGGGTGGCGGCGGGCTGATTGAGCAGCTTGCCGGCCAGATCCCAGAGGGCGATTTCGATGGCGCTTACGGCGCGGAGCAGCATGTGCGCCGAGCCATCGGCGCGGTTGCCGAGACCGCGGTAGAGCGCTTCAATTTCGAGCGGATCTTTGCCTAGAAAATAAGAACGTAATTCGAGGACGCCGGCTTTAGTGCCAATAGCGGGGCTGCCGTAGCCCTCACCAATGCCGTGAACACCCGCATCGGTATCGACTCGAACGAATGTGTAAGTGCGGGGTCCCTGCACGACCATGGCGCGGATGTCGGTGATCCTGGCGCGGCCGCGCTCGGGGGCGGCAAAAGCGTTGAAGCACGCGAAGGCTGCGGCACAAGGAACAGCGGAGAAGGCCCCGAGAAAGCGGCGGCGGGAGAGGCGAGACATAGAATGCCGCATTCTAGCAGACGCAACACCGCCATGCGGCGTGGGTTTGGTACCGGTTTACACAAAAGTCTTTTGAGGAACTCGCGCAAAGCGGGCGCCCCGCGCCGCTATTATTTCCGCGCGCCGAACAGCAGACGCCGCGCCGCGTGGTCGCGCTCAAGGCCATTAAATTGGGCATGCTGGGCCCCGATGCTTTACGGCGTTTTGCCTGGAATCGGAGACGCTCGCCCGCCTGCAGCATCCCGGCATCGCGCGCATCTACGACGCCCGAACCGCCCGCATGGGACTCGGAGAGCAGCCTTATTTCGCCATGGAACTGGTGGAGGGCTTGCCGCTGCCGGCATACGCCGCCTTCTGGCTGTCAGAGGATCGACGGGTGCGGCCGGGCCTCTGCTCGTAGAATCGCTGACGCTTCGCCGGGCGCAACTCGGCAGACTCTATCCATCGACCGCCGATTCGCTCGTCAGGCTCTCCGCGCTGCGCGTCGCGCAAGGGCGCTGCGCCGAGGCTGTCCACCTTTCGCGCGAGGCGCTATCGATCACGCGCCAATTCCTACCTGAAAGCCACGCACAACTGGCCACCGCGGCGCTCGGTCTGGCCCGCGCGCTGAGAGCCTGCGGACAGGACGCGGAAGCGCAGCCGTTAGCCGGCGAGGCCCTTCGCATCCGCACGGGGCTGATGCCCCCCGGCGCCTGGCAAGTCGCCGATGCCCGCCGTTTCTAGCTGGTATGCGGCCGGCACTGCGGATCAAACCGTTGTTGGACTCGGCCGTTGCGTGGCGCGGTGGTGAGTCAACCTCCACAGATGCGCTTTAGGATCACTGGCAAGCCGTTCCGCGCGACCGTACCTTCCGCCGCAATGCCCGTTTCAGTATCGAAAACAGATGCGCTTACAGGCCGCGAGAGCGCGCCGCGGCCGACTGTTAGGCCAACCATCAATTCGCGAGATTCGCGGCCTTCGCTCCGCGGGAGCCCAGCCAGTGGAATCGGTTACCCGATCGTGAGCACGCTGACCCGTGAAGCCTGCGCCAGGACATTATTCAACCCGCAGGGCCACCAGCGGATCGATCCGCGAAGCCCGCCGCGCCGGCAGATAGCCCGCCAGCGCCGAGACCGCCAGCATTGCCAGCGCGGCTGCGGCAAACGTATAAGGATCGCCATAAGTTACCCCAAACAACAGTCCGGCGATTGCGTGCGCCGCAATCATGGCGGCCACTGTCCCAATCGCCAGCCCGATGCCCGCCCGGCCCAACGTTTCCAGCACGATCTGCCGCTGTACGCGCGTCCCTTGGGCTCCGAGCGCCATGCGGATCCCGATCTCCTGCGTCCGCCGCGTCACCGAGTAGGAAACCACGCCGTAAATCCCCAACGACACCAGCACCAGCGCGAACGCCGCGAACCCCGCCAGTAGCAGCACGATAAACCGCCGCGGCGAAATCGCGTGGTCCACCACCCCCGCCAACGGCCGCATGCTCGCCTTCGGCAGCGTCGGAATCAACGGATGCAGCGCCTGTTCGACGCGCTGGGAAAGCACCGGCAGGGGCAGCGTCGAGCGCACCACAAGATCAAGCGATCCCCAATCCTGGCACTGCCGCAGTGGCATGTACATTTCCGAGCCGGAAGTCTGCTCCAACGCCACGTGCCGCACGTCGCCGACCACACCGACCACCTGCCGGTCCTCGCCGGTGCACTCTCCGGGAATGATTTTGCCTATGGGATCCTGGCCCGGCCAGAGCTGGCGCGCCATGGTTTCGTTGATCATCATCACGGGCGTGGACACCTTCACCTGATCTTGCTCGTTGAAGTCGCGCCCCTTCTTCAGCGTCATCCCGAGAGCCTTCAAATACCCATCGCTCACTACGCGCACGAATGCCGAAGGATATTCGCCGTCTTTGTAAGTCTGTCCTTTGGCTCCCGCGCCCCAGCTTCGGTTATGGCCCAGCGGCAGAACATCGGTCAACCCGGCTCCCTGCACGCCCTCGATGGCGCGCACGCTGTGCAGCATCGCATCGTAATATGCGTTCTGTTGCGCCTGGGTCTTGTATTCCGGTCCCGGATCCACGCGCCAGGCCGCGGCATTCTCGGCGCGAAATCCGGGATCCACTTCGAGCACGCGCAGGAAGCTCCGGATGAACAATCCGGCACCGACCAGCAGCACGCAGGCAAAGGCGATCTCGGAGACCACCAGCGCGGCGCGCGCCCACATGTGGCCCCTACCGCCGCCGACGCCGCGCTGCCCGAGCGACGAGCTGATGGAGATCACGGTGGTCTGCAAGGCCGGCGCGATTCCGAGCACCAGTCCGGTGGCGAAGGCCGCCGCCACCGTAAACGCCAGCACCACCACGTTGACCCTCACGCTGCTCAGGAGCGGAATATTGAAGGCGTCCAGATGCGCGACCATGCGCGTGGCGACGAGTGCCAGCGCCAGTCCCAAGACGGTACCGGCCCCTGTCAAAACCAGGCTCTCGGTCAGCAATTGCCGGATGAGCCGCCGCCTCCCCGCTCCCAGCGCCATGCGGATCGCGACTTCTTTCTGACGGGCCGCCGCCCGCGCCAGCAACAGGTTCGAAAGGTTCGCGCACACGATCAGCATGACTACGCCCACGGCGCACGCCAGGACGATCAAGGCCGGCCTGGTTCTGCCGCTGACGTGCTCCTGCAAAATCGTCAGCTTCGGATCGATCCCGTTGCTGCGGGGATTTTCCTTGGAAATTTGCGGCCCCAAAATGTCGGCTTCGGCCTGCGCGCGCGCCAATTGTGAAGGCTGCTGGATGCGTCCCACGACCGCCAGGGTGTTGCCCCATCTGTCGGTTTCCTTGGTCAGAGGAAACGGCGCGAACAGATCTATGTGGGTGCCGGGCGCGAAGACCGACGCAAAGTCGAAGGACGCGGGCAAGACGCCCACCACCATCGTGTCACTGCCGTCCAAGCGGATATTGCGGCCCACGATAGCGGGGTCCGCTCCGAATCTGCGCTCCCACAATCCATGGCTCAGCATCACGACGTGGGGTCCGTTCCACTTGCATTCGTCCGCTGTGAATTGGCGTCCAATTTGCGGCTGCACGCCGAGCAGGGGGAAGAAATTCTGGGATACCGGCACGGTACTCAGGCGCTCGGGCTCGCCGTTTCCGGTAAGCTTGCTGTCGCCAACGCCGTAAAACGCGAAGTAGGCCGCGATATCGGTAAAGGATTTGTTGCGCTGCCGGAAATCCTGAAACCGCCCGACCTGGAGCGTGGCGCCGGATAAGTCGCCATCGGTCTTGGTCCGGTTGGCGATCCATACCAGGCTGCCGGGATCCTTGAATGGCAGCGGTTTCATCAGCAGCGCATCCAGAACGCTGAAGACGGTGGATGCCGCGCCAATCCCCAGGGCGATGATCAGAATCGCGAAGGCGGCGAAGCCTCGTTCCCGGCGCAGCGTGCGCAGGGTGTAGCGCAAGTCCTGCATCAGAGTGTCCATCGCGGGCAGGCCGCGCGCGTCCCTTTGTTCTTCTTTGGTAGGTTCCAGTCCGCCCAATGCCATTACAGCCCTCCGCCGCGCCTCACCGGCCGGCATACCCTGTTTCATGAATTCCGCCGCCGCCAGTTCCAGGTGCGACGCCAGTTCCGCTTCCAAATCACGATCGGCCGCTGTCTTGCGAAAGCTGCACCACACTTTCTGCCCAGCTTCGCGCCACCGCCCCATTACGGCCTCTCCCCCAGCACTCTTCGCATCACGGCCGCGAGATTCTCCCAGTAAGCGACATCGCTCGCCAATTGCCTCCGCCCGCCGCGGGTAATCGAATAGAACTTGGCCTTGCGGCGGTTGTCGGAGATGCCCCATTCCGACGCAATCCAGCCCCGCTGCTGGAGCCGCACGAGCGCCGCGTAGATGGTGCCTTGATTCAAGAGGATCTGGTCCCCGCTGACCTGCTCGATCCGGCGCGCGATGCCGTAGCCGTGCAGGGGGCCCATGCCCGCGAGCGTCTGCAAAACCATCAGGTCCAGGGTTCCCTGGAGGAGTTCCAGCCGGTCCTTACCCATTCCGTTCTACCTGTGGCATGGCAACATGAAGCTTAGACGGAAGCCGCTGCCAGTGGTTAGGCTCTGCGCGCGAAGTTTCCGGCAGGCAGCCAGCAGACGCGGGTTGGTTTGGATACACTAACATCAAGTGCCGTTCACACCTCATGCGCGCAAACTGATCGCGGGCCTATGTCTCGCGGCTTTATTGCTCGCCGTGGCAGCGTGCGGAACCGGGCTGCCGCCAGCCGTACTCGCGCCATTGTTTTTATTTGTGGCGGTCACCGTGGTCCTGTCGATTCAGTCTGTAGCCGACAGGGGACTATACGGCTCGCCGGCACTTTCCTCGGCTGCGGGCTGCCGCGCTCCTCCCGCTCGATAGCCGGTCCTAACCAATAACGATCAGTCCCGCTCCGCTGCCGAAACAGCGGAGTTTCAATGCTGGAGGACGACTATGCGGTTTCGAAGCCGATGCTGTAAGATTCTGTTCTGTGTAATGCTGGCGCTGAGTTCGATGGGAGGCGCGCAACTACGCCCCGAAGAGGTGGAGGACCTGATGCACAAGATGAACGATACGAACATCGTGTTGGATGGGGGCGGCGATGCGGAGGACCAAGAAGAGCCGTTCCCATTGCCGCGGTTGGGAGATATCACGCGAAACCGACGTTGAACAGTTTGGTACCGTTCTCCCAGGTCACGGCACGAAAGACGCTGGGAGAAGCCAGCCTTTGCAGCACCGTCAGCGTTTCGCGCGCCACACACTTACCCGCCAGCCGGGCGGCCTCAGGATTATTACCCTGCGAGACGCCCCCGCCCTTGCCATCGGCGCAGCTACAGTCGCTGCCGAAGATGAGCTTGGTCCGATGGCGGGCGATGAAGTCTCGCGAGAAGCCGGGATCGCGCGAGAGGGCATTGTTGCCGGAATTCGCCGACATATCCGCATATAGATTGGGGAAGTCGGAAAGCCAACGGTCGGTCAGTCCTCCCGCTCTAATGAGACCGGATGGATAGCCGCGATCGGCCGGAACATCCGCGCCGATGTGCGCCCAGAACAGATCGCCGTGTCCGAGAAAATTAGTACGCGGGTAGGCGCGCAGGATTTTGTCGAATTCGGTGTAGCCGGTGTTGTAGGGCAGTTCTCCCGGAAAATGAGGGAACACCTGGATGTGCATCATCACGGGGACGCGCATGTCGGCAGCGAGATCGTAGATGCGCCGCATTTCGGGGGAATCGAGGGCCAAGTGGTATTTCAGTTCGCCGATGCTGACGGCGCCATCTTTCAGAGCATCGCGGAAGGCGCGCGCGGCATCCGGCGCGGCAGGATCGCCGGTCACCGACCGCGCGAAACGATTGGGCCGGCGCGTGATTTCTTCTTTGGCGCGGCTTTCTTCACCGGCGGGAGTGAGCAGGATGGCGTTGCTGACCCCGCAACCCTGGATGTGGGTGTAGCAGGCATCGGCGTCGCGGCGCAAATGCAGGTGCGTGTCGAGCACGGGTCCGCCCCAGAGGGAGTCTTGCAGCCCCGACGCGAGACGGGCCGCCGCGGCCGCCGGCACAATGGACTTCAAGAAAGTTCGCCGCTGCAAGATCCTTACCTCCGGAGTTTGTAATCCAGGCTATATTTGCCCGGACCAGCGACTGCCAAGGTAGCATAAACGGCCAGATACAGCACGATGGTTTCGCCGTGATCGGAGCCATTGCCGAAGTATTGGAAGCGATGCACGAGACCCCAGGCCGCCATTAAGTTGACACAGGTCCACAGAGCGGCGAGGCGCGTCATGAAGCCGGCAGCAGTGAGCAGCGAGCGCAACCCGGCTCCTTTCGCCCGAGACTATGTGCAGAGGATTGGGAAAGTGGGCCGCATGCGGGCCGGCGCCGCGATCGAAGCGCGGAGCGAGCCGGGCCGCGGGTCGGTATTCACTGTCCGGATGCCGGAAGCGAAGAAAAAGGGGATTTTTAAGTAACGGATTGCCGGTTCGCCTCACAATTCAATAGCCGCGGTAAAAGGCGCCCGGCACTCCATGAAAACGGATGAAGAGTATCTGGAACGGTTGCGGCAGCGGGACCCGGCTGCGTGCACGAATTTTTACTATTCCTTCGCGCCCGCGCTGGAAAACATGGCGCGCTACCGGTGCCGGGACCGTAGCGCCGCGGAGGACATTCGCAACGAGACGCTGCGGCGCGTGCTTGCGATCAATGACAATTGCGGCGTGCGCGATGCGCAGGTATTCGGGGGATTCGTGCGCGGCGTTTGCAAGATGGTGATCAAGGAGCACGAGGAAAAGAAAAGGCGGCTGTTGCCCTGGCCGGAGGGGCTGGAGCCGTTGGACGGCAAGGCGAATGTTGAAGACGTTCTCGTAGACGGGGAACTGATCGGGCTGCTGCGCGGCGAACTCGGCAAATTGACGCCCAAGGAAAGGCGGCTCGTGGATCAGGTTTATTACCAGAGGCGGGACCGCAAGGAACTCGCGATAGAAGAAGGCGTGACGGCCTCCGGCATCAATGTCAGGCTGTTCAAAATCTTCAAAAAACTCCGCCGGGGACTACAAGACAAAGGCCGTTTTACCGTTTCACCGAAACAAACCGGCGAAGCCCGTCACAAGAGTATGGAAGGGTTGCATGATGACACCTCACGAAGAAGCGATAGCCGGGAATTGGAGCACGATGTACGCGCTGGGTCAGTTGGACGAAGAAGAGCGCAGCCGCTTTGAGGAGCATTATTTCGACTGCGGCGAATGCATGGATGGGGTGAGGGCGGCGTACCTGATGATCCGGGGCGCGGAAGCGACATTTCACCGGCCGCTGTTCGGGGAAGCTGGGGCGGCGATACCCGAGGTAGCGCCGATGCCGGCTATTGCGCGGCCCAACCGGCCTATAGCCGTGGGACACTGGGCGTGGCGCGCGCTGCCCTACGCGGCAGTGGTGCTGCTGGCGGCGGGAACCGGGATGGAACATATGGCGTTGACCCGGGCGCGCGCGCCGCAGAGCGTGGCGGCGACCTTTACCATACGGGCGCAAGCGAAAGGCGCGGCAACACCCATCGAGATGCCGGCGGACGGAGGATTCATCGAATTGGATCTGGATCTGCTGGAATTGGCGCCGCGCTACCAATTTGAAATCCGGTCGGCTGCCGCGGGTCAAAAGATCATGAACGGAGAGATGGCCAAGCCGGCGAATTCTCCGGTGCTCAGGGTGTGCGTGCCCTCCGAAGAATTGCGTCCCGGCCAGTACGAGGCGATATTGACCGCGGCTACAGGGCGCAAGAACTTCTATCCATTCGAAGTTGTGACGGAAACAAGCCGCAGCGCGACTCCCTGATGGCGGGGTTGGTACGCTAAGGCTTAAGAGGACAACGAGTGTCGATCAAAAATACCAGCCCTTTCGCGCCGCGATTTATTTTCCACGGAAACGCCGTGGCGGCGGATGTTTTTCTCACCAAAGTGAATGGAGTAACGCAAACCATTTACCATCCGATCGATGGACAGAGCAGCCTGCCGGTGATTGGGGGCCGATCGCATAACAAGGTGACGGGGCCGGTCTTCGAAAAACCGCTCTCGGAGGTGTTCCATTACGCGGCGTCGCGGACCAGCGCGGAGGGAATATTCGAGGGCGACAACGCGATGACCACGGTGCATGCTTCGGTGGATGACGTTCGCATCACCAACCGTGAAAAGGATGGTGCGCCGGACGTGGTTTTCACCGCCGGGGAAATCGCGCTCACCATCCGTTCGGTACACGCGCCGTCCGGGCAGCCACGATTCGAGTTCATCGAGACGCCCAAGTTTCAGAACCTCTCATTCAATGGACTGCCCATCGAACTGGAGTTGAACGAGGAACTGATGGGGCTGAAGCGATGGGACGACCTGGACGAAAAATATGCGTCGGACCGCGCGTTTTTGGATGGCTGCTCGTTCGGGCCGCTGCCACCGCGAGAATCGTCACGGGGAGAAAGCCGGATTCCGCGCGCGGCCGGAAGTTTTGCGCTGTGTTCGTTGGTAAAAAATATCATCCTGGGCGGCCGCGTGATCCGGGGGCACGTTTTGGAGCATCCGGGCTTTGGGGCAATCTATTTCGGCGAGATGCTGTTGAATGACCGGGAACGCCGCGTTACGATGGTGCGAACCCAGCTTGGATGCCACAGCGCCGGCCAGAGCGTACACGGAGAGACGGACCCGAACGGCTCGACGTGGCCGCCCCCACCGCCGCCACCTCAGTCAAAAAAGTCTTAGTCGCGGTACTGCTTTGTTCACTTGGGCAGCACGGCCTGGAGTCCGTGGGCCGGCGCTACCGGCGTGTCGAAGACCTTCTTCGCAACGAGAAACTGGGGGAGGCTGTCGCGCAAGCACGCGCCGAAGTCCTGCGGTGCGGGAGCGACGTCGAGTGCAGCGCGAAATTCCAGCTTCTGGAAGCCGAGGCTCTCATCTATCAACGCCAAGGGCCGCGTGCGGCCGATCTGCTGGGAGGCAGTTTGCCGCAAGCGCCGCGCTTCGAGGCGCTCGATCTGCGGCGGCGTATGCTGCTCGGCTATGTGCGGCCGGCCGCGGGACATCAACTGCTGCGCGACGCCTACCATCAGGCGAGCGTATCAGGTCCGCCGGAACTCCTGCCGGAAATGGAATTACTGATGGGCAGCCTCACGCTATACAGCCAACCTGATGGCGGGCGGGAGATGTTCGCGCGGGCCCGCAGCCACGCCGAGGGGCTGCACGACTACTACAACGAAAGCCTGGCGCTCACGAATTTAGGATTTCTGGATTTAAAGAGTGCGCGCTACGACGAAGCGATTCCTCTGTTCGAGCAAGCGCGGGAGTGCGCGCTGCGGGCACATGCGCCCGTAAAGGCGGCCCGAGCGGCGGTCAACCTGGCGATTTGCTACAGGCAACTGGGATGGTACGAGACGGCGCTCGACCGGGGACAGGCCGCGCTACAGGAGGCAGGCGCCAGCAACTCCGTGCGTTTCGCGGCTCTGGGGGCCATCGGGCGGGCCTTAGCGTTCAACGGGGAGGCGGGCAAGGCCATCGCATATTACCGGCAGGCACTCGATCTGTCGCGCCAATTGAAGGACAACAACGGCATCCGGACTTGGGATAACAATCTGGCGGACGCTCTCTGCGTCACGCGGAATTGGGACGCCGCGGAGGTGGCCAACCGGGAGGAATTCTCGCTCGCCACCAATCCGCTTTCGCAGGCCTACGCAAGACTGAACGCGGCGTGCATCGCATTCGGACGGCTGAACTATGCAGAAGCAAAGGCGCGCTACGAGGAAAACCTCGGCTTTCAAGGGGCCGATCCCGCCGTCTTGTGGGAAACTTACAGCGGCTTGGCCAAGGTTTGGGCAGCCCAGAGCAACCGGCCGCGGGCGGAAGATTATTTCCGAAAAGCCCTCGAGATCGCGGATAGGGAGCGATCCAGGATTCCGGCCGACGAATTCCGGATCACGTTTTTGGCGGGGCTCATCGGGCTGTATCAGAACTATGTAGAGTTTCTGATGCAGGAACACGCTTACGATCAAGCCTTGCAGGTGGCGGAATCCAGCCGGGCGCGGATCTTGTCGGGAAGGACCGGCCAGGGCGCGACGGGAACGGAAATGGGCGCGGCGAAACTGACCCAGGCGGCGCGACGTTCCGGCCACATCTTTCTTTCCTACTGGCTCGGTCCGAAGCGATCGTATGCGTGGCTTGTTTCGGGACAGGGCACGCGGCATTACGAGTTGGCCGATTCGGGCGCCATCGAGAAACTGGTGCAGGACGCCCGGAATTCGCTGGACACGTGGGATTTGACCAGCGGCGAGAATGTCTACGCGCGGCGGCTCTCGGAGGCCGTTCTGGCGCCCGTAGCGCGCGAAATACCCGCCAACAGCCAGGTTACGATCGTGCCGGATGGCGCGCTGCACTACGTGAACTTCGAGACGCTGCCGGTGGGCGACGCAGCGGCACACTACTGGATCGACGATGCGACGGTAGCCATCGCGCCTTCCCTGGAGATCGCGGCCGGGGCGCCCGCAGGCAAAGGGCACGCATACCCGTCGGTGCTGATCCTGGGCGATTCGACTTACGCGAGCAACCAGTTTCCTACTCTACAATTCGCATCGGCGGAGATGAGAAAGGTCGCGGATCACTTTTCGCCGGATCGCACCAAGACGCTCGGGCGCGCGGAGGCAACGCCGGCGGCTTATCGCGATTGGGCCCCGAGCTACGACGCGATCCATTTCAGCGCGCACGGCGAAGCGAATCCGCAGAGCCCGCTCGATTCCGCGATCATCCTTTCGCCGAAAGACGGGAAGTTCAAACTCTACGCACGGGATGTGATCGATCTGCCTCTGAGGGCGGAGCTGATCACCATATCGGCGTGCCGCAGCGCCGGGGCGCGAGCCTTCTCAGGGGAAGGTCTGGTGGGGTTCGCCTGGGCGTTTTTGAAAGCCGGAGCACATTACGTGGTGGCGGGGCTCTGGGACGTATCGGACGATTCCACGCCGGGCCTGATGGACGACTTCTACCGCGCCGTACAGGGTGGCGACAGGCCTCCCGATGCCCTGCGGGCGGCAAAGCTGCGGATGCTCCACACGCAGACGGCTAACCGGAAACCTTACTACTGGGGATCATTTCAGGTGTATATCCGGTGACACTCGCGCCCAAATTGGCCTTGTAACTTGCCGCCCACCACAATGTACGCCGCGTTATCTTTGAAACGCGTCACGAAATGGACCCCCTCTTCGAGTCCGACAGGGAAAACGGTAACTGCGGCGAATCCTCTTCAATAAGTCTAGAGGCGGCCCGAAGGGTGACTCCAACCAGCGCCACAGATTTCTAAAGACGAACAACTGCTGTCGCCATGACCCTATCAGCCGTGGCAGCGGCGCAGTGGGGATCTTTTGGATTGCTGGCGGCGAGGCTGTACCGGCCAATTTGGGTAGTGACATACTTGACGCAACCTGCTAAACTGGTCTTTGATGCAAAGCGCCACCAACACCGATACGCTTCAAGCCGAACCGGAAACCCTACTCGAAGCGATCCGGTACTATTCTGACTTAGACATTGCCACGCAAGCCTTTGCTGCCCTGCGCTGGCCCAATGGTCCGGTCTGTCCTTGGTGCGATTCCAAAGAAAGCTACTACGCTCCAAGTCGCCGGATTTGGAAGTGCAAGGTCTGCCGGAAACAATTCTCGCCCAAAGTCGGTACTGTCTGCGAAGATTCCCCTGTTGGCTTCGATAAATGGCTTACGGCCATGTGGATGATTGCCAATGACAAGAATGGGATCAGTTCATGGGAACTTCATCGTGGCCTTGGCGTCACCCAAAAGACAGCATGGTTCATGCTCCAACGAATTCGCTTGGCAATGCAGACCGGCAGCTTTGAAAAGGCGGCTGGACAGGTCGAAGTAGATGAAACTTTTATCGGCGGCAAAGCTTGTAACATGCACAGGCACGTCCGTGAAGAGAAGATCACCGGAACTGGCGGCATGGATAAGACGATGGTGGTTGGCGTCTTGGAACGTGGCGGCAAGGTCCGTGCTACTGTCACCGTAAACCGCCGCAAGAAGTCACTCGAGGCTCACGTAAGAGAAAACATCGAACCCGGCGCTGAAGTCTTCACAGATGCCTTGAAGTCGTATGAAGGATTGGACGCCGACTACAAGCATCAAGTCGTGGATCACGCCGTAGAATACGTCAAGGGCCGTGTCCATACGAACGGCCTGGAGAACTACTGGTGCCTCTTGAAACGCACGCTGAAAGGTACTTACATTTCCGTAGCGCCGTTCCATTTGCACCGCTACATTGACGAGCAGAGCTTCCGATTCAACGAACGGAAACACGAGCACGGCGACCGTGGCCGGTTCAAGTCAGTTGTACGTGGCTGTGGAGGTAAGCGCCTGACGTATAAACAAGTGACTGGCAAAACAACGGCGGCTAGAATTTTATGAAGACCTTCACGGTTGTAATCGCCGTGCATTGAGAGAAATCATGAACCTCAGTCTGCGACTCACGCTTGCCGCCCTTTGGCTTGCCGTCATTCCCGGCTTTACCCAAGACTCTGATCGCTACGACCCTGCCGTCATATTCAGACAGGCGCACCCCAACGAACCGGCCAAAACCGTTTCCATATTAGGCCGTGTCGTTGATGCTACACTCGCACCGATTAAAGGCGTGGCCGTGGAGCTGAAATTCGCCGGATCGACGGAAATAATCACCAGCATGACGACCGGCGACAAGGGAGAGTTCACATTCTCGGTGGTGCCGCATCGCACGTATGAAATAGTTGTCTACTCAGGAAACCGGCAACAGATAGTCACATTGATTGATGAAGATACCGACCTTGGCAAGTTGGTTGAGCCTTGGGGTGACGGCGCTCCGCCTGTCGAAACTCATTCGTCCGAGACGCCGAAGGCTCTGCTTAGAAGCACGACCGAGGAATCGAGTTCAGTCGGTGCGAAGACGGAAAACAATGAGCCGATCAGGACGACACTTTGCGAACTGCAATCGCATCCAGAACAGTTCTCACGGAAGTTCGTCCGAATACGTGCCACTCTTGAATCGAACTTTGAAATGGCGGTTCTGACCGATACGTCCTGCCCTCGTTCAGACGTGATGATTTGGTATGGATCGGCTTTCGGTGATTTCTCGCAAACTGCCCTCATCGCCTCACTTGACGATCTGAAGGAACCAAATGAAATTCAGTGGCATTCTGCGACTCCGCTGGTTTTTCATGTGACTGAAGAATCCAAGCGGCTCGACAAATACTGCCGCAAGCACGCAAAGAAGCTCGGAGAAGTAAAGTACCAAGCGACATTCATTGGCCGGTTTGACTATATTGCGAACTGGCTAGCTGTCAAGAAAGGTGACGGGAAGGTGCTGGCAGTCAGCGCCTACGGGCACCAAAACTGCTGCAAGGCTCGACTGGAACCGGAGTCGATAGCGGACATTTCGTTGCCGAGGAAGTGAAGAGACTGCGGTGTAGCAGGCTAAAATCGACGGGCTAGTTCCACCCTCGTCAACGAATGACGACTAAGATGGCGTCTTCGATTTCCGTCTCGCCATTTCCCGACGCACTTCTACGAGTTTGGCATCGATCTTGCGCTTGTCAGATTCAAGTTTCGTCAATGTCTTTTCGACCGGCGTGACCTCTGATTTTGGAACTGCAAGCAGGGCCTTGGCAAAACGTCTGAAGCGGTCGTGTTCGGAGCCGCCCAACGTGTCGGGCAGCGGTGGCATCATTTTGCGGTGGGGCATGTTCTACATTTAGCGTGGATGAAAACGGCGTCGGTGTCAACGGGCGGGCTTGGTTGTGTCAAATATATCAATACCCTAATTTGGACAGCATCGGATTTTCTTCTCTGGTGATGTTTCGCCGGGCACAAGGGCGCTGCGCAGAAGCGGATTCGTTTTGCGGCGGGCTAACCCGAATTTTCAGAACTGCGGGGCCGACCGGCGGAAGCACCTGTCCAAGCTGCTCACAACCATTCTTTGACGCCTTATAATCCACTAAAAGACTAGAGTTATGCATTTAGAGCGCATGGCTCGCTCGATCTTTATTCCATGAGGCGACGGAGCGCGAGCCGTGAGCGCGTAATGGTGCGCCAAATGGAGCACAGAAGACGCATCTAATTGAGTAATAGGCATATTAGCCGCACAAAGATATTTATTATGATAGTACCCACCACTTTTACGTGGGTCTTTACATGCCCGAGCTCACTGCCCTAGACTGGAAACTCTATTAAGTCGATAGACTGATTCCAGCTTCGGGGATAACCATGCGTACTTCAGACGTCATTCGGGCCGCTTTACTGCTTGGTCTAGCGGCAACACAAGCGGTCTACGCTCAATTAGATACGGGCGCCGTTTCGGGCACCGTTAAAGATTCCACTGGCGCGATCATCCAATCCGCCGCCATCAAGATTGCCGATACGGAGACAGGCATTGTCGTCTCGCTGCTGTCAAACAACGACGGGTTCTACTCGGCGCCCGCCCTACACATTGGAAATTATGTGATCACGGCTTCCGCCACCGGCTTTGCGACGGAGACGCGCAAGGGCATCGTGTTACGCGTGCAGGACCGGTTGAGTATCGATTTCACCTTGTCGCCAGGTCAGACGGCGACAGTGGTTACTGTGGAGGGCGGCGCGCCCATCCTGCAGACCGACGATACCTCCGTCGGGCAAGTGGTGGATGAGGCCACCATGGACAATCTTCCGTTGAATGGGCGCAATTACATCAACCTGGCGACCCTGGCAGCGGGCACGTCTCCGTCGCGGCGCGGCGCCGAACGGGATACGTTCATCGCCAATGGCGCCCGCGAAATTCAAAACACCTACCTGCTTGACGGTATCGACAACAAGAACAAGATTGTTGGCTTCGACAGTTCGGCGGCGCAGTCCATTGAACCGGTGATCGACGGCGTGCAGGAGTTCAAAGTTCAAACGAGCACTTTTTCCGCGGAATTCGGTCAAGCTGCCGGCGCCGTAGTCAACGTCACGCTGAAGTCCGGAACCAACCAGTTGCACGGCAGCGTTTGGGAATATCTCCGCAACTCATTCTTCGACGCCAAACCTTACTTCCAGGTCTTAGGCCAGAAGCCGAATTACAACCAGAATCAATTCGGAGCCACTTTAGGCGGCCCGATTATCAAAGACCGGACATTCGTATTCGCGAGCTGGCAGATGCTCGATTCAGTGGAAGTCTCGCCACAACTCGCCACGGTGCCAACGCTGAACCAGCGCGCGGGCATTTTCAGCACGACGATTTACGACCCGGCGTCGACGGCAAAGAATCCGAATGGTTCGGGTTATGTTCGGACGCCATTTCCCGGCAACAAGATACCACAGGGAGAATGGGATCCCGTCGCCAGCGGCCTTTTGGCCCTTTATCCGCTTCCGAACCTCACCGGCAGCACGAATTTTCTTTCCGATCAGACGGAGCGCATATCGAGCCAGCAGGGTAATATCCGCGGCGACCACCGTTTCAGCGAGAAGGATGCGATGTTCCTGCGCTATTCGAAACAGGAAGTGAGCAGTGTGCTACCGGCGTTGCTGCCTCCGCCGGCAGCATTACCTAGCGACGTTTGGACGGAAGCGCATTCGGTGGCAGCCAGCGAGACGCATATCTTCGCGCCGAACCTGGTGAATGAAGCGCGTTTCGGCTATATGGAAACGATTGAGATCCAGCAAGTGCCCGGCACCAATGAAGACGCACAATTCGGCATCATCGGCGCTCCCAACTATCCGGAGGTGCACGGTCTGCCAACGTTCGGTATCAGCGGACTGAGCACTCTTGGAACTACAGGTCCCGGCAGTTTGCCGATCGCTACAACGGGTTCCGGGAATCTTCCGCTGGACAAAGAAGGCCGCAATATTCAGTTCCTCGACAACGTGTCGTGGGTCAAGGGGCGGCACACAATCAAATTTGGTGTGGATGCGGAGCGCGTGGACCTTTACGGATATGTAACGCTTTCGGCGCGGCCTTCTTACAGCTTTTCGGGCGTTTATACGCAGAATCCTCAGAGCCGGGCGGGCACGGGTTCGGCGTTTGCGGACTTCCTGTTGGGCTATGTGAACAGCTACACGGTTTCGACGCGTCCGCAAAACAACGAGGTACAGCACACCTTCGAGTCGTACGTGCAGGACGATTGGAAGGTGAGTCAAAAGCTGACGGTCAACCTGGGGCTTCGCTACGAACTGGCAATGCCGTGGTACGAGACGAAGAACCGGTTCTCCGATTTCATTCTGCAACCTGGGCCGGCTTTTGGGCAACTGATCACGGCCGACCAAGCCAGCCAGTTCGGCTACCGCAACTCTTTTGCTACGCCGGACGCCAAGAATTTCGCGCCGCGCGTGGGCGTGGCGTACCAAGTTACTCCGAAGACAGTCATCCGCAGCGGTTTTGGCGTTTTCTACGGCCGGACCGATGAAAACCTTGGAATCTCAAGCAGGCCGACCAATAATCCGCCGTATCTTCCTGCGGTCGATCAACACAGGCGACCAGATCCACACGTTGATCACGCTGTCGGACGGAATCCCATCCAATATTTTGAACCCTAACGACGTGATCAACTCGAACGTAAATTCGTGGCCGATCCACATGCCTTTGCCGTACACCTACGAGTGGAATCTGAACTTGCAGCATCAGCTTGGCGCGGGTTTCACGGCGCAACTCGGATATATCGGGTCGAGTTCGCATAATCTGTACGTCGATCCGAACTTCAACCAACCTCAGCCCGGACCGGGATCGATCCCCTCTCGCGAGCTGTTTCCGCAATACAGCTCGATCCTGGCTTTTCTGCCATTGGACCGCTCGAACTACAATTCGATGATTGCCCAGGTGGAGCGCCGCTTCCGCAACGGCTTTAGTTTCCTGGGGGCGTATACCTATAGCCACTCCCTCGATTACGGGGGCCAGGTGTCGGACGCCTTGGACTACGGACCGCAGAATCCATTTAACTGGACCTCGAATTACGGCAACTCCAACTTCGACGTCCGGCAGAGGGTTTCGGTCAGTTACATTTACGAACTGCCCTTCGGACGCGGCAAGCAGTTCCTGAATCAGCCTGGAGTGGCGCGCGCGATTCTGGGCGGCTGGCAGCTTTCGGGGTTTCCGCGTTCCAGACCGGACTGCCGTTCACGCCGATTCTGAGCTTCGATCCCACCAACACGGGGACGACGGCGCGGCCGAACGTGGTTGCGGGCGCGGACTTGTATCCGTCGAACCAGGGACCGAAGGATTGGTTTAACTCCTCCGCTTTTGTTGCGCCGTCGGCCTACACCTACGGCAACGCGGGCCGCAATATTCTGCGCGGACCTCGCACGTTCAACAACGACATCGGGCTGCAACGCTCCGCGACCTTCAAAGAGCGTTACAACCTGCTGTTTAGCGCACAAGCTTTCAATGTCGCGAACACGCCGCAATTCGGCCTGCCGAACAACACGGTTGGAGTGGCGACAACGGGCGTGATCACGACCGTGGTAACTCCTGAGCGGCAACTGCAATTCGGCTTGCACCTCACCTTCTGAGGCGCCTGATGCGATACCATCTCTCGACGCGGTTTGTTGAAGGGCGCGGGGGCCGCGGCGGGCGCCGCCGGACTCTCGGCCCAGGGGGGGGCAGCCCCCCCCCAAGCCGGGACGGCCGGGGGGATCGCACTGGGAGCGGCCCCCCAAGCAGACGGGGAACAATCTGAATGTCATCGTGCTGGTGTCGGACACTTTTCGGGCCGACAATCTGGCGGTGTATGGCAGCCAGTGGGTGGACTGCCCGAATTTAAACCGTTTTGCCGAACAAGCGGTGGTCTTTGAGGAAGCCTATCCCGAAGGCATGCCGACCATTCCGATCCGCCGGCAGTTGTACACTGGCAGGCGAATTGTTCCGACTTATTATTATCCGCAGCCGGAGCCGGTTCAACTCCCCGGCTGGCACCAACTCTATAACGAGGATGTCACGCTCAGTGAAGTGTTGACGGAAGCGGGTTATATCACCGCGCTGATCGCCGATCTTCCGCACTTGCAGCGGCCCGGGCGTAACTTTCATAAGGGCTTTGGCAATTACGATTGGGTGCGCGGGCAGGAAATCGATTTCTACGGCCAAGCGCCGCGCAAACAGCCCGATTTTCTCGATCTGTATCCCGCCGAATATCTCAACCAGCCGGAATTGAATGCCCAATTCGGCAAGGGCCAGGATTTCCGCACCTTCCTGAATCAATACACGGCGAACCGCAAACGCTGGCTGCAGGAGGGCGATTCCATCGTGGAGCAGACGGCGCGGAAAGCGGTCGCGTGGCTCAAACAAAATCACGGAGAGGGCCCGTTCTACCTGCATGTGGAAGCCTTCGATCCGCACGAGCCATGGGATCCGCCGCGTGATTTCTGGAGAAGTATTTGAAACAACCTGGCCAGCACGCCTGGCCGGAACCGCCCTACAGCAGCGCGCATGTGCCGCCCGAAGGAGTGGAGCGGTTGCGCGCGAACTATGCGGGTGAGGCGTCGAACGTGGACCACTGGTATGGCAAGGTTCTGAGTACGGCGGCCGATTTAGGTCTGCTCGAAAACACGGTCGTCATCTTCATGTCGGACCACGGCGCACTGCTTGGCGAACAGGGACAGTTTGTGAAAGGGCCGGAGCGGCTGCGCAAGCAGGTTACGCACATTCCGCTGCTAATCAAGACGCCGGGGAATCAATTTGCCGGGAAGAGGGTTTCCGGTTTCGCGCAGATACCGGATATTATGCCGACAATTCTCGGACGGCTGAACCTGAAGCCGCCCTCGCGAGTCACCGGCCAGGATTTGTGGCCGTATGTGGCGGGCCAAAGCTCCAACACGCGCGACCACGTAGTGCAGGCTTACGGTTACATCGCGGCGGTGCGCACGCCGGAGTGGAACTACTCGGCGGTATGGAACCGCGAGAAATACGTCGGCAACTACGCGCCTCAGCTCTACAACCGCCAGAAAGATCCGGACGAATTGCATAGCGTCGCGGAGCAGAATCCTGCCGTAGTCAAGGAACTGCACGCAAAACTAGAACAGTACATCGCGACTGGTTGGGGAATTACCGGCGGCAGCTTCAACGAAAAAGCAAGCTAAGGATCGGAGATCGATAATGAATCGACTGGTAGCTTCGTTGCTTCTTGTACTTGCAAGTTCCGCGCTCGAAGCACAGACCACCGTGCGAATCTTGGTGGGGATTGGGGACGCCGAGTCCGTGCGGTGGGATGGGACCATCGCCGCGCAGGGAGCCACCATAACGTCTATTGCGCCATGGCGATTTGAGGGCGCGGACAACATCTCCGGGACCACCTGGCATCTCAATACTCATCCCGTGCGCCTGTTCAATGGCGGCACGCAAGTTTCGTCGCGCGGCGTGAGCAACGTGGTGGCTAACGGCTTGATTGTGGATCTGTCCGGCACAAGCGGCGACCTTAAAGTCACCACCGCCCAAGGGGACTTCTCGGTTTCCCTGTCGGAACTGGCCTACGGCAAGCCCGTCCCGAAACTGAACGGACGCGTGCTCGTAGATCGCGTGCCGGTCAGCGAGCGGCTCACCAAGACTCCCGAAGAAGAAGACTACCCCGCGGCCGCCGTCGCGAAGAATGGCGATGTGTGGCTGGCCTACGTGGAGTTCCATCACAATCCCGATCACAACGGCCTGCGGGCCGCGCTCGATACGCCCCTCAAGGATTTCTCGAAATTGAAGAGCCCCACGGGCGGCGATCAGATCTTCGCACGCAAATACAGCGGCGGCAAATGGGGAGCGCCCATCGCCATCACCGCCGCCGGCCTCGACCTTTATCGCTCGTCCGTCGCCATCGACGGGCAAGGCACTCCGTGGGTCTTCTGGGCGCAAAACGTGAAGGCGGGCAGCCCGCGAGCCAACTTCGAAATCTTCGCACGGACCGTTCAGAACGGCGTTCCCGGAACGGCCATTCAGATCTCCAACGATCCCGGTTCCGATATCGATCCGGTCTCCGCGACGGATTCCAGCGGGAAAGTGTGGGTCGCATGGCAAGGCTGGCGCAACGGCAAGGCGGCCATTTTCGCGGCATCGCAGAACGGGGCGAAATTCAGCGCGCCCGCCGCCGTCTCAGAGTCCTCCGGCAACGAATGGAATCCGGCTATCGCAGCCGATAAATCGGGCCGGGTGACTGTGGCCTGGGATTCCTATCGCAATCAGAACTACGACGTTTATTTCCGAACCGCCACCTCGGGTGCTTGGGGCGCGGAAACTCCTGTCGCGGCGTCGGCCCGCTACGAAGCTTATCCCTCCATCGCCTACGACGGCGCCGGGCGCCTGTGGGTCGCTTACGAAGAAGGCGGCAAAGGCTGGGGCAAAGACTTCGGCGCTTACAACACCAATGGCGTGGCCGTCTATCAGGGCCGCGTCATCCGCGTGCGCGGCTTTGAGCCGGATGGCCGCTCCGTGGAACTCGCCGGAGATTTAGGCGCCGTGCTGCCGGGCATGCCCAATATCCACGCCGAAAAGCCCGGCGCGCAAAACGATTTTCAGAAGTTGGATCCCGACGCCAACAACGCCAAGACCCGCGACGCCGATCGCGGCGCGCGCAACATGCAGGCCGCCCGCAACACCCTGCCGCGCCTGGCTGTCGATGAATCCGGCCGAGTCTGGCTGGCCTTCCGCACCGCTCATCCTATTTGGTGGAGCATCCTGGGTACTGTGTGGACTGAAGAAATTGTCTCGTTCGACGGCAAAGCCTGGTCCAGCCCGATCTATCTGAACCATTCCGATAACCTGCTCGACAATCGCCCGGCGCTGGTTTCGACGCGTCCGGGTCAGTTGCTCGAAATCGGCTCGTCCGATAACCGGCGCCGCTACGATCTCGCCGAAAATATCAGCTCTCCGCTGGGCATCGTGGCGGTGAACAAAGTCGACCCCTATAACAACGATCTTTACTCCAACGAAATCGATCTCGGTCCGGCGTCGCAACCGGTGGCGTTGCGCGAAGCGGCTCCGCTCGCAGCCGCGGGTCCGGAAGTGGCCGACAGCACCGAGATCCGCATGCTGGGCCTGCTGCGCAGCTACAAGGTGAGCGGCCCCGACCTGAAAGTGGTGCGCGGCGAATTTCACCGCCATAGCGAAATCTCCATGGATGGCGGCAACGACGGCACGATTCTCGACCAATACCGCTATATCCTGGATGCCGGCGCGCTCGATTGGGTGGGCTGCTGCGATCACGATAACGGCGCGGGGCGCGAGTATACCTGGTGGCTGAGCCAGAAATTGACTGACATTTTTTATTCACCCGGCAAGTTTTCGCCGATGTTCAGCTACGAACGCAGCGTGAATTATCCGGAAGGGCACCGCAACGTCATCTTTGCACAGCGCGGCGTACGCACGCTACCGCGCCTGCCGTTGAGCAAGGAGAATGAATTCGCCCCGGCGCCGGATACCCTGATGCTGTATTCGTATCTGAAATTCTTCCATGGTATTGCCGCATCGCACACCAGCGCCACTGGGATGGGTACCGATTGGCGCAACAACGATCCGATAGCCGAGCCTGTTGTCGAAATCTATCAGGGCGACCGGCAGAATTATGAAATGCCCGAAGCGCCGCGCTCCAACAGCGAGAAGGACTCCATCGGCAACTGGCGTCCCAAGGGGTTTGTGAATCTGGCGCTGCTGAAGGGTTACAAGTTAGGCTTCGAGGCCAGTTCCGATCATATTTCGACGCACATGAGCTATTGCAACATTCTGGCGAAAGACACCACCCGCGAAGCGGTTCTCGATGGTTTTGAAAAGCGGCACGTCTATGGATCGACCGATAACATCCTGGCGGATGTGCGCAGCGGTCCCAACCTGATGGGCGATGTTTTTTCCAGCGCGGAGACGCCGAACCTGCACGTCAAACTGGAAGGTACGTCGAAGTTTTCCAAAGTTGTCATCGTGAAAGACAACGAGTACGTGTATTCCTCCCAACCCAATTCGGACAAGGTGGAATTCTCGTGGCGGGACAACACGCCGGTCAAGGGCAAGAGCAGTTACTACTACGTGCGCGGCGAGCAGGACAACGGCGAAATCGTGTGGGTATCGCCGATGTGGATCACTTACACCGGAAAGTAAGACATCAATAGGAGCACTTCATGTCACGGTTTTGGTTACTCACTCTGTGGGTAGTTGCCTGCGTTCCGGTGCGCGCGGACGTTGGCGTTCGGGTTCTGCTGGGGATGATGGATCGGGCCGGCGGCAAGTGGGATGGCTCGGCATCCGTGGATCGGGGCAAAATCGCCAAGATCGATCCCTGGCGCTTCGGCAAAGACGACGATATCGCCGCCGATGGAACCTGGAAAATCTCCACCGCGCCCGTGATGTCGTTTCTGGCTCTGGCGAACCGGCAGACTCCGCCCGTAGGCACGAACGGCGTCATCCTGTGGCTAACCGGCGAAGACGAATCCAGTGAGATCTCCGTCAAGACCGCTCGCGGCGACTTTTCCTTCAAGCTCTCCGACATTCCTTACGGCAAATTCCAATACGCTCTCGAAGGCAATGCCGCCGCCGATCGCGTGCCACCTTCCTGGCGCTTGACCGAATCTCCCGACGAGCAGGATTATCCGGCGGCCGCGCCCGGTCCCAATGGCGAAATTTGGCTGGCGTACGTCGAGTTCCGTCACGTGCCCGATCACGATCAGATCCGCGCTCCCTACAAAGAGCCGCCCAAGGATCTTTCCATCCTGGCGAAGCCCGCGCTGGGGGATCAGATTCTGGTGAAGCACTTCGCCAACAATCGCTGGGAAGATCCCATCGCGATTACCCCCCCCGGCGGCGACCTCTATCGTCCCGCCCTTGCCATTGATGGCTCCGGGCGGCCGTGGGTTTTCTGGTCGGAGAATCGCGAGCATAATTTCGACTTGTGGGCGCGCGTCATTGAAAACGGCAAGCCGGGCAAGACCGTGCAAATCTCCAACGCTCCCGGTTCCGACGTCTTTCCCGCCGCCGCAGCCGATTCCAAGGGCCGCGTCTGGGTGGCTTGGCAAGGTTGGCGCAATGGCAAAGCCGCGATCTTCGCCTCCACTCAGGACGGCACGAATTTTTCGGCTCCCGCCACGGTCTCCAATTCCAAGGCAAACGAATGGAATCCGGCTATCGCCGCCGATTCGTCGGGCCGCGTCACGGTAGCCTGGGATTCTTACCGCAATGGCAGTTACGATGTCTACGCGCGCACCGCGACCGCCCCCGGCCAGTGGGGCGGCGAGATCCCCGTCGCGGCGTCGCCCCGCTACGAAGCGTATCCGTCGATCGCCTATGACTCGCAGGGGCGCCTATGGGTCGCTTATGAAGTTGGCCCCGATCATTGGGGCAAGGATTTCGGCGCGTATCGCAGCACCGGCGTGCCCGTCTATGAATCTCGCGGCATTCAACTCGTGGGCCTGGACCGCTCCGGCAATCTGATCGCTCCCGCCGTAGATGCGGGCGTGGCGCTGCAGGGTCTCGCCGATGTGCGGGAAGATGGCGGCGGTCGGCAGGCCAGTCTCAAAGGTTGGGATCGCGCTAATCCCGAAGCCTTCACGCAGCGAGCCTCCAACGCTCATCCCTGGCCCCCGAACAATCCCCGCAACAGCTATCCTCGACTCACGGTGGATGCGTCGGGCCGCATCTGGCTGGCTTTTCGCAGCATGCACCCGTCGGTATGGACTCCCATCGGCACGTCGTGGACTGAATTCGTAATTTCGTACGACGGGAAAGCCTGGACCGGACCGGTATTCCTGTTCCGCAGCGATAATACTCTCGACAATCGCCCTGCCCTTGTTTCTCAGCGGGCCGGCGAATTGGTAGTGATCAATTCGTCGGATTCGCGGCGCGAAGCGCAGTACGTGTTGAAAAAGGGATGGACCCTGCAGAATCTGCTGGGTTCCGGCATACCTGACCCATACAACAACGATCTGTATGCCAGCATCCTGCAATTGCCGCCCTCGGCCGGGCCCATCCCCACGCGCGAGCTCGGCCGGCCGGCCGCGCCAGCCGTGGTCGCCGATTCCGAAGCCGAGCGCGCTGCTACCGCCCGCGTCGAAAACTACACGCTGAGCACGCAGGCCGGTCCACTCAAAATCGCGCGCGGCGAATTCCATCGTCATAGCGAGATTTCCATGGATGGCGGCCTGGACGGCAGCATCATCGACCAGTGGCGCTACATCATCGACGCCGCGGCACTCGATTGGGTGGGCTGCTGCGATCACGACAACGGCGCCGGCCGCGAATACTCCTGGTGGACCACGCAAAAGCTTACCGACATCTTCTATACCCCTGGCAAATTCGCTCCGCTTTTCAACTATGAGCGCAGCGTTTCTTATCCGGAAGGCCATCGCAACGTCGTCTTCGCGCAGCGCGGCATCCGTCCGCTGCCCCGGCTCCCCAAGGTAGACGAAAAGTCTACGGGGCACGCGCCCGACACCCTGATGTTCTACGAATATCTGAAGAAATTCAACGGTCTCACCGCTTCGCACACCAGCGCCACCGACATGGGAACCGATTGGCGCGACAACGATCCCGATGCCGAGCCGGTCGTTGAAATCTTTCAGGGCATGCGCCAGAATTATGAGATGCCGGACGCTCCCCGTTCCAATTCCGCGGCCGACTCTATTGGCGGATGGCGTCCCAAGGGCTTCATCAACCTGGCTCTGGAGAAGGGCTACAAGCTCGGTTTCCAGGCCAGTTCCGATCACATCTCCACGCACCAAAGCTACGCCAACGTGCTGACCACCGGCGACACGCGCGAGGCTTTGATGGACGCGCTGCGCAAGCGCCACGTTTATGCCTCTACGGAACTGATCGTTGCGGACGTGCGCAGCGGTCCCTACATCATGGGCGATGTCTTCTCTACCGCCGAAGCACCCAATCTTCACGTCAAACTGGCGGGTTCCAACAAATTCGCCAAGGTCGTCATCGTCAAAGACAATCAGTATGTCTATACCAGCGAACCCGGATCGGCCAGCGTGGATTTTTCGTGGCGCGATAATTCACCGAGCAAAGGCAAGACCAGTTACTATTACGTGCGCGGCGAGCAGGATAATGGCGAGTTAGTCTGGGCGTCGCCGATGTGGATCACTTACACGGGGAAATAGTGCGTAAGAACATCGCGGTAGCAGTTGTGGGGCTGGGAGTTCTGGGCTTCCTGGCGATGAGGCCAGGTTTTCGATTGCGCGCTCAATCGGCGGAGAGTGGGGTTGCGTCGTGGGCGCCGGGCGCGGAGCAGATACTCATCCGCTATGGCGTAACCGACAACGCCACGCGCGTCTGGCGCGGCTGGGTGGAGCCTGCCTCCGGCGATGCAAAGGTAATCGGCCTGGCCGGCTATCACTTTCAGAACGAAGATCAGACGACCGTCTCCGACAGCGGCGCGGCGGAGTTCTCTTTCACCTCACGCGCCTGGACGCCGAGCGTGCAGCAGGTGGATTTGACCCCGGTACTGCCGGGTCCGCGGGCGGTGTTTCCGAATGGCATCTATGCCATGGTGACGGGAAGCCCGCAGGCGCGCTTCCATGTATTTGGGGCCGGAAACTTCACTTTCACCCTGGCCGATCTGGCGAATCGCAAGCAACTCGCTTTCGAAGGCGGCAACGTCGAGGTTGAACTGGCTTCGTATCCTTACGAATTGAGCAGCGCGGGCGAAGCCGACTATCCGGCGCTGGCAGCGGGGCCGGCGGGGCGGGCGGCGGTGGTGTGGCAGGAGTTCATGGGCGACCGGGACCGCATCGTCACGCGCGAGTGGAATGGGACGGCTTGGAGCGCGTCCGATTTTCTGGATGCGGCGGAAACGCACGACGTGTTTCGCCCGTCGGCGGCTTTCGACGGCTCGGGCGTGCTGCATGTGATCTGGTCCGCGCAGGTAGACGGGAACTGGGATTTATACGAGCGGCGCAAGACGGGACAGTCGTGGAGTCCGGTCGAGCGTTTGACTACGGCTGACGGGTCGGATGTGAGCCAGCGCGCGGCGGCCGATAGCGACGGCAACTTGTGGCTGACATGGCAGGCGTTCCGCGGCGGGCATTCCAATATTTACGCCAGGGTTTTTCGCGCTGGCGCATGGGGACCGGAGATTCGCGTGAGTGAATCCGCGGCGAACGACTGGGAGCCGGCGGTGACTGCGGATGCGAGCGGCGCGGTTTGGATTGGCTGGGATAGCTACGATCGCGGCAACTATGACGTATTCGCGCGATCATTCGCCAAAGGACAGCCTGGCGCGATTCGCGCGATCACGCATTCTCCGCGCATGGAAGCGCACGTATCGCTGGCCTGCGATGCGCAAGGACGCTTGTGGATCGCCTTCGACGAAGCGGAAGCGAACTGGGGCAAGGACTACGGTTACCTGGTGAAGACCGCGGGGAATCCGCTTTACCAGTCGCGCAAAGTGCGGGTGGTGCGCCTCGCAGGCGAGCGCCTGGAAGAACCGGATGCGCCGCTCGGAGAAGCGTTCCCGCTGTACCAGCCGCGCTTTCTGCAAAATCCGCAGATCGCGGTGGGCTCCGATGGCAAGGTCACGTTAGCGGTTTTGCAACTGACGAAATCGAATAGCGTGATTGAGGTTTGGGGCGTGAACGGCGTGTGGGAGAACGCGGTCTTCTCACTGGATGGCGCGGGATGGCATCGCAACCAGACGCTGCCGCAATCGTCCGGGGCGAACGATGCGCGTGTGGCGATTGCCACCTCGCCCGATGGCAAGCTGTGGGCCGCCTGGGCCTCCGACAGCCGCGATTTTCAAACCGCGAAGCCGCGGCGCCAAACGCTTTTTGCCGCCAGTGTGCCGCAGGAGGCCGCCACGGGCGAGATTCGCGTGAAGGATTTCGTGGAGCGGCCGGAGCTTTCCACGGCCGTTCACCCGAATGAAGCCGGGGATCTGCGGACGATCCGCGACTACCGCATGAATTTGGCCGGCAAGGAGTACCGCATTTTGCGCGGCGACTTGCACCGGCATACTTCACTTTCGACCGATGGCGTAGGCGATGGATCGCTTTGGGATTTCTACCGGTATGCGCTCGACGCGGTTAATTTGGATTTTTCGACGGTAACCGACCATCAGGGTGGCGGAACTTCCTATAGCTGGTGGAAAACACAGAAATCGAGCGATATTTACCAGGTGGCTCGCCGCCTGACCACGCTTTACGCCTACGAACGCAGCGTGGTGTATCCGAACGGTCATCGCAATATCGTATTCACCAAGCGCGGCATTCCGATTCTGCCTATCGATCCGGCCGAGCAGACTGGCCCCGATAAGCCGGGGCTGCTGCGATCGGCGGACGCGGTGCTGCCATATCTGCGGCAAAACAACGCCATCGCTTTCCGGCATACTACGGCTACCGATCAGGGCACGGATTGGAAAGACCACGACAATACGCTGGAACCGCTGGTGGAAGTTTACCAAGGGCACCGGCTGGCCTACGAACACGAGGGCGGGCCCAAGGGGCCGACCGCGGATAAGCTCTATTCACAGCGAAGCGGATATCGCCCGGCGGGCTTCATCTGGAACGCGCTAGCCAAGGGATATCGCATCGGATTCGAAGCCGCCTCGGATCATTGCTCGACGCATATCTCGTACTCCTGCATTCTGGCCTCAGGCACCGGCCGCGACGATTTAGTGGACGCCATGCGCAAACGGCATTCCTACGGCGCGACCGACAATATCGTCCTCGACTTCCGCGTGGAAGCGGATGGGCGCGAGTATCTGCAGGGCGACGAGATTCCGTCCGCCGGGCACTATGTGCTGCACGTGAATGCCATCGGCACCGGACCCATCCGCCGCGTCGATGTCATTCACAACGAAGCGTATTCATACGAAATCACACCGACCGGCGAGCGCAAGGCGCAATTCAGCTATGTGGATGCGCATCCGGTGACCGGCGAAAACCGCTACTACGTGCGCGTGGAGCAGGAAGACGGCAACCTGGCGTGGAGTTCGCCGGTGTGGATTCAGAAAAAATAAATCATGCACGTCCATTTACCAAAAGAACCGGTTTACGACGAACGCAAGCAGTTGATCCGGCAGTTCGGATTCGCGGGCTTCATTGGCGCGCTGCTGCTGCTGAATGTCACCGGCGTTTTCACCACGGTGGCGGGGATCGACACCGCCGCCATTCTTACGCTGATCGCCGGGTATCGAACATTCTTCACGGCGATTTCCGGGTTGTTGCAGCGTAAGATATCCGCGGATTTGGCGATTTGCATTGCGGTGATCGCGGCGCTGGCCTCCGGGCAATATCTGGCGGCGGCCGAAGCAATGTTCATCATGCTGATCGGCGAAGCGCTGGAGGGCTACGCCGCCGGACGCACGCACGCTGCGATCCAGCGCTTTGTGGAGCAGTTGCCGCGCCACGCACGCGTGGTGCGCAACGGTGTTGAGATGGAGATCGACGCCGCGCAGTTAGTGCCAGGCGATATCGTCCTGGTGCGGGCCGGGGAGCGCATTCCGGCGGATGGCGTGATCGAGCATGGCGCTTCGAGCATCGATGAAAGCACCATCACGGGCGAGCCTTTGCCACGCGATAAGTCGGCCGGCGAGGAAGTATTTTCGGGTACGGTGAACGGATTGGGTCCGCTGAGGCTGCGGGTCACGCGCGCGGGTTCGGAAACGACGCTGGCACGGGTCATCAAACTGGTGGAACAGGCGCGGGAAAAGCGTGCACCGGTGGAGAGACTGGCGGACCGCTTCGCGCGGTACTTTCTGCCGGCGCTGTTGTTGGTTGCGGGACTGACCTTTTATTTCACGCGAGATTGGCTACGAACCGTTGCGCTGCTGATTGTGGCTTGCCCGTGCGCGTTGATCCTGGCGACGCCCGCGGCCATGGTGGCGGCCGTTGGAGGACTGGCGCGGCGCGGCATCCTGGTGCGCGGCGGAGCGGTTTTGCAGAACGCCGCTAAGGTGAATGCCGTCTTCTTCGATAAGACAGGCACGGTTACCGAGGGACGCTTCGGGGTGGTCAAGGTTACCGGGCTAGGGCGCAGCGAAGCGAACTTGCTGTCGCTGGCCGCAGCCGCCGAACTTGGCTCGGAGCATGTACTGGCGCGCGCCATTTTGGAGGAAGCGCGGAAGCGGGGACTGACAATCGCGCAGCCCGAGGAATCGCGCATCGTCCCGGGGCGCGGTGTCATTGCCAAGTTGGGAGGCCGGACCATCATCGCTGGGAACGCCGGTTTTCTCGCGGAACACAATATCTCGGGACTCGAACCGCTATTGGAAGAAGCCGATCGCTACGGCGCCACCGCGGTTCTGATTGCCGAAAACGGCGTCTTGGCGGGCGACCTCCTCCTTCGCGACCAAATTCGCGAAGGCGCCCGCCGGGCGATTCACTCGCTCGAGCATCTGGAGATCACGCATCTCACCATGCTGACGGGCGATCGCCAGCGCGCGGCCGAAGCCATCGCGCGCGAGGTGGGCTTGCAGCATGTGGAAGCCGGACTTCTGCCGGAGGAAAAGCTGGAGCGCATCCGGCATGCGGCGGCGCATGGACATACCGTCGCCATGGTGGGCGACGGACTGAACGACGCGCCCGCGCTCGCGGCCGCCAGCGTCGGCATTGCGGTGGGCGGCGCCAACGACATCACCGCCGAAGCTGCCGATGTCGTGTTTCTGGGGCATTCGCTCGAAGCTCTGCCCAAGCTGTTTGAAGTGAGCCGCCGCGCCATTCGCACCGCCTGGCAGAACATGATTATTTTTGCCGGCATCGTGAATGCGGTGGCGATCACCGCCGCGGCTACCGGCAAACTTGGCCCCATCGGCGCGGCCGTCACCCACCAGATCGCTTCTCTGCTGGTGGTTTTGAATTCGCTGCGGCTGCTGCATGTGGGAGGAAAGCCCAGCCGTTTGGCGTGGATAGCACCCAAGCTACAGTATTTCTCTCACGAACTGCACCATCTTTCGCATCATGTCGATCCGAAGCACTGGTTTGACGAAGCGGTCGCCCATCGGCGGCAGATGGCGCGTCCCGCGCTGGGCGCCGCCGCCGCATTGATCTTACTCAGCGGCTTCTATTCGCTCGGGCCCAGTGAAATCGGCATTATCGAACGTTTCGGCCAAAAGATCCTGCCTTACCGAGCAGCCGGGGCTGCACTATAAATTACCCTGGCCGGTGGAACGGCTGACGCGGGTGAAGGGCCGCAGCATTCGCGTGGTTGAGGTCGGCTTCCGATCGGGCGCGGTGGCTGGAGAGACGGAGCCCGCCGCTTACGAATGGAACGTCCAGCACCGTTCCGGGCGCTTTCAACGCCGCCCCGAGGAGTCGCTGATGCTCACCGGCGATCAGAACATGATCGAAGTGAACGCCGTGGTGCATTATCAGATGGCGCGGCCCGACGATTTTCTGTTTGGCCAGCTTGACGCCGAGACGACGGTGCGCACGGCGGCGGAATCGGCCCTGCAAACGACTGTTTCCACCGCCCCGCTGGACGATGTGCTGACGACGGGACGCGAAGGAATCGAAAGACGCGCCATGGTTGCCCTGCAAGCCAAGCTCGATCGTTACAGCACCGGCGCGCGGGTGGTGCGGGTGAAACTGCTGGACGTGCATCCTTCGCTCGAAGTGGTGGATGCATTCCGCGAAGTGTCCGGCGCGATGGAGGAGAAAAGCCGGCTGGTGAACGAGGCGGAAGGGTATCGCAACGAGCAGGTGGCGCTGGCTCGCGGCAACGCCGAAGCGCGCCTGCAAACCGCGGCGGGTTATAAGGCCAGCCGCACATTGCGCGCGGACGGCGACGGCAGCCGCTTCGATCTGGCGGAGAGCGCCTTCGCCACCGCGCCCGCCATTCATGGCCTGCGCCTCTACCTGGAGACGATGGAGCAGGTGCTGCCGGGCAAGAAGAAATTGATTTTGGATTCATCGCAAGGAAGGCGGCATTTGCTACTGCTGGAGGACGGCGTGGAAGTCGCGCCTCCGGGCAGTTACAACTTAGGACAGTAGGGTTGGGAGGCCCTGCTCTTCATGCATCTTACTAAGACACATTACCGCGTGGGCGGCGTATTGACGCTGCTGTTACTGATTTGGCTGACGCTGTTCTCTGTGCGCGAGACGGAATTCGCGCTGATCACGCAGTTCGGCAGGCCGGTCAGAACCATTACCGACGCGGGGCTGCACGCCAAGTGGTTTTTTCAAAGTGCTACTTATTTCGACCGGCGCCTGCGCATCTACGATCCCCGGCCGAGCGAGTTTCTGACGCGCGACAAGAAGAACCTGGTGATTGAGAGCTACGTCGCGTGGCGCATTCGCGATCCGAAGCATTTCGTGGAAACGGTGGGCGATCCCGTTTCGGCGGAGATGCGGCTGCACGATATCGTGTGGTCGGGCTTATCGGCGGTTCTCGGCACGCACGATTTGGATACCATCGTCGCGCCCGACAGCGGCCAGCGTCCAAGCCGACGGATTCCTCGATCAACTGACCACGGCCACGGGCGGCGCGGCTCTGGCCCAATACGGCATCGAGATCGTGGACGTGCGCATCAAGCGCCTGAACCTGCCCGAACAGAACAAGCAGAGCGTGTACGCCCGCATGCGGGCGGAGCGCGAACGGATCGCGCGCCAGTATCGCGCGGAAGGCGAGGAGCAGGCGCTGCGCATCCGCGCCGATGCCGACCGGCAGCGCGACGAAATTCTGTCGGCGGCCTACAAGGAAGCGGAAAAGACGCGCGGGGAGGGCGATGCGGCGTCCACTCGCATTTACAGCCAGAGTTACTCGCGCAATCCCAAGTTTTATAAGCTGGTGCGCACGCTCGAGTCTTACAAAAAGATTTTGGACGACAAGACCACGGCGATTCTCAGCTCCGACTCCGAGCTCTTGAAGGTGCTCATGAAGGGCGAAGGCGCCACAATGAGCACGCTCCCACTCATCGAGCATCATCACCCACATGACCACGATCATGACCACCATCACGGCCATTCGCACGGCCATCCGCATCATCGCCATCCGCACGAAGAGAAGCCGGCCGCGGGAGGTGCAAGGGACCGGCGCCAGCAACTGGCAATCGGGGCCATGGTGCTGTGGCTGATCAGCGGAACCTATATCGTGGCGGCCGATCAGCAGGCAGTGGTCACACGCTTCGGCCATGTAGTCGAGCCGCGCGTTTTCCCAGGCATCCACATGGCGATGCCTTGGCCGGTCGATCGCGTGACGAAGCTCAAGGTCAGGCAGCTGCAGCGTCTGGTGGTGGGCGGCGACCTGCCCGACGGCGTACTGGGTCGCACGCAGCCTTTGGCCGCCCAGTTTCTTACCGGCGATCAGAACATTATCAATCTGCGCGCGGTGGTGCAGTATTCGGTGGGGATGCCCGCCGATTATTTGTTTGCGACGCAGGATGTCGCCAAGAGCGTGGCGGCGGCCGTGGAAACGGAACTGGCGCGGCGCATCGGCCGGCGCACGGTGGACGCGGTGCTGACCACGGACAAGACCGCCATCCAGGAAGAAACGCGCGCGGCCGCGCAGAAGCTGATTGAAAACTACGGCGCCGGCGTGCGCATATCCAGCATCAACATCGAAAGCATTACCCCCCCGACGGATGCCGCCGAAGCATTTCGAGATGTGGCCAGCGCGCGCGCCGACGCGGCGCGAATTTATAACGAGGCTTTAGGCTATGCCAACGACGTGATCCCGAAAGCGCGCGGCGAAGCCCAGCAGATGACCGAATCGGCCGCAGCCTATAAGGAAACCAAGATCGACGAGGCTACCGGCGATGCATCCCGCTTCGACCTGGTTTCCGGCGAGTATGCCCGCGCGTCCGCCGTCAATGGCAGGCGCCTCTATCTGGAAACCATGGAGCAGGTGTTGCCCAAGATCAAGAAACTGATCGTCGACAAGAACGGCAGCTTCGACCTGACCATCATCCGCAGGAACAGCGATCCGGCGAGGAAGACTCCATGAGCCGCGAACGCAAGGCGCAAATCGCTACGATCGCCTTAATCGCGGCAGTGCTGGCCTTCCTGGCCGTGAAACGCGGCGGGTGGCAGGCGAACGCCGCTTCGCTTTCCAGCCTGGTGACCTCCCGCCCTGCTGCCGGAGCGACTCCGCAGGATACCGTCTATCGCATGATGGATGCCGCCCGCGATGGCGACGTGCCAGCGTATCTCGACTGCTACACCGGCCAGATGGAGAGCGGGCTGCGGCAGATCGCCAAGGAAAAGGGTGATGCGTCGCTGGCCCAGTATATCCGCAACTTCAATGCATCCGTGAAAGGAGTCGCGATTCAGGAGCCGCAATCCACCGGCGACCGCGAAGTGCGATTGCGCGTGGAATTCGTGTATCGCGACCGCAACGAGGCCCAGATTTACTACCTGCAGCAAAGCGGCAGTTGGAAAATATCGCGTCAGGAAAACACGGAAGGTATAAAGACCCTGGTGCCCTACGGCACGGCGGTGGAATAACTACTTCGCGGCCGGAGTCGACAGTTCCCAATCGCCCGCGTAGAAGCCGACTTCACCGGACTTCAGGTCCTCGATGGACTGGAAGCCTTTAGCCAATCCGGCGACGGTGTGGTGTGTAGTGCCAAGCACCGAATGATATAGCTCGTGCGCGAGAACCCGCGCCAGCACCTTGCCCAACGCGGCGTTACCGGCTGCGCGGTTGCTGGAGTATTCGATATCGGGCATGAGGCGGCGAACGGAATCGCAGCGAACCTGGCTATATGGGAGCACGCGCCCGTCAACCACTTCCGTCGTACCCAATACCAGCACCTCGCGGGTAGACTGCAACAAACTGCCGCACGCGCACTTCCCCGTGAACCTGACCACCGCCAGTCGTTCGAAGGGCTCGTTGCCCTGATTCTCAGACACCAGGCGCCACGCGATGCGGATGCCTGCACGTTTGAGAACGCCTTCCGCTTCCTTGCGCATCGCGTTCAAAGCAGCGGGAGAAGGAGGCTGCTCGAAATCCAGATATACGCCTAGTGGCGATGCCGCGGACAGGACTCCAGCGCAGAGCAAACCACAAACGATAATGGCGCGGCGCAGCACGATACCCCCCGGTAGCCACCCAGATTGTATCATGTGCGTTTAGCGGAATCTGTCAAGCGCAAACGGGCGCGTCTTTCCGCGCCGCCATAAAAGAAAGAACTCCGCGGAATCAATAGCGGCGCGAGGCGCCCCGTTTTGCGCGGTTTCCTCAAAAGACTGTCGCGGTCAGTGCAGGGTCAGATTGGCAAGCGTGAAGTCCAGCGCGGAAAGTGGATCGTCCGAACCCAGCGTTTCACAGCCCGCCCCCGGCGACAAACTGCAGAGATACGCCAATAGCGAACCGTCGGCGCTCTGGCCCGCTTTGACAACGATCGTTTCGGTGCTATTGGCGCTTTGCATCTGCAAATCGAGAGTTACACTCGACCCCGGCACCAACGCCACTCGGTTGCGTGAAATATTCTCGAAGCCCGGCCGCATCGCTTCCACTCGGTACTCGCCAGGCGGCATAGCCGGCAGTTCGAACCGCCCACGCGGGTCCGACAAAACTTGATGCACAGATCCGGAACCGGCCGGTGTTACCGTCACCACAACCGACGCGATCGCCACCCGGTGCGAATCGACGATTTGGCCCGCAATCCGGCAGTTCTGCGCGCAAGCGGCATTAGCCCACCAAAAGCCGATCGAAATGCAAGCTGAAAGAGTCCAATAGGACATTTTAGATTTACTCTACCGATTCTATCTACTAACCCGCAATTCGTCAACGGCGACCGCCCAACTTCCTCGTCGAATCGGCCTGCACGGAAAAATGCGAGCGGGCAGCCTGGCCTCAACCGCTCGCGGATCGGGCTCTCGCCTGACGCCGGGCATGATAAGATATTGCCAGGCCGCTCGATCCCGACCCATGCAACCCACTTCTAAACGTGTAGTCCTTGCTGTGGGGGTTGCGGGAATCCTGTTCTCCATCACACTCTCTGCCGAACCTGGCTTCGGAACCATCAAAAAGAAGAAAGTTACCCTGGAGGTACGGCAACCGGCCGCCATCCGTCTGGCGAATACGTCGGTCGCCTTCGCGGGATCGGCGGCCAGCCCCGCGTACTCTTCCATCGTGGAAGGCTTGCTGACCACCCTTGAAAGCGAGTTGCTCTCGAACGAAAAGACGTTGGTCATGAAGCCGCGCTCCGAAGCGGATTGGGTGCTGAGCCTGAAGGTGACCGGGTTGACCCTCGCTGAACCAAAAAGGCGGACTGATACCGTAGGCAAGAGCGCCGTCGCCTACGTGCGATGGGTGGGGTCGCTACGGGCCGCTTACCAGGTTCTCGACCATGCGGGGCGCAGCCACTCGGCAGGGAACGTGGATTATTCCTACGACAAGGAGTCCATGGCGGGCGCCGGCGGCAAAGGGCTTTCCCTCAGCCGGATTCGCCCGCCAGGATTCAAAAAGAAGGCCGAGGAAGAGGCCGCGCCCGAGTCGGTGGAGGACCTGAAGCAGATCCTGATCCATCACGTGGTGAATGGCATCGCCACTAAACTGGGCAATACCAAGCACGCCGTGGAAGTCGATGTCGCCACCGGAGACGAGCATCTGAATCGTGCGGCGGAGTTCATGGAGAACCGCCTGTGGGCGCGCGCGCAGGAAGAATTGCAGAATACGCCGGCCTACGTCAAGCCGGAAAGCGAAGCGTACCGGCAATACGACCTGGGGCTGGCTTCAGAAGCCATATCGTACGAGGCGAAGACCTTCAGCGATCAGAAGGCCGATATCCTGGCGGCGCAGGAGTATTACGACAAGGCCCTCGAATCCAATCGCAAAGAGAAGTACTTCGTGGAAACGGTCGCGCGGCTAAAGGATGCGCTAGCCACCTACAAGGCCTTCGAAGGCATGCAGAAGGAAGACCAGAAAGCGCGGCAGACGGCAACTCCGGCCGCTGCATCGGTCCCGGCAGCCGGCGGCGCTGCGCGGAAGCCGGCGCAGAAATCGCAGCAGAAGACGCTGGATGCCGCCGGCGTCATTGAGATGTTTTCCTCGGGCGTGCCGCAAGCTCAGATCCTGGATATCATCCAACACTCGCGCGTGGTTTATGATCCTCTGGATAAAGACACGGCCGTGGCCGTGGCCAAGGCGAAGCTGCCGCAAGCTATCCGCGAGGCACTACGCAATAGAGCCGCGGCTCAAACGGCGGCTAAGCCGGGAGCCCAGCCCGCTCAATCCACCAAAAAACCATGACGCGGCGCCAGCTACTGGCCCTGGCGGCGGCTACCGGCTTGCGCGCGCAAAGCAACAACGACATACTGGGCGCGGCTCAGGACTATGTCTATCAAGCGCTGGAGTTGCTTTCAGCGCATGCCACGCCGGACCAGGTGACGCATGCCGTCCGGATGCTGAGACTGGCGTTGGACGATTACCCCAGCTTTGGCGACGCCCATTATTACCGCTCTTTGTGTCTGCGCCGGCTGAATCGCGATCCGGGATTGCAGAAGAGCGATCTGGAAGACGCTGAGCGCCATCGTTCCGAAGCGTTGCGCGACAAGCGCGATCCATTTTTCGTCGCTGTTCCGAAGCTGGGAAGCCTGGCGGCGATCGGACAAAAGTGGGCCCTGGTAGTCGGGATCAGCCAGTTTCAGCCAAATACGGGAGCCGAGCCGTTGGGCGCGGCGGCCAATGACGCCACAGCCATCGCGCAGATCCTGAAAGATCCGTCCATTGGGCGATTTCCCGCGAACCAGGTCTTCTTGCTGACCAATGAGTCGGCTACCACCGCGGCGATCAAGGCGCGGCTGAATTACATCGCCACACGCGCCAGGCCGGAGGATATTGTACTCACTTACGTTTCCACACACGGGTCGGCGCGCACCGATGACCTCAGGCAAGTGAGTTACCTATACACTTACGACACGGATGTGACCAGCCGCGACCTGATTTTCGGCTCATCACTCGCCATGGTCGATGTTTCTGGGATCATTAGCAGCCGGTGCGTGGCCCAGCGGACGGCGGTGATTTTCGATACGTGCCACAGCGGCGCCGGGGCGGCCCAGGCCTTATCCTCGCCGGAAATCGACCGGCTGCGGGAAGGCGCGGGCCGTTACGTGTTGAGTTCGTGCGAAGCGGATCAGAGCTCT
The DNA here is from genome assembly GCA_963738375.1 of Bryobacterales bacterium. Classification (GTDB taxonomy): domain Bacteria; phylum Acidobacteriota; class Terriglobia; order Bryobacterales; family Bryobacteraceae; genus Bog-159. The sequence goes on along the minus strand of CAVTWL010000004.1, from coordinate 460,763 downwards.
TACGAAGACGGTGGGCATGGCTACTTTACGGCCAGTCTCATCGGACAGCTTAGCGCACGCAAAGGCTGCGTCCCCATGGACGAGCTGTTCGCCGCCGTCAGCAAGGAAGTCAGCGATAAGGTAGCTCGCAAGTACAACAAGAAGCAGCGGCCCGTAATGGTGAAAAGCGACAGCGCGGCGCAGATCGTGCTGGGCGCCGCGCCAGGCAGCGCCGGTGCGTCCTGTCGCTAGCAGGGCACTCCGAGCTCAGGGGCCGGCGTGCACGGCCTGCGAAATCTCGGGATTCATGCGCCAAATTTCCAGGATCACGTGCGGCATCAATCCCACTGCCACGCCGATCGAGCTCAGCCAGATGAAACCCAGCCAGAAGGCCATGGCGCTAAGCAGCAGCGCGGCCGGAACCATCAGAAAGCTGGCCGCGATCATCGGGCGTAGCGAACTCCAGTTGCGGGAGAAGACGAAGACGATGCCCACTCCAATGGCCAAGTCGAGCAGGATGGCGAACCAGGGCGACGTCTCGGCGAGATCCCATCCGGCGAGCTCCGCGCGGACCGCATAGGCGTTGATCGCCAGCCCAGACACGTTACGGCCTACCGGCGTATTGTAAAAGTCTTTCGCCTGGTGAAAAGTACCGCCGATCAAGACGATCGCCCCATGGAGTTTGCCGGCTTGGGAGCTGCCTCCAAATTGGATTTTCACCGCACCTTGGCGCGGACAATTCTTACCGGTATCGCACTCCACCAAAAGATGCGTGATGCCGCTTTCATTGGCGGTGAACAGCACGTCGTCGTCACGCGCCCGTACATCGCAATGGTGGCCTTGGCCCGCGCGGCAGTATTCTTGCACCAGGCGGCTTGCCAGGCTCGGTTCGGATACCGGCACCGTGTGGTTGCTGACCAGGACCGCCAGTTTGCGGGGGAAGCGGCGCAGATGCAGATCCTCTTCCATCGGAAAAACGGGAACTGCCCAATGAATCCCGTTGGACTCGGGGTCGGTGGCGTCTTGCCCCAGGACACGCGAGGGCTGCACAACCAGCGGGTCGTGCTCGCCCCATAACCAGGTTCCAAACCAGAGGGGATCGCGCATCGTGCGCTCGGCGGCCGCGGCCCAAACGATGGTTTCGTTCTGAAATTCGCCGGCGGGTTTGACGAGTTCCGCGCGAATGCCGCTGTAATCGATGGGCGCGTCGGTGATTATATCCACTCCAATGGCCGCCGGCTTTTCCTGGGCAACGCGGCTTACGATTTGTTTCAGCACCCCCGGGTTCATGGGCGACGTAGCGCAAAAGCAGTGGTCGTAAGCGACGTCATCGATTTCCAGAACAACGATTGGCGGCAGCGGAATACGCCTGTTGGGCGGGGGCGTGGCGCAGGAACAGATCGAGGACTATCCCTTCCGGGCCCGCCAGCCAGCCGTGATATTCGAGAAATTGCACCCCCGCAACCAGTAGTACGCTGGTCGCCAGAGCCCATTTCTCATGGCGCAGGAAATGCAGCAGTCCGCGGTTTGTCAACGGCCCGCTCATTTGCTCTCGGGCGCAATCAATGCGGCGAGCGCGGCATGGCGCAGGGCCACCACCACCGGCAGGCTGGCGCCGGAGCGCTGCATCCGATCGAGTTCCGTCTGCTCGGCCTTCCATTGCTGATTCAGCTTCTCAAAAGCGGGCTCGCCAGCGACAACGACCCACGCGGCCGTGCCATCGGAATCGACCGTACAGGCGCCGCTTGCGCCAGGTGTTCCCTTCCCGAGTGAATAGAGGCCGGGGGCGAGATTCGGCAACGGCGCCAAGCCTTCGCTTTCGACGCTGCGATCCCAGTCGATCGTGAACTGTTGCGGCGCGCCGGAGCTTTTAACAGGCAGGGGCTTCAGGCGGAAGCAATAGCGGCCTTCGAGCACGCGCGTTAGCGCCGGGCCCCAATGCAGGCCCCTGGAATCCTGCAGAACGACGGCATCGGATGGATTTCCGCCGCCGCGCACTCCAAGAGTGGCCGGCTCTTCCGGTTCACTGCGCAGAAAGAAAGCGGAAGCCAAATGCAGAAGTCTGGATACCTTGACGGACTCATCCTCGTTGCAGGCATGTTTCGCGCAGCTTTCGGAAGCGCAGGACTGGGTGAGCCAGCCTTTATTTCCGCAATCGAGCAGCAGGTCGCCGGTTTCCTTGCCGCCCTGGAGTTCCTCGTTGGGGCGGAGGCGATCGCCGCGCACCACCAGGTGCCGTTTGCCGTTGCGCAGGCACGACCAGCCACGGCCTCCAAGAATCACGGTCACGGAGGACTCTTGCCCAAACAGGGCAGTGAGGAAAAAGATGCAGATCCAGGTCTTCATACTTGGCGCCCGCCAGGGACCGAATGCTCTTCATTCTAACGCCACGTGAAGCCCTCTGTGCACCGCATGCAAGAAGCTCGCCGGAGTCAACAGAACGAATGCCCGTACCCGAGCATCAGCCGTCACCGCTGCTTTCGCGATTGGCCGCCGTTCCAGCCACACGGTTGTCGCTCCGGCTGTTCGTCCCGTTAAAGCCACGATGTGTCCGGATCTCGCCAGGTACTTCGCCAAGCCGCGATAAGCCATGGCGTTCCCCCATTCCCGTGGGAAATGACGAGCACCAAAAGATCCTCGCCTGCGGGCGGAGCACCGCACGCCACGTCCAATGAATCAGGCCCACAATGCTCGGTCAGCTCCGTGCCCCACGCGCGTTACAAAACCGCTAGCGGAATCTTTGCACCCTGAGCCGGGTCGCTAAAGCCGAGGATACAGCAGCCGCAGTTTGCTTCATGAAGCGATGCTACAACCTGGAGTTAAACCGCCAGTTCCCAAGGCGCCCGATAATTCGGTTTCAACATCGGCTTGACCGCCTCCTGCGCGACAGTCCAGGTGTTTTCGTCCCAATCCAGGCGCGTCTTCGATCGCATTGCCAGATTGGCCAGGATACAGACTGCCGACGAACGCACGCACGTCTCGATCTCGCTGGTTGGCTTTTGCCGGCTGCGGATGCACTGCAGCCAGTTCTTCCAGTGCGGGACGTTCATCTGCTGCATCTCCGCATCGTCTTCCCACACGGTGGCGCCCTTCGAACGATTGTTGGGGATCAGGCGGCACATGGAGCGATTCACGAAGATGCTTGCCTCAGTGCCGTGGATTACACTGCCGGCGCCGTGGTTCAGACCAAACATGGGCAGCGGATTGCAGGTGCGGCTTTCGTAACTGGCAAGGAATTTCGAATAATAGAACGTAGCGAGCATGGTGTCGGGCGTCTGGGTGTTGTCCTGAACGTAGAACTTGCTGCCCATGGCATCGATGGAGGTAGGCATCACTTCGTTCAAACACTGGTGCAGAGGATCGATCAGGTGTACGCCCCAATCGGTCATCGCGCCGCCCGCGTAATCCCAGAAGTAACGGAAGGTTGGAAACGTGGCGGCCTTAACGCCCCAGCGGTTGGCGTTGAAAGGAACCTCGGCCGCCGGGCCCAGCCACATATTCCAATCGAGATCGGTCGGCGGGGCGCTGTCGGGCGGATTACCAAATCCGCTCTTGCTGGTCATGCCGCTTTGAAACGCGTGGCAGAAGGTAATGTCGCCCACAGCATCGTTCTTCACCAGTTCCGCGGCCTTTTTGAAATATCCACCCGAGCGCTGCATAGTGCCGGCCTGGACGATCCGGTTATACTTACGCGCCGCTTCCACCATCCGGCGCCCTTCTTCGATGTAGACACTGGCGGGTTTCTCGACGTAAACATCCTTGCCGGCCTTGCAAGCTTCCACTGTCATGTAAGCGTGCCAGTGATCGGGCGTCGAAATGCAAACAGCATCGATGGACTTGTCAGCCAGGATTTCGCGAAAATCCTTCACCGACTTTGGCTGGAACCCGCCCCGCCGCGCCGCCGCATCGGCGCGTTCCAGGTGAGGCTGGTAAACGTCGCAGATCGCCGACGGAACCAGACCGGGCACTTTCATCGAATAGCCCAGGTTTCCCGACCCCATCGCGCCCAGCCCGATGAAGCCCACCGCCACGCGGTCATTCGCGCCCTTCACGTTTCCAGTAAATAGCGACGTGGTGAATGCCGCGCCCGCGGCCGTCAGGACGTCTCGCCTTGAACTGCCCATGATTTCCTCCTGGCCGGTATGGAATCGGGCCACGCCGGCAAACCGAATTATACGTCGAAGCACAGTCTTCATGGCGCGACGTCTGTGCTCACCCCTGGCGCATCAAGCCGATCTGCTGTTGAGCCCGCTGCCTAATTGACTTTTTCGATAGACTTATTCTACAATCCAACCGGAGACCCAATGTCCCTACGCATCAACGACGAAGCGCCTAATTTCACGGCTCAGACGACGCAAGGAGAAATCGACTTTCATCAGTGGATCGGAGATGGCTGGGCCATCCTGTTTTCGCATCCGAAAGATTTTACCCCGGTGTGCACGACGGAACTGGGGTACATGGCGAAACTGGCCCCGGACTTCGCCTCGCGCAACTGCAAGGTGATCGGGCTGAGCGTCGACCCCGTGAGCAGCCATGGCCGATGGGCCGCGGACATCGAAGAAACGCAGGGCTACAAAGTCGGCTATCCGATGATCGGTGACCCTTCGCTGAGCATCGCCAAACTTTACAATATGTTGCCGGCGGACGCGGGTGAGACCGCTGAAGGCAGAACGGCGGCGAACAACGCAACCGTCCGCACGGTGTTCATTATAGGTCCGGATAAGAAGATTAAGTTGATGCTGGCGTACCCCATGACCACGGGACGCAACTTCGACGAGATTCTGCGTGTACTCGATTCCATGCAACTGACCGCCAAACACAAAGTCGCGACACCCGTGAATTGGCAGAAGGGCGACGACGTAATCATCGTGCCCGCGGTGTCGGACGAAGAAGCCAAACAGAAGTATCCGGGCGGCTGGAAGACCGTCAAGCCGTACCTGCGCGTGGTTGCCGAGCCGAAGTAGCCAGGCCCCCTCGGCGTTCGCATTTGCAGGGAGGCCGAAGAAGCGCACCCTTCATTGGCAGGCGTAACAACGCCTGCCCGGCTTCATAGCCGAACTGAACCATGCGTTCACGATTGCGGGCGGGCGAATCGCGCCGTACGGCCCAGCTCAGCCACTTAAATGATACCCGATCTGCCCCCCATCCACCTACCCTGAGTCTTGTATGACGCGGGATGAGCCTGGATGCCTAGCGTGTTTCTAACGCAGGATGAGCCTGAAGGAGTGGGGAAGCCGCATGCTGTGGATTGATCATCAGCATGAAGAGCGGAGAGCGGCTGAGTCTGGAACAGATCCGGACGTTTTGGCGGCCAGCGAGGAATTTCGATTTGAAGCCAATCGCCGGCAGGAGATGTATGGCTGGATAAAGCGCACCTTGGTGGAGCAGGAGTACGGCAGCCAAAAGCGGGAAGCTAAGGGCTTATTGAGGAGCTACCTGGAGAAGATGACGGGCTTGAGCCGGGCGCAGGTGACCCGCCTGAATGGGCAGTATCTGAAGAGTGGAACGGTGCAGGAGTTGAAACCAGATCTTTTTATTGGCGTGAATCTGCGCCCATCTAGGGGCGCCTCCGGCTCTTCTGACCCGGGCACTCATCGTCGGCCTCGCGGCCTTGCTTAAGAAGCGGGTCCAGATTCCGCCGTATCTCCCCCAACACAGCAATTTTGGCGTCGATAACTTGAAGGCGGTCCTGGGCCAAGGCGGTAAAGCGTCCCATGGCCGCCGCATCTAGACTTCGCGTCTCCTCCAACGGTTCATGCAAGCTGGCGGATCTCCGCCGGCGTGAACCCGAGTAGCTGGCATTACTTGACGAAAACCACGTGCTGCAAGTCGCGGTTCCCGTAGGACCGGTAATCCTGTAGCCGTGCGAGCAGCAGCACGCAACACGCGCTCGTAGAAGCGAATCGTTTGGATATCCCGCTGGCACGTCTGGCCAACTCCCCGATTTTCATTCTGTAATGATCAACCCTATAGTGTGGTATAGGGTTAACGTGGGATGGTTTGCGGCGTGAGCCCAGCCACGGCACCATCCGTCCGTTATCCTAGAAGCCATGCCATTCAAATTACCGTTGCGCCTCTCGTCGATCATCCTTTTTCTGTTTGCTTTGGGGCATACCATAGGATTTCAGACCTTTCGGCCGGCCTCTCAACAAGGTCTTCAGGTCATGGAAGCAATGCGGAGTGTGCCATTCCCGTTCGGAAGCGCAAGCCTCCATTGGATGGATTTCTACATGGGCTTTGGTCTCGCGGTGTCGGTTTCCGGTTTCGTTTCGGCGGCAATCGCCTGGCGCTTGAGCACCGCCACGATCGCGGAAGTACCGCTGGCTCGCGCCATCGCCTGGTTGCTTTGCCTGACCCAACTTGCCAGCATTGTGCTCAGCATGCGCTACTTCGGTCCCGTCCAGGCGGGGTTCTCGCTGCTATCTTCCGCCGCTCTGGTCTGGAGCGCTCTCCGGCTCAACGTGACAGGCTCAGTACGCCATCCGGCGGACCTTAAGCGAGGACTGTCCAGGTGATGGCGGGTATCTCCTGATCGACCGGCACGTGACACTCATACCTCGGCAGCGCGCTGGGGCATGACGTTTACAAACCTTTTACGCCAATACTACAAGTTTCCCCTCGCATTGCATCACGCTTGGAATGCGCGGGTGAAGAGCAGAACCCCGACGCCCTTAAAGAGGATTCAAAATGCGTTTGATTTTCTTGGCAGCGATAATCATGACAGCCGGCTCCGCGCAAACGGGCAGGTGGACCGCGCCCGCCGTTCTGAGCGTCGGCGGGCAGGGTTGGGAGTCCGCTGCGGCGATGGATGGTTCGGGCCGTTCTCTGGCGGTCTGGGATGAGCGCACCACCAAAGATCAGCTCTGGTCGCGAAGCAAGCCGAACGGCGGCGGGTGGGGCCGCGCGATGCAGGTTTCCACCGGCCCCCTTGGACTCCAGACCACTTCCGTTTTCCCCTCGGTGCGCATCACCCCCGCAGGCTTCGCCACGGCTGTTTGGACCGACTCCGGCGGCATTTGGACCGCCGATCGGCCACCCGATTCAACGTGGAATCCTGCCCAGCTTCTGATCCCTGACGCGTCCGGTCCGATATTCGTAATGAATTCCAATGGCGACGCAGCCATAGCCTGGACGGTGGGTGGAGCAACTGCCGGTATCAGTTCGGTATTCGCGGTGCTTCGGCCGGCGGGCCAGGCGTGGACCTCCCAGCAGACCATTGCCACTGGTGTGCATATCATCGCCGACCACGCCGGCATTGGCGGCAACGGCGCCGTGATTGTGACCTGGGAGTCCTACCAGTCCCTTTGCAGCGAGGGTTTCTGCCAGCTCTTTGACTTCGTCTTGCACGCCGCTCGTCAAAACGCCGGGACCAGCGTCTGGGCGGACTCTGGCCCGTTGCAAGGTCCCGACGATAACTCGCACGACGCGCGCGTAGCGCTCGATTCCGCGGGACAGGCGATACTGGTGGCGTTCAGCGGCTCCGGGGCCTACGTTTCCTCCACCCAAGGCGCTCCCGGCGGAACGTGGAGCGCATTTGGGACGATTGTGCAACCGCAAAACATCACCATTGTTTCCGATCTGGCCGGCGACAACGCAGGGAACGTAACCATGGTCTACGAACTCATCGGCTTCAACTCGTCGCAAGCCCTGGCGGTAAGTGGCGCCATCGGCAACAACACCTGGTCGGCGCCGGTGCTTCTCTCCGGCAGCGACACGGAAGTCAGTCAGATATATTTCGCCCTCTCCACTGGCGGCGCGGCCGCGGCCGTGTGGCTCTCTAGTACTGCTGCGCCGCAAGTTCATGCCGCAGTCAGGGTGAGCGCAATGGCGGCTTGGAGCGCGCCGGCTGCCGTCTCACAATCAGGCAGCACGTCTATATCGCCCGAAGCCGCGGCGGTGAATTCGGCCGGAGGCGCGATGGTCACTTATTCCGGCTACAATGCGCAGGGTGTGCATACGGAATACGCCGTGAACTATGCGCCGTAGTCCCGAAGTTAGCAAGCTCCGCAGGCCAACAGAACCAATGAAGCCACGATGCACTGTGGGCCGTCTAAGGTTGGGTCAGCGCATCGCCTGAGCTTGTCAGAAAGGCGCCCCGCTCTCAGTGTGGGATTCTATCACGGCCTTAGTATGGGCCCTCGCACTACGCGCGATTCAAAAATGACTGATCCGGCCAGCGTTATCGTTCACCTCCCGCACCGCCGCCGCGATCCGATTCAGCCGCGCCGGACCGTGCCCCCGCTCGCCGGCCCCGGATTCGCTAATGAATGTGACTCGCCTTCGCCCAAGCTCATCATGGTCCGACGAGGCATATAACGGCCATCCCTCCCGCAACCGATGGAGTTCAATAAATGTCATCTATCGGGGAAACTTGCGAAGTTGCCTGCACTCAGACGAGCGAGATCATTGCGCGTCAGGGGCCCCCAAGCCGTATACAAATTAGCCGAAAACAAGATCGTTCGCGGGGCGACCAGAAGCAGTTTGTTGTCGCGCGTAGTCCAGGCCATTACCTTGATGTCATCGAAATTATCAACGCAAGTCTCCAACACCCTCAGCGCCCAGGACAAGTGCTCCACGCCTGGGTTGTAGTGGCCGCTCTTGGCAGTGAGGAACACAATCTTGCCATTACGCGCCCACATTTCGCCGCCGCACATGACGTTCGCACCCGCCAGGAAGGAGGAGTGATGAACCATGCCCTTTACGTGGTTGCCCACATACAACTTCCCCTTCTCACTGATCACCCAGATTCCGAAGCCTTTGCCGGAGAAGACCGTGGACATCTCAGCAGTGCTGAGCGGAACCATGACGGCGCCCGCGAGCGCCCCCGACCCGGCCTCACCGTCCTTCAAAAACGCAGTGCCGCCATTGAAGTAAACCCGCCGGCTTTTTCTGGCGGATTTGTCGAGGTACGCAACGCCCTTCATGAAGGCTTTCACCATTGACGGCTTGATGTTCGCGTCTTTCCTCTCGCCTCTCATCAGGTGATGCCCGGAGACGAGCAACACGCGATCCCAATCGTGCATATCATCGAGCCAATGATAGAAATGAACGCCCGTGGGATCCTCGGGGTGTTTCACCTCATACACTTTGAAGCACTCTTCCAGCAGGTCACCCATGCGATGCTTCGGGTCCTGAGCCTCGCGCTTGTAGTGTGGCCCCAGTTCGCGCGATTCGGGTCTTGGCAGGAGGGCGATGAGCCGTTTCCAATCCGGAGAGCCAGGAGCGGCGCCTTCGAGCGAGTCCATCTCGTTTTCTAATTCAAATTCGTCGTCGTCGTCGAGATCAAAATAATTGTTGAACTCCTCGGGTTCGTGGTTGAATACCACCGTACTGTAGCCCGCAAACATATTCGAATCGTCTGTCCTCTCTGGTCTAGCCTGCTGGTGAGACAGGCTGCACCCGGATTCTATTCTTGGCTCCGGATTTCGGATAAGTTTACCACAGGCAGCCAACCGGCGCGGGTAACGCTCTTTGAGTGCCGCCGCCAAATGATAATGTCCCCATTCGTGCCAAGTAGAAATGTCCGGCTGACAGGGTCAGGCTTGCGGAGTGGATTCAGGAATACTTCTCCTGACGCAACGAGAGGCTGCTGAAACGCCTCAAAGGCAAGGGGAACGCGGCCTTTTTGCATGCTCTGCGTGGGCGACAGTCCAACCGCAGGCTGGACGAGAAGATCAAACAGAAAGCGCTGGAGTTACTCGGCGGCGATGTTTATCGGGGCTCCGGGCCGGCGCTGGCGGCGGAGTACCTGGCCAGCCAACACGACATTCACGCAGGAACGGCAGACGGTGGGCACGTGGATGATGGAGGGAAGCTGTCGCAAGCGCGCACGCAGAGGGTCGACCGGATCCACCAGTGGCGCGCGCGCCGCTCCCGAGTAGGCGAAATGGTCCAGTGGGACACCAGCGAGCACGCCTGGCTGGAGGATCGGGGGCCAAAGCTATACCTGATCGGCATGATCGACGATGCCGCCAGCCGCCTGCACGCTCTGTCCGAAAGCGAAAAGTCTTCTCCGGTCCGCAGCTTAAAACCTATTTGGTAGGCCGGGCAAAAGCGGCCCGGCCGGCTTCGCGTTTTATATATTCAAAGCCTCTGCTCGGGAGTTTCAACAAGGTAATCGAGTCCACAAAAGCAAAACCCTCGGAGGATACCTCGCAGGGCCCGGTTGACTGAGGGCTTGCCACCGTTTACTTCGGAGCCAACTCCGTCGCATCGGCTTTGAATTTTCCCCAGGAGCGCGACCTCCGAAGAATCATCCACACTCCAGACCACACCTCTCAAACTCCGCCACAAAACCGGACATTTCTACTTGGCGTTGACATTCAAGCATTCCAGTGGCGGCGTCCGGTCGCGCATCAGCGGTCTCCGACAACGCTCATACTTACGGCTCTGCGCAGGAAACCGACAGCCTTACCAGAAGTGACAGCTTTCTTGGGCAGGCGGCCTTGGCTGGGCTGAGAGTGTGAAGGAATACGACTGGACAAGGGTTTAGGATGGCCGGGATACCGGGTTTATCAGATGGAGATTGAAGAACAGGGCAAGAAGCTGAAGCTCTGGGTGAGACGGAAGAAGACCGGATTGAAGCTGATTTGTTCGCGTTGCGGTCAACATGTGTTGGCGGCGAGGATTCACGAGGTCTGCGAACCGGAAGTGCCCGATATGCCGTGCTTTGAATACACGACGACGGTGGTGGTGGAGACCTATCGAGGGAAGTGCCCAGGCTGCGGGATACGGGCCGAGAGAGTGGCGCAGTTGCCAAGCAAGGCGCCATTCAGCAAGCGCTTCGAGGATGCCGTGGGGCAGACGTGTGAGAGTGCCGCGGCGCCAGGTGGCGCGGTATATGGATCTGGCCGCAAGCACGTTACGAGCCATACATCTGAGATGCCGAAGGGGCCGCTCTGGTTCGGGCGGTTCCCCTTGGGTATTGACAATCCGCCGCGGGCAGTTTACCGAATTCTCCTTTTCGTTCGGAGACGGAGAGAAACGCCCTCCGGTGACGTTTGCCGGGGCGCAAACCTGGGCGCTCAAGCCGGATCAGGGGACAAACGGATAGACGCGCAAGTCGTTAAATGTCGGCCAGTTGCGGACCTCCGGGCAGAGAGAGGCGCTAACGAACTGCTGGGGGATTCGTGCTGAAAATGAATTTGGCTCCCCAGTTTGGACACGTTTCGAACTTTTCAGCCCCAACAGCGCGGTGATCGAACCCCGTGACACGTATTGTTTTCAGAGTGATTGATGTATCCGCTGACGGCTTGTCCGGACCGGGCACGCAGACTGGACACGCCTCGAACTCGCCAAGGGAACCCGTAATCCTCGGATGCGCCGTAATATGGGGGCAGTAGTGGGCTGACCAGTTCGGCCGGATGCCGACTTCTCAGTCGCTTGGGTGAGTATGATGGGCGGCGGCAGGAGTTGCAAGATTGTGACTACCCGAGCGCTCGCGGCCGCGTCGTGACTCACACGGACTGCTTCCTCTTAACCTTGGATAAGCGACGCGCCTCGCGCACTTCCTCGCGTGGATAGCGTCCGGCGCACCGTTCAAACATATCCGTCAGCTTCCTCAGGCCGTCGGGAGATGAAGCGTGCGACTTCCGAAGCTTAAACCCGTTTTTTTCCTTCTCTGCCCAGAGGACGCGTTGCATCTGGACTACCCTGTAGAAACCTGGTTGGCCCAGCTTGTCCAGAGCCTCCTCGGCAGCGGTTAGAGTGGCGCCGAACGGCAACTGAAGGACTACAACCCAGGCAGCCGGTGCGTCCTCAGCGGGGCGCACCCACTGCTCGACTGTGTAGTACCCTTGTGCCACTTGGGCATTATATCGCGAAGTCGATATGCTCCATGCCGCCAGCCAGGACTCGCACACGAAAAGAAAGGGCTTAACCCTTGCGTCTTCATTTCAGTCCAATGTTTTCAATGTGTTGAAGTTTGGCTCCTCAGGTAGGATTCGAACCTACAACCCTTCGGTTAACAGCCGAAATGGTTGTAGCCGCCTCGCGTTGCAAACACAACTACTTGCGCGCACGAAAAACGGATTACGGCGTTAATTGGGGGGACTCTGGGGGGGACCCGGTCACGCACAGGTCAATTTCTACCCCAGTGGTCATGCACCAGCCTTTGCAGAGCGCTGTCGCACATTGAACGCTACGGCACCTTTGAAATTAAAGCCGATGTTAAAGCGCACGGGCAAGGCCCCAACCATCCAGTCTGATTCATCCTGTGGTCGAATATGAATCAAGTCCCCATGGGCGTCTCTGCGCACCCATTTGGATCGCCCCTGTAACTCGATTACGCCAGTCGCTTCAAAGAGATCGGGTTCCGTAACAGGGGGTAGCCCCTGGGGCCTACCCCACTTCTTAGCAAGTGCGTCGATCTTCAGATGAAGCTCGCGTGCGCTCTGGTTGGATGAAATCATGTAGGAACGGATGGCGCCGACTCGGCCTGCGATCTGATAAGCGCGGCTGAACGAATCCCTCGCGCTATCGAGCTTCTGCAAATGGTAGGCTGTCACACCCGCTTGGAAAGCCAGGATCGCGCTGTCCGGGGCATGAATCATCGCAGCGCGCAGTGCGTCTAACAATTCCTCCGCGTTGTAGCCGCTCTGAGTCCTGAGCAGCGTTACCCGCATTAGGAGGAGACCTCGATGATCAGGCGCCATTTTGAGCCCCTTCTCAACGTCCATGTTGGCTTCTGACAGGTCCCCCTGTGAATGCTTGATCACAGCTCGGAGATACAATCCTTCCGGCGTCGGGTTATGGACAATCCACTTGTCTAACTTGCGGAGCGCCTCGGCCGGAGACACTTCCTTTAGCAGGTCTGCCTCCAAGATCGGCAACTTAAAAAGATCTGTTTCCTCTACCGTCTCTATTCCTTCCCTAACAATCTCCAAAGCTTTTGCGAGCAACTTCGAGGCCTCAATGCCGTCCATACGATTGGCGTTCAGCATGTCTCGACGCTGGCGATTGATCATACGAGCATGAGTGTAATACCCATACTCACTGCCCCTATCTCGCTTCCGGTAGGCGATAAACTCCCGCTCAGCCTTCTTCTCCAAGTGCTTTCGAATTTCCGGGCTTCCTGCCTGTCCGGCCTCATGCAAGTAACACCGAAACCGTCCGGGTCGTCAATGCTGCCGAGAGACAGGGTGCCCATCTCGACTGATTGAGGCCGAACCGCGAATTTCTCTTTGTAGAGCCTGACGTGAACCACACCACCGCTTATCGCCAGAATTTTCGCAAGGGGGGGAAACTGGGGGTGGGGTACCCAAGAGGGATGTCAAGAGTTACGCAAGCTGGGAACTGGCCACCCTTCGCGCACAGTTGGCCCACGTCGCGCCCGCGCGGCGCGGAGGGCATGTTCTACCAAAGCGGTGTCCACGCGGCAACCGGGCCGCCCCTTCCGAGCCGACCGGTTTGCGCATCACTAGGCTCAGGTCCAAACGCCGCCGCCTGATTTTTCCCATTCGGTTACCCAGACAAACTCGTCATCAGTGACCGGGTCGCCTTGGAACCGCTCAGGTAACCAAGCGCCAAACGTCCCGCGCGAAAGCGGAAGATGACCGACACCGAAACCGTCCGGGTCGTCAATGCTGCCGAGAGACAGGGTGCCCCTCTCGACTGATTGAGGCCGAACCGCGAATTTCTCTTTGTAGAGCCTGATGTGAACCACACCACCGCTTATCGCCAGAATTTTCGCAACTGAGAAACGATCTTCGGACTTGATCGAACACACGTCACCAGCGGCGAAGGTCCGCACGCTCCAGGCGTAGTACCAGAACGCTGCTCGCTGAAGCAGTCCCATTGATAAATGATAGGGCACGGCGTCTCGCAAATCGTCGGACGGTGACGCGAACTCTGGGATCGCAAGAGGGTCATTTGGCATTATCTCCGTGTTCCACTCGCGGGCAGCGCGGTCCTGTTGGCGACCGCTCCGAGTCATCACTGGGGGGAAACTGGGGGTACCCTTGCGTCCACGGAATAGGAAATTCGGGTAAATATGGCTAATTCCAGATTGGTGTGCTGGGCAGGGCGTAACGCGGCATGTGGCGCGTTTTCTATGGTTTGTACTGAGAATAAAGAAGTTAGATTGGCTCCTCAGGTAGGATTCGAACCTACAACCCTTCGGTTAACAGCCGAATGCTCTACCATTGAGCTACTGAGGACCAAGGTGGACACCTTCATTTAATCAGAGCGCACGGGCGGGTGTCAAACCGGGTTGCGCAGCTACCGGCCCGATCTCTCGCGCGTGTTGCAGAAACAAATCCATGCCCTGCCGTTCGGCGGCGCCCAACTCGAATGTGATGTGCGTGGTCAGATAACGGCGAACCAAATCGGGAGCGAACCCGCGTGCCGGCGCCTCTTCCGCTATAATCCGATCCAGGCTGCGAAGGCCGAATGCGCAAGATCGCTGGAAAGCTTCCACCACCTCTTGTGTCACGAATTGCCGCGGCCCTGCCCACACTGCAAAGACCATCGGCAAGCCCGTCAATTCCGTCCATTCGCGGCCGAGATCGTAGACATGATAGGGCGACGCGGCGGGATCGATGTGGAGCGCGGGATCGCCGATAATGAGAGCGCTATCCGCCTCCCCCAGCATAGCGGCAAGATCCGGCGAACGGCGAACCACTGCGGGTTGCACTCCATAGCGCCGAGCCAGCACGATTCGCGTAAGAGCCACCGAGGTGCGGGAACTGGAGTCCGCCGCCAAGGTGCGAATCCGGTCCGCGGGTACGCGGGAGATCAGCAAAATACTGCGTACCGCGCCGCGGCAGGCGATGCCAATGTCCGGCACGATTCCAAAGTCATGCCCGATCAATTCAAACGACGGAATGATGCCGATGTCGGCCGCACCCGACGCCACCGCGTCAGCACATTCGGCCGGCACGCGGAACGATAAATCGAACAGTTCCTGCTGCTCGCCGTGCCGCATGCCCCATACCAAAGGGACCGTATTCAAGTAGCTGACCGCGCACACTCTTAGCCCGGGGATGGGAATGGTTGGGTTCAATTACCCAGTGTATCAGACCCGACAGGCCAGCACGGTTCAGCAGCCCTCCGCCCGGGTTAAATCTGTTATTCTCAGTGAGAATCCCATGCGTCCTTTATACATTTATTCGCTTTTAGCTTTTATGTTTACGGCGGCGGCCGGGGCTCAGATCGTCATCGATCCCAGCCCGGCCCGCGTTATGGGACATCCGTCCACGACGCCTGCCGAAGGCTTGACCGTCACCAATCTGAACCCCAATTTCGGAACTGCCAGCGGTTTGTATTCGCCGCAGGGCGTCGCTGTCGATACCACCGGCGCCACGCCCATTTTGTATGTCGCCGACACCGGAAATAACCGCGTACTGGCCTGGAAAAATGCCACGAGCTCAGCCCTGCAAAATCTGCAAAGCCCGGATATGGTGATCGGCCAACCCAACATGACCACCACCCTACCTGGAATCAACGGCGGCTTGAACAACCCGACAGGACTGGTGGTCGATTCCAAGGGCAACCTTTATATCGGCGATTCCGGGAATAGCCGCGTTCTGCGCTATCCAACTCCGTTCTCCCATCCCGGAGGAACGCCGGATCTCGTTTTGGGCCAGCCGGATATGTTCACGTCCCGTGCTCCCAATCAGAGTGGAGCAATCTCAGCCAAAACTCTTTTCCTGTTCTCCGGAGGATCGGTGTTCCTCGCGGCGATGGCCCTCGACGCTTCCGGCAATCTCTACGTTTGCGACGGCGGGAACGAACGCGTCCTGCAGTTCACCGCGGCATCACTAACGCCTGGCGCTACCGATCCCGCCGCTGCGGTAGTGATCGGGCAAGCTGGCTTCACCGTGGTTACGCAGCCCAACGGGGCCTTGGATCTGCACACGATTTACGTGCCCGCCGGTTTGGGTTTCGATTCGACGGGACACCTTTTCGTAGCTGATTCCTACGCCAACCGCATGATGGTCTTCACTCCGCCGTTCTCAAACGGCATGGCCGCCAGCCGTCTGGCGGGTATTGTGAACCCTTCGCCAGCCACGGCAACTGCCAGCACGCTGCTGCGTCCTGAAGGCATCGTAATGGTCAACAATGGCCCGGCTGTGGTTGACTCAGCCGACAACCGTATGTTGTTTTTTGACGCTTACAGCAGCACCGACTGGGTGGTCACCTCGGGAGACAAGACTCTTTCAACGCCGCCGCCTGTCGCCACAGCGGTCATCGGGCAAGGCACGAGCCTGACGAATTTCAGCAGCGTGTCGGTAAATGCCGGCAATCCGCAAGCGGCGTTCACCAGCAATGGCGCGACGGTAGCCACGTTCGATAGCCCGGCGGCGGCTGCGCTGGCCGGGACCGATCTCTTTGTGGTCGACGGCGGGAACAATCGGGTGCTCGTGTATCCAAGTTCCGGGCAGACCGGAGTGGCTACGGTCGTTTTGGGGCAGAGCGGTTTTCTGTATAACAGCATCAACAGCATTCAGGGCAAGGAGTTCTATTTCGGCAGCGGCACGCCGGGCAGTTCCGCGGATGCGGGACTGGCTGTCGATTCGAGCGGCAGTACGCCGCACTTATATGTTTCGGATCCGGGCAACAACCGCGTGCTGGGCTTCGCCGATGCGCGCAAGGTGGGTCCCGGCGTTGCGGCGGACATCGTCATCGGCCAGCCCGATTTGAAGACGGCGCTGTGTAACTACGGCGGCGTGGCCAATACCAATGAGACGCTGGCGCGCCAACCGACGAATGCGAGCCTTTGCTATCCGACTGGCTTGGCGGTCGATCCTGGCACTGGCGATCTGTATGTCGCAGACTCCTCGAACGGACGCGTGCTGCGCTTCCCTGCCCCGTTCCTGCCCGTCAATTCCATCCAACAGGCCGACCTGGTGTTGGGTCAAGCCGGTTTCACGGGGATTTCGAATCCCCAGGCCAGCCAGTCGATTATGGAGGTGCCTTACGGAATCTATTTCGATACGGCGCGAGGGCTCCTGGTCTCGGATGCTAGGGCCAACCGGGTCTTGCTGTTCCCCATTCAGAACGCAACCAACGGTGAGCCTGCGATCACGGTTTTAGGGCAGCCCAATTTTGTGTCCACAACCAATACTGTGTTGTATTCGCCGCGGCACATTGCCGAGGATTCCATTGCGGAAGTCTACGTGGCGGATTCAGGTCACAACCAAATCCAGATTTTCAACATTCCGTCGGGCACCAGTTCGGACACGCCGGTCAATTCCTTCACCGGTCTGTCTTCGCCGGAAGGCGTTTGGGTAAACCAAAGCACCGTGGCCGGATATCACGACGATATCTGGGTGGCCGATAATTCGGGTCTGTACCGTTTCCCCCCCCCAAATCCGCTCGGCAACAACGCTCCCTCGCTCAGCACGCCGGCATTGGAGGTAACGGGACCCAACACGATTCTAGGCTGCGGCGGCAGCTTGTGCGAGTATGCTGCGCTAGCCGTGACGCAAGACGGCTTCGGCGCTCTTTACGTCGCGGACGCGTCCAATCGGATCGGAATCCACTATCCGGCCTTGGCGGGTGAAAATGGGGCGAGCTTTACCTGCGCCATGGGATGCACGCTAGGCGGATTGAACGATTCGCAGTCTTTTCTTGCGCCCGGCGCCTTCGCTTCCCTGTTCACGTTTAACGGATTGTCGTTGGCGTCGACGACTACCATCAATTATGTCCTGCCGGTGCCGACATCCTTGGGCGGCCTGCAGGTTCTGGTGAATGGACAAGCGGCGCCGGTCTTCACAGTGTCTTCCGGCCAAATTAACTTCGTCGTTCCGTTTGAGGCGCCCACGTCGGGAACGGTTCCAGTGATGGTCATCAACGCGTCCACATCACAAGTTCTGGGGAGCGGATTGATGTCAATGAATACGGCTTCGCCCGCTTTCTTTACATCGAACCAGCAGGGCACGGGTCAGATTGCCGCCTTGAACTGCAACATCGTTAACGGGGGCTGCGACAATACCGTGAATAGCGCGGCCCATCCTGTCCAGCCCGGAAACATCATCCAACTGTATCTGACCGGCCAAGGCGACATCTCCGGTGCGCCACCCGACGGACAAGGACCGAACGGTACGGTGTCAACAGGATCGGTACCGGTAGTCTATATTGGCGGCACGGCAGGAACGCTCAAGTTCTCGGGACTTGCACCCGGATATCCGGGCCTCTGGCAGATCAACGTGCAAATCCCGAGCGGGACGAATCTGATTAACCTCCCCGGTTTTCCCGGCGGCGCCACCGGCGTCTTCCCTGTCTTAGTCAATTACGAGGGATTAACCAGCAATACGCCGGCGAACAACAAGAACCCTTCCTACGCTACGACCATCACCATCAATGCGCCTGAATAGCAGTCGCGGTCAGTTCCAATTGCATTTGTCCCTTGCCGGCCACGTCGTCGGATGAGAAAATCACCGTCGGCTGGCCGATAGGGACGATCACATTGGCGCTCCACCTGGTCTGCCGGATCACAGGCTGCTTAGGGCCGGGAACCGCAGTGCTAATGTCGGAAGTAACATTCAGCGCCAAATCGTTCTGGATCTGTTTGGCGTTGCGGCAATCGATGTTCACGCCTACGTCGATGTAGGTGAAGGCACTGTCGGTTCCGCTACTCGTGGCCGGTACGGGCACCTTGCTGCCGCTGCGGATGGTTCCGTTGTAGTCGACCGTGGAGGTGCTGGTGGTGTAATGGCGGGCGTTCACTACTTTCCCGTTGTCCAGTTCTTTCACCAGGAAATCGAGGTGAAAGTACTTGGGTTGGTCGGGCCGGGCGTTATCGCTTTGCCCGAAGCACAGCGCGCCCGTCAGCAACATAACGCCGCATGCCGCGGCCAGCGTCGTCTTATTTCGCATCTTCTCTCCTTAGTGGTTCTATGGTGATTTCGTCGATCTGAATCGGTTGGGGGGCTCTGGGCTGCCAGGCAAGGTACGGATTGGGCCCCTGCTCCGGCGGCTGATCCGCCAGCGCCAGCAGAGCGCGTTCTTCGCCCGTCACCGGGACGGGCCTGGGAAATTCGGCTTGCTTCGGTAAGGCGCGGCGGCTCATGCGGATGACGCGGACGGCGGGCGTGGGCGCGGCCGGCAAGAGAATGGGCGCCGCCGCCTTGGCGGCCACCACCGCCGGCGCTACAGGTTTCGCCGCATGGGACGGTCTGAAGAATATCACGAGCCCGGCCAGAGCGACGGCCGCCAGCGCGAGCGCCCACTTTCCGAGAGCGAAGCGGCGGAAAGCGCCTTGCGCGCGGACGCGCTGCATCACGCGCTCTTCGATGCCCGCCAGAGGTTCCGCGCTGGAGTAACTCCCCAGGGCATCGTCGATCAGGCGATCGAGTATGTCGGGCTTATCGTCTATCATGCCGCCCTTCCATTAATCCTTCCAGTTTCTGGCGCAAAATCTGGCGTGCGCGCAGGATACGAGTGCGCACGGTCCCTTCGGGAATTCCCATCGTCGCCGCAATTTCCGCGGAGCTCATTTCTTCCACCGACGAAAGCGCCAGGGGTTCGCGCAACTCCGGCGGCAGCGCGTCGACCAGGCGCTGCACGGCAGCCACCCAATCGGCGGCTACCGCGCTCTGCTCGGGATTCGCACCGCCGTGTTGGGCCGCTTCCGGATCCAGTTGCTCGGATCGCGTTTTCGGAAGCTTGTCGAGGGCTACCCGCCAGGCGGTGCGCGCCAGGAATCCGCGCTCGTTTTCCATGCCCTGCCAGGCGCCGGTCCGATGCAGCTTCAGGAACACTTCCTGGACCACATCTTCCGCATCGTGCGAATTGCGGAGCAGCGAATAGGCGACCTGGAACACAAAACGCGACTGGCGTTCGACCAGATCAGCGAAACGGACATCCCGCGCGGCGGTCTCGTTAACCCTCGAGTCTGGAATGCTGAAGCGCAATGGTTTGAGTCAGATCGATCATGCGGCCGTTTCACCAGAGAAGACTTGCCGGATGCCGCCGGCGTTCAGATTTATTTTGCCATTGCGCGCTATCCTGGCCTTAAGTGCCTCGTAATATCCTGATTTCCGCCGGTGAAGCTTCGGGTGACCTTTACGCCGCGCTTTTGGCTGAACAACTGCGCCGGGTATGGCCCGACGCCCAATTGTTCGGGTGTACGGGGCCTCGCATGCGGCAGGCGGGAGTGGAGACGGTTGTCGATTCCGCCAGCCTGGCGGTGGTCGGGCTGGTCGAGGTGGTGTCGCATATTCCGCGGATTTACGGCGAATACCGGAAGCTGCAGGCAGCCGCCCGGGAACGGCGCCCCGAGTTCGCCATCCTGACGGATTCCCCCGATTTTCACCTGCGTCTGGCCCGCAAGCTGCACGCTCAAGGCGTTCCCGTGTTTTATCTGGTGGCGCCGCAGGCTTGGGCCTGGCGCAAGGGCCGCGTCCGCGATATGCGGCGGACCCTGCGCCACGTTTTCTGCATTTTCCCCTTTGAAGAGGAGTTTTTCCGCGGCCACGGCCTCCCGGCGACCTACATCGGCCACCCTCTGGCAGGCATCGTAAAACCCAGCCTGTCGCGCGCGGATTTTTTTCGGAAACACAGACTTCCTCCGGGCCGTCCATTGATATCGGTGTTACCCGGAAGCCGCCGCGGGGAGGCTGCCCGGCATTTGCCCCCCTTGTTAGGGGCGGTAGACCGTCTGTATCGCGAGCAAGCCGCCAGCTTCATCTTGCCGGCATCGGCGACGACCGGCGTTGATTTTTTTCGGGAACGGATCGGCGCGGCGCCCATACAGATTTTGGACGGGGAAAGTTGGGACGCAATCGCACACTCCGACCTGGCGCTGGCCGCCAGTGGAACTGTGACCGTGGAAGCCGCTCTGCTGGGTACCCCGATGGTTACGTTTTATAAAGTGACCGCCGTAAGCTGGTGGTTGGGCCGTATGCTGGTGCGAGTACCTTTTTATTCAATGGTGAATTTGATCGCAGGGCGCGCCGTCGTCCCGGAACTCATGCAATCGGATATGACCTGCGACCGTCTGGCCGCGGAAGCGCGACGGCTGCTGCGCGACGAAGATGCCCGGGCCGCCATGCGCAGGGACTTGGCCGGCGTGGCTGCCCGCCTGGCCCCGGTTTCCGCCCCATTCGCCCGCGCCTCCGCCATAATTCAAGACCTCATGGAAGGAATACCCGCTCATGTTTCGTAGCTTCCGGGCCGGCTGCCGGCCCGCTCTCTTCGTTTCGCTGGCGCTGATGGCCGGGTCCGCGTTTGGCCAGACGCCCGATCGTAAGGCCCGCATCCGCGTAGACCACTACACCATCGACGCCGAAATCCAGCCCGCCACCCAGGCGCTGATTGCGACGGCGGAGGTGAGCTTTGTTCCGCTCGACAACAACGGCGGCTCGGCGTCTTTCGAATTGAACAATGCCTTGACCGTTTCGAAGGTGGTGGATGCCAAGGGCGCGGCCATCAACGATACGCGCAACCAGCAGGATTTCACGGTCAAACTCGCCTTCGATCCCCCGCTGCCGAAGGGTCAACCGGCCACCGCGAAATTCACTTACGAAGGGCGGCTGGGCGGCAATGAGGATTCGCCGGTCTACGGCATCAAATTCGCGGCGATTCATCCGGATTACGCATTTCTGCTGTATCCGGCGCGCTGGTTTCCGGTAAGTGGTTACACCACGGATCGCTTTTCGGCTGATTTGCATATCACCGTGCCGGCGGGATATCAGGTATTGGGCAGCGGCATCGATACGCATGAGGCGGCCGGCGACAAGGTGGTTTACAAGTTTCATTTCGAGAACCCGTCCTTCCCGGGAAGCATTGCGGTGGTGAAAGAGCCGGGGACCAAGGTTTCTTCCGAAGGCGTGACCAGCACTCTCTACTTCCGCGGCGACGAGAAGCCGATGATGCAGCAGTACGGCGAGACCGCCGGCCAGATGATGAGTTTGTTTACAGGCGACTTCGGCTTGCCGCCGTTTGCCAATCTGGCAGTGGTGGAAACCGAAGCGGGCGCGCCCAACGGCTATGCGGCGCCGGGAATGATTTTTCTGAACCCGCATGCCATCGGCAAGCAAGTCGGCGCCAAAATGCTGGCGAACCAGATTTCGCGGCAGTGGTGGGAAGTGCTGGTATCGCCTGCCACGCGCAACCATCTGTGGCTCGAAAACGGCTTGGCGTCGTATTCGGAACTGATCTGGACCGAGCACGCGGCCGGACCCGGCGCGGTCGAATCGCAATTCCGCGACGACGCGGTGGAGGCTTTGACCGTGGACAATGTTCCCGTCATCCAATCCGCGCGCATGGAGGATTATTCGCCGGAGTTATGGGCGCTCACGGGCAGCAAGGGCGCGGCGGTGCTCCACATGCTGCGCTTCGTGATCGGCGACCAGGCCTTCATGGAGACGCTCAAGGAATTCGCCAAGCGGTATACGTGGAAATCGGCCACCACCGAGGATTTCAGGAAGGTCGCTCAGGACGTTTCGAAGCAGGATCTAGGCTATTTCTTCATTCAATGGATCGAATCGAGCGGCGCGCCGGAGTTCAAGCTCGAGTACACGATTTTCCGCACGCAGAAGGGCTTCCGCGTGATGGGCAAAATCGCCCAGGACATGGACACCTTCCGCATGCCGGTGGACCTGAAGATCGAAACCGAGGGCAATCCGGAAGAGAAGCGCGTGGAAGTGGTGGGCACTTCGTCGGAATTCACCGTGGATACGTTCGGCAAGCCGAAGAGCGTGGTCATCGATCCCAGACCGGCGCGTGCTGCGCTTCAATAACCAGGTGCGGACGGCGGTGGCGATCCGGCGCGGCGAGCAGTTCATGGAAGTGAGCGAATTTGCCGATGCGCTCAAGGAATATCAGAAGGCATTGGAGAACAGCCGCAACAGTTCGATCGCGCATTACCGGATTGCGGAAGTGTTCTTCCTGCAGAATAATTATCAGTCGGCGGCGAACGAATTTCGCGAGGCGCTGAATGGCGACCTGGAGCCGAAGTGGATCGAAGTTTGGGCCGATATCCAGCTGGGAATGATCTTCGATATCACCGGCCAGCGGGATCGCGCGGTCAATGAATACAACCTGGCGGTGCGTACCAAAGACAATACGCAAAACGCGCAGGAAGAGGCGGCTAAGTACCTGAAGAAGCCTTACGAACGGACGAAGAGCCCGGAAGCGGATCAGTAGTGACAAGAGGTTAAGGAATCGCTTGGGATGCTAACCGCTGTTGCCTAAGGCGGGGCCGCATCTCGGCCTATCGGGCTGTTCTCAGTGCTAGTCCGCGTCGAAAGGTAATCGGCTTTGCTCGCATTCAGGCAAGGAGAGACTACTACAAATACGACGCGCTAGACGACTTGATAAAAGTCTGCCAAGGCGCTGCATTCGACTTGAACGGCAACTGTTCGTCGCACAACGCGCTGGGCCGCACCTTCGGCTACGACTCCCTCGCCGCCTTACCAGCGCCAACAACCCGGAGAGCGGCAACGCGTACTACGTCTACGATAAAGACGGCAACCTTACAACGAAGACGGATGCCAACACCAACGTCACCACCAACTTGTACGACCAGTTGAATCGTGTGACATCCAAGTCCTATACGTATATCTCCGGCTACTCGACACCGGCCGTGACTTATTGCTACGACGATAATAATGCGGGCGCCTGCGCTGCCGCACCAACGGGCACGACGAACAAGCTCGTCGGCCGGCTAACCCTGGTGAGTTCCACCGCGTCCAGCACCTCGTACGGTCAGTACGATGTCTTCGGCAATATCCTGAAAAGCACGCAAACCACTGGCGGGATCAGTTATCCGTTCGTCTATAGCTACAATCTGGCTAATGCGATGAGCAAAATGACGCTGCCGTCGGGCCGCGTAGAAACCTGGTCCTACGACAACGCGAACCGCGCCAGTTCCGTCGCTGCCTTCCTCTCCGGACAGGCTCCTACCACCTACGCATCCTCGATTGCCTACGCATCCCAAGGCCCAGTCAGCCAAATCGCCCTTGGCAATCGCCTGGTGGAGGTCCGTACCTATGACTCCTACCGCCAGCAGCCCATCGGCGTAACCCTCGGCATCAGCGCCACCGACTCGAGCCGGCTCGGTCTGACGTTTGCCTACTGCCCCGGCGCCTCGCCCTGCTCCACAAACAATGGCAACCTGTTAAGCCAGGCGATCACACCGCTCAGCGTTACCCAATCCTATACCTACGATAGCTTTAACCGCCTTAACGTCGCCCGAGAGCAGGCCGGCACTGTCTGGTCGGAGACGTCCAGCTACGACAACTTTGGGAATCGTTATGTGTCCGCCACCGGAATCTCGCTGTCGCCGCTGACGCCCACGGCGATCTCCAATTACTATGGCAAGAATCTGAGTTACAACACCAAGAACCAGGTTGCGATATCCTCGAACTTCGCTTACGATGGCAACGGCAACCAAACTGCGATCAGCCCGTTCACGGCCTCATACGATGTGGAGAACCGCCAGACCGCGCTCACCAGCACCATGAATGGATCAACCACCTACTCTTACGATGGCGATGGGCGAAGGGTGACGAAAGCTGTATCCGGCGGTACCACTACTACCTACGTCTACGACGCTCGCGGCAACCTCACTGCCGAGTATGCGAGCCAGGCGCCTACCGGCGCCTGCCTGCCCTGTTTCGTGACCACAGACCATTTGGGCAGCACCCGCCTGCTGACCGACCAGAACGGCAACGTGGTCGCGCGGCACGACTTTCTCCCTTTCGGAGAAGAGTTGACCACGAGCAACAGGACTAGCGCGCTGGGCTACGGCGCAACCGACAACGTCATGCACAAGTTCACCGGCAAAGAAAGAGATGCCGAGACGGGCCTCGATTACTTCGGGGCGCGGTACATGTCGTCGGCGCAGGGGCGGTTTACGAGTCCAGATCCGATCACCGTCACACCGGCGAGGGTTGCTGATCCACAACAGTTGAACCTCTACGCTTATGGCCGGAACAATCCCCTGAAGTATGTTGATCCGACCGGCATGATCATCAGCACTGATGATCTCAGCGACAAAGACAAATCGCTCTGGCAGAAGGTCGTCGATCTCGCGAACAAGCAGGAGGCAAATGGTAGTTACGTCAACCCTGCGCTGCACTCTGCTTACGCCGCTCTCGATAGCGATTCGAGGGTGTTCAAGATCGAAGACAATCCTGGTCTTGGAGCTGGCACTGCTGGTCTGTTTACCATCACGAAGTTCAATGGAGAGAATGACTTTTCGGAGCCTCGAATCGACCTGAACTTTAAGACCATCAAGGGAATTAACTCGACGACGACCGGTGACTTCGATCCATCGTTCCTGAAATATTCAGGGTTGCTGGGTGGGAACGGCTTCATACCGAGGCTGGCTGAGACCTTTGGGCACGAAGCCAAATCACGGAGTCTTCGCACAGCAGGATCCTGCACAGGGCACGGCGATCCAGAGATTGCTTTTGAACCGAGACGCTGCGATGCAGGCCTTGCCAGCGAAAGGCCGCTATCCTCTCCCGCCCGATGTCTTGCAGAAGATGCAGGCTGCTGACAAGGCACTGGTTCCCACCGAACGTTTTGCGCAACAGGCTGAGAAGATTATCAACGGGGAACTGAAAGCGAGCCAAGTCAAATGAAGTGCAAAGCCGGTGCCGTGTTCTGCTGCTTAGCTTTTGGGTTCGGGGCATTGGGCGAGGAGAGCGCGACAGTCTGTAAGGACTTGAGCTATCAGAACCGCAACCAAACTGACTACGGGCCGCTGCGGGTGGCCGCGCTTCGAGGGAGTGCAACGGACTCCCAGGGCGTCGCAATACCCAAGACGTGTGTCGGCGTCTTCACGGAAACTGATCACAAGCTTATTGCGGCTACCGAGACAGACGACAACGGCCGCTTCGAGTTGAAAGGTATCCCGGACGGAGACTATCGCCTCGTGGCAAAATACGACGGTTTCTCACCGGCCAATGCGAAGCTTCGTGTCGAACACTCGCGGAGCAAGAAGTTGCTTGCAGTACAGATGCGGCCTGCCGGGTTGGATACCACCAGCTTCGTGGAACTAAAGTAGGGGCATTCCCGTTCCCGAACGGGACCCCAAAAAACAGACATGCTTCGCAATCGGCTGAGGGGTGACACGTCACCCTTTCAGAGATTCCCGCGAGTGTTTCCCAAAACTTTCAGTTCATCGACCAGTTCGGTGCGGGTTTCAGGATGTTTCAGTTTTTACCCCTTCTTCCCGGGGACGCTGACGGGCCTGAGAGCAACTAAGTGCTGTAGTGGAACATAAAGGAGTGTGGCACAGTTTGCGCGATTTCGAGCCGATCTCTTTTCCTTTGAGACATTTCCGGCGTGCACGACTTCAGGCCATTTTGTGCAGGTTTGTGCACGCCTTCTGCGGGGTAGTTCCGTAGTGGAACATAAAGAGTTGTTAAACACGGCGAGCGCTTTTCCGACCTAAGTGGCTTGCTTGAACCACTTCCGGGTTTAACACTTTAGAGTGTTTGTTTAACAATTGTTAAACCGCCTTCCACGCGATCAGCGGTAAGCTTCGCGGCGGTTGCGGACGCGCAGGATACGCATGGTGTCGTTGTCCTGATGGAAGCGGACGCGGTAGTCGCCCACGCGGAGACGATGGCGATCCGGCAGTTGCAGGAGATCCACAGGGCCACGCATCCGGCGAAGCTGGAGATCGAGCAGGAAAAGAAGCAACTGCTCGAAACGCTCGAAGCCGAGGGCGAGGAGGAAGAGTCATGACTCGCGAGCAGTGGCTGCTGGCGCTTGTCGTCAAACTGCGCGACACGTTCGCCGGGGCTGGCCACCCGCTGCCCGCGCACATCCGCGTCTCCTGCGGTTGGCCTACACAGCGCGCATTGGCTCCCACCGGTAAGAGCCGGTCGATTGGCCAATGTTTCTCGACCGCTTGCAGCGCCGATGGCGCACATGAAGTGTTCGTCTCGCCGGCGCTCGACGATGCGACGCAGGTGGCGGCGGTGCTGGTGCACGAGCTTTGCCACGCGGTCGACAATTGCCGGCATGGCCATGGTCCAGAGTTTCGGCGCATTGCCGTTGCTCTCGGGCTGGAAGGGCCGATGACGGCAACGGTCCCCGGCGAGCGGCTGCGGGAGCGTTTAAACGCTCTGCTCGCCGGCATGCCGGACTATCCGCATCGCACGCTCGACGTGCGTGTGGATGAGAAGAAACAGGGTACCCGACTGCGCAAGATCGTGTGCCCGGACTGCGGTTACACGGCCCGCACCACGCGCCGGTGGCTCGACCGCGGCCTGCCCACCTGCCCCTGCGGGACCGCGATGGCCGAACGGTCCTGATCGCCCGCCTAACGAAACCACATACAATCGAAGGGTGCTCCACGCAGACCAGGAAGAGACCGCTCCCGTCTTCTTTTTAGCTGCTAGCATTGCGCCTTTTCCACCCTCACTTGTAGCCGAAAACTCGCATCTGGGGCATCGGCTTCCCACTGCGGTTCTGCACTGGGGATTCGCGCCGGTTATCTCGAACACTGCGACCGGGTTCGGCGGATGCTTGTACGATTTCGGCAGAAGATCCCTGAGTACCGGCAAAGAACGGGATGCCGAAACCGGCCTCGATTACTTCGAGGCTCGGTACTTCTCGGGCGCACAGGGGAGGTGGACGAGCCCAGATCCATCCAATCTGGGTGTTGACTTCTGGCTGCCGCAGACGTGGAACCGATACGCAATGGCTCTAAACAACCCACTCAAGTTCGTAGACAGGAATGGGTATTGGCCAACGTCGATACATGAGAAGAACGTCGATCAGTCTCTTCCCGGTCTGAGCGGACAGATGCGGCAGCTGTTGAAGGATGCCAGCTATGCTGTTGACCACTCAACGAAATACCTTGGCGTCTTTGATTCGCAATCCGGCGAGGCGTCTCCGATGCACAGCATGAGCAATGGAAACGATTCGGATGAGGCGCACGCCTTGGGGTTGGCGATGGATCTTTCAGATCGCTTCATTCAGGAGAATGAAGCTGCAGCCAGAACGGCTCAAGCGGAGTGGGAGCAAGCGGGCAACACCGGAATTTCGCCAAAAGCGTTGCTCGCGTTTGGAAATGCACTACACACGATCCAAGACGGCACATCACCAGCTCACGCAGGCTTCCAACCTTGGTCGGGCTGCTGGTTACCGTTTTGTGCAAATGGCGCTTGGCACGCTTGGAGAGAGCGTCCGGCTGTTTACAACTCGATGCAAGGGCAAGTGATCCAGTCCACTCGCCAAGCCTTCCAGGACACATTTGGATTCATGCTCCTAATGTACGCAACGGATGGCTTGCAACCGCAGGTAACGTCGACGATTAGCTTCGATGTTCCAAAGCAGCAGGAGCAGTAGTGATTGAAGATATTGATGCAATCAACGCTTATAGGGTGCTTTCTTGGCACACTGCCGGAGTGGCCGCTGCACCGGCTAGGGAACGTGGCTGAGACGGCTGTCGGAATCCTGGCGGTACCGGGGATGGTCTTGAGTTTGGTGTTCAGCGGCGGGTGGTTACACGACGTAAGTTTTAGCATTGCCGTTATCGCCAACTGTGTCTTCTACGCAGTTTTGAGCTATGCGTTTTTGCGGATGCATCGGAATCGGAGGTGAGAGTGTTGAGTGGGTTTCGGCTTGTTCGTCTGAGTTGTTTGCTTTTGATTGTCGACGGCGTTTGTGCGGCCCAAGGAGCACTATCCCAAGCGGAGCTGACGAAGCGCGCCTCGCGCGAATTTGCCGGCGAACATTATGCAGAGGCGGAGCGTGACTTTCGCGAACTTACGCGGGCGGACCCATCGAACCTTGAGTCCTATGCGTACCTGGGGCACGCATTGTTTCGACAGAAGAAATATGAGGCGGCGATAGCCCCGTACGAAAAGGCGCTGGACCTGGAGAAACGCGGCAAGGCGCTCCCTCAGAAAGACCGCCGCATTTTGATCGATCAACTGGTGATGTCGTACGGCATGGATGGTCAACTGCAGAAGGTGCATGCTGTGCTAGACCCGGCCATCCAGCAAGATCCAGAATATCCGCTAAATTACTACAATCTGGCGTGCGCCTATGCTGAAGATGGCGACAAACCGAAGGTCCTTGCAAACCTGCAACGGGCGTTTGATCGAAAGGCCAATATCCTGAACGGGGAGCAAATGCCGGATCCGCGGGCAGATTCGTCCTTTCAGAAGTACGTAGGTGATGCCGACTTTGTCAGCCTCATGAAAAAGCTCGGCTACAAGTGAGCGTCGTCCGTTCCCGTATGGGAACCACAGCAGAAGCAGCGCTCCCGCGAGAAAGCGCCGCCGACAAAAATGGCCACCCCTGGCGCACCGGGCGCCCACGCCGCGTTTTCCGGCGCGAGGTGGTGGTATCAGGCCACCTGGCCGAGGGCGCTACGCAGTTCGGCGGATCGCCAGAGAGCAGGCCGGCACTGTCTGGTCGGAGACGTCCAGCTACGACAACTTTGGGAATCGTTATGTGTCCGCCACCGGAATCTCGCTGTCGCCACTGACGCCCACGGCAATCTCCAATTACTATGGCAAGAATCTGAGTTACAACACCAAGAACCAGGTTGTGATATCCTCGAACTTTGCTTACGATAGCAACGGCAACCAAACTGCGATCAGCCCGTTCACGGCCTCATACGATGTGGAGAACCGCCAGACCGCGCTCACCAGCACCATGAATGGATCAACCACCTACTCTTACGATGGCGATGGGCGAAGGGTGACGAAAGCTGTATCCGGCGGTACCACTACTACCTACGTCTACGACGCTCGCGGCAACCTCACTGCCGAGTATGCGAGCCAGGCGCCTACCGGCGCCTGCCTGCCCTGTTTCGTGACCACAGACCATTTGGGCAGCACCCGCCTGCTGACGGACCAGAACGGCAACGTGGTCGCGCGGCACGACTTTCTCCCTTTCGCAGAAGAGTTGACCACGAGCAACAGGACTAGCTCGCTGGGCTACGGCGCAAGCGACAACGTGATGCATAAGTACACAGGCAAAGAGCGCGATCAGGAGGGCCCAGGGCTGGATTTCTTCCACGCGAGGTACCTTTCCGGCGCCCAGGGCAGATTTGCGAGTCCAGACTTGGTAAATGTGACCGATTCCCGCCAGACCTCGCCAAACAGCACTCTGAATAAGTACATCTACGGCGGCAACAGCCCCCTGAAGTATGTAGACCCCGATGGGCGTGACATAACCATATTCTACGAGTCCGGCTTTCCCACCGGCCACGTGATGATGGCGGCCGTAAATCAGCAGACCGGTGATTTTGCCTTCTTGAGCGTGGGACCTCAGAAGCACCTTGACCCTGCGATCCCACTCCACCCATTCAACGGCGTTCCGGGCACCAGCGAGTTTAATCTCCCGAAGTCCGCAGACGAGTTGCGCCAGAACTTTGCCGCGCTGACGATACAGACCTCGCCGGAAGTCGCCCAAGAGGCGATCGATGCGATCCGAGGGGGGGCCGGAAGCGGCAATTATGCCCTGACCGGAAATCAGTGTTCAAGTGCATGCGCGGGGGTCCTCCGCGATGTGGGCCTTCTGGGGCCGAACACTTCTATGGTCCCTTGGAGCCCCCACACGTTGTGGAATGCTCTGATCCTTCAGTATGGAAAGGATCTGTCGGCTTCGGACCGGTACCTGATGAACTATGGCTACACAGGCCTCAGGGGTATCAACAATGGTACAGATTACGGAAAGCCCCGCTACCGCATGAACACATTTGACTGGATTACCCAGTTGCTAAACCAACCCGTCAAGGCGTGTGTGACCGTCCAGGGGCCAAAGGGACCGGAAACAACCTGCGAATGAGGCAAGCCGGTGGGATCACAACTGGAGTCTACACTCGATGCAAATAAAGCCTAGAGTTCTGGTGCAGGTGGCGTTGTTCCTTGCGGCATGTGCACTGCTCTATTACGGCAGTGTGATGTTATTTTTGGTGCCAGGCTCGCCGCATGAAGCGTACTTCCAAAGAAATAGGGTCATCTTCGGGGTGTTGCCGGTGCTGCTGAGCCTCGGCCTGCTCGTCGCAGTTGGCCGAGTGTCCAAGGGATTAGCCAACGAGCGCCGGAGTGTGCGCGGCGGCATCGTTAACCTGTTCGCCTATGCGATCGTCGCCGTGGTCGTGGTCCATCTGGGCATCATGGTGCTGGCGGGCTTTCTTCAAAGGTCTAACTGAACCTATGGTAAGCCGCATTCGCCCCGCCTAGCATGACAGCCTACGTGATTCGGCGAGACGTAGTCGGACGACGCCTACCGCCAAGCCGCTCCCGATGCCGCCAGCAAAGGAAACCATGCCCTGTTTCTTGACTACAGATCATTTGGGCAGCACCCGCCTGCTGACCGATCAGAACGGCAACGTGGTCGCGCGGCACGACTTTCTCCCTTTCGGAGAAGAGTTGACCACGAGCAACAGGACTAGCGCGCTGGGCTACGGCGCAACCGACAACGTCATGCACAAGTACACCGGCAAGGAGCGGGACTTGGAAGGGCCAGGCCTCGATTACTTCGGGGCAAGGTACTTCTCAGGGGCACAGGGGAGGTTCACGACTCCTGACCCGGTTACGATTACGACACACCGCCTGCAGAACCCCCAGGAACTCAATCAGTACGCTTACGTTGCGAACAACCCCCTGCGTTATATTGATCCGACCGGGGCTATTCTTGTTGCAACTGGCGACCAGAAAGCTGACTACGACGACCTATGCAAAATCGCAGGCGATGCGTGCGCCAACCGGCTCAAGATCGATGACAAAACCGGGGTTGTAATCTTCGACACAACGGACTTGGACTTCGGCAAGAATGAGGGTGCGAAGCTGATCAACGATCTGGTTTCGAGCCAGAACGCGTTTGAGTTCAGCGAAGGGCCGACGGTGGCGACGGACAAGGGACCGGTAAAGATCGACTACATCATCGCGAATTTGCCAGCCTTCGGGGATCAACGCGGCGTGGGACAACCGAGATCAGGCATTGCCGATGTGGTTGGCCTATACTTTAACAACAAGAAGGTGACGCGGGGATCAAATACTAAATTGGGGGTGGCTCCAGACTTCACGACCGCCTTCCACGAACTTGCGGAGGCCTTCGAGAAGATCGATGGCGGTAAGGGCAACAGCTACGAAGCAGGTCACAATGCCGCACTCGAACGAGAGAAGGTCCTGAGAGACCAACGGCCGTATTTGAAACAATACAACACGGGCGCCGGCGGGCCCGCGAACTCGCCGAATCCCGAAGGAAAGATAATTATCAAGAAATGAGGCCCAAGCACACAATGACGTTTTGGGGCATGCTACTCGTCGTTGCCGGAACCGCGAATATTTCTCGTGCCCAAGTCACCGTGATCGTGCAAGAGAAAGTCTCGGCAATCCGGTCCCTTGCGGGGCACGTGGATATCGGCATCGCAAGGGTCCCCGCCGAGGGAATCTCCGTTGAAGCCCGGCGACCGGACGGGACGGTTCTGGCCGTGACGAAGACTGATGCAACAGGCTTTTTCCGCGTGGACTCCCCGAAGGCTTCAGGGCTGATCCACGTGCGCCTGTCCGCTCCAGGCGTCAACCCTTATGAACTGCGCGTTAAGATTGCTAAGCGTGGTGAGGCCAAGCTGCGTATCCACATGAGCAATGCTACGTGAGCGTCGGAATGAGTTTACCGGCAAAGAACGAGATTCAGCAACGGGCCTCGATTACTTTGGGGCAAGGTACATGAGTTCGGCGCAGGGGCGGTTCACATCTTTTGATCCTGCATTTGAAAGTGAACTTCTGGAATATCCCCAAACCTGGAACCGCTACAGTTACGTTTACAATAATCCTCTCCGTCTCACCGATCCCGATGGACGTTGCCCAAGTTGTGTCGCGGCGGCAGTGGGTGCGGGTATCGGCGGTCTGGCCGAGGGAGGCATTAATCTGTTCAGTCAGCTTTCCAGCAATGATTGGGACATTCATCAAGTGTCTTGGAGTGAGGTTGGTGCCAATGCGGCAGGTGGAGCCGTAGCGGGAGGCTTGGCTGGGCTTACCCTCGGCGGAAGCTTGGTTGCCGACATCGCTGTTGGTGCCGCGGCAAATGTGGCGGGCGGGATAGTAAACCGCTCCATACAGAGCACAAACGGAGATGGAACCGTTGATCCGTTGGGTGGCAACGAAGTCGCGATTGATTTCGTCGCCGGAGCCGCCGGGGGCGCCATAGTGCACGGCGTCGCGACGCTGGCCGCTGATGTCACCCATACTCCAATTGTTGGGCCAGAGCCGCGGCCTGGGCGGAATTTCCGAACGAGACAGGGCGCGTATAACATGCGGAGGCAGGCGGTCAAGAGCGCAGCGGTGAAACGTTTTGCCGTTGGAACGGCGGTCAGCACTCCGGCAGCCCACGGTCTTGGAAGCATTATTTCGAATGGGTTTTGGAACTCGCTCGACTGGTTCATTTCATCTACGCCTACTCCGACAGTGACCACGCGGATCTGTTATCCCGGAGACGACGGAAAGCAGGTGTGCGTGAATTGATGGAGGCATGCTTATGAACAGAGTTGCTACTCGATACCCTCTGCCCGTTCGTTTGGGCGCTGTACTCGTCTGTACGATATTCGCGGCGTCTATTGCAAAAGACCCTGTCAGCAACGGGACCATCATTGTCGCGGTTGGCGCAGCCTGCCTGTCGGTGGCCATTCTTGCTTATAGAGCTGAAATCGATGAAGCCGAAGTTCGTGTTCGCTATGTCCCGTTCCTCACCAAGCGAACCCAGATACGAGACGTGACACACGTTGTCGAGGAAAGGACTCTGGTCCTGGTTACGCCAACTTCAAAGATACCATTATGGGGATTGTCTGATCTGGCAAGGGAGGTGTTGTTTCGGATCCTGCCCGCTCGTCTCATGGTGGCACCCTTGCAACCGGGCAGGCCCGGCGTCGCTGTTGTGCGAGTCCGGCGACATGTGCGAGTGACAATACTGGCAGCGGTGGTTTTTGTCACGAGCACTGCCTTTTCGATTCCGTTCTTGCGGGGCAACCCATGGAATGCGTACGTTGACACCATCGGGAAGTACGTTTTGTTTATCTGTCTTTGCGCTTTCCTGTTTCTGCTGTTTGAAGCAGGGTTTACCTGGGTGCTCTGGTCGACCAAGAGAGATATCGACAAAATACATAATGGCCACCTTTCGCCACGTGCAGGAGGCAGGGGCGGAGGTCCAAGCGGCTAAGGATGCAATCACAAATGACATTTTTTCGCCCGAGAGCAGGCCGGCACTGTCTGGTCGGAGACGTCCAGCTACGACAACTTTGGGAATCGTTATGTGTCCGCTACTGGACTCTCGCTGTCGCCACTGACGCCCACGGCAATCTCCAATTACTATGGCAAGAATCTGAGTTACAACACCAAGAACCAGGTTGTGATATCCTCGAACTTTGCTTACGATAGCAACGGCAACCAAACTGCGATCAGCCCGTTCACGGCCTCATACGATGTGGAGAACCGCCAGACCGCGCTCACCAGCACCATGAATGGATCAACCACCTACTCTTACGATGGCGATGGGCGAAGGGTGACGAAAGCTGTATCCGGCGGTACCACTACTACCTACGTCTACGACGCTCGCGGCAACCTCACTGCCGAGTATGCGAGCCAGGCACCTACCGGCGCCTGCCTGCCCTTGTTTCGTGACCACAGACCATTTGGGCAGCACCCGCCTGCTGACCGATCAGAACGGCAACGTAGTCGCGCGGCACGATTTCCTCCCTTTCGGTGAAGAGTTGACCACCAGCAACCGGACTAGCTCGCTGGGCTACGGCGCAAGCGACAACGTGATGCACAAGTACACGGGCAAGGAGAGGGATCAAGAGGGTCCAGTACTGGACTTTTTTCACGCGCGGTATTTCCACAGCGCCCAAGGCAGGTTTTCTAGTCCGGACCCGATGAATTTGGGTGCTAGCCCGGATGTCCCTCAGACGTGGGATGCCTATTCTTATGTGAACAATGACCCGCTCTCTTGGCTTGATCCCACCGGTCTGGAGCAGAGACCTGCTGCGGCCGTCATCGTTGATGGCATTGTGGTCGACCACATGACACGCCTTGGAGGCAATGCGCTGTCGATTTGCCCTAACAATGTCTGCAGTTACCAGACGCCAACCGGACTGTATCAATTTGGCTCCTATGCTTGTGGACTGTCTGGATATGTTCCGTTCGGGCTGCAGCCTTACGCGATCCAGACAACCGCGTTCGGTAATACTTACACAACCTTCGGAGGTATTATCCTGGCCGTCGGAGCTCCGCAAGACCCGAGCGGGTCACCTCTGCCGCCGCCAGTTGCCTTGCCTCCAGGCAAGAACGGAGAGCCGAATGGCTGGGTGTCCGTGCCCGGAACGGTCACTCGCCCCATGAAGTGGAAGCCCCGTTTTTCCGTTCCTAGCCCGAGGGGCTGCCAGCCTGGGGCGAGCTGGGATCCCGATGGGGGCCATTGGGACGTTACTTGGGGGAACAAGACAAAAGACAGATTTCTGCCGGACGGAACGAAAGTAGACTATT
This sequence comes from Bryobacterales bacterium, assembly GCA_963738375.1. Taxonomy (GTDB): domain Bacteria; phylum Acidobacteriota; class Terriglobia; order Bryobacterales; family Bryobacteraceae; genus Bog-159. The sequence continues at coordinate 425,376 of CAVTWL010000004.1, read as the reverse complement.
AGAACAATCCAATTCCGTTCATTGGTGTCGCTGCAGGGGCGGTGGCCTCGTATCTTACCGTAGACTCTCTGATCGAGGCGCTCGGTGTTGCGGCCCTCGCGTTTTAGGGACAGACGTTATGGACACAATGTCGCTTGAAAACGTTGTTCACTGGGCCGCTAGCCATGAGATGCGCGCTACCGCAGGTCGAGTCCTATCGCTTGGATTTCGAGAGGAAGCCAGCAACAGGGTTACGGCACTTACTGACAACCAGAGGCCCGAAGACCTAGTCCTCTTGGCGAACCGTTTGGTTTGGGTCAACGACTCCGAGGACGACGAGGCGTCACTGCCGGATGGGGACGGGCGGTATTTCTTTTGGGTTCGGGAAAGCGGAATCTGGAACGACGTCAGCGAGGCGCTGGCTTCCGAGGCGTTCGGTGCGTTGTTAAAGGCCGGCGGCCACGCCCCGGATACGAAAGGGCTACTGGTCCCAGAAAGCGAGTCGCGGTGCGCTGTATTGCTCGTCCTGCACGCTATGCTCTTCGGTTGGGACGCGTATCTGATCCCGCTATCGGGTTGGTTCATTTGTCATATCAGTCACGATGGATATCTCGTACCTCAGGTCTCCTGACGCGGCTATTCGAGATTCGCTTCTTCGGCGTCTTAACTATTGGGGAGCGGAGGAGCGGCCGATATGAGCTGTCCCCTGGCACAAGACCGGTGAAGCCTCCAAATCCAGCGGCCGCGTAGAGCTCTCCTGGGAGCGACCGCGTGGCGAGGGAAAAGACGTATGAACGGGAACCACTATTCTGGCCCTCAATGGCTAAAGAGATGCCTGTGCCAAGCGATCAATGCAGTCGCGGTCGTGCTGTTTGGTTCGTGCGCCATTGCTCAAACCATTCCCACCACTGAGTATATCCGCGGCGGCGATCGGATTCTCTCCGTCATCCACGAACCGCCACGCCGATTTTACGACGTCACGGGCAATACACCGAGGAGACGGTCGTGAAGGTGCGCAGAGCATACGTCTCGCAGGCGGCTGCCAGCTACGGCGATGGGCCCTTCGCCTTTTACAGCACGGAAATCCCCAACAGGCGCGATCACGCCTGAAATGCAGGTAAATGTGGACGGAGGCATAAGCACGTTCGTCGTTCGCACCGAGAATCTGCCGAAACTGACGGTTCCCGAGACCGTACACCCGGAGTAATCAACGATGCCACTCGACGAACCCGACATACTTGCGCTCGAGGCCATGGGGGCAGCAGCCATCGCCTTCGTCACCGCAGATGCCGTGGCCAGGCCAGGCAACCAGCTTTCGATCCCCTCCCTGGATCCAGTGGACGCAGCAAATGCAGCCTTGCAAGCGAACAGGAGGAAGGAGGACATCGACGGTGACCAGATTGTCAAGCAGCCGTAGTGGAGGGAAGAGGGCGATTCGCACGCTACTCATTTTGTCGCTATCCGTCGCTGCGTTCCCCGGAAAGACAACTGCTCAGCCCGTATGCGATATCAGAGAGGCGTATATGGAAAGTAGGTGGACGATACCCGGCCTCCCCGAAGCAACAGTTGAAAGCCGGCACCTCACCGGCCAAGGAGACGCGATTTTAGTGGAGACTCTCAGACCGCGCGAATCAGCCGCGTCCGTTACGATTGTCTCGTGCGTCCCCCTTAAGCCCGGCCGGATTGAGATTCGCGACCAGGCGGTAAATGTGCTGGAGTTGCGTAGGTACAGTGTTTTAGGGCACGTATTTGCGTACGGAGTCGATGCTGAGCATGCGAGTGTAGAAGGGGAAAGACGCGTGGCTCTAGGTGCGACTGAAGTTCTCATGTACTACGACCTTGATGGCTCGGGCCGCTTCAGGTTGCGCGAATACGGTAGTAAGATACCTTACAAGCTCCGTATTCCGGAGTGGGTAGACCCCCGGTCAGGCGGCCACTGATGGTTAGTCTGCGATCGCCATGGACGGACCGGCTGGTTGGCCTCGACTACATCGATCGAGGAAGGCTACGAAGCGTTCAAGTGCTGCGTTCGTTTCTCCACGCACCCATATTAACCTAGTTGGTTATTTCAAGCACGCCGCCACCAGGTGGGCAATGCTGGAGCACCGGGGTAGAAAAGGATAGCAGCGGCCGAGCCTCCCCTCAACCAGCCTTAACCAACTCCAAGTCCAAAGAGATCTCGACCTCTTCCCCAACCACCACCCCGCCCGCCTCCAACGCGGCATTGTAAGACACGCCAAAATCCTTTCGGTTGATTTTCGCCACCGCTTCGGCGCCGCGCCGCGTATATCCCCAGGGATCCTTGACCTCCGGAGTAGGCCCCGTCACATCGAGCACCGCTTCATGAGTGACCCCGCGAATGGTGAGGTCGCCGGTCACCTTGTAACCTTGCGGACCATCCGCCTCGACCTTCTTCGATTGAAAATGAATCGTAGGGTGGTTGGCGGCGTCGAAAAAATCCGCGCTCTTCAGATGCTTGTCGCGATCGGCATCGCGCGTATTGATCGAATTCACATCGATATCGGCAGTCACGCTGGAACCTGGCAGGTTGTCCGGGTCGAACGTCACGGAACCGGAAACCTTGCTGAATTCGCCGCGCACATTCGAAATCATCAGGTGGCGGACCTTGAAATGGGCACTGGAGTGGGTAGGCTCGATGTTGTAGGTGGAACTCATTCGGAAAACTCCTCTCGTTAAAGATGCTATCGCGTCCCAATCGGCTTCACGCCGCCAAATGAAACCGCTTTGTGAATCGCTATACTGAATGGTCCCGCGATGCGCAAAACATTCTACGGCTGGTGGGTGACGCTGGCGGCTTTCCTGACCTTCGGAATAGCCGTTGGCCTGCCCTACTACAACATGCCGTTTTTCTACGATTACTTCCAGCGCGAGTTTCACTGGAGCAAGGGGCAGATCACTTTCGGCTTTCCGCTGGCGGCGCTGCTGACCCTGTGGATCGGCCCGGTTCTGGTGCCGCGCTTCAGCCCGCGGAAATTGATCCTGGTGGGAACCGCGCTAACCTGCGTAGCGTTCGTGGGCTTCGGGACCATGGGTGGATCGCTGGCGGTCTACTACGGACTTTGGATTCTCTATACGATCGGCTACATCCTCTCCGGACCGATTCCCCATCAACTAGTCATTTCGCATTGGTTCCGGCGCAATCGCGGCAAAGCCATGGGAATTTTGTACGTGGGCGTCGGCCTCGTCGGCTTCCTCGGATCGTACGTGGTGAAGCCGCTGACGGAAGGAACGAATTTTCACGTTGCGTTGCTGGTGTGGGGTGGGCTGATGTTCCTGGCGTGGCCGCTGGCGATTTTTACCATTCGCGACCGCGCATCGGACAAAGGGCTATACCCGGACGGCGACAGCGCGCAGCCCGCGGAAAACCAGGCCGCGGCGCTCAGCTTCGGGCATTTGCTGCGGCAGTATTCGTTCTGGCTGTTGTTGGCGGGCAGTTTTTGTTCGATCGGCGCGATCGGCGCGGTGAACTTTCACATGAAGTTCGTCTTCCTCGACCAGGGCTTTACGGACCACACCAAAGAAGGGCTGGCGCTGCTGAATTCGACGTGGCGCGTGGCTTCCATGACCATCCTTGCCACGAGTATCGCCGGACGTCTGGCGATCGGCGGACTGGCCGACCTGTTATCGAAGAAATGGGTGATGACCGTCACCTACTTTATGGTGGCTGCTACGATCCCGATGCTGCTGACGGTGAACCCGGCGCGATCGCCGGTGGCCTTCGCGGTTCTGTTCGGCTTCGGCATGGGCGCGGACTATATGCTGATTCCGCTGATGGCGGCCGAACAGTTTGGCGTAAATACGTTGTCGCGGGCCATGGCGATTATCTTGCCGGTGAATACCATCGGGCAGACCTGGTTTCCGTACTTTGTTTCGATCTTGCGCGAGCACTTCGGCAGCTATGGGATCGCTATGGGCGCGGTGTTCGCGGTCTCCGTAATCGGCGCCATCGCCATCATGCTGCTGCCGCGCCAACGTCCATATAATGAAACACTTCGTCTACAAGACTCTGGCAGAATTGCAGCGCGCGGCTGAAGAAACCGGCGCCAAGCACGTACGGTTTGTCGAGAATCCGGACGAGGTGCGGCGGATTCTCGCGCGGCCGGTGCGCGTCGGCGCGATGACTGTCGGTAACTCCATCGCCATTCAGCCGATGGAAGGGTGCGACGGCACGCTGGACGGAGCGCCGGGCGAACTGACCTGGCGACGGTACGAGCGTTTTGCGCGGGGCGGGGCCAAGCTCATCTGGTTTGAAGCTACCGCCGTGCGCGCGGACGGACGGGCGAATACCCGACAACTCTGGATTACTCGGCAGAACGTTGGGGAATTCGCGCGGCTCGTTGACCGCATTCGCGCAGTGCATCGCGAACAGTGGGGCACGACGGACGATCTGCTCATGCCCGCGCAGTTGACTCATTCGGGCCGTTATAGCGTGCCTCGAAAGATCATCGCGTACCACAATCCTTACATTGACCGGAAGACGGAGACGGCAGCCGACTATCCGGTCATCACGGACGATCAACTGGAGCGCCTGGAAGACGATTATGTCAGCGCGGCGGGTCTGGCGCTGGAGGCCGGTTTCACGGCGATCGATATCAAAGCAGTACACGGGTACCTACTGAGCGAGTTACTGGGAGCCAAAACGAGGGACGGCAATTACGGCGGTCCCCTCGCAAACCGGCTGCGGTTCATCCGGAATGTAATCGGGAAGGTGCGAGCGTCTTACGGACTTCGGCTAACGATTACGATCCGGATGAATGCGTTTGACGGGGTGCCCTTCGGATGTGAGGTAGACACGCCGTATCCCTACGGGTGGGGCGTGGACGCGGCGAACCCCCTGCGCGAGGATTTGGGTGAGGGCAAGCAGGCGATCGGACTTCTCCGCGATTGTGGCGTGGAGTTGCTGAATATTTCGCTGGGATCGCCTTATTACAACCCGCATATCGGCCGTCCTTTTGAGAAGCCGGACGAGGGCAATTACGAACAGCCGGAGCATCCGCTGTTAGGAGTCGAGCGTCACTTCCGTATTGCTAGCGAGTTGCAGCATGCCTTTCCGGATTTGCCGATGGTAGGGACGGGGTACAGCTGGCTGCAGAAGTACGCCATCAATGCCGGAGCTGCCCATATCGCGGCTGGGAACATACGGTTTATGGGCCTTGGGCGGGGGGCGCTCGCTTATCCGGATTTCGCGCGCGACGCCCTGGAGCGCGGCACGCTGGATGAACGGCGCTGCTGCAAGACGCTTACTTACTGCACTTACTTAATGCGGCAGAAGAATCATCCGTTAGGGCAATTCCCCACGGGATGCCCGCCCTTCGATAAAGAAGGCTACGGAGAGGTAATCAAGCTGGCGCGGCACTCGCGCTAAGCGCTGCGCGCCAAACCTTTGGGCTTCTCCCACCGCTGTTTCCATGCCATGCAGGCGAGGCTGCCCACGTGAAAGACTTCCCGCATGTTCAAGGGCTTGGCCAGCACGTTATAAGCCCCCAGGTTGAGGGCTTCCGACCACAAGCGATCGTCGGCCATGCGGGAAGTAACCACCAGCATGGGCGGACGCTGCATGGCGGAGAAACGGCAAAGCACCTCCTGCCAGGTGCCGTCTGGCAGTTCGCTTTCGCAGATGGCAACCGGCGTGACGTTGCCCTGCAAAAAAGCAAATGCCTCCGATTGCGAAGAGGCATCGTGCTGCCGCCAATTGGAATGCTTCAGGATGTCGCGTAGGCGTTGATGATCCTCGTCGAACGGACTGATCAACAGCAATTCCACGCGGCCCTGGGAAGTTGTGTGACTGTCTTCGCTTGCCATTGGGCTAACCTCCTAGGCTAGTGAACCGGCGACAAGGCGGTTGTTAGTTTGTACATTCATTATTTTATACGAGTAGAGCTGCAATTCCATGAATTTCTCAAAAATTACGAGAACATTCGGTACTAATTCAAACCTGGTAGGGAGACTCTGGCGGCTGCGTCGCGGATGACACACCTCAAGGATTAGGGGTTAGACCGCGCCCTCTCGCCACACTAGCCCACGCTACAATCGAAACAGAAGGATGCGACGCAACAACAAGCTGCGATGGGCAAAGGTTCGGATTGCGACGGTGGTGATTTCCGCCATCGCGGTCCTGACAGTGCTGGTTTATTTGCTGAGCGGCGGAACGTGGTTGAAACCAAAAGCCTACCTGACCACCTACATTCCGGATTCGACGGGATTGGATCCGGGCGCCGACGTGCAGTTAAACGGCGTGAAGGTCGGTTTGGTTAAAGCGGTCAACCTTTCACACGCCAAGGATCCGAATCGCATCGTGGAAGTGCGGATGGAGGTGGAGGACACGTTTTTGCCCTACATCCCGGACGATTCTACGACCAGCCTGGACAGCGCGAACATGTTGGGTGACGTTTATGTCGACATCACCATGGGCAAAAGCCCGCAACATGTGCGGGCCAACGGCACGCTGCGATTCCCTCCGCCCTCATCCATGATGCAAAATATCGACCTGCGGCAGTTTGACCAGCAATTGCGCACTATTGACGGAATTCTGGCGGATATGCAGGACGGCAAGGGTCCGCTAGCCCAATTCATAGTGAATGACGATCTATATCGGCAGTTTCTGGATGGCGTCCAGAAGCTGGAAAAACAGATGCACGTGGCTACCGGGGTTCAGACGGAACTAGGCCAGGCGATGTATCGAACCACCATGCACGACAGCGTGCTGGCATCGTTCAAACAATTGGACGACAAGCTGGCTCAGGTGCAGGCGAATCCGCTTTTCCGCAATACCGCCCAATACGACCAGATTCGCGATCAATTGGCGCAGATTCGAAAGACGATTGGAGATCTGAATGCCGGCAAGGGTAGCGGCGGCGAATTCCTAACCAGCGACGAGCAGTATACGGCGTGGAACAAGATGCTGGCGGGATGGATTGGGAATGTGGACTCGCTGGCCTCCGGCGAGGGAAGCATGGGGCAGATGATCTCCAACGCTCAGACCTACGAATCGCTGAATGGGAAAATGCGGGAACTGGAAACCACGATGAAAGAGTTTCGCGCCGATCCGCGAAAATTTCTGCGCATCAAAGTGTTTTGAGCCGCCCCAGCACCCGGTCGAGCGCGTCGCGGCTGGGCAGGCTTCCCTGTGCCATACGGCGAGTGCCTCCGCCGCGGCCGCCCACTTCAGTGAGCGCTTCTTTCAAGATGCGTCCGGCATCGACAGCGCTGTCCCCTGATACGGCCAGCAGGACGGCGGGCGGATCGTCAATGGTAGCGATAAACACGGCCTTTTCCCGGGCGGTGAAGCTTTGCGCAAGGGCGCGCAGATCTTCCAGGTCGCCGGATGGCGAACGCTCCAGCGCGCGGCGGACTCCGGCGGAGTCGGGTGGCGCGGCGGCGTAGAGTTCCCTGCCCCGGTACTGCGCCAGTTCGTCCTCCTGTTTGCGGCGCGCTTTTGCTGCGGCGCGGGCCAGTTCCAACTGAGCGGCGACTATGTCCGGCGTTTCATCGAGGGTGCCCGACACCAACTGCGCAATACGGGAGAGAGCGACGAAATCGGCGCGCGCGCGGACAACGGCTCGGTTGCCACAGAGGAACTCGACGCGCATGGTCTGGCGGATTTTTTCCCGCTTGCGGATGAGGATGGGACCGATTTCTCCAGTATGCGACACGTGCGTTCCGCCACAGGCGCTACGGTCGAGTCCGGTGATGGATACGATGCGCAGCGTGCCTTCGCGCGATGAGGGCCTGCGCAGATCGCTCGTCTCGGCCGCGTCGGCAAAGGTGACGGTCAGTGGAAGATTTTCGAAAACCGCTTGGTTGGCGCGCGACTCGGCGGCTAGGACGCGGGCTGTTTCGAGCGATGCCGTTTGCAAGTCGATGGTGGAGGTTTCCTGCACCGAGGTGAAAGCTGACGGTCGGAATGCCGAACAGCTCGATGAATATCGCGGATAGGAGGTGTTGGCCGCTGTGCTGCTGCATATGATCGAAGCGGCGCTGCCAATCGACATGGCAGGCTACGTCATCGGCGGCAACCGGCCCGGCGACCAGGTGCGCGATGCGGTCGTCCTCATCTTCCACGCCAATTACTTCGACGCCATTGATTGAGCCAGTGTCGAAAGGCTGACCGCCGGAGGTTGGATAGAAGGCGGTGCGGTTGAGATAGAGGCGGCGGCCGTCGGCGGAACGGTCAGTGATGCGGGCTCGAAACTCCCGGTGGTAGGAATCGGTGTAGTAGAGGCGTTCGGTCACTCCACCAGCTTAACGCGGAGGGCGCAACGTATACTCCGGCCAGCCGAAACAACCAGCGGAAGCACAGTATGGGACGCGAAGCACATTCGACGGCGCCGCGGGGCCAGCTACAATCCATTCGCGTGGCTGAGTTCCCAACAGACTGCGTCGCCGTTTTCTCAGCCCATCATGAGGATCTGATTCGTGGCGGCATCGTAACCGCAGTTTGTCCGACGCGGCCGCCGGGTAACAAGCCGGCGGGGCACAACTAATAAGTTACGGGGCCTGGCATTGGTTAACCCGACGTTACTGGTAAGACGATCGAATTTGCAGCGCTGGTAAGGGTGCATCGACGAATGGCCGATTGACCTGCACCCGCGATAACGGGACTAACCACAGTCGCAGTGGTTACAAACGGCAGATTACTAAAACGCCAAGGCGCTATAATGAGGGCGGTTAGATGCCACAATCCGCCGCGCTTGAAAGTGCTCGACCACAAATCCTTCTCGCCGACGACAGCCCCGTGTTTCGCGACATGTTGCGAAGGATGCTGCGTGAATGGGACTATGACGCGACGGTGGTGGAGGACGGCCAGAAGGCGTGGGATATTTTACGCCAGGAAAATGGGCCGCGGCTGGCGCTCCTTGACTGGATGATGCCAGGCATGGAAGGCGCCGAGATTTGCCGGCAGGTACGCGCATCGGTCCGGGACCGTTACGTTTATATGCTGCTGATGAGCGTGCGCGCGGATTTGGAAGACGTCGTGATCGGGATCGAATCCGGCGCGGACGATTACATCGTAAAGCCCTTTCAGGTGGATGAGCTGCGTGCGCGGTTGCGGGCTGGGCGGCGGGTGCTGGCCCTGCAACAGGAACTGGTGGAGGCCCGCGAGGCGCTCAGAGAGCAGGCCACGCGTGACGGGTTGACGGGCTTGTGGAATCGCAGCTCGATCTTCGACATTCTGCGCAACGAACTGGCACGGTCGAGCCGCAGCGGCGAGCCGCTGATCGTATTAATGGCGGATCTGGACGGGTTTAAGCCGGTGAACGATCAATTCGGGCACATGGCGGGAGACGCCGTGCTACGGCAGGCGGCGGCGCGGATGCGGGCGGCGGTGCGCAGCTACGACGCGGTGGGGCGGTACGGCGGCGAAGAATTTCTGATGGTTTTGCCGGGATGCGAACTGCCGATGGGCGTGGCTCTGGCGGAACGAATTCGCGACGCGATCAGCAGGGAATGTTTTCGCGCCGGCGATTCGGAGATTCGCCTGACCTGCAGCCTGGGAGCGGCCTGCGCGGCTCCTCCGGCGGTTCCGCACGCGGACGACCTGGTGCGTGAAGCGGATGCCGCACTGTATCGCGCCAAGCACTATGGCCGCAATCGCGTGGAATCGGCTCGCGCCTGAGAATGCTAAAATGGCGTGTATATGTATTGCAGGCTTATCGTTCTTTTAGCGGCGCCTTTCTATGCCGCCGCCGCGGCCGACGTTCATATCGTTGAAGAAATTGTCGCCAAAGTGAACGGCGACATCATCACGCGCGGCGAACTGGCGCACACACGGCAAGAACTGGAGGCGGAACTTCGCCAACAGGGCGTAGCGGGGCCCAAACTCGCGGACGCCTTGCGCGAGAAATCCGCCGATGCGCTGCGCGATCAGATCGATCAGCTACTGCTGGTACAAAAAGCGAAGGATCTGAATATCGACGTGAACGCGGAAATCACCAAGCGGCTGGCGGCGATGCAGGTGCAAAGCAAGATCTCCGATCCTGACAAGTTTCACGATTTCATTCGCGAACAGATGGGCATGCCGTTTGAAGATTTCAAGGCGCAGGTAAAGAATCAGCTGCTCACGCAGCGGGTGATCGGGGAAGAGATCAGTTCGAAGATCAATATTCCAGAGCCTGAAAAGCGCAAGTATTACGAGGCGCACAAAGACGACTTCGTACGCGAAGAGCGGGTTTTCCTGCAGCAGATTCTGATTTCTACGGAGGGAAAAACTCCCGAGCAGGTAGAGGCGGCGGAGAGAAAAGCTAAGGATCTGGCGGCGCGGGCGCGCAAAGGCGAAAAGTTCGGCGACTTGGCGGCGACGAATTCGGACGATCTGGAGACGGCGCGCAATTACGGTGAATTACCGGGATTCAAGCGCGGACAGCTGATGAAACCCATTGAAGACATCGTTTTCAAGGAGAAGAAGGGTTTTATTACGGACCCGATCAAGACGCAGAATGGTTTTCTGATCCTTCGCATTATGGAGCGGTACGAAAAAGGGCTGGCATCCTACGAGGAAGTAGAGAGCGAAATCAACGACAAGATGATGATGCCGCAGATGAATGCCAAGGTGCGGACCTATCTGACGAGGCTGCGTACGGAAGCGTTCCTGGAAATCAAGACCGGCTACGTGGACAGCGGCGCCGCGCCGGGTAAAGACACGTCCTGGCGGGATGTGGCACAGTTGAAGCCGCAGACGGTGACCAAGGAAGAAGTGGCGACGCACAAGAAGCGCAAGAAACTGCTGTGGCTGGTTCCGATTCCCGGGACTGGGGGGGTAAAGAAAGTGCCGCAAACCGCGACGCCGGCGGCGGCAACGCCCACATCGGCTTCGGTTCCCGCGCCAGCGGCAGCGCCGGCACAGCAGTAACGGCTCATGAAATCGCCCTATGTAAGTGAGTTGAAGCCAGATCAAATCGTCACCAGCAGCTTCCTGGTGTGCTCCAAGGAGATCCGGCAAAAGAAGAAGGGCGACCCTTACCTGTCACTACTGCTCGGCGACCGGACCGGCGAACTGGACGCCAAAATGTGGGACAACGTGACCGAAGTGCTGGAAAGCTTCGAGCGCGACGACTTTGCCAGGGTGAAAGGACTGATCCAAATCTTTCACAACCGGCCGCAGATGACGATCCACACGATCCAGCGCCTGGACGACCGGGACGTCGACTTCACCGACTATTTTCCTTCTTCGCTGCGCGACCGGGATGAGATGTGGCGGGAGTTGCGCGGCTTCGCCGCTTCTATCGGAAATCCCCATCTGCACCGTTTGATTGCGGCGCTGCTCGACGATACGGATGTCGAGCGCCGATACCGCATCGCGCCGGCGGCGAAGCAGATCCATCACGCGTATCTGGGTGGATTGATCGAGCACGTGCTTTCCGTGTGTCACCTGGCGCGAGCGACAGCCGCTCATTACCCTATGGTGGACGTGGACCTGCTGCTGGCGGGCGCAATTCTGCATGATATAGGCAAGATCTATGAGTTGAACTACGAGCGCGGATTCAGCTACAGCGACGAAGGCCAGTTGCTTGGGCACATGCTCATCGCAGTTCGGATGGTGGGCGACAAGCTGCGCGACATTCCCGATTTTCCGCCCAAGCTACGAACGCTGGTGGAGCACATGATTATCAGCCACCATGGCCAACTGGACTTCGGGTCGCCGAAAGTGCCGGTGTTCGCGGAAGCGGTGCTGCTGCACTATCTGGACGACATGGACTCGAAGATGGAGTGCATTCGGAATCTGATCGAGAAAGACCGGCAGGTAGCTGGGAATTTCACTACCTTCAGTTCGTCGCTCGAGCGCGTGCTGCTGAAGAAAGAGAAGTATCTGGCGGACGCCGCGCCTCCAGCCACCGCGACTGCCGCGCAGGCGCCCGCCATTAAACCCGGCGCACCCCAAGCCCAGCCCAGAGGCGGTTCTTTATTCGGCGATAAACTGCTGCAGGCGCTGCATCCGCTGGAGGCGAAGCGAGAGGGCTGATGCGCCGACCCGCTACGCGCGGCATCCCGCCACCTTTAGAATTGTTGTGCCTGAACGCACTTTGGTCACTGGAGGAAGGCACGGTTAAGGATGTGCGAGAAGCGGTACACGCAAGCCGTCCTCTGGCGTATACGACAGTGATGACGGTGCTGGACCGCCTGACACGGCGCGGCAGCGTGACTCGGCGCAAAGCGGGACGCGCTTTCATTTACGCTCCGTCGGTATCGCGGGATGCCATGCGGCGGCTGGCGCTGCAGGAGTTTCTGGACTCATACTTCGCCAGTTCGGAACAGGAGCTGCTGCAATTTCTGCGGGGCAATGCTCCCGCGCACGCGGCGCTCACTTCGCAAAACATCGATCCCGTGCTGCTGTAGCCGGCTGCCGCGAAAGCCTACTTCAGTTTGCCGGCCAGGAAGGCTACGGATTTCTCCAAGGCATCGAGCGCGGAATCGTACAAGGCTTCGCCGTGCGGGAGATCGGGACGTTTTTGCCCTTGCGGGCCGAGACAGAAATCGTGATAGCCGCCTTCGTAGATATCGAGGCGGACGGTCTTGCCGGCGGCGGCAAGAGCATCGTGCAGCATGACGGCCGTAGGCATCAGCCTGTCTGCCGTACCGACCAGGATCAAGATGGGAGAGGTGATGGGTGCGATGTTGGCGCGGGAGACTTCGGGGTCGGGCTTAAGATCCTTCAGGGCATCCGGGTTGGGTGGAACTCCCGGTGGAGGCATGTGGATACCGAGAAACCACATGACCGCCGGCGCGCCGACGATGGCGGCGTGGACCGGCACTCGGGAGACAAGATTCATCACCAGATTTCCGCCGAGGCTAACGCCGTACAGGTTGATTTGTTGAGGATCGACGTAGGGCAAGTTCTTGATGTAGTCGATGACCGCGAGGCCGTCGTCGATGGACGTGATCATACCGTTGGCGGCGGGGGCGGACATCAAGTTCATGTTGCCGCCGCGGTAGTCGGCCACGGCGACGACATAGCCTTCTTGCAGAAAGCGCTCCCAAACGGGGCCGCCCCAATCGCCGCGCGACCAGCCCGCGAGCTGATCCATGCCTCGACCGCCGGGAGCGCCGTGGAAGATGATGATGGCGGGATAGCGTCCGCCGCCTTTCGGTTTGCGGATGGCGGCGGCGATGTAGAGACCGTCTTTGCTCTTGATATAAGTCTGCTGGACAGGCGAGTCGCTCTCGCTGACCACGTGAATATACTTTTCATGAGGTAGCGGTTCGGTGCTGCCGGCATTGTGATGAATTTCGGCGAGGAGCCAGGCGGCTCCCATCAGACCGAGGAATACGGTTCGCATGGTGAATCCGTACTATAGCGCGGTGCGGGGCGGGAGGTTATCCGGCGATGAAACCGGACAGCCGACGGCGCAACGATTCTGGAATTTCTACTTCCAGCTCGCAGGAATCGGCGGCGTAACGGGTTTCTAGAACGCGGCCGAGATCGTGGATCATCGAGATGCGAGCGCCGTCACCCAAAGGTAGGCGGAGCGTTGCACGAACGATCGGGTCGAAGGGTAGAACCGCGTCGATGGCCGCGAGGAGGTGCTCGATTCCTTGCCCAGTGACCGCCGAGACAGCAACGGCGCGCGATTCCGCGGCCGCTCCGCTGCCACCCAGGAGGCGGCGCCGATAGGATTCAACATCGGCCTCATGTTCCGGGAGCCGATCGACCTTGTTCAAAACCAGGAGTTGGGGAAGAGCGGCGGCATCGATTTCGGAGAGCACCTTGAGAACATGTGCCGTCTGCGCGGCGGCGTGGGGAGCGGAGACATCGACGACGTGGAGGATCAGGGTGGCGTCGGCGACTTCTTCGAGAGTGGCCCGGAAGGCCTGAACGAGAGTGGTTGGGAGGTTACCGATGAAGCCGACGGTGTCGCCGATCAAAACCCTGCGGCGCGAAGGGAGGGTCAGAGGACGAACGGTAGGATCGAGGGTCGCGAACATGCGGGCATCGGCCAGTACGGTGGCTTTGGCGAGCCGGTTGAAGAGGGTGGATTTTCCGGCGTTTGTGTACCCGACCAACGCTAAGGCCGGCAACGGGACCGACTGGCGCTTGCGCCGGTGGAGGGCGCGGCCGGCACGAACGTTTTCGAGATCCTCTTCAATTTTCTTGATGCGGCGATGGATGCGGCGGCGGTCGGTTTCCAACTGCGTTTCGCCAGGACCGCGAGTGCCGATGCCGCCTGCCTGCCGCGACATCTGGATGCCTCGGCCGGTGAGCCGGGGGAGGAGATAGTTAAGCTGCGCCAATTCGACCTGGAGGCGGCCCTCGCGGGTTCTGGCGCGGCGGGCGAAGATATCGAGGATGAGCTGGGTGCGATCGATGACGCGGCCGGGCAATTGCTTTTCAAGATTGCGCTGCTGGGTAGGCGTGAGGTCGTGATCGAAGATTACCAGGCCGGCGTCAGCCGACGCCGCCAGGGCGTCGAGTTCTTGCACCTTGCCGTGCCCGATCAGAGTAGCGGCCTCGGGCGCATCGCGCGATTGGATCATGCGGCCGGCGACCTGTGCGCCAGCGCTGGAGGCCAGTTCGGCGAGTTCTTCGAGCGACTCGGCAGCGTCGCGATGGTCAGGAGGAGTTACGGCTCGGCGGCTCTTCCAGTCCACTCCGACGAGGATGGCTCGCTCGGGCGGAAGTTGTGGGTCGATGGAGATCTAGGCCTCGGAAACTTCCGCGGCGACCGGGCTAGGCACCGGAACGGCCGGCTGCGCCTGCGGATTAGCGCTATAGGAATGCGCGGTTTTCAAAGTGACGACCGTGGAAATGGCGTGTTTGAAAATGAGCTGTTCTTGATTATTGGTTTCCAAAACCAAGGAATACTTGTCGAAACTCTTAATGCGGCCCGAAAGTTTCACCCCACTCATTAAATAGATGGTGAGGACAATTTTATCTTTGCGCGCGTTGTTTAGAAAGCTATCTTGAATGTTCTGCGCTGGTTTATCCATGGGCTCCCCCAATGCTTTTCGGGGCCAAGCGGCACACTCCGAATTGGCATTCATATTGTAACCGAAGGACAGGGGGGCGCGGGTGTTCTCTTACCCCATGCAAGACGGCGCCACCGGCCTCGATTTTATGCGCCATGGCAATCCGGGTGTATCAGAATGTGAATTTGACCTGGAGATCGATCTTTCGGTTATAAGTACTCGGCGCTCCGCCATGAGCCATCACGATCATTCCTCCCAAGCTTCTATATTGTCCAAAATAGGGCGACGACAGATCGCCATCCGGCGGCGCAAAATTCGGGTGATTCAAGGCGTTGAGCGTCGAGGCGCTCAACGTCAGGTTATAGCGCTTGCCGGTGTTGGGATTCAGCATTTCGGTTGGAGGGCCTCCGCCGGGCCCATGTCCCGCAGGACCGCTCGACTGCGCGGGGTCGCCGCGGCCTTCGCCGCCGAAGGCCCAGGTTCTGGACAGGCGCAGCGCTAAATTCGTAGCGCCAGGACCCCGGGCGGAATTGTGGCCGATCACCGCCGCGCCGGATGCCGGATTCAAGTCGAAGCAGCCAAGCCCGGCCTCGTACATCAGGGCGGCGCCGGAACAGGAACTCATCGGCACACCGGCAAGCAGTGCCGGCCGCGCGGCGGGAAAGCCTGTATCGTAGGGATCCAAGCCCGTGGTGATGTTATAAGGCTGGCCGCTGTTCGCCACAAAGAAGGGAGACAAGGTGACCCTCCATTTCAGGGGGACCGCCGCGCCAATGACAGCCCGATGCCTGATATCGCCCCAACTCGAGGGTCCCCATTCGGCTTGCAGATTATACGGGTCGGCGGGCGGCCCTTCGTTGTCGTCTTTCGCGTAGGAGAGGGCATAGTAACCGAACAGAAACAGCTTCTTGTAATTCACATTCGTATTGACCACCAATTGATGTACGCGGCTTAGTCCGGCCGACTCCGTCAGGAGAATAATATCAGGGTCGCCTGACGGATACCGGCTGTCAATGGGGGTGTTGATGTTGCGCGCATCGAGCAGGTGCGCGCCCCGGGTCTCAATCCAGTTCGCGGTCAGCTTTGCGTACTTGTTTACCTGCCGTTCGATTCCGGCATTGGATTGAACCATCCGCGGCGCTCGGATGCCCGCGAAAACCGGCTGCAGCTCCTGCGGCTGCCCGCTTGCTTCCAACGCGGCGGCCGCCGGGACCAGCGGAAAAAACGCCGGGTTGGGAATCGCGTAGGATTGCTGGGTGATTCCGTTGTACCGCAGACGATTGAGCGCCAGCGTGAGCGGCAGGCGGTCGTAGAAGATACCGGCGCCAACCCGCAGCACAGTTCTAGCAGGCTGGCTTCGGGCGGCATCGATTCCCCATGCAAGGGCCAGCCGGGGCGCAAAGTTGGTTCGACCGCCAAAGTTGTTTTGGATTTCGTAACGAAGCCCGGCGCTGAGCGTCAGATTGGGCCGCGCCTTCCAATCGTCGTCTGAGAAACAGCCCGGCATCGGCCTGGCTCACGCGCGACGTGGGAACTCCGGCGGCCAAACTGAATTGCCACGGGCCGAATCCAAGCGCTTCGATTTGAGCGCCGGAGTAGCCGGCCTGTTGCAGTTCCAGCGTTTCTTGATACTGCGCCAGGGTGAGGAAAGTGTAAGTACCCTGGAAATTGTTGCGCGATGTGTCGCCGAGCAGCGATTGCCTGATGCGGCCGCCCCACTTCAACGTGTGCCGCCCACGCGTAAACATCGTGAGGTTGGTGAGCTCCCAACTATTCGTGTTGGCGCTGGAGTTGCCGGCCGTGGCGCCGCCTCCGAAGAAGGCGCCTTCCACGTAGACTCCGGGTGCGTTGTCGATCGGGGTAGTCGATAATGTTGAGCGTAGATACTGAAAGCGAGTCTCGTTAATCGCGCGCGGGCTCAAGACATCCGTCTCCGTGAGTTGCAGGGTGCGCTCGGTTTGCCGCACGTCGTAAGCGCGTGAGGCAAGATTGAAATCGCCGGCGCCCTGGTTATCCTCGCCGACGCGCAGGTCCTGATAGCGGATCACGAAGGCGTTGCGGCTGTCGAGGGCATAGTCGAGGCGCGGGGCAAGGTTCGTCCGGGTTTGAGGCGTAGGGAGCGCTTGATTGACCGGTACGAGCCGCAGGCTGGCATCGACGGTAGTGGCGAGGATGAAATCGTCGTCGTCAATCCGCCGATGCTCGAGGTCGAAGGTAAACGAAACCTTATTCCGCTTGATCGGGCCGACGAGGTTCAGGCCGTAGAATTGCGTGCGGTACGGCGGCCGGTACGGCTGGGTCAGCAGCGGATTCCGCGAATTCAGAATGGAATCGTTGAACTGGCCGAATGCCTGACCGTGAAAGGCGCCGCTGCCGGGCTTGGTAAAGACTTCGATTTTGGCGAATCCCGCGCGATCATATTCCGCCGAAAACGGATTGGCGTTGATGCGGATCTCGCGTATGGCCGACTTGGGGGCAAACTGCCGCCGCTGAACCCGTCGACGAACATTTGGCCGCCATCGGGACCGGGCGCCGGTCCGGCCAGCGCCTGTAATTGCATGGCGAGTTCATCGGGATCGTCGGACAGAACCCCCAGCTCCCGGCTCCCCAACAGGAGCGCACCGCTGTTAGATTCCGCCCCGTTATCCACACCGCCCGCCCGATCGTCCACGTTCACCACGTGAGTTTCGGTCTGGATGACAAGGCGCGCGTCGAAAACCACCGGCGCGCCAACCGCGATCTTCTTGAAGACAGGCGTGAATCCGTTTGCCGCTATGCGGATCTGGTAGTTGCCGGCAGGCAGCGCCGCGAAAGCATATTCGCCTGAAGAATTGGTCCGCGTGCTGCGCTCTCCGCCACGCCCGCGCAACTGGATGGCTGCGCCGGGCACCGCCGCGCCGGACGGATCGGTCACCGTTCCTCGCAACCCGGGTACCGTCTGCGCACAGGCACAAACGGTAAACAGGCACACGAATAGTAGTTTGTTCATTGGCTGCCTTCTTGCCGTGATTAGCGCTTGGAATGTTATGGAACGATCGCCGGCAGACTCAGTCCGCCGGGCCCGCCCATGGCGCCGCCGTGCATGCCCGAAATCGCTTGAACCGTAGTCATGCCCTGTTGCGCGGCCGCTCCCTGAGCCGTTTCGATCAGGAAATCGGCGTTGCTGACGATGCGGGTGGCAGTCACTTCATCGGTCCGCGAGCCTTGGGTGCTGCTGACCATGACCGCACCGCCAGCCTTCAGGTTTTCGAACTTCGTCAGTGGCAGCATTTCGATTAACTTCGCCACGTCCAGCTTTTGCGGATCGGATACCGCTTGTGCCGCATGGCCGGACGGATCGCCGGTAGAGTGGCCGTTCTTGAACAAGCCTCGGAAGTCAGGCATCTCTTTCAATTGCGTGTCTGCCGTGACGCGAATGGTCATCGGCTTTTGTGTCACCAGATCCGCAATGGTGATCTTACGGGCCTCGCTATCGATTGCCGTGATGGCGCCAATCGCGCTCCGGAACGTGCCGTAAACGATGTCGTCGGCGGTCAGCGTGGCGCCATCGGCGGACTTCGTGCCGCGGGTCCGTACCTGATCGCCGACAGCAATCTGGTCGATCTTGCTCCACTCGGCTTCGCTGAACTTGACTGAATCGGGAGCGTAGCGGCGAACCATCGTCTTGGGTGTAAGCGCCACCACAATCCGCGGCGGGCCTTGCGCCGCTCCGGTGCGCAGGGTGATTTCGCTACCGTGGATTGCGGTTACCGTTCCCTGAACTCCGCGCTGCTGCCAGTCGGCCCGTTCCGCGTCGTCGCGCTTTGAGATATCGGCCGCGGAGATCAGCACAATGCGGCGCGCCTCGTGCGATCCGTTCAGGAAGGTAACCAACACGCGATCCGAGAGTGAAAGGTCGGTTACCCGCGCCTTCCGGGCACGCGATAGACCCCGCTCTCCAGGCGGTACCTGGACCACTTCGGTTTCGGGCGCGACCTTCACGTAGGTGGCCGCGCCGTCATCTTGTCGAAGCCCGATTTCGAGCGATGACATTTTGAAGCCGGTCACGGTTCCCAGAATCGATTTTTGCTGCTGCGCGGCCAGCGCAGCGCCAAGTGCAAGAATGGCAACCCAGGTTCGCATCGCTTTTCCTTACTTGTGAACGGCCGACCATTCGCCGTTCAGCGGTTTGGTAGTACCGCTCAACTTGTCGCCCTGTTTGGTCCCTTCGAAGTCGATGGTCATCTGGCCGCCTGGCGCTTCGATAGAGAACAAGATCTTGTCGCCATCGACCTTTCCGCTCAGGGGCAGCTTGCCGGTGTGTTCTGTTTCGAAAGCGCCCGTAAGTTTCGTGCCGTCCTGCTGGAGGGTTAACGGCCCGGTCATTTTTCCATGGGGTGAATCCATGGTCATTTCCCAATTGCCGCCGACGTTAAGGTCGGCGGCGAACAGGCCTGCTGAAAGCACGGCCGCTGCGATTACTGCCAAAAGAAGTCTCTTCATGACTTCCAAGGTAAGAGTTTCAAAACGCCGGCTCAACGGATAAATGACGAGCGTCAAATCGGGGCGCTGAGCGTGGAAGATGCGCCGCCGCCGATTACAATCCGGGAATCCGCTGGCGCAGCGGATGAACCTGGCGCGCGCTTACGGCGATCTCGGTAGAGGCGGTGTCGCTCATGATCAGCAGAAAGCCACTCTTGAAGTATGGGCGGATTTCTTTGATCTTATTTACATTCACCAGCGCCTCACGGCGCGCGCGAAAGAAGAGTTCGGCCGGCAGGTTTGACTCCAGATCCGAGAGCTGGTAATTCACCCAGAAGACCTCCGAATCGGTGTGGGCCTTGACAATTCCATCTTCGGTGGCAAACCAGAAGATTCGATCCGGCGCGATCAGGAGCAGCCTGTCGCGTTTCCGGCAAACCACTTGCCGCAAAGCCGTCTGCGATCCGCGAAGGGCTTTTATCACTTGCTCGCTCTCCCGCTGCTTTTCGTCGCGCGACCCTCCAAGGCGGCGCGCGCGATCCAAGATTTGGTTCAGCCGCTCCGGCGCAACCGGCTTCAGCAGGTACGCCAGGGCGTCGGCTTCGAACGCCGCCAGGGCATGCTGGTCGTAGCCCGTGACGAAGACCACCAGGGGCATCGTGACGGTGCGGCGCACCGCTTGCAGCACCTCGAAGCCCGTCAGGCCGGGCATCTCGATATCCAGAAACAAGAGATCGGGCCGCAGCTCTTCGATTTTCTCGACCGCATCCAGGCCGTCAATGGCTTCGCCCACAATTTCCATCCCGGAATGCGCGGCGATCATGCGCGACAATCGCGCGCGTGCCGGTTCTTCATCGTCCGCGATCAGGCACCTCATAGATCTTGTCCCCTCGGGATGATTACCGTAGCGATACTCCCGCACGGCTCACGCCGCTGTAGCGTGACACTGGCGTCCTCCCGATAGAGAGTGTGCAAGCGCTCGGCAATGTTGGCGAGGCCCAGTCCTTTGGACGCCTGCCCGCTCGGCCCGATGCCATCGTCCTCCACGGTCATGCGGAGGTGGCCGCCATCGGCCCGCACCGCGATTCGAAGGTGACCCGGATCCCGCTTTGGTCCCAGGCCGTGCTTCAATGCGTTTTCGACGAGCGGCTGCAGGATCAAAGAAGGAATCTGCGCGGTTTCCAGTTCCGGCTGCACATCGATTTCCACCCGCAGGCGGCTTCCGAACCTGGCTTCTTCTATATACAAATACTTCCGTAGGAATGCGATCTCGTCGCGGATGGAAGTGAGCGGCCGGCTGGAGTGGTCGAGTACATGGCGGAACACTTCGGACAGACGCAAAGTCATGGTTTCAGCGCGGGCCGGATCGCGGACCACCTGATCGGCGATCGTGTTCAGACAGTTGAATAGAAAATGCGGATTGATCTGCGCCCGCAAGGCCCGCAGTTCGGCTTCCGTCACTTGCTGCTGCAGCAGCGCCTCGCGGCTCTGGCGCTCGATGGCTTCTTCTTCCCGATGGAGCGCGTCCAGACGGTAACCGCACTGGGTCGCGATGGTTTGCAGATAGTTGATGTGGATGGTGACCAACGAAGGCCGCTCGGCGCCCGGCGTGGCGGCAAGCACATGGGTGACGCGGCCCGACGATGTGATTGGAACCAGCACCTCCGCGTTCTGAACCGGCAGCACCTTGCGCAAGGGGTCGCGATAATCTATCTCCGTAATCTCGCCCTCCGCGATTCCTTTTGGCCAAGGTAAATTACCGGCCGGCACCACATGAGCGGCCCCCAATGCCAGCGGCACGCGGGCCGCGTCTTCAAGCGCCGTAAGGATTTCAGATTCGCGGTGCAGATCGCGCAGCCGATTGGTGAATTGGCGCGCCGCTTCGCGATAGTCGGGCGCGCGAAACATCATGCGGCCGATCACGGCGCTGATCCGATCGTCGATAAAAGTGAACGACAGTAATAAGCCGGTGGCGGTGAACAGGACCAGAACGACATGCATGGCCGGTGGCGACGGCATCTGGCTTACGACATGCATCATGAATGCGGATTGAGCCGTGGTGACGATTGCAAATGCCCATACCGACGCTAAGAGGATTCTTACTCCATACCGCAAAAACAGGTCCGCGTAGCGGAACCGCGCAAACAAAAGGAACGCGAGCACCATTACCAGCAGCACAAGGTGCGCGTGGGCGAAGGCTAACGATTGGGAGAGCTCCTGCGTTGGCGAGTGGTGCGCAACGAGAGCCAGGATGCCAGTCGCTACCACAGCGTAGAGAATAATAAACGAGGGGATATAAACCGAGCGCGGCGTGGTTTCCCGGTTGAGAGAAACGAGCGGCCCGGCCACGAGCAGCAGGCCAGTGTTGAAGGCCGTGAGAGCCGCCAGTTCGCCGCGCGGAAACAAGTGCAGCCAAAACGATATGGCGATGGCGGCGCCCGAGGCGATGGCAAAGAGCTGAAGAATACGGGCAGCCTTACGCTGCCAGTTCTGAATGGCGAAACGACGCCAAATCGACAGAATGGCAACAGGAAACGCGGCAGCGCCGGTGTATTGGACGGACGAGGCGATGGACGCCAGTCCCCGCAGAGTGGGCAAGCCCGAACCGAGGGACGCTGTCCGCAACAAGGCTCCAGAGCTCCATAGTATTCCGCAGACCGCGAAGGCGATGTTGGCGATGGGCGT
Source organism: Bryobacterales bacterium (assembly GCA_963738375.1). Taxonomy (GTDB): domain Bacteria; phylum Acidobacteriota; class Terriglobia; order Bryobacterales; family Bryobacteraceae; genus Bog-159. Next base: position 403,329 of record CAVTWL010000004.1, on the reverse strand, counting down.
TCCGGGCAGCTTGGCGGCGCGCAGCGTCAGGACGAGGAGCAGGAGGGTGATGAGGAGACCAGCGGTGGATCCGATCAAGTCGCCAGTGATGTACGCGTCCGCCCTGCTGTGCAATAGATACCCAGGATACACGGGTCGGCTGGTGAAGGTCCAGAGCCACGCCCTGGGCGAAGAAGAAGCGAGGTTCCGCGTGAAGATTTGGGGATCGGGCGCATCCCTAGGACTTCTTCCGTGGTTTAGGCCAGTAACGTCTTTGCGACTTCACCCTCCACATCCGTCAACCGGAAATCGCGTCCGGAAAAGCGGTAAGTGAGGCGGGTGTGGTCGAAACCCAGGCGGTTTAGCAAGGTCGCGTGCAGGTCGTGTACCGAAATCGGATCTGCGGTGATGTTGTAGCCGATATCGTCCGTGCTGCCGACCGTCTGTCCGGCGCGGATACCGCCTCCGGCCATCCACATGGTGAAGGCTCGTGGATGATGGTCGCGGCCGAGGAACTTCGAGCCATCGCGCGCTTCGTTCATGGGCGTGCGGCCGAATTCCCCGCCCCACACGACGATGGTGGACTCCAAAAGCCCGCGCTGTTTCAGATCTTTCACCAGCGCCGCGGCTGCCTGATCGGTCGCGCGGCACAACTGTGAAAGCCGGTTGACGATGTCGTCCCCGCCGCTGGACCCGTGCGTATCCCATCCCCGGTGGAAGAGCTGCACGAAGCGTACCCCGCGCTCCACCAGGCGGCGGGCCATCAAGCAGTTATTCGCAAAGCTGTTGGCGCCCGGTTCAGTGCCGTAGAGCTGGTGGATATGCTCGGGCTCGCTCGAGATGTCCATCAATTCCGGAACGCTGGTTTGCATGCGGTAGGCCAGCTCGCAGGAGTTGATGCGCGTCTCGATTTCAGGATCGCCCACGGCGGCCAGCCGCTTTTCGTTGAGGTCGCGCATCAGATCGAGCGAGCGCCGGCGCGCCGCAGGATCGATGCCATCGGGATTGGAAAGGAACAAGACCGGATCGCCGCTGCGCCGGAATTCTACGCCTTGATAAAACGTCGGCAGAAAACCGCTGCCCCAGCAACTCTTGCCGCCATCGGGCTGGCTCTGTCCGGAAAGCAAGACCACGAACCCCGGCAGGTCTTGATTCTCACTGCCCAATCCGTAGGTGGTCCACGCGCCGAAACTGGGCCTACCCACGATCTGGTGCCCGGTGGACATGTAGATCTGAGCCGGCGCGTGATTGAATTGCGTCGTCCACATCGACTTGACGATGGAGACGTCGTCCGCGATTTCGGCGAAGTGCGGCAGCAGATGGCTGACCTCGGCGCCCGACTCGCCGTGGCGGGCGAAACTGTGCGGGGAACCGAGCAGCATCGGAGTGCCTTGAATGAAGGCAAAGCGCTCGCCTTTGACCAGTTCCGCCGGCACCGGCTGGCCGTCGTACCGGTTCAGCATGGGCTTATGGTCGAACAAGTCCAGTTGCGAAGGCGCTCCCGCCATGAACAGATAGATCACGCTCTTGGCCTTGGCTTCGTTTGGCGGTTTGCGCGCCGCCAGCGGATTGGCCGCGCGACATCCTATCGTCCAGCAGCGCGCCCAATGCCAGTCCGCCGATGCCAAAGCCCGCGCGGCCGAAGAAGTGCCGCCGGGTGATGTCGAGTAGTTGTTTGGAATTGGATTCAGGCATGGCGGCTATTCCTTGGTCAGGGTCTCATCCAGATTGAGCAGCGCATTGGAAATCATGATCCATGCGGCGGTGCCGGCATCTCCCGGCGCCGTCCCGACTACCTTGGCACTGCTTGCCGGATCCGCGGCGAACGCCTGGCGCTGCGCTTCGTAGTTGCGTACGATGGCGTCGACTTCGTCCTGACTAGGCCGGCGGCCGGTGCAGAGCCGGAACGCCAGTCCCGCGCGCTCCGCGGGCGTCGGTCCCGCCTCGGTGCTCACGCGTTTGGCCAAAGCGTGGGCAGCCTCGAAGAACACGGGATCGTTCATGGTGGTCAAGACTTGTAGCGGTGTATTGGTGCGGGGCCGGCGGACGGTGCAGGTTTCCCGGCTGGGCGCATCGAACACCGTCATGCTCGGGTAAGGCGACGTGCGGCGAATGAAGGTATACAGACCGCGCCGGTAGCGATCTTCGCCCACGCTGATCTTCCATTTGTCATCGTTGTAGGGCAAGTCCCAGACGCCCTCGGGTTGAAAAGGAAACACGCTCGGTCCCCCGATCTTCGGACTGAGCAGCCCGCTGGCGCTCAGCACGATGTCGCGAACCATCTCCGCTTCAACACGGAACCTCGGGCCGCGCGCCAGCAGCCGGTTGTACGGATCGCGTTGTTCCATTTCCGGGGTGATTCGCGAATCCTGCCGGTAGGTCGACGACGTGACGATCAATCGATGGATGGCCTTCTGGCTCCAGCCGTGCTCGACGAACTCGACTGCTAACCAGTCCAGCAACTCCGGATGGACAGGGCGCTCGCCCTGCGCGCCGAAATCCTCGCTGGTCTCCACGATCCCGTGACCGAAGTATTGCTCCCACAAACGGTTTACGGCTACCCGGCTGGTGAGGGGATTATCGCGGCTGACCAGCCATCGCGCCAGACCGAGGCGGTTCTTGGGTAAGCCCTCCGGCCACGCATTTAACGCCGCGGGAGTGCCCGCCGTCACTGTTTCGCCAGGACTGAGGAAGCTGCCTCGAACGCGCATCGCCGCGGTTAACGGTCCCGTCGCGGGACGATCGCCCATCACCAGCGTCGTGGGGATGCCCAGAGCGTCGATCTCCTTCTGGCGTTGTTCCAACTCGGACCGCGCTTTCGCCAGCGATGGCGCCACTTTGCGGAATGCCTCCGATAACTCAGCCGCTTGTTTCTCGGAGCGGGCATCCGGCGCCATGGCCAAGAGGGGCCGCAACTTCGCCGGGATCTGCACGATCCGCTCCGGCGCTGGCGTCTCGGTAGCCGAGATACGGAACCGGCCCATGTTCTGTCCGGCGAACTCCGACTTCTGCGTCAACGTGATGCGAATCGCTCCGGACAGGTCCGATAACCGGCCTTTAAATGGAATCACCAGTTGTCTGGCAACGCGCTTCTCGTCGCGCGACGCATCCACGTCCCATAACGGAGTTCCCGGCCGGTCTTTGGCTGCTTTAACGCTGCCGCCATCGGCCACCGGTTTAGACCACTCGACGTTTTCAGCGGCGCCCGCCGCCGGCACCGTCTCAATGCGCATCGCAGTCAGAGAGAAGTTGCCATACGGGTCGCGGCCGGGCCCGCCTTTAGGCAGGCTGGGATCCGGCAATGCCTCGATACGAAGCGCGGTCAACGCTTCCGGCCGAGAAACGCGCACGTCCAAGAGGTAAGTTTCGGTGTCGGCATTCTGTCCCGATGCCAGCCACGAGCCATCTGCGCACCTGGCTAACTGCGCGCCTGACGCCGAATTTGCCGCCGTAACATCGACGGGGCGCCACTTTGCCTCGAGCCCGCGCATCTCTTGTTCCCATCGCTCCTGTTCCCTGTCAAGCTTGGGAGTCTGCGTCTTCAGCACAGCTTCCAACTTGTCGATCTGCCCCTGTAATTTCTTGCGCTGCTTTTCCTGCTCCGGACTGGGCAGGCTGAGCTTGGTCTCGATGTACTTATGTGTGGTGTCGCCGTAGTGTTTATCGACGTAGGCGGAGTTATTGAAGAAGGCCAGGAACTGATAGTATTCCTTCTGGGTGAAGGGGTCGAACTTGTGGTTGTGACATTGTGCGCATCCCAAAGTGGAGCCCAGCCACGTGGTTGCGGTGGTGTTGACGCGGTCCACCAGGTTCACCCAAAGTTCTTCGTCTTTGTCCACGCCGCCTTCTTCATTGAACAGAGTGTTGCGGTTGAATCCGCTGGCGATCTTCTGGTCTAACGTCGCATTGGGTAGCAGGTCGCCCGCCAGCTGGTCGATGGTGAACTGATCGAACGGCAGATCGCGATTCAAGGCGTCGATCACCCAGTCCCGATATTTCCAGATGGAGCGGCGCTGATCCTTCTCCCAGCCGTTGGTATCCGCATAACGCGCCGGATCGAGCCAGGGCCGGGCCCAGCGTTCGCCGTAATGTGGGCTCGAAAGCAGCCGATCCACCAGCCGCTCGTAGGCATCCGGCCGTGCATCTTTCAGGAATTCGTCGACCTCGCGCGGCCCGGGAGGAAGGCCGGTAAGGTCCAGGCTGGCGCGGCGGATTAATGTTTCGCGGGATGCTTCCGGTGACGGCTGCAGTCCTTCTTTTTCCAAGCGGGCAAGAATGAACGCATCCACTGGATTGCGCACCCAATCCCGATTCTGAACCGCGGGAGCTACAGGGCGGACGGGCGCAACGTATGCCCAATGCTTCGCTTTCCCCCCGGCGCTCACCGTGGGCAGGCCCGGTGCGCCGCCTTCAATCCAACCGCGGATCAAGGCGATCGTTTCCGCCGGGAGAGGGTTGCTCCCCAACGGCATTCGCACGGCTTGGTCCTCTGAAACGATTCGCTGGTACAGCAAGCTGGCGGAGCTGTTCCCTGGTTTGATCACAGCCCCCGACCGGCTTCCCTGTGCAAGTGCCGCTGCGGAATCGAGCGACAACCCGGCGCTGGCGTTGGCGCCATGGTGACAGGAAACGCAGGAAAGCCTTAGTACCGGCTGAACGCCGGCTTCAAAATCGGAGTTTGCGGCAGTTCCACACGAAGTTGCGGCCAGCGCCGCAAGTATCGCCCGGCAAACCCATTGCAATCGAACCCCAGTTCCCATCTGTGCCCCAGACGCAGATTATATGTTAATTGGGCCGGGCTCGGCGGAAGGGTATTCCGGTCCATGATTGGTAGTCTCGCGCGAGGATCGCAAAGGTAAGGGCTTCATCGGGCATTTCCACAGCAAGCCGGAGAACCGCTAGACTAGGTGAACGCGCTCCGGAGTGCGCGGAGCACCTCGCCTCTTTTGTATGCCAAGATTTCTCATGGCGCCGACAGCGTTCGTGGCGGCCCTAGCCGGCAGCTTTGCGGCCGATCCGCCGTTGATTTACGTCTACGCCCAGCGGTACACGGCGACGCGTTCGTGGGTTCCGATTTCGTGCGACGGCAGCGTTGTCGCAGAGCTCAGCCAGGGCAGATTTTTCGCGGTCAGCCCCGCACCAGGCCGGTATACTTTGTCTCCCGCTAAAGGGGTGCCGCGTTCGGTGGAAGTCAGTGCGGGCAAGGAAGTCTTCCTACGCCTTGATTGGAATTACGGGCTTGATCGAGCTCCCATAGCGGTCTTGTCGGTGGTCAACCCAGCGGATGCCCGTAGGGAAATGAAGTTCCTTAGTTACATCCCGGCGCGCAGGTTGCATTCGAGTCTGGCGCCGCATTCGGATCCCAGCAAGCCTTTCGAACCGCGGTTGTTGAAGCGCGAGGAACAGTGAGCCGAGCGGTTCTAGCGGTGGGACCGGAAGCCATCCAAAAAGCACTGGCGATCCTGGCGGAAGCGGGTTCCCCAGACAGCGGCGCGCTCGCGCCGGGAATGCAGTGGGCGGGCGACCGAATCCTATTGTCCATGGAGCGGGGGACGGTGCGATTTGTCGCGGGTAGCACGTTGTACCGGCAGGACCACCTGGATTTTCTTCTGGCGGAGTTCCCGGCCGGCGGGGCCTCGCCGAGCCGGGCCTCCTGGCTGGCGGGTTTGTCACCGTACGAAATGTCTTTTTTCCTTGCAATGGCGGCGGAATTGACCCATATTTGGCCGTGCGTCACCAATGCCTGCGCCTTTCTGCAACGATTCGGATATTTCTACCGGCGGCATCGGGCTGCGATCGAGCATGCGGCCAGAGAATTGCGATACGTGAGCGAAGGATTATTGGCCCTCAGGCAGCATGAGCCGCTGCTTTTCGATCTGGCCATGGAGATGATGGGAGCCGCCGGGCTCGATATACTGCCCAAAACCGCTGAAAATCGCGATCTAGCGTCATTTCTGGGACGGGTGTTTATCGGCACCGTGCGAGGAACCATCGATCTCGCGCCCGTGGGACAGTGCGTGGCCTCGGCAGACGGCGTCGAACAGCATGGCAAATCCCCAATATCGAAGGCTGATAAAAAAACTGGCGCGCGCCGCCGAATCCGCCGCAAGCCTGATGGAACAACTTGCCGAGGCCGTTTGAAGCTTACACGGTCCAAGCGCCGGCTAAAGGGGATGCGGGCCGGGCAATCGACTGAAAGCGAGTCACGCGCAAGGCATCGCTATCCTTAACCGAAAGCAAGGGCATGAACCCAGAGTCCAAAATCCATTCGGCGGACTTGTCGTCCAACACAACTTCGCAGCAGGGCTTGATGCGCTGCTCACCTTCGGATTCGTAGACGTGCAGTGGCAGGCCGTCGATCTGGGAATGGCCTCCGGGGCGCATTTGCCAGCCTTCGCTACTGAACGATTGGGCGAGCAGAAATGCGCATGCGAAGCCCGAACTGCCCCACAGATAATTGTGATGATTGGGCGGCCCGGGCATCTCCTCGAACGGGAAGCTCTCGATGGGATGGGTTCTTTCGCCGTACGGCAGGCGCAAGAGGAAACGGGGCAAGGCGAGCCCGACGAAGGCTGCCCGCGGCGATTGGCGCAAGCTGTCCCACTCGCCGGCTGTCTTCGCCGAATCCGCCTCATTGGGATCGGCCTCCGCAAGCAGCACGGCGCCGGAGGCATCCATTGCCGAGGCTAATTCCGAGAGCAGATGCACGTCGCTCGCCGTTTGGGAAAAAGAAAAATTGCCCACAACCAAGGTCCATGGATTGCCGGCGGTCGAATCGTCCAACATCATGCGGCGCAACTCGGGCAGCTTAGCCAGCAAGTCCGGCTTCGTAATATCGAGGACATAGACTTTCAGCAGCGGTCCGGTTTCAATGCCGCGCACCAACCAATCGAGCGCGCGCCACGCTGCTTCGAGGTCCTGAAGGTCGATGAAGTGCAGGATCTCTCGCATGACTTTGGCGGCTTCGGCAGCCACTTCGGCAGCCTGCGCGGCGATTCGGGAATCGGGGCGCGGTACGACATGGGGCGCGACTGCCTTTTTGACGAAATCCTGCAATGGATCGGGCTTGCGCTCGGGACGACTTTCGGTGGTTTCGAGAATGCTGTCGAGCAGGCTGCCCCCGGTGAGAGAAGGCAAATCGGGGACGGCCTGCTTGCTTTCCGCCGGGGAAGGCAGCCAGCCTGCCGCCTTGGCATCCAACAGCCGGCTCGCGGCGCGAAACTTCTCGAAAACTTCCTGGCGGTAGATGCGGTCGGGATGAAAGTCTTCGAGTTCGCGAAAGCGCAGCACGTTACCGCTGCCGAGGCCGATCTCAATCTCGGGATGATAACGCGCCAGCACTTCATCGAAATTGTCCCGATCGATGAACGCGGGTTTCAGTACCGCGGGCGGTCCCTCACCCCGGTTGGAGCGTCCGCTGAAATCGCCCAGTACGAGGATGCGGAAGGGAGTTTCGTCGCGCGGCTCCAAACGCAGCGGCTTGGCCTCCGGGTCGACATCCAGAACCACGGAACTGTAAGAAGGCTTGGGCATGGGATTATGGCTTAGCCACCTCCGATACGCAGGCCAGTCGCGAGAAGAAGCCCTTCTGAAAGACCGGAGCGCCGGTCATCTCGAGCTCCAGCTTGACCGTGACCGGCTTGCCATTGACCATGGAAGGGGCGCCGGCTTTGCCCTGCCGGATCACCCATTCGTACTCGCCCACGCCCGCTGCCGGAGTCTTGTCGGCATCGGCAAACATGCGGAAGATCGCCCACAGACCATCCGCGCTTTCAAAGGTCACGCCATCGGCGCCGTATGTTCCGCGGGCGGAGTGCGCTCCGCTCGCTTGCCAGGTGAATTGCTTGGCGGTGGCTGTTCCACCGCTGAAATCGAGTTTCTGCCCATCGATATCGAGACTGATCTTTTGGACCGTTTCCGACGGCACGGGTTTCAGGTTGTAGGTGAAGTGCGCGTCGCCGCCGGCGTACAGAGAGTCGGAAAAGGCGGCAGCCTGGTTGAAGAACTGCACGAAGCGCGGCGAGAGGGTGACGGCCCCGCCCGGCACGGCTTCGTACTGGCTGCCCTGCTTGGCCAGGAATTTCTTCAGGCTATCTTCATAAAACTTCCAGAAAGCCCCATCCGGCTTCTTAAGAATGGAGTTGACGTCATCGATGGTCGCGTCCTGCTTGCTGTTGGCGTTGAAGGGATACTTGGCGAAGACACCGGCGAATTGGCTGCATAGTGCTTTGCCGCCGCCATTCAGCTCCGCCGAGCCGACACCGCGCAGTTTGCCTTCGATTTCAGTAATCGGCGCGAGCAGCAGTTTCTGAGAAATATTATCGGGATCGGTTCCCGGATCGAAGTGCCGCGCCAGCTGGTTCGCGGCGTTCTTGGCATCGCCTGCGCTCGACTGCGCCTTCCCGGCGGCCGCGGTATCGGTGGGGGCGTTGGCGACCGCGTCAACATCGGTCTGCAGCTTTCCAAGCGCATCGACATACGCTTGATTCTGCGGTCCGATATAACGGACGTCCGCGGGAGGAGGTTCCAGACTTTGGACCGGTTGCAGGGCTTTGGCGATCTCGGGCTCGTCCCAGGCAATATTCTGCGAGGCGAGCGCGAAGAGAGCCAGCAGCGGAGACTGATTGCCCGAGAGCACGCCCAGCTTTTCCGCCGCGTCTTTCAAGCCGGCGTAGCGGACCACGGCGGCGTTCCTAAAATACTTACGCCATTCGGCGACATAGTCCGTTTCATAGCGGGCAAGCAGGGGAGCGACCAGTTTTCCCGGGTCGCTGTTGATATTGCCCTCCGCGCCTAAGACCCACTTCTCGCCATGCACATACTGCTCAGGATGATGGAGCGCGACGCTCATGAACTTCCAGCCTTCCTTGGTGAAGGGTCCAGGGACATCGTAGCCGTCGATCAAATACTTGGCCGACCCACTGACCTGACGATTGAAGTTCACCGTCGTTTTCGGCGCGCCGGCCTTAATAGTTTGGTAGACACGGTCGATGTCGCCAAAATGGCGCAGGTAATCCTGTGCCCGCAATACGGCCGTCTGATCGTTTTGGCTGGTGAACGGATTTTCGAGTTTCAGCTCATCGCTGTAGAAATCGAATTGCTGCCTGGCCAGTTGGAGGCGTTCCGGGTCGACGGCTGCGCCGTTGGTCCAAGTCTTCAGCAGAACCGGCGTGAGAAATTCGCGCGAACTCTTGTCGTGGTTCGAGGTGGTGATCAGGTAAGCCTTCAAGCAATCGTAGGACTGGTCGTAGCCGGGAGTGGACGGCGGCGCCGGGACAGTGGGCAGGCCATTTAAGAAACTCACCAGGCTGGCCTGCGTTGGGCCAAACAGGAGCGCCTTGAAGCGGGTGAAATACAGGCGGCGAACGTCGGGATACATCTGGTTACCGGCATAGAGACCCCACCGGTAGCTCCAGGGCGCGCCTTCGCGTTTATTCACGGTGAGGGTTTCAAGAGATTGGCGCAAGGTTTCCAGGCTCCGGAGCGATTCGACCGTAGCTAATGCCGGGCCGGCGGGCGCTACCACAGTACCGCGCAGCGCTTGATGAACATCGCTTTCGAGTCCGCGGTTCTGGAAAAACGAAATGGTGAAAGCAATCAGGAAGAAGAGACAGAACAGTGCGGCGATGGCCAGCAGAATACGACGCCGCATATCGGTCCTGGAGCTTGCGCCGCTCGCACCCATGGCGGTCCGGTCAGCCAGCAGGACCTGATTGAAAAACTGGGTAACGAACACCCACTGGGCCACCTTTCGGGCATGCACGGCGGCGCGCTGGCGCGGAGCCGCCGCTTGGCCGGCGACGGGTACGCGAAACATGGCGGTGGCTTCACGCGCATCGGGCCGGCTCTTAGGCTCGGGTGCGCGCGCTTCGGGAGCAGCTTCCTGAACAATCACGGGCCGCACGCCGGAGAAGTAGAATCCACGCAAGAATGGGCCAACGGTCAACTGGCTCGGACGGCAGAGGTCGACCAGGAACTGCACCATCGGCGTGCGAAGTTTTCTGAATTCGCGCGGAAACTCATAAGCACCGGGCAGCTTCTCGGCATCGTTTTCCCGCGAAAGCAATTCCGGACGAGCGCCGGCCAAGCCGTGGAATAGCTGGTCAAAAATGCCGGTAAGCCGCGACGTTTGCTCTTCGGCCCAGACGCCCGAGGGCGGCCCCGGAATCGCAAGAGTTGCACCAACGGGCTGCGCGGCTTCCTCGTTAGTCAAGTTGCGCACGAAATCGGCGAAAAACGGAAGCCGGTCCGCTTTAGTAAACAACACATAAACCGGCAACTGGATGCCGAAAGTCTCAGCGATTTCACCCAGGCGCGCGCGCAGATTGCGGGCGGCGGTGGCCATGGCCTGGCCGGAATTCGTGATGCGCTCGATCTCGACGCAGACCAACGCGGCGCGCGGCGCCTGCCCGCTTTGGCCGACCACGGCCCCTAGTTGCTTCGGCTTCAGGTGTTTTGCGAGATAAGTACGCGCTTGGGCGTCGTCGAGCAGTTTGCCGCCGGCCTCCACGAAGATGGTCTGGTGTGAATACCACAGATTGGCGCAGCGGGTGGAGGTGATATTGCCGTCCTGATAGATTTGGCCGGCCAGTAACTCCGGCTCCAGCCCCGAATGCATCATGGTGCTGGTCTTGGTGCTTGACGTTTCACCCAGCACGAGCACGGCGGGAAGATTTCCGATGCGCGCGCCTTTAGCCAGTTGCGCCGACGACAGTTTCTTCTCGGCGTCGCGCAGCAGTACGGCGATCTCCTCGCCTCCGGAGGGAGCTTCTTCCGCTTCGGCGGCTTCGCTCTTTGCCTTTTTGTCCTTATCCCAAAAGAACCAAACGATCACGGCTGCGGCAGCCAGGCCGATCAGCCACAGAGCGCCCCGCAGGATCCACAACTTGGCGCCATGGAAACCGAGCAGGCTGCCGCTCAAAAACGTAAGAAGGAAATAGGCGAGTAAAGAGGGCGCCACAATTAACAGAACTTTGCGCATCGTCTATCTCTCCTAGGACACAACGGTTTGGAGGCTGGACGCCCCCGACCCGAGCGCCAGCTTGTAAATGACGAACAACAGCAGGGCCAAAACGAAACACGTAACGGCGCCAATCAACAAGCGTTTCGCCCACGGATCCTGTGCACTCTTCCGTTGCTCTACCGGCGGCTTCCAATTCGGCGCGAGACCGGCGAAATCCCCCCGGATGCGTTGAATTTTTCGGGCGATGGTAGCCATGATGGACTGCAATTCGGACCGGTTCCCGAAACTGTAACGGCCGCTGTAACCAAGCAGGAGGCACAGATAGTGCACTTCCAAAACATCCGCCAACTCTTCGGAATCGACGCGCCCCAGTAACTCTTGCAAATCCTGGAAGAAGACTTCGCCGGCCAAATGGGTGCCAAATAGTTCTTCCTGCAACGGCTGGCGCGGCCAGTTAGCGAACAACGGACTTTGCAGGTTGAGAATCGTTTCGTCCAAGAAGCCTACTACAGCCAGGGTAGCTTTGCGGATATCGTCGGTGGAATAACCGGCTTGATTGCGGGCATCCTGGGCCGCCGTTCTTACCGCTTCCTTGATGTGATGGCGAAATGACTCGGCGTCGGACACGTCCTGGCGATTGGCGCGAAGCCTGGCGATAGCGGTGAAGAGCTCCTGGAAAATAAGCGCCAGGTTCTCAGACCGGGACGAAGAGGGGGGGGCAGTGCTCGCTTGTGCCATAGTGACGATTGTTATCTTTCCAAGACAACTAAAAGTTCCGCTTCCGGATCCGGCAGGTCGCCTGGAATGTAGATGCCGATACGGCGCGTTTGAACGATATGATCCCAGAAAGGGCCAGACCGGTTGATACTGAAATATTGCATTTCGACTTTGGCCGAAATGGCTGGTGGCGGAACCGGCTGGTGAGTCAGAGTCAGGCCCGCGATGGCTCGTTTCACCAGTTCGCTCACGAATTTCGCCGAACAGACTTTCACCAGATGCAGGGTGCGGTTGATGACTTCCGCTTCACCCAGGTTCGCGCGCACTCCCAGATACCAGGCCGATCGGCCGAGGCACCGGGTATCGGTAATTTCACCCTCAAAGGTGTAGTCGCTCATCTTCTCGAGAGGAATCGAGATGCAGTTGGTGGGCACCATGATTTCCAGATGCTCGCGGATGTGACGGTCGAGAGCGTCGAAACCCTCCGTCAGATGTTCGTGGTCATAAAGAGGCAACGTCCGCGGATGAGAGTCGAGGGTAAACGTACACAACGCGCCCGCAAGCCGCGACAGCTCGACGAATAACTCTTCCGGATGGCCGCGCTTCGAGATCCACAAGTGGCGTAAAGGGGCCAGTGCGGAATTAACGGCGTGCTGCAACCAGAAATTAGCGATATCTCGCGGCGAGAATTCCCCTCGAGCCGCCGGCGCGCCGGCAATCGAAGAGCTTTTCTGTTCCAGAATGTCGATCAGCCGGCCCAATAAGAGCATGACACGCTCGCTGGCGCTGATTTGCAGGCTGGGGGCAATGAAATCGGGATCGAACACGATATGCCCGGCGCCATCGCGCATGATCCGGGCGACCGGCAGCGCGACTAATCCGTCGTCCGGCTCGGTATCGAGCAGAATCCGCACGTTCTTGCGGCCCAGTTGTACCGGACGTTCGTCGGCGCCGGTAGTCTCATCGCGCAGCATGCGCGTTTCCGCCAAGAATCTGCCGCGGTCGTTCACGCCCGTCAGCACCGTGTTCAAACCTTGCGCCTTGCGCTCTGGAATTGCCAGCGAAACCGTGATGCGATCGCGGGTTGGCGGAAACAGGTCGGCCACAGGCCGCGGCGTGGGAAGCGCGTCGCATTCGGGCATCAGGAACGGCATGCCATCCGGAAAGATTCCCCGCGCATGCACCAGGGCAACAGTTCCGTTGCGCAGTGCCTCGTGATCGAGACCGCAGCCCAGCAACCCGTATGGGCGGCCCCATAGCGATGTAACCGCGAACCGGATGGAGTCTTCGAAATAACGGCTCTGGGCCTGGAAATGCTGTGGTCCGAGATACATGCCCTCTGACCACACCACTCTGGAAAGAAACTTCATAAGCGGGCAAGTTGCCTCGAATACTGTATCATAAGCGAGAAGTGTTACCCGGCGTCTTGAAGTTTACAGACCCTGGCGGCATCATGAGTTCTGCTCGATCGGTTCGACCTGGAATGTAGCGCGACGGATATGATTTTTCACGATAAATACGAACTGCTGGCGCTTCGAGGCGGCGACCGCGAAATTGCGCTCCCCGGCAGGGAAATATCTTCAGGCCGCGATGTGATGGTGCACCTGCTGTCGGCAGGATATACGGCCGAAAATCGGGATCTCCTGGCAAGCCTCGACGCCCTTCCCGCCTCGAGCAAACAGCGGATATTGGACAAAGGCGACCACGAGGGCATCCCTTATGTCATCACCGAAGTTCTGCCAGCCAAGCTGAGTTTGCAGGAATGGTTGAAGTCCGCAGCCGTTGCGGCGGTTTCTCCCGATTTAGAGGGAACTGGGGCTCGCACCGGCCTCTGGAAGATTCCAGTTCCGGTCATCTCGCAAGAGATTGATTCTCCGGCGGTTAAGGCCGGTGAGTTCACACGCATTTTGCGGGCGCAGGCGGAGAAGCCCGTTGAACCGGCCCGACCTGACGCGCCAAGGCCGGACGACTTGCCCACGGCCGTGATAACCGTAAGCGATGCCATTCGGAATGCGGCGCCCGCCATCACGGAGCCTCCCGCCGGGGAGTTCACGCGAATTTTGCGCGGTCCGGCTGCGCCGCCGTCCGCGGACGAGACACCGACGGTTCCTGTCACTCCCATCCCGATCTCCGCCGAACCGGAACCCGGAGAATTTACACGCATCCTTCGGGGTCCATCATCGTCGCCAGTTGTCACAGAGACACCCACGGTCGCTGCCAGCCTCACTGCTAGCCCCGTTGAGCCCGAGCCCGGGGAATTCACACGCATTTTGCGGGGTCCGGCTGCGCCTCCAGCTGTTATTGAGACCCCTGGAGTGACGGCCGTTCCGTCGGCAGCGGCAGATCCGGAGCCCGGCGAGTTCACCCGTATTTTGCGAGGACCAGCCGCCACTTCGGCTCAGCCGGAACCGGGAGAATTCACCAGGATTCTGCGTTCGAGTCCCGTTACGCCACAACCGGCGTCATCCAGTCCCGTACCAGATACGGCGGCAATGCCCGTCGCGCCGCCCCCGGCGCAAGGCGAGTTTACTCGCATGTTTCGGACTGAACCGGCCGCTCCCTTGGCTGCGGCGCCTCCGGCCGTGGAGCCAACCATGACTGCCCCGCCGCCAATGCGTACACCCCAACAGCCCGGCCCTGGCGAGTTCACCAGGATGATGCAAGCTCCGCTGGCGCCAGAGCCGTTGCGGCCGCAGCCGGCCGCGCCGCCGGCCGCGCGTGCCGGTGGTGAGTTCACCAGGATGATGCAGGCGGGCCAGGCGGCCGAACCTCCGGTCCGGCAAGCTCCGATCGCCCCCCCCCTTCAGACGCCGGCCCGCGGTAAGTCTCCGCAGCAACCGGGGGAATTTACCCGGATGTTTGCCAATGATTCGATCAGTTCTGAACGAACGATGCCCGAAGCGCCTCAGAATCCCATGCCGCACGGAGGCTTGGCCACTGGTGCATTTTCGCGAAGCGCGGTTCCTGTACCTCCACCAGCAGAGCAGGGTCCCAGCGAATTCACACAGATGTTCGCGGCTCCCACCGCCGCGCCCGCCGCCAAACCACCGGAGCCAAAGCCAGCGCCGCCGGCGGTTAAATCATCTAAGTCGGCCTTACCGCTAGTCCTGATCTTAGGCGGGTTATTCGTGCTAGTCGTAATCGTGATTCTGGTCTTTGTGCTGATGAAGTAGACCGGGTCAGGCGCTTTGCGGTAGCACAATGATCAGTTCCATTTGCGGATTGGGAAAATCGCCTGGCACCCATGCCCCAAAGTTGCGGGCTCGCAGCACAGCTTCCCACGCCCCGCCGCTTTGGTTCAAGCTGAAATACTGATAATTCATCTTGATCGGAATGGCGGACGGCAGCGTCTGCACGTGCGTGAGAAGAACACCAGGCAAGGCTCGCTGCAATAAGAGTTCTACCGCATCGACCGAGCAAATCTTGATCAATTGCGGAACTCTGGCGATGAGGTCCGCCTGGCTCATGTCGGCGCTCACCGCCAGGTAAAGGCGGGTCTGATGCAGATACTTCTCGTTGTCAATCGAGGTCGCGTAGATGGACGGCTGAACCAGCTTTAACGGCAACGAAACACAGTTACTGGGCACCACCGTTTCAAGCAGCAAGCGAAGCTTTTCATCCAGAACGGTGAAACAGCCGCCCAAATTATCGTGATCGTAGGGCGGAAGATCCCTTGGATGGACTTTTACCGAGAAGGTGGTTAAGGAGCCCGCCAGCGACAGCATCGCTGAGTACAGCGCCTCCGGATGGCCTTTCCGCGTTTCAAAAAGATGACGGAAAACCGGTAGCGCGGCGTTGACCGTGTAGAGCAGCCAAAAACGAGGGATGTCGCCCGAAGTGAAATCCGCCAAACTCTGGTTCTTTTGGCGGCGCGATCCGGCCAACTCGGTGCTTTTCGCGGAAAGAATTTCGACCAGGCGGCGCGCAATCGACACCAGATAATCGCTCGCCTCGAAATCCAGCAGCGGCGGTACAAACCGGTCGTCAAGCTGGAACAAGCCGGCGGCATTCTTGCGCACGCGAGCGACCTGCAGCGCCGAACTGCCCTCCCGATTCTCCCTCTCCGCGGTGAGGCGAAGATTCTTGCGGGCAACCATCACGGGCTTCTCCGACTGGCCGGTGTTCTCGTCGCGGACCATCTCGACTTCGGCGCGGTACCGGGTTTCCGCGTCGCGGCGCGCACTCGCCACGTTAAACCCGCGATCCCTGTACCTGGGAACGGTAAGGTATACCCCGACGCTCTCAACCTCGGCTTGGAACTGGTCGGCGAGTGGTTTAGCCGCCGGAGACGGATCGGAGTCGGGAATTTCGAAGGGCAAGCCGTCCGGGAAAATTCCGGCAGCTTCCGCTATCACCAGGTTGCCGGCGGCCAGGGCCGCTTGATCGACGCGCAGATGGGTAAAACCCCAGGGCCGGAATTCGAGTGCCTGCAAATCGAATTGCAGTGTCTCCTCAAGAAACCTATCCTGACTTTGCAGGTGTTGGGGATTCAGGAAGGTGCCTTTAGTCCAAATAACCGGTTCCAGCCGCCGCATCGCAGTCCAAGGTAACAGAATGGGAGCGGATGCGCAAAGAACGGCGACGAATGCGGGCGCTCCCGTGCCACACTGTCAGGATGATCGAAGACAGCGCGGCTTGTATGGTTCCAGTGCTAAAAGTACTCACCGCGGAAGTGGGACAGAGACTGCGTGAACTCTTTCAAGAGGCACAATATAACCAACAGCAATTCGAGGAAAGGCGCATGCTGCTGGACCTGCCCGCTCGTCAAAACCTTCCGTTACTAGTGGACGGCACGCGTGATGTTTCGCTCCAAAACCTGATGCTGCGGTGGTTCCTGCTCAATGTACCGATCTCCAACGATTTGGTCGCCGGCGTCATGGCCGATGCGGACGTGGAACTTTTGTTGCAAACCGGCATGCTGGTCCGCGTGGGCGAATCGCTGATTCCCACCGTCTTACTGACGCCTTATCGAGAGTACCTCTTCGCGGCCGACAGTGGCGCCCGGCTTACCTCGCACGCGCCCGATCTGGTAATTTGGCCCAATCCGACCAGCCGTCTTCTGCAGCATTTTGCGATGCGGCGCAATTCCCGGGCAACGCTCGACATCGGGACAGGATGTGGACTGCAGGCGATCTTCGCAGCCGCGCACAGTGAGCACGTTACGGCCACCGATTTAAATCCCCGGGCATCTTCGTTTGTGCGGTTTAACGCGTGGCTGAATGCAACGGAGGCGCCGGAATGCCTGACCGGGGATACCTTCGAACCCTTGGGCGGGCGAACCTTCGACCTGATCCTGGCGAACCCACCGTTCTTTGTGACTCCCGCGGCGGATCAGATTTACTGCGAGAACACAATGGATCTGGACCAGTATTGGCGGCGGATTGTGCGCGAAGCGCCTCACCATCTTAACGAAGGCGGCTACTTGCAAATGGTATGCGAGTGGGTAGAGGTAACCGGCCAGCCCTGGAAAGACCGCGTCACCGAGTGGCTGCATGGCACAGGTTGCGATGCCTGGGTCTTCCATACCTATACAACCGATGTCGAGGCGTATGCCCGCCAGCGAATTCCCGCCGCGGAGCCCGCCGGCCTGAATCCCGAGTCGCTCGCGCGTTGGCGGTCGTATTACGCCCAGCGGGGAGTCAAGTCGATTCACGGGGGCATGCTGGCCGTGCGGCGCAGGGAGGGCCAGAACTGGCTTCGCTTCGAAGATATGCCCATCGACCCTAGACAACCGTTCGGCGCAGCCGTGGAAAGAGCGTTCGCCGGCATGGATTTCTTACGCCTGAACGGGTCAGTCGAGAGCCTGCTGGCCGCGCACCTCCGGCTATCTCCCGATACCCAGCTCGATCAGCAGATGCGTCAGCTAGATGGGCGATGGCAGGCGGTGGGTTTGACACTGCGGTTCACCGATGGGATACCGGCTTCCATGCGGCTCGAACCGCCCGTTGCCCAATTCCTGGGCGCCTTAGACGGCAGCAGAACGCTTGGCGAAGTTATCCGGAGCTTGCCCAGGAAGTACGGGCAGACCTGGCTGTCGTGCAGCGGGAGTGCGTAAGCGTCACACGCATGCTAATGTAATTCGAAAGCGTCAGCTTAGACGGCGCGTAGTACCCTTACCAGAACTCACTGACTTGACGGAATTTCCGCAACCGAACCGCAGCTCCGGTACGCGGAAACGTATTGTCCGCACCATCCCAGATTCCACTTGACGAACGTCTGGGGAAGAAGTATTGTGACAGAGCCGAAGTTTTTCGGCTGGAGGGCCAATGGCAAGAGAAAGCACACAGCATAAGCTAGACCGGGTGCGTTCACCGCGAGTTCAAATCACCTACGACGTCGAAATCGGCGGCGCCATCGAACTGAAGGAACTGCCCTTTGTCGTGGGCGTATTAGGCGATTTGACCGGGCAGCCGGAACAACCGCTGGCGAAGCTGAAGGACCGCAAATTCGTCGAGGTAAATCCCGACAATTTCGACACCGTTCTGGAAGGCATGAAGCCGCATCTGTCGTTCTCCGTCGAGAACAAGCTGAGCGAAGAGCCGGATGCGGCGAATCTGAAGGTGGATCTGCACTTCAAGAGCATGGACGATTTCGAGCCGGAGAACGTGGCGCGCCAAGTGAAACCGCTGAAGGAATTGCTGGATCTGCGCACGCGGCTGGCCGACTTGCGCGGCAGCCTGCAGGGCAACGACAAGCTCGAAGAGCTGCTGCTGGATGCCGTCGGCAACACGGAAAAGCTGGAAAAGATCAAGGGAGAAATGGGCAAGGAGGAGGGATCCAATGGCTGATAGTCAAACGGCGGCAGCGCCGGCTACAACGAGCGAGCAGGTTCTCGAAAGGGCTTGCTTGACCAGATTGTCGAAGAAGGACGCTTCGGCGTCGAGCCCGCCTCCAAAGAGCGCGGCAAGAACCTGATCAAGGAATTCGTCGCGCAGGTCCTGGACGGCTCCATGACCATTGCGCGCGACGCCGAGATGATGATCAACGCGCGCATCGCGCAGATCGATCACCTGGTTTCGCTGCAGCTGAACGAAGTCATGCACAACGCCTCGTTCCAGAAGCTGGAAGGCACCTGGCGCGGCATGAAGTACCTGATGGACCAGAGCGAAACCGGCACGATGCTGAAGATCAAAGTCCTCAACGTCAGCAAGAAGGAACTGCTGAAGGACCTGCAGCGCGCGCCGGAGTTCGACCAGAGCGCCCTGTTCAAGAAAGTGTACGAAGAAGAATACGGCGTCTTCGGCGGTGCTCCCTTCGGCGCGCTGGTCGGCGATTACGAATTCGGCAAGCACCCCGAAGATATCGAACTGCTGGAGAAGATTTCGAACGTCGCGGCGGCGGCCCACGCGCCGTTCTGCAGCGCGGCGGCGCCCGGATCTGTTCAACTTGCCGAGCTACACCACCCTCGACGCCCCGCGCGATCTGGCCAAGATCTTCGACACCACGGAATACGCCAAGTGGAAGAGCTTCCGGCCAGACCGAAGATTCCCGCTACGTCGGCTCTGTGCCTGCCCCGCACGCTGGGCCGGCTGCCTTACGGCAAGGACACCAAGCCGGTGGAGGCATTCAACTACGAAGAGCACGTGGATGGCAGCGATCACTCCAAGTATCTGTGGATGAACGCGGCCTTCGCGCTGGCCAGCCGCATGACCAACTCGTTTTCGCAATACGGCATGTGCGTCGCCATGCGCGGCGTGGAAGGCGGCGGCCTGGTGACCGGCCTGCCGGTTCACAACTTCTACACCGACGAAGGCGACGTGGCGATGAAGTGCCCCACCGAAGTGCCCGATCACCGACCGCCGCGAAAAAGAACTGGCGGACCTGGGCTTTGTGCCGCTGGTGCACTGCAAGGGCACCGACTACGCGGCGTTCTTCAGCGTGCAGATCGGCCCAGAAGCCCAAGCTGTACGACACCGATTCGGCCAACGCCAACGCGCGCCTTTCGGCGCAGTTGCCCTACATCATGGCCGTCTCCCGTTTCGCGCATTATCTGAAGGCCATGATGCGCGACAAGATCGGCAGCTTCATGTCGCGTACCGACGCCGAGATCTTCCTGAACCGGTGGATCACGAAGTACGTGGTGCCCGACGATACGGCGCATCGCCGGCCATGAAGGCGCGGTGTCCCTTGCGCGAGGCGCGCGTGGACGTTGCGGAAGTGCCCGGAAAGCCGGGCGTCTATCGCGCCGTGGCGTTCCTGCAGCCGCATTTCCAGCTCGATGAATTGACGGTTTCGCTGCGGCTGGTTGCCGATTTGCCGGCGCCCGCGAAATAACTCGGTCTCGCTGGTTACAGGCGATCGCAAACGAATTCCCATGGTTAACTAATTCAGAAGCAAATGATAAGGAGGATCACAACGTGGCAGTTAACGCATATCTGTATGTTGACGGTGTCGAAGGACCCAGCACCAGCAAAACGGGTTTCATCGACATTCTTTCGTTCAGTTGGGGCGCCAGCCAAACCTCGACTTATGGAACCGGCGCATCCGGTAAAGAAGCCAAGGCCGGGAGCGCGGACTTCTCGAACCTCAGCATCATGAAGGTTCTGGACAAGACTTCGCCCCTGCTTTCAACGCACTGCGCATCGGGCACCATCGTCGACAAGGTTTACATCCTGTACGATAAGCCGGTCGGCAAGGAGGCGACGGTGCAGGGAGACTACTTCCGCATCTACCTCAAGGACGCGCTGATCACCTCCGTCCAGCTCTCCGGCAGCAGCGAAAATCCGACCGAGTCGGTAAGCTTCGCCTTCCAAGCCGTCGAAATCGCCTACAAGGCGGAGCAGGACGACGGTACGCTCGCGGCCGCTGTGCCGAAGGGCTACGATCTGGAGAGTCTCGGCGCCACTGGGCCGCTCCCGACAACTTCTAGTCGTCGGCCATTCATGACCGCCAAACAACTGTTCGATCCGGGAAGGTTCACGAAGCGGAGGTGGCCTTGGCGGCGCCATCTCCGCGAACACCCTACCGACGTCGCCAGCCGCACTTTTCTGTTTGAGCTCCTCTGCTTCTCCGGACAGTACGATCGTGCGGAGAAGCAGTTGCGGAGTTCTTTCGCAGGGCGGCAAAGAAGCGGAACTGGGCGCGATGCTTTACTACTCCGATACTGCATGCGGAGAAAACCCGGCATGACATTTTCCGCAAAGAAGAATTTCCCAGCGCCGCGGCGGCTGCGTCCCCCGCGGGCAAGCTCAATGGCAAGACGCTTCCAGTCCATCGCGCGACGCGGATCCCGCCATTGGCTCGCGGCTGGAAGTATTTGCCGCCGGCGCATATCTCTGGATTCCCTTTCAGCACATCGCTTCGTTACACATGGAGCCGCCCCGCCGTTTGCGCGACACCCTTTGGTCTCCGGCATTCGTGCTCACCGGTCCGTCGTTTCAGGGCACGGACATCGGCGAAGTTCTGATTCCCGCCGTCTATCCCTTCTCCTGGAAATCGGCAGACGAGATCGGTCTGGCTGGGGCGCACCACCGAGTGGGTCCGCGACGACCAGGGCCATGAGTATCCGGTAGGCGGGAAAATTTCGTCGTGGACGGCGAGGAAGTGCCGCTTCTCGAAATCAGGTCGTTGGAGTTCGCTTCCGATGCCTCTTCGTGAAGATATCCTCAACCCGATTGCGGGTGACAACCCTGGCGGCAAAGACATCCGGTATGCGCCCGTCTACGACAAGATCAAGGAGGCGCGCCGGGAGGATGACGATCTCAATCAAGGCGCCTGGCAGCACGAGCGCAAGGTAGCCGATCACGCCGCTGTTATTAAACTCGGTACAGAAGCCATTGCGACGCAGTCGAAGGACCTGCAGCTCGCCGCGTGGCTTACGGATCCCTGATCAAAACAAAAGGCTACGGCGGGCTTCTGGACGGATTGACCCTGTGCCAGGGTCTGATCGACAACTTCTGGGACACTCTTTTTCCGGAGCAGGAAGACGACGATTTAGAACTGCGGGCGATGCCCTTGGACTGGATCGGTTCCCGTCTGGATGTGCCGCTCGAAAGGCGTGGCCCTGTGCCAGGACGGCTACAATTTCTTCCAACACAAGGATTCGCGCGGAGTCCTTCCGGAAGATCAGGCCAAGACCAAAGAGCAGAAGGCCGAGCGGGAAAAGGCGCTGAAAGAAGGCAAACTAGCGCCTGAGGTTTTCGACCGCTCCTTTGGAGAAACGCCGAAAGCCTTCTACGCGGAAGGCGAGAAAAACCTGGATGCCTGCCTGGCGACGCTGAAGTCGCTCGATGAGGCTGTGCGACGAGAAGTTCGGCGATGCGGCGCCCTCGTTCGGCAAACTGAAGACCGGCCTCGGACGAAGTCCGCCGTTTGGTTCATGGTTTTCTCCAGAAGAAGCGGGAGTTCGAGCCGGATCCGGTGGAGGAAGTACCGCGCGAACGTGAAAGGCGGCGCGAGGCCGGCGCAGGTGCGCCAGCCGCGGCCAGGGCGCCGTAACCGCGGCCGGGTTTCGATCTGACATTTGCGATGAAGGCATCGGCCGAGCCTGCCGACCGCAGCGCCGCCATCGGCAGCGTGGCGGCGGCCGCGCAGTTCCTGCGCAAACGCGAGCCTTTCAGCCCTGCGCCATATCTGATGCTGCGCGGATTGCGCTGGGGCGAATTGCGGGCCTCGTCCGATCCCGGTGTGCTGGAAGCCCCTCCCACCGAGGTCCGCCGGCAAATCAAGCTGCTGGCATTGAACAATAAGTGGACGGAGCTGCTGGAAGCGGCGGAAAACGTCATGGCGCTGCCCTGCGGGCGGGCGTGGCTGGACCTGCAGCGCTTCGTGGTAGACGCGTGTGTGGCACTGGGGAACGACTACAATGCCATCGCCATTGCCATTCGCTCAGAACTCCGAACCTTGCTCCGCGACCTTCCGGATTTGCTCGAAGCGGTCTTGACCGATGAAACTCCCGCGGCAAACCCCGAGACACAAACATGGCTGCGGGAATTGATGGCCGAACCAGCGGACGCCAGTCCCTTGCCGGGTATGCCCCGCCTGCCGGTGATTGACGGCTTCCAAACTCCCGGCTGGCAGAAGAAGTTCATCGATCCGCATGCGTTAGCCACCGAGGCGATGCGCAAGGGACAACCGCAGAAAGCCTTCGAGATCCTTTACAAGGAGATCGAGCGTCAGCGCAGCGGGCGGGGCCGCTTTCAACGAAAGCTGCAACTCGCGCAACTGTGCATCGGCGCGGGTAAAGATACCATTGCGCAGCCATTGCTCGACGATATCGCCGCCGCCGTCGAAGCCCACAAGCTGGAAGATTGGGAGGATCACGAGATGGTGGCCGGTGTTCTCGCGTTCCTGTTGCAATCGAGCAAGAAGATACAGGCCGACGCCAAGGCCAAGCAGGCAATTTTTGAGCGCATCTGCCGCCTCGATCCCGTCCAAGCATTTTCGGTGTAAACCATGGCCCGATACGCCGAAGACTATAACACCGCCGTTACCTTGTCCGTTCTCGACCGGCTGATCGACAACACCGGAGACGGGCCCGCCACCCTGAGCAGCATCCGAATCCGTACGGCAGCTGAAGGACGGCTTGCGCCGCGACCTGGAGTGGCTGCTGAATACCCGCCGCATCGCGGTGCCGCCCGACGAGTCGCTGCGGGAAGTCAACAAATCGCTCTACATCTATGGTCTCCCGGACTTCACCGCCTACGCGCTTGAATTCCCCGAAAGATCAGTCGAAACTGGTGCGTTTTCTGCAAAGCACGGTGAAGCTTTTCGAACCGCGCCTGGCCAACGTGAGGATTATTCCGCTGGAGAGCATGGCGGGCAAGACGCGCACTTTGCGTTTTCGCATTGAGGGAATGCTGCTCATGGACCCGGCGCCGGAGCACGTTTCATTCGATACCGTGCTGGAACTGACCAGCGGTGGCTACGAGGTCCAGAATGCGGGATGAGCTGCTGCTGTACTACGAGCGGGAATTAACTTACATGCGCCAACTGGGCGCGCAGTTCGCGGAGAAATATCCGAAGGTTGCCTCCCGTCTGCTCCTTGAACCGACCAAGTGCGACGACCCGCACGTGGAGCGATTGCTCGAAGCCTTTGCCTTTCTCGCAGCACGCGTCCACCTGAAGATCGACGACGAGTTCCCGGAAATTACCGAAGCGATTCTGGGCATCGTATACCCGCACTTCATTCGGCCTTTGCCCTCGATGTCCATCGCGCAGTTTCACCTGGATCCGCAGAAAGGCAAGCTGACAACGGGCTGCGTGATCCCGCGCGAGACTTTGATTTATTCGCGGCCCGTGGATGGCGTGCCTTGCAAGTTCCGCACCTCATACGAAACCACGCTTTGGCCCATATCGGTCTCCTCGGCTACGTGGACCACCCCCGATCGATTGAAGCCGGCGGTTCGGGCTGCCGATGCATCGGGGGCCCTCCGCTTGGAGCTGACTTGCAGCGCTCCGGACATGGAGTTCGGAAAACTTGAATTGGATCAGTTGCGTTTTTTTCTCGATGGCGAAAGCGCACTGGTGCACACCATCTACGAGATCTTGTGCTGCAACCTGGTCCAGATCGTATTGCGCGACACGACTCCAGATTCGCGCGCGCCGCTCATCACCCTGCCGCCCTCCGCCTTGCGGCCCGTCGGCTTCGGCGAAGACGAAGGCAT
The DNA here is from genome assembly GCA_963738375.1 of Bryobacterales bacterium. Lineage (GTDB taxonomy): Bacteria > Acidobacteriota > Terriglobia > Bryobacterales > Bryobacteraceae > Bog-159. Next base: position 379,065 of record CAVTWL010000004.1, on the reverse strand, counting down.
GCTCCCCTACCCCCGCCGGTCGTTTGTGGGCTACCGCCTGCTGCAGGAATACTTCAGCTTCGTGGATAAGTTCTTCTTCGTGGATGTTACCGGCTTGCATGATGCGTGCGCGGCGGGTTTTAAGCGCAGCATGGAGATGATCTTCCTGTTCTCCCGCTTTGAAGGAGACGAACGCCGGCAGCGATTGGAAACTGGCATTACGCAGTCCACCTGCCGTCTGGGTTGCAGCCCCGTGGTGAACCTGTTTACGCAGACCGCCGAGCCGATTCTTCTCGACCAGCAGAAGTATCAATATCCCGTAGTCCCGGACGCGCGCCGGCCGCTGGCGATGGAGATTTTCTCCGTCGACCAAGTGGCGAGTTTGCGCCAACAGCAGCAGGAAGTGGTCGAATATCAGCCGTTTTATTCCTTCCGCCATTCCACGCAGCGGGACAAGCAGCAGACGTTCTGGGTTGCGAATCGTCGGCCATCGGTGCGTCCGAACGACAACGGTACGGAACTCGAACTGGCGCTCGTAGACCTCGCCTTTCGGCCCACCCGTCCCACCACCGACGCATTGACCGTGCGAACCACCTGCACCAATCGGGATCTGCCGGCGCGCCTGCCATTCGGCAACGAGGCGGGCGATTTCGAACTCGAGACGGGCGCTCCGATCAAGCGCATCGTTGCTTTGCGGAAACCGACATCCCCCATCCGGCCGCCTTTGGGCAAGGCCATGCAGTGGCGTTTGATCTCGCATCTCTCACTGAACTATTTGTCGCTGGTTTCCGAAGGCCGCGAGGCCCTGCAAGAAGTCCTCAAGCTGTACGATTTCGCGGCGACAGCGTACTCCGCCAAGACGGTGGAAGGGATCACCGGACTCACCAGCAAACGACAGTTCTCGCGCGTGATCTCCGAAGATGGCATCGCCTTTGCGCGGGGCACCCACGTAGAACTGGAATTGGACGAGGAACAGTTTGTGGGCGGCGGCGTTTATCTGTTTGCCAGCGTAATTGAGAGTTTTCTGGCGCAGTATGCCTCGCTAAACAGCTTTAGCCAATTGTCCGCCAAGGTTCAACAGAGAAAGGAGGTCTTGCGCCAATGGCCACCGCGAGCGGGCCGCAGGATCTTGATGTAAGCCGCTCCTTTCTGGGCGAGGAATTGCGCGAGCATCCGGGCTGGTTCCAGTTCTTTCAAGCCGTGCGCCTGATGCACCGCATGTTGCCGGACCGCGAACCGGTAGGGCGTTTCGCGCCGCCGTCTCGCGAGGCGCTCCGCTTTACCGTGAATAACCTCCTGGCGTTCCCTCCCAGCCAGATTCAAACACTGGATTGGGCGGATGACGGCCCAGCCCGGATGAAGGTCAATTTCATGGGATTGACGGGACCGATGGGTGTCTTGCCATACTCCTATACGGAACTGATCCGCGACCGCGACCGCTTCCGGGACTCTTCGCTGGCCGAATTTCTGGATCTGTTCAATCACCGCATGATCTCCCTGTTCTACCAGGCCTGGGAAAAGTATCGATTTTACGTTCCTTACGAACGCGCCGAGCCGGACCGGCTTTCCAACTATTTGAAAAGCTTCGTCGGGCTGGGGACGGCGGGCCTGGAAGACCGCCAGGCGGTCCTCGATGAATCGATTTTGTTCTATTGCGGCTTGTTTTCCCTTCAGCCGCGCTCCGCTTCCGCACTGCAGCAAGCCCTTGCGGACTATTTCGACGTTCCAGTCGAGATCGATCAGTTCGTGGGCGCGTGGCAGTCACTCGATGCATCCAACCAGTGCCGCATGGAAGGCGGTGTGGCTTACTCGGATCAGCTTGGCATGGGCGCCATCGCGGGCGACGAAATCTGGGAATGCCAAACGCGCGCGCGCATCCGGCTTGGGCCGCTGTCGAAGGCTCAATACCTTTCGTTCTTGCCGGCAGGCGATGCCTGGGAGCCGCTGCGCGCCATTACGACATTTTTTTCCGGGGGGGAGATCGAGTTCGAAGTTGAGCTGGTTTTGAAGCGTGAAGACGTACCCCGGTGCGAACTCCGTCTCGACGGCGAAGGCGGACCGCTTCTAGGCTGGCTTAGTTGGATACAGTCTGGGACCGCCTTTGGGCGCGATCCCGGCGATACGGTTTTGATTCTCAATTAGCCAAAGGATGAACCATGGCAGTCAACATTAGGGCTCTAATCGGAAAGTTGAACGACACGACGCGCAATGCGCTGGAAGCGGCGGCGGGACTTTGCCTTTCACGCACGCATTACGACGTGGAGGTGGAGCATTACCTCATGAAACTGCTGGATTCGTCGAGCGACGACCTGGCAGCCATTTTGAAGCATTTCGAAGTCGACAAATCGCGCTTCGCGACGGAATTGACGCGCAGCCTGGACAAGCTGAAATCCGGGAATGCACGCAATCCCGCCTTGAGCCCGACGCTGCGCGACATGCTGAGCGAAGCGTGGACTCTCGGCTCGATCGACTACGGCGCCAGCCAGATTCGTTCCGGCTTTACGATCCTGGCGCTCGCATCCGGCGAAGACCTCTCGCGCATGATGCGGGATGTCAGCCGTGAGTTCCAGAAAATCAACGCTGACGCGCTGAAGAAGGATTTTCAGCAAATTGTCGCCAACTCGGAGGAAGAGGTTTCGGCAGCGGCGGCCGCTTCGGCGCCGGAGGCCGACGGCGCGCCGCGCGCCATGGGCGGCAAGACACCCAACCTAGATCAATACACAGTCAATCTCACCGGCAACGCGCGCGCGGGCAAGATCGACCCGGTATTGGCGCGCGACTTTGAAATCCGGCAGGTTGTCGATATCCTGACCCGGCGGCGCCAGAATAACCCGATCCTGGTGGGCGAAGCGGGCGTCGGCAAAACCGCCGTGGTGGAGGGTTTCGCGATTCGCATCGTACAAGGCGATGTGCCGCCGGTGCTGAAGAATGTCGAAGTGCGAACACTGGATCTCGCGCTGTTGCAGGCAGGGGCCGGCGTGAAGGGCGAGTTTGAGAATCGTTTGAAGAGCCTGATCGCGGAGGTGAAGAACTCTCCGACGCCCATCATCCTGTTTATCGATGAAGCGCACACCATGATTGGGGCCGGCGGCCAAGCCGGACAGAATGACGCTGCCAACCTACTGAAGCCGGCCCTGGCGCGCGGCGAGCTGCGCACGATCGCGGCGACAACCTGGTCGGAATATAAGAAATATTTTGAAAAGGACCCCGCCCTGGCCCGCCGCTTCCAGTTGGTAAAGGTCGAAGAGCCAACCGAAGCAGCCTGCCAGCTGATGATGCGCGGAGTCGTGCCGGCTCTGGAAAAGCATCACAATGTGCGCATTCTGGACGAGGGTTTGGCGGCGGCGGTGAAACTCTCGCACCGCTACCTGCCCGACCGCCAACTGCCGGACAAGGCCGTCAGCGTGCTGGACACCACCTGCGCCCGGCTGTCGCTGGGACAGAACGCAACGCCGGGCGCGATCGAAGACACCACACGCGTGATCGACGATCTCGCAGTTCAGGAAAGGATCCTGCAGCGGGAAGCGTCGGCGGGAGCGGACCATTCCGAGCGCCTGGCCGAAATCGAGAAGAATAAAGCCGCGGCGAAGTCTAAGTTGGAAGACCTGCAAGGCCGGTGGGAAAAGGAACGCGGCCTGGTTACCCGCATTCGCGAGATCCGAACGCAGTTGGAGGCGGGCGCCCCGGTCGCGGTAGCGGCAGCGGCAGCGCCGGCAGCTGCTCCGGCAGCGCCAGCGCCAGCCTTCGATGCTGCCGCGCTACGCGCCGAGTTGAATCAGTTGAATGCCGAACTGTCCGCCATCCAAGGCGAGACACCGCTGATGCGGGTCTGCGTAGACTCTCAAATGGTGGGCGAAGTCATTTCCGGCTGGACGGGCATTCCCGTAGGTAAGATGTTGAAAGACGAAATCTCCACGGTGCTGAAATTGGAAGGACACCTTGGGGCGCGGGTGATCGGGCAGGCGCACGCTCTGGAAGCGATCAGCCACCGCATCCGCACGGCGCGCGCAGGGCTGGACGATCCGATCAAGCCGGTCGGAACCTTCTTGCTGGTAGGGCCGAGCGGTGTGGGGAAAACGGAAACGGCGCTGGCGCTGTCGGACCTGCTGTTTGGCGGCGAGCATAACCTGATCACCATCAACATGTCGGAGTTTCAGGAAGCGCACACCGTTTCAACCCTGAAGGGCTCGCCTCCCGGCTACGTGGGTTACGGCGAAGGCGGAGTGCTGACCGAAGCCGTGCGCCGCAGGCCCTACGCCGTGGTGCTACTCGACGAAGTGGAGAAAGCGCACCCCGACGTTTTGGAGTTGTTCTTTCAGGTATTCGATAAAGGCATGATGGAGGACGGGGAAGGCCGCCTGATCGACTTCAAGAACACCATCATCATTCTCACTTCGAATGCGGGCACCGATACGCTCATGAAGCTCTGCGCGGACCCGGAGACAATGCCAGGACCGAACGGCCTGGTCAATGCCCTGAAGCCCGAGTTGAACAAAATCTTCAAGCCGGCTTTCCTGGGCCGCCTGGTAGTCGTTCCGTATTTCCCCATCCGCGATGAAAACCTGAAACGAATCGTGGTGTTGAAAATGGCGAAGATTCAACGCCGGTTAAAGGAAACTCACCAAATCGATCTCACCTACGATCCCGCCATGATCGACGAGGTAGCCAAGCGCTGCACCGAAGTGGAAAGCGGCGCCCGTAACGTCGACAATATTCTGACCAACACGCTTTTGCCCGATATTTCAAAACAGCTTCTCGGGCGTATCGCGGAAGGCTTGAAACCGGCCTCGATTCATGTCGCCATCGGCGAAGACGGCTCCTTTGTATACTCGTAGGAGCGCAACGGAAGCGGCAGGTGGCCTGAACCGCCTGCCAGCGCCGTCATGGAGACCGCTTGTCCCCGACTCAGATTGACCGTCCATTTCGCGTAAAGACCACTCTCGGCGATGACGAACTGCTGCTCGACAGTTTCGCCGGCGTGGAGCGCATATCGGATCCGTTTCGTTTCGTCCTCCGGCTCCTTTCGGCGAATGCCAACATCGACATTCAGAGCCTGCTCACTACTCCGGTAGTGCTGACCATCTCCCTTAAGGATGACCAGGAGCGCAACATCCACGGCAATATCTGCCGCATGAAGCTGCTGAATATCGGCTCTGACGGCATGGCCGCCTACGAAGCCGAAGTTGTGCCGTGGCTTTGGTTTCTAACCTTGTTTTCGGATTGCCGCATCTTTCAGAATATGTCGGTGCCGCAGATCGTCGAACAAGTGTTCAAGGATCGCGGTTTCAATGATTTTAAGGATTCCTTACAAGGCACCTACAGCCCCCGGGAATACTGCGTCCAGTATCGGGAAACCGACTTTAACTTTGTGTCGCGGCTACTGGAGGAAGAAGGTATCGCCTATTTCTTTGAACAGACCGAGGCCAAACACACTTTGGTGCTGGCCGACGATGTCAACTCGTTCACGCCTTGCCCCAATCAGGACACCGCACGCTTTACTTTCAGCGAGGGCGGCCGCCTCGACGATGACGTAGTGGTCTCTCTGGAGGCCGAATATCGCGTGCAGACCGGCAAGGCCTCGCTCAAGGATTATGATTTCACCAAACCCAACACGACGCTGTTAGGAACACTGCAAAGCGCGCGTCCCGCTGAAGCTTACGACTATCCCGGCAATTTCTCACTGAAGGACGATGGCGACAAGTACGCCCGCGTTCGCTTGGAAGAATTGGAAACGGGCATTGCCACGGTGCGAGGCGAGGGCAATTGTATGAGCTTCGCCAGCGGTTACACCTTCACGCTCAGCTCCCACTTCCGGGACTCGGCGAATATGGATTACACCTTGGTGATGGTGGAGCATCGCGGCCGCAACACCAGCTATCGGGGAGGTCAGGTAGATCCTTTCGAATACCGCAATACCTTTGAGGCAATTCCCTCTACCGTGCAATTCCGTCCGGCCCGGCGGGCGCGCAAACCCGTGATCGACGGAACGCAGACTGCCCTGGTCGTCGGCAAGTCCGGGGAAGAAATCTGGACCGATCAGTACGGTCGCGTCGTCGTGCAATTCTATTGGGACAGGCAGGGTACCAACGACGAGCACAGCTCCTGCTTTATCCGCGTAGCGCAAGGTTGGGCGGGGAAACAGTGGGGCATGATTTGCATTCCCCGCATTGGCCAGGAAGTGATCGTTAGCTTCCTGGAGGGCGACCCCGACCGGCCGATCATCACCGGCTCCGTCTACAACGCCGACCAGATGCCGCCTTATACGCTGCCTGACAATCAGACACAAAGTACCTGGAAATCCATGAGCAGCAAAGGCGGGGGCGGCTTCAACGAAATTCGCTTCGAAGACAGCAAAGGCGGCGAACAGGTCTTCATCCACGGCGAGAAAGACCTCGACGTTCGAATCAAGAACGACCGCCGCGAGTGGATTGGCGAGGACCGCCACCTGGTAGTGATTCGCGATAAGTTCGAGAAGACCGGCGGAGACAGCCATTTCGATTTAACCGGGAATCACAACGAGAAAATCGGCGGCGATCACTCCCTCGCGATCGCTGGAAAAGAAGCGATTTCCATCACCGGTTCCCACACGCTAAAGGTGACTGGCGATGTCATCGAGCAATTTACCGGCAATCACTGCAGCGAGGTGACGCAAAACATTTACCTGAAGGGAATGCAGGTGGTGATCGAAGGCATGATGGGCCTGACCATCAAGGTGGGCGGGAGCTTCGTAACCCTCACTGCGGCGGGCGTGGCCATCTCCGGCCCGATTGTGCAGATCAATAGCGGAGGGTCCGCGCTTTCCGGGAGCCCTGGGTCGGCGCAATCGCCGGTATCGCCCACCGCCGCCACCGACGCCAAGAATTCCTCCCCGGGTTCGGCCACTACCGTTTCGCCGGCAACTGTAAATAAGCCGCTGAGCATGTCGCTCAGCCAGATCAGCCCGGCACCCAAGACCAGTTCGGACGATTAAGGTACCTCCACGGTAAACTCGCCGGGTGTTTCGAACGAAATGACGCCGCCCCAAATACACATGAGTTTCGATGTGTTATCCAGGGTCGGCATATTGCCCAATAGGACCGTCGGAGCACCGGGAACCCAGGGCGCCGGCGTCGCGGGGATACACGGCATGGGTGTCAAGACCCCGAGGGCGGCAGCGGTTGCCGAAGCTACAGTCGGGTTTGCAATGGAACTGCACACGCCAAAAGGCATGATGTTTTCCATCGGAACGTGGTCCATAATATTGGCGTCGGGCACCTCGTCGGTGAACACCCGATTCAGTGGCAGGACCACCAGAGAGCTCGGCGCCGCACCGAAGGTACACATCATGGATGCGCCCATGCAAACCTGCATCGCCATTCTTTAGCTCCTTCCGCTATTCGCAGCTTTCCCATTTTAGCGGACTTGCCGCGGCCGGTTTTACGGCAAATGCGGGTGCAGCAGGCGCGGGAAGATGCCAAGGTAGCGGGGCTGGCACACCGCCATATCGAGGGCGAGAAATCCCGTTGTAAGCGCAAACGTGAGCACCAAGCGGCCCGCGTCGGAAAGCGCCTTGGTTTTAAGACGGACGTAGCCCCAAAGGCATCCTACGACGACCGCCAGGTTCGCGAACCAGGCCGGTAGAGCAATCAGCAAGTCCGGCCGTTGCAGATGGCCGCTGTGAACCCATGCGGATAGCTGCTGCAGTCCGCTGAATAAGAAAGTTGTTGCGAAGGCATTGACGTAGTCCCACAGGCCCGCTGCGGAGATACCGATAAAGTAGCCCCATCGGTTCTCCCGCCGTATGAGCACCACCGCGGCGATGTACATCCACGCTTGAAAGAAATGGAGCCAGCGGATATCGGGTTCCCAATAGGCCGAGAGGGCAAGGGCGCCAAGGAAGACCGTGGCGCCAAATTCGATGAACCGATTTGGTAGTTTTGACATGTCCAAACCAAGAACGGGCGGACCTCCCCGGCGGTTCACAAGCGACCGATGTTTTTTTGAATCGCCTATTGCGACAGGCCCGAACGTTGCAGCAAAGCATTCGGATCGGGATCGCGCCCCATGAACTGCCGGTAGAGTGCCGCCGGATCGTCGCTGTCCCCCCGCGACAGAATCGTGGCGCGAAACTCCGCCCCAACTTCGGGGCTGAAAATGCCCTGCGTGCGGAAGCGGGTGAAGGCGTCGGCATCCAGCACCTCCGCCCATTTGTAGGAGTAGTAGCCGGCGCCGTAACCGATGGGACTGGAGAAAAGATGGGTGAATCCGGCGATCATGGCGTGATCGGCCGGCAATGGGGCCGGCGAATATTGCTGCAAAATGCCGCGGGTAAAATCGATGACGCCGCCATCGCGTGCCGGATCGTAATCGATATGAAGCGCCAGGTCGACAAAACCGAAGCCGAGTTGCCGCATTTGGAAGTTGGCGCTGCGGAAATTGCGGGCGCGCACCAACTTATCGAACAAATCTTGCGGGATGGCCTCGCCGGTCTGGTAATGGCGCGCAAACAGGTCGAGTGGCTCGCGCTCCCAGGTCCAGTTTTCCATAATTTGCGACGGTAATTCAACGAAATCCCAAGCCACGCTGGTCCCCGCTAGGCTGCGGATTTCAACCCGGCTCAGCAGGTGATGCAAAAGATGTCCGAACTCATGAAAGATGGTGCTGACTTCCTGATGGGTCAGCAGCGCCGGACGATCGGGAAGAGGCGGGGTCAAATTGCCGCAGATTAAACCCAGGTGCGGCCGGAATCCGTCCGCCTGCGGGTAGCCAGTGACCAGGGCATCCATCCATGCGCCGCCGCGTTTATTTTCCCGCGGATACCAATCGGCGTAGAAGCCGCCGATGAAAGAGCCGTCGCGGTCGTGGACGGCGTAATAGCGCGCTTGCGGGTCCCACACCGGTACCCCCTGCTCCTCGACGACACGAATGCCATAGAGGCGTCGCACGATTTCGAACAGCCCGTCGACCACGCGGTCCAGCATGAAGTACGGCCGCAGTTGTTCCTCGTCGAAATCGTAGAGGGCGGCGCGCTGCTTTTCGGCGTAGTAGGCGACGTCCCAAGGCTGCAACCCAGGCGCATTGGTACCTTCGAGCTTCCGCCGGAACTCCAGCAGCTCGCGATTCTCACGCGAGAATTGCGCTTCGGTTTTGTGCTTCAGGTCCTTCAGGAAATTCTCCGCGCGCTCGCCAGTGTGCGCCATCCGGTCGTACAGCACGAGATCGGCAAAATTGCGAAAGCCCAGCAACTCCGCTTTGGCGCGCCGCAATTCCAGAATGCGGTCCAGCAATTGGCGGTTGTCGTATTGACCCTGGCTGGCGCGCACGGCATAAGCCCGGTACAATGCCTGACGAACGGCGGCATCGTCAAGGTACGTCATCACCGGCGTATAGCTGGGCGCCTGCAAGGTGAAGCGCCAACCTTGCAAACTCTTCTGTTCAGCGCTGGCGCGAGCGGCGGCAACCGCCGATGGGGGCAGTCCCGCGAGGTCCGATTGGTCGGCGATGATCAACTCGAAAGCGTTGGTAGCGTCCAGCACGTTCTGTGAGAATTTCGTGGTGACGGTGGACAGTTCGATATCGATGGCTTCGAGGCGAGCCTTGCCCGCGGGATCCAATTCCGCACCGTGGCGGCGGAACGTATCCAGGGTCTTGGTCAGGAAGCGGAGCTGCGTGCCCCGCAAGGATTTCGCTTCTGCCGTGCGCGCATAGGACGAAATCGCCAGCCAAAGGCCGGCGTGCAAGGGAATGCCGGAATAAAACGCGCTGACTTCGGGCTGGACGGCGTTGTACACCTCGCGCAATTCCGGATAGGTGGCGACGGATTCCAGATGCCGCACCACCGACATCGCTTCGTCAAGCGGCTCGGTCGCGGTGTCCAGCGCCGTCAATGTATTCTCGAAGGTGCGGGACTCGCGCACCGATGCTATCGCGTCGATCCGCTGCCGCGCTTCCCGCAGCAGGGAAGCGATGGCCGGCTGCACGTGCTCGGCGCGAATGCGGTCGAAGGGTACATGGAAAGAAAGGTTCAACAGCGGGTTTTGGTTGGGGTTATCCTGCATTGCCAATTTGAGATTAGCAAATCGCGCTTGACGGCCAGCAGGTAGCTCGATGTGCCATAATTTACATTGCAGCCGGCACACGATGGATTCTGAAATCAATGGCCTGCCTCCGCGGGTAGACGAAGCGAAGCCCAGCCTTTACGCCCTGGTAATCTATCTGCCCGACCCTCTGGGCGCTTTCCTGGATGACCTGCGGTTGAAGATGGTGCCCGGCTGTAACCCGCACGCGCACGTCAGCGTTCTCCCCCCCCGCCCCCTGCCCGTCGAGCCGGATGCGGCCATTGCACACGCACGCGACATTTTGGCAACGTTCGGCCCTTTCGACATCGAACTGGGCGCCCTTGAAAGATTCGATGCGACCGATGTGGTGTACATCAGCGTGACCGAGGGCGGCGACCAGTTGCGCCAAATGCACGACAGCTTGAATCGCGGCTCTCTGCTCTTCGACGAGCCCTTCGCGTATCATCCCCACATTACTCTGGCACAGGATGTTAAGGATCGCTCAAAAGTGAACGAGTTATTCGAAAAGGCCACCCGGGAGTGGCGCGATTTTCCCGGGATCAGGAAGTTTCGAGCCGAGGACGCCGTGTTCGTCCGCAATATTCGCGGCAATTGGTGGATGGACCTCGCAGTCGGCCGGTTGGGCGGAATGCCCGTTGGCCCCCGCGAATAACTCTCTATGACCCCCACCGAAGACCCGCGCGTCTATTTAGCTGCCGAGCGCACGTTTCTGGCGTGGATCCGCACGGGCCTGGCCCTGATGGGCTTCGGCTTCGTGGTGGCGCGCTTCGGCCTGTTCCTCCGCGAAATGGAATTCAGCACCCATCCGTTGAGCCTGCATTCCGCCCGTTTCACCTTGTGGGTGGGAACGGCGCTGATTTTGATCGGCGTTCTGGTGAACTTATTCTCGGCGGCGCAGCACGTCCGCTTCGTGCAAGCGGTCAAGAGCGGGGCGCCGGTCGTGGAACGGCCGGTGACGCTGGCTGTAGTTATCGCACTGATTCTGGCTGTGACCGGCGTGGCCATGACCGTCTACCTGGTGTTCGTCCGATGACCCGGCGCAGCCTCCTCACGTCCCTGTTACTGACCCATGCAGGCGCCGCCGCGTCTAACCGCAAACGCATCGTCTTAGTCAGCGGCGACGAGGAATATCGGTCGGAAGAAGGACTGCCACAGTTGGCGAAAATCCTTTCCAGGCGGCATGGTTTTGCTTGTACGGTGCTCTACGCAATTGACCCCGCGGACGGAACCATCAAGCCGGATTTAACCACCAATATACCGGGTCTGGAAGCTCTGGATTCCGCCGACCTCATGGTCATGTTGCTGCGCTTCCGCGATTTGCCGGACCCGCAGATGAAGCATATCGTGGATTACGTGGAGTCCGGCCGGCCCATCGTCGGGCTGCGCACCGCGACGCATGCGTTCAACATCAAAAGCAGCCCCACTTATCAACGTTATACCTGGAACAGCAAGGTGTGGGACGGCGGATTCGGACGCCAGGTATTGGGCGAGACCTGGATCGGCCATCACGGCGACCACGGCATGCAGAGCACGCGCGGCATCCTCGCGAAACGTGAGCAAGATCATCCCATCTTGCGCGGTATTAGCGGCGGCGACATCTGGGGTCCGACCGACGTCTACGAGGTGCGGTTGCCCTTGGCTGGCGATAGCCGGCCCTTGGTGCTTGGACAGGTGTTGCGCGGAATGCATCCGGACGACCAGCCGGCGCCGGGCAAAGTGAACGACCCGATGCTGCCCATCGCCTGGGTGAAGAGTTACACTGGCGCGCAAGGCAAGTCGGCCCGCGTGTTCACCACCACCATGGGCGCATCGCAGGATCTGCTGAACGAAGGCGTGCGGCGGCTAATCGTCAATGCTTGTTTCTGGTCGCTCGGAATGGAAGCCGAGATCCCCGCGAAGTCCAATGTGGACCTGGTCGGCGACTACCAGCCCCTGCCGTTCGGTTTTGGCGGATACAAGAAGGGCGTGAAGCCGGAGCCGGACGCCCGCTAACAGACAATTAGTGAATCGCTACGGTGATCCCCGTCTGGCTGTTGTCGATTCCGCCAAACGAGATGAACAGCGCGGCCGGGCCGGAGGGTACCCCCGGCGGAATGATGACGTTGATTTGCAGCGCTCCCGCCACTAAGCCGGGCGCCGCGCCTACATACTGAATGCTAGCCGGAATGCCGCCTACTGTCGCCGCCGCGGCCAGCACCGGAGACGGCAGCGGCAATGACGTTGGTTCGATCAGACCGTCGGTGCCGGCAGGGGACGTCTGCCCTTGTCCGGTTGCAAATACCTGGATGATATCGCCGGCGCTGACCGGATTGGTGGCCGAGACCAGTTGATATTGCAAGTTCAAGATCGCGCCCGGACCCAGTCCGGAAGCGTTCGCGCTGAATATCCCAGGCGCGGCCGAAACCACCGGCAAGGTTACCTGATTCGATCGGGCACTGCCAAACAAGACCTCCACGGAAACATTGGACTGGCCTGCCAGTTCGTATGGCACGATCGCATTGATCTGTCCCGAACTGGCATAGAGAATCGGGCTGAGGTAGCCATTGAAAGTCACTTGCACGTTGGCGAGAGAGGTCCCTATGTATCCCTTGGCAATGGTCGCTCCGACGCCTTGCGTGGGACCAAGCGAAGTACCAAAAATGGTGACGATTTCGCCCGGCGCAACGCCGCCGCTCAAGTAACTGGCCGCGTTCGACACATGATCGATACTGGGCAGCGGCGCTATGACGGTTAGCGCCACCGCAACGTCAATAGTACCGCCGCTGCCTGTAATGGCAATGGAGCCGTTATAGCTGCCTGCGCCCAAATTCGCCGGATTCACCGAGACGGAAAGCGTTGCCGGAGTCGTCCCCGACGATGGCGTGACCGAGAGCCATCCGCCGCTGGAAGCCGTAGCCGTAAAGGTAACCGCCGCTCCGGTAGACGTCACCGAAACGCTCTGCGCGGCTGGATTTGGATTTCCAGACGTAAAAGAAAACGCCAGGGGATTCGGCTTCGCCGCCAGCGTCGCCGCGGGGGCCACCGTCAACGTAACTGGTACGGTTTGCGCCAGCCCACCTGCAGGCGTAACGCTGATACTGCCGCTGTACGAACCCGCAGCCAGTCCCGCGGGATTGACTGACACGGTTAAAGTCACGTTCCCCGCACCGGAACTCGGCGTGACCGTAAGCCACGCGCCCCCACCGCTGGTGCCGGCACTGGCTGTGAAACTCTGCGAGCCCGTAATTTGCACACTTTGAGTCGCCGGGGCCGTCCCGTTGAGAGTATAGGCAAAAGTCAGAGACGCAGGACTGATGGTAACGGGGCCGGTACCGCTCGACACAGTCAATGAAACAGGCACCTGCGTCACAACCCCGCCGACCGTCGTCAATGTTATGCTGCCTTGATAGGTTCCCGCCGCCAGACTGGTCGCGTCGGCCGTAACCGTCAACTGCGTATAAGTGAAAGTTGCCGTCCCACTGCTTGGCGAGACGGACAGCCAGTTACCGCCGCCGGTGGTGCTGGCGCTGGCGCTGAACAAAGTAGAGGTGGGTGACGAAACCTGGAGCGTCTTGCTTTGGGGACCGCTCCCGGCCAACCCGGAAAAGCTCAGCGAGGTCGGATTCGGAACAACCTGTGGCGCATTGGAGATCAGCAATATCACCGGCACGATCACTGGAAACCCACCCGCTGCGGTCGGAGTCAGTATGATATCGGCCAGATAGGTGCCAGTCGGCAGGCTCTGAGGAACAATGGTGATGGTCAGTGTGTCGGGAGTACCTAGCGTTAGGCTGCTGGAACTGAGTTGCAGCCAGGAAGGCAGGCCGGAAGCATACGTAAAGGACTGGGACGCTCCTGCGCTGGTGGTGATGTTCAGCAAACCTGGTGTCGGTGGCGCGCCACCGCCGTTGGCGCCGGAATAACTGAAGACGAAACTGCCGGCGCTAGTCAGCAGGACCGGATTGGCGGAGACAACCAGCGTAACGGCAATGTCTTGGATGTGGGTATCCAGATTGACCTCAACTTTGCCGGTATAGGTCCCGGCCGCCAGGCCAGCCGGATTGGCGGTCACGGTGAATTGCCCGGGCGCAACCCCGCCGGTGGGCGAAACCGACAGGAATGCTCCCGTAACTGTAACCGTGTAGGATGCCGCGCCAAAACCATTGACTTCCACCGTCTGGGGCGGAAGCGCAGCCCCTCCCACTTCGGAAACGAACATAAGCGAAGTCGGATTGGCTACATTCGAGATTCCGGTGGCCACGAGTGTGACGGGGACTACCTGGGTTCCCAGGTCGGCGTCGATCACCGTAATGGTGCCGTCGTAAGTTCCTGCCGTGAGGCCGGCGGGGTTGACCGTTACGTTAAGGCTGCCAGGTAACGACCCGGAAACCTTGGTGGTGACTCCATTCACCAGCAGCCAGTTTCCACTGCTGGCGGCTTGCGCGGTATAGGTGTCCGTGGGGAGCGTCGTGGTAAGCGAGAGAACTTGCGCGGGCGGGATCGTCCCCGCCAGCGTGTAGGCGAAGCTGAGTGAGGTGGGGGTGGCGCCTACCGTATCCGAGCCGACCGTCAAGGTGATCGGAATCCCTAATGGGCTACCCGACGAAGGAGTAACAGTGATGAGGCCGTTGTAAACGCCCGTGGGAATGTTGAGAGGATTGATCGTCGCTGTGATAGCGGCAGGAGTGTATGTGGAGCTTGCGCTGGCGCTAAGCCAGTTTCCTCCCCCCGTCGTCGTTGCCGTTATCGTGAAGCTGACCGCGGCGTTCCCGTTCCCGATCAGTTGCACGGTTTGGGAAGTTACGCCAGGAGAAGTGAAAGCGAGCGAAGCGGGAGATGGGATGACGGCCAGCGCGCCTCCGACACTGAAGGTGAGAGGTACTTTCAGAGTGCTGAAACCGGGCGCGGACACACTGAGGCTCCCTGAATAAATCCCCGGCTGGCTGAGCAGCGTATTGAGGGTGTTGCCATTGAATCCAACGGCAATGACGTCCCCGGTTACCGGCGGCTGGGGAAACAGCGTGGCGGCGGCGCCGCTGGGAGGATTGACGGTCACGGTGATCGCAGGCGAACTGCCATCGCTCGCAATAATGGTGACGTTCACGGGCAAGGGCTGAGGCTCGCCCGGGCTGTATTGAAAATCGACCGCGCTCGGGGAGGCCGTAAGCGTAGGGGGGGTGGTGGCCCGCGTAACCGCCGCGAACGCAACTAAAAATAAGCAGAGTTTCAGGGTAAGAGATGCGCGCATCTTCATATTAAACCTTCGCACATAGATGATATCGTAATTCGCGTGAGGGGATCGCGCGTTCAGGCGTGTCATTATTTCAGAATTTGAAATAAATTGCTATAGTCGTCCGTCCAAATTCTCATGTTTCGCGGCATCGGAATGCCCACCGCGGCTGATCTCACCAGCTCGCCGTCGAAGTATGACGGCTTGGACGCCACCAGCACCCACGTAGCCCCGAAGACCTGGTTCTGTTCGTCCTCGGTGTCGATTACCCGCGCGTCTTTGTGCAGGGATGCGGCGATCAGCTTCACCACGGGTGTAAGATCCAGGTGCTTGTTTGAAACGTGTACGGCAACCACTCCGGCAGGCTTCAAGTGGTGAAAGTATAACAGAAACGCTTCGCGAGTGAGCAGATGCACCGGAATGGCGTCGCTTGAAAACGCGTCGATCGCCAAGACGTCGAAGTCCCCGGGCGATTCGCGTTCCAAGGAAAGCCGGGCGTCACCCAGCGCGACATCTAGTTGCGCTTTGCAGTTCTTGATATAAGTAAATTGCGTCTGGGCCAGGCGTAAGACCAACGGATTGATTTCGTAATAGCGGAAATAATCTCCAGGACGCCCGTAGGCGGCGATCGTCCCGGTGCCCAGGCCGATGACGCCGACCCGTGCCGGCCCACTCTGCTGCGCTTGCCGGATGGCGCGACCCACACCGGAATTCAAACCGTAGTAACTGGTAGCGCGGCCCTGCAGTTCCGGTTTCAGATACTGCTCGCCGTGGGTGATGGTGCCATGCATCAGCCGGCGAACGGGTTCCTCGCTATCGTCTGCGGTTTCGTCGATTACGGTCAGGCCGCCATAGAAATTACGGACCGTCAGGCGCGTGCCCGCGGGCCGTTGGTAGATAACGAAGCCCAGATATCCCGTGACGGCTGCGGCGGCGATCGCGGCGGCTAACAACCGGGGATTGGTCAACGAGCCGCTCAAACCGGATTCCGGGTCGTCGTGCAATACGAGGAGGACTACGATGGCGCTGGCGGCGAGGCCCACGGGCAGTTCATAGAATCCCGAAAAAACGCGCGGTGCGATCAAAGCCACAAATACCCCACCTAAAGCGCCCCCCAACGCGATCATGACGTAAAACGACGTCAAACGGCTGGGATCGGGCTTCAGCAGCGCCAGTTCCCCGTGGCAAACCATGCAGCAAATAAACATCCCAACCGCGAAAAACGGAATCATGATCTTGATCGGGTTGTTCTGGAATTCAGGCGACAATGCGTAAGCCATGGCGCCCACCGCGACAGCGAACAGTCCGAGAAACGTCTTGCGGCGATACCAGCGCGGGCTGTCGAAACAAAGAATGAAGCTGAGCAGGTAAATGCTCAGAGGCAGTATCCAGAGAAATGGGATGGCGGCGACGTTTTGGGTGAGGTGATTGGTAATTGCCAGCAATAAGACAGACGCGCAAGCGGGCAGCCCTACCCAGAAGGAACGGTTTAAGAGTCGAACCCGGCGCCGTTGCAGAAGAGCCCGCCTCTGCCGCGCCGCTCTTCCGTCCGGACCACGCCGCCGTTCCGCACAGCAGGATGAAAACGCCATAGGCCCATGACCAACCGAACGCTTGATTTCGCGTGCCGAGCCATGGCTCGAACAGTACCGGGTAACTAATGAGCGCAAACATCGAACCGGCGTTGGACAAAGCGTACAGCCGGTAAGGGATCGCGCCCTGATAGCGCCGCGAGTACCAGGCCTGTAGGAGCGGACCGGTGGTGGATAAGAGGAAATAAGGAAGCCCGACATTAGCGGCCAGGAGCAGCAAGATTCGCAGCGTTGGGTCTTCCGATGCCGCCGGCTTCCAGGAAGGGGCCGGCCAAATGGGCAACACCAGCAAACTCGCCCCGAGCAGCGCCAGGTGCGCCCACACCTGAGTCTCAGGCCGCAGCTTGCGATAGAGCCAGTGCGCGTATAAGTAGCCCAAAAGCAAGACCGCTTGAAAGAACAGCAGACATGTTGTCCACACGGCGGCGGACCCGCCGAACCACGGCAGGATAATCCGGGCGATCACCGGTTGAACCTGGAAGAGCAGAAAGGCACTGACCAGGATGGTTAAGGCGTAGAGAAGCATCTTGGGCGCGAGCGGTGCTGCAAGACGGCCGTACAAGCCGGCTATTTGTAGGCGGCGATGCCGGTGACCCTTTCTCCAATCACCAGCGTGTGAATATGATCCGTTCCTTCGTATGTCTTAACCGTCTCCAGATTGCACAAGTGGCGCATGATCGGGTACTCGTCGGTGATGCCATTCGCGCCCAGCAGGTCGCGGCTGAGGCGGGCGCATTCGAGGGCCATCGCGACGTTGTTGCGCTTCAACATGGAAACATGTGCGGGTTCCAGGTTGCTTATCCTTGAGGCGGCCGGCTTGCAGGGCAAGCAGTTGTCCTTTCGTGATTTCGGTAATCATCCACGCCAGCTTTTCCTGGACCAACTGGTGGGAGGCGATGGGCCTGCCGTCGAATTGTTTGCGCAAAATCGTGTACTGGCGGGCTGTCTCGAAACAGTCCATGGCGGCGCCTAAAACACCCCAGCCGATGCCGAAGCGCGCCTGCGTCAGACAGCCGAGCGGGCCTTTCAGTCCCTTCGCGCCAGGCAACATGGCGCTAGCCGGAACCCGGCAGTCGGCCAGCGACAGGCTGGAAGTAACGGACGCGCGCATGGACCATTTCCCGTGAATATCGGACGAGGTGTATCCGGGCGTTCCCTTTTCAACCAGAAAACCACGGATTCCCTCTTCGGCCCGCGCCCAGACGATGGCGACATCGGCCAGCGTGCCGTTGGTAATCCAGGTCTTCTCCCCGTTCAGAATCCAATCGCTGCCATCGCGGCGGGCAGTCGTGCGCATGCCTGCGGGGTTGGAACCGAAGTCCGGTTCGGTCAGCCCGAAGCAACCCACCGCTTCGCCGCTTTGCAGGCGCGGCAGCCACTGCTGCTTCTGCTCTTCGGAACCGTAGGTATAAATCGGGTACATCACCAGCGCGCCCTGCACGCTGACGAAGCTGCGTACCCCGGAATCGCCGCGCTCCAGTTCCTGCATGATCAAGCCGTATTCCACGTTGCTCATGCCGGCGCATCCGTAGCCTTCCAGGTTCGCGCCGAAGAAGCCCAACCGGCCCATCTCAGGCGCCAGATCGCTGGGGAATCGCGCATCGCGATAACAATCGCGAATCGCCGGCAGCACCCGATCGTCGACGAATTGACGCGCTGTCTGCCGCACCAGCAATTCCTCTTCGTTGAACAGAGAATCGATAAGAAGGTAATCCACGCCGCGAAAAGCCATATAATCAAGCCTATCTAATCATGTTTTCATCTCGATTTCACTGGGACCCCGCGCCGAACCGGATTACACGAATGCTTTCGGAAAAGCGCCAGGCTGGAATCGAGGTGCTGGATTTGACTGAATCGAACCCCACACGCGCCGGTCTGTCATACCAGCCTGAGATCGTCGCGTGTCTGGCTGACCCGGCCGCGCTGCGTTACGACCCTCGGCCTGAGGGGCTCCTGTCCGCGCGCCAGGCGGTGTGCCGCTACTATGCCGGGTTGGATTGCGTGGTCGAACCGGAGCGCCTGCTGCTGACCGCCAGCACCAGCGAAGCGTATCAATATCTGTTCAAACTTCTTGCCGATCCGGGCGACGAAGTGCTCGTGCCGCGGCCTTCTTATCCCTTGTTCGAATTCCTCGCGAACATGGAATCGCTGCGGGTGGTCTCTTACCCGCTGGTGTATCACGGCGGTTGGACCATTGACTGCGAGGCCCTTGCCGCAGCCATTACGCCGCGCTCGCGGGCAATCGTCGTGGTGAACCCGAACAATCCGACCGGGTCGTTTTTGAAGCGCGATGAATTGCGTTTTCTGGAAGCATGCGGCGTTCCGTTGATTTCCGATGAAGTGTTCGCTGATTATGCCTTTACCGGCGACTCAGATCGCGTGAGAACCTTGGCCTCGGGTACCGGCACGCTTTCCTTCGCCATGAGCGGTCTTTCAAAAATCGCCGGACTGCCGCAAATGAAGCTGGGATGGATCGTCGTTTCTGGTCCTGAAGCCGCTCGCACCGAGGCGAGAGAAAAGCTGGAGTGGATCGCAGACACGTACCTCTCGGTGAGCACCCCCGTGCAACTGGCCGCGCCGCGGCTGCTTGAGCTTAGGCAAGGGCATTCAGGGGCAAATCGCGGCTCGGGTACAGTCGAACTTGTCGTGGCTCGATCCACCATCGCAAGCAATTCTCCGTGCCGGATCCTGGCGGTCGAAGGCGGCTGGTATGCGACCGTGCAAGTGCCGCGCATCCGGCGAGAAGAGGAATGGGTGCTGGAACTGCTCGATCGGGATAACGTGCTGGTGCAGCCGGGGTTTTTCTTCGACTTCGAATCCGAAGCGTTTCTGGTGGTCAGCCTGCTCACCGCCCAGGATATCTTTCGGAAAGGCTGCTTGCGGCTGCTCGCACGCGTGGAAGACGGATCGGCGCCTGCCCACGGCTAGCGCGGGTCAAAGTACTGATCCATGTACATCCACAAGACGCGCGCGAAGCGGGCGACCACCGGGACGAATGGCAAGTAGGCGACAAAAGCGCCTGCGATGGCCCAATCGAAGGGCCAGCCGGCCAGTTTCCAAAACAACAGCGCGAGGAGCAGCGCGGGTGGGATGGAAGCGAGATAGCTGATGTACATGGCGCCCAGGAAGTACCCTTGTTCGCGTTCGTAGCGCAGGCGGCAGCGAGGGCACGCATCGAACATGGAGAGGGGGCCGCGGTAGATCGGCCGGCTGAAGATGCGGTCTTGTCGGCATCTGGGGCAGAGCTGGCGGCGAATGCCAGCCAATACCGAGACTGCAACCGCCGCTGTTGGCACCTTCTGATACTATCCGGTTTATGCGGAAATTGCTGCTCCTATCGGTGGCGCTGTTGGCGCTGCGTGCGAACCTGCCGGCGCAATGGATTCCGGCAAACCCGGTTACTGGCGTTTTGCAGGAGGCCAACGGCGTACTGCTGACGATGCAATCCGGGGCTATGCGGATTGAAATCGATGGCGATTCGATCATCCACGTCGTGTATTCACCAACGGCTTCATTCCCAGCCCAAACCGAATATGTAGTGACCAAAACCAACTGGGCGCCGGCGGAGTGGAAGCTGGAATCGAAAGCTCACGAAATCGCGCTCGTCACGCCGCAATTGAAGGTTACCGTTACGCGCGAAGATGGCGTAATTGCGTACACCGATTCATCGGGAAAGAAACTGGTCGCCGAAGGCCCCAAGACTATGACACCGGCGGTTGTCAATGGCGAGAACACGTACCACGCCGAGGACAATCTGGCCGTCTATGGGTCGGAAGAGGCCTTCTATGGGTTGGGACAGCATCAGGCAGGCGTGTGGAATTACCGTGGCGACTCGGTGGACGTTTCGCAGGACAACACCAGCATCGCGGTCCCCCTCTTAGTTTCGAGCAACGGCTACGGACTGTTCTGGAACAACGCCTCGCGCATGCGCTTCAACAACCGTTTCGTGCATTCGCTGTACATCAGCGCCGAAGTCGCCGACACCATGGATTATTACTTCATCTATGGCCCGGACTTCGACAAAATCGTAGCCGGCTACCGCACCCTCACCGGCGCCGCTCCCCTCTTCGGCAAGTGGGCCTACGGTTTCTGGCAATGCAAGAACAAGTATCAGTCGCAGAAAGAAATACTCGATGTGGCGCATAAGTACCGCGAACTGCACATACCGGTAGACAACATCGTGCAGGACTGGTTCTGGTGGACCACCAAAGGCGAATTCACCTTCAACAAGAACTATCCCGATGCCAAGGGGATGATCGCCGAACTGCACAAGAATCACTTCCACCTGATGATGTCCGTGTGGCCGTATTTCGACCCGGGAACGCCCACTTATTCCGACATGGACAAGCGCGGCTATTTCATCGACCGCACCAAAACGCGCGCGTACCATCCGGCCGGGATGGCAGTCTACGACGCCACCAATCAGCGAGCGCGCGGCTACTACTGGAACCTGATGAATCAGTCGCTGTTTCAGATCGGCGCCGATGCCTGGTGGCTCGACACCACCGAACCGGAAACGGAAGGCCGCGAAGAAAACCTGATGCTGAATAATAAGTTGGCCATCGGCAGCGGAGCGCGCTACGCCAACATCTTTCCTTTAATGACCACCACCGCGGTCTATGAGGGCCAGCGTAAGGCGAGCGATCGCAAACGCGTGTTCATTCTCTCGCGCTCAGCATTCTCGGGTGCGCAGCGCAATGCGGTCACGGCGTGGTCGGGAGATATTCTCTCCGACTTCGAAACTTATAAGCGCCAAATTCCCGCCGGGCTGAATTTCTCACTCTCCGGAATTCCTTATTGGACGACGGATATCGGCGGCTTCTTTATCGGCAATCCCAACGACCCGGCATACCGGGAACTGTTCGTGCGCTGGTTCCAATACGGCACGTTTTGCCCGATTTTTCGGGTGCACGGGACGCGCACAACCAACCAGAACGAGTTGTGGTCGTATGGACCGGAGGCGCAAAAAATCCTCACGCAGTTCGACCGCCTGCGCTACGAACTGATGCCCTATATTTACTCCGTCGCTTGGATGACGACCGACCAGAACTATACGCCGATGCGCCCGCTGGTCATGGATTTCCGTACCGATGTGCGCGCACAGAATACAGGCGATCAGTTTTTGTTTGGACCTGCGATCCTGGTGAATCCGGTTACCGAACAGGGCGCCGACATGCGGCGCGTATATCTGCCAAAAGCGAAGTGGTACGACTTCTGGAACGGACAAGCAGTGGAGGGCGGCAAGACCATCAACGCGCCTGCCAAACTTGACCGCCTTCCGTTGTTCATCCGGGCAGGCTCGATCGTGCCGATGGGGCCCGACGAAGAATATACTTCTGAAAAACCCGCCGACCCGGTTGAACTGCGCGTTTATCGAGGCGCCGACGGAAACTTCACGCTATACGAAGACGAAGGCGATACCTACGATTATGAAAGCGGCGCCTACGCCACCATCCCTCTTCACTGGGACGACGCCGCTCGCACACTGACCATCGGCGAACGCAAAGGGAAATTCCCTGGAATGCTCGAAGCGCGCACCTTCCGCGTCGTGTTTGTCGCCGCCGGCCATGGCGCCGGCATCGGTCAAGCACCCAAGCCGGACAAAGTCGTCCGCTACGCGGGTCAGCCAATCAAGGTCACGCCGTAGCTTCCTATTTTTGTGCCCGCGGAAGCTCTTTGCGCGGCAGCATCTCCGCCGCATTGGCGGCTTGGTAGACTACGGCCGCGATCACCGCCGCGGACTCCATCAGGTCCGACGCGACCGCGTGGTCGTAGGTGTCCATGCTCGAATGATGCGTCACACTGCCATAGTCGAGCGGATCCTGTATGAACTGGAACCCGGGCAGGCCAACAGCGTCGAAAGATAAATGGTCGGTTCCACCAGTGTCTTTGATCGTGATGGTGGTGGCCTCTTCATCGCGGAAAGGCGCCAGCCAGGATTCGAACCAGGGGCGCATGGCGTCGTTCCCTTGCAGGTACACGCCGCGAATCTTCCCGCTCCCGTTATCCAAATTGAAATATCCCGAGAGCTTGGCGTGTTCCGGTAAGAGCTTCATCGTCTTGGCATCGCCGAAATGCTGTTTGACGTATGCTTCAGAGCCATACAAGCCCTGTTCCTCGCCGCTCCAAAGGCCGATGCGCACGGTGCGATCCATGGGCACGTTCAGCGCTTTCAAAATGCGCATTACTTCGATCATGACCGCGCTGCCCGCGCCGTTATCGGTCGCGCCCGTTCCCGCATGCCAGGAATCGAAGTGCGCGCCGATCATGACCACTTCGTCAGGCTTCTTCGCGCCTGGGATTTCACCGACGACGTTCGCCGAGTTAACGTCGCTGTCGGTCGCTTTCACCTTCAGCGAGGCGCGCACCCGGACCGGCAGCTTCTTCTCCATAATGCGAGCCATGCGGTTGTATTGCTCGGCGGTGACGATGAATGTCGGAGGCGCCAGCGGATCGGCGCTCTTATGCGATCCCGCGGCTTCCGCGTTGGTGCGGCCATCATGCGAACGGTCGTCGCGCAGCAAAATGCCGAGTACGCCCTCATCCTGGAAGAACTTGTTTCTCTCCGTCGACGTCGCCACCATGGCGTCAAACAGTTCATCGAAGACCGATTCGGGCAGGCTCATGAAAAACTTTCCCATCTCGGCCGGATCGTCAGGCCAAACCAGATCGGCGAACTTCGCGTAGTTCTTCGCGGCGTGCTCCGAAGCGTTAGCGATGTCCCGCAATTCCGCGTCGGTATAGCGATGAAATTCAGGCTTCGTCTGTTCGTCGGGAATCTTAGCGTCGCGCAGCATCACGAACTTGCCGCGCAGTTTGCCTGCCCACTGTTTCTTGTAGGCGTCAAATTCCTCGCGCGCCTTCTTAGGATTGTAGGTGCGCTTCAAAGGCGCCAGAATTGTCTCGCCGCTGACGGCGCCGCTAATGCCGGCGCTCCATGCCAATGGTGTCGAATCGAGCAGCGCATAACGTGGCTCGACCATCTCGACCGCCCATTGCTGACCTGTCCAGGCGCGCCCGAACGGTCCCCAGGACTCCAGATGAACGTTGCTCAAACCAATCTCCCGCATCCGTTTCGCCGCCCATTCCGCCGCCTCGAAAAACTCCGGCGACGCCGTCAGCCGCGGCCCATAAACATCGCTCATCCACGAAAGGTGATCCATCACTTTGGAATGGTCGTACGCCTCGGTCTTGATGCGGGATACAACCCCCAAGTCGAGCTTGGCTTGGCCATACGCGATAGGGGCCGCTACGGCGAGTAACAGCAGTGTTTTGCGGAATCCAAATGTGAGCATGTTTTGAATACTGTAACAGGTTCGATTTAGCGTGCGGCGACCGTATAGGTCAGTCTGCGCTCGGTGGAAGATCCACCCTGCACCACTCGGATCTTTACTTCATAACTGCCCGGCTTATCGGTCGGCTGGACAAGCATGGGAATCCCGCCTGACACATCTGGCGGCGGCAAGGGCGGCTGCAGCGCGGCGATCGCCTTGCCCTTCTTGAAAAGCTGTACGTGAAGTTCGGGTTTGGCCGCGTTGCCTGCCTCCGGGTACACCATGAAGTAGAGATATGGCAGCGCGCCCGGAAATAGATCGGTAGTGACAAAGGGAAGTATACGTTTACCGGTATACTCGAACGGATCGGCCGGGTCCGGCGGCGTCGCCATTGTTTGGAGGCGCCGCACCAGGGCCACGTCACTCATGCCGGCGCCATGGCTTTCGCGGCTGTCGATCTCGATCGCGCTGGTACTGGCTCGATTGCCTTCGTGATCGACCACCGCTGCCTCGACCGTGTAGTGCCCCGGCGGCAATCTCACGGCGCGCTGATAAGTCATGAACTCCGCCTTTACAGCCTCCAGCCGCTCGTCCGGTACTTCCGAAGGAATGTCTCGGCTGAGCCTCTCCACGATTTGCCCCTGCGAGTCTTTCACCAAAGCAAGCCACGAGGCGTGCAGAATATGCTTCTTCGGCGTGACTGCCGGCGTAGCGGTGAGATTCGCGATCGGCATTTCAAAGGCGATGGAGTATTGCGTGGCGCCGTCGTCATCGCGGAAACGGAAAGCCTTCGATAGAAAGTTGAACGCGTGGGGGCGCGGCTGCGTATCGAGCGCGCGCAGACCGGCCATCTCTTCACCTGTTACCGGCCGATCCGTCGTATCCGGCACGGCATAATACCCGCTGCGCGTTTCAACGTGCAATCCGGCGCGCGCCAGCTTCACTTCGATTTTGCGGAAATGGCCGTCCTCACGCTCCGACTTGGGTGGATAGGCGATTTCGTAATGCGTGTCCACCTCTTCCATCACGTGCGCCAGCAGCTTGTCGGTGTTGTTGGTGTTGGCAATCAGAAAGCCTCCGGTGCGCTCCGCCAATTCCCGAATCGCCTCCTGCCGGTTCGCGCTCGATACGGCGAACTTCAAATAGTCGTCCTGATGAGCCATTTCCATCATCATGGCAGCCGGCGAAACCGCCGGCGGCCCGTGCGTCGCGGCGCCGTTCGCTGATGGAGTAATGCCCGTAATCGTGGAAGGTGTTGCCCCAATACTCGCCGGACCTTGCTGCTGGCTCAAAGTCGCCACGTAGTTAGTCATCGCCACCGCCGGAGCGCTTGCCGACGACGCCGTCGCACAATCGGCGCCGCTGCCCTGGCACACCCCCAGCGCCCACACATCTTCCGCGTAGAAAGTCACTCCCGCCTTAGTAGCCGCCTTGACCAGCGATTCCCAGTATTCCAATTGGTCGGGAGGCCGGGTCAGCCCGGTACCCATCATCACGATGGTTTTTTGAAACGGCAGAACGCCGAGCTGCTTCACCAGTTGCTTCAGCGAGTCGATCTCCCGCAACCCGGCATTCACGCTGAATTCGATATCTCCCCGCGCCCCGAGAGGATCGCCCGGCCCCGAACCGTCGGCGTTCTCGGTCGCGCTGCCCGGCGGCGCGATGGCGCCAAGCGCCTGCATGGCGAGTCCATTAAGCATCGCCGCGGACGCGAGGTTCACGGCCGGAAGCTGGTTGACCGCCGCCAGCTCCACGGCCTTGATCAAATGTTCGCGATTGTTGGAAAACGGAAACACCGGCCGCAACCCGCTGCCATCCATGCTGAACACAACGATGAACGTATTCGGGCGCAACTCCTCGTTCACGAACTTGCCCGCCGAGTCAAAGGCGAAACTGCGCGTTTCCGGGGTCAGGTCGTTCAAGATCAGGCAAACCACGTTCACCGTCCGCAACGGATTGACGCGCTGGTGCGCCAGGGGACGCGGAGGGTGAACGCGTCTGCGCCGCTTGAGCCTCGGCAGCCTGCTTCTGGTCCTCAATCCGCACCTCGCTCCCGGATACCAGGCGGAAGGCGCGCACGTCCTGGCGCACGCCATCTTCATAGACAGCGACATCGCCGGCCTGCAAATTGGTAATGAGTCGCCCGTGCGCATCGCGCACCACAACATCCAGCAGTACTTCACGGGCCGAACTGCGGATAACCGTGTCGGGGGACTGGGCGAAGCCCGTGCCGGCCAGTAGAGTGACGGACGCCAGGATGAATCTACGCATGGTGGTAAGACGTTGAAACAGATGCCAATGGTACACCTCCGCGAGCATTTCTACAGGCCGATTCGAGTTATCATGACTGCGTGAGAACCACCATCTCGATCTCGCTTCCGCTGCTTGCTCAAGCCCGGAAACAGGCGACTGAGCGGGACATTACGTTGAGTGCGGTGATTGAGATTGCGCTGCGGGATCATTTCTCGAAAGAGCCGCGGGTGGCGGCCCACGCTGCACATGCGTCGCCGGCGGATGGCGCCCCGGACTGCACGGAAGAAAGCTAACGAGCCAGTCGCCGTCCCAGGCGCATCGAATTCCCGATTACCGACAGGCTGGAGAGCACCATCGCGGCCGCGGCCACAATCGGATTTAGCACTCCCCCAACAGCCAGGCTGATTCCAGCCGTGTTATAAAAAAACGCCCAAAACAGATTCTGGCGGATGGCCCGCATGGTTTGGCGCGCCAGATCGATGGTAACCGGCAAAGCGTCCAGACTGCCGCCCATCAGGATAATCGGCGCCGCCTGCATGGCGATGTCCGCGCCGGTTCCAAGAGCGATGCCTGCGTCAGCTTGGGCAAGGCTGGGAGCGTCGTTCACGCCGTCCCCAACCATGGCCACGACGTGGCCTTTCCGTTGCATCTCACGGATAACCGCGATTTTTTGTTCCGGCAGCGCGCCCGCGATGTAGTCGTCAGCTCCAATCCGCGTAGCAACCCACGCCGTGGTGGCGGGCGCGTCGCCCGAAAGAATCAGCGTTCGCATGCCGCGCGCCCGCAGGGTCGCCATCAAATCGGCCGCTTCCGGTTTGATCCGGTCGCCGAATGACAGCGCCCCGTGCACGGCGCCGTCGCAGCCATAGAACGTCACCGTGTAACCGTGTTGTTCCCAAAGCGAGGCCTGACCCGCGAGTGCAGCGGGAAGTTCGCCGGCCAAGCGGCGGTTCCCCGCCCAGATGCGCCGCCCGCCAACGTTGCCGCGGATGCCAATGCCTTTCAATATCTCGACATCGCGCGGCGCTTCGAGCGGCCACTGCTCTCGCATCGCATGATCCACCAAAGCGCGCGCCAAAGGATGCTCCGACCTGGTCTCTAGCGCGGCGGCCAGCCGCAAGCACCACTCGTCGCCGATCACCTCCAATAGACGGAATGCGCCTTCGGTGACGGTGCCGGTCTTATCCATGACCACCACGTTTACCTTGGGCAAGGTGTCGAGAGCGCGACTGCTTCCAATCAGAATTCCTCTGCGCGACGCCGCTCCTATGGCTGTGGTGATGGCCAGAGGCGTCGCCATGCCGAGCGCGCAGGGACAGGCGATCACGAGAACTGTGATGGCACGCATCAGAGCAGCCCCGGCATCGCCCGTAGCGATCAGCCGGCCGCCGAAAGTAAGTGCGGCGAGCACCATCACGCACGGTACGAAAATGCGGGCGGCGCGATCCACCATCTGCTCGATGGGCGAGCGATTGGCCATGGCGGTCTCGACCATGCGAATGATGCGCGCGAGGGTGCTATCTGGCCCCATCCGCGTTGCCCTGATCTGCAGCACACTATCGGTGTTCAAACTGCCGCAAACTACGGTATCGCCCATGGTCTTTGGAAGCGGCGCGGACTCGCCGGTGAGCACGGATTCATCCACATGAGACGCGCCTTCTTCGACTAACCCGTCAGCGGGAATCCGCTCGCCCGCCTTCACCACGAATAACGCCCCCGGTTCCAGTGCTTCCACGGCCACGAAGCGCTCACGGCCGTCTGACAGGAGGCGCGCCTTGTTCGGCATCATGCGATAGAGCAGCGTCACGGCTCGCGCGGTCTTCTCTTTGGCCGTGCGTTCAGCCAGCTTGCCCGCCAGGACCAGCGCGATGATGGCGCAGGCAGTATCGAAATAGAAATGCTTGCCGTGAGTGAACGCTTGCACTCCGCTGTAGCAATATGTGGCCAATATCCCGAGCGCCAGCAAACTCTCCATACGCACGTTGTGGTTGCGGACGGCGAACCATGCCACCCGCAAAATCGGCTGCGCGCAATAAAATACCGAGCCCGACGCGAGCGCCATCAGCACGAACGGCAGCAAGCGCGAAACGCTGTCGGAGATGTGCTCAAAGTATCCGGTATACAAAACCAGGCTGAGCGACATCACGTTTAACCACAGGAATGCTGCTACCCCGATGCGCAGCAGCAGACTGCGGGTTTCGACGGTGTCCCGTTCGTCGCGGCCGGTGTATTCCGATGCCCGGTAGCCTAACCCGGAAATCGCGGAGGGAATCCATTCTCGGGGCAAGAGCCGCGGGCGGTAGCGCACTTTCACCAGGTCGGAGGCGAACAGAACATCGGCGGAGACCACACCGCGCTGTCTATGCAGTGCATGTTCGATCAGCCAGGCGCAGGAGGAGCACCACATGCCGGTGACATGGAACAGAGCCTCGCGGATTTCTCCATCGGCGGGACCGGCGATCTCCGGCGCTCCCTCCTGACGATTCGAAATCAAGCCAAGTTTCAAGCTCTGCCGATACACGTCCGTTTCGCGGAAATCCTGGCCGGCGGCGATCACGCCGCTTTCGAGCAGAATGGCGTAGACGTTGACGCAGCCGGAACAACAAAACGATTTCTCCTGCCGGTCAAAACGGCGAGCGATAGGATGGCGGCCGCAATCCAAGCCGCATAAGTCGCACGTCAACTGGACAGCGGCGGTCATGCCGACGGCAGCCACAGGGCGGCCTGGGGGCGTCCATGATCGTCGAGCATGATGGGATTGGTCTGTTTGGTCACGAAATAAACAAAGATCAGAATCCCGATAAACAGGACACTGACGAATGCCAGGAAGATGATCAGAAACGGACTGCGTTTGGTCATGGAGATTTCCTTTGCGCCGGGCTTAAGAAGGTCATGGGGAACCGATCGGCCGCTCCCCCGCCAACCGGACTCGCCACGATGGTGAAGTGGTCCACCTCCTCCGCCGCCGCGGAGAGGGGACGGGAGATTTCGAATTCACCGCGAGCGGTTTGGCCCGCGGCAACCGCAACGGGATTTTGCGGAATCGCCAAGGTTGCCGTAGGTAGCTGTTCGATCGAAAATATGACGGCGGCACGATCGCGGCTACGATTGGCGAGGTCGAAACGGAACGTGTTGTACACGCGCGTGGCGTCGACGCGATAAATGCTGGCGCGCACCGGGCTGATCTCGACCAGCACCGCGCGGCGCATGCTGAATGCCACGAACAGGCCGCTGCCATAGCAAACCAGTAACAGCAGAATGATGACGCGCTTGGCGTCGCGCAACCCCAGGCGGCGCAGCCAGGGTTCGCGCTCCCCCGCTTCCCCGCCCTGTTCGCCCCAAGTATAGTGGATCAGCCCTGGTTTCCCCATGCGGCCCAGCACATCGTCGCAGGCGTCGATGCACTCGCCGCAATGCACGCATTCAATTTGGAACGGCGACTTGCGGATGTCGATGCCCATGTGGCACACGCGCACGCATTTCTTGCATTCGATGCACTGCCGGCCTTCATCGCGGTAATGCACCAGAAGTGTATTCCGATCCCCCAGAATGCCTTGCAAGTATCCGTAGGGGCAAACGGTAGTGCAGAAGCGCTGGCGGACGAAGGCAAAATCAAGAAAGGTGATGAAGGTAACGGCTGCGCCCGCCATGCCCGCCGCGGTATGTACATCCAGCGCCAGTAGCCGCTCGGCCAGATCGCGCGGCGCGACGAAATAGGAAATGAAGACGAACGCCAGGAACACCGAGACCGGCGCTATGACCGCTAGCAGCGAGGCGCGCACGGCGAAGTTGCGGCGGCCCACAGGCCAGTCGAAGAAGCGCCTGGTGATCCACTTGCGCAGCCGGTTTTCCAACGTGATGGAGGCTTCGCTGAAGATCATCTGGGGGCACATGTAGCCGCAATAAACGCGGCCGTAAGCGATCGACGAGCCGACGATCAGAAACATCAGGAACATCAACGCAAAAAAGATGATGGCGAATTCGTTGATCCACAGCTCGTATCCGGCGAAATAGAACCGCTGGCGCGGGATATCGAAGCGCATGAAATTGAAGAACGGCAGCGCCACAAACGCCAGGAAGCAGGCTAGGTGAATCGACTTGCGAAGCCGATGGTAGGTGACGGCCGGAGGCGGCAGCGCGGGCACACGTTTTTTCGCCGCTTCAGTAATTGCCATGATGATGCATGTGGGCGCCCGGCGCCACGCCCATCCAGATCAACAATGCGCCGGCGAACATAATACTCGCGCCGGCCAGCCGGTTGCCCCAGCGCCCCGCCCGCCAGCCAAAGGAGGTTGAAGCGAGTCCCGTAGCTCCCAAGGCCACGCTCGTGCCGATCCCGTATGCAAGCATGCTGAACGCGCCGCCCAGCGCTGTGCCCGCATCGACTGCTTTGATTAACGCGGCGTAAACAAGTCCGCATGGCAGCAATCCGAACATCAGCCCGAGCCGGAATTTGCTTGCCGGCTCTACGGAGATCATGAAGCGCTTGCCGGTCCGCGCCAAACGCGCGCCCAGACCGGGACTGTCGATGCGAACCAAGCCACTGCCGCGAACCATTCCGGTCAAATAAATACCAGCCGCAACCATAGCCACCCCCGCCGCGATGCGCCCGCCTTGTGCGATGCCCGCTAACCGCGCGGTCAGTCCGATCACGCCGCCAGCCGCGCCGGCCAGAGCGCCCAAAGCCGCATACGTGGTGATGCGCCCTAAGTTGTACCAGAGGTGCGCGCGTGCCAACTTGCCGCGCTCCGCTCCACCAGCTGCCAGCGGCAAGCTGTAGGAAAGCACAAGGGGGCCGCACATCTGCACGCAATGAATGCTGCTGACCAAACCCAACACGAACATCAACCCGAATGCGGCGAAGCTCATCCCGCCACTGCCTGGTAATGAATTTTAGGATTCGGCGACGGTACTGGGACGCACTCCGTGTAGTAGGCGAATTCCTTCATGGTGATGGCGTGTGTCGGGCAGCGCGAAGCGCACAACGAGCAGCGAATACAAGTGGTTTCGTCCTTCAGCATGACCGCGCCAAGCTGGTCCAGTTCTTCGGCCGTCAGGCTTTGGAATTCCTGTTCACTCATACCGAAATCCGCCGCCGGCGCCATCCAATCGTCGGTGTGCAGAAACTGGCTCAAGCCCATCAAACGAATCAGGTTCTCGGGGCACACATCGACGCAGCCGTTGCATGCCACACAGATGGATGTGTCGAATACCGTGTTGACATTACACCGAAGACAGCGGGAACCCTGGCGGCGCGCCTCGCCTTCTGTAAAACGCAGCTCAATGGTTTCGAGTGACGCCGCCCGGTGGCCGCTTTCCAGCACCGGCGGGTTGGCGCGCGGAATCACGTTCCACCCGTCCGCCATGGTGTACGCGGCGGGAAGCCACTTTTTCCGTACTGCGATCTCGGTTCGCGTTTTGCGCAGGTAGTCATGCATGGAGCGCGCGGCGATCTGAGCTGAAGCGATCGCATCGATAAACAGCCTCGGGCCGTGGGCGATATCGCCGCAGGCGAAAACATCCGGTGCGCTGGTCTGGTAGGTTTCCCGATCCACTTTGATCAGTCCACGCTCAGTCTCGATGCCGTCGTCCGGGCGAAGGAACGACAGATCGGAAGTCTGCCCGATAGCAAAGATCACCGAATCGGCGGTAATGTCCTCGACCACCGACTCGTCGAATGATGGATTGAATCGGCCGGTGGCATCGAAAACCGCCGTGCATTTCACGGTGCGCAGCGCCAGTTGCCCCTCTTCCACCACGATGGCCCTCGGTCCGCGGCGGTTATGTAGCCGGATGCCCTCTTCGGAACCCTCCACGATCTCGAGCTCGTCCGCGGGCATCTCTTCGCGGCTCTCCAAGCAAACAACGTGAACTTCTTTGTCGCCGCTCATGCGCAACGCGGAGCGCGCGACATCGTATGCCACCTGTTCCCCGCGCCCCATTTCTGCCTCGGCTTCGCGCCGGTCGTCACCCGGCCGTACGGCCGAGCGAGCCACGTCGTACGCCACGTTACCGCCGCCGATGACCACAATGCGGCGGCCCAGAGGCAGCGACTGGCCTGCATTGAAAGCGCGCAAGAAATCCATGCCGTCCAGCACGTTGGGGTTATCGACTCCCGGTAGCGGCAGCTTGCGCCCTTTGGGCAGACCGATTCCCAGGAAGATCGCTTGATATCCGACCTGGCGCAGGTCGGCGAGAGTGAAATCGCGGCCCAGGCGCATGTTGCATTTCAGTTCGACACCCAACGACAGGATCGCCTCGATCTCGTGCCGCACCAACTCCCGCGGCAAGCGGAATACCGGAACGCCCGCGGTAAGCATTCCACCGGGCTCCGCGTCCGCTTCGAAAACGGTTACTTTGTAGCCGGTCTGCGCCAGGTCGTGCGCCACCGTGAGTCCGGCAACACCTGCGCCGACCACGGCGATGCGCTCATAATCCCCCGGATTTGGCGGAAGCATCGCCCGATTCGCCGGCATCGCGGTGAAGATTGTAGTTCGCGGTCTCGGGGCCGTACATTTCGGTGACGAAGCGCTTCAGCGCGCGAATGGCCACCGGCGCATCCACCGAACCGCGACGGCAAGCTGCCTCGCACGGCGCTCCGCACACCCGCCCGCAGATCGACGCGAAGGGATTGGTCGCCCGAGCGATCCGGTACGCCCTTTCATACCGCCCTTCCGCGATGGCCGTCACATATCCGCAAGCGTCCGTATGGACCGGGCAGGCATGACGGCACTTGACCATCTCCATCCAGTATTCGGATGCGTCCGGTACTTGTACCTGAAAGAAACCGTTGTCCATGCTCCTCAATCCTTGTGGGACTTACGGAACGAAAAGGCCACCACCACGATGCCGTAAACGATAATCATGGCCACAATGGCGTACATCAAGCCCGCTGAGGCCTGGGTCGCGGCATTCATCGCTCGCACCAGGGCGCCGCGCTCCGGGTGGTTCACCTCGCCATACATGTAAAGCAGGAAATAGGCGATACAGCCGCCGGCTATGGCGATAAACGCGAATTTCAGGAACACGGGCACTTCCGTGCCGCTGCGCTCCGTAATCCAGCCGTCGGCGTAGCCGTGTATGGCTTCTTCTCCCGGCTCGTTAGCTCCTTTTGTGGGTGTCATCGATTTGCTCCTGGAATGGGTTTCGCTTCCTCGGTGTCGTCTTCCAGCATGCGGTACTTGACGTCTTCCCCATCGCGCCCCCAATAACCGTCTTTCAGGGACCGCACGCAGAAGAAAATCGCCCCGCCTAACATCAGGAAGAACAGGAAGTACGAAAAAAAGATGCTGGGATAAACGTAATCGTGCATGGCGTCATCTCTCGTAGTCGTTGTCCGGACGCCAATTCTTGGCGCGGCCCAGGGTCTGCAAATAAGCCACCAGCGCCTTGAATTCCGTCTCGTCATTGGCAATCCACGGAAACGGTGGCATCACCGAACCGGGCACCAGGTCGCGCGGATTGCGGAAATGCGTGCGATGCCATTGCGTGTCGTATTTGCCGCCCACGCGCGAAAGATCGGGGCCGGTGCGCTTGGTGCCGAACATGTGCGGCGTATCGTAGACGAATTCGTCGGGCGTCGAGATGGGCGAGTCCACGCCCTTCCAGCCGCTTCGTTTGGTGTCGGCCAGCAGCGTGCGGGTCTGCTGCGTGTGGCAATACCAGCAGCCTTCGCGGACGTAGATGGCGCGCCCGTGCAGTTGCTGCTCGTTCAATCGCACCAGCTTGCCGGTGGGACCCTTGGCTCGGATCGCTGTTCTCGAACGGTCTTGCCCCACTCTTGTCGACCAGCGGGGGGACCACCGTGGTCAGGATGCCGCCGATGAAAAACAACACCAGCGCGGCAACCACCGCGAACGTCGCACTGTTGTCGGCTTTGCTTAACATGCGTCTCCTTACGCTCCGCCGACGGCTCCTCTTCGCCAGCATTTACCGCGGTCGCCATGATGTTATAGGCGAACGCAACGATCCCCGCGAAGATCAGGACTCCGGAGAAGAAGCGCACCGTCCAGATCGGCTTCAAGCGCTATCACTGTGTCGATGAACGGAATCGACGGATTGTTCCACTGCCAGCCCTGCCAGAATCCGCCCAGCCACAGCGTGACGAAGAAGCCCAGTCCGCCGATCATCATCAACCAGAAGTTCCAGTTGGCCAGCGCTTC
Organism: Bryobacterales bacterium; assembly: GCA_963738375.1. Taxonomy (GTDB): domain Bacteria; phylum Acidobacteriota; class Terriglobia; order Bryobacterales; family Bryobacteraceae; genus Bog-159. The sequence continues at coordinate 344,538 of CAVTWL010000004.1, read as the reverse complement.
CGAATACAGCTGGGTTCGGAAGATGCGCGGCACGATGTAGTAGCTGCCGGCGATGGCGAAGAAGGAGAAACAGCCCAGCAGCGCCATGTGCGCGTGGCCCGGAATCCAGTCGGTCTTCGAGACGATGGCGTTCACCGAGCGCAGGCTGTGCATCGGCCCCTGGAAGCAGGTCAGCAGGTAAAACACCACGCCCGACATCAGGAACTTCAGCGGCACGTTTTCGCGCAACTGCTGCCACTGGCCCTTCATGGTGGCGAAGAAGTTATAGACCACCGCCCAGACCGGGATCAGCAGCATCACCGAGAACGTAATGGCGATGGTCTGCAGCCACTGCGAAATCGGGCCGTGCAGCATGTGATGCGCGCCGGTCCAGACATACACGAAGGCCAGCGACCAGAAGCCGATCATCGACAGCTTGTGGCTGTACAGCGGCGTGTTGGAAGCCTTCGGGAATGAAGTAGTAAGCCACCGCCAGGCCGATCGGCGTGAAGATCAGGCCCACGGCGTTGTGGATGTACATCCAGTTGAGGTTGGCCTGGTTGACGCCGGTGGTGAACTCGACCGCGAAGTTGCCGGTGATGTAGACGAAGGCGGTCCACAGGATGGTGCCCATGATATACCAGAGCGAGACGTACATCTGCTGATACTTGCGGGTGCCGATGGTGCCGAAGATATTGACGCCGAACATCACCCACGCGATCACCACCATGACGCCGAGACAGATGGGCAGTTCAGCGTATTCCCAGCCCTTGTTCCAGCCCGCGCAGCAGCGAAACCACCGCGCCCAGGATGATGACGTTCCACAGAATCGCCGGTGGCCACGCCCAGCTTCTCGCTCTACAGCTTCACGCCGCACAGCCGCGGCACCAGGTAATAAGTCAGGCCCATGTCGCACGCCAGCAGCCAGCCGAACAGCATGCCGTTCACATGCAGGGGGCGCAGGCGGCCGTAAGTCAGATACGAAACCGTGCCCAGCAGTTCCGGCCAGACAGAACTTGGCCGCGATGGTCAGAGCGATGATTCCCACGATGAAGAAGTAAGAGATGGAACTGATCACGAACCACTTGGCGGTGGTATCGCTATGGACTACGCCGGCTGCGGAGCGGCGTCGCAGCCGACGGCCGCGATTGTTTTATCTTCTGGCATATTGATTCTTGGTCTTCACATTTAAGCTGCGAATGAAATTGACCAGATCGCCGACATCGTTTTGCGACAGCCCGTAATCGATCCAGGCCGGCATGGCGGTGCCCTGCACGCCGTACAGAATGGAATCGAACAGGCGCCGGTCGGCAACGCTGTTCACGAAGAAGGAATTGCGCAGGTTGCGCGGACGCGGCGTGATGTCCATCGAATTGGGACCCTTGCCGTCGGCTTTGCGGCCGTGGCAGCCGGCGCAGCGCAGCACGAAAGTCTGCTCGCCGCGGCGATCGGATGCCGCCGACATCGGCACCGGATTGCTATCCGGCACTTTGTGCGGCTTGAACCGGTTTGGCCGGCTCTTTCACGAAGGCCGTCCAGACGTAATCGAGAACTCCGCTGATCTGCTCGTCCTTCAGTGCATGTCCCCAGGCGGGCATCGAAGTTCCCGGCACGCCGTCGTGCAATGGATTTCAAGAAGCGGTCGCGCGGCTTCGAATTCATGAAGCCGGCCTTGGTCAAGTCGCGCGGCGCCGGGTCCAGATACCAGGCCACCTTGCCGTTGCCGTCGCCCTTTTCGCCATGACAGCGCGCGCACAGAGCTTTGAATGTTTCGGCCGGCGGCATGGACGGGGGCGGTGTCTTCAGACTCGCCAGATACCTGGCCATGGACTCGAAATCCTCATCCGGAAAGCGGAAGGCCGGCATGATCGAATCGGGCACCCGCGACCGCGGATTGCGGAAATGATCCACCATCCACTCCCGATCCTTGACCAGTCCTTCATAGCTCAAATCCGGCGCGATCCCGCCGTCCGTTGAGCCGAGCTTGTGGCAGGCGGTGCAGGCGCGCTCCTCGATCAACTGCTTGCCGCGCGTCGCAGGCGTCGCGCCTTTCAATTCAGGTTGGCCGGGAGGACCGATGCTCAGCTTCACTTCATTCAATTTCAGCCGGTATTGATCGAGCGACGTCTCGGCGAAGTTCATCCCGTGGCGGCTCTTCAGGAAAATCACCAGCGCACGAACATCGGCTTCGTTCAGGTTGAACTTGGGCATGAACGAGGTCGCGGAAATCGACGCGCGGGTCGATGATGTGACTGCCATAGGTAATCGACGCGATACTTGCTTCCGGCCTCGGAAAGATCGGGGCCCAGCGTTCCTTCGGACAAGCCTTCGATGCGGTGGCAGCCGTAGCAATTCATCGCGTAAGAAAGCTTCCGCCCGCGATTTACGTGCGGCGTCCCCGCGAAATTCTCTTCCGTATGGCACTGGGCGCAGTTGGCTTCCATGTACTCTTTGCCCTTAGCTCGGGCACCACGTTCTTGCGCCAGTTGGCCTGAGTCACATAGCCCAGCATGGGCTGCGGCCAGATAAGGATCTTCGCCGTGGCTGTAAAACGTCTTCGAGCCCGCGGCCCTGGCCGTCGTGGCAAACCGTGCAGCCGAAATCGGAGAACTTGTGCCGCCGCTCCCAGCGGCCGTTGCGCTGGTAGTCGCCCATCGCCGCGGAGTAAGGGTGCGAGCGAAGCGGTTGCGCGTGCTTGTCGAAGCGTGGATCGTCGGCGGCGATGTGGCAGGTGACGCAGCGGTCCACGCGCGTATCGCCGAACTGCGTAACGATGGTCTGCTCGATGCGGGGCTGCCGCTCGTCGAGAGCCGCCCGCTCGCGCTCGTTCTTGGACAGCGCGCGCGCCTGATCGAAATACGCGGTCTGGTACCGCTCCCAGCGGTGAAAGAACTGATCGTAAAAGACGACGCCGTGCACGACCAGTACTACGAAACTTGCTATCGCCAGTGAAAGTCGCATCGCCGTTACCAGGGAGAAACCATCGCCCAGTTCGGCCCGCGGAAGAATGTTCCGATAATGATGAACATGATGTTGACCAGCACCAGGGTCAGGAAAATCGTGTTGGCGAGCAGGCGTTCCCGCGCGAACCAGCGGCCAACGCCGGCTTTTCCGCGGTCAATATAAGGAACGATCAGCAGCAGCACCACGAAGATGCCGGGAACCCCCACGCCGCCCCAGAAAGCCGAGTAGCTGACCATCTCCTGCAAGCCCAGGAAGTACCACGGCGCCTTGGCCGGATTCGGCGGATGCATCACGTTCACCGGTTCCTCGAGCGGCGCGTTGAACATCAACGAAAGCACCAGGATGACGGCCACCGTCAGCACGAAAACCAACAATTCCGCGATCAGCAGGTTGGGCCAGCTAAAGACGGAATTGTCGGGAACATTGCCGACTTTGGTGAAGGGTCCGCGAACGAAGCCCTGCAAGCCGTAGGTCCGCTTCCGCTCTTTCTGTCTGGAGGGGGCCGCCACGGCCGTGACGGTGACCGTCACCGCCTGCACGGGTGCAGGCGCCTCCGGCCGCGACAAGCCCCCATCTTTGCGGATTCGCCAGAAGTGGATGGCAATCAGCAATGTCAGCAGCAGCGGCAGCACCGCGACGTGCAGCACATAGAAGCGCAGTAAGGCTTCCTGCCCGACCGTGGTATCGCCCAGCAGGAGAAATTGCATTTGTTTGCCCGACCAGCGGCGCGTAGCCCGCAATGGACGTTCCCACCGTGATTGCCCAGAAAGCCAGCTGATCCCACGGCAGCAAATAACCGGTGAAGCTCAGGAACAACGTCACCAGCAGCAGGCCGACGCCCAGCACCCAGTTGAACTCCCGCGGCTTCTTGTAAGAGCCGGTGAAAAAGACGCGGCACATATGCAGGAAGACCACCGCGACCATGCCGTGCGCCGACCAGCGGTGCATATTGCGCAGGAAGATACCGAACGCCACCGTGCCGCGCAGATCGAGCATGCGATCGTAGGCCTGCGTGGTGGACGGCACGTAATAAAACATCAGCAGGACGCCGGTGACCACCAGGATCAGAAAGAGGAAGAACGACATCAGCCCCAAACCCAGCGTGTACAGCGGGCGCAGCGTGTTGCGATGCACCTTCACCGGGTGCATGTGCAGGAAGAAATTGGAAAAGCTCGTGGAAGCCCGCTCCAGGTCGTTCGATGGCAGCGGATTGCGAAATATGGAATTCCAGACGTTTGCGGGAAGCTCCCGCACGGCGGTCAGAAGTCCAGGCTCTTTGGTGGTGTCGCTCATACGTCTAAGTAAGTCCCAGGGGTAATCTCAGCCCCTTTGTCGACTTCCAGTTCGCCGTTGGGCGCGAGGCTGATCTTGAACCACGGCAGCGGCTTCGGCGCCGGTCCGCCGGTGACGTTGCCATCCTGGTCATACCGCGAACCGTGGCACGGGCAGGAAAATCCGGTGTCCGCCACGCCTACGATGCAGCCCAGGTGCGTGCAGGTTGTCGAAATGGCGGCCAGGCGGTTGCCATCGCGCACGATGCAGACGCGCCGCGCTTCCATGGCAATGCGCGTTCCTGGCGGAAAATCCTCCGGACGGCCGATGCCGAAGCGGGCAGGCTGTCCATAAGTCGCGCGCGGCTTGATGAAGACCAGATTCGAAAATGCGCTCAGCACCGCTGAGCCGAATAATCCGAAACCGGTGAACCATGCCAGCATGCGCCGCCGGTCCATGGTCTCCGCCTGGGGAGGAGCGCCGGTCTGCCCGGTTTCTTCATGGCTTCCGTGAGCCACTGCCATCGGTTTTCTCCTTGGGTGAATCCACCAATTCTTCGAGATCTGACCAGAAGACCTGGTATTTGGCATCTTCCAGGTCGCGAAAATAATCTTTCTTTACTGCGTAGATAAAGAACGAAGCTGCTCCGAGGCCCATCATCAGACTGGCCGCGATGGCAAGCCACGTCAGTTCCATGGGTAGATCACCTTGCCCTCGAATGGTGTTCGTACCTCGCCTGCGAGTTTCGCGATGGATGCGTTCTTCAAAACCTGGGTCAGCGCTGCCTGGGCTTCCAGCCAGACCAAATGCGCCGGGCACCAACCTTGCCGGCTGCACCCCGATCCGCTGGTGGAACAGACGTTCAAAGCGATCGGCCCTTCTACAGCTTCGACCACCCGCAGAACCGAAACCTGTTCGGCCGGCAGTGCCAAAGCAAAGCCGCCGCTGTTGCCTCGATGCGCCACCACCAGGCGTGCACGTACCAGGATTTGCAGCACCTTGGAAAGAAAATGTGCCGGCACCTCGGCAACCTCTGCCAGACCGTCCCTGTTGATCCGGCTCCCCGGAGGCAGCACCGCCAGGTGGATCATGACCCGGACAGCGTAATCGGCGGCTCTCGTTAGCTGCATGGACTAAAAGATAAAATAGACTCTGTTTATCCTATTTGTCTATACGCATTTTTGCGGCCATTTCCACGCGCGTCTTGATCCAGCCCTGCGATAGTCCTAGTACCGGTACTTTCGTCACCGACGTTACGATGATGCTACCCTTGTACGCATTACTGTGCTCAGAAAACAAGCATTTCTACCCGCGAAACTGGCGATCGCGCCCATCTTGCTCCTCGCATCGTCGATCGGATTCGCTCAGCAGCCTACCCCCGCCGACAAGTCCGCCCCTGCTGCCGAACAGCAGTATGTCGGCCGCTTCCTGATCTACACCGGCTTTATGTTCCTGGATAGCCCCAAGATTAGCTTGTTTGAACCAGGCGTCCATATCCAGGCCGGCATGCGCTGGTCGCGGCACATCAGCCTGGGCTTCGACTACAGCCGGGGGACGGGCGATACCACCATCGGGCTCAATCAGGCCACCACCGCCTTACAGAACCGGTTTAACCCGATCATTGCCGATCTGCAGGCCATTGGCTCCCTGCCGACCAACTATGTCGCGGCGCTCCCGTTTAGCTCCGTCACCCAAACCTTTACCGCCGGGCCGGAGTTTCCTTACCGGCGATTCAAACGCTTCACACCGTACATCCGGCCTTCCGCCGGAATTATCAACGAGATCGCCACCGCCCACCCGACCGATAACTTGACCAAACTAGTCGTCAACGTGATCGCGCCTTCCGGCAAAGAAGAAGAATGGACCGCATTTTACGGCGTCGGCGGCGGTGTCGCAATCAACGTCACCAAGCACTTCAGCATGGTCGTGCAAGCCGACTTCGTGCATGATCATCTGTTCCCGGATCTTCTCCAGACCGGCCGCAATACCATTCGATTCTCCATCGGACCGGGCATTCAGTTCGGCCATAACGTAACCAAAAACTGGAATATTCCCGGCCACTGGCAGTAGGGTGCGCGACATCCCAGTGGCCGTCGCCCCAACCTGACTGGTTCGCCGGCCCTCCCGCGTTCTCGTCAACTCATGTGCTTTACATCCGCGTGCATCGGCGTGGATCGGCGGTCAGTGATCTTCCGCGGCCTGATAGCCTCTCTGAGCGCCAATTTCGCTCAGATCCGGCATCTTTCCGGCGATTCTGCGGATCACAACTTTAATGTCGCTAAACTGGTACTGACCCTTGGTTAGACTTTTTCCGTCGCCCAGGCGTCCTTTCACATGGAGCCGGAACTTTGATCTTTCGGGCGGTCGAGGATGCCGACCTGATTCGTAACGCGTGCCGGGGAGATGTCCAGGCCTATAACCTGCTCATTTCCCGATGGGAGAGGCGCGTCTACAACTATCTCCTGCGCATCGTAGCCAACCGCGAAGACGCTTTGGATCTGAGTCAGGACGTTTTTTTGAAGGCATACCAGAATCTCCGCAAATTGGACGACCCGGCACGGTTCGCCCCCTGGCTGTACCGCATCGCTCACAACGAGGCTTACTCGCTGTTCCGCAAGCGCCGCCCGGAGGGTGAAACCGAAGAATTGCAGCCGGAGACGCTGGAAGGCGCCGCCACCCTGGGCGGCAATGCCGTTTTCCCGGTCGAATTGACCTTGGCTGTTTCGAGCGCGCTGCACAAGTTGACCGCCGATCAGCGTGAAACCGTAATCTTAAAAATCTACCAGGGCTTCAAGTTCGAGGAGATCGCAGAGATCGTGGCCGCCCCCGTCTCAACCGTAAAATCGCGCCTGTATACGGCTCTCGAACTCCTGAAAGCCGAACTGGCTCCCGTAAAAGCACGAGGTTTATCATGAGTTGCTCACCTTTCGATCTGCGCGATTATTACTTCAAGGAACTCGGCTCGAGCGAACGCCGCGCGACCGAAGTACACGTGAAAACCTGCGCCGCCTGCCACGAAGAGCTCGAACGGCTACGCGGCACGGAAACGGCCCTCCTGGCGCTGCCGGATGAGGACATCCCCCAGCGCATTGGCTTCGTTTCGGATCCCGTCTTCCAGCCGTCCGCTCTCCAGCGCGGCTGGCGGGCATTTTGGGGCTCTGCCGCAAGGCTGGGCTTCGCGTCCGCGGCGATGCTGTCCGCCGCCCTCCTCTTCTTCTCCGTCACCCGCCCGGCAGTACAGGCCAACCACCCGCCACCCGCCGTTACCCAAACGGCTGCCGGCGCCAAACTCGACCAACAGGTCCGTGACGCCGTCAGCCAGGCCGTCGCCGAGAGCGAGGCGCGGCAAGCGCGGCAGACGCGCGATCTGTTGGCCGCGTCCGATAAACGGCACGCCCTCGAAACCCAGGCGATGCAGGTGCGCTTCGACGAATTCTTGGAAGTAGAGAGAAAGCGCCAGACCGCCTTGATGATGGCCAGCGTTCAGCCCAACGAAACAGCCGGGGAACAGCGATGAACGGTCTGGCAATTCTGCTCGCGTTGTTCTTCGCTGGGCCCTTCGCCGCGCCCGATGCCGCCGCGAACCATACGCGCATTACCCGCGCCGCCCTGGCCGCCATCGAAAAGAATTTCGACGGGCGCTTCACCCGAGCCTACACCGCCGATGCCTTCGATCTTCTCGGTTCCACCCGGGGCGTCTATCTGGAAGGTTATGGCGCGGTCTTCAGCACCGAATTGAACCTGATCATGAGCCCCAACCTGAGCCCCTTTCATCAGTCGTTCACCAAAATCGAGATCGCCCGCATCCACGACCGCAAGATCGAGCGCCTTCCCGTGCTGAGGCAGCAGATGCGCGCCATGCTGGCCGCTTCCGCATCATCGCTCGAAAACCTGCCGCCCAGTGAACAAGTGGTGCTGGCGGTTTCCCTGTTTCACTATTCCTGGGAAGATTACACGGGCTTGCCCAATCAGATCGTCATGCGGGCGCAGCGGCAGCAGCTTCTCTCGAACGACACTAGAGAAAGCGCCATCCGCACGGTGGAGTTTTAATTGATCGCAGCCGAAGCAGCCGGCCAACCCGCCGTTCCCGTTCCCAGCGCGCCCCGCCTTGGGGAAATGCTGATCGCCCGCAAGCTCATTCAACAGGAAGACCTGGAGCGCGCCCTCGACCTGCAGCGGGAACGCGGCGACAAGCTGGGTAAGATTCTGGTCGACATGGGTTTTATCGCCGCCCGCGATGTGCTCGCCGCCCTGTCCGAACAGTTGCGCGTGCCCCTGGTCACGCCCGATTCGCCCCCCCCCGCTGCGCCCGAACTCGAAGGACTCTCCGCCCGCTTCATGCGGCAGTGCCGCTTTGTGCCCTTTGCCGTTCAAGATTCCACGCTCACCCTCGCCATGGCCGACCCGCTCGACTTCGATACCATCGCAGCGGTGCGCGGCTTCACCGGCTTGCGCATCGAGACGGCGCTCGCGCCGGAACAGGAAGTTCTCGACGCTATCGACCGCCATTACGGCGAGTCCGCCAAACAGGCATTCGACGCGGAACTGGGCACGGCCCAGGCCAACGAGGATCTCGAGCACCTCCGCGATATGGCCAGCGAGGCGCCCGTCATCCGGCTGGTCAACGCCATGATCGCCCAAGCCATCGAACGCCGCGCCAGCGATATTCACATCGAACCGTTCGAGAAAGAGTTTCGCGTCCGCTTCCGTGTCGATGGCGTGCTCTTCAATCAGGAAGCGCCGCCCCGCGAACTGAAATCGGCCATCATTTCGCGCCTCAAGCTGATGGCCAAACTGAATATCGCCGAGCGCCGGCTCCCGCAGGATGGCCGCATCAAAATCAAAATCCTGGGCCGCGAAGTCGATCTTCGCGTTTCCACGCTGCCGACGCTATACGGCGAAAGCGTCGTCATGCGCCTGCTCGACCGCTCCGCCGGCGACTTCTACGACCTCCGCCGCCTCGGCTTCGACGACCTCATGCTCTCGCGCATGGAGCACTTCACTTCCCTGCCCCACGGCATCTTCCTGGTCACCGGCCCCACCGGCAGCGGCAAGTCGACCACCCTCTATTCCGCGCTCAAGCGCATCAACATTCCCGACAAGAAGATCATCACCATCGAAGACCCGGTCGAGTATCAGATGGATGGCATCAACCAGATCCACGTCAATCCCCAAATCGGGCTGACCTTCGCCGCCGGCTTGCGCCACATCGTACGCCAGGATCCCGACGTGATCATGGTCGGCGAAATCCGCGATCGGGAAACCGCCGACATTTCCATTCGCGCCGCCCTCACCGGCCACCTGGTGTTTTCCACGCTGCACACCAACGACGCACCCAGCGCCATTACCCGCTTGACTGACATGGGCGTAGAGAATTACCTGGTCACTTCATCTCTCGTGGCAGTTCTGGCGCAGCGCCTGGTCCGCTTGGTCTGCCAGCATTGCAAAGCGCCGGCGGGCACTGCCATCTCTCCCGAGGGCGAGCGCCTCGAAACATTCCGCGGCGCAGGCTGCGAAAACTGCGCCGGCTCCGGTTACTCCGGCCGCATGGGCATCTTCGAATTGATGGAGCTGAACGACGAACTGCGCCAGCGCATCATCAAGAACGAGGACGCCGGCGCGCTCACCCAAGCCGCCCGACGCTACGGCATGCGCAACCTGCGCGAAGACGGCTGGCGCAAGATCCGCATGGGCCAAACCACCGTGGCCGAAGTCATGCGCGTCACCCAGGAATTCTAGTGCCGATGACTACCTTCTTCTTCCGCGCCGTGGCCGCCGACGGAAAGCTCCGCACCGGCCGACTGGCGGGCGACAACGATAAATACGTCGCGCGCGAGCTCCGCAAGCAGGGCCTGACGCCGGTCTATGTCGGCGCGGAACCCAAGAAATCCTACGAGCTGAAGCTGCCGGCGTTTGCCAGCGGCCGCCGTAAAGACGTCCTGTTCTTCACCCAGGAGTTGTCCACCCTCCTGAATGCCGGCGTGCCGCTCGACCGCGCGCTCGCCATCACCGCCGAATTGACCGAGCGCCCTGCTTTTCGCACCATCGTCCTTGATGTCTTGCGCGTTCTCAAGGGCGGCAAACCCCTGGCCGATAGTCTGGCGACTCACGGCGAATACTTCTCCGATCTGTTTGTGAACATGGTGCGGGCCGGCGAAGCTTCCGGCGCGCTGGCGGTGGTCTTTGAGCGTCTCTCCGAGTTCGAACGCTCGCGCGACGAATTGCGCAACTATATCATCTCCTCCATGATCTACCCCGCCCTGCTCTGCCTGGTCGGTTTGACTTCGGTAATCATCCTGCTGACCTTCGTCGTGCCGCGCTTCGCTGGCCTCTTTGAAGATTCGCACATGAAGATGCCGCTGCCCACCCAGATCATGCTCGAGGTGAGCGCCTTCGTGAAGACGTGGTGGTGGATAGCGGCGCTGGTGATCGCCGCCATCGTCACCGCGGCGCGGCTGTATATTGGGACCACCGAGGGCCGGCTGCGCTGGGACGAATGGCGGCTGAAGCTGCCTCTGTTAGGCGACGCTTTGAAGAAAGCCGAGACGTCGCGTTTCGCCCGGGCCATGGCCACCCTGATCGGCAATACCGTGCCGCTGGTGCAAGCCATCGGAATCTCCGGGGCAATCCTGAACAACCGTTACATGGCGCGCGGCCTCAACGCCGTCTCCCAAGGCGTGAAACGCGGCGAAGGCATCGCGGGACCGATTACCAAGGTCGGAGTCTTTCCCCCTCTGGTCGGGCACCTGTTGACCGTCGGCGAAGAAACCGGCAGACTGGATTCCATGTTCAGCCGCATGGCCGACATCTACGAGGAAGATACGCGCGCCGCCATCAAGCGCTTTACGGCGGTCTTCGAGCCCATCGTCATTCTGGTCATGGGCGTCATCGTGGGCGGTTTCATTCTGAGTATCCTGGTGGCAATCAGCAGCATCAACGACGTGGCTATATGAAGATACAAAATCGACGCAGAAGAACCCAGGCGGGCGTAACGCTGATCGAAATGATGGTGGTGGTGATCATCATCGCCCTGTTCGCCGTGTTGGTCGGCCCCAAGCTGTTCCAGCAAGTAGACAAGGCGCGCGTGACCAAGGCCAACGTGGAAATCAACAATTTCGAGGGCGCGCTGGTGCAGTTCCACGCCGACCATGGCGTGTTTCCGACGCAGGAAGAAGGTTTGGAAGCGCTGCGGCCTTACCTGAAGAAGTTCGACACCCTGGACCCCTGGAAGCATCCCTACATCTACCGCTTCCCCGGTGAGCATGGCGACGAGCCCGACATCATGAGCTACGGCGCCGACGGCCAACCCGGCGGCGAAGGCATGAATGCCGATATCGTCAACTGGAAATAGGCGCGCGCAGCGCGGCGTGACGCTGATCGAGATGATGATCGTCCTGGTCATCATCGCGCTCATCATCGGCGTCTCGTTTCCCAACATGATCGCCGGCATGGATAACCTGCGCCTGTCTGCGGCAACGCGCTCGCTCGCCGCTTTCATCAACGTCGCCGCCAATCGCGCCGAGCGCCGCCAGCAAGCTGTCGACCTCACCGTTTCCGTCCGCGACAACAGCGTCACCATGCGCTCGGCCGACGCAGGCTCCCTGAAAATCCTGAGCCTTCCTCCCGGAATTGCTCTACGCGCGGTTTGGCCCGCGCTAGCCGAACCAAGCAACGAGCCGCGCCAATTCCTCATCCAGCCCGGCGGCGTCAGCCCGCGCATCGGTATCGAGATTGCTAACCGGCGAGGCGCGCGCCGCATTGTGCGCCTCAATCCGATCACCGGCGTCACCGAAGTCGAAACGCCGGACCAGCCATGAGACAGCGCGGTTTCACCCTCCTCGAAATGATGGTCGCCACCCTCATCATGGCCATCGCGGTCATCGGCCTGATCTCCGAGGTTACCGCCTCCATGCGCAATGCCACGCGCGTCACCAATCGCGACCGCGCCGCCTTGCTGGCCCGTTCGAAATTGGACGAGTTGCTCCTCGAACCGCTCCTCCCGCTGGACACACCGGTGGAAGGAGCATTCGACCCCGGGTTAACGGGTGGCGTGCCCGGTGGATGGCGCGCGCGTCTGACCCGCTTTGAGATGCCTCCCACGCCCGTGCCCGGACAGCAGGCGCTCGACCGGCTTTCCCTCGAAATCTGGTGGATGGCGGGCAATGAGCGCCGCACCTTCGCCCTGGCGGGCTATCGCACGCATGTCCTGCGTCAGGAGGACCTGCAGTGACACGCACTCGACGGCGCTCGGAAGCCGGCATCACCCTCATCGAAATCGTCATCGCCGTGGGTCTGCTCAGCCTGCTCTCCGTAGGAATGTTGACCACCATCCGCTTTGGCTTCGGAGCCATGCGCGATACCAATGCGCGCTTGATGGAAAACCGCCGCGTCGCCGGCGCGCAGCGCCTCCTCGAACAGCAACTCGGCGGCTTCATGGCCATCAAAGCCCTTTGTACCGGCGGCCAAGACGTCTCGCCTTCCCCCTTCCCTTTCTTTGAGGGACAACCTCAATCCATGCGGCTGGTCTCCACCTATTCGCTCCAGGAAGCCTGGCGCGGTCAACCCAAGCTGCTCGAATTTCAAATCATCCCAGGGGCGGAAGGACGCGGTGTACGGCTCATCGTCAACGAACTTCCCTACACCGGACCTGCCAGCGCCGGCCAATCCTGCGTGGCCCTCGCGGCCGATCCGGTTTCCGGCTTCCTGCTGCCGCAATTCCAGCCAGTCCTGGCTTCCCCGCAATCGTTCGTCCTGGCCGATAAGCTGGCCTTCTGCCGCTTCTCCTACCTTGAGCGAGCCAAACCGCCCGATATCGACCAATGGCATCCCCTGTGGGCGCTGCCCCAGTGGCCCGCTGGAATTCGAGTCGAAATGGCGCCGCTCGAGGATAATCCAGCACGGCTGCGTCCCCTCACCATCTCCGCGGACATTCCGATTAGCCGGTTACCGAACATGGTTTATGCGGATCAGCAATAAATCACGCTCCAGCCGGGGAACGGCGCTGCTCACCGTGCTGTGGCTATCCGCCGCCCTGGCAACCATCGCCCTCGCCCTCGCCGATACCGTGCGCGGCGAGGCGGATCGCAGCGCCACCGCTGTCGATGGCCTGCGCAGCCAGAATCTCGCCATCGGCGGCCTGCGCCGCGCCATCCTTTACACCGATTGGGGACGGTCGCATCCCGACAACCCCATCTACCATCCCCCCACTCCTTACTTCGTCTTCGACTTCCCCGAAGGCCACGCGGTAGTCGACGTCATCCCCGAAACCGCGAAATTCAACGTCAATACCACCCAAACCGGCGATCTTGCCAACCTGCTCGCGAACCTGGGCGCCGCGCCCGGCCCCGCGCAGGATATCGCGGCCTCCATTGCCGACTGGCGCTCCGCTCCCGCCCTCGATCTCGCCAGCCCCTTTGACAGTTACTATGCCGCGCAGCATCCGCCCTATGCCGCGCCCCATGCCCGCTTCCAGGACATCGAAGAACTGCTTTCGGTTAAGGGCGTCACCCCCGATCTGTTCTACGGAGCGTGGCAAAATGCGCCGGAAGGGTCCCCGCAACATCTCGTGCAAAGGACCGGCCTGATCGACTGCCTCTCCGTCTACGGTTCGACCGGGCAGTTCGATGCCAACACCGCCGCGCCGGCCGTGCTCGCAACCCTCGGCATTCCGCCGGAGGGCGTGGCGGCGATCGTCCAGCAGCGCCGCGTCCAGCCCTTTCAGAACATGAACGACTTGACGCCCTTATCCGATATCGCCGGAGCCGGATTCACCAGGCTGCGCATCGGCGGTTACACCATGTTCACCCTTCGCGCCACCGCCCGCCTGCGCTTGCCCAACGGTCAATTGTCCGATCTCCAGCGTACCGTCGCAGCCTTGGTGAAGTTCGCCCCCGCCAGCGCCGACCGGTATCAAATCTTGCGCTGGTATTACACCGTCCCCAGTCCCGCCGGCAATCGGTAGCGCTACCCCCCCCAGCAAAGCCGCCACCGGATCGATCCGCGACGCCCGCCTCGCCGGCGCATAGCCCGCCACAAGCGCCGCCCCCAAAAGCACCGCCCCAGCCAGCGCCAGCGTCCACGGATCGTTAGCCCGCCTCTCGAACAGCAGCGACTTCACCACCCGCAACCCCGCCATCGCCACCGGTACGCCGATTCGCCGTGAACGGCACATTGTCGACCTGAACCGCTTGTCCAATCGCGCCCGCTGGCGACCCAAAGCGCTGCTGGCTGGCCGCATAGCTGATCGCCGCAACCGGCGCCGCGCCCGCGCGGTCATCCGCGGAGTCGATCAGGCGTCCCGCTGCCGCCGCCACCCCCAATCGGATCGGAAGGCGGGGTGCCCGAAGGGGCGACGGAAAGCGCTTGAGATTCCTTGCCGCGAAGCGGCGGTCAATTTCTCGGCCACTGCCGATCCCCCGCAACCGCCGCCGATCTCGCCGCTCACAACAGCGTCAGCGGATCCACGTCGATCACCAGAGCCGTCGCGCTCCACTTGTTCTCCCGCGCAAACCCCTGCGCCCGCCGCAGCAATTCATTCAACGCCGTCCGGCTAGCCGCCTTAATCAAAAACTGGTAGCGATACTCGCTCTTCAACCGCGGCACCGGCGCCTCCGCCGGCCCCATGATCTTGATCTTCTCCGGCGCCGGCGTCAGAAAATGTCCCAACTCCGTGCTCAGCCGCAACGCCTGCTCCTGCTGCTCCGTCCGCACCAGAATATTCGCCATCGCGCTGAATGGCGGGTAGTGCATCATCCGCCGGAATTGCAGCTCTTTCTCGTAAAACGTCTGATAATCCTGCGCCGCCGCCATCCGCACCGCATAATGATCCGGATTGATCGTCTGCACCAGCACCATACCCGGCAGGTTGCCCCGCCCCGCTCGCCCCGCCACCTGCGTCAGCAATTGAAACGTGCGCTCCGCCGCCCGAAAATCCGGCAGTCCCAGCCCCACGTCCGCCGACACCACCCCCACCAGCGTCACGTTCGGAATATCGTGCCCTTTCGCGATCATCTGCGTGCCCACCAGAATGTCGTACGATGCCTCGCGAAAGCCCTGCAAAATCGACTCGTACTGCCGCTTCGCCCCCGCCGTATCCCGGTCCAGCCGCGCAATCCGAGCCTTCGGAAACTCGTGATGCAGCTCCTCCTCCACCTTCTCCGACCCCACCCCCAGAAAATAAATATGCTCGCTCTGGCACTTCGGACAATGCGTCGGCACGCGCTCCGCATAGTTGCAGTAGTGGCACAGCAGCCGCCGGTCGCGCCGGTGAAACGTCAGCGTCACCGAACAATTCATGCACTGCACCCGCTCCCCGCACGACCGGCACGCCACGAAGCTTGAAAACCCGCGACGGTTCAGCAGAATAATCGTCTGCTCCCCGTTCTCCAGCCGGTGCGCCACCGCTTCCAGCAGCCGCCGCGAAAACGTCGCCTGCTTGCGCGTCTCCAGGAACTCCGTCCGCATATCGATCAGTTCCACCTGTGGCATCGGCCGCGCTTCCACCCGCGCCGGCAAATCCAGCAGTGTATACTTCCCGCGCTCTGCGTTGTACCGGCTCTCCAGGCTCGGCGTCGCCGATCCCAACACCACGCAAGCCCGCGCCGCCTGCGCCCGCACGATCGCCACATCCCGCCCGTTGTACCGCGGCGTTTCCTCCTGCTTGTAGCTCTGGTCGTGCTCCTCGTCCACCACAATCAAACCCAGGTTCAGCATCGGAGCGAACACGCCCGACCGCGTCCCCACCACCACCGAAGCCGTCCCCGCCCGGATCCGCCGCCACTGGTCCGACCGCTCCGAATCGCTGAACGCGCTATGCAGGATCGCCACCCGGTCCCCAAACCGGCTGAAGAACTGCCCCGCCACCGCCGGCGTCAATGCAATCTCCGGCACCAGTAGCAGCGCGCTCCGTCCGCACCCCAGCGCTTCGTCAATCGCGTTCAGATAAACTTCCGTTTTCCCCGAACCCGTCACCCCGTGCAGCAAGAATGTCCGAAACTCCTGCGCGCGAATCCCATCCCGAATCTGCTCGAAGGCCGCCGCCTGCGCCGGATTGAGCGTATGCGGCGCCCGGATCGGCGCGCAATGAATCGCCGGCGGTTCCGTCCGCAGCAACAACAGCTTCTTGCGTGCCAGCGATCGCGCCGCCGGACTCGCATCCTTCACCATCGCTTCCAGATCCTTCAGATTGTGCGTCCCCGGATGCAATTCCAAGAACGCCAGCAGCTCGCGCTCGGCCTTCGGCAGTTTGCCGGCCGCGCCCCCCCCCACCAACTCGACTCGCAGCCGCTCCGAGGACGCCCGCAGCGGATCGCGTTCCGCCTCCACTTGCTCCACCATCACGAATTTCTTGCGCTCCAGCGCCCGCAGCGCATTCGCCGCCAAAGGCAGTTTACGCTCGATGTACTCCGCCGAAAGCGACCGCCGGTCCAGCATCCGCAGGATTTGCACCACCGGATCCTCCGGCGCCGAGTCGAACAATAACTGCCGCGCCGCGTCCCGCCCCGCATCCGTCAGCGAGTAAACCTTACCGCGCCTGATCTCCGACGCCAGCGGCAGCATGCTCCGCAGCACCTCGCCCAGCGGTGCGCAGTAGTATCCCGAAATCCATTTCCCCAGCGCGATCAGCTCCGCATCCAGTACCGGAGTCGCATCGAACAGTCGCAGCGCCTCCCGCGCCGTCACCTCCGGCGCTTGGTCGTGGCAGCTCAACACTACCCCAGTCAGCTTCCGCGCGCCGAAAGGTACCAGCAATCGGCACCCAACCTTTACCCGATGCCGCAGCGTCAACGGCAGCGCGTAGGTGAACGCCTGGTCGAGCGGCACCGGCAAGCTCACGTCGCAGTAAAGATAGGTCCCTTCAGGCAACTTTCAGCATAGCGGGATGCGCCCCGCCCTTGCCGCAAGCGCGTACTCGATTCCAGTGCTAATCTGTAGCAGAGGGTGCCCATGAAATTTCCCGGCGCAATCGTCATCGCCTTCTTGACCGCGCTACCGCTTTCCGCCCAGTTCGGCAACATCGTCTTTCCCGGCCTGCTGCACGCCCCCACCGGAGGCAATCCCTGGGGCAATGTAGTCACCCCCGCCTTGCCGCAAGGCGCTGCCGTAACCGCCACCCGCTATGGCGGACTTGTCCCCGCCTTTACCACCGGGACCGGTGCCCATCGCCGCAACACGGCGTCCGGCGTTTACGTTTATCCCGTCTACATTGGGGGATCTGGCTACGCTGCCCAGCCGCCCGCCGATAACTCCCAGCCCGATCAGCCCGGGCAGCCGCCCGTAATCGTCAATCAGTATTTCAATTCCCCCGCGCCCCAGGACGCTGCGCCGCAGTCCAATACCGATGCCACGCCGCCCCCGGACACCACCTATTACCTGATCGCCTTCAAAGATCACAGCGTCTATTCCGCCGTCGCCTATTACTTCGAAGGCGACACCCTGCACTATTTCACCGCCGGCAACATTCACAACCAGGCGTCTCTCTCGCTGGTCGATCGCCCGTTGACCGAGCAGCTCAACCGCACCCGCAACATCGAAGTCCGCTTCCCCTAAAGTCTCCGGGGAAAAGTACCGATCCGCGCGATCCGAACCGCGCGCGTCAGCAAGCGTCCCTCTTCTTTTCCGCCAACCGCTTCACAAACTCCACGTCGCCTTCCAAAAAATCAAACCCCGGCAGTTCCCCTTGCTCGACCCACCGCATCTCCTCAAACACGCGATTGCGCAACTCCCCCGCGAACTCCGTCACCTCAAAAAACAACAGCAGAATGGCTCTCTTCCCCTCATAAGCAAACTCATACCGCTCCACCTCCGCCCCAATCCGCGCCTCAATCGCCAACTCCTCCCGCAGCTCCCGCCGCAGCGCCTCAGCCCCCGTCTCCCCGCTCTCCACCTTCCCGCCCGGAAATTCCCACTTCAACGCATGCGCCTCCGCCAATGCGCTCCGCCGGCAAATTAAAATTCGCCCCCTCCGCCGGATCAGAGCCGCCGCTACCGTCGTCACGATTACGCCAGCTCCAGCGCTTTGAATCGCTCCAGCTCCGCGGCCGGCATCTCCGGCAGCCGGTCGATTCGCTGCCGGAACCATGCCCACGGAATATGGAAAAGCTGCACGCTCGGCTGAAACTTCGAGCTGTCCTGAATAAAGCAGCTATGCGTGCACCAGCAATTTGCCTTCGGAATTGCCCCCACTTCCTCCTGCATCGCCTCCGAGGCCAGCGCCCGCCTCACATCGTAATCGAAATCCGCCAGGTTCCCCACAATCCCCCGCATCTCGCACGCGCGAAACCGCCCGTTGTGGTCGATCACGATAGATGTCTCCCCCGCCGTACAAGCCATCGGCCACTTCTTCGGAGATTCCAGGCACTGCTCGTGCAAATCGAAATGAAACCGCAGATTCCCCAAATAAAACATCTTCGCGAAATGCCGTACTCCCGGCGCCAGATGCTCGAACAGCTTGTCCGCATAGCGCCGGTGAAACGGCATCAGCCGCCGGTGCAGCGCCGCCACGCCCTCGCGCGTCAGGATCTTCAGCGAAGCGTCCGGCGCGGCACCCCTCACCACCTCGAAATACTGCCCGTCGATCCGCGCGTTCTCCATCAAATGCAAACCCAGCCCTACAATCTCGTTGTAATTCTCCCGTGTAATCACCGTCAGCACGTTCCGCCGCAGCCGCCGCACGCCCCGGTAACGCCGTTCCGCCTCTTCCATAGTCGCCAGCGTCTTCTTGAAGTTATTCGGCACCCCGCGGATCGCATCATGCGTATTCGCCAGCCCGTCCAGCGAGAAATTCAAATCGATCGACACGTCCGGACAAAGCTCCAGCATCCGGTCCACCGAACGGAAAATCTTCTCCGGCAGCAAGCCATTCGTCGGCAGATTGACGTTGCGCACCCCATTCCGCCCCACGAACATCGCCACAATCTCCGCCAGTTCCTCCCGCAGGAACGGCTCGCCCCCCGAAAGCCAGAGCTTGCGGAACGGCGGCGCGCTCGCCGAAATTCGCTCCATCTGCGGCGTCGTCAAATCGTCCGGGCTGTTTAACTTGTCAAAATAGAAGCAGGTGCGGCATAGTGAATTGCAGCGCGACGTCACAAACAAGAACAAGGACGAGAATTCCCGCGCCCGAACCCGGTCCTTCAATATCGGAAAATACTGCCGCATCAGCATCATTGCAGCACACCTGGTCCGCCGGAGGTTAATTCAGATGTATTCCGAGCGTTTGCTCGATCACTTCCAAAATCCGCGCAATGTCGGCGAACTGCCCCCGCCGGCCATCACCGTCGAAGTCTCCAACCCCATTTGCGGTGACATTCTGCGCCTCTCAGCCGAATTCAGCGATGGCGTAGTCGCCGAAGCCCGCTACAAGACCCGCGGCTGTACCGCTTCCATCGCCGCCGGCTCCGCCCTCACCGAATGGCTGGCCGCCAGGTCCGCGCCAGAAGTCGCTGCCCTTCGCCCCGCCCAGATCGAAGAGTTGGTCGGTGGACTCAGCGCCGAATCGAAACACGCCGCGGTACTGGCCGTCGACGCCGCCCGCGCACTCGCCCGTCAGGCCTTGGCCGCCGGAGCCGTGAAATAGAACGGCGCCCCTTGGTTCGCTTGCGGCTCTACCCACATCCTGCCCCCGTTTCGCTCGATCGCGCGCTGGCAGATCGCCAACCGGATGCCTGTCCCCGGAATCGCCCTCCCATGCAACCGCTCGAAGACTCCAAAAATCTTGCCATGACACGCCGGGTCGATGCCGATGCCATTGTCCCGCACCGCCAGTGCCCCGCCAGCCCCCGTCGGTTACGCGCAGCCGCACACGTGGATCCGCGCTGCCACTGGCTGTGCACCGTCCCTCCGCCGCTATCGCCAGTTTATCCAAGCCGGACTGGACTCCGCTATGCCGAGCGCCGTCCCGCGTTGACGCTCCAGCCAAAAATACTTTCAGGCATTGAATCAATAACCTGCGGGAGATTCGACCTCTTCCGCGAACAGCGCTCCCTCAACCCGTTGATACTCTGAAATCGGGAAGGGCGCTCCGTTCCATTTCAACGCGCGCGATTGGCGGTCGCGCGCGTCCGCGCCCTTCTCCACCGCCCGTCTCAATCCTCGAAAGAAACCGTGTAATTTATGAAATATGTAACGCCCCAGGATCAGGAGCTCTCGCAGAGGAGTGTTCACCCCTCGCAAGGCCAACACCACATCACGCCCATCACCGCCCCGCTCTACGTGGTGACCGTTATCTCCAACCCCATGCGCTACTACGCGCGCTACAAGCTCTATCAAGCCTTCTCAAAAATGGTCGAAGAGGCCGGGGCTATCCTTTACACCGTCGAGTTGGCCCTGCGCGACCGCCATTTCGAAGTCACGGACCATGCCAATCCCCGCCACATCCAGCTCCGTTCCCCCGCCATCCTCTGGCACAAGGAAAACCTCATCAATATAGGCATCTCCCGCCTCCCCGCCGACGCCGAATATGTCGCCTGGATCGACGCCGATGTCCAGTTCGCCCGTCCCGATTGGGTCCAGGAAACCCTCCATCAACTCCAAATCTACAAAGTCGTTCAGATGTGGACCCACAACATCGACTACGG
Source organism: Bryobacterales bacterium (assembly GCA_963738375.1). Classification (GTDB taxonomy): domain Bacteria; phylum Acidobacteriota; class Terriglobia; order Bryobacterales; family Bryobacteraceae; genus Bog-159. The sequence goes on along the minus strand of CAVTWL010000004.1, from coordinate 323,749 downwards.
GCCCGAACATCAACCCATCGCCCAGTGCGGCAGCCTCTTTGCTTCCTATCTGAAAGACCGGCGCGTCCTCCAGCCCATCGTCCGCAACCCCAACTCCCAGAACGCCAACCCTGGCGCCTATCCCTTCAAAGGTTTGATGCACACCGGCTACGCCTGGGCCGCCCGCCGCTCCGCGATCAGCGACCTCGGCGGCCTCGGCGATATCGGCATCCTCGGCTCCGGCGACCGCCACATGGCCTATGCCCTGCTCGGCCAAGTCGACAAGTCATTCCCGGCCGGCATCGCCAAATCCTACGTGAATTACTGGACCCGCTGGCAAGCGCGCGCCGAGTCCTCCATCCAGCGCAAGATCGGCGTTATTAACGGAACCATCAACCATTACTGGCACGGTTCCAAACAGCACCGCCGCTATCAGGACCGTTGGAAAATCCTCGTCGGCAGCGCCTTCGATCCCGAACTCGATCTGAAATACGACGTCCAAGGTGTACTCCAACTCACCGACCGCAACCTCCAGCTCCGCGACGACATCATCCAGTACTTCAATGTCCGCAACGAAGACTCCATCGATCTCTAAGGATTCCTTTGGAAACACGCGAGGGCCAACCCTTCCCCTGCCTCCGCGTTCATCCGCGTTCATCCGCGTTCATCCGCGTTCATCGGCGGCCAATTCTCTCCGCCTGACAGTCTTGTCCGCCAGCACCATTCACGCTCGCGCGTCCCGCGGCGTTATTTCTCAAAAGCATCTGGGGCTTGGCTGTTATCATGGAAGAGCACATGCCCCATTCCCTCCCCACCGTGGTCATCGTGGGCCGCCCCAATGTCGGAAAATCGACCCTTTTTAACCGCATTACCGGCCAGCGCCGCGCCATCGTCGGCGACGAACCCGGCATCACTCGCGACCGCCTCCACGGCGTCACCGAATATCGCGGCCGCCGCTTCGAACTCATCGATACCGGCGGCATCGTCATCGATGACGACGAATACATCCCCAGTCAGATCCTGAAACAAGCGCGCCACGCCTTCGAAAACGCCTCCCACATCATCTTCCTGGTCGATGGCCGCGCTGAAATCACCGGCCCCGACCGCGACCTCGCCCGCATGCTCCTCCGCCTCGGCAAGCCCATCTCCCTCGCTGTCAACAAAGCCGACACCGGCGCCCGCGAAGACCTCGTCCACGATTTCTATTCGCTCGGCATCAAGGATATTTTCCCGGTCTCCGCCGAACACGGCATCGGCATCGATGCCCTGGTCGATCACGTCACCGCCGCCATCCCGCGCGAAGAAGAGCCCCCCGAAGAACCCTCCGCCGCCATCAAAGTCGCCATCATCGGCCGCCCCAACGTCGGAAAGTCGACCCTGCTCAACGCCCTCACCGGCGAAGAGCGTTCCATCGTCTCGCCCATCGCCGGCACCACCCGCGATTCCGTCGACGAAACCGTCGTGCGCGACAACGTGTCCTACACCTTCGTCGATACCGCCGGCATCCGCCGCAAAGGCAAGACCAAGCTCATGGCCGAAAAGCTCAGCGTGGTCATGGCCCGCCGCAACATCCGCATGGCCAGCGTCGTCCTGGTCGTCATGGATGCCGCCGAAGGTGTGCTCGGCCTCGACGCCACCATCGCCGGCTACGCCCATGAAGGCGGCTCGGGCGTGATCCTCTGCGTCAACAAGTGGGATCTCATCACCGATCCGAAGAAACGCGAATTCGAACAGAACCTGCGTGACGAATTGAAGTTCCTCGAATACGCTCCGGTGATCTTCCTCTCCGCGAAAACCGGCTCCGGCGTGCCCAGAATCTTCAAGACCATTCGCGAAGTCTACGAGTCCGCCAACAAACGCGTCACCACCGGCGAGCTAAACCGCTTCGTCGAAAAACTGCACTTCGAAGAACGCAAGATCTACTACATCACCCAGCCGTCCGTGCACCCGCCCACCTTCGTGCTGTTCACCAACCGGGTCGCGCCGCTGCACTTTTCCGACGAGCGCTACCTCGTCAACCAGATCCGTAAACATTTCGGCTTCCGCGGCACCCCCATCGTCCTGAAGACCAAGGGCCGCAAGGAATAATCGGCCCTAAAACGTATACGTCTTCCGCACCCAAACCGAATCCATCATCAACGGCAGCGGAATCATGCTCTCTGGCCGCGCCGTAACGCCCGGCAGGCCATCCAGCCCGTATGATTGATCGATCGCCGCCATCCGGTAACCCGCCGCTCGCATCCCGCAGCCGCAACCGCACTTCGATCCCGGTTGCCGGCACGTTGTAGTAGCAAAGCCCCCACCGCCGCATGCGGAATGCATGCGCCTTCTGTCCCGCTTTCAGCCCTTCCAAAGCCTTGTCCGCCTCAATCGGCGCGCCGTTCACGCTGGACTGCTCCACCGGGTTCCGCTCGTCCCCGTAAAGATAAATTCGCGGCGCTCCCCGCGGCGACGTCACGCGCAGACGCAGTTCGTTTCCCCCCCCATCCAGCCGCTCGATTCGCGGAGCCTCCAGCGCCGCCGCTGGCGCTTCTTTCTGCAGATAGTCCCACTGTGTGAACGGCACGAAGTCCGGCAGCCCCGCTCGCCTCGGATTCCCCCCCAAGTACCTCACCGTCCAATCGTCCACCTGTCGGTCCAGGCTCGACCAGACCGCTTTCCCGGTATCCACATCGAGGTCGTAATAAATACTGTCCATCCGCGGATTCTCGCGGCTCACACGCGACACGGAAGCGCCCGCGATCAGGCACGCCGCGCACAACAAGGCCGCCGCTCCCGGTAACCGCCAGCGCCCCGCGCCCGCGATCGCATCCACGCAGGGAACGATCAGCCCAAGCAACAACGCCACCACGAACGCATCTACAAACGCCATTCTCATCGTCAGCGCTTGAAACAGCAGTTCAATCGTCGGCGCAACCATCACCACGCCAGGCAGCGCGAATATCCACGCCAGCGCCACCCCGTCGAGTGTCGCGCCGCCCTCCGCGCGCATCGCAAAAATCCCCAGCCCGATCGTCGCCCATAACGCCGGCCACAAGAACAAATACGTCGCGCCGGGCATATAAGCCGCCGTCGCCGCCGTAATCGTCAGCCAGCACAACAGCGCCCCCGCCCATAAATTCAGCACGCGCACCCGTCCCCGCGCCAGCGCAAACGCCAATGTCGCCACCGCCACCGCCAGCGCGACACTAGCCATGCGATAGACGTCGGCATGATAAGGATCCCCCGCGAACGCCTGCCACACTCCCGCCGCGTCGCCCTTCGCCAGCGACCACATCAGACTGACCGCCCCACTCGCCGCCGCCGCAACGAGAATCAATCCGAAAAATCCCGCGGCAATGCCGCCCAAAGAAATCCGCCGCTTCGCCAATCCCAGCCCAATCGCCGCGGCAAACAGCAGCACCGCCAAGCCCGTCAGCGGCACGCTCCACCCGATCGGATAAACCACGCATCCCACAATCGGCAGCACGAAATACGTGGCATTCTCGCCTCTCAAATCGCGCAGGTCGATCCCGCCGAACCGCCGCGTCAGCGCCAGCGCGTAGTCCCCATCCTGTTGCAAACTGCGCGGATCCAAGTGCGCCACATCGTCGTACTGCGTGTGATAGTAGGTCACATCGTTGACGAACGCGAAGCCCATCCCCGCCAGCCCCGCCTTCTTGAAAAACGTTAAATCGGTGTCGTTCGGCAGCAGTTTGTAAGCTTCGTAACTCAACGACGACGTCACCGGATGCGGCGCCGCCGCCGCAAACTCCCGCACGATCCGGCCATTCCCCTCGCTCGTCTCGAACATCATCGCCGGACCGCTCGTCCCGCGCGCCTCGAAGTTCATCACCAGCCCGATCTGTTTCGTCAGCGCCAGCGGATGATGCTCCACGAACCCTTTCGCCCCCAGCAGCCCCCCTTCTTCGCTATCGGTAAACAGAAACACCACGTCGTTGCGCAAAGCTGGACCAGCTTTCAGCGCCCGCAGCGTCTCCAGTTCCAGCGCCACCGCGTGCCCGTCGTCGCTCGCCCCAGGACCCGCTGAAACGGAATCGTAATGCCCCGCCAGCATCACCGCTTTCGTAGTGCCCGTCCCTGGCAGTCGCGCCAGCACATTCGAAATCGTCGCCGCATTGTAGGGCGATCCCCACCGCGTGCTTACCACCGTCGCCGTCTGCACCTCAGGCTGCACGCCCAGCCCCGCCAGTTGCTTCACAATGTAGTCGCGCACCGCATCGTGAGCCGCCGACCCGGTTGGATGCGGCCCCGTAGCCAACGCGCGCAAATCAACCAGCGCGCGCTCCGCTGAGAATTCCGCAGCGGGCGCGTGAGCGGGCGCCGCCGCCGGCGGATTGATTTCTAAAATACTCCAGGCGGCCGTGCCCGCCAAAAAGACGAGAGTGAGCCCAGCCGCCCAACCTGGCCGCCGGCTTTCACTCATGCTTCGCGCACACGAAATTCTCGGCTTCGTCGGTGCTGCCCGTCCCCTTGTATTTCGCCGCCAGCGGATACGCGCACAACGGCCGCGTGCGCACCACCGGGCTCTTGGCATCGTAATCGCTCTTGCGCTTGGTCGCGATGATTCGCTCCGGCGCCACTCCCGTCTCGACCCATCGTTCCAGCGCCGCATCCATCCCCTGATCCTCGGGCCCCGACGCGACCGCCATCTGCCCGAATTGGTTTGGACCCGACCCGCCACCGCAATGCTGCATCCCCGGCACCATGAACAGCCGAACGAAGCCCGCCGTCTGCGATCCCATCTTCCCCGCCACGCTGTCGTAATAGTTGATGGTGTTCTGCGGTGCAATCGCCGCGTCGCTCCACCCGTGATACAGAATCAGCTTCCCGCCCCGCGCCTTGAACTTGCTCAAGTCCGGGTCGGTCGCATTCATATTCCGCGACTCCTTATCGTCGCTGGCTTTGGTATCGCGGTCCGTTTGAAACGTGTGGTAATCCCACGACGCATTATCCAAAACCATGTTCTTGTAAAACTGCGTCCCGAACGCGTACATCAGGCTCTTGTCCGGAGCGGGCCCCGTAATCCACACGCCCCATCCGCCCATCTCCGCCTCCCCCCCCGGCGAATACCCCGGAAACAGCTTCCCGTGCGACGTGCTTCCACCCGCGTAGAGCTTCTTCAGCGCCGCCACTTGCGGCGTCGTCAGGCAGCTATCCGTCTCCGGCCCCTTGCATTCGATCGCCGCCGGATCGTAATGGCACTTCGAAGGATCCTCGATCACCCCGTCCTTCACCCCGTCCATCGCATCGCACGCCGCCAGTGCCGCCGCCTGAATCGCCGGCAGTTTCTTTGACGAAATGTAGCTGTCTTTTTCGCCCGTCAGCGCCAGCGTGTCCCACACCGCGTTCGCCAGCAGGTGCGTCCAATAATTCGCTGGTGCTCCCGCGATGATCCCGTCGTAATCGTCTGGATACCGCTGCGCTTCCATCAGCGCCTGCCGCCCGCCGTTCGAGCATGAATTAAAATACGCGCGCTTCGGACCCTCCCCGTAATACGCCCGCACGATCGCCTTCGCCTTCACCGCCGTCTCGTGAATGGCGCGATAGCCGAAATCCGTAATCTTGTCCGGATGGTCGAGCGCCCACGAGGCGTCCGTGCCGCCCGCCCTGTGCCCCGTATCCGTCGCCGCAACTGCGTAGTTGCGCCCCACCGCGGCCATCAGTTGGTCGTAGGGCATGTTGCCCGCGAACCCTCCATTCCCCGCCCCCTGCAGTTTCCCGTTCCAGTTGGCAGCCGGCATAAAAACCTCGAACTGGATATCCGAATCCGGCGCCGGCTTGATGCTCCCGGCCACGCGGCAAAATGCCGGCAGGTTCGGCTGAGCCTTTCCCGCCGGCGGCGTGAATCCGCCCGCCGCCACAGCCTCCGCCACCGTGATGGTGGTATTCGGAAGTCCGAGTTTCTGGAGTGCCGCGCAATCTTGCGCCGCGTGCGCAACCGGTCCGAGCGCGCATACCGCCGCCAGGGCCACAAATCTTGGTGTTATTGTTCTTGGATTCATAAAAACGGCATCTATGAATATACGCCGATTCGCCGCCCGGTGGGGTTCCCTCACTCCTCACCGCGCCACCACCGCGTTTGCCAAACAATTCCCCACCCCGCTCAGCGACGTCCGCGCCATACCCGTCACTGCGTCGATCGCCAGCCGCACCGCCACGCCCTTGCGCGTCAGCATCAGCGTCACCATCATCAATAGCTTCTGCCCCAGGGACGAGATAGCTGCCGGGTCGCCGACAGCCCATAGCGCGCCGCGCGAAACCATCTCCAGCATCAGGACCGCAGGCGATGCATTAGCGTAACGTCGTCGAGAACGGCGACGCCCAATTTGCGCAGGTACTCGTTTGCGGGGCTGGCGAAGAAATCCTCATCCGTGGTACATAGTATTTCCGCTTCGCCGATCACCGACGTCTGCATCACTATTATGTCGTTCACGTCGCGGATGGGCGCAATCACCAGGGGATCGAGGGTCACGATTTCCGAGAATCGCCAAAGTAACTTGACGTACTCGAAGACCATGTCCTCGGTCAGGCCGTAGAATCCCAGCAATCGGGGGTAGCGCAGGACCCTCGCCAACTCATGAAGCATCTCGTTCGAAGTCAGGAGCGTATGCTCGCTCTCCAAGATGTTTATCAAGAGCTCTCGGGCGAGCCCGTGGGAGCGCACGTTCGCTCGCACCAGAATGGTTGTATCGAGGACGATCTTCACCGGTGCGGACGATAACCGGGCCGCGAACTGCGCATGGCCTCAGTCAGGACTTCCTCGGCTTCCTCTGGGGAGCCAGGCTCGCGCCGGGCATCGACGTCGGAAAAGTACTTCCGCAACTCTGCCGTTTGTTCCCGCCGCCGCTGATCCGACAGCGCCGGAAGTTCAATGGCGCGGATGCTGATCGCTTCATTATCCAACATACGTCGGCCTAGGAGGCTCTCAATCACTGCCTTCTCGTCGACAGATAAATCCTTGGCATTGCGGATCATCGATAGAACCTGGTACCATTATGACCGATTGGGATCGCGCAAGCTCAATCGACCCCACTGCTTTCGGCGGTTGCCGCGCTCACCTTCTTCTCGTTGTTCGCCATGGCGAGTTCAGGGCAACGAAGTAATCCTATCTAATCGCCCGCGCTCGCCAGCCGCGAAGCATGGAGTCTCATTCTCGCGCAAATAAAAACTTGATGCCATCTCACTCCTCCCACCGCGCCACCACCGCGGTCGCCATGCAATTCCCCAGCACGTTCACCGATGTCCGCGCCATATCCATCACCGCGTCGACCCCCAGCAGCACCGCGATCCCCTCCATCGGCAAGTGAAACGTCGCCAGCGTCCCCGCCAGAATCACCAGCGACGCGCGCGGCACCGCCGCCACGCCCTTGCTGGTCAGCATCAGCGTCAGCATCATCAGCAACTGCTGGCTGAACGGCATGTGCACCCCCGCCGCCTGCGCCACGAAGATCGACGCCAGCGACAGATACAGCGTGCTGCCATCCAGATTGAAGCTATAGCCGGTCGGAAGCACGAACGCGACAATATGCTTCGGCACGCCGAACAGTTCCATGTTCTCCAGCGCCAGCGGCAGCGCCGCTTCGCTCGACGCGGTCGAGAACGCAATCACAAACGGCTCCCGCACCGCCGCGATAGAACGCCCCCGCTGGAACCCGCGCGAGCAGCACCACCGCCCCCAGCACCACCACCACGAAAAGATACCAGCGCCGCATACAGCGTCAGCACCAGTTTGCCCAGCTTGAACAGCACGCCGAAGCCCTTCCTCCCGACCGTCACCGCCATCGCCGCGCCCACGCCGAGCGGCGCCAGGTACATCACGTAGCCGGTGTACTTGAACATCACTTCCGACAGCGAATGCGCAAAATTCCACCACCGGCTTGGCCTTCGCTCCGATCGCCGCGCACGCCGCGCCGAACAGGAACGCGAACACCACGATCTGCAGCACGTCGCCCTTCGCCATGGCGTCGATCACGCTGGCCGGGAACGTATGCTCCAGAGTGCCACTCGAGCCTGGGCCGGACGCTCCGGCAGCGTCGGCCTCCGCCGCAGTCAGCTCCAGCTTCATCCCCTCGCCCGGACGCGTCAGATTCACCGCGCCAGCCCCAGAAACAGCGCGATCGTGGTCAGCACTTCGAAATAAACAATCGCCTTCAGCCCGATGCGGCCCATGGTCTTCACGTCGCCCGTGCCCGCGATGCCGTACACCAGCGTGCCGAAAATCAACGGCGCGATAATCGACTTGATCAGCCGCAGAAACACGTGCGCTCACCGGACCCAGTCTGCTTCGCCACGTCCGGCGCCAGTCACGCCGACCGCCACGCCCACCGCCATGCCGATAAAAATCCAGGCCGTCAGCGAAAGCTCGCTTCATCGTTCGCCCCATTTCAATTTCTGGCGCAGCACGTCGAAGAACAGCATCTGCGGCGGACGGATCAGGCTGCAGCGCATATTGCGAGCTCCGGCAAATCACCGCGTCTTCATGTCTCCAGCGGCTCGCCGACCTGGCCGTCGATCGTCAGATAAACCGCGTCCTCGCCGCCGGCGAGCGCACCTCGATCACGCTGGTCTCCGGCACCAGCACCGGCCGGTTGGTCAGCATGTGCGGGCAGATCGGCGTGATGCAGAGCGCCGCCACGGCCGGGAAAATAATCGGCCCGCCCGCCGACAGCGAATACGCCGTCGAACCGGTCGGCGTGGAGATAATCAGCCCGTCCGCCTTGTACGTGCACACGTAATGTTGATCCACGTGCGTCTCCAGATCGATCATGCGCGCGATGGACGCCTTGGTGATCACCACGTCGTTCAGCGCTTCGTACCGCGAGATCACTGCTCGCCGCCGCGCACCAGCTCGCAGTGCAGCATTGCGCCGCGCGCGATGCGCTGCTCGCCCGCGAGCGCCCGCTCCAGCTCCGGATAGATCTCGTCGATGGTGATCGCCGTCAGGAATCCCAGGCCGCCCAGGTTCACCGCGAACAGCGGGATCTCCCGCCGCCCGATCGCGCGCGCCGCCGAGAGCAGCGTGCCGTCGCCGCCCAGCACGATTATCAGTTCGCAGCCCTCGGGCACTTCTTCGCGCGGCATCCCGTCGCGCCCGCCCCGGATACGCCGCCGTCTCGCTTGTCGATAGCGGGCCGTAATCCCGCGCGTCTCCAGCCACGCCAGCAGCTCCGGATCAACGTGGCGGCGTGCGCGATCGCGGGCTTCGAAATGATGCCGACCGTCTTTATGGCCATCGGCTCCGGGTCCCCGCCCGCCTAACGGTGTGCATGCAGCAGAAACTCGCGATTCCCTTCGGCGCCCAGAATCGGGCTGGGCATCAGTTCCGTCTCAAACCCCAAGTGCCGCACCGCTTCGTCCACGCGCTCGCACGCCGCCTGATGCAGCTCCGGATCCCGCACGATGCCTCCTTTGCCCACCTGCCGCCGTTCCAACTCAAACTGGGGTTTCACCAAGTATAACCATTTCCGCCGCCCCCGCGTAACAGCGCTCCGGCAACGCCGGCAGAATCATTGTCACCGATATGAAGCTCACGTCGCAAACCGCCAGATCGACCGGCTTCGGCCCAGGTCTTCCTTCCGCAGATACCGCGCGTTCACCTGTCTCGTGCACCATCACGCGCGGATCGTTGCGAATCTTCCAATCCAGTTGGCCCGTGCCCACATCGATGGCATACACGCGCGCCGCGCCGTGCTGCAGCAGGCAATCCGTGAAGCCGCCGGTCGATGAGCCGACATCCAGGCACACCCGCCCTTCCACCGCGATGCCGAAATTCCGGAGCGCCGCTTCCAGCTTCAACCCGCCGCGGCTGACGAACGGCGGCTGCGCCAGCACCTCGATCGCGCATCCCCGCGCTCACCGGTTGCCCGGGCTTCGTCGTCCCTCTGGCCGTTCGACCAGCACTTCGCCCGCCATGATCAGCGCCTGCGCCTTCTCCCGCGACTCGGCGCGAGGCCCCGCTCCACCAGCAGCCTGGTCGAGCGCGCTTGCGTTTCATGACTTGCGACGCACAATCAAATCGGCCAGTTCGCGCAGTGCGTTCGCGCGCGCTCGCCGAACAGCTGCCAGCTCGCATGCGCCAGCTGGCACTCCTCCTCCGCCATCCGCCGCGATCGCTCCAAGCCGTACACCGCCGGAAACGTGATCTTGTGCTGCTGCGCGTCCTTGCCCGCCGTCTTGCCCAGCGCCTCCGACGATTCCTCCACGTCCAGAATATCGTCGACAATCTGAAACGCCAGGCCGACATGCTCGCCATAACTGGACAGCGCCTGCATACTGCGTCTCGCTCCGCCCCGCCGCAGATCGCGCCCATCCGCAAACTGGCGCGCAGCAGCGCGCCGGTCTTCGCGCGGTGAATCGATTCCAGCAGCGCGCGCCGTCGGCGTCTTGCCCTTCCCCTTCCAGATCGGCCACCTGCCCGCCGATCATGCCGCCCACCGTGCCTGCCGCGGTCGCCAGTTCCGCGATCATGCGCGCCTTCCGCTCGCCGGGAACACCCTCCATCTTCGCCAGCACCTGGAACGCCAGCGTCAGCAGCGCATCGCCCGCCAGAATCGCCATGGCATCGCCGAACACTTTGTGGCAGGTCAGCTTGCCGCGCCGGTAATCGTCGTTATCCAGCGCCGGCAGATCGTCGTGGATCAGCGAATAGGTATGGATCAATTCGAGCGAGCAGGCCGCCGTGAATTGCGCCGCCCCCGCCTCCACCCCGCAAGCCCGCGCCGCTTCCATGCACAGAATCGGCCGGATCCGCTTGCCCCCCGCGAACAGGCTATACCGCATGGCGCGATGAATCGTCGACGGCAGCTCCGTCTCCGGCGGCGCCAGCAGATTCAAGCATGCGCATCCACCAGCTCTTGCTGCTGCACCAGGTACTCGCGCAGGCTCATGCTTTTTCGGGCCGGAACGGCTCAGCCTGCAGCTTGCCTTCCTTGCGGATCAGCATCTCCACGCGCGTCTCCGCCTCTTCCAACTGCTTGCGGCAGCTATCGCTCAGTTGCATCCCCTTCTCGAACAGCTCGATCGACCGCTCCAATGGCAGATCCCCGCCTCCATTTCTTTGACGACTTTCTCCAGTTCGTCCAGGCATGCCTCGAAAGGTAAAACGGATGTCGGTGCTGCTGCGGATTCGGCCACGCACCCATTGTAACCAGCTATGCTGTCGCTCAACCGCAGCCGGTAGCGTAGGCCGGCGCGTTGCAGCTAACGCATCGAGCTTGAACTTCCAGCAAAAGCGGCTCGCGGCCAATCACGAAAACGCGGAAACGACCTCTATCCGCGGATGACAACACCACGGAGACTTACCATGAAAGCGGCGAAGGTGACCAACCGGGCACACCAGTCACAGGCCTAAATGGGACTCCGGACGATGACCACTTGGACCGCTATCGCAACTCCGCGTTCCGGCCAAATGTCGGCCCGGCGGCGGAGCTGAGACAATCGTGATACGATCGCCAGGAACCATTGCGGCCTAACATGCGACCTGGAACGATGTTCTTTTTTCTGCTCGCGCCACTGGTGTCATCCGCGGTTCCCAATTCCGTACCTCAAGCCTCTCCATACGGCAGTGTTCCCGCCTATTTCGAAAAGAACCTGGGCCAGACCTCCCGCGACGCACTGTTCACGGCGCGAGGAGCGGGATTTTCGCTGGCGTTACAAAAGCACGGCGCCACACTGGCGTTTGCGGGCGCCGGTGAGCCGGCCCGAATTCAACTTGAATTTGTGCATCCGAACCCGGAAGTTGCGGCCACCCCGGAAAATCCCCTCGAAGGGCACACTAACTATTACTTAGGCAGCGATCCGAAAGCATGGATAACCGGCGTGCCGCAGTTTGGACGCATTCGCTACACCAGTATCTATCCAGGCGTCGATTTGGTTTGGCATGCCAGCGGGCGCCAACTGGAGTATGACCTTGAACTACAGCCAAACGCCAACCCGGCGCAAATCCGTCTGCGATTCGCGGGCACCGATGGCGTCTCCATCGCCGCAAATGGCGACCTGCTGCTGCGTGTGAAGGGCGCCCAGATGCGGCAACTCCTGCCCGCCGCTTGGCAGGAGCGCGGCGGACGCCGCGTCCGGGTGGATGCCAGTTATTTCTTTCTTGCTAAAAATGACGTGGGCGTGCGCCTGGCGCATTATGAACCTTCGCAGCCGCTGACGATCGACCCTGTATTGAGCTATGCCACTTACATCGGCGGCAGCGGGCCTGCTACAATCGCCGCGCTCGCCGTCGATGCGGCCGGGAACGCATACATCGCCGGATCTACGGGAACCAGTGATCTTCCGGGAACGCCCGACCCGTCAACCACACCCGCGTACTTCGCAGCGAAGCTGAATGCTACGGGAACCGCGCTGGCATACGTGTCTTACTTCACCAATAACGGCTATGAGGAGGGCTTTAATGCCATCGCCGTAGATACGTCTGGCAACGCCTATCTGGCTGGCATCACCACATCCGCTTATAACGGAGTAACAACATCGGCCGGTCTGCCGGTAACTCCAGGCGCCTTTCAAACTACGGCTACGCTAAACGCCGTGAACGGCTATATCGGCAAATTGGATGCCAACGGCGCGTTGGTGTTCGGCACCTATTTGGATGGTTCGAACGCCAGCACATCCGTAACAGCTCTCGCTCTCGGACCGGCTGGCATCTATGTAACAGGCAGCACCGGTCCGAATTTCCCGACCACCCCCGGCGCGTATCAAACCAACGCTGCGGGCGGGGCTTTCATGACCATCCTCAATTCGTCCGGCAGCGCCCTGGTGTACTCGACTTATCTGGCCGGCTCCGGTACCGATCTGGGGAACGCTATCGCGGTCGACGCCAGCGGAAACGTCTATATCGGCGGACAAACCACGTCGTCAGCTTTTCCGGTTACGCCGGGCGTGTTCCAATCTCAACTCAATGGTCCTCAGAACGGGTTTCTTACCAAATTCGGACCTGCCGGGAACCTCGTCTATTCTACCCTGCTGGGCGGTAGCCAAACGGATTCCATTTCGACGGTCTCCATTGATAGCTTGGGAGAGGCCTACGTTGCGGGTGTCGCGAGCTCTACCAATTTTCCCACAACGCCGGACGCGTTCAACTCAGGGCAGCCCGGTCCGTTCGCGGCCAAGCTTAATGCATCGGCGACGGCGCTCGTTTATTCGACCATCCTCGCCACCGGCAGTCAATATTGGCTGCAGTGCGAGGCCATCGGTGGAATCTCCCCCGCCCCGGACGGGTCGCTCTACGTCGCCGGCGTAACCAGCTTTTCGCCGTTTCCAGCCACCCCGGGTGCCTTGGCCACCATGACCACGCTTCCCCCGTCCGGTTATTGTGTCAATGCACCCTACCTGCTACAACTCAGCGCCAATGGCAGCTCATTGGAGTACTCGACTCTCGTCGCCGGAAGCCAGTTTTCGTTTAGTGGCTTTGAGACCGCTAAAGGTGTCGCCTTGGATTCGGTCGGCAATATCTATTTGGCGGCTTCGAGCGGCCAGGAGGATATGCCCACTACGCCAGGCGTACTAGAGGGTTCCATACCGAGTTCCGCGTACTACTCACCCCAGAGTGGTTTCGTCGCTAAGATCGACATGGCATCTACGGTCTTGTGCAGCCTTTCCCTTTCCGCCAACAGCATTCAAATTTCGGGCACCGGTGGAACCGGATCGGTAAACCTAACCGTCCCCGCCGGCTGCCCTTGGGAAGCTATTCCGTCCGGTTGGATAACAATCACCTCGGCAACCCGTGGGACCACATCGGCAACGGTGTCCTTCTCAGTGGGCGTAAACAATAACACGAATGCTAGCCAAACTGGAACAATTCAATTCGGCTCCACAACTTATTCAGTGATCCAAGCGGCCGGCAGTTGCACAACTCCGGTATTGAGCCCAGCATCGCTCGAGTTCACCAACGCAGGCGGAATTCGCAGCATCGGCGTGTCGCTGCCCGACTCCTGCCCTCTCACAGCGGCCGGTTCCTCGGGATGGATTCAGGTTAGCTCCTCGGGCACAACCTACGGCTCCGGGACCGTCAGCGTCTACCTGCCGGCCAACGATTTCGCTGGGCGCTCGGGGACTGTCGCCATTGCCACCCAGACGGTGCCTGTGACTCAGGATGCGGGCCCCTGTACGGCAACCCTCTCGGCCTCGCCAACCTCCTTTCCAGCCGCCGGAGGCACCGGCGCTTTTCAGATCGCGACCAGCACGCCTTCCTGCGCCTGGGCCGTCTACGGCGTTCCGGCGTGGCTGCAAGTCAACGCCACCCCTCTCAGCGGCCAGGGAAGCGCAAATCTGAATTACATCGCAGCCCCGAATCTCACCCCTCTATCCCAGACCGCAACCTTAACGGTGGCCGGCCAAAATGTAAGCATCAGCCAGGCGGCTGGACCGGCGGGGAACATTCCAGGCTCCTATACCAAGACCCTGTTTGCGGGAACGGGCCAATGCTGTGGCGATGGGGTCCTGGGCGATGGCGGATTGGCTACACTGGCAAACCTCGATTCTCCCCAGGGGTTGGCTTGGTCGAACGGCAACCTCTATATCGCTGACTCCCTCGACTACCGCGTCCGCGTCGTAACACCGGATGGCTTGATCGATACCTTCGCTGGCGGCGGCTCCGCCACCACCGGCGCAGCCACCAATGTGTACCTCGGCGTGCCCGATGATCTCGCGTTCGGGCCCGATGGAAGCATGTATGTCACCTCGACCATGTTCGTGCCGGAGAATGGCGGGGCTGTTTGGAAGATCGACACCGGGATCGCCGGCATCGTCGCCGGCGAAGCTACCAACGGCGCCGCCGATCAGCTTACTTCTCCCATCGGTGTAGCAATTGACCCCTCCAATAACTTGTACATTGCCGACCGGGGCGACAACCGCGTTCAAAAGCTAAGCAACGGCGCAATCTCGACTCTCGTGGGTTCCAAGTCGTGCGCGTTCGGTGGTGACGGCGGCCCGGCCTCTGCGGCTTCGATCTGCAACCCTTCCGGCCTGGTTTTTGGCACGCCTTATGGGTTGGTGTTGGCCGATTCGGGCAACAACCGCCTGCGGGCTATCTCCTCCAACAACACCATCACCACCTTGGCCGGGGGCGGATCGGGACCCGCGCCCGCCACCGGAACCTATGTGCCCGCCACCTCGGTTAATTTCTACAATCCGTATGTGGTTACCATCGATCCGATCTTTAATAACTTGTACTTCACAGCCGGCGGTGCGGTGTGGAGACTGATCGCCTGGAACAACGGTAGCCTGACGACCCCTCTGATCGCTCAGATAAGCGGCGGAACGAGCGGCATTACCTTTGAGAGCCCAAATGGAGTTGCCGCCGATACGGCTGGTAACGTCTACGTATCGGACAGCTATGCTGTCTGGCAATTGACTCCAGGCTACTCTTTTTGTTCGAGTAGCACCGCTAGCGGTGCGCCCGCGCTCACCCCTTCTGGCGGCGCCGCGGGCATTGTGCTGAACCCCATCCTCACTTGGACCGGAGTCTCCGGCGCGACATCCTATACCGTCAACTTCGGCGCGTCCAACCCACCGCCGGTGGCCGCCACATCCACCTGCACAACCTACAGTCCCGCGACTCTCCTTCCGAATACCACTTATTACTGGCAAGTAACCCCGCAGGGCGCGGGAGCGGCGTCCGCGGTGCAATCGTTTACCACGCAAACGGGCGAGATAGGCGCGGCGGCGCTGACGCTCACCACTACCGGGGACGGCATCGTAACCCCGAGTCCTGCATCGCCCGACGGTACGTATTATTCGGGAACCACGGTTTGCCTGACCGCCACGCCCAACTCCGGCTGGACCTTCAGTTCCTGGAGTGGCGCGGCACTGAATAGTTCCGGATGCTTGACCCTGACCGGCAGCGTCACGGTAACGGCCAACTTCGTTCCCTACGTCGCTTGCCCGTCAGCGGTTAGCCCCTCGGCGGTTTACCTGGATTCCACCGCTCAGAGCGGTCCGCAGCTTAGCGTTACGGGCAGCAGCGGATGTTCCTGGACGGCTACACCGGCCGGCAACTTCATCACCGTCGCTTCCGGCGCCGGCGCCACCGGCAACGGTACAGTCAACTTCACCGTGGCTGCCAACACGACCGGAGCTGACCGCAACGGTACTCTGACTATCGGCGCCCAGACGATTTCGGTAATCCAGCGGGCTAACACCCAAATCTTTACCGACGTGCCCCCATCGGCTTACTATTTCGATTTCACCAATCTTATGGCAATCGATGGGATCACCGCCGGATGCTCGACGAATCCGCCCGAATACTGCCCAAATGACAGCATAACGCGCGAGCAAATGGCGGTCTTCGTGGTCGTCTCCGTCATTGGTGGCGATAGCTTCGCTTACACCGCGAAACCTTACTTCACCGACGTGCCATCCAACAGTCCTTTCTTCTCGTTTATTCAGAAGCTCAGGGACCTCGGAATCACAGCTGGCTGCTCGGCAACGGAATTTTGTCCCTATGATACCGTCACACGCGACGAGATGGCGGCGTTTATCATCCGGTCGCGCTACGAAGCAACCCCTTTCACTTATCCCGCCACTCCCTATTTCAGCGATGAGCCGCCCACTGACGTCTTCTTCCCCTTTGTCCAGAAGATGGCGCAGGACGGTATCACGGCAGGTTGCGGTGGGGGCCTTTACTGTCCAACCCAGACTTTAAATCGCGGACAGATGGCGGTGTTCATCGTCACCGGGGCTTTGAATCAGCTACTGCCGGCGGGAACTCCCTACCTTGCCACAGCGTCGCCCAACCTGGCCAGTCCTGGTCAAACCCTCACGGTGACCCTGACAGGTGTCAACACGAATTTCGTGCAGGAAACCACGCAGGTGACAGCCGCGCCGGGAATCACCGTCTCCAACACGAATGTGATCAACCCCACCACCCTCACAGTTCAACTCACCGTCGCAGCAGGGACGGCGCCCAATCCTACGTCGCTTATCGTGACGACCGGGACTCAGCAGGCGGACCTGCCCAACGGCCTTACCATCCAGTAGTGGAATTTCTGGCCGTACGCCTGATACCTGTGCACGATGCCGGGCTTTTCACGATTCGGCGCATTCCTGTTTGACTTGCATTGGGCCACCAGGGACGCCCTCCGACCCCCAAATGGCGTCGCGTAAAGGTCGCGTAAAGAAGGTTTGCGCGGAACCGCCTTCCCAACCGCCATCGCAACACCAACCCAACCCCGTGCTATATTCGCGTCCAATGTTCCGTCTTATCCTCCTCTTCTGCGTTGCCACCGCCGCCGCCCAAACTGCCAAACCGCCTCTCACCCTCGACGATTTCTTCAACGCCGTCGACATCCGCTCCGTCCGCGCTTCCCCCGAGGGCCACGCCGTCGTCATCGAAACCGCGCGTCCCGATTGGGATGCCGATCGCTACCGCGGCGACCTCTGGCTCTACCGCGACGACGGCCGCGGCAGCCTCGCGCAGCTCACCTTCTCCGGTCACGATCACGGCCCCGAATGGTCCCCCGATGGCCGCTGGATCGCCTTCCTCTCCGACCGCGAAACCGGCGCTCGCACCGAAACCAAGAGCGACAAGGACGACAAGCCCGATCAGGTCTGGGTGGTGGCGCTAACAGGGGGCGACGCCTTCCCCCTTACCCACGGCGACGAAAAAGTGCACGCCTTCGCCTGGTCCGCCGATTCCAAACAAATCTTCTACGCCACCCGCGCCCCCTGGACCCAACAGCAAAAGGACGCCTACAAAAAAGACTGGAACGATGTCGTCGAATTCCGCGAAGCCGAGCGCGGCGACGCCATCGCGCGCGTCGAAGTATCCACGCTCGCCGTCAAACCCATCGCCGACACCCCCTGGCGCATCACCCAGATGGAAGCCAACTCCCACGGCACTACCCTCGCCTTCCTCACCGGATCCGTCTCCGAGCGCCAGGAGCACATGGAAGCCTACGGCATCTATCTCGTCGATGCCGATGGCGGCCGCCCGCGCCAGCTCCTCCAGCGCCCCGCCGTCATCGACAGCATTCACTGGACCCCCGACTGCCGCCACATCTTCTTCTCCATCGAAAATGGTTCCGTCGATAGCGCCTATCAGGACGTCCAGCCTCGCGTCTATTGGATCGACGCCATCGCTTCCTCGCCCCGGCCCTCCCGCTGGGCGAAATTCCCCGGCGCCGTCACCGGCTACACCGTCACCCAGGAGGGCGGCATCCTCATCGCCGGACGCATGGGAACCGAAGTCCAGGTCTATCGCGAAGAGCCTCACATCTTCGTCAAGCAACCCGGCCTCCCCGGCACGTACGAGCATCTCTCCGCCGCCTCCCGCGCCACCCGCGTCGCCTTCGTCCATTCCACCTTGACCGAGCCGCCCGAAGTCTACTTCGGCGAAAGCACCTCCGACGCTCACCCCATCACGTCCTTCAACCGCCTGCTCGCCGGCCGCGCCCTGCCCGAAGGCCGCCCTTATCGCTGGACCGCCGCCGACGGCACTGCCATCGAAGGCATGCTCATCTACCCCCCCGGCCAGACCGGCGCCAAGAACCTTCGCATGCTCACCTTGATCCACGGAGGCCCCGCCGATGCCGATGGCAACCATTTCGAGGCCGACTGGTATCAGTGGGGCTCCCTCGCCGCCGCGCAAGGCTGGCTCGTCTTCGAACCCAACTATCGCGGCTCAACCGGCTACGGCGATCAGTTCACCCTTGGCATCGTTCCCAACATCGTCTCCAAACCCGGCCAGGATATCCTCGACGGCGTCGAAGCTCTGGTGAAAGATGGCACGGCCGATCCCGCCACACTCGCCATCGGCGGCTACAGCTACGGCGGCTATCTCACCAATTGGCTCATTACCCAGTCCACCCGCTTTCGCGCCGCGGTCACCGGCGCCGGCGCAGTCGAACACGTCGCCAACTGGGGCAACGACGACACCACCTTCGACGACGCCTATTTCCTCGGAGGCCTGCCCTGGGACGCGGCCAAGAATTACAATGACGAAGCCGCCATCTGGCAAATGAACAAAGTGAAAACCCCCACCCACATTGTGGCTGGCGCCGACGACGTCCGCGTCTACGTGGGAGAGCAGTACCTCCTCGAGCGCGCCCTCCACGCGCAAAACGTGCCCGTGAAACTGCTGATCTTTCCCGGCGAAGGCCACACCCTCGACAAAAACCCGTGGCACGGCCGCATCAAAGTGCGCGAAGAACTCAAATGGCTGGAGCGCTGGACGCACTAGTTTGCGAAAAATTGCTGGGGATGCGGGGTTGGCAGGCGCGCGAATCGTAGAGAGGAAACTGGGGGGGACGCGAAAGCGTCCCCCGCGGGGAATCAATACCGGTCTGACTACTTATCGCGAGCCGAAGTTATATCCAACCCAAACCATCCCCGCCGTCACCACGTTGCTGCCAAATCCCGGCTGGCTGGTCAAATTCGGTACATAGTGAATATCGAACTGCGGGCGAATGAACAAGTGCTCCGTAACGAACAGCGACACGCCCACTCCCGCATGCACCTGGAAGTGATTGGAATTCACCACCGGCTGGGCTTGGCTGACGCACGCGCTGCCCACGCAAGTGCTCGACGTGATCGAAAGCCCCGTCTTCGCCCCGCCCGGACCTGCCTCCAACTGTAGCGAAACCCGCTTGGTATGTACCGGCTCGTAAACCGCATCGAAAGAGTAAAAGGTCTGCCGGTAATCCAACGCGCCGTATGCGCTGTTAACGAACTGCGTCTTGGCCGGCTGGAAACTTACATTCGCTCCGAATCCGAGGTTCTTCCAAACAATCACGTCGCCGCCAATGCCGAGAAAAAAGCCGCTCATGCTCGGTGTTGCTGCGCAGGTTCCCCCAGTCGTCACGCTGGAACTGCCAATCGGTGAGCACGCGCTGAGCGCGGTGTCGTCGATGCCGTTGGAATTGGCGCTGTCATGCGCTGTCCCAAAGCCCATCATGAAATCGACTGAGCTCTGCGCGCTGGCGAAGGGGATCGAGAGTAATGCTAGGGAGAGGACAGGTAGGTAACGGCAAATTGTTTTCACGTGAGAAAGTCTCCTATTGATTTTGGCAGTATGCTAAATGCGGCTGAGTAACCCTGTTTCGATTATCGCGCAATTGACCTTGAACTTTGGGCCGCAATACCCTACGACGCTATTCAAAGCAAAGACGTTTCAGCCAATTACCCCCAAACCGGATTACCGTATCCCTCCCCGCCGCGCCGCGTTGTAACATATTCCACATGCCGTACCCGGAGCGCTTCCTTGCCGTCGCCGCCTTGTTCTCCCTCGCCTCCCCCGCCGCCGGCGCCGAACCCGTCAAATTCAATCGCGATATCCGGCCCATCATGTCGGATACCTGCTTCCGCTGCCATGGTCCCGACAAACGCGCCCGCATGGCCGGCATGCGCCTCGATCGCCGCGAAGAAGCTCTGAAACCCACCCCTTCCGGCGCCACCCCCATCGTCCCCGGCGACCCCGACAAAAGCGCCATCGTCCAGCGCATCTTCGCCACCGATCCCGCCCGCCGCATGCCCCCCAAGTACGCCGAGAAGACCCTCACCGATGCGCAGAAAGAAACCATCCGCCGCTGGGTTGCCGAAGGCGCCGTCTACGAAGGTCATTGGGCTTATCAAACCATTAAGCGCCCGCCCGTTCCCACGATCGCCTCCGTCCCAGCCCCAATCCACAACCCCATCGATAACTTCATCCAGGCGCGCCTCGCCCACGACAGCCTCACCCCCTCCCCCGAAGCCGACCGCCGCACGCTGCTCCGCCGCGTCAGCTTCGATCTTACCGGCCTTCCCCCTACCCCGCCAAGAGGCCGCCGCCTTCCTCAACGACCGCTCGCCCGATGCCTACGAGAAATTGGTCGATCGCCTGCTCGCCTCCCCCGCTTACGCCGAAATGCGCGCCATGCATTGGCTCGATGCCGTTCGCTTCGCCGATACCGCCGGCTTCCACGGCGACAATATCTGGCCCGCCTGGCCCTTCCGCGATTACGTCCTGCGCGCCTTCCGCGCCAACATGCCCTTCGACCAATTCACCCGCGAGCAACTCGCCGGCGACCTGCTCCCTAACCCGACCACCGATCAACAAGTCGCCGCCGCCTACAACCGCCTCAATCGCGCCTCCGCCGAAGGCGGACTGCAGCCCAACGAATACCTTGCCAAGTACGGCGCCGACCGCGCCCGCACCCTCAGCACCGTCTGGCTCGGCTCCACCATGGGTTGCGCCGAATGCCACGATCATAAATTCGATCCCTTCACCTCCAAAGATTTCTACTCCATGAAAGCCTTCTTCGCCGACATCCGCGAAACCGGCTTGATCCCCGATCGCGGCCGCGGCGCGTGGGGCGAAAAACTCACTCCTCGCCTCCGATCCCCAGCGCCGCGATCTAACCGCCCTCGATGAACAAATCGCCGCCGTCCGCCGCGGCCTCGACGCCCAAGCCCAGCAGATGAAGAAGGAGCGCTGGGCCTGGGAAGACCACCTCCTTGCCGATTTCGAAGCCGGCAAGCTCGCCTGGACCTATCAGCGCCCCATCTCCGCCTCCGCCGCCAACGGCGCACAGCTCACCATCTATAACGACGAAGCCGTCGACAGTACCTTCTATCTCCACGGCTCCCTCAGTTCCGAACACAAGCGCGGCGACGGCCTCGTCGTTGCCTCCGGCCCCAATCCCGATAACGAAACCTACACCGTCTCCTTCAAGCCCGGCGAAGGCGCCTGGACCGCCCTCGGCCTCGACGTCTTCCAGGACGAAAGCCTCCCCGGCAGCCGCTTCGCCCGCGGCGCCGACCGCTTCGTGCTCACCGAAGTCGATGCCGAAATCACCACTCCCGGCGCCCCCCCCGCAAGCTGCCCTTCGTCCTCGCCACCTCCGCCGGCATCGGCGAACGCGTCGAAAACCCGCCCATGGCCGTCATCGATGGCGATCCCCAAACCGGCTGGGGCGTCACCATCGCCGAAGAATACAATCCCTTCCTCGCCCTCCGCTTCGCCGAACCCCTCCGCACCACCGCCGATTCCGTCGTCACCGTGCGCCTCCATCACGATTCCGAACTCCGCCGCGCCACCATCGGCCGTTTCCGCCTGGCCCTTTCCGCCGCTCAATATTCCTGGCCCGAGGAAGGCTGGTCCGACGCCAAAACCAAAGCCAGCCCCGCCGATAACCCGGCCCTCACTCTCACCGTCGCCGCCGGCCGCGGACTTCCGCCCGACCTCGCCAAGGCCCTCCGCCAGCAGGAAGACGAACGCACCGCCGAACAGCGCGACGCCGTCCTCGATTACTTCGAATTCTCCACGCCCGCGCTCCAGCCCGCCTACATCCACTTAGCCAAACTCCGCGCCGCAGCGCGATCTGCTCTACGCCTCCATCCCCCGTATCGTGCTCACCGAAGCCACCCGCCCGCGCATCACCCGCATCCTCCCCCGCGCCAATTGGATGGATGAAACCCACGAAATCGTCGAGCCCGCTGTCCCCGCCTTCCTCGCCAAACTCGATACCGGCGGCCGCCGCGCCACCCGCCTCGATCTCGCCAACTGGCTCGTCTCGCCCGACAATCCCCTCACCGCCCGCGCCTTCGTCAATCGCACCTGGCGCGAGTTCTTCGGTACCGGCCTCTCCAAGGTCCTCGAAGACCTCGGCTCCCAAGGCGAATGGCCCGTCAACCCCGAACTCCTCGATTGGCTCGCCGCCGAATTCATGCACCCCGAATTCCAGGCGCAAGGCGCTCACGATTGGGACGTCCGCCACCTCGTCCGCACCATCGTCACCAGCCACACTTACCGCCAGTCGTCCCTGACCACCCCCGCAATCGATGAGCGCGATCCCGACAACCGCCTGCTCGCCCGTCAGAACCGCTACCGCGTCGATGCCGAGGCCGTCCACGATATCGCGCTCTCGATCTCCGGCCTGCTCGCCGACAAATTCGGCGGCCCCAGCGTCCGTCCCTACGAGCCCGAAGGCTACCTCGCCGCCATGAACTTCCCCAAGCGCGAATATTCCGCCAGCCGCGGCGACGACCTCTACCGCCGCGCCCTCTACACCGAATGGCAGCGCACCTTCCTCCACCCCACCCTGCTCACCTTCGACGCCCCCACCCGCGAAGAATGCACCGTCAATCGCGTCTCTTCCAACACGCCCCTGCAATCGCTCGACCTGTTGAACGATCCCATCTTCGTAGAAGCCGCCCGCGTCTTCGCCGAGAACATCGTCCTCCACGGCGGCGCATCCTTCGATCGCCAGTTGGATTGGGCCTTCGACCATGCCCTCAACCGCGCCCCCGCCCCCGAAGAGCGCCAGCATCCTCGCCGCCCTCTACAGCAAGAATCTCGCCGGATTCCGCGCCGCCCCGCAATCCGCCGCCGAACTCATCCGCGTCGGCGAAGCGCCCCAGGCCAAAGTCGATGAACCCGAAACCGCAGCCATGCTCATGGTTGCCCGAGCCATCCTCAACCTCCATGAAACCATCACCAGAAACTGACCACTCCTGCAACACCTGCCGCCGCACCTTCCTCCGCAGCGGTCTCTCCGGCGTAGGCCTGCTCGCCCTGAATTCCCTCCTCGACCGCCGCCTCCTCGCCTCCACCGGCGTCGTCAACCCGCTCCATCATCCCGCCAAAGCCAAGCGCGTCATCTTCCTCTATCAGGCGGGCGGCCCCTCCCACCTCGAAACCTTCGACTACAAACCCAAGCTCGCCGAAATGACCGGCAAGCCCATGCCCGATTCCTTTACCGCCGGCCAGCAGATCGCCCAACTGCAAGGCCAGCGCCTCACCTGCTTCGGCCCCCAGCATCCCTTCCAGAAATTCGGCAAATCCGGACAGCAGATCTGCTCGCTCTTCCCCCACATCGGCAGCGTCGCCGACGACATCTGCATCGTCCGCTCCATGTGGACCGAGCAGATCAACCACGATCCCGCCCACACCCTCATGAACACCGGCTCCATCATCACCGGCCGCCCCAGCATGGGCTCCTGGGTCTTCTACGGACTCGGCGCGGAAACCGACAACCTGCCCGGCTTCGTCGTCCTCATGTCCGCCGGCAAGGGCGGCCAGATGCAGCCCATCGCCGCCCGCCAGTGGTCCAGCGGCATCCTGCCCAGCAACTTTCAAGGCGTCAAGCTCAACTCCTTCGGCGATCCCGTCCTCCACATCAAGAATCCCCCCGGCGTCAGCGCCGCCGCCCAAAACGAATCCATCCAGGCCGTCAACGCCCTCAACCGCCTCGCAGTACAAGACCACCCAGGATCCCGAAATCCTAACCCGCATCGCCCAGTACGAAATGGCGTTCCGCATGCAATCCAGCGTGCCCGACCTCGTGGACATGAGCAAGGAACCCGCCAGCGTCCTCGAAGCCTACGGCGCGCAAGCCCGGCGACGGCTCCTTCGCCTCCAACTGCCTGCTGGCCCGCCGCCTCGCCGAACGCGGCGTGCGCTTCATCCAGCTCTACCACCGCGATTGGGACCATCACTCCGGCGTCAAAGGCCAACGTCGTCATCAAGGCGCAGGAAACCGACCGGCCCACCGCCGCCTTGATCCAGGATCTGAAGCAGCGCGGCATGCTCGACGACACGCTCGTCATCTGGGGCGGCGAATTCGGCCGCACGCCCATGTCCCAGGGCGACGGCCGCGACCACCACATCAAAGGCTTCAGCTTCATGATGGCCGGCGGCGGCATCAAACGCCGGCATCGCCTACGGCGCCACCGACGAACTAGGCTACGCCGCCGTGGAGAACCCCGTCGCCGTCCCCGATTTCCACGCCACCATGCTCCACCTACTGGGCATCGACCACAAACGCCTGACCGTCAAATTCCAGGGCCTCGACGCCCGCCTCACCGGCATCGCCGGCAACGTAGTTACCGGCATCCTGGCCTAACCCCCCCTGGCCCTACTCACCGGATGGTAGAGTCACAAGATGGTTCGTGTTTGCGTGCTCGAAAACGGCGGCGACCAGCGAGGCTTCAGCTATTCACTTCCCAGCGCGCAAATCGCCTACCTGGGCCAAGTTCAAGATGTGCACTTCAGCATGACGTCCCAAGGAGCCGTTCGCGGAAACCACTTTCACCGCCTCAAACGTGAGGTCTTACTGGTCCGCTTCGAGGACGCCTGGACGCTAGCCTGGGATGAAGGCGCAGGCGCCGTTCCCATCACCCGCGGCTTCACCGGCTCAGGCACCGTCGCGGTTGAAATCGATCCCCTCGCCTCCCACGCCGTCCGCAACGACGGCGCGAAACCGCTCCTGATCCTCGGCCTCAGCAGCGCGCCCTACGACGCGGCACGCCCCGATGTCCACGCCCGCAAGGTGCTGGACTCTTAACTCGCTTTTCCCTCGATCACCCGCTCCACCTTCGTCAAAAGTTCTCGATTCCTTCGATAGGTCGCCGTCGCCTTGTCGTATCCAAGCATATGCGGAAACACCGTCAACTTGCCGTGAAGGGGTTCCACGGAATATTTCTGAAGGAAGCGCCCACGGCCAACAACCGACCAGGCCAGATGCCCACCCCCGACCCACAATCCCATCGCTCCACCTTCGTGCAGCCTCTCGAGAATGAGCGAGGCCGTTACCAGCAAAAAGTCAATGGAGATCTTAGCCGCATCCCATGCGTTTTCCGGCCGCAGCACATCCGCAAGGGAAGGTACCTCGCTTCCCTGACGCAACTCCTCCAGCAGCCGCTTGCCTCCGCTGGGATCCATCATCAGTGCTTGCAGTTCGCTGCGCATCTGCCCAGCGTATTTGCTGTTCAGAAGTTCAAACCACTCGGACACCCCACGATCGCGGCTAAATGCGCGCGCAATCTCGAGCGCGTTCCTTACCCCGTCGACTGTAGCACTCGCCGCCGGCGCCTTCGCCAATGTGTCCCCCTCCCGGGGGCAAAGCGCCTCGATTACATCGCTATGAATGCTCGGCTCGACCGGAAAGTCGGCCCCCGCCAGACCCACGGCGTCCTGATGGTTGCGCGCGTCCTTCAGAATGCTCCAAATGTGAGCAGCCTCGCCTCGAATCGTGTGGTCCCTGTCACTCGATTCCGTACAGCGCCCCGCCTTCTGCATCAAACCAGGAGGCAAGGTCTGCTGTTTATAGCGATCCTCCGCCAAGCCGAACGCCTCGGTCCTGCGTTGAACTTGGTCGATCGCCCATTCTTCACCCGCCGCTACCGGAGCCTTGGTGACACGTCGGTCCGCGGCCTCCTTTTGAAAATCCTCCTCGTACATCGTCCGGATCTCCCCATCAAAGTCCGCAAACCATTCCCCGTGAGGCGCATTCCGCCGGGAAGCACACTTCGGGTCGATCAACCATGGCTCCCGGGCGATCACGCGAAGTCTCGGCCTGTCGCGCTCCCCTTTCGCCCACCGGATCATGTCCAGCAGATCCCGCCAGCCAAGATCCTTGCCATCGAAGCGGTGCGCGCCATTCAACTGCCACGGGGAAGGAGCCCACAGGGTCGTGGACTCGGCGGACAACATCATCAGCGGGATCAAACTATACGGGCTGGAAGCCGTGCCCTCATCCATCCCCTCCCGAAATTCGGAAATGTGACAAAAGAGATGCATATCTAAATGCCCGCCTAATTCTAACCCCTCTTATACCCAACCTCAACCTCCGATCTCCGTCCGGTGCGACCGGACATGCTACAACATAAAACATGCGCCGAATCTGTCTTCGGCCCGATCCGCCGGGAGGAATATCATGCCCAGTACCAATCGCAGACGCACCGCGTTCGCCGTCCGCTGCTCACTGGCTCCGCTGCTCGGGGCTTTCTCGTTGTTTGCCGCCGGAGGCAACGGCGCTGCTGGCTCCCCCACCCCCGCCGCCGAAGGGTCCTCGGCCACCCATCGTTCGGTCACCGACCAGGAGTTCGCCCAACTAAACATCTATGTGGGAGGACCCCTCCCTGTGGGCACCGGAGTCGCCGCCTTCCGGTTCCTCTTCGACCACACCACCTTTGGCAATACCACCGGCTACATCACACCGCTGCTGTTTGAGTACAAACCCTATGAGGCCTTTACCGTCTACACGGTCGTCGGCATCGGCAAAAGCTTCCCCGTAACCCTCAATCCCGCCCCCCAAACCATCCCGTTTGAGGTCGCGGCAGGAACCGGCTTCACCACCAACGGAAACTTTACCTTCGGCTTCATCACCGCCTCTGTAGACGCTAGCGGCACTCCCCTCATCACCAGCCAAGGCGTCGTGGACTACGACGGCACCGACCCCGACGGCGGCCAAGGCGTTGGCGGTCCTGACACCACCAACGATTGGGAGTGGACCGTCGGCGGCCCGCCCCCCGTCGTGGCCTTGGGAACGACCTTTGGCCTGCAAGGCGCAAAAACGAACTACGTCCTCGGACAACCCTATCGCACCTACTCCGCCCTGGCGATCGGACTCGTCGCAGCGCCCTAAACCCGCTCCGCCCGATCCAGCCTTCGCTCCGCGGCGCACGCACTCTTGCGCCCCGTGGCCCTCGGTTCTACACCAGCTCCAACCGTTTCAGCTTCAGCCGGTCGGCGTGAACATGCGCAAGGTCGTATTGCGCTTGCTGAATAAGGCGGCTTTCGGCGCTGCCGCCGAAAACCTTGGACAGGCTCACGGCCATTTCCGGCGAGATGCCGCGCTTCTCGTTCACCAATTCCGAAAGCGTGGTCCGCGTGACGCCAAGAGCGGCGGCGGCGTCCGTGATGCTCAAGCCCAAACGCTCAATACCCTGGCGCAGTACAAAGCCTCGGGGTGGGGTGGGTTCTTCATTGGCATGCTTGAATGCTGCTCTGTTCAAAGCTCCTAATGGTAGTCCAAGTAATCGACATCGAACGCGTCATGGTCGGCAAAGCGGAAAATGACCCGCCAGCTTGCGCGAACCGTTACCGCCCAGAAACCTTGCTCTCGACTTTGAGCGGGTGCAGCCTCGAGCCCGGCATGTCCATATCCGCCACTGCTATAACAGCATCGAGCCTTGCCAGAATATCGCGGAGCTTGTCGGCGTGTTCGGCCCACCGGCATTGCCCAAGTCGTCGTCTCCCCGAATTACGCGGTAGCCCGTCTTTGCGGCAGGCCTCTACGGCGGGATCCACCTCTCCACCAATGCCGGCGCTTCCTGGACGCTGCTCCCCATCACCTTGACCATCCGCGCCCTCAGCCTCGCCTTCTCCCCGAACTACGCCATCGATCGAACCATTTTGCCGGAACCATCCAGGGCGGCCTCATGAAATTCTCACCTATCCAGCGAATTGCACACGCCGGATGATCATCCAGTCACTCCGGAAACCAACGTCTATGCTGACTTGCCAGCGAGAGTAAGGCCTCAGGGCCCGCCTCCCTGGGAGGATGCGGAAGACGTCGCAATGGCCGCCGAACAACCCAGGTGAGCGCCGATGAATCCTCTGCTTCCTATCGGCGTTGATCGGCGTTAATCGGCGGCTAGAGGCTTTGAGCGGTTTTCGGCATGCCGCACCTACCCAATCGACGTGTCATAATAAGCCGATCCAGAGGAGCCATCCCAATGTCATCCGCCGCCTCCCGCATCCTGCTCGCGCTGCCCCTGCTCACCGCCGCCCTCACGGCCCAGCAGCCCACCGCCGCCTCCGTCACCCCCATCCCGCAATGGTTCAAACCCAAGCTCGCAACTTCCCCCCCCGCCCGTTGCTGCGCCTCCATCGCCTACGACGCCGATACCGGTCAAACCCTCCTCTTCGGCGGCCGCACCTACACCACCAACTTCGACGACACCTGGGTCCTCTCCAAAAACACCGGCTGGACGCAGCTCTCCCCCCCCGCCTCCCCTCCCCCCATCAACACCGCCGGCACAGCCTACGACCCCACCACCAAGACCGTCGTCCTGTTCGGCGGCGCCATCGATAACAGCATCGACTCCAACCAAACCTGGACCTGGGACGGCGTCACCTGGACCCAGCAGTTCCCCCCGTCTCCCCCCCGCGCGCGGCTGGAACACCAACGGCATGGCCTACGATGCCAAACTCGGCAAGGTAGTCATGTTCGGCGGAGGCAATCTGGAGTTCGTCTCCCTGAACGACACCTGGCTCTGGGACGGAACTGCCAAAACTTGGACCCAACAATTCCCCGTCCATAGCCCTTCCGCCCGGGAAACCACCCTCGCCTACGACGCCAACACCAATCAAATCGTCTTCTTCGGCGGCGCCACCAGCGGCGTCGTCTACAACGACACCTGGACCTATGACGGTGTCGATTGGACCGAGCAGCATCCCGCCACCGTTCCCCCAGCCCGCGCCGACAATGGCTTGGCGTTCAATCCTGTCCTCAAGAGCGTCGTGATCTATGGCGGCCTCGCCGGCTCCTGTGAAGATTGCGGCGAACGCCGCCTCAACGACACATGGCTATGGAACGGAATCAACTGGGTTCAGGTTCTGCCTTCCGCCAGCCCCCAACCCAGTTCGGGAACTTCTTTCACCTTCGATACCGATATCGATGCCATGGTCCTCTTCGGCGGTTGGATCAGCAGCGGTTCCTTCACTAACAGCACCTGGCTCTTCCGCGTCTTCCCCTCCGCCCAATAATCGCTGTCGGCGCCCGCTCTTTCAGTCACCACCCGGCCGAATTTCCTAACCCCCGTGTCTTCTATCGTTTGCACCGGCTGTCAGCCGTCCCCCTGGACACCCCTATGCTACCGTGACAGCGAAATGGAACACACAGCCCAACCACTTACCAGCCTTCAGCAGCTGGTCGTCGACGACCTCGCCGCAGGCGCGTCCCTCTCTGCCGTCGCTCGAAACCATGGCATCAACCGCGTCACCGTCTACCGCTGGATAAGAACGATCCCCCAGTTCAAAGCCGCCGTCGAACTGTCGCGCGCCGAATTCGTCATCGCCCGCCGCGACGACCTCCAACTCCTCGACGCCACCGCCCTCGCGGCACTCTTGCAGATCCTCCAAAATCCCAAGTCCTCCCCCTCCGTGATGTGCAAGACCGTCAAGATGATCCTGGAACGTAATAAGTCCAAAATCGGCTGGTGCATGGAAGAGCCATGCCCCTTCGGCGACGGCGAGGCCATCCTGAACTCCGCCGGCCTCGATCGCGCCACCACCTGCGTCCCCGAAGAATACATCCTGAACCATGAGGAGGAAATCGTGGCGGAACCGGTGCCCGAAACGGCCCCCGAGCCCGCCCAATGCAACACAATGCAACAAGAAACGGCATTTTCAGAGCCTGATGTTGCAGAAACCCCCAACGAGCCCCTTGCCGGAGACACCGCCGCCGAACTCCGTGCCGTCGAGACCCATTTTATGGAGCGGATCAAGCGTATGCAGGAGGAGCACCCCGCATTATTTGAACGCCGCCAGCCCGTGGAGATAGCCAAACACCGAAACAGCGCCTGAAATCGCTCTCCAACCCTGTCAGCCTTTCGCGCCTGAACCACCAGTGCGTCCCGCTGCCTGGTCTCGCGTTGCCGATCGGTGCTGTCGCCCGGTAATCCCTTGACCGGCGAAGGAGCTACGGCTTCGGCCCCGTGTACGGCAGGCCCATCGTCGCCTGATACATGGAATCCAGCAAGTCCTGCGTATGCCCGTCATAGTCCGCATCGAGCGACCAGAGGAAGCCGCCGCCCAAACCGCGCTTCCATTCCGCATACCAGATCCGGTTGTAAGTCGAATACTGGTCGTCGTAAGTGACAAAGCCCGGCGAGCCGTCGTCCCGCAACAGGTACGGTACCCACGACTTCTCGTCGTAGTACGCCGTCCATCCGTTCTGGTTGATCAGATGTTTCACCCACGTGCCATAGTTCTCCGATACCACCGTGCTTCCGTTGCACGGATAGCAGCCGCCAAATACCTGCGACACGTTCGTATAGAAGTAAGCGTAGAAAGGCGTACCCATGTTCAGCTTCGCCGCCGCCACGTGGAAGTCGGTCAGGAAAATCGTCGCCGCCTGCTCCACGCTCCCCCCCGGCTCGCACTCCCACGGCTGCGGATTGTTCGGATTGGGGAAAATCGGCGAGTTCAACTGTCCGTCGTCCGTCCACGGCCCCGCGCAGTCGTACATCATGATGTTCCAGTAGTCGATCGACGGGTCCACGCCCGGAACGTCGTACCCCCCCCCACCCCATGGGGGAACGTCCGCCGACAGAATATAAGCCGGGCTGGGAAAGGTGGCGCGCAGCCCCTGCATCAAGCCCGTGAACATCTGCTTGTCCGCCGCCGAGCTCGGATATTCCCAATCGATATCCAGCCCGTCGTATCCGTTGGCCGTGATAAAGGCCTGCAAATTCCCCAGCAGCGCCGGCAGGCTCCCCGGAGTCGTTTCCATCCCCACGAAGTCCCCGCCCAAAAGCAGCGCCACCTTCACGCCCGCCGCGTGCGCCTTGCTGATCAGCGCCGGCTCCAGAAAACCGTCCGGCACCGTCAGGCTCCCGTCGGCATTCGAACTCACGCCCGCATGGTTGATCTGTGTCAGCTTGTGATACGGAATCTGCGCCGAGCTATAAGGCGGCGTCTGCGTCTGGCTCCAGTAGCCGTAATCGCCCACCAGCCGCTTGGGCAGTTGCTGCGCCTGGCCCAAGCCCGCGCCCAGCGCGCACAACCCGCACGCCGCCAAACCCGCAGGAAATCGAAACATAGGAAGCCTCCAATAAGGTGTACTGTACACCCGCGGAGGCCGCCCGCGCCACTAGCCGTGCAGCTTGCGGAAATTTGCCAGGCACCGTTGCGCCGTTTCCATCGGCGGCAAATCGCTGCCCTCTTGCTCGATCAGGTAATATTCCAGCCCGCCCGTCTTCTCCGCGGCATGAAACAGCTTTTTCCAAGGCGCCGCGCCATCCCCGAACAGAACCTTGTACCCCTTCTCCTTGTTCCAGTCCTTGCAGTGCATCGACTGGATGCGCCCCGGATTCCCGTCGATCCACGCCACCGGATCCGAACCCGCCTCAATGCAGGTGCCCACGTCCAACTGCAGCATCACGTCCTTGCCCGTATTCGCCGCCAGCACTTCGATCGGCCGCTTCCCTTCAATCGGCGTGAATTCCAGTTGATGGTTGTGGTACCCCGCCCTCAGTCCCGCCGGCTTCATCTTCTCCGCGCCCTGATTCAGCCGCTCCGCAACCAACTTCCATCCATCCAAAGTCTTCGGATTCCCCGCGCTCGCGAACACGATAAACTTGCTCCCCAGGATCGTGTTCAGCTCGATCGCATGATCCATCCCATCCGCCGTGAACGTCTCCCCGCCATTGTGCGTCGAACTGCCAGCGAATGCCCGCATCGTCCATCATCTTCCGGACTTCCTTCGCGTAATCCGCCTTCCACGCATAGTACGGCGAGAAAAACTCCACGCACTCGTAGCCCATCTTGGCGACGGCGCGCACCGTCCCCATCAGGTCCGTCTTCAGTTGATCCCGGACCGAGTAAAGTTCCAGTCCGACGGGCGGTTTCTTGCCCTTCGCAAATGCTGACGCCAGCGGAGCGGCGGCGGCCAGCGCAACAAATGTACGGCGGGATAGCTTATCCAGTGACATAATTGAAAGGAAACGATACCACATACCGGAGGTATCCATTGATCCGCTCCATCGTCCTCTCCGCCGCGCTCCTGACCCTCGCCGTTGCCGGGCGCGCGGAAAAGAAAGTCTCGCTCAAGATCGCCCATCCGCCAGCCCTCGCCGCCTTGGCCGGCCGTCCCGTCACCTTAGGGCAGGTTACCGGCGATTGCGGCAAGGAGTTTGCCGATTTGGTCGTGCAGGATATGCGCGCCCATGGCGTCACGGTCGACGGCGGAACCGGCGCTGTGGTTCTTTCCATCGATGTCTCCCGCTGCGAGGGCCGTCCCCAGCAGCCCATCCTCGGCGAAGGTTTGCCCGCCGTCCACATCTCCCGTACCGACGGCTGGTTCGCCGCCCAATTGCGCATCGCCGATCCCGCCAGCGGCCAGGAATTGGCTTCGTTCGCCGTACACGGCCATGCCCAGAAGGATAACCAAAGCCAAACCGCCTCCCCCGAATGGCCCGCGCCGGCCGAACTGAAAGTCCTGGCCCTACGCCAGGCCATCGCCGAAGCCCAGCGCCTCTACGCCCCGTGGACCGAAAATCGCGAACTGCCCTTCATGGACTCCAAGGACTGCCACATGAAGCAGGCGTACGACCTCGCCAAAAACAGCGAGTATCAAGGCGTCGTCAGCCTGCTCGAAGACGCGGCCGGCGCCTGCGCCGCCAAGCCCGCCATGGAAGCCTCCTACGACCTCGGCGTCGCCTACTTTGCTCTCGGCAAATACGCCGGCGCCCTCGCCGCCTTCGAAAAAGCCTCCGGCCTCAACGGAGGGAAACTCACCGCCGCCCTCGAAAACGAATGCCGCAAGGAGAGCGCCATCATCCAGGCTCGCCAGGCGAAGGCCGCGCCCGCTGCCTCCGGCCCGCCCGTCCAGACCGGCATGGTGATGACCAACGATCTGGTCATCAAAATGATCGACGGCAATATCGCCGAAGCCGAAGTCCTGCGCATGATCGCCAACCAGCCCGGACGCTTCTCGCTCGAGCCCGCCGATCTGGCCCGCCTCAAAGCCGCCTCCGTCCCCGACTCCATCGTCAGCGCCATGCGGAACAAGAAATGACCCCCGGCAACACAACCCCAAACCGGGTAGCCGCCAACCTGCGCCTGCTAATCGCGCTCTGGATGGCTGCCGGAATCTTCCGAATCCTGAGCAGCCTCGCCCCACCTTGGCTACTCATCTCCCTCTTTCCCGGCCTGCCCATGAGCTCCGTCCGGCCCTTCGACTTCGCCATTCCCCTAAAGCCCATCGCTTGGCTGTACCTCCTATTGGCCACCGCCGCCATACTGGCCTGCATCGCCACCGCTTGGAGCCTGATGGAACGCGCCCCCTGGGCCCGCCGTCTCGCCATCGTGGTCGCCGTCTTCGCGCTCGGCTCCTACCCGGTAGGCACCAGCCTTAGGCGCTTACACCCTCTGGGTTCTCCTCCCCGAAAGCTCCGCGGAAGAGTACCGCCGCCTGTCCATGCCATAATCGAATCAGATGCAGCAACCCTTGCTGGGTATGGAACTGCCCGAGCTCCGTGATGTCCTCGGCCCCTTCCAACCCGCCTTCCGCGCCAAACAAATCTACGACGCCTTGTATCGGACGCGCGTCGCCGACCTGGGCAAAGTCACCACCCTTCCCGCCGCCCTCCGCGACCAGCTCAGCGGACCCGCGCCGCATCGGTCTGCCGGAAATCGCCCAGCGCTACGAATCCACCGACG
The DNA here is from genome assembly GCA_963738375.1 of Bryobacterales bacterium. Lineage (GTDB taxonomy): Bacteria > Acidobacteriota > Terriglobia > Bryobacterales > Bryobacteraceae > Bog-159. The sequence goes on along the minus strand of CAVTWL010000004.1, from coordinate 289,620 downwards.
GCACCCGCCGCTACCTGCTCCGCCTCGAAGACCAGCGCACCGTCGAAACCGTCCTGATGCCCGAGAGGACCGCGACACCATCTGCATCTCCAGCCAGGTCGGCTGCCCCGTCGATTGCAAGTTCTGCATGACCGCCCTGCATGGGCCTGGAGCGCAACCTGACCGCCGGCGAGATCGTCGGCCAGGTGCTGCTGGTCGCCCGCGACAACAACCTGCTGCAAGAGGGCGGCCGCCTCAACATCGTCATGATGGGCCAGGGCGAGCCGCTGCTCAACCTGCCCGCCGTCGTCAAAGCCACCCGCCTGCTGACCGATCCCGAAGGCTTCGGCGTTCCGCCGCGCCGCATCACCGTCTCCACCGCCGGCATCATCCCCAAGATCGAAGAACTCGGCCGCGAGCCGGTCCGCCCCAGGCTCTCCATCTCCCTCAACGCCTCCACCGAAGAGATGCGCCAGGAGCTCATGCCCATCACGCGCAAGTATCATTTGAAGGATCTGCTGGCAGCCTGCAAAGCCTATCCGCTGCGCCCCTGGGAAAAGCTGACCTTCGAATACGTCCTGCTAAAGGACGTCAACGATACCGATGCCGACGCCCGCCGCGTCGTAAGTCTGCTGGCCAACCTGAACGCCAAGGTGAACCTGATCGCCCTCAATCCCGGCCCCGGCATTCCTTACGAAACGCCCGATCCCGAACGCGTGTCGAGCTTCCAGGCCATCGTCCGCCGCTCCATGGGCTGCTTCATCCGCAAGCCGCGCGGCCTCGATATCTACGCCGCCTGCGGCCAGTTGAAGCGCAACGAGACCCGCGCGGCCGAGCTGGTCGAACTACAGCCGGTCGCGCCGGACGAAGCGGTAGCGGAACAGCGTCCATAACGCCTCCCAACCGTCCCGCGCCCGGATCTTTTTGCCCTCCGCGATCCCGCGCGCATTGTAGGAAACCGGCACTTCGTGAATCCGATACCCCAGCCGCCGCGCCTTCGCCGTCACCTCTGGGCAGAACTCGAAACGCCGGCATCGCAGCGTCATCCCGCGCAGCACCGAAGTCCGAAACGCCTTGTACGCCGTAGCCTCATCGGTAATGCGCGCGCCGTACAACAGGTTCGCTGCTGCCGTCAGTACCCAATTCGCCACCCGATTGGCGAGCGCCATCGCCGGGCGGCCGGCCAGGAATCGAGACCCGTAAACAATCTCCGCCTGCCCGTTCGCGATCGGTTCCAGCAGCCGCAGGTAATCGTTCGGATCGTATTCCAGATCCCCGTCCTGCACCAGAATGATCTCGCCCGTAGCCCGTTCGATCCCGGCCCGGATCGCCGATCCTTTCCCCGCGTGGCGGATGGTATGCCGCTCCGCACCGAGCCCCGCCGCGGTTCCATCGGTCGACCCATCGTCGATCACCACAATCTCTTTCACCCAGCCTTCCGGCACGGCCGCCTTCCGCACCCGCTCCAGCACGCGGTCGAAGGTGTGGAATTCGTTGTAGACCGGAATGATGATCGAAACCGTCATGGCTTGCGCAGCACGGCGAAGATCGACTGTCCAAACGGCGGCGGCATCTTCTCTTCCAGACGTGAAAGCCACGGCACAACGTAACGGTCGAAGATCCGAATCTGCGCGCCCGACTGCGCTTCCCGCCGCAACAACCGCGCATTCACCCACCAGCCGAAGAATCCGATGGCGTTCAGGTACCGCAGCTTCTCCACGCGCAATCCCGCCCGCGCCGCCAGCGCCGCCAATCCCGCTCTGCTATACCGACGGTAATGCGCCAGGTTCCGGTCGATCGGTCCATACAGCGCCGCAAACGCCGGTACGATCAGCACCACGGCGCCGCCCGCTGCCAGCACCCCTGCCATGCCCCGCAGCGCCGCGACATCCTCTTCGATATGCTCCAGCACGTTCAGGCACACGCACGAATCCGCGCCCCACCCCGCCAGACTGGCAAACGCCGCGCTCTCCGGCCCGCACACGCTCGCCTCCAACGTCGCGCACCCGGCGTACCGTTCCCGCAGCCGCGCCACGCAAGCCTCATCCACATCCACCGCCATCACCGCGTCCCGATCCAGCAGCAGCTTCGTGAAATTGCCGATTCCGCAGCCTACTTCGATCACCCGCCGCCCCAGCTCGGGCACAACCAACCGGCCTTGCCAGGCGAAGTAGTTCGCCGCCTGCGCCATGCGCTCCTGATCTGTTATGGTGTAGATCGTCGTCGCATGCATCGCCCCCCATTCTAAGAGACCGCATGTTTCTCCCGCTTAGCAATCCTCTGGGAATGGGTATCGCCGACTTCGTGGCGCTGGCTCTGGCCGCTTTGCTCGTCGCGAGCGCCCTGCTCTGGCGCCCCTGGCTCGAACCCCTGCTCGCGCGTCTGGCCCAACGCCCCGTCTGGTGCCTGCTGCTGATCTTCGCGCTCCCCGTCGTCCTGCGCCTCCTGCTGCTTCCCCGCCATCCCGCGCCGGTGCCCGACATCTACGACGAGTTCAGCCATCTCCTGGTCGCCGACACCCTCCGCCACTTCCGCCTCGCCAACCCGCCGCTCCCGCTGCCCCAATTCTTCGAGACCTTCTTCATCCTGCAGTCTCCGACCTACTCCTCTATCTATCCCATCGGCCAAGGCTTCGTCCTCGCCATCGGCTGGACCCTGTTCGGCACACCCTGGGCCGGCGTCATCCTGGCAACCGCTGCCTTTTGCGCGCTCTGCTATTGGATGCTCCGCGGCTGGACCACTCCTGGATGGGCGCTCGCCGGCGGCATCCTCGCCGCCCTCAACTTCGGCCCCTTGAACCAGTGGATGAACAGCTACTGGGGCGGCTCGCTCCCCGCCGCCGCCGGATGCCTCGTGTTCGGCGCGCTTCCCCGCCTGCGCCGCGCCTGGCGCAGCCGCGATGCCCTGCTCCTCGGCGCGGGCCTTTCGATCCACCTGCTGACGCGCCCTTACGAATCCGTCTTCCTGCTGCTCTGCGTCGGCCTCTACCTGCTCCCGGTCTGGAAGCTGGCCCTGCGCTCCATCCTGCTAGCCGCCCTGATGGTTCTTCCCGCGATCGGCATCACCTTCCTCCAGAACCAACTAGTCACCGGCAGTTGGACCACTCTGCCCTACGCGCTCAGCCAGTATCAATACGGCGTTCCTTCCGCACTGACTTTCGAGCCAAATGCCACGCCCCATCGCGACCTGACCCCTGAGCAGCAACTCGACTACAAGATGCAGCTCTCGTTTCGAGGCGACCGCCCCGAAACCCCGGCCACTTACTTTCTGCGCCTCGCCTACCGCATCCGCTATTACCGCTTCTTCTTCATGCCCCCGCTCTATCTCGCGCTCCCGTTCTTCGTCCTGGCCCTCCGCGACCGACAATACCTTTGGGTCGCGCTCTGGCCCGTCATCCTGGCCCTCGGAGTCAACTTCTTCCCCGGCCTTCCAATACCACTACATGGCGGGAGTAGCCTGTCTCTTCGTCCTGATCGCAGTCGTCGCATTGCAGCGGCTAACCCGCCTCAACCCGTTAGCCGCGCGCATCGTTGCCCTGCTCTGTCTTGGTCAGTTTGCCCTGGAATACGGCTTGCAGATCGCCAGCGCCGACCCCTGGTCGCTCGCCCTGCGCAATCCCGAACGCCGCGTCGCCGTCGCCCGCCAACTCGCCCAAGCCCCCGGCAACCATCTGGTCTTCGTGCGCTACTGGCCGCGCCATATCTTCCAGGATGAATGGGTCTACAACGCCGCTGACCCAGCCGCGGCCCGTATCATCTGGGCTCGCGACCGGGGCGAAGCCGAAAACGCCCAACTGGTCCGCCAATATCCCAACCGCGCCATCTGGCTCCTGGAGCCCGACGCCGCCCCTCCCCGCCTGTCTACAATTCCCCGTCCCCAAACAAACCCTGCCCTGCCAGAGCCGTCCGCAGCGACACAGCCGCCATCAACCCCACGCTGACCAACGCCAGCAGAGAAGCGTCCGCATACCAAAGCGAGAAATCCGCCGTGATCGGAAACATCACCATCAGCACGTAAACAAACGATCCCGCCGCCAGCGAGATCAGCCCAAACCGCAGCATCGCAAACACCAGCAATCCCGTCTCGACCGCCGAAAACAACGCGGACACCACCGGCGACGCCGGCGACCCCAAAGCGTTCAACGACATGTACAACGCGACGAAAGCCCCTGCCGCCAGCCAGTCGCGCCGCAGCGCCAGCCGCAGCAGAAAGATCAGTACGAACCAGATCAAAGCCTGCACCAGGCAGTTCGGAATCAACGTCAAAAACGCCGCTACCGCGCCGCCTATGCCCATCAGCGCCCGCGGAAAGACGGACACACTGGGCTCCCCGCCGAATCGCAAGAGCACGACCTGATGTACCTTGGTCACCAGCGCCGATCCCGTCCCCAGCGTCAATCCCAACAGCACATCGTGAGCCACCAGAGGATCGCGCCAGTTCCCCGCCAGCAATCGATTCCACCCGATCATGCTGTGCGGCCACCGCCGCCGCGCGATCGGCTCCACCGCCACATACAGCACCCACACCGCGCCGGCGAGTAACAGCGCGTAGCTCAACGCTCCGGCAAACAGCAGCAGTTCCCCAAAATCCGAAACATGCGATCCGCTGAACACCCAGATCAGCATGAACACACACGCCGTGAAACTCCCGAGACGCATAGCGCCCCGCCGGTCGCCGCGCCCCCGCCGCAGATTCTGCCGCGCCAGCAGCAAGGCCGCCACCAGCAGCAGCGCGCTAATGACAAACGCGCAAATTGCGACGGACTTCATGCCGCCGCTGAACATGAAGGTCTGCGTCCGTTTCGCGCGCGTCCAATCCCCGATTACCTGAAAGTAGATCGGCTTGCCGCGCCAAGCGGCGGCTTCCACGCGAACCTGATTCTTCATCTGATTCGGCATCGCGCCGGTCCAGGCCGCGCGCGCGTCGCTGATCCCCAAAGCCGTCCACTGCGGCGCTGCGGGCGCAAACTTCGCCATATCTAATCCTGCCGCCTCGAACAGCCGCTTCCAATCCGGCGGTGTAGCCGCTTCCGGCGAGGTGTCCACCTGGGGCGGCATGGCGTTGAACTCCAAAAGCCTGCCTTGCGGGTCCAGCATCACCGAAACCATTCCCGTCACGATAGGGGGCGGATCCTCCGGATCTACCGTGCCCAACCCGAACGCCTCCGGCTCCAGCGGCCTGGGGCTCTCCCGATACCAGAACACGATTGGCGGCGGCTGCATGCTCCCCAATCGGTGGTCCCACCGTTCGCGCGTCTTGTCTGTACGTTCGACGTACTGCAAGTAGTCCTGGTCGTATTCGAAGCCGTGAGCCACACCTACGGGCTTCGCCGTATACCCCAAAGCCCGCGCCAGATCGCGGCTCCGCTCCACCAACACTTCCGGCGGATGTTCCATCGCCACCCGGCCCACCATCTGCACCCGCGGCCCGATCGCCGCGATCCCCACCAGACCCACCAGTGTCGCCGCCAGGCACGCCACCCCGAGCCACGGCCGGATGCCCGCCGCCTCGCCCGCCGCCGCCACCAGATCCGGCGATGGTGTCTCCCCCGCCGCCAGCGCCGCCGCTAGTGGATCGCCACCGGGTAGCGCCGCCGCCACCGCCAGAGCCGTCGCCGGACGCTGCCGCGGATCGGCCGCCAGACACCGCTGGATCACCCGCTCCACAGCCGGGTCCAGGTCCTTCACCACCGCCGTCAAACTTGCCGGCGACGACTGCTGCTGCAGCCGGATCATCTGCGCCAGCGTGTCCGCTTCAAACGGCCGCCGCCCCGCGAACATCTCGTACAGCACCAGCCCCAGCGAATAGATATCGCTGCGCGTCGTCACTTCCGTCCCGGCAAGTTGCTCCGGCGCCATATACGCCGGCGTGCCCTCGCGCGCCTGCGCCTCGCGCAATTCGCCCGTCACCGCCGCCAGCCCGAAATCCGTAATGAAGATCTGCCCCTTCCCATCCACCATGATGTTCGAAGGCTTCAGATCCCGATGCAGCACGCCCTTGTCATGCGCCGCCGCCAACCCCGCGCAGATCCGCCGCGCGAACTCCAGCGCCTTGTCCGACGGCAATCGCCCGATCCGCCGCAGCAGCGACCCCAAATCTTCGCCGTCGATGTACTCCATCGACAAATACGGCTGCCCGTCCACTTCTCCCAAATCGTAAACGCGGCACACGTTGGGATGAGAAACCTGCCGCGCAATCCGCACTTCATTATGGAAGCGGGCCAGCATGCCCGCATCCTGGGCCATCGATGCAGGCAAGAATTTCAAAGCAACCGGTTGGTCGAGCGTGAGATCGTTAGCGCGATACACCTCGCCCATGCCGCCCTTGCCCAACAGCCCGATGATCTGGTACCGCCCCGCCACCATCGTCGCCGCCGCAAAACTCCCTTCGCTGGACGAAACGCGCGCCGGTACCGCCGCAGCCCTCGATTTCCCGATTCCCGATATGGGCGTCGAGCTCATCGGCATCACCGCGGTCTCCGAATTATCCACCACCGGCTTGCCGCAAGCCAGGCAGAAACGGCTGGTGTCGGGAATTTGCGATTCGCAGGATAAGCAGCGAGTCATACTCGGGGTTATTCGTTACTGTAACAGAGCAGCCACGACCACAGCCGCCGCCTTTTCGACGTATAATCTGAAACATCCTTAGCCTTACAACCACTAACAAATGAAACCCTGCGGGAGAACGTCATGATGCGGAGCGGGAACCTCGAACGAACCTGGTGCCTTGGACTGATTTTACTGGCCGCGCCCGTCGCCTGGGCCGACACTAAGCCCAAAGCCGCCCCCCCTCCGAAACCGGCGCCTCACCCCTCTTCGAAGACCGCGAGCAAAGCGCCGTCAACCGCGCACCCGCGCGTCACGACCACCAGCCCGAACCATGTAAGTCCCACGGTCAACCATCCCGGCACTGGCGCGCGCGCCAACACCGCCCGATCCACGACCAGCACACCGCCGCGGGCCAATTCGGCGGGCGCGCGCTCCGGCCGCTCCACAACCCGCACTTTCTCCAACGGCACTACCGCCAGGTTCAACGCCAACGGCCGCGTCCAGTCCATTCACACGGCCCGCGGTCTTACCGTCACTCGCACCGCCGGTAACCACCGCATCGTTTCCGCCGAGCGCAATGGGCGAACTTTGGTCAGCACCGGACCCCACAGCGGCTACATGCAGCGCTCCTATATGAGCCGCAATGGCCGCGAATATTTTCAGCGGACTTACGTCGTGGGCGGCCGCACCAGCGTCTATGTGTATAACCGCTTCGCCTTCCGTGGCGCTTATTATTACGGGTACGTGCCGGGCTACTATTTCCGCCCCGCCTTCTATGCTTGGGCTTTCAATCCCTGGGTGAATCCGGTTTATTACCGCTGGGGCTGGCGCAGCGCCCTGTGGTATGAACCCTACTCTTACTATTTTGCGCCTGCGCCGGTTTACCCGGTAGCCTCCCTATGGCTTGCCGATTACCTGATTGCCGAGAATCTTCGCGCCGCTTACGACAGCGGCCTGTCGGCCGGCGCCCAGCAACCGGTGGCCGCAACGTCCGACGCCCAGGCTACCGTATTGACGCCTGAAATCAAGCAGGCCATCGCCGACGAAATCAAACGCCAGATCGACTCCGAGCGGGCCAGTGCCGCTGCCGCGCCCGAGCCGGCGCCGTCTACCGTAGCGCCCTCTCAGGTGCCCACCACGCTCGTCGCGGAGCAGCGCCCCGCCGCTCTCGATCCCGCCGTCAGCATCTTTGTCGTCTCCAACAATCTCGATGTCACCGCCGGCGATCAGGGCTGTAGCCTGTCGCCCGGCGATGTCATCACCCGCGTCAGCGATTCCCCCGATGCCCAACAAAACATCGCCGTAAAGGTCACCAGCAGCAAGCGCGCCGATTGCCCCACGGGCCAGCAAGTAGTCGTTGCGGTCGCCGATCTCCAGGAGATGCACAACCAGTTCAGCGCCAAAATCGACTCCGGGCTTAAGATGCTGGCCGCCAATCAGGGCCAGGATGGCTTGCCTGCGGCGCCCGACACGCAAACCATCGCGGGAGAAGTCCCTACGCCTTCCGCCGATGCCGTTCGCGTTGAGTTGCAGAGCCTGCGCGCGGAGGCCGATCAGGCCGAGACCGAGGTGAAGTCTCAAAACGCCGCAACGGGCCGAACTTCATAGGTTTTCGCGCTTTGCCGATGTACAATGACGGCGAATGGATCGGATCGGCCCATATCAGATCGTTGGTGAAATCGGCCGCGGCGGCATGGGCGCCGTGCTGCACGGCGTGGACCCCGCTATCGGCCGTCCCGTAGCCATCAAAATGATCCTGCTGCAGGAGTTCTCCGATCCGAAAGATCGCGAAATGCTCCGCGCCCGCCTGTTCCGCGAAGCGCAAGCGGCGGGAATTCTCAACCATCCCGGTATCGTCACGGTCTATTACGTCGGCGAAGAAGGTGACAACGCCTTCATCGCCATGGAGTACGTCAACGGCCCCACTTTGGAGGCAGTGCTCAACGGATCGGCGCGGCCCGGCAAGGAGGTCCTGCGGCGGGTCTTTCAACAGACCGCTTCGGCCCTCGACTACGCCCACAGCAAAGGCATCATCCACCGCGACATCAAACCGGCCAACATCATGCTGGATGAAACCGGCGCCGTCAAGATCTGCGACTTCGGCATCGCCAAAGGTCTGGTAGGTCAAAGCGCGCTTACTCAGACCGGGACCGCCCTGGGCACCCCGTTCTTTATGTCGCCCGAACAGATTCAAGGCGGCGCGATCGACCGCCGGGCCGACCAATACTCCCTCGGCGTCGTCGCATACGAAGCCATAACTGGCAAGCGGCCCTTTGCCGCCGGAGAAATCCAAAGCCTGTTCTTTCACATCATGACCACTCCACCGCCTCTGGCCCATACGGTGGATCCCTCCCTCAGCCCCGCTGTGAGCCAGGTATTGCAGAGAGTGCTCGCCAAAGACCCCGCCTCCCGCTATGCCAGTTGCACCGAATTCGTCGATACCTTGTTCCATGCCTGGGATACAGGAACCGCTCCGGAACAGCCTCCGGAAATCAGTACCGTGCGAACCGTCCTAGCGCCTCCCTCTCCACCCAGCGCCGGCACTCACAAGAGCATCTGGATCGGTGTCTTAGCCGCCATGGTCGGCTTGGCGGCGATCGCCGGCGGAGCGTTCTACCTGACTCGCCTGCGCCACGTCGAAGTTCCTATCGCCCAGACCATCCCGCCGCCGGCGCCAAAGCCCGTTCAGACCGTTCCCGCCAAGCCCGTACCGGTGTCTCAGCCAGCCGTAACTCCGCCGCGCCTGACACCAACTACCACCGTTGTAACTGCGCCGCTGGTAGAGACGTTCTCCTTCACGCCTGACGAAGTCGCCGAAGGCAAAGTGTCCATGTTGAAGTGGTCGGTCAAAAATGCCGGCGAAGTGTCCATCGCGCCCGATATCGGCCCGGTTAAAGCGGCCGGAGTCCGCTCCGTAACTTCGCAATCCCCCATCACCTACACGCTCACCGCCAAAGGCGCGGACGGAACCGTTAAAACGGCCAGTGCCACGCTGCAGGTCGTCTCCCTGCCCTCCATCGAGACGTTTTCCGTTTCCGCCAAGTCGGTTACATCCGGCCAATCTGCTCTGCTTCGCTGGAGCGTCAGTCACGCCGACCGCGTTTCGATCAACCAGGGCATTGGCAATGTTCAGGCGCATGGTATCCAGGGCGTGTATCCCACCGTCGCGAAGACCTATGTCCTCGAAGCTACCGGACCGGGAGGCACGGCCACTCGTTCGGTTGACATCGCGGTAACGTATCCCGGCGAGCAGAAAATCGTGCGCTTCCTGGCCGATCCGGACACCATCGACGCCGGTGGAACCGCCGTCTTGCGCTGGGAGGTCGTCAACGCCTCCGAAGTGAGAATCGACCCGGAAGTCGGGCGCGTCGACGCGCTAGGCCGCTTTCCGGTCTCACCCAAGACCACCACGAAATATCGCATCTCCGCCACATCCAAAGGCACCTTTCACAAGGACGTTACCGTGACGGTGCGTTAGCCGTCCGCATGTCACAATAAGTGGTTCATGCTGGAGCAACTCAGTCCGGGCGTTACAGCCTGCCAGGCGCGCGTATGCCTTTTCGACTTCGATGGAACCATCTCGCTGATCCGCGCCGGTTGGATGGAAGTGATGGTCCCCATGATGGTCGAAATTCTGCTCGACCTGCGCACGGGCGAGACAGAAGCACAATTGCGAACCGCGGTCGAGGACTTCGTCTGGCGCCTCACCGGCAAGCAGACCATGTACCAGATGATCGCCTTTGCCGAGGCCATCACCGCGCGCGGCGGTACGCCTCGCGACCCGCTCGACTACAAGAAGATGTATCTAGACCGCCTGCATGCGCGCATTCGCGGCCGGCTCGAGGAATTGCGAAACCATAAGGTATCGCCCGACAAGTACCTCGTCCCCGGCGCCCGTGCCTTAATCGAATCTCTGCGGGACCGCGGTCTCGCCCTTTACCTCGCCAGCGGCACCGACCAGCCCTACATGCGCGAAGAAGCCGAATTACTGGACGTGTCCCGGTACTTTGAAGGCCGAGTCTACGGCGCGCTCGACGACTACCAGAGCTTCTCCAAGAAGATCCTGATCGAACGCCTGATCGCCAACTCCGAATTCAGCGGCCCGGAATTCCTGGGCTTCGGCGATGGCTACGTGGAAATCGAAAACGTCAAGCAGGTGGGCGGCGTGGCCGTGGGCGTGGCGACCGCCGAGCCCGAATGCCTGGCGGTCGACCAGTGGAAGCGGCAGCGCCTGGCCGGCGTCGGCGCCGATTTCATCGTGCCCAACTTCCTCTGCCGCGACGAACTGCTCGCCGCGCTATTCCCCCATGAACAGTAAATACCAGTCCTTCGATCGCTCGCGCCTGCTGGTGAAGCCCCTGGCGGAACGCGCCAACGATCTGCAATCTCGCGCACTGGCTGACGCTCGACGAAATCGCCACACCGTTCGACCATCCCGATCTTTCCGAACTCGCCGCCCGCATCGTCGCTGCCCGCACCCGCGGCGCGGCGCGCATTCTGATGATGGGCGCGCACGTGCTGCGCGCCGGCGTCAACCGCCAGATCATCGACCTGATCGAGCGCGGCTTCCTCGATCACATCGCCATGAACGGCGCAGGGCTGATCCACGATTACGAACTGGCGCGCATCGGCGCCACCACCGAAAGCGTGGCCCGCTACATCCGCACCGGCGAGTTCGGCCTCTGGCGCGAAACCGGCGAGCTGAACGATTGGATCCGCGAGGCCGCCGCCAGCGGTCTGGGCCTGGGCGAAAACGCCGGCCGCCGCATCGCGGAAAGCGATTACCCGCATCGCGACCTCAGCGTCCTGGCGGCTGCCTGGCGCTGTTCCGTGCCGGTCACCGTCCACGTCGGCATCGGCTACGACATCCTCCACGAGCATCCCAATTGCGATGGCGCGGCCGCCGGCGCGGCCAGCTACCGCGACTTTCTGATCTTCGCCCGCGCCATCGAACGGCTGGAAGGCGGCGTGCTGCTCAGCTTCGGCTCCGCCATCATGGCGCCCGAAGTTTATCTGAAAGCGCTTGCCATGTCACGCAACGTCGCGCATCAGGAGGGCCGCCAGATCCGCGACTTCTCGACCGCCGTTTTCGACCTCGCGCCCATCGAAGGCGACTTCCACAGCGAACTGCCCAAGACCGACCGCCGGCTATTACTTCCGCCCGCACAAGACGCTGCTCGTCCGCACCGTGGCCGATGGCGGGCACAGCTATTACTTCCGCGGCGATCATCGCGCCACTTTCCCCGCGCTGCGCCGCGCCATTCTGGAACAGCCATGACCGCTAGTGAAATCCTCGCGGCATTTCCGCGCCTGTCCGCACTGGTCATCGGCGACATCTGTCTCGACCGCTGGTGTACCTACGATCCCGCCGCCTCCGAGCCCTCCCGCGAAACCGGCATTCCCCGCATCGGCGTTGTTGCCACCGAAGTCACCCCGGGCGCGGGCGGCACCGTCGCCAACAATCTGACGGCTTTGGGCGCGGGCAGGGTCGCCGTACTAGGCGCCATCGGCGATGACGGCTTCGGCGTGGAACTCTCCCGCGCCCTTGCATCCCGTGGAATCTCCTCCGATCTCTGCGTGAGATCCGCGGCCATGCAGACTTTCACTTACACCAAGGTGATCAATGCGACAACCGGCGTTGAAGATCAGCCGCGCCTGGATTTCATCAACACCGTTCCCCTGCCCACGGCCGTCGAGCGCCAGATCCTGGACAACATCCAGATGGCGGTCGATTCCTTCGACGTCATCCTGATTGCCGATCAGGCGGAAACCAGCCAGGGCGGCGTTGTCACGCCCGCCGTCCGCCAGCTGTTGGCCGAACTCGCGCCGCAGTATCCCGAGCGCATCTTCCTAGCCGATTCCCGCGCCCGCATTCACCTCTTCCGCAACGTCCTCCTCAAGCCCAATGCTCAGGAAGCCTCCCAAGCCTGCCGCGACCTGTTCGGCCAGGTGGACTTCCCCGCCCTCCTCCGCCACACCCAATCGCCGCGCCTCTTCGTCACCCACGGCGGCGACGGCGTCCTGCTGGTCGATGCCTCAGGCGAACAATGGGTCCACGGCCGCCCCGTCGCGAACCCCGTGGATATCTGCGGCGCGGGCGACAGTTTCACCGCGGGCGCTTCATTGGCACTCCGCATAACGGGCTCGCCGGCCGAAGCGGCCCACTTCGGCAACCTCGTCGCGTCGATCACCATCATGAAGAAAGGCACCGGCACCGCCTCGCCGCAAGAGGTTTTGGCAGCGTATGCGAACTCTGGCAATTGATGTTGGCGGCACCAAGTTCTCGATCGCCCTATTCGATGGCGGCCAAATGATTCGCCGCGAATCCCGCCGCACCGACGCCCAGGGTGGCCGCGATTGGATGCTCGGCCAAATCTCCTCCATCGCGCGCGAATGGCAGGCCGAAACGCCCGCCGACCGCTGCGGCATCGGCTTCGGCGGACCCGTCATCTTCCGCGAACAACGCGTCGCTCTTTCCACCCACGTGGGAGGCTGGCGCGATTTCCGCTTAACCGAATGGGTGCGCGACCTGCTTGGCATTCCGGCGATCATGGATAACGACGCTAATGTCGGCGCCATCGGCGAAGCCCATTACGGCGCGGGCCGCGATTGTTCGCCCCTCTTCTACATGACCCTCTCCACCGGCATCGGAGGCGGTATCTACGAAGACGGCCGCGTCTGGCGCGGTGCGGATTCCTACGGCGGGGAGATCGGCCATTTGACCATCCGTCCCGATGGCCCCGATTGTCTCTGCGGCTCGCGCGGCTGCTTCGAACGCATGTGCTGCGGCCTGTGGCTCGCGCGCGATTACGGCCGCACCGCCGAAGAATTGATGCGCGACCCGGCTTTCGTCAGCCGCTATGTCGTCGACTTGGCGCTGGGACTGAAAGCTTGCATCATGCTGCTGAATCCCGCCCGCATCGTCATCGGAGGCGGCATCGGCAAAGCCGGCGACAAGCTTTTCAATCCGCTGCGCGCCGAACTCGGCCGGCAGATGACCAGTTGGTCCGGCGCGCGCATCGACGTCATGCCGGCCGCCTTGGGCGACGACAGCGTCCTCTACGGCGCGCTGGTTCTAGCGGAACAGGCCGTTTCTAACGGATGAACGGCAAATAGGCGGGCACTTCCCGCCGGTAAGCCTCAAACTGTTCTCCGAACCGCTCCACCAAAAGCCCTTCTTCGGCATGAATCCGGATCTCCGTGCCCACCATATACAGCGCCACGCCGACCAATAAAACCGGCCATCGCGCGAATAACAGACCTGTCGCCAGCATGATCAGAAACAGCGAAGCGTAAACCGGATGACGCACCACCGCGTAAGGCCCCGAGCGGATCAATTCATGATCGGCGTACAGGCCCGCCAGAATCCGCAGTTGCTTCCCGAGATGCCGCACCGCCAGCCATCCGAACAGCGCCGCGCAAGGCCCCAGCACCATGGACGCCACAATCCGAGCGGTCCCCGGCGGCTGCGTCCCGGGAAGCCAACACCACGCGCAGAAAATCCCCGCCGATTCGAGCGCCAGCCCCCAGTCGCCGGAATGCGCCATCACTTAGCCTCCCGCTTCGGCCCGCTGAACCGTTTGCGCAGAAACGGATACAACCACACCACCCACATGACCAGCAGTTCAATCACGGCCGACACCGAAAAGCGTCATCGCGCCGGCCTGCGCCGAGTTTGATCGTCCGCCCTGTCTTGCGCCGATTCGCGCGCCGCCATCAGAATCTCGGTCACGATCATGTTGTTTTCCAGCGACGAAAGCCCGGCGGGTCTTCAGCTTGCCCGCGCACCACCGCCGTCAGAGTACGATACCGAATCGTGCTCGTCCGGCGCCAGCGGTTCCAGCGTCCGCGCTTCCTCTTGCCCGCTCCGGCAATGCGCACACGCAGCATGTCTCCGCCCGTGGCGACGGCATAACCGCGCTCGCCGTACACTTCGAAATCCTTGCGCGCTGAACGGCCAGTTCCACGACGCCTGAATGATCCCCTGCGCCTTGGGATACTCCACCAGCACGGTGGCCTCATCGTCCACATGCGCGTAGATCTGCGGCTTGATCGTCTGCGTGATCGCCGTCACCGCGACGGGGCGCTGATTGTCCATCATCCAGGTCATCAGGTTCGCGCCGTAGCAGCCGAAATCGAACAGCGCGCCCGCGCCGTTCTTCGACCGGATCCGTCAGCCAGCCGAAGAAACTCCGGCCCCACGTTGATCTCTTTGGGCCCTTCGTGGCCATCCATCGCCACCATCTTGCGAATCTCGCCCGCGGCTGTTCTGCTCCTTGACAAATCCGCCACATCGCGCGCGTGGCTCGGATACCAGGTGGTCTCGTAATTCACGATCACCTGGATGCCGCTCTCGTGGGCCGCCCGCTCGATGGCTGCGCGCGTCGCGCCATGCTGACCGCCAGCGGCTTTTCCATCATCACGTGGATGTGGCGCCGCGCGCAGGCCTCCACCACCATCGCATGGTCGAAGGTGCTGGTGAACGACGCCACCGCTTCCGGCTTCACCCGATCCAGCATCGTGCCCAGATCGGTGAAGAAGATTGCCTCCGCCAGTCCGTACTGCTGAGCATATTGGTGCTGCAGCGCCGTATCGGGTTCGAAGATGCCGGCGATCTGCACGTCGGATCGCTTGGTCGCCGCCCGTAGAAACCCGTCCACGTGCCCGTGCACCAGTCCCGCCACACAAAGCCGCAGCGGCTGATCGCCGGCCGCCAGCAGGGGCAGCAAACTGGCCGCCAGGGTTAACTTCAATAGCATACGCATTCTGTAACCGATGATAACCTTAAGCGCTGGGCCGGGCATCCCTGTGACACGTCTGTCACACCACTCCGTCAACTTACGCCGCCCATGTCGCATATCTGCGCGCTTTCTCAACCACAACCGCTGTATTTGCAGTCACGTGGCCGGCGGCAGCCGATTGGCGTCCCACATGCTATGAACAGCGCGAACGGAGCACACCATGATCAACATCAATATCGACTTCCTTGCCGAACGCACTCTCCGCAGCACCTCGAAATTGGTTAACCAGGGCATGTGGCTGCTATTCCTCATCGCCTGCGGTTTGATGATGATCCTGCGCCACAGCGCCACAGCGCGTACCGGCTCGCTCTGGATCCTGGGCTTGGCCATCCTCGGCTTCATGGCTTCGTTCGCTCTACGCGACGTCCTCAAGAAGGTCGGCCACCGCAACACCGAAAACAAGCTCGTCAACGACGTGAAGACCTTCCTTGAAATGGAACCCGTCGCCCCGGTTGAGCGCGCTGTCAAACCGAAACCTGCGATTGCCGAAGAGCAGCCCGCGACCCCCATTAAATCTGCCGGGTTCGTGCCGTTCAAAGATGTTGCCCCCTACCGCACATCCAAAGGCGAACCGGTCGTGTTTGACGCCATTCCGAACCGCGAACCCATCTCCGTCAAAATGGAATTCCACCCTGTGCTCATGCCCGTCATGAGCCATTGCTAGTGCTGCCGGCCCGGTTAAGCGCGCTTCCTCTTGCTCGCGCGCTTGCCGGGCTTGGCGTTTTTCCCCTCCAGTCCCGGATCCGCCGGCTTGTAGTCCAGCGTCTTACTCAGCACGTCCACCACGGTCTTTAGGCACTTCACTCGCCCGAACCACTTGAAGTTCGATTCCACTACGGTCCACGGCGCCGTCAGCGTGCTGGTCTTCAGCAGCATGTCTTCCACCGCTTCGTCGTAGCGGCCCCATTTTTCACGGTTGCGCCAGTCCTCCGGAGTCAGCTTCCAGCGCTTATACGGCGTGTCTGCGCCGGTTCTCGAACCGCTTCAATTGCTCTTCGGGGCTGATCTGCAACCAGAACTTCACCACGATGCCGCCCGCATCCACCACTTGCCGTTCGAAATCGTTGATCTCACGGTAGGCGCGCTTCCAGGCGTCTTCGGTGCAGAAGCCTTCCACCCGCTCCACCAGCACGCGCCCATACCAACTGCGGTCGAAGATCAGGATCTGCTTTTCATCCGGCGGCAGCAAGCGGCGCCAAAATCGCCAAAGGTAGTGGTGCGCTTTATCCTCGCCCTCCGGCGCCGCAATCGGAAAAACCTCGTATCCGCGCGGATCCAGCTTCTCCGTCAGGCGGCGGATCGTCCCGCCTTTGCCCGCGGCGTCGCGCCCTTCGAAGATCACGGTCAGCGACCGTTTTCGCCGGTACAGCTGCCATGCCAGCTCGCGCAACTGTACCTGATAGCGCGCCAACTCGCGCTCGTAATCCGCCCGCGAGAGTTCCTTCCCAGAATGCAAAGTTTCCAACATGGCTATGCCTTCTTCGCCGCGCGCTTCGCCTGGGCGGCCCTCAGCGTCCTGATGATCGCCTCGAAAACCGCGATGCGCGTCCAGTAGCGGTCCGTGGCCTCCACGATGGTCCACGGCCCCCACTCCGATTCCGTGCGCTCCAGCATCTCCTCGGTGGCCACCAGATACTTGCCGTATTCTTCGTGCCGCTTCCAATCTGCGTGCTGCACTTGCCAGCGAGTGAGTGGATGGCTTTCCAGCTTCTTGAACCGCTTCCTTTGCTCGTTCTTGCCGATGTGAAAGAACAGCTTCACAATGGCGTAGCCGTCGTCGGCCAGCGTACGCTCGAAGTCCGAGATGTCGCGGTAAGCTTTTTGCCATTCGCTCTTGGGCGTGATTTTCTCCACTCGTTCGTCCAACACGCGCCGGTACCAGCTCCGGTCGAAAATCGCCATCTGGCCGTAGCTCGGTACGCGCTGCCAGAAGCGGTAGAGCCACGGCATGTGCAGTTCATGCGTACGCGGCGCCTGGATCACGTGCAGTCTGAAAGCGCGTGGTTCCAGGCGCGTGGTGAGCACGTTGATGCACGTTCCCTTACCCGCCGCCTCCCAGCCCTCAAACACAATCACCGTCGGCAATCCCGCTTCCGACGTCGCCAGATGCAGGTCGTAAAGGCTCGCCTGCAGCGCCGGCATGCGGGCTTTATATTCTTCCTTCCCAATCGCGCGCGTCAGATCCACTTTTTCGAGCATTCAGCTCGATTCTATCTTGCCGCACCAGGCAACGGCTTCGGACTGTGTGTCCCGTATGTCCCACCCTGCTGGTACATGCTGTTGCTCTTTAGGTGGGGCAGGCGTTTTCGCCTGGCAACCACTCCTTCACGCCTCTTAACGGAGCGTCCCGCGACCAATTCCTACGGCGCTGCCGCTTTGCTGCGCTGTAGAGCAGGTTGGCAGCCAGCGCGGCTGTTGGTAAGCGCTGCCACTCTACCCAAGCGGGGCGTTGCCCCTCGCCAGATACAATGGCGGTATGGTCAGACTGGAACCAGTCCTGGACTCCTGGAAAGCGGTCCGGGCCGACACCGCCGCCGCTGTCGAAGAATTCCCGGGGGGGGAATTCGCTTTCAAACCATCCGCCGATATTATGTCCTTCGGCGAAATCGCGCTCCACATCCTCATCGCCAGTCACGGCCTCACCGGCCTGCTCCTCGAAGGCGAAGAACAACTCAACGGCCCGCTCTTCCGCGAAAAGATGGCAAAGTACGCTCTCCTGCCCCCCGGCGCGGCGCCAGCGGACCTGGCCCGTGAACTCCGCGCCTCCATGGAGCAGCGTATCCCGCAACTCGCCGCCCAGTCCGCCGAATTCTACGCCGGCATCGTCACCCGCGTCGACGGCGCCGCGAGTCACACGCCTCGAAATGTTGCAGTTCGTAAAAGAGCACGAACTCACACATCGCGCTCAGCTCTTTCTTTACATGCGCTTGAAGGGTAGAGTGCCCGCTACTACCCGCCGCCACCTCGCCAAACAGGCTGCTCGCTGACTTCCAAACGCTGTACAATACAGTTGCAAGCAGCTTGTTGCACGTGCTGTCGACTTTGGTAGTGTGTAGGGTACTCGTGGAGGACTTCTAATTATGGTTACATGCCCGGTGTGCGACGGGGCCATTGATGTCGATGAAGAGGATGTAGACGAAGGCGACTCCATCAGTTGCGATGAGTGCGGCGCGGTCCTGAAAGTCATCAGTACCGATCCCCTCGAACTGGAATCCGCCGAAGAATTGGAAGAGGAAGAAGACGACGATTTCGTCGAGGCCGCGGACGAGGAAGAAGCCGAAGAGGATTGGAAGTAACGATGCAAAACAATCAGCGACACACCGCGATCCGTGCCCTGGGAGCCGCGGTGATTTTCGCGCTCTTGCTTGTTCCCGCCGCTTCCTTGGCGAAGAAGGATGAAAACGCCAATATCCGTTCCGTGCAGGGTGTCGTCAGCGACAAACAAGGCCAGGCGGTCAACGGCGCCGTCGTTCAGTTGAAGAACACCAAGACGCTGCAAATCCGGTCGTTCATCACCCGCGACGCCGGCGCCTATTATTTCCACGGCCTCAGCACCGATGTCGATTACGAATTGCGTGCCGATTTCAACGGCGATTCCAGCTCGACTAAAACCCTTAGCTCGTTCGATAGCCGCAAAGAGGCCGTCGTACACCTGAAACTGGAGCCTAAGAAGTAAGGCCCTTGAGGAACTGGGCGCTGGCCGCGAAATCCGCCCGGTCCGTCTCCACGAAATAGTTTTTCGCGCCCGATGTCTTGGCCGCCGCGAACAGCCGTTTCCAATCGACCACACCTTGGCCGATCGCGACTTCCTTCTTGTCCGCCGGCGACCAGTCCTGCAAATGGATCGAAATGAAACGTCCCGGGTACTTTTCGAAATAATCCGCCGCCTGGTATCCCAGTTTCACCACGTCAACCTGAAACTGCATCTTTACGAACTGCGGATCGAATTCGCTCATCAGCTTGTCGTAAATCAGTTCGCCGTCGATCTTCTGAAATTCGAATTCGTGATTGTGAAACCCGAATTGAATCCCGGCCTTCTTGGTCCGCTCGCCGATCTTGTTGGCCGCGTCTACCGCCTGCAGCCAGTCCGCTATCTTGGCGCCCGCGGGCAGCCAGAACGTCGCCAGGATCATCTGCTTCAATCCCAACTCCCGCGCGAACTCGATGCGCTCGTCCAGCTTGTCCTTCAGCTCTCCAAATCCAAAATGGCAGCTCTCGCACTTCAGCCCGCCCGCTTCGATCCTGGCCCGCAGTTCCGCGGGTTTCATCGCGCCCAACGGCCCGAAACCCATCTTCTCGTAGCCCACCGGTGAGCACAGTTCGATCCGCTCGAATCCCATGCCCCTGAGATCCTTGAGCGTGCCGTCGAGATCCTTGCCGATGGATTGCCGCACCGGCCATGTCTGGCATCCGATCGGATAGCCTAGCGGATTGGCCCAGGCATACCGCGCCGCCAAGCCAACCGCGCCGGCTTGCATAAAGCTTCTCCGCGAAACTGCATTCATCTTCTGCATGGCGAGCATCGTATCTTACCGCCCCCCGTGCCGCAAGCCCTCACCGCGCGTGCTTGGCCGCGGGATTGCGGTCGCCGGCGAATTTACGCTGGTGCCAATACGGGATACGGCAGCGGCAGTGCGCTGACTCCATCCAGTCGCTCCACCTCGGCATCCGTGAGATTCCAACGTCGCCGCCGCCAGGTTGTCGCGCAGTTGCTGCTCGTTCCGCGCGCCGATGATCACGGTGTCGACGCGGGGTTTCCGGGTTACCCAGTTCAAGGCGACCTGCGACACCGTACACTGCCGCGCTGCGTCGCGATCTCATCGAGCACGTCGACGATGCGGAAGAGGCGTTCCTCATCGATCGTTCCAGGCACTCCACGAGTATTCAGCCGCGATTCGGAGGGCTTGGGCTGCGCCGCGCCGGAATTTGCCCGATAGCAGGCCGGATTGCAGGGGGCTCCATGCCATGATGCCCGCTCGCTGGTCGATCCCGCAGGGCACCAGTTCATGTTCGGCGTCGCGGGCCAGCAGCGAATAGTTGATCTGCTGCGAGATGTAGCGCGCGATGCCGAGGCGCTCCGAGATCGACATGGCCTTCATCAGCTGCCAGCCGGCGTGGTTGGAGCAGCCGGCGTAGCGGATCTTGCCGGCGTGAATCAGATCGTCAAAGGCCCGTAGGGTCTCTTCCTGCGGCGTGAACGAATCGAAACTGTGAATCTGGTAGAGATCGATGTAATCGGTTCCCAGACGGCGGAGGCTGGCGTCGCAGGCTTCCAGGATGTGGCCGCGGGAGGCTCCGGTCTTATTCTGGCCCGGCCCGGTCCCAAGAGAAACACTTGGTGGCGAGGACGATGTCCTTGCGGCGGGCTCCCAGAGCCTGGCCGACCACTTCTTCCGACTTGCCGCCGGAGTAGGCGTCGGCGGTGTCGATCAGGTTCACGCCCGCTTCAATGCAGATGTCCATCAGGCGCCGCGCCTCATCCACCTGCACGTTTCCCATCGCGGCGAAGCGTCCTTCACCGCCCAATGTCATCGTGCCGAAGCTCAGCACCGAAACTTCCAGTCCACTGCCACCTAACAATCTGTATTCCATGCGCTCTCCTCGAACCAGCATAGCCGAGCCGAAATTCGCTCGTGCTATCCTGGCCGGAGCGAACATGCCAAGTCCCGAAAAAGTAGCGCTGGTAACTGGCGCGGGAAGCGGTATCGGCCGCGCTGTCAGCCTCGCGCTCTCGGGCGCGGGCTACGCGGTGGTCCTCGCCGGACGCCGCGCCGGCGAACTCGACCGCACCGCCTCTTTGGCCCCCGCGGGCCGCATGCTCGCCGTCCCCACCGATGTCGGCGATCCGCAAGCCGTCCGCGCCTTATTCGCCCGCACCAAGGAGATCTTCGGTCGCCTCGATCTCTTGTTCAATAACGCCGGCATGGGCGCGCCCGCCATCCCGATGGAAGATCTCACATTCGAGCAGTGGTCCGCCGTCGTCGCCGTCAATCTTACCGGACCGTTCCTCTGCGCCCAGCAAGCCATCGCCATGATGAAAGACCAGACGCCGCGCGGGGGCCGCATCATCAATAACGGCTCGATTTCAGCCCACACGCCACGTCCCAATTCCGCGCCTTACACCGCCACCAAACATGCCATCACCGGACTGACCAAGTCCATCGCGCTCGACGGCCGCAAGCACGACATTGTCTGTGGCCAGATCGACATCGGCAACGCAGCTTCCGCTATGACCGCGCGCATGTCCGCCGGCGTTCCCCAAGCGGACGGAACCCGCCAACCGGAACCCGTCATGGACGTCCGCCACGTCGCCGACGCCGTTCTGTATATGGCGAACCTGCCGCTCGATGCCAATGTCTTGTTCATGACGGTCATGGCCAATCAGATGCCCTTCGTAGGCCGCGGATGACAACCGATTATCGCCATCGCTTCCATATCCCGAAAGATGCGGAGGGCCGCGAGAAGGCCTACCTCTGCGGCCATTCGCTGGGCCTCCAACCCAAGACCGTCCGCGCCTACGTCGAGCAGGAACTTGAAGACTGGGAACGCCTCGGAGTCGAAGGCCATTTTCACGCCCGCAACCCTTGGGTCGAATACGGCAAGATGCTCGCCGCTCAGACCGCGCGGCTGGTCGGCGCGCAAGGAGCTGGAAGTCGTCACCATGAATTCCCTCACGGTGAACCTGCATCTGATGATGGTTTCCTTCTACCGGCCCACGGCGCAGCGTCATCGCATCGTCGTCGAAGAACACGCTTTTCCGTCCGACCAGTATGCCGTGAAGTCGCAAATCCAGCTTCCACGGCTACGATCCAGCGGAGTCGCTGGTCACTGTCGCGGGAGAAGACGAACTCGAGATCGCTGCTCGAACGCGAAGGCGAGTCCATCGCCCTCGTATTGATGGCGGGCATCAACTACTCCTCCGGGCGCGCCTTCGATCTGCAACGGATCGCCCGCGCCGGTCATCGGCAAGGCTGCACCGTGGGCTTCGACCTCGCGCATGCCGCCGGCAACCTGGTCCTGAAGCTTCACGATTGGCATGCAGACTTCGCCGTCTGGTGTACCTACAAATATCTCAACGCCGGCCCGGGTAGCATCGGAGGCTGTTTCATCCACGAACGCCACGCCAACGCCGTCGACTTGCCGCGCTTCGCCGGATGGTGGGGCCACGAACTCGCAGACGCGCTTCCGCATGGGACCCGATTTCCAGCCCGGCGCCGGGCGCCGAAGGCTGGCAGATCAGCAATCCCCCGGTCATCGCTCTGGCCGCGCTCCGTGCCGCGATGGATCTGTTCGACGAAGCCGGAATCGAAAACCTGCGCGCCAGAAGTATCCAGCTAACAGCCGAGCTTGAATCACGCCTCGACGAACACGCCGGACGCGGCTTCTCCATCATTTCCCCTCGCGACCCGCAGCGCCGCGGCGCGCAACTCTCCATCCGAGTACCAAGCTCGGTCCGCCACCTCTGTGAGCGCCTCGCCGCCGCCGGCGTCATCTGCGACTGGCGCGAACCGGATATCCTCCGCGTCGCTCCCGCGCCCCTCTACAACACCACCGAAGACATCGCCCGTTTCGTCCATCACTTCTTCGGCGCGTTGAACGACCGCTCCACCATGTCGTGAACATCGGTCGAAACGCCGTGATCGCGCCATAGCCAGCGCATCATCTCCGGGAAGACCGTCGCCAGCATCTTCTGCCCGTGCCGCTGCATGCCCCATGCGTAATTCACGTCGTAGCCCTTTTCCGTCAGCGCCTGCTGCATGCGCACGTTCTGATAGAACCAGTCGCGCGCTTGGTCGTACGTGCCGTCGGCGTGCAGGCTGCGATTGTCGTTGCGGCCGTCCACCAGGAACACGCGCATGCGGCTTCTTGTCGCTCTTGCGAATGATGTCCGGATACGCATTGCCGCCGCGAATATTGGTGAAGCTGCCCACGTTGCTCAGCACTTTGCGAAAGACTCCGGCCGCTCCCAAGCCACGGTGAATGCCGCGATCGCGCCGGAACTCGCGCCGCCGATCCCGTGCCGCTCCGGATCTTTCGAGATGTTGTATTCCTTGTACAGCACCGGCAGCAATTCATCCACGATCACCCGCGCGTACTTGTCGTCCAGCGTGTTGTATTCCGTAGGCCGGTTGGTGGTGCGGTCGCCCCATTCCTTCGGATTCGGCTCCGGCTGATCCGGACGGCGGCCCGGATTGATGAACACCGCCGATCATCACCGGAATCTCCCGCCGGTAAATCAGGTTGTCCATCACGTTCTGCGCGCGCACGTCGCCCTCCGGATCCATGAACGCCTGGCCATCGTTGTAGATCATCAGGCTGGCCGGAACCGCCGGGTCGTACTGCGCCGGAACATAAACCCAGTAAGTGTGCTGCGTGCCGGGATATGCCTTGCTGGGCAGCGTGAACGGACCTCTGATTTCGCCCTTCGGCACGCCGTCCTGTGGTATGGCGTCGACCGCCAGCTTGTAGTAGATATCGGTATTCGGCGTTTCCGCCATCGGTGCGGCTGGCGTTTGCGCCAGCGCCGCCGGTTGCCAAAATCGGGAGAACAGACAAGCAGAGTGCGAGTCATGGTTTTGGTTGCCACCATACCACACCTTACCGTTTCAGGCGCGCGCAATAATCGAACAGAAGCTGCCACTCCGCCAGTTGAATCGCTCGCGCGCGATCCTCCAGATCCGATCCCGGCTTGCCGTCTTGCCTCATCGCAGACGGTAACGAACGCGAGCGGATCCCACGCGCCCGCGTGCCCCGCCGCGCGCGCCAGCGCCGGAAAGATCGGGTGCTTTCCTACCTGCCGGAACCAGTACGCGGCATTCCCCGCATCCGGCTCCAGCCGGTGGACGATCGCGTGCCAATAACTGCCTTCTTGGGTCTCGATATCCTGCGCGGTCGTATGCGCCTCGTCGAAGCATGACAAATAGACGTAAAGCCCGCTGGCTAGCAGCTTCGGCAGCGCCGCCGTCCGCACTCGTTCTCGCGCCGCGTCCGAGACGCACTTCTCCATTTCCAGCGGCATCGGACGATTTCCATTCCCGTACATTCCCAGAATTGCGGCCACTTCCGGCCCATAATCCGCCGCTCGAAATTCGATCCCGTCAATGCCCATATCCCGCATTTTCTCACTCAAATCATGCGATCATAAGAATTACCGGAGGGTTTTTGAAGCGCGTTTTATTCCTACTCGTTATCCTCGCATTAACCACTTTGGCGGGCGGCGCCTACCGCCTTAATCCTCCTGAATCCCATGGATTGGCAGCCGGGGCACCTGCCCGGCGGCTGGCAGGTGAAAGTGAATCGCGGTGCGCCGACGATCGCTACGGTGCGTGAAGGCAACAACTAGTTATCTCGACCTAAAGAGCCACGATTCCTCTTATGGGCTCGAGCGCGAGGTCGATGTCGATCCGCACCAGGCGCCCTATCTCACCTGGAAGTGGAATGTAAAACAGCTTCCCTCGGGCGGCGACTTCCGCCGCAGCAAGACTGACGACCAGGCCGCCCAGGTGCTGGTGGCCTTCGCCGACAAGCACGTGCTCAGCTATATCTGGGACACCACGGCGCCTGCCGGAACCATGGAAAGCGCCAGTTCCATTCCGCTGGTGCATATTTTCGCCGTGGTCTGCCGCTCCGGATCGCTCCGACTTGAACCGTTGGCTCACCGAGAGCCGCAATCTGGCAGGCGACTATCGAGAAGGCTTACGGGCACCCCGCCCCACGCGTTAAGGGCGTCCGGCTGCAGATCAATACCCAGCACACCGGCACCTCCGCCGAGAGTTGCTTCGCCGAAGTGGCATTCCGCAACGCTCCGCAATCATGATCCTGGTGACCGGCGGAACCGGTTTCATCGGCAGGCCATCTGGTAGAACGGCTCGTTGCGAGCAAGGCCGCGCCGTCCGCTGCCTGGTGCGCCGCTCAAAGAAAGCCGCGATCTCCCGCACGGCGTTGAATTGGCGCACGGGGATCTGGAAACCGGCGCGGGGCTGGCCGATGCCTTGAGCGGCGTGGACACGGTAATCCATCTTGCCGGCGTCACCAAGGCCCGAACCGTCGCCGAGTACCACCGAGGCAACGCCATCGCCACCGACCAATCTCCTGCGCCCGCAGCGGGCAAAATATCGCAGCGACTCGTGCATGTGAGCAGCCTGGCTGCCGCCGGTCCCAGTACGGCCGATCGTGCCCCGCACCGAAGCTGACCGCCCGCGTCCCATCTCGCATTATGGCCGCTCGAAACTGGCCGGGGAACAAGCCGTGCGCGACTCGGCACTCGCCGATCGAACCGTGATCGTCCGGCCGCCTGTAGTGTACGGCCCGCGTGATCGGGACGTGTTGCAAATGTTGCGCACCGTTGCCGAGCGGCTGGATGGCGCAGATCGGCACCGCGCCGCGCCGGTTCAGCCATATTTATGTGGGAGACTTGGTGGATGGCCTTATCGCCGCGGCCGGATTCGCGACGATGCCGGCGGCGGATTTTCTATCTGGCCGACCCCACGCCGGTTTCCTGGGATGAGTTCGGCCGCGTGGCGGCGCGCCTGATGGGCCGCAGGTTCGCACCGTCGCGATACCGGAGAAGGCCGCCTACGTCTTAGGTTTCGTGCGCCGAAGGCTGGTCGCGGAGTCAGCGGCACGCCCGGCATCCTGTCCCGCGACAAAGTGCGCGAGGCATGCTGCTCGGGTTGGGTATGCGATCCCGAGCATGCCCGGCGCGCTTTGGGATTCTCTGCGTCCACCGGCCTGGAACGCGGTCTGCACCAGACCCTGGATTGGTACAAGGAGGCGGGTTGGCTGCAGTTCTGAAGTGGGAGGCGGGTTCCGGCCTTTCTGTCTGGCCCGTGGACAAGGTGGTGCTCCCGTACTATGGCGCCGCTACGTTAGCCATCCTCTGCTTCTGGAATCGCCTGCCGGATCCCGTCTGGCTGCTTGCCTGGCATCTGGCCGCCATCGGCATTGCATTGCTGGCGATCGGAAGCACCGGCAAAATCAGTTGGTATTTCCGCCATTGGTATCCGCTGCCCTATGTAGCGTGGTGCTACCGCGAAATGGCCGTACTGATGCCGTCGCTGCGATCCTGGCAGGCAGACCCGGAACTGGCGCGTCTGGATTACAAGCTGTGGAGCGCTTACCCTTCCGTTTGGCTGCAACAGTTCATCACGCCTGTCCTCACGGAATACTTACAGATTGTCTATTCGCTATTCGTGCCCGCAGTCCTGTTCATCGCTTTCTGGCTGTGGTGGCGCGGGCGCTATACGGATTTCCGGTTTTATGCGTTCCTGATTGCGCTAGGCTTCCTGGTTTCCTATGTCGGGTATGTAATTGTGCCCGCGCGGGGCCCGCGGTTTTTCTTACGAAGTCTTCAGACGGTAGAACTCCGGGGTTTATGGGTGACACGTGCGCTACAATGGATTCTGGACCGCCTTGAATCCAAAGCTTGGGACTGCTTTCCCAGCGGTCACACAGAATTGACCATCCTCGCGTGGTGGGGCAGCCGCATGATTTCATACCGGTTGTTTTGGATCTATTTCGCCTATACCGTGTCTATCATTTCTGCTACAGTTTATCTTCGATACCATTACACCATCGACCTGCTCGCCGGGGCTGCCGTGGCTGGTCTTCTAATTCTGATCGCGCCGCCGTTATACAGAATTCTAGGAAAAGGGGCCGCATAGTTGGCAGACGTTGAAATCGTCGCTGTTCAAGATAAACATCATCTTGGACAGTTCATAGACCTTCCGTACCGGCTGTACCGAAACCACCCCTACTGGGTGCCACCGTTACGCATGGCGCAAAAGGAATTGCTGGACACGAAAAAGCATCCCTTTTACGAACACGCCGACATCCAATGTTTTCTGGCGCGCAGGGATGGGCAGGTGTGCGGAAGAGTCGCTGCGATTGTCGACCGCAACTATAACGACTTTCATAAGGAGAACGCCGGATTCTTCGGCTTCTTTGAATCGGTGGACGACGTGGGCGTAGCCAAGCCAGTGATGGAGGCAGCGAGGAAGTGGCTGCTGGATCGCGGCGCGACGATTATTCGGGGTCCGGCCAATCCGTCTTCAAATTATGAATACGGGATGTTGGTAGACGGCTTCGATACCAGCCCGAACGTCATGATGCCTTATAACTCGCCGAGCTATCCACGCATGATGGAGGCGATCGGCCTAAAGAAATGCAAAGACCTGCTGGCGTATTGGTCGACGCCAACCGCGGTGAACGGCTCCAAGGTGGAGCGAGTGGCGCGGTTGGCTGCCGGTAGCCAGGGCGTCAACATCCGCACCATCAACATGAAGCAGTTCGACAAAGAGGTGGAAGACCTCTGGAAGCTTTACAATGCCACCTGGGCCGGCAACTGGGGTTTCGTGCCCATGACGCGCGAGGAGTTTTTGCACGAAGCCAAGGAAATGAAGCAGATCCTGAAGCCGGAATTGGTCCTGGTGGGCGAAGTTCAGGGCCGCGCGGTTGGCTTCGCGCTGGCGCTGCCAAATATAAATCTGGCGCTAAAACACGCCGGCGGAAAATTGTTCCCCCTAGGACTGTTCAAAATCCTGTATCATCAACGATTGATCAAAGAATTGCGGGTAGTGGCGTTGGGCGTAGTGGAGGAGTACCGCACCGTGGGCGTCGCTGCGGGATTTTATGCCGCGCTGATCCGCAATGCCCGCGAGCTGGGCTACGGTCTGAGCGAGATGTCCTGGATATTGGAAGATAATATTCTTATGAACCGGTCCCTGAAGACCATGGGCGCTAAGAAATACAAAACGTACCGAATCTACGAATGGAACTGAGAACGATGCGCAGCTCTTCGACAACCGTCTTGCAGAGCCGAAAGAATGGAGTTAGCCGCACGCGCTCCACCGATCTCTTCGACAAGTGCCGCAATTTCACGCGTCCGGGCGACCTGCAGGCCGCCGGATTGTACATGTATTTCGAAGTCTTCAGCGAGCGCGAAGGCTGCGGACCGGGCGAAGTCCGCATGGGCGATCGCAAGGTGTTGATGTTCGGATCCAACGACTATCTGGATCTGATCTCGCATCCCAAGGTAAAGGAAGCCGCCATCCAAGCGGTCCGCAAGTATGGCAGCGGATGCAGCGGCTCGCGGCTGCTGAACGGCACGCTGGACCTCCATGTGAAACTCGAGGCGGAACTTGCCGCTTTCGTAGGCAAAGAGGCGGCCATCATCTTCGGCACGGGCTTCCAGGCGAACTACGCTTCGCTTGCGGCGCTGGCCGAGAAGGGCGACGCATTACTCTGCGACCACAACCTGCATGCCAGTCTGGTTGAAGGCGCCTTGCGCTCCAGCGCGCGGACGGTGCGCTTCCGCCACAACGACCTGGAGCACCTGGAACGATGTCTGGAAAATTGTCCACCGGAAGAACGCATTCTAATCGTGTCCGAAGGTGTTTTCAGCATGGAAGGCGACATCGCCGACCTACGCGGCATCGTTGAATTAGCAAAACCTTACGGCGCGCGGGTCTACGTGGATGAAGCTCACGGCATTGGCGTGCTTGGCGCCACAGGCGCGGGAGCCGCGGAACATCTGGGCGTGTTGGATGATGTGGACATCATCATGGGCACCTTCAGCAAATCGCTCGCTTCCGTGGGTGGCTTTGTGGCTTCGACTCGCGAAGTCGTCGATTATCTGAAACACACATCGCGGCCCTTTGTATTCTCTGCCAGTCTGCCGCCTGCCTCTGTCGCGGCTGTCGGCGCGGCGCTCGAAGTGATGAAGAAAGAGCCGGAGCGCCAGCAGCGGCTGTTGCATATTGCCGGCCGGTTGCGCCACGAACTGCGCTTGTGCGGTTTTCCCGTGCTGGATGGCGAGACGGCCATCGTGCCGGTTGTGGTGCAGAATGAAATCGATCTCTGCCGCCTCTGCAAAGGACTCTTGGAAGAAGGTATTTACATCAACCCGGTGCTGCGTCCAGCGGCGGCGCAAAACCTGCTGCGTATTTCCTGTACGGCGGCGCATACCGAGCGGCAGGTTGAGCGGTTGGTCGACACCATTGATCGCGTCGCGAAGCGGCTCGAAATCGAATTCTAGGTCATGCTTCCGGCAAGACAACCGTAAACTTCGAGCCTTTGTTCAACTGGCTTTCCACGGATACGCTTCCTTGCATTTGCTCGACCACGTGCTTCACGATGGAGAGCCCCAGTCCCGTGCCTCCCACCTCGCGTGAGCGGGCTTTATCGACCCGATAGAAGCGTTCGAAGATGCGCGGCAGATCTTCGGAAGGAATCCCTATACCGCGGTCGGCAATACTAATCGCCACTCGTCCGCCGGGCAGGCGCGACGCTTCTACCCATACTTCCCCGCCCCCGCGATTGAACTTTACGGCGTTGTCCAGCAGGTTTACGAAAGCCTGTTCCAATTTGATCTTGTTGCCCATCACCCACAGGTCTTCGACCGTGCCCCATCCGAGTTCCACCTTGCGTATAGCGGCTTCGGATTCCACGGTACGCATGGCGGCCTCTAAAGTTGCCAGTACGGAGAGCTTGCCAGGCGCCAGGGGCGGGCGGCCGGATTCCAGTTCCGAGAGAGTCAGCAGGTCGGAAGCGATGTTGTTGAGGCGGATGGCGTGCGACTGGATGATCTCAACGAAGCGGCGCCGGTGGCCGGGATCGTCGAGAGCGCCATCAAGTAGCGTCTCTGCGTAGCCGCGAATGGCCGTCAACGGCGTCCGCAGTTCGTGCGAGACGTTGGCCACAAAGTCCTTGCGGACGCGCTCCAGCCGCTCCAGATCGGTAATGTCATGCAGGATGGCCATGGCGCCGCTGCTGGAGGCGCCAGCGAGGGGCGCGGCCTGAACTTCGAAGGAGCGGCCGTCAGCGCCAGTCAGGTGCATGCGGCGTTTCAGCGACTGTCCCGAGGAAGCGACAGTGCGGAGCATTTCGAGGAAGTCGGGATCGCGCACCAGACGAAGCACCGGTAAGCCAGCGGGCGCCGGGCCTTGCACGCCGAACACCGTAGCGAAGGCGGTGTTACAGAAGGTCACACGCATCTCTCGGTCGACCGCCAACACGCCTTCGACCATGCCGGTGAGGATGGCATCGCGGCGCGCCCCTTCGAGACGGACCTTGTCGACCAAATCGTTTACTTGCGGCGCGACGCGGGTGAGGGCTTCGGTAAGTTCCGCCAACTCGCCGCCCGAATCGACGTGTGGCGCTTGCGATGCGCCGCTAACCAGACCTTCGACAAAGGCTCTTAGCCGTCCAATGCGGCGTTCGAGCCGCTGAGAGAACAACAAGGCGCCCGACGCGCCAACCACGGTCATTCCGATGGTCGCGATGGCCATGCGCCAACGCAAGTCCGGCGGCGCTCCGCCACCAAGACCGATTACGGAGAGGTTCAACAGAAGCAGATCGAAGACCGCGAGCAGCAGTACGCCCCAGAGGAGTCTTTGGAATAACGAGGTACGCATGCGGGAACCGATACAATCGTAGCAGTGCATCCGGCGGAAACCCAAGATATTTCCTCGATCGTTCGCGAACGCATTGCTCCGCACTTCGCTGCGCTGGCTCAGTGCCGGAACAGCGCCGATTTGTGGGGGTTGGAGCTATACCGCGCACTGGAGCCCGAGATCCGGCAGGTGCTCGATACGGTCGAAACCGGCCATTTCAGTTACAACGGTGTTACAACGCTGCCGGCCAAGGCGGCTTACCGATTCGTCGCATGGAACGTCGAACGCGGTATGCAGTTCGACCGTCAAGTGAAGGCGCTTCGAGCGCACCCGGTGCTACGGGAGGCCGATGTCCTTCTGCTGACGGAGACCGATTCCGGTATGGTGCGTTCGGGCAACCGGAATGTGGCGCGCGAACTGGCGCGCGCACTGGGCATGCACTACGCATTCATCCCGTGCTATCTGAACCTGACGAAGGGATCCGGCATCGAGCAGGATCTGACTGGCGAGAATGAATTGGGATTGCACGGCAACGCGCTGTTGAGCCGATATCCGCTGGTCAACATGCGGCCCATCTTCATGGAGAATGGCGTCGACATCATGGCTTCGCGGGAGAAGCGAATCGGCAGGCAGGCAGCCATTGCAGCAGACATCTGTTTTCCGGATGGTCTGGTGACGGCGGTTTCGGTGCACCTGGATGCGCAGTCCACACAGCGGCATCGCTATCTGCAACTGCGCGACGTATTGGACCATGTCGCGGGTGACGTAGTGGTGATCGGCGGCGATTGGAACACCAGCACCTACAATTCATCGCGCGCGCTGCACGCGATTCTTGGCTTCTGGCTGCGCGTCTTGATGGGTGTGGACAACGTGATTCGCAATCACTACCTGCACCCGTACCGGCGTTTCGAGCGCGATCTATTCAGTTTGCTGGACCAGCGCGGCTACGACTATCGCGATTGCAACCACCTCGGCGAGCACACCATTTCCTACGATGTGGAGGATCTGCGGGCGACCAAGGCATTGCGCGACTGGGTTCCCGGCTGGTGCTTTCATTTCATCCGCTGGTCGCTGCGCAATCACGGCGGCGTTTGCCCAGTGAAACTGGACTGGTTCGCCACTCGAGGCGTGCGATGCATCTATCCTCTGGTGATCCACGAAGCGCGTCAGCCGGGCATGGCGGCGCTCTCCGATCATGACGCTATCGTGGTTGACGTCGCGATTGCGGGCTAAGCCCAGAGCCGGTTGACGACGCGAATCAAGATGGCCGCGGTCACGACGAAGATTGCCAGCAGCGCCATGGCATAGTCGATACGGCCATAGAGATAATTGCCGACCGCGAAGAGCGCCGACCAGATCATGGCGCAGCCAGTGCTCCAGCCCAAGAGCGAAAGCGGGATGTTTTCGTTCTGCGCCCAAGCCGCAGCCTCGGCCGGTGGGATGCCGGCGGCTTCGCGTACCCGCCGCCACCCTGGTCCGAAGGGGTGGACTTTCTTATAGAACGAGATGAGTACGGCGGTATCGGTGGGCGGACCGAAATAGGCTGTCGCGACCCAACAGACGGTGGTGAAGGCGATGGTGACCAGGAGTTGCTGATAGGTATTGATAACGACGCCGTTTTTTTCGAGGATCAGGAACAGCAGGGAAACGCCGAACGAACTGCACATGGCTACGATCTCGCACCACGCCGTGACCCGCCACCAGAACCAGCGCATGAGATAAAGCAGCCCCGTGCCGGCGCCGATTTGCAAGATCAGATTGAAACTCTGCTTGGCATTGTCGAGCGCGAAGACCAGGGCGGAGGATGAGACAAACAGCAGGACGGTCGCCAGCCGGCCCGCGAGCACGTAGTGCTTTTCGGTGGCGTTTTCGCGGATGAAGCGGCGGTAGAAATCGTGTACGAGATACGACGCGCCCCAGTTCAGATGAGTCAGGATGGTCGACGAATTGGCCGCCACCAGACCTCCGAGCATGAGCCCCATCCAGCCAACAGGAAGGAACCGCAGCATGGCTGGAAAAGCGATATCGTGGCCGATCAAGCTGGGGTTGAGGTTAGGGAACGATCGCTGGATGTCGGAAAGCTCGGGGTAAACGATCAGCGAGGCCAGGCCGACCAGTATCCACGGCCAAGGGCGCAGGACGTAATGAGCGACGTTGAAGAAGAGCGTTGCGCCGAGGGCATCCTTTTCGGATTTAGAAGCCAGCATACGCTGGGCGATGTAACTGCCTCCGCCCGGTTCGGCGCCTGGATACCAGACGGCCCACCATTGCACGGCCAATGGCATGATGAAGATTGCCACGGCGAGGTCCCAATTGTTGGTGAAGTCCGGGAGGATATTGATGTAGTTCAGCCCGCCGGGACCGCGCATGTGCGAGAGCTTCTCGACTAGCCCATGCAGGCCGCCAACCTGGGGCAAGGTGACAGCGAAGTACGCGGCGGCAATGACGGCGGTCATCTTGATGAAGAACTGGAGCATGTCGATGACTAAGACGCCCCAGAGGCCGGAATGCGCGGCGAAGACCACGTTGAGCAGGCCAACGGCGAGCAGCGTTTGCCAGCGATCGAAGCCGAAGAGCACGGCGGAGATCTTGACGGCTGCCAGATCGACGGTGGCCATGATCATGCAGTTGAAGAAGAAGCCCAGATAGACGGCGCGGAAGCCTCGAACGGCGGTGGCGGCCTTGCCGGAGTAGCGCACTTCATAGAACTCCAGGTCGGTGAGCACGCCGGAGCGGCGCCAGAGGCGCGCATAGAAGAACACCGTGGCCACGCCTGTGAGCGTGAAGGCCCACCATTGCCAGTTGCCGGCAACTCCCTGCGTGCGGACGAAGTTGGCAACCAGGTTGGGCGTGTCGCTGGAAAAGGTAGTGGCCACCATGGACAGTCCCGCGAGCCACCACGGCACGGAGCGGCCGGAGGCGAAGAACTCGGAGGTGCTCTTACCGGAGCGTTTCCCGAAAAAGAGCGCCGGTAAGAAACAGATCAGGATGGATGTTGCGGCAATGATCCAATCGAGCGTATGAAGCTGCATTAAGTTCCTTGAGTGAGCTGGAGTGCGCCTGGGCCGGGTTCGGCGTGGATCAAGTGCATGGATTCGTCGAACTCAGGCAATGCTGCATAGTAACGCTGAATCAGTCTGGCGCGCACGGAGTCTAAATCGGAGAGGCGGCAGAAGACGACGGCGCAGCCCCCGAATCCGGCGCCGGTAAGGCGTGCGCCGAGCGCTCCGCAGGCCATGGCGGCTTCGACGAGGCGGTCGAGAGCGGCGGTACTGACATGGAGGCGGTCGCGCAGGCTGGCGTGGGAGGCCAACAGCAGCGTTCCGAAGGACCGCTCGTCGGCTTGCTCGAGGGCGGCGACAGCTTCGCGCACTCGCACTGCTTCGGTGGCTACGTGGAGGAAGCCGGCTCGTTCGTCGGCGGTCCGAAGTTTGGATTCTGCCAGTTCTTCGATCTGCGCGGGGGATCGGCCGGCGATGGCGTCGCTATAGGAGGTGAAGCCTAAGCGTTCTAGTGCTGCTGTACCAGCGGCGCGGCAGGCGTTGTACTGCTGGCGGACTGCGCCGGACTTCTCCGCGGCGGTGAGGCTGTGCGCCACGAGGAAGGCCCAGTCCTCGGGAACTGGAACTTGGCGCACAGACACCGGGTCGAATTCGATGAGCGAGGCGCAACGGGCGCGGGAGGCGAGCGACGCGGCGTGATCCATGCCGCCCCCGCGTGTGCCGACAAAGTGTTCGCCGTCGGGGAGCACCTGCATGAGATCCTCGAAGGATGCTTCGATGCCGTTGGCACGGAGGAGGGTCAAGGTGAACGCCACGAGCAGTGCCGATGAGGACGACAGGCCGGCGGCGGGCGGAAGGTCGGACACGATGGCGGCATCGACTCCGTTGCGCGCGCACCACTTTTGTTCCACGGCGCGGGCGGCCGCGCGCAGGTAGTTTTCCCAATCGCCGCGCGCCACCGGTTCCAGGCCCGGCGTCCATTCGAATTTGCGGAGTCCGTAGTCAGCGCTCACCACTCGAATCCGGGCATCGAAGCGAGGACGGAAGGCCACACGCACCGACCGCCGGATGGCGATGGGCAGGACCGGCAAAGCATGATAATCGATATGCTCGCCGATCAGGTTGACGCGGCCTGGCGCGGACACGACGTGCGATTCGCCAGGACCGAAGGTTTCCGTGAGAAGTCCGAGAACGTCTGGGAGTTGGGTAGGCAACATTGCTAACATAACTCTCACGGCCCGCGATATGAAAGCCACCAACGGCAAGTCCATCCCGCTGATGGCATTGTTCGTTGTGTCATTTGGCTATTGGGTGGGCGGCGCAGCCAGGGTGTACGAGGACTTGGCATACGGGACGGACCACGCCCGACTGCCCTTCAGTTTCGGCTTGAGCGCGCCGCAGATCAAAGCCGTAATGCCCGAAGCCAAAGATACCGGCGCTCATGCGGGCGACACGGTTACCGAATTCGATGGCCGTCCGTTCACAGGCGCCGGGGTGATGCGCGAGGTACTGCGGAACGCCAGACCCGGAACCATAGTGGCGGCAACGATCCGCCGCGCCGACGGGACAACGGCGCACATTCGCATGCGCCTCGCGCCGCAGCGGACCGCGGCGGCGACGGCATCGGATTGGGTGCGCGGTAAAGTGGTTGGATTGTTGCCGGGCGAGCAGTACGCGCAGTCATCGCTGGCGCTGCTGGCAGGCGATATCTTGATTGCTTATACCGACGGCATCAGCGAAGCGATGACGCACGATGGCGAGGAGTGGGGCGAGGATCGCACGATTCGGGACGGCCCGTGACTGTCGCACGCTTCGGGCAGCGCAAATGATCGAGCGCATGATGGCGGGGGCGGACGGATTCACGGCGGGCGCGCCGCAGCATGACGACATGACGCTGGTCATCGTGCAACTGCCGGCGTGATCGAGGCGAGCGCTTCGGTTAAGCGCGCGGCGGTGTGGCGCACGTGCGGCTCGTGTAGCCAGGTGATATGGCCGCCGGGCACGCGGCACACCTGGAAGGTTGCGCGGGTCAAACGACGCCAGGCAAGTCTGGGGTCTTGGAGCAAGCGGGTGCGGACGGTTTGGTCCTGCGCGATGAATTGCACCAGATGGGCGGCGATCGGTTGCGGATGGTAGAGACGGGCAGCGGCGACGCCGGGGTCTGTGGTTGGGGCTGTACGGAAGCGGGCGGCGACACGGCGGCTGCCGAGAAGGCGCGGATAGCCGGGCGCCGGCGTATCGAAGAAGGCTACTAACGGGACCTCAGCGCGCGCAGCGATGAGACGGTGGGCGACTTCAAAGGCCACGATGCCGCCGAAACAATAGCCTCCAAGGATATAGGGGCCATGCGGTCGAGTGGCGCGGATCTGTTCGCTGATGTG
This sequence comes from Bryobacterales bacterium, assembly GCA_963738375.1. Taxonomy (GTDB): domain Bacteria; phylum Acidobacteriota; class Terriglobia; order Bryobacterales; family Bryobacteraceae; genus Bog-159. Next base: position 253,517 of record CAVTWL010000004.1, on the reverse strand, counting down.
AGCCGCCAGGATTTCGACTGTGGACAGTTCGCGGACGGGCACGTTGAGGACGAATACGGGTTGGTCGCGATCCATGTGGTTCGCCAAATGGCGGAAGATGTACAGGTCGCGTTCCTGAGAAGTGAGACAGAACAACGGTGGACGGCCGCCGTCGGCGGAATAGGCTATGGTGATGCCGTGGGCGGCGGGGCGATCAGGGTTTGCGCCGTCCTGCAAGACACGGGCCATGCCGGCGATCGTGGGGTTGCGCAGGAATTCGGTGTACGGGAAGTCGCGGCCGAATTCGCGGCGGATGTGGGTCATGAGGCGCGTGGCTTCGAGGCTGTCGCCGCCGGCGTCGAAGAAGTTGGCGGTGGCGCTGACGCGCTCGGCGTTGAGGACTTCGCCCCAGAGCGCGGCGAGGCGCTTTTCGGCAGGGGTGGCGGGAGCGGTAAAGGCTTCCGGATTTTCAACGGGAGCGGCGGTGAGGGCCAGCGCGGCGCGATCGATTTTGCCGTTTGGAGTCATCGGCATTTGCGGCACGATACGGAACGAGGCAGGAATCATGTACTCGGGTAAGCTGCGCCGCAGGTGAAGGCGGACGTCGCTGGCGGTGGGCGGCGGTGAAGCGTTCACGGCAAGGTAGGCGATCAGTTCGGTGCGGCCCCGGTTATCGCTCGGCAGGACAGCGCAATGGCGGACGGCGGGATGGGCGGCGAGCGCGGCTTCGATCTCTTCGGGTTCTACGCGGAAGCCGCGGATTTTGACTTGGCGGCCAGCGCGGCCGAGGAAGACGTAGTTGCCATCAGGCAAGGCAAAGGCGCGGTCGCCGGTGCGAAACATGCGGTGCTCGGGATTACGGGAAAAGATGTCGGTGAGGAAGCTGCACGCGGTGAGATCTGGGGAATTCAGGTATTCGCGCGCGACGCCCATGCCGGCGATGTAGATTTCGCCGGGGACGCCCAGCGGGGCGGGATTGCCTTCGTCGTCGAGAAGGTAGACGCGGGTGTTGGGGATGGCTTTGCCGATCGGGAACAGCGACTGGCTCTCCCATCGCGAAGTTCCGGCTTCGTAAATGGTCGTGGTGGCGGCGGTCTCGGTGGGACCGTAGGCATTGAACAGGCGCAGGGGGCCGGTGGCGCGACGGAACGCGGCAAGGGTTGCGGGATTGACGCGCTCCATTCCGACGATCAGCGCGCGCAGGCAACCTGGGATTCCGGCTTGGCCCGACGCCAGCGCCGCGGCCCACTCGTTCCACCAACTGGCGGGCATACCGGCGATAGTGATGCGATGGGCAGCGAGGAGATCGAGGAACTCCGTCATGGAATGGCCGGATTGATTCAGGCAGAAGACCAGGGTTGCGCCTGAACAGAGATAGGTGAAGACCTCCGAGACGAACATATCCGACGCTAGGGAAGCGAATTGCAGGCGGCGGTCGGCGCGGGAGACGCCATAGATGCGGGCTACCTGCAGGGTGTGATTAGCGATGGCGCGGTGCGTGTGAAGGGCGCCTTTGGGGCGGCCGGTGGAACCGGAGGTGAAGGCGGCATAGGCGGGATGGTCGAGGCTGGCAGCGTGTTGGACGGGTAAGGCGGGGCCGTCGAGCGTTTTGAATTCGTCTGCCGAGACGACGAGCTTGGGCTGGGCGTCTTCGAGCATGGCCGCGCGCCGCGGGGGGGGGAGATCGGGAGGGAGCAGGACGAATCCGGCGCCTGCCTTTAGGGTTGCGAAGATGAGGGCGACGATTTCCGGGGAGCGATCGAGGGAGATGCCGACCAGATCGCCGGGCGCGACTCCTTGCGCGCGCAGGGCGTTTGCCAAGCGGTCAGCTTGTTCGTTGAGCTGTGCATAGGCGATGCGTTCGCCCAGGTGGTCGATCGCGGTGGCATCGGGGTGGAGGGTGGCTTCCCGTTCGAAGAGCTGGTGGACGCACAGCTCGGGTTCGACGAGCGGCTCGACTTCGATTGGATTGGACAGGCTGATACGGGACAACGGCATTTCCGGATGGGCTAGGAAAAATGAGAGGATGGACCGCAGGTGGGCCGCGATTGCGGCTGCGGTTTCGCGGCAGAAGTGGCGGGTGTGGTAGACGACTTCGAGGGTGAGCGCCGGCGATCCGACGGCGGCAAGAGTCAGTGGAATGTCGGTTCTCTGCAGGCGCGTGAAGCGGCGCTTGGACGGCGGGAAACGTCCGAATTCGTAGACTATCGAGGTATCGAAGGGCCGCCCTTGCGGCGGCAATAGATTCCACTCGCGGATCTTCTGGAGCGGGGTGTGCTCGTGCGGGCGCATGGATACGGTCTGCTCGCGGATGCGGCGCAGCCAGGGCAGAACCAGCGCATCGGGTTGGGCAGCGACTCGGAACGGGAGGGTGTTGACGAGCGGCCCGACGATATCCATCGCGCCGGGCGGCCCGGAGCGGCGGCCGGAGCGGGTGACGCCGAAGACGACGTCGCGTGTGCCTCCATACCGGCTGAGCAGGAGCGCCCAAGCGGCCTGGAGTATAGTTCCGACGGTCAGGTCGTGCCGGCGGGCGAAGGCTCGAATGGCGGCGGTTTGTTCCAGCGAGAATGCCACACGCTCGCGGGCCACGGGATCGACGCCGGCTTCGGCATCCAAGCGGAGGCGATCGACGATGAAGCCGGTGGCGCGGGTGATGCCTGACAGGTGCTCTCGCCAGAATGGTTCCGCCACGCCGAAGTCCTCGCGCTTCAGCCAAGCGAGGTGATCGGAGAAAGGTCGGGCAGGGGGCAGCATGGGCGAAGCGCCGGCAGAGAGCGCATCGTAGATGGCGAACCAATCCCGCCAGACGATGGCGTAGGAGTGGCCGTCGAGCAGGGCGTGGTGGCTGGTCCAGATGAGTGTGGACGGGCGCAGGAAAGCCATGCGCATGGGGACGCCGGCGGCGAAATCGAAGCCGCGCGCGCGGTCGGCTGCGAGGAAGGATTCCAAGGACACGGCCTCGGCCAGTTCGGTCCAAGGCAAGCTCGAATCAGCGCCGACGGTTTGGGTAAGAGCGCTGGGGTTGGCGGCGTCGATGGTGGTGCTGAGGATGGGGTGATGGGCGGCCAGTACTTGCCAGGCCTGCCGCAGGCGCGCAAGATCGAGCGGTTCCGGGCATTCGCAGAGATCCTGAACGATGTAGAGGCCGGCGCTGGGATCGCGCAGAGTGGCGAGGACCATCGCCGATTGCATGCCGGTCAGCACGCGGTGGCTCCGACCGCCTTTCGCGCGCGGGGCGCGGCGGTGAAGAGCGGGCAGCGGCCGACAATGCCGGACGGAGGCGGCACTGCGACGGTCTCTTCGAAGAACTCCGAGAGGACGGCGCGCGTTTCGGCCAGCGTGGGAAAGGTCAGGATGGTTTCGCTTCCACGGTAGAGATGGATGGTGCGGATGGTTTCGGGATCCCAACCGGTTTGGGCGGCGAGGCGGGCTTCGTCGATTTGGCAGGCGGCCCAGAAGCGATAGACGGCGTCGACGGCGACGCCTTCCGCGGCGGAGAGCTGGAGGGCCATGAGCAGGCGGAACTTCAGCCACTGAAACGACGGGATGGCGCCGCGGAGCAGATCGGCCATGACGTCTTCCGGGCGCTCGGGACGATCGAGCTGCAGGAAGCAGCGCACGGCCAGCAGTCCCGCGGGGCGCAAGACGCGGCGGGCTTCGCGGGCTAGCGAGCGAAGACCATCGGGATAGCCGACACAGGTGAGACTGCCATCGCCGAGGATGGCGTCGCAGGAGGCATCGCGCAGGGGCATAGCGGACCAATTGGCGCAAGTGGCGGCGCGCGCGCCCGGCAGGTTTCCGGGCCAGACACCGCGGATCATGGGGAGCGAATTGTCGGCGGCGATGAGCGAGGCGGCGGGGGGCAAGTGCATATCCGCGATCAGGGGCGTGACTCCCAGGAGCAAGACACGAACGGGACGTTCGGGGTACAGCGGGAGCGCGGAGGCGAGCGCGGACTGGATCAGTGCCACGTCGCCTTCGGTGGGACGGAGGGGGGGGCCTACGGCCGCATAGGCGCGGGCCAGCGCGGTCCAATACTGATTGTCGTCCGCCGCGACAGGCATAGTTTCGGATGATAACACCGCGACCCGCTAGAGCGGATGATTGGTGAGCAAGACTTTGCCGCCGCTGGCGGCAACCTGGACGAGCGACGGTTGGCCGACCAGTATCTCGAAGCGGGGCACGGCGGAGTCGCTGGCGACGATGTAGCAGCGCGCGGCGCCTTGCCATAGTTGTTTCCATTGCCGGTCGTCAAGGAAGACATTGGGCGCGCCGGGGGCGTAGGAGCCGTAGACGAGGTTATTGAAGCGGCCGTTGAGCAGCAAGGCGGAGCGGCCGGTGTAGAAGAAGACGGAGGAGAAGGCGTAGTAGTGATGGTCCACGATCAGCTTGCCTTCGGGCGCGTGAAGCAAGGCTTCGGCAAGGGGGCGGGAAGAGAGATAGGGATCGAAGGTGACCATGGCGACGCGGGCGGCGTGGAAGAAGAGCACCATCATGAGAGCGGTGGCCGCGAAAGCTTTGCGGCCGGTGGCGCGGAAGGTACCGATGGCGCCGGCGAGGAAAGCAATGGCGGCGAGGGCTAAGGGAAGGCGCAGGTAGGCGAAGGAAGAAAGGGTGAGGTCTTCCATGTGGCCCAACGAGAGGGTGTAGGTGCCGGGGCGCTGGGAGAGCGCCGTCGAGATATCGCCGGGCGCAGGGACGTTCCAGACGAGGACGAGGATGGCGATGAGGGCCACGGCCACTATGGCGGCGATGGCGGCGATGACGCGGGTGCCGCGGCGGATCCAATCGCCACCGGCAGCCATAGCGGAGCCTAGCAGCAGCGCGAGCGCGGGATAGCAGGGCATGGTGTAGTATTCCTGCGTGGTGGAGAAGGTGAAGAACACCAGCATGAAGCCGGTCCAGCAGAGGGCCAGCAGGCGGGTGCGTCCGGCGCGATCGAAGGGCTTGTAGGAGAGTTTTGCCGCAGCCGGCAAGTAGACGCTCCAGGGGAAGAGCCAGAGTAAGTGGAACAGCCAGAAGTAGACGCGCGGGACGGTGTTGTAATCGCGGGGATAGCGCAGGTTCAGGAAGCGCAGAACCTGCTCGTTCATGAAGTAGAACCAGAGGAAGCCGTGGTATTCGCCGGGTCCGCTATGCAGGGTGAAGGAAAAGTAAGGCGGATTGCGCAGGGTGGCGAGGATATGCCAGGGCGCGGCGATCAGCAGGACGATTAAGATGCCCGTGAAGGGGCGCAGGCGCTTCCAGGTCTTGCGGGAGAAAAGCTGGTGGGTGAGATACAGCCAAACGACGGCGGCGGCCACCGGGAACAGGACGGCGACGGTACTCTTCAGCAAGAGGCCAACGCCGAGGCTGGCGTACAGGACGAAGGCCCACAAGCGCGGGCGCGGCTCACTGGCATCGAAGATGCGCAGGAAGGCCCATAAGGCGAGGGCGATGGTGAAGGTCAGTTGGACATCGGGGATGAGGACGCGGGTGAAGAGAAACAGCCCGATGCAAGTGGCGACAATGAGGCCGGCGCAGAGGCCGGCGAAGCGTCCGAAGGCCCAAATGCCGAAGGCCGCGGTGAGCCAGCAAAGGCCATGACGGAAAGCGCCATGGGGATGCGGGCGGCCCAATCGTGGACGCCGAAGACCTGGTAGCTGACGGCGATCATCCAGTAGATGAGCGGGGACTTTTCGAGGTAAGGGACGCCATCGAGGCGCGCGGTCACCCAGTCGCCGGAGGTGAGCATATTGCGGGCGATCTGCGCCTGCACGGCATCCACGTCGTCCATCAGGGATGGCGGGGAGACGATGCAGCCCAGGTAAATGGCTCCGGCGATGAGCAGGACGCTAGATAAACGTAGAGATTCCGGCGGCCGGCTGAGCGTGTGCGTTGGCCGGCGTCGTTTGTATATTCCATCTCCTCATCCATAAGAACAGGATCATCAAGCCCCACAGGTGATATCCAAGATTGGCGCGGCGCTCGAGGTGCCGGCGCACGCAATCTTCGACGGCGGCGGATTGGAAGACATTGGCGCAATCGGAGGCGCCGGCGGAAAGCGTATCGCAGAGCAGGCCGCGCAAGGGACCGCGCAGCCAGTGGTGCGCGGGGATATCGAAACCGATTTTCTTGCGGCGCAGGATGGCGGGCGGCAGTTTGCCCTTCATCAGGTCTTTCAGGACGACTTTCTGGCGGGAGCCGCGGATCTTGAGGTGGGCCGGGAGGGTGGCGGCGAACTCCACGATGCGATGGTCGAGGAAGGGCGGGCGGACTTCGAGGGAGTGGGCCATGCTCATGCGGTCGACCTTGGCCAGGATGTCGTCGGGCAGATAGTAGTCCTGGTCGAAGCGGAGGTAGGACTGCAATTGCCCGCCGCCGCGCCCGAGGGGGTCGAGGATGGCGTCGAGAGCGCCGGGGGCGGGGCCGCGAAGCAGGGCTCGCTTTTCCGCATCGGAGAAAGTGCCGTTCCAGTAGACGTGGGCGCGGGGGGGGGACATGCGGCAGCCATCGAGGAAGCGCTTGAGCATGTACTCGAAGCTGATCTTGTCGTCGGAGACGGGCAGGAGGTTGGCGGCGTGCGAGGCAAGGGCCAGGAGCGGCGCGGGCAGATGGCGCATGCGGGCGGCGTAGAGGTTGGCGCGGTAGGTGAGATAGCCGCCAAACAGCTCGTCCGCTCCTTCGCCGCTAAGCGCGACGGTGACGTTGGGACGGGTCATGCGGGAGAGAAACCAGACGGGCAGCGCGCCGGCGTCGGCATTGGGTTCGTCGAAGTAGTGGGCGAACTCCTCGATGGCATCGGCAAGACCGGACTCCGGGTTGAGGTCGAACTCCTGGTGGTCGGTACCGTACTGGGTGGCGACGGCGCGGATGTATGGCGTCTCGTCGAAGCTGCGGCCGCGGAAGGAGATGGAGAAGGTCTTGAGGCGATTGGGCGAGGCCGACGCGGCGTAGTGGAGGATAGTCGAGGAGTCGATGCCGCCGCTGAGCCAGACGCCTAGCGGGACATCGGACAGCAGATGCTCGCGGACGGACTGCCGGAGCAGCGCATCGAGCTGCTCTTCGGCCTCGGAAGCGGCGATGGCCGGGGGGGGGATTGGGGCAGCGACCAGTAAGCTTCCGAACGGACTGCGCCCGACTGCCACTCGAGCCAGTGTCCCGGGCGGAGCTTTTCGATGCCCTCGACCAGGGTCCAGGGAGCTGGGACGTAGTTCAGCGAGAGATAGCAATCGAGGCCCTGGAGGCTGAGGCGGCGGTTGAACTCGGGGTGTACGAAGATGGCTTTCAGTTCGGAGCCGAAGAAGAGGTCCGCGCCGTGGCGGGCGAAGTAGAGCGGCTTGATGCCGAGCCGGTCGCGGGCGAGGATGAGGCGGCGGCGCGACTCGGTCCAGAGGGCCAGTCCGAACATGCCGCGAAGCTTCGAGAAGCAGGCGACATCCCATTCGAGGAACGCGGCGAGGACGGTCTCGGTGTCGGTACGGGTATGAAAGCGGTGGCCGCGTTTTTCCAGTTCCGCGCGGAGTTCTTCGTGATTGTAGATCTCGCCGTTGAAAACGATTATCGTATCGCGGTCTTGGGAAAAGATGGGCTGGTCGCCGGAGGCGAGATCGATGATTTTCAGGCGGGCTGCGCCGAGGGCTACATTGGCCGATTCGAAGACGCCTTGCTGATCGGGCCCGCGATGGAGGATGGAATGAACGGCGTTCCGGATGCGTTCGGGACCAGGGGAAAACTTGAGCTTAGTGAAACCTGCAACGCCGCACAAGGTACTAATGTAGCATATAGACTGTGATCTCTCTTCTGCTTGGGGTAGCGGCGATACCCTTTATTTACTATCTGATCGCGCTGTACAGCACGTGGGCTTACTTCCGCCGCAAGCCGGGCGCTGCGAACGGCTACATGCCGCCGGTGAGTAACTTGAAACCGATTCGCGGGATGGATCCAGGGGCTTACGAGAACTTCGCCAGTTTCTGCCGGCAGGACTATCCGGAATACGAAATAGTGTTCTGCGTGGACGGGCGCGAGGATCCGGTGCTGCCGGTGATCGAGAAGCTGATGCGCGATTTTCCGGAGCGGAAGATCCGGGTGCTGTTCGGATCGGGGCGCGAGGCGACCAACGATAAAGTGGCGAAGCTGGCGCGGATGGCGAGCGAAGCGGCATACGAAGTAGTGGTGATCAGCGACAGCGACGTGCGGGTGCAGCCGGATTATTTGCGCAGCGTGGTGGCGCCCCTGGCCGATCCCAAAGTGGGAGCGGTCACTTGCTTTTATATTCCGGAGGACGACCCGACCTTTGCAGACCGGCTGCAATCGATGGGAATGTTTTCCGATTTTTATGCGGGGATTCTGGTGGCGTGGCAGTTGGAAGGGGTGAAGTTCGCGCTGGGGCCGACGATTGCGACGACGCGGACGCGGCTGGCCGAGTTCGGCGGGTACGAATCGCTGGAGAATGGACCGGCGGACGATTTGCTGGTGGGGCGGCGGATCGCGGAACAGGGGTACGAAGTAGAATTGCTGCGGTACTCGGTGCTGGCGGTCGCGGACTTCAGTTCGATGAGCGATTTGATTCACAAGCGGATGCGGTGGATCGTGGTGATGCGGCATATGCGGCCTTGGGGGCACCTGGGGCTGCTGCTGACGCAAGGGCTGCCGTGGTCGCTGCTGGCGATTGCGATCCATCCGACGGTGCTCGTGGCGGTGGGATATCTGGGGACTTATGCGGCGCTGCGATGCGCGATGACCTGGCTGATCGGCGGCTGGGGATTGAAGCAGCGCGGAATGTGGAGGAAGATGGCAGTGATACCCGCTTGGGATGCGCTCGCATTTTTCATCTGGGCCGCGAGCTTCGGGCGGAAAAGCATCCGTTGGCGCGGCAGCGATTATTTGCTGCGCGACGGGAAGCTGGTTCCGGTGGCTGAGGATTAGTTTCTTGCGTAGCGGCCTTCGCGATTAGCGGGCGAGCAGGACTACGCCACCCAATACCAGCAGCGCTCCGGCGCCGCGGCGCAGGCTGATGTGTTCCTTCAGGATTAGTCTCGCGAGCACCGTTTCGAGGATGAAACTGGATGCCGAGGCGGGAACCGCGAAACTGAGCGGTTCGGCTTGCACCAGCGCCATGAAGGCGAAAAAAGAGACTGCCAGACAGACGATCGATAGGATCAGATCCCGCTTCATGGCGATCATCTTCAGCAGGCGGGCGATGCCGCGGGCGTCGACCGATTGTTCGCCCGCCTTTTTCATCTCGTGAGCTTGCAGGAGGTCGCTGGCGGCGGTGGCGCACACGACGATGCTGAGGAGGATCCACTTCATTGGGCGGCTCCGGCGGTGGTGTTCTGGTTGGTGGTTCCGACGACGGCGGTGCCGATGAAGATCAGGATGCTGCCCATCCACTGTTGAAGCGTGACGGCTTCGTGGAGGAAGACCTGGCCGAACAGGGTGGCGAGCACGTAGCCGATGGCGGTGACGGGCAGGACGAAGCTCAAGTCGGCCAGGCTGAGGAGCGCCATGCGGGTGAGCAGGGCGAGGATCAGCATGAGGATGCCGAGGGCGACGAAGGGATCGAGCATGGCACGCAGGTAGACGACGGGGTTCAGCGACAAGACCTGCGGAAAATGTTTGGTGCCCCAGGCGAGCGAGAGATTGCCCAAGGGGCGGAGGAAGACGAAGAGGGCGAGCAGGGAATAAGTGCGGAAGCGCGCTCCGCGGGGCACGGTCATTTCGACTTATCCAGTCTGCGTTCGGTACCTTTGGCGGTCAAGGTCCAGATGACGTTGTCTTCCGAGAATTCCTGGCGATATTGGATGACTCCAGGCGAGGTGAAGGTGTTGACGACGCGGAAGTGGTAGGTTTTGCGATTCTGGCGGGTATCCCAGGGGAATGTCCAGACATTGTCCTTGATGATGAGCTTGCCGTTGCCGCTCTTACCGCCGCCCACGGGCAGGGAGTAACTGTTATAGTCTTCGTTCTTCTGGTCGTAAGTGAAGACGATGAGGTCCTTGGACACGCCGTCGACGAACTGGTTGCAGGCGAAGAAGCCGCCGCTACGCCAGCAGTCGTTTTTGAGGGTGCTGGAGTCTTTGCCGGCTTTGCTGAAGGAGGTATTGAACTGTTCGGTTTCGATTTTCCAGGTTCCTTTATATACGAGGAGGCGGTCGATGGCGACGACGGGATCCTCGGCGAACAGAGCGGGCGCGCAGCACAGCAGGGCGGCGAAGAGCTTGAGCATGAGACCAGCTTAAACTGTCTGCGAGAGTGACGTCCACAGGGGCTATGGGATAATAACGCGCATACGAGGCTGGATGTCTTTCGCGCTCATTTTCAGCATTATGATGGCGGTTTTCGCGGCGAGCCAGATTTACTGGTTTGCCAAGGGACGCGGGTTGCTCAAGCGACTGGCGGTTAGCGCAGCGGCGCGTAAGTGGATCGTGGCGGGATGCGCGGCGGGCTACGCGGTGGTGTTTCTGCTGAACGCCGGGGTGGGCATGAAGCGGGCAAGCCCGACGCGTTTCAGTTGGTTCGATACGCTGATATCGGCGCCCTTTGCGTGGTGGGCGGTATCGTCGCTGACGGCGTTTTTGCTGGCGATTTTGATGTGGCCAGTGAAGCGGGCAGCGCTGCTGGGCGATGCTCCGGCTTCGTCGGGGCGGCGGCAGTTTTTGGAGCGGTCGGCCCATGTGGTGGTGGCTGCCCCGTTCGTGGCGGGGGCGTACGGATTGCTTTATGGACGGCTGAATCTGGAAGTGACCGAGCGGCGGATTCAACTGGCGCGGTTACCGAAGGAGTTCGCTGGATTCCGTATCGCGCAGATGTCCGATATTCACATTGGGCCGTTCATGACCGAGGATGAGATTCGGAAGTATGTGCGGATCGTAAACGACTTGAAGCCGGATTTGATTGCTTTGACTGGCGACTTCGTGACCTGGGATCCGTCGACGCAGAAGGCTGTGGTGGGGGCGGTCGCGGGGCTGCATGCGCCCTTTGGACTGTACGGGTGCCTCGGGAATCACGAGGCGTGGTCGGGGACGGAAGATTCGATTACGGCGATGCTGGGGCAGGCGGGGATCAGGATTCTGCGGCGGGAGCGGGCGGCGATTACGACACAGGGCGCTTGGTTCAACTTGATGGGGGTGGATTTCGAAACCAGAAGGCGAATGGGTCCAAGCGCGCGGTTCGTCCGGACGTATCTGGAGGGGGTGGAGGCGCTGATGGCGCCCGACACGGCGAATATCCTGATGAGCCACAATCCGGATACTTTCGATCGCGCCGCGGAGTTGAGGATCGATTTGAGTTTGGCGGGGCATACACATGGCGGCCAGGTGGCTTTGGAGTTCGTGAGCCCGGAGATTGCGCCGAGCCGGTTGGTGACGCCGTACGTAGCGGGGTGGTTTGGGAAGCCGGGGGGACAGCTTTACGTGAACCGGGGGATCGGGACGATTGGGGTGCCGATCCGGATTGGGGCGCGGCCGGAGATTACGGTTTATGAGCTGGTGCAGCGGGGTAGATTGCCGGCCTTCGGCTGAGTTAACAACCGTCCCACAAACAGGTTTACAAATTGCCCCACAGGTTGTCGTCGACGGCAAGGGGACGCGGGGTGTGCGGAAGCGTGCAGAAGACCCATTTAGCTATCAAGATGGGATGCAACAGCGCTTGTATTTCCGGCTGATTCCGCAGGGGCAAGGGTCATTGCGGCCGGTGCGGAGGGGCTGTGTAGGGGTGGGTCTAGGATTTCCGGCTGGCTTTGGGAGTCCGATGGCGAGGGCTGCGCGGAGGCGGATTTGGGGCGGAGTTTGGGGATCGGTCACGAGAGATTTTACGGCGGTGACGGCTTCTGAGGCGAGGGGAGCGGAATGCTGCCGCCAGGCTAGGATTTGCTGTTGGCGGGCTTGTTCGAGCGCGTCGTGGCAAGGGGCCAGGGGGAGCCACTTTCCGGAGGTGTACGCTGAACGCCAACGGAGCGGCCAGCGGCGCCGAGGGTGGCACCGGCGCACATCAGCGCGACGACTCGGTGTTGGGACAGGTTGAATCGGGATGCGGACATTTTGCTTCCTCCGATTTCAGGGAAGCACAAGGGCGTAGGAGAAAGGGAGCCTTTCATTGCAAGTGTATCAGGCCGTTAGCAATAGTTTTTTTCGCTGCCCTCCGTGACAGAGTTGGCTTGCTAGACCTCCGACAACGCCCGGGTGACGGTGCTCTCGCTCCAATCGCCCAAGTCCCGCAACAGATCCGCCTCGACCCCGCTGGGATCGAAATCCACCGCGCACGCGGCAATCTGATCCGCGCTGGCACCCTCGAAACACAGCTCGCAAACACCCAAATCGCCTGACTCAGACCGAACCGGAGGGCCAAATACGCGACACATTATGGGACGGGCCGAATACAAATCGCAGGTACCCGTTTCCGGATCGAGCACCGGACAAGCTTCCTCATCGGCGTGCGGCTCGCGCGCCAGCGCCGCATGAACACGTTCGCGCACCCCCTGAGCCCGCTCCGGTTCCCGCTCCGCCAACTCCGCCAAGCCGCGGCGCAGGCGCGCCGCATCGAGGGGGGTGATGGCAAAGTCGCCCAAGCAGCATTGCGAACATCCGGGACGGCACACCAGCCAGGCGCCGCTGCGGCGCGCAGCCTCAGCCAGCGCCGCATCCACAATCTGAATTAGTTGGTTGTCAGTGGGCACGCTTCCCCCGAGCCGCTTTTGCACCAGAGACGAAGCTCGCCAACTTTTTCCTCTGATCCTGCGACTGCAACCCCGGAATCGGGGCACCCGTCGCGCCGATGCACGAACTGGAAATGAGGCCTAGCCCCCGGCCGGTGCTGTCTGTGAACACGCCGAACGCGTGGTAATAGGTTGTTGGTAGTGTTCTGAAAAATCTCCTGGATCGTCCCTGCCGTCCCGGCGGCGAACATCACCCCGTATGTTCCTATCGAAACCAGCCCGTCTTCGCGCACGCTGTTCTCGAAATACCTGGCGATTTGCGTGGCAAGAGGGGTGCCTGGGCCATGCCCGAACCGCCCGGCAGGGACCGCGACGCTCGCCGCCGGCTTGGCGATCAGTTCCGGCGCCCGCATTGCCACTTTGAGCGACGCCAGCGGCCGCGCCCGTTGCGCAATCTGAGTATAGGCCGGATCCGTCCGCGCCAGATCGTGGCCGCCCGGGGGTGCGGAGCACTTCTCGTTCGCGAGCCACACCCGGAGCGCCTGGGCGATCGAGTTGTCGTGGAGGCTCTGCATCATGGTGCTCAGGTAGCCGCCGGAAATGGCGCCTCCGCCGGCCACAAATTGCCGGTAAATCAGGAACTCCGGCGTGAGCCCAAAGCTTGCCGGCGCGTTGACGTCGAAGCCTGCAAACAAGTCCCGGCCGGCATACAAACCGGACCGAATTATCTGAAAATATGGCAGGAAATTGCTCATCGCGGCGCCGCTGTCACCCCGCGATTGTACATCAATGGCGGGTGCTACCCGCCGCAGGTCTGACAGCCGGCCGGCCAGTGGCACCCCCACCCGGTCGTGCATCGATGGGCCGCGGCATGGGTAAGCAATGCGGCACACGCACGTTGCCGGCTGCGCGATGCCCGGTCCATGATCTCGACGATGTGGTCGCCGCTGAGACCTGTGCAAGCGGGCAAGCGGTCATGCTCTTCAACGAGAGCGCGCACGCGCGCACACGCCTGGGCGGCGTCGCGCTGCAAATTCTGGAGTCGGCGACAATCCGGCAACTAAGGAATCCCCGTCCCCGATCTCGCATCCCCCATGCCATTCACCGCCCCCCTCACCGAGAGCGGCAAACCACTGGCTGCGCGCCAGTTATCGGCGGGGAGGCAGTCTGTTAGCGGATCTTCCCGTGAGGCAAATGAGTGAGGTAACCCAGAAAATGGGCGGAATTCAGCCCACCGGCGGCATTTATCCCGCAGCAGGCCGATTCGTCCAAGGCCGGACATCGGGAAAGGGGGGGGGCCGCGAATCCCTGTTGTGGGAGATGCACGAGCGTTACACGGCAGCCTCGTTTCCGCCCACACGCAAGGAGGTTCACGGCTCGATCCGAGGGCTGCGCCAGGCGGCGAATCAGCCTGATGCGAGCAGGATTGCAGATGCTATGCTGTTCGGTGGCATTCCAACGTCATAGATCCACCTGCGAAAGGAGTACTCGAAGTGAGAGTCGGCGTATTCACCGCCTTGTTGGCGCAACTATCCCTCGACGATGTTCTGAAGAAGCTGAAGAGCATCAACGTCGATACCGTGGAACTCGGCACCGGAAACTATCCGGGCGATCCGCACTGCAAGCTGTCCATGCTGGACAACAAGAGCGAGCTGAACGAATTCAAGAAGAAGCTGGCCGATAACGGATTCACCATCAGCGCGCTGAGCTGCCACGGCAATCCGCTGCATCCCGATCAGGACCGTGCCAAGCGCGATCAGGAGATCAGCCGCAAGACCATCCTGCTGGCGGAGAAACTGGGCGTGCCGGTGGTGATCGATTTTTCCGGCTGCCCGGGCGACTAGCGACAACGCGAAATATCCGAACTGGGTCACCTGCCCCTGGCCGCCGGATTATCTGGAAGTTCTGGAGTGGCAGTGGGAAAAGAAGGTGACGCCGTACTGGACCAAGCAGCGCGAAATTCGCCGCCGATCACGGCGTGAAGATCGCCATCGAAATGCATCCGGGCTTTGTGGTGTATAGCCCGGAGACCATGCTGAAGCTGCGCGCGATCGCCGGCACGTCGATCGGCTGCAATTACGATCCCAGCCACATGTTCTGGCAGGGAATCGATCCGATCGCCGCCATTCGCGTGCTGGGCGACGCCATCTTCCACGTCCACGCCAAGGACACGCAGATCTACGAGCGCAACCTGCCGATGACCGGCGTGCTGGACACCAAGCAGTATACCGACGAGCGCAATCGCGCCTGGATTTTCCGCACCTGCGGCTACGGCCACGGCGCGGAATGGTGGAGCGAATTTGTCTCGACGCTGCGCATGTTCGGCTATGACTACGTGCTCTCGATCGAGCATGAGGACAGTCTGCTGTCGCCTGAAGAAGGTCTGACGCAAAGCGGCGGATTTCCTGAACGGGATGGTGATCAAAGAGCAGCCTGCCGCGGCCTGGTGGGTTTAGGCAATGCGTTTTCTTGTGTTTTTGGCTTGCGCGAGCTCCCTTTTGGGGAGTTCCGCGCAGGCGCATTTAAGACCGTAATCAGCCCGCCGTTACAGGACCGTCCGCCAGTCTACATGGCGGGCTTTGGGCAGAACCGGGTAGCCATGACGGTGCACGACGATCTGTATGCGCACTGCGTGGCATTCAGCGCCGGGCAGAAACCGCTGGTCATGTGCGAAGTCGATCTGATCGGTTTTTTCATCGACGACGTTGAGCGGGTGCGCGCCAAGGTACCTGAAGCGGATGTGGTGGTGGCTTCCACGCACGTCCATGAAGGCCCCGACACGATGGGACTGTGGGGCAAGGCGCCAGGACAATCGGGTCTCGACGATGCTTACAACGCTTTCGTGGTGGACCGCATCGCCGAAGCCGCCCATGGAGCGCTCGCGGCGCTGCAACCGGCCACCCCGGCGCTGGCGGTGGTCCATAGCGCCGAGCTCGATACATTCATCGACGACACGCGGCCTCCGGTGGTACACGACCCGGACCTGATTGTTCTAACGCTCACCGGGCGCGATGGCAAACGGATTGCGACGGTCGTCAATTGGGCCAATCATCCGGAGACATTGGGCTCCCGAAACAAGCAGATCAGTGCGGACTATCCTGGATTTTTTTATAAACGGCTGGAAGCGAGGCTAGGGGGCATGGCCGTGCTTTGGAACGGCGCTGTGGGCGGGATGCAGTCGCCGCTGGGAGCGAATATCAAAGACCCGGCTACGGGAACGATCGCGGCAGAAAACAGTTTTCGCAAGACCCAAGTTTTAGGCGAACGGATTGCGGATATGGCGGCCGAAGCAGCGCTTTCCGCCAAACCTGTGAGCATCAGCAAGGTGCAATTCGCCGAACGGATGATCACGATACCGGTTACGAATCATGGCTTCGAAATGGCGGCTCGGGCCGATCTTTACAAAGGCCGCAAGAAAACCACGGCGGATGGCGCGACTACCACATCGGTCGGATTGATCCGCATGGCGGGAGAGCAGCCGGTGCTGGCCATCGCGTTGATACCGGGGGAAATGTATCCCGAACTGAGCGTCGGTGGAGTGGAAAAATATCCAGGCGCCGACTTCCCGGACGCCCCCATCGAAACGCCAATCAAGTCAATGCTGCACGCGCCGTTCAAGATGCTGATCGGCTTGGCGGACGACGAGATCGGTTACATCATTCCGAAGGTTGAGTGGGACGAAAAAGCGCCCTACTTGCAGAACGCCAAAAAGGCTTGGTACGGCGAAGAGAACTCCGTCGGACCCGATGCGGCTTCACGCATTGCCGCGGCGATCCGGGAATTAGCCGGTCAATGAGTTTCACTGCAGTCGATCGAGATCCATGTTGCCGCCGGAAAGAATCACGCCTACGCGCTTGATTCCCGCCGGCAACTTTCCGGACAGCAGCGCCGCCGCTCCGACCGCTCCGCTCGGTTCGACGAGTATTTTCAACCGCGACAGCAGGAATCGGATGGAGTTGCGGATTTCGTCATCGTCGACCAGAAGGATTTGCTCGACGTAGCGCTGAATCACCGGAAACGTGACTTCGCCCGGCTGCGGCGCGCGCAGGCCGTCGGCGATGGTCTGGGGCATGGGGATGGCGCGACGTTCGCCGGCCCGCAGGGAAAGAAAGGTATCGTTGCCATCGGCCGGTTCTACGCCAAACATTCGAATCGACGGACGCACATCCTTGGCGATGGTGGCGGAACCGGAAAGGAGACCTCCGCCGCCCACGGGGGTGAGAAGAGCATCCAGGTCTGGAACTTCTCCGAGTAACTCCAGCGCGGCTGTTCCCTGCCCTTCGGCGATCATGGGATGGTCGAAAGGCGGCACCAGCGTAGCGCCAGATTGGTCAAGGAGGCGGGCCGCTATAGCTTCGCGGCTTTCCGTGAAGCGGTCGTAAAGAACGATTTGAGCACCGTTATCTCTGGTAGTTTCCAGTTTGGAGCGCGGCGCATCGGCGGGCATGACGATGGTTGCGGCCGCGCCGGCATGGCGGGCGGCGAGGGCCACCGCGATGGCGTGATTGCCGGAAGAAAAAGCCACCACCCCGCGCCGCAAGTCTTCAGGCGACAAGGAAAGGATGAGGTTGGAGGCGCCGCGAATCTTGAATGCGCCGCCGTTCTGCAGGTTTTCGCACTTGAAGAAGACCTGTAAGCCGGAAGCGGCATCGAAGCCAGCCGACGTCAACACAGGGGTTCGCTTGGCCAGGGGCTTGATGCGAAGGGCGGCAGCGCGAACGCCGCCGGGTGTTATGGATGACACGGTTTGATTGTAACCTGCTAGAAACGGGAACGCCGCGGCGGAGTCCTGCGCGCGGGCCGGCCATTGACGGCCGATAGAGTCACCAACCGCCGGACCTGCCGGCGCGTTTGCCGGGTGCGTTCGAGCAAGCGCAAAATGCGGCGAACCTCAGCATGCAACTGGCGATCAAACAGACTTCTACTTGCCCCAACACTCATCGCGTACGCTCCTCCCCGGAATGCGAAGACTAAACGTCTACTGAGTAGTGAGCTCAGGAAGGGGAACGTTTCGCAACGTCGAAGAAAAAATCATCGGAATCAGTCCGTGGCTTCGGGAGGGTCGTTTCTGGGACGGTAAAAGCGCTGGTTACAACTGCGGCACCGGTATGGGATTAATCCTACGATGCGCACCAAGGCATCCAAGATGCCCTTCGGCATGGAGCGCCGCACGTCGGTCCACCCGCACACCGGACAGCGCGGCCCCTTTCCGCTTTCTATCTCGGTGGCGGTTTCAGCCATGAATTTTCAGTGTAACAAGCGGCTACCGGCTGTCGACCGCGCGGGCGACTTCGAAGTGGCTCAGGCTTTGCGCATAGCGCGAAACGCCCTTGTAGAGCGCTTCGGCGAGCTTTTGGCGATGATCGGGCTTTTTCAGGAGAGCTTCTTCGCGGCTGTTGCTCAAGAAGCCGATCTCCGCCAACACGGAAGGCATGGACGCGCCAATCAGGACCACGAATGGGGCCTTCTTGATGCCTCGATTTTTGATGCCCGGATCGTAATGAGACGCGAAAGGAAATAGCGCCGCCTGAATCGTCGCCGCGAACTCTTTGGATTCCTCGGCTTTGTCCTGCAAAGTGATCCTCTGGATCAGATCGTGTAATTCGAAAACGGATTTATCGGATGAGGCGTTTTCGCGACTCGCTACCACCAGGGAATCTTTGGCATCGGTAAAGCTCAAATAGTAGCTTTCCACCCCCCCGATACGCGGGTATGGCGACGAATTCGCATGGATAGAGAGAAAAAGATCGGCCCTGTTCTCGTTGGCGATGGCGGTCCGGCGTTCCAGGGGGATGAAGGTATCGTCGGAGCGGGTGAAGATCACTTCGCTGCCCATGCGCGACTCGATCAACTTGCCAAGCCGCAACGCGACGTCGAGAACCAGGTCTTTCTCCAGCAGGCCTTGCGAACCCGAGGTTCCCTCGTCATGGCCGCCATGGCCGGGGTCCAACACCACACGGCGGATTTTCAAACCCAGCGCCCGCGTTAGAGATCCTGAGCCATCGCTGGCTAGTTTGGCAGCCCGTCCGGATTCAACGGGGTCGAGGGCGCGATCGCTCTTGGTTTCGGCCACAGCCCCGGAATCCAGCTTAGAGAAGGTGGTTGGAGGGGATATCAGCGGAGCGGGAGGAGCCGGCCCAGGCGCCGAGACCGGCATGGAGACAGTGGCGGGAGCGGGCGGCAATATCTGAGTTATAACCGCCGGGCGCAGCGTTGGGGGCGTAAAGGCGGACTTGATCCGCAGTTCAATGACTAAGCGGTCCGGATTCGAAAGCTGGGTGGCGGTGTAGTCCGCATTACTCTGCAAGTCCAGCACGACACGCGTCACGCCAGCTTGCTTTTCCGCCACCCTGACCTTTTTCACCAGTTTGTCCGCCATGGTATCGGAATAGGACCGGCGGCCACTGATGTGCGGGCGGGAGTGCAACACGTCGAAGAAGATG
Organism: Bryobacterales bacterium; assembly: GCA_963738375.1. Classification (GTDB taxonomy): domain Bacteria; phylum Acidobacteriota; class Terriglobia; order Bryobacterales; family Bryobacteraceae; genus Bog-159. The sequence goes on along the minus strand of CAVTWL010000004.1, from coordinate 234,458 downwards.
CGTTCCGGATCATGCGGCGCGCTCGGAGTGGAATTCGAAATCGCCGGTCACCTCGATAATCACGCGGGTGACTTCGCTGAGGGACCAATGGCGGACCGCCGTTACCTGGCGCAGTTCATCGCCGAAAGCCTGCCCGTGCGGGCTTGAGGCCAGCAGCGCGAGCAGCGGGATGAGCGTGCGTTTCATCGAACCATTCAACGCGAAGTATAGTAAACCCTGCCGTAAGCGTCTTTGAATTCCCTGATTGCGTTATAGGCGGCTACCGGGGCGCTTGGTGTGGCGTCGTCCGTTTGCACATCGCCGGATTTGACGGCGGAAGGGCTGCTTTCGGTTAGAGGCAGAGCCTGGCCCACAGCCAGGCGATGTTGAACCTTAGCGACGTATTGCCGGGTTTCAGGATATGGGGGCACACCTCCGTAACGCGAAACCGCGCCTTCGCCGGCATTGTAAGCCGCCAGCGCCAGTGCTTCGTCGCCCTTGTACAGCTCCAACAAATGCTTTAAATAGCGGGCTCCGCCCTGAATATTGTCTTCGGGATCGAAAACGTTGGACACGCCGAAACGCCTGGCAGTGGCAGGAATCAACTGCATCAGGCCTTGCGCACCCTTCGGCGAAACCGCGTTGGGGTCGTAATTGCTTTCCACTTGGATGACGGAATGGACCAGTCGCGGAGAAATCCGGTTCTGCTGGGCGATGCGATCGACTGTGGCGGCCAGGGGCGGGGCCGGAACGGCTGCCGGCTCCTTGGCCGCGGCCGCCGGCTGACGGACGAAGCGCGCGGACGAGCTTACCGGTTCGGGGATCGGTCCGGACGACCGAAACCGTGCCTCCGCGCCCTGCATTGCTACCGCCGCGGCGACGCACATGCAGCCGATTATAAAACATTTCCGCACGGTATTGTTTCAATCCTTTTCAGGAATCGAACGGCGCGCCGAGCAGATGCCGATACTGTCAATGTTATCATTTCTCTGTGAGCAGGGCGGGGTTCGTGCTGACGGGGGGGAAAAGCTCCCGCATGGGCAAAGACAAAGCGCTGCTGCCTTTCCGGGGCGGATCGCTGGCGACTCATGGGGCCGCGGTGGTCACTGCGGCCGCGGGATCTGCTGCTTTCATCGGCGACCCTCAAAAATATGGGCATTTGGGTTATCCGGTCATGCCGATCAATAGCCCTGGGATGGGCCCGCTCGGCGGGATCGAGTCGGCTTTGAGCTACTACCGCCGACTGGAACCTTGTACTGGCCTGCGACATGCCCGCCATTTCCGCGGAATTCCTGCGCGGATTGCTGGCGGCGCCGAAGAGTCGAACGCGGACGTCTTGGTGCCATGCGGCTCCTTCGGGCCAGATGGGAACCGCTGAGCGCCGTTTATCATCGCCGCTGCCTCGAAGCCGCTGACCGCAGCCATGGAACTCGGGTGTTACGAAAAATCACAGACGCACTTGCTGATCTGGCCATAGCGCGCTGGGCCGTGGACGATGGTAGCGTGTTCGAAAATCTCAATACCCCCGAGGAATGGGCCGGCTATCATGACGCCCACTGAACAATTTCCGCATTACATTGAATTCCGCCACGTTTATAAGACGTTCGATAGGCCGGTTTTAGTCGATTCGAACTTTCACGTGGATGCCGGCCAGACCGTGGCGATCATCGGCCGTAGCGGCGTGGGCAAGTCGGTAACGCTGTCCCACATCATGGGATTCCTGAAACCCGACAGCGGCCGCGTGATCGTGGCGCACGAAGACATCACGGATTTCAGCGAGGCGGAACTGCGGCGCATCCGGCGTAAAGTGACCATGGTGTTCCAGTCCGGCGCGCTGTTCGACTCCCTGACCGTGGGCGAAAACGTGCTGTTTTCGCTGGAATTGCGGGAAGATTACAACGAGCGCAATAAAGAAGACGTGGTTAACGGCCTGCTGCAGATGGTGGATATTGCAGAGGCCAGGGACGCCTATCCCGCCGATCTTTCCACTGGTTATAAACGCGCCGTGGCCATCGCGCGGGCGCTGGCCGCGCAGCCCCAATGTGTGCTCTACGACGAGCCCACCACCATGGTCGATCCGATCATGTCGGACCATCTGAGCGACCTGATGCTGCGGCTGAAGAAGCAGCTGGGCTGACCTCTATCGTGGTGACGCACGATCTGGATCTGATGTACAAAGTGGCCGATCAGGTAGTGTTTCTATTCGAGGGGCGGGTGATCTTTTTTGGCACCCCGGCGGATCTGTCCAAATCGGATGATCCTCACGTACGGGAATTTCTGGAAATGGATCGGGTGGTTTAGGCGCTACTTACTGCCTAGTCCGACGAAGCATACACCCAGGATGATCAGGAAAAGGCCATAAAACTTCATTTTGGTCAGCGGCTCCTGGAAAAAGAGGCGAGACCAGAGCAGGGTCCAGATGTATCCCAGCGAGACCATCGGATATAAGACCGATAGCTCGCCTGGCGGACGAATGCCCTGTACGAAAAAGTACGAGGAGAGCAAGAACAAGCACCACGCCCGAGGCCAGCCGCCAGTTGAAAAACGGCGCTTCTTTGGCAATTACCAAATACATCCAGCCTTGGTGGAGTGCGTGCGCTCCCGATTTGAGGAAGACCGCGCCGAACGAGCCGATGAAGGACGCCAAAAACACGAGGAGCATGTGGCTGACGGGAGTCTTCATTATTTAGCCCTCCTGCCGAGCACGGCTACGCCCACGACGATCAACGCGATGCCCAGCAGTTTCCATGGGTTGATGCTGTCGTGAAAGATCAAGGAAAGAAAGCACCGTGACCCAGACGTAAGTGAGGGCGATCACCGGATAAAGCAACGACAGTTCGCCATCTTTTAGCGCGACGACCAACAGCAGCGTTGAAAGTCCGTAGAGGCAATAGCCTGCCATGAGGGGCAAATTGGTTGCCATGGCCAACAGACCCGTCTGGTTCATGTGGTTGGCGCCGGTTTTCATCAGAATCTGGGCGGCCGCGCCCAGGATGGTGCAGCCGAATACCAGTCCCACCGGCTGGCGCCGGCCTGGCTTCTCCAAAACCTCAGCGGAATTCGTGGCTACAGCGTTCAAGTACGGGGCTCCGTTTCACACAGAATATCAAGCTTTCGCTACAATGGTTGACTGTGGAACCAAAGAAAGCGGCAACCGTGGCAGAAGTGAAGAGCGCTCCGCCGACGACTTCAGCCAAAGGCGACCAACCACGCGGCTTTATCGCCGAATGGACGGTCACCATCATCCTGCTGCTGTTCGGCACTACCACGCTGGTGCAGGCTTTCGTCATCCCCACCGGATCCATGGAAGACACGCTGCTGATTGGCGACCACCTGCTGGTGGACAAGCTGGCGTACGCGCCTCACCGGGACCGTCTCCAAGCACATTCTTCCGTACGACGATGTCAAACGCGGCGATATCATCGTGTTCCGCTATCCGGTGGATATCCGGCAGACCTTCGTGAAGCGCTGCATGGGGGTGCCGGGCGATCGCATCAAGCTGGTGAACAAGCAGGTTTATCCTGAACGGCAAATAGCTGGACGATGAGCCGTACGTGTATCACAAGACCGATTATATCGATCCGTACCGCGACAATTTCCCGAGCGAGCCGAACGTACGGGTCGACGCCCGGGCGCACGACATGCTGGAGCATCACGTCTCGAATGGCGAAGTGGTGGTGCCGCCGGAGAGTTATTTCGCGATGGGCGACAATCGCGATTCGTCTCTGGACAGCCGTTTTTGGGGATTCGTACCGCGCGAGAACATCATCGGGAAGCCGCTGATCATTTACTGGTCGTACGATGCGTCGACCGAAGATCTCTCCAATCCCACCATCTCCATCGATCATCTAGTCGACCTGATGGAACACTTCTTCACTAAGACTCGCTGGAAGCGCACCTTCAATCTGGTGCATGGGATCAATATCACTTGAGCCCCGCGGGAACTCTGGCCGACCAACCCGGCAGGCCCGGTTCGGTGAAAACTGGAATTGCGACAGCTATTGTCCTTGCTTTTCTTTTCACTGCGGGAATTCCTATAAGCGTTTTGAACTTCTTCCCGGCTCTGGTTTTCCTGGGGGTGGTTATCGGCCTGCTTCGCGGATGGGCTTGGAGCGGGTATGGGGGCGCGCTTTTTCTGATGGCGCAAGGGCTTACGGCCTTGCTTGGCGCCGCTCGCTTCGGCGCCGCTGGCGGATCAGCCGCTAACTTGGCAGGGGCGACGGCTCTGCTCGCGGTGGCTGCCTGGCTGCTGTTGCGAGCCGGGCGTGCGTTATCCCTGGCCGCCGCTGGATCAGGCCGGCTCTCGTGGGGTTGGATCGCATTGGGTCTTGCGGCTTTCCTTTGGCCTCAGGCCTTCCGCGCCTATACAACACCAACCGGATCCATGGAAGACACCATCCTGATCGGCGATTCCCTGATGGTTAATGTTCTAGGGTCACCTGAGCCAGTTCGGGGAGATGTGTTTGTTTTTCGGTATCCACCCGATATCCGGCAAACGTTTTCCAAGCGCTGCATCGGCATGCCGGGCGATCGCATTCGAATCGTGAATAAGGGAGTCTACCTCAACGGCAAGAAGCTGGACGAACCGTACGCCGGCCACAAGACCGGGTATGTCGACGCGTACCGCGACAATTTTCCCGCTGAAACTAACGTACGGCTGGGTGCGGCTGGGCAAAATATGCTGGATCGTCACGTGGTGAACGGCGAAGTTGTGGTGCCGGCGGACAACTATTTTGTGCTGGGCGACAACCGCGATGCATCCCTCGACAGCCGGTATTGGGGATTCGTGCCGCGGGCCAATTTGGTTGGCAAGCCATGTTTGGTTTACTGGTCTTACTCTGCGTCACCTCAGGCACTCAATGGCCCCCCCATCGGTCAACTGGAGGATCGCTACGCCGGCTTTTTCACGCGAACCCGCTGGAGTCGTATCTTCGCGCCAATCCATGGTTATGCGTTAAACTGATTTGCCGACCTTATGGCAAGTCCGCATCATTATGGCCTGATTCTGGCAGGTGGCCGGGGCACGCGATTCTGGCCCCGTAGCCGCCGCCGCTCCGCCAAACAGGTTCTGAATGTGGTTGGGTCCCGGTCCCTCATTCAGGACACCGTCGAACGGCTGGGTCCGTTGATACCGCCGGAGAGGCTGTGGATCCTCACCAACGATTACCTGCGCGATGAAATCGTGCGGCAGCTTCCCGAAGTTCCGGCGCGGCAGATTCTGGGTGAGCCGGCGCAGCGCAATACGGCCCCAGCCATCGGACTGGCCGCGCATATCCTGCGCTCCATCGATCCAGAGGCGGTAATGGGCATTTTTCCCGCGGACCACGTAATCGCCAAAGAGGGCCGCTACCGGCAGTTGGTGCGCAGCGCCTTCCGATCCGCGCAGGGTGGTCACATGACGGTCCTGGGCATTTTGCCGCGATGGGCGGAGACCGGTTACGGGTATATCGAATTTCCGCGCGGTACGGAAGCGGGACTGGCGCCCGTCGCCATTCGCCGTTTCCGGGAAAAGCCCGACATTCGGGCCGCACGCCGCTATGTGTCGTCTGGAAGGTTCTTTTGGAACGCCGGCATGTTTTTCTGGCGGGCGGATGTGCTGCTCTCCGAATTGCGAAGGAGCCTTCCGCGCACCGCTAGCATCCTGGCCGCCCTACCGGCGTTCGGAGACCCCGGGTTTATGGCGAAGCTGCGGGAAGCATATCCGGTGTGCGAAAACATCTCCATCGATTTCGCGGTGATGGAAAAGGCGCGCGGCGTTATGGGTATCGCCTGTCCGGAGATCGGCTGGAACGATGTGGGAAGCTGGAACGCGGTGTACGAATTATTGCCCCACGATGCCCAGGGTAACGTGCTGCCGCATGACGCGATCTGCGAGGCGTCAAACGGCAACTACGTAGATTCGGGCAGCAAGCTGGTCGCGTTGGTGGGCGTTTCGAATCTGATCGTCATCGAGACGCCGGATGCGCTTCTAATCGCCAGCCGCGACTGCGCGCAGAAAGTTGGCGATGTAGTCAAAATTCTGGAAGCCCGGAAGCGCGAGGATTTACTTTAAGGTCGAGAGACCGATCGGCACCGGCCCGGTTGCATCGGCGAGCACTCTTGTGGCGGAAGCCAAGTAGGGCTGTAGGGCGGTGGAATCCGCGTAATCGAGATCGACGGAATCTTCTACGGCAAAAACACGGTACTCTCCGCGGGGCACTCCCCGGAATTCGTAGCTACCGTCACTGTTGCTGTGGACGGCACGATTTAACGGGAAGAGCACGACGAGCGCGTCTGCAACCGGTTGCCCAGCGCGAGTGACTGCGCCGGCGATGGGGCCTGTTCCCCTGGCAATAGAAAGGCTTTTCCGGGCCGCAATGCCCGGCGCAAGTTCCAGCGCCTGTTCGCCACCGGCTAAATAGTAATCGTCAGCGCCCGCGATATTCACGCGATAATGGCCGGGTGGAAGCGCGGGGATGGAGAATCGGCCTCCGTTTCCGACATCGGAAATCCGCTGCTCTCCCGAATCGCCGCGCAGAGTGACCATCAGGTGCGGCGGCGCCGGCCCTGCGCCATCGACCCTAACCGCCCCGCTTAGCGACGGCGGGTCGAGCAGGGTAACGTCGGCCTGCGTATCGGTGGCTGCGTCGATCTCAGTCACTCCATACCAGGTGTGGGAACCATCGGTCACCTCTGCCCGCAACGTGTAGCGGCCGACTGGAATGCCCCAAAAATTGTAAAGACTGCCGTCCTCACTGCCTTCACGCAGAACTATCTGCCTTCCGCCAAGCCCAGAGGCGGTGAGCGTATAGTGTTTGGTCAGATTCTCGAATTCCTCGCAGTGTACCTGCACGGATACCGCCGGAACAGGAACCAGAGTGAAGTCCGCGACCGCTTCCTGCCCCACCTTGAGCAGCAAAGCTTCGGCAGCCCCGGGCTCCGAGGCATTCGGGTAATAGCGCGGGCGATAACCAATGTGAGTCATGTTGGCCGGCGCCGCGTCGCCGAACGTTTCGGCAAACTTTGTGTACCAGGGCTCAGCCGAGACTGACAGATAATACTGGCCCGCTCGCAACGAAGGGAAACGATATTCGCCAAGGTCGTTGGCGCGCTGTGAAGAGTCCCCACTTTGGCGGCTGAACAACCGGACCATAGCCCCGGAGATGGGATCCCCGGCGTCGTCCACAACCGTTCCTGAAATGCCGGCCGGCGGAGGCAACCGTAGGACGATATTTTCGGTTGGAAGGCCATGGCCGGTCACGACGGTGCCAGGCCATTGGGAGGCGAGCAGTCCGGCCCGCCGGCCGGCAAGCACAAACCTGCCTTGCGGGAGGCCGGCGAAGGCGAAAGTTCCGGCTTCTCCGCCGATGACTGTAAGCGGTTGTTCCGGGCGGTCAACAGGGCGAATGGTCACGGTGACGCCCGGGAGCGGCTGCCCAGTCGCAGCGTTTAGCACCACACCGGCGACCCGGTAGCCACCGTCGCCAAACAATCCGCGCGCACACACACAAAGGATGGCTGCAGCACGCCAGCAGGTCACGGACTTTCTCCAGGCGAGAGTTTCACCACGACATTTTGGCGGTCGCGTTGGCCGACGTGAATTGTAAGGGCACGCCCCGACCAGGCTTGCCTGGCTTCCGGATTCGCGTATTCGAACAGTTCGGGCGAACCGGTCCAGGCGTAGAGTCGATAGTCGCCGGGTGCGACATTCAAAAACGTAAACTTGCCCGTCATGCGGGCGGACCGGGTAAGCAATTCGAGGCTCGATGCGGGCGCCAGCAGTAACCAACCCGCGCGGGCCTCGCCTTCGGCGGAAGCGCTGACTTCCACGGCGGCGCCATCGGATGCCAGGACGGCGTCAACCGGTGCGGGCGCGACTCCAGGCGCAATGGCAAGCTCCGGGTTGGCCAGCAGGTCGGCGGATCCCCAGCGGGCGGAGAAAATGTAGCCGTTCGCGCAGGCTATGGCAATGCGATAGTGCCCAGGCGGGACGCCTTCAAAGGCGAAGTTCCCGTCCGGATCCGTCTCGACCTCAGGGGAACCCTCGCCGGAAATCCAGGCCGACGACGGCGCGAGCCGGACTGTACAGTTGGGCGGTTGCGGCGATGCCGAATCCGACGCGGACGCCATACGCACCGCGCCCGATAGAGTTACCGCGCCGGCCAAACGGAGAATCAGTCCTGGAAGATTCGCGCTCACCGATACCGGCAATTCTCCACGTCTCCCTTGGGCTTGCGTGGCGCGCAGAAGGTAACTGCCTGGCGCTACGGAATCGATGTGGAATGCGCCAGTCAAGGAGTCTACCGTAGCGGATGCACCGCTGGGCTCCTCGTCCGCATTTAGCAATTCGACCTGAACGGGCTAAGCGGAGAACCACCGGCGATGGTACCGGAGACGGCATAACCCAGACGCAAGGCCACGCTGAAATCCGCGCGCAAGGGGCGCCCCGTCTCGACCGTTACCGGGGAAGCCGCGCCAAGGTTGGTAGCGCCGCCATAATAAATGGGAGCGAAGGCTTCACTTGCTTCTCCATCCGCCTTGGAGGATACCCAACCCGCTGCCCGCACGAAGTACGGTCCGGGTTTCAGACCCGCCAGCCGATATTCGCCGCGATCGTCGGTCGTTGCGACCGATTGTACGCGAACCTTACGGCGGCCATCCACGATGGAAATAGAAAGCAACTGGATGAGAACATTTTGCAGCGGCTCGTCACGCGCGTTAACGACACGCCCGCTGATTACACTCAACGGCTGTAAGCGCAGGGTGACATCTTCGCGCGACGGACCGACGATGACGTGTGCGCCCACCTCGGCAAATCCGGGCTTTTCAGCATTGGCGTAGTAATCGCCCGCAGAAAGATGGCAGAAGCGGAAGGTTCCGGATGCGTCAGTGAGAGTGGCCGCCTGAGGAATGGTGACGGCGGCGCGGCGCAGCGGCTCGTCAGTTAGCGCATTGAGCACCCGGCCCGCGACGCAGAACCCGGGATCCTCGCCAAACGAGGGAACGGCTAAGGCTGCGATTGCCCATAGCCCCAGCCGTACTCCGCGGCAGACACGCATTCTTCGATTATCGCGCGGCGCTTAGTTGGAGGCGCTACCGGCGATGCCTAGGGTTGTGCTACCCAGCAGCGGAACAGTGTATTTCACCTGGCTGCCCGCACCACCCGCCTTGGTGGCGGCCTTGAGGGTTTGCGTCGCGGGAGCGAACTTTGCCGGGTGCTTCAGTATCCCGCTTTTAAAACTGCCATGGGCAAGCGACACGGTGCCCACGACCGTTCCGCTTAATCCGTCGACCGAAACTGAGGTCGTGATTACCATAGTGTCGGGGCCGGACGCCGGGATTGAATACTTCAAGGTGGAAGTTCCGGTGGTATCGTACACCGTTCCGCCAATATTCACCGTAATCGCGCCGACTGGCAGCGTATAGGTGGCCGTAGTGCTCGTTTTGCTGGTGGGAGTCAGGGTGTTGCTCACGGTTGCCGTCAAGACCCCGCTTTCGCCGTTGGCTCCCAGCGGATCGGACCCCGCCAGCACCGGGCCCAGCGTTCCGCTGATTGTGTAAGTGATATTGGCAGCCATCAGGGGGGAAACCCCCAACAGGAGCGCCGCAGCGCAAAAAGATAAAATTCTTCTTCGTGGAAGCATCAAATTCATCCCCTCTTATTCGATTGGCTGCGGACTGAACCGCGCGGTAATTGAGTGTATGAGTTTTCGCTGAGGAAAGCAAGACGGAATTCGTACCGCCGGTCCCAGGACTATTTTCCCAGCCGGTATCCCAGAATCATCTTCACCAAGAGATGATCGGTGCCGCGCGTCACGCCGACGCCGACCCCAAGATTGAACTCAAATTTCGGGTTCAGGTTGAGATCGATGGCCGGCACGATCTGGTGCTCCTGATACTGCAGCGGATCGAATCCGGTGAGCGGGCCGAGAGCGCCATAGTACTCGAGGCCTCCTGCTATTTTCGAGGTGATGTCGTAGCTAATTTTGAAATTCGGGGAAAACTCCAGCCCTTTACGAGTGTCGGGACCGTGAAACGCGCGGTCGATCGTCGGGTTGAAGGCGCTGTACCAGCGACCAAATTTCTTGTCGATGATGGGCCGGATCTCCCAAGTCCATGTGTCCGGAGAGAAAATGGGCCGCTGGTATCCAATCTCCGTCGACAAGCTCAGTCCCACGGGTAAATGATATTTTTCGGGCACGGCGATGCGAGGACGGAGATGAGTGCCCACCCACATCCAACCGCCGTCCGGCTGGTGATTGGAAAACTGGTAAAAGCCGGTTTCAAACCACTGGTTCCAGCCGTGCGTAATCTCGAGGGTTTCGTGCCATTGGTGCTGGGTGGGCAGGACTCCGTCGATCAGTGTCTTGCTGCCTTCGAATGTGAAATTGGAATGCAATTCGACCATAGTGTCGTGAGGTGGCACTAGGTCCGATCCGTAGACTTGGATCTCATAGTTCCCCTGTGCCACAGCCGCGGCGGGGATTGCCAAAAGGATCGCTAAGAGCCGCAAGAAACAATGTACCGCGCGCCCGAGGCGCTACACTACCTAAATGCCCACACGCAGGTATTTTCTGGTATCCGCGGGATTGGCGCCGGCCGTTTTATCCGCAGCACCGTCCGAGCCCCCGATCGCGCAACTGAAAAGCCGGCGCTCCGAAGCGCAGCCCATCTCCACCGCCGAGCGCCGCACCCGCATCGGACGCGCCCAGCAATTGATGCAGCAGAACCAGATGAGCGCCATCTGCCTGGCCGGGGGAACTTCGTTGCAATACTTCAGCGGAGCGCGTTGGGGCAATAGCGAGCGGCTATTCATGATGGCGATCCCGGCGCGCGGCGAACCTTTCTTCGTATGTCCGGGATTTGAAGAAGATCGCGCCCGCGAGCAGATCGCCGCGGGACCCGCGACGGCTGCCCACGTTTACACCTGGCAGGAAGACGAGAGCCCGTACGCTGTGGCTGCCGCCGGGCTGAAAGAAGCGGGGCTGGTCACCGGTGCGATCGGTATCGAGGAAACCACGCCTTTTGTCTTCGCCGATCAACTTGCGAAGGCTGCGCCGTCGGCCACCCTGACGAGCGCCACGCCAATTACTTCAGGTTGCCGGATGATCAAGAGTCCGGCCGAGATGGCGCTGTTGCGGCTGGCCTCCAGCGTAACGATGCAAGCCTACGAGGCTGCGTGGAAGTCGATGCGCGACGGCATGACCGCCAACGAGTTCAGTGAACTGATCGGATCGGCTTACCAAGCACTCGGATTTCCCGGCTACGCGAGCGTGCAAGTGGGCGAATATTCGGCGCTGCCGCACGGCTCGCGCCTGCCGCAAGTTATCCGCGAGGGCTCTCTCGTCCTGATCGACGATGGCTGCACGGTGGAAGGCTATCAGTCCGACATCAGCCGTACGTTTGTATTCGGCAAACCGACCGAGAAAATGAAGCAGGTTTTCGAGATCGTACACCGAGCCCAGAGCGCGGCGTTGGCGGCAGCGCGGCCCGGCGTGCGGTGCGAAGCGGTGGATGCCGCGGCGCGCAAGGTGATTGCGGATGCCGGTTACGGTCCCGGCTACAAATACTTCACTCATCGGGTTGGCCACGGCTTGGGAATGGATGGGCACGAGTGGCCGTATCTAGTGGGCGGCAACAGGCTGCCGCTGGCGGCGAACATGACATTCAGCGACGAGCCGGGCGTTTACATCAAGGGGGAATTCGGTGTGCGCCTGGAAGACGATATGCACATTACCGAAGCCGGAGCGGAATTGCTGTCGCCACAGAGTCCGTCACTGGAACATCCCTTCGGATAACGCGCGCGGTAAAGGCCGCCAGATCTGGAAAAAATTTTCGGCGCCTGCCTCGCGTTGTTCGGCCGGCACTGCCAAGTGGGCGTTCACGCGGCGGCGCATCTGAGCGAGTTCTTCCGGGCCGGCCGTTGCGGACAGGCTGTCGAACAGGAGTTCGTGCGCGCTTTTCCGCTGCATTACCTCCAAGCCATCCAGAATCTGGCGGTGACAGGTACCTTCCCAAATGGTCAGTACCATGGCTTCGCGGAACCAACGTTCTACCGGCCCACCGCGCAATCTGGGGCGCGACATCCGAAGTCCAATATTTCGCCAGATGCGCCACCAGCCGAAACAATTGGTAACGGTCCGAATACGGGGGCTTCTCTAGCCAGACCTGGTTCAGCCGCTGGGTACTTTCCCCAGCCAGCGCGAATCCGTTCTGCAAAGTTTCCAGATGCTCGTGGAATTGCTTGCGCATCAGGGGATGGTCGAGCACAGGCCGTCCGAAAGCAATGCGCTGGCCCGCGAATCCCGCCGATTCCGAGAGGGCTCGTTGTGCAATCGCCATGCTGCCCATTCCATTGGTAGCGCGCGAGAGGTTCAGTACTTCCAGAATGAGATAGACACCATGCTCCTGCGAGCCGAGCAGCCAAGCCCGGCTGGCGCGCAATTCCACTTCGCCGGTGGGCACCGAACGGGTAGCCACTTTATCCTTCAAGCGGCGGACGGTATAGTTCAGTGGCCGTTGGAGGGGCGCTTGGGCAGCAAGAACAACGCGAGGCCGCACGCCTGCGGGCGCACCGTCAGGACGGGCGGCGACCAGAGCCAAGCGCCGCCGTCCAGCTGAGCCACCGTCTGGACATTCGCGCCCAGCGCGGAGCCGCCCTTGATTTCGGTCATCCAGGTTGCGCCCTGCCATACGGTATCGTCGCGCTGCAAGAGGTGCGGCAGGAACCACGCTTTCAAGTCCGGACTGCCGTGCCGATCGAGGGCGACGGCGGTAGCCAGCGAGATGACGTACGGGCAAGTCAGGCCCGGGTCACAAAAACGGGTGATGTAATCGAGCAGCGCGATGGCCGACAGCGACTGATCTTCAAACCCACGCCAGACCACGCCGGCCTGGTATCCTTGCCGCAGTTCGCGCCAGTACTCGGGGTGGTAAAGGATTTCGTCCACCGGCTTCCGGCGCGGTCGAACATGCGAAGCCACGGCGTGCTCGTGGGGCAGCGCCCCGAGCATGTGCCGCAGGAATTTCACCGGAGAATGCAAAATTTCGATGTCGATCATAGAGCCATCCGGATTCACTATGGCGCGATCAACGGCTTGGCACAAGTCCCGGTGCTATGCTGCGATGTTGACCGAGAATTTCAAGCTCTTATTGCGCATCTATGGCCAACCATCGGCGGCGATGAGCGCCATCCTGGATCAGGGCAGTCTGCTGTTCGCGAGCATTGCGGTGCTCTGCGTCACGTGGCTTTACAAGTCCGGATTGGCGGTTTCGTTTTACATGCCGCTACTGGTGCTGGCGGTCACCTATGTCCCCGGCGTGCTGCTACTCAGCGGAATCCTGGGACGTCTGGGAGGCGGAACGGGAAGTATATTCCAGCGGGACTATTCTCCGCTGCTTACATGCAGCGGCCTGGCATGGGCGGCCGCCAATCTGCCCCCGGCGCTGGTGGTCTGGATGTTGCCTGTGGGGGCGCGCTTGGCTGTGATCTCCGCGGCGCAGTTTTATTTCTTCGTCCTGATGTTCTTCGCCGTTCGCACCGTCTTCGGGGCCGAAAACCGCATCTCCGCTATGGTGGTATGCCTGTCGTGGATTCCGCTTGCCGCGGCGGTATTTCTTTGGGGACCGCTCCACTTCCTCCTGGGCTGGCTGGCGTCGCCTTTCTTCCTGTTTTACGCCTACTATTATCTGGGCAGCGAGATCGGCAGTCTTGGCTCCGGCCTGCGCAGCCGGCAGAGTTTTCATCGCATGCTGAACGCGGCGGCGCTCAATCCGCACGATGGCGACGCACAGTATCAACTGGGCTTGATCTATCAGCAGCGCCGCCAGTACCCGGAAGCGATTGAGCGGTTCAAGCAAGCGGTGGCCATCGATCCCAAGGAGACGGACGCGCATTTCCAATTGGGGCGCATGGCGCGCGAGCAGGGCCGGTTAAAGGATGCGCTGGCGTACTTCCAGGTGGTGATGGATGAGGACAACAAGCACGGTCAGAGTGAGATTTTGCGCGAACTGGCGGCCGTGTACCTGGCGGCAAAGCAGTATGACGACGCCCGTCAGTTTCTGACGGAATACCTGGAACGCCGTCCGTACGACCCGGAAGGGTTGTACGATCTGGGGCAGGCCTATGAAGGGCTGGCCAAGACTGACGAGGCGCGCGAGGCCTATACGCGGGCTACCGAAGCCGTGCGCACGGCGCCGCGCTTTCGGCGCCGCGCGGTGGCCAAATGGAGCCGTCTGGCGCAGAAACAGATGCGCCGCCTGCCCTCATAGATCGCGGGACTAGTTCCGCGGTGTGGTGTCTTTCGGGGTGGCCAGATAGCCCGTGATCTGGTCCTTAGCGACCTCGTTCACCACCAACTCATAAGGCTGCTTGGCCTTGGCAACGTAGAATTGAAGCGGTTCGTTGATGCCCTTGTCTTTCTTTTCCACCATTTTGTCGTCGGCCAAGACTTCGAGGGTGTACTTGTTGCGTTTTTTGTCCACGCTGCGCAGCTTGAGAGAGACGTCGCCGACGCGTTTGGGGGCCTTGTCTTTCTTGGCCAAGGTGAACTGGAAGTAATTGCGCTCGCCCAGGCGCTTGAGCGCGTCGAGTTCCTTGCCGTTGGTTGCCACGTAGCCGCTGGTAACGCCCAAATCGCCCTGCACCTTGTTCAGGTTGGCGACGGTCTTCTCCAATTCAGCCTTGGTGGATCCCAAATCGGTCTTCACCGCGGTGACATCGCCGCTGACTTCGCCGATTTTGGTATTGGCGGTGCTGGCCTGCTGTTGCACGTCGCTGATTTGCGATTGTACCTTCTCCTGCTGCTTGGCCTGCGCTTCCTGCAATTGTTTCGCGAGTTGATCCGCATGCGCCTGCGCTTCCAACTTGGCGTGTCCGGCCGCCTGATTGGCCTGTTGTCGCGCCGCCTCCAATTCCTCTTTCATGGTGTCGAGGCTGTGGCGATGCGAAGCAGTAGTCGCGGAAGCCGCTTCTTTCAGCTCGGCAATCTGCGCCATCATGGCTTGGCTAGCCGCGTGGTCGTCCGTTCGAGTCGTTTCCAGGCGATACCAAAGGCCAATGTTGGACGCCAGCAGGGCGATAAGCCCACCGGCCACCAGTGCGGTTTTCGTTCCCGAGCCACTGGGCTGGGGTGTATACATCGGGCTGCTCACGAATTCTTGCTCCTTAAGGTGGGGATTACCACATTATAGACTGTTAGTGAACGGTTTACGTTTCAGCCGTTCGAGGGAAACTGTTCCCTGTCAAGCGCCGCCTTAGGGGCGGCCGTGGGCAGCGCACCAGAACAAGGTCATTTGGGCGATTCAGAAGCCAACTTGCTGGCCAGCGGATGCAGTTGTCCCGCGTACTTGTTGCCGGGCTTCTTGTTGTACGGAACCGAGGAAGGAGAAGAGAGTTGCTCGAAGGTAAACGAACAGATGCGCATGCCCGGATAAAGCGCTACCGCCATGCGGCTCAGGTTGCTGAGCTCCAGGGTGGCCTTACCGGTCCAACCGGGATCGAAGAGGCCGGCGGTGCCGTGGACGATGATGCCGATTCGCCCCAGGCTCGAACGTCCTTCCAAGCGGCCCAAGACATCGGCGTCCAGTTCGAGAGCTTCCATGGTTACCGCCAACACGAAATCGCGGGGCTGGAGGACAAAAGGCTCGCCCGGGGCAACTTCCACCGTGCGCATGATCTGCTGGATGCTGGAGCGGTCCCGCAGATCGATGTACGGATGGCGGCTGTATTCGAAGACGTTGAACTCGGAGCCCAAGCGGAAATCCACCGAGCAACTGCCGAACTGCTCGGGCGGCAGATCGGGAGCAATCTTGATTTTTCCAGCTTCGATGTAGCGCTTGATGTCTACATCCGACAAAACCATGCGGAGCCTCCGGATAGGCCATCGTAGCGCAGTTTTGCCCAACGCACATCAAGGCAAGGGCCAGCGCAAGTGCTCCGGCCCCGGCATGATCAGAGTGCCTAATTGTAAACTGCGATCGAGAACGGATAAATGCCCACGTGAGGCAGCGTATATTGAATCGTGTTGTTAGAAAGATTGATTTCGGACAAGGAATATCCATACGCATTGGCTACGTAGGCGGTCGTGCCGGTGGGGGACACCACCACCGAAATCGGCAGCAATCCGACTGTGATTTTGGTGGTAATTGCGTAAGTTGAGGTGCTCACCACGGCCACGGAAGAAGAATTGCCGTTGGTCACGTAAAGTGTGGTGGCACTTGGGTTCAAGGCAGCAGAGTTGGGAGCCGAGAAACCGGTGATGGTATTGGTGATGGCCCCGCTGGTTAGGCTGTGAACCGAAACGGTGTTGGCGTATTGGTTGGTCACGAAGACTGCTTTGCCATTGGGGCCGAAGGCCATACCGTTGGGACCGGAGCCTGTCGTCCAAGTGGCGGTCACGGTGTTGCTGGATGTGCTGATGACGGAGATGTTGTTGGAAAGTAAATTGGACACGAGAACCCGCGTCCCGTCGAGGGTAGCCGCCACAGCAACCGGCTTGGTGCCCACGGGGATGGTATCGATAACAGTATTATTGGCGGTGTTAATCACAGAAACATTATTGGAGGCTTGGTTGGCGACATAGACCGCCGACCCGTTGGGTGTAATGGCCACCTGCACCGGCGAGCTGCCTACGCTAACCGTTGCCACGACCGAATTTGAAGCAGTCGAGATCACCGCGACCTGGTTCTTGGTCTCCTCAGCGACGTAAAGGAATTGACCGTTGGGTGTGACGAGGACACCGCTAAGACCGCCGCCGCTTACCGGTATTTCCGCGGTAATTGCGTTAGTGGCCATATTGACCACAGTCACGTTATTTCCCATCTGATTGGACACATAGCCATAGGGCTGTGCGGACAGAGCCAACGACGTGGCTAATAATCCAGCGACCCTCAATAAAGATACATTAATTTGGTTACACGCGTGCATTAAAGGTTCTCCGTTGTTAGTAAGCGACGCAGTCTGTTCGCGCAGACTGCCGACCTCGTAGCTAGCGGCCTTAGAATCGACCCTCTAGGGCCGCTCTCCCGCCGCATTTAATGGTCTTGGCGACTGTTCCGGGACCTTGGGCTTGTACGTTGAGATCGCTTGCGGGCCGTCATCCCGGCGATCTTCGAAGAGGCGCTTCGACGGCAGATGGATGGTGAAATAAGCGAAGGTGCTTAACGGCACGATCACCGAGGTCCAGCTTAGCCTTATCCCACACCGATGGAACACCCTGCTTATGGTTAGCTACAAACTAACCAGGGATAGGAACAAACCAAACTACTGTTTAGAAATAAGCGGTTAGGTTAGCACGTCGAGAACCAAACATCAACCGTGAAAACAATGGGGACTTAGAGCAGATCGTGTACTTTTGACTCTGCTCTTTGGATATTCGCTTTCCCCACGACATGATCGTGTAAAAATTCCCTCGCGGGCCTCCGAGAACTCGGCCGCCAGTGAACGTTCGGGCGTTGGAGTACGCTCTCCCCCAAGACACCGGCCAAATGGTAATTTCAGAGACATTTCATCTTGGAGTTCTGTACCTTTTCATATATCTCTTGACGCTTTGGCCTTGCATGCAATTAGAATCTGTCCGAAACTGCTAGCAGTAAGGCCATCGGAGGGCTTACAAATGAAGGTACTGACCAACAGATTGTTAAGAACACAGGCGCCTTTGGCCGCCATTTTGTTAGCCGCCTTGCTAACGGGAGGCGCCGCTTTTGCGGGGACTGTAAGTAGTTGCGCAGCGCTATCCGGCGGTCCGTCGCCGGGCAACACGGTATTCCCGGTGGACTGCACGGGAGACACCTCGGGCACGCTGGAAGCGTGGATGAGTTCCGCGTTCACGTATACAACGACTTCCGGAACGAATTCTGGCTTTATCTATTCGGCCGTCTATGACGACGCTGGGACTCTCGATTTTTATTACCAAGTGACGAACGATCCAAGCTCTGCCACGGCTCTGGCGCGCTTGACCGCGACGGACTTCGCGGGTTACACGACGAATTCGGCATACCTTACAAACGGCAGCACATTAACCGGAACCGGGTTCCTGGACGGTGAAGTTGTCCCCCAAACCAGCGACAGCAATGTGGACGGCAGCGTGATTGGGTTCAGCTTCTATCCCCCCACGGCGCCCCCGACCGAAATCGCCCCCGGCCAGGCGTCGTACGTTTTGATCATCAGTACCGACGCTACCAATTGGACGGCCGGAAATGTGTCGATCATCGATGGCGGGACAGATACGGTCGCGTCTTTTCAACCTGCCAGCGCAACTCCAGAGCCGGCTTCTCTTGGATTGCTGGGTTTCGGACTTCTCGGGTTAGGAGCGATGCGGCGGCGTCTCCGAAAATAGCTGGTCCGCCAATTCTCCTTTGGGTGCAAGAAGATGAGAGCCTCCGGGCTCTCATTTTTTTTTGGACCTTGGGATTTAGGCGGCCGGGCTTGCACGATCTTGCACCACTTGCCTTCCGCGGACCGCTGTGGGGCGGACCCTTCCAAAAAATGCAGAAGATGGCGATGTCAGAGCCGTCCACAACAGCGCTGGACGTTTAGGCCTGCAGCTTGTTAATCAAATCCTTAATCTGATTCTCTTCATCTTTCGCGGGACTGCTCTGTAACGCTTTCCTTAGTTCCGCCAATGCCTTGGGCTTATCGCCCTTCTGCGCGTATGCCATTCCGAGGTGAAAGCGGTAAGTCGAACTGGTTGGCATTTTGTTCACCAGAGCCTGAAAAACATCCATGGCATTGTCGCTCATGTTCTTTTTCAGATAGATCCAACCAAGGGTATCGGAAACTTCCAGCCAGTTGGGCCGCAGTTGTTTGGCGCGTTGTGCGTAGGTCAGGGCCTGATCCAGATCTCCGCCGCCACCCTCAGCCATCAGGAACGCCAGATTGTTGAGGGCCATGGGATCTTCGGGCACGATCTTCAACGCTTGCTCGTAGGCGGTCTTCGCTTCCGGTTTGCGGTTCGCATTCTGCAAGGTCAGGGCGAGTTCATCCGCCACCACCCCGTTTGCGGGGAGAGCCTCTTTGGCCTTCTGCAGGGCCGGGATAGCCGCGTTGAGGTCTCCCTTGCGGCGCTGAACGACGCCCAAGCGGAAGTAGACCTCGCCGCGGGCTTTCGAGTCCTTATCCAGTTCATTGAGCACGGCTTGGAACTGCGCGATGGCCAGATCCAAGTTGCCTGCCCGGACGGCGATATTACCGAGAGCCATCTGCAGATCGGTGCGTTGCGGAGTTTTTGCCAGTTCCGCTTGCAGGAACTGAATGGCCTGGTCGTAATGCCCCTGCTTGGAAAGCGCTTCGACCAAACCGACCAAGCCGCGCGCATCTTTGGGATTGGCCGCGTATGATTTCCGGAATATCTCTTCGGCGTCTTTCAGGTTGCCTTCCTGCATGGACACCATGCCCAGGGAGAAATCAATGTCCGGAGCATTCGGATTGGCCTTTCGTACCTCCTCGAGGACTTGGCGCGATTCGGTAAACTTCCTTTGACCCATGAGAGCGGCCGCTTCGATCATGCGGGCGGGAGCGTTCTTTTTGTCGATGGCGAGCACTTGGGCGACCGATTTCAGCGCCTCATCCCACTCCTGGCGCATGACTTGTAGCTGAGCCAGAGCCAGGCGAGCAGGAAGGTAATCGGGCCGTTCTCGAATCGCCTCGCTGAACTGCTGCCGCGCCTGCTCCCATTCCGCGCGCGCGATATGGGCCCGCCCGAGGTTGTAGCGCGCTACGAAATTATCCGGCGATGCATTTACCACGGCCTGCAATTCCGAAATCGCCTTTTGAATATCTCCGCGATCCAGCAGCAGGGATGCCTGCAATCCGCGCGCATCGGAATCCTTGGGATTGTCCTTCAGAATCGCGGCGTTGATGTCGGCCGCTTCGGCGCGCTTGTTCTGGCGCATCAAGACTTCAATCATGCGCTTCTGGTAGGTGGCTTTTTGCTTGGAATCGGCGGCCATGCCTTCCTTGTACTGATTGAGCGCCTCCTGCATATCCCCGTTGCGGAAATAGAAGTCGCCAACCACCAGATAAGCCCTGTCAAAGTCCTTTACGTGGCCTTTGATCTGATTCAGGATGGCGACCATTTCGTCATGCCGCTGGCGGCTGGCGTAAAAGCTGGCCAACGAGACCAGAAAGCTCATTTGCTTCGGATTACCGGCCGCTCCGAGCTTGAGCACCTGTTCGGCATCCGCAGTTCGCCGCTGGGTCAAGTAGACGCTGTACAACTCGTTGTAAGCCTGGATGTTGGTTTTGTTCTCAGCGATCAATTGCTTGTAGATCTGTTCGGCCTCGCCGAACTGATGGTCGGCGGTGAGGGCGCGCGCCAACTGCATCTTCAGCGCTTCGCCCGGGGCCTTGATCGACATGGCTTTACGGTACTCGGCGATGGCGGCCGTCAAGAGTTTTTCGGTCTCCTCAGGCTGGCGCTGGTGGTAACTCTCCTGGGCCCGTACGAAATTCAAATCCGCGGTCAAGCGGTGACCGTCGAAGGAATTCGGATCGCGCTGCAAGAGTTCCTTGGTAATGCCTTCGACTTCGGCCAAAAACTGGCCTTCCCGGGTAAAAGCCAGATAGATTTCCGCTAACCGAATTTCCGAATCCAGATGTTCGGGCTGGTCTTTTGGGATCAACTCAATGGCGCGGCGCAGTTCTCCGAGGGCATTGGGAATGCGGCCCAGCTTGAGGTCCGTCTGCGCCAGATGATAGTAAGCCGGCCCGTACCGCTGGTCCTTTTGCAAGGCATTGCGGTACATGATCGAAGCTTCCTTGTATTTCCCCTTCGCAAAGTATTTATTGCCGTTTTCTAAGTAACGTTTCTTGGCGACATTGGGATCGCGGCTACAGGAAACCAATGCCAAGGCAGCCAGGATCACGACCAGGGATTTCATGCAAGACCTCACGCTGATTCTAATATAAGGCACGCGGCGACGGGCGTTCGGTTTTCAACATTTCGCGGCGTCACGGATGGCACAACTCGCGATGAAATCAGCATTTTAGAGATTCTTGGGCACCAGTCGCGGGCGCGGACTGAAGACTGGCAAGCCGCAGCGTGAATGCAGTCTTTCGACCGGAATGAGGGCGGCGGTGACGGGAAGGAAATAAAGGCTCTTGATCAAAAATGGGGGCAAACCCCGACTCCCGAATGATAAAACAATCTTGGGAGAAATGTTTTGAGCCATTCAGAAGCGTTATTGGGTTTGCCCAACTACCAGATTAACCCGATCGAACGGAAAGAGGGGGAGGTGCGGGTATCGGTCCAGTACCTGGGACCGATCTGCTGCCCCAACTGCGGGGGAGAGCACCTGCGGGACAAAGGGAGGTTCCAGCGCCGCGTGCGCCATGAGAACTGGGGAATGCGGAAGACGGTGCTGGAACTGGAAGGACATAAATGGCGTTGCCTGGACTGTCGCCGCTATTTTCGCCAGCGCTTTCCAGGGATTCTGGCTTGCCAGCGCAGCAGTGAGGCCTTTCGCCAGATGATCTATCAGCATCACCTGGACGGCATCAACCGGAGTTGTCTGGGACGGCGCGAGGGGATCGGCGCCGCCACCGTGGAACGCCATTTCCGGCACGGGCTCCAGCGCCAATTCGGGGAATGGCATGCGCCGCAATGTCCCACCATCCTAGGCATTGACGAGCATTTTTTCACGAGAAAGAAAGGTTTTGCCACCACTCTCTGCGATCTAAAGAATCACAAGATCTACGATGTGGTGCTGGGGCGCTCGGAAGCCGCCCTGGACGCCTATTTCCAACGTTTGCAAGGCAAAGACAAGGTCCGCGTGGTGTGCATCGATCTGGCCTCTCACTACCGCTCTCTGGTGCAGAAACACTTCCCCAATGCCAAGATCGTGGCCGATCGCTTCCACGTCATCCGCCTGGTGAATCACCATTTCCTGGCCTGTTGGCGAGAACTGGACCCCACCGGATGCAAGAACCTATTAAAGAAACACAAAACTCGCAAACAGTGCGAACGCCTGGTGCCCCGCTTCCTCAAAGCCTTGGACCAGTTGCATCAAGCCGGCGTGGCTCAACTCGTCCAGCTCGGCAAGAGTCTCTGGAACTGGCGCGAGGAAATTGTCCGCATGTGGCGCTTCACCAAAAACAATGGCATCACCGAAGGTTTCCACAACAAAATGGAAACCATCAGCAGACAGGCTTTCGGGTTTCGCAACTTTCAAAACTACCGCTTGAGGGTCAAGGTATTATGTGGAGTGTGAGGGGTCGGGTGAAAGTGCCCCCATTTTTGGCGTAGAGCCGAAATAAAGCGATGGTGGCGGCGGAGCGACTCGAACGCTCGACCTACGGATTATGAGACCGTCGCTCTAACCGACTGAGCTACGCCGCCTTTCTCCCTTGAGTTTACCAGACCCGCCGCTTGATCGGCGTATACTGGGTTGAATGCCCGTGAATCGACGCCATTTTCTGTTTGGCGCGCTAGCTGCGCCCGTGCTCGCCGCGACCAAGAAACAAGCGATTGTAGAGCGCCCCAACATCGTTCTGATTGTTGCCGAGGATCTTGGCGCCTACATGCTCGGCTGCTACGGCAACACGGAAATCCATACGCCGAATATCGATCGGTTGGCACAGACCGGGGTTCGCTTTCATAACAGTTTCACCTGCGCCTCCGTTGTGGCCAACCAGGAAGCGTTCGCGAGCGCCGGCTACAATTGCTCGCAGAGCAAGTCGCCAGCACAAACCCTCGAGTTTCTCGATGCGCAGGCGGCTGCCAAGCCGTTTTTCCTGGCGATTCATTGGGCCAGTCCGAATTCGGCCGAGGCAGACCCGAAAAGCATCGCGCTGTATGCTGAAACCGGCTTTGAAACAATCGGCTGGGACGCCCGGGCCGGGAACGCCACTCAGAAAGATAAATTGGGCGACATTCGCGGCAATTTACGCCAGTACGCGGCCTCTCTAACCACACTCGACGATCAGATCCCGGCGCTGCTTGCCAAATTGCAACAACGCAATCTCTGGAACGACACGCTCATCGTTTTCACCAGCAACGGTGGATACCTGCTTGGCCGCCACGGGCTATGGGGCGACGCTACCGCATCAGAGCCCGTTAACATGTACGAGGAAGTGGTACGAACGCCTTTGATCTGGTCGTGGCCGAGCCGGTTCCCGCCACAGACGGTACGGAACGACGTTGTGAATTCCTACGATCTGATGCCGGCACTAGCTGATTTGGCCGGTGTTTCGGCGCCTCCAGGCAGCCATGGCAACAGCTACCTGGCTTACGTTTACGGGCGGCGACTGGGGAAGAAGCAGTCATGGCCCGATCTGGCCTTTGGCCGGATCAGGAATGCGGAAATGGCTCGCGATGAGCGCTACAAGCTGATTCTGCGGGACGGCGGGAAAGGCGCAAACGAGCTATACGACGAAACCGCTGACGCCAAAGAGCAAATCAATCAGTTTGACGAAACCAAATTTGCGGGAATGCGCGACCGTCTGACGGGGCAACTGAATAGCTGGCGTAGCCGGCAGAAGCCCGCTTAATCGCGCTTCCAGACGAATGAGCCGCCCACGATGGTGGCCACCGGGCCACCCCGGAACGTGTGGCCGTCGAAGGGCGAGTTGCGGCTCTTGGAAAACGACGCATTGACGTCGTAGGTCCAGGCCGAATCCGTACTGAAAATCGTGACGTCGGCCGGCGCGCCCCGGCGGAGCGTACCGCGATCCAAATGCAGCACCTGCGCGGGTCCGGTGGTCAACAGCGCCACCAACTTTGCCAATGTGATCTTACCGGGATGCACCAGGTGCTCGAGCGCCAGGCCAAGTGCTGTTTCCAGTCCTAGAATGCCGAACGGGCACTTCTCGAACTCCTGCATCTTTTCGCTGCCAGGATGCGGCGCGTGATCGGTGGCGATGGCATCAACCGCTCCGCCGACGATGCCTTCGATGACCGCGCTGGTATCGCCAGCGGTACGCAGGGGCGGTTTCATCTTGAAATTGCTGTCATAAGGGCGCATCTGCGCGTCGGTTAGCGCGAAGTGATGCGGCGTGATCTCGCAGGTGACCGGGAGCCCGCGCTGTTTGGCGAAGGCCACCATAGCCATCGCGTTGCGGGTCGAAATGTGCGCCACGTGAAAGCGCGCCCCGGTCAATTGCGCGAGCAGGATGTCGCGCGCAACCATCACATCCTCGGAACTGGCAGGAATTCCACGCAAGCCCAGCCGCACC
This sequence comes from Bryobacterales bacterium, assembly GCA_963738375.1. Taxonomy (GTDB): domain Bacteria; phylum Acidobacteriota; class Terriglobia; order Bryobacterales; family Bryobacteraceae; genus Bog-159. The sequence continues at coordinate 210,328 of CAVTWL010000004.1, read as the reverse complement.
GATTCGTAGCCCTCGTGCATGTCGCCGCCGGCGCTGAGGTTTAGATCTTCGCAATGGTCGATCACCGGCAGATCGAAGGACCGGGCGAACTCCATAGCTCGCCGCATCACACGCGCATTCATCACCGGACGCCCATCATCGGAGATCGCCACCACGCCGGCGGCCTTCATCGATCCGATGGCCGACAATTCCTCGCCGGCGCTGCCCTTGGTAATGGCGCCGATGGGAAAGACGTTGGTCACCGCCAGCTTACGCGCCCGTTCGATAATGTAGCTGGTGACGGTTGCATTGTCGTTCACGGGCAGCGTATTCGGCATGCAGCAGATCGACGTGAATCCGCCGGCCGCCGCCGCGCGCGCGCCGCTCTCAATGGTTTCGGCGTGCTCGAAGCCCGGTTCCCGCAAGTGCACGTGCATGTCGATGAAGCCGGGCGCTACGATCAGCCCGCCGGCATCGAAAATTTCCGCACCGGGGGCTTGCAGGCCCCGGCCCACGCCCGCGATCGCGCCGTCGCGAATCAGAACATCGGCCGTCATATCGGTAGCCGAAGCCGGGTCGATCACGCGCCCGTTCTGGATCAGGATCTGAGACATCTAACCAATCACCCGCTCGAGCACCGCCATACGCACGGCCACCCCGTTTTCGACCTGATTGAGGATAACGGACTTCTGGGAATCGGCCACTTCCGAAGACAACTCGCGGCCCCGGTTGATCGGGCCCGGATGCATGACTATTACATCGGGCTTCGCGAGCGCGAGGTGCTCCAGACGCAATCCGTAAAACTGAAAGTATTCCGCCGCGGGGAATGCGGCTTCGTGCTGCCTCTCCAATTGCACACGCAGCATCATGATGACATCCGCTTCTCGAATTGCTTCGCGAATATCGTTCGTCAGAATCACGCCCGGCGCGATTTGGGACAATTCCCGCGGCAGCAGCGACGCGGGGCCGCACAACACGATCTGCGCGCCGAATTTGGAGAGCAGATATACGTTGGAGCGCGCGACGCGGCTGTGCGCAATATCGCCGATGATGGCTACGCGCAGGCCCTCCAGGCTCTGCCGCCGGTCAAGAATGGTACGCGCGTCCAGCAACGCCTGGGTGGGATGCTCGTGGGTGCCGTCACCGGCGTTGATGATCGGCATGGAAAGATGCCGGGCTAGAAAGTGGGGCGCGCCGGACGCCGCGTGGCGCATTACGATGGCATTGGGACGCATGGCCGCGAGAGTGTTCAAGGTATCGACCAGCGATTCGCCCTTCGAAACACTGGAGCCTGAGGCCGCGATCGAAATAGCATCCGCACCCAAGCGCTTGGCGGCAATTTCAAAACTGGTGCGGGTTCGCGTGGACGCCTCGAAGAAGAGATTGACAATCATCTTCCCGCGGAGCGTATCCAGCTTTCTTTGCGATTGATCCTGGACAGGCTGAAACAGCTTGGCGCGCGCCAAAATGGCTTCGATCTCGGCGCGGTCCAGGTTTTCGATTCCCAGCAATCCTGCCGGCATAATCTTAAACGGCTTCGCTCGCGGGTACTCTTTCGACCATCAGCACTTTTTCCAGTTGGTCGATTTCCTGGAATTTTACTTCGATAATTTCGTCGTCCGTGGTTTGCACGTTGCGTCCGACGAATTGCGCTTCGATGGGCAATTCGCGATGGCCGCGATCGATCAGGACCAACAGGTGTACGCGCGCCGGACGTCCGTGATCGAACAGCGCATCCAAGGCCGCCCGGATGGTGCGCCCGGTGTAGAGCACGTCGTCCATCAGGATGATGTCTTTGCCTTGCACGGAAAACGCGATTTCCGTGCCGCTCACCACCGGCTTCACATCAACTGTTGTCAGGTCGTCGCGATAAAGGTTGATATCCAGGATGCCGACCGGAATCGCGCGCTTTTCCAGAGCCTCGATCTTCTGCGCCAGGCGATGCGCCAGCGGTACGCCACGACGCCGGATGCCGATAAACGCCAGGCGGTCGAGATCGGAATTTTTCTCTAGAATTTCATGCGCCAGGCGCACCAGCGTGCGGTCGATTTCCAGGGCGCTCATGAGCTGGCTTTTGATTCGGGTGAGGGGCATGGGCGTGGTAAGGAACAGGGTAGCATGGCAGAACGCGCACGGCGAAGAACTACACTGACGCACACGAACAACTGCTTGGGCATCGTACAAGTGCAAGCAACCATCGGGTTGTAGCAAACATCTACAGGATGGTACATTCTGTTATCCTGGAATCATATTTTGAGATCTAAACACACTTGGCTCGCGCTGTATATTCCCGTCCTGTTTATTGGCACTCTCAGAGCCGCCACGCCCGCGAATCCGGATTCAGTCGTGGAAAATTATCTGGCGGCGACTTCTCAGCAGGAACATGCGCTGCAAGGCTCTTCGATGGAAGTGGATATTGAAGCTTCCCTCCCTAAGCTGAAGAGGCAAGGCCGTTTGCAAGGGCTCCGCCGCATTTCGCGGTTAGGTCGAATCACTTACGAAGTTCTGCACTTCGAAGGCGACAATGCGGTGAAGAACCAGGTGATCGCACGTTACCTATCCGCGGAAGTCGAAGCGCAATCCGACGATTCGCCGTCGTTGGCTGTCACTCCCGCCAACTACAAATTCAGCTACAAAGGCCCCCTTACATCGAATGGGCGGCAGGTCGAGGTATTTCAGGTTGCGCCGCGCCACAAAGCGGTGGGTCTGTTCAAGGGCGAGATTTGGATCGACTCGCAGACATTTTTATGCGTGCGCGAGGCCGGCCGCATGGTCAAAAACCCGTCCATATTTTTGAAAAGAATCGAATTTGTGAAGGAGTACGGCATTCAGGCCGGCGTTTCAGTTCCGCAGCAGATCCACAGCCTCGTCGCGACGCGTATCGTGGGTCCGGCGGAGCTGACCGTGTCTTACCGCAACGTAGCATTGGCCGATTCGCTCGCCGCTGGTACTGGACCGACCAGTCCATCGGGCGCGGCGATCATTGACGTGGGCGATCAATAACCTTCGCCCGAGTGACACTCCATGAGAACACTGTTTCTGAATCCACCTTCCTTTGAAGGTTTCGATGGCGGCGCCAGTTCACGCTGGCCGGCCACGCGCGAGATTGAATCGTACTGGTATCCCGTGTGGCTGTGCTATCCGGCCGGCATGCTGCCTGACAGCAAAGTTGTCGACGCGCCGCCGCACAAGATCTCCATCGAGCAAACCATCGCGATGGCCAACGATTTCGAACTGCTCGTGCTGTTCACTTCCACTCCCGGTTTCCACGTGGACGTGAAGATGGCCGAGATGATGAAGGATTCCAATCCCAAGCTGAAGGTCGCCTTCGTTGGACCTCCCGTCACCGTCGAACCCGAGAAATCGCTGCGCACTTCTCCAGCCATCGACTTCGTGGTTCGGCGCGAGTTTGACTACCAGATCGCCGATTACGCAAAGGGAACGCCGGTCGAAGACTTGCCGGGCGTCAGCTTCCGCAAGAACGGGCACATCGTCAATAACCCGGAGCGCCCGCCCATCGAGAACCTGGATGAACTGCCCTGGGTCACCAAAGTCTACAAACGCGACCTGGACGTGCGCCGCTACAACGTCCCATTCCTGCTGAATCCCTATATTTCGCTGTACACCTCGCGCGGCTGCCCTGCCATGTGCACCTTTTGCCTATGGCCGCAAACACACTCGGGCCATCGCTGGCGGCTGCGTTCCACCGACGACATCGCTCGTGAAGTGGCATACGCAAAGGAAGCCTTTCCTTACGTCAAGGAAATTTTCTTCGACGACGATACCTTCAATTACCAGAAGGCCCGCACCATCGAACTTTGCAAGAAACTCCAGCCGTTGAATTTCACCTGGTCCTGCACCTCGCGCGTGACCACCGATTACGACACGCTGAAGGCCATGAAGGATTCCGGCTGCCGCCTGCTGATTGTCGGCTACGAGTCGGGCGACCAGCAAATCCTGAAAAACATCAAGAAGGGCGCCACCATCGATATGGCGCTGCGCTTCACCGACAATTGCAAGAAACTCGGCTTGATCGTACACGGCGATTTCATCATCGGGCTGCCCGGCGAAACCCGCGAGAGCATTCGCAAGACGATCGACTTCGCCAAGCGCCTGGATACCGAAACCATTCAGGTATCGCTGGCCCATCCCTATCCCGGCACCGAGTTTTACGATTACGTCAAAAAGAACAACCTGATCACCATCGATTCCATGGTGGATGACGGCGGACATCAGCTACCCAACATCATTTATCCCGGCCTCGACCGGGGCGAGTTGGTGGATTGGGTGGAGCGCTTCTACGGAGAATACTATTTCCGCCCCCGCGTGGTCTGGCGCGTTGTACGTAAGGCCATCTTCGATTCCAGCGAGCGCAAGCGGCTGTCAAAAGAAGCCCGCGAATATATGGCGCTGCGGGCGAAGCGCAAAAAGTTTGTCGCTTCCGAGCGGCAGGCAGCGGCCGATGGCCAGCGCCCCACTCCTGTTTCCGCCGGATCCGGCGACTAGCTCGCGATGAGCGTCGATGCGGCGCGACTGCGCCTCAAGACCCGGTTGTTTACCTTGCTGGTGATTCTAACCAGCGTCTTCGGCAACTTCTCGCTGAGCTGGGGCATGCGGGAAGTCGGCCAGATTGTTACCGCTTCTCCGGTCGCTTACGTGCGCGCTGTTTTTAACCCTTGGGTTGCGTTGGGAATTTCGCTATTGTTGGTTTGGCTGTTCGCGCAGATGGCCCTGCTGAGTTGGGCGGATCTCAGCTATGTCTTGCCGGTGACCTCACTTGGTTACGTGCTATCGGCCGTGGTTGGCAAGCTATTCATGCACGAGCGGATCACCGGTGGACGATGGGCGGGCATTGCCCTGATCGTCGCCGGTGTCATGCTGGTCGCGCGCACCAACCCCCATCACACGGGGGCCCAGCCATGAAATGGACACTGGTGGCGATCATCGCCCTGGCGACTACCGTATCGGACGTGCTGCAGGCCGCCGCCATGAAGCGCCACGGCGAAATCCACGATTTCCGTCCCGGGGCCATCGGTCGATTGCTTGCCATGCTGGTGCGCAACCGGCTCATTTTGGCATCCGTGGCTACCATGGCGGTGTCGTTCTTCGCCTTCATTGCTTTGCTTTCGGTGGCCGATCTAAGCTTTGCGGTACCGGCTACCGCGGCCAGCTACGTATTGGAGACCATCCTGGCGAAGTATCTGCTGCATGAGCCTGTCAGCCTGGAGCGATGGGCCGGCGCATCGCTGGTCGCCTGTGGGGTGGCGCTGCTATCGCTGTGACCTGGCTGGCCATTCCCGCGCTGGCGTCCGGTGCTTATTGGATGCTTGCGATCATTGCCGCCATCCGCTGGCGCGGCGCCCCGGCCCCAGGACGCCCAGCGACCCCTCCGCCAGTTTCCATTCTGAAGCCTGTGCATGGCCGGGACCCGCACTTCTACGAAGCGATCCGTTCCCATGCGGCGCAGGACTATCCGGAATTTGAAATTCTGTTCGGCATCAGCCGTGCGGACGACCCCGCGGCGGACGACATCCGCCGACTCATCGATGAATTTCCTGCCCTGCCGATCCGGCTGATCCATAGCACGACAAAGATGCCCAACGCCAAGGTCGGCGTGCTGGCGGATCTGGCGGCTGAAGCCCGGCACGGCGTGCTGCTAGTGAACGATAGCGATATTCGCGTGGAACCCGATTATCTGAGCCAGATAACCGCCTCGCTCAACCAGCCCGATGCCGGCCTGGTCACCTGCCTGTACCGGGCGCAATCCGACAATACGCCGGGGCAATGGGAAGCGCTCGGCGTGGCCACTGAATTCGCTCCCAGTGTGCTGGTGGCGCGCATGCTCGGCTCGGTCGAATTCGCGCTGGGTTCCACGATGCTTGCTGCGTGCCGAAGACCTGCGCCGCATCGGTGGCTTCGCCTCCATTGGCGATTATCTCGCCGACGATTACCAGCTTGGCCGCAGCATTCGCAACCTCGGGCGCTCCATCGTTTTCGCGGCGACCGTGGTGGAAACGCACTTGGGCGGCGAATCCTGGGCTGATGTATGGCGGCACCAATTGCGCTGGTCGCGCGGCATTCGCGTCTCGCGGCCGGGCGGGTACTTGGGCTACCTGATCACGCACGCCACGTTCTGGTCGCTCGCTGCCATTGCTACTGGCGCCTGGCAGGCCGGCCTTGCGGCGCTCGCGATTCGCATGCTCGCGGGGATGGCCGTGGGCTGGGGGGTGCTCGGTGACCGTTGCGCTCTTACACGAGTCTGGTTTATCCCATTCCGGGACCTGTGGGGGTTTGCGATCTGGATCTGGGGGCTATTCGGCCAGACAGTCGAGTGGCGAGGTTCCCGCATGCAGCTTTCGCCGGACGGAAAAATAACGAAAGGCTGAAAGGGCCCAAGGCTCATTCGATTTCCCCGTGGCGGCTTCTACGAGGCTACAGAGGCTTATTCTCCACACCCTTTTGAGGAACCCGCGCAAATCGGGGCCCCGCGCCTTATTATTTCCGCGAAGTTTTTCTTTTATGGCGGCACGGAAAGACGCGCCCCTTTGCGCTTGCAGCGCGCCATGGCGTTTTCGTAGCCCTTGGCAGTTCGCTCGCCATCCCACGGAAGGCCGGGCAAGATTACGACACAGACGCCACCGATGTGTGGACCTGCCAACACTCGTGGGCGCGGGGACACGCTTGACAGCCAAGAGAACGGGCTTTTGGCGCATAATCGCCAGTGGTGATCGGCATGCTTTCATTTGGTGCAGGACAGCGATACGGCAGCCGGTTTGAAATGCCGTCCGCTGCGGAATACTCTGGTTGACATCGATATGCTTCACATTGCGTGGCGGTCCCGTTGGTGGCGCTTTGCCATGGCCACCGCTTTTCTTATTCCGCTGGCGGCCCTTGCGTTGGTGTTCAGGCAAGCATTTCACGCGCGGGAAGAGGCGGCCGCCGAGCTCCGCTCGAAATCGGAATACCCATTTCGCATGATCTCCGCGGACCTCAGCGCGCCCGCGGCAGCCGAGCTTATCGCAGCCAGCCCCGCATTCCGCGATATGGCGGTCTACAAGGAAAAGATTGTGGTGAGCGCCCGCGCCGGTCTATTGATTTATGACCGAAAGGGCATGCTCATCCATCATTACCGCACCGGCATGGAATTACCGCCGGCGGAACTGGGCTTGATGGCTGTAGGGATCGCCGCCGGTTCGGCGGAGCCGGAGATTTTCATCGCCACGCGCGGCGAGGGGCTGCTGGTCTTCAATGGTACGAGCTTCCGGCAGATCCTCCCACGGGATGCCAACCTCCAAATCGTTACGAGTGTGTTGGCGCTGGGATCGGGAAGAATACTGCTGGGCACCGAAGCCCGGGGACTGCTGGTGTTCGATGGGCGGCGGCTCACTCCTTTTGCCAGCCGGCTCGCGAGCACGCACATTACGGCACTTGCAGGAAATGACGGCGACATCTGGATCGGTACGCTGGCTGACGGGTTGTTTCGCGACAGGGCCGGGCAGTTGGAAGAACTTGCCGCCGCACTGCCCGACCCGCAAGTGCTTTCGCTCGCTGTCGAAGGAAATACATGCTACGCCGGCACGCCGCTGGGCGTAGTGGAATTTCGCGATGGGAATCGTTTACGCACGTTAGCCGATGGCTTCTTCGCGCGCGCGCTGGCCCGGCAGGGAGATATCTTATACACCGGAACGGAGGACGAAGGCATCCTCGCCGTGCCCTTAGGCTCACGAGGGCAGGCGCCGGTCCAGCCGGACGTAGACACGCCACCAGGTCCAATCCTGCGTGTGGCGGAGGTAGACGGCGCGGTATATGCGGCCGGCGAGAACGCGATCTATTTGCGCAATCCGGCGGAAAGGCGCTGGCAAGCAGTCCTCACGGCGGACAATGCCCTGATGACCGACCGCAACGTAGCTGCGCTTTTGCTCGACAGCGGACGTTTATGGGCGGGCTATTTCGATCGCGGTCTGGACGTGGTGGATGCGGGCTTCGAGCACGCCGTCCACTTTGAAGATGACACGCTGTTCTGCATCAACCGGATCGTGGCGGACCCGGCGCGTTCGCGCACAGCAGTGGCGTCGGCCAACGGCCTCGTTCTGTTCGATGCGAGCGGCCAGCCTCGGCAAGTGATGGGCCGCAAGGACGGATTTCTCTCCGACCATGTCACGGATGTGGCCTTCCGCGAGGGCGGCATGGTGGTGGCCACACCGGCGGGGTTATCGTTCGTGGATCGTTCCGGCGTGCGCAGTCTCTACGTTTTTCACGGCTTGGTGAACAATCATGTCTACACGCTCGCCACGCGGGGCTACGAAACCCTGGCAGGCACGCTGGGAGGCTTGTCCCTGTTGGATAACGACGTGGTGCGCGCCAACTATACGACGGCCAATTCGCGTCTGAGGCACAACTGGATTACCGCCCTGGCGCGGGTGGGCGACGAGTGGTTTGCCGGGACCTATGGCGCCGGAGTTCTGCGGCTGGATTCCTCGGGCGAGTGGCACACATTTCCAGACCTGAAGCCCGATTTCGTGGTTAATCCGAATGCGCTGACGGTGAGCGGCAGCCATGTATACGCGGGCAGCCTGGACCGCGGGTTGTTCGTTTTCGACGGCGCAACCGGCCGCTGGACGAGCACAACGATGGGATTGCCATCGAAGAACGTGACAGCGCTGGCGGCTGGTGGAGGCTATCTCTACGCGGGAACGGACAACGGCCTGGTGCGAATGGCGGAAGGCGCCCTGCGATGAGCCGCGCGCGCTGGATTCCGCAGGCGATAGCGGGGATTGCACTCAGATCAGCCTGGGCGCCGATACCGGCGTGCTCATCCCCGGAGAACGGCAACAGCCTGATCCGGCGGTCTTCTCGCTCAACGAGATGGCTTTGGAGATTCGCATCGATAACGGCACGGCGCGCGTCCGGGTACGGCAGATCTTCGGCAATCACAAGCGGCAGACGCAGGAAGGCGTGTACCAATTCGCGGTTCCGGCCGAGGCGACGGTGTCCGATTTTGCCGTCTGGGATGAGGTCACCCGAATTCCCGCCGTCATTCTGGAACGCCGCCGCGCGGGTGAGATCTACGAGCAGGCCAAGGCGCAGGCCATCGATCCGGGATTGCTGGAAATGGGTGAGCGCACGGCCGGTGACGGAACCGCGCCTGCAATACCCAGTCAGTTGTTCACCGCGCGGATTGTTCCCATTCCGCCGTTTGGGACCAAGCGGATCGAAATGGAATATCAGCACCCGGTAGCGGTCGAGAAATACCAGTCGGAGTTCGTGGCGCCGCTTAAACCTGACGTCTTTGGGATGCAGATCGCAGGTCACCTGACGATCATGCTTGAGATTCGATCCGCACATGCCATTAAAGACTTCTCAGCGATGGCCAAGTCTTATCCCCTGCAGATCCGGGAGCGGACGCCGAACCTGGTGCGAGCCGAATTCTTCGGCAACAATGTGGAGCTCAAGGAAGACTTTGCGGTTCGCTACGCGCTGGATGTGGCCGGCTCCGACACGCTGCGCGTCATCACAGAACGCAACAGTTCCGACAGAGCGGGATTTTTCCAGGCGCAGGCGCTATTGCGGGCCACGGCAAAACCGGCGAATCAAGCACCGGCCGCGCCACGGACGTTGATCGTACTGTTCGACAACTCGCTCTCCATGCAGTGGGACAAACTGGAACGCAGCTTTGCCGCGTGCGAAATAGCGCTTAAGCGCCTGCGTCCCACCGATTCGTTCAACTTGATCCTGTTCAACTCCGAGCTCGCTCTGTTTGGCCCACAGCCGCGGCTGGCGAGCCCAGGGAACGTCGAGCAGGCGCTTCAGTTCGTTCGCAACAGCCGGATTCGGGGGGGAACCAACCTGCAACGCGCCCTGGCATCCGCACTTCAGCAAACTTCCGCGAACCAAGCGTATGTGATGCTGGTCAGCGACGGAGGCGCTACGGAAGGCGCGATCAACAACGGGAAGCTGGCCGCCTGGTATGCGGCGGAGTGGCGCACACACCCGCCGGGTGAGCGTCCGCATACTCTGGTGCTGGGCGTCGGCGACGACGCCAATCTGCCGCTGCTGCGCTTGCTGGCAAGCAACAACGGATATTTCGATTGGGTGCGCTCAACAGAGCCGCTGGCATTCAAACTCAACGCGTTTCTTGAAAAGATTGGCCAGGAGCCGGTAAAGAATCTGGCGTTGGCGGTATCGCCCGCTGCTGGGGCGAGCCTGGTCTACCCGCTCGAGGACATGCGCTTCGCGGGCTCGATGGCCACTTGGGTGGGCAAGTACGCGAACCCTGCGCCGGAGGCCACCTTCACGGTGACGGGTATTCGCGAAGGGCAGCCGCTGCAGCTCGCGAGCAGCGCGCCGCTGCCAGCGATGGGGGAGGGTCATCCGGAATTACCGCGCACCTGGGCTAAAGCCCGCGTGGACGCGCTGCTGGAAAGGATCGAACGCGACGGCGAGGACCGGGCCACGATCGACGAAATCATCCGGCTTTCGAAGAAGTACAAGTTTGTCACGCCCTATACCTCGTTGCTTGCCGCGCCGCGCGCGCTGCTGCGCCCGCGGGTCATCCGTCCCGGCGACCCGGTGCTGCGGGTGAGAGCGGACGGATCGATCGTCATCCGTGATCGCCCTGTTTCCTTTCGGACTCACCAAGACGCTCCGCTACCTGAAGGATGAAGACACGTGGCAGACGCGTTTCCTGGCTCCGGTGGATATGTCCGACGGCGTGTATCAAGTGCGCTTAGTGCTTCGTGACCGCGACGGACACGTTTACCGGGAGTCCAAGAGCTTTGTGATTGCCTGCAAGACTCCCGTGGTTCGCGCTCGCGTGGAAAAGAGCCGCGTGCATGCCGGCGAGGTGCTGCGCATTTCCGCGCAAGCCACAGGCAACGCACGGACCATCACAGCGCGGCTGTATGGAGCGATTCCAGTTGTGCTCCGCTGGAACAGCGCGGCAAAGGCCAACACGGGTGAAATGGCGGTGCCTGGCGATCTTCCGCCGGGCAAATACGCTATTCACGTGACGGCCGAGGATGTCGCGCACAATTTGAGCACCGGGGAGGTGGCGATTGAAGTCTGGTAAGCACATCCTGATGGCCGCGGTGCTGGGGACCAGCGGCACCTTCCTGATCCGGGGTGAGTTCGAAACGTGGGTGCAGCATATTCCATCCGGTCCCGCGATTCAAGCGCTTTTCCGGGATGTTCCCATGCCGGGCGGTATGGCGCCGATTCTGAGGCCCCCGGCGGAAAGCCGGCCCGCTCTTGGGGCGTTAATCGCTCGCACGCCGGGCGATGCGATGCTGTACCGCCTACGGGCGCAAGAAGCGGAACAATCACTGGATTTCGCCGCGGCGGAGCCGGACTGGAAGACCTATGCTCATTTAGCGCCCGACCGCTACGCTGGAGAGATCGACTTGGCGGATTTCTACCACCGGCGCGTCCGTCCGAGCGATGAACTGGCGGTGCTCACAGCGGCAGCAGCCACGAAAGACGATCCGTTGCTAGCGCCAACAGCACAAAGGGGCTGGCACGCTTTCGAGGGCATTTCGGCACTGGCCGCGCAAGAAGACTTGCCGCAGCCCACGACCGAAGCCCTGTTCCGCCAGTGGGTAGCCCGCTATCCGACGGAACGCGCGGCATGGCGGAAGCTGATTGACTATCTTTCGGCTCATCGCCAGTATGCCGCGGCGGAAGCTGAAATTGCAAAATACGGCGGCGCTTTTCATGACGACTTCGAGCCGGTGCGGATGCGCGCCGATCTGGAATTGCGCCGCGGTTCGGCGGCTGCCGCGCTCGCTGTTTACAGCCGGGCGTTTCAACCGCTCTGGCCCGATGATCTCAGGGCGAGCTATTTCAAACTCCTCGAGGAGCGTGGGCAACTTCGCGAGTTCGCCAGCCGTGCCAGGACTGCGCTGGCATCGAACCGGGCAGATCTGGATGCCACCGCGCGGCTGTTCCATTACTTCAACGCACAGAACAATCCAGCCGCTGCCCGCCGCGTTCTCCTCGAATACCGCATAGCGAAGGAATCCGGGCCGGTTCCCTGGAGAGCCGATGAATTGCGGGCCACGGCGCAGCTTTTCGAGTGGCTGCCGGACGCGAACGAGGCGGCGCGTCTCTATTACGCGCTCTACAGCCTTCCGCCGACGGACGGGCCGCATGCGGAGCGTGCGCTGTATGGGTTGGCCCATCTGCTGCTGACCGCGTCCGGACAGCCCATCCAATTCGGCTCAGGCGACCTCTCTTTCTATAAGGACATCGCCACGGCGGATCCGTCGCCGGGGTTTCTCAACGGGATCCTTTCTCTGGTGTTGAACTCAACCGGGCCGCGATGGGAATACCAGAGCCAAAACCAGAAATCGACCGCCTACTTCCATGTTGCGGCCGCCTGCCGGCTGGTCAGCCTGTTGGAACAACAGTTTCCCCAATCCCGTTACCGCGAGGACTTGCGCGCGCAACTGATTTCCGCCTATGCCGCGTACGGCGACGATGCGGACGCGATTCATGCCGGCCGCGAGTACCTGACCACGTTCCCGGCGGGCGCCGGCCGGCTCAACGTGGCCATGCGGGTCTCCGATGCACTGGCGCGTGCGAGCCGCACGACCGAAGAATTCGCGATTTACACCTTGATGCTCCGGGAACTGTCCGGAAGAGCTGCCGGCGTACCCATCGGTGCGGACGACAGCCCCCGCTCCGCGGAATATGCGCAGGTACTCGATAAGTATCTCGCGCGCCTTGCAGCCCTCCACCGGCCCTTGGACGCCCTGCGCGTGTACCGCGGCGAGATCGATCGGAACCCCAACGATGCCGGCCTTTATCAACGGCTTGCCACATTTCTGGAACAACACGGGATGTCGCGGGAGGTAGAAGAGATATACAGCACGGCGATCGCGAAGTTCACCGACCGATCCTGGTATCACAAGCTCGCACGCTGGTATCTGCGCAAGAAACAGTATGCCGATGTTGAGAAGATCAGCCGCGAAGCAATCGGCGTCTTCTCCGGCACGGAGCTGGAGCGTTACTTCGCTGAAGTGGTCACTCAAGTACACCCCGACGCGGCACTCTACCGGCAATTAAACCTTTACGCGCATGAACGCTTCCCGGAAGACATGGCCTTCGTGCATAATCTTTTCGGGGCTTATACCCGCCGTGAGACTTACGACGCGGCCGCGGCCGATCGACTGCTCCGCCAATACTGGTTCTACGACCGGTCACTGCGTTCGATGCTTTTCGAGCGGCTCTCTGGCTCAGGGCGGTTAGATGCCGAGCTGACAGAGATACGCGCCGCCAATCCAGGTATGGCGGACGGACAGATCGACCAGGCCGTCGCTAAGAATCCGGCCGCCGTACAGTTTGTTACCGAAGCGGAGATCTGGCTTTCGCATTTCGAAGCGGCCGCACCGAGTGCCCGCGCCCTGGCCACCGCCTATCCAGGCAGGCGCGAAGTTGTAGAACAGGCGTCTACGCTTTACCGGTCGCTTGCCGCTTACGATCCACGAGACACGGAAATAGCGGTGAATCTGGCGGCAGATGAACAGCGCGCCGATCCCCGCGATCCGGCCCTCCTCGCCAGAATGGGCGATATTCTAGCGGACCGCGGTCTGCTATCGCAAGCGAGTCTTTACTGGGAAAAGATGCCCGGCGCGCAGCCCAGGAGCGCCCAAGCCTATCTGGATACAGCGACGGTCTATTGGGACTACTACCGTTATAACGATGCGTTACGCTGGATCGCCACGGCGCGCAAGAAGTTCGCAGATCCGTTCTTATACTCCTATCAGGCGGGAGCGATCTACGAAGGCAAGCGCAATGACGCCGGCGCGGTCCGGGAATACGTTAAGGGGGCATTGCATGGCGAGCAGACGGCGCAGAATCGCCTGCTCAGGTTATTGAACCGGCCGCGCTCGCGCGATCTGGTAAGCCGGGCAACGGCCTCAGCGGTCGTAGCTGCCCCATCCGTCGAGGCGATCAGACTGCGCGTCGCGGTTTTGGAGGCAGGACAGCGACGGCGCGATCTCGAGTCGCTGCTGCGGTCGCGCGTGGAATTGGAGAAAACCACAGCCGGAATGACCGAATTGCAGCAGACAGCGCGGCGTCTGGGATTCGACGCCATCGAGGAACGCGCGAGCGCGCGGTTAGCCACAATAACCAACGACCCCGTAGACAAGCTGCGCCTGACGTTGAGTTACGTACGTCTCCTGGAAGCGAAGAAAGACAAAGCCGGAGCTGCACGCGCTGCCGATGCCCTATATCAAAGCCACCCGCGGATCCTGGGAGTGGTGCGTGGCGTGGTGGACTTTCATGTGCGAAACCGGCAGCCGGATGAGGCGATTGCAATCCTGCTGGACGCCGCGAAGCACGCACGGGTGGATCTAGCCGCGCAATTCACCCTCGAAGCCGGCCGCATCGCTACGGGAGCCGGCGAGTTCGATCGGGCGCGCACGTTGTTAACGACGTTATTATCCGCCGATCCTCTGCGCGCCGAGTACCTTGCCGCCATGGCAGACACGTATATCGCCGCCAAGGACGATCGCCGCTTTCGCGATTACCAACTGGCGACAATTCAGCGGCTGAAACAATCGCCGTTGCCGCCCGCGGAACGTATCGATCGCATTACGGCGATCCGGCGCAGCCTGATCCCGGCGCTCGACCGTTTGCAGGATAGGGCCGGCGCCGTGGATCAATATATCGAGATCGTGAACGATTTTCCAGAAGACGAGGCATTCACCAAGGAAGCCGCGAGTTACGCCGTCGCGCATGGTCAGGCGGCGCGCCTGGTGTCGTTCTACCGCAAGACCGTGGGCGATGCGCCGCGCGATTCCCGATGGCCCGTGGTGCTGGGCCGTATCGAAACCGTCGTGGAGGACTTCCCGGCGGCGATCGCCGACTACGACCTTGCGATCCAGGCTCGGCCCGGCCGGGCAGACATATTCGAGGCGAAAGGCCGGCTGGAAGAGCGCTTGCTTCGGTTCGAGGCCGCCATCAAAACCTATGGCCGGCTTTACGAACTGGCGTACCGAGATCCGCAGTGGATGATTAAGATCGCGGAGTTGCAGGCGCGGTCCGGCGAAAACGCGCAAGCGGTTTCATCGCTGAAGACCGCTATCATCGGTGCGCGAACCGAAACGGCCGATTCCGATATGGCGATTGCGGAGCGGCTGGAAACATGGCACCTTCTGCCCGATGCCGCGGCCTTCGCGGAGAAGGGCGCAAGGCAGGCGGGCGAGGATTCGGACAAAGCAATTGAACATGCGGTAGTTTACGCGCGGATCATGGCGCGAGCGCGGCGATTAGACGGAGTGCTTTCCCGTCTGGGAACCAATCCAGCCGCGGATCAGCGGGTAACGGCGGCAATTGGCGCCGTGGTCTCCGAAAATTACACACCCGAAGAGAAGGGCGCGTTTGCCCTGGCATTGATTGCGCAAGCGTCACGAATGGGCGCAGCGGATCGCGTTAGCACCCTGCTGCCGCTGGCTACTTCCGCGGGACTGGCGGAGTTGGAATCCCGATGGCGGCGCGAAGCGATGGACGCTCAGGCGCGCGATGTCGATTCGCGTCTCGTCGAATTGCAGCGGCAGCGAGGACTGTATGCCGAGTTGGGCCGCTACCTGGAAGGTTATGCCACCCGTAAGGACGGACAGGCCGTCGCAGCAACTGCCCTGACCGAAGCTGCGCAGGCGTATGTCGCCGAAGGTGATATAGACGGCCAGATGAGGGTAATGCAAAAGGCCCTGTCGCGCAATGATCTATCGGGCGCGTTGCTGGATCGTTATTTAACTCTCCTGACCCGGCTCAATACGCAGCGGCTGCTGGCGATCATTGGCAGCAATGCTCGCGAGGAAATCCGCAACCAGGCGGTGCAATGCGCAATCGCGAGCAGCCAGCCGCAACTCGCATATCAAGCGGTGCGGGCTCGCGGCAGCGAATTGGCGCCAGTATGGACGAAGGCTTATGCGGCGCTTTCGGGACAATACTTTAACGACCGATCCCCGGCGATTGATGCGGACTTCCAGAGCGCGCTCGATACACGCACCATCGGTGAGCGGCTTCGGTCTCCACTCAAAACGGAAATCGCGATCGCAGGCTCACTTTGGTTCTATTACGGCGCACAGTATGGCGATTATCTTTCGGCCGGCAAGAATGCAAACGCCGCTTTGTGGATGCCAGCTTCGGTAGAAGGGGCGCATCAAGATCCCGGTGCGTACGTGCTGCTGGGCGACAAATATGCGCAGGGCGGCCAAGGGGCCAAGGCGATCACTGAGTTCGAGCACGCCCTGGAACTCGATGCCAACCGCGGCGAGGCCCACGATCACATTGCGCGGGTGCTCTGGCGGGAAGGCCGCCGCCCGGAAGCCGTGACTCATTGGAGGTCCGCCATCGCCGCTTATCTGCGGATCCAGGGCCGAGGGGTCAAGGTACCGGAGCTTTACTGGAACTGGGCAGGGGAGACGTTTGCCGACATCGGTGAACGGCGCGCTTTTGGCTTGTTGCGTGGCGAGATCGCCAATCTTCTGGGCGACTACTACCAGCGGAATCAAGAATACCGGTTCACTGAGCTCGCAGAGCCCGCGGTGCGCGCGTCGCTCGCCTCTGGTGAAGGAGTCGACTGGTTGACGGCCCTCAGCAACTCCGTGGATGTGGGCCAAGTCATTTGGCCCTTGCAAAATAATCTGACGGATGAGCAACGCCTCACCTTGCAACGCGCCGAACTGGCGTACTATTCCCGGCGTGCCGCAGCCGCCTTTGGCGATGACCGGGAGTGGCGCTTCAGTCAGGCAACCGGAGCCCGATTACAACTGATTGCGATGTTGCTGAACAGCGGAGATGTGAAGGGCGCACTGGCCGAGTGGAAGCAGGTTGCGCCTTTGACGCCTGCTCCGCCCAACTGGAGTCGCGATCAATCCCGGGACGAGGTGGAAATCCGCCTGGCCGCCAAGACTGGAGAATTGCCAGTGCTTCTGGAACGATACCGTTCGCAACCGGAATTCGCACCGCCCCTGGAGAGTCTGCGCAACGCGGCGTTGGTGCTGCGAAGCGGCGGAGACCTGACCGGGGCGCAAATGGTGCTTGAATTCCTCTACGATCGCGAAATTGGAAGCGGCAATCTGACCTCCGCCAATTTCCTCGGCTTGGCGGAGGTCATGCTACAGCGTAGCCAGACTGTGTCCGCCATCGCACTGTTAAGCCGCATGGCCCTGGCCGGCGAGGATGGGCTTGAGGCCTTGCTGCCGGCCGCCCAACTGCTCGCCAAGTACGGGAAAAGCGCGGACGCCATGCACTTCACCCGCGAAAGGATTAAAGAGACACCTTGGGACACCGACGCCAAGCTGTACTTGGCACAAGGACTCGCTCAAGGCTCCGACGAACGACGCCAACTGCTCGCTGCGATTATGACCGACCCGCAGGCGCCGTACAAGGTACGGGCCCAAGCCGCGCGCCTTGCCGCGCCGCAGGCGCTTGCGGAAGTTAGCGGAACGGAGTTGGGGCTTCTCTGTTCGCCGGCAGTAACCGCGGGTGACGCCGCAAAACCTTATCAGGTCGAGGCCCGCGCCGCAGCGGCGCGGTCGGCCGCGACGCCTGAGCCCAGACTCCGCCTGTGGCTGGAGGCGTTGGCCCTCGCGCCCGCGGATGGAAGTGTTCGTGTTGGCGCATTGCAAGCGGCGATTGCCCAACACCGCGACACTCTTGCTCTGGCGCTGGCGCAGCCGCCAGGGCAGCCGCAGAATGAACTTGAGGAGGAACAGCCTTACGCTGACCCGCGCCGCTCCCGCTATTTCTCCCCACGTCCGGCCGTGGCGTTCATTCTGCCAGGGGCGCAGCTTACCGACCAGGAACGCGCCGGAATTGGCGAGTCGCTGGCAAACGCTGCGGAACGCATCGACGACTTGAAGCGGGCGGCAGCTTACCTTCGCGCCGCGATCTCGCTTAGTAAACCAGATCAGCGCGGCGGGCTCCAACAGCGCTTGAACGGGTTTGTCGCCGAGCAGGGCCGTCGCGCGAAAAACATCGCCCGCCAACCGGCGGTCAGGAGCGTGATCGAGCAGGATCATGTTGTGCGCCCGCTCATTTCCAGGAGTCAGCCATGAGAAAAGCCGCGCTCTTAGCCACGTTGGTATTGGCCACCGCCGGATTCGTTCATCTCCAAACGTCTGCCGCGGAACCGAGACCCCCCGCAATCATGCCGAGCGGCGCCTTACTCTGCCTTGAAACGCCCGATTTCGCCCGGCTACTTGGAGAATGGAGTACATCCAAGGTCAAGTTCGATTGGCTGGAAAGCGCCAACTACGAGGTCTTCTCCCGCTCCAACCTGTTCACGAAGCTGCAGCAGGTCTACAGCGAATACGGCAATGCCGCTGGCTTCGTGCCTGGCCTGAAGAGCCTGAACGGAATTGCTGGAACCGAATCCGCTCTCGCATTGTATGGGATTCGCGATGTCGAGTTTCTGTACGTAACGCGAATTGCGGAGACCGACTTAGTGAAGAGCGAACTGTGGGCGGTTCGCGACAAATTCGAACAGCGCCAGGCCGGGGGTGTGTCCTTCTACTGGCGCACAGACCCCGCGTCGCAACGGACTGTGGCCTTTGCTTTCACTAAGGGATATCTGCTGCTGGCCACCCGAGACGACCTGGTTGGCCGGGCGCTGGAACTTCTTGCCGGGAATGGCGAACGAAGTGTCGCCTCGGACGGTTGGTATCGCGATGCTGTCGCCGCAGCCTCACGTCCAGGTGACCTCCGGCTGGTGATGAATCTAGAGTCGCTGGTGAAGAACGTCTACTTTCGCTCGTATTGGGTGCAGCGTAACGCCGCCTTGGTTCGTCGATATCGGGCAGGAATATCCGATGTGAAACGAACTGAGGACGCGATTACGGAAAGCAGAGTTCTGCTTCGGTCGCCAGACGACGTGGCGTCCGCGCTTGCCACCGACGATGCCGTCTCCAGGCTGACTACACTGGCGCCTCCCGAAGCCGGATTTTACAAGGCGTGGCGTCTGGCTGAAGCGCAGGATGCCGCTGCCTTAATCGTACAGAAGCTGGTCGAAGCGCAACCATCGCCCTCGCGCGACGACCGCTATGCGCCGGCGGCCGCCTCACCAGATCGTATCGCGGGCAGCGAAAGCGATCTGGAAACGGACATCCAGGAGGCCGCGCTGCCAGCCGATGCCGGCATCATCGATTGCATGGCGGCCGTTCGCCCGCTGGCGGACAACGCGGCCGGTCACGCCATTCTTCTGGTTGAATCGAGCGAGGATGCCTCCGGGCCGTTTGTGCACATACCCACGGTGATGGTTCTCGAGGGATCTCGAGACTGGGATCGCGACTCGATCAGGAGATCTCTGAGTACCGCTGCCGGCAAACTGTGGACCTCATCGCAACTTGGCGCGGGATGGGTATCGAATGGATCGGAACAAAATCCAGTCGAACGGCTGGATGGCCTTGGGACCCTGTTCTTTACAAATCGCGGACGGCTCCTGCTTGTCGCCAACAACCTGTCCCTTCTACACGCCGTGCTAGGGCGGACGGGAATCACCGGGCCGTCCGCCGGCCTTACCTACGCCGCCGGCTTTCGCCACCAACGCGAAAGGAGCCGCTACGAGCGCATCATGGGCGCTCTCGACTTCAGCGCGCCCGCGGGCGGCGATGCGTCCGGAAAGGTAGATCGTCCAGGCCCGCCGCCTTTCTTTTCAGGAAACATTGCCAGCTTGAGCCGGGTGTTGTCGAGAGTGGTGGAGATCCACATGACCGAACAGGACCGGGGAACATCGACGTTCCAGACCGTGTCGTACCAGTTGAGAAAATGAGGTTGACCTTAGAAAATGGGGCGCACACTCACCACGAGGGCGCGCCGCTCCCCATCAATCGCAATAATCGACTCGCCGGCTGGCCTGGAATTTTATCGAACCGACAGAAAATTAGAGGAGACCAGCAGAATGGCCGCAATCAGCATCACGTCCACGGCAACGCGTGTCCACGGAATCGCCTTCAGCACGTCCATGAATTTCCTGCCCGTGTCTTCAATTTGTACATCGCTTGCATCATAGCCGTTCACGTACTCGGCAGTGCTCAACTCGCTCATCATTTTATCCTCCGCCTAGAATCGGTGCTACACGCAGGCCGGTATTATGCAGCGTAGTGCCTGCCTGCAAAGGCACTACACATATGCGCGGACTTGATGGCTCACACAAATCCACGGTGTACAGTGGCAGATCCTGGGGCTTCACCACATACCCGCCCGTCTGCATCGTCCAGGAGTCTTTATAATTCGAAACCACGAATGGGTTTTCACGGTCCGCCCGTACGCGAAATTGCGCCGTCGTGGGCTCATAATTCGCATAGCTGAAACAGTGCCCCACGCAAACCCGGTCGACCACGTGCTGCATCGACTTGATCCGGCTTTCGGGATCCGCCAGCACGCTGATCACGCGCTGTCCGGGGGGCAACTGAGCCACCACCCGCGCCATCTCCGTTTCCACTTTGTTCAGTGCCAGTTCATCGGAATAAGAAAGGAAGAAGAACACGGCCGCCATGCCCGCCAAAGAGGCTACCAGCGGCTTCGGAAGCCGTACCGAAGCCACCAGGGCGCAAAACAGAATGGCGCCTGCCAGCGACATCCTCTCGGCAATGAAATCGAGTGCCGATCGATAGCCTGGCAACAATACCCCGCCCGGCAACAGCACCAGGGAAGCCGCACAAATCGCGCACAACTGAAAACGAACGTCGAGGAGCGTGCGCACCAGACCGCGTGCCGATACCACCCGCCCCAGGCACAGCGCCCAAATCACAGCGACCGCCCATGCCACAGCCACGTACGACTGGCCGTATAGCCAAACTTGATCCGCGCCGGTCATCGAAACAACCTGATCGATGCCCCGCCGCGTGGGAAAGAACTGGCCCAACAAAACCCCCAACAACGTCAGGCCGCAGATGGCAGCGAACACTAGGGGAACCCGCCGCCGCGCCGGCAAAGCTTGCGCCACGCTGTAATAGGCCAACAAGCCGAGACCCCATACTACCGGTAGCGCATGCGCAACGTATGCCACGACGAAGAGCGCAACCGCCACCGGAATGGCGAGGCGGTTGGCCTGCCGCCAGCTCTTCCGCAGCAGCGCCAGCGCGCCAAAACTCAGCCCCAGCGAGATATAGAAGTTAAAAAAGCCCATGTGGAATACCCACCCATAGGCCAAAACTGCAAAACAAGGGGCCAGTTGCCACGGCGCAACATTGCGCCGCGACCACGACCACACGAACAAAAATGCCCCCCAAAAGAACACCAGGACCGCCAGCGAAACTGCGAGCCTTTGTGCCGCGCCAGCGCCGAGCACCCGCATGAACGAACTCAGCATCAGATCGAACAAGACATTGTTGGATTGGCGCACCAAGGTCAACCCGGGCGCCTGCCCGCGCTCGATCAACTGCGCGAGCCACGCATTGTAAACGTGGCTTGAAAGATCGCCTGCCTGGATCCGCGATTGCCAGAAGCAGGGCACGAGCAACAGGAGGGAAGACAATACCACCCCGGCCATCCCCAACGCGCGGCGATGCAGCACCGCCGTCATGCGCGCCCCTTTCGCAGTCCTCGCAGCTCCATTATCAGTTCGAACCGGGTCGTAACGGAATCGATGTTCTCCCCTATTTGCTCTATGTTTTTCTCTGCGATTCCTTCTAAGCCGCCGGCTAAGGTCAGGTAACCGATTTGGGACGGCTCGATCTGCATAATCCGGCAGCAGGTTGCATCCACCGCTACCGCATCGCCCCCTGAAACAATCACGCCGGCAGTCTTAGGCGTGCCTTGAATCGGCCCGTTGCCCTCCATACCGACAATCCCATCGACAATGGAAAAGTGATTGGGGAAGAGCGTGTGCAAATCGGCGATCGATTCGTGAATGCCCGCCCAGTGCAGCACGTTCTTGGGCCATCCATACACCCCGCCCGGCACCGTGCCGAATAGGTTCTTCATCGACAAGGTGGCCCCGGCCCAATGATGCGTTTTCATTTTGGGCATCGACACCAGCAGGTCGCTCGCAAGAACCGTATGCGGCATGTACAGCGATTTCAGTTTCGATACGGGATTGGCCAGCGCAACGCGCGACACTTCGTCCAGATTCAAATCCGTAAACACGTCCTCAAGTTTCGGGATGGTCTGGAAGTACCCGGCGGCATCGGCCAGATCGAGCGTGCCGCGCCGGTGCCCGGGTCCTTCGGCAATGGCCACGGTAGCGCCCAATGCGCGGAAGGCTTCGTAAGCAGCATGCACCAGCATGGGATGGGTATTGATGCAGCTGCCCGGCTCAAATTCCACCAGATTGGGCTTCAATACCACTCGTCGCCCACGGACCTTCAGCTTGTGCTGCGCTAGAACTCCCCGCATCGTAGCGTAAATGTCCTGTGAGTACGATGCCGCCCGCGTGATATTCACGCGCGACCGGTGGCGCGGCGCAAGCGGCTTGGCACAGCCGGCCAATCCTATCGCGGCGGCGCCCAGAGGGGCCGCAGCCAGGAAGTCGCGTCGTGTCATCGCCCTTTGCATCGTCACGCCAGAAATACGTTTTCGCCCTGCTCCGCTGCGGCCGCCAGCACCGCCAGTGCGGCGTCCGGCACCGTGCGGCAAGGCATGGTGAAAAGGGGAGCGCCGCCCGGAAGTTGCTGGTGAGCCACCAACCCGAGCCGTAGCCAGGCGGCTCCGCCGGCGGACCGTTGCTCCCTTAGGAACTTTTGCGCCAAATTGAAAGCTATCCCCGAGGCGCGCGGCATCGCTGCCTGCCAGCGCCAACAAAGCC
Organism: Bryobacterales bacterium; assembly: GCA_963738375.1. Taxonomy (GTDB): domain Bacteria; phylum Acidobacteriota; class Terriglobia; order Bryobacterales; family Bryobacteraceae; genus Bog-159. Next base: position 187,593 of record CAVTWL010000004.1, on the reverse strand, counting down.
TGGCCGGTCGTCTCCGGATAAGAATCCGAGTTGTATCCCAAAGACCGCGCCGAACCATGGTTCCAACCGCCATCCGCACACCGCCGCGAAAGCAGGAATGCCTGCGCCTTGTCGATACGCTCCCGCAAAGCAGTGGTGGGACGCCGGTAATAAGACTTCTTCAAGGCCAAGATCGCCAGGCATGTCGGCGTTACCCACGCCGCCGTTCCCGGGAACCACGGCCAGCCGATTCCGTCGGGACTCGCCGGCATCTTTCCTTCGCGCAGAAAACTGCCTAAGCGCAACAGCGGCGATGTCTCCATTCCGCTCTCGCCCATCAGCCAGTCGACTGCCCGCGCGTGCCTCGCAACCCCCACGGTCTCCGGCGGCAACAAGGCCACCAGGGACGTCACCCAGGTGCTGCGATCCACCGAACTGCGCGGCTTCCAACCGCCGTCCGATTCCTGCACCCCGCCCAACCATTCCTGCGTCGAGTTCAGACGCGGAGGCGCCACCCGGCCAGCCTGGTGAGCGAGCAACGCATAGACCGTTGGCTCGGTCCACGAGCCGCCTTTCGAATACGGCCATCCGCCATCCGGGTTTTGAGCTGCTCCGATCTTTTCCAGAGCGCTGCGATCGATTTCCAAAATCCGCTCATCCTTCCCAAGCACCCGGCTCAGTCGTACCACAACCAGCTGAAAACGGGCGCGGGGCGCGCTACGGGTAAGCGCCGCCCCACGCTAAATGCCTGCGAGCCAGCAAAACATACAGGGCCCAAAAACTACCGCATGACCTTGCGGCGCCGGCGGCGCTGCAAGAGCAGCAACAGGATTACGCCAGCAGCCACCCAGATCAAAATTTGCATCGCTGTGCCATTCATACTCTTGTCTCCTTTCTTTTAAGTTGACTCTTGCTCGAAAAATCGTTCTGCCCTTCCGCCATCGGCGTTAGTTCCCGAAGCCCTTCATAATCGGGAGCAGGTACTTGACTACACCCAGCACGCCTGGGCCAGCGCAAACCAGCATCATGGCGGGCAGGATAAAGAAGAAGATGGGGAACACCAGTTTGACGCCCACCTTCGCGGCGCGCTCTTCCGCTTCCTGGCGGCGGCGGATGCGCATGTAATCCGAATGTTGGCGCAGCGATTCGGCTACGCTCGTTCCAAAGCGGTCGTTCTGAATTAGAATCGCGGTCAGCTTTTGCAACTCGGGCTCTCCGGCCCGTTCTCCGAGATTCTTCAGCGCGTCCACGCGCCGTTTGCCCGCGCGAATTTCCAAATTCACCAGAATGAATTCTTCCGTCAGCTGAGGGTGCGCGTTGCGCAGTTCCGTGGCCACATACGAGATGGCTTGGTCCAGGCCCAGCCCGGCTTCCACCGCGATCACCATCAGATCCAGGGCGTCCGGTAGCGCCAGCCGCAGAATCTCCAGGCGCTTCTTGATCTTTTTTTCCAAAAGGAAGTTTGGGAGGATAAACCCACCCAGCGCCATCGCCGCCGGGAAAACGACGTGCAGCGCCGGGTTGTCGCTGACCGCGTTGCGCAGGATCAGGCCGAGCAGACCCATCGCTACGGTGCTCATCAAGCGGATGCCGTAGTAGATCTTCACCGCGTTGTCCGACCGGAATCCGCCGTGCGTCAGCATCCTGCGGGTCATCGAACTCTCATCTGAAGATACCGGCATCAAATCGCCGACCTTCTGAATGAGCTTGAACTCCCGCACCTTCCGTACTTCGCCCTCTTCGGCTAAGCCCGCCGTGGGCGCTTCGATCACCGGTTCACCCAAGCGCTCGTACACTTGTCCCGGACGGGCGTAACGTTGGTAGCCGAAGGCCGCGATAGCGACCATCAACACCATGAAAAATGCGATGACAATATAGATGGACATCGTTTATACCTTGATTTTGATGATGCGCCGAATGAAGTAATTACCCATCAGCACCATGACACCGGCGCCCACGATCATGTATTTTCCATCCGTATCCTTGGCCATGCCCTGCAGGTAACCAGGAGCGACGCCCAACAAGGCCAGCGCCGTAACGATAGGAAGAATGGTCAAAATCAGCGCGGTGAGGCGTCCGTGGGCGCTAGCCGCTTTCACCGATCCCTTCAACTGGAATCGCTCGCGGATTACATGCGCCAGCCGGCCCAGGATTTCGTTTAGGTTTCCGCCGGTTTGCCTCTGCAACATAATGGTCGAGCTGAAGAATTGGTAGTCGAGCAGAGGAACCCGGTTGGTCAGATTCTCGAGGGCCGTCGCCAGGGGCGCGCCCAGGTTGATTTCGTTAAATACGGTGCGCAACTCCGTCGACAGCGGTTCGGGCACATGCTCGCCGACCATCGAGAGCGCGATCATGAAGGCATGCCCGGCGCGGACCGAGCGCGCCATAAAGTCCAAAGCCTCGGGAAACTGCTCTTCAAGTTGTCCCAACCGTTTGGTGCGCTTCTTCCGCATGTAAAGGTAGGGCAAACTGGCAGTCGCGCCGGAAAGCACCAGACAACTCAGAACCTCGTTGAGGATGAATGGGAACCGCAATCCAAGAAGAAATCCAGGGACGGCCGCGCCCACCGTCGCCATAAACAAAGTCGAGGGCGTCCAGGTGAGCCCTGCCTGCTTGATTGACGCCTGGAGGTGATCTGCCAGATCCAGGTGTCTCAGAAGCGATGCAAACCCCGAGACCTCCGGCGTCAGATCTTTGAGGATCTTAGTTACCGGCATGGGACGATTGCCGGCCACCGTCTGCAACATATCCTTGACAACATTCTGGCGGTGCTTTTGCCGGTACAAAAAGCCGAACACGGCTATCGCCATGATCAGCGCGAACACCAGAAAAAAGAGGCCAGCCAGCATGAGGGTCATAAATTTAATTGATCTCCACCACGGTCTGGAAGAGTGACGGCGGCAATTGGATACCACAGGCCTTGATGCGTTCGTAGGCCCGCGGACGGATACCGGTGGCGCGGAACCGTCCGGTCACGCGGCCATCCTCGGCCACGCCGGTTTTGTCGAACAGGAAAATATCCTGCAAGGTGATAGTGTCCACTTCCATGCCGGTAACTTCGGTCATGTGCGTCACGCGGCGAGTACCGTCGCTGAAGCGGGATACCTGCACCACCAGATCGAGAGCGGCCGCGATTTGCTGGCGGATGGCGCGCACACCCATATTCGAGTTGCCCATGCCAACCATGACTTCCAGACGCGACATGCCGTCGCGAGGGTTGTTGGAGTGGATGGTGGTGAGCGAACCGTCGTGACCGGTGTTCATGGCTTGCAACATATCCAACGCTTCCTCGCCGCGGACCTCGCCGACGATGATGCGATCGGGACGCATACGGAGAGCGTTGATGACCAAGTCGCGAATCTTGATGGCGCCCTGGCCTTCCACGTTGGCCGGCCGCGTTTCCATGCGCGCCACGTGGGTCTGTTGCAAGCGCAATTCGGCGGCGTCTTCGATGGTTACGATGCGTTCGTCTTCCGGAATGTAGCTCGAGAGCACGTTCAGCAGGGTGGTCTTACCGGCGCCGGTGCCGCCGCAGATCAGGATGTTCATGCGCGACCGCACAGCCGCGCGCATCAATTCGAGCATGCCTTCGGTCAGGTCAGGCGGCGTGACCAGGTCTTTGCCGTGCATCAGGCTTTTGCCGAACCGGCGGATGGAGAGCAGTGGTCCGTCCACCGCCACCGGCGGAATGGCCGCGTTGACGCGCGATCCGTCCGGCAGCCGCGCATCGACCAGGGGCGACGATTCATCCACGCGCCGGCCCACGCGCGACACGATCTTCTCGATGATGCGCAGCAGGTGCGCATTATCTTTGAATTCCACCGGCGTGCGGAACAGTTTGCCGTTGCGCTCGACGTAGACCAACCGCGGCGTGGTCACCAGAATATCGGAGATCGTCGGATCCTGCAGCAGAGGCTCCAGCGGACCCAAGCCCGAAGACTTCGTCCAGAACCTCTTCCACCACTCGTTCTTTTTCGAGAAGGCTGAGAGGCGTCTTCTCTTCTTCGAGCAGCCTGGCGACCGCGCCGCGAACTTCCGTGCGCACGCGCTCGCCGCCCAGTGTGGCCAGCGCTTCCAGGTTGATGCGATCCAAAAGCTTGCGGTGAATCGCGAATTTCAGCTCCTGGTGCTCCAGGGCCGCGCGGTCCTGGGTGAACAGGCGGCTGACCCAGCCAGCTTCCTTGTCTCCGTTCTTCGTTAGCGATCCGTTTAAAGTGGTAGCCAATTTAGTCTCCTGCGATCCCCTAGCAACAACCCTCTACTAACCGAACAATCCGAATTTCTTTTTTTCGGCAGCTGCTCGTCCATGCCCGCCATGCGCATGGCCAGTTCCCGGATCTGCTTGCCCAGGAAGCTTCGCTCCGGCAACAGCTTGCCCAGCGAATAACATTCGTGCAGTTCCGGATAGCTGCTGGGCAGCACCGCGTAAACCGGCAGGCCCAGGATCTTCTCGATTTCTCCGGGCGCCAATTCCGAACGCTTGGGAACGCGGTTCAGAATCAGCTTTAGCCGATCCTTCCCATAGCCAGCATCCATCAGGATTTGCAATACCTGTTTCGCCTGGTGCAGCGCAGGAACTTCCAGCGTGCTGACCAGGTAAGCCTCATCCATCTCTTCAAGAGCCGCCACGCCAACCCGGGTCAGGCTGCGGCCGAGGTCGATCAGCGTAAAGTCATAGCACGACCGCAAGAAACTGAACAGCTGCCGCAACTGTTCCTGACGCGGATAAGTTTTGTCCGCGGTAGCCGCCGGCGCGGCAATGATCTCCACTCCGGGAATTCCGTTGGAAACCAGCGCCTTCCAGTAGCTCACATCCATGCGATGCAGATTATTGACGGCGTCCAGAATCGAGTAGCCGGGCTTGGCTTTGGTCAAGAATCCGATCAGCCCGGCATCCAGATCGAGGTCGGCCAGCAAAACCTTCTGGCCGTGCGCGCCCAATTCCACCGCCAAGTGACAGACGATGGTGGTGGCTCCGCATCCGCCCTTCGATGAAAAGAAGCCGACGGTGCGATCCGCCCCACCGCATACCGCTCTGGCGGCGTCCTGCATCCGTCGAACGGCGCTCGAGCGCGCCGCGGAGCGCGCCTTCGAGTGGGGGATAAACGTACTCGTTGACCCCCGCCCGCATAGCGGTCAGAATGGCATCCGGGTCGGCGGTGGTGTGCAATGCCACGATAGTGGCTTCCGGCGCCTTCGACCTGATCATGGGTACCAGGTCGGTCAGAGGCTCCTTCGCCAACGCCACGTCCAGCAGTACGACTTCCGGCCGCAAGCGTTCCAGTCTCTCCAGAAATACGCCCATGGTGGACATATCCTGGTGCTCGATAACTGGGCGCAAGGGTAGCGCCGGCAGACAGGACTGAACTTCATCCCAGAGCTGCTTGGTTTCGATGGCCAGTCCTAGCGTCAGCGAATACATGGCTTAGTGACCCGCGCCTGTTCCAGTACCTGTGGTGCCCGCGGACGAACCTGCAGCGGCACCCGCTGCGCCTGCACCAGCCGCCGGAGGCGCGGCCGCGCCACCCGCTGGATTCATCATCAGCGGCAGCAGCAGCGTTGGCTGGCCGTTACCGGGTTCGGGTCCCTGCTCCTTCTTCTGCAGTTGCTGGAGTTCTTCCACCGGAATGGTCTCGCGTTCCGGCTTTACCGGCACCGGTCCAGTCACCTCGAGGCCGGGATTGCGCGGAGCGTTCTTTCAAGGTGTCCTTCATGAACGGCTTCACCATGGGCACCTCGGGACGGGCCTGTCCGGCCACAATGGGCCGCACGAGTTCCGGCGTCACCATGATCAGCAATTCTGAATTGCTCTTGCTGAGGACTTTGCTCTGAAACAATTTGCCCAGCAGCGGGATATTGCCGATGCCCGGAATCTTGTCCAGCGTTTCGTTGAATCGGTTATCCAGCAAGCCGGCGATGGCAAAGCTCTGTCCGTTTTCCAGCTCGATTTCCGTCTGCACCTTGCGCGTGTCGATAGCGGGGATCGTAAAACCGCTCAGCACGACGCCGTTGGCGTAATCGAGCGAGCTGACTTCCGGCGCCACCTGCAAGCGAATGGTGCCGCGTGGTGTGATGGTCGGCAGGAAGTTCAACTTCACGCCGAATTCGCGGAACTGAATGGTCACCGCGCCCACATTCGCGCCGCCCTGCACCACCGGTACAGGAAATTCACCGCCGGAGATGAAGCTGGCCGGTTTACCGTTCATCGCCAGGACATTGGGCTCAGCGAGGATCTGGAGAAGATTCTTGGCTTCGAGGGCTTCAATGGTGGCGCCCAGATTCAAATCCGATCGGAACAGAAAAAGATTTAAGGCATTGGCGAGAGTAACGGATGGCGGAGCGCCCGGAGTCGGAACGGTGATCACCGGGGGCGCGTACTGCTGCGTGCTGGTGCCGCCCAGCGTATTCGTCGCGCCCGTGCTGAACAGATTGATACCAAACTGCGAGCTGAAGCTACGATCGACATCGGCGAAGCGCACTTTCAGTAGAATCTGCGGCTCTTCCACCGGGGTTACGACGTGCAGTAGGTTCACAACTTTACCCATGGTGGCCGCAATGGAAGCCGCCCTCTCGGCGCTTACGGTATCCTTCGCCGTGCCGTGAAGGAATACTGTCTCGCCTTCGACGTTGATACTTACATCCTGGCCCGCTAATTCGCGGGCGAGCTGGCCGCGCACATTGTCCAGCCGGCTGTTGCTCGCGCGTACCGTCAAATCGAACAGCAACCGCGGTCCGCCCTGCTGCCAGATGATCAGTGAAGTTTCACCGGCCATTTTGCCGTTGATCAATACCTCGCGCGGGTTCACTGCGACAGCTTCCGCGAGATCGCCGTTGGCCAGCGAAATGCGCTGGATGTTCATGGCGTTGTCGAGGACCAGAGACTTGCCGACGGTAACCACCAGCGGCGCGTTCTGGGCCTGTAATTCAGCAGCGGGAAGCGCGGCAGGCAGAGCGATTACCGCCCATAGCGCGCCCGCCGCAATTGGAATGGGAAAAGTGCGTCTGCGTGACACGTTACTTGACCTCCGAGGTCGTATCGAACTTCGATTCGCTCTTCTTGTTGCCGTTGATCACTTCCATTACAAAGGGTTGCCGTACAGGAGGGGCGGGAACAACTGCAACCGGCGCTGGAATCGGCGCTGGCTTGGCCGCCGCCCTCACATAAACTTTCTGGGGCTCCGGCCGCTTCTTGGGACCGCTGTTGGAGAACAACTCCGAAACCGCCGTGCCCGGCGTCTTCGCCATTTGCGTATCCAAAGGGTTCCGTAGAACAAGCTGAATGGTGGTCTGGTTGCTCGCCAGGCTGAGCATCTCGGCCTGTTCCGGCGTCACCAACAGGTTCACGACGCCCACGCCCAAGGGCTTGCCTTCGTTGTCTTTCTTGAAATCCTGACCAGCGGATAGCACTTCGATGTTTTGTAGCAAGGTCCGCGTCAGGCTACCCTGTTGTTGGGCCGCCGCCTGTGGTGGATTGCCCGAAATCAGAATGTCTACACGCATGCCGGGCACTACGAAGCCCGCCACGCCCACCACGTCGTTCACGCGCACGGCCACCGCACGCATGCCCGACGGAATCATGGCTGCCAGCCCGCCGCCGGCGCCCTTGGGCGCCAAACGGTTTTCCACCAGCGGCTCTCCTTCATATATAGCGGTGGTCACGCCGCGGCCGATGATGTCTTCGCGCTTCAACACGGCGTTGGTGGGTACCGCACCCGCCCAGGGAGCGTCTTTGACATCCGAGTCCTTAATGATCGCGCCCAGTTCCAGATTCCGCGATGCCACTAACACTTTGGCCGTCGTGGGCGCGGCCTGTGCGTTGCTATGGCCGACCGTCAGGCGGTATAGCAGCAAGCTGGCGCAGCCTGCCACCACAAACGCGAACACCAATACCGATATGAATCGTTGGTTCATCTAATCCCTCAATTCCTTGTCCTGAATTGCTAACCGCGGGATTCCGCGCCCGCGTCTACCAGATTGCTGTCTGCGAAAAAAACACTAAACGCCAGGAGCGCCCCGGTAGAGGCGCTCCTGAACGATCATCGACTAGCTGGCGGCAGTGGTGGCCGCGGAGCTCAGCTGGCTGTTGGTGGTGCTCCAGATCTGGCTCACATACTTGCCGGAGCTGATGAACAGAGCCGCCGAAGCGAGGGCCACGAAGGCCATCAACAGCGTGTACTCAATCAGATCCTGGCCTTGTTCGTCATTCCAAAGGTTGCGCAAAAAGGTCGTCATTGTCGTTAGTTCTCCTAAGTTTTGGTTTTGGTGATCGTTCGATCACTGGGTTGGGTTTTCGTGATCTCGCGACCACGATCTTTCCCGCCGCGGTTGACGGCGGAAACTTGCGGCACTTCCGGGCGCGTTGCGCTCCGGAAAACAATGGCGTCGCCGTCGTCGTACACAACGCGCCATCGGCTCGATTCCTTGAGTGCGCCGGCTAACGGCGCATCGGTGGCCAGCATCACGGTATCCACACCGTATTCGTCCAGATGCTGTTGCCAGTTATATTTCACGTTCACGATATCCAGGTATTTCTTTACGAAGGGCGACCCATAAAAGTCGCTGCGTCCGTCGATGAACACCTGGCTCGTGGGATACAACTTGTAAATCAGAAAATCGCCCCACTGATCGTAGGTAAAGATGCGGCTTTGCGCCGCCGAAGCTCCCAGGCTGGCCAAGGCCTTCGCCGGAAACTCCTTGGTGTCGAAGCGCGCCCGGAAGTTCTCGGGCGGCGTGGGCGCATAAAGGATCGCCGTTACCAGCGCCAGGGCGGCCACGCTGACGATATGCGTGCGCCATGCGCTTTCCATTGCGCCGATCGACTCGCCCATCGTACGTAAGCCAAGCGCCAACTTTCTCAGCCAGGCCGAAACTGGCGCGTCTTCCAGCGCCTGGAACCACTCCGCCACCGCTAGCGACAGCACCGGCGCCGCCACGATTCCAAACAGCGGGATATTCCGCACCGCCAGGAGTGCCAAGTGCCCAAAGGACACCAGCAGGATTGCCTCGGTGAAGCGTTTACGCCGTAGATGCCAGATACAAGCGGCGCCCGCCGTCAGCAGCATGATTTCGAAATACCGCGCGCCTGGATTCTGAAAACTGATCGGAAGCATTTCCTGGTTGTGCTCGCGCTGGAACGAGTCTGTCAGGTATTCCCAGATATGCGCGTGGAGGTGATAGGTATAAGGACCGATCAAACTCGCCGCCAGACAGGCCACAGCGCAGGCTGCGTAAGGCAACATCCGCTTCCACGCAAGCCTAAACGATCCAGGCTGGCTATCGAATATACCGGCCGTTAACTCACCAAGGCCATACAAAGCGGTCAATACGATTCCGATAAACCATCCGCCGTGCAGGTTAGTCCACAACACTGTCAGCACCGGCAGCGCAAACAGCAGGCGAATGCGGTGCTCGGCCCTGACTCGCTCGAGAATGGTATAAAAGCCTACCGCGAACAGTAGCGTAAACAAATGGGGCCGCGCCAGAAAGTGAACGGCCGATCCGGCTACCGCCAGAAACGTTAACGCCATCGCCACGAGCGGGCTACCGCATTTGCGGAAGGCCAGCCGAAACAGCAGGGCCGACGTCAGCGAAATTACCAGAGCGCTCACCACCACCACCGCTGCCATCCCCCAGTGCTGGTGCAGCCAAGCGAATGCCACGTCCCACAGCCACTCCCACGCAAACCAGGGCTGACCGTTCTTGGTAAACGAGAAGATGTCTTTGTCCGGCACCTGGCCATGGCTCAAAATCCATTCGCCCGTGCGCACATGCCACCCGGTGTCTCCGTCACCCAACAGCGTCTTGGCTCCGTGCATCCCCGAGAAGATAAAGATCAGGGGCATCAGGAAGGCGAAGTCCGTCAACGAGGGTAAGAATCGAAGCACCGGGTTGGTTTTGGTATCAGCCATTAAAATCCGCTCTTAGAGCACCCGGCTGCCGCGGCTGGTGGTAAACGCGGCCTGGGCACGATGCGTTTCGAAACTCTGTGCGACGCGAAAATCCATCGCATGTATTCGCAAACCAACCCATGTAAAGGTGGCGTCCGGTTCCGCGTGTACGCGCGCCACAGTTGTCTGGCACCGGATACAACGTCTCTCGAACCCTTCCTGCTCGGGCAATTCAACTTCGATGATCAGCATCTCTCCCGTATGTGGGAGGCGGGCGCAGGACTCGTCCCAGCGCAACAGCATGCCGTCGCGGCTAATATTCTCCGTAAGCATGGGAGTAGGCTCACCGCCCTCGAGCCACACCACGTGGCACGACAGCCGGACCGCTACGCGGGTGCTGCTGCGGCGATTCATTCTTGAAATGCTTTCCGGGTACACGAAGAGACTTTAGACCCCGGGGGGGTAGAATCGCAATACCGTAAATAGGAGATAACTATCTGCTTGCCGAAGTTAATTGCATGCCGTTCTCCTTAGAAAGCATTCCGCAAAGGCCTTTCGTACCAACGCGCCGGCTTAAATTAACTAACGATAAGGTACAAGCGTAATATTGGTTTGCATTCAAATTACTCAAATGGGCAAAAGACTCTGCAAAAGCCGTCAAGACGGCCTTCCAGACGCCTTTTTGAGTGGTCTGGGCGCGTTATCCAAGGGACGCAAAAAATTATTAACTTTTTTTTAGCGATTTCAATTGACATCTGGCCAATCTAACGTGACAATTCATAATCAGGTGCCTCCCACAAGGGGTATCCTCCCGCCGGCCCCGTAACGGCGGAATTTCTAGAGCAGAGCGGCTGCGAGGCCGATGAGGCGGTATGACGCGAGTCTACTTATATAGCGATCAACCCATCCTGGCAAAAGGGTTGGAAGCAGTGCTGGTTGCCACCGGACGGTTTCAGTTGGAGAGCTCGTACTCCGGAATACCGGAATTGGTGGAACGGTTGCAAACCGATGCCCCCGATATCCTACTGCTGGATGTGACGCCGGAAGTCACCTTCGGCGTTCTGAGCGACATCAAGCGCGTCGTGCAGGAGTCCAAGCTGGTCCTGTGGGTTAACCTCATATCCACCGAACTGGCCTTCCAGGCCATGGGGCTCGGCGTCCGCGGCATCCTGCGCAAAACCTTGCCGGCCGACTTACAAGTGAAATGCCTGCAAAAGGTTCACGAAGGTGAACTGTGGTTTGAAAAGGCTCTCACCGATAGCTTCCTCGCCGCTAAGCGTGTGGTATTGAGCCAGCGCGAAGGGCAACTCATCACCCTCCTTTCGCACGGTCTCAAGAATAAGGAAATTGCGTCCACCCTGCAGATCTCGGAAGGCACGGTGAAGGTGTACCTGTCCCGTCTGTTCCAGAAGGTCGGCGTAAAAGATCGCTTTGAACTGGCGCTCTTCGGCTTGAAAAACCTGACCGCCGGACATGCCCAGCCCTCCGAAAAGCCCAGCCGCCTCAACAACGCCTCGATTCCGAATCTGCGGTCCTTGGTTCTCGAGCGCCCGGTTGACCGGCCCGCGCCTCCACCTCCGGCAGCAGCATTCCCGGGTGTGCGGCGTACCTATCGGCCTGGCGAATTCTAAATCTTCTTCAATACAGTCCTCCTGCTCGCTTGGGGCGGCCTCCGGGCCGCCCCTTATTTTTTCGCACCCGTCTTCCCCGCCCCGCCGCCTCGCTGTGAAATGAATTACTGTATCCAACGAGGCACCTCCATGATCGAGAACAATACTTCGCGCCGCGACTTCCTGACCGGAGCCGGCCGCATCGCTGGAGTCTCCACTCTGGCCGGAATCGCCCTGCCGCACGTTCATGCGGCGGCGAACAATACCATTCAGTTGGCCCTGATTGGCTGCGGGGGCCGCGGCACCGGCGCGGTAGAAAACGCACTCGGCATCAAGAACGGTCCAACCAAGCTGGTCGCCATGGCCGACGTATTTCCTCAGAAATTGAGTGACAGCCACGGCCACCTGCGCGGAAAATTCGCCTCGCAGATGGATGTGCCGCAGGACCGCCAATTCATCGGCTTCGATGGCTATCGGCACGCGATGGATTGCTTAAAACCGGGCGATGTCGTGATCCTGGGAACGCCGCCCGCCTTCCGCTGGGTGCACTTCCGCTACGCCATTGACAAGGGCTTGAACGTATTCATGGAAAAGCCCGTCGCCGTAGATGGCCCTACCACGCGCCGCATGATCGCGCTCGGTGAAGAAGCCTCCAAGAAAAACCTGAAGGTAGGCGTGGGACTGATGGTGCGGCACTGCCGCGCCCGGCAGGAACTATTAAGTCGCGTTCGCGACGGCCAGATCGGCGATATCGTCGCGATGCGCGGCTATCGCATGGGCTCAGGAGGCGATGTGGCGCCGCCCAAACCGGCCGATGCTAACGAACTTCTCTATCAAATTCGCCTCTTTCATGGTTTTCTCTGGGCCAGCGGCGGTGTTTTCAGCGACTATTACATCCACCAAATCGACGAGATGTCCTGGATGAAGGGCTCCTGGCCCGTCGAAGCCATGGCTATCGGCGGCCGCCAGTACCGCGGCGATGCGGTCGACCAGAATTTTGATGTCTATTCGGTGCAGTATTCTTTCGCCGACGGTACCCGCATGTTTTTCGATGGGCGCAACATGCCCGGAGTCCACAACGAATTCGCCAGCTTCCTTCATGGAACCAAGGGATCGGCCGCCGTATCCACCAACGCTCACACCCCGGGGCGCACCCGCATTTATAAAGGACAATACATTCCGCGCTGGCGCAATGGACAGAAGGAGCCCGATCCAGAGAACCTCGTTTGGGCCTATCCCCAGCCCGAGCGCTCGCCCTACGACTGGGAGTGGGACGATCTTTTCGCCGCTATCCGCGATGACAAGCCCTACAACGAAGTAAAACGCGGCGCCGAAGCCAGCCTGGTTGCCTCCATGGGCCGCTTTTCCGCCCACACCGGCCAAATCGTGACCTTCGATCAGATGATGAATCACGATCACGAATTCGCGCCGGAAGTCGACCAGTTAACCATGGATGGCCCCGCGCCGCTCCGTGCCGGCGCCGATGGCAAATATCCGCTGCCTGAACCTGGCATCAAGACCACGCGGGAATATTGACCGGCGGGGCGGGGCAGATGGTGTCCCCGCCCCGCCCGATCCAACTTGCGACGCCGCCGGCAATTGACCTATACTGGCGTTTTAGAATGTCTTTTCCCGCCAACTCGTTTAGTGTCCGGTTCCGGTTTACCTGGAATCGGTAGAGTGGCGTTGGGTCAAAGGCATACCACGTTTTTGTCGAAACCAACCCACTCGGAAGAGTGGGTTTTTTTTTACAGAAGGAGTTAACAGCCATGATTATTTCGATGCGGCCCCATGCCACCCGCGCAGAAATCGACCACGTCCGCGAGCGGATTGAAGAATTCGGTTACAAAGTCCATTCCATCGAGGGCGAAGAACGCGTCGTGATCGGCGTCGTGGGCGTCGGCGATGTCACAGCGTGCCTCGAATCGCTCGAAGCAACCCCCGGTGTCGAACGCGCCATGCGCATCTCGGCGCCTTATAAATTCGTCAGCCGCGAGTTCAAGCCTGACCACACTATCCTCCGTATCAACGGAATCGAGGTCGGCGGCGACGAATTCATCGTTACCGCGGGCCCCTGCTCGGTGGAATCCGAAAAACAGATCATGGAAACCGCCGAAGGAGTAGCCGCGGCCGGAGCTCACATGTTGCGCGGCGGCGCATTCAAGCCACGCACCTCTCCATACGACTTCCAAGGCATGGAACTGGAGGGGCTGAAGTTGCTCCGCAAGGCCAAAGAGGCTACCGGACTCGCCGTGGTCACGGAAGTCATGAGCGATCGCGACGTCGGCATGGTGGCCGAATACGCCGATGTCATGCAGGTCGGCGCACGCAACATGCAGAATTTCGCTCTTTTGAAGTCGCTCGGCGGCTGCGGACGCCCCGTCCTGCTTAAGCGCGGCATGAGTTCCACCATTAAAGAGCTGCTGATGTCCGCCGAATACGTAGTCGCTCACGGCAATCCGAATGTTCTGCTGTGCGAGCGCGGGATCCGCACCTTCGAAACCGCCACCCGCAACACTTGCGACATCTCCGCCGTCCCGGTCCTCAACGAAATGACTCATTTGCCGGTGATACTCGATCCCAGCCACGCGGTCGGCAAGCGCAGCCTGGTACCCGCTTTGGCCCGCGCCGGCGTTGCCATCGGCGCCGACGGCCTGATCGTCGAGGTCCACCCCAATCCCGAAAAGGCCATTAGCGACGGCGCCCAGTCCCTCACTTTGCAGGGTTTCCGCGACATGATGCAACAGCTTCGTCCGTATCTGGACCTTTGGAAGGAAGCCCGGCTGGCCGAAACCGCCGCGGCTGTGTGATACTGCCCTCGTGAACTATAAAAAACGGGCGGCGCTCCTCGTGATCCTGATTGCCTCCGTCTGCAGCCTTGCAGTGTGGGGCGTAGCGCGCTTCCGCTACCGTACCCTGCGCACGCCGGCGGATTGGCTCCAACGCTTGCCGACTCAGGACTCAGCAGTTTTTTTCGTCGATTTCGACGCCCTGCGCAAAGGCGGCCTGTTGCAGATGCTGGCCGGCTCGCCTGTCGCCAAAGAGCCCGAGTACAAGGTCTTCGTGATGAAGACCGATTTCGACTATACCCGCGACCTCGACGCGGTGATGGCCTGCTTCACACCTCGTGCGAAATACCTGGTGGTGAAAGGCCGCTTCGATTGGGACGCGCTCCAATCCTACGTCCGCGACCAGGGTGGAACTTGCCGGGACGCCATGTGCCGCATGAGCGGCAGCACTGCGGATCGCAAGATTTCGTTTTTTCCGCTTCGGCCGGACCTGATGGGACTGGCGGTCAGTCCCGACGACTCGGCGGCCATCGACCTGCAATCCGCCGCGGCACGCCGCCGCTCCCTGGATGTGCCGGATGCTCCGGCCTGGATATCCCTACCACAGGCGATGCTGAAGACCGGCGCGGATCTGCCGGCGGGCACACGCATGTTCGCCCACTCAATGCAGGACGCGGACGATGTCAACATTGCCATCGCGCCCTCGGCGGGCCGCTTCGAAGCACGGCTCAACGTGCAATGCCGCTCTGAGCAGCAAGCCGCCACCGTCGCCTTAGAGCTTGGCGGAATCACAGCCATGCTCCGCGACATGATCGCGCGCGAAGGCGGCAAGCCGAGTCCGGCTGACCTCAGCGGCGTCCTCACCTCCGGGTCGTTCAATCACCTCGGCACGCGAGTCCTGGGTAGCTGGCCGTTAGAGCGCACCTTTGTGGAAGGAATGCTAGGCGGCGAATAGGCTTTCGGGCACTACAAACTGGGACTGCCACACGACGGGTGCCCGCACTCGCACAACACGGAAGGAGTTCCAGCACTCCCCTCGCAGAAGGCTCCGCAATATTTGCTATCTTTGGCCGCCGGACACTTGCAGGCGGGATGCGCGCATTTTTCGATCTTGTCTGCCATAAAAGGAAGCTCCTCCGCGAAGCTGTTTCCAGCATAGTCGCTAAGAGTCCTCAAGCAAAGCCCCACCCGTATGGCTTGGCACGAGTTAGCGATCCAAGATGTAATGGAAAGTGCGAAATTAACGGGCGGCCTTCAATTCCAACCGCCGCTGCCTCAGCCAGCGCAGGCGGCTCTGCTGTTCCTGATAGAGGGTACCCCATCCGGCCCAGTAGTATCCGGCCACGAATAGCAGGAGGAAGGGAATAGAGAAGAAATTGTAGGTATCGATGGCAAAAACGATCATCGCCACGAAATACGTACCCACGGCAATCTCAATATACGGCAGCCACCCGCTGCGCCGCCGGTATTTCTTGTTTTCGAGATTCATCGGCCGGTCGCCGATGGCAAACTTGGGCGTTCGTACGAAGCCGGTGGTAACGCCGAAAATCGCTTCCAGAACCGCCCGCGTGTTGATCACCGTAAGAGCTACGCCTACTGCCATCAGCACGGGTAGCAGCAAAATCGACCGCTTCCAGTTCTTCGGGTATAGCTCACGCTGCGCCACCACATAGAACGCGGATATCGACCAAAATGCGGCCATGATCAGCGGCAGATCGAGAAACACCATCTGCCACACGCCCATGTAGAAGCGCACGATCATCACCGGCAGCATGAGCGCCGACACCACCACCATAAGGGGATACGAAATATTGGGCGTCAGGTGCATGAACGCTTCGATCTTCACTCGCAGGGGCAGCTTCGCCCGCATGATCATCGGCAGGAGCTTGCGGGCGCACTGCGTCAAACCCTTGGCCCACCGCGATTGCTGCACTTGGAACCCATGCATTTCAACCGGCAGTTCCGAAGGGCATTCGAGGCCGGGAATATAAACGAACCGCCAGCCCTTCAATTGCGCGCGATAGCTCAAATCCGAATCTTCCGTCAGCGTATCGTGCTGCCAGCCGCCCGCGTCGTCGATCATCTGGCGCCGCAGAATCCCCGCCGTGCCGTTGAAATTGAAGAAATAACCGGCCCGCGATCGCGCGCCATGCTCCAGGATGAAGTGACCATCGAGCAACATCGCTTCCACTTCGGTCAGGAAACTGTAATCGCGATTGAGGTAGCTCCACCGGGTCTGCACGACGCCAATGGTTGGATCGGCGAAATGATGAATCGTCCGTGTGAGAAAATCGGTCGGCGGCACAAAGTCGGCATCGAAAATCGCGACAAACGCGCCTGTCGCCGTCTTCAGTCCTTCTTGCAAAGCTCCTGCCTTGAACCCGTGCCGGTTTTCCCGGTGATGGTATTCAATGGGAAAGCCGAGAGCCCGGTACCGTTCCACCAGCGCTTCGGCGAAACCCGCCGTATCGTCGGTTGAATCGTCGAGGACCTGGACTTGAAGCAATTCCCGCGGGTATTCGATGCGGGTTACTTCGTCGATCAGCCGTTCAATCACGTACCGTTCGTTAAAAACGGGTAGCTGAATGGTCACCGGCGGCAGTTGCTCAAAGCGCTTGGGCGGTTCCCCTGTCGCCTTCTTGCGGTGCTTGAAATAGGTGTGAATGATTTCGTAGCGATGAATGCCGTAAACCGAAAGCAGCGCCAGAATGGCGAAGTACGGCACCAGAATCGACCAGTCGAACCAGCTCAATTGGTGAACGCCGCTAAAGGTGTCGTCGAACAGGCTGCGCACCATGCGGGAAGTGGCCGAATTCGCGGCCAGAAATGCAATGGGAAGCAGGGTTGCAACCATAAGAGAAACTTACATTCTCATGTTAACAAATGAGCCGCGGCGAAACATTTCATTTCTTTAATTTTGGAACTTGATATCCGACTCGGCTTCAAACTTACGGTATCCGCGGAAAACCGTTTCATTCCGCACAAACTGCTTCAGATGCCGCAGTTGGAGCACCGATCGCAGGGGCAGCAAATAATCCTCGGCGCCAATCCTAACCATTCCGTAGTCCAGGGAAAAGGCGGGCGATTGCAGACCGTAATCCTTTGGTAAACCGGTGCCTTGGATGGTTAACCGCCGAACCATGCCGTTCTCTTCATCGATGAAGATATGCCCCGAATACCCCACCGGTTCCCGCCTGCCGCCCAAGTGCAATACGAAATTCGATTTCGCTTTCGATACCTCTACATCGAATACCTGGCACAGAACTCCCATGGCCATGGCACGGCCGGCCCACTTATAGGATGCTGCCACATCCGGATCGAATAACCCGCGCAACATCGAGCCGAACTCGTTGCGCGAGTGAATGCCCTTATTCGCCATAGTGCCCTCCGGCAAGTTCTCGGGCTTTAGGCCATTGATTTCGATGGTCTTGTAGTGTTCCTTGCCGTCTTCGTACATCAAATCATCTTTAAACGAATCCGCTTCTTTCAATTGGTCCGGGGCTTTTCACCGGCGCGACAAAGCGATGTGTTTCCTGCAGACAACGGAAATTCGGAAGGTGATCCAGATATCCTAAGGCGTTCTTGGCAGCTTCATCCCAAAGGCGCTTCTGTTCTTCCTGCCGCATTTTCAGGCCTGTTGTATCCACACTGGCCGGCTCTATTTCGGGCAGCACGACTTCGGCGGTGTCGGTCTCCTCCGCGGGCCCGCTGCCGGTCCTGACGACCCCGGCGACTTCCACCGGCTGCGTCGATCCGTTGCCTTCCACCTTGAACGAAACGACTCGCTTAATCACGCTCTTACCCTGCCGGATGGAAATCACACCCTTATATTCGCCGGGAGAAAAGCGTGCGCCCTTCATATCCGCCAGATACGGAAATTCCTTCGCCTGTCCACCGACGGTATTTGAAGAGCCCCCGCGGGCTCCGGACCCGCCTTCGCGCGACGTGTTCGCCAGTCCGCTCTTGAACGGCAGGGGCATCTTTGCCACCACGCGCCCTCGCGCAGAATCTCCATGCTCATGTCGACCGGCGAGCCATGAATATCGGGATAGAGCCGCAGATAGATCTGCAAATTGATCGGCTTTTCGGCCTGAAACACCGGATCGAGCACCGGCGACAACGCATCGCCCTCGTAACTCAGCACCTGGTCCGCTTCGAACTTGTCCGCCGATCCCTTGAACGGCCGCACCACCAGCGCATCGGTCGCCACCAGCCCAGGCGCATTCCTGCTGGTCTTCAACGGGGTCCGGATGACACCGCTGGTTCCGGCTACCAAATCTTCCACCTTGGCCTCAAGCGTGAACGGACCCTGCCCCGCCAGGTTCACCGATCGCATAAAGAAGAGGCTGCCCTGGCGCCGCTCATCCAATTTACGCGACGGGCCATGCACGTTCACTTCTTTGCGCCCGCTCCAGATAGCGGCCCCTTTGCTGTTCAGCACGGTAGCCGTAATCCGCGCCCGTCCCTGATAGGTATTGGTGTTATCGTCCATGTCGAATTTCAGCGCATTCAACGGCGATTCGACCGTAATCATCCCTTGCAGAGGCGCATTCGAATCGTTGGCTTCATAGGAAACTTCGTCCGAGCCGCTGGCCAGGGTCATAGCGCCCCCTGTTCCCACGAGAACGGCCATGGTGCCGAAGTCCGCGTCGTGATCGAGCATGCTGCTGCCCACCGATCCGCTGCCGGATGTACGCGTAAACCGGATGTGCACCGGAACCTCAAACACCGGAATGGCGCCGTTGGCGGAAGGTTTCGCCGCAGCGGTCTCCGCGGCGGGCGGAGGCGAAGGTTTGGCCGCCGCCACATCGTTTTCATCGGGCGGAGCGACCATCGCCACACTCGATTCCAGAGATTTC
This sequence comes from Bryobacterales bacterium, assembly GCA_963738375.1. Classification (GTDB taxonomy): domain Bacteria; phylum Acidobacteriota; class Terriglobia; order Bryobacterales; family Bryobacteraceae; genus Bog-159. The sequence continues at coordinate 168,469 of CAVTWL010000004.1, read as the reverse complement.
GCTTGCTTTACCCAGGCTCCGCCCGTCTTCGAAGCCACCGACGCCAACGCTGCGTTAGGCATGGTTTTTGGATCCCTCCGCCACGTCCAACACCAATATCCGCACTGATTTAGCCTGGCAAACCTCAGCTAGATGCTCCAACGTGCGCTCGCTGTCGCTTGAGAACGGAGGGCTATTCAACACGGCAACCACAATCCGCGTGCCATTTTCGAGGGCAGCGGTCTGCGCCGCGGAATCCAAGGTAATCAAAAATGAAAGCGGGTCAGCCTCGCGCGCGGCCGTAGCGGTGTCGAGGAATAACTGCTCCATGTCTTTGCTCGACATTCCCGGCTTTGACTTCCTGCGCATCGGGACTGCCGGCGCGGCGGACTTCCACCTTGCCGCCGCCGGTCTGCATCCAATGGCGCGCCTCCGACGCGGCGGCGCGGGCCGACTGTTTCGCCGCTTCCTGGGCACTCGGTCCAAAGACGAAGGCAAGAATTCCTTGCTCGGCAACCGCCGCGGGAGCAAGCAGCGCCGCCAGGAATACGGACATCGTACCGATTCGAGTAACCATCGAATTCATTATGCTCCTATTGCGGCGGCAATGGCCGTACCATTTAACGCAATGGCCGGCGGCGCATCTGAAACCACGCGCCCAATACCGCAATCAGCGCCGCGGCTGTCAGGTACAGCGCATCGTGAAACTCCGACGGGCCGGTGAAGTAATAATGGCTCAAAAAGAAGCCGCGCACCAGCATGGCCAGCACGAGCAGGCTCCACAGAAAGAAGAGGGGCCGCCACTTCCGGAAAATCGCCAGGACTACCGAAATGAGCCCAATGAGGGCCGTCCCTAACAGCCAGTAAGTCAGCGGCTGGCCCTCCCAGGGGAGCATGGTCAACTGCAGCGGTTGGCCGCTCGACAGCGCGACGATCGCCAAGCCGAGTAGAAAGAGCGTCAACAGGCCGTGAAACAAGTAACTGAAAATGCGCATCAGTGCCTTCAAGGCAGCCACCGGCAATCTCCAATCTGAATGAACAGGACATTGTACCAGTGTGTCCCTATGGCAAGATGGAGCCGTGGGCCATTACCCTTTCACCTTGTTTAATGCGGCCACCGTACTGGTAGCCGCGATGGCCCTTTCCATCGTCACGGCGCACTTCAGGGAGCGGTTTCACGGGATCTGGCCGCTGCTATGTTTTGCCGCCATGCTTGGCTATGCGTTGGGGTTCTCCGGCAGCCTGAACCTTTATTGGGTAGCGTTCGGCGCGCTCGCCGCCGCGGCAATTCGCCTGAATTTCTACCCGAGCTACGTCCGGTATGCGGAATTTCTGGCGCTTGGCTACGTAGTCGGGCGCTGTGCGGAACTGCTGCTCATGCTTTAAGGATGCAGCTTTTCCAGGCGCTCCAGCATTTCGACGAATTGCCGGATCCGACGGGCGCGCGTTTCCGGCTTCTTGGCCGTCTGAACGCGCCACAAGATGGCATACCGGTTGGCGCTGTTCAGGGTCCCGTAGAAAGCCTTCGCCTTCGCGTTGTCCGCCAGCGCCGCCGCCAAATCTTCAGGCACTTCCGCGGTGCGCGGCGAATCGTACGCCGCCTCCCAGCGACCGTCCGCCTTGGCTCGCTCGATCTCCGCCAGACCGGGCGGCTGCATGCGTCCGGCCTCGATCAAGGCAGCGACCTTCAGCCGGTTCACTTTCGACCAGATGCTCTTCGCGCGACGCGGCGTGAAACGCTGCAGCCACGCTTGGTCGCTTTCCGGCTTCTTCTGGGCGTCGATCCAGCCGTAACAGAGCGCGACATCCAAAGCCTCGGCGTAGGAAACCGACCGCACCTCCGAACCTTTTTTGGCAACGCGCAGCCAAAGACCGGCCGCAGTCTTGTGATTTTTCTTCAGCCAGATTTCCCAGGCTTTCGGCGTGGCGAAGAGAACGGCCTCGGCGGACTCGGTCACGGCCGTTCGATGGGCAGGCCCGCTTGCTGCCAGGCTTTCCAGCCGCCATCCAGCGAAATTGCGTCCGCATAGCCCATTTTTTGCAGATTATCGGCAGCCAGAGCGGAGCGGAATCCCCCGCCGCAGTAGAGCACCAGCCGCGTGCCCTTGTCCGGCACTTTCCCCTGGATATCGCGCTCGATAATTCCCTTGCCCAAGTGCACGGCGCCCGCGGCGTGGCCCGCGGCCCACTCGTTGTCCTCGCGCACATCCACCAGCAGATGCGGCTCGCCAGCCGCCTGCATCTTTCGGTACTGCTCGATATCGATTTCCTTTACGCGCGACTTCGCATCGTTGACGATCGCCAAAAAGCCTTCGCTGTGAACCATGCTTACTCCACTCTCCGGATCTGCGCTCCCAATTGGGCCAGCTTCGCCTCGATTTTCTCATAGCCGCGGTCGATGTGGTAGACACGATCGATCACCGTTTCCCCGCGCGCCGCCAGCGCCGCCAGCACCAGCGAAGCGCTCGCGCGCAGATCCGACGCAATGACTCCCGCGCCCGTCAATTCCGAGGGCCCCGCCACGATCGCCTGCCGGCCTTCCAGCCGGATATTCGCGCCCATCCGCGCCAGCTCCTGGGCGTGCATGAAGCGATTTTCGAAAATCGTTTCCACCACGATCGCGATGCCTTGCGCCTGCGTCATCAACGCCAGGTATTGCGCCTGCAAATCGGTCGCGAAGCCCGGATATTCTTCGGTCGTCACATCCACCGAGCGGAGCCGTTTCGGCGCGCAAATGTGGATGGTGCGCCGCGTCGGTCTGCGTGAGCTCCGCGCCCGCCTGCAGCAACTTCGCCACCAGCGCGCCCACGTGTTCGGGCACGCAATCGGTGATTTTCAAATCGCCGGCGGTAATGGCCCCGGCGATCAGGAAGGTGCCCGCCTCAATGCGATCGCTGATGATGGTGTGGTCTGCCCCGTGCAGCTTTTCCACGCCGGCGATGTGAATGGTCGAAGTGCCCGCGCCTTCAATGCGCGCGCCCATCTTCGAGAGCAGTGCGCACAGATCCGCCACCTCCGGCTCGCGCGCCGCGTTGCGCAGCATGGTTTCGCCCCGCGCCAGCACCGCCGCCATGATCAGATCTTCCGTCCCGGTCACCGTGATCCGGTCGAAATGAATCGTCGCCCCGCGCAACCCGTCGGGCGCTTCCGCTTCGATATACCCATGCGACTGTTGAATCCGCGCGCCCAACTGCTCCAACCCCAGCAGGTGCATGTTGATCGGCCGCGCCCCGATGGCGCATCCGCCCGGCAGCGAGACGCGCGCCCGTCCCGTCCGCGCCACCAGCGGACCCAGCACCAGGCTGGAAGCGCGCATGGTTTTCACCAGCTCATACGGCGCCTCCGATGAAACGATCCGCGGCGTGTGCAGCCGGACGGTTTCGCCTTCCACATCCGCCTGGCTGCCGATATCCACCAGCAGCCGCTGCATGGTGCGAATGTCGCGCACCCGCGGAATGCGCCGCAGCGTCACCGGTTCATCGGTCAGCAGCGCCGCCGCCAGCGCCGGGAGCGCTGAATTTTTCGATCCGCTGATGCGCACCTCGCCCTGCAAACGAGATCCGCCCTTGATTACGAATTTATCCATATATCCTTAGTCTTTCTTGGCCAGTTCGATGGCCGCGCGCACGTTGTCGTGGGCCGCCCCAAGCAACGCAGCCGCCGTCTCGCGTGTTACGCCCGCCGCCAGCGCAATGATACGGATGGCGCGGTCCCGCAGCTTTGCATTCTTCGGCTGCACATTCACCATCAGGTTGCCGTACACATATCCCAAGCGGATGAAGGTCGCCGTCGTCAGCATATTCAGGACCAGCTTGGTCGCCGTACCCGCTTTCATCCGCGTCGAGCCCGCCAGAATCTCCGGACCGGTCAGCGGCGTAATGGCTATTTGCACGGAGCGGGCCAATTCGGAATCGGGCGTGCAACTGATCCCCGCCGTCACCGCGCCCATGCGATTCGCCTCGGCAATCGCGCCCAACACGTAAGGCGTTCGCCCGCTGGCGGCAATCCCAACCAGAACATCGCCCGCGGTAAACCCGCGCTCCGATAAATCGCGCACGCCAATTGCCGGATCGTCTTCGGTTGTCTCTGCCGGATGCGCCAGAGCCCGTTCGCCGCCTGCCATGATTCCCTGCACCAGGTCCGGCGCGGCATTGAAAGTAGGAGGGCATTCGGAAGCGTCGAGAACTCCCAGACGTCCGCTGGTCCCGGCGCCAATATAGAACAGCCGGCCGCCGTGCTGGATGGCCGCCACGATGGCGTCAACGGCCCGCGTAATCGCCGGAATCTCGCGCGCCACCGCTTCCGCCACCAGGCGGTCTTCGCTGTTGATGAGTTCCAGCACGCGCGCGGTTGGCTCCTGGTCGATCGCCGCGGAAGCTGGATTGACCTGCTCGGTCAGCAACTGGCTCAATGAACCGGAGAGATCTTCAGGCAACGCCGGCCTTTCGCATCACCGCGCGCGACGTGTCCAAAGCCAGCTTCGCGGCCGCTTCCGGTGTCATATTTTTAAGCCCGCGCCCGAACACTTCCACGCTTAGGGCATCCTGATAGCCAATCTCGTGCAGCGCCATGAGGAATGAATTCAGGTCGATCACGCCTTCGCCCGGCATGAGGCGTTCGTTGTCGCGAATCTGCTCAGGAGGCAGTTTCGGCGCATCGTTGAAATGCACATGCACGATGCGCTCCTTGCCCGCCTGCACGATGTCCTTGGTGGTGGCCCCGGCGTGGTGCCAGTGCCACACGTCTAAAAGCAGACCCACGTTCGGCCCGCATTCCTTGGCGAAGGCCAGCATCTCCGGCATTTTCCAGATGAATTCGTTCGGCTCCATCTGCCGCAGGTGCAGAGGACCGAGAAATTCCAGGCCCAGCCGCACGTGCGAACGCGCCAGCACGTCGCCACACGCGCGGAACCTCTTCAGATAGAGTTCCCGCAGCTCCGCTTTCGGGGTCTTGCTGGAAGGCATGATCCAGGTGATCATCCGCGGGCAGCCAATGGCGGACGCAAACGAGGCCGCATCGGGCAGCTTTTCCAAATCCTTCCGGAAGGCCGCATCGTCCTTGCGAAACTCAACCGGCAGGTTAATCGCGGCGGGCTGGATCTTCAGGGTCTCCAACAGGTCGTTCGTGGCTGACAACCCAGCCTTCATGGCGGCCGACAAATCCACATCAACGCCGGGAAAACCAACGCGCGCCGCCAGTCGGGCGAACTCCGGCCACTGTACGCGGCCATCCACGATGGTTGGATTCAATGAAAGGTACACGCCCCATTGTGGAGGGAGGAGGGCTTGCTTGGCAAGCGCAGGACGGCTCGATTCAGGTCAAAATGGTGGTATGGACCTGAATCGAGCAACCGAAAAACTGCAGGAAGCGGTCCGCGCCGCGCAAAGCAAAGCCGCCCGCTACGGCCATCAGCAAATCGATGTCGAACACCTGCTGGCCAGCCTGCTCGAACAACAGGGCGGCTTGGCCGGCTCCATCCTCTCGCGCGCCGGGGCCAACCTCGATACCCTGATCCCGCGCCTGGAACAGGAACTCGACCGCCTGCCCAAAGTTTCTTCGCCGACCGGCGCGCCGGACCAAGTCTTCATCACCGCCCGCCTCAACCGCCTGCTCACCGAAGCCGAGGACGAGGCCAAGAAACTCAAGGACGAGTACGTTTCCGTAGAACACGTTCTGCTGGCCATGACCGACGATTCCGGTCCCGCCGGCCGCCTTCTCCGCGAATCGGGCGCCACGCGCGAGCGCATCATGCAGGCGCTGCGCGAAGTGCGCGGCAGCCAGCGGGTCACCTCGCAGAATCCGGAAGCCACTTACGAAGCGCTCGAACGCTACGGCCGCGATCTTACCAAACTGGCAGCGCAAGGTAAGCTCGACCCGGTGATCGGCCGCGATGAAGAAATCCGCCGGGTCATCCAGGTTCTCTCCCGCCGCACGAAAAACAATCCCGTTCTGATCGGCGAACCCGGCGTCGGCAAGACCGCCATCGTCGAAGGCCTTGCCCTCCGCATCGTTCGGGGCGACGTCCCCGAAGGGCTAAAGAACCGCCGTATCGTCTCTCTCGACATGGGCGCCTTGATCGCCGGCGCTAAGTTTCGCGGAGAATTTGAAGAGCGCCTCAAAGCGGTTCTAAAAGAGGTGCAGGAAGCGGCCGGCGACATCATCCTTTTCATCGACGAACTGCATACCGTGGTCGGCGCGGGCAAAGCCGAGGGCTCCATGGACGCCGGCAACCTGCTCAAACCTATGCTGGCGCGCGGTGAGCTCCATTGTATCGGCGCCACTACGCTCGACGAGTACCGAAAACACATCGAAAAAGATGCGGCCCTCGAACGCCGCTTCCAACCCGTGGTGGTCGATCAGCCCTCGGTGGAGGACACCATCTCGATCCTTCGCGGCCTCAAAGACCGCTACGAAGTCCATCATGGCGTGCGCATCAAGGATTCCGCGCTGGTCGCCGCCGCAATTCTTTCGAACCGTTACATCACCGGGCGCTTTCTGCCCGATAAAGCCATCGACCTGGTCGACGAAGCCGCTGCCCGCCTCCGCACCGAGATCGATTCCATGCCCGCGGAGCTGGACGAAATCCTGCGCCGCACCATGCAGCTCGAAATCGAGCGCGAAGCCCTGAAGAAAGAGAAGGACGCCGCCTCGCGCGAGCGCCTGAAGAAGCTGGAGAAAGAGCTGGGCAATCTGAAAGCAGAAGGCGACGCCTTGCAGGCACGCTGGCAGGCGGAAAAACAAACCGTATCCCGCCTTCGCGCGCTCCGCCAGCAGATCGACGAAACCAAAGTCGAAATCGAAAAAGCCGAGCGCGCCTATGATCTGAACCGAGCCGCCGAGCTGAAATATGGCAAGCTAACCGACCTGGAAAAGCGCCACCAGGCCGAATCCGAGCAGTTTGCCAAGAAGCAATCGCAGTCGCCGCTCATCAAGGAGGAAGTGGACGAAGAAGACATCGCCGAAGTGGTCAGCCGCTGGTCCGGCGTTCCCGTGACCAAGCTACTGGAAGGCGAAACCCAAAAACTTCTTCACCTGGAAGACGAACTGCACCAGCGTGTCATCGGCCAGGACGAAGCGGTGGTGGCCGTCGCCGAAGCCGTGCTGCGCGCCCGCTCGGGACTGAAAGACCCCAACCGCCCCATTGGCAGCTTCATTTTCCTGGGACCGACCGGAGTCGGCAAGACCGAACTCGCGCGCGCCCTGGCCCAATTCCTTTTCGACGACGAACGTGCCATGATCCGCATCGATATGTCCGAGTATCAGGAAAAGCACACGGTCGCGCGGCTGGTGGGGGCGCCTCCCGGCTACGTCGGTTACGAAGAAGGAGGCCAGCTCACCGAAGCGGTCCGGCGGCGCCCCTACGCCGTGATCCTGTTCGATGAAATCGAGAAGGCGCACCACGATGTTTTCAATGTGATGCTCCAGGTGCTTGACGATGGCCGACTCACCGATGGGCAGGGCCGCACGGTCGATTTTCGCAACACCATCGTGATCATGACGTCCAACATCGGCAGCGCACGTATCCTTGAATATCGCGGCGGATTTGAAGGCAGCGCTTTCGAGCAAATGAAAGAAGCCGTGCTCGAAGAAATGCGCCGCCACTTCCGCCCGGAGTTCCTGAACCGGGTCGACGAAGTCATCGTATTCCACGCGCTCTCGGAAGAACACTTGATGCGGATCGTAGACATCCAGTTGGGGCGCGTCCGCGAACGTCTCGCCGAGCGCCACATCACTCTATCTCTCACCGATGCCGCTCGCCGCAATCTGGTGCAAACCGGCTTTGACCCGCACTATGGCGCGCGTCCGCTCAAACGGGCCTTGCAGAAAAAGGTGGAAACACCTCTCGGACGCATGATCCTGAAAGGAGAAATCCGCGACGGCCAGAATATCCAGGCTGATGCGGATTCCAACGGAGAATTGATCTTCACCCCAACGGAAGCCCCCGCCCGCTAGCGCGCGCGAGCAGGCTGATACGCAGCTACCCTTGCCGCGCGAACGCGGCGGTAATCGCAACGCCTGTAATCACTCCGGCGAGGACTCGTTTGCGGCTGATTGCGATTTCCTCCAGTCTTATTCTTGCACCGCGGCGGCGGAATTTCCGGGTACCCGTGCGCATTCCGTTCCGCGTCACAATAGTACTTGTGAAGATTATCGCCATTCTTCTGTCGGCCTGCACCTTACTATGCGCCCAAGCCCCCCGTGTGGGCGTCATCGAATTCTACGGCCTGCACAAGCTTTCTGAACAGAAGTTGCTGCACGCGGTGCAATTGAAGGCCGGCGATGCTCTTCCTCCATCCAAAGGCAACCTCGAAGACGATCTTGAAAAGATTCCCGGCGTGGTCCTGGCCCATGTTGAAGCCGCGTGTTGTGAAGACGGCAAAACCACTTTGTTTATAGGCATCGAAGAGAAAGGCGCGCCTCACCTGGCCTTTCGCAGCCCGCCCACTGGCGACGAAACGCTGCCCGGCGACATTGTCGAAATCTACACCCGCTACATCGCGGCCGTCGGCGACGCCGCGCGCCGCGGTAGTACCGCTGAGGATCTCACGAGCGGCCACGCGCTGATGGCCGACCAGGGCGTACGCCTGCTGCAGTTCCAGTTCATCGACTTCGCCGCCGCTCACCTCGACGAGGTCCGCGCCGTCTTGCGCAACGCCGACGATGAAGAGCAGCGGTCCATGGCCGCCACCATCATCGGTTACGCACCTAAGAAGAAAGAAGTCGTCGACGACCTGGAATATGCCATGCAGGACCCCGACGAAGATGTTCGCTCCAATGCCTTGCGCTCCCTGAACGCCATCGCGGTGCTGGCGAGCCTCGATCCGAAACAGGGCATCCAGGTTTCCCCTACCTGGTTTGTCGAAATGTTGAACTCGATCGTCCTCAGCGATCGTACCCGCGCGGCTAACGCTCTGGTGGCGCTGACTGACCAGAACAACACCGAAGCCCTGGACCAGATTCGCGCACGCGCGATCGATTCCGTGGTCGAAATGGCTCAGTGGAAGAATCTCCACTATGCCCTGCCCGCTTTCATGCTGGTGGGACGTCTGGCCGGCATGAACGACGGCGAAATCCAAAAAGCTTTCGCGAGCGGCAATCGCCAGCCGGCCATCGACATCGCGCTCGGCGTCCAGCCCAAGAAGCGGTCCACGATGGGCCCTGTCGACAAGCCGCAATAGGCTTAAATGAAACGCACTACACCCGCACCTTGGCTTGTGTTATGCTATATTCCGTAACCAAAACGAGATAAAGAGAAGACAAGGAGCAACCACTCGAGCATGGCACTGGCGACGGAAGCAAAGAAGCAGGTAATCGTTGGTAATCAGCGAGGTAAAGCTGATACCGGATCGCCAGAAGTACAAATCGCCCTGTTGAGTGAGCGCATCACGCAGCTTACGGAACATTTTAAGACCCACCAGAAAGACCATTCTTCACGGAAAGGTCTTCTGACTATGGTCGCCAAGCGGCGGCGGATGCTGAGATATCTTCGGGATACGAGTCCCGACCGCTATAAGTCGCTTCTGCTAAAGCTCGGCATTCGCCGCTAGCCCCGGCTCCTCGAATTTGGGGAGCCGTCCGTCCTGTCAACTCCAGTCTCATTCGGCCGGTCCACCGACCGGTCAGACTACGTCATTGGCGCCCGCGATCGGGCAGCCGAGGCTTGGAGAATTTAGAAATGTCACATACAGTTGAAATTGATCTGGGTGGCCGCAAGATCACCCTCGAAACGGGCAAAATGGCCAAACAGGCCAACGGCGCGGTCGTCGTTCGTTCCGGCGATTCCGTGGTGCTGGTCACCGCCTGCATGGCCGATGAGCCGAAGCCGAAGCCGGCTTCTTCCCGCTCACCGTTGATTATCGCGAATACACTTACGCCGCCGGCAAGATTCCGGGCGGCTTCATCAAGCGCGAGGGACGTCCCTCGGAAAAAGAAGTTCTCACCAGCCGGTTGATCGACCGGCCCATCCGTCCGCTGTTCCCCGAAGGCTTCCTGCACGAAACCCAGATCATCGCCATGGTGCTCTCGGCCGATCCCGAGCAGGATCCCAACTCGCTGGCCATCGTCGGCGCGGGCGCCGCGCTGGCCATTTCCGATATTCCCTTTCATCATGTGCTGGGCGGCGTGCGCGTCGGCATGGTGAACGGCGAATACGTCGCCAACCCCACCTACACCGAAGGCCGCGAATCGAAGCTGAACATCGTCGTGGCCGGCACCGAAGACGGCATCGTGATGGTGGAAGCGGGCGCGCAGCAGGCCTCCGAAGAGGAAGTGCTCGGCGCCATCGAGTTCGGCCACGACTGCTGCAAGAAGATCGCCGCCGGCATCCACGAACTGGTCGCCAAGGCCGGCAAGACCGAAGCGCGCTTTCGACACCGCCGGCGCTCGACCAGGAGCTCTACGAGCAAGTATCGAAGCAGGCGCGCGAGCGAACTGACCGACGCGCTGAACACCGAGAAGTATCCCAAGCTGGAAAGCTACAACCGCGTCGCCGAGCTGAAGAAGAAGGCTCGTGGAAGGCCTGGCCGACGAGCAGAAGGACGAAGGCAAGAAGGTCTTCGACGCGCTGAAGGAGCGCATCTTCCGCGACGAGATGCTGAAGAACCACCGCCGTCCGGATGGCCGCGCGTTCGACGAGATCCGCCAGATCACCATCGAAACCGGCGTGCTGCCGCGCACCCACGGTTCGGCGCTGTTCACCCGCGGCGAAACGCAGGCGCTGGTCACCGTCACGCTCGGCACCAAGGACGACGAGCAGCGCATCGAACTGCTCGATCCCGGCGAGGCGTCCAAGCGCTTCATGCTGCACTACAACTTCCCGCCGTTCAGCGTCGGCGAAGTGGGCTTCATGCGCGGACCCGGCCGCCGCGAAATCGGCCACGGCGCGCTGGCCGAACGCGCTCATGTCGCCGCTGATTCCCGACGAAGACGATGTTCCCTTACACCCTGCGCGTGGTGAGCGACATCCTGGAATCGAACGGTTCCAGTTCCATGGCTACCGTTTGCGGCGCCTCTCTGGCGCTGATGGATGCGGGCGTTCCGATGGCCGCGCACGTCGGCGGCATCGCCATGGGCCTGGTGAAGGAAGGCGACGATTACGCCATCCTCACCGACATCGCCGGCGCCGAAGATCACTACGGCGACATGGATTTCAAAGTCGCCGGCACGCGCGACGGCATCACCGGCCTGCAGATGGACATCAAGGTGCCGAACGTGACCACGACCATCATGAAGGAAGCGCTGGAGCAGGCGCGCCGCGGCCGTCTGCACATCCTCGACAAGATGGATGAGGCGATTGCCGAAGCCGCGCACCGAGATGTCGCAGTACGCGCCGCGCATCTACACCCTCCACATTCCGACCGATAAGATTCGCGACGTCATCGGACCAGGCGGCAAGGTGATCCGCGGCATCATCGAGCAGACCGGCGTCAAGATCGACGTCGAAGACGACGGCACGGTGCACGTTTCGTCGGCCGACGAAGCGTCGGCCAACAAGGCGCATCCAGATCATCACCGACATCACGGCCGTGGCCGAGGTCGGCAAGACCTATCTGGGCAAAGTGGTGCGGCTGGTGGATTTCGGCGCGTTCGTCGAGATCTTCCCCGGCACCGACGGCCTGCTGCACATCAGCGAGATCGCCGAGAATCGCATCAAGAACGTGCGCGACGAGTTGAAGGAAGGCGATCAGATCCTGGTCAAGGTCCTGGCGCTCGAAGGCAACAAAATCAAGCTGAGCCGCAAAGCCGTGCTGCGGGAACAGCGCGAAAAGCTGGCCAAAACGACCAAGGAATAGTTGGATTGCATCATCGAATGCCGCCAGAGCCAATCGTGGCTCTGGCGGCTTTTTATTGGGCTGTCGTGCTTAAATGACTCCGCTACTCACGCTATACATGGCTGCGCAGATTGTGGTGATCGCGCATCGCGGCGAGCACCTGTCGCATCCGGAGAACACGCTGGCCGCCTTTCAGGGGGCCATCGATGCGGGCGCCGATTTCTTCGAGTTGGACGTGCGAACCACCTTGGACGGCAAACTGGTGCTGATGCACGACCGGACCGTGGAACGGACCACCGATGGCAAAGGCGCTGTTCGGGAGATGACCTTCGAGCAAGTTCACGCGCTAGACGCCGGCGTGAAGTTTTCGCCGAAGTTTGCAGGAGAGAAAGTGCCCACCTTTGAAGAGGCGCTGCAACTGGCGCACGGCAGGATTGGCGTTTACGTAGACTGCAAAGACATCGCGCCGGCCGATCTGGTAGCGGCCCTCAGGAAGGCGGACATGGGGCGCAGAGCCGTCATCTACGGAGGCGGCCATTTTCTGAAAGAAGTGTTGGACCTGGATGGTTCTCTCAAAGCGATGCCAGAGGCGGAGAATGCGGCGACGATGGAGAAACTGGCGGCGAGTTTGAAGTTGCGTGTGGCGGCCTTCGACGCCGGAGACTTCAAGGACGACGTTGTCGCCGCGGCTCGTAAAGCCAATGCCGAGCTTTATGTCGACCGGCTCGGGCCGGCCGACGATCCTCAACACTGGCAGGACGCCATCGACAGAGGCGCGGTTGGAATTCAAACCAACAAGCCGGGCGAGTTGGTGCAGTATTTGCGGGTGCGGGGACTACACCGGTAGGGGCCCTCGCGAGAGAAGCGGCTACACTAGCTCCATGGTGGTGCTGGGGCTGGACGCCGCGTGGACGACGCATAAGGAGAGCGGCATCGCCGTTGTGTTGGGCGAACACAGCCACTGGAAATGCGTGGCGGCGGTGTCCAGCCAGAAGGCTTTGGAACAGCAGGCTGGATGCCGAGGCCTGGTGGCATCGGCCGAATGCATCGCGGGCGGACCACTGACGGTAGTTAGCATCGACATGCCCCTGGCCTTAGGACCTATTACATCGCGCCGGGCGTGTGACAATCGGATCTCGCAGGTTTTTGGCGCACGCGGGTGCTCGGTCCACAGCCCCACTCTCGGGCGCCCGGGCCTTGTCAGCGCACGGCTCTCACACGAGTTGACGAAAGCAGGATTCAGGCTGGCTGTGCGCGGCACGGCTCCTGGAAAGCGCCAGTTCCTGGAGGTGTATCCGCACATCGCGGTCATGCGACTGCTACGAGAGAGCTACCGGGTTCCGTATAAGATTGGGCGTGCTGGACAATATTGGCCGCAAGCAACGCCGTGGGAACGGCGTCAAATGATTCGCCGGAACTTTTCCCGCATCCTGAGGGCGCTCAAGGCACGAGTTAGCGGTATACCACTTCGCGTGCCGTCCAAGGATGCCGGCCCGACAGCACTCAAGACGTTCGAAGACGCGCTCGATGGCGTGGTCTGCGCCTGGATTGGCACGCAATACCTGGAAGAGCGCTGTGAAGCGTACGGCGACGAAACGGCTGCGATCTGGGTTCCCAGCTAACGGATGGGCTGGTAGCCTGGCACCATGGCGCCAGCGGCTTGATCCAAAATAATCGTGGCTCCCTGGTTACTCACATGAGCTGCGTCGGTGCTGACGATGAAGACCATCGAAGTAGAGCCGGGCGCGACTTCGGCAGGTGAACCCTCAGGGGGGTAAAATTGGAATCCAATTTCGAACCCGCCGGCGGGCGGCGGGCTACTGCTCGAGGCCGTTACCGGAGGATTGGTTCCGTTCTGAAATCCCGGCAGGCTTGAACCGTCGGTACGAAAGGCAACACACGTCTTGAAATACGCAAAGCTGGTTGCTTCCAGGGCAACCAGCGGGAAGGCGGAAGCCGGATCGTTGGAAACCTGATAATAAAAGTCCGCCGTGCCGTCCTTGAGATAAACGGCGGAAACAAGGCTTCCCGAAGTGGTGCCCGCGGTCGTGGTAATTGAAAAGGTCGATGCACGGGCCCGGGCTACCGGCGTTCCTGGGTCCGTCCCAGGTGGAACTTCGCCTGGGAACACAGAACTTCCCGGCGCCAGATGGGTCGCGGACGGCCATTTGCAGGACGTTTGTCCCCAGGCGCACATGACGCTCAGGGCAAACAGGCAGGAACAGAGGAAGCAAGAAGAACAAAAGTTGGCGATCACACGTGAGACCCTGCAACGCGCCTTCCACTTGAACCTTCGCCGTGCCTCGGAAGGTACTTATCGCCACGCCCTGCGCCACTTGGTTTCCGGGCCCCGCACCTGTCACAATTCCAATATGCGTCCGATTGTACTAACCTGCCTGTTAACCGCTTCGCTTGCCGCCGCCGACAACGGCTGGCCTACATACGGCGGAGGGCCCGGGGGCACGCGCTACTCCTCCCTCAAGGAAATCAACCGCGCCAACGTCTCCCGTCTCAAGATGGCCTGGACGTATCACACCGGCGCTTTGAACCCCGAAACCAAGCTCAATAAGAAGGCTGCCTTTGAAGCCACGCCGATCCTCTTCAACGGGCTGCTCTACCTGACGACCCCCTACAACCAGATCATCGCGCTCGACCCCGCCAGCGGCGCGGAGAAATGGAAGTTCGACCCGCAGGTGGTGCGCACACACGACTATTCGGAAGTCGCCAACCGCGGCGTCGCGGCGTGGTCCGACACGCGAGGGGCGAAGACCGCGCCGTGCCATCTGCGGGTATTCGAAGGCACAATCGACGCGCGATTGCTCGCGGTCGATGCGCGCAGCGGCCGCCTCTGCGCGGATTTCGGCAATGCCGGCCAAGTCGATCTGACCCAGGGCGTCGACTACCGTAAAATCTATCGCGGCAATTACGAAGTCACGTCGGCGCCTACCGTGGTGGGGGACGTTGTTGTTACCGGCTCCTCCATTGGGGACAACGCGGCGGTGAACCTGGAGCGCGGCGTGGTGCGCGGGTACGACACCCGCAGCGGCAAGCTGGTCTGGACATGGGACCCGATCCCGTGGGCCAATCAGCAAAAGCTCCGCACCGGCGCCGCCAACGCATGGTCGACGATCGCCGCCGACGAAAAACGCGGCCTCATCTTCATCCCGACCGGCAGCGCCAGTCCCGACTATTATGGCGGCCAGCGCCCGGGCGACAATCGCTGGGCCAACTCCGTGGTCGCGCTGAAGGCCGCGACCGGCGAATTCGTGTGGGGTTTCCAGGTGGTGCATCACGATCTCTGGGATTACGATGTCGCCTCCGAGCCCGCGCTGATCGAATTCGCCGGCAAAGCCGCCGTGGCCGTCACTACCAAAATCGGCAACGTCTTCGTGCTCGATCGCGAAACGGGCAAGCCCCTTTCGCCGGTAGAAGAGCGCGCGGTCCCCAAGAGCGACATCCCCGGCGAAGACGCGTCTCCGACCCAGCCTTTCCCGGGCTGGAGCGCGATGGTTCCGCAGGGCATTTCGGCGGCCGACATGTGGGGGCCCACATCCGAAATGCGCGACTGGTGCCAGCAAAAGCTGGCCAGTTACCGCAACGATGGCCTGTTCACGCCGCCCTCGTTCAAAGGCACGGTCGGTTTCCCCGGCAACATGGGGGGGGTGAACTGGGGCGGCGCCGCCTGGGACCCGGCGCGCAACATTCTGCTGGCCAACACCAACCGCGCCGCGGCGGTCGCCAGACTGATCCCCCGAGCGGAGATGTCCGCCGCGCGCCAGAACATCGAGGAGATGAAATGGCGCGGTGAGTTCGCTCCGCAGTTCGGCACGCCTTACGGCATGTATCGCGATTGGCTGGTTTCGCCCTCGGGTCTGCCCTGCAACACGCCGCCGTGGGGCGCGGTGGTAGCTTTCGACCTCAAGACCGGCAAGCTGCGCTGGGAATCGCCGCTGGGCAGCATGAGCGAGAGCGCGCCCGCGGGTTCCATCGGCTTTGGGGGACCCATCGCCACCGCCGGCGGTCTGGTCTTCGCCGCCGCCGCCATCGATCCGCACCTGCACGCCTTCGACTCCGATAGCGGCCGCGAAATCTGGACCGTCGAACTGCCCGCCAGCGCGCAATCCACGCCGATGACCTACAAGTGGCGCGGCAAGCAATACGTGGTCATTTGCGCCGGAGGCCATGGAAAGATGAACAGCAAGATGGGCGATTCCGTAGTCGCGTTCCGCCTCGACTAGCCTCGGGGCACGATGCGGATGGAGGTCGCCTTCACCACCGCGCTGAGCGCTTCTCCTTCGCGCAGGCCCATCTCGTCCACCGATTGCCGGGTCACCACCGCCGTCAACGGGAAACCGCAATCGAGCGTGACGCGCGCCAGCGGCCCTTCCGGCACGACGGCGACAATGCGCGCCGCCAAACGATTGCGCGCGCTGGACGGGCTTAGAGGCGCGCTCCGCTCCAGGGTCACACTCTCGGCGCGAATGCAGGCAAACACTTGGGCGCCTGCCCCCCCGGTATCCACCGCGACCAACCGCGCGCTGCCGATCTCCACGGTGACCAGCCCGGCGCTGCGCTGAATCACGCGCGCCGGGCAGATGGTTTCCACGCCGGTGGCGGCTGCGACCTCCGCGTCAGCCGGAAAATCGAACACGTTCTCCACGCTGCCCGCCTGGCGCAATTTCCCGCCGATCATGATGGCGATCGAATCTCCCAGCGCGAGCGCCTCATTCCGGTCGTGGGTGACCAAGATGGCGGGCATCCGGACGCCGCATAGCAATTGCCGTAACTCGCCGCGCGCGCGCAGGCGCGCCGGCGCATCCAAGGCGGAAAGCGGCTCATCCAGCAGCAGCAACCGGGGCTGCGCCGCCAGTGCCCGCACCAAAGCAACGCGCTGCAGTTGGCCGCCGGAAAGCTGCCGCGGATACCGCTCGGCCAGTTCCCCGATTTCGAAGCGCGCCAACAGGCCGTCCACATCCAGTCCGCGCGCCGCATAGGCGACATTCCGCCGCACGGTCATGTGCGGAAACAAGGCGTAGTCCTGGGACAGATAGCCGGCGCGCCGGTGCTGCGGCGACCAATTGACGCCGCGAGCGCCATCATACCAAGTGTCGCCTCCGCAGCGGATGGATCCGGCATCGGGCTTATCCAGGCCGGCGATCAGCCGCAGCACGGTGGTCTTGCCGGCGCCTGAAGGTCCGAACAGCACCATCACGGATTGCGCGTCCAGAGGGACCGAAAGCAGCGCCGAAATCTCGGGGCCGCCGGCGTGGCGCTTCCGCGCATCGACGGTCAGTTGAGCGGCCATACGGACCAAGCCCTCCGCCGCAAGCCATAAGTGGCGGCCAGCACCACAAACGAGATCCCCAACAGCAGGAGCGAAGTGTGCATGGCCGCGTCATAGCGCAGCGACTGCACATCGTCGAAGATCGAAATCGAAACCGTGCGCGTGACGCCGGCCAGATTTCCTCCGACCATCAGGACCACGCCGAACTCGCCCAGGGTATGGGCGAAAGTTAGAATCATCCCAGTGACGATGCTGGGAGCGGAGAGCGGCACGATCACCTGAAAAAACGTGGCGGGGCGCGACACGCCGAGACACCAGGATGCCTCGATCAATTTGCGGTCGACCGCCGCGAAACCGGAAACAAACGGCTGCACCGCGAATGGCAGACTATACAGCACCGAGGCCACCAGCAGACCCTGAAAAGAGAACGGCAGCATGCCGCCGGTGATGGCTGCGTACAGACGTCCCGCGGGGCTATGCGGGCCGATCGCCAGCAGGATATAAAATCCGAGGACGGTGGGAGGGAGCACCAGAGGGAGCGCGACGACTGCCTCCAGCAGGAACTTCCAGCGGCGGCGCGAGAACGCCAGCCAATGCGCCGCCGGCAACCCCACCGCCAGCAGGATGAGGGTAGTGAAAAACGAGAGCCGTATACTCAGCCATAGAGCTTCCCACTCCATGCCGCCTAGTCTCCCGAGAAGCCGTAGCGCAACAGAATCGCCCGCCCCTCCGCCGAAATCAGAAAACTGCGCAAAGCCTGGGCGGTATCCTCATTGTTGGCCCATTTCATAATCACGCCGCCCTGGCGAATCGGCGGATACGCCGTTGGCGGCACTTCCCAATAATGACCCTGACCCGCCGCGCCGGGGGCCATGGCCAGCGAGAGCGCCACAATGCCCACTTCAGCCGCGCCGCTTTGCGCCATCTGAAATGTCTGGGCGATATTCTCGCCCATCACCAGCCGATCCTTCACTCCATCGTAAAATCCAAACGAGCGCAGCGCGGCCTCGGCCGCCCGTCCGTAAGGGGCATGCGCGGGATTGGCAATGGCGATATGCCGCACGGCGGCCTCCTGCAGCGTATGCATGCCGCCGTGCCCGACATCGAGCCCGGTACCGTTCGCGGTCCATAACACGATTCGACCGTTGGCGTAATGGAACTCGCTGCCCGGCACAATCAAGCCCTGCGCTGCGAGTTTCTTGGGATATTGCTCATCGGCCGACAAGAACAAATCGAACGGCGCATGATTTACCAGTTGCTGGTAGAACATGCCGGACGAGCCGTAGGCGGGCGAGATCTGAACGTCCGGATGATGGGCGCGGAAGGTCTTCACCACGTCTTCCAGCGCGAAACGCAAATCGGCTGCCGCGGCAATCCGCAGCGGCGCGGAATGTCCCCCGCAGGCGACGCTCGCCAGGAGCGGGGCCGCAACGACCCAAGTCCATTTTCCACGCATCAACGACATTGTCCTTTTATAGATAACATGCCACGCGATGTTACTCTGGTCCACGTGCCGCGACCCTTTCTCATCGACACCGATACGGCCTCCGACGACGCCGTGGCCCTGATCATGGCTCTGCGCGCGCCGGATGTCGAGGTACACGCGATTACCATCGTAGCGGGCAACGTGCCGGTGGCCCAGGGCGCCCGCAATGCGCTCTACACGGCGGAACTCTGCGGGGCCGACGTACCGGTCTTTGCCGGGGCCGATCGGCCGCTGCTGCGCGAGTACATGCACGCGGAGTGGTTCCACGGCAAAGACGGCCTTGGGGATCATCACTACCCGGCGCCGCGCCGTTCCGCCGAAGCGGTACATGCGGTAGATGCGATTATCGAAACGATTCGCGCCCATCCCGGCATTACCGTGGTCACCCTCGGGCCGCTGACCAACCTGGCGCTGGCGCTGGCGCGCGCGCCCGAAATTGCCTCTCAATGTGGGCCGGACGGTCCTGATGGGAGGCGCGCCGTGCTGCGAGGGCAACGTCACCCCCGCCGCCGAATACAACATCTGGGTGGATCCAGAAGCTGCCCGCATCGTCGCCCGTTCCGGCCTTCCCATCGAACTGGTGGGATGGCATCTCTGCCGTGGGTCGGCCGCGCTCAATCCCGCCGATATCGCCGATGTCCTGCGCTTAGACACACCGCTGGCCCGCTTCGCCATCGAGTGCAACAGCACCGCCATGGAAGCATACCGGGTGCAGACCGGCGAAATCGGGATTTCGCTGCCCGATCCGGTGGCCCTGTCGATCGCGCTCGACCCGACCCTCTGCACCTCGGCGAGCGACCACTATCTGGAGATCGAAACCGGCAGCGACTTTACGCGCGGCATGACGATCGTCGATCGCCTGAATATCGCCGCCAATCACCGCAACAGCGCGACCTGGAAGCAGGCGCTCGACGGCGGCCGCACTGCCCGCATCTGCTGGACCCTGGACGTCCCGCGCTGGAAACGAGCGTTATTGGCCGCGCTGCGAAGCTAACCGAAGCGAAGCCGCAAGGTCTGCCCGGGGAGGGCTGACCCGGATTTGGGTTCGTTTTGCAATCGGCTGAAATAAAACGAGTTAGGGGCTGCAGTCTGGGTGATGAGCGGTCGCCGGACATAGGACCCTCGATCGATTCCCCGGGGATTCGAACGGTGGCCGGGCGACCGTTGTGCATTTTTGTGCATCAATTTCGAGTGAGCTTCCGGGTAGATTCGACGAACGAAGCCAATTTTGGCGGGCAGGACGGCGTACGTTCGCGGTTGGAAGTGGTATTGCACTTTGTTTCGGGCGCCGGCCCCCCAGGCGCGGCGATAGAAGCGGCATGGGCAGGAATCGTTTCGCCCCGTTCTCAACTTCATGTAAGCATCGCGGCTTGGCGCGGAATGGGCGCAAACTTCGCAAGCTCATGCAAAATAAGCTGGAAACGGCGGGCCGGAGGGCGTGACTTATTTAGGTTTGTGAGGGCTTGCGGCGGGCAGGGTGGCACTCCGGAACGGATGGTTGGACCGCAACCCGATGAACCGTCCGGCGAACCAGACCGCGGCCCGAGCCGGCGGGGCCGATTCCCAATCGGCCGCGGGCGGAGTCCGCTGACGGTCTTGCATTGTCAGCGCCAGAGTCAAGGGCGCTAGGATGGCGATGGCGGGCCAAGCAAAAGTTCGCAACGCCCATGCGGAGACGGCCAGGGCGAGGAGCGCATAGAAGACAAGCAGCAAGCGGCCGGCGGCGGTCAGGCGGGGTCGCAGTTCCTTCATGAGCCGCCGGGAAGGAGAATGGTTTGGCCGCGAAAACGCCTGCCAAAGCCTGCAAGCAACAACTTTGCTAGTATTTGACGCCGGTGGGGCGTCCGGCGGGCTCGCCGCGGAGCCAGACAAAGACGGGAGCGTGGGGGGCGGGGGCGGGCCACGGGACTTCGATTTTGAGCAGTTCTTTTTGCGGGCTGTCTGGGGCGGCTTCGGGTATGGATTGGACCGGGAAGCCATGCTGTGGGTCCCAGCCGGTTTGTTCGATGGTGTCGAGATCTTCTCCCTTCAATGTGCCGGTGTAGTTGCCGTCGGCGAGCTTTTGGTCGGTGAGGGAGAACTGCTCGATGCGCGGGACGCGGAGGATTCGGCCGAGGCGGTAGGGATCACTGGCGCCTTCAGAGGACGTCACGCGGGCTTCGAGTTGGCAGCCGGAACGGCCGACGGCGCCGGGGTCGAGGGACAGGAAGAGAGCGCCTTCGCCCGCCAAGTCGAGGCGGGCGCCGCCATCGCGGTCGCCGGCTGCCAGATGAAGACGGTGGCGGAGGGGGCCGGCCTCGGAGCAGGAGACGTCGAGGGATGGGGATTCGCCGGCGTTGGCGACGGCCAGGGAGAAGCTGGCGGTCACGGCGGCGGGAATTTCGCCGGTATTCAAAGCGAGCGCGAAGGATTGGGGATAGGATGTGCGGACGGCGGAGATGCGCGGGCGCGGGCCGCGGATCTGGAGTGCGCCGGCGAGGAGGAGCGGCGATTCGAGGCCTTCGACTTTCATGCTCAGCGCGAAGTGCTGGCCGGAGGCGGCTTTGGCGTTCAGTTTAACGACGGCCTGGCGGCTGGAGGGAGTGGTGGGGGGGGACAAGTCGATTTCGCCGGCTTCGGTGGTTAGCGATTCGATGCGATCGAGGCCCGCGCCGTGGAGCATGAGCTTCTGGCTGGCCTCGCCGGTGTTGATGCGCAGGGGCAGATCTTCGAGCTTGGGGTTGGGCGGCAGGATGGTGACGGGGACGGGGTGGGAGACGCCGTCGGTTTGCGCGAGCAACAGGCGGTAGGGGCCGGGTTTGAGGGCGTTGGTATCGAGCTCGGCTTCGAGCAAAGGCTGTTCGACGGATTGGGGACCTTCGGGCAGGGTGAAGGAGACATTGAGCGGCTTGCCGGGATGAGGGCCGGCACGCTCGATGGCCGCCTTCTCGAGGAATTCGAAATCCGCGCCTTCGAGTTTCAGGGGGACCGGGCCGCTGCCTTGGACGAGACGAGCGCGCGAATCGGCGGAGAGCTTGGTAAGCTTCAGGTCGCTATAGGGACGGAGATGGATGTTGCCGGAGACGGACACTTCGTCCCAATCCCAGGAGGCTTGGAGGCGATAGTCGCCGGGCGCGGCTTTAGTTTTGGAGAGATCGAGTTGGATTTCGCCGTTCTTTTCGAGGGTGGCGGGCACGGGAATGGGAGGGCCGCCCTGGGCGGGGGCGAGCTGCCAGTTGCGGAGGAGGGCGATGGTTTTGGCGTCATCGGCGTGGAGGGCGACCAGCGACTTCGCGCCGATGGGAAGATGCGTGGAGGCGGCGAGGGAGAGCTTGGGCTGGGCCAATTCCGGCAGGCGGTGAGCCCAGAGGTAGGCAAGGCGGGTGCGGGGCTTGGCGGTGACGGTCTTGGCGCAGAGGGAGAAGGCGCCTTTGGGAGCGGTCTGGGCGATGATGGACTGGAATTCGGTTTCGGGGAAGAGCATGGCATGCATGTTCTGGAAGAGCGAGGCGCCCCCGGCAACGATGCCGACGGGGTTGCCGAGGAAGAGGCCGGCGACGGCGGTGGCGAGACCGGCGGATTGCGTGACGACGGCGGTGTTGGAGGCGGTGAGGGGGTCCATGGAATTCATGGAGGGCGAGAGGGCGCCGAGGAGGGTGGCGGCCTGGTCGCCGGTAGCGGTGTGGGGGTCGAGTTGGGGGACGGTGACGCCGGACTTGGTGGCGAATCCGGCGAGGGCGGCGGAGACGGATAAACCCGAGTTTTCGGAATCCTGGAGTTCCTGGATGAGGGCGCTGACGTGAGAGGTTTGGTCGGCATAGTCGGCGAGTTGGGCCAGGACTTCGTCGTTGCGTTCCATGAGCGCTTTCACTTTGCGCATGCTGAGACCTTGGGGAGCGTAGACGAGGGCGACGACGGAGGCATCGCGGGGGAGAACCCAGACGCCGGGCTTGGCGGCGGGCTCAGGATTGAGGACTTGGAGGGGCGCTTTGGAGTTGGCGGCGGGCGCGAGGAGGACGGCGATTTCGGCTTTGTCTTTGACGATTGCGGGGATGTGGACGGGGTCATAGAGGAGGAACTGGCCCTTGTGGAGGGCGTTCACCTCGCGGAGGGGCAAGACCGTGCCACCTTGGGCGGGTGACACGGAGATTTTGAAGGTGCCGAGGGGCTGGCTGCTGACGCAGGCTCCGGGCGTGGCGGCCAGGCAAGGGAGAGCCAGCAGGGAGAGGAAGGCGCGGAAGTGTAGCATTACCCTATTGGGACGTGCGGGTGGGGGGAAAAGACGGGCGCGGGCGATGGTCTTGGCAACGCAGGGCCGTGTGCGGGAGTGTGCAGAAGGGTGCGTCGCGAGACGGGGTCGTTTTTCGAAACAAACGAAGCCAATTCCTGGCCGGATGGGGGCGCGGCGGCAGACGGCGGCGGGCGATTGCGAGGGGCGCGCCGGTGTGCGGAAGTGTGCAGAAGCGGGCATCAGGCCGGCAGGGCGGCGCGGCGTCCGAACGAACCCATTTGGCTTTTAGAATCATTACGATGGAATGCAGCAGCGCTTATATTTCCGGCCGCTGCCACAGGGGCAAGGGTCGTTGCGGCCGATGCGGACGGCGGCCCGGATGGGTAGGGTGGCGGGGGCTGGCAGGGCCGGCGGGGCGGGTGGGCGCGGGGGCGGCAGCGGGGCGGGTTTAGGATTTTCGGCGGGCTTGGGGAGTCCGATGGCGAGGGCGGCGCGGAGGCGTATTTCGGGCGGAGTCTGGGGATCGGAGAGGATGGCTTGCACGGCGGCGACGGCTTGGGATGCGAGAGGAGCGGACTGCTGCCGCCAGGCTAAGATTTGCTGTTGGCGGGCTTGGTCGAGGGCGTCGTGGAAGGCGGCGCTGCGTAGCCACTTTCCGATGGTGTTGCGGTGAACGCCGAGGGAGCGGGCAGCGGCGGCGAGGGTGGCGCCGGCGGACATGAGGGCGAGGGCTCGGTGTTGGGAGAGGGTGAGGCGGGTTGCGGGCATTTTGCTTCCTCCGATTTCAGGGGAACACGGAGGAGCGGGCGGAAGGGGCACCCTTTGTCTGCAAGCGTATGAGGCCATTGGCGATAGATTCTTTCAGACGCAGTCAACGGTTACGACGCGCTTCGCGCGTCCACCGGGTGTGTGAAAATAGGGCGGCACTCGACAGGTTTGTCAGTGTGGAATCAGAACCTCTGCGAATCAAAGGCCCGCTTTCAGTCGGTGATTTCTCAAGCCGGTGAGCGCGGCTTGGTACGCGAGGCGGCCTCTCAGGTCAAATTTCCATAACCGTAGCGCTGAAGGCGGTGTCAGATGTCCGAAGCAAACGCTGGGCGGGGCGCCGGTCTTCCGGTACCCCTCCGAAGTGTCCAAGGGCGCGCGGATGCGCATATCTTAGCGACGCTGGGTGGCGGGCGGCATTTATTGATCCCAGTCCGGCATGTCTTTCCAAGACGGGCAAGACGTGCGTGGCTTTTCCGAGCCACCTCAACTAGTCGGGACTTAAACTATAATTTTGCCGCAAGGTTATGGTTTGTCTGATCGCCATTCGAGCCTTGCGCCAGTGAGCTCAAAAAGGGCTCTAACGCGCGAACACCGATTGGGGAGCGGCGCGGATCACTGTCCGACATGGCGACGATACGTCCAAGTGCCGAGCAAAATCCACGGATCGACTGGCCATATACTGTGATACAAGGATATGGAAATGCAGCTAAACGAGCGGGAAGCCTCATTGGTGGATGCCTTCCGACGGTTGCCTCCGGACGCGGCGACGGAACTATCCGCGCTGGCGGAGCGATTAGCGGAGCTCGCGCCGAACCATAGGATCGACTGGTCCGATTCCTGGTCCGATGAAGATCTGAACGATTTCAGGGCCGCATCCCTGCGCCGCTTCGATGCTGAGGAATCAGAGGATCGGGATTGAAGCCTGGCGATGTAGTGGTCGGCGTCCTGGTCGGCGCCCAGGAAACCAAGGTCCGGCCAGCCGTGGTCATCGCGAGCGCGACGTATCTCGCCGAGCGTCCGGATGCGGTGGTGGGGATTCTCACCACGAAGTTGCCCAGAACGCCGGGCACGACTGATTACGTCCTCCAGGACTGGCAATCCGCTGGACTCCGCGCAGAGTCCTGCTTCCGTGCGTACGTCTTAACTGCCCATCGCTCCGAATTGAAAGTGATCGGCCACCTCAGCAGCCGCGATTGGGAGTCGGTGAAGGCGCGGGTTCGTATGGCCTTCGCCATTTGACGAGGCTGCGCTCGCCGGCAGCACCGAGTTTCATTTATTTGGGGCAAGGAGGCCCCAATAATGAAACGCGGCAAACACAGTCACGCCAAGAAGTCTTCCGCAAGGCTTGCGCTGAGCCTTCCAGACCTCGATCAAGCACGATCAGCGGTTCTCAATAGCCTGCCCTCGAAAGAATCCCAACGAGGGTACCGGCACGCCCTCGACGAGTTCATCGCCTGGTCTTGCTCCGAACCCAGGCTATCGTTCAACAAGGCCGTTGCACCCGTTATCGAATTCATCTGGAATCGCGTCAGCTTGCGCCGGGCACAATCAGTGGCAGGCTGGCAGCCGTGAGGCGCCTCGCATACGAATTGATCCCAGTCTGGTATGTCTTGCCAAGACGGGCAAGACGTGCGTGGCTTCTCCGAGCCACCTCAACTAGTTGTGACTTAAACTATAATTTTGCCGCAAGGTTATGGTTTATCTGATCGCCATTCGAGCCTTGCGCCAGTGAGCTCAAAAAGGGCTCTAACGCGCGAACACCGATTGGGGAGCGGCGCGGATCCCTGTCCGACATGGCGACTTCCCAACCGAGTGAACATAATCACCGATTATGAGAAGCTGGCGAGTAAGTCAGTCCCCAAAAAGCAGCGAGTGGATGTATACTGAACGAAAATGGGAAACACCTAAATGGAAATCCGGGTGGAAATTCCGGAAATGCTCCAAACGCCTGAGGCGAGAGTAGTGCCACGGCTCTTGATTGTTCTCTGCGCAATTCCACTAGGCTTCGGCCAGCAACCCCCTAACCTAGAAAAGTCGTGTGCCCTGCAATCCGGCACGGCCCTGGTCCGCGCTGAAGATGTTATCGCTCCGCGCTTACCGGGCCTCAGCATGAACATCTGGGGTAGTGCCGCAGCATATTCAGGCCTGCCCAATGCATGCATGGCGAGGGTGAGTGCTCTCTTACAGCAGTGGGCGCAGCAAGACGCGGCTAACTGGGAGCGTCTGTCGAACGAAGCGTGTTCCGCACGACAGGGTTGGATCGCTAGACAGGGATTGGACGGCACCTGGTGTTCGGCGGGTGGCCCTCCACCCATCTGTCCGCGCACCGACCATTGGTACCGTGATCCCGCGAAGTCCATGCAAGCTCTTGCGGATCAGCAAGGAAAGGCCAGGCTGGACCGGCAGCAGAAACTTTCTGACGCGGCATGCGGCTGTTGGGAGGGCCAGGTGCAATCGGTGAAGGTCGATGCCCCCTCTACCACTGTCTCCATTTGGGGGGCGCAGGCTAGCAACTCAATGGTCGTTCCGTGCTCCGGCTCCTGCTCCGGACTCCCTGGATATGTTTGCAGCCGGGGATTCTGCACGTTGCCCAGCGCCATGACCTCCGCCGCCGGCTCCGCCCTGTCCGGTGTAACGGACAAAGCGACGGATGCTGTCAAGGACGTTTCAAAGGAGGCCGTGATGGCCGTGGTTGAGACGATCAGCGCGGGCGCGGCGACGCTGCTTGAGTCGGCATCTGTTAAGCTATTCGGCTTTGCTGCGGGCGCGTTTCTCACCCCTGTTACCACGGGCGTGTCGGCGCAGCAGTACACCGATTCAGTCAAACAGGTTCAAGCCGATGTGGGGCAGATCGTTTTCGATCTAAACCATGTCCAGGGCAACGACCTAGTCACAGTGCAGCGCGACCGGGACAAACTGCAGGCCGAAGTGGATCGGATGAACAGCTTTGAAGCAGCAATGGTCGACGAACGCTCTCTTGGCCCCTACGCGTGTTACTCTGTCGTGGGCGCAAACAATGGTGTGATCAATGCAAGGGTAGCGGTTCTGCTCTCACTGCTGCCGAATCACCCCGAGTACAGCAAACAGGCTCCGAACAAGCCTCCAGGGCCGAGCCCGCATGCAGTTCTGCCATAAGTGAACAGGATTTCCAGACGTTCTTGTTGGCGCTCGCGAGGTTAAGCTAGACGAAAGGTTGGGTTCTCCTTTGAGTAATTTTGGAAGTCTTCTTCTCGTTGTCTGCTTTTCATGCACCGGATTCGCCCAGTCAGACGCGGACAAATTCACCGAAGGCCGGGTCGCGCTCGACAAATACCATGACTGTAAGGCTGCCAAACAGGCGCTCGAGTCTGTATCGGCTCAAGGTCGGAACAATGCCCTTTGGGTCTTGTATATGGCGAAGGCAGATGAGTGTCTGGGCCTGAAGGCGGAGGCGTTGCAGAAATATGAGCAATACAACAGGCTAGTGCCGGGACAGGCGGAAATCATTGATAAAATCGGAGACCTGCGATATCAGGTGAGTAAGATAGAACGCGCCACAGCTTTTCAGCGGTTGGGTGCACAAGCTGCACCCGCGCTAACCCGCTTGGCCGAAGCGATCAATACGTCCTCGGATGGTGGTCAGGCTGGTCAGGCGTCTGTCAGTCGGGACGCTCCGTGTCACCTCGAACTGGCCCCTCATGTCTTCAATGGTACCGTCGTCTTCGTCAACTCAGGGGGTGGGATCACGTTTGGAACAGATCTCCAGGTGCGGCCGTTTTACCAAGGTTTGTTCATAGCTCTAAAAGGTAGCGGTGTGTCGGCCTTAAGATGGGGTGTGCAAACCATGAATGACGGGGGCGACTGGTTTGATCCCGGTCTCACCGAGTTTATTGGTACTAAGAAGATGGTTAACGATCTGATGCTGGGGAACTTTAAGAATGCCCAGGTTCTGGACAATATTGTTTCCTTAATCAATGAGGTGAATCGCCTATGTACTGTCAATTAGTAATTGCCGTCTCACATCACATCAGGGCCGAAAACCTCACTCTCCTTCGCCGCTCGCGTTAACGACTGGTTTTTTCTCGTGCCAACCGGGCCGAATGGGGACCTTGCTCAAAATGGCCAACGCCCCGCGTAGAATGCGCGGTCCTACAGGTAGGTCCCTTACGCAGAGGCGTTTTACTAGACGATAAAGTATGTTATCGTCTGCAACCGGCATGGACCGGCACTTGGTCGGGTGACGCTCGTTGCTGACATCTGGTCGGTCACGCCAATATCTTGCGCAGCGGCGGAAGCTTGCCGGTCTGTCTCGGTTGTGCCCTGCGCCCGCCCGGACACCAGCAGCAAGTTCGCCGACGCAACCTCGAATAGACCGATATCCAGTGCACTGCACCCGTAAGGTCATGCCTCAAAACCGCACTTCTGGCAACTTTGGTTTATCGAGTCCGGGGAGGGCCGTTGGGAGGGACGCAAACAAAGCACTTAGCTGGGCGCATCCGGCAAGGTTATGCTTAATTCGCGGCAGGAAGATGGTTTACATCACACAACTGGCCGTGCGCACGGGGGGCAAGACTGAGACTGGCGTTCTTCCCTTCATCGGGGGCTGCTACCACGCTGGGGCCGTGCGGGGGGGCTGGGCATTACCGGCCGCGGAGCGGATGGCGCGAGCGTGAAACGGGGGTACGCTGACGGGATTGAATGGCCAGCGCCAGGATCAAGGGCGCGAGGATGGCGATGGCGACGGCGGGCCAAGCGAAGGCTCTCAAAACCCAGGCGGAGACGGCCAGGGCGAGGAGCGCATAGAGGACGAGCAGCAAGCGGCCGGCGGCGGTCAGGCGGGACGGGCGCAGTTCCTTCATGAGCCGGCGGTCGAAGGCAGGCGACAGAGACGGCTGCGGCTGGGAGGCCATCATCTGGCGCAGCAGATGGTCCATGTTCTCTTGCTCAGACATTGTCGAATCCTCTTTCCTTCAGCATCTCATGGAGCAGGCGCCTGGCCCGGTGAAGATATGATTTGACGGTGTTTTCGGGGGCACCGAGGAGGGCGGCGATTTGGGCTATGCTTTCGCCCATCCAATAGTGGAGGCGCAGGGCCGATTGGTAGACCTCGGGCAGTTCGCTCGTGCACTCGGCCAACGCCCGATCGCGGCGCGCGGCCTGGAGACGGTCCTCCGGGTTCGGGAGCGGCGAGGCTGCGGCGGCGAGCGCGTCTGGGGACACATGGGGAGCACGATAACGAACACGAGCTTTCAGGTTGACGGCCTGATTGAAGGCAATGCGATAGATCCAGGAGCTGAATTGCGATTCGCCGCGAAAGCCAACGAGAGCATGATGGACGCGGAGGAAGACCTCTTGCGCGACTTCTTCGGCATCCGCTTTGAATTCGGGCCCCAGGATGGAGACCGCCAAACGGAAAACCGGCTCCCGATAGCGGCGGACCAATTCCGCGAAGGCTTGCGGATCGCCAGCGGTGCGGCAGCGGGCGACGAGCGCTTCGTCTGTGTCGATGTTAGCCACTGGTTTCCTCAACGCTCCCGCGGGGCGGCGAGAAAATAGTAGAGCATGAGGCCAAGGCCGACCATGGCCAACGGCAGCGGGAGCGGCCAAAGGCCGTGGCTTTGGAAGTTGGAGGTAAGTCCCAGAGCGATCATGGAACCGGCGCCGATGGTGAGCAGGACAATGCCCAGGATCAGGGGGACGTGGGGGTCCGGGCGTTTGTGGACGATGGGGGGATCGATGGGGAGTTCGGGCAGCGGGATGCCCTTGTCCATGGCGGCGAGGCGTTCCTGGTGGATGATTTCCAGGCGGCGCTGCCTTTCGCGGAATTTCAGATACAAGTAAGCGATCACGCCGGCGGTGAGCGCGAGTACGACGATTCCGTCTCCGATTGAGTTTTGCATGTTTCGATTTCCTCACCCGTTAGGACAGGGTGAGGGGGGAGGGGTTGCAAACTGGCCGGCGACGCTCGGCGGCTTGAAATCGCCGTTGAATGCGGAAAAGCGGCCGGTGGGGTTCGCGGCACAGAACTCCTACGGATTGTATGGTTTAATGGGATTTTCAGACATGGGAGACGTTACCAAGTCGTGGCGTAGGGGATGGCGGGCGGCACACCTGCGGGCGCGCGAACTGCGCATGATCGCCAAGGGCGTGGTGTCGACGGACCATCCGATTCTGGCGCACATCATTCCAATGCGGCGGTGCAACCTGGCTTGCACCTATTGCAACGAATACGACGACCATTCGAAGCCGGTACCGCTGGAGACGGTGCGGGAGCGGCTGGATCAACTGGCGGCGCTGGGAACGACGATTGTGACGATCAGCGGCGGAGAGCCGCTGCTGCATCCGGACCTGGACGATATTATTGCCCACATCCGCAAGACGGGCGCGATTGCGGGCATGATCACCAACGGGTATCTGCTGACGGCGGAGCGGATCAAGCGGTTGAACCGGGCGGGGCTGGAGCACCTGCAGATCAGCATCGACAACGTGACGCCGGACGAGGTTTCGAAGAAGAGCCTGAAGGTGCTGGACAAGAAGCTGCAACTGCTGGCGGAGCACTCCGAATTTCACGTGAATATCAATTCGGTGGTGGGCGGGGGGATCCGCAATCCGCAGGATGCGCTGACGGTGGGCAAGCGGGCGGTGGAATTGGGGTTCACGTCGACGGTGGGAATAATTCACGACGGGACGGGGCAGCTGCAACCGCTGGCGGAGGCGGAGCGCGAGGTTTACTCGGCCATGCGCAACCTGGAAAAGAGCAGCTACGCGCAGTTCAATTATTTTCAGGACAACATCGCGCACGGGAAAGAAAACACGTGGCGGTGCCGGGCCGGGGCGCGGTATTTGTACATTTGCGAAGAAGGCCTGGTGCATTACTGCTCGCAGCAGCGGGGTTATCCGGCGAAGCCTTTGGCGGAATACACGGTGGCGGACATCCGGCGGGAGTTTATGACGGAGAAAGCGTGCGCGCCGCGGTGCACGGTGGCGTGCGTGCACCAGGTTTCTTACTTGGATTTCTGGCGGGCGCCGCAGACGTTGAGTATGGCGGGCGCGCCGCGGACCGACGATTCGCTGGTACAGATCCGTTAATTTTCGTCCGTTTCGGTGTATGCTTACGCTGTGAGCGGACCTCTTTCCATTCTCGATTACAAACAGCCGGTTGAGTTTCGCATTGGCGACGTGCTGGTGAAGTCGTGGGGTGCGCTGACGCGGCATTTCCTGACGTTTTTTTTGCTGGCAGGGAATGGCAGCTTTGATAGACTCGTACGAGCGCGACAACAAGCAGAAATCCGCGCTTTGGATGGCCGGGAATGGCAGCTTTGATAGACTCCTGAACAAGGGGTGCCAGAGCCGAGCTTCCGCTTTGGATGGCCGGGAATGGCAGCTTTGATAGACTCGCGGCGCTCGGAGGAACGCTTCGGTGATCGCTTTGGATGGCCGGGAATGGCAGCTTTGATAGACTCCTTGATATTGCAGGCGCGGCAGCATACCTGGCTTTGGATGGCCGGGAATGGCAGCTTTGATAGACTCGCCGCCAATACTATGCGCGGAGATTGGTTGGCTTTGGATGGCCGGGAATGGCAGCTTTGATAGACTCAGGCAGTGGCATGGCTTCACTTGCGCGCCTGCTTTGGATGGCCGGGAATGGCAGCTTTGATAGACTCGCCTGCGCAGATGGTGTGCCCGACCGTTGTGCTTTGGATGGCCGGGAATGGCAGCTTTGATAGACTCCATACACCGCGCCGGGTTGAAGCGAATCCAGCTTTGGATGGCCGGGAATGGCAGCTTTGATAGACTCAATCTCGCTCTGGAGGTCGATCGCGGAGGAGCTTTGGATGGCCGGGAATGGCAGCTTTGATAGACTCCCAGACCGCGCGAGTGGCGCAGCGCTTTCGGCTTTGGATGGCCGGGAATGGCAGCTTTGATAGACTCGCCACTGACGGCACGCCGCCAACTGAACTAGCTTTGGATGGCCGGGAATGGCAGCTTTGATAGACTCTGCCCAGCGATGGTTGCGCTCGTTGCTTGCGCTTTGGATGGCCGGGAATGGCAGCTTTGATAGACTCAGGATGGCGCGATCCCTGGCGATGCTCGCGGCTTTGGATGGCCGGGAATGGCAGCTTTGATAGACTCCTGTGGCGGGAGCAGGATGCGGATCGCTCCGCTTTGGATGGCCGGGAATGGCAGCTTTGATAGACTCCACCCGCCGATTCTACGCCGAGAACTGGCGGCTTTGGATGGCCGGGAATGGCAGCTTTGATAGACTCTCCGAATGCAGGAGACTCTCGTCCCATCCGCTTTGGATGGCCGGGAATGGCAGCTTTGATAGACTCGCCCGCGAGACAGCGCCGATACCTCATCATGCTTTGGATGGCCGGGAATGGCAGCTTTGATAGACTCTGGCTTGACGGCGAAGCCCAGAACGATTACGCTTTGGATGGCCGGGAATGGCAGCTTTGATAGACTCTCGCTCATCTTGTCCCGCGCATCCTTTGTGCTTTGGATGGCCGGGAATGGCAGCTTTGATAGACTCGGCGGCGTCCACGATCACGGCATGGTCCGGCTTTGGATGGCCGGGAATGGCAGCTTTGATAGACTCCTACACCTACACGTATCCAGACAATCGGAGGCTTTGGATGGCCGGGAATGGCAGCTTTGATAGACTCCCGCATGGCAAATTACGCCATCCCGGTAGAGCTTTGGATGGCCGGGAATGGCAGCTTTGATAGACTCCACTTAGGTTACTTGCTCGGCAGGATGTAGGCTTTGGATGGCCGGGAATGGCAGCTTTGATAGACTCGATGTACTTTCAGGCCGCATCCGCTCCTGGGCTTTGGATGGCCGGGAATGGCAGCTTTGATAGACTCTTAATCCTCTAGTATCAGGGTAACACATAAGCTTTGGATGGCCGGGAATGGCAGCTTTGATAGACTCTGTGCCGTTCATCCGGTAGAGGTGCGCCTCGCTTTGGATGGCCGGGAATGGCAGCTTTGATAGACTCCCATCCGTGCTGTCCTCATTGACGGGTCGTGCTTTGGATGGCCGGGAATGGCAGCTTTGATAGACTCAAGGCGCAACACTGCGAGGGCGATAAGACGCTTTGGATGGCCGGGAATGGCAGCTTTGATAGACTCAAGATAACCGGTGATGGCGTTGCCCAAAATGCTTTGGATGGCCGGGAATGGCAGCTTTGATAGACTCATCGCAGTGGTTGACAAGCAAGCTATCCTTGCTTTGGATGGCCGGGAATGGCAGCTTTGATAGACTCCACCTGGCCGGCGGCTTCGCAGGCTGTTGGGCTTTGGATGGCCGGGAATGGCAGCTTTGATAGACTCTGACTGCCGTATGGCATCGCTACGCCATAGCTTTGGATGGCCGGGAATGGCAGCTTTGATAGACTCGCTCGCGCCAGCGCTAACGAATCGGTGTAGCTTTGGATGGCCGGGAATGGCAGCTTTGATAGACTCCGCGGAATTGGCGTCAACTACTACGCTGGGCTTTGGATGGCCGGGAATGGCAGCTTTGATAGACTCGAGCGGATTTGACGGCGAGATATTCTTGGGCTTTGGATGGCCGGGAATGGCAGCTTTGATAGACTCCCACCCATCTGGGATGACGCGATTCCGGACGCTTTGGATGGCCGGGAATGGCAGCTTTGATAGACTCCAACACCGACGTTCCCGCCGAGGTTCCGTCGCTTTGGATGGCCGGGAATGGCAGCTTTGATAGACTCGTGCACGCGATGGACAGCGATTCATTCAGGCTTTGGATGGCCGGGAATGGCAGCTTTGATAGACTCGAATCCGGCGCCGGTGTAGTTGTCGGCATCGCTTTGGATGGCCGGGAATGGCAGCTTTGATAGACTCTGAATGTTCCGATCTCGCTACCTGGGGCGAGCTTTGGATGGCCGGGAATGGCAGCTTTGATAGACTCATCACCAGCAAGGGTCAGGTATTCGGCGAGCTTTGGATGGCCGGGAATGGCAGCTTTGATAGACTCTCCCCTACCTACTTCTCCAACCTACTCAGGCTTTGGATGGCCGGGAATGGCAGCTTTGATAGACTCCGCTACCTCGAAGCGGCTGGACGCTCCCGAGCTTTGGATGGCCGGGAATGGCAGCTTTGATAGACTCTGCGCCCCCAAATTCCCCCTGGCCGTCGCGCTTTGGATGGCCGGGAATGGCAGCTTTGATAGACTCAGCCGAAACCAAGGCGTCGGGGGCCGAAGCGCTTTGGATGGCCGGGAATGGCAGCTTTGATAGACTCGGCGTCGATCACCCCCCCGTCACGTCGGGGCTTTGGATGGCCGGGAATGGCAGCTTTGATAGACTCTAGTGCCCCGTAACCCCTTGAGGTTGCGGGGCATTTTTATTAGGTTTGGCTTCAAAAAAGTGAAATTTGGAGCGGTGGGTCCTCGACGCGGCGCCTTTTTCGTCCGAAATAGACTTCCATTTTGCCGAACTGGTGGTCTGTCACAGCCATAATGCGGACCTGTCCCATGGGCGGAAGGGATGCGTGGACATGCGCCTTTAGAGGCTCCGCGACGTCTTCGCTCGGGAGGTGCTTGGCGTAAACCGAATATTGGAGCATGGTGAAGCCCTTGCTCTGGAGCTTTTTGTGGAATTGCGTGTAGTCGCGCCTCTGCTCTTTGGTTTCCACGGGTAAATCGAACATTACGAAGAGCCACACGACTCGATACCTTGAGATTGCCACTGCTCTACCCCCGATGGGCCTGCGACGGCCGGATTTCGGGCAGCCAGAGCTTGTCTTCCTCCCCCATAACGATGCCTGCGAAGCTGCGCGCCAGTTTGTTGAGAATATCCGGCAGGGCTCGGTCTTCGTTCCCGGCCAGGTAGCGCGCCAGCAGCGATTCAATGAGGCGCGTTTTGCTCTCGGTGTCCAGTGCGGTGGCGCCCATGCACCAAGCCGTTCGGTCGACGAGCGGGCGGAATGGCTCCATGAAATCGTCGGCGAGTCCAAATGGGTTGTGAACGTTGGTGTGGAAGATGGTGAAGGTGGGGTGCATTCCGGCGCCGCAGAGAGCGCGCGCCGTCATGGAGCGCAGGACCGCGTAGCCGTAATTCAAAAGATGATTTCTAGTGTCGTCCTCGTTGCGCCTCCGGAACTTGCCGTCATCGAATAGACGGGACCAGTAGTGACGGGCCGCTCGCGCCTCGACGTTCCCGGAGTCGCCTGATGCGACGTGTGGTATGAGCGCACGCAGCCCGTCGTCGGTGCCGAACGCTGTTTCCAGCACCGACGCTTGAGCGCGGATTTTAGCTTGCACGATGGATTGCCAGACTCGCTTCTTCTTAGGTAGAGGCATAGCAGCCTGACGGCGGAAGCGCTCGGCTTGGGCGTGATGGGCGCCCAGCGGCAGGACCATCGAGGCAGGGGCGAATTTCTCGTCGCAGGTGACCAGGATGGTTCCGGCGTCGGCGAGCTTTGTTAAGACGAACTGTGTGAGCGTGACGTGCGGGTGCGAGATCAGGACGGAGGCGAGTTCGGCGCACGGGATGGCGTCGCGTTCGATGCCCTCGGTTTCGACGACGAGGAGCCCGTTGCGTATGCTGAGGCGTGCCGGTCCGTTCGAGATGTCGAGGACACGGTCAGTCATTCGCTGCGATGACCTCTCCGAGTTGATTTACCAGAACCTTGCGCGCCCCACTGCGGAAAAGAGGATTCACATTGGGTTGCCAGATCAGGCCGGCGGTTTTGATGTGCTTTTTCTCCCTGGCGTCCAAAGATGGCGTTAGCTCCAGTTGACCACTTTGGCGCGTCGACCTGACTTTCCAAATGCGGGGCGCGGTGTCGCCGGGCCGGGTTGCCTTGATGAGGTCTCCTTCGCTGAGGGTGCAGCAGAAGCCGCAGCCGGGTCCGTGGGTTCGCTTGACTACCGGGACTTTCTGGCGGTTCCGTTCGGCCGCTTCGAGGAGCGTCACTGTCTCGCCGCAGGAGTAGCTTTTCACGGCGCCTTTGATATCGTAGTGCTCCAGGATTACCGCATGGTGGTTGGTGCCTGGGATGACGAACCTTTGTTTGTTTTGTTCGCCTATCTTTCTTACTGAATGCACTTTCTGGATTCTCACCCGCTTGATGGGCACCTGGGCACCATCCCTCGTGAGCAGGGAGGGCCAGTTGTCTTGAAATTTATTGCCACCACCGCCGAGTTGTGAGGCGCGCTCGGTTACCGCGGCTCTAACGGCGAGGTCAACGATGTCTTGGAAGTGCTTTGGCGTGCTGAGACTCGTGACGGGGACCCGATAATGAACGCATTCCTTTTGCTGACTACCGGGAGCCTTTCTTGGGGCGCTGTAGAGCGTTTCTTCGTGGAGCGGGCCGGAGAGTTTTCGCAGCGGGCGGTGCGACACCTGGATCTTTTCCACGGTGGTTCTGGCTTCGGCGGCAAAGTCCGGCCAGGGGACGGGAAGGATTACCTTGCGCCTTGAAAGGTGGTCCGCGTCGCCGGCGGCGGTTGCCAGAGCCCTTATTAAGCGGTCCGAGGACAGCGAGACGGTGAGCGCGTCGATCGCATGGTGGCGGTGGTCGTCGCGCGATTTTGCGGGCACGCCGGAAAGGATTCGATCGAGGTCCCAGGCACGCCGAAGCTGCGCGGTGACTTGTCCGGCGCAGGCCGTCACGCGCCGTTTTCCGGTGGAGTCGACCACGCCGCCGAAGAGCATTCCAATGTACTTTGCGGCGAGTTTGGAGGCGTAGCGTGTGTCTTGCAATTGTCTTTGCGTGAATTCGTTTAGGAGGGAGTCGGGTTCGGATAGCTCCATGGCGAAACGCTTTAGCTTTGGGCCGCTGTCAAATCTGGGGTCGAAGCTTTTAACGATTGCGATCATCCGGTCGTAGCGAGTCCTGTCGGATTCGTAGAGCCACTCCCGTGGCGTTCGGCTGCCTTTTTCGATGTTGGCCGAGCGGTAGGCGAGGGATTTGTTCGGGAAAGAGTTATCCAAGGATCTGGATCTTGGGATGATGTGCTCGATGTCCACTCTGGGGGCGTCGCTGAAAACGTCGGAGAAACCATACTGCTGGGCGGTGTACGGGCACTGCCATCTGGCTTCTGTGGCGAGCAGGCATTTCTCAATGTCTGAGTTGCGGGGGTTCGTCCATCTTACCGGATCGTATTTCCTCAGTTCTTCTACTGCTTTTTGCCGGAGGGCTTCCCTGCCCCTATTGCGCTTGGTTTCCCGTTGGCGTTCGGAGCGAGATTTCTTGAGGTCTCGCGCCAGTTCCACGTGGACTGTTTCTGGTTTGCCGAAGCGGCGGATGATGGCGTTGACGGTTTTGCGCAATTCGGTGAGAGCGCGCAGCACGCCAGGGTTACGGATCTCTCCCAGGACACGCCTGGCGGCTTCGCTCGTGACGGGCGGCAGGAATCGGAGGGCTTCGTGCGGCTTGGGGGGGTACCGTTGGCGGATCGCTTCTTCGGTGTTGAGGCCGTTTTCGATAGCCGGGAGGATTTCCGTTAAGGCCCTTAGGGAGTAGCGCGCGTAGCCGTCCGGCAGGCGGACGCGGCTGAGCTCGGCGGCTACCTCGGGGGGCCACTCCCATTTATTGGCGGCGCACCGCTCAATGTCTTGGTCGGTGGGACATCGCTTGCCGTCGCCAACGTCCTCGACCAGGTCGTCTTTTTGCGCGGGTGACAGGCGATCCCATCGTTCGCCCAGGACAGTTCGCAGGCGGCTGGCCGTAAGGTTGACGGGGAAGTTCTTTTCTCCGCCTTCTTCGATGGTGAATTTCAGGTGCGGGTCGAGGCCCAAGGCTTTAGTGCGCAGTTTTGCCAGGGTCAGTTTGTCCGATTTTTCGGAGAGGTCGAGTGCGATATCGCGCCGGCCTTGGGTCAGTCGCTGTTCGCTCCCATCGTCGAGGCGGACGCGAAGGTTGTTGAGGAAGCCGAAGACGCGGAAGCGCTGGGCGGCAAGCGAGCGCAAGGGAGCGCGCTTTTCGCCCTCTTCCAGTTCGCAATCTCCGATCAGGTGGGATTGGTCTTTTAGAGGGCGTTGGTGGAAGATGGCGCGGTAGAGTTTGTCGCGCCGGTCATCCGTCAGCAGGACGGCGTGGAATTGCTTTTGTGACTCCCAAATGAGCGCGAATTCCCGTTTATACATCGAGCGGTCGGTGTAGTGTTCGTGAAAGTAATCGGCCTTGTTACGGAGCGGTTTCTCGTGCGGGTTCAGCGCGACCATGTACTCGGCGAGAGAGCGCTTGCCGGAAGCTTCCAGTTCGGATTGCAGAGCTTCGATGGCCGCCTTAATTTCGCTGCGTTCTTTTTCTTCGGTGGCACCGCCGACACGATTGGACTGGAAGCCGCGGCGCTGGGCCAGGTGATAGATCGCCCTGCCGAGTTCATAGCGTTCAAGGGGATGGTCCAAGGCGCGAGAACGGAGGAACCAGGGAAGAACGGTGGTCTCGGGGTAGCGGCGTTCCAGTTCGCGCTGCAATTCGCCGAGCGCTGCGACACGCTCGCCGGGGGGCAGCAGCCCGGCGCGTTGAAGAATTCGGAAGACTTTGTAGAGGCGACGCTGGCGGCGTTGGGTCTGGCGTCGGGCGGATCGCGCTTTTCGCCTGTTTACTGAGTTGGACTCTTCTTTGCCCTCGTCCAGGTTGCCGGTGACGCCGGCGGGGAAGACTCGGACCCCCATAAACTCGATTTGTTTCGATTCGCAGTTAACCAGCGCGGTACCGACGGATTGGCTTCCTAAGTCGATGCCAAGTACGGAGCCACGGCGTGTGACATTCGCCGGCTCCGGTAAGTTAGAGCTACCGGTAGAATTTGACATTACACGTAGTTAGGATTATACTCTAATCGAGTCTATCAAAGCGGCGATTGCCCGGCTATTCAAAGTAAGTCGGTCTTTTGTCCGACGCGAGGCGACGCTCCATGAGCGACCTTAGCAAAAACGCCCCAATTTATGGGGCGTTTTTTTTGGGGTGCGTTTGGCTTGGTGATACGAGAAGAGGGCGGACTCGAGTTCGCTCTCGCGTAATCACACAAGGAACGCCGGCGGGGGTCGGGCTTGGGCTGAAGCTGGAGCCAGGAACGAACCGGGAACAGGACGCCGCTGCCTGCTGAAGCCCGCAATGCCATCAGTTTCCTGCGGTTTTGAGCCGATGCACCTTCTCTTCGCGCAGGAGCTCGCCGGGCGTGAGCGAGGCATGAGCTGATGTCCTCTTCGGAGAGATGTGGGTAACTCGAGAGAACCCGGGGGTGGCTCCAGCCGGCGGCAAGGAGATCGATTACGAATTCAAGCGGAGATACGAGTTCCTCGAACGACCGGCTTTCGGTGAGGATGTTCGGGCCATCAACGCAAGCCTACAGTTTTAGTGACGGGCGCGGGATCCACTTTGCGAAAGTCACCCGAAGATCAACGGTTTCCGGAGCAAGGGAGCGCGCGCTTCGATGGGTGTAAGCATTGAACGGAATTTGATTCAGGTAGCTACCCACGAATTCTTCTGACGAACCTTAT
Organism: Bryobacterales bacterium; assembly: GCA_963738375.1. Taxonomy (GTDB): domain Bacteria; phylum Acidobacteriota; class Terriglobia; order Bryobacterales; family Bryobacteraceae; genus Bog-159. The sequence goes on along the minus strand of CAVTWL010000004.1, from coordinate 129,517 downwards.
TTTTGCCGGCGGCAATCGGTTAGAGCACGACGGCCAGGTCTATTGCTGTTGCCAGGGCGCTCGCTGACGGTATTGTATTGTCATCGCCAGAATCAACGGCGCGAGGATGGCGATGGCGATGGCAGGCCAATCGAACGCCTGGCCCCTCAAGACCCAGGTCGAGACGGTGAGGGGGAGGATCGCGTAGGCGAAGCGGCCAGCCCACATCCGCAAGACGGGTGCGATTGCGGGCATGATCACCAACGGGTATCTGCTGACGGCGGAGCGCATCAAGCGGTTGAACCGGGCGGGGCTGGAGCACCTGCAGATCAGCATCGACAACGTGACGCCGGACGAGGTTTCGAAGAAGAGCCTGAAGGTGCTGGACAAGAAGCTGCAACTGCTGGCGGAGCACTCCGAATTTCACGTGAATATCAATTCGGTGGTGGGCGGGGGGATTCGTAATCCGCAGGATGCGCTGACGGTGGGCAAGCGGGCGGTGGAATTGGGGTTCACGTCGACGGTGGGAATAATTCACGACGGGACGGGGCAGCTGCAACCGCTGGCGGAGGCGGAGCGCGAGGTTTACTCGGCCATGCGCAACCTGGAAAAGAGCAGCTACGCGCAGTTCAATTATTTTCAGGACAATATCGCGCACGGAAAAGAAAACACGTGGCGGTGCCGGGCCGGGGCGCGGTATTTGTATATCTGCGAAGAGGGCCTGGTGCATTACTGCTCGCAGCAGCGGGGATATCCGGCGAAGCCTTTGGCGGAATACACGGTGGCGGACATCCGGCGGGAGTTTATGACGGAGAAATCGTGCGCGCCGCGATGCACGGTGGCGTGCGTGCACCAGGTTTCTTACTTGGATTTCTGGCGGGCGCCGCAGACGTTGAGTATGGCGGGCGCGCCGCGGACCGACGATTCGCTGGTACAGATCCGTTAATTCTCGTCCGTTTCGGTGTATGCTTACGCTGTGAGCGGACCTCTTTCCATTCTCGATTACAAACAGCCGGTTGAGTTTCGCATTGGCGACGTGCTGGTGAAGTCGTGGGGTGCGCTGACGCGGCATTTCCTGACGTTTTTTTTGCTGGCGGCGCTGTCGCAGCTACCGGAGCTATTCATTCGCGTGGGGCCGCGGGATTTCGCCATGTTGGGGGTGTCGCTGCTGCTGACGCTGATTCTGGCGGCGTTTTCGCAGGCGGTGGTGGTGTACGCGGCCTTTCAGGATTTGATGGGGCAACAGGTGAATGCGATGGAATCGATCCAGCGGGGAATGAGCCGGTTTTTGCCGGTGATTGCACTGTCGATATTGATTGGGCTGCTGGTGGGATTTGGATTTTTATTCTGCATTATCCCGGGGCTGATCGAGTTTTCGGCGCTGCAGGTGGCGCTGCCGGTGTGCGTGGTGGAGCGGGTGAATCCTTTTAAGTCGATGTCGCGGAGCGCGGATTTGACGAGCGGCCACTGGTGGCCGATTTTGGGAGTGCTGGCGGTGCTGATGGTAATCAACATCGCGGTGTCGGCGGGGCTGGGGGCGGCGGTGCCGAGAGGGACGCTGGCGGCGCGGTTGGTGCTGTGGGTTTGGGGGACTCTGGCGACGAGTTATAGCTCGGTTTTCGCGGGGATTTTGTATCATGATTTGCGGGCGGTGAAAGAGGGGATCGGGATCGAGCAGATTGCTTCGGTTTTCGATTGAGCTTGCGTCGATCTTGCAGAAGGTGCCGGCGGTGGCTTCATGGGAACTGGGCGCCGCTCCTCGATTATGCTTGCAGTTGGCGCGTTCTGAAATGGCCGGCGAGCAAGTTGCGGTAACCAAAACGAACCCGTATGTGCTGGCCTGGTTGCGTCCACCAAAGTTTGCAACCCGCGGGGCTCCATTTCAGGGCGGTTTTGGGAGATGGTATTCTGTTTAGATATCCAACCGAACTGAACGCACGCTAGCGGTTATCTTCGCGGGTTTCTGCGCGTTTTTGACTGTTTATGCGACACAACCGATCCTTCCCGTTTTAACCAAGGCACTAGGGATTACCGCGTTCCTTGCGAGCCTTACCGTCACGGCCAGCACGCTGGGCATGGCTCTGACAGCGCCGATGGCGGGGAGAATTTCCGACCGTATCGGGCGCAAGAAAACGATCGTGATCGCGGGTTTTGGTCTTGCGGTATCGACTCTGGCTGCCGCGTTTGCCGGTGGACTGCCCTCGCTGCTGTTGTGGCGCTTCCTGCAAGGCATCTTCACGCCGGGAATTTTTGTCGTAACCATCGCGTACATTCACGACGAATGGGGGGCGGCAGAGGCGGGCCGCGGCATGGCGTCCTATGTGGGCGGCACGGTTGTGGGCGGATTTTTGGGTCGGTTCCTGGCCGGCATCATCGCATCGAAATACAACTGGCACAACGTGTTTTGGGTGCTGGGCGCATTGAATTTCATGAGCGCGGCGATCATCTGGCGATACATGCCCGTCGAGAGCAAAAAGCCGGCTCCGCCAACGAGCGCGTTCTGGGCCGCCGTGGGTGAGCACTTGCGCAACCCTTTGTTGCTGGCGACATACGCGGTCGGGTTCTGCGTATTTTTCTCACTGATCTCGACGTTCACGTATATCAACTTCTATTTGTCGGCGCCTCCGTTTCTGCTGCCGACGTCGATTCTCGGTTCGCTGTTTTTCGTCTATTTGACGAGCGCGGTGGTGACGCCGATCGCCGGCCGGTACGTGGATCAATACGGGCATCGGCTAGTGCTGGTGTGCGGTATCGGGGCGGGAGCGTGCGGCGCGCTGCTTACGATGGTTCCAAACGTCATTGTGATTATTGCGGGTCTCGCGCTAGTCTGTAACGCAGTTTTCGTAGCGCAAACGTGTGCGAGCGGATTTATCGGCGTGGCGACGAAGACCAACCGCGCGTTGGCGGTCGGCTTGTATGTCATGATCTATAACATCGGCGGCAGCATGGGTTCGGCGGTTCCTGGGCCTGTCTGGAAATCCCACGGATGGCCGGGCGTAGTGACAATGATTGTGAGCGTTCAGATGATCACGATGTTGCTGGCATGGCGGCTGTGGCCGGGGCGGGAGCCGGCGCGGTAGAGCCGTTCCGCGCCAGAGACGTTGCAGTGTTCTGTAAGGATTGCCCGTTATCGGAGTCCGAGGCAAAGCGCGTCCGCCGGGCGCGATTTGCCGTCTCTGGCAGAGAACAAGCCGTGCCACGCAAGCACAACATGGCGGGTTAGCAAGCAGGATAGACCGTCTGGATCGCCAGTAGCGCCCTGAGTTCTGCAATCTTTGCGGCGATACGATCCGCTCGGGCCTGGTACCCGACTCAAGCCGCTTCCAGTATGGTTTGGTCCATAACGGGAATAATCGCAACATCGGTTACGGGGAAACGCAGGAATGCTAAGGCAGAACTTGATGCTCGCGCCGAGGCCGGCTGCGGCGTTAAGCAGCCTTATCGACCCGCGCTACGGAATCGAGATCACAACGTCACGTCAAAAGAGAATTCTTCGATCATGCGTTCTTGATCGGCCTTCGCTCTGTCCTTGTTGTGCCCTCGGTGAACATTCAAATCCGGCCATTCCGCAAGGCGGCGGAGATCTCGCTTATCATGGAAAGATATGGAGTGGACTCCAGGCGGCGATAGTTCCGACATCGAAGACCGGCGCGGCGAAGGGGGCGGAGGCGGCGGGTCGAATTTCGGGGGCTTTGGCGGAATCCATCTGGGCATCGGCGGCACTTTGCTGTTGATCGCCCTGAGCTTTATCTTTCGAACCAACCTCTTCACGCTACTTAGCGGCGGCGGGGGAGCAGCGCCTTCGGCGGCCATGTCCCGACCGGCGGGCCCTAATGCAGCCGCGGGGGAGAAGCGCGAAGTGGATTTCGTCACGTTCGTGCTGAACGACGTACAGCATACCTGGGAGCAACTTCTGCCCGCGGCGGGCACGCCTTACCGGCACACGAAGTTGGTTCTTTTCCGCGACGAAACGCAGTCCGGGTGCGGGGATGCGCAGAGCGCGACGGGGCCGTTCTATTGCCCCGAGGACGAGAAGGTTTATCTGGATCTGGGATTCTTTCAGGAACTGGCCGACCGTTTCGGCGCGCCAGGCGAATTCGCGCAGGCGTACGTGATCGCGCACGAGATTGGCCATCACGTGCAGAAGCTGCGGGGCATTGAGGACCGCATGCAACGGATGGCGCGCAGCCAGCCATCGCAGGCGAATCCGCTTTCGGTGCGGCTGGAATTACAGGCGGATTGCTACGCGGGCATCTGGGGCCATGCCACCGAGCAGCGCAAGATCGTGGACGACGCCGATGTAGAAGCGGGCCTGCGGGCGGCGGCGGCGGTGGGCGACGACCGCTTGCAGCGCATGGCGACGGGGCATGTGAGCCCGGAGAATTTCACGCACGGGACTTCCGCGCAGCGCACGGAGTGGTTCCGGCGGGGACTGGATACGGGCGACCTGTCGAAGTGCGACACCTTCTCCGCGAACGTCGGATCGGGCCAATAAGCGGCCAGTTTCCACAGTCTCCCGCCGCTACGGGTATCCATGCGTGAAATCGTCCTGGCCGCGGATGACGTCGAGTATCGCTGTGAGATGAATGACGCAGAATCGCCTGGCAGCTCAAAACGTCAGACGACGGCTGTTTATGGAAATCCCGCATCTGCGCGCTGCAGCGTGGCGAACAGTGTAATGGACCCCAAAATTTGGACACGGAAAAGGCCTTTTCTTCGATGGTCGGCGGCATTGAAAATGAGTGAGAGACAGGTTAGGCACGCAAGGACCCTCGGGCCTGAGCGAGGAGCTGATCTGCACATTACCGGCTCGACCCGCGGCTTGATATGCGGTGGTATCGGACAATGAACCATCCTCACGAATCGCGTTGGCCAGCTCAGAGCGCCTCGCGGCACAACGAATGCGGCGCATTGAGCAACCTCGGTTTGCTATATAGCGAATAAGGACGAGGCCCCTGTCAGAAGCTCAGGCGTTGCCGGCTCCCCCTCGTTGCATCTTCGGACGTATTTTATACCGACCCCTCTGCGTGAGCGCGATCGCAGCGCCGACGGTGCGGTTAAGCGCATCGATCCGTCGTTGCTCGGCCTGCAAGCGCTTGAGGAGATCGGCCAACTCGCTGCCTGTGGGTATTCCGCTCAGCAAGTCCGGCGGAAGCGACTCTTGCCCTGCGGCGGCTCCAATTTGGGCGGCGGTTTTCCACATCCGCTCCATCATGCCGCGAGCCTTGTTTTCGATGGCATCCAATTGCGCGTGCAGATCTTGGAGATTCGTTGCTTACGGAGCGCTCCGTGCGGAGACCGTTCGGCAGTGGCAAGAAATCATTATCGATAGATCGGAAGTGTGTCTCAATCAGGGATACCCTGATATGTAGCATTATCGACCCGCGCTGCGGGTGGCTATTAACTGCGCCTTGCAGATACTAAACGCGCCATAAAGACGGTCAAGCCGAAACCGATATATGGGCAAAATGTCTTAGATTCATCGCAGTATCTCTCTTGATATCTCACGACCGGAACTGATTTTCCCCATCTCTGGCCGACTGGCCAAAACCACCGCCAGGAAGTAAAATAGCCCAGGAAGTGCGCGAGGCGGAACGGGGTAGCTGCGGGAACGTGGACGGCGACAAGATGGAACATTTCCCATCCCCGACAATCACTTCGCCGCCCTGAACGGACTCTTCCCGCTCGCGGCGTCGAAGGCCAGATAAAACGGCCGGATCGACTCCACCGCCAGGATCCCATCCACCACCCCGGGATCGTGTTCGGCGATCGCCCGCACCTCCGCCTCGTCTCTCGCGTTGTACAGGACCAGTCCGCCTGAATCGTCCAGAAACGGTCCAGCCAATTGCAGCGCGCCCTTCGTCATCTGCTCCTGCAAGTACCGCCCGTGATTCCCCAGCGCCTGCTCCCCGGCCGGCTTGCCCGCCACCCACTTCGGCCCGCGCTTCAGCAGCACCGCGTACTGCTTCGAAGCAGGCTGGCTCTGCGCCAACAACCACCCCGCCACCGCGAAGGCGGCAACAATCGCACCGACACGCACAATTCGGGAAAACAACATCCCCTCACTTTAGCTGTTTCGGAACATTTCTGAACGGTTTCGCCAGCCGGATTTTTGACCTGCGCAGAGTTGGCGGCCGGCCCGCCTGCACTTCGGCGTTATCCGGAAACCGATCTAATGCTGGTGGGCCGTTAAAAGGTAAACAGAAGGCTCGAAAAGCCCGTTTGACCGCATTTGGTCATTTAGCGATATGCGACTGTTACCGCAGGCGCTCGCGGATTGACCAACGAAACGGAACGTGACAGTTAGTACGCTGGCGCCAGGAGGTAAATCAACTCGACGTCAGTGACAGTTACAATCCACTGAGTGCGCTGGCCCTGGGTACATTAGGTATCACCGTTTTCGAACTGATTCCGCCGTCATCAAGCGGCGGTGTTTGAACAAGTTTGTGCTGCAAAGTTTACTTACCCGGAGCCGGGCAGTGTTTCAAACGTGACTTTCAGCAGTATTTCATCACTCATAACTTAAACTCCGAGAAAAGGTCGATAGCACGGAGACGGAGCAAGGTGTATTCATGGGGATTGATTTAATCTTTGCAAGAATTGCCGCGGCTTCAAACGACAACAGTTCGTCACAAGGAGACGGCAACGGAGTTATCTATCTGTCCTAATTCGGTAGCGTTTCACATAGAACTGAACCATATAGCGCGGATAAGCTTTGCATTTCCAGACAATAAACTAAGTTTGGCATTGACAACCCTGGCCTGGCAGTCCATAGTAGGATCAGGCCCGCAGGAAGGCACTTACTCGATTTACAGGTTTTCCTAGCACGGACCCAAGTAACTGCGGAGTGTAAGTCGGACTCTTTGTTACATTCGCTTGGCTACCATCCAATCCAGCCTACGCCTGCCAGTATCATAACGGAGGTTTTCGGATCGAGCGCATCCCCGCTATACGCGGTACCGGAGCGATCAGGGGCTTGGAAAACGCTGTCGTCCCAAATTAATGGAAAGAATACCGGGCAAAAACACCAGCGGTCTGGCAGAGCCAGATCCGCGGCCGGGTTAGCGTCCGCAGCCGTGGCGCACCTTGTTCCGCAAACGTGACACTATGCATCTGAATTCATTACTGGCGAAGGATCCCGCCGGGGCCGCTATTGGATTTTTACTGGCGTCGAACGACGATATTGTCAGCGTGCTTTCTTATTTGGCCTCGCCCAGCAGTATTCACTCTTCAAGGCACCAGCTCGACCCAAAACTAGCACAAGCGGCTCTCGCCAACCTATTCTCCCTGACGATCCCACCACCTCTTTCATGCGCAACGGAAACTGCCCGCAAGCCGCCTTCCCAGCATATTGCGGCGTCCAACCCCAGGAGTACTTCGAAAGTGAATATTGCGGTGGAAGCGAAGTATGTCCCGTCCCGCCTCCGGTTTCGCCAACGCTGCAGTTGCGGGACGTGCAAGTACTGCATAGTCAACGCCCGATGGGACCGGATCTTCAAAGAGAAATTCGATTTTCCGAGCTATTATGGCGGCCTCGTGGTAAGGCACAATTCCACCCTAGCCGAGGCACGCTGACGATTTTAGAAGACCAAACCGATCGCAATCAATCTCAAGTCAACAACCGAGTGTTACATGGATAGACGAACGTGCCTTAAGTGAGGCCAAGCGATCCCTCCCAACGAGCAGCCAGGCCTTTCAACGCCGAAGTGCCGATCCGAAGCACGGGGACGGGCGGAGTTAAGCCGATTGGATGCCTACAAGGCCAACCGTGGCCTACTCTTACATCAAATGATTCAAGCCGCAAGGTGTGTAACTTTGCGGCCAACTGTGAACGGGCCGAAGGCTGACAGGCCGCAAAGGTACGGCAGTTGCAAGTAGAGATCACATGGTCGTGCTCGAGCAATGGCCCCGACGCCACGCGCGAGAACATGACTGATCTTACGGTATGCGCGCAACCACCAGGGCAGGTACGGCGAGCGAAATCGCGCCCGACTGGATAAACCGTGCTTCAATCGCGGGTGCGGCCGCGCGGTAGGGCCGAGCGGAATCAGGTGCATGCGCCCCAAGATGTGAACACGATTACGAGGGGATCAAACGATATGGTTCGTATTATTATTTATTCGAGTCAGCAGATTTTGGCAAGGGGGCTGGAAAGTGTAATAGACAGCGATCCGGCGCTCGAATTAACCGTGAGTTGCGCAGAGCTCGCCGCGCTAAGGTTGCATTTGGCAAATGACGACGCGGATCTCGCCGTGCTCGACGTGGCGCCGGATATCACATTGGCCATGCTCCACGAACTGCAGAACTCGGCCCCGCGATGCAAGCTGATTTTATGGACGGAAAACATTGCCAGCGATTTTGCTCTGGAGGCGTTGACCATCGGCATTCGGGGCGTTCTCCGCAAGACGCTCTCCGCCGAGGCACACCTCCGATGCCTGCACATAGTCCATGAAGGCGAGCTTTGGTTGGAGAAGAGCCTGACGGACGGTTTCCGCGATGTCCGGCGCGTGAAGCTGACTCTGCGGGAAAGCCAACTGGTGAGCACTTTGGTGCGGGGCCTGACGAACAAGGAGATTTCTTACGAATTAGGGATTACTGTAGGCACGGTAAAGGTCTACCTATCTCATCTCTTTCATAAATCCGGGGTCAAAGACCGCTTTGAACTGGCGCTCCAAGGTATTACGAATCTTAGCATGGCAGGAATTTCAAAGGACCACGGCAGATTGCGTTCGATGGTGATTGAGCCCGCGTGCAGATAAGCAGGCCGGAAGCGGTTTTGCTTGAAGCGCATTGCCAGATATCTTCGCAAGGCTCTGAGTTTCTGCTGCCGATGTCGATTCTCGGTTCGGTAAACTCTCGGTGAAGTTGAAAAGGACCGATTCGGTTCCCGCGGGAGTAATTTTGAAAATCACGCCGCCGTTCGAGGCGCCGCCGCCAACTGCGGTGCCGTACAGATTGCCGGCGGAGTCGCGAATCACACCGGACCCTGGCGTCGCGCGCCAGCGCGACGCTGGCTCCTGCCGTCCGTGCCGCCCGTGAAGCTGTGCAGCACGGTCAGCTTCCCTTCGGGCGATCCTCGAGACAAACAATTCCTATTTACAGGTTGTCTGCTGTTGCGCTTCCGGATAATCGCCCGCCGCCGTCTGTCTGAACGATACATGGACATGGAGTCCCGGCCAAGAATGCGCATGCGAACCGCAACCTGATTGAGCAATATTTGGGTGCGGTCCTGTTACTGCGGGAGTCTTTGAACGAATCTTTTCTACGCGGCCGGCAGGGTGAAGGTGAAGCGCGCCCCTTCTCCCGGTGTCGATTCTGACCAAATACCGCCACCGTGGCGCTCGATTACTTTCTTGACCACCGCCAAGCCTATGCCAGTCCCCGCGATCTCGTGTCCGTGTAGCCGCTTGAACATCCCAAATATCGACTCCGCATGCTTTTGCTCGAAGCCGATTCCGTTATCCGCAATCGAGAGAATCCATTTGCCCTCGCTGGCCCGGCTGGTCACTTCGATCCGCAAAGGCACATCCGGCTTGCGGTATTTCAGGGAGTTCGAAATCAGGTTCTGAAAAACCTGTGTCAGTTGAACGTGATCCCCTAATACCGACGGCAGCGGATCGTGCACAATCACGGCGCCCGACTCCTCGATCGCCGCGCCGACATTTGCCAGCACCGCGCTAAACACGGTTTCCAACGCTACCAGCCGCGGCGGCGCCATCTGGAAATCCGGGATGTGGCAGAAGGAAAGCAACTCGGTGATCATGGCGTTCATGCGCCGGCTGCCTTCGAGCACAAACGACATGTAGGTCGCCGCTTCGTCGTTCAGATCCTCCTTGTGACGCAGGGACAATAACTGTGTGAACGTCGTGATGGTGCGCAACGGCTCCTGCAAGTCGTGACTGATCATGAACGCGAACTGGCTCAGGTCTTCGTTGGACCGCTGCAACGCCAGTTCGATCTTCTTCCGTTCGGTGATCTCCATGTTTGTGCCCACTAAGCGGGTCGCCATGCGGTTTGCATCACGAAATACACGCCCTTTAGTCGCGATCCAGCGCAATGTTCCATCCGGCCGGCGGGCGCGAAATTCGTGGCGGAAGGTCTGTAGCGTTTCGCACGCCCGCCGCAGTGTCTGCTCCACAGTGGTTCGATCTTCCTCATCCACGAGCTTGAGCCAATCCGAAAATTTGATGTGCACCAGGCTGTCTTCGGGGCCGGGCATTTGCACGCTATCCGCCTCGACATCCCATTCCCAGAACGTCAGTCCGGCGATTGCCTGAGCCTCCGCGAGCCGCTCCTGGCTTTCCTGCAGTTTGATCTCGGCATCACGCAAACGCAGAAAAGCGCCGACCGTCGCCAACAACAGTTCCGGGTCGACAGGCTCGCACAGGTAACCGTCCGCACCGCCGAGCAGTCCGTGCGCCTGGTGGGCCGTGCCCACGTAAGTCGCGGACACGTGCACTACAATCGTGCGCACCGGAGATATCGATTTGATATGCCGGCAGACCTCCATACCGTTCATATCGGGAAGGTTTACGTCCAACAATACCAGGGCGGGATTCTGCGCCGCGCACAATTCCAGCGCGTGCTTCCCTGTAGCTGCCTCCACCACGTTATAACCCGCCTTCTGCAGAATCTGAGTGCGGATGTAACGATTCACTTCGTGATCGTCGACATTTAGAATCGTGCTGTTCATCCTCCGTCGCTCCGTGTCTACCCGTATCGCGCCGATACCGTAATCTTCGATCCGAATTCCACCGACAACGCCATCGCCCGCGTGAGGGTATTCTTCGAGAGAACCGCGACCGTCTGCCGGTTCAATTCGTTCTCTTCAACCGCTGTCAAGGCTTGCGCCGTCACCACTACCACGGGAATGACGGCCGTCAGCGGATCGGACTTTAGCCGCCTCAGTACCTCGAAACCGTTCATATCGGGCATGGTCAAATCCAGGAAGATCAGGTCCGGCCGCCCTTCCCGCGCCATGCGCAAGCCGTCTTCCCCCCCCAGCGCCTCGTACACATTGTAAGCAGTGCCAAGCAAGTTTCGCAGCAGATAACGTGAGATCTCCTCGTCGTCGACGATGAGTAAATTTCGCCCACCTTCGCCGGCGCGTGGCCGCAGATCCGCCGGTTGGTAGACTCGGGGAATGCGTGCGCTGAAGCGCGAGCCTACGCCAAGCTCGCTCGCCACATCCACGCTGCCACCCAGCAATTCCGCCAGGCGCTTGCACAGTGGCAAACCCAAGCCGGTACCCTTCACACGCCGCTGCAAGGGGCTGTCGATCTGCGCGAACTCCTCAAAAACCCGTTGCTGGTTCTGAGGCGCGATTCCAATCCCGGTATCCGTCACCTTGAAGAGGACCTCGTCCCGTGCCGCATCGTACTCCACGCTGGCACGAACTTCGCCGTGCTCAGTAAATTTTAGCGCATTCGATACGAAATTCCGAACGATTTGCGAGACTTTGCTTTCGTCGGTAGTCAGTTCGGGCACGCCAGCGGGCTCGTCGAAGATCAATTCGATGTCTGCGTTGGTGGAGAGCGCGCGGAACACACCGCGCAGGGCGGAAAACAGATTTGTCACGTCCACCGGCGCGGCATGAACCGTCAACTTGCCCGCTTCGGCTTTCGCCAAGTCCAGCAGGTCGTCCACTAACTCGGTCAAATCCTGCGCCGATCTCTGAATGTACCGGATCTGCTTACCGGCTTCCTCGGTCTGTTCCGCACCGCCCAGCAACAGGCGGGTCAATCCGACGATTCCGTTCAAGGGTGTGCGAAATTCGTGGCTCAAGTGCGACATGAAGCGCGACTTCATCCGGTCCGCTTCCCGCAGGTGCTCGGCTCTCTCGTCGAGTTCCGCGTAGAGCGCCACTACGCCGCGATTGGTTTCCTCCAACTCGCGATTCAGACGCGCCAAATCGTCCTGCCGCTCGCTCAATTCCGCCAGCATGCGCGCCAGTTCACGATTCTGCTGCTGCACTTCATCGTGGACGTCGTAAGGCTTGCGGGAGACTTCCTCAGCGATTTGCGCGGCGCTCGAACCGGCGCAGCGAAGTCCAAGCGCCTTCTTCATCACCACGGTCGTGCCGTGACCCTCGTGCGACGAAAGTTCGAAGCCGTCCACCAGGCGGCGGGCGCCGGAAATTCCCAATCCCAGGCTGTTGGGCGGCCGGTATTGTCCGGAAAGAACCTGGTCCAGATTGGCGATGCCCGGCCCGTGATCGATGACTTTCATCAGCAGCACGGGCGGCGTCTCCGGATCGAGAGCAAACTCGACCATCCCCCCCCCGGCATAGGTGAGAGCGTTGCGGGCAATCTCTGAAATGGCGGCGCCCACCCGCGTACACTCCTGGGGCGCGAGAAGTAGCAAACCCGCGATTTCGCAGGCCCGGCGGCGTGCGATTACGATATCCCGCTCGTGCGCCAGAGGCACTGAAGCGATGACCGTTTTTGGGATCAGGCATCCCCCTGCCGCGCCGTTACCACGGTCGCGTCGTCATTGCCGCGCGCCATGTCGCGGTACAGAACCGCAGCGCTCAAGGCCGGCGAGTGGCGTGCCAGACCGGGATAGGCGTTCAGGTCCCATCGGCTGCTGACGCCGTCGGAGTGCAAAACTAACATCATCTCGGGCTTCCAGGGATAGGTGAACTTGCGGAACGAGCGCACATTGTGCCCGAGCGTCCCGCTCATCGAAACCAAACTTCGGCTTTCCGAACCGGCGATCACCGCTCCGGCAATGTTACCGACTCCGACGAAACTCAAAGTTTCAGCATCCGAGTCGATGGCCGCCAAGGAGGCCGCCGCTCCCCGAGTGCCGCGCAGGCGCGCATGGATCGCTTCCATGCGCTCTACCGGAGTGCATCCGCGCGTATCGCAGAAGGCCCTTACGCCTTCCTGCGCCGCCTGCGCCGCGGCAAACCCGTGGCCCAATCCGTCCACTACGAAGACGCTGCATCCGTTCGCCGTATGATCCACTGCCCAATCGTCGCCGGATACCGATTCGCCCGCGACCGCTACGGAGAAACCTTCCACCGCCATGCGCTGTTTGTTTTTGGGCGGTTCCGCTTGCCAGAAACGCGCCAAAATGGCTGTTCCTTTTCCGGGCAGCGAATAGAAATCGTGCCACTCCGACATGCGCATGATGGATCCCAGGCCAGATCCTGAGGTGCCCGCCGTGGAGTGGCCGTCGCGAATGCTTTTCGCGATGTCATCGATGCCCCGGCCTTTGTCCAGCGCCATCACTTCCAGCACCATCTCGCCGCCGGATTCGAAGGTGTGCAGCAGGATCTCGCCTCCCCCCCCATGTTTTACCAGGTTGGTAGCGCCTTCCGTGACTACAATCGCCACCTTGCCCGTGAGGGTCTCGTCGAAGCCCAGGTTCTGTGCGACCTTCACCGCCAAGCGACGCGCTTCGCCGGGCTGGCTGCTATCGACCACCGCAACACGCAGCGCGGTACTCACCGTTTCCACCTGGTGATGATCACCCGCGTGCCTTCCCCCGGCTTCGAAAAAATCTCGAATTCGCTGCTCAGCCGCTTGGCACCGCCCAGACCGAGGCCCAATCCGTTTCCCGAAGTATAGCCGTCTTTCAATGCCCGCTCGATATCAGGAATGCCCGGCCCTTGATCTTCAAAGGTCAGCCGCAGTCCCTGCCGCCCGTCGACCGCAAGCGGATCGATCCGCACCACCCCTCCCAGTCCGTAAATCACCATGTTGCGCGCCAGTTCGCTGGCCGCCGTCACCATCTTGGTCTGATCTACCAAGCTGAAGCCGAGATGTACCGACCAATCGCGCACCGCATGACGCACCAAGGCCACTTCGTCCGCGTGGCGGACCGCCATGGTCTCAATCGTCGGAACGGGCATCGCCGATCTCCCGCCGTGAGATCGCTTGCCGCAGTACAGTCATGCCCCGCTCTACGTTCAGCGCCGTGCGTACCCCAGGAAGCGACAAGCCTAAGTCCACCAACGTAATCGCCACCGACGGCTGCATCCCGACTACCACTGTCTCCGCATCCAGGATACGCGCCATCGAAGCAATGTTCCCCAACATTCTTCCGATGAACGAATCTACGATTTCCACCGACGAGATATCGATCAGCACGCCGCGGCTCAAGTTCTTGACAATGGCATTGGTCAGGTCGTCTTGCAACGCCATCGCCAGGCGGTCGTGCATGTCTACCTGAATGGTGACCAGCAGGAAGTCACCCATCTTGAGAATCGGGATGCGCTCCATTAGTTCTCTTCGCTCGAATCTTCGCGCTCTGCCGAAGCCCGTTTCCCGTTTTTGGCGGGGCTTGGCGCGCGCTTGACGGTCAGCCCCAAACGCTCCAGAGCCAGCGCGAAAGCGCCCGCCATGGTGGCCTTGGTCGCCACATCGGTCAGTTCCACGCCCAAGTGCACGATGGTCTGCGCGATCTGTGGCCGGATGCCGCTGATAATACAATCCGCGCCCATCAACCGCGCCGCCGCAACCGCCTTCAACAGGTGCTGCGCCACCAGGGTATCCACCGTGGGCACGCCGGTGATATCGATTATCGCGATCTCCGCACCGGATTCCACGATGCGCTGCAGCAAGTTTTCCATCACCACTTGTGTGCGGGCGCTGTCCAGCGTTCCGATCAACGGCAAAGCCAGGATCTGATCGTACAGCTTTACCACCGGGGTTGAAAGCTCCAGCATTTCCTGCTGCTGCCGTGTGATGATCTCCTCTCGGCTCTTCTGGAAAGCTTCCACGGTGAAGAGCCCGAGTTTGTCGAGCATCTTGCTTACTGCCCGCTGTGCGGCAGTCGCCCCTTGTTCCTTCTCCATCCGTTCCAGCAACGGGTCGCGCAATGAAAAGATAAAGGTCGCCGTCTCGCTTGGCGTAGCGCCTCGGGCCGCCCGGCTGCGCGACAAATCCGTCAGAATGTCGCGCACTCCGGACCATTCGGCCGTAGTGATGTCCGTCAAATTGCCGCCTTGGATGGCGGGCTTAAGCGCCGCCAGAAGCTCGCGCGATTGACGCTTTAATTCGGCTTCGCTGACGCGTCCCGCGCCTACGCTAGCTATCTGCTCGCCGAGCCACGCCGGTAGCAGATCGTTATCGTACTTGTCGAGTACTCGTGCCAAAGAGGCATCGCTTGCTGGTGTCATAGCGGATTCTTTCCGTGGGGCCGGTGGCTGATCCGGGAAATGGATTGCCTAACCCGCCATGATGATATCACAGCCGAGCCGACGGAAATGTTAACGCGGCGTACGAAGGCTTACATGCCGATGCATATGATTCGAAAAGGACAGGTTCGGTAGTTGGCGGAAGGTGACGCGGCCGGGCAGCGCGGTTTCATTCACACCCTACGCAGCGACGCTTTCGCATGACCGGATCAGTCTATTACCGTGTCAGGTGCTGCTGCGATCTGTGGCTGCCAAGCGCAGCTTAGTGGAACTTGTCGGGGCGCTCTTCGCCGATGTTTTTGCGGCGTTCGAGGAAGGCGCGCTGGGCGGTGTAGAAGTCGCGGAGGAAGGTTTCGGTGTCGCGATCGGGGAAGGGGCGATCCCATTGGATGCGGCGCTCGATGCGGCGGCGGATGTCGAGGAGGAGGCGGGCGGACTCGGCGTTGTGGGGCTGGCGCAGCACTTCTTCGAGGACTTGCAGTTCGTGGACGCCGTAGGACTCCAGGTGGACGGGCAGGAAATCGAACTGCACGGTTTCGCGGGCGAGGTCGTCGAGCAATAGCTTTTTGGGGATGGCGACGACCATGGTGCCTCCGATCAAGTCGCCGGCGCGGAGGCGGTCGGGCGTGCGAAGCACCAGGGCGGCCATGCCGGCGAGCCAGAGGCCGGGCATGACGACATCCCAGGTGGACCACAACCATCCTTTATTGATCAGCAGGAGCTCGATGGGGAAGAAGAACTCGGCCTGACGGGTGAGGTTGCGGGCGATGATGGCGCCGGGACGGAGCGGGCCGCCGCGGCGATCGATGACGCGCAGCCCGAACATGCGCTTGCCGGGAGTCGCGCCTGCCCAGCGAAGTTCGAAAAAGATGAAGTAGGCGTTGCGCGCGAGGAAGGCCATGAGGAGGGTCACGGGCATGGTGAAGGCTAGAGGGCCCTGGTGCTGCGCAAAGATGCCGACGACGAAGAATCCGGCGACGATGACGAGGATGGCGGCGACGAAGGAAATGATCACGTCGGTGAGGAAGGCGATGAGGCGCTCGCCGGGTTCGGGGAGTTCGATCAAGAGCGGGACGCCTTCGGGGGTCATGAGGTAGCGGCGGCGGCGGGCGACGCGGCCGACGGGATCGGCAACGGTGGGGGCGGCGGAGGTGGCGCTAGCCGACATCGCCGGCTCCTGGTTTGTGGGCGCGGCCGGCGAGGGCGTAGTAAGCGGTCCAGAGGACGAGGCTCGCAAGGCCGACGGAGAGGCGCACGTTGGTGTCGCCGATCAACTGGCGGAAGACTCCTTCGAGGATGGCGGCGACGATTAGCATGAGGACGCCGCCGACGGCCACTTCTCCGGCGACGGGGCCGTAGAGGGTGAGGGCATCGGTGCGGGTGAGGCGGCCGGGGAAGAGGACGAGTTCGCCGAGGCGGAGGCCGGCGGCGGCGAACAGGACGATGGCGCCGAGCTCGGTGACGCCGTGGATGGAGACCCATCCGGTGAACTGGCCGAGGAGGCCGCGGTGGTGGTGGATGGCCATGAAAGCGCCGAGCATGAGTCCATTGCCGAAGGTGAGGAGGAGGGTGGGCACGCCGGCGGCGACGCCGAGGCCGAAGATCATGAGGGAGACCATGGTGTTGTTGGAGAACAGATAGTTGGCCATGGTGGCGAGGGCGGCGCCGGCTTCGGGGCGGGCGGCGAGGACGCGGAGGAGTTCTTCGCGGCTGCTGGAGGGTCCGCGGCCTTGCGCCATGGCGGCGGGGACCATGACGGAGAACCAGCCTTCGTCGCGATTGACCAGGGCGAAGCCGGAGGCGATACCGAGGAGCAAGGCGAACAGGGCGATGGCGATCTGCCAGCGGATGGAGCGGACGGCGCGCGGGAGGGAGCGGACGAAGAATTCAGGGATGCTTTGAGCGAGGGTCATGGGGCGCGCGTAGACGAGGAGGAAGGCGCGAAGGGCCAGGTTATCGAGATAGGCGACGAGGGCGCGGTCGAGGACGATGGCGCGGGCGACGGAGAGTGAAGAGAGCGCGGCACGGTAGAGGAGCGGGAGGCGGCGAAGGTCGTCGTTGGAGAGGGCGGCGATGCCCATGGTTTGGGTGATGGCGATCAGTTCCTCGAGCTCGCGCCAGCCGGATTCGCGTTCCTGGCGGAATTGATGGCTTTTTAGTTGGAGGGTCATGGCAGGGGGCGTGGGGAGTGGGGACACTCCCTTACGGTCGTGGCTCGGTGATCGGTCGTGAGTCGGTGATCGGTTGTGGGGCGGTGCGGGTTCGTGGGAGGGCTGGGGGAGTGGGGACACTCCCTTACGGTCGTGGCTCGGTGATCGGTTGTGAGTCGGTGATCGGTTGTGAGGCGGTGATCGGTTGTGGGTCGGTGCGGGTTCGTGGGTCGGTGCGGGTTCGTGGGAGGGCTGGGGGAGTGGGGACACTCCCTTACGGTTGTGGGTCGGTGATCGATTGTGGGGCGGTGCGGGTTCGTGGGAGGGCTGGGGGAGTGGGGACACTCCCTTACGGTCGTGGCTCGGTGATCGGTTGTGGGGCGGTGATCGGTTGTGAGGCGGTGATCGGTTGTGGGTCGGTGATCGGTTGTGGGGCGGTGATCGGTTGTGGGGCGGTGATCGGTTGTGGGGCGGTGCGGGTTCGTGGGGCGGTGATCGGTTGTGGGGCGGCGATCGGTTGTGGGGCGGTGCGGGTTGGATGGAATCGTTGGCATTGGAGTTATAGAAGGCCTCGTTGTTTGATGAGCAGGTAATGATTGAGGAGGGCCACGGGGACTTCGGCTGGCGGCAGGTCGATCGAATGGACGCCGAGGCGGCCGAGTTTTTCGAGGACGACCTGGCGGTCGCGGCGGAAATCGGCGGCGATGACGGCGCGGGCGACCTGGCGGCTATTGGACGGGTATTGCTCGAAGATTTCGGTGAGCAGGTTGTCGCGGATGGTGACGTAGACCAGCAGGTGGCGTTTGGCTAGGCGGCGGATGTTATCGAGGAGCAGTTCGGCGGTGATGGTATCGATGAAATCGGTAAAGAGAACGATCAGGGAACGGCGGGGAAGGCGGACCTGGAGTTCGCCGATGCCGAGGGTGAAGTTGGTTTCGGCGTCGCTGTAGCGGAGCTCGGCGGAGGCTTCCTGCAGGCGGCGGAAGGCACGGATGCCGCGTTCGGGGGGGAGAAGTAGCGCACGCGGCTATCGAAGGCGTACATGCCGGCGAGGTCGCCGGCGGAGAGGGCGACGCGGGCGAGGAGAAGGCCGGAGCCGAGGGCGTGATCGAGACGCGGGACGCCTTCGAGCGGCTCGCGCATGAGGTGGCCGGTATCGAAGGCGAGGACGATGGGGTGGTTGCGCTCGGCGCGAAATTCACGGACGAGCATTTTGCGGTGGCGGGCGGAGTGTTTCCAATCGATGAGGCGGGGGTCGAGTCCGGCGGCGTAGTCGCGGAGGGCTTCGAATTCGGAGCCTTCGCCCCAGCCGCGCTGGACTTTGGCGCCGAACAGGGCGTCGCGGAAATATAGCGCCAGCTCTTCGCCGCGGCGGGCGAGAGTATTGGGGAGGACGGAGATTTTGCGGAGGAGGGGGAAGCGGCGGGTTTCCGAGACCAGGCCGAAGGGGCCGCGCCAGCGGACCCAGAGGGAATCGACGATCATCTGGCCGCGGCGCTGGGGCTCAATGGAGACGATTTCGCGGGGCGCGGCGCTGGTGACGGAGAGCGGGCGGGGGGGGAGCTGGGCGGGGACGTCGCCGGTGAGATCGAGGGCGAACTCGTAGCGGGCGGGGGCGTGCGCGCCGAGGATGGTGACGGCGGCTGGGAGGGGATCGCCGACGTAGGCGACTTCGGGGACGTCGACCTGGACGCGGATTTCGCGGCGGGGACGGGCGAAGACGGCGTCGACGGCGGCGGCGATCAGAACCAGCAGGCTGGCTTCAAAGACCCAGGGCCACCAATCGGGGTGGTAGCTCAAGACGAGCCAGGGCACCGGCAGAACGCCGGCGAAGAGCAGCACGGCTTTGCGCGTGGGACGGATCATCGGGGGGCGGCGGTCGCCTCCAGCATGGCAGCGAGAATGCGGTCGGCGGCGAGGCCTTCGATATCGGCGCGGGCGGTGACGGCGATGCGATGGCGAAGGGCGGGCAGGACGAGGAACTTGACATCGCCGGGGATGACGAAGTCGCGGCCTTCGAGGACGGCGCGGGCGCGGGAGGCGGCGGCGAGCATGGTGGCGGCGCGGGGGGATGCGCCGACTTCAAGGCTCGCGTTGGCGCGGGTGCCGCGGACAATATCGACGATGTAAGCGACGATTTCGTCCGATAGGGTGATTTCGGAGACGGCGGCGCGCATGGCGGTGAGCCTGGCGGGGTCGGCGACGGCGCGGAGGCCGAAGGCGGCGATTTGCGGGATGACGGACTGGTGCCCGTGGCGGCGCACGATTTCGAGCTCGGCGGCGCGGTCGGGATAATCGATCAGGATTTTGAAGAGGAAGCGATCGAGCTGAGCTTCGGGCAGCGGATAGGTGCCCTGCTGCTCGATGGGGTTTTGGGTGGCGATGACCATGAAGGCGTCGCCGAGGGAGTAGCGGCGGGCGTCGATGGTGACGGCGCGCTCATTCATGGCTTCGAGGAGGGCGGATTGGGTCTTGGGGGGGGTGCGGTTGATTTCGTCGGCGAGCAGGACTTCGGCGAAGATGGGGCCGCGGGTGAGGACGAATTCGTTGGTCTGGAAGTTGAAGAGATTGGTGCCGAGCAGGTCGCCGGGCATGAGATCGGGGGTGAACTGGATGCGGCCGAAGCGGAGGCCGAGGGTGGCGGCGAAGGCTTGGGCGAGGAGGGTTTTGGCGGTGCCGGGAACGCCTTCAAGGAGGACGTGCCCACCTGCGAGGAGGCTGGTGAGCATGAGGTCGATGGCGGCATCCTGGCCGACGATGGCCTTGCGCACCTCTTCCTTGATCTGGTCAGCGACGGTTCTTGTGGTTGTGAGATCCACCGAGTAATTCCTTTCGCCAGCGATAAATTTCTTGCGCGGATTGCAGGGGACCGGCCGCGGGGGCGGGCCGTCCGGTTGCGGAGAAGTACGCGAGCAGGCCGGGGACATCGAGGCCGCGGGGGGCGCGGAGGGCGGCGGCGGTATCGCGAAGCATCACTTCGAAATAACGCTCTTCGAGGGCGCCGGCGCGGCCCCAACGGTCGAGCAAGCGGGCGCCGGCTTCGATCAAGCTGCGCTTGCCGGCTTCGATTGGGGGGGGGAGTAGCTCCGGCATGCCGAAGCGTCCGGCGGCCGACCAGACAGCCAGCGCGACGGCGATGCCGATTTGGATGGTGATGAGGACGAAGGGGAATTCAAATAAGATGCCGAGCATCTGGAAGGCGCGCGGGGAGAAGCCGTGCACGAATTCGTCGAAGACGACCGCGCCATCGGAATCGGCGAGCAGATTGGCGATTAAGCTGACGGCGTTTTGGGCGTTGGCGCCGCGGGCGAGGTTGTAGTTGGCGATCAGATCGGGATCGGAGAGGACGATGAGGCGGCGGCCGTTGAGGCGGCGTTCGCCGATCAGGATGCCGCCGGCGGAGGCGAGGATGGGGTGGAGCGTGCCGCCGCGAATCAATTGCGGCGAGCGAAGGGCGGGCGCGGTGAAGGGCTGGGGGCCGGTCCAGGATTGGTTGGAAGCGCCGCGCACTAGGGTGGCGTTGGGGTCGGCGAGGTGCAGGACGCGGGCGGAAGCTTTTTCGGCAATGTATTGGTCGTCGGAGATGTAATTGGGGCGCTTGGGATCGACCTTGCCGACGCGCTTGGGAAGGACCAGGAGCACGGCGGGCGCGGTGAGCATGGCTTTGACTTCCGCGAGGGTGGTTTCGTCGGCGCGGGGCTCGGCGATGACCAGGACATTGCCGCGAGCGATGTGGGTGCCTGCGCCGGATTCGCTGATGGACACGGGGATGTTGAATTTTTCGAGCAGGTGGTAGAAGGCGGCGTGGCCGAGGGCGGATTTGGAATAGACAGTCGGGCCGACGGGATCGGGATGGGTGAAGGCAGATGCGCCGCGACGGACGTTGGGCGGGAGGAAAGCGAGGGCGACGGCGGCTACGAGGAGGACTGCGATGAGGATGCGCACAGGCCAGGATTTCATGAAGGGCCGCTCTCCGCGAGCGCGGCCGCGGCAAAGGAGCGATAGCCGATGCGGACGGCCTGGTAATCGGCCAGGACGGCGGATTTTTGGCCGAACCAGGCGCGATCGACGCGGGTGACGACTTCGTGCAAGGCGGCGCGCTGGGCGGGCTGCAAGGCGGCGGCGTTGAGGAGTTCCCAACTGGTGAGGGAATCGGGCGCGCGGTGGGCTAAGCGCGGGGCAATCGTCGCGACGGCGGCGAGGAGGACCTGGTGCATGGCTGGGCCGTAGCGTCCGGCGGCGGCGTATTCGTCGGCCAAGGCGAGGGCGTGGGCGGGATCGAGCGGCGCGGGGGGGGAAGCGGCGAGGGAGGCGGAATTGGGGATGGCGCTTTCGTGGCGGCGCTGCCAGGACTCGGAGGCCCACGTGCCGAGCCAGCCGATGGCGGCAACGAGCACGAGGGCGTAGACGGCCCATTGGAGGATGCCCCAGGCATCGGCGGGTATGGAGACGCCGGGACCATCGGGCAGGGTGGGCGACCAGTCCGGGGAGAATTCGCCATCGCCGGCGGCGGTGGATTCGGAATCGTGCGGGAGCTTCTGTTGGACGTCGAGTTCGCGGACTACGGATTCGGCGGTTTTTTTGATATCGGGGCCGGATTCGGCGCGCATGGCGGAGGCGGCGAGGAGGGCGACGGCGACGATTCGTAAGCAGCCTGGCAGCGCCATGTTAATGCTTCACAGTTTAGCGAAAGCTTTCCAGAGCAACAAGAGCGCACCGGCGAAAAATCCGGCGGCGGCTTGATATTCGCGATTGCGGAGGTAGAGGCTCCACTGGAAGGCGCGCGGATGATCTGCGGGGACGGGGGTGAGGCGCGGGAAGAAGGCCGGCACGCGCGCGGCGTAGGCGGCGTAGCCGGGAAAGAGGCTGAGCAGGTGCTGCTGCTCCAGTTGCACTACGGGCAGATAGATGAGCAGGAAGAAAGCCGCGAAGAGGGCGGCGAGGGCGAGGTTGCGGGAGGCGAGGGCGAGTCCGGCGGCGACCAGGAGAGTGCCGAGGTAGAGGGGATTGCGGGTGAAGGCGTAGGGACCGCTGGCGGCGAGGGATTGATTTTTGGCGAGGTGTCCGGCGGCCCAGGCGCGAATGGCGAGGCCGAGGAGGGAGACCGGGAGGCCCCAGGCGAGGGACGGGGCATCGGGATGCGAGAACCAGGCGAAAGCGGCGACGAGCAGGAATCCGCCGGGCACGCGGAGGCGGGCGACGAGATCGGCGTAGGGTTTGGGGAAGCGGAGGGTCAAGCGAGGGAGCCCGCCGGGTGGTTGCGCCGGGTGAGGTGGGGGTGGAGGGCATGGAACGCCGCGGCGGGCGTGATGGCGCGGATGCTGGGATCGATTTCGGGGCGACGCTTGAAGGGAGTGACGGCGGCGGCGATGGTATGATTCATGGCTGCGAAGCGCCCGATGTGAGTACGCCGGTCAATGCCAGTCGAGGGATTCGAGAGATTCGATCTTGCATGAAACGGGACCGTTAATTCTTTCGTAGTCTAGCATGGCGGTATATTCGCAGGCGCAAAGGCTAGTTTGTGCGATGCATTATCATGGATTGAGCGGGAGGCTGTATGACCAGGGAATTCGGTATTGCTCTCCTATGGATCGGTTGTTCGGCGGCCGGGGCGGCTCAGACGTACACGGAGACCGTCTTTCACCAATTTGGCATTTTTACTGGCGGCGCTAACCCGTACGGCACCCTGGCGCGCGATTCGGCGGGCAATTTGTTCGGTACCGCTTACACCGGAGGGACGGCCGATCTCGGCGTGGTGTTCGAGTACACTGCTGCGGGCACGTTCAAGGTCCTGCACAGCTTCCAGGGAAATACAAGCGATGGCAGCGGCCCGTATGCAGGCCCTTCGCTCGACGCCGCGGGAAATGTGTACGGCACAACTTACAGCGGCGGCAGCGCCGGTTTGGGTGTCGTGTACAAGATCAACACCTCCGGGCAGGAAAGCGTGCTGCATAGCTTCACCGGCGGGTCCGACGGCAGCGAACCGTATGCGGGTGTCGTCATCGATGCCGCGGGAAACATTTACGGGACGACGATTTCGGGCGGTACTGCGAACGCGGGCGTGGTCTATAAAATTACTACCGCCGGGCAGGAGTCGGTACTCTATTCTTTCACCGGCGGCAGCGACGGCGGGACGCCATACAGTCTGCTCGTCGTGGATTCATCCGGTAATTTGTATGGGACCACTTTGCTCGGCGGCCCGAGTAATGTAGGGACGATTTTCAAGATTACGCCGGCCGGAAAGGAGAGCGTGGTGTTCGGTTTTAACACACGCACCTGCGGAGGCAGTCCTCACGGAGGGGTGGTAATCGATTCGGAAGGCAACTTTTATGGCGCAACTGGCAGTACGGTATACAAATTTTCGCCGTCGAGCGGCTGCACCAAGCTGGCCGGCCTGACTGAGAAGAATGGCGGCGAGGCTTCCTGGAATTCACTCGCCATCGACAGTGCGGGGAACTTATACGGAACGACCATGCCCCCCGATCCCGATAACGGCCCCTCGCCCTACGGGTCGGTCTTCAAGGTGACGCCGTCGGGCGTACTTACTGGCCTGTACACCTTTTCCAACGCGTCGGCGGCGGATACGCAGCCGCCCGCTTCGCCTGGGAACGGATATCCTGGGGTGGTGCTGGATTCGAACGGGGACGTTTACGTGGCGAGTCCGTACGGCGGCGTGTCCGGGATGGTCCTGAAGATCGGAGCTACGGGGACGTCCACGGTACTGCACAGTTTCACCGGCGCGCCGGGCGGCACATATCCGGGAACGCTCTTGCTGACCGCGACGGGCGAGATATATGGCACGACAGCCGAGGGCGGAGAATGGAATTTGGGAACGGTGTTTAAGATTGACTCGACGGGCCGGCAGACGGTGCTCTACAGTTTCCCCGGTGGCGATGCCGGCGAAAGCCCGTTTCTCGGCTCCACTCGCGATTGACCCCGAGGGAAACCTTTATGGCGGGGCGAATGGGGGCGTCAACAACTACGGAGTGATCTTCAAAGTAAGTCCGACCGGTAACGAGACTGTGCTACATGCATTTACTGATGGGGCGGATGGCGCCAATCCATCTGGTGGCGTGGTCATGGGCCCCCACGGATACCTTTACGGCACAACCACCGACGGGGGGGCTGGAAGTCTCACCGGCGTCCAGGAAGGAGTCATTTTTAAGATGACCTTAGCTGGCGAGGAAACCGTGCTCTACAGTTTCACCGGATTGTCCGATGGCGGCCAGCCGGTCGGGTCCGCACCGATCGTGGATCAGGATGGGAACCTGTATGGGACGACGGCCGACGGGGGCTATGGGGCTGGGGTCGTTTACAAATTGACCGCGTCTGGCCAAGAAATCCCCCTATACAGTTTTCTCGGCGGTGATGGTGGTGGAACACCGTTCGCAGGGGTTGTTCGCGATAAAGCCGGCAATCTATATGGAACCGCCGTCAACGGGGGGCCAAACGGAGGAGGCATCCTGTATGAGATAACGGCAGCAGGGGAGTACATCTTATTACATAGCTTCACGGGAGGGCCGGATGGGGGAGATCCTCAGGTCGGTGTGACCTTGGATTCGGTGGGTAACGCATACGGGGCAACCATTTTTGGTGGCGATCTCGCGTGCAGCGCTACAGCGTTTTCCCGATGGCGGCTGCGGTGTGGTGTACGAGTACACGGTATCGGGCGAGTTCATTACGCTGCTGACCTTTACCGGCGGAGCCGAGGGTACAGGCAGCGGCGCTTTGAGACTCACCGCCACTGGAACCATTCAGGCCCCAGGTGGCTTCGGGAATTTGTCCGGCGGGATGCTATATGTGCTGGCCCCCTAAAAGCCAAGCCCGCGTTACTGTGGACTGGCGCTCGTCAAGGAGACCTGAACAGAGATTTGGGCTGACACGGTCGACTGCGGGTTAGTCACCTTTGCGGTAATAACGTCAGCCGATGACGTGGAAATCGAACATGTCGTCGAATTGCTGAGTGGCAACCAGCTCACGTCAGTAAGAAGCGATAGGTCTACGGCTGCACTTGTTTTTGCTTGTTGGTAATCATTCTGAACGGGTGCTTGCGGCCCGACCAGAAAGGAGATGCTAGTGTCGGTCCAGTCGAGAATAAGGGCTTGGCATTCAGTCGCATTATCGGTGGTATCCCAATTGTAGGCGTGACCGGTCGGGCATGTATCGCCTACAGGGCAATCGCCCACAAACAAGTACTGTGATGTAGTTGCGCGGTTATGCTTCGAGAGTTCTGCAAAATGAATCCGGCTTAAATCGGGTCAAACAAAATTGGGTCATGATGTTCCGAGACAAGAAACTCGAGCTGCTCCCTGGCAGGGGAGCGGAGGAACGCACATGACCCAGAAAAAGGATAACGCCACCAAAGCAGATTGGAAAGAGATTTTTAGTAGCGGACCGGACGGACTGCGGCAGTTGGTGCAACAGGTAGTACAGGAAGTGCTGGAAGCCGATATGGAAGAAACCATAGGGGCCCAGAAGAGCGAGCGGACCACGGAGCGGGTGGGGTATCGATTCGGGGTACTACACCCGCACGTTGGTGACGCGGGTAGGGAAGCTGGTGTTGCGCGTACCGCAGGACCGGCAAGGGCGCTTTCGGACCGAAGTATTCGAGCGGTATCAGCGCAGCGAGAAGGCGCTGGTGTGCGCTTTGGCGGAAATGTACGTGCAGGGAGTGTCGACGCGCAAGGTAAAGGAGATTACCGAGCAATTATGTGGTCACGAATTTTCGGCGGCCAGCATCAGCCGCGTGACCACGCAACTGGACGAGGAGCTGCAGAAGTTCGCGCGGCGGCCGCTGGAGGAAGAATACCCGTATGTGGTAGTGGACGCGCGTTACGAGAAGGTGCGGCAGGACGGGGTGATCCGCAGCCAGGCGGTGCAAGTGGCCATCGGGATCAACTGGGAGGGAAGGCGTTGCGTGCTGGCGGTGGAAATGGCCAACCGGGAAAGCGAAAGCAGCTGGAAAGAGTTTCTGTTGGGGCTGAAGCAGCGCGGCTTGCGGGGAGTGGTGTGCGTGATGAGCGATGATCACGCGGGACTGCGCAAGGCTATTGCAGAAGTGCTGCCGGAAGCCAGTTGGCAGCGTTGTTATGTGCATTTCTTACGGAACGCGCTAGACCATCTGCCACGCAAGAAAGACGACGATGTAATGACGGAGCTGCGCTGGATCTACGAACGCAAAAATGTAGAGGAGGCGCGGCGGGATCTGGCGGCCTGGCTGACGAAGTGGGAAGGGCGTTATCCGAAGCTGTGCGATTGGGCGGAGGCCAACATCGAGGAAACTCTGACGTTTTACCGGCTGCCGCAGGAACATCACAAGCATTTGAAGTCGACCAACATGCTGGAACGGATTAACCAGGAACTGAAGCGCCGCACGCTGGTGGTGCGGATCTTTCCGAATACAGCCAGTTGCCTGCGTCTGATTCGGGCATTGGCGGTAGAGATTCACGAGGACTGGGTGGAGGCCATCCGGTACTTGAATATGGAGGTGCTGAAAGAACAACTGAAAGAACAACGCAGGAATCTGGCGCCGGCGGCCTGAGGGGCTGACCCCAAGGGGGACGAAACCCTGCGGTTTCTTCCCCCTTGGGAATCCCTCTTTTTCCCTGATGGCTCTGAGCTCACCAGCAGGATACACGAGAGCCTCGTGACCCACCGGAACCGCCCGTCGCGTGGTAGGTAGGTGCCACAACGGTGCTCGCCGGCAAGGGTGCGCTCCGCCGCGCCAGAAAGCGGCGCGCCCTTGCCGCCTGTGCGCCGTTGTGGCGCGCGGGATCAGCGACGGGCGGCTCCGGCGGGATCACGAGGCAAAGGCGGCCTACGTCGGCCTAGCGGCCGACCAAGCCGAACAGACGGACGAATGACTCATTCGATTTTGCAGAACTTGACAAACACAACTAGTTGCGCCGCTAGCATACGGCAGGCTTCCGGGCAAGAACCCGAATCCGCTGCCGACAATTTTAAGCGGTAGCCCGGGCTGCCACGGCGTTGACGGCCCCTCTTCCGTCGTCTGAGTTGCTTGAGGGATAACTTGGCTGCACGTCATTTGGTCACTTGTAGCATTGCAACTCGACGGGACAGCCGGAATGGGGTATTGCGTCGCCATGAAATCTATCTGAGGCGAGTTTGGCGTGGACAGGCCGCAGTTTAGATACGGCGGCTTCCCCGTGCCGTTGGGCCACTGCTGGCTTGGGTAATCTTCGTATGTCGCCTGGCCGGCGCCGTTGATAGGCACATTGAATGCCGGCGCTTGCGTTCCAAGCACGCCACAGGCTGAGATCGGTGGCAGGCTCGTAGGAACGCCGGCCTCGATCGGTCCGAGGCCCCGTGCAGTTTCGGTTATCTGGGAAACCGGGGGTCAAGCGAGGCAGTCGGCGGGGTGGTTGCGGCGGGTGAGGTGCGGCTGGAGCGCATCGAACACCGCGTCGGGGGTGATGGCGCGCATGCTGGGGTCGATTTCGGGACGGCGTTTGTAGGAGGTGACGGCGGCGGGGCTGCGGAGGACGGTGAGGCTGCCGCCGTAGGGGCCGTTGCGGGCGGGATCGGTGGGTCCGAAGATGGCGATACCGGGGCGGGCGAGGGCGGCGGCTATGTGCATGGGTCCGCTATCGACGCCGACGACGGCGGTGGCGCGGCGGGTGGCATCGATTAGGCCTTCGATGGAGGAGAGGTGGACTTCGGCGCCGGGGACGGATGCGAGCGCGGCGGCGGAAGAGGGCGGGCCGTTGAGGACGAGCGGGAGTCCGGCATCGCGGCGGAGGCGGTGGGCGAGTTGCGCGTAGTATTCGAGGGGCCACTGTTTGGCGGGCCATCCGCTGAGAGGGCTGGCGAGGACGAAGGCGGCGGGGAGCGAGCCTTCGGGGCGGCCGGGGGGGAGGGGGAAGGCTTTGACGGCGGTACGGGCGCCGGCGGCGGCGGCGAGTTCGAGGCTGCGGTCGACGGCGTGGAGGGAGCGGGTGAGCACGGGGTCGGAATAGAACATCGCGGCGAGGGGCTCGCGGGCGACGGAGCGATGGAGGCCGAAGATGCGGTCGGCGCGGGCGGCGCCGGCGGCGAGGGCGGATTTGATGAGGCCCTGGAAGTCGATGGCGAAGTCGTAGCGGGCGGCGCGGAGGTCGCGGAAGGCGCGGGCGAGTCCGGCGGCGGTGTGACGGTCGAGGGTGAGGATGCGGTGGAGGCAGGGATTTTCGGCGAGGAGGGGGGACCAGCGGGGTTCGACGGCCCAGGTAATTTGGGCGGCGGGGAAACGCTGTTTGAGGGAGGCGACGGCGGGGAGGGTGTGGACGATGTCCCCCATGGCGCCGAGGCGCACGACGAGGATGCGGGCGTTATGGCCGGGGGGGGACATGATGGAATCGCGCGCGCATGGAGTGGGATGAACTTATTTTGTAGTCTAGCATGGGGGGGCGAGGGAGCGATGGCTGCACAAGCGACTGTTAATCAAGCACGCGCACCATGGCGATACACCGGTGACGATTGCGCCCGCAGGGCTGAGGATACTTAGTGGGAGATCTCGACTTCGGAGTAGAGAATGACCGGTGAGAAACAGCGCTACGCCGGCGGCGCCTGGTCACGTACTGAAGTCCCTCCGCGGCCAGGATTCGGTCCATACATAACAAGGCCGCGCACCCCGCGTGCTATGGTGAAGTCGGGAAGCTCTTCCCTAAGTACCTCTCCGTCCTATATATGAAGATCGGCATCGACCTTGGCACCACCAACTCCGCCCTGGCGTTCATCGACGAACGCGAGGCCGAAGACCGCGACTTTCCCCCTATCCACATTTTCGAAACTCCTCAACTGGTGGCGCCGGGGCGCATCGAGCCGCGGCGCACGCTGCCCTCGTTTCTGCTGCTCGAAGAGGGCCAGCCGGTGGGCGTGTACGCCCGCGAACAGGGTGCCTTGGTGCCAACGCGGCTGGTGCACTCCGCGAAATCCTGGCTTTCGAACGCCGACGTGGACCGCACCGCCAAGATTCTTCCCTGGGACTCGCCGGAAACCGGGCGCGTGCTGTCGCCGGTGGAAGTGTCGTCGCGTTACATTGCGGCTTTCCGCGAGGCCTGGGACAAAATCAAGCAGATTCCACTCGCCGATCAGGATATCGTGCTGACCGTGCCGGCGTCCTTCGACGAGGAAGCGCGCGAGCTCACCGTGATGGCGGCGGAACAGGCGGGGCTTCCCAAGCTGACGCTGCTCGAAGAGCCGGCCGCCGCGTTCTATTCCTGGATTGCCAACAACCTGGCGCAGTCGCGCAAGCTCTTGTTCGACGGCCAGATCGTACTGGTCTGCGACGTGGGGGGGGGGACCAGCGACTTCTCTCTGATCCGCGTGGAGCGGCAAGGCGACCTGGTGAACTTCACGCGCACGGCGGTGGGGAAGCATCTGCTTTTGGGCGGGGACAATCTGGATCTGACGATTGCGTGGCTGGTGGAGACCAAGCTGGGCGTGCCGCTCTCGATCCGGCAGCGCAGCGGACTCCGCCGGCAATGCACCAACGCGAAAGAGCGGCTGCTGCTGGACGCGAACTTGAAGAGCGTGGAGATCACGGTCCTCGGCACGGGGTCTTCTCTGATCGGGAAGGCGCTGAAGACGGAGGTACTGCGGGAGGAAGTGCTGGAGCTGGCGCTGGACGGATTTTTGCCGATCACGCCGCGCGGGGAGATGCCCAAAGACGAAAAGCGCAGCCTTTTCCGCGAGCTCGGGCTGCCCTACGTTTCCGACCCGGCCATCACCAAGCACCTTAACGAGTTTCTGGATGGCGCGGGACAAGCGCCGGATGCCATCCTGTTCAACGGCGGATTTTTCATCCCCGAGATTCTGCGGCGGCGGGTCGCCGATGCGGTCGCCCACTGGTACGGCAAAGCGCCCGAAGTGCTGGAGAACCGGGATCTGGATCTCGCCGTCGCCACAGGAGCGGCTTACTATTCGTACGTGCGGTCCACGGGCAGCGGCGTGCTGGTGCGCGGCGGACTGCCCCGCACTTACTTCATCGGAATTGGCGATTCGACGGCGGTGTGTCTGGTCCCGCGCGGAGCGGAAGAAGGCGCCACACTCGAAATCGATAACGAGGCCCTGCAGTTGGTCGCCAACAAGCCGGTCTCGTTTCGTCTCTATAGCTCGCTGACGCGCAGCGACGACCAGCTTGGCGATGTCGTCGAAATCGCGGCCCTGGGCACGGACCTTCACAATCACGCGCCGCTCAACGCGGTGATCCGCTTCGGCAAGAAGGCCGGCGAACGGCTGATCCCGGTGAAGCTGGGCGCGCGGCTGACGGAAGTGGGCACGCTGGAAACCTGGTGTGAATCGAAAATCAGCGACAACCGCTGGCGCCTGCAGTTCGAACTGCGCAAAGCCTCGGCGGAACCGGCGATGCGCAAGGCGGCGGCGGTGATCGCGGAGCAAGCGCTGCAGGACGCGCTGGCGCTGATTCCCGCCGTGTTCTCGCCGCAGTCGAAGCCGCCGATCGCGCCGGAAGATTTGCCCGCCAAACTGGAACAGGTTCTCGGTCTGGGCAAGAACTCGTGGCCGCTGTCCGCCATCCGGCAGTTGGCCGACGCGTTCATCGGGGCGGCGGACGGCCGCAAGAAGAGCCCCGCTTACGAAGCGCGCTGGCTGAATCTCGGCGGGTTCTGCCTGCGGCCCGGGTTTGGTTTCCCGGGCGACGATTTCCGGATCGAGCAGGTGCGCCGCGTTTATTCCTCGGGCATTCAATATGCAAACCAGGTGCAATGTGAAATCGATTGGTGGATCTTTTGGGGGCGGGTAGCGGGCGGATTGAATCGCAACCAGCAATACGATATTTACCAGCGGCTTTCGCAGTTTCTTTTGCCGCGCGGCAGTAAGAAACAGCAGCGGTTGAACAGCAGCCTCCTGCGCGAGATGTGGCGGACGGCGGCGAGCCTGGAGCTGCTGCCGATCGGCACCAAGGTGGAGTTGGGAGATGCCCTGGTGCGGCGCATCAAGGCGGGCGACTTCCGGGAGAGCGAGCTGTGGTGCCTATCGCGGTTGGGCGCGCGGCGCCTGTTTTACGGCCCGATGAACCAAGTGGTTCCTCCCGCGGCGGCGGGGCGCTGGGCCGAAGCCTTGCTCAGCCTCGAGAGTGCCGGTGGAGCGGATGCCTTGGCAGCCATCGCCAGCCGAACGGGGGATCCTACGCGAGATCTGGCGAATGCCACGGACGTAGCGGTTCGGCGGAAGCTGGAAAGCCTTCCCCATGCAGACCGTTACCTGGCCCTGCTCGATGGCAATGACCGCGACGAGCGCGCGATGGGCAGGATCTTTGGAGAAGAACTACCTTCCGGGCTGGTGCTGGCCGAGCCGGTGGACTGATCGATTCTCTCGCGCACAAACGAAAAACGCAGCCTGTACGCCGGCTGAGCCAGAATACAGGCTGCGTCTCGATTCAGAGAATTACTAATCCAGAGAGACGTCAGGCTTTCTTGCGGCGGCGAAGCATGGTGGCCAAGCCTACCAAGCCAAGGCCCATCAGGGCCAGACTGGCCGGCTCCGGGGTACCGGTGGCATTGGTTAACGCAGCGTTGTACATGACACCGAACGGGCTGCCGCCGACGAGCTGATAAGCGTCGATGACAAGGGTGTAAGTTCCGGTGGTCAGGTTCAGGGGAAGGACGGCGTCCATTCCGGCGATGCAGCCAACGGGCTGCCCTACGCAATTGGTACCAGGGGTGTCGTTAGCGGCAATCAGCAAAGTGCCGGTGCTGCCGGTGCCACTGGTTACGGTGCCGTTGTCGAGGTAAACGCCGGCCGTATCGTCCGCCCACACATACAAGTTACCGGCATCGAAAGCATCGGTGATGGTGAAGGTTTGGTAGAAGATTGCCGTGGGCGTGCCGGTAATGGTGGTTCCTACCGGATTGGATGGGCCAGGCGTGCAAAACCCAGTAGCGACGACGAATGTATTGCATCCCGTATCGCCGTAAGAAATCCACTCCGAACCCTTAGGCGCCGCCGCCCATGCCGGAGATACCATAACGCCGGTGTTGGTTCCGTCGATGTTGTTGCTACCTGACTGCGGACCACTATTAATGTCTACCGTGCCTGCCGTGGCAGGAATTCCGGCAATGAGTACCGATAAAAATAAAGCTCCCCAAAAAATACGAGACCCCGCGACCGATGACATGGAACAATCCTCCTTCCAGTAATCTACCCCAAAACCGTTCAGGATCAAAGCGGAAACGGAATTATTTTGAGCCTTTTTAATACTGGTACTCTTTCGCCCCCCGTTCTAATTGGCATTTCTAACGGACGGACCCGTCCGCGGGTTTTGCAACTAGATTTATGGCGCAGGAGGGAAGGGCTAGATTAATCGGTGATTGGCCTGGTAACCTGCACCGAGCAAAGCGGTTAGCCGATGCCACTAGAGCACTACGATGGGATGATAGAAGTTAGGTAACACAGCTTCGCCGACGGCCACGAGTTCGCCGGCTGCGGAGAGAGCCTTTACGTGCCGGGTTCCGGCTTGTTCGCGAAACGGCGAGACGGCAAAATCGCGCCCGTGGCGGACCTGTCCTACCGTCGAATCATCTAAGAAAACACCGGGAAACTCGGGTTTCATGTTGGCGACCGGTATCAGGATTTCTCCCAATCGTCCTTCGGCGGCCAACGCCTGGAGTTGGGTGATGGTGAGGGCTTGTTCGATAGTAAATTCAGCCGCGGCCAGCCGGCGCAGCTCCCGCAGGTGCGCGCCGCAGCCTAGGACAATTCCTAGGTCGTGGGCAATGGAACGTATATAAGTTCCGCCCGAACAATGCACCCGGATGCGCGCCTCGCAACCCCGCAACTCGACCAGAACCAATTCGTGAACCTGGACCCGGGCGGGCGCCAACTCCACGGCGACGGATCGCCGGGCCAGCTGGTAGGAGCGCACGCCATCCACCTTCTTAGCGGATACGGCGGGAGGCACTTGCAGGATCTCGCCACGAAACGGGTCGAGCGCCCGCTCCAGTTGGGGGCCGTTTAGCTCGGGAGTGGTTTCCGGGGACGTGGAGACGCCGGCGCGGTCGTAGGTATCCGTGGAGAAGCCAAAGCGTATGGTGGCTTCGTAGATTTTGTCGCTGTGGGAATAGAATCGCGCGAGGCGGGTGGCGCGGCCGACAACCAAAGGGAGCACCCCGGTGGCGATGGGGTCGAGGGTTCCGAGATGGCCGATCGCCTTGGTGCCGGCGATGCGGCGCATTTTGCCGACTACGTCATGCGAGGTCCAACTGCTGTCCTTGTCGACTACGATGACGCCATCCACGCCTACGATCTTCCCATGCCGCAGGCGCGGCGCGCCCATGATAGCGTGAATACTTGTCCCCCGCCCTTTTGACCACCGGCATCGGACCATCCTTGTTAGCCGCGGTAATCGGCATGGGCGGCGTATTTGTGGGGCTATGGCTGACGACCGCGGGGCGGCATACGCGGCTGGTCATCCCGTTCAGCGCCGGCGTTTTGTTGGGAGTGGTTTTGTTCGGGCTGCTGCCCGAACTGGTTGCAGACTTCGGCTGGCAGGTGACCGCAGTCTTCTTTGCGCTGGGCTATGGACTGCTACTTTGGGTCAACAGCCAGGTGGCCCCGGTGTGTCCTTCGTGCTCGCACGATCACGACCATCAGGCGTGCACGGCCGCGCTGCACGGTTTCGCGGCGCCGATGATCGGCGCGAGCATGCTGCACAGCTTTTTCGATGGCTGGAGTATTGCGGCCTCGCAACTGGACTCGCATCATGGCATCCGTCTGGCGATCGCGATGGCGATTGCGCTGCACAAGATTCCGGAGGGCATCGCGTTGGGCGCCATCGTGCGCGCATCGGTGACGTCGCGCTGGACGGCGTTGTTGTGGAGCATGGCAGTGGAAGGCGCGACATTGTTGGGCGGGATTGTGGGGCTGGCGATCGCGCCGCGGCTGGGGGCCGCGTGGATTGTTTACCCGCTGGCGCTGGCGGCGGGGTGGCTTTTTTACCTGGGGGCGCACGCGGTGCACGAAGAATGGAAGCGGCGCGGCGCGATTCCGGCGGTGGTGACGGCGGTTGGTGGAATGGCGGGGGCGGCGGCGCTGCAGCAGGGGGTGCAGGCGTGGTTCCGGTGATGCCTGTGCTTATTCCGGTTCGACGGATGCCGTCGTCACAGAGCCGGCGTTCCTCGGTCTTCGCGCCATGTAAGTCTGGAAATCGCGCTGGGCAAGCGGTTGCGTGGCCCTCTGTTGTAAACCGGTTGCAATGATGCCCACTTAGGCCATCGGGGCAGTAAGATAGGGCGAGGCGTCGCGGGTGTGATTCCGGCGCCCAGCGAGGGTCTATGCTCAGACGGCTTTCGATGGTTGCCGCCCTGCAAGGGGCGATGGTATGTGCTCTTTCCGCGCAAACGTTCACTGCACTGTGGAGCTTCGACCCTTTCGGCGGTTCGCCCTACGCCACACTGATCCAGGGCGCCGATGGGAGTCTCTACGGAACCACGGTCTATGGCGGCGGTGACTACGGGGGCACGGCCTTCGAGATCACTACCGGCGGGACGTTGACGACACTCTATAGCTTTTGTAGCGACGGGCTTCTTTGTCTTTACGACGGGGAATACCCGTATGGTGGGTTGGTTCTGGCCACAAACGGGAAGTTATATGGGACGACGGAATATGGTGGCAACAATCAGGTGAATCTTGGCGAGAACGGCTACGGCACCGTTTTCGAGATCACTCCGAGCGGAACGGCGCCCGCGGTTTACAGCTTCTGTGGCCAGAACACCTGCGCGGGCGGCTCGAATCCGGTGGCCACGCTCGTGCAAGCGTCAAACGGGAAGATCTACGGAACTGCGAATGGTGGGGGCGCCTATAGCGGCGGCGTGGTTTTCGAAATGACGCCGGCCGGAGCCGTTACGACGCTCTACAGCTTCTGCGCCGAGAGCTCGTGCGCGGATGGTGCGGCTCCCTGGAGCGGCCTGATTCAGGGAGCCAACGGAATGCTTTATGGGACCACCTCGGAGGGTGGGGCGGACGGTTTCGGCGAAGTGTACCAGATCAGCCCGAGCGGAGTCCTGAAGAAGATCGTGAGCTTCTGCGCCAACTGCTCCTCCAGCGGTACATCGTACGCGGGAGTCATGCAGGCTGCCAACGGCAATTTGTATGGCACGACGTACTCGGGCGGGAAGGCTAATGCCGGCACGGTTTTCATGACCACGTTGGATGGAAAGCTAACCACTCTTCATAACTTTTGCGGGCAGGCCCAGTGCGCGGACGGGTCGCATCCCTTCGCAGGTTTAATCCAGGCTACCGATGGAAATTTTTACGGAACCACGTCGAACGGCGGCGCGAATGGACTCGGCACGATTTTCAGGTTGACGCCGCAAGGCGCGCTCAGCACGCTACACAGCTTCGCGGGCTATCCAGACGGCGGAAACCCCTACGCCGGGCTCTTCCAGGCCACTGACGGGAACCTATATGGGACAACCACGACTGGTGGAACTTCCGGCGCGGGTACCGTGTTTCGGTTGTCCCTGGGCCTAGCTGCTTTGGTGCAGACGGTACCGGTTGCCGCTCCGGCCGGGGCGTCCGTCACAATCCTCGGAACCGACTTGACCGGCGCGTCGAGCGTCTTATTCAACGGCATGCCCGCGACGTTTCGGGTAGTCTCGCCGACCCAGATTGCGGCAACGGTTCCGGCCGGGGCGGCTACCGGTCCGGTGCAGGTGACGACTCCTTCGGGCGGACTCTCAAGCAACGTCGTATTTCGGGTCATCGAATAAGCCCTCCGGGTTAGCGCGTCAACTTATAAACGAGGCCCCCATTGTGGGCGCCGACGTAACCCGTCCCGTAGATGATGCCCGAAGGGGAAACCGCGATCGATGCCCCGCCCGCATCGCCAGGGCTCGGAAAGTTGTAAAGCGTCTCGAATTGCCCCTTGCTTGTGTACTCGAAGACCACGCCGTAGCCCGTCACTCCTCCGACGGAGGAGGATCCGAAGAGGTTCCCGTGGGCGTCCAACGCCAGCCCGCCTGGGGAGCCGCCATCCGCACCGCCGGTGAAAGTGTGCAGCACCGAATAATTGTGGGAAGGGTTCAACTGAAACAACACGCCGTCCGATCCCTCGAATCCGGTCGCCCCGTAGAGATTTCCAGCAGCATCCATCACTGGTCCAATCGTCGGGTACCCGCCTTCGCTTCCGCCGGGGAATGCGTAGAGAATCGTCTCTTGCCCCTCGGGGCTTACCTGGAATACGGTGCCATATCCGAATGCCCCACCGGATGAAGTTGTCCCATAGACGTTGCCCTCTGGATCGAGGACCACAGCGCCGTTGGGGATGTATCCATCACCGGGAGCGCCGAAATTGTATAGCATCGTCTCCTGACCCGAGGGGCTAACCTTGAAAACCCCACCGTTCCCGATGGTGCCCCCCCCAAACGCCGTGCCATACAAGTTTCCCACAGCGTCCATAGCCACGCCCCCGGGGGAACATCCGTCCGGACAGTCATAGTTGACGCCTGCGCCAAAGGTGTACAACACGGTTTCCTGGCCCGATGGACTGAGCTTAAAGATTACGCCTTCGTTCCAAGTCCCGCCAGAAAATGTACTTCCGTACAGGTTTCCCTGCGCGTCCATTACCGGCGCTCCTTCGGGGGTAGCGCCATCGTCACCGCCGGTGAAGCTGTAAAGTACGGTCTCCTTACCGCTGCTATTCATTCGGTAGATGACTCCCTCGTTCCAGACGCCACCGAGGTCGTTGGCACCATAGAGTTCGCCGTTGGAGAACGCGATCAAGCCGCGCGGCGAGTTCCCGCCGGGCGCGCCGGTGAAGTTGTGCAGTTGGATCGTGGTGAGCGCCGGATCGACCTTATAGATCGCGCCTGCCACGCCGGCATTCGATGTGGCCCCATAGACGTTCCCCTCCCCATCCAGGACGACGCCGAGGTTACTGAAGGTCCCAGACTCGGGAGCGTCCTCCGCCGATTCACCCGGAAACAGGCACAGCAGTGTCACCTCCCCCGCCGGGCTGACCTTGAAAGCCGCACCGTGAGGGGCGTACGTGATGTCCTGCTGGTGGGCGGCGTTGGTGGTGCCGTACAGGTTTCCGGCTGTATCCCTGGCGAGCGTAATCGGCGAGACGTAATCGCCATATGTTTTTATGTTTACTTGCGCGATCACTGTGTACTGGCCGGAGGCAGTCAGCTTGTAGACGTCATACCCGAGCGCCCCATACAGATTCCCCTCCGCATCGAGTGTGACTCCCGTTTTGGGTGCACCGCCGTTATAGAGCACGGTCTCCAGGCCGGTGGGGCTCATCTTGAAGATCAGTCCCTCGTTATTCTGCCCTCCGGCAAAGGTTGTTCCGTACAGGTTGCCCGCGGGATCGATCGCCAGTCCGGCGTAGGGGTTGGCGCCGTCGGCGCCGCCGGTGAAACTGTGCAGAATCGTCTCGATCCCCGAGGAAGCGATGCGATAGACGACGCCCACGTTGGCTGTTCCGCCCTTGTACGTTGTGCCATACAGATTACCGGCGGCATCGAGGGTCACGCCGGAGTAGGGTGCGCTTCCGTCGGACGCCCCGGCGAAGCTGTGCAGCACGGTTTCCTGCCCGGATGGCGTCAACTTATAGATCGTGCCAAGGCCGAACGTACCCCCGGTGGAAGTTGTCCCGTACAGATTGCCGGCGGCGTCTATCGTCACGCCGGAATAGGGTCCGCTGCCGTCCGCGCCGTCCGCCGTAAAGCTGTGCAGCACGGTGTAAGCGCCCGATGCGCTGTATTCGAAAACCGTACCGATATTATTTGTCCCGCCCTGGAAGGTGGTTCCGAAGAGGTTGCCCGAGGAGTCGATGGCCAGCGTTCCGAAAGGCGTGGCGCCATCGGGAAAGATCGTGAAGTTATGCAAAACGGTTTCTGTCTGCGCGTGTGCCGCCGCGAGCCCAAACAGCAGCGCAGTGAGCCCAAGTGCCGCGGTCTTCTTCATCATCACCCTCCTTCGTCACCGTTCCTAGCGGATTCGTAGCCAACATTGTACAGCCTCTGCCGCATAAATTGCGGCAATGAAAAGGGGAATGAGCGAACCCGGCAAATGGCATTGGCGGGCCGAGGTGCAAGACCTCCAAGAGCAGTCGCGATAGAAGATCTCCGGTTTGGCTATCGCCCCTTCCGGGGGCAAACGAGAGCATGGGGTAGAAATCCCCTGGCGCCCGTGGCTTAAGCGTCGGCGACGGCGTCGTCGGGTATTATCGGTCCGACAGGGGCTATCGAACATGTCAGGACATTTCTTTGCGCCACCAGATTTGCGCTTGAACCAGCGAGAAGTCTTAAGTGTGCTTTGCAATGGCGCGCTGCACTCTGAATTAGAGGTCGATAACACTGTATAACGCCGTCGCTTGCTTTGAGCGCCGCGGGAGTCACCGATACTGCGGCCTTATTGTGCCTTCATCGCGCTCGAACCGGTTGAGTCAAATCCTCTGTGCCGATATAACCGAGCTCTCCGGCGTGATCGAGCAATTTGTAATCAGCCTCATGCAGCACCCAAATATTCTTGACTCGGGTGACCGGAGATCCGTTCACGAATGTGTAGGAACGGCCACCATCCTGGAATGAGATCCGGTTAAATGCAACATCCGCCTGCGCCGCGCCCTGCATGGGCGACAGGGAAAGAATGAACCGGCCTTCGCCCGGCATGTAAACAACCACTCCCCAACCTGCTTTGTCAGTGATTGCGCTTCCACCTTGCATGTCACCGAGGACCTTGTGGCCGCTGAGCAACAGGGGCGACACTATCCGCAATTCCCCAGGTCCTGGGTCGATATGACTCGAACTGCCGATAAATGCCGGAACGTGATCGAACCATTCACCGGTTATGCTGAGAGTGCCCGCCCCGACGAGGTCCACCTTGAGCGTCTGCCCCGGTTCGAAGAAGGCTTGCTTCGCCGGTTCATTCTGAACGTCGGAGAGCGCGAACGATCCCGACAGAAAACCGAATGTCTTGCTACGAACCGCGAGTTCAACGCCACTTCCGTGGCGGCCAACAAGATCGATCCGATAGCCGACGGTCTTTCCATTCATCCCACCAATGGAGCCGCAGGTCGTCTGAGTTTTGTCTTGGGTTGAAAGCGCGCAGACGTCAATATCGCCGTCTGGGGGCGCGATCTCCAGAACTACAACTGTCCCGTCAGAGTGGGCGCCCACTCTTACCACGGCGAGCGTTGATACCAGTACGGCGATTGCGCCGACTAGTACTGCGAACACAAGCCGCGGTATCTTCATGCTTCCCAATCCTTTCTGGAACCAGATTGCAAATGTGCCTCGCGGTTTGGTCCAGATACGTGGCGCGACGCTGTTCTCAATTTCAAGGCTCGCGGCGCAGCGCAGTTCTGCGCCCATTTCGATGTACTCCGACAATAGTGCCCGGCAAGGCGAGCACGATCCTATGTGCTTCGACGCTTCTCGCGAAATCATCTCGCCGTCGCATAATGCAGAGACAAACGCCGCCGCTTCATCGCAAATCATGCAGATCTCCCTTTTTCAACACGCTCACTATGCCAGATCTTCCGAAGTGCTTCACGCGCCGCGAACAGCCTGGACCGGACGGTGCCGATGGGGACTTCTAGGATTGCGGCAAGCTCCCCGTAGGATTGTCCTTCTACTTCGCGCAACCAGAGGAGCGTGCGTTGCTCTCTGGTGAGCCGGTTAAATGCATCGGCAACAATGGAGGATATTTCCGTTGGACATGGCGCGGAATCCTCATCCCGCCCACCGGTTGTCTTTTGCCGGCGCCACCACTCCGCTGCGAGCTTTCGTCCGATGCCGAAGAGGTATCCGCGAAGGCTTCCGTGTTCCGGATTGAAGCCTCCCGGGCGTCCCCAGATCTGCGTGAAAGTGTCCTGCATAACATCTTCAGCCGCCTGTTCACTCGGGAGAAGATGCCGGAGGAATACACGTAAATGGGGCCCACTATCGCGATAGAATGCGTCGAACGCACAAGCGTTTCCTTCGGAGATCCTCTTCCAGAGATCCTGGCCGTCGATCAATTGGCTCCTCCAACCTGTACTTCGTGGCTGCGGTCCAAAAGGTTCGCGGTAGGCTAAAAAAAAGTTTACGTGTGCCCGGCGTGTCAACCGGAGGACGAGAGTTTCGCGAGCGACAAGTCTACACAGCGCGGGAGGTTCCCCCCAGACCATGTTCAGTTTCCCACATCCGGGGTGAACATCTGGGTTATAGGACATTTAACGCGATGACCCGTTCTGCCAACATACCCGGTGGACGAAGCTAAGTCTTTCCGAATCCCGCGTCAACGACGATATTGGTTCCGTGGGATGCTCTCGTAAGCGCCGTGGGGCTCCCGTGGCCGGGAGCCGGCACGGGGTACTCGGTAATCGCACCGCTGGTGGTGATTCGCCCGATTCGGTGAACCAAAGGCCGTTATCTGGCCCGAGGGCAAATCGCTCCAGGCAGACTATTGGCCGTCGGAATTGCGTTCTGCCACGCGATGCTATGCCGGCGAAGGCTGGGCTCATTATTCCAGAACAACCCGTTTGGCGACGCCAAGTCGAGGCGGTAACCGAGTCGCGCTCGGTGATAGTATAGTTCGAGCTTTTCACTGCCGTGCGAGTTCACTCACGGGCTGCCGATTTCATGTCGAGATATTCAGGAGATTCGGCCAGCAGAATTCATGTCATCGTTCTTGCAAAGGACAAGAGGACCCATGAAGGCCAAAAGCACAAACATCGCCTTTTCATTGTTGCTGACGTGTTGCATGGCCCTCGCTTTGGCGAGCTGCCAGAATTCCACCTGGCATCTGGCGGCCAGCAAAAAAGGGGGCACGGTCGAGTTGTGCCTGTCGAACGGAGGCGCATGCCCACAGGCTGGCGGCGTATCCCCCAGCTCGATTTCCGTTTATCGCTGGGACAACATGCACGACAACGAGCTGGTATGGGACGCAGAGCCGAAAAATCCGCTTACCGCCGGCAGTATAAGCGGCGTGGTCACCTACGGGGTGGCGCCTAAAGACTGGACCAACAAGCTGACGCCGCCCGCCGTGATTTGCGGAAAGGCATACCTCGTGAATCCGGGAGCCCATTACTTCGCGCTGCAGTGCGATGGGACCGCCGTGGTATTCGACGCTCCGCATCTGGAAGAGTTTTTCAGGGGAAATACACCCGCAGGACCGGCAAAGTAAAATATAGGGGCTGGAGGAGAAGGCGAGTAGCGGCTCTGCTACCATGAAATTTCCCCTCATCTATGCCCCTGCGCCTCTACAACACGCTCACGCAGCAAATCGCCGAATTCGCCCCGCAGCGTGACAACACCGTCCGCATGTATACGTGCGGTCCCACCGTCTACGACTACGCCCACATCGGCAACTTCCGTACTTTCACCTTTGTCGACATCCTGCGGCGGTGGCTGCGGGCCTCGGGATTCGCACTGGACCACGTGATGAACATCACCGATGTGGACGACAAAATCATCCGCAACGCGGTGGCGCGCAATTTGTCGCTCGACGAATACACGGCGCACTACAAACAAGCCTTTCGCGACGATTGCGGCCTGCTGCGGCTTGAAACGCCGGAGCACGTGACCCCGGCCACCGAGCACATCCACCAGATGTCGGAAGCCATCGAGCGGCTGACGGCCGGCGGCCACACGTATGCGAGCGACGGCTCGATTTATTTCAAAATCTCGTCGTTCCCCGAATACGGGAAGCTGTCGCACAACGATTTCAGCGGGATGCGCGCGGGGGCGCGGGTGGACGTGGACGAGTACGAGAAATCCGATGCGCGGGATTTCGCCTTGTGGAAGGCGCCGAAGGAAGGAGAAGTTTCGTGGGACGAAGCCATCGGGCGCGGCCGTCCCGGCTGGCACATCGAGTGCTCGGTGATGGCGATTGCGTATCTGGGGGAGACGCTGGATATTCACGCGGGCGGCATCGACCTGATCTTTCCGCATCACGAAAACGAAATCGCGCAATCCGAATCGCTGACGGGCAAGCCTTTCGCACGGTTCTGGATGCATGCGGAGTTCCTGATGGTGGAAGGGCAGAAGATGTCCAAGTCGCTGGGCAACTATTTCACCCTGCGGGATATTCTGGGGCGCGGATACGCGCCGGAGGTGGTGCGGTACCTGCTGGCGTCGGTGCCTTACCGCAAGACGCTCAATTTCACGTTCGATGGGTTGCAATCGGCCAAGACGGCGATCGAACGGCTGCGCAATTTCAAACTGCGGTTGGAGACCGGCGATTTTCCGGATGGCGACTATCCCGCCCTCGGCGAGCGCGCCGCGGCGGCCCAGACGCAGTTCAACGCGGCCATGGACGACGATCTGAACACGGCGGAAGCGCTGGCCGCGATGTTCGAATTCGTGCGCGACATTAATACGGCCATGGACAGCGGTCAGATGCGGGGGGGGAACCGCGCCGCGGCTCTCGATTTCCTGTCCCAGTTCGACGGAGTTTTTGCCGTGCTGCAGCCGACAGGCGAGAGCGGGCAGATGGGCGACGCCGAAGTGGCAGCCCAGATACACGCGCGGAACGAAGCCAAGATGGCGCGTAACTTCGCGCTGTCCGACCAGATTCGCCGCGACTTACTGGAACAGGGCATCATTCTCGAAGATACAAAGTCGGGAACGCGCTGGAAGAGGAAGTCATCGTGAAGATACAAACGAAGGCCGTACACTGCGGCGACCGCCGGAAGACGGGCGCGCACGTGCCCGCCACGACGCCGATTTACACCGCCTCCAGTTATTTTTACGACAGCATGGAGGAGTTGGACCGCGTCTTTTCGCAGGAGAGTGAAGGCTATTGCTACGCCCGCTACGACAATCCCACTAACTCCGCGCTGGAAGCGCGTGGCGGCGGCGCTGGAGGGCGGGCATGGGGCGCTGGCGTGCGGCTCAGGCATGGCGGCCCTGCACATTTCGCTGCTGGCAGCGCTGGCGGACCGGCGCAGATCCATTCTGGCGGCCAATGCCATGTACGGGGCAACGGTCAGCCTGCTGATGAATGTCATGGAGCCCTCGGGAGTCGCGGTGCGGTTCGCGGATCCGTGCGATGTGGACGCCTTCCGGCAGGCGGCGGAAGAATTCAAGCCGGGCTGCATTCTGCTGGAGACGATTTCGAACCCGCTGCTGCGGGTGGCGCCGCTGGACCGGATTGCGGAAATCGCCAAAGGGGTAGGGGCCGCGCTGATCGTCGATAACACCTTCGCTACTCCGATGCTGATGCGGCCTCTGGAACTGGGCGCGCAGTTTTCGGTACACAGCGCCACCAAATATCTGGCGGGACACGGCGACGTGCTGGGCGGACTGGTGATTACCGACGCTGAGCATTATGAGGGGCTGCGGGCGCTCTCGCGCTCCATCGGACCGGTACTTGGACCTTTTGAAAGTTACCTCACTATGCGGGGCATCA
Organism: Bryobacterales bacterium; assembly: GCA_963738375.1. GTDB lineage: Bacteria > Acidobacteriota > Terriglobia > Bryobacterales > Bryobacteraceae > Bog-159. Next base: position 85,885 of record CAVTWL010000004.1, on the reverse strand, counting down.
AGACGCTGGCGCTGCGCATGGAGCGGCAGTGCGCCAACGCGTGCCGGGTGGCGTCGTGGCTGACGTCGCATCCCGCCGTCGAACGGGTATACTTTCCGGCCGACCCCGCGCACCCCGACGCCAAGGAGATTCGACGGCTGCTGCCGCCGGGGCAATACGGCGCGATGGTCAGTTTTGAATTGAAGGGCGCGGGCCGGGAGGAAGTGTTCCGGTTCATGAACGCGTTGCGCATGATCGTGCGCGCCACGTCACTCGGTGACGTACACACGATGATGCTTTACCCGGCCATGAGTTCCCACCGCGATCTTTCGCCGAAACATCGCGAGCGCATGGGCATCCGCGACAACTTAGTACGGCTTTCGGTGGGGATTGAAGCGGTCGAGGACATCATCGAAGACCTGGACCAGGCTTTGGGCGCGCGGGATCAGTAATTCCGCCGATCGCGGCGCAGGGCGACGAGGCACTCCTTGCGGTAGAAATGCGCTTTGAGGAAGAGCACGGGGGTCCAATGCATTCCCATGGCTTCGCGGGTGTGAGCGACGATTTCACGGAGGTCCCGGTCGGTCCATACGTGATAGTGGATGCTGTAGCCGGCGTCCATCAACTGCTGCGTTTCGAGTTGAAGCTCGGGGCTGGCGGGTGGGCGGCCGCCGACGTGGCGGACCCAGTCTTCAAAATGGGCGCGTTGGTCGAAGGTTTCGGGATGGACGTGCTCATGGATCAAGTGTTGGAGCGGCGTTCGGGGGCGTTGGCGGTCGAAGGTATAGCGCTTGTCGGGAATCCTGAGCACCAACAGGCCGCCGGGCCGGAGCGCCGAGTACCAATGATCGAGGGCGGCCAGCGGGAACGGCAGGTGTTCCAGGACGTGGCTGGCGATGATGAAATCGAGACTTTGGGGGGCGAACGGGAAGCGGGCGGCGTCGGCGACCACGTGGGGGGGGACGATGGCATGGAGTTCGGGGTATTCACGGCGCAAGGCGGGCAAGTCGTAGCGGTCGATATGCCAGACGGTTACTGCGGGGCCGACCGGAAATGTGCGCCACAGCGCTCCGATTTCGACGCCGCGGCCATGCAGGCGGCGCGCGATCGACTTGTTTTCCAGCCATCGGAGGATGGCGCCCTTGCCCATGGTTCTCGCTCCATTATGGAGGATTGCAGCGTCGTCAGAAAGTTGGCGCCACAATTTTGTCTCCACGCGCCACGATCGGCGTAACTTCAATCCTTTCAAGTGCGGCGTGTGGCCCCGCCCGTGCTTTTTCGTGGCCTGATGGTAGCCACGAGCCATTTGACCGGAGGAGCGCCATAAACCGCATGCCGGAACCATGTTTGAAGGTGCTGTTAATTGAAGACGATTCGGCCTACGCCGCCCAGATCCGGGACATGCTGTCCCGCGTTCCCGGACAGACTTTCGACCTGCAATGCTCGGAAGCCCTGCTGCCGGGCCTGGATCGCCTTGCCAAGGCGAAGTTCGACGTCGCGCTGATCGATACCGGCTTACCCGACAGCCACGGCCTGGACGCACTGGAAGCGCTGCGGATGCACGCCCCCACGGTACCGATCGTGATTTTAAGCGCTCTCGACAGCGAAGCACTGGCGCTGCGCGCGGTGCAAATCGGCGCCCAGGACTTTCTGGTCAAAGGAAAGCTCGACCCCGACCTGCTTTACCGGAGCCTGCGCTATGCGATCGTGCGGCAAAAGAGCCAGAGCGGCGCCGCCAAGACGGAGTCCACCGCTTCACCGGTCCGCATCATTGGCTGCCTCGGTGCGAAAGGCGGAGTTGGGACGACTACCATCGCCTGTCACGCCAGCCTGGAATTGAAACGGCAGACCGGCCAGCGCGTGCTGCTCGCCGACCTCGACTTTGGGGGCGCTTCGGTCGGCTTCGTCATGCGCGCCAATTCCAACTACTCCATTCTGGATGCCGCCAACGACCTGCTGCGCCTGGACCAGAGCCTATGGGAGCGCGTCATCTTCGGCGGTCCCGGGGACCTGGAAGTTCTGCCGCTCACCTTACCGGTGCTGTCCGACGATCAACTGCGTCCCGATCGCATCCGCTATGTGCTTCGATTTCTGCGCTCCATATATCCCTGGATCGTTTTGGATTTAGGCCGGCTGAACCCGTTCACGGCGGGTCTGCTGTCCGACCTGACCGACCTTCTGCTGGTCACGACTTTCGATCTGGCTGCCGTCCGCGACACCCGGAACGTGGTCAATCGTCTGGCTGAAATGGGATTCGAATCGCGGCGCGTCACGGTCGTGGTGAATGAAGTTCCAAAGCTGGATACGACCGCTGCGCTCGAAGTATCGAGAGCACTGGGAATCCCTTCGACCATGATCGTGCCGGAAGGCGAAACCGGGCTGCTCGACGCGAAGAACGTGGTGCGGCCCCATACCGCGCGTCTTGCCGCGCGCCTGGCCGGACTGGAACAGAAGCCGGCCCCGTGGCGTTACTTCCCGTTCTTATCGGGATTATATGCGAGAAATCGGCAACTGAAGACGGCCTGAAGACGCCGATCGACGCGGCGCGCAGGATTGCGTGGGCTATGTCGTGGAAGGTTCCATGCTAATACAATCGGGTAATGTTCAGTTCTCGCCTTACCCCTGCCGCCGCGATCCTGTTGGCCGCCGTGCGACTTGCGTGCGCGCAGCCCGCCGCCAGCCTGGTTCTGCTGAACGCCAACGTCTGGACCGTCGACGAGCATCAGCCGCGCGCCGCCGCCGTAGCGTGTCTGGGCAGCCGCATCGTCGCCGTCGGATCCTCGGACGAAATCCGCAAATGGGTAGGCACTCACACTGAAGTTCTCGACCTCGGGGGCAAGCTGGTGGTGCCCGGCTTCAACGACGCCCACGTACATTTCTTTTCCGGCGGCGAAAATCTGGCGAGCGTGCGACCTGCGCGACGCCAAAACCGAGGAGGAATTCCGCCGCCGCATGGCTGCCTTCGCCGCCAAACTTCCCGCCGGACGCTGGATCACCGGCGGCGCGTGGGACCACGAGAATTGGACACCCGCGCGCCTCCCCACCCGCCAGCTCATCGACGAGGCCACCGCAGGACATCCCGTCTTCGTCAGCCGGCTCGACGGCCACATGGCGCTTGCCAACTCGCGGGCGTTGCAACTGGCAGGCATCACACGTGAAACGCCAGACCCACCGGGCGGGACCATCGTCCGCGACGCCGGCGGCGAACCCACCGGAGTATTGAAAGACGCGGCCATGGATGCGCGTGGACCGCGTCATCCCCCCCCCATCGGAGGGCCAGATCGCCGATGCGGTGCGGGCCGCCATGCGCTACGCCGCGGAGAACGGAGTCACCAGCGTGCAGGATATGTCGGCCGCTCCGGAAATTCTGCGCGTCTATCAATTCCTGCTGGCTCGCGGCGAGTTGACCGTCCGCATCTCCGGCCATCAGCCTCTGGCCGCGTGGGCGCGGCTGGCGGCCCCCGGCATTCAGGCCGCCTTCGGCAACGAGAAACTCCACATCGGCGGGCTGAAGGGTTTTGCGGACGGTTCGCTCGGGTCCACGACTGCCCTTTTCTTCGAGCCTTACCTGGACGCCCCCAACACCTCCGGGCTGGCCAACAGCGAAATGATTCCCGCCAGTAAAATGCAGGATCACATTCTGGCGGCGGACCGCGCCGGGCTGCAGGTGGCGGTGCACGCTATCGGCGACAAAGCCAATCACACTGATCCTGGACATGTACGCCGAGGCCGAGCGGCAGAATGGCGCGCGCGACCGGCGCTTTCGCATCGAGCACGCCCAGCATCTGCGCCAAGACGATATTGCCGCGCTTCGGCAAGCTGCACGTCATCGCTTCCATGCAGCCCTTCCACTTGATGGACGATGGGCGCTGGGCAGAAAAGCGCATCGGTCCGGAACGCGCCAAGGGCACCTACGCTTTCCGCTCGCTGCTGGATTCCGGGGCGGTCCTCGCCTTCGGCTCGGATTGGGACGTGGCGCCGATGAAACCGATTCTGGGCATATACGGCGCCGTCACGCGCCGCACCCTCGACGGCAAGCACCCAGACGGATGGGTCCCCGAACAGAAGATCACGGTCGCCGAAGCCATCCGCGCCTATACCATGGGGTCCGCTTATGCCAGCTTCGACGATAACATCAAAGGCTCACTGGAGCCGGGCAAACTGGCCGACATGGTGGTCCTCTCCGACGACCTGCTTACCATCCCCGCCGCCAATATCGAAAAGTGCCGCGTGGATATGACCATCTTCGATGGCAAAGTGATTTACCGGCGGATACGATGACTGTATGGCGGCAGTGACCGGACTGACGATCGAAGATTTCGAACACCTCCCGGACGATCTTGCGCGCAACCATGATTGCGCGCAACCATGAACTGGTGAACGGAGAACTGGTGGACGTGCCGGGCAACACACCGCTGCACAACCTTATCGATTCGCGCGAGGCATACCTCTATTCCGCGACGCGCAATGTCATCTACTAGCGCCTCACTGCACGCCGTGGCGCCGCAGCAGTTCCATTCCCCGCGCATTCCCGCACTCCGCCGCGCGGCGGGCATGGCGTTCGGCCGCCGGGTAATCGTTTCCGACCACATAGATCTCCGCAAGAGCCACATGCGCGTCGGCCAACGCGTCATCCAGGCGCACCGCCTCCAGCAGCATCCCCAGCGCTTCCTCCTGCCGCCGTTCCATGCGATAAAGCTGCGCGAGGTTGTACCAAGGCCGCCCGTTCCCGGGCTCCCGGGCGATCCATTCCTTCTGCTCGCGAATATGCTTGGCCGTCTCGTGATCGAGGGCGAAGCCGATAACTTCCTTCCGCCAGAAACTCATTCCCGCCCCACCAGCACCAGGCGCACATCCATGACGTTGGTGTTCGTCGGACCGGTCTTTACGAGGTCTCCGAGCCCCGCGAAGTAACGATACGAATCGTTGCGCGCCAGAAACTCCGCGGCTCGCCCGTCGCGGGCCAGGCTGGCCCCATCCGCTATCGCGCCAGCCGCGTCCGTGGGACCATCGGTGCCGTCGGTACCCGCGCTCATCACCACCACGTGGTTGAGCCCCGCGATATCCATGGCCGCCGCGAGCACGAACTCCTGATTGCGCCCGCCCAGCCCGTGGCCGCGCAGGGTAACCGTGGTTTCCCCCCCGTGATCACGCAGGCCGGCGCTTTCAGCGGACGCCCCGCGAATACAATCTCTTTGGCGATGGCCGCGTGCATGCGCCCGATTTCCCGCGTCTCGCCTTCTACAAAGGTCGATAGGACCATGGTGCGGAAGCCCAGCGCGCGCGCCTTCTCCGCGGCCGCATCCACCGCCAGGCGGTTGCTGCCGATCACGATATTTTGCACGCGCGTGAAGATTTGGTCGTCCGCCTTGGGTGTCTCGGCGATCGCCCCGCGCTCGCCGGCCTCGATGCGGTCCCGCACCGACGGCGGCACGCGCTCGAAGATTGCGTACTTCTCCAGAATTTCCCGCGCCCGCGCGAAGGTGGAAGCATCCGGCGCCGCCGGACCCGAGCCGATTACGTCCAAATCGTCCCCAATCACATCCGACAGCAGTAGCGCGAGCACCTTGGCCGGATAAGCCAGGCGCGCCAGTTGGCCGCCCTTGATCCGCGAGATGTGCTTGCGGACGGCATTGATCTCGTGGATATTGGCTCCGCAGGCCAACAACAATTTGGTAACTTCTTGTTTTTCGTGCAGCGTGATGGGATCGGCCGGCAGGGGCAGCAGGGCGGAGGCGCCGCCCGAAATCAGGCACAGCACCAGATCGTCCGCGCCCGCGCCGGCCGCGATCTCCGCGATGCGGCGCGCGCCCTCGACCCCTCGCGCGTCCGGCACCGGATGGCCGCATTCGTTCAAGTCCACGCGCCGCAGCCGGGTGACGTGGCCGTCCTTGACGTTGATGAGGCCGCCAGCGATGCGACGACCCAAGGTGCGCTCAGCGGCCCGGGCCATGGACGCCCCGGCCTTCCCCGCCCCGACGACGTACACGTTGCGATAACCCGAAAAGTCCGCGCGAGCCAGCGCCGCCGACACCGCAGCGGCCGGATCCGCCGCCTTCAGCGCCGCCTTGAAGATCGCCAGCGCCTGCCGCCGCAGCCTGCCTTCCTGCTTCATTTGAATAAGGGGAGTTGCATCACAGCCTCCAGCGCCACTTGCGGATCGTCGCTCTCGACAGGGACGCGATAGTCCGCCCGCTGGTACGATTGGCGCCGCGATTCGTAAAGTTTGGCAAAGGCCGCAGGATCGCGGGCCAGGGGCCGGTGGGCGGCCGGTTCCACGCGCCGCCGCACTGTCTCCAGCGGGCAATCGAGCCAAATGGTCACGCCGTTGTTCTCCAGGAGCGCGAAATTTGGCGCCTCCACGATGGCGCCGCCCCCCAGCGCCACTACGGCCGGCCGGCCGCATTCGATGGCCCGCACCCGCTGGCGCAGCGCCTCGCGTTCGAGGCGACGGAATTCCGCCTCCCCGCGTGTTTCGAAGATCTCGAAGATGGTCATCTTTTCGGCCGCTTCAATCTCGGCGTCGATGTCCACGAATTGCCAGCCGATTTTCTGCGCGAGCAAGCGCCCGATGGTACTCTTGCCCGAGCCCATGAATCCGGTCAGGTAAATGCCGGGTGTGCGTTTCAGCTTCAGAATCATACGTCGTGCAAAATTCCGGCCATCTGGGCGTCCACCAGCGATGGAAACAGCCGTTTGGCCGCCACGAGGAACCATCCCGACCACGGGGCCATCACTGTCCGCGCGCCCCTTTCCACGCCTCGCGCGATGGTTTCCGCACACTGCTCCGGCGTGATCGCGAACTGTTTGCTCTTCTGGATCTTCGGCGGAGGAGCGCCGCCCAGGGCGTGATCCTGAAAGCCGGTCTTCACGTACCCAGGACAAACCGAAATCGCATGGATGCCTTGGCGCTTGAGTTCCATGCGCAGCCCGTCGGTCAACGAGCAGAGCGCCTGTTTCGACGCAGAATAGATGGTGAGCCAAGGCAGTGTGACTTTACCCGCGACCGACGACACGTTCACGATGGCGGCCCCCCCCCGCCCGCGCATATGCGGCGCCGCGAGCTGAGCCATGGCCAGAGGAACGAAGAAGTTCAGCTCGAAAACCCGGCGCGAGTCTTCCAAGGGCGCGCTCCAGGCCGGATCGTACATCCCCATGCCCGCGTTATTGATGAGGATATCGATGCCGCCGTAGCGTTCCACGGTCGCCGCCACCGCGCGCTTGCGGATCTCAGGGAGGGTCAAATCGCCGGCCGTTATCACTGCGTCCGGGCCGCCGGCGATCCGTAATTTTTCCCCGGATCGCGCCGCCAGCGAGAGGCGGGCTCCCCGCTTCCGGAACGAGGCTGCGCAGGCGGCGCCGATGCCTTCGGAAGCTCCCGTAATCAGGACCACTTTTCCATCGATGCGCATTTCTTCGAGGATTGCCGGAACCGTTCTGAGACGCAATAATGGTAGCATGGCAACGCGATTGCTCCCGCTGTTCCCGCTGCATGTCGTCGTTTTTCCGCGCACGCGCCTGCCGCTCCATATTTTCGAAGACCGCTACAAGGAAATGGTCGGCGAAGCCCTGAGCGCGAAGTCGGAATTCGGCATCGTCCTTGCCAAAGACGACGGGATCGCCAACGCCGGATGCACGGTTGTGGTCGATAGAGTATTGAAAACTTATCCCGATGGCAAAATGGACATCGTCACCGCGGGACGCCGCCGCTTCGAGATCGTCATGCTCAACGAGGAGAAAGACTACCTGCGCGGCGAAGTTCAATATTTTGACGATGACGATTCGGGGCAGGCCCCCCCCCTGGAAGCGCAGCATACGGCCCTGTCCCACTACAAGACCCTCCTCGAATCTGGCGTGGTACGCCCACCGGTCCCCGAGCCCAACCTCGACGACCCGCAGCTCAGCTTTCAACTGGCGCAAGCCCTGCCCGATCTGGATTTCTTGAACGGGCTGCTGCGGACGCGCTCGGAGACGAAGCGCCTTCAGGAGCTGAGCGAGTTCCTCTCCGAATACGTGCCGCGCCAGCAGCACATCGAGCGTGTGCGCCAGGTGGCTCCCCGCAATGGACACGGCGGCAAGGCTGCCATCAACTAGCCCCAGCATGTTTGTACGACCCAGACCGGCGGCGTTCGCGGTATCGCTCGTCACGCACGGCTTAATCCTGGCGTGGGTGGCCTCGGGGCCGGTCCGCGAGAAGCCCCCATCGCTCTACGACATGACGGTCAAGCCGCGCGCCAGCAAGCTCATTTTCTATAATTTTCGCGAAAGGCTTCCCGACGTTGCTCCCAGCCGGCCGCGCGCTTCCGCCAAGCCGGCGCGCGCCGAGAGGAAACTCGCCTCCCACCACATCGTGGCCGGATCGCCGAAATCCCCTCGTGCGCGGCAGTTCGTTTATACGCCCGCCCCCAAGCTCGAAATCCACGCGGACCTGCGCTCCCCCAACATCCTCGCCATCCACGCCGCGCCGCCGGCGCCTCCGCGCAAGCCGAAGCTTTTTACTCCCCCCCCGGAACGTCCCAAGCCCGTGAGCGCCGCTTCCGTACCGGCCCCGCCCGAGATCGCCGCGGCGCGCAATCTGAGCGGACCCGGCAACCTTATCGGCGTGCATCCCGTCAAGGCGCCCCCGCGCCAGTTCGCCGCTCCGCGCGCCGGACGCCGCGCGGTAAGGCCGGCGCCCACCTTGCCGGACGCTCCATCCCTCGTTGCCGCTGCCACGCTCGCCGCTCCCAGCGCTCTTTCCGGACCGGCGCCCAAAGCTCCGCCCCGCGAATTCCAAGCCCCTCGCGCCACTGCAAGGCCCAGCCCGCCGGGCGCACCGCTGCCCGACGCTCCGAGCCTTCCCGACTCCCCTTCGAGCGCGCCGGTTACCATGGCCATCGTGGGACTCGATCCGGCTCTCAATGCTCCCCCCCCAGCGCCCGATGGCGCGCGCGCGGCCCAGTTTTCAGCCGGCCCTAAGATCCGCAAGGACGGAGGCGAGGGATCCGCCGATAAAGCCCTGCTAAGCGTTCCGGGCCTGCTGGTTCGCAGCGGCGCGGATGACGCCAAGCCCACTTCGATGGCGCGCGCGGCGCCGACCTCCGCCGGAAACATTCACGCAGCCATCGCCTCGGCGGGGCACGCTCCCAACGTGGCGGCCTCGCCGCACGCCGCCGCAACGCGCGTCGCATCGGCGCCCGATCCCCTCTGGCATGGCCGCGAGACCTACGCCATGACCGTTCAGATGCCCAACGTCACCAGCTATTCCGGTAGTTGGATGATGTGGTTTTCCCAGCGCGCCGGCGGCCCGGGCGCGGCGGCGAACGGCGCGCTCACCCCCCCCGTTCCGCTGCGCAAGGTTGACCCCAAATATATTGCCGCAGCCGTTGCCGAACGCATCGAGGGTAGAGTCCGTCTGACCGCGATCATCCGCAGAAACGGCTCGGTCGATTCGGTCAATGTTCTGGAACACCTCGACGACCGGCTCGACAAAAGCGCACAGAACGCCGTGCATCAATGGTTATTCGAGCCCGCGCTGCGCGACGGGCAGGCAGTGGATGTCGACGCCGTTATCGAAATCCCGTTCCGCCTCGCTCCCCAAACACTCAAATGACACGCCAATTCATTCTGATCGATGCCGACGACACGCTGTGGGAAAACAACATCTATTTCGAGCGCGCCTTCGACGAATTCGTGCAGTTTCTCGACCATTCGAAACTGAGCGGCGCGGAGATTCGCGCCGTCCTCGACGAAATCGAACTGACCAATTCCCGCATTCACGGCTATGGTTCTTTGAACTTCGGGCGCAACCTGCGGGAATGCTACACGCACCTGGCAGAGCACGACGTTTCGGAAGATGACCTGCGCACCGTCATGTCCTTCGCCGAGCGCATTCTCGACTGCCCCATGGAGGTGATCGACGGCGTCCCGGAGACCCTCGAGTATCTTGCCGGCCGCCACGACCTGACCCTTTTCACGAAGGGGCATCCCGACGAGCAGAAGCTCAAAATCGACCGCTCGGGCCTGGCGCAATACTTCGCTCACACCGCCATTGTCAAGGAAAAGGATGTCGCCGCCTACCAGTCCCTGGTGGCCGAGCGGGGCATCGATCCCGCTCTTACGTGGATGGCGGGCAACAGCGCCAAGTCCGACATCAACCCGGCGCTGCAGGCCGGTCTCAACGCGGTTTTTATTCCGCATGCCCACACCTGGACCCTGGAGCGACAAGATATCGTGCGGGGGACCGGACGGCTCCTCATCCTCGATCGCTTCCCAGACCTGAAACTGCACTTTTAAGGAAATCGCGCAACACGGGGCGCCAGATTCGCCGCCGGAACGCGCGATTTTACACTCACCCCGTTCCGATTTCGTGTTTTAATACCGCAGCCAGCCAGGATGGCCGTTTCAGCGGTGGACCACTTTACCGGCGCGGGCTGGGGAGTTGGAGTTGAATGCCGCCGCGCCGTGGGCCTGGCCGTGGCAGAGCAGGTTGCAGGTATTGGTGGTGCGATTGTAGGCGATGGGCGCCGAGCCATTGGGGGCGACGACGTTGGCATCGAAATTAACCAGGCGTTCGCCGGTGATGCTGGGGGAGAAGCTACCGATACCGTGGGCGGTGTGGCAGGTGGAACATGAGAAGCCGGCGTTGATATGCTGAGCGTGACCCGGGAAGCTGGTGTTGGCGAGGACCAGTTTCAAGTCGTGGCACTTGCCACAAAGCGCGTAGGGGCCCGCGGCACTGAGATCGGGATTCGGGAAGGGATTGACGATGGGCTGGCCTGGGCGGGGCGCCTGACTCATCTCATAGCGGCGTTCGAGAATGTGGGTGAACTTGGAGCCGTGAGGGCCGTTGGGGCCCGCGCCGCCGAATTCGCGATTGTCGTCGCTGTTGTGGCAGTCGGTACACAGGAGACGGACGCCCATGGCGCGTCCTGGAGTGACGCCATCGATGTTCATCATGGCGGGGCGCAGGCTGGGCTGCGGCAAGATGCTAGCGCGATCGTGGGTAACGGGATGGCTGGACGAAGCGGTTTGGGCGAATTGCGGAACGATGTTCAAGGGGTCTCCGGCGGAAACGGTCCACACGGGCAAGTAGCCGAACAGGCGGCTGGCGGTTTTACCGGTGCTGGCGCCGTGGCAGCGGAGGCAATTCTCAAACTGATTCAGGGCGCCGGGCTTGAGAACGCTGACGCCGTCGGCGGCGCTAATACCGGAGATGTTGTTTTGCGAGACGCGAATCGCGGGGGCCGGGGTGAAAGCGGTCACACGGCGAGAGGAATGCGGGTTGTGGCAATCGACGCAGGTGGCGTGGCGGTTCTGGTTCAAGAGCACGTTTTCCGCGGCTTCGTGGGGGGCGCTGGTAGTGGGGAACGGATGGCCGGTCTTGGCGAATTCGGCTGCGATGTTGGGGATGGCGGGGGAGATGCCGGCGCCGCCGCCGTGGCAGAGGAGGCAATCGAGCTCATTGGGCGCTCGCAGGAGGCCTTGCGGAGCTGGAGCATTGTGCACCTGATGACAGGAGCCACAAGCGTTCAAGGCGACCGTGGGATAGCTACCGAGGGGAACCGCGGCAGTCGATTTTACGGTGTTGGCGGCGATGGCGTGGGAGTTGTCTTCCCATTGCCAGAGTACGTTGTTCGCGCCATTGGTAACGCGCGTGGGATCGTGGCAGGCGAGACAAAGCTGGCCTTTGGAACTGTCGCGGACGAGGAATTGTTGTGCCACCTTGTCGGTGGATTGCACGTGCGGGTTATGGCAGGTATCGCATTCGATATTGCCTTTGATCAGTTTCACGGCGGGGTCGGCGGTGACACCGGCGGCGACCAGGGATTTCACAAGGCCGGGGTCGTCTTTGAGCGGCAGCACGAGGCTATTGGGGTGGGAGGACTGCAGGCCGGTGGTAAAGAGGTCGGCTGCGTTCATCTTACCGGACATGGACACTTTGCCGTAGGCCTGGGTTTGGCCGGGTGCGATGGTCCCGTCATGGCAGCTCAGGCACAGGAGGGTATCGCTCCCTTGCGCCAGCTGCGCTTCTCCGCTTTCTTTGTAGGTAGAGCTGGTGTAGGTCTTATAGATTTGGGTAGAAAGCTTCTGGTTGAATAGCGGCGTGGCGCCGCCGACGCCGTTGTGGGGCGCGTGGCAATAGCGGCAGGATCCGGGAAGAGCGCCCTTTACAGGGGACGAACCGGCACGGGACAGGTCGTGCATACCGATGACGTCGCCGCTTTGCGCGGCGAGGGTGAATGCGGCGAACAAAGCCCCCAGAGCCAGTTTCATTGCGCGGCCCCCGATGCGTTCGCGGCGAAGTAATGAAAGACCTGGACGCGGCGGTTTTGAGAGTCGACGACCAGGACTCGCCCGGAAGGATTCACGGAGACGCCGACGGGTAATTGGAAGTCTCCCACGCCAGCGGCTTTGCCGAAGTAATACAGCAAGCTGCCGGCGCGGTCAAAGACCTGGACCAGATTATGGAATGCGTCGCCCAGATAGAAGTGACCTTCGGAATCGATGCCCAAGCCTTTGGGGCGGAACATATCGCCGAGGCCGTCGCCGGCCTGTCCGAAAGCGCGGCGAAAAGAACCGGAGGCATCGAAGATCTGGATGCGGAAGTTCATGGCGTCGAGGACGACGCACGTCGGAACCCTGGATGCGGATTTCGGTTGGGAAGTTGAATTCACCGTCTTGATTACCGGGTTTCCCGATCGTGTGGAGCACGCGGCCTTGCATATCGAGGACAAATATCTGGTTGCGCCAGGTGTCGGTAACGTAGATGAGCCGCGCCGCGGGATCGATGGCAATTCCGGTGGGGCGTTTGAAGAAACCCTCGCCGCCCTTGAGGCTTCCGATGACGCGCTGGAACTTGCCATCGGCCGCGAATACGAAGACGACTCCGACCTCGGAGTCGGTAACGTAGATATTGTCCTGCTGGTCGACGGTGACGCACTGGGGAGCGCGCATGGGCGTAGCGCCATCGGTATGCGACAGGAATTTGTATTTCTGCTGGGAGAAATCGAAGACGTGGACGCCATAAGCGCCGGGATCGGTGACGATGACGCGGCCGCGGGAATCCTGCGCGACACTGTAGGGGCGCACGAGGCTGCGGTATTGCGGTTCGCCCAAAGCGGCGTCTTTCAGTTTGGTCCAGAAGCCGCGCTTGGTTTTGACTTCGCGTTCGGAGCTGAAGCTGCGTTCGAAGGCGAGACGGCGGCCGCCATCCATGAGGAGTTCGGGCGAATCCGAGGGAGGCGGAGCCTTGGGAATGGAACGGGCGGAAGCCAGCCCGACCAGGGCCACTAACAGTGCGGATTTTAAAAGAAGCTGAACCATCGTGTTAGCCCAAAGTAAAAAGAGCCCAGCATACTGGGCGGGGCGCCGGAGGCGCTGAAGTCCTGAACGAGGCGCGCGTAGCCGGCCTGGAAGTATGTTTTTCTGACGCGGTATAGAACTGTCGCCGTCAGCTGCGAGGTGGTGTTGTTGGAGCTCAGCGTCGAGTCCGCGGTGTTGCTGAGCGCCTGCGAATAAGCGAGGGAGAGGGCGAGCCCGCGAAGCGGGGTGGCGCCGGCGCCGAAGGAGTAAGCGTGCCCGCCGTATAGCACGACGGCGGTAGGGGTCACCACGGGGAGCGGGATGGGCGTGGCGACCAAGCCGGAGCCAGTGAGAATGGCGTTGCCAGTGGATTCGGAGTAGGCCGCGGTGCCGGTGATCCACTTGTAAAAGAGCGACGTGGAGTAGCTTTGGCTGAAGCTGGTCGAGCCGGAGTCGTCGACCAAGCCGGTTCTGGTGCCGCTGGCGGTAGCGGTCCAACTGAATTTCCGCCCCAGCTTACGGCTGGCGCTGCCCGCGTAGCCGAGGCTGGTAGTCAGGTAAGAGGCCAGGAGGGTCTGCTGGTCCTGCGAATAGTTGCCCAGGACGGAGAGGGACCACTTGCCGACCTGGCGGGTGTAATTGGTGGATGCGATTAAACCAATGCGGGTGGAATCGTTGGTGCTGATGGAGCTGCGAACGACACCGAGCGTGGCGTTGAAAACACCGCCCATCAGAAGATTGCTGTAGGTGGAACTGCCGGTGAGGGAATCGGAGTCGAAGGCCGCGCCGGTGTAGTGCTGTTCCTGGCGCTGGTCGGTGATGTTGAAGGTCATGTGGAGCGCGGGATACATGTAAGACGCGAAGCCGGTGAGATCGAAGGCGTGGGAAGATTCCGTGGCCAAACTCTGGCCGACGATGCCGCCGGCGTTAACGATGGACTGGTAGAGCGCGCCGGTAAGGTTATCGAGGTACTGGGCATTGGCTCCGAAGGTCAGTCGTTCGACGGGGTTGAAGATCATGCCCGCGTAGGCGGTGTCGAGGGTGCCGCGGTATTGGCCTTCGGTGCTGTCGTAGTCGAGGTCGGAGCGGACGGCGGTAGCGGTGAAGGTGCCATGAAACGGCAGGAGGTGTCCCAAGCCGAAGGAATAAGAAGTGGTATCGGAGTCGGATTTTTCGGGCGCCTGGCCGGAGAAAAACTGAGGCAGTTGGGAGACGGCCGTCGAATAATGATAACTGCCGTTGAAGTTGAAGCCCAGCAGGGAATAGTTGGAGGTAAGGACGAAGGAGTGAAAATCGGCGATGCTATTGGTATCCGCGCCGTATATGGAGTAATTGCTAACGCCCTGTTGGTAGCCGATGGAGAGACTGGGGACATTGGCGACGTGTTCGCCCCAATTGACGCTAAAGACCTTGGAATCGCCATGACTGGTGTAGTTGGCTAAGCCAGGCACACCGAAGTTGCCTTCCCCATTGGTAATGTCCGCGAAACTGATGGAGCCGGGAAAGTTGCTGCCGGCGAAGATGGAAGCGTTGGCATTGACGCCGCTTGAATCGGTGATGGACTGGAAATCGGAGTTGGTGCGGGACTGGTTATAAAAAGGCTGGATGGTGAAGGAGAAGAAGTTGGGGTTGTAATATGCGCCGGTCAGGGAGGCGGCGCCGCCGGCGGTGACGCCGTGGTCGGAGGCGGTCAGATTCCCGTAGTCCGCCGTGTAGCCGGCGGAAAGGGTGCCGCTGAGGTCGGTGGTCAACTCCCCCAGCTTGACTTGCGCGAGGCAGCGTTGGGCAGCGCCGGCCAACAATACAAATAGCGCTGCTGATGATATCCTTCGCATGGCTTGGGTGCTCTTACCGTTCGGCGACGATTAGAGCTGTTCGATCTTTGCCTTGGTTCGCAGCCTCTTATCCAACGACGAGCGGAGTTGCTCGGTTTTGGTCTTTTCCAGTTGTTTGCGCAGGCCGTCCCGGGCTTCTTCGAATTTGCGTTTTCCGGCGGGGAGGTGCGCATTCAGGCGGATTATGGTGAAGGTCTGGTCGACCTGGATTACGCCGCTCACCTGACCCGGCTGCATGGTCTGCAGGGCTTTCAGAACGGGCGGCGGGAGTTTGGCGAGTTCCAGGGCTTTGTGATCGCCCATGCGCACGCGGTAATCGTCTTCGGAGAGTTTTTCGGCGAGGAGGCCGAACTGTTCATAGGTCTTGGTGGCCTGGGCTTGTTTGAGGGCTTTATTGGCCCTACGAAAGGCTTCATCCATGATGGCGGGGCCGCTCTTGGCGGGCGGGACCATGGAAATGGTTTGGAGGGAATACGATTCGGGAACGAGGAAGGCGGTCGGATTCCTGTCGTAATATGCTTTGGCTTCGGCGACGGAAACGGCGGCCTTATCGGCGATTTCGGCCTTCATGATTTCTTCGATCAAGAGGGTGCGGCGGATGCGTTCGCGGGCCTCATCGGCGGAACCGTGAGCCTCGGCCGCCAAGAACTTCCTATAGTCTTCCTGGCTGGCGAATTCCTTGCGGAAGTCGGCCCAGGCGCGCTCGAGGCGGGCAGGTGGCACAGTCATTTTGCGCTGGACCGCTTCCTGGTACAGCAGTTCGTCGAAAATGATCATCTGCAAGGCGCCCTTGCGGATATTGGGCTCCATGGCTTTGGGAAACATACCGCCGTGCTGGGCGGCGTAGGGGAAGATGGCAAACATTTCGCGCCGCAGGTCGCGATCGGTAAGTACCGCGCCGTTGACGCGGGCGACGGGCCGGGCTATAGTGCGCGGCGAAGAGCCGATGCCGGCGCCACCGGCCTGCGCCGAGAGAGCCGAAGCCAGTAGAGCGAGAATGAGAGCGGTTCTTTTCATGGTGTACCTAAAGGGAGTGCTTGGGGAAGAATCCCCAAGCACTCAGTCCGGTAAGGGTTAAAGGATCGGGGTACCGAGGTTGGAGACACCGGTGGTCGGCACGTTGAGCAGGTTGTGCATTTCGTTGGATTCGCCACCGTGGCAGTTGCGGCAGAACTGGGCGGCCGCATTGCTGGTGGTGTTACCAGCACCGGTATTGGTGGGCGTGTACGGACCACGGACGAAGAACGAAGTATTCCAGGCGGCCTTGGTGCCACCGATGGTGCCGTTCCAGACGATCTCGCTGTGCTGGTCGTGGCAGGTGGTGCAGGTCACTTCGGGAACATTGTTTACCACCGCGAGAGACACGGTGAAGCCGTAATTGGTATTGGCGAAAACGCTGCTGGCGGGGCCGTTCATAAGGACCTGGCCGGTGGCGGAGATGGTGCAATCCCAGTTGTAGGTGCCGCCGCAGCCGAAGGTCGCGCTGGAGCCAACCGGGTGATCGTTATTGTAGTTGCCGGCGGTAGAACCGTCGTTGCCGAGGAAAGTGGGCGCATGGCCGCCGACGATGGGCAGGGTTTCAACGGTTTGGCCGGTGAGCATACCGCCCTTGGCCAGATTGCCGTCATGGCAGCTAAGGCAAGCGATGACGACGAAGTTGGGGTCGGACGCGCCGGTGAAGCCGGTGATACTGGCAGGCAGGGTTACGCTGTATCTGCCGCTGTCACCAAAGGCGATGGTTTTGCCATACAGAGGGACCAAGTTTTGTCCCCACAGGGCCAGGTTGCCGGCGCCGGGATCGGTGGTAGCGCCGACGCCCATTGCACCGTTGGCGCCACTGTGCGGAGCGTGGCAGGCGACGCAGCCACGTCCGTAATTATTGTGCGCACCAAGGACGTCAGTTTGGGCCATGGCAACCATCGACACGAGGGCGGCCATGAGGACCAATAGCGCGAGTCTTTTCATAAAATGAAGGCCTCCTTAAGCCTCATCTTGCTATTCAATGCGGACGTGGGCTTCGCCCCGTCATCCGTTTTGGCTCCCCGAGGAGCCAAATACTTATCGCGGCGCATGGGCCGCCGAACTTTGCGCGTTAGCAGGCGCGATTTCTTTGTTGCCCGGCTTGGGCGGGGCCGATTCCGCCAGCCAGTTTTTTCCGGGCGTCTTCGGCTTCGGCGTCAGTCACATACTGAAAGGCCTGGACCCGTCCGGGATACTGCTCGGAGACGATGACGCGATTTTTCTGGTCGATGGCGATGCCGTAGGCGGCCTGGAACTGGCCGGGATACTGTCCCTGCTCTCCGAAGTAAATCAGCAAGCGGCCTTCGCGGTCGAAGACCTGAACACGGCTCTGGACCTCGTCGACGACCCAAACGTGGTTGTCGCTGTCGACCGCGATTCCCTTGGGGCGCGCGAAACGTCCGGGACCATCGCCCGCTTTTCCGAACTCGCTGATGAAGTTTCCTTCGGCGTCGAACATTTCGACCCGGTTGTTGAGGGTGTCGGTGACGAACAGATTGCCATCTTTATCGACAGCCGCGTTAGTGGGAAGGGAGAAGTTGCCGGCGTCGGTCAGCGTATGTTTCTTGCCGGTGGTTCCGATGGTGCGGAGAACCTTATAGTTGTCGGCGTCGAAGACGACGACCTGATCCTTGGCGGTGTCGACTACGTAGAGGAAGCGGTTTTCTTTATCGATGGCCATGCCGCCGGGATCGGAGAGTACGCCTGCGCCAATGATGGCTTCCTGTTCATGCCTGGCGTTGAACACCAGAACGTGGCGCAGTTTGGAATCGGAGACGAAGAGGCGATCGTTGTCGTCCATGGCCAGGCCGTTGATCAGTTCGAAGCGCGCCTCGAGGCCATTGCGCAACATGTGGGCGTCTTTGGTGGCGGGGTCGATGATGAAGATGGCGCCGACGCCCTGGTCGGCAGCATAGATGTTGCCTTTGGAGTCGGCAGCGACACCATAGACGCGCAGGAACTGAAACGGAATCTTGGCATTCTTCTCGCCCTGGGATTGCGCGCCGGCCAAGACATCTTTCCAATTCTTCTTTTCGTGTTTGGGCTTTTCGAGGATTTTGGGATCGAATTTTTCGCCCGTATACATGTCGATGTAACGGATGCGGGGAATTTCGGGCGGTTGGGGCCAGAGCAGGTTGCTGGTGTCGATGCGAATTCTTTGGGGCGCGGCGGGGGCGTCGGCGGTGTTTTTCGTCTTTTTGTCCGCGGCTGCCGCGGAGGCGGGGAAAAGCAGGGCGGCAAGGGCGGAGGCGAGGATAGCGCTGGAGAATTGCATACTAGTTGGCGGCTCCCTTCACGGATTTCAGGTCGAGCCCGTTGGTGTGGCAGGTCTTGCAGAAATCCATATTGTTGGCCTGATCTTTCACCAAAAGGCCGGCTTTGGCCGAGGCATGAGGTTGATGGCAGCTTGCGCAACTGATGGCGGCGACCACCTTTTGCGTGGCCGGATTGGTGACATCCTGCACGGGATGGCGCGTGGTCGGATGGCCGAGGCCATACTTTAGGGGGAGGACGGGAACCAGGCGGAAGTAGTCTTCCGGCAGTTTGACTTTGCCATCGAAGATGGTGACGAGGTGTTCTTTATCGAGTTTGGCGGGAGCGGCTTCGGGGCCGTGGCACTCGAGGCACAACTGGTTCTGGTTCTTGACGCGCAGGAGCTTGGCGTTTTCTCCGCCGTGGGGCTCGTGGCAGGTGGCGCAACCCTGCTCGAAGGCGGGCTGATGGAGGTGGCCTTTTTTCTGGAGCTCGGCCTGATCGGTGTGGCAGGTCAGGCAGGCGGTGACGGGATCGGGACGGATGAATCCGGGAGTCTTGCCGGCGTGGGGGCTATGGCAGTCGGTGCAATCGCCCTGCGCGCCAGGATGTTGAACCTTGGCGTTCTGAATTTTCTTGGCCTCGTCCTCGTGGCACGTGATGCAGAGTTCCTTGACGCTGGGGGCGGTGAGCACGACTTTGCCATCCTTGGCGGGCTGGTGGCAGGTGTCGCAGGACTTGGATTCGAAGGGGCTATGCTGGAACGCGCGCATCAGTTTGGGGGCGGCGGACTGGTGAGGATCGTGGCAGCTGAGGCAGTCGGATTTTTCGATGGGCTGATTCTGGTGAGCCTTGGCCATCTGGGCGTCTTTGGTGTCGTGGCATTCGGCGCAGAGGGCGGGGCTGGGCTTGGTGAGATGGTCGCGGAATTCGGCGTCAGCGGAAGCGCCTGTCTTATGGGTGACGTGGCAGGTCTGGCAGCCCATGTCGAGGGCGGCGTGGCGGCTACCGGCGGCGGGGACGTTGAGGCCCTGGTTGTGGCACTGCAGGCAGAGGTTGGTTTCCCGGGTGGCGCCATCGGTGGCCTTGAGCAGTTGGTTTTTCAGGCCGGAGGCGTGCGGATCGTGGCACTTTAGGCAATCGCGTACCGCCGGGGCGTGGACGCGACCCTTGATTTGGGAAGCATCCATCCCGGCGTGGCATTGGAGGCACAACTTGACGGGCGTTACGGCGGTGAGCTTGATGCGAGTGACGTCTTTGGTAACGCGGAGTTCGTGGCAGCTCATGCAGCCGGTGGCGATGGCGGAGTGGACCGATTTGCCCTTGGTTTTGTCTTCGTGGCAGGTGATGCACTTGGCGGAGTCGGTATTGGGTTCAAGGGGAACGGGGTGGGTTTTTGCGAGAGAGGAAGCGGCGGCCGCGAGCACCAGAATGACAACTAGAAATCCGTGTGAAGCGGCGCGGGGGTGGCTGGTTTTCTGGCCGGCGCATGGCTTCGTCCCGAACTGTAATGAACCCAGACCCATAGAACCCTGTCCGAAGCCGGATTGGCCGGTCTTGCGGAGCAACAAAGAGCGAATAGACGAGCCTTGGTGCACGTGGTAGGCCATTAGAGATAATCGGAGTATAAGGGGTGATTCGAAGGAGGATGAAACGACGGAAAGCGCGCTGGCATTGTGGCAAAGCGGGACGGGGTGGGCGATGGGGTGTTGAGAAATGCGATGGATCGTGGGCGGAAAATGTCCACAGTAGGGTGGATTTGAGGCTTTTCACCCAGAGATCGCGGGGGAATGCCCCCACCTTAACCAGGTTCTAAGGTGAAGGGACTCAGGTGGGTTACTGAGGGTTGCTGCGGCGGTAACAGAAGATGGAATCGGCGATGACGGGCTCGGAGGTCATGGGAATTTCGGTGGTCATGGCCAGATCGAGGCCGGGGACACCTTCGGCTAATTTATCGTTGCAAAGCAGGTAGCCGCCGGGTTTGAGCATGGCCGCGACGTTACTTCGGGCGAGCATTTGTTCGAAGGCGCCGTAATACAGAAAAATATTGGTGCCGATGATTAGATCGAAGCGCTGGCCGGGTGGTAAAGGGAGGTATTGGTAGACGATATTCATGTCGATAGGAGTAACTCGCTGGAGCATTGCCGGGCGGACGCTCAGGGCACGCGTGGCGTAGCCTGGGGTGGCTTCCGGGATGGGGATGGGCGGCACGGGTTCGCCGATTTTCGAACCTAACGATTGCCAGAAAGCGGTAAATTGGGCGCGGAAGGGGTCGCTCCAGCGGCCGGCGGTAAACCAAAGCAATTGCAGGGTATACGGCTTGCCGCGGGCGGCGTTTTGGCGGACGGACGCGAGGTGGGCATTCACCAGGGAGCTGATATCCAGGGTTCGGATTTCGATAGCGGTTGGATCGGCGAGTCCGAGGCGAAGCAACGAATCCAAAACGGCGAAGGGCTGCGTGGTTTGGGGCGGGTAGAAGTCCACGCCTTCCTGCTTGTTGACGAAGTCGAGGCCGGGGCCGACGATGGCGACCCGGGTGACACTGTGCGGCCTCAAGCTGCGCTGGGCGGCCATACGCTGTAGTTGGACGTCGAGATCGTAGTCCGGCCAGAGGTTGCTATCGAGCGAGATGCCTCGATCCTTGAACATTTCGGAGCGGTTTGAGGCGGCTTGCCGGCGAGCTTGGAGGAAGTCGCGGCGCATGCGAGCCATGTTATTGAGCAGGTAGCGTTTGGCAGCGGCGCGTTGAGCGGGCGTGCGGAGGGGGTAACCCTGGCGGAGCAGCAGGTCGCGCATTTCCACGAAGCCACGGTTGTTAGCGGGCGCGGTGAGGGCTTGAACGAGGTCGCCGGCGCGGCGGCCGGCGAAGGAATTGACCAGGGAGCTTTCGCCATATTGAGCGAAGTATTCGTCATCGATGCGGTACTCCTTAGTAAACGTCACGCCGAAGCGAAGGAGATTGGTGAGGGTATCCTCTTCGCCTGCGAGAAGGCGGCGGCGGACCGAGGCGTCGGCGGTTTGGAGCCACTGGTTCCAGCGGACCGCATCGAGCTGGCCAGTCCGCAGGGCGGGGGGCAAGGAAGTGGACATGGCCTGCAGGATGGGACGCGCGGTCTCATAGTCGATGAACCGAGGTTCGGGGTTTTGGGCGGAGGCAGAACCGGGGAGGGCGAGGGATAAGGCGCAGAAAGCGAGCGCGAGGGGGCGCGGCTGGAGCATAAGACCGTTGCAGAGCACCCGGCGTTCCAAAAGCAAAATCAGGGGCGATAATCGGGCCGTATCCATATATAATCCGGTTATCAGGATGCCGCTATCCGAAAAAGTTCCCCGCGAACGCCAACTATTCTATTTGCTTGCCGCCGTGGCGGTGGTGTATGCCTTTCTGGCGGGATTCAAGACGATTGCGGAGTTCGATCTGGGATGGCAAATGGCCACCGGGCGATGGATCGCGCAGCATCGTCAGATCCCGTCGGTAGAGTTGTTTTCTTACACGGCGGCAGGACAGCCGTGGATTTATCCGGTTGGATCGGGGCTGGTGTTTTACCTGCTGTACCTGGCGGGCGGATATGGGCTGATTACCTGGCTGACGGCGGCGGGCAGCGCGGCGACGGCGGCGCTTTTGCTGCGGCGCGGTTCGGCGGTGACGGCCGCGCTGGCGATTGTGGCGACACCGCTGATTGCGGCGCGGGTATCGGCGCGGGCGGAGATGTTCACCGTGGTCTTATTCGCGGCGACGCTATCTCTGCTTTGGGAACAGCGGCAGACGGGCGCGGCGCGGCTATGGATGCTGCCGGCGCTGATGGCGTTGTGGGTCAATCTGCATCCTGGCTTTATTGCGGGCATCGGCCTGGTTGGGGCTTACGCCATGCTGGAGGCTTGCGACGCGATGGTGGAGGCCAGGCGGGCGGCGGCTTTCGGCCGATTGCGGCGCGCGGCGCCGTGGCTGATTGGCACGTTGGCGGCGACGCTGATCAATCCGTGGGGCTGGAATATATATGAAGTCCTGGCGCGGCAGCAGGCGGCCATGGCGGTACACTCGGCGCTGATCCTGGAGTGGGTTCCCATTCCATTGGATTGGACGCACTTGAAGGCCGGACTTTCGCCAGCGAATCTCGATCCTTTTTATGTTTTGCTGGTGGTCGCGTTGGGCGGCATCGTGGCGGCTTCGATGCAGCGGCGAATTGGGGAAGCGGCGCTGCTGGCGGGTGCCGCTTACTTCCCGCTGCGGCATGCGCGGCTGACGGCGTTGTTTGGCATCGTGTTGGTGGTGGTGGGGGGGAGTGTACTGGCGCCGGCCGTTGCTAAGCTGCTGGATAAAATTCGCGGCGTGCGGGTCCGCTCGATGGTAGCAGTGATAGCCTGCCTGTCGATGGCGGCGGTAGGGACGGTGAAAGCGATCCATCTGGCAACGGATTATACCTACCGATGGAGCGGGGAGGTGTTATCGTTCGGCACGGGGTTGTCGTGGTGGTTTCCGCAAGCAGCGGCCGACTTCGTGGAACGGGAGGGCCTGCCTGGGCAGATATTCGGCGGCTACAGCGAAGGCGGCTATCTGGCATTCCGCTTGGGTCCGAAATACAAGAATTATATTGACGGCCGCGCGATTCCGTTTGGCAAGGACCTGATGCAGCGGGCGAACCAACTCAAGTCGAGCGGGCCGGATTCGCCGGAGTGGAGCATGGAAGCGGAACGGTACGGCATCAACACCATGATCGTGCCGATCGGGCGGTATGTGGCGCTGCAATTCTTCCCGGTGTTGAAGCAGTTTTGCGCCAGCGAGAGCTGGAGCCCGGTTTATCTGGATGAAGTTTCGGCGGTCTTTGTGCGGCACACGCCGGAGACGGAGGCGTTAATCGGCCGGCTGAAGGTGGATTGCACCACGGCTCCGTTACCGCGGGCGGGTGCGGCCGGAAATAGCGCGCAGTCTTTCAACGCATGGGCCAATGCGGCTTCGGTGCTGAAGGCGTTGGGACGCAATGGGGAAGCGCTGGCGGCAATCGGGAAGGCGCTGGATATCTTCCCGGACAGCGCTTATCTGCATTTCACGCGAGGGCATATTTACGAGGAGAGCGGCGATTTGCGGTCCGCGGAGCAGGACTTTCTGGAAGCGACCAAACTGGAGCCCGAACTGGTAGCGCCGTGGTCGGCATTGGGCGCGTATTATCAGGGCCGGGGGCGGTTGCCGGAGGCGATTGCGGCGTGGACGCAGGCGGCCAAGGTGTCGCGATGGGCCTGGGAGCCGCTGCAGAGTTTAGGCTACGCATATCTGGAAGCGCGCGAGCCGCGGGAGGCGCTGAAGGCTTTCGACAGAGCCTCCGAGAGCCTGCCGGAGCATCCCGAATTGGTCGTAGACGAGGCCTATCTGGCGAATCTGGCGCATGGAAAAGCTCGCTGCTGGTACCGGTTGGGAGACCTGCCACAGGCGATTTCCTTCGAAGAGGAGGCGACGCGGCATCTGCCCGGGAACAGCGGGCTGTGGCAGCAGTTGGCGGCTTTGTATGCGGCGGCGGGGCGGGGTGAGGAGGCGATGAAGGCGTCGGCGCGGGGCAGTACGGCACCCTAAGAATCGGCAGTTTGACTGAAACCGAATGTGTGGTTCCCTTAGTACTCCCACTGGTCCTTCTCATCCTCGTGCCATTCAAACGGCCGGTGCTATTATCCGAGCAACGGTCCCATATGCCGACAGAAAACACGATCGCGGGAATGATTGCAGCGCAGCCACCGGAAAGCATGGCCCTGGCATCACCAGGGTTTCGCCTGAGCTACGGACAGTTGAATGAGCGTTCGGCGGGGCTGGCGCAGGGTCTGCAGATGCTGGGCGTGGGAAGCGACGTGCCTGTCGCCGTTTTCGCGAACCGCACGCACGCGGGGGTGCTGGCGGCGCTTTCGATTATGAAGGCGGGGGCGGGCTATGTACCACTCGACCCGGGCGACCCTGGGGAGCGGCTGGACTTCATCCTGAACGATGTGCAGGCGCCGTTTGTCCTGGCGGAGCGCGGCATCGCGGGGCGGTTGCCGCGAGGACGCTGGAAGGTAATCCCGCTGGACGAAGCGCCGCTAATTTTCAGCAAGCCGATGGAGACGGCGGCCCCGCCGGCGGCGAACAGCCTGGCTTACATCGCTTACACATCGGGATCGACAGGGCGGCCGCTGGGCGTGGAGGTCAGCCACGGCGGACTTATGAATCTGGTGCGGTGGCA
Organism: Bryobacterales bacterium; assembly: GCA_963738375.1. Lineage (GTDB taxonomy): Bacteria > Acidobacteriota > Terriglobia > Bryobacterales > Bryobacteraceae > Bog-159. The sequence continues at coordinate 61,314 of CAVTWL010000004.1, read as the reverse complement.
TCAACGGACTTTCCAGGTAACGGCGGCGGACAACGCGAGCCAACTGGGAGCACCGGCTTTCGATGCGGCGGGATGGGAGATCTGGCCTTATCTGACCGCGGGCGCGAGCCTGCATTTTCCCGATCCGGGGCTGGCGCGGTCGGCGCGGCTGCTGCATGAATGGCTGGTGACCGAATACATCACGATCGCTTACGCGCCGACGGCGCTGGCGGAGAAATTGATCGCGATGAAATGGCCGTGCCACACGGCGTTGCGGACCCTACTGACGGGCGGCGACGTGCTGCGGCATTATCCGCCGGCTGGGCTGCCCTTCAAGCTGGTGAACAACTATGGTCCAACCGAGACTACGGTCGTGGCGATTTCGGGAACGATCCAGCCGCAAGCGAATCCCCTCGAATTGCCGCCGATCGGAAAGCCGATCGACAATGTGCAAATCGCGGTGCTGGACGAATGGATGGCGCCGGTGCGGAACGGACAGAAGGGCGAGTTATACATTGGCGGCGCCGGGTTGGCGCGTGGCTATGTGAACGAGCCCGAACTGACGGCGAGCAAGTTCGTGACCGGGGTGGCGGGAATGGACGCACAGGCGCGCATGTACCGGACGGGCGACCTGGTACGCCGCTATTCGGACGGCTCGATCGAATTCGTGGGCCGCCTGGACGACCAGATCGCCATTCGCGGATTTCGCGTGGAACCATCGGAGATTGAAGGCGCATTAACGGCGCATCCACAGGTTGAACACAGCGTGGCCTTCGTTCGTGAAGTGAGCCCGGGAGAGCGGTGCCTGGTAGCCTACGTAGTACCGGTTGCGGACAACGCGCCATCGACGGGCGGATTGCTGGAATGGCTGCGCGGGCGGCTGCCGGAATACATGCTGCCGTCGGAAATCGTCGTGCTGGACGAATTGCCGTTGACGGCGCACGGCAAGGTGGACCGCAAGGCGCTGGCCGCGGCGCGCAGCGAACTGCGGCAATTCGGCCGGGCAACGGTGGCGGCGCGGCTGGACCAGATCATCGCATCGCTGCGGGATTTAGGGCTGGATACCAGCGACGATAATATCTTTCTGGCGGAAGGCAATCCGATGATGGCTGCGCTGATCCTGGACCGGGTGCGGCACGCTTTCGGAGTTTCGCTGACGCCGGAGAAGCTTTACGAAACAGCCACGGTGGCGGGCCTGGCGGGCGAAATCGAGCGCGCGCCGCAGTTTGCATACGCTTCCAAGTAGAAGACACCCGCCGCGGCATCTATTCAAATACCGCTCCGCGCTACAGTATTACATGGCCGTCAGGCCTGGCTGACATTCCATGAAGAATAGGCGCGCATGACTCCTGAAGAGATTGAAGCAATCGTTGGCGGATACCACGGCGACCCTTTCCGGATTTTGGGACCGCACGCGGTGCGCAAGCGCGGGGGACAGCCGCGCTGGGAGGTCCGGGCATTTCTGCCGCAGGCAGAATCGGCTGCCGTGCGCATCGGCGAAGAAGTGTTCCCGATGGAGAAGACCCACAGCGGCGGCTTCTTCTGCGCGGCACTGGCGGGCACTCCGGGCAAATATCTGCTACAGGCTAAGCTGCCGGACGGGGTGGCGATCGAGTTTGAAGATGCTTATCGATTTGGCCCGTTGATTACGGACTTCGAGCTGCATCTGCACACCGAGGGCACGCATTACGAGGCATACCGCATGCTGGGCGCCCACCTGACCGAGGTGGACGGGACGAAGGGCGTGCGATTCGCGGTGTGGGCGCCGAACGCCGAGAGCTTGACGGTGGCGGGCGAGTTCAACCAATGGGACACGCGGCGGCATCCGATGCGGCGGCGCAACGGCGGCGTTTGGGAACTGTTCATCCCGGAACTGGGCGGCGGGACGGCGTACAAATACAACGTGCGCTCGCGGTTCGCGGCGTATCAGCAACTGAAAGCCGATCCTTACGCGTTTGAGAGCGAGGTGCCCCCGAAATCGGCTTCGGTGGTGTGGGACATCGAGAAATACGAATGGCAGGACGCGGCGTGGATGGAAGAGCGCGGCGCGCACGGATTCGCTGACGCAACCGCTTTCCATTTACGAGATGCATATCGAATCGTGGATGCGGGGTCCGCAGGGGCAGTTTCTCAGCTATCGCGAGCTGGCCGTCACGCTGATTGAGTATGTGAAGCGGATGGGCTACACGCACATCGAACTGCTGCCGGTGATGGAGCATCCGTTTTCGGGATCGTGGGGCTACCAGGTAATCGGGTATTTCTCGCCGACCTCGCGGTTCGGGACGCCCGAGGATTTCATGTATTTCGTGGACCGCTGCCATCAGGAGGGCATCGGGGTGATGGTGGATTGGGTGCCGGCGCATTTCCCGCGCGATGCGCACGGGCTGGTTTACTTCGATGGCACGGCGCTTTACGAACACGCCGATCCGCGGAAGGGCGAGCAGAAGGACTGGGGCACGCTGATCTTCAATTACGGCCGCAACGAAGTGCGATCGTTCCTGATTTCGAACGCGATGTTCTGGCTGAAGAAGTATCACATCGACGGGCTGCGGGTGGATGCGGTGGCTTCGATGCTGTATCTGGACTATTCGCGCAAGGCGGGTGAATGGGTACCGAACCAGTACGGCGGGAACGAGAACCTGGAGGCGATCGACTTTATCCGGCGGTTTAACGAGCTGGCGCATACGGTGCCGGGGGCCATCACCATTGCGGAAGAATCGACCGCGTTTCCGGGCGTCTCGAAGCCGGTGTATTTGAACGGGCTGGGATTCACGATGAAGTGGAACATGGGCTGGATGCACGACATGCTGAACTACTTCAGCCAGGACCCGGTGTACCGGAAGTATCACCACAACAACATTACGTTCAGCATGCTGTATGCTTTCACGGAGAACTTCGTGCTGCCGATTTCGCATGACGAAGTGGTGCACGGGAAGAAGTCGCTGCTGGCGAAGATGCCGGGCGACGAATGGCAGCAGTTCGCGAACGTACGGGCGTTTCTGGCTTATATGTACGCGCATCCGGGCAAGAAGCTGTTGTTCATGGGGCAGGAGATCGGGCAGCGGGAGGAGTGGAACCACAACGTCGGGCGGCCCTGGGAGATTCTGACGTTCGATTATCACCGTAAATTGCAATTTCTGGTGGAGGAGTTGAACCGGCTGTATCGCGAAAGCCCGGCTCTGTACGAGGTGGATTTCCGCTACGCGGGATTCGAGTGGGTAGACTTCCGCGATGTGGAACACTCGGTGATCTGCTTCCTGCGCAAGGCGGAGGATCCCAAGGATTTCCTGCTGTTCTGCTGCAATTTCACGCCGGTGGTGCACCAGAATTATCGGGTAGGCGTGCCGGAAGAGGGCGTTTACGAAGAGGTGCTGAATACGGACTCGCACCTGTTTGGCGGGAGCAACCTGGGCAACGCGGGATGGGTCGCCTCCAGGCCGGTGTCCCAGCACAATCGCCCGAATAGCATCAGCATCACGCTGCCGCCGCTGGCGGTGGTGGCTTTCCGCAAACGATAATATGGGACAGAAATACGACGCAATCATCATCGGAGGCGGGCACAACGGCCTGGTGACGGCTGCCTACCTGGGACGCGCGGGGCGCAAGACTTTGGTATTGGAACGGCGCGAAATGGTAGGGGGGTGCGCGGTCACCGAGGAGATCTGGCCGGGATTCCGGGTTTCGACGGCATCTTACCTGACGAGTCTACTGCAGGAGCGCATCATCCGCGAGCTGGATTTGGCGCGCTACGGCTACCAGGTGGATGCCAAGGATCCGGCGTTCTTCTCCCCTTTTCCGGACGGACGCTGCTTTTTCATGTGGCAGGACGGGCGCAAGACGCTGGAGGAGATCGCCAAGTTTTCGAAACACGATGCGGAAGTTTATCCGGCGTTCGAGGCGCAGCTGGAGCGGTTGTCGCAGGTGGTGGAATCTTTGCTGCTGACGACGCCGCCGCAGTTTCCGCCGCGCGGCGTGGGCGATCTGCTCGATCATCTGAAGATCGCCGGGCGGATGCGCAAGCTGGCGCCGGCGGATATGGTGGCGCTGGTCAAGATCTTTACGCAGAGCGCCGCCGAGTTACTGGATGAGTGGTTCGAATCGCCGGAGTTGAAAGTTACGCTGGCGACCGATGGCGTGATTGGCGCGAATGGCGGACCGCGTTCGCAGGGGACCGCCTACATCCTGATGCACCACGTGATGGGCAGCGTGGCCGGGCATCGCGGACTGTGGGGCTTCGTGCGGGGCGGCATGGGCGCGGTTTCCGAAGCGATCGCGTCGGCGGCGCGGGCGCACGGCGCGACGATTCGCACCAATGCGGCGGTGGAAAAGATTCTGGTGCGCGAGGGACGCGCGCGCGGCGTGGTGCTGGAGGGCGGCGAAGAGATTGAAGGCGCGGTGGTCGCTTCCAATCTCGACCCGCACGTGACTTTTCTGCGGCTGCTGGACGAGCGGGAATTGCCGGCGGATTTTGTGACTTCGATCCGGCGGTTCCGCACGGAAGGCACTTCCTGCAAGATCAACCTGGCGCTTTCGGGATTGCCGGAGTTTACGCGCGATGCCGGGCGGGGCGAATGGCGCGGCTGGACCGCAGCACCGCGCGACGATGCATATCTGCCCGTCAATCGACTACATCGAACGGGCCTGGGACGACGCCAAGTATGGGCGACCGTCGGAACGGCCGATGCTGGAGATGACCATTCCGACGATGTACGATCCATCGCTGGCGCCGGCCGGCAAGCACATCATGGGCATCTTCCTGCAGTATGCGCCTTACACTCTGCGCGGCACGACGTGGGATGAAGCGCGCGAGCCGTTCTATAACCGGGTGCTGGAGGTGATGGAGGAGTATGTGCCAAACATCCGGTCGATCATCATCGACAAGCAGGTGCTGACGCCGCTGGATCTGGAGCGGCGGTACGGAATCACGGGCGGCAACATCTTTCACGGCGAGATGGCGCTGGATCAGATGTTCGTGATGCGGCCGGTAGCGGGGTATGCGCGGTACCGGACGCCCGTGAAGGGGCTGTATCTCTGCGGATCGGGCGCGCATCCGGGGGGGGAGTTATGGGCGCTCCCGGGTATAATGCGGCGCGGGAGATGTTGAAAGACAAGGTTTAGTTCAAGGCCGGGCAAGCCGTGAATTCGCCCGGCCTCGAGGGAACTGCCGCCGAACCGATTAGAAAACGATCTTGCCTACCAACTGCATGTTAAACGGCTCGCCGGGGCCGAGGCCGGGGGCGCCGTTGAAGTCGCCGATAGTGTCATAGAGGTAGCCGTTGGAGCCCACGGAACCTGCGCCGCTGGCGAGATTCTTGCGGTTGAAGACGTTGAACATCTCGGCGCGAAGCTGAATCTTCAGACGTTCGCCAATCGGAGATGTTCTTAATCACCGACAGATCCACGTCGGCAAAGCCAGGACCCGTGAACAAATTGCGCGAAAGATCGCCGTCGGGATTGGTCGTGCCGGGGCAACCGGCGAGCGCCGGCACGCAGAACGCCGCGGGATTCACCCAAGGTTCGCCAACGCCGGGGACGAAACATGTTGTTGACGCCCGCGAACGGATTGCCGATCATGATTCAGGCCAGGACGCTGGGTGCCGGCGTCGAAATTGAATGGCTGCGCCGCTGTGGAATGAAAAGAGACTGCTCAACTGCCAGCCGTGCGAAAGCCACTTGGGCCCGTGCGAGGAGCCAGGTATTTCGTAGGTCAGGAAAGTAGTGAAATTCAGGCGCGTGTCGAAATCGCTGCTGCCGTATTCCTGGGCGAGGTTGAAGCTATCCAGTGGAATGACTCCGCGATACTCGGTGACGTCGTCGAGAGCGTGGGACCAAGTGAAGGCCAGTTGGGCAGTTAGGCCGCGCCAGGAGCGGATCTTGAGCGTGGTCTGCAAGGCGTTGTAGTTCGAGTTACCGATGCTGTTCAGTCTGGTAGACCGAACCGATGTTGGGATACTGGGCGTTGTAATCGCCATTCTGGTTGAGATTCAGCATGACGGACAGCTTGCGGCCCGATGCTGCCGACATAACCCACTTGCCACACCAAGGCGTTTCCGATTCCCTTCTCAACATTGAGGCTGTAATTGAAGAAATAGGGAGTGCGGAAATCCTGGTTTACGGAGTAGACGTTGTAGATGTTGGTGCCGCAACCGCTGAGCGTTGGGCAGGAGGTTTCACCCGGGAAGATATACTGTCCGGACTGCCAGGTGTAATTCGAGATTGGCTGTAATTATCGACCGGCTTCGGGCCGATGGGATTGTCCTGCAGGCCGTCCGCGCCGTTACCGCGATAATCCAGAAACGGATTCATGTTGATCTGGTCGTAGAACATGCCGATACCGCCGCGCACAACCAGATCGTTCTTCGCACTTCCGGCTGGTAGGCGAAGCCCAGGCGGGGAGCGAAGTTATTGCGGTCGGGCGGGAAAATATTGCTAATCCCATTCGCCCTGGATCTTCAGGCCCTGGCCGGGAATGAAGACCGCCAGATCCTGGTCGAGACTATGCAGCGGCCCGATATAGTCATAGCGGACACCCAGGTTGACGTTCAAATTGCGGGTAACCTGCCAGTCGTCCTGGGCGAAGAAATCGAAGCTATTGACGCGGACGAATCGCTCGGGGTCACCGACAGCGATATCGGACGAGCTGACATTTCCGGCGAGGAAATCGGCCAGGGCGAGGACGTTCGGGTCGGCGCTGGAATTGGCCCAGGGACCCTCGGCGCCGCTAAAACTGAAACTACCCAAGGAACGGCGATGGTAGAACTCGTCCACGCGGCCCTGGCGGACTTCAGCGCCGAAACGAATCTGGTGCTTTCCGGAAATGTAAGAAAGGATATCGGTGAGGTGTCCGGTAACGTCGTTGCGGCCTTCGGGCGGCGTGATGCCGACCTGGTCGAAGCCCGCGATCTGAATATTCGGCGCGCCCGGGATGGGATTGCCGTGAATGGTGGCATCGGGGCTGAGGTAGAGTCCGAGAGCCTGTGTGTCGAAGCTGTTGTTGGAATCGTGGAATACCTGGTTGAAGTAACTAATGCCGAACAGCAGTTGGTTGGTCATTTTCGCCGAAAGAACGGAGTTGAGCACAGCAGAGTAGTTCTGCACGTGGATGGGCGCGACTTCGAAGTAATAGCCAAGGTTGGAACTGGCGGTGGCGAGGGCCAAACTGGCGCCGGGTGGCTGGGTCTGGCTGCCTTCGCCGGCAAACCAGTGAACGGAAAAGTGGTTCTTGGCGTTGAAATTGTAGTCGAGTTTGACCACGCCATTCAGGCTATAGCCGGTGCCGGGGACAGTGGCGAAATAGTTATTGGTCGTAGCCGGAAGATTCAGGATGGAAGACGGCCAGAGGGTGGAGAGAAGGTTCTGCGACAGCGGATTGACTGGAACGCCGTATTGTTTCAGCACGCTCTGGGCTTGGCTGACCCAAGCGGTGGAGGGCTCCGTCGATAGGCCGGTGAGGCCGAAGATATAGTCCTGCTTTTCAAAGGCGCCGAAGAAAAAGAATTTGTCTTTGATGACAGGCGCGCCGAGGCTCAAGCCGTAGTTTTCGTTGCGAAGCGGTGGAGCGCGCGGAAAATCCGGCGTCGCCACGAAGAAGGGAGAGTGCGCGGCGTAGAATTCGTTGCGGTTGTAGTAGTAAGCCGTGCCATGGAATTCGTTAGTGCCGCTCTTGATGGTGAGGTTGACGGTGCCTCCGGCATTGCGGCCGCTCTCGGCGTTGGACTGCGTCTGCGCCGAGAACTCATCGACGGCATCCAGCGGCATGACCACGCCGGCGATGCCCGATACGCCGCCTTGATTTACGGCGGGAATGTTATGCCAGAAGTCGTTATTATCGGTGCCGTCGATCTGCCAGTTCATCTGATTGGCGCGGGTTCCGTTCAACGATCCGAAACCGCCGACGGAGTAACCGGCATAGCCGGGCGAGACGGCGATCAGTTGGGAGAAGTCACGCCCGTTCATGGGTATGTTCTGAACGGCTTCGTCTGGAATCGTGTCACTCTGGGTAGCGGTAGAGGTATCCATGGTGATTGCCGCCGCCGAAACTTCAACGGCGGTGGCTTGCTGGCCCACTTTCAACGTAACCGGCAAGGTGTAGATGGCGCCGGCGGTTACTGGAACCTTTTCGACAGTTACCGGGAGTGAAACCCGCGGCGGTAACAGAAACCTGGTAGGTACCTGGCGGCAGGTCCTGGAAGGAAAACTGGCCGTCAGAGGTTGTGACAGTGGCAAGGGCGACGCCTGTGCCCACGTCCGTAGCTTTTACGGCCGCGCCAGCGAGGGCCGCACCGGTCTGGTCAGCCACTGCTCCGTTGATCGATCCGCGGAATGTCTGTGTTTGTCCGGGAGTCAGAACTAATAGCGACAGCGCTAAACACGCTAGTAAGTGTTTCATAGGTCCCCCTTTTACAATGTGGCTTACCACGGCTGAAAGGATGGGCAGCGCCGGAGCAAGCCAAAGACCACAGTCTAAAATTTTGAAATTTAAGTGATATTGCTAGAGTCTTGCGTCAACAGTGACGGCTTCCAATGCCATGAATGGAAGACAAAGCTAGAGAAAATATGATTATTTATAGTCAGCGTTGCGCAGAAACCGCATTTGCCAGCAACTTCTCTAACGCGGAGATATCGTGATGCAGGACTCTATCGCCCCCAAGCGGCGGCGAGACGGAACGGATACGGTTTCTTACCCGTTCGATCGGCTCGCTACTCCGCAAGGGCTTTAGCAAGTCGAGCGCACGAGAAGCAGACAAAGCTTCAATTGCCAGGACGGCGCGTGTATTGCGCACGACTTTCGAATATTTTAGCGCAGAAGTCATGCCCATGCTAACAAAATCTTCTTTATTTCCGCTGGTGGTGATGGAACCGGAGGAAGCGGGGTGGGAGAGAACCCGGTTTTCGGCGACCAGGGCGGCGGCAGTGACTTGGGCCATCATCAGGCCGGATTCCAGCCCAGGCTTGCCGGCGAGGAAGGGCGGCAATTCCTCGTTGAGAGCCGGATTAACCAGACGGTCGATGCGGCGTTCGGATATTCCGGCAAGGGCGGTTAGCGCCACCGACAGATAGTCCAGTTGGAAGGCGAGCGGCTCGCCGTGAAAATTGCCGCCGGAGACGATCTCGTCGTCGAGAACCAGAGGATTATCGGTGGCGGAATTGAGCTCAATAGAAAATATCCGGCGCGCTTCGGCAAGGGAATCCAGGACCGCGCCATGTACCTGAGGGGCGCAGCGCAGGGAATAAGCATCCTGTACACGGCGGCAGCCGATGTGAGACTCGCGGATTTCGCTACCTGCGAGGAGCTGGCGCAGGCGCGCGGCGCTTTGGATCTGACCCGGATGAGGGCGGGCGGCGTGAAGGCGCGGGTCGAAAGCGCGCGGGGTGCCGCGGAGAGCGTCGAGGGTCATGGCGCAAATGACGTCGGCGGAATGCGCGAGGACTTCAGAGGCGGTGAGTTCGAGGCAACCGATGGCCAGCATGGCCTGGGTACCGTTGATGAGCGAGATTCCTTCCTTGGCGCGCAGAGTGAGTGGCTGGATGCCGGCGAGGCGGAGGGCTTCCCCGCCCTGGTAGACAACGCCTTGGTACTCGGCTTCGCCTTCGCCCATGAGCACCACGGCGATGTGGGCTAAGGGAGCGAGGTCGCCGCTGGCGCCGACGCTGCCCTGCGAGGGCACTTGCGGCGTGACACCGCTGTTCAACAGGGCGCAGAGCTGTTCGGCAACCGCGGGACGGATGCCGGAAAAGCCTTTGGCGAGCACGTTGGCGCGGATCAGCATCATGGCGCGGACCACGGCGCGCGGCAAGGGATCGCCGACGCCGGCACAATGCGAGCGAACGACGTTGCGCTGCAACTGGTCCAGATCTTCGGCGGCGATGCGGACATCGGCCAGCAGGCCGACGCCGGTGTTCACGCCATAAACCGGCGCGTCGCCCGCGGCCAGGCGCTCGACAACATGGCGCGACCGTTCCATTTTGCTGACGGCGTCGGGCGCCAGAACGACAGGGTCCGGTTGGGCGCCGCCCGCGGCCACGGCGCAGACTTCTTCGATGGTCAGTTGTTCCCCGTTCAATTGCATCGGGTACTATTGTCCCCGTTTTCGGGTGGGCGTCGCAGGGACCGGGGGACGGGCGCATGCTATCCTCGTACTTTCTTATGGCGCGACGAGCGGCGGTGATTGGAAGCGGCGGGCAATTGGGCGTGGAACTGGTGCGCGAGCTGACGGCTCGCGGATACGAGACGATCGGCTGGGACCGGAAGCAACTGGACATTACGGATAACCAGCAAGTGGAGGCCGTTTTGACCCCGTGGGATCCGCAGGTGGTATTCAATGCGGCGGCCTACAATCAGGTGGATGTGGCGGAGAGCGAGCCTCAGGCGGCGTACGTAGTAAATGGGCTGGCGGTGCGGAACCTGGCGCTGGCGTGCCGGCAACTGGATGCGCAGTTCGTCCATTTTTCGACGGATTATGTTTTCGATGGGACGGCGGGCCGGCCGTATACCGAAAGCGATGCGACGCACCCGTTAGGCGCGTATGGGGTCTCCAAGCTGGCAGGCGAGCTTTACACGCAGGCGTATCTGGATAAGCCGCTGATCGTGAGAACCTCGGGCGTTTTCGGACCAGGCGGTTTACGGACGGCGCGCGGGAATTTCGTGGAAGTAATGCTGCGGCTGGCGCAATCGGAACAGCCCATCCGAGTGGTGGAGGATCACGTGGCGTCGCCGACGTACGCTCCGCTGCTGGCGTCGCGCACGATCGACCTGGTGGAGCGTGGTTTAACGGGGATCTTTCATGTCGGCGGAGGCACGCCGAGTTCGTGGTATCAGTATGCGCAGACGATTTTCGCCGTGGCGGAGCCAGGCCATGCCATTGCGCTGCACGCGACCAACGAGCGGGAATACCGCACGGCGGCGCACCGTCCTAAGTTCTCGGCGTTATCGAACGCGAAGATGGAGGGCGCTGGGATGGCACCGATGCCGCCGCTGAAAGAGGCGCTGGCACTATATTTCGCCGCTCGCGAAGAAATGCTCAGTTCTTCTCGGGCGTGATGGCGTAGTAGCCTTTGCGCACTTGCACCTTCAGGTTCTTGTCGGCCACCTTGACGGTGAGCTTGCGGAAACTGCCATCTTTTTCCGGGTTGGTGGAGCTGTAGGCGATGGAATACTGGCTGCGCATCTCGTCCTGAAGCTCCTTGAAAACTTCTTCAAGGGTGCGGTGGCGGTCGACTTTGAAGACGCGGCCTCCGGTTTCGCCGGACATCTTCTGCAGGGATGAATCGCTGACGCCGAAGGAAAACATGCCGTAGGCGCTGGGGTCGGCGTAGTCGATACTATAAATGACCACATCGGACTTCTGGGCTGCTTCGATGGCTTCGATGTCCTTCACTTTGCTGCCCTGATCGACACCGTCGGTAATCAGGACGATGACTTTGCGACCGACTTCAGCGCGCAGCTTTTCGCGGGCCGCGAGATACACAGCGTCGTAGAGGACCGTGCCGCGCGGCTGGCTGATGGTGGGAACGGGGCCGGGACCAAATCCGCCGGCGCCGGAATTGATTTGCAGATTGGCGAGGCCGGACTGCAGGAGCTTGGGCGAATTGGTGTAATCCTGGAGCAATTCGGATTCTTCGCCGAAGCTGATGAGAAAGGCTTCGTCTTTCTTGCGCAGGACCGTGGAGAAGAACTGGTGGGCGGCGCGCTTCTCGATATCGAGCAGGTTTCTTTGGCTGGCGCTGACGTCGATGAGGAGGCCGATGGTGAGCGGCACATCGGTTTCACGGGTAAAATATTTGATGGTTTGGGGCTTGCCGTCTTCGAGGACGGTGAAATCGTCCTTGTTGAGGTTTCCGATCAGGCCATTGTGCTTGTCATGCACCGAGGCAAGAATGTTGACGAGCGAAACGTCAACGGTAATCGAGGGGGGGCATCTTCTTCGGCAGGTTTTTGCTGCTGGGGCAAGCCGGGCGCCGCCAGAAGAGCCAGCGACAAGATCACCCGAAAGATGGGGGCGTAGGTCAGGGCCATAAGGGTTACAATGACGGACGTGGCTGCGGGCAGCCCTGTTTCAATAATGCGCAAAGCGATCGTTCATCTGCAAGCGGCGGATCCGGTGATGAGCGGCATCATCGGACGGGTGGGGGCTTACCGGCTCAAGTTCAACGAACCAACGTTTCGTAGCCTGGTGGAGTCGATCGTTTACCAGCAGTTGAGCGGACGCGTGGCTGCGGTGATTTTTTCGCGCGTGGCGGCGGCGGTTCCGGATGGAGTTCTGACGCCGGCGAGCATCCTGGCGCTGCGTCCGGCAAAGATGCGGAAGCTGGGGCTGTCGAAACAAAAGACAGCCTATATTCGAGACCTGGCGCGACATACGCGGGACGGCCGTCTGGATTTTGCTGCGCTGCCGGCACTCACGGATGCCGAGGTGATTGAGCGGCTGACCAAGGTGAAGGGGATCGGGGTGTGGACCGCGCATATGTTCCTGATTTTCGCCTTGCGGCGGCATAACGTGCTGCCTACGGGCGATTTGGGAATCCGGATGGCCATCCAAAAGGCGTACGGGCTGGCGGAACTGCCGAAGGCCGGGGAAATTGAAGCTGTGGGAAAGAGCTGGCATCCCTACTGCACGGTGGCGGCGTGGTACTTATGGCGCAGTTTGGAAAAACCAGCTTAATCCAGCAGGTATTCGGGCGGAGCGGCGGGAACGGGCGGTAACGAGGACAGCCACTCGCGCGCGAGCATTTCCGGATTGCCGGACGAGATCCATGGGCAGTGTGCGCTTTTCGTTGGCATCTTCGATGAAGACCGCTACGACCCCTTGCGGGGTTGGCCGCAACTCGAGTTTCGCTCCGCGGGCTTCCAAGCGCAGGGTGGAACCGAGCCAGGCCAAATGGACTTTGGTTCGCATGGCGTGGCCGATGCGCGTGGCTTGCTTCAGAAGTTCGGCGGCGTACGGTCCTTTTTTCAATTGCTCGGCATAAGCGGCAGAAGCGAGTGTGCGGGCGCGTTCCGCTTCGCGCGATTTCGCATCACGGCCGCGCTGTTCGCCGCGCTCTTCACGCGACTCCAGGCTTTTCAGATTACTTTCGAGGTTGTCGAGAAAACTCATGGGCGAATTATATGATGCCGGACGGGGCGTTGTAGTTCCAAACCGCGGCTGGCGCCGGTGACGATGCTAACGGGCTTTGGCAAGTGCCTGATCGATGCCTTTTGAAATTTCTTCGAAGGGGATGGTTTCGATGAAAGGCTGGCCGTTCACGAAGACAGTGGGTGTGTGTACGACGCCGCGGGAAACGCCGTCCTGATAATCGCGCTCGACCAATTCCATGTAGTGCGGGTTGGTGAGGGCGGCGATGGCGGCATCGGGGTCGACATCGTGCTTCGCTGGCGAAATCGGTCAGGCGCGTGTTGAAGTTGGCGTCGCCGGTGATGGATTGGCCCCTCATGGCGTAGTCGCGGTATTCCAGGCCCAACGCGGGTTTGCGGTCGGTGAAAAAGCGGGCGGCGATGGCGGCGCGGCGCGCCCAGATGTGTTTGGCGAGAGGGAAATCGCGGTGGACGAACGCAACCTTTGCGGCATAGAGCGGGAGAAGGCGCTCATTCATCATGCGATGAAATTCGGCGCAATCGGGGCATTGGAGATCTTCGTAGATGACGACGCGCACGGGGCTATCGGCGAGGCCTTCGACGGCGGTTTGCTGGGCGAGCATGGGGAGCGCGGCAAGGATTAGCGCGAGACGCGGTCTTCATGGGCGGGCCGCCGGGGCGGGCGGTTGGGGCGCGGGGCGCGTGGCGGCGGAGGCCGCCGGCGACGGAGCGGTGAATTCTATTTTGGCGATGTCGGTGATGTCGAAGGTCTTTACGGCATCATCGACCTGCATTTTCACGGTGCGGCTGGTGCCTCCGGTGTAGGTGCCTTGAACGATTTGGCCGCTGCGAAGGGTGAGGGTATCGGGGAAGCAGACGGCGGCGCAGGCGAAGGCGAGGGATGCAAGGCGCAAATACATAGGTACATTGTATGACGGCGAGCAAGCGCGAGGCGGTTTGGCGTACAATATGACATCGGGCTGTGGCGCAGCCTGGCTAGCGCGCTTGCTTGGGGTGCAAGAGGTCCCGAGTTCAAATCTCGGCAGCCCGACCAAATTCCTCATAGACTTACAGAGACCGGGACCTCCCCAGCCCGGTCTCTGGAGTCCAACTGGAGTCCAAAACCCTCCGGCCACCACCGAAGTCCGGCTCCGTGGCGCACCGATCTGGGGCGCGTAGGATGAGATGCTGGATCGGATTGCACAAAGAGCTCTTCCGCAAGGCCTACGAACAGATAGTCGATGCGTATACGCGTGCCTTCCGCCAGGTTCGCGCGATAATCCTGGACCCTCCTGGTTCCTGAACTCTTTGAAGCCTGTTGGGCGGCAGAATGCCACAGGCAATTCTGGAAGCCAGCCGATTTGAAACTCGTTCTGGTCGCCGAGTCTCACGTTTACACAGATTCGACCGATCTCTGCTGCACGGTTGCCCGTACCCGCCTGCCGGTCGCCGCTGCGGAAGCTCCGCTCCAATTCGTTCGGCTCATCTACTGCCTGGCGTATGGCGACAATCGCCTGCTGGAAGAGAATTGCACTCCCGTCCAGCCGAACAGCAGGGACACACCCTTCTGGTCGCTGTTCGCCGACTGCGCCGGGTTAAAGGTCCCAACCACGATAACTGCGACGTGGAAGGTCGAGGTTCTCATAGCATTGCAACGCCGGGGAATCTGGCTTGCAGATGCTTCGATTCACGCATGTATGAACCCTAGATTCAAGCAGTATCGAGATAACGAGAAGCGCATCCGAGAGAAGCGGCGCAACATCGAGTGGTTTCCCGGTCTCTACCGTGATGTTCTCAGAGCGTCGTGGCCGTACGTGAGCAACACTCTGGATGGTTGTAAGAACGTCTGGTTCGTCGGGAAGATGGTCGCCGAGAACCTGCCCGCCACCAACTTGGATCACTCCCGATGGTTTTATCAGCCAGGCGTTCCCCTCTCTCAGGAGATGAAGAAGACACAAGCGAACCAGCTTGAACGTTTTCGACAGAGCCTCTGCGACCTCGAAGGTTAGGCCAATACTGCATCTCGCAGAACCGCTCGATTCGTTTGCGCTAGAACTCGGCGTTCTGTGGCTCTCCCTTCCGCACCAAAGAACCCGACATTCCCGACAAATCACGTCTACCCTATTCAATTCGCAGGCACTCGACCGGGGTCGCGCTGTTCGGCCAGGTTGCCCGGATGTACAAGGAAGGGTATCTTGCGCGAACGAATCAGATCGCAACACCGGCGCGCGAAAAGGAAGAGTTCTACATTCGCGAATACCTGGTTCCGAAATGGGGGGCGGTTCGCCTGAACCAGATTCAACCGAAGGCAGTCGAAGATTGGCTCCACACGACGTTCGATTCGTGGTGGACAATGCACGGGGTCCGGGCAATTATGACCAGAATCTTCAACTACGCGGAGGGCCACGGGCTTTGGGAGGAAGGCAAACGAAGCCCGTCAAGCAGAGCGAAACTCGGCAAGAAGCGCCACAAGCGGGAGCGCCGCATCCTTTCATTCGAGGAAACCGCGCGCGTACTCGTCCTCATCGACGAACCATACCGGTTGATCATCGAGATTTGCATTGCGACCGGCGCGAGGATTTCAGAAGTTCTGGGGCTGAAGTGGAAGCACGTGAATCTCGCGGCTGCCACGATCAAAATCGAGCAGCGTGTCTGGCATCAGGAGATCGGTCGTCCCAAAAGCGAGGATAGCCGCAGGGTACTCGGTATCGGCGATTTGGCCGATCGATTTTCCGCTTTGGTCAGCGGGCCGGGCGCAGCGGACGAGTTCGTATTCCAACAAAAACGCGCGCCGGGAAAACCGCTATGGGACTCCGGCGTGCGGGATGCGCTGCATCAGGCGGCGGAGGCCGAGGGGTGCGACTTCGAAGGCCTCGGGCCGCACTCATTCCGACGCGCGAATATTACGTGGCGGCAGCAGGTCGGCGGTAGCGCCATCGAGGCCTCGAAGATCGCTGGCCACAGTGATCTGGAGATGACGGGCGAATATACCTTCGTCACCGCCGAACGGCAGAACGAGCTCACCCCCCGCATCCAGCAGAAGCTTTCCGTCGCGGCAAAAAAGCCAGCATTGAGCGCCGTCGTCCCATCCCCTGCAATACCGACTCCGCCACAAGCACCCCCGACCGTGGCGACCGCAGTCCCATCGACCATCCTCGTACAGTAGTTCTTGGCGCGCCGCCTTGCTTGCAGCAACGCGGCGGGTCGATAATGTTTGAGAGGAAGAAATGGCGTTCAAGACGAATGACGATCCCCGTCTGGTGCCCGCCTACTCGGTGGCGGAAGCAGCCCACTACCTCCGCATGCACGAAGCGACGCTCCGCAGCTGGGTGGTGGGGAGGCTCTATCCTGCCGGTGGGCAGACGAAGCGTTCCCGCCCCTTAATTCATCTCGACGACCCCACGAAGCAGTACTTATCCTTTATCAATCTTGTGGAGGCACATGTGCTGGCCGCAATTCGACGCCGCCATGGTGTGAAGCTCCCCAAGGTCCGCAAAGCCCTCGACTATATGCGTCGCCAGTTTTCGGCTGAGCATCCTCTCATCGATCAGGCATTCCAGACGGACGGCCTGGATCTTTTCGTCGAACGCTACGGGGAGTTGATCAACGCTTCGCGGGAAGGCCAGCATGCGATGAAGGAAATCATCGGCGTTTACCTCAAACGCATTGACTGGGATGCGAAGGGGCTGCCGATCAAGCTTTATCCTTTCACCAGAGACACCCAATCGGACGCAGCCCCTGCTTCCGATCCCCGCGTCGTCGTCATGAATCCGGCGATTTCGTTCGGCCGACCGGTGATCGCCGGAACCGGCATTCCTGTTTCATCCATCTATGAACGCTACAAGACGGGTGATTCCGTAGCGGACCTGGTGCGGGACTTCCGTTTGGAGACCAGTGCAATCGAAGAAGCCATCCGATGCGAAGCCGCCTGATGGAACCGTATTCTTCATCGACAGGTCGCTCGGCGTAGAGCCGATCAGGACGGAGCTCATCAACTCTGGACTCGTCGTCGAGATTCACGACGATCACTTTGCACGAGACGAGGAAGACCGCGTCTGGCTCAAGGCGGTCGGAGAGCGCGGCTGGGTAGTGCTCACAAAGGATCAGAGGCTGAGATACCGTCCGCTGGAGATCGGCGCACTGCGGGCCAGCAACGCGAGGGTTTTCGTCCTCACTGCCGGGAACCGGCGCGGCAACGAGATCGCCGCCGCATTTGTGGCAGCGTTGCCACGCATATTCCGCATCCTCCGCTCACGACCCGGCCCATTTGGCGCGCGTTTCACAAGCCGGACACGTCGCGATCACCTGACTGGACTGGCTCGGGAGTGAGTCCGTTCGGAGTCCAAACGGCCCGAATCCGCGTTTTGGCGTCCAAGTGGCGTCCAAATCGCCTCGGCGTAAACCTTTTGTTTTCAGTGGGGATGGTCTGTAAGTGATTGATATTTGTTGCTTGGGGTGCAAGAGGTCCCGAGTTCAAATCTCGGCAGCCCGACCAAATCCCTTCCCCATTTTCCCTCCGCGAATTTTTTACTGTGATGGCGGCCATGCCCCGCGTCGTTTGGATCAGTTCCTGGGAGATCTCCAGAGACATTCAGTGGTTTCAAGGCCATGTGCCATGGTCCGGGTTGAACCCGCATCGTAGAATATGGGGGAGGGTACATGGATGAAACCGCGCAGCAGCAGCCGAGAGGGAGTTTCCGGGCGTTCTTTGCGAACCTCGGTCCAGGGCTGATTACAGGCGCGGCGGACGACGACCCTTCGGGGATCTCGACCTATTCGGTAGCGGGCGCATCGTTCGGGTATTCCTTTCTATGGACGGCGCTGCTTTCCTTTCCGCTGATGGCCGCGGTGCAACTGATGTGCGCGCGGCTGGGAATGGTCACCGGGCGCGGGCTCGCGGGGGGCATCCGGCTGCGATATTCGGCTTGGGTTTTATGGCCGGCCTGCCTGATCCTGATCGTAGCTAACACGTTCAACATCGGCGCCGACTTAGGCGGCATGGCGGATGCCATGCAGATGGTGACGGGCGTCAACGCATATTTCTGGACGCCTGTTTTCGCGCTGTTTATTACCGGGCTGTTGATGTGGACGTCGTACCGGACGATCGCACGTATTTTCAAGTGGCTGACGCTGGTGCTTTTTGCCTATGTGATTACCGCATTCCTGGCGAGACCGGACTGGAAGCATGTCGTGCAGGGTACGCTGCTTCCGCATCTGGAATGGTCAAAGAGCTACTTGTCGGTGCTGGTGGGAATTTTGGGTACGACCATTTCTCCGTATTTATTCTTCTGGCAGGCCGCGCAGGAAGTGGAAGAAGAGATGAAGCAAGGGAAATTGACGGTTGCACAGCGGCGCGGGGCGAGCGACGATGAATTGAGAATTGCCACGGTCGACGTGGTCACCGGCATGTTCGTCTCGAACCTGGTGATGTTTTTTATCATTCTGACGACGGCGGCTACGCTGCACGTTCACGGGATGAAAGATATCGCGACGGCGCGGCAAGCGGCGGAGGCGCTCCGTCCGCTGGCGGGGAACGGCGCGTACCTGTTATTTACGCTTGGCTTGATCGGAACGGGAATGCTGGGGGTTCCGGTGCTGGCGGGTTCATGCGCTTACGCGATCGCGGAAGCGGCATCGTGGCGGCATGCTTCGTTGAGCAGGAAGCCGCTGCGCGCGCGGCAATTCTATCTGGTGATCGCAGGCGCCATGGTGGTGGGGCTCGCGCTGAATTTCGCGCATTTGGATTCGATGAAGATGCTGTTCTGGTCCGCGGTGCTCAATGGGATTCTGGCGCCGCCGCTGGTGGTCCTGGTGGTGATGCTGACGAGCGACCCCAAAGTTATGGGCGACCGCGTGAATTCTCGCTGGGCGCAGGCGCTGGGATGGTTGTGCGCCGCCATTATGGCCGCGGCAGCCATTGGCCTATTTGTAAGTTAGCCCACAAACTCGCAGGCCCGTTTTGTAATTCAGAATGGCCTCTGCATTGCTGGAGCTAAGGGGCATGCTTCGGCGTTTTAACGCACGTTTCCTGTTCCTTTGCAGTCTGTTTGCGTTGGGCCTGCCGCCACTCTGCGTTGCCCAGGAAAGTACCGCGGACAGAGTGGAATCCGCATTAGGCGCGGCCCTAAAGGAAAAAGCGCCGCCCTCCTACGTGTCGATGACGCCGGGCCAACGATTCAAGAGGTATTTCAAGGACGTGTTCTTGAACCCCGGGTCTCTGGTGGCGAATTCCGCCGTGGCGGGCTTCGGACAATGGAGGGACAGTCCCAAGGAATGGGGTGAGGGCGCCCAAGGTTACGGCCTCCGAATCGCCAGTGCGTATGGCGAGCATGTCGTTCGCGAATCGCTGATTTATGGGTCATCGAGCGTGCTGCACGAAGACGACCGCTACTTCCGACTTGGCGCGGAAGGCGGGAGCTTTAAAGCGCGCTTGAAATATGCCGCGATCAGCACCGTTATGGCGAGGAGGGACGATGGCTCGCGCTGCTTTTCGATCTCTAAAGTAAGCGGGTTTGCGGGCGCCTCCATGATTTCCCGGATCTGGCAGCCGCAGAGCACCAACGGGCCGGCGAGCGCGGCCAGCAATTTTGCATCGTCGATGGGAGTGGCCGTAGGCTTTAATGTGGCGCGGGAATTCCTACCCGATTTGTTTCACCGAAAGTAACTGGGAGGTTCCTACATTTTGAAAGGTTTTCGTATCCGCGACTTGTTGCGGCCGCACCGGAGTTCTCTGTTCTTCGGGTTCCTGGCGGTATTGGGGGAAGGCACGGCGGACTTATTGCAGCCGTGGCCTTTGAAGGTGGTTTTCGACGATGTGCTGAAGGCCAAAGCGATGCGCGGGCCGGGGTGGCTCAACCACCTGCTGTTGTCGACGGTAGGCACAGACCGGCTTGCCATTCTACGCATGGCGGCGCTGGCCGCCCTGGCCATCGCCATCATCGGAGCGCTGTGCTCGTATGCGGAGAAATACCTGACCGCCAGCATCAGCCAATGGGTGATGCACGATATGCGCCGCACGGTTTATTCGCACGTGCAGCGGCTGTCGCTCTCGTATCACGATCATAAACAGACCGGCGATTTGATCAGCCGGGTGACCAGCGACATCTCGGCCATTCAGAGCTTCATCGCATCGGGTCTGCTGAGCGCTGTGGTGGATGCCATCACGCTGGTGGGCATGGTGGTCGTGATGTTCTACCTGAACTGGCGCTTCACCCTGATTGCGCTCTCGATCGCTCCCGCTCTGTTCGCGGTGGTTTACAGTTTTACGCGGCGGATCAAGAAGGCGGCACGGGAGGTGCGGAAGAAAGAGGGAGAGATCGTTTCCACCATTCAAGAGGTACTGACTTCGATCCGGGTGGTGAAGGCGTTCGCGCGGGAAGACTACGAGCAGCAGCGGTTGGAAGAAGAAAGCCTGGAGAGCGTGGAGATTGCGTTGAAGGCCCGGGGAATCAAGGCCAGACTGTCACCGATTGTGGAAATCATGGTGGCAGTGGGAACGAGCCTGGTGCTGTGGTTCGGGGCCAAGATGGTGCTGGAGGGGAGCTTGTCGAGCGGGTCGTTGATCGTGTTCATCTTCTATTTAGGCAAGATGTATAAGCCGATGCAGGATCTTTCCAAGATGACCGATAGTTATTCCAAGGCGGCGGTTGGGTACGAGCGAATCCAAGAGGTTTTGGAGACCGACCGGGAATTGAAGGACGCTCCTGGGGCGAAGCCCGCGCCCGCACTGAAAGGGTCGATCGAGTTCGAGAAGGTCTCATTCGGCTACGAAGACAATGCGCCTGTGCTCAAGGATATGAGCTTCCGGATTGAGCCGGGCCAAGCCGCCGCGTTGGTCGGGCCGACGGGCGCGGGCAAGAGCACGATAATCAGCCTGATCCCGCGGTTTTACGATCCTGCGTCGGGCGTGGTTAAGATCGATGGCGTGGATGTCCGGCGGTTTACGCAGCAGTCGATCCGGCATCAGATCAGTTTTGTCCTGCAGGAAACGGTACTGTTTCACGGGCCGGTCTGGCAGAACATCGCGTACGGAAAGCCTAACGCCAGCCGGGACGAGATTCTAAGAGCCGCTAAGCTGGCCAACGCGGACGAGTTCATCGATAAGATGCCTGAGGGCTATGACACCATTCTGGGCGAACGGGGAGTCACCTTGTCGGGCGGGCAGCGGCAGCGCATCGCCATTGCGCGGGCAGTGATTCGTGATAGCCCGATCCTCATTCTGGACGAGCCCAGTTCGGGGCTGGACGCGGGCTCGGAGCAGTTGGTGTTCGAGGCGCTGGACCGGTTGATGGAAGGTAAGACGTCCATCGTGATCGCGCACCGGCTGGCTACCATCCGGCGGGCCGATATCATCTTCGTGATCGACGACGGAAAGATTGTGGAGCAGGGCAAGCACGACGAATTGTGCGCGGCCGGGGGCGTATATTCCAAGCTCTATGACATCCAGTTCCGAGTCGAAGACGAAGTTACAAGTCCGTCAGCATCGTGATGCGGCGGGCGACCACCGCGGCGAAGGCGTTTACTTCTTCGGGCGAATAGCCGGCGGCGCGGAAGGCATCCTGGATTTGAGTGGGTGAAAGGCTGGCGAGGAGTTTGCCCATCCAGCGGGCATCGTCGCGAGGAATATTCCTGCCGATCCACTCGAGGTGGACACGTTTGAAATAGTCGATGGGGTGGCCTAGCAGGAAGATGAGCGTGGGCCGGGAAGGCGTGGCGAAGTCGACTACGGCCTGCGTGGATTTGCGGATGAAACCAGAGTGGGTATAGTTATCCAGGTTTCCCTTGCATTTGGAGAGCGGAAAACGTAAGCCAGTCCAACCGAAGCTGGCGCCGAGGTCGCTGACCGTATAGATTTCCTTCGAGCCATCCTTGTAAATCTTGTTGTTTTCGTCTTTCAAATCCCAGTTGTCCATGACAGCCATCAAGACGCGCAAGCCATTCAGCTCTCGCGTTCCGGTAAACGGGTCGTGCCGCCATTTCCATCCGCCCTCTTTCTCTTGGTCCTTGGGGTGTCTTTTTAGGCGCGCGTTATGTACGAATCCGTTTGCATCCACCAGATTCCGGCCGCGGTGCAAATGTGCCGGTAAACCCTGAATTTGCAAATCCTGAATGAAGTAGGCTTCGTCTGTGAAGTAACCGACAGCCCAGGCAATGCGGTAAGCGGCTGTTTCCGGGCGCGCTTCAAGGCCGAGCTTGAGTTTCCACTTCGTACCGGCCTGATCGCGAACGTCGAACTTAGGATTGGTTCCTTCGAGATCTTCTTTCAGAAATACGACCGGCCCTAGCGGCGCGTGCTCCTTGCCGCCTGCCCCATATACGAGGTTGCGAGAGCCAATATCTTCAGGGTTCTGCCAGAGTACGGCTTGGGCCGGGGCCAGGGCGGGCAAGGCCGACAGAGCGAGGAGCAGGGATAGTGTTGTTCTTTTGGCGGTCATAGGAAAGATAGCTCGGTGGTAAACGGCACGATACCTGCATAGGGCTGAGCAGGATCTATGCCACAATTCGTTACCAATTGTGTGAGCGACGGGAGGAATCATACACAGTGAGACTGCTGGTTCAGCCGGGTGAGGGGATCACTCCAGTGATTCAGGGGATCGCCGGAGCAAAAAAGAGCGTGGAGATCGTCATCTTCCGCGCGGACCGGAAGGAGTTGGAGCGCGCGCTCGCAGCAGCCGCCGCGCGCGGGGTGAAGGTACATGCCCTGGTGGCACACACCAATCGGGCGGGCGAACAGAGTCTGCGGCGGTTGGAGTTGCGTCTCTTGGAAGCGGGTGTCGCCGTAGGACGAACGGCTGACGATCTGGTTCGCTATCACAGCAAGTTCATGATCATCGACAGGCGCGAGTTGTATTTGCTGGCATTCAATTTCACTTATCTGGACATCGAGCGTAGCCGGAGTTTCGGCGTGATCACGGAACAGCGCGATCTGGTGCTCGAAGCGGTGAAACTATTCGAAGCGGATACAAAGCGGCAAGCTTATGAAGCGGGCCTGGACGAGTTCGTAGTGAGCCCGGCCAATGCGCGGGAGCGACTCGGGGCCTTCATCGAAGGGGCGAAGAAGACGTTGTTTATGTACGATCCGCATGTGGGAGACCCGGCGATGATCGCGCTGCTGCAGGAGCGTTCCAAGGCAGGGGTGGAGGTCCGGCTGATCGGCCGGCTGACGCCCAAGACGAATGGCATTGCGGCATACGGGTTGGCGAATTTGCGGCTGCATACCCGCACCATAATTCGCGATAAGAAGGCGGCGTTCGTGGGAAGCCAGAGCTTGCGGACGCTGGAACTGGACGCGCGGCGGGAGGCGGGGATCATCTTTCAAGATGAAGATGCGGTACGGACACTGCTGCTGACATTCGAGAAGGATTGGGCGCGCGCGCATGAACAGGCGGGGGGGGCGAAAAGGATCCAGCGCCTGCCGCCAGGGTGGCAAAACGCGTGGCAAAAGCCGTGGCGAAGGAACTCCCTCCTTTGGCGCAAATACTGGATGGAGCAGTGAAGGAGGCGGGCGGCGCCGCAGTCGAAATCGACATCAATCCGGAAGATGTCGCGCGCATCGTGAAGGCGGTAGTGAAGGAGGCGGTGAAGGACGTAGTGCAGGATGCGATCGAGGAAGTGGAAGAACGGGTGAACGAGGGGAAGCCATGAAACCGGCGCTGTTACTGTTGGCAGGGCTCGCGGGAATCGGTGGCGCGCAGGCGCAAGAGCCGGCCCCGTCCGATGGGCCGGCCCTGCAGGATTTCAATCGCCGCATCGGCGCATACATCAATTTGCACAAAAAAGCTCTGGCGGATACGCATCGGCTCAAGCCAACGAAATCTCAGGACAAGATTGAGGAACATGAGCACGAGTTTGCGCGGAATCTGCGGGCGGCACGGCACGGGGTGGCGCAGGGCAATATCTTCACGCCGGCAATCGCGGCGGAATTCCGGCGATGCCTTGGCGCCACCATGAGCGGAAATCAGGCGCCGCAAGTTCGCGAGAGCTTGAAACGCGCGGAACCAGTACGGCTGAAGTTGCGGGTAAACAGCAGCTATCCGCAGAACGTTCCTCTGCAATCGTCTCCGCCTTCGTTATTGTCAGGGCTGCCGAAACTGCCGCCCGAGTTGGAATATCGGGTGGCGGGCGGCGACCTGGTGCTGCGAGATATCGAAGCAAACCTGATTGTAGATGTCCTTCCGAACGCCATCCATTGATCCTATGCGCCTCTTCTTGTGCAGTTTCTTTGTAACCGTGCTTTCGGCTGCGTCTTGTCCGGACTTGACGCTTCCCGGGAAGCCCGACGCGGTACGGTTCGCCATTATCGGCGACAGTGGAACCGGCGAACCGGCGCAGTACGAAACGGCGGCGGAAATGACGGCCTGTCACGGCCCGTTCCCCTTCGATTTTGTGTTGATGATGGGGGACAATATCTACGGGGGCAAGAGCGCGGCGGACTTCAAACGCAAGTTTGAGGACCCGTACGCGGCGCTGCTGGGCGGCGGGGTGAAGTTCTACGCGTCGCTGGGGAATCACGACGACTCCAACGAGCGCTTTTACAAGCCGTTCAATATGGACGGCAAACGCTACTACAGTTTCAAGCGATCGAACGTGGAGTTCTTTGCGCTGGATAGCAATTACATGGATCCGGAGGAACTGGCGTGGGTGAAGAAGCAACTGGAAGGATCGCCAGCCCAGTGGAAGATCTGCTTTTTCCATCACCCTTTGTATTCGAGCGCGAAGGCGCACGGACCGGATTTGGACTTGCGATCGCGGTTGGAGCCGCTGTTCCAGCAAAATGGCGTATGTCTGGTGCTGTCAGGCCACGAACATGTTTATGAACGGATCACGCCGCAGAAGGGGATTCACTACTTTGTCTTGGGAAATTCCGGACAGCTTCGGATTCACGATTTGCGGCGCAATAATGAAACAGCCAAGGGCCTGGATAGCGATCAATCGTTCGCTCTGATGGAAATCAGCGGAGACACCCTGCACTTCCAGACCATTTCACGGGGCGGGGCGACTGTGGATTCGGGTTCGTTCGATTGCCCGCGGCATTAATCGCTCAGAGATCAATCGGGGGCATGGGCAGGCTAAAAAAGAATGTGGCCCCGGCGCCCGGCTGGGACTCCACCCAGATGCGCCCGCCGTGCTGATGGACGATCTGACGAGCAAGGGCCAAGCCAACGCCGGCGCCGCGGGGCGGCTTGGTATCGAGGCGTTTGAAGGTGGCGAAGATGCGGTCATGGAATTTGGGATCGATGCCTGGGCCGTTATCGCGGATGGAGAATGTCCAGGAACCGGCTTGGGCGGTTGCGGCGATGTGAACTTCAGGTCCAAGGCCGCTGTGAAACTTAATGGCATTTTCGATCAAGGCGGCAAATATGAATTGGATCTGGTCTGGCTCGCAGTAGATCTGGGGCAGAGAATCGGCGGTAATGACGGCACTGCTTTGAACGATTTCAGGCTGAAGGGAGTTTTTGGCGGCGGCGAGGAGAACGTTGCTATCGCAGGATCGGCAAGCGGTTGCGGGGGCCAACACCCGCATGTAGGTCTTCAGTCCCGCGAGCATGTCATGGAGGCGGGTGGAAGAATCCTGAACGAAACCCAGCAAGGTTTGCGCCTCCGGATCGAGTTGAGATGCGCATTTTCTGGCGAGCAGATCGGAAATGGCCCCGATCTGGTTCACCGGACCCATCAGTTCATGCAAGGAATCGGAGTTCAGGCGGACGTAAAAGCCGTCGCCTGTAGACAGCGTCTTGCAAACGGAAGCCATTAGCTCATCCTGTCCGACGCCATCGCCTCCCACTGCCGAGCCGGGTAGGGTATTCGGGTTGGCAACAGGAGATGGAAGGAAGTTCCCTTCCCCAGTATGGTTTCAACCTGGATGCCGCCGCCTATGCCGCGCACGAAGCCGAGGACGGCCGACAGGCTTAAGCCGCGGCCTACAAATTTGGTACTGAAGAAGGGGTCGAAGATTCGGTTGCGGGTTTCCTCATCCATGCCGCAGCCGTTGTCCCGGACCTCAATGGACACATATCGGCCCGCGGCGGCATCCGGAGCGAAGCCGGTACGATGCACGACTTGATCGTCCAGGTCTATGACCGAAGTCTGCAAAGTGACGCGGCCCGAGGGATTGGAGCCGATGGCCTCGGCGGCATTCTTAATGAGATCGACGACAGCTTGGCGCAGTTGGTCGGCGTCGAGGGTGACGGGCGGCAGTTGGAACGTATTTCGGATTTCGATGCGGACGGAATCGGGGATGGTTTCGCGAATGCAGTCGCAGGCTTGGTGGACCACGCGAGCCACATCCGTGGGCTCGACCCGGAAGATGCCCTTTCCCGCATAGGCGAGCATGCGACGAGTGAGCTCGGCGAGCCGCTCTCCGGCCCGCACGACCTCGCTGAGCATTTCCTGAGCGGGGTGAGACTGAGGCAGGCTTTCCATGGCGCAGGCGGCGCCACCCAGTATGCAGACCAGGAGATTGTTGAAATCGTGCGCCACGCCTCCCGCGAGCGTGCCGATTCCCTTGATTTTCTGCTCCTGCAGGATGATGTTGCCTTCGCGCTTCTGCTCGTCAATTTCCGTACAGGTACCGAGCCAGTTGATGATTTCGCCATTGGGGCCGCGCAAAGGGACGGCTCGCACCAAGTGCCAGCGGTAGGCACCGTCGGAGGCGCGCCGCAAGCGATGCTCTACTTCGAGAACCGATCCGGAACCGGCGGCTTCGTGCCAGGCATCGGCAGTGCGCGCCCGATCTTGAGGGTCGACCACGGAGTCCCAATTGAGGCCGGCGGCTTGGGCCGCGTCCAGGCCGGTGTAGTCGATCCAGCGAGTGTTGACGTATTCAATGCGTCCTGCGCCATTGGCGGTCCAGACCATTTGAGGGATGGCTTCCAGGAGTTCCCGATAACGGCGCTGGCTGACCGCGAGGGCCGCGCGCTGATTTTCGGTTTGCTGCTTCATGCGGAAGGATTCAACGGAATTGACGACGGCGCGCGGAAGAATGTCCGGCGAGAGCCTTGCCTTGGGCAGGTAATCGGTGGCGCCGGCCTTCATGGCGCGCACGGCCAGTTCTTCGCCACCGTAGGCGGTGAGGAGAATGATGGAGCAGGACCGTTCCGATACCGGCAGGCGATCGAGAACCTCGATTCCATCGCCGTCAGGCAGAACGAAGTCCAGCAAAATGCAGTCAGGCCGCCAGGAGCTGGCAATTTCAACTCCACCAGCGACAGACTCTGCCTCGGCGAACTCAAATTGCCAGATGGGGGATTCACGAAGGCATGCCTGGCAGACGGTGCGATCCACGCGGTCGTCGTCGACGATCAAGACGCGAATTGGCGAAAGGCTCCGCATTGGTTGGTGTGAAAGCACTCTTATTTCCAAAGCTTGCCAAATCAGAGGCGGGAGCCGGGAAACTGTGCGTATCGATACATACCCAGGAAATGGAATTGGAAACAAACGTGCGGGGTGGCTCAGCATAGCGGATATTTAAGTACCAATCGCAGTTGCGTGGTTGCGCTGTCTTGTGTGGCATGCCGCGTTGGGAATTCAGTAAGTTACATCGCCTAACCGCAGGGTTAGCCGGACAAGCTACGGGCAAATTTGGAAAACCGGCACGCAAAATTTTCGTTTCGTGTGTTTTCTTGCGTACTCGTGAGATTTCGAATTAAGGGGAACAGGGATGCGCGATATTCTGCTGGCAGAAGATAACCCCGCGGACGTTTATCTGATACGCGAGGCGTTGCGAGAACATCAGGTTGCGAACCGCATTGAAGTGGCGTCGGACGGACGCACGGTTTTGGATCTTATCTCTCCTGAGGCGCCTGGGGGTTCGGCAAAGCGATTCGGCTTAATTATTCTGGACCTGAACCTTCCGCTGCACGACGGCATTGAGATTTTGCGGCGGTTGCGAGCCTCACGGGACAACTCTGGCCCGCCGGTAGTGGTGTTGACTTCATCGGATTCGCCTCGCGACCGTTTGCTGGCCAATGAACTGGGCGCGACGCGATATTTGCGCAAGCCTTCCAATTTGGAGCAGTTTCTCAGTTTGGGCGCTGCTTTCAAGGAATTGCTGGAAGGCGCCACGAGGGAGGAAACGCCGGTCGAAGTATTCGCCGCGGGCAGTCAGAAAGGATCGACCGATGCCGACTGAACTGATGAACGAAGTGGACAGCAGCGCGCTATTGAAGACGTTGATCGCATTCCGGGACGGCGATTTCTCTGTGCGCATGCCGGTGGACCAAACGGGCGTCGCGGGCAAAATTGCCGACACGCTGAACGACATCTTCAAGTTGAGCGATCGGATGGCGGGCGAGTTTTCGCGCATCAGCAGGGCAGTCGGCAAGGAAGGCAAGATCAGCCAGCGGGCCAGTTTGGGGGCGGCTACGGCGGGTGGGCGGAGTGTCTGGATTCGGTAAACGGACTGATTGGCGACCTGGTGCAGCCGTCGACGGAAGTGGCGCGCGTGATCGGCGCGGTGGCGAAAGGCGATCTTTCGCAGACCATGGCGCTGGAAGTAGATGGGCGGTCGTTGAAGGGCGAGTTCTTGCATACGGCGCGCGTCGTGAATACGATGGTGGCGCAGTTGAATTCGTTTGCATCCGAAGTAACGCGCGTGGCGCGCGAAGTCGGCACGGAAGGGAAGCTGGGCGGACAGGCGGTGGTGAAGGGCGTCGGCGGCGTCTGGAAGGATCTGACGGACAACGTGAACTCGATGGCCGGCAACCTGACGGCGCAGGTGCGCAATATCGCCGAGGTTACCACGGCGGTGGCGAACGGCGACTTGTCGCGCAAGATCACGGTGGATGTGCAGGGCGAAATTCTGGAGTTGAAGAACACCATCAATACGATGGTGGATCAGCTTAGGATCGTTCGCGTCGGAAGTGACGCGCGTGGCGCGGGAAGTGGGTACGGAAGGCAAGTTGGGCGGCCAGGCGGAAGTGAAGGGCGTCGGCGGGCGTTTGGAAGGATCTTGACGGATTCGCGTAAACTCCATGGCCGGCAACCTGACGGCGCAGGTCCGCAACATCGCCGAAGTGACGACGGCGGTGGCGAAGGGCGATCTGTCGCGCAAGATCACGGTGGATGTGCGGGGCGAAATTCTGGAACTGAAGAACACCATTAACACGATGGTGGATCAGTTGAACGCGTTCGCCTCGGAAGTGACGCGCGTGGCGCGCGAAGTGGGAACGGAAGGAATTCTGGGCGGGCAGGCGGATGTGCGCGGCGTGGCCGGGTACGTGGAAAGATTTGACCGATTCGCGTGAACTCGATGGCCGGCAACCTGACCGGCCAGGTGCGTAACATCGCGGAAGTGACGACGGCGGTGGCGAATGGCGATTTGTCGCGCAAGATCACGGTGGCGGTGCGCGGCGAAATTCTGGAACTGAAGAACACCATCAACACGATGGTGGACCAGCTGGGATCGTTCGCTTCGGAAGTGACGCGCGTGGCGCGCGAAGTGGGCACGGAAGGAAAGCTGGGCGGGCAGGCGGAAGTGAAGGGCGTGGCGGGCACGTGGAAGGATCTGACGGAAAGCGTCAACTCCATGGCCGGCAACCTGACCAACCAGGTGCGCAACATCGCGGGCGTGACCACGGCCGTGGCGCAGCGGCGACTTGTCGACCAAGATCACGGTGGATGCGCGCGGCGAAATTCTGGAGTTGAAGAACACCATCAATACGATGGTGGATCAGCTGAATAGCTTCGCGTCGGAAGTGACGCGCGTGGCGCGCGAGGTGGGCACGGAAGGCAAGCTGGGCGGGCAGGCGCAAGTGAAGGGCGTGGGCGGCGTGTGGAAGGATCTTACCGATAGCGTCAACTCCATGGCCGGCAACCTGACGGCGCAGGTGCGCAACATCGCCGAGGTGACGACGGCGGTGGCCAACGGCGACTTGTCGCGCAAGATCACGGTGGACGTGCAGGGCGAAATTCTGGAGTTGAAGAACACCATCAACACGATGGTGGATCAGTTGAATGCGTTCGCATCGGAAGTGACGCGCGTGGCGCGCGAAGTGGGTACGGAAGGGAAGCTGGGCGGGCAGGCGGAGGTGAAGGGCGTCGGCGGCGTCTGGAAGGATCTGACGGATTCGGTGAACTCCATGGCCGGCAACCTGACGGCGCAGGTTCGCAACATCGCCGAGGTGACGACGGCGGTGGCGAATGGCGATCTTGTCGCGCAAGATCACGGTGGACGTGCGCGGCGAAATTCTGGAGCTGAAGAACACCATCAACACGATGGTGGATCAGCTCAACGCATTCGCGTCGGAAGTGACGCGCGTGGCGCGCGAAGTGGGCACGGAAGGCAAGCTGGGCGGGCAGGCGGATGTGCAAGGGCGTGGCCGGAACGTGGAAGGATCTGACGGACTCGGTCAACTCCATGGCCAGCAACCTGACCAACCAGGTGCGCAACATCGCGGAAGTGACGACGGCGGTGGCGCAAGGGCGATCTGTCGCGCAAGATCACGGTGGACGTGCGCGGCGAAATTCTGGAGCTGAAGAACACCATCAATACCATGGTGGATCAGCTCAGCTCGTTCGCCTCGGAAGTGACGCGCGTGGCGCGCGAAGTGGGCACCGAAGGCAAGCTGGGCGGCCAGGCGGATGTGCGCGGCGTGGCGGGAACCTGGAAGGATCTGACCGATTCAGCGTGAATTCCATGGCCGGCAACCTGACGGCGCAGGTGCGTAACATCGCCGAAGTGACGACGGCGGTGGCGAAGGGCGATTTGTCGCGCAAGATCACGGTGGATGTGCGCGGCGAAATTCTGGAGCTGAAGAACACCATCAATACGATGGTGGATCAGCTGAATGCGTTCGCCGGCGAAGTGACGCGCGTGGCGCGCGAAGTGGGTACGGAAGGCAAGCTGGGCGGCCAGGCGGATGTGAAGGGCGTGGGCGGCACGTGGAAGGATCTGACCGACTCGGTCAACTCCATGGCCGGGAACCTGACGGCTCAGGTTCGTAACATCGCGGAAGTGACCACCGCGGTGGCGAAGGGCGATCTTGTCGCAGCAAGATCACGGTGGACGTGCGCGGCGAAATTCTGGAGCTGAAGAACACCATCAACACGATGGTGGATCAGCTTAACGCCTTCGCCGGCGAAGTGACGCGCGTGGCGCGCGAGGTGGGTACGGAAGGCAAGTTGGGCGGCCAGGCGGATGTGCGCGGCGTGGCCGGTACCTGGAAGGATCTGACCGATTCGCGTCAACTCGATGGCCAGCAACCTGACCAACCAGGTGCGCAATATCGCGGGCGTGACGACGGCGGTGGCGCAAGGGCGATCTGACGACCAAGATTACGGTGGACGCGCGCGGCGAAATTCTGGAGCTGAAGAACACCATCAACATCGATGGTGGATCAGCTGAGTTCGTTCGCCTCGGAAGTGACGCGCGTGGCGCGCGAAGTGGGTACGGAAGGCAAGCTGGGCGGCCAGGCGGAAGTGAAGGGCGTCGCCGGCACGTGGAAGGATCTGACGGATTCGCGTCAACTCGATGGCGGCGAACCTGACCACGCAGGTCCGCAACATCGCGGAAGTGACCACGGCAGTGGCGAAGGGCGACTTGTCGCGCAAGATCACGGTGGACGTGCGCGGCGAAATTCTGGAACTGAAGAACACCATCAATACGATGGTGGACCAGCTCAGCTCGTTCGCGGCGGAAGTGACGCGCGTGGCGCGCGAAGTGGGCACGGAAGGCAAGCTGGGAGGCCAGGCCGAAGTCCGCGGCGTGGCCGGGAACGTGGAAGGATTTGACCGATTCGCGTGAACTTCGATGGCGGGCAACCTGACGGCGCAGGTTCGTAACATCGCGCAGGTGACCACGGCGGTGGCGAATGGCGATTTGTCGCGCAAAATTACGGTGGACGTGCAGGGTGAGATTCTTGAGCTGAAGAGCACCATCAACACCATGGTGGATCAGTTGAACAGTTTCGCTTCGGAAGTGACCCGCGTGGCGCGCGAAGTGGGCACCGAAGGGAAGCTGGGCGGCCAGGCCGAAGTGCGAGGGGTGGGCGGCACGTGGAAGGATCTTACAGACAATGTCAACTCCATGGCCGCCAACCTCACCACCCAGGTGCGCGGTATCGCGAAGGTGGTGACGGATGTCGCCAACGGCAACTTGAAGCGCAAGCTGGTGCTGGAAACCAAAGGCGAGATCGCGGAGCTGGCGGATACGATTAACGAAATGATCGATACGCTGGCCGTTTTCGCGGATCAGGTGAGCAACGTGGCGCGCGAGGTCGGCATCGAAGGCAAGCTGGGCGGGCAGGCGCTGGTGCCGGGCGCGGCCGGCATCTGGCGCGATCTTACGGACAACGTGAATCAGCTCGCGGCGAACCTGACC
The DNA here is from genome assembly GCA_963738375.1 of Bryobacterales bacterium. Classification (GTDB taxonomy): domain Bacteria; phylum Acidobacteriota; class Terriglobia; order Bryobacterales; family Bryobacteraceae; genus Bog-159. The sequence continues at coordinate 28,942 of CAVTWL010000004.1, read as the reverse complement.
ACTCAGGTGCGCGCGATCGCGGACGTGGCGACCGCCGTGACGAAGGGCGATTTGACGCGGTCGATCGCGGTGGAGGCTTTGGGCGAAGTGGCGGCGCTCAAAGACAACATCAACGAAATGATCGTGAACCTGGCGGAGACTACGCGCAAGAATACCGATCAGGACTGGCTGAAAACGAACATCGCCAAGTTTACCGGCATGCTGCAGGGGCAGCGCGATCTGTTGACGGTGTCGAAGCTGTTGCTGTCGGAACTGACGCCGCTGGTGGGCGCGCAGCACGGGACGTTTTATATCGCGGAATCGGCCGAAGCGGAAGAATCGTTGAAGCTGCTGGCGGCGTACGCTTCCAGCCGTGAGAACTCGATACCCAATCAGTTCCAAATGGGCGATGGACTGGTGGGGCAGTGCGCGTTGGAGAAGCGGCGCATCCTGGTGACCGACGTGCCCAAGGATTACGTCAGAATCACGTCGAGCCTGGGCGGGGGAACGCCGCTGAGCATCGTGGTGCTGCCGGTGCTGTTCGAAGGCGAGACACGCGCGGTGATCGAGCTGGCGTCGTTCCGGCATTTCACGGATGTGAACCTCGCATTTCTGGATCAGTTAACGCAGTCGATCGGCATCGTGCTGAACACCATTGCGGCGACGATGAGGACCGAGCAGTTGCTGAAAAAGAGCCAGGCTTTGGCAGAGCAGCTGCAGAAGACGAACGCGGAACTGGAAGAGAAAGCCAGCCTCTTGGCCGAGCAAAAGAACGAGGTGGAGACGAAGAACCGCGAGGTGGAGCAGGCGAAGGCGGCCCTTGAGGAGAAAGCGGAACAGCTATCGCTGACGTCGAAGTACAAGAGCGAATTCCTGGCCAACATGAGCCACGAATTGCGTACTCCTTTGAACAATCTTCTGATTCTGGCGCAAATGCTGGCGGAAAACGGCGAGAGCACGCTGACCTCGAAGCAGGTGAAGTACGCCGAGACGATTCACTCATCGGGTACGGACCTGCTGGCTCTGATTAACGACATCCTGGATCTGAGCAAGATCGAATCCGGCAAGATGGACGTGGAAGTGGGCAGCGTACGGTTCAGCGAGGTGCGAGACTTCTGCTCGCGCACGTTCCGTCACGTCGCGGATGGGAAGGGACTGGAATTCTCGGTGGATCTGGGCGAGAGCCTGCCGGGAGAAACGATTGTCACCGATGCCAAACGGCTGCAACAGGTGCTGAAGAATCTGCTGTCGAACGCACTGAAATTCACGGAACACGGAACCGTACGGCTGCGCGTGGAGCGGGTAAGTTCGGGATGGAGCCCGAGTCATATTGTTTTGAACCGTGTCAAATCGGTGATCGCGTTTTCGGTCAGCGATACGGGAATCGGCATTCCGCAGGAGAAGCAGCGCATCATCTTCGAAGCGTTCCAGCAAGCGGACGGCACGACCAGCCGGAAGTATGGCGGGACGGGCTTGGGCCTTTCGATCAGCCGCGAACTGACACGGCTGCTGGGGGGCGAGATCCGGTTGCAGAGTAACCCGGGCGAGGGGAGTATATTTACGCTGTATTTGCCGCAAACGTATGTGGCGCAGGTCTCGACGGTGAAAAGCGAGTTGCAACGGACGTTACCGGCGCCGGAAAAGACGAATGGCGCGAGCGCGGGCGGCGGGGCGGGCTCTGACGACCAGGGGCTGGATATCCTGCTTTCAGTGCCGGCCGCGCCTTATGCGGTGGTACACGATATCGAAATCGACGATGACCGGAATCTGATTCAACCGGGTGATCCGGTGCTGTTGATCGTGGAAGATGACGTTACCTTCGCGCGAATTCTGGTGGACCTTGCGCACGATCACGGTATCCGGGCCTTGGTGGCGCTACGGGGGAGCACAGCGCTGCCTCTGGCACGGGAATTTGTTCCAGGCGCCGTTACTCTGGACATCTCGCTGCCGGACATGGCGGGGTGGACGATCCTGGACCGGTTGAAGCACGATCCGGCAACCCGGCATATTCCGGTACACGTGATTACCGGGGATGAGAACCGGCGGCGAGGATTGGCTCTCGGCGCCATGACGTATCTGGAAAAGTCGGTCGGCAAAGACAAGTTGAACGTGGCTTTCGACACAATTCACAGCTCACTCAAACGACGGGTGAGGAAGCTATTGGTGGTGGCGGGCGAGGGGATTCGGCGAGCCAACTGGCAAGACTCTCTCGGTGGTCCGGATGTGGAGGCAATCACGGCGGAAACGGGCGCCGAAGCGCTGGACGTGGCGCAACGGGAACACGTGGACGGAATGGTGGTCGACGTTCGGCTGACGGACCTGTCCATTCCGGAATTCGTGGAGGAGATACAGGCGCAGGGGGGCAACATTCCCGCAATTGTCCTATTCGGTCCGCCGGACCCGGGCGTCGAACTGGAAAAGGCCATCAGGCTGCTCGCCCGCCGGAGCATAGTGAGGTACGCCGATTCGCCGGAGCGACTGCTGGAGGAGACGGTTCTATTGCTGCACCGTGCGGAACCTGACCTTGCCGAATCGCAGCGAGAGATTCTGGGCGGTATACGGCGTAGCGGCACTGTACTGGCCGGCAAGAAAGTGCTGGTGGTGGACGACGACGTACGAAACATTTTTGCGCTTTCGACGGTGCTGGAGCAGCATGGGCTGCAGGTTTTGCATGCGGAGAACGGGCGCACGGGAATCGAGATGCTGAGGACCACACCAGGAATCGACGGCGTGCTGATGGACATCATGATGCCGGAGATGGATGGATACGAAACGATGCGGGCGATACGGAAGAACAGCAAGTTCCGCTCGCTGCCGATCATCGCGGTGACCGCGAAGGCGATGAAGGGGGATCGGGCGAAGTGCATCGAGGCGGGGGCTTCGGACTATATCACCAAGCCCGTGGATCTCGATCAGTTATTCTCAGTATTGCGGGTCTGGCTGGGACCGGAGCACGAATTGACCGCGACGCTGGCCGCTGGATGATCGATACGATGTCAGCACACGGCGTACAAGCAGCGCGAGAGCCGATTTCGGAGCCAAGGACCAAGATTCTCCTGGTCGACGACACTCCGGAGAATCTCGTCTCGCTGGAAGCCGCGCTCAGCGGATTGGGCGAGGACCTGGTGCTGGCGAACTCCGGGCGTGAAGCGCTGCGGCAGGTCCTATCCAACGATTTCGCGGCGATTCTACTGGACGTCCGCATGCCGGATATAGATGGCTTCGAGACCGCCGAACTGATTCGAAGCCGGCCGAGATCGCGACAAATTCCAATCTTGTTCTTGACGGGTTACCGTAACGAGGAGCACTTGTTCCGCGGCTACGATTTGGGCGCCGTAGATTTTCTATTCAAGCCGATCGTGCCTGAAGTACTTCGTTCCAAAGTGGCTGTCTTCGTGGAATTGAGCCGCGGCAATGCGCGTTTGCAGCAGCAGGCCGACGAATTGCGCACGCAGTCAGACGTGCTGCAGAAGGCCGAGTCGAGATTTCGATCATTCTTGGAAGCGGCGCCGGACGCGATGGTGATGTGCCGCGACGGCGGCGAAATCACGATGGTGAATTCGCGGACGGAAAGTCTTTTCAATTGCCCCCGGGAACAGTTGCTCTCGAAGAACATCAAGGAATTGGTGCCCGGCTGGAGACACCCGTTTTATCCGGGGTGGGAGGAACAGGACCCGGCGAAAGGCGCGGCGAACGATGCCGGGATAGAACTTCACGCGTACGCTGGGGGGCGGCAGCCTTTTCCGGTTGAAATTACTTTTAGCCCGCTGCAGACGGCGGAAGGCATGGTGATTACCAGCGCCATACGGGACATCAGCGAGCGCAAGCGGATTGAGGCTGAGATTCGCGAGTTGAACGCGAATTTGGAGCAGCGCGTCCTGGAACGGACGGAGGCGCTATTGCGCTCGAATGAGGAACTGCAGCAATTTGCTTACGTGGCCAGCCATGATTTGCAGGAGCCCCTGCGAACCGTGTCTATTTATGCGCAACTGCTGTCGAAGAACTATGAAGCGAAGCTCGGTGCGGACGCAGACCAGTTCATTCAGTTCATTGTGGAAGGTTCGCAGCGGATGGAAACGCTGATCCACGACCTGCTGGATTTCTCGCGCGTAGAAGGGCGCGGCGCCGATTACTTCGTAACCACGGCTTGCGACGCGGTTTTGGACGACGCACTACGCAATGTAAAACCTTTGATTGAGGAAAGCGGCGCGCTGATCACTCGGGACCTTCTGCCGGAGGTGACCGGCGATCCGGTACAACTGGCGCGGTTGTTGCAAAATCTGCTGGTGAACGCGATGAAATATCGCGGGGAAGAAGCGCCGCGCATTCACGTGGGCGTGGAAGACATGGGCACGGAGTGGCGGTTCCTGGTGCGGGATAACGGCATAGGGATCGATGCGCAATACTTCGAGAAGATATTCGGCATCTTTAAATGCCTGCAGCCACGAGACAAGAACTCCGGCAGCGGTATAGGCTTGGCCATTTGCCGGAAGATTGTGAGCCGCCATGAAGGCCGCATGTGGGTTGACTCACAGTTAGGTAAGGGTACGACGTTTTTCTTTACTTTGCCTAAGAAGTAATCCCTCACGTCAATCGGTCTAGCCATTGGTTACGAACGTGCTGAGCCTGAGGTGTGGTTGTGAACAAAGGAGAATGCAATGAAAGACAGTACGAAAGACCAGGTGCAAGGCAAGGTTCACGAGGTCAAGGGCGCGGTAAAGCAGAAGGTTGGCAAGGCCATGGATAAGCCGAATCTGGAAGCTGAAGGCCAGGATGAAGAACTGGCGGGCAAGGTGCAGAAGAAAGTCGGCCAAGTGGAGAAAGTTGCGGGCAAGTAACTGGCGGTAAGGGCGTTTTCGGAATCGTTAACTGACTGGAGGGTTACTTATGTTGTTGTTGATCATTTTGTTGATCCTTATCTTTGGCGGCGGCGGCGGATACTACGGCTACGGCCGCTGGGGATATGGCGGAGGCATGGGTATCGGCCTTGGCACGATTCTTCTGATCGTCCTGCTTTTCTATATGCTGGGCGGGATGCACTTTTAGGTCGACCCATTTCAACTGTTTTCCCTTGAATTGACCCCTACTGAGCGCGACGCAGGTCGCGCTCTTTTTTTGCCAGCTATAAACGATCAATGCGTAGTATCTTCGCGGCTCACTGGCGAATAGCCGAGAGCGGATTGGGTTCGGACTTCGCGGCTGATCCATCTGACCGCCGGTTTCCTGCAGGGTAATGAAAAGCCCCAAAAGCCACTGAGCCGACGATCGGCGGCGCTATTTCGTTTTTCAGCAGCCGCGCCGGGTTAGAATGCGTAGCAGGCCATTATGATCGGCATCGACACACGCGCCGCGCGCTACACCTGGACCGCCGCGCTGGTGCTGCTGCTGCTGGGCCTGGTTTACCAGATGCGCACGACGCTGTTCGTGTTCGTGGTGGCCTTGCTCTTCGGTTATCTGCTTTCGCCGCTGGTGGATGTGATCGACCGTCTGCTGCCGGGAAAACGAACGCGAACTCCAGCGCTGGCGATCGCTTACGTTATTTTCATCGCGGCACTACTGGTAGCCGTTACCCAGATTGGCGCGCGCGCGGTGGATGAAGCCAATTCGCTGGCAAAGTCGATGCCGGCCAAGCTGGCGGAGTTTGAGAAGCCGAACAGCGCCCTGCCCTCCGCGGTAAATTCATTCAAAGCGCAGATCCTGCAAAAAGCCGAGGAGCAGTTGAGCAAGAGCTCCGGCGACATTATTTCCTCGCTGCCACGGGCGGGAGCGAAGATCCTTAGCGTCGCCGGAGATCTGATTTATCTGGTGATCGTTCCCATACTCGGGTTTTTCTTTTTGAAGGATGGGCACGAGATGCGGACGCATATTCTGGAATTGATCGACGATGAAGGGCGGCGGGCGCTCATGAACGACCTGCTTGCCGATGCGGATCTGCTGCTGGCGCGTTATATGCGGGCCGTGCTGACGCTTTCGCTGGCGGCGTTCGCGTCGTATTCGATCTTCTTCTCGATTTTGCGGGTGCCGTATAGCATCCTGCTGGCAGCCCTGGCGGCGACCCTCGAATTCATTCCGATGATCGGCCCGCTGGCAGCGAGCGTGACGATCGTGGTGGTTACGGCGGTGAGCGGCGGACCGGTGATCGGCGCGCTGATTTTTCTGAGCGTCTATCGGGTATTTCAGGATTATGTACTGTCGCCGATGCTGATGCGGGCGGGGATGGAGTTGCATCCCTTGCTGGTGCTTTTCGGAGTCTTCGCGGGCGCCGAACTGGCGGGTGTTCCCGGCGCCTTTCTTTCCGTACCGGCGCTGGCTTTAGTACGGATCGTTTATAAGCGGGTCCGCGAACAGCGGCTGGCGATCGCGCAAGCGAAAATAGTGCCTGCCGCGCGCTGATGAAAGCACTCGCTGGTCTTCTGCTGGTTGCTTGTCCGGCAATGGCGCATGTGATGAGCATGAGCTCCGGCGACCTGACGATTCGGAGTACCGCCGGGCACTACCAGTTCCGGCTTCCGCTATACGAAGTTCCCCAGGCGCCGGATCCGGCCCAAGCGCTGTTTGCCCATATTGCATTCGCCAGCGGCGGACAGGCTGCGCGACTGGTCGGCTCCGGGTGTCGCGCGGAGACCGCGAGCGGTTCCTACGTATGCGACGGCGACTATCGGTTCGCCGCGCCTGTTGACAGTTTAGACTTGGAGTGTAGCTTTGCCGCGGTGACGTCGCCGACGCATGTCCACCTGTTGCGTGTGGACAATGACGGCAAGCACGACCAGGCGATCTTCGACAGTTCGTTCCCGCGAGCCACGCTACGGTTCCGGCCTCCCACCGCGTTAGAAACGGCGGCGGCGCAGACTGGGGAGGGCGCCTTTCGCGCACTCAGCGGAACGGCTCAGATCCTGTTCCTGGTGGCTCTAGTGCTGGCGGCGAGAGGCGGGCGAGAGCTGCTTCTACTCACTAGTATGTTTCTGGTAGGTCAAGTATTGACTGGAACCATCGTGCCACTTACAAACTGGCAACCGGCCGTGCGTTTTGTGGAGGCGGCCGCCGGGTTAACTATCGCCTATCTGGCGCTAGAGATTCTTGTGCTGCCCAAGGCCGGTATGCGATGGTTGATCGTGACGGTATTAGGGGCCTTTCACGGGCTTTATTTCGTCTTATTTGTGCGCACTACCGGGTATCGGCCCGTCTTCGTATGGAGCGGGGCCGTAAGTGCGGAAATCGCGGTAATTGCGGGCTGCGCACTGGTTATGAGTTATTTGGCAAGGAAGCTGGCGTCGCTGAGAGTAGTGCCTGTGTTTGCTTCGATTCTCCTGGTTAGCGGGCTGGTTTGGTTCGGGTTGCGGCTGAGCGGCTAAAAGAGCATGCGCAACTTCGTATACCCGAACGGCGTTTATATAAGTACAGTGTTTAATAAAATCATTCCGGCGGCGCTAATTGCGGTTTTTTCGGTGTTAGCCGCCCAAACTACAATATCCAACGAACAAAAGGCAGAACATGCGCTGAATCGTCTGTCATTCGGCGCGCGTCCGGGCGACGTGCAGCGGGTTGAGGCGATGGGTGTCAAGAAATGGATCGATTTGCAGCTGCACCCGGAGCGCATTCCGTTCAATCCGGACCTGGAGGCCAAGCTCGGCCAGTTCGATTCCCTCAACATGCGCACGGCGACGATGATCCAAAGCTACCCAACGCCGCCCATGGTAAAGGCGATGGTGGCGGGGAGGATTCCCTACCCCGACGATCCGGACAAGCGCATGATGGTGGACCGCCTGGCTTCGCGTCTACAAGGAAAGACCGGGGAGGACGACGCGGCCGGAAAGCCCGCATTGGCCACTCTGTTGACGCCGGAGCAATTGCGCACTTTGCGCGCGGGCACTGCGCAGGAAAAGATGGAGCTTTTCACTTCGTTTCCGCCCGCTAAACAGGATGAGCTGCTGGAGAGCATGGGCCAGGGGATGAGGCTGCAACTTTACGCCGCCGCGCCACCTGCCTTGCGGCGGAGGATACAAAGCGCCAACGGGCCGATCGCGCTGATCCTGCAGGATTTGACGGCGGCCAAACTGCTGCGCGCGGTTTATAGCGACCGGCAGTTGGAAGAGGTGCTCGGCGATTTCTGGTTCAACCATTTCAATGTATTTATCGAGAAGGGCGCCGATCGCTTTCTGGTGACGTCGTACGAGCGCGACGCGATCCGCCCGAATGTACTGGGTAAGTTCGAGGATCTCTTGCGCGCCACGGCACAGAGTCCGGCGATGCTGTTCTACCTGGACAACTGGGAATCGGCCGGCGCGCAGTCTCCAGGGGGCATGCGGCAGAAAAAGGGATTGAACGAGAACTACGGCCGCGAATTGCTGGAATTGCATACGCTCGGAGTGGACGGCGGGTATACGCAGAAAGATGTGACGGAAGTGGCTCGCTGCTTCACGGGGTGGACCATCCGGCAGCCGCAGCGGGCGGCGGAATTCGAGTTCAACCCGAGAATGCACGACGCGGGCGAGAAGACCGTGCTGGGGGTAAAGATCAAGGCTGGGGGGGGGGATCGAGGACGGGTACCAGGTTCTGCACATCCTGGCGCATCATCCGGCGACGGCGCATTTCATTTCGCGCGAACTGGCGGTCCGGTTCGTGGCGGACCATCCGCCGGAGGCTTTGGTCAACCGCATGGCCGACACCTTCCTGAAGAAAGACGGGGATTTGCGGGCGGTGATGGAGAGTATGTTCGATTCACCGGAGTTTTGGTCGCGGGAAGCGTACCGCGCGAAGATGAAATCGCCGCTTGAGATGGTGGCCAGTTCGCTGCGGGCGCTGAACGCGGACGTGGATTTCACCTTCGGGCTGGCGAACCAATTGAACCAACTCGGCGAGCCGTTGTACCGGAAAAGCGAGCCCACCGGCTATTCCAATTCCGGGGCGGAATGGTTGAACTCAGCGGGCCTGCTGGCGCGCATGAATTTTGGCGTGGCGCTGGCGAACAACAAAGTGCCGGGGGTGAAGGTGGACAGCACGCGCGCCGGTGAAGGCGTGACCATCGGATCTCCGGATTTTCAGAAGAAATAGAACGGAAACACCATGACCAACCGCAGGCTTTTTCTTCGTAACTCGGCGCTGGCAATGGTTGGCGCGGGAACGGCGCCGTTGTGGCTGCAGCGCGCCTTGTATGCCGCGGATGCTCCGGCGCCCCGGAAAAAGATTCTGGTGGCGATCTTCCAGCGCGGGGCAGCGGATGGATTGAACATCGTCGTGCCGCACGGCGAAAAAAACTATTACGCGATGCGGCCAACAATCGCTGTGCCGCGGCCCTCGCAGAGCGCGGAGCTTAAGGAAGACGCGGCCATCGATCTGGATGGCTTCTTCGGATTGCACCCGTCGCTCGCTCCATTGAAGCCCATTTGGGACGACGGACATCTGGCGGTGGTGCACGCGACTGGTTCGCCCGATCCGACGCGTTCGCATTTTGACGCGCAGGATTTCATGGAGGCCGGAACGCCCGGGGTGAAGGCTACGACGGATGGTTGGATGAACCGGGCGATGCCGCACGAGGCATCGACGCCTTCCCCGGTGCGGGCGCTGGCGATGGGAGCGATGCTGCCGCGCGCAATGCGCGGGCCGAATCCGGCGGTGGCGGTGCAGAACCTAAGCGACTTTCAGGTGCGCAATGCGGAAGCGGCCAACGCCTTCCAGTCGCTCTATTCGGACAGCAAGGACGCACAACTGAACGCGGCGGGGCGGGAAACCTTCGAGGCGGTGTCGCTGCTGCAAGCGGTGCAGAAGCGGCCTTATCAGCCGGCAGCCGGCGCGAATTATCCACGGGGGCGGTTCGGGGATAGTCTGCGGCAGATTGCCCAATTGATCAAAGCGGATGTGGGCGTGGAAATGGCTTTCGCCGATGTAGGGGGCTGGGACCATCACGTAAACGAAGTGGGGCAGCGGGCATCGCAGGGACAATTGGCGAACCGGCTGACCGAGTTTGGGCAGACGCTGGCGGCGTTCTGGATGGATTTGGGGGACCGGCGCAACGATGTCGCGCTGGTGACCATGTCGGAGTTCGGAAGGACGGCACACGAGAACGGGGATCGCGGCACGGATCACGGACATGCGAATTGCATGTTTGTGATGGGCGGCGGAGTGCGCGGCGGCAAGGTTTACGGGAAGTGGCCGGGACTGGAACGCGAGCAGATGTACGAGCAGCGGGACCTGGCGCTTACGACGGACTTCCGCGATGTGTTGGGCGAGTTGGTGAAGGGCCAGTTGGGAAACCGCGACCTGAACCACGTTTTTCCGGGCTATGGCATGAAGCCGCGCGGCATCCTGATCGACGGTTAGTTGGCGCGGCCGGCGGCGCTCCTGAAACGGGCAACCTTTGGGTTGCCGCGATTCCAGGCGGGTGCAGCCGGACTATCGGCTAAGTCGACGACGGCTTGCGCGATCATGCGATCGACTTTGGCCATGTTGGCGTAGTCGATCTTCTGCCAGGTGTCTCCGGCGGCATGGTAGTCGGGGAAGTCGAAAGCTACGGCGATGGTGTGGGCCGGGATGCCTTGTTCGGCGAAAGTCTGGTTATCGCTGCGCTCGAAGTAATCCTCGTTGTTGGGCACGTCTTCCACTTTCACGCCTGTAGCTGCTCCCGCCTGGCGCAGAGTATCCGAAACCGTTGAATAGCTGAAGCCAGTGACACTGACCGCGGCGATTTGCGGGCCGAGGTTGGAATCGGTGCGTCCGAGTTGCTCGAGATTCAGGTCGGCGATGGTATTCGCGAGCCGGAACAACGGGTGGCGCGCATAGTAGCGTGAGCCTAAGTTGCCCTCTTCTTCGCCGAAGAACGCCAGAAACACGATGCTGCGTTTGGGGTGAACGGGCAAGGCGGCGAGGGCTTTGGCGATGGCAAGTAGGGAGACGACACCGCTCGCGTCATCGTTGGCGCCGGGAAAGACATCGCCGGCGGAATTGCGGCCTAAATGGTCGTAGTGCGCGGTGACGAGCAGATACTGCGCGCGGGAGGCGGGGTCCGAGCCAGGCAACAGCGCCGCGACGTTGCGGGCGATGAACGGCTCGGCGTTTGGCGCCGGCAGTTTCAAAGAAACGGCGATACCGGTATCGCCTTCACTGGCTTGGAGCAAGGCCGCGATGGCGGCCGGATCGCGCAGGGCGATGCGTGGGAGGTCTTCGCCGGCTTCGATGAATTTTGGCGCCGGCGATTCCGGCTCGGCTGTTTCCAGCAAAGCCACGGGATGCGGCGCACCGATGCGGAAGGTTCCGTTCCTTTTGTAAACCGGCTCGTGGGAAAACTCGATGGCGCGGCGGCTGACGACAGTGACTTGATCCGGGGAGACGGATATGACGCGCGCCGCGGAGGCGATGCGCAAGACGAAGCCATCGGGGAGCGGGCCGACTCGAAGCATTTTGGCGGTCTGGAGGTACCGGTCAGCGGCAGGCTCGAGACCGGCATGGCGGAACTGCGCCGCGATATAGGCCGCCGCGGCGTCGAGTCCGGGCGAGGGTGTGTTGCGGCCTTCCATTTTCTCCGAGGCGATAACAGACAAGTCGGCGCGCAAGGCATCGGGTGAGATGGAGAGCGCGGGAACGGACTGCGCGGCAAGCGGCGCGGCAAGCCAGAGCGCGAAGGATGCCAGAGAAACTGTTTGCACTTGTTTCCTAATTATAAGCTGTTAACTTCGCTGCGGGAACCCCATTTTTATTGACTCGGATAGACCCGCCGCGTATGCTCAACTCAGTAGCCTGGAGGGGCACCCATGAATCTTAGTTACAAATTGACGATTGCGCTATTGCTGGCGACGGCGGCTTACTCACAAGATACGGCCACTAATAGCTACACGGAGGCCAACTTAGTATCCGACATTCCGGGAATGGGGACATTTACGGATGCGCATCTGGTGAATCCTTGGGGACTCTCCCGCACGGCCAGTTCTTACTGGTGGGTGGCGGATACGGGCACGGGAGTCTCGACGTTGTACTCCGGGACCGGCGCCATTCAGCCGCTGGTAGTGACGGTACCTCCGGCAAAGACGGGCACCGGGTCACCGACGGGCACAGTGGCGCTGGGAAGCAAATTCTTGTTTGCGACCTTGGATGGAACGATCTCGGAATGGTCGTCGGGTACGAGCGCGGTTATTAAAGTGAACAACTCCGCCAGCGGAGCTGTGTATACGGGGCTGACGGCGGCTATGAACGGGACCGTCGAAACAATCTATGCGGCTAACGCAGCGGGCGGCGTGGAGGCATATACAACAGCGTTCAAGCGCGTCACACTCGGCGCCGGGGCCTTCGAAGACCCGGCGATACCGGCGGGGTATACGCCGTATGGAATTCAGGCGGTTGGCGGTAAGATTTATGTCACGTTCTCGGCTGCGCCAGGCGCGGGAGGCTACGTGGACGTGTTCACCCCAGCCGGCGCGCTGCTGCTCAGCCTGGCACAGGGATCGTTCAACCAGCCCTGGGGAATCGCGGTGGCGCCCGCGGGATTCGGCGCATTCGCGAAGGCGGTGCTGGTGGGCAATGTGGGCAGCGGGAAGATTGGCGCTTATAGCGCTACGACGGGCAAATTCCTGGGCTTTCTGCTGAAGAGCACCAAGCAGGCGATCGCGATACCGGGTTTGTGGGCGCTTTACTTCGGGGGCGGCAACTCACTTTCGGGGCCGGCCACGACTCTCTATTTCGCCGCCGGTATCGACAATTATTTACACGGGTTGTTTGGCACGATTACGGCGAACTAGAGAAGTTACAAGTGCATCCATTGACTGGGTCGAAGGCGTACACTATACTGCTACTGCCGTAAAGGAAAATTGGAGGGACGATGAAGAGCATTTATTTATTGGGCGCGGGGCTGGCGATTTGTACGTGCGCCGCGGCTCAGACGAACAGCTACACGGTTACCAGCCTGGTAACGAACACCAAGGACGCACACCTGGTGAATCCGTGGGGTATTTCGCGCGCGGCGAGCGCGACCCCGCCGGAGAATGAGTGGTGGGTGGCGGACCAGGTGACCGGCCTGACGACCTTGTATGACGCCAACGGCACGGTGGTTGGCTTGACGGTGGTGATTCCGCCGGCGAGCGGGGCGGGGCCGGGAAGTCCGACGGGGACGGCTGCGAGCAATATCAGCAAGAGCAACGTGAATTTCGCGTATGCCACTCTGGACGGCACCATCGCGTACTGGGATTCGCAGACTGCACCAGTGAAACCCGGGAAGTCGTGCGCGCAGTGCCACGTCACGACAGCAACGATCATGGTGAACAACTCCGGCGCGGGCGCGTCTTACCAGGGGCTGACCATCGCCAAGAACGCCACCAGCGGCGCGCAGACTTATTATGCGGCGAATGCGAACGGCGGGATCGAAGCCTACGACGCCACTTCGTTCGCACCGGTGACTCTGCCACCGGGCGCCTTTACAGACGCCAAGATCCCGAAGACGTATTCGCCGGCTGGGATTCAGGCGATCGGGTCGAAGATCTACGTAACCTACAACGCCATTGCGGGAGGGGGAACGGGCTACGTCGACGTTTTCTCGACCGTTGGGAAATTGCAATTGAGGCTGCAGAACGGCTGGTTCAATCAGCCTTGGGGCGTGGCGCTGGCGCCGGCGGGTTTCGGGTCCCTGGCCGGGATGGTGCTGGTGGGGAACACGGGGAGCGGTTGGATTGGCGCTTACAATGCGGCCACCGGCGCGTTCGCCGGGTTCATGGAGACGAGCACCGGTTCCGATGTGACGATTCCGGGACTGTGGGGGATCGAATTCGGAAACGGAAGCACGGAGTCGGGTCCGACGACCACGCTGTACTATGCGGCGGGGGGAGCGAATCTGACGACCGGGGTATTTGGGGCGATTACCGCGAACTGAGGGGTCGGCTGGGGGGGGGCTGCCTCCCTTCGATCGGAATGGGGGGATGCGCTGGGTAACGGCGCATTCCCTTTTTTTGTTTTGGGCACACTTGGTAGGTTGGAGGCGTTCTTAGTTTTCTTCGTACGTTTTTTGGCGCCTGGTATCAAGCGGATGAAGGCAGGCGGCTCGGCGGAGTAAGGGGAGCCGTTGGGGTTCGGATTTGGGTTCGTTTTGCAATCGCTTGATTCGTCTGGGATTACTGGCTCCGGATCGGGCTCCTGGGTCGGCCCCGGCAGGGTTTCGGCGGGTGCGCCGAGGATGTCTTCGCCTTCGCCGCTGCGGGCGCGGAGCATGCCGGTTTCGAGGGTGAAGACGCGGCCGAGGCGCCAATGCCGATCGGCGATGCGTTTGACGAGCGCTGTTCGAGTTCGCCGCCGAGATTGAAGCGTGAGGCGAGGTCGTCGAGGAGGGCGTGGAACAGTTCAGGGTTGTGCGTCTGACATGGATATCTTCCTCTCCAGCTTCACGGTAGCTGGCGGGGAGAGGCGAGAACGGTTCATGAACCGGGTAAGCCTATGGCGATAAGGGCGATTTTATTTGCGCATTGGAGTCAACGGAACATCGCGGTGGTTGGAAACGTATTTATGGGTGACGAGGTAAAGCGAAATGTTCTGCACACGATGCGGGGAAACGATCGACGACAAGGTCCGGTATTGTCCGAGCTGCGGCCATGCGACCAAGCTGGCGGAGGCGACGGAGAATCCCTATGCGTCGCCCAAGTTGGCGCTCGATACGGAACATAAGAAGATCGGCGGCGTTTGCGCGGGGTTCGCGCGGTATTTGGGCGTGGATGCCCTTTTGGTTCGGATCGTGTGGCTGGCGCTGGTTTTGGGGGCGGGCTTTGGGGTGGCGGCTTATTTCATTGCGTGGATTTTGATGCCCCGCGACGATGTGCCGCGGCGGGATGGCGAAAGCGTTGCGCGGGCGAATGGGTGACGCCCGCGGGGCGCAGGGGCGCAAACGTATCCACCGTTGGTGATTCCCCTCAGGCTGGATTCGAATCCTCGTGTCGATGTGGCCCGGCATTTTCGGTTGCTGCCCGTCGGCGACGCCGACCCACTACGAAACCGGAATTCCCAAATACCTTAACATCCCTAGATTGTTGCATGGCGGTTCTTCAGCAAGTTCCTAGAAGACAATCTTGTACAGACTGCCGCCGTCATGACTGCCCAGCGCGCCCGCGCCATAGAGAGTGCCTGTGGGCGAGAGGGCGAGTGCACCGGCCGTGCCGTCCGCACCGCCCGTAAATGTGTACAAGGTCGTAAAGCCTCCGGCCGCGTCGATCTTGTACACCAGCCCGCATCCCCCGTCACAGTCCGTTGCCCCTCCCGCGAGTGTCGACCCGTAAAGATCTCCGGCAGCGTCCCTAACAAGGGCGTATGGCAGTTCTCCCTCAGACAATTCCCCGAAATCGTGGAATATGGTCAGTTTGCCAGAGCTGTTCAATTCGAATACGACGCCGCCTCCTGCGGCACCTCCGGCGGCATTGGTTCCGTAAAAATTCCCCGCGGGGGTTCGGATCACCCCATAGCCCGGGTAGGCACCGTCGCTTCCTCCGGTGAAACTATAAATCACAGTTTCCTGGCCTCCTGGCGTCAGCTCGTATATTACGCCGCCGTTAGCAGTCCCTCCATAACCTGTCGTTCCGTAGATGTTGCCGCTCGAGTCGAGCACCAACCCGCCTGACGGCGATCCCCCGTCGGACAGCCCAGTAAAACTATGCAACACTGTCTCCTCACCGGAAGTGCTCATCGCAAAAACCACTCCGTTCTGCAGGCCGTTCAGGCTACCCGACCCGCCGGTGATCGTAGTGCCATACAATACGCCTGAGGGGCTCAGGATTAGCCCACCTTGCGGATCGCCACCGTCACTACCACCACTAAAGCTATGCAGAACCGTTTCACCGCCAGTTGAGGTTACCCTGAAGGCGGTCCCAACGTTCGCAGTCCCGCCACGGACCGTCGTGCCGTAAACGTTTCCGGCGGAGTCGATTGCCAAAGGTCCTGAGGGTAACGCCCCGTCGTTGCCGCCCTTGAAGCTGTAAAGCACCGTTTCCTTTCCCTCCGCGTTCATCTTGTACACAGTCCCGAAGTTGTTTGGCCCTCCGTTCGATGTCGTCCCATACGTCTCGCCGCTGGAGGTAAGCGTGAGCCCGTCCGGCTCCGTTCCTCCCGCCGCACCCGTGAAACTGTGCGGAATGGTCACCATACTCGCCGCACTTACCTCAAACAGCGCGCCGGAAACACCGCCGCTAACGGTTACACCATAAATGTTGCCGTCAGAATCCAGAATGACACCAGTATTAGTGCCTGGTCCGGCATTCGTCGATGAGTTCAGCAAGGGACTCGAACTTCCCGGAAAGCGATATAGGATCGATACCTCACCAGTTGCACTAGCCTTCACAAGGGCGCCCAATGGTGCAGGCGTCATAGCGCCTCCATACGTCGCTTCGGTCGTCCAATACAGGTTCCCGACGGAGTCCATAGCAACCGTGCCGGGTGACATTGTGCCGCCGTATTTTCCGTAGGTCTGAGTGACCAGGGCCGTGTACTGACCCGTTTGCGTCAACTTGTAGACCATTTCGTCGATCGTGCCGTATAGGTTGCCCTGGGAGTCTAGGATTACCCCGCCCAGAGGATTCACGCCGGTGTCTCTCGACGGGCCGAATGCAAACACCACGGTTTCCTGCCCAATCGGACTTATTTTATAGACGACTCCTCCCCCTGTGCCCCCGTTATAGGCGGTCCCAAACAGGTTACCCGAGGAATCGAGTGTCACACCTGCGTACGGATTACCGCCGTCGGCACCGCCGGTAAATGCATATAGAACCGATTCTTGTACGGCGGTATTGATCTTGTAAACCACACCCGCGTTCGAAGCTCCGCCGTAGTAAGTTGTCCCGTAGAGATTGCCTTGCGAATCGATGGCAACACCAGCATACGGATAATTGCCGTCCGTCCCGCCCGTAAAGCTGTGTAGAACCCTCTCTTCGCCCGCCGCGCTGATTTCGTAAACCACGCCCATGTTGGCCGCCCCCCCGCTTTGGGTGGTGCCGTAAAGGTTTCCCGCAGAATCGAGTGTTACGCCTGCATAAGGACCGCTTCCGTCCGCTGCTCCGCCTAAGAAGCTATACAACACGTTATACTTCCCGGCTGCGCTATATTCAAAAACGACACCTTGGTCGGCGGCGCCTCCGGCGTAAGCGGTACCGTAGAAATTCCCGGTCGAATCCCTAGCCAGTGTGCCGTAGGGGAAGGCACCGTTGGGGAAGAGGCCAAAATTGAGGATAACTTTTTCAGAAGCTGTTTGCGCTTGCACGAACGTGGGTATTGCAAACAGCAACCAGAACCAAATCCGATTTGCCGCCATAAATTTCCGCCCTCGGAATACTCCTTAATGATAATCCCTTGGGAGTGAAACAACGAGCACGAGAGATGCGAAACGTAGTGGTCGAGTCATGGGCTACCCTTTCCCCTGTTTCAAGAAATGACCTTGAATGAGTAGTGACGCGAGGATCGAAAGCGTATGACGAACCGGACAGAATTTTCTCGGAGGGGGATTAAGGCTCTTGCGGGCGCCCAGGCAACGCCCGCGGTAAGATTTAATGGCGGGAATCAGTCGTTGCCGGAGATATTCACCAAGCTGCCGGAGAGAACGTCTTCGGCCTGCTCGGCGGTGAACTCCTCGACTTTCGCGGAGATGTTCATGGAGCAGAATTTCGGGCCGCACATGGAACAGAAGTGCGCGTCCTTGAAGCCTTCCTCGGGCAAGGTCTCGTCGTGCATGGAGCGGGCGGTTTCAGGATCGAGCGAGAGTTCGAACTGCCGCTTCCAATCGAAACGGTAACGGGCGCGGGAGAGTTCGTCGTCGCGATCGCGGGCGCCGGGGCGGTGGCGGGCGATATCGGCGGCGTGAGCGGCGATCTTATAAGCGATGATGCCGGCTTTGACGTCTTCGCGGTTGGGAAGGCCGAGGTGTTCCTTGGGGGTCACGTAACAGAGCATGGATGCTCCGTACCAGCCGATCATGGCGGCGCCGATGGCGGAGGTGATGTGGTCGTAGCCGGGCGCGAAATCGGTGACGAGCGGGCCCAAGGTGTAGAAGGGCGCTTCGTAGCACATCTCCTTTTCCATTTCGACCTGCGTCTGGATCTGGTCCAAGAACGTTCGCGGAGGCAGTCTCGCGATTCGTGGATTTTCTGCGCCAAAACGGTTTTTCAGCGAACTTGATATGGGTCGAGCCGAGCGATCTGATCCTACCCGGACGGCGTTCGATCTACGTCAAGATACCTGTGCCATCCAGAAATCTCGAACGAGCGCGTAATCGCTTTGCGCTAGGCATGAGCGAAGGTCTGACACGGCAGCAGACCGTTTCCGTCGGTGGCCGTGAGCGCCGCGAGGCGGGTGAGAAGGACTGGCTACTGTAGCCAAGGGGGCGGTGAGGTGGCCCCACCAGTGGCGCCCACTTCACATCGCACATGTAGGGCGTCAAGCCACGCTGAACGTTCCTGCCCACCCTCCCCATCAGTTTCACAACACTTCCACCGAGCCGGCACGCATGCGCTGTAACTGCTCTCCAGCCGGACAGGAGAAATTCTTCATGGAGGTTGGGGTACCGGTCGCCACGCGAACGACGCGCCCGCCGAACCTAGACGAAGAAGAGCAGGCCGTAGAGTTGGTCGGTCGTCCCTGTCATTGCACCCGACGTAGGATCAAAAAAGCGCCGTTTGTCACGAAAATGACTCCGAAGACGACGTTGACGATGTCCCGGCGTGACGCGGCCAGTAAGAAGTCGGTGAGGCCCAGGACGACCAGCGCAATGCCAACTTTTTTGCTCCAATGGATTGACCCGGCACTATCAAGCCGGACGCTCGGAGTGACTGGCTCAGCAGGGATCTCGGCTTGAGAGTCCCGCGGATGCATAAGCGCAACGATCAGGTTTGCCATGACCGCACCCGACAGTCCCGCGACTCCAGCGATCCAGAGCCGCCGGTATTGCAGGTAAGTGACGATGCCACCCACCAAAGCTCCAGCGGTCATTATGATGTACAAGTGCGATGCGCGGACCCGCGCCACAAGTTCCTCCTGTTTACAACTCAAATGCAACGACTGGTCTCGAATCGGCCTCGGCATCCGCTATTTATCAATACAGCCCTCACCATCCCAAGACTCGTTCGGCCCGCACACTTGGAGCCCTCCGGACGGGGCGTCAGGGCTCGGGGAACTGACGAGATCTAACGCGGATGGGGCGTTTCCGATCACCGTATTGGTCGGGTCAATGGGCTTGACGTCCAGCAGTTGGGACGCCACAGTAGCCATGTCGACGATAGAGGCGGGTAGGTCTCCTGTCCCAATGTCGGCCACCGTGACCACACCTTGGTTCACATAGCCTCCGACCTGGGTCACTATCGGGTTTCCAAACGTTATGACCGAGGTGACTATTGCGATCGGCCCGGACAGCACGTTGGCCATCGTGGGTGGGACAGGAGTATCTGTGAACCCCGCAACGATCTGTCCAACACCAGAAGCCAACCCGCCGGCGGCGGTTATGCCCAAAAAAATGGCGCCCGGTAGAGCCAGCCCCCCGGACCCCATGCCGACTGTGATCGCTCCTGCTCCCGAGAGGATGCCGCCGCCCAAGGTCAGGGTACCGTTCAAGACCGTCCCCCAATTGGTCAACCCAGTTGGGTCAAACTGGTTGACCGGATCGTCTCCAGCATATGCGTAACGGTTCCAACTCTGCGGGTTCCTGCGGCGGATGCTCTTTGAACTCGGATCCGGCGAGATGAAGCGGCCCCACTGGCTCCAGTAGTACCGATTCACCGCGTAATCTAGTCCAGTGATGCTGTCCCGCGTGTAAGTCGCGTACTTCTCGCGGTCGTTTGCCGTCAGGCTGTATTCGATTCCGTACGGATATTCGGCCTGATAGCACACACCTCCCGGGCCGCCATTCCGGACCGAGCCCAGGCGGTCGGTGGAGACGGCGTTGCCTTCCGTCTCCAGCGGCACGCCGGCGAAATATATGTTGCCGTAATTCTGCGCGGGTGTCATCACGATGTTTGGCGCCGACATGGTGAACGTATAGCTGGTCACTTTGCGCCCGTCCGCTCCGTAGAAATAGATCGTTTGGACCCCGCTCGCGTTCTGGTACCAGACGCGGCGATTGTCCGCGTCATACCCGTAATACGAGAATTGCCCGTTGGCCAGCACCATATCCAAGCGATTGGCGGCATCGTAAGACAACGAAGTATTATTCCCGAGCCATTTTAGATTGCCGTTATTGTCATACGAGCCGGTGATTTGGTTGGTCGGCACACCGTTTGCATCCGTTTGGACCGTGAGATTCATGGATGGCGCGCCGGCCGTACCGGACGGGTTCATTTGTGTCAAGTTACCGTAGCCATCATATACGTAGCTTTCGCCCCACGCGCCCGACGTCGCCGTTGCCGACGACAGCCGCTTCAACAAATCGTACTGGTAGTCGATGGTCTCGCTCTTGACGCTGTCGACACTCGACGCGATTTGCCCGTTGTTCTGGGTGGCCGAGTAGTTGTAGGTCATGTTCATGCCCGTGCCGGTCACGCCCGTAATCTGATAAAGACTATTGTACGTCCATGTATGCGTGCCGTTCGACGTCATCTGGTTGGCGGCATTGTACGTTGCGCCCGTGACCCAGGTGTGGCTCAGGTTGTCGGTCATGCCCGTAGGCCGCTCCATGGCGTCCAATGTGTAGTTGAAAGTGTTCACGAAATAGGCGGGCGTGTAGGAAGTCTGCGTAAGCGCCCCCTGGCCGTCGAACGCGTAGTTGGCCGCCACCGTACCGACTGCCGTTTCGATGCCGACGCCGCCTGTGAGTTGCAGAGTCTTCCCGACACCTTGCCGATGACCGGCCATGCTCACGCAGCCGCGCGCGGCAGCCGGGCAGGTGTCGTACGTGAAGGTTTGCTGGCGGTCTGGGATGGAAGTGAGCCGCTGATACACGTCGTAGGCGTACGTTTCCGTGTTGCCGTTCGCATCCGTCTTGCTGGCCAAGGTTCCGTCCGAATTATAAGTGTAACTGACCGTTCCGCTTTCCGGATCGAGTTTCCTTACCTTACGCCATCGCCCAGCTGAGCGAATTGCTTCCGCACAACTGGGCACCCGCTCAGGCTTGACTCTTACTTCACTTCGCTTTCTTCCCCGGCTGAATGAGCCGGCACGCCCTTCACGAGAGGCTTACGCGAGTTTGCCTTAAGGGGTCGCGTTGCACAAGATGCCGGGGCGATCGCCGAAGCAATACATGGTCTTCGTCAGCTCGTATTGCACACGGCTAGGTGGATCGGGAGCCTGATCAAACCTGTACAAAATTGGGAACGCGCTATCGGTTAGGAAGTAGCTGTCAGTTCGAATAGCGACGGTTACCCGCTTCTGGAGGAAGTACCCGCGCAACGTTTTGCTCAGCGCCCTCGCTTGGGCGATTGTAGGAAACCGGGAGGCTCTTACAAATACCGAAACCATCGCCTGATCACCGAGCGATTGCGTCACATCAGGAGGCAACGGGTGGTAGTAGCTCTCCAGAATATCAAATGCCACGCCACCTGAGTACAAGTGAAGAAAATTCCGACCAGCTAGGACCACTTCGCTGCAAACTCCGTGGCCATCTCGCACTCGCATGACGGTGTTCTCCCGATATCCGAGTAATTCCGCCATCGGTAGCATCCCCCGGCCAAACTTGTCGTGTAAGTCTTTCCACCACTCGTAACCCTTGTCCGTTACCAGCTTTCCGTAGAGCTCGCGCGTTAGATCGTTACGGTCTACGAACACCTTGACGTCCCATGCACGGTTATGTTGCATTTCAGCGGCTAGGCCAGCGTAGAACGACCGAAGACTCGCGTCAGTAAGATCACCGGGATCCCATAACACCGCACGGGAGAAGAAGGGGCCGTCCTTCCGTTCCCAGACGGTTGAGCTTGCCGCAAGGCAAGGCCTCATCATCATACCAAACGCGACCGAAGTTGACATTATAATTAGCCCGCGGATGTTCATCTGGATCGTCTCATTAATTGTTCGTGCAGCCATTATCCAGCCAGATATCCGAAAATACGAATAATGCCCGTTGGCCAGCACGTATTCAAACGGTTGGCCGCGTCATAAGATAGCGAAGTAGTCGCGAGCCATTTCAGATTGCCGTTGTTGTCATATGAGCCGGTGATTTGGTTGGTCGGCACGCCGTTTGCATCCGTTTGCACCGTGAGATTCATCGATGGCGGTGCGCCGGCCGTCGGGTTCATCTGGGTCAAGCTGCCGTAGCCATCGTATACGTAGTTCTCGCCCCACGCGCCCGACGTCGCCGTTGCCGACGACAGCCGCTTCAACAGGTCGTACTGGTAGTCGATGGTCTCGCTCTTCACGCTGTCCACACTCGACGCGATTTGCCCGTTGTTCTGGGTGGCCGAGTAGTTATAGGTCATGTTCATGCCCGTGCCGGTCACGCCTGTGATCTGGTAAAGACTATTGTACGTCCACGTCTGGATCCCGTTCGACGTCATCTGGTTCGCCGCGTTGTACGTTGCGCCGGTTGCCCAGGTGTGGCTCAGGTTGTCGGTCATGGCCGTCGGACGCTCCATGGCATCCGGAGCGTAGTTGAAAGTGTTCACGAAATATGCAGCTGCCGAAGATGGCGTTGAGATACTTCCCATCGTGGAGAGCCGACCCGGTGCGCCACCACGAGCTGTTGCGGTTCGACGCTTGGACGGTGCCAACCCTTACGCCGGCGTAACATAGCGGAGCCGGCAAAAAAGAAAATGATTGGCTAACGTGGCGCAAGTGGACCCGGTGTGCCGCGATTCGGATTCAGGTCGACGCTCACGCTCAGCTGTTGACCATGAGCGATGCGGACTGGTTCGGAGTAGAGCACGGAGAAACTTTCGGGAAGGTCCGCAACAACCACTAGGAGATACGCACCAGCCGTGGCCGGAAACCGGAACGAACCATCCGCATCTGGAACGCATTCCCAGACTTCATCCCCATAGAGCGACATAAGCCTAATCCGCAGCTTCCGGTTATCTGGTCCGTGATGGCGAACAGTACCGGTAAGACCAGATTCCTTTTGCCCATGAATGTAACTAACCGGCAGAACCACACTCCGAAACACCGAGGGCCGGTAGACCTTAAGTATTTGATGTGTTGTCTGAAATCCCGGGGCTGCCACTCGTAGTACATAATCCCCAACCGGAACAGACAAGACGACGTCGCGGCCGTTCCCTTGATGAGTGTCCCGACAGTCAAGCGTGGACACAACGACCCAAATTCTCTCAATTCGCTCCCCCGAGGTAGTCCAGCCAGCGATGCGAACCTCTGCTACATTACCGCCGTCAGGCTGACCGTACGCTCGAGAAAGGAGAGCCAGCAGGAACACCGCATGAACCAAACGCTTCACTAGTTATTTCCTTTCCCCGTAAAGCAGCCCTTCATCAGTTTGGTGCTGAACTGCTTCGTATTAGTCCAATTGCCGTTGTCGTCCGGTTTAATTGAAGCGTCAATCGACCGAAGGCCCGCGCCAATTGCGCCGTCCCCGAGGCCAAGTTCGTGCAGAAACTCATGCATTAGTAGGCCTTGGTTGACACCGATGTTGCCAGAAATAACAGAAGGATTGATGTATATGGTGTTGCCGCCGAGGGTAGTGACTGCGGTAGGCAACGTATTCGGATTGGAGAAGAGGGCGCCGATGGTCTGATTCGCAACCACACCCGCCGCCTGCGGCGCGTTGGGGAAAAGAACCGATTGCGAAACCTGAGACCCCACCCCGTTCACAAAGTCTGTTTTCGCCGCCGCATCCTGCAAAGAAGCGATGGTGATTGTCGAAGGATCAATGTAGCTAGGCGCCGCAGCTGCGATCGCGGCTATATCCCGCTGGCAGTTCGACGAAAAGCTGGTACGGTCTTCAAATACCTGAATGGCAGTACCCAATCTGTCGGCAGCCTTGGTAAAGGCGCCGACAGGTGCAAAGGCAGTGCCCAGTGTTGAGTAGGTCAGATCCACATCGCCGTCACCGTCGTCCGTCACATCCACCGAGTCGTAGCAGTTGTCGCCGTTGGCGTCGCAGGAAGTAAGTCCGCTTGGGTCCATCTTATTGATGGGGTCACCTAGGACGTAACCGTAGCGATTCCAGCTTTGTGGACGAGCGAGCGCAATGCTGCCAGAATTTGGGTCTGGTGACAGAAACCGGCCCCACTGGTTCCAGTAATATCGATTCACCGCAAAATCTAGCCCGGTGAGGGTGTCACGTGTATAAGTCGCGTACTTCTCCCGGTCGTTGGCGGTCAGGCTGTATTCGACGCCATACGGATACTCCGCCTGATATCCCGCGCCACCGCCGTTGCGGACCGATCCTAGCCGGTCGGTTGAAACCGCATTTCCCTCCGTTTCCAGCGGCACGCCGGCGAAATATATGTTGCCGTAATTCTGCGCGGGCGTCATCACGATGTTCGGCGCGGACATGGTGAACGTATAGCTCGTCACTTTGCGCCCGTCCGCTCCGTAGAAATAGATCGTTTGTACCCCGCTCGCGTTCTGGTACCAGACGCGGCGATTGTCCGCGTCATATCCGTAATACGAGAATTGCCCGTTGGCCAGCACCATATTCAAGCGGTTGGCGGCGTCGTAAGACAACGAAGTATTATTCCCAAGCCATTTCAAGTTGCCGTTGTTGTCGTACGTGCCGGTGATTTGGTTGGTCGGCACGCCGTTTGCATCCGGTTGGACCGTGAGATTCATGGATGGCGCGCCGGCTGTGCCGGACGGGTTCATTTGGGTCAAGTTGCCGTAACCATCGTATACGTAGCTTTCGCCCCACGCACCCGACGTCGCCGTTGCCGAGGACAGCCGCTTCAACAGGTCGTACTGGTAGTCGATGGTCTCGCTCTTCACGCTGTCGACACTCGACGCGATTTGCCCGTTATTCTGGGTGGCCGAGTAGTTGTAGGTCATGTTCATGCCCGTGCCGGTCACGCCCGTGATCTGATAAAGACTATTGTACGTCCACGTCTGGATCCCGTTCGACGTCATCTGGTTCGCCGCATTATACGTTGCGCCCGTGACCCAGGTGTGGCTCAGATTATCCGTCATGCCCGTAGGACGCTCCATGGCGTCCAACGTGTAGTTGAAAGTGTTCACAAAAAAGGCAGGCGTGTACGAAGTCTGCGTCAGCGCGCCTTGGCCGTCGAACGTGTAGCTGGCCGCCACCGTACCGATTGCCGTCTCGTAACCGACGCCGCCAATGAGTTGCAGGGTTTTTCCCGACACCTTACCAGCGGGCGTATAAGAATAGTTGTATTCGAGGGTGAGCCCATTCGGACCGAGGGATGTTCCGAAAACGGTCTGCATCAGTTGACCGGCCATGCTCACGCAGCCGCGTGCGCCGCCCGGGCAGGTGTCGTACGTGAACGTTTGCTGGCGGTCGGGAATGGATGTGAGCCGCTGATACACGTCGTAGGTGTACGTTTCCGTGTTGCCGATCGCGTCCGTCTTGCTGGCCACAGGAGTCGTATGCGGTAACGGTGCACGTACGGATCTGTGCGGGGGGCGGTCAGCAATGGCCGCCCCTGGAGCAATTGCTGGAGGCGCTGCACACCAAGGGATCGCCTGGTTGTCATGTTAGACGAACCTGGGGGCCGGTTGGCTACTGCACCGCGACCACTAGAAGTGGCGTTTTTCGATTACGTCGCCCCTGAAAACCGTGACGACGCGCTCGCGAGAATTCAGGGATGCTCTGTCCGCTTCGACCCTGAAGCCACCCGTGTCTACAAAGGTCCTTTGGGGCGCTTCGACCGCGAGCGTCTTCTGATTCACCACAAGCTCCGATGTCCTCAAAGTCAGCCGGTCGAATGTAAGCGTCAGAAATCCACCTTCGTACTTGAAACCGGCGGCAACCGCAGCTCGACTCTCATACTGGATAAGCATGTCCAAATCCGGCTCGTTCTTATCTGGGTACCAGGCTTCGTAAAGAAATTTCGGCTCCGGAAGCGCGATGTCACCCTTCACGGTGAATGCTAATCCCGCTTTTGCAACCGGATACAAATTAACAATGTCTCGTGACCCCAACAAGGCCCGTATACGTGCGCGCCGGTACGGGAGAAAACGACGTGAGTTGAAAAAGCAAATTTCGTAAATACCCGCGGACAGTTGCAGGCGATACGCGCCCAATTCGTCCAGAGATACCGGTGCTAATGCTTTGCCACGAAGGTCTTTCAAAACAACTTGTCCACCGTTCGGGACCACTACGTCCATTCTGTTGCTGTACCAAGGGTCGTAGGCCGTGCCTTCGATGATCGCTGCCTCGTCCTTAGGCGATTGAAAGCCACGGACTAAGCCCAGTTGTGTGCTTAAAGGGGTCAGGCCGCAGACACCAAGCAGGAGAATAAGAAGAGGCGTTGGATGCCAGAGCCTAGCGGTCGGATCCCTGTTTGGCCCCCTGGCATCGTTCTTTTGTGGTTTCATGGGAAGCATTTACTCACGATTGTTGCCGTGTTTACCTGAGACTGATTAGCCGGAATCCCTTGCCCCTTATCGGGGCCGAAGACGCCGGTAGCGTGTGCAAGCTCATGCAGAAGCACGGCGGCCTGCACCTGAGCGAGGGACGTAAGTCCTTGGAAGCCGCTATTGGCGATGTTTTGAACCGGCGTCCCGTTAACGGTACCTGTGAAGAAGAAGCCCGATGGATTGATGGTGATGAGGGGCGTGGATACTGGGGTACCGAGAAAGGTGAATGTCGGGCCGCCATAGGGCGTGGTAGCGGCCCCGACGCCGGGGCCGGTAAAGGTACCAGGGCCTGGGTTACTCGGAAAAGTCGATGAGACGACGATGTCCCCATTCTGCTGGAGGCCTTGGAGGTACGCTGCCGGGTCTCCGCCGAAGACGTGCGTGAACACGAAGTTGTCGCCCGTTTCGAACAGATCGGCGCAACTAGAGTTGTCACTGATTTGAGATTCTGCCAAAGCAATTGCGGCATCCTCCGCCGAGATAGTTCCACTCCCGTTCCCGTAAGGGCCAGCAGCATAAGCTGCTTCGCATGCCGCAAGCGCGCCAGGAAATCCGGCAAAGTCGAAGTCCGAACCTTGGCTGAACGAAAACTGGACGAGTTGTTGACACGGCGATGATGAGCCAGTGTCAGAGCCAAAAGCCGCGCCACCGCCCCAGATACCGCCAACGCCGCTACTGCCGTCGCCAGAACCTGTGTAACCAAAGGCGTCGAGGCCAGAGGCGTCGTTAGAATTTACAGGATTATTCCGCGCATATCCATATCGATTCCAGCTCTGTGGATTTCCTAACTTGGCGCTTCCGCCGTACGGATCCGGTGAGATGAACCGTCCCCACTGGCCCCAGTAATATCGATTCACCGCGTAGTCTAGTCCAGTGAGGCTGTCGCGCGTGTATGTCGCGTACTTCTCCCGGTCGTTCGACGTCAGCGAGTACTCCACGCCATACGGATACTCCGCCTGATAGCCGGCGCCTCCGCCATTACGCACCGAGCCAAGGCGATCGGTGGAAACCGCATTACCCTCCGTCTCCAGCGGCACTCCTGCAAAGTATATGTTGCCGTAATTTTGCGCGGGTGTCATCACGATGTTTGGCGCGGACATGGTAAACGTATAGCTCGTCACTTTGCGCCCGTCCGCCCCGTAAAAATAGATCGCTTGGACCCCGCTCGCGTTCTGGTACCAGACGCGGCGATTGTCCGCGTCATATCCATAATACGAGAACTGCCCGTTGGCCAGCACCATATTCAAGCGATTGGCGGCATCATAAGACAGCGAAGTATTATTCCCAAGCCATTTCAAGTTGCCGTTGTTGTCGTACGTGCCGGTAATTTGATTGGTCGGCACGCCGTTTGCGTCCGCTTGGACCGTAAGATTCATGGATGGCGGCGCGCCGGCGGTCGGGTTCATTTGTGTCAAGTTACCGTAGCCATCGTATACGTAGCTTTCGCCCCACGCACCCGACGTCGCCGTTGCCGAGGACAGCCGCTTCAACAGGTCGTACTGGTAGTCGATGGTCTCGCTCTTCACGCTGTCGACACTCGACGCGATTTGCCCGTTATTCTGGGTGGCCGAGTAGTTGTAGGTCATGTTCATGCCCGTGCCGGTCACGCCCGTGATCTGATAAAGACTATTGTACGTCCACGTCTGGATCCCGTTCGACGTCATCTGGTTCGCCGCATTATACGTTGCGCCCGTGACCCAGGTGTGGCTCAGATTATCCGTCATGCCCGTAGGACGCTCCATGGCGTCCAACGTGTAGTTGAAAGTGTTCACAAAAAAGGCAGGCGTGTACGAAGTCTGCGTCAGCGCGCCTTGGCCGTCGAACGTGTAGCTGGCCGCCACCGTACCGATTGCCGTCTCGTAACCGACGCCGCCAATGAGTTGCAGGGTTTTTCCCGACACCTTACCAGCGGGCGTATAAGAATAGTTGTATTCGAGGGTGAGCCCATTCGGACCGAGGGATGTTCCGAAAACGGTCTGCATCAGTTGACCGGCCATGCTCACGCAGCCGCGTGCGCCGCCCGGGCAGGTGTCGTACGTGAACGTTTGCTGGCGGTCGGGAATGGATGTGAGCCGCTGATACACATCGTAGGTGTACGTTTCCGTGTTGCCGTTCGCGTCCGTCTTGCTGGCCAAGGTGCCGTCCGAATTATAAGTGTAACCGACCGTTCCGCTTTCCGGATTCGTAGCCGAGGTCAACCACAGAGCCGGCAAGTTGATATTGGAATGCGCAGTCGATGTATACGCGAAGGTCCGCGTCTGCGTCTTCATCCCGTTAGCCGTGCTGCGCGGCATGGCCACCTGCGTCAAGTGATTGAACGGATCGTATGTGTAGGTAGTGAGCAGCATGCCGGCCGGCGCGGCCGTCACCGGATACGCCGGTGGGGGGAAGGCGGCGAGGTCACCAGCGGCGTGGCCAGTGGATCGGGCTCCAGCACAGTCACCAGGTTCCCCAGCGCATATTTCGCGTATAGTTTCCACTTTCCCGCCGGATCCACCACAGCCGTGAAGTTGCCTTGGTAAATATACGACGTATAGCTGGCGCCGTCCGCCAG
>CAVTWL010000003.1:0-60835 GCA_963738375.1 Bryobacterales bacterium | reverse complement strand
TACTTCCAATATCTCCGCCACAAACTCCAGCGCGCCGCTTCCGCGCGATAGCGCCTCCCCTCTGGGCTTACTCCCTCACTCCAAGCACGCGCCTTCGGCGCGGATGATATCGCCGCGTACCTCCCCGAAACAGCTTGCACGCTTGCAGCGTGAATGATGCCTGCTCCCGATCCTTGTTCCCGGCATGGGTCACTTCAAACGAACGCTACTGGGTCAATTCTCGCGAGCGCCGAAGCCCTGCTGAACTTGATCGACGTTGGCAATGCTGCCGATTCTATGAGTAGCGACTCCACGCTATAAAAGAATTTGGCGTGAATTCGGTATTCATGGTGGGCGGCGCTGCCGTCAGGCATTGCAGGATCGGCGTGCATAGGCTGAGCTTCCAGCTTAGCGATTCTCGGCGGGGCGCGCGTTACCCACCCCGTGCCTTCGCTTGCGCTTTGGGAACGCGCTCGGCACGCGTGGATAACGCCCAGACAAGCCGAAAACTATTTTGAAACACTATGGGGTAATAGTGTTTCAAACGGGCGCGCACTGGCGAAGGCTGCATAGAGTCAAGAACAAGACAGGGATCTCATCTGCACGACGCGGCGCGCGTCAATGCTGTTGGCCCCCCGACCTCAAGTGCAGCGTGAGCGGGACGTGCTTGGACGGAGCGAAGGCAACGTTGCCTTCGACCGAAGCAAATGACGGTCTCTGGCACTGCGATAATGCCATGATATATGGCATGGTTATGGGAAAGCTGGGAAGCGTACAAAGATGGGGTGCAGCCGGTTGGCGGGCGCCCAGGCATGTGGCGGCTGACGGTTCAATCTTCAAGCTTCGAAAATCAGCACCGGCTGCATCTGGCCGCCGAACACGTCAGGACTCTGCTGAGCGAACTGCACAAACTCGGCTACGGGAAACCTGACGGCAACAGCGACGACCCCGCAAACCTACAGAGCGCAAAGGCGCTTGCTACCGAGCTGATCCACTACGGTGATGAGTTGCTTCTATACCACAAGCGTCTGGCGATAGGATCTGGTGCGTATGGCTTCTTGCACCAGCACGACATCGCAGAACATTTTGCGCGGTATCATGACGTGCGGATCGCGCGGGAACTCGATCAACTGGCGCGCGACACCGACGACCTCCTCCGAGCGTACGACCGCCTAGTCGAAGAGGACCCGCGACTCCTTCTTGATCGACTATCTTTGCCTGACGACCTTGCGGCGGATTTTCGTCTCACACGAAACCTATTCTCCGTAGGTTTTGACGACGTGGGCATCCTCATCGCCGGCCGCGGTTTGGAAGGCGTTCTACGCGCGATCGCCCGAGCCCGCAAGATTATGATTCTCGTCAAAGGGAAAGCGGAACCAGTTTATGATGCAGACGCGTATGACATCATCGAGGCGCTGTCTCACGTGCGGTGGAAAGCGAGCGGCGTCCGACTGCTCGACCGGGAGACCAAAGCGCTCCTGCATTACTTGCCGACCAAGCGCAATGGCGGGGCGCATCCCCAAACTGCAGCCGGCATACCTGCCGCAAGCCCGCGCGAAACGGCTGTGATCATCACTGATGTCGCAAACAACTTGTGGCGAAGTGTGACCACAACGCGCGCGTGGCTCGACCCGTTGCTCGTGCCAAAAACCTGGTAGACACACGATTAATGATTGATGCAATGCCTTCACCGACGCAACCGCCGCATAGTAATGGCAGATTCATTCTCACCTCGTTCCTGCGCTGCAATAGGTAGCTGATCGTTTACAATCGACTGAGAATATATGGATTCACTTGCCATACTCAGCGCGATACTAGCGGCTGCGGTTGGTGTCCTTCCTGCTCTGCTCAAGGACACTATCAGCAGTTTTCTACGACGATCAAGAGGCAAGAAGTTCTTCGCATCAGCAGTGGGGCAGGGCCTCCTCCTCGCGCTTGACCTAAAACAGGAGCCCGACAGCCCAGAAAGGCTCTTCTCGGAACTTGCCGCAGCATCGAAACAAATGGATGCGGCCGTCGCCCGAATCCAGGGCTTTACAAAGCTGCGCGAGGAGGCAGTCGCGAAGCTCGAAGACCAACTATCGACCCTGACAACACAGGAAGGCGAGTTGCGCAAGACCATCGAGCAACTCCGACAAGTACCACTCCCCGCTGCGGAATACTTCGCGCATCTCGTCAATAAAGGTGAGAAGAGCAGCGCCTTGCGTGACTACATCCTATTCTTCGCAGGCGTGGTGGTCAGCACAATAATCGCAATCATCCTCAAACACTACGGACTCGCTTAAGAGCCGGAAATCAGTTGAATGCCAAATCGAACGGTCCGAGCCTCACCGAAAGAGCCTTGCTTGAGGCCGGTCTGGATGGGCAGCGGTCGGCCCCTGACACTACAGGCGGACAAATGCGCGAGAGTGGCGTACGGTCTATGGCTGGGTTCCGGATCTATTCTAGTCTGATAACGCTCGCCCATCAAAGCTGCTCAAGCTTGCTCGTCAGCAGTGCTGGGTTGAGACTGGACGCATCTCTTCAAAGCCGGCTGAAGTCCACTGTCGTGTAGTCCGGTCGTACAGAAGAGCACCTGAGCCCTCCCAAAAGCCCCTATCCTGATCCTGGCAAATGATGCCAATCGGCACAGCAGAATGCTCCGAATCCAGGACCGCGACTTCGAGGCC
Organism: Bryobacterales bacterium; assembly: GCA_963738375.1. Classification (GTDB taxonomy): domain Bacteria; phylum Acidobacteriota; class Terriglobia; order Bryobacterales; family Bryobacteraceae; genus Bog-159. The sequence continues at coordinate 58,187 of CAVTWL010000003.1, read as the reverse complement.
ACACGCCAGAACCGTCTTCCCATCGGTTGAGAGCAGAGTGAAATCAGCTGTATGCACAGAACCGTCCGCGAGCGCCGGAATCTCCTGCCACTTCACGAAGATCTCGCCGATGGGTGGAGATTTTAGGTGCACGTGGAACAGACGCGGGCCGTAGTTTGCCACGACAAGAAGGGCATCACGATACACCACTGCCAATCTTGGCCTCTGCGCGACCCGGTCGCTGAGAGCCCCGCCGGCTTGTTGTTGCACGCCTCCACCTATCACGCCGTAGTTGATGATCGCTGGGCCGCCTCCAGTCTCCATGGCGACACGTGTAACGAGTCGCAATTTTCCCCCGCCTAGCAAGCAGTTTTTCTCAGATTAGTTTCCGCAATCCCGGAGGGAATCGAGAAGCGGTGGCGGAACCGAGCGCGGCAATCTCAGCGGGATCGCACGCCGCCGCGCGTATCCCTTCCCTGTCCCGGAGCTTGTGTAGGATATCGAAGTGAGCGGAAGAACTCCCCCGGACACCCATCCAAAAGAGCTCTCCCGCCGCAGAACGAACCTTGGGAGTTCGCAGCTCCCAGAGGCAGATCCTATGCAGATCCTACACCCATTCGCCGGGTCCGTGCAGCAGTATACCGAGCACACTGGCTGACCCCGATTGCTCACCGCCCCGACCACTGTCCGCAGTGCCATGCCAAACAGCCCCTCACCGCGCACGGCTTCTACACCCGCACGCTCATCGACGCCGCCTTCGACGGCATCATCCGCGTGCGCCGCTACCTGTGCCAAGTCCTGCCGGCGCACCGTCTCCCTGCTGCCCGAGTTTGCCTTGCCCTACCTGCGCAGCAGCCTGACGGTGATCGCGCTGTTCCTGGTCGCCCGTCTGCTCCGCGGGCAAACGCTCGCAGGCAGCCGCCCGCACCGCGCCGACCGCCATGCCCTACCAGCGCGGCCAGTTCTGGATTCGCCGCTTTCGCGCGCAGGCCGCAACCGCTGTGCGCCGCGCTGGCCGCGCTGACTCCAACCCGCTCCCGCGCCCGACTTCGTCCACCGCGCCCTGGCCATGCTCGCAATCCACCGGCTGGATCGCCGCTCATCGCTTCCTGTTCGCCGGCGTGCGCTGCCACCTGCTGGGCTGGCCGCGCGGTCTCGCTCCCGACGGCCGCCGCGCCGCATTCTCCTCCCGCCGCCGCGCCCGCCTGAGCCTCCCCACACACCATTTGCATGGAACCGCGAAGCCTTTCGCCGTAAGCTTCGGTCCAGGAGAAAACGTCACTCCATGGACGACAAAGCCGAAAAAGTCGCGCTCTTCCGTTACGGACTGATCGCGCCCGCTGGTGCTGGAAACGCTGCCCCGCGGCGAACTCACGCGCCGCGCCCAGGAGATCGCCGCCCGCCTCTACGACATTCCCCATTCCACCCGCCGCCAGGTCTCGGTGGACACGCTGCTGGATTGGACGCTGCGCTATCGCCGCAACGGACTTCGACGCGCTGTCGCCCAAGCCGCGCCAGGACCGCGGACAGGCCCGCGCCGTCGCCCACGGCAACCGCCGCTCTCATCGAACGGCTCAAGCGCGAGAACCCGCATCGCACCGGCACCGCGCTGTTGCGCGAACTGGCCGCTGCCAGCGAGCGCAATCAAGCCGGCCATTTCGGCTTCCACGCTCTATCGTTTCCTGCGCGCCCGCGGCCTCACCGAACGCCAACTGCTGCTCGACAAAGCCACCGCGCACAAAAAGTACGAAGCCGAGTTCGCCAACCAGATCTGGCAATCCGACATGCTCTTCGGCCCCTGGGTCGCAGCGCCCCGGCGGCGGCAAGATAGCAGGTCTTCCTGCAGGCCGCGCTCGACGATGCCAGCCGCCTCATCCCGCACGCCCAGTTCTATCCCAACCAGGGACTGGATGCCTTTCTGGACTGCCTGCGCCAAGCCATCGCCGCCCGCGGCCTGCCCATCCGCCTCTACATGGACAACGCCAAGATCTATCGCTCGCCGCAGTTGGCGCGCATCGCCGCTTCCATCGGCATCCTCATCGTGCACACGCCGCCCTATCAGCCCGAAGGCCGCGGCAAGATCGAACGCTTCTTCCGTTCCGTGCGCGAACAGTTTCTGGCCAACCTCGACCCCAAGAGCCGCTTTCTCTCGAGCATCTCAACGAGCGCCTGTGGCACTGGCTCGACACCGTCTACCACCGCCGCGAACACAGCGCGCTGCAGACCACGCCGCTGCTGCGCTGGCAGCGCGATATCGAACAGGTCCGCCAACTTCCGCCGGCCACCGATTTGCGCCGTCTGTTCTTCCATCGCGTGGACCGCCTGGTGCGCCGCGATTCCACCTTCCTGCTGCAAAATCGCTTCTTCGAAGCGCCGCTCGCATCTGGCCGGCAAACGCATCGAAGTGCGCTTCGATCCGCTCGATCTCACGCAACTGGAGATCTACTCGAAGGAAAACAGAAGGCGTGGCGCGGCTGGTGGACGCGGTCGTCAACGGCACTGCTCCCGCCCTAAACGGAGGAGAAGTAACCATGTGGGAATCCTTCTTCGGCTTCAAGAAAACCCCGTTTTCCGACAGCCCCGACGCCAAGCAATTGTTCGCTTCGCAGGCCTGGAATCAGGTCAAGACGCGGCTCGAGTTCCTGGCCCAGCATCACGGCGCCGGTCTGCTCACCGGCGAAGTGGGCGCCGGCAAGTCCACCGCCGCGCGCGTGTTCACTGCCGCGCTCAATCCCAATCTCTACAAGATCCTCTACGTGCACTTCTCCTCGGGCTCGGCGCTGGATCTGCTGCGCCAGATCGCGCTCGGAACTGGATCTGGAGCCGGCGCACTACCGCGGCGACCTGGTGCGCCAGATCGCCGGCGCCATCGTGCGCCTGAATCAGAGCAAGAAGCAGCATCCCATTCTGATCTGCGACGAAGCCCACCTGCTGCCGCATCCGGCCCTGGAACAACTGCCGCTGCTGTTGAACTTCGACATGGATTCCTCGCGCTACCTCACGCTTGCTGCTGGTCGGCCAGCCCCTGCTGCGGCGCACGCTGTCGCTGCAGATGCATGAAGCCTTGCGCCAGCGCATCGGCGTGCAGTATCACCTCGAAGGACTCTCGCGCGAAGAACTCGACGCCTACCTGGCGCATCAACTCAAAGCCGCCGGCGTGTCGCAGCCGCTGTTTGACGACACCGCCCGCCAGGCCCTGTATCAGGCCACCAAAGGCATCCCGCGCAAAGTCAACAAACTGGCCATGACCGCGTTGCGGCTGGCCGCGGCGCGCAAGTCGCAGACGTGAATGAAGCGATTCTGCTGGATGCCACCGCGGAGGCGCTGCTATGAAAGAGACGCCGTTGCCAGAGTCGCCTCCCAAACCGGCGGTGTTATCGCTGGCGCAGTTGCTGCCGAGCAACCGGCCGCGCCACCGCCCGGCTGGATCGAGCCCGGGACTGTTGCCGCCGCAGAGGCATTCTGTTCGTGGGCGGCGAGCCCAAGGTGGGCAAGAGCCTGCTGGTCGCCAACCTCGCGCTGTCGCTGGCCGCCGGCAAAGATCGCGCCGGTTTCCGCATACCCGCTGCGCGCCGTGTGCTGGTCTGCCAGTTCGAACTGCCCACGCCGCAGTTCGTTCAGCGTCTGGCATCGATGCGCCGCGCCGTGGGAACCGCCGCCGATCAGAACCTGTTCGTGGATACTCGCGCCAGCGGCCATCTGCTCAGCGCGCCGCAGGGACTGAATCACTTCCTCAACGCCGCGCGGCAAGCTGCCGCCGAAGTGATCGTGCTCGACCCCTTGTACTCCACTCACGATCAGGATGAGAACGATACGCGTTCGATGGCGGCGCTGTGCCAGAGCCTGTTGCGGCTGCGCGATGCCTCCAAGGCGGCGCTGATCGTCGTGCATCACGTGCGCAAATCCATCGGCCGCGACGAGATCGGCAGCGCTTTCCGCGGTTCCTCGGCGCTGCACGCGGTCGGCGATTCCTACCTGCTGCTGACGCGGCCTTCGGCGCATCTGTCCGCCACTGTCGAGTTGCGTTTCCAGTTTCGCTATGCCGCTCCGCCGGAGCCACGATTGCTGCAACTGGACCCGCACACGTTGTGCTTTTCCGCCGCCGGGTTGGCGCCGGCCAAGACGGCCGTTGGGCGTAAGAAAGTGGAGCCGGAGCATGTCACCAAGGCTCTGTCCGGCCTCGGCCCACAGGCGCGATATAACCAACTGCGCGAGCAGGTCATGGATCTGGCCGATTGTTCCAAGCCGCACCGCGCAACTGGCTATTGCCGAGGCTTGCCAACAAGGCTCCATCGTGCAGGCCAACGGACAGTATCGGCTGCCGCTTTGAACTTCGCGACTTTGCGCCGGGTCGCGCCGGCGCAGACCCTGCCCCGCGGGGAGCGGGGCCCGAGGCTGGCGACGGATCTGCAGCCCAGACCTGTTCCTCAGTCCCCCCGCCGGCGCCGCCATCGGTTCCGGCGGGTGCGTGTTTTCAGAAACAGAGAATACTGGGAGCAGCTTCCGAGCTTGTCCTCGGAGTTAAGCCGCGAAGACGCCACGGCGCGCTTTGGCGCCGGGGCTTCCTGATTGAGTTTTTCGCGGGATACCACGTTCTGCCTATACGGGAAGGTATCCTATCCCGGTTTCACTGCCATCGCCCTACGCGGTCAGGCTGCGGCCTGAGAAACACCCTGGAGAATATCGTGAGAACGGACCAGGGGAAGATCGTGAACCGTTACAGACACGGACCGCTCTTTCCTCCGCGGCGCGGCCGGTTGCCGACTCCAGCGCAATTGCGACTTCGTGCTCCAAGATGTCGATTTCGAGCTTCGCGCGCGCCCGGATTTCTCGGGCCGCTTGCTGGTTTTCCTGCAAAATGGATGGGAGCAACCTCTCGTTTCCGGGCTGACGGTGTGCATTCTCCAGCCCTAATATGTGCTTCTCCAGTTCCTCACGCAGCTTGAGCAGTTCGGCTCCCGACCCCAAACTGGGACATAGCAGTGCCAATTCTCGTCGATTGCTTATCCGACCCTCAACGTATTCTCGGAGCCTCCGTATATGGCTCTTCCAGATTTCGCAAGTCTTGGCGCCGGACCGGCCAGGCCCAAATCTGTCTACATCCGCTTCGATTGCACGCACTCGTTCCTGGTGGTCCGCAAGCAGCTTGAGGAGTAGTCTCTGCCCCTTCAATTGGTCGAGTTCGCGAGTTCTATTCTGGTCAGCCACTGGCAACCTTCAGAAGGGCCAGATCAAGCCAAAATGACGAGCCAGGGCCGGACCTACAAGTTCGAGGATGTGAGCGAGATGTGCCGCATCCCCCAGCCTTGCGCGGAGCCCGGCAAATAGACCCTTGACGACATTAGTCTGGCGGTCTTTTGTGGGCTCTGTGGCTTGCTTGGCTATGAACTCCACTTTTTCGAGATATGCCCCTCGTTCCGAGCCCAACGCTTCAGCGTCGTTAATGGCCTTCGCGAGACGCTGCAGGAGTTCCGCCAGATGCTCATCTCCGCCTTCGCTGACGTTGCCAATCACCTGCTGAACGTGGCCGTAGATCGTCCCCAGATTGACTATCGCCGGACCGCCCCCGGTATTGATCGATGTGCCCACCGAGGGTGGGGCTTTCTTATCAAGGTTCAATGCGACCTCCCTCTTTATGATCTCCATCCGTCGTTGGGCTCGGCTCGTTAGCTGTGCAGCTTCCTGGTCATTGCGTTGCCGAATGGCGTTTGCCAGTTGGGGATTCTGGCTGAGCCAGGGCGCGTCGTGTTCTAGCAAGCCGGTGAAGGCTGAACCTAAAGAACCCGTCAGTTCGCTGAGGCGTTGCGACAAGGATTCGTCAGTGGCCAGAGCAGGAACGTCTTTCGCGATCTCCTTCCTGATGGCGAGGCTTCCGTCGATGAGCCGCTCCATTTTCTCAGCTCGAATCCGAGTGAGTTCCGTTAGTGTTCCCCCGCTTTGGAGGCCGCCGCGTGCGGCCGCCTGCGCCTTCATTCGCGCAATCGACGCACTCTCTTCCTTGTTCAGTTGCTCGATAAGCTCTAAGGAGCGCAGGCGCTCAAGCTCTCGTGCTTTCTGATGATCGGACATGAAGGTATTGCTGCCAGGTTCTAATCGCCACCTTCGATGGTAGCGCGCATCTTGTGCCGTCGCATGCATCAGGAGTCTCGCATCCATCGACAGCCTCCGCGCTGCCAGTGCAAACGTTGCTCCGCCCCAGGCCCGAAGGCTGAATAAGCCAGTGCATGCCTCGGAGCGCTAAGAGCTCCTTTCGGACGAGACCAGAGTTCCACTCCATTTCCACTCCATTAAGGACCGACTGTTAAAGCGAGCTTCGCAAATTGTTGAATCCAATAGGTCTGGATTCATCGCAATAAACGCTATGTTCTTTATTTTCAATCGAAAACCAATTTCCCAAGCTGGACGTCGCCGGTTCGAATCCGGTCTCCCGCTCCAAAATCCTCTAGAATCGGTAGTTTGCAGCCATCGTTTTTTGGTTGGGCGCAATCCTTTACTCCGTTTGACTCCAATGGTCGTTTTCAGAGCGTTCCACTGCTGTGTCGCGGGGTTGTCAATCGCAATGGGGCCTCAGTTGTGGCCGGAGTGCCATTCGGATCGGAGTGCATTGTCTTCCCACCAGTATTCGTCCCCGACGAGTAGCCAGTCGCGTTGTAGTGGCGTGGTTGCTTCGTGATTGTGGATAAGTATGAGTTCGGTGCCTGGTTCCTTGGGAAGGTTGCCCCAGTCTGCCGTGCTGTACAGGATTGCGCTGATGTGGGCGTACGCGGGGTCAAGGAACACATCGGTTCGTATCGGTGCTCCCTCGGCGTTGGTCCCCTTCTTCTTCCTTCCTCTTCTTCTTTGTGCGAGGCGCACATGATCACGCGGGCTACCTGCTGGGTTCCCTGATGGCGCCGTGCTGCACGGCGCGAACGAAGGACCGTGGCATTGAACGGTTCGTGGCGCTCTTGCTAGAGTGTAGTACGCAATTGGCGTGTCTGTCGGATTCCTTGAGCGAACCGCCACTGGGGCGCCGGCACGTGATAATTGTAGATCGGGGTTTTATGGTGTCGCGGTGGTCTATTTGGTTGTGCGTTCTTGTTTGCGCCAGTAGTAGTGCATAAACGTCTCGTGCCAGACGATGTCGCACACTTGCAGGCAGCTGTGTCGTGGCGTGTTGTGCTCGCCGCGAAACACGTGCTTGCTGTGCTCGGTCACCGTCGCGAGGGCTTCGAGGGCGGCGAACCCGTCGGGCGCGTATGAGGTCGTGGCGAGTCGTTGGAGGTCGTCTTGGAGTGGCGCGTCGATGGTCTCGACGGCGAGGAATGCCTTGGCTGCGAGTCGTGCCGCGTCGAGCATGGTTTCGATGCGAAGATTGGTTTCTGCTACGAACCGGTATTCTTCGATGACGCGGAGCGTTGGCGCGATTGCCAGGAGCTTGGTTGCCGGGTCGGTGGTAGTGTCGGATAGGGTTTTGCAGACTTCTGCGAAGCGTTCTTGGTTCGTGACGAGTTTTTCCGCAAGCCCGGCGCGTGCTGCGAGGTGTGCGCCGGCCAGGAGCGTGGCGACGCAGAGTTGGAAGACTTGTCGGCCGTACGCGAGGAGCGAGTGGTACAGGGGCGGGTTGGTTGCTTTTTTGTCGTCGGTTGCGGCGAACCGGAGTTGGGTTGCTTCGCCGGTGTGTACGATGCTGGAGCGTGCGCTGTAGAACTGGTCCGCCCACAGGTCCAGCCGGGGTAATCTGCCGAGGAGAAGGGCGATGGCGTCCGTGAGGCGATTCGTTTTCTGGTCGACGGGGAGGCCGAGGAGTGTTTCGAAGGCGATCGCGAGCGCGACGATGCTCGTCTCTTGATCGCTTGCGTAGCTGTGCGCTTTGTTGAACCAATTGATGGCGCGACTGGCGCGTTCGGCGATGGGGTTCTCGTGTGGCCTCAGGAGGAGGGGGAGGAGGTGGTAGGTTGCGGATTCGAGGAAAAAGCGTTGGAGGTCGCCTGCGAGGTCTTGGCCGTTATTGAGCGTGAGGTGTGGTACGGGCGGGTAGAGGCGTGAGCCGTTCGCGACCCAGAAGGGTTGGGCGAAATTCTGGATGCCCGCGTATCCCGGGACTTCGTGTCTATCATTGGGTGCCAAGGGGTTTGGTGTGCCGACGTGGTCCACGTGGTCGCTGGGTTGTACCAAGAAGATGATTACGGGGCCGGGGGTGAAGACGAGGAGGCTTGCGTGTTCGTAGTGCAAGAACGGATGGCCAAGCGTCGGGTGTGGGGCCGTGTAGCAGTACGCGACGACTGCCTGGATTTGTCGCAGGGTGTTTAGTGTTGCCGGCTTTTCGAGATCGATGCCTGGCACAATGGCGTAGGTGGCAGCGCGGATGTGCCAGTTGTCCTGTAAGAAGAGCATGTTCGCGATCGTCTCGACATGTGCTGCCTGCTCCGCTGTTAGCTCCTTGGTGTCGAGTGTTGAGCGGAACGTGATGTCGCCCAAGCGGACTGGTGTCGACGTTTTAAGGTAGGGGAATACGGCGATGCTGTAGGCGTCCTTTACCATGTTGGTTGGCTAGCGGGTCGGTGGGAGTGCTCCGGGGATGGCGTGCCGATGTGGCGCTGCGGGCCTGACGTTGGGTCCTTGTTGTGTTCGTCGGACGCCGTTGTTCACGAAACTCACGGCGTTCTTCCATCGTGTTGCGGCGGTTTGTCGGCCGTTGGCGGCGCCGCCGATGATGAGCTGAATCCCGAATCCGCGGGTATCGGTGGGGAGTGTTGTGCGAAATGTCGTTACTGCCATGTCGGTGTTGAAGGTGACGTTGCATGGCCCGACGCTGAGGTGCCATCCCGTGTAGTCCTGGGTCGGTGCCTGTGCGCTGATGATCCGGCACAGCTCATCAACACTTGTCATGACGGCGTCCTTGTTGAAGTTCTCGTCGTGGTGTCGAGAGAGGATGATAATGGCCACCGCGATGTCGTGCTTGGCCCAATCGTAGTGTGGTGGGTGGCCGGGTTTTGTGATGACGGTGTGGGACGTGAACACGCCGGCCCCGGTGTTGAGCGTCCAGATGAGGTCGTAGAGTGGCTGGGCGATGCTGGTGCCGAACTCGGCTTCGAGGGGGAGTGCCTCGTCCTGGATTGCGGGCCGGCAGTCCTCGGGTGTGAGGATTTCGCGGAGTTGGTTGTACGGGTAGAGTGCCGTGTGCGCTCCCTCGTCCAGGAGTGGCGCTTGCCAGACCTTGAGGGGTTCCCGCGGTGCGCGCCCCTGCAGGCCCTTCCCGCACGGTGATGGTTCCTTTGTCATCGTGATGATTTCCAGACCTCTGTTATTTCTTCGATGAGCGATTGCCTTTCTACGTCGGTGAGTTTGCTTGTACGGTCCCCGGCTCCTGGGCGCCATGGCTGCATGTGTTTGCACCACATGCGATGCGTGACGCTCTCATCATTCTGTGGCGGGTAGTTGCCGTACTCGGCGGATCGTTCCTTTTTCTGTTCGTCGTCGAGGGTCTCCCACCACTGCGTGATGGTTTGGAGGTCTTTTTTGAGTTCGTCGCCGTCCACGAAGTTTTGGTCGGGTAGATTTCGCGCTGGGAGAGCGCTTGGAGTGCGGATTTGTCGAGCAGGAGGTTCGGACCCATTGAAGACCGTCCGTGTCACATTGTGTCGATTGACATTCGTGGCCAAGAATGTTTTGGTGGCCACTATGATTCATTATCGCAGAGTGTCCCTTGAAGTCATCGGGGTGTGCAAGTGTCGCGGGGGGTTGGTTGAGGTCCGTGATGAATGCGCGGCTTTCCTCATTGCTCAAATGGTCTCTTCAGGGCAAATGACCGCCTCGCCGCTGTCGAGCTCAGGCGTGGCGCTGCTCGGACACAATTTGGAAATAGGTCCAAGAACATTTTTTCGGGTTGAAGCTCGCACAGACGTCCCAGGGGGTGTTGTCCTGAAACCTGGCAACTTCTTCGGTCGAACGAACCGTTGGTCACCGCAAGGAACAGATTGCGTGGATCAGGCCGAAGCGGTTCTGATCGGAATCCGTGCGATTCTTGGCGGGGGTGGGCCAAATGGGTTGTGGCGGAGGCCGGCGCGCTGGTAAGGCATGTGACACAACCACACATCGGATGCCTGTGGGCTAGGCGTCAACCGTGGCAAAACCGTGACAAAACCCGTCGCGTTGAGAGAACTTGGGAAGACTTCGAGCGAAAAGCAGATTCCCCAAGTTGTTGAAAACCTTGAAAGTGGATGTAACCCTAAAGAGGCTTTGGAGATGAACACGCTGCGTGTGAAGCAGGCGCTCTAACCAACTGAGCTACGCGCCCAAAAGGCGAGGGTACTTTCCGATTCTAAACCACGGCGCCCTCTTCGCGCCACTTCACTGCGAGACGGCGGCCGCCGGCCGCTCCCGCCGCCCCTCGTATGACGCCTGCACCTCGGCGAATACCTGCGCGAAAAAATCGCGCGCCGAAGGCGAACAACCGATATGCATCGTCTGCTTATTGCCCGGCTCTTCGATAAACCCAAGAGAACTGTTCCATCCCAAATCGTCCAATACAAACTGTAGGCACTCTAGCTCGCCGGGCGGCAAACCGGCCATCGACAGGTCGAAGACTTGGCCGCTGGCATGGTCGACGGCGCGCGCTCCCTGGCTGGTATCCGCGGCGTCGCCGTCAGTCCGGGGAAGAACCAGCGCCGTCGCCAGCAAGGGGATGAACACTTCGCCCGGGCTGCGCGCGGCTTGCAGGCGGCGAGTTTCAAACGCAATATAAGCCAGCGTGCCAAAGGTCGACGGCAGCGCTTTAGCTCGCCAATCGCCCGCGGGTTGCGTGCCCACCCGGAAGCCCAGGTATTCGGGATCGTCGGGAGCGCTCACCAGCCTCCCGCTTTCGTCGCCGCGAATGCTCTCGCTCGATTGAAAGATCAAGTCCTGCGGTTTCAGCCACGCGGAAAGCCGGTCGGGCGCCCGCTGCCCGGGCGACGGGGCATAACGATATTCCGCGGCTAGATCGTGAAATTCCGCCGCATCGTCGCGGAACATGCGGATCAATTGCCCGGCGCGCATCACCCGAAACCAGTACGTCGGCGAATAATCCCGTTCCATTTGAGCGCGCAACGCCGCGCACAGGTCGCGATTCCAAACCGGGTTGCAGCCGAAAAAGACTTGGGCCACGCTGGCTGGAGGATCGTCCAGCCCCTTCGTATTCCTGGCCATCGCGCGAAAATCGCCCACGCAACCTTCGCCGCAATGATAAGCCCAGATCGCCCAATCGCGCCCCCCGTAGCGTTGTTCCAGACCCGCCAGGTACGCGGCGGCGGCCGGTATCGCCTTATCCGGCTTCAGGCGGTCGTCGCGCTGCAGCACCACATAAGTTTCTTTGTGCTTCACCGTGCGCGTAACCATCCGGCCGTGCTTGTCACGGACCTGGGTCTTGGTCTTCACGGTGCGGCGCCGCGTGGAATACACCACATGCAACCCGATCCGCTTGCCGGTGGCTTCCGAGATCTGCAGGATTCCACGCGGTCCAGCGGGACTCTCGGCATTGGCGACGCCCCAGCTCTCCAGGTACGCCATCGCCTGCAGGAGCGATGCCGGAAACCCGGTCTTGCGTTCGGCTTCGCGGAACAATCGTTCCAGCGGCGCTCCCGTGATACGCTCAGCGCCCGCCTCGGCCTGCGGCTCGCGCATGATGCTGAAGCTCTGCGATTGAATCATCGCCGCGGTTCGCTGCTGCAGGGCGGCGCCGGAAAGAGACTGGCGTTCGATGCCGATGCCCGGCATGCGATGTGTAGGCACAAAATAGGAAGGCTCCTCGGGCGCGGCGGGCAGCACCGTGCAAAAAACTAATGCCAGAGCAATGAAATAGCGATGTAAACCGAAGATCAATTCCTATTATCGCGGTTATTTGGTTGACCAGGGGTGTAAGCCAAGTTCCATATGCAGGCGCAGGCTTTCAATCCACACGGGACCACGGTCATGGTTGAAAGCAAGGTTGTTGTCGTGCTGCACGTCCAGCGTTGCGAAGAATCCCGGAAACAGGCGGGCCCTGTAGTAGCTTTCCCAAACATATTCCGGCGCATAGTTCAGCGTTCCGTCGCCGATCAGAAAATCGAGGCCACCCTGGGCCAGATACACGGCGTGTACGCCGGAAATCCCGCTGGCCGTGAAAGACGTGGCCACCACATCGTCTTTCCGTTTCCACCTTGTGCCCTTCAGCGAAACGCCCGCGCTCGCCAGCCGGTCGATGGCGGTGAACGCGAAGTCCTGCGTTTTGCCGTCGCTCCAACCGAGCCGCATGAACATGCCCAGGTCGCCGGCAATTTCCTGCTCCAGGTTGAGTCCCGTGCCATATTTGAGCGTGCCCCATTTCTTCACCGCGTCCACGTTGGGAGTTGTGCCGGTTTCCTCGCCCAGTTTAATCGCCGCGGCGTAACTGCCCGAGTGCGTATGGTTGAAGTATTGGAGCAGCCGGATGGTCCCCGGATGCTTGCCGGCAGTGTAGCGGCGTTCGCCTTCAAACACCGTTCCCAGATCCACCAGCAGGCGCCGGTCGAAACGCCCCCCATTGGCAACCGACGGCTCTGCGGCGTTGGCATAGCGGAATGACCAGTTGCGCGTATGGAATTCATGGACCCATCCCCACGTGTATCCGCGCGTGTCGGCGGGATAATCCCAGGCGCCGTTGTACATTACACCCCAAGCCATGAACTGCGTGCGCGGATCGTGCGTGTAGGTGTTGTTATCGAAGAAATCGGAGAGTGAGAAACGGCCCGCCGTAACGGTGTAGCGGACCATCGGGCGGTCGCCTGCCAGTTGGTTGGCATCGCTGTCGACGTGTTCGGTTTCCGCTCCGAAGCCGAAGTCGTAAGTCAGATAGAGACGCGCGATATACGGCTTGGGAGTGGCCGTGGCCACGCGCGGCAGTTCGCCGTTGGAAGGGTTGGCTAAACCGTCAACATTGCTGAAGCCGCGGCCGCCGGCGATTTCCGGATTGAATACCAGTTGCAGATGTTTCGCCAGGCGTACATCGAAGAACAATGTCGACGTCAGCGATACGTCGTTCTCCCGGTAATCGCGCAGACTCAGCGGCCCTGTATAAGGTGAGTTGAATGTGCCATGCGTCTGGCCAATGGATGTGGCCTGATATAAGAGGTTCCAGTTCTCGAACGCGGGGGAGGAATCGGGTTCAGGCTCCGAGGGCTGTTGGGCCTTCAGAGACAACAATGACAATATGGTTACAGCGAAGATAGAAACCCGCATGCACTCTATCACTCTAGCAGCAAGGGTTCGGGACCAGGCGCGTCCACCGTGGAATTCTTAGCGTGGTAGCCTCTAGAAATGCACTTTAAAAAATGGCAGACCCTTGTGTACCCCGTCCTGCTTACGGGCGTCCTCGCATTGGCGGCGTCGGCACAAGCCCAACCGGCCGCCAAGACGGCGGAGCAGCAGTTCAAGAACATCCAGGCCTTACAGGGTACGCCGGCGGACCAGGTTTTCCCGGCTATGCAGTTCATCTCCGCGTCGCTCGGAGTAGAGTGCGAATTCTGTCATGTGGAAGGCAAGTTCGACGCCGACGACAAGCCGGCTAAGAAGACCGCGCGGAAGATGATCGCAATGACATTGGCGATTAATAAGGACAGCTTCAACGCGCGTAAGGAAGTGACGTGTTTCACATGCCATCGCGGCGCGCACGACCCGGCCGGCACGCCGCCGGTGACTGCCAGCGATGCTGAGCCGGAGCACGCCGCGGCGCACGCGGAAACGGCAGCCGCGCCGCCTTCGGCCGATCAGTTGCTGGAGAAGTATGTCGCGGCGGTGGGAGGCGCGGTAGCGCTGCATAAGGTCACCAGCCGTGTGTCAAAGGGCGCCATCCTGGCCATGGGGCATGAGACCCCCATCGAGTTGTATGCGAAAGCGCCCGATAAGAGGATGTCAGTGAGTCACTCCGATAGGGGCGACAGCATTACCGCGTTCGATGGTCAGAGCGGTTGGCTGGGAACGCGGGGCCGGCCGTCGCGCGATATGTCGGGGCAGGAGTCGGACGCCGCCCGCCTGGATGCCGACTTCTACTTCCCCACTCACATCAAGGAAATCTTCACCAGTTTCCGCGTCGGACGGCCCGACCAGATAAACGGCGCCGCCGTGAATACGCTCATCTGCATGCGCCAGGGTCAGCCGCCGGTGCGGCTATACTTCGACCAGACATCGGGATTGCTGCTTCGCCAGGTGCGCTATGCGGATACACCCGTGGGCAGAAACCCAACCCAAATCGACTATGCCGATTATCGCGAGGTTGATGGCGTGAAGATTCCCTTCCGCTGGACGCTGGCGCGCGTGAACGGACGCTTCACGATTCAAATACAGGAAGCCCGGCAAAACGTCGCGGTGGATGAAAGCCAGTTCAAGAAACCCGATGCGCCGGCCGGCGGCGACGCCAAGCCTGCTTCCGGTCACTAGCCGCAATTTACTCGTCGCGCAAGGCAATAACCGGCTGAATGCGGGTGGCGCTCCAGGCGGGACCCGCGCACGCAGCCAGTGCCGTGGCCATCAGGACCGCAATGACTAAGCCCAGCGTAAGAGGATCGCGCACGCTGACTCCGAATAAGAAGCTCCTGAGTACGCCCGCAATGCTTACCGTCGCGAACAGGCCGAGTGCGACACCGAACAACACCAGGATCATTCCCTCCGCCAGCACTTTAAAGAGCACATCGCTGGGCTGAGCGCCCAATGCCATGCGGATGCCCAGTTCGCGCGTGCGTTGTCCCACTGAATACGAAATCACTCCGTAAAGACCGGCGATGGTCAGCAGTCCGGCCAGTACCCCGAACGAGCCGAATAGAATGGCCCCAAGCCGCGGAGCCCACAGCGACTCGCGGCCTACCTCCATCGCCGTTTCCAAATCTGAGATCAGTACATCGCGGTCGAGGCTTTGCACCTCGCGCTGCACCGCGCCCAATATCGCTTCCGGCTTGGCCGCGCTGCGAACCCACAGCGTCATCGTCGGCGAAGAGAACTGTTGCACGGGCAGATAGACCATCATGCCGGGGGGCTCTCCCAAGGTGGTGATGGTATCCTGCGCCAAGCCAACGATTTCGACCGCGCGGTTGTCGCCGAAGAAACGCAGTTGCCTTCCGATGGGATCGCCGCTCTTCCAAAGGCGGCGCGCCATGGTTCGGTTAACAACCGCCACGCGCGGAGCGGAGTCCGTGTCGGAGGCGGAGAAGTCGCGCCCGCGCAGCACCGGAATGCGGAGCGTGGCGAAGTACCCGGGCTCCACAATATCCACGGGCGCTACGACGGCGGGGCCCGCGCTCAGTTGTCCATCGACGGAAAGGCTGCGCGCGCGGTACACGCGAAACGGAGCATTAAAGCCCAGCGTGGCCGCTTCCACTCCGGGCAGCGCGGCGGTTCGCGCAATCACTCGGGCGTAATACTGAATCGCCTCGGCCGGAGTAAAGTGGCGAGCGCTGGAATTCAGCATCAGGGTCGCCAGATGTCCGGCGTCAAATCCCGGGTCAATCGACTGGGCGTTCCGCAAACTGCGTAGGAACAGGCCCGCGCCGGATAGAGTGACCACGGATAGCGCGACCTGCAGCATCACCAACAGAGTTCGAACATTGACGCGATGTCCGGCGCGGGTCCAGGGGCTGCGGCGCTCGCGCAGTTCGGTGGCCAGTTCGGCATGCGTCGCTGTCCATGCGGGCGCCAGCCCGAAAACCAGAGTGGCCGGTGGTTGCAATCAGCAGGGTGAACACCATCACGCGGAGATCGAAGGTGACCACCGCATCGCCGCTCAGCATCCACGGCGGCCGGAACGCCCACAACAGATTGCGTCCCCATCGCCCCAATATCAGGGCGGCCGCGCATCCAGCGAAGGAGAGTAAAGCGCTTTCCGTAAGCAGTTGGCGGATCAGACGCGCGCGCCCCACGCCCAGCGCCATGCGCAGAGCCATTTCCTTGCGCCGCCCCGCCGCGCGCACCAGCAGAAGATTCGCTACATTCGCGCAGGCAATCAGCAGTACCAGCAGGCTCACGCCAAGCGCGACGCCTGCCACCAGCAAAAAACCGCCGCGTGAATTCGGCTGGATCACGGACTCGATCAGGGGCAGCAGCGATACCGTGCGGCCTTCATTATCGGCTGGGTACTCACGGGCTAGTTCAGCCGCCACCGCCTTCATGTTGTCTTCCGCCTGGTTGCGCGTCACGCCGGGTTTCAAGCGGCCGATCACCGGGAACAGCAAAGCTTTGCGATGATCCAGCCAATCGGCCATGGAAAGCAGTTGCTGGTACATCATTATCGGAACCCAAAGCTCGGTGCTTACCAGGGAATTTGGTCCGTGGAAGAGTTTCGGGGCAACGCCAATCACTGTATAACGGCGGTGGTTCAGTTCGAGCGGACTGCCGATGGCGGCGGCACTGCCGCCGAAGTGGCGCATCCAAAAACTGTAGGCGATCACCACCACGGCGCGTTCATTCGGCACGCGATCTTCCTCTGGCAGGAAGGTGCGGCCGATGGCGGGCTGCACGCCAAGCACTTCGAAGAAATTGCCCGACACCATCTCCCCCGGCACATCGCCCGGCTGGTTATCGCCCGTGAGTATCGGTTGAATGGGTGTATAAAGCGCGAGGCCGGCAAACACCGAGTTACGGTCGCGATAATCCTTGTAATTGGGGTAAGAACAATATAATAAGCCGGGATTGATGTGGTCGGACGTGAAAACTGAAACCAGTTGGCCGGGATCGCGCACCGGCAGGGGCTGTAGCAAGACCGCGCTGATCAGGTTGAAAACGGCGGTATTCAGGCCGATTCCCAATGCCAGGGAGGCGACCGCCACCAGCGTAAATGTGGGGTTTTTCCAATAGCCCCGCAACGCGTAGAGTAAGTCTCGTTTCAAGAATCAATCCAGGTTACCACTAAGTAGCAAAATCCCCGGAAAATCCCCGGAAAAACGATGTTACTGCTGGCTGGACTCGAGCGGCGCGACCTTTTCGCCATCATGCAAGGTCAACTCGGTGGGCAGCGCGACTTGGGCGCCTTCGGACAATCCCTTCACAATCTGGACTCGCGTGACGCTGGACGCGCCCGTCTCAACCGGCTGCCATGTCAGGTGGCCGCCGCGCAGGGTGAAGACACCAACCCCTCGTGCGTCGCGGCGCAGGCATTCTTTCGGCATCGTCAGCGCGTTTTCGACGGTATCGGTCCGAATGTGTGCGTCCACGTTTGTGCCAGGCAGCAGCAGTCTGCCAGGATTGTCGATGATGCAAAGTACCTCGCCCACTTGACGGCTGCCCAGAGCGACGATATCGGACGGCTTGCGGTCGACCGTTCCCTGCCACGTGTGGCCGGGCAATGCATCCCAGGAAATGGTCAGCGGTTCGCCCGTGCGCACCCGCCCCAGCTCCGGCTCGTCCACGTAAACGCGCACGCGAAGACGATCCGTCTGGCCTACGCTGGCGACCAGGTCGCCGGCATTCAGATACGCCCCCGGACGAGCCGCCAGGTCGTAGACCACGCCTGCGATTGGCGCATGAATGACCGTCTGCGCGATGTGGCTCTGGGCCAATTCGACGGCCGCCTGCGCATCCCGCAGCCGGGCCTGCGCTACGGTCTTGTCGGAGTTGGTGACGAGTAAGCCCCGGCGCTTGCGTAAGGCATCCATGCCCAGTTCGCCTGCCTGAAGGCGCGTCTTTACCTCATCCAGTTCAACCTGGGTAGCCGCTTGCTTTGCCACCAGGCGCTCCAGGGTGGCGCGTTCCTTTTCGTCGTGTTCCTGCTGGGCGCGGAGGCGCGCCAGGTCGCCGTCGATGGTGGCGAGATCCATCTGCTTGCCGCCCGCATCCAAAGTGGCGAGATCCGCGCGCGCCTGAGCCACGCGCGCTTCGGCGGCGTTCAATTCCGATTGCAGCCCGGAATCGCTCAGGATGGCCAGCGTCGCGCCGCGGGCCACCTGCTGCCCTTCCTGTACGGGCACCTTGCCGACGATGCCGGGCTGCTCCACGCGGACCGCTTGCCATTCGATGGGCTCTACTCTGCCGTTGGTTGGCAAGGTGCTGACCAGCGTTTCGCGGACGACTTTACCGAAAGGAACCTGGGGGGGCTGATTACCGCGATGGTAAGCCCACCAGGCGAGCGCGGCCAGTGGGACGATGAACAGCCACAATAGTTTCTTCACTGCATACTATTTTAGTCTGGAGCGGCTGGCGTTCAATTCAAAAGATATTTCTGGATGAAGAGCACCGTCGCCCCGAACTGAAAGTCACGATTGCCCTTCCTCGCGAAACCGTGGCCTTCATCGGCGGCTAGAAGATACCACGCGGGCGCCCCCCGCGCGCGAATTGCCGCCGTCATCTGTTGGCCCTCCGTATAGGGCACCCGCGGATCGTTGCGGCCGGCCACGATGAACATCGGTTTGCTGATGTTCTCGACATGCGTCATCGGCGAGATCGATTCCAGGAATGTGCGCATCTCCGGCTCCCTTTCGTCGCCATATTCCACCCGCCGCAAATCGCGGCGGTATGCCTCGGTGTGCTCCAGGAAGGTGATCCAGTTGGAGATGCCGACGATATCGATGGCACAGCGGATGCGGTCGTTGAAATGCGTCATGCTGGCCAGTGTCATGTAACCGCCGTAACTCCCCCCCGTGACCATCACTCGCTTGGCATCCAGATCCCGGCGCGTTGCGATCCAATCGAGCAGGGCTCCGATGTCTTTCACGGAATCCTCGCGTTTGCGGCCATTGTCCAAATTCAGAAACGTCTTCCCATAACCGGTAGACCCTCGCACGTTGGGAAAAATCAAGGCTGTGCCCAGTTCATTGACCAGGTAATTGGACGACCCCAGATAGCCGGGCTGAAACTGTCCTTCCGGTCCGCCGTGGATGTTGACGATTACCGGACGCGGCCCTTGGAACTTGCTCGGCGGCCGGTACAGGAATCCGGAAATCCTCAGGCCATCGAACGATTTCCATTGCACCCGCTCAGGCTCGGAAAACTGCGCCGTATCCAGGCCGCCCGTTTCGTTATAAGTCCATCGATCCAATTTGCCCGTGGCAACGTCGATGGAGTAAACGTCGCCCGGGGTTCGCGCGGAAGAGATGCTGAAGCCGAGGTCGTGGCCATTGGCATGCCACCGGATATCGTGGATGCCGCCCAAGGGAAGCTTCGGCAGGTTCAGCTCGCTGCGCGTGGCCGTGTCCATGACATGCAGGGTATCGGCTCCGCTTTCGTTCACGATATAAGCCAGCCGCCGGCCATCGCGCGTCAGGCTGAAAAACGTGACATCCCATTTCAGGCCCGGGCAAAGGACAGTGGCCCGGTGGGTGGCGAGATCGAGCGATGCGAGTTGTTGGAAATCGGAATCCTGATTGGTGATGACGTAGAGGCTCTTGCCATCGGGCGCGAAGCGCGCGCTGCCGTAGTACAGTGCGTCCGTTTGCGCTGTCAGCGGAATGCGCCGATCGGTCGCCGTGTCCACCAGGTACAACGCGGCTTGGTCGGCGGAAACGGAGCGCACAACGGCCAGCCATTTGCCATCGGGCGAAAAATCGTCCGGCGCCCACCCCCCGCTATCGGCTTCCACCACCCGCCGTGCTTCCTCGGGATGCTCGGGCACGCCAATGTAAATATCCGTATCGCGCCCGTTTCGGCGCGTCGAGGCGTAGGCGAAATGCGTACCGTCGTGCGACCAGATGCCGGCGGAGTTCCGCGACTTGCCGTCGGTCAACAGCGAGGCGCGGCCGCTGCGTATATCGTAACTGTAGAGTTGAAACCACTCGCCGCCCCCCGTATCCTTGGAGAACAGGAACGAACTGCCATCCGGGCGGTAAGGGAGCCCAGTCACGCGGTCTGCATAGAAGGTGAGCTGCGTGCGGGCGCCGCCAGGCTGGGTAACGCGATGGATCTGGGGCGATTGGCCAAAGCGGGTAGTAATCAGCATCTCCCGGCGGGTAGGATGCCAGTCGACCAAAGTGGCGGTTCGGAATTCCGTGTAGGGCGCCAGTTCCTCCATCAGACTCACCGGAATAGGGGGAATCTGTTCGGCGGTAAGGTTAGAGGGAACCGGCAGGGTAGGTTCGGCGCCGTGCAACAGGGCGATGGCGACGAGGAAAAAGGGTGCCAGGCGAAGCAGCATGCGACGATTCTAGCGCCAATGGCGCGGCGCGTGGATGGCTGTTTAGGCAGTTTTGGTCCAGGCCGGTTTGGCGGACGGCGGGCAGCCCGGTTGTGTTATCCTTTTGAAGAACACGGCCAAGCATACCCTCACGGAGAGGTGGCTGAGTGGTCGAAAGCAGCGGTTTGCTAAACCGTCGTAGGGTCAAAAGCTCTACCGGGGGTTCGAATCCCCCCCTCTCCGCCAGATTTCAAAATCGAAAGTCGTAACTCCTCGAAGATTTTTAGCAGCTTCCGCAACTCTCCTCCTGTCCAACTCGCTTCCCTGATTACCAGACGCAGCAATAAGTTCAAGCCTAAGCTTGCCGGCCGGGCTTGCGAAAAATATGCCAGCCGTGTCCCGTTTTGCCGGAAACTTCCGCTATCACTCTGTGAGGGTCGATTGTGAGCGCTATGACCCAAAGACGAAAGGGGAAAAGAATGTTAGAACACTTCAACAATCGCAGAGCCTGGGCCTGTCTCGCGGTGCTGGGCAGTATGTACGTGAACCCGTTCGGAGGTACGCCGGCAAATGCCGCGGTACAGCCCGTGATTACCGCAGTCACAACGGATTACCAGGTAGACCCGCCCACCATCACGATTGCCGGTAAATACCTCGGGTCGGTCACGCCCACTGTTACTCTCGATGGCATGCCGCTGGTAGTTGTCACCTATACGTCAACGCAAGTGACGGCACTGCTTCCGGCTAATCTTGCGCCGGGGTCATACCAATTGGTGCTGACCAATCACACCTTACAGCTTCAGGCCGCTTTCGACGCTACCATCGGCGCAGCCGGACCTGAGGGACCCACCGGTCCCGCCGGACCTGCGGGGTCCCCAGGACCGGCCGGGGTGCCCGGCGCTACCGGTGGGATGGGTCTTACTGGTCCGGCCGGGCCGCAAGGGACGCCAGGAGCCGCCGGACCAACCGGCGCGACAGGCCCGCAGGGCCTCACTTGGCAGGGACTCTGGAACAACTCCGCGGCTTATAACCTGAATGACGCTGTCTCATTCAACGGTTCAAGCTACATCAGCCTAATCGCCAATAACGCCAATAATGAACCCGACACGGCTCCTGCCGTGTGGAGCCTGGTGGCTAGCTCCGGCGCGCCCGGAACCGCTGGGCCGGCAGGGTCTCCAGGCGCCACAGGTCCGCAAGGCCCAGCCGGAGCTGCCGGCCCGCAAGGTCCCGCAGGGGCCACCGGCGCCGCCGGCGCAGCGGGGGCCATGGGACCCACTGGCGCGACCGGGCCGCAAGGGCCGCAAGGTACCGCCGGACCTACCGGCCCTGTTGGCCCGCAAGGGTTGACTTGGCAAGGCCTCTGGAATAGCTCCGCCGCTTATAATCTGAACGACGCGGTGAACTATAACGGTTCGAGCTATATCAGCCTGATAGCCAACAACACCAACAACGAGCCCGATACCGCCGCGCCGGCCTGGAGTCTGGTGGCCAGCATCGGCGCCGCCGGACCGGCGGGCACTTCAGGACCAGCAGGCGCTACTGGTGCCACTGGCGCAGCCGGCCCGCAAGGGCCGACCGGAGCTTCGGGCCCGCAAGGTCCCGCCGGAGCAATGGGAGCCGCGGGCGCAACCGGACCGCAGGGGCCTGCCGGACCGGTCAACATCTATCACACCGCGCCTAACTCAAACGGAACGCCTATCGAAATCACGACCGCGGATGTTTTCTTTACGGCTGCCACCCTGACCCTGCCCGCCGGCAATTATTGGATTTCGTCGAAGATAACCGCAGCCAACGATGGAGCCACCGATATCGAAGTCGTGTGCCAGCTTGCCGGCGGCCCGATCACCGGGTCGTACTCCCAGGTTGACCTGCTTCCCGACAATTCGACGGTGGGTATCTTCCTGGCCACCCTGCCGCTCGAAACCGCGGTTACGCTGACTAGCACGACCGCGATTACCCTGCAGTGTGAGGCGGCCCCATCTCCGGTTACACTATTCCTCTATTACCCGCAGATGACCGCCTTTCCGGTAACCAACATCACCAGTCAGTAGGCCAATCGCTCAACGATGATTGCCAATCCCGGGGCCTGTAACAGGGCTCCGGCGGCGCAGCCGCGCCCGCGGGTCCGCTGCTCCTCGTTACCGCCGGCAACCTGTATGATCCATTCGACAAACTTCGACACATTTCGCGGCTATCCTTGAAATGGAGTCACCTCGAGTTTGGCATCCCAAATTCGCTTCTTCCAATCGCCAAAGGCTTCCCGCGCTTGGACCCAGATCGGCGGCGAGGCTGCATCATTTTGCATCGGCCGGAGCTAGGATCAAGGTTCCCCAAGGTTTCACAGTGACTGTCGCCTTACCTTGGTGTGAAACCACCGCTGGTTTAGCACCCGGAATGGCTTCGATTTCTGGACGTTCGTCCGTAACCTTACCCGCAATCGCCTTCACTTCCGCTTCGGCTGGATCGAGCCAATCGATCATGGCGGAGTCGGCCGCAGGCGGCCCGATCGGCAACTCGATGGTTTGTTCCGTGGCGCCCCTGTTTACCACTACGTAGACGTGCGCGCCGCCAAGATCGCGGCTGTACGCCAGAAGACTGCGCGCATCGTCGGCCAAAAGCATGTGAACGAACCCGGTCTGAAGGGCCGCGAAATGGCGGCGGATCGCGATCAACCGGACGTAGCGGTCGAACAAATCCTGGTTGAATTTCACATCCGGGTCGTCGTAAGGCGCCAGATCCTTCCAGATCATCGGCTGGCGGTCGTCGGGATCGGTAGCGCCCCACATCCCTACTTCGTCGCCGTAATAAACCATCGGCGCGCCTGCGCAGGTCATCTGCACGGCAACGGACTGCGCCATTCGCTGCCATTCCAAATCCGTTGGCCTCGATGAGTTATAGTTTCCGCGCCGGGCGCCGGGGGGCGCCGGCGGCGGAGGCCGGTCCGCATTGACGAATCGCGAAGCCCACCGATCGGTGTCGTGGCTATCCAACAGGTTCATCTGATTGAGCGAGACCTGAAAGGGATAGAGAATGCTGAGTTGCACCAGACTCTTGGCCAGAGCGGTGGCTGTAGCGGGCCTTTTCGAGCCGCCCACAAAGAAAGCTTGCAGCGCATCGGCAAACGGATACTGCATGGTCGCATCCCACGCATCGCCTCTCAGGTAACTGGTGGCAGGTGTCCAAATCTCGCCCGCGATGAAGGCATCGGGCTTGACGGCCTTCACCAACTTCCGATAAGTCACCCAGAAGACCCGCGGAACATTCTGTGCATAATCGAGGCGGAATCCGTCCGCTCCCTTCGAGGGGTCGCCGTCGGGCGCCAGCCATCTCTTGGTGATATTCAAGAAGAAATCGCGCGGGCCTGGAGCCAAGCCTGTAACCGGGTCCTTCTTCAACTCCGGCATGTTGCCGCCGGGGCGGTCGCCGAAGCTGATCCAGGTAAGCGGATCCCATTTGCTGATGTTGAACCAGCCGGCGTATTTCGAGTTCTGGCCGTTTTTCCGCAAATCGAGGAATGGGCCAAATTGCGAACCGGCGTGATTGAACACGCCATCGAGCACTACTCTGAAGCCCTGACGGTGCGCCTCGGCCAGGAAATCAAGCAGAACTTTATCGGATTTCGTCCACTTCCAGGTGACCGGGTCTTCCGTCTCGGACGTGAGATCCGTTGTATCGCCGGCATACCCGAAACCGTCATCCACGTGCCGGTAGTCGGTGGTATCGTACTTGTGGATACTGGGCGATTTGAAGACAGGATTGAGGTAGATGGCGGTCACACCGAGGCTCCGCAAGTACGGCAGCTCGTCCTGAATGCCCTGAATATCTCCTCCATATCGGCGAAAACCTGGATTCGCGCCCGGACGGCCGCCAGAGGTTGGAGCCGGGGTGCCCCGGGCATTCCATTCCGCGGTCCAAGCCACGGTATTCGGCGGGTCGTTGGCCTTGTCGCCGTTGCGAAAACGCTCGGGAAAGATCTGGTACCAAACCGCGCGCTGCGCCCAATCCGGCGTCTCGAAGGCTGGCCTCATGGGAGTTCGCCACGCGTTTTGCCGTGCGTTGGAAATCTTGGAAATGTATTTGCCCCCTGCGTAATAGCCGGTTGTGCCGCCGTCCTTGAGTTCGAAAAAGTATGTCAGGTCCGTGGCGGCAGTGAGCACTACCCCACCGAAAAAGTCCATTCCCGCCCGTGTGTCGACTAAGTACAGCGGCTCTCGCCGCCAACTCTGTCCGGCCAACGAATACACCGCGGTGCCCGTGAGGTTTCCGGCTTGAGCTGCGAACACAATGCGAAGCTCACTCCGCGATATGGGATCGAAATAACGAATGTTGCCTGGTACGTAGTGCAAACCCGCCACGGCGATGCGGCCCGATTGCAACCTTGGCAGGTTACGCCCGTCCGGTCCCACCAGAAGTGCGGAATTATGTCCGCGGATTCCGTTGGACTCTTCCAGCTCGGCCTCGCTGTTCGGTTCGCTGTCATTCACCCATGTTCCGTCGACGAAGAAGCGGTAGGCATGCGGCCCTTCGGCTAGTTTCACGTCGGCAACAAAATGGCCGCCGCCGTCCCGCTTCATGGGAAAGCCATTTTCTGAAAAGTTATTGAAGTCTCCCCCGACAGTTACAGTGTGCGGTTGGGTACCGGCCGGCGGAGTGTAAACGAAGTGGTGCACGTAGAACCCCTGCTCGTGGGACGGCGCATCTACCCTCGGGTCGCTCGCCGTGGCGAGACCGGTTAAGGCAGCGGCGATCAGCGCGGCGCGCCCCAACCGCAGCCATCTTGGTTCCGCATCGATTCTAGCCATAAGTGTTTGCTTCTTACTTTTATCGGATCGTCCATTGCCCGGAACTGCAAGCGTACCACCAGCCATCCTAGATCGCGCCCGGTGAGAAAGTTCGCAAGGCATCCACGCCTCCGCCAGATCCATCAACAATCAAAACAGAATACTATTGGTGAATATATGAGGCTCGCCGTATCTCTCCTATCCGCCGGACTCCTGTGCGGTCAACAACCTCCGCCCGCCAACTGGACCGCCAGCCAGGATCACCAGAACATGATGGACCAGCTCGGCATTAAGGCCCTGCGCCCCGGTCCCAACGGCAACGAAAACGCCCTCAATCACGCCAATTACGACGAATCCAAAGCCAATCCCTATCCCAACCTTCCCGACGCCCTCACCTTGAAAAACGGCAAGAAGGTCAAGACCGCCAAGGTCTGGTGGAAGCAGCGCCGGCCGGAAATCGTCGAGGATTTTTCGCGCGAAGTGCTCGGCCGCGTCCCCGCCGTCGTACCCAAGGTGGCTTGGACCGTTGCCAGCACCGAACCCGCCGCGGCAGGCTCTCGCGCCACGGTGGAGCGAAAGTTGATCGGACACGTCGACAACTCAGGCTACCCGGCCATCACCGTCGACATCGCCATGACCCTGGTCACGCCGGCCGCCGCCACCGCGCCGGTCCCCGTCATGATGATGTTCGGCCGCGCCGGATTCCGGCCACCCGCCAACCCGGCCGCCGATCCTCCCGCCACCGAGCAACTCATCGCCGATGGCTGGGGCTACGCCTACATCGACCCCGGCAGCATTCAGGCGGACAACGGCGCCGGTCTCACCAAAGGCATCGTCGGGCTGGTCAACAAAGGGCAGCCGCGCAAGCCCGACGATTGGGGTGCTCTGCGCGCGTGGGCCTGGGGCGCTTCGCGCGGCCTTGACTATCTGGAAACCGACAAAACCGTCGACGCCAAGCACGTCGGCATCGAAGGCGTCTCGCGCTATGGCAAAGCCGCCCTCGTGACCATGGCCTTCGATACGCGCTTCGCCGTCGTTCTGGTTGGCTCCTCCGGGGAAGGCGGCGCCAAACCGCACCGCCGCAACTTCGGCGAAGCCGTCGAGAACCTCACCGGCTCCGGCGAATATCATTGGATGGCCGGCAACTTCCTGAAATACGGCGCGTCCGAAGCCACCTTCGGCAGCAAGACGGCCGCCGACCTCCCTGTGGATTCCAACGAACTGATCGCCTTGTGCGCCCCGCGTCTCACGTTCATCAGCTACGGCATCCCCGAAAGAGGCGACGCCAAGTGGCTCGACCAGCAGGGCAGTTTCATGGCGGCCGTAGCAGCCCAACCGGTCTTCCGCCTGCTTGGCGCCAAGGATCTCGGCATCGCTGCCGATTACCACGCCGCCGCCATGCCGCCCGTAAACCAAGGCCTCCTCGATGGTCAACTTGCGTGGCGCCAGCATGACGGCGGACACACCGATGCTCCCAACTGGAAATACTTCATCGCCTGGGCCGATCGGTTCATGGGCCGCCCCGCGCCGCTTCCGCTGAAGCCCATCGGGGCCGCCGCGCCCGAACCGCGCAGCGACCGCAACTCGCAGCTTGCCCACCAGCAGTTGCTCGAGAAAGCCGCCCGCGGCGGGATCGACATTTACTTCGAAGGCGACTCCATCACCCGCCGTTGGGGCGCCACCGACTATCCCGATCTGCTTGCCAATTGGCAGCAGAATTTCCATGGGTGGAATGCCGCCGATTTCGGTTGGGGCGCCGATCGCATCCAGAACGTTCTGTGGCGCCTCCAGAATGGCGAACTCGACGGTCCCAAGCCGAAAATCATCGTCCTTCTCGCCGGTACCAACAACGTGGGCAATGCCGTGCCCGCCGACGGCGGAGAAGCCGAGGCGGCGGATATTGCCGGCGGCCTCGAAGCGGTTGTGCGCCTCTTGCAATCGAAGGCGCCGCAGGCCGTCATTATTCTGACCGCCATTTTCCCCCGCAACGACAATATGGCGGCAATGTCCGTGATCGATCGCATCAATCGCAATCTAGCCAGGCTGCCCGACGGCAAGAAGGTTCGCTTTCTGAATATCAATGACAAACTGGCGAACGCGAGCGGCCAGTTGTACGAAGGCATGATGAACGCGGACAAGCTGCACCCGGCGCTCAAAGGGTATCAGGTTTGGGCGGATGCATTAAGGCCGGTCTTCGCCGAAATCCTGGGACCGCCAGCCGCCGAAGATCACGCCCCGCCGCCCACCGGCGATCCCAGCGCCAAGCGATAAGGCACGCGTTAGATTCGCTCCGCCAGCCACGCGCGCACGTCCAGCGACTTCACGAAATGCAGCGTCTGCGGCGGCCCTGTCATCTCAATTCCCAACCAGTCGCCCAGAGTATTCTCCTGTATCTCGGCGTCGGCATGCTGGAGCGGCCATGGTTCGTGGTCGATCTCGCCCCGGTAGAGCCGGTCGCTCGCGTCGGCGGTGTACAGGCAATACCGCTCCGTTAGCCACGACTCCAACGTACCTAGTATCGACCGATAGATCCCGCCGGCCGGCCGATACCGCGCCGCAAAGCGAGCCTCCGCCGCGCCCCGATGTGTGCGCACGGCTGAATACTGAACGTCGTCTCCCGTCGTCCGAATCTCAAACCGTGCATCGAAGTAAGGCAAATGAAAAAATCGCCGCGCCGTTCTCACCGCCAGTTTCTGTCCGGCATCCAAACTGAAAAACCAAACCCCGTTCTTGCCGCCGGCTTTCACGTATGTCCGCAAATTGAGTTCGGGAAATGCGTGCAGGCCGGGCAGGGCAGGGAAGCAGCGCGGCGTCACCCCTTCCATGCGAAACGGGACGGCGCCCACATAAGCCTGGCCGTCGAACAGGTCCAGTTCGAGCCCGGCGGGAATCCAGCGGCGCAGCGCCGCCGCGTCCACTGCCCAGTGAGCAAAGAGCAAATCCACCCAGCGCATGCGCATCGCCCACGGCCGGCTTGGCGCGGGCCACGGCCGGTGCGCCGCCGCGCCCGCTATTCCCATCCTCCGCCCAACGCCTTGTAAAGTTGGACCACCGAGACCAGTTCGTTCAGTTTAATCTGCGACAGCGTCAGCTCCGCCTGAAACAGATCGCGGTCGGCATCCAGCGCATTCAACTGCGTATCCACACCGCCGCGATACCGCAGATAAGCCAGCCGCTTGCGATCTTCCAGCGTAGTCACCAGCGCCTCCTGCTGCGTACGGCTCTCGCGTACCCGCTGGTGAGCGATGAGCGCATTCGATACTTCGGTGAAGGCCGTCTGAATCGCTTTTTGATACTGAATGACGGCGCTTCGTTCCTGCGCTTCGCTCAGCCGCACGCCATTCTTCAGGCGCCCGCCCGTAAAAATCGGCTGCGCGAGCTGCGGGATCAGGCTCCACGCGCTGTGCGGTCCGCTGAACAGGCTGGTCAACTGGGTGCTCTGTCCGCCCAGGAATCCGCTCAGGCTCAACTGCGGAAAGTATGCGGCCTTCGCCACGCCGATCTGGGCGTTGGCGGCGATCAGGTTTTGTTCCGCCTCCTGAATATCGGGGCGCCGTTCCAGCAAGGCGGAAGGCAAACCCGCCGGCACATCGGGCGGCAGTTCCTGATCGTTCAATCCGCGTCCGCGCACCACCGTTCCCGGATTGTTGCCCAGCAGTAAATTGATCTGGTTCTCGGTCTGACCGATCTGCTGCTGCAATTGAGGAATGGTTTCCGCCGCCGTATCGACCAGCTGTTCCGCTTGCCGCAGATCCAACAAATTGGCGACGCCGCCCGATTGCCGCGTTTGGGTCAAGCGCAGCGATTCCTGGCGTGTGGTGAGCGTCCGCTGCGAAATCTCCAGCTCCGTATCCAGTTGGCGCAGCGTGAAATAAGACGTGGCGACGTCCCCCACCAAAGCAACCACAACCGCTTTGCGATTGTCTTCCGCGCTCAGCAAATTGGCGCGCGCCGCTTCCGTTGCGCGGCGCAAACGCCCCCACAGATCCACCTCGAACGAGAGCAGGTTTAGCGTGGCCTGTCCCCACGTCCGGTTCTGATTCGCCACAAACGATGGCGGCAGCACAAACGAACCGTCGCGTGAAAGCCGCGTCACCTCCAGATCTCCGGTCGCGTTCACTTGCGGATACTGGTTGGAGCGCGTGATGCCCAAATTGGCGCGCGCCGCATCCACGCGGGCCACCGCATCGCGCAGATCGTAGTTCTGCGCCAGCGATGTCCGCACCAGTTGCTGCAATTGCTCGTCCTTGAAAACTTCCCACCACTTCAGGTTGGCCAGAGACTCAGCCTTCGGTGGGGCTTGCGGCTCCGCCGTTCGAAAAGCGGCGGGCGTCTGCACCGCGGGACGTTGATAATTCGGCCCTACGGCGCATCCCGCAAGCGCCGCCGCCGCGGCGCACAGTCCAATGATTCGATAGCGCATATCAGTCTCCCTGAGCCGGCGAGGGCAGCATGTCCGTCGCATGGCGCTTGGCCCCGGATAGTTTCTCTACGAGATAAAAAATGGCCGGCACGAAGAAGATGCCGATGGCGCTCGCCGCCATCATGCCGCCGATCACTGTGGTTCCCATGATCTGGCGTCCCACCGCGCCCGCGCCGCTCGCCACCCACAACGGCACGCAGCCCAGAATAAAGGCGAATGATGTCATCAAAATGGGCCGCAGCCGCAATCGCGCGCCCTCCAGCGCCGCATCCACCAGTTCCATGCCCTGGTCGTATTTGTCCTTCGCAAACTCAACAATCAGGATCGCGTTCTTGGCTGAAAGACCGATCAGCATCACCAGGCCGATTTGCGAATACACATCGCTCTCGATCTGCACCATATAGGCCGGGAAAAACCATCCGGCAATCACGCGCCGCAGCCACAAGAACAGAAACGCGCCGAATACCGCCACCGGCGTGCTCAGCAGCACGCTGAACGGCAGCGACCAGCTTTCGTAGAGCGCTGCCAGGATCAGGAACACAAACAGCACCGAAAACCCGAAGATCAGCGACGCAGGTACGCCTTCTTCCGACTTCTTCTCCTGATAGGACATGCCCATGTAGTCATACCCCATCTCGTGCGGCATGGTCTGCGCGAAAGTGTCTTCGAGCGCCTTCATCGCCTGGGTGGAACTGTAGCCCGGCGCCGCGCTGCCAATCACCTGCGCCGACCGGTAGAGGTTGTACCGCATGGTAAATTCCGGCCCCGGCCGCGATTCGAACTTGGTCAGCGATGTCAGCGGCACCATGTCTCCGTGCCCGTTACGTACGTAATACTGATTCAAATTGTCCAGGCTCTTCCGATAGTCGCCATCGGCTTCCACGTACACCTGCCACTGACGCCCGAACCGGTTGAAGTAGTTGACGAACAGCCCGCCCATAAACGCTTGTAGCGTGCGATACACATCGTTGAGTGGAACGCCCTGCTTCAGCGTCTTCTCGCGGTCAACGTCGATGAACTGCTGCGGAACGCTCGGCAGGAACGTGCTGACCAATCCGCCGATCTCCGGCCGCTTCTGCGCCGCGCCGATGAACTTATTCAGATTGTCCGCCAGAAATTGCACGTCTTTACCGGCGCGATCCTCCAGTACAAAAGTAAATCCACCGGAAGTGCCGACGCCCGGAATGGCCGGCGGCGAAAAGCTCAAAGCGAAACCGTCCGGCAACTTACTCAACTCCTGGTTGATATGCTGCACGATCTCCTGATACTGCTCAGCCCTCGATTTGCGCTGGTCCCAATCCTTCAGCGTCACGAAGAAAAATCCGTTGTAGCTGGTGCGCACGAAACTGAGCAGGCTGAATCCGATGACACTGGTCGTATATTCCACGCCCGGCGTCTGCGCCAGAATCTTTTCGATCTTGCGGCAGGCATCGCTGGTGCGTTCGATCGAGGCGGCGTTGGGCAACTGCAGGTGCAGATACATATAGCCCTGGTCTTCATCCGGCAGAAAGCTCGAAGGCACCCTCTTGGCCACCAGGACCGCCGCGGCGCCAAACAGAACCAGCAAAAGCACGGCGACGGCGCTCTTGCGTATCAGCACGCCGGAATAGTGGACATAACGCTCGGTCCCCTTGCCGAATACCCTGTTGAACCAATCGAAGAATCGCCGGACCGGTCCGTGGCTCTCCTTCTTAGGCCGCAGCATCAGGGCGGCCAGCGCGGGGCTGAGCGTCAGTGCATTGAACGCCGAAAGAATCACGGAGATCGCGATGGTCACGGCGAACTGCTGATACAGCCGCCCGGTGATACCCGGGATAAACGCGGTAGGTATGAATACGGCCGACAACACCAGCGCGATGCCTATCACTGGTCCCGAAATCTCGCGCATCGCCGCCAGAGCCGCGTCCTTCGGCGCCATGCCCTCCTCAATGTGCCGCTCCACCGCCTCCACCACGACGATCGCGTCGTCCACCACCAACCCGATCGCCAGCACCAGACCGAATAGCGACAAAGTGTTGATCGAAAATCCAAACGCCGGAAACAAAATGAAAGTACCCACCAGTGACACCGGCACGGCCAGCAGCGGAATCAGCGTAGCCCGCCAGCCCTGCAAGAACACATAGACTACGAGAGCGACCAGTAGGATAGCGATCAGCAGCGTCTTGACGATATCTTTAATGCCTTCCGAAACCGAGCGCGTGGTGTCCAGCGAAATCACATAATCCATGTCTTGCGGAAAGCGCGCCTTCACCTCCGCCATCAGCTTGCGCACGCCCGCCGAAGCTTGCACCGCATTCGTGCCCGGCAGTTGATAGACCGCCATCACCGCGCTGGGTTTGCCATTCAAGCGGCCCGCGACAGAATAATCCTGCGATCCCATCTCCGCGCGGGCCACGTCCTTCAGCCGCACCATGCCGCCGTCGGGCGTCTCGCGCACAATCACTTCACCAAACTCTTCCGGCGACGTCAGCCGCCCTTGCGCCCGCACCGAGTAAGTGAACTCCTGCCCCTTCGGCACCGGCGCCGCGCCAATCTGTCCCGCCGGATTCACCGCGTTTTGCGTCTGAATGGCGGACACGATCTCCGGCACCGTTATGCCCAGGCTCGCCAACTGCTGTGGCTTCAGCCAAAGCCGCATGGCGTATTGCCCCGCGCCGAATACCTGCACGTTGCCGATACCCGGCACGCGCGTCATCTGGTCGTTCAAATTGATGTAGGCATAATTTGCCAGGAACTGCGCATCGTACGTGCCGTGCGGCGAATAAAGCCCGATCACCATCAATGGCGCCGTCACCGACTTCTGCACGGTGACGCCGTAATTCGTCACATCCACCGGCAACTGCGAAGCCGCCTGTGTCTCGCGCATCTGCGCCAGGATCAAATCGGTATTGGGGTCAGTCTTCACATCGAAGTCGATAATC
The DNA here is from genome assembly GCA_963738375.1 of Bryobacterales bacterium. Classification (GTDB taxonomy): domain Bacteria; phylum Acidobacteriota; class Terriglobia; order Bryobacterales; family Bryobacteraceae; genus Bog-159. The sequence continues at coordinate 26,018 of CAVTWL010000003.1, read as the reverse complement.
GACGTCATCTGCCCGTTCGCCGCATTCAGCGAGTACATGTAATTCAGGTTGTCCACGCCGCTCATCTGCTGCTCGATCGGCGTAGCCACCGACTGTTCCACCGTCTGCGCGTCGGCCCCTACATAACTCGCCTGAATCATCACCTCCGGCGGCGCGATGTTGGGGAATTGCGAGACTGGCAGGGTCGCGATAGTCACCGCGCCGATGATCACCAAAAGAATCGAGATGACCATGGCCACGATGGGCCGGTTGATAAAGAATTTCGACATCTCAGTTGCCTCCGCCGCCGGCGGCCTGCGCGGACTGCTGCGGAGTCACCGGCATGCCCGGACGCACCTTCAGCACGCCTTCCGTAATCACCCGTTCACCAGGCTTCAGCCCGTTGGTCACGATCCATTGGGATCCGGTGCGGTCGCCCACGTCGACCTTGGCCAGACGCACCGTGTTATTCGGATCGACCACGGCCACTTGATACGTGCCCTGCATCTCGGTTACGGATCTTTGCGGCACCAGCAGAGCTCCAACCGTGGTGCCGGTGACGGCGCGCACTCGCCCATATTGGCCGGGACGCAGCACGTTGCCCGGATTTGGGAATAAACCGGTCAATTGGATCGCGCCCGTTGCCGGATTTACCTGCCGGTCCGCAAACGAGAATTTGCCTTTGTGTGGGTAAACCGTGCCATCGGATAAGAATCAGTTCCAATTGCATCCGATCCATGGCCGCGCGGCTGAACGCCAGGTATTCCTGCTCTCCCACGGTGAAATTCACTTTGATCGGATCGAGCGTGGAGACCGTCGTCACCGGGCCGCCCGATGGGCCCACCAGGCTGCCCACCTGCATCTGGGCCATGCCGGCCACGCCGCTGATGGGCGAGGTCAATCTCGTGAATTCCAGATTCACCTTGGCCGCCTGCACGTTGGCGGTGGCGGCTTGAATCGCCGCAGTCGCGGCTTCCGTCTGGGCGCGGGAAGCCTCCACCTGCGCCTTGGCCGCTTCCACCTGCGCCTTAGCCGCCACATTCGTCTGCGTGGCGTTGTCCAGATCCTGTTGCGTTACGGCCTGTTGCTTGGCGAGGGGAGCGTACCGATCTTCGTCCAATTGCGCTTTGTGCTGATTCGCTTCCGCGGTTCCCAACTGAGCCTGCGAAAGCAGCAGTTGCGCGCGCGCTTGCGAGGCTTGGGCATTCGCCTGGGCAAGCTGCCCCTGCGCCTGATCGAGGGCGGCCTGGAAAGGACGCGCGTCGATTTGAAACAAAAGCTGCCCCTGTTTGACGAACGAGCCTTCCGCGTAATTCTGGCTCAGCAGATAACCGTTGACTTGCGCTTTGATGGCGGCATTCACCATGCCGTCCAGCGTGCCCACCCATTCGCGATATTGCGGGACGTCCCGCTGTTCTACGGTAGCCACATCCACGGCGGGCGCTGACGGCGGCGCGGCGGAAGTGTGCGCGCCACAACCGGCTGTGATGACGGCGCCGGAAGTGAAAATAAGGCCCGCAACAACGGCTTTCTGATTGAATAATCGGGTACTCATCGATATTCCCCTCTCCAGGATTGCGATGGATCACACGGCGCCTGTTCGAGAATTCGAAATGCGTTACCGCGCCGCGATGGTCTTCAAGGGGCGATATCCGGTAACGCGAGGCCGGCCATCAGTAATATAAACTTTTGATGGCGGCAAAGGCAGCAAGGATGCGGATTTTCGCCTCGCCCAGCACGATGTCGCCGCCCCACTCAGGCTTAAAGTCCCGGAAACGCCCTGCCGCTTCGCCTCACTACTGAGTAGTAAGGATGCAAACGCACTCCGAAACCCGCACAGGAGAAAATGAAATGAGCGAACGAGCGTCGATTCAGTTGCCCGGCAACTTCCGGTTTGGGGAAGTTCGTCCGGATCACAAACACGTTATCCCTACCGGTTTGCCCCCCAGCCTCGGTCCACTCGTGGCCTTTGTGGGAGACTGGGTCGGTAACGGTTTTAACACCATCTTCCGGCCGGACAATTCGGTAACGCCTACCCCACTGCCCATCGTCCCCCCTCCGCCCGTCCCTCCCGCCACCGTCGACAATATCTTAGAGCTCAATCTCACATCCGAGAGCCTGACATTTTCACCCAGCCTGGGTTCGGTGCCGAATCGGGGAACCACGCCGCAGGGAGACATCTTCCTGAACGGCGTGCCCTACCTGCAGGCGGTCAACGATACGACCATCCACGGCGAGAGCGTCGGGATTCACGTCGAACCGGGAATCTGGATGCACGTGCCGGACACGGAGGTCCCACCCTCCGGAAAAACCATCGTTCGCATGGGCTCCATCCCGCATGGCACGACCATCGAGGCGCAAGGTACGTCCAAATCCGCCGCCGGAGGGCCCGACATAGGCGCGGTGGATATTACCCCGTTTGTCACCGGCTCCAATCCGCCCACGTTTATCAAGTTTCCCAGCCAGACCGCCGCGAACGAAAACACGTTCCGCATTCCGCAGGATCTGACCGGCTTTAGCGTGGCCGGAACCATCACCCAAGCGATGTTGGACGACCCAAACTCGCTCCTGCGCGCCCACGTCAGCAAGCAGACGATCCTTCACACGACGACGATCGGCATTTCCACCGCGCCCTCGGTGCCGCTCTTTGGCGGCGGCGTCGCCAATATCGCATTCCTGCTGGGACAGGCTGCTGCTTCGAAGCCAAACGCGCAGACCACCCAGATGTCGGCGATATTCTGGATCGAAACTGTGGAGGTAACTTTGCCGGTCCCGCGCTACAAGGTGGGACAGCCGGCCTTCCTGATAACGGCCCAGCCGAGCGTACCGGGACAGAGCGTTCCTACGTTTTCGGTGACGCCGCCGCACGACATCGACGTGCCGCGCGATATCACCGTCACCTTCACCCAAATTCAGTACTCGCAGTTGGTTCTGTTGAATTTCGCCGGCCTCACCTGGCCGCATGTTTCGGTGAACACGCTAGTGCCTGCCGACCCCATCGTCGTTCCTGCTTCCGCCTTTTAGCGCAGGCTGAACTTCGTGCGCCGCTCGTGCGTAAATGACAGTACGTGTCTCGAAAGGCGTTTTTCACCGTAGCTGCCGTCATCGCATCGGGTACCCTGGTTTACTTCGGCACAGGACTGCATCCGGTCTGGTATCTCACCTGGCTGGCCGCGATTCCGGTGCTGGTCTTCGCAGCCCGCGCGAGCTGGAAATCGTCGTTCCTGGCGGCCTTCGCCGCTTGGCTGGCGGGCAACAGCAATGAATTCGGATATGCCCATAACGTCGTCGGCATTCCGCTGTTGCCCGTGACGATGATTTTGGCGGTACCCGCCGTGGCGTTCGCGCTCGCTGTGCTCTCGTGGCGCTTCTGTGTTCGCCGCGGATCGCAATGGTCCGCGGCCCTCGCCTTCCCGAGTGCCTGGATCGCTTTCGAATTTCTGAACGCTTCCACATCGCCCCACGGCACGTTCGGCAGTCTCGCTTACACCCAAATGGACTGCCTGCCGGTGCTGCAACTCGCATCGCTGGCCGGAGTGTGGGCCGTAGCTTTCGTGCCGTTCTTTGCCAGTGCCGCTGTGGCTATTGCTATTTCGGGATGTGCCGCCCTCCGCTCCCGGGCAGCCATCGGATTTTCCGCGGCCCTCGCCATCACCGCCGTCGTCGCTTACGGCGAGTGGCGGCTTCATGCGGACATGCACGCGACTGGACAATTGCGCGTAGCCCTCATCAGTTCCGGCGCCGAGCGGGACCACTGGGCCAAAGACGACACTCAGGCGCTCGAAATTCTCCACCGTTACGCTCAACAAATCGAACAAGTGCGCGATGCCCAAGTGATGGTGTTGCCGGAAGACCTTGGTCCGGTGACGCCGGCGGTCGTGCCGGCGGCCACGGAACTTTTCAGCGCGGCCGCCCGGCGCAGCGCCGCGGAGATTGTTGTGGGACTCAGGGCCGGACGCAAGCCGCCAATCTTAAATGAAGCTTTGGTGTTTGCGCCGTCAGGGAAGCTAGAAGCCAGCTATGAAAAGCACCATTTGATTCCCGGCCTCGAAGCCGGCATCGTGGCCGGCCGCGACATCGTAACCCTGACGCAATCTACCGGCGTCGAAGGCGTGCAGATCTGCAAGGATCTCGACTTTCCTCACTTGAGCCGGAAGTACGGCAACCGAGGCGTGGGTTTGCTTCTTGTGCCCGCCTTCGATTTCGATGTTGACGGCTGGCTGCACGGCCGCATGGCCGTCATGCGCGGCGTGGAAAGCGGTTTCAGCATCGCGCGCGCCGCTCGCCGCGGTCTGCTGACCGTTACCGACAATCGCGGCCGCGTACTGGCCGACGGGCCGGGCACGCCCAGCGGATTCACCGTCGTCGAGTCGCAAGTCCCCGTGGCCCACGCCGACACGCTCTACGACCGTTGGGCCGACTGGTTCGCTTGGGCTGCCCTTATCGCTTTGTGCCTGGCTCTCGCCAGATCCTGGCCTCATAACTCCTAAAGCCATTCACCGAAAACGTCAGCGACGTTCAGTTCGATTACCGGATCCGTCCAACAAAATTGTTCCCATCATGCCGTAATGCGTCGTGGTCGCGCCTGCGTCACCGAAATCAGCCGCCGCTTCCAGATCGACCGTCCAGAACGTCTGGCATCCGTTATCCAGGCAAATCGCCATCTTGTCGTTGATCTCGTCTACCGTGTTGGCGGCGACAAAACCTCGATCGCCACATCCGGAGCGCCGCTCAAGTAATCGTCGGCTGGTGTCCTCGCGGCGCGCTCATTGGCGGCGCAAGCGACATCGGCCACCCATACCTCGTGTTCCGGTGCGGGGCGGAAAGGCATCTCAACCATCACCGTGTGTCAATGGGCTTTGCGTACGTCCCCATGTGGGTCGCGCCATACTAACCAGCTCTCCGTGGTGCAGTTCGTTGTGGCCTTCCGGCGGCTCGGGCAGCCGGAGAAATTCCGCAACGGTGAGCAGGCCGGTCTGTAGTGCGCTCATGGTCGTATCTTACCGCCTGCCGCCTCGCGTCCGACTGCCAGTCCGCCCGCCTCCCAGGCGTTGCGCTACAACTGGTAAGAGGACGACAGAGACAATGCAAATCACCTGGCTCGGACACGGCACTTTCCAGTTCCGCCTGCCCTCGGGCGAAACCATCCTGATGGACCCCTGGACGGAGGGCAACCCCGCATTTCCGCAGGGCGACCAGATCGAACGCGTGGACACCATCGCCGTCACCCACGGCCATTTCGACCATATCCACGACGCCGTGCCGCTCGCCAAACACTTCTCCCCCAGCGCGGTCGTAGGCATCTTCGAGACCTGCCACTGGCTCGAATCGAAAGGCGTAGCCAACACCAGGCCCATGAACAAGGGTGGATCCCAGCAGGCCGGCTCGGTCACCTTCACCATGACTCACGCCGTCCATAGCTGCGGCATTCTCGACGACGGCAAAATCATCTACGGCGGCGAGGCAGCCGGCTACGTCCTGCGCTTCGACGACGGCCGCTCGTTATACTTCGCCGGCGACACCAACGTCTTCACCGACATGCAATTGATCGAGCAGTTGTACCATCCCGAGCTGGCCTTCCTGCCCATCGGCGATCTCTACACCATGAGCCCGCGCGAAGCCGCGGTCGCCTGCCGCATGCTGAAAGCGAAACGCATCGTGCCCATGCATTTCGGGACCTTTCCGGCGCTGACGGGAACGCCGGATCAACTGCGCTCGCTGATCGAGCCGGGCACGGAAGTGTGGGAACTCGAGCCGGGAAAACCGGTCGACTGGTAGCACCGCTATTTCGCGCGCGGCTTGGGCTTCGGATTCCAGAAGTCCGGATCGGCCGCGGCGAATTCCTTCGAAACGTAGCTCATGCGCGGATTGATGGAAAACAGCAGGCGCTCGCTCCCCTGCACGATCTCCGGCGGCAGCGTCTCCCGGTGCTTCGGCACGCGGTTCCCCAGGGCTTGCCTCGCGGGCGCGGCATCCAAGCGATCCAACGAATCCATGGGCGAAAAGAGCAGGTAAGTCCCAGACGCGCCACCCGAAACCACCTGATAGGCCAGCATTGGCTGATCGGCCGCGGCCGCCTGAGTCAGTTCGTCATCATGGCCGTACTTGATATGCAAAACGGTTACCGACAGGAACCGGCACTTCGGCAATGAATTCATGGCCTCCGTTGCGCGATCGCTGAGATCGCCGCGAAACACCGAAAGCATGGTGCGCGACCCCGTGCGCAGATCGCCATCCACTACGTTGGCGGCTTCCAGTTCCGGCGCGATCGGCGAACTCAAAATCGCCTCCCGCTCTTTCTGCATGGCGCCGAACGAATCGTATGGCTCCAGGAACCAGGCTTCCGACGGCCCCGACTCCGCCGTCATCCCGAGGTAGTGTGACGGCGCGTTGATCTTCGCGAACAGGCGCGGCCACGCTTCTTCCGACTTGACGTGCGCCGCCTCGCGCCCTTCTTTCAGTTGTTCCCGGATGACCATGAGCACCTTCGGCGCATTGGACTCTTCCGGCGGCGCCGACAACTGCGCCCCAAGCGGCAGGCCGGCGCCCAGGCACAACACCACCATGGCCAACCGGGAAATGTTCGATTTCATGCCAGACTCCTGCGGCTATGGTACAAGACGCCGGTACATCGCCGCAAACGTTTCCATGTCGATTTGTTCCGCGCGCATGTTAACCTCCGGCCAATCGTTGACTTGCGCGCCGTAGTGCGGAAGCAGGTTATTGCGCAGCGTCTTGCGCTTCTGGCGGAAGCAGAACGATACAAATCGCAGGAAAGCCGGCACGTCCACGACGCCCAAAGACGCCGCGCGCCCATTTGGAACAAAACGGATCGCCGCCGAGTCGACCTTGGGTGGGGGCCGAAAAGCTGCCGGCGGTACCTCGAACAAGAACTCGATATCCGCGTAGGCTTGCATCGCCACGCTCAGATACCCGTAGTCCCGCCGCCCCGGAGTTGCCGTTATCCGTTCCGCCACTTCTTTCTGCGTCAGAAACACGCCGCGGCGCATTGTCCCGCCCAGCGCCACCACGCGCTCCAGAATCGCCGTCGCTGCGTAATACGGCAGGTTGCCGGTGACCACCGCGGGCCCCCATTGCGCGAGGTCGATCCGCATGGCGTCGCCCGCCACCAGCTGGAATCGCGGGTCTCCCGCATAAAGCTGCGTCAGCCATTGCGCCAGGGTGCGGTCGAGTTCGATGGCAATCACGCGGTGCGCATGATTCACCAGATGCCTGGTCAGCGCTCCTTGCCCCGGTCCGATTTCGACAACCAGCAGCTCTTGCTCCGGACACGCGGCACACGCCAGACGTTCCAGAATCTCATCGCTGATTAGAAAATGTTGGCCCAGCTTTTGGCGCGACAATGCTAACGGCCGTTCACTAACCGCGCACCGTGTAGTTAATGCGGCGGAAAGAAACCAGCACCTTGCCGTTGGTTGGCTGCCCGAACCAGGTGGCCGGCGTGAACCGGGCGAAGAACATCATCTGCGATAGATCGGCCTGCATCGCGGGACTGATCTTGCCCTTCTGCACCGTGTAATCCATGGCTTGCCCTTTCGCATCCACATAAAGCGCCACCACGGTCTCGTCGTTGCTCGTGCCGAATGGCGCCACTTCCACCAGCGTCGCGGCGGTATAAAAGCCGGTGGGAACGTCGTTCATCAATGCTATCGGTTTGAAACCCAGCGTGGGAACCAGCAAACCAAACAGCAGAATCGCGGAAGCCAGGCCGCCGGCCAAAGGCAGCGCCAGCGGGCGCATCAGATTGTCCATCGCCAGTTTCAGGTTCGCCGCCCAATTGTGGAAGGCGCGCGGCAAAGTTCCCGTGGCCTTGCGGCGGGCCATTTCCCGGGAGGCGATCACCTGCAATTCCGTCCGCAATCGATCGGGAACCACCGCGGGAGGCATGTTCTTCAAGCTCTCGCGCAGATCGGTCAGCGCCCGATACCGCGCCGTGCAATCCCGGCACTCATTCAAGTGCCCGGCAATGCGCGTCCTTTCATCCCCGGACACTCGGTGGTCCAGGAATTCCGACAGGGAATTTCGCACTGTTTGGCAACTCATAATACCTACTCGGCCGCCTTCGGCAACCAATTCATTAGCGGTTGCGCTTGTAGTTTCTTCTCCAATTCATGGCGCAGGGCCTCGCGCCCGCGCAGGATTCGCGACTTCACAGTTCCCAGGGAAACCTGCAAAACTTCTGCGATTTCTTCGTAACTCAAATCCGTAATATCCCGTAACACCACCGCCGACCGGAACGTCGGGTTGATGCGCGTCAGCGCCTCTTCGATCAGGGCCTGCTGTTCCTGATCCAACACATAATCGAAAGGCGACGGCGTGCTGTCGGCCAGCGTGTCCGACCGGCGGCCCGCCTCTTCGTGATCCTCCTCTATGCCGACCTCGCGATTGCGATGCCGGAAAAACCAGCGCCGCTGGTTGTGGGCCTCGTTGATCGCAATGCGGAAAATCCAGGTTTTCAGGCTGCTTTGGCCGCGAAAATGGCCGACATTGCGAAAAACCTTGAGACATACCTCCTGCACCACATCGGAGGCATCCGACGGATCGTTCAAAAGCCGCAGCGCCAGATTGTAGACGGGCTGTTGAAATCGTCTGAGCAGCGCTTCGTAGGCCCGCTCCGACCCTTCGCGCAAGGCGTGGACCAGCGCCAGATCTTCGGAATCCGTTACTGCCGTGTGCTGCGAACTGAGATCTAGGATTGAGGCGGCCATCGGGAGCCTTCCCTGGAACCATTATAGACACCTTGCCCGATGCAAAAGTTCCCGGACGTTCCTTGGCCGCGCCACGCGCTATAGTGTCGAGTTCGTATGCAGATTACAGCCAAAGCTCCTTGCCGCGTGGATATGGCCGGCGGCACCGTCGATATCTGGCCGCTCTACCTGTTCCACTCCCACCCCGTAACCGTGAACTTCGCCGTCGACCGCTACGCCAGTTGCGTGCTGCGCACCCGCGACGACGGCCGCATCACCCTGAAATCGCGCGACCTGGCGGGCGCCGAGGAGTTCGAATCCCTGGCCGCCCTGCGCGCCGCGCGCCGCTACAAGCTTCCCCTGGCCGCCTACGTAGTCCGGTATTTCTCCCCGCAGACCGGCCTCGACATCGAAACGCATTCCGAAGCTCCCGCGGGCGCCGGCATCTCCGGCTCGTCCACCCTGATCATCGCCCTTTCGGCCGCTTTCAATCGCCTCAACCGCGCCGGCTACAAGATCGAAAAGCTGCGCGAAATCGCCCAAAATATCGAGGCCCAGATCATCCGCGTGCCCACCGGCTGCCAGGATTATTATCCGGCCATGTACGGCGGCGTCAGCGCCATCGAACTGACCGAAGCCGGCGTGGTGCGCAAGCCCGTCGCCGTTGCACTCGAAGACGTCAACGAGCGCGTGGTCCTCGCCTACACCGGAGAACCACGCAACTCGGGCATCAATAATTGGGAGGTGATGAAAGCGCACATCGATGGCGACAAAGCCGTTCACCGCAACTTCGACCGCATCGCCGAAATTGCCTGCGCCATGCGCCAAGCCCTGGAAAAGGCGGATTGGGACGAGGTCGCCCGTCTGCTGCGCCTGGAATGGAGCAACCGCAAAAAGAACGCGCCCGGCATCACCACGCCGCTGATCGATCGCCTCGTCGACGCGACCCGGCGCGCCGGCGCGGTAGGCGCTAAGGTCTGCGGCGCCGGAGGCGGAGGCTGCGTTTTCTTCCTGGTGAAACCGGGCGCGAAAGAGCGCGTGTGGGAAGCCATCCGCGGCGAAGGTGCTACTGTTTTGCCGGTCCGCGTCGCCCCGCGCGGGGTTGTTGTCACCCTCTCGTAAGCTTGGCTGTTTTTGTGGGCAGGTTGCTCAGGCCGTGGCCCAGGATGTCCCCTGCGCGCCGGTAATTAATCGGCAACAACCGCCAAGTCGACGGCACAAATTTATAACCGCCGGAACCACCCCGTCAATCCCATGACCGCTAACACCTGGGGCGCAATCTGCAGCGCGCACCGCGGCGCGATCATGCACAGCGGAGCCGCCGCAATCCATCGTCGCAACCCCGGCTCCCTCCGCGACAAAGGCTCCAGCGCCAGCAGCATCAGCAGCGGCGACAGGATGCGTCCGTAATCCGTCACCTCCGGCCAATCCGTCGGCCGCCAGAAAAACACGCCGAGAAGCGCAAACAGAATAATGGCCCACGCCTGCGCATCGAACTTCATCTGCCGCGCCACAAAGAAAGCTAAAACAAACGCCAGCACAATCCCCGCCACGGCTAAATCGTCGAACGCCCGGATCAGCGAGGTCACCATCGAATACCCGGGATAAGGAATCGGATGCACCAGCCGGTCGATCACCCCGGAGAGAGGCAGCGCCACTGTCCCGGTGTAAATAAACGGCGGCGTCCTTAGATCGACGTATTTGAACCAGGCCAGGGCAGGGAAGACCGAGGTCGCGAACACCGCGCATCGCAGCATTCGCTTCCGCAACAGCAGCCACAAACAGTAAGCTGCGGCCAGCAAAAGACCCGTCTCGCGAGCCAGCGGCGCCAGCATCAGCACCAAATAAAGCTGCCGCCCCGCGCGCTCCTCACGGCTGTACAAGGCGAACCCGGCCACAAACGCCGCCAGCGCCACATCCACCGCCAGCCGGTCCACCGAAACGATCGCCGCGGGAACCATCAGAAACGCCAGTCCCCACCATCCACTTCGCCCGTAGATCGCGGCCAACCGGCTTAGCCAATACGTCCCCAGCGCGAAGAAAAACAGGATTACGCCTTCGTAGGCGATATCCACATACCGGTCATTTCCAAATGCCGCCAGCCACGCCAGCGCCGGCGCCAGGATGCGCCGGTATCGCAGGACGGGTGTATCGCAGTAACGGGAAAGCCCGCGCGTCATGAAGGGATCGTGGGCCATGTAGTGATAGAACTGGCCGTCCCAACCTCTGGAATGCGGAAAGATGTAAATGTGTTCGCCGGCGAGCGCCGGGGGAACGCGGAAATAGTCGCCGGTGCAGTACAGCGCGGTCCAGTTGCCGCCGTAATTGCGCCGCACCGTCAGCGACTGCCACGAGAGCACCAGCATGGCGGCGAGCAGTGCAACAGCCGCGCCCCGGGGAGCCATGCGGAGTTGGGATGGGCGGGACGTATTTTCCGCCCGGCTACTTGATTTCGAGGATCTCTTTTTCCTTGGTGCGGGAAGCCAGGTCGATCTTCTCCATATAGCTGTTGGTCAGCTTCTGGATCTCATCGAGCGCGCGCTTCTCTTCGTCCTCGGCGATCTTCTTGTCCTTCAGCAGCTCTTTCACGCCTTCGTTGCCGTCGCGACGGATATTGCGCACGGAAACGCGGTGATGCTCCGCCACGCCGTGCAGTCGCTTCACGAATTCCTTGCGGCGCTCTTCGGTCAGCGGAGGAATCGGCAGCCGGATCATCTTGCCGTCGTTGGCGGGGTTCAAACCCAGGTCGGATGACCGGATGGATTTCTCAATCGGCCCGATCTGCGACGCATCCCAGGGCGTGATCGTAATCATGCTCGGCTCGGGGATGTGCAGCGTGGCTACCTGGTTCAAAGGGGACGGCGTGCCGTAATAGTCCACCCGGATGTTATCGAGCAGGCTCAGCGTCGCGCGGCCCGTGCGAATGGTCGCCATTTCGTGCTGCAGGTCGCCGATCGCCTTCTCCATGCGCACTTTCACGTTCGCTTCGACTTCTTTCACGGAGCCGAAAGCCGGCCCGGACGGGGCGGGAGTATGTTCTGTTTTCATAATCGGCCTAGTGGATGAGCGTGCCGACAGGCTCGCCCATCGCCATACGCATTATATTGCCGCTGGTGTTCAAATTGAAAACAATGATCGGAAGTTTGTTGTCCCGGCACATAGCGATCGACGTTGCGTCCATGACTGCCAGCGACTTGGACAGGACTTCCAGGTACGAAACTTCACGGTACATCACTGCATCCGGGAATCGCAAGGGGTCGCGATCGTAAACGCCGTCCACGCGCGTCGCCTTGGCGATCACTTCCGCCTTGATTTCGAGCGCGCGCAGCGTCGCCGCCGTGTCGGTGGAAAAATAAGGATTCGAGGTGCCCGCCGCGAAAATCACGATGCGGCCCTTTTCCAGATGCCGGATGGCGCGGCGCCGGATGTAAGGCTCGGCCACCTGGTGCATCTCGATGGCGCTCATCACGCGCGTGTGCACGCCCATCTGCTCCAGCGCATCCTGTAAGGCAAGGGAGTTGATCACGGTGGCCAGCATGCCCATGTGATCGGCCGTGACCCGGTCCATCTTCTGGGCCGCGGCGGCCACGCCGCGAAAGATATTGCCGCCGCCCACCACCAGGCCAACCTGCACGCCCGGTCGCAGCCACCTCCGCGACTTCCGCGCGCCAGTTCCTTGACTCGATCCGCCATTAATGCCAAACGCGGCGCCGCCCGCCAGGACTTCGCCGCTCAGTTTCAGCAGAATGCGCTTGTACGGCGGCCATTGGACTCGGACCGCTGGATCTTCGTTGCCGGCTTCGACCGCGGCCATGTCGCCCACTTTGTAACGGACGAAGCGGGAAACGGTAATGTTCTCGCCGAGGGTGGCGATCTTGCGTCTTGATCAGTTGCCCGACGGTCAGAGTCGCTTCCTTCACGAAAGGCTGCTCCAACAGGCAGATCTCTTCGTAGAACTTCGAAATGCGGCCTTCGACAATCCGGTCGATCACCGCCGTCGGGCTTGCCTTCAAACGCCGCGCGTCCCCGCTGGATGTCGCGCTCTTTTTCGATCGCGTCGTCCGGTACGTCTTCCTTGCGGATGAACTTCGGATCGGCCGCCGCGATGTGCATCGCGATGTCGTGCACCAGTTCCTGGAACATTTCGGTACGCGCCACGAAATCGGACTCGCAATTCACTTCCACCAGGACGCCCAGTTGGCCGCCGTGATGAATATAGCTGCCGATCAGGCCCTGCTTGGTAAGCGCGCGTCGACTTCTTGCTGGCGGAGGCGATGCCGTGCTTCCGCAGCATCACTTCGCATTGCCAATGTCGCCGTCCGCTTCCACCAGGGCGTTCTTGCATTCCATCATGCCCGCGCCGGTACGGTCGCGAAGCTGCTTTTACAAGCTGTGCGGTAATTTCCGCCATAATGTCAAAACGGTGGCAGGCGTTGGGTTATGGGTGATGTCTTAGCCATCACCGATCGCCTGCCACCCCTTTCCAGATCCTTTAGTGGCCGCTTTCCGTGACTACGGCTTCCGCCGGTTCAGCGGTTTCCGAGGCGGGGCCCTTGCGCGACGCCGGGAGCGGTTCGTCTTCCATCAGCGACTCCGCCATGATCTTCTCGGCGTACTTGGGATCCACGTATTCGGTGTATTCCGGCACTTCTTCGAGCGGTGTCTCGTCGGTGACGAGTCTTCTCGGAGGTGAACTCCTGCTCGCTGGCGAGTAGGCGGCCTTCCACCACCGAATCCGCGATCTTGCTGGCGAACAGCCGGATGGCGCGCAGCGCGTCGTCGTTGCCCGGGATGACGTAATCTACTTCGTCCGGATCGCAGTTGGTGTCCACGATCGCCACCACCGGAATCCCCAAACGCCGGGCTTCCTTTACGGCGATCGCTTCTTTGTTGGAATCGATCACAAACAATACATCGGGCAAGCCGGGCATATCTTTAATGCCCTGCAGGTTCGAATCGAGATGTTTGCGTTCGCGCTCCAGGCGGATGATTTCTTTCTTGGGACGGCCTGTGTAACCGCCTTCCACGCTCGCCATGGCTTCCAGTTCTTTCAGCCGTTTGATCGACTTTTGAACCGTGGCCATATTCGTGAGCAATCCGCCCAACCAGCGGTGAGTTTACGAAGAACATGGAACAACGGCGGGCTTCTTCGGCGATGGCTTCCTGGGCCTGCCGCTTGGTTCCCACGAACAGGACGTTCTTACCTTGAGACGCCATCTCGCCAACGAAGCGAGCCGCGTCCTTGAACATTTTCAAGGTCTTTTGCAGGTCGATGATGTAAATGCCGTTGCGTTCGCCGAAGATGTATTCTTTCATCTTCGGATTCCAGCGCTTGGTCTGGTGCCCGAAGTGAACACCGGCTTCGAGCAATTCTTTCATCGATATTGCGGGCGTAGACTACCTCCTAATTTATCCGTGCCCAGGCGCGACGCGCGGCCCAAAGCGAGTTTTGCGCGCCGAACCCGGGCACACCAACTGCAACCAACAGACATTAACGCTTGGAGAATTGGAAGCGCTTGCGCGCACCCTTTTGGCCGTACTTCTTGCGTTCATGCTGGCGCGGGTCGCGGGTCAGAAAGCCAAGCTTCTTCAGCCGGGACCGCAGCTCCACGTTGAACTCGCAAAGAGCGCGGGAGATGCCATGACGGGCGGCGCCGGCCTGGCCGGAAACGCCACCGCCGTCGATGCAGCATCATCACGTCGAACTTGTCGGCCGTCTCGGTCGCCAGCAGGGGCTGGCGCACGCTGGCGCGGGCGGCTTCGGTCGGAAAGTAGTTCTCGAAGGCCCTGCCGTTGATGGTGAAATCGCCTTTGCCGGGCCGAAGAATCACTCGGGCCACCGATTCTTTACGGCGGCCGGTACCAAGATATTGAACTATGCTTGCTGCCACTAATAAACCTTTCGCTATTTCAGAGCCAGGGCCGTAGGCTTCTGCGCCGCATGCGGATGTTTGTCGCCCGCGTAGACCTTCAGCTTGCGGTACATCTGCTTGCCGAGCTTGGTCTTGGGGAGCATCCCCTGGATGGCCTCTTCCATCATGCGGGCCGGCCGCGTGGCGCGCACGCGCCGCGCGCTGGTTTCCACCAGCCCGCCGGGATAACCCGTAAAATGCCGGTAGACTTTGTTATCGTCTTTCCGGCCCGTAAGCCGCACTTTGGCGGCGTTGACGACCACTACGTGATCGCCTGTATCCAGGAACGGGGTAAAGATCGCTTTATGCTTGCCCATCAAGAGCATGGCGGCTTTGCTCGCCAGTTTGCCGAGCACTTCGTTTTCGGCATCGATTACATGCCACTGGCGAACGATCCCGTTCTTGGAAGGGAACTGGGTACTCATTGACACACGTCTCCACTTCGTCGTTTCAAACTATTTAGCTTACCGGGCCGGGAAGGGAAAGTCAAATGCAGACCGGCAAGGCCTTCAGGCGGCTGTTTGACTTCGCCTGCTCCTCCAGTCTATTACATACCCCATCTTGCAAGAAAAATGTGGTGTTTCTTCTTGCGGGATAGTGGCCGTCGGCACGCAGCAACCCACGGAACAAAAAATAGCCGCATCCACGCCAGCGAGGAGTTGATCCCGCGAATCGCGGCGGCGTCATTCGACCCTGTCCCGCCAGTAGCCCGGCCGCCGGCGTCCGTGAGCGAGGGCGATGATTTCGACACCAGCAGCCGTGACGCGAAACACAACCAGGAAAGGAAATCGGCGAAGTGCCATCCGTTGAGTTCCGAACTCGTAAGCCGGATGGTGCAGTGGGTTTCCGGCGCTTGGTTCTAGGGCGCGATCAAGCTCATCGAGGAACATCTCCGCCGCCCGTTGACTCCGCTGCCCGTACCAGCCGGTGGCGGCTTCGGCTTCTTCGAGAGCGGCCGGATGGATTCGAAGCGATCCGCGTGTCACCGTACCAGCCGGTTACGAAGACGCCTGCGGGCATCCTCCCAACTGACGAGTTCGACGCCGCCGCTATCGATCTGCCGGACGCGGCGGCCGATCTCCTCGCGCCATGCTTCCTCGGCGCTTTCGTCGACAGTGCAGTCCAGGCTGTCGACCAAAGAGTCGATCAGCGCAGCGCGCGCTTCCGCGGGTAGGGCTAACGCGTCTCTCAGTACATCGGCCGGATGCCGTTCCATGAACCTAGTGTAACGCTGCGGTGGGTCAACGATTCGCGTAAGTACACATGCCCGCGGATTTCGGTGTCCTTACCGGGTCGGGCTGTCCGATAAGCACACGTATCAATCCCGCAGCCAGGCCTCGCGCCCTTGTGCCAGACGTGCCGCAAAGGCCAGCGCCTCGCGAATATCCGGCTCCTCTATATACGGAAAGTCAGCCATCAACCCCTCGACGGTGCGGCCGGCCGCCATCGCCTCCAGGATCATGCCAACCGTCACGCGCAGGCCGCGGATGCACGGCTTGCCTCCCATGGCGTCAGGCTCCATCGTAATACGGTCGAACTGCTGCATGCGTAGTCCTAAAACTTCACAATCTCAATACTCCCGTTATTGTCGTTCAGCCGCATCGGGCACCCCCCGCTCCCAATATTCCCGTTCAATGAATCCGCGCTGATGTCCCCTGAAATCGTCATCGGAAAATCCGAGTGTATCTTCCCAAACGACGTCTTCGCCGTCACCGTATAGCTGGAATTATTCGGCACCTTCACCCGTACCGCCGAAAAGCTCGTATGGATCCCTACCGGCCTGCAGGCTTGCCCCGCCAGAGCCACTTCCACGCCGCCGTTCTGGTTCTCCACATCCACCGCCCCTGCGACTCCGTCCAGCAGCACCGGCCCGAAACTGGTCCTCACATTGGCCGAATTGCGAATCGCCGACGCCTTCACGCCGCCGTTCGAATTCTCTACCGTCAACGCCCCCCCCACGCGGTCCGCCGTCACTTGCCCGAAGCTGGTCTTCACCGACGCTTCCCCGCTCACGTCCGCCACCGTGATCGCGCTGTTGCCGCCAATTACCCGCAATCCCTTGCGAACGTCGCTCACATCCACCTTCCCGAACGAATTTTCAATGGTGGCCGATTCGCCTACCTTCCGGCCCACCACCGAGGAATTGGACGCATGCACCGTCACCGACTTGCCGATATCGCCGAACCGCACGGCCGCGAAGCTGGTGTTCAACTCCGCCGACCCGGTCACATTATTGGCTTCCACTTCGCCGTTGCCGTTGCCGACCGTCAGGTTGCCCTTCACCCCGCTCACCGTCACCTTGCCGAAGGAATTCGTGATGTGTTCATCCCCGCCGGCGCCGGTAACCTGCACGTTCCCATTCCCGTTGTCGATGGTCCCCCCCCGCCCGGGGTTCGTCACCGTCACGCTCGCAAAACGGTTCTTCACATTCACCAGGCCCGTTACCTCGGAAACGTCCACACTGCCGTTTTGATTGCGGATATCCACGTCGCCCGCATTCCCCGTGACTTCCACCGAACCAAACTGGTCTTCCAGCCGCTGCGACCCGCGCCCATTGCGGAAGGTCAGTTTGCCGTTCGCGTTAATCACGCTGGCGCTGGCCTTCAAGTCCTCCACGGACACGCTTCCGAACCGGTTGCGCAGCTCCAGCGGAGAATTGTCCGGCATCGTGATTTCCAGATTCACGCTGTAAGAAATGTTCTTGAAGCCGAAGAACAATCCGTTCCGCTCTTCCTTGGGATATTCCGTGCGAATCACCAGCGTCGAGCCGGAAGGCGCCACTTCAATCCGGATCTCGTCGGCTACCCGCTTCGCCTCCGCATCGTTGGCGCCCGAAACCCGGATCGAGGCGTGCACCGTAACGTCGTGCCCGCCGCGGGCGCGCAGCGTGACGTTGCCCATGCTATGCTCCACGCGCACGCTTTGCCCGTTCGCGACCGCCTGCGTCTTGTCGAAGCTGCGCGTGTACTCGTCCCGCGCGAACGCCCGCGCCGCCAGCGCCAGCATCAATCCCAACACCATCTTATTGCGCACGTTGCAAAATCTCCTTAAGGTATCTTGTTTGTCGCGGTACAACACTGCCAGTTGCGTCTGCAGTTCCGAGTTGAACCGGTTGTGGCTCACCGTCGACCGCACCGTCTCGATCTCCGAATCGAGCACCATCAGCTTCTCTCGCGCCGCCATCGTTTCCGGACCCGCCGAAGCACTCAGTTTCGGCTGAGCCAGCCGCGTCAGCTTGTCGATCGAAGCGCGGTAAGCCGACTCCGCCTTCTCCACTTCCTGCAAAGTCTGCTCCGTCAGAAAGGCGCTGTCCGGCGTGGTCGCCGGTGCCGGAGTGTGCCGCGCGTAAGTCATCGCCAGAATTCCGATCCCGATCGCCAGTCCTGCCGCGATGCCGGCCACAATCCGCCAGTCGAGCCGGCTTTTCCGCTGATTGGCCTTGCGCTGCGCTTCGATTGACTCCCGGATCTTGGGCCATAGCTCGGGCGTTTCCCATTCCTCTCGAAGCTTTGGCGCCACCGCCGAAATCTCGCCCCACAGCCAGAGCTCGCGGCTGCACGCCTGACAGTTCTTGGCGTGCTCCCGCGCGTCTGGCAGCAAGTCCGGGACCTGCAGCGCGCGTTCCAGATCTTTGCAATCGAACGTCATGCGCGGTTCTCCGTCAATAATCGTTTCAGTTCCCGTTTGGCCTCGAACAGCCATTTCTTCGAGGTGCCTTCCGGAATCTCCAGAATGGCCGCCACTTCGGAATGCCGGAAGCCTTCCACTTCAAACAACCAGAACACCGTCCGGAACTGCGGATTGATCCGGCTCAGCGCCTTCTCGATCGCCAGATGCAGTGGTACGTTGTTCGGAATTGCAGGCGGCTCGGCCACCAGCGGCGCCTCAGCCTGCCGCTTCCGCTTGCGGCCCGTGTCGTAACAGCAGTTCAACAGAATGCGGTAAATCCACGGCGCGAGTCCCGAATCGAATTGGATCGCCCCGGCTGCCTTGTAAATCTTGAAAAACGCTTCCTGCACCGCGTCTTCGGCATCCGAGCGATCCGCAAGCATATGAAAAGCAATGCTCTTCATGCGCCCCGCATGTGCGGCGTAGATCTCCTCGAAGGCGGACGGATCTCCGCGTTTGGATGCCGCGATCAAGTCGGCAGTCGCTACGCACCGATAGCCGGCCCGCGGCCATTGCCAATGGCATTCTGATGCTTATAACGATGGCGAGGCGTGAATCGTTCTAAGGTTCGTGAAAATTTATTCCGCAATGGCGAACAGATGCTTCGCCCCACGCACCAGCAGCATATCGCCCGCCAGCGCCGGTGTCGCCAGAATCGGCTCGCCCATCGCGTTCTTGGAAAGCAGTTCATATTGCGCGCCGGCCTTCACCACGTACACGTCGCCATCTTCGCTGCTGATGTACAGTTTCCCGCCCGCGAGGACCGGCGAAGCCACGAACGACCCGCCATCGCCAACCCGCTGCTGATAGACCTTCGTCCCCGCCTTCGCGTCATACACGCTCAAAATCCCGTTATTGCTCACCGTGTACAAATGCGCCCCGTACACCAGCGGCGACGGCAGATACACCCCGCCCCGCTGCTTGCTCCAGGCCACCGCGTCGCTCGACTCCTTGCCGTCTTTGAGCGTCAAATCGCCCGTCGATCCCACCTTAATCGCGTAAATCGGCTGGACCGGCGGATATCCGGCCGTCACGTAAATCAGACCCTCCGCCGAGACCGGCGTGGTGCAAACCACTTCCGAATTCGGCCCGATGGTCCACAACTGTTTCCCGGTATCCGCGTCATACCCGCGAATCGCCTTCGCCGCATTCGTAGCCACCTCGGTGTGATCCTTGCCCGCCACGATCGTCGGCGTACCCCACGATGGAATCTCCGCCCGCGCCGTCCGCCACAACTCCCGGCCGTCCTTCAAATCGAACGCCGCGATGAACGAATCCTTCTGCCGGTCGCACTGCAAAATGACTTCGTTCTTGTAAATCACCGGCGAACTCGCCGCTCCCCATTCCGAATCCGGATCGAAAAACCACCCGGCATTCTGCAGCCCCAGGTCTTTCTTCCACAGCAGTTTCCCCTCGGTCGAGTAGGCGTACAGCCCTTCCGACCCGAAGTAAGCGACCACCACTTTGCCATTCGTCGCCGGCGAAGGGGAGGCCTGCGACGATTTCGGATGCCGCTTCGTCTTCGGGATCCCTTCGTGCGCCGTCTCCTGCCACAAAATCTTCCCGGACTTCTTATCGATGGCCATCACCAGCCATTTGTGCGGCGAACTGTCGTTCACCGAATCCGTATCGCCGTACAAGCCCGTGCGAAACCCCTGCTTCGCATCGCTTGAAACCGCCGTGGTAACGAAGATGCGATCGCCCCACACGATCGGCGACGAATCCGCCAAGCCCGGAATCTCCACGCTCCAAACGATGTTCGTGCCCTTGGCCGCATCCCATTTCACCGGCGGCTTGGCCCCGTCGCCCACGCCGGATGCCGAAGGCCCGCGGAACTGCGGCCAATCGCCCGCGCACAGGCTCGCAGCCGCCGCGGCCGCCATCACTAACACACGCATCGCCGGCCTTCTCATTGCGTCACCGCCTTCTTGAATTTAAAGGTCTGCCCGCCCTGCTTCAGCGTGAAGGCGTTAGCCGACTCGAATTCCACCGTCAGGTTGTAAGCCGCCATTTCGAACACCGTCGGACTCTTGGGCTTAGGCGCGAATTCCGGCTGCCCGGTAGCCTGCAAGAACAACTTGCCGTCTTTCACAAATACCTTGATTTCCAACGGAATGCTGTCCGACTTAAAATTCCCCACATAGGAAGCCAGCACCGCCGGGTCGATCGTTACCGCCGGCGCCGGCTCATGCGCCCCCGCTTTCTTCAGTAAATCCGCGACATCCGTCTTCTTTTCGCCCAACGCAGCTTCATACGTGCTGTCCAGCGTGGCCTGCGACGGCTTGCCATTCGCCAGCACCGCCGCTACCAGATCCGCATTGTCGGAAACCGCTTTCAGCTGCGCATCGGCATTGCCCCCCTTGGCGATAATGAGTTTGGCAATGTCATAGTGTTTCCGCTCCATCACGAAATCGAGCATCGACGCCTTATAAAAGGTGTCCGTAATGTTCGTCTGCGCGCCCTTGTCGAGCAGATACCGCACCACATCTTCGTGCCCGCTCATCGCCGCCAGATAAAGTGGTGTCTGCCCATAAGGCGTCTTCGCCTCCACCGGCGCGCCCTTCTCGATCAGCGCCTTCACCGTACCCAAATCGCCCTTGCGCGACGCGTTCAGCAGATCCTCGTTGACGTCCGCCGCCAGCAGCGCAGCCAGCGCCAGGAAAGCAAATAACAGCCGGTGCATAACCCCTCCTTCCGTTAAGTGTACGTGAACTGCGGCGATTGGTTAGGCGTTTTTTTCCGGTCCGCCAGTCCCCCTCGCGGGCCGGCTACCTAACGTATACTCTTGAAATTACACAACTCTTACAAATCGCTCCAGGATTCCTTGATAGGTTGAAATTACCGTGTCAACCGTAATGATCGAACCGACCCCCAAGGCCGAACTCCTCGAGTTCCCCGAAAAACAGAGCCTGAACTGGTCCACTACCCTGGTTTTGGTTCTCCTGCACATCGGCGCCATCGCCGCGCTGTTTATGTTCAGTTGGGCCAACCTGGCCGTCACCGTGTTCCTCCTCTGGTTCGCCACCGGGCTCGGGATCAGCATGGGCTACCATCGCCTGCACACGCACCGTTCCTATCAGGTGCCTCTGGCGCTCGAATACCTATTTGCGGTTTGCGGCGCGTTGACCTTCGAAGGCGGGCCCATCTTCTGGGTCGCTACCCATCGCATCCATCACCAGAAATCCGACATGCCCGGCGACCCGCACTCCCCCCACGATGGCGGCTGGTGGGCGCACGTCGGCTGGATCCTCATGGGTGAAGCCAAGCACAACAACACCCGCCTCATGTCGAAATACGCGCCCGACCTCGCCAAGCATAAATTCTACGTCTGGCTGAACAATTATCACTGGCTGCCGAACGTCCTGCTGGGCGTCCTCTTGTACGCCGTCGGCGGACTTTCCATGCTGCTCTGGGGCCTGTGCTTCCGCGTCGTCTTCGGTCTGCACGCCACCTGGCTGGTGAACTCCGCGACTCACATGTGGGGCTCGCGCCGCTTCGCCACCCGCGACGATTCGCGCAACACCTGGTGGGTCGCCCTCATCACCTTCGGCGAAGGCTGGCACAATAACCACCACGCGCACCCGACCTCCGCCCGCCACGGCCTGGCTTGGTACGAGTTCGATCCTTCCTGGATCACCATCAAAGTCCTGCGCTTCTTCGGCGTCGCCAGGAATATCAAGGTCGCCAAGATCGACAGCATCGTCGCCGAACGCGACGCCGCCTAGCGCATCGCGAGAAGAAGGTGGCCGGGGCGTCCAGGCTCTCAGTCGACGAATGGGTCGACTACTTGGACTCCTGCGTTGGCGAAATCGGCGCGATTGCGGCTAACTACCGCCAGTCCGTGGACCACCGCCGTTGCCGCGATGAGACTGTCTTTGATTGGCATGGCTTTCCCCGCTGCTCGGAGACGCGCCAGCAACTCCGCCCACTGCAAGCCCGTCTCCGCGTCCCAGGGCAAACAATGCAGCCGCCCAATCCCCGCGTCGAACCAGGACTCCAGTGCGGTCCGCTTCTTTCCTTTTGGAAGGATGAGAATTCCGTATCGCAGTTCGCCCAGAATCACGGGATTGACGTTGATGCCTGGCCCATGCGCCCGGAGCCACGTAACCACGCGGGGCGTAGGCTCTGGCTTCGTCGGCTCGCTCAGGACGTTGGCGTCGACTAAATATCTCACAGCGTATCCGTCGACTCAGAGTCGATAGGCACGAAGAAGCCCTTCCGCGGACAAGCCAGCAGCCAATCGACGACACCTTCGTTCCGTGGGGGCCGGCGAGTCAGGCGATAGTCCCCGCGATCGAGACGCACTACCTCGAACTCTTGGCCCGGCTGAACGCCGTCCGCCTGCCGGAGTTCGGCCGGCAGCACAATCTGGCCCTTCGATGAAACCGTGGTCCTCATGTAGGTAAGATAGCGTCTTACCCATCGGCGAGTCAATGAGGCGACCGCTGCCGCGTCCTACCCCAGCGCCATCCCCGCCATCTGCGCCTTCCGCAACTCGATCCGTTCCACCTGACGGGCCTCGTGCCCCACGTAAAGCTGCCGCGGCCGCGCGATCTTCTGCTCCGGATCCTGCAGCATCTCCTGCCACTGCGCCAACCAGCCCACCGCGCGCGGAATCGCGAACAGCACCGTGAACACGTCCGGCTTGAATCCCATCGCCTGATATATAATTCCCGAATAAAAATCCACGTTGGGATACAACTTGCGCTTGATGAAATAATCGTCTTCGAGCGCGATGCGCTCCAACTCCAGCGCGATGTCCAACTTCGGATTCCGCCCCGTCACCTGGAATACTTCCTCCGCCACCTGTTTGATGATGCGCGCCCGTGGATCGTAATTCCTGTACACGCGATGCCCAAACCCCATCAGCTTCCCATGTCCCGCCTTCACCTGCGCCACATAAGCCGGCACGCGATCTTTGGACCCGATCTCCGCCAGCATCCGCAGCACTTCCTCATTCGCGCCGCCGTGAATCGGCCCCGCCAGCGCCCCAATCGCCGAAGCAGTCGTCGTGTAAGGGTCCGCATGCGCGCTGCCCACCACCCGCATCGTGCTCGTGCTGCAATTCTGCTCGTGGTCCGCATGCAGAATGAACAAAACTTCCAGCGCCCGCGCCAACACCGGATTGGCGCTGAACTTCGGCTCCGTTCTGCGCCATAGCATGTTCATGAAATTCTTCGTATAGCTGAGCTCGTTGTCCGGATACACGTACGGCAACCCCAGGCTGTGCCGGTAGGCATAAGCCGTTAAAGTCGGCATCTTCGCGATCAGCCGCGTAATCTGCAGCTTCCTCACCGCCGCGTCGCCGATATCCCGGGCGCCCGGGTAAAACGTCGAAAGCGCCGCCACCGTGCTCATCAACATCCCCATGGGATGCCCGTCGTAATGAAAACCCTCCATGAACTTCTTCAAGTTCTCATGGATCATGGAGTGGCGATTGATGCTCGCAATCCAGCCCTCCAATTCGTCCGTATCCGGCAGTTCCCCGTTCAGCAACAGGTAGGCGACCTCTAGAAAACTGCATTTCTCCGCCAACTGCTCGATCGGATATCCGCGATAGCGCAGAATCCCCCGGTCCCCGTCCAGATAGGTAATGGTGCTCTGGCACGAAGCCGTATTGATAAACGCCGGATCGTAGCTCAACAATCCGAAATCTTCGGGCGATGTCTTGATTTGTCGCAGATCGATGGCGCGGATGGCATCGTTTTGGATAGGAATCGTATAGGTCTTTCCAGTCCGATTATCGGTTACCGTGAGCGTATCGTTGGGCATGGCTGTTCGCCGCAGTGCATTTCTGCTTCCACACCTAAGTACCTGCAAATCCTGGACGCCGCCGCCGCGGGGAGAGTGTTTTCGCGAACGTGTGGGTGAATATGCGCTGTTGGCGCGCTTAGTGCGTCTCGCGGCCTTGAATCGCCCGCACCGTCAACAGCGCCTGCTCCTGCACCTTTTCCGGCATGTCGCGCACGCTGCGCGCGTACCGCTGAATATCGTCCAGGTCCGCGCTCGTGCCGACCGTATACAGCGCGCGCAAGGCCTCCCAGACGTGCTCTTTGTCCGCCGAAAGATCCACTAACCCGTCGCCCGCCGCGACTGTCCCGCCTTCCTTCTTTTCCAGATCGCGTACCTCGCCCGGCAGCGGCGCCCGCACCTCCGTCTCCCCCACATGCGCCACCAGGGTTCCCGGGTTCACATACTCGCCCAGTTTCAGACGGTAATGAACCACGCCCGCCACTGGCGCCGGGATGGTAGCGGGACGCAGCATCGCCAACAGTTCCGGTCGCGCCGCGGGATCGTCGAAATTCGAGAGCGCCAGCGCCGCATTCCGCCGCACCATCGGCTGCGGATCGCTCAGCAGCTTCAGCAGCGCCGCATGAAACGGCGCGTAGGTGTGGTCCTGACCCATAATCCAGGCCGACGTCTGCCGCAATTCGATGAGGGGGCTCGCAGCCAGTGACGCCACCTGCGGATACCAGCGAGCCACCGCTGGGTCGTGGCGGCTCAGCCGCTCCCCGATTTGCACCAGCGCATGCTGCGCATGGCGCGGCTTCTCGCGATCGGCCAGATATGCGCCGATCTGGTCGTCCGTCAGCTTGCGGCCGAACCAGGTGTTGTACCAGAACAGAAAAGGAAACAACACCAGCAGCAGGGCGAAAACGGTAATGAGTAGGTAGGCGCGTTGGCGGGCCATTCGGCCTATTGTTGCACGTCGAACTTAATGGCGGCGTCCGCCGCGAACTTTCTGAAGGCCGAATAGCGAAATTCGTCCTCCACCATCAACTCCTCGCCGGCATAACCTTTATGCGTCACCGCCGCCGGCGCAAGAAAGCCCTGCGCGTTCGGCGTGTAATCCACCACGGCCTCGTCCCGGAAGAGTTCCTTCCCGCTGGCGCGGCTCTCGACGATGGTGATGCGGAGCGGCAGCCCGTCCGGAACCCGCGCGAAAATGCGCCCCTCGATCGGCTGATGAATGGCGCGCCGGCCCTGAAAAACCAGCATGCGGTCCGGCCCCGAAGTCTGCGTATACGCAACGATCTTCACCTGGTCCGCCCCGATGCGCCCGTCTCCCACTACTCTAAACTCGTAATGGCTCAACTGCCCCTTGGTAAACAGCAGCAGCAGCGGGCCAAAGTCGACCACGGCATTGGTCAGCCCGTACCTCTGAAAATCCTCGAGCATGCGTTTGCGGGCATGATCGTCAGCCGACGCCAGTCCCAACGCCAGAGAATGCCGGGCCGTTGCCGGCGCCGAGATGGCTTTTCCGTCCACCGAAGTCACCTGCCGGAACTCGTGCAACGACTCCGAGGCATCCTTTAGGATCCCAAAACTATACTCCGAGACGATTTCCCTTGTTTGGCGCGTAACGGTTACCGGGTTGGTGGCGGACGCTCCCACCCTGGGATGAAACCGCCCCGGACCCTTTAGCGCCCGTTGAGTCAAAGTCTCCTCCGCCAACACCTTCGGAGCAACGTTTCGAAATACTTCCGCCTCCTCCGACACGCGCGACAATATTTCCGGCAGTGTTTGCGCCCACAACGAGGCAATACCCGCCAAAAACACCGCAATTGCTGCACGAACCAGGATGCCTGAAACCCGGCGGCATGCCCCGAAAGCCATAATCTGATTTTAAGCCGCTTTCCGTAAGAAATTTTAATCCCGCCCAAGTCGCTGATTCTATGCGCTCCTCCCAGCACGAAAGGTCAATCGGCGGTCCCCAATTCAAAAAACTTACACAACGGGCTTGCACCAC
>CAVTWL010000002.1:0-813361 GCA_963738375.1 Bryobacterales bacterium | reverse complement strand
CGTGTTTACCACCCGCGCCAACTGCGTCGCGCCGGGCAAAATCCTCAACACCAACTACTCCGGCGGCGGCATGGAGTGGTTCGATCCAAACTCCTACGCCACGCCCGCGAATGGCACCTTTGGCACCTGTGGTAACGGCGTGGTGCGCAGCCCTGGGGAGGGCAACATTGACCTCAGCGTGCAAAAAGATTTTCCCGTCACGGAAGGAAAGAAATTGCAGTTCCGCGGGGACTTCATCGACTTGACCAACCACCCCATCTTCAACTCGCCGGGCCTCACCCTCGGCGGCGGCTTGGGCGTGATCACCAGCACGCAGGGACCGCGCAACATTCAGCTCGCCCTAAAGTTCATTTTCTAGACCCACTATTGCGGGTAAACCTCAAGGGAGCCGGAATGCCGGCTCCCTTTTTTTATGCGGCGTACAATGAACCTAGTGAGACTTTTCCTTCTGGGCGCGCTCGCGGCAGCTGTCGCTTCCGCTCAATCCGCGCCTCAACTGGCCGAAACCGGACATTGCCGCGAAGCGCTTCCTCTGCTCAAAGCCGAAATCGCCAAAGCCTCCACTCCCGAAAGTCAAAAGCGCCTGGGCGTGGACGGCGTACGCTGCGGCATGACCTTGCACGACATCGACGCCGCTCTCGATTTCCTACGGTCGCTCAACAAACACTTTCCCAACGACCCCGAAGTGCTCTTTCTCCAAGTGCACGTATTCTCCGATTTATCCATTCGCGCCTCTCAGGATCTGCTGCACTATTCGCCATCCTCTTATCAGGTGCACGAACTCAACGCCGAGGCCATGGAAACCCAGGGTAAGTGGAGCGACGCCGAAGGAGAGTATCGCGAAGTACTGAAGCGCAACCCCCGATTGCCCGGCATTCACTACCGCATTGCGCGCTTGTTGCTCTCCGGTCCGCCCGGGCCGGACGCCAAGCCTCGCGCGCGCGCGGAATTAGAAGAGGAAATTAAAATCGACCCGAATAACGCCGGCGCCGAATATGTCCTCGGCGAATTGGCGCGCCAGGATGGCAAAGACAAAGAAGCCATCGACCATTTCACCCGCGCCACCATGCTGGACGCTGGTTTCGAGGACGCTTTCATCGGCTTGGGCCGCACTCTGCTTACCGATGATCGCGCCGCTGACGCCATTCCTCCCCTGGAAGCCGCGGTCAAGCTCGATCCCGACAGCCCCATCGCGCACTTCAACCTGGCCACCGCTTATTCTCGCACCGGCCGTAAGAACGAAGCCACCCGCGAGTTCAATGCGCTGAAAGTAGCCTCCGAAAAGCTCAAACAAACCAAGCAGGATGTCCGCGAAGGCATCGCAGGTGCCCCCCCCAACAGCCTTAGCCCCGCTCCGTCAATGCGTCATCGCATAAACCACATAGTTTACGCCGATCCGAATCGCCAGCGCCGAAAACTTCTCGGGATAGTGTGGTGCATCCGCCCACTCCCAAGCGTCGCCTAAATCGGAGTTGTAAGATATGGCGACCATCACCCGGCCCTGATCGTCGTAAATGCCGCGCCAATGCGCGCCGATGCCGCGTCGTTCTTGTATCCCCGATCCAAGTGCGCCTCCCCGGGTACCTGGTATTTCTCATCTAAATCGTAGACCGTGTGAAAAATGGCGTCCTGCTCCTCGATCTCCACAATCGGCCGGTCCGGAAACACGCTTTTGATCCGCTTCTCGAACATCTGCCATTCGAAGTCGCCGTGGAAGTCATCGGCCATGAAGAAGCCGCCGCGCAGCAGATACTCGCGCATCTCCCCGCCTGCGCATCCGTCAGTCCCCACTCGCCCACCTGCACCGCGTACAACCATGGCCAGTCGTAAGCGTCGCCTTCGTCTAGATTCACTGGCTGTTCCACCGAACGCACAGAAATGCGCGTCAACCGTCGCAGCGCCTGCGAAAAGTGCCGGTCGGCGCGCGGAAAATCCTGCGTCCACAGGGAGAGCCCCTCGCGCCAGTCGCCGTCGAACCGGCCCGCGTAGCCGTCGTTCGGCCCCGGTGGATACATCAGCCGAGCAAAGGCCCACTCGGCCGGCTGATTCCAGTCCGCTGGCACTTCAAATCGGCTGTATTCAACCCCGGGGAATTGCCGGAACGGACGTTGGAAAGCGTACAAAGCGGCAAGCGACGCAGCCCCCAATCCCGCTACGCAGAGCAGCTTCCGGATTCCCATAGGGTGCGCCTTGCTTTGAGCATACCGTAAACCACCGCTATCGGCAGACCCATCACATTGAAGTAACACCCTTCGATCCGCTGCACGAATTTCGAAGCCAACCCCTGGATCGCATACGCCCCGGCTTTATCCAGGGGTTCGCCGCTCGCGGCATATTCCGCGATCTCCTGCTCCGCCAACGGCGCGAACCAGACGCTCGTCTCCGCACAATCTTCAATGATCTCCGTGGCCAAGCGCAAGCAGATCCCTGTCAATACTTCGTGCCGCCGCCCGGAGAGCAAGCGCAGCATCCGCCGCGCATCGGCCTCGTCCAGCGGCTTGGCTAAAATCTCCCCGTCGATCGTCACCGTGGTATCGGCTGCCAGCACCGTCTCGCCGTCCCTCAGTTCCGCCGCGCCTGCTTTTTCACGCGCGATGCGCTTTACATAATCCCGCGCCGTCTCGCCGGCCAAAGGCGTCTCGTCCACATCGTTCACACGCACCAAGAATGGAATGCCGGCCAGTTGCAGAATCTCGCGGCGGCGGGGCGATCGGGAAGCCAGCACCAGCATCCTTCCATCTTTACCAGCTTTGCCCCCCGCCGTGGCAATCTCATTCCCACCGCCGTCCGTAAAACCAGAGCGACATCAGATACAAGCCAAACGTTGCCGCCAGCACCGCCGCTCCTTCACGAAATTCCAGAAATCCCAGCGACATTCCTCCCACTGCCTGCAGCGCGCCCACCGGCAGCAGCCTCCCGCCTGTGAATCGCCATCGCTGCTGCGGCAAGTTCAATAGCACCGAAGAGTGATGCCCAAGCGCCAACGCCGCCAATCCGAAAGTCAGACCGGGACCCACATCCAGCGGCAAAAGCATCACCAGCAGTATGCTCAAAAACGCCATATCCTTCGCCGCCAGAATCTCCCACCCCGCCAGCGGCAGCAGGCGGTATCGCGTCAAACCTGCGCCCTCCGCCCCTACTTCCAATCCGAATAACGATTGCGCGTACGTGCTCATCGTCAGCGCCACCAGCAGGCTCAGGATCGCAAACGCTTCCCGCTCCCGCGCTGCCCCCAACAACCGATATAACCCGCCCCCCGCGCTCAACGCCAGCGCCGCATAGGTATCCAGCAAACTCAGCATCTGGCGCATGTCTTTGCGGACCATGCCGCCCAGCTTCCCCGGAAACTGAGGAATGTACCGCAACAGATTCCAATGCCGATCGCGCCTCGCCGCGCGGCTGCCCAATACCATCGCCAGTTGTATGCCTGCCGCTGCCGCGCAAAAGCCTAACGCCACCGCGGGCCGCGCGCCGTCCGCGCCAGTATCAAGATTGCGATCCACGTCACCGGGCTCAACCCCAGGCTCGCCGCCCGCAGCCCCAACCGCTGCCGCGGCGAAAGGGGCCATAGCCCCAGCCGCGCGACAGGAATCTTCGCCAGAGGATCCGAAGACAGCGGAAACAGCATCAAAAAACCCACCAACAAAAAAAGCGGATAAGCGCTCTTGGGAGCGACCCCGCTATTTAGCGCCCCGTATGCCATCAGCGCCACGAACAAAAACAGATTGTTGACCTTGATCGATCCCAGCGTCCCCAGGTCGCGCCCCACCGCCCGCCGCACCGCTCCCAGGATGGCAATCACCGCGGCCATTCAGGCCCGATCCCACTGCCGCCCGTAGTAAAACGCCGATGCCGCGCACCCCGCCGCGGCCAGCGCCAGCACCACCGGACCGCGCTGATGCTCCAAAAATCCCAGCCCCAAACCGAGCGCCGTCTGCATCGCGCCGAATGCCAGGTTCCCGCTCGCGAACCGCCACCGCTGCTGCGGCAGTTCCAACAATATCGAAGACTTGTGGCCCACCGCCAGCGCCACCAGTCCGAACGTCAGCCCCGGCGCGTAATCCAGCGGCAACAACACCACGCATAGAATCGCCAGCAGCGCCGCATCTTTCGCCAGCAGAATCTCCCACCCGCGCAGCGGCGCCAGCCGGTATCGCGTCACCCCCGCTCCTCCGTCCAGCCCGAATAGCGATTGCGCGCACGTGCTCATCGCCAATGCCGCCAACAGGCTCATAATCGAAAACGCGGCCGGGTCGGGATGCGCCGCAAAAATGCGATAGGCCGAGCCGCACAAGCTCAGCAGCGCTGCCGCATAAGGGTCCAGCAGGCTCAGCATCTCCCGCAAGTCTTTCCGGAACAGCCCGCCCAACCGTCCCGGCCATTGCGGGATGTCTCCCAGCATGTCCCAATGCGGATCGCGCTTCACCAGGTAGCGCCCCGCCGCCCGCGTGGCCTGCATCGCGACTCCCAGCCCGCAGACCTCCAGCGCCAGCCCCGCCTGCTTGGTCATCAGAAAGATCAGCATCGCCGCCCACGCCACCGGGCTGAACGCGAAACTGGCCAACCGCAATCCCAATCGTTGCCCGCGCGACAGGGGCCATACCGCCGCCCGCGCCGCCGGAATCTTGCTCAACGGATCCGCCGACAACGGAAACAGCAGCAGAAATCCGAACAGCACAAACAAAGCCTTCGCGCTGCCGCCCAGCAGCGCCAAGAACAGCAGGTTGTTGGCTTTGAAAGAATCCGCTAAGTCCCGCCCGACCGCCCGCCCCAGCGCTCCTAAGATTGCGCGGAGCGCAGCCACGGCACGTCCTCCTGTTGCGGCGTCTCTACCAGGTCGAAATAAATCTCGTCCAGCGGTCGCTCCAGTTCCGCCGCCGCCTGATGAAACACGATCTTGCCGCCGCGCATCATCATCACTTCGCTCGCCAGTTGCGCAATCATCTCCAGCGCGTGCGAGGTCAGAAAAATCCCGATGCCGCGCTTCGAAATCGTGAGCAATAAATCGCGGATCGTCACCGCCGACACCGGATCGATCCCTTCAAAAGGTTCATCCAGCATCAGCACTCGCGGGTTATGCAACAGCGCCATCGCCAGCGCTGTCTTCTTCCGCATGCCGTGCGAGCAATTGTCCAGATACGTGTGCCGCCCCGTCTCCAGTCCCAAGATCCTCAGCAGGGCCCCCGCCCTCGCCCGCGTTTCCTCGCGGCTCAGCCCGTACACCGGTCCGCACAGTTCCAAGTGCTCCTCCACCGTCAGCGCGTCGAATACCCCGAAATCCTCCGGCAGTACTCCGATCCGCCGCTTTATTTCCAACGGTTCCCGCGCCACGTCGCACCCCGCGATCCGCACCTCGCCGGAATCGGGCGCCAGCAGTCCCGTCAAAATCTTCAGCAGTGTCGATTTCCCCGCGCCGTTCGGCCCCAACAGCGTGCAAATCCCGCCTTCCATCGCAAAAGAAATGTGATCCAGGGCGGTGAATTCGCCAAATCGCTTGACCACTTCGCGGCATTCCAGCATGTTCTGCGATTATCGCAGGTTGATTTGCAGCCCGGCGAGCGGACGCGGCGCGGCCACAAATCAACCTGCGATAATCGCAGAACATGCTGGAATGCCGCGAAGTGGTCAAGCGATTTGGCGAATTCACCGCCCTGGATCACATTTCTTTTGCGATGGAAGGCGGGATTTGCACGCTGTTGGGGCCGAACGGCGCGGGGAAATCGACACTGCTGAAGATTTTGACGGGACTGCTGGCGCCCGATTCCGGCGAGGTGCGGATCGCGGGGTGCGACGTGGCGCGGGAACCGTTGGAAATAAAGCGGCGGATCGGAGTACTGCCGGAGGATTTGGGGGTATTCGACGCGCTGACGGTGGAGGAGCACTTGGAACTGTGCGGACCGGTGTACGGGCTGAGCCGCGAGGAAACGCGGGCGAGGGCGGGGGCCCTGCTGAGGATCTTGGGACTGGAGACGGGGCGGCACACGTATCTGGACAATTGCTCGCACGGCATGCGGAAGAAGACAGCGCTGGCGATGGCGCTGTTGCATAACCCGCGAGTGCTGATGCTGGATGAACCTTTTGAAGGGATCGATCCGGTGTCGGCGGTGACGATCCGCGATTTATTGCTCACGATTTCGAAGCGCGGCATCGGGATTTTTCTGACCTCGCACGCGCTGGAGATGATTGCGCAACTGGCGAGCGAAGTGATGATGATGCGCGGCGGCAAGATCGTGTTTCATCAGGCGGCGGCGGAACTGGAGCGACCGCTGGACGAGATTTATTTCGACCTGGTAGAGACGCCGCAACAGGAGGACGTGCCGTGGCTGCGCTCCGCGCAATCTTAGGAGCGCTGGGGGCGGGCGGTCGGGCGGGACTTAGCGGATTCTTTCAAAGCCAACACCTGCTGTTTGGCGCTGCTGGGCGGCAGCGCGAAGGCTTTGTTTGTGCTGTTCGGATTTCTGCTGCTGTTTCCGTTGTCGGCGGATCCGTTGAGCAAGATTCCGGCGGCGCGGGCGGCGGTATGGCCCCTGTCGCGCGGGCAACGATTGGGATTGCGGTTGGCCAGTTTCGCGTTCAGCCCGGTGGCGTGGGCGGCGATGCTGATCTTTCTGATGACCAAGCAGGCGGGGCTGGGCTGGAGGTCTGCGGGCTGGGGTCGGCGATGCAGGCCATGCGGGCGGCGGGGCGCTCCCTGGTGAAGCGCGATCCGCATTGGGACATGCTGGGAGATATCCCGCACTGGCCGGGACGGTTGGGCGGGCTGTTCCGGAAAGACTTGCGGGAGATGCTGAGCCTGCTGGACCCTTATGCGGCAGCGCTGCTGAGCTTGTGCGGCTCGGCCTATCGCATTTTTGCGGCGCATCCCGACCCGGCCGCGTTTTCGATTATGAGCCTGTTGGCGGCATTGGCGATGAGCACGTGCGCGCAATCGCCATTCGGGCTGGACGGAGGAGCGGGGGTGACGCGATACCGGCTGGCGCGCTGCGCGGGTGGGAGATTCTGCTGGCGAAAGATGCGGCGCTGCTGGCGATTCTATGCGTGGTGTTGTTGCCGCTGGATTACGCGCCGGGGCTGACGTTCGGACTGGTGGCGCTGGCGGTGGGCCACAAGTCTTCGATATTGTTGGAACTGCCGCAGCAGCGGTGGCGGTTCGCGAGCGGGAACCTGGCATTCGGCGCGATGCAGACGGCGCTCGGTTTGGGGCTGGGATTTTTGGAGCATCAGCGCGGTCCGGTGGTGTGGCGCTGGCCGCGGCGGGGTGCGCGGCATCGGCGTTTTACTACGGGCGGCAGTGGGATCGGGCCTGAATGGCCGCGGTGATTGCCATCCTGGGAGCGGTGCGGCGGGCGGTGGGGCGCGACCTGGGGACGCTGGGATCGATCAAGGTCAACAATCTGTTTTTGTTCGTGGCGCTGATGGCATACGGGGCGCTAAATAGCGGGGTCGCTCCCAAGAGCGCTTATCCGCTTTTTTTGTTGGTGGGTTTTTTGATGCTGTTTCCGCTGTCTTCGGATCCTCTGGCGAAGATTCCTGTCGCGCGGCTGGGGCTATGGCCCCTTTCGCCGCGGCAGCGGTTGGGGCTGCGGGCGGCGAGCCTGGGGTTGAGCCCGGTGACGTGGATCGCAATCTTGATACTGGCGCGGACGGCGCGGCCCGCGGTGGCGTTAGGCTTTTGCGCGGCAGCGGCAGGCATACAACTGGCGATGGTATTGGGCAGCCGCGCGGCGAGGCGCGATCGGCATTGGAATCTGTTGCGGTACATTCCTCAGTTTCCGGGGAAGCTGGGCGGCATGGTCCACAAAGACATGCGCCAGATGCTGAGTTTGCTGGATACCTATGCGGCGCTGGCGTTGAGCGCGGGGGGCGGGTTATATCGGTTGTTGGGGGCAGCGCGGGAGCGGGAAGCGTTTGCGATCCTGAGCCTGCTGGTGGCGCTGACGATGAGCACGTACGCGCAATCGTTATTCGGATTGGAAGTAGGGGCGGAGGGCGCAGGTTTGACGCGATACCGCCTGCTGCCGCTGGCGGGGTGGGAGATTCTGGCGGCGAAGGATATGGGGTTTTTGAGCATACTGCTGGTGATGCTTTTGCCGCTGGATGTGGGTCCCGGTCTGACTTTCGGATTGGCGGCGTTGGCGCTTGGGCATCACTCTTCGGTGCTATTGAACTTGCCGCAGCAGCGATGGCGATTCACAGGCGGGAGGCTGCTGCCGGTGGGCGCGCTGCAGGCAGTGGGAGGAATGTCGCTGGGATTTCTGGAATTTCGTGAAGGAGCGGCGGTGCTGGCGGCAACGTTTGGCTTGTATCTGATGTCGCTCTGGTTTTACGGACGGCGGTGGGAATGAGATTGCCACGGCGGGGGGCAAAGCTGGTAAAGATGGAAGGATGCTGGTGCTGGCTTCCCGATCGCCCCGCCGCCGCGAGATTCTGCAACTGGCCGGCATTCCATTCTTGGTGCGTGTGAACGATGTGGACGAGACGCCTTTGGCCGGCGAGACGGCGCGGGATTATGTAAAGCGCATCGCGCGTGAAAAAGCAGGCGCGGCGGAACTGAGGGACGGCGAGACGGTGCTGGCAGCCGATACCACCGTGACGATCGACGGGGAGATTTTAGCCAAGCCGCTGGACGAGGCCGATGCGCGGCGGATGCTGCGCTTGCTCTCCGGGCGGCGGCACGAAGTATTGACAGGGATCTGCTTGCGCTTGGCCACGGAGATCATTGAAGATTGTGCGGAGACGAGCGTCTGGTTCGCGCCGTTGGCGGAGCAGGAGATCGCGGAATATGCCGCGAGCGGCGAACCCCTGGATAAAGCCGGGGCGTATGCGATCCAGGGGTTGGCTTCGAAATTCGTGGAGCGGATCGAAGGGTGTTACTTCAATGTGATGGGTCTGCCGATAGCGGTGGTTTACGGTATGCTCAAAGCAAGGCGCACCCTATGGAATCCGGAAGCTGCTCTGCGTAGCGGGATTGGGGGTTGCGTCGCTTGCCGCTTTGTACGCTTTCCAACGTCCCTTCCGCCAATTCCCCGGTGTCGAATACAGCCGATTTGAAGTGCCAGCGGACTGGAATCAGCGGCCGAATGGGCCTTTGCCCGGCTGATGTATCCACCGGGGCCGAACGACGGCTATCGCGGGCCGCTTCGACGGCGACTGGCGCGAGGGACTGTCGCTGTGGACGCAGGACTATCCGCGCGCCGACCGGCACTTTTCGCAGGCGCTGCGACGGTTGACGCGCATTCACTGTGCGTTCGGTGGAACAGCCAGTGAATCTGGACGAGGGCGACGCTTACGACTGGCCGTGGCTCTACGCCGTGCAGGTGGGCGAGTGGGGACTGACGGATGCGCAGGCGGAGGAGATGCGCGAGTATCTGCTGCGCGGCGGCTTCTTTATGGCCGATGATTTTCACGGCAACTTGGAATGGGAGGTGTTTGAGAAGCGCATGCAGTGCGTGTTTCCGGACCGGCCGATCGTGGAGATCGAGGACAGCGACGCCATTTTTCACACGGTTTACGATTTCGATGAGAACGCTACCAGGTACCGGGGGAGGCGCACTTGCGGTCGGGGATACAAGAACGACGGCGGCATCGGCGCGCATTGGCGCGGCATTTATGACGATCAGGGCCGGGTTATGGTGGCGATATCCTACAACTCCGATTTAGGCGACGCCTGGGAGTGGGCGGACGCACCCCACTATCCCGAGAAGTTTTCGGCGCTGGCGATTCGGATCGGCGTCAACTATGTGGTCTATGCGATGACGCATTGACGGAGCGGGGCTAAGGCTGTTGGGGGGGGCGCCGGCGATGCCTTCGCGCACCTGCTCCTTGGTCTGCTGCAACTTTTCGGAAGCCTTTCAGCCTCGCGAACTCGCGATCCGCATCGGCTTTACGGCCGGTGCGAGAATAAGCCGTGGCCAGGCTGAAGTGGGCGACGGGGCTGTCCGGATCGAGCTTGACGGCGGTTTCGAGCGGCGTAATCGCGTCGGCTGCGCGGTTGTCGGTCAGCAGGGTGCGGCCCAAGCCGATGAAGGCGTCCTGCGAATCCGGCGTCCAGTTTGGCTGCGCGGCCGAAACGATCGATGGCCTCCGCGTCTTTGCCATCCTGGCGGGCAAGTTCGCCGAGCACGTATTCCGCGCCGGCGTTGTGCGGGTCGATCTTCAATTCTTCTTCCAATTCCTTTCGCGCCGCAGCCTCAGGTGGAACGCCGGCACCGCCTTCGCCTTTCGCAGCCTCGGGCGGCGGCGCGGACAGCAGCAGGCGGGCGATGCGATAGTGAATGCCCGGCACCTGCGGATCGCGCTTCAGCACCTCGCGATATTCCGCCTTCAGCGTCGCTCCATTTGCCTTGCGTCTCCATGGACTCCGCGTTGAGTTCGTGTACCTGGTAAGAGGAAGGCGCGGAGCAACAGCTTGTGCGAAGCGCGAATCGACAAATCCGAGAATACGTGGACGGACGGTAGAGAACTTCCGGATCTCCGGGGAAACTCTTGTTGAGGCCGCTTAGAAATTCCAGCGCTGCGCCCATCTGGTCGAGTGTCATGCCACAGCGGACGCCATCCACGCCAAGGCGTTTCCGCATCTCGGGCGCGTTAGTCTTCGTGATGTCCGGTTTCAGCAGGGGCAAAGCTTCGCGGCAATGACCCGACTCGGCAAGTTGCTGCGCGGATCTGGCCGGTAGCAAGCTTACGGCCAACGTGCCGAGAAAAAAAAGTTTCACTAGCTCCATTGTAAGCTGCATAAAAAAAGGGGAGCCGCCGTTCCGGCTCCCCGAGTCCTGCCGCGTGTGGGGTCTAGAAAATGAACTTTAAGGCAAGCTGGATGTTGCGCGGTCCTTGCGTGCGGTGATCACGCCCAATCCCCCGCCGAGCGTGAGGCCCGGCGAGTTGAAGATGGGGTGGTTCATCAAGTCGATAAAGTCCCCGCGGAACTGGAATTTCTTTCCTTCCGTGACGGGAAAATCTTTTTGCACGCTGAGATCCATGTCGCCCTCCCCGGGCTGCGCACCACTCCGTTTCCACAGTTGCCAAAGGTGCCATTCGCGGGCGTGGCGTAGGAGTTTGGATCGAACCATTGAATGCCGCCGCCGGAGTAGTTGGTGTTGAGGATTTTGCCCGGCGCGACGCAATTGGCGCGGATGGTAAACACGTCGGAGATGCCGGTCCCCGACGTATCGTTCCAGGTATAAGGCGTCATGGGGAAACCGGTGTGGGAGGTCAGGATCGTGCCGAAACGTTCCAATCGCCGGCGATGGCGTTGAGAACGGGATTGGCGTTCTTGCCGAACTGCCGTCCCTTGCCGAAAGGCAGCTCGTACAGTATGTAAGTGGTCAGGTTCTGTGTCTGGTCGTAGTAGCAGGGCCCCCACTCGGCTTTCGAATCGTAGAGGTTCTGCCAGTACGTCGGACCAAACCAAGCTTGGCCGCCCCAGCTACCGTAGTAACCGCCGTTGTCGGTCATGCATTTGGAATAGGTGTAAGCGACCTGGCCCTGCAATCCATGGCTGAGGCGCTTTTGGAAGACGGCCTGTAACGCATTGTATTCCTGCGTGCCGGCAGACTACGGTACCGGCGATGAAGCCGATCTCGTTGGCGAGCGTAGGATTTCCCGAGATATACGGGCTCGGCGAAGTGGTGCCGTTGGAGTTCAGGACGGCTCTGCGAGTACAGTTCCGGCTCCATCAGGTGCGTGCCGTGCTGTCCCACATAGCTAGCCTGCAGTGTGGTGTTATTCGAGAACTGGTGCTGGATGCTGAAGTTCCACTGCTGCACGGCGGCGGGCTTGTCGTTCGGATTCCAAAGGCGAAGTTCCGCGCCCTGGAAGGGGTTGCCGGCCGGCGGGATGATCAAGCCCTGATCGGTAGTGGTGGGAGGCAGCGGTCCATCGGCGGCGACCGAGTAAGATGCGCCGAAGTTCGGCTGTCTGACCGGCGGATTCATGGGCAAGCGCAGGTTGGTTCCGGTGCCTTCCAGATAGGAAGACAGGGTGTAAGCGCCGCGGAATACGGTCTTGCCGCCCGGTGCCTGGGGCTCCACGCGAACCCAAGACGCGGTTGGAAATCATAGCCGGCGTTGTAAGAGTTGTACAGGGCGCGGCAGTTGCTGAACGGGCAGCTCTGGCCGGCCAGATAGACCGTGCCGCTGAACAGACCGAAGTTCGCCTGCCGGTTGTCCACCTCCACCCAGGGCGTATGGTTTTCGTACCGCAGTCCGATATTCAGCGTGAGGTCCCTGCGTGACGTGGTAATCGTCCTGCACGAAGCCGGCGAAGATGCTGGAGCGCTGGCCCCACGTGCCATTCTGCGCGCTGCCGCCGCCGTAACTGGCGGGCAAGCCGAGCAGGAAGTCGGTCTCACCGGTTCCGGAATATTGGCCGGTGAAGCCGATTTGTCCCTGGTTCCCGTTGTTGCCGGCATAGTAAACATTGATGCGTTCGCGGAAGAACTGGAAGCCGATGTGGAAAGTGTGGGCGCCCTTGGTGATGACCACGGTGTCGTCGGCCTGAATCACGGTGCTGGCGAAAAGTTGCTGGCTACCCACGATATTGCTTCCAATGCTGGAGGCATAGCCGTTGCTGAAGTTGAGGCCCAGCAAGCCAGGTCCAACCATGTTGGAGTTAGCGATACCGAGGGTTTCGCCGAAATTGCCGAATCCGCTCTTGGCGATCGTCGCCGTTGTTGACCAGGACGTAGTTGACGCCGATGCGCGCTTCGTTGACCATGTTCGGGCTGAAGGTGTGGGTCCAGTTACCAACGCCGCTGTGGGCGTTGTCATAAACGAAACCGTCGTCGAAAAGCTTAAAGCAGTTGGCGGATGGATCATTGGCCCAGAGCCGCGAATAGCGGGCCGAAATGCGGTCGTTGGCGCTCAGGTTGTAATCGCCCTTGATGTCGCCCTGATCCTGATTGATGGCCGAGGTATTGGCGTACAAGTAGTTGTTTTGCAGGCCGTTGTTGGTGCCGGCCGTGTTGGGCGTGGGATAGAAACCGGAGGCGAAGAGGTTCTTGGCCACCGGGTCGATCATGTTTTGCGGAATCTTGTTTCCGGAGAACGGAGCATTGTTGGCGAAGGGTTGGTAAGGGTGTAAGGAGTGGCAGCGGTGAGCAACGCCGAGAAGTCACCCGTACGCTCGGCGGGGGTTAAGCACGCTGGCAGTAGCAAGCGAAGTGGGAGTATCGAGGCGCTGACCTTGATAGTCGACGAAGAAGAACAACTTATCTTTCCTGATAGGTCCGCCGAAGATACCGCCAAACTGATTCCAGCGAAGGGCGGGTTTGGCGAGGTTGTTCCAGTTGTTTTCCCAGGAATTTGCATTGAGGACATTGTTGCGGAAGAATTCGAAGACATCGCCATGATACTGGTTGGTGCCGGACTTGATGGTGGTATTGATGATGCCGCCTTCGAAGTTGCCAAATTCGGCCGAGGCGTTCTGGGTGATCATATTGAATTCGGCGATGGCGTCGGCATTGGGGGTGTAACCCATCAGGTTGTCGGAGACTTGGTTGTTGTCCAAGCCATCGAGCAGGAAGTTGTTGGCCTGTTCGTGATTGCCGTTGATATAGGGCCGGGAGGAATCGTTGCCGCCGGGGCCCAGGCCAGTGGTGATGCCGTTGGTGAAGCCATTGGGGTTGGGAGTGACAGCGCCGGGTGCAAGGAGGGTCAACTGGGCGTAGTTGCGGGAGCCCAGGGGCAGGTTTTCCGTGGTGTTGGAATCGATCACGGTGCTGAGTTGTGTGGTTTCCGTCTCCAATAGGGGAGCGGCGCTGGTTACCTCGACCGTTTCAGAGACACTGCCGATTTTCATCTGGAAATCGACACGGGCGGTTTGGTCGACGTCGAGGGTTACGGAAGGCTGCAAGGACGTCTGGAATCCCTGGGATTCCGCGCGAACTTCATAACGGCCGATGGGCAGGCGGGGCAAGCTGTAAGAGCCTTGTGCGTTGGTTTCGGCGGGATAAACAACCCCGTGGTCCAAGTCCTTGACGGCCACCTTGGCGCCGGCAATGGGAGACCCCGAGGGATCGGTAATGGTGCCGGTAATTGCCGCAGTCACCTGCTGGCCCCAGGCGGATCCGGCCAGCGCGCAGGCCATGGCTAATAGAGCCAATGCTCTGCAACTTTGAAACAACGTTCGAAGTTTCACGAGATAAGACCTCCGT
Source organism: Bryobacterales bacterium (assembly GCA_963738375.1). Lineage (GTDB taxonomy): Bacteria > Acidobacteriota > Terriglobia > Bryobacterales > Bryobacteraceae > Bog-159. Next base: position 799,209 of record CAVTWL010000002.1, on the reverse strand, counting down.
TTAGTTGAGGAGAGGGAAGAGCCTCTCCGGCCACCGTTGCAACGAGCATAGTGCTATATCGCAGTGCTATGTCGCTTGCCATGCTCGCCAAAAACCCCACGAAACAGCTATATAGCAGAAACCTGCTATGGGGGAAGTATAATTCCGGTTGTAACCTGACGTCAAGAGGAAAAAATAGGCAAGCGTGGAAATATCTGGAATCTAAGCGGGTGTTCGGGGTAAAATACCATCGTTGGCGCTCTATAGCAGCTAACCGCGGAAAGCTCTATAGCAGGTCGAATCGACCGCAAACCGCTGCAAGCACGGCGAGATGCGGCCAGGAACGGAAGGCTGATGCTGCAAAAGACAGATTCGGATGCCCCCGCGTACCGGCGCATCCAATACGCGCTACGCAAGCGCATTGAGGCCGGCGAGTTGCAGCCGGGTGACGCGGTGCCATCCGAGCGCGAACTCGCGCGCAGTCACGAAGTGAGCCTCATGACGGCGCGGCATGCGCTGGCGGAACTGGAACATGAAGGACTCGTGGACCGCAGGCGGGGCGCGGGGACGTTCGTGGCCCTGCCGCGAATTCACTTCAACCGATTGGCGAGTTTCACCGAGCAAATGGCGAGCCGGGGATTGCCGGCGCGTTCGCGAATTCTTTGCGCCACTATTGTGGAGAACGAGCAAGAGGCGGCGGCCCGCTTGTCGTTGCCGGCCAACAGCCGGCTGGTGAAGTTGGAGCGGCTTCGGCAATCCGGCGAACAGCCTTTCGCGGTTGAGGTTTGTTATTTCTCCGCCGAGGAGTTTGGCAGCCTCCTGAACCTGCCGCTGGAGCGAAGATCCCTATTCGCGACGCTAGAGCGAGAGTACGGCATCGAGTTGCAATACGCGGATGAAGAAGTGGATGCGACGCCGGCGGGTTCGCGGGTTGCGGAGCTACTGGCAATCCACGCGGGGGCGCCGGTGCTGCGCATCCGGCAGGTGCTGTTTTCCACAGCGGGCAAGGCGGCAGTATACGTGATCGGTTTTTACCGCTCAGACCGGCATACGCTGACCATCCGGCGATTTCGAAAGTAGCCGCAGCCGGGTTTTGTGCGCGATCCTCGACACCTGAGACAATACCAGCATGTCGACGTTGACCCGATCGATCGCGCTGGCTTGGTGCGGTTTTGCGCTGCGCGCCGAAGTACACACCATGACGCTGCGGCAGGCGGTGGAGCGAGCGCTGCAGCAAAACCCGGAGATCGCCATGGCGCGGCTGGATGAGGTGAAGGCGCAAGCCGTCGTGCGCGTGCAGAAAGACCCGTTCGCACCCCATGTCTCGGTGGGAAGCGGGTTGGCGTACACTTACGGGTTTCCGATGAGCATCGACGGATCGGCGCCGTCGATTGTGCAGGCGCGCGCGTCGCAGTATTTGTTCAACCGGCAACAGAGTTATGCGGTAGCGCGGTCGAAAGAGGAGGCGCGGGGGGCCGGCATTGCGTCGGCATCCAAGAGGGACGATGTGGCTTACCGCACCGCCACGCTGTTTCTGGATGCAGAGCGCGCGGCTCGCGCGGGTGAGATGGCGCGGCAAGAGGTGGACAGCGCGCAGAAAGCGGCCGCAACGATGAAAAGCCGGGTGGCAGAAGGTCGGGCCCTAGCCTTGGAATCGAAGAGGGGAGAACTAAACCTGGCGCGCGCGCGACAGGCGGCGGATGAGTTGGATGCCGATCGGGAAACGGCGGAGACATCGCTGGCGATGGTGCTGGGTTACTGCGCTGAGGATCGCGTGCAGGCTGTGGTGGAGGAACGGCTCGCGCCAGCGCTGCCGGCCTCGGAGGAGGCAGCGGTGAAGAGCGCACTGGAATCGAACAAGGAGCTTCGGCGGCTGGAATCTCAGATTGCGGCGAAGGGTCTCGAAAGCAGGGGAGCCAAAGCGGCGCGGCTGCCGCATGCAGACCTGGTGGCGCAGTACAGCCTATTTGCGACTTTCAACCATTATCAAAAGTACTTTCTGCAATATCAGGCGAACAATGCAGAGATCGGTCTTTCGTTCGCCCTGCCGGTGCTGGCGGGACCGGGTGTGAGTGCGGCCGCCGCGGAAGCCGATGCGGAAGCTTCGAAGTTGAAGATCCAATTGGCGGAGACGCGCAACCAGATCACGGCGGATACGCACAGGAGTTTGCGGGATTTGCGAAAGGCGGAAGAGCAGCGCGACGTGGCGCGCCTGGATCTGGACGTAGCGCGGGACCAGTTGTCGGTGAATCTCGCATTACTGCGGGAAGGGAGAATCTTAGTGAGCCAGGTGGAGGAGTCGCGAGTGGCAGAAAGCGGGAAGTGGAGAGCGTTCTACGACGCACAGTACGCCGTGGAAAAGGCCCGTTGGGAAGTAGCGCGGCAGACCGGGGATTTACTGGCGGCGCTGCGGTAGCGAGGGCAGACGCGCGCGTCCTGTCCAATTCGGTGTTATGCCGTACAGGATCAGCCGGCTATGGAGGCGGGGCGAAAACCACCGCCGATCACGTCGCCGGCGTTGGGGCTGCGTGACGGATCTTCCGCAGTGCCGGCAATACCCATTTGTGTCCGGTAGAAAGCTAAGAGTTCGGCTTCATCGAAGTCGATTGCTTTGGCGTATTGGCGAATGTAACTGGTATTATAAATGCCGCCTGGTAACTTCTTAAAATCGCCGCCTTCAATCGCCTTCAGGCTTCTGATGTTGATTTTAGTTGCTTCCGCAATCTGCTCCAATGAAATCCCGCGATTCCGTCTTATGGTTGCCAAGCCCAAGACGCTGTTGTCTTCTTCCTGCATCGGCTGGTTCTCCCTCAGAGGTGCAGTACACCCGGTCCTTTATGAATAAGTATTAAGAAAAAACAAGGTACCATAATTTTACAGGGATTGCTAAACTCTTAACGCGATGGACATTTCCAGAAGGCGGTTTGCGGTGGGAACCCTGGCAGGGGTGGCAGGTTTATCGGCAAACCGACTGGTCGCTTTGCGCCCGAAGCCCAAATTGTTCGTGGTTGTGATTGCGGAGCAATTCCGGCAGTTATACCTGAGCCGTACCTGGAATTCTCTGGTGCCGGGGGGATTCCGCGAACTGGCCGGCAAAGGTACTTATTACCCGGATTGCCGGCTTTTGTCGAGCGGGTTCACGTCGAGCGGATTGGCGACCCTCGCCACAGGGGCATACCCGAGCCTGCACGGAATCGTAGCGGACCAATGGTACGACCGGCGCATGGGGCGAATGACCAAAGCGCGTCCGGCGCTGTTGGAAGCGACCACGTTGGCCGATGAACTGGAGCGGTCGGGGAAGAGCCGCATTTATTGTCTGGGGATGAACGAGGGTCCGGCGTCGCTGATGGCGGGACAGACGAAGGGCCAGGTTTTCTGGATGGACAACCAGGGCCGATTCAACACGCGCGGCAACACTCCCGAATGGCTGGCGGGATACAACAGTGCGCGGTCACTGGAGCCGCTGCACAACAAGAAGTGGATGGCAGTGGGAGCAAGAAGCGATTCGCCGCCGATACGAACGCTGGCGTACGATGCACGGAAGCCCGAGGAATTTTTCGAACTGTATCAGGCGTCGCCGGACGGTCAGGAGGCGCAGTTCGATTTGTTGCGTACGATGGTTACGGCGGAAAAGCTGGGCCAGCAGGAAACGGTGGATTTCGTTTTCGTAACACTTGGGTCGATGGCACTGTTGGGCTACGAAACCGGCGCGATTTCGCCCATCATGGACCAAATGGCCGTGGAACTCGACCGCCAGATGCAGCGAACCCTTGAGGTATTGAACAAAACACCGGGCAAGGGAAGTTACAACTTGATTTTCGCGGCCGCGCATGGCGCTCCGCCAGAACCAGACGCGGCGCTGCGGCCGGTGAAGGCGATTCAGGGGGAGAACGTGGCGCGGGCGATCAATCGCGGCATGTCGGATTGGCTGGATAAAGCGCCGGCCAAGAACAGCTACGTCGACAAATACGTTTATCCGTTCCTGTATTTGAGGCTGGACACGCTGCACAAACAGAACACACCGGCTCGCGGCGCGCGGAAACTGGCGGGCGAGATGGCGCTGCGGGTGCCGGGTGTGGCCGGGTATTACACGGCGGACGGAGATTGTTCGTTCACGGGCGAGTGGCGCCGGCGCTTCGAAAACAGCTTCCATGAACTGCGCGGCGGCGACGTGATGCTCTCCTACGATCCCGAAGCCGTGGAAGAATATGGCGTCGGACGGGGAGTTTCTTACGGTTCTTTGTACAATTACGACGTTAGCGTGCCGTTGATCCTTTATGGACCGCAATTCGCGCGCCGGACAATCGAGAACGCCATCGAGGCCATAGATCTGGCGCCGACTTTGGCGCGAGCGGCCGGGATCAGCGCACCTTCGTCGGCGACCGGCGATGCGTTGGTCGAAGCCTACGCGGAAGGCGAAGACGAGCACTCGAAATGAGCCGGGACGACGCGCGTCTGGCGATTTCGTTGTGCGGCGTCGCGTTAAAGAATCCGGTGCTGGCGGCTTCCGGCACATTCGGCTACGGGCTGGAATTCGAGAAGCTGGTGGATCTGAATTTACTGGGCGGCTTGGTAGTGAAGGGCCTGTCGCGGGAGCCGATGGACGGTAACCGGCCGCCACGGCTGTGGGAAACCGAGGGCGGCATGGTGAATTCGATTGGCCTGCAGAACGTCGGGGTTCGGGCGTTTGTGCGCGAGAAACTACCCGGGTTGGCGAAGCTGCGGACCGCGGTCTTCGCGAATGTTTTCGGGAACGCGAGCGAAGACTATGCCGAAGTGGTGCGCGAATTGGAATCCGCTGAAGGGCTGGCGGGCTATGAGCTGAACGTTTCTTGCCCAAACACGAAACATGGCGGGATCTTTTTTTCGAGCGATCCCAAGCTGCTGGCGGAAGTAGTGGGGGGGGTGAAGCGGGTGGCGCGGCGGCCGGTGGTGGTAAAGCTGTCGCCGAATGTGGCGGCGATCGAACCGCTGGCGCGCGCGGCGGAGGAGAGCGGGGCGGACGCAATTTCGCTGGTGAATACTTTCGTGGCGTTGGCGGTGGACGCCCGGGCGCGGCGGCCGCGACTGGGAGCGGGTTTCGGCGGATTGTCGGGGCCCGCCATCAAACCCCTGGCACTGCGGTTGGTGTATCAGGCCGCTAAAGCCGTGAAGATACCGGTAATCGGTTTGGGAGGAATTGCAAGCGGAGAGGATGCGGCGGAGTTTTTGGTGGCGGGGGCGAGCGCGGTAGAAGTGGGCACCGCGACGTTTTGGGATCCGGCGTCTCCCCTGCGGATAGCGCGGGAGCTGGGCCGGTTTGTTGGCCAACAGAATTTGGGCCACGTGCGGGATCTGATCGGATCGCTGCCAGTGGCCCTCTGCTCCTTAGTCGTTTTCTCGCGTTTGTTGGCGGTACTCCAGGGGCACGTCATCCTCCGGCACCTCGTGCGTGTAGACTTCGGAGACATCCGCGTCGGGCGCGTTCTCGATGGCGTCGACCAGGCCGGCTTCCAGGGCGTTGCCCTCCTCGACCAATTCTTCGACGCTTTCCGGTCCCGCTTGTGGAATGCGGGAGAGGCCTTGCGTGTCCCCGGACTGGCCCCCTGAATCCGCTCCGTCAACTTCTTCGTCTTCTACTGAGACCGGGAGGCGGTCGTCGTTTTTTTCATAATCCGTTTACGCTCCCAGATATTCGACATGGGCGTAGGTGCCCAAGCGAGAATTATACGCAAGATACCAGCCCGGATCGTCGGGATCTTCGTAGATGACGATCTGATCGCCATTCCAGTTCCAGTCGGCCACGATGTTGTAATCGAAAGCCGCGACGTCCCAATAAAAATTATTGAACCAGAAGCGTCCGGGACCTCCGCCAGCGAGAGCCCACACGTGCCCGGGGCCGAAACCGCCGGAGAAACGACCGTGCGCCCAGGGGTGTTCGAGATGATAATGCACGTCATCACGACCAGTTTCGTGGCCAACCCAACGGTCGTTACGGGCGTCTACGTGGGGGACGCTGGGATGGCCTTCTCTTTCCGGTGCTATATGGTGCTCATTGGCATGTTCCTCAGGCCTGGCGGACTGCGCATGCTGCTGAGGCGCTGCATGTGAAGGCGGGGGACCGTGAGCGGGAATGTGTCCACCGCCGACGTCCGCCGGACGACCTCCACCACCATGCGGCTGCCGATCCTGAGCGAAGGCAGCCACACACGCCAATACGAATAACCACGTTATTTTTTTCATCTTTCGCCTTTCTTGCGAAGTCTAGCCGGGAGGGCTACAGCACGCGGGCTGCCAGCACCAAGGATCGGCAGTGCGTTGGCGTACCAAGACCTCGTTTGTTCTGGGTTTCGATGGTTGGAGCGATAATTAAGAGCGAAGTACCCAGGGCCGCCGCAACCGAACCCCTGCTGATGACAGTCGGGAAATGTTTCAGTCGCTGTTCCCGGAGGGAAACTCGCGAGAAGGCAGTGCTGTGCTTCTCTACTGGAGCGCAAGAATTCTGGACGGTAGCCCCGAAACGCGAAATTGTGAGCGTCAACGTTTGCACAGCGGCGTGACCACGGCGGCCGGGAGACCCGGATTCCACTGGCGATGTTCGGCGCGGAGCTGGATGTATCCGAGGTTTTCAACTACTGAATCAGTACGCCGACTCGTAAATTTCCAGTGCGGCGGCTTCGTCGAAAGGGCGCGGGTTGAAGCGGCCGGTCCATTGGACGGCGGCGTCTTCGGCCAGCACGGGGAGCGCTTCGTGCGGAACACCCAAATCGCGAAGACGGACTGACAGACCGGCGGTTGCGGCCAAGGCGGCGAGGCGATCGGCGAGATCCGGCGCGAGCTCGGCGTAAAGGGCACCCGCGGCGGGTTGGTTCCAGCGCACGACATGCGTCAGCAGAGCAGCGATAGCGACTCCGTGGGTGGTTCCGTAGCGCGCGGTCAGCGGATTGGCGCAGGCGTGCGTGGCTCCGAGCATGGAGTTTTCGATCGCGATACCGGCGTAGTGCGCAGCCGAGCAGCATGGCGCCGCGCGCTTCGAGATCGCCGGGATCGCTGAGGACGCGCTGGAAGCTCGCTCGCGAGCAGCGGCCAGGCTTCGCGGGCGAAGACGACGGAGGCGGCGGTGCGTCTGGTAGTGACGTAGCTCTCGACGGCGTGGGAGATGGCGTCGTATCCGGCGGCGGCGGTCACGGCGGCGCGGCTGCGAACGCGTCAGCAGCGGATCGAGAATCGCGGCGCGGAAGGCGGCCTTGGGATCGCCGCATGCCATCTTGACGTGCGTGACGGAATCGGAGATCAGCGCGTAGCTTTGCGCTTCGCTGCCGGTGCCGGCGGTGGTGGGCACGGCGATCATAGGCAGCATGGGCCGCGCGGCTTTGCCGAAGCCGCAATAGTCGCGCATGTCGCCGCCATTGGTCAGGACGAAGTTGATGCCTTTGGCGCAGTCGAGCGAACTGCCGCCGCCGAGCGCGATCAGGGAATCGATGCAATGGATGGCGGCTACTAAGCTGCCCGCTGCCACCATTTCGGTATCGGGATTGGGCGAAAAATCGTGAAAGGTGTGAGCGGCGATTCCGGCCCCTTGGCAGCGAGGCTATGGCTTGTTCGACGATATCCGGTGGCGCTGAGGCCGGGATCGGAGACGATCAAAGCGCGATGAAGTCCGAAGCCGCGGGCAAGGCTGCCGAGTTCCGCGAAGCGGCCTTCGCCGATAGAGTACCTGGGTGCGCAGGTCGAGAGAAAGCCACGCTACTTTTCGCTGAGCGCCCAGATCTCGTTGCGGTTCATAACAAACAGCGTGCCGTTGGCGGGCACGACGGTCGCGTAAACCGAACTGCCCATGTTGATCGTCGAGATCAGCTTCTTCTCTTTGGCCGCTTCGAAGACGAGCACGTCGCCATCTTCGTCGCCGAGGTAGACTTTGCCGTTGATGACCATGGGCGAGCCCCAGACAGCGGACAGCAGATCGTGAGTCCAATACGGCTTGCCGGTGTTGACGTCGAGGCAATGCAGGAAGCCGCTGAAGTCCGAGTAAAATAGCAGGCCGTTGAAGACCGCGCCCGTAGAAACGGAGCGGCGGATTTTGTCGTATTGCCAGAGGCGGCCGGTCTGGGTGATATCGCCGCGCTTGGTGGCGTCGATGCCGTAGAGATGGCCGACGCCTTCGCCATGTTCGGGGTCCTGACCGTTGGCGATGAACACCTTGTTCTCCCAAATGACGGGAGTGGCGATGACTTCGTTGCGCGTCTTCGGCCAGACGGCGTCTTTGGGATTCATATCGAACTCCCAAAGCTTCTTGCCGGTTTCGGCTTCGTAGCCGCGGACCCAGCCGTCGCCTTCGCCCATGATGACTTGCACGACGTCGCCGATTTTGCCGACGGAGGGCGATGACCACTGGCCGTGCAGAATGCGCTCGCCGACATTGTTGACTTCCCAGATTTTCTTGCCGGTGTTTTTGTCCAGCGCGATCATGGAAGGGGCGCGCGGCGATGGGATGTGGACATGGCTCTCATCCTGGCCGTTGGCCGTGCCGACGAACAACAGGTTGCCGTACGAAACCGGCGAGGAGTTGGACATGTTGTGCGGCGACGAGCCGACTTCCTCGATCATGTCGTATTTCCAGTTCACCTTGGCGCCGCCGCTGCCATCGCCGTGGGTGTCGAGGCACATCACTTCGCAGCGATTGGTGGTGTAGTAAAGACGGTCGCCTTCAACCAGAGGGGAGGAGCAGACGCCCTGGAAAGGCCAATCGAGGGCTCGGCCGGCGGCCAGTTTGGCGTTGGCCTGCTGCCAGAGGAATTTACCGTCGGTTTCGCGGAAGCACATCAGGACGCCGCGATCGCCGGGCTCCTTGGGATTGCGCACCAGTTCGTTGTTGGTGCCTGCGTAGACCTGACCGCCGGCTACAACCGGATTGCCGTAACTCTGGGAGCCGAGCTGCGCCATCCACTTCACGTTCTTCTTGGTCTTGAGATCCCAGGTGGTGGGGATGCCCTTCATGAACGAGAGCATATTGCGGTCGGCGGTCCCCCCCCACATGGGCCAATCGCCGGTTCCGGGGTCGGAGGCGGAGAGAATCCAGATGCTAGCCGGAAGGGAAACGAGAGCGAGCAGGATGACGCGTTTCATTGGTTTGGGGTCACCTTAAAGTTTGCGAAATAAGCGCCGAACTGGGCGTCGGCGAAGAGGCCAGGGCTGCCCTGCCGGTTGGGAATGGGATCGGTGCGGTCGATAGGCCACGCATCCGGTTCGGGATCGGCCGCGGCCCAGGCTTTGCCGCGGATGCGAGTCTTGCCATCGGGCAAGTTTTCGACGCGCAGTTTCAACCGGTACCAGGTGTCGGGCTTCATTTCGAAGGGAGCGGAGACGGCGCGGGCGACTTCGGGCTGCCAGGAATTCATCTCTAGGCGCTGATTATTGCCGAAGGCGACCAGGGTATAGCGCTGCGCGACGATGCCCGCATCGCCCATCTGGCGGCGTTTTTCGGGAATACGGATATCGGCTTCGACGGTGTAATTGGACCAGTCGGACGGGCCCATGAAGACACGCATGCGTTTGAACAGCGTGTCGGTCGGCTTCTTTTCGAGTACCTTTTTGCCGTCAAGCTCAGTGACCTGGAACAGGCCGGCTTGGGCGCTGACCCAATGGGGGGGAGGGCTCCGACGGCGTATTGCGAGAACGTCTCGTTCCAGGGAAGGGGAGGGATGACGCGGGCGCGGGCTTCACCGGTAACCGCGCCGATGGTGGCCTTGATCAGGCCGGCCTGGCCTTCCGGATCGGCCGTCACTTGATACTTGCCATCGACGACCGTGCCCTTCAAATGGTCGAGAGACCAGGTGGGATGGTTTTCTTCCCGCAGGAAGCGGCCTTGGGCATCGTACAAGCGGGCGTGCAGCTCGACGGTTTGGCCGGGTTTCAGGACCAGTTCGGTAGGCTCGACCTGAAGCCAGGCCGGGTCGCCTTGGCCCTGATCCATCTTCTGCACGACCGGCCGCCAGGGGTGGGCGTTGGTTTTCTTGGGGCCGATGGCGTACAGCGTGTCGCTCGAAACGAAATAGATACGGCCCCGCGCGACAGCGGCGGCGGCCACGACAGGTTCTGGAATCTTCTGAGAGACCAGACCGGAATCGCTGAGCGGGAGTTCGACATCGCTCAGCACATCGCAGCGATCGGCATGCGGGCGGAGGATCAGGAACTTGCCGCTCTCGCTGCCGATGTAAATCTTGCCATCGGCGAAGACCGAGGAAGCCTTCTGCACGGTGCCCATGGTGTACTTCCAAAGCTGGCGGCCGGTTTCGACGTCGAAGGCGAAGAGGGTCCCGGCGTTATCGGCCTGATAGATGCGGTCGCCATCGATGACGGGCGAAGAGAATGCGCCTACGAAGCCGGGCACGGACCATTTGATGGCGTCTTTGCCGAGCTTGCCTTTGCGCGAGGCATCGAAGGCAAAGATCATGCCCATTTCGTTGTTATCGAGGTTCTCGTCGCCGTGGGAGGCGATGGCGTACTTGCCATTGAGGACGATGCCGGTGTTGAGGCCGCGCTTGGCCACGGTGAGATTGAAAACTGGTTCGCCGGTCTGCGGTTTCATGGCGAGGACGGCGCCGTCGGATCCGCCAGCCAGAAGCAGACGGGTGCCATCGACCGTGCCGATATTCATGGGGCCGTAGCTGGTGTCGTAGGGGCGGCCGCCGGGAGTGCTGATCCAAACGATCTCCCCGCTGCTCTTATTGAGGGCGATGAAGCGCTGGGTGCGATTGGCTTGCGTGCCCCAGGTGGACGTGGGCGTACTGACGATGAGCAGATTGCCGTCGATGATGGGCGAAACGGTGCGGCCGCCATGGGTGGTGAAGGGCGAGAATTCCTCGGTGATGGAATGCTCCCATAATTTCTGGCCGTCTTTGGTGAGGGCGGTAACGAGGTTGTTGACGGCGAAGCTGTAAACGTTGCCGGTTTCCGGATCGGCAACGGGCGATGCCCATCCTACGCGGTGGGCGGGCACGTCGCTCTGATAGAGGGTGATTTTGTATTCCCAGAGAAGCTTGCCGGTGTCGGCATTGAAGCACATGACGCGCTCCTGCTCGGTTTCGCGCGCGCCGGACGTGTTTTCGAGGTAGAGGTGATCGCCGAGGATGACGGGGGTGGAGCGGCCGCCATACGGGGCTTTCCAGGCGAGGCCCTGGCCATCGAGCGACCATTTCTCGGGGAGGTTTTTCTCGGCGGAGATGCCGTCGCGGTTGGGGCCGCGCCAATCGGGCCAGTCGCCGGTTTCACCCGTTTGCTGGGCTAGGGCAAGGGAAGAAAAACAGAGTATTGAGAGCGCACAGCATCGCATCATGACAGTTTCTATCAGGATACCGGGTATTGCACGGGACCGTGTGGCTATTTGATAGACGGGCGGGTTGGCGCGAGGGTTAGGAGCGGATCATGGCCCAGCAGTGCACGCTTCAGCGCATTATAATGTGCTCGACATGCTTACCCGGCGGGATGGTATTAAAGCAGCCGCGCTGACGGCTCTATCGTATTCACGAGTTCTGGGGGCGAATGAACGCATCCAGTTCGGGCTGATTGGATGCGGGGAGCGCGGGTCGTACGTGGCCTCCCTTTTTCAGAAAACGGGACAAGTGGACTTACGTTACGTGTGCGATGTGTTCGGCGATCGGGCGGAAAAAGGTGTGGCGCAAGCGCCTGGCGCGCAGGCGTTCGGCGATCATCGAAAACTGCTGGCGATGAAGGGCCTGGAAGCGGTGCTGATCGCGACGCCGGATCACTGGCACAAAGAGATTGCCATCGACGCGCTGAATGCGGGCAAAGATGTGTATGTCGAGAAGCCGCTGGAGCGGTCGCGCGAGGAGGGTCCGGAGATCGTGCGGGCGGCGCGGGTGAACAACCGGATCTGCCAGGTGGGCATGCAGCAGCGTTCGGGCGAGATTTACCTGGAAGCGCGGGAGCGATTCGTGCGCTCCGGCATGCTGGGCAAGATTTCACACGTGGATTGCGTATGGCACAGCGGAAGGGCGCAGGCGCTGCCCACAGAACCGGCGACGAAACCGGCCAACCTGGATTGGGTGCGATTCCTGGGCAGCCGGACGTATCGCGACTGGAAACCGGCGCAGTATCTGGATTTCCGCGCGTTTCTGGATTTCGGCGGCGGCAAGCTGACGGATTTCGGCGCGCACTGGATGGACGTAGTACATATGTTCATGGAAACGGAGAAAGAGCGCAACGACGCTCCGGTTTCGGCCGTGGCGGCTGGGGGGGTGTACCACGACTTCCACGACGGGCGTACGGCGCCGGATACGATCAGCGCGCTGTTTGAGTATCCGGGCGGATTCACGGTGAGCTTTAGCTCGTTCGCGATCGATAACGGGCCGGAATACAAAGTGGAGTTTCTGGGATCGAACGGGCGGCTATTTATCAATCGCAACCGGTACGAGTTCCGCTCGGCGGAAAAGGGCGCGGAGCCGGTGGTGAAGCGCATTCCGGGCGACATCACGGCGCAGCATGTGCAGAATTTCCTGGATTGCTGCCGTTCGCGGAAGACGCCGAACGCGGATGTTTATGTTGGGCATCGCGCGGCGCAGGCCGCGCTGCTGGCCAATCAGAGCTACGTGGAGAAGCGGCGCATCAAGTTTGATCCGGCGAGCGAGGAAGTGCTGCCGTTCGCGGGTTAGAACGCCAGTTGTGTTCCGGCGTGGTAATCTTTCCACATGCCGGGACGCTGCGCCGCATCATTATTCTGCTTGACCGTAGCTGTGGCCGCGGCGGCCGATTGGCCGCAATGGCGAGGGCCGAACCGCGACGGGATTTCGACCGAAACCGGACTGCTGGACTCGTGGCCGGCGGGCGGTCCTCCTGTGGTGTGGAAGACCCAAGGGCTGGGCGAGGGCTATTCGTCGCCCGCGGTGGCCGGAGGCAACTGTTCCTGCAGGGCCAGCAAGGCAACGAAGAATATGTACTGGCCTTGGATGCGAAGACCGGCAAACAGATCTGGCGCACGCACACCGGCATTCCGTTTCACGAATCGCGGGGACATGGTCCGCGCAGCACGCCCACCGTCGACGGAGCGCATGTCTACGCGCTGGCTGCGGACGGGATGCTGGTGTGCCTGGATGCGGCCACGGGCAAAACGATGTGGGGCTACAACGTGGTGGACCACTTTCGCGGGCGCGTGCCCCATTGGGGGATCAGCGAATCGCCGCTGGTGGATGGCGACCACGTCATTGTGACACCGGGCGGACGCGGCGCTGCGGTTGTGGCGCTGGATAAGATGACCGGCAAGGTGGTGTGGCAGTCGCAGGACGATGCGGCAGGTTATTCGTCGGCTATGCTCTACGATGCGGGCGGCTCACGGCGGTTGGTAGTGTTTACGGCAGATGCGGCGATGGGCTTGGATTTGGCGAGCGGCAAGCTGCTATGGCGCTATGAACGCGTAGCTAATGGGACCGCCAACATAGCCACGCCGATCGTGCATGGCGGCGAGATTTTTCTTTCATCGGACTACGGGACGGGCTGCGTGCTGCTAAAGACGAAGGCCACGGGCGACGCGTCGGAAGTGTATTTCAACAAGGACATGCGCAACCACTACAGCACCTCGATCCTGGTGGGCGATTACCTCTACGGGTTTTCAAGCAGCATTCTAACTGCCATGAAATTCGAGACCGGGGAAGTGGCGTGGAAGGATCGCAGCGTTGGGAAGGGATCGCTGGTTTATGCCGACCACAAACTGTATGCGCTGGGCGAGGACGGCATGGTCGGGCTGATCGAGGCTACGCCCGCCGGTTACCACGAGATCTCGCGGTTCGAAATTGCGAAGGGAGGGTACCCGACTTGGAGCCAGCCGGTGATCGCGAACGGAAAACTATATTTGCGCGACCAGGACAATCTGTTTTGCTACAACATCGCCAAATAACTTTGCGCTGCGGCGCGGCGCTGCTGGCCTTGGCGGGACTCTGCGCGGCGGCGGACGGCGACCAGTGGCCGCAATTCCGCGGGCCCGGACGCCGGGGTGGCCAAAGACGGCGCGCTGCCGGAGAGTTGGAGCACCACGGAGAATGTGGCGTGGAAGCTGGACATTCCGGGGCGCGGATGGTCGTCGCCCGTGGTGGCCGGCGACCGCATCTTCCTGACGTCGGTGATTGCGTCGACGCCCGAGGAAGCGCCCAAAAAGGGTGTTTATTTCGGGGGCAATCGCGAAGCGGCGCCCACGGACGAACATCGCTGGATGGTCTATTGCGTGGATTGGAAGACGGGAAAGATGCTGTGGGAGCGGGAAGTGCATCGGGGTCACGCTCCGGCGCGGCATTTGAAAAATAGCTACGCTTCGGAGACGCCGGTGACGGATGGCGAGCGCGTGTACGCGTACTTTGGCGGCGTGGGTGTTTTTTGCCTGAACCGCGACGGGAAGACGCTTTGGTCGCAGCCGCTGGGGCCGTTCCACATGCGCTACGGGTGGGGCGCTGCCGCATCGCCCGTGCTGCACCAAGGGCGGCTCTACCTCGTAAACGACAACGAGGATCAGTCGTTTCTGGAAGCGCTGGATGCGAAGAGCGGCAAACAGATCTGGCGCGTGACGCGGGATGAAGGCAGCAATTGGGCCACGCCGTTCATTTGGGAAAGCGGGAAGCGCACGGAGATTGTGACGGCGGGAACGCGGCGCGTGCGGGCATACGACCTGGACGGCAAGGTGCTTTGGGAATTTGGCGGCATGTCGTCGATCAGCATTCCGACGCCCTTTGCGAAATTCGGATTATTGTACGTGACCTCCGGCTATGTGGGCGACAAGGTGCGGCCGATTTACGCGGTGACAGGCGGGGCGCCAGCGGCGACATCAGCCTGAAGGGCGACGAAACCAGCAACGAATTCGTGGCATGGTATCAGCGCGCAGGGCGGGCCCTACAATCCGTCGCCGCTGGTTTATGGCGATTACTACTACACGCTGATGGATTACGGATTCCTGACCTGCCGCGATGCGAAGACCGGCAAGGAGATCTACGGCAAACAGCGCATCAACGCGGAGGGCGCGGCATTCACGGCATCGCCGTGGGCTTACAACGGGAAGATCTTTGCGCTCAGCGAAGACGGCGATACTTACGTGATTCAGGCCGGGCCGGAGTTCAAGGTGCTGGGCAAGAATTCGCTCGATGAGATGGCGCTGGCGACACCCGCCGATCTACCGGTCGAGCCTGATTGTGCGCACGGCATCGAAACTCTATCGCATCGAGAAGGCGAAGTAGGCAGTGCGGCTGGCTGGCGGCGCTGCTATCTGGCTGGGATGTCTGCACGCGGCCGACGAGTGGCCGCAATTCCGCGGCAATCCGGAACTGACGGGCGTGGCCGGCGGCGCGGTTCCGGCCACGCTGAAACTGCTGTGGACCTACGATGCGGGCGAAGGCATTCAATCGTCGGCGGCGATTGCGGACGGCGTGGTGTATGTCGGAGTGGAATCGGCCGATCTGCTGGCGATCGACCTGGCGACGGGCAAACTGAGATGGAAGTATAAGGCAGAGGATGGGATCGACGAATCGTCGCCGCTGATTCACGATGGCGTGGTCTATGTCGGCGACATTGCGGGCACCCTGCATGCGGTGCGCGCGTCGGACGGCAAGCGGGTGTGGACCTTCAAGACCACCAGCGAGATCCGGTCGTCGCCGGTGATCGCGGGCGAGCGGCTATTCATCGGGTCGTATGACGGCAACCTGTATTGCCTGAATGTGAAAGACGGCAAGGTCCTTTGGAAGTTCACTACCAGCAGCTATGTTCATGCCACGCCTGCCATCGCCGGGGGCCTCGTGTACATCGCGGGCTGCGACGAGATTTTCCGCGGGCTGCGCATTGAGGATGGGAAAGAAATGTTCCATTTCGATTCAGGCGGATACACGGGTGCGTCGCCGGCGATGATGGGGCAATGGGCGTATTTCGGCACGTTCAATAACGATGTCGCGGGCGCCGATTTGAGCCGCAGACGGGTGGCATGGCGGTACGAGAATCCGGAGCGGCAATTCCCTTTTTACTCGTCGGCGGCGGTGGAAGGCGAGCGGGTGGTGCTGGGCGGGCGGGACAAAGTGGTGCATTGTTTGAACGCGAAAAACGGGAAGCAAATCTGGAGCTTCGCGACGCGCGCGCGGGTGGATTCATCGCCGGCGATCGCCGGAGGACGCGTCTACGTGGGCTCCAACGACGGACGCTTTTACGTGCTGGATTTGGCCTCGGGCAAAAAGATCTGGGATTTCGAGGCGGGCGCGCCGCTCTCGGCTTCGCCGGCGATTGCGGCGGGGCGGATCGTGATCGGGTCGCAGGACGGCAAGCTGTATTGCTTCGGCGGGTGAGCGAATGAGCAAGACGGATAGGGAAGACGGGCTCTTCGCCCGGCTGACGAAGATCTGCCTGGCGCTCCCGGAAGCCAGCGTGTGCCGGCAGGCGTCGCATGCGAGTTTTCTGGTGCGCAAGAAGGCGTTCGCCTATTTTCTGAACGATCATCACGGCGACGGCATGATAGCGGTGACGTGCAAAGTCCTCCCCGGCGACAACAAGGCGTTGGCGGCTGCGCAACCGGAACGATTTTATTTGCCGGCGTATATCGCACGCCGGGGCTGGGTGGCTCTGCGGCTGGATGTGGGCGTGGTGGATTGGGAAGAAGTGGCTGAACTGGTGACATGCAGCTACCGGTTAGCGGCTCCGAAGCGGCTGGCGGCTTCGGTGAAGGTCGAGGAGTGACTCCGACTCTTCGAAACCGAGCGCTTGTGGTTGCGACCGCTCGAGATCGAGGATGCCGGACCGGCGCAGTTGCTCTTTCCGCAGTGGGAAGTAGTGAAATACCTGGCAAATCAGGTTCCGTGGCCTTTCCCGGCGAATGGGGTCTTCGTTTATTACCGCGATGTGGCGCTGCCGGCGGTGGAGCGGGGGGACGCTTGGCATTGGACGCTGCGCCTCAAGGAGGATCCGGAACGCCTGGTAGGTTCGATCGCGTTGATGAGGGGCGAAAACAATCGCGGGTTTTGGCTCGGTGCGCCGTGGCACGGGCGCGGGCTGATGAGCGAAGCGGCCGAAGCAGTGACGGACTACTGGTTCGATACGCTGGAATTCCCCGTCCTGCGCGTTCCGAAGGCCGCGGCCAACACGGCGTCGCGGCGGATTTCGGAAAGACAAGGGATGCGTGTGGTCGAAACGCGCGAAGGCGACTATGTTTCCGGGCGGCTGGCGACCGAGGTTTGGGAGATCACCGCGGAAGAGTGGCGCGCGCGCAGAGCCGGCGCCTGATTATTCCGGCAGTTTCTCCTGGCGCGGCTCGGGCAGCCAGAAGCTTGCAGTGAAACCTATCGCATACACGAGCAACGCGACGGCGGCGGCGGCGTAGGCCAGTTTGGTGAACGGCGTGTTTCCGGGCATGGAGTTGGCCAGCGTGGTGGTGAGCAACGCGGCCGAAGTACCGATCATGCGGCCCCCGATATTGGCGGCGAAACTCTCACCGGTTCCGCGCAGATGGATGGGATACATGCGCGGCAGATAGTTGCCCCAGAAACTGAACTGGGCGACGGTGAGCATTCCGGCGAGGAAGATGCCCACTTCGGTCATGCCGAGATCGTGGGTGGCCGGGTAGAAGAATACGAACGGCACCAGGAACAGCCCCGGAAACTGGAAGATGCGCAGCAGTTTGCGGCGGCTGACGATGCGGATGGCCAGGAAGGCCAGCACCACGCGGCCTAGCAGTCCGCCCATTTCCTGCAGGAACTGGACCTTGCTCACGATCTGTTCCTGCGCGGCGCGCGCCAGGTGTACCACCTGCGGCAGGCCCGGTACGATGCGCGGAATATGCTGGATGGCGCCGAACGCTGCGCCGTAGCTGCAGGCGAACATGAGCGCGGTGAGCAGCGTAATCTTTCGATATTCCGGGCGGAACAATTCCGCAAAGCTAGGACGCTGAAGTGTGCCTGCCCGTTTCTTCTCCTGCCACGCGGGCGACTCGGGCAGGAAGGGCCGGATGAGGATCAAGGGGATGGCGGGAATCACGCCGGAGATCAGCGTATAGCGCCAGGCTTCGTGCCCGCCGTTGATAGCGGGCAGCGACTTCGAATATGTGACGGCAATGTAATAGGCCGCGCTGATGAGCAGGCCGCCGACCGAGGAAAACGCTTGCGTGTATCCCAGGACGGCTTCGCGCTGTTTGGCATCCGGGAACAGTTCCGCCAGCCAGGCGACAGCTGCGACGAATTCGACGGAGACTCCAATGAAAGTCGTGCAGCGAAGGACCAGCAATGCGCTTACCGAGGTGACCAGGCCGGAGGCGAAGGCCGAACCGGCATATAACAGAATGCTCCAAACCAAAATGCGGCGGCGGCCCAGAAGGTCGGTGAGATATCCTCCCAGGAGTCCGAAAACACCGCCGGCAACCGCCGGAATGTAGAAAAGCAGGCCGACCCAATGGTTGAAATCCGGCGTGCCGGGTTTCACCTTGGCGATTTCCATCAGGGCCGGGCGCACGATCAGCGGTAGGACCAGCAGCGCATAGGTATCGAAGGCGAAGCCGATGGCGGCTATGACGCAGATGACCCACTGGACGGTTGTGAGGCGATGTGAGGCGGCAGATTCCGGGCGAGCCATTCTGAGGTGTCCTCTCAAGATTTGCGAATTTCAGGTAGTATGGCATAGTTGGGCAGAGGATTTCTCCAGATCGGGCAAAGCTCAGTGGAAATCAAAAATGGGCGGGAAGCGGTCAAGATGTGGATCACATTCGTGCTTGGCGCAGTGGCTGTCGTGGGGCGTTTACGGGCCCGTGCCGCATAAGGGGCAGACGCAGTTCGGCAATCGCTGAAAGTGCTGCTGTGCTTGGGCGTCGCTTATTTTTTGATCGGGGTGCTTGTGCCGGTAGCGGGATTATCGACGCAGGGTAGCCTCAGTGGATTCAATTCTGGGGCACCACGTGGCCGATTATCGGCGGGGCGCTGGGCGCTTTGGGCGTGGTCCGCATTATCGGGGCTTTCAAGGCGGGCGGACTGCCCACTATCGGGATGCCGCTGGTTTTCGGAGGCGCGCCGCCGATCAATCTGGTGGTTTCCATGTCGATGCATCCGCCGTAGAACGCACCCAATCCGCTGCTCTACGTGGGATTCATTTTGGCCGCGCTGGGTGGCGGCCTGGTGTTGTACTACAAACCGTCGTAAGCGCTTACTTGCCGATCGCGTACAGGAATTTCGCGGTGCGCACGAAGATGCGGCCATCGGAGATGGCGGGCGAACTGAGGGTGTAATCGTTCAGGTCGTTTTCCGCCAGGACTTCGAATTGGTTGCCGGCTTTGATAACGGTGGTCAAGCCGTCTTCGTTGGTGATGTAGATTTTCCCGTCCGCCAGCACGGGCGAGGCGCTATAGGCGCCGGGCTGGATGCGTTTGCCTCCCCAGACCTCGGCGCCGGTGCGGGCGTCGAGGCACCATATGATGCCGCGATCGTTCACCGAGTAGAAATATTTACCGTCGGTGACGGGAGTGGGAACGTCGGGTCCATTCATAAATTCCCAGAGCTTCTGAGACTGTGTCACATCGCCGCGTCCGCCGGCGCGAAAGGCGATCAACGGCTTGACGCGCGTGGGGGCGAAGACGATATCGTCGAAGACGACGGGCGAAGCGATGATGCGATGGTCGGGCTCGTTATTGGGATTGAAGCCGGTGGCGCGCCACAGTTCGGCGCCGGCGGCGGGGTCGTAACCGGTGATGCAATCGCCGCCGGTGACTACGATCTCGACATGATTGGCGTAGCGCAGTAAGGCCGGCGTGGTGTAGGAGTCGGGCGATTCGCGGATGGCGTTGGTGGGACGCAGAGTTCGCCACGCGGTCTTCCCGGTGTGCTTGTCGATGCGCAGAACATAAGACGGGTCGTGCGTTTTCATTCCATGCACAACTTGGACGTAGAGGGCGTCTTCGAAGAGCAGCGGGGAGGACGCGTAGCCCCAGTTGAGGCCGAACTTGCCGTAGTCTTTCTGAATGTCGCGGGTCCAAAGCTCGCGGCCCTGGAAGTCGAAGCCCTTGAGGATGCCGGTGCCGGTCATGGCGTAGACGCTTTGGCCATCGGTGACCGGGGACGGAGACGACATGTTCTGCTTGTTGATTTTGTAATTGCCGGACGCGATGAATTTTTTCCAGACCACGGCGCCTTTGGTTTTGTCGACGCACCAGAGGGAGAGTTCGTCACCTTCGGCGACGTTCAGGAAGATGCGGTCGCCCCAGACGATGGGCGTTGAGCCGGAGCGGCCGGGCATTTCGAGTTTCCAGGCGATGTTTTGAGTGGCGCTCCAGTGGAGGGGCAAGTTCGTTTCGGAGCTGATGCCGTTGAGCGAAGGGCCGCGCCATTGGGGCCAGTTTTCAGCGCCGACGGGCAGGGCGATGGCGGTTAGGAACAAGGCGATTGAGGTGCGCAAGGCGGCCCTCCTGGGTAGGAGAAAGCATATCACGGAGGCATAGCCGGCTTAAGCGGTATAGAGCGTCAAACCGGGGATATCGGCGAAGTCGGCGATATTCAGAGTCCAAAGCCGCGCCTCGTGGGTGATGGCACAAGCGGCAATTGCCAAGTCCATTTCGCGGCCACGGGGCCGGCGTATACTGCGGTATAGCTTGGCGCCGAGGACGGCCTCGCGCGGGCCAAAAGGCACGCCTGCTTCGGTTGGGAAGAGAGCTTCCTGGGCCGCCAGTTCGGCGGGGACGCGAGGACCTCGCAGCCACTCAAACAGGACCAGGCAAGGCACCATAATCCGGTGTCCTTCGCCGATCGCGTTGCGCAACGCCATCGCCGCTCGGCCAGGACCGGCAAGCGCGTCGATGAGGAGCGACGTATCGAGGAAGATCACTGGGGATAGCGGCGGCCGCCGGCACGGCGCGCCTGGCGCATGGAGCGCAACTCACGATCGACATCAGCCCGGCTGCGCTTGGGGATACGCGGCACCAATTCATCGAACGCGCGCAACATTCTCAGTTTTTCAGCTTCGCCGAGGCGGCCGATACGCTCGTGGTAATCCGCGATAGCAGCGCGCACAACTGCGCTTTTGGGCATGGACATGCGGATGGCGGCGTCTTCCAGACGGGAGACGGTCGCGAGATCAAGGGTGAAAGTCACCTTCGCGCTTGCCATACCGCTACCATACTACCATACTGCGGGCTTGGCTCTGGTTCAACCTTGGACGACGGGAGCGGACTCGCCGGTCAGATCTTCGAAGGCCACTGGCGGATTGTAGTAAATAATGCGGGCGCAGCTTTCGCAATACATCACTTGGTCGCCCTTTTTCAGGTCCTGAAAGAACTGCGGGCGGACGGCGATTTGGCAGGCGCTGCAACGTCCGCCCACGGCTTCGGTGATGGCGACGCCGCTGCGGCCCTTACGAATGCGTTCGTACTGGCGGTAGACGTTGGGATTGATGCGCGTAACAATCTGGGCGCGCTCCTGGTGGATCTGGTCGAGCGCCTTCTTGTCTTCCGCGGTGCGGGCCACGGCCTGCTGCTTCTCGGTTTCCACTTGGGTTTTTTCGGTTTTGAGAGCCGATTCGGCCGCTTTCACGTTCTTATCGAGCGGCTCGGATTCGCCCATCAATTCGAGGATGTGATCTTCGCCGCGGCGAATTTCTTTCTCGCAGAATTCGATTTCGTTCTGGAAGGCGCGATACTGATCGTTGGTTTTCGCGTCCAACATTTGGCCGCGGAGTTTGGAGATCTTTTGTTCCTGCGTTTGGATCTCGGTTTCGGTGTCTTTGCGATCTTTCTGATTGGCGGTAAGGGCCGCGCGATCGGCATCGAGTTTGCGGGTGTGACTTTCTAACTTCTTTTCGATTTCGGCGATGTGTTTGGGCAGCGCGGAAATTTCGCGGGTCAACTCGGTTACCCGGCTGTCAACTCCTGCAACCGAACCGCCAACTCCAGATCGGGAAGCATTTCTTATGGCAGTTTAGCACGGGTGCGCGGCAGATCCTCCCCACGGCTGAATCAGCGACGGGACAGGCCGAACCGGCGGGCCATCGGAGCGGCCAAGGCGGCCCACGCGGCTTCCAGTTCGGCGACGCGCAGCACTCGGCAGCACGCCGTAATACACCAGCCCGCCGGCGGGAATCGAAATGGCGACGTCGGCGATCTGTGCGATTTTGCGCACGCCCAGTTCGTGGTGGATGGCGCGGCTCGAGAAATAACAGACTACGCCCATGGAGGCTGAGGCGCACAGAATCTTAGCCACGCTGACGGCGAGGGCGCGGCCGTGGATGCGTTCGATTTTCGCGCGCAGCAGAAAGAATAGAGCCACAGCTCCGAACAGAGCGACGGCGGAGGTCGAAAGCGCGAGCCCGAGGTGGCCCAGACCAGCGAGTTTCACCATGGTTGAGGCCACGGCCAGGTTCACAACGATGGACACCAGGCTCACCAGCATGGGTGTGCGCGCATCGTCCAGAGCGTAAAAGGCCGGCGCCAGGATCTTGATGGCGGAGTAGCCTGCCAACCCGACGGCGTAGCAAGCCAAGGCCATGGCGGTCTGGTGAGTATCGGCCGCGCGGAAACGCCCCCACTGGTAGACGGCGCCGATCATGCTTGAGCCCAGGACGGCCAGACCCACGGAGGATGGGATGGTCAGAAGCAGGACCATGCCGAGCGAGCGGGAAAGGGTCGAACGGAATTCGTCCATTTGATGCAGCGCCGCGCTGCGCGAAATCGCGGGCAGCGTGGCGGAGGCGATGGCCACGCCGAACAATCCGAGGGGCAATTGCATGAAGCGGAAGGCGTAGCTGAGCCAGCTCACGGGGCCGTTGATGACGTGCCCGGCGGCGTCCGTGATGCTGGCGGCAAAATTGGTGTTCACCAGGACGTTGATCTGCACGGCGGCATTGCCCAGGATCGCGGGTCCCATCAGGCCCAGGATTTTGCGCAGGCCGGGATCGGCGAAATCGAAGCGCGGCCGGTAGGGAATCCCGGCCCGATATAGGCTGGGCGCCTGGAACAGCCATTGCGCGGCGCCGCCGAAGACTACGCCAAACGCCATCGACATGATCAGGCTCACGCCCATCCAACGTCCCACCGTATAACCGAAGCCCAGGCCGAAGAGGATGGAGCCAACGTTGAAGGCGGTGGAGGAAAGGGCCGGAACGCCGAATTGATTCAGAGAATTCAGGATGCCCATGGCTTGGGCGGCGAGCGCCACCAGCAGAAGGAAGGGAAACATCACGCGGGTGAGCGTGACCGCCAATTCGAATTTTCCGGGCACGCGCGCGAAGCCCGAGGCCAGCAGCCACACAAGCTGTGGGCTGAAGATCATTCCCAGAACGCAGATTCCGCCAACCACCAGCAGCAGGGCAGTGGCGACCACGCTCGACAGCTCGGCCGCTTCGCGCTTGCCTTTGGTGGCGAGATACTGCGTGAAGACGGGGACAAAAGCCGAGGAAAGCGCGCCTTCCGCGAAAAGGTCGCGGGTCAGGTTGGGGATGCGGAAGCCTAGCAGGAAGGCGTCGTAAGCTTGCCCGGCGCCGAACAGCCGGGCCATGATCATTTCCCGCACCAGGCCCGAGATGCGGCTCAGGAAGACAGCGGCGGATACGATGCCCGCCGAGCGCATGACGTTCTCGCCTCCTTGGGAACCGCCGGCTCGCGATGCGGCGCGCGATGAAGTGTAAGCCACCGGATTCCTATTCGATGCGGCGCACTTCGATCCGCCGGTAGACTTCGGTGGCCTGCTCTAAAGATGCCAGGCGCAGGCCGGGCAGCGTGGCGGAGGCGGTGCCGGTGGCGACACCCCATCGCAGGGCATCCAGGAAATCGTTGCCGCGCTCCATGGACCACGCGAAGGCGGCGCCTAGAGCGTCTCCCGCGCCGATGGGACACAAGACTTCCACGCGCGGCGGGAGCGCTTCGACGATCACGCCTTCGATGGCGCCCATGGCGCCGCGGCTGCCGAGCGAAAGTACCACCATCTCGGGGCCCATGGCGCGGATGCGCGCTACCGCGTCGAGAAAATGATTGCGCGTGACCAGCGCACGATTGAGCAGGCGTTCGGCTTCGCCCTGGTTGGGAGAGACACGGTAGGCGCAGCTTCGATGCCTTCGCGCAGGGCATCGCCATCGGTATCGAGCAGGGTTTTGACTTTCTTGCGGCGGGCCATGTGGATGAGCCTGGCGTAAAAATCGGAGGGCGCGCCGGGGGGAAGGCTGCCGCAGAGCATCAGCCAGGAGGCGCGATCCAGATTCTTTTGAACAGTTTTCTCAAGCCGCTCCAGTTCGGCTTTTTCCAATTGCGGGCCGCGTTCGTTCAGGCTGACCGTGAGCCCCTGGCGATCGGTGATGGTCAGGTTGGTGCGAATCTCGTGCCGCATGGGGACGGCCACGGTGGGGTAGCCGTACGCGATTAAAAACTCCTCGACGCGCTTTCCGTTTTTCCCGCCGCTGGGGAAGATAGCGAGCGGCTTGCCGCCGAAGGAATGGATGACGCAGGCCGCATTGATTCCGCGGCCTCCAGCGGAATCATGGCGCGAATCGATATAGGCGCGATCCTCAAAAGCGAGCCGATCGACGGAGATGGTGCGGTCCAGTGCGGGGTTAACGGTAAGAGTAACGATCAATAGACCATTGTAAGTCGGGCGGGCGCGTTCGCGCTGCGAATTCACGAGCCGGTTATCCGCCGGTTGTATGCAGGACCATGGTGCCGGTAACGCCTTCTCCGTAACGGGCGGGATCTTCGGATCCGACCAGCCAGACGTCGCCCGGGCCGGTGACTACGCCGCCATTCAAGATGTCGTACCAGAAACTGCCGGGCTTCGGGGTGGGCGTGGGAATGATGGTCCAACCGGCGCCGTCATAGTGCAGCACGAGATTCATGGAGTTGCCGTTACCGCTGGCATCGAGATAGCCGCCGAAGGCGTAGATATCGGTGGGCGATACAGCCGTCAATCCCATCAGTTTGTTGTTTTGAAACTGGCTGTTGGGCCCGATGTTGGGGCTTGGGACGACGCTCCACTTGGCGCCGTCGTAGTGCTCGATTAGGGTCTTGGTCGGTACGTCGTAGCGACCCTGTGGCGGCTTTAAGGTAGCCGTGGAATATCCGACGGCCCAGACGTTGTCGGGCGCCAAGGCCAGCACACCGCTGAGCGCGTTACTGCCCGTGCCGGCGTTGGGGGTGGAGACGTTTTCCCAACTCTTGCCGTCATAATGTTCGGAGTAGGTGAGAAAGGCGAAGTTGCCGGCGACCGAGTAGCCGACGGCCCAAACGTCGTTGGGAGCATCGGCGGAGGCCCCCATGGGGAAGCCGAATAACTGGCCGGTTTGGGCGGTCCAAGACTTACCATCCCAGTGTTCGTAGAGGCCTTCCAGAAGCTGGTTGCCGGTGAGAAGGCTGCCGATCGCCCAGATGTCATTGGCGGAAGTGGATGCCATGGCATGTGGTTCGGGTTGCGCTCCAGAGGCGAAGGTTGGGCCAGGATAGATGCTCCAGGCTGTGCCATCCCAATGTTCAATCTGCTGGCTGACGGTCCCTAAGGTGACGCCGGTGATGCCCACCGCCCATGCCTCGGTCGGGGAGATATCGACCACACCGGAAAGGTAGCTGGTTCCGCCGCCGTCGAACATGGGCGCGTCGAAGGCTGTCCAGGTCGTGCCGTCGTAGTGGATGGTGGTGTCGCCGACCGCCCAGATGTCGGAGGAAGAGGATGCCGACACGGCGTTCAAGCTGTTCTGTTTGACGCCGAGGTTCCCGTCGGGCGTTGGCACAATCTTAAAGATCGATGTTTGGGCAGCAGCGCTGATGCTGATCAAAAGCAGGGCCGCGATCCGCGGGTAGAAGACCTTCATAAAGACAAGGATGGCATCGCTGCCGTTATTCGTCAGCCATGTACTTGTAAATTCACTTGGAGGCTGGTGCGGGATAACCCTGCCAAAGATATTCGAGCGCCTCGGGCAGGGTCTGCAGCTTGACGGCGCGGTCGGTGTGGCCGGCGTTGCGGACAAAGACAAATTGATAGTGATAGCCCTTGGCGGCCAGAACTTTGGCCATATTTTCATTGGCTACCACCCAGTCGTGCATAGTTGTCGCGCATGACATTGGGGTTGAAAAGATCGCGATCGCCGACTTCCATCCAGAGGCGAATGGGTTTGCGCGCCGTATCGGGAATGAGGTGCTCATGGAATTCCCAGGCGCCGTGAGGCGTTTGCGGATTGTAGGGCCACTGCTGGTTGACGTAGGTGCCGGAGTAAGTGAGCACACGATGGTAGAGTTCGGGGTGATACCACGCCATGATTAGGGCGCAGGACCCGCCGGAACTGCCACCGATGGTGGCGCGGCCTTCGGGATCTTTGGTCAGTTTCACGTTGTACTGCTTTTCGACGAGGGGAAGGACTTCGGTTTCGACGAATTCGGCATAGCGTCCTGACATGGTGTCGTACTCAAGGCCGCGTTCGCTGCCCTGCGCGTCACCGCTGCCGTTGCCGATGGAGATGGCGATCATGGCGGGGACTTTGTGTTCTGCGATCAGGTTATCGAGGGCGGTGAAGAGGGCGCGATCGGGTCCATCGGCGCCGACGATGAAAGGCGCGGCAGTACCAGGGACGTATTGTTTGGGAACGTAGACCGCCACTTGACGGGTGTAGGGAGCGGGGTGGCTGGTGGTAACGATCAATTTCGCGGGATCGGAGGGTTCGGTGGCGCCGAAGGTTTTCGGTTCCCGCGCGATGCCGGGATAGATTTTGCTGTCGGCGGATGGCATGGTGAAAGTGAAAACGTCGCCGCGCGGTACGCCTTCGTGTTCGGCCATTTCGGGCGCTGGTTCATGCGTGGGACCGAGGATGAAGTTGCCATCGGCATTGGAGGGGGCGTTGGCGCCATCGGGCAGTTCTTTGGCCGTCACGTAGCCGGGCGTGTGCGGGTCGCGGGTAGGGGGCGCGGGGCGGGCCGATGATTTCGGAGCTTCGGCGGGGGACGGGGTTTGGGCGATGGCGGATGCCAGACAGGCGGTTAGAGTTAGCGTGACAATGCGAAGCATGCATCGATATTAGCGCGGTGGGTCAGGCTGGCGCGGCTACGACCGGTTTGGCGCGGCGGGCTAAGAGGCCGGTCGCTTCGGCCAAGCCGAGGTCGGCGACGAGCAGGCCGGGCTGGCCGTAGGACTGATAGGCAAGCAGAGTTCCGTCGGGCCGGGCGACGGCCGAGGTGGTGGCTGAGCCGGGGCTGGCACAGTTGACAGTGGCGAAGAAACAGGTGTTCTCGGCGGCGCGGCAAAGAGCTGCTTTTTCGTGGAATGTGTTGGCGGGATCGGCGAAAACCGATGGTGTACCGGCGCCGGGTTCGCCCGGGTGGAAATGGGGATGGAAAACGACGTGCGCGCCATGTTGGACAGGCCAGCGCACAGTTTCGGGATAGCGCCAGCCTTCGTGGCAGATGGCGATACCGAATTTCAGCGCGCCGGTTTGGAAGACACGGCGACCCTCGCCGGGAGTGTAGGTGCCGTCTTCGGAAGGGTCGACCTGTACCTTATCCTGGAAACCGGCGAAGCTGCCGTCCGGGTTTATAACCAGGGCAGTGGCTAGCAGCGCGCCTGCGACGATGCGCTCCGTGCCCAGGATGACGGCCACGCCGGCCTTAGCGGCGGCCGCGGCTACGGCGGCCCAGGCGCGTTCGAGGAAGGCGGCGTCTGGAGGCGGCACGACTCGCCCCAGACCACGGTAGCCCGGGACGTAACATTCGGGAAAGCACAATATGCCGGCGTGAGCGCTGGAGGCCTGAGTGATCGCTTGTTGGGCCAGTTCGACGGATTGTTCCGGGTTGGCAGGGATGGTCAGGTTAGCGAGGGCAATCCGAAAGTTGCTCATCCGGCATGATATAACGATGCGCATCCCCGAGGCACGACGGCGCGCCCATTTTGGCCGTGCGACCGTTGCACGATTCAATTTGCACGCGGTGGGGTTTACGAGGTGCGCGGCCGACGTTGATCGGTGTTCGTGGGCGACCGGAAGTGAGTGCCCCGCAGCCTGTTGGCCGGTCGCATTCGCAGCTCCCAACTGTGCGCCGAAATGAGCGCGGAGGCTCAAGCACCGAAATCCGATTGCCTTGACTCCCACTATGTCGCGCGCCGTTGGTACGTCGTCTACTAGCGTGTTGGCGATTTCTCTGGTATCTTAAGGCGGTGTTTATACTCAGGGTTCAAATTCAAATGACTAAATCCGTATTTTTCTTTACGTTATTAGCGGGGGTAGGTTTCCTGTGTCCGGCTGCATTCAGCCAAAACCCGCCGCCGACGGCGACCTACACGGCCAGCAATCAGACGGTTACCTTAACCGGCCTCGGCGGCAGCAACGGTGTCGGGGAAAGCCTGGTGCAATGGGGCACTTGCGCGTACGATGGAAAGAACACGAACTGCACGGTTACGGCGCCGTATACAGGCGTGGGCGGCGGCGGAACGATTACCATTGTGCTGAGCTACGCGGGCAACGGCTCGACGCCATTTACGGCGACTTCGATCAGCGCGGGCAGCAACTACGTGACTTTCGGCCTGCTGGCGAACAATTCCGGAAAGATTACAGTTAGCCTGCAGGAGAGCACGGGCGCCAATATCACTTTTCTGTCGGACAACTTTCAGTTTTTCTATTCGACGGAAAGTTGCACCGGCCTGGCGGCTGGCGCGCAGTGTTCCGTCAGCGACGTCGGACTGACTCAGGGCGCGACGATAACGGGTCCGGTATATGGGACGTTTGACGCAACGCCAGCCATCGTGGACGCGATCAATGCCAGCAGTTACGGGAGCGCGCCGACGGTTGCGCCGGCGACCTGGATGGAAATTTATGGAACCAATCTGGCCAACGTCGCATCGCAGACCTGGGGCAGCGCGGATTTTAACGGCACGGCGGGGCCGACGATCCTGGGCGCCACGAGCGTTACGATTAGCGGGCAGACGGCTGTGGTCGAGTATGTGAGTCCCGTTGCAGGTAAACGTGCAGGTCCCTTCGACGGTGGAGACCGGGCCGCAAGCGGTGATCGTGAGTACTCCTGGCGGGACCAGCGCGCCGTTTACGATTACCGTGAATGCCACGCAACCCGGGTTGCTGGCGCCAGCGGTTTTCAACCTGCCGGCGGGGCAATATGTAGGCGCGTTATTTCCGGATTACACGACTTACGTTCTGCCTCCGGGAGCGATCAGCGGTGTGACATCGAAGCGGGCCAAGCCGGGTGACACGCTGCTGTTCTATGGGATTGGCTTTGGTCCGGTGACGCCTGACAGTCCGGCGGGACAACTGGTGACGGGGCTGAATTACCTGGTGGACACGGTGCAGGTGAACTTTGGCGGCGTGAACGCGACGGTGTCTTATGACGGATTGGCGGGCGGGTTCATGGGGCTGTATCAGTTCAACGTAGTGGTGCCGAATGTGGCGGCCAGCGACACGGTGCCAGTGACTATCTCGCTCAACGGGGTAGCGGGGACACAGACTAACCTGATCACGTCGATCGGGAACTAGCGGCGGCGCGAAGAGGTGTGGCGGGTGGGCGGCGCGCGGCGCCGGCACCCGCCAGCAAGAACACCCGGCGAGCGGCAAATAGTACGAAAACCTCCAAAACAGTACCCCGGGCGGGCGGTGTGGGGTCTCCGACCGCCCTGCGCGCATGAGAAAATGCACGAGAGTAACACCGGCTGTAGGGGAGTAACAACTTACTTATCCGGCTCACTACTCGTATGGAGGATGCATGAAAGTCACTGGTTTCGCGATTGCGCTGGCGGGATTATTCGCCGGGGCCACGTTCGCCCAAACTCCCACGGTCGGCGGATTATTGAATAACTACAGCTTTACGCTGCCGGGATTGCCGAATTATGGCATTGCGGAGGGATCGATTTTCGATATTTACGGCACGAATTTCACGGCGGCCGCCGCGCCTTTGCAGGGGCCTCCCCTGCAAAGCACGCTGAACGGCGTAACGATCAGCGTGACGGTAAACGGAACGACTACGCATCCGCTGTTTTACTATCTGGGGCCGAACCAGATCGACGCGGTGCTACCCTCGGCGACTCCGGTTGGAACGGGCACGATCACGGTAGCCACGAGCGCAGGCACCAGCACGCCGTTTCCCATCACGGTGGTGGCGAGCGCATTCGGGTTACTGACATCGAACAATGGAACGGGCCCGGCGCAGGGTTACAACGCGAACAACAACGGCGCGCTATTCGGATTTACGCAAGCGGTGAACCCCGGAGAGATCTTGGAACTTTGGGGGACCGGGTTGGGGCCGGTGAATGACGATGCCACTGACGTTGCGGTGACGCCTACGGCCCAGGTGTTTATCGGAGGCGTAGCGGCCGACGTGCTATACGCCGGCCGCTCCGGATACACGGGCCTGGACCAGATCAACATCAAGGTTCCGAACGGGGTGACGGGCTGCTATGTCTCGGTGGTGGTACAGACTGGAAACGTAGTAAGCAACTTCGGGACACTGCCGGTAGCGGCGTCGGGCCGCACGTGCACGGACGTCAACACTCCCTTCAGCAGTTCCTTGCTGGACGGAATCGGCCAGGGCTCTAACGTGAGCGTGGGTTTCGTGTCTGTGAGTCAACTGACGACGCCGGGAATCACGGTGGGGGGGGTGACGGTTGGAGGCACGACGACGAATGAAGGTTCGGCCAGTTTCTCGAAGATTACTTCGGCACAATTCAACCAGGGAGCTTTCGCGTCGGCGCTGGGCGGGTTCGCTTCGGCGGGCAGCTGCTATGTGGATACCTTCCAATCGAACACACAATCGACGGCGCTGCCGGTGACGTTCCAGTTCGACTCGCTGAACGCCGGGCCAGATGTAAACATCAACGGGCCGGACGGTTTAACAGCGATGCCGCTCATGGTGACCAATGGAATCGATCTTTACACTACGCCGCTGGGCGCGGGAACATTCATCCCTGCCGGCGGCGGCACGTTCAAGTTCGACAATGGCAGCGGCGGGCCGGATGTGGGGGCATTCACGGCGACGCTGCAAATGGCGCCGGCGGTAACGTGGACGAACACGAGCGATCTGGCCACGGTGACGCGCGCGAACCCGATGACGGTGAACTGGAGCGGGGGATCGAGCGGCAATTACGTGGGTATCAGCGGGTTTTCGCTGGCGAGCATCAACGGGAGCACGACGGATTACCTGGTAGGGTTCTTTACCTGCGCGGCGCCGGCCACAGCGGGCACGTTCACGGTGCCGTCGTCGGTGCTGCTGGCGCTGCCGCCAAGCTCGGTAATCAGCGAGGGGGGCGCAAGCCTGTCGCTCTCGTACTTATTCCTTTCGAGCTTGACGGCTCCGGTGACGTTCACGGCGCCGAATCTGGATCTGGGGATCGTGGATGCGGCGATTGAGACGCTCCTTTCGACGACCTACCAGTAGGGGAGCAGCCGGGCAGCGTCTTGTATACTGAACGATCATGCGCGTGTGGATGGTATTGCTATGCTCGGCGGCGCTCGCGGCGCAGACAACTCCCGGACCTTCGGGGAAACTGACGGTTGACGGCGACGTGGCGTCGCCGTTCACACTTTCGACTGAGGAACTGGCCAAGATGCCGCACCAAACGGTCACGATGACTGAGATGGGTGGGGCGAGGCTTCCTACGAGGGGGTGCCGCTGGCGGATATTCTGGCTAAGGCCGGGCTTCCTTTCGGAAAAGAGCTGCGGGGCAACGCCCTTGCTTCTTATTTGCTGGTGGAGGCGCGCGACGGGTATCAGGTAGTTTTCAGCCTGGGGGAACTTGACGCGGGAGTGGGAAACACGCGGGTGATCGTTGCGGACGGCAGCGGCGGAAAACCGCTGAATGACCAGCAGGGGCCCATCCGGCTGGTGGTTACGAGCGATCAACGGCCGGCCCGGTCGGTGCGGATGGTCGAAAAAATCCATGTGGTTCAATTACGGAAATAGCGGGATGCGGCAAAGGCGCGTTTTCGTGTTGGTATTGGCGCTGACGGCACTGCTGGCGCCGTGGAGGGCTACCGGCGCCGAGCCTGGCTGCGGGCAAGCACTGGTCGACGGCACTACGCCGCCCGCGACCACTTTTTACATCTATCCGCGGCAGGCGGTGCAGCCGTTTTATCAATGGGAAAACAACAACGGCTATTGCGGCGAAGTTTCGATGATGCAGGCGGGGCTGAATAATGGGCAATGGATGTCGCAGTTCAATGCGCGCTTGATTTGCGGCACGGGATTGTCGCAGTCGGGGCTGAGCGGGGGATGTTCCGCCCACAAGGAGCGGGCAAATTTCAATGCGCAGCTACTGATTGAGGATCCTGGCACTGGTGTTTCCGGACCTAACATTTATGCCGACGCGGCGCAGTGCATCGCCAACTCCCGGCTGGCGGGAGCCACGTTCGCTTACTCGGGACAGACGCCCGGCGTTGCGGGCTACGAACAGTACATGGCGTGGGTGAAGCAAGAAGTCATCGCGGGACACCAGGTGACCTTGGCCCTGCTAATCCAGGGCGGCGCGGGCACCCAGTATGACCACGAGGTGGCGGTGATGAAGATTGGGACCAATCACTCGCCGGCCGACGCGACTTATTATGCGGACGATGTGGTTTACTTTGACGATCATGGCGCTTATACTCTGGTGGGCACCCAGTTCGGGCCGAATCCGGCCATTCCGCCAGGAGCGGGTTCGAATACCACGGGGTGCACGCCATATATTTACGGGTATACTTTCGGGTCATTGCCGAACACGCGCGCGGGGGCCAATCAGAAGGGCGCGCAGGGATATTCGATCATCATTCCGGGTGACGGAACGATTTTGACGGGCGCGGGTGGGTCGGGGTATGACCGGGTTTCGATCAGCGGGCCGCATAACTACGGCTTTTCTATCTCGGGGCCCGCAGACACGGCTGGCGTGACCTTGCCTGTGGCGGTCACCATCGGGGGGCCGACCCTGACGCAGGGCACGGCGAATCCGGCTGATCCGATTGCGGGTTACGATTACGAGAATCCGAAGATCGGATCGAGCAACTGGGGTTTGGGTTGCACGAATCAGCCGCCAACCTCCTGGATGTCGAGCCTGATATTGCAGGTTACGGTGAGCGGATTGACACCGGGCGCCGTTTATAATTTATACGAATACGATTTTTCGTCGGTCACTGGCGAGGGATCGGCGGCGGCATTGGCGGTGCCGGTGGAGAATTTCAATGCCAACGCGAGTCTGGCTTCGCATGTCACCAGGTTCACGGCCGGCGGTTCCACGTTGCAGCAGAGTGTCACTACGACTTCGAATCGGATCGTCGTGTTCCGCTGCGTACCGGCCAGCGCGCCGTAATGATACGCTGAGACATTGCCTCGCCACCAGCACTTCAGCGCCTATCTGGCGCTGGCTGCCGTCTGTTTCTTCTGGGGGACCACTTACTTAGGGATTCGGATGGCGCTGGAGTCATTCCCGCCTCTGGTGGTGATTTGCGCGCGGTTCATGATCTCCGGTTCGCTGATGCTGTCGGCGATTCTGGTGCGCGGGGAAAAATTGCCGCGCGGACGCGATTTGCGAGCCGCCTGTTTCAGCGGCGTGCTGGTGCTAGGCATCGGGAACGGCGGGTTGGTGTTCGCGGAGCAGTGGGTACCGAGCGGATTGGCCTGCCTGATCATTACCATTTCGCCTTTCTGGATGGTGGGGATTGAGGCGTTAATGCCTGGCGGGGAGCCGCTGCATCCGCCGGCGATTTTGGGAATGCTGGTGGGGCTGGGAGGGGCAGCTTTGCTATTCGCGCCGGAGATGCAGAGCCACAATTTTCAGGCGGGCATGCTGAACGGGATTCTGCTGCTGCAATTGGGCATGGCGGCGTGGGCCTTCGGGTCGCTTTACCAGCGGCGGCGAGGGACGGGCACACATCCGATTGTGATTGGCGCGGTGCAGCAACTGGCGGCGGGGCTGGCCTTTCTGCCGTTTGCGTGGCTGGTGCCGCAGCCGGCGATTCACTGGTCGGCGCGTGGGGTGGGGGCGATGCTTTATCTGGTGGCTTTCGGGTCGATTGTGGGATACAGCGCTTACATATTCGCGCTGGACCGGCTGCCGGTGGCGGTGGTTTCGATTTACCCTTACGTCAACTCGGTGGTAGCCGTGACGCTGGGGTGGCTGTTTTATCGCGAGCACTTCGGTTGGCGGGAAGCGGCTGCGATGGCGATTATTTTTGCCGGGGTGGCGCTGGTGAAGCGCTACAGCAAACCGGCATCGAGCCGGGCTGCCGCGGCGGGACCTGGCGCTAGCGCGCGGCTTTCGGGCCGGGGCCGGTAACGCCGCCGGCAAGTTTCGCGCCTAGCGCTCCGCCGGCGGTACACAGGAAGGTGATAATCAGGAAGAAGAACAGGAGAGCGAAGATCACCACCATGGCAAGACCGCTGGGGGTCTGGAGGATCTTCATGGCTTGCGCGACATTGGGGTCGTTGCCGTACATTTTGTGGAACTGTTCTTCGTAGAGTTTGGCGATACCGCCGCCATTGATGAGGGGAACCACACTGACGGTGAAGACGACGGAGGTGATGGTTGAGCCCAGGAGACCGGTGATCCAGCCCATACGGAGCCCGCTATCGACGGTCAGGTATTGGCCGGTGCGTCGGCGGTAAAGGACCACGGAGAGGAATCCCGCGACCAGCCACCAAATTGCCAGTCCGCCTAAACCGAGGGCCATGGCGGGAAGCGCGCTGAGCAGCGAGGCGAGACCGGCCATGAGCAGAGCGATGCGCACCGCGGTAGCGTTGTGAAAACTGACGCGGATTGGAGTGGTGGGCGGAGGAGCGGCTTCGCGGAGGGGCACAACAGGGATACTTGGCTCCGGTGGGGACTCGACTGTTACTTCGGCGATGTCTTCGCGCTGCGGTTTAGCGCAGCGATGGCAAAACCGGGCGTCGGGCGGCAATTGTGCGCCGCAGGTGCAGAATTCTGGCATGAGCGGGGCGCGGGCCCCTGAAATCAGTTTGACTCAGGCTCTCCTATATAAGCAAGCCCGATGCGGGTCTGGCCGTCCTGCTCGTGGATGGCGATGAGGCGTTTGTAGCCATGTTTGGTGAAGGACAACTGGGTGCGGCCGTTTTCTTTCTGGCTGATCATCCAGTGAGGGAGTTCGTCGCGGTAGAAATCTGTGACGCGCTCGATGGAATCGGGAGTGCGATATTCGGCGGCGGAGACAGAGAAGGCTTTATGCACGTCGCCGAAATCGAAGCGGAAGTTGGCGAGCTGGCGGGAATCGCGCTCGCGCACGGCGCCGGGGTAAATGGGCACGCCCATGCGCTGGGGATCGAGATTATTGTGTTCGTGGACGCGAATGCTGCCGAAGGGGGTTTCGAGGGTGGTTTCGTCGCGCGAATCGCTATCCGATATGCGAACGCGGTCAGCAACGTAGAGGCCGGTGGAGACCAGCGCGGCAAAGCCGACCAAACCCACAATCAGCATGATCAATATGATGCCGGCCAAGGCGCCGCCACGGCGCGGATTTCGAGACATTCGATTGCTCCGTTCTAGCAACAATACGAACGGGGAGGGCCGAAAGTTCCTTAATCGGGGCGGCATGTTACAGTAGCGCCAAATGGAACATATACAAGTAGAACGCAACGGTGAATTGTCGATTCTGACGCTGGCGCGGGGGAAAGCGAACGCGTTGAACTATGCGCTGGTGGAGGAATTGTGCGTTGCGGTGGCGGCCGCGACGGCCGACGAAAGCGTGCGCGGGTTGGTGCTGGCGAGCGACCGGCCGCGATTCTTTTCGAGCGGGTTCGATATTCGTGAGGTATTTGGGTACGACCGGGAGGGGATGGGGGCTTTCTTCGGCCGGTTTATCGACTTGTACGAGAGTATTTTCCGGTGTCCCAAACCGGTGGTAGCGGCGTTGAGCGGGCACACATTTGCGGGAGGCGCGATTTTGGCGATCGCCTGCGATTTCCGGGTGATGGCGGATGGTGAATTCGGGTTTGCGCTGAACGAGATCAACCTGGGGCTGGCGCTTTCCCACACGATCCGGCGCATGCTGGCGGATGCGGTGGGCATTGCGCGGGCGCGGGAGATTCTGTTGTTCGGGGAGCCGCTGAGTCCGGCGCGGGCGCTGGAGGTGGGGTTGGTGCGGGAGCTGGCGCCGGCAGAGCAGGTACGGGATCGGGCTGTCGCATGCGCGCGGTTTTTGGCGGCGAAACCTCCGATTGCGTACCGGGAGATCAAGAAGTCACTTCGCGATTTCGGGGGTAGAGAAGACACACCGCCGGACCGTTCCGCGCTACCGCATTTCCTGGATATGTGGTTTTCGGAGGAGGCGCAGGCGGCGCGGCGGGCGGTTGCGGCCAGGTTGTAGGGAGTTCGTGGGTCGCACGCGGACGGACGATGTGTTTGTGGGTGGAAATATTACCAAATCCGGCGCATTCCGGGCAGAGGAAACCAGCACCTATTGCAATGATCCGCAAATGGCACTATTCTCTGGGAGAAAGGCTGCGGATTAGGTTAATTGAAGGAGCTTTTTGCCTGGTAGCGGCTGGTTTGGTGCGGACTGGCGCTTGTTGCAGCCCGGCAACCTGGTGCTGGGCGACCCTCCCATGCAGGGGACCGGGAACTTGCGAGCCTTTCGGCTGCCCGAATTTTCTTGGTTTGGGAACCTACCAACAGCAGCACCGCTTTTCCAGGTGAAAGATCCATCGCTGGATTGACATTTATGACAGCCAAGCCCATCAAAACGGCGGGCTGGCGGCACTTACACTTTCGTTTTTTCCTACACGTCGCTGGAATCTGGCGATCTGAACCTGGCGAATCCGGATTTGAATGTCGGATCCGGGAGCGAAGGCTTTTTTATGGGGGCGTTGCCCACCTTGAGTCCGGAAACTGGCGGCAAAGAACTCCTCATAAACGGTACACCGTTCGTTACGATCCTGCCGATGGGAACTTGCTGTTGACCGTGACGGTGACCGGACCCGTGAGTTCCGCTCCTTACCTCTATCTCAATGAAGCGCAATGCAGTCCGCAAACCGTGTGCCCACCGGGATCGTCGGTGGTTCCGGTAACGCCTATTTCGGCAGCAAGAATGGCGGCAACGCCCTTGGCGGCCTGGTTACCGGATTTGAGTACGGTGAGGTGGCGGCTACCCGGAGCCAGTTTCGATTGTTTTGGCGATGCCGGGTATCGTGATTCTGGCATTTCGAAAGGTAAAGTTGAAGCACGGATAGTATCCCTGGTTCGCCTTGAAAGTTCGTCGACCACAGCTAGTACTAAAACCCTGTTAAACTTGGTAGCGGTGGATCGAATAGAGTTACCGTTGGAAGGGGGCACTCGGGGGCAATCATGCAGCAACAAGGACCCCTTCCGTTGCAACGCACCCGGTTCCGGGTTGCGGGCTACGCGCAGGCATTTCCTTCCAGAGCACTGAAAAACAGCCAGTTGGCTGTGGAATTGGGCGTGGATCCGGAATGGATACGGGCGCGCTGCGGCGTGCAATCGCGCTTCATTTCAGGCCCCGGAGAGACCACCACTACGCTGGGGGTGCGGGCCGCGCGACTGGCTCTGGCGAAGGATCCGTCGTTTCAACCCGACTGCCTGATATGCGCCACATTCACCCCGGATTACCCGCTTTGCCCGTGCGGTCCGGCGATCGTGCATGCGCTGGAGTTGGGTTCGATTCCGGCTTTCGACCTTAACGCGGCGTGTTCGGGTGGCGTTCTAGGATTGATTACGGCGCTGAGTTTTATCAGCGCCGGTACAGCCCAGCGGGTATTGCTGGTGGCGAGCGATACCGTAACGCACCATTTGTCAGATGATGACGCTCATACGCGAATTCTGTTTGGGGATGGGGCGGCTGCGTTTCTGATCGAGGCTTGCCCGGCGGGGATCGCTCTGCGGTCGTGGGTGATGGGGTCGGATGGATCGGGGGCCAAGCTGTTTCATGTGCCGCATGGTGGATCGGCCGCGCCCTGGCAGGCGCCAGGCAACGGCGATCCGCGGGGCGCAACGGTTTCCATGCAGGGACGTCCCTTGTTTCGATTTGCTTCGCAGCGCGGCACGGAGATGCTGATAGAGACGTGCACGCGGGCCGGGATTCAGCCGGACGATCTGGATTGGGTGCTGGTCCATCAGGCTAACATTCGCATCGTGGAGCAACTGCAGGAACGCACCGGAATTGCGGCCGAGAAGTGGATCGTGAACATGATGGGGATCGGCAACACCTGTTCGGCCTCGGTGCTTTTGGCATTGGGCGATCTGCTAGACCGAAAGGTCACGGCGCTGGGCGATAATGTCCTACTGGCCGGTTTCGGGGCGGGACTTACGTGGGCAGCTGCGCTATTCGAGTGGGGCGATTCGGGAGCGGGCTTGTCGCCTGCCGTGGATCAGAAGCGGCAGCGGCCGATACAGCATTTGCCTTGACAGGTCTTGCAGCAGTTCCGTTTAGAAGGGACCTGGCGTTGGGGTGTGGAGTTGGCGCTCTTACTCGAGCGGGCGGCGGCGCCTAACGAGATGGGTGTTGCGCCGCTCGCGGGTGGGTTGAAGTGGGGTCTTTCGCTCAGAACGTTCGATTGGATCAGCATTGTCATCCCCTCAAATCTGCCAAAATCAGGTGTTTATGCTTAAAATCCCCCAAGCTCTGGCACCTGTTGTTCGGTTGCAATGATCGAATTAGCACGCCTTGTGCCAAAATAAAGAGTACAGATGACATCGATTCCCGCCGTTCCCTTGACCCTGGAAGGGGCCAGTGTTTTGCACCAGATGATGCGCTTCCGGTGGCAAGCGTGGAAGGCATTGCCCACGGTCGAACAGGACTCCATGCTGGACGAGGCTGGGGCCGCCCTGAAGGGTATGCAGCAGGGAGCGGCACACCAGACGGCGGTTTATTCGCTCATCGGCCATAAGGGCGATCTTATGTTTGTGCATTTTCGGAGGACCTTTGAGGAGTTGAACCGGGCGGAGATCGAAATGGCGCGGCTGCGGCTTGCGGAATACATGGAGCCGGCCAGTTCGTATCTTTCGATGGTGGAGTTGGGGCTTTATGCGTCGACCACGGACCTATATCGGAGCCTGACAGAGCGCGGAGTCGAGGCTCACTCGGAAGCTTGGAACGGGGAGATTTCGGCGCAGCTTGCGCGGCAAGGGAAGGCGATGGCGCCGCGACTCTGGCCGGAAATTCCGGACTGCAAGTATATTTGCTTCTACCCAATGGATCGGCGGCGGGGCGAAGCAGTGAACTGGTACCAGGTGCCCATGGCCGAGCGCCAGCGGATGATGCACGAGCACGGGATGGTCGGCCGGCGTTATGCGGACGAGGTAAAGCAGATCATTACGGGATCGATTGGCTTCGACGATTGGGAATGGGGCGTAGATCTGTTCGCGGAAGATCCGCTGGTGTTCAAGAAGCTAATCTACGAGATGCGCTTCGATGAGGTTAGTGCCGCTTACGCCTTGTTTGGGACTTTTTATGTGGGAGTGCGGGTCACAAATATGGCGGATGTGCTGAAGGGCTGAAAGGAGCGACCGGCGACAGCTACCCTTTTGAGGAACTCGCGCAAAACACCCCCCCGCGACGCTATTCTTTCCGCGGAATTCCTTTTCTTTTACGGCGGGCCTCTTTCGTTTGATTATGTTCGATGAAATTCCTGTCCTGGTGTTTTTGCGTAGCCACGGGACTACAAGCGCAAACAGACTACTAACTGATTCCACTGGAATCGCTCCGAGCGCGAATGCGGCAGCCGATTTGAGTGGCGACGGCTTGGCCGGCGTTCAGGTGACAAACGCCTACGCCGCGCAGGTCTTAGCGGCAGACTTCAACGGCGATGGCAAGACCGACTTTCTGGTACTGACCAGTTCTGGCCCAGAGATCTTATTGGGCAGAGGCGACGGAACCTTTCAGGCTCCGCTGACGGTAGCGGGTGCAGCGCCGGGAGCAGCGCGGGGGTGGGGGATTTGAATGGCGACGGCATTTTCGGACCTCACACTTACTTGCCTCGAAACGGGGCGTTTTGGGATTCCAACCAGCGCCGATCTGCTGGCACTGTCGCTATTTGTGGTGAATGCCGAGAATTTGGCGCCTGCTAATTGGCGGCTGCTAATGTCGTGCTGGTGAGCACCAGCGGCGAACAGACTTTCGAACCGGTTTACGAAATTGGACGCTAACGGCAATTTTACCGGCACTCCGATTGATCTGGTGGGCGCGGGCGACATCGTTTACCCCAGCCTTATGGCACCGGGATTCGCAATCTTGCGAGCCTGAGCGCGGTGACCGCATCGATCAACTATCGGTTTTCGGCGGTGGTCACCTATGCGGGGGGGGCGCAAAGCACTTACGCCGGACTCGACCAATTGAACTGAGCTACAGTTCCTCGTCGAAGCAGACGGCGACCTTACCGCAGCGGCCTTCGCCCATGAGGGCGTAGGCCTTGGCGACATCGTCGAGCGGGAAGCGGTGGGTGATTAGATCGGCGGGATGGAGGTTCCAGCGAACCAGGCGTTCGACCAACTCTTCCATCAGCCAGATGGATGTGACCCAGGAACCGTAGATAGTTTTCTGATCGTGAATGATGTCGGGCGATGGATTGAATTCAACCGTGCCGCCTTCGCCCAGGAATACGATTCGGCCCCACTTGCGGGTGGCGCGGATGGCGGTAGCGCGGGCGGCGGCATGGGCGGAACAGTCGACAGCCCGTTCGACGCCGTGGCCGCCGGTGAGATCGCGGACTTGGGATACGTTGTCAGCACCGGGCGCGAGGAGCTCGTCGCAGAGGCCGAGCTTGCGAGCTAGTTGCATGCGCTCCTCGACCACGTCGATGCCGATGATCTTCTGCGCGCCCAGCTTGCGGCAGAGCGCGGCGGTGGCGAGGCCGACGGGACCGAGGCCGGTGATGAGTACAGCGTCGTTGCCGGTGATTCCGACTTTTCGCAGCCCTTCGTAGACCGTGCCGAAGCCGCAGGCCACCTGTGCGCCATCGGCGTAGGACAACTCATCGGGCAGGGCGATCAGATCTTTCTCCTCGGCGATCAGGTAATCGGCCATGCCGCCGTCGCGCTGCCATCCGTAGGCGCGGCGGTAGCGATCGCTGGTGCAGGAAATCATGTAGCCGCGGCGGCAATCGTTACAGACGCCGCAGCCGGAGATGTGATAGACGATGACGCGGTCACCTTGGCGGAAGAGGCGGCAACCGGGGCCGACGGCAACAATCTGGCCGCTGGGCTCATGACCGGCGATGACGCCCTGATAGCCTTCCGGGCCTTTGCCCAGGTGTTCGCGATAGATGCAGCGGATATCGGAGCCGCAGATGGTGGAGGCTTTCATGCGAAGCAGGACTTCGCCATGGCTGGGAGCGGGGACGGGGACTTCTCTCAGTTGGGCGCTGCTGTTTCCGGGCAAGTAGGCGCCCCGCATAGTCGCGTTCATTGTGCTTCTCCTGTGATCTCGCCCGACGGGTCCCAAAGGTCTTCCCAACTCTGATCGGCCTTCCAGAGGAAAACCTGTCCTTTGATCAGGCGGCAGTTGCGGTCGATGGCGCGGATGTCTTCCATGTCCGATGGGGTTAGGGGTTCACTAATCACGGCTCGCAGATTCGCCAGATAGTTGGCTCGCCTGGTGGAGAACGGGATGGGAGTCTGGCCGCGCTGGACGGCCCATTTCAGACAAACCACGGCCGGATGCACGGCGAGGCGGCGGGCGATGCGCACGATTACGGGGTCGTCGATGGGGGTAGTATCTTGCGGGGTGCGATCGCGCTCGGGGCGCGCGGGCGATCCGATGGGGCAATAGCCGACCGGCTGGATGCCTTGGCTGCGAACGTAGTCGAATAGTTCGGGCTGCTGGAAGTGCGGGTGCAGTTCCATTTCATTCACGGCGGGGCGGATGCGGGCGTCACGCATGACCAGCCTCAGCTTAGGGACGGTCATGTTGGAAGTGCCGATGTGGCGAACCAGTCCTTCGTCCACCAAGGATTCCATGGCGCGCCAGGCGCGCATGAAGTTTTCGTGAATGTAGGGCTGGGCGTCCGGACTGCGGGCGGTGACGTCGCAGCCGGGCGGATGGAAGTTGGGAAATGGCCAGTGGACGAGGTAGAGATCGAGGTAATCGAGTTGGAGGTCGGCGAGGGACCGGCGGCAGGAGGCGATCAAGTCGTCTGGCGCGTGCTTGTCGTTCCAGACTTTGGAAACCACCCAGAGATCCTTGCGGGGCAAGCCGCCGGCCTGGATGTCGCGCAGGGCGTGGCCGATGGCGTCCTCATTGCCGTAGACGGAGGCGCAATCGAAATGGCGGTAGCCTACAGAGGCGGCGCCTCGCACGGCATCGGCGATTTCGGCGGGCGTGGCGTGATCGGAGCCGAAGGTTCCGAGGCCGATGGCCGGCATGTGCGAACCCGTGTATAGCTCGCGCCGCGGAACGCGCGACGGGTCGACGGCATCTTCCGCGATTTTCCAAGCGATATGCATCCCTCCAACCAATATATATAATAGACCTGTGCATCCGAATTGGCCCATGTCCTGGCCCGCCTCATGGCGGGACACAGGCGCTATCGACCTATTGAAAGACACGCCCGTGGGGACCCTGCTGCTGCCGCCAGGGGCGGGTTATGAAAACATTGGCGAGCGCGCGCGGCAGTTGGGCTTCACGATTGCCGACGCTAAAAAGCCTCTTGCAGGCGTGCAGATCGTAAAAGGCGAATGGCCGGGCATTCGTATGACACCGGGCCAGGGCGATGCGTCGGCGGGTCCTACTGGCGCGCCGTGGATCGATTCCAATGGCTGGCTGATCCGGCTGACGCGCGTGCTGAAGCCAGGCGGTGAGGTCTGGGTGACTGCAGATGAGCCAAAGGCGAACGAAGTTGTGCCTTTGTCGCGCCATCTGATTTCACTGGCCGATGCCGCGGCACACGGCGGGCGGTGGGTGATGGGGATCGACCAGAGTTGGGCGGCGGATCTGGCGGCTCGAAAACCGGCGGCTCTGGACGGATGGAAGACGCTGATGTCCGCCGCCGCATTTTTCGAGGCTCATTGGGAGTGGAGCGATTGGCGGGTGGATGCGGTGCTGGCTGTGGTTTCGAGCTTTTCGGGCGGCGACGAGTTCTTTAGCCACGAATTACTGAATTTGATGGCGCGTACCAATATTTCTTACAGAATCGTGAAGACGGCGGAGTTTCGGCCGGAGGAGTTACGAGGCTTGCGGGCGGTGGTTTATGCGGATGGCGCTTCCCCGTCGACGGTAGTGAAGCGGGCTGTGCTCGATTTTGTGGCGCAAGGCGGACTGCTGATTACCGGACCGAAGTGGGGGCCGGCCGCCGGGACACCTGGGGACGAATCGCCAGCGCCGCGGTATGAAATCAGCCGGTCAGGCAAGGGGCGGATCGCCATGGCGCGAACACAGCCGGACGATCCTTACGAAGTGGCGCAGGATGCGCAGATTCTGCTGAGCCA
The DNA here is from genome assembly GCA_963738375.1 of Bryobacterales bacterium. Taxonomy (GTDB): domain Bacteria; phylum Acidobacteriota; class Terriglobia; order Bryobacterales; family Bryobacteraceae; genus Bog-159. The sequence continues at coordinate 755,929 of CAVTWL010000002.1, read as the reverse complement.
CCGTTACGACCTGGTGCGCTTCTTCAACGGCTTTCTGCTGGGGTCGTATTCGACGGTGTCTCCTGACGGCAGACGGCGGATGGCGCACATCGTGAACTACGGGGGCGGCGCGGACGAGAACGATCCAGCGACAGCGCGCATTGCGGGGCGGTGCCGCTCGGCAAAGTTGTGGTCGTTGGACAAGGTGGGGGCGCGGCCGCTGGAGCTTACGGCGCAGCGAGACGGTGTGGAAGTACCTTTGCCCGGCCTCGCCGTTTATGGCGGAGTAGAATTAGAGTCTTAAGGTCATGTATACCCAATGCACACGCAGGCGATGGCTGGCCACGGCGGCCGGCGCTGTTCTGACTCGGCCGTTTGCCCGTTCAGCATCAGCGGCGCAGACAGGCGGACTCGCGGCCCGCGTGGCGATTGCCAAATGCCCCAGCTATGGAACGGAACTGCTACCGGCCATGCAGCGGATGTTCGACCAGTTGGGCGGATTGGAACGGCTGGTCAGGAACAAGACTGTCGCGATTAAGATCAACATGACAGGCGACACTAATTTCCGGTTGGGACATTTGCCGGCGGAAGACACGCATTACACGCATCCGCGAGTGATAGCAGCAACCGTACACCTGATGGGACGGGCAGGAGCGCGGCGCGTGCGGCTCTTGGAGTGCTGTTGGTCGTCCGCCGGGCCGGTAGAAGAGATGATGCTGCAAGCCAATTGGGAGCCACGAGATATTTTAACGGCGGCGCCGCTGGTGGAATTTGAGAATACGAACTTTCTGGGCCGCGCGAAACAGTACACCCGGATGCCGGTGCCCAAGGGCGGACATATTTTTCGCGCGTTCGACTTGAACCACTCTTACCAGGATTGCGATGTATTCGTATCGCTGGCGAAGATGAAGGACCACGCGACGGCGGGGGTGACGCTGTCGATGAAGAACTGCTTCGGGATTACGCCGGTAACCATTTATGGCGAGGGCGCTGGAGTGGATGAGCCTTCGCTGCAGCCGCACGGAGGGCGGGGGATTATGCACGATGGCAGCCGCCAGCCGTCCAAATCCGCACCCTCGGAAAACGATCCGACGACGCCGCGCGAGGATACTTACCGGGTTCCGCGAATTGTAGCGGACCTGGTGGCGGCGCGGCCGATCGACCTGGCGATTGTGGAGGCGGTGCGCTCCATGGCGGGGGGGAAGGACCGTGGGTGAAGCCGTCGCGGCCGGTTCGGCCGGGTGTGATCGTGGCGGGGACGAACTGCGTGGCGACGGATGCGGTGTGCATGGCGGTGATGGGTTACGATCCAATGGCGCTTCGCGGTACGCCGCCATTCGAGAAATGCGACAGCACGCTGCAACTGGCGGAGGAACTGGGTGTGGGGACTCGCGATCTGCGAAGGATCGAGTTAGCGGGCACGCCGATTCGCGAGGCTTTGTACCGTTACCGGGCCTAGGCTGACTGTTAGAATAAACCCAGGAGTTGGCGCATGTCCTTAAGAATTCATTTGGTAACGCTCCTGGCAGCGACAGGCTTGGCGGCGGCCCAGGAACCGTCGGCCCTTCCCCCGGCGGCGCCCACCGGCTTTGTCATCGCTCCCGGCACCCGGATTCCGCTCGGCCTGATTAACACGTTGAGCACGAAGACGGCGGCGGAAGGCGACCGCGTTTATCTGGAGACGGTGTTTCCGATACTGACGAACGGGCGAATCGTGATTCCGCCGGGCAGTTGGGTGTCAGGAACGGTAACCGAGGTAAAGCGGCCCGGGCGTGTGAGGGGACGCGGCGAATTGTATTTGCGCTTCGATTCGCTGACTTTGCCTAACGGTGTGACACGCGATTTCCGGGCACGTGTAGGGGGAATCGACGGGCAGGGCGGCGAAGAGTTTGACAAGGCGGAGGGCAAGATACAGAGCGAAGGCAACAAAGCCGGCGATGCGCGGACGGTGGCCGAAGCGGCGGGCGCGGGCGGATCGGTAGGCCTGATCGCGGGCGCCGCGGCTAAGCACTATGCTCTTGGTGGCGGCATCGGTGCGGCGGCGGGGGCTACGGCCGGACTGATGGCGGTGCTACTGTCGCGCGGGCCGGATGCAGTTTTGTCCAAGGGCACGACGGTTGAGATGATTACCGACCGGCCACTGGAGTTCGCCAAAGGTGAAGTCGATTTCGGGGCGGTTGCGCCGGGGCATTACGCGAATGCCGTAGCACAGGATGCCAAGAAAGATACGGGTTGGGCGCGCTGGCCGTTTTGAAATGGAATAGGCGGCGCGTTGCGAACACAGCACCGCCCCATCCACTAGTTTCGGCATTCAGGAGGGCTCCGCTACACGCTGGCGTGATGCCGATTTTTTGGTTCTGTTTGAGCGAGTATATCACCGGCGGACGGGATGTCCAACATTTTTTCAAACTTTTTGTACCTGATTGGTAACCTATGAAACCCACGCGACGACAATTCGCAGGCTTATCCGGCGCAGCCCTGGGGCTGGGCGGTACGGCCCTGCCCGCAGCGGCGGCAGCCGGCTCCAATACGAATTCCCAAGGGTATTACCGCTTTCCCGATTCTTTTCTTTGGGGAACGGCGACGGCCTCCTATCAAGTGGAAGGGGCCGCGGAAGAGGACGGGCGCAAGCCGTCGGTATGGGACACTTGGTCGCACAAGTCCGGAAAGGTGACCGAAGGCCACACCGGCGACGTAGCGGTGGACCAGTATCATCGCTACCCTGAAGACATCCGGCTGATGAAGGATCTGGGAGTGAAGGCCTACCGCTTTTCGGTGGCGTGGCCGCGCGTTTTTCCAGATGGGTCGGGCCAACCCAACGAAAAAGGGATCGCGTATTACGAACGATTGGTAGATGCGCTGCTGGCGGCGGGGATTGAGCCGTATGCCACGTTATTTCATTGGGATTTGCCTCAGGCGCTGCAGGACAAAGTGGGCGGATGGCAGTCGCGGGAGACGTCGAAGTATTTTGGCGAATATGCGGGCTTCGTTTCGCGCCGGCTGTCGGATCGCGTATCGCATTACTTCACGATTAACGAATTCGCCTGTTTTACGGACTTATCTTATGGCATTGGCATGTTCGCGCCGGGGCTGAAACTGCCGCCGAAGCAACTGAACCAGGTGAGGCACCACGCGGTGCTGGGGCACGGTCTGGCGCTGCAGGCGATTCGCGCTTCAGCCGGACGTCCGGTGCAGGTGGGGTTGGCCGAGAACTCGACGATGTGCGTGCCGGTGTTGGAGACAGAGCAACACATCGCCGCCGCGCGGCGCGCAATGCGGCAGATGAATGCGCAGTTTCTGACGGCCGTGCTAGAAGGCCGGTACACGGGAGAGTATCTGACGGCCGCGGGTGCGAATGCGCCGGAGTTTACCGCCGAGGATATGCAGATTATCGGCGGCCGGCTGGATTTTGTGGGTTTGAATTGTTACGCGCCGACGCACATCCGGGCGGCCGAGAATCGGGCTGGCTATGAGGAAGTGCCGCATCCGGCCTCCTATCCACACATGGCTTCGCCGTGGCTGTTTATGGGGCCGGATATTTTGTATTGGGCGCCGCGGCATTTGAAGGAAATCTGGGGTGTGAACAAGGTACTGATCACCGAGAATGGCTGCTCATCGGACGATCAGGTTGCTGCTGACGGCCATGTTTACGATACCGACCGCGTGATGTACTTGCGCAGTCATTTCGTGCAAGCGCACCGTGCGATTTCGGAAGGCTGGCCGCTAGCGGGGTACTTCCTTTGGAGCCTGCTGGATAACTTCGAGTGGAACGATGGATACACCAAGCGCTTCGGGATTCACTATGTGGATTTCAAAACGCAGAAACGCACTGCGAAGTTGAGCGCGGAATTTTACCGTGAAACGATCGCGCGGCGGGGTGTCGTTTAGGAAGAGCTAAAGGAAGGGCGGCGCGACGCCGATGATTTAATTGGGAGCGGCGCGTTGCCACTGGCATTAAGTCCCGACATTTACCGCGCGGTGCTGGAAAGCTTGCCGAGCGCGGTCTACCTTACCGACTTAAACCGGCAGATCGCGTTCTGGAACACGAGCGCGGAGCGGATCACTGGTTATCTTGCTCAGGAAGTGATCGGGCGCCACTGTCACGACAATCTATTGATGCACTGCGACGAGAATCAAGTGGCGCTGTGCGGGAATGCGTGTCCTCTGGCGCAAACCATGCTCGACGGGCGACCGCGGGACGCGAATATTTTCCTGCGTCATAAGGAAGGGCAGCGAGTTCCGGTGTGCGTCCACACCGTTCCAGTGCGCGACGAATTCGGCGCGATCATCGGAGCGGCTGAGTACTTTGACGAACGAGGGTTCCAGGGGATTGAGGCGCGGCGCCGGCAAGCGCGCACGGATGTTTCGCTGGACGATGTAACGGAGATTCCGGACCGGCTGGCGCTGGAAGAGCGGATGATCGCGGCTCTGAAGGAGTGCGCGGCCACGGCGTCGCCCTTCGGCTTCTTGTGGATTGCGGTCGACCATATCGAGCGGCTGCGCCACACCGATGGCTGCAAGGCGGTGAATGCGGTCTTGTACGCGGTGGCGCAAACATTGGCGGCGGGGACGCGGCCGGAGGATATGGTGGGACGTTGGAGCAAGGATCGATTCGCTGCGTTGGTGGCTTGTTCCGATGAAGAGGGATTGCGCCATTGCGGCGAACGGATGCGGCGGCTGGTGACGGTGGCGGGGGTGCCGTGGTGGGGCGACCGGATATCCGTCACGGTATCGCTGGGAGGCGCGATGGCGCGCCCCAACGACAGCGAGTCTTCGCTGGTGGCACGCGCGGAGGGGGCCTTCGAAACCGCGGAGCGGATCGCCAACTCCGTGGTGGTGGTTTGAGGCATATCGCAAATGTTTTCCATTATTGGAATCGTGGTTGTGATCGGAGCGATTGTCGGCGGCTATTTGATGGAACATGGCAACCTGCGAGTGTTGCTGCAGCCAGCCGAGTTGGTGATCATTGCCGGGGCCGCGCTAGGGACCGTGCTGATTGCGAATCCTGTCTATCTGGTGAAGCAAATTCTGGGAGGGCTGACCGGCGTCTTCAAGGGTTCCCGATTTACGCGGCAGCTATACGTGGATTCTCTAAAGATGCTGTTTGATTTGTTCAACCGTTCGCGGCGGGAGGGCTTGACGGCGATCGAGGCAGATATTGAGGACCCGTCCAAGAGCAAGACGTTCACAGCGTTTCCTTCGGTGATTAAGGATCACCATGTCACGGCGTTCATCTGCGATACGCTGCGTACGGCCAGCAGCGGCGCGGTGGATCCTTTTGACATCGACCAGATGATGGAACTGGATATGGAAGTACACCACCATGATGCTTTGCAGCCTGTATCGGCGCTGACGACGGTGGCGGACGCTTTGCCTGGCTTGGGAATTGTTGCCGCAGTGCTGGGCGTGGTGATCACGATGGGGGCGCTGGGCGGGCCTCCGGAGGAGATTGGGCACAAAGTAGCGGCGGCACTGGTGGGAACCTTCCTCGGTATTTTGTTGTGCTATGGATTTTTGGGACCGCTGGCGGCCAACATGTCGAAGATTGCCGAGGATGAGGGCGCATATTATCACGTGCTACGGGTGGCGATTGCCGCGTTTATTAAGGGCACGGCGCCGATTCTAGCGGTAGAGATCGGGCGGCGGGCAACGCCGGGGCAGGTTCGGCCTGGATTTCAAGAGCTGGAAAAAGTGTGCCGTAATAAGGGCGCGGAAACCGGGGCCGGAGCGGGCGCCTAGGAGGACCGGGCTATGGCTGCTCGTCCCATCATCATCGTTAAGAAAGTAGCCGGCCACGGGGGACATCATGGCGGAGCGTGGAAAGTAGCGTATGCCGACTTCGTGACGGCCATGATGGCGCTGTTTATCGTGCTGTGGCTATTGAATAGCAGCAAGCAGATTCGGGAGGCTGTGGGCGGTTATTTCAAGGATCCGACGGGCACTTCGAAATTAGTGGGAAGCGGCAAGACGGGGGCTGGCGACAACTTCACTTTGACCAAAGACAACATGAACAAGTTAAAGGATGAGTTGCAGAAGGCGGTGCGCAAAATTACAGATTTCGACAAGCTGAAAAACCAGATTGAAATGACGGTGACGAGTGAAGGCTTACGGATCGAGTTGATGGAGAGCGAAAAGGGTACATTCTTCGCCAGCGGCGTGGCGGAGCCGAGCGAGGATGGGCGGCAGATTCTGATTATGCTGGCGCATGAACTGACCAAGCTGCCGAATCACATTTCCATTGAGGGCCACACCGACGCTAAGCCATTCGCGGGAAAGGGCGTCTACAGTAACTGGGAGCTATCGGCGGATCGCGCGAATGCGGCGCGGAGGATGGTGCAGCAGAACGGAGTAGGCCCGCACCAGGTGACGCAAGTGCGGGGCTATGCGGATCAACGGCTGCGGAAACCAGGGAGCCCCGAGGACGCTTCCAATCGGCGGATTTCGGTGGTGGTGCAATATTTGGAGAAGCCGGCAGATGCCGCACCGGAGGCTGTGGCTGCGGCTGAGAACAGGGCTTCCGAACCGCCGGCAAAGGTTCCGGCGCCGGCTTCGCCAGCGAAAAAGTGATTACTCTTTTAACAGCTTGCGGTCGACCATCCAGTCACGGAGACGGTCCGGCCAGGTTGCGACGGGCAAAGGGAGGGGTCGCATGCCAACACCGTGCGCCCCTCTCGCGTAGATATGCATTTCCGTCGGTATACCCTGTTTTTCGAGGTCGAGGTAGAGGTTGACGGTGGTCACGACGTGGGCTCGGTCTTCGTCAGTACACATGAGAAAAGTCGGCGGTGAATCTTTAGGAACGGTGATGGAGCCGGGCTTGAATCCGGGATAGATGGCGGCCGCGAAGTCGGGCCGTGAACTGACGCGGTCGATGAGATCGGGCGCGGAGGGATTGCCGGCGTCGAAGCGAGTTTCCAAAAGAGCCGCCAATTCCCCGCCCGCCGAGAATCCCATGAATCCAATGCGCGCCGGATCGACGTTCCATTCAGCGGCGCGGCTGCGGACCGTGCGCATGGCTCGCGCGGAGTCGGCCAGGGCGTCGCGATCGACGGTGTAATGAGAATTCGGCGCGCGCGCCAAGCGGTACTTCAAAACGAAGGCGGCAATGCCATTGCGGTTCAGCCAATCCGCGATGTCCCACCCTTCTTTATCGATAACCAACTGCGAGTGTCCCCCGCCCGGCGCAACCACTACGGCCACACCGGTCGACTTGCCGGCGGGCGGCAGGAAAATGTAGATCGACGGGTAATGAACGACGGTGAAGCGCTTGGGGAGCTTTGAGTTTGGCAACGCCTCGAACACTTCGGAGGCCGTTTCGCCTTCGGAACCCGGCGCACCGTTGGGCCAGAGGCGAAGATCTGCGCCGCGCTCCGCACCGAGTGCGCTTACACAAAGAAATATCGGCATTATGACAGATTTTCGGGTCATAGCGGGGCCAGTGTATCACGTGTTTACAATGAAGACTGGGCCACGAGCCGACACACGAGACTAATCATGAGCGGAATTGAAGCACCCAAAACACACCTACACCCCGGCCAGCTTTTTATCAAGGGAAGGCCCGAAGCCGCGGCCCACGGCGGCACGATAGACGTTTACAATCCCGCCACGGGCGCGTTGCTGACCACCGTCCCCGACGGGCAGTCCGCCGATATCGACCGCGCTGTGGCCGCCGCGCGCGCGAGTTTCGAGAATAAGAGCTGGCGCGGCATGGATCCATCGAAGAAGGAAAAGATCCTGTGGGATGTTTCAGAGATTCTGCTGAAACATCGCGATGAACTGGCCCTGCTCGAATCGATGGAGAACGGCAAGACCGTGCGCGAGGCTGCGGGCGCGGACGTGGATCCGGCGATCGACGCGTTTCGGTATTACGCGGGCTGGGTGCGCAAAATCTACGGCGAAACGATTCCGGTGGACGGCCCATTTCTCAATTACACGCTGCGCGAGCCGGTGGGGGTGGTGGGCGGCATCGTGCCGTGGAATTATCCGCTTCAGATTGCGGCGTGGAAACTCGCGCCGGCGCTGGCGTGCGGTTGTTCGGTGGTCCTGAAGCCTTCGGAATGGACTCCTCTGACCGCGCTCAAGCTGGCGGAGTATTGCCACGAGGCGGGCATTCCCGAGGGCGTGGTGAATGTGGTGACCGGCTACGGGCAGACGGCGGGCGACTCCCTGGCGCTTCATATGGACGTGGACAAGATCAGTTTCACTGGAAGCATCCGCACGGCGCGGCGTCTGCTGCAAGCCTCGGGAGAGTCCAACCTGAAGCGGCTGAGCCTGGAACTGGGCGGCAAATCGCCCAACATTATTTTTCCCGATTGCAATGTGGAAGCGGCGCTGAAGTCGGCATTTTGGGGCATTTTCGCGAATAAGGGGGAGATCTGCAGCGCGGCATCGCGGCTTCTGGTCCACGAAGACATTTACGACCGGTTCGTAGGTGAGATGGTAACGCGCGCCCAAAAACTGCGGGTCGGCGATCCGCTGGACAAGAATACGCAAATGGGTTCGCAGGTTTCCGGCAAGCAGATGGAGCGCATTCTCGATTACATTGAGGCCGGGAAACAGGAAGGCGCGACGCTGCGGTGCGGGGGCGAGCGCGATACCGAGGGTGCGAAAGCCAAAGGCTTCTTCGTGAAGCCGACGATCTTCTCGGACGTGCGCAAGGACATGAAGATCGCGCAGGAAGAAATTTTTGGGCCGGTGCTGTGCGCCCTGAAGTTTCGCGATGCGGCCGAAGCCATCGAGATCGCCAATAGCACCATCTATGGGCTGGTATCGGCAGTCTGGACGCGCGATATCCAGCTTGCGCACCGCATGGCGGCGGACATCAAGGCAGGATCGGTCTGGATCAACACGTATAACGGCTTCGACACGGCATCGCCTTTCGGCGGCTACAAGCAGAGCGGTTTTGGGCGCGACTTGGGCGCTTACGCGCTGGAACAATACACCAACGTCAAATCGGTGTGGGTGGCGCTTTGATGGATCGCGAATCGATTCGCCGCCGGTTCGCCGATAATCACATCCGGCGCGTGAAGCTGGGCGCATTCGATATCGACTCCACGCTGCGCGGCAAATATGTCAGCGTGGAGAAGTTCTGGTCGGCCGCGGATTCAGGCCTGGGATTTTGCGACGTCGTCTTCGGCTGGGATATCGGCGACGTGCTGTACGACAACGCGAAGTTTACGGGGTGGCACACGGGCTATCCCGACGCGCATTGCCGCATCGACCTGACCAGTTTCCGGCTGGTGCCATGGGAGCCGGGCACCGCATTCTTCCTGATGGATTTTTGCGATCGCGGGGGACAACCGCTGGAGATTGCGCCGCGTCAAGTGTTGCAGCGCGTGCTCTCGCGCGCAACCGAGCGAGGGTACACGGCGCACTTCTCGGCTGAGTACGAGTTTTTCATCTTCCGGGAGACGGCGCAAAGCCTGCGCGAAAAACATTTCACCGGCCTGACGCCGCTGTCGCCGGGCATGTTCGGCTATAGCATCTTGCGGTCGTCGGCCAACGCCGAGCTGGTGCTTGAGATCATGGACGGCCTGGCAGCCTTCGATGTGCCACTGGAGGGTTTCCACACGGAGACCGGGCCGGGGGTTTACGAGGCTGCTATCGCCGTCGAGACGGGCCTGATCGCCGCCGATCGGGCGGGGCTGTTCAAGACCGCCGTTAAGGAAATCGCCGGGCGGCATGGTTTGACGCCCACGTTCATGGCGAAGTGGAACGCCGGACTGCCGGGATCGAGCGGCCACCTGCACCAAAGCCTTAGTTCAGTAAATAGTGGCGAGAATTTGTTTGCTGGCGAGGATAAAGAAGGCGGCATGTCCGAGCTCATGCGGCACTACATCGCCGGCCTGGTGGCCAATCTGCCGCAACTGGCCGCGATTTTCTGCCCGACGATCAATTCTTATAAACGCACAGTGCCCGGTGCGTGGGCGCCGGTCAATGCGACTTGGGGTGTCGATAATCGCACAACCGCGGTCCGCGCAATTCCTGCGTATCAAGGACATGAAAAGGCAACCAGAGTGGAACTGCGGGCAACCGGAGCGGACATTAACCCTTATTTGGCGATGGCGGCATCGCTCGCGGCTGGGCTGGATGGAATCGAACGGAAGTTGGAATTGCCGGCGCCATCGGTCAACGCCTATGCTGGAGTTACCTCGCCCCTACCCGGCACCTTGGCGGATGCCACCCGGCTATTCCGGTCAGCAACAGTAGCAAGGGAATGGCTTGGCGATGCATTCGTCGAGCATTATGCCAGCACGCGGGAATGGGAGAGCAGGCAGTATGAAAAGGCTGTTACGAACTGGGAACTGGCGCGATACTTCGAATCGGTGTGACGCATGGCTGTATCGCATTGAAACACTCGAGTGTGTCTAACGTCCGACACTGGGCGGAGTGGAAATCATGGATAACAACAAGCTAACTAACACTAAAACGGCTAATCCGCTGGCGACCCACATTGCGTTTACTGACTCCTGCCCTGAGCAATAGCAATTAGAGGACCAAGCCGCGCCGCGCGACAATAGACTCGATGATCGATGGCGCACGCACATCGACGCGGATATCGGCGGCCGTCCTGATATTTACCGCGCCCGCAGCCTTGCTTGCTGCGACGAATGTACCCCTGGCGAATTCCGGCTTTGAAAGCCCTTATTCCGCGGTCTCGGCCAACAACGGCCTGGTCGCCGGCTGGGTGGCGAACGGCTGGTCGGATAACTCCACCTGGTCCGACTCCACCGTGCAATATTCCCAGGACTTTAGCAACCCGCACAGCGGGGCGTCCTGCCAGAAGATGGTGGTGGCTGCGGTTGCGGATGGCGAAGCGCAACTTCTGCAAAGCGTGCCTCTGCTGGCGGGATCGCTTTATACGGCTTCGGTATGGATGCGGGGGTTGCCGGGGACGCAGGCAGTGCTACGGGTTCAGCAAGCCGCCTCGCCGAATGCATCGTACTTGGATAACTACGTGTACCTGACGGCCGACTGGCAGCAGGTTTCAATGCAGGGTTACATCGTGTCCAACGTCAGCGCGAATTTCATTATCGCGCTGACCAATCCAGGTACAGTGTGGATCGACGATGCCCGCCTGTCTTACGTGGCAGGGGTGGCCTCGCCAACACCAAATCCCGGCCCAATATCGCCATCTTTTTTCGGCATGCACGTGGCGCATTTCCTGGACAGCCGGTTCACTAATCCCGGCTTCGAACCTCCCTTTGTTTCCACTGGGACGGACAACCCGATTTCTGGCAATATCGCGCTCGGGTGGTACGACAATTCGTCGTGGGCGAATGTGACGGTGGTTTATTCGGAAGATACGAACAACCCGCACGGCGGCGTGTCGGCGCAGGAGGTGGACGTGAAGGCGGTGGAATCGGGCGCGGTGCAACTGGTGGAGGGCTTTTCAGTGGTTCCCGGGGCGACCTACACCTTTTCTGCCTGGCTGCGCGGGCAGGCCGGCATGACGGTGAATCTGGTTCTGCAAAACCAAAACTCGCCGTACAATTACTACGCCATCACGCCGTGTACACTGGCGGCAAGCTGGGCGCAGTGCACCGCCGGGGGACAGATTAACGATACGGGCGAGGTTCTGCTGATGGTGCAGGCCACCGCGTCGGAGACGTTCTCGGTGGACGATGCTGCCTTCACCGGTGCCAATGGGCAGCCGGTTTCGGGCGGAGTGCCTTGGCCGGCGGCGCGCTTCGGTACGCTGCGCTTGTGGGATTCGGGAACCACGTGGACCGCGCTCGAGCCGCTGAAAGGCGTGTGGAACTGGGAGCCCCTGGATACCTGGGTGGCCGCGGCGGCGGCTAACGGCAATCCGGATATTCTGCTCACGCTGGGGCAGACGCCTGCCTGGGCATCGTCGAACCCCAGCGACGTGAATTACGTGGGGGCCGGCGCGCCGGCGCCGCCGATTCACATCCAGGATTGGGAGGATTACATCACGGCGGTGGCGCAGCGATACCAGGGCCGCATTCGCTACTACGAAATCTGGAACGAGCCTAACGATTCGACTTACTTTACCGGCACGGTGACGCAACTGGCGCAACTGACCCAAACGGCTTATCAGATTCTGAAATCAGTCGACCCGGGGAATACGGTGATTTCACCGGCGGCTTATTCCACGGGCTACCTGGCTAATTTACTGGCAGCCGGCATCGGGCCCTACGTGGATGCGATCGGCTTTCACGTCTATACGACGCCTCCGGAACTAACTGGTCCGCAACTTGCGGACGTACGGCTGGCGATGCAACAGTTCGGCGTCGCTTCCCTGCCTTTGTGGGATACGGAAGGCGCATCCGGCGATACGACGACGTCAACGGATGAGGCCGCGGCTTACATCGTGCGCAAGTATTTGACCGATCTGGCATACGGCGCCGTGCGCTACGACTGGTACACGTGGGGTGCGGCCAGTTCATTTTGCGTGGGCACGGAACAAAGCGATCCGCGGCAACTCACGCCCGCGGCGCAAGCGTACCGGATCATGTACGACTGGCTGCTGGGCGCGTCGCTTACGCAAGCGGCGATAGATTCATTTGGCACATGGCAGATCTGGCTGACGCTGGCGACAGGAGACCAGGGGATCATCGTCTGGAACCCTATGCAAAACGTGCAATTCCCGATTCCCACGGTGATCGAGGCGCGAAGCGCGCGTGATATTTTCGGCGGCGTAACCGCGATCCCGGGGACCACTGTGGGCGTGACGGATTCGCCGCTTTTGGTTTCATCCTGCTGCCAGGCGGCGCCCGTCGCGGGGGCAGTTGCCAACTCAGCCAGCTTTGCGGATGCGGTCTCTCCCGGCAGTCTCGCGTCCATTTTCTACGGCGCCGCTTTGGCGCCCCAGCCCATCGAAGCGGGAGCGCTGCCGCTGCCGGCGGCCCTCGGCGGCGTAAGCGTGACGATCGACGGCTTCTACAGCCCCATGCTTTACGTGGATTCCGGCCAAATCAATTTCCAAGTGCCGTTCGAAGCGCAGACGGGCAGCGCTACGATGATGGTCCGCTCTCCATCCGGAATGAGCACGGAGTATCCTCTTACCATCTCCCCTGCTGTGCCTGGGGTCTTCCAGAACGGCCAGAACCTGGCCGTGGCGACCGACGCGCAAGGCAATCTGATCACGGTCGAGCACCCGGCGCTGGCTGGTTCCGTAATTGTGGTGTACCTGACGGGAATCGGCAGTGTCACGGGTGCGCCTCTCGATGGGTCGGGCGCACCTGCGAGCCCGCCGGCGCAGGCCATTCTGACCGCCAGCGCGACCGTCGGTGGCATGCCGGCGCCGATCCAGTTTTTGGGACTGACTCCGTATTATGTAGGGTTGGCGCAGGCCAACATTCAAGTCCCGCAGCTCAAGAACGGTACCTACCCTTTGGTAATCACCGTTGCCGGAGTGGGAAGCATGCCGGTTCAATTGGCAGTGGTGCCGTAGCCTTACCCTCGGATGAGGCGGACGGCGTTCGATAAGGGATTCCCTGCCGCGGCCGCCCCCGCCTTAGCAGTGCCTTCCTCCGGTGGCGGCGCTTGTTCGCCTTCGCCGGGAGACAGAAATAGATTGGTTTGCACGCCGTGCTGCCTGGTGTAGAGATCGTAATACCGGCTGTGCAGAGCATACAACGATTCGTGCTGGCCGCGTTCGACGATGCGTCCGCCTTCCACCACCAGTATCTGGTCGGCCCGTCGAATGGTCGACAATCTGTGGGCGATCACGAACGTGGTGCGGCCTTTCATCAGGTAAGAAAGGCCCTCCTGAATCAGCGCTTCGGATTCGGAGTCGAGGCTGGAGGTGGCCTCATCGAGGATCAGGATGGCGGGGTCGGCCAGAATGGCCCGGGCGATGGAGACGCGCTGGCGCTGGCCGCCGGAAAGTTTCACGCCGCGCTCGCCAACGATGGTTTCGTAGCCTTTCTCGAAGGCCTCGGCGAACTCGTCGACGCGGGCGATCCGGCAGGCTTCGTGGATCTGGGCATCGGTGGCTCCCGGGCGGGAGAAGGCCACATTCTCGCGGATCGTCCCGTCGAAGAGGAAGGTATCCTGCAAGACGACGCCGAGTTGGGTGCGGTAAGAGTCGAGGCGGATGGTCGAAAGGTCCGTACCGTCAACCCGTATGGTTCCTTCGCCCGGGGTGTAGAACGCGGCGATCAGGCCGATGATGGTAGATTTTCCGGACCCCGAGGGCCCCACGAGGGCGGTGACCGTATCCGGCGGAGAACGGAACGAGACGTCGTGCAGCACCGTTTTGCCTTCGTCGTAGGAAAACGTGACGTGATCGAAATCCACGGCGCCCTGGATGCGCCGTATGCTTACTTTGCGCCGCGGATCTTCGTCTTCCGGCCGTTCGCGCAGGACTTCGCGAGTGCGCTCCAGTCCCGCGAGGGCTTCGCTGATCTGCGTGCCGATGCCGACGATCTGAAATACGGGCCCGATCAGAAAAGCCAGAAACATGGTGAAGGTGAAGAATTGGCCCAAGGTCAGGGTGTGGGCGATCATTTGGCGCGCGCCAAGATACATCACCAGCGCTCCGAGGATGCCCATCATAAGCGTCGCGCCCAGGCTCATCAACGACGTGGAGGTCAGGCTCTTCATCACGTTGTCGAGCAGGCGCTGGACGCCGCCCGAGAAGACTTCCGCTTCTTCGGCTTCCGCGTGATAGCCCTTCACCACGCGCACGCCGCCCAATGACTCGGTAAGGCGGCCGGTGACTTCGGCTTGGATCTTGCCTCGTTCGCGGAAGATCGGACGCATGACGCCGAAAGCTTTTCGCAAGGCCAGCCCGAAAGCCAGGACGGCGCCTAGCGCCACGCCGGTCATGGTCGGGCTCAGGCGCAGCAGAACCACCAAAGCCAGCACCGCCGTCAGCAGGCCGCCGACGAATTCCACCAAGCCGGTGCCGATGAGGTTGCGCACGCCTTCCACGTCACTCATGATGCGCGAAACCAGCATTCCGCTTTTGTTCGAGTCGTAGAAGGTGACGGGAAGACGTCCGATGTGCATTTGCACTTTCCGCCGCAAGTCGGCGATCAGGCGCTGCGCGGCTTTCGAAAGCAGTTGGGTGAGAGCGAACGAAGTGATGCCCTGGATGACCGTGGCGCCCACCACGACGAGGATCAGGGTATGCAGCAATGCGTAGTGCTTCTTGCCGATGATGTCGTCGACCAGGTATTTGGTAGAGGCGGGCAGCACCAAACCGGAGACACGGTTGATGGCCATCAGCACCATGCCGAGCAGCAGAAGGCCGCGCCGAGGCCGGACCAACTCCATGATGTCGGGCAACAAAGCCCGCAAACGCTCGGAATTTGGCCGCTTCGCCGATTCTATCGCCACGTTTCTAGTTTCGCATGAGCGCGGAAGCCGGGGCACCCGGTAAATGGACTAGGGGAGGCACGCGCGTGCGTAGCTGCGGCGGATGCTGCCGGGCAATTGATAACGCTCGAATTCGACGGCCGAACACCAGGCTACCTCGCGCACTTCTTCGGAGACGTGGAACTCTTCGGAAACGGCCTGGAAGCGGAAGATCAGGTCGTGATGCGAGTGGAAGGGCTCGTCGCGGAGCGGCGGGATGCCATGTACGTCGATGCCGACCAGCAGCGGCGCGGGATCGGGCAGCAGGATGGCGCCGGTCTCTTCGACGACTTCGCGGCGGCCCGCGTCACCGATCTCGGGGTCGTCGGCCTCGACGTGGCCGCCGGGGAGCAGCCAGCGCTGCAGGCGCCGGTGCAGCACCAGAAGGATCCGGCTGCGGCGCGGACTGAGGACTAAACCGGTACAGGTGATGTGGCCCGGGTTGAACTGGCGCCGCGAGAAAGGCTGGGACGACCGCGCGAGCAACTCCAACACCAATTGCTTGCTCTTGGCGGCTTCGCCGTCTTCGCCCGGGTCGAACGGGCTGACGCGGGCGATGACGGATGCGGCATCGATCATGCTTAGATTATGACGCGCCTTCGCTACACTGAAGCAATATGGGCATCGCGATTACGCAGGTCGACGCATTCACCAGCAAGCCGTTCGCGGGCAATCCCGCCGCCGTGTGCATCTTGCCGAAAGCTCCGGACGAACAATGGATGCGCGATGTAGCGCGTGAAATGAATCTTTCGGAAACCGCGTTTTTGGTTCCACGGGATGGCGCTTACAACTTGCGCTGGTTGACTCCGGCGGTCGAAGTGGACTTGTGCGGTCACGCCACACTGGCCTCGGCGCATGTCCTGTGGGAGGACGGACACCTGGCCACGGATGCGCAGGCGCGCTTCCATACGCGCAGCGGACTGCTCACCGCCGAAAAGCGGGGCGATTGGATCGAGATGGACCTTCCCGCCAAGGTGGAGCAGGCCGCCGAACCGCCCGCGGAGCTGGCTGGCGCGCTCGGATTGAAACCAACCTATGTGGGCCGCAACCAGTTCGATTACCTGGTGGAAGTGGAATCCGCGGAGGCATTGCGGGCGGCGCAGCCGGATCATGGCGTGCTGCGCAAACTGCCGGTGCGCGGGATCATCGTGACGGCGCGGTCGGATACGCCGGATTTCGATTTCATTTCGCGGTTTTTCGCGCCAGGGTCGGGAGTGGATGAGGATCCAGTGACGGGATCGGCCCATACGTGCCTCGGGCCGTACTGGCAAAAGCGGTTGGCTAAAGCCGAGTTTGTGGCGTATCAGGCTTCGCCGCGGGGAGGCGTGGTGAAGGTGCGCTGCAGCGGCGATCGCGTGCTCTTAAGCGGGCAGGCGGTGACGGTTTTGCGCGGCGGAATTGGTGGGGTAACTTCGCGAATCGGCCATTTGGGTTCGCATGCTACACTCCAGCTATGCCTTCCGATCCGCGCGTGCCGCCGGATGAGCCGCCGCCGTTTCTGGGCGCATGGCGCCGCGTTTACACGGCTGTGGTCGTCTATCTCGCGTTGCTGATCACGCTCTGCTACGCATTCACCCGCGCCTTTTCATGAGACCTCTCGATTGGCTGGTTCTGGTCGGATCGCTGGTGTCGATCATCGCCTACGGCCTCTATCGCGGCCGCGGCAGCAACACCGTGGATCGCTATCTGCTGGCGGGCAAAAGCATGCCGTGGTACGCCATGGCGCTTTCCATCATGGCGACGCAGGCCAGCGCCATCACCTTCATCTCCACCACCGGCCAGTCGTATGTAGATGGCATGCGCTTCGTGCAGTTCTATTTCGGCATGCCTCTGGCGATGGTGGCGCTCTCCGCCACTGCCGTACCCATCTTTCACCGCGCCAAAGTTTACACTGCTTACGAATACCTGGAGAACCGTTTCGACGGTAAGACGCGGGCGCTGGCGAGTCTGATTTTTCTTGCGCAGCGCGGTCTATCGGTAGGGCTGACCTTTTATGCGCCGGCGATTGTGCTGTCCGTGATATTCGGATGGCCCGACCGGTTGACGACTCTGATTATCGGCATCACGGTTGTACTGTATACCGTCACGGGCGGCATTCGCACGGTTACTTGGACCGACGTGCAACAGATGATTATCATTTTTTTCGGACTGATCGTCGCGCTGGTCGATGATCTTTGTGTTGCTGCCGCGCGAGGTTTCGTTTCTGGATGCGATGCATCTGGCTGGCTCGGCCGGAAAATTAAATGCCGTGAATCTGCATTTCAGTCCGGAACGACCGCTATAACCTTTGGAGCGGGCTGATCGGCGGCATGTTCATGGCATTGTCGTATTTCGGATGCGACCAGTCGCAGGTGCAGCGCTACCTTACGGGCAAATCCATCGCACAGAGCAAGCTGAGCTTGTTGTTTACCGCCGTGGCGAAGATTCCGATGCAGTTTTTTATTCTATTCATCGGCGCGATGGTTTTCGTGTTTTATATCTTCGAGCCGGCGCCGATGGTTTTCCAACGCATCGAGTATAACCGCATCCGGCAGCCGGAACTGGCGGCCCGCTACGATCCGATCGCCGCGCAATATGAAGAAGCGGCGGGACGGCGGAAAGCGCAAGCGCTGGCGCTGGTCGAAGCGCGCCACAATCATGATGCGCGGGGTGAATCCCGCGCCATCGAAGAATACCGGAGGGCGCAGCAGGATTTGGATGCGGCGCGAGCCAGGGGCGCCAGCCTGGTGGAGTCGACCGGGGGCGAAAAAGGGTTCCACGATACCAACTACATTTTCCTGTCGTTCGTAACGAAATACCTTCCAACCGGTGTGGTGGGGCTGGTGATTGCCGTGATCCTGGCTGCCACCATGTCGTCGAGTTCGGGAGAAATCAATTCACTGGCGACGGTGTCGGTGGTGGATATCTACAAACGCCACTTCCGGAAAAACGCGACGGACAAGCATTACCTGATGGCTTCGCGCGCCGCCACTGCGTTTTGGGGCGCCTATGCCGTGGCTTTTGCCGGTTTGGGCAGGCACCTGGGATCGCTGATCGAAGCCGTGAACATTATCGGATCGCTTTTCTACGGGTCGCTGCTCGGTGTATTCGTGCTGGCGTTCTTCTTCAGGCGGGTGAGCGGAACGGGCGCCTTTATTGGCATGATCGCCGGCGAAATGGCCATCTTCGCGGCCTTCTTCCTGACCGGGATTTCTTTCCTTTGGTACAACGTGATCGGGTGTGTCGTCGTAATTGCTACGGCGTTGGCGGTGAACTCTTTTTTCGCCCGCAACTTCCGCCACAACAGATACAGCACAATAACTCCGCCCAGCACGCCGGATGCGATCAACATGTGGTGATGGATCTGCGCGGAAACGGCTTCCCAACGGTCGCCTAGAAAATATCCCAGGGAAATAAAGGCGCTGGCCCACAGGAATGCGCCCAGGTAAGCGAAAATCGCGAAAATATGCGGTTCGACGGACGATACGCCCGCGGCATAAGCCGTCAGATGCCGCACACCGGGTACGAAGTATCCGAAGGTCAGGCTCCAGTGGCCGACGCGCTCGAAAAAAGCGTGCGCTTTTTCGAGGCGCTCTTCGGTGAGATGAACATATTTGCCGAATCGATGGATCAGGGCCAGGCCGAAGGTGCGGCCCAGCGTGTAGCTTAGCGTGATGCCGCAAATCGTCCCGGCCAGCACGGTGGCGAAGGCGGGCAACGGCTGGAAGTGCTTCGAGATAAATCAGGTAGCCGGTGAAGGTAAGCAGCGTCTCATCGGGCACGGGCAGGCCCACGATGCCGAGCATCAGCAGGCAAAAAATCGCGGGATAGCCGTAGCGCGTGATCCAGTCGAGAACCTGATGTTCCATATTGGCAGGCCTCGGCGCTCTCTTCGCCCTAAACGACCAGGGTCGAAACCTCCACCTGCGACCGGTTGCCTTCCACCACGACGATGCCCGATTCGGTGACGTGGTGATAACGGCGGTCATGTCTCCAGATCGTAGCCGATGCAGGCATCCGCGGGCACGCGCACGTTCTTGTCGAGAATTGCGCGCCGGACCCTCGCGCGGCGGCCGATATCGCAATTGTCCAGAATCAGGCAGTCTTCCACCAGCGCGCCGGCGTGTACCTTCACGCCGCGAAAAAGCACCGAATTCTTTACCGCGCCGCCCGAGAGAATACAGCCGCCGGAACAGATGGAATCGATGGCTTCGCCGCGCCGGTTCTGATCGTCGAAAGTAAATTTCGCGGGCGGCTCCGGATAGCTGGCGGTGCGCAGGGGCCACTTGCGGTTGTACAGGTTCAAGGCCGGCTTCACGGAACGCAGATCCATGTTGGCGTCGTAATAGGCGTCGATGGTCCCCACGTCGCGCCAGTAAGCGGCGCCCTCGGCAAGGCTCGCCGGGAATGCGATTGCTCTGAAAATCGTAGGCGAACATCTCGGCATTGCCGGCCAGCTTGGGCAGGATGTCGTGGCCGAAATCGTGGGAGCTGCCCTCGTTGGAGGCGTCTTCGTACAACTCGCGCAGCAAGGTTCGCGTGGAGAAAACGTAGTTGCCCATAGAGGCGTAAACGCGGTCCGGATCGCCGGGGATGGTGGGGGCATCGGCGCGCTTTTCGTGAAAGGCGATAATGCGTCCGTCCGGCAGCCGCCTCAATTACGCCGAATTCGGCAGGCGTACTTCTTGTCGACCGGGATCGCCGCGACGGTCACGGCCGCGCTCTTCTGTTCGTGAAACTCGATCATGCTATCGATATTCATGCGGTAGATATGATCGCCGCCGAAGATCGCCACGACGTGCGGGTCGGCCTGCTCCACCAGATTGATGTTCTGATAGATGGCGTCGGCCGTTCCCTGATACCAGGTTTCGCCCGCGGACCGCATCTGCGCCGGCACCGGAATGATAAATTGCGTCTTCAGCAAGCTGCCGAATTGCCATCCTTCGGCGAGGTGCTGCAGCAGAGACTGACTCTTGAACTGCGTCAGAACATACACCGAATAAATACCTGAGTTGATGAAGTTGCTCAGGACGAAGTCGATGATCCGGTATTTCCCGCCGAATGGCACGGCGGGTTTTGCGCGTTCCTTAGTCAGCGGGTACAGCCGGGTACCCTTTCCCCCTGCCAGCACGATTCCCAGTACGCGTAGTCGCATAAGGTTTAAGTGATATCCTAGCAAGCGCGCGGCGGCGGTCCAAGCAACGGCGGCGCTTTTTCTCTTCAGCGCTTATCATAAGCCAAGGAGGAGGGGTCAAAAAATGAAACGGTTGTTACTGGGCTTCGGCTGGGTGGTGGCGGCGGCTTCCTGGGTGGGGCTGCCTCACGGCGATAAAAGTGGACAATGCACGGGTGCATGTCACCGAAGTTACAGCGCCGCCGGGGCCGTGCGCGCAGCCGGAGTGCGCGCCCGACGATGAGGTGATCGTCTTCCTCGACGACTGCCACTACGAGCGGACCGATCCTAAGACGGGCGCAAAACAGATGCAAGAGCGCAAATCGGGTGACGTGATCTGGCACGCGCAGGGGCGAAGACGCGCCGCAGTTGATTAACCGCGGCGATAAAGCCCTATCGCACCGTCGTGATTGAGCTAAAGTAGAGGTGGAGTTGTCGACAAAGGCCACTCGCGCTCGATCCATCTTGGTTCGTTTGTTGGCCGCACCACTGTTGGCGCAGATTGCTCCGCAGAATGCGCCGCGCGGATAGCACCACTACCATTCACGCAACTGTCAATGAAGTTGCGCTCGATTTGGTGGTGCGAGACAAGAAAGCGGCAAATCTGGTTAAGACTCTCAAGCCGGGCGACGTGGAGATTTATGAAGACGGCGTGCGGCAGGAAATCCGCAGCCTGCGATTGGTGGGTGGCGCAGCCCCGCCCGCACAGCCGGTCCGCCGGCGCGCCCGATAGACGAACCCCAGGCTCCGGCGCGGCCGGCGGCATTGCCGTTGCGCAGCCTCGACCTCATTTGCATCGTTTTCCATAACCTTGATCCCAGCACCAGGCGATGGGGCGTGGAAGCGGCGCAGGACTTCATCAAGAACCAATTGCGGCCCGGCACATGGGTGGGGATCTTCAATCTCGATTCGCGGTTTACTCCGCTGCACGCGTTCACCACCAATCGCGATGAACTTCTGCGGGCGGCGGCCAACGCTTTCAACGGCACTTCCGTCGATATCACACGCGCGGCGGAGGCCGTGTTGAACTCCACGCCAAATTTGAATCTGTTCGTGGGATTCGTGGGCGCGGGCGGCAAATCGGGCGGCTTCAACGATATGTCCACCACCGGTTCCGTCAGCATGGCAGCCATCACCGGCGCGGATGTGGACAACGGGCCCGGAGCCAATGCACAGCGCGGGGATCTGGTCAGCCAGCGGCGGCAGTTTATCGGCGTCGAAGGCGCGCGGCAGATGGATCAGATCAACCTGCTTGTCCGTCAACTGGCGGCTTGGCCCGGTCATAAAACGGTGCTGTTGCTGAGCCCCGGGCTGACCACCACGGGCGATCCCGATCCGTTTCAAAAGATGCTGAATCGGGCCAACCTCGCCGATCTCAGTATCTACGCGTTTGACGCCAACGGGCTGAACCAGACGTCGACGGCCCAAGCCGGAAGCATGGCGATGCAGCACGTCGCGACGCTCAGCCAGCAACAGAGAACGCTGGCGCCCGGCGAACCCAGTTCCACGAACAAAGACACCAGTGCTGTCGGCGGCTTGGGCGCTCTGGCGGAATGGTCGCGCCAGGATGACTATCAGCACGACGCGGTGCGTACGTCGGACACACAGGCCCCCCTGCGGGCGCTCTCCGAGGGCACGGGCGGCTTCCTGGTCGCCAACACCAACGATCTGCGCAAGCCTTTCGAACAGATCGCGGCCGACGCGGCTACGCATTATGAGGCCGATTATCACCCCGCTTCAGCAAAGTATGACGGCCATTTCCGGAAAATTGAAGTGAAGTTGACGCGTGCCGATCTGGTTTCCGGCGCGCGGGTGGATAGCCGCGCGGGATACTTCGCGATCCCCGATTTTGACGGCTCAGCGCCCTTGCAGCCCTACGAAATGGCCGGTTTGGCGGCTTTGCAATCGCGGCCCCTTCCCCATTCCTTCGATTTCCGCATGGGGGCGTATCAATTCCGCCCGGGAAGCTTCACATCGCAGGCTGCCGTGGTATTCGAATTACCTGGCGCCGGCCTTACCGCCACTGCACAGCCTGCCCTACGCAAACACCGGCTGCACGCCGCCCTGCTGGCAATCGTGAAGGACAGCAGCGGAAATATCGTGGATAAA
The DNA here is from genome assembly GCA_963738375.1 of Bryobacterales bacterium. GTDB lineage: Bacteria > Acidobacteriota > Terriglobia > Bryobacterales > Bryobacteraceae > Bog-159. The sequence continues at coordinate 733,362 of CAVTWL010000002.1, read as the reverse complement.
TTCGGCCAGGATGTTCCGTACGAGATACCGGACGACCAACTCGCGGGAATTCAGGCTTCGCCGATCGATTACACGCATGCGTTCAATTTGCCCGCGGGACACTATACGGTGGAGAGCGTGCTATTCGATCGCGAAGGCAATCGCGCCAGCGCCAGCACGGTGGAGCTTGACAGCCCCGCCCAAAAGGGTATCGGAGTGAGCAGCCTGGTGCTGGTAGCGCGCGCCGATCCGCTAACCGCCGACGCCGACCCCAACGATCCGTTCTTGCTCCAGGGTCGCGACGTGGTCCCGCTGCTGGACAGTTGGCTAAAGGCGGACGCCAAACCGTTGGTATATTTTGTGGTGTATCCGGACAAAATGATCCAGGAGCCGGCGCGCATGCGGGTGGAGTATTTTGCAAACGGGGAAGAGCTGGATGTAAAAGACAGCGATCTGCCCGCGCCGGATTCTTTCGGCGCCATCCCGATGATGGTGAATACGGTGTCGCGGCCGGGCAAGTGCGAGATCAAGATCACGGTCCGGCAGGGCTTTGAATCGTCGGCGCGAAGTATCGGTTATACACTGGCGGAGAAGTAGGCTAAGGAGCCAGCAGGGCTTCAATGCGGCGGGAAAGTTCGTCTTCGGTCATACGCGTGGGGCGGTACATGCGCACCGTGCCTTGGCGATCGATCAATACCAGGGTCGGGGTCGAGCTGACGCCATAACTGAGCATCATGGCGTCGGATACCGGATGGGGCACGCCATCGAGAGCGGCATAAGAAGCTTTCCAAACCCGGTCGATTTCCTGATCTTCCTGCTCCGGAGTGGCATGGTCGTTTTTTGGGATCTCGCCGTAGCGGCGCGTCGGCGCGAGCACCTGCAGTCCGCGGGCTTGGTACTTCTGCTTGATCCTGGCGATGGTCGGTCCCTGGGCTTTGCAGTCGCTACACCAGTGAGCCCATAGGAACAGCAGCACCGGACTGCCGCGATAGGATGAATCCAGTTCGGGCGCTGGCCGGCCTTCCAGCGTAAGCAGGTCGAGACTCTTGTGAATGCGAGCCTGCATTCTCCAAGTCTTCCATTTGGGTAGCTCAGCTTCCAGATAGGCAACTGCCTTGTCTCTTTCGCCGCGTTCCGCCACGAGGCGCGCCTCGACTTCGATGGAAGTACCGACGGCGCCTTCGAGATTACTGTCGTTGTCAACGGCTTTGGCCGCGAGCAGAGCGGCCGTGAGCCTCTTGGTTTCGGACAGATAGTGCTCGGCGCGCGTAGTGTCGCCCAGGTTCAGAGCGCCACGCGCCAGCCACGCGACGGCCGCGGCGTACTCGGAATTGGCGCCGTTGGCTGCGCGAGCGTCCTCCGCGACTGCTGCCGCGCTGTCCAGATCGCCGGCTGAGAGCTTGTAGCGCACCTCGGAGATCACGGAAGCGAGGGATGACGTTAACAACAGGAACGGAAGGAAGTAACGTAATTTCGAGCACATGGCACTTGAGGATAGCATTCCGCCAAACGCTTGTGGAGGCTTACGTGCTGAAGCAGGGGGGAAGCCCGCCTCGCGGGATAATGTTTAAGGAGGGTTCTAAGAAAATGAAGAAGTTTTTTGTGTTGGCTACAGCCTTGAGTTGCTCAGCGCTGGCGCTTTTTGCAGATACCGCTGCCGAGCGGCTCCAGGAATCTGCCCGAGATCTGCACGAAATTATGTCGACGCCCGATAAGGGGATTCCACAAGACCTGATGAACAAAGCGTACTGTGTCGTGATCGTGCCGTCTCTCAAAAAGGGCGCGTTTGTGGTGGGCGCGGAATACGGCAAGGGGTTCGCCACCTGTCGCGAGCACATGGGGATGGGATGGGGCGCGCCTGCGGCCATTAAAGTCGAGGGCGGTAGCTTCGGCTTTCAAATCGGCGGTTCATCGACAGACGTAGTGATGCTGATCATGAACGAGCGCGGGATGCGTTCGCTCGACAAGGATAAAGTCACTTTGGGGGGCGATGCAAGTATTGCAGCCGGACCAGTAGGCCGCACCGCCGCAGCGAATACCGATGCTTATATGAACGCCGAGATTCTCTCGTGGTCGAGGACTAAAGGCGTTTTCGCCGGTATTTCTCTGAATGGAGCTTCGGTACGACCGGACCGCGAATCCAACAAAGAGTTGTATGGGAGCTCGCTGGGCAGCAAAGACATCCTAATGACGAAAACGGAGCCTCCAGCGGCTGCTCGTCCTTTGCTCTCTGAATTGGATCGCTACTCGGTACGCAAAGACGGCACCCAGTAAGCAGCTTTTGCGGGCTCTTTCGGGGGTGCGAAGACATTCCTTTTGGAGGAGCCCGTTCTGTACTCCCCTTGGGGGTAGATTTCAACGGGTCGGTGGAAAAGCCTGTGGAACTTCCGCGGTGGCGCGGGCCAAGTTCAATACTTGTAAAGACTTCGTAACAAACTGCACCGCATTACAGCACCCAAGTTTTTCGCTAATAAGGCTTTCAAATCAAATGGCTTAGGCCGGATAACCCCACTTAAACAGATCTCGGACTTGGAGCTGAACATCGCCGCTTCCGCGGTGCGTCAATTCAAAATCGCTTGGCTGTGGGTAATCGCCGCTGACGGGCCGAAAAATCCAGCCCTTAAAGAGTAGGTATACCTCCTAAGGTCAGCCGGTGGTAAGTTTTTCAACTTCCTTGTGGAAAACCCTGTGGAAAGCGACAGCCCTCTCCATTCAAGTGCAAGGTTTGTAAAGACTTCGTAACGAAGTGCACCGTTGTACAGCAATCGGCAGAAGTTGGGTTAACTCGATGATACTAGGATGGATAAGCTGAGTTAACTATGGTACATACGGTTTGTATCGTTGCTTTTGACGCGGGAAACCCGGACCTACGAAACGGCGTGGGCCGAGGCTGTGAGTAACTCCGCGGCGGCAACGAGCAGCCTGTTCAGCTCTTCCATCACCGCGAATGCATCGGCCACGTATAGAACGTCCGCTTTACCTCGCGCCCAACCGCAGTTGGGGTCTAAGTTGACGGCGCGGCGATTGTTGATGAACCGCCAGCCGACTACGTGCGGTTCCTCGCCATGGCAGCAGGTGGCAAGTCCTTTCGGGTGCCGCGGAGTCGATCCGGTCTGTCCGACCTGGTTAAGGTGCGTCATGAACGAAAGCACGGCCTGACCCTCGCCGCTCAAATCGACCATCGACTTGCTGCCTCCCAAAGAAGCTTGCGCGGCATGTAGAAATTGCAGAATCAACCTATCGGCGTCAGCCAGGTGTGGGCGATTGTCGGATTGCTTCTTGGTCCAGCCGGCGCCGGCTACGAACAGGAGATCGGCTTCGGGACGAATCGTTTGCCGGTCTGTAGGCGGGGTGCGCCATCCGAAAAACGAGGTGCGCCGCAGGCGATCATCCAGGGCCACCGGGACAGTCTCGATTGCGGCAGGTGCGGGCAAGCCCAGCCAGGGCATGCCGGAGCCCGGATCGAGGAGGACGAACCACGGGCGCGCACTACGTTGCGTCCTGGCTTCAATTCTCTGGCGATAATACCAGCGAGTTACCACCGGTGCTCCGCCTTCGAGCGCAACGGCGGTAGCGTGCGTATCGACGCGCCCGCCCATGCGTTGCGCAACCCCCGCCAATGTACGGGCCCAACGCGAAGTACCGGGAGCGAGCACGATGGTCGCGTTCGCGGCACTCACCAATGCTTCCGCGGCTGCGGCGTCTGTGGCATAGCGAGGCGTGCCGAAATCATCGCCGAGTACGGCCAGAAAGCGCGAGGCGCCGCAGCTTCCGACCGCCCGCGCCGCCGTTTGCGCCTGTTCTCCCACCAAACCCGCAATCAGTTGTGCGCCGGGCAGGCCGGCGGCCAAGATTACGGACGCCGACAAGGTCTCCAGCGCCATCTTGGAGAGCGTTCCATCGGCTTCGGTGTGCGCAAGAAAGAGAATGGTTTCCATGGTTAGTCTCTTGCAATCCATTCCGCCAGTTCCTGGGCAATCTGGCGCGGTGTGAGGTCTTTGACGATGCGTGTGTCACGCTGCTGTTTCGGCGCGGCAGCGCCGAGGAAGCGCGCCCCATGCACCGGCGGGCGGAACGGCTTCGCGTGCTGCAAGGCGGGCATTATGCCGCGCAGGTTGGCCATACCGATCTGCGGATTATTTCGCGGCTCGGGCAGATTTCCCGTAGCCCAGCCTAAAACCGCAGGGGGGCCGGCGCATATCGACACCTGATGCCGGCCGCCTTCGGCGCGCTCCAGAACTTCGAGCGAACCGTCGCCGCGAACGTGCAGTTCGTCCACTCCTTGGAATTGGTCTAAGATACCGAGGCGTTCTCCCGCCATCTGGAGGGTCGCGCCGGCGCCGCGCGACGCGGACTCCCAGCCTCCAAACAACAATAGTCGCGCCAGATCCAGTCCCTGAATGGCTTGAATGGCATCCGCCAGCGCAGCCGCGACATCGTATGCTTCAGTGAATCCGCCAGCTGCGCCGTCGATGGCGACGAGTTCAAAAGGGGCCTTTTGCGCGATGGTCATCATCACCTGCTGCACCTTCGCCTTAGGTCCGATAGTTACTAGCCAGACCTTAGTGCCGGCAACCTGTGACGCAAGCTGTGCGGCTTCGTAGAGGGCGTGGGCGGCCCATGGGTCGAGAACCGCCGGCAGCATTGACTCATTTTTCAGCGCGGGTCCCGCCGGACCGCTCACTGGATCGAGAGTCTGCAGTGGATCGGGCACGATCCCAGCGCACACTACAATCTGATATCCGGAGCTGATCATCATTTAATAGTATAATCAGATCCGAATTGCCATGCTCGGCAGTCGCCGGTAGCGGCTGAGGACGCCATTAAGGTAAAGGTTGTAACTAAGTCGCTTCCCTCTGTCGTCCTTCTTAGCACTAGTCAGTGACTGACGCCCGGAAAGGCTATCAAAATGCAAGCCGGACTCGGGTAAGAGAGGGTATAATCAGGTTGATGCCAAGATTAAATAATCCGGACACGGAACTATTGGAAGCGGCTATCGTCGGCTTCGAATTTATGCGGAGTGAGGTCGAGCGCAAGATAGCCGAGCTTCGCGGCCAGATAGCTGGACATGAACCTTCCCATCCGGTAAACACACCGGGGCACGGTGCTGTCTCGGCGCCTAAGCGGCGCACGATGAGCGCGTCAGCCCGGCGTCGCATTGCGCTTGCGCAGAAGAAACGGTGGGCGGCGCAGAAGGCGGAAAGCGGGAGGACGGCTACCGCGGCTAAGCCTCAAAAGCGAGCGATCAGCGCGGAAGGCCGTGCACGAATCATCGCGGCTACCAAGAAACGCTGGGCTGCCTACCGGAAAGCTAAAGCTGCGCAGTAAGCGATTTCGACCTACTCGCGGCGCAGCTTGCCCAAATCACAGCTGTCAGAATTAGTACAGATAAAGTTGTCCTTGGGAGGTGACTACGCCGCCTCGGCAGCACGGTTATACTGGCTGTGTGCGCTCAACGTGGAAGACGTTTCCCTATCTGCTGCAGCGTAGCCTGGTGGCGAGCGCAAACGACAATTGCTTTAGCATTGCCAAAGGGGCGGCATACTCCGCGCTGCTCTCGTTCTTCCCCGTGCTAACGTCGGCGGCGGCTATTCTGCTCGAAACCAACGCAAAATTCGTACTGGACAGTATCGAGGGACTGCTTGCTCAGGTTGTTCCACCCGGGACAGAAGATGTCGTGATGAGGCAGTTTCAGGCTCGCGGCACGCGACCCGTGGCCGTACTGGCGGTGGCTGCGCTGGTTTCGGTTTGGGCTGCATCCAGTGTCTTCAAGAGTCTGATGGAGGGGTTTCAGGCGGCCTATCGCGTGCCTCGCAGCCGCAATTTCTGGCAGAATACGGGCGTCGCAATTCTCTTGGTCTTGATCACTGCCGCGCCGTTAGTGGCTGCTTCCGCTCTGCTACTCTTCGGCACTCAAGTGGAGAACCTAGTTCTTGGTTGGATGAAAGTGGATCCCTTATGGAATCCATGGGCGTGGGCTTGGGAATTGGCAGGACGAGTGGGGCGCTATGCGGTGGCTTTTGCGACTACCATTTTGACTACCATGCTGCTGTATTACTTTGGTCCCAATCGCAAACAGCGCTTCGCCGCGCTGTTGCCCGGCGCCGTTCTAGCGACGCTATTGTGGATGGCTGCCACCAGTGGTTTCGGATGGTATGTACGGCACGTTGCTCACTACAATGTGATGTACGGCAGCGTAGGCGCCAGCATCGCCTTGATTATCTGGATGTATCTTGTGGCGGCAATCGCTTTGTTGGGGTGTGAATACAATGCGGAGAACGAGCGTCTAAACTCGGCGGGAGTTTAGGCGCGGGTCTGGATCTGCAACCAGTGTTTGCGGCTGGTGTGGGCCGTGACGAACAAGGCGAGAAATCCGATCATCAGTCCTATGGAAGCGCCTAGTCCGATCCATTGGGGAGCTAGCGAGTGCAGTGCCAACGTGAGAGCGACGTTTACGATTACGGGGATGAATGACGCACCCAGTGCCAGCATGGGCCGGTCCATGGCAAAGAGTGCGCGTCCGCTCAGTTCAAGAAGGCTCCACCCGATCAGGCTAGGAGCGAGGCCGAAAAAGACTGTCGAAACCAGATTGGTGGATTCCGCGGTGAAATTGCCGCGCTGAAAGAGGAGCGCGATGACCGGGTGGCGAAAAGTTAGCGCGATGGCACAGGCCGCGACCGCACCGAGGGCCGCCAGCGCCAGGGTCCGATCAATTAGCCGGAACGCCTGGCGCAAGTGCAACTGACTGCGGAGGCGGGCAATCTCGGGCAACAGCGAATTGGACATCGGGCTGACCAGAAAGGCCAGGGGAACTCCGACGCCGCGGAGGCAATAGTCGAGCGCCGCGGCCATGCCGGGGCCGATGTGGGTCGCCCAGGCCCTCGTAAACACGATATTGAGCGCGAGACTCACGGCGTACAGTGAAACTGCCATCGGTCGCCCGAGTATCTGGCGCCAGGGCACTTCCGAACGGGGCAAACTACGCAGTTCGAGTTTTCTGCGAGCGTAGAACGAGACGACCGCCAGTTGTGCCCAGGCACCCACCGCGTAACCGATGGCGAAACCGTACACACCCAACACGCGCCAGAAGATTAACGCGCCGGCAATGGTGAACACGTTGACGCAAGCCTGATAGAACGCGAAGGGTGCGAACCTGCGGTCGGTATAGAGCAGCGCGGAGTTAATGGCCGCCGAACCGGCCGCCATGATGGAAAGCGCGGAAATGCGCAGGACGGCGACGGAGGTGTGGAAATAAGCGGAGTCAAGACCGGGCGCCAGGACACGCATCAGCCACGGTGCGGAAAGTTCAATCGCAACAGTGAGGATCGTGAAAATCCACAGGAACCACTGATTTAGCTTCAGAAATAGCGCGGTGCGGTCGGCGCCCTGGCGTTCGGTCAACATGGGCACGAAGGCGAAGACCATGGTATTGATGAGAACGGAATTCAATGCGTCGAGCGGACCTATGGCTACCGCCAGCGAGTCCGCTTGCGAATGGGTGCCCAACAGGTATGCGGTCAAGGCTACGCGAACAAAGCCGAAAACATTGCCGGTGATGATGCCGGCGCCGATGGTAAGGCCGCCGCGCACCAGGGGGCTCTCCACCGCCCGAGCCAGTACTCGTTCCGCCAGCGCGCTTTGGGAATCCGTACTCAGTGTTGCCTCAAATTGTGGCGCGGCAGGCGGTCGCCCGCCTACCAGCCATCGACTCTGGCTACGAGGCCGCGCGCGCTGCTGCCAGCGCGGATTCGTAGTTGGGGAAATCCGCTACTTCCTTTACATACTCCGCATGCTTTATGGTGTTATCCTTGCCGACCACGAAAATGGCGCGGCTTTCAATGCGCAATTCCTTGATGAGTGTGCCGTAGTGGCTGCCAAAAGAGCCATCCTTGTGATCCGACAGCATCTTCACCTTGTCCACGCCGAAAGCGCCGCACCAGCGCTTCTGCGCGAAAGGCAGGTCCATGCTGACGGTAATAATATCGACGTCCAGGCAGTTTGGCGGCTTCTTCGTTGAAGCGCTTGGTCTGGGCGTCGCATACCGGCGTATCGAGCGACGGGATTACGCTGAAAATGCGCACGTGATCGCCGGTCCGGCTAAGGACACCGGCTTCAGGCTGCCATCCACGACTTCGAAATCGGGTGCCGGATCTCCGGGCTTCAGTTCGGGCCCAATCAGCGTCTTGGGGTCGCCGCGCATCGTTGTTGCTCCTGGTCTTTCCATTTCTCCTCCTGTTGTTTGGGTGATTTTTTATTGTAACAACTGCCCGAACTCCGCTACGTCGGCAGTAGGCAATTGGCAGGTGTAGTCCTCGCACACGTAGGCTGCCGTCCGGCCGCCGATTGGCTGCATTTCCGCGAAGGCTGGTGAAGTAGCGGGCCAGAAGTGTCGCGCGACTCGGCGTTCACCAGCAGCGCGATGCGATTCGGAAGGAATCGGCAGTGCAGTTCGGCAAGCAGCGCGCGCGTTTCGGCGGCGTCGCGTTCGCCCTGCCAGCACGATCTGTTTGGGCTTGGCGAGGCGGAATTGGTAAGCCACCAGCATTTGCGGAACGCCTACCGGCGCGGCCACCATGCGCGATCCAAAGGCTTCCAGAGCCCGGTCAGCGGACCGCTGAAATTGTCCCGCTCCGTCATTTGGGCGAGACGCAACAGATTCATGACGGCGATCGAATTACCGGAAGGCTCCGCGCCATCGTAGTCTTCCTTGAGGCGCATCACCAAAGCGGAATCGCCCGCGGCGGTGCTGTAGAATGCGCCGGTCGGCGTCTTCGAACAAGCTCGATCATCCTGCCGGTGAGCCGGATGGCTAGTTCCAGGTCGCGCCATTCGAAGCTGGTCTCGTAGAGATCGAGCAGCGCCTGGGCGAAGAACGCGTAGTCGTCGAGAAAGCCCGGGATGGCTGCGTCTCCCTTGCGGTAGCGTCGCAGAAGGATGCCTGTTTCGGCATCGTACATACGGGTGGCAAGGAAGTCCGCCGCACGCCGTGCTGCTTCCGTGTATCTTGGCTCCGCCAGCGCGGCGCCGGCTTTGGCGAAAGCGGAAATCATGAGCCCGTTCCAGGCGGTCAGAACTTTATCGTCCAGGTGCGGGCGCACGCGTGTAGCCCGCGCTTCCAGCAACTGCTTCGCGGCCTGGTACAGCGAGCTCGCAATTTCCGCCTCCGTGCGGCCGAACCGCTGCGCCGTTTCCGCGATGGTATGCGCCTGAAACAGGATATTGCGCCCGGTGAATTCCTCGTGTGGATCGTTGCTGACGTTGCCGCCCGGCTCCACTCCGAAGCGGAAACAGAACCAATCGGCCGCGGGTTGTCCCGCTAAAGCCTGGATCTCGTCTTGCGGCCAGATGTAAAACGCACCTTCGCCCTTCTCGTCCGGATGTTCGGCGTCGGTGGCGCTGTCGGCATCCTCCGCCGAAAAAAAGGCGCCTCCCTCGTCGCGCATGTCGCGCAGCACGTAATCCAGAATGCCCCGCGCGGTGTTGCTGAAGGAGATATCGCCGGTGATCTGGAACGCTTCCACGTATGAGATGGCCAGTTGCGCCTGATCGTACAGCATCTTTTCGAAATGCGGGACAAACCAGCGGGCATCGACCGCGTAGCGGTGGAAACCGCCGCCGAGCTGGTCGTACATGCCGCCTTTGGCCATAGCGCGCAGCGTGGCGGTGGCCATGTCCAGCGCTTCCTGGTTGCGGGTGCGGGCGTAGTAGCGCAACAGGAAATTCAAGGTCACGGGACGCGGGAATTTCGGCGCATCACCGAAGCCGGCGTAACGCGTATCGAAGGTGCGCCGGAAGACGGAAAAGCCCGAGTCCAACGTGCCCTCGTCCGCGCGTAGGACAGAACCTTCGGCGGCGGCCGACACGGTCGACTGTTTCGTCAACTGCTCGATGGCCTGACGGCTGGAATCTTCGATCTGCTGGCGATCCTGCTGCCAGGCTTCCGCCACTCGTTCCAGCACCATGGCAAAGCCAGGGTGGCCGTAGCGCTGTTGCGGCGGAAAATAGGTACCACCGTAGAACGGCCGCAACTCCGGCGTGAGCCAAACGGACATGGGCCAGCCGCCGCTCCCGGTCGTCGCCTGCACGAACGCCATGTAGATGCGGTCCACGTCGGGGCGCTCTTCGCGGTCGACCTTGATGGAAACGAAGTAACGGTTCATGATCGCCGCGATGCCTTCGTTTTCGAACGATTCCCGCTCCATCACGTGGCACCAGTGACAGGTAGAATAGCCGATCGAAAGGAAAATCGGCCGGTTTTCCTGCCGCGCTTTGGCGAAGGCTTCGGGCCCCCAAGCGTACCAGTCCACCGGGTTGTGTGCATGCTGCAGCAGATAGGGGCTTTTCTCGTCGATTAAGCGGTTGGTGTGCATGAAATGGAAGGCTGACCTGGGTACGGTACCTTCATGATAGCCCAGGCCGGTACTTTCCCTCTTTCCCGGTGAAACGATTTGCGGCGGTCCCTCACCATTCATAGAGAGCGTGAACGGCGAGTCCTAGAATTTCTGCCCGTACCCTGTCCCCTAGCCGCCAGCAAGCTGTCCCTCCCTTTTTCTTCAAGCAACCCTGTTCACGCTCTGCATCTTTTTAATTCCGAAACAAACCGTGAGGAGTCGTACATCCGCATCTGACTTACAATGACCGTAAGCAAACATGCCGAGCCAACTTCAGGGCAAGCCGGGACTACTGCGCCAACTCGGGTTCTTCAGTGCTACTGCCCTGGTGGTTTCGAATATGGTCGGCATGGGGATTTTTACAACCACCGGCTTCATGGCTCGAGATCTGGGGAGCGCGAAACTGATCCTGTCGGTGTGGCTGGCGGGCGCGCTTTTCGCACTGGCCGGCGCACTGAGTTATTCCGAATTAGGCATCAACTTTCCGAGTTCCGGGGGTGAGTACGTATATTTGACGCGCGCCTTCGGGCCAGCCTGGGGATTTATGACCGGTTGGGTATCGTTCTTTGCCGGGTTTTCGGCGCCAATTGCGGCCGCGGCGCTGGCGTTTTCCAATTATCTGGGCGCCTTCTATCCGGCGCTGAAACCCGAAAATGCGCGCTTCGTATTTGGCTCCGGAGCTTTCACCATCCGCCTGGGCGCGGAGCAGGTGCTGGCGTGTTTACTGATCGCGGGCTTCAGCATTCTGAACTGCTTCGGCGTCCGCCGGACGGCGAAGGTGCAGAATGCCCTGACTGCCATGAAAATCGTGGTAATCGTTGGCTTCATCGGTCTGGGATTTTTGACCGGATCGGGAAATTGGGCGCACTTTTCCCAACCTGCGGCGCGTACCGCGACCACGACTTTACCCACGCAGTTCGTAATCAGCCTGCTGTGGGTGATGGTGGCATACAGCGGCTGGAATGCGGCTACGTATGTCGCCGAAGAATTAAAGCATCCCGACCGTACGCTCCCTGCCGCTCTCGCCGCCGGCACAGCACTGGTTACGGCCCTCTTCATCGGGCTGAACCTGATCTTCATCTATTCAACGCCGCTCGAATCGATGAAAGGCGTGCTGGCAGTGGGCTCGCTGTCGGCTTCCAATCTGTTCGGGCCGCAAGTGGCTGGGACGTTTTCCGCGCTGATGGCTCTTTCTCTGATGGCTACCGTGAATGCCGAAGTCACCATCGGTCCTCGCGTGTATTACGCCATGGCGAAGAACAAAGCGTTCTTCACGGCAGCCGCCAAGGTTCATCCGGAGTGGCACACACCGGTCACCGCCATTTTGAGCCAGGCTGTTTGCGCGATGGTGATGACGCTGACTCCGTTTCCGCAACTGGTTTATTACATCGGCTTCAGCCTCACGTTTTTTTCGGTGTTATCGGTCGCCTCGCTTTTTATTTTCCGGCGCAGGCCGGGCTGGCAGAAATTGCGCCCGGTCAGCTTTTGCTTTCCCGCCATTCCGCTGGCCTACATCCTGGTGGGCGCTTGCATGATCGTGTACGGCATCGTGTGGCAGCCGGTTGCCTCGATAACCGCTTTAGCTACGATAGGAGCCGGCGCAGCCGTCTACCAACTCTGGCTGCGCCCCCGCGAATAGGCCTATCCGCAATCACCGGGCCAATTTAACTTGTGACAACGGAATCTATACAGGCTGCTTCATCACCACATGGTAAAATTCTAAGAGTCCTCTCCTGTCATGGACTTTCTTAAGGGTCTAAACCCTCAACAACGTGAAGCCGTCGCGCTTACAGAAGGCCCTTTACTGATTCTGGCCGGCGCCGGCAGCGGAAAAACACGCGTCATCACACATCGCATCGCCCACATCGTGACGGCGCGGCATGTGCCCCCGTCCGCAATTTTGGCGGTGACCTTCACCAATAAAGCGGCGGCCGAGATGCGCGCGCGAGTGGCGGCGTTGTTGCAGCGACGCAGAGCTGTCCTCCACGCCGAATCTTTCCACGTTTCATTCCTTTTGCGTGCGGCTGCTGCGGCGCGATGGCGAGCCGCTGGCGCAGATCCGGCCGGGCTTTACGCGGCGATTTACCATCTATGACGACGACGATCAACTGGCGCTGATTAAATCCGGCTATCGGCATCTCGGGCCTGGACGAAAAATTCATGCAGTATCGCGCGGCGCTGTCGCGCATCAGCCAGGCGAAGAATATGAAGCAGTCGCCGCAGGATTTGTACCGCGACGCGAAAGATCCTGTTGCGAGCAAGCTGGCGGTGATCTGGGAAGATTACGAAAAAGGCCTGCTGACTGCCAACGCTCTCGATTTCGACGATCTGCTGCTCGAAACGGTGCGACTGCTTTATCACGACGATGCCACCCGTTCGCTCTACAACCGGCGCGTCAGCTACATGATGGTGGACGAGTATCAGGACACCAACCGCAGCCAGTACGAACTGATGCGGCTGCTCACTCAGGGACGCACAACAATGTGTGCGTGGTGGGCGACGAAGACCAGTCGATTTATAGCTGGCGCGGCGCGGACATCAAGAACATCCTCGATTTCGAGCACGACTTTCCGAACGCGCGGACCATCCGGCTGGAGCAGAACTACCGCTCCACGAAAACCATTCTGGCGGCGGCGGGCGCAGTGGTGGCGAAAAACAAGGCGCGCAAGGGCAAGACCCTGTGGACCGAAGCCGGCAACGGCGAGATGATCGGCACGTATGGCGGATGGGATGCCGAGAACGAAGGGATGTTCATCGCCAAGACCATCGAGATGCTGCTGGCCAGCAGCCCGCACGATCGCGTCGCCATTCTTTACCGCACCAATTCGCAATCGCGGCAGATTGAAGAAGCACTGCGCCGCCACGGACGGAAATACCTGGTAGTCGGCGGATTCAGTTTCTACCAGCGCGCCGAGATCAAAGACGCGGTGGCGTATCTGAAGCTGGCGTTATCCAACCGCGATTCCATGAGCCTGATGCGCGTCATCAACGTACCGGCGCGCGGCATCGGACGCACCACGATCGAGCAAGTAGACGCGTTCGCACGCGACAACGGACTGAGCATGTGGGACGCGGTCTCACGCATGATCGATCAGCAGCTTTTTCCGGCGCGGGCGCAGTCCGCACTGGTAAATTTCCGGACCATGATTCAGGAAATCTCGCTGCGCGTAACCAGCGAGCCATTGCCGGACGCTTTGCGCTTCATGCTGGACCGGACCGGTTACGGCAAGATGCTGGAGCAGGAAGGCACGCCGGAATCGGAAGCGCGCCTGGAGAATCTGGCGGAGTTGGTGAATGCCGCGGCGGAAGCCGCCGAGCGGGGCGAGGACTTGGGCGACTTTCTGGATCACGCCGCTCTGGTGGCGGACGCCGACGCGGTCGATGAGAACGCGCAGATCAGCCTGCTGACGCTGCATAACGCCAAGGGTCTGGAATTTCCCATCGTGTTTCTGGCGGGCATGGAAGAAGGGCTGTTCCCGCATCAACGGTCGATGGCATCCGTAGAAGCGCTGGAAGAAGAGCGGCGCTTGTGCTACGTGGGGATGACGCGCGCCGAGAAGCGGCTGTACCTCACCTGGGCGAAATACCGGCGGCGTTTTGGCGGCGGCGAACAGGAGCGCACCGTGCCATCCCGCTTTTTAAGCGAAGCGCCGGCCGAACTGGTCGACAACCTGGGCGATGACGATCGCGTGCCGCAGGTAGACTTGCATTCCGAGCGCTACCAGGTGCGCCAGAGCGCCCAGCGGAATACGTTCAACGGAAAGACGTATAATTCTCTGGATAACATCTCGCAGTTCTTTGCGGAGCGGGGCGTAGCATTCCCGTCTCAGAAGACGCCGCCGGTGATGCCCCAACGGCCGGCGTTCCCGCAGAGTGGAGTCGCCAAGCCGCCACGTTCCAGCGCCGCCACGCAAAGCGGCGCGAACCGGGATGACGGTGGAGCATCCGAAATATGGCACCGGAACGGTGGTGCGGCGGGAGGGCGAGGGCGAAGACGCCAAGATTACGGTCAGTTTCCCGCGTTACGGGCTGAAAAAGCTGGTAGAAAAATACGCGGGGCTCAAGAAAGGTTAAAATGAATACCACAACGATCACTGATAAACTGGAACGAAAGAAAGTCAAGAGGGCAGCGCGGAAGAAAGCGGCTCCCAAAGCCAAGCGCGCCGCCGGCGTGGCGCGCGGCTCCTTGAAGAAAAAAGTAAAGAAGATGGTGCAGGGCCAGCGTAAGCGGTAACAGGTTTCGACCCGCGATTTAAGGAGCAGTTCAAGGACAAACAGGCCGTTGAGCCAATTATTCCGCACCAAGAGCATCGACGCTCTCATCAAAGCTTCCGAGGAACCGGACAAGCGTCTGCGCAAGACGCTGGGTCCTTGGAGCCTGACGGCGTTCGGCGTTGGGCGCGGTGATTGGCTCCGGCATTTTTACTCTCACCGGCACCGCAGCCGCCGGAACCGTCATCCCCACCAAATCGATTCTCGAAGCGACGGTGATCGACCTGTTGCTGAACGGGTCGCACGCCACCTCGCAGTTAGGCCGGCCGGGCGCCGGCCCAGCCATCACGATTTCTTTCGTCCTGGTAGCGATCGCCTGCCTTTTTGCCGGCCTTTGTTATGCCGAACTGTCGTCGATGATTCCCATTGCCGGCAGCGCCTACACCTACGCTTACGCGATTCTGGGCGAAATTGTGGCCTGGATCATCGGCTGGGACCTCATCTTGGAATATGCCGTCTCCAATATGTCGGTGGCGGTGGGATTTTCCGCGTATATACAGGACTTGTGCGACAACTTGTTCGGCGTCGCATTTGCCGCAAGCGTTGGCGTACCCGCCGATACCCGGCGCCGGGCGGGCCGGCGGGCATCTTCAACATCCCGGCGCTGCTGATCACTATGCTGGTGACGGTGGTGCTGGTGCGCGGCGTGCGCGAAAGCGCCGAAGGCGAACACCACCATGGTGCTGATCAAGATCGGCGCGATTCTGCTGTTCTGCTTCGGCTCGGCGCGGGCCATCAACAGCGCCAACTGGCATCCCTTCGCGCCGCACGGTTTCCCCGGAATCCTCACCGGCGCGTCCATCGTGTTCTTCACCTACATCGGATTCGATTCGGTTTCGACCGCGGCCGAGGAATGCAAACGGCCCGCAGCGGGATCTGCCCATCGGCATCATCGCCACGCTGATCGTCTGCACGATTCTGTATGGCTCGGTTTCGCTGGTGCTCACCGGCATTGCCAAGTACACCACGCTGACGAGCGCGTCGCCGGTAGCCGATGCGCTGAAGGCGCTGGGCTTTAACCGGCTGCGGGTGGTCGTCACGGCGGGCGCGCTGGCGGGGATGATCTCATCGCTATTGGTGTATCAGTATGGGCAGGCGCGCATCTGGTTCGCCATGTCGCGCGACCGGCTTGCTGCCCGGGTTTCTTTTCGGCGGTTCACAAGCGTTTCCAGACGCCGCACATCTCCACCTGGATCGCGGGTTTTGTGGTCGGCATTCCGGCCGGCATCTGGGACATCGACACGTTCGCCGAGCTTTCGAATATCGGCACACTGTTCGCTTTTGCGCTGGTGTCCGCCAGCGTAATCGTGCTGCGGAAGAAACAGCCGGACCGTCCGCGGGCGTTCCGGGTGCCTTTCGTTCCGCTGTTTCCGATTATCTCGATCGTCTGCTGCGTGGTGCTGATGATGGGGCTGCCGATCCGCACCTGGATCCGCTTTTTCCTGTGGCTTGCCGTAGGACTCGCCATTTACTTCCCGTTCGGCCGCAAGCACAGTACGTTGCGCACGGAAAACGCCTAGAGTTACCCGTCGCTGCCGAGGGCCAAGCGCAGACCCACCTCTCGCTTTCTGACGTTCACCATATAGCTGAGAGTGCCGTACAGCCCCACGCATGCCAAAGCCACGGCCGTCAGGGCGAAGAAGGTAAGAAGTACGGTACGGAGACGATTCTCCGCATACGAGTCGGAAATCAGGCTGGTGAGCGCGGATATGTCATAAACGGAGCGCAGCGGTTCCAGTTCGTGCAGTTTGCGGCGAAGGGTTTCGGCGAGGGCCATCGGCTCGCCATGTGTGCGCGCCAGGAACTACAGACCGGGCTGCATCGCTCCTCAGCAAAGGTAAACGGTGGGAAGATAGGGGTTTGACGGCGGTCCCAGGTGACGGCCGATTACTGGCGCGCCGCCGAAGTAGGTATTGGCGAAGATGTGATTGACCATCATCACCGATTTGCCGGGATCGTCGCGGCACATCTCGCCGGCGAGCAGCGGGATGCGCCGGTGGCAAAATAACCTGGGCTGACGCCGCGGAATTCCGTCATGATTTTCGGCTCGCTCTCTGCCCGGCCTTCCTGTGATTTCAACTCCACCGGAAATGTCGTAGCCACGCCAGGCAGCCAAAAGGACGCGGCTGCGGACTCCAAGCCGGGGATGGCGTTCAGGGCGTTTACGATTCGATTCATGCTCTGGCTGGCCGCTTTCGGGTCCCCGGTTTCACCATAGGAGGCGGTCACATGGAGAGTCAACACGTGCTCGGGATCAAAGGCCGGCGAAACACGGCCCAGCTCCTGGAAGCTGCGAAGCAACAATCCAGCGCCGGCCAAAAGGGTTACGGCCAGCGCCACTTGCACGCCCACCAGGACAAACTGAAAGGGATTACGTCCCGAGACCTGCGATCGGCCCGCCAGGGCAAGCGATCCAGCCAATTCACGGCTTGCACCGCGAATGGCTGGCAGGATGCCGCACAACAATGTGACGGCGATGGCGCAGCCCAGCGCATACAACAGAATCCGCCAATCGAGCTTGATCTCTTCGATGCGGGGAAGATCCTTAGCGAGGACGCGGAATGCGCTGGCCGCGCCGCTCGCCAATCGCGAAAATCTCTTTGCCTGGCTGGAGGGCCGCATCGAACACGCCCGCGGCCGGCGCGAACGCCATGAACGCCGCCGCCACGAACGCGGCTTCGGAGGCCCCGGCCCTGGCGATTTCGAAGGCGGTTTCGCGGAACGAGGCTTCGGCCATGGACGCTCCCGCCTCTTCGATTCCGGCGACGTCAAACTCGTCGTCCTGAAACTGCTCTCCGAACAGCCCAGCTACGGCTATCAACTCATCAAAACCATGGAACAGCGTCCGTCAGGCGGCTACACTCCCAGTGTCGGCGTGATCTATCCCACGCTCACCATGCCCGAGGACGAAGGTCTCACCGCCGCCTCCGCCGAAAACGGTAAGAAGGTATATGCCGCCACCGCCGAAGGCGCCGAATACCTGGCCGCCAACCAGCGCCGCGTCGACGAACTGTTAGAACGCCTCGCGGAGGCCGGCAAAGGCTTCGAACGCGGCCGCTCCCCGGTTTCGCGCAGACCTACACCGGCCCCGCACCTTGGGAAATCGGGCGGCCGCAGCCGCCCTTCGTCGCCGTCGCCAGCCAGTTGGTAAGTCCCATTCTCGAATCCGGCTGCGGGACGGGCAACGCCGCCCTCTTCTTCGCCGCCCCCGGCCATCAGGTCACTGCCATCGACTTTCCGGCCGCCCATGAACACCGATCAATGCCGATAACTGGGGTGCTTTTCATCCGCGTTTACCGGCCTTCATCGGGGCCCATTCTGTTGCGCGGTCTGACAGCTTGTCTGCACTACCGTCTACGCTCAGATCTCACACCTTTGCCGTCGATTCTGACGGATCTCCACTTCTGTGTCGCGCGCCTATAGCCATAAGTGCAGTATTCTCAAATACCCTTAGAATGCTATACTCTTGGCGCGACCCCGTCGCTCGCATAATCACGGTCGAGAGAACGTTCCCTTATCTTCACGCTCTCTCTCACTTCCCGGAAAGGGGTGTTTCTTGCTCGATCTAGCCATCGTCCGCATCATATTCGTGCTCGTCCTGACCGCCTCCGGCTACCTCCTCCACCCATTCTTCACTGCTCCCACCCTGTGGGATGCCCTGGCTGGCCTGGTAATCGGTATCTGCATTATTTTCTTCGAAATCCGCCTCGAACAAGTCAGCTTGAAGCGGCTCATCGGCGCCGCCTTCGGCTCCGTCCTCGGCATCGTCGGCGCCTTCTTTATGTCCCTGGTCCTCAATTGGGCCCGCGTCGACGCCGGCTCTCTGATTCCTTTCATCCAAGTCTGCCTGCTCCTCTTCATGACCTACGTCGGCCTTATTCTTGGAGCTAAGAAAGGCGACCTATTAAACCTCTCCGCCCTCGGAGGCGTCTTCGGCGGTGAAAAAGTATCTAAGAAATCGTTTAAAATCCTCGACACCAGCGTCATCATCGACGGCCGCATCGCCGACATCGCCGAAACCGGCTTCCTCGATGGCATCCTCGTCATCCCCCAGTTCGTCCTCCGCGAACTCCAGCTCGTCGCCGATTCCGCCGACTCCATGAAGCGCAATCGCGGCCGCCGCGGCCTCGATATCCTCCAGCGCATCCAGAAAATGGCCCTCCTCAACATCCAGATCGTTGAGGACGACTTCCCCCACGTCCGCGAAGTCGACATGAAACTGATCGAACTCGCCAAAGTCTACGATTCCAAAATCGTCACCAACGACTTCAACCTCAACAAAGTCGCGCAGCTCCACGGCGTCCAGGTCCTCAATATCAATGAGCTCGCCAACGCCCTCAAACCCATCGTCCTCCCCGGCGAAACCATGCGCGTCTTCATCCTCAAGGAAGGCAAGGAATTCAACCAGGGCGTCGCCTACCTCGATGACGGCACCATGGTGGTCGTCGATAACGCCCGCAAGATGATCTCCAAGACCATCGATATCTCCGTCACCAGCGTCCTGCAAACTACCGCCGGCAAAATGATCTTCGGCAAGTTCGACGAGCGCATGCATGCCGTGGCCGCCAGCGCCGGCGCCGACCGCCACGAACGCGCCCCCCGCAAGCCCGAGGCCCTCGCATCCGAGAAATCCACGGTAGAATCGTAAGTTCGGAGCGCCGTGTGGCGTCTCCCGGATCACCTATATGAAAGTAGCCGTTATTCTGCCCGCCGCGGGCCTCGGTACTCGCATGGGCCGCTCCTCCGCCGAAAAGGCCGGCACCAGCCGCAAACAGTTCATGCTCCTCGATGGCGCGCCCATCCTCCTGCATTCCGTGCGTAAATTCGCCGCTGCCCCGCGCGTCGATCAGATCGTCGTCGCCGTCCGCGCCGAAGACCTCGACTGGGTCGCAGCCCTCCTCGACAAGGAAATCCGCGGCAAGAAGATCCGCGCCGTGCAAGGCGGCAATTCCCGCCAGCAATCTGTCGAGAACGCCCTCGCCACGCTCGACCCCGATACCACCCTCGTCGCCGTTCACGACGCCGTACGCCCCTTCATCGACCTCGAAACCATTGACCGCGTCATCGCTGAAGCCACCGAAACCGGCGCCGCCATCGTCGGCATCGTCCCTGTCGACACCGTGAAACAGGTCGCCCGCGCGCAAACCAACAAAGCGAGAATCAGCGCCACCCTGCCGCGCGAAAAACTGGTCCTCGCCCAGACTCCCCAGGTCTTCCGCTATGACCTGCTCGTCCGCGCCTTCGCCGCCGCCCAAGCCGATGGCTTCACCGGTACCGACGAATCCAGCCTCGTCGAACGCCTCGAAGTCGAAGTCTCCGTCGTCCTCGGCAGCGACCGCAACATCAAAATCACTAAGCCCACCGATATGGATCTGGCGCGCCTCTTCCTCGAAGAAGAAACCGCCCCGCGGGAATTGTGAGCGAATACCGCACCGGCATCGGCTGGGACGTCCACAGGATCGCCCCCGATCGCCCCCTCATCCTCGGCGGCGTCACCATCCCGTCCACCTTCGGTCTGGCTGGCCACTCCGACGCCGACGTCCTCTCCCATGCCATCACCGACGCCATCCTCGGCGCAGCCGCCCTCGGCGATATCGGCATGCACTTCCCCGATACCGACCAGCGTTGGCAAGGCGCCGGCAGCCTTCTGTTCCTTACCCATGTCCTCGATCTCGCCCACGCCGGAGGCTTTCGCGTGGTCAACGTCGACTCCACCGTCATCCTCGAACGCCCCAAGCTCAAGGACTTCCGCGAAGCCATCCGCCGCCAGTTGGCGCAGACCCTCAAGCTCGATGTCGATCGTGTGTCCGTGAAATTCAAAACCGCCGAGCAGGTTGGACCCGTCGGCGAGGGCCGCTCGGCCGAAGCGCAAGCCGTCGTTACCCTGCGGCTCGATTGAACGGCGGCGGCTCTTCCTTCAAATACTCCTCCCGGAAAGCCTTCTTCGCCCGGTGAACCAGCACGCGAAGGTAGTCCGAATCCACTTTGAAAATCTTGCATACCTGCTCTTTGCTGAGTTCATCCACGTAAAGCGCCTGCAGAATCCGCCGGTCCCGCGCCCCTAACGCTTCAAATACCCGCCCAATCGCCCGCTTCCTATCCTCGTTTACCAGTCCCGCATCCGGATCGAGCGTCAGTGGGTCGATCGGCTCTTCTACATTCTCGTCCAATGTGTCCTCGCGCCCGTCCTTCCGGCACAACTCCATCATCACCTTGTTGCAAACCCCGTTCACGAACCCGGGAAGACTTTCCACCTGCACCCCTCGCCTCAGTCGGGACAACACCCGCAACAGCGTCTCCTGCCGCACATCCTCGATCAGTTGCGCCGACCGCAAACGCACCCGCAGCTTCAGGTAAAGAAGCTCGGTGAAATACGTGGCGAAGTGCGCGCTTGTCTCGGGGTCCCTGTCCGCCAGGCGCTGCACGTACTCCTCACTGAAGGATTGGAATCGCAATGCTTTTATGGGCTCGTGGAGTCTTATGTTATAGTATGCGTATTCCCCGACCGGAAGGGGACAAAGAAGTTATTATTACAGGGTCAAATATGTTCGACGCGACCCGGGCGGATCCGCAAGGCTCCGCCCGGCAAGCCCTGCTCTCTTCCCCCTCCCGCGTTAATCCGCTAAAGCCCAATTCGTAATCGCCGCGGTACTCCCGTCCGAATACGTGATCGTTCCCGATCCCGATTGATCCAGCGCGCCCGTCGCCAGCACCGCCCCCGTGCTCAGCCGCGAGATCGTAATCGTCAGGTTCCGCGTCGTATTGCTGGCCACCGCAATTGCCAGCATCTGGTCGTGCCCCACGTCCGTCAGCGTCCAAGCCGTCGGCGTCGGCGGAAACAACACGAACTCCGCCGCCCCCCCGCTGCATGTCGTAGTCGCAAACGCCGTGCCACCATCGATCAACAGTGAAGTCGGCGACGGGTTGGTCAGTTTCAACGACCCGATCGGTCCCGTCACCGCGGAACCCCCGCCCATAAATGTTACCGGCGAAGTTTCCGTGCTGCCCAATGCCAGAGTCAGCGGCGTCACCGCGCCAATCGCCAGCCCTAACTCGGGAAAGTCTTGCGCAATACCAC
Organism: Bryobacterales bacterium; assembly: GCA_963738375.1. Lineage (GTDB taxonomy): Bacteria > Acidobacteriota > Terriglobia > Bryobacterales > Bryobacteraceae > Bog-159. Next base: position 711,642 of record CAVTWL010000002.1, on the reverse strand, counting down.
CCGCGCACGCGCTCGACGATAGCGACAACGCACAGTAGACGCCCAGTTGCACCGGCGTCGTCCCGGAGCCCGCCGGAGTGAACAGGCCCAGCCCATACACGTTGACATTTTCCGAGTCGCTCTCAATTACCGCCGTCTCGTTGATCTTCATCGCCCCGATCGTCGTTCCGTTCAGTCCGTAGTAAGTCGCGGTCTCGGCAATTACGATCGTATTATTGTTGGCTGCGGTCATCGTCAGGTTTGGACCTGTAGTCAGATACTGCTGCGCGCAATGCGAGTCGTAATAAATCGTCACCCCGCCCGCGCCCACGCCGTATCGCACGCTGCCGCCTCCCTCGAGCGCCGTGCAATTGGTCTGCTTCGTAAGCGCCGCCGTCAACACGTTCAACTGGCTCTGCAACACGGTAGATGCCTGCCCGATCGCCAGCCCCGTCTGCGCCAGCGCCCGCTCCGCGATTAAATCGGTCGTCGCGCTTTCTGAACTGTACGTCGGTATAGAAGTAAACGACTGCCCAAACCGCAGCCCCAGTACTGCCACGCTCCCGGTCGATACCGCGAATTGCGCCGACCCCCGCGTCCCCTCCATCCCACTGAGCCCGGGCAGCGTCCGCAACTCCGTCGCCGTCTTGTTCCCGGCCGCCAGCGCCACCGTCGCGCTCCCAATCGTAATGCCGTTCTCGTCCCAAATTGTGATCGCCACCGTCGTCGCCGTCGCGCTCGGATTCACGATCGCCACCGATGTGGTCAGACCTGTCTCGTCCCAAGTCAGCGTATTCGAAGCCGCATCCGCGTCCGACAGCGGCACCACCGCTTCCTGATCCGGCTGCCCCGTCACGCTCGCCCGGAATACCCCATAGCCCGATACTCCGCCCGGCAGCGTGAATGCCGCATAGCCCTGCACCAGGCTGCCGCTGTTCGGCGCCTCGATGATCGCCGTGCCGTATGCCGCCAGGCTCACCTGCGCCGTCGAACCTCCCACCGAAGGCACCGTCAAAGGCTTCCCATCGTTTCCCACGAAATCCACCGCAAACGAAACCGGCGCCGCCGTCACATTCGAAAAATACAGCGCCGTGTACCACCCGCCGCCAAATGCTACCTGCGGCAGCACGCTCGCGTGCGAGATACCAGGCACAGCCCCGCGCGTCGTCGGAATCGAGGTGAACGACTGCCCAAACCGCAGCCCCAGCACCGCCACGTTTCCCGTCGTCACCTTGAACTGCGCCGAACCTCGCTTCCCCAACATCCCGCTCAGCCCCGGTAGCGTTCGCAGTTCGGTCGCCATCTTGTTGAATGCCGGCAGCGCCAGCGATGAACTCCCGATCGTATTGCCGCCTTCATCCCATACCGTGATCGCCACCGTCGCTGCCGTCGCGCTCGGATTCACGATCGCCACCGACGTCGTCAGCCCCGTCTCGTCCCACGTCAGTTGATTCTCCACCGCCGACCCGTCCGATAACGGTACCACCGCTTCCTGATCCGGCTGCCCCGTCACGCTGGCCCGAAACACGCCGTACCCGATCACCCCGCTCGGCAGCGTGAATGCCGCGTACCCTTGCACCAGATTGCCGCTATTCGGCGCTTCTATGATTGCCGTGCCGTACGCCGCCAGGCTCACTTGCGCCGTCGCCCCGCCCACCGACGGCAGCGTCAACGGCGTCCCGTCGTTCCCGATAAAGTTCACCGCGAAAGAAACCGCCGACCCCGTGATGTTGGTGAAGTACAGCGCCGTGTACCACCCGCCGCCAAATGCCACCTGTGGTAGGACCATCGTCGGCGCGGAGGGCGCCGCCGCCGCCCGCTGCCTCCTGTATGCCAAACGAGGCGAGTAGAACCAATACCAGACCAACCGGCCGTAGGGTCGTTCGGACATTAGTAATATGTGCATCATGGAAACCTACTGTCTGAACTCTTGTCAACTTCCGGCCACGCTCGCGGCGCAGAAGCGATCGAATGCGCCCGTCAGCAGCCCCGCAATCTCGTGCGCTTCCCGCCGTTCGATATCGCTGCGATGCAAAACATAAACCGGCTTGCCGTCACGGAATAAAGCCATGAACGGCGAGGAAGGTGGATATTCCGCCAGCAGCGCCCGCAAGTGCGCCACTGCGGCTACATCACCGCCCGCAAAAACAGTCGCCGCCTTGTCCGGCCGCGCCTTGTGCCGCAATGCCATTCCCACCGCCGGACGCGCACGGCCCGCCGCGCACCCGCAAATGCTGTTCACCACCATCAGTACGGTACCGCTCTGCGGCCCCAACAACCGGTCCACAGCCTCCGGCGTCCGCGCCTCTTCCACGCCGTATTGCGTCAGGTCGCTCCGCATGGGAGCAATAAATTCTTCAGGGTATGTCACCCCCCGATTCTACCCCAACCCGCCTGCCCGTAATCCCCGGATGTGCGCCCGCACGTCCTCGCTGATGTGAATGTTCCCCACGGCGTCCCCCATGCGTGGACTGACCACGTAAAATAACTTCTCCAGCCCCGCCGCCTGGCTCGATATCCCCCGCGTCGCCTCATCCCCATGCTGGATGAAATTGCGCGCGTCCTCCTCTCCAAACCAATCCGCCGCATGAATCTGCGTATCCGCCTCGCCCAGCCCCTCGCTTCGCAAATCCAAAGAGCCCCCCGCTTGCTCCGAACCGTTCACCACCCGCGTCGCGATATAAAACCAGTGCGCGAACTCGTGCACCAGCAAAGCCCGCACCGCCGCCCGGTCCGTGCAAAGAGCCGTCGGCGCAGGAATCTGCACGCCAAAATAAGCGGAATCCCCCTGCCGCAGCGCCGTCACCCGCCCGCAAATCAGCGCCCGCTCCCGCGTCCAGATATAAGGCACAATCTCCACCGGAGGCATCGTCGTCACCTTAGCCGCGCTCCCAATCTCCGCCCGGATCGCAGCCACCCGTTCCACCCCCTCCATCAACCGCCCCAACGGAGGATTCTCCGAAATTGGCAGCCGCCCCCCCGCCAGCCAAACACCCGGATGCTGCGCCGCTGAAACAGTCCCCATCAAGCCCTTTTTCGTCCCTATTAGCATAAACCATCGGTCCGTGAGGGGTGCGCATCCTCAGGCCCATTGGTATAATCCACGATGATTGGAAATAGGCAGGTTGGCGCGTGCCGGATCGCTGCCCTTCCTCATTCAAGCGAAGCATTGCCTCGTCGTCCTCCTGCTGGGAGCCTGGATTCCTTGGCCCACAGCCACAGCCCGCGCGGCTTGCGTCGCTCCCTCCGGCGGCCGCGGTTGACTTCGAGCGGTAGCACAGGCTTCAGAACGCGACTTCCGGTCGCAGGGCGATTCCGATTATCCTCAGCGTTCATCGACAGCACCTGTACGGTGGCGCGGCCGACGGCTGTGCGCCCAGTCAGCCGCGCCTCCTCCCATCGAAAATGTTCCTCCCAGTAATCCCAGCGGATGGAATACCCTACGGTTTGACCAGTGATCGGGTCAAGCCTGCAATATAGGCCCCTGTGCGGCAGTGCGGGCAGGTGAGCGCCAGGTTCTCGACAGGCCGGCCGCCATGCTGTTCGGCAATGCCAGGATCGATCTGAAACGGCAGCGGCAAGCCCCGTGGGAAAGCAGGCAGTACCAGCGGCGATCGCCGGCCCGCGGCTGCATGACGGCCAGCAGGCCCCATATCCGGATAGCTGTCGCGCTCCTGCTCCTCGCCGGCCGTTAGCGTTCCGGCCCGGGCCTTCTCGGAGAGTTCGACGACCCGCTCCCGTGCCAGTTGGGTAGCGGTAAGCATCGAGGTTAGGAACGCCGCCGGACTGGTGCCTCGCTGTTTAAGAAATATCCCCCACCTTTCCAATAACATACCCGCCCAATACCCAACCATCCCGCCATCCTTCATGCCAATCTGAAATCGAAAGGAACCCGTATGTCCGATTCCATGTCCGCGACTCAGCGAAAAGTCCTGGCTCTCATTGCCACCGGATCCACCGCCCGCGAGGCTGCCGCTGCCGCCGGTGTCCATCGCAACACCGTTCTCAATTGGCTTCGTTTGCCTGCTTTCACCAACGCGTACTCGCAGTCCCTTCGCCCATCGCCTGACCACGCCGCCAAAGAAAACCTGCACAATTCTGCCCAGTCCGTGGCGGTCCGTAGCCTCAAAATCGGACGCAATCAGCTGTGCCCCTGTGGTAGCGCCACCCAACACAAGCGTTGCTGCCTCGAAAAACCGGACCTCCACGCCGCTCGCCGCCTGGTCCAGCTCCCTTTCACTCCCCACGCCCCCAAGCTGCGCTAATCCGGCAATCCACGCGCCCGCCACTGTGGCGCATCTATCTCGGAAACCGGACTTTGGGTTCGTCAGTCAACTGCAACTCGGCGGGAATCCAGCCACTTATACGCAATTGGCTTCGTTCGCCAAATCGACCGCAACCTCGAAATGATGCTTAAAATGCCCCACCGCCGCCGCGCATGCAACAAATGCAACACGAATCCGTGTTTTTCAACTGCAGCCCAACCCCACCGCCAAGGCGCCAGCGCTTCTTCGGGTTGCACGCCCCCAATCCGCGCTAACTGACTGAATCAAATCATAGCGGCCCCCCTCGCCTTCCATCGCCGCCCAAAGCCCATGCTACCCTCATCTCAGAGTGGGCAATCCTCTCCGCTCGCTTGTAATGAATCCACCGTCCGGCTCACCATATAGCAGAAGGAGCATTCATGGCACAACATCAGAATCGCGTAGTCCTTGCTGGTAGCGAGCGATCCGCTCGCCTCGGATCCCGGGTCGTTGGGTCCCCCGATCCCACCGAAAAAATCAAAATAACCGTGCGCCTCCGCCCACGCCAACCCCTGCCCAACCCGGCTTCGGCCGCCCAGTTTTCGGCAACCCTCCCCCAGCACCGCCAATATCTCACCCGCGAAGAATTCGCCGCCAATTACGGCGCCGCGCCAGACGACATCGCTAAAGTCGAAGCCTTCGCCCACCAGAGTAACCTCACCGTCCTCGAAGTCAGCCCCGCGCGCCGCACCGTGTTGCTCTCCGGTACCATCGCCGCTTTGAGTCATGCCTTCGGCGTCTACCTCGCCAATTACGAGCACCCCGAGGGTAACTTCCGCGGCCGCACCGGCCCGGTCTATATCCCAGAGGATCTCGCCAACATCGTCCAGGGCGTCTTTGGCTTCGATTGCCGTCCCATGGCCCGCCCCCATTTTCGCCGGCCCGTTCCTCCCATCAACCCGGACCTTCGCGCCCATCGCAAACCCGCCACCCCAGCCGGCTTCACCCCCGTTCAAATCGCGCAGATATACAACTTCCCATCCGGCGCCGACGGCACCGGCCAATGCATCGGCATTCTCGAATTCGGGGGCGGTTACACCTCCAGCGAACTCGATACCTACTTCCAACAACTCGGCGTCACTGCTCCATCTGTTACCGCGGTCGCAGTCGACGGCGTCACCAATCAGCCCGATCCAGGCCAGGATAGTCCCGACACCGAAGTCATGCTCGATATCGAAATGGCCGGCGGTACCGCGCCCGGCGCGTCCATCGCGGTTTATTTCTCCAATTTCACCGAACAGGGCTGGGTCGACGCCATCACCACCGCAGTTCACGACACCGTCCATAAACCATCCGTCCTGTCCATCAGTTGGGGCTTCGCCGAAGGCCAGCAAATCTGGTCCGCTCAGGCCATCCAGGCCGTCAATGAGGCCTTCCAGGCCGCCGCCTCCATGGGTGTGACGGTCTGCTGCGCGGCAGGCGACGATGGTTCGCGCGACCAGGTTGACGATGGTCTCGCCCACTGCGATTTTCCCGCGTCCAGCGCCTTCGTCTTAGCCTGCGGCGGAACGTCCCTTAAAGCCTCCGGTACACAAATTACAAGCGAAGCCGTGTGGAACGACGGGTCCGATGGCGGCGCCACCGGCGGGGGTATCAGCGATGCCATCGACCTCCCCTCATTTCAGGCCAACGCCAACGTCCCGCCGTCGGTCAATCCCGGCGGCCGCGTCGGACGTGGCGTTCCCGACGTCGCCGGTAACGCCGACCCGCAAACCGGCTACAACGTCCTCGCCGATGGCCAGTCCGGAGTCGTCGGGGGCACCAGCGCCGTCGCTCCTCTATGGGCCGGTCTGATCGCCCGCTTCAATCAGAAACTCGGAACGCCCGTCGGCTTCCTCAATCCCCTCTTATACGCGCAAGTCCAGGCCGCCGCCGCGCTCAACGATGTCACCTCGGGAAGCAACGACATCACCGGTGACATCGGCGGTTACTCGGCAAACCCGGGCTGGGACGCTTGCACCGGTTGGGGTAGCCCCAACGGCACCGCCATCCTGGCCGCCTTGACCCCCGCACCATAATCCCTTCAGTCCATCGGTCTGGCGAAGTACCTCGATTGGGGCATCCGCCAGACCAGTTATCTTTTGTTATGTGCGATTTCAAGGTGATATACCGCGCACAGCAGTAATCTCCATAGACACGCTGGATTGATCCGCGATAACATAGCTGGAACACCCAAAGGACTCAAAATGCTTCATGGTTGAAATCCTGGTTGGCTTTCTTGTCGCGGCCGGTGTCGGACTCACAGGCGTCGGTGCCGGCTCCCTGCTTGCGCCCGTCCTGATGCTGTTCTTCAAGGTCCCGCCCGCCGAAGCCGTCGGAACGGCCTTGGCGTTCTCCGCCGTCATCAAGCTGACCATCGCTCCAGTCTATTTCGTCCGTAAACAGATCCACTATCCCACCCTCTTGCGGCTCGTTTGTGGAGGCGTCCCCGGCGTCTTGCTCGGCTTCTACGCCATGGGTTTGCTCGACGCCAAGCACCACCGCGGCATCCTCTTTATGGGTATCGGTTCTCTCGTCGCCACCATGGCGGTCTATAACCTGATCCGCACCCTGCGCCGCAGCACCCATTCCCGCACCTTTAAGGATCGATCCGGCTGGCTCCCGCTCATCGCCTTCGGCATCGGCAGCGAAGTCGGCTTCTCCTCAGCCGGCGCCGGCGCACTCGGTGGCGTTGCGCTCTTGAACTTAACCCCGCTCGCCCCGGCTACCGTTGTCGGCACCGACGTCATGTTCGGCTTGGCCTGCTCACTGGTCGGCGGCGGTTTTCACCTCTCCGCGGGCCATTTCCAGTCCTCCATCCTGATCCACCTGATCATCGGTGGCGTCGTCGGCGCCCTGATCGGCGCCAACCTGCTCTCCGTCCTTCCCTCCCGCCCTCTCCGTGTTGCCCTCTCAGCTTGGCTCACCTGCATGGGCGTACAGCTCTGCTGGCAGGCCTTCGGCTAGCTAAGTTCATAACTTCAAAGCAAATATAATTTGTATAACTGTGCGCATAAATACTTGACAAAAGACCACGCATATTTTATTATCGTAATTGGATGAAGTATCCAACACATTCAAAGGAGCAAATAACAATGTCTGTCACCCATTCCGATCCCTTGGCCAATCTCCGCCTCTTCGAAGATGCTTTTACCCGCATGCTCAGCGAACCTCGCGCCGGCCGCCCCTGGTCCCCTGCGGTCGATATCTTCGAAACCGAAGACGAGTTGGTCCTCAAGGCTGATGTCCCCGAAGTCGACCTCAACGACATCGACGTCCACGTTGAAAACAACACCTTGACCTTGTCCGGTGAGCGCAAATTCAAGAAGGACGACACCAGCAAGGGTTACCACCGCATCGAGCGCGGCTACGGCCAGTTCACCCGCAACTTCACCGTGCCCTCCACTGTCGACACCGAAAAGGTCGCGGCCGAATACCACAACGGCGTTCTGACCGTGAAGCTGCCCAAAAAGGCTGCCGCCAAACCGCGTCAAGTCAAAATCGACGTGAAACAAAACTAATTTGCAGCAAAATTGCTAACTCAGGGCGGCGGCCGAAAGGCTCGCCGCCCATTTTCGTCTGCGCCGCCACCAAACACGGCGGTTGATACTCTAAAGAAAGTAGGTGCCCCGTGATCCGCTTCGACAAGTTCACGCAGAAAGCTCAGGAAGCCCTGCAGAAATCTCAGGAGGTGGCTGGCAAGGCCGAGGGTCAGGTGCTCTACCCTCTCCATCTTCTGGTTGCCCTCGCCCAGGAAACCGAAGGCATCGTTCGCCCAGTCCTCGAAAAGTGCGGCGTACAGCCTGACGCCATCGTCACCGAAGGCGAAACTCAGCTCCAGAACCTCCCCAAGGTCAGCATGCCGCCCCAACCCGGCCTCTATGCCTCCCAGCCGCTCAACGAAGTCCTCGAGCGCGCCTTCGAGGAAGCCGGCCGCTTTAAAGATGAGTTCGTCTCCACCGAGCATCTCCTGCTCGCCATTTCCGCGCAAAAGCGCGACCCCGCCGCCCAGTTAATGGAGCGTGCCGGAGCTAACCACGAAGCCATTTTAAAGGCCTTAGTCTCCATCAGAGGCAAGCAAAGAGTGACTGACCCAAATCCCGAAACCAAATACCAAGCCCTCGAACGCTACTCCGTGGACCTGACCCAGTCCGCACGCGACGGAAAATTGGACCCCGTCATCGGCCGCGAAGACGAAATCCGCCGCCTCATGCAGGTCTTCAGCCGCCGCACCAAGAACAACCCGGTGCTCATCGGCGAGCCCGGCGTCGGTAAAACCGCCATCGTCGAAGGCCTCGCCCAGCGCATCGTTTACGGCGACGTCCCCGATCAATTGCAGCACAAGAAACTCGTCGCCCTCGATCTCGGCTCCATGGTCGCCGGCACCAAGTTCCGCGGCGAATTCGAAGACCGCCTCAAAGCGGTCCTGAAGGAAATCACCGAATCCAACGGCGAGATCGTCTGCTTCATCGACGAGCTCCACACCCTGGTCGGCGCCGGCTCCGCCGAAGGCGCCATCGATGCCGCCAACATGCTCAAACCCGCGCTCGCCCGCGGCGACCTCCGCTGCATCGGCGCCACCACCCTTTCCGAATACAAAAAAATCGAAAAGGATGCCGCTCTCGCCCGCCGCTTCCAGACCGTTTTCGTCGGCGAACCCACCGTTGACGATACCGTCGCCATTCTCCGCGGCCTCAAGGAGAAGTTCGAAATTCACCATGGCGTGCGCATCAAGGATGCCGCTATCGTGGCCGCCGCCCTACTTTCCCAGCGCTACATCACCGACCGTTTCCTGCCCGACAAAGCCATCGACTTGATCGACGAGGCCGGCGCCGCTCTGCGCTTGCAGATCGGTTCCATGCCCATCGAAATCGATCAGAAAGATCGCCGCATCACCCACCTCGAAATCGAGCGTCAGGCTCTCGGCCTGGAGCGCGATGACTCCTCCCGTGAGCGCCTCCGCCACGTCGAAGATGAACTCGAAAAACTGCGCGGCGAAACCGCCACCCTGAAAGAGCGCTGGAATCGAGAAAAGTCCGCCATTCAGAATGTCCGCCGCCTCAAGGAAGAGCAGGAACAGCTTCGCAAAGACGAAGAGCAGGCCACTCGCCTCGGCGACTGGGAAAAGGCTGCCCAGATCCGTTACGGCCGCCTCGCCCAGATTGAAAAGGACATTCAAGCCGCCGAGCACGCCCTCGAAGCCATCAAGGACTCCGCTTTGCTGAAAGAAGAAATCGACGCCGAAGACATCGCCATGATCGTCGCCAAGTCGACGGGCATTCCGGTAACCCGCATGCTCCAGGGCGAAGCCCAAAAGCTTGTCCGCATGCCCGAACATCTTAAAGGATCGCGTCGTCGGCCAGGACGAAGCCGTCCGCCTGGTCTCCAACGCCATCCTTCGCAACCGCGCCGGACTCAGCGATCCAAATCGCCCCATCGGCAGCTTCATCTTCCTCGGGCCCACCGGCGTCGGCAAGACCGAACTCGTCCGCGCTCTGGCCGAGTACCTGTTCGATGACGAAAAGGCCATGATCCGCGTCGATATGTCCGAGTACATGGAGAAGCATTCCGTATCCCGCATGATCGGCTCGCCCCCCGGCTACGTCGGCTATGACGAAGGCGGCCAGCTCACCGAGCAGATCCGCCGCCGTCCCTACTCCGTGGTCCTCTTCGATGAGATCGAGAAGGCCCATCCGGATGTGTTCAACTCCATGCTCCAGATCCTGGACGATGGCCGCCTGACCGATGGCCAGGGCCGCACCGTCAGCTTCAAAAACACGGTCATCGTGATGACCTCGAACGTAGGCTCCACCAGCATGCGCGAAGTCGGACCCATCGGCTTCTCGGTACATGCCAAAACCTCGGCCAACGAAGCCACTCGCACGCGCCTTCTGGAGGCGCTCCGCACCACCTTCCGGCCCGAGTTTCTAAACCGCATCGACGATATCATCGTCTTCAACTCGCTGAGCAAGGAGCATCTGGCGATGATCATCGACATCCAGCTCCGCCGCGTCGGCAAACTGCTCAAAGACCGCGGCATCAGCCTCGAACTGACGGCTTCCGCGCGCGAGCAGATCATCAAGGAAGGCTACGATCCGCAGTACGGAGCCCGGCCCATGCGCCGCGCCATCCAGCGCCTGATCCAGGATCCTCTGGCGCTCAAGCTGCTCAATGGCGACTTCCAGGATGGTGATATCATCGAGGCGGATCTGGATTCCGCCACCAACGAGCTTGCCTTCCGCAAGCTCGTTCCACTTGCCGCATAAGGCCGGTCATGACCAACACCATCAAAACCGTTCTCCTCCTCGGCCTCCTCAGCGCCATGCTGTTGTTCGCCGGCGAAGCCATCGCCGGCCGCCAGGGCCTTGTCATCGGCCTCCTGATAGCCGTCGCCACCAACTTCGCCGGCTACTTCTTCTCCGATAAGATCGCGCTGGCATCTTACAATGCTCAACCGGTGAACCAGACGGAAAACCCAGAAATCTACCGCCGCGTATTTCCCATCGTCCAGAGCCTGACCCAGCGCATGGGGTTGCCCATGCCGAAACTCTACATCCTCCCCGAAGAAAGCCCCAATGCCTTTGCCACCGGCCGCAACCCACAGCACGCGTCGGTGGCTTTCACCGTTGGGATCCTCCGGCTGATGGACGACCGCGAAATCGAAGGAGTCGTGGCTCACGAACTGGGCCACGTCCTCCATCGCGATATCCTGATCAGCTCCGTGGCGGCCACCATCGCCGCCGCCATCATGTTTATCTCGCGCATGGCCTTCTGGTTCGGCGGCGCTCGCGATGAAGACGACCGCGGCGGCGGCAACGCCATCGCCGGCTTCCTCATGCTGATCCTAGGCCCCATCGCCGCCATGCTCATCCAGATGGCGATCTCGCGGTCGCGCGAATACTCCGCCGATGAAGCTTCCGCCCAGTACACCCATGCGCCCAACGAGTTAATCTCCGCCCTTGGCAAGCTGGAGACGTATTCCCAGCGCATCCCGATGGAAGCCAGCCCCTCCACTGCTCACCTGTTCATCATCAAGCCGCAAACCGGCCAGTGGTTCATGAATATGTTCTCCACCCACCCCTCCACCGCCGACCGCATCGCCCGCCTGCAAAAGATGCACTAACTGCCTACCCCGCGCCGCTTACTGGACACTTACCGGTTCACGACAACCTTCCCCGCCGCAGCCGCGCCGCTGCTCATGCTGGCCCTCGCCGCCAGCAGCTACGTGCTGCGCCCCGCCGCCGTACGCCTCGTTCCTCAAGGTAATTAATGAAAGGGAGATGGCCGGTCCATCCCCCTTCATCCCGCTCCGAAGCTATTGGTTCACGATCGCCGAGTGCGCAACCGCGATACGAACATCGGCCCCAATCGGCAAGCCGAGCGTATTCGACGCGTCGACGACCAGCTCAACCATACGCACTTCAATCGAAGTGGAGGTCTGAATCACGCGATGCAGCCATAGGGTTCCCAGACCCGCGATGGAAACCTTGGTGTTCGGCGCCGGGTTCACGCCGACCTCCGGGTGCCCGGTCACCACCAGTCCAGCGAACAGCGAACCGGCGTCCGTCAAAGTAATACCCGAGCCCCCGGCCGACGCGGTGGCTTCCGAAGTGATCGTAGTCGCCGCCACCAGATTGGAAAGCAGGTTCAACCCGGCGACCGACGCTGTAATCTGCCCGGTCGTCGCGCTCGCTGTGATCGTGCCGACCGCGCTGGTATGTACCGCTCCCACCGTCAGCACGCCCGGCAGATCCACGCCGGCCACATCGTTATTTGAGTCCTGATCGCTGCCCGAGCAATTGAAGACCACCTCAGCCGACCGTCCCAGGTCGAGAACGCCGGCCGCCGTAACCGAAGTGCCGTAACCGAATCCGCTAAGTAGCCCGATATTCGCCAGAGTCGAGCTCTGGGCGCTGGCTACGATCAACTGAGCGCCAACGGGCAGATTCAGGATGTTCACCTGCGAGATATGAATATGGACCGCATTCACCGTCAACGTAGCCGAACTGGAGTTCACCGTGGAAACCTGCTCGTTCAAAATCACGTAGCCGATCCCAGGCAGATTAATGTGAGTGTTGGCGGCCACGTTCAGTAGGATCGGCAATCCCAACACCGAGGCGTTGGTGAAGATCGTTCCCGCGCTGCTCGTCGAATATCCGCTCCCGCTCGCCGTCGACGTGCTGACGGACTTCACGGCGTCGGCCGTGATCAGCCCGCCCAGCAGGTTCAGACCGTTGACCGTTGAGACCGCCGTCGAATCGCTGCCCCCGCCAATGGTGGCCGAGGAAACGGAAGTATCGATCACCCCGGTTGACGCCAACCCCGTCAGCGAAACGCCGGTCACGCTATTGGAGTCCGACATGCCGGTAGCTTCGGTGCAGAGCTGGCTGACCGCTGTGGTTCCGGAAGTCAGTCCCAGGGTGCCGGGGGCTACGCTCACCTTCGTGCCGTAGGCTTTGCCGGAGTACCCGGTCATCGCTTGGCCGAACGCGCTCGAGCAACAGAGAACGCCGGCCAAAAGAGCAGTCGAATACATTGGCATGCGCGTAACAACTCGTCGGGTAATGTTTATATTGATCATGATTTTCTCCTCCTGCAATGTCTTGATGTACGGCGCTTCTGCGAAACCCTCCGAGAGATTCCGCAGCGCCTCTGTACCTTCCGCCCGATTATCGCGCCGGCCTTCGGTACGGTGAATAGAGCGCGCAGGACGAAAGTACCAATTTCGCGCTTGTTTCCGATTAATTGAGCCTTAACAGGCCATTTAATGGCGAAAATGCCGCGGAATTTGGCCCTCTCGCACCCCGCGTAGGATAATCGGTGAGTGAAACTCAAGCCCGCGGTCTGTCTCCCGGCAAGCAGGCCGATTTCGTGGTTCTAGAAGGCGGCGATATCCGCAAAGTAAAACTGGTATTTAAAGGGGGTATCGGATACGATCCCGCCAAGCTGCTCGAGTCCGTGCGCGGCTCAGTCGCGCTACACTAACTGGCATCTAGTCTCCTATGAAAACTGCAATTGCCCTTCTGCTTCTTTCCGGCACGCTTACGGCACAGAGCCTGCTGGTGCTCTCCAAGCGCGATAAGACCCTGTCCATCGTAGATCCGTCCACGCTCAAAGTCCTGGCTCGCATGCCGTCCGGTCCCGACCCGCACGAGGTGGAAGGATCGAGCGACGGCAAGATGGCCTACATCTCCAACTACGGCGGCGGCGCTTACAACACCATCACCATGGTCGACCTCGCCGCGCAGAAGACCGTAGGCACCATCGACTTGGGCGCGATGCACGGAGCGCACGGGTTATTTTTCGCCGGCGGCAAGCTCTATTTCACCGCCGAAGCCAACAAGGTCTTCGGCCGCTATGACCCGACAACCAAGAACGTTGACTGGATCATGGGTACGGGCCAGGACCGCACCCACATGATCTTGGTGTCCAGCGACTTGAAACGCATCGTCACCAGCAATGTCAGCTCCGCCACCATCAGCATCTTCGACCAAGGCGCGGCGCCGCCGGGTCCTCAGGGCCCGCCGCCGGGTGGCCCGCCGTCAGGACCGCCGCCGCAGCGCGGACCGCAGTGGAGCCAGACCATCATCGGCGTAGGCCGAGGGTCGGAAGGCTTCGACGTCTCGCCGGACGCCCGCGAAATCTGGGTCGGTAACGCGCAGGACGGCACCGTCTCCGTGGTCGACGCCGTCGCCAAGAAAAACGTCGCCACCCTGCAGGCCGGTGTCCGCGGCGCCAACCGTCTGAAGTTCACCATCGATGGCAAGCGCGTTCTGGTCAGCACCTTGGGCGGTCCCGATCTGGTGGTGCTGGATGCCGCTACGCGCCAGGAAGTGAAGCGGGTAAAAATCGGCCGGGGAGCAGCCGGTATTCAACTCGACCCCGACGGGTCGCGCGTATTCGTGGCCTGCACGCCGGATAACTATGTCGCGATTATCGACTTGAAATCCCTCGCCGTTACCGGCCACCTCGACGCTGGCCCCGAGCCGGACGGCATGGCCTGGGTCCGTTAGTACTTTACTTCCCAGTGTCACCGGCGCGAGCGCTAGCATTCGAGATCCTTACTGCCGTGGAACGCGGCGGCTATGCCTCCGACTTGTTGGCCGCCCGCGCGGCTGCGCTCGACTCACGAGACGCCGGCCTCGCTTCCGAGATTGTTCTCGGCGTGCTCCGCCACCGCGGGCAACTGGACTACCTGATCGAACACTATTCCGGCAAGGCCGCCGGGCGGCTGGATGACGCGGTGCGTCAGGCGCTGCGCATGGGAATCTACCAACTTCGCTATCTCGACCGAATCCCCGCCCACGCGGCAGTTTCGGAAAGCGTCGAACTGATCAAGCGAGCCAAGAAGCGTTCAGCGACGGGCTTTGCCAACGCGGTCTTGCGCAAGGTCAATCGGGAACCGGTCGCTTGGCCGGAGCGGGCCGCCGAATTGTCGCATCCCGCCTGGCTGCTGGAGCGATGGGATCGGCAGTACGGGGTGGAAACCGCCGCGGCGATCGCGCGCGCCAGCCTCGAGGTGCCGGAAACCTTCGTGAACATCGAGACGGCGCGGATTCAGGATATCGGCGCGCAGTCCATTGTGCCGCTGCTGCGGCTGGCGCCAGGGCAATCGCTGCTGGACCTTTGCGCCGCACCGGGAAACAAGACCGCACAAGCCATCGCGGCGGGCGCCCGCACAGTGGCTTGCGACATCCATTTCCGGCGGCTGGCGCTGCTGAAGCCGTTAAGCCCCGGCCTGGTGGTGGTGGACGGAACCCAGCCTCTGCCATTCCGCCACCGCTTCGATCGCATTCTGATCGATGCGCCGTGTTCGGGAACCGGTACGCTGGCGCACAATCCGGAAATCAAATGGCGACTGAAGGAGAACGACCTATTGGATTTGCAGGCGCGGCAGTCCGCCCTGCTGAAGCAAGGGCTCAAGGCCCTCGCTCCGGGTGGGGTACTTGTCTATTCGACTTGTTCCCTGGAGCATGAGGAAAATGAGGATGTGATCGCCACGGTGCCCGCCCCGTTAGTGGCGGAGACCATGCGACGCCTGCCGGGCAGGGACCCGGGCGACGGTTTTTTCGCCGCGGTTATCGTTTCTTAGCTGGCGGCGGTGGTAGCGGCTTTGGAAAGGGTTACGTTGCTGGAGCTCCAGATCTTGCTCACGTTGCTCCCCGCTGTGGTAAACAGCGCGGCCGAGGACAAGGCCACGAACGCAAGGAGTAGCGTGTACTCGATCAGATCCTGACCCTCTTCGTCCCGCAACAGGGTCTTGATTTTTACCAATAATTTATTCATACAGTATCCAGTTTATTTCCTCAAAACCAAGGTGGCAAGGCTACGACAAGTTTAATACGGGCTACTGGTTTTAGTACCGCTATCAATGGTCGTAAAGATTCTGCTGTAGGCCGAGGGCAGGTATAACTACCGGCTATTTACCGGTTAACTCGGATTGGGGAACCCCGTCTAACTTCAGTATAGCATCGACCGCCAAACGTCCTGGCCCGAAAACCAGGATGATCAGGAAAGCGATCAAGAAGGTATAGGGAGCTGCGGCGTAGAACTTATCGGGATCGGAGAAGACCGAGAACAGAGCGTCCCGATCGGCGGTGACGAAAGCGACGAGCATATCGCAGGTGAGCAGGAAGGCGATGAGGCGTGAGCCTAAGCCCAACATAATCAAGATGCCACCCAGAAACTCCAAGCCAACGATAAAGGGCGCATTCACCGCCGGTAGCGGCACTCCCAGACTGGTGAAGAACTCCGTGACCTTAGCTATGTTGTGTAACTTGCCCCAGCCGGTTTGCATCATCTGAAAGCCCCAATAGAGACGGACTAAGAGCAGAAAGGGAGACTGAAGAGTAGCTGCGAACCTGGTGAACAGGGAGTAGTATCTGGTCATAAGAGAGTTAGCGGTCGCGGCGGGGAGGAGCGCATAACCAGCCCATCGCCGACCAGGAGGCAAACCAAGCTTCGACATTGCGGCGCAGTTGCTCAACGGGAAGCGGGCTTTCTTCGAGCGCCGATTCCATGGCTTCGCCGACTGGTAAACCCTGACCTAAGGCGCTGAGCAGACGAAATTCGCTGGCATCGGTGCGGCGGTAATAGACCATGAACCCGTGGCGATGGACAGCCAGGAAGATGTGTTCCGGCGCCATGCGGCGAATGCGGCGCACCAAGCCCCCCGTGTGGCGCTTCAGCACCGCATTGCTGGCGGTTCCATGTTCGTCTTCGGAGGCTGCGTTCACTTTGACGCGCAAGTCGTCGACGGGATAATGAAGCTCGACCAGACGGACGTGCGGTTGCAGGCCTAATCGCATGGAGGGGCCGAGTTCCAACAGATCCTCCGGGCCGAGAGCTTTTTGTTCGCCGCCATCGAAGGCCTCGATGTGGGCCCATTCGAGATGAATCATATCGAGTGCTAAAGCGAGGCGGTCACCGGCGAAGGCCGGATTTTGAATGAGCCAGTCTGCCAGGCGGGAGCCCAGATTCCGCAGCGTCCAGGATTCGGATGGACGTTCGGTCAGATAAGCCTTCGCCAGACGCTCAAATGAACGCTGCCCCAGGACCGCCCGCAGGCCGGGAAAATCCTCGTACAGGGAATCGAGCAAACGATACCAATAGCTGCGGCTGTAAATTTCGAGGCGTTCGAGCGAAGTGAGGCGGCCGTTGGGCTTGATGTAATCGACCGGCGCATTAGGATCGATCCGGTCGCCTGCCACCAACGGCCGCATCAACGCTTCGGTCATTCGCCTCTGCAATGCGAGAAGAGTCATCGCGCCACCACAACTTCAGGCGCGGCAATGTACTTTTCCGCTTTTCGCGCTTCGTCGTGTACTTCGTTGAAAGAGGGGATGCGGTCATCCCATTCGAGCAGCGTGGCAGTAGGGCCTACGCGGCGAATGGCGTGCTCGTAGAGCTTCCAGACGGGATCGATCACCGGATGGTCGTGCGTATCCAGGATGTACTTTTGAAACTTGGAATGGCCGGCGATGTGCATCTGGGCGACGCGCTCGGGCTGGACGCTGTTTAGATAATCGTACGGATCGAAGCCGTGATTTCTGGACGAGACGTAGATATTGTTCACGTCCAGCAGAATGCCGCAATCGGCGCGTTCGACGACTTCGTTCAGAAACTCCCACTCGGTCATCTCGGATTCGTGGAATTCCGCATAGCTGCTGACGTTTTCGACGGCGATGGGCACCTCGAGAAACGAGCGTGCTTCGCGCACCTTGCGCGCGGTGATTTTGGCCGCTTCGAAGGTGTACGGCATCGGCAGGAGATCGTGGCTGTAGCGTCCGTCCACGCTGCCCCAGCAAAGATGATCGGTCAGCCACGGTGTTTTCGTCCGCTTCACCAGTGCCTTCAAACGGCGCAGATGGTCGCGATTGAGCGGCTCGGCCGAGCCGAAGTACATGGAAACGCCATGCTGGACGACGCGGTATTGTTCGAGGATCCGATCGAGGATGGCGAGCGGACGGCCGCCATCGACCATGTAGTTTTCGGAGATGATTTCGAACCAACCCACCACCGGCTTCTTTTCCAGGATGTGTTGGTAATGCGGGATGCGCAGACCGATACCGATCCCGTAGTCGGTATGTCCGTTGAATCGATTGGCTGGCACTGGATTGCGGAATACGCGGCCGCGGCGCGGACCCTCGTCAGAGGCTCAACACCACGGCCGCCGGAGGAAACTAGGTGGTCTTCTTCATGGAGCCGTCGGTGGCGCAGCCGCCCTTGCCCTTGCAGGAGTTCTTGGCCTTGCAGCCGTTGTCGCTGGTCTTGCAGCCGCCCTTGCCCTTGCAGGAATTCTGCCCCTTGCAGGCGTGCTTTTCCTTTTTGTCGTTCAGGGTGCTGCCGGAGAACTGTCCAACCAGCGCGCTGCCGGCCGAAAACCCCTGGCCGTTGGAACTGGAGACGGTGCTGGCGTTTAGGCGAGTCATCGTGCCGCCCAGCAGGCCGGTGAACGCCGCAGTCAATACTAAAGAGCTTTTGGAAACTTTCATGATGTTGTAAACCCCTTCCTTTGTCGGTTATTCCCGAATCCCTCAGAATTTTATCGGGCACCCGTACATCGTGATTGACACATCAGTGCGGGTCCATTCGAGTATACGACAGGTAACAGCCAAGTGGATTCCCCGAGGGATAAATCTCAGCGAAGTGTAACATTCGCGTGGGGAAGGCGTCGATGGGAGTGTGACGACAATCAGCCGCCGAGCGGCGCTGCGTGGAATGGCAGGACTGGCAACGGCCTCCGCGTTGGCCGGAGAGACGGCCAAAGTGAGAGAGGGCGGAGGAGAGATTGAGGTTTCGTTCGAATCGGCGCAACCGGCGGCGCGGCGCACCGAGCTATTGGCATGGGTGACTACGGCGGCGAAGGCGGTTACGGCTTACTACGGGCGGTATCCGGTGCCCAAGGCGTTAATTAAGATTTTCGAAGGAGAGGGAAGCGGCGTTTCGCGCGGCACAACTTACGGGGACGATGGCGTGTGGACACGCATCACAGTGGGGCGTCAGGCGACGCCGGAGGATCTGAACGACGACTGGATGTTGACGCACGAGATGGTGCATTACGCGTTTCCGTCGGTATCGCGGCGGCATCACTGGATCGAGGAAGGCAGCGCCACTTACGTAGAGCCGATCGCGCGGGTCGAGAGCGGCAATATGAAGGCGGCGCAAGTGTGGAGCGACATGATGCGCGATATGCATCAGGGTTTGCCGGGCGAGGGCGATGAAGGTTTGGATCATACGCACACGTGGGGCCGGACCTACTGGGGCGGCGCGTTGTTCTGCCTGATGGCGGATATCGGGATTCGCAAGAACACGGACACGTCGAGAGGACTGCGGGATGCGCTGCGGGCGATTAACCGGGCGGGAGGAAACGTGGCCGTGGATTGGCCTTTGGAGCGGGCACTCGAGGTTGGCGCCAAGGCGACGGATGGCAAGACCCTGACGGACCTGTATCAAAAGATGGCCAATCAGCCAATGATGGTGGATTTGCCCGATTTGTGGAAGCAGTTGGGCGTGGGGCGGGAAAACGAAAAGGTGGTATTCAACGACAAGGCGCCCCTGGCGGGCGTGAGACGGGCGATTATGTAACCTGCCGGAGCAGGCTTGGCGTCGTTGGTTCCAGGAGGACTTTCCCTTATGTCCTGGCGTCTGAGTTTGGTTGCGTCGCTGGTGGCTGGGGCCATCCCGACTTTCGCCCAGGTGGCCGCAAAGGCTCCTGGCGCGGGGACTGTTGAAAACGGCGTCTACCACGACCGAACCGGTGTGGAGATTACGCTGCCTCCCGATTGGGTGGTGGTAAGCCACGCTGCGGCGAGCCAAGGCGCGCACACGGTTCTGCTGCGGGACACCGCGACGAACGTCATCGCCACGGTTTGGCTGAAGCAGCGCACCATCAACCCGGAGAACATCGCGGCGCTGATGGACCGGCGCCTGGATGCCAAGGTCGCGCAGCGGAACAACTTCCAGGGCTATACATACCGCGCCGACAGCGTGAAGAAGAGCACGGTGAACGGGCGTCCAGCGCTGAGCGCGGTGGCCGACTACGTACGGACCGGTCAAAAGATGGTGGAGTATGTGACCTGGATCGACGGCGAGAAGAGCCGGATTTCGTTTGTGGCTCGCATGCCGGAGGGGGAACTGGCCGACTTCCAAGGGCGGCTGGACGCGGTGATTCAGTCGAGCGTGGTGCCGTAGCTACTTGCCGATGCAGAAGGTGGAGAAGATGCGGTTCAGGATGTCGTCGGCGGTGGTTGCTCCGGTGATGGCATCGATGGGGCGCAAGGCAGCGTAGAGATCGAGGAGCAGCATTTCGTGGGGTATGGCGGCTGCCAGGGCTGCGCCGGCCTTTTCCAGATAGGCAACGAGATTCCTTGAGCAGACTTTCGTGACGAAGGCTGGTAATGAAGCCCGTTTCCGAATCCGCCCCGCCGGACGGTGCCACTGCCTGGAAGATGGCATCGCGCAAAGCTTCGATCCCTATCCCCGTTAGCGCGGAGACCGGATGGCCGGCATTGGCGTGGAGTGGCAGGTCGCACTTGTTGCCGACCACGACAGCGCGGCCCTGGCTTTGAGCGCGGGCGATCAACTCGCGGTCGGCATCGGTAAGCGGGGCGGACAGATCCACGACAACCAGGGTGAGATCGGCGTCGGCCATGGCCTGAAAGCTGCGCTCGATGCCCAGCGTTTCGACCGAGTCCTGGCCTTCGCGGATGCCCGCGGTGTCGACGAGTTTGCACGGGAATGCCGGCGAATGGCGGCGATTTCGGAGACCAGATCGCGCGTGGTGCCGGGAATGTCGGTGACGATGGCGCGGTCCTGTTCCAACAGGCGGTTGAAGAGGCTGCTCTTGCCGACGTTGGGCCGGCCGACGATGGCGAGCGTGAATCCGGAGCGGACCAGATTGCCGATAGGCGAAGCTGTGCGGCGAGCGCTGCGATGCCGGCGATGATCGGGCTCGAGGCGGCGCAGAATTTCGGCGGGCGGGGCGACGCTGATGTCGTCTTCGGCGAAGTCGATGCCGGCTTCGAGCAGGGCGATCAGTTCGAGCAACTGCTCCTTCAGCGGGGCGATGCGGCGGGAGACGGAGCCCGCGGCTTGCTGCGCGGCGATGCGGGCCTGATAGAGCGTGGTGGAGTCGATCAGGTCGCGCACGGCTTCGGCTTGCGGCAGATCGATGCGGCCGTTCAGATAAGCGCGGAGGGTGAACTCGCCGGGTTCGGCGAGGCGGGCGCCGGCGTCGAGCGCGCGGTCGACGGCATGGCGCAGAACGACGGGGGAGCCGTGGCAGGAGATTTCGACCACGTCTTCGGCGGTGTAGGAGCGGGGGCGGCGAAGTAGGTGACGACGACCTGGTCGACGGCGCGGCCTTCGGCATCCAGCAATTCGGCGATGCGGCTGGACCAGGAAGTCCACTCGGAGAGGGCAGGGAAGCGAAGGATGCGGGAGGCGATAGCGCGGGCTTGAGCGCCGGAAAGGCGAACGATACCAATGCCGCCGCGCCCGGGGGGAGTGGAGATGGCGACGATGGTGGCGGCTAGGTCCAACTAACGGCGGGGACCGACGCGCGCCGCTGGGGACGGCCTCCGACGGTCGGCAGCGTCCGCCGCGGTCGCGGCCGAAACCGCGCCGGTCTCCGCTGGGAGGACCATCGCGGCGAACAAAGGGAGGCGGAGGCAATTCGGGTAGGCTGGGCATGCCCGCCGGATAGACCACCACCTGGCGATAGCCGCCCGAGCCGCTGGATTCGCTGCGCAGATCGGTTTCGTTGCGCAGGGAAAGATGAATCACGCGGCGCTCGCGGCTGTTCATGGGATTGAAGCGAAAGGGCTGGCCGGTGCGCTTGACTTTTTCGGCGGCGGCGGCGGCGCTGAGGCGGAGTTCTTCGATGCGCAGCAGACGGTAATCGTTGGCATCGAACAGGATGCGCGAGTGATCCTCGGAGGGCATGCGCAGCACCTCCATGGTCAGGTGCTCGAGCTCGAGCAGGAGTTCGGCGCGGTTGCCGAGCAGGAAATCGACGTCGGGGCCGCCGAACTGCACCACCACATCGGGGGTTTCAAAGTCGTCTGCGGCGGCGTGGCCATCGGCGACGATGTAGTGCAAATCGAATCCCGCTTTTTGCAGCAAGGGATCGAGGAATCGATCAATGCGGGGGCCGACTGAAGCTGCGGAATACTTGCTAGGATTCACCGTCTATTTCCTGCCATTTTTTAGCTTTTTGGGCGGCTGCACAGACTGGGCCGCGACGTTGGCGATGGACGTCCGGTTGAAGAACAGTTGCTGTACGACGCCTACCAGGTTACTCGTCAAATAGTATAATACCAGCCCGCTCGACAGGTTATAGAACATGAAGCCGAAAATCAGGGGCATGAACTGCATCATCTTTTGCTGATTGGGGTCGCCACCGGCGGTGGTGGGAGTCATCTTCTGCATCACGAACTGGCTCACGATCATGATGATGGGCAGGATATGAATGGCGAGGGTTTCGGGCTGGGACAGGTCCGAGACCCAAAGCCAGCTGGCGCCGCGCATCTCAACCGAGACGGAGAAGACCTTATAAAACGCGATGAAAAAAGGAATTTGCAGCAGCATGGGAACGCAGCCTCCCATGGGGTTGACTCCATGCTTCTTGTATAAATCCATGACCTCCTGGTTCTGATCGGCTTTCTTGGGATCGCGGAGGCTGACGTTCTTGTACTTGTCGTTGATGGAGGCGATTTGCGGTTGGAGCGCCTGCATCTTCTTCATGGACTTCATGCTGGTAATTTTCAGCGGGAAGAGCACGAAGTTAAGGGCGATGGTGACCAGGACGATGGA
This sequence comes from Bryobacterales bacterium, assembly GCA_963738375.1. Taxonomy (GTDB): domain Bacteria; phylum Acidobacteriota; class Terriglobia; order Bryobacterales; family Bryobacteraceae; genus Bog-159. Next base: position 689,065 of record CAVTWL010000002.1, on the reverse strand, counting down.
CCAGCCATAGTTATGAATGAGGCTGACGGCGACGTAGTTCACTACGAGAAAGAGGGGCTTGGATAAGATGGCAAGCCATCCGAAGTCGACAACCTGCTCCAGCTTGGGATTGACCCGGCGCAGGATGTCGATATCCTTGGGGCCGACATACAGCGAAAACCGGTTGGTTGGACCATTACTGACGGCGGCGCCGGCAAAGGGCACCGGCTTGGTCATGTTCGGAGTGACTTCGTTGTCGCTAAAGGTGGTTACCGAGACGGGCGCGCTTTGTTCGGGCAGGAAGGCGGCGACGAAGTATTTGTCTTGAATGCCGGCGAAGGAAAAGGATCCGGTGGCGGTGGCCGGGCCGTCTTTACCGGCTTTGGCGCCCTCCTCCCTGAGCTTGGAATCGGTTAAGTCGTAGCGCAGGGTTTGTTGGTCGCCGGCCGGATTGGTGGCTGCCATATCGCCGAAGCCGCCGCGCCATTCGAGTTCACTGGGGACCGGCGTGCCGCCATCGGTGACTTCAGACGAGACATCGAGAAGGTAGCTGTTTTTCTGGAAACGGAAGGACTTGTGAGCGGCAACCTGGCCGTTGGAGTAATCGAAGGAGAGGGCCAGGCCACTGGGATCGGCCTCCATTTTATAGAGCGCCTGGTTGAGGTCCACGGCGGGCTTGCGGGTGGGGAAGTAGAGCGACATGGGCAATCCCGCGTGGGCCGCTGTGTTGACCAGTTGCTGGGGGTTGCCGCTATGATCCTTGTACTTTTTGAGCGACCAGCTCTTCACCACGCCGCCGCGGTTGCTGAAGATGACCTGGAAAAGATCGGTATCGATGGTCTCGGTTTCTTCTTTTTCGCCGGCTACGGCAGGGACGGGCGCGGCGCGGGAAGTGGACGGCGGCTCGACCACAGGCTGCGCGGAGGCGGCTGTGGCTGCGGCTGCGGACGCGGTTTCATTCTTCGCGGCGGCCGGCGCGGTCTTCTTGGCCGGGGGGCTACGGTTTTATAGAAGTACGGAGTAAGGAACAGAACCACGCCCATGAGGATGAAGGCGAGGAGGAGGCGCAGCTCCATGGAGAGTTCCTTGGGTTTTTGAGGCCCGCCAGACGTACCACCTTGATTGAGTTCAGCCATGCTATCTTTCGTTTTCCGTTATCGAACGGGATCGACGCCGCCCGGGTGAAAGGGGTGACACTTCGCCAGCCTTTTGGTTCCCATCCAAAGGCCGCGCCGGACGCCGTGTATTTCGATGGCCTGCCGCATGTATTCGGAGCAGGTGGGATAGAAGCGGCACGCGGAGGGGAGCAGGGGCGAGAGACAAAGCTTGTAAAGGCGCAGGGCCGAGATTATGAGCCATTGCAGCGGCGAAAGAGCCGTTCCACTTCCCGTTCCAGTTCGGGAACGGGGCTTCCATCGCTTTGCGCCGGGGATTGAAAACTATGGACCACTCGGGGCTCAGTTGCTCCAGATGGAGGCGGACGGCTTCGCGGACACGCCGCCGTACGCGGTTACGGGCCACCGCTTTGCCGAGAGCGCGGGGGGTGGTGAAACCGATGTGCGGACCGAGGGCCCGCGGCTCTCGAACACAGAAGGCCGCGAAGAGGGGGCAGGAATAGCGAGACCCCGTATCATAGACTCTGCGGAAATCCGTGGATCGCAACAGGCGGACACTTTTCGGAAAACCAGGGATGCTTACCTCTCGGAGCTGACGGTGAGTTTGTGGCGGCCCCGGGCGCGACGCCGCGAGAGGACAGCCCGCCCATTCTTAGTTTCCATGCGGGTACGAAATCCGTGCGTCTTAGCGCGCCGACGATTGTTTGGTTGAAAGGTGCGTTTCGGCATTTTATTCCAAGTTATCCAGTATAGCGCGGTTGAGACGGTTTTGCACTTGGGCCGAAGATCAAAAAGGATACATATCTTGAGACGCACGCTGTGCTACCATCGCGGTAGGTCTAAATATGATTGAAGATCTGCTCCAACCCCGGCATTTGCTGATCATTTTGGCGATTGCCTTGCTGTTTTTCGGTCCGCAGAAACTGCCTGAGCTCGGCAAGGGCCTGGCGCAAGGGATTCGCAGCTTCAAGGACTCCTTGAAGAGCGTCAATACCCCTGACGAGCCGCCGGCTCAGCCCAAAGATTAGTTCCGCCCGAAACATGCCGCTCACCCGCAGAGATGCGCTCGGCTTGCTTGCCGGCAGTTTGGCTGTCCCACGCCTTGGCAGAGCCTCCACCAGTTTTGAAGCCACGCGAGAATCGCTGAAACGATACGAGGTTCCGGAATGGTTCCGGGATGCGAAGTTTGGCATCTGGGCGCACTGGGGCCCGCAATCGGCGCCGGAAGCCGGCGATTGGTATGCGCGCAACATGTACATGCAGGGTAGCGCGCAGTACAAGTATCACGTGGCCACTTACGGGCATCCCAGCAAGTTCGGTTTCAAGGATGTGATTCCAACGTGGAAAGGCGACAAGTTCGACCCCGACCATCTGGTGAGCCTGTACAAGAAAGCGGGCGCGAAGTATTTCGTGAGCATGGGCGTGCATCACGACAATTTCGACCTTTGGAATTCGAAGCACACACGGTGGAACGCGGTGAACATGGGGCCGCGCAAGGATGTGGTGGGCTTGTTCCGCAAGGCGGCGCAGCGCGAGGGTTTGAAATTCGGCGTGAGCGAGCACTTGTGGATCAGCTACAAGTGGTTTGCGGTGAGCCACGGGACGGATGCCACCGGTCCGCTGGCGGGCGTGCCTTACGACGGGCAGGATCCGGCCTTTGCGGATCTGTATCACGAAGCGGCATGCGCGAAGTTTGCCAAGGGCGAACTGCAGTGGGGAGCGGACGGAATCCCGGATTCGTGGCGGAAACACTGGCTGGACCGGATAACGGACCTGGTGGACAATTATCAGCCGGACCTTTTGTATACCGATGGCGCGCTGCCGTTTGAAGAATACGGGCTGCGGATGCTTTCGCATCATTACAACGAGAGCGCCAAGCGCAACGGCGGCAAGGTGGAAGCGGTCTACACCAGCAAGCGGCGCGAGGACTGCGAAGTTGGCACGTGCGTGCTGGATGTGGAGCGCGGGATTGTCGACAAGATCTGGCCGAGTCCGTGGCAGACGGACACCTGCGTGGGGGACTGGCATTACAAGCGCGGCGTGAAGTACAAGTCGCCGAAGACGGTGATCGATATGCTGTGCGATATCGTGAGCCGGAACGGGAATCTGCTGCTGAATTTTCCGCTGCCGAATTCGGGCGAACTGGATGCGGAGGAACGCCACATCCTGGAAGAGATCACGGATTGGATGGCGGTAAACGGCGAAGGCATTCACGGCAGCCGTCCTTGGCGGGCGTTCGGCGAAGGTCCGGGGACGCAGGTGAAGGCGAGCGCGGCGTTTAACGAGGGCGCGCGCAAGGATCTGACGGCGGAAGACATCCGGTACACGACCAAGGGCAAGACCTTGTACGCGTTCGTGATGGGATGGCCGGAGGGGTTCGCGCATTTGCGGTCGGTTACGCAGCCGGTCGAGAGCGTGCAAGTGTTGGGTCATCAGGGCGTGGTGCGGTGGGCGCAGAACGAACAGGGTCTGCAGGTGACGATGCCCGCGGTGCAGCCTTCGCAGCACGCTGTCGCCCTCAAAATCGAATTCTCTTAGACACACTTCCGGCTTCTGCATTTGCGCCTTGGCACGGATGCGAACCAGCCTGGAGCGCCTAATCTCCGAGTTCCGAGCGAACGAAGCCTATGTGGTTGATGGCAGGTGGGTTGGACGCGGAACGGTGGAACGGATGGGTAGGCGGGTTTGGGCTTTGAGCGAAGCAGGCAGTTTTGGGGGCGGTTTTTGGGGATTTTGGGGGTAGTACAGACGCAGTTGGGGTGTTAGGTTTTGGGTCGTGGGCTGAGTTGCCAAAGAACGTACTACAAGGAAGCTAGCGGGTGTCGGCGGGGGCGCAAGTCATGGGCGCGGGTTCGGATTGCGGGGACATGACGTAAGCGGGCGGCGAGACATGGGGGCTGGAACTGGCGGCCGCCGCGACAGGCTTGCGCTGTTCGGATTCGGATGCGCGTTCGCGGGCGCGGCGTTCGGCCTGGATCTTGCGCAGGCTTTCGAGGGCGCGGTCGAAGGTGCGCTGGTGATGAGCGCTGGATTTGTCGACGCGTTGGACCATATCGATGTTGCGGTCTTCGCCGGTATTCATGTGACGGAGGAAGGCGACGCGTTCGACGCGGGCGAGGCGGGCGAGCATCCATTGGGCGTGGACCATGGCTTCGACGTAGCAGTGTTCGGTGCGGCCGACGGGACTCCAGTCGGATTCGAAGTCTTCCCAGAGGCAGTAGTATTCGAAGGGGTCTTCGCCGAGTTCGGGGCAGATGGTGAAGCGGGTGCGGAGGCCCCAGGTGATGGCATTGCGGCTGGAGCGTTCTTTACCTTCTTCGCTGGTTGGTCCCGGACTTTTCTGGGCGTTTTGAATGTTGGCTTGATGCTGTTTATCGGATATTAACATGGGAAACTCCTGTAAACTGAATCGGGGATTCACTCCCCGGTTTGAGGGTACCGCGTGCGAACCAGGAACAGGACTTATGTCCATGGTGCTCGAGGGAGGGGAAGCGTTTGCTTTGAGTGCGCTGAGTGCCCTGAAAAATCTTTCCGAACGGTGTGACCACGGGAAGCAGGGCCGCGGATACCAGGGATAGACCTCATGTAAATTGACGTAAACTTTCTGTCCTGGAATCGGTGCGGCTGCCGGTCTATGGTATATGGAATTTTCAACACTCCCCGCCTCCGTAATTTGTTGCAAATAAAGGTTCTGGTAATATGATGCAAACTGGCCAAAAAACTGCTTGAGACCGAGACACGAATTATTACGGGGATACGGGCGTTTTATACCTGCCCGAGTAGCGTAATCAAAGGTTTTGAGGAGTCCGCCGCGGTGAATTTCCCGATGGCGGACATCGCCGCATGACGGCTGCCGTCGTGATGTAAATTATTTTCAGAACTGAAAGGATGCGTATAAAACAGATATGAAGAGAAGCTGGAGTCTTACGCTCGCGATGGCCGCGGTTTTGACCGCGTTCTGCGCGCAAGGATTCGCCCAATCGCTTATCTCGGGTGACATCGCCGGAGTCATTGCCGATCCTAGCGGCGCGGTCATGCCGAGCGCCAAAGTGGATTTGAGGAGCCTGGATACAGGGACCACTCAATCGACCACATCGAATCAGACCGGTGCTTACCGTTTCTCCCTTTTGAAGCCGGGCCATTATGTGGTGGCCGCGAGCCAAACCGGATTCCAAAAGGCGGAGCGGTCTGTAACGGTAGAAGTTGGCCAGATTGCCAACGCGGACCTGACGTTGACGGTGGGGGCATCCACCCAGACGGTCGAGGTTATGGCGGCGGCGCCTTTGATCAGCACCGAACCGAGCATGAACACGGCGTTCTCACAGATTGAAGTGGAGGAACTGCCGAGCCCTGGCGGTGACATGACCAATATCGCGCAGACGGTGTCCGGCGTGGTTGTCAACACCACGGGCGGTTATGGCAACTTCACCTTGAACGGGCTGCCCGCGACTTCGAATTTGTTCACGGTCAACGGCGAAAACGACATGGACCCGTATTTCAACATCAGCAACTCGGGCGCCAGCAACCTGCTGATCGGTTCCAACGAAGTGCAGGAAGCGACGGTGATCGCGAACCCGTATGGCGGCCAATACGGCCAGTTGGCGGGCGCCCAGATTTCTTATGTGACCAAATCGGGAACCAACCAGTTCCACGGCAACGCGAACTATTACTGGAACGGGCGGGACATGAACGCCAACGATTTTTTCCTGAACCAGGCCGGCGTGGGCCGCCCCTTCTCCAACGCGAACCAGTGGGCCGCGTCGGTAGGCGGTCCGATCCGCAAGAACTCCACATTCTTCTTTGTGGACACGGAAGGCCTTCGCTTCGTGCTGCCCAACGCGTTCAATACGACGATTCCGACGCCGCAGTTTACAGCCGCCGCGCTGAATAACATTCAATTGCTGCAGCCGAACGAGTACTCGCACCTATCAGAAGATGTTCAATTTGTGGGAGAACGCTCCGGGCGCGAGTGCGGCGCAGGCGATTCCGAACAACAGCGCGTGCAACTCGCTGAACCTGCCGGGATTCGATCCTTCGACGACGGCGTGCGCGGCGCAGTTCCGCAGCACGGCGAACGCGCTCGGTTCCGAGTGGATCTTAGCGGCGAAGGTAGACCAGAAAATCGGCAACAACGACAACGCGTTCTTCCGTTACAAGGTGGATCACGGCTTGCAGCCGACTTCGCTGAATGCCATCAGCCCGGCGTTCAATGCGATTTCGAGCCAGCCGCAGTATGACATGCAGTTTAACGAAGTACACGTTTTCGGACCGCGTTCGACCAATTCGTTTACCGCATCGTTCAGCCACTACGTGGCGCAGTTCCAGCAGAACGCAGCGGCTGCCACCGCGGCGTTCCCGTATCAGGTAGCGACGTCGTCGGAAGTTCCGTTTACCGGCTTTAATCCGCTGGCGGATCTTCCCCAAGGCCGTAACATCACGCAGTATCAGTTCATCGACGACTTCACGCACATCATCGGGAAACCACAACGCTGAAGTTCGGTGTCAACTTCCGCCGTTACGACGTGAGCGACCACAACTTCTTCTACAATTCGCCGGTGGTTTATTTCGGTTATGTGCCGGCCGGACTGCAGGAGATGGTGGACGGCCTCGCTTACCAATACCGCATGTCGCTGAATACCTCGAGCGACGTTCCGGTGGCTCTGTGGGGCATGGGCTTGTACGGACAGGACGAATGGAAGAGTGAAGCCGAACCTGACTCTCACCCTGGGCTTGCGCGTCGAGCGGAACTCCAATCCGGTGTGCCAGACCAATTGCTTCGCCAACTTCAAGGGACCGTGGTCCGGTCTGTCTAGTGTAACCAGCGCCGATCCGGGCAGCGTGCCTTATAGCGCCGACATCGCGTACGGCCAACACCAGGCGTATCCTGGCGTGGATGCGGCGCTGTTGTCGCCCCGCATCGGCTTCAGTTGGTCTCCCAGCAAGAACAACAAAACGGTAATCAGCGGCGGCTTCGGCATCTTCTACGATTCGCCGGCAGCCGGCGTGGTGGACGATTTGCTAGCCAATCCTCCGGCTTCGGTGGCGATTCGCGTACGCCCGACCACGGGCACGCTGCCCTTCGATCCGGCCGGTGGCGCCGCCACTTGGGCTGCTTCCGCAAACGCGTTCAACATCAACGACTCCTACGAACACCATTTCGGCGGAACCTGGCGGCATTGGGATCGGTATTCGCCTCGCCGGCGTTTACCGCGATCGAAGGCACCATTCACGCTCCGGAATGGAAAGAGTGGAATATCCAGATCCAACGCCAACTGAGCAATTCGGTTGTGGTGCTGGCCAATTACGTAGGTAACAGCGGCACCCGCATTCCGTACACCAATGCCTGGTATAACGCCTTCGATCCTTACGGCATCTATCCGAGCGGCAACACGGGCGTGCTCGAATCCGGCGGTCCTCCGGTTCCGAACTACGGGACGGTGACCACGCTGCAGAGCGGCGCCATCTCCAACTATAACGGATTAAGCTTGACTGCCCGGAAGCAATTCTCACATGGCTTCTCCGCCATCTTTAACTACACCTGGTCGCATAACCTGGACGAAGTCTCCAACGGCGGCATCTTCACCTACGGCGACTCGCTGCTGGGCCAGATCAACCCGACCAGCCTGCGCACCGATAACTACGGCAATTCGGATTACGACATTCGCCACAACTTCAACGCGGCGTGGGTCTTCAATCCGCCGACACACTTCAACAGTCACATCCTGCAAGGGTTACTGGGCGGCTGGCAGTGGTCGGGCAAGTGGTTCTGGCGCTCCGGTCTGCCGTACTCGATTACGGACGGCAACTGGAACGGCGCCATCACCGACGGCGGCAGCACCATCCTGGCCTACCCGATCGCGGGAGGCGGACAAGCAATGGGCTGCGGACACGCCAATGTTCAGAACCTGGATGGCACCGGCACTCCGTGCCTGAACGCCAACGCGTTCCTGAACAGCGCTTCGGATTCGTTCGAAGGTTTCCCGGGCTGGTCGCCGCAGACGCGCAACCAGTATCGTGGACCCCATTTCTTCGACATCGACATGGCCCTGTACAAAACTTTCAAGTTCGGCGAAAGCCGGAGCATTGGAATTGGCGCACAGGCGTTCAACGTATTCAATCACCCGAATTTCGGATTGCCGGATGCCAATCTGGGCGACTCGACGTTTGGTCTGATTTCGGGCATGGCCGGCTTGCCGACCAGTCCGTACGGGACGTTCCTGGGATACGACTCTTCGCCGAGATCGGTGCAGTTGACGGCGAAGATCACGTTCTGAGTTTTTCGTGAAGCGGTAGTTTAAGGCCGGCCCGCCGTTCGAGAGAGCGGCGGGCCGGTTGTTTTTTGGTGGGTGGGGGGGGGCTTATGAGAATGATGATGCGGGTAAGCAGGAACGGCCGTACTCGCGGCGCAGCTTCTTAACCCAGTTAGCGGCGCCCGGCTTGAGTTCCGGAGGAAGATCCGGCGGGACGCCCCAGGGCCTTGATCTGGCGGAAGCGCATCAAATTCCTTTTCCAGGGTGCCGATCTACGCCACCAACTGTTGGGGGAGAACGATGTGGATTCGTTTGGCGTTCGGCACACGTACAGTTTAATAGGGGGTGGCCTTTGAGGTAAGCGCGTGCGAGTGCTGCGTAACGCCGGGGACTAATCCAGCGTGGTGGCCTCAACCAAGGCCGAGCCAGGCGAAATTTGTTTGAAGGCATCGACCGCCCGCACCAGATAGTAATAGGTCGAGCCGGAGGCGAGGTTTTGGTCGGTGTAGGAGAGGCCCTGCACGGCGGCAATTTGCGCCAGGGTGCTCGGAGTAGCGCCTCTGAGGATTATAAATTTCGTGAGTGCCAGGCTTCCGGACGTCAGATTCGCCGCCCAGGTTAGCGTGACCGAGGTCTGGGATGGAGACACTGTCGAAATGGTCGGCGCCAAGGGAAGCGCCGGGGTGGTGGCGCAGGCCTCGGCGGTCAAGACGGATCCGTTGGAAGTCGCATGAATGGCGAAGTAATAAGTTGTTCCCGGCAATTGATTGGTGGCGGTGTACATGGGTACGCTCGGGTTCGCAACCTGGGTGAAGATGCCGGGCGAGGTACCCTCGAAGACTCTATAGCCGGTCGAGGTAACTCCGGGCGGGAGCTGCCAAAACAGGTCGATGGCGGTGGATGAGACCGGTGTCGGCACCAAAGTGAAGCCGACGGTCTGTGGGCATTGCGCTCGAACCTGTCCAGTGGATGCCGCTAAGCCCGCCAGCAGTAGGAACATGGGTTGCGCTGAAAATGCGCGCCGCGAGAGCGATGTCATATAACCTCCTCCTGAGCTACGTGTCGAGCGCGACAGGACCGAACTTCTTTTGGGGGAAGGGCCAAGCCGGAATCATATCACATCCTCAACGGGGAAAACCGCTCCGCCGAACCGATCTACATATCTTGACAATTCAGATGAACGGCGGTGATTGTGTTAGCTCACGCTACGCGTTCGGCGATGGATTTCGCCTGCAGGAATAGCAGCATGTAGTCGGGGCCTCCGCCTTTGGAATCGGTGCCGGACATGTTGAAGCCGCCGAAGGGGTGGGCGCCGACCATGGCTCCGGTGCATTTGCGATTGACGTATAGATTGCCGACGAAGAACGTTACGGCGGGCGCGATCGAGGTGCTCGGGGACGTTGGAAAAGATGGCGCCGGTGAGGCCGTACTGCGAGTCGTTGGCGAGTTGCCAGGGCGTGGTCGAAGTCGCTTGGCTTTGGTGACGGCGAGGACGGGTCCGAAGATTTCTTCCTGGAAGATGCGGGCCTTGGAATCGACGTCGGCGATGACGGTGGGCGGGACGAAGTAGCCATCGGGATGGGGCGTTCGACGCCTACGGGGAGGAGGCGGCCTTCGGTCTTGCCGATCTCGATGTACTGCAGGATGGTGCGCTGGGCGCCGGCGCTGATGACCGGGCCCATGTAGTTGGCGGTGTCCTCGGACTTGGCCGACGGTGATTTTGGCGACGCGGGCTTGCAGCTTTTCGAGGAACGAGTCGTAGACTTTGGCGTCGACGATGGCGCGGGAGCAGGCGGAGCATTTCTGGCCGGAGTAGCCGAAGGCGGAGACGGCGACGCCTTCGACGGCTTTATCGAGATCGCATTCGGCGTCGACGATGATGGCGTCTTTACCGCCCATTTCGGCGATGACGCGCTTGATCCAGATCTGGCCGGGCTGGGTTTGGCGGCGAGTTCGTTGATGCGCAGGCCGACGTCGCGGGAGCCGGTGAAGGCGATGAAGCGGGTCTTGGGATGCTCGACGATGACGTCGCCGACGGCGGCGCCGCTGCCGGTGAGCAGGCAGAAGGACTTAGCGGGGAAGCCGGCTTCGAGCAGGACTTCGGCGAATTTCGCGGCGATGGTGGGGGTTTCGCTGGACGGTTTGACGATGGCGGTGTTGCCGGCGACGAGGGAGGCGACGGTCATGCCGACCAGGATGGCGAGGGGAAAGTTCCATGGTGGAATGACGACGCCGACGCCGAGCGGGAGGTAGCGCAGTTCGCCGCGTTCGCCGGGGAGTTGGACGTCGGGCTGGATGGGGCCGCTGAAGCGCTGCATTTCGCGGGCGTAATATTCGCAGAAGTCGACGGCTTCGGAGACTTCGGCTTCGGCTTCGGGCCAGGTTTTGCCGGCTTCGAGGACGAGCCAGGCGTCGAATTCCAGTTTGCGGCGGCGGATGATATCGGCGGCGCGGACCAGGAAGCCGATGCGATCCTCTTCAGGGATGGCGGAGTATTCCGAGAAGTAGGTGTAGGCGGAGTCGACGGCGCGTTTGGCAAGATCGGCGGTAGCGCGGTGATGGACGCCGATGATTTCGGCGGGGTCGGAGGGATTGACGGAGGTGAGGAGGTCGCCGGTTTGGATGGATTTGCCGTCGATCAGGAGGGGGTATTCGCGGCCAAGCTGCGCGCGGACTTGGGCTAAGGCTTCGGCGATGGCCTGGCGGTTGGCGGGGGTGGAGAAGTCAGTATACGGTTCGTTGCGGAAGGGCGCGAGCTTTTGCATAGTCCCATTTTACCGAATGGAGGGGACGCGGAGCTTGGGCCGGAGCGGCGCGAGGCCGAGAGTACTGGGCGCGTCAGGAGACAGAGATTGAGGCCGCGGTATCCAGTTCGTTATTGGCCGTGACCCAGATTTGGTTGACGCTGCTCATGGGGCCGACCACCAAGGCTGCGGTGGTCAAGGCAATGAAGGCCAACAGCAAAGTATATTCGGTGAGATCCTGTCCGTCTTCTTCCTGCCAAAAACGTTTCAAGTACTGCATGCTCGCTCCTCTCTGGCCGCGCTTCATTCAAAGTACATCAGGAGGGGTTAGAAAGAGACACCGAATTCAGTTAATTGGGAAAGGATAACCTTTGGCAGGGGATGGGCGAGGATTTAGATAGTAGACGAAGGGGAACCTGATTCAAAGGTTCTTCAGGCTTTCGTCGATGAGTTTTTGGGTGCCCTGGTAGGGCTCGCCTTCGCCTTCCCATTCCATGGAGAAATAGCCGCGATAGCCGGCGGCTTTGGCGATGGCGAACGTCTTGGCCATGCTGACGCGGAAGACTTTGCCGTTGTCGACTTCGGAATCCTTGACGTGGGCGATGTTGTAGGCGTGGCGGAACATGGCGTCGACGGCGCGGTAGTTGAAGGCTTCGTCGCCACGCATCATGGAGTTGGCGAAGTCGGGAAGGCCGCGCAGCCAGGGACTGTCGACGGCTTCGATGACCTTGACCAGGAAGAACGCGTCCTCGGTATCGAGGTCGTCATTCTCCAGGTTGACCATGATGTTGCGGGAGGCGCCGTATTCGGCGACGTGTTTCAGGGATTCGGCGGCGAGGGGTACGCTGGGCTTGGCGCGGCGGGCTTCCTGAATGTGGAGGCGGACGCTGGGCGAGGCGATGGCGGCGGCGACATCGATCCACTTGCGGCCTCCGGCGACGGCTTTGGCGCGGCGAGCGGCGTCGGGATCGTAGAAACTGGCTCCGACGTTGGCCGGGATGTTGACGACGTGCGAGCGGGCTTCGGAGACGGCTTTGCGCAGCTCGTCGAGATAGGCGGGTTCGGTGGACGGGAAGTGAGAGTTGAGAGGCTCGATGTTGTGGATGCCAAATTTTTCGGCAACCATGGCGGCGAAGGCGGTGAGCTTGATGCCAGGATGTCCGGGGCGATCCATGAAATTGCGGAAGGGATACGAGGCGACGGCGAGGCGGTCGCGGGGGGCGGTTGGGAAGTGGATATCGGGAGTGGGGGCGGAGCGGGCCAAGGGCGCGGCGGCAAGCGCGGCGCAGGATTGAAGGAAGGTGCGGCGGGTTGAGTTGAGCGTCACAGAGTACAGAATAGCGCGGCGGTTGGCGCCGCGGGGCGATCTGCGATACTGACGTTATGCCTGCTACCGCACATGCCATCGGCCCCCCGGACGCGCCGGAGTATGCCGTTTATTACGGAAGATACATCAGCCTGGTTGCTGGTGACGACATCGTGGCCGCGCTGGAGGATCAGCCGCGCGAGACGCTGGGGCTGATGGGGGGGTGGAGCGAGGAGCAGGGCGATTTCCGGTATGCCGCGGACAAGTGGAGCGTGAAGGAGGTGTTGGGCCACGTGATCGATGCAGAGCGGGTTTTTGCTTACCGGGCGCTGCGGTTTGCGCGCAAGGACGAGACGCCGCTGGCATCGTTCGAGCAGGACGGATATATCGCGGCGGGGAATTTCGGCGAGTGCCGGCTGGCGGATCTGATGGAGGAATTCGTGGCGGTGCGGCGGGCGACGGTGTGGTTGTTCCGTCAACTAACGGCGGAGGCTTGGATGCGACGAGGGGTGGCGAGCGGGAATCCGATTTCGGTGCGGGCGCTGGCGTACATTATTGCGGGGCACGAGCTGCATCACCGGCGGATTTTGGGGGAGAAGTACGACTGCGGGGGGAAGTAACGCGCGAGTCCACAACCGCAGTGACGGCCAGTTGGGGGTTTCGACACGGCCGGGATGAAACTAGCGCAGGAATTCGTCTAACTCTGCGCGTCCAGGATTTTTAGGCTCAGATCTTCCAGTTCGGGCGGTGTTAAAGCCGATAGCTTCTCGCTGGCCCAAACTGGTCTGAATCGGCATTTTAGCCGCCTCCTCTTCCACTATTTTTGACGCACGCCGCAAGCCCGCGAGGATGAACAACAATCCACTTCACAATTCTGCGTATGGCGCTTTTCTGGTCTCGCAATCGCGCCAGGACCGCAATGACATTGTCCCAGATGCCTCCGCTCTCGATTCACTGCTCTCCGTCGATTACTCGAATGTCGACCAGCCGAATCGTTGAACGATCCATGCGCGCCGGTGGCTTTCCGACATACAGCAACACCGGGCCGGCATGGCTGGGTCATTGATGCTCGAGCCGCAGGTTCTGGACCTTCGGCAACTCCACGTCCAGCCACTGCGACACCCGTCGCTCCACCCAATGCGGGCATGGTAGCCATGCTGAACCGTTCAACAGCAGCTTCACAACGACGTCGTAATCCCGCACTCAACTTCGTGGCGGCAACGGCGTTTTCTTCTCCAACAGGGCGTTTTAGTAGATGCGGACGCCTTTCCCGAACGCGATGCGGCCGCAGATTTGGGTTCGGGGTAATGCCAAGCGGCGCCGGGATCCTGTTCCAGGGGTAGAACGAGGTTTGGGTACTCGGCTTGAAGGGAAGTGATGCCTGGGGGGGGGGCGGAAAACTAGCGCAGGAGTTCGTCTAAACTCCGCGCATCCAGGATTTTTACACTCAGATCTTCGAGTTCGGGCGGCGTTAAAGCCGATAGCTTCTCGCTGGCCCAACCGGGAAGGTTTCCAAACCGCGTCTCGATCTGGCGCCGTAAAATTACGAGTTCACCCTCATGGCGCCCTTTCAGGCGTCCTTCCGAAAGGCCTTCCGAACGGCCCTCCGAACGGCCTTCCTGCTTGCCCTTCTGGAACAAAGGGCCCAAAACGTCATGTTCGAGAATACTGGTCTGAATCGGCATTTTAGCCGCCTCCTCTTCCACTATTTTTGCCGCACGCCGCAGACCCGCGAGGATGAACAACTGCGCCAGCGCCGTTTCCCGTTCGCGCGCGCCCAGTTTCGCAATCCGCTTCACAATTCCTCGTATGGCACTCTTATGATCTCGCAACCGCGCCAGGACCGCAATGACATTGTCCCCGATGCCGTCGCTCTCGATTAACTGCTCTCCGTCGATTTCCCGAATGTCGACCAGCCGATAGTTGAACGACAGATGCGTACTGCGCAACTCGCGATCCATGCGCGCCGGTGGGTTTCCGACATAGAGCAACACCTGCTCTGGGAACCGGGTGAATAGCCGGTAAACGCCTAAATAGTACTCCGCCATGCGGGCCGGCATGGCTGCGTCATTGGTGCTCTGCAGTTCCACATGAATCAAGCCGCCGCCGGCCGTTTCCCCGAGCAGGTCGAGCCGCAGGTTCTGGACCTTGGGCAACTCCACGTCCAGCCACTGCGACACCGTCACGCCACCTAATGCGCGCATGGTAGCCGATGCGGAGCCCTTCAACAGCAGCTTCAGAACGACGTCGTAATCCTGCACTCAACTTCGTGGCGGCAACGGCGTTTTCCTCTCGCCGGCTCCCGCGTAGGCGGGTTGGCAACCCGCCGCAGAGTGAGGGACGCTCGGTTTACCGTTGCGGCTCGGGTGGCCGGGTTCGGAGATCGCCGCTATTATCCACTCTGGCACACGGCGCGATTCAGTCGATGCGGACGCCCTTCCAAAATGCCACGCGGCCCCGTATTTGGGCGGCGGCGGATTTTGGCTCGGGGTAGTACCAAGCGGCGGCGGGATTGTGTTTGCCGTTCACTTCGATGTCGAAGTAACTGGCCGTGCCTTTCCAGGGGCAGACCGAGGTTTGGGTACTCGGCTGGAAGAATTCGCGGTGGATGGAATCCGCGGGAAAATATTTGTTGCCTTCCACTACTTCGATGTCATCGCTCTCGGCGAGGACAGCGCCTTCCCAGGTTGCTCTTGCCATTTGATTGGAACTCCTCCGTTTATGATTGCTTCGGTTTAACGCGCCAATAGACTCCATAGCGCTGGTCTGAGATGCGGCTGAACGGCATCATGGAAATGTTGCGAGTCTGGCCTTTGGTCTCGAAGGCGAGGACCGTCTTGTTGGGCATGTCGAGCCAGGATTGCGGATCGGGCGCATCGGCCACGAATTCGGGGGCAGGGGGCGGGGCGGGCATATCGGGCGGATTGTCGCCGCCTTGGCGCATTGCTTCGGTCAAGCCATCGCGCCCTAAATTGCCGGCCAGGACCAGCGGGCCGTACATGATGGCCTGCAAAGTTTGGTCGTCGGGCATGGGATGGGTGTGCAGTTTCATGGGCAGGGTGGCGTGGATCTCGTCGCCGTTTTCCCAGGTGCGATCGATGACGAAGTAGCCAGCCGCGCGGGCGGGACCGAGAGGTTTGCCGTTTACGGTAAGTTTCATCTCTCCATTGGTCCAATAGGGTTCGCGGATGCGAATGGCCAGGCGGGCGGGCTTGGCGGTGACCATGCGCAACCGCGTTTCGTTGCGGCGGTCAGATTGGCGGACTGTCGAACGCGGAGGCCTTGTTCTTCCCAATCGAGATCGGAGGAGATGAACAGATTGACGTAGAGGCTCTCGTCGTCGTGGAAATAGATGCTATCGGCGAGTTTAGAAAATGACTCGACGCCGGTGCCAGTGCAGCACCAGAAGGATTTGCGGGGGCTGGCGAAGACTTTCCAGTAACCGGTAGCGAGGGGCACGTAATACATGGTCAAGCCGTTGGTCGGATTCATGGTGCCGAAAATGCCATTGAAGAAGGCACGTTCGTAGTAGTCGAAGTAACGGGCATCGGGCGACCAGGAAAAGAGGTGGCGGGTGAGCTTGAGCATGTTGTAAGTGCAACAGCATTCCTGGGTCGAGTGGCCGAGCTGGTCCGCCAGTTTGTCGGGATCGGAACGCCACAGCTCGCCATTGCTGGTGCCGCCAGTGGCGTAGGAGCGGTGCTGGGTCACCTGATTCCAGAAGAATTCCGCGATACGGCGGTAGCGCGGATCGCCGGTGAATTCGTAGCGGCGGGCAGCGCCGAGGATCTTGGGGATCTGCGTATTGACGTGCAGGCCCTTGAGTTCGTCGCGGCCTTCGGCGAGGGGAGCGAAGAACTCGGGGTGGTCGAAGCGGTGGGCGGTGTCGGCATAGTCCTTCACGCCGGTGACGGCGTAGAGGTTGTAGAGGACTTCATTCATGCCGCCGAACTCGACGTGCATGATGCGCGCCATATCGGCATCGGTGAGCGGATCGGCCCATTTTTTGGTCCAGGCGGCCATGCCGCGGACCACGTCGAGGGCCTGCTGATTGCCGGTGAGCACATACATGTCGAGCAGTCCCGCCATGATTTTGTGCAGCGTGTACCAGGGCGCCCAAACCTTCTTGCCTTCCTTGAGGCGGTCGAAGAAGGAGGGCGGAAACGCGCTGAGATAGCCGTCCGCCATTGGCTTTCTGGCATTTTGCCAGTTCGGCGACTACCAGGTTGCCGCGACCGCGCAGCATGGCATTGTCCGGCGCTCACCGCCATTTGGGCGCAGCCCGAGAGGTAGTGTCCGGTGAAATGGCCGCGCAGTTCGACATCCGGCTTTTCCCAACCGCCGAGCGGCTCAGCGGAGGTGGGAGGCCGGCGGTCAGTCGGAAAGTGTGAAGGAGGCGATCGGTTTCGAGGCTTTGCAGGAACTCACGATTGTGCTCGATAACTTCAGCAGGGACGAGTCGGTGAGATGGACGCTGCCCAGGTCGAAGGGCTGCGCTTGTGGTTTTACGGCATCCTTGATGGCGGCGGGTCTGGCTGCGGCAGCGAAGGGCGCCATCGCGGAGGCGGCTATAAAGTGGCGTCGGGTCCAAGGCATGGTGATGCTCTCATTATGGTCACGATCCCACGGTGAAAGTGCCGGCGGCGATCAAACCGGCTCCGCTCGAGGAGTTGCCGAGATAGACGGTGTAGACACCGGGAGCAATGAGCCAGGCATTGGCATTGACGTCCCAATAAGATAAGGGATGCGAGGAGTCGTTGGCGTTCACCTGGATGGTCAGTTTCTCGACGCCGCCGGGCGGCATGAACGCCTTCTGCCAGCCGACAAGGCGCTTGGGCGGCTCACCGGTGGAGGCCGGCAGGGCGAGGTAGACTTGGGCGACTTCGGCGCCGGATAGCGATCCGGTGTTGGTAATGTTGAACGTCACCTGAACATTCGGATTGGCGGCTGACGCCAGATTGTTGACGACGGCGACGTTGGAAAAAGAGAACGTAGTGTAGGAGAGACCGAAGCCGAAGGGGAACAGCGGCGTGAGACCTTGCGAGTCGTACCATTTATATCCGACGTTGAAGCCTTCGGAGTAGACCACGGGGAAGGGCGTGCTGCCATCGGGCGGTTGGGGGATCACGGGGCGGGGCAGTTGGTCGACGCTGGCGGGGAAGGTGATGGGCAATTTGCCGGAGGGATTGACCGCGCCGAATAAGCAGGTTGGCGATGGCGGGGCCGCCGTTCTGTCCGGGGAACCAGGCTTCGAGGACCGCGCTGACGCTGGAGAGCCACGGCATCACCTGGGCGCTGGAATTCTCCATGACGACGATGGTGTGCGGATTGGCGGCGGCGACGGCTGAGACTAAGCGCATCCTGATCGGCTGCCAGTGTGCCGGTGAGATCGGTGAAGTTGAGGCTGGGCATGTCCATGCCTTCGCTGGTCCATTGGCTGACGAAGACGATGGCGACCTGGGAGGCGGCGGCGAGGGCGCGCGGCGGATGAGGCGGTAGTGCCGGGATCGAATTGTACCGAGGCGCCGGGCGCCATGGCCTGGATGGCTTGCATAGGCGATGACGGGTCCCACAAGACCTTGTGCCCAACAGGGCGGGCAAGGGGGGCTTTGGGTCAGGGCGGGTCCGCCGGTCGGCGTCACTTGCGCGGAGCCGCCGCCGGAGAGCACGGCGACATCGGCGTGCGATCCGATGACGGCGATGGATTTTATGGTGGCGGCGTTGAGGGGAAGCTGTCCGCCGGAGTTTTTGAAGAAGCACCGCGCCTTGCTCTTCGGCTTCCTGCGCGATGGCCTGATCGGCCGCGGTGTCGATGGGGCCGGTGGAGGCTGGGGGTAGTCGAAGAGGCCGGCGGCGTACATGGCGCGGAGGATGCGGTGGACCATGTCGTCGAGGCGGGCCTGGGGGATCTGGCCGGCGGCGAGGGCCTGCGCCGAGGCTGCCGAAGTATTGGTTATCGGGCTGTTCCTGATCGAGACCGTTGAGGGCGGCGTTGACGGTGGAGTGAGTGGCCCACCAGTCGGACATGACGAAGCCGGGGAATTGCCAGTCGCCTTTGAGGACGTCGTTGAGCAGGTGGTTGTTCTCGCAGGCGTAGACGCTGTTCACCAGGTTGTAGGAGCACATGACGGACTGGACGTTGGAATCCTTAACGCCGATTTCGAAAGCGAGCAGGTCGCTTTCGCGCATGCCGCGCTCGTCGATTTGGGCGTTGGCGGTGGTGCGGCCGCTTTCCTGATCGTTGAGGGCGATAGTGCTTGATGCCTCCGATGACGTGCTGGGCCTGGATGGCGTTGATGTGGGCGGCGGTGATTTTGCCGGCGAGGATGGGATCTTCGCCCTTGGTCTCGAAGGTGCGGCCGTCGCGGGGCTCGCGTCCGATCAAGTTGATGTTGCCGCCGAGGTTGACGTTCATGCCGTAGGCGCGCAGTTCGGCGCCGATGACGGCGCCGTACTTGGCGGCTTCGACGGTATCCCAACTGGCGGCGCTGGCGAGGGAGGACGGGAGAGCGGTGGCTTGGCCGACTCCATTGCCGACGCCGACGCTGCCATCGGCGAGGTAGAGGCTGGGGATGCCGAGTTCGGGGATGCCTGGGACGTAGCCGGCGCCGCCGCCGGGGAGGGGGGGATTGTTGGTGACCGGTCCGCCCGCGCCGAAGATGAGCTGCAGCTTTTGGGACTGCGTCATGCGGGTAAGCAACTGCGTAGCGCGCTGATCGGCGGTGGGCGGCTGGACGGCGATCGTGACGGTATTGGAAGTCGCGCCGCCGATGGAAAGGGTAAGAGGGACGGCGCTGCCGGTGGGGGCGTTGGCGGGGATGGAGACGTTGATCTGATATTCGCCGACGGTTCCTGGGGCGAGGCCAGCCCAGACGACGTTGGCTGCAACATTGCCGAGCATGACGGTGGGGTTGGTGGTGGTGGAGGAGAGCGCCACTCCGGGGGCTGCGCCCGTTGGCGGCTGGTTGGTGACGGGTCCGAGGCCGGTGGCGTAGATCAGGATAGTGGTGATGCCGGCTGCGGCGGGGTTAGAGGCGGTGATCAGGTTGTAGGAGGAGTCGAGGATCGCGCCGGCACCGGCGCCTTGGCCGTTGATGGTGAAGATACCGGGGGCATAGGTGGCTAATGGGATGGTCTGGGCTGGGCCTGTTTGTCCGGCGAGCGATGCGGCCAGCGAAGCTTGGGATTGTCCGGCGAGCTCCCAGGGGACCTGGAGGTTGACTTGTCCGCCGGCGGCGTAGAAGAGCGGGGATGGCGTCGTGCCGAAGGACAGGGAGAGTCCTCCGAGGCTATTTGGCAGGGGGACGGCGGCCGCGCCATACGGTTCTGTGAGGAGGAAGTTGCCGTAGGCGGAGACGATGCTGCCGGGGGCTACGGGCGCGCCGGGTGCGGAACTGGCGGCGTTAACGACTCCGCCGGAATTGATGGAGGGCGGGGACTGGGCGCAGGCGAGGTTGAAACCCGCCAGCAGGAACGCGGCAGCAGCTCCCGGGACGGCCTTGAATGCAAACATGGATTCGTTTGCAGGTTAGCATGACACTACGTTGCGCGCACCGTCCCGTTTGCGCGGCCGATGCGCGACAGCGAGGTGCAGGCCGGTCAGGGCATGGCCCCCCTAGCGGGTTTCGTCTTCGATTTTGATGGCGAAGAGGGAGGCGTAATTTACTACGGGGACGAAGTCGAAGTTCAGCTTGCCTTGGGCGGTGGGGCGCAAGCCGCGGAAATGTTTGACGATGGCGTGGTTGGGGCCGGCTTCGCGGAGGATGTCGAAGTTGCGCAACAATGCCAAGCCGTTGGCGTAAATGTCGAAGATGCGCTGGCCGGGGCCACCGCCGCCTTCGTTTTCGCTACCCCAATAGGTCTCGGCGAAGTACATGGTTGCGGTATAAACGCCGGGCGCGACGGGAATGGCATAAGAAAAGTGGCCGTAGCGTTCGTTGGCAAAGAGGTCGGAATCGGGTGTACCATCGACAACCTTATAGTGATTGGAGGTTTGGCCGCCCAAATAGTAGTCGTCGGCTTCCCAGACCTGCCCTGTCGAATCGGTGACGGAATTGGGCTGGGTGACGATGCGGATGGGATTGATATGGTGGAGCGGCGCGGCTTCGATTTCGATGGCGCTAATGATGGGCTGCTCCCGCTTGGCATGAAAGGAGACGCGCAGAATGCCGTCGGGACCGGGTTCAAGGTCCTTGAGGACGCGGATGTCGGCGATGAGGGGCCCCCCGGCGTCGGAAACGATATCGAGGCTGTCCATGGCCAGTTTGCCATTGACGAGCACGTCGAAAACACGGCTATTCTCGCCGCCACCGGTGACCAAGCCGGGGCCATAGACCGGCTCGACGAAGTGCAATTTCAGTTCGTAGTTGCCGGGCTTGAGCGGGAAGTTGTAAGCGGTGAGGCCGATCCTTCCGGTTTGATAGAGGAGCGGGTCGGAGGTGCGGGCGATGAACTGGCGGGAAGGAAGTCTGGGCTGGCCTCCGCCTTCGAAGTAGCGGTCGGGCAACCAGGTGTGGCCGCGGCGGTCGATGTATTTGCGGTCATAGCCGGCGATGATGCGGATTGCGCCGTCGGGGGCGGCGGCCGGGACCGGCGCGGGCGCGAGGGGCAGGGAATCCGCTTCGGCGGGCCCCCGGTTACGCAGGATGCCGACGGTTACGAGGACAACGAGCAGGACGAGCAGCGCCGCGGCGACAAAGATCCAGGTTCGGCGGCGGGGGGGGCGCGGCGGTAGCACCACCGGCTGGAAGCCGGGCTCGTCGAGGACGGGTGCGATGTGCGGTTCTCCGCCGGGGGGAAGGATCCTCTTACCGGTGTGCTGGGGGGCTGGGGCAACACTGCCATCCTGTTGAAAGACCGGGGCATACATGCCAGGCGGGATGATGATTTTCAATTCCTGGCGGGCGCCATCGGTGGCGTAATGATCGCGGAGTTTCTTGCGCAGGCGGTGGATTTCCACGCGCGCGATGGCATCGTCGGCGGGATCGAATTCGGGCGGGCGGCCGAGGACTTCGGTGGCGACGGCATATTCGCAGAGTTCGGCATCGCGACCCTCGAAGTGCCGTTCGCATATAAAATCGAGCAGCTTAATGAGGCGCTGGGAGCGGGCAAAAGTGGGTGAAGCGAGGACGGAAGCCAGTTCCATGCGTTCCGCGCCAGTAACCGCAATACGACCCTCCCCGTTGGTCAAGTCCCCCATCTGAAAGGATTATACACGGTTCGAAAGTGCTGTGTGGCGCCGGCACAAATGTAAAATCCCGATATCAGGGCGAGATGAATTTTGTAACAAGATGTACATCATTGAAAAAAAGCATGATAGATGTCTATATGTATTTTGGAAAGGAAGGGTTAACGGGGCTAAGCCCTTTACTTTATACTGTGAAAAAAAGGAGCCGGTGTGGGTGTGTAACCGGGATGTACTAGCTTCATTGCATTAGACAAAGATACACTCAACCGATCAAGGAAACGCCGAAGTGTGTGATTCGGGCGGGGTTGCGTGCGCAGTTACGCGAGCGCATACAACGCAACCAAAGAGACCCGAAGATCCTTGACTTGGTTCAAGTAGTGTAGTTAAGCTACTTGCAAACGATTAGTAAAGCTCTCCGGCGCTCGCTTGGCGGCGGGGGGCACTCTTCGATTCGGAAGTAAAAATTGAGGTTAGAAAGGGGTCAAATGAACAAACCAGATCAGATGCCGATCAACGTTTCCGCTCGGCATAGAAATCCGGGAAGATCTTTCTGGTTGCTAGGATTACTGATAGCGGCCTTGGCGATATCGCAGGTACCCGTTTTCGCGCAGTTTGCGAGCGGCTCCATCGGCGCCACGGTCACTGACGCCACCGGCGCAGTGGTCCCGGCAGCGAAAGTCGTCCTGAAAAACGACGCAACCGGAGCACTTCGCGATTCGGTTACCAACAATTCGGGAGCATTCGACTTTCCGTCGATTCTGCCGGGTACCTATACTGTCACCATTACCGCTTCGGGGTTGCAGACCTTTGAAGAGACTGGGATCACGCTGACGCAAGGCTCGACTTTGCGTTTGCCGACCATCATTCTTCAGGTCCAATCGACGAAGCAAGAAGTCGAAGTTGTTGCCGGCGCCGACGTGGTCGTCCCGGTAGATTCCGGACAGGCCAGCCAGACGCTGAACAAGAACATGATCGAGAACATCTCGATCGCGGGACGCGACGCGGCTGAGTTGATCAAGATCATGCCTGGCATGGGTATGACGGGCGGTCTCTCGCAGAACATGTGGGGACAGGGATCGGTACCGACGCAGCAGAACACGGGGCCGATCGGGTCGTTCACGGCGCAGGGCACGCAGCCTAACGGCGGCATGACCATGACGTCGGACGGCGCGAACTTGCTCGATCCGGGCAACCAGGGCACGCAGACCGCGAATATCAACCAGAACCAGATTCAGGAAGTTTCGGTCCTGACATCGGCGTATGGCGCTGAATTCGCAAAGGGTCCTGTGACGTTCCAGGCGATCGGAAAGAGCGGCGGGGCCCAATTCCACGGGCAAGGTTATCTGTACGCGCGCAATGGCGTGTTCGATTCCAATGGATCGTACAACAACGCGCAGGGCGTACAGGCGCCGACCAATAGCTTCTATTATCCCGGCGGCGATTTCGGCGGTCCGGTGATCATTCCGGGCACGCATTTCAACAAGAACCACGACAAGTTGTTCTTCTACGCCGCTTATGAGTACATGGACCAGCATCCGGCGGGCAGCTTGCAGGAATATTTCGTACCGACGGCGCAGATGCAGGCCGGCAACTTCAGTCCGGCGTACCTGTCTTCTCTGGGCACTAATTTCGCTAACGCGAAGGGCGGCGCCGCCGCGAACCAGGTCACCGGGGCCAATAACCCGGACGGCTCCAAGACGCTGTATCCGGGCGGCATGATCCCGACCACGGACTTGGATCCGAACTCCGCGGTCCTCTTGAAGTTGATGCCGCAGCCGAATGTGAATCCGGTAACCAGCCCAGTGTCGGCGACAACTACTCGTTCTTCAACTCGCTGCCGGTCAACCGGTGGGAACTGCGCTTGCGCGGCGACTATAACATCAGCGATAAGACGAAGTTGTTCTTCTCGTGGAATCACCAGATCGAGCACGATCAAAACCCCATCAGCATCTGGTGGCAGATTGGCGGTTCGCTGCCATATCCATCGTCGCAGAATGCCAACCAGGTATCGCAGGTATATAGCGCGAACCTGGTACACGTGTTCAGCCCGACGCTGACCAACGAGTTCGTGTTCGCGGATGCCACCTTCCTGAATCCGATCATCCTCGCCAACCCGGCGGCGGTGAATCCGAGCAAACTCGGTTTTAATTACACGGGCTTGTTCTCTAATCCCTACACGCCGCAGATTCCGAATACTTATGGTTGGAGCAACTCGGCGGTTGGTTTCGCGACGTATCAATACGGCGAGCCGTTTACTCCGGGCGGCGCCAATTCATTCGGCAAATTGTCGCAGACGCCGAATGTCAGCGACAACGTGACGAAGATTCTCGGTAGCCACACGCTGAAAGCCGGCGTTTACTGGGATTTCGCGCGGAACTATCAGACCAGCGGCGGTCTATCGAGCGGCACCAACGGCGTCGCGGAATTCGATCCGTGGGGCTCGACCAGCACGAGCAATCCGCTGGCCGACTGGGTTACGGGCCGCATCAGCGCGTTTGAGCAGGACCAAGGCGAAGTCGTTCAGGACATGAAGTACTATCAGTATTCGTTCTTCGTGAACGACCAGTGGAAAGCCACTCGCCGCCTGACCCTGACCGGCGGTCTGCGTTTCGATCACATGGGCAACTGGGTACCGAACGACACGCAGGGCGTGGCGGTTTGGGATCCGGCGACCTACAACAACAGCCCGTCCGCGCCGGCGTGGACCGGGTTGGAATGGCACAGTATCGATAGCGCCATTCCGTTGTCTGGTTTCCCGTCGAAGCCCTTCTTTATCGAACCCCGCTTGGGCTTCGCTTACGATCTGTTCGGCAACGGCAAAACCGTGTTACGCGGCGGCGCCGGCTTGTTCCGTTATCAGATTTCCTACAACAGCGCCAGTTCCGGCTATAACCAGCCGCTGGGTGTTGTGCAAGGGGTCACCACGACGGGCAAATGCTGCCTGGGTTGGAACGACTTCCAGGCCTTCAGCCCCGCTCTGGGGGCAGCCGGTCTGGGATCTTCGATCAGCGCTCTGCAAATGGGCGACGAACGGACCCCCAACACCTGGAACTATAACGTGACGATTTCGCAGCGTGTGCCCTGGCGCTCGGTTGCGGAATTCCAATATTCGGGCAACAAGTCGCAAGACATGTTGATCAACGGCGGCAACGGTAACCTGGGCAACATCGACAACGTTCCGTATGGAGCGTTCTTCGGAGTTGATCCGGTGACCGGCATCAACAATTACAACAACGGCGCAACCCTGCCGTCGACGTTCGCCAACCTGAACCAATACCGTCCGTACGCCAACTACGCGGGCATCGCTTTGCAAAGCCATGGCAGCTACTCGAACTACAATGCGTTCATTGCCACCTGGCAGAAACAATCCGGCCGCGTTACCTTCACGTCGAACTACACCTTCAGCAAGGTCCTCGGTATCCGCGATGGGAACAGCGCCAATGGCGCGCAAGCAGGCCCCTCGCCCGATCCGTACGATCTGTCCGCCAACTATGGCGTCCTGTCCTGGGATCACACGCACATCTTCAACGCGGCGTATGTGGTCAATCTGCCGAGCCCGGTGAAAGACAACCGGTTACTGGGTGGAGTCGTCAACGGATGGGTGCTATCCGGCATCACGCAAGCGCAGAGCGGCGCCCCGATTCAGCCGAACACCAACTACGGCCTGAATATTTCGTGGCCGACGGCGCTGCAACCGACCAACTGGCTGGGAACCAACGCGATCGGACAGACGCAGCCGGTTCTTACTTGCGATCCGCGGAGCAATCTGTCGTCCGGGCAGTATTTCAACCCGAGCTGCTTCGCGCCTCCCACGAACCATCAACAGGGCGATCTGATCTGGCCTTACATCAAGGGACCGGCTTTCTTCAACAGCGATCTCGCGATCTATAAGGACTTCCTGTTCAAGGAGCACCAGAAGGTCGAACTACGGTTCTCGGCGTTTAACTTCCTGAACCATCCGCTGCCTCAGCTTGGTATCTCCGGCAACAACGATATCGAGTTGAACTTCGCGGAGAGCAACGGAAGTTTGAGCCAGTCGAACCTGAACGCACTCACAACCGGCAGGGCACTCTTTAAGAATGAAGTGCCGCGCGTGATTGAGTTCGCAGTGAAGTACAACTTCTAGAACTCGGAAGCGAGGCTGGAAGGTAACGAGGGGGGGCGGCGCAAGCCGTCCCCCTTTTTACTTTTGGGGTGGACCGATTCCGATGGGGGAAGAGACTTAGGGCTGCCAGCCAGCAAGGCGTTCCGGGGGAGCGCGCGTTGTGTCAACATCTGTCAAGAGCATTAGGCCGCCGATCAACGCCGATGAACGCGGATGGACCGGACGAAGCGGGGGGCGTTATGCTGATCCGTATGGGATCTCGCGGGGTGCTGTGCGGGTGCGCGCTGGCGCTGGTGGCGGCGGCGGGCGAGCAGGCTGCGGCGATCCGGTTTGAATTGAAGGCCATCCCTTTTCAATTGGAGAATGGAGAAGTGAAGGCGCGGCACGTGCCGGCGACGATGGCGGGCGGTGTGGCGGTGTTCGATTACAATCGCGACGGGCGGCCGGACATTTTTTTTACCAACGGCGCGAATCTGGCGACGCTGAAGAAAGACGACCCCAAGTATCGCAACCGGCTGTTCCGGAATGACGGCGGAGGTAAGTTTACCGATGTGACGGAGGCTGCGGGTCTGGCCGGCACGGGGTTCGACAGCGGCGCGGCGGTCGGGGACTACGATAACGACGGCTACCCCGATGTTTTCGTGGCCGGGGTGCACCGGAACACGCTGTATCACAACAACGGAAACGGGACATTTTCAGACGTGACGGAAAAGGCGGGCCTGGGCGCGGTCAAAGACGCGAAGTTCGGGCCGATGTGGGGGATCGCGGCGGCGTGGGTGGATGTGAACAACGACGGGTTGCTTGATTTATTCGTGGTGAATTATCTGCAATGGGACTACGCGACGGAGCCTCTCTGCGAATACAAGGGCGTGGCGGATTATTGCGCGCCGCGGTCGTACCAAGGCTTGCCCAACCAGTTGTTTCTGAATCGAGGCAACGGCACATTCGAAGATGTGTCGGAGAAGTGGGGAATTCGGTCGCATGTGGGGAAGGGGATGGGAGTGGGGATGGCGGATTACGATCTGGACGGCCGTCCCGACCTGTTCGTGACCAACGACGGATCTTATAATTCACTGTTTCATAATTTGGGGGACCGGTTCGAGGAAGTGGCGTTCGAGAAGGGTGTAGCGCTGGTAGAGGACGGAAATTTTATCTCCGGGATGGGGCTGGACTTTCGCGATTTGAATAACGACGGGTTTCCCGATTTAGTTACCGTGGCGCTCGAGAAGCAGACGTTTCCGGTGTGGTTGAATCAGGCGGGGAAGAATTTTCAGGAAGTGACGACGCCGAGCGGGATGCGGGCGGCGACGATGCGGATGGCCGGGTTCGGGGCGGGGCTTTACGATTTCGATAACGACGGGTGGAAGGATCTGTTTGTGAGCCGGGGGGATGTTTTGTCGCAGCCTTTGCCGGGGACGACGGTGGAGCAGCACAATACGGTGTTCCGGAATCTGGGAGCGAGCGGGCATTGGGCGGCTTTGACGTCGGAAGCGGGACTGGACGCTTCGCCGGCGGCGCGGCATCGGGGGCTGGCGTTCGGCGACCTGGATGGCGATGGGCGCGTCGACGTGGTGACAACGGCGCTGGGGCATCCGGCGGAGATCTGGATGAACCGGAGTCCGGGGGCGGGGCACTGGCTGGAGATTGCGCTGGAAGGAACGAAGAGCAATCGGGACGGGATGGGCGCGCGGATACAGGTGACGACCAAGGCGGGCGTGCAGTACAACCACATGACATCGAGCGTGGGGTACGCGTCGTCGAGCTACGGGCCGGTCCATTTTGGGCTGGGCGCGGAGGAGACGGCATCGACGGTGGTGATTCATTGGCCTTCGGGCACGGCGCAGACGCTGCGGGACGTGCGCGGGGACCGGGTGGTGCACGTGAAGGAGACGCCGTGACGCGGGTGGTTGCGGCGGGGGTGCTGTGCCTGGTCTGCTACGGACTGAGCCTCGGCGATCAGAAGCAGGCTGCGGCGGCGTCGGCGCCCGGAGCCGCATTCGAGCGAGTGTCGAAGGCGGCGACGGCAGCGCGCGAGCAGGGCCGTGGGGCCGAGGCGGTGGGGCTGTATCAGCAAGCCTTAGGGCTGCGGCCCTCGTGGACGGAGGGCTGGTGGTTCCTGGGGGAATTGCTTTACGACCAGGATCATTACGCGGAAGCCCGGGATGCGCTACGGCGGTTGATCCGGCTCGATCATAAGACCGGACCCGGATTCGCACTGCTGGGTTTGTGCGAATACGAGACGAAGGAGTATGCGGCGGCGCTGGGGCACATCAACGATGGGCGGCGGCTGGGTTTGGGGGCGGATCAACAGGTGAAGCGCGTGGTGCTGTATCACGCGGTGGTGCTGTTTACGCGGTTTCAGCAGTATGAATCGGCACTGCAGGTGTTGGATAAGTTGATGAAGACGGGCGATCCGAACGCGGCGGTGATTGAAGCGGCCGGCCTGGCGGGGCTACGGCGGCCGGTCCTGCCACAGGATTTGCCAGCGGGCGATAGGGACTTGGTGGACAAGGCGGGGCTGGCGGTGTGCGCGGTATCCGGCAAGCGGCCGGAGGCGGCGAAATATTTCGCGCAGTTGCTGGCGGAATATCCCAATGCGGCGAATGTGCATTACTTGTACGGATCGTTTTTGCTGACGAGCGATGAAGGCGGCGGCGATGGCGGAATTCAGGAAGGAATTGCAATTAAATCCGCTGCATGCGGATGCGCTGGTGACGATTGCGCTGGAGTACGAGAAGCAAGGGGATGTGGAGAAGGCGATGCCGTATGCGGAGCGGGCGGTCGGGGCGGCGCCCGATTACTTCGCGGCGCACGGAGTGTTGGGGCGGCTGCTGGCCAATTCGGGGGAAGTCGCTAAAGGGATCAAAGAGCTGGAGATCGCGCGGCGGGAAGCGCCGGATAGCCCGCAGGTGCATTTCTCGCTGGCGGGGGCGTATGCTCTGGCGGGGAAGAAGGATGAAGCGGCCAAGGAGCGGGCGGATTTCGTGCGGTTGAAGCAGTTGGCGGATGAAACGGGGAAGTGAGGGCGGCGTTATACTGAAGCCATTGCATTGGGGGAATTATTTGGAAATTGGCAACCACTCGCTTCCGGTTATGGTTTGGTAGGGCTCGCTTGGCTGTTTGGGTTGGCGCGGCTGTGTTTATCGCGCACGCCGCGGCCGCTACCGTCGCCGTACGCCTGCTGACGGTGGATTCGCAGGAAGAGGCGGCGCGGCTGCTCGATCAATTGCGGCATGGCGCGGACTTCGCGGTGCTGGCGCGGCTAAAATCGACGGACGCGACGGGGATCGATGGCGGCTATCTGGGCAAGGTGGATCCCGAGACGCTGCGGGCGGAATTGCGCGATGCTTTGCGGCAATTGAAGCCGGGAGAAACTTCGCCGGTGGTAAAGCTGCCGCCGGGTTATGCGCTGCTGCGGATTTTGCCGGATACGGAAGCGGCGCGGCTGGACGAATCGGTGCAATTGCGCAAGGCAGCGCTGGTGGCGCAGGGGAATGTGCGGCACGTTCCGGATCTGGATGGGCAGCAGGAAGCTTTGTCGGTGATGCCGGAGATGACGAAGCCGGAGGGATGGGAGCAGGACTTGCGGTTCAACTGCGAGATCCACCATCAGGCGTACGCGATCGGCATGGAGCGGGTTAACCGGCTGCTCGATCCGAATGACGAACACAGTTTAGCGAAGACCAATGCGCGGCCTTACGATTGGATCGAGGCGCACTTCGAAAAAGGGCAGCTGCACGCCTATCTGGGCGAGATGGCGCAAGCGGTGGCGCAATGGCAGGCGGCGTACGACATTGCCAAGGCGAAGATGCCGAAGATGCTGCCGATTTTCGAGGAAGCGCTGGGGATCGGATATTTGCACCAGTCGGAGATGGACAACGATGTGTACCGCGATCCCGGGGAGCGGTGCCTGTTTCCGATGCGGCCGGAGATGCGCTATGCGAAGCCGGAGAATTCGGAGAAGGCGGTGCACCAGTTTCTGAATTATCTGGAGCACTCGCCGAACGATCTGGAAGTGAAGTGGCTGCTGAACGTGGCGGAGATGACGCTGGGCAAGTATCCGGACGGTGTGCCGGCGAAGTATCTGCTGGCGCCATCGCTTTTTGAGTCGCCTGAACGGGTGGGGCGGTTTAAGGACGTGGCGAAGGAAGCGGGATTGGACCTGTTCGCTTTGTCGTCGGGCGTACTGGTGGAAGACTTCGACAACGATGGACTGCTGGATGTGGCGACGTCGAGTTATGACGCGTGCGCGCCAATGCACTTTTACCACAACAATGGCGATGGGACATTCAGCGACCGCACGAAGGAGGCGGGGCTGGCCGACCAGTTAGGCGGGCTGAACCTGATCGAGACGGATTACAACAACGACGGGTGCACGGATATTCTGGTGATTCGGGGCGCATGGGAGAAGTTGCCGCAGCGGAAGTCGCTGCTGCGGAACAACTGCAACGGCACTTTCACGGATGTGACGAAGGAAGCTCATCTGACCTTACCGGGGAATTCGCAGGCGGCGGTTTGGGCGGACATCAACAACGATGGGCTGCTGGATTTGTTCGTGGTGAACGAGCGCAGCCCGAGCCAGCTTTTTCTGAACAAGGGCGATGGTACGTTCGAAGATATCTCGCATGCGGCGGGGATCGATACGCCCGGCGCGTTTTCCAAAGGCGTGACGGCGGCGGATTACGATGGCGATGGCTACGTGGATTTCTACGTATCGAATATCAACGCCAACGGCAAGAATTACCTGTACCACAACAATCACGACGGGACGTTTACGGATGTGGCGGAGCAGGCCGGGGTGACGAGTACGGGGCGGGACTTCGCGACCTGGTTTTTCGATTACGATAACGACGGTTTACCGGACATATTCGTGGGGAGCTTCTTCACCTCGGTTGACGAGAATATCAAGACGTACCTGGGGCTGCCGTTCGACGCGGGTACGCTGAAGCTGTACAAGAACCTGGGGAATGGAACTTTCAAAGATGTGACCAAGGATGTGGGTCTGGATAAGGTCTTCCTGCCCATGGGCGCCAACTTCGGGGACATCGACAACGATGGGTATCTGGATATCTATCTGGGCACGGGGAGCCCTTCGTACGCCTCGGTGGTGCCGAATGTGATGCTGCGGAACAAAGAGGGCAAGTCGTTCGTGGATGTGACCGCATCGTCGGGCACCGGCGATTTGCATAAAGGGCACGGCGTGGCATTCGCGGATCTGGACAACGACGGCGACGAGGATATTCTGACTTCGATTGGCGGCGCGACGCCGGGCGACAGCCACCGGTTCCGGCTGTTTGAGAATCCTGGAAACGACAACGACTGGATTGTGTTGAAACTGGTTGGGGTGAAGTCTAACCGGCCGGCGATGGGCGCGCGAATCAAGGTGACGGTGAAGAACGAGGGCGGCTTGACGCGAGCGATTTATCGCACGGTGGGCAGCCAGAGCTCGTTCGGCGGGTCGCCGCTGCGGCAGCACATCGGGCTGGGGAAAGCGGCGGAGATTTTGAAGATTGAGGTGTGGTGGCCGGGATCGACCTGGGCTACTGCGCCCCAGCAGACTTTCACGAATGTGGAGAAGCGGCAATTCATCGAGATCAAGGAAGGCGCCGCGGAGTACAGCAAGCTGGAGTACCGGCCTTACCGGCTGGGAGGCGCCCACAGGCGGACGCCATGATGCGGTGGGCTGCGGTCGCGATCTTGGGGGCTTGCGGCAGTTTGTGGGCGGCGCAGCGGTATGCGGCGAGCGCCATTGTGTTGAAGGTCGACCGGCAGCATAAGACGTTCGTGGCGTCGTGCCAAGAGATTCCGGGATACATGGAAGCGATGACGATGCCGATTCCGGTGCGCGATGTAAGACTTCTGGATGGCCTGCGGCCGGGCGCGGTGGTCGATTTCAAATTGATTGTCACGGCGAAGGACGCTTATGCGGGGGAACTGACGATCCACCATTTCGAAAGCACGGAACGCGAGCCGTTCCAAGCGAGCGGATTGGAGCTTTTGCAGAACTTCGGCAAGACCGATGGGGCGAGGCGGCAATTGCAGGCGGGCGAGGCGGTGCCGGATTTTACGCTGACGGATCAAGCCGGGCAGCGGGTCAGCCTGTCACAGTTTTCGGGAAAGGTGGTGGTGGCGGCATTTTTTTATGCGAGTTGCCCGCTGCCGAATTACTGCTTCCGGCTTTCGAACAATCTGGGGCGGCTGAAGAGGCGATTCGGCGACCGGCTGGGTCGGGAGGTCGTGCTATTGAGCATCACCATCGACCCGGAGCACGACACGCCGGAGGTGCTGGCGAAGTATGCGGCGACGTGGAAGGCGGATGCCAGATCGTGGCACTTCCTGACGGGCCCGGATGCGGAGGTGGCGGCACTCAGCCACCGGTTTGGAGTGAACAGCTCGCCGGACGATGGACGGCTGACGCATTCGCTGCATACGATCGTGATCGACCGGCAGGGGAAGCTGGCGGCTAACTTCGAAGGCAACGAATTCAGCGCGGAGCAGTTGGGCGATTTCGTGGCAGCGACGATGCAATAGGGTAAGTTGAAGAGTCAAATGCCACGCTGTTTGCCCATATTTTGCCTGTTGATTGCGGTGGGTTTTGCGCAGCAGCCGGCGAGCGATCCGGAAACGGCGATTCGGACCTACCGGGAGTATCTGGAGGCGCATCCGGAGGCGGTGGAGGCGCGGTCGAACCTGGGGGCGGCCCTGGCGCGGACAGGCCGCTACGAAGAAGCCATTGCGGAATACAACCGGGCACTGGAGAGAAGCCCGGGTAATCCGGCACTGCTGCTGAACCTGGGACTCGCGTATTACAAGAGCGGACGCATGGCGGATGCGGCCAGCCGGTTCGAACAGGCGCGGTCGCTGGCGCCGCAGTTCAAGGATCAAGTGGCGATGCTGCTGGCGAGCTGCTACAACAGCCTGGGGAAATATAAAGAAGCGATCGCGCTGCTGGCGCCGCTGGAGAGAGACAAGGGCGGCGATGCGGCGTTCGAGTATCTGTATGGGAGCGCGCTGGCGGGCGACGGGCAGGAGGCCAGCGGGGCGGCGGTGATCGAGAGGATTCTGAGCCGCGGCGATTCGGCGGAGGCGCGGCTGCTGCGGGCGACGCTAAAGATGAAGGCCAACGATCACGATGGGGCGGTGGCGGAGGTGGAGAAGGCGATCGCGCTAAATCCGAGCCTGCCGGGGGCGCACGCACGTTTGGGCGAGATCCTGTTTGGGGTGGGCGAGATCGACCGGGCGCGGACGGCGTTCCAGGCAGAGCTGGCGATCGATCCGGGAGACTTTTTGTCGAACCTGGACCTGGGCGTGATGGCCAAGCAGGACCAGGAGTATGCGGCCGCGCGGCAATATTTCGAGCGGGCGCTGAAAGCGCGGCCGAACGATCCGGGAGTTCGGTTTCAGATGGCGAATGTGGATCTGGCGACAGGAGATACGGAAGCGGCGAGGAAAGCTCTCGAGGTTCTGGTGGCGGAATCGCCTGAATTCGCCGAGGCGCATGCGAGCCTGGCGTCGGTTTATTACAAGATGGGGCGAAAGCCGGACGGGGAACGCGAACATGCGATGGCCAAGAAGCTGATCGACCAGCGCGCGGCGGCGGAGACGGGGGCGCGCGTGCGATGAGGCGATGGATGCTTGGCGGCGCGGCATTCCTGGCGGCGGGCGGGTGGTGGGCCATGGGGGGGGGCGAGGATGGCGCGGCGAAGCAGATCCACTTCATGGACATCGCGGCGAAATCGAACTTCGCTTATCGCACGGACAATAATTTCACGGGACGGAAGTACTTTCCGCAGACCATGTGCGGCGGGGTGGCGGCATTCGATTTCGACAACGACGGGCGCATGGATCTGTTTTTCACCAACGGCGCCAAGCTGCCGGAGCTGGACAAGAGCGATCCGAAGTTCCACCATTGCCTGCTGCACAATCGCGGGGATGGCACCTTCGAGGATGTGACGGCGCGGGCGGGTCTGCTGGGGAAGGACCTGGGCTTCAGCTTCGGGGTAGCGGCCGGGGATTACGACAACGACGGCTTCGCGAGGATCTTGTTCATCTGCAACGCGGGACGAAACGCGCTGTATCACAACAACGGCGACGGCACGTTCACGGATGTGACGGAAGGGTCGGGCCTGACCAAGCCGAAGGACGTGTTGAGCGTGGCGGCGGCTTGGTTCGACTACGACAACGACGGAAAGCTGGACCTGATCGTTTCGAATTACACGGTGTGGACGCCGCAGACGGACAAGGTGTGCGCGATCAACGGGCGGGAATACTATTGCCATCCGAAGGTGTACAGCAACGTGGCGCACCGGCTGTATCACAACCTGGGACACGGGCATTTCGAGGATGTCACGGATGCGTCGGGATTCGGCACGGAGCTGGGCAAGGGCATGGGGATTGCCATTGCCGACTTCAATGGCGACGGTTATCCGGACGTATTCGTGGCCAACGACACGGTGCGCAATTTTCTGTACATCAATCAGAAGAACGGCACGTTCAAGGAGTCGGGGTTCGAGTGGGGCGTGGCTCTGGACGAGAGCGGTAACGCGGGTTCCTCAATGGGGGCGGACGCGAAAGATTACGACAATGACGGGCTGCCCGATCTTTTCTATAACAATTTGAAAGGGCAGATCTGGGGGCTGTTCCGGAATGCGGGGGGGAAGTCGATGACTTATGTTTCGGGCACTTCGCATTTGTCGCGTTTGAGCGTGCATAGCTCGGGGTGGAGCAACGGGTTCGTGGATTTTGATAACGACGGGTGGAAGGACTTGTACTCGTCGAACGGCGAGGTGGAGAACATGGCGGAGATGAAACGGCAGCACGACACCATGTTTCAGAACGTGAATGGAAAAGAGTTCCGGGACGTTTCCGATGCGCTGGGCGCGGATTTCACGCGCGCGGGATATCAACGCGGATCGGCGTTCGTGGACCTGAATAACGACGGATTTCAGGACCTGGTGGTGACGTCACTCGACGACAGGCCGCGCATCATGCTGAATTCCGCGGACAACGGGAATCACTGGCTGCTGGTGAATACGGTGGGGCGGCGCAGCAACCGGGATGGGGTGGGGACCGCGCTGAAGCTGACGACGGCATCGGGGCGGACGCTTTATAATCACGTGACGACTTCGAGCGGGTTCATGTCGTCGAGCGATAAGCGGGTGCATTTCGGCATGGCGGGGGAAACGGGCATCGCATCGCTCGAAGTGCACTGGCCCAGCGGGACGGTGCAGGTGCTGAAGAAAGTGCGCGCCGATCAGATTTTGACAGTGACGGAGCCGGCGCGCTGACGGCGCGCGGTGATGACGGCTTCTCCGCACCAGTAGCGAAGCGGCGGGGCGGCGGCGAGGATCGCGCGATCGATAGTTTCGAGCGTGCCGAGGGCCGCGCGCGCGGCGGGGTTGGTGAAGC
Organism: Bryobacterales bacterium; assembly: GCA_963738375.1. Taxonomy (GTDB): domain Bacteria; phylum Acidobacteriota; class Terriglobia; order Bryobacterales; family Bryobacteraceae; genus Bog-159. The sequence continues at coordinate 653,971 of CAVTWL010000002.1, read as the reverse complement.
GGCCGCGCAAAGCTCGTTTACCCATAGCCATCAGGTTGAGGTGGTCTACGCGAAGGTCTTCGAAATACGGCGCGAGTTCATGGAGTTCGCGGCCGGAGAAGATGATGCCTTCGCCCTGTTCTTGCGGTTCGCGGGCGGCCCAGGCGCGGAGTTTGCGGGCGACGCTTAGAACAGGATTGCCGCCCCATGTTTCGGCCAGGACCAGGCGCGCGCCTGGGCGCATGATGCGGGCCAGTTCATCGAGCGCGCCGGGATACTTCATGGTGTGATGCAAGGCGGCGCAGGCGAAGACCAGGTGGAATTCGGAATCGGCGAGCATCCCGAGACGGCTGGCGTCGGCGGCGATGCCGCGAATCGTCACGCCCGATGCGCGGGCGCGGCGTCCGACGAGTTCGATGGCGGCGGGGGACAGATCGAGGGCTGTTACTTGCGCGCCTTCGGTGGCCATCCAGAGGCCGAAATCAGCGGGCCCGCAGCCGTAATCGAGTACGCGAAGGCCGCGGAGCGGTTCGGATTCGAGAGCCCGCATCGCGGCGCGGTAGAGCAGGCGGCGTTCGTAGAACGGGTGCGCGGGATCGGCGATATTCGATAGCAAGACCTGGCGATCGATGCGAAGGGCGTGGCCCGGGAGGGTGAGGAAGCGGGCGTACTGGCCGTCGTAGAAATTGCGTTCATCGGCGGCGGCGATGCCTTTGGCGTTCACGGCTTTTGCTGCTCGGCGGTGAGCCGGTCGAAGGCGGCGCGCTCGCGGTCGCCATCCTCGCGGCGGTTGAGGCGGAAATAGAGAGCGGCCAGTTCGACGTGGGGCTGCGGCCAGCTGGGGTTCTCGCGGACGACTTTTTCCATGTCCCGCAGAGCGGCTTCGACATGGCCTTCTGTGCGTTCGAGGCGCGCCCATTCGTAGCGGGCGAGGTTGGAATCGGGCTTAAGCTGGAGGGCGCGCTGCAGGTGTTCGCGCGCGGCATCGAGGTCGCGATCGGTGTGGAGGACGGCGCCCAACGCTAACTGGGCGTCAAAATCGTTGGGATCGGCCGTGACGGCTTGGCGCAGGGCGGTGGCGGCGCCTTGAGTGTCGCCGAGGTAGCTGAGGACGGTGCCGCGCAGAGTTTCAGCGCCGGGGAGTTGCGGATTGAGGCGAAGGGCGCCGTCGGCGTAGTCGCGGGCGCGCTCGAACTCGTTCATCTTGAGGGCGGTCTGGCCGGCGAGGAGGTAGGCTTCGGGGCGGCTGCCTTGTTTGGCGACGCGGTCGAGACGGTCGAGACCAGCGCGGTTATGGCCGGCGTGGACGAGGGCGGAGCCGAGCAGCCAGGCGATGGCGAGGTCGTCAGGATGTGCTTTTTCGACGGGATCGAGGACGGCGATGGCTTGTTCGTCCTGACCGAGGTGGGTGTAGGTATCGCCGAGGAGAGTCGCGACGCGGGTGTCGGCGGGCTGGGCGGCGCGCAGGATTTGGAATTCGCGGGCGGCGGCGGCGAAATCGTTCTTCTTGTAGTAGGCGAGGCCCAGGTTGAGGCGGAGACCGGGGTTGTCTTTTTTCGCGAGGACGGCGCGGTATTGTTCGATGGCTTCGTCGTAGCGGCCGAGAGTGGCAAGGGCTGCGCCCATATTGGCTCGGACTTCGATGGCGTCGGGGTAACGCTTGAGCAGTTCCTGGTATTTGCGGACGGCCAGGGCGTTGTCGCCATGTTGTTGGGCCGCCACGGCGTCGCGAAAGAGCTGTTCGGGGCTGGGGGATTGCGCAACGGCGGCGCCGGCGGCGAGGAGCAGCAACACAAAGCGCATGCGATTTCAGGATAGCGGAGTTGGGTTATTGTAGGGTAAAGAACATGCTTTTTCATTCAGGCCGCGGGTGCTGCCGCATTGCATCCCTCCTCGTGATCTTGTCTCCCGGTGTTGCCGCGCAAACGCCGCCTAAGGACCGCTTCGACGATTTAGCGCAGAGGGCGCAGGCGGCCATCGATAGTAAGCCTGAAGAGGCGGCGCGGTTGTTCAAGGAGGCGCTGGCGATCCATCCGGAATGGGCCGAGGGGTGGATGTACATGGGCGGCGCGCTGTATCAGTTGGACCGCTACGCGGAATCGACCGATGCACTGCGGAAAGGCGTGGAGCTTGCGCCGGGCGTGGGAAGCGGGTGGGCTCTGTTGGGTCTGAGTGAATCGCAACTGGAGGATCAGGAGCAGGCGCTGGCGGATATTCGTAAGGGGGAGGGGTTGGGTTTGGGTCAAAATGCGGCTTTCGAGACGGCGGTACGGGTGCGGGCGGCGCAGTTGCTGATCCGGTCGTCGGCGTTTGACGAGGCGCTGGCGCAGTTGCAGCCGCTGGCGCGTTATCCAAACCAGCCGCAGCCGGTGGAGGAAGCGATGGGGCTGTGCGTGCTGGCGATGCCGGAGGATATGGCGCAGCTTTCCGCGCAGAAGCGGGCGGTGGCGGATCTGGCGGGCAAGGCGGCGTGGGCTTTTGCGAGCCAGCATCCCGAGGAGGCGACAGCGGGCTACCGAAAGCTGATGGAACAGTTTGCGAACGAACCGGGCGTGCACTATGCGTACGGATTGTATTTGATGGAAAGCGATCTGGACGCAGCCATGGCGGAGTTCCAGAAGGAAGTGCAGAGCAATCCGAAGCATTGGCCGGCGCTGCTGGTGATGGCTTCGCTGGAGATCAAGAAGGGAACGCCGGATGCGGCGATCGAGACACTGAGAGCGGCGCTGAAAGCGGCACCCGCCAAGTATCACTGGCTTTGCCACATCGACATGGGACGGGCGTATCTGGACGCCAACAAGATGGACGCGGCGATCGGCGAACTGGAGAATGCGGTGCGCCAGGCGCCGGGCAATGCGAATGTACACTTTTTGCTTGCGGATGCCTACCGGCGGGCGGGACGGAAGGCCGACGCGGACAAAGAACGCGAGGAATTCGAAAAGGCCAAGCTGCAGCAGGATCCGCTGAGCGTGCCGGCACTGCATCCGTTCGGATATTCCGGGAAGAACTGAAACCGCTGCCTGGCTAACGCGCGGGCTCGACGATATCGACTACGCGGTCGCCTTGGACATTCCGCAAAGTTTGACGGATGCGGCTGGGCCATAAGATTTCGATCTCGCTGGCGACGGGGGAGGGGCCCAAGCCAAAGTGGACGCGCGGGTCGCTGGAGGCGGCGTAGCCGGTGCTGGTGGTGACGTGGTTGTACTGGGTTGCGCCATCGGCGGTGGTAAGGCGGATGCGCGCGCCGATCGCCATGCGATTGCTCTTCACGCCGCGGAGGCGCAGCAGGATCCAATGATTGTCGTTACGGGACGTGTTGTGGAAGATGCGGGCGGGTCCGTTGAGTACGGACACGACCAGATCCATGCGGCCGTCGTTGTCGAGGTCGCCAACGGCAAGGCCGCGATGGGCTGCCGGCTTTAGGATATCGGGGCCGGCTGCGGCCGCTGGCGTTTTGAAATTTTCCTGTGCCCAGATTACGGAAAAGCGCGATGGGTTCCTCATAGGAGCGGGGAGCGAGGAGGGCGATGTTGTCCTGGACGTTGGAGCGGACCACTGCCAAATCTTTCCAACCATCGTTATCGAGGTCGACGATGGCGTTGGACCAGCCCGACATCTGGTAGGTTTCCGCTGCAAGGCCGGCGGCCGCGGTTTGGTCGGCGAATTCGCCGCGGCCCAGGTTGGCGAGCAGCGGGAAGGTCTCTTTTTCGATGGCGGTTACCCAGAGGGAGGGGAGTCCGGTGTTGAAGACGTCGCGGAAATCGACTCCCATGCCGGAGATGGCGTTGCCGCTTTCGGGATAGGCTGCGCCGGATTTCAAGGCGACCTCTTCGAAGCGCTTTCCGGCCAGGTTGTGGAAGAGCTGGAAGGGGGCATCGTCATTGGCGACGAAGATATCGGGGAAGCCATCGCCATCGTAGTCGGCGACAGCGACCCCCATGCCGCGGCCCAGATTCGCGGCGATGCCGGTTTCGGCGGAGACATCGGTGAAGGTGCCGTTACCGTTATTGCGGAACAGGGTGTTGGGGAGCGGCTTGTAGTGGCGGGGGCTGCAATAGAGAAGCTGATTACCGGTTTTGCAGGCGGGCTCGGTGGCGGGATCCCACTGGCAATAGTTGGAGACGAAGAGGTCGAGCAGGCCGTCGTTGTTGTAATCGACCCAGGCGGCCGCGGCGGACCACATCTTTTTGCCTTCGAAGCGGCCTCCGGCAACTCCGGCTCTCCGAGTGACATCGGTGAAAGTACCGTTGCCGTTGTTGTGGAATAGCTGGTTGCCGTTGACGTTGGTGACGTAGATGTCGGGGCGGCCATCGTTATCGTAATCGCCGATGGCGACTCCCATACCGTAGCCCGCGCCGGCGAGGCCGGCTTGGGCGGTGACGTCGGTGAAGGTGAGGTCGTGGTTGTTGCGGTAGAGGCGATTGGAGAATTGCGGCCCGGTTTTGACGAGCGAGGGAAGGCTGGCACCGTTGATGAAGTAGAGGTCGGGATAGCCATCGCCGTCGTAGTCGAAGACAGCCACGCCCGCGGTGAGGCCGGCGGGCTGCTGTTTGCGGGCATTGGCGCCGTTATCGGTGACGAAGTGGACTCCGGCGCGGTTGGCGATTTCTTCGAAAGTGAAGGGGCCGATGGCGTCGCCGGCGGCCAGAATCGCCAGGGGCGCGCACAGCAGCATCCATCGCCAACGCATTCACTGAAGAGTATAGCGTGGGGTGGGGGCGGGTTATAATTTGGTCGAGTGAGACCGCGGAAGAGAACTGGCCGCCGATGAACACCGATCAACGCGGATGGAAGACACACGCCGCGCTCGTTTTTTTGCTGATTTTAGCTTCCGCGGCTTTCGGCGGCCGATGGGCCGGGCGACCGTCTGCGGCCAGCGGACCAAGCGCTGAAAGCGGGCGACGTGCGCTGCCGCCATCCGGCTGTATCGCGATTTTCTGAAAGAGTATCCCGACGCGGCGGAGATTCGATCCAATTTGGGTGCGGCGCTGGTGCGGGACGGGCCAATTCGCGAATGCGATAGCGGAGTACAATCTGGCGCTGCGGAAGCTGCCGAACAATGCCGCAGGTGCGCATGAATCTGGCGCTCGCCTATTACAAGTTAGGACGGCTGCCGGAAGCGGTGCCGGATCTGGAAGTGCTGCACCGGCTGCAGCCACTGGAACTGAGACCGGCTTTGCTGCTGGCCGATTGTCTGCTGGAAACCAATAGGCCGCAGCAGGCGGTAGAAGTGCTGAAGCCGCTCGAAGAAGAATATCCCGACGACCACGCGGTGATTTATACGCTGGCGATGGCGCTGATGAAAGATAACCGGAACCAGGAGGCGCAGACTCTGCTGGACAAGATTATGCGCGATGGCGAGTCGGCGGAGTCGGCATTTCTGCTGGGGCAGAGCGAATTGATGCACAACGACCTGGTGGCGGCGGCCGGTCATTTGAAGCGGGCGGTGGAATTGAATCCGAAAATGCCGTGGGCGCATACGCTGTACGGGCAGACCTTGAAGGCGGCGGGAAAGCCGGAGGAGGCTACAGCGCAGTTCGAGGAGGAGTTGAAAGTGAACCCGTACGATTTCACGGCGAATACGGAGATCGCGCTGTTGCTGCGGCAGGATCACAAGCTGGACGAGGCGCTGGCGCATACCGCGATGGCGCTACAGGTGCGGCCCGCCGATCCGGGGGCGTTGTTTCAGCGGGCGTCGATCCACCTGGCGCAAGGGCAGGCAGAGCAGGCGCGCGGGGAACTGGAACAACTGCTGAAGGACTATCCGGCGTTTTCGGAAGCACACGCGGCGCTGGCGACCGCCTATTACCGGCTGAAGCGTCCGGGGGACGGGGATCGCGAGACGGCGGAGGCGCGGCGGGTGCGGGAAGAGGCGCAGAAGACGCTGGAAGAGCGGCAGAAGGCTCCAGAACGATGAAGGGCCGGAAGTGGTTCGCCGACCAGGCCATCCAGATATCGAAGATTCCCTCGTTTCGTGCGGAACATTTTCCTTATTCCGGACCTTACCCCTGGCTGGATCTGGACGATGCCGGGGAGCAGATCGAGGCGCGGCTGGGGCGGCGGGAAATCAGCGCCGACGAGGCGGAACTCTGCCGCAGCTGGGCGGCGAAGGGTTACATCATTCTGGACCGGTTGTTCGACGAGAGTATTTTGGACGACGTTTGGGGCGCGTATGAAAAGGCCATTCGCAACGGCAAGATCATGGTGCCCGCGGACCCGGCGTTTGAGAATGATCCCTATCCCGGCAGGTGTTTGAATCCGCATAAGAAATTGGCGGCTTTCTGCCAGATTCTGAAACATCCGGGGCTGCTGCGCGCCATCAGCCTGCTGATGCAGCGGGAGCCGAAGACGCTGCAAACCATCGCGGGACACAAAGGTTCGCAACAGGGCTTGCACTCGGATTCGATTCACATGACGACGTATCCGCTGGGATATATCACGGCGGCGTGGATTGCGTTTGAAGATATTCATGCGGACTGCGGGCCGCTGGAATATTATCCGGGGAGCCACCGCCTGCCTTATGTGTTCAGCAAAGACGTGGGCATTAGCGTGGAAGATTTCCAGCGGACGGGTTACGATGCGTACCACGAAAGGTACGAGCCCTATATCCGGAAGCTGGTAGCGGAGCAGGGCCTCGAGCCGCATCACTTTCATGCGAAGAAAGGCGACGTGCTGATCTGGCATGCGAACACGGTGCATGGCGGGTCGCCGCGCCGTAATCCGGCGCTGTCGCGGCGCGCGGTGGTGTGCCATTTCTTCGTGAAGAATGCGTTTGTGTATCACGATCTGTCGGCGGCGCGGTCGCGCCAGCAATACATGGGGACGTGTTTGCTGCGGGACGACACGGGCAAGATCCGGCTATTTTGATTCCGGCTCGGTTACGACGAGGATTTGATCGGCGGTCACATTACGGAGCGTCTGGCGGATGCGGCTCGGCCAAACGATATCGACTTCCTTGACGGTGCGGGCTGAGCCGAGGCCGAAGTGCACGCGCGGGTCGCTGGAGCAGGCATAGCCGGTGCTGGTGGTGGCGTGGTTATACTGGACGCCGTTTTCCGAGTAGACGCGGACCTGGGCTCCCAGGCCCATGCGGTTGCTTTTCGTGCCGACCAATTTGAGTAGCAGCCAGTGATTGCCGCCGGGCGAGATGTTGTGGAAGTACTGCGCCTTGCCGTTGAGGACGCTGACCACGGCATCGACGCGGCCATCGTTGTCGAGATCGCCGAAGGCGACGCCGCGATGGGGGCCGGGAGCCAGGAAGGCTGTGCCGGCGGTGGCGGAGACGTCCTCGAATTTTCCCTTACCCAGGTTGCGCAGCACGGTGTTGGGCTCTTCGGGTTCGCGCAGGGACATTTTGGCGATGTTATCGAGGGCGTGGCCGCGCACGACCAGCAGATCCTTCCAGCCGTCGTTATCGAAATCGTAGATGCCGTTGGACCAGCCGGACATGGGGCGGGTGACGGCGGCCACTCCCGACGACGCGGTGATTTCGCCGAAGTCGCCCTCAAAGCCGCGATTCTTGAAGAGTGGAAACGTGTCGCCCTCGAAAGCGGTGAGCCAGATGTCGTCCCAGCCGTCATTATCGATGTCGCGGAAGTCGGCGCCCATGCCGGAAACGTAGGCGCCCGACTCGGGATAGGCGACGCCCGTTTGCAGGGCGACTTCCTTGAACTGCTTGCCGCCGATATTGTGGAACAGCATGTTGGGGGCGTTGTCGTTGGCGACGAAGACGTCCATGAAGCCGTCGTGGTCGTAGTCGGCGAAGGCTACGCCCATACCCTTGCCGCGGATGGCGGCGATGCCGGCCGGGGCGGAGACATCGGTGAAGGTGCCATCGCCGTTGTTGTGGTAGAGCGTATTGGGCAGCGGCGCGTAGTTCTTGGGGTGACAGTAAGCGCGCAGGTTCGGATTAGGACCGCAGAAGGGATCCTTATTGACCTCCCACTTGCAATAGTTGGAGACGAAGAGATCAAGGCGGCCGTCGTTATCGTAATCGAACCAACCGGCCGCGACGGACCACATTTTGCGGCCGTCGAGCACGCCGCCGGAGACGCCGGCTCTGGCGGTAACGTCGGTGAAGGTGCCGTCGTGATTGTTGTGGAATAGCTGGTTGCCGGTGACGTTGGCCACGAAGATATCGGGCCAGCCGTCATTATCGTAGTCGCCCACGGCGACGCCCATGCCGAAGCCTTCGCCGCGGACGCCGGCCTTGGCGGTGACGTCGGTAAAGGTGCCGTCGTGGTTATTGTGGAAGAGGCGGTTCCAATACTTCGGCGAATCTTTTTTCAAGGAAGGGATGGCTGCGCCATTGACGAAGTAGATATCTAGGTAGCCGTCGTTATCGTAATCGAGGAGGGCGACGCCGGCGAGCATGGTTTCCGGCAGGTTTTTGTTGGGGGTGGGGGAACTGTCGGCGATGAATTTGATGCCGGAGCGATCGGCGATTTCTTCGAAGGCGATGGGACCGAGGGTAGCGGAGGCAGCGAGTAGGGGGGCGCAGAGCGCGAGGATTCGCCAGCGAGGCACATATCAATCATACGCTTGGCGGCTGGCGCGCCGGGTCGCCCGATACACACCGCCGTGTCTGCCCGATACACAAATGCCGATAACCTGCTAATTGAATCAGCGGCTTGGGGGGGCACGCTGCGTGCAGGTAAGTGGGCATGTCCATGAGACTCGTTGTGGGTGGGGAGCTGTTATGCGCCGTCGCCGCTACCGCCGCGGCCCAGGACTTCCTGCTCAGGGTCAAATATTCAGAGCTGATTGCCCCGGGATCGCTAGCTGCGTCTCCGACAGTATCCGCCGGCACGGATTCCGCGGGCAACATCTAAATCCTCGCGGGCAGCGACCTCACCTTCCAGCAGACGGGCTCTCCTGCCTCATACATGTTGAAGGTGACTGCGATGGGTAACGCAGTGGTTTATCAGACTGCCCTTTCTTTTTATGCGTCCCTTATAGCGGTCGATCCTGCCGGGTATGTTTACCTGGCCGGATACGACCAGTCGAATAACACAATCGTCTGAGAAGTTAGGAACTGACGGTACAACGGTCGTGTACCAGTCCATCCTGGGACGCTATTTGAACGGACTTTATCCAACCAGCATTGCCGCGGATGGAAGCGGCCGGATGTATATCAGCGTCTCCGTCTTCGACAGCAACATTTTGCAACCTACGCCAGGGGCGTTTCAACAAACTGCGTCCGACAGCGTGACCGGGTATGTCATCCGGATGGGGGCTGCCGGGGGAATCGACTATGCTACCTATCTGGGCCATGACGATTATGTAACCGGCATTGCCGTAGATAGTTCCGGGAAGGTTTTCGTCACAGGGGTTACGCTGGCAGCCGATTTTCCGACTACCGCCGGGGCGTATCTCAGGAACTCCCGGGTCCTCATCGAAGAAGCGCGCTCGTTTGTTTCGCAACTCAGTTCTGACGGTGCGGCGCTGGTTTATTCCACCTTCACCGACACATTGCAATATCAGGCTGTCGGCATCGCGTTTGGATGCCGAGGACGACGCCACCGTCGCCCTATCCAAATCCCCAGCAACCGCGTTTGAGATTATGCGCTTCAACCCGCAAGGAAGCGCAGTCCTATTTGCGGAAAATCTTCCGGCAGCATCCGTGACTGGATTGCAAGTCGACTCGGCGGGCGATACTTATGTCGGCGCACTCGTCACCAGTTCAAACTACCCGGTGAAAAACAGCCTGACGGCGTGTTCGGCTGGGACGTCGCAGGCACTGACGGTGTTCGATCCCAACGGAAACATTTTACAATCCACCTATTTGCCCGGAATCCTAGCCGCCCCCGGTCCTCTGCCGTTCGTGCTGGCTTTGGCCGGGTTCAACGTAGACCTGGTGGGATTGCCAGGGCAGGGCTACGCCGCTACGCAACAGGTAAACGGATCATCCCAGGGCTCGATCTTTTTGACGCAACTCGATCCGAATCGCGACGCAAAGACGGTTGCGCTGGTGTGCGTAGAGAACGCGGCCAGTTTCGATAACACGGCTATTTCTCCGGGCGAGATTGTGACGTTATTCGGTACAGGACTCGGTCCCGCGAACGGCGTCAATCCCCCAGTGACCTTGGCATCCGGTTTTCCTATGGAGTTTGCAGGTGTCAAGGTTACTTTCAATGGTTTGCCGGGGCCGCTGGTATACGTGCAGGGCGATCAGATCAATGCCATCGCTCCCTGGTCGCTAGCGGCCGGGCAAGCCGTTCCGGTCTGCGTCACTTACAACGATGTGACTACGAACTGCGTGAGCACGCCGGTGCTCGAGGCGCATCCCGGCGTGTTCACCGTGGATGGTTTATACGCAGCCGCTCTGAACCAGGACGGCACGGTAAACTCGGCGTCGAATCCGGCGCACTTTAAGACGATCGTTTCGGTGTTCGCGACAGGGCTGGGTGCGATCGGTCCCGCTCAGCCGGACGGGTCTATTGTCGGATTCCCGCTGCCCGATAACCTGCTGCCCGTGACGGCTTATACGTTTCTTGGGTCAAATCCGCCGCTGGCTGTTCCGCTTACCGTCTACTATGCCGGGCCCGCTCCCTTCGAGGTGGCCGGAGTGAGCCAGATCAATGTCAGCCTGGGCACTCCGGCGACGATCACCGCCAATCGGGTGAGCAGTAACGCGTTCAGCGTATATGTTGTGCCATAACTGGCCTCGGGGGACTGGTGGGGCCTGAAGCATGTTAAGTGTAACAGCCAAGCCATGAAAAGATATCTTGTACTTTATCGATCGGAAGCGGCGGCGGCAGGCGGTCTTTCCGTAGCGGAAATGTTCGCCAGCACCCCGCCCGAGCAATTGAAAGCCGGCATGGCTATGTGGCAGGCCTGGCATGAAAGAGTGGGGAGCTCCTGCGTCGACCTCGGCGCGCCGCTCGACAACTCAACGACGGTCACCCAAGACTCGGCCGCTTCGAGCAGGTCTAATATTACCGGTTTCTCGATACTCGAGGCTGCTTCCATGGAAGAAGCGGTGGCGCTAATGAAAAATCATCCGCATTTTTTCATGCCCGGCTCCTCGGCACAGATCTTGGAATGCGTTCCCATGCCGGGGATGTAAGATCCGAGCGGATGCCGGCGGGCCATTCATCAAGTATTGCGGTAAACGATGGAGTTCGTAGATCCCACCAGCGCCTCGTATGTGGCCGAATTCAGCGTCCCCCTCCTCACGCGCAGTCGCCGATCTTTCGGCAACACGGTTCCGTTAGCCCGGATTACCTGACGGGGGCGGCCTCCGTCGTCCTCTGTAACGGCGGTCCCGCGGTAGGCGCGAACCCAGCCTATCAGCATCCGTAGCCTGAAGGACTGAATAACGAAGCGATCGAGGAAATCGCCCACGCCGACATCGCAGGCAGAGAAGTTGATAACACCGACTTCTGTGACTCCGAGCCGATGGAGGTAGATGGCCCAGTTCTTGCCATCGAAATCGCCACACAGGACGTCGTTTCCGTGGGCGAATATGTAAAGCCGGTCTATGAGTTGAACGCCCCGCAGGCAATCGTCATCCGCCGGTTGAAAGCCGGTGCGCTTATTGGTTGTCTTCTGGTCCCGGACGCGGTTGGAAAAGCAATGCTGCGGGCTGACGCCGTAATGGCTGGCATAGGCGTCGGCGGTTCGCGTAACGACATCTTTCAAACCTCTCAACTTGTGCTCCAGTTGGTAGGCGAGGATCCATGCGTTGCCATTTAGGCTCTTGAATTTCGCAGCGGTTCCGGTGCCTGTCGCGGGAGAGGCCATGACGTCAGATCGTATCACAGGCATGACGCCGGGTACGGGTGTATGGAGATAGAATTGTCGTATGCAAAAAGCAGGTCTTCCGCTCCTTGTGTGCCTCGTAGCCACTGCCGCGGTTCCCGGTCGGGCGCAGGACGCCGCTGCCCCGGGTTCCACGATTCGCGTAACCAGTACCGAGGTTTCGCTGGATCTGGTGGTGCGCGATAAAAAGGGCAAGCAGGTGAAGGGGTTGAAGCCCGGCGACGTGGAGATCTTCGAAGACGGCGTGAAACAGCAGCTTCTAAGCTTGCGGCTGATCCCGGGGAAGGAAGTGCAGAAGCGGGAGGCCGAGCAGGTTAAGCAAGGCACGGCTGAATCGCGGCCGCTGCGGGAAGTGAACACCGTTTGCGTCGTTTTTCACAATATCGATCCGGTGACGCGCCCGCATGCGATGCAGATCGTAAAGGAATTCGTGAAGAGCGAACTGCCGCCGGAGACTTACATCGGCATCTTCAATTTGAATGAGAGTTTGATCCCGCTGCATGAATTCACCAACGACCGAGCGGAGTTGGAGAAGTCTCTCGACGGCGCCTTCAGTGGGAAGACGATCGACTTCGCGCAGGCATCGCAGGCGCTGCTGACGGCCAGCCCGAATATCGTCACGGTGAACGCGCAAGTGAATGATGCGACGCATTCGGCTAACGTGTCGGTGGATGTGACCGGCGGCGAAGTAGCCGGCACGACCATCGTGGGCGCGGATGTTTCGACGGGTACGGGGGCGAACCGCATTCGCGGCGACCAGGTTCGGGCGCAGAGCGACTTCGCGAACATTACGGGCATGCACGAGACGGACCGGATCATCACGCTGATTAATCAACTGGGTGCGCTGCCAGGACGGAAAACGGTGCTGCTGGTGACGACTGGACTGGTGACTACGGGCGATCCGGACCGGTTCCAGAAGATCCTGAACAACGCCAATGCGCATGGGATCACGTTCTACGCGCTGGACAGCACGGAGATGAGCGCGACGAACGATACGGCGCAGGCGGGCAAGCTGGCGGTGGGGCAGATGGCTTCCGTAAGCCAGGGGCAATCCAATAAAGCGGCCAGCGCCAGCGTGATGCGGCAGAACAGCCGGCAAGGAGACGACACGGTTTCGGCGGTGCGTACTTCGGATACACAGGCGAGCCTGCGGCAGCTTTCGGAAGGCACGGGTGGATTTCTGATTGCCAATACGAACGATTTTCGCAAGCCATTCCAGCAACTGGCGGAGAATCTGGACGCGCATTACGAGGCGATTTATCATCCTGCCTCTACCAAATACGACGGAAAACTGCGCCGGATCGAGGTAAAGCTGGCGAAGAGCGATCTGCAGGTGGAGAGCCGGACGGGATATTTTGCTATGCCGGATTTGAAGGGTTCGGGCCCATTGACGCCGGTCGAGTCAACGGGGATGGCGGTGTTGAATGCCGACCCGCGGCCGCACGCCTTCGATTTTCACGTGAATGCTTACCATTTCCAGAACGACGGCGCGCAAGCGCACGGAACGCTGGCGTTCGAACTGCCAGGCGGTAAGCTGGGGTCGACGCCGAGCCCCGCGCAGAAGGTGCATAAATTCGAGGTATCGCTGCTGGCGTTGATCCGCGATGCGAACGGGGATGTGGTCGATAAATTCAGCGTGGACCGGCCTTATTACATTCAGGACGCGAATCTGGCGGCGGCGCGGGCGACGCCTCTTCCGCCCTTCACGCATACGGTGGATTTAGCGCCGGGGCGTTACACGGTGGATACGGCGGTGGTGGATCGGGAGGGAAGCCAGGCGAGCGCGGAGACGGCGCAGTTCGAGGTGCCGGCATCGCCTAAGGGCGTGGGGATCAGCAGCCTGATCGTGGTGCAGGAAGTGGACGCGGCGGACGCCAAGGCGGATGCGGGCGATCCGCTGATTTTCAAGGGCAAGCACGTGGTTCCGATGGTAGAACCGACGGTGAATCCGGCTCAGAAGCGCTACGTTTATTTCGTGGTTTATCCGGATAAGTCGAACACGGAAAAGCCTAAGATCCACGTGGCATTCAAGACCGGCGGACAGGTATTCGCGGAGTCGACGGCCGATCTTCCGGCGCCGGACGCCACGGGCACGATTCCGATGTTTGTGGCGGCGGCCACGCGTCCGGGCAACTGCGAGCTGGAAATCACGGCGCTGCAGGGGAAAGAGTCGGCGACCGAGCACATTCAGTACGCGGTGAAGGCGCAATAATCCGGGCGGTAGCGCACGCAGCACTCGCATCCGGTCACGCGGGGCAACCATCCATTCGCTTAAGGAGTGACGCAAATTGGAAAAACGACGGATCGGTACGCTGGAAGTCCCGGTGGTGGGGCTGGGCTGCAACAATTTCGGCTGGCGGATCGACGCGGAGGCCAGTACGCTTGCCGTGAATGCCGCCCTGGAAGCCGGAATCGACTTCTTCGATACGGCGGACATTTACGGCGCGGGCGCCAGCGAGGAGTTTTTGGGACTGGCGCTGGGGTCACGGCGGAACGAGGTTCTGATCGCGACGAAGTTCGGCATGAAGATGGACGAGCAGCGGCGCGGGGCGAGTCCGGATTACGTGAAGCGGGCCGTGGAGGACAGCCTAAAGCGGCTGGGGACGGATCGCATCGATTTGTACCAACTGCATCAGCCCGACGCGTCCGTTCCGATTGCCGATACGCTGGGCGCTCTGAACGATTTGGTTACGGCGGGGAAGGTGCGCGAGATCGGGTGTTCGAATTTTTCGGGCGAGCAGTTGCGCGAGGCGGAGGCGGCGGCGAAAGGCGGAGTACGGTTTGTAAGCGTGCAGAATCAGTACAGCCTGGTGCATCGCGAGCCGGAGAAAGATGTGCTTGCCCGAGTGCCAGAAACTGGGGATCGCTTTCATTCCATATTTCCCGCTGGCGAACGGTTTGTTGACGGGCAAGTATAAGCCTGGAGAGCCGCTGCCGGCGGGCAGCCGCGCGCATGACGGATTCGGGCCGAAGGTTTTTACTGAAGAGAATCTGAGGCTGGTGGAAGCGCTCGGTGAGTATGCCAAGGCGCAGGGACACACGATGCTGGAACTGGCGGTGTCATGGCTGCTGGCGCGGCCGGTGGTGGCCTCCGTGATTGCCGGGGCGAAGACGCCAGAGCAGGTGAAGGGCAATGCGGCCGCGGCAAACTGGCGGCTTACGCAGGCAGATTTGGACGCGGTGGAGGGCATTCTGGCGCGGGCGCAATCGGGGCGCCTTGTGGCAACATGAGTATTGCGGATCCTGCTGGCACATAATTCGTTGTATTTCCCCTCGTTTGGCGGCGGCGACAAATCGAACCGTCTGCTGATGGAAGCGCTGGCCGCGAGGGGACATGCGGTGCGAGTGGTGGCGCGGGTGGAGCATTTCAGCGAAGAGGCGCACGCCGCGCTGGTGCGCGATTTGGCGGCTCGCGGGACGGAAGCGGTTTCGCAGCCTGCGAGCGTCGAGTTTGAACTCAACGGAGTGGAAGTCCGCATTCTGACCGGGCATTCGAATTTGCGGGCTTATTTCGGCGCGCAGATGCGGGCTTTCGAGCCGGAGATCATTATCGCTTCCACCGACGACCCGGCGCATCTGATGCTGGAGGTGGCGTTGCGGTCGGCGCGGGCGCATGTGGTGTACCTGGTGCGGGCTACCATCGCCCTGCCGTTCGGCCCGGATACCGGGCTGCCAAGCGCATTTCAGACGGAAGCGCTGCGGCTGGCGGACGGGGTGGTGGCGGTGAGCCAATCGGCGGCGCGATACGCGCGCGATTGGGGGGGGGTGGATGCCGTTCACGTGCCGATTTCGCTGCTGGATCGCGGCGGGCACCCCAACCTGGGGAGATTCGACAACCGGTTCGTGACGCTGGTGAATCCGTGCGGGGTGAAGGGCATTGCGATTTTCCTGGCGCTGGCGGATCGTTTTCCGCGGATGGAATTTGCCGCTGTGCCGACGTGGGGAACCACGGCGGCGGATTTGGCGGCGCTGCGGGCGCGGGCGAATGTGGCGATTCTGCCGCCGGCCGACAATATCGACGATTTGCTGCGGCAGACGCGCGTGATGCTAACGCCGTCGTTGTGGGCGGAGGCGCGCTCGCGCATGATCCTGGAGGCAATGTCGCGCGGAATCCCGGTGATGGCGAGCAATGTGGGCGGGCTGGCGGAAGCCATGCTGGGGATGGATTATCTGCTGCCGGTGAATCGGGTGACGCAGTACAAGGCAGCGGTTGACGAGCTGATGGTTCCCGCCGTGGAGATTCCGCCGCAGGAGATGGGCCCGTGGGAGATGGTGTTAGAACGGCTGTCGTCGGATCGCCGGCACTATGAACACGTGGCGGCGCGGTCGCGGCGCGCGGCACTGGAGTACGCCAAGAATCTGACGGTGACGCCGTTCGAAAGTTACCTGCAAGGCGTTTTGCAAGCGCCGAGGAAACGGGCTGGCCAGCGCCGGCCGGCTAGCGCGCTGCTTTCAGACGACCGGCGGCGTCTGCTGGCGCTGCGCATGAAGCGAGCGAAGGAACATGTGGCCCAGTGAAGAGGCCCTGAGCAACCGAGCGGAACTGGCGCGCCGGGCGACGGAAGCCGCCCGCGCGGCGCTGCCCGGTGTGGATATCGAAATCTTGTGGGACGGCATGTGGGTTCGGCGCGTAGGCGCTGATTTTTTCCCGGATCCGGATTTGTTTCGGGCGAGGGGCTCGGCTCCCAAGTTCGAGCAGTGGCCGGGACAGTCGGCGAAGCATATGCGCGATGCGGACGATTACTGGTTCCATGTTTACAAGCCGCGGGCGGGCGACGTGATTGTAGACATCGGCGCTGGCCGGGGCGAAGATGTCTTTGCATTTTCGAAGGCGGTGGGGCCGGGCGGGCGCGTTTGGGCGATTGAGCCGCATCCGGTTTCGTTTGCGGCGCTGCGACTTCTGTGCCGGTTGAACGGCATCGAGAATGCGCGCTGCCTGAATTCCGCGTGCGTCGACGAGCCGGGCGAGTTGCAGATCGAGACGCTGCCGGTTTGGGAATCGAATTACGTTCGCAGCGGCGAGGCAAGCGCGAACAGTTACCCGGTGAAGGCGGCGCGGTTCGACGATCTGGCGGGGGAGCAGGGGATTGAGCGAATCGATTTCCTAAAGATGAATATTGAAGGCGCCGAGCGCATGGCTTTGCCGGGCTGCGTGGAGGCGCTGCGGCGGGCCCAACACGTGTGCATCGCGGCGCACGATTTTCGAGCGGCGCGCGGGGAGGGAGAGCACTTCCGCACCCTGGATTTTGTGAAGGATTTCCTGCGAGCGGCGGGGTTTCGCATTTCAACGCGCGAGGATGCCCGCTACTACGTGCCGTATCATGTACATGGGGCGCGATAGGTCTCGCGCTCGGCATCCTCAATGGCGGAAATGCCGCACGCCGGTAAACACCATGGCCACCCCAGCTTGTCGGCTGCCGCGATCACATCGGCGTCCCGCACCGATCCGCCCGGCTGAATCAAGGCCGTCGCGCCATGCTTGCCGGCCTCTTCCAAGCCGTCCGGGAAGGGGAAGAAGGCATCCGATCCCACCACCGAACCCGCCAGCGGCAAGACCGCCTTCATGGCCGCCAGCCTGACCGAATCCACCCGGCTCATCTGCCCCGCGCCCACGCCCACCGTCTGCCCCGCCCGCGCGAAGACGATGGCATTCGACTTCACGTGCTTGGCAACCTTCCAGGCAAATTCCAGCGCGACCCACTCCTGCTCGCTGGGGGCGCGCTTGGTCTTCACCTGGGCTGTTGGCCGATCCAGCCGAACGGTATCGGCCGTCTGCGCCAGAAATCCGCCAGAGATCGACTTCACCACCAGTGCATCGCCGCCCCGCAGCCACTTTCAACAGCCGCAGATTTTTCTTGGCCGTCAGCAGCGCAAGAGCCTCCGGCGTGTAGCCCGGCGCGGCGATCGCCTCCAGAAACGTTTTGGCGCACTCCCGGGCGGTTTCCTCGTCTACGATCCGGTTGATCCCGACCACTCCGCCATAAGCAGACACCGGGTCGCACTCAAAGGCCCGGCGATAACTCTCGGCGAGCGCTTCCATCTCCGCGCATCCGCAGGGGTTGGTGTGCTTGATGATGGCCGTGGCCGGTGAGTCGAAATCGTTCACCAATTGCCAGGCGGCATCCAGGTCCACCAGGTTGTTGTAGGACAGCTCTTTGCCGTGGAGTTGCTCCGCGCCGGCGATCCCTATGCCTTTTTGCCCGTACAACGCGGCGGACTGGTGCGGATTCTCGCCGTAGCGCAAGTCCAGCATCTTGGCGGCCCGCACGTCCAGCACTTGGGGGAGGGGTTCCGGCGCGCCATCGACGCGCGCCAGGCGGATGGAGATGGCCCGGTCGTAATCAGCCGTTGTCTGAAACGCTTTCTGCGCCAGCCGCCACTTGGTTTCCCGCGAAATTTCCCCGCCGCCCGCTTTCATCTCCGCGACGATGCCGGCGTAATCGGCGGGCGAAACCACTACCGCCACGTCCTGGTAATTCTTGGCCGCCGAGCGGATCATGGTGGGGCCGCCGATGTCGATGTTCTCGATCAAATCCGCCAAGCGTCGCGCCGGCCTTCGCCGCCACGTCTTCGAACGCATAGAGATTCACGACCACCATATCGATGGGCTGGATGCGGTGCGTATCGAGCGCCCGCATGTGCTCCGCTTTGCCGCGCATGGCCAGAATGCCGCCGGTGATTTTCGGATGCATGGTTTTCACTCGCCCGTCGAGCATCTCCGGAAAACCGGTGACGTCGGAGACATCGCGGACCGGCACGCCGGCCTCGCGCAGCAGCTTCGCAGTGCCTCCGGTCGAGATCAATTCCGCGCCGAAGTTGTGCAACTCGCGAGCGAATTCGGCGATGCCGCTTTTATCCGTGACACTGATCAGAACGCGCTGAGTTTTGGCCATCAACCGCAAGGTACCATGCGCGGCTGCATTCACGCTTCCGAGGAACGCGCGCAAAACAGGGCGCCCCTCGCCGCTATTCTTTCCGGGGAGTTGCTCTCATTGATGGCGGGGCGGGAATTCGCGCCCCTTTGAGCGTGGAGATGCGCCGGATTTCGGACTCCACCGCCGCGCTTTCCGGCTTCTTTTTTCCGTCATCGCCGTAGGTATCCCAGCCCGTATTGGCGATGAAGAAGAAGCCGCTGCCGACCATGGTCCCGTGGGTTGGCTCCCCCAGGCCGGGGGAGCTTGCTTCCAGAACCTCCTGGGTGGCGAAGTCACCGGAGAACATCACCAGCCGTTCGGGCTTGACGCCATTCTGCACCGCCAGAAACCTGTCGCCGATCCGGTAGAATCCGTCGATTCCGCCCGTGACAACGCCTTTCGCCGGCTGCACCCAACGAACCGCGCGGGTCTTCAAATCCATGGCCGCAATTCCCCGCACATAATCCGGTATGAACAGCGTGAGTTCATCGGCGGAGAGCGCGGGCGTCTGTGGAGATGGAAACTCTCCCGCCGCATCCAGCCGTTCCACGGTCGAAGATCCGGCCTTCAGCCGCAGCACCGCGCCGTAGGAGGACTCCGAGATGTACAGATCGCCCTGGCGGCTTATGGTCATGTCGCCCAGCAGGCCTTTCACGGGCGATTCCACGCGCCTTAGGATGGCTCCGGAATCCAGTTGGAATGCGACGAGCGCACTCTTGTCCTTGTCCGCGGCGGAGCAGCGCGCACAATTCGCCGCCCATCCGGTGGCCGCCCAGAGCACTCTTCGGCGCGCGTCTACGCGCAGGGCCATCACCGGCCAGTCGGTCTTGGCGAAGAGCTGCCCATCCGCGGCCACGATCTTGGCTTGAGTCACGCTGCCGGCGAGAAAGCGGCGCCGTTTGGCGTCGTAGGCGATATCCTCTGGCAGCAAATCGGGCTCGGCGATCTTGCCCACGAATGAAGAGTGCGCGAGGGGTTTCCGGTTCGCTTCCACCCGCTGCAACACGGCGTCAAAATCAGCCGATCCCCGCAGCGGCGCGAAATCGTCATCCGTTTTGAGGTCGTAAATCAGTCCGGCCTGCGCCAGGCTATTCAACTCGGCGATCGCCAACCCGGTTTGACCAAGGTGTGCATAAGTGGCGGCCAAAAGGTAAGAAATCCTGGGATTGCCGGGCAGCAGAGGCCGCAGATCCAGGAGGATTACTTTGAGTTTCGGATAGTCTTTGGCCTCGCGCGCATTGCGAGCGGCGCGATTCAGAGCCATCCAGTGCGGCTCGCCAGACTCGGCCCCCACGTATGCCCCAACGGAAATTGCGGTCAAAAACAAAAAGGCCCGCGCTCTCATCATGCTGTATGACGAGCGCGGACCTTTCCGGTTTGCTTCCTGTTTATTGCAGCTAGTTCGTTGGAGGAGGAGTAATCACGAACAGGACGCCATATCCGCCCGGTGCGGCGGCCGATCCGCCCGCGGATGCCGCGCCCCACACGTTGCCAGCGCTATCCACAATCACGCCCGCGTTCGGCTTCCCGCCATCCGCGCCGCCAGTGAAATCGTGGAGACTGGTAAAGTTGTAGGCCGTATCCAACTTAAACACGTTGCCGTAGCCGTAAGCGCCGCCCAGGGTGGTCGTACCGTACAGATTGCCTGCAGAGTCCCAAGAGAGCGCCGACTCGGGCGCGCCGCCATCCGTGCCTGTGAAGGTGTGGAGAACGGTCAAGGTGCTGCTGGCTATGTTGAATTTGAACACTACTCCGTAGCCATTGCCAAAGTTGCCCGTGCCGCCCGCCGAAGCCGTTCCGTAGAGATTGCCCGCACCATCGGAAATCAAACTTCCCATGGGCTGCGATCCGTCGGCTCCGCCAGTGAACGTGTAAAGTGCCCCGACCACGCCTACCTGGTAGATCGTACCGCCATAGGGGAACTGTCCGCATCCGCAGGTGGTTCCGTATAACACGCCCGATTGGTACAGCAATCCGGCTCGCGGCAGAGCGCCATTCGGCGAAAAACTCATGCCGTTTTTGAAAACATTGGCCGAGGAATATTCGTAAACCGTGCCCCAACCCTTCGACGAACCGCCGACGTAAGTGGTGCCGAACAGATCGCCATGTGGATCCCAAGCCAGTGTGCTGGCCGGTCCGATTCCTTCCGAGGGCGGCCCAGCGAAACTATGCAACAACGTAAACGTGCCGGAAGGAGTCAGTTTAAAAAGCGTTCCGTCGTTGTTTGCTCCGCCCTTGTAAGCGGTGCCGTAGAAATTGCCGGTGGAGTCCTGCACCAGTCCGGCCAGCGGTCCGATGCCATCGGCGCCCGAGAACGAGTGCAGTACGCCTTGTTTCTTGTTTTTCACGCTGAAGAAGTAGACGGTACCGCTAGAGCCTGTTCCGCCGCCGCTGGTGGTGCCATACAAGGCGCTGTTGTAGAGTAGCGGTGTGGCCATGGGCGTGCCGCCATCCGCGCCGCCCGTGAACGTGTACAGAATGTTGTAGGTTTGCGCCTGAACGGGTTGCATGAACGCCAAACCCAGGAGCGGTGCGCAGGCGAAAAAACTCCATTTAGTCGTCATTGAAATAAAATTCCGCATTTCTTTCTCCCACTTTGCAGGGTATCTGTGTACGGTCTTGAGATTGTACTACAGATTACCTTAGCTTGAGCCATTCTCTGCTTGATCTGTCCCGGAGTCAATACAAAACGCACCCCTTAGTTCTGGTAGCAAAGTACTATATCTAACAGAAACTAGACAATCCGGCGATTACCCTAGGTGCGGTCCAGCTGATTCTTGTATAATTACTCTATTGTTTTTGGAAGCTGGCAACGAGGTGTTTTCTGGCAAGCCGGGCTCCTGATCGGTGAAAACACGAAATGGATATAGCCAAGACTCTTAACGAGTTACGGGAACAGCGAGACGCTATCGATCAAGCCATCCGGAGCCTCGAACGCCTAGCCAACAATCGTCCTCGCGGACAGATGCGCCCGCCGGGCCGTACACTGCGGCCGAAGAAAGTTCCCCGCGATCCCGCTCGAACTAACATCGCTGCCGAGTAAATTAAATTTGTTTTATTCATGACCACGCCAACCGCCTGCCTGACCCAGGAAGAGCGCGACCAACTCACCCAGCTCTTGCGAAACTCCGAAGCTGAATTCCTGCAGCTCATCTCGCCGCTTAGCGAAGCGCAATGGACAGAGCCATCTTCGAATGGCTGGTCGGTCCAGCAGACCGCCGAACACTTGGTTCTGGGCGAACGCGCCATGTTGGGCAAAGTGGAGGAGGCGCTGGCCAATCCCGAGAACCCGGCGTGGCAAGAGCAGGATGAGCGCAAAGCGAAGTTTCTTGGCCGCGTTGTGCCCAACCGCGCCTTGAAAGCCACTGCGCCACCCCCACTCGCGCCTCACAACAACTGGACGCTCGAACACACCATCTCCCGATTTAAACAGGGCCGGTCGCGTACTCTGAAGCTGGTAATGGAACTGGAGGAGCCGGTCAAAGCGCATTGCTCCGAGCATCCTTTTCCCGCCTTCAATACCCTAAACGCGTATCACTGGCTGCTTTATATCCCGCTGCATAACGTGCGCCACAACCAGCAGATCGCCCAAGCTTTGCAGCTTGCCTCACAATCCGAGATCATGCCGTGAAGAACATTGTGGTCACCGGGGGAGGCGCGGGCATCGGCCGCGCCGTAGCCCTGCAGTGTGCGGCTCGCGGCGACTCTGTGGCCATCCTGGACATCGACGAAAAGGCCGCGCGCGACGCCGCTGCCGCCGCTTGGGCCGCCGGCGCGCCGAAGAGCCTTGGCGTGTGTTGCGATGTTTCGAGCGAGGAAAGCGTGGCAGCCGCGTTCGAAGCGGTCGCCGAACTCGGGCCGCTCGATGGCGCCTTCGCCAACGCGGGCATGGACGCGGGGGGGTTGCTGCACGAACTCCCTTTTGAGATCTGGAAGCGGGTCATCGACACCAATCTCACCGGCGTCTATCTGACCTGCAAGTATGCCCTGCGGCAGATGCTGAAGGACGGAATTTCGGGATCGATCGTGTGCACTTCATCGCCGGCCGCGACGGTTGCGTTTGCTGCTGGCGGCGCGGGGGCTTATAGCGCTTCGAAGGGGGGAATCTCAGCCCTGGTGCGCACGATGGCGGTGGACTACGCAAGATACGGGATTCGGGTGAACGCGGTGGTGCCAGGCGCGACGGAGACGCGGCTGATGTGGGCCAATGTCGCGGCTGCCGATATGGTGGAGATGCGCCGGCGCGTGTGCGAGGAAGTGCCGCTGGGCCGCTTGGCGAGCCCGGACGAACCTGCGCGCGCTGTGGTGTGGCTTTTGTCCGACGAAGCCTCATACGTAACGGGCGCCCATCTGGTGTGCGATGGTGGAATTCTGGCCAAAGCCAGCATTAGCGTTTGACTTGATTCTTGTGGAAGCGGAACCGTCGCCGCCCGGCCTCCTGCCGCGGAAGCCGGGCGCAGGGATCCGGAATCGACGAGGAGGGCCCTACCTCCTATATCGATACCCCGCCGTACAACCGTCGTCAGATTGTCCGGGTAGCCTTTCTCAAGGGCTGCGGGTGGATCGCGAGCCAAACGGTTGCTGAGTGGCCGTCTGGCGGACGGGAGGAACGCCACCAATGAAACGCTCCTCGTAAGGTGCGCCGTTCAAAGTCAGCGCAGCGCCCTTTCTTGACTTAACAATCACACGGGAGCGTGCGCAAAAGACGGCTTACTTCCCGCAACCCTATAAAAGCAAAGAGTCGAAAAAAACTTTTAATCGGTTAACGCCTTTTCGATTTCGATTCTATCCAGTTCATCCGCTGATTCTTCGCCGGATGCATCGTGAATCTCGATGACGTCGTCTTCAAGATCCGCACGTTTCGGCGAGCGGCGTAATGGGTGCTTAGGAGGGAATCGCCCCTCGTGAGAATCCGGATTCCGCCACTCGACACCTGTGACGTTCATACAAGGTGTAGATCGGCGGATTCCGGTTCAGACTTTAGGGGCGACCTTACTTCGAGACGGCGACCGGTACCAGATCGCGACTGGCGATCACCCGGTCGATCATGCCATACTCGACGCCTTGCTCCGGGCTCATGATGTAATCGCGATCCACATCACGCGCAATCCGGTCGACCGGCTGCCCGGTAGCATCCGCAAGCAGCATATTGAGGGTCTCGCGCATGCGCAAAATCTCTTTGGCATAGATGTCGATATCGGCCGCTTGTCCAGCCAAGCCCTGCATGGAAGGCTGATGGATCATGATCCGTGAATTCGGCAAACTGAAACGTTTGCCCTTGGTGCCCTTGGCCAGCAGTACCGCCGCCATGGATGCGGCCTGGCCCACGCAAATGGTGACGATGTCGGGACGGATGAAATCCATGGTGTCCAGAATCGCCAGACCGGCGGTGATCGAGCCGCCCGGGGAATTGATGTAGATCGAAACATCCTTCTCCGGATCTTCCGCTTCCAGGAACAGCAGTTGGGCAATCACCAGATTGGCCACGTTGTCGTCGATCGGCGTGCCCAAAAAAATGATATTTTCTTTCAACAACCGGGAATAGATATCGTAAGCGCGTTCGCCACGCGAAGTCTGCTCGACGACCATGGGAACGAGGACAGATTGGCCCATTGGGCACCCCCTAAGGATTTGATGCAGTAGACTATCTGCGAGCCGCAACGATCCGCCGCGGCTTGCGCTGTTTGGCCAGGGACTTGCGCTTTTGGTCCAGCGCTTTCACCAGGTCCGCAATCGTGTTTTTCTCCAGATAATCTATGATACGCGTACGGAGAGCCACCCAGCTATCGTGCATGGAGCAGGGCATGTCGTCGGAGCATTCCGAAAGCCCGCTCGCGCAGGCCGTGTACTGCGACATTCCGTCCAACGCCTCGACGATGTCCCACAGCTTTACATCTTCCGGGGGAACGCGCAGCGCGAACCCACCGGTGGGGCCCTTGCTCGACCGCAAGAGTCCTTTGCGCGCCAACTGCTGCAGGATCTTGGCCAGGAAGTGCGCCGGGATGTCCTCCTGCTCGGCGATGTTCTTCACCATCGCGTATTTTCCATCCGGCACCTGTGCCAAGTGCACGAAAGCTCTAATGGCGTATTCTGCGGACCGAGAGTAGATCATCCTTCGACTCCCTCCAATTCGGAGTTCTCCACATCGTTATCTTAAAATTATAACAGCCCCGTTTGCAAGGAGGGGCCGCTCGGTCGGAGTTGTGACATTCCGGCTTGGCCGGTCGTTTGCTTATTACATACTGGCCATGGCTACGGGGCCGGCTTCGAGCACTGCCGCGCCCGCCCCGGCGAACTTCTCGAAGTTCTTGGCGAATCGCGCGCTCAGGTCGAGCGCGGCGCGATCGTAAGCCGCCTTGTCGCCCCACATGCCCCGTGGATCCAGAAAATCCGGTGGAACGTGGGGACAAGCTTTCGGCACGTTTACCCGGAAAAACGGGTGCGGCTCCATGGGCAAGTCATCCAGTTCGCCTTCGAGCGCCGCTGTCAGCATGGCTCGCGTATACGGCAACCGGATGCGTTCCCCAACGCCATAAGGTCCGCCGACCCATCCGGTATTGAGCAACCAGCAATTCACTTTGTGCCGGCGCATTTTCTCACCCAGCATGGCGGCATATTCCGCCGCTGGGCGGGGCAGGAATGGCGCTCCGAAGCAGGCGCTGAACGTGGCGGCAGGTTCGTGGCCCAAGCCGCGCTCGGTTCCCGCCACCTTGGCCGTGTAGCCGCTCAGGAAGTGATACATGGTCTGTTCCGGCGTCAGCTTCGAAATAGGAGGCAGGACGCCGAACGCATCCGCCGTCAGCAAAATAATATTCGTCGGATGATCGCCCACGCTGGGAATGACCGCGTGCTCGATGTATTTCAGCGGATATGCCGCGCGGGTATTCTCGGTAAACGCCGCGGAGTCGAAATCCAGCAGGCGGGTCTCGGAATCCATGGCGACATTTTCCAGCACGGTCCCGAAACGGATGGCATTCCAGATTTGCGGTTCGTTCTCGCGGGACAGCCGGATGCATTTCGCGTAACACCCGCCCTCGAAATTGAACACGCCCGTAGTCGCTCCAGCCGTGTTCGTCGTCGCCGATCAAGCGCCGCTGCGGATCCGCCGACAGAGTGGTCTTACCGGTTCCCGACAGCCCGAAAAATAGCGCCACCCCGCCGCCGTTGCCCATGTTGCAGGAGCAATGCATGGGCAAAATGCCGCGCGCGGGCAGCAGATAATTCAAAATCGTGAACACCGACTTCTTCATTTCACCGGCGTAGCTGGTGCCGCAGATCAGCACGACTTTTTTGGTGAAATTCACGACGATGCATGTTTCCGAATTGGTGCCGTCCTCGCTCGGCGTAGCCTGCAGCCGCGGCGCGAAGAAGATGGTGAACTCCGGGACGTGATCCTGAGTGCGAAGCGGGTCGGGCCGGACAAACAGTTGACGCGCAAACAGAGCTTGCCACGCATATTGCGTAATCACCCGGATAGGCAGCGTCGACCTGGTATCCGCGCCCGCATAGCAATCCTGCACGAAAAGATCGTGCCCTTGCCAGTAGGCCAGCATCTTGGAATACAGTCGGTCGAAGTTCGCCGGCGTCATCGGTTGATTGACCGGCCCCCATTGTACTGTCGATTCCGTTTCGTGATCCCGTACGATGAACTTGTCCCTCGGTGATCGGCCTGTAAACTGGCCCGTTCTTACTACAAACGAACCCCCAGTGGCAAACAGCCCCTCGTGGCGCATGACTGAGTGTTCCAGCAGTTGCGCCGTACCCAGGTTCCAGTACGCGATATTAATGTTGCGAATCCCGTGTTCGACCAGGCCGTACCGGCTGGGCCGTATCCCCGCGTTAGGTGTAGCGGACGATTGTTCGGTGTTCATAAGCAACCTTATCGTAATATAGTTGCATGGAGTTGGGTCTGTCCCGCGTCGCCGCATTGCTGTTGGGCGTGTGCCTCGCGATACCCGCTCAGGTTATCGAATTCGAGTCTAACGGCTTGAAGTATCAGACGATTACGAAGGGCGGGGTGACTCTGATGGTGGCCCGTTTGCCGGGCCATATTCATGAGCTGAGCATTCTCCAGGTAGCTGTTTCCAACGGTTCGGCGGGCCCCTACACCATCCGCCCGGAGGATTTTTCGTTCAAGAAAGAAGATGGCACCGAGTTGCACGCATGGGCCGCGCGCGACGTGGTGCAAATGCTGAAGGAAAAGGGGGGACGCGGCGACGTCATCAAGCTTGTCTCCGCGTACGAGACCGCTCTGTACGGCATTCCGCACATGCGCGTGGCCAATGCTTATGAAGCCCGCCGCCAGGCTGCTTTGGCGGAAGTCAATTCCACCAAGCTGAAAGCCGCCGCCGCGGCCTCCGCCATCGCGCTGGTCCAAACCAAGATTGGGCCCGGCGAATCCACCGACGGCGCCGTGTTCTTTGAAGCCGAGGGCAAGACAATTCCGGTCCGGCTGGTGGTTCGAACCAACACCGATACTTTTGAATTCCACCCCGACTAGCCAGTTGTGGCGCGGTGGGCGCCTCTGGTTCCGAGCCACGACCGCGAGGGAGCGTCGCACGAGGCCTTTGCCGCGGCCTACTCTCTCTTACGCCCCCACAAACGCGTGTGTGCCGTGCGTGATTGCCGCCCCGGCCCGCAGCGCCGCCGCGATCGCCACAACTTCCGCAATCTCCGGATCGGTCGCCCCGGCCTTGCGCGCCTTCCCCGCATGAATCTCGATGCAATACGGGCATTGCGTGGTAAACGCCACCGCCATCGCCATCAGCTCTTTGTATTTCACCGGAATTGCGCCGTCGGCCATCGCAGCCTTGTCAAAGGCCCAGAAAGCTTCCAACGCTGCCGGCGCATTCGCTTCCAAAGTCTTGATCTTCGTTAGGTTACTCATGCTGTACATGCAATACCTCCTGGTGTTCGAGTCTCAATTTACCACTTGCTTCAACACCGGCGATGTGGAAGTCTTATAGTCCGCATTCCCCCCGTATACCGCCTGGATCGACCAGGTTCCTGGAAGAAAAGTCATGCTGAAGCTAGCCTGGTGCGTCGCCGTGTTCACTGTGCCGGTGCCCAAAACCGCCGTGCCCTTCATGAAGGATACCGTACCGCCGGGGCTGCCCCCAAAGGGCGCTGTCACGGTTGCCGTGAAAGTAACCCGGCTGCCGGCCGTGGACGGGTTCGGCGAGGAAGTCAGCGTAGTAACGGTGTTCGCGCTCACCACCGTTTCCGTCAAAATGGGCGAAGTGCTGCCCGCGAATCCGCCGCTGCCGGGGTAAGTGGCGGTAATCGAGTGACTTCCCAAATTCAGGGTGGCTTTGACGCTCGCCTTCCCCGCGCTGAGTGTCCCAACGCCCAGTTGCGTCGAGCCATTAAAGAAAGTCACCGTGCCGGCCGGCGTACCGCCCGCCGAGCTGACCGTAGCCGTAAAGGTGACGCCTTCTAATAACTGCGTTGGATTTAAGCTTGACGTCAACGCCGTAGCCGTAGTGGCGCCCACCGAAAAACTCAGCGTTTCTGTCTTCTCCACGTTGCCGGCGTTGTCGGTGCTGTGGAACGTCACCGTGTGACTGCCGGCGGCCGATACCGAAAACGGACCGGCATAAGTGGTCGTCGCCCCGCCGTCCAGCTGATACACGGTGCTGGCCACCCCGCTGGTGGCATCGGTGGCTGTGAGCGTGACCTGCACGGGATTCATGCTGCTCGCCTGACCCGTTGTCGCTGGCGGAACAGTATCGTAGCCGATCGGACCGTAACTATCGGACGCCGAAATGCCCGTATTATCCCAAGCCCGTACGATCACTGTATGCCAACCCTGGCCCGAGCCTCCGGAGCAAGACGCGCCCGCTAAATCCAGGCAGCCGCTGGTCTGATTGGGATACGCCGGCCCACTGTAAAAAGAGTTGCCCGCGCCGGGAAGGGGTTCGCTGGTTGGGTCGCCGGGATCTGTATCCCAGGCTTTGCTAAACCCAGCGACGCCGGTTGGCTTGTAACCAGTCCTGCCGCTGGTGTCGGCAATCGTCCAGCTTACGGTCTGGTTGGTGTTATACCACTTGTTCAGCGCAGGTCCGGTGAAGGTCGCCAGAGGCGCTCCGAAGTCGCCCGCCAGATCGAAATTGATGGCCCAAGCCAATTGCAGGAAATTAAACGATCCCCAGCCTGTCACCTCATCGCGGCCAGCGCCGGCGCAAAAGGGAGTCAGATGATTCGCGACGGTCACATCGTTAGAGTTACAGCCCGCGGTGATGTCGTAGAAAGGGTAGTGCGGGGCCAATTTCGGCTGGAGGCCGAAGAAGTACAGATACCAGTCCCCATTGCCGAGCGGCGAACACCCGTCGCACCCGCCGGTGATGGTATCGACGTAAAGCATGTAGGCGTTGGCCTGAGCGAAGAAGCCGGCGAGTTCCGGCGCCACGATGCTGGTGCCCCCGCCGCTCGCGGTGAGCACGCCGTTGAAAAAATAATTTTGCGGGTCGTTCAACCAATCGGCGTTGAGCGCGATGTCTGGGACCGGCCGTTTCGTGCCGCTGGGCAGCGCCATGTACGAGGGCGCCGTATAGTAAGCGCTGTAACCGCCGCCGCTGCCGCCGTCGTTCTCGTCGCAACCATCGTCGCCGCCGGACCAACCGGGTTCAACGAGGAATATACCGGTAGAAGACAGCTCAAGCGCACTGCCGCCGGCGGAGATCATGTTAGGGTCCGACCCAGGATAAGTGACGGCGAGGTGCGTCGTGCAGGCCGTGGTCCCCAAAGAGGTGGCGCCCCAATCACCCGAGATCGAGATGAGCGTCCAGCCCTGGCCGATCATGGAGTTGAAGATGCCGTGATCGGTGTCCATCAGCGATTGCGCGGCGCAATCGAATTCGGCGCAGCCCCAACTGGTGCTCAGCACCCGTGCCAGGCCATCGCTCAAAGCCTGGTTATACGCCGAGGTAAAGGTCGACGTGTTGGTATTGGCGCCCTCGTACATATAAACCATGGCAGTGTTGGCGACCGCGCCGAAGCTGTTGGCCATCGCGGTGGCCCACTCCAAGTCCATGGTGCCCTCATCGTCGGGGGTGGTGGGCGTGCCGCCGATGTAGAATTCCTGCCAGTGATCGGCCAGATAAGGGTAAGCGTTGTGGAATCCGGTAATGTCGCTGCCGCTGACGATGCCGGCGCTAACGATCGCAATCGAGGTGACCGGCGGCGTAGTGTTGGGACTGCCTAAGGGATTGCAGCAATGCCCCAGGTTATTCAACGCGGCGACGTCGTAAGCTTGCGAACTGTAGATATCGGTTGGATCGTAATGCCCGTTGGTCATTCCCGGCTTGGCGCTCAACCTGGTACGGTCGCCTTCGTGGCTGCCGCCTTCCCCGGCAGAGTAGTCCTGCCCCGGCGAATACACCGGAAACACGGGCGCCGCGAGCCCGCGATTTCCCGCCTTCATCACCTGAATGTTGTTCAGCCCGCCGATCGAGTGAACGATGCTGCCGAGGACGGCCGGAACCGCCGGATTCCGGTCATTGGAATAGTAGCCGGCGCCCCCCATTACATAGTTGTCGATCTTGATGCCGAGCGCGGCTTCGATGGCGGAAACCGGCGCTTCCACATCCACCAGCAGCCGGTTGGCGAAGCGCTGCGTGATCGTAAAGCCCTGGGCTTGCGCCCAGTCGACCACCGCCTGCTCGTCTTGCGGGGAGGGCGAAAATCGCGCATTCCACTCGTCCGCCGTCAGAAAGTGCATGAACTGCGGCGATCCCTTGGTATGGAGTGCCTCCAGCAATTGCTCCTCTTCGGCCAAGTGGGGATGTTGCAGGCCGAACACCAGGCGCAGCTTTTGACTGGAATTGACCGCTCCTGCGTTTGCGGCAATGCCGCTGGTCACAGGCGGCGGCACCAGCCCAGGTAGCGTTACCGAGGCGGTCTGCGACAGACCCGGAAGAGCGGCCGCGAGGCCCATGAGCGCGGCCATTACCATGCATTGCTTTGTGGACCGAGTGGATTGCGCGATCTTCATTTTATGCTCCTTATCCTTATTTGCTGCCTCTACGGTATAAGCCGGAAAAGCGAGAAGATGGCGTCGGCGGAATTGACTCCCCAGACACCTGCTCCGTACCCAACCGCGATCTGTGTCAGAACTCCTGGCACCGCGCTCGCGCTCGCTACGTTGGCATCGAAGCGGACGATAGTTTTGGCCGATGCATGATTGCCCAGACTCCATTTCCGCCGGCAGCAATTTGAGTGAACACGGCAGATCCGTCAACCTGCACGAAGCCGGCGGAGTGGTCGTAACGATAGGCGTGCCCGGAGCCATCCAGTCCCCACGCGTCGTTGACTCCCACCGCGATTTGCCGCAAACTGCCTCCAATTTGAATCCATCCCTGCACCTGGAAGTCGTATTCGAAGATGTTGGCGTTGGAATCGAGCCCCCAAAAATCACCCCCGCCCGTGCTGATACGGGTCATGGAACCCGAGAACGGGGCATTGTCGAACAGGGAGGTGCAATAGTTGTACCGATAGACTCCGCTGCCGTTGATTCCCCACACTTCGTAGGGATGGCAGCTGTCGGTATAACCATCGCCGACAGTAATCTGGGTGAGTGTACCAGTAACCTGGACCAGTTTCTTGGTGCTGAAGTTGAATTGGAATACTTCGCCCGATGGGCTGCCCCCCCACCGCGTCGCTCTGTAGGAGGCTACCGCCGCCCACCGCTACCTGGGTGGGCGTGCCTGCTACCTGGGCGAATTTGTTGTTGGGTACGTTATAACGAAATACTTTTTGAGCGGAATTAATCCCCCAAACTTCGGCCCGTCCGGCTGCAACCTGAGTGAGCAGGCCGGGGATGGATTCAAACTGCTGAGCCGACGCCGGCACCGTCAGGGACGCCCAGCAACAGACGGAAGCAGTCAGCAGCAACATTCGACGATTCATAAGTTCGTTTCTCCCAAATATATGTCCGGACTCGCGTCCGCACTGAAGCAGCATGCCGGAGTTCGGCGCAATCCACAATAGAGTGGTCCTGCCGGCTGTCTTATTTCTTCCTGTCCCCTGAAGTCATACAAAACAAGGAAGATGCGGGTAAAATGGAAAACTGGCCTAAAAGGAACTTTTGCTCCCGCCGGGGGAGCGCCGGGTCGTTGGAGCCGGTCAGAATCACAAAAGTCATCCGATTTGCAGAGGGTTTCGAACTTGACGCAGATTCCTATACGCTGCGGCGGGGCGGTCGTGCGCTCAGGCTCGAGGTACTGAACCGTGAGGCGAAGTCAATCAATTTCAGCAAGTGTCCGGCGTCAACTATTCTTCCCGATCAACGAGAACTATTTTTCCCTACCGGGGAGTTCTAATAGTCGCCGATCACCGGCACGACGCTTCGCATCTCTCCTGGCCGTTGTAATTGTCAGCCTTTGCACACAAAGCGCGTCGGTCCTCGATACACCTACCGGGGTTGGGAATTTCAGCGGCTTGGCTTTTGGGTGACCCGGCAGATTGGGTCGCATGCTCACGTGTCGCGCGGGGGCCATTTCATGTCGATCACGACGCTCCAATTGGCGCCGCACACGAGGACGAGGCCGCGCTGGCGAAATTATGCCGCCGCTGCGGGCGCGATCTCGATTTGGTGCAAGACGCCCCCATTATCGTCGCGTCATGAGGTTTCGTTCCTGAATGACACCGTCGCGCTGGCCGGAAGGCTGAAGCGACCGTCTTGCGAAGGCGGTGTTTGCGTGCCGGTGGACGATCTCAGCAGCCACCATTCTTACCGACAGTCAGGGCGCCGGAGATGGAGTTCTCGCCGCCATAAACGTTCTCAAAGACACCGCTGCCGAGGCTGCCGTTAAGGGCGGGGGCGATGAACACCAAGCCGGCATTCGAGCCGGTATCGCTGGCGGCCTGGATGGTGATGACGAGGAGGTTGTTGATGACCTGGAAGGTGCCGTACGGCAGGGTGCCGCCGACGAGAGAGCCGGTTATGGTGGCGGAGCCGCTGTGGGTCGCGCCGTCGCTGCCGTTGTCGACCAGGGTGATACAGCCGGTGTGGCCGTAGTGTGGGGGGAGAGCAACGTTGACGGGCCATTTGCCGCTGTAGCTTTGCGCCACGGCAGCGCAGGGCGCAAGCGCGGCAGCCGCCAGCAGCAGCGCGGTCATAACGAGAGGGGTCATTTTCGAGGTCATTGGCATAGCTCCTTTGAAAATCTTACGGGGCACTCAAAGAACGGTACCAAGAAATACCCAGCGACTTGTGATGAAGTTGTGAAAACGCTGTAAAATCCACGCCGCTTGTGCCCGGGGGCGAAGCACTTTGGGTGCCTTAGTGGAAAAGACGATATGTCTACCGACGGGGATTGCTGCTGGGGCGGCAAGTCTCCGATGGGTTACGGGCAGACCGCAGGCGCGTGCACAATCGAGCCGATCGATGCTCGTCGCTACATTACAATAGGAGCTTCATGCCGTATCGCTTGCGCCATGCTATCTGCAACGAGGTCTTTGAGAAGTGGGCGTTTGCCGATGCTTGCCGCGCCATCAGGCGGGCGGGCTATACGGGCATCGAGATTGCTCCCTTTACGCTGGCGGAGGATCCGGCTGAGTTTTCGGCTGCGCAAAGGCGGGAATGCCGCGATGTGATGGATTCCGAAGGGCTGGCTTTCGTGGGATTGCACTGGCTGATGGTCAGTCCCAAAGGGCTGCATGTAACTACGGGCGACTGCGAGCTGCGGCGCCGGAGCTGGCAGCATATTCGCCATCTCGTCGATTTGTGCGCGGACCTAGGGCCGGACGGGGTTCTGGTGTTTGGTTCGCCCATGCAGCGCGGCGCCACGGGCGGGGTGAGCCGCGCGGGGGCTACTCAGTATTTCGTTGACGGACTAGCTGCGGTAGCGCCGCATGCCGGCTCGCGCGGCGTGACGGTTCTGTTGGAGGCGCTGCCGGAGGGCCAATGCGATGTGGTCACTTCGCTCGATGAAGCGGTGAGGCTGGTGCGGCAGATCGATCATCCCGCGATTCGCACCATGTTCGACGTGCACAACGCGGTGGACGAAAGCGAGGCTCACGCCACGCTGGTCGAGCGGCATTACGATCTGATTCGCCATATTCACGTGAATGAGCTGGATGGCCGGCATCCGGGGACCGGCATCGTACGATTTCAAGCCGGTTTTGGACGTTTTGCGCCGCCGCGAGTACCCGGGCTGGGTTTCGCTCGAGGCTTTCGATTTCACGCCGGGGGCGGAAACCATCGCACGCGAATCGCTGACGTTTCTGGGAAACTCAATGAACAAATACGTTGTTACGGGAGGCGCCGGCTTCATCGGCTCGGCGATTGTGCGGGGGCTGCTGCGCGAGGGCGCGGGCCAGGTGGTGGTGCTCGACAACCTGCTCACCGGCCACGAGGAGAACCTGGATGAAGTCCGGTCTTCGGTCGATTTTCAGCGGGCCGATATTCGCCATTACGAAGAGATCGCGCCCGTCGTGAAGGGCGCCGCGGTAGTCTTTCACGAGGCGGCGATTCCATCGGTGCCGCGCTCCATCGACGACCCCGTGCCGTCGCACGAAGTCAATATCGACGGCACTTTCAACGTGCTGCGCGCGGCCGCGGCGGGGGGCGTAGGGCGGCTGGTATATGCGGCGTCGTCGTCGGCGTATGGCGATACCGAGGTGCTGCCGAAGGTGGAGAGCATGACGCCGCGGCCGAAATCGCCCTACGCGCTGCAGAAGCTGGTGGGCGAATATTACGCCGGCATTTTCGCGTCGAACTTCGGCGTTGGAGACGGTGGCGCTGCGGTATTTCAATGTCTTCGGTCCGCGGCAGGATCCCTCCAGCCAGTATTCCGGCGTGCTGTCGCTGTTCATCAAGTGCGCGGTCGAGCGGCGCGCGCCGACCATCTTCGGCGATGGCGAACAATCGCGCGACTTCACTTACGTGGAAGACGTGGTGGAATTGAATTTGAAGGCCGCGCGGGCGCCAGGCGTCTCGGGCAAGATCTACAACGGCGGCAATGGCGGACGCATCACGCTGAACGAGGCGTGGCGGCTGGTGCAGCAGATCGAGGGCGTCACCATTCCGGCCAATTACGGGCCGCCGCGCGCCGGCGACGTGCACGATTCCCAGGCGGATACCACGGCAGCCATGGCCGATCTCGGCCACGCTCCGCGGTTTTCCTTTGAAGATGGCTTACGGTTGACTTTGGAATGGTACAAAGCGCAATATCGCCGGTAAGCTTGGCGCGGCATCCGCTGTATGCGCGCGGCATCCAGCTTTACCAGGCGGGCGAATTCTTCGCGTGTCACGAGGTGTTGGAAGAGTTGTGGACGCCCATGCGCGGGCCGCACCGGATTTTCTTGCAGGCGCTGATTCATTTTGCGGTGGCTATGTACCATCAGCAGCGGAGCAATCGGCTGGGCGCGCAGCGGCAGTTGCGTAAGGCGCTGCGCAAACTGGAGCCGTATGCGCCATTCTACGAAGGGCTGGAAACGGACGCTTTGATGGCTGAAGGGCGTGCCGCGCTGGACCGTATCATTGCAGACCAGGGCGCCGAGCCTCCGAGGATGTTACTGCAGAGCTTTCTCGATGGCTGACGGCAACCACCCTGCCGCTATCCTAATCCTGTGGACTACATCCCGCGTGATGGCCGGACTGCTGATGCTGGCTCTTGCGGGGGTGCCGCTTCAGGCGCAGTCTTCGGGGCTACCTGAGTTTGAGGTGGCCTCGGTAAAGCCGTCGAACCCGAAAGGTGGCGGCATGATTGGCTGCTTCACCTATGCTGGCGGCAGGGTTACGGTCGGAAACTCGACGTTGGAGATGCTGATTGAATATGCATTCGGCGTTCAGCAATTTCAGATTTCCGGCGGCCCACCCTGGATTCACGACGACCGCTTTAACATTGAGGCCATTCCTCCGAGTACGTCGAAATCGAGTGCAGCGAAACCTACATCTCCGAAAGCTCCACTCAACCAGGAACAACGCGAGATGTTGCAGGCGCTGCTGTTCGACCGCTTTCAGCTGAAAATCCACCACGAAGCGAAGACGGGCCCCGTGTATCTTCTGACCGTTGGCAACGGTCCCCTCAAGTTGAAAGAGGCGAAGGACAAGGGTGACTTCTCTTGGGTCGGCGGCCCCGAAGGGGGAATGATCAGTGGCAATGGAATCGCCGGCGAAAACGTCTCGATGCCGGTCCTGGCCGAACGTCTAAGCAGATATTTGAAGGTGCCCGTTGTTGACCGGACTGGGCTGAAAGGCTTTTTTGATTTCAGGTTCGAGTATGGCTCAGCCGATCCCGCCGCCGACCTTATGGCTTCCATCATCGACTCGGTTCGCGGTATCGGGCTCAAACTTCGCCGGGGCAGGGGTCTTGTCGATACGATCTCGGTTGACCACGCTGCTAAGCCCGCGGCAAATTGACGCCCGATTGCTACCGCAGCGCCTTCTCGATGGCCGACTCGGCGGCCGGAGCCATCAGGGCATAGCCCTTGGCATTGGGGTGCAGGCCGTCCTCGGAGTAGCCTTCCTTCAGCATGCCCTTCTCGTCTACCGTCGCGGCGTAATAATCCGCGAAGCCGGCGTGAACCTTGGCTGCGTATTCTTTCAGCCACGCGTTGACCTTCAAAATGTCGGCAGGCGGACGTCCCACCGTCTGTTTGTTCTTGGTGTAGTCGCTGACGGGCATGACCGAGCAGAAGATGACTT
Organism: Bryobacterales bacterium; assembly: GCA_963738375.1. Taxonomy (GTDB): domain Bacteria; phylum Acidobacteriota; class Terriglobia; order Bryobacterales; family Bryobacteraceae; genus Bog-159. Next base: position 617,665 of record CAVTWL010000002.1, on the reverse strand, counting down.
TGATGCCGTGGGCCTGCGCGAGTTCGGTCATGGCCTGGAAATTCTCTTCGATCATAGTGAGCGTTTCGGGGCCGGTGTTGTGGGAGATGTCGTTGGTGCTGGCGAGAATGATGAGGGCGGCCGGCTTGAGGTCGATCACGTCGGGGAACATGCGCACCAGCATTTGCGGGGTGGTCTGGCCGCTGATGCCGCGGTTCACGTAAGGCTTCCCCGGGAAGTAGTGCGGCAGGTTCCAGCCATCGGTGATGGAGTCGCCGAGGAAGACGACGCGGCCGGGCTCGGCGTTCAGAGCTTTCAGGCGCTCGTTGTCCTGATGGTAGCGGCCGAGCTGGTTCCAATCCTGGAGCTGGTCGGCCAAGCCGCGCGCGAAGCTGGCCAGGCAGCAATTGGCTTTGGGCGGATTGTAGTCGTCCACCAACTGGCAGCGGGCGGCGGCGGGGAGCAGGAGAAGCGGAATTATGAAGAGACCGGCGTTTCGGGACAAGGATCCTCCTTGGGCTTACGCAGCCAAGCATATCCTATTGCACAGATCACCCCCAACATGGCGGCGCTGCCGAAATACAGATTGCGGATGCCGAGTTGTTGGGCGACGGGACCGGCGACGAACATGGCCAGCACCTGGGACATGGCCAGCAGCGACATGAGGCTGCTGGCGACGCGGCCGAGCAATTGGTGCGGCGTTTCCTGCTGGATGAGGGTTTGAGACGGGACCATGATGAAAGCGGCGCAAAATCCTAGCGCCAACATGCCGGCGGCGGTGGTGGCGACTCGTCCGAACAGGGCGGTGAAGAGGACGGCGATGCCCATGCCGCCCAGGCCGTAGAGCACCAGGAACTGTTTCGAAACATGGGATGCCACGCGATGAATGAATTGCGTGCCGACGATCATGCCGACGCCGATCAGCGAATTGAGCGTGCCGAACAGAGCCGCGTTGGAGCGGAGGATGTCGCGCACATAGACGGAGAGCAGTGCGCCGAAGCAGCGCACCGCGAACATGCCGGCGGTCATGGCGAGGATGACGAACGAAATCACGGTGTGGGTGAAGATGAAGCTGAAGCCCTGACGCATCGAAGATAGGACCGAACTGGCAGCTGCGCCAGCGGCGGGCGCGCGATGAATGGTCAGCGTCATCACCATGGCAGCCGAGAAGAAGAAGCTGACGCTATCGAACAGGAAGCAGGCGTTGGCGCCGAACCATTGCACCAGCAGTCCCGCGATGGCCGGGCTGATGATCTGCGATCCTTGCACGGCTTGCGACATGAGCCCGTTGACGGCAAGCAGTCCGGCGGCTGGGGCTATGGAGCGTACGGCGACGGATTGCGCGGGAACGAAGAAACTGGACACCGTGCTCATGGCCAGGAAGATCAGGTAGATGGCGTTCAGGTCGCGCACGAACAGCAGGGCCAGCACCAGCACTCCGCGGACCAGATCGCTGGCGATCATGGTCCACTTGACGTTCCACTTATCCACGAACACGCCGGCCAGGGGACTGACGATGGCGAGCGGCAGCATGTACGCGACGAGGATCATACTGACTTGCGTGGCGGTGCCGTGCAGTTGAAACGTGACCAGGCTGAAGACCGCAAAGATCGCCAGAAAATCGCCAAAGATACTGACGAGCTGGGCCATAAACAGCCGCCGCACGTCGCTTAGCTTCAATACTTCGCGAAAAGACAGATTGGGCGTAGGACTGGCCATGGGGAAACCTCGGTGGGTTTCGCTATTATAGCAGCGCCCTCGAACCCCCTGCCGCGATGGTACGGTATTGGCATGTTCAGCCGGTCCAATTTGGCTCGGTGGGTGTTGGCGCCGGCGATCGCGTACCTCGCGCTCATCAGCCTGCCAATGGCTTGGGCGCCATACGGAACGGGGTTGGATGCCAGTTGGCGGCTGGGGCTAAATTTAGCGCACCGCCAGCAGTTGGTAGCTGGGCGCGACATCGTATTTACTTATGGCCCGCTGGGATATCTGATCTATCCCGATCCGGTTTCCGGTACGCCGATTGCGGCGCTACTGGAGCGGATCGGCCTCTACCTGATTACGATGGCGGCGCTGGTGCGCCTGGTATGGGTGCATGAATCGAAAGCCACGGCTTTCTGGGTGACGACGATGTTGGCGGCGGCCTTCGCGCTGAATTTGTCACCCGTGAAAAGCCAGGACGTGATGGCGGTTACCGTGGTAGGCCTGCTGGCACTGATCGACCGGTCGCGGTGGCGATGGCTGGAGTTGGCGCTGTTGGCGTCGCTGGCGGCATTCGAATCGTTGGTCAAGCTGAATCAAGGCATCGAATGGGTGGGCGTATTTCTGGTGGTGATGGCGGCCGCGTATCCGCTGCGTAATTCACTGGAAAGGCGGCGATGGATCTGGGTGCTGGCATGGCTGCCTTTATGCGGCACTCTTCTTTACTGGCTGTCGACTGGCTCGCTGGCGGGATTGGCCGGCTATGTACGGTGGGGGTGGGAAATCGGTTCGGGCCACTCCGAAACGATGGGCCTGGTGGGACCGTTATGGCCGGTGGCGCTGGCCGTGGCTACGATTGCCCTGTCGTTCGGGGTTGTTCTGCTTACGGCCGCCGATTGGCGCGCGTTGCTGCCGGGACTGATGCCCGCGGTGATTGTGGCGTTCTTCAGCTTCAAAGAATCGATGGTCCGGCAGGATGCGCATGCGGTGTACTTCCACCTGCGGTTTGCATGCGGCTTGCTCTTTTTGCTGGTGTGCGCCAAGGTGGCGCGCGACCGGCGGCTGATTCTGGCGCTGTCATTTTTCTCGGCCGCCATGGGTTATGCCATCACCGCGGAGGAGTATCCGGGCTATGCGCGGGCGGTACGAGACCGCGCGGAGTTGCGCGAGACCGGGCAAAGGCTGGCCGCGTTTTGGAATTGGCGGGATACCTGGGCCAACGTGGGCGCGGTTCAACATGAAATCTATAAGGATCTGCGTCTGCCGGCGCGCTACCGGCAAATGGTGGGAGGCGGCACGGTGGATGCAGAGCCGTGGGATGTCGATGCGGTGGAGGCCAATGGCTGGCGATGGCTGCCGCGGCCGGCGTTTCAATCGTACATTGCCTACACGCCGGCGCTGGATGCTTTGAACGCCGCGCACTTAGAGAGCGATCGGGCCGCGGACTTTGTGCTGCTGAAGTTTATGGAGGTTGATGGACGCCATCCTTTTTTGGAGGCCCCGCAGTCATGGCATGCCCTGTTGGACCGGTACGACCTGGCGCTGGCCACGGAAGCCGGTTTCTTGCTGCGGCGCCGCCGCGAATCGCGCTATGAGCCCATGGCGCGAGTGGGCCAGTTGACGGCACATTGGGATGAAACGGTGCCGGTACCGCAAGGGCCGGGTTTATTGGTGATGGGTCCACAGATGCGCCCGAGTATCGGTGGAAAGCTGGAGTCGATGCTGTTCCGGTCGCCGCCTGTTTATATGGACGGGGTGTTTCATTCGGGGAGGAAGCTGCGCTGGCGGTGCGTGCCGCGGAACCTTGCGGCAGGTTTCCTGATCAATCCGTTTCCGCAGCAGCTACAGGAATTAGAGCCGTTATTCCGCCCGGACCTGTTCCCCGCTTCAGCGGACCCCCTAGTGTCAGTTCAATTTCATACCGATAAACCGGAAGAATTCGCCAGCGAAATCCCCATTGTGTGGTCGAGCTTGCGTGAAGCGGAGGGGGGCAATCAGGCAGCGGCGAGCCATCCGGAGTATCCTTTTCCGATCGGCTCGCTGACTCGCTTGTGGCTTCCGAGGGACGGGGCTCCAGAGGCGGTGAACGCGCAGGTCGAGGCGCATCCGGGGTGGATTGAAGTGAAGCCGACGACGGACGATCCGCAGGTGCTATTCAAGATTGGGCCGGAGCTTGGGCGATTTTCGACCTTGATCATTCGGGTGCGTTTTGAGAAGGCGGACGGGATCGACGCATTTTTTGGAAAGCAGGTGGATGGCCGCGCAGTACACGGAGTGGCGCCGGCGGCGAATCAATGGTTGGATGTCTACCTGAATGTCAGCCGTAATCCTTTTTGGGAGGGGGAGCACGGGACCACGCTGCGGTTCGATCCGGTCTCGTCGGTGGGGCCAGGCACGACAGCCTACATCGCCGGGGTTTGGGGTTCTACGCAAGCCGCACCTGAGCTGTGGCCGGAGATCGGCTTCTATCCGGTGCCCGCGGCGGATGCGCCCAAGCCCGGCCGGTAAGTCACGATTCAAAGCAGCGCCGCGCGCGTCTTTTTGGGCAGCTTTTCCACTACCAGGTCATAGGATTTCCGGACGGATCGTTTTAACTCAGCCGCGCTCAGGGCGTCTTCGGTTTCGAGCGCGACCCATTGATGGCGCGCAAAATAGGGAGCTTGGATGATACCTTCGCGTTCCACCAACTCGTCGAAATCCTCCGGGGTGACCTTGAAGGACAGCCATGTCTTGTTGGGCTCCAGCGCGGCGATGGCAAATATTTTGCCGCCGATTTTGAAAACCAGCGCTTCCCACTGCAGCGTTTCGGTGGCGTGGGGCAGCGACATGCAGTAGCGGCGTATCCATTCGATGTTCATAGGCGGATAACCATTATGCCTGCCGGCGAGGCGTCCTACAATGGAAGCATGTCCGACACCCTGACAATCGCCGGCCGCACGTTTCAATCGCGGCTGATCGTGGGCACCGGGAAGTATCGCAGCTTCCAGGAAATGGCCCGCTGCCACGAGGCTACCGGCGCCGATATGGTCACCGTGGCCGTGCGCCGCGTCAACCTGACCGACCGCTCCAAGGAATCGCTGATCGATTACATCGATCGCGCGAAGATCTTCATTCTTCCGAACACCGCCGGTTGCTATACCGCGGACGATGCGATGCGCACGGCGCGGCTGGCGCGCGAAGTGGGGCTCTCCAATTGGATCAAGCTGGAAGTGATCGGCGACGAGAAGACGCTGTTCCCGGACAACGAGGGACTGCTGGAAGCCACGCGCATGCTGGTGAAGGAAGGCTTCGTGGTGCTGCCTTACACCAATGACGACGTGGTGAACGCGCGCAAACTGATCGACGCCGGGGCGGCGGCGGTGATGCCGCTGGCGGCGCCGATCGGATCGGGGCTGGGCGTGCAGAACACTGCCAATCTGCGGATCATGCGGGAGATGATCACGACCGTGCCGATGATTGTGGATGCGGGTGTGGGCACGGCTTCGGATGCCGCTATCGCCATGGAATTGGGCGCGGACGGCGTGCTGATGAACACCGCGATTGCGGCCGCCGAGGATGCGGTTTCGATGGCGAAAGCGATGAAGCTGGGCGTGGAAGCGGGACGGCTGGCGTATCTGGCGGGACGCATGCCGAAGAAGTTGTATGCCAGCGCCAGCAGTCCGCTGGCGGGGGTGGTCGGGCAATAGCGGAGCTAATGCGCCGGCGCGGCCAGGTCCTTCATCAGGCGCTGCACCTCGCCCTGCTTGGCCATTGAAGCTCTCACGGAGTTCATATCGTTATTGCGGAGTCCATAGGAGAGCAGCGTCCAGGCTTGCTGGCGCGCATCCATGTAGGCCAAGACCCTGGTGATGAGATGCTGCTGGCGCTCGGGCAGCCCTTTCAGTGCCGCCAGTTTGCCGCGCTCGGCGATCCAGGGAGGGAGTACCTGTTTGTCGATGGCATCGGCCATTTGCGCAGCGGTCAGCTTTTTGGCGCGCAACTGGATGGTGGCGGCGTTATAAGCGCCCAAAACTTTTTTCTCTACTCCGCCGAGTTCATGGAGTTGAGCTTGCAGATCGAACGGCCGCGGCAGCAGGACGACGGCTCCGGCTAAGAGGACGAGGGCTCCGATGGCAATTCCAATATTGCGGGCGCTGCGCTGGGGCATCCGCTCGCCGGTGAGCGGGACGCTGGCCGCCACTCCACAAAGCAATCCACCCACCAGGCCGCCGATGTGCGCGGCGAGGTCCGTACCTGTGTTGATCAGGCCGAAGATGAGGTTATAGCCGAGGAAAATCAACGCGCTTTTGATCAGCGGTTCCAGCAATTCCACCGGGATGTCGGCGCGATAGACAAAGCCCAGCATGGCGCCATAGAGTCCAAAGATCGCGCCCGATGCGCCCGCGCTGGCCAGGTATGGATTCCAGACCAGGCTGGCGATGCCACCGGCCAATCCCGAGGCCAGATAAACCACGACGAAGCCTGTGTTGCCGAGCAGGCGCTCGACAAACGGGCCGGCCTTCCACAAGACGTACATATTGAAAGTCAGGTGGAGGATGCCGATGTGCAGGAACATCGACGTGAGCAGCCGCCACCATTGATGTCCGGCGATGGTTAGCGGGCCGTAGTTCGCCCCCCATGAAATCACATTCGCCGTAGTGGGTTTCAGCGGGTCGACGTTGAAGGCAATCATCAACAGATAGACCGCGATGTTGATGCCGACGATGACGAAGGTGAGGGGCGTGGACGGAGTGACGCTTTCGAGCCTGGCTCGGAACTCCGCAATGGGATCCGAGGCAGGTTCGCTCTGGATACCCAGGGAAGAAGAAGGAACCTCGCCGGGTTGATCTAGATCGTACAGATGGCCGCCCTTACAGTAAAGTGCGCGGGCGATGCGAATCGTTTCAAAAGCGGGCTGGAACTACTGCCGCCGGCTGGCGACCTGCGTCGAGAGGGAGAGCGTTTCGATGTTCCAGTACGCATAGGGGCGAATCAGCGCCGCTTTCACATTATGCAACGAAGGCGACACGGCGATCAGCGTGTTCTTGTTGAGCAGATAAAGGAAGGGCGACTGCTGCCAGGCGATTTCCTGTACCTTGTCGAAGGAGCGCTTGCGTTTGGCGGGATCGCTTTCCGCGGCCTGGGCCTGCATCAAGCGGTCGATTTCCGCTTCCCACGGCGTGGCTGGAGTTTTCTGATTGGGGTTCCACTGGTGATTGCTGGCGGAACTGAGCCAGACGTTCATTTGCAGGTTGGGATCGAGGTCGACATTGGCCATGCCCAGCAGGCAGGCTTCATAAGACATGGTTTTGGTCAGGCGCTCGATTAAGGAAGCGAAATCGAGCGTAACGATGTTGAGCTTGACGCCAATGGATGCCAGATCCTGCTGGATCATGGCGGCCATTTTTTCGCGGGAGATGTTGCCGGCGTTAGTGATGGTGGAAAACTCTACGGCGTTGCCCTGGCGGTCGCGGAGGATGCCGCCTTTCAACTCGAACCCGTCTTGTGCCAGTGTCTTTAGAGCCGCCGCGCGATCGAACGGCGTGGGCTTCAGGCCGGCGTTATACCAATGACGATTGGCCGGAGAAATAGGGCCGACAGCCGGGCTGGCGTGGCCGTGGTAGACCACACGGCAAAGGTCGTCGCGATTGATGGCCTGCAGCATGGCATGACGGAACGCCGTGGACCGGAACCATTCCTTCTTGTATTCGGGCAGCGGAGCGCCGGGCGCCTGGTTGAACCACATCATCTCCGATTCCAGGCCGGGGCCGATATCGCTGACTGCCGAAGGTGTTTCGGTGGAGAGCTTTTCGAAGTTATCCGGGGCCACGCTGTTGATGAGATGCAATTCGCCGCGTTCGAAGCGCACCATTTCCATGGTGCGGTTTTGCTGAATGGAAAGGCGTACGGCGTCGAGATAGGGCAGGGCGCGGCCGCGCGCATCGTGTTTCCAATAGTGCGAATTCTTTTTCAGCAGGAGTTCGGAGGCCGGCTTATACTCGGCTATGTAGAATGGTCCCAAAACGGCGGCCTCCTTTTTGGGGGACTGGGCCGAGACGATGGCGATCTGGTCGAACAGGCGCTCCATGCCGGAAACCACGTTGGAGAACGTGATGGAGATGCGATTGGGCCAGCCGGTGACGATTTGAGCGGTGGCGTTGCCGGAGCGGAACGCGTCACCGACCGGCGCGTGTAGTTTTGGATCCATGACCATGCGCATGGTTTCGGCTACGTCTTCCGAGGTAAACGGCGTGCCATCGGAAAAACTCAAGCCCTGGCGAAGCTGAAAGGTAATGCGCTTGCCATTCTGGTCGACTTTCCAAGACGTGGCGAGTTCGGGCTCGGCTTCCTGCGTGGAGCGGTTCACGCGGATGAGCACGCCGCCGGTGAGGTAGCGGACCACTTCGGAGGGGTCGTCCTCGACCAGAAGCGGATTGAAGGTTTTGGGCTCGCCCTGCAAGCAGAATTTGAGCTCGCCGCCGTATTGGCCGTAGGCGGGCAGCACCAGGGCCGCCAACGCCAGAAGTATCGTTCGCCGTTTCATAATCACCTTTTACGAGAGTTGCAGCCGCCGGCGGCTAAGCGGTCGCGGCGATCTCGACTTTCGTTTGCGAATACACCGCCATCCTGGGCTTCTTGCGCATCTGCTTCGATTTGTACATGCGCTTGTCAGCCGCGGCCAGCAGTTCTTCGGCATCGCTGCCGTCGTCCGGGAAGTACGCTTCGCCTATGCTCATCGACACGCCGCCTCCGGCTACCATGCCGGCGCCGACGGCGAGCTGACGGATTTCCGCGATGCGGCCTTGGATGGTTTTGCGATCGTTGCCGGGAAGCAGGAGGACGAATTCGTCGCCGCCCATACGCGCCACGTAGTCGTACTCGCGGCAGCGGCTGCGCAGCGCCTCGGCAACCAGACGCAACACTTTGTTGCCCTCCAGATGGCCGAAGCGATCGTTGATTTGCTTGAAATTGTCGAGATCGCAGACCACCACGCACAGGGGCTCGCGGGTTCGCTTGCAGCGCGCCACTTCGCTATCGAGGCGGAGGAAGAGCGAACGGGCATTTGGCAATCCTGAAAGATAATCGGTCGTGGCCGAGTCTTCCACCTGGCGGAAGATGAGGGCGTTCTCGACCGCCAGCGAAACTTTGCTGCTAATGGCGAGAAGGATGCGCAGGTGATCGCGGGAGAAGGCATCGGACTCGGAGCGGTAAAGCGTCATGACGCCGATGGCGCCGCTGAGGCCTTCGAGCGGTACGGCGAGGGCCGACCGCAGGGTGCTGAATTTCGCCGGATCGGCCAAGTAGCCGGGTTCGACCGAGGGATTGCCATTCAGGATCGGTTTGCGATTCTCGGCGACCCATCCGGACAAGCCTTCGCCGACGGGAATTTCGAGCGAGGAGAATAAGCGGAAGTCTTCCCCGTTCACGTATTGGGGGATCAGCCTGCGATCTTGGCGCACGTAGATGGCGATGGCATCGTAGGGGACGATTTTTCGTAAGCGGGCGGCGACGACCGAAAGCGTTTCATCCAGGCTCAAAGAGTTGCCCAAATCCTGCACTAATTCAAACAGAAGCTGGACCTCCTGGCGCGCGGCGGCGATGGAACACAGGAAGTCGTATTCATTGCCCGGCGCGACTTGCGGCGCGGCGCCTTGGAATCCGGCGGCAGGTTCGGCGCCTCGCTCGATTTTCACGTCCGTGGACAACTTGGCGGTGATTTCCGGAGTGGCCTGGGCCATGCGTTCGAGTTCGACGTAGTTGCGCTTCAGGATGTTCACGATTTTCGGATCGAAGCTCTTACCGCTCTGTACAGCGACTTCGTTCATGGCCGAATGGAGGTCGAGAGCGCGGCGGTACTGGCGGTCGGAGGCCAGCGCGTCGAGGCAATCCACCACGGAAAGGATGCGGGCGCCGATGGGGATCTCTTCTCCCCGCAGTCCGTACGGGTAGCCGCTGCCATCCCACTTTTCGTGGTGCGCACGCACGATGGGCGCGACGGGATAGGGGAACGAAACGCGTTCCAGGATCTCGGCGCCTACCACGGGGTGGATTTTCATCTTTTCGAACTCTTCCTGGGTGAGGCGGCCGGGTTTGGAGATGATATGTTCCGGCACCGCCAGTTTGCCGATGTCATGCAGCAGGGCGGCGGCTTTCAGGGCTTCGAGTTCCTGCTCGGTGAGGCCCAGTTGCTTGCCAATTTCCACGGCGTAGACGCGCACGCGCCGCAGGTGTTCGTGCGTGGTGTGATCTTTGGCTTCGATGGCCAGAGCCAGAGCTTCGATGGTGCGCATGTGCAGGCCGGCGATCGATTCGACGTGCCGGCGCTCGTCTTCCAGGCGCGCCAGGTAAAGCTGGTAGGAGCGATAGATCAGGTAAATGACCGGCAGCAGGACGATGGAACCCTGCCAGTGCATCTGTTTGGTGAACAGGCTGACGACCCAGGCGATGGAGGCGCCCACCAAATAGAACGGGAACGACCAGAAGTAGCAACTATGCCAGGTTTCGACGAAGCGCTTGCCTTCGGAAAGGGAAATGATTTCGGCGATGGGAACGGTGTTCAGGACGTAGTAGGCGAGGCCGGTGGCAATCAGCAGCAAAGGCCCGATGTGTTCGAAGCGCTGCAGTTCGGGCCAGTGATAGAACCAGAAAGCCAGTGTGGCTGCGATTCCGGTATTCGCAACGCTGAAACAGACTTGGAATAACTTAGGCCGCTGTTTGGCATTCCAGAGACATTGAACTACGGTGCCCGCGCAGGCGATCATCAAGGTTTCGGGTGCATTCAAGTCCGCGATGCCGATGAATACGAAGAGAAAGCATACGGACATGGTGCCGCGGATGCCGGGCAAGCTGACTTTCAGGCCAGCCGCCAGTCCCGAGAGAATGAGATAAAAAGCGAAGCGAAAAAGATCCTCGGTGTGCCACCTTTGCAAGGTCAGCGCGATCACCGCCGTCCCGGCGAGCGTTACGAGAGCAACATAAAGCTTCGCTTTTGTGTTCATACGGAGAGGACCGGGGCTTCACACACAGGGGCGTTGGCGCGCACTCTGTACTCTTTCAGGCGCCGTAGCAACGTGCGGCGTGAGATTCCAAGCAGGCCGGCGGCTAAGTCCTGACGTCCGCCCGATTTTTCGAGCGCTTCGCGAATGACTTGCTCTTCCAAGCCGCCCAATTGCTGTTTCAGTTCCGGCCGCGCGGAAGCAACCGGTCCGCCCGGCGCGAGGTTCAGATCCTCCGCGCGGATTTCCCAGCTTTCGGCAAGAACCGCCGCCCGGGTGATGACGTTGCGCAACTCGCGGACGTTGCCGGGCCACGAGTAATCCTCCAGGGCCATGATGGCGTCGTCACCCAAATCCAGGCGGGGGTCCACCTCATGAAGGAAGTGATACGCCAGGGGACCGACGTCTTCGGTCCGCTCGCGCAGAGGCGGCACCTGCACGCTTACCTGGTTGAGCCGGTGATAGAGGTCACCACGGAAAGCGCCAGCATCCACCGCCTGCTCCAGATTCTTGTTGGTGGCCGCCACGATGCGCGCATTGACTGCGACCTTGCGCGTTCCGCCTAACCGGTAGTAAGGCACGCCATCGAGAACGCGCAGCAGCTTTACCTGCATTTTGGGGTCTAATTCGCCAATTTCGTCCAGGAATAACGTTCCGCCGCTGGCGAGTTCGAACATACCCGCTTTTTGTGAGTCGGCGCCGCTAAATGCGCCTTTTTCATATCCAAATAATTCACTCTCGACTAAGTGGTCGGGGAGTGCGCCACAGTTCACGTCTACCCAGGGACGCTCGCAGCGCAGCGAGAAGTCATGCACGGCGCGCGCCACCACTTCTTTTCCCGAGCCGCTCTCTCCGCCGATCAGGACGGTGGCATTGGTGCGCGCGATTTTCTCGACCACGCGGAACACCTGTTTCATCCGTGCGCTTCGGACTATGGCGCCACCCACCACATGGGTTTCATCCTGAGCTTGGGCGGCTTTAATCTGGTCCTGCGGGTACCGAAGGTCCGGGTCGTCATCCTGGTGGTTATGGCGAGGTACCGCGCGATGTAGATTGAAGCGGCCGGACCCTCCCGGCGCTATTGTATGTACGTTCGCGCTCATTGCCATACCAGTAACATACGCTCTACAAGCTCTATATTCAAATCAATCGTCCGACTAGAAAGTACTTGCTGTACCAATATATTGGGAAGGTTATGGCCCAGGGTAATATCTTTGGCAATGTGCCGGCTATGGTTAACGGCAACTGTAAGTAAGGCGATGTTAACCTTGGATAACTTCACTACAGGAACTTGCTTCGGCGCGGGGTGCGCGGTCATTGTTATAAGTGGTGCTGCTTTCCGTTGGTATTTCGGCTGACTATCGCGCGCGCAAGAATGTGCTGCGCGACGCGGCATTCGAAATCGAAGCGGGAGAGATTGTTGGCTTGGCGGGCCAAAGCGGTTCCGGCAAGAGCACGATTGCGCTGGCTATTATCCGGTTATTGCATTTGAAAGGCGGCACGGTTCGCGGCCATATTCATTTTCGCGGGCGCGATCTTCTGGCGGCCCGCGAGCGCGAAATGCGCGGCATCCGGGGGCGGGAAATATCTTTGGTGCCGCAGAATCCCGTTTCATCGCTGAATCCCGCGCTGCGGGTTGGCACGCAGTTGGCTGAGGCATGGCAGGCACATGATCGAGGCTCGCGCACCCGCCGCGATGGCGCGATCGAAAGCGCCATGGCATCGGTGAGTTTGAGCGCCGGCGAGGGTTTCCTGCGGCGTTATCCGGGCGAACTGAGCGTGGGGCAGGCGCAGCGGGTGCTGATCGCCATGGCGATTTTGCATCGACCCGCGCTGCTGGTCGCCGATGAAGCCACTAGCGCCCTCGATGCGCTTACGCAAGCCGAGATATTGCGCCTGTTCGCCCGCCTGAACCGCGAATTGAAGATGGCGATTTTGTATATTTCGCACGATCTGTTATCGATTGCCTCACTCTGCCGGCGGGTGGCCGTTCTGCATGAAGGGGCCATTGTAGAATTCGCGCCGGTGGAGCGTATTTTTCACAGCCCATCGGACCCTTACACGCGCCGCCTCATTGAGGCGATCCCCGCATCGCCGCTGACGGCGTCCTCGCAACTCTCCGCCTGACCGGCTGACGGCGCCATTCGCAGTAGAATGAACTGGTGGAACGCCGCGCGGACCCTTCGATTGCTGAAACGATTGCCGTGGATCAGGCCTCGGCTTCGGCGGCGCCGGTACGCTTGAGTTCTTCGGTTTCCCGGATCTCTTCTACGTCGGATATCGACGAAGGCCGGTTTCTTCCCGGCACGCTGCTGGGCGGGCGCTACCGCATTATCGGGCTGCTGGGCCGGGGCGGGATGGGCGAGGTGTACCGGGCGACCGATCTGGCTTTGGGCCAATCGGTGGCGCTGAAGTTTCTGCCCGAAGAAGCTGCCCAGAACCAGCGGTTGTTAGAGCGCTTTCACGGGGAAGTCCGCATTGCGCGGCAGGTGTCGCATCCCAATGTCTGCCGGGTTTACGACATCGGCGAGGCGGACGGCATGCCGTTCATCTCCATGGAGTATGTGGACGGTGAAGACCTGTCGTCGCTGCTGCTGCGGATCGGACGCCTGCCCGCCGATAAAGCGATGGAAGCGGCGCGGAAGATCTGCGCCGGGTTGGCGGCGGCGCACGATCGCGGCATTATCCATCGCGATTTGAAGCCGCAGAACATCATGATGAATAAGCGCGGGGACGTGGTCATCATGGATTTCGGGCTGGCCGCCGTCGCCGAGCAGCTTTCCGGCGCCGAGGTGCGCAATGGGACGCCGGCTTACATGGCGCCGGAGCAACTGCGCGGGTCGGAGGTGAGCGCCAAGAGCGACATCTACTCGCTGGGGCTGGTGCTTTACGAATTGTTCACGGGCAAGCGGCCTTTCGACGCGAATACCGTGCAGGCCATGCTGCGCCAGCAGGAAAGCGCGCAGTTGACCAGCATGACGTCGATTGCGGCGGATATCGATCCGGGAGTGGAGAAGGCCATCCGGCGGTGCCTGGAGCCCGATCCGATGCGGCGTCCGGCAAACGTGCTGTCGGTCGCGGCCGCTTTGCCCGGCGGCGATCCGTTGTCGGCGGCCCTGGCGGCCGGGGAGTTGCCTTCACCGGAGCTGGTGGCGTCGGCCGGCAAGGTGGAAGGTCTCGCACCGAAGTATTCTGTCCCGTGCCTGGCCGTGATCATCGCCTGCCTGTGCCTGGCGGTTGCCAATCGCGCTCAATTCGCCGCTCCCATGCACGCGCCGCTGGATTATTCACCGGAAGTTCTGGCTCATGAAGCTCGCCGGACGGCTACGTCTTTCGGTTATCCGAAGCGCCCCGCCGATTCAGACATCAGCATCGAAAATCGCGACGATCTGGTGACGGGCCTGACGCGCCTATCCGGGCGCCCGCACTGGGACGACTGGTTCGCGTCGGAATCGCCCATACAAGCGGTATATCGGGAAAGCCTTGCTCCCATGGTTGCGGACCCCTACGGCGAGATTTCGGCCAGTAACCCGGCGCCCACCGAGCCCGGGATGCTGCGCATTGCGCTCGATGGCGGAGGGCGGCTACGAGACTTCCAGGCGCATCCCTACAAAGATGCGCAACCTTTGGCGACGCCAGTGGCGCCCAGTTCCGTGTTCCAAGCGGCGGGCCTCGACATGGCGACCTTCACGGAGATCCCCGCGACGTTTGTTCCGGTCGTCCCGGCCGGCGAAGCGCACTCCTGGAAGGGGCCGCACCCGCATATTCCAGGATTGAATCTTACCGTGGACATGGCCACCTGGCAGGGCCGGCTGACAGAGTTCGCCGTTCATTTCGATTGGCTGAAGGCGGCGGCCGCGCAGCCTGAAAATGCGGTTGTATCCCGGGTGCGCGGCGTGGGCCTGACGATTCTGATGGCGATCGGCTGTATTGCCATGATCGCGCTGGCACGGCGCAACTGGCGCTTGGGCCACGTGGACCGGAAGGGCGCACTGCGGATTGGCGCGGCGCGAGTCCTGCTGGGGTTGGTCACGTGGATCGGGTCGGTACACCCGGTGCCCAACGAGTCCATGATCTTTTTCTTCTTCGCCAGCGCCGCCGCGTGGCTGACCTGGGGCGCGGCATTGGCGCTGCTTTATATCGCGCTGGAACCGTTGGTACGCGCGCGCTGGCCGCATTCCATCGTGACTTGGGGGCGGTTGCTCGCAGGCCGATGGCTGGATCCGCAGGTCGGCTCTCACATTCTGATCGGCGCCAGCATTGGCGCGGTAGTTTGGCTCGCGGCGCAGTGGTTTGGGGACTGGCAAAATCCGGGCATGGATACGCCGAATCTTTTCTCCGCGATCGGGCCCCGGGAATGGGTGGCCGCGCATACCAGTCTGATGGAGGGGTCGCTGTTATTCGGACTGGTCGTCTTCTTTTCCATTTGCGGCTTGCGGATGTTGGTGAAGAAGGATGTGCCCGCGGCAATATTGGCGGCTCTGCTGCTGATTGTTACGAACGGCGGTGTGTTTCACTCGACGAACTGGAAAGTTACCGCGATTATCTATCTCGGCGTCTATTCCGCGTTGGTCTTTGTGCTGCTGCGATTTGGCCTGGTAACCACGATTGCCGCGACGTTTTTTCTGGATAGTTCCAACCTGATTATCCTGGGGACCGACTGGAAAACCTGGTATGCGCCGGGGGGGCTGGCAAGTTTCATCCTCCTTCTTGGCATTGCCATCTTCGCCTTCTGGCGTTCGCTTGGGTCGCACGAACTATTTGGCGCCGAGGCGAATCCGTGAGCCGGATTCTCGATTCCGGCGATGCCTCTCTCTTTGATGTCCGTACCACCGCGCCGGGCCCGCAAGGGGCAGTTCCGATCACTCCCGAAATGCTGCTGACGCGTCCTTCCGGGGATTTGTTCGGCTGGAGCCAGAACGCCGGCATGGGCTGGGATCCGCGGGCGCTGGGCGGCAAGGAGGTCCTGATTCTGAGCACGCACGGGGGCATGCGGGATGCCAGCGGCGCGCCCATTGCGCTAGGTTTTCACACGGGGCACTGGGAGGTCGGCTTGATGATGGAGGCGGCCGCGCGCGAGCTGAAAGCGGCGGGCGCGATTCCGTTCGCGGCGTATTGCACGGACCCTTGCGACGGGCGGACGCAGGGCACCACCGGCATGTTCGACAGTCTGCCTTATCGCAACGATGCCGCCACGGTTTTCAGGCGCTTGATTCGCTCGCTGCCGACGCGCCGCGGAGTGATTGGCGTGGCGACTTGCGACAAGGGTCTGCCCGCTATGATGATGGCGCTGGCTTCGATGCACGATTTGCCTTGTGTGCTGGCGCCGGGCGGCGTCACGCTAGCGGCTGAGGAAGGGGAGGATGCGGGCCGCGTGCAAAGTGTGGGCGCACGCTTTGCGCACAACCAGGTGACGTTGGAATCGGCTGCCGAAAATCTGTGCCGCGCCTGCGCCACTCCCGGCGGCGGCTGCCAGTTTCTGGGCACGGCTGCCACATCGCAAGTAGTCGCGGAGGCGCTGGGCATGTGCCTGCCGCATTCCGCGCTGTCGCCATCGGGGCACCCGATTTGGCTGGATATGGCGCGACGCTCGGCGCGCGCGGTGTTGTCGTTGGAAGCGGCGGGCGTCGTTATGCGCGACACTTTGACGGACGCCGCGGTGCGCAACGCCATGACGGTGCATGCGGCGTTCGGCGGCTCGACGAATCTGATTTTGCATTTGCCGGCGGTGGCGCATGCCGCGGGACTACGGCGCCCTACCGCCGCGGACTGGACGGCCACGAATCGCCGCGTCGCTCGCCTGGTGGATGCGCTGCCCAACGGTCCGCGATCGTTCACCACCGTACAGGTCTTCATGGCCGGCGGCGTGCCGGAGGTGATGCTGCATTTGCGGCGCGCCGGGTTGCTCGAAACAGATGTCCTCACGGTCAGCGGGCAAAGCCTCGGCGAGAATTTGGATTGGTGGGAGGCATCGGCGCGGCGCGCGGAACTACGGCGGCTGCTGCGGGAGCGCGACGGCATCGATCCGGACGATGTCATCATGGATCCCGCGCGTGCGGCGCGCGCCGGCCTGACGTCCACCGTGACATTTCCACATGGCAACCTGGCCCCGGAAGGTTCGGTAATCAAGAGCACGGCCATCGACCCGAGCGTGGTGGGCGCCGATGGGGTTTATCGCAAGACTGGTCCCGCGCGCGTGTTTCGCACGGAAGCAGCGGCTATCGCAGCCATCAAGAGTTCGGGTCCGGATCGGGTGCGGCCGGGCGACATCATCGTCCTGATCTGCCGCGGCCCGATGGGTTCCGGGATGGAAGAGACGTACCAGATCACGTCGGCTCTGAAGTACCTGGATTTCGGAAAGCACGTGGCGGTGTTGACCGATGCGCGGTTCAGCGGTGTTTCGACCGGCGCGTGTATCGGGCACATATCGCCCGAGGCGCTGGCCGGCGGCCCGATCGGCAAGGTCCTGGATGGCGACATCATCGAAATCCTTGTGGATCGGGTGAATCTGGAGGGATCAGTGAACCTGGTGGGCCACGGTCCGGAGCTGTTCGGCGCCGAGGAGGGATCGCGCATCCTGGCTGTAAGGCCGCTGCGTCCCGACCTTGCGCCCGATCCCGCTTTGCCTCCCGAAACGCGGCTGTGGGCCGCGCTCCAGCACGTAAGTGGGGGCACGTGGGGAGGCTGCGTTTACGATGCGGATGCGATTCTTAAGAAGCTTTGCTAGCGGCCATGCGCTACCAGGAATCAGGTAGACTGTTATTCCTGATTCGAGGATCTCACATCCCGCCGGAATCTTCCGCTATCGCCATTGGAGGGTCAGTCGCATGCGTGTAGTTATTTCGAAGCTTGCCCGCTGGGGCGCCGCGTCCTTCGTTCTGGCCGGTCTTGCTCTGCCGGCCGCGTGGGCGGCGGATGACGGCATCCATGTCGGTAAGCCGAAAGTATACGATTCCCGCGCGCTGCAGTTGATGATGGACGACTTGGCCAAGAGTTTGCGCAGCACAAGCTTTATCGATCCGAAGGCCCTCGCGGCGGCACTTGGCAATGTACAAGGGTTCCGTTCGGAAGACTTCAGCCAGGCGCTTACGGCCAATGGCGCGGCGGGGCCGCAGGCGGCGGCTACCTTTGCGGGCGTATCGGGAGTTGCGGCGCCCGCGGCGGCCGCGCCTGCCGCCGCGAGTTCGCCCACGGTGTCGATCAACGTCGCGCCCACGATGAACGCGGGCGGCGCAACGCCCGCTTCGTCGTCTTCCTCTGGATATGGCGCGCAAGGGCCAAGCCTTCCCACCCTGCAGACGCCGCCGGCATACAACTCGAATTTCGGGCCGAGCGGCGGCGATCTGCTAGAAGATGAAACCAACCTCACCTATCAGATCTTCAATGTACGGATGATGCTGGAGCGCTCCTTGAGCGATCGCCTTTACAAGAAAGGTGCGCGCTTGCAGGCTGTGCTGGGCTTCGATATCGATATCGAACCGGACTCCATCGCCAAGGATGCCGCCGCGGTGGTGGACGTAACGGTCAAGATCGACTGTAATGGTGTGGCGAAGTGCGACGAAGGCGGCGATATTCCGATCGTCGCGCTCATGCCCGAAGAAGGATCGCACAACGCCGCCACACTTAGCCAAAAAGCGAGCAGTTTCGGGGGGGCGCTGGTGGCAAACGTATTTTCGGTTGGCTATTCGGCGCAAAAGCGCAGCCAGGTCTTCTATTTGTATCGCGACATGGACACGGTTCCGTTCCAAAATCCGGCAGCAGGCGTTGCCCACTTCGGCTGGCAGTTCCGGCCGGTCTTGGGGCGGCGCGCCGTGGCGCCCGGAAAGCGCCATTTGCTGGTGGTGCTGGCGCTGCCGGCGCCCGACGATCCCCAGTCCGCGGAGCCCGAACCGAAGCTGGCGATCAGCGTTCAAACGTCGTGGAAGCACTATGACACCAAGATGCAGACGACCCACGCCGCGCGATGGCTCTCGCACCGGCTGCCGGACGGCGAAGGGCCGATTGCATATTCCGTCGGAGTGCCGACCACCGCGGCGGTGCAAAACAGCTTGACGCCGGAGATTACGAAGGTCCACTGGGTGCCGACCGATGCCGGCAACGGCGTGGCCATCGTGTCCGGCAGGAACTTCTTCCCGGGGACCACGGTGCGATTTGGGAATAAGACTTATACCGGCAGCGGCGACGGCCTGATCATCAAGTCCGACCAGGAATTGGAGGTGGCCGTCCCGACCGCGCTTGCCGCCTTCGGAGGCGTTCTGAGCGGCCGCTACGGAGAAGCGAAAGCTCTGGTGGCTAACGGCGGCATGGGTTTTGATATTACGCAGTTAAGTGCGAGCCCAACCGGAGATTCGCTTTACTTCGTTGACGCAACGCTGAAGGCCCGACCCGATGCAATGGGAGCCGCCACGCCTTTCGCGTCCACGTTGGAAGCCCTTGGCGAGCCGTACATAACACTGAATGGGGCACAGATCGTGGCGCCGAATTTCATTCTCAAGCCGGGCTCCGACGAACTGCATGTGCAGTTCTCCGCGCCCGCGTCCGCATTTGCGTCGGGGGCAGTCGTAGGCGCCACCTATCTATTCGGTGGCATTACCGGGCCGCGCACCATGACCTACTATGACACTACTCTGAAAGTCACTCGCCTGAGTGGGGAAAAGATCAGCCGCCTGGTAATCATGGCGACGAATCCGGCAGCCCTCCTTTGCGACGGTTGGAAGCTATTCCTGGAATCTCCGGGCAGCTACGACGCGAGCAATGGGCTAAGTTGTCTTGACAACAAGGAGAAGGTACTGGCCCTCGATATCAAGACGGAGGATTTGAAGAAATATAGCCGGTTTATTCTGACCAAAACCGGCCACTCACCCCTTACCGGCGAAATACCTAAGTCAGACTCGCCGGCGCCGGCCCCCGAACTTGACAAGGATCAAAAAGTGGCCGTCCAGCAAAACGATCTCGGCGCTATCGTCTCGTTCACCGGCAAGCATCTGGACCGGATCGCCAAGGCCATGCTGGACAAAACGGAAATGCAAATTGTCACGAAAGAATCCAGCGCGATTTCCATCAGCCTGCCTAAGGAAGTGACGGATAAGGTCCGGTCGAAGGTTGTACTGCAATTGATTTCCAGCGGCAACGACCCGCTGCTGGCGTCGTTCACGGTTACGCCGGTTCCCTTTGCGAAAGGAAAATAATATGTCCAACAAGGCTCTGACACCCGCGGCCGTCAAGAAACATCTGCTCGCCAATCACGGCCAGATAACTGCCGCGGTACAAGCGGCGTTGAAGGGCACGCCCCTCGAAGGTATGACCGTCAGGTCGATGGTCTTTGAGCCGCCCGCCGGGTTTCAAGGTCCGTGCGATCCGCCGTGCCAGGACGGGTTTCATTGTGTGCCCGATAGCGACGGGGGCGCCATAACATGGAAGTGTGTGCCGGACTAGCTTCGCGGCCGGCTGGGCGCGGCAGCACTGACTCTCCCTCTTCGTATCCGCGAACGCCTCATTCGACCCCAGTAGCCTCTCCGCTCCGGGCAAACCGCGGCGCATTCGCTCTTGCGAGGTTTACATGCCGCGAAGCTGTTATCTAAAGACAGTACCGAAAAACTCACTTCCGGCAATGCTCTTCCGTACTCCTTCGGCTAGAATTAATCATGCGTTTGTTGGTGACGCTTCTCCTATGCGTCGTGGGATGTTTTCCCATGTCCCCAGTCGAGTCCCATCTCGACCGGCAGCTCAAGAGCTGGCAAAAACGCCTCGGAATGGATGACTGGCGCCTGACCATCAAGGTGGTGCGGCAAAACAGCCTGGACAAGAATACCTGGGGCAATGCGGAATGGAACCCCGATGAAAAGACGGGGATCATCAGCGTGCTCGACCCGACGGATTATAATCTGAAGGGGGGCGACTTAAAGCTGGATATGGAGTGCACCATCGTTCATGAACTGGTGCATATCCAGGTTGGTCCATTAGAATCACCGAGCGAGAATCTGCGCGAAGATGTAGTTAACCGGATTATGGGGGCGCTGATGAACCGGCAGTGTCCGAACTGAGCCTTCCTTTTCGTTATGTGCCGCAGCATCAAGACGCTGAGAGGTCCGGAGTTGCGCGCCACCGAGCCGGAGGTTTCCGCCGCGGCGCTGCAATTCGTTCGCAAGGTCAGCGGCTACCGAAAGCCTTCTAAGGCCAACGCGGAAGCCTTCGACGCTGCCGTGCGCGAAATTGCGGACGCTACCGAACGTCTACTCGACAGTTTGAACGAAGGTAAGCGTCCCGCCCGCGCGTAGCGCTGATAAGCTGGAGTAGTTCGATGACCGACAGATCTTCCAGCCCGATGCTTTGGATTGCGCTGGCGGTCATCATTATTTTCGTCTTGCGGCACAATGACGTTGGGCGGGCAGCGCCGGATTTTGCCCTGCAGGGGGCGTATGGCGGTGACTATCATTTGGACAGTTTCCGGGGCAAGCCTTTGTTGTTGGTTTTCTGGAGCACCAGTTGCGGGATTTGCCGCCACGAATTGCCGATCCTTGACGGCATGCGTACCGAAGCCGCCAACAACGGGGTCCAAATCGCGGGGGTGAACGTCGGTGACGTGGAGGGCGCCCGCGAGGTGATGCGTCCGCTGCACCTGCTGAACCTGGTGGACACCGACGGCGCGGCGGCGCGCAGTTATGGCGTGAGCGGCGTACCGAAGCTGGTGCTGATCGGGGCGGACGGGAAAATCAAGCACAGCTCGGCGGGGATGGTGTCCGAACAGAATCTGCGCGATTGGTTGCATTGATCCAGGCGCCCCACCCCGGCGCTATTTGCCGATGTTGCGCACTTCGACTAAGGCATTTTCGCGCACGGCATCGGAAGGATTCGCGACGACGACTTCGCCCGCGGCGAGACCGGAAACCACTTCGAGCTCGGAGCCCAGATCCTGGCCGATGCGCACGGAACGCAGATGGACGCGCTGGTCCGCGCCAACCACGGCAACGCGCGGGCCCTGCTTGCCGAGGATCAACACATCGCCGGGGACGATCACAGCGGCCTCGGCGCGGCCGGTCGAAAAACGGACTTGCGCGTACATGCCCGGCATCAACACGCCGCGCGGATTGGGTACTTCAAGGACCGTGAGCATGGCGCGCGAGGAAGCGTCGAGCGCGTTGGCGATGCGCGTCACGCGTGCGGCGAAGACCTGTCCAGGCAGTTCCTGGACGCGCAGTTCAGCGGCTTGGCCGGCGTGCATCGAGCCGACATTGGTTTGCGGGACGTTGACGAAAATGCGCATGGTGGCAATCTGCGCGATGTGGAACAGTTCGCGGGCCGCACCGCCGTTGCCGGAGTTCACCAGGGTGCCGATGTCCACATTGCGGGCGGTGATTACGCCATCGAACGGGGCGGTGATGCGCGCGAAGCCTTTCATATCTTCTAAACGATGTAGATTGGCTTCGTTGGCGTGAACGGTTTCGGCCGTGGTTGCGATTCCGGCCTGCGCCTTGGCCACTTGCGCTTCATTTACGGCGAAGTCGGCTTCTTTCTGGTCCGCCTCCTGGCGCGCGACCACCCCCCCCTTCGCCAAACGCCGCCAGCGTTCAACCGTCAGGCGGGAGAGGTTCAGGTTGGCTTTCGAAAGGTCCAGGTCGGCCTTCACCTCGTTCAAAGCGGATTGCGATTGGGACACCGCGGCGCGGGCCTGGCGGATTTGCTGGTCGAGTTCGGGAGTATCGATTTCCGCCAGCAGTTGGCCGCTTTTTACGCGATCGCCGTAGTCGGCAAGGCGGGTCCGCAGATAGCCATCGACGCGCGCGAAGATCGGCGAATCGACCATGGCCTGCATATCTCCAGGCAGATCGAGCGTAGAGCGGAGGGGAGCCTGGCGCGCGGTGGCTACTTCCACCATGGGCCGCTGCTCGACTTGGGTTTGAGAGGCCGCGGCCAGCGTCTTCTGGCGGGTCAAGCGCGGAAGGATTCCTCCGACCACGGCTGCCGCGACCGCCAGAAAGATCAGGGCGAAAAAGACGAGCAGTCCACGCCGGCCGGTGCGCGGTTTTGGCCGGGCGCTGGTTTCGGGCGCGGGATCAACGATCATAGGCTTCCACTTCCGCTTCGTGTTTGAGATAAGTCGGCGGATTGCGCCGGAGCACACTGTAGACTACGGGCACGAAGA
Organism: Bryobacterales bacterium; assembly: GCA_963738375.1. GTDB lineage: Bacteria > Acidobacteriota > Terriglobia > Bryobacterales > Bryobacteraceae > Bog-159. The sequence continues at coordinate 594,868 of CAVTWL010000002.1, read as the reverse complement.
ACAGCGTGGCAACGGTAGCCAGCAACAGGCCGCCGATGACGGCGCGGCCTAACGGCGCGTTCTGTTCGCCGCCTTCGCCCACGCCGAGCGCCATGGGCAGCATGCCGACGATCATGGCGAGCGCCGTCATGATCACCGGACGCAGCCGGGTAAAGCCTGCTTCCAGGGCCGCCGTGATGGAGTCCGCGCCGGTCGCCCGCACGTCGTTGGCGAAATTCACCAGCAGGATACTATTGGCCGTGGCCACGCCGATGCTCATGATCGCGCCCATCATCGAAGGCACGTTGATGGTGGTTTGGGTGACGAACAACATCAATAGAATGCCCGCGAGCGCGCCCGGCAGGGCCATCAGAATGATGAACGGATCGAGCCACGACTGAAAATTAACCACCATGACGAAATATACCAGGAGCACCGCGAAGACCATGCCGGCGCCAAGGCCGATGAAGGACGTCCGCATGGTTTCCACCTGTCCGCGCGTTTCAAAGAAGCTGCCTTTGGGTAACCGGGGCGTGAAGTCGTTCAGGACGCGGTGAACATCGGTGGCGACGCTGCCCAAGTCGCGATCCTGGACGTTGGCGTATACGTCGTAGAGGGGCTGAACGTTGTAGTGGTTCACCACCGAGGCCGTGGAGCCGCGCTCGAGACTGGCCACATTGGTCAGCAGTTGGTTGGCCGCTCGCGCGCCACCCGCATGCACGGGCGTTTCCAGCAATTCGGCTGTGGATCCCATGCGGTATTCGGGTGTCTGAACCGCGATGGGATAGTCCACGCCGTTCTGTGGGTTGATCCAGTAATTGGGCGCGAGTTGCATGTTGGAACTCAGCGAGATGAGCAGGCTGTTGGCGACGTCCTGCTGGGTAAGACCAAGCTGGCCGGCGCGCGTCCGGTCAACGTTGAAGCGGAGTTCGGGCGCGTCGACCACTTGATGCAAGTGTACGTCGACGGCGCCGGGAATGCGCACCAGGCGCGCCGCGATCCGCTGCGCCAGCAGGTAATTCGCCGGAGCGTTACCCAGCGGGCCGATCACCTGCACATCGATGGGGGCGGGCAATCCGAAGTTCAGGATCTGTCCGACGATATCGGCGGGCTGGAAGAAGAATGTCAGGTCGGGGAAGCGCCGGTTCAGGCGCTGGCGCAGTTGACGGATGTAGGTCCAGGTGGAGGAGTGCTCCGGCTTGAGAGATACCAGAATCTCGCCGTCGAACGATCCGATGGTGGCGGTGTCGCTCAGCGCGATGTTGTAGCCGCTGTAGGGCAGGCCGATGTTATCGAGAATATCGGAGAGTTCGGCGGGTGGCACGATCTGCCGGATGATCTCCTCGACTTGTTTGAAATAAGCCTCGGTCTCTTCCACGCGGGTGCCGGCCGGCGCGCGCACATGCAGACGGATCTGGCCGGCATCGACTTGCGGAAAGAAATCGGTTCCGATAAAAGGAGTCAGGGCGGCACACGCGACTACGATCAGGCCGAAGCACGCCGCCACCAGCTTACGGTGGGCCAGGGCCGCGCCGAGCAAGCGGCGGTAAGCGCCGCGCATCTGTTCGAAACGCGTTTGGAAGCCGTGATGGATGCCGGCGAAAAACCCGTGGCCGGTATCCTGCATTTCCCCGGACTCATCCAGGTAGCGGTCGGCCTCCCCGCGTAGCAGGAACTTCACCATGGTGGGAATGAGGGTGCGCGAAAGCAGGTAAGAAGCCATGATCGCCAGCACTACGGCCAGCGCCAGCGGTGTAAAAAGATAGCGGGCCGCGCCGCTCAAAAAAATCACCGGCACGAAAACAATGCAGATGCACAAGGTGGAAACGAACGCTGGGATGGCGATTTGTTCCGCGCCGTCGAGAATGGCTTTAATGATGGGCTTGCGCTGCCCCATATTGCGGTGAATGTTTTCGATTTCGACGGTGGCGTCGTCCACGAGAATACCGACGGCCAGCGCCAGACCGCCGAGCGTCATGACGTTGATGGTCTCGCCGAGAAAGTTCATGATGGCGAGCGACGTCAGGATGGACAGCGGAATCGAGATGCAGACGATGATGGTGCTGCGCCAGCTTCCGAGAAACAGCAGGATCATGAGGCCGGTGAGAAACGCGGCGATGGTGGCTTCCTTCAAAACGCCGTTGATGGCGGCGCGCACGAAAATGGACTGGTCGAATAGCAGCTTCAGATTCAACGCGGGTGGCAGCGTCGACTTGATACGCGGCAGGATTTCCTTGATCTTCGAAACGATGCTGAGAGTGGACGATCCGCCGTTTTTCAGAACCGTCAGGAGAGTGGCGCGGGCGCCGTTGTGGCGCACGATGTTCGACTGGATGGCGTAGCCGTCGCGCACGTGGCCGATATCGCGGATATAAACTGTGGCGCCGTTGGTCTGTTTGATGGGCAGGTTATTGAAGGCATCGGCCGAGGGCGGCAGGCTGTTCAGCCGCACGACAAATTCGTTGGGACCGATTTTGGCGATGCCCGAAGGGATGATCAGGCTTTGCGCGTTCACCGCGTTGACCACATCGTTGGCGGACAGGCCTTGCGCGTAAAGCGATTTCAGGTCGATATCGACCATGATCTGGCGGGGCCTTCCGCCGTAGGGCAGCGGAAAACTGGCGCCTTGCACGGTTGCCATCTGCGTGCGGATGAAGTTGTAGCCGTAATCGTAGAGCGACGATTCGCTCATGGTGTCGCTCGAAATGCTCATCTGCAGGATGGGTACGCTGGAGGCGTTATAGCGCAGGATGGAGGGAGGGGTCATGCCGCTGGGGAGCGAATGCAGGACCGACTGCGAGGCGGCGGCCAATTGGGCGACGGCCGCGTCCACCTTGGCGCCCTGATGAAAAAAGATTTTGATGATCGAGAGCCCGGGCAGCGATTGCGATTCCATGTGCTCGATATCGTTGACTGAGGTGGTGAAGGAGCGCTCGCAGCGGATGGTCACCACCTCTGCCATTTCTTCGGGAGAAATGCCGCCATACGACCAAATGACGCTGACCACGGGGATGTCGATCTCAGGAAAGATGTCGGTGGGCATGCGGACGGTGGCCAGAATTCCCAGGATTACGATCATCAGGGACATGACCACGAAGGTGTAGGGGCGCCTTAGGGCGAGACGGACAATCCACATTGCTTAGGCCGGCGAAGCTCTTTCTGTTAGTTTAATCCGATTTCGAAAACCACTTGGCGCCAAGCGCGCCAGTTAGCCGGGCTGGCGGAGGACCGGCTCACCGAATTCCCGCAAGTAAAGATTCATTTCCCTTACCGGCTGGCGGCATCCGTGTTCGACCATACGGACGAAATAGGGCCTTAACTCGGTGAGATATCCGCGATAACGCAGTTCCCGGCAGAGCCAGATGGTCCCGTGGCATTCCGCTGCGTGCATTTGGGCCCACTCCCGTCCCAGGCGATCGTCCACCAGAACCATGCTCGCGGAACGCTGGGCGGCCTGGATCACGGCTTCGGCTTCGCCTTGATCCCTGCCCATCTTCCGGTTTTCCCGCGTGTCCAGAAGCAATCTCACCAACGAGGGATCAAAATCGTCGCAAGGTTCGAAAATCGAGAAGTCGCCAATTGCCGCCAGCGCCTCGCGATTCATTTCACCGCCGGCTCGTAGTTCCGCCCGGACCTTCGCTGGTACCAGGATTCGCCCGAAGAGCACAGAAACCGCCCCGAGGAGTCCAGCGCTTTGCAGCGCGATCAGTACGGAAGTGTCAATGGTCGCTACCGGCTGGGCCACTTGGATGGGGCCTAACGTGCGTCCGCACCGAACAACAGGAGGGCCACGGTAAGCGTAGCCAGTGCTAGTAGCGCGGGTGTGCCGGCCTTCGCCTGGCGCTGTTCCGCTAGAAATTTAACGATCTCTTGCTCCACCTGCGACGGGTTATCCGGGTCAACGACGAAGAACCGGGGAAAGCGATTGTAGTTCTGGGGTGGAACACCGGCGCCGACGATCGGGATGAGCAGTTTTCCTGCCGCCAGAGCGGAGTTCATCTCGCTCACCGCGCTAGGGGCGGGTGCATGGGTGATGACAGCAAGGACCACGTCCGAATCATTCAGTTGGTTCAGTACCTCAGGCGTGAGCGTGGCAGCGATGGCAGAACGAGTGGTAGCGGGAGGAACGTAGACGGTCATTCCGTACACAGCGGCCATGGTCTGGAGCCGGAGGGCGATGATTTGGTCCAGGGAGGTGCTGTAAGAGATAAATACCTTCATGAATTCCTACAAAAAGTGTACCGTATTTACCAGACGCTGGCTCCGGACGAACGTCGGGTTGGCGCGATGGCAAACCAGTTCACTCCCCGGCGGCGGTGGCACTCGCGCCATGGCGCGTGGCCCAATCGACGAATCCGGGGGGAGCGTTGCGGACACCGTAAATATTGGCCTTCGCCACGCTGCGGATGTTCTGCCAGTGAACTCCTTGCAGGTTCACGTTGTTCATGCTGGCGTTTTCCAGGCTTGCCCCGGTCAGATCCGCGCCCCGCAGATCGGCGTTTACCAGGTCCGCGCCGGTCAGATCGGCATTGCCCAGATTGCTGTCTCGCAGCTTTGCTTGCCGGAAGTTTGCCGAACGCAGATTGGCGTATTGCAGATCGGCTCTTTCCAGATTGCTGTCGCGCAAATCGGTGGCTTCGAGATCGGCGCGCAGCAGGTTAGCCCCGTGTAGTTGCACGCCTTGCAGGAATGCGCCGGCGGCATTCACGCCGACCAGCGGAATGCGGTCGGCATTCAACTCCTGCAGCGCCTCAATGCGGCCGCCGCTGCCGCCCTTGCCTTGCGCTGTGTTGATCACCTGCCAGGCCTGATAGTGTTTCTGCTTCTGGCGGTCGCCGGCTTCGGAAAAGTAGAAGATGACACCGATCAGGACCGATAAGACGCTCAGGTATTCCAAAACCTCCAGCAGCGCCCATCGGCTGAGGTAGTAGGCCGACCACTGCAGCAGCCATTCGAGCGCGTGGAAGGGCAATACCAGCGGCGAACAACCCTTTGTGTACTGTGTCCACGAATGCGGCCGGGCGCGCAGTTCCCGTACAAGCATGTCCTCTGGTTTTAGCACGCTTTTGTGGGTGGGCTTGTTACACTGCGGCTAAGTGCGCCGTACGATACAGTCCGCCTCCTATGCCGTTTTGCGGGAAGCCGCGGCGGAGTTTCTGGCCGCGCTCCAGGATTATCCGGAAATCCTGGTGCTGGCCCCGACGCGCGGCGCGGCCGACGATTTTGTGCGATCGGCGTGTGGCGCCGGCTTTCTGGGCGTGCATCGCATGACGCTGACCGGCCTGGCGGTAGACCTGGCCGAGATTCCGCTGGCGCGTGCTGGTTTGGCGAAATTGGGCCGTTTGGGCAGGGAAGCGATGACGGCTCGCGTCATCCATAAGCTGAAGGCGGATTCGATCCCCTACTTTCAACCGGTGGCCGATACTCCGGGGCTGGCGCGGGCCGTGTCGGCCACCATCGATGAACTTCGGTTGGAAGATATTCGCACGGAGGACGTTGCGGCCACCGGACTGCCGGGCCGCGACTTAGCGCGCATGGCTGAACTGTTCGCCGAGGAACTGGCCGCGCGCTCGGTCGCCGATTTCGCGCTTTTGCTGCGATCCGCGATTTCCGTTGCCAGGGAAGGGAAGCACCGTTTGCTCGGGCTGCCCATCGTGCTGCTGGACGTTGATCGCATGCCGGCTTTGCCGGCTTTGTTTGCCGAAGTGGTGCTGTCGCGCTCGCCGGCCGTTTTCGAGGGCAGGCTGGAGCGCGACGCAGGGGCGCCTGCTTCGACGCTCGACCGCGTCCGCTTGTCGCTCTTTCGAGACGCGGCGCCCAGTGGGGATGAGCCGGACGACAGTCTCGATTATTTTTCCGCGGCGGGCGAATCGCTCGAATGTGTGGAAATCGCGCGGCGCATTCGCAAAGCCGCGTCGACGGGCGTGCCTTTCGACCAGATGGCGATTTTGCTGCGGTCGCCAGAGCGGTATCAGCCGCTGGCTGAGGAGGCTTTGCGGCGCGCCGGCATACCGGCCTATTTCAGCAGAGGCGTGGCGCGGCCTCATCCGGCCGGGCGTGCGTTTTTGGCGCTGCTCGCGTGCGCGGCGGAAGGCTGCACGGCGACCCGGTTCGCCGAATATCTGTCGCTGGGGCAGGCGCCAGCGCTTGGGGGGGAGGCTGAGCACCCCGGCCCGTTGCCGCCGCCGGACGACGAAATGCTGGCACGAGTATATGAGCGGGCCGCGGCTGCCGAGGCGGATACCGCGGTAGCGCCGGGCCGCGCGAGACTCCCGATGGCGCCGGGGCCGGAGGCACGCTGCAATCGTTGGCGGCGTGGGAGAAGTTGCTGGTGGACGCCGCTGTCATCGGCGGGCGGGCGCGATGGGCTCGCCGGTTGCGCGGCCTTGAAGCTGAGTTCCGTTTACAACTGGCCGATCTTGACGGCAAGGAGGAAGGGCCCCGCCAGTATCTGTCGCAGAAGATCGAACGGCTGAAGAATCTGGAAGCCTTTGCGCTGCCGCTCATCGATCTGCTCGGGGGATTGCCGCGCGAGGCGACGTGGGGAGATTGGCTCGATCGCCTGGGCGTGCTGGCGCGCGCCGCCTTGCGTCACCCCGAGCCGGTACTCTCTGTGTTCGCCGAGTTGGAAGCCATGTCCGAAGTCGGGCCGGTGGGCCTGGCAGAAGTTTCCGGTGTTCTTTCCGGCCGGCTGCGATTCCTCTCGCCCGAACCTCCGTTGCGGCGATATGGCCGTGTTTTTGTCGCCGGCATCGAAGAGGTGCGCGGGCGTGTATTCGACGTCGTCTTTTTGCCCGGGCTGTGCGAAGGGCTTTTCCCCAGCCGCCCACATGAAGATCCGATCCTGTTGGACGTTTATCGCAAGGCGTTGAAAGCCGGGCTGCCCGTGCAGGACAATCGCGTGGCCGACGAACGGCGGCGCTTGCACATCGCTTGCGGCGCCGCCCGTAAGCAATTGGTCTTCTCCTATCCCAGAATGGACGCGGTCGAATCGCGCCCGCGGGTGCCGTCGTTTTATGCGCTGGAAATCGTGCGCGCCGCCGCGGGTTGCCTTCCCGATTTGCGCACTTTCGAAGAGAAAGCGCGGCGCAACGCTCCTTCGCGGCTGGACTGGCCGGCGCCGGCCGATCCCAATGAAGCCATCGACGACGCGGAATTCGATGTTGCGACCCTGGGACACAGTCTCGCGCCGGGCGCCCCCGATGCCGCCGCGACAGGACGGTACTTGATCGGAGCCAACCCGTTCCTCGCGGAATCGCTGCGACGCTACGCGCGGCGCAACCGCAGAGGGTGGTTCTCCGCCGATGGCATCGTCGATCCGGATGCAGCTACGCTAACGGCGCTTGCGACGCAGCGGCTGGCGGCGCGCAGCTATTCGCCTTCGGCTTTGCAGCATTTCGCAGCGTGTCCTTATCGCTTTCTGTTGCACGCCATCTACCGCTTGCGGCCGCGCGAAGAAAAAGTCGCGCTGGAACGCATGGATCCCCTGACCCGCGGTGCTTTGTTTCACGAAGTACAGTTTCGGCTGTTCGGAGAATTGAAGGGGGCCGGGCTGTTGCCGATGACGCGGCAGAATGCGGCGCGCACGGCCGAAATTGCCAGCGCGGTGCTCGACCGCGTCGCGGCTGAAAACGAAGAAAAGCTGGCCCCCGCCATTCCACGCGTTTGGCGCAGTGAGATCGAGGATCTCCGTCTCGATTTGCAAGGTTGGATTCAACAAGCCGCGGCCGATCCGGAGGGCTGGATCCCGGAGCGCTTCGAATTCAGCTTCGGCCTGAGCGCGGATACGCGGCCGCCCGACCAGCGCTCGCCCGATAGCACCGTTTCGGATGTAGTGCTCGACGGCGGCGTGCGGCTGCGCGGCGCGATCGACCTGATCGAACGGCATCCCACGCGCGGCACGCTGCGCATCACCGATCACAAGACCGGCAAACTGCCGAAGCCAGGACCGACCTACGTCGGCGGCGGAGCGTATCTGCAGCCTCTGGCGTACGGCATGGCGGCGGAAAAGCTGCTGGGCCTGCCGGTGGAAGTCAGCCGGTTGTTCTATTGCACGCAGCGCGGGGAGTACGAAGAGATTCCTTTCGACGTTACCGAGAATACCCGCACGTGGTTCAACCATGCGATGTCTTTGATCGACAGGGAAATCGCGCGAGGATTTCTGCCCGCCGCCCCGCAAGCGGGCGCCTGCGCGATGTGCGATTACCGCCCGGTGTGCGGACCCAACGAAGAGCGGCGCGTGGCGCTACGGAAGCGCAAAGACGATCTGGACACGCTGCAAACTTTAAGGAACATCCCATGACGCCGGGTGTGCAAAGCGCGGTCGAAACCGCCGACGCCGCGGCGCGCGAGCGCATCCGGAACTCGCTGGCGGAGAGCCTGATCGTGGAAGCCTCCGCCGGCACGGGCAAGACCGCGGAGTTGATCCGCCGCATGGTGCGGGTGCTTGCGGCCGGCACGCCAGTCGAGGAAGTTGTGGCGGTCACCTTCACTCACAAGGCCGCTGGGGAATTGAAAATCCGTTTGCGCGAGCAGTTGGATAAGGCGCGGACCGCCTGCGAAGATCCCGTCGAGCGCCACCATCTGGAAGACGCGCTGGAACGGCTGGAAGAAGCGGCGATCGGCACGATTCACGGGTTCTGTTCTCAGATCCTACGGGAACGGCCGGTGGAGGCGCGCATCGATCCCGCCTTCGAAGAACTCACCGAACCCGAGGCGGACCGCTTTCGCGCGCGAGCGTTCGATGCCTGGTACCAGGAAAAACTGGATGCCGATTCACCCGCGCTGCGCCGCGCTTTGGCGCGGCTGGCCTGGCGCGCGCCGCTGTACAAGAGCGCGCCACTGGCGGATAGTTCTCCAGCCGATGCGCTCAAGTATGCCGGCAAACAGTTAGTGGAATGGCGCGATCACACGGCGCCGTGGCGAAAGGAGCCGTTCGATCGCGGACGGCGGATCGACGCGCTGCTCGAAGCGGTGCGTGCGCTCGACGGGCTGGTACGGCAAGCGACGCGCCCCAGCGACAATCTGGCGAGTTCGCTGCGCCCGCTGCGCGATTTGAATAGTGGTCCCGCCGACTACGATTCGCTGGAAGCGCGCCTGTTGAAACTGGAACGCGATCTGAAGCGCGATTTCAAGAAAGGCTCGGGCAATTTCGCCCCCGGCGTTTCGCGGCAGCAGGTCTTGGATGCGCGCGACGCCCTGCTGCGCGAGCTGGCAGCCTTCGGCCGCAACGCGGGCGCCGATTTCGCCGCATCCCTGCGCGACGAAATGCATGATTTCGTCGCGGCTTACACGGCGCGCAAGAAGCGTTCCGGAAAACTCGACTTTCTCGATCTGCTGCTGCTGGTGCGCGACCTGGTGCGCGATAACGCGGAAGTGCGCCGCTATTTGCAGCATCGCTTCACGCGCATCTTTGTGGATGAGTTTCAGGATACCGATCCGCTGCAGGCGGAGATCCTGATTCTGCTGGCGGCCGAAGATCCGGCGGAAACGGATTGGCTGAAAGTCACGCCGGCCGCGGGCAAGCTGTTCGTGGTGGGCGATCCCAAGCAGTCGATCTACAAGTTTCGCCGGGCAGACGTAGTCCTCTACGAAAGCGTCTGCCAGGCGCTGGCTTCGCGTGGTGTAGCGCGTGTTCAATTGACTACCAGCTATCGCGCGGTGAGGCCGATTCAAGCTCTGGTCAATGCCGCGTTCGCCCCGGTAATGACCGGGGATCTGGAACACGGGCAGGCGCAATACGCTCCTCTCGGGGAGTTCACGCCGGATTACGGGAGCCAGCCCGCGGTGGTCGTGCTGCCGGCGCCCAAGCCGTACGCCATGCAGCGCATCAGCAAGGACAGCATCAACGCATGCCTGCCCGGCGCGATTGGAGCGTACATCGACTGGCTGGTGAACGAGAGCGGCTGGAAGGTGCGGAGCCCGCGGGGCGAGGAGCGCGTCCCGCTGCGGGCCAAACACATTTGCGTGCTCTTCCGGCGGCTGACGAATTACGGAACCGATATTTCGCGCGATTATACGCAGGCGCTCGAGGCGCGCGGCATCCCGCACCTGTTGGTAGGCTCGAAATCGTTCTATCACCGCGAGGAAGTGGAGACCGTGCGCGTGGCCCTGGCTGCAATCGAGTGGCCGGGGGACGAGCTTTCCGTCTTCGGCGCCCTGCGCGGGTCGCTGTTTGCCATCCCCGACAATCTGCTGCTGCGCTTCCATTTCGAGGTGGGCCGGCTGCACCCGTTCCGCGAACTGCCGCCAGATCTGGGGGCGGAGTTCAAGCCGATTGCAGATGCCCTGGCTATCCTAGCGGGGCTGCATCGCGGCCGCAACGATCGGCCGGTGTCGGATACCATCAACGCTCTGCTCGAAGCGACGCGCGCGCACGCCGGCTTCATGCTGCGCCGCGCGGGGTCGCAGGCGCTCGCCAACGTATACCGCATCTGCGATCTGGCGCGGACCTTTGAACTGACCGGAGGTTTGTCGTTCCGCGGGTTTGTCGAAGAACTGGCGGCGCAAGCGGAAAAAGCGGAATCGACCGAAGCGCCGGTGCTGGAAGAGGCTTCCGATGGCGTGCGGCTGATGACCGTACACGGCGCCAAGGGCCTTGAATTCCCGGTTGTTATTTTGGCCGATATGACCGCTAACCTGGCGGCGCGGGAACCGGACCGGCACGTGGAGGGGACGCTCTGCGCCACACGACTGCTGGGCGCGGCGCCGTGGGAACTATTGGAAAGCGAACAGCAGGAACTAACACGGGAATTGAGCGAAGGCATACGCGTGGCTTATGTGGCTGCCACGCGCGCCCGCGATTTGCTGGTCGTTCCGGCCGTTGGCGATGAAGAGCGGGACGGCTGGCTGGAACCGCTGAACAAAGCCATCTATCCGGTGCGCGGGCAGCACCGCGCACACATGGCGGGTCCCGGATGTCCGGCGTTTGCCGGCGATCGCAGCGTCCTGGAGCGCCCCGGGGAGTATTTCGGGCATCCTGAAGATTCGGTGCGTCCAGGCTTGCACAATCCCAGAGCGGGAGACCATCAGGTTGTATGGTGGGATCCGCTGGCGCTGAAGCTGGATGCCGCGACTGGTGGCGGACTGTATCAGGAGGCGATTCTGGCCGCCGAGCCTGCCTTGGTTGCCGCTGAGGGCATCGCGCGCCACACAAGCTGGCAGCGGGAGCGGCGTGAGACGTTCTCGCGCTCGATGGTTCCGGCCTTTCGGATCGTCTCGCCGACTCGGGACCTGGAAGCGCCGCCTATGGCGCGCGCGGTCCAGGTGCTCGATACCGATTCGATAGCAGGGAATCGCCCGAAAGGCTCTAGTTTTGGAATCTTGATCCATGCCATCTTGCGCGATCTTGATTTTGCAGGCGATGCAAGCCAAATCGCGGCGTTGGCACAGGTACATGCCCGCAATCTGGACCCGTCCGCGGGAGGCGCGGCTGCCGCCGCTGTGGCCGCCGCGTGGTCCCATCCTCTCTTGGTACGTGCTCGGGCCGCAGCCCGCTGTTATCGGGAACTGCCCGTGCACCTGCGCCTTGAGGATGGCCGCTTGCTGGAGGGTGTGGTTGACCTGGCGTTTCTCGAACAGGATCGGTGGGTGGTGGTTGATTTCAAGACAGACGCGGCGGACGGCGCTCACTACAAGCAGCAAGTGCAATGGTATCTCTACGCACTGTCGACCCTTACCGGCCGCCCGGCCGACGGATACCTCCTGCAAATCTGAAGCTAAGTGCTTGGCCAGCCGATAGATTCAGCAACGAATCGCACGTCCGGAAATGCCTCATGATTAAAAAACGTTAAAATGAGACGATTCGGTGTGAAACTATTGACGTGCGGGCAAGCATCGTGATCTAATTCGAGCGTACCGTTCGATGTGTGTTTTTGGGAGCTGGAATACCGGGTTCCCCGTTGAATGTAAAGAATTTCGCTTGACACGGGCTTAGCGATACGATATGAATGTCTTTACTGAGTCCGCGACACATGCAATTTTTTGGCAATCCTGCGAGCCGGCCAAGGACAAAAACTAGATATATGCAGCCATCGCAGGGCGTGGTTCGGTAGTAACCGGTGGCAAGGCTGTAGAGGGTTGCCGGCAAGATCTTAAAGAAGTCTCCGCCCGCACGGAGAAGTTCCCTAGTGGTATTAGGCAAGGCAGTTGGAGAGAGGCTCAGGTTGAGAGAGAACTTCGACCGATTCAATTTCGCAATTCACAAGGAGAAGGAAATGGCAGATTTTCGCAGATGGATTCTCGCGTTCGCTACGCTAGCCCTAGTATTGGGAATCGTGGCGCCAGCGAGCGCTCAAAATTCGAGTTTAAGTTGCACAGCATCGGCCGCGGTCACCCCAACGCTTCGTCATGAGGGTTTCACCGAACTAACAGGTGACATCGTACTCAACTGCGTCCCTGGTACGGGAGCCGTGCCGACGCCGACCGGCCAGCCCATTCCGCAGGCTAACTTCACAGTGTCGCTCAGCGCGCCAATCACCAGTCGCGTTCTGTCTGGGTCTGGCACTGGTGCCGCCACGGAAGCCCTGCTGTTGATTGACAATCCCAGCCCTGGCAATCAAGACGTTTGCCCGTCGCCGAACAACGGCGCAGGTTGCGTGGTTGATGGCGACAACGGCGGAACCTTTAATCAGCCGGGCCGCTACAACGTGTTTCAGGGCATCGAAGGCGGCCCCGGAACGAACTCCATTACGTTCCTTGGCGTTCCGGCAGATGCGCCGACCACATCGCGCACCTTCCGCATCACCAACATCCGTGTCGACGCAACCACCGTTGCCGCCGGCGCGGCTGGTCTGAGCCCGGTATTTGCTTTTGTGTCCGTTAGCCCGAGTTCCGCGATTTCGATCAACAACCCGCAGAACTACGTTGGTTTCGTGTCCAACGGCTTGACCGTTACGACCTCCGGCACCAACCCGCCGTTCCTGCAATGCGTCAGCGCCTCGGCCACCGTTGGGAGCGTGACTTTCACCGAGAACTTCGCGACAGCGTTTAAGACCCAGGGTCCAAGCGCAACCAGCGCCATTCTCCAGAATGTGCCGGGACAGATCTACTACACGGAAAGCGGTCTTGAGATTCCCGTAGAAGGCGGACTCGCGGGCGCAGCCGACAGCGGCACCGAGCTGCAGACGACCATCAGCAATATTCCGGCTGGCGTAACCGTTTCGGTTGACAGCAGCTATACCGATACGGCGACCGGCGCGGTAGCCACCATGATTTCGCCGTTCACCAGCACCACCGGCACGGTTGCAGTAACCGACGGCAGCGAGAGCAGCGTGACGGTTGTTTGGCAGGTAGTGGCTGACAATCCGTTCGCCATTGACCAGCTTACGTTTAACATCTATGCTTCGTTCACGGGCGCTCCGGGCAACCCCGGCTCACCGACCCCGAATGTAACCGCCAGCGAATTGAGCGGCTTCAGCCCGCAACTGCCGGCTTACTCCGTCAGCGGACCGATCCCTGAATTCTCTTCCACGGTGAACGAGCCGACAACTCCGACCAATCTGTTCACAGTGACCCTGTGCCAGACGATCCTGTTGTTCCCCTACATCACCGACTACACCGGGTTTGACACCGGCATCGCCATCTCGAACACTTCTCTGGACAATCTGCCGGTAGGCGCGTCGCCCCAGACCGGTGCTTGCTCCGTGAACTTCTACGGCGCGGGTGGCGCGGCCTCAACTCTCGGAACCAGCGGCGTCTATAGCTCGACCGTGGACACGACCCTGACCAACGGGTTGATTGCTCCCGGCCAGACTTGGGCCTTCGCTCTCTCCGGGATTGACCCCGGCTATCTCAGCACTCCGACCTACGGTACGGTTGGCTACGCGATCGCGACTTGCAACTTCCAGTACGCTCACGGTTACTCCTTCGTCAGCGACACTGGCATCCGCAACTTCGCGGCCGCCTATCTGGCCCTGATCATCCCGGATGCTCCGCGCACCCCGAATCCGTTCGTGTGCGCTTCGGGCTTCGGTTGCTACGGTCAAACGGGCGAACAGCTCGTTCACTAAACTTCACGACTTAGTCGTGAAAAGGGGGAGCTTTCGAGCTCCCCCTTTTTTTTTGGCCCGGAAGGTGATAGACTTGGTCTTCCGCGTCCACATCCTTTTCTTCCTTTTTTTACGTCTGGAGGACGTGTATGCAGAAACTCAAACTTCTCGCCGGTACCCTTCTAACCGCGTTGTTTCTTTTCCCGGCGTTTTCATCCGCCCAAACCATATCCATCGTTTCCGGCAACGGACAGCTCGTTTGTCCGGATTGTGTGGGCGCCTCAGCCAGCTATGCTCCGTTGATCGTCCAGGTGAATGACTCCACCGGCAAAGCTTCGGTAAATACCACGGTCACCTGGGTGGCCACACAATACGGGTTCTCGCCGGTAACCAGTACGTCGTTGACCAACTCTATCGGCCAAGCTACTTTAAAATTTCAAGGCTACGGATTCTTTTTCGGCTCTTCTTTTCTTCCCGCTACCATTGTTGCATCGGCGCTGAATGCCAGCGTTTCATTCGTGGAGACTACCACCGAGCCCACGTTGACAGGGCCAGGCGCGGGTGTTCCTCCGGTCACCATTAATCTGGTGCCGGCGAGTTCGGCGCCACCGCTCAAGGGGCTTTCGGGTCAAACCTCGACCACTTCGATCGTCGTGTCGGTTTCCGGATCGTTTGCGCCGCTCCCCGGAGTTCAGGTCCGGCTGCAATCCAGCGTGCCTATCCCCTCCGTTAGCTGCGCGACGCAGGTGGGCCAACAACCCGGAACAGTTCTCACGGATTCGACCGGTACGGCGACTTGCAAGCCAGTTTTTGGCGCAGGTGTGGGAACCGATAATTACACCATCTGGGTGGGTGATAATTATGCCTTTTTCGGGCCCGCCGCGCTCACGGTTTCCGTGGGGCCGCCGGCTATCTTCAAAGTAATTAGCGGTAATAATCAGAGCGTGAATGCCGGCGTCAAGGCGCCTATCGCCCTCACTGCACAGATTACCGATCTGGGCGGGGATGCGTTGGGCAACGTGGCGGTAAAGTGGGCTGTCACGGCGGGTTCGGCTACCCTGAGTAACGTAGTCAATACGACCATTCCGAGTGGCTCCGCTCTTGGTGAAGTATCCGCGGTGGTAACTCCCACGGCGGGGCCGGTGACCGTAACTGTTTCCGTCGCCAATAGCCCCTCAATCAGCGCGTCATTTACCATCAATGTGAACCAGGTAGTCACAGGTTTGAGCGTGGTTTCCGGCAATCCTCAGACGGCCGCCGAGGCTGCGCCTTTCTCCGCGCCTCTGATTGTACAGGTCAACGACAACAGCACCCCGCTGTCCGGTATCACGGTGAATTTCGCGGTTACCAGCGGCCCGCTGGAGCTGAGCGCCAACAGCGCGGTAACCAATTCCTCGGGACAGGCGCAGGTCACCGCCACCGCCGGCAGTTTCTCCGGCGCAGGCATCGTCACGGCCAGCATTGCCGGCAGTACGGGCATCGCTCCCGTCGTTTTCACGTTGACGGTCATCCCGCCAGGACCGCAGATCACTTCGGTAGTGAACTCCGCGGGCTTCCAGAACCAGTTCGTTTCGCCTTGCGGGCTCGCCACCATTTACGGTAGCGGCCTGACACCTGGGATTACTGGTGTGGTTTCCTCGTTCGTGGAACCGACTAACCTGGTTGCGGGCGTCTCCGTTCAGTTTGGCGGCAGCTTCGCCCCCATTTTGGATGTCGCGAATGTGGGCGGGGTGGAATCCGTATCCGTCCAAGTGCCCTGCGAGGCGCCCTCTTCTTCGGCGACTCCGCCAGCAACGGTACCCATGGTGGTTACCGTCGATGGGGCCGCTTCAGCGGCGTTCCCGGTCACTATACTGCCGATTAGCCCCGGAATCTTCCAGTTCGTGGATTCCGACGGCGCAACCCGCGCAGTCTTGGTCAGCCAGGATGGTTCTTACATCTCGGTCACCAATCCAGCTCGTCCCGGCGACATCGTCCGTATGTTTGTCACCGGACTCGGCCAGACGGCTCCAGCGCTGAACACCAATGAGATCGACCCGCTGGTGACGGACAGCAACGGCGATCTGGTGCCTCAAGATCTCAACGTTCTCGCCAACGTAGTGGTTGGCGTTAATAACGGTGGGGCTTTGGTCCTCTCGGCGAAGTACGCCTTCTTCGGAGTGGGCGTCTACGAGGTGGATTTCCAGGTGCCCGAGAACACTCCGCTCAGCAACAACGCGCCGTTCGCGATCGCGGTATATCAGGGGAAGAACCTGCTGTTTGGCAATCCCTCTCTGATCCCGATCCAGTAGCTGGTAGCCGGCGAGTGGGGCAGGTCTTGCGGCCTGTCCCACTGCCACCGGGCCGGACTTAGCAGCCCACCTAACCAGCGGGGGCCGAGTACGGCGCAGTCATCTTTCCCACACCCCTTCCTAGTCGATTTGTAGTCCCACGCCGTTAGCGCAGACCACGACTTCCTCACCCGCTAGAAACGCGCCGCGGGGTTTGCGGCTCGGGGCCGCCGCACGCGGTGAACCCGGTTAATTCTCGAAGGTGACAGTGATCGGGATGCTCTGCCGGGTGGGCTTAACGGTCAGGAAAATTGTGATCGGATTCTTGTAGACTTTGGTTCCAGCCGAACGGACGGTAAGCGTGGCTTTCTCGCCGGGCTGCAGGGGCAAGCGATCAAGCTTGGCCTCTAACCCTTCAATCCTCAGGTCGTTCATCGCCAAGGTCGCCGCCCAAGGCGAGATATTGGAGATCACGACCTTGTCTTCGGACGGTCCGGAAACCTTCAGCTTGACGACCTTCTTGTCCGCTGACAGATCGCGTGGATTGGGAAGGTTGGCCGGCAAAGGCGGCGGCACAGCACGTCCTCCCGCAGGCGCATTCCCCACCGGCATGCCAATGCCTGGCGCCAGCATTCCTGGAACAGGGATACCGGGAGGAGGTGTTGCCGCAGCCGGCATTCCGGGCGGCACACGGCCGTTAGCCATTCCGGCAATGGGACCGAACGGCGAGCTGGGCATGTCCAGCTTTGGATCGACGTAGTAGCACCACAGCCCGTTCTCAATTTTCCACCGGGTCGGCATCTTCATCGGGACCGGATGGCCCATGAATCCTTCGATGGGCATCATGCGGTGTACCGAAGACATTACCAGCGCCTTGGTGAAACTGTCGGAGTACTGAATGCTCTTGATTTCGAAGCTATAGATCGAGGGCTTGCTCGACCCGACGTACAGATCTTTGGTGTCTTCCGCGATCAACTGCAGCGCCTGATTGTATTTCCCTTCCGTTTCAAGCTGCAGGAACTGGCTGGCGCGCGCGCGCAAGGCCGCGTCGACCTCCGGCGGGGGCGCCTGTTCTGCCTGCGCGGGAGCGTTGCCGGCCGGCGGGATTTGGCCAAAGGCAGCGGCAGCTATAAAAATAAGGGGTAAAACTCTCGCCATGCTTCCATTGTAACTGTTGCGGCGCAGTGGCGATTTCATGGCATGTCCCTGCCCAAGCGATAAATTTGTGACGCGCATCGCACTCTCTAACAATTATGAGTCCCTTTGTTCTCAGACGTGTACAAAGCGCGGCGGTTTGGCTTGGCGTTTGCCGGAGGCCTAAGCGGGAGAATCGGGATGATTCAAATGGTCGATATTGGAGGCTTTGAGGTGCGGGAGAGGGAGCCGGTCCAAAATACCCCGGACGGGGTCGATTTCGCGGCCGTGCTGGGAGACGCCACGAAGGCGGCGGCCACAACGCCGGCTGCGACTTCCGCAACATCCGTAACGTCACCAACGCCGGCGGATACGGCTGGCGATCCCACGCTGGGCAATCCGGATGTACAAGCGTGGCTGACGAGTTACTATACACAGGAAGGGGATGCCAGTGCGGCGAATGCGTCCTATCAAGCGGCGGAGGGCGCGGGCAATAATTATCCGGCCGGCACTGTGTATGGACCCGATCAGATCTACGCGCAGGCGCTCGCCAACCAGGATGGCAATGCGTTCGCCAGTTTGACCGGAGACAGCGCGGCCGGTTTTACTTCCCAACTACCGGGCATTCCTAGTGCCGAGGCGCAGCAGCAATTCGACCAGCGGCTGGCTCTCGAAAATGTGGCGCGCCTGCAATCGGGGCAGCCCATCGATACGACGGCGTACTGGTCGGACCCCGGATCGATCACTACGGGAGGAGTAACTTACAGCGCGCAGGAACTCGGCTATTGCGGCCCCGGGCAGTCATCGGGTCCGGAGCCGATTTATATCTCGACGGCCAACCGGATTCAGGGAACGGATAAGTACTCGGTGCCCGGCTACACGGGCACCGTGGCTGGTATTGAACCGGGCCGGTATTACACCCTGGCGCAATTGCAACAGGCGGGTTTGCCTTCCGGACAGAACGATGGACAGTTTTATCCGGGTTGCTGGTCGGAGACCACCAGCGCCTGAGGGTTACAACGGACCGCGGCCCTTGCGTCCCGGGGCGGTGGAATAATTGATCACGCGAATCAGCGACTGCTTCTGATCCTGCGGCGGAGTGCGGCGGCGCGCGACGAGTTCGTGGTTCAACGTGCTGACGAACTCTTCGATCTGCACCTGCATCTCGGCCATCTTTTCGCGCATGTTCAGGATGATTTCGACGCCCGCCAGATTCACGCCCAGTTCGCGCGTCAGGTGAAGAATCACTTCCAGCCGCTCGAGGTCGCCATCCGTATACAAGCGCGTATTGCCGTCGCTCCGTGATGGCTTCAGCAGTCCTTCCCGCTCGTAGAGGCGCAGCGTCTGAGGGTGGATGGCATATTGCTCCGCCACCGACGAGATCATGTACGAGCCTTTGGATTTTCCTTTGCCCATTTTCTCCCGTCCTATATCTTCGCCCAAAGTTCAGCGCGTGGATCTTCCGGATGGAGCCCGGCCAGCTCGCGCAGGATTTCCTTGGTGCGTTCGTCCTGGACCTTGGGCGCTTCCACCGCCGCTTCGACGATCTGGTCGCCGCGCTGGTTGGTGCGCGCGTTGAATACGCCCTTTTCGCGCATGCGGAATTTCTGTCCGTTATTGGTGCCTTGCGGTATTTTCAGCAGGGTTTTTCCGTCGATGGTCGGCACTTCGATCTTGGCGCCCAGCCCGGCTTCCCAGACGGTAATGGGTACGCGGATATGGATGTCGTCGCCCTCGCGATGGAAAAAGGGATGGTCCTCCACGCGCGTGGTGATGTAAAGATCGCCGGTTGACGCGCCCATCGAGCCGGCATTGCCTTTACCCGGCACGCGCAGTCTGGAGCCGTTGCGGGCCCCCGGCGGAATGCGGACTTCCACCGTCTCGGTGTGGGCGATGCGTCCTTCGCCCTGGCAGGTCGGACACGAATTCTTTAATTTGCCGCTACCGCCGCACCGTGGGCAGGTCAGGTTGAACTTCATGGCCCCGGCCATCTGCGAAACCGATCCGCTGCCATTGCATTCCGGACAAGTTACCACCTGCCCGCCGGCCGACCCGCTGCCATGACAGGTCGGGCACGTCTCGTAGCGGGTGATATTGAGCCGCATCTGCGCGCCCTTGATGGCCTGCCAGAAGTCGATGGTCAGCGAATACTCGAGGTCTTCGCCCTTCTCCGGCGCCTGCTGAGGCGCCTGCTCGCGATTGAATAAGTTGGAGAAAATATCGCGGAAGCCGCCGCCCGCGTTGCCGGTGGATGCCCGCCGTCCGCCGCCGGGCGCGCCCTGCGCTCCGAAGTAATCCGAAAAGTCGAAGCTGTCAAAATTCATGTTGGGCTGCTGCGGACCCGCGCCCGCGCCGCCGCCTGGCCCCCCGGGGGGGATATTATCCGAATAAAAGCCGTACTGATCGTACACCTGGCGCTTCTTTGCGTCGCTCAGGATGTCGTACGCCTCCTGCACCTGTTTGAAACGTTCCTCTGACGATTTGTCGCCGGGGTTGACGTCGGGGTGAAACTTACGCGCCAGCCGGCGATAAGATTTCTTGATCTCATCCTGGCTGGCGCCTTTGGCGACACCGAGAGTTTCGTAGTATTCGTGCTTGGGAGACATAAGAAGTCTGGAGGGTGAGGCGGGGCGATGGGCGGTTTGCGCGCCCATCACCCACCGGCCGTTCCCTTACTTTTTGTCGTCGACGTCGACGAACTCGGCGTCCACAACATCGTCTTTCTTTTTCTCGCCTTCAGGGGGCGGGCCGCCCTCCGGCCCCTGACCCGAGGCTCCGCCCGGACCGGAAGCCGATTTGTACATGGCTTCGGCGAGTTTATGGCTCGACGCTGTAAGCTTATCAATCGCTGCATTGAGGCCGGCCAGGTCGCTATCGGTCATGGCCTTGCGCGTTTCCTCAATGGCCGCTTCGATGTTGCGCGCTTCCTCGTCGCTGATCTTGGAACGATGTTCCTTCAACGTTTTTTCTACGTTGTAGATCATGGCGTCGCCGCGGTTGCGCGTCTCGATGGTGTCGCGCTGCGTGCGATCTTCCGCCGCATGCGATTCGGCGTCTTTCGCCATCTTGTCCACTTCGTCCTTGGAAAGACCCGAAGAGGAGGTGATGGTGATCTTCTGCTCGTTGCTGGTCGCTTTATCCTTGGCGGCGACGTTCAAAATCCCGTTGGCGTCGATATCGAAGGTGACCTCGATCTGCGGGATGCCGCGCGGCGCCGGCGGTATGTTGCCCAATTGGAACACGCCCAGCAGCCGGTTATGCTGCGCCATGGCGCGCTCGCCCTGGAATACCTTGATCTCCACCGACGGCTGATTGTCCGCCGCCGTCGAGAAGGTCTCGCCCTTGCGGGTTGGAATCGTCGTGTTGCGCTCGATCAGCTTGGTGAACACTCCGCCCAGCGTCTCGATGCCCAGCGACAAAGGCGTCACGTCCAGCAGCAAAACATCTTTCACTTCGCCGCCCAGAACGCCGCCCTGTACCGCCGCGCCTACCGCCACCACTTCGTCCGGATTCACGCCTTTATGAGGCTCTTTGCCAAACAGGTCGCGGACGATCTGCTGGATGCGCGGCATACGCGTCTGTCCGCCCACCAGTACGACTTCGTCGATTTGGCTCGGAGTGACGTTGGCATCCGCGAGAGCCTGTTTGCAGGGGCCTACCGAACGCTGCACAATGTCTTCGACCATCTGCTCGAACCGCGCCCGCGTCAGCTTCATGGTCAAATGCTTCGGACCCGACGCATCCGCCGTAATGAACGGCAGGTTAATCTCGGTTTCGAGCAGTGTCGAAAGCTCCATCTTGGCCTTCTCGGCCGCTTCCTTCAGCCGCTGCAGAGCCATCTGGTCCTTCGACAATTCGATGCCGGACTCGCGCTTGAATTCGCTGATGATCCAATCCATCACGCACTGGTCGATGTTGTCGCCGCCCAAGTGCGTGTCGCCATTGGTGGACTTCACTTCCACCACGCCTTCACCCACTTCCAGGATGGAGATATCGAATGTGCCGCCGCCAAAATCGTAAACCGCGATGGTTTCGTTCTTCTTTTTGTCCAAGCCGTACGCCAGCGCGGCTGCGGTCGGCTCGTTGATGATGCGCATCACTTCCAGGCCCGCGATCTTGCCCGCGTCCTTGGTGGCTTGCCGCTGCGCGTCGTTAAAGTACGCAGGCACCGTGATCACGGCTTGCGTCACCTTGCCGCCCAAATAGGCTTCGGCCGCTTCTTTCAGCTTGCCAAGGATCATCGCCGAAATCTCCGGCGGTGAATATTTCTTCCCGTTGATATCCACGCGGGCATCGTTCGTGTCGCCGCGGACAACCTTGTAGGGAACCATTTTCATTTCTTCTGTTACTTCGTCATAGCGCCGTCCCATAAAGCGCTTGATCGAAAAAATCGTATTTTCGGGATTGGTGATGGACTGGCGCTTGGCCACCTGTCCAACCAGCCTTTCGCCGCCCTTGGTAAAAGCCACAACGGATGGCGTCGTGCGATTGCCTTCCTGATTCGCGATTACCGTCGGCTGACCGGCTTCCATCACCGCCACCACGGAGTTCGTGGTTCCCAGGTCGATGCCTATGATCTTGCCCATGTCTCTGTAATCCTCCTAACGCTCATTAGTACAGTCCCATTATCAAACTTTAGTGTATTGTTGTCAAGTCCGATTGAGACAGATTTGGAATGCCTCGGAGTAATGCCGCACAATATCGGCAACGTATCTTATTTCCAGTCAGTTAGCGCGGCACTGGCGCGCTCTACGAGCACTGCCGACAAGGCGGGATGACCATCCAACGGCGGCGTTATGCGAATCTCGACACCTTGGTATTGGGCGGCAAGCCGGCCAACCAAAGCGGGCAAATCGCGCTGCAGATGGATGCCAAGGGTAAGAAAATAGGGCACTACCAGAATTCGGTTGGCCCCCGCGCCGACCAGGCTGCTGACGGCGGCGTCCAAATTGGGCTGCGCTTCCAGAAAAGCGGTTTCAACCAGGCTAAATCCGCCTCCCGCCGCGGCAGATGCCGCCACGATTCTCACTGCGTCGTTAGCCGATTCGACGCTGGAACCATGCGCAAAGATGACAATTCCGTAAGTCACAGCTACTATGAGCATAGCAATATATGTTAAAAAGACTCGTGGTGGCAATCGTCGGCATGGCGATGGGCGGCCTGGTCGGCTTGGGAGTCGACCTAATGGGTGTAGGCAATCTTGCCATCATCTTGGGTGCGGTTATCGGAGGGTTGGTATTCTCCGTGGCCGCTCCGCGTGTCGGTCCCGCTGCCTGAGCGGATAGATAAAACGGAGGAATAAATGGCTTTTTGTCCAAACTGCGGCGCCTCAGTCGAAGGCCGCTATTGCGCGAAGTGCGGTACAGCGGTGGATCCCGAGGCGCCGGGCGCCGCTCCCGCAGTCAACTTGCCGCCGATTTCCGCCCCCGGGCTGCCGGAAAATACGGCGGCTGCCCTGTGCTACCTGTTCGGCCTGGTGACCGGGATCATTTTCCTGGTTCTGGAACCTTACAACAAGAACAAGCTGATCCGTTTTCACGCTTTCCAGTCGATTTTCCTGCACGTGGCGGTGATTGCCGTCTGGATCGTATTTCGAGCGATCCTGCCGTGGAGCATGTGGTATCTGGTCAGCCTCATTGACTTGGCTTTCTTTGTGGTGTGGATCTACATGTTGATCCAAACCTACCAAGGTAAGAAGGTGGTCCTGCCGGTGATCGGCGATCTGGCCGCCAAACAGGCATAGCCAGCCGTCGAACAAAGGTCACGAAGCGGAGGCGGTTTTCGGCTGGCTGGTATTCGCCTGCCTGCCCGCTCCGGCCCCCGCCAGGAATAGCCACGCGAGAGATAGGGCTTGGAACGCGATGACTCCGATCACCACCCGGACGCCGCGCACGCCGCCGAACCAGGTTCCGGTCGAAAGCACCGCCAAGGCCGTCACTGTCAGGCGTGCGCCTTCCGCGATCAGGAACTCGCGCCGGTTCTCCAGAACGCCGCCAAGACAAACGAGGGATCCAAGAATATAAAGGAAGTAAGCCACGTTCAGCGCGGTGGATTGCTTCGGTAGAAGCGCCAGAAACTGGCTGTTGGCCGCGATCAACGCCACAAACTGAATCAGTCCGTATAAGCTGAGCGCCACATTGCGCGGCGGATCGAACTTCACGAAATCCACGCGCGGATCGTACGGCCTCTTGGGATAACGTGCCGCGACATCGGCCGGACGCCAGCCGGGAGGCGCGAACCACACCCGCACTTTGTCAACCCAAGATTCGGCATGCCAGGCGTCTTTGGCCATCGCGACATAATACTGCAGGTTGGCCCACACCGGATTCCAGCTATTCAACTGCCCGCGGATGCCGAAGATGCACGGCTCCTCATCGAGCTCTTCCTGGAAACTGCCGAAAATTCGGTCCCAGATCAAGAAAACGCCGACATAGTTCTTGTCCAGGTAAATGTCGTTCTGCGCGTGATGGACGCGATGGTTGGAAGGAGTCTGGATCCAGCGGTCGAGCAAACCCAACCGTCCGATCAGTTGCGTGTGCGGCCAGAACTGATAAAAGAGTTGCACCACGCCGACCAGCAGCATGACCGTAACGGGAATGCCACAGAGCGCCATGGGCAGATAGAAGATCCAGCCCAGAAACGCGCCGGTACCGGGCTGGCGCAACGCCGTAGTCAGGTTGAACTCTTCGCTCTGGTGATGTACCACATGCGAGGCCCAAAACAGCCCGACCGTGTGGCCCCAGCGGTGGCTCCAGTAGTAGCACAAATCGTAAAGCACGAAGGCGAAAACCCAGGTGCCCCAGTGCTTGCCCGGCAGTTGGAACGGCGCCAGGTGCAGCAGCACCCATTCATAGAAGAAGATACCCAGGAAGCCGAAGAAAACCCGCACTCCGGTGCTGACAACGCCACAACTCAGGCTGTTGATGGCGTCCGCCAGGTGATAAAAGCGCGTTCGCTTCACCCGGTCCATGATCAGCTCCAGCGCGATCAGCGCCAGAAAAACAGGCACCGCCAGGGCCACGGCCTTCGAATACGTAGTATCCATAACCTGCAGGTCTGCCTTGAAGAAATCTTACCGCATCGCGTGAGCTAAGATAGTCCCACGACATGGCGATTCTCGACTTTCTATTCGGATCTCCGCTGCCTTCTTCCGACGAGCGCGCCGAACGGATCGGGCCCGTCGCAGGTATTCCGATTTTCGGTTTGGATGCGCTCAGTTCCGCGGCTTACGGTCCCGAAGCGGCGCTGACTCTGCTGATCCCGCTCGGCGCGGCTGGCGTTGCCTACATTCTGCCCATCAGCATCAGCATCATCGTTCTTCTCACCATCGTTTACTTTTCCTATCGTCAGACCATCGAGGCGTATCCGGGCGGAGGCGGGTCTTACACCGTCGCGCGCGCCAACCTTGGCGTATTTCCTGGGTTGCTGGCTGCCGCCGCGTTGATGATCGACTACATCCTGGTGGTGGCTGTGGGCATCTCGGCGGGCGTCGGCGCACTCATATCGGCCATGCCTTCGCTGGCATCGCATACGCTTTCCATGTGCCTCGGGATTCTGGTCGTGGTGACCCTGGTCAATTTGCGCGGCGTGCGCGAAACCGGAGTCATCTTCCTGTTACCTACTTATTTGTTCGTGGGAACGCTGCTGATCGCGATCGCCGTCGGCGTAGCGAAAACGATTGCCAGCGGAGGGCATCCCATGCCGGTGGTAACGCTGCCGGCACCCCCCAAAGCGGTCGCCGCAGTTGGCGCGTGGCTGCTACTGAAAGCCTTCGCCAGCGGCTGCACTGCCATGACCGGTGTGGAGGCCGTCTCCAACGGCGTCAAAGCCTTCCGCGAACCGACCGCCGCCAATGCGCGACGCACGTTGACCGTCATCATTGGCCTGCTCATCGTCATGTTGGGCGGCATCGCCTATCTGGTGCGGGTATACGACATCGCCGCAACGGATCCCGGCGCGCCTGGATATCAAAGCGTTCTTTCCATGTTGGTGGCCGCGGTGATGGGCAAAGGCTGGTTCTACTATCTGACGGTCGGCTCCATCCTGCTGATTCTGGCTCTTTCCGCCAATACTGCCTTCGCCGATTTTCCGCGCCTGTGCCGCATCATCGCGCACGATGGCTTTCTGCCGCGCGCTTTTGCCGCCCGCGGTCGCCGGCTCATCTACTCTTACGGCGTCTATGTTTTAGCCGTGCTCGCGGCGGTGCTGCTGATCGCGTTCCAGGGCATTACGGACCGCTTGATTCCGCTGTTCGCCGTCGGCGCATTCCTCGCGTTCACTCTTTCTCAGGCGGGGATGGTGTTTCACTGGAAACGCACCGGCGGACCGGGCGCGCGGCATAGCATGTTCGTCAACGGGCTGGGCGGCGTCGCCACCGCGATCACTGTAGTCGTGGTTCTGGTAGCCAAGTTTACGGAAGGCGCCTGGATTACCCTGCTGCTGATCCCCTGCCTGCTCGCAGCCATGGTCGCCGTGCGCCGCCAGTATCACACGGTGAATATGTCGGTACTCAGCGAAACGCCGCTCGATTTGCGAAGTTTCCAGGCGCCGATGGTGGTCATGCCGCTGGACAACTGGAGTAACATCACCAAGCATGCCCTGACATTTGCGCTGACCGTGTCCCAGGATATTGTCGCTCTGCACGTCGACACCGGCGATCATGCCAACTATCTGCAACAGGAGTGGACGGTATTCGTGGAGCAGCCGGTGCATCAGATGGGCATGGCGGTGCCGAAGCTGGTGATTCTGCCGTCACCCTACCGCTTCGTGATTACGCCGATCGTCGATTATGTCCTCGAACTGGCGGCCAAGAATCCCACGCGCCAGATCGCCGTGATCATTCCAGAGATCGTCGAGCGCCGCTGGTATTACCACCTGCTGCACAACCAGCGCGGCACTGCCCTGAAGTCGATGCTTTACTTTAAGGGCAATGGCCGCATTCTGGTGGTCAACGTGCCGTGGTACATCGAAAGTCCCGGTCAGATCACCGCACCCAAAACACGATCGCCGGGCTGATGCCCGATCCCGCGGAAAGCTGCAGGAAGTTTTCTCCCGAGCCGGCGCCCGCCGGCACGAACGCGTTGATCTGACCTACACCCGCCGCCAAGCCCGGCGCCGGCCCGGCGTAAAATACGTTCATTTGTAGCGGGGTATCGAACAGTGTATTCATGCTAATGGTTGCCGCGACCGGAGTTGCTTGAGAAGGATAATTGGTGACCGGCGTGATGGTTCCATCCTTGCCGCCCGGATTGGTCTGACCTAAGCCCGTGCCGTACATCTGCACGTAAGAACCGACCGGAGCGGGATTCGCGGAACTATTGATTGTGCCGTCTTCGTTCACGATCGCTCCGGGGAAGATGCCCGGCGCGGTCGCGGTGGAGGCGATCGCCGTTGTCGACACCGATCCTCCGGCGGATACCACGCGGATTGTCGAAAAGCCGTTGGCCGTCGAGTAAGGCGCCACCGCATTTACCTGTCCCGCCGAGATATAAACCAATGGCGCGGCGACGTCGTCGAAGAAAACCTGCACGTCGGCGCCGGGAATGGTCAGGATGCCGTTGGAACCCAGAGTCCAGGTATTGGGAGACGCTGGTCCGAGGTAGTGTCCGTAGAATGAAATCAACTCGCCCGGCGCTACCGGCCCGGATTGGAAGCTGGCTGAGTTCACCAGTGATGAAAAACTCGGTTGCCCCAGCGTGGGCGGCGTATCGGGCGTTACGGCGCGCACTACGCCAGCCGCGCCGTCAGTCACGTACAAAGTGTTTCCGAAGATCGCGATCGAGGAGACGGATTTCAATTGGGCCGCCGTGGCCAACGCGCCGTCGCCGCTGTAGCCGGACGTGCCATTGCCGACGACGGTCTGGATGATGCCCGTGCCGGCAGCAATGCGCCTCACGCAGTAACAGGTGGTGTCGCCAACGAAAATGTTGCCGCTCGCGTCGACCGCGATGGCCGAAGGCTGGCAGATGCCGGCCAGAGTCGCCGGTCCGCCATCGCCGATATAACCACACCCGCCAATACCCCCTGCCACGGAGACTGCGCCGGCCACCGGACTGGCGCCGTTCGAAACAGTCTGCGCGATTTTCAGCAGATAGTAGGTCTGTACGCCGCCGGTATAAAGGTCGCCGGTTGAATCCAGCGCTACGCCGGCTACATTTCCCAGACCAACGCCGGTCGCAGTCGCGCCAGGAGCGAAACCCGCAAAAGGCTGGCCGTTCCCTGCCACCGTGCTGATCGTTCCACCCGCAGTGATGTATCGGATCCGCTTATTCCCGGAGTCCACGAAATAGACTCCGCCTTGGGAATCAGAGGCCAGCGCGGAAACGTAGCCGACCTTTGCTGCCGTGGCCGCGCCGCCGTCGCCTGAAAAACCTATGGTTCCTGTGCCCGCGATGGTTGAAATAATTCCGCTCGGATTGATGCGCCGGATGATTCCCGCCTCGCCCACCACCAAGTTGCCGGACGAGTCGAACGCCAGGCTGATCGGGCTGATCTTCGCCTGCAGCGCCTCGACGCCATCCTGTGAGCTGGTTCCGCCGCCCGCGTAGGTGGTGATCACGCCGGTCGCCGCGTTTACTTCGCGGATCGAAGTTCCCTGCGCGATGAACAGATTCCCGGAGGCGTCTACCACGGCGCCTTGCGCGTTACTCAGGACGGCGCCGGCCGCGAGGCCGCCATCGCCATTCTGCGATGTGCCGGAGATGGTTGAAATGATACCCGTGGCCGCCGTGACCAGCCGGACGCGGCTGTTGCCGGTATCGGCGATATAGAGGTCGCCGGCGCTGTCCATCGCCAATCCCGACGGCGTGTTGAGGGTTGCCTGAGTGGCCGGACCGCCATCGCCGGACAGGGCGGCTGAGCCATTGCCCGCGACCGTGGCGATCATGCCGGTAGACGCCGTGATGCGCCGCACGCGGTCGCCGTCGGTCAACGAAAGGTTGCCCGCGCTGTCGATTGCCAGCATGCCAAGCTGCACGAAGGACGCGGAGAGCGCCTTACCGCCGTCGCCTCCTTCGGCAACGTGTCCGGTTCCCGCGATGGTGGTGATGATGCCGCTGGACGCAGCGATCTTGCGGATGCGCACATCGCCGGTATCGGCAATATAGAGGTTGCCGCTCGCATCCGCCGCGATGCCTGTGGGACGCACCAGGCTGGCATTCACCGCCAGGCCGCCATCGCCGCTGAAAACAGAACTGCCGGTGCCGGCAATGGTTGCGATGATGCCGGAGTTGGCCGCGATACGCCGCACATAACCCGCCATCTCTACGATATAGATGTTGCCAACGGAATCGATGCAGATTTGTGACGGCTCGTTCAATAACGCAGCCGACGCCGGTCCGCCGTCGCCCGTAGAGCCGTTCTTTCCATACTGCCCGGCGATGGTTGTGACGGTGCCTGCCGCTACGTTCAATTGGCGCAGCGTGCCGCTATCCAGAAAGAGCACGTTGCCGCTCGCAGTAATCACGGGCGACGTGGGCGCCATGCGCACTGAGAGGGCCGGACCGTCCGTCATGGTGTATACCGAAGGTCCCGCGCCGGCCACCGACGTCAGCACGCCGCTAGTGCGAGTGACCAGCAGGATGTGGCTCGAGTCGGTGATGTAGACGTTGCCTGAAGCGTCGACGGCAACGCCTTGGGGAACGTTCAGATACGCCTGTAAGGCCGGCACGTTGCTGATGAAGCCGCCTCCGGCTACCGTGCTGACGATGGCTTGGCCGTACGCGCACAAGGCGCAGGCCAGCAGAAAGACGAAGGTGTAACGGAGCGATTTGTTGGGCATGATGGTTCTCGAAGGAATTAGGATAACTGGCAATTACCGGCTCTTTCCAAAGGGCACAGGTTAAGCAATCGCTCTACCAAACTAGCAGGAACAGCCGCGCGGCATCATTTCATTCAGTTGCGGTCGCAATGCGGGACTTCTCCGTCCCGCCCCGGCTAGTTCCCCGTGCTTTCGTGAGTCAAATTGACCCACCCGAGGCTGATTGACAGGAGCCTCGCGCGTCATCGAGCGGTCTTTCTCCAGCGTGTATAATAAAGAGATCGTATAAACGCCGGCGGCGAGGTATGCCCTGCCGCGGCGCAAGTTTCCAAATGTTCGATAACCTATCCGACAAGTTGCAGCGGGTCTTCAAAAACCTGCGCGGCGAAGGCAAACTCACGGCCGAAAATATGGATTCGGCCCTGCGCGAAATCCGCGTCGCCTTGCTCGAAGCCGACGTCAACTTCCGCGTCGTCAAGCAACTCATCGAAAACATCAAGGCAAAGGCGATGGGCGAAGAAGTGCTGCATGCCCTCTCCCCCTCCCAACAGGTCATCAAAATCGTTCGCGACGAACTGATCAAGATTCTCGGCAGCCACGAATCCAAGCTGCGCTTCGCCAACGAACCGCCCAGCGTGATCATGATCGTGGGCCTGCAAGGTTCCGGCAAAACCACCTCCACCGGCAAGCTGGCCCGCTGGCTTTCGAAGAACGGACACCGCCCGATGATGGTTTCGGTCGATATCTACCGCCCCGCTGCCCGCGAGCAATTGCGTGTCGTCGCCCGTGACATCAACCTGCCCATCTACGCCGGCACGCCCGAAGAAAAGCTGCCCGCCGACCTGGTCCGCTCCGCCCGCAGGGAAGCCGTCAACAGCGGTCGCGACGTGCTGCTGGTCGATACCGCCGGCCGCCTGCACATCGACGACGATCTGATGACCGAACTGCAGCAATTGAAAGAGCAGCTCAATCCGGTCGAAATCCTGTTCGTGGCCGACGCCATGACCGGGCAGGACGCCGTCAAATCCGCCGACGAGTTCCACAAGAAGCTCGGCATCACCGGCATCATTCTCACCAAAGATGGATGGCGATGCCCGCGGCGGCGCGGCGCTCTCCATCCGCCACGTCACCGGCCAGCCGCTGAAATTCGTCGGTGTCGGCGAAAAATTCGACGCGCTCGAACCGTTCCATCCAGACCGCGCCGCCTCCCGCATCCTCGGCATGGGCGATGTGCTGTCGTTCATCGAAAAAGCCGAAGAAGTCATCGACAAGAAACAAGCCGTCGAGATGCAGCGCAAGCTCATTGACAACGAGTTTACCCTTGAAGATTTCCGCGACCAGATGAAGCAGTTGCGCAAGCTGGGGCCGCTGGAAAACGTGCTATCCATGATGCCCCAGGTCGGCATTCTGAAAGATCTGAAGAACGTGAAAGTGGATGAGAAGGAAATCACGCATGTCGTGGCCATCATCGATTCGATGACTCCCAAAGAGCGCGCCAACCACATGATCGTGAACGGCACCCGCCGGCGCCGCATCGCCAAAGGCAGCGGCACCACCGTGCAGGAAGTCAATCAATTGCTCAAACAGTATGCGCAGGCCAGGAAGATGATGAAAGGCTTCTCCGGCGGGCTGCTGGGCAAAAAAATGGGCAAGTTTAAGTTACCGAATTTCTTAGGAGTTTGAATGTTGATGATCCGCCTGGCGCGTTTTGGCGCCAAGAAGAAGCCGTTTTACCGAATCGTAGTCATCGAAAAAGAGCGCGCCCGCAATGGCCGCAACCTCGAGGTCGTGGGCCATTACAACCCGCTCACCGACCCTGCCAAAGTGGACCTCAACCGCGAGCGCATCGCCTATTGGACCAAGAACGGCGCTCAGCTTTCCGAGACCGTCGCGCGTCTGGTCAAGAACAATCCGGAGCCCGCCGCCGCTCCCGCAGCCTGAAAACCTTGTTAAGTGTTAGAAAAGTAACGCTTAGGATGGTTTCGAGCGGTCTGATCCGCCGCCTGTCTCTGTTACCATAAAGATGGAGGCGGGATGATGAAAGAGTTGATTGAAGACATCGCGAAGGCGCTTGTGGACATCCCTGAAGAAGTTGCCGTTCGTGTCGTCGAAGGCGAACAGGTCACCGTGCTGGAGTTGCGCGTCGCTCAAAGCGACCTCGGTAAGGTGATTGGCAAGCAGGGAAGAACGGCTCGCTCCATCCGCACAATATTAGGTGCGGCCGGTATGAAGTTGAACCGGCGGTTCACCCTGGAAATCCTCGAGTGAGTGGGGACTCCGTGGATTCCGGCCCTGGCCGGGAGTGGGTCGCGGTAGCCGTTCTCGGCAAAGCGCGCGGGATCCATGGAGAAGTCACAGCTTTTGCGCTCAGCCGGCCCGAGCGCTACGAAAACCTCACCGAAGTCTTTCTTCTTCCACCTGGTTCTGAAACCCCAGCCCGGCACGAGATCGAGTCGGTTTGGTTCCACGACAATCGGCTGATTTTGAAGTTTCGTGGCATCGACTCTATGACCGGCGCCGAGCGTCTGACCGGGTGCGAGGTGCGCGTTCCCCGCAGCGACCGCATCCAACTCGACCCCGGCGAGTACTTCGAGTCGGACCTGATCGGCTGCGAAGTGATCGAGCGCGAATCCGGTGCATCACTCGGCCGCGTGACCGCTCTGGACGATGCCGGGTGCTCCGGCGTCCTGGAAATCGAAGGAAACCTGCTGATTCCATTTGTGCGAGCCATTTGTGTAGCGATTGAGCCGCAGAACCGCCGTATCGTGGTCGACCTCCCTCCCGGTTTGAAGGAACTGAACCAGCCGTGATCTTCCATGTGCTCACCATCTTTCCCGGCTTCTTTGCCGGGCCGTTTGAGCACGGCGTCATCAAAAGGGCTCGCGATGCCGGTTCCCTCGATGTCCGCATCCACAACCTGCGCGACTGGACCACCGACCGGCACAAAACCGTGGACGACCGTCCCTTCGGGGGCGGGGAAGGCATGCTGCTAAAGCCGGAACCTCTCTTCCAGGCGGTCGAAACGATTTTCCCCCCTGCCGATGCCGCCGCCCCGCACCCCCGCAAAACGCTGCTTCTCTCCGCCCAAGGCCGTCTATTCGACCAAAAGGTCGCCAACGAACTCAGCACGCTTTCCGAACTGCTGCTGATTTGCGGCCGCTACGAAGGCGTCGACGAACGCGTCGCCGAACATCTCGCCGATGGCGAATTGTCCATCGGCAATTACGTGTTGAGCGGCGGCGAGTTAGCGGCAGCCGTGGTCATCGATTCGGTGGCTCGCCTGCTCCCCGGCGTACTCGGCAACCAGGATTCCGCCGTCTTCGAGTCCTTTCAGGAGACGGGCCATGCCGGCGCCATCCTCGACTGCCCGCAGTATACCCGGCCCGCCGATTTCCGCGGCTGGAAAGTGCCGGAAGTCCTGCTCAGCGGCAATCACGAAGAGATTCGCCGCTGGCGGGAACGGGCCGCCTTTGAGAAAACGGCCCGGTTACGCCCGGATCTTATTCCTGCTGGTTAGGTTCCTCACAACCTCAGCGGCGCGCACCCCGGTCACGCTACAATATAGGATTCAGGATTCAACATGAACAACTCGCTGCTGACCAAAGTCATCGAAAAGAACAAGCGCACCGACACTCCCGAATTCCGCCCGGGCGATACCATTCGCGTGCACGTCAAGATTAAGGAAGGCGACAAGGAACGTCTGCAAGCCTTCGAAGGAACCATGATTGCGCGCAACAATACCGGCATGGGCGAAAGCATCACCGTGCGCAAGGTCAGCTTCGGGCAGGGCGTCGAACGCATTTTCCCCATTCACGCCCGCGTCATCGACCACATCGATGTCGTGCGCACCGGACGCGTCCGCCGCGCCAAGCTTTACTACCTGCGAGGCTTGAAGGGCAAAGCCGCCCGCTTGCGGGAACGCGAGTAGACGGCACGGGCCTCATCCCCATGCGGGCCGCCCAACCAGTCACCCAACTTCGTTGCGAAGGAACACTGGAGCGCGAACTGCACGCGCGCGGATTTGTGGCGGTGGCGGGTGTCGACGAAGTGGGGCGCGGCGCGCTGTTTGGTCCCGTGGTCGCCGCCGCGGTGATTCTCTCTCCCGGCCGTCCCGTGCGCGGCCTCAACGACAGCAAACTACTGGAGCCCGAGCGCCGCGCGGTGCTGGCCGCCCGCATTCAGGAACGCGCCGTTTCGTGGGCTGTCGCGGCAGTTGACGCAGCCACCATCGATTGGGTCAACATCTACCAGGCGTCCCGAATGGCCATGGAGATGGCGGTCAGCCGCCTGCATCCAGCGCCGGATTTCATCCTGACCGATGCCATGCCGCTCTCGATTTCCACGCCGCAGCGTCCCTTGATCAAAGGTGACGCGCAATGCCATGCCATCGCCGCCGCATCCATCGTGGCCAAGGTCTGGCGCGACGAGCGCATGCGTATCTGGGACGAAATCTTTCCCCAATACGGCTTGGCCAGCCACAAAGGTTACTTCACGCCCGAGCATGCCAAGGCGCTGGAGGAGTTCGGGCCCACCCCGCTGCATCGACTGAGTTTTGAACCCGTCCGCGAACGATGTCTGTTTCCCGTGGACTACGCTTCCTCAACGGGCATGCAAATGGATCTGTTCGCGGAACTGGAAGCTACCTCGTGACCGAACCGATATCTGCCCCGGAAGCAACTCGCCATCGCTGGTATCATGTCGCGCTATCGCTCCTGTTCATCGTTTTCTGCCTGGAACTGGGGATGTTTCTCGTAATCTTCCCTTGGTCGGATTACTGGGAGCGGAGTTTCTATTTACAATTTGCCCCGGAGTGGCGCGCTCTATTGGGACAACGCCTATCTACGCGGCGCGGTCAGCGGGCTCGGGATTGTCAATGTCTACATTTCGCTGCTGGAAATCTTCCGGTTGCGCCGCTTCGCTCGCCGGTCCTGACCCTGCTCGTCTTAGTTCGTCGGCGAGCTATATAGACTAGGCATCTGCCACGACCGGTAAGCTGGCGGACCCGAAATATTCATTACTGGAGTGCCCGTACCCGTGCCAGGCGCCGGCTGAATCTGGATGTCAAAGCCCGTCTCCACACTGTTGGCGAAGGCCGACCCGGCGAGGAAATAATAGTTGCCGTCCGCCAGTAATTGGGCACTCCCCATGGCGGTCGAAAAGACACCGAGATTGACAGCCAATACCGGCGCCACCTGCAGCCCGCTTTCATTCATGGTTAAGGCCATGCCGCGGCTGTTGCAGTCGTTCGGCACGCAGTTAGAGCCAAGCCCCGGCACGCCGCCAGTCGATTGGCCGGGAGCCGAGATGCGCGTGTTGCCGTTGTCCATCATGTCCATCACGCCCAAGCCATTCTGCTCGATGGCTACCTCGTGCTGATGCGAGAACCAGGGCCATGGGTCGTTGTATGTATTATTCAGAGCGAAGTCTCCGCTGGGACCCATCCGCCACAGAATGATCTCCGCTACCGGCGCCATCCTGATAGCTGATCTTCAACACCCAATCCTGGTGTCGCACCGAAAAGATCAGATCCCCGGGCGCAGTGCTGGGCGGAGCAGCGCCATCGTGGGGCCAGTAGTAGACCGAGTTACCATGCAACCAGTCGTGGACTCGCGGAGACACGCCCGAACCCAATAGAAAAAGCGTCAGGCACCCAGCCTTCGGCCCGCTGCATTCTTCGTTCAAGACCGCCGTCCGGCTGACGGGCATTTGCGGATAACCGCTGTTTCCGCCAGTTGGATCGAAGGCATCCCAATACCACACCGCATTCCAATTTTGATCCAACACTACGATCACGTCTCCGAGGATGTCTACGGGCAGTCCGCTGGTGTCGCCCTGCGTGCCGGGAGGGAATATCTTCTCTTCGTCGACGATCGCCACCGTATAGCCGTTGGGAAGAGTTTCGGTAGCTTCGTGATTGAAGAGCGTCAGGCAGGCCGCGCCCACGGGAGGCGGTGACGGGATGGTGTTGCACGGTCCGGCGTTGGCATCCCCGAGCGCCTGCAACTGATGTTGCAGAATCCCGATATTCGTCTCGCGCACGGTGTTGCCTGCCCAGTCGAACTGGCGCAGCATCTGGTAAGACGTCACGGTTGGATTCCAGGCGGTTCCGCTTTGCGCCGCCAGGAAGCCGGTAGCCAGCGGCCTGGTCATCATGTTCGTGTGTTGCGGGTCGCCCGGGTAGTTGTACCAGATGATATTTCCCGAAACATCGGTGGCTACGATCGGATACGTGCTCCCCTCCCCCGTGTAAAGACCATGCAATATTACGCGATTCGCGTCGCTTGGGCTGTCCGGGACGGACACGCCAAAAACCGGAAGGGGAACATTCGCGGGAATCAGGCCGGTGGCAAAGCTAACAGGCTGCCCGTTGACGATGCTGCCACCCGTTTCTACCTGGGCCTTCATGGTGTACGCGGTCTCGGGATACATGCCCGCAATCTCGAATGACAGGCTGGTATCCGGCTGGCAACTGGTCCAATTCGTAGTGGTCGCGGGCACACTGCCGGAGGTTGCTTGGAACCACACCCGCATTGCACTACCGGCAGCGCAAGCCGGCGCCGTGAATAGCGCGACCAAGGGATTCGCGGTCGCCTGCACCACAGGTATACTGCTGGTGACAGGCGAGTCCGCCAGGAAGGAAACTGTTTTTGCAGCAGATTCGCCGGTGACGAAATCGGTCGCCACCACCTGTACTTCGTAAGCGCCGCTGCTTCCCGTGATGGCCCAGGAAAATAACTGCGATTTCCACTTCCCGGAGTTGAGGGCGCCCACGTTGAAGTTCTTGACCGTCGCCAGCGTTCCTCCGGGCGGCGCGACATTGAACTGGAACGTCAAAGGGCCTGCGCTGGTGTCACTAGCGATGGCAGTCCATCCGACAGTTGCGCCGATCGTCTGCGGCGAAGGCAGGCTCGCGTTGAAAGACGCGATGCTC
This sequence comes from Bryobacterales bacterium, assembly GCA_963738375.1. Taxonomy (GTDB): domain Bacteria; phylum Acidobacteriota; class Terriglobia; order Bryobacterales; family Bryobacteraceae; genus Bog-159. The sequence goes on along the minus strand of CAVTWL010000002.1, from coordinate 558,808 downwards.
ACCGTGCCTGACGCCGCAGCGCTCGCCATCAAGCCGACGAACAACAGTCTGATCCCGTTCAAACGCCCTCCCCGGAAAGCGGAAATCATAGCACCAGGTGCGTCACGGTTTCTAAATGATAGGTCTGGGGAAAGAGATCCACCAGAGTCAGCCGCTCGATCCGGTACCCTGCTGCGATCAGTCCCGCGAGGTCTCGCGCCAGTGTCGCCGGATCGCAGGAAACGATGGCGAGCCGCGCCGGCCGCAGGTGAGCCAGGCGCTCGACCATCTGTTTGCCGATGCCGGCGCGCGGTGGATCGAGCAGGACAAAGTCAGGCGCCGCGTTGAGTTGGGAGAGCCATGCCTCGGCATTGGTCTGTTGCACCTGCACGTTCACTCCAGCCCGCTCCGCGTTGCAACGCAAGTCGGCGGCCGCGCGCGGCCCCGATTCCACCGCCGTAACGGTGGCGAAGCGCTTGGCAAGGGGCGCCGAGAATAGCCCGACGCCGGCGTACAGATCGAGGGCACTTTCGCCGGCTGCGCCTTCCAGCGCAATCTCCACCAGTTGGCCGATCAGGAAACGGTTGATTTGGAAAAACGATCCGCGGCTTACCCGCCACTCGAAGCCCGCCGCCTGGTAGTCGATGGCGTTCTCGACCAGTCCGGGCATGCGCTCCCCGCACCATTCGAAGAAGCGCCGGGCCACGGGATGCTCGGTTTCGAGCACGTTGAGCTGCATCTCCTTTTCGTTGGTAAACAGTTCGATCGCGCGCAGAAACCGGGGCCATCTCGAATCGCGCAGCATTTCACGCAGTTGCGCGATGGCCGCGTTGATGGCCGGCGATGCAATCGGGCAGCTTTCGATTGCGCACAACTTGTGCGACTGCGCCTCCAGATAACCCAACTTGCCGTTGTCGATGCGCAGTTGGACGCGATTCCGGTAGCCCCAAGGTTCACCCGCTACGACGCGAATGTCGTCTTCAGGCACAATCTTTCCGATGCGCCGCAGTTGGTCCTCCAGGATGCCGCGCTTGAGGGCCGCTTGCATTTCATACGGCGCGTGCTGGTAGTGGCATCCGCCGCATCGTCCGAAGTAAGGGCACGGCGCGGCCACCCTTTCGGGCGACGCCTCGAGCAACTCTACCAGCCGGGCACGCACGATTCCCGGCTTCTCCGACACGCTGTGCAATTGCACGCGCTCGCCCGGCAGTACGAACGGCGCCAGCACTGCGCGGCCCTCCAGCCGGCCCAGTCCGTCGCCGCCATACACCAGCTTCTCCACAGTCAACTCGAAATCGCTTAGGATAAAACTTACTCCTTTTTACTCACCTACCATGAGAGCACGAGTCTTCTCCGGCATGCAGCCGTCCGGAAATCTACACATCGGGAATTATCTCGGAGCGCTGAAGAATTGGGTTCGCGTCCAGGCCGACTACGAATGCATCTTCTGTATCGTCGATCTGCACGCCGTCACCGTATATCAGGATCCGGCCGAGCTTCGCGCGAAGATTCTTGAAATCGCGGGCTTATATCTCGCGGCTGGCATCGATCCCAGGCAATCCAGCATCATGGTTCAATCCGCCGTGCCGGCGCATGCCGAGCTTGCCTGGATGTTGACGTGCGTCACGCCGGTCGGCTGGCTCGAGCGCATGACGCAATACAAGACAAAGGCGGCGAAACAGGAATCGGTGGGCGATGGGCTCTTGCAGTATCCCTGCCTGATGGCTGCCGATATCCTTCTTTACCAGGCGGCCGCGGTGCCCGTTGGCGAAGATCAGGCCCAGCATCTGGAACTGACTCGCGACATCGCCCAACGCTTCAACTCCATGTATGGCGATACGTTTGTGATGCCGGCTACCAGCCTGCCGGGCGTGGGCGCTCGCATCATGGGCCTCGACGATCCCACGGCGAAGATGAGTAAGTCCGCGCCCGGTGCGAATCATGCCGTGGCGTTGCTCGATCCACCCGACCGCATTCGGAAAATTGTAATGCGCGCCACCACCGATTCCAACCCCGCCGTCGATTTCGAAACTATGGGTGAAGGAGTAGCTAACCTGCTGAGCATTTTTCAGGCGTTCGGCGGATGGTCCGGCGAACAGATGCGGGCGCACTTCTCCGGGATGCGCTACGGCGAGCTGAAGAAACAAGTGGCGGAGATGGCTATTTCGTATCTGGAACCGTTCCAGCAGCGCTATCGCGAGATCATGGCCGACCCTGCTTACGTGCCACGAATTCTGTGCGAAGGAGCGGAGCGCGTATCTCCCGTCGCCGTTTCCACCGTCAATCTCGTCAAGGAGCGCATGGGCCTTTACACGGACTTGTAGTAACCAGCCGGCGCGTGCGGATCAATACCGCCGGCACGCGCGAGTCTGATTTTTTTTCGAACTTTCACCTCGGTCTGTGTTGAAAGCTGCAATCCTAAATCGTCACAGCCTCCGTATTAGTAGGCGTGTGTAGTTAAACAGCCTCGGAGGTTTTAATGAAGACGACCCTATTATCAATCTCGCTGCTCTGCGCTTCAGTCTATCTGGCGCCGGCGGCTCATGCGCAAGGACTCGGACCCAACCAGACACTTGGGTACGGTAACAGCCAAGTGCTCACTTTCACTTACGGCCAAAGTTTTGATTGTGTCGATCAACCCGGCTGGGATCTCAATTACAACGGCGTTCCCGCCGATATGGATCCTACTGAGTATCAAATCCCGATTTGCCAGGCAGGCATTCAGCCCGCTATCTCGCCCACCGGACCGACCGGAACCGCAACCACAGTCGAGCCCATCTACGTACTGATTCCCATGTTCTCGTCGGATAACGATACCAATCCGAACGATGCCATCTCCTGCACCAACGTGGTGCCCGGCACCAACTGCGGGCCGGCGCTAGGTAGCGCTCTCATCAGTCTCTTTGGCGCGCTGCCGGAAGCTTTCAAGGCAACGCCCGCGGTTTATACGCAATGCCCGGAACCCAATTCGCCTCCCGGAACCTGCACCATGCACTCTTCGCGCGTGGATCTGGGCCTCGTATTGGAGGAACTGGGTTTGCTGCCTCCTCCCGCCGCCAACTTTTTCGCGCCGCTGCCCAATCATAGCCATGTGCTCCTGAATACCGATGTAAACCTCTCCGCTATCTGGTGGGAAGTGGTTCCCGTGCTGGTGTTGAATTCATCCGACTGGCCGAACAAGGCCGGCACCACCGGCATCACCTCCAAAGCGCTCCTGCAAGCCGCTGAACAGGCCGGCGGCGCCAAACAAGTACCATCCAACTTCTTCTTATTCTTCTCTTCCTCCAACGGCGGCAAAATGCAGATGTCCGGTATGGATCACAGCCACATGTAATCCTGCCCGATGCGACAAACCCAGTGCGGCGCCGGGCTCAAATAGCCCCGGCGCCGCCTATTCCGCTTTAGAGAGGTCTATCGCCACTGCGCGCCAGCGCCTCGGTTCGCGTTAAACTATCCCTAAATACCCTCATGAAGTTATTCTTTCTTGTTTCCTTTTTTGTGTCGGCGGTGTGGGCGCAGTCTGCTCCCCCGGCGGCTTCCGCCCCGCCTGCAATGGCGGCATTACCTCCGGACACTGTCGTTGCGACGTTCGAAGACGGGCGCAAACTTACGGCGGGCCAACTGGACAGCTTCCTGAATGTCATGCCCCCCAACATGCAGCAGGTCGCGCGACGCGACCGCCGCGCATTCGTGCAGCAGTTCGCGCTCATGCGTCATTTGTCCGAGATGGCCGAGAAGGCCAAACTCGACCAGGAGAGTCCCACCCGGGAGGCGCTCGCCTTCAACCGCTTGTACTTACTCATGAACGCGCAGTTGCATGAAGTGCTGACCGGCATCACCATTCCCGAAGCCGAGGTGCAAAGCTTCTACAGTGCCAACCAGAAGCGCTTCACGCAGGTGAAGGTGAAGGCGATTTACGTGACCTACACCGAAGACCCGGCTGCCCCCGCGGTTGGCGGCAAGAAAACGCTGACAGAAGCCGAGGCCCTCGCCAAGATCAATACCCTGCGCGCCGCGGTTGTGGCCGGCGCCAGCTTCGTCAAACTGGTCAAGGAAAACTCCCAAGATCCCACTTCAGCGGCCAAAGACGGTGATTTCGGGGCGATTCGCAGTACCGACAATCTTCCAGACGCCATCCGCACGGCGATTTTTTCCCTCAAGGCGGGCGAACTCAGCCAGCCCGTCAAGCAGCCCAACGGTTATTATCTGTTCCGCGCGGAAGAGGTCGCCCCGCAACCACTCGCCGATGTGCACGAAGATGTGGTCAACGAACTGAAGCAGGCTCACTTCAAGCAGTGGATGGACGGCGTCAACAAGAGCCTCAACTTCAAAATCGAAAACGAAGGTTTCTTTAAAGAAGGCGAAGCGGCCGGTGCGGTCTCCGGCAAGTAGCTAAGCGTTTTTTCGTTTTTCCCAAAGCTCGGGATTCAGTAGGTTTGGGGGCCGCCGCCCTTCGATCGCCGCTACCGCGTTTTCCGCGGCCATCATCGACATCTTGATGCGCGTGTCTACCGAAGCGCTGGCGATATGCGGCGCGAGCACTACGTTTTCCAGTTTCAACAACAACGGATAAACGGTGGGCTCGTTCTCAAACACGTCGATGCCCGCGCCGGCAATCGCCTTTTGCTCCAGAGCTTCCGCCAGCGCAGGCTCGTCGACCACAGGACCGCGCGAGGAATTCACCAGGATCGCGGTGGGCTTCATCATGCGGATTTCTTCCGCGCCAATCATGTGCCGCGTCTCCGGCATGAGCGGGACGTGCAAGCTTACGAAATCGGCCGTTCGCAGCAATTCCTCCTTGCTGACCAGTTCCAGTCCCAACTCCTGTTCCACCGCTTCGGGCGCGCGCTTCGTGTCATGGTAAATCACTCGCATCGAGAAGCCCTTTCCGCGCCGGGCGACCGCTTGTCCAATGCGTCCCATGCCGAAAATGCCGAGTGTGCGGTGATGCACGTCCTGCCCGACCAGTAAGTCTACCCGCCATTTCGTCCACTGCCCGGAATGCACGAAATGATGACCTTCCACGACGCGCCGGGCTGAAGCCATCAGCAGCGCGAACGCGAAATCCGCCGTTGTATCCGTGAGCACATCCGGCGTATGGGTCACGAAGATGCCATGCCTGGTCGCGGCGGGCACATCGATGTTGTCGTAGCCGACCGCGACATTGGAGATCGCCTTGACGCCATCCAGGGTGGCCAGAACCTCCGGCGTAAATTTGTCCATGAGTTGGCTCACTACCGCTTGTTTGCCGCGAATGCGCTGGGCCAGTTCCGCCGCGGTCATGCCATCGTCGGACTCAGCGTAATCCAGTTCCGCGTGTTCTTTCAAGAAGGCGATTGCCTGGGGAAAAATTCGTTTGGTCACTAAGACGGCAGGTTTCATCGGAACGCAAATTGTCGCACATGCCGCACTCGGCTTACAATTCAGTGATGGCTAAATTAGGATTTTTGGGACTTGGAATCATGGGCTACCCGATGGCGCGCAATCTATTGCGTGCGGGTCACGAGGTCGCGGCCTGGTCGCACAGCGCGGCCAAGGCGCGCAAGTTAGCGGAGGAAGAGAAAGCCCGCTTCTGCGCGACGCCTAAGGAAGTCGGCGAGAATGCGGACGTTATATTCCTCATCGTCGGCGACACCGCCATGTCCCGTGAAGCCATTCTGGGCAGCCACGGCATCATCGAAGGCGCGCTCCGCGGCGCAATTGTGGCCGATGCCAGTACCATCGCGCCCACGGCAAGCCGCCAGATCGGGCAGGCGCTCGCCACCAAGGGCATCGATTTCCTCGATGCTCCATGCACCGGGTCGAAAGCCGGCGCCGAAAATGGCACACTCACATTCATGATCGGAGGCGATGCCGCGGTCATCGATCGCATCCGCCCTTACCTGGAGGTGATGGGCAAGCTGTTCTATCACTGCGGGGGGCCGGGCATGGGGCTCAATGCCAAACTGTCTCAAAATTTGATTCTGTCCAATCTGCTGCAGGGATTCAATGAGGGGATGGTGCTGGCGGCCAAGGCGGGTGTTGACGCCGACTTGATGCTCGACATCCTGAATAACAGCGCGGCCAAGTCCGGGTTAGTTTCGGCAAAAGCGCCGATGGTCTTGCGGCGCTCGTTCGACCCGGCGTTCTCCGTAAAATGGATGCATAAGGATATTGGCCTCATGCTCGACTCCGCTACCGAACTGGGAGTACCAGTTCCTTTGACCGCCGTGACACGCCAGATGTTTCAGGCAGCCATTTCCAAAGGGCACGGGGAGGAGGATATCTGCGCCACTATCAAGGTGATGGAAGACTTGGCCGGTGTCGAGGTACGGGGCAAGGAAGCGGTATGATTTTTCACATACTTTCTGCGCACTTCCAAAAAACAGAAAAAAACCTTGCGTCTGGCCCAGTGATATATTAATATTGGAATTAAGCCGGGGAGGCAACTCCCACCAAAGCGAGACTAACCTCTAAAAATTAAGACCCCTGAAGCAACCTCCCCGGCGCCCGCAAGGGTAAGGGTCTTTAAGAAACCCCAAGCAAACAATAGGAAATGATCGCCAGGCTACTCGGGCGCTGCGACAGGTGGCGCAGGGGCAATCCGCACGCTGCTCGCGGCCAATTTGCCGGTCCGGTCCATCCCAAGCTCATATTGCAGCCTGGTTCCGGGCTTTAGGGTGGTAGGATCGCCCTCGGCGAGCCGCGAAACATGGAAGAACACATCGCGTCCGCCATCGTCGGGACGCAGAAAGCCAAATCCTTTAGCTTCGAAATATGTAACCACGGATCCGATTTGCTCCCGAGGTCCATCCGCCGACCCAGCGTCACCGGAGCTCTGTCCGCCAGGGCGGCTGGTCTTGTCACCGACGCCTTGCTTGATCAACGCCAGATCATCTTCGGAAAGCTCCGCAACTGGAGCGGACTCCGCCGGCATCTTCAGATCCGGATTCTTCTTCTTGGCTTCTTCAAATAAACGTCTTGCTCGCGCGTTCAAATCGATTCCTTTTGGGTCTTAGTGGACAGGCACCGGAGCCACAGCCTTGGGTTTTCGCGCACGAGATGCGCGCTTTTCGGCGGGTGGCTGCCTATCACTCTTCTTTAGCTGCCCCATGACCATGGGGGTAACGAACTTCTTTTCGCCGTGATCGTCAAACTTGATTGTGATCCGCTCTTCATTGCTGGTGAGCACAGTTCCCAAGCCGAACTTATCGTGTTCCACTTGTGCGCCTTGAGAATAATTGTTGGATGCCATTTGTTAGGGTTACTCCTTTATTTCCAGGACTTGGCGAAAGCGAACGACAGTCTCTGAAGAGTTGCGGGGGGCGCTGGCACAGTCGTCTGATCCCATGATATCACCGGAATGGGCCTCCCGGCAAGCCACTCGATATACCCGATTTGCCCGGCTCCCATACGGTGTGGTACCTAACCGGAAGATTGTTGATCGGGTATAGTACTTATATTATTTACTCCACCGCAGAACGGCATTAATATTTCGTTAAGAACATGATGCCGTCTACACAAACAATGACCTCTAGCGACGTAATCCCATACCATTTCGGACCGGAAGACGACCGCTTCCGCCGCCTCGTCGACCAAGCCCCCTTCATGCTCTGGTCGAGTGGTAACGACGGCCAATGCACCTTCTTCAACCGCCCGTGGCTGGAATTTCGGGGCCGGAGCATGGCGGAGGAGGCCGGTGAAGGCTGGTTGGAAGGCATCCATCCCGACGATCGCCAACGCTGGCAGGACGCCTATCGCCGCGCCTTCGACGCCCAGCTTCCGTTTTCACTGGAGTACAGGCTGCAGCGGGCCGACGGGAATTACGCGTGGATCCGCAACGCCGGTACCGCGCAGTTTGACGAAGAGGGCCGCTTCTTAGGGTACCTCGGCTCGTCCGTCGAGATCCTTTCACCCGGCCGCACCACCGCCGTCGCTCCGCTCACCGCGCGCGAGGTGCAGGTGCTCAGCTTGGTCGCCGAAGGCCACTCCACCAAGGAGGTCGCCGCGTTGCTCGGGATCAGCTATAAGACAGCCGACTCGCATCGCAGCCGCATCATGGAAAAGCTGGGAGTGCACGAAACCGCCAGCCTCGTGCGCTACGCCATTCGCCAGGGCATCGTGCGGGCCTAGACCAGATCGGACAATTTGGTCTCTTCCGGCGTGTCGGTGGGGCTCTCGAAAAAGAGATTGTACCCATCGGGATCGACTAACTGCGTCACCCAGAAGCCGTTTCCTACCGACGGTTCCGTGGGCGCCAGATCGCGCGCCCGATACTGATGGTACAGAGCCAGCGCGTCCTCGCATTGGAAGCACAGTGACATGCCATCGCCGGGCTTGCCCTTCGGCACGCGCGAGGCGTGCCATTGCTGCAGCATGATCGATGCGCCGCCCAGGGTGAGCCAGCACCAGCGCAGTTCGCCATCCACATCCCAACGCCGCTTGATCGCGAAGCCTAAGCCTTTCGTGTAGTAAGGGACCGATCGCGCCATGTCCAGCACGCCCAGGAATGGCACCACTTCATTCACGTTTTCCGCCATACGCTGCCTTCCATTCTAGCCGGACGCCGGCAGATGCCGGCTTCATCGGCTGTCGCCATCCTGCGGTCCCTGCTATCCTAAGCTTCACCTATGCCACGCTGGACTGTTGTTCCGTGGCTTGGCTTGTTGCTGCTCGGCGCGCAAGAGCCAGCCACTTCGCCCACCGTATTCAGCGTCAGCACTACGCTGGTCCAGATCGATTCCCTGGTTACCGATTCGAAAGGACACCAGGTAACCAACCTCAAGGCGGATGACTTCCAGGTGCGACTCGACGGCAAGCCACAAGCCATCGCCAACTTTTCCTACGTTCCGCTGAGGGCTCCGGACGCCAGCGGTTTGCCCCGCGCCGGCTACGCCATCCCCAAGCCGGAAGAAGTGCGCAGGAGCATGGTGCTGGTGGTCGACGACCTCAGCTTATCGTGGCTCAGCATGTATTCCGTGCGTCGCGAGCTGCGTAAGTTCATCGACGAACAAATGGAGCCGGACGACCTGGTAGCGCTGTGGGAAACCGGCCGAGGCAATAGCGTCTTCCAGCAATTTACTTCAGATAAGCGAGTGCTGCGTGCCGCCATCGACAACCTGCGCTGGAATCCCGGGGATTGGGCATGATCGATCCTTTCGAGCGTACCGGTCTGCCGGTCAATCGCACGCTCGATACCGGAGACGCCCCGCTCCCGGCCTTGACGGGGGCCCTGCGCGGCCCTCGCGTCGAACGGGCTAACGAATATGCGTACATGCGGCTGAACGCCACCAACGGCGCGCTGGATACCTTAAGCCAGCTCATGGAGGAATTGCGGCCGGTGGGAGGCCGCAAAGCCGTGGTGTTTTTCTCCGACGGCATTTATCTGCCGGGCGCCAGTGTCCCCGGCCAACACCTGGACATGGCGATCCACGACGAGTTGGTTGTCCAATTCCATAAATTAATTGATAAAGCCAATCGCGCCGGCGCCATCGTGTACACGGTGGATGCGCGCGGCCTAGTCTACCTTCCCGCAGCCAGTTTGGCCGCCCTGGATCTCTCGCAGCAAGGGCTGCTGCAACTCGCCGAGGGTACCGGCGGCTTCGCCACCGTCAACAGCAATGGCATCCGCGAAGCACTGGACCGCATTCAGGAAGATCAGCACGGCTATTACCTGATCGGATTCAAGGCGCCCGACAACATCAGCACCGGCGCCGCGGCGAAAGTGGACTATCACTCCATTCAGGTAAAAGTAACGGTGCCTGGCCTGCATGCGCATTCGCGCTCCGGATTCTTCGGCGCCACCGACGAGGCCACCCGCCCAAGGTACGTTACGCGCCAGCAGCAGATGTTCGCGGATGTGCAATCGCTGTTCAATAAATCCAGCGTGCGCGTGCGCATGACGGCGCTCTACCGGCGTACCGCGAAAGGCCAGCCGTTTGTCCACAACCTGCTGTACGTCGATCCACGCGATATCACTTTCCGCGCCGATCTTGACGGTGTTCAGTATGCGGCGCTCGATGCCTTCATTCTCGCTTCCGGCTACGGTGTCGCGCCGTTAGCTGTTCTCAGCCGCCACATCGCGATCAATGCCAACGCGGAAAGGCTGGAGAAGCTGAAGAAAGACGGCATTCTATTCACTTTGGACGTGCCGGTTAAGCAGCCCGGACCCTATCAGGTGCGCGCCTGCATTCTGGATAGCAACTCGCGCGCGTCGGGTTCCGCCGGCCAGTATATCGACATTCCGGATGTGAAGAAGCAGCGCCTGGCCGTCACGACTCCGCTGATCGACGACAGTTCGGCGCCTGCCGCGGACCGCTTCAACAGCGTGTCTTCCGCCCTGCGTGAATTCCATGCCGGAACCCAGTTAGCGTTTGCCTTCCATATCGAAACCGATCATGGCGGAGGCGCCGGATTTGAGCCGCGCATCCAGTTGTATCGCGATCAAACCCCGGTCCTGAATCATCCCGTTTCCGTGGCTCCCGTAAGAGGGGACGACGGCCGTGCCGTTCAGGGAGAATTGCGCTTGGGTGGCTCTCTTCCCGCGGGCCACTATTACCTGCAAGCGATGGCCACCGACCGCCGCGGAAAGAAACCGCGCACCGCCAGTTCCTGGACTGATTTCCAGGTGGTGGAGTAGGCTGAAAGACTGACGACGAAAATCGCATGGCTAAGAGAATCGCAATTGTAGAGGACGAAGCCGAACTGGCGGCGCTCCTTGAGTACAACCTGACTCGAAGCGGTTACCAGGCGCACGTGCTGACCGGTCATAAAGGAACCCTGAAGGCGCTCGAAAACTGGAAGCCCGATTTGATTGTGCTCGACGTCATGCTCCCGGGCGACGACGGATTTGAGCTTTGCCGCCAGATCCGGCAGTCGGCCACGTTGATGCGCATTCCCGTCCTCTTCCTCACCGCCCGCTCCGATGAAGTCGACCGCGTGCTCGGCCTGGAAATCGGCGGCGACGATTACATGACCAAGCCGTTCAGCCCGCGCGAGTTGGTAGCGCGCGTGAAGGCGCACCTGCGGCGCTCGGAACGAGACGAGGACGAAGACACGACTCTCGAATCGGGACCCTTCCGGCTGGATCGCGGCGCCCACCGCGTTTTCCTGAACGGAAATGAGCTGAATCTCACATCTACTGAGCACAAGCTGCTGGAGTTTTTCCTGACGCACGCGGGACGCGCTTACAGCCGCGATCAGCTCCTCGAAGAGGTTTGGGGACAGCAGCGTTTTGTTACTCCCCGAACAGTGGATGTGCACGTACGACGCTTGCGCGAACACATCGAAGCGGAACCCGACAACCCGAAGTTTCTGACCACCGTGCGCGGTTTCGGCTATCGTTTCGAAGAACCTGTCCACACCGCCTGAGTGAACTTCATCGGCAGTTCACGGTTCCGTAACCATCTCTTAACGGTGGGTCGATTACCCTGAATATGGCCCATGAAGAAGATTCTGCTGATCGAAGACGACACGGATCTGTTTGCGCTGCTGAAGTACAACCTCGAAAAGGAAGGCTTCGCGCTCTCTGGCTCGCAAACGGGCAAGGGCGCCCTGGATCTTTGCCGCCAAGTGCGTCCCGACCTCATTCTGTTGGACATCATGCTGCCGGATTACGACGGTCTGGAAATTTGCAAAGCTCTGCGCAAGGAGCAGGACTTCAGCGGCACGCCGATCATTTTCCTAACCGCCCGCGCTTCGGAAACCGATCGCATCGTCGGCCTCGAATTGGGCGCCAATGATTATCTGGTGAAGCCATTTTTCGTGCGCGAATTGATCGCGCGCATTAAACTGCAGTTCCGCAATCAGGTTGCCCCGGCGCGAGTGTTCGAAGCCGGCGGCGTGCAGTTGGATCGCAGCAGTTGCCAGGCTCGTCTCAATGGGACTCCGCTGAATTTGACCGCCACGGAATTCCGGCTACTCGAATTTCTGATGAGCCGGCCGGGTGTAGTCTTCAGCCGCGAGCAACTGTTGAACGCGGTTTGGGGACAGGACCGCGCCATTACAGATCGCGCGGTGGATGTCTACATCCTGCGCTTGCGGCAAAAGATCGAAACTGACCCCACTAATCCCAACTTGATTCACTCCGTGCGCGGCTTCGGCTATACTTTCGAGCCGAGAACTGCCGCCACTTCGGCGGCATAGCGGTCGGCCCTCCCACTCCCTAAAGCGCAATTGGCATATCTAAGACGTTGCGCTATTTTGGAATTCCAGTTAAAGTCCCCCGGGTTACGGAACTCAACCTGGTTGTGGCACGTAATGCGGCAAGGTTATCGTACCGCGCTGGCACGTATCAAACTCCGTGCCCGGTGGTTTCCTGTACAATGGAATGGAATAGGAGGCCATATGAGGTCTATTGGCTTTCCCGAGCTGTGCGTAATTCTGGTCGTGGTGGTGCTGCTGTTCGGTACCAAGAAAATTCCGGACTTCGCCAAAGGCTTGGGAGAAGGCATCCGCAATTTCAAGGATGCGATGAAGGACGACGACACAAAAAAGCCGCAATAGGGCTTTTGGGTGCTGCCCGCAATTCTGGGCGGATCTCATCCGGCTCCGGATACCTGGACGAAAAAATCCCCGCGCGCGTACAGGACGCTCGCGGGGAATTGTTTTTTCCGTGGGACTTGGTCCCGCTTACTTCGCCTTCTTGGGCGGCACGATCGCGTCCTTCGCGGCTTTCGCCACGCGGAACTTGACCACTTTCTTCGCGGGAATCTTGATCGTTTCGCCGGTCGCGGGATTGCGGCCCACGCGGGCTTTCCGATCCTGGCGCACAAGGCGTCCGATTCCGGGTAACACGAAAACACCGTTCTTCTTTACTTCCGCGATCGCCGTGCTGGAAAGGGAATCCAGGAATTGGCGCGCGACTTTATTGTTCACTTCGCAACTCTCGGCGAGGCTCCTCACCAGTTGCGTCTGCGTCAAACGTTGACTTGCCATAGCTCTCCTTTGGTTCTCACCATCGATCTAAATTCAAGGGCCGCCGATAAACGGTAGCTCCTCCGCCATCTATCATCAAGATTAAGGCGCTGGCCGCGGGCCCGATTCGGGCGGTGGCTCAATTACGTAATCAATAATAAGGGATGGCGAAAGTCGATGTAAAGGAAAAAGCACGCAAAATAGCCTGTTTTCGGGCTTTTTTTTATGGATAGTGCGTGCAAGGCCCGTCAAACGGCCTTTCGAGCGGTATTGTCGCCTCCCGAAGCCGCCGCTGCTGCTTTACGAGGCTCCTGCTTGTTCTCGAGACCTAGTACCTTGCGTAGTTCCCCATCCAGATTTCGCGCCGCATCCGCATGCTCGCGCAAGAACTGGCGGGCGTTGTCGCGCCCCTGGCCGATGCGCTCCGCGCGATAGCTGAACCACGACCCGCTCTTTTCCACCAGATTGTGCGTGACGCCCAGATCGAGCAGATCGCCCTCGCGCGAAATCCCTTCGCCGTACAAAATGTCGAATTCGGCCTCGCGAAATGGCGGCGCTACTTTGTTCTTCACCACTTTCGCGCGGGTCCGGTTCCCCACCACCGCATCCCCGTCCTTGATGGCGCCGATGCGCCGGATTTCCACACGCACCGATGCATAGAATTTCAACGCACGGCCGCCGGTGGTCGTCTCCGGATTGCCGAAAACTACACCAATCTTCTCGCGCACCTGGTTGATGAACACCATGCAAGTGCCCGTGCGGCTCACCACGCCGGTCAGCTTGCGCAGCGCTTGCGACATCAGCCGCGCATGCAGGCCCATGTGGCTGTCGCCCATCTCGCCATCCAGTTCGGCCTTGGGAACCAACGCTGCGACCGAATCCACCACCACCACGTCGATGGCGCCCGATGCGGTGAGCGCGCCCGCGATTTCAAGCGCCTGTTCGCCATGGTCCGGCTGCGACACCAGCAGGTTATCCACATCCACGCCCAATTTGCGGGCGTAGCCTGGGTCGAGCGCATGCTCCGCATCGACGAATGCCGCCGTGCCGCCCGCCTTCTGCGCTTCCGCGATCAGATGCAGAGTGAGAGTCGTCTTGCCGGAGGATTCCGGCCCGAAAATCTCCATCACGCGCCCGCGCGGAAAGCCGCCCACGCCCAGTGCGGCGTCGAGCGAAATCGAACCACTGGAAATCACCGCCACGGGGAGCACCGTGGTGGATCCAAGACGCAAGACAGCGCCCTTGCCGAACTGCTTCTCCAGTTGTGAAAGCGTGACGTCGATGGCGTGACGCCGCTCGCGTTCGTCCATTTGAGATTCCTCCTTGCCTGACCGCAAGCTATTTCGTGCTGGAAGCCGGGCCGTTGTCTCTGGAAATTTTGTTGGGCGTTATCATCTAAGCTGTGCATCGCTACTCTGCCCTTTGCTTTGCCCTGGCCGTTTGGCTCTGTTCCTGCGGCGGCAGCCCGCCTGCCCCTGCTCCGTCCAGCGAGGGTCCCGCGACTGCCTCCGGCGGAGGCCGCCACCGGCATCGCCATCGCGGCGCGCGCGCCATCCCCAACAACGGCGCGCCGGAGACCGGCAAATTCGATTTCTACGTGCTGTCGCTATCGTGGTCGCCCGGATTTTGCGCTACCGCCGCCGGCCGCAACGATCCGGCGCAGTGCGGCGGCGACCGGCACTTTGCCTTCGTGCTGCACGGACTCTGGCCGCAGTATGACCGCGGCGGGTGGCCGCAAAGCTGCACCAACGAGCCGATGGACCAGAGCCTGATTGAGCCCATGCTGGCCATCATGCCCAGCCCTGTACTGGTCGAGCACGAATGGGAAAAACACGGCACTTGCAGCGGCCTGTCTCCGAAGGATTATTTCGACGACGCGGCCGAAGCCTTCAAAAGCATCGCCATCCCTTCGCCGTATCTGTCACCGCAGCGGGAGATCGTGGTGAGCCCGCAGCGCCTGCACGACGACTTCGCCGCCGCCAATCCGAAAATCGGCGACGCCGGCTTCGTCGTTTTATGCAGCGGCAACGGCCGCTATTTGCAGGAAGTGCGCGCCTGCCTGTCGCCGGATTTGGAAGGCCGCGCGTGCAATGACGAAGCGCTGCGCGCCGCCTGCAAGTCCGATGACGTGATCATGCGCCCGCTGCGCTAAGCGATCACGCCGCGCCGACGACCTGTGCGTGGTTGGTCAATTCACCGAACTCGGCTACGCGAATCGTGACGACATCGCCGGGCGCCAACGCGGCATCTTCGGGCACGATGATGCCGGTGCCGGTGAGCAGCACCGTGCCCGCCGGTGTGGAATTCGCGCGCCGCAAGTATTCGATTAGCGTTTCGAACTTCCGGTGCAGCTTTGAGGTGGAGACGTTTCCAGAGAAGCGCTCCTGTCCATCGCGCGTGACCGTGCAGGTCATCTCCAGGTTGTAAGGCTCCGGCAGATCGTCCACCGTCAGGATCACGGGACCCAGCGCACAGCACGCCGTATAAACCTTCGATTGCGGCAAATACAGCGCATTCTCGCGTTCGATATCCCACGCCGAAACGTCGTTCGCCAGCGTGTAGCCGATGATATTGCCGCGGCTGCCGAGAATCAGGGCAAGCTCCGGCTCGGGCGCCGTGAAGTGCGAATCCGCGCGAATGCCGATGGCTTGCCCCGGTCCCACGCACACGCGCGCGGTACCCTTGAAGAAAACCTCCGGCCGCGCCTCCTGGTAAACATAGGCGTACATGCCTTCGCGCGTGCCATGCTCCGCATCGCGAAACGAGGCGCTGCGTTCGTACGTGCATCCGCAAGCCCAAACTTCCGGCGGCACGATGGGCAGCGCGGGCGGAAGCGGTTCCGCATGGTGGCTGGCGAGCCGCGCCGCGGTTTTACCCAAAGTCGTATTCTGTGTTTCCGATCGCCGAATCAAATCGGTCATGGTATATCCGGGAACCGGGCGCGCCAGATCCCCCTCGAAGATCGCGGCCAGATAGCCGCCGTCCGCCTTAACTTGTCCCAGACGCATCGTGACTTCTGTCTCCTGCTTCTTCTTTAGTACTTCAAATAGACCGTTTTATAGTCGCTATAGAAATCGAGCGCCGCCGGACCCTGTTCCTTAGGCCCAAAACTGGAGTCCTTGGTACCGCCGAACGGCAATTGATACTCGACCCCGGCGCTGGGCAGGTTCACCGTCAACAGCCCGGCTTCCATCCGGTACACAAATTCGAAAACGCGCGACACGTTGCTGGTTTGAATCGATGCCGAGAGGCCGAACGGGATGTCGTTGGCGATGCGCACGGCATCCTCGAAATCCCGTGCCCGCATCACTGCCAGCACCGGCCCGAAGATCTCTTCGCGCGCAATGGTCATCTCCGGCGTCACGTCCGCAAATACGGTCGGCTCGACGAAATATCCTTTGGCATGGTCGCCATCCGTGAGCCTTTGCCCGCCCACCCTCGGCTCACCTGCTTCCTGGCGGCCTATTTCGATATAACGCAGCACCGCATCCATCTGGGCCTGATCCACGCAGGGCCCGATGTCGATGCCGGTCTGCATCCCATCGCCAACCTTCAGCTTGCGCGTCCGCTCCACCAACGCATCAAGGAATTTATCGTAAATCGAATCTTCCACAATCGCACGGCTGGTGGCCGTACACTTTTGTCCGGTCGAGAAGAACGCCGCGTTCACCGTGTTCTCGACGGCGGCATTGAAATCGGCGTCCGCCAGTACGATGGTCGGATTCTTGCCGCCCATCTCCAATTGAATGCGCAAGCGCCGCTTGGACGCCTCGCCATGCAGCCATTCGCCGATCTGGCAAGACCCAGTAAACGAAATCGCCTTCAGCGGCTTGGCATCCACCAGCGCCTGTCCCAGTTTGCCGCCCGGTCCTGCCACGAAATTCAAGACGCCCTTCGGCAGACCGGCTTCGTGCAATGCTTCCACCAGGCGCCATGCGCTCAAAGGCGCCGCGCTGGCGGGTTTCAGTACCACGGTGTTGCCGCAAATCAATGCGGGCGCTAGTTTCCACGCCGGGATCGCACTGGGAAAGTTCCACGGCGTCACCAACCCCACCACCCCGATGGGCTTACGAATGGCGAACATATGTACGCGATCGCGCTCGGAGGGCACCAGCATGCCATTCAGGCGTGAACCTTCGCCGCCGAAGTAACGGAAGATATTGATCGCGCGGCGCAGTTCGCCCTTCGCTTCGGGCAGAGTCTTGCCTTCCTCGCGCGTCATGTCGGCCGCGGCTTGATCGAATCGCCGGTCCAGAATTTCCGCGGCTTTGTAAAGAATGGCGCCGCGCCCGGGAGCGTTCAGATTCGCCCAGCCCGGCAGCGCGCAGTGGGCAGCCTGCGCGGCTTCCTCGATCTCGGCGGGCGTGCCTTGCACAAACAAACCCACTACTTCACCGGTGTTCGCGGGGTTGCGATTCTCAAAATGGACGCCGCTGTCGGCCCATTGTCCGTCCACATAGTTCGGAAAAATTGGAATGTCGGTCATGATTGTGAGCGTTTAGATGGCGGGAGTCTGGAAGTAAGCGTCAACTTTGCGCAGCCGCGTTACCGAAGCCACCACATTGTTGGGGAATAATTCGATGCGCGCGTTGTAATGCTCCACTGCCTCATTGTACTTCCGGCGCGCCACGGCGATCTTGTAATCCGAGCTCTTGAGCGCTTCCAATAAATCGCCGTAGCGCTTGCCGCTGTCCAGCTTGGGGTAGTTCTCAACCTGGAGCATCAGCCGCGCTAGAGCTTCATCCAGGCGCCCATTCGCCTGTATTTTTTCCTGCAGGGTGTGCGCGGTGTTCAAGGCCTCGCGCGCTTGCAAGACGCCATGGACCACAGCGACTTCGGCGGGCGCCTCGGCTTGCACCAGGCTCGTCAGATCCGGCACGACACCCACTCGCTGGTCCAGCGCCGCGTTCACTTCCGTCCAATCGGCCTCGATGGCTTGGCGTTCCGTAACCAGATCCTGGCGAACGGCTACGCCCTTAAGGGCGAAAACCACGGCCAACGCCGCCAGCGCCAAAACCAGGAGCTTCATCGCTCAGCACACCAGGTCTTCACGGCCGATGCGGAAGCCGTCCAGATTCCCCAGAACGGTGAGGGCAATCTGTTTCGGGTCGAAGAATTTCTGCGCAATTTGCCGCACGTGCCCGGCAGTTACCTGTTCGATGCTCTCCACCAGTTCGTCGAGCGTGAAAAAGCGGCCAAAGTACATCTCCTGGCGCGCCAGGTTGGACATGCGGCTGGAGGTCGATTCCAGGCTGAGCATCAACGAGCCCTTCAGATGATCCTTGGCGCGCTGCAGTTCCTCGGCGCTGACGCCATCTTCCTTCAACTGCCGGAATTCTTTGATAATAGACTCCACGACCTTACCTGCGGATTCGATCGAGGTTCCCGCGTAAATCGAAAGGCAGCCGGTATCGCGGTAGGGGCTCAGTTCCGAGAAAACCGCGTAAGCCAAGCCCTGCTGTTCGCGAATGTTCTGAAAGAGCCGCGAACTCATGCCGCCGCCCAGCACCGTATTCAAAAGGTAGCAGGCGAAACGTTCTTCATGCGGCAGCGGATACGAAGGCACCCCCAGGCACATGTGTACCTGCTCCAGGGATTTTTTATTGCGCATCGAAATGCGCGCGTGCGTCGATGGCACCTGTTCGGCGGGCGCCGCGCCGTTGGGCGCCAGCGATTTGAAATGCCGGCTCACCAGCTCAACCAAGGCATCGTGCGTCAGGTTGCCTGCCGCCGTGATCAGGACGTTGTCAGGCGCGTAGACTGCCTTGTAAAAATCGCCGATCATCTGCCGGTCGAATCGCTTCACCGTCTCGCGCGTGCCCAGGATCGGCTTGCCCAGCGGATGGTCTTTCCAGAAGTTGGAGGAGAATATCTCGTGCACCAGATAATCCGGGCTGTCCTCTTCCATCTTCAATTCTTCGAGAATGACGCCTTTTTCCTTGTCGATATCCTCGTCGCGAAACAGCGGGTGCAGCACCAGATCGGCGATCACATCGAACGCCATGGGCAAATGCTGGTCGAGAACCTTGGTGTTGAAGCAAACCAGTTCCTTGGCGGTGAAGGCATCCAGATTGCCGCCGATCGAATCGACCGAACGGGCAATATCCTCCGCGGAGCGGCTGGTGGTGCCCTTAAAGAGCATGTGCTCGATAAAGTGCGAGATGCCGTTTTGTTCGGCGGTTTCGCGCCGCGAACCGGAGCCGATCCAAATGCCCACGGAGATGGACCGCACGTGAGGCATGACCTCCGTGATGATCCGCACGCCGTTGGGCAGTTTGGTGGTTTCAATGTCGCGCACGGGCGTTGCGGTAGTGGCCATGATGGGTGGGGAGGGACCGGGTCGTCTGCTCCTTTACCTAGGATACAACCTGTAAGCCCGCGCGCGGGCGGCAGGCGCATAGGGCGTTGTCCGGTAGTACGATAGACCTCGATGATTTCTTCCACGGCAGGCCAGGGAGAACTTACCCGGCGCACCTTCATCCGGGGCGCAGCCCTCATTCCGCTGGCCGCCTTGCCGGCGCGCGCCGAGAACCGCACGGTAATGGCTCGCGAGACGACGGAATGGATCTTCGTCTCGACGAAGCAGTATTCGGATCCATTCAACCAAATCGATTTGGACGCGATCTTTCGCGATGCCCAGGGCAGGGAACAGCGCGTGCCGGCCTTTTGGGCAGGCGGCCAGGAGTGGCGCCTCCGTTACGCCGCCGATGCTCCGGGTCCGTACTCCTACGAAACGGTCTGCAGCGACCAATCCAACGCGGATTTGCATGGCCGCCGAGGCACGCTGGATGTCTCGCCGTATGCGGGCGGTAGCCCGCTGCTGAGCCACGGCCCGGTGCGTGTCGCGCAGGATCACCGCCACCTGGAGCATGCCGATGGCACGCCCTTCTTTTGGCTCGCAGACACCTGGTGGATGGGCCTCACTAAACGCTTGCGCTGGCCGGCCGACTTCGGGCGCCTCACGGCCGACCGCGCCGCCAAAGGCTTTACCGTGGTGCAGATCGTCGCGGGACTCTATCCCGACATGCCGCAGTTCGATCCACGCGGCGCCAATGAAGGCGGATTTCCGTGGACGCAGGATTATGCGCGCATCAATCCGGCGTACTTCGACATGGCCGACCTGCGCATCCAGCACATGGTGGACCGCGGCATCGCGCCTTGCATCGTCGGTTGTTGGGGCTACTATCTGCCGATCCTCGGATTGCCGCGCATGAAACAGCACTGGCGCTACCTGATCGCGCGATGGGGAGCGCATCCCGCCATCTGGTGCCTGGCGGGCGAGGGCGCCATGCCCTACTACCTTTCGAAATCGCCCGATCGCGACAGGGCTGCGCAGAAAAGCGGCTGGACGGAAATGGCGCGCTACGTCCGGGCGGCCGATCCCGACCGTCACCCGATTACCATTCATCCCTCCGAAAGCGCCCGCACCACCGTGGAAGATGCTTCCGTCCTGGATTTCGACATGCTGCAAACGGGCCACAACGATCGCGCCAGCATTCCGGGCACTATCAGACTGGTGACCGCTGCGCGCGCCGCCAACCCGCGTATGCCAGTGATCGTCGGCGAAGTCTGTTATGAAGGCATCCTGGAGCAGAGCCGCCAGGAGGTGCAGCGCTTCATGTTCTGGGCTTGTGTGTTGAGCGGCGCGGCCGGGCATACCTACGGCGCCAACGGCATCTGGCAAGTGAACACGGCGGAACATCCGTTTGGCGCATCGCCTCACGGCCGGTCCTGGGGCGATACCCCGTGGGACGTGGCCAGCGAACTGCCGGGATCGCGTCAACTCGGCTGGTCGAAGGCGCTGCTGATGCGTTACCCGTGGTGGCGGCTGGAACCCCATCCGGAATGGGTGGAACCGCATTGGACCACGGCCAATTACATGCAGGCGTACTGCGGCGGAATTCACCGCGAACTGCGCATCGTCTTCATGCCAGCGATGTGGGATACGCCAAAGATGCTCCAACTGGAGCCGGCGTTTCCTACCGCGCCTTCTACTTCAATCCTGCAACCGGAGAGGAATACGCGGTTGAGGATGCCGTGCCGGACGCCGCGGGCGTGTGGCAACCGCCCGTCGCCCCGGTATTTCAGGACTGGGTGCTGGTGCTCTCAGCCGGCCCCCGTGCATGAATTCAGCATGTGATTATAATCAGACTTGGCGGTCTGGTAGTATTCAAATCCTTCCGCCGTACGGGGACCTTCAGCGCACATGGCCAATAAGAAGAAGCGAGGATTACTGAGTTTTCTGCCGCACGAGGAGAAGTTCTTCGAGCTATTCGTAAGTCAGGTGAAGCTGATCGTGGAGTCCTCCCGGCTGCTGCTCGAAGCGGTTCGCTCCGGTAACTCCCAGATGGCGCGCGCCAGCGAGGAAATCCGGACCCTGGAAGCCAAAGGCGACGAAATCATTCACGATACCTTTACGAGCTTGAATCAGACGTTCATCACGCCGCTCGATCCCGAGGACATCCACGCGCTGGCCTCCAGCCTGGATGACGTTTTGGACGGCATTGAAGATGCGGCGCACCGCATCTTTGCTTACCGGCTGGATCCTCTGCCGCCGGCTCTGGTGCAATTGTGCAGCCTGATTTTCGACTGCGCCGAAAGCCTGCAAAAGTGTTTTCAGGCGCTCAATGACAAGCAGCAGGTGACCGAGCACTGCATCGAAATCAACCGGCTGGAGGATGTGGCGGACGGCGTGGTCCGCCGCGCAATTGCCGAACTGTTCGACAAGGAAAAGGATCCCATCGCGCTGATGAAACTCAAAGAGGTTTACGAATTTCTGGAAGCCACCACCGACCGCTGCGAGGATGTGGCGGACGTGCTGCAGGGCGTCGTCATCAAAAACAGTTGAGATGAGCCCCATCCTGCTGTTGACCGTGGCGATCATTGCCATCGCCCTCATCTTCGACTTCATCAACGGATTCCACGACGCCGCCAATTCGGTGGCCACGGTGGTCTCGACCCGCGTGCTTTCTCCCGGCCAGGCCGTCTTGTGGGCCGCCTTCTTCAATTTCATTGCGGCCTTCGTTTTCGGCACAGGCGTAGCACAGACCGTGGGCCAGGGCATGGTCGATCTGCGCCTGGTGACCCCCTACGTAATTCTGGGTGGACTATTGGGCGCCATCGCCTGGGATCTGCTGACCTGGTATTGGGGGCTGCCCACCAGTTCCTCGCACGCGCTCATGGGAGGCTATTCGGGAGCGGCCATCGCCCACGTGGCGCACTTGAGAGGCATGCGCCACATGTTCGACGCCATCCTCTGGGCCGGGTGGACCAAGACCATCATTTCCATATTCGCCGCGCCCCTGTTGGGCATGGTGCTGGCGTATGGGCTGATGATCGGGGTGCACTGGATATTCCGGCGCTCCAGTCCGCGCAGCATGGACGTTTACTTCCGCAAACTGCAACTGGTGTCGGCGGCCTTCTTTAGTTTCGAGCACGGCCGGAATGACGCACAGAAAACCATGGGGATCATCACGGGCGTGCTGGTGACTTCCGGCTATCTGTCGACATTTAAGGTTCCCATGTGGGTGATTCTGTCGGCGCACGCGGCCATTGGCCTGGGCACCATGAGCGGCGGATGGCGGATTGTGCGCACCATGGGCACCCGTTTGACCAAGCTCAAGCCCCGTGGCGGATTCTGCGCGGAGACCGGCGCGGCCCTGTCCATTCTGTTGGCCACCGCCATCAACCAGCCCGTTTCGACAACTCATGTGATTGCGGGTGCTATCGCCGGCGTGGGATCCGTGCAGCGCTTAAAAGCGGTCCGCTGGGGCATCGCCGCCAATATCGCGTGGGCGTGGGTCTTTACCATCCCGGCCTCGGCGTTGGTGGCGTGGATGTGTTTCGAGATCATCCGGCTGCTGGTCCCGGGCGCCTGAGTGCGGCGCTCAGAAGCAAGCCTCAACCCGCTAAGGCTGTTTGATGGCGGACATCCACGCCGCGCAGATAGAAAAGCACGTCTTCGCCGATATTGGTGGCGTGGTCGGCGATTCGTTCCAAGTGCCTCACGACGAAGAGCAGGTGGATATCCGATTCCACAGCCGACGCATCTTCCTGCATCGCGCCGATAAGGCGGTAGTAGAGGGCATCCCGCAAGCGATCGACGGCGGCGTCCGATTGCAATACCCGCTCGGCGAGAGCTGCATCCTGCCGCACCAGGGAATCCAGGCTGTCGCGAAGCATTGCCGCAGCCAGTTCGCCGAGGCGTGGAATGTCCCACAGGGGCAGGGGCGGCTGGCTCATCAGGGAAATCGACCGGTCGGCGATGTGCGCGGCCAGGTCGCCCATGCGTTCCAGATCTTTATTGATTTTGATGGCAGCGGCCAGAAAGCGCATGTCGCGCGCCATGGGCTGATTCAGCGCCAATAGTCGCATGGCGAAATCGTCGATTTCCAGTTCCAGGCGGTCGATGCGCGGCTCGTTGCCCAGCACGGTCCGCGCGCGGGCTTCGTCGCGGCCAGCGAGCGACGTTACGCTATTGTGAATGGCGGATTCTACCAGGCCGCCCATCTCGAGCAGGCGCGTTTGCAAGTCGTCAAGTTGTTGATAGAACCGCCGCAAAATATCCTCGTAATCAAACTGTAACAAAGTTGGCCGTCCGCTGCGAAACGGCTCAGAACCGCGCGCGTGAAGTAAGTCTCTCCAGAATCCTCACACTGAGGTCTTCTAACTCGGACGCCTGGCACGATTGCGGGATCGTAATAGTGCGAACGCGGGATAGTGAAGCGGATTGCGGGGCTTCGGGAGCACGATCGGGACACGGCTCTGGACCGCAATGACATTGTCCCCAATGCTGTCGCTTTTTAATAAAGGTAGTGGAAGGGGAGACGTCTAAAATGCCGATTCAGACCAGTATTCCCGGTCATGAGTTTTCGGGGCCGCTGTTTCAGGAAGGCAAGCAGGCCGGGCATTTGGAAGGTCACTTGGAAGGTACGGCGCTAAACATCCCGTGGATTTTCCGGATGCCACCGGACACACCTCACTCGCGGAAGCGATCCGGGCGCTCGAGGAAACGGCGCGAAAGACGGGCGGATTGGCGAGAGTTTGGCTTCCACTCAGTTTACTGCGCGCGGAGAGTTGGGCTAGGCTGCCGCCGAGTTATGGGCGCCGTTGCGGTCGGTACAAACGGCTGGAAACGGCCGTGCTGGCTATAATGAGAACACTCACCATGACGAAAATTCTCACTATTGTCGTAGCGTTACCCATCTTCTTTTCCGCCATCCCGGCCGCGCACGCTAGCGACGAAAGCGAGGTGCGAAAGGTAGTAGCTCATGAAATCGAAGGTTGGGCAAAATTTGACGCCCAGCAGGTTGCGTCGGTTTTCTCGAGCGATGCCGTTTGGCAGAATCCGTTTGGCGTCCGTCTTCACGGCCGGAGGCAAATCCGGGATTTCCTCAGCGAATTGTTTCAACGCCCAGGCTATCGGGCGGCTAAGGATACGAGCATGCCGAAAATCCTGGATCTACGCATCGCTTCCCCCAGCGTGGCCATCGTGTGGAGCGATGAGAAGAGCGAGGGACAAATTGACGACAGCACCGGCAAGCCCATGCTCCCGAGGCACTCCTATTACCTCGAAGTACTGGTGAAGAAGGACGGCTCTTGGAAAGTTTCCGATTCCATGATCACGGATATCATCACGCCCAGCCATCCTTAGCCGCTGCGTTACAATAATTATTGAATGCCGCAGCGGGAAACCATGCTAGTCCCGCCGGTTCCTTTTGCGCCCCAGTTGCTCTCCAGGTTAAGTGAACTGGAGAAGGCTGTGCAATCGGCAATCCGGGGGAAGCCTGAAGTCGTCCGGCTTTCGCTGGTCTGCCTGCTGGCCCGCGGCCACCTGCTCATCGAAGACGTTCCCGGCGTTGGGAAAACTACCTTGGCGCAGTCTCTCGCCCGCGCCGTCGCCTGCGGTTTCCATCGTCTACAGTTCACCAGCGACATGCTGCCCAGCGATGTCCTCGGCGTCACCATCTACAACGCGCATTCCGAAGCCTTTGAGTTCAAGCCCGGCCCCGTCTTCACCAACTTCCTGCTGGCAGACGAGATCAACCGTACCACTCCGAAAACGCAGTCGGCCCTGCTCGAAGCCATGAATGAAAGCCAGGTCACTATCGACGGGCGACCCCACATGTTGCCGCGGCCCTTCATGGTCATCGCTACGCAGAATCCCGTGGAGCATCACGGCACCTATCCGCTACCCGAGTCGCAGATGGACCGGTTTCTCATGCGCCTCCGCATCGGCTACCCCGATGCCGCCAGCGAACGCGAAATCCTGCGCAACTTCGAAATGTCCACCGTGGACGCGCTCCGCCCCGTGCTTACCGCCGACGACATCGTGCGCCTGCAAGCTTCCGTCCAGCGCGTCACCGTCGAGGAATCGCTGGTCGACTACATGCTCGCCATCGTGGAAAAAACGCGCAACCACGAATCTCTGACCCTCGGTGTGAGCCCCCGCGGGTCACAGGCGCTGTTCCGCGCCGTGCAAGCCCTCGCGCTGCTCGAAGGCCGCGAATACGCCATCCCCGACGACGTCAAACGTCTGGCGGCGCCCGTCTTCGGCCATCGCGTGGTGGTCTCCACGCGCACCGCGCTTGCCGAGCGGCGGTCCGCGCTCGGCGACCGCATCATCGACGAAATCCTCAGCCTCACGAGCGTGCCCCTCTAGCTCTTCCGACACGATATGAAAACTGCAATCATCGGCCTGCCCATGGTAGGCAAAACATCTCTGTTCACTATCCTTACCGGCGCCCACCAGGAAACCCGCATCGGATCCACCGCCGCTCGCGTTGGCGTGGCCAAGGTTCCCGACGCGCGCCTCGACGAACTCGCCAAGCTGTTCGAGCCGAAAAAGGTCACGTACGCTACCGTCGAATACGTGGACATGCCCGCCATCTCAAAAGAGAGTCTGCGCGATCCCGGTTACGTCGCCAGCCTCCGCGTTGTCGACGCCTTCGCCCAGGTCCTCCGTCTCTTCGAAGACGAAACCATTCCCCACGAGAAGGGCAGCCTCGATCCCGTGCGCGATCTGGAAGACGTCGAGACGGAACTCATCCTCAGCGACCTCGTCGTCATCGAAAAGCGCTTAGAACGCCTCGACAAAGATCGCAAGAAGATCAAGAATCCCGAACTCGATCGCGAATTCGAACTCCTCCAGAAGTGCAAATCCGCCGTCGAAGCCAACCAGCCGCTCCGTGAATTGGAACTCGACGCCGACGACGAAAAGCGCATCCGCGGCTTCCAGTTCCTGTCCCAGAAGCCCATGCTGTATGTCTTGAACCTGGGAGAAGCCGACGCCCCCAATCTGCACGACAAAGAGCGCCAATACCGCGAGGGCCCCCTCGCCGGCCGCAAGAACACCGCCGTCAGCGCCATCTGCGGCAAGGTGGAAGCCGAGCTAGCCGAACTTCCTCCCGATGAGCTGAAAGACTACATGGCCAGCTACGGCCTCACGAGTTCGGCCTCGAACGCCTCATCTCCGCGACTTACTCCCTGCTCGGCCTCATGTCTTTCCTCACCGCGGGCGAAGACGAAGTCCGCGCTTGGACCATCCCGTTCCTCAGCAGCGCGCCCAAGGCAGCGGGCGCCATCCATTCCGATTTCGAAAAGAAGTTTATCCGCGCGGAAGTCGTCAACTGGAAATCCCTGGTCGACCTGGGCGGCTACGCCGGCTTGCGCGAAAAGGGTATGTTACGCCTCGAAGGCAAAGAGTACATCGTCAAGGATGGCGACGTGCTCGTCATCCGCCACGGCTAGCTTACAACTCTACGTCGCGCTTCAAATGTTTGCTGATCGCTTGCTGAACCATTTCCTTCAGCGTCTGGCCCGTCTCCGTCTGCACGAACGCATTTTCCACGATGTCCCAGTCGAGCTTGCTCCCGCGTGCACCCATTGTCACCTTGATCTGACGGACTCCCGGATCGGGGCAAACGGTGAACTTTGCCGGCGGATGATCAAACGAAATCGTAATGGTTCCCCCGTGATGGCTCGATGAGAATCCGTAATCGTCACCGGCGAGCACCAGATCGCCCTGCAAGGTAGTCAGTGCTTCGTGAGCGTGTTTCTTGAAGTCGTATTCTTCGATCATGGTGTACTTCCCAACGTAGCATTTCACCCGGCGGCGTGGCGCCGTCCCCACTACTGATCGGCGGCGTCCTTCTTCTTCTCTTCTTTCTTCTCGTCCTTCTTTTCCTCCGCCGGTTTGCGAGGCTTCCGCGGCACCGGCTTGGCGCTGGCCATTTCCACGAATACCTTCACGATCCGTTCCTTCTGCTCCGGATCGAGCACCAGACGCGCCCGCTTCCCCTGGTCCGATACCTTGAAATATCCATCTTTCGGATGTACTGCGTAAAGCATCGCAGCCATCGCCGTCGACGGCGCATCGTAAGGCATGCGCTCATAAGCGCGATAAACCGCCGCCACCGGATGGTCCGGCGCGTACACGAAATCCGTGCCGATCGACGCCCCCGGGAACGGCAGCGCATCCCCGATCTCCGGCCCCACCATCACCATCGGCGTAGGCCAATCCGCCAGCAATTTCGCGCCGGCCCCGCCGTCCGCCTTCAAACCCGCTTCCGTCGCGCACAGCAGCCGCACCTTGCGCGCGATCCATTCCTTCTCGCCGTTCAACTCCATCAGTCGCACCAGGTCCGTCGCCGGACCGCTCAGCACCACTGCCGCATTCCCGTCGTTCTGCCCCATCAGCACGTTGCGGATCAGCGTCGCCCCGTCGGCCGTGTCGTTGAGATTCTTGATCGAAGTCGGGTATGCCGGAGTTCCCAGTTTGTCGAAAATCGGCGACTCGCGAGGAGGCTTCCCGTCCGCCAGTCCGATCGGCGAGAAGCTCATGAACATCGCCGCCGGCCCCGTTGTCGCGCTCGCGTAGAAGTGGTCCAACCCGTCGCAGAACTGCGCCGCCCGCAAATCCGCGTTGCTGATCGACACCGCCGCGATCCGCGCCTGCCCCTTGCCCCCGAACCCGTGCAGCATGGCCAGCGCCAGTGCGTCGTCGATGCGGCGCATCGCGGTGTCGAAGACAATGCCTACGGGCGGTTTGGCTGTGCCCGGAAACTGCATGTCAGGTCAGATCCAGCGCGTCTACGCGGCCCGTCGAATCGCCGAAATGCTCCGCGTGTACGCCCATGCGATCCATCATCGCCAGGAACAGATTGCACATCGGCGTCTCCTTCCGGTACACGATGCGGCGTCCCGCCTTGAAGTGGTTGCCGCCCCGCCCCGCGATCAGCGTCGGCAGGTCTTCGTGCAGATGCCGGTTGCCGTCCGAAAGGCCCGCGCCGTAGACGATCATGCAGTTGTCCAGCAGCGTGCCGTCGCCTTCCGGATCGACCTCATCTTGCCGATCCACGCCAGCGAACTGCTGCACGTGATAGCTCTTGATCTGCGCCACCTTCTCCATCAGATCCGGCTGGTTGCGATGATGCGTCAGCGGATGGTGGCCGTCGGGAATGCCGATCTCGCGGTAAGGCCGCGAAGTGCCTTCGTGCGTCACCAGGAACGTAATGACGCGCGTCAGGTCCGACTGGAAAGCCACCGTCATCATGTCGGACATCAGTTTGAAATGCTCGGCGAAATCCGCCGGAACGCCGTAGGGCTTGTCCATGTGCGGATCGATCTGCGCGTTGTCCTTCTCGGCCTTCTCGATCTGCCGCTCGATCTCGCGAATGGAAGAAAGATATTCGTCCAGTTTGCGCCGGTCGGTGGGACCCAGGTCCGTTTCCAGCTTGCGCGTATCGTCGGTGACGAAATCCAGAATGCTGCGGCGGTACAGATTCTCGCGCTCGCGCGCCGCCGGCGTCATCGCCACGCCGTTGCCGAACAGCCGCTCGAACAGCGCGCGCGGATCGAGCACCGGCGGCAGCGGCTGCGTGTCGCTCCGCCATGCCAGGTTGTTGGTGTAAGCGCAGGAATAACCGGAATCGCAATCGCCAGCCTGGCGCGCATCTTCCATGCCCAGTTCGAGCGAAGGGAAGCGCGTCTGCTTGCCGACTTGGTTGGCCACGATCTGATCGAACGAAATGCCCGCCTTGATGTCGATCACCGTCTTGCGCGGCTGCACGCCGGTCAGGTACGAAGCGCAGCAGCGGCCGTGATCGCCCGCGCCATCGAGCAGCGCCCGCCCGGTGTTGTGGGTCAGGTTGCCGAACAGCGTGATGTCCTTGCGATACGGCTCCAGCGGCTTCAGAATGCGCGGCAGTTCCCGCAGCGTGCCTTCGTACTCCGGATTCCAGCCGTTCATCATGATGCCGTTCGGCACGTAGACGAACGCCATGCGCACCGGCGGCTTGGCGGTCTTGCGCCGCGACAGCGCGGGCGCCATGGCATCGAGGAACGGCAGCGCGACCGCCGTCCCCATGCCGCGCAGAAACGTCCGCCGGGGCAGAGCCTTCTTGGTGATCATCGTTGCGCAACCTCCTTCGGCTTGCTGTCTTTGCTCGCGGTGAACGCTATTGTCGCCCCGGCCCATCTGGAACGGAGCGCTATGCACAATTTCGTAAATCAGCGATTGAAAATGATAACCGTTCGCCGCCAGATCGCGCGTTGATCCCGTTCACCGTGCGGCCGGTCGTAAGGCTGCAGCCCGCGGCCCAGCGCGTAGGTCAGCATCTTTTCCGTCAGGCAGCGCGAGAACTGCGGCAGGCCCGCCACCAGCAGCGCGCGCATCTCGTCCGGCGTCTTGAACGACTTGCCGTTGGGCAGCGTGCCGCTCGAATCCACCGGAAACTTCCCGTCCTCTGTGCGCCACTTGCCGATGGCGTTGTAATTCTCCAGGCCGAATCCCAGCGGATCCATCTTGTTGTGGCACGACGAGCACATCGGATCCGCGCGATGCTTCTCCATCTGTTGCCGCAGCGACATCAACGTGCCCACCGCGCTCTCGTCGAGCGCAGGCACATCCGGCGGCGGTGGCGGAATCTCCGACCCCAGAATATTGTTCAGCACATACTTTCCGCGCATCACCACCGAAGTCCGCGTCGGATAGCTCGAAACCGTCAGCACGCTCGCCTGGCTCAACAGCCCGCCGCGCTGCCCGGTGGTCAATTCCACGCGCCGGAAATCCGAGCCCGTTAACGCCTGAAATGCCGTAAAACTTCGCCAGCCGTGCATTCAGGAACGTGTACCTGGCGTCGATGAAATCGGAAAGCGGACGGTTCTCGCGCAGCACGTACTCGAAGAACATGCGCGTCTCCGTCTTCATCGCATCGCGCAATTCCGGACCCCACTCCGGGAACTTCTCCGGGTCCGGCTTCACCACATCCAGATTGCGAATCTCCAGCCACTGGCCCGCGAAGTTACTGGCGAACGCCGCGGCCCGTTTATCCTCCATCATCCGCTTCACCTGCGCATCCAGCACCGCCGGCTCGTGTAGCTTTCCCGCTTCCGCCAGGTCCAGCAGTTCGTCGTCCGGCATCGAGCTCCACAAAAAATAGCTCAGCCGCGAAGCCATCTCGATGTCGGAAATGCGATGCACTTCCTGCGCGTCGCCCGGGTTTGGATCGTGCTCCATGCGGAACAGGAACTGCGGCGTCACCAGCATTGCTTCAATCGCCAGTTGGATCCCTTGCTCGGTCGACTCCCCGCGCGATTTGGCCAGCGCCACGAATTTCAGCAATCGCCGCCGTCTCCGCCTGCGTCGGCGGACGCCGGTATGCCCGGTGCGCCAGCGCCGTCATGATCTTCTCCACGCACGCCTGCCCCGTCTTCGGATCGCAAATCAAGATCTTCTTGCGGCTGGCCCGTTCCACATCCGTCGGGAACGGCCCTTCGAAAGTAATCGAATTCAAATATTTGTTCTTCTTGTTGTTGTAGGCGTCTTTCTCGGGAATCGTCTTCACGAAATCGTCGTCGATGAAAGCCGCGCGGAACACGTGATCGCCCGAAGGCAGATACATGCGCACTTCCGCTTCCGAAAAAGGATCGAAGTAAACCAGCTTCGAGGGCTTGGTTTCCACCGGCATCGTCTTCAGCAGCGTGCCGTCCATCCAAAAGCCCAGCGTCACCGGCTTGGCGTCCGCCGTGCGCTCGCCCGGCATGCCGAAGCGGATAATGTAGTCGCCATCCCACTCCACCCGGTGCGCGGCTTCGATCGTGCTCAGGTCCATCCGCCGGATGGTCTTGTCTTTGGTGTCATACTGCACCAGCAGCGGCTTCTTCGGCAGCGGATCCGCGCCCATCGCCCGCGACGCGATCGTCTCCGCCGCGTCCATGTACTGTTCCATCAGCACCGGCGAAATCGTCAGCACGTCGCCGATATTGTCGAAGCCGTACCCCGAATCGTCCGTCGGAAAATCCCGTTCCGCGCGAAAATCCACGGCCAGCAAATCGCGAATCGTATTGGAATACTCGCTGCGATTCAGCCGCCGCGCCGTCACGTGCCCCGGATCGGGCTTCACATTCCGGTCCGCCTTCTCGAATTCGCCTTCCACGTAACCCACCAGCGCCGCCATCTGCGCTTCCGGAGGACGCGGAATGCCCTTCGGAGGCATTTCGCCCGCCTGCAGCTTCTCGCAGAATCGTCTCCCAGCCCTCCCGATACTTCGTCACCGAATCCGCCGTCAGAAACGATTTCACGTTCAACCCGCCGGACGACAACTTGTCGTTGTGGCACAGCGAGCAGGTCTTCGCCAGCACCGGCTTCACCGCGCTATCGAAATCCGCCGCCGCGGCGTCCCCGGCGCACAGTCTTCCCGCGATAATAAGGCCCAGCGCAATCGTTCCTGAATGAATTAGCACACGTCTCCGGCTCGACAGGTTGATTGTTCTATAATACAACTCGAAATGACGTTAGAATTAGGTCGTTGGTTATCCCGCCGGCGTTTTTTGGGCATCGGGATATCTACCCTCGCTCTATCCCGGCTCGCTGCCCAGCCCGATCCGTCATTATTTGGGCTTACCGCCCTCCTCGATGGCAGCGGCCTCCTCCGCATCCCCGCCGGCGAATTCCAAATGGGCTCCCCCTCCGGCGAGCCCGATGAACAGCCCGTCCATCGCGTGCGCATCACCCGCGATTTCGAAATCGGCAGGTTCGAGGTCACCCAGGCCCAATGGGAGACCGCCATGCTCGACCCCCATGCCAAAGATGCGCGGCGCACCACCCCCCAAGGTGTAACCGTCGGTACCGCCCCCAGCCATTTCAAAGGCTCGTCCTTACCCGTCGACAGCGTCTCCTGGGACGATATCCAGGCCTTCCTCGATCGGCTCAACGCCCGTGATCGCGATCGCCTTTACCGCCTCCCTACCGAAGCCGAATGGGAATACGCGTGCGGCGGCGAGGCGGCGCCTCTAGCCGCGACCGCGTGGTTCAAGGAAAACTCCCAAGGCGTCACCCATCCCGTCGGCGCGTTGCCGCCTAACCCGCGCGGCCTCTGCGACACGCTCGGCAACGTCGCCGAATGGGTGCACGATTGGTACGCGCACGATTACTATGCCGAGAGTCCCATGTCGGACCCGCCAGGCCCCCGCACCGGCTCCTACCGCGTCTTTCGCGGCGGCAGTTGGCTCGACACCGCAAGGAATTGCCGCATAACCGCCCGCAATTTCGAATTCCCCGTCAGCAGGCTCCACAATGTAGGTTTCCGGATCGTGAGAATCGCCCGATGATCAAACTCGCCTTGCTCTTGCCCTTCTCGCTGGCCGCGCTCTCCGCGCAAACCCACCCTCTGCAGTCCATCCTCGACGCCGCGCGCACCCAGCCCGCCGCCCTCCGCGACCTGCTCGCCGTGAATTTCCCCAACCTGAAGAATCAGGGTGCCGCTCTCGTCTGGGGCCAGGACTATCTGTTCCTCGCCGATACGCCCAACCAGCCCGCCGTCTCCGTCGACGCCCAACCGCCCGCCGCCATGGCGCGCGTGCCCGATTCCGGCCTCTGGTTTCGCCTTGTAAAGATGCGCACCGGCGTCACCCATTCCTACGAATTCTCCGCCGACGGCAAGCCGCTCTTCCCTCGCCGCGATGTGGCCGGCTACAATCCCGACTCTTACCCCAAGCCCGGCGTCCCCAAAGGCGTCCTCTCCGAAAAGCACACCATTACCAGCAAAATCTATGAAGGCTCCGCCGCCGACTATTGGGTCTACGTCTCCCCCGGAGTGGATCCCGCCCAGCCCGCGCCCCTCATGGTCTGGCAGGATGGCGCCGGCATCGTGAAAGGCGACCTCGCCTCCCTCCGTCTCTTCACCGTCACCGAAAACCTGGTCGCCCAAAAGCTGATTCCGCCCATGATCCACGTCCTCATCACCCCGGGAACCGGCAAGAGCATGCGCAGCATTCAATACGATACCGTCTCAGGCCGCTTCGGCCGTTACCTGCTTGAGGAAGTCCTGCCCGAGGTCGAAAAGACCTACAAGCTCCGTTCAGATGGCTACTCCCGAGCCATCGCCGGCGAATCCTCCGGAGCGATCTGCGCCTTCAACGTGGCCTGGCATTTTCCCGATAAATTCAGCCGCGTCCACTCCACCATCGGCAGCTACACCGCTCTGCAATGGCATCCCGAAGATCACCTCGACGGCGCCAACGTCTACCCGTTTCTGATCCGCCGCCAGGACCGCAAAAACATCCGCATCTGGCAAAGCGACGGCATGGATGACATCGAAAACCAGTTTGGAAGCTGGCCCGAACAGGCCGTCGAGATAGCCAATTCCTTCAAGTTGAAAGGCTACGATTTCCACTTCCGCTTCGGCGAAGCGGCCCACGACAGCGCCCAGGCCGCCCTCGATCTTCCCGAATCGCTAGCCTGGCTCTGGCGCGGCTACGACCCGGCGAAAACCTCCCAGACCTACGAAATGGACGAAGCCGAGCGCGGCAAACCGCTCTATCGCATCCGCGTCGCCAATCGCGATGCCTGGTAGCTCTGCAAGATCCGCACCACCGACAGGATTGTGCTCCAACTGCGCGTTGTCGCCGGCGCGCCGAAGACTTCGTCGATCCGTCCCAGGTACCCGATCGTTTTCATGTGCCGCCGGTAAACCCCAAGAACAAGCCGCTTCCTCGCCCCGATGATGCGCACGAACCACTCCTCCCCAGCGGGGATTGCCATCGGCAAAGTGGCCGTGCCGCGCCCGTCTTTCGACAAGATGCTGACGAATGGAACCAGATCCGCGCTCACCGTCTCGCCTGCAAACGGATTCTCCATCTCCAATCGGATCAGCTCGCTGCCGTCGCAGAAAGCAATGTCCGCTGCGAACGGCAGCCTCCGCCGCAATTCCGCGAGAAATTTCGCCCGCGCCCCAGGCCGTCGCACGATAAGCGTCCCGGCCGCGCCGGCATTCACCACATCGAAAGCGCCCAGCTCTCGCGCCAGCACGCTGGGTCGAAACCTCCGGTGCCCGCCGACATTGATCCCGCGCAAGAAAACCACCAGAGCCATTCCCTACCCGTTCTCGACGCGCGCCTTGATATCCGAGTACGCCGCCTCGATGAGCCGCTGCAGCGCCGCCGCATTCGGGGCCGTCCCCGGCCGTATCTTCACATGGCGCATGAACTTCCCCGTGCCCTCCAACAAATGCGCCGGATCCGGCAGCGAGGCCCCGCGAAAGAATCCCACGTTCATGTGCGCGGTGAATACATTCACGTACCCGAACGGCACATCTCCCAAACAAGCCACCGGACACCCGTCATGCAAAAGCTCCCGCACCTCGTCCCCGCACTCCCGCATCGCCCGAAACCACCGCCGCGCCGCCGCCCCCAACTCCCCCGTGTGTTCCCCCATCCAAGCCTCAATAGCCGGATCCCGCTCAACAGTCCCATTGAATCGCAGCAATGCGGTCTTCATCATCGCTCTACTAACGGTGTACTTAGCATCCTACACGAGAAAGGAAAGAGGGATCTCGACGTCGAGAGCCGAACGGGACCGGCCCGTCCACCCTCCGGGCTGGCTCGGGTCGCTGGCGCGACGCGGACTTGAGCGCGTTTTATGCGGTCCATTTTGCAAGCGACATTTGCAACATGAAGCCCAACGCTTATGGCCGTTCGACCAGTGATGCAAATCTAAAACACACGCCCATGAGATAGCGACTACAGGCTCCTCTGGAAGTCGGATTATTCCAACACGCAAGCCTGCTTGCCGGACCATACCGGCACGCCATGCATCGTCTCCGCATCGGCTGTGATTGCGTTGGTCACGACTTTCATTCTCGTTCAGTAAATCATCCGCTGGCCACCCCCCTTGGCAAGCGTCCCAATTGGTCCAGTAAAACCGCTTGCCACCCCCCCCCCCCCACATGCCATAATAATAACTCCCCCCAATGGCCCTCGACCTCAACTGCGACATGGGCGAACTCCCCGAGCCCGCCCTCGAAAACGCCATCCTCCCCCACATCTCCTCCGCCAACATCGCCTGCGGAGCCCACGCCGGAGACCCCGCCACCATGCTCCGCACCGCCGCCGCCGCCCGCCGCCATGGCGTCTCCATCGGCGCCCACCCCGGCTACCCCGACCGCGAAAACTTCGGCCGCGTCGCCCTCGCCATGTCGCCCCCCGCCATCGCCGACACCGTCTACCAACAAATCCAAACCCTCGCCACCATCGCCCCCGATCTGGTCCACGTCAAGCCCCACGGCGCGCTCTACAACGTCGCCGCCAAAGATGCCGCCGTCGCCCGCGCCATCGCCGAAGGCGTCGCCCGCTTCCGTCCCGATCTCCTCCTGTTCGGTCTCGCCGGCTCCGTCATGCTCGATGTCTGGCGCGGCATGGGTTTTCGCGTCGCCGCCGAAGGCTTCGCCGACCGCTGCTACGAACCCGATGGCAGCCTCCGCTGGCGCACGCTCCCCGGCGCCCTCATCGACGATCCCGATGCCGCCGCCGCCCAAGCCGTCCGCATGGCTGGCGAAGGCCGCGTCCAAACCATCTGCCTCCATAGCGACACGCCCGGCGCCGTTCCCATCGCCGCAGCCGTCGCGCGAGCTCTTCGCGCCGCGGGTTGTAAAATAGAACCATTATGAGCGCTCCATGGAATCGCCGCGGCTTCCTGGCCGCCGCCGGACTTGCCGGACTAGGCGGCGCAGCAAGCCGGGGCAGCGCCGCCCCCGACTCACCCTCTCCCATTAAACTCGGCGTCGCCAGCTACTCCTTGCGCGAATTCAGCCGCGCCCTCGCCATCCGCTGCATTAAGGAACTGCGCACGCCCTACGTCAGCGTCAAGGAGTTCCATCTCCCCTATCGCAGCAGCCCCGAGGAACTCGAAAGCGGACGCAAGGAATTTGAACGCGCCGGCCTCACCATCGTCAGCGGCGGCAATATCACTCTCTCCAAGGACGACCCCGACGATATCCGCCGCTACTTCGAATACGCCAAACTGTGCGGCATGCCCATGATCGTCTGCGCCCCCACCCACACCAACCTCGCCGCCATCGAACGCTGCGTCAAGGAATACAACATCCGTATGGCCATCCATACCCACGGCCCCGAGGACAAGCAGTATCCCACCCCGCAATCCGTCCTCGCCGTCGTCAAAAATATGGACCCCCGCTGCGGCCTCTGCATGGATGTCGGCCACTCCTCGCGCGCCGGCGCCAATGTCGTCGCCTCCATCGCCGAAGCCGGCCCCCGCCTCTTCGACATGCACATCAAGGACCTGCGCACCTTTGAGCCTCACGCCATCCAGTGCGACGTCGGCGAAGGCATCATGCCCGTCCCCGCCATCTTCAAACAACTCATGGCCATCAACTATCAGGGCTGCGTCAATCTCGAATACGAAATCAATGGAGACAATCCGCTCCCGGGCATGAAAATTTCCTTCAGCTACATGCGCGGTGTGCTGGCCGGAATGCAGGCATGAGCGAAATCCCGATCGGAACCAAACTTCAAAAAACACTCCTCGTCGACAACGACGTCGCCATCAATTTCCTCGGCCTCGAAGGCGCTCGCGTGCTCGGCACCCCCTGGATGATCCTCTGGATGGAGCGCACCTGCCGCGACTGCGTCTTTCCCCTGCTCGACCCCGGCCACGACACCGTCGGCACCCAAGTCAACGTCTCCCATCTCGCCGCCACTCCCATGGGCATGACCGTCACCTTCACCGCCGAAGTCACCGGCATCGAAGGCCGCCGCATCGACTTCAAGGTGGAAGCCCGCGACGAAAAAGAAGTCTGCGGCCGAGGCACCCACCAGCGCGCCATCGTGAACATCGCCCGCTTCGCCGCCAAAATGCAGGGTAAGCTAGGCTGATACCCGCAATGCCCATCCGCCGCATCCTGCAACTTGGCGATCCCGTGCTGCGCGCCATCTCGACGCCCGTGTCCGCGGCCGATGCCGCGCCTATTTTCGCGGACCTTCGCGACACGCTGCACGAATTCCGGCGTGCCCACGGTTTCGGACGAGGCATTAGCGCCGTCCAGATCGGCCAGCCCTTGCGCCTCATCTACCTGGAATTCGAAGGGCGCCCGTACGCCATCCGCAATCCCATCTACGAAGCTCAAAACGACTCGAAATTCCGCCTCTGGGACGATTGCTTCAGCTTCCCCAATCTGCTCGTGCAGCTCGAGCGCAGCCAAACCGTCGCCGTCCTCTACGAAGACGAACACGGCCAACCCGTCCGCCTCGACGCCGCCGGCGCGCTCTCGGAACTGCTCCAACACGAAATGGATCATCTCGACGGCATTCTCGCCGTGGACCGCGCGCTCGATCGCGACAGTCTCTGCACCCGCGAAGAATACCTCCGCCGCTCGGGTGCCGCCCGATGACCTCCCGTGCCCATCGCGCCGCCTGGGCGCTTCTCGCGCTCGTCGCCGCCGTTCTCGGAGTCTATGCCCAAACCCGCGCCTTTGCCTGGGATGAGGGCTTCCACCTGGTCACCGCGCAAAATATCATTCGCGGCAAAACGCCGTACCTCGATTTCGTTTTCTCGCAAACTCCTCTCAACGCCTACTGGAACGCCGGCTGGATGCGCGTCTTCGGCGATACCTGGCGCACCGCGCACGGCGTCGCCGCCGTCATGACCACCATCGCCGTTTTGCTGGCCGCCGCCTACGTGCTCCGCCGCTTCCCGAATCTGCCCTGGCGCGCCGCGCTTGCCGCCGCCACCGTCTGCCTGTTCGGCATGAACCTAGTCGTCGTCGAATTCGGCACCATCGCCCAGGCCTACGCGCTCTCGCTCGTTCCTCATCGTCTCCGCTTTCCTCTGCGCCGTTGGCGCTGTCCATCGCTCCTCGCCGTGGCTCGCGCTGTGCCGCCGGCTTCCTCTCGAGCGCCGCCGCGAATTCCACCCTGCTCACCGCGCCCGTCGCCCCCGTGCTCTTTCTCTGGATACTGTATTGCAACCGCGCCGGCAGCCGATGGTCGAAATTCGCCGCCTTTATCGCCGGCGCCATCGTCCCCACCCTCCCGCTCGCCGTCCTCTTCCTTAAGGGTCCGCATCAGACCATCTTCAACGTGCTGCACTACAATCTCCTCTACCGCCAGCGCGAATGGGATGGCGCGGTCGCCCACAACTTCGGCGA
The DNA here is from genome assembly GCA_963738375.1 of Bryobacterales bacterium. Taxonomy (GTDB): domain Bacteria; phylum Acidobacteriota; class Terriglobia; order Bryobacterales; family Bryobacteraceae; genus Bog-159. The sequence goes on along the minus strand of CAVTWL010000002.1, from coordinate 520,493 downwards.
ATGGTTCGCCTGGGTCGATTCCCCGCAAGCCTGGGCTCTTGGCCTGCTCTCCATCGCCGGCCTCCTCTTCGTCCGCAAACGCAGCGGCTGGGATCGCGCCCAGCGCCGCGAGTTCTACCTCTGCGCCTGGCTCGCCCTGGCCCTTATGGTCCACATCTCCACCGCCACCCCCACTTTCCGCCGCTATTATCTGCTAGCCGTTCCGTTCCTCGCTATCCTCTCCTGCGCCGGAATCTTCGATATTGGATCGCGCCTCGCCCCCGCGGGCCGTCCCTTCTGGCCGGTCCTCGTCGTCTGCCTCATCTCCGGCGCTTGCCTGACCAAACGCCTGATCGAAGCCCGCGACGATTTCTCCTGGCGCTCCGTCGAACGCATCGCCGCCAAAGTGAAAGAGGTAACGCCGCCCCAGGCCGTCCTCTACGCCGACGAGCCTACTTACTTCGTAACGCGCCACGTCCCCCCCTACGGCATGGACCTGATCGATGCCCACAAGCTCGATTTCCCGCCCGCCGAAGCTCGCTTCCTCCACGTCCTTCCGCAGAAGGAATTGGATAAGGAAGTCGCCGCCGGCGTCTTCGATGTCATCGAAATCTCCGACGACGACACCCACATCGACTCCCTGCACATCCGCAAGATGTACGCCCACACCGCCCAGGTGGAAGACTACGACATCTTCTGGGGCAAAATACAAAATCCGGATAAAGTTCCCGCCGCACGCTAAAATAGGCGTAGCGTGAAGGAGTTCCGGGTCTGTTTATTTGTTTTATTCGCGGCCGCCAACATGCCGGCTGCCACCAGCCCCGCGCCTATCGCCATTGATTATCCCGCCGAAGCCAGCGTCTTTCCGCCCGATATCGCCGCGCCGACCTTCCTCTGGCGCGATCCCTCGCCCGCCGTTCGCTGGCGCATCGAAATCCGCCTCTCCCCAGGCGCGCCGATCGAAATCGAGTCCGCCGGCGATCTCCTCCAGGTCGGCGTTATCGACCCCGCCTGCGTCGGCGCAGTCCCGCCTAAACTGACGCCGGAGCAAGCCGCCTCCCACACCTGGAAACCCGCGCCCGAAATCTGGACCGCCATCAAATCGCGATCCGTCTCCGCCCCCGGCGCCATCACCGTAACCGGCTATCCCAACGCCCCCGGCGCCGATCCCATCTCGCGCGGCCAAGTCTCCCTTCGCACCTCCCGCGACCCCGTCGGCGCCCCCATCTTCTACCGCGACGTACCCCTGATCCCCAGCCCCACCGTCAATGGCGTGATCAAACCACTCCCCAACTTCGCCATCGGCCTCATCGCCTGGCGCCTCCGCAATATCGCCGAGCCGCAAAGCAAAATCGTCATGCAGGGCCTGCCCACCTGCGCCAATTGCCATTCCTTCTCCCTCGACGGCAAAACCCTCGGCCTCGACGTCGATGGCCCGCAGAACGACAAAGGTCTCTACGCCCTCGTTCCCGTCCGCCGCGAAATGTCCATCCGCAACGAAGACCTCATCCGCTGGAGCTCCTTCCGCGGCGTCGCCCCCACCCAGACCAGCGGCCCGCGGCCAAGCGCTTCGGCTTCATGTCCCAGGTCTCGCCCGACGGCCAATTCGTCGTCACCTCCATCGAAGATCCCCGGCTAGCCGCCTCGCAAAATTATGCAGGTCTCGCCCGCGGCTTGCCGATCGCCTTTACAACGCCGGCTACCAAGATTACGGCTTCGGCCAGGTCTTCTATCCCACCCGCGGCATCCTCGCCTGGTACAGCCGCACGGCCGGGCAAGCTCCAGCCCCTCCCCGGCGCCGACGATTCCCGACTACGTCCAGACCAACGCCGTCTGGAGTCCCCCGACGGCAAGTACCTCGTCTTCTCCCGCGCCGCCGCCCGCGACCCCTACCCGCCCGGCCAGAAGCGCTCCACTCTACGCCAACGACCCCAACGAAACCCAGATCCAGTACGACCTCTACCGCATCCCCTTCAACGACGGCCGCGGCGGCACGCCCGAGCGCATCGCCGGCGCCTCCCAAAACGGCATGAGCAACAACTTCCCCAAGGTCTCCCCCGACGGCAAATGGATCGTCTTCGTCCAATGCAAAAACGGCCTGCTCATGCGCCCCGACAGCAAGCTCTTCATCGTTCCCGTTCAGCCGGTGGCGAAGCCCGCCCCCTGCGCTCCAACACTCCGCTCATGAACTCCTGGCACAGCTTCTCGCCCAACGGCCGCTGGCTCGTCTTCTCCTCCAAGGCGCGCTCCCCCTACACCCAGATGTACCTCACCCACATCGACGAAAACGGCGACGCCACCCCCGCCATCTTGATCGAAAACGCCACCGCCGCCAACCGCGCCGTGAACATTCCCGAATTCGTCAACATGCCGCAAGATGCCATCGCCCGCATCGACACCCCCGCCACGGATTTCTACCGCCTCTTCGATGTCGCCTCCGAACTAGCCCGGAACGATCCCGCCGCCGCCATCGCCAAATGGAATGAAGCCCTCGCCCTCAGCCCCGATGACGCCAAGGCCAACAGCAACCTCGGTGTCCTGCTCGCATCCGTAGGCCGCAACGAGGAAGCCCTGGCGCATTACCGCAAAGCCATGGACGCCGAGCCCGATTATCCCGATAGCTACACCAACCTGGGCATCGCCCTGGCGCGCGCCGGCAAATTGGACGAAGCCCTCCCCTATCTCCAAAAAGCCGCGCAGTTAACCCCGTGGGACGCCAAAGCCCACAGCAACCTCGGCGCCGCCCTCGCCGAAAGCGGACGCTCCGCCGACGCCATCGCCGAATGCCGCAAGGCTCTCCAGATCAGCCCCAACGACGCCGAAGCCCACGCCAACCTCGCCATCGCCCTTGACAAAGGCGGCCATTCCGACGAAGCTATCGCCCAATTCACCCAAGCCGTCGCCGCCAACCCCGATTCGCCCGAACTGCGCTTCTACCTCGGCCGTCTCCTCGCCACCAACGGCAGGTTCGGCGAAGCCCTCCCCCATCTCGAAAAAGCCGCCGCCGCCGGCGACCCCTCCGTAGGTGGCATGCTGGCCGCCGTCTACGCGCAAGTGGGCAGGATCGCGGACGCCGTAGCCACCGCCCGCAAAGCCCTGCAAACCGCCCGCGACCACAACCAGCAGGATCTAATCGAAGCTCTCGCCGCCAGCGTCAGCCGCTACGAAGCCGCCGCCACCGAGCCGCGACAGTAAGGGAGCGTCCCCCTGCGCGTCTCAACAAGCTACTAATTCGCCAACGTAATCTGATACAATCACGCCTCCGCCGGCGAATTAGCGCATCCAGTTGAACTTGCTAATCTTCTGTACGCGGCAAAATCTCTAAATCTCGAAGAAACCACGCTCTCCGCCAAGAAGCTTGCGGACGTGATCGATGTCCCGCCCAATCGGCTTTATCAAATCCTCGCCGGCAAGCGAGCCCTGACGGCGGATACTGCTTTGCGCCTCAGCCGGTACTTCGGCACTTCGGCCGATCTCTGGATGAGCCTTGCAGAGCGCCTATGAACTCGACGTCGCCCGCCGGCAGAATGGAAGCGCGATACAGCGGATTCCAAAGCGCAGCCAGAGGGAAAAGCCGCGTTCAGCGGCGTAGCTCGCTCCAGCCGCTCGGCCCCGCCAAGCTATAATCTATCGTTGAGACGGAAACTCCTCGCCGCCGCCTACTGGACCATCCCCTCCCTCCTCTGCCTCATCCTCTATTGGCCCGGCCTCCTCGCCTGGTTCCAGCAGGACGATTTCGTCTGGCTGAACCTCACCAACCAGGCGCACGGATTCCGCGGCCTCCTGCACATGCTCGTCCAGCCCACCACCCAAGGCACCTGGCGACCCCTCAGCGAACGCGCCTTCTTCCTCGCCTTCGGCGCCTTGTTCGGCAGCGACGCCCTGCCCTACCGCGCCTTCGTCTTCCTCACCATGTTCGCCAACCTGGTCCTCGTCGAATCCATCGCCGCCCGTCTCACCCGCTCCCGCGCCGTCGGTTTCCTCGCCGCCATCCTCTGGCTCGCCAACAGTAAACTCGCCACCGTCATGTCCTGGAGCTGCGAGTACATCCTGGTCGCCTGCGGCTTCTTCCTCCTCCTCGCCCTCCACCTGTTTCTCCGCTACATCGAAACCGGCCGCCGCCGCTATTATCTCTGGACCTGGGCCGTCTTCCTCACCGGCTTCCTCGCCATGGAAACCAACATCGTCTTCCCCGCGCTGATCGCCGCCTATGCGCTGTTCTGCGCGCGCCCTTACTTCCGCCGCACCCTCCCCTTCTTCGCCGCCTCGGCCGTGTATGGCATCCTGCACCTGCTCTTCGCGCCGAATCAAGGCACGCTGGTCTACGCCATGCACTTCGATCGCGCCATCCCCGCCACCGTCTGGAGCTACTGGCGCCGCACCTTCGAACCCATCGGCCAGGAACGCCTGGCCCTCTTCCCGCACCTCGCCGGAACCGTCTTAATGGCCGTCATTACCCTAGCCCTCCTGGCCTTCGTCGTCGCCCAGGCCCGCCGCAAACAATGGCTGCCCGCCGTCTTCCTCCTCTGGTATTTCATCGCGCTGGGCCCGGTCATCCCGCTCCGCGACCACATCACGGACTACTATCTGACCCTCCCCGCCATGTGTCTCGCCATGCTGTTAGCCTGCGCGCTGGTCTGGGCCTGGCGGCAAGGCATGGCCGCCCGCATCGTCGCCGCCGTTCTCGCGCTTGCTTTCCTCGCCCAGCAAGTCCCGATTGCCTATGCCACCGCCGACTGGTATCGCCAGCGCAGCTACGCCCAGGAAGAACTGGTGCTCGGCGTCGCCCGCGTGCACCAATTGCACCCCGGCAAAGTGATCCTCCTCGATGGCGTCGACGACGACCTCTTCTGGGGCGCCATCGCCCAGCGCCCCTTCCTATTCCTCAACATCCCCGACGTTTACCTGACGCCAGGTTCCGAATCCACCATCGCACCGCACCCCGAACTGGACGACATCTCCAAATTCGTCCTGCCCGCCACCGAAGCTCGCACCGGCCTCGCCGAAGATCAAATCGTCGTCTATCGCGCCGGCGGCGGCCCGCTCCGCAATATCACGCACCAATACGTGCCGCCCGCCGGCTCCGCCGCCGGACCGATCCGCATAGATATGGGGGATCCATTGATCGCCGACCGGCTGGGTCCGGGCTGGTATCCGCTGGAATCCGGCTTCCGCTGGATGGGCCGTACCGCGACGGTGCGTATGCCCGCGCCGCGGGCCGCGGGTCAAAGGCTCTACGTGACCGCCATCTGCCCCGCCGCACAATTGCAGCAAGGGCCGCTTCAAATGACGCTAACCCTGGACGGCGTGCCCCTGCCCCCGGTTGCCTTCAACAAGGGGAACGTAGAAACAACCTTCGAATTCCCTCTCCCTGCGCCAACCGCCGGCCAAACCGATATGGAAATCGAAGTATCCGTGAGCCGCACCGCGCGCGTAGGAGCCGACCAAAGAGACTTAGGCCTGGCCTTCGGCCGCTTTGAAGTGAAGTAAAAACGAAATCAGAGCCGCGTGATCTGCGCTACTCTCACACAGTGATACGTATTTCGCCCAACTTCGAGGAGCCGTCGGCCAATGCAACCGCTACGCCAAAATCGTAATGGCCCGGCGGAATATTAAACGGCAGGCACTCGGGACAGCCCGCTGGCTCGGCGCCAGACGCCCAAGTCCATTGCAAACGGCCGCTGGCAAAAGGGGATGCCTGCTTCACGTTCAATTCAGCTTCGATGATGGGTTTGTGGGGGTCCTGCAGATTCCCGCCGATGCGCCACTTGATGTAGTCGTTCGGCTTCATCGCGACCGCCCAGTCGTGATGCCGGACATCCGTTCCGTCCGTGGCTTTGGAATCGAAGCTCAACGCGCCGGCCGCATCGACGTAAATGGTCATTACGTACAATTTCGGTATCGCCATTCTTAATCTACTTTGCCCCTGGAAATAGGAATGACCGCGGCCCAGCCAAGACGTGGCGCACGCACCTAGTGCGGAACGACCTCGTCCCTCTCCACCTTCCCGTCGCGAATATGAATCACCCGGTGCGCATGCAGCGCGATATCGTGCTCGTGCGTCACCAGCACGATCGTATTCCCCTGCTGGTGCAGCCGCTCGAACAGCCCCATGATTTCGTTGCCGGTCGCCGTGTCCAAGTTTCCCGTCGGCTCGTCCGCCAGCAGAATCGAAGGATCGTTCACCAGCGCGCGCGCGACCGCCACGCGCTGCCGCTGCCCGCCCGAGAGTTCGTTGGGCTTGTGCATCATGCGCGCTTCCAGATCCACCTGCCGCAGCGCCGCCTTCGCCCGCTCCGTCCTCTTGTCCGACGCGAGCCCGCTATAAATCAGCGGCAGTTCCACATTGTGCAGCGAAGTCGCGCGCGGCAGCAGGTTGAACGTCTGGAAAACGAACCCGATCTCCTTGTTCCGGATGCGCGCCAGTTCGTCGTCGGTCATCTCGCTGACCAGGCGGCCGTTGATGTAATACTGGCCCTTGGTGGGAGTATCCAGGCATCCGATCAGGTTCATCAGGGTCGATTTGCCCGAGCCGGACGGGCCCATGATGGCCACGTACTCGCCGCGCTTGATAATGATATCCACGCCCGAAACCGCGTGAATCTCCTGATCGCCCATGATGTACGTCTTCCACAGGTCGTACGTCCGGATCACGATCCCGTCGCGCTTTAACTGCTCGCCGCGCTCGATCAGTTCTTTCTCTGCCAGTGCTTGTGCCATCGTTAGGCCTTCTGGGGAACCGGCGACTTGTTATCTACTTTCACCTGGGCTTCGTTGCGCAGCGTTCGAATGATCTGATAGCTGCCCGTCACCACTTCGTCGCCTTCCTTCAGGCCCCCGAGCACTTCAATATCGGTCGCTCCCGTGATCCCGGTTTCCACTTTCCGGAATTCAGCCTTGCCCCCGGATATCACGAAAACGCCTTGCACCTCTTCCTTCTTGGCTTTTTCCTCGGCCGGCGTCAGTTTCACCGCGGTCACCGTAGCGGCGCCCTTTGGCTTGGCCTCCAGATCGCCCTTCTGGCGGATGGTCAGAGCCTGAATCGGTATGGTCATCGCGCCCTTGCGCGTCGCCGTAATCACTTTTGCCGTGCACGATAGCCCCGGCCGGATTTCGTCCGGCGGATCGTCCATAGCCACTACAACTTTAAAGTCCTTGGCTTCCTGGCTGGAAACCGCGCTCTGCGATGCGGCCAATCCCGTCGACCGCAAAATCGCCGTGTTTCCGATCTCGATCACGTGTCCCTTGAACGTCTTGTTCGGAATCGCGTCGATGGTGATATCCGCCTTCTGGTCCAGCGCCACGCTCACGATGTCCGTCTCGTCTACTTTCACTTCGGCCGTGATCAGCGACATATCCGCGATCGTCATGATGTTGCTGCCCGCCAGATTGGTCACGCCCGGCACCACCGTTTCGCCTTCGCGGACCGGCAGGTTCGTCACCACGCCGTCGATCGGCGCGAACGAGTCGTACTTGTGCAGTTGATCCGCGTATTGCGCCAGCACGGCCTTGGCCTGCGCCACGCGCCGCTGTGTCGCCGATAACTGCGCCGCCTGCTGCTCGCGCTGCCCCCGCGCCTGTGTCAGGCGCGTCTGCTGCTCGTTCAACGACGCCGCCGCCGCATCGTACGCGGCTTTGCGTGTATCGTAATCCTGCTTCGCCAGCAGTTGATCTTTGAATAGCTCCTTGGCGCGGTCGAAATCCAATTTCGCGTGATCCAGATCCGACTGCGAATGGTCGATCAAAGCCTGTTGCGTGTGCAGGTTTTCATCGGCCACCTTCAGCCCTGCTTCCGCCGCGTTCGAATCCGCTTCCGCCGAGCTCACCTGCGCCTGCTGGGAAGCCACCTGCGCCTCAGGCTGGATATTCTCCACGCGCGCCACCAATTGCCCCTTCTTCACGTGATCGCCTTCTTTCACCAAGATCTTGGTGAGCATGCCGATCGCGTTGGCGCCTATATTAATGTAAGTCTTGGGTTTAATCTCGCCGGATGCAGTGACCAGACTGGTCAGATCCTGGCGGATCACCTTCCCGGTTTGAACGGCCACCACGCCGCGCTTACTGTAAACTGTGCTGGCGTAAACGCCAATCCCCAAAGTAAGCAGAACCAAGACGATGATGATAATTTTCCATTTGCTTTTCACGAATCGAGACTCCTAGTTTGCCGACGATATTTAGACGCAATTCTTAACGGGAGAGTTCAATAAACATATTATCACCCGCTTAGCGTCTCTTTCGCCGTCGATCCGTCCCGGCGCCGGACTCCCTGGTCCCGATTCAAGATTTGCTTTCAGATCTTCCAACTCCGGCGACCGTAAGCCGGACAGCTTCTCGGTATCCCACCCGGAAGGTTCCCATACCGCTTCTCGATCAGCCGCCGCAGGATCGCCAATTCACCCTCCTGCCGCCCTTCCAACCCCCTCTAACCGCCCTTCCTGTTCCCTTTTTGAAACAGCGGTCCCAAAACGTCATGATCGAGAATACTGGTCTGAATCGGCATTTTAGACGTCTCCTCTTCCACTACCGTGGCTATCGACACCGTCACACCACCAAAGCGCGCATCGTAGCCGATGCCGGACCCTTCAGCAGCAGCTTCAAGGTAAGGCATAATCCTGCACTCAAAATCGTGTTGCCAAACGCCGTATTCCCCTCCTTCTGTCTCCTATCCGGAACTTCCCGTCGCCCCCACTACGCGATAAGACTCTCGCGCAATCTCCCATTCTTCCTCCGTATGAACCATCAACACCCGCGCCGTCGAGTCGTCCGTCGCAAGATCCGTATCCGGCGCCGGCTTCGCATTCTTCTCCTCATCCAGCTTCACCCCCAGAAACGCAAACCCAGCCGTAGCCTCCGCCCGCACACGCGCCGAATTCTCGCCGACTCCCGCCGTGTATACCAAAACGTCCAGCCCGCCCAAACTCGCGACCATCGCCCCGATTTCGGATCGCAGCCGGTGGATATAAACGTCGAAAGCCAGTTGCGCCCGCGTCTCCCCGCGCCCCATCGCTTCCTGAACCGTGCGCATATCCCCCGACAGTCCCGACACACCCTTCAGTCCCGATTCCTTATTCAGAACGCGATCCAGTTCCTCCGCCCGGTACCCGCGATGCCGCACCAGGTGAATTACGATCCCTGGATCGATCGTCCCCGAACGCGTGCCCATCATCAGCCCTTCAAGCGGCGTGAATCCCATCGTCGTGTCGATGCTTACTCCGCCGCGAATGGCCGCCAGCGAACACCCGTTACCCAGATGGCACGTGATCATCCGCAGACCGGCCAAATCCCTCCCCAAAACCGCCGCCGCCCTCCGCGACGTGTACTGGTGGCTGATCCCGTGAAACCCGTACCGCCGGATGCCCTGCGCTACCCATTCGTAGGGCCCCGCATAAACGTAAGCCGGCGGCGGCAGGCTCGCATGAAACGCCGTGTCGAACACCGCCACCTGCACCGCATCGCGCCCCAGAATCCGCTCCATGCACTCGATCGCTTCAAGCTCCAGCCGGTTGTGTTCCGGCGCGAAACTCGTCATCTTCGCGATGCCCGCCAGCACCTCCGGCGTAATGCGCGTGCTATCACGGAAAGCCCGTCCTCCATGTACCACCCGGTGCCCCGCTACTTTGATCTGCTCCCGGTCCGGCAGCATCTCCATCAGCGGCGCCAGCGAATCGAGCGGCGCCTTCGACCGGCACGTTCCGGTTGGTCACCGCCCCTCCCGCCGTCACCCGAATCTCGGCCGTCCCCGGATGCCGCTCCCAATCCACGTGCGCTTCCCAAAGAGCTTTAGGAGCGGCCGAGCCCTCCTGCCCCGTTACCTCGAAAACGCTGCTCTTGAAACTACTCGATCCCCCGTTCAATACCAGTATCTTCATCAGTACGGCCACTTCCAATCCCGGATCTCCGGCATATCGTCGCCATGTTGCGTGATATACCGCTTATGCTCGATCAGCTTGTTCCGCAAATCCTGCTTCACGTGCGCCGCCACATTGCGCAGCCGCGGCACGCGGTCGATTACGTCCCCGGCCAGGTGGAAGCGGTCCAGATCGTTCAGCACCGTCATATCGAACGGCGTGGTCGTGGTGCCCTTCTTCCTTGTATCCCCGCACGTGCATGTTGTCGTGATTCGTGCGCCGGTAAGTCAGCCGGTGAATCAGCCACGGATACCCGTGGAACGCGAACACCACCGGCTTGTCCGCCGTGAACAGCGAATCGAACTCCCGATCCGCCAGCCCATGCGGATGCTCCGTAGAGGGCTGCAGCGTCATCAAATCCACCACGTTCACCACGCGGATCTTCAGATCCGGCAGGTTCTGCCGCAGCAGATCCACCGCCGCCAGCGTCTCCAGCGTCGGCACGTCGCCGCAGCAGGCCATCACCACATCCGGCTCCGCGCCGTCGTCCGTTGCTCGCCCACTCCCAAATCCCGATCCCAGCCGTGCAGTGCTCGATCGCCGCGTCCATATTCAAATACTGCAGCGCCGGCTGCTTCCCCGCCACGATCACGTTCACGTAATTCCGGCTGCGCAAACAATGATCCGTCACCGACAACAGCGTGTTCGCATCCGGCGGCAGATAAACCCGCACGATCTCCGCCTTCTTGTTCACCACGTGATCGATAAACCCTGGATCCTGATGGCTGAACCCGTTATGATCCTGCCGCCACACGTGCGATGTCAGCAGATAATTCAGCGATGCGATCGGCCGCCGCCACGAGATATGCCGCGTCGTCTTCAGCCACTTCGCATGCTGATTGAACATCGAATCGATAATGTGGATGAACGCCTCGTAGCACGAGAAAAATCCGTGCCGGCCGGTCAGCAGGTAACCCTCCAGCCAGCCCTGGCACATGTGCTCGCTGAGCACCTCCATCACCCGCCCGTCCTGCCCCACGTGATCGTCGCTCGGCAGAATCTTCGCCATCGACTCGCGGTCCGTCACCTCGAACAGCGCATCCAGCCGGTTCGACGCCGTTTCGTCCGGCCCCACCACGCGAAAATTCGCACGCGCCGCGTTCATCTTCATCACGTCCCGCAGCATCTTGCCCATCACCCGCGTCGCTTCCGCTACAGTCGTCCCCGGCTTCCGAACCTCGACCGCGTAATCGCGTGAAATCCGGCAACTGCAGATCGCGCAGCAACAGACCGCCGTTGGCATGCGGATTGTCTCCCATGCGCCGTTTCCCCTCCGGCGCCAGTGCCTGCAACTCCGCAATCAACGTTCCGTGCTCGTCGAAAAGCTCCTCCGGCTTGTAGCTCTTCATCCACGCTTCCAGCATTTGCAGATGGCCCGGTTTCGTCCCTAAGTCTGCCAGCGGCACTTGATGCGCGCGGAACGTCCCCTCAATCTGCACCCCGTCCACTACCTTCGGTCCCGTCCACCCCTTCGGCGTCCGCATCACGATCATCGGCCACAACGGCCGCGTCACCGTGCCGCCGCTCCGCGCCTCCCGCTGGATCTCCCCGATCCGCGCGACAATTTTATCCATCGCCGCCGCCATGAGTTGATGCATCGTCTCCGGATCGTCGCCTTCCACGAATACCGGCTCGTAGCCGTATCCGTGAAACAAGTCGACCAGAGCCTCCTCCGGCAATCGCGCCAGCACCGTCGGCCCCGCGATCTTATACCCGTTCAAATGCAAAATCGGCAGCACCGCCCCGTCTCGCGCCGGATTCAAAAACTTGTTCGAATGCCAGCTCGTTGCCAGCGCCCCGGTCTCCGCTTCCCCATCGCCGACGACGCAGCAGGCCAGCAGGTCCGGATTGTCGAATACCGCGCCGTACGCGTGCAGCAGCGAATAACCCAGCTCCCCGCCTTCGTGAATCGACCCGGGCGTCTCCGGCGCCACGTGGCTCGGAATCCCCCCCGGAAACGAAAATTGCTTGAACAACCGCCGCATCCCTTCTTCGTCGCGCGAAATGTCCGGATAGTATTCGCTATAAGTGCCTTCCAGATACGTGTTCGCCACCAGCCCCGGACCGCCATGCCCGGGCCCGGCGATGTAAATCACATTCAAATCGTCCCGCCGGATCAACCGGTTGCAATGTACATAAACGAAATTCAACCCCGGCGTTGTGCCCCAATGCCCTAGCAGGCGGGGTTTCACGTCCTCGATGCGCAGCGGCTCGCGCAGCAGGGGATTGTTCAGTAAATAGATCTGGCCCACCGAAAGGTAATTTGCGGCGCGCCAATACGCATTCATCTTGCGCAGTTCTTCAACACTCAAAGGACCACCCGGCTGTTCCATAGCTCCAGAATCGCAGAAAAAAATGACACCTGTGTTTCACGCGCTGCCCGTCCCCAAAATTCCGTCGTACTCGATACGATTGTTGTCAAGAAAATAATACGGATTAACCAAAGACAGGCTGTAATTCGACTGCTAACCAGCGTTAGTATCCAAGTATTGACGCGCGGAATTAACTAGCGCGCTCGGGAAATTGAAAAAAAATGAAGGAACAAAAAGAAAGCAAGGGGACAGTCCTGGTAGTAGATGACGACGAAGCTGTGCTCGTCCTGATTCAGAACATCTTGACGGCCGCGGACTATCGTGTACTGCTTGCGGCGGATCGCGAAGGCGCCCTCCGCATGGCACGGCAAAAACATATCCGCATCGATCTCGCTTTGCTCGATGTGCGCATACCTGGCGTTTCCGGCAGCGAACTTTCGGATGAAATTCAGTCGATTCGACCGAATATTCGTGTCCTTTGGATGTCCGGTTTCGTGGAAGCGGAATTTGTTCGCGTCAAAATGCTCGGCTCTTTTGGCGGCTTTCTCTCAAAACCCACCCGCCAGACCGATCTTCTCGCCGCCGTCCGCATGGCCCTCGAAGGCTTCCCCCTCGTCGAGAAAGCCATGACGGCCGGCAGCCAGCCGTTCTCAACTTTTTAGCGCCGGGGGCGCCTCCAGGTCCGCCTGTTTGTTCTCCGGCCAACGCTTCCGTTTCTCGCAATACATCTGCGTATCCGCGTGCCGCAGCAGAGGGTCCGCCCGGGTACCGTCAGGGGGGTATATCGCCACCCCCACCGATGCGCTCACCTGGTACCGTTCCCGGTTGGCGTGGATCGGTTCCGCCAGCGCCGCCGCTAACTTATGAGCCACTTGCGTGGCGTCTTCCGGCCGGCTGAGCAGCGGCAGCAGCACCACGAATTCGTCTCCCCCGATTCGCGCCACCGTATCGCCCCGCCTCACTCCATGCGTTAATCGCCGCGCCACTTCCCGCAGCACCGCGTCGCCCGCGTCGTGCCCGTACGTGTCGTTCACCTGCTTGAATCCGTCCAGATCGAGATACAACAGCCCCATCAAACTCCCGCCTCGCGCTGCCTGCTCGATCTCTCCTTCCAGCCGCTCGTACAGCAGAGCCCGGTTTGGCAAACCCGTCAAGCCGTCATGCTGCGCGCGATGCGACAATTGGTCGTGCAGTCGCCGCCGGTCCAAAGCCAGCGCTGCCACATTCGACCACAAACTCAATTGCGCCCGGATATCTCCCTCCGGCGTTTCCGCTCGGAAAAACGTGACCATCGCTCCGTCCACCGCGCCGTCCACCAGGATAGCCGCCGAACATACCGCGCTGAAACGCGGGTTCGTCCGCGAATCGATAAATTCTTCCCACATCGGATCGCCGGAAAAAGACTTCGGCGCAGCCGGTACGGCGCTGAACGCAATCGTTCTCAGTTCCACACGTTCCAATGCTTGTTGCCACGCCGGCGGCATCGTCGGTACCGTCCACACCCGCGCAACGTGGCGCGTGCTCAGCAAAATGACGCACGCCGCCCCTTCGCAGTGCAGTTCTGCCGCCTCCGCAATATGTTCCAAAATGTGCTCCATCGGCTCGTCGCGCGCAATCATCTCCAGAATTCGCTTGCTGTCGTGATCCAGCGCCTCGGCCTCGCACGCCTTCCTCAAGGCGTTTCGCGTTCTTTGATGCGCGGCTTGTAACTGCACCGTTTGCGCCCGCAGCGCCAGCGTTTGCCGGGCTACCTGCCGGCGCAGCAGCCCCGCCCACGCCACCACCGTGAACACCAGCAATGCGGCCCCCCCCAGCGTCGGAACCACCCGTCTCGCCGTCACCAACGGAGGCCCCCCTACGATCGCAATATCCCCGGGCGTTCGCAGCAATAAACGAAACGTTCGCGGCAGCACCAAATCCTGCGCCTCCTGCGTTTCCACCGTGAAAATTCCGGTGAGCCGCAGCCGCATTCCCGCCTCCAACCGCGGTACCGCTCCGCTGCCAATCAGATTCGCGTTGAAGATCACCTTGCCGGATTCGACCGCCAGCGTCAGCTCTTCGTGCTCCTGTAGCCGGTCCGCCAGCGTTCCATCGATCCTCACCAGTTGACCGTCCAAGCCGCCCTTCAACGCATTCTCAGCGGTTACCTCCACCGCCTCCGGCCGTTTCCCTGTTCCTGCCCATTTCACCTGCGCTTCGCTCAGTACCGGGCTTGTCCCCACCATCTCCGCGAAGCCGGCTACGTCCACCAGATCGCCTAAAGCCGCGCCTCCACCTCCCGCCTCCCGAATCATGACCCCGCCCGTTGCGTCCCGGATCCACATGGAACCTGCCCGCTGCGCGCACGTCACCGTTCCCCGCACGTGTACCCGATGGCCGATGTCGTACCGCCCCGAGAATTGCATGAGCTCCGAAATCGCGATCACCGGTCCCCGAAGCGGATCGGGCGGCGGCCCGTGGACCATGCGAATGCACTCCGCCCCAGGGACATACATCTGCACTCCCAGCATTTGCCGCTTGCTGTTGAAAAGCGCTCCGCAGACTCCACGCACGGCCACATCGGCATCCACCAAATGCGCCAGCGCCTCCGCCCGCGCCAGCACATGGGCCTTATAGACGGTCTTCCCCCAGGATAGGGTGAGCACCGAGTCGCCCCATCCCTCCGCCACTCGCCGCACTACGCCCTCGAACTCCACCCACCGGCAATCTTCCCGCCCCCAGTTCGCCCCACCGAACCTTCCCCGCCGTGCCGGCGGCAACCCGGAGTGACCCGAAACCACAACGCGCGCCTTGACCACATCGGGGGCGAAATCCGCCGTGGTCACGCCCCAAACCTCAACGTCATCGCCTGGCCGCGGCGAAACCTTCTCGCCCGCATTTATCTCCACGAAAATGCCGCCCGTCCGGTCCTGCACGAATAAAATATGGTTAAAGGCGTCGAAATATGTCACCGCCGCCCGCAGATGCACCGGGTGAGCCCTCTGCGCGTCCCCAAGCGCCAGCCTGTGAACCGCCACCGCCGTTGTGATGGTGGCGCCGGCCGATGGGGCGCGGTCCGGTGCTTCGCTCTCGAATGCCCCCGAGGGAATCGCTCCGGTCAAGACCGGTTTCCCGTTCTCCCGCTCCACGAAACCGGCAAGGTCGAGCGCCCGCGTGTTTGGATCCGGAACGATCCCGTCCAGCCGTACCGGAATCTGGCCGCTCTCGTCCCTCACCGCAAGACCGCCTTGGGCCGATACGAATGGCATTCCCCGTACACGAACCCGGTGCGCCGGCAAAACGTATCCGTGCACACCCAAAAGGCCGATTTGCGTCTCCGGCAGACCCCAGGGCGGTGGCGCTGCGCCCGTGCGCTTCAGCCCGCCAATATCGGCGATCCAAAACCGCCGCTTGCCCTCTTCCAGCACGCCCGTCGCGCGCACCTCCGCATCCACCCATTTGTCGTCTACCACGGCCTCCGTGGCTGGCAGCCATGCGGTCACCATGTTTCTCTCCGTGCGTATCCGCAACCTCAGTAACCCCGAAGTCTCCCGAGCCACCGCTTGCACCACGCCCGCAATCCTTGCCAGCTTGTACTGGTTCCGCGCATCCGTCAAACCCGCTTCATCGAGTGTTACCGCCGGAGGCAGTGTATCCGCCCTCAACGCCGACACGCGTCCGTCTGCAATCGTGACCCCATCTCCAGGCGCCGCTAAACCCGATACCGCTACCCTCCAGCCAACCGCTGGAAGCCTTTGCCCCGGCAACAATTCCACCAGCATCCCGCCTGTTGTGTCCTGCACGAAAGCATGACTCGAAAGACCGTCAAAATATGTCAGCACCCCCTGCAATTGAACCGCGCTGCGCCCGCTTGTCCGCCCCGCCCTGAACCGCTCCACTTGGCGCGCACTGGTCAACACGACGCTCGCGTGCTCCGGTGCCCGTCCACAACTGGCCACCGTAGCCGCCGCCAGCAGTACGAACCGGCAATGCAATCGACTGCGCACGCCTCTGCAACTGCCTCCTTCGGAAGCAAACAACACCACCTACATCGGCTAAATGAACGAAAAACTTTTGCCTGCACCGACCTTCCTCCACGCCGTTCGGCCGGACGGTAATCATACTTTTGGTTGAAAAAATCCACAACTATCGCCTCGCAAATTCCCGTGAGCAAATAGTTTATTTTGCAATTAGTTGCCAATTTATTTCCTCAGGAAATATCTAAGGATAATCTGGATTAAATCCCTCGCTGTAGATATAATCGTCACGGTCATGGAACCTGTCTTGCCACACCGAGCGCAGCCCCCGGCATCTCCATGCTCGTAGACTCTAACCCTTCTACCAGCCCCGGGATCCAGTCCTCCGATGTCTTCCAACTCGGAAGCCGCCGCGCTACCGTTTGGTTGATCCGAGCCTCGCTGGGCTGCGCTGTCGCTGCGTTCGCCTACCAACTCGGCAATCAGCTCGCTTCGGATCAACAGCGCCCCTCACCCGCTGTCACCATGGCGCTCATCGCCTTGGGACTCACCGTCGCAGCCTATGCCGCCATCCGGCTTCAGGCCCGGTTCGCCGCCCAGGCACAGGTCGCGGCCGGCGGCCCCGATGCAGTAGAAATGGATAAAGCGGGCCTCGTCGGCGCCATCCAGGAAACTTCCGACGCCGTCGTCATCACCGATTCCCACGGCACCGTCCAGTACGTTAACCCCGCCTACACCGCCATGACCGGCTACTCCGCCGGCGAAGTCGTCGGCGACAACCCCCACCGCGACCGGGCTAATTTTTCTTCCGCCTTTTACCGTCACGTCGACGAGACCGTCCGCTCCGGGAAACTCTGGCGCGGCGAAGTTACCTCCACCCGTAAAGACGGTTCCACCTACGTCGAAGATATGACCATCGCCCCGGTTCGCGACGAAAGTGGGTCGGTCCGCAGCTATATCGCCATCCGTCGCGACATGACCGCCCAGCACGCCGCCAACGAAACCAAAGCCTTCCTCGCCTCCATCGTCGAATCCTCCGAGGACGCCATCGTCAGCAGTACCCTCGAAGGCGTCATCCTCAGTTGGAACCGCGCCGCTGAACTTCTCTACGGCTATACCTCTGCAGAAGTAGTCGGACGCCCCGTCTCCATGCTCGCGCCCCCCGACCAGCGTCCCGGCCTCAAATGGATTTCAGCCAAACTCGAGTCCTCCGAAAACGTCAGCCAGCATGAAGGCGTCGGCCTGACCAAAGACGGCAGGCGCGTCGACATCTCCATCTCGGCTTGCCCCGTGCGCGCCGCCGATGGACGCCTTACCGGCTACGCCGCCATCCTCCGCGACATCACCGCCCGCGTCCAGGTCCGCGAAACCCGCGCCCTGCTCGCTTCCATTGTCGATTCCGCCGATGACGCCATCCTCGCCACCTCCCTCGATGGCTCCATCCTCAGTTGGAACAAAGGCGCCGAGCGCTTGTACGGCTACTCCGCCGAAGAAGCCATCGGCAAACCGTTTTCCATCCTCGCCCCTCCCGCTTTGCGCGCCGAAGCCTTCCGCCTGTTCGACCGTGTCGCCAAAGGTGAAACTATTTCCCAGGTCGAAACTTCCACCTTAAAGCGCGATGGCAGCCAGCTCTGGGTCTCCCTCACCGTTTCCCCCGTGCACAACGCCGCCGGCCATGTCATCGGATCGTCCGCTATCGCCCGCGACCTCACCCGCCGCCGCCGCGATCGTGAAGCCCTCCATCGAAGCGAAGAAAAATACCGCTGGCTGGTGGCCAATCTCCCCGATGTCGTCTGGGAAGTGGATGAAGCCGGCCAGCCCGTCTTCGCCAGCCCCAATTGCGAAGCTCTCAGCGGCTATACCCCCGCCGAAGTCTGCCAGCCCGGCCTGTGGATGAGCCGCATCCATCCCGATCATCGCTATCGCGTAGTCGACGCCTATCGCGCCCTCTTCGAAAAAGGTATAGCCATCGACACCGAGTACCGTTTCCAACGCAAAGATGGCCAGTGGATCTGGCTGCATAGCCGCGCCGTTAACGTCCACGAGTCCGCCGGTAAACGCTATCGCGATGGCCTGCTCTCCGATATCACCGAGCGCAAGCGCATGCAACAGGAACTGGCTCATCAGGCCACCCACGACCTCCTCACCGGCCTTCCCAACCGCGCCGTCTTCGAAGACTGTTTCCGCCAGGCCATCGCCCGCGCCCATCGCCAGTCCGACCTCGCCGCTCTCCTCTACATCGACCTGGACCGCTTCAAACGCATCAACGACACCCTCGGTCATCTGGCTGGCGACAATCTCATCCGTATGGCCGCCGAACGTCTGTCTGGTTGCCTCCGCCACTCCGAAACCCTCTCCCGCACCAGCGGCGACCGCTTCATGCTCATGCTCACCGGCATCGCCTCCTCCCAGGATGCCGTCCATGTCGCCGAACGCATCCTCGATACTCTCTCCGCCCCCTTCTCCGTCAAAGGCAGCGAAATCTTCTTGAGCGCCAGCGTCGGCATCGCCCTGCATCCCCAGGATGGCGGCGATCTGCCCGCCATGCAGCGCGCCGCCGATAGCGCCCTCTACGCCGCCAAGCGCCAGGGCAAGCGCCGCATTCAGTTGTCCAACCCGGCCCTTGGCGAAGCCAATGCCCCCCGCCTGGCCATCGAAACCGAATTGCACCACGCCCTCGAACGCGATGAGATTTCCGTCCACTACCAGCCCCAGTTCGATCTCTCCACCGGCCGCATCGCCGGTCTCGAAGCCCTGGCTCGCTGGGAGAATCCGAAACTCGGCGCAGTCCCCGCCTCCGTCATGATCCCCATCGCCGAGGAAACCGGCCTTATCGTCGCCATCGGCGCCCGCGTTCTCCGCGATGCCTGCCGCCAGGCGAAACTCTGGCAGGAAGCCGGATTCGGACCCATCCCCGTCGCCGTCAACACTTCCGCCGTTCAGTTCGCCCGCGGCGATCTCGCCGAAATCGTCGCCGCCACCCTCGCTGAAACCGGCCTCGATGCCTCCTTGCTCGATCTCGAAGTCACCGAGAGCGTCATCATGCAGGACATCCAGGAAACCGCGCGCCAGCTCCGCGAATTGAAAAAACTCGGTGTTAGCGTTTCACTCGATGACTTCGGCACCGGCTATTCTTCCCTGAGCTATCTGGAAGAATTGCCCATTGATAATCTCAAAATCGATCGCAAATTCATCCAGCGCATGAATGCCGCCGACAACACCCGCACCCTGGTGCAATCCATCGTCGGCCTCGCCCACGGCCTGGGCATGCGCGCCGTAGCCGAAGGCGTCGAAACCAGCGAGCAGCTCAACCAGCTCAAAACCATGGGCTGCGACCGCGCCCAAAGCTTCATGCTCGCCGGCCCGGCCCCCGCCATCTCCATTCAGGCTCTTCTTGCTGCCCGCGCCAACTGACTTAACGCTGCCCAAAAAAGAAATCGCGCGGGGGCAACCGCCCCCGCGCGACCAACCAAACCAACTCCGAACTACCTTAGTTCCAGGTCACGTTCGAACCCTGAATGAAGTGATAGAAGAGATACAACTCATCCAAGCCCGAAGGCGGAGTCGCCACCTTCACCGGAGCGCTCGCCGGTCCCACCAGCAGTTCGCCCGGAGGCACAATCGCCGTGCTGCCGCTGGTCGAAGGCAGCGATTGCAGCACATAAGTCGGAATCGTGAACGTCCCCGCGCTCGCCGGAGCGATGCATTCCACCAGGATGCCCGGTGTCCCGGCAGCCGGCGTGAAACCCGAAAGCAGCGTCGACGAGATCGCCGTGATATCTACGAAGCCCGCCGAATCCCCACCCGTCCAGTTGATCGTCAGCGGCGCATTGCGCGAAATCGGCCCGCTCGGCGGATTGGTCCACTTGAAACTAGCCGCCCCCGATGACACCGCAATGCTGGCATTTGAAATGGCGCCCACATCCGATCCGCCAGGGCTGGTCACAGTGTAAGTCCCCGAGGAAATCGCAAAGGTGGGGCTCAGGAAGAACGGCGGCTTTCCCCCGCTGGTCGATAGCAGATCCGTAATCGTCGCGCCGCCCACCAGCGCGCTGTAACCCTTGTCGTTTGCGTTCTTTGCCACTCAGCACCTGCGCTTCTGCCGTTTCGGACCCGAAATACCCAAATGTCGCGCCGGTATCCAGATAGTTTAGCTCCGCCAGACACCGGATCGCTCGGCGGCGGAAACTTCACGAACGGGCTTACCGAGCAGTTGTTCACCGATGGCGCCAGCGTCAACCCCTGGAAGGCAGTCAGTTCGCTGTTGTTGAACGTCGCGATCTCGCCCGAATCGGTGTCGTTGTCCCAATGCAGATATGCCCAAACCCGAGGTCGTCAGGTTCAAAGTCAAATAGTTGCTCAACATGCTGATCGCGCCCAGATTCACGCTGCTCTTGTTCAGCGCCGCGATATCCGCGTAATTGATGCCGTCGGCGTCCGAACAGGTCGCCCCCGAAGGATCCACCGGAATACTGGTGAAATTGCCGACTACGCTGCCCGTCTGCAGCGCCACTTGCACATAGCAGCCCTGCGCGCCAGACGCCGGAATCTGAAAGATAATCTGATCTTCCGCCGTGTAGCTCGAACGCCCCGCATAGTAAATGTTTGCCTTCTGCCCCGCGATCCATACCGTCGGGCAGTTCGACCCCGGGCAGAAGTTGTTCACTCCAGGCGCCGCCGTCGCTTCCGTCGAAGCATCCGGAGCCGCGCCCAAACCCGTGCCCCACAAAATCACGTAATCGCCCGGTTTGGCGCTGGTGAAAGGCGTCAGAATCGTGTATCCCGTGTTGGTGATGATGCCCGCCCCGGTACCCGCCTCGTTGATCGAGAATGTCCCGAACGAACTGCCCACCACCGTCACCGGATAAGCCGGTGTGCTGGTCCCGTTGGTGGTCACCACCAGCGTGCCCGAACCCGTCGGCGTATTCGACGGCATGATCGCGTTGATCTGCGAGTAAGTCGAATTGATCGCCGCCGCGAACTCGATATAAGCTTGTACCGTCGTCCCGCCCACCGTCACCGCCACCGAAGTCCCTTGTACCGTGGTCGGCAAAGGATTCGACGCCGAAGGAAACGGCAGCGCTCCCGAAGCATCCCAAAAACAATTCGAAAAATTGGCGCCGCAAGTCGAGGTCGAGGGACCGAAGCCGCTGCCATAAATCGAAAAATACGAACCCTGCGCGATCGAAGAGTTCGGTAGCGCCGACGCACCCGTCGTTGCCGCCAAAGCCTCGCTTGCCGCGTTAGAGACTTGCGTGACCGTCTGTGCGGATCCGGTAACGGCCACCATCCCTAAACTCAATACAAGTGCAGATAAAGTTTTCACGTGTGTGTGTCTTCCTTTCCCGTAGGTTCCAAGTCTAACATCCCTGAACACCGCGCGGCAGAGCCTCGTCGCGCCCGCTAGCCAAGTTTCCACCGCCGCCGCCAAAATGGGTACTGGTACCGGCTCCGCGGCCGGCGATTCCAATGTGTCTTTGAATCCTTTACACTAACCTAGTTTGCTCTACCGTGAGGACTTTGGATTATCATCGAATGGTACCCGGGTTCCACCCGCTTTCCGAGGAGATCAGAAACGTGCCCACCAAATCGTTATTATTCGTCAAACTGCTGCTCTGCCTAACCGTTCTGCTGGCCGCAAGCTCTGCTTATGCCACCACCTTGCCGGCCTGTTCCACCATGGCCGGTTCCAATGAGCTTTGCGGTGTGATCAGCGGCACATTAGCCGTCACCAGCGGTCCCGATCCCCTCGGCCTGAGTGGAAGCGTTCTGACGGCGGTCACCGGTAATGAGAATACGGGCTTTACCGCCTGGACGTCTGGCTGGAGCGTGCTCGGAGCCCCCGTCAACCCAGGCTCGACCGCCAGCTACGGCGCTGTGCCGTTGACCCTGGCCACCAACCTCACACCTTTCACCTTGGCCTGCCAGGGAGGCGCCAGTGTCTCCCTCAGCACCTCCTCTTCCCAAGACACGCTGAACGTCAACAGTTGCAGCCTCTCCCTCGCGGGTATATCCGTAGATTCCACCATCACCGCCACCATCAACTTTCCTGGCGGCACTCTTCCGCAAGCCTTGAATTTGCCTTTCAGTTCCGTCGCCATCGGTTCGGGAAGCTCGGCGACCTATACGTGCAATGACACCGCTCTCTGTCCCACCGCCATCGGCGTTCCCACCACCCTGAGCATCAACAATGGCACCATTTCCTCCACCTGCGTCGGTTGCACCACCCTCGGCATCACTCCTACCTCCCCAGGCCCGCTGACCTTCACCGCGACCCAAGGCGGCGCCGCTCCGCCATCCCAAACCGTCACCACTGAAGACAGCCCCGTGGCTACCGTCAGCTACGCGGTCACCACTAAGGTAACTACCCCTGTCGGAGGAACATGGCTGAGCGTAACTCCCGCCGGTGGTCAAATCGGCGGCTCTACCACTTCCTTTCAGGTAAACGCCAACCCCGCCGGCCTGACCCCAGGTACTTACACCGGTGTCGTCACCGTCTACGCCCCGGATAGCAACGGCACCAAAACCGAAAACGTAAACTTCACCATCACCGGCGCCTCCCCGCCCACCATCACTACGACCACCCCGCCCGCGGGCGAAGCCGGTGCCCCTTACTCCTACCAACTCGCTGCCACCGGAGGCACCCTTCCCTATACCTGGTCCGTCTCTAGCGGCGCCCTCCCCGCCAACGTCACCCTCAACTCGAGCACCGGCCTGATCAGCGGCACTCCCAGCGCCACCGGAACCTTTAATGTCACCGTCAAAGTTACCGACAACCTCGGCAACTCGGCCACCGCTCCCATCAGCATCGTGATCAACGCCGGACCCACGGTAACCTCGGCCACTCTCCCCAACGGCACGGTCGGCGTCTTCTACACCACCACGGTTTCCGCCACCGGCGGTACGACTCCCTATACCTGGGCTCTCGCCAGCGGATCCCTCCCCACCAGCTTGACCCTCAACACCTCCACCGGCGTCATCTCCGGTACGCCCACCGCTTCGGGAACCTTCAACTTCTCCCTGAAAGTAACCGACCATCTCGGCAGCGTCTCACCCGCCGTCAACTTCTCCATCACCATCGGGACCGGCGTCACCATCACCACCACCACCCCGCCCGCGGGCGAAGTCGGCGCAGCCTATTCCTACCAGCTCGCAGCCAGTGGAGGTACCCCTCCCTACACCTGGTCGATCAGCAGCGGCGCACTCCCGGGCAACGTAACGCTGTCCACCAGCACCGGGCTCATTAGCGGCACGCCCAGCGCGGCCGGAACCTTCGGCTTCACCGTCAAAGTCACCGATAACGGCGGCACCTCCTTCTCGGCCCCCATGTCCATCGTCATCAATGCCGGCCCCACCATCACCACTACTTCGCTCCCTGCGGGCGAAGTCGGCGTAACTTACTCGGCTACCTTGGCCGAAACCGGCGGTACCGCACCCTTCAACTGGACCGTCACCAGCGGATCGCTCCCCAACGGCCTAACCCTCAACGCCTCCACCGGCGCTATCACTGGCTCTCCCACCGCCACCGGCTCCTCCTCATTTACTGTCACGTTGAAAGACGCCGACAACATCACCACCACTGCGAACTTATCCATCACCGTCTCCGGCGTGACCGTCACCACCACAACCCTCCCCAGCGGCACCATCGGGACAGCCTACAACGCCAGCCTGAGCGCTTCCGGAGGCACCGGACCCTACACCTGGACCTTATCCGGATCCCTCCCGGCCGGACTGTCCCTTTCGACTGCGGGCGCCATCACCGGCACTCCCACCACCGCCGGTACGTCCACGTTCAGCGTCACCGCCAAGGATTCGCTCGGCAGCCCGTCACCCGCCGCCAACCTTTCCATCACCATCGTCAGCGCCCTCACCATCACCACCACCAGCCCCCTGCCTGCCGGTGTCGTGAACGTCGCGTACTCCCAAACCCTCCAAGCGACTGGCGGCACCGCGCCCTATACCTGGACTCTCGCCGGCGGATCTCTCCCCGGCGGCCTGTCCCTCGCCTCCAACGGCGCCATCACCGGCACTCCCACTGCGTCCGGCAGTTTCTCCTTCTCTGTCTCGGTTAAAGACGCCAATAATCTCGCCGCCGGTCCGGCCGCTCTCACTCTCACCATCAACCCTGCTCTCACCATCACCACCACCAGCTTGCCCAACGGCGTCGTCAATTCGTCCTATAGCGCCTCCCTGCAGGCGCAGGGTGGCATCGCTCCCTACAGCAGTTGGACCGTAACTGTCGGATCCCTTCCCGCCGGCTTGACCCTCAACTCATCTTCCGGCGTCATCAGCGGGTCCCCGACTACCCCGGGCACTTCTAATTTCACAGTCACCGTGAAGGACAGCGCCAACAATACTTCCGCTCCGGCCAACCTCGCCATCACCGTCACTTCGGGCCTCACCATCCTGACCACCAATCTCCCGAACGGTTCCGTCAACGTCCCATACAGCCAGACTCTTTCCGCCGCCGGCGGCGTCCCGCCCTATAGCAGTTGGACCGTCACCTCCGGCTCTCTTCCCGCCGGCCTGACCCTGAACGCCACGTCCGGCGCCATCTCCGGCACTCCCACCACCGCCGGCACTTCTTCCTTCAGCGTCACCGTCAAAGACAGCGCCAACACCACCTCCCCGGCGCAGCCGCTCACTCTCACCATCGTGAGCCCCGTCACCATCACCACCAATTCGCTGCCCGCCGGCACAGTAGGAGCGTCATATTCACAAGCACTCGCTGCGATGAACGGCACCCCCCCCTATAGTTCCTGGACCATTGCCAGTGGCTCGCTGCCTCCCGGCCTCACGCTGAATTCCTCTACCGGCGTCATCTCCGGTACGCCGTCCACGTCCACCGGCAGCCCCTTCAGCTTTACCGTCACCGTCAAAGACAGCGCCGGAGTCACCTCCGCGCCGGCCTCGCTCTCCATCTCCATCGTCGGCTCGCTCACCATCACCACCAATTCGCTGCCCAGTGGCACCGTCAACGTGGCTTACTCGCAGAACCTCGCCGCCGCCGGAGGCACCCCCCCCTACACCTGGACGCTCAGTTCCGGCAACCTTCCGGCTGGCCTCACTCTAAGCACCGGCGGCGCCATCACCGGCACGCCCACCACCTCCGGCACTTCTTCTTTCACCGTCACCGTGAAGGACAGCAACAGCGTCACCGCCGGTCCGGTCAGCCTCAGCATCACCATCAACGGCGCCCTGACCATCACCACCAATAGCCTCCCCGGAGGCACCGTCGGCGCGGCCTACACCACCACCCTCGCCGCCTCCGGAGGAACTCCCCCCTACAACACCTGGACCGTCGCCACCGGTTCCCTCCCCGGCGGCCTGACCCTCAATGCCTCCTCCGGAGTCATCAGCGGCAACCCAACCACGGCCGGTACTTTCAGCTTCACCGTCACCGTCAAAGACAGCGCCGGCAATACCTCGAACCCCGCCGCGCTCTCCATCGTCATCGCCAATACGCCGCTGAAAATCAGCACCACCACCCTGCCCAACGGCACCGCCGGCGTGGCCTACTCTCAGACTCTGGCTGCCCAAGGCGGCACGCCGCCCTACAGCTCTTGGACCGTTGCCAGCGGATCTCTGCCCGCCGGCCTCTCCCTCAATGCCTCCAGCGGGACCATCTCCGGTACCCCCAGCGCCAGCGGAACTTCCGCCTTCACCGTCACCGTCAAGGACAGCACCGGCACAACTTCACCGGCTCAGTCCCTCTCCATCACCATCGGCCTCCCGGTCACCATCACCACCACGTCATTGCCGGGCGCGACAGTCGGCGTAGCCTACACTCAAACCCTTTCCGCAACCGGCGGAACGCCGCCGTATAGCACTTGGCTGGTTACCTCCGGCACGCTGCCTCCTGGACTCACTTTGAACTCTGCCACGGGAACTATCAGCGGCACGCCCTCAACCGCTACTGGCAGTCCGTTCATATTCTCCGTCACGGTGAAAGATAGCGCCGGTAACACCTCCGCCGCGCAGTCTCTATCGCTCACCGTCAGCACCGCAGTCATCAAAATCGGTTCGCCATCCACTTACTTCTTCACCCTGGCGAATACCTCCGCGCCCGCTACCGGAAGCCTCACGCTCGTCGCTTCCGACGGCTCCGCCCTGCCGTTTACCATCACCGCCGGACCGGCCACCGCCCACTGGCTGACCTTCAGCCCCAGCAGCGGCAACACCCCCGCAACTGTTGTTCTGACGGCCAATCCCGCCGGCCTCATCCCCGGCATCTACCCCGCGCCGCTCATCGTCACCTCCGGAGCCACTACCATCACCGTACCGGCGCAACTTACCGTCACCGGCTCCAATCTCGTCGCAACCCCGAGCATCTTAACCTTCAATTACACCCCGGGCAGTCCGCTGCCTCCTCCCGCGACCGTAGCGCTCACCACCGCTTCCGGGACCGGCACCGTGGCTCTCTCCTCGGTTACCACCGATGTGAGCTGGCTCAAAGTCACGCCGGCCACCAGCGCCCCGGCCACCTTGCAGGTCTCCATTAGTCCCGGCCTCCTTTCCGCCGGAACTTACAACGGCGACGTCATCATCAAGGGCGTCGGTTCGCCGGATACCTCGCTCGAAATCCCGGTCACCATCACCATCGCCGCGGCCCCGGCGATCACCGCCGCGCCGTCGTCTCTATCGTTCACTTACGCAATCGGAGGTACCGTCCCCGCGGCTCAATCCTTGTCCATCTCGGCCGGCAATACCTCGCTCAACTTCACCGCTACCGGGCCGAGTTGGGTCACCGTGGTCCCGTCCAAGGGAACCACCCCAGCCACCGCCATGGTCACCGTCAACCCCATCGGCATCGGACCCGGCACTTACAGCGGAGCCATTAGTGTTACTGCTCTCGGCGCTACCGGCACGGCCACGGTCAACGTGAACCTTACCGTCACAGGAACGCCGCAGCTTACCGTCACGCCCAGCCAGCTCTCCTTCTCGGCTGCCGTCGGCGGAGCGGTGACCGCCCCGCAAACGCTGACTATCTCCAGCGCCAGCGCTCTCGGCTTCACCGCCGCGGCCGGTTCTACCTGGCTCAGCGTAACGCCCACCAGCGGCACGACCCCGGCTACTCTCTCGGTCACCGCCAACCCGTCGGGTTTGGCCGCCGGCACGTACACCGGTACTGTCAATATCACCCAGGCCGGAGCCGCCACCGTCTCGCAAATGATCATCGTGACCTTCACCGTGGGCAACGGCGGTACTTCAACGCCGCTCATCACCGGAGTCATCAACGCCGCCAGCGGCGCTACCGGATCCGTCGCGCCCGGCGAGGCCATCTCCATCTTCGGAACCAACCTCGGCCCAGCGACCAGCGCCTCCTTCGCCCTCCCGGCGGAAGGCGGCACGGTAGCAACCACCCTTGGTGGAACCCAGGTGTTCTTCGATGGCGCGGCCGTACCGCTCCTCTACGTCTCAGCCACTCAGGTGAACGCACTGGTACCTTACGCAGTCTCCACCAAGGCCAACACCGTGCTCACGGTCGAGTACAACAACGGCACTTCCGCCGCCCTGACTCTGCCCGTCGTCGCTTCGCTGCCCGGCCTCTTCACCGCCGACGCCAGCGGCAAGGGCGAAGGCGCCATCCTGAATCAGGATTTCAGTATCAATAGCGCGACAAATCCGGCCCCTGCCGGATCGACCATCCAGTTGTTCGGAACCGGAGGCGGCGTCACCAACCCGGCCTCCGTCGATGGCGCGCTCAACCCGATCTCGTCCACCGGCGCGCTGGTTACCACCCCGGTCACCGCGACCGTGGGAGGCCAGCCGGCCGTGGTCTACTACTCCGGCCCCGCGCCGAACCTGATCTCGGGCATCATCCAAATCGACGTCACGCTCCCGGCCGGCACCGCCTCGGGCGCCGTCCCGGTAGTCGTCACCATCGGTACAGCCTCAAGCCAGGCTAACGTGACCGTCTACGTCCAGTAAGTCAAAGCGGGGCAGGCCCTAATAACCTCAGCGGTCTGCCCCGCCAAATTACGGCTCCGAAAGGACAACTTATGACTCGAACTCTATGGATCGCCGCTTTGGCCTGCGTGGCACACGCGCAGACTCTCACCACGCTGGTTAATTTCGACGGCGCCAACGGCATCGGACCGGACCTGGTCACCCTCCTCCAAGGCGCGGACGGCAATCTGTATGGCACGACATACGGAGGGGGCGCCAGCGGAGTCGGCACAGTCTTCAGCGTTACCACCCAGGGAGTGCTGACCACCCTTTATAGCTTTTCCGGGGCCGGGAGCGCCTGCCATCCGGTGGGTGCGCCGGTTCAGACCACTAATGGCGACCTGTTCGGCACCACCGCGTTTTGCGGCGCCTACGACGATGGCGTCGTTTACAAGATCGCGCCGGACGGCACCTTCACTACCCCAGTCACCTTCGACGGTAGGAACGGCAGGGAGCCCTACGGAACTCTGCTTCATACCCCCGGCGGAAACATCTACGGAACCACGCTGAGCGGTGGCGCCTTCGATTCCGGCTCGATCTTCCAGATTACCCCTGACGGCGTCTTTACCACGCTCCACAGTTTCGCGCAATTCCTCGGCGACGGCACAACCGAGGAGAGCGGACTGATTCAGGGTTTCGACGGAAATTTCTATGGGGCAACCGAGAGGGGCGGCGCCTTCGGCTACGGCATGGTCTTCAGCATGACTCCCGAGGGAACCGTCACCAACCTGTTCAGCTTCAACGGACCCGACGGCGGAAAGCCGGGCGCCTCGCTCGTCCAGGCCAAGGGCGGAGAACTCTACGGCACCACCTACTGCTGCGGCGGCCACGACGATGGGACCATCTTTAGAATTTCAACCTTGGGGAAGCTCTCCACCATGTACCGCTTTTCGGGTACCGATGGCGCCAATCCCACCGCCCCGCTCATCCAGGCAAACGACGGTAACTTCTATGGGACCACCTTCGCCGGCGGCGCCAATGGCTATGGCACGATCTTTCGCATGACACCAGGCGGTATCCTCACGACCCTCTACAGTTTTAACCAGCTCGACGGCGCCAATCCCTCCGGGGGCCTGGTCCAGGCATCGGACGGCAACTTCTACGGGACCACCCTGGCTGGCGGACAAAACAACGATGGCACTGTCTACAGCCTGTCTGTGGGCCTGCCGCCCGTGACAGTCAAGCGATAGCCCAGCGCCGTCTATTCTCCGGCGTTTGCGCCCCGTTTCCCCTCGGCGGCAATGGCGGCGGTAAGTTCATCCATCTTGCGTTGCTCCGCCAGCATCCGCCCGGCAAGCGCAACCAACTCCGCGCTCGTGGGCACTCCGCACAGTAAGTCCGATGGCAACAAACCCTTCCCATCGGCCGTCGCGCGAATTTGAGCCGCCAAGCCCCGCATCCGCTCCGCCACCCCGCGCAGCTCAGCCTCGATTGCTGTGAGATGCGCGCGCCGCTCCAGCAGTTCTCGCCGGTAGTCACGCAGCGTCTGTCTCGACCGCGAACCTCCCACGTCTATTATCTACGAATCATCGGTGGCGGATGGATGCCGCGCGGCCATTACTCTTCACCTTTTTACACTAGGACATATGTCTGAAAACCGTTCCCCATCTCGGACAAGTAGGTCGGGCGATTCGCTCGACCGTCGCCGCTAAGACAGAGTCCTATCTCTCCCTACCCCTATACTAAATACGTGCGCACCCTCGCCGCCCTCCTCCTCGCCGCCGCCCTATCCGCTGCCCCCCCCGCCCGCTTCGCCCAACACACCGTCGCCACAGGCCTCACCGGCGGCTACCAGGTCGTCGCCATCGACATGAATCACGACGGCAAAATCGACCTCGTCGCCCTCGCCAGCGGTATGACCGAACTGGTCTGGTTCGAAAACCCCACCTGGCAGCGCCACGTTATCGCCTCCAACCTCACCGGCATGATCAACCTCGCCGCCTGGGATTACGACGGCGACGGCATCCCCGAAATCGTCCTCGCCTCCGGCTTCTCCATGAACGCCCCCAAAAGCGCGGGCATCGTCTCCGTCCTCCATCACCAGGGCGACCCGCGCCAACCTTGGACCATCCGCGAAATCGACCGCCTGCCCACCTCCCACCGCCTCCGTTGGGCCGACATCGACGGCAGCGGCAAGAAAGTAGTCGTCAGCCAGCCGCTCACCGCCCCCACCGCGCAAACTCCCGAAGACCACACCCACACCCCGCTGGTCTTTTACCGGCCAGGCGAATGGAAGCGCGAAATCATCTCCCAAGAGGACGAAGGTGTCGTTCACGGCATCTTCATCCTCGATTGGGACGGCACGGGCCGCGACAGCATCCTCGCCGCGGGCTTCACCGGCATCCACCTCTACCGCCTCGGCCGCGACAACCATTGGACCCGCTCCGAGATTTCCCGCGGCGAACCCGCCCCGTGGCCGAAATCCGGATCGAGCGACATCGCCGCCGGTCAGCTCGGCGCGCGCCGCTTCCTGGCCGCCATCGAGCCCTGGCACGGCAACCAGGTCGCCATCTATCGCGAAATCGGCGGCACCTGGCAGCGACATGTCATCGACGACTCCATCGCCGACGGCCACACCATCCTCACCGCCGACTTCACCGGCGATGGCCACAGTGCGGTGGTCGCCGGGTATCGAGCCAAAGGTGTCAACATCTACTACGCGCAAGACGCGGCGGGCGCCCAATGGACCAAAGTCTCTCTCGACCCCGCCATGCCCGCCGCCGCTTGCGCGATCGCCGATCTGAACGGCGACTCCCGCCCGGATATCGCCTGCATCGGCGCTTCCACCGCCACCCTCAGGTGGTACGAAAACCTCGCACCTACGCCCCCCTTGTTATAATCCTCCTAAGTGCCCGAAACCCGCCACTCCGTCTGCGCCCTCGACTGCCCCGACGCCTGCTCCCTCCTCGTCAACGTCGACCCCGCCGGCCATGCCTCGCGCCTCCGCGGCGATCCCGCCCACCCCGTCACGCGCGGCTTCCTCTGCGGCAAAGTCGCCCGCTACCTCGAACGCGAGTATTCCCCCGACCGCCTGCTCTATCCGCATGCGCCGCACCGGCGCCAAAGGCGAAGGCCGCTTCACCCGCATCTCCTGGGACGAAGCCCTCGATGAAATCGCCGCCCGCCTCCAGTCCGTCGCCGCCGAATTCGGTCCCGAAGCCGTCCTGCCCTACAGCTACGCCGGCACCATGGGCCTGCTCAACGGCGCCGGCATGGACCGCCGCTTCTTCCATCGCCTCGGCGCATCCCGCCTCGACCGCACCATCTGCTCCTCAGCCGGCGGCGCCGGCCTCATCGACGCCCTCGGCTTCCGCTACGGCACCGAGCCCGAACAGTTCCGCCACGCCAAGCTGATCCTCGCCTGGGGCGCCAACATCCTCGGCACCAACGTCCACCTTTGGCCCTTCATCGTCGAAGCCCGCCGCAACGGCGCGCGCTTCTACACCATCGATCCCCGCCGCAACCGCACCGGCGCAGCCGCCGATAAGCACTTCTTCATCAATCCCGGCAGCGATACCGCGCTCGCGCTCGGCATGATGCACGTCATCGTCGGCGAAAACCTCTACGACGCCGATTACGTCGCGCGCCACACCGCCGGCTTCGCCGAGCTCGCCGCGCGCGTCGCCGAATATCCCCCCGAGCGCGCCGCCGCCAACTCACCGGCATCCCCGCGCGAAGATATCGTCCCCCTCGCCCGCGAATACGCCACCACCCGCCCCGCCGTCATCCGCCTCAACTACGGCGTGCAGCGCAGCGAACGCGGCGCCATGGCCGTTCGCGCCATCGCCTACCTGCCCGCACTAACCGGATCGTGGAAAGACCTCGGCGGCGGCTTGCAGCTTTCCACTGTCGCAGGCCTTTCACCTGAACCGAACCGGCCTGGAACGCCCCGATCTGCAGCATCGTCGCCCTCGGCCGCGAAGCCCGCATCATCAATATGTCACTCCTCGGCGAAGCGCTGAACGACCGCCGATCCGCCCGTCAAGGCCCTGGTGGTCTACAACTCCAACCCCGCCGCCATCGCCCCTAACCAGAACGCCGTGCGCCGCGGCCTCCGCCGCGACGATCTTTTCACCGTGGTCCTCGAACAATTCCAGACCGACACCGCCGACTACGCCGACATCCTGCTTCCCGCCACCACCTTCCTGGAACACACCGATCTCTACCTCGCCTACGGCCACTATCTACCTGCAGCTAGCCCGTCCCGCCCTGCCGGCCCCCGGCGAAACCCGGACCAACGTCGAAGTCTTCCGCGCTCTCGCCGCCCGCATGGGCTTCGACGACCCCTGCTTCGCCGATTCCGAAGACGATATGATCCGCACCCTGCTCGATTCCGATCATCCCTTCGTCCGCGGCATCACGCTCGAACAACTTGATCGCGAGCATTCCGTGCGCCTGCACGTCGCCGCCGCGGGCGAGCCCTTCCTCCCCTTCGCCAACGGCGGCTTCGGCACCCCTTCCGGCAAATGCGAATTCCACGCCGAGTCTCTCGCCTACACCCCCCCCATCGAATCCCGCTACGGCGACCAGACCCTGCGCGCGCGCTTCCCCCTCGAAATGATCTCCCCCAAGAACGACGACAGCATGAATTCCACCTTCGGCAACCGCCCGGAAAACGACGCCGCCACCGCCGTCATTTGCATCCAGAGCGCCGACGCCGCGGCCCGCGACATCGTCACCGGCGACCAGGTGCGCGTCTTCAACGACCGCGGATCCATGCTGCTGCGCGCCGAAGTCGATGGCGTGGTTCACCAGGGCGTAGTCGCCATCCCTGCCGTGCGTTGGGGCAGCCTGGCCCCCGACCGCCAGACCGTCAACGCCCTCACGTCCGAACGCCTCACCGATAAGGGCGGCGGCCCTACCTTTTATAGTTGCCTCGTTCAAGTGGAGAAAAGCGGAGACTGATGACTTTTTCTTTTACGCGCCATCGCCGGCCAGCAGTGGCTGCCGCGATCCTGATCCTCACCATGCTGCCCGGCTGCAAGCGCCAGCGTAAGGTGACCATCCAGACCGTCGAGGAGGCGCCGGTCCTGTCGAGCGTCATCGCCACGGCCGACCCGCACGCCGCCGCGCAGCTCACCAGCGGCTTCTACGGAATCGAACAAAACGCCTGGCGCTGGACCGCCGGCCGCTTCTCCGTCGTCCTCCGCCCCCCCCGCACCGCCGCCGCCTCCGGCGCCACCCTCCAGCTCAAATTCGCCATCCCCGATGGCGTCGCCGCGCAGATCAAAGGCGTCTCGCTCTCGGCCTACGTGAACGGTACCGCCCTGACGCCCGAAACTTACACCAAGGCCGGCCAGTACACATACTCCCGTGACGTCCCCGCCACCCTCCTGTCCGGAGACGTCACGCGTGTAGACTTCTCCCTGGATAAAACCGTCCCCGGCACCCCCGCCGACCACCGCGAACTCGGAGTGGTAGTCTCCATGATCGGCTTCCAGCCGAAATAACCCAAGGGAGGTCGACGCGCACCTCCCTGTCGCTGCGCTTCCTACGGCAGCACCTGAAACGCCGTATTGCTCGACAAGATTCCCCCAGGCGTCTTCACCTGCACCGTTCCGCTGGTCGCCCCCGCCGGCACCGTCGCCGTAATCTGCGTCGGCGACACCACCGTAAACCCCGCCGCCGTCCCGTTGAAACTCACCGTGGTCGTGCCCGTCAGGTCCGTGCCCAGGACCTGAACCTTGCTCCCCGCCGCCGCCGACAACGGCAGCATCTCCACGAACGGCGCCAGCCCTGTCGAGAACTTGAATACCGTGCCCTTGCCCATCGCTCCGCCCTGATAGGTCGTCCCGTACAGATTCCCGTCCGTCGCTTGGAACAAAGCTCCGAAAGGAGCTTGCCCGTCCGTGCAACCCGGTAGGCCGCAGAAATTGTACAGTGTCGTCAGCGTGCCGGCCGCGGTAATCTTATAGATCGTGCCCCCATTGTTTGCTCCGCCGAACTGCGTCGTCCCGTAATAATTCCCATCCGTCGCCTGAATCAGCGTCCCCGCCGGATTCGCGCCATCCGGACATCCCGCCGCCGCGCAGAAGCTATACAGCGTCGTCAAGGTTCCGCTCAGCGTCACCTTGAAAACCGTGCCATAGTCCCCGCCGGTAGCCCCGCTCTGATAAGTCGTGCCGTATAAGTTCCCATCGCTTCCCTGCACCAGTCCCGTGCGCGGCGCGTACCCGTTGCTAAACGCGGCTTGCGAGCCGAAGGTGTACAGCGAGATGAACGTGTTGGCCGGTGTCACCTTGAAGATCAAGCCCGCGTTGCCCAATCCTTCCGCCCAGCCTTGCCCCACCCCCGCATTAGTGGTCCCGTAAAGACTCCCGTCATTGGCCATGATTACGCCGTTGATCGCCGAAGAACCATCCGGGCATTCCAGTCCTGAGCAGAAATTGTGCAGTGTCGTCAGCGCCCCGCCCGGCGCCATCTGGAACACCGTCCCTTGACTGTTCGAACCCCCGCCAATGAACGTTGTCCCGTAATACGACCCGTTGCTGCCCGCGAAAAGTCCCGCGTAAGGATATCCGCCATCCTTGCAGGAATTGAGGCTGCAGAAATTGTGCGCCGTGGTCAGTACTCCGGCCGCCGTGATACTGAAAATTGTCCCATATCCCTTTGACCCGCCCGCCTGCGTAACCCCGTAAAAGCCTCCGTTCGGCTTAGGCGTTAACCCCGCCCAAAGCAATTCGCCATCCGTACAACCGCTCACCGCGCAAAAGCTGTAAACCGTCGAAAGGCTGCCCGTGGTGCTGATCGCAAAAATTGTGCCGCCGCCGAAAGCGCCGCCTTGGTACGTTGTACCGTACAGTTTCCCATTCAAGCCCTGCGTCAGGCCAGCATAAACATTCTGGCCGTCCGGGCAACTCGTTCCGCCGGTGCAGAAACTGTATAGTGTCGTCAGCGTCTGAGCTTTCAGGCCACTCCCCGCCGCCAGTCCCAGCGCCATCAGCGCGGATAACCCAATTCTCTGCATCCCCAAACATCTTTGTTTCGCTGGCATCATTGCACCACCGTGAAAGCAACGTTACTCGCCAGTTTGCCGCCAGGAGTTACCACTTGGATCGCGCCCGTCTTGGCTCCCGCCGGCACCGTCGCCGTGATTTCCGTATCCGAGGTCACTTTGAATGTAGCCGCCGCGCCGTTAAAAGTCACGCTTGTCGCGCCTGTAAGGTTCGTGCCCAGAATCTGCACCGTCCCTCCCGTTACCCCCGAACCGGGCACCGTCATCACAAACGGCGGAAGACCCGTCGTAAGGCTCACGATTGTCCCGTTACTGGTGACGTTGCCGCCATGTCCCATAACTCCGTAGATGTTGCCATTGGTGTGCTGGAACAATCCCGCCGTCGAAGGCATCTTCCCCGCGCTGCAATCCCCCCCCGTGGTGCACAGCGTCTTTACCACGGTATAGGCGCCGCTCGGAGTTACCTTGAAAATGGTGCCGGCGTTGGCCCCTTGCCCCTGCCGCGTGAATCCGTAAAAATTCCCATCGGTGGCCTGGATCAGCGAGAAAGGCTGGCCGCCGTCCGCGCAGTTTGGCTGAGAGCAGAAGGTATAAAGCGTGGTCATCTGTCCCGTCAAAGACATCTTAAAGAACGTGCCGCCGCTCCCCGTCCCGCCATACTTGGTCGTCCCGTAAAGGTTGCCGTCCGTAGCCAGCACCAGCGCTGTAGGGGTCGCGCCGTCGGCACACCCGCTTTGGGGACAGAAGCTGTACAGAGTCGTTAGCGCACCACCCGCCGTAAGCTTAAAGACCGTTCCATTGGAATGGCCCCCTCCCGATTGCGTTGCGCCATAAAATGTCCCTCCCGCTCCCGGGGCCAGCGAACTGATGGGATAAATGCCGTCCTTGCAGCCGCTCACCGCGCAGAAGCTATAAATCGTTGTGAATGCGCCACTTGGGGCAAGTTGAAACACCGTGCCATACGAACCATTCGTCCCCCCAGCCGACGCCGTACCATAGATGTTCCCCGTGTAATCCTGGATCAGGCCGCCCCACGGATACGCGCCGTCCAGGCACCCGCTAACTACACAAAAACTATGCACCGTCGATACTTGCCCGCTTGGAGTCATCTTGAACAGCGAGCCGCCATTGGCGCTTCCGCCCCACCACGCCGCGCCGTACATGTTTCCATCGATCCCCAGCACAAAAAAGCCGAATGGATTGACGCCGTCAACGCACCCCACCACCGAACAGAAGTTATAAACTACCGAAAATTGCCCGCTTGGCGTAATCTTGAATATCGTTCCCGCCTGATTGAGCCCACCCGCAAAATTGCCTCCGTACAGGTTCCCGTCCGCCCCTTGAATCAAGCTGGGCGAGGGATGTCTCCCGTCCAGGCACCCAGGCACCGAACAATCGCTATAAAGAACCGTTAAAGCCTGCCCTTCGAGAGCAATAGCGGATACGCCGCATAAGGCAAGAATCGCCCATCCTCGCCCGATGAATTTACAAATGTGTCGTCTCATGCAACCCCTCCCGAGTCCTGGGTCGTACGATTGTACATTAGAAATCCGCGCGTTGTAAGTACTTGCTGGTACTCATGCGGGGCAGAGTGGCGCTCTGCGGCCGGTTGGCAATCGGCACCCGGCCGGAGCGACTGGAAGCCAGGGTACGCAGCACTGCTGGCCGAGAGTTCCAACCGCAAGCGTTCTGACGTCGCGAAACTCAGGCAGATACTGCGCAACCGGCGCGACAATATCCAGCTTGCCTTCTTAGGCAAGCCTCACGATCGCCACCGAAATGATCGGCTTGGTTATAGACGCGATGCGCAAGATGGTATCGCGCTGCATCGGTGTCTGCGCCTTGCGATCCTGGAATCCCGCGGCCTCGCGCGCGGCGATCTTGCCGTTGCGCTCGATCAGCAAAACAGCGCCGGGAATGCGCTTCTGATACACGTCCGCTTCCATCCCCTTGCGGATGCGTCCCTGGCGCGGCGATCAAATGCCGATGTCCTCCGGATGTTTGGCAAAGGAGCGAGACCTGGCAAAAAGCGCGGTCGAGATTCCACCGATAATTAGCATCGGACCAGGTTTACCGTAAGATGCAAGAAGGCTCTATGAACTGGCTTTATTGGTCGCTACTCTCCGCGCTGTTTGCCGGCGCTACCGCCATCCTGGCTAAAGTGGGAATCGCCGGGGTGAACTCGAACCTGGCAACCGCCATCCGCACGTCGGTGATCCTGGTGTTCACCTGGGTCATCGCGTTTGCTACCACGACGCCGTCGGCCATGCGGCATCTGCGTCCGCGCACGTGGATCTTCCTGGTGCTGTCGGCGCTGGCTACCGGACTCTCGTGGCTGTGCTACTTTCGCGCCTTGCAACTCGGGCAGGCTTCGCGCGTTGCGCCGGTGGACAAGTTGAGCGTGGCGTTCGTCATTCTATTCGCAGTGGTGTTTCTCGGTGAACGGTTGACTTTCATTCGAGGCGCCGGAGCCCTGCTGATCACAGCCGGCGCGGTCTTGCTGGCGCTGGAGTGATCCGAAGCGCGCAATCCGGCCGTTGGATCAGCCCCCCTCGCCCTTCTATCAACCTGGATTTGTGGGGCTGGCTGGCCGCCTGCGGCCGATTGGTAATCAGGCTCGACCTGCGCGAGGCTGTTCGAAATAGCCGAATGCAGATTGTCCAGGAGTCGCGCGCCGCGCCCTGAATCGGTCGCGATGCGGTACGAGAACTCTCAGTGGCCGAGAGGTGAGATCGGCGCCGGCGTTCCGGCGTCCGGTGGAGCTTGCGGGGGCGGAGTGACGACATCTTCGGGATTCATATACGATACGAATCTCCAGGTCGCGGCGTTGTCTAGTTGAAACAGTGCCACCTGGTTGCCGGACAATTCAAAGCGCGGCATGCACGCCTTCAGATCCGCGGGAGCCTTGTCCCAGTCGATGTCCCAGCGAAACGCAACTTGTTTGGTTCCCGGCTGTGCGCCATCGGTAATGCCGTTGATCTCGATGCGATACGGCCCTTTCAACAGCACTTCGTGGCCGCGGCCGGATTCCTTCAGGCTGATGGCCGTCACAAGCTTGTTGCCTTTGTCAGTCAGCCGGTAAGTGGTGGTCCACGCGTTGCCGTTCTTGTCCGTAATCTCGACTAACTTCCAAAGATCGTTCTTGACGCCACATTCTACTAAGTCGTCCGAGTGGAACGTCACTTTGAAGTGATTCATCTGCTCCTGCGACCACAGCTGCACGATCGCCGCCGCGGCTGCGTCTGGAACCAGATCGGGCGGAGGCGGAGGATCGGATCCGCAGCCTACTATTAAGCTGAAAGAGAACGCCAGAAGCGTGATGAACGCATAACGTTTCATTGTTGCTGATACCAGGATAGCTTCGCCCGGCCGGATTTGGCACCCTGCCAACGGTATAATTGCCCTGCTATCCACGGTTAACTGACGGCTATCCCCGCGTCTATGCGAAGATGCTGGTTCCAGCCGGAGAGCATGCCATGAAACCATTTATGTTCGCCGCGGCTGCCTTGGTGCTTGTCAGCGCACATCTGGCCGCCGGCGAGCCACAGCAAGAGGTCTTATCGGTCGGGTTCAGCAAAGAGAAAGGTCTGGTTGCCGGCGCTTACAGAGGCGGGCAGGTGATCGTCTGGGATTTCGAAACTGGCCGCGTTAAAAATGTCTATAACGCATCCGGGCCCAAGAATACTCTGAATCAGCCGCTGGCCCATTTCAGCGCCAATGGACGCCGCCTCGCGTTCACACAGGAAGGCGACGCCGGCCTGATTTCCTATGACCTCGCAGCCGGCGCTTCTACCGTGCTGGTTCCACGGCGTTTATTAGTCAAAGGGATTTCCGCTTTCACCTGGTCGCAGTTGGTGGATACCCTGCTTGTGGCCGTCGGGCGTGATATCTTCATGGTGGACGCGCAGGGGCGTGTGAAATGGCAGCATCGCCTGGAAACGCGAGCGCTCATCACCGACGTAGCCTGGCATCCGACCGATCAGTACTATACGGTTGCAACGGACGATGGCGTCATATCGACTTGGGAGACCATCAGCGGCCGGGTCATCAGTTCCTCCAAATTGGATGTCGGTTCCCATTCCGCGGCGGTGAAAGTAGGCTGGACCAGCGAAGATACTCTGATCGCGACAGTGCAGGGCGCGAGTTTTTCCGTCCTCGACCCGGAAACGCTGAAGCCCAAGAAGACTACCGCGTGCAATTGCATCAGCCTGGCGTGGAACCCGGGCGGCAAAGAGATCTACGCTTGGGCCGCGCCCAACATCGCCTTCTTCAGCGAAGGCGGACAGAAGATCCGCGAAATAAAAACGCCGTACGACGGACAAGGTCCCATCGTCTGGGCGGGCGATGGGCGACTGTTGACCGCCTTCTCAGATTCGAGCGTGGTTCTGCGAGACTCGCGCTCGGGCAAGATCCTGCGCACGTACGCTCCGTAAGGTTGTCACGCATTTTTTACAATTTCCCGCTTGACTATTGGCGAATAAAAGGCGAATCTAGCGTAGGAGGGATTCATGATTCGCGATGCTTTGTTGCCTGAGTTCGATCAGGAAATGGTCAATACCCGGAAAGTGCTGGAGCGCTGCCCGGTGGATAAATACGGATGGAAGCCGCACGCCAAGTCTTTCAGTATGGGAAGTCTGGCTACGCACGTTGCCAATAACCCCGGCTGGGGCGTGGATGTAATCGGCAAGGATTCCTTCGACGTTGCGCCGGAGGGAGCCCCGCCCTATCGCGAAGACGTGGCCCAGTCGACCGAAGAGTTGCTGGCGAAGTTCGACAAGAACGCGGCCGCCATGCGCACTGCCCTCGAAGGCGCGAGCGACGAACACCTGCTGGCGGAATGGTCGCTGCTGGCCGGCGGCAAAACACTGTTCAGCATGCCGCGCATCGCTTGCCTCCGCAGCTTCGTAATGAACCACACCATCCACCACCGCGCGCAATTGACCGTATATCTGCGAATCAACGACGTGCCGGTCCCTGCGCTTTACGGCCCTTCGGCCGACGAGCAATTCTGAGAATCTCCCCCACTTACTGCCGGAAGAAATCCAGAGTTTGACGCAAGCCGTCCTCGAGATCCACGCGCGGCTCCCATCCCAGGAGCCGGCGCGCCTTGGAGATGTCCGGCTGGCGGCGCTTGGGATCGTCTTCCGGCAGTGTTTTATAAACCACCGTTGACGCGCTGGCGGCAATGCGGCGGATGCGCTCCGCAAATTCCGCGATGGTCATCTCGTTCGGATTGCCCAGATTCACCGGATAGCGTTCGTCCGATTGCATCAGCCGGTAGAGCCCATCCACCATATCGCTGACGTAGCAGAAGCTGCGGGTCTGCGAGCCGTCGCCGAAGATAGTCATCGGCTCGCCGCGCAGGGCCTGATCGATGAACGCCGGCACCACGCGGCCGTCGTTGAGCTTCATGCGCGGCCCGTAGGTATTGAAGATGCGCGCGATGTTGGTGCGCAGACCGTAAGTGCGATGATATGCCATGGTGAGCGCTTCGGCGAAGCGTTTGCTTTCGTCGTAGCAGGAGCGCGGCCCGACCGGATTGACGTTGCCCCAATACGTCTCGCTCTGCGGATGTTCCAGCGGATCGCCGTAGCATTCCGAAGTGGAGGTGAGCAGGAAGCGCGCGCTCTTCGCCTGCGCCAACTCCAGCATATTGCGAGTGCCCGCGCTGCCCACGTCGAGTGTAGCGATGGGGTGCTGCAGATAATCCTTCGGGCTGGCGGGCGACGCCATGTTGCAGCACCACATCGAGCCCGCCTTCGACTCGCAGCGGCTGCGTGATGTCCTGGCGCACCAGTTCGAAACGCGGAATTGCCGGCAAGATGTGCCAGGTTCTGTTCGGCGCCCGTCAGGAAATTGTCGACAGCGACCACGGTGTGGCCCTCCGCCAGCAAGCGGTCGCACATGTGCGACCCAATGAATCCGGCGGCGCCGGCTACCAGAATCCGCAAACCGAAACCCTCCTGATTGAAACAACGGCCGGCTTTCGCGGACCGCTATGCTACATTCAAAGGTTACC
This sequence comes from Bryobacterales bacterium, assembly GCA_963738375.1. Classification (GTDB taxonomy): domain Bacteria; phylum Acidobacteriota; class Terriglobia; order Bryobacterales; family Bryobacteraceae; genus Bog-159. The sequence continues at coordinate 479,415 of CAVTWL010000002.1, read as the reverse complement.
GCATGGTCCACCCATCCTGGCTGGAAATCGCGCTCCTGGCGATCCTGTTATGCATCTCCGGATCCCTTTTCTGGCGGCGTTTCCGCAAGCCGGTGGATGCCATCCGCCGGTCCCGCGACAATCCCGATTTCAAGCTCCTTCCGCTCGGGCCGCGCATCCGCCAATTCGTTTGGGAAGTGATGCTGCAAGGCAAGGTGATCCGCGAACGGCCCCTGCCCGGCATCGCGCACGCCTTCGTGTTCTGGGGCTTTTGCGCTTTCGCGCTGATCACGCTCAACCACTTGGCGGCGGGTTTCGGCCTTGCCTTCCTCAGCCGCGACAAGCATCTTCGGGCGAGCTGTATTTCGCGTTCGTGGCTGTGTTCGCCGTGGCGGTCGCCATTTCGATTGCCGGCCTGGCGATTCGCCGCTTCGTCGCGCAGCCGAAGTGGCTGGGCAAAGTGGCGCCCGAATCGGGCATCATCGCGTTGTTGATTCTTCATGCTGATGGTCACCTATCTGGCCGGGTTGGCCCTCGATGAAGGCGCCACCGCCGCGCGCGCCAACTGGTGGCTGCACACCCTTACGCTGCTGGCCTTCCTGCCGCTGATTCCGCATACCAAGCATCTGCATCTGGTGATCAGCCCTGCGACGGTCTTTCTGCGGCGCGATGGTTTCAGCAAGATCCCGCCGCTGGTGGGCGACGAAGATTTCGGCCTCGATACCGGCAAAGACATCACCAAGCTGGATGCGCTGCAGGCCTTCTCGTGCGTCGAATGCGGACGCTGCACCGAGCATTGTCCGGCCTACAATACCGGGAAAGATTCTCAACCCCAAAGAAATCGTGCTCGGTCTGCGGCACTATTTGAACGAAGTGGGTCCGGGCAACGAGGAGCCGCTGCTGGGCAAACATATTTCGATGGAAGCCGCGTTCCAATGCACGACGTGCGGCGCCTGCGAGTTCCAGTGTCCGGTGGGCATCCAGCATTTGCCCATGATCATCGGGCTGCGGCGCGGCGCGGTGAACACCGGCAAGTGGGAAGACGATTACGGCACCAAGATGTTCCTGGCCATGGAGCGCAACGGCAACTCGCTGGGCTTCGCCTCCAGCGAGCGGCTAGAAATTCATCGAGAAGAACGAGCTGCCGATTTTACGACGGCACGCAGGAGTATTGCCTGTGGCTGGGCTGCATGGGCTCGTACGATCCGCAGGGCCGCGAGATCGTGCTGTCGCTGGTGCGGGTGCTGCGACACCTGGGCGTGACGTTCGGCGTGCTGCGCAAGGAGAAGTGCACGGGCGATCCGGCGCGCCGGCTGGGCAACGATCTGCTGTTTTCGCAGATGGCGGAAGCCAATATCGAGCAGATGAGATCGGCGAAGGTGACGCAAGCTGCTGTCCATCTGCCCGCATTGCGTGCGCACCATCGGCGACGGATTGGAAGGAGTTCGGCGGGCACTTCCAGATCGAGCATCACAGCGAGTTGCTGGCGCGGCTGCAGGATAAGCTGCCCGCAGCGGCCGGCGAACGCGAGCGGGTGGTGTTTCACGATCCCTGCTATCTGGGCCGCTACCGCGGCGTTTACGACGAGCCGCGCGAAGTGATCGCGCGCTACGGGGAAGTCGAGAATCCGGGCCGAACGCGCGAGCGATCGTTCTGCTGCGGCGCGGGCGGCGGGCCAGATGTTTCTGGGCGAAGAAAAAGGCAAGCGCGTGAACGTCGAGCGCGCCGACGGAACTGGCGGCAACCGGCGCGGCGGTGGTTGGGACGGCGTGTCCGTTCTGCCAGACGATGTTCCGCGACGCGCTGGCGACGATGGCGCCAACGCCGCCGAAGCTGCTGGACATCGCGCAGATTGCGGCAGCATCGATCGATTCCGCGAGTGGGCGCGAGATGGTATAATTCTCAATGGCGCGCTGGAGTCTTGTTCGAGCGCGCGCATTCAGCCAAGCCGCAGGAAAACCTCAAGCGGGCGCGTAGCTCAATTGGCAGAGCAAGTGACTCTTAATCACTAGGTTGTAGGTTCGATTCCTACCGCGCTCACCATTCAAATCAATAATTTAGAATCTACTGAACGGGAACTGAGTTTTCCACTGTGGGGACTTTTGTGGGGGGGCCATCTGATGCTCTCGATTTACTCCCCGCAGTTGGCGCCATCACGGCTTCCCGCTTAGCTTCCATCCGAATGTGTGAATACCGCTCCGGCATCGCCCGGCTCATGTGGCCCATGAGGCTAAGCATAGTGCCCTCGGCAACGCCTTCCTCCGCCATCTTGGTTGCCGCAGTATGTCTCAGATCGTGCAAGCGGCAGTTTACGCCCGCCTTCTCCCGGAGGCTTGACCATGACGTTTTGAGTGTCGTTGTGGGCGCGTGGGATCGGTTGGGGAATGCTTGCCAAAAGGGAACAGATAGAATTTTGGCCGCGTTTCGCCAAACTTGCTGGTAAACCATTCGGCGTGCGAAGAAAGGGCCGAGAACAATTCTGGATCCAATTGCGGGAGCTTCGGAGGGGAGTTGTTTCGGGAGAACAGCGGGGGGAAGTTGGGGTTATAACGTCCGCCCTCGAAACTCAAAAATAGGTTGCAAGATACGGTAGACGAATACCGCTGAAATCAGCTAAACTTCAGTCATCCGCGACTCGGCTGTGGGCCGACCTCGGCCCACAGCCGTGTATATCAAGAGCGTTCAAATCCGCAATTACAAATGTTTCTTTGAGTCCGGCGTTTTGGAATTGAAGCCCGGCTTTAGTATCTTCGTCGGACAAAACAACGCCGGTAAGACAGCACTGTTGGAGGCACTTAGTCTGCGGGTCGAAGGAAACCCTCATCGAAGCCCCCAGGCACTTCCAAGTGCATCGCACCACCCGCGCCCAGCCAGCGAAGTTGAAGTGAAGGTCGTCATCCCAATCACCGAGATTGTAAATAACGCTGTACGGCCTGGGCAGACTTTTGGATGGCCGCTACCACAGCTTGGAACTCGCCTCGCACGGCAATGCGGTTTTGACAGAGGCCGTGGGTACCAAGCCGACACTCACTCAATTGCGGAATGGGTGTACAACCTAGGCGCGGTGGAATTCGGGCTGAGCTTTAGGGCTACTAAAGAAGAAACTTTCCGTCTTCGCTGGAGTACACTTGACAGCTATGAGACCCAAGCCGCTGTACAGGGAGGCTATCCACACGTTGAGCTTAGAGTTTCCGAAGACCGTAGTCTCTCTGCCACGGTAATCGATACGAAGCAAAGAGCCTGTGGCGTAGGCCAAATACTTGCAAACTACCTCGTTGAATCTGGCATCTATTATTTTCAAGCGCAGCGGTTCAATGCCGGTACGTGTCCCTACGGTCCAAATAGCATTCTTGCATCCAATAGTGCTAATTTGGCGGAAGTCCTTTTTGACCTGCAAGCAAAGGTAGGGTTATTTAATTCATACAATCACTTGGTCAGGCTAGTATTTCCTTCTCTGAAGCGCATCACGATCACCCATGATGGTCACGGCACGGATCTCAAAATATTGGTTTGGAAAACTCTCGACGCGGACCCAGATCTAGACCGCGAGATCTTCGCTACCGAATTAAATGAGAGCGGTACCGGTCTCGGGCAAGTTCTCGCAATTCTGTATGTCATCCTTACTTCTCACTTTCCTCGGACTGTCATCATAGACGAGCCCCAAAGTTTTCTTCACCCGGGCGCGCTAACGAGGCTCTTTGAACTCTTGAAACAATTTCCGCAACACCAGTATATCGTCGCTACACATTCGCCAACCGTAATTACCGCGACACATCCAGCAGGGATTGTTTTGGTTAAGCAACATGAGGGCGTAGCAGAGTGGGAACGAATTGACTCAACAAAAGAAACCAGCCTCCGCCACTACCTCACAGAGATCGGAGCCACCCTCTCTGATGTTTTTGGTGCCGAATTCATACTATGGGTCGAAGGACTCACTGAGGAGCTTTGCTTCCCTTTAATTATCGAGAAACTCGTCGGGAGAACGCTCAGGGGCACAGTAATACGCGGTGTGCGGAATACTGGTGATCTGGAAGGCCGCCACGCAGAGGCCGTCATTGAGATTTATGAGAGGCTGAGCGGATCGGCTAGCCTGCTCCCCCCAGCATTGGCATTCATCTTTGACGGCGAGTGCCGAACGCCAAAACAGCGTGACGAAATTCAGAACCGCGCTAAGTCTTCTGTTCTGTTCACTCCCCGGCGAATGTACGAAGGTTATCTGCTAAATGCGGATGCCATTGTGGCCGTGCTGAACGCGACCGATCCATCCGGGCAAACGAATGCATCACGCGCCGAGGTAGCCGGTGCGCTGGAAGAAATCCTCTCGGAGCCTGCGCTGTACGGAACGGAAGGCGTACCCGGGGTGGATCGTGAAAGCAAAGTAGATGCTGCGAAACTCTTGAAGCGCCTATTCGCCAAGCTATCAGACTCCCGGGTACAGTATCAGAAAACCAAGCACGGCCCTCTTTTGACGGAGTGGCTCGTTGAAAACAGCCCATCGGACCTGAAGGAACTCGCCGATTTGATTGCGAGGGCCCTCAGCTTGGGCGGGGCAAAGGAATCAATATGAACTGTTGGCTTGACCTCTTTACAGGGACGACTTGGGAAGAGTTCCGTACAGCCGGAGCAAACGTCAGCGGATTTCGCGAGCGAATGCGAAAGAGTGCGCAACGGGTTAAGCCCGGCGATATGTTTCTCTGTTACCTCACTGGTGTTATGCGATGGGTTGGCGCACTAGAAGTAGTCGCGCCAACCACCGATACTAGCCCGATTTGGGAGTCGGACACATTTCCCGTTCGCTTCTCGGTCAGGCCGCTGGTAATGCTCGATCCTGCTTGTGGCATTCCGATGGAAAGGTTTGAAGGACAACTCGAATTCTACAGGGGGCCTGAACACCGAGGCGGATTCAGGGGATTTCTGCGGATGAGCCCAAACCTTTTTAGGCGAGAGGGTGATGGGCTTATCGTCCTGGGTGCTCTTCGGGAAGCCGAACGTAACCCTGTGGCGACACCTCTCGACCTGCGCAAGTTGGCGCGAAAGCCAAGCTATTTCAAGGTGGAGTTCCGACGAGGGAAAGTAGCTGTACCTACGGTAGTAAGCGTCCCCGAACAAGACGAGGACGAGCCAGTTGCCGAACCAGTCCAGCCGAACGAACCCGCGACGCGCCACACGGAAATCCAATACAACTTGCTGAGGCTTGGCTCCGAGCTTGGCCTTGATGTCTGGGTAGCTCGCAACGACCGAAGCAGGAAGTACAACGGGGAATTGCTTGGTGCGATTGCGAATATGCTTGATGAATTGCCTACGCAATTTAACGACGCGACGAACCGAACCATTGAGCTGATTGACGTGCTCTGGCTCAAGGGTAATACTATTTTGGCAGCGTTCGAGATCGAGGCGACGACTTCCATTTACTCTGGCTTACTCAGGATGAGTGATCTCCTTGCTCTACAACCGAATCTCGACCTTGCTCTATACCTCGTAGCACCTGACGAAAGGCGGGCTAAGGTGCGACAGGAGATTGCACGCCCCACCTTTGCCTACCGCGAAAAGCCGTTGCCGAAGGTCTGCGGATTCATTGGTTTTGGCAAGTTTATGGAGAAGGTTGAGGGCATTCGGCGTCTCGGTCTTGCAGGGTCTCTGAAGCCAGAGTTCCTCAAGGCTACTGCTGAATACTTTGATGATTCGGATGCCGACGAGTAGGCAAGTTCTCGCTGCGGATTGCGACTGAACCGAGCTAAATACCGCGGCCTGGGCCACGCCAAACCGGCGCAAGTCGCCCTCAAGTGCCCGTAGCTTCGCGAAAGTGTCATCCAGCGAATGAGTCGTTTCATTCCGCCGCCTTTATCTCACGCTTTCGTGATCCAACCGCCTGCTTGTTCACCGTCCGCACCTGGCCTGCTTCAATATCGAGTTTGGCGTCTCCGCGCGCGCTCGTCGCCCGGTGGCCGCAAAATCGTAGCTTGCCGGCTTCGAACTGCTTCTCCAATTTGCTGACGCGGCAGACGCGGGCAGAGTCGCCCCGCTTCAGAATATTGTCCACCCGGCCTCAAGCTTGCGCAGCAAGCTGGTGGCGGCGGTCTCCAGTCAGCTAATCTACCGCTAGAAAGCGGCGCACCCGTTCGAGCTCCGCATCGAGTTCGCGTTGGAATTTGCGTTCCCGCGGCGGACGCGACTCCACATAGCCGAACTCATACTTGAGCGCTCCGTCAATGACAGAAATGTTCGCCCAACCGATTACCCGGTTGCGCCACAACATGGGCATCGCATAATAGCCTCGCTGCCGTTTCGCCACGGGTGTATAAGCTTCAAAACGGTACGCCCAGCCCCACAGTAATTCGAACCGGGCGCGGTCCCATACCACCGGATCGAACGGAGTCAGCAGTCTGACCATTTCCGGTGGCTCGCGGCTCGCGGCGCAAGCTTCCTCCGGCCAATACCAAACGACTCCATCGATCCGTTCGTGGCTGAGCCGCTGCTGGGCGCGCTGCAAAGCCCCCTTCAAATCGCCGTGCCACTGGGGAGCGGCATAGCGCAACCGGCGTATGAGAATGGACAGGCCGGAATCGTGCAGCGGCGCGTAGATGTTGACGGCGGCATCGACCAGCAGATCCAGCCTTCGCCGTATTTCGGCCGCATCAGCCGGGACCGTCGCGTGCCGATGGGCACCATACATGCGAATACCACGCTCGCGGCGCACCACCCGCAACAGGCCGCGATATAACATCTCGTCCAGCAAATGGGTCGTCGCGTTCGACGAACCGCCCCAATAATTCGTCACCGTCCCATGCGCGAAATAAGCGTCCACTTCACGTGGATGCACCGTTCCCCTTTGGCTGACGAACTCCAGGATCAGTCTGACCCTCTTTCTGCTCGAAGTGTGAACTGTTGTTTCGGGGCGCGGATGCATCAACCCCTGCAGCCCGGGTGTGACGAAGCCGTAATTGATGAAGAAATCTTCCGCGATATTCAGCTTGCCGTAGCGGCGGTCGAGGTCGCCATCCCGGTAGTCCTTCACCCTGTGGCGTAGGATCAGATCCTGCGCCCGCGAAGGCGCCCGGATCGGATCGGCTTGCACAAAACCCAACTTGTCCACGGCGCGCTTCAGCGTCGTGGGCGGGAAGAGCGTGTGATTGACGGCGAAGTTGCGCAGACCCTCGCTGGTAACCGCTGCCATCGTTAATGCTTGGCAAACATCTCGCGGACTTCTTTGCGCAGTGAAGCCTGGCTGTCGGCGCGGCTGTAGAACATGTGCCCGCCCGGAAACTCACGGACCAGCACCCGCGCCGCGTCGCCCATCACCGGCATTTGGTCAACGGTCAGGATGGATCCCATGAACGGGCACGACAAATCGTTCCACCCATGCGCGATCAGAACCCGCATCTTCGGATCTGCCGCCACGGCCTGGCGCAAGTCGGACACCGCGCCGGCGCGCAGGGCGCGGCTCTCGTGATCCCATTGTGAGCTCACTTCGTAACTGAGCGCGTTGTACCGGGCATCCGTCTTCCAGCCCACAATGCGCGTGACGAAATCGACCATCGCCGTGGTGGTCGGCGCGATGATGCTTTCGAGCAGCGGGTCGTTGGTCCGCTGTTCCGGCGCATAGGGAAACGGATCGAAAGAGGTTACGTTGGAGTCATAGACACTGCCGATTTTCCCCTGCTCGCGAAAGACTTCGCGTAAGTATGCGCCGATTTCCAGCCGCCCCCCCGCGCGCCGTACGAACTCTTCTTCCAGTCCGGTCATTTCGGTTACGTTCTTGACGATGCGTTTCCCGGCATCCGGATCGGAGCGGCCTTTCAATAAATCTATGACATATTCGCCGCGCGTGTAAGCAATCACTTTCGCCATCGATTCATCGTTTAGTTCATGAATCCGTTCCAGGTGCGCGGCGCTAATGGACGGCAGCGTCAGCATCCACATGACCGGCGAGACATTGTCGTTGTCGCCGAGAGTTGGGTTCAAATACGGCGACACCAGGACGACGCCGTTCATCGCCACACCCAATTGCGATTGCAGGAAATGGGTGATGCGCGGCCCGCGATAGCCTCCATAGCTTTCGCCTACAAAATATTTTCTGGAACTCAGACGGGAGTTCTTCACCAGCCAGTCGTAGATAACTCGCGACAGATAGTGAATATCGGCTTCGGTGGTATAGAACTGTTTTTTGGTTTCTTCGGGCGTGGTAAGCGACCGGCTGAATCCCGTACCGATCGGGTCGATGAAAACCATGTCGGTAAAATCGAGCCATGTGCCCGGGTTGTCCAGCAGCGTCGCGGGATCGGAAGGACTGTCGCCTTCGTCGCCGAACTTAATGTGTTTCGGGCCAATGGCGCCCAGGTTCAGGTACACCGATGACGCGCCCGGGCCGCCGTTCAAGGCGAAAGTAACCGGGCGATCTTTGCCGTCGACGATATAAGCGGTGAAGACTACTTCGCCGGTTTTCTTGCCCTCGCTATAGACTGGCAGCGTGCCGACCGTGACTTGGTACGGCAGAGTCCTGCCGTCCAATTGAATGCTTTGGGCGACGTGCGCGTCGGCTGGTAGAGGCGGCTCTTTTTCGGCCGTCTGATCCTTGTCTTTAGCGGCATCTTTGGCGTCCTTCGCAGCCGGCGCCGCGGGAGGCTTAGGCTCCTGGGCAGCAGCAATTCCGGAGGCAGCAATTGCGAATAGCAGCGGTAACAGGCGAAAGCGCGGCTCACGAAGACTCATTTCGTTACCATAGCGCAAATGCGGAGCTATTTCGCCGATGCGGCGAGTTCGCGCGCGGACGCTCGCGGCGCGGCTTTGGCGGGAGCGGAAAAACGCAGCGCGCCGTCGTTGACGCGATGCCACCGAAGGCTGAGCGTATCGCGGAAATAATTCTGATATACACGCCAGGGCGCCGCCGCGCCCTGTTTCGGCCACGTTTCTAGCGCACGAGCGATGTATCCCGGCGTGAAATTCTCGACGAAAGTTGTCTGGGGCGTAGGATCGCTGCTGACTGGGGTCACTTGGCGCCAGCCTTTACGATCCATGAACCGCAGCAGCCGGCAGACATACTCGCAGATCAGGTCAGCCTTGAGCGTCCAGGAGGCATTGATATAGCCGAACACGGCGGCCATATTCGGCACGCCCGACATCATCACGCCCTTGTACGCGAGCGTCTGGCCCGGGTCGACCAGTCGCCCGTCGACGGTAATATCGATGCCGCCGAACGCCTGCATCACCAGGCCTGTCGCGGTCACGATCACGTCAGCTTCCAGTTCGGCGCCCGACGCCAGGCAGATTCCTTTTTCCGTGAAGGTCTCGATCCGATCGGTGACCACGCTGGCACGCCCGGACCGGATCGCCTGAAACAGGTCGCCCTCGGGAACCAGACAGAGCCGTTGCTCCCAAGGCCTGTAACTCGGCGTGAAGTGGGTCTTCACGTCGCAATCAGGACCCAACTCCTCGGCCGCCTTCTTGATGATGGCGGCTTTGACGTAGTCGGGGCGGCGTTGAGCCAGTTGATAGATATACGTCATGAAGGCGACGTTCTTCCACCGGCCCAGCTTATAGGCCCACGCCGACGGCAGGAAACCGCGCAGCCAGTTCGCGATTTTGTCTTTTTCCGGCGCCGAAACAATATAGGTGGGCGAACGCTGCAGCATGGTGACGTGCGCGGCCGTTTTCGCCATCGCCGGCAGCAGGGTGACCGCCGTTGCGCCACTGCCGATCACCACGACGCGCTTGCCGGCATAGTCCAGATTTTCCGGCCATGCCTGGGGATGCACGATGGGGCCCGCGAAGCGCTCACTACCCGGAAACTCCGGCGTGTAGCCGGCGGAATAGCGATAGTAGCCGGCGCACGAGAAAAGGAAATTGCAAGTCAGCGTCACCGGCTCTTCGTCCCCCGCGCCATTCTTGCGCACTGCGCGCACCGTCCAGGTTGCGTCAGCGGAGGACCATGCTGCGCTCTGCATCCGATGCCCAAAGCGAATATGGCGATCGATGCCTTCGTCGCGCGCCGCGGCGGTGATGTATTCGCGGATATCGCTGCCGGGCGAAATTGCTTTTGGGCTAGTCCAGGGGCGGAAGGAGTAGCCCATCGTCAGCATGTCGGAATCGGAGCGGATGCCGGGATACCGAAATAGATCCCAGGTGCCGCCGATCCGTTCGCGCTGCTCCAGGATGACGTAGCTCCGGTTCGGGCAGAGCTTTTGAAGATGATGGGCAGCGTCGATCCCGGACAAGCCAGCCCCCATAATCAGCACTTCGAAATGTTCGACTGTCATCGCACGCTCCAACCTTGGGCGTTAGGACGAAGATACCACGTGGGAAAGCGCTTTATGCCAAGCTGTCTTTGATGGACACGATCGGCGGCTATCGCGACTGGCCCAAGGCCGAATTGCATTTGCACCTGGAAGGTTCCGTGGAGCCGGAAACTCTGTGCGAACTCGATCCAAAGTTGAGTCTGGAGGACTCTCGGGCCTTCTATCGCATCGAGGGCTTTTCGGGATTCATAACGGCGTTCAAGGCCGTCGCCGAGCGGCTGCGCACGCCCCAAGACTACGCGAGAATTACGCGCGCCTTGCTGGCGCGTCTGGCTGCGGAGAACGTGCAGTACGCGGAGATCACGCTGGCGGCCGGCGTGATTTTGTGGAAAGGCCAGGAGTTCGCGCCGATCTACAGCGCGATGCAAGAAGCGGCCTCCGAATCCAGTGTCGAAGTTCACTGGCTGTTGGACGCGGTTCGCCATTTCGGCGCCGGGGACGCCATGCGGGTTGCGGAATTAGCCGCGGAAAGAATTCATGAGGGCGTAAGCGCCTTTGGGATCGGCGGCGACGAACAGCGTGGGCCAGCGGAGTGGTTCGGGGAGGTCTATCGCTTCGCGCGCGGCGCCGGACTACGGGTTACGGCGCACGCCGGAGAAACAGCCGGACCGGAATCCGTTTGGGCCGCGCTGAAGATCGGCGCGGAGCGCATTGGACACGGCATCCGCGCAATTGACGATCCGGCGCTAGTCCAGCATCTGCGCGAGCGCCAGATTCCGCTGGAAGTCTGCATCAGCAGTAACCTCGCGACCGGCGCGGCACCCTCGCTCGACGCGCATCCGGTACGCCGGCTTTACGATGCAGGGGTTCCAATCACGCTAAACACCGACGATCCGGCCATTTTCGGCGCCACCCTGTCGGGCGAATTCGAATTGGCCGCCCGGTGCTTTCAATTCTCCGAGACGGAATTGCGCGGCATCGCGGACAACGCATTCAGTTATAGTTTCGCGCGCTGGCCGCGCGGCCTAGAATAGCAGCATGGCCGACACGTCACCATTCATCTGGCAGCCCACCCGCGAATTCATCGAAACAACCAATGTTTACCGGTTCATGCAGAAGCTCGGTTTCGACGCGTACCAGGATTTTATTCGCTATTCGCAGGAGCATCTGGAAGAGTTTTGGGACAAGATGATGAGCGAGTTGGGAATCGAATGGTTCGAGCCATACCAGCAGACGCTCGACGTTTCCCGCGGCGTGGAGTGGGCGCGCTGGTTTCTGCCCGGCAAACTGAATATCGCCTGGAACTGCCTAGACAGGCATGCCAACGGCAGCGCGCGCGACCGTCTGGCGGTTATCTGGGAAGGCGAAGACGGCGGCATCGCGCACCTCACCTTCCTGCGAACTGCGGCAGCGAAACCGACCGGCTGGCCAACGCGCTGCGCGACCTCGGCCTCGCGCCGGGCGACCGTGTCGCGCTCGTATATGCCGATGGTTCCCGAAGTGGTCATGATCCTCTATGCCTGCTTCAAGCTGGGCCTGATCGCCGTGCCGATCTTTTCCGGTTTCGGCTACGACGCGGCCGCCGTTCGGCTGCAGGATTCCGGGGCGAAGGTGCTGTTCACCGCCGATTTCCTGGAGCGCAGCGGCCGGCTGATCCCGCTGAAACAGAAAGCGGACGAAGCCCTGGCGCAACGCCGGCCGCGAAACGGCGCGGATAGTGGTCTTGCGCTACAAGAGCGGCGACATCCCGTGGACCGAAGGCCGCGACATCTGGTGGCACGATCTCGTCGCCGGGCAAGCCGGATCAATGCGCCTCCGTGCCGCTCGATTCCGAAGCACCCTGCCTGCTGCTCTACACTTCGGGCACCACGGGCCGCCCCAAAGGCGCCGTCCACACCCATGCTGGCGCGCTGGTGCAAACCGCCAAGGAAATCTATCTGACCTTCGACCACCAGCCGGACGATCGCTTCTGGTGGGTATCCGATATCGGCTGGATGATGGCTCCCTGGGAAATTATCGGCAATCACCACCTGGGCGGCGCTATCGTGCTTTACGACGGCGCGCCTGACCATCCGACGGCTGAGCGCTTCTGGCAGATGATCGAGCGCCACCGCGTAACCACCTTCGGCATTTCGCCCACCGCCATCCGGCTGTTGATGCGCAAAACGGGCGTGGGGCCGGACGCCTATCGATCTCAGTTCGCTGCGGCTGCTTGGCTCCACGGGCGAACCTTGGGACGAAAGCTCCTACCGCTGGTTCTTCGATCGGGTCGGCCGCAAGCGGTGCCCGATCATGAACATTTCCGGCGGCACCGAAATCATCGGCGGTTTTCTGACGCCCGCTGCCGGTCCAGCCGATTGAAAGCATGCACTCTCGGCGGACCGGCGACCGGGTATGGCGACTGACGTATTCGACGCCGAAGGACGCTCCGTGCGCGGCCAGTTGGGCTACCTGGTTTGCACCAAGCCAGCGCCGTCCATGACCCGCGGCGTCTGGAACGATCCGCAGCGTTACCTGACGCCTACTGGTCGCGTTGGCCCGGGGTCTGGTACCACGGCGACTGGGCCATCGTGGATGCCGACGGCTACTGGTTCCTGCACGGACGCGCCGACGAATCTTTCAATGTCGCCGGGCGCAAAGTCGGTCCGGCCGAGGTGGAAGCCTGCCTGATCGCGCATGCCGCGGTCTCCGAAGCGGCCGTGATCGGCGTCCCTGACGAGCTGACCGGCGAAAGCGTGGTGGCTTTGTGGTGCTGAAGCCGGGCGCAACTGCTGATCGAATGTTAACGACGAACTCGCCAGCGCACGTGGCGCGCTCCATGGGCCCTACGTTCCGCCCGCGCGCCATCTACGCCGTAGCCGGAATTGCCCAAGACGCAAAGCGGCAAAGTGGTGCGCCGACTGATCCGCCAGGCCTATCTGCAGGAACCCTTGGGCGATACGTCAACGGTAGAGAATCCCGCGGCGCTGCGGATTTTCCAGAACGCGTCCAGCGCCGGTTGTCTGTGATTTAACATTTGCTCTTTCGGAGATATACGCAATAATACGTAGATTGGCGCTGGGTATGCGCTTTTGGGGATAAACTGGAGTGGGTCGAGTCCAGGTTCCGGCGATGTCATCGCACTCGTTCAGGCTTTTGAGGAACTCGCGCAAAACGGGGCGCCCCGCGCCGCTGTTATGTCAGCGGAGTTCCCCTCGTGTATGGCGGCGCGGAAATTCTCGCCCCTTTGCGCTTTTACCGATGCGGAGCGTCTGTCTGGCGGCGGCTGTGCTGCTGGCTGGCGGGTTGCGTGCGCAAACCATGCTGACCAGTTCCACCCCGGATGGCGTAACTCACCTTTTCAATGCCGACGCCGCCATCCTCGAATCGCAGGAACCGCGTAAAGATCTGCCCTGCACGGCGACGCAAGTTAAACCCACGCTGGGCTTCGACTTGAAGTTCCATTCGGGCTACGAAGTGAGCGTGCCGTTGAAGGAACTGTCGGGGCCGCAGAATCTGCTGACCATGATCTATCGGGTCACGCCGGCAGGCCATCCCGACGAGCCGGTATATATGTCGCAGCGGGTGAACGTGCCAGAAATCGAAGAAAACGCGCGCGGCGATGCTTACCTGCAAGGCTCGTTTGACGTCGGTGAAGGCAAATATCACGTCGATTGGCTGATGCGGGACCGGGCAGAGCGGGTGTGCGCGGCATTTTGGGATATGGAAGCAGTTGTGCCGCCTAAGGACAAGCCGGTGACCCTGGACGTCCCACCGAGTACCGTGCGCGCCGCCGATAGCGAACCTTTCAAAGACGAGCCGCCGGTGCCGCGGGATAGCGCGGTCGCACCCCTGAACGTGAAAGTCATCGTGAACTTTGCGCCGCAGGATTACGCGGCGGCCGGTTTGCATGCCCTCGACATGAATGCGCTGATTTCCATTTTACGCGGCATCGCGCGGGAGCCTCGCATCGGGAAATTCTCGGTGATCGCGTTTAATATGCAGGAACGGCGGGTGGTTTACAGGCAGGCGGAGGCAACCCATATCGACTTTCCGGCGCTGGGGGAAGCCTTGCATTCGCTGAATCTTGGGACTGTGGACGTCAAGCGCCTCAGCCAGAAACGGGGTGAAACCGAGTTCTTGACCAGTCTCTTCACCGAGGAATTGAGCACTCCCGACCATCCCGATGCGGTAATCTTTGCTGGGCCCAAAGCATTGCTCGACAACAACGTACCGCAGGAGTCGTTGCGAAAGATCGCCGACCTGGAGTCCTCGCTCTTCTACATGAATTACAACGTCGATCCGCAGTCCGTTCCGTGGCGCGATGCGATCGGCAATGCAGTGAAGTATTTGAAGGGCGTCGAGTACACCATCAGCCGTCCCCGGGATCTCTGGAATGCCTGGGGCGATATCATGTCGCGTATAGTAAAATCAAAGCTGGAGAAAAGCGCGATCAATGGAGCTTCCCAATAGGACGCGGATTGGCAGCCTCGCGATAGCTTGGCTTGCGCTGTTGGGAGCGCTCGGCGCGGTCTCCGGCCAAGAGTTCAGCCGGGAAAGCCTGGCGCCGTATATTCCCAGTCCTCAGGAAGTCGTGGAACGCATGCTCAGCGCCGCTCGGGTGAAGCCCGGCGAACTGGTCTACGACTTGGGCAGCGGCGACGGCCGCATCATCATCACCGCCGCTCAAAAGTATCAGGCGCGGGCGGTTGGCGTGGAACTTCGAGGCGATCTTTGCAAGTCCACGCAGGCAAAGGTCAGGGATCTGGGCTTGTCGGATCGCGTAAAGCTGATTCACGAAAACATGCTCAAGGTGGATCTGAGTGCCGCGGATGTTGTCACACTGTATCTGCTGACCAGTTCCAACGAGAGACTTCGACCCAACCTTGAGAAATATTTGAAGCCGGGCGCCCGTGTGGTGTCGAACGACTACGAAATTCGCGGCTGGACGCCTTCGGGCATCGTTCCGATCACCGCGGGTGGCGTCAGGCACTACATCTACGTTTACGAAATCGGCATCAAAAACTAACGGCCCCGCAGCCGAGGCTTACCTTTTCGCCCGTTCTGCAGGCGCGGTAAACTCCATCCACAATTTCGAGCGCGTCGTAACCTTCCTGCCCTGATACCAGAGGCTCCCGCCCGCTGAGAATCGCGTTACCGAAGTCTCGAAACTGGCGTTCGAATGGCTCGAGCGAAATTGCCATAGGATCGGATGAACCCGACGCCGCATCCCGAGCCGGCGGCGGCGCCTCGCCCGCATCGTCCTTCACATCCCAGGTAGTCAGTTTGTCGCCCGAAATGATTGCCGTACCTTTCGTGCCGTGGAATTCCGTACGTTCTGTGTACCCGGGCCAGAAAGCGGTGGAAGCCTGAATGACGCCGGTCGCTCCGGAGGCAAAACGAAGCACTGCGTTCACCACGTCTTCCGATTCGATCTGGTGAAGCGCTCCTAGCTGCCACATGCCGGAAATCTCGCGTACGGGTCCGGCGAGCCAGCGCAAGATATCTACCTGGTGAATCGCCTGATTGATCAGCGCGCCGCCGCCCTCAGTCTGCCAGCTTCCCTTAATCGGGCGCGCGTAGTATTCGGGCGAACGGTACCACTTCACGTAACAATCGCACTGCAGCAACTTGCCCAGGCGCCCGCCGGCGATGGCCCGCTGCAAGAACTGGCTGGAGTCGTCGAAGCGGTGCTGGCTCACGACCCCCAACCGAATCCCCGCGCGGCGCGCTGTGTCCACCATGGCGCGGGCGGTTGGCAGATTCGTGGCAATCGGCTTTTGGACCTGAACATGCTTGCCGGCTTGCGCGCAAACCTCCAGCGCCTGCATTCGGAAATCGGGGAACGTGCACACGTCCACGTAATCGACATTCGGATGGCGGCAGACGGCTTCGTAAGTTTCCACGAACTCGGCCCCATGCTGAGCGGCGAAACGCCGCCCCGTCTCCCCGTGCAGGTCCGTGCAAACGGTCAGTTCATAACCAATGTTGCGGTAAGCTTCCGCGTGCTTTTGCGAAATCGCTCCCGTTCCGATCATGCCGACCCGCATGGCGATGTCTCCCGCAAGCCATTGTACCCGGATACAATGGGGTCTCGTCATGGTAAATGCCTGGTGGTACCGCGGTCGCGCGCGCGCGGCTCTCTGCGGATGCGTGGCTGCACTTCCGCTGCTTCTGACAACTCCGGCTTGCAACAAGTCCGCCCCCGCCAACGTAGCTGCCACGGTGAATAACAGGGCCATCGGCTATGCCGAACTCGACAGGACCTATCAGTCGTCGCAACTCGCCACGCCCGGGCAGGTCGAAGAACAGACCATGGCGCAGAAGCTGGAGGTCCTGCGCGGCTTGATCGATAGCGAAATCATGGTGCAGCGCGCCGAAAAGCAGGGGCTCCTGGCCGGCGATGCCGACGTTGAGGCCAAGCTTACCGAACTGAAAGCCCCCTGGACCAAGGAGCAGTTCGAGCAGCAGTTGCGCGAAAGCAAGATGACGCTGGACGACCTGAAATCGAAAATCCGCCGCGATCTCAGCATTCAAAAACTCATCAACAAAGAGATCACATCGCATATCGTCATTACGGACGCGGATGTCACCGCCTTCTACAACGCCAACAAAGCGACGTTTAACCTGGCTGAGCCGCGGGTACACATGGCGCAAATTCTGGTGACGCCAAATCCGGAATCGGCCGCCAGTAATCTCCGCAATAGCAAGGCACAAAACGAGGCGGAAGCGACCCGCAAAATCCACGAGATTCAAGACCGGCTGCAGCGCGGCGAGGAATTTGGCTTGGTCGCACACAGTCTGTCGGAAGATCCAAACACGGCGCCCAACGGAGGCGACTTAGGCTTCATTCCGCAATCGGCTCTGGAAAAAGTGAATGTGGAGTTGCGCAAGATGGTGATGTCCCTGACGCCCGGCGCGATCAGTCCCATCGTAAAAACTCAGGAAGGCTACCGCATCTTCAAAATCATTTCCAAGGAGTCGGCCGGACAGCGGGAATTAAACGATCCGCGCGTGCAGCAGAGCATTCGTGAGACGCTGCTCAATCGTAAAGACCAGTTGCTGAAGAATGCCTATTACGAAGTGGCGCGCAACGAGGCCAAGGTCGTAAACTATCTGGCGCGCAGCGTCGCGGATAGCGCCGGCAAACCCGGAAAGTAAATTTGCATGTTGCGATATAGAAAAGCGCTGCGGCCGCTCCATGGCCTGGTGTGGACCATGGCGGCCCTGCTACCCGCACTTTCCGGCGCCTCGCTCGATTTCGAACGGCTCAAGTCGATCGCTCCCCGCATGCAGGAGTTTGTCGACAACGGCTCGATGTCAGGCGCTGTTTACCTGGTGGCGTTTCAAGGGAAAATTGCCGCCTTGGGTGCGGCTGGATTCAGCGATATCGAAAATCAAAAGCCGATGGCCGCCGGCACCATCGTGCAGATCATGTCCCAAACGAAGTCTTTTACCGGCGTCGCCGCGATGATGCTGGTGGAAGAGGGCAAACTCGACTTGACCCGTCCCGTGCAGGATTATTTGCCGGAATTCAAAGGACAACTGCTGGCGGAGAAGGGGCCGGATGGATCGGTCAACACGCATCCGCCGCAACACCCGATGACCGTCGCGCAGTTGATGAGTCACACGTCAGGCTTCGATTTTCTACCGTCGACGGGACCTCTCAGCCGCATCAACTATACGCTGGACGCGACGCTCGAAGATGCGGTTCGCGGCTATTCCCGCGAGCGTCTGATCGCGGAGCCGGGCAGGAATTATCGCTACAGCAACATGGGCATCGCCACGCTTGGCCGCATCGTCGAAGTGCTTTCCGGCCAGGAGTACTCGCACTTCGTGCAGCAGCGGATTCTGGCTCCATTAAATATGGTGGACACGTTCTTCTATCCACCCGAATCGAAGCGATCGCGCATTGCCATGATCTATCAGCACGAGAACGGCAAACTGGTGCTGTCGCGCGGGCGCGCACAAGCTGGAGACCCCGCCGCGTTCCGTCCTGGAGCCAAGTATCCTGGGCCTGAGCTAGGGCTGTATTCAACGGCCAGCGACTTGCTGCACTTCTATCAGATGCTGGCGGATGGGGGAGTTTACGGCGGAAGACGAT
Source organism: Bryobacterales bacterium (assembly GCA_963738375.1). Taxonomy (GTDB): domain Bacteria; phylum Acidobacteriota; class Terriglobia; order Bryobacterales; family Bryobacteraceae; genus Bog-159. The sequence goes on along the minus strand of CAVTWL010000002.1, from coordinate 461,121 downwards.
ACCTCTCGGCGCAGTCCATTGCGCTGATGACCCAGGACCACACTCCGGACCACAACGGATACGGTCTCACCGTTAGCGTGTCGAGCAAACTGGATCTAAATCTGATGTCGGCGGGGACGTTCGGCCACGGCGGCGCCTTTGGCACCGGCGGCTCCGTCGATCCTAAGACCAAATTAATTCTGATCTTTCTTCCGCAGATGAATGACGGTACATCAGACCCGGCCAAGCACGTGTTTACGCAAATCGCCGAGTCTGCTGTACGGTGAATTCCGCAGCGACTCTATTTCGCCGCGATTCTGAAGTCGTCAAAATAGGTGACACTGTCCGCTTTGGTCCACAGCCCAACCTTGCCTGGCTGCCTAAATGTGGCGTCTTGCACCTCGAACAACCGCCGGTGATTGAAATAGACGCTGAACAGCGGTCCCCGGAACTGTACCTTCAGGACACTCCACTCATTAGCCGGAACGGGATGCTTTACGCCAAAGCTTGCCGGAGCGCCGCGCGAGGCTAAGGGCGAGCGCTTGCCATCTTCCACCTTGTAAAGGATGATGGTGTTTTCGAGCGCGTTGGCCCGCAATAAATAGTAATTGCCGGGATCGCGGTAGCGCCAAACCAGTCCGCCGGTGCGGTCTTCCTTGCCGGATACGGGTTTCACCTTCACGCTCAAATCGCCATCTTTGACACTGATCTTGTTCAGAATGGCAAGTGGACAGCGGCTACGAACGGTATCGTTGGAGATTTGCGCGAAGACGTAAGGCGGGCTGGGAGCACTGGGATCTTTGACAATTTCCCACTTCGGCGCGCTCCCCGTTATGGACGCAATCGTCCATCCTAGCGGGACTGATCCCGGTTTTGCCGAATCGAAGTTAATCGTCTGGGCGGATGTTCCCCAGAAAACCAGGGACATCAACCAGCCAACGGTCTTCATACGTGACAGCGCCTCACCCAAGCGTGCCCATCTCCGTTGTAACACCAGCGACGGTTCCACCACAACTTTCGCCCGTGCTACATTCTAAGCCGTGCGACTTTTGTTAATCGACGACGACACGGAACTCTGTTCGTTGCTGGTGGAACTCCTCAAGAAAGATAATTTTGCGGTCGAATGCGTACATGACGGCCGCAAGGGCCTGGATCGCGCGCTGCACGGTGGATTCAGCCTGGTGATTCTGGATGTGATGCTGCCCGGACTCGACGGCTTTGAGATCCTGCGGCGATTACGCAAGGATAGCCGCGTGCCGGTGCTGATGCTGACGGCGCGCGCCGACGACGTGGACCGCATCGTCGGCTTGGAGTTGGGCGCCGACGATTATCTTCCCAAGCCATTCAATCCGCGCGAACTCGTGGCGCGCGTCCGCTCCATCCTCCGGCGCTACGAACCACGCGCGTCCATTTCCTCCCGGGTGGAAGTAAATGGAGTGGTCTTGGACCCTGCTACGCGGCAGGTATCCGTCGACGAACACGTTGTCGACCTGACCACATTCGAATTCGACATCCTGGAAATATTGATGCGCGCGGCGGGGCGGGTGCTTTCGCGCGACGACTTGATGGAGAACCTTTACAACCGGCCGGCGACAGCGTTCGATCGTTCGATCGATATGCATATCAGCCATATCCGTCGGAAACTGGAAATCAAGCGGCCCCTGATCAAGACCATTCGCAGCGTCGGATACCAGTTCATGCAATCCGCACAGGACGGCGCGACGGAATGAATTCGCTGTTCACCAAGATCCTACTGTGGTTTTGGGCCGCCCTCATCATCAATACTGTAGGATCGGCACTGATTTCCGGACTCTCGGGACCGCGGCCGTATCTGTTATCGCGCCTGGTGGCGTTTCAACTGCAGGAGGCGCGTACGGCATACGAAGCGCGGGGCCACGAGGGCCTCGAGGATTTTACGCGCCGCTTTCACGCTGTATTCGCCGGGAGCGGAATTCTGACGGATGCCTCGGGCCGCGACCTGCTCACCGGCGAAGACGATTCGGCCCTTCTCGGAGAGTCACACGAAGAATCGCGCTTTCCCACTTTCTTCCGCGGCGCGACGATCGCGCGCCAGTCCGCCGACGGAAGATACTGGTTTGTTTTCGTGATTCCCCATCAGCGGATCGCTTCGTGGTTCCTGCTGCCGCAACACTGGTGGATGATGGCGGTGGGCGTTTTTCTCTGCTATCTGCTGGCGTTTTATCTGACTGATCCCGTGCGCAAACTGCAGCGCGCGGTCGAGCAGTTTGGCCGCGGCGATCTCTCCGCGCGCGCGGTTCCAAGGCGCCGGGACGAACTGGGCGAATTGGGCAGGACATTCGATCGCATGGCGGACCGCATCCAAATGCTGTTAGAGGCGGAGCACCGCTTGCTGCTGGATATTTCACATGAACTGCGGTCGCCGCTGGCGCGTTTGCGCGTGGCCGTGGAGCTGGCGCGATCGGGCGAGAACCGCGACGCCCACCTGGATCGCATCGACAAGGAAGCCGAGCGCTTGAACTCCCTGGTCGGCGGATTACTCCAAGTGACGCGCGCGGAAGGAGAACCCCATGCACTCCGGCGCGAGCCGGTTCGCGTGGATCGACTATTGGAAGCTCTGGTGACCGACTCTTCACTGGAGGCGGAATCGCGCGGCAGCCGGATGAAACTTCTTAGCGTGCACCCATCGACTGTGCGGGGTGACGCCGAGTTACTGCGCCGGGCCATCGAGAACGTGATCCGCAACGCCATCCGGCACGCGCCAGCCGGAACCGATGTGGACGCCGGCCTGGAATTCGACAATGGCCGCGCGGTGGTGCGCATCCGCGACTACGGAAGCGGTGTGCCCGAAGACTCCCTCCCCAGGATATTCGACGCCTTCTACCGGGTAGAGACCGATCGCGACCGTGCCAGCGGCGGCGCCGGCCTGGGTCTGTCCATCGCCAGGCGAGCCGTTGAATTGCACCAAGGCTCGATTCGCGCGCGCAATGCGCTGCCCGGTTTGGCGGTAGAAATCGAATTGCCCGCCGCGCCTGCTTAGCGGTACACCTTTGCTAAGCTGAGGCTGAATGCACGCGTGGTCGCCCACATCCTGGAAGCTGTTCCCCGCGGAGCAGCAGCCGCAATATCCCCATGAAGCGGCCGTCGCGCGGGTGGTGGACCAGATCTCCAAATTGCCCCCCCTGGTCACGTCTTGGGAAATCAATGCCCTGCGCGCGCAGTTGGCCGAAGCGGCGCGCGGCGAACGCTTTCTGCTGCAGGGAGGAGATTGCGCCGAGCGCTACGACCACTGCGACTCCGGCACGATCGCCAACAAGCTTAAAATCCTGCTGCAAATGAGCCTGGTACTGGCGCTGGGCGGGCAGCGGCGGGTGATTCGGGTGGGGCGCTTCGCCGGCCAATATGCCAAGCCGCGGTCCGATGAATACGAAACGCGCAACGGCGTAACTCTTCCCAGTTATCGCGGCGACCTGATCAACTGCCCGGAATTTACCGAGGCGGCGCGTACCCCGAATCCGGAGTTAATGCTCCGCGGCTACGAACGGGCCGCGTTGACGCTCAACTTCATCCGCGCTCTGGTGAGCCGCGGCTTCGTGGATCCCGCGCGATTGGATTACTGGAACCTGGATTGGGTGAAAGATTCGCCCATGGCGGAGGAATACCAGCGGGTCGCCCGTCAGATCGGTGAATCCATCAAATTCATGGAAAGCCTGATGGGTGTCCACCCGGGTGAACTGCAATGGATCGATTTCTTCACTAGCCACGAAGGCTTACACCTGCTGTACGAGCAGGCGCAGACGCGGCAGGTGCCGCGCCAGGAGGGTTGGTATAACCTCTCGGCGCATTTTCCCTGGATTGGCATGCGCACGGCGGACCCGCGCGGCGCGCACGTCGAGTTCTTCCGGGGCGTTCGCAACCCCATCGCCGTGAAAATCGGGGTGGGGGTTGACCCCGAGAACCTGAAGCAACTGATCGAAATCCTGCATCCCAACGACGAGCCCGGCCGGCTGACGCTGATTCACCGCTTCGGCGCCGGCCGCATAGCCCGCTCACTGCCGCCGCTCATCGAAGCCGCGCATTCCACCGGCCGTACCGTGCTGTGGTGCTGCGACCCCATGCACGGCAACACGCGCACCACCGCCGGCGGCATCAAGACCCGCAATTTCGACGAGATTCTGGGAGAACTGGATCAGGCTTTCGATATTCACGCGGCCTGCGGAAACCGGCTCGGAGGCGTCCACATCGAAGTGACCGGCGAGAACGTAACCGAGTGCGTCGGAGGCGCTCGTGGCCTGCGCGAGGCCGATCTGAAACTGGCCTACAAATCCGGCCTGGATCCGCGGCTCAATTACGAGCAGGCACTGGAAGTCGCGCTGTTCATTTCGCGCAAAATGAGCCGCGGTAGCGCGATTTCAAGCTACTAAATGGATGCGATTGCGCCCTTCGCCCTTGGCGCAGTATAAGGCCTTGTCGGCGGTGTGAAGCAGCGACTTGGCGTTTCTTTCGCCGGTGTATTGGACCACGCCAAAGCTGGCGGTCACGGAGAATGTGCCGCCATCGGGCGAGCGATATTCGACGCGCTGCCATTGATCGCGCAAGCGTTCCATCAACGGCCCGGCCCGGTCGCCGCCGGTATTCGGGAGTACGATGCAAAATTCGTCGCCGCCGAGCCGCCCGGCGATATCGCCGTTACGGGTGCGCTCGCGCACCAGTTTCCCGAAAGAAGCCAGGATTTCATCGCCCGATGCGTGGCCATGCGTGTCGTTGATCGATTTGAAGCGATCGATATCGCAAATGCAAACGGATAGAGGCTGTCCCGTGCGCATGGCCTGAGCAATCGCGAAGTCGAGCTGAACCATTAGGCTGTGACGGCTTGCCAGACCGGTGAGCGTATCGTGCGCCACCCGATATTTGGCCTTGTGGAATGCCGCTTCGACCATGGACAGATCCCTTTGAACCACAGCCAGCGACACGAGCAACAAAAAGAGCCCGGCGGCGCAACTGAGTAACACCACCCATTGCATCCGGCGGCTGCCGCTTTCCTGCTCCGCGAAACGAGCTGCCAGCGTTTCCTGTTCTTCGTGCTCCATATCTTGCAACCCGCGATTAATTTCGTCCAGATAATCGGAGCTGCGATCGAAGGCGAGAATCCTCCGCGCGGCGGCGAATCCCTGCTCGTGGCCGATCTTCAGAAGCGCGTCCAGCAGGTCGAGCCGGTGCAGGAGCAGCGGCTCCAACTTCTGGATGCGGGCTTGTTGCCGGGGGCTGTCGATTGTGATCTTGCGGACGGCATCCAGCCGGTTTCTTGTTTCGTTCAAGCCGGCCGAATACGGGGTCAGGTAAGATTCCTGGTCGGTTAACAGAAACCCGCGAAGCTCAGTCTCGGAATCGGCAACGCCGGCGGCGGTTGCTTCCAGTTTGGTGAGGACTTCGTGGGTATGGCCCACCCACCGGGCATTGTCGAGCAATTCTGAGGAAGAGCGGTAAACGGCCGCAGTGATGCCAATCAGGCACAAGCCTAAAACGGCTGCCGCGGTTTTTACTTCGTAGCTGGCGAGCAAACGCCGAGAATCGCACGTTTGAGGGGGTCGGTTCTAGTTTCATTTGGTTAACCTTACACTTGGCATCAGTGTTATCCGACTCCGGTTTCCTCCTGCCATCGGGCACAGACGGCAAGGGACGCGTTGCACGTTTCGGTTCCAGTGTTACCCTCATATCTTCGGTTCACCCTATGCGCCTTATCCCAATCCTCTTCCTAGCCCTGACAGCCTTCGGCCAGACCCCGGAAACACCGCTTCAGTCCATCCCTTATGGTCCCAGCATCGATTTGACCGACATGGACCGCACGGCCAATCCCTGCGAGGACTTTTATCGCTACTCCTGCGGGGGTTGGCTGAAGAAAAATCCGATTCCCTCGGACCAGTCCAGCTGGAGCGTTTACGCGAAGCTCACCCAGGACAATGAGCGATTCCTGTGGGGCATCTTGTTGGATACCGCCAAGCCGAACGCTTCGCGCTCTCCCGTCGAGCGCGAAATCGGCGATTTCTTCGCTGCCTGCATGGACGAGCCCGCGGTAGAGAAGGCCGGCGCCACGCCGCTGCGTCCCGGGTTGGCGGCCATTGCTGCGCTGAAGTCGGTGGCGGATTTTCCCGAGTTTCTGGCCGGCGAGCATTTCACCCAAGACTTCGGCATGCTGTTCAGCTTCAGTTCCAGCCAGGATTATAAGGATTCGTCGCGCATCATTGCCTTCGCCGGCGCGGGCGGATTGGGGCTGCCCGATCGCGATTATTACACCAAGACCGACGCCAAATCCGTTGAGATCCGCAAAGAATATGTGGCGCATGTGGCGCGGATGCTGGAATTGGCGGGCGACACGAAGGCGGCCGCGGCCAAGGAAGCCAAGGCCATCATGGCCATGGAAACCGCACTGGCAAAAGCGTCGCTGACGCGCGTGGATCAGCGCGACCCTTACAAGCTTTTCCACAAAATGGACCTCGCGCAGTTGCAAGCGCTGACGCCGGCGATGAACTGGGCGCGCTATCTAAAGGCGGCTGGTCTGGGCGACCTCAACGAATTCAACGTGACCGAGCCGGAGTTTTTCGCGCGGTGCAGACTTTGCTGGCGAAGACCCCGCTCGCCAATTGGAAGGCCTACATGCGCTGGCACGACACGAGCGCCCGCGCCGCTTATCTCTCCACGCCCTTCGTGCAGGCGAACTTCGAATTCTTCGGCAAGTATTTGCGCGGCACACCCGAGCAGCGGCCGCGCTGGAAACGCTGCGTGCAATACGTGGATAACGATCTGGGTGAGGCGCTGGGCCAGGTGTTTGTCGAACGCACCTTCGGTCCGGACATGAAGGCGCGCACTCTAACAATGACCAAAGAAATCGAAAAAGCCATGGAGGACGACATCAAGCAGTTGCCCTGGATGAGCGAGCAGACCAAGCAGCAGGCGCTCTTGAAACTGCATTCCGTCACCAACAAGATCGGGTATCCGGACAAGTTGGCGCGATTACAGCTCCATCCGCATCGACCGTGGGGATTTCGCGGGCAACGCCTACCGCGCCGCGGTATTCGAAGGGCACCGCCAGCTAGCCAAGATCGGCAAGCCTCGTGGATCGCGGCGAGTGGGGCATGACGCCGCCCACGGTGAACGCCTATTACGATCCGCAGATGAACGACATCAATTTCCCGCGGGCGTACTGCAGCCGCCGTTATTCGATCCGAAAATGGACGACGCGCCGAATTATGGCGACACCGGCGGCACCATCGGGCATGAGTTGACGCATGGCTTCGACGACGAGGGACGGCAGTTCGACGCACACGGCAACCTGCACGACTGGTGGACCGCGGCGGATGCCAAGGAATTTCAAAAGCGCGCGGACTGCGTGGCCGATCAGTACGCGCAATATACAGTGGTCGGCGACATCAAGATCAACAGCCGCCTGACCCTGGGCGAAGACGTAGCCGATCTCGGCGGCGAGATACTCGCCTTCATGGCGTGGAAGGATGCCACGCGGGATAAGAATCTAGCGCCCGATCGACGGATTCACGCCGGAGCAGCGCTTCTTTATCGGCTTTGCGCAGTGGGCGTGCGGCGACGAAAGCGCGCCGAAAGCAAGCGCGTGCACGCCATCACGGATCCGCATTCGCCGCCGGAATACCGCATCAACGGCGTGGTGGTGAATATGCCGGAGTTTGCCGCTGCTTTTGCCTGCAAGGCCGGTCAGCCGATGGTCCACAAAGACCCTTGCCGGGTTTGGTAATGCCGCGCGGCGGCGCCTAGTTTTCGACGGCCACGCCGTTTTCGATGTGTCCGTTGGCAACGGCTGCCAGTTGGTTGATCGACGCGGTGGAAATATTTTCTTCCGTGATGGCGCGCGGACGGATATCGATGCGATGCGCGTCTTCCAGCACCACGCCGAACGAGGGCGCCAGTTCGTCCAGCTTGCGGGCGGTGACCAATACGCGCGACTCTAGAGAGCCGGCCGCGTCGTTGTAGGCTTCGACGGCGCGTTCCAGGCTCTTTCCCAGACGGTCCCAGTGGCCGGACATATAGGCCAAGCGTTTGTACAGCTCCTTTCCGAGCCGGCTGACTTCCGCGGCATTGCGGGCCACGTTTTCCTGGCGCCAGCCGTAATGTACGGCCCGCAGCAAGGCGATCAACGTGGTTGGCGTTGCCAGGATTACGCGTTGTTCGGCCCCGGCTTCGATCAGCGAGGGGTCGGCTTCAAGGGCTGCGCTGAAGAAGCTCTCGCTCGGCAGGAAGAGCACCACGAATTCCGGCGCGGGATCGAATTGTTCCCAATACTGCTTGCGAGCGAGCGATCCGATGTGGGTCCGAACCTGGCGCGCATGGTCTTGCAGGAAGCCGCGGCGAGCTTCGTCATCGGTGGCTTCACTGGCGTTCAAATAAGCGTCGAGCGGCGTCTTGGCATCGACCAGGATATTCTTGCCGCCGGGCAGTCTCACCAGCAAATCCGGGCGGAGCCGGCCCTCGTCGGTGGTGGCGACGGGCTGCGAATAGAAATCGCAGTGCTCCAGCATGTCGGCCATTTCGACGACGCGCTTGAGCTGGATTTCTCCCCAACGGCCGCGGACGCTGGGAGCGCGGAACGCCGTTGCTAGCCGGGTTGTTTCGGAACGAAGTTGTACCTGGGATTCGACCAGCGAGCGCACCTGTTCGGTCAAACCCGCGTAAGCCCCAGCGCGCGCGGTTTCCAAGCTTTGGATTTGGTTGTCCACCTTGGCGAGCGATTCGGTCACCGGCCTCATCAGATCGGCAATGGCCTGTTGGCGCAATTCCAGGTCGCCTTTGGCAGCTTCCTGAGTGCGCTCGAGTGTGGTCTTAGCCAGATCGAGGAACGCTTGATTATTGGACTGCAATGCCTCGGCGGAGAGGGCCTTAAATGTGTCCGAAAGCTTGCCTCGGGCGTCGTCCAGCGCAGCCTGCATTTCCTTGTATTGCTGCTCCCGATTCTGCAGCCGTTCGTTGAGGACAGCGCGCTCGGGCTCCCACTCGGCTTTGGCGCGTTCGGCGGCCTGGTGCGGGGCGGATCGCAGCATCATCCAGGCGACGAACATCCCGACGGCCAATCCGAACAAAAAACATGTTGCTAGCGCTATGGTTTGCATTGCTGCTGGAATTATCGCACGGCAGGCCAATAACCGTAACATCGCAATGCGCAAACGAAACTCGCGATAGTGGCGCCGTTATATCTGTCGTTAACTTTTCGCGGTTGAAGGTCCTCTTAGCCTTCAATCATGGCTGTTAGGCGGGTGACAATCCCTTCCAGCGATTCCGACTGAGCCCGCAGATCGGCGGTCGAAGTCTCGTTTTCCTGGGCTTTTTGGGCAGAGACCTGGACTACTTGCTCCATCTGCTGTACGGCGGCGGAGATCTGTTCGATACCACGCGCCTGTTCCTCGGTCCCTCCGCTGACCTGTTGGATGCAGACCTTGACGGCGTTGGATAACTCGGTAATATGGGCGATCGCATTGCCGACTTCTTGCAGCCGGCCGCTGCCCTGCTGCGACCTGGAGATGGAGTCTTCAATCAACGCCGCCGTATCTTTGGCCGCTTGGGCGCTCTTTTGCGCCAGATTGCGCACTTCATCGGCGACGACGGCAAAACCCAATCCTGCCTCGCCGGCACGCGCCGCTTCCACCGCGGCGTTCAAAGCCAGCACGTTAGTCTGAAACGCGAGTTCATCGATTACTTTAATGATCTTGCCGATGCGGCCGCTCGATTCCGTAATTTCCCGCATGGATGTCACCATTTCCTCCAGCTTGCGGTTGGCTTGATCAACCCCACCCGCCGCCTCTTCCATCAGCGATGCCGCCGACTTCGCATTATCGGCGTTCGCCTGCGTCATGGAATTGATTTCCACCGTCGAGGCCGATGTTTCTTCCACAGTGGCGGCCTGTTCTACCGCGCCCGCGGCAATCGACTGGCTGGCTTCCTCGAGTTGCCCCGACGCGGAACGGACTCCCGAAGCACCCTCCAGCAACTCCTGCGTGATCGTCTGCAACGGCCGGATGATCAAGCGCCCGTTCAATACCTGAAAGCAAACCACCACCACAATCAGAACACTGATGCCAACCAGCGTGATCCGGCCCATGCTGGCCAGCACCACCGCATCGCGTGTCATCGGCGCCCTGAGAATGAAGGCGCCCTTGACGTCTCCCACCCGCATGTTCTCCATCGGGAACCCCAGGGGATCGCGCCCGTCATGGGTTGGGCTGGTTGCCGGATCGCCGTGACAAACCATGCACCCGGCCATCAGTTTCACGGGACGCGCGAGAATCAGCGAATTGGTCGCCGAGTCCTCGGCAAAGTACTCATCCCGGCCGTCAGCGAACGCTTTAAATTCCTCCGCGAACTCCTCGGAGTGATTCTTTGGGTTGCGGGCTCGAAGGTCTGGACGGGACGGGGTGACGAAGGTGAAGCCCTTGGCCTGTGCCACGCCCCGCACCGAATCCCAGGCAGCTACCACGGGGATGGTCCGGTAGAAAACCGAGCTTTGATATTCGCCGCCCTGCATGGTGGACAAATCGCGGGCCAGGTTAGCGGTATTGAACGCGCCTTTGCCATGTAGTTCGTCCATATTGGCAGACACTGTTTCCGCTTGCTGCAGGGTCGAACTCATCAAGCCCTTCAATTCGTTAACCCGATTGGTGTGTGAAATGAGGTAAACGCTGGTGATGGCTCCGACTGTCGCGAGAACCACTCCACCGCTGGCACATAGGGTGATTTTGTGTGCGAGATTCAAGGTATTCTCCGGGAGGCATCAATTTGCCTCGACAGAGAAACTATCGGCGGGAAGGCGGAAACGCTATAGGGGCGGAAGAAAAGAACTAATCGTCGTGCTCGTCGTGCGCAGTTTCCCCGTGAGAACCGGCGGCCGCCAAGGCGCTCATCTCATCGCGGGTCATGGCACGAACTTTAGGTGCGGCCTTATCTTTCGGACCCGCCGCGGCAGGCTCCACCAAGAAAGTCATTACCGCCGTCAACTCGTCCTCTAAGTTAAAACCGGGAATTGTCGACAGCGCCGGAATGCGCGCTACGCCATGCTCGTTCACCGTGCATTCCATTCCATTGGACAGGGTGAAACGCACGCGGAGATGTTTCTTGACGGTTAGCTTGCGCAGATCGGTCAGTCTCACGCGTCGGCTTCCTGCAGCTCTTCTTCGCTGCCGGATTCGATGCGAGCGGCCACACGCTCCTGGCAAGTGACGCAGAATTTTGCCCACGGCACCGCGTCCAGCCGCTTCACGGAAATGGGCTCTTCGCACTCGTAGCATACGCCATACGTGCCCTGTTCGATGCGCCGCAGAGCGTCCTGCACTTCCCGAAGCAGTTTGATATCCAGCGTGTTGCGATTGAGGAAGATCCACTCTTCATGACTCTGCTGGCTCAAATCGCCTTCATCGTGCGGGTGTTCTTCGCGCGCCAAAACCTGGGCGGCTTTTTGCGCGGACATGCTGTTCTGCACCTCCGCGTTCTTCTTCTCTAGTATCTTTCGATAAGTCTCGTATTTGCTTTTCACGCTACTTCTCATTCCCATGAGGCACAACGACCGAACACATATGACGCCCTGATCCCCCGAAAAGTTGCAGGAACGGTTTCAAAACAGGGCAAATCCGGGCGGAATTGTACGCTCGATTCGAAGAACTTGATATTGTGCTGATATGGGAGTGCCAACGCCAAGGGCTAACAACCGGTTCGCACAACTTCGAAAAACTATTCTACCCTGAAATACTTGGGACGTCTCTGACAGCATGGAGTTCTACCTAGACGGAGATTTGCCGGTGCGCGGCTTCCTCGATACGCCGGAAGCTGCGAATGGCGACGGGCTGGTGCTGGCGCACGGCGCCGGTTCGAACGCGCGCGCCCCCCTGTTGGCCGCTATAGCCGACGCCTTGTGCGCCAAGGGGTTCACGGTGCTCCGCATCGATCTGCCGTTCCGCCAGGCACGGCCCACCGGGCCACCTTTTCCTGCCATGGCCGCCAAGGATCGCGCGGGGCTGGCGCGCGCCGCTACGGTGTTGAAAGAACGGGTGAGAGGTAAGGTCTTCCTCGGCGGCCATTCCTACGGCGGCAGGCAATCGTCAATGCTCGCGTCGGAGCAAGCGGACGTGGCGGCCGGATTGTTGCTATTGTCCTACCCGCTGCACCCGCCGCGCCGTCCCGAGCAATTGCGAACAGGGCACTTCCCAGCGCTTATGACCCCGGCATTATTCGTTCACGGAAGCCGCGACCCCTGCGGCTCGCTGGAGGAGTTGCGCGCCGCCGTCACAGCGATTCCAGCGCCGCACGATATCCTGGCGGTCGAAGGCGCCGGCCACGATTTGGGAGGCGCAAAGGGCGGAGCGCGCCTGGCAACCGCGGTCGTAGACGCTTTCCTGAAATTCACCGCGTTGGCGTCAGCATAAAATAAGAGGCAGTGATGCGAAAAGTATGGCTTCTGTGTGTCGCCGTTCCGCTGCTGGGCGCCGGCAATAACGACTGGAAGACAGAGGGCGTGGTCTCCGTGGCGCACTCCCCGTACGCCAAGCTGCGCGAAGTGCCGGTGCGAGCCGTAAAAATGGGCGCCGGATTTTGGACCGCGCGGCGGGCGATCAATGAACAGCAAAGTATCCCGTCGATGCGCGAGGCACTGGAAAAACACGGCATCATCGACAATTTCCTGCGCCTGGAAGGCAAGAAGAACGTGCCGCGGCACGGACCGCTCTACACCGACTCCGACCTTTATAAATGGATGGAAGCGGCCGCCTTCGTACTGCAAACGGAGGACCGGCCCGAATTGCGCGCGGACTTCGAACGCCTGACGGCGATCATCCAAGCCGCGCAGGAGCCCAGCGGCTATCTGAACACCTATTGGAGCGAGGATCGAACTCCCAAGCGCTTCTCCGAAATGACGCGGTCGCATGAGCTATATTGCATGGGCCACCTGCTGCAGGCGGCCATCGCATACTATCGCGCCACCGGCGATCGCAAACTGCTCGATGTCGGCATCCGCTTCGCCAATTACCTGGTCGAGAACTTCGGCCCCCAGAAGCGCCCCGCGTTGACCGGCCACCCGGAGTTTGAGATGGCCCTGATCGAGCTGTACCGGACTACCGGCGAGCGCAAATACCTGGACTTCGCCGGTTACCTACTCAGCGGAGTCGAGCGGGAGCGCCTGCACTTGACCGACGATCAGGTTCAGTACATGTTCAGCGGCAAGCCGTTCACTTCCCGCACCGGGTTCGAAGGACACGCCGTGCGGGCTATGTACGCCTCGTGCGGCGCCACGGATTATTACATGGAAACCGGCGACCCGGCCTATCTGAAGACGCTACAAACCTTGTGGACCGACCTGGTCGACCGAAAGATGTATATCACCGGCGGAGTGGGATCGCGCGAGGCGGGCGAGGCGTTTGGCGAGGCTTTCGAACTGCCGAACGCGCAGGCCTACGGAGAAAGCTGCGCGGCCATCGGCAGCATGATGTGGAACTGGCGCATGCTGCTGGCGCTGGGCGAATCGCGCTTCGCGGACGTCATGGAACGGGCGTTGTACAACGGCATTAATTCCGGCATGTCGCTCGACGGCGCCACCTATTGCTATCGCAATCCGCTGGAGTCGGCAGGAGAAAAGATTCGCAATGCGTGGTATGACACGACGTGTTGTCCGCCGAATCTGGAGCGCATCATGGCGTCCCTGCCGGGATACATGTACGCCACCGGCGCACAGGGTGTTTACGTAAACCTCTTCCACACCTCCACGCTGGATTGGCATTTGGAAGATGGAACTGGCGTTCGCGTCGCGCAGCAAACCGAATATCCGTGGCAGGGCGCGGTGGATTTCACGGTCGACCCGGCCCATCCGGCGGAGTTCAGTCTATTCGTCCGCATCCCGGCGTGGGCGGACGGCAGCGCGATTGACGTAAGGGCTCCCGCGCCGTTTTCGCCGCGCCAGGATACGCCAAGGGCGGGTGAATATTACGAAATTCGCCGCCGCTGGCAACCCGGGGACCATGTCCACATCGAGTTCCCGATGACGCCGCGTTTGGTGCGCGCCAACCCGCTGGTGCGTGAAGACGCCGGACGCGTTGCGTTGGAACGCGGTCCGCTGGTCTATTGCCTGGAAGGCGCCGACCAGATCGGCTTCAGCCTCTTCGATGCCTCGCTGCTTGACGATGGGTCGAGTTTCACCAGCACCTTCGAAGCCGGTTTGTTGGGCGGCGTGCTGGTTTTAAAACACCGGGGCAGCGTTGTCGACCATCCCTTCAGCGGAGAGCCGCTTTACAGGCCGTTTCGCGAAAAGGTCGAGCGGCCCGGCACCGTCGTCGCGTTGAAGTTTATCCCATATTATGCCTGGGCGAATCGCGGCCAGTCGAGTATGGAAGTGTGGGTCCCGTACAACACGGTAGGAGGGCAGTAGCCGCCCGCTGTTCAGTGTCCGTATTCGCCGCCGTCAGCCGAAACCTTGCCCGCGAAGTTTCGATACGTATACACAAAGTATCCGGTAGTGAGAATCATGCCGGGGATGAACCACGCGAGGCCGACCTTCAGGCCGTAAAGAGGAGCGGCGGAGTTGTAAACGGTCAGCCCCAAGCGGGCGCCGAGGCTCGAAGGCAGCACGTACGGGTACAATCCAAACGCCGCGCTGGTTAGCATCCCGACGATAAAGAGGGACGAGCACAGAAACGGCTCCATGTCGCGGTGCTGAAGTATCCTCATGCCGGCTAATCCTACGATTGCGACCAGCGGAAACACGAAGCCCCAGGGTCGGGCGGCGAAACTGGCGTCGATGCGTGGTTGGATGGCGAAGCTGGTCCAGGTGATCGCGGCGGTGAGTGGCAGGAGGGTCCACCATCCAGCGCGCGCCAGACGGCGGGCACGCCGGTGCAGATCGCCCTCGGTCTTCAGCGCCACCCAAAGCGCGCCGTGTACGGTGAGGGTCGCGAACGCAGCGACCGCAACCAGCAAGGTATACCAATCCAGAATGCCAACTTCCGCTCCCATCCGGAAATCGGTCCAAAGCGGCAGAAAGAATTCGTTGGATGCATCGAGGGGAACGCCGCGGACCACATTGCCCAAAGCCGCACCATAGAAAATAACGAGCAGCGAACTGGCACCGGCGAACACCACATCCCAAAACGGCTTCCAAACCAGGCTGTCGATATGATTGCGAAATTCGATCGCGATGCCTCGCAGGATCAGCAGCCACAAGACTACCATCAGCGGCAAGTAGAATCCGCTGAAGCTCGAAGCGTAAAGTGCGGGGAAAGCGAAATACAGCGTGCCGCCGCCCGCCAGCAGCCACACTTCGTTGCCATCCCAAACCGGGCCGATGCTGCGCAACACCTGGCGCCGCTCGCTATCCGTTCGCGACAACAGAAGCTGCACGATGCCCGCGCCGAGATCGAACCCGTCGAGCACCACATAAAGGGCCAGCATCACCGCCACCAGCATGAACCAGGTGGTCTCCATCAGGCGCCCTCCGGTCCGCGGTCGATTTCGCGGTAAATCAGCAGCAGAAAAAGCATGGCCAGGATTACGTACAAGCCCATGAATCCAATCAGCGTGAAGAGCGCGTTTCCCGCTGAAACGTGAGGCGAGACGCCCTCCGGCGTGCGCATCAGGCCGTAAATGAGCCACGGCTGGCGGCCCACCTCGGCCGTGATCCAGCCGGCGGTATTGGCGATATAAGGAAAAGGCGCAGCCAACATCAGGATCCACAACAGCTTTGGTTGCGCGTACAGGCGGCCGCGCCAGAGCTCGAGTGCGCACAACGCCATCACCCCCATGAAAATGGTCCCCAGGCCAACCATGATGTGATAGCTGAAATACAGCAGCGGGATATTATCGGGCCAGCTCTCGCGCGGGAACGAATCGAGGCCGCGCACCTGCGCTTTCCAGCGCTGATAGGTCAGAAAGCTCAGCGCGCGCGGCACCTCAATGGGGTTGTCGAGCCGCCGCTGATCCACATCGGGCTGTCCGATCAGCGCGAGCGGAGCGCCCGCTTCCGTTTGAAATAGTCCTTCCATGGCGGCGAGGGTTACGGGTTGATGGAGTGCGATGTTCTTGCCTTGGCGGTCGCCGGTTAGCAGCATAGCCACGGCGGCGATGGTGCCCGCGATTACGCCGATGCGAACAAACGTCCGGCCATACGGCTCATGCCGTTTCACCAGCAGGTAAAAAGCGCCGACAGCCGCCATGGCAAACGCCCCGGTCACCACCGCGCCGGTCATATTGTGGAGGTATTGCCAGAGGAGCCAGGGATTTAACATCAAATCCCAGAAACTGGAAAGCACGATGTCGCCGCCCGCGCCCCGTGCGTAGCCCACTGGATTCTGCATCCACGCATCGGTAGCAACAATAAAGAATCCGGAAAGCCAGGAGCCGAGGAAGACCAGAAATCCGGCGAACCAGTGTTTGCGCGGTCCGAGTTTCTTTTCGCCGAACAGGAACAGACCCAGGAAGCTCGACTCCAGGAAGAACGAAAATACGCCTTCCATGGCCAGAGTCTGGCCGATGACGCCGCCGGCCGATTTCGAAAAACGCGCCCAATTGGTCCCGAATTGGAACTCCATCGGGATGCCGGTCACGACGCCCATAGCGAAATTGATGGCGAAGATACGGGCCCAGAAACGCGCTGCGTCGTTATAGTGCTGGTTGCCTGTGCGCAGCGCCATGGTCTTCAGCACCACCAGCAGCAGCGCCAAACCCATGGTCAACTGCGGGAACAAATAATGGAAAGTGACAGTAAAAGCGAAATGTAGGCGATGGAGAGTGAGCGCGTCCATTAATTTTAGGTTTGCGTTACCCTCCATGGTCGCACGCGGGCGGCCAGTTTTACCATTGCATTTAATAGGACCTTAAACTATACTATTAAACGGATATGGAAGTAAGCGTTCACCATCTCGGCGGCGTCAGATTTGAAGCCCAAACCCGCGGACACCGTGTGGTCTGCGACCAGCCGGCTGAGAATCGTGGAGGCGATACCGGTATGACACCGCCGGAATACCTGCTCACCGCGCTCGGGACCTGCGTCGGGTACTACGCCGTCGAGTACTTGCGGACGCGCGGCTTGTCGGCCGAAGGTTTGGAAGTCCGAGTGACGGCCGAAAAAGCCACGGCACCGTCGCGACTCGCGTCCTTCGACATCAAAGTGGCCATCCCCCCGCTCGATCCGCAACACGAGGCCGGTGTTCTGCGGGCAGTAAAAGCTTGTCTGATTCACAACACATTGATCCATGAGCCCGCCATTGAGATCACCCTCGCACCACACGTTCTAGCGTCCGTCTCCTAGCACCTTTCGGCTGCGCGATATCACCCACGAAAGCCGGTGACTACTGCCACTGCGCCTGCATTTGCCATCACTTAGCTTTGGTATTCGAAGAGCAAGGCATAATGCAAATGGCTACCATGTTGGCGGCGCCGCCAGGAAGAACTAAGAAGAGACTGCAACGCAAACACGCGCAGGACCGTTCACAGATTTGGCGTCGATCGTTTCAATTCGTGTTTATGGCGCTGAATCTCTGGATTGGGACCCAATTCGTCCTGTTTGTACATTATTACGAATCGGGCGGCAAGGGAATGAAGGTCAGCCGGCCCGCGGGCGTCGAAGGATGGCTGCCGATCGCCTCGCTGATGAACCTGAAACTGTTTCTCGTCTCGGGCCAGGTTCCGCGCACGCATGCGGCCGGCATGTTCCTGCTCATTTCCTTCCTGGCCATCTCGTGGCTGCTGCGCAAGAGCTTTTGCAGTTGGCTGTGCCCGGTCGGGACGGTCTCGGAATGGCTGTGGCGGCTGGGACGCAAGGTTTTCCGCCGTAATTTCCGACTGCCGCGCGGGTTGGATATTGGCTTGCGCAGTCTCAAGTACCTCCTCTTGGGACTTTTCCTCTATGCCGTCGGAAGCATGCCGGCGCCCGATGTACGTGCCTTCCTGGAAGGCCCCTACGGTACCGTCTCCGACGTGAAGATGTTGAATTTCTTTCGATATCTCGGCTCTGCGGGAGCTGTTGGTCTGGCCCTGTTGGTCCTGTTATCCGTACTGGTCCAAAATTTCTGGTGCCGGTACTTATGCCCTTACGGCGCGTTGATGGGCCTCACCGCCTTGACCAGCCCGTTGCGCATCCGGCGGGAAGCGCCCGCTTGCATCGACTGCGGCAAGTGCGCCAAATCCTGCCCGGCGATGCTAGCGGTAGACCGCTTGGTCAGTATAGCTTCGGTCGAATGCACGGGCTGCCTGGAGTGTGTTGCGGTGTGTCCAGCCGAAGGAGCGCTCTGGCTGTCGGCCCCGCGCCGAAGGGCGGTTCCAGCGTGGGGGGTAGGCGTTGCAGCGGCGGTCCTCTTCGTGGGGATCTGCGGTTACGCGCGAGTCGCCGGCCATTGGAATAACAACTTATCGGAGCGCGCCTATTATGAACTTATCCCCCGCGCCCGAGAATTCATGCATCCGTAACGCTGATGTCAAAAACCGTGTTTCGCTCCCTGGTCCCGGTCTACTCGCGATGGGCTTCTAGAGCCCGGCCTGGATGGCGGCGATGCGCGCAATAGCGGCCCAGTCGAGGTCGGAGTCACCGCGAGCAATAGCGGCCAGGTAGCGGTCGCGCAGGATCCCGGCCAGCGGCATGGGAACCGCGACCCCTTCGGCGGCTTCCTGCGCCAGACGAAGGTCCTTGAAGCCGAGAGTTAGTTTGAAGCCCGCGGGTTCGTACTTTTCTTTCGCAATGGCTCCTCCGTAACCGGCATAAAGCGGCGAGTTGAAAAGCGCTGTGTTGACGATTTCAAGGAACTGGCTGGCGTCCACGCCGCATTTGCGGACAAGAGCAAAGGATTCACCGAGGGATTCGATGGCGGCCGCGATCAAAAAATTGCCGGCGATTTTGACGGCGTTGGCGAGCCAGGGCTCGGCGCCGACGACCGACGCTCCTCGTCCGATGGCATCGAATACGGGCTGGCAACGGGCAATGGATTCCTGCGCTCCGGCGGCGACGATCCAGAGTTTGGCGGCAGCGGCAGCTTCGGGTCGCCCAAATACGGGGGCGGCCACATAGGTCTGGCCACGCTCGGTGTGCAGCGCGGCGAGACGTTTGGCGCATGCCACGCTGATGGTGCTGGTGCAGAGATGAATTGCGTCCGTCTGCAAGGAATCGACAAAGCTGTGAACGGCCTGATCGACGGCGGCATCGTCGGCAAGCATGGTGATCACAACCTCCGCCCCGCGGGCGGCGCCGGCAGGGGAATCGGCGACGGTCGCACCGTCCGCCGCGAGCGGTTCGGCGCGCGAACGGGTGCGGTTATGAACGGCGACGGCGTGCCCGGCGCGAAGAAGATTACGGGCCATGGAGGCGCCCATGTTTCCGGCGCCGATGAATGCGATATTCATGATAAGTGTCATTCTACCGTTGAACGGCGGCAGGAATGGTATGGATCATCCCGGAATCCGCATCGATATCCCAGGGTTTGGCGCGCGCCAGATTCGGGTGGTGGTGAGCGACTATACGGGCACGCACGCGTGCGGCGGGGGAATCGCACCCGAGGTCCAGGCGAAACTGCGCGAACTGGCAGCGCTGGTGGATCTGCATATTGTGACGGCGGATTCGTTTGGCACGGCGGAAAAGGAACTGTCGGGAATTGTCGTGCCGTATTTGCTGCGCAGCGAGCGGCAGGACGAAGAGAAAGCCGGCTACGTGCGGCAATTCGAATTGGGCGGAGTCGTGGCTTTAGGCAACGGCAATAACGACAGGCTGATGCTGGCGGCGGTGAAGGATGGCGGAGGGATCGCGATCGCGGTGGATAACGGGGAAGGGTGCGCCATGGATGCGATGCTAAATGCGAATCTGTTTGTAACTGGCGCTGGGAGGGCGATCGATTTATTGCTGGATCCGGTACGGTTGAAGGCCACGCTCCGGTTCTGATGCAAGAACACACAAACATGGGCTAACCGGGGGGGGAGGGCTTGCGCGCGCCCTTGAGAAAATCAAGTTCGGTTTGTTTGGGGATGCCCGGTTCGAAACAGCGGCGGCAGCGCGCTTCGTACATGTCGGCCGCGCCCACCACGATCAGGTCTTCGGCGCCGCGCAGGCGCTGGGTATGCTTGCCGGGGTTCCCGCAGCGCACGCAAATCGCGAGGGTTTTGGTAATGGACTCGGCGTGGGCGAGAAGGTCGGGAATGGGGGCGAAGGGGCGCCCGAGGTAATCGGTATCGAGGCCGGCAATGATCACTTGCTTGCCGCTGTCGGCAAGCTGCTGAGCGGCGTCGACCAGCGCGGGCCCCATGAAATTGGCTTCGTCGACGCCAATCACTTCGGAACGCCAGTCGACGCGGCCGAGGATCTCGCCGCCGGAGTTGACGACTTCGGATTTCATGCGGAGGTCGCCGTGGGAGACGATCTCGTCGGCGGCATAGCGGGTGTCGATCACGGGTTTAAAGACCTGCACACGTTTGCGGGCGATCATGGCGCGGCGGAGGCGGCGGATGAGCTCTTCGCTTTTGCCCGAGAACATAGGACCGCAGATGACCTCAATCCAACCGATGTTGCCCGTGACAAACTCCATGAGAATGATTTAGCATGGCGCGGCAGGGCGGCGTACGGGCTGGAGATGTACAATGCAGGTTTATGAAAAGGTATGGTTGGCTACTTTTGCTGGCCTGGACTGCGAGCTTCGGAGCGGACAAGAAACCCGTGACTTTGCAGAACATGCCGGCGCCGGCGCGGATGCCGGCGATTACTTGGGCCCCGGACGGGAAGCGCTTTGCGTGGCTGGAAGAGAAGGCCATCTGGCAGTACGACATGGCCGGCAAGAGGAAGAAGACACTGCTGGCGCTGGGGCCGCTGGAAGACAAAGCGGTCAAGGCGCCGCGGCAGGACGGCACGGACTGGCAGAACCGGCGCGTGAGCGAGCAGAGCTTCCAGTGGTCGAGCGATGGGAGGGCAATGCTCCTTGAAGCCGGCGGCGATCTGTTCCTTGTGCATACGGACACGGGAAAATGGGAGCAACTCACGGCCACTGCCGAAGTGGAGCGCGATCCGAAGTTGTCGCCTGACGGGAAATTCGTTTCCTTCCGGCGCGAGCACGATCTATACGTACTGGAAGTGGCTTCCAAAAAGAGCACGCGGCTGACGGCGGATGGCTCCGCGACAGTGTGGAACGGGGAACTGGATTGGGTTTATCCGGAGGAACTGAATTTATCGACGGCGTACTGGTGGTCGCCCGACAGCCGTCACATCGCGTATCTGCAGTTCGACATCGGGCGCGAGCCCGTGTTCCCGCAGGTGGATCTGATGTCGTGGAAGGCGGCGATGGAGCCCGAGCGGTTTCCGCAGCCGGGGACGCCGAATGCGGATGTGCGGCTCGGGGTTGTCGGCCTGGAAGGCGGGGTGACGCGCTGGATGGACATTGGGGAGACCCGGGACCATCTACTGGCGCGGGTGGCCTGGGCGCCGGATAGCGCGGAGGTGGCGTATCAGCGATTGAACCGGGTGCAGAATCACCTGGACCTCGGCCTTGCGGACGCGCGTACCGGAATGTCGCGGATCATTCTGACGGAAGACGATTCGTACTGGGTAAACGTGAACGACGATTTCCGCTTTCTGAATAAAGGGAAGCAGTTCCTGTGGGGCAGCGAGCGGGATGGCAATTTGCACCTGTATGTTTGTTCGACCGACGACAAGCACACGGCGGAAATCGCCAAGGGCGAATGGGACGTAACCGAGGTGGTAGGGGTGAACGAAGAAAGCCATGATGTGTTTTATGTCTCGACGGAGGCCAGCCCCCTGGAGCGGCAGCTCTATCGGGCGCGGCTGGACGGCAAACAGAAGCCTCTGCGGTTGAGCGGCGGCGCGGGGACGCACAACATCTCGATGAGCCCGACGACGGAATATTACATGGACACAGCGTCGAGTCTGGCAACTCCGCCGCGCAGAACGTTGCACGAAGCGGACGGTTCACAAATCGCCGTGTATCAGGAGGCTACGCTGCCGGATGTGGAGATTCTGCCGGCGGAGGTGGTGACGATCAAGGCAACGGATGGGGCGCCATTGTACGCGAAGATGATCAAGCCTGTGGGGTTTTCGGCGGATAAGAAGTATCCGGTGATCGTATCGATTTACGGGGGTCCGGGCGTACAGGCGGTGCGGGATGCATGGGGGGGGGCGGGGTTCGATCAGGTATTGGCACAGAAGGGATACCTGGTGTGGCAGTTGGACAACCGCGGGTCGTCGGGGCGCGGGCATGTCTGGGAATCGAAGATCTATCACGAGACGGGTGCCCACGAACTGAACGATCAACTGGACGGCATCCGGTACCTGGGGACTCTGGGATTCGCGGATATGACGCGGGTGGGAATCACCGGGTGGAGCTACGGCGGGTACATGACCCTGTACGCGCTGGCGAATGCTCCGAGCGTATTTAAGGCCGGAATCGCCGGGGCGCCCGTTACAGACTGGCGAAACTACGATTCCATTTACACGGAACGATACATGGGGCTTCCGGAAGAGAATGTGGAAGGCTATCAGCGGAGCTCCCCGCAGACCAACGCGGGGGACATTAAAGCGCGGCTGCTGATCCTGCACAATATCGAAGACGATAATGTGCATTTTCAAAATACGCTGCAAATGGCGAACGCGCTGGAAAAGGCGGGCAAACAATTCCAGATGCTCGTGTATCCCCAGAAGTCACACGGCGTCTTCGGTCCGCTGCAACGGCAGATGCAGCAGGCCATGCTGGATTTCTTCGAGAAATCGCTGTAGCCCCGCGAAGCGATTCACGAACGCTATCGAAGGCCGCGCGGATCGGGAGTCCGACTACGATGGCGGCGAGCAAGCTGGTTGAGCGAGCCGGGAGCTAAGGTAACCGGCGAAGGGGCGGCGCTCGACGTTGCCGATCGACGGCCCGTGACTCAGTTAAGAATCCAAGGCGCGACGGCCACAAGGTACGCGGGGAGCGGCGATGTATCTACTATTGTTTGGAGCGGCTCAGGCCCAGCGCGCGAATGCGCTTGTGGAGGTTGGTTCGCTCCATACCCAAGGTGCGGGCCGCCCCCGAGACGTTCCAGCTGGATTCTTCCAGCGCGCGGAGGATGTGATCGCGCTCGGCGGATTCGCGGGCTTCGTGAACGCTGGAGCGCGGCGCGGGATCGCGCTGCACGCGGATTTCGACGGGAACGGCGTCGCGTGTGAGCCGCTCCCCGGTGGTCAGAATGGCCATGCGCTCGATGGCGTTGCGCAGCTCGCGCGCGTTGCCCGGCCAAGGGTAGCTTTCCAGCAGCGGGTAAACTGAGTCGTCGAGCTTCTTTTGCTTGAAATTGTTGCGGGTGCAGAAATCGTCGAGGAAATATTCGGCCAGCAGCTTAATGTCCTGCGGCCGTTCGCGCAGCGCGGGCACGCGGATGGGAACGACGCTAAGACGATAGTAGAGATCCTCGCGGAATTTGGACTGCAGTACCATGGCGCTCAAGTCGCGGTTGGTTGCCGAAACGACGCGCACGGCCACGCGGATGGTCTGCTCCCCCCCCACCCGATGGAATTCGCCTTCCTGAAGAACCCGCAGCAGCTTGGCTTGGGAAGCGCCGTGAAGGTCGCCTACTTCATCGAGGAAGATGGTGCCGCTGTCGGCGAGTTCAAATTTGCCCCGGCGGGCCCCGGCGGCCCCGGTGAAAGCGCCTTTCTCATGGCCGAATAATTCGCTCTCGATGAGTTCCGTCGGGATGGCGGCGCAGTTCACCTTGACGAAAGGGCCGGCGGCGAAGGGGCTGTTCTGATGGATGTGGGCCGCGAGCAATTCCTTGCCGGTTCCGGATTCACCGATCAGCAAAACGCGCGCATCGGAGCGGGCCGCCATGCTGGCCTGCTCCACGGCCCGTTGGAACGCGGGGCTGGAGCCGATCATCTTCGGGCTGATGCCGACGAGCTCGCGGAGGCGCTCATTCTCGGCGCGCAGGCTGGAATGCTCAATGGCGTTCTTGACGGCGAGCAGCACTTTGTCGCGGCTGAGCGGCTTCTCGAGGAAATCGAAGGCGCCGGCGCGGGTAGCCTCAACCGCGTCGGCGATGGTGCCATGTCCGGAAATCATCACGGCGGGAGCGGGGTTGCCGTTCTGCCGGACAGAGCGGAGCAGATCGATACCGCTGCCGTCGGGAAGCCGGACATCGAAGAGAAATGCGTCGGCGCGAGCGGCGTCCGGGTGGGCGCGGAATTCACGAATGGAGCGGCAGACGGCGATGCCGTAGCCTTCCCGCTCGAGGATCATGCGCAGGGAACGGCCGATGTTTTCTTCGTCGTCAACAATCAAAATGCGCTTAGTTGCCATGGGACGCTTCAGGCAGCAGCACGCGGAAAGCGGCGCCGCCCAATTCTCCTTTGACCAGCACGATATCGCCGCCCGTGAGTAGGGCGCCTTTACGGGATATGGACAGCCCCAACCCCATGCCGCCCCTCTTGAAAGAGATGGAAGGCTGAAACAAAGACTGCCGGATTTGTTCGCTGATACCGGGGCCGGAATCGTGTACTTCGACCAGCGCGCTGCCGTTTTCGAGAGAAGTGATGCCCAGGATGCGGCCGCCATCGCCGGCAGCTTCGGCGGCGTTTTCGAGCAGATTGGTGAGGATGCCCTTGACCAGATCCTGGTCGGCTAGGGCGGTGGGATGCGCTTGGTCAAGGCGGAGGTCATAAAAGATCTCGGGATGTCCGCTTTTCAGGAACGCGACGCGTTCTTCCAGAATCGCGTTGAGATCTAAGGGGACCGGAAGCACGGGCGGTTCGGCGGCGAACTGGGAGAACGCGCGAATACGGCGTTCCAGGCTTTCCACTTCCTCGACGACGATCTGGGCGGCCTGTTCCACGAATGCCCGGTCGGGATCGCCGTAGCGCGCCAGCATCTCCTCCACCGTGAGGCGGATGGGAGTAAGCGAGTTCTTCACCTCATGGGCCATCTTGCGGGCGAGAGTCTGCCAACTGGCGAGCTGCGTGAGATACACCAGCCGCTCGGTCGAACGTTGCAGGCGCTCAGCCATATCGTTGAAGGCGTGCATGGCGCGGCCAATCTCATCGTCGGAGCGAGCTTCGACGCGAGTGGAGAGATCGCCGGCCGACAACTGGGATAAGCCGGCCGTGAGTTGCTGAATGGGGCGGCTGATGCGGTGCGCGAGGTAGACGAGCAAACCCAGGGATGCGAGCCACACGGAAGCCGCGAGCAGCACGTAGGTGTACGTGAAGCCCCGCAGCAGGTCTCGCGACTGCCGCTTTTCCACGATGTCGCGGGCGGCCCGAATCTCGCGGGAGAGTTCGTCGAGGCCCACGCCGCCGAGGCTGGTGGACCACTGCCAGACTTCGTCGCCGCGGCGCGCCAGATAATCGATGCGGTCGCCATCGTTGCCCGAGCGGAGGAACCGGTCGGTATCGCCGCTATCGAAGAACGCCCTGACGGAGGAGGGCCAAACCTGGCGCCCGCTGGACGTGAAGCGCACCGGAGGGTTGCGCCCGGCGAGAGCCGCCGCCTGCAGATCGTCGCAGGCGCGCTGGTAGAGCTCCTTGCCGGTTCGCTGCAGAGACCGCGAGAGCCGGTCGAGCTCCCCGGTAGACGCATAGCTCAGGCTTCGATCGAGCAGCGAAGTAGTAATCCACAGCGTAGCGGCGAGGGGCACCAGGGTTGCGGCGAGGAAGATGCCGATCAACCTGTTGCGCAGGCGGTTCACAGGATCCGCGCGGCGCGGCCGACCAACCGTTTCAGATCGCCCAGGCGCAGAGGCCCGGCCTCCGCCGTCCAGTGAGGCTGCTGATCGCGGGGCCGGCGGCTGAACACTTCGATGAGGCGGGTCAAGTTCAGGCCAGATTCGCCGATGACCGCGGCTTCGTCTTTGGGGTCGGCTGCCCGCAAGTCGAAACGCAACCAGAAGGGGCGGTCCTGGGGTAGGCCGCTGGAACTGATCGCCACGTTGTCGAGGCACCATGCCTCGGCGGCGGCTGCGGAAAGGTGGGAAATCGAGCGTTTCCCTTCGCCCAGCATCGTCACTGAGAATTTCTCTTCCCACAGGTCGTAGCTGAAAATGAAGCGCTCGGGAGTGCGGCGCAAACTGGTCGTGAAGTGATCGGTGGTAAGCGTTAACTGCGTCAGAAACACCACTGCGGCGCCGTCCCGCAAGCGATCGAGAGGCTTGCCGGTCAAGAAATGTAGTTGCGGAACAGCGACATGCAGATCGTCGCCATCCCAGGTGACGCTGAGGCGTTCGTAACCCCAGAGGCGCGACAAAGGTATAGCCGCACTCGCCAGAAGCCAGCGTCTACGGCTAATCGCTCCGTTATGGATGCGGCCTAGCTCACCGGGGCTCAGTTTGTCCGTATGCCTCAAAGTTTCCGTTCAGCTCAGATCGATCAATAGTTCATGCCCACCATAAAAACGGGTTCAATATGCCCTTCCTTAATGGGGAAGGCCAACGCCGCATACATTCCGTTCTGCCGGATACCGATGCCCACCGAATGGCGGATGGTAGCGGTTCCCCCCTGATCCCATATTGCGCCACTATCGTAAAAAACGTCGAATAGGCGGTACCGGTACTCCAGAGAATTGTGAGCAACGCGAGTACCGCCGAGCGGATCGATTTCAAAACGGTTCCACCCGCGCAGCATCGTGCTGTTTCCAAGGATAAAGCGTTCGTAAAGCGGTGCCTCGCCGGTAATAGCGCCGACGGTCAGTTCGTCGAGGATGTGGCTGCGTCCCCAGGAGTACGCGTATTGGGCATCTCCTTGGTGGCGGGCGTAGGCGAAATCGCTGCCTAGCATACTGGTGGCCGCCCGCAGGCTATAACCTGCGTCCCATTCCTGCTGGTTCGAACCAGACCCTTCCACGCGGCGATGATAGCGCAGAGTAGTCACCATCGCGTTGGCGGATTCGGTTCGCGCGGCCATAAACTCGGGTTGAAAACGCTCAAAACTCGTTCCTAGGGTGAGATTCATCGCGCCGGAAGATCCCTTCATAATTACGAACGTGACCAGCGGCGAGATGTTCTGCCGGGTGCGGTAGAGTCCGGAGGTATCCGCGGCGGCGCCAGGCTCGGCGATGGCCGCTTCCGAAGCGCCGCTCCACTGCTCGCGATAGCTCTCGAAATCCAGGCGGAAATGCAGGCGATCGGTACCGAGGCGATTGTCCTGATAGCGGGCGAGGATGCCGCTGTATCGTTCGGCGAGATCGTCGCCGTCGCTGACGCCGCCGAAGGTAAAGGCGTGGGCGCCGATGGTGGCGGTACCTTCGACGAGTCCGCTCACCCCGCCGTCCGTGCGATAGACCAGTTTGGGAATGGAAGCCTCGAATTTTGCCGGCGTGCCGCGCACATCGAAGACCACCCGAACATGCTCCGGCGTCTGGCCGCGAAGCAGGCGATGGGTAACGGTGCGAACGTGCAGTTCGTGGCGGATGCGGCTCGCCAGATCGTCGAGTGCGGCGGGATTCAGTTTGCTGCCGACCATGCTGGTCAGTTCCCCCCGAAGGCCGGTACTGATGCCGGTGGGATTATCGCCGGCGAGTTCGACACTCTCGACCGTGTAGCGCGTATTGACGTTCAAGTCCTGTTCCGGTGTACCCGCCAGGAGGAGGCTGCTCAATAAAATCGAGGCGAGCCAGACAAATCTCATGGGCGGGAGCGATGCAGGTAATAGGCCAAAGGGAAGTTGCTCCAAAGGAACAACTTATGGGGATGCAGGCTGTGACTGTGGTTCACAGGTGTGGAGAGCAATTGTGCGGGCAAATCCGTCGGAAACCCGATTTTATAACGCTTTGGCGAGTTCGGCGCCAAACGCGGTCTTGGGAGCCGCATCTTTGCCGCGCCTCGGTTTACGCACGCCGGTGCGCTGCATCGGGGGACGTTCCATCGCCGGCTTGCCGACTTCTTTTCCCTTCGAAGGCTGAGCTGGGTTAGCCCGCAGCAGCCGGTCTTCCAGAGGGGCGCGATCGAAGCGGCGGATGATGGCTTGCATCTCATCGGCAGTGGGCGCTTCAACAAAGGCGAAGCCCTTGGACTCTTGTGTTTCGTGATTGCGGATGACTTTAACCGAATCTGCTACCAGGTTTTCGGCGGTCAGCCACGCTTTAATATCGTCGGCAGTTACCCAAGTGGGCAGGTTGCCTAGAAATACAGTGAAATTCATTCAGTGATTGTTTGCTCCGTAGGTTGGGTTGGCACTTCAAGGGAAGGATTCCGCTCAGCCACCTAGATAGTATCAGACCGGGGCGGGGCAGTGCAAACCAGCCATTGGATAATTGTTGTGAGGGAAGCACCTGAAACCGCCCCGCTATTCGGCGCCGACGTTCATTCCCGGGCGCGGGAGCGGGCATTCCACCAGTGCCGCAGTCGCGCCAGGGGACGTCGATAGTCAATGGGCGCAAGGGACAGCGGATCGAATCCGACCGGCATTGGCCTACCCGCCTTCACTGCCCGGGCCGGGTTGCCAACGGCTACCGCTCCGGCCGGCACATCTCTTGACACCACCGCCATCGCGCCGACCACCGCGCCATCTCCTATATGTACCCCGGGCAGGACCGTCGCCCCGTTGCCGATCCAAACGCCACAGCCGATGGCAATCGGCTTGGTCACCAGATCGAAGTTGGGCGAGTAGATATCGTGGCTCCCGGTGCAGAGAAAAACGTCGTCTCCCAGGATGCATCGATCGCCTAAGGATATTTGATCCAGTGCGTAAAAGAACACCTTGCCGATGCAGCAGTTTGCTCCAATCGTGACGTTGGACGGCAGGGTAAAACGGCTTCCGCGACAAATATAACTGATGCCGGTATAGGCGAGCCCTCTTCGCCGGAGTCGCCAAAGCCGCACATAATTGACCCCGAACCGGATCAGACTGAGGGCCAAACCGGCAGAAACCCTCACCACGTGGTTGCGAGAAAACACCGGCATAGCTTCCTGGCGATCGCCCTGGAGGCCTCGTCCGAGCCGTGCCACGCCGGCGGGCATCGTAGAATGTAAAGAATGGCCCAAAGCGACGAAGAGTTTTATCGGATTCAAAAACTGCCTCCTTATGTGTTCGCGGTAATCAACGAATTGCGCGCTAAGGCGCGCGCGGCGCAGCAGGACGTCATCGATATGGGGATGGGCAATCCCGATGGCGCCACGCCGCGCGTGGTCGTCAGCAAAATGGTGGAAGCGGTGCGCAACGCACGCAACCACCGCTATTCGGTTTCGCGTGGGATTCCGAAACTGCGCGAAGAGATCGTGCGGCGCTATAAGAACAACTACGACGTCGACCTGGACCCGGAAACCGAGGCGATTGTCACCATCGGCGCGAAGGACGCGCTGGCTCATCTGCTGTTCGCGGTGGTTGGACCGGGCGATGTCGTGGTGTCGCCCAATCCGGCGTATCCGATTCATCAATACGGGGTGTTGATGGCGGAAGGGCACGCTTGCCTGCTCCCGATGTCCAGCCCCGCGGAATTCCTGAATCGCCTGGAGGATTTGTACCGGACTTCGCCCAAGCCGCCCAAGATGCTGTTGATTTCCTTTCCGCACAATCCGACCACGACGTGCGTGGATCTCGATTTTTTCAAGCAAATTGTGGCTTTGGCGCACCGGCACGGCACTTTGGTTGTGCATGATTTCGCGTACGCCGACCTGGGATTCGACGGCTACAAACCGCCCAGCATCTTGCAAGTCGAGGGCGCCAGAGATGTCGCTGTCGAGATCTTCTCCATGTCCAAGAGCTACAACATGGCGGGCTGGCGCGTGGGCTACTGCCTGGGCAATCGCAAGATGATCGCCGCGCTGGCGCGCATAAAAAGCTACCTGGACTACGGAGTCTTTCAACCGATTCAAGTGGCGTCCATCATTGCTCTGCGCGAGTGCGAGGACGAGCCCAAAAAGATTTGCGCGATTTACCAGAAACGCCGCGATGCGCTCGTCACGGGGCTGAATCGCGCCGGCTGGGCCGTGGAAAAGCCGCGGGGAACCATGTTTCTGTGGGCGCCCTTGCCGGATCGCTACAAGGATGGCGGCTCGCTCGAGTTTGCCAAGGCGTTGATGGCGAAGGCGCTGGTGGCGGTGTCGCCCGGCATCGGTTTCGGACCGTTGGGGGAAGGCTATGTCCGGTTCGCCCTGATCGAGAACGAGCATCGCATCCGGCAGGCCGCACGGTCGATCGGCAAGTTTTTGAAGGCTTAGGTCCGGGACCAAACAGGTTGGTGGCGCAAAGCACGGGTTCCTCTCAGTGACTGACCGTCAGCCGCTTCCAACGACTCTGCTGAAAGCGTGCTGTGACGGCCCTTCAGCCCCAACGATGAGCCGTCCGTACTGACTGAAATCGTTTCGGGCCGTGCGGAAGTCCCCTGCTAAACGAGTGTGCTATTTATAGTCCATCATGAGTTGCCCAAAAAGCCACGGCAGTTCCACATTCATTCCCTGCATTTTGGTTGCCTCGGTCCTCCTGGTCCCACAACTCTGCGTGGGCCAGCCGCAACCCAGCCTTGAGTCGCGGCGCAGCACCCTTACGGCACTCCTGGCGGAACGCTGGGAATACACGCTGCGCACACAGCCGGTTTTTGCGACCATCGTGG
The DNA here is from genome assembly GCA_963738375.1 of Bryobacterales bacterium. GTDB lineage: Bacteria > Acidobacteriota > Terriglobia > Bryobacterales > Bryobacteraceae > Bog-159. The sequence goes on along the minus strand of CAVTWL010000002.1, from coordinate 430,615 downwards.
GCGACAAACGCTATAACGATCAACTCGGCGATTTTTCCGAACAGGCTGTTTTAAAGGACTTGGAGGAGGCCCACAAGTACCTGGCGCGTTTCAAGGCGATCGACACCAGCGGCTTCACCGACCAGGAAGCGCTGAACAAGGAACTGATGGTGCGCGACCTCGAAATGCAAATCGAAAGCGCCCGCTTCAAATCGTGGGAAATGCCGGTTTCGCAGATGGATGGCATCCATATTTTCTTGCCCACCCTCCCGTCCTACATGCCGTTTGAGACGGTCAAGGATTATGACAATTACATCTCGCGGCTCAAGCAGGAAGCCCATGCCATCGATGTAACGATCGAGCTGATGCGCAAGGGGATGAAAGACGGGTTGATGCAACCGCGCTTCCTGCTTGACAAAGTCGCCGAACAAACCAACGGACTTGCATTGCAGACAGCCAAGGACTCGCCCATGAGCCAGCCGTTCTACAAGTTTCCGGCGGACATCTCCGAGGCCGATCAGAAGCGTCTCCGGGAACAAGGGATGGGGATAATTCGGGATTCGGTGCTGCCCGCCTTCGCCCGGCTGGCAGCCTTCGTGCGCACCGATTACGCGCCGCATGGCCGGAAAGATCCTGGCGAATGGGCGCTCCCCGATGGAGATGCGCGCTATGCCTTCGACGTGAAGCAGAGCACCACCACCGATCGCACTCCTGAAGAGATTCACCAGCTCGGCCTGTCGCAGGTCAGGGAAATCGAAGGACGCATGCTGGCGGTGGCTAAGCAGCTCGGCTACCAAGACTTGAAGAACTTCAACGCCGCCATAGCGATCGATCCCAAGCTGCATGGCCATTCGCGGCAGGAGTTCGTGGACCTGACCCGCAAGTATATCGACCAGATGTACGGCAAGCTGCCGGAACTGTTCGGCCGTCTGCCCAAGGGCAAAGTGGAGGTCAAACCGGTCGAAGAGTTTCGCGAGAAGGAAGCGTCAACCCACTATGAGGAAGGCACTCCGGACGGCTCGCGTCCGGGGCGAGTGATGGTAGTAACGGGCGACTACGAAAAGCGGCTGCTGCTGGATGTGGAGACTACCGCCTATCACGAGGGAGTACCCGGACACCACATGCAGATTGCCATCGCGCAAGAGATGCCCAGCCTCCCGCCGTTCCGGCAGCATGAGTCGTACGGCGCTTATATCGAGGGCTGGGCGCTTTACTCGGAACGGCTCGGCAAAGAGGTCGGATTTTTTCAGGACCCCTACAGTTACTACGGCCACCTTCAGGACGATATGTTGCGCGCCGTGCGCCTGGTGGTGGACACCGGGTTCCATTACAAACACTGGACGCGCCAGCAAGTGGTGGACTTCTTCAACGAACACTCGGGACTGGACGATCCCATGATACAAGCGGAGACCGACCGCTACATGGTCTGGCCCGGACAAGCCTTAAGCTATAAGATGGGTCAACTGGAAATACTCAAACTGCGCGAATACGCCCAGAACAGCTTGAAGGATAAGTTCAGCCTCAGGGCTTTCCATGACGAAGTCTTAAGTGGAGGCGCCCTGCCGCTGGACATCTTGAGCAGGCGCATCCACGCCTGGGTCGAGCAGCAAAAGGGGAAGGGTTGAAGCGGTGAGGCAACTGGCAGTCACACCCGCCGAAAGTGCGGCTAAAGGTGCCATGACGGTCAGAGTCCATGCCAGTGATTATTTTGACCAAGTGGCTGCCCTGCTGAAAGCCGCAGGATGGGACTTTTCCGACGTTGAGCGCCGGTTCCGTTATGGTAGACTTTCAAACTGTACCCCGTCTACGGGGTTACTCCGGAGCGCGGTCAAACCTCATGAAGCCACTCCTCCAATTCGTCTGTGTAGCGATGCTCGCTGGGTCGCTGGCCATGCCTCGGGAGTCACCAGCCGTAGCTAAGGAATCGCTGGCTGATAATATTCAGCGGCCCCTTCCGGCGTTGATGGAACGCACTCCTGGAAACCGCTCGGGGCAAATTGCAGTTTATAGCGCCACAGCCAATCAGGTAATGATGACGGCGGGAGAGAACGGCAACGTGGTGTGTTACGCGGTCTGGGTATTACGTCACGCGAACGCGACTCTAGAGTAGAGAGATTCCTTCATGTACCTGGCTGCTGTTTTGCTGCTCTTGGTTATCCTGCCTCTGGCATCGGTAGCCGCTCAGTTCTTTCTTTCGCGCCATGCCGTCGACGCTGTGTTTCTGGTGGGCAGGTGGTTCGCATTCTGGGCAGTGGGCATTCGCCTTTTTACTGCTGGGGTGCGGCAAGTAATCCAGCCTCGTTTCACGGCGGAAGAGATCTTCGGTGCTTACGAGAATGGCTCACTGGCGCTGGTGCGCGAAATCGGCTTTGCCAACCTGTCCATGGGGACCCTCGGTATCTGCAGCCTGTTTCGCGCGGATTGGATCGTGCCCGCCGCCATAGTGGGAGGCCTGTATTATGGCTTGGCCGCCTCCCTTCATATCGGCCGGAAGACCAAGAACGCGAAGGAGTACACGGCCATGATCTCCGACGCCTTTGTATTTCTGGTGCTGTTGCTATTCGTAATCAAACAGACTTAGACGCGCCGAAATATCGCGCCGCCGCCGGCCGGAACAACACCCCCGCAATCACCGCGCAGAAAACCACGTGAACCGCGAGTTCCCGCAAGGGGTGAAACGCGCTCAACACCACATGAAAAACGATCCACGCCATCGCCAGCCAGCGCGCCCAATTCTTGCCGCATAGCAGCGAGACTCCGCACACGAAGGCGGCAAATTCGGTCAGTTCTATCTCAATCGCGTCCGCTTTGCCCGCCCACAACTCCGGAAAATGAAATACAAGACCGAATACACCGGTTGCGAGATAAACGGCCGCGAGAATGGTGACCGATAAGGGCCGCTTCGTGGCGCTATCGAGTGGCATCCAGATTATTCTAACCTCGCGGAATTCTTAAGAATTCTACATCTGAAATGGCAAGCGATTTGCTTGATCAAGGTCCGGAGGAAAATATGCGTAAAACATTCTTGGCAGCACTATTTGGAGTCGCTCTCAGCCTCGGATCCGCCGAGGCGGCAGAAGTGGTGGTCAGGGTGGCGCCCCCCGCGGCGGTAGTCGAGGAGCGAGGTGTAGCTCCTAGCCCAAATCACGTGTGGATAGCGGGTTACCACCGCTGGGACGGGAACGCCTATGTTTGGGTTCCCGGCCGCTGGGATACCCCGCCACGGCCGCACGCCCGGTGGGTTGCCGGTCGCTGGGTGCACCGCCATGGCGGCTATGTATTCGTCGACGGCCGCTGGCGCTAATTGAGCCCGGCAAGATCTGACGCCGGAGATGCAAGACCTGCGCAGTCGTTAGGATATTCGACCGCCGGCGCCGCTGGCTCCGGCGGTCTTTTCTGTGCGTAAGCATACCTTGCACCGTTCGCGCCATTCCATCATCCAAATGTCAGGAGCGTGAAACGGGTCATGGGCAAAACCACTTCCATTTCAGCATTGTTCATCTTTGGCGTCCTCTGTGCGCAGGGTGCCTCTACCCCGCTGGTTCAGTCGCTCAGAAACTTCGCAACCGTAGATGACGCCATCTATCGAGGCGCCCAGCCGTCGAAACAAGGTTTTGGCGAATTGGCCAAAATGGGGGTACACACCATCGTGGACTTGCGTGAGTCCGGCGGACGGTCCGATCGCGAAGCCCAAATCGTCCGGAGCTTGGGCATGAGGTACGTAAACGTTCCGCTCGACGGCTTCAAAGCTCCCACGCAGGATCAGGTTTCGGAACTCCTAGGCCTTCTCGAAGACCCCGGCACCGGTCCCGTCTTCGTGCATTGCCGCCGTGGCGCCGACCGCACCGGAACCATATTGGCCCTTTACCGGATTGAGCACGATCACTGGGATAATCAGAAGGCGTTAGCGGAAGCCAAGACTATGAAGATGGCGTGGTCCGAGCGGCTCATGCGCAATTTGATAGTGCAATATAAACCGGCCCCTACCACCTAAGCCGTCCCCTACCACAACGATTGCGCAGCAGCGAAGCGGCGCCGCTTCGCACGCCGTCCAGAGACCTCTCGCAAGCGCCGCTCCGAATTGACTGGTAATAACCCCTTTGATCTAGCCGTCGGTCATTCTGCCATTATGGCGAAGGCCGGATCCCACTGGGAGTGCTGTCAACTTTCAGATCGCCAAGTGCATACTGAATGCCCGCGAGAAAATGCGCCAGCAAAGGCGCATTCCAGAAAACCGGCGCGCCGTGGCCCAGCGAACTGTAGAACACCCGCCCCTTTCCATAAGAGCGAATCCAGGTAACGGGAAAATCCTGATCCGCGGCGCGCGCCGGCAGTATATGATGCTTGGGAGAAAACCCGGTCTTACCCACATCGACGCTCAGCAGCACATGCAGATGATCGCGCAGCATTGGCTCTTGTAGCTGAAAGGCCTGGTCTGCAATTTGAAACTCCTCGCCATGAAATGCCGCATTTAGCGGACTGCCCGGATCTTCCACCTTCACAGTCATCGCTTCGCCATCCCACGGATGCCCGCCGTTCTCCGTCCCTCCCAGCATTTGCCCGAACGCAGGCCACTGGTCGTACTTCGGATATTGCACGAACGTCGCGATGGCATCGTGGATCCCTACAAATCCCTTTCCGCCGGCAATGAAAGCGAGCAGCGACCTACGCAGCTCCGCATCGTCGAACAGTACGCCGGTCGTATTCAGAAAGCAAACGGCGTCGAACTGCTTGATTCGCTCCGGCCGGAACATTTCGATATCGTCGTTGAATATCGCCGTATAAGAGCCCGTGCGCTTTCCCATCTCCCCGATCGCATAGTCCGCCGCGGGAATGGTCGCGAACGAGCTCCCTTCCCACCGGCGCCCGTCGTGCATCATTAGGTTCGACACCAGTAGACGCCGCGCGCGTCTGGGCTTAGCCTGCGCTGTCGCCGGAATGGCCGCATCCACTTGCCGCTTCTGCTCCGGCGCCGGCCCCTGGCTACACAGCCCTGCAACCGCCATTGCCATGCCCATCCACATCTTCCGCATCACGCCCAGTCTACCGCCGAAAGCGATGGGTTAGCCTGAAAGCATGCCGCCGGCACGCTTATGATCCTGCCTTCCCCGCACGCGCTCCTCAACCTGGAGAGCGCCATCGCGTTATCGTTCCTGATCGCTCTGGTCCTCAGGTCGCGAGCATCCGGGCCGGTTCAGGCCGCAGAGCGCAGCGCTCGTCTCGACTTACTGTTCCTGCCGCTGCTGGCTGCCCTGGCATTAGCCGGATTCGCCTGCATCCTGCGCGCGCCGTTTGTCTCCGACGATTACACCCATATTTCAGAAGCGGCCCGTTCCAACTGGCGCGCCCTCCCTCGCTTGTTCGGTGCCGAACAGTTCCAGCCCGGCCTGTTCTTTCGTCCCATCTCGTTCCTGCTCTATCGCCTCAATTATCTGTGGGCCGGCCCGCACCCGGAGCGCTGGCATGCCGGCAGCATTTTGCTCCACGCGCTTGACGCATGGCTGCTCTATTTACTCTGCCGCCGCGGCCTCCGCTTCACGCGCGCGGCAGGTCTCTGTACCGGCCTGGTTTTTGCCGTAAGCGCCGCCGCCGCCGAACCCGTCGCCTGGATCGATGCAGGTTTCGATCTCATCGCCACTGGCTTCGTCCTCGCCGCGCTGCTCTTCACCTGCGCCTACTTCGATGCGCCAAATCGCCGCGATCTCGCTCTCGCGCTCATCTCTGCCGCTGCCGCCCTGCTCTCCAAAGAATCTGCGTTCTGCTTGCCCGCCCTGATTCTCTGCATCGCCTCCCTGCACCCAAGACCCATCGCCGCCCGCGTGCGATCCGCATTCCTGCTCATCACCGGGCTATGCGTCGTGATTTTCGCCTACCGCTGGTGGGCTCTCGGCGGATTCGGAGGCTACACCGTCCGTGGCTCAAGCGCCCTCGACCAGTTGCGGACTAACTTCCTCCCCCGCGCCAACGGCCTTTTCGTTCGCCTTTGGACCATCCTGCTGTTCCCCATCAACTGGTCCACTACCGCCGCCCTCTCGCTGAAAGCCGCCGCCGCCGCGCTGCCCGTTATCTTCGCGGCCGCCGTCCTGCAGACCCGCCTCGCGCGCCGAAAATTACTGGCCTGCCTCGCATTCACCCTCGCCGCCGCCCTTCCCGCGCAGAAGATGCTCCTCATCGGCCTCGATCTCAGCGGCTCGCGCGTGCTGTACCTGCCCGCCGTCGGAATCGCCCTGGTTTGGGGCTTGCTCCTCGGCAGCCTCCCGCCGAGGGGGCGCGCCCCGCTCCTGGGCGCCCTGGTTGCCGTCCAACTCGTCATCCTCCAACACAACCTGCGGCCCTGGCGCGAAGTGCCCGAATCGGCTCAGGCCGCCTGCCTCTCGCTTGCCCGGCTGCTCCCCCCCCCGCCAGAACCCGTCACCGTCGAAGGACTGCCCAACACCAATCAAGGCGCCATGTTCCTCGCCAACGGCTTCCCCGAATGCGTCGCGATGAACACGGGCGTCAGCGTCAATCGCATCCATCTGCAAGGCGCGCCCGGCAACGCGCAGTTCCAAACATTCCGTTGGAACCCCACCGGCGGATTTACCAAAAGCACCTCACCCTCGCGGTAGAATCGGGAATTCATCCAACCGGGTATCTGCTCAAGCTATGACCGCGCCCACCGCACTCCACGGAATCCGCGTGCTCGACTTCTCCCACGCGCTGGCTGGCCCCTACGCCACGCTCCTGCTTGCCGACTTCGGCGCCACCGTCTACAAACTCGAAAGCAGCGCGGGTGGGGATATGGGCCGCGGCTGGGGCCCTCCCTTCGTCGGCGCGCATTCATCTTTTTTTTTCGGCCTCAATCGCGGCAAGCTCGGCATCTCCATCGACCTGAAAATGCCCGCGGGTATCGACCTCTGCCTGCGCCTCATCGAGCGCATGGACGTCCTCATCGAAAATTTCCGCCCCGGCACCATGGACCGCCTCGGCTTGGGTTACGCCGCCGCCTCCGCCCGTAATCCGCGCCTGGTCTACTGTTCCATCTCCGGCTACGGTCAAGCCGGGCCAGCGCGCGACGAGGCCGCCATGGATCTGATTGTCGAATGCTCCAGCGGGTTCATGAGCATCACCGGCACCGAAGCAGGCCAGCAGGTCCGCAGCGGCTACGCAGTCGCCGACATCAATGCTGGCTTGTTTGCCGTCATCGGCATCATGATGGCGTTGCGCGCCCGCGAATATACCGGCCAGGGCCAATATGTCGACGTCTCCATGCTCGATTCTATGATTTCAGCCATGAGCTCGAATTACATGTCCTTCCTGGGCTCCGGCAATGTGCCGCGGCCCATGGGCAGCGGATTTCCGACCGTCGTCCCTTACCGCGTCTTCGAAGCCAAAGATCGCAGCTTCTCGATCGCCGTTGGCAGCGAGAAACTGTGGTCGACTTTTTGCCGCGTCCTCGCCCGTATCGATCTGGAATCCCACCCCGCCTTCGCCACCAACGCCCGCCGCGTCGAAAACCGCCACGAACTGGAGGAGATACTGGCCGCCATCTTCCGCGAAGACACCATGCAGGGATGGGTCGATCGCTTGCGCGCCGCCGGCATTCCGTGCTCCCCGGTCCGCACCTTCGCGGAAGTCCTGAACCACCCTCAAACGGCGCTGCGTGAGATGTTTCCCACGCTGCAGGATCCGCAAGCCGGTTCGCATCGGGTCACCGGAACTCCCGTCAAACTGTCCGAAACACCCGCTCGCATCGGCGCCCCGGCGCCGCAATTGGGAGAGCACACCGCCCTGGCCCTGGAGGAATTGCTGGGCCTCGACTCCGGCCAGATCGAGACTCTCGTCGTATCCGGCGTCATCGTCCCGGATGCCCGGTCATGAACCTTGCGTGGATGGGTTTCTCGACTGTCGCGCTGCTCCTCGTTCTCATCATCGGCAAACGCGCCTCGGCCTTGGTCGCGCTGATCGCAGTCCCCATCCTCGCCTCGCTCGCCGGAGGCTTCGGACTCAAGACCGGCGCTTTCATCGTCAAAGGTGTGGAAAGCCTCGCCTCCATCGCAGGCATGTTCATCTTCGCCATTTTGTATTTCGGCATCCTCTCGGATGCCGGCCTGCTCGATCCTGTCATCGACCGCATCCTCAGCGCCGCCGGTGGACGCCCCACCCGCATCGTCGTTGGCACCGCGCTGCTCGCTCTTCTCATCCACCTCGATGGCTCCGGCGCGGTCACTTTCCTCATCGCCATTCCCGTGATGCTCCCCCTCTACGAGCGCATCGGCATCGACCGCCGCGTTCTCGCCTGCGCCGCCGCGCTCGCAGCCGGTGTGAATTTCCTCCCTTGGACCGGACCCACACTGCGCGCCTCCGCTGCCCTCCACATTCCCGTCGCCCAACTTTTCCAGCCGCTCATTCCCGTGCAGGTGGTTGGTCTCATCTACACGTTTTGCATCGCCTGGTGGCTAGGTCGCCGCGAAGAGAAACGCCTGGGATGGCCGCACGCAGCCTCGCCGGCCTTCGCGCACCGCCGCGAACTCGGCCAAGCTGAACAAGCGCTCCGCCGTCCCCGCTGGTTTTGGCTGAATGCCACTCTCACCTTGCTGCTCATGGGCGTTCTGGTCGCCGGCCTGCTGCCGCCCATGGTCGTTTTCATGGTCGGCGTCGTGATCGCCCTCGCCGTCAACTATCCGCAAACCAACATGCAGCGCGCGCGGGTCGAAGCGCATGCCCGCGAAGCTTTGATGATGGCCAGCATCCTTTTCGCCGCCGGCGCCTTCACCGGCATCATGACCGGATCGGGCATGCTTGCCGCCATGGCTCAAGCATTCGTAAACGTGATACCCACCGCGTGGGTTCGCCATATCCCCGTCATGCTCGGACTCACGTCCATGCCCCTCAGCCTGCTGTTCGATCCCGATTCGTTTTATTTCGGAGTCTTGCCCGTCATCGCGGAAGCAGGCAAGATAGCGGGCATCCCGCCCATTCACGTCGCGCAAGCGGCGTTGCTGGGCATGCACACAACCGGCTTCCCCATCACCCCCCTCACCCCGGCCACCTTCCTGATCGTCGGGCTGGCCAACCTCGAACTGGGAGAGTACCAGCGCTTCACCATCCCCTACCTCTTCGCGGCCTCCATCTTGATGACCGGCGCCGCCCTGGCGTTTCGCGTCTTCCCCTGGTAGCCCCCCCCCGCGAACTTTCTTCGCAACCGCAAAAAAGCCGATTGGGTCCGCCTCTCGGCGAGGCCAATCGCTTATAGCGAGACCTTCCCGCCATCGACGCCTGGAACCAACCTTCAAATCGCAGCCCACGTCCGCCCCGGCACGCATCCACCCGCGGCCGCCTGAGGCGGCAGGGCTTTTGTTACCGGGGCGGCTGCTTCCTTGTCCGTTCGTTACGAGTGCTTGATGAAACTTCCGTCCCGCAACTCGCCCATCGCCTGCCGCAGCTGATCCTGCGTATTCATCACAATCGGCCCGTACCACGCCACCGGCTCTTCCAGCGGACTGCCCGATACCAGCAGGAATCGGATTCCCTCCGGCCCCGCCTGCACCACCACCTCATCGCCCCGGTCGAACAGCACCAGCGAATGATTGCTCACGTCGTAGACCGGCGCGGCATCCGGCTTCGCCACCTGTTCGGTCAGCACCGCTTGCGGATCCGACGAGTCGCGAAACGTCCCGGCCCCAGCGAACACGTAAGCGAAAGCATTGCGGTCGGTCTCCACCTTCAGCCGCTTCTTCTGCCCCGGCGGCACCGAGATATCGAGATAGTTCGGGATCCGCCGCCACGCCCTCCACCGGCCCCCGCTTGCCCCAGAACTCGCCGCAAATCACGCGCGCCCTTGTGCCGTCGTCGTCCGTCACTTCCGGAATCGCCGCCGACGGAATATCCTGGTATCGCGGATCGCGTCATCTTCAGCGAAGCCGGCAAATTCGCCCAGAGCTGAAAACCGTGCATGCGGCCGTCCGGATCGCCCTTCGGCATCTCCTGATGCAGGATCCCGCTGCCCGCCGTCATCCACTGCACGTCGCCGGCCGTCATCTTGCCCTTGTTGCCCAGGCTGTCCCCGTGCTCCACAGAACCCGCCAGCACATAGGTGATCGTCTCGATGCCGCGGTGCGGATGCCACGGGAATCCGGCCGCATAGTCCGCCGGATTGTCGTTGCGAAAATCGTCCAGCAGCAGAAACGGATCGAAATCCTTGGTCTTCCCGAAACCGAAGGCGCGTTGCAGTTTCACTCCCGCGCCTTCCATCGTTGCTTTCGTCTGAATCACTTCTTTTACCGGACGTAGCGACATAACTCTCCTCCCGCCCCGAATTCAGGCTTTCACAAATTCAACATCCAATGTGATCGTTACTTCCTCACCTATCAGGATGCCACCGGTTTCCAAGGCGGCATTCCAGGTCAGGCCGAAATCCTTGCGGTTGATCTTCGCTGTTCCCGAAAGGCCCACTCGCGTGTTGCCCCACGGATCCTTGGCCGGCGCAGTTGGCCCTTCCACGTCGAAGACCACCGGCCGCGTGACGCCGTGAATGGTCAAGTCGCCGCTCACCGCCAATTCCCCGTTTCCCTTGCTTTTGACGCTGGCCGACTTAAACGTCAGCTTCGGAAATTTGTCGGCGTCAAAGAACTCCGCGCTTTTTAGATGCGCGTCGCGCTGGGCATCGCCAGTGTCGATGGTGGTCGCGTCGATGGTCGCTTCCACGCTCGATTTCGTCACGTCGGCTTCGTCCAGCGTCAGCGCGCCGGAGATACCGGTAAACTTGCCTCTCACGTTCGAGATCATCATGTGTTTCACTTTAAACTCCGCTGTGGAGTGTGCTGCGTCCAGATTCCAATTGCTCATGCCCCTATCTCCTTTCAATGTTTAGATTCGTGAGAACGATATTCGTTGCAACAATAATAAGACCAAAATCTACGCACGTTCCTTCCGGCAGACCGCCAATAAACCGGCCAGGGCCCGCAACCGCACGCTCCCCAAATGTCCGAGCAGTTTCTTGTGCATCCCCTGTACCGGTTGATCCAAGCGGCCCAGCATCTCCAAACCTTCCGCCGAAATTCGCGTCAGCACCATGCGGCGGTCCTTGGTCTCCCGGCAGCGCGAAACTAATTGGCGTCTCTCCATCCGGTCCAGCAAACGAGTGATATCCGGATCCCGTGTAATCATCCGGTTGCCAATCTCGCGACAGGTCAGCCCATCCGGAGCCCCGCGCAAAATACGCAGAACGTTGTACTGGGTCGAGGAGAGATCCTCGCTCTTCAGCACTTGCGCCAGCGGCCGGGACAGCATTTCCACTGTCCGCAGCAAATCCAGAAAAGCGGCTTCTTCCCTCATCCAATGGCCATTTTATCCGTTATAACGAATATTGTCAAAACATCGAGCGTACAAAGCCCGCCGGCCATGGAACGAGGGCCCGCGTTTCCTCGACGTTGGGCCAACGCCAGGCAGTTTCATCTGACGGCAGAAATCCAAAACACCTGGCAAAGCCGTAGTACCTATTGAAAATTCGTGCTATTATCTGCCGAGTAGCATCTTTCTCAATTCTGTAGCACTGCTGAAAGGAGCCTATGCCGCGACACCCCGTCGTCATCACTTCCATCCTATTCTCAGCCATGTGGTGCGCTTGGGCCGCGGACGTGCTTCTGTCAGGAAGGGTCGTTGATGCGTCTGGGGCAGCGATTGGCGGGGCCACTGTGCAGGTTCAAGGCGCGAACGGCACGGTACTCACAACGACTGAATCGGACACGAATGGCTCCTTCACGATTTCTGGGATCCCGGCAGGAGATTATCGACTGTCGGTATCTCATGCCGATTTTGAAACCAAGGAAATCCCCATATCCATCGGCGCCAGCGAGGCGCCTGCCCCGCTGCGCATCTCTCTGGCTGTGGGCTCCGTCAGCACCAGCGTAACGGTGAAGGGCCGGGATGACAGCCTCGTCGGAATTGCCGAATCCGCCACCCAGGGAACGGTGGGCGCGCAGGAAATCGCAGATCGTCCGATTCTTCGCTCGGGAGAAGTCTTGGAAACGGTTCCGGGCCTCATCATTACGCAACACGCCGGCGGCGGCAAGGCCAACCAATATTTTCTTCGCGGCTTCAATCTCGACCACGGCACCGACATCGCCATTTCCATCGACGGTATGCCGCTTAACCTGCCGTCGCACGCCCACGGCGAGGGGTACTCGGACATGAACATCGTCATCCCCGAGCTGGTCGAACGGGTGGATTTCCAGAAGGGTCCTTATTACGCCGACGTCGGCAACTACGGCTCCGCGGCGTCCGCCAATGTGGTGTATTTCAAGACGTTGCCCGAGAACTTCTTCCAGGTGGAAGGCGGCATGTATGGCTATGGGCGGGCCGTTTTCGGCGCATCGGAAAAGGTCGGTTCGGGCAACTTGTTGGTCGGCGGAGAAGCGTATTACGATGACGGCCCATGGGTGCATCCGGATGGTTTCGCCAAGTTCAACGGCCTGCTGACCTACAGCCAGGGCGACGACGCCAACGGCTTCAGTATCACCGCCCGTGGCTACCACGGAAAATGGAATTCGAGCGATCAGATCCCCGTTACCGCGACGCCTCTCGTCGGTTTTTTCGGCGCACTAAACCCGACCGGCGGCGGGAACTCACAGCGTGAGAGCTTGCAGGCTGAATGGCATCGTCAAGACGATCATTCCGCGACGAAAATCACGGCCTACGGGTTTTATTACGATCTCGATTTGTTTTCCGATTTCACTTACTACCTGGATGACCCCATTAAGGGTGATCAGTTCGAACAGAAGGACAATCGCTTTGTGGCGGGGCTGGATGCTCGCCACACGCTCTTCACTAATTGGTGGGGCCGCAAGGTCGAAAATACGTTCGGACTGCAGGTCCGCAACGACTGGGTCCGCAATGGCCTTTACCGGACCGAAAATCGTCTGCGCACGGACAAGAACGATAGCAACGCCTGCAATGCCGAACCCATCGCCGCATGCGCTAGCAATCCGAACCTGGTAGCGGTCTTGCCCGCGGACACGGATGTGAATCGATTTACCGACGCGATGTTCGGCCTTTATGTGGAGAATAAAATAGAGTGGTCGGATAAATTCCGCACGGTGTTGGCCCTTCGCGGCGACGTGGGACACGCTGACGTCACCAACTTGACTCCCAGTTATATCGCCACCGAACTACCTGGCGCTCCGGTGGTCAACTTTGCGGCTGCCAATTCCGGTGCTGTCACCAAGTTCCTGCCCGAACCAAAAGCGACTTTGATTTTCGGCCCGTGGTCTAAGACAGAGTTCTATGTACAGGGCGGCTTCAGCTTTCACAGCAACGACGTGCGCGGCGCAACGCAAACGCAGGAACCAATTTCGCCCGACAATCCATTTCCCACGGCTACGTCGAGAATCCCCCTCCTAGTCCAGACCAAGGGGTCGGAAATCGGCGTGCGGACTTCGGCCTTGTCACATCTGCAGAGCACATTTTCACTCTGGTATCTCCACAGTGAGTCCGAACTGCAGCAGGATGGCGACACCGGAGGCACGGTTGCTTCATCATCGCCGAGCAACCGCTATGGCATCGAGTGGGCTAACTACTACACGCCGCTGGAACATTGGGCTCTCGATTTTGACATTGCGGACTCCCGCGCCCGCTTTACCTCGATAGACGGGGATGACGCGGCGCCGGGAAGCCCGGGTGGCAGGTGGGTGCCAGAAGCGGTTGGGTTGGTGATTTCATCGGGTATCACCATGCACGATTACAAACGCTTTTCCGCGAGTTTGCGTCTGCGCGCTTTTGGCCCACGCAATTTGACATCCGACGCGGTCTACCGGTCAAATGCGACGGTTTTGCTCAATGCGGATGTCCGTTATCGAATTACCAAAAAATGGAGTTTTGTCGTCGAGGCTTTGAATTTGCTGAACCGTAGGGACCATGACATTGACTACGCCTATACCTCCCGAATAACGCCGACGGCTGATGCGGCATTCACAGACGTTTACCACCCCGTCGAACCGTTTCAGCTGCGATTCGGGCTACGGCTGGCCTTTTGACCTATGCCGTGGGGCACTCAGGCCGGACCTGTGGCTCGCAATCGGAAAGGACGAGGAGTTACACTCTCAGGGCGGCCGTCGAGTGCGCCGACAGGAGTCGCCGGCGTAAAGACGTAATAATCCAGAATTCGGTTTGTGCCCGTGTCGGCTCGGACATTGAGTGGGTTCGGGCTGCCGTCCTGGAGGCTGTGATGCGAGTTGGCCTGCCGCCAGGGCGCGTTCGGTGATTCGCGGGAATAGATATTGTCGCCGAGGGCCTGTTTAAACGCTGTTCCGTCCGAGTCCCTCGGCGGTCCTCTGCCCTTCTGCGAAACCTACATCGCGTCGGGAAAGCGGCCGATCCATCGGTCCAGTTGATCTTCGGTCGTAGAACTTGGTGGGTTACCTGAACGGGCTCGTTCGCTGTTCGGTAAGATTGATGCCAATGTCGAGGGTCGTTCCTACAGTACCGGACGTGGGCTCCGTCTCGACAGACGGTCCAGGACCCGCGGACACGCTGAACAGGGTGCCACAGCCAAATTCGCAGTCGGAGCCGCCTCGCACCGTAGACCCGTATAGTTTGCCATTGGTGGCTTGGATTAGCGCTGCATCAGGCTGCCTGCCATCCGTACAGTCGCTACGGGAACAGAAGTTGTAAACCGTCGTCAGTGCGCCAGTCGGTGTGATCTGGAACAGCGTGCCGTATTTGCCGGCGATGCCGCCTTGGTAGGTTGTCCCGTAAAGATAGCCGTCGCTTGCCTGTACTAGGCCGGCCAAAGGAACCGCGCCGTCGGCGCACTCGCTCTGCACACAGAAGCTGTATAGCGTAGTCAGAGCGCCGCTCAGATTGATTCTGAAGACAGTGCCCCATCCGTTGGCTCCCCCCTTCTCGGTTGTACCGTAGAGATCTCCGTCGGCGCCCTTTGCCAGACCCGCGTTGAGGTATTCGCCGTCCGCGCACCCGCTTAGGGCGCAGAAACTATACACCGTGCTGAGGTTGCCACTTGGGGAGATCTTGAAGATTGTGCCTCCTACCGAGTCGTAGATCCCACCCCACAAAGTCGTCCCGTAAAAATCGCCGTTAGCCGCCTGGACCAGCGCATCGTATGGGCCATCGCCATCGGGGCACTGAGTCGCTGAGCAGAAGCTGTACAGAGTCGTGAAAACGCCACTAGGGGTCATCTTGAAAACGGTGCCGCAACCCGTAGGCGCGCAGTTGGTACCCCCGTTCAAAGTGGTCCCGTACAAGTCTCCATTGGCGGCTTGAATGGGCGCGGCCTCGGGGTTCGCGCCGTCTGTACACCGACTTTGGGAGCAGAAGCTGTGCAGCGTCCTCAGTGTGCCACTCGGAGTGATTTTGAACAAGGTGCCGTAGCCGGTGGCTCCGCCACCTTCGGTCGTCCCGTAGAAGTCGCCATCCGCCGCTCGGTACAACCCCGCGTAAGGGTACTCACCGTCCGTACAACCGACCTGGGAGCAGAAGTTGTAGAGCGTCGTAAGCGTGCCGCCGGTGGTGACCCTGAAGACCGTGCCGCCTTGGTTCGTTCCGCCACCGCCTGTTGTCCCGTAAAAGTCACCATTTGGGGCCTGGGCTAGCGCAGCTTGGGGGCCTGAGCCGTTTGTGCCATCGAATTTAAATATCGAAGTTACGGTCTGTGCATGAGCCGCTGCCCCAATTATGGTACTGAGCAGTGCGCAAAACATTTTCATAGTCCGCCGTGACATGGCTTCCGTCTCCTATTCTCTAGTAATTTAGCTGGTAGGCGCGGCCGGACTCGAACCGGCGACCCTCTGCTTAGAAGGCAGATGCTCTATCCGCCTGAGCTACGCGCCCGTACCGAGGATTTCAGTTCGATTTTAGCAGGTCCGGCGCCTACTTCCCCGGCACCGGCAGCCAGCCGCGCGTGCTGAAGTCGCCAGGCTCAGAACACCAGCAGGATCGCCAGCCACAACATCCCGCCCCCTACCACCACCTTCATCAGAATCGTGCTGTGCCGCAGGTGCATGAAGAACAGCGCCACCAGCATCATCTTCACCACCGCGATGAACAGCGCCATCACCACGTTGAACGGCCCCAGGTCGATGGTTGCCACCACCGTCGTCGCCGCCGTCAGAGACCAGCAGAGCGACGAATACCAGGGTGTAAGTCTTGATCGAATCGATGTGTTCGTGCATGTTAGTGTTGGTGCCGCGCAATCAGATACAGCAGCGGAAACAGGAAAATCCAGATGATATCGACGAAGTGCCAGTAAAGGCCGCCGATATCCACCGGCGTGTAGTAAGCTCGCCGTGTACTTGCCGCGGTAAGCCTCCCAAAGCAGGAACAGCATCAGGCCTTCGCCGATGACCATGTGCAGCGCGTGCAGCCCGGTCATGGCGAAGTACAGCGAGAAGAACAATTGCGCCGGACCTTGCTGCGTGGTGCCCTCCAGATGGAACGTCGGCCCGGGCACGTGGTGCTCCTCGAACTTCTCGTTCCACTCGTAAGCCTTCACACCCAGAAACACGCCGCCAAATAGGATCGTCAAAATCAGAAATAGATCAGCGCTTTGCGGCTTGCCGATTTGCGCGGCGCGCACCGCCAGCACCATGGTGAAACTGCTGCAGATCAGCACGGCCGTATTGGCCGCGCCGATCACCACGTCGAGCGTGTTGCTGGCCACGGCGAAGACCCCCGCGAACTCCTTCCGGTAGATCGTGTACGCCAGGAACAGGCCGCCGAAGAACATGATTTCGGTGACCAGGAAGATCCACATCCCCAGCGTCGAAACTTCCTTCTGCTGCGCGGGCGTTTCGAACTGTTCCGCGCAAGTTCGGCAGTCTCCGTGTGGCTATCCAACTTTGGCCTCCTCCCTCGCGGCAAGCGCGGCGTAATCGTAGGCCTCGGTGGTCACCATCGGTGTCTCTTCGAAATTGTGCGCCGGCGGCGGCGAAGCCGTCTGCCATTCCAGGCCGGTGGCGCCCCACGGATTCGGCCCGCGCGATCGGCCCGTACCGCAGCGACCACATGAAGTAAATCAGCGGCATCAGATAGCCGACCGCCAGCACCGAAGCGCCCGCCGTCGACATGACGTGCAGCACTTGAAACTCTTCCGGATAATTCCAATAGCGGCGCGGCATGCCCAGGTATCCCAGAATGAACTGCGGGAAGAAAGTCAGGTTGAAGCCCAGGTAGATGACCAGCGCCGAAAGCTTCGCCCAGCCCTTCCGGATACATGCGGCCGGACATCTTCGGCCACCAGTAATGCAAGCCGCCCAGGTAAGCCATGATCGTGCCGCCCACCATAATGTAATGGAAGTGGGCGATCACGAAGTAAGTGTCGTGTACGTGCACGTCCACGCCCAGGCAGGCCACGAACAGGCCCGTCAGTCCGCCCACGGTGAACAGGCCGATGAAGCCGAACGCGTACAGCATCGGCGTCGCGAAGGAGATCGAACCCTTGTACAGGGTCGCCGTCCAGTTGAATACCTTGATGGCCGACGGGATCGCCACGAAGTAGCTCAGGAACGAAAACACCAGGCCCGCGTAAACCGACTGCCCGGACACGAACAGGTGATGGCCCCAAACCAGGAAGCCCGAGCACCGCGATGGCCACGCTCGAAAACGCCACCACCTTATATCCGAATACCGGCTTCTTCGAGAAGACCGATACCAGTTCGCTGATCACGCCCATGCCCGGCAGCACCATGATGTACACGGCCGGGATGCGAATAGAACCAGAACAGATGCTGGAACAGCACCGGATCGCCGCCGCGCGCCGGATCGAAAATCCCGATGTGCAGCGTCCGCTCGCAAATCAGCAGCACCAGCGTGATGGCGATCACCGGCGTGCCCAGCACCTGAATCAGCGCGGTCGCATAATTCGACCACACAAAGAGCGGCATGCGGAACCAGGTCATGCCCGGAGCGCGCATGCGATGCACGGTGACGATGAAATTCAGTCCCGTCAGGATCGACGAGAAGCCCGCGATGAAAATTCCCAGCCCGGTCGCGATCACATAAGTGTTCGAGTAATTGCTGCTGTAGGGCACGTAGAAGGTCCAGCCGGTATCCACGCCGCCGGCCAGCATGGCGAACATGGCGAAACAGCCGCCGATCACCAGCAGATACCAGCTCAGCAGGTTGATTCGCGGGAAACGCCAGATCCTTGGCCCCGATCATCATCGGCAAAAAGAAATTTCCCAGGGTAGCCGGAATCGATGGAATCAGGAAGAAGAAACACCATGATCACGCCGTGCAGCGTGAACAGCTTGCTGTAAGTGTCCGCCGAAACCAGGCCGCCTTTGGGAGTCAGCAACTCGAGCCGGATCAGCGTGGCGAAAATACCGCCCAGAAAAAAGAAAAACGTGATGGTGTGCAGGTACAACAGACCGATGCGCTTGTGGTCCTTGGTCAGCAGCCAGGACTTGATGCCGTAACTCGCGTTGAGGTAATTCTCGCGCTCTTGTACCGCTTCGGTAATCATATCTTATTGTTTGGTGGTCGTTCTGGCCGATAGCGGCCGCCGCGGCGGGCGGTCTGAGGCCGGCCTCCTTCGGCGTCAGTGACTTGATGTACTCGATCAGTTGCAACACATTCTCCTCGGTTACCAGCCCTTGGAACGTCGGCATGATCGGCTGATATCCCTTCACGATCTTGGCCGACGGGATTCAAGATGGACTCGCGGATATATTCTTCGTCGAACTTCACGTGCGCCGCCGTCAGCCAGTTCCACCTGCGTGCCGTAAAGATTGCGCAGATCCGGACCCGCGTCCGGGCGGCCCGCTCAGATGGTGGCAGTTGGCGCAGGCGAATGTTTGGAAAAGCTTTTCGCCGTTGCGAAGCCAGCGAGCCGGCCCGACCCGCCGCTCAGCCACGTCTGGTAATCCTGCGGCTCCATCACGTATACCCAACCGATCATGGCGTAGTGGTTGGTCCCGCAATATTGCGAACAGAACAAGTGATACTTACCCGGCTTGGTGGGCTTGAACCAGACCGTGGAGTAACGGCCCGGCACCACATCGGCCTTGGTCCGGAAAGCCGGCACGAAGAAATCGTGGATCACATCTTCCGACGTCATGGTCAGCTTCACCGCCTGGCCCACCGGAATGTGCAACTCGTTGATCTCCCGCTGGCCTTCCATGTGCTGCAGCTTCCACATCCACTGCTTGCCGATCACGTAGATCTGCTGCGCGTCGTCCGGCGGCCGCGAGATCGTAAAGAAGATGCTGGCGCCCCAAGCGAACATCATCATCGTCAGCCCGAACGGAATCACGCTCCACAGAATTTCCAACGCCATCGCGCCGTGCGCCGGCACGGGCAATTCCGCTTCGGAACGGCGCCGGTAGCGGATGGCGAAGTAGAAAATCGTGAGAAAAATTCCCACGGCGAAAAAGACCGCGACGGCCAGCAGGAAATAAAGCAAATGGTCCACGCTGGGCGCCACGCTGGAAGCCTGCACCGGAAATAGAGGTAGTTCGGATCCCATGAATTTATCTAGCCTGCCTCAAAATCTGTCGGTCTTTCCGCCAGTCCCGGCGCCACGCAAATAAAAGGAACGTGCCGGAAATCAAAACGAAAGTGCCCCGCCGAATCGAATCATATTCATCGCGATGGCGCCATACTTGCCGGTCGCCGGATCGTAATGGTAACAGAACAGCAGGATCTGATCCACCGGCGAGCCGATCTTGTTCTGCGACGCTTCCACCAATCCCAGGCGCATATCGCGCGGCGCGTATTCCACGCCGTAAAAATACCGCGACAGCTTGCCGTCCGGCGTCAACATCATGATTCCGCTGGCATGCGCGTATTGTCCGGTCGACGGATCGAGCTTATAACGAAAGCCGACCGCCGAGGTCAGGGCTTGGATGTTGCCCTCGTCGCCCGTCAGAAAATGCCAGCCGTTGGCCGTGTCCGGCCGCCGGTATCTTCTCAAATAACTCTCGCGCTTACCCGCCGCGATATCCGGCGTATCCTTCGGATCGATGCTGACCGCCACGATCTCGAAATCGCGGCCCGGGTTCAAAGAAATGGCCCGCAAGCTGCTCTCCATGCCGGTCAGGACCAGATTACAAAGCATGGGGCAGGTGTAATAAACCAAAGCCAGCACCACGGGCTTATTTCCGCTGAAGTAAGTCGATAGCGGCATCGAGCGCCCGAACTCGTCTCGAAAGACCAGACTCAACGGTACCTGGTGGTTCAAATTCTGTTCGATCGATACTCCCTGCAAGCCCTCGGGCAGGGGCGCGGGCTTGGAGTCCGGACTGTGCATCGCCGAGGGCTGGGCGGGCGCAGGCTGCGCCGGTTGCGCCCAGGCAAGCGCCGCCGCCAACACTCCAATCGCGAGCTTACTCGTCAAGTTCATCTCTTCTTTACCAATCGGTGTAACTGGCGCGGTAGGCTTAGCTGCCGGCGGTATCGCTTTAAGAGTTGGCGTTGCGGGCAATCCGCGCTGCGCAATCAAATCCATCGCGCGATCGACCGGTATCCGGACCACCCCTTTGTCCGGATCGATCAGCGCGTACTGGCGCAAAATCCGTTGCTCATCGGCTTTGCATTCCGTCATATCCTGCCGCGGGTAAGCCTGCAGTCGCGGTTCCGGCGGCAGCTTCTGCGCATTGACCAAGGCCGACGGGGACTGCGGCAGCCCAGCTTCCGCTTCGCGATTCTTCAAATACTGAAACATGCCATACAATCCAAACAGGAAAATGACTATCAGCGCCGCCATCGACATGCCGAACTTAGTCAACGCCCGGGCATTGACGTCGCCCATTTCATGGTGGACGTGCGGATTGCGCGGCTCGTCGCCGGCGTGACCATTACTCGCGGCCATGTTCCAGAGCCTCCTCCAAATGCGGATCTCCCACCGGCAACAGCGGGCGCTGTTCCAATTGCCACAAATAGGCCGCCAGCCAGATCCCGCCTAATGCGAACGGCATCAGAAAATCCATCCAACTGATAAAGAACTGCGCCTTGTGAAAGTCCGGCGCGACCACCCAGTAAAGATCAACGAAGCGCATCACCAGCACGCCCGCGGCAACCGTGCTGAGCAGCCGGAAGTTTCGCTTCAAATCCCGCGAAAGCAACAGCGCGAACGGCAGCGCGAAGTGCAGCAGCACCAGCGCCACGCCGATGTACTGCCAGCCTCCCGCGAAGCGGTTTAAATACCATGGGATCTCTTCCGGCAAGTTGCCTGACCAGATCACCAGCAATTGCGAGAACGAGAAGTACGCCCACACCATCACGAAGGCCAGCATCAACTTGCCCACATCGTGCAGGTGCCGGTGTGTCAGCACTTCCGACATCGGCTCCCGTTTGCTCAATAGCACCAGTACGCAAATCAGGAAAGCCAGCGCCGACAATCCCTCACCCACGATGAACAATAGACCGAAGATTGTCGAGAACCAGTGCGGATTGATCGACAACACCCAGTCGATCGCCATGAACGTCACGCTGAAACCGTAAAAAATCAGCCCGGGACCGCTGATCGCAGCCAGTTTGCTCGCCGCGCGCGTATCTCCGCGATCCAGATCGCCCGACCACTTATAAAGCAGATGCGCAATCAGCATCCAGCCCGTAAAGTAAATGCCGGCGCGAATGAGGAAGAACGGCACGTTCAGATAGATTTGTTTGTGCCGCAAAACAGCGTCATGCGCCACAATATCCGCGTGCGACCACTGGTAAAGATGGGGAATCCCGGCAATGATCGGGAGGAACAGAATGGCCAGCAGCGGAATCGTCCGCGAAGCCGCTTCGCAAGGCCGCCGGATCATCATGCCCCAAGCGCCGCCCGTCAGGTATTGCAGCATCAGCAGCGCCGTCGCTCCCAGCGGCACGCCGATGAAAAACATGTAGCACCAGATATACGAGCGATAGAACTGATCCGAGTTCAGAAACCAGCCCACCACGGAAATCAGAAGCGCAACGATCCCGACAATCAGAAAACGGGTGCGCAAGCCTCGCATATCGGCGGATACATCGGGCGGGATTGCGAAAGAACGCTGGTGAGTAGCGGACGCCATTACTTCGCCCCTCCCTTGGTTAGTTCAGCGCGCGCATCCGCGGGCACATCGTCGATCGAGGCGTTCTGGCTATACTGCAGCACGCGCACATAGGCCGCAATCGCCCAGCGGTCGCGTGGTTCAATCTGTGCCGCGTAATCCGGCATGGCGCCCAGCCCGTTCGAAATCACATCGAAAAAATACCCGATCGGCGCCTGCCGCAAGCGGTCGATATGATACGACTGTGGCGGCGGATGATTGAAGCCGCGTTGGGCAATCATGCCGTTGCCCGCGCCGGTCATGCCGTGGCAGGGCGAGCAATAAATGTTGTACCGCTGTTGCCCGCGTTCCAACACCGCCCGCGTGACAGGGAAGGGAACTGTGTCCACTGGCTTGTTGTCGATCTTTCCCGTATAGAACGCCGGATCGGCGTTCAAATGTCCGCGCGCCACCGTGCCATCCACTAAGGGGCGCTCCGACCGGCCATCGTCAAAAAATGAACTGGGCCGCAGCGGGATATATTTCGGCTGGTCCTGCATGTCCTGCCGGCAGCCGCTCAACAGCGATGCCAGAATCACCACAGGTCCTGCTAAAACCGCTGATCTCTTAATGCGCAACTTCGCAGACCTCCTGCGCATCCAGACTCTCCAGAAATTCCTCGGTGGCTTTCCGGTCGAACAATCGGATCGGTGGCTTCGATGCACAAGAAAAACCGGTTGCGTGAAGCCAGTGCGAAATGCGGAACATTAAATGTCGGGTGATACGGCATCGGCAACCCGCACAAAGCCAGCAACCCGAACACCGCCGAAAGCGCCGCGAACAAAATCGTCAGCTCGAAGGTGATCACGATGTACATGGGCCAGCTATGCAGCGGACGCCCGGCGATATTGATCGGGAAATAAATCACTGTCACGTAATACTGCAGCAGGTAGCCCGTAGCCCGCCGATGATGCCGCCGATCAGCACCGCATAGGGCAGTTTGCTCTTGGGCAGGTGCAGCGCTTCGCTCAGCGCTTCGATCGGGAACGGCGAGTACGCGTCCATCTTCCGGTAGCCTCGCGCGCGCGCCTCGCGCGCCGCATTCACCAGCGACGTGGGATTGTCGAATTCGGCCATCACGCCGTAAATCGGGAGGTTTCATCGCTTCAGCCTCCTCCTCCACTTTGGCTTGCGGCAGCAGCGTGCGGACTTCAAAAATCGAAATCATGGGCAGCAGCCGGATAAACAGGAAGAACAGGAAAGTGAACAATCCGATGGTGCCCAGATAAGTCGCCCAGTCCCAGCGCGTCGGGTGGAATATGCGCCACGAAGAAGTCAGATAATCCTGCGCCAGGCTCGATAACGATGATCACGATAGCGTTCCAGCCACATGCCCACCAGCACCATCAGCGAGCCAGAGAACAGCAACAGCCGGCTTGGTCCGCGATCTTCTTGAACCACAACGCCTGCGGCGCCACGATATTGCAGGTGATCAGGAACCAGTACGAACCCGCGTACGGTCCGGTCATGCGGTGCCAGATGGCCGCACTCTCATATACGTTGCCGCTGTACCACGCTGTGAAGTTTCCAGGATGTACGCGTAAGCCACGATCAGTCCGGTGGCCAGCATCACTTTGCCGAATTGTCCAGGTGCTTGTCGGTGATCAGCCCCTTCAGGCCGTAAACATGCCGCAGCGGAATGGCCAGCACCAGCACCATCGCAAAGCCCGAATAAATAGCGCCCGCCACAAAGTAAGGCGGGAAGAATGTGCTGTGCCAGCCAGGCACGATCGCGATGGTGAAGTCGAAGCTGACCACGGTGTGCACGGAAAGCACCAACGGCGTCGCCAGGCCGGCCAGCAGCAGCGACGCCATTTCGTGATTCTCCAGTGCTTCGCCGAACCGCGCCAGCCCATCGCCAGCATGCCGTAAGTGAAGCGCGCGACAAGCGGTTCGGCGCGCGGTCGCGCAGCGTCGCCAAATCCGGCATCAGCCCCACAAACCAGAACAAGCGCCGACACCGTCGCGTACGTCGATACCGCGAATACGTCCCACACCAGCGGGCTGCGGAACTGCGGCTGCACGCCCATGGTGTTGGGGTACGGGAACATCCAGTAGAACAGCCACGGACGGCCCATGTGCAGCAGCGGAAACATGCCCGCGCAGGCCACGGCGAACAGCGTCATGGCTTCGGCGAAACGGTTGATCGAATTCCGCCAGCTCTGATTCAGCAGCAGCAGGATGGCTGAAATCAGCGTGCCCGCGTGGCCGATTCCGATCCACCACACGAAGTTCGTGATCGCAAAGCCCCACCCGACCGGGATCTTGATGCCCCAGATGCCCACGCCCTTCGCCAGCAACAGCACCAGCGACCACAAGAACAGCAGCAGCAGCGAGAATCCACCCGCGAAGCACGCCACCCAGAATACGGGCGTGCGGCGCGTCAGCACGACCGAAGCGATCTGGTCGGTTACCGTGCCGAACGTGTAGCCCGGAGCGATTACCGGCGCCGGCCCTACTTCTTCGTCAGCAAGTTGTCTTTCGTCAGCCATGGTCGACGGTCTTTAGCCTTCTATCTCCGGATTCGGATTGCGCAGCGCTGCCAGGTACGTCGTGCGCGGCCGCGTATTCAAATCCGCCAGCAGCCCGTAATTCGTTTTCTCCGCTTTCATCTTCGCCACCCGGCTGTTGGGATCGTTGATGTTGCCGAATATGATCGCTTCAGCCGGACAGGTTGCCTGGCACGCCGTCTGGATCTCTCCATCCCGCACCTGCCGGTCTTCCTTCTCGGACTCGATTTT
Organism: Bryobacterales bacterium; assembly: GCA_963738375.1. GTDB lineage: Bacteria > Acidobacteriota > Terriglobia > Bryobacterales > Bryobacteraceae > Bog-159. The sequence goes on along the minus strand of CAVTWL010000002.1, from coordinate 405,885 downwards.
GGCGTGGTTGATGCGCTGCACGCAGTAGGTGCACTTCTCCATTACGCCGCGGCTGCGGACCGTGACGTCCGGATTGCGCTGCAGCTTCAAACTCGGTGTCTTGAAATCCGAATACAGGAAGAAGTTAAAGCGGCGCACTTTATAAGGACAGTTATTCGAGCAATATCGCGTACCCACGCAGCGGTTGTAGACCATATCGTTCAGCCCTTCGCTGCTATGGTTGGTCGCCTGGACCGGACACACCAGTTCGCACGGCGCATTCTCACACTGCATGCAAGGCACCGGCTGGTTGTAAATCTCCGGATTCTCCACCGCTCCGTGGAAGTAGCTGTCCACGCGCAGCCAGTGCATATGGCGGCCGTGGTGCACTTCTTCCTTGCCCACCACCGCAATATTGTTCTCCGCCTGGCAAGCCACTACGCAAGCGCCGCAGCCTGTGCAGGCCGATAAGTCGATCGCCATGCCCCAGGCATATTTGTCGTATTTGAACCCGGGATAAAGCGTCAACTCGGGCGGCGGCTGCTCGTAATCTTCCTTGATGCAATCCGGATTCTTGCGATACTCCGCGATGTTCGCCTTCTCAATCGTGTGCCGATCGGTGTCCAAAGCGTGGTAGTCCTGCACCGAAACCAGCAGGTAATCGCTGCCTACCTTCTGGACCTCCAGCCCGTAGTCCTGCCACAGGGCCTTCGACGTCCGCATGCCGAAAATATTGAAGCCGATGCGTGTCCCAACGTGTCCTGCCCGCGTTCTGCCGTAGCCCATATGGACCGTGACCGAACCGTCCGCGTGCCCCGGCTGAATGTAAACCGGCGCCCGCATCTTATAGCCGGCATATTGGATCTCCACCAGGTCGGTGGTCACTACGCCCTTTTCCTGCGCGGTCTTGGGACTGAAAATTGCTGCGTTATCCCACGTTAACTGCGTGATGGGACGCGGCCATTCTTGCAGCCAACCGTTGTTGGTAAACCGTCCGTCGTACACCGCGGGGTCGGGCCGGAAGACCACCTCCAGGCCTTGCGGCGTGGCCGCCGGCGCAGCCGATGCTGCCCACCCGGCCCGCGGCGCAAACGTCTTGGCCGGCAGGGCCGTGTCCGGCACAACGCCATCATGCACCGCCTTGCGCCACCACGCTTCAAAATCGGCGCCCGTATGCTGCGTCGCCCAGTAATCCTTCACGATCTGGTACGAGGTCCGCTCCAGTTGCCCTGTCAGCATGGTCAACACTTCGTGCGCCGACTTGCCCGCATACAGCGGTGCGATCAACGGCTGCATTACTGTTGTCGTGCCGTCGTGCGCCCGGCAATCGCTCCACGTTTCCAGGTAATGCGTCATGGGCAAATGCCAGTGGCACAGTTCGCTGGTCTCGTCTTCGTGCAGACTCAGGTGAACCCGCATGCCGGCTTTCTTCAGCCGGTCCCGAAAGCCGATCTCCACCGGCACGTTGTAAGCCGGATTGCCACCCAGAATCAGCAGCAGGTCTACCGCGCCCGCGTCCAGATCCTTGATTAACTCATTCAGCGAAGCGACCTGATCCACCGGTTGCGCTTCCACCGGGTCCGTGTAGACCACGGTCTTGCCGATGTTGCCCAACGCCGCGTTCATGGCGTGCGCCAGTGCATGCACTGCCGCGCTCTGCTGTTCGCCCGCGATCACGATCCCGGCCCCGCGGTGCTGCTGCAGGTCGCGCACGATCGGCCCGATCCAATGATCCGCCGCAGTCGCAGCGCCTTTGCGCCCGCCTGTATCCGCGCCCAAAGCCGACGCCAGGCTCCATGCGAATTGTTCTACGTCCGCGGCCTTCAGCGCCAAACGATGGTCGGCCTTCGTGCCCGTGGGAGTCGGCATCGGCTCCACCACGTACAACCGGCTCATCTGCGTCTGACCGGCGCGCACCCGCCGGTGCGCCGAGAACTCGCGCGTATAGCGCAAGCTGCCTGGCCCCGACGATAGAAAATCCGAATCCAGCGCCACGACCACATCGGCCGCGCTGAAGTTGTAGACGGTGTTGACCGGTTGTCCAAATGCCAGTTGCGCTCCCGCCCGTGACGAATGCGCGCCCGCAGGTTCCCACTGGTGCCATTTAGCTTCCGGGTAAACCTTCAGCAATTCCTGAATCTGGTAAGCCATCGTCGGCGACGTCACCGTCTCCGTCAGAATCCGGAACCCCGCGCCGCGCTTGCTTTTCTGCTGATTGATGGTCTGCTGGACAGCGCCCAGAAATGCGCCCCACGACCGGATCTCGCCTTCCAGTGTCAGAGCCTGCGAACGGTCTGGATCGTATAGTCCAAGCACCGAAGCCTGCGCATAAACATCGCAAGCGCCTTGGCTCGGATGATCCGGATTGCCTTCGATCTTGGTGGGCCGGCCCTCGTGGCTTTCCACCAGCAATCCCGTGGCGCTGGAGCCCATCGGCATCGCCGTGGCAAAGAACAACGGCTTACCCGGCACCAGTTCTTCCGGTTGCCGCGCGTACGGCGTGATGAGTTCGATCGGTTGCCTCGTGCATGCCGTCAATCCGGCCAGCGCCAGCGAAGCACCCATCAGTTTGATGAAATTACGCCGGCTGTCGCCGTCTTGCCATTCCGATGCATAGCGCGGAAATTCGCGATGCATCAAATCTTGAAACGCGTCGGTTTGCGCCAGGTCTTCGAGGCTGCGCCAGTATTCACGTCCGTGCGACTTGCCCAGCAGCGCCTTCACGCCTTCCAGATCCAGCCGGCCTTCTGGCGCGGCGGAAGCATCGTCGTGATGATGGTCGTCGTGGTCGTGATCGTGATGATGCCCGGCGTCCCCGAACACATTGAACGGATTGTTTGGTTCACTCATCGTCGGCTTTAGCGGTGGCAGGTCGAACAACTGGTCAAAGCGCGTGCGTCCTGAATCTTGTATTCAGCCACCAAACGGCGCCCCATCGTCTCTTGATCTTCTTTCGGCTCGTAACCCATCGTGAATACTTCCGAACGCGGCCGGACATGCTTTTCCGGATTGCGATGGCAGTCCAGGCACCACTCCATCTGTAGCGAATTCGCCTGGTACATCAGCGGCATCTTGTCTACCCGTCCGTGGCACGTCTCGCAGCCTACACCTTTGTTTACATGAATGCTGTGGTTGAAATAAACGTAGTCCGGTAAGTCGTGAACCCGTGTCCACTGAATGGGTTCGCCGGTCCTGAAAGCTTCCCGCACCGGCTCCAGCATGGGCGCCGTGCTCCAAATCTGCGAGTGGCAGTTCATGCACGTTTTCGTAGGCGGAATGTTGGCCGTGTTGGATACTTCCACTGTCGTGTGACAGTAACGGCAGTCGATTCCATCGTCAGCCACGTGGTGTACGTGGCTGAATGGGATCGGTTGTTGGCGCACCTCATTTTGGCGCGTGGTGTAGCCTGAGCTGTTCAGCGTGGCAAGGCACCACACCACAAAGCCCAGGGCAAAAACCGCGCCGTAAAGAAAGACGCGCGAAAGCGTGTTCGTGCTGTGATGAAAGATCTGAGCCATTCTTCAGACTTACCGATAGATTCGATTCAATTTTCTGATTCAACCCCGCGACACGGGACTCAAGCTTTTCGTTCGAAAAGATACGCACTGGTCTCCAACCGGCTTGCACCGCTGCCGTCGTTGACCGCGCATTGAGCGGGCTGAAGCTTGCCCCCATGTATTTCCCCATTCCACAACGACGCGCTGGCATATTCCCCGTCGTTCCGCAGCGCGTAAAAATGCAAATCCACTTTTTGCAGCCGTTCCATGTCGTTATCGAAATTCCGCGCGACACGTTTCAGCGCTTCCAAACACGCATCCCGCGGCGTCATCCCATGGCGCATGTTCTCCACCACGGTATGCCCCCCCGCGATACGAATGTTCTCTTCCCCGCGGCCGGTCGATCCCGCGCCGCCTACATCCTGATCCAGGTACAACCCTGCGCCGATGATCGGCGAATCCCCCACTCGTCCGGGAATTTTCCAAGCCATCCCGCTCGTCGTCGTGACACCGGACATCTCACCTTTGCTGTTTCGGGAAAGACAATTAATCGTCCCGTGCGTCGGATTTACCGCCATGTCCCACGCCCACAGCAGCGTCTCTTCGTCCGCCTGCGGAAACATTTCCTTCAGTCGCGCCATCGTCTTGTGCTTCGGCGCATCGAGACCTGGGCCCCAATTGCTGTGCCCGTCCGGATCCCGTAACGACATCTTCCACGTCAGCCACGCCATGCGCGACTTCGGGGTCATTAAGTCTTCTTCCGGGTAGCCCATCTCCTGCGCGAATTTTCCCGCGCCGGAGCCCACCAGCATCAGGTGGTCCGTCTTCTCCATCACCAGCTTCGCGATCTTTGACGGCGTCTTATTGCCGCGAATCGCCGCCACCGACCCGGCCCGCCGCGTCGGCCCGTGCATTACGCTGGCGTCCAGCTCTACTACGCCTTCTTCGTTCGGCAAACCGCCGTAGCCAACCGAAGTATCTTCGGGGTCGAGTTCGTTGATATTCACGCCCTCGATCACGGCGTCCAGCGTGTCCCCGCCCGATCTCAAAACTTCCATCGCGCGCGTGCAGGCCCGCTCCCCGTTACCACTGGAAACAACAATAGTCTTCGATGTTTGGGCCAGTGCGGCGCCCATTGCGGGCAGCAATGCCGAGCCGAGCACAACCGCTCGCCGGCTTATCCCTTTTTGATCGCTCATGCTCCGCTGCGCCCTACCGTTTGAATGAGCCATTATGGCACAGGTCTAGCGGGAGGATGTACTCCTTTTTTTCATTTGAAATCTAACCCCGAGCTCGATGCGGCCGGCCTTCTGCCTTTGCTAATATAGGTTGTAACCTCCCCGGATTTTCAAAGCTCATGAAATTTGGCGTGATTGTCTTTCCCGGCAGCAATTGCGATCACGATGCCTGGTTTGCGGTCAATAAAAACCTCGGTCATCGCGCTGATTTTATCTGGCACGACTCGGCATCGCTGGGCGACATTGACGCCGTCATTCTGCCCGGCGGCTTCGCTTACGGCGATTACCTGCGTTGCGGCGCTATCGCCAAGTTTTCCCCGGTCATGGCTGCTGTTCGCAAGTTCGCTGCGGATGGCGGATTGGTGCTCGGCATTTGCAATGGATTCCAGGTTCTAGTCGAGGCAGGACTGTTGCCCGGCGCCCTCGTCCGCAACCAGAATCTGAAATTCATCTGCCGCCAAGTCCGCCTGCGCACGCAAACAATCGACTCGCCCTTCACTTCGGCCGCGGAGCCTGCCCAAATACTACGCGTTCCCATCGCCCATGGCGAAGGCTGCTATGTGGCGGACGAACGCACCCTCGACCAGCTCGAAGCCGAAGACCGCGTCGCCTTTCGCTACCTGGATAACCCCAACGGCTCCCTGCGCGATATCGCCGGTATCCTAAACAAACAACGCAACGTCATGGGTCTAATGCCTCACCCCGAACGCGCTACCGAACCACTGATGGGATCGAGCGATGGATTGGTGGTTTTCCAGTCCATGCTTCAGTCGGCGGCGCTCAAAATATGAGCGCCATCGCGATCACTCCCGGCTTAATCGCCCAGCACCAGCTCACCGAATCCGAATACCGGAAAATCGTCGGCATCCTGGGCCGTGAGCCAAATTACACCGAGTTGGGCGTCTTCAGCGTCATGTGGAGCGAGCACTGCTCCTACAAGAGTTCCCGCCTGCACCTGAAAAAGCTCCCTACGCGCGGCAAACTGGTGGTTCAGGGCCCCGGCGAAAATGCCGGGGTGGTCGATATCGGCGGCGGCTACGTCATCGCCTTCAAGATCGAATCCCACAACCACCCCAGCTTCATCGAGCCTTTCCAGGGCGCGGCCACTGGGGTCGGCGGCATTCTGCGCGACATCTTCACCATGGGCGCGCGCCCCATCGCCGTCCTCGATTCCCTCCGCTTCGGTCCCCTGGCCAATTCCGGGGGGGGACGGCGACGGACGCCCGCAACCGCCGCATCTTGCAGGGTGTCGTCGCCGGAATCGCGCACTACGGCAACTGTTTTGGCGTCCCCACCATCGGTGGCGAATGCATCTTTGAGCCGTGCTACAACGGCAACCCGCTTGGTCAATGTTTTCGCGCTCGGCGTCGCGCGCAAAGAGGACATCTTCTACGCCAGCGCCGCCGGCGTCGGCAATCCCGTCATTTATGTAGGCGCCAAGACCGGCCGCGACGGCATCCACGGAGCCTCCATGGCCTCCGCGGAATTCACCGAAGAGTCCAAGCAAAAGCGGCCCAATGTGCAGGTCGGCGATCCATTCATGGAAAAACTCCTCCTGGAAGCCTGCATCGAAGCCATGCAAACAGGCGCCATCGTCGCCATCCAGGATATGGGCGCCGCCGGCCTCACGTGCTCTACCTGTGAAATGGGCAGCCGCGGCGGCACCGGCATTCAAATTGAACTCGATCTCGTCCCCCAGCGCGAAACCGGCATGACGCCCTACGAAATTATGCTCTCCGAGTCCCAGGAGCGCATGCTGCTCGTCGCCGCGAAGGGCAGGGAGGATGAGGTTTTCCACGTTTTCCGCAAGTGGGGCCTCGACGCCGTCACCATCGGCGAAGTCACCGGCGACGGTCTCCTGCGTGTCAAACAGCATGGCGCAACCGTCGCCGAAATTCCCAACCGCGAACTCGCCGACGAAGCTCCTCTCTACGACCGTCCCTATGTTCCGCCTCCCACGCAGCCGGCCGCGCCTTCCGCGCCGCTTCCCCCCATCGATCCCACCGAAGCGCTGAAAAAACTTCTCGCCTCGTCCGACGTCTGCGGCAAGCGCTACATCTGGGAACAGTACGACTACATGGTGCGGACGAACACGATTTCCGGCCCCGGAGCCGACGCGGCCGTGGTGCGCATCAAAGAAAACGGGGTGTCGGTAGCGATGTCTTTGGACGGCAATAGCCGCTATTGCTATCTCTCCGCGCGGGAAGGCGCCCGCCTGGCTGTAGCTGAAAGCTGCCGCAATCTGGCGGTCGTCGGCGCGCAGCCCGTCGCCGCCACCAACTGCCTCAACTTCGGCAATCCGGAACGCCCCGAAATTATGGGCCAACTGGTCGACGCCATCGAAGGCATCTCCGAAGCCTGCAGCTTTTTTGACGCCCCCATTACCGGTGGCAACGTCAGCCTCTATAACGAAACTCTAGGCGAAGGCATCTGGCCGACTCCGGTGATGGGCATCGTCGGACTCATGCAAACCGCCGCTCCAGTCACCCGCGATTTCAAAGCCCCCGGCCGTCCCATCGTCCTGCTCGGAGGCATCGGCGACTGCGACCAGACCCGCTTTGGCGGTACTGAATACGCCAAGGTGATTGCCGGCGAACTCTGGGGCCTGCCGCCCGCCCTGGACATGGACTATGAAAAGCGCGTGCATGACGCGATGCGTGAAATCGTCGCCGCCGGTCTCGCCGAATCCGCCCACGACCTGAGCGATGGCGGCTTAGCCGTCGCCGCCGCCGAATGCTCCCAAGGCGGTGTCGGCGCAGCGCTGCATTTTGAATCCGATCTCGCGCCCGAATTCTTGCTCTTCCACGAAGCTCCCTCCCGCATTCTCCTTTCAACGGCCAAGCCTCAGGCTGTAGCCGAGATCGCCGCCCGCCACCGCGTGGCCGCTCCCCAGGTAGGGATCACCGCCAACCGCCTGCTCTCCATCGGCAATCGCGGCGCCATCCTGATCTCAGCCGGCATCAACGATCTCATCGCCACCATCGAAGGTTCTCTCGAAAAGCAACTACAGTCTCAAACGGTCTAAACCATGTTTGATAAATTCCATGACGAGTGCGGCGTAGTCGCCATTTACGGCCATCCCGAGGCCGCTAAGATGACCTATCTGGCTCTTCATGCCCTGCAGCATCGAGGCCAGGAAAGCGCCGGCATCTGCTCTAGCGACGGCAAAGAAATTCACTGCCGCAAGGCCATGGGCCATGTCGCCGAAATCTTCACCACCGACGTGGTGAAGCAACTCCCCGGCCAACTCGCCATCGGCCACACCCGCTACTCCACCTCCGGCGATACCGCGCTCCTCAACGCCCAGCCTTTCTCCGTAGCCTGCAATAAAGGCCTCGTCGCCGTCGCCCACAACGGCAACATCACCAATGCCATCGAACTCCGCGCCGGACTGGAAGAGCGCGGCTCCATCTTCCAGGCCAGCAGCGATACCGAAGTGATCCTCCATCTCGTCGCGCATTCTTCCGAACGCACTCTCGACGGCGCGCTGCGCGACGCCCTCCTGCAAATCGAAGGCGCCTTCTCCCTGGTATTCCTCGCCGAAGACCGCATTATCGTTGCGCGCGATCCCCACGGCTTCCGTCCCCTCGCCATGGGCCAGATGGATCTACACGGCCACATCGCCTACGTCTTCGCCTCCGAAACCTGCGCCTTCGATCTGATCGGCGCCGTCTACCTGCACGATGTCGAGCCCGGCGAAATGGTCGTCATCGGCCCCGACGGCGTCACTCGCGAACGTTTTGCCCCGGAGCGCCCCCTCGCCCATTGCGCCTTCGAACACGTCTACTTCGCGCGCCCCGATTCCATCGTCTTCGGCCGCCCCGTGCAGCAGTCGCGCGAAATGTTGGGCCGCCTCCTCGCCCGCGAACATCCCGTCGATGCCGATCTCGTCGTGCCTGTGCCCGATTCCGGCGTCGCCGCCGCGCTAGGCTATTCCGCCGAATCCGGCCTGCCCTTCCGCCAGGCGCTCATCCGCAATCACTACGTAGGCCGCACCTTCATCGAGCCCTCCCAGGCCATCCGCGATTTCGGCGTCAAGCTGAAGCTCAACCCCGTCCGCCACCTGCTCGAAGGCAAACGCGTCGTTCTGGTCGACGATTCCATCGTCCGCGGCACCACCAGCCGCAAGATCGTCCGCATGGTCCGCCAGGCCGGCGCCCGCGAAGTCCACCTCCGCATCTCCTGCCCGCCCACCATTTCGCCCTGCTTCTACGGCGTCGATACGCCCACCAAGGGCGAACTGATCGCCGCCAACAACAACATCGAAGACATCCGCCGCTTCGTCGAAGCCGACTCTCTGGGCTACCTCTCCCTACCCTCCCTGCGCGAAGCCGTCGGCGATACGAGAAACACGAATATCTGCTACGCCTGCTACACCGGCAACTATCCCACCGAACTGGTCAACATCGACCAGTTGATGCGGAACACCAAGAACTGAACTCTAGAAAATCTCCGCCAAACACCGCCCCACCGAGCCGCTCGGCGTCTCTATGTTCAAATAAGTAGCCAACGTGGGCGCAATATCGTTCACTGCGATCTCCCGATCGAACCGCCCCGTCTTGATCCCCGGCCCCATGAAAATCACCGGCACGTGCTCGTCGTAACCGAACGTCGTGCTATGCGTAGTCCCCTTGCTTCCGTACAGCCAATACGGTTCCAGCAGCACGGTCACGTCCGGCGCGCGCGGCGCGTAAAATCCGTTCGCCACGTGCCGCCCCACCGGCGTATCCACGGTCCCGTTGATCAGCATCTCGCGCGTGTAAACCCGAAATACATGGTTCACACCGCCCGAGCCGCTTCCGCCGCCGTGCGCTCTACTTCCGCCCGCTCCAGTTTCTTCTGCCGGATCGTTTCCAGATTGAAGTAAAACGCCGTATCCGATGCGTTGGCCATCCATTGTCCAACGCCATATTTCGTCGTCAGCGCGCCTTCCACAGCCTTCCGAACGACCCCGCCCGGCATCCGCCCGCCCGGCATCCGCCGCGCCGCATTCACCTCCGGCACCGGCGCGACGCCATGGTCGGCGGTCATTACCACCACGTAGCTGTTCACTCCGATCTTCGCGTCCAAATAGCGAAACAGCGCGCCGAAAACGCGATCCGTCTGGATCGACATCTCCTTCGCTTCCGGCGAATCCGGTCCCATCGCATGACCCACATAGTCGTTGGCGGAAAAACTCACCGCCAACAGATCCGTCGCGCCCCGCTGCCCCAGTTTCTCCGCCTCAATCGCGCGCTCGGCGAACCGTTCCACCAATTCGTTGCCGTAGGGGCTGCTTTCGATCGCCGCATATACCGAATCGTCGCTGGGCAGCGTATGGTCCAGCCAGTGTGCCCCGCGATATGGATCGGCCGGCCGTTTGGCATTGAAAGCCGTCACCCAAGCCGGCAGATCCGCGAAGTAGAATGTGCTGCTCACGAAATTCCCCGCGTGCGCCGCGAACCAGTACGCGCCATCCGCCATGTGCCCGGCGGGCAGGATCGCGCTCCGGTCTTTCAACGAAATCCCGATCACCTTGCTGCCGCTGCGCGCGATCTTCAACTCATCGCCCAGCGTGCTCACCAGCATCCGCCTCGGCGAGGCGCCCTCTCCCGTGTCGCCCAGCATCTTTACGGAATCGTCGCTGATGCTCGTCACGGTTTTCCCGGTCTCGCGGTCAAACCAATCGTTGCCGATAATCCCGCTCATCGCGGGCGTCGCCCCGGAAAGGAACGTGCTATGCCCAACCGCCGTCACCGTCGGATAATGCATGTATCGCGCATTGGTAAATACCGCGCCCTTGGTCAGCAGCCGGTCGAAACCCGCGTGATACTCGCCGCGATATCGCGTCAGGTAATCATAACGGAACTGGTCCACCACAATCGCCACAACCAATTTCGGCGGCGCTGCCGCCCAGGCGCTCAGCGCGCCGATGAGAGCCGCCAGCGCGGCCCGAATTCTTAGCATCATTCCTGCATAACATGCGGCGCAATTCCCTTCTTCGTCGCCTCCAGCTCCCGCCGGCACTGTTCCGCTTCGGGCGCCACTCTGCATGCCGCCCGTAGATGTTCCAGCGCCTCGTCCGTCCGTCCCAAATGCCGGTCCGCAATTCCCAACTCGAACTGTGCCATGTAGTCGTCCGGCGCGGCCACCACCACCTGCTCGAAACATTCTCGCGCCTTCGTGTATTCGTGCTGCTCGATGTATGTACCGCCCAAATCCCGCCGCGCCAGCGTATTCGTCGCATCCTGCGCCAGAATTTTTCGCAGCACGATAGCCGCTTCTTCCAGATGCCGGTCGTAAAGTAGAGCCTGCGCCAGTTCATACAGCTTGTATTCCGGCAGCTTCGCCTTCGGATCGGCCCCCGCGCCCTTGCCGCCCACATGCGATCCGCCGGAGAGATATCCCAACGAAGCCAGCAGCGCCCGCGTCCGCGGCGATATCGCGGCCTGTGACGCCGTCTGTTTGGGCGCATGGCTCGCCATCAATTTCCGCAAATCGGCCCGCATCGCCGCCGCCCGCGCCGGGTCTTTCGGACAAAGGTTCACCTGTTCGCGCGGATCTGCTTTCAAGTTGTACAATTCCGGAACCGGCGCCTCGATATACTTGTAGGGCCCCTGCCGCAAGCTCCGCAGCGGCGACCAGCCGAATCCGTCATGCGCGTACAGAGTCTCGCTGTAAACCCCGCCGCGCCCGGCCGGCCCGAGCAAACCGCGCCCTGCGAACGAAGCCGGCGCTGCGATATGCAAGAAGTCCAGCACCGTCGGCGCCACGTCCATCAGCCCCACAGGTTGCTCATCCCGCGGCGGCCGGCCCGCCGTCCCATCCGGCCAGTGAATCATGAGCGGCACCCGCAGCGTGCTCTCGTAAATAAAGTAGCCGTGGGTGTCCTCGCCATGCTCCCCTAGGCTTTCTCCGTGGTCCGAAAGCATCGCCACTACCGACCGCTGCCACCATCCCTTGTCCACAAGAAACTGCCGGAACGCGCCCAGAATCTTGTCCGTGTACGCCAGTTCGCCATCGTATCCGGGCCGAATATAGGGCTTGTGCATATCGAACAGATGCACAAAGACAAACGCAGCTCCCCCCGCGTGCCCCGTCATCCAGCGCCGCGCCGCGCCCAGCACCAAGGCTCCGTCGCGCCGGTCTCTCACGCCGTACTGATTTCGCGCGGCCCCGCCATAAAACATTGACCCCGATATCGGCGCGAATGCTTCAAAATGAAACGGGCTGTCGTAAAAATCGAATCCCTGGTCGAGCCCCATTTCACTCTCCAGGAACACGCTGCCGATGAATGCCGCCGTTTGGTAGCCATGCCCCCGCAGCACCGATGCGAGCGTCGTCACGCCCGGCTGCACCCGTTCCGCGTTCTCTTCAATCTGGCTTTCAAAAGGGTAAGTCGAAGTGAATAGCGAAGTGTGCGAAGGCAGCGTCAACGGGACCTGCGACTCCGCGTTCGTGTAAATCGTCCCCTGCTGGGCGAAAGAATCGAGGTGCGGCGTCGCCACCCGCCGGTAGCCGTACGCGCTCAAATGATCCGCGCGCAGGGTATCGATCGATATCACAATGACGGAGGGTGGTTCCGCCGCCGCGCAAAGCCCGCCCGCCAGGCCGAGCCAGGCAATCCATCTCCAACACCGCATCGCGTCCGTGCCCAGTATACTATGCCCGCCGCCGGCAACTTGATATGCTTGGCAGCATGCTCCCTGTCGCGCTCACCATCGCCGGGTCCGATCCCATCGGCGGCGCTGGCATTCAGGCTGACCTCAAAACGTTTCATCAGTTCGGCGTCTATGGCGAATCTGTCATCACTCTGCTGACCGTGCAGAATTCCGTGCGCGTCACCCGCGTCGACTGCATCCCCGCCGAACTCGTCTTGGCGCAGTTGACCGCCGTCCTCGAAGACATCCCCCCCCAGGCCGCCAAAACCGGCGCTCTCGGCAATCGGGAAATCGTCGAAGTCATCGCCGCCGCTGCAGCGGATTTCCGCTTCCCCCTCGTGGTCGATCCGGTCATGATCAGCAAGCATGGACAACCCCTCATCTCCGAAGACGCCATCGCTCTGGTGCGTGACGTTCTGCTGCCGCGGTCCGCGCTGATCTGCCCCAATCTGCACGAAGCAGAAGCGCTGACCGGCATCGAGGTGCGCTCCATCGACGACATGCGCGCCGCCGCCAAACGCCTTTGCGAAATGGGCGCTAAAACCGCGCTGGTGAAAGGCGGCCACCTCGCGGAAAGCGCCGTCGATGTCCTCTACGACGGCCAGGACTGGCGCGAATTCACCTCGCCGCATTTCGATACGCCTCATACCCACGGCACCGGCTGCACGCTCTCCGCGGGCATCGCCGCCGAACTGGCGCGTGGCGCTGCCGTTCATGCCGCCGTCGCGCGCGCCAAAGCCTACATCTCCCTCGCCATTCGCACCAATCCAGGCCTGGGACATGGCTGCGGCCCGTTGAACCATTTCGCTGCCACCGGCCTGAGAGCGGGCGCCAAATGAAATTTCACGAACTGCTGATCGCCGCCATCCAGCGCTCCGAGATTCCGCTGCGCTTCGAACCCGGAGCCGAAGAGTCCGTCGCCAAGCCGGTCACCGAGTTGATCCAGGCTTGGCTCGAAGCCCATCGGCCAGCGGGCCCCGCCACCGATTTCGAACGCGGCCGCCTGGCCGCCATCGACCAGTTAGTCGACGAATTGACCGGCGCGAAAGAAGTTCCACCCGCATAGCCACGGCCTTCAGATTATATGCGCATCCTCCTCATCTCCCTCCTCGCACTGCTTCCCCTCGCCGCTCAAAAACGCGTGCCGCCCAAGCGATCCTCCCAAATTCAGGATGGCTTCGGCATCAACTCCGACCTTCCCCGCGATCCCTACCTCCCCTGGGATCGCCACTGGTGGACCCGCATGTTCGATGCCGGCGTCAGTTGGATCCGCATTGGCCAATACGAAAACAGCTCCGACTACACCAGTTGGGATTGGATCGAACAGAAGCGAGGCGTGATGGCGATCCCGCCGGGTCTCGATGACTATGTTGACTCCCTGGTCGATAACGGCGTCCATGTCCAGGTCCAGTTGATGTACGGCAACCCCATGTACACCTCGCCTGCCGGAAAACTGCCCGACGCCATTACCCCCGCACCCAACGGCTTCCACAACCCCGACCGCAGCCTCTACTCCGTCTATTGGCCGCCCAAAACCCCCGATCAAATCGCGGCGTTCAACAAATACGTGCGCTTCGTCGTCGAACACTTCCGCGGCCGCATCAGCTATTACGCGTTATGGAACGAGCAGGACATCGACTACTGGGATCCCGTTCCCAATCCAGAAGACTATGGCCGGCTCCTTGCAGCCTTCATCCCCGCTGTCCATGCCGCCGATCCCCAGGCCAAGGTAATCTTCGGCGGGCAGGCGGATCCCACCCGCGACTTCGCCCGCCGTGCGCTCGATGCGTGCAATTGCGCCGCCGGTATCGATGTCTTCGCCTACCACACCTATCCCGGATACGGTTCCAACCTCAATCCCGAGTCGATGGACTACGGCGCATACGGCGACGAGTCGCCCGCCAAGCTCCGCGATCTAGTTCGCTCTTACCCGGGCATCCGCCGCGACATCCCATTCTGGGACGATGAATTCAATTCCATCCCGTCCTGGGCCGGCTCCGACGAAACCGTGCAGTCCAAATACGTCCCTCGCGGCATTATCTATAATTGGGCCCAGGGTGTCCGGACTTTCGTCTGGCTGCTTGCTGCTGGAACTGACGGCAACGAGTACGACGATTTCGGCTTCATCCATGGCTTGCTGCATTTGCCCACTGATTTCACCCCGCGCCCCGTTTACTATGCGCTACGCAACACCAATGCTCTCTTCGCGGACACCAGGCGCGATCCAACCATTCAGATTTCCGTCCCCGATGTTCCCGCGCTCCATACTAATTCGCAGCCCTTCATGGCATATGGCTTCCGCGCCGCACGTTCGGGCAAGCCCATCGTCGCCTACTGGCTGGCGGCACACAGCGTACCGGGCGGCGCTTTTGCGCCGGTCCACGCCGACCTCACCATCGCTAACGCTGCTTTCAAGCATCCGGTTCTGATCGATGTAGTCTCGGGCGAAATCGAGACCCTCCCTCTCCCTGACGAAAACGGGGTCTTCGCCAATCTCCCGGTACGAGATACGATCCTGGCCATCGCCGGCGAAGACTACTTCGATTGGCCCGTGCTTCCCGAAGCGCCCAGTTCTCTCACTGCCGCGCCTGCCTCCGGCGCAGTCCGTTTGCACTGGCAAATCAACGGCGGGGATGTCACCGGAACGATCATCGAGCGCCGGGCGGGCGTCCAAGGTTCGTGGTCGCGCATCGCCACCCAATCGTTGGCGCATGCCGAATACGAAGATTCCGCCGCACCCGCCGGACCGGTGTCCTATCGCGTCCGCTCCGCCAATGCCAACGGTGAGTCCGCCTACTCCAACGTCGTGACTACCGCAAAGCCGTGACCGGAATAGTAAATGCCACCGTATTCACCACTCCCTGGCGCTGAAACTGGATCCACACACGGTAAGCGCCTTCCCGCGGGAAAAACAAATTGAACTGCATCTCGGGCCCGCCATCGGCAATAAAGGGATGGTCGTGAATGGTATCCACCATGTCCCAACTCACCGCTAGCAAATGCGCCCAGGCCCCGATATACGGCTCCAGTCCGTCCGCAGGAGTCAGGTGAACGAACAGCATCGTCTTCTTGCCCGCGATGGGTTCCGGCGGATCCAGTCGTAGTTCCGCTGTCAGATTCTCCCCGCGCTTTGCCGCTAGATCCGCCGCCAGTTTCGGAATTCCAGCCTCCAGCGGCGCCGTATATCCCGCTGTCGTAATCGTCTTCGGCGTCAGTTGAGGCGTTCCCCCAGTCGGATAAAAATCCGCCAGCAAACGATAAGTCCCCGCCTTCGGCAGCGTCGTTTCCAGCCGGAAAACGCCATCCCCCCCCATCGCCGGATGCACGTGCGCGAAATACGCCAGATCCTGGCTCACCACAAACAGATGAAACAGCTTCTCATGCACCACCTCGAAGCGTTTCACCGGCGCGCCCGTCGCAGGATCGCTGACCCGGAACTCCAGCGAAATCGGTGCGCCGCTCGGAATGCGCGCCGGTGTAACCCGCAGTTCCACCGGATACTCGATCGGCTCGGGCAGATCGGCCACCAGCGTCATGCCGCAGCGTGGGCACTTGCCCGGCGTGGCCGACCGCACGTCGCGATCCATCGGACAGGTGAACTCGATCGCCTGCTGTCCCGACACAATCCCAGCCACAAACAGGCACAAAAGCAGGCGCAGCATCGTCACCCCGCCGGCCTCGCGGTGGCGCAGCGGTTAGCGCCGGCCACCAGTGCCGTCTTCAACGCCAGTGAAAAGGTGTCCATGCCTTTACCGGAACAATCGGAAGATGTGCACGGTCCCCTCGTAGCTCCACTGCGACATCCAGCGCCCCAGGTCCGAGACCGACACCATCACGATCAGCAGCAGAAATCCCGCCCGCGCCAGTTCGTTATAAACCACCACCGGGATGCGCGCCGCCAGCAGCAGCTTCGAACCATCCAGCGGAGGCACCGGCAGCATATTGAAGATCGCCAGGTACAAACTCAGCGTGACCCCCCGCGCCGCGAAATGCGCCAGCGCCGGCGCCGCGTGGATGGTTGCCCGCGCCACCCCCGCCAAAATCACCGCCATAATCACGTTGCTCGCCGGACCGGCCATCGCCACCACCGCCAGACCGTTCAACCCCCACCGCAGTTTCCCCGGATTGGTCTGTACCGGCTTTCCCCACCCCAGCAGCCCGCCGCCAAAAAGAGACGTCAGAGCGGGCAGAATCGTCGTGCCCAGCCAGTCCACGTGCGCCAGAGGATTCAGGGTAAGCCGCCCCTGCAGGCGCGGCGTATCGTCGCCCAACTGTGTCGCGGTCCACGCATGCGCGAACTCGTGCGGCGTGGTCAGCAGCCACAATAAGGCGACGTTCATGAAAGCGGAAACGAAATCCAGATGCATCCAGGCTCTTAGCGGCGCTGCAAGTTGATACTTTCTATTGTATGCGGATCACGGCAGTAGAAACGATTCACCTGAAACGCGGCATCACCGTGCACGCCGGCCCCATTCAATGGCTTTGGGTCCGCATCCACACCGATACCGGTCTGGTAGGACTCGGCGAGACCTACCCGCATCCGGAAGCCGAAAAGGCCGTCGTGCTTCGTTCCCTCGCCCCCGTCCTCCTCGGCCGCGACCCATCCTCGATCGATCGCCTCTGGGCCGATATGCTGCAAACCATCTCCTATAGCGGCTGGGCCGGCGCCGAAATGCGCGCCATCAGCGCCGTCGATATCGCCCTTTGGGACCTCGCCGGAAAAGCCGCCAATTTGCCCATTTATCAATTGCTAGGCGGCGCCTCCCGCAATTCCATCCGCACCTACAACACCTGCTACGACCACATCGACTTTCTCACGGAGCCAGTCCGCCTCGCATCCGAGTTGGCAAAATCCGGAATCCACGCTATGAAAATCTGGCCCTTCGATTCCATCGCTAAGGAAACCGGTGGCAATTACATCACGCCCGATCAGATTCGCCGCGGCATCCAGCCCCTGCGCCTCATCCGCGAAGCCCTCGGCGATTCCATGGAGGTCGCCATGGAATTTCACGGCTACTGGAACGTGCCCTCCGCCATCCGCATCGCTCATGCCCTCGAGCCCTACGCTCCCATGTGGCTCGAAGAAATGCTCCCCCAGGATAACCTCGCCGCCTACCGCGAAATTGCCGATGCCACCAACCTGCCGCTTTGCCTCAGCGAGCGCCTCATGACCCGCTACGGTTTCCGCGAGCTTATCGAAAATCGCGCCGCCCGCATGATCATGCCCGACATCTGCTGGTGTGGCGGCATCTCCGAAGCCAGGAAAATCGCCACTATGGCCGAAGCCCACTATCTGCCGGTCGCCCCCCACAACTGCGGAGGTCCTATCCTGCACGTCGCCTCGCTCCACCTGGCAGCCAACGTCACCAATCTCTATATTCTCGAAAGCGTCCGCCGCCATTACCTTGATGAATATCGCGGTATCGTTACCCAAACCCTCCCCCCGGTAGATGGCGAGTTCCCCTTGCCTCCGGGCCCTGGCCTGGGCGTCGATCTCTGCCCCGAAGTGCTCACCCGCGAAGACGTTCAAATCGACCGCGTGACGTCTTGAAGATCGGAAGCCACCGCGCAACGTTCGTATTTCGCCGCCGAAACAAAATGTCGAGTCGCTTGCCGACGCTATAAGCTCCATTCCGAAGAAAGCGCCCGCCAGGATTTTTCGTCCACGAAAAGCCCTTTTCCGCTCTTCTACCCTTGCGACTGCGGCAATAACTTTCCCCGGCAGTCCCACGTGTAGCTCCAGGACATCGAAAAACTACTGACCGATCTTGTCTGCCGCGCGATCCTGCGCCAGTGCCATTGCCAGGCTAACCGCCTGCCGGCCCGGATCGACAACATAGACAAGCAACGCGTGGATCTGCCCTTGGATGGCCTGCCCGAGTTAGCGCGCCTGCCGGGATTGACATTCATCCCGGCGCAACCATCGGCGAATCTTTCTTTATGGACTACGGCACCGGCGTAGTTATCGGCGAGACTGCCTCCATCGGCACCCGTTTCACCTTGTAACACGGCGTCACCTGGAATCCGAACCCCTCCCAAGGCTGGGGAACAAGGGTCGGACATGCTTGCCCGGCAGACTAAAATTTATAGTCCGGCGGTTTTATGTTCTTCAGCCGCAGGTAAACTTCTGCCTGCCCTCGATGATGTGCCGTGTGCGTGAAGCATGACCACAAACGTTCGAGCCCTGTCACCGGGCCAAACATGGCGTCAGCCTTCGCCTCGGTGATTTCGGGGAGGGCCTTGGCGCAGTAGTCGAACGAGTCGCGCAAAAATTGTATGGTGCTCTCCTTGTCGAAGACGCCCCCCTTGGCGTCGGCGAACGCGGCGGCTAACTTCGCCGGCGTCTCCAGCGGCTTCAATCCGCTTACGGTGGCGAATGCCCGGATGTTGTTCTGCGCGATGTGTGTCATCAACTTGCCGAAGCTCATCTCCTCGTCGTTCGGCTTGAAATTGTAATCCGCAGCCGGCATGGCTTGCGCCACCGCCAAAGTAAGTTCCTTCGACGTTTGCCAGTGCTTCGCGAACAATACGGAAAGGTCCGCGGCAAAAATGGAGCCCGCCAGCGCCAAGGCCGGGGCCAGTATCGTTAGGGCTTTCATAAAGTTGTCCGCGATCCATAAGTACCGCAAACGAACCGGAAAAGGCAAGCCGAAACACATCTTCGGAGTCAGCGGCCTACTGAGTGGGCCAGGGTGTCTCATCCGGGCGTATGCAGTATCGAAAAATCTTGTTAGTATACTCAGGTTCCCAATGAGAATGGTAGATCTCGACCCTTATGAATCGAAGAAAGTTCCTCCTCGCATCCGGTTTTGCCGCGCCGCTCGCAGTGCTCGGCAGTGATCAGGCCGGGTCTCTGCGCGACATTGCGCAGGAGGCTTATATCTGGGGCGTGCCCTTGGTCCTACAGGCGATGTACCTCCAGCGTGCTCGTGACCGTAAGTTCCCGATGAATCGCTTCACGCTCTCCACACAGTTAGCCAGTCCTGACGACAAGAACGCGGGACCGAACGTCGATACCCTTTACGGCTTCGCTTGGTTGGATCTCGATAAAGACCCGATCCTGTTATATGTTCCGGACACGCACGATCGGTACTACTGCATTCACCTGATCGACATGTACTCGAATTCGTTCGCGTACGTCGGCCGCCGTGTCACCGGTACGAAGGAAGGTCGCTACGTCATCAGCCGGAAGGGATGGACAGGGTCTCTTCCCACCGGCGCCGTGCAAATTGAGTCTCCCACCACTCACGTCATGGCCCTGACCCGGACCTTGGTGCGCGGACCGGCCGACCTTCAGGCTGCGCGGGCGATTCAACAACAGTACACGCTCTCCCCACTCAGCCAGATTTCCCAGCCGCCCCTTGCCTCGCAGGAGGTGGTTTCCGCGATCACCGAATTCCCCGTGCTCGATCTCGTCGCCGGCGGCGCCAAATACTTCGATGCAATGGGCGCCGGCTTGGCGCAGGATCCGCCGCCGGCGCGCGAGAATGCGCCGCTCGAGCGGTTTGCGAAGGCCGGTATCGGGCCGAACCGGCGTCCGTCGGAGACCCCGGATGGTGATCTGGCTTCCGTCCTTCTGCGGTCGGCTCTCCCCTCGGACACTCTCGTCAAAAGCGCCAATTTCTCAAGCCAGGCAAACGGTTGGAAGGTGAATTACCGCGTCACCCCTTTCATCGCCGATCGGTTGTTCCGGGCTTCGGTGAATCGCATGGGTCCAGGCGTGCATGTTGCCCAGGAGGCCTTGTACTTCGCTACGCAAACAGATGCCGAAAATAAGCCCCTCACCGGCACTTTACTTCCTGGTGCGCAATCCGATCAACCGTTACTCCATTTCGGATCGCACCGAGGGCTTAGTCCATAATGCGGACGGTTCACTTGATATATCCATTCAACGAGAGGTGCCGGAGAAGGGACACAACTGGCTTCCGGCTCCGCCCGGCGCATTCCGGTTGGTTCTGCGAACGTATCAGCCAAAGCCTGCCATTCTAAACCAAACCTGGAAGCCGCCTCGGCTCGATCGGATCGCCTGACTTAACCAGACCGTCACCGTTACGCCGCCCCTCGCCGCGGCTAGCTTCCGCCCTGGTATTTCTACTTACCATCCCACTGGCCCTCGCTGTAACGCCCCGCACGTCTTTTTCGCCAAGACGGTAATGAGCGCCAAGACCTGCATCGTTCTTATCACTCTACTGGCCCTGGCGGCCGTTTCCGCGCCGTCCCAGATTAGACCCACCTCCGGCGGGGGCGTCATCAGCGGTACGGTGAAAGACACGACGGGCGCTATCATTCCCGGCGCGGTAGTCACATTGACAGACGAAAACGGCAACACCCAGCAAGCCCAAACCGGCGCTGACGGCTCTTACAATTTTCGCGCCGTCCCTCCCGGTACCTATTCCATCACCGCTGCTTCTAATGGCCTCGAACAGACCGCCGGCCTGGCAGTTCTTGTAAGTCCCGGGCAGGTCGCTCGTGGCGATATTGCCATGAAAATCGCCGAAGTGAAGCAGGAAGTTACCGTCACGGAAGAAAACACTACCCAACTGAGCGTGCAGTCGTCGCAAAATGCTGATGCACTAGTCATTAAAGGCGCCGACCTCCAAGCTTTACCCGACGATCCCGACGACCTCCAGCAGGATCTACAGGCGCTTGCAGGCCCCTCCGCCGGTCCCAACGGAGGTGAAATTTACATCGACGGCTTCTCCAGCGGTCGCCTCCCCCCCAAGGAGTCCATCCGCGAAATCCGCATTAACCAGAATCCCTTCTCCAGCGAGTTCGACAAGCTCGGGTTTGGTAGGATCGAAATCTTCACCAAGCCAGGTTCCGATAAGTTCCACGGTACCGCCTCCTACGACATTAGCGACGGCATCTGGAACGCGCGCAATCCTTTCCTGACAACAAACCCCATTCCCGGCTTCATGGCCCAGACCTACGGCGGCAACGTCAGCGGGCCTCTCGGTAAGCATGCCAGCTTCTTCCTCGATGTCGAACGCCGCCAGATCGATGACAACGGCATTCTCAACGCCACCATTCTCGATCCCACCACCCTGGCGCCGGTCATCGACCGTGGCTTCACCCCCACCCCTCAACAACGCACCACCTTCAGCCCCCGGATCGACTGGGCCCTCAACAACAGCAATACCCTCAGCGTCCGCTACTCCTATCTCGATCTCCACCGCGACCTGTGGGGTGTCGGTCTCTATAATCTTCCAGGCAATGGTTATAGTTCCATCCAATTGCAGCAATTGGGCCAGGTGACCGAGACGGCAGTGCTCTCCAACAGCGTCGTCAATGAAACGCGCTTCCAGTACACGCATAATCTATCGGGCTCGACGGCGCAATCCGATGCGCCCGAAGTGGTCGTTCCGGGCGACTTTGATTTCGGCGGTGCCGGAGTGAATCGCACCGTCCAAACCGACAACAACTACGAGTTCCAGAACTACACCACCGTAACCCACGGCAAACACACCATAAAGTTCGGAGTCCGTACCCGCAACGATTCACTCAGCTACATCACCCCGACGAATTTCAACGGCACCTTCACCTTCGCTTCTTTCGCTGAGTACCAGGCGCTCGTCACAGCCGTTGGCACGTGTACCGGTGGATGTCCCGCCGGTACGCTTCCCACCGGTATTGGCCCCACGCAATTCAATCTGAGCCAGGGACAGCCATTGGTGCGCTCCAGCATGTTCGATGTAGGCGCATTCGTGCAGGACGATTGGCGTGTTGCACCCGGCCTCACCCTCAGCTACGGCCTCCGCTGGGAAGGCCAGACCAACATTCACGACTGGAAAGACGCCGCTCCCCGCATCGCGTTTGCCTGGGCGCCCGGCCGCTCCTCCTCCAAGGGCTCTCCCGCCCTGGTGATCCGCGGCGGCGTCGGCATGTTCTATATCCGCTACGCCAATATCGATAACCTCTACACCGCCGAATACAACGGCATCAACCAGCTGACCTACCAGATCGACAATCCTAACTTCTATTGCCCCACCACCCTGACAGGTTGCATCCCAGCGACTCTCACTTCCACCACGCCTGTCCAATTTGCCGCCGCTGCGAATCTTCGCGCGCCTTACCTGATCCAATCCGCCATCGGCGTCGAGCGCCAGCTCAACAAACGCACCACCCTCGCCGTCAACCTCACCGACACTCGCGGCGTGCACCAATTCGTCACCAGCGATGTCAGCCCTCCCGGCCCCGCCGAGCTCTTCCAGTTTCAATCCGACGGCCTGCTGAAGCAACTTCAGGTCATCACCCGCGTGAACACGCAGCTCACCACGCGCCTATCGATGTCCGGCGCCTACATCTGGGGCACCGCTCACAGCAATACCGACGGCGCGCTCTGCCCTTCCTCGGTCGGCTGCGGCACGTCCACTCCGGTCAATCCCGAAGATCTGTCCGCCGAGTGGAGCCGGTCTTCCCTTGACGTCCAGAACAGAATGTTTCTCTTTGGAACCATTGCCGCGCCGCTGAAAATTCAGCTTGCTCCTTTTGTCGTGGCCTCCAGCGGCGCGCCCTTCAATATCACCACGGGCGGATTCTACGATTACGACGGCCTCCCCGATGGCGTCCTCAACGCCCGCCCAGCCTATGCCGGCGGACCGGGCCCCGGCATTGTCGCTACCCCCTATGGCTACCTGAATACCAATCCTACAACAGGCGAAACCATCATCCCGCGCAACCTCGGCAGCGGTCCAGGCCAGTTCAGTTTGAATCTTCGTTTGAGTCGCACGTGGGGTTTTGGCACGACGAAATTCGCCGGTTCGAGCGGCGGCGCCCACGCTAATGCCGGCGGCGGGCCGCGCGGTGGAGGAGGCGGCTTTGGTGGCTTCGGAGGAGGGGGCCGGGGCGGTCCGTTCGGCGGAGGCGGCTCTACCGAGCATCGCTACAACCTCACGTTATCGGTCAGCGCCCGCAACCTCCTCAATCACGTGAATTATGCGGCCCCCGTCGGAGTCCTCGGCTCCACCAACTTCCTGCAATACACTGCCATAAACGGAGGCTACGGAGCGGAACAGACGCCCACCGACAACCGCCGCATCGACATCCAGCTTCGCCTGCAGTTCTAGGCTCGGCCCTGGCACAACGATCGGCTCTATGCGGGCCGTGCCAACTCATCCACGATACGTTGTCGTACCACGTCGCGAAGGTCGCCGACTTGTTTGATGTTGAAACCTTCGACCGGGACGGCCTCGAGGACACGGAGGTAGATATCGCGTGCGCCTCCGAAGATCCAGGTATTGCGGGGCAGGGCAGCGCCCGAACCATCGACTACCAGCGGAAGAATCGGGATGTGCTCGCGGATCGCCAATTGGAACGGTCCTTCGTTGAAGGGTAGAACTCGGCGGTCGGGCGAGCGCGTTCCTTCCGGGAAGAACACGACCGAGCAGTGCTGGCGGAGATACCGCGCGCATTGCAGCAGAGCCTTCGCGCTCTTTCGTCGGTCGGAGCGTTCCACCGGCACGTCGCCGGCCATGCGCAGCATCCAACCTAACAGGGGCACCCGGAATAATTCCGCTTTCGCCAACCACTTCGTATCGAGCTTAAGATGCGCGATCAGAGGGATGTCGGCCAACGACTGATGGTTGCTGACGACGACGTAAACCTGATTTTCGTCGCAATGCTCGCCGCCGGAAATGTGGATGCGCCAGGGGTTGACGTTTGCCAGAATCCGGCCCAAGCGGCGGAACCAGCGCCCGGTGCGAAGGCGCCGCGGTTCACGGTCGAACAGGCGGACCGCGCCGAGAAGAGGGGTCCAAAGAAGGATGAGAAAGATGCTGGCAGTCCAGATCCAGATCGTACGCAACAGGGCGATCATTTGAAGTTCCCCTAGCATAACACCAGCGCGACGATCTGCGATGTTATGATGCGCTTGCATGGGGGAATACTCGATTGGGCTGGATTTAGGGGGGACGAATCTGCGGGCGGCCGCCATGGATCGCGCCGGGCATGTGCTCGACCGCCGGGCGATGGCGGCAAATCCGGCGGCCGGGCGCGAGACCATGCTGAGCCAGATGGCCAGCGCCATCGCGGAACTGCGGCAATCGTGTGGGACGGATGGCCTCGCTGGCATCGGAATCGGCGTGCCCGGATTTATTCTGCTGAAGGAAGGCATCATCCGGAATTCAAACAATCTTGCTTGCTTGGAAGACTTTCCGATCCGCACCGAACTGGAAAGGCGCTTGAACACGTACGTGATTCTGGAGAACGATGCCAATGCCGCCGCTCTGGGAGAGAAGTGGCTGGGCGCCGGACGGGACGTGGATGATCTGGTCTTGCTGACGCTGGGAACCGGCGTCGGGGGGGGAATCATCTCGGGCGGCCGCGTGCTCGAAGGGTATCTGGGAATGGCCGGCGAACTGGGCCACATCACTGTCTTTCCGGACGGGAATCTGTGCGGCTGCGGCAATCAAGGGTGCCTGGAGAAGCATGCCTCGGCGACGGCGATTACGGCAATGGCTAGCATGCTTCGCTTGGGCGAAGGGCTGAGTTCGCGCGAGGTTTACGATCTGGCGCTTGGTGGCAACGAGAAGGCGGGCCGAATTTTCGTGGCGGTGGGCCAGGCGCTGGGCATCGCGCTGGCCACGCTGGTGAATGCCTTTAACTTTCCACTGTATCTGCTCAGCGGCGGCGTGCTGGCGGCATGGGACCTGTTTGCGCCGCCCATGCTGGAAGAAGTGCGGCGGCGCTCGTTTACGTTTCGTACCACGGCCACGCGGATTGAGAAGGCCACCCTGGGGAACGAGGCTGGATTGTTCGGCGCGGCCTATTTGCCGTGGGTAAAAGCGGAGTGAATTTATGTGGATGGGAATCGACGTAGGAACGGGCGGTACGCGGGCGCTGCTCGTGGACGATAAAGGCCGCGTGGCGGCCGGATTCACGGCGTTGCACGAAGACATTCTGATGCAGCGGCCGTTGTGGGCCGAACAGCGCCCGGAGAACTGGTGGGATGCGGCGCGGATTGCCATTCGCGGCGCGCTGGCGCAGGCGGGCGTCTCCGGTTCGGAAGTACGGGGGATCGGATTGTCGGGCCAGATGCACGGCCTGGTGATTCTCGACGAGCATAATGCCGTGATCCGTCCTGCGCTGATCTGGTGCGATCAACGCAGCCAGGCGCAGGTGGACGCCATCAACGAGAAGGTTGGTCGCGAGAATGTTCTGAAATACACGGCGAATCCAGTGCTGACGGGGTTCACGCTCCCGAAGCTGCTGTGGGTGAGGGACAACGAGCCGCGAGCTTTCGAGCGCGTTCGGCATTTGCTGCTGCCCAAAGACTATCTGCGCTTCCAGTTGACGGGCGAATACGCGAGCGATGTTTCGGACGCTTCGGGGACCTCGCTGTTCGATGTGGTGGCGCGGCGGTGGTCCTGCGACATGATGGACGCGCTGGCACTGGATCGCTCCATTCTTCCAACCTGTTACGAATCGAGCGAGGTGACGGGCCGGGTGACGCGAGCGGCGGCGGAAGCCACGGGCCTGGCTGAGGGCACGCCGGTGGTGGCCGGAGGCGGCGATCAGGCATCCAGCGCGGTGGGAAACGGAATTGTGGAGCCCGGCATCGTATCGTGCACGCTGGGCACGTCGGGCGTGGTGTTCGCGCACATGGAACATGTGGCATACGATCCGGCGGGACGCGTACACACCTTCTGCCATGCGGTCAAGGACAAATGGCACGTAATGGGTGTGACGCAGGGCGCGGGGCTGAGCCTGCAATGGTTCCGCAATCAGATAGCGCCGGGCGTCGAATACGATGCATTGACCGCCGAAGCCGCCACAGCCGCGGCGGGCTCGCAGGGACTTTTCTGGCTTCCGTACCTCATGGGAGAACGGACGCCCCATCTGGACGCGGTGGCTCGCGGCGGTTGGATCGGACTGACTGCGCGGCACCAGCGCGCCGATCTGATCCGGGCGGTAATCGAGGGTGTCTCATATAGCCAGCGCGATTGCCTGGAGATTATTGAAGGGCTCGGTGTGCCAGTAGAATCTGTGCGGGCGTCCGGCGGTGGCGCGCGCAGCCCGTTCTGGCGGCAACTGCTTGCGGACATCCTGAATAAGAAGGTAGTGACGCTGGAGACGCAGGAGGGATCGGCTTACGGGGCGGCGCTGCTGGCGCTGGCTGGTACCGGAGAATATGGGTCGACGCCGGAAGTCTGCCGCGCGGCGATTCGCGCCGTGGATACCACCGGGCCGCGCCCTGCGGAAGCCTTGTACTACGCGAAGGCCCACCGGGTATACCAGTCGCTCTATCCGGCGTTGAAGCCTGCGTTCGCCGAGATCGCGGGTTTGTAGTATGCGCCGCGAAGCGCGATGTGATAATTAAGACTCATGGATAGAAAAGTATGCATTGGAATGGCTACGCTGGCGCTGCTGGCGGCTGGTGGCGAGTTGCGGGCGTTAGACAACGGACTGGCGCGGACGCCTCCGATGGGCTGGAACAGTTGGAATAAGTTTGCCTGCAATGTCAGCGAAGACCTGATCAAGCAGGCCGCGGACGCCATGGTTTCGAGCGGCATGAAGGACGCTGGCTATCAATATATCGTGATCGACGATTGCTGGCAGGTCGACAGGGACGCCCAGGGCAATGTCGTCGCGGATGCTAAGCGGTTTCCCGGCGGAATCAAGGCCGTGGCCGATTATGTTCACGGCAAGGGGCTGAAGTTTGGAATTTATTCCGATGCGGGCACCGGCACGTGCCAGAACCGGCCTGGCGGCCGCGGCTACGAATTTCAGGATGCGCGGCAGTACGCGGCATGGGGTGTCGATTATTTGAAATACGACTGGTGCAACCATAGCACGCAGGATTCGGCGGCGTCCTATTCGATCATGCGCGATGCGCTGGCGAAATCGGGCCGGCCCATCGTGTTCAGCCTTTGTGAATGGGGCTCGACCAAGCCGTGGCTGTGGGCGGGTCCGGTGGGCAATCTGTGGCGCACCACGGGCGACATCGTGGACAAGTGGGACGGCAAGGAGAAGTGGGGCGGTTCGGGCGTGGTGCAGATCCTGGATTTGCAGGACGGGTTGCAGTCCTACGCCGGCCCTGGGCACTGGAACGATCCGGACATGTTGGAAGTGGGCAACGGCGGCATGACCAACACCGAATACCGGTCGCATTTCAGCCTCTGGTGCCTCCTGGCGGCGCCTTTGATGGCGGGCAACGACATTCGCAGCATGAACGCCGAGATTCGGGATATTCTGACGAACCGGGAAGTGATAGCGGTTGACCAGGACGTGTTGGGGCAGGAAGGCCGCCGGGTCAAGAAGTCGGACGGGCTGGAAGTATGGTCGAAACAACTGGCCGACGGCGGGCGGGCCGTAATCCTCCTGAACCGGACGGCGGCGGCCGCTCCGATTTCCGTGGCGTGGACCGACCTCGGGTATCCGGAGCACGTGACGGCGAAAGTCCGCGATCTGTGGGCGAAGAAGGATCTCGGCGACAAAGCCGGCAGTTTCGCTGCCGAAGTTCCGAGCCACGGGGTGGTGATGGTCACGGTGAAGCCGTAGAAGCGGGCTGAGGAAGCCGCCTCCGCCGGCTTTCTGAATCGCGCCCCTTTTCCTTCGCCCTAATCTAAAAGCCGTTGAATACCGATCCCAGATACGGGATCATAAATAATTGGCCACCCAGCTACTAGACGACGCGGACGCACTACGCCGACAGGTTTCGCCTCGCCTTGTGCTGAAGCGAAAAGCGGAATTGGGCCAGTTTATGACGTCTGCCCCGGTTGCGCGTTTTATGGCGTCGCTTTTTCCGTCCAGTACCATCGAAAAGTGCCGTTTGCTAGACGCCGGCGCGGGCGTCGGCGCCCTCACCTGCGCCTTTCTTGACCGCTGGAGCGCCGCAAGCGGGCTGAATTTTCGGAAAGCCGAAGTGGAGGTGTATGAAATTGACCCTTCGCTCAGAACTCACCTTGAAATGACTTTGGGGCGGTACGCCACCAAGTTGCCGGTCGCATACGAAGTCTTCGCCGCCGATTTCATTTTGGAAGCTGCGTGCAGGCGCATGCAGACCTCGCGACGTTTTACGCACGCCATCCTCAATCCGCCTTACAAGAAGATCAACAGCGCGTCGGAGCACCGTCTCATCTTGCGTCAAGCCGGCATAGAAACCGTAAACCTCTATTCGGCTTTCGTCGCGCTCGCGCTGACGCTAATGCAACCGGGAGGCCAACTGGTGGCTATCATCCCGCGAAGTTTTTGCAACGGGCCTTATTACCGCCCTTTCCGCACATTTCTTCTGAGGCATGCAGCTCTCCGGCATATCCACCTGTTTGCCTCCCGATCCAAGGCTTTCAAGGACGATGACGTGCTTCAGGAGAACGTCATCATACGGCTTGAGCGTGGCGGCAGCCAGGGAAACGTGACCATTTCTAACTCGGCGGATGATACCTTCGACGACCTATCGATGCACGAGCACCCCTTTGACCGGATCGTTTTCCCCGACGATCCGGAGCAGTTTATTCATGTGCCGACCTCCCTCGAGCCCAACGCCATCGAGAGGGCCTCTGCAATCCGGTTTTCTCTGCGGGAGGTTGGCGTCAGTGTTTCTACCGGTCCGGTGGTGGATTTCAGATTGCTTGACCACATCCAGCAAGAACCGGCGACGGGAACCGTTCCCCTCCTCTACCCCAGCCACTTCACCGGCTACGCCACGCGATGGCCCGGCGAAGGCACGAAACGCGGTAATGCAATCCAATTGAACGCTGACACGAAGAGATGGTTATTTCCCAATGGGTTTTATACGGTAGCGCGGCGTTTTTCCGCAAAAGAAGAACGGCGCCGCATCGTTGCAAGCGTGGTCACCCCCGCCGCCTTCCCCGACGCTCCCATGCTGGGCTTCGAAAACCACTTGAATGTCTTTCACGAAGATAAGCGCGGCTTACCCGAGAACCTCGCGCATGGCTTGGCGGCATTCCTCAACACAACCGCGGTCGACGATTATTTCCGGCGCTTCAATGGGCATACGCAGGTCAATGCAACGGACCTTCGCCTGATGAAATACCCCGACCGGCCCGCGCTCATCGCTTTGGGAGAATGGGCGCACGCGCAGAGCGAGCTTACACAGGCTGCGCTTGACGACCAACTCAAAAACTTCGCAGAATGAAGAATAACCAGCACCTCGACAGCGCGAAAGAGATTCTGCTTGCTCTGGGTATGCCGCGTGGACAACAGAATGACCGCTCCGCTTTCTGCCTTCTGGCGCTGATTGATCTCAGGCCGCGCCGTACTTGGGCGCAGGCGCAAAGCCCACTCATGGGCATCACTCCAATCATGGACTGGGTCCGAGAGCACTACGAGAAGAAGTACGCGCCCAATTCCCGTGAGACCCTCCGCCGCCAAACCATGCACCAATTTGTTGAGGCCGGCATCGCTCTCTACAACCCCGACAAACCAGACCGGCCCGTGAACAGCCCTGCCGCCGTCTACCAGATTGAGCCGGCCTCGTTAGCCCTCTTGCGTAGTTTCGACACGAGGCGCTGGCACAAGAACCTAACGGCCTATCTCGCGAAGCGCCAGACCCTCGCAGCGCAATATGCGCATGAACGTAAGCAAGAACTCATTCCCGTGCGGGTAGCACCCGGCCAAAAAATCGCTCTCAGCCCAGGCGAGCACAGCGAATTAATCCGCGCGGTTATAGAAGATTTTGGCGCGCACTTCGTTCCAGGAGGCATTCTCATCTATGCCGGCGACACCGGCGATAAGTGGGGATACTTCGACGCGCCCCTTTTGGCCAAGCTTGGCGTGAATGTTGATACGCATGGCAAGATGCCGGACGTAGTATTGCACTACCCCGATAGAAACTGGCTTGTGCTGGTGGAGTCCGTCACCAGCCACGGCCCCGTGGACGGCAAGCGCCATGCTGAACTGGGCCGCCTGTTTAGCGGGTCCAATGCAGGTCTGGTTTATGTGACGGCGTTCCCCACTCGAGCGACTATGAGTCGCTACCTCGGCGACATCGCGTGGGAAACCGAAGTGTGGGTAGCGGACGCGCCTTCGCACTTGATTCATTTTAACGGGGAACGCTTTCTTGGTCCCTACACATCGTCGATGAGCTGAGGTTCAGGTTTAAGTCAACTAGCTTGGGTGCGGTGTTTCAATAGAGAAATGGGTGGCGCTTACCGGTGAGCGGTCATTGGCTTTGGGCTTTGGCGCCGGCCGCGTTGGCACTGGCAGGATGCCGCGGTTCCGCGGCGCACGGGCGGCAGCTCATCGTGCTGGGTGTTGACGGCATGGACCCGGCGTTCGTCGAGCGCCACTGGAGCGATCTTCCGAACGCCGCCTGGCTGCGCGATCACGGCGGGTTCCGCCGCTTGCAGACGACCATGCCTCCGCAGAGCCCGGTGGCTTGGTCAACATTCATCACCGGCCTCCCGCCCGAGCAGCACGGCGTCTTCGATTTCGTGGAACGAGACCCGCAAACGATGCAGCCGTATTCGTCGATGGCGCGGACTCTCGAGCCTCGATTCGTTCTGCCGCTGGGCCCCTATCTACTTCCGCTTGCGCCCGCGCGCGTCGAACGGCTGCGCAAGGGAACGTCCTTCTGGCAGTCACTTTCCGATCGGCAAATCCCCGTGACCGTGATGCATATTCCCGTAAACTATCCGCCGGAGGATGCGGGAGAGGAACTGGCGGGGATGGGCGTGCCCGATATGCGGGGAACCGAAGGCACCTTCACGTCTTATACCGACGATCCTGGCGAGGTGGCCCGGGACGTTCCAGGCGGCAGAATTGTGAAGGCTGAGATACGGGAGGGCCGGTACGTGCTGGCGGTAGAGGGCCCGCCGAATCCCCTCCGTCGCGACCGGCGTTTTGCGACGGAAGATTTGATTGTCGAGGTCGACCCGGAGCGGGACGCGGCGCGGCTGACGATCGGCGGCCAGCAGGCCCTTCTGCAAAAAGGCGAATGGTCGGAATGGCTGCGCGCGGATTTCCCGCTGGCGGGACGCTTGGTGAGTGCGCGCGGTATCTTCCGGGTTTATGCGAAAGCGTTTCATCCGCGCCTGGCGCTGTATCTGACGCCGCTGAATGCCGATCCGCGCGCGCCGGAACTGCGCTTGTCTACGCCGGCATCTTATGCGCGCCGTATAGCGGAGGCTGTAGGGCCATTTTTCACACAGGGAATCGCGGAGGATACGTCGGCGTACCGGCAGGGCGTGCTGAATCTGGATGAGTTCCGTCAGCAGATCCGGATGGTCCGCGACGATGAAATGAAACTGCTGCGCTATTCCCTGGCGCATTTTCACGAGGGGCTCCTGTTCTTCTATTTTTCCTCCATCGACCAGGGCTCGCACATGCTGTGGGGCAAGCACGAGGCGGAATTACTCGAAATTTACCAGGCCATCGATCGTGCCGTTGGGGAAGTGGCGCGGCGATTCCCGCGGGCCGAGCTAATCGTCATGTCGGACCACGGCTTCAATTCGTTCGACCGCGGCGTAAATCTGAATACCTGGCTTTGGGAGAAAGGTTTTCTGGCGCTGCGCGATGCTCCGCGGGGGGGGGATGAAAACTTCGCGGATGTGGACTGGTCCAAGACGCAGGCCTATGCGCTGGGGCTGAATGGGCTGTATATCAATATTGCCGGGCGGGAGAAGAACGGAATTGTGCATCGCGGCGCGGACAGTAATGCGGTGAAGCAGAAGCTGGCCCGCGCGCTGATCGAATTTCGCGATCCGGTAAACGGGCGGCAGGTGGTGGAGACCGCGCCGGAGACGGGCGCGGCAATGGGCCCGGATTTGATCGTGGGATACGGGCGCGGGTACCGGGCATCATGGGAGACGGCGCTGGGCGCGGCGCCCCCGGCCATCCTCGAAGACAATACGGATGTCTGGATCGGCGATCACTGCATCAACGCAGCCGATGTGCCCGGAGTGCTGTTCAGCAATCGCCCCCTGCGGGCGGAGCAGCCGCGCTTGCAGGATGTGACCGCTGCGATTCTGCGGCGTTTCGGCGCGGCAGTCAGCGCTGGAAGCCGGTCTCTTTTTTAAAGGCTTCGAGCGAGTTGTAAACGATGGGACAGTAGCAGGCGCGATCGATGAATTCCCACATGCGGCTGGCGATGGACCCGTTGCCCCGGACGACGTGCGGAAACCGTTGGCAGGAGTCCGGACGCGCATCGTAGACCGTGCACGTGTTGCCGTCCAGGAAGACGCAGCCGGTCTCCCTGGTGCGGTTCAGGATGGGCCCTTCGTCCTCGCTTTCCATGGTGTACTGCTTCTTGAAGGCGGCTGGCGTAATGCGCAGGTAGCGCGCGAGCCGTTCCATATCGCGCTCGGCAACCTTGGCCGTAGCCACGCGGCAGCAATTGGCGCATTCGGTGCAGTCGATTTGCTCCTCCACTTCCTCGGCCAGGCGGCGCAGGATGCGGTCGGAATGATCGCGCGTCTTCAAATGGCGGCGGAAGCGCTCATTTTCGACCCGCTTTTTTTCCCCGAGCATGCGGATTTGGACCAGATCGGTAATCATCACCAGCGCACCCCGCGTGCTTCCAGGTCGCGCTCCAGCTGTGCGCAGTCTTGAAATTGGACGGCGTCGATACCCTCGCGCCGTGCGCCTTCGACGTAATCGGCGATGTCGTCGGTGAAGAAGCACTCACCCGGCTCGCACTGGGCGCGCTCGATGGCGGCTCGATAAATAGCCGGGGACGGCTTCATGGCCTTCACTTCGTAGGACAGTATCAGGTCGTCGAAATGACGCAGCCACGGATAGTTGCGCCGCACCATGTCGAAATGGATGGCGTTGGTGTTGGATAGCACCAGCATGCGGTAACGCTGGGAGATGGCCGCGAGAAGGCTTTCAGGCACCAGCGGGTCGGGCAGGAAGATGCTGCTCCAGATGTCGCAAAACTGGTCGTACGTGACACGGAGTTCGAGCAGGCGGGTAAGTTCGGCGACGAAATCCTTCGGCTCGATGAGTCCGCTTTCAAAATCGGTGACCAAGCCGGTGGCGGCGATGCGCTTGGGGATCTCCGCGGCCGCATGACCGCAGTGACTTTCCAGCGCGCGATAACCGCGCGTGAAATCAAAAGGGATCAGGACCTTCCCCAAATCGAAGATGACGGTTTTGATCACTGGATGGCCAACGGCTACCGGGAGGCTGGCAGATTCGCCGCCGCCGATTTCTTGGGGGTGGCTGGATGTTTCAGCTCGGCGTCAAGGATCGGCTTCAGTATCTCCAGTTTGATGTTGCCGTTGTAATGCTGCCCATCAATGAAGATCGTCGGCGTACTCATGACGCCGATGCTGTTGCCGTCCTCTGTGTCATGAGCGACGGCTTTGCGGACCTCGGGGGAGTCGACGTCGGCTTCGAACCGTTTCATGTCGAGGCCGATGGCCGAGGCCAGCGCCAAAACAGTCGGACGGCGCAAGTCGTTGTGGCTGGCGAACAAGGCGTCGTGCATTTCCCAGAATTTGCCCTGTTTCTGCGCCGCCACCGAGGCAGCCGCGGCGAACGCGGCCTGCGAATGAATATCGAGCGGAAACTGCTTAAAGAAAAGACGGACGTCCTTGGGATAGGCCTTCAGGATGGCTTGCAACTGCGGCGTTGCCATCGCGCAGTAGGGGCACTGGAAATCGGTGAATTCCACCAGCGTGATGGGCGCATTGTCCGGCCCGGTTTCCGGCGCGCCGGCGGTAGGGATCTCGATGGGATCTTCGAGGACTTTGTGCTCCGGCGGGTGGGCAAAACGAGAGGCTTCGGCGTCGGCCAGCGCTTCTTTTTCGCTCTTCCCGGCTTTCAGGGACGCGATGACCACCGAGGCAAGACCCTTGCTGTAGTAGCAGTTCGGATCT
Organism: Bryobacterales bacterium; assembly: GCA_963738375.1. Classification (GTDB taxonomy): domain Bacteria; phylum Acidobacteriota; class Terriglobia; order Bryobacterales; family Bryobacteraceae; genus Bog-159. Next base: position 371,752 of record CAVTWL010000002.1, on the reverse strand, counting down.
TTCACGCGGCATTCTGCCACCTTCATGCCGCAGGAGCAAGTGCAATCGCGGCCGCGCAGCAGTTTCAGAGCGGTGGTCTTCTGCGCCGGAGTCAGCGAAGAGAAATCGACGGCGGGAAGGTTTTCGACGGTGTTCCAATCCTGCGCGCACAGCAACGCGGCTCCCAGAATGCAAAAGGCGCCGATGGCCAGGGCGCGGAGACAGCGGGTGGTCATGCTTCTATTGTAGACGTTGCCTGTACGGCTGCGCCCGGCGACCGGACGGGATGGCACGGTATCATTGAGGTTTGGCTGAAAGCCTACAGGAAAACCCATGACCAACGAGCAACTCGACCAGTTATCCATCAACACCATCCGCACCCTCGCCATGGACGCCGTACAGAAGGCGAATTCCGGGCATCCCGGCGCACCCATGGCGCTCGCGCCGGTCGCCTACACCATTTGGCAGCATTTCCTGCGCTTCGATCCCGGAAGATCCCATCTGGCCGAATCGCGACCGGTTTGTATTCTCTAACGGACACGCCTCCATGCTGCTTTACTCGCTACTGCACCTTTGCGGCGTGAAGGCCGTAAATCCGCAGTACGAGACGCTGGGCGAACTGGCCGTCAAGCTCGATGACATCAAGAAGTTCCGGCAGTTCGAGAGCCATTGTCCGGGGCATCCGGAGTATCGCCTCACCTCGGGTGTTGAGACCACCACGGGTCCGCTGGGCCAAGGCGTAGGCAACAGCGTCGGAATGGCGATGGCGCGGTGGTGGATGGCGGCGCACTTCAATCGCACCGGATTCGAAATGTTCGACTACGACGTCTACGCCATCTGCGGCGACGGCGACATGATGGAGGGCATCAGCGGAGAGGCTGCCTCGCTGGCCGGACATCACCGGCTGTCCAACCTTTGCTGGATTTACGACAACAATAAGATCACCATCGAAGGGCATACGGACTTAGCGTTCAGCGAGGACGTAGCGACCCGCTTCATCGGCTACGGATGGAACGTCACGCGAGTCAGCGATGCCAATAATCTGGACATGCTGGAGCGGGCGCTCCATGTATTCAAGGCTACGACGGATAGGCCGACGCTCATCATTGTGGACAGCCATATTGCCTACGGGGCGCCGCACAAGCAGGACACCAGCGGAGCACACGGCGAGCCGTTGGGCGAGGAAGAAGTCAAGCTGACCAAGAAAGCCTACGGCTGGCCGGAAGACGCGAAATTCCTGGTGCCGGAAGGAGTGCGCGAGCACTTCACCGCCGGCATGGGCGAGCGCGGACAGCAGTTGCGTAATGCCTGGATCAAGCGCTTCGACGAATACAAAGCCGAGTATCCTGAGCTGGCCGATGAGCTGTACCGGATGCTGCACCGCCAGCTTCCCGAGGGCTGGGACAAGGACTTGCCAGTCTTTCCTCCCGACGCAAAGGGCCTCGCGACACGCGACTCATCCGGTAGGGTGCTGAACAAACTGGCGCTGAATGTTCCTTGGCTGATGGGCGGCGCGGCGGATTTGTTCCCTTCCACCAAGACGCGGTTGACATTCGATGGGGCTGGCGATTTCCAGTACTACAACCGTTCCGGGCGCAATATGCACTTCGGCATTCGCGAACACGCCATGGGGGCGATCGCGAACGGGATGGCCCTCTCGAAGATTAGAACCTATGGTTCCACTTTCCTGATTTTCAGCGATTACATGAAGGCGCCTATCCGGCTGGCGGCAATCATGGAATTGCCGGTCATTTATATTTTCACCCACGACTCGATCGGTGTCGGCGAAGACGGTCCCACGCATCAGCCGATTGAGCAGTTGGCTTCCCTGCGAGCGGTGCCCGGACTGATTACCATGCGCCCAGCGGACGCCAACGAAGTCACGGAGTGCTGGCGGTTCGTGATGAAACAGCGGCATGAGCCCGTGGCGTTGATCCTGACCCGCCAGGCGCTGCCCACGCTGGATCGAAGCAAATACGCGAGCGCCGCAGCCGTTGAAAAAGGCGCTTACATCCTCGCCGATGCGCCGGATGGCAAGCCCGATGTGATCTTGCTGGCCACCGGCAGCGAGGTTAGCCTTTGCCTGCAAGCCTACGAACAACTCGATGGCGGAAGGGGTGAAGGCGCGCGTGGTCAGCATGCCGAGCTGGGAACTCTTCGAGAAGCAGCCGGCGGAGTATCGGGAGCATGGTCTTGCCCCCCGCCGTGACGGCGCGTGTTTCGGTGGAGCAGGGATCCATGCAGGGCTGGGACCGCTACGTAGGACCCCATGGGCGGATGATTGGCATGCACACATTCGGAGCCTCGGCCCCCTTGAAGGAACTGCAAAAGAAATTCGGCTTCATGCCCGAGACTGTGGTGGCCGCGGCGCGGGAACTGTTGGCCCGGATCTAGCCGCTTTATCCCGCAACAGGAATTTGCGCCGGATGCGACTCGCCTTCATCGCTCTCTTGCTGACCTGCCACGCGGCTCGCGGCGAGGATTGGCCGCAATTCCTGGGACCGGCGCGCAACGGCGTTTATTCCGGCCAACTGCCTGCGGACTGGCCAAAGCCTGGCATCGCCGTATTGTGGAAACTGGACGTCGGTCAGGGCTTTAGCGCCCCGATCGTTGCCCGCGGGCGCGTGATTCTGTTCCATCGGCGCCAGAATCAAGCGATTGTCGATTCACTCGACGCGGAGACCGGGAAGCTCATCTGGTCGGCCGCCTACCCTACCGATTATCGCGACGATTTTGGCTTCGATGAGGGCCCCCGCGGCGCTCCCGCCGTGGCCGGAGATAAGATCTATACCTTCGGCGCGGAAGGCGTATTGCAATCCCTCGATTTCGCAACTGGCAAGCGCATCTGGAGTGTGGATACACGCCAGAAGTTCGGGGCGCCCAAGGGATTTTTCGGAGCGGCTTGTTCGCCCCTCGTGGATGACGGCCGCGTGCTGATGAATCTTGGCGGGCCCAATGGCGCTGGTATCGGGGCGTTCGACGCGGCCACCGGCAAGGTGCTTTGGACCGCGACCAATGACGAGGCCGGATACTCGGCGCCCGTGGTTGCCAGCATCGGCGGCGACCGCCATGCACTCTTCTGGACGCGCGCCGGCCTGGTGGATGCCGACCCCGCAAACGGCAAGATTCGCTTCCAGTTTCCCTGGCGTTCCCGCAGCCGCGCTTCGGTCAATGCCGCCGCGCCGCTTGTGATCGGCAACCTGGTATTCCTCTCAGCCAGCTACGGCACCGGCGCCACCCTTCTGCAGATCGATGGCGCGTCGGTGAAACAGCTTTGGGCCTCGGACGATGCCTTGTCGAATCACTATGCGACCAGCGTGTATCGCGATGGATATGTCTACGGCTATCATGGCAGGCAGGAGTTCGGACAAAGCTTTCGGGCCATCGAATGGAAGACCGGAAAGGTGCAGTGGGATTTCGATCACTTCGGGGCTGGTACCGTAACCTTGGCCGGCGACAAGCTTCTGCTCATGCGGGAGAATGGCGAACTGATCGTCGCACCCGCAACCCCGAAGGAATTCCGGCCGATTTCGCGGGCTCAACTGCTGCCCGGGATTGTCCGCTCGTATCCGGCGCTCGCCGATGGAAGGCTGTATGTACGAAATGAGCGGACGCTGGCCTGTTTCAGTTTGAAATAGAGCTTCCCAGGCGGCCCAAGGCGCGGTCCGTCGTCCATGCAGCATCACGGCGTCTCTTTTGCGTTACCATGAGTGGCACCCTCGCGTATGACGAATGAAGAATTGATCGGCGGCGTGCTGCTATTAGCACTGGTGTTCCTGGTAGTGTGGCTCTTGTACCGTCGCCGCAATATCTTCTGAGCGCGATGGATCGTTAATGCCGGGCCGAATCGCCGGCCCCCATTTCAAAATGATGCCGTAGATCGGATCAGCGCCTTACGGCCAGCGGACTTTATCCGGCGGCGTGTTGTTGCACTGGTTGGAATCGGTGACACCGGACGAAATCTGGGCGCAAGCGTTTTCGGTGGCGGTGCGCAGCGCCAGTTCACGGGTGGCTGCGGCGGCGGTGCGGCAGGCCTGCGCGCCCCGGAAGGTGATGCAGACTTCGCAGCGGATGCGGTTTGAGCGGGTGCTCATGGTCGAGTAAACCACGAATCCTACCACCAGCACGGCGAAGAGGATGCCCAGCCAGACGCTCGATTTCACGCGAAGAAATTGCCCATCTGGCGGAACTTAGCGTACCGCTGATCCACGAGCTGCTCGGGGCCGAGACCGGCAAGTCCGGCCAGCGATTGCTGGATGCCCTCGCTGCAGTAGGCGCGCGGCGGCATCGGTATCTTCGTGTGCCCCGCCGGCGGGTTCTCCGACGACGCCATCGATCAGGTTCAGCTTCAGCAGCTCTTCAGCGGTCAGCCGCAGGGCTGCTGCGGCGAGTTCCGCTTTGGTGGAGTCGCGCCAGATGATGGCGGCGCAGCTTTCCGGCGAAATCACGCTGTAAATTGCGTTTTCCAGCATGAGCACGCGATTGCCGACGCCCAAGGCCAAAGCCCCCCCGCTTCCGCCTTCTCCGATGACGGTGCAGATAACGGGAACGGTCAGCCGGGCCATTTCGCGCAGATTGCGCGCGACGGCTTCGGCCTGCCCGCGCTCTTCGGCATCGATTCCTGGGTAAGCTCCGGGCGTGTCCATCAGCGTCACGATGGGTCGCTTGAACTTGGATGCCATCTGCATCACGCGCAGCGCTTTGCGGTAGCCTTCCGGCTTGGGCATGCCGAAGTTGCGATGCAATTTCTGTTTGGTGTCGCGGCCTTTTTGTTCGGCGATGATCATCACCGGTCGGCCGGCCAGGAAAGCGGAGCCGCACACGATGGCCGGGTCGTCGCCGAAAAGGCGATCCCCATGGATCTCGCTAAAGTCCGTGAAGATCCGCTCGATGTAGTCGAGGGCGTGAGGGCGCTTGGGATGCCGCGCCAGTTGCACGCGGCGCCAGGCGTCGGCCCGGTCCTGCTCAGATGCCGGCATATGAAAGGGTGCTGGATGACCAGCGGGTTCCGGTGACACTTCTGACTATAGTAGCAGAGGCGAACCGATACCGGATTATGCGAGGAGCCGGGCGGCGGGCTTGGCGAAGTAGGTGAGGATGATCTGAGCGCCGGCGCGGCGTATGCAGGTAAGGCTTTCCATCATGGCGCGGTCGTGATCGATCCAGCCGTTCCGGGCGGCCGCTTCGATCATGGAAAACTCTCCGCTCACCTGGTACGCGGCCACAGGCACGTCGAAACGCCGGCGGGCTTCATGAATCAGGTCGAGATAGGGCATGGCGGGCTTGACCATGATCATGTCCGCGCCTTCCTCCAGGTCGAGCTCGATTTCGCGCATCGCCTCGCGGCCATTGGCGGGATCCATCTGGTAGCTGCGCCGGTCGCCGAACTGGGGCGTGGATTCGGCTGCTTCGCGGAACGGCCCGTAGAACACCGAGGCGAATTTCGCGGCGTAAGACAGGATCGGGATATGCGAGAAGCCGTTCGCGTCCAGTTCGTGCCGGATGGCGGCCACGCGGCCGTCCATCATATCGGACGGTGCGACGATGTCCGCCCCCGCCCTCGCGTGCGAAACGGCGGCGGTCGGCCAGCCATTCCAGGGTCTGGTCGTTATCCACCTCGCCGTCGACGATTTTGCCGCAATGGCCGTGGCTGGTGTATTCGCAATTGCACACGTCGGTCATGATCAGCAGCCCGGGAACCGCGGCGCGGATCGCGCGGACGGCGCGCTGCACGATCCCATCGTCGGCGTATGCCCCCGAAGCAATTTCGTCCTTGGTTTCCGGCAAGCCGAAAAGTATCACGCCGCCTATGCCGAGCGAGTGAATTTCGGCGCATTCCTTAACAATTTCGTCGACCGACATCTGATAATTGCCGGGCATGGCGCCGATTTCGCGGCGAAAACCCTCGCCAGGGCAGGCAAAGAGGGGCAGAATGAATTCCGCCGGGTCGAGGCGGGTTTCGCGCACCAGGCTGCGCATCGGTTCGCTGGAGCGCAACCGGCGCATGCGGTGTATGGGGAACGGCATTTCCCCTAAATTGTAGCTCAGAGTACCGGAAAACCGGCCTTGGAATGCTAACCGGCGTTAAGATTCCAAAAAATAAGCGCCAAGCCCCTTGACATGGCGGTGAGCATCATTAGAATAAATCGTAAGTCTTGCTTTATGCAGCACGCTTGCGAGCACAACCGTACAGAGATCATCGCCCGGCGCGATGGCGTGGAATACCTGGAGTGTCTGGACTGCCGCCAGATTTTCGAAGCTGAAGACCTTGAACCCGTAACAGTCGAAGACGAGGACGAGTAGGGCCGTGTCGCCGGCCCCGGGGGCCGTAGTGTGTCTAATGCTCTACTTCGTCCGGCGACAAACCTCTTTCCGGTGTCCCACTTTGATCACCAGCACAAGGAGCGTTTCGTCGCGAATCTGGTAGACGACGCGATAATCCTTGGCCGGACCGACAGCCATGCGCTAGAGCCGTTCCGCGGAATGCGTTCTTAGAACGCCGAGGGGGCGGGGGTTTTCTTCCAAGCTAAGGATATCCAGGTTCATTCGTTTGCGAACCTGAGGATCGAGTTTTCGTATGTCTCGCTCGGCGGCGGGAGAAACCAGGACCCGATAGGGCAGACTCTAGTCTCCGAGGTCGCGCATCAGCTCGCGAAGGGGAACGCTCCCCTTAACTTCCGCCTCCTGCAAGGCTGCGTGCGCATCTGCGAGATCCTGGCGATCCGTTTCCTCCTCGGTCAATCGTTCGAGCAGCCGAAGGTCGTCGATTGGGATGATGGCGGCGAGGTCCTTGCCGCGCCGGGAGACGATAGTGCGTTCTTTGCCGTAGGCGGCCCGATTGACGATTTCAGGAAATTCTTCGCGCGCTTTGGAGACATTGAGACGGATCATAGTTGCACAGTTCGTACGATTCGTACGTGCCTATTCCGACTTTAGCATTGCTAGCATGGATGAATGTACGATCTAGCCTGGTTTCGAGCGAACTTTGACCAAGTTGCGGAGCGCCTGCAAACGCGCAGCAATCCTCCCAATCTGGATGGCTACCGGGAGTTGGACAAGCGCCGGCGCGCGGCGATTGCCGAGGCGGAGCAGTTAAAGGCGCGCCGCAACGCGGAGTCCACCGAAATCGCCAAACTGCGCCGGGAAGGCGCCGATACCACCGAACGGCAGCAGGCCATGCGGCAAATGGGTGATCGCATCGCGGCACTGGAACAGGAGCAAAAGGCGGCCGAGGGTTCGTTCCAGGAAATGTTGGCGGCGATTCCGAACCTGCCGCACGAATCCGTTCCGGTGGGCAAAAGCGAAGCGGACAACGTGGAAGTCCGGCGCGTGGGCGAACCGCCGCAGTTCGATTTCGAGCCCAAAGCACATTGGGATTTAGGACCGGAGCTGGGCATTCTGGACCTGGAGCGAGCGGCCAAGGTGACTGGCGCGCGCTTCGCGGTTTACTGGGGGCTGGGCGCCAAACTGGAGCGGGCGCTGATCAATTTCATGCTCGACGTGCATACGCGCGAGCATGGCTATGGGGAGGTGCTGCCGCCCTTCGCGGTCAACTCAGCCAGCCTGTTCGGCACCGGGCAGTTGCCCAAGTTCGCGCAGGATCTGTTCAAGCTGGAGGGGACGGACTACTGGCTGGCGCCGACGGCCGAAGTCCCGGTCACCAACTTATACAGAAATGAAACGCTGGATGCCGGCCTCTTGCCGGTCAAGCTGTGCGCGTACACGCCGTGCTTCCGCAGCGAGGCTGGATCCTATGGGCGCGATGTGCGTGGAATCATCCGCCAGCATCAGTTTCAGAAAGTGGAGTTGGTGAAGTTCGCACACCCCGATCACAGCTACGACGAACTGGAAAAGTTGACGGCCGACGCCGAGGATATTCTGCGGCGCCTGGGACTGCCATTCCGAACCGTGGTGCTCAGCACCGGAGACACCAGCTTTTCTTCCGCGAAGACCTACGACATCGAGGTGTGGCTGCCGGGCCAGAACGCCTACAAAGAAATTTCTTCCTGCTCCAATTTTGAAGCCTTTCAGGCCCGCCGGGCCTCCATCCGGTTCAAGGGCGCGAAGGGCAAGGGCGAGTTCGTGCATACACTGAACGGCAGCGGTCTGGCGGTGGGCCGGACGTGGGTGGCCATTGTCGAGAACTACCAGCAGAAAGACGGCAGCGTGGTCGTGCCGGAGGCCCTGCGGCCTTACATGGGCACCGATGTGATCCGCGGCAAGTGACCGGCTATTTCGACAGTTCGGCCTTCAACTGCCGGTAGGTGGTTTCTTCATAGTTGGTTTTGAGGCGTTCCAGCCCTTCGGTGCCGGGACGGAAAGCTTCGCGGCGCTCCGCGCGTTCCAGCAGGCGCGCGGCTTCTTCGTCGTTGGGATTTCTTTCAAGAACCGCGCGGAAGCTGTCCGCCGAGGCAGGGAACTGGCCTGCCCTCCACAAAGCGTAAGCCAGGTTGAAGTGGTAGTCCGGATCGGCGCTGTCGCCTTCCAGAGCTTTGCGGAAGCTGTCGATAGCGGCCTTCAGATTGGTGCGGATCTGCGCCGCTCCTAGGTCGTTATAAACCTCGTTCAACGGGACGCTGGCGGCCACGGTTTCAAAACATTTTCCCGCCGTGATGTAGTCGCCCATCTGGTAGCTCGACAAGCCCAGGAAGAACTGGGCTTCGAAGTAGTGGGGATCTCCCCGGTGCACGCGCGAAAGCCAACTGGCGGCGTCCCGGTAATCCTTCCTGGACCAAAACGATTTGCCCAACTGGTAACAAGGCTGCGAATACGACGGATCGATCCGCGCCGATTGCAGGAAGAATTTGCGCTGCTGGTCCGGGTTATCCGCGCGCAGGCCTCGCATATAACTTTCGAGCGCATCCAGGCGAACATGGGGTATCCCGCGCAAGAACTCGTCTTCGGACAGCGCGGTTTTTGACGGCAGGTTTTTTAAGACCTGCCAGCTCAGGCGCGCTTCGAGGGCGGCCAGATCTTCCAGGGGGCCGGACTCTTCCAGTTCAGGGCCCTGTTGAAGCCTCTTCAGGTTCAGAATGCGGGCGCCGATATGCAGCGTACCGCGCGATCCTGCCGTCGCGCCCGCGGGCGGCGGAGTCAGATCATAGTGGCCGTAGATGGTATCGGACGCGTCCAGTGCTTCCGCGACTTTGATGATGGAAGCCCGCGTAAGTTCTGCGCTCGGCCGAAGCGACAAGCGCCGGAAGGCTTCCAGGCGGTCTTCGCGTTCGAGCGACATAACACCTTGATCGAGCAGCGATTCCCGCACGGATTCGGAAATGCTTTCACCGATCCAATCGATGTTGCTCGCTGTATTGGAGGAAGCGGATTGATTGGAAAAAGGAAGGGCCAGAACCGTTTCCGCCGGCAGAGAGCAAATGCCGAAAACGATCCAAATGAGGACTGCGAACCGGTGCATCTACTGCTAGTGTAGCAACCGGTAGCGAGGGTTCCGGCATAGCCGCCAGAACCCTCTCCGGCCTCGGAGACGTACTGCTTAGTTCAGAACCAACTTCATATTGGTGCCGCCGACGCGGATTTCTTCAACCTTGTTCTTGCCATCGGCGTTACCGTAAGTAACCGTCGTGGAGGGATACTTCGCATCGCCCGTTTCCACCTTGACGGATGCTTCGGTGGTATCGTGACCGTGCTTGATCACGATTTTCTGGTCTTGAACTTCGAATCTGTAGTCGCCTGCCTTCAGTTCCGTGCCACCGACCGTAGTAGGCGCAAAGAATGTAACTGTGTACGTTTTGGCGCTGGCGAAGGCCATCGTGGCCAACAAACACACAAATAATGCTGCTTTTTTCATAGGTAGTTCGCTCCTTGGACAGGCGGGTAACCGAATCACCGGCCGTCTACATAGATATACGAACAAGGGGCCGAAACGTTGCTCGCGGCAATGTCAACTGTTTGTCAAGAATGTCCGCACCCGATTTAAGGCGGCCTCCTGAATGTGCGGTTCCGCTCCGAAGCCCTTCAGCCATTCCATCCCAGGCTCTTTGCGGAACCACGTCATTTGGCGCTTCGCGTAATTGCGGGTATTGCGCTGTGCATAAAAAAGGGCGTCTTTCGCGTTCAGTTCTCCCCGCATCATTTGCGCCACCTGTCGATAACCGTGCGACTCGAAGGGTTTCGCCTCCAGGGAATAGCCGCGATCGAGGATGCTCCGCACTTCCGGTAAAAGTCCGGATTCGAACATCTGGCGGCATCGCTCGTCCAGACGGGTATAAAGCGCATCGCGATCGGGCGACAGGCCGAGTTTCAGAATTCGATAACCTTCCAGGCCATCCCGCCCTTCCTCGAACATCTCGCTAACCGGCCGACGAGCCAGTAGGCGGACTTCCAGAGCCCGGGTAGCCTTGGGGACATCGTTCGGGTGGATGCGCACGGCCGCGACAGGGTCGAAGCGGGCCAGCAGGCGATGGATTGAGCCGGAGCGCCGCCGCTCCCGAGCAGCCAGGCGATCGCGCAGGGCGCCATCGCGCGAAGGCCCGCGAAAGAGTCCGTCGAACAGGGCGCGGAGGTAGAATCCCGTACCACCCGCCACCACCGGCAGTTTGCCTCGGCTCGATATTTCGGCCATCGCCGAGCGTCCCAACCGCGCATATTCGCCGGCTGTGAAAATCTCATCGGGATCCAGGATATCGATCAAATGGTGCGCAATGCCGCGCATTTCGGCAGCCGGCAGTTTGGCCGTGCCAATATCGAAGTACCGGTAAATCTGTAAGGAATCGCAGTTCACCACTTCGCCGTCAAATTCTTCGGCAACTCGCAGCGCCAATTCACTTTTCCCGGCGCCGGTGGGACCCGCAATGGCTACGACAGGTTGCAAAGGGAGCTCATCCGATAGGTAACACATTGGCGTTCTTCACCGCCGTTATACAATGAAGAGGAACGATTCGACCCTCCCAGGCATCTAGGTCGAAAGGAACACCAAACGATGAATTTTCCCCAGAAAGCCCTTTTGCTGGCCCTACCGTTCGCATGCCTGTCTTTTGGGCAGACTCCCGCGCCAACCGCTCCGCCGGTGGACAAAGCCGCGGCTTATTACGATTTTTCGATGGGTCATCTGTATGCTGAGCTCGCCGGGGTTTATGGCAATCGCAGCGAATACGTCGGCAAAGCCATCGACTTCTACAAGCAGGCGCTAAAACTGGACCCGGGAGCCAGTTTCTTGTTTGAGGAGTTGACCGATCTGTACATCCAAAGCGGGCGGTTGAAGGATGCCGTGACGGAAGCCGAAGAGGTCCTGAAAAAGGAGCCGAACAATCTCGATGCGCGGCGCATCCTGGGGCGGATTTATACGCGGATGATCGGCGATACGCAGCAGGGCAAGATCAATGAGGAGATGCTCAAGGCTGCTACCGATCAGTATGAGAAGATCACCGCCAAGGATCCCAGGGATGTCGAAAGCCTGTTGACGCTTGCTCGTCTCTATCGCACTGCCCGTAATTCGGTGGAAGCGGAAAAGACCTACACGAAAGTGCTGGGCATCGATCCCAACAATGAAGACGCTCTGACCGGCTTGGCCATCGTCTACTCCGATGTGGGGGACACCAAGAAGGCCATCGAAAAGCTGCAGGCCGTCACCAATAAGGATCCCAATCCGCGCACCCTGGCGGCGCTGGCCACTTCCTACGAACAGCTTAAGGATTACAAGAGTGCCGCGGAAGTGCTCCGCAAGGCCCTGGAGTTGGATCCGGAGAATGCGCGCGTGAAGCGCGGCCTGGCCAACGATCTGTTGGAGACCGGCAATCTGGATGAGGCGTTGAAATATTACAAGGAATTCGCCGACGAGGATCCCAAGGACATCGAAGCCCTGTTGCGAATGGCGGTAATCTATCGCGAGAAGCATGACTTCGCCAAGTCGCGCGAGATCCTGGACAAAGCCAAGGTGGCGGATCCCGAGAATCTGGAAGTCCGTTACGACGAAGTGAACTTGCTCGCGATGCAGGGCCAGACCGACAAAGCCATCGAAGCACTCAAGGGAATCCTGAAGGACACCGAACGAAAGACTTACCAGGACCCGGAGCGTGGCACCCGCATGAATTTGCTGGAACGCTTGGGCGAGTTGTACCGTGCCTCAAATCAGAACCAACCGGCCATCGATACCTTCCGCCAAATGGGCGATCTGGATCCCGACATGGGAGCGCGCGCGGCGGCGCAGATTGTAGATACCTACCGTGTAGCCAAGGATTACAAGAACGCGCGCCTCGAAGCCGATGCGGCCATGAAAAAGTATCCCGACGACCGGCCGCTGAAGATGGTGAACGCCTCCGTGCTCGCGGATATGGGCAAAGTGGACGAAGCGGTGGCCCAATTGCGCAGCCAGATGAACGGCGAGCATGACCGGGAGACCCAACTGGCCATCGCGCAGCTTTACGAAAAAGCCAAGCGCTACGATGACATGAAGAAACCGCTGGACGCCGCCGAGAAACTTTCCGAGACTAAGCCCGACAAAGAGACGGTTTATTTCATGCGCGGCGCGATGCTCGAGCGCCTGAAGAAGTTCGACTTGGCGGAGGCCGAGTTCCGCAAGGTGCTGGACATGGATCCGGATAGCGCGGGCGCTCTCAATTACCTCGGATACATGCTGGCCGACCGCGGCGTGCGCCTGGACGAAGCGCAGAAGATGATTCTGCGGGCTGTGGATCTGGAGCCGGATAACGGCGCCTATCTGGACAGCCTCGGCTGGCTGTATTATCGCGAGAACAAGCTGGAAGAGGCGGAGCACGCCTTAGTCAGCGCGCTGGCCAAGACCGGCGTAAGCCAGGATCCGACAGTTCACGATCATCTGGGCGATGTTTATTTGAAGCTCGGCAAAACCAAAGACGCCATCACGCAATGGCAGGCTTCGGTGAAGGAAGCCGAAACCACCGAAGGCCAGTCCGATATGGAACCCGGCGAACTGGCCACCATCAACAAAAAGCTCGAAGACGCCAAAGTGCGGCTGGCGCGCGAAGGCGGCGCCTCGAAATAGCGGGCGGACGGTTATGCTGCCGTCAGAATCCGGCGCACTATGTCGGTGTTCTGCTGCACTTCGTCCTGGAAACGCGGGTACATCCCCACAATGACGGCGTCAGTCGGCTTGACGCCGTTCAGCGCGAAACGAAAAGCGCCTTCCACGGCGGCCGGCGACCCGCTCGCGCGCCCCGCTCCGAACAGCTTGAACGCCAGGCACGGCTTTTTGGTTTGCCGGATCATGCGCAACATCCGCTCGGGGTCCTTCTCCATGAAAGTCTCGCCGATGGGTGACTCGCCGAATTCCGCGCGAGCTTCCTCGGGTGTGCGCGACACGCGGTATAGACAGCACTGGTAGTAGTCCACGTCCCACCCTTCGCCTTCGGCTGTATCCACGACCGCCGGATTGTGGGTGGACAGTCCCACCATCACGCCCGTATCGCGAACGGCTTTCAGAAAATCCTTGATCTTATTCTTCTCGCCGTTGCGGAAGCGCTCGTCCGTGCGATTGCCGTGATGGCCGATGCCCAGCGGGCCGAGCCGCGCCACTTCCGGCAGCAGCTTGGGCTCCTTCATCAGCGCAAAATCGGCCAGCAGGATCAGATTCATCTTTCCGCCCTCGGCGCGATATCTCTTGAAATCCTCAACCGGCAGGTCGTTGTAATGCAGTTGCCACGTATTGATGCCGTGCCGCTCGCAGGAGTGCAGCACTTCCATCTTGCGATCCTGTGTGTACCACTCCCGCATGAGTTGGTCGAGCGTGTGGTTGAAGTGGGAATAGCCATAGAGCGGGTTCGAGCCGACGATCAGGCGGGTGATCTCGGTTTTGCCGAACTTGACGGTCGGCAGGGTGGGAGCCGAAGAGCCGGGCTGGGCCGCGGCCTTCGTGGCTGCGGGCGCCAGCGCGCCGGCCAAGGCAGCCAATTGCAGAAAGGAACGGCGGGAATTCGGGTGTATGGTCATTTCAGGCCTTATTGTATTGTTATCAAAACAGGAAAGCAAGGGTTCCGATCCGAGCGGAGAACCAGTGGTGTAAGCCAAACGCGCCTATAGGAGACGTGGGCACGATCTGCAATTCCGGAATGCAGACGCGGGGGGGAGCGCGGCGACTGCCAGGATCATTTCAGCCACATCTTCGGGGCGGAGAGCCTGGGCCAGTATTTCGGCCGTGGGTTTGACCGGACGGCGGTCCAGGATTTCGGTATCGACCAGGCCGGGACAGACCACGCAGGTGCGGATGCCGTTCTCTTTTTCTTCCAGGCGGGTGGCATGGGCGAGACCCAGGAGTCCGCGCTTGGATGCTTGATAGGCGGCGCCTGAGACATCGGCGAACAGGCCCGATACGGAGGAGACATAGATCAAATGACCGGCGCCTCGTTCGCGCATGGCGCGGAGAACGGCGCGGGTGGCGTAATAAGCGCCGTTTAAGTTCACGCTGATCACTTCATTCCAGATGGGAGCAGTCAGGCGCTTCATGGCACGGTCGGGAACATTGATTCCGGTGGCGAAAACCAGGATGTCGATCGGCCCCAGCCGTTCGCCCGTCAGTTGCGCGAGATTTTCCATCTGGGCGGCACTGGACGCATCGGCGGCGAAGATGTCGATGGAACAGCCTTCGCTCGTGAGCGACTGCTGCAAGTCGCGCAGCCGGTCTTCCCGGCGGGCCGAGGCCATCACGCGTGCTCCGGCTCGCGCCAGGAGGACGGCGGTTTCGCGGCCGATACCGCTGGAGGCCCCGATTACGAGGGCTGTTTGTTGTTGCAGGGATACGGGCATACGTTCTACTTTACAATCGCAGTATGGTGCGTTGCGCGGTCGGGCTGATATTTCTCGCGATGGCAGTGACGGCGGCGGATCTGAAGGTGGATCATGTCACGGCGGCGGGCAGCAGCCTAAAAGGGATGCAGGCGAGTTTGTCGGCGATCGGGATAGAAAGCGTTTACGGCGGCCCGCACAGCAACGGCGCCACCGAGATGGCGCTGGTGAGCTTCGCGGACGGGTCCTATCTGGAACTCATGGCGCCGCGGGCGAAGGCGGATGCGGAAACACTGGCGCGGCAGCCGTGGACGGCGTTCATGATGGGAAATGCGGGGCCGTGCGCTTGGGCGGCGCGGGAGAAAGATGTGGCGGCCGAGGTAGCGCGCCTGCGGGCGGCGGGCATCGCGGTATCGGCCCCGGTGAAGAATGGGCGGGCGCGGCCGGATGGCGTGCGGCTGGATTGGGAAACGGCGCAAGTGGGAACGGAGCCGAGCGGTACCTTCTTCCCGTTTCTGATTCACGATTTTACGCCGCGCGAGCAGCGGGCGTTTCCCAATGGCAAGCCGATCGACAAAGATTTCGGCGGCGTCTTCAAAGTGGTGATCGCGGTACGGGATTTGAACGAATCGGTTAAGCGCTATGCGCAAGCGTATGGGACGCCGCCCGCGATCAAGCAGGTGGACAAGGAATTCGGAGCGCATCTGGCGCTGTTGGGCGGCGCTCCGGTAATCCTGGCGCAACCCCTGAATGCGGACTCATGGCTGAACAAGCGGCTGGAGCAATTCGGCGAATCGCCCTGCGCATTCATCCTTGAAGAGCGCCGCGGGCGTCATCAGGCGGCGTCGCAAGAGCGGTGGTTCGGAGTAAAGGTCTCCTGGTTCGATGCGCAGAAACTTGGATGGCGGCTGGGCTACGAATCCTACGAAAGATAGAGGAGGCAGGTTACGCCTGCCTCCCCGCGAGTTGGTCGCAGACTAGCCGTTGTTGGGCGTCTGTTGATTTTGCATGCGCTGCTGGCGCATCTGCTTCATGTGGGCGGGCAGTTGGTCGGCTTTAGCCCGCTGCTCGGGCGTCAGGGTGCTGTAGATATGAGCGAATGCTTCCTGTCGTGTGGCCTCGATCTGACCCTTCAGATTAGCCTCCTGCGCGCTCAACTGGTTGATTTTGGCCGTATCGTTAGCCCTCACCGCTTGAGCCATGGAAGCATGCAGCTCACGCAGTTGTTGCCGGGCTGGTTGCGAAGCCTGCCGCGCGGTTTTCATGTCCGTCCGAGCTTGCGCGGCCTGGGCCGGCGTCAGATTCAGATAACTGGCGAGACGCTGCCCGCGCTGTGCCCTGCCCTGGGCGGCGGGCGCCGGCGCCTGTTGATTCTCGACTTGCTGAGCGGCCAAGAGCATGCCTCCCGCTACCGCCGCCGTGGCCGCCAAACGTAACCATGTATTTTTCATATTGTGTTACTCCTCCTGAACCCAGGTTAGGCGGCGCGTGTAAAGGCGGTTTGTCGGGCGTGTAATTAAATGTAAAGGCGAATTGCAATGGGGAACTGGCGGATCCCGGCCACGCCCGGCCAAACCTGTTCCCCCCCTTTTTGTTGCAAGCCGTCTAGCTCGCAGCCGTGGTGGCGGCGGATGACAACTGGGAGTTGGTATCGCTCCAGATCGAGCTGATGCTCGCTCCCGAGCTAATGAACAACGCGGCGGATGCCAGGGCCACGAAGGCCATGAGCAGCGTGTATTCGATCAAATCCTGGCCTTGCTCGTCTTGCCAAAGTGCTTTCACGATATTCGACATGGATGTCCCTCTCAAGTAGATTTCGAAAGCTGGTGTCAGTCCAAAGCCAGCTTGAGGACATTCTGCGAATAACCGCGGTTAACAAACAACCATCCCCTTGGATAACATTAACCGAAAATAGCGGACTTCTCTATTAATAGAAAGAATTCCAAGTTGAATTCTTACTGAGGCGGAGCTTCGGCATGCGGATTGACCGGCGGAATGACCGGCGCGGGGGGAGGGGCAGTGGCGGCGCGGCCTAAACGAAGCGTCTGAAAATCCTTGCCGTTGATGACGTAATACCAATCGGCGAATCGATCGTTGAGTTCGCGAGCGGCACGCTCTCCGGCCGCGGCGTCGCCGCCGTACGCGGCTGCCCGGGCAGGGTCGAAATGCACCATGACGAATAAGTTACGGTTGTCGCTGGGAGCGCCCGACTTCGTCACGCTGGCAGCCACTTCGCCGAAGCGGAGAGAGTACATCAGACCGTTATTGGTCTCGACGGTCATGTCGCCCTCGCTCGAAAAAACGCGCCCCTGCGGCGTGAAAAAATAACCCGCTTTTTGCAGGGACAACGCCGTTTCCAGGGTGATTTGCAATTCTTCGTGCCGTAAACCGGCGGCCAGGCCGGGCGGTTTGGGACGGACGTCGGCGATCTTCAGGGTGTCCAGAGTATTGGCCATGGCGTGCACGGCCGGCAGGTTGAGTCTCTCTCCGGTGGCCGTCCACTGACCCTTGTCCTGCGTGAGCACAGTGGTTTCGGCATTGCCCAGATGCCCGCCGGCGTCGATGTTATAGCGATTGATGGTGACTTTGCGGATGCTGGAACTGGCGATCCGCAGCAGGCCGGCATTCACCCAATCGGCGAAGCGGGCGGAGGGATCGGCATCCGTCTTGACGGCGTAGGTCCGCTTCTGGCCCGGCACTCGGACATAACGATAGCCGGGCTTGCCTTCGACGGATTTCCCCAGGATAAAATCGGCGAGAATCCCGCCGTTGCCATCGCGTAGAGTCACGCGTTTGCCGCGCCCCGTAAGACCGCTGGCTTTTTCATCGAGCGGATCGATCACACCGAACTTCGCATGGTCGAGAGGCGAATCGGAGCGAACCATGTCCTTCTTCAGGTACATGAGCGCGGCGGCGGTTTTCGCCAGACGGTCGCCGATATCGACCCGGTAATTGTAATTCGACGCGATCACCCAACGGCCCTGCTGGAACTGCACTTTGAGGGGAAGCGAAGTGGCGGTGGATTCGTCGTAATCGACCACTTCGATGGTGCGCGGCGATTGAGGGTCCGTGAAGGCAGGGTAGAATGCTTCGCCCTGATCGTTCAGGATCTTTGGAACGCGCGATTCGGGTTGGACGACGGCGGCGGAGATGGCTAGCACGACGGCGACTCCCGCCAAGGCGGCGGTCTGGAGGCTTTCTTTCATGCCACCTCCTTGGCCACCAGACGATCGACGGGGACGCCGATGCGCTCGCGGCGGACGCGCCGGATGGACACGATCAGAAAAACGATAAATGCCGGTATGGGCGGCAAAACCACCGCCAGCAGCTTGATGGTGTTCTGGATGCCGCGGATGGAGTTTTCCATTTCCGCGCGGCTGTCTTCGATCTGCCGCTGCTTTTCGTCATTGATGTTGGCGCGCGCGACTTCCAGGCGGCGTGTCTCGGCCGTTTTCAGGTTTGCGATCATGACCTCTTTGGTCTGATCGTCGAGGTCGGGCCGGCGTTCAACTTCGCTCACCGCGCGATCCAGGCGGGCTTGCGCTTCTTTCAGCCGCTGGGCCGCCAGCACTTCGGCCTGCTCGGATTCGTGCAGGCGCTGGGCCTCATAAGTGCGGGTGCGGGCTTCCACCGCTTCAAGAGTGCGCTGCCTGGGCCGCCGCTTGCGCAGAGCTATGAAGGATGGATCGCCCGCGAGTTGATCGACGCAGTTTAGAAGAAAGGCGACGTTATCGAAGTTGAGATTCTCCACGCCGTGGCGGCGCAGCTCGAAAAACTGCTCGCTCATCAGGTCGGCGTCTGCGATGACGATGGCATTGAGCGGGCCGGTGCTGCCCTTGCCTTGAATGCGGGCGGCAAGCACGTGATTGCCGTTATCGGGATTGTGCGGCGCATCCTGATTGATGGACACGCCAAAAGGACTGCGCTCGACAAGTTGATCGATACGGGAGAGACCGGAATCGGCGCTAGTGGTGAGTAGCGGGACGAACGGCGCGCCGCCTTCACTTTTCAAAACGCCGGGATAAAGCAGCACCACCTCCTGCAACCCGGCCGTAATGGGATCTTTCTGGTTGAAACCCTTCCCGACGAATACAACTTCCTTCGGCAGGCTCCGCAACTGCGGGTGCGGATTGGCGTTGTCCCAGGCGACGCGGTTGGCCTGCCATGAGACGCCCAACGCAGCCATGAGCGGATGCAGATTGGCTTTGGAATCCTGCGGCGACAGATCCATGTCGAAAGTCGGCAATGGATCGACGAGCAGGAGGGTAGGTTTGCCGCGCTCTACGTATGCGGTCAGACGGTCTGCCTGCGGCTGCGTGAGGCTGGAGGGCAGCGCCACCAGTAAGGTGTCCAGATCGGCCGGGTATTCGGCGTCGGGCGAGACCTGGGCTACGTCGTACTGCTTGCGCAGTTCGGAGACGATGGACCACTCCTGGGCTTGCTGGCGGCTCTGGAAATCGAGGCCGCCGAAAAGCTTGGCCGGCGTGTCCAGCACGCCGATCTTCTTGCGATGGGCGCGGGAGACGACGCGGATGGAACGCATCAGCTCGTACTCAACGGGTAAGCCGCGATCGAAAAAAGGGATGACGAATTCTTCGGAACCTCGGGTGAAGGCGAGGCCCAGGAAGATCTCGTTCATCACGCGGGCGCTCTCCTCGCTGGCGGAGACGCGGAAGGGTTTGATGCCGAAGCGCTCCTGGGCTTCGCGCGCCTGCGGCGAATACTTAACGGTCTCGACGATTTTGGCGTTGACGCCGCCATCGGAAACGGCCTGAAATTCCCGCAGCATGGCCACCAGTCCGCTGCGCGCTTCGACATAACTGCGCGGAACATCGGGGCTGAAATACGCCTGGATGAAGACGGGTTGGCGCCGGTCGATGGAGCGCAGCAGCTCTTTGGTTCCGCGGGAGAGCGAATGGATCTGTTCGGAGGTGGCGTCGAGGCGCAAGGTGGAATTGGACGCCAGCAGGGTGAGGCTGGCGACGATGACGGCCAGCGCCAGGGCGCGGGCGGCGAGATGGCGCGCGCATGGGAGGGGTTTTCGGACCGGTGCGCCAGCGGCGGTGGCCCAGGATCACGACGTTCAGATAGAGAGTGGCGGCGGCAAACGAAACGAAATAGACCAGCGGCGCAAGGGTAATGACGCCGGTGGAGAGATCGCGGAACTGTTCGGCGACGGAAAGCTTTTCGGCGAGGCGCTGGGGCGCGCCGGTAACGATGGACCCGGCGTAATCGAGGAAGACGGGGACGGAACAGAACACCGCGCCCAGGATGAAGGCGACGGTCAGGTTATCGGTCAGCGCGGAGGCCAGCATGCCGACGGTAAGCAGCGCCGCGCCCATCAGCCAATAGCCCAAATAAGTGGCGAACATCAGGCCGGGGTCGGGACTGCCCAGCCAGCACAGCACCACCACATGACTGAGTGAGAACAACAGCGCCACGGTATAAATGGCGAGCGCGGCCAGATATTTGCCCAGCACGATTTGCAAGTCGGTGGCCGGCAGAGGTAAGCAGCAATTCTTCCGTGCCCTGCTTCTTTTCTTCGGCCCACAGGCTCATGCTGATGGCCGGGCACCAGGAAGATCAGCAGGTAAGGAAAGAAGCGATTGAGCTGATCGAGGTTGGCGAGGTTGGTGGCGAAGAAGCGCTCCTGCCAGAAGGCGGCCATGGCGCTCAGAAAAACGAACAGGGTGATGAAGACGTAGCCCGTGGGAGTAGCGAAGTAAGACGAGCAGTTCGCGCTGCAGGATGGCGCGGATTACACGCTTGCGGGTGTGCATGCGCCTCCTTCCTGTCAGGCGCGCCGGTGGCGCTAGAAGGCGTCGTCGAGCGACGCGTAGCCGGCCTGCATTGCCGCCGGTGTGCCGTCGAAAACCACGCGCCCGCGATTGATGAAAATCACTCGTCCGGCCATGGCTTCGACTTCCTGCAAAATATGCGTAGAGAGCAGGATGGTCTTGCTCTGTCCCAATTCGCGGATGGTCTGGCGGACCTCGCGGGTCTGGTTCGGATCGAGGCCGCTGGTGGGCTCGTCCATGATCAGGACGTCGGGTTCGTGCAGCAGCACCTGGGCCATGCCGGCGCGCTGGCGGTAGCCTTTGGAAAGCTTCTGGATGGGCTTTTCGATGACGGCTTCGAGGGAACAGCGGGCGATCACGGCTTCGATCCGGTCGCGGAGGTGGGCGCCCGTCAGGCCGCGGGCGCGTCCGAAGAACTTCAGCAGGGCGAGCGGGGTCATGTCCGGGTATAGCGGACCGTTTTCCGGCAGGTAGCCAAGGCGCTCGGCGGCGGCGATGCGGTCGGTGGCTACGTCCAGGCCGGCGATGCGCGCCGCCCCGGAACTGGGCGCAAGGTAGCCGGTGAGGATCTTCATGGTGGTGGACTTGCCGGCGCCATTGGGACCGAGGAAGGCCGCTACCTGGCCCTGCGGAATGGAGAAAGACACGTCGCGGATGGCGGCGAAGTCTCCATAGAATTTGCTGAGGCCGGCGGCCTCGATCATGGCGGCGTTACTTGGCGACATGCTGCGCGCGGACCTGCGTGACGATCATTCCTTCAGATTTAACATAACAGGTGGCAATTCCGTCAATCGCCGGCACGGCTCATCGGGAGCTGCCACACCGCTGCCTGTGGCAGCCCACGCAAGGGCGCGCGTTCGATGACCGGGGCCTGCGCCATTGTGGCGGTAACAATATCCGGCGTTGTTCAACTACCGATCGGCTTTGAC
This sequence comes from Bryobacterales bacterium, assembly GCA_963738375.1. Taxonomy (GTDB): domain Bacteria; phylum Acidobacteriota; class Terriglobia; order Bryobacterales; family Bryobacteraceae; genus Bog-159. The sequence continues at coordinate 350,331 of CAVTWL010000002.1, read as the reverse complement.
CTGTGTTGTACGCTAATCTGATGGGGTGATTTTGGCGGGAACAGCCGTAGCGCAAGCCGTGCTTCCGATATTGGTTCTAGCCCCGTTAGCCGTGGCCGCGGCGATGGCGCCGGGGCGCGGCGTTTCCGAAATCCTGGCGAATCAGCGCGCGGCCGAGATCCAGTCGGTGCGCTACGAGCTCTCGTTCCGCATCCCCGAATCCAAAACCGGCGCGGTGAGCGGCGACGAAACGGTGCGGTTCGTTCTGCGCACGCCGCGACAGGTAGTTCTCGACTTCGAACAGGATCGCGAGAACATCTCATCGATGCAAGCGGCGGGAGCGCCCGTAGCGTACCAATTCGCCGATGGCCACATCGTCATTCCTGCTGCCGCCACGCACGCCGGCGAAAACGCCATCCACATTGAGTTCCAAGCCGGCGACGAAGCCCTCAATCGGAACGACGAGTTCCTATACACGCTGTTCGTTCCGGCACGGGCCCGCTACGCATTTCCGTGCTTCGACCAGCCCAGCGTGAAGGCCCGCTTTTCCCTCACCCTTGATGTGCCGGCCGCTTGGCAGGTGGTGGCGAATGGCGCGGAAACCACGCGCACCACCACCGCAGCGCGCACCGTGGTGCGCTTTGCCGAAACTCCCCCGCTGCCCACCTATTTGTTCGCTTTCGCCGCGGGGAAATTCCAGGTAGAAACAGCTCAGCGCAACGGCCGTGTGTTCCGCATGTTCCACCGCGAAACCGACGCCGCCAAAGTGGCGCGCAATCGCGACGCGCTGTTCGACCTGCACGCACACGCGCTGTCGTGGCTCGAAGAATATACCGGCATTCCTTACCCGTGGGGGAAATTCGATTTCGTGCTGATTCCTTCGTTCCAATTTGGAGGGATGGAGCATGCGGGCGCCATCTTGTACAACGCCTCCGGACTGATGCTCGATCCGTCAGCCACGCAGAACCAATTATTGGCGCGCGCCAGCGTCATCGCGCACGAAACCGCCCACATGTGGTTCGGCGACCTCGTCACCATGCGCTGGTTCAATGACGTCTGGATGAAGGAAGTAATGGCCAATTTCATGGCGGCGAAAATCGTGAATCCGAGTTTCCCGGAAATCAACCATGACCTGCGCTTCCTGCTGGCGCATTATCCTTCCGCCTACGAGGTGGATCGCACGGCGGGCGCCAATCCGATCCGGCAGCACTTGCGAAACCTGGACGAGGCCGGTTCGCTCTACGGTCCCATTATCTATGACAAAGCGCCGATCGTCATGCGGCAGTTGGAAACGATGCTGGGTGAAGGCGCGTTTCGCGGGGGCATGCGGGATTACCTGAAGCGCTACTCGTTCGCAAATGCAACCTGGCTCGACCTGGTGGACATTCTCGATCGGCGCGCGCCGGGGCAGGTGGCGCGCTTGAGCCGCTCCTGGGTGGAACAGCGAGGCCGGCCCGAGATTTCGACCGGTCTCGTCTTGGGCCAAGACGGCAAGCTCGCGAAACTCGCGTTTACCCAGCGCGACCCGCTCGGCCGCGGCACGGTTTGGCCGCAGCGGCTGCGGGTGACCGTCGGTTTTCCTGGCAGCGTTCAAAACTACGATGCCGCGATGGACGGCGCAACTGCGGCCGTCGAGCATGCACAGGCCATGCCGAAGCCGCTGTATGTGATTCCCAACGGCGGCGGTTTGGGTTACGGGCTGTTCAAGCTGGACGCCGTGACACTGCGATATCTGCTCGGTCACATAGAAGAGATCGCCGACCCGTTGACCCGCGCGAGCGCCTGGGTGGACTTGTGGGAGAACCTGAAGGAATCGGGCGTCAAGCCCGCGGAGTTGTTGCAAACCGCGGCGCGCGCCCTGCCGCGCGAGAGCGATGAGCAGAACACCCAGCAAATCCTTTCCTACGCAGTGCGCATATTCTGGCGTGAGATCCCGGCCGGTGACCGTCCGGCATGCGCCGCTAAACTGGAGGCGCTGTTCCGCTGCGGGCTGGCCCAAGCGCCCACCGCGAGCCAAAAGTCGGCATGGTTCAGCGCATTCCGCGAAGTGTCGTCGACGCCCGGCGCCTTGGCGTGGCTGTCGCGTGTCTGGCGGCGCGAAGAGAAAATCGACGGACTGACTCTCGCCGAGACCGACGAGATTGAGATGGCCTTGACCCTTGCGTTGAAGGAAGCACCGGGATGGCGGGAAATCCTCGACGCCCAGCGCGATCGAACCCAGAATCCCGACCGCAAGGCCCGCTTCGAGTTCGTGATGCCCGCCATGTCCGCCGACCCCGCTGTGCGCGCCCAAGCGTTCGCACGGCTCCGCGACGTGAACAACCGGCGTCACGAACCCTGGGCTCTGGAGTCGCTGCGCTACCTGAATCATCCTTTGCGGGAACCGCAAGCGAGGCTGTTCGTGCGCCCGGCGCTGGACCTGCTGCCCGAAATCCAAAAGACGGGCGACATCTTTTTCCCGCAGCGCTGGGCAGATGCTTTGCTGAGCGGCCACCGGTCGCCGGAAGCGGCGGCGACAGTGAAGCAGTTTCTGGCGGCGCATCCGGAATTGCCGCAGCGGCTGAGATGGGTGGTGCTCAGAGCCGCCGACGACTTGTTCCGCTCGGCTGCGCATGCGGGAAAGCAGTAGCGATTGCACTCAGCGCGGCGGCGGGAATGCCAGAAGCTGCCGTTGATAAACCTCGTCCACTTCCGAAAATGGTCTGTGATCCTTGGTGTACAGCACCGCGTGGTGTTCGAAAAGCGCCTGCGGAATCGTTAGAGCGTCGCCGCCGGCGCCCGGCACGGCGTACGTGCCGCGCTCCCAACCCTCCGGCAGCGGCAGCCACAGAATCTTGACGGCGAATGTCTGCCGGTAGGGCTGCAGCGGCCGCACGACTTTTCCGAACGGAGCGTCCGTCGTCTCCAGCTGTCGATTCATGGCGGGCGTCAGCCGGCTGGGCACGTACCAGTTCTCCGCATCCGACAGAACGCGCGTGCCGCAGCGAAGTTGAACCTTGCGGTACCTGACGTCGTCTTCAGGGCTCACTTGAAGGCGCTGTCGCTGTTCCGCCGTCGCCGTTTTTGGTTCGCTCTTCACCAGTTCCGCGACGATTGTCGGCTGTTTCGCCAGTTCGTGGTCGCGGCACCACGTCTCCAGCGTCAGCGTGGCGCTCGAGCTCGCCAGGATCTCCGCATTGAGCGTTTCGACCAATGCCAGCGCCTGCAGTCGCCCCAAGTAGGTGTCGGGCCAAGGCGGGGACTCCTGCCCAAACGCCGGCGCCCACGAGGCGAACACCGCCGCCGCCGCGATGGCTTTAAGAATTCTCACGCAAGAAAGATACCAGACCAACCGGCGTTTTGGTAAATCACTTCGTCACTTGGTCCCGACAGCAAGCATCGTCTCAAAGTGCGGCGCTTCATCTTCGCGGTGGACCACCGAAGTTTCCACCGCGCCGAACCCGGCTTGATCCAAAAACCGCCCCACCTCCACCTCGCTGAAGCCCAGCCATAAGTCTGCATACAACTCGCGTGCGTCTTCAAACGTGTGGCGCATCAAATCCAGCACCACGATCCGCCCGCCCGGCTTCAGAATCCTCCAGGCCTCGGCCACCGCACGCTCGGGGTGCTGCGCGTGATGCAGCGACTGGCTGAAGAACGCGACGTCCACACTGTCATCCTCAATGGGCACCGCTTCCAGGTCGCCGAGCCGGTATTCCAGATTCTCTACTCCATGCTTGCGCGCCAGGTCGGTGCCAAACTCCACCATCTTTTCCGAATTGTCGACCGCGATCACCCGCCTGGCGCGGCGCGCGAGCAATTGCGAAAATGTTCCTTCGCCCGCGCCAAGGTCGGCAATCTCGAGCGGCGGCATCAGCGCGAGCAATGTCTCCGCCAAGCCCTTTCCACGAACGCCCCGGCACATAGTGACGGCCAAACTTCCCCGCCAAACCGTCGAAATACGCGCGCATGCGATCGGCCCGGCGAGCCAGCACCATTTTCAAAGCTTGCGAGTCGTCGGCCGCCTCGGGAATCTCCGTGGCCGCATCGCGCAGCACCCGCAGCAAGTGGCCGAATTCCCTGTGCGCCGTGGGCAGAAAGCGATAAAGAATGCTCTTGCCGGTCCGCCGGTCCTCCACCAGGGCGGCCTGCTTCAACTGCGCCAAATGCGTCGAGATCCGGCTCTGCCCCATCGCCAGGATTTCCTGAAGCTCCGTCACCGAAAGCTCTTCGCGCTCTAGTAACAACAAGATACGGATGCGGCTCGGGTCCGATAGCAGCTTGAGATTTTTTAGGATTGACGCCATCGTGCTTGGTGTAATAATATATCAACGTATCTAGATTTGTCTATATCTTGCTTTTACCGGAGGGTTAATGTCCACCGCAACCATCGCTACCGACTTCAAAGTCGCCGATATGGCGCTGGCCGATTGGGGCCGCAAAGAAATTTCCATCGCCGAGCACGAGATGCCCGGCTTGATGTCCATTCGCAAGAAGTACGCTGTCGCCAAGCCGTTGAAGGGCGTTCGCATCACCGGCTCGCTGCACATGACCATTCAAACCGCGGTCCTGATCGAGACCCTGGTCGACTTGGGCGCCTCGGTCCGCTGGGCCAGTTGCAATATTTTCTCGACGCAGGATCACGCAGCCGCGGCCATCGCTGAGACGGGCGTGCCGGTCTTCGCTTGGAAAGGAGAGTCCCTCGAAGAATACTGGTGGTGCACCTTCCAGGCCATCAGCCATCCGGGCGGCAAGGGTCCCGAACTGGTCGTAGACGATGGCGGCGACGTGACCCTGCTCATCCACAAAGGCTGGGAACTCGAGCACGGCGGCGGGTGGGTGAACGAGCCTTCCGAGAGCCACGAAGAAAAAGTCATCAAGGATCTGCTCAAGAAAATCCATGCGGAAAACCCCAATCACTGGCGCGACCTGGTGAAGGACTGGCGCGGAGTATCGGAAGAGACCACCACTGGCGTTCATCGCTTGTACAAGATGAAGGAACAGGGCAAACTGCTGGTTCCGGCGATCAACGTCAACGACTCCGTGACCAAATCGAAATTCGATAATCTGTATGGCTGCCGCGAGTCTCTGGCGGACGGCATCAAGCGCGCGACCGACGTGATGGTGGCGGGCAAGATCGCGGTGGTTTGCGGTTACGGCGACGTGGGCAAGGGCTCCTCGCACTCGCTGCGCGGCATGGGCGCGCGCGTCATCGTCACCGAAATCGATCCGATCAATGCTCTGCAAGCCGCCATGGAAGGTTTTGAAGTGACCACCGTGGAAGATACTCTGGGGCGCGGCGACATTTATGTAACCTGCACGGGGAACACGGAAGTGATCACCCTCGAACACATGCGGCACATGAAGGACCAGGCCATCGTGTGCAACATCGGTCACTTCGACAACGAAATTCAGGTGGACGCGCTCAACGCCGACAAGACTGCCAAGCGCACCAACATCAAGCCGCAGGTGGATATGTATACCTTCGCCAACGGCAACAGCATCTTTTTGCTGGCCGAGGGCCGGCTGGTGAACCTCGGTTGCGCGACGGGCCACCCCAGCTACGTGATGTCCAATAGTTTCTCGAACCAGACGCTGGCTCAACTCGACCTCTGGAAGAACAAAGATACTTATAAGGTCGACGTCTACACCCTGCCGAAGAAGTTGGACGAAGAAGTCGCGCGGCTGCACCTCGACAAGATCGGGGTGAAGCTGACCACCCTATCCGACAAGCAGGCCAAGTACTTGGGTGTTGCTCCGGAAGGCCCCTATAAACCGGACCACTACCGCTACTAAATCAAAGGCCGGATTTTCGCTCCCAAAGCGCAGATCCGGCCACTAAGCGCTTCTTGGGTACGCCCTTGGTGTGGCAGTCTATGCACTTCGCCGAATGAATATTGTGAGCGCTCTTCGGCGACAAAAAAGTTGTATCCATTTTTTCGACGTCGAGTCCGCAGTTGGAAAGGCGCGGGTGGCAAGTGGCGCAAGATGCGCGCGCCTGCTGGCCGTGCTTCTGGTGGCAGGCCAGGCAACTCAGCCCCTCGTGAATCCCGGCCCCGGTGCGATCGTCGCCCGACCCGCGTTCGCGGGTGGAGAGCGGCGCGTGGCATTGGTAGCAAAGCGCTTGCCGCGCATCGGGGCTCATGCGAATCGGCTGGCCGTGGTCCAGAATCTGGGGCAGCGCGAGGTTGGCGGCTGCCACATGACCCATTTCCCGGCGATCGAATAGCGCCAGCGACGGCCGCACGATCGGTGGACGAACGCCAGGCCGCGCCAGGTCGCCGCGGCGATGGATCTGGTGGCAGGCGAGGCAGGGAATCGCGGGCACGTTGGTCCAGCGCTCGTCGGTCATCTTCCAAGGGCCCTGCCTGTCGATAGGCGTAACCAGATCGCGGATGCCGCCTTCGTATTGCATGCCGTGGCAGCGCAGGCAATCGTCCATCAACAGCCGCTCGTGGTTTTGCTTCTTGTCCAGCAGGAACTTGGCCAGCGTTGCGCCGTGCGGACCGGATTGCCAGTCGGCAAACTCCTGCCGGTGGCAAGCCTGGCAGCGTCCGATCATGGCGGTGATATCGAGCCCCTTCAGCCGGATCTGCTCGGGTACCTGGCCGCTCAGGTGCTTCACGATCCGGCGCAAGTTGCCGGCATGAAATGCAATGCCTGAAGTGAGCGAATCGCCATGGCAGGCCGAGCAGGGAATATTGCGATGCGTCGATTCGTGCCAGGAATTCCAGTTCTCGCGGATCTCGTGGCAACTGGCGCACCCTTCGCCCGCAGTGGACTTGTAGTAAATGCTGGACGCGGGCAGCATCAGCAGTAAGGCGGGCAGCGCTGCTACGGGCCACCACCAACGCGCCGGAATCATCGGTAGTGCGTGCCTTTCCACCCTGCAGCAGCCGCTCCGACGCGCGGTACGCATTCGCCATGATGGTAAGCGCCGGGTTGAATCCGCCGTTGGTCACGTGGACGCTGCCGTCGATCACGAATAGGTTATCGATGTCGTGAACCTGGCAGTCGCGATTGACGACTGACGTTTTCGGATCGTTGCCCATGCGGCAGGTTCCCGCCTGGTGCTGGCCGCCGGTGATCCCGGGTCCCGCGAGCTTTTTCCAGGTCCGCACGGCCCCCGCTTCCTTCAGCCACGCTTCTGCTTTAGCCGCGGCGAAAGCGCCGATTTCTATAGTGTGGGGGTGCTTGTCGCCGGACATGCGCGCCACAGGAATGTCCCAATGATCGACCACGCCCGGGTCGACCGTTACCCGCGCGTCGAACATGGGCATCTCCTGCGTCGGGCCCTTGAATGGCGATGGCCCGGCGGTAGAAACTGCGCATGAAATCCTTGTGGGCTTGCCCCCATTTGGGCACGTCCGGCGGAAGCATGCCCACGAATTGGTAAGGCAGCCGGATAAACTCGTTAGCCAGCATCGCGCCCCCGGCCAGCCCCGCGTTGCCGTGGTTGAAATCGCAGATGGCGATGGATGCGCCGGGGCCCAGGTCATCGTAAATGTCGTTGGGCATGATGCCGAATGCGCCGGTATAGCTGTGCCCCTGGAAATTCCGGCCGACCCAATCGTAGCGGTTGCCCAAACCCTGCGGGAACATCTCCGATCTGGAATTGAGCAGGAGCCGGGCGGATTCGACCGCGGCGGCGGAGACGACGACGATGTCGGCATCCTGCCGGATGAGGCGGTCGTGAGCATCGAAGTATTCGACGCCGGTGGCGCGCCCGCGCGAGTCGGTGACGATGCGGCGGGTCATCGCGTCCGTGCGCAGTTCACAATTGCCCGTAGCCAGGGCGGTGGGGATGACGGTGTTCTGCGTGCCGCACTTGGCGTTCACTTCGCATGCAAAGCCCACGCACCAGCGGCAGCGCATGCAGGGTCCGCGGCCGTTATAAGGCACGGTGTTGCGCAGCATGGGAATGTGGAACGGGTGCAATCCCAGGCGCTGGGCGGCGGGCTGCAGGATTTCGAATTCCCGATTGGGAGCGAGCGGCGGCATGGGCAGAGGCTTGCGGCGAGGGGCGCGGAACGGATTGGCCGAGTCGTCGCCCGAAACACCGATTTCCCATTCTGCCTTTTCGTAATACGGTTCCAGGTCGGCGTAAGAGATCGGCCAGTCTTCCAAAGTGCTGCCGGCCACCGCGCCGTAGGTGGAGCGCATGCGGAAATCGCGCTCCATGTAGCGCCACGCCATGGCGCCGTAACTGAGTGTGCCGCCCCCGGCGCAGGCGGCATTGTTGCTGTATCCCGGGCCGCTGGGCCTGACCACGCGCGCGCGGCCTTTCGTGTCGACGAAGACGCGCGGATTGCGTGGGTCATCGGGACCGAAAGCGTTGCCCAGCACCGAGGTGCGCTGGTTGCGCAGGTCGTCCTTGCGGCAGTCGAACGCGGTATACGATTTGCCGCGTTCCAGCAGCACCACGCTGAGCCCGGCCACCGCCAGTTCCTTCGCGACGATCCCGCCTCCAGCGCCCGCTCCAACAATGACCGCGTTCACACGTTTCACGCGCGGCCTCGCAGCGGTGGCGAGGATACTCCCAGCATCCGCCAACTGGCGCGGTCGCGATTGCCGCCATGCCGGGGATCGCCGTAAAATCCTTGCATGGTATGCGCTACCAGCAGGTCGAAGAACTGCCTGGTTTCCGGAGCGCTTTCACCGTGCCGCAGAACCTCGAGCTGCGCCGCGGCCGCAAGATCGGCAAACGGGCGGCCCGACGTGCGCACACTTTCGGCATCCATGGCGGCCAGGCCTTCGCGGTAGGTCTTGCGCAACGGCGCGTAATAACCAGCGAGTTGCCGGTCCATGTAAACGACCACACCGGCTTCCACTGCGCCGGCGTGCTGGTCGCGCGGGATAATGTGCGCGCAGATGGCTTCCAGACTACGGGCCTCGGATGCCGTCAGCGTCCGCCAAGGGCTTTTTGAACGGGCACACCCGGCGGCGCTACCCACTAGGCCGGCGACGATAAATCCGCGGCGATCCATTTCATCCACAGAGTAGCCGGATGCGTGGACAATTTCAATCAATAAGAGCTGAAAGGCTGAAAACGAGAACGGGCGGAAATTAGCCAGCGCCCCCTGCAATCGGCCATGAGACGTTTCCCGCCGCGCAGCCACTAGTTCCCCGGACGCACTCCACCGCAGGATGTCACTCTTCAAAACTCGCAGCGCGGCGGTCTACGGCATCGACGCGCATTTGATCGACGTCGAAGTCGACATGTACGCTTCGGGTTCGGCGCGTGACTTCGTGATGGTCGGAATGCCCGACACGGCGGTGCGCGAAAGCCGCGAACGCATTAAATCGGCCCTCATCAACTCCGGCTTCGGCTACCCCAACAAGGCGGTCACCATCAACCTCGCGCCGGCCAACGTGCGCAAGGAAGGCGCCGGATTCGACCTGCCCATGGCCATGGGGATTCTCGGCGCCATGGGCACGGTGGCCTCGCTCGACCGGCACATCCTGCTCGGGGAATTGTCGCTCGATGGCGGCATCCGGCCCGTGCGGGGAGCGCTGTCCGTGGCGGTATGCGCGCGCGAGCATGGAATCGCGAACCTCCTCTTACCGGCGGAGAACGCCGCCGAAGCGGCCGTCGTGGATGGCGTGAACGTGTTCGGAGTGCGGCATTTGGCCGAGGTGGTGAAGTTGCTCGCGGATCCGCAAAACTATCCGCGCACGCTAGCGTCGGTGACCTCGCAGGAACCGGAATCGGGCGCGCCCGATTTTCGTGACGTGCGCGGGCAGGCCACCGCCAAGCGGGCGCTCGAAGTCGCCGCCTCGGGCGGCCACAACCTGCTCATGATCGGGCCCCCGGGATCCGGCAAGACCATGCTGGCCAAACGGTTGGCGGGCATTCTGCCGCCGCTGACGTTCGCCGAATCCATCGAGACCACCAAGGTTCATAGCGTGGCCGGGCTGCTCCCAGGCGGCACCGGCCTGCTGCGCCAGCGGCCGTTCCGCACACCGCACCACACCATCTCCGACGCTGGCCTGATCGGGGGCGGATCGGGCATGGCGCGCCCCGGCGAGGTGAGCCTGGCGCACCACGGCCTGCTCTTTCTCGACGAATTCCCGGAATTCCCGCGCGACGTGCTGGAGATTCTACGTCAGCCCCTCGAGGATGGATCCGTCACCATCGCGCGTTCGAACATGACGTTATGCTTTCCGGCCAGTTTCATGCTGGTGGCGGCGATGAATCCGTGCCAGTGCGGATTTTATGGCGACGCAACGCGCGAGTGCCGCTGCACACCCGGTATGATTCAGCGTTATCTGGGCAAGATCAGCGGCCCCCTGCTCGACCGCATCGACATCCACCTGGAAGTTCCCGCCGTCCCCTATAAGGAGATGCGCGCCAACGGCGATAGTGAGTCTTCCGCGGACATTCGCGCGGTGGTGGAGCGGACGCGGGCCATTCAGCAGGCGCGCGGCTATTACAACGCCCACATGCCGTCGCGTTTCATTCGCAAACAGTGTAATCTGGACGAGGCGGGCGAGCGCACTCTGGAGATGGCCGTGCGGCGAATGGGGCTATCGGCGCGTGCGCACGACCGCATTCTGAAAGTGGCGCGGACCATCGCCGACATTGGCGAATCGAAGGCCATTTCGGCCAAGCACGTCGCCGAAGCGGTGCAATACCGCAGCCTCGATCGCAACTATTGGAATTAATCTCGGCCGCGTCGCCTACTCGAACTTGCGCACCGTCTGGCCCTTCAATTCCCCCAATAACTCAACCACCGTCTTGCGCGTCACCGGGTCCCGCAGGTTCGGCGCCAGATCGGCAAGCGGCGCCAGCACGAAGCGGCGGTCGCGAAAACGCGGGTGAGGAATTTCTAGCGCGCGGCATCTTGACCATGGCATTGCCATAACAGAAGAATATCGATGTCGATGGTGCGCGGACCTTTGGGGATCAGCCTCCGTTGCGCCCCAGCGGCTTTCGATCTTTCCCATGCGGCTCAGCAACTGCAACGGGAAAAGATCGGTCGCCACTTCGACCACCATATTCAGAAACCAGTTCTGATCGGGCACCTCCATCGGCTCGGTCTCGTAGATGGGCGAGCCCCGAGCACTTCAGAGCCCGACGATTGCAGCGCTCCACGAGCGTGGCCAGCAGCAGTCCCGCCGCGATCTCCGATGTTGGAACCCAGGCCGAGATATACCTTCTTCAAATGGCATCAGAAAAGCGCCGGATGCTCGCCGGGCAACTGGCGTTTCGCACTCTTGAAATATTCGTAAGCCAGCCGCCGTGGCCACGCGGCCGCGCGGCAGTGCGGTTGAGGAAACCGAGCTGAATCAGATACGGCTCGTACGACTTCTTCGATGGTATCCGCCTCCTCGGAAATCGACGCGGCGATGGTATTCAAGCCCACCGGGCCGCCGCGATATTTCTCAAGCATCGTCATCATGATCTTCTGGTCGATCTCGTCGAGTCCGTAACGGTCCACCTCAAGCAGGTTGAGCGCGGTCTGCGCCACGGCCTTGGTGATGTGCCCCTTCGCGCGGACCTGGGCGTAGTCGCGCACGCGCCGCAGCAGGCGATTGGCGATACGCGGCGTGCCGCGGCACCGGCGTGCGATTTCTTCGGCGGCGTCCGCATCGATGGGTACCGCCAGCAAACCGCCGAACGCTGCACGATCGTGGTCAGTTCAGCGACCGCGTAAGGGTTCGAGCCGCAGTACCAGTCCGAAACGGCCGCGCAGCGGAGCGCTGATGAGGCCTTGGCGCGTGGTGGCGCCGATCGCCGTGAAGTGCGGCATCGGCAGCGAGTGCGTGCGCGCGCCCGGGCCGGACCCGACCAGAATATCCACGCGAAAGTCTTCCAGCGCGGAATAAAGCATCTCCTCCACGTCGGGCATCAGCCGGTGAATTTCGTCGATAAAAAAAACCTGCCGCGCGCGAATGTTGCTCAGGATGCCGGTGAGGTCGAGTTTCTTCTGAATGACCGGGCCCGATGTGGTCGTGATCGGAACTTCCAATTCCTCCGCGATGATGCAGGCGAGCGTGGTCTTGCCCAAGCCGGGCGGCCCGTAAAGCAGCACATGATCCATGGCTTCGCCGCGCAAGCGCGCCGCCTCAATCGCGATGGATAGATTCTCCTTCAGCTTTTTCTGCCCGGCGAAATCGGCGAGGCTGCGCGGGCGGAGTCCGGCTTCGAACTGCGCATCCTCCGGCTGGCGCGAGCCGGAAACAAGATCCCGATCAGGCATTCGATTTCAGCTTAACGTACCAGTTCCAGGGCGCGCCGGAAAAGCGGCTCGAAATCGGCTTCGGGCGGGGGTGGGGCGCCGGCAGTCCGGGCTTTCCGAACGGCGTTTTCGGCGGCGGGCCGCGCGCAGCCCAGGTTGAGCAGCGCGGAGAGCACGTCCTGTTCCACGGCGGTAAGCACGGCCGCGGGCGCGCCCGCGGTGACTGGTTCGTCGCCGGAAGGCGCGGGCATCTTGTCGCGCAGTTCCAGCACCATGCGTTCGGCAGTTTTCTTGCCGACCCCCGGGATGCGCACCAGCCGCTCCACTTCCCCACGCCGGATGCTGGCGATCAAATCGAGCGCGGGAATGCCAGACAACACGGCCATCGCCATTTTCGGACCGATGCCCGAAACTGAGATGAGTTTCTCGAAAAGCGCCTTCTCGTCCAGGGTCAGAAAGCCGAATAACAAGAACGCGTCTTCGCGGACGTGCGTGTGGATGCGTAGCCGGACTTCGGCGCCCGGATCGGGAAGCCGCGTGAACGTAGAAACCGGTATGGAAACGTCGTAGCCGACGCCGCCGGCCTCGACGATGGCTTGATTGGGATGTTTCTCGAGGAGCACGCCGCGCAACAGAGCGATCATTACTCTGATTGTAGTGGGGAGCGGACGGCGGGCGCCGGAAGAAGCGTGGAATGTTCTTCTGCAACCGGATAAAATGCGGAGTGCTATAAGATGCAGCCAGCCGGCAATCCGAATTTAAGGTTGAGCTATTGGGTGGAACCGGATGGGACCGTCCTGAAGGTCTGCGGGCCGTGGGATGCATGGCTGGAGCGCGACGGTCAAGCTCCGGAGGACTGTCGCGCGGCGAGAGTGGTGGGAAACAACCTGTTTGCCTACATCGATTGTGAGGGGGTTCGCTTCATCTACCGGGCTATGCACACCCTGGTCATGCAGACCGGGCGTGCGATCCTGTTTCCTTACCGCTGCGACAGCCTCCGGTTCCGGCGCGAAATGCAAATGGCCATCAGCCGCGAAGGCAACGCCTTGCGATATGACTCCAGCACCCTCAAAGAAACCCGCCGCCAGATTCCCCTGCCGGAACCGGTACGCGATGCCGATACCCTGATTGCGGTGTGCAGCTTTTGTTGCGCATACCGGTTCCCAACCCAATCCTTACTTTGGAAGGACGTGGACGAGCTTTTTGCGGAACCGGACTTTCCTCAGGTCTTTTCCGTCACCCACGGAATCTGCGAACCCTGCGGCAGTTTATGGCTGCGCCAACTGTAATTTGGTGTCTCCCATTAAGCCGGCGGCCGCGGCCCGTCGATCAGGCGATAACTAATGATGCGGGCGCCCCCGCCTGTGCCGGCAGTCGCCTTGGCTTCGAGTAGAATCTCCAGATACGCCGCTGCCGCTTGCCCCGGCCGGGAGTTCAGCAGTTTTGTGATCGTGGCGCCAAAGCCAGGCTGGCTCGCCAGTTCGCCCGCCGCCTCCGTCGCGGGCATATCGATTCCCGAAAGCGTCAGGACATAGCCAGTGCCCGACAGGTTGGGCAACAACGCCATGTCCGCGTAGGTATATTCGTTGGCCCGGCCGCCGCTGGATACCCCATAAATCGCCCGCTCGCCCGTTTGTGGCGACTTATTCCGCAAACGGTACAGGTGCGTGCTTCGGTCCTCTTCGATATTAAAGTTCAATTGCGATTCGAACAGTTGCGCCCAGGGAATCCCCCGCCGGCTCCCGATCAGGATGAAGTTGCCAGTCTTAAAGTCGCGCACATTTAAATGTCGCGCGTATCGGACATTCGTATCGGCGCCGTACCGCCGGCTCAGATCCATGAACTTGGAACTGAGAATGACGTCGCCCAAGCTGGTATACTGCCGGATCGAGATCAGCCGCAGCGCCGCTTGCAAATCTTTGTTTTGAACGCCATCGATTAGTTTCTTCGGATAGCCGCCTTCCAGGTATTCACTGAGTGGTATGTCAGCATGCAGAATATCCTGGATCATAACCAGGTTGGTATCCGCGATTACGACGGTAGTCTGGCGGTGGGGTACGAAGATCTTCGACCAGACGGCATCCTCGCGCGGCGCCGGCGCGGCTTCCGCGCCCGCTGTTCGGCGCGCGCCTTCGCGATCTTTCCAGAGAAGAAAGCTCAAAAATACGATCACCGCCAGCAGCACCGCAACTACAACAACCAACCAGTTCACCTTTAGTTTTGAAGGCGGCGGTTGGATTGCGCTATCGACCGTCGTATAGGTTGCCGCGGGCGCTTCCACGGATATGGGAACGACGATCTCGGCGTGTCGCTCAGGTCGGGTTTCGAAATGCGGCAGATAACCGCCTCTTGGTATCGAAACGATGAGCGGCTCTTCCAGACCTTCCGTGGCGAAATATTCGTCCAGCTTTTTCCGCAAATGGCGGATCTGCACCCGGACGATATTGTCCTCGTTGGGGCTGAAATCGTTGCGCCGCCCCAGAACCTTGCAGCCGATTTCCAACTCGCTGATCGCAAGCGCATGATCGGCAAGAAACCGATGGGATATGTAAATCAGAATTTCGCGAAGCTGCGGAGCTTTCATCAGGTGGCGGCTGGATGCCACCCTCTGCACCAGGGCCCACCGTTCATCCCCCGTTAACGGTGTAACCTGCTCCGCGTCATGCAGCAATTCACTCAAGTGCGGTTACCCTTTAAAATCAGGCCCTATTGCCTGATTCATTACTCATAGCACGAGGCATACCCGGAATCTATGCCCCCTCGGAAACCATCTTGCAAACGCTTGATTCCAGTATATCGTTAACGTGAATTCACGTAGCGCCCACGAGAATGCACCGGAATTTTCCTTGTTTGGCCCCCAGTACCCCTCTATATTCTGTTCTCAGCCCTGATTGCACAAAACTAGTGGGATTCGGTGTGCCACTAGCCGGGGTTAGCCGGTTCGTGGGTGCTGCCATCAGCTTCCGAAGTCCGAGGCACGCATTCCGCCAAGCTCGCAGTTTGGCTGTACAGCTCCGCAGCGATGTCTGCGGATTTAAGTAAAAGGGGTCGGGAATTTCCCGAAGATGGAACGGCTCTTCGTAGGAGCCGGAAAGGGGTCTTTATGAAGGTTAGATTTTCCCCCACGTGGATTTGGACAATCGCATTTCTCCTCCTGATCTTCGTGGTTACGGGTTTCGCGCAAGACTATCGTGGGCGCATCGAAGGCGTGGTCACGGACGAAAGCAAAGCCGTGATTGCCGGCTGTACGGTGACGCTCGTAAACGTCAATACTGGCATTCGTGTGGTCAAGGCCACCAGCGATACGGGACTTTACCTGTTCGATTTGGTCGATCCCGGCACGTATGCCGTCACCATCGAAGCCTCCGGCTTCGGCCGTTTCGTCCAAAGCAACATCGTTATCCAGACACTCGGTGACGTCACCGTGAACGCAATCCTGAAACCGGGAGCGGTTCAGGAAAGCATCACCATTAACGAAGCGCCTCCAGCGGTGGAATTCAACTCCTCCAACCGGGACTTCACCATCGATTCAAAAATGGCCGAAGAAATCCCGCGCTTCGACCGCAATCCGTTCAAGATGACTTTGATCGCTCCTTCCGCCGTCAACACCCGCGGCGAGATGATGCCCTATCATTCCTGGTCGGCCAACAGCGTCGACTTGGGTGGCGGCACCAACCTCAAAAATGATCTCGAAGTGGATGGCATGCCCATCGGCATGGGCCAGAAGAACAGCACCCCGCCTAATACGGACGCGGTACAAGAAGTCATCGTCTCCACCAACAGCACGGACGCGGAGTCCGGCCATAGCGCCGGTGGCACCATCACCATGACCACCAAAGCCGGCACCAATGAATTTCACGGCGATGCCTTCTACCTGGGCCGTTATCCCTGGCTCAGCGCCGAAGCCGACCGCACCACCTTCAGCCAGAATTCGCAGCGCCAGAACATGTACGGAGGCACCCTCGGCAATCCCATCAAGAAGAATAAGCTATTCAACTTCTTTTCCATTGAGGATTGGCAGGTCGGCTATCCCAACTCTTACGTTCGCACCGTCCCCACCGCTCTCGAACAGACTGGCGACTTCTCGCAGTCCTATGGCAGCAACGGCCAGGGCGGCTACGTTCTCCGCACCATTTTCGATCCTTGGACATCGGTTCTCAATCCCGATGGATCGGTAACCGTCACGCCCTTCCCGGGCAACAAGATCCCCGCCAGCCGGTTTGATGCACTTTCGGCGAACTTGATGAAGCAATTCTGGGCGCCCAACAACCCAGGCGTCAACATCACCGGCTTAAACAACTTCACCAAAGGGTTCATCGAGAAGTACGGCTATTACAATATTTCCGACCGCGTTGACTACAACATCAACGACAAGTGGAAAATCTTCGGGCGAATGGGCCATTACAATACCACCGATCTCGCCGGCAATCCGACGCCGAACAACTCCGAACTCTACGTGCCAACCGGTACCGCCCGCGCTGCCTGGAATGCCGGTGGCGACGCGATTTGGACCATTAACCCACGCACCTTATTGGAATTCCATGGCGACTGGCACAGCCTCCTGGACGCTTACATCTCTTCCCCGCTGCCTTCTACGGGCTGGGGATCCATCTGGCCCAACAACCCCTGGTATGCCGATTATCAAAAAGCTTCGGTCGGCCAGCCCATCTACTTCCCGGACATGAACATCGGCGGGCAGGGATTCGGCGGCGGCGGATTCTACTGGAATCAGGCGCCCAAGGGAGAAGCCTCCAGCGTCAAGATGGCGCATCAGGCCGGTTCGCACTATATCAAGGTCGGCTTTGAACAGCGCGAAAGTTACGGTCTCAGCTATGTGTCCAGCACTTCGAATTTCTACTTCAACACGGCTCTGACCGCCAACACCTTCAACAACCCCAACACCGGGCTTTATGGCGACCAGTACGCCACCTTCCTGCTCGGCGCTCTGGACGGCTCTTCCCAAATGGTCGGCGGTCCTGTCCCCAATCCGCACGTGAAATTCTACGGCGGTTACATTCAGGATGACTGGAAACTTTCCTCTCGCATCACCCTCAACCTGGGACTTCGCGATGAATACGAAACCGCCATCTACGATCCGGCGAACGACTTCTCGCGCGGGCTCAACCTGAACGCGGCCGTCCCGGAAATGTCAGCCAACCCGCCAGATATGCCGGCGGCTGCCACCAACATCGTCGGCAACAACTTCTACCATTGGACCGGCCAATGGCAGTTCACCAGTTCCAGCCACCCCGGCCAATTCGACCCGCAAAAGCTGGCTCTGCAGCCGCGCATTGGTATGGCTTATCGCATTAACGATAAGACCGCCTTCCGCTTCGGCTATGCGCGCTACCTCATTCCCTACGAAATGAACATCGCGCTCGCCCCCGTCTCCGGCTACGAAACCGTCGGATTCCTCGAGCCTCCCTTCCTCGGAGAGACGGGCTATCAGAACACGCTCGCGCCCCACGATGGCGTGCCGCAACAAACGATTTCGAATCCCTTCCCCTCGACCAGCAACCCGTTGTTGCCAATCCTGGGTACGGGCTATGCGGGCAACCTCGGACGCGGCGGCCAATCTTTGCTGTGGTACGATCCGAACCAGCAAAAAGCCCGCAACGACCGCTTTAACTTCACGTTGCAACGGCAAATCCCGGGCCAGGTCGTCGTTTCCGGTACTTACTTCCTGAATATCGGCAACCAGCAGTACACCAAGGCGCTGAATCAGATCAACCCGGCGCTCGAAGCGCAGTACCAGAATCAACTCAACGTCCAGGTAGCCAATCCTTTCTATCACTACCTGAACACCACCTTGATGCCGGGCCCCCTGTATAACGAACAGACCGTTTCGTTAGCCTCCCTGCTCGTGCCCTATCCGCAATACGGCGGCTTGTATGAACTGGGTGTGCTCGGTGCGGCCGAGCGCTACCAATCGCTTGAGTTGAAAGTCCAAAAGCAATTCAGCAAGGGCTACAACTTCATCGCGACTTACGTCTACATTCGGGAAAAAGCCCAGACCAACGGCTTCACCAATGGCAACGTATTTAACGACCAGGAATGGTATTCCAACAATCTGGTGTGGCAGGATAGCAACCAACCCCGCAACCGCCTGAATCTGGCCGGTACCTGGGAATTGCCGTTCGGCAAAGGCAAGCCATTCGCGAATAATCTGCCGCGCGCGGCCGATGCCCTCATCGGCGGTTGGAAAGTAGCCGGCATCTGGACCTTCATGACCGGCGACTTCCCGCAGTTCGGCGAGATGAACGTCACCGGGAACCCGTGCATCTCCGATCCGACTCCTCAGCATTGGTTCAACACGTCGGTGTTTTCGCCGATCGCCGCCAACACTTATGTGTTGCGTACCAATCCGCTGCAATACAATTGCCTCACCGGCCCTAAATTCTGGGTCCTGGATGGCAACTTGACCAAGGCATTCAACATCACCGAAAGATTCCACGCCGAACTGAAGATGGCGGCATATAACGCCACTAACCGGCTCAATCGTGGCGATCCCGACACCGGTGTTACCGATTCCACCTTCGGGCAAACTCTCTATCAGGGCGCGCCCGGCGGTACTTTCGGAGCGCAAGGTGGCACTTACGGCAACCAAAGCGGCAGGCAGGTGGAATTAGGTTTGAAGATACTTTTCTGACGGTCTGCGACCACTAACCTCCCAAGGTGGCGGCGGGGGACCTCCTCCGTCGCCGCCTTGTTTTAGCTCAGCTTTCCAATGCCGTCGCGCAAATCTTGTCCTTGAACTACATTGTTCCCATGGGGTCCTTCACCCGCCGTAGCGCGTTAACCCTTCTGGCTTTGCCTGCTTCCCGCCTCCTCAGCCAAGTCCAAAACGGTATGGCCTCGCGCGGCGTCCGTTCCGCTCCCCGCGGCCAACCCTCCGGGCTTCCCTTCAACGCTTCCTTTATCGACATCGCCCACCAGGCCGGATTGCGCGAAACCACCGTCTGCGGCCATCCCCACAAAGCCGACTACGTGATCGAAGCCATGAGCTGCGGCGCAGCCTTCCTCGATTACGACAACGACGGCTGGCTCGATATCCTCGTCCTCACCGGGTCCCGCTTCGGCGATCCGCCCCCCACTGCTTCCCCGCGGCTTTACAAGAACAACCGCGACGGCGCCTTCAAAGACGTCACCGCGGAGGCCGGCCTGCTTCGCACCGGCTATCAATACGGCGTCGCCGTCGGCGACTACAACAACGACGGTTTCGACGACCTCTTCATCACCGGTTGGGACCAGAACACCCTTTATCGCAACAACGGTAACGGTACCTTCACCGACGTCACCCGCGAAGCCGGCTTGCACAATCCCCAGCCCCGCTTCGGCGCGGGTTGCACTTTCCTCGATTACGATCGCGACGGCCGCCTCGATCTCTTCGTCTCCAACTACGTCGGTTTCGACTTCGAAACCGTCCCCCGAGCCGGCAACACCAGTTGCAATTCCGCCGGCATCTTCTGTGGCCCGCGCGGCCTGCGCTACGGCCGCCATAGTCTCTACCACAACAATGGCGATGGCACGTTCACCGATGTGTCCGAGCCGTCGGGCATCGCCAAGGTCGAAGGCGGCTATGGCCTAACCGCCGTCGCCGCCGACTTCGATAACGACGGCTGGCCCGACATCTACGTAGCCTGCGATTCCACCCCCAGCCTCCTCTTCCACAACAACCACGACGGAACCTTCACCGAGCAGGGTCTGGAGAAAGGCGTTGCCCTCAGCGATGACGGCATGGAACAGGCCGGTATGGGCCTCGGCATCGGCGATTTGCGCTCCACCGGTAACCTCGACATCGTCAAGACCCACTACTCCGCCGACACCCCCGGCGTCTACCTGAACAACGGCAAAGGAGAGTTCCGTGATGTCGCCCTGCAGTCCGGCTTGGCCGTCGAAACCCGCTACGTATGTTGGGGCGTCGCGGTAGCCGATCTCGATAACGACGGCCAGCCCGATATCTTCTGTGTCACCGGCGGCATCTACCCCGAACTGCGCGACAGTTACAATACTCCGCGCATCGTCTTCCGCAACTTAGGCAACGGCCGCTTCGAAGAACTGCTCGGCCAGGCCGGCCCTGGTGTAGAAGCCGCGCATTCCAGCCGGGGCTGCGCCATCGGCGATTTCGATAACGACGGCGACGTCGACATTCTGATCGTCAATCACAACCAGCCGCCTTCGCTGTTGCGCAACGATGTTACCGGCAATCACCACTGGATCAAAGTCAAGCTGCACGGCGTTCAGTCCAATCGTGGCGCAATCGGCGGGCGCGTCACCGTGCATTACGGCGGCAAGATCCAGACACAAGAAGTCCTCAGCCAATCTTCCTATCTCTCGAGCGGCGACTCGCGCCTGCACTTCGGCCTCGGCCCCGTCGCCAAGGTGGATATCGAAATTCGCTGGCCGCTCGGTCGCGTCGAAAAGCTCGCCCAAGTGCCCGCCGGCCAGTTGATCCACGTCACCGAGGGTTCCGGCATCACCCGTACCGAGAGGTTTAAGAAATGACGTCCCCGCGCCTCGGGCTCATAACCATCAGCCTGGCGCTCGCCTCCGCCTTGCCCCTCTTCCCGCAAGACCGTCCGAAGACGCCCGTCGAAGACGCTTGGGCCCTCCTCGCCACGAACCAGCGGCCCAAAGCCATCCGCCTTCTCTACGGCATCGTCAAGACCGATCCCGCCAACGCCGATGCCCGCCTCCTCCTTGGCAGCATCCTGCAGGAAGAAGGCGATAGCGCAGCTTCCATCGCTCAACTTACCGAAGCCGTAAAATTGATCCCCAACTCGGCGGAAGCCCACAACGCGCTCGGCGAGGCCTTCAAAGCTGCCGGCGACCCGCAACACGCCCGCGCACCGTTCGAAAAAGCCATCGCCCTCGACCGGAAATTCGCCCAGCCCCACGTAAATCTCGGACTCATCCTCCTCGATGCGGGCGAACTCAATCCGGCCGCCGCTCACCTCGATCGCGCCATAGCCCTGCTTGGCTCCGTCCCCGATGCCGCTTATCCCCACTATCTCCGCGCCAAGGTTTCCACCAACCTGAATGACGTCCCCGCCGCGCGCAACCATCTGAATCAAGCCGTCGCCCTGCGCCCCGATTTCGCGGAAGCTTGGTCCGACCTGGGAGACGCGCTCAAAACCCTCCGTGACGATGCCGGCGCGCTGGCCGCCTTCGAACGCGCCGTCGCTCTCGCGCCGGACGATCCCGTAGCCCAAACCCGCCTCGGCTCGCAGTATTTTGACGCAGCCCAGCCCCATCTCGCGGTCGACCACTTGCAGCAAGCCGCCCGCCTTGACCCCACCAGCCAGACCACCTTATATATGCTCCAGCGCGCTTTGCGCGCCGATGGCCAAAATCAACAGGCAGACGCCGTCAAACAAAGCCTCGCCCAACTCCTCCGCGATAAGGACAGAGACGACCAGCATCTGCTCGCCGCCCTCGAACGCAACAACCGCGCCGTCGACATGGAAAAATCTGGCGACCTCCGCGGCGCCGCGCGCGAATATCGCGCCGCTCTCGACCTGCTCCCTACCCACGTCGGCATCCGCGCCAACCTGGCCATCGCGCTCCTCCGCCTCGGCCAATGGAAAGACGGGCTCGCCGAATTGCGCGAAGCCGCCCGCCGCGCGCCCGCCAACGCCGTGCTCCAGGCGGCTTTGGACGACGCCCTCAGCCACGCGCCCGTCGAGTTCGGAGGCCGGGGTCAGGCCCCCAAAGTCTTGCACAGTGGAACTAAATATTAAGCCGGCGTTGTCCGGCGTGTCATTTCGCAAAAGGATCTCATGTTACGCAAACGCTTCTTTCTCGTGCCGCTCTGTCTGCTCGCGGCATTGATTCTCGGTTCGTCTCCCGCCTGGGGCGCTGACAGCGCGCCCGTCAAGGTCTGGGAAACGCAAGCCGTCATCCCCACCTACCTGGCTGGCGATCCCGAGCCAAATCCCATGTTCTTCTTCGGTCGGGATTCCCAAGGCGCGCTCGCGCCCGTCTATCCTTATCCCATCTACGACTCACTCACCGGCAGGAAGGTGGATAAGTCGTACACCATGGTCTACCTCGAAAACGAATACATCAGAATCGGGATCCTCCCCGAAGTCGGCGGCCGTATCTTCGAAGGCCTCGACAAGACCAATAACTACAACTTCATCTACCGCCAGCATGTCATCAAGCCCGCCCTCATCGGTCTCCTCGGCGCTTGGATCTCCGGCGGCGTCGAGTGGAACATCCCGCATCACCACCGCGCCAGCACCTTCATCCCCGTCCAATACAAGATCGAAGAGAATCCCGATGGCAGCAAGACCGTTTGGGTCGGCGAACTCGAAGTCCGCCAGCGCATGCGCTGGGCCGTGGGCTACACGCTCCGTCCCGGCAAGGCTTATCTCGAGGCCTCCGTCCGCATCGTCAACCGCACCCCGGAAGTGAACACCATGCTCTGCTTCACCAACGTCGCGGTGCATGCCAACGAGAACTATCAGGTCATCTTCCCGCCCAGCACCCAATTCGGTACTTACCACACTAAAAACCAATTCACCGAATGGCCCATCTCCCATTCCAAATTCTCCGGCGCGGATTTCACCAAGGGCGTCGACATCAGTTGGTACAAGAATCACACCGAGGCGAACTCCGTTTTCGCCTGGAACTATCAGGACGATTTCTTCGGCGGTTACGATCATGGCAAACAAGCCGGCACCATGAGCATCGCCGACCACAACATCATCCCCGGTAAGAAATTCTTCACCTGGGGCAACGGCCCCTTCGGCCGCACCTGGGACAAAACCCTGACCGACGACGACGGCGCGTATCTCGAAATGATGGTCGGCGCGTATTCCGATAACCAGCCCGACTATAGCTGGCTCCAGCCTTACGAAACCCGCTCCTTCTCCATGCAGTGGTATCCGTTCCGCGATATCGGCGGGGTGAAAAAGGCCAATCTCGACGCCGCCGTCAACCTCGATGTCCAAAACGGCCACGCGAAACTCGGCTTTTACACCACCGCCGCCTATCCCGCCGCTGAAGTCACCCTCCGTGCCGGCGCTCACGTGCTGGTTCAGGAGACCGTCGCCATCAATCCGGCCAAGGCTTATACCAGGCAGATCGCCCTCCCTGCCGGCCTCGACCAACACGACCTCGTCGCATCGATTTCAGCCAACGGCAAAGAATTGGTCTCCTACACCCCTGTTCGCCTCACCCCGGAAACGAAACCCAAGCCCGTCACGCCCCCTCCCCCCCCCAGCGCCATCAAGACCACCGAGGAGTTGTACCTTACCGGCCTGCGCGCCCAGCAATTCCACTCTCCCTCCGTCGACCCGCTGCTCTATTGGCAGGAAGCCCTGCGCCGCGATCCCGGCGATGCCCGCGTCAATACCGTGCTCGGCATTACCGCGTTCAAGCAGGCTCGCTACACCGAAGCCGAAGCGCATTTCCGCAAAGCCCTCGAACGTCTCACCGATCGCTACACCACCCCCAAAGACGCCGAGGCCATCTATTATCTCGGAGCTACGCTCAAAGCCGAAGGCAAGACAGACGACGCTTACACTTACTTCTACAAAGCCACCTGGAGCCAGGCATGGAAGGCAGCCGGCTACTATGGCCTCGCCGAAATCGCCACCGCTCGCGGCGACCTGCAAGCCGCGCTCGATTTCGTCAATCGCTCCCTCGATTCCAACGCCTTGAACATCCGCGCGCAAAACCTGAAAGCCGCGCTCCTGCGCCACACCGAATGTCCCGATGACGCCGCGAAGTTATTAGCCTCCGCCGCCCACAGCGCCGATCCTCTCGATGTCCGCTCCCAAGCCGAAACCTGGCTCGCCACGCGCACGCCAGAATCGGCGAAAATCCTCGCCGCGACCATGAATACCCATCCGGCCACCGCCCAGGAAACCGCCGCCGAATATCTCGATGCGGGCCTATGGCAGGATGGCGCCGACGTGCTGTCTCAAATGATCGCCGCCGCGCCCGATAGCTCCAAAATCCATCCCATGGCGTTCTATTACCTCGCCTACTTCGCCGCCAAACTGAGCCAGCCGGAAAAAGCCGCGGAATATTACCGGCAGGCCCAAGCCATGCCGCCGGACTACGTGTTCCCCTTCCAAACCGAAGCCATCGGCGTTCTGCGCGAAGCGATCCGCGCCAACCCCGGCGATGCGCGCGCCGCCTACTACCTCGGCGACCTGCTCTATGACTGGCAGCCCGTCGAAGCCGCCAAATTGTGGCAAGCATCCGCCGCTGCCGATCCCACCTTCGCCATCGTGCACCGCAACTTGGCCGTAGCCTACGCTCACCAGAAGCCCGAACCCGATCTCGCCAAGGCCATCGCCGAAATGGAGCAGGCCGTCGCGTGCGAGCGCCGCTACCCGATCCACTTCACCGAACTCGACGAGTTCTACGAACAAACCGGCGCTGCATTGAATAAGCGCGATGCCGTGCTAACGAAGAACGCCGATGTCGTCGCCCTGCGCGATGACGCCCAAAACCGCGCCATCGCCGTCAAAGTCGCCCTCGGCCAATATGACGAAGCCATCCGCATGATGACCGGCCGCCGCTTCGCCGTCGCCGAAGGCGAAAACCTCAACGTCGACGAGCACTGGACCGTCGCGCACCTGCTGCGCGGCCGCCGCCACCTGGATGCCAGGCGCTATACCCAGGCCCTCTCCGATTTCCAGGCCGCCACCGCCATCCCCGATAACCTGCCGCTCGGCAACGCCGGAGCCGCCGGTCTGCACAACGCCGAAGCCGCCTATCTCCTAGGCATGACCTATGAAGCTTCCGGCGATCGCGCCCAGGCCCAGGAATCGTGGCAGCGCGCCGCCGCGCCCGCAAAATCAGCCGGGCTCGAGCGCCAGGCCGATTCCTACTATCGCGCCCTCGCCATGCAAAAACTCGGCAACACCGAATCCAAAGCCGTGTTCGAAGCCCTCGTGAAGTCCGGCGAACAGGCGCTCGCCGCGCCCGCGCCCGCGCACAACGCCGATCTCTCGCCGCGCGCCCGCCGCGCCTTGGCGCATTACCTGATCGCTCTCGGCGATCTCGGCCTCGGCGACACAGCCGGCGCCAATACCGAACTGGCCCAGGCCGTCCACACTGACCCTGGTCTCGCGCCAGCGAAAGTCACCTTGGCCGCCATCGCCAGGCACTGAGCCGTTTGCGGCAAGAACGCCCGCGTTTTCGCCTGCCATCCGAACCGCGCGCGTCAGCAAGCGTCCAAAAGGCCTCTCCGCCGCCCGCTTGTGAATACACGCTCGAATCGGGCCAGCCCCCCGCTGGCCCGGTCGGGCGTTGTTCACCGCTATACTTCCGCTCCTCGCCCCGCAAAATGTGATCCAATCGTGTGCATGAAAACCGGATCTTCATGCTCCCTCCCGCATCTGCTCGCCGCCGGCGTACTCCTGCTCTCCCTCGCCGCACCGGCCTTCGCCCAAAACAAGGCCATCGGCTTTAAGCAGGGCATGCCCTTTAGCGAAGGCTTTATCGCCGGCAACACGCTCTACGTAGCCGGCCAGCAAGGACCCGACGCGCAAGGCAAAGTCACCGGCACGGACATCGCCCTCCAAACCGCCAACACCATCGCCGCTATCGAAAAAATCGTTAAACAGGCCGGTTTCCAGATGCCCGACCTAGTCTCCGTTACCGTCTACATCACCGACCTCAACGACGTTCCCAAGATGAACGAGGTCTACAAAAAGCTCATGCCTGACCCCAAACCCGCCCGCGCCACCGTCCAGGTCGCTGGCCTCATCGGCGGAGCAAAAATCGAAATCTCCGCCATCGCCGTCAAGCAATAATCCGCGAACTTCCTCGGTGTAGAATATGGCAAAGAACGCCATGCTTATGGCATGCGAGGAGGGTGTATGTCCGCTTTTCGCGCCGGTGTTAGCTTTCTAACAATCGGCTTTCTGTCGCTGATCGGCGCCGGTCACTTGCGAGCCCAAAGTTGCGTGACCTTCGCTGGCCCACTGTTCGGCAGTTTATTCAGCGGTACCTCGGTGACCGGTCTCTTACTGCAATCCGATGGTTCGTATACCGCAATTACCGCTACCATCACCCCCCCTTTCATGATTGAAAACCTGGTCCCCGACTTCAATAGTTACTTGGGAACCTGCGTTTCCCCCCCCACATCGATCGGCTTGCCCTCGGTCACGGTCGCCGCCCAGGCGGGCGCTTCCTCCCAAATCGTGGCCTTCGGCAACTTCATCGAAACGTCCAGCATTCCCAGCGCGGCCTATTCCAACAACGCCTCGCCCCAACCCTACATCAACGTCGGAACCATCTCCTCCGGCGCGGCGCACGTCGTCCAATACCCCGTCCCAAACGGCGCCGCCACCGTCGCAACCGCTGACTTCAATGGCGACGGGCGGCCCGACCTGGCCGTCGTCTACACCGGCTCCTTCAATAGCACCGGAGAAACAGCCGGAGGCGTGGCCATCCTCTTAGGCAACGGCGACGGAACCTTTCAACCCGCCGTCTCCTACCCGGCCGGAGCCAATTCGCTCCACGCCGCGATCGGCGACTTCAACGCCGATGGCAAACTCGACATCGCCGTCACCGCCGATTCCGGCAGCGTCACCATATTGTTGGGCAATGGCGACGGCACGTTTCGCACCGGGTCGACCATCACTGCGGGACTCGGCGTCGGCCCCGCCGCCGTCGTGGCCGCCGACTTGAATAACGACGGCAAGATCGACCTCGTCACCTCCAACGAAGATGGCACCATCTCCGTCCTCCTGGGCAACGGCGATGGCTCGTTTCAATCCCCCCGCAATATTCGCGCCGGAGCCGACTGCGCCTACCTCGCCTTCGGCGATTTCAACAAAGATGGCAAACTGGACCTCGCCCTCAACGATCTGGACGCCAGCCTCGTCATCGTGATGCTCGGCAACGGCGACGGCACCTTCGGCGCGCCCTCCTCTTACAACACCACCAACTTCCCGACCGGCCTGATCGTCACCGATTTTAACCACGACGGCAATCTCGACATCGTCACCGGATCCGGCACCCCAGGCATCCTCACCGCCGATTACGGTTCTGGCAACATCTCCGTCCTATTGGGAAACGGCGACGGAACTTTCCAGGGCGGAGCCCTTTACCCCACCGCCAGCCGTCCTTATTCCATCGCCGCCGCCGACCTCAATGGCGACGGCTTGCCCGATGTCATCACCGCCAATAACTACTCGCATGACCTCACCATACTCTTGAACCAGGGCAAGGGAACATTCAAGGCCGCCGCACCTTTAAACCTTTCCACCTCCTCCACCGAACCCAACCCCACCGCCGTGACCCTCGCCGACTTGAACGGCGACGGTAAAATGGATGCCGCGTTCGCCTTGAGTTCCGGTAGCGCCGGCGTGGCCTTCGGCAAGGGCGATGGTACCTTCCAAACCCCCGTCTACTATCCAACCCAGGCGGGCTCGCTGTTGATCGTAACGGGCGATTTGAACGGAGACGGCAAGCCGGACCTTGCCGTGGCCAATGGCCCCCAAAGCGGCGCAGGCAGCATCTCCATCCTTCTCGGCGCTGGCGGCGGAACGTTTGGTGCGGCTACCAATTTGACCACCGCCAACAACACCAACGGGCTCTCGCTCAGCGATCTCAACGGTGACGGCAAGCTCGATATGGTCGTTCTGAACCAGGGCACGCTCGGCATGGCCGGCGATCCCGGCGGCATCATGCTGTTCCTCGGCAAAGGCGACGGCACCTTCCAGCCGCCCGTCGCTATCGCCGTGCGCAACAATCCCAGCGCGCTCGTGGTCGCGGATGTCAATGGCGATGGCAAGCCCGATCTGATCGTGGGCACCTACGATCTCAGTTTCCATGACTACGTCGCCGTCCTCCTCGGTAACGGCGATGGAACCTTCAAAAGCGCCGTCTACTACCCAGGCCAGTTCGGCATGCAGGACCTAATCATCGCCGATATGGACGGCGACGGCAAACCCGACATCGTCATGGCCAGTTGCTGCGGCGATACCGAAATGAGTTACCTCCTCGGCAATGGCGACGGCACCTTCCAGCCGCAGGTTCTCTTCAACGGCGGAGCCTCGCCTTATTCCATCGCCGTGGCGGATTTCAATAAGGACGGTAAGCCCGACCTTGCCATCGCCGATCAGGGTGGCGTCAACGGCTATGTGACCATTCTGCTGAATACCACGACGGTCTCCGCGTTTACCACCAAATCCGCGGCTGCAGGGCAAATTGAACCCTTCGCCGGCGATTCGATCGTCGCGGCCTATGGGTCGAATCTCGCAGCGGGCGTCGAGGGCGCTCCCAGCCTGCCGCTCGGGACCTCCCTCGACGGCACCACCGTAACTGTGACCGACTCCACCGGCACGGCTCGTCCGGCATTATTGTTCTATGTTTCCCCCACCCAGGTGAATTACGAAATTCCCGATGGAACCGCGCCGGGCGCCGCCACCGTCACCATCACCAACAAAAGCGGCGTCACGCAAACCGCTACCATCCAGATTGGCGCCGTGTCGCCTGGCCTGTTTGAGTTGAACACCTCCGGACTGGTTGCCGCTTGGCTCCTGTCCGTGGTCAACGGCGCCCAGCAGCCCCTTCAGCCCGTCTACCAGATTTCGGCCAACGCGGTCGTGCCGCTGCCCATCGACGTCGCCGCCGCCAATTCCCAGTTCTACCTGGAAATGTATGGCACCGGAATTCGCAATGCCAAAAACGTCACCGTCACCGTCGGAGGTGTGAGTGTGCCGGTCTTGTATTCGAGCGCCGCCCCCGGTTACGCGGGAGAAGACCAGGTAAACATCGGGCCTTTACCGGTTTCTCTCGCGGGGAAGGGAAGCGTCAATATCGTTTTGACCGCCGATGGAATCGCGGCCAACACCGTCACCGTGGCCATTCAGTAGCATCGCGCGCTCCAAAGTCTCAGGGTGTTCGCAGATATCCGTGTGAAACGACGAACCCGGGATTTCTCCCGGCCCAACTCCGGTCCCTGTATGGGTCTTATAGTACCTTTGTTTCTGGGCAAATGGGTTTATACTGGCGCGGTACGGGTGATCGCACGTTGGAGATTTGCTGTGTTTCCAATAACTTAGTACCCAAGATGCTGCTGAGGGGATGCCCGCACAGACTAGGACAAGGATGACTCTAAATAAAAATTTACGTCTATTAACCATCGCCGCCTGTACGTCACTCGTGACGTCCGTCTGCGGTGCGCAATCTCTGCCTCCGCTGACGCACCATGTCTGGAGCATCACGACCAACGGGCAAGCGGCCCTGGTCGGCAAAGTGTCTCCCACCCAGAACATGCGGCTTACCATCGCCCTGCCGTTGCAGAACCAGGCAGCTTTGGAAAGCTTCTTGACCGGCCTGTACACCCCGGGTAGCCCGACCTTCCATCAGTTCCTGACGGTCGAGCAGTTCACGGCTCAGTACGGTCCGTCGGTAGCGGACTACAATGCTTTGATCAACTTTGCCCAGAACCATGGTTTAACCGTTGTGGCAACTTCGCCCAACCGCGTAAACCTGCAGGTTACCGGAACCGCCGCAACCGTTCAGTCGGCCTTCCATGTAACCTTGGGCCTCTACAAGGATCCCGAAGATGCTACCCGCACCTTCTACGCTCCGAACGTCGAGCCGACCGTTGACCTGTCCATCCCGCTCTGGCATGTCTCGGGTCTGGACAACTACTCCATCGCCAAGCCCTCGTTCTCGCGTCAACCCGCGGGCGCCCAACCGGAGGCCACCACCGGTTCCTGCCCGTCCGCTTCCTTCTGCGGCAGCGATATGCGCGCGGCCTATTACGGCGGTACCCTCACCGGCACCGGCCAGTCAGTCGGCCTGTTTGAACTCGCCGGCACCGACCTGGCGGATTTGACCACCTACTACACCAACGTTCACCAGACCTTGACCGTTCCTGTCACCCTCGTATCGGCCGACGGCAGCAGCACCAGCTGCCTGTCTTCTGCCGGTTGCGACGACACCGAACAGACTCTTGATATGACCCAGGCCCTCGGCATGGCGCCGGGCTTGGCCAGCCTCGTGATGTATGTCGGCTCCGGCAACCCCGTTGGCGACGCTGCGGTCCTCAACTCCATGGCCACCGCCAGCCCGTTGAACGCCCAGTTAAGCTGCTCGTGGGAATGGCGTCCACCAGATCCTTCGACCGATGACCCCTACTTCTTGGAGTTCGCGGCGCAGGGCCAGAACTTCTTCGTAGCGGCCGGCGACGCCCGCAAGTGGTCCAAGAGCGGTTTCTACTTCCCCGCGGATGATGTCAACATCGTATCC
The DNA here is from genome assembly GCA_963738375.1 of Bryobacterales bacterium. Taxonomy (GTDB): domain Bacteria; phylum Acidobacteriota; class Terriglobia; order Bryobacterales; family Bryobacteraceae; genus Bog-159. The sequence continues at coordinate 319,960 of CAVTWL010000002.1, read as the reverse complement.
GTCGGCGGTACTGACCTCACCACCGCCAGCGCTGGTGGCCCCTGGGCCACCGAAACCGCGTGGAGTAATAGCGGCGGAGGCATCTCCCCCGATAGCTTCCCGATTCCTTCTTGGCAGACTGCCGCGGCCGCCGGTTGCGCCAGTTGCTCCAAGACCATCCGCAATGGCCCCGATGTCTCGGCCAACGCGAACTACACCTTCTACGTTTGCGCCGACCAAACCACTTGCACTGCCAACGATTACGGCGGGACCAGCTTCGCCGCCCCCATGTGGGCCGGTTACCTGGCCTTGGCCAACCAGCAGTCGCTCGCCAACGGTGGCTCTTTGCTGGGCTTCGTAAATCCGATGCTCTATAGCATCGGCGCCAGCGCAACGTACGACTCTAACTTCCACGACATCACCAGCGGCAGCAATGGTTTCTCCGCCACCGTCGGTTATGACCTGGTCACTGGCTGGGGCAGCCCCAACGGCCCCACGCTCATCAACACGCTCGCCCCGATCTCTTCGGACTTCGCCATCACCGTGAAGCCGCAGTCCGTTACCATTGCTCCCGGAGCGAAGGGTGGAGTGAAACTCACCACCACCATTTCCGGCGGCTTTGATTCGGCTGTTGCCCTGTCTGCTACCGGTCAGGGTTCCGGTGTCAAAGTAGTGTTTAACCCCGCCAGCATCGCCGCTCCTGGCGCTGGCTCCTCGACGGTTTCCATCACCGTCGCCTCCAATGCTACGGCGGGAACCCGCATCATCACCGTCACTGCAACGGGCGGCGGCAAGACCCACACCGTCAAGTTCAAACTCGTCATCAGCTAGTCGGCGAGCTTGTTCGTAGTATCCACGGCCGGACCCCTAACAAGGTCCGGCCGTTTTTCTTGGCTCAGAAGCTGTGAGAAAATCGCTCGGAATGAGCGCTTAACAGACGGAATCGCCTGCCAGCATTCTTTCACGCCTTCTTCAGGGAGCGGAACCTCCATCTCCATCGCGCCTTAAGCAGGCTGGAGTAACGATGGAACCTGCAAGTAGGCCCTGCGCCCCTGCTACGACCTCTGCGAAGCCATTTCCATCTTGGTGGGGTCGATGCCGCGCTCGCCGAACGCCACCGCCGAAGGCTTCGGACGATTCCTGCTGCCTGGCGGACGGCCCCGCTTTCGCTTCACGGCGACACCATCCACCGGGATAGGCCGCAAGCGAGTGCTGGCAAGCTGCGTGAGCTTGAATATGGCTTCGTCGATCAAATCGCGCTCTTCGCGCAATTCATTGAGAATTTTGGAGATTTCCATCGTACTGAAATGAGGTCGGGACAGACAGAGTATCGCCACAATTGTAAATAGGACGGCGCCGTACACTCAATCGGGGAAATCCGGTTTTAGATTTCCGGCATTGCCCGATTGGAACGCTTCCACGGTACTGCCGCTGCTTCCACTCGACATAACCGCGCAGCCTTCGATCGCGCTGGCCTTGCTCGCCGCCGCCGCGGACGCCGCCCTGCCTCATCGCCATCTACTTCGGACACGACGCCGCCGGAAAACGGGGAGGGCGGCTTCGTTCATCCGCGGTATCGTTCGCCGCGGGAGGAGGAATCGCCTGTGATCCGATCTGGCCCTCGGGGTCGTTTTTCCGCCGGTATCCCGGGCCTCTGCCCCCCGGCCACTTCAAGGGACACGGCAAGCCGGACCTCGTCCAGGGCAATTCCGGCGCCGCGCGGTGGCCGCGCTCCGGAACACCACGCCATAGCGCCGAATTCCTCAGCCGCCTCGCAGAGTGTATAATCATATCCTCGAAACAAACCTGCCATAATTTTGGCAGGAGCCATTTGCTCAAGCGCCCAGGCATTGGCAAAGCGTATCAGCCCCAAAATGAGGATGGCCATACTGTCCGCCACCGTCATTCGGAATCCCTTCGTTTGCGGGGAGACTGCGATCCAGACCCGGCTAGGAACGCGCGCCAGTGGCTGCCGCTGATTGGAGAATCACGATGCACGCGCGAAGTTCCTCGGGAATCCGAAAAGCAGTCATGGCCCTCTCGTTATTTGGCGCAGGCACACTCCTCGCCCAAACGCCTCCTGCACAGGCGCCTTTGTGCAGCGCCACGGACTTCAAGAAGTCTCAGCTGATCACCGTTTCCTCGGACGGCGCCGCCGCCACCGTAACTCCCGATGTCGCCTGCGTCGCTAAGGGCGGTAAGGTGAGTTGGACCGCCAACGACGGCGACAGTTGGAGCACCGACTTCAAAGATGATGCCAGTTCCCCATTTCCCGCCGGGAAAGCTCACCACGAAGGTCGCTCCGGAAAGACCAGCGGCGGCAAGGTCAAATTCTGCTCGAAGACCGGCGTCAGCTACACCGATGCTGCCGGAGGCTGCTCCTATAAATTTAAGGCCACCCACAAGAAGGGCGGCCAGGCTTTTTACAAGGATCCCATTGTCATCGTGCAACCCGGCACCTAGCGGCCCATCCATTAACCTGCATGCTCGGCCAGGAACTCGGCCATTACCGGATTGAAGGCAAGCTCGGCGAGGGCGGCATGGGTGTGGTCTACAAAGCCCACGACACCCACCTCGACCGCCCCGTCGCCATTAAAGTGCTCAGCGCCGAGGCCGTTGCCGATCCCGAGCGCAAGCGGCGCTTCGTCCAGGAAGCCCGCACCGCATCCGCGCTGAATCACCCCAACATCCTCCACATTTACGACATTGACCAATCCCACGGCATCGACTTCATGGCCATGGAATTTGTCGAAGGCAAGACCCTGCACCAACTGTCGGGCCATGACGGTCTCCCCCTCGCCGACGCCCTGCGCTATGCGGGTCAAATCGCCGGCGCCCTGGCCCGGGCCCACGAAGTGGGTATCGTTCATCGCGATATCAAACCCGCCAACATCATGGTGGACACCCAAGGCCTGGTCAAGGTGCTCGATTTCGGCTTGGCCAAACTGACTGAGGAGGCGCGCGAACTCGGCGATTCCGCGCTCACCCGCACGGTGCACCCACAGACAGAGGGCGGCGTTGTCTTCGGCACCATCGAGTACATGTCACCCGAGCAAGCCGAAGGCAGGCGCGTGGATGCCCGCTCGGACATGTTCTCCTTCGGCATGGTGCTTTACGAAATGCTGACCGGGCGCCGCCCGTTTCAGGGAACCTCCAAGCTCGCCATTCTCTCCGCCATCCTCAGCAAGGAGCCGGTACCCGTCCGCGAAATCAGCCAGGACGTGCCGCCCGCGGTCGAGGATATTGTCGTCCAATGCTTGCGCAAGGACCCCGGCGAACGCTTCCCATCCATGGGTGCGGTGAAGGCCGCCATTGAAGCCGTGCAGGATACTCTGCGGGCTCCTTCCACCGCGCTTCCCGTCCCGCGCCCCGTGGCGCGCCACACCCGGCGCCTTTGGCCTTGGATGGGCGCCGCGGTTGCGGTGGCTCTCGCCGTCGCCATCCCCCTCGCCTGGCGCGCCTCGCACTCCGGCAACTCCGGCAAGCTCTCCGCCCTGCTGCCCTTCAGCCCCGCGGCCGCGGACCCGGCCGCTCAGGCTTCCGCCGATGGGCTGAGCGAAATCATCGGCCGCGAGATCGCTTGGCTGAACCAGTTCCAACCGGCTGAGCGCGTCCTGCCGCCCGCCGATGTCCGCGGCGATGCGTCGCTCGGCCCAGCCGAAGCCCGGAATAAATTGGGAACGGACCTCGTCGTAACCGGCACGCTTCAGCGCTCCGGCGATAAGCTCCATTGGACCGCCGCCTTGGTCCGGGCCAGCCCCCTCCGCGAAGTGAAGCGCGTCGAACTCGACCTCTCGCTCGCCGACCCCGTAGGCGTCCAGTCCGCATTATTGAGAAACCTCGCCCAGCTTCTCGGTATGCGTTCCGCCGGAACGGCCGAAGCCCGGCTCGCCGGGGGAAATACGAAAATCCCGGCAGCCTTCGAGGACTACATCCAGGCGCACGGTTGGCTCCGCCATGCAGCGGATGCCGCCGCCGTTGACCGGGCCATCGGCTTGTTCCGATCCGCGATCCAGAAAGACGCCGCCTATGGCCGCGCCTATGCCGGTCTGGGCGAAGCGCTGTGGGCCAAAAGCGCGTTGAGCCAGGACCAACAGTGGCCTGAGCAAGCCCGCCAGGCATGCCTGAGCGCCATCGCCGCCAACGCTGGCCTGCCCGATGTGCATCTCGTCCTGGGGAAAATCTACGGCGCCACCGGCCATCCCCAGGAAGCCGTTGATGAGTTCCGCAAAACCATTCAGCTCGACCCCCTCAGCATCCCCGCGCATACCAGTCTCGGGAAGGCTTACGAATCTCTTGGACAGATGAGCGACTCCCAGACAGCCTATCGCGCTTTAGTTGACCTATGGCCCAATTATCTACTTCCTTACAGCCACCTGGCGTCTTTTTACTACCGGCAGGGCCGCTACCAGGAGGCTGAGCCGGTTTTCCGCAAAGTCGTCGAACTGGCTCCCGGCAACGCCACCGGTTACGAAAACCTCGGCGCCCTCTACCACGTCATGGGCCGCCCTGACGACGCCGCCGCCATGATGAAAAAGGCGCTCTCCATTAAGCCTTCTGCAACCGGCTACACCAATCTGGGCACGCTGTATTTTTTCCAGGGCCGCTACACCGACGCCGTGCCCTTGATGGAAAAAGCCACCGGAATGGACCCCGCCAACTATGTTTACTGGGGCAATCTGGGCGATGCGTACCGCTGGGCGCCCGAATACAAAGTACGCGCCGCCGATGCCTACAAGCGGGCTATCGCGCTGGCCGCCCGGCCCAACATGAATCCCAACGATGCCGATCTGCGCAGCATCCTTGCCGTCTATTACGCCAAGTTGCCGGACCAATCCAAGGCGCTCGCGGAAATCGCCCAGGCACGCCGCCTCGCGCCCATGAACCCCGATGTGCTGTTCCGCTCCGCGCTCGCTTATGAGATTACCGGCCGCAGGGACCAGGCCATCGGCGCCCTCGATCTCGCCCTGCAAGCTGGCTATTCCCTGGATGAAGCCCGGCAGGAACCCGACCTCGCCGAACTCCGCAAGGATCCGCGGTATGGCAAAATCGACCAGCGCGCCTCAACCAGGCCCACATCGCCAAAGTGATCGCCCGATCCCAAAACGCCGTCGGATTTTGTCATGATGGGTGCCTATGCAATGGAATTACACAATCATCAGGTCCGACGAAGATCTCGATGGGATTCAAAAGAGTCTCGAAGATTTGGGCCAGGACGGGTGGGAACTCGTTTCCGTCACCCAGCAATCGTTGGTCGATGACAGCGACCAGGCCTTTGACCAATTCACCCTTTTCCTCAAGCGCCCGGCTTGACCCGGCGCCCACGGCCCCCGCGCTCTCTTCGCTAAACTGGCTCTGTATGCTCAAATGGCCCGACATCCTCAACCTCGCAAAGAACGGCAACCCCGCGCCTGATCGCAGGGTTGAAAAGTCCGATGCCGAATGGCGCCAGATGTTGGCGCCCGAACAATATCAGGTCACTCGCAAAGCCGGCACCGAACGCCCCTTCAGTTCGCAGATGTGCAGCCGCTTCGATCCCGGCATCTATGCTTGCGTGTGCTGCGGCACCCTGCTGTTCGATGCCTCCCGGAAATTTGAGTCGCACACCGGCTGGCCCTCTTTCACCCAGCCGCTGGCCCCCAACGCCATCGCCTACCGCTTCGACGGTCCCAGTTTCCTGCAGCGCGTCGAAACCATTTGCAATACCTGCGATGCCCACCTCGGGCACGTCTTTCCCGATGGCCCGGCTCCCAGCGGATTGCGCTATTGCATGAACGCCGTTGCCCTGCGGAAAACGGAAAACCCCAACCAACCTTGAAGATCGCAACCTGGAACATCAACTCCGTTCGCCGCCGTCTCTCGCTGGTCACCGGCTGGCTGGCGGCCAACCAGCCCGATATCCTGTGCCTTCAGGAAACGAAAGTGCAGGATAGTGAATTCCCCGAGGCCGCTTTTCGCGACGCCGGCTATTTTGCAAGCTTTCGCGGCATGAAAGGTTACAACGGGGTCGCCACGCTCACTCGCAGGGAACCGGAAGCGGTGTTCCACGGGCTGTGCGCGGGCCCCGATAGCGAAGACGTGCGCATTCTCAAAGTAATCGTAGACGGAATCCCCATCGTCAACACCTATGTTCCGCAAGGGCACAAAGTTGGCACCGGCCGGTACGTCGACAAGCTCGAATGGTTCCACCGCCTTCGCCGCTATTTCGGCGAACAACTCGACCCCGCTCGCCCCGCAATTTGGCTCGGCGACCTCAACGTCGCCCCCGAGCCGATCGATGTCTACCACCCCGAACAGCGCGTCAACGACCCCGACTTTCACATGGATGCCCGCGAGGCTTACCGCTTCGCGGTCGGCTGGGGATTCACCGATGTCTTTCGGCAACTCCACCCCGATCGCGTCCAGTACACTTACTGGGACTACTTTCGCAATGCTCTGGGACGCAATTGGGGCTGGCGCATCGACCACATCCTGGCGACCCCTTCTTTAGCTAAGACCTGCCTCGCCACCGATGTAGACATGCAGACCCGCCGCGCCCCCGGCGCTTCCGACCACGCCCTCATTTGGGCCGAGTTCGGATAGTCACTCCGCGGTCCTCCTCCCGCCATTTCCCCGCTGCCGCCGGATTGGCTCCATGATGGCTACAGTGGCCTTTTTGCCGTAGGAGACAGGGCCTGGGAATTCGCGCCCCGAGTTGCGCGGCATCTGCCAGTACCGCCTCGACGTCTTGCCTCCGGACACTGCCCCCACCCCGCCGCCTTCTGCCCTGTTGGCAAACCCTCTGAGTTCGTCTTAGTCCCCTCGTAAAGCCACCATCGGATCCACCCGCGACGCCCGCCGCGCCGGCCCCCAGGCCGCCGCCAATCCCACGAACACCAGCACCGCCACCGCACTCCCCAACACCCAAGGATCGCGCGGCGTCACATGAAACAAGAGGGTCTGCAGCAACCGCGCCGCCATCATCGACCCGATGACACCCGCCGCCGCGCCTGCCAGTGTCCACCGCGCCGCGTGCCCCATCACCAGCCGGGCCACTGCGCCGGGCGTCGCACCCAGCGCCATCCGCACCCCAATCTCCCGCGTCCTCTGCGCCACCAAAAAAGATATTACGCCATACAGCCCAATCGCCGACAGCAGCAGTCCCATTCCCGCGAAGAGCCCCAGCAGCCACGCCGTGAATCGCGGACGCTCCGCCAGTTTTCCCACCCGCTGCTCCATCGTCTCTACTTCCACCGGCAGCGCCGGATCGAGTGCGGCTACCTCGGCCCGCACCCACCGCGCGGCGGCCGCCGCATCCAGCGGACCCCTCAGGATGGCCGTTGCGCTGCGCCCGCGCTCTTCCGCCGCGTGCGTCCGCGCCACGTAAAACTCCGGATCGTCCCCTTCCATCAGCGCCGCATTCTTCACGTTGGCCGCGATCCCGATCACCGTCAGCCACGCCCCCTGCCGTCCCGGACGCATTTGTTTGCCGAGTGCATCCTGGCCCGGAAACATCCGCCGCGCCAGCGCATCGCTGATGATCGCGTTGTTGGCATGCGGGTCGCGGTCGTTTTCGCGAAACCCGCGTCCGCGTAGAATCGGAATCCCCAGCGCCGCGAAGTAATCCGGTGTTATCGCGCGCCATGTCACCATGCCGCCCGTGCCCTCCGCCGCTTTGGCGCGCCCCGCCACTGCGATGACCGAATAAATCGTCGACCGTGCCGTCCCGTGCAGCGGCGTGGAATCGCTCAGCGCAAACGCCGTCACTCCCGGAATGCGTCGCATGCGCCCCTCCAGGCTTTCGAAAAATGCGAGCTGTTTCGCCGCCTCGCCGTACTGTTTGTCGCTGAGCGTCACGGTCGCCAGGACCGCCTTTCCGCTGCGCATCCCCAACGGCTGATTTTCCAGGTTCCACAAGCTGCGCAGCAGCAGGCTCGCCCCCGTCAATAGGACCAGCGATGCGCAGACTTGCGCCGCCACCAGTGCACGCCGGAATCCGAAAGCCCGCACTCCCACCGATCGTCCGCCCGCCAGCGCCTCCGCGCGCGGACGGTCCAGCGCGGGAACCAGCCCGAATAGCAGGCCGCTGGCCAGCGTCGCCGCCAGCGCGAACAGCAGCACTCGCGGATCCACCGCCGCCTGTTGCAACCGGGGGATGCCTTCCGGCGCGACCGCCACGAAAATCCGCAGCAGCGCCGCGGCCAGCAGGCAACCCGCCGCGCCGCCGGTCGCTGCCAGCAGCAAGCTTTCCGTCAGCGTCTGCCGGGCCAGCCTGGCCCGGCCCGCGCCCAACGCCATCCGGATCGCTACTTCTTTCTCCCGTGCTGCCGCCCGTGCCAGCAGCAGGTTCGCCACATTCGCGCAGGCAATCGCCAGCACCGCCAGCACCGCGCCTAACAGGATCCAGGATGCCGGCCGCGCGTCGTGAATTTGCCGGTCCCGCACCGGCCGCACCCGCAGCTTCACTTCCTTCCGGAAGGGCCCCGGTACAAATTGCAGCGAATCTTCGAAAAGCGGTTGCATCGCAGCCGCCGCCTGCTGTTCGGTCACACCCGCCTTCAGGCGCGCCACGCATTGCAGCACCCGGCCGGCATTGGGCCTGTGCTGCTGTGCCTCATCGATCGCTTGCGGAACGACCAAATCGGCGTGTTCCAGTGTCGGCAGTTCGAAATCCCGGGGCAGAATGCCAACAATGGTCGTGCTTCGCCCGTCCACGGGGACGGTCTTTCCCACCGCCGCGCGGTCGCCGCCGAACCGGCTCTGCCACAGGCCGTATGAAATCAGCGCTACAGGCGGGCCCTTGGGGCGGTCTTCGTCGCGCGTGAAATTTCGGCCCGCCGCGGGCGTAATCCCCAGAACCGGCAGGAAATTGGCCTCCACCGCCGCGCAGGCGAGGCGCACAGGATTCGCGGCCGTCCAATCGCAGTCGTTCACGCCGGACCACGTAGTCATCGCCTCGAAAGGCTGCTCTCGCGCGCGCCACTCCACATAGTCGGTGCCCAGCATGAATTCCTGGGGGATGATCGGCGCTACGAAGCCCACCGAAACCAGACTCTCGGCGTGCGCGTACGGCAAGCTGCGAAACAGGATGCGATCGACCACGCTGAAAACGGCCGCCCCGGCGCCTATGCCCAGCGCCATGGCGAAGACGGCGGCCAGCGTAAATCCCGGGGTGCGCCGCATCCCCCGCACTGCATAGCGCAAATCCTGCGCCAGAATTCCCAGGTGTTGGCGAACGGTCATCTTCAGTTAGAAACCGCGCCGTATGGGAAGTTCCCGGTTATCCCGGGGCGCGGGTTACTTGTTGAGGATCTTGTCGGCCTTGGCGTCGACCTTCTTCTTGTCGGCGGCGCTGAGCTTGCCCTGATGCTCCATTTGCGAGGCACGCGCCTTTGCATTGCGCGCGTGGCTGGCGTCAGGCATCGGATATTTACGCTCCTCGGGAAGGCCGAAATCGGTTTTTGGTTCGGCGTTTTTCTTGCGTGTCGTGAGTTTTGCCATTGCTGCTCTCCTTGCCCAATTACCAGCACGCGCGATTCCATGGCCGCCGGTACAGGTTTTCAAATACGCTACCATCGGGCGTGATGCTGGCTCGCCGGCAAATCCGCATTCGCGGCGTGGTGCAGGGCGTGGGATTTCGTCCATTTGTGCACAAGCTCGCCCACCGTTTTGGACTCGCCGGATACGTGCTGAACACTTCCGCCGGAGTGGTCGCCGAAATCGAAGGCCCCGCCGCCGCGCTCGACGAATTCGCCGCCGCTCTCACCGCCGAGGCCCCCCCCCTGGCGCGGATCGTCGAAATCGCCATATCCGAAATCCCGCCGGTTGGCGGCCGCGCCTTCGTTATCCGCGAGAGCCTCCCCGGCGATGGTGAATTCGTCCTGGTCTCGCCCGACGTAGCCACTTGCGCGGATTGCTTCCGCGACTTCACCGATCCCGCCAACCGCCGCTACGGCTATCCGTTCACCAACTGCACCAACTGCGGGCCGCGTTACACCATCATTCGCGATATTCCGTACGACCGGCCCAACACCACCATGGCTGCATTCGCCATGTGCGATGCCTGCCGGCGGGAATACGCCGATCCCGCCGATCGCCGCTTTCATGCCCAGCCCAACGCCTGCCCTGCCTGCGGCCCCCAGCTATCCGCGCCCATCGCCGAAGCGCAGCGGCGGCTGGCCGGCGGCGAAATCCTCGCCATCCGCGGACTCGGCGGATTCCACCTCGCCTGCGATCCCCGCAACGATACCGCCGTCCGCCTGCTGCGCGAACGCAAACGCCGGTCGGATAAACCTTTCGCCCTGATGGCCCGCGATCTGGCCGCCGCCGAGTCAGTCGCCGCGATTACTGCGGACGATCGCCGCGCCCTCGAAAGCGCCCGCTGCCCGATCGTGGTGCTTGCCGCGCCTGCCCAATGCCGCCATCTCCGAATCCGTTGCCCCCGGCAACCAGACCATCGGCGTCATGCTGCCTTACACCCCCTTGCACCACCTGCTGTTCGCCGGCTCGCCCTACGACGTGCTGGTGATGACCAGCGGCAATCTCAGCGAAGAACCCATCGTCACGGCTAACGGCGAAGCCCTCGATCGTCTCCGTCCGCTTGCCGATTGGTTCCTGGTCCACAATCGGGACATTTACATGCGCGCCGACGATTCCGTGGTCCGCGTCTTCGAAGGCCGCGAGCGCGTCCTGCGCCGATCGCGCGGTTTCGTGCCGCAAGCGATCGACCTGGGCATGCCCGTCGCCGAAATCCTGGCTTGCGGCGGCGAGCTAAAAAACACCTTTTGTCTCGGCAAGGGCAGTTATGCCGTGCTCAGCCAGCATATCGGCGACATGCAAAACTACGAAACGCTGCGCTTCTTCGAAGAGACCTTGTCGAACCTGAAGAAGCTATTTCGCGTCGCGCCGCGCGCCGTCGCCCACGACCTCCATCCCGGCTACCTCAGCACCCAATTTGCCCTGCGCATTCCCGATCTGGAAAAAATCGGCGTGCAGCATCATCACGCGCACATCGCCAGTTGCATGGCTGAAAATGGATTGCGCGGTAAAGTGATTGGCGTCGCGCTGGATGGCACGGGCTACGGTCTCGACGGCAAAATCTGGGGCGGGGAGTTTATGATCGCCGATTATGCCGGCTTCGAGCGTCGCGCCCATCTGCGCTACATCCCGCTGGCCGGAGGCGATACCGCCGTCCGCCAGCCCTGGCGTCCGGCCCTCGCGTATCTGGCGGATACCTTCGGCTCCCAAGCCGAATTTCCCGAACTGGCGATCTGGCGTGAAATCCCGGAAGCCCATCGCAAAGTAGTGCGCAAAATGCTTGCGCAAAATATCAATACGGTGGAAACGTCATCTTGCGGACGCCTGTTCGACGCCGTCGCTTCCCTGATCGGCCTGCGCCAGGAAATCAATTTCGAAGGCCAGGCCGCCATCGAATTAGAAATGATCGCGGCCGAAGGGGCCGAAGAATTCTACCCGTTTCAATTGGAAGCCGGCATCCTCGACTTCCGCCCGGCCGTCGAGCGAATCGTAGCGGAGGTTCGCGCCGCGGTTCCCGCGCCTTTGATCGCGGCCCGTTTCCACAACACCATGGCGCAAGCCATCGCCGTGGTCTGCCGCAAACTACGGCTGGAAGAACGGATCAACCGGGTCTGCCTGAGCGGAGGAACCTTCCAGAACATGCGCCTGCTCGCACGCACGCTGGCCATCCTCCGCTCCGGCGATTTTGAAACCTACATCCACGCCCAAGTTCCGCCCAACGACGGAGGCATCGCGCTCGGGCAGGTAGTGATTGCTGCAACTCGGGCAGGCAGCTAAGGCATTTTAGCCATATCGTCAAAATTCAGGTCTATCTCAATGGTTTTCCCCGCGTCGATGGCGATGGCTTCGGGCGTGCCCGGTTGCTTGCTATACATCCCCATCGAGGAACCCGAGGGTGGCGGCCCGGACTGCCCATCATAGCCGCCCGTCGGATCGTAAACGCCGACCACATAAACCTTCGCCGCCGCGATGTCGGTAAACGTCACCGTACCCGTTTTTGACTCCGTCATCTGCATCCCCGTCGGCATGGCATTCCCTTGCATAAAGTCGGGCGAATCGAACATGAATACCTGGATCTTATGCTTCTCATCCACCGTCCCCGAGCCGGTGTAATGCACGTTCACTTTCAGTGTGCGTGCGGCCGCCTTGTCCTGTGCCTGAACCGCCTGAAATCCCGACGCCAGTATCAATAAGCTGGCGCCCAACAATACCCGATTTTTCATAGCGCTGGTCTCCTGCCTTTCCTCCGACCAGCATCGCACAAAAACGCAACACGCCACTTACCTGTTCCATGCGCCAGGATGGCAACAGGCCGCGCGCGCCTCACCCCAGCGCGTCCGCCAATTCCTGAGGCTTGAAAGGCTTGTGCAAGAACTTCACCCGGCTCGCATCGAGCCCCCCCAGTCGGTCGCCCTCCCCCGCATACCCGCTCACCACCAGCACTCGCGTCGCCGCCTTCGCCTCCAGAATCCGCCGCGCCAACTCGTCCCCCGGCATTCCCGGCATATTCAAATCCACCAGCGCCCAGTCGTACGCCCCCCCCCAGCTTGGGCCTTCTCCCATGCCTCGGTTGCGCTGCGGCAAGCATCCACCTCATAACCCAGCCGGGCAAGATACGTGGCCATCACCTGCAGCAGCGCCGCATCGTCGTCCACCATCAAAATGCGCCCCGCCGGTGATTCCATCACACGAATGCTATCAGAGTTACCATCCCCTTATGCGGTTTCATACCGAATACTTGACCTTTCGCACGACCAAACATCGTGAATACATAAACATCACTTCCCAGGTCGAAAGCGCCCTCCACAAAAGCGGCATCGCCGAAGGCATGATCCTCGTCTCCGCCATGCACATCACCGCCGGCATCTGGGTCAACGACGCCGAAGACGGTCTGCTCGCCGACATCGACCAGTGGCTGGAGCACCTCGCGCCCTTTCGCCAGGATTACCGGCATCATGCCACCGGCGAATCCAACGGCGACTCGCACCTCAAAAGCCTGCTCGTCCACCATCAGGTCATCGTGCCCGTCACCGCGGGCAAACTCGACTTCGGGCCTTGGCAGCAAATTTATTACGCCGAATTCGACGGCCAGCGCGCCAAACGCGTGGTCATCAAGGTCATGGGAGAATAAACGGGATGCGCCTGAGCATGCGCTGAGGCGCGGAACGCTGGGTTGTGACGCGCATGCGGACCGGACGCCGCGCGGCTATCCGCTCATCCCGCAAAATCGGTAAATAGCGGTTATCGAGCCGGAGCCCGCGAATAAAGGTCGATAATCCGCTCAATCGCCCGCCGGCAAACCGCGCAAAAGCCGCCCTCGTCGCGCGAAAACATAATGCAATCCGCTTGCGGCCGGTAATACCCGCGGCTCTCGTACATCGCCCCTTCAAAGGCGCCAACCGCACGCCCAAACGGCCCGGACGCCAATAGCGCCGTATCTTTTTCCCGCTCCTCGCGGAATAGCGCTTCCATCACGTCTTCCGGTTGATGCGCCGCTCGGATCGCCCGCCTCCGCGCCTGAATGTCTTTCTGCAGTGCTTCGAACTGCTCCTTGGGCCAAGGCGTGGGCAGCGGTGTCCCCGCCGTCATAAGGCCGTTCCACTTCGCCGCCTTCGGGTCCGCGGTCACATTCGGTTCCCAAGGCTCTGGCCGCGCGCCGGCCGCCCCGTACGCCACATCCGACGTGTAGTATTCGTCCGCCAGCCCCGCGAAATGATGACCGAATTCATGCACGAATACGTAAGGCGTGAAAGCGTTGTCCGCCGACACCGTGGCGTACAAATTGAAAATCCCACCCCCGCCATACTTCCGGTCGTTCACCACAATCTCAATGAACTCGTAAGGCGCGGCCGATGCCGCTTCCCGCAGGCGTCTATTGTCAAACGTCAAAACATACCGCTCCGACCCGAACGCGTCATACGATGCCCGCAGCGCCGGCCGGCGGTAAACCCCATCCGAAGGCCGCGATACCCCGCTCTCCTCCGATGGCGTGTCCACCGCCCACACGTTGAAATCGGCGCGCCGCTCCTTGAAAGGCGGCGCGGCGAACAGCATCTCCGCCATCCGCCGCGCGTCCCCGTGCCACTTTTCCATCTCCGCTGCCGTGTATCCGTCGCCCATCAGCAACAGATCCACCTTGTCGCGCGGTTCGCCGTTCTGCATCACCGCCCACACCTTTACGTTCTTGGGCGGCCCCGAACGGTCAATCGCCGGATCGGCGGGATCCACCACCACCGACCAAAACTCGCGCAACGCGTTCCTGGCGTCCCGCTTCTTCACTACCACCTGCGCCGGCGCTTCCGGGGCAGGAAAGCGCAGCGATTCCGAAAACTGGCGCCGCAAATCGCCCGCCTCGGCGGTTTCCTGCCACTCTCCAAATATGCTGGCGAACCCGCGCGAGTACAACACCCGGTTGGTCTTCCGGTCCACCACTTCGAAATAATACTTGCCCAGGTTCGTGTCGTCGATCGCCCGGTCCAGCCGCCCGGGCCACGGCCCTTCCAGTACCACGCCGTCGAGCGACATCTGTTCTTCTGTCGCTGTTCCGCCATGAAAACAGTCCAGCCGCATCGTCCTCGGATCCGCGGCGCCGGCCGTCGCTACTGTCATGAGAAACACAATCGCAAATCGCACGCCTCACTGTAACCCGTAATCCGCTGACCTGCCCCGTGCTACCATCTCGCCACAGGAGGGTAAGCACAATGATTCGGCTGCGAACTGCCTTCTTCCCTGCCGTCGCGCTGCTATTCGTCCGTCTGGCCCCTGCCCAAGTAGCACCATCCTACAACACCACCATCCAAGGCTCTGCCCCTATCCATAGGAACGTCACCGACACGGTGTCTTCCACAGTCGACATTTACGTCGGAGGTTCCCTTCCATCTGGAACCAGGCCCGTCGCCTTTCAATTTCTCTACGATGAAACGACCGCCGGAAATAAATCTGGCTTCATTACCCCGCTCCTGTTCGAATACAAGTCTGTCGAAGCCTCGACCGTCTATACAGTTGTAGCCATAGGCAGGGGCTTCTCCGTGCAGCTCTCGCCTTCCGTACAAACCATACCCTTCGAAGTCATCGCCGGGATCAAAGTTACGACCGGTAATCTCTTCACCTTTGGCTTCATTAGCGCCTCTGTGGACGCCAACGGAATCCCTGTCCAACAAAGCCAGGGTGTCGTGGACTTTGACACGCCTTCCGATACCGGCCAAGGTTCCGGCGGCGCGGGAACCACCAACGACTGGTTATACAACACCACTGTCTCGGTAGAGAACGTCAGTTCAGGAAGAACCTTCGGACTGAGCAATGCGGACCAACAAATGGGCTTGCCGTACCGCACTTACGCCGCCCAAATCGTGGGCATAGTTCCCTAGTCTAGGCCAGCCAGTCGCAGAGCAACGCCGCTAAGCGCCCATTGAAAACAAGCCAGTTATCGGCGTTTATCCGCATTCATCGGCGGCCCCTTTCGCTTCTCGGCATCCTCCTGGACCCTGAAAGCTTCAGGTACGCGCCGTAGCGGATAAACAACGTCTTCTCCACCGGCGGGCACCGCCGCCGCACCCTGCGCGCCCCCCACCCGTGGCCCCCTCGCAACCCGCTCCGGCTTTTATCTCCCTGTTACACTAAAATCAGCATGCCCATGTCACTTCATCGGCGGCTAATTGGCCTCGCGACGCATAGCACTGCGTCTATTCTTTAATACTATTACTGTAGTTGATGACCTCAAGCCTTGATTAATCCAGCCATCCGCGACCTGTTTCTGAACCTGGCCCGCCACCCCGCCTTCCAGGATCTGCTACGCCGCATCCCCTCAGGCGACAGCCTAACCCTCTCGGGCCTAACTACCACCGCCAAAGCCATCTACACTACCCTCCTTTGGCAACTTACTGAACGTCCTATTATAATTGTAGTGGATGGTAACAAGCGCGCCGAGGAACTCTACGAAGCCGTCGATACCTTCCATAAGCTCCTGATCGAAAATCGCTCCGCCGCTACCCCGCAACTCATTCCAGCACTTGATGTTCTGCCCATGCAGGGCATGTCGCCCCACGCCGATATCTGCTCCCAGCGCGCCATCGGACTCTGGCGCCTCGCCACCCGGCGCGTCCCCGTCACCGTCATGCCAGTGTCCTCCGCCCTCCTGCGCACCGCCCCCGCTGACTATTACCGCCAGCTCGCCCTCAACCTCCATGTCGGCGATGAGCTTCCCCTCCAAGATGTGGTATCTCACCTCGAAAGCGTCGGCTATGAACGGCGCGAACCCGTCGAAATGGTCGGCGAATACTCCGTCCGCGGCGGCATCCTCGACGTGTTTTCGCCCGAGGCTCCCAAACCCGTCCGCCTCGACCTCTTCGGCGACCTCCTCGAATCCATCCGGCGCTTCGAAGTCGAATCCCAGCGCTCCGTCCAGAAAAACGATGAGGCCCTCCTGCTTCCCCTCACCGAATATCAGAAATCCCGCGCCCTCCTCGTCAAACTCGCCGATCTCGTGCTCGAATCCGGTGTCGCCGCCCGCGACCTGCCCCCCCCCGGAGAAACCTTCCCAGGCTGGGAACTCCTGGTTCCCATGGTTCAGCCGCGCCTCAAGTCCATCTTCGACCTCGTCGATCGCCCCATCGTTCTTTGGGACGAGCCCTCCCAGGTTTCCGCCGCCGCCGCCCGCCTCTGGAAGCGCCTTGAACAAACCCCCGTCACCGCTGCCTACGACCCTGCCCGCGTCTTTCTCCAATGGGAGGAACTGCAATCCCAAGCCGCCGCCGCGCCGCAAATCCGCCTCGAAGAACTCGAACTCATCGCCGCCGGGACCGCCCCCACCAAAACCTTTTACGTCTCTACCCGCCCCGCGCTTTCCTTTCACGGCAACATGCCCGTAGCCATCGCCGAAGCTCGCAATCTTTCCGAAGCCGGCTCGCGCGTCGCCTTCTTCGCCGAATCCACCGGCGCCGTGGAACGCCTCGCCGATATCTTCAACGAGTACGGCCTTCCCTACCAGTTGGGCCTCGAACAATCCGAATCCACGCCCGAATACCTGGCCGGCCGCGCCTATATGGCCGGCTCCATCGCGTCCATCTACATCATCCGCGGTGCCGTCCGTCGTGGCGTCGTCTTCCGCGATGCCTCGCTCGCCATCTTCGGCAGCGAAGACCTCTTCGAAACCTCCGAACTGGTGGCCCGCGCCCCCACCACCAAGAACCTCCTCGCCACCACCTTCTCTCCCGACTTGGTCGATCTCAAGCCCGGCGATTACGTCGTCCACGCCGAGCACGGCGTCGCGCAGTTCCTAGGCCTCCGCGAGATCGATCGCGGTGAAGCCCAGGGCGACTACATGCTCCTCGAATACGCCGGGGGCGCAAAACTCTACGTCCCCCTCACCCGCATGGATCTCGTCCAGCGCTTCCGTGGCGCCGGCGAATCCGCCCCCTCCCTCGACCGCATGGGAGGTGCCACCTGGACGCGCACCAAGTCCCGCGTCAAAGCCAAAATGCGCGACATGGCCGACGAGCTCCTGAAACTCTACGCCGGCCGCAAAATGGCCGAAGGTTTCGCCTTCTCCCACGACAGCAACTGGCAGCGCGAATTCGAAGATGCCTTCGAGTTCACCGAAACCCGCGACCAGCTCAGCGCCATTAAAGACATCAAACGCGACATGCAAAGTCCCCATCCCACCGACCGCCTGCTCTGCGGTGACGTGGGTTATGGCAAAACCGAAGTCGTCATGCGCGCCGCCTTCAAAGCCATGGGCGATGGCAAACAGGTAGCCCTCCTCGCCCCCACTACCGTCCTCGCCTTCCAGCACTTCGAAACCTTCAAACGCCGCTTCCAGCCCTTCCCCATCCGCGTCGAAATGCTCAGCCGCTTCCGCACTGCCAGGGAAATCAAGGCCGTGCTCGTCGATCTCGCCGAAGGCAAAGTCGACATCGTCGTCGGCACCCACCGCCTTCTTTCCCACGATGTCGTCTTCAAAGACCTCGGCCTCGTCTTGGTCGACGAAGAACAACGCTTCGGCGTCAAACACAAAGAGCGCCTCAAGCAGATCAAGCAAAGCGTCGACGTCATCAGCATGAGCGCCACTCCCATTCCCAGAACTCTACACATGTCGTTACTGGGTCTGCGCGATATGTCCGTCATCGAAACCCCGCCCAAAGACCGCCTCTCCATCCAGACCACCGTCGCCCACTTCCAGCCCGCCCTCATCAAGTCCGCTATGGAACTTGAAATAAGTCGCGGCGGACAAGTCTATTTCCTGCATAACCGCGTCGACTCCATCTGGTCCCGCGCCGCTTTTCTCCAAGAACTGATCCCGGGCGCTCGCATCGGTGTCGGCCACGGCCAGATCGGCGAACACGAACTCGAGCAAACCATGCTCAAATTCATGCGTCACGAATACGATATCTTTGTTTGTACTACGATTATAGAAAATGGCCTCGACATCCCCCTCGCCAACACCATCATCATCGAAAACGCCGAACGCTACGGGCTCTCCGAACTCTACCAGCTTCGCGGCCGCGTAGGCCGCTCCAACCGCCGCGCTTACGCCTATCTCCTGGTTCCCCCCGATACCGAACTCACCGAAATCGCCCGCAAACGCCTCGCTGCCCTCAAGGAATTTAGCGACTTGGGAGCCGGTTTCAAAATCGCCGCCCTCGACCTTGAACTTCGGGGCGCCGGCAACCTCTTGGGCGGCGAGCAGCACGGCCACATCAACTCCGTCGGCTTCGACGTCTACACCCGTCTCCTCGAAGAAACCGTTCGCGAACTCAAAGGCGAAGAAATTCCCCTCGAAATCCACTCCGCGCTCAACCTCGGCCTCGACATCCGCATCCCCGCCGATTACATCGCTGACGAAAATCAGCGCCTTCGCGCCTACCGCCAGATCGCCAACACTGCTACCCCCGAAGATCGCGACCGCGTGGAAAAGGAACTCGAAGACCGCTATGGCGCCGTCCCCGAAGCCGTCCGCAACCTCCTGCAATACTCCGAACTCAAAACCGCCGCCGAAAAATTGGGCATTGAAGCGATCGACCGCCGCCATACCCTTCTCAACGTCAAATTCCACGCAGAAACCCACATCGACCCTACCCGCCTCATGAACCTGGTAGGCAAGACCAGGGGAGCCCAGTTCACGCCCGCTGGAGTCCTGATTCTCCCTCTGGACGGACCCACCACCCCACCTGAAATTCTCAGCTTCCTCAAACAACGTTTCGATCAGCTCACAGCCTGAACGCAGCGTTGGCAACTCTTACAGCGCCACCGGCCGCCTGCAGAACAGCTACCTGGCTCACAACGAAAAAGCCCGGCTGGCTGAGCCAGGCCGGGCTTCCATTCGCTTTCAGCGCACCTGAAGTTAAGCGACTTGCTGAGCCCGGTATTGGCTCATGATCGCTTCCATCTGATCTTTCAAATGGAGTTTCAGCTTCTTTAACCGCACTTCCTCCAGTTGTTCCTGGTCCGTCAGGTGCGGCAGAGCTTCCAACTCGTCCAACCGCTTCGCGTAATCGCAATGCGTCGCGGCAAGCTGGCGAAACTCCTCGCTCGTTTCCATCAGATGCGCTTTGAATTGTTCCTGTGCGTTCCGTTCCATATTGGGGCAGTTCCTCCCAGTGAGGTTGCCACGCCGAGTCGGTGGTTCGGGAACGCGGCTCGGTGGGTCTTCACTTCATCGCCTTGAGAAGTGCGGCAGGCCTTCGATCGAACCTGCCGTCTACTTGTGACAGTATCATGAATGAACGTTCATGACAATAGCGCTTTCATACGAATCGGAATAGTAATTACGGCGCTCGCCTGATTTCACAGAAACCCATTGATTTGTAAAAGTTACGGGCGGAATTATTGGACTCCCGCACCTCCAGCCAGAGCGCTCCCCCGTAGCGGGAGGTTAACTCCCGCACCAGCCGCTTGCCTATGCCAATACGGCGCAATGCAGGCTCAACCGCGAGATTCAACAACTCGCTCTCGCCCTCGGCCAACCGCCGTGCCACCGCAAAACCCGCCACCGGCTCATCGCAAAGAGCCACGATCAGATCGTATTTCAGGTACTCATGGGCTTCCCATTGAGAGGCCTCCGAAGACGAAGCCTGAATCCGGGCAACGGCGTCCAGATCGGCTGCGCAACCCTGGCGCACTTCAATCGACAAATTCGACCTCGCCGCCCGCGCTGCCCCTCAGTTCGGAGGGGCAACCATCCAGATCTCCTTGGACTGCGGCGCGATAGTTCACGGCTACACGCGTTCGCGCCGGAATCCACCGGAAAGCCGGTTGCCCGAACAGTGAGCCGCGTTCGATCATCTGGCGGCGGGTCTCCGCCACCGGCGACGCGCCAAACTCCATGCCGCGAGTCAGCGTACGGCCGTTCCACGGAGCGCCGGTCCGGCTATAATTTTCCTCCCAAACGCCCAACCAGGGAAAATCCGTTCGCCGCCACACGTATCCGATCGCCACTCGGCTGACCGGCGACCACGCCACGAAAAAAGCATTCTCGCGCGCCGGGTCGTTCAAGTGCGTAGTGAAACCGCCGGACACGGAGACATCCGTGTAAAGCTCAACCGGACCGTTGCCTGCCTCAAGTACCGCCGACTGCGCCACCGCAACCCGAAACTGCGTGGCGCCTTTCTCTACAAATGGCGGCCCCAGCGTGACGTGTTCCGTCCACGCAATCGGCCGGTCGGTCGCGCTTTCGTTTTCCACTGACTCTGTGATTTCCAAAACCGGCCCCGCCAAAGCGATGTGGCGCTCGATGCGCAGTTGCGACTGCGGCAGGCGCGCCTGCTGGGTCAAGGCAGTCGCCGAAGCCGAGATTTCGTATACGGCCACGGATGCTTCACCATGAACGGTCAGGCCGGCCGCCGCTTCTTCCGGCGACGGAGGACCGAAGATGTCCATGCAAAGGTTGTGTCCCATGATCCCGCTTAATAGCCTGCTTTCGGCGTCCGCCCCGTATTCGGGATGCCTCTCCAAACTGTAGGTGGAGGGCTCGATCGATTCCCAGGGCGGCGTCCACAACGGATTTACGCCGCTGCGCTTGTCGAAAATCTCAGCGATGTGTCCCCCTTCGTGTAGCACCGTCACGCGCACGCTATCGTTTTCGATGGAGGTGGCGCGACGGCCACGGTACCGCGTTTCTGCCATATTAAATTTATTATGCATCTGCTCTGCGCATTTCTGGCTCTTCTGGCGGCGCCGTTCTGGGAAACTAAACCTCCAGCCGATTGGACCGAAAGCCAGTTGCAGCAACTGCTCCACGACAGTCCTTGGGCCGAGATGGCGGACCCAGCGCCCGCCGTCCAGGTTTATCTGGCCACCGCACAGCCCATGCGCCAGGCCGAAGCCGAACTGGCTCACCGCCGCGGCAAGCCGCTCAACGACGACTACACCGATTATCTGGCTCACGACGGAGCGAACAAACTGATCGTTGCAATTTCATACAAGAACCTTACTGCGCTGGCGGACGCTGAGGAGGCGCAAAGGATGGTGGAGGAATCCATCATGCGCGTGGGCCGCCAGAAGTACAAAATGGAAGGGCACTTTCCGCCCGAACCGTCGGATCCCTATCTGCGGCTCGTCTTCCCCAGGGCGGCCACGGAGCGCGACAAAACCATCGCTTTTGAGCTTTACCTGCCGGGATATGGACCGTATCATGAGGCCGAATTCAAGGTCCGCGATTTAATCTTCAAGGGAAAGCTGGAAATGTAGCGCCGCAAGCGAAACCGCCCGCACCCGACTATACTATGGTCGGAGGATATCATGATCTGGTTATCTGTTTTGCTCTTCCTGCAGGCGGCCGCGCCCAACCGTCAAATCGAACGGGGACAAGCCCTGTTCGTCGCCGAGAACGGCTGCGCAAATTGCCATGCCTTGAAAGGCCACGGTACGCCGGTAGGTCCGGACCTGCGGGTCCTCGGAAAAGTGGGAGTGCGAGCGCTGGTGACCGCCATTCGCGCGACGCGCACCGAATACGTCGAAACGGTCAATGTGAAGGGCGGCAGTCCGTTTCCAGCGATCAAAGCAGCCTCCTCCGACCCCGCCGCACTGCAGTATTACGACCTGTCGAAGAAACCGCCCGAGTTGCGGAAGTTCGCGCCCGGCGAAGTCGAGTCCAAGGCCGATAACGCGACTTGGAAACATCCGCCCTCGGCCGGCTACACCAATGAGCAGATTGCCGACATCGTGGCCTATGTCCGTTGGGCCGCGGCCGGTTCGCAAAAGCCCGTTGATCCCGCCGACGTGGAATAATCTCCCCCTACCGTCGCGTCCCTCCGGCGAGCCAACCCCGCTGCACTGTCCCCGCCATGCGGATTGGAAGATCGGGCTGCCGAATCTGCGGCCGCCTGATACGCACCTCGCTGAATCTAGGCGCTCGGGCGATGGCGGCTGTACGTTAACTCGACATAGCCGTTCTTATAAGCGGCGACGTTCTTCAAGCGCCACTTCTGCTCGATGCCGGAATCGCCGAACAGGTGCAGTCCGTCACCCAGCGTCACCGGCGCGATCATCAACCGGATTTCATCGACCAGGCCCTGCCGCAGAAAACTCTGCCCTAACCGCGCGCCCCCCACCAGCCAGATGTTTCCGTATCGAGGCGCGAGCGTCTCGCGGATCAATCTGTCCAGATCCCCCGCGTAGAACATCACACTGTCCCGGCTGCAAGGCAGCTCTCTGTTGGTAATTACATAAGTTGGCGTATCGCCATAAGGCCAGCCAAGTTCCAAAGCATGCTCGTAGGTGCGGGAACCCACCACAAAGCAATCGATCGAGTCGATGCCTTCCGAACCGCCCTCGGCAACTCCTTGTTCGTAGACGTCCCCGGAACTGTCCATCCACGAAATGCTGTTGTCCTTCTTGGCGATGAAACCATCCAGACTGGCCACGACGTGGAGCGTTACGGTCGATGTCTCGGCGCTGGACACAACCCCTCGCAACTTTCCGGCAGCCAGCCTGACGGTCGCTCTAGCTCGCGGCGGCCGTGGAACTAAAACTTTGCAGCGCGGCCGCTTCGTTGCTGAACGATTCGAAGACCGTAATCAGCTTGGTGATCTGCATCAGATCCTGAACTTTTTTTGTCAGGTTGAGCAGCTTGAGCTGGCCGCCCTTGCTGGTGACAGTCGCAAAGCTGCCGACGAATTGACCCAGTCCCGTGCTATCGATGTAGCTCACGTCGGCGAGATTGAGCAGAATATTCTTCTGGCCGGCGTCGGCGTGCTCTTTGATGGTGTCCCGAAGCGACGCCGCCTCTTCACCGATGGTGATGCGGCCGTTCAGATCCAGAATGACTACGCCTGCGCTTTCACGAACACCGATTTTTAGACTCATGGGAGCAACTCCTTTCGGCCCGCGGCGCGAATGTCCCGCGGGGAACTTCAAGCATACCTCGATTTATGGCGGGCGGTGCTGCCGGAGCGCCGGAAATAGGGCCAACCTAAGACACCTTACGCCCTCGGCGCCATCCGCTGGTCAAGATACGCCAGTACCTTGGGCCACGCCTCCTCGTGGCGGACCTTCGATTCCTCATCTGGAAAGCCCGCGTGTACCAGCCGCAGTTGGGTTCCGCTCTTGCGGCGGGCGAGTTCCAGGGTTAAAACCGTTTCCACGCCTTTGGTGGCGGCTGTAACCCACGTCAGTTCGATCAAACGGTCGCGTTCCAGCCGCAGAAATCGTCCGTAGTGGGGATGCCGGGCGCCTTCGTGCTGCGTCTCAAAGTAGAACACAGTATTCACTTCGGGCTTCATCAGCACCGACCCGCGCGCCGCGAACCAGTGATCGAATTCCTCCGTCCATGCGCGGAACAGGACGCTCGTGGGCGCGATCATGGTGCGTTCCGCGCGCGCCAGCAACGGCCTGAGCGATAGATCCGGCGATGATATGGTCATGCTCGTTTATTCCGCCCTTCGATATTTTAAGCCCAATTCGGAAACGGATTCACCCTCGCCCGGCGGATCTCCGACAGCAGCCCTGGCACCCGGGCCCGCCGCACCAGCAGCCTCTCCAGAATCTGTTCGAATTCGCCTTCTTCGCCGTCCAACCATTCCGAAGGCACTTGGCGAAACGCCTGGTCCACAACTTCCTCGGGAAAATGTACCACCTGATCGAGCCACGGCTGGAAGTCGCCGAGCGATTGTACTTGCTCGTAGACCAGCCGGCGCGGGTATAGTCCCTGCAACGGCGAATCGCAAAAATCCCAGTTCGGACCGTTGAAGACGAATCCGTGATCGATCATCACCGCCACAAACGCCGCCTTTGCACCGCCGCTCCAATCCTCTACACGCGCCCGAAAAAAAATAGACTGCCTCCCGTCCGCATTCCCCATCCATTTGTCAAAAACCAGAATGGCCAGAAAGTCCCTCAGGTTGCTGACCCCCGAAAGTAAAGCGTCCGGCACGAAGTCGTAGATCGCCAGGCGGTCGGGATCGCCGGGATGGCGCGATCCGAAATGCCAGCCCGGAGACACAGGAACTTGCCGCGAGCCAAGATGGATGAAAATTTCCGGGTTGGCGGCCAGGAATTCTGCGCTCACTTGAATCAGCATGGCGGGTGCCGCCGAGATCTGGAGGTACTTCAAAAAAACCGCCGCAACCAACTCGTTCACCAGGATGCGCCGATGCTGAGGATTGTTGCGGAACTTGACGATGTAGAAGTGGCCGTCGTCCGCTTCGAGCAGGTGAGACTGCGCCCCGCCGCGCATCTTTCGGATATAGCGGCAGGCATTGATGGGCATGGAAAATGCTGTAACCTAGAGTTGTATCACAACCCGGAGGAAAACCAGCAACATGCCCGAAGAAACTCAGGAACCCGTTGTACCGCCAACGCCGCCATCACGCACGAAAGACGAAATTGCCCTCGAACTGACCAAGTTTATCGCGACCACGACAGGTTACGGCAGAGGGAATCAGACGGGAGCCGGATTCTCCGGCAAACCGGCTAGCCGGTCTGCCGAAGAACACGCCGACGCATTGCTGGAACTGTTCGAACGCTGCCGGACAGTCGTAAACAAGTAGCGGCTACTTCTTACCGCCCTTTTTCGGGGCCGCCTTCTTGGCCGGCGCTTTCTTGGCAGGCGCTTTCTTGGCTGGGGCCTTTTTGGCGGCCGTCTTAACCGGCGCCTTTTTAGCGGCTACCTTCTTTGCCGGCGCCTTCTTTGCTGGGGCTTTTTTCGCCGGAGCTTTCTTGGCGGGGGCCTTCTTGGCAGGTGCTTTCTTCGCTGGAGCTTTTTTCACAGGGGCCTTTTTTGCCGGTGCGGCTTTGGCAGCCTTCTTAGCTGGAGCCTTCACGGCAGCTTTTTTCGCCGCTGGCTTTTTGGCAGCGGCTTGGGTCGCTTTCTTTGCGGGCTTCTTGGGCGCGGCCGCCGGCGGTGCCTCGGAAGGCGCGACTACCGCCGCGGGCGCCATCTGCGCCTCCACCGCTACCACCACGATTTCCTCCACCTCTTCGTCCTCGTCGTCCTCGTCGTCGAAATCATCGAGTTTCGACGTCATGTCCGGGTGTTCTTCGTCGTCGTAGTCTTGAAAGTCTTCCATATCTTCTTCGTCGTTGGCAGAGAACTTATGACTATCAAACATTATGCACGCCTCCTGTTTGTCGGGCGACAATCACCCATAGAATAACCTTTTTTTCGCCGTAGGCAATAGCAAAAAAATAAAAAGTAAAAGATTTTCGTGAGTGGCGAACAATACCGTGCCAACCGCAACTCCGGCTCGGCCGAAGGCCCATGTCCCAGCCCTCCCCAACCGCGCCAAATGCGCCTTGTTAAACGGTTGTAAAGACAACCGAATCCTCTCCCGCCTGCTTATTTCACCGCCGAAAAGACGCGATATGCGCCCGGCTCCAGCCGCACGGTGAACGCCGTTCCCCCAGCTTGCGCTTCTCCCTGCAGTTCGGCGCCGCTCACCAGATCGCGCAGCTTGGTAAAGCCCTTGCCTGTCACCAGGCGGGCATCCACCGGACCCTCCTGGAACGACTCCGCGATGAACGTATCGTTGTCGTACACGAACAGGCTCACCCGGGCAGGAGCATCCATGTGGACCGGCATGTCTTTGGCCACCACCTCGCGAATGGCGCGCAAGACGCCCTGCGGGTAGCTGTAAAGGTCCCCCATGGCCTGCGGAATAGTCAGCACGTATAGCAGACCCTTGGAATATTTAGCCGAAAGCAGGATTGGCGTCCCGGAGGTCTTGCTTGGCGACGTCAGCCCGCTTACAATCTCCCAGGCGTCATTGGTGGCGTACCGGATCTCCGGCACCAGGATATCCGTCCCGGAGAGGCTGGCGCTCCCCAGCCGGAAACCCTGAAATTCACGGGTCGACACGGTCTGGCCGGTCGATTCCAGTTCCACGATGTCGCCAAGCTGCGATCCCAGCGCCTTCAGCAACCCCGAGGTAATCATCACGCTCTTGCCCTCGGAAAGCTGCTTCTTGATCTTCCCAACGATCCCCGCATCGAAGCGCGCCTGTTCGGTCAGGAAGACCATCGGCGCATCGGCCGGGAACTCCGGCACAACGTCCATTGGGATTCCCAGCATCCCCATGTAGCTGGGCAGGAAATCTTCCCCCGAAGAGTGGAACGGCTTGTAAGCGGGGATACCGATCGGCTTGCCCAGTTTGTCCAGGAATTGATCGACTTGAGCGAAGGTCTCCCCGGCGATCCGGGCGGCCTGCGATTCTGGAGCGGCGGAGGGCTGGTAAAGGGAGCCGATGTTGAAAAGCGTGACCTCCGGGGCCTTGGCGAAAAGCGTCAGCCACAACTGCTCCGCGTAGCGGTTCTTCAGCCGCCCCATGCCGCCTTGATCGACCCAGCCCCCGGCGTTGCCGCCCGGCTTCAAATTCTCGAAATAACGAAAAACCGAATAGCCGTGATACTGCTGCAGGTGCTGGTTGCTGTTCACTGGATCGCGGGTTTCCGTGCCGGTATAGATCTTGTCGAAATACTTCGGCTCCGTTTCCAGGTTGAAGCCGAGATACGCAAAGTGGTCGTACCAATTCGGATATTTGATGATGACGCGGACCTTCGGGTTGACTGCCTTGGCCGGCTTCACCACCAGTTCGCGTCCCGCTTCATCCATCAAGGCGAGCCGGTAGGCGGTCCACGACCGGTCCCCTTTGGCCTTGATCTCCCCATCGTTCTTGCAATCGGTGAAGAAGAAATCGTCCAGGATGATCTCGTCGAAGTTGCGCGCCGTGAATTCGACGATCTCCTTCATTTTCTGGCGAAGAGTCGGGTCGGAATAGCAATACGTCTCGAAAAGATTGCGTTCGTTGATCGTGGCCGTGATGCCGCCGGAAACTTTGACGCCCTTGGAGAGGAAGAACTTCTTGGCGGCGTCGAGCGTCTCCTGGTCGACCACTACCATATCCCGGTGCGTCTCCAGGTAAATCTTGTCCACCTTCATGTTCTTGGAGATAGCTTCCCAATGGCTCTCAAGCCATGCGGGATCCTTCATCTGCTTGGTTTCGTAGACGCGGCTATAAATGGCGACGTCGAAATTCTTGTAGTTATTTCCGCTCGCCAGCGCGGCGGAAACGGCCAGTGCGGCTGTCAGGACGAATCGATGCATTTCAGATCCGATTATAATAGCCGTGGACCCCTATGCGAATTGCCAAATTTTCCATCGTACTTCTGGCGCTGTCCGCTGCCCCCGTTTTCGCGCAGCCCGCCAAGCCGGCCAAGGTGAAAGGGCCGTGGCTGGATAAAACCCTCTCGCCCGATAAACGCGCCGACATGCTCATCGGGCAGATGACGCTCGACGAAAAGATCCAACTGGTGCATGGAACCGGCTGGGGCGCGCTGCGTCCCGGCGATCCTATCCCGCCCGGATCCAACGAAGGCGCGGGCTTCATTCCCGGCATCGATCGGCTCGGCATTCCAGCCATCAATATGGCCGATTCGGCGGTGGGCGTCCGCATGGCTGCCGGACAAAGCCGCTATGCCACGCTGCTGCCTTCGACCCTGGGAGCGGCGGCCAGTTTCGACCCCGAGGCGGCTTATCTCTACGGCTCGGTGATCGGCCGCGAACTGCGCGATCAGGGCTACAACATGTCCATCGGCGGCGGCGTAGACCTGATTCGCGAGCCGCGCAACGGACGCAATTTCGAGTACGCCGGCGAGGATCCCATCCTCGCCGGAACCATGGTCGGGCAGCTCATGAAAGGCCTGCAGGCCCAGCAGGTGATGGGCGACATCAAGCACTACGCCTTCAACGACCAGGAAACCGGGCGCAACATCCTGAACGTGAAGCTCGATAAGCGCGCCATGCGCGAAACCGATCTGCTGGCGTTTCAGATCGCCATCGGCGATCGCCAAACCGGCGGGCGTGATGTGCTCCTACAACAAGGTCAACGGCGACTAGGCCTGCGAGAACGATTACCTGTTGAACCAGGTGCTGAAAAAGGAGTGGGGTTTCCAAGGCTGGGTGCTTTCCGACTGGGGCGGGACGCACTCCACCAACAAAGCGGCCCTGAACGGGCTCGATCAGGAAATGCCCGGCGACCGTTACTTCGGCGCGCCGCTGAAAAAAGCCGTCGACAGCCGCGAAGTGCCGGAAGCGCGACTGAACGATATGGTCCACCGCATTCTCCGCGGCATGTTCGCTTGCGGCGTGATCGACAATCCGCCGGTACGCAGCGTGGTGGATCCGTTCCAGGGCCTCGATGACGCGCAGCATATCGCTGAGGAATCCATCGTGCTGCTGAAAAACGAAGGCGACTTGCTGCCTCTCGATGCCGCGCGGGTGAAGTCCATCGCCCTGATCGGGTCGCACGCCGATGTGGCGGTCCTGTCGGGCGGCGGTTCGGCGCAGGTGGATCCTCCGGGCGGAGATCCCGTAACCCATCGCAAGGGCGGTTCGCCGTGGATGCATGCCGTCTGGTTTCCGTCCTCGCCCATGAAGCAAATCAAGGCGCGGACCGAAGCCTCGGTGGAATTCAACGACGGCACGGACGTGGCGGCGGCCGCCAAACTGGCGAAAGATTCGCAGATTGCCATTGTCTTCGTGAACCAGTACATGAGCGAGGGCATGGATGCGAAATCTCTCACCCTGCCCAACGATCAGGATGCGCTGGTAAGCGCCGTTGCAGCGGCCAATCCACGCACCATCGTGGTGATCGAAAGCGGCGGTCCGGTGGCCATGCCTTGGGCCGGCGGCGTGAAGGGCGTTTTGGAAACCTGGTATCCCGGCATCGGCGGCGCGCAGGCGCTGGCGGGAATTCTGTTTGGAGCCGTGAATCCGTCCGGCCGGCTGCCCGTCACCTTTGCGAAAAGCGATGCGGACCTGCCCCACCCTCAGGTCCCCGGCATCGACTTGAAACCCGCCGGACACCCGCCCGCCTTCGACGTGGATTATACCGAAGGCCTCAAGGTCGGCTACAAGTGGTTCGAAGCCGAGCACAAGGATCCCCTGTTCGCCTTCGGCTACGGCCTTTCCTACACCACCTTCGCTTATTCGGCTCTGAAGGCGGATGGCACGGCGCGGACCGTAACATTTAGCGTCAAGAACACCGGCAAGCGGGACGGAACCGAAGTCGCTCAGGTTTATGTCACCCTGCCGGCGTCCGCCGGCGAGCCTTTCCGGCGTCTGGCGGCCTGGCAGCGTGTGGCTTTGAAGGCGGGCGAATCGAAGACCGTAACCCTGGCGCTCGACCCGCTCTATCTCTCCATCTTCAACGCCGGTAAGAACGCGTTTGAACTGCTGCCTGGCGACTATCAGGCGATGGCCGGTCCGCTCAAGACTGGGTTCCAAGTCGCGCCGTAGTTTTTTCCCGCAGTTTGGGTGAACCAAACGGCTCGCATTGGCGTTCTATCAATTATGAAAACGCTGCTCTGCCTTTTATTGCTGTCCATCGTGCCGCTTTTCGCCGCGGATCTGACGGGGAAATGGTCCGGGAAATTCGATATTACGAAAGCCGGCGGGGAACAGAAGCCCGACCAGGCGGTCATGAATCTAAAATCGGATGGCGGCGCAGTCACCGGGACGGCCGGCCCCAGCGAAGATGAGCAGTGGACCATTTCAAAGGGAAAGCTCGAGGGGACCAAGCTGACGTTCGAAGTGGTCCCGGAAGGCGACAGCGAGAAAGGCCTGATCGTCTTCGACCTGGTATTTGACGGCGACAGCATCAAGGGCACCGCGAAAGGGCATCAGGGCGACGAGCAGATGAGCGCGAAAGTCGACTTAAAGCGGGCCGGGTAAAGCCCCCTGGCTGCGCAACCAGGCGACGATTTCGCCGTTTCCATGCCGCGCGGCGGCATCCAGCGGAGTCAGGCCGTCGTGCCCTACCCAGGTTAAGTCCGCGCCCCGGGCAAGAAGATATTGGGCCGCCGTCCGCTGGCCTCCGTGGCACGCGCACCAGAACGCGTTGGTAACGGCATCGGCCCCAGGTGCCGGTTCGGCTGACATTTCCGCCTCCACGCGATCCATCAAGCCAAGCGCCGCGGCTTGCCAAAGCGTGGATCGGGCGCCGCCTTCGATGAGCTTGGCGGCGGCGCTCCATTGTCCAAAGGCTACCGCGTCGGCCAGGGCCGTTCCTCCCCCGATCACGCCTCCCCTCGCCTCGATTTCGGCGCCATGCTGCAGCAGCGCTTCCAGAGCCTCGACATCTCCGCTGCTCGCCGCCCAATGCAAAGGGGTTTCCGCGTGAGATCCGTGGAACGTTGCGTTCACGTCCGCGCCATGAGCTACCAGCAAGGCGATGGTTTCCCGGATGTTGGGAAAGTGGCCGGGCCAGTCCGTAGCCACGTGCAGCAAGGTTCGTTGGCCGTCTGCGCGGGCGTTCACCAGCGTTGGATCCGCACAGAGGAGCCCATGCAGAGTCGCTGTATCGCCATTCCGAATGCACTCGCGCGCGTCGGGCTGCATGCGTTTCTCCATATAGCTGGCTAGCTCTTGCGCCGCGCGAATGCCATCGCGCTCCACTTGCCGTCAACGCGAACAGATCTTGTAGTCCACCAAACCGAGGGCGATGCCCGACTCGCGCACCAAATCGCCGTGAATGCCGCCTTTTCGCCAGACGATCCAAAGCTTGGTCCGGCCCGCGAGCGAGCGAACGCTGGATAACGACGAGTGAACCTCCGCCTCATCGTGCAGGAAGCAAAGCGTAACCGGGCATACCCCGCCGGGCGACTCCTCGAACCGTGCGCCCGCCGGTAGCTCGCCGATGACCGCCGCGTAGTTCGCCGGCGGATCGATCAGCCCCGCGGCGGTGTTCTCGCGGATGCCCAGCTTTTGCGCGGCGGTGCGGGAGGCGTAGCGATCCATCATCGGCGCCGGCACGACGGGGTTCTCCGGCCGTTTGGCAATCGCGCCGCGCAGCGCGGCGGCCAGCGCCTTCACCGTGGTGTAGACGGCATCCGGCAAAAGCTGCCGGATGGCATCGACCTTCGCCGCATCGCCGCCGACGAAAACGAGGGGAATATGACGCGTCGCCTTGAGTCCGCGCAAATAAACAGCCACCTCGCGCCCATGCGACGGCCGCTGCGTCAGGTCGATCGCGATCGCGGCAGGCAGCGAAGCCCGGATTTCCCGGCTGATCTCCGTCGACCATGTCTCGTCGTAATCGGCCACGTAACCGGCGGCCCGCAGCGCCTTGCGCAGCGGTGCCGCTTCGGCCGCCTTCCAATGGAAAAGGCGGACATGAGGCATCATGGCGCCACCGGCAGCACCATGCGCGAAGGATATTCCTTGGAGTGAAATACCTTCTGCGTGGCCGTCCGGTAGTCGTCCGCATGCGCCTTGAAAATGTTCTCGACGAAGGTCTGCGGGTTGCGATCGTAAAGCGGAAACCAAGTGCTCTGTATCTGCACCATGATGCGATGCCCCTTCAGGAATGCATGGTCGTTGCTATGCAGGTCGATACGGTAAAGCGCCGCCTGGTTGGGCACGATGGCTTTGGGATGCTCGAAGCCCTCGCGAAAGCGGCCGCGCAGGATTTCGTCGGCGATCATCAGTTCGTAGCCGTCGAGAGCGCGGTCGTCGGGGTTGAAATCCGGGTAAACATCGATCAACTTGGCCACCCAGTCGCTGTCTGTGCCACTGGTCGCGCAGTACAGTTCAGCGGCGATGTTGCCCGCAATCTTCAGCTCGCTTGCCAGCGGTTCGGTTTGGAACGTCAGGACATCGGGCCGGTTGTCCACGAAACGCTGGTCCTCAACCAGCCACGTGGGCCAACCGCCGCCCGGATAAGTGGGGCTGATGGGTCGATGGCGGTACGGTACCGGATGCGCCGGGTCCGAAATATAAGTGTCGAACGCGCCGCCGCCTGAATCCTCCGCCGGCGGCGGGTCGAAGGAAAGCTGGCCGCCCTCGCGCAAATATAAACCCCGGGGCAGGGAAGTGCGCGGCGGCCACGAATCGTATTTCTCCCAGCGATTGGAACCGGTCTGAAAGACCATCGCTTCCGGAAAGTCCCGAGCGCCCTTGTCCTTCAGCCAATACGCGAACCAGGGAGCTTCGATTTCCGTGCGGAAATACTTGCTCGTATTGCCGTCGAACGAAATGTCGCCCAGTTTGCTGCCGTCCCGCCGGGCCCATCCCCCGTGATTCCAGGGCCCCGCCACCAGGTAATTCAAATGCCCGGGATCGTTCCTTTCGAATAACTCGTAGATGTTGACCGGGCCGTAAAAATCTTCCTGATCCCACCACCCGGCCACGTTCAGGTTAGGCACTTTGGGCGCGCCGATGTGCGGGGCGAAGGATTGTTGCTGCCAGAACTGGTCGTAGCTGGGATGCTCCACGAAGTCGTTCCACGTAGGCATTTTGCCGTGGAAATACTTCTCGTCGACGTTGGGCAGCGCGCCCAGACCGAGATACCACTGGTAGGTGTCGGCGCGATCGAAGGCGAAATTGGTGTTGGCTTCCTTGGCCGTCTCCAGCAGCGCCGCGTATTCGAAGCCGTAACTAAGCCGGAAAGCCCCATTATGATGGAAGTCGTCTCCCAGGAACATGTCCGCCGGCGAAGCTTGTTCCGATGCGGCCTTCAGCGCTGGGTGCGGGTCAAGCAGGGCCATGGTGGTGAGCCAGCCGCCGTAGGATATGCCGAGCATGCCCGCCCGGCCGTTGTGCCCGTGTACGTTCTTCAGCAGCCACTCGATGGTGTCGTACGTGTCGGTGCTTTCGTCGATAGCCTTCGCATCGCGGCGGTCGCGCACCTGGCGCTGCATCACGAACTGGCCTTCGGAAGTGAACCGCCCGCGAATATCCTGGAACGCGAAGATGTACCCGTCGGCGATCAAATGGGCGTACCGCGCGCGCAGCGCCGCTTCGTCCGCCATCGCGCCGTACGGGGTACGTTCCAAAAGAATGGGCAGCGCCTCGTGCGCGCCGCGCGGTGTGAAGATGACCGTGTGCAGCTTGACGCCGTCGCGCACCGGAATCATGGCGTCGGTCTTGTCGAAGATCGGGTCGTTGGGCGCGGCGGCCGCGGCGCAGCAAAACGCCAGCGGCAGCAGCAGGCGGCTATGAATGATCATGCGGGCGTTGCCTTTTCCGGATTGTGCAGCAATTCGACAATCGCTTCGAATAGCCGCGATTTTACCTCATAACGTAGCGGCCCGCGCGTGATGTATCTCATGTTCACCACCAGCCCGCTCGGTCCGGGCCGCAAATCCGCGGCCGGCTTGGCCGAAAATACCCGCGTGCCATATTCGTGCGTGACGCGCTCCCATTCCTGTTCCGCCTGTTTGGCGTCCTCTTCCGTTGCCTTTTCGACGATCTGGCGGATCTGTTCGGCCATGCGATAGGGATCCACGTTGTTGGGCAAAGTGACCTGAATTTCGTCCCACAGCCACTGTCCGGCGGTCGAAAAATTGAAGTAGTGCCCTTCGATGGCGAAGCCGTTCATAAACCCCACCCGCCTGCCGGTCGGGTGGCCGGTATTCGTCCAGTTGCCCATTTCGAGCAGCACCGTGCGCAGCACCCCCACTTCCACCACTTCGCCCCCGACCCCGTTGATCTCAACCCAATCGCCGCGCCCAATGCCGTTCTTCCCCATCAGCACGAACCACCCAAAAAAAGCGACGATGAAATCCTTCAACACCACCGTCAGGCCCGCGGTGGCCAGCCCGATAATGGTCGGCATCTGGGTGGGCGTCCCGAAAATCACCAGCAGAACCAGCAGCACCGCCACGAATTGCACGGCGATGCCGGTTACCACCTGCAATTGGTGTGTGCGCCGCCGGTCGGACTGGCGCAGCAGCAAATTGCGGATCGCCCAGTTCACCAGGACCGCGGCCAGCAGGATCGCCAGGATGGCGCCCGCCGAACCCAGCATCGAATGCAGCACGGAGCGCCGCCGATCGGCAAGCTCCGCAATCCAGCTTTGATAAACGCCGCTCAACTGCTGGCAGAGCTGGGTGCGCTTGTCCAGATCGATCATGGTCTTGCGCTGGTCGGAAAGCCGGCGCAATTGCGCCACCACCGTGGCCGTATCGTCCTGGTCGTCGCTATCGTCGGTGGACGCGGCGGCAGCGGGTGCGGCCGTCATCTTGCCTTCCACCGCATCGTGCTCCTGGGCAAGCGTAGCCGCTTTCCTGTCGGCGTCCAGCTTGGCGGCCTCCACCTGATCCTGGCGCGAGCCTAAAGAGAACCACTCCTGGATTTGTTCGCGGAAGTCCGAGGGCGGCCCGGACGTTTGCAGTTTCCCCAGCGGAAGCCCGCCTTGCCTCACGGCCTGATGTTGCTGCTGCGCTCGCTGCAGGTTCGCATGCTCGTCCCCACCCGCGCGGGCCAGGTCCTGCTGCTTGTCGTCGAGCTCGTCCTGATCGAGAGTAAGTTGCGCGTTGGCAAGATCGAGCTTGTCGCCGGCCCCGGAATTCGAAGCACCCTCTTTGGTAAGCTGCGCGATACGCTGCTGCCCTGCGGCGATGCGGGCCTTGAGCTCGGCGATGTGACCCGCCAGATCGTGCAGCGGCCCGCTCACCGGCGGCTGGATCGATGCGGCTTCGCGGATAGCCGTCGCGAAATCCTGATCCACCTCCTGTCCGGCGAGGCGCGCTGCTTCTTCAGCGAGTTCCTGTTCGGCACGGCTATCCGCCAAAGCCGCCAGTTGGCGTGCCGTTTCGAGCGGATGTTCATCTACCTTGGAAACGTGCGCGGCCGAGGGTGCGGTCCTCTTGATTGTGCGGACGGGCGCCCGGTCGCGGGTGAGCACCCACCAAAGGATGCACCCCGCTAACAGCACCGCCAGACCGGTGGCTGCCAGGCTATGACGCCCGCTTTTCATGGCACGATCAGCGAGGGTGCGGGCGGTTTCTCTGGCAGCACGCCTTCGGCTTCCAGCAGGCTGTGGAGATAATGCAGGAAGGCGCGGCCGCGCCGGCGCCCGTTCTGCCGGTCGAATTCCAGGCGCTGCAGGAAAACCAGGATGGTCAGGACGTCGGAATCGCGCGTGTGCGCCATGCCCATCTTCTCGGTTTCCGCCCGGCGGAATTCGTCCAGCCCCGCCTGAGTGCCAGTGAATATACGGCTGGCGACGGCATTGTCCGGCCGCGATTCGTAATAAAGCCCGCTCTGCAGCGAACGATTGGTGCGGACCAGCGCTTCCAGCGCATCCCTGACGTCGCTATCCACCGCGCCAGGCGTATCGAAGGCAGCCATCGCCAGGCTTCTGGCAGCCCCCAGCAGCAGATCCTGATGCTCCTCCAGAAATTGTTCGGTGATATGTACATCGCGGTGCGGCACGTCATCCGCGTTGATCTCGGCGCGCTCATGCTTGCGCGCTTCCTGCAGGAAAGGGCAGTCGAAAGGGCAATCGACCGTGACCTCGCGCTCCGTGCCGCAGCAGACCGTGCAGATATCGCCATGCACACCCGGGCAGAACCGCCGGGGTTTCCGGTTATGGCATATTGCGCAAGACATTCCCTTAGTATAAAGGGAGACACTTATGGATCGAACCAACCTGTTTTTCAAAGTAGTGATTGAACACGACGCGGAGGATCAGGAGGAGCGCCTCGGCCGCGAGATCTGCCGCAAGATCCTCTCGGTCTACGGCGTGCGCACCGCGGAGATGACCAACTTCACCCGTACTGAAGAGTGAACCGCGCCCGCGTCGGCAAGACTGCCGGTATTGGCTCGGTCACAACCTGGCGAGATTTCCTAACTGCCTACCATTCAATAGCTTGTGCCCCAACTCACGCCCCCGCCGCTCCACCCGCGTGCTATCGTCATCTCGCAATGGAACCTGACACCGCCCCCCTGACCAGCGTTCAGCAGCAAGTCATCGACGCCCTCGCCGCAGGCGCGTCCCTATGCGATACCGCCGATGCGCACAAGATCCACCGCACCACCGTCTACCGCTGGAGCAAAACCATCCCTCGGTTCAAAGCCGCCCTCGATCTCCAGCGCGCCGAACTCGCCCTCGGCCACCGCGAAGCTCTTCAAACCCTCAGCAACTGCGCCCTCGAATCGCTCATGCAAATCCTCGCCAATCCCAAAGCCTCGCCTTCCATCATTTTCAAAACCGCCAAATTTATCCTGGAACGCAACCAGCCCGGTAAATCCGGCTGGTCCATGGCCGAATCGTCTGCCGCCGGGAACGCGGAACCTCGCGATTCCGCTGCCGCTGAAGGCCAGTCCAGCGACGTCGTCGAGGACTTCATCCTGAATCACGAAGAAGAAATCGTCCCCGAGCCGCCGCCCGAACCCGCCGCATGCAACACAATGCAACATGAAAACGTAGTTTCGCAGCCGGATGTTGCATCCGGGCACAGCGCCGGCCCTTCCCGTCTCTCCAAAGTGGAAGCCTTAAAGCGCGTGCGGGAACTCGACGCCGAACTAATGCAGGAACTCCAACTGCCGCGGCACCTGCGTCTCTGAAGCGCCTGAAATCGCCTCCAAACCGTGCCCGGCCGCCAGTTCTACGCGATAGGTGTGTCTGCCAGCCGCGCTTATTTCGAATTCCAATACGCTTGCTGCCCCATGTAGTCGTCGTCGGGGAGATTGGCGAGAATCAACCGCCGGATTTCTAGCGGGTCCGCTTCGCCTTGTGCTTGATAGAGGATCTTTCCGTCCATGCCGATCAATACCGTATAGGGCACGCCCGCATCCCACTTCGCATCGAAAGCCGCCATCTGGTCGTATGTCTCGTTGGTGGCGAAGATCAGATTCTTCGTCGAGGCGTGCTGGGTATCCAGAAACTTCATCACGCCCTTAGACTCATCCGGAAAGTTCACGCTCACCGTCACCATGTCGAAGGCGCGCTTGCGATACATCCGGTACATCTTCTGGAATTCGGGCATCTCCGCCGTGCAGGGTCCGCACCACGTCGCCCAAAAATCGACCAGCAGAACCTTGCCCGTGCCGTTCTTGCGCAGAGCCTTCAGATCGTCGAGACTCGCTGGACGAAGCGTGACCGGCTCTTTGGCGATCTGCTCCATCTCCGCTTCACCGAAAGCCTGTTTATAGGCCCATTTAATCGAGCAGCCCACCGTGGGCGTTTTCTCGGTGGCAACCGGCTGGCCGGCCAGCACCGCATCGATCGCCAGGCGCGCATCCTGCTGTTTCGCAAGCGCTTCGCGTTGGCTTGAATCCACCCGCCCCTGGTATCGTAGCTTGCGCTCCTGGTCGAAAACAAACACGTGGGGAGTCGCCGTCGGACCGTAAGCGCGCGCCACCGCTTGCGTCTCGCCATCGTACAGGAACGGAAAATTGAAATGGCGGTACTCCGCGCGGATTTTCATCTCCGGCAGGGAATCGGCCAGATCGGTGTAGCCCAATTCATCCAGCCGTACCGCATTGGGATTGTTGGGCTGGATGGCTACCACCGCGACGCCGCGCTCCCGGTAATCGTCCGCCAGTTTCTTGATCCGTCCTTCATAAAGCTGCGCCGTCGGACAGTGGACACAAGTGAACACCACCACCAGAACCTTGCTCGCACCAAAATCCTTCAATTGGTGCGTCTTGCCGTCGACGCCAGGCAGACTGAAATCGGGAGCGTCGGCGCCGATGGCGAGAGTGGGCGGATGCTCCTCCGCGCCGGCAATGGCGGAAAACGCCAAAAGCAGGGAGACGAGTGTAGATCGCATACCCTAAGTATGCCGCGTAGCGAGACGGCTGCGGTCGATCGCGACGGCGTCATCATGCAGGCGGGCATCGGGTACCGGTTCACCCACTTCGGTGCGCAAGGGAACGACTCCGGCCCACACCGGGATCGCGTAATCTTCCTCGTCGTCGATCGGCGGCCCCGTGCGCACCTTCGCCGAGACTTCGTTGAGGTCCATAGCCAGCACCGTGGTGGCCTTCAATTCCTGCTCGTTGGGTACCCGCACTTCTTCCCATCGTCCCGGCACAATGTGATTGGTGAAGCAGGCCAGGGCATCGTTCTTTTCCGTCGGGTCGGTCACCAGGCGCCCCTGCCCAAGCACCACCACCGAACGGTAATTCATGGAGTGGTGGAAAGCGGAACGCGCCAGCACCAGGCCGTCCACCAGGGTAACTTCAACGCACAGCGGCGCGCCTTCGCCGAGTGCGCGCAGCATCCGGCTGGCGGCCGATCCATGAATGTAAAGCTTGTCGCCGGACCGGGCGTATCCGGTCGGAATCACGTACGGTTGGCCGTCGACCACAAAGCCCACATGGCAGATGAATGCTTCATCGAGGATGGCATGTACCTGCGCCTGATCGTAGACGGCGCGTTTGGGCAAACGCTTGACTTGGGTTCGTTCGGTCGGTAGAAATGTCTCCACCCTCACAGTTTAGCGAGTCAGCGGCTGGCGGCGCTGATAGTTACGCAGATAGGCGCCAAGCATCCGGTCCGCCAGCCGGACATGGTCGTTGAGCCACCCGGAAAGGAACGCGGCCAATTCATTCGCGGCCTCGCTGTCTCCCTGCCGCACGCGCCGTGCAAGCCCTTGCACCCGGCTGCGGGCGGTCTGATGCTGCCTCTTGTGCCACTCGTAGTGCGAGTAGCCTGTCGCGCGCATTTCCCGCTCTTCGTGCGCGAAGTGCTTAGCGGTGTGAATCACAACCTCGTCAAGCAGACCCTGTATCTCCGAATGCGGAGCGCGATCGGCGGCGGCGCGCTGCAGCTTGCCGCACAACAGGAAGACTTCCTGGTGTTCGTCGTCGACCTCCGGGACGGAAACGGCGTGCGACGCGGTCCATTCAATGATTCGCATGCGAATATCTGAATTAT
Organism: Bryobacterales bacterium; assembly: GCA_963738375.1. Classification (GTDB taxonomy): domain Bacteria; phylum Acidobacteriota; class Terriglobia; order Bryobacterales; family Bryobacteraceae; genus Bog-159. The sequence goes on along the minus strand of CAVTWL010000002.1, from coordinate 280,868 downwards.
ACCGCGACTGCCGGCGCCCCGCTCAACGCCCCAGCATCGGAAACAGCCGCCGCAAATCTTCGTCGTCCGGCTGCCGCCCATATTCGCAAATTTCAAACGCCTCGGCGTGCCTCACGGCCGCCGCGCGCTCCGGCCCGTACCACTTTTCGAGCGCGCGCCGGACCGCGGGCGTGATCTCGCCGGCATTGTTCCCCGCCAGCCATTGCCGGCGTTCCGCCGCGTCCTTGGGCACCGAGTCGAGCTTGCCGTCCACCCACGGCAGCCACTCATAGAACTGCGATACATGGGAATCGAGCGCCGCCAGCTTCAAATCGAACACGTCGTCGATGGCAATGGCTACGTCAGGACGGAAAGCCGCGGGCTTCTGGAAATGATCCTCGTAATAAAGGAACACCGGATTCTTGCGCAAAGGCGGCGTGTCGGCGCAAACATTGGGCACCACCACCATATACGCCGCATCCTGCACCAAAACGCCCGTGTAACGGTGATCCGGATGATAGTCGTTGGGCCGCGGCGCCAGCACGATGTCGGCATTCCACTGGCGAATGCGCCGTATGATCTGGCCGCGCACTTCCAGGTTGGGCAGTAGTTCGCCATCGTGATTGTCCAGCACTTCGTAAGTGATGCCCAGCCGGCGCGCGGATTCTTCGGCTTCCGCCCTCCTGCGTTTGGCTAACGCGCCGCCTCCCATGGTTTGGTGGCCGGCATCGCCGTTGGTCACCGATACGAACTTCACCTGCGCGCCCAGCGCGCGGAATTTCGCCGCGGTGCCGGCCGCCCGGATGTCGCAGTCGTCGGGATGCGCGCCGAAAGCGATCACGCGCAGGGGAGTGTTCTGCGCCAGTACGGCCGCGGCCGGGATCAGCGCCATCATAGCGAAACGCAGCATCTCAGACATCTCCGAACTCGTCTTTCCACACCGCTTCCCGCTTCTGATAGAGCGCCGTACGCCCCAGGATCGCGAACAGCGTGCTGATCGCCGACCGTTCCGCCACGTTCTCCACTTCGCCATTCTGCACCCGCGTCAAAAATGCTTCGATGGCATCGTTGGTGATGTCGCGCGGCGATGCGATGGTCTCGGCGTCCTTGGGCCCTTTGTGATGGATCATGCGCGCCCGCGATGTCTCGATCACCCCTTTCGTGCCCGTGAATTCCTCGCCAACCCGCGCGAATCCCGGCGGGCAAATCTGGTTAGCCTCGAAATTCACGTGAATGCCGTTGGGGAATTCATAGGAGAGCGTCAGGTGGTCCAGGATCTCCATCGAAGTACGCACCTTGGTCCCCGCCATTCCAACCGCCCGGATCGGGCGCGCGTCGAGGAACCAATGCAGCACATCGAAGTTGTGGCAATCCTGTTCCACGATGAAATCGCCCGAGTAGTCGCGATAGCAGAACCAGTTGCGCAGTTTCTCGATCTTGGGGTCGTCGTAAGGCGTACGCTTGAAAGGATCGCCGCTAATCCAAAAGGCGCGGGCATTCACCAGTTCGCCGATCTGGCCTTCGCGAATGCGCTTGTAAGCCTCCAGGTAAACCGGGCCGTAGCGCTGCTGGAATCCGACCGAAACATTCTTCTTGGGGTCGGCTTTGCGCGCCGCCGCGATAATCGTCTTAACCCCCTGCAGATCCACTCCCATCGGTTTCTCGCAGTACACGTGCTTCCGCGATTCGATGGCCGCCGACAGCATGCGCGGATGTTCGAAGGGCGGCGTCGCAATCAGCACCACGTCAAGGTCCGGCGCGGAAAGCAGCTTTTCGTAATCCTTATACACCGCCGGTTTTTGGATCTTGATCTTCTGCGTGCCGATCTCGATGCGGTCGTCGAACAGGTCGCACAGCGCGGTCACCCGGGCGCGCGGGTCGGCATTGAAGATACCGGCGTCGTATTGGCCGCGTCCTCCCACGCCGATCAGTCCGACCGTGATTTTGGAATTGGCCTGAGAGCCGCGCACGGATTCAGGGCGAACGATGGTGAAGGCGGTGGCGGCAGCGGCTCCGGCCTTCTCGATGAGGCGCCTCCGGGTGAGTCCGGGGGTGGATTCAGGCATACAAAAAAGGATCTCCTGAGCGGATTATAAAGCATGGCTGTCAGAACTAGGAGCGGCGGCAATAAGACAGGTGCGCGACAAAAACTAGAGGGCCGCCGGCGGCGCCGGTAACCGCGGATCAAAAGCACTCTACCGGCCGGAAAACTGTGCGCCGAATCAGCGCGGAGGCCAAACCGCCGAAGATTCGTTACACCAGATCTTCGGGAGGCTTCGATTCAGTAGCGTACATCCGTTGGCGGGCGTGGTGGTGAATCTCGCCGAGGTTGAGCCCGGTCAGCGCCGTGGCGATATACCCGCTGGCCATCAGCGGCAAGGTCAACGCCAAAAACAACACGAACGAGAAGGTAGTAGCATCGTTGCGTTCCACGCCGAAGACATCGTACAGGGCGATCATGCAAGCGGCGTTGATCAAACCGATATTGGCCGGGGCATTCGGAACGGCGGTTCCAAGGCGCACGATTGCCAGAACGGCGGCCGCGTCCCAAACCGAAAGATCCAACTGGAAAGACTTCATCAGCGCCCAATACGAGAACACCTGCAAAACCAGGTACAGCAGGCTGACCGGCATAACCCGCGCCAGCGTTCGCCAGTTGCCCATGGTGTGAAGGCCTTCGAGCACGTGGCGCAACGTCGCGGCCCAACGGCTCTCCTTGACCATGGCGTGCGCGTGGCTCGTGTGAATCATGACGTACGCATACAGCGCGAGCCCCGCCACCACGATCAGTTCCATCACCCGCACTGTATCGGTGAGCCACGTTGGGATGCCCTTAAGATGTTGCGCGGCAATTACGAACGACAACACCATCCAGAAGCCGTCGATCAGGCGTTCCAGGGCGGCGGAGGCGATGACCATGGAGGTGGCCTGCTCGTTCCAGTGCGCAACCAGATAGCACCGGATCAATTCGCCCACCCGCAGCGGCAAAACTTCGTTGGCGAACAGTCCCACGAAAATGGCTTGCACCGTGCGCCAGAACGGCAAGCGAGCCACCGGCCGGTAAAGCAAGACCCAGCGCCAGCCATGACAGACATACACCAAGAGGTCGAGCGTGACGCCCAACAGCACCCACCGCCATTCCAACTGCCGGAGTTGCGGCAACAGATCGGCCAGGCGGTAGCTGCGCAGTACCCAGACCATGCAGCCGGCGGGCAGCGCATACAGCAGGAATTTCGATACCCACGGCGGTAGCTTCGGCCGTGCCGCCCACGCGCGTGCCCATCCGGACGGCGCGCGCGCGGCAGGTTCATTCGGCGGGGAGTGCTCGGTCGGTGGCGGCCCCAACTGCCTATCATACCCGTTGGCGGCGGATCGTCCTTCCGTGGTGATATACAATACAACCATGCGCGGAAACGAGGAAGTGATCAAGTTGTTGAACGAAGTGCTGAAGGCCGAGCTTACGGCCATCAATCAGTACTTTTTGCACGCCAAGATGTGCGAGAACTGGGGCTACCAGCGGTTGGCTGCGCTCGACCGCAAGGAGTCCATCGAAGAGATGCAGCATGCCGACCTGCTCATGAATCGCATCCTGTACCTTGAGGGAATGCCCAATATGACTGAGCTGTTTCCGATCAAGGTCGGCGCCGATGTGAAGGCGCAGTTGGAGAACGATCTGGCCCTCGAAGTCGACGCGGTGCCCCGTTTAAACGAAGCCATTAAGGTTGCCGCGGCGGTGGGCGACAATGGGTCGCGCGAACTGTTCAAACAGATCTTGCTCGACGAAGAACATCACATCGACTATCTCGAAGGCCAGTTGCACATCGTGGAAGAGATCGGCATTGAGAATTACCTGGCGCAGCAGATTCATCCCGGCGCCTGAAGCTTGAAGCGGGCGCGCTTTGTTGTAGAATGGGAATTCACCCGGGAGGTGAGTCTTCTCGAGTAGCAGGCGCGCCTTAGCTCTCCCCGATTTTTTCTCTCCGATTTTCGGTAAGGTCTCGCACGGTCTTTTTTCGCTCCTTTTCCCCGACCAATGTCGTATCTGTGAACGGCCCTTGGAAGGCTTCACCTGGGTGCCGGTGTGCGCCGGTTGCCTGAAAGATCCGGCGCCGCTCAGCGCCGAGTTCTTCTGCCTGAATTGCCGGACCCCTTTTCTCAATAGCTTTCCTTTGGATTCTCAGGGTCGCTGCATGTTGTGCCGCAGCGGCGCGCGCGGCTTCGACGAAGCGTTTTGTTACGGCGCCTACCAGGGCACGCTCCGAAAGCTGATTCACCTTTTCAAGTACAGCGGGATGCGCCGGTTAGCCAAGCCGTTGAGCGCGCTGGCGGCCGGCGCCTTGCCGCGTGACCGCGAATTCGACCTGGTGACCGCCGTTCCCCTGCACTGGTTCAAACGCTGGCGGCGCGGGTTCAATCAATCGGAATTGTTGGGTCAGGCCATTGCACGGGCCAGAAATATTCCGTCGGCAAGTGTGCTGCGCCGCACCGGCGCGACGCGCGCCCAGGCCGGTTTGAGCAACGCCCAACGGCGCGAAAACGTGGCGGGAGCGTTCCGCGCACGGCGCCGCTTAAACGGCCTGCGCATTCTGTTGGTGGACGACGTAATGACCACCGGCGCAACCGCCGGCGCTTGCGCTAAGGCATTGAAGAAAGCGGGGGCTCGCTCGGTGTCGGTGTTATCGCTGGCCCGGGTGGACCGAAGGTATACAGATCGCGCGGACTGAGACAAAGGAAAGGGTGCTGTTTGCATGACGAGTTTGAACAGATTGCAAAAACCGGTTCTGGTTCTGAACGCCAGTTTCGAGCCCATTAACATTTGCGCGGCGCGGCGGGCGCTGGTGCTGGTGTTGAAGGGCGTGGCGTCGGCCGAGGAAGAGTCCACGCAGCACATCCATTCCGCCAGGGCGGCGGTGCGCATGCCCAGCGTGATTCGCCTGCTCGAATACCGCCGCATTCCCCATCAGACCCGGGCGCTGTCGCGCAAAAACATTCTCATGCGCGACCGCTACCAGTGCCAGTATTGCCATAAAACTCTGCCTTCCTCTGAACTGACCCTCGACCATGTGGTGCCGCGTTCGCGCGCGGGCGAATCCAACTGGGAAAACCTGGTAGCGTGCTGCAATCCGTGTAACAACCGCAAGGGCAATCGCACGCCCGAGGAATCCGGGATGAAGCTGGCCAGGCCGCCAAAGCCGTTCAGCCTCCACACCAGCCGTCATTTGATGCGGCTGCTGGGCAAGAGCGACGAGCAGTGGCGAAAGTATCTGTTTTATTAGGACGCGGCTGCCGATCCCCATGCGCCATCGTAACGTTGCTCTCTGGCTGGTCCTGATTACAGCGCCGGCTTTCTCCCAAGCTCCCATCCAAATTCGTGCGGACCTCTCAGAGGCGCCGCGCAAACTGCTGCATGCGGAAATCGATATTCCCGTTTCGCCCGGCCCGCTGGCGCTGACCACGCCCAAGTGGATTCCTGGACATCACAGCCCGAGCTCTTCCGTTGCCGACATTACCGGCGTTGTCTTTACCGCGGCCGGAGAAACCCTGCCCTGGCGCCGCGACGATGTCGATCTCTATCGGTTCCACCTCACCATCCCATCGGGCGTGCACACCATCCATGCCCACCTAGACTCGATCGCAGCTACCGATACCAACAACTGGGCCGTCCTCGAATGGGAAAAGCTCATGCTCTATCCCGCGGACAAACCCGTGCGAGACATCCCCATTCAAGCCACCGTCACCGTACCAAACGGTTGGGGAATCGGCACGTCCATGACGCCAGTCTCTGAGCCCGGCGCCACAGTGCGCTTCGCCCCTACCACCGTCGAGATGCTGGAAGATTCGCCAGTGATGATCGGGCGTTACTTTCACGAGTATGCGCTCGCGCCGGAGGTGACGCCGAAGCACTTCATCGATGTCTTCGGCGACGCCGCCGAAGACGTGGAAATCCGTCCGGCCGTGCTCGAACACTGGAACCGGCTGGTTCACGAGGCGGCGGCTATGTACGGCGCTCCGCATTATCGGGCCTATCGCTTCCTGCTTGGGCTGCACGGCGTATCCGGCGGCGGAGGCCTCGAACACCACGAATCCTCCGACAATAGCTTGCCCGAACGCGCCCTGACCACGTCCGAGCTTGAGATGGCGTCGAGCGATCTGTTGCCGCATGAATTCACCCACTCCTGGAATGGCAAGTATCGCCGGCCCGTCGGCCTCGCGACCCCGGACTTCGCCACTCCCATGAAGGGCGAATTGCTCTGGGTGTATGAAGGGCTCACCGATTACTTAGGCGCCGTCTTGGCCGCGCGCTGCGGGGCCATTTCGCCGGAACACTATCGCGAGTCGTTTGCCCTCGATGCCGCCAATATGGATTCCATGGCCGGCCGTGCCTGGCGCAGCACGGGCGATACGGCCATCGCCGTTTCGGTGCTGCGCGGCGGCGCCGCATGGGCCAACTGGCGCCGCGGCGCCGACTATTATCCGGAAGGCAAGCTGCTGTGGCTGGACGTCGATACCACCATCCGTAAGCTGAGCGGCAACGCCAAGAATCTGCGTGACTTCATGACCGTCTTTCTGAACAAGGGCGGAAGCGCTACACCCTCGGTAGTCCCCTACGATTTCAATGAGATCGTTGGCGATCTGAACCAAGTGGTGAAGTACGACTGGGCCAAGTTCCTGAACGATCGTGTGAATACGGTGCAACCCCGAGTCAATCTGGAGGGTATCGAGCAGGGCGGCTATCGACTGGTCTATACCGATAAACCGACCGATTTCGAACGGTCCCGCTTCGCCCTCCAGGGCCGCGCCAAAGACTTGTGGTTTTCCCTCGGAATCGCCCTCGAAGACAATGGAACCATCTCCGACGTGCGGGTCGGCGGGCCCGCGGATAAGGCCAGGTTCATTCCGGGCGAGAAGATCCTGGCCGTGAACGGTACCGTTTACTCCAAGGACGCCTTGCACGCCGCGATCCGCCAAACTAAGACCTCCTCCGCGCCCCTCCACTTCATCCTGCAAAATGAAACGCAGGTCAGCCTGATGGACCTCGACTATCACGATGGCGAGCGCTATCCCACGCTGCTGAGGATCGAGGGAACCCAGTCCTACCTCGACGATATCGCTAAGCCCCTTTCCCTTAACTAAATTCGGATACCGCACTCTCGGTTCAGGCAAGCACGGGGATATAATCATGTTGGCCGGGTTTGGCGCCTGGCCGCCAAAGGAGACGAACTGTGCAAAGACGGGATTTGCTGAAAACCGCGGCGGCTGCCGCCGGGTTGACCATCCTGAAGAGCGGAACGCTGCGGGGCCAAAACGCGCCCAGCAACAAGCTGAATATAGCGCTGGTGGGTGTGTGGGGCCGCGGCACGGCCCACTACAACTCGCTGATCCGCGAAAACGTGGTGGCTCTCTGCGACATCAACGACCAGCGCGTTACAGAAGCCTTGCAAATCTTCCCCAACGCCAGGACCTATTGGGACTGGCGGCGCATGCTCGACCAGAAAGATATCGACGCAGTCGTCATCTGCACCGCCGACCATCATCACGCCTTCATCGCCAACTGGGCGTTGAACCGCGACATGCACGTCTTCTGTGAAAAGCCGCTCGGCATCAGCGTGGAAGAGGCGCGTACCGTGCGCGCGAATTATATAGCGCGCAAAGCCAAGGTCGCCACCCAGCATGGCACCCAGCGCCACGCCTATCCCAATTTCCAACGCCTGCGCGAACTGGTCATGGATGGCGCAATCGGCGAACTGAAGACCGTGCATAGTTGGGACAGCCGCCAGTTGCCGCGCCCGGGTTACCCCGCCACCCAGGGCATGCCCCCGTCGCAGTTGCATTACGAGCAATGGATCGGCCCTTCCGCGTATCACCCCTACAGCCCCCAATACTTCGGCGGATCCAGCGGCTTGAACTGCCTCTTCTGGAATATGTACCGCGATTTCGGCGTGGGCCAGATGGGCGATATGGGCGCCCACACCATGGATTTGGTTTGGAACGTCGTCGACGCCGGCGGCCCCTCGGCGATAGAGATTGACCAGGAAGTCAGCGACAAATACAACCCCGATATCTGCCCGGTAAAACTCAAGGCCACCTTCGAGCATCCCGCCAACGCTTGGCGCGGGCCGCTAACCCTGGTGTGGTATCAGGGCGGCCTCAAGCCCAAGGCCCCACGCGGGTTCATCGACATCGAGAAGATCGGCAACGGAGCTATTTTCGAAGGAACCAAAGGGTCCATCCTCGCGGACTTTACCACGCGCATGATCCTTCCCAACAACGACGATGGCGACCTCACTTATTACAAGCATCGGGATAAGGATCGTCTGGAAGCCCTGGTAGCCGGAGTCGGACAACCCACGCAAGAGCCGCCGCGCCCCGCCCCCCAGCATCAGGCCCCACGCGAGCCGCGGCCTCTGCCGGTAGGTTTTACCGCCGAACCTGACGCCAAACCCACCGCCACCGGATTTCCCGCAATCCAGTTCACCGCGAAAGGCGTCCCTGCCGCTCTGGGCCTCCCCAATACCGAAGTCGAGGCGATTCTGGCGGCACGGAAGAACGGGAGCATCGAGAGCCGCCGCCCCGACATTTTCCAAGTCGAGTGGATCGAGGCCTGCAAAGGTAAGTACAACGGCGTGACCCACGGCACAAGCTCCAAGACCCACTGCGACTTCGACTACGCCGGCTCCATGATCGAGCAGATGCTCCTCGGCTTGGTGGCTCACAGGGCGGGGAAGAGGCTCGAATACGACGCCCAAAGCGGACGCATCGCCAATCCCGCGGAAGCCAACGACTTTCTCAAGCGCACCTATCGCGCCGGCTGGCCGCTGAACGGCTGAACCCATGCTGTCCAATCGATCGATTTCTGACACCAGCGTAATCCCAGTGCTGGCTGATTCGGACGTCAATCGGGCCGCGCCTTGGTTATGCCAAGGATTCGTCTGGTTCACAGCCATTCCAGGACCGTAATATAATCGGGCAGGGATGCTTCGGGTTTTTGGGTGGTTTATGCTGGCTGCCGCCATGCCGGCCGCCGCCGCTACGGTAACGTGCGCTACGTGTCACAGGGCTGAGGCCGCTACCCAGCCCGCGACGTCCATGGGCCACGCGCTCGAGCTGATCGCCGATTGCACCATTTTGCGCGAACATCCGCAACTCACCTTTCACTTCGGAAAGTTCACCTACCGAATTGCCCGCGAGGGAGCGCGCAGCATTTATAGCGTTACCGACGGTAGCGAAACCATTACCGTGCCGTTGGGTTGGGCTGTGGGACTAGGCGCGGCGGGGCAGACCTACGTCTTCGAGCGCAACGGCATCTATTACGAGAGCCGGGTGAGCTTCTATAAAGCGATCGATGCTCTTGATCTCACCTTCGGCGCCCTGGGTACGACTCCCAAAGACCTGACCCAAGCCGCCGGGCGCGAGATGTCACGCGAAGATGTGATCGGTTGCTTCGCATGTCATTCGACGGACGCCATACACGGCAATGCGTTTCACCCCGAGAGCCTAAAGGCGGGAGTCCTCTGCGAGAATTGCCATACCAAGGCGGCGCAGCACATGGACGCGGTCTCGAAAGGCGATGCCAAGGCCGCGGCGATGCCCCATCTGGCCGATTTGACGGCGGAGGATACCAACGAATTCTGCGGACGCTGCCATCGAACCTGGGCGGACATCGCGGCGCATGGACCGCATAACCTGGCCAATGTCCGGTTCCAGCCATACCGCTTGACTAACAGCAAATGCTACGACGCCGACGATAAGCGCATCCGCTGCACGGCGTGCCACAATCCGCACGAGGAGTATGTGGCGAGCGCGGCGCGCTACGATGCCAAGTGCCTGGCCTGCCACGGCGTGACCCAGAAGCTATGTCCGGTCGCCAAAAAGGACTGCACCACCTGCCACATGCCCAAGATCGAATTGCCCGGCGCTCACCGCCAGTTTACCGATCACCAGATACGTGTGGTCAAGAATGGGCAGCCCTATCCGGAGTAGAACTCGGCGCCGGGCATCGCCTCTAATCCGCGCCCACCAGCGCCGCGTGCCCATTCACCGGCGCGCCGGAGAACGCCGCCATCACCTGTGCATCCACTTCGCTCTTGTGCCCCGGCCTGCCGGACGCCAGCAGAAAGCGTTGGTTGTGATACCGTACGTCCGTGTAATCCCGGATCGATCCAGTCTCGAACGCCCGCCGCAGCTCGTCGATGCCGTCGCGCAGCGTGTAGCTTGCGCGGAATCCCAGGGCGGTTTCGATCTTTTGAAAACTCACGCGATAATTGCGCGAGTCCGCATTGTCTACGTGCTCGACGCTCGTGGCGGGGAACACTTCGCGAATCGTTTCGGCCACTCCCGACAGGCAGTAATTCAGCCGCGAATCGCCAACATTCAGGACCTGTCCGCCCACCACGTGCACCGGAGATTCGAGCACCAGCGCCACCGCTTCCACCAGGTCCCGCACATGAATGAACGGGCGCCACTGGCGGCCGTTATAGATGGTGATTACGCCGTCCTGCGAGGCCTTGGCCGACAGGAGATTTACCACCAGATCGAAGCGCGGCCGGTAGGAAAGGCCAAACACGGTGGCAAAGCGCAGAATGGTCGGATGAAACGTCTCCGTACTCGATTCCAATAGGACCCGTTCGGAATCGACCTTCGTGTGGCCGTAAAACGAAACCGGGCGCACCGCGGACTGCTCGTCCACCTCTTCGTCCGATGCGCCGTACACGCTGCAACTCGAAGCGAAGATCAACCGGCGTACGCCGTTGCCCTTGGCGATCTCGATTAGCATGCGAGTTGCCGCGTAGTTGACTTCGAGCGCGGAAGTGCGATCCTGCTCGCACGCCGGATCGCCCACGATGGCCGCCAGTTGGATGACCGTGTCCACGCCCCGCACCGCCTTGACCACGTCCTGGATATTACGGCAATCGCCGCGCATCAGTTCGAAGTTCGGATGGTGCTTCACCGGATCGAGCGGCTCGCCGCCGTAGATCAGGCTATCGAGCACGCGCACCTGGTAGCTTTTCGCCAGCAGCTTCTCCACCAGCAGCGATCCGATATATCCCGCGCCGCCCACTACCAGCACATGCCGGGGGCGCGCGCCCGCATCGGCTTCCGGCTTTCGCCCGTAGTGATTGTCGATCGCTCCCTTCGCCATCCGCGCCGCGCAGAGCGCGCCCCCCGCGAGAACCACGAACGGCAGAGCCACGCTCCGCCCGGTGCTCTGCATTTTGAACAACAGGAAATCGGCCGCGAAGAAGCACGTCACCGCCAGCGTTACGCCGCGCAGGATAAACCACGCCTTGCGCCTCCCCTCGTAGGATCGCCCATAGGTGTAGAAACCATGCAGCAGGAAAAGCATCGGAAATATGGGCGAGAGCAGCAGGAAGAAAGTCGCGTAGTAGTGGCGGAAGCCCGCGATCAGTTGCTGCGCTCCCAGCCCGTTGCCGAGAGCCGTCCGGTACACTACCGAAATCCCCAGGGCCGCCAGCATGCTGGCGTGCACCGTCAAATAATCGGCCGCCATGCGCGGCGCAATCTGCCGCCACTTTAGCCTTCGCAGCTTCCTCAGCATGGCAGCGCCTCAGCCCCGTTGCGCGCCCGTGCCCGGCCGCGAATCGCCGCGGCTACCTGGCGTACCGTTTCAGCCGGCAGCGATTCGTAGATGGGCAGGCTGAGAATGCCATCCGCCACCAATTCGGTGGACGGCAGCGGCCCGCGATTGGCGAACGGATGATACAGCATCTGCTGGTGCAGCGGCGGATAGAAGTACTTCTTGGTCTCGATGTTCTCCTTCAGCAGCGCCGCTGCCAGTTCGTCGCGCGTGGACCCGAAGGCCCCAGGATCGACCCGCACGGAGTAGTCTTTGTAGCTGGAAACGTGCCCCTGTGGGATCTGCTGAAAGCCGATGCCCGGCACGCCATCGAGTTCCGCCGTGTACAGCGCCGCCAGTTGGTTGTGGCGCGCGACTTTGGCGCTAACCAGGTCCAGACCCGCCAGCGCCAGGGCGGCATTGAATTCGGTCATGCGCGCATTCATCCCCAGCAGCATCGGATTGTAACTGCCGAGGTCGCCGTAGTTCCGGCCGGCGCGCAGGCGGTGCGCAAGGACCGCGTCATTCGTGCAAATCAACCCCCCCTCGCCTGCTACCAGCAGCTTCGTGGGCGATAGCGAGAAGACTTCCGCGTCGCCGAACCGTCCCACCGCCTGTCCTCGGTAGCTGGACCCGAATCCGTGCGCCGCGTCGAAGATCAGCTTCAGCCCGTGCTTCTGGGCGATCCACTCCAACTCCGCGATCGGCGCTGGATTGCCGTAAAGGTGCACCGCGACGATGGCCGAAGTCAGCGGGGTGATGGCTCGTTCCACCGCTTGGGGATCGATGTTCCAGGTGTTCGCGTCGCAGTCGGCGAAGACCGGACGCAAGCCATTCCACAGCACGGCGTGCCCCGTGGCAAAAAACGTAAAGCTGGGCAGGATGGCTTCGCCGCGCAAGTCGAGCGCCTGCATCGTCAGCATCAGGCCGCTGGTGCAACTCGACACGGCGACGCAGTGCCGGACACCCAGCCGCTCGCAAACGGCTGCCTCCAACCTGGCCACCAGGCTGCCGTTCGTGATCAGCCCTTGCTGATATACCTGCCGGTACTCCGCGACGATCCGCTCCAAAGGCGGCAGCGTGGGACAAATGAACCGGAAGCGCTCTCCGAACAGAGGCGCCGTTCTGGCTTCGAGCGAAGCCGGTGCAAAACTCAGTTGGGCCATTGTGAAGATTTCCTTGATTGCCACCGGACCAGCGTGGCGCCCCATGAATAACCAACCCCAAAACCGGCCACCAGGATCAGGTCTCCCGGCCGTATCCGTCCCTCCCGCTCCGCCTCGCGCAGGGCGATGGGTATCGTCGCCGATACCGTATTGCCGCTTTCGCGCAGGCAGATAAAGAATCTATCGGCGGGAATCTTCAATTTCTTTCGCAGGTGGTCCAGCAGGTAGCGGTTGGCCTGGTGGAAAACGAACAGATCGATCTCGTCCAAGCTCTTGCCCGCGTGCGCCAGAACGTCGCGTACGACTTGCGGCACCACGTCTAGGGTGAACGCAAAAATCTCCGGACCGTTCATATAAAGGTCCACTTGGCCCTCGCTCCCCGCGCGCTCGCGCATGGCGCCGCCCGCTACCATCAGGTTCCGCGCGCCCGAGCCATCCGTGCCGTAGACGAACGGGCCGATCGACTCGCGGCTGTCGCGAGTCCCCCGTATCAGAGTGGCCGCGCCCGCGTCGCCGAAAATCGTGCGCACGTTCTTGTCCTGCGGGTGAATGAATTTGCTGTAAGTCTCCGCGGTCACCAACAGTACGTTGCCGGCCTGCCCCGTTTCCACCAGCGCTTTCGCCAGTCCGAGACCGTACACGTACCCTGAACAACCCAGATTGAAGTCCAGTGCTCCGGCGGTTGTCGGAATTCCCAGCCGCTCCTGCATCAGGCACGCGCTGGTGGGCAGAAAGTAATCCGGGCTCTGCGTGCAAAACAGCAGATAGTCGATATCGCCCGGCAGGCACACTCCGCTGGCGAACAGCTTGCGCGCCGCCGCCGTTCCCAGATCCGACGAACACTCGTCCGGCGCCGCGATCCGTCTTTCCACGATGCCCGTTTTCTCTTCGATCTTCTCCGCGCTCCACTCGGGAAACTGCGCCGCGAGCTGCGTATTCAACAGCCGGCCTTCCGGAAGGTGGTACTCGATGCCTCCGATTGCCGCATTCATTGCGCCGCCTCCGCCGCCAGTGCGGCTCTGGTCACGATTTGCCGCGCGGGCACGCCGAACACCGTGCATCCGGCAGGCACGTTGCGCGTGACCACCGCGCCCGCCCCTACCACCGCTCCGTCGCCCACTCTTACACCCGGCAGCACGAATGCGTGGCTGCCGGTAAATACGCCGTCGCCAAGCATGGCGTGGCCCGCGAGGTCTACGTGCACGTTGAGGTTGCACCAGTCACCCACAACGGCATCGTGACCTACGGTCCCGCCCAGATTCACGGTGACGAACCTTCCCAGCGTGACGTTGGTGGTCAGCACCGCGCCGGGGCAGAGCACCGAACCCTCGCCGATGCGGCAGTCCGCGCCCACCACACAGGAAGGATGCACCAGCTTGGCAAATTGCGCGCCGCGTTGGAGAAGCGCGGTCACCAATCGTCGGCGTGTTGCTGGGTCGCCCAGCGCGCACACCAGCAGGTCGCTTGACGTAGGACGGAATATAGCCGGATCGCCCACCACGCCTTCCGCGATGCGGTACGGTTCCAGCGCGGCCGGGTTCGAATCCAGGAATCCGCCGATTTCCCATTCGGCCTGCGCCGCTTCGATGTCGCGCGCCCAGCACAGGATTTCCCGCCCGAATCCGCCTGCTCCCACAATCAGTAATCGCTTCATAGAATTCCTCAATGGGCGGTGTAGCCACCGTCGACCACCAGCGTTGTTCCCGTGATCCAACGCGCCGTATCCGCCAGCAGGAAAGCGATGGCCAGCGCCACGTCGCGCGGGCAACCGAAGCCCAGCGGATGTTGCGCTTCCAAAGCCGCGGCCTGGTCGGGCGTCAGCATGTCAAGTAGTTCGATCGCCATTTCCGAGCGAACCAGGCCGGGCGCCACGCAGTTCACCCGTATCGGCGTGGCCGCCAGTTCTACCGCGAGCGACTTTACCAGCGCCGCGACCGCGCCCTTGCTGGCGGCGTATGCCGACTGCGCCGCCTCCCCCGTGAGTGCCGCGACCGACGAAAGCAGCACCATGCTGGCGCCCGCATTGGCTACCTCCCGCTGGCAGAAGCCCTTCGCCAACATGATGGCTGCCGTTACACTCACCCTCATGGCCTCGTCGACCGCCGCGGCGTTGAGCGCGCGCAAGGGCCGCAGGGCATGCGTACCGGCGCTGTGTACCAACCCGTCGAACGGTCCATAGTCCCCGCGGAGCTTCTTCAGCCACCCCGGAATCCCGTCTGTCTGGGCGAGGTCGAACGGTTCCGCGCGGTGGCCGCCGCCGCGCAGCGTCCGCACGGTATCGGCGAGCCGGTCTTCGCTGCGCCCGCTGGCAATCACGCGTCCGCCCAGTTCGGCGATCACACGGGCCGTCTCTCGCCCGATGCCCGAGGACGCGCCGGTCACCATAACGGTCCGGCCGGTCAGATCGAGCGGATTAGACATGCGCTTCTTGGCGGACGCGACTGCCGCACAGCCCGATCAAATCGTCCAATATGGTGCAGCCGGCCATCTTTGCGGGCCGCAGCCGCACGCCCAACTGTTCGTCCGCCAGCGCCATGAATCCGATCACGGCCATCGAATCCCAGCCTGCCAGCGCTTCCAGCGCCTCGGACCCTTTCAGCGTGCCCGCGTCCAGATCCAGAAGTTCGTCCACCAATAACAGGAATTCGGTTTTGCCCATTTCGCTGCTCCTATCTGCCAAGAAACTCCGGCATGGTCGCGTGACCCTGCCGGTTAATGCCGTCGCGTCCCAAGACCCGCAACACGGTCAGGAATAGAATCTTCAGGTCCAGGCTAAAACTGCGATGGTCCACATACCAGACATCCAGATCGAACTTTTGCTCCCAGGTGAGGGCATTGCGGCCGTGTACCTGTGCCCAGCCCGTGATGCCCGGCCGCACCTCGTGACGCCGCTTCTGGTGGGCGTTGTAGCGCGGCGCGTATTCGCACACCAGCGGCCGCGGCCCCACGAAATTCATTTCGCCGCGCAGGACGTTTAGTAGTTGCGGCAATTCGTCCAGGCTCGTTTTTCGCAGGATGCCGCCCAGCGCCGTAAGCCTTTCCGCATCCGGCAGAAGTAGTCCATCCGGACCGCGCGCCTCCGTCATGGTGCGGAATTTGTAAACCGTGAAAACCAACCCGCGATAGCCAATGCGGCGGTGCCGGAAGATGACCGGGAAGCCCATTTTTATCCCCACTGCGATCGAAATCGCGAGCCAGACCGGCAGCAGAGCTACGCCGATGGGAATTGCCAGAAGGCGCACGATCACTTCGTGGTTTCCTCCCAGGGGCGTTTGCCCGGATCCTTGAAGAACGGCCAGCCGAGATACAGTCGGTCGTTCCGCTGGCGCCAGGAGCCGACCCAGGCGAGCAGGGCGGCTGGCGGGACGTTGCCGGTCAGCGCCACAATCGCGATGCCCGCGTTCAGCAGTTGGCGATAGCGTGTCTGTGCGCGGGCACTCAGATCGGCGCTCGCGCGGGTCGCCGCGCCCCACGGGTCCTCCATCAAGATACCGTTGCCGGTGCCAACGGCCGCGATGAGTTGCGCCATGTCTGCATCCGATAGCATCGCCGGATGCATCGCCACATTAAAAGCCACGCGGCTTCCCATCGATTCGGCCACCAGCCTGATCTCGCGCATGTTGTCGCAATAGGCCTGCCAAGGCAGCGTTCCGCCGGTGCTGCTGTGCGCTGCCGCATTGTCGACAAAGCGGATGGGAGCGCCGGTCTGTTGCCAGACCCGCCGCATGCCCTCCTGCAGCGCGCGCCGGGCACGGCGATCGCGTACATCCACCATTTTGCGTGCTGCTTCGCCGGGCCAAGACCCCGTGGACGCGAAGTGCGGCGGCATCCACTCCACAGGCGTCTTGTCGAAAGGCCAAAGCTGAATGGCGGCGAGAGGCTCGACCGTCGTTCCTGATGTGTAGGTGCCCGCGGTCAGTCCCTTGCCGGCAAGCTGAGCCACGATATCGTCGCGCTCCCGCGCGCCCGCAGCGGCGTCAGTCTGATTGCGCACGGATAAATCCAGCACCAGTTCACCCGCCCGGAACCAGTCGGGATGATTGCGAAGATACACGGCAATGTCCTGGTTGGCATTCACCAGGACCATCCCGTTCTGTTGCGGATCGGGCCACGTATACGTCGCGGCCGAGGCCGCGAGCGCCGCGGCAATCAGGCTTGCATGCATTCCATTCTTCCTTTCCCGATCCACGCTCGGGCGTTGAATTCTCCCGGCCTGGGCTCAGCGTGGTCCAGAATGTGGCGATATGCCTGGTGCACCTCGCACGCCGTACGCCGAACGTCGAACATTTCGGCGGCTAGGCGTCCCCCCAGTGCGGCCATTTTCCGAAAGCGCTGAGGATCGTCGCGGACCTTCAGCAGCGCGGCGGCCAGCTCCGCGGGATTCCTCGCGGGAACCAGTGTGCCGGTCAGTCCGTCCATCACCACTTCGGGCAGTCCTCCCACGTTGGCGGCGATCACTGGTATGCCGGCCAGTAGCGGTTCCACGACTCCACCGCAGTTTTCCGATTGCGGCACATGCATGGCGCAATCGAAATCCGGCCACCAGTCACGCACCTCGGCGGAAGTCAACGCGCCGGGCATCAGGATACGGCCTTTCCCGGCGCGCTGCGCCATGCGCACCAATTTCTGCCGGTAGCCTTCAGCGCCTTCCCATGCCCCCCCCACCAGAACGCCGACGGCATCCGCGCGCTGCCGCAGCACGATTCCCAGTGCCGCGATCAGATCCTCGTGGCGCTTCACGCCGGCCGCCTGGCCCAAGTAATACTTCGGCCCGTAGATGTAGCTGATGTTGCCCGCGACGAACGCCCGCGGTGAAATTCCCAGGCGCCGGCGCAGCCCGTTTGTCCGGCGCTGCGAGAATCCGCCCGTCCGGATTCCGTAGTAGCTAAGGAACAACCGCGATTCCCTGACCCCAGCGGACCGGTAGTGATTCTGAATGGCGCGGCTGGATGCGATCCAATAATCGCGAGGCCCGGCGCTGGATGTTTCCCATGTCCTGTAGAGCCAATGTTCCAAGTGCAGCGGTCCGGGAACCTGGAAGATGCGCGGCGTGATGTGCTGCTTGCCTAGCGCCAAGCGCATGATCAGCGTTGGCCCAACGTGGTGCGTATGGATGAGGTCGGGCTTTACCGCATTTACCAGGACCCGCGCGCTTCGGCAAACCGCTGGCACGCGCCACGCGTCGCGCACCGGAAAATCGAACGCCGCGATGTGGATGGTTGCCCGCGCTTCTTCCCAGAGGCGCACGCAGCTTCCCGTAGCGTCGGGCAGCGCCACATGCACGTCCGCCCCGAGCCGCGTCAGTTCCGCGGCTTCCCGTGCAGCCCATGTGGCGCCGGTCGAGGTTTTTACGATGTGCAGCACGCGCATGGATTCACCCGAGCCACTCTGCCGTCAACTGCCGCAAATGTCCGTAGAACGCCAGGCGATGCGCGCGCAAAACCGGATCGCTATACTCTCTCGCCCGTAAGCGATTTCTCGCCGACATCCTGGCCATTCGCTCGCGGTCCCGGCCGACTTCGACGATCTTCTCCGCCAGCGCCGCCGCGTCGCCCGGAGGTGTCATATCCTCCGCCGGCAGCAGCTCCGGAATACCGCCTACCGCGGTGCCGATGCAAGGCAGCGCGCGCGCCATGGCCTCCACCATGGCGCGCGGCAGCCCCTCGGTCAGAGAAGCCAGGACAAACAAATCGGAACGGTCTAGTTCACGCCGCACGGCATCGCCCGCTGGGAGCTGTCCGAGAAAGGTGATACAAGTTTCGAGGCCTTCCGCCGCCGCCAGCCGCTCTAGATCCGCACGGCATTTCCCGTCGCCGATTACGGTCAGGCTGAGATCCAATCCGGCTCGGCGGCCTAATCCGACCGCCGCCATCAAATGATGGACGCCTTTGTAGGGCTGCTCGAGCGATGCCACCGTGATCAGCCGCAATCCGTTCCGGCTCAAATCCGGCTGCGGGTGGCTGACCAAATCCGCCGTGCGCAGCTCGACGCTCGAATAATGCGTGGCGAGCACGTTGTCTTCAACGCGGATCGCGTCCAAAGGGAGTTGCACATCGGAAATCCCCACGCCGAACGCGCGGCAGGGATAACGGGCTTGCAGGGCGAACTTCGTGACATACGCCACCGCGCTGGCTCGTGCGCACTGTCGGCGCAGTTCGCGCGGCAGCCACCAACGCAGGAATGGCCGGAGCGGGTGGTTGACCGATCCACGGCCAAACGTGTCGTGCGGATCGCCCACAACCTCTATGCCGAAGGGCTGGCCCGTCGCATAGAGACGCGGGGTCAGGTGATTAGCCAGAATGGATGGCACGCGCATGATTACCGCCAGACCTGTGCAAAATGCCTCGGCGGCGGCGCGCCCGAATGGCGCCGTAGCGCCTGAGATATTGCAGCGGTCCGACGTAGTGCGGTACGGCGGCGAAGGTGACACCCGCACCGGCCGCCGCCTGCCAGTCGCGGCCGACTGACGCGACATCGAGCACCCGCGCCAGCACCACAACGTCGTCGAAGACTTCCAGATAGCGACGCCAAAAGTCGTACCGGTATGCCGCTTGGGTCCAGACTGCGCCATCGGGCGTGCGGCGAAAGCGGTGTTCACTCGACACCAGCACTCGCATGCCCACCTCCCCATGCCAATCGCGGCTGCCATGGCGCGCGGCGCCGGCCCAAACTCGTTGCCATCCCCGGAATCGCGACCGTGTGCGAGGCGAACAGGATGATCGCTCCCGGAATCAGAACATACTTCACCACGAAATAAACCAGGTTGTCGGAATCCAGAATCAGCGCCGAGATGCAGAAGCAGATCAAGATCGGCACCAGCAGGAGCCGGCAATCCTGCGGGTGTGCGGCGTCGAGAAAACGATGAATCCTCCCAACCAACAGCCCGATCAACAACAGCCCGGCAGGCGCCGAGAGTACACCGAAATTCAACATCAGTTCGCCGGCGGCGCCATAGACGCGGCTCGAATGGAACGAGTTGGGACCGTACGATCCGACGCCATACTCCATTTCCGTGGTCCACTTCGCCTTGCCAGGCAGCCGATCGGCCCAGATCGGCTCCGGCACCAGGAACGCCAGCGCGCCCGCGTAAGTGCGTCCCTGCGCATATTCATATGGGCGCGGCTGCCCTAACCGGTATAGGACGAATGCCTGTACATCGCAGCGCGACAGGTCGGAAACCAGCACGTGCTCGATGGTGCGATTGGTTTTGGCCGTCAGCATGTCGCGCTCTTCGGCGCCTTCGAATGCGGAAAACATCTGGAAGCCGGCGTCCTTATAGAACGCAGCGAAGTACATGAAGACCACCAGGAACGCCAGGCCCGACACGATCAGGCGGCGTCCCATCGGCCGTAGCCAGTAATGCACGATGCCCGCCGCCCAAAACAGGCAGATGATGGTGTTCATGCGCGAACCGCGCAATGCGCCGAATACGAGTTGCGCCGCCAGAAATCCGGTAAGGACCGTAGTGACCATCGCCCAGCTTGGCCGCCGGTGGCTCTTGCGCAGACGAACGGCCAGCGCCAGCATGGCCAGGATAGGCGCGCTTTCCGCGATCACGAACATCCAACCGGTATTGCGCCAGATTTCGCGATCGTTCAGGTAGTGCTCCGCGAAGCCGGAGAGACCGCCGAAGGTCACATAGATGTACAGTTGCAGCGCGGTGCAGGCGAAGATGGCGATGCCCGTCATCAGCGGGAATTGACGATGATCCAGGCGGCGATAGGTGGCCGAGGGCTTGCCCTTGCCGCGCGCGAAGCCGCGCGCCCAGCGATAAAGGTACAGGCCCACCGCATTCAAGAGGGCCATCATTCCCAGGCTCTCCCGCCAGTCGTCCGGCTGGCCGTCGAGATAAGGCATGCGGTAGTTCCATAACACCATCAGCAGCGGCGCCAGGAAGAAGAAATGAAAGCCAAGGGCGGAGAACAGCCCGGCCGGATCGAACAGCAGCTTGTGGCTGCGAATCCACGCCACCAGGTCCGAACCGATCAACGTGCCGCACACCAGCAACGGCGCGACGAACCAATGTTGATAGGCATCCGAAACCAGCAGAAACGAGCTGACGATTACCGCGCAGAGAAAGGCCGCCAGAACCACATCGGTGGTTTCGGTGGCTTTACGCCGGCTCCGGGCCGTAGACACGCTGTATATTTCCCCTTTTGTAAATGAGCAGTAGAATCCCCAGCGGGATCACGCAACCGGCGGCGCTGATCGCGCAGGAAGCCCAAGCCGCGCCCAGCAGTCCCGCGTGCGCAACCAGGGCGGCAGAAACCGCCGCGGCGAAAACTACTTGCAAGAGATAAGGCACGGTCAGAACGTGAAAATGACGGGTCGCCGTTACTCCCGCATTTAAGAATGTCGCCGCGTAATTCAGCGTGGCAGCTACCGCAAGCCACACCAGGACATCCGTGTGGGCCGCGTATTCGGTCCGGTAGAAGGCCGTCAGCAGGGGACGGCCAAAAGCCACGCAGATCAGAACTCCAGCGGCGCCCAACAGCAGTCCGCCCGCGGACATCACCGCCACCAGCCGCGCGAATGCCTCACCGATGCGCTCGCCGGCCGCGAACTGCCGAGCCAGCACCGGAAGCGCCGCTTGGCCCAATGCCGTCACCACCAACGTGCCCGCGGTCATCGGATACAGCAGCGCGGCGAAGATGCCCAACGCCGCGGCGCCCAGATGCCCTTCAATGAAATAGCGCGGGATGTTGGCGTTCATGGAAACCAGCATCGCCATGATTCCCAGCGGCAGTGAGCGCCAGGCCAACTTCTTCATCGTTTCCGCCGTCCAGCGGGGCTTGCACGCCTCGCCCCTTTCCAATAGCTCGATAGCGCGCGCGTCGTAGATCACCAGCACTGTCGCCCAGGCAGCAGCCAAGGCCGCCATCGCCCAAATCAGACTGTGCGTCAGCCGGAGCGCCAGCCAGAACGCCGCCAGCGACAGCATGCCTTTGGCGGCTAACGATCTGGCGATCGGCTGCATTTGCTCGTGCTGCTGGCGTAGACCGAAATAGATGTCGCTCATGCTCTCAATGCCCTTGGCCACTCCCGCGAGCGCGATCACCGCGAATGTTGTGCGATCCGCGCCGCTGGCCCAGGCGAGGGGCGCCAATGCCATAAGGGACACCAGCGTCGAGAACGATCGCAATCCAAGATAATCCGCGAAGGCGTATTCCGCGCGCGTATCCGTCGCCAGGACTGAGCGCAATTGCAAATTGGTAAACATGGCTAGCGGTGCGGTTATCGCCATCCCCAGCGCAAACTGGCCCACCATGGCCGTGGTTCCGAGCTTGGCCAATGCCACCAGCAATCCCCACTGGCAGCCTGCGTAGACCGCATATCCCGACAGAGTCCACAGGAAGTTCGACGGGATAGAGCCCGCTTGCATCTTACGAGCCGGCTTCCGCGGATTTGTAATAGCGATAATACTTGCCGTAATAACCGTAGTAGCGATAGCTGTCGCTCATGTTGCTGGTGACGGAATTCAGCACCAGGCCCACGACGTTGGCGCGCACGCGCTGCAGCGTGCTCGAGCGCCGATCCGACCGTCTTGCGATTGGTTTCGCCGGCCTTGGCCACCATGACCACCCCATCCACCGCCGCGGCCATCTGCAGCGGCTCGGGAAAGCCCAGAATCGGCGGGGAATCCACGACGATCAAGTCGTATTCGCTGCCGGCATCCTCCAGGATTTCCGGCAGCCGGCGCCCGATCAGGTCCGCCGCGCGGCGGCTGGTATAACCCGTCGGCAGAATGTCGAGGTCTTCGATGTCCGGCAGTCTTCACCAGCTTTTCGCGCCACTGCATGCCATTCTGCAGGACGGCGGCAAGGCCGGTTTCCGGATTGATTCCCAACTTGGAGTGCACGCCCGGGACGCCGCAGATCGCAGTCGATCAGCAGCGTCTTGTGCTTCTGTTGCGCATGCGCGATGGCCAGGTGCACGGCCGTGGTGGTCTTGCCTTCGGCCGGCGTTGCGCTAGTGATCATCAGCGACCGCAGACGCCGGTCGAACGAGCCCAGCAGAATCGAATTGCGCAGGGTGCGCACGGCTTCTTCGAAACCCGTTACCGTGCGATCCGGCCTCGCCACGGCCGTTTCGCCGCTCGCCAGGGCCGGCACCCCGGATTCGCCCGCCACGGTTGAAATCAGGCTGTGGCGCCAGTTCCGGACCATCGGTAAGCTGCCCAGTACGTCCGCCTGGAAGAGTGTATGCACCTGTTCGGGATCGCGCACGGAGCTGTCCAGCAGATCGGTGAGAACGGCGAACCCGACCGCAAGCAGCGTGGAGAATAGTAACGCCAGCAGCACGTTCAGCTTGATGTTCGGAAATACCGGCTTAAGGGCCGCGCGCGCCGGGTCGGCGATGCGGATGGAACTATTCTGGAATCCTGCGTTAATGCCGGCTTCCTTGATCTTGCGGACTAATTCCTCGTACAGCGTCTTGTCGGCGTCGGCCTCGCGCTTGTAGCGACTGGTATTCGAAGCTGCGCGCGTTCAAGCGGTCGAACTCGGCTTTGGTCTCCGCCACGGCCTTCTTCAACATGTCCTCCCGGTTCATCGATTCGTGATATTCCACTTCCACGCGCTGCGCGGCGTTCTTGCGGCTCTGCTGCAATTGGCGCTCGATCTCTTCCACCTGGACGGCGGCCTTGCGATATTCCGGATGGTTCGGTCCGTAATGGGTCTTGGCATCGGCGAACTTCTGGTGCGCTTCGTCCAGTTTGGCGGACAAGCGTTTTCAGGTTTTCGCCCTGCGTGGAAACCTGCGCGGCCTCGATACGTACCGCTCTGCACCGATTTCCAGGCCGATTCCTTGCGCACGCGGTCGGTCTGCGCGTTGGTGTATTCCGTGTTGAGTTGCAGCAGGCGGGCCGAGAGAATGCTCGGTCTTCTCCTCCGGATTGATGACGTTCAATTCCCGTTCGAACTGCGCCAGCGCAGCCGATGAACGCTCCATCTTGGCCTTCAATTCCTCAAGCTGCTTTTCCATGAAATCCGCCAGCGACGCCGACGACTTGAAACGGATGTTGTAGGTGTGCTCCACGTAGGAATGGGCGACGGCGTTCGCTACATCCGCGGCCAGACGCGGACTGGGGTGAGCGGTAGCTGATCAGCAGCAGATAGGTATTGGGAGGCCGCGTCACCTTTAGCTTCGGCAGCAAAATGGGCGCCTCGTTCTCGGCTTCCGTCGGCCGCTCCGGCGTAGCGGCGGCTGCCTCCTTCTCCGCATCCAGCAGGCGATACTGCTGCGCGACGGGCCGTAAGCACCGAATCGGACTGGATCAGCTTCACCTGTGTCGCCAAGAACTGGTCGGCATCGTTTAATGGAGAGCGTGCCGCATCCTGTCCGATAATTGCCGAAGGCATCTGCCGGTCGATATCCACGGTCACCGTCGACTCGAAGATGGGCGTAAGCCGCACCGAAATGATGGTCACAGCCGTGACGCAGGCGAATACGAAAGACAGAATCTTCCAGCGCTGCCGGCGCAGGATCCAGAGATAGTGCGCCAGCGGAACCGCGGATTGTTCCGGGGGTTCGATATCATAGCCATACCAGCTGGTCTGCAAAGCCTGGTTAGGAGCGGAAAGAGCTCGTGGTTCGTTCATATAGTCACCGTCCGGGCTTATTTCACGCCCGCGTAAATCAGCGCGGAACTCGCGCCCGCGCCGAACACCAGTACTTTTTCAAGAGCGCCCAAGGTCATCCGGCGTCCTTTGTTGTCGGGTACGTAGAGAATGTCATTGGCCAGCAGCGGCTGGTCCGGCGCCTTGCGGTCCATGATTTTGTTTAGTGGAACTGCAATTTCGTTCTTGCTGCCGTTGGCTTCCCGCCGGTAGATGTAGGCATCCTTCGACGCGTACGGCATTAACCCTTCCGATAGAGCCAGCATCTTCAGCACGGTCGACTCCAAGCCATCTTGCATTGCGAACGCGCCGGGCTTCTTCACGTTGCCGATGACGTAGACCCTGCCTACCTCGGGAACGCGAATTTCTTCGCCTCCGATCAGCGTGATATTCAGCGTGGGATCGGCAGCGTCGATCAGGCCTTTCACCAGAATTCGCTGCACCAGCGACGTCACCGTGCCGTCGGCGCCCGATTGCGCGCGGCTGACCAGGATTTCCGGACCCGCTTCCGGCGCAAGTCCGCCCGCCTTGGTAATCGCTTCAAGCAGCGTTGCCGGCCCGGACGCTTGAAATGTCAGCGGCTGCTTCACCGCCCCAGCCACCGAAATGGGACGGCTGTTGTATTCGGCGATGGTCACCGTGACGAAGGGATCTACAATCAGCCCTTCCGCCACCAGGGCCGATTGGATGGCTGTCTCCAGTTCGCCGGGCATCAGTCCCTCGGCTTGGATTCGCCGCTTCAGCATGGGGAGGCGCATCGATCCATCCGCGCCTACCCGCACCGTGCGCGTCAGTTCCGGCGCGTCGTAAACCGAAATCGCGATCAGATCGTTGGCGCCGATGCGTTGCGCAGGCAGGTTGGCTCCATTTTCTGGTACCGCACGCATCTGCGCCGCCGCTGCCGGCAATAGGGTTAACGCCAAGGCGCATGCCAGCATTACGACCGCACTATGACTGCTGCATTTCGACATGAAACACTCCTTGCATCAGACAATCCAGTTGCATCTGGAGCGCCGCCACCCGTTGTTCCAGGGAAGTGGTCTCCAGGCACTCGAGAACCCGCGAGCGCGTAAAATCGGAGAGATTTCGCGCCCCCGCCCGGCTGCAAGCCTGCGTAAGCAAGCCGTACTCTTCCTGGCTGAGCCGGAAAACCACAACCCGATTTCTGGGCTTATTGGTCATGCATTCAGAAGTTGACGGTTAGGTCCGCGCTTTGGCCGTGCCTGTAAGGTACACGTGCGCCATCGGCGCGTGTTCGGCGCCATCCACCGCGCGAATCATGTCCCGGTCAATTTCTACAGCCACGGCGCGCTGCAACAACTCAACCGACACCACCACGCGCAGCGAATCTTTTTCGCGGATGAGCACGCCTTCGAGCCCGGCCAGCGAGCCGCGCTCAATACGCGCTCTTTGTCCCTGGCGAAGATAAGGCCAAGGCTGCGACGGAAGCCCCGAAAACTGAATGGCGCGGATGTGCGAAATCTCGTCATCGGTCACCGGTGCGGGCTGGTCCGAAAAGCTCACCAGAGACGTTACTCCCGGCGTATTCAAAACCGGCATCCGGCTGGCGTAGCAGAATCGGCAAAAGACATAGCCGGGAAACAGCGGTAAGTCGACGGTTTGGGTGCGGTCCGACCATTGCCGGCGCGCCCTGTATAACGGCACGAACGATTCCAATCCCTTCGCCTGAAGATTTCCCGCTACCACTCTTTCGTGCCTTGGCTTGGCGGTAAGTACGAACCAACCGGGTGACTTAGTCATAAGGCAAAGCTATCGCTGTCTCAGTCCCATTCCGGGCTCAATCGGGAGGAGCGTTTCCGCATACATTTGGTAAACATCGGGAAGATTTCTTCTCTGGAAAGTTTTGCTGAGGAAGGGGCCGCAGCGCGCACACTTCGAGTTACGGCCCTCCGATGGACTCAGCAAGGGACGTTAGCGGCTGGTGCTTGGCTGGCCCTGGCCGGGCAGGTCGTGCGCGGCCGCGAGGCCGCCGATGGTGCCCGCCGCCGCCACGCCTCCGACAATGGCGACGATGGCGCCTGTCGAGAGGCCGCCGGCCGTCGCGGCGCCCGCTGCCGCACCGCCTGCCGCGCCGGCACCCGCCGCCGCCGCGGTCTTAGAGCTCTTGGTCAACCGCTTGATGCTGGTGACGTCGATCAACTGGGAAGCGCCGGCGACGGTGGGGGGCGCGGGATCGACTTTGCCTGTGATTTCGACGAGATTGCCGACTTCCGCTTCGAGGTTGGCCCCCTGCACCTGCATGGTCACATTGGTGACGCGGTCGACGACGATGAATTTGCCATTCTTCAGCGCCAGGATTCCCGACACTTTGGTTGCGATGCCGGCTTCCTGGGGCTCAAAGGTCATTTCTTTTCCGCTTGTCAGCCGCGCGATCAACACCCCGCCGCTGTTATTCACATGGATCGGGCCATCGGAGGCCGCCACGATGATTCGATTGGTCCCGCTCAGTTGGACGCGCGCGGCAGCGCCGGCCTGATCCGCCACGATCTGCAAGCCATCGGCTTCGATCGGGTAGTTGGCCGATTCCAGGCGGCCCATGCCTTTTTCCAACACCAGCCGCGATCCGTAGACGCGCGCGCGCGAGTCGGGCGACAACTGCAGCTTAACGCCCTGATTGAGTTGCAATCGCGGCGAAGCGGCCTGGGTTTCAATGATGTTGCCATCGAAGAGCGTGGCGGATCCGTGGACGGTGGCATGATCCAACTGAAAGCTGCCATTGGCTACGGCGAGGCCGATGGAGAGGCTGGCGCCATAGGCGATGAACAGAGTGGAAACTCCGAGAAGGCCGAGGCAGGCCCGGCGAGCAAACGTACGCATGCTGCAAATCTCCTTTTGGATCAGGTGGGTATGTTGGGGTAATAATCTCGGGTAAGTTGGACTCTTATGGGAGTGCAATGCGGAACGCCACTCCGCCGCCGCCGGCCGCGATGACGGGCAACAACCCAGTCGCAATGCCGTAGAGCGCGCCATCCGCGCCCAATGTCACTCCAACCGGACTGGCGCCATCCGCGCCTCCGGTAAAAGAGTAAAGCACGTTTTCCTTGCCGGACGGGCTCACTCTGTACACTTCGCCGCAGGCGTTTGTAGTCCCGGGGCAAAAGCCGTAGGGATCGTTGGAGATGGTTCCGTATAGATTACCGGCGCCATCGAGAACCACGCTGGAATTCGCGTGCCCGACCGCCGACGGGTAAGCGAAGGCGAACACAGTAGACAACTCGCCGGCGGGAGTCAGCTTGAAGATCCAGCCATCGCCGCCGCTACCGCCGCTGGTGCAGGTTCCGTAAAGATTACCCTCTGCGTCGAGGGTGAGGGAGTTTTGGGGACCGCAACTGTCGTACTCTGCCGGAAACGAATGAAGTACATTGTAGGCGCCAGCCGCATCGATCTTGAAGATGACGCCGCTGCCGCCCCAACCGCCAAGCACGTACGTCGTCCCGTAAAGATTACCGGCGGCGTCTACAGTGACGCCGGCCAGCGGTTCGCCGCCATCCGAGCCTCCGGTAAAAGAGTAGAGAACGGAGAAGGCGCCGGCCGTGTCCACCTTAAACACGACACCTTCGGACAAACCTCCCAGGGATGCTGTGCCATACAAGTTGCCCTGCGAGTCGATAGCCAAGCCGTTGGGCTGTCCTCCATCGGCGCCGCCAGAGAAGAAATGCAGGATGCTTTCCTGGCCGGATGGGCTGACCTTGTATACGACGCCACAGCTTCGCGTGAAATCCGAGTCGTACACACAGCTTCCCACCCCGCCCGTCGGGGTGGTTCCATAGAGATTACCGGCGTGGTCGAACACAACGCCCGTCGTCGGCCCCGCTCCGTCCGTAGTGCCGCCCTGGAACGCGTAGAGTACGGTTTGCTTGCCGGCCGGGCTCAGCTTGTAGACCGTGCCCCCGTTCTGGGAGCCGCCGCCCTCGGCCGTAGTGCCATAAAGGTTACCGGCGGAGTCGTACGTTAGGCTGGAGGCCGGCTCCGAGCCTCCCGGCGAGGGCGCGAAATCGTATAGCCACCGAACTCCGCCGCTCGCTGCAATCTCGTAGATAATCCCAGCGGTACTCTCGTTAGGCGTTGTCCCGTACAGGTTACCGGCCGCATCGAGGATGGGAGCTGCATTGAAGGGACGGTTCCCAACCTCCAGCACCGAGCCGGAAAAACCGTACAACGCGGTGAGCGCTCCGCCACTCGACAGTTTGTAAACGGCGCCGTGCAGTTCGGCCGGTTGGCTGGCGATTCCGCTTGAGCTCGCAAAGTAGAAGTTGCTGGAGGAATCGCGCGCCAGCCCGGAGATTCCGCCGCCGTTATAAACTCGGGCAAGCAGAGTAAAACTTCCAGTGGGAGCCAACTTATAGACGCCGACTGACTCGGTGCCATATAGGTTGCCTTCCGCGTCCAGGATAACGCCGCTGGAAGTGCTGTAGCTGAGCGCGTGCAGAACGGTGAACGCGCCGGACGAACTCAGCTTGTATACCGCTCCGAATCCTAACGCGCCTCCGTACGAAGTAGTGCCATAGAGGTTGCCTGCAGCATCCGCCGTCACGCCCGCTACGGGATAAATACCACTCGGCCCCTCGGTAAAGGTGTAAAGTACGGTTTCCACGCCCGCCGGGCTGATCTTATATATATTTCCGGTCCAATAAGTCGTGCCGTACAAGTTCCCGGCGGCATCCACGATGACTCCCGAATCAGGATTGGCGCCGTCCCCTTCGTCTTTGAACGCGTACAACACCGAGTACACTCCCGAGGCCTCGATCTTGTAAATTACGCCCGCGCCATGGCTGTTGATTCCGACGCCGGGATATCCGCCGGCAAACGCCGTACCGTAGAGATTGCCGGCCGAGTCCATCGTCACGCCGGCGGTCGGATTGCCGCCGTCCGCGCCGCCAGTGAAGGTATGGAGCACCGTCTGGCTGCCCGTGCTATCCAGCTTGAAAACAACGCCGGCATTGTATGCTCCGCCGTATTCGGTAGTGCCGTAAAGATTTCCCAGAGAATCTCGATAGAGGGGCGCCGCGGGCGATGCTCCATGCGGGAAATATTGGAAGGTGTGCAAGACGGAAAAGGTCTGCGCCGGCGCAAGGCCGGCTAAGGCAAACAGCAGCAAGCTACAGGCTTTGGACAGGCTCTTTCCTCCGCGGAAATCCGCTACAGTATCACCTGCCATTGTCGCTCACGCCGCGCGACGTGTAGTAGCATCAAACTTGGTCGATATTCATAGCCACATTCTGTACGGCCTCGACGATGGCGCGCGGACCATCGAGGACTCGGTCGGAATGCTGCGCCTTGCGGCCGAGTCGGGCACCACGGATATCGTCGCGACACCGCACGCGAATTCCGAGTTCGCCTTCAATCCCGAGTTGATTACGGAGAGGATCGCGGAGGTGCAACGAGCCGCCGGTCCTGTTCCTCGCATTCATCGCGGCTGCGATTTCCACCTGACACTTGAGAACATTCAGGACGCCCTGGCGAATCCAGCCAAGTATTCCATCAATCACCTCTCGTATCTGCTGGTCGAATTCTCCGACCTCCTGATTCCCCGCACCACGCAGGAAATCTTCGATCGTCTGCTGGGCGCGGGCCTCACGCCCATCGTTACGCATCCCGAACGCAACGCGCTGCTGCAGGCGCGCCTCGACCAATTGCAATCCTGGGTGGAAAACGGCGCGCTGGTGCAGGTGACCGCCAAATCGCTCCTCGGCGGATTCGGGCGCACGGCCAAGAGCATCGCCATCGAACTGATGAACCGCAACCTCGTGCATTTCATCGCCAGCGATGCGCATGACACGCGCTACCGTACGCCCGCGCTGCGCGAAGCCTTCGATTTTGTGGCCCGCACCTGGAGCGCCGGCCTGGCGCAAACGTTGTTCGTCGACGCGCCGCGCGCGGCCATCGAAGGGCAGGAATTTCAGCTTCTCGATTGCGAACCGGTTGCGCCGCGCAAGAAGTGGTACCGCTTTGGCTTTTAGTCCTCCGCGCTGCGAACTGCGGTATTTTAAAGAATCGAGGATACGATGAACGCAGCCGTGCACCGGGGAATGGGTCTGGATGGCAAGAACGTAGTGGTGTTGGGCGTGGCCGACGAGTCGAGCCTGGCATGGGCTATCGCCAAACGCTTCGCCGAGCACGGCGCCAATGTTTTCATCGGCTATCAGCAGAAGTTTTTCAGTCGTGTGCGGCTGCTGCTGTTGCAGAATCCCGGCGTGCAGGGCGACCGCTGCGACATCGAAAAAGACGAGGAGATCACCAGCTTCTTCGCGCGCTTCGAGAACAATCCGGTGGACGTGCTGGTGCATGCCATCGCCTTCGCGCCCAACGAATTGTTCACCGAGCCGGCCTCGCAGGCCAGCGCCGACAATTTTTGCCGCAGCCTGACCATCTCCGCGCATTCGCTGTGCAAGGCGGTGCGCTTCGCCAAGCCCAATTTGCGCGAATGGGGCAGCGTGATTACGCTTACCTACCAGGCGTCGGAAAGAGCGGAGGCATCCTACGGGCTGATGGGCGTTTCCAAGTCTGCCCTGGAGAGCGCCGTGCGATACCTGGCTCTGGAACTCGGCGTGAAGAAAATCCGGGTGAACGCGCTTTCGCCCGGCCCTATCGAAACCGTCGCGGCCACTGGTATCATGGGCGCATTCCTGCGCAATCCGCAGGCGCTCGACCAGCAGCGCGCGCGCATTTTTCAGCAGGCCATTCAACTCGCGCAAAGCGAAAATCATCCCGACCCGCTGGCCACCGCCAGCGCGGCATGGAAGCATTTTCAGGATATTTGCGCCAGGCGCTGCGCGATTGAGGAGACGGTTTCCAAGGAAGATGTGGCCGATTCGGCGCTGTTTCTTGGCAGCGATTACTCGCGCAAGATCACGGGGCAGATTCTGCACATCGATTGCGGCCTTTCAACCGCCAACGCCGTCTGACGCCGGACATCCAGATCGTTCCGTTCCGTCTGCGCCATCTGCCGCGCATTTTGAAGATTGAGCGGGCCAGCTTCGGGCGTGAGGCGTGGCCCCGCCGTTATTTTCTGGAACTGTACGGCGAGTGCCGCGATTTCTTCATCGTGGCCAAGGTGCGTGGCCGAATCGCGGGATATGCTGTGGCGTGCGCCGCCAAGCGTGAGTCCGAGATTGCTTCGCTGGCCGTTCACCCGGACTACCGCCGGCTCGGCGTGGGCGACGCACTCATGCGCCACACTCTGCGCGCGTTGCCGCCGGCGGGCATACGGCGCGTGGAACTGATGGTCCGGCCAGCGAACGCTGCCGCCGCGCGGCTATACCGTGCGCACGGTTTCCGCCGGGTGCGCCTGGAGCGCGGCTATTACGAGGATGGCGGCGATGCGTACCTCATGGTCAGGGCGTTACAATAATCGGCTGAATGGCCGATAAGGAACACTTTGAACTGCTGATGCGCGACGTGAACGCCTGGAACCAGTGGCGCGCGGAAAATCCCAAGGAGAAGCCGGATCTCACCTTTTCGGTTATGCGCGGCGCGGATCTGATGCTGGCGAATCTGGCCGGAGCGCAGCTTTCCGATGCCGATCTGGTGCTGGCGAATCTGCGCGGGGCAGACCTTCGCCACGCCGATTTGCGCGCCGCGAATCTGGTAGGCGCGCGGCTGATGGGCGCGGACCTCTCGCACGCCAATATTTGCGGCGCCGATCTTTCCACGGCCGAAGATCTCACCGAAGAGCAGCTCCAGCACACCCACGGGGACGGGCAGACCAAACTGCCCGAAGACTTGCACGCGCCCTCGAATTGGCCGAAAAAGGGACGTTCCGCGCTTCGCTAACTGGCTGCCAGCCGCGCTTTCAACCATTCCGCCAATTGGTCCAACGGTACTTTGCTCTGTTCGCCGCTGGCCATTTCTTTTACCGCCGCCGCGCCTTCGGCCAATTCGCCCGGCGCCAAAAAGACGGTGAATCGCGCGCCGCGGCGGTCGGCATAACTGAAAAACTTTCCCGGTTTGCCCACCGAAAACGCCAGGTCGGTCTGAATGCCCGCTGCGATCAGTTCCGCCGCGATGCGCGCCGCGTCCTTGCTCAGCGCGCTATCGAACATGCCGACGCAAACCTCGACCTTCCCCTTGCCCGGTGCCCAGCCCTTCAACTCGCCCAGAATTTCAGCGATCACCACATCGCCAAAACCCATTCCCACCGCGGGGCGCGCGGTTCCGGTCATATCGGCGAACAGATTGTCATAGCGGCCGCCGCCGAAGATGGCGCGGAACTGGCGTGCGGCGTCGAAGCCCTCGAAAACCGTACCGGTGTAATAGGATAGACCCCGCACCACGCCGGAATCGAAGCGCAGATAATCGGCGAAACCCATGGCGTCCGCCAGGTCGAGCAGCCGCCGTACATCTTCCGCCGCGGGGCTGGCTGCCAACGGGCCCGAGGTCAGGCTTTCCGCACCGTCCCCCCCCAGTTGAGCCAGCACATCGCTCGCCGCTTGCGGCGCGATTCCTTTTTCCACGAGCATTTCCTGCAGGGTCTCTACCGGCAGCTTGCCTTTCTTGTCCAGCACCATGAAAACGTCCACGTGTTGTTCCGGCGCAACGCCCAATTCGCGGAGCAGATACGCGACCACCTGCCGGTTATTGACGTGAATGCGCACGTCGGCGGGCTCCAGTCCCATGGCGCCGAGCGCGCTGGTGACCGTTGCCAGAATCCAGGCCTCGGCTTGCACGGAAGGCTCCCCCACCACGTCCAGGTTCCATTGGAAATGCTCGCGTTTGCGCCCGCGCGTCATGCGCTCATAGCGAAAGCACTGCCCGATGGTCCACCATTTCGCGGGAAACCCGATCTGCTGCGCGCGCGCGCTGATCATCCGCACCAGCGAGGGCGTCACTTCCGGACGCAGCGCCAGTTGGCGGTTGGACTTGTCTTCGAAATGATAAATTTGCTGGGCAACTTCCTCGCCGGCTTTGCGCGCCAGCAGTTCGAACGATTCCACTACGGGCGGCTCGAAGCGCTGGAAGCCATGGCGCACCGAGGCTTCGGCCCAAGCGGCGAAAATTCGATCGCGTAATTCCAGATCTTCCGGATAAAAGTCGCGCATGCCGCGCGGCGGTTCGAATTGCATAAATATCAGTGTAAGCCGTTGTCCGCATCCGGCGGCCGCCGCCCGCAGCCTTCTGGATTGAGCTCACGCTCTCCGCTTGACAATATACTTCCGCGAAGTATACTGTACGGAAGTAGCATGTTCAATCGCGATTTACGTAAAGGCAGCGCGGAACTCCTGGTGCTCACGCTGCTTGAGGCTCGTCCCCGGCACGGTTACGATATCGGCCGGCTGATCGAAGAACAGTCCCACGGGCAGATCCGGTTTCGGATTGGATCGCTGTATCCCATACTTTTCCGGCTGGAAGACCGCGGCCTCATCTCGGGCCGTTGGATGGAGAAGCCCGGTGAACGCCGCCGGCGCTGCTACCGGCTGACGCCCGCGGGCCGTAAATTTCTCAAAGCCCAGCGCGGCGCCTGGGAAGATTTCGTGGCCACCATCAACCAGATCGTACGGCCGACCCATGCCTGATTGGCCTGCTTTCGTCCGGGAGAGTCTGAGGCTGCGCGGATTCCGCCCGGAGCGTGAAGCGGAAATTGTGGAAGAAATTGCGCGCCAATTGGAAGACGCCTACACGGATGCGATGCGCCGGGGTGCGAGCGGCGAACAGGCCGCCGAGGCCGCGCGAAAGCACATCGCCGATTGGACGGCGCTCGCCAACGAGTTGGAAGAAGCTCATCGCGGGAGGGAATCGGCTGTGACGCTCTGGCAACAAGACGCGGAAGATCGCGACGCACGGACGCGCGGGAGGTTTTCGATGCTTACCGACCTCCGCCACGACATCCTGTTCGGTTTGCGGGTGCTGGCCAAGAGCCCCGGATTCACCGCCGTGGCGGTGCTGATGCTGGCGCTGTGCATCGGAGCGAATACCGCGATTTTCAGCATCATCAACGCCGTTCTGCTGAAGTCGTTGCCGGTGCGCGATCCGCAAGGTCTCCTGTTGATCGAGTGGAGCGCACGGGTGAAGCCGAACAATCACGGCACCAGTTCCTACGGCGATTGCGAAACCAACTTCGGCGCACTCAATCCGCGAGGCTGTTCATTTTCGAAACCCTTCCTGGAAGATGTGCGCAAGCTGGGCGTGTTTTCGCCGATGGGGGAGTTCGCGAATGCGGGCGGGTTGACGGTGAGCGGCAAGGGAATGGCGCATCAAGCCAGAGCGCAGTATGTTTCGGGCGATTATTTCCAAACGCTGGGCGTGGGGGCGGCGGCCGGCCGGCTGCTGGCCGCGGCGGACGATACGCCGAATGCTCCGGCGGTGGTGGTGCTGCATTACGGCTACTGGATGCGGGAGTTTGGCGGGGACCTGGCGATCGTGGGGAAATCGATCCATTTGAATGGGCTGCCCTTCACCGTGGTGGGCATCACAGCGGAGCAATTCACGTTTCTGACGCCGGGGACTATCCGGGACATGTCGATTCCGATGGCGCAGGTTCGCAATCTGCGGGAGCGCTGGACGCCCAGCCGCGAGGACGCGGGATCGTGGTGGATTGTGGCGGTAGGCCGGCTGAAGCCCGGCATTACGCGCGAGGCCGCGCAAGCGCGCGTGAACGCCCTCTATGTGAACGAACTGTTGCACGGCGACAAACCGATGGCGAAGGCCGCGGATGCGCCGGCGATTGCGCTGACGCCGGCGCAGAGCGGCTTAACGGGGGTGCGCGAGGCGCTGCTTCCGCTGCTATATGCTTTGATGCTGGCGGTGGTTATCGTGCTGCTGATCGGGTGCGCGAACGTAGCGGGCCTGCTGCTGGCGCGGGCTACCGCGCGGCAGCGGGAAATCGCGGTGCGGCGGGCGTTGGGCGCGGGGCGGGGACGGCTGGTACGGCAGATGCTTAGCGAGAGTATTACGCTGTCGGCGCTGGGCGGCGCTCTGGGCGTGCTGCTGGCTTACTGGGGGTCGCACGCGCTGCTAGCCTTCATGAATGGCAACCAGAGACACCCCACGGGGATTACGGCCGATCTCGATCCCCGGGTTCTGGCTTTCACCTTTGGCGCCGCGGTCCTGACCGGGATCATCTTCGGGCTGGCGCCCGCGCTGCGTTCGATGCGCGTGGATCTGACGCCGGCGCTGAAGTCCGGGCCCGATGGCGGGAACGGCAGGCAAGGTCCATTCCGTGCGGGAAATCTGCTGGTGGTGGCGCAGGTGGCGCTTACGGTGATCGTGCTGGTGGGGGCGGGGCTGCTGGTGCGCACGCTGCAGAATCTGCGTAACATCGACCCTGGTTTCGAGACGCGAAATTTGTTGATTTTCAGCGTGGATACCACTCTGACACGACTGAAAGGCGAACCACTGGAGCAGTTCAATTTAGCGCTTTCCGATGGGTTTCGCGCCATTCCTGGCGTACGTTCGGTGACGTACTCGGAATCCCCGCTTCTGAGCGGCAGCCTTTCATCGACAGATTTCCATTTACCGGGGACGCCGCCGAAGGCAAAGGCGGAGGCCGACTACCTGCCGGTAGGCCCGGGCTTCTTCGAAACGATGGGAATCCGGCAGGCGCGGGGGCGCCGATTCAGCGCGGAAGATTATAGGACGGCGGCCAAAGTGGAAGACGATCGCAAAGCTGCCGCGCACGTGGTTGTTCCGGCAATCGTGAACGAAGCGTTTGTGCGCGCTTATTTTCCGAAGGCCGATCCTCTTGGCCAGCCCTTTGGCGCGGATAGCGCTCACCCGGAGGAAGATCCGGACTCGGTGGCCAGCGCGGGTTGGACCATCGTGGGCGTGGTGGGCGATGCGAAGTACAACAGTTTGCACCGCGCTATCCATCCGACGATGTATATCCCCAGCGGGGAGGCGGGATCGTTCGAACTACGCACGGCCGGCGATCCGATGGCGGTGGTGCCGGAGGTGCGCGCCGCGGTGCGGCGCGCAGGCAGCGAGCTCCCCATTCTGGATATCCGAACGCAGAGCGAACGCATCGACCAACAGATTGCCCGCGAGCGGCTGATCGCGCGGCTATCGAGTTTGTTCGGCGTGCTGGCGCTGCTGCTGGCCTGTGTCGGCTTGTATGGACTGATGTCTTATGAGGTGTCGCGGGGCACGCGGGAGATCGGCATTCGGATGGCGCTGGGCGCACCCTCGGGGCAGGTTCGTGGGCGAGTGGTGCGGCATGGCGGAATGCTGGCGATGGTTGGCGCGGCGATCGGCCTGGCCGCGTCGCTGGCAGTCACCCGGTTCTTGGGGAGTATGTTGTACAACGTAAAGTCAGGCGACCCGCTGACGCTGGCAGCCGTTACTTTGTTGCTTTTGCTGGTGGCGCTGGCCGCCTGCTACGTTCCGGCGCGGCGGGCGACACGTGTCGATCCGCTGGTGGCGCTGCGGCACGATTAGCACATACCCGCGCCTAAGCTGGCCGTGCCTGTGGACCAGGAGCAATCGTCGGGCGGTTCCTGGTAAAATATCACCAGTTGGCCGAGTGGCGGAATTGGCAGACGCATCAGACTCAAAATCTGACGTCCTTCACTGGGCGTGAGGGTTCAAGTCCCTCCTTGGCCACCAACCTTTCCCGTCCCTACCGCATAAAACTACAGAGCTGGATTAAACTCCCGCGCAGGCCGGAATCAGTCGAAGAAGTGGCGGTCTTCGTCCAACAAGTGCGCCTTCGCCGCCGGCACGTTGAACGTAACCCCAAGTCCCGGCCGGTCCCAAACATCGATGAAGCCGCGTTTGACGATCGGGTCAGGCAAGCCGTCGATGATTTGGTACCACCAATCCGGCTGGCCGATCGGATACTCGAACGCGATGTAGTTCTGAGGCAGCGCCGCGGCCATTTGGACGTGCGCGGCGAGGCCGATCAGGCCGTCGAACACACCGTGCGGCGCAACCAGAATGCCGTGAAGATCGGCGTATTCGGCGATCCATTTCAACTCTGAGATGCCACCCACGTCTTCCGGATCGGGGCCGATCACGTTGACGGCCTGCTTTTCGATTAAGTCGATGAAATTCTCGCGCAGATAGATCTGTTCGCCGGTGTGAATGGGGACGGAAGTACTTTGTGTGACGTCCCGAAACACTTGCGCGTTCGGGTAAGGCGTGTAGTCGCCCGTGATCAGGTCTTCGAGCCAGGTAATGTGCAGCGGTTCGAGGGCGCGCGCAAAGGTGATCGCGTCTTTGACCGTCCAGCCAGGACCGCAATCGAGGGCCAGGCCGATCTCATCGCCCAGAACTTTCTTCATGGCTTCCACGCACGAGATGATGTATTTCAGGCCGCGCTCCATAAGCAGGCCGCGATCGGAGTGCGGCGCGCCGGTGCGCGGTTCGTCGTACCAGCCGTTCGGGATGGCGCGCATCATGGCCGGATTGTGGAACCCCACAGCCTGCTTGATGAGGGTGAACCCTTCCTTGGATTCCTTCATCTTGGCCATGTTCTCGGCATAGTCCTGGGGCGTCTGGCCGGTCATTGGGAAACGCACCGCGCCATTGTAGACCCGAACGCGGTTGCGAATTTTGCCGCCGAGCAGTTTGTAGACCGGCACGCCCGCCACCTGACCGGCAATATCCCACAGGGCGATTTCGATAGCGCTGACGGCCGAACCCCACGGCTTGAACGCGCCAAGGCGGCGGATCTTTAGCATGATCCGCGCGACGTCTGTGGGGTCTTCGCCAATCAGATAGTCCTTATAGAAAAGAACCATCGGTTTTAGATAAGCCTTGGTGTTTTCGGCCTGCCCGTAACCGGAGATGCCCTGGTCCGTCACGATGCGTACCACGGGGTTGCTGCCGATGATGGCGCACCGCAGATCGGTGATTTTCACCGGCCCGCGGCCCGCACGATTTTGCGCGAAGCCGGGGCCCTGCT
This sequence comes from Bryobacterales bacterium, assembly GCA_963738375.1. Lineage (GTDB taxonomy): Bacteria > Acidobacteriota > Terriglobia > Bryobacterales > Bryobacteraceae > Bog-159. The sequence continues at coordinate 242,672 of CAVTWL010000002.1, read as the reverse complement.
GGGCCGCTAACGACGTGGCGGCGGCTCCGGAAAGGGATCCAAGAAATCCTCTCCGCGTCCAATTTGGCATCTGCTTCTCCTGTTTCGAGAAGCATTGTATATCACAGCGGAAGGTCCCAGGAGGGACTTCATGGATATTTCGCTCGATGCCCCAGCGCAAGGATCGCAACACCGATGAGTTGCGGCGGGCAAACCTGCGCAGCCAAATCGAAGCTCCCTCGCGCCGATCGGATCGCAAGAAACATTCTGGCCGCCCGCCGCGCCGAAGATGCCATAGCTTACACTCAAACTACATGCTCAACCGGGGCTATGCCTACACCACAATCATCAGCAGCAAATACCATGGACAAACCCTGCTCTCCCACTTGGCAAGCCTTTACCCCCACTCCACCCCACAAGCCTGGCAACAAAAACTGAACAACGGCGAAGTCACCCTCAACGGCGTCACCGCCACCGGAAGCGAATCGGTCACTTCTAGGCCAAACCCTTGTCTGGAACCGTCCACCCTGGATCGAACCGGACTCCCCTCAGCACTTCGAAGTCCTGTTTGAAGACCCCCATCTGTTGGCCGTCAACAAACCCAGCGGGCTGCCCACCCTCCCCGGCGGCGGCTTCATGGAAAACACCCTCCTGCGCCTGGTGCAAAAGCAAACCCCCAACGCAAACCCTGTCCACCGGTTGGGCCGAGCCACCACCGGCATCGTCCTCTTCGCCAAAACACCGCAGGCGGCCTCTAATCTATTCGCAAACTGGAACACACCCAAAATTCAAAAAATCTACCGGGCGCTGGCTCAAAACATTGCACAGCACGACGCCTACGAAATCCTCACACCCATCGGCCTCGTGCCGCACCCGCTCATCGGTTCCGTGTGGGCCGCCAACCCAAGTGGCAAACCGTCAAAGTCATTGGCAAAGGTGATCTCACGCACCACCAGCACCACAACATTTGAGGTAAGCCTAAATTCGGGCCGCCCTCATCAAATCAGAATCCATCTGGCATCCATCGGCCATCCCCTGGTAGGCGATCCTCTGTACGGCTTAACCGGCCAGCCTCTTGAAAATCTCCCCGGCCTCCCCGGCGATGGAGGATATTTCCTGCACGCCCAATTTCTGAAATTCCACCACCCCATCACCGGAGAACAAATCAATCTTGAGGCAGCTTTGCCGTCCGGATTCTCATTGCATCAGTAGGTTCACGGCGGGAATCAAATCCGGGTGGCCGTTGAAACCTGCGCGATCCCGCCATTCCGAATCCTAACGAAGCGACACTACATACTGGTGCATAAGGCGGATTTGTACGGGCAGCGCGTTCAGCAGGAGCCGACATATCGAGGCGGTGCCGACTTCAAGCTCATCTAGACAAGTCAACGGTACGACGTGGGACGCGAGCGATCCTTACGGGCGCACAATTCGTCCTTGCGCGGGGACTGGAGTTTTCGTGTGCCAACCCTTGTCAGGTGGATTGGCGCCGGCGAGGGAATCCCTTTGCCGAGGCCTCGGCTCCCGGTGGCTCGCGGAACGGTTCCACCGAAATCCGCTCGTAGCACACTTCCAGCACGGTCAGAGTATTCTGTGCCGCCCGGGGCGTGGAGAACCACGCGATCGCCCGCTGCCGACTTCATCAACGCGCACCCCAAAGGCGACACCCAACTGATGTGGTTGCGGTTGAGATCGACCTCGTCGACGCCTACGATGCTCACCGCCCGTTCCGTTCCCGCGGCATTCGCATAGCGCACGGTCGCTCCGAAGAATGCCCTCGCCGCCGCCTGCCCCGCTCTCGGAGTTTCCGGGTCAACCACTTCCGCAGCCTCGATTCGCTTCGTGAGAAAGCGAATCCGCCCATCGATCTGGCGCAGCCGCCGCTTGCCGTACTGATAGTCGGCGTTTTCACTGCGATCGCCGTTGCTCGCAGCCCACGCCACCACCTCCGTCACGGCAGGGCGTTCCCTGGTGAGCAGAAAGCGGTGCTCGTCCTTGAGTCGCTGCAGGCCGCTCGGGGTTATGTAGTTCTTGCCTCGCGTCGCAGGCTCGTCACCTTGCGGTTTCCTGGTAAACCCTTTTCGCATATCTTAGTCTTCCAGCGCGAATCCGCGTTCCTGGGAGTTCATCTGCGGTACCAACTGATTGTTTCACGTGTTCCAGGCTCTTTTCGATCTCTTCAAAGTGCAGGCAGAAATTTTTGTTAGCGTCGAATTACTGGCGCAAGAGTGCTTACCCTTTTCCGAAGCTCTCAGTGGCGCTCGACCACGCGCTTCGGGGGCAAGGCCGTATGAATCGTTATCCCCCGGATTGCGTCAACGGGCTCCGAGCGGTTCGTCGGCCACTCGTATCAGGTCCAGATAGATCCAGATTGCCAAAGCTTCGCAATTCGGAAACCAACTGAACCCGTTTGGATGCCGCTGGTCGACGAGTATGGGGTTCATGATGCGGTCGACGCCGGCGTAGGGTTTCGAACGCGCCCTGTTAATCGCGCTTCAGATACTGGCTTAGTAATCGCCGCGCGCCATCACTCGAAGCCCCCTGCCCGGAGCGCCACTGTCGATGTCATACTGAGCTTCAGTGTGTCGAAGCTCAGTCGATTGGGGGCCTATCGAAACTAAGGCTATCTTTAGCTAACTACGACACCGGACAAAAGGAAGAAACGGAGAACTATGATTCGCAAATTACGACGTTCGCTTTTCACCATCGCAGCGCTTCTGCCGGTCACGGCAGCGGTCTGCCAGGCACAATCACTGCCCCCGTTGACGCATCATGTGCGCCCCGCGGTCCTCAACGGTCAGGCTAAGCCCGTCGGCCAAATGTCCTTAACGCAAACCATGACCCTGGACGTCGTTCTGCCCCTCAGCGACCAGGCCGGACTGAATGCATTTCTGCAGAGCGTCTACGATCCGTCGAGCCTTATATACCGCCATTTTCTGACCCCGGCGGAGTTCACCCAGCAGTTCGGACCCAGCCAGGCAGACTACGATGCCCTGGTTCATTTCGCGCAATCCCACGGTTTTGAGGTCGTGGGCGGCACTCGCGACGGCATGGATGTGCAGATTAGAGGCCCTGTTTCCGCGGTCCAGTCCGCTTTTCACGTCAGCATGAAGACCTTTCAGCATCCCACCGAAGACCGCACGTTTTATGCGGTTGATCGCGAGCCCACGGCCGACCTTTCATTCCCGCTCTGGCACATCTCCGGTCTGGACAACTATTCCATTCCCCATCCGATGTTTGTCAAAAAGAGCGATTACGCGAAAGCTAACGGAGTCGCTGAGGACGCCGTCGTCACACATGCCACTACTGGCTCCGGCCCCTCAGCTTCCTTCTTGGGCAGCGATATGCGTGCCGCTTACTACGGCGGGACCGCCCTTACTGGCGCCGGCCAGAACCTCGGATTGTTCGAATACGAAGGTACCGACCTGGCCGACCTTACGACCTATTACCACAACGTAGGCCAAACCAATAACGTGCCGGTCACCCTCTTGTCCGTGGACGGGACCAGCACCAGTTGCACCGCAGCTTCCGGCTGCGACGACACTGAACAAACTTTGGACATGACGCAGGCGCTGGGCATGGCGCCCGGCTTGGCCAGCCTGGTTGTTTACGTCGGTTCCACCGATACCGCCATCATCAGCGCCATGACTACACACAGCCCGCTGCCCACGACCATCGGCTGTTCCTGGGGATGGACTCCGGCGGACCCCAGTACCCTGGACCCCTATTTCCAGAAGATGTCGGCGCAAGGTCAGAATTTCTTTGCGGCGTCCGGCGACAGTTCCACCTGGTCGTCGCGCAACGAGGCTTGGCCGGCGGATGATGCTTACGTGGTCTCCGTGGGCGGCACGGATCTGGTCACGGCCAGCGCCGCCGGCCCCTGGAAGTCCGAAACCGCCTGGGTCGATAGCGGCGGCGGTATTTCGCCGGATTCGATCGCCATCCCGTCTTGGCAAAAGCTCGCCGGGGTTATCAATTCCAGCAACAAGGGTTCCACCACACTGCGCAACGGTCCCGATGTGTCGGCCAATGCCAATTTCAGTTTCTATGTTTGTGCCGACCAGACCACTTGCACGGCAAATTCGTATGGCGGTACGAGCTTTGCGGCGCCCATGTGGGCAGGCTTCATCGCCCTCGTCAATCAACAACTGGTGGCGAATAAGCAGCCGACTATCGGCTTCATCAACCCCACCATCTACGCGCAGAACGTCACTTCCAGCTACGCCACTGATTTTCACGATATCACCAGCGGCACATCCGGCAGCTATTCGGCCGTGACCGGCTATGATCTGGTGACGGGTTGGGGCAGCCCGGCTCCAGGCTTGATTACGGCGCTGAGCGGAACTACGGCGCCAGGCTTCTCTCTGTCGGCCGCCCCCACCGCTGTTTCCGTAGTGCAAGGAAATTCGGGATCTTCCGTCATCACCAGCTCGGTTACCGGCGGATTTAACTCTGCCATCGCCTTGACCGCCTCCGGGCAGCCCTCCGGCGTCACCGTAGGTTTCAGCCCGGCGTCAATCACCGGCGCCGGAACCTCCAGCATGACCCTGACCGTCGCTTCTTCGACGGCCACCGGGACCTATAGCATTACGGTCACGGGAACCTCGGGCGCCACTACCGAAACCACCAGCGTTTCGCTGACGGTCACTTCAACCCCGACTCCCGCCTTTACCATCTCCGCCTCGCCCACCTCGGTTTCCGTGGTTCAGGGCAACAGCGGCTCCTCGACCATTACGACGGCGGTCTCGGGCGGCTTCAACTCCGCCATCGCTCTGAGCGCCACTGGCCAGCCGGCCGGCGTTACCGTCAGCTTCAACCCGACATCGATTGCGGCGCCGGGGGCGGGAACGTCCACCATCAGCTTTGTGGTCGCTTCCACTACGGCTATCGGGACATACACCATTACGGCGACCGGAACCGGCGGCGGCCTCACCCACTCGGCTGCCGTAACTCTCACCGTTACCGGGCAGTCGTCCGGCACATTTACCATCTCAGTGAACCCAACTTCTGGGTATTTGCTGCGCGGACAAAGCGGCTATGCTGTGGTTACCACACAGGTATCCGGCGGTTTCAACTCCGCGATCGCGTTTAGCGCGACCGGCGTACCTTCCGGCGTCACTTACAGCTTCACCCCGGCCTCCATCGGAGCTCCCGGTTCCGGCACGACGGATTTCAATCTGACCGTGTCTAATAACGCGCCGACGGGCACTTTCCCCATTACCATCACGGGTGTGGGCGGAGGTGTTACCAAGTCGACGACCCTGTCCTTCCAAGTCCGTCGATAACCCTGCAAGTCAGCAAGGGCCCGGATTCATCGATCCGGGCCCTTGATATCGAAATCGTTTGATAGCTCCGCGGGACACCGTGCTAGCAATCGCCAGGGGCCGCGTTGACCGCTGAGGGGATTGATTCCATTGTAAAACGAGTATCGCGGACATTCGCCCCTTCCCGGCGCGATAGGTACAGCGCGGGCACAGGCCCCCGGACCTTTCGATTTTCCGACATTTTGTTTTTGGCCGCTGCCGTTGCCGCTGTCGCTCAACATCTCCTGGCTTACCGTCAGCACCAGTAATCATTAGGAACCCGAGCGTGTTTTTTGCTGATTTGGCCGTGGGTCCAGCGGCCATGACCACACTGCCCTTCGTGGGATCTGCTCCACTACTCACTGTCACCATCGGTACCCCATCGTGGATTGCGACCGAATCGTAGACGAAACCGCAAAATCCGCCAGCATGTTTAAGCACCCATGTTTTCGAGTGGAGAAAGAGTGGCGAATTGCTGACGATAGTCTCAATAACCATAGGCCCAATCTCGCACATCGAATTTGTCAGCGCGAAACGCGCGGCAATTATTGGCTTGCGGGGGGCGCCCTAGTGCCGCCCCCCGGCTTTCATCCGTTCCACTGGCAACGACCGCTTGAAAGTATGCCCGGGGTTCGCCCCGTTTTTGTAGCGCTGAAGAGCCTCTGCCACCGCCTTTTTGGTGGCCACAATGGGCACAGTTGCGGGCAAAATGGCCAAAAATAAAGGGCCTGCCATCTCTGGCCGACCCTTATAAGTACTTTGGTTTCTTGGTGCGGAGAGGGGGACTTGAACCCCCACGAGATTGCTCCCGCTAGCACCTCAAGCTAGTGCGTCTGCCAATTCCGCCACCTCCGCAGGGGGCTACTTCTTTGGTTGGGCCGGGGCCGTTTTGGCTGGCGCGGTCGGCATTTGCAACGGTACCGTCTTGCCGCCCGGCAGACTCATGGTCGGACCCTTTGGCGCGGCAGGCGCCTTGGCCGGCGCCGTCTTGGCCGCCGCGGGCGACGCTGAATCCAGCACAGTCTTGCCGCCCGAAGAGGCCCGCCCGGCCAAAATCGAAAGCGATAGCGACGTGATCATGAAGACGATCGCCGAGGCCGTGGTAGCCTTCGAAAGCAAGGTCGCCGAACCACGGGGACCGAAGGCCGTTTGCGAGCCCATGCCGCCAAATGCGCCGGCCAGATCCGCGGCTTTGCCGCTCTGCAGCAACACCACAATGATCAGAAAAATGCAAACGACTACGTGAATGAGCGTCAAGAGAATCAACATCGCGTTCTTACCAGTATACGACGCGCGGCCTCCCCGCCGCTAGACCGCCCGCGCCCGGCGCACCGTCCGCCCCGTTTCGGAGCGCGCCGGCTTGCGCAAGCCTTGCGACAGCCGCCGTATCTGATCGCTAACGCACACCAGAAACATCGGCTGCCGGGCGTTCTTCAGCAGGTCCACAATGCGGTCCGGCGCCTCTTCCAGATAGATCGATTTCCCGTCCGTTAGCAGGTGGGTCTCCGACTCGCTCTTCATGGCGTCGCTCAAGCGCTTGCCCATATCCTTCTGTAAAAATCGCAGCACGCGGCGGATTTTCTGCAGCGAGAAGCCCTTGCGCCGGAGTTCGGCAATTACCGAAACTTCCAGAACTTCCTGCGCCAAGTACACGCGCTTATGCCCGTCCTGGCGCGGGGAAACCACGTTGCGCTCGTCCCACCACTGCAACTGCCGCAGGCTGACGCCGCAGATGCGCGCGACATCCGTGCTGGTGTAGTGGTCGCCATCGGGCACGACAGCAGGCCGCAGTTTTCTTGTTTTGAACATTTCACCCTACTTTCGGTTTAGGAAAAATACCGCCATTTCGGATTGTACTTGAGTGGCAGGGAGAGTCAATAGCCAATTTCGGGTATCTTTTGGGGGCGAACAAATCGGACAAACCGGCTGGCTAGCCAAAGGGCAGTCAGATCTGGCTGGATGGGACGTTCGGGAAACGCTCTTTGACCTTCTCCGGCAAAACACGGTTTAGCTCGCGATAGCTTTGCCGAAAGGTTCGCTTCACTTCGTCGGGGGACGCGTCCGCGACGCGGCGCGCGGCGTCCATCACGCAAGGCGCCAGCCGCGACTGCGACAGCAACAGCGTCGGCGAAACCGGCATAAATGCCATCAGAAGCCAAATGGTAATGGCGCCGAACAGCACGCCGCGCACCACGCCGAAGGCCCCGCCGAGGGATCGGTCCAGCCACACAAGATCCACCGACCGTATGAATCGCCCCATCATTCCGCTGACCATTTCGCCCACAATGCAGATACCGATAAAAACGACCAGGAAACCCAAAAGGTCGGCCACCGGACTGTTTGAGATATGCGGCCGTAGGCTAACGGCGACCGCGTGGTAGTAGCGCAGGCCGAATACGAGGGCCAGAATCGAGGCCAACAAGCCAATCGCGGTCCGGGCAAAGCCAAGCTTGAGGCCCGAGATGATGGAGACAATCAACAAAACAGCCAGAATAATGTCGATCCAGTTGTGCATAGCCGCTCCAAAGGCATTTACGCATGGTGGGCCGATTTGTTCCGGAAAGTTTGCTTCCGGTATTATCCGCCCAAATCGATTGTAACGCCCGCGCCCTGCACCCGGGCGCTTTCAAAAGCCAGATGCGCCGCCGCCAGGTCTTCCACCGCCAAGCCCAATGACTTAAATAGCGTCACTTCCTCCCGGGCCGTGCGGCCTGTCGCGGCACCCGCCACAACTTCCCCTAACTCGGCTACGACATGGCCGGCGGCGAATCGTCCCTCGCGTATTCCCATCACGATATCGCCTGATTCCTGAAACGCCGAAGCGCGCGAATCGACGACCACCCTGGCCCGCGCCACCAGCGCCGGATCCATTTCCCGTTGATCCGGACGGCATGCCCCAACCGAAATCACGTGCGCGCCCGGCGTTACCCAGCCATCCTCGATAGCGGGTGTGGGCGACGAAGTCGCCAGTACAACAACATCGGCGCCGGTCACCGCGTCCCGCGCACTCATACAAGCACACACGAGTCTCCCCGATTCCGCGGCGAACCGTCGCGAATGGTCCCCGGTAGGGCTCCAGACGCGCACTTCATCAAACGCCCGCCACTGCATCATCGCTTCCAGGTGGCTGCGCGCCTGCACCCCCGAGCCGAGAATCGTGAGTACGCGGGCGTCCCGCCGCGCCATATATTTCGCGGAGACCGCCGACACGGCCGCCGTACGCATTTCGGTAATCAGGCGTCCATCCAACAGCGCTAAAAGCCCGCCGGTTTCCGCGTCGAACAACAAAATGCTGGCGCGATGCGTGGGCAATCCACGCTCACGGTTTGGTCCGATCACGGCGACCAGTTTCGCCCCTAGCACCGCGGGCGACCGCAGATATCCAGGCATTGCGGCGAAGAACGATGTAGCCGCCATTTCCACCACCGGTCGTACCGGCTGCACCGCGTCACCCGACGAGTACGCGTCGAGTGCCCCCTCCATGGCGTCCATCAATTCCGGCATGTGCAGGACGGCGCGGATGTCGGTTTCACTTAGGCAGAGGGTCATAAAACGAACCGGCCGGGCACGTTTAACTTCTCCATCTTTTTCATCAAGTATAGACTCAAAGAAAGGGGAGAATTTCACTACGCCGTCATTTTGGATGGACCACAGCAAGAGGCAGACGGAATCCGTCCCAACGCCGGAGGGATTGCCGCCCGACGTCATCGTCAGCCCCGATACGCGCCGCGAAGGCCGCTTGCCGCCCGGCCAGAGGCGCACCTTGAAATGGCCCGTGCTCGACGCCAGCGGGCCGCCGTCTTTGAGTCTCGATCGATGGCGGCTGGGCCTCGGCGGCATGGTTGCCCAGCCCTGCACGTGGAATTGGGAACAGTTCTTGCAGCTTCCCCGCGTGAAAGTCTTCTCCGACTTTCACTGTGTCACGCGCTGGTCTCGCCTGGGCAATCTTTGGGAAGGCGTATCCACGCGGGAGTTGGTGCGCCAAGCAGGCGGGGCTCAGCAGGGCGCGGCTTACGTTGTGGTACAGGGCTACGATGGGGGCTTCACCACCAACCTGTCACTGCCCGACTTTCTGGCCGGTGACGCACTGATCGCATTTCATCACGATGGCGAAGCGATCACCGAAGCGCACGGCGGACCGGCGCGCTTGATCGTTCCGCGGCTTTATGCCTGGAAAAGCGCCAAGTGGGTAGCGGCGATTGAAATCGTGGATCGCGACCAGGCCGGCTTCTGGGAGCAAAACGGATATCACATGCGCGGGGACCCCTGGCTTCAGGAACGGTACAGCCGCACGCGTCCCACAGTATAGTAGAAGTTTCATGAAGCTCCTGCTGTTGTGCCTGGCGGCTGCCGCGGCTGCCGCCGCTCGCGATCCCGAGACCAGCGATAGCCGCTTCGCGTCCGCCGATTTCGCTCTCACCGCCGACCCGCAGGCGGCGCAGTGGAAGGATGCACCCGCGGTGTTCGCCGGGAACGGACCGCGCGGCGAACCCGTCGCTGGACATCGCAGCGAAATCCGGTCGCGCTGGACCAACGGGAACATTTACTTCCTTTTTGTTTGCCCCTACAAGGAACTGCATTTGAAGCCGGACCCGGTGACCACCGCCGAAACCAACGAACTCTGGAATTGGGATGTGGCCGAGGTCTTCATCGGCAGCGATTTCCAGCGCATCACGCGCTACAAGGAATTCGAAGTTTCGCCGCAAGGGGAATGGGTGGACTTGGACATCGACCGCGTAAAACCGCTGCCGGAAGGCGGCTGGCTTTGGAATTCCGGATTTGCCGTGAAGGCGCGCATCGACTCGCAACACAAGGTTTGGTACGGCGAGATGCGCGTTCCGTTCAAGTCCATCGACCCCCGGCCGCCGGCCGCCGGCAACCAACTGCGCGTCAATTATTTTCGCTGCCAGGGCGCCGAGCCGGGCCGCAAATTCATCGCCTGGCAACCGACCGGCCAAGCCAGCTTTCACGTGCCCCAAGCCTTCGGAATCCTGAAACTGAAGCCATGATCACCCCACAAGCCGCCAATTCACTGCGTATTTCTCACGTCGGGCTGCGCGGCGTCGTGGGTACCGGCCTGACCGCTTCTCACGTACTCGATTTCGCCGCCGCCTTCGGCACATTCCTCGAGCCGGGCGGCGCCGTAGTCATTGGGCGCGACCCGCGCGCCAGCGGCGCCATGATCCGCGAGGGCCTGCTCGCCGGACTGCTCGCCTGCGGGCACGACGTCATCGATCTTGGCATCGCCCCGACGCCGGTGATCCAGCACTCCATCCGGCGGCGCGACGCGGCGGGCGGGGTCTCCATCAGCGCCAGCCACAACAGCGCTGAATGGAACGCGCTGAAGTTCTTTGGCCGCGACGGCATTTATCTTTCCACCGCCGAAGCCGGCGAACTGCTGGACATTTATCACCTGAAGAAATTCGCTTTCCGTCGATTGGACCGGCATTGGCAGCGTGGCCCTCGATACCAGCGCCATCGACCGCTACCTCGACGACCTTGCTGAAAACTACGATTTCGCGGCGCTCGCCAGGTTTCGCGTTCTGGTGGACTGCTGCAACGGCACCTCTTCGCTGATCCTCCGCCGCGCCAACGAACGGTTCGGCACCGGCTTCATTCTGATCAACGAGAAAATCGAAGGCGTCAGCTTCGCCCACGAGCCGTCCACTACCCGCGACGCCGTGGCCCTGCAACTGGCGCCGTTGATGAAGCCGCTCGGCGCGGATGCCGGTTTTCTGTTCGACGTCGATTCCGATCGCGTGGCGTTGGCCGCCGAGGATGGCGCCGCGGTTTCCGAAGAGTTGGTGCTGCCGCTGCTGGCCGATTACCTGCTGCCGCGCGCGCCAGGCAAACTGATCATCGCCAACATATCGAGCACGGCGCTGCTGGAAGAAATAGCGGCGCGGCACGGCGGCAAAGTGGTGCGCGTGCCCGTCGGCCGGCAGGCGGCCATCGACGCGCTATCCACCTATCGCCCGGAACAGATCGCGTTGGCCGGCGAAGGTACCGGCGCGGTGATGATGCCGCAGTTCCGCTTCGTCTACGATGGCATTGCCAGTATGCTGGCCGTGCTCTCCATGCTGCATCAAACCGGCAAAACACTGAGCGGGATTCTGGCGTCGTATCCCAAATATTCGATTCTGAAAGGGCAGGTGCCTTTGGTTACGCAGCGCATTCCGGCACTGCTCATGGATTTGCGCGAACGCTACAGCGACGGCCGCGTCAGCGTGCTCGACGGATTGCGCGTGGACTGGCCGGGCCGCTGGTTCCACGTGCGCGTCAGCCAGACCGAGCCTATCGTGCGCGTGATCTGCGAGCAGCGCGGGGATCCACCGAGGGAACTGTTCGACGCCCTGCTCGAGGAAGTGAGGAGCTTCGCTTAATGCCTCGGGAACACCTGCTAAAGATCGGCGTCTCCGGCATTCGCGGCGTCGTGGGAGACTTCTTAACGCCCGGCCTCGCATGCGCCTTCGCTCAGGCTTTCGGCACTTACGTCGGCGCGGGCCGGGTGGTGGTCGGCCGCGACACGCGGTCGAGCGGTGAAATGCTGTACCATGCCGTGGCCTGCGGTCTGCTGGCGGCCGGCTGCGATGTCGTGGACGTTGGCATTATGCCCACGCCCAGCATCCAGATCTACGTAGGCGCAACGCGCGCGCGCGGTGGCATCGCCATCACCGCCTCGCACAATCCGCCGGAATACAACGCGCTCAAACTTTTTAACTCGGAAGGGCTGTTCTTCAACAGCTACGAACGCGGGGAATTACTAGACCTGTATCACCAAAGCGAATTTCGCCGCGCCAGCAACGCCGAGATCCGCCGCGCGACCAGCGACTACAGTTCGCCATCGCGGCTGCACATCGAACGCGTGCTCAAGCACGTAGACGTCGATCGCATCCGGCGGCGGCGCTTCCGCGTGGCGCTCGATGCGGTGAACGGGGCGGGTTCGCTGATGACCTCGGGCTTTCTGCGCGACACGTTGGGTTGCGAACTGCATGCCATCTCCGTGGATCCCACGAAGCCTTTCCCCCGGGTAGCGGAGCCGCGGCCCGACACCTTGGGGGATTTATCCGCTCTGGTGCGGTCGTCGGGCGCTGAAGTTGGTTTCGCACAGGATCCCGATGGCGACCGGCTGGCCGTGGCGGACGAAACCGGCCGCGTGCTCGACAACGACGACGTGCTGGCTCTGGCGGTCGACGCCGCTCTGCTGCGGCTGCCCGGCGATGTAGTGGTCAACCTGATGACCTCGTCGGTGATCGACGAAGTGGCGGCGGCCCACGGCAGGCGGGTGTATCGCACCCCGGTTGGTGAAGCCAACGTCGTCGAGATGATGCAGGCGGTAAAGGCAGTCATCGGAGGCGAAGGGTCCAACGGCGGCATTATCTTTCCCGCCGTACACCTTTGCCGCGACAGCTACACCGGTATGGCGTTTCTGTTAGAGCGCCTGGCGGAAACCGGCGAGAGCATGTCCGCGCTGGCCGCGCGCCTGCCGCGTTTCTATCGTAAATTCGGCAAAGTGGCCTATGAACACGGGCGGCTGGGCACGCTGATGCAAGCCCTCGAGGAAAGCTTCCCTGGCGTCGCGACCGACCGCTCCGACGGCCTGAAGATGATCCTGCCCGGCGCTTGGATCCACGTGCGTGCCTCCAACACCGAACCGCTGCTCCGCATGGCCGTGGAAGCCCGCTCCGAAGCCGCCGTGGAAGAGTTATACGAACGAGTCCTGCGCCTGTTCGGATAAAGCAAAGTCAGCGTCAGAGACAGCCAGACTGTTACTCCGGTTACGAGCAAGCTGTAGATAGTACCGTACTCACTCAAAACCTCGTGTAACTAGCCACCAAGATGGGATAATTCAGATATTAGGTTAATCAAAAGTGTTCTCGCGTTTGCGGCAATGGTTCGCTAGAGCGCCGATTGCCACTTCGGGCCGTTCAGGAGTTGACGCCGATCGCTTGTTTTGGCCGCTAACTCTGACCATTCTCGCCTGCCTCTTTGCGATACAGGTTCGCTCTGCCTCGCAAGAGTCTGTAACAGCCGACGAACCGTTGGAGCTAGCTGCCGGTTACACCTACCTACATTCCGGCGACTTCCGCATGGAGCCAATCCATCCGCCGCTCTCCAAGATGTTCGCCGCTGTTCCGCTTTTGCGCTTTGCCCTAGCCTTGCCGCCTAATCCAACCGCATGGCAAACCAACAACGCAAGCTTGTTTGCCGCGCAGTGGTTGGCCGCGAATGCCGGCAAAGAAGACACAATGATTCTGGCCGGACGTTTGACATCCATCTTTCTGACCTCCTGTCTCGGCTTGTATCTCGTTCTCTGGAGTCGCACTTACTTCGGTCCGGACACCGCAGTGTTGGCGTTAGTGTTATATGCCTTCGACCCCACCATCATCGCGCATGGACACTACATAAAAAACGACGTACCCTTCTCGCTTTGCTCATTTCTTACTTGCGCAGCTTTCGCCGGATATCTGCACTCGCCCAATCGAATCCACCTCGTCTTTTGGGCGATGGCTTTCGGGGTTGCGCTCGCCACCAAGCTATCCGCATTCTTTCTGCTGCCCGTGTTCGTCCTGCTGTACCTGATCTGGCGTTGGCAAAAGCACTGCTACCCAACGATGCGGCAATTTGCTCTATCCTTCGCTGCCGTACTATCTATCGCGGCTGCCATCGTCTATTTGACCTATCAGCTGCCCGCACTAACGCACGGTGTCCCGGTGGGAAACATCAATCGCGATGTCATACACGCCATCCTGGACCGCAGCGCAAGCGGGGCGGCGGCTCGCCTGTCCGCCGGACCTCCTGCGGGCCATCCCTTTCTCCGTGGCCTCATCACTCTACACGACCTGAACATTTCCGGGCATCCGTCCTACCTGCTGGGTAGGGTGCGGACTCACGGATGGTGGTATTACTTCCCAATCGCCTTCGCCGTCAAGATGCCGGTTGCCACCCTCGTGTTCATCGGCTTGGCTGCCTGGTTCGTACTGAGCAGGCTGCGCGTCGTGAAACTCCGCAGCGCCGGCTTCCACTGGTTCGTGCTGGCCATCCCGATAGCGGTTTACGGAACATTGTCTCTGGCAACCCGCATCAACGTAGGCATTCGCCACTTGCTGCCAATCTTCCCATTTTTGTTTGCCTTGACTGCCGCTGCGTTCATGCGCGCCCGTTGGCGTCCCATGTTGCTGCCCGTTCTTATAGCCGGCCTGGCGGCCGAGTCCCTTGCCGTCTTCCCCCACTACCTTGCGTTCTTCAACGTCCTGGCCGGCGGACCATCCAACGGCCCCAAAATTCTGGCCGACTCAAACATCGATTGGGGCCAGGACGCCAACAATCTCGCCGCGTGGGTGCGCTCCCATCCAACTCCGAATCTTAGCCTCGATTACTGGGGCACTGCCGACTTGTCGCGCCTCGCCCTGTCGGCGCCTTCGCTTATCGATCGCGTCCGGTTCGAGGGCCGCATTCCGCCGGATGGCGTGGCGGCCGTCAGCGTCAACCTGCTCGACGGACTGGCGCCAGACCACGGGTCGTTCGGCTGGCTGCGGGCCTGTACGCCTCGCGCCCGGGTCGGCTATTCCATCTATATTTTTGATCTCGCGCCGTGTCTGGCCGCAGCCGCGCCGCGCTTTCAAACCGCGGAGCGGCCAATCTTCCTCACTGTTCAGCACCAGAATTTCCGAAGCACGCCAACCTCGCAAGATCCGGCCCGCGCCGGGCAGGTCCTGGTGTTCTCGATGACTGGTCTTGGCGCCGTCGACGAACCGGTGTCCCCCGGCAGCCCCGCACCGGCCGACATTCTAACCAGTACGTTGGCGCCGGTCGTGTGCCAATGGAATTCCCCGCAAGGTCCTTTCGCCGCGGTATTGTTCGCGGGCCTGGCGCCCGGAAGAGCCGGCGTTTATCAGGTGAACGTCCAGGTAGCGCCCAACCTGACGGACGGACGCATCGCGTGCCGCTCAGCGCTCACACCACCCAATCGTGCCGCCTCGATGGCAGTTGCGGTTAACCTGGCGCAAGCGGGCCCGCCAATCGAGCGATAACCCATCAGACGGGCATCGCCGTCCAGACTGGCGCTCCGCCGCGGTCCAAGAGCGATATGAACGGGTTCTGCGCCCTTTCGGACAATGCCCCGGCCACTCACCCATACGCGATCGAGCCCTCGCCTGTGAGTAAATAAGGAATCGTGCAGCAAAGTACGGGCGCGCCGCCCTTTCCCAAACATTTCGACGGTAAACGGTATTTCAATCCGGACTCACCGCAGGCCAGCGGATTTTTGAATGTGCTGCGATGGAAGTTCAGCAGCCGCCCGGACCCGTCGCCGCGCTTTGTTGACGACGTGGTTCCGTCCAAGCCGCCCGCCGATGCGGATAGTAACGCATTACGGGTGACGCTGGTCAACCATTCGACGGTTTTGTTGCAGCAGGGTGGCGCGAATCTGCTCACGGATCCGGTCTGGTCGGAGCGGGTTAGCCCCATCGCTTGGATTGGGCCGCGGCGCAAGCGAAAGCCGGGCGTGCGCTGGGAGGATCTGCCACGCATCGATGCCGTGCTGCTGAGCCACAATCATTACGATCATCTGGACCTCGCGACTCTGCGGCGGATCGGCCAGCGCGACAGGCCGCGGTTTGTCGTTCCGTTAGGGGTTGCGGCGCTGCTGAAATCGCATAGCATTGGTCCCGTCGATGAACTGGATTGGGGCGATGCCCTGCCGCTCGCCGGAGGCACGCTTCATTGCGTACCGGCGCTGCACTTTTCGGCACGGGGGCTGTTCGACCGCAACAAGACGCTTTGGTGCGGCTATGTGATCGAGGCGGCGGGGCGCATCGTCTATTTCGCCGCCGACACAGCATTTGGCGCTCATTTCGGGCAAATTCGCGAGCGGTTTGGATCGCCGCGCCTCGCGCTGCTTCCGATCGGAGCGTACAAGCCGCGCTGGTTCATGTCGCCGGTCCACATGGCGCCCGAAGAAGCGGTGCTTGCGCATAAAATGTTGGCTGCGGAAATCAGTATCGCGATTCATCACGGCACCTTTCGGCTGGCGGATGAGAGCCTCGATGCGCCTAAGCAGGAACTGATGGCGTGCCGGATGGACGATTCGTTTATGGTGCTGGACAATGGCCAATCGGTTACGCTCGCATGACGGCGCTGCCGGTGACGGTCGACAAGCATACCTTGGCGATGATCAGCGTGATCGGCAGTTCGCTCGACGTGCTGGGCGCGTTGTATCTGGCGTACGATCTGCTGGGCGGGGAACACGGACCGTTGCGCACGCTGACGCGCGCGGTCACGTATGGCGTGCTTTTCGGCGGCGGCTACGGACTGGCTCTGGGGCCGGTGTTTGGCGTCGCGAGCGGCGTCGCGCATGGCATTACGCTGGCGTGGGAATTCTCGCGCGCTTCGCGGCGCGAGCCCAAGCCGGGAATCTGGCTGGATATGGCCATGAGCGCGATTCGCGGATGCGGCTTCGCGCTAGGTGCCGCCTATTCGTTCGGCGCGGCATTCGGCGCTACGTTCGGTTTGTTGAGCACGGCTGGACAGGCTGTCGCGTACCGGCTCGGCATTCGGCCGACGGTGGACTACCAACCAGCCACGCGCCCGCGCGTGACAAAGTTCCAACTATGGGCGGCGCTGAATCGGACGGCCGGATACGCAGTGGCCGGCTACGTCAGCAGCCTGGTGGCGCAACAGCGGGATCAGGCGATTTCGGTTGGTCTGAAGTTAGGGCTCGCCATGGGCATCGTGACGACGGTACTTGGCGCTTGCACGCCTTTCATTGAGTGGATCGCCGATCATGTGCCGGAGCGGCGCATGGGCGTGTTCGGGATCGGCTTGATTCTGACGGGCTTCACGCTGCAGTCGGTACAGTACTGGATGACGCTGTTGGATGTTGCGGTGAAGTAAGGGCTGCCAGGAGAGATGATGCTCGGGATTCGCGACCTGTTCGAAAGCCATCTGACGGTGACCAACCTGGAATGTTCGATGAGGTTTTTTGGGGAAACGCTCGGCCTGCAATTGGCCGAGGTATTTTGGGAGCGGCGGGTTGCGTTTTACTGGATGGGCGGGCGGGGAAGCTCGATGCTGGGGTTGTGGGAGGTGGGGACGGGTCCGCAGCGGCTGAGCCTGCATCTTGCGTTCACCGCCGAACTGGCGGATGTGCTGGCCGCGCCTGCGAGGCTGCGGGCAGCGAAGGTCGAGCCGCTGGATTTCTCGGGAGAGCCAGCGGAGGAACCGGTGGTGCTGGCATGGATGCCGGCGGCTTCGCTGTACTTTCGCGACCCGGACGGCAATATGCTCGAGTTACTCGCGATGCTGCCGGATGCGCCGCGGCCGGAGTTGGGGGTTGTTAGCTGGAGCAAGTGGAAGGAGCCATGTTAGAGCGCCTTCCACCGATTCGGGAGCAACTCGGTGCGGTTTATGCCTGCGCAAGAAGCGCGCGCAGTTCCTTGTCGTAATCGTTCTTCACTTCGCAACGGGTATTGAAAACCATTGCGGGACGCGACGCCGCCGAATACTTGGGCCACTTCGGAAGACCGGAGTGGTTCGGATCGCCGGTGCGCGCGAAGTTGATCCAGGCGTCGCTGACTTTGGCGGCCAGTGCACGCGGCGCGGGGCCTCCACCGGTGCTAAACGCCGACACGTCGGTGTTGTAGAAAACGAATGGAATTTCCGAGCAATGGAAGGCGCGCGGCCGCCCATTCATCACCGGAGTTTCCCAGGCAAACTGGTACATATACGCCGGCGCGGCGTTTTGCGCGGCCTTACGATCGCATTGCGAGACGGCGGGCAAGCGGAACATGGCCGCTCCGACGATGGCGGCGATGGCCACCGGTTTCTGGCCTGGATAAAGCCGCTGGGCAATCTCGATGATGCGTCCCGGCGCGATCGCCATGGCTTTGCGTCAACTGCGCTTTCAATTGAGCCTCCGTCATGTCCTTCCGCTTTGGGATTCGCCATGGCGGGATTGAACTCGTGCATGACAGTGCCGACCAGCATGGGTACGTTCGCGGAGATCTCCGGCGCGGCGGGATCGAAGGGCAGAGTGGGGATGGTCTTGCCATCGATGGTGGGACCCCACATGATTCGCGGCAGGCGGAATGGCTCGCCGGGTTTCGCGCGGCGGCGATAGCTTGGCCATGGCGTGCATGCCGGCGTCGATCAGTTGGGAAACCGGCACTTCGTGGATCTTCGACAATTTGCGACTTGCTCGAGCCCCAGTTCGGCCACGACGCTTGCGCCGAGCTTGGCGGACATCTCCGGCTGTCATGGCCAGCGACAGCGATCCGCTTTGCACGACGGCCTTGTGGAACAGGCCCTTGGCGGCGGGCATGTTCATCAGCGTGTTTACTTTGCAGCCGCCGCCCGATTGGCCGAAGATCAGGACGTTGCCGGGGTCGCCGCCGAAGTTGGCGATGTTGTCGCGCACCCATTCGAGCGCGGCGACAAGGTCGAGCATGCCGACGTTGGCGGACTCCGCGTACTGCGAGCCGAAGTCCGCCAGGTTCAAGTAGCCGAGCACCCCGAGCCGGTGATTCACGCTGACCACTACGACGTCGCCGCGGCGCGCCAGATTCTCACCGTGATAGGCGGGCTGTTCCTGGCCGGAGCCGGCGCTGAAATCCGCCGCCGTGAATCCAAAACATGACCGGGCGCTTTTTGCTGTCGAGTGCCGGCGTCCAAACGTTGGCGCGCAGGCAATTCTCGCCGGGCTGGCCGTCATCCCACTGGGAGAGGAACGACACCACGTCGCTTTCCCAACCGCCGCGGGCTTCCTGCGGGACAGGTTTTTCCGTACCAGAGCGCGGTGCGCGTCTCTTTCCAAGGCTCGGGCTTTGAGGGAGGCAGAAAGCGGGCGCCGCCACGCGGGGCTGGCCGCGTAGGGATGCCCTTGAACGTCTGGATGCCATTGCGCGTGAAACCCTGCACCTTGCCGGCGGTGGTTTCGACGATGGCGTTGGTATCGGAGACGACGATAAGCGTCTCCTGCGAGAGGCAAGGCGGCGGCGCTGCTTCCGCATTCTTGGCGGCGATTCCCGCGGCGGAAGCGCCGGCGACCAGTGCCGCCGATGTTTTCATCCAGGTGCGCCGGTTGGCGCCCGTGCTTTTAGGTGTGTCCACGGTGCTCATTTTAGCGCCATCGACTAGGCGCAAATGGATGGCGGGCCGGCGCCGGCGAAATTTGGCCTGTTATTTTCCGTCACCTTGATGAACGTCGGTCACGTCCAGCGAAAGACGCAGGCCGCTTCGAGATCGCCGGTCATAGTTTTGATGGCACTAACTTATACCCCGCGGGGATCTGGAAGAGTGAGGCGGGCGGCTCCCCTGGCTTCGCGTCTTTGCAAAGGGTGGCGGGCGCGCCGGGAACCCCATGGATTTTGGTGAGCATCGGAATCTTTAGTTTGCTATGCGTCCACACTTCCATGGATTGCACCTGCGGAGGAGGAGCGGGCTTGGGGGGTGCGGGGGCGGGTGGTGCGGCGGCAACTGGGGCCGTGGGTGGATGGGGCGCCGCTCCAGGCAAGGCCTGTAACCCCGGCACTTTTGGTAATTGGGGCGCACCGGCGGCCGGTGTGGCTTGCGCGCCGGGTGCGGCCGGCGGCGTTGCGGCAGTCTGCGGCTTGGGAGGCTCGGGCACGTGAAAGGTGTACATCTTGCCCTCCGCTTCATGCCCGCTGATCGTCTGTTTACCTAGATCTTTTACGTTTACGAGGGAAGCGGCCGCGGGAGGCTGCACTCCCGGCAGGGCCGGCGAGTGCGGGCTTGCGGGCGCCGCCGGACCCGGAGAGGGCGCGGGCACGATCTGGGCTTCCTTCTTCACATGGTCGAGCAGAATGGTTTGTTTGGCGGCGGGCTGGCTGATTACCGCCTTGTTGCCGAAATCCAAGTGGGTGTCGCCTTTGCCGGTGCGAAACATTTTCCACTGCTGGCTATGCGTAGCGCCGCCGGCCGCGGTTTGCATTCGCGTTTCGTACTCGGCACTGGCGGGAGGTAGACCAGGGAGCGGCGGGGGTACGGTCGGCAGTTTCATCTGATTTGCTCCGCGCCTTACGGCGCCAGTTTCAAAATCATGCCGGTATCGGTGGCCACCCACAGGGCGCCGTCGGCCGAGGCGCGCAGCATGGCTCGCACTGCGACGGCACGGTAGTCGACATCGATTTCCTGCCAGTCGGCGAGGTCTTCACTCTTCAGAATTTTCAGCTTGCGTGGGACGGGCGTGTGCTGGAGCTGCCCGCTTACCTCGACGCCCGCAATGTAGGCGGTTCCGGAAGGTTGGAGCAATAGATCGGTGATGGCGCGGTCGGTGGCGTTGTAGACGATGTCGCTCTTGCCGGTTGAGCCGTCGAGCAGATGAACTTCGGACGGCCATTTGAAGCTGTCGGTAAATTCGATGAGGCCCAGACCGCGGCCATCGGGCAGAAACGAGACGCGCGTGATGTGGCCGAACATGGACGCAGTGGATGGCTTCCAGGTTTTGCCGCCGTCGCGTGTATCGAGCATGATCGAGAGGTGCGGCCACTCGCGGCGGGTGGTGGTACTTTGCGCATCGAGCCAGCCGGGCTGCCCGTTATCGCCGGGGCGCGGCGGCGCGCTGAAGCCGTCAATCATGCCTGTCTTGGAGTTGGCAAAGGTGATGTTGTTGTAGACCGTGCGTTCGGCGTCCGTCTTGGGATCGGCTGCGGCGGCGATGGGGTCCCAGGTTTTGCCGCCATCTTCGGTCTGGTAGGCGAGTTTATGCGCGCCGATCGCGAAGCCGCGCGATTCGTCGAGAAAGTAAACCTGCATGAGCAGCTTGGGGGATTTGGGGATCTCGCGCCACTCGCGGCCCGCATCGGCGGTGCGCCAGATGCCTTCGGGCGTGACCATCCAGCCCAGCTTATCGTTCAGGAAGAACATCGAAATCGGAACTTTTTTCAGCTTCGATACGGCCCAATGCGCGCCGCCGTCGTCGGTGGTTACGGCGACGGGCTGAGATCCGTTTTTTTCGTCCAGATACCCGGCCGCGATCCCCCGCTGCGCCGACGGGAATTGCAAATCGTTGATTACCAGATCGGCATTCGGTTTGTCGTAGAAATAAGACATCTGCCATTTGGCGGCAGACGCCGCCGTTGCGGATAGGGCCGCAATGGCGAGGCAGGCCAAGGCGATTTTCATTGCTTACCTCGGCCGGATGGGACCGGACGACAACACCAGTTCGACGTGATTAGCCGATTCCACGGCGGTAGGCGCCATCCGCGCCAGCACCAGAGCGCAGCCCACCTGTTCGCCGAGCGTAGTGAGCACTTCCATTTCGCTACCGGTGTGTTGATGCGGCATGCGGTGCTGGACATTGATCACACCGACTACGCGGTTGCGGGCGATGACCGGCGCTGACAGAAAGGCTTCGTAGGAATCCTCGGGCAGTTCGCCGAAGGTTTTGAAGCGCGGATCTTTGTAGGCTTCGCGGGAAATCGAGAGCATGCGGCGTTCACGCGCCACCCATCCGGTGAGGCCTTCGTTCAATTTCAGCTTCACTTTGCCGATGGTCGAGGGGTGCGGCGTGTTGGACGCGCAGAGCACCAGTTCTTCGTTATCGAGCAGGTAGACCAGGCAGGAATCGCATTGCGAAAATTCGACCGTAAGCGAGACGATGCCTTGCAGGACATCCTGCAGGCTGAGGTCGCGCACCATGAAGCGGCTGACCTTTTGAAATAGCTGCAACTGCTGCTCCGTGCGTTGCAACCGGGACTCGAGTTCCTTGGCCTTCGGCACGATCTTATTATAGCGGTAGCGTTGGCGGGCCGATCGTGATGGGCGTTGCCGATTGACCCATTTTACGATCCGCCCGTGAGTCGCCGCCATCTCAACCACTTCCTTGACGAGTCCCGGCAACGGCAGCGCAATGTGATTTTTCCTGATACCGTGCGCAACGGGCGATTAGCTCGGCGCCTTCGTTCTGGTATCCATCTCGGTGGGATTGATTGCACTGGGTATTCGAATATTCCGCAACGGGTTCCCGCGGCGTAGACGTTGACCCTCTGGTGCGTAGAAGTTGTCTGCCGGAATGGTAAAATCTTGGTATGAAAATTGCCATGGATCGCGCCGGTCGCGTGGTGGTTCCTAAACCAATTCGGGTTGCGGCCGGACTTACGCCTGGGCAGGAACTTCGCGTGGAGTTCCGCGATGGGGCAATCGTGATCGAGCCGGCGCCTCGTGCCGTCAAGTTGGTGCGACGAGGTTCTCTCTTGGTAGCCGTTCCCCTGCGTGGAAGAGAAGCTTTGAGCGGTGAGCAGGTGAATCGGGCCATTCGGGCAGTTCGCAAGAGAACCCAAACGTGAGCGTGGCATTCGCCCTTGATACCAGTTGCGTAATCCCGTTGCTGACCTCTTGGCACGAGTTTCACGTCCGGACCAGGCAATCGTACGATGCCAGGCAGGCTGCGCGGGAAAGGTTAATCGTTCCGGCGCACGTCCTCATCGAGTCGTTCGCGGTCTTGACGCGATTGCCCGTCCGGCTTTCGCCATCCGATGCGTCGCGCCTTTTGTACGACAATTTCGTTGACACCGCCGAGATCGCGGTCCTGACCGGTGACACGGTGTGGTCATCGATTCAGGATCTTAGCGATCGCGACCTCGGCGGGGGTGTCGTCTATGACGCGATCATCGCGCACGCAGCTTTCACTCGGGGGGCCTCTGTGCTACTGACGTGGAACGTCAAGGACTTTCTGCGCGTTGCGCCGCCTGGACTTCAGATCACGACCCCATAAGCCGGTTTCAGGGCGACGCCCGCTTTAACAGATATGGGCGCCGCGGGTTTCCACGTACACCGCGTACAGCGATTGCGCGGCGGCCATGAAGAGCAAATTGCGCTTGCTGCCTCCGAAACAAAGATTTGCGCAGGGTTCGGGCAACAGGATCTGGCCGATGCGCTCGCCGGCCGGCGTGAAAATCTGGACGCCGTCGTAGCCCGCGCCGACCCAGCCGCAGCCGGCCCAGATGTTGCCGTCCACATCCGCGCGGATGCCGTCGGCGACACCGGGTTTGGTGGAAACGAATTCGCGCCCGTTGCGCAGGGAGCGGGCATCGGCTACGTCGTAAACGCGAATATTCTTAGGCGCGTCAGGGTAGTGCGTGGAGCCGGTATCGACAATGTACAGCTTCTTGTAATCGGGCGAAAAGCACAGGCCGTTGGGCTTGTACATTTCGTCGATGCACTCAGGTCCATCTTGCCGGTCTGGCCGTCGATGCGATAGACCGCCTCCTTCACCTGCATTTCCGCGCGCGAGCCTTCGTAGGCGGCCAGAATGCCGTAGCCGGGATCGGTGAACCAGATTGCGCCGTCCGGATGCACCACGATGTCGTTGGGCGCGTTGAGCGGCTTGCCGTTCCATTTGTCGGCCAGCACCGTCACCGTGCCGTCCGGCTCGTAGCGCACCACGCGCCGGTTCAGGTGCTCGCAGGAAAGCTGGCGGCCCTGGTAGTCGAACGTATTGCCGTTGCTGTTGCCGCTGGGAGTGCGATAGGTGCTGATGTGGCCGTCCTCTTCGAGCCAGCGCATCTGCGCGTTGTTGGGGATGTCGCTCCACACCAGGTAGCGGCCCGCGCCCGTACCAGGCGGGCCCTTCGGCCCAGAGCATGCCGGTGCGCAGGCGGCGGATGCGGAGTGTTGTTGACCTTATATTTGGCGAAGCGCTTGTCCAGCACCAGGACGTCGGGGTCGGGATAGCGGATGGGCTCCTTGCCGCTCCAATCGCGCTGGGCGCGGGCCAAGCGGGGCGCCAGGGCCGCCGTCGCCAGCGCGCCCGCCAGGAACGCGCGCCTGCCTGGACGCGCGGAAGTGCCGTGAGTGCCGTGATCGGTATGCATGCCGTTCTGTATGATAGCGAATGATGCGTACGATTTCGCGTATATGTTTAGCCGCGCTGTTGGCTGCCGGTTCGGCCGGCGCGGCAACCCGCTTCGTGCATACGGACGGCAAGTATCTCGTCGCGCCGGATGGTTCGAAGCTGCTGCTGCGCGGCATCAACCTGGGCAACTGGCTGGTGCCCGAAGGCTACATGTTCCACTTCGACAAAGGACCGTCGTCGTACCGCGAGATCTCGGCGCTGTTTAACGATCTGATTGGTCCCGATGAGACGGCGCGTTTCTGGAAGCAGTATCGCGACACCTACATCACCGAAACCGATATCCGCTTCATCCACGAAGCGGGCTTCAACTGCGTGCGCATTCCGTTTCACTACAAGCTGATCGACGACGGCACGGGATTTCCGCTGCTCGACCGCGTGATTGCCTGGTGCAAACAGCGCGCACGTCCTGGTGATTCTGGACATGCACTGCGCGCCGGGCGGGCAGACCGGCACGAACATCGACGATAGCTGGGGCTATCCGTGGATTTTCGAGAGCGAGGAACAGCAGCAGTTGGCGGCGGGCTTCTGGCGCAGCATCGCGCAGCACTATGCGGACGAGCCTACCGTGATCGGCTACGACCTGTTGAATGAACCGATTCCGCCGGCGGTGGCGGCTTTGAATCCACGGCTCGAGCCGGTGTATCGCAAAATCACGGAAGCCATCCGGCAGGTGGATACGAATCATGCGGTGATCTTCGGCGGCGCGCAGTGGGACAGCAACTTCGCGGTGTTCGGCCCGCCCTTCGACCGGAACGCGATTTATACCTTTCACAAATACTGGACCGCGCCTACAAAGGACGTGATTCAGCCTTACCTGGATTTCCGCGAGCGCTACCAGACGCCCATCTGGATGGGCGAATCCGGCGAAAATCAGGATACGTGGATCGAGCAGTTTCGCGACCATGCTGGAGAAAAACGATGTGGGCTGGACTTTCTGGCCGTACAAGAAAATGGACGCCACTTCCTCGCCGGTAAGTTTCTCGCGGCCGTTGCACTGGGATGAACTCGTGGCGTACGGGGCTTTGCCGGGCGGCATGGGCGCGGCCGAAGACAAAATGAAGAAGCGTCCCCCGGCGGAACATGTTCGCGCGGCCATGGCAGATCTGCTGGCCCGCATCAAGCTGGAAAACTGCCGCGTGAACGAGGGGTACTTGAAGGCGCTGGGCATGCGCGCGCCGTAGCGTTTAGCGTTCTGGCCGAATGTCGGTCGGCAGATCTTTCAAACCGTCCAGGGCTTTCTGCATATTGGGACGCACGACGCCGAGCGTGTCCAGCATCTGCCGGGCGCCGGCGTAGTTGCCTTCCGCTTCGAGCGTGAGCAGATCGTGGGTCAAGCCCCGGACGGCGGGTTTGATCTTCGCGAAATCCACGGCGAACGTGCCGTTCGGATTGGCTACGAAGCCGCCATGATCGGAAAGATAGTTGAACTGCATGCGCCATTCCTTTGCCGTGCGCGTCGGTCAGGCCGAAGCGCAGCGAGCGGAAGGCCGACGCGAGAAACGTGGTGTACAAGCGATGCTCGGCCGCCGCGCCGCCGCCCATGCCGTGGTCGAACAGGTATTGCAGCATGAACAGGCCGGTGATGTCGGCTTTGGCTTCCTCAATCGCGCTGTACAGTTCTTTCAATTCCTGGCGCGCACTGGTGTTCCGGCCGGCGACCTGGATCTGATGCGGGCCGATCCCATGGCTCAATTCGTGCGCCAGTATGTGTTCGAAGAAGGAATCGAAGCTCAGGTCAGCGCGGGCGGCTTTGGGCAATACGCGCCCTGCCACCGGCTCCAGAATAGCGTGGAACTTCGCTTCCTGCACGTTCTTCAGCATCACGCGCTTGCTGCCTTTTTCCTGCACCACGCGTTCGTCGTTGGGCAGATTGTAAGCAGCCGTGCGGACGCCGTGGGCGCCATCGCCAGCCGATACGATTTCGTTCACCACAGTGATAGGCGCGAGCGCGCCCAGCTTGGGATTGCGATATTTCGGCTCGATGGGCAGGTTGTCTTCAATCTCCTGCAAGCGGCCGGCGAACGACTTCAGACGCTGCGTTTCGTGATCGTCGCGCAGGTTGACGTATGCCTCGTAGGCAGCCTTGTATCCGAATATTTCGTCGTTGTAAGTCTCGTAGGGACCGATGGTGATGTCGAGCGGGGCATCCAGATCCATCCAGGCGACGTCGCTGGCATAGTAATCGTTGGAGAGAAAAGCATCGGCGCGCAGATTCAGGAAGCGGCGCAGCGAGGCATTGCCCGTGACTGCCGCGGCTTCGTGTAGCAGTTGCGCCGCGCCGGTCAGATCCTTGTTGTATTCCTTGCTATAGGGAACGGCCTTAAGATGGTGCGAGGCGTCGCGGCGGATGACGGTGAAGAAGCCTTCGGCATCGCGGCGCTGGGCTTCGGGCAGGGTCTTCACCCAAGCCTCGAACTCCTCGCGCTTCATGTCTTCCGGATAAAAATTCGCGCCGGCCAGCTTGCGCGCGGGCACGCCGGGGAGGAAGGCGGCGTAATCGTCGAGGTCGGACCACGGACCTTTGTTGAGCCAGAAATAGTCTAGGCGCGCCTTGCCGAGCGGCGTGGTGTCGGCCCGCAGATGAGCATAGGTGGACTGATTGCCGCTCCACAATTGCGAGAGGAAAATGTCGTCGACTAGTTTCGCGGCTTCGAGCAGTTTCGCGAGCGCCTGCTTATCGCCAGGCGAAAGGGCCGCTGTATCCACGTGCAGGGCCACGGGCGCGAAGCGCGCCTCCATCTGTTTCAGTTGGGTAAGGTCGGGTATGGTCACGGCTAGAAAGAACGCAAGTAACAGCCTCACGGGTTAGTATCCTTTGGACGTGCTCTATTCGGGCAGCGCCCAAGCGTAGAGCACGCCCTGTACACCTTCTACCACGTATTGGCGGCCGTCCAGCTGGTAGGTCATCGGAGAACTGACCATGGAACCGCCGGCGTTCACGTGCCAGAGAGTATGGCCCGTCGCCGGGTCGAGCACCAGAAGATTGCCTTGCGAATCGCCGGTGAAGAGCAGATTGCCGGCGGTGGTGAGAATGCCTGCCACGCTTTCGTTCGCGCCCAGCTCATGGTTCCAGCTTGATTTCACCGGTCCTGTAATCGATCGCGCGCAGCGTGGATTCTTCCCAGATGTTGTGATCGCGGCCGGCCCAGCCTTCCGGCTTTCCGGTGGCCGTGTAGTAAAAGATGCTGTAAACGCGGCGCGCCACTACGTAGAACAAACCGGACAGGGGATCGAAGCTGGGTGACATCCAATTGGTAGCGCCGTCGGAGCCGGGGTAGACGAGGCGTCCATCGGCGTGCGGCTCTTTTTCTTTGTTGGGAACCGGGCGGCCTTTCGCGTCGATGCCGGAGGTCCAGTTGGTTTCGATGAACGGCGAGGTCAGCAGATGTTCGCCGTTGGTCCGGTCGAGCAGGAAGAAGAATCCATTGCGGCTGGCTTGCGCCAGCAACTTGCGCGGCTTGCCCTGGAAATCGCCATCGAACAGAACGGGCGTTTCCACGGCGTCCCAATCGTGCGTATCGTGCGGCGAGGGCTGGAAGTGCCAGACCAGCTTTCCGGTGTCGGGATTCAGCGCCACGATCGAGCAGGTATATAGGTTGTCGCCCGGGCGCGCATCGCCGGCCAGCACGGGGTTCGGATTTCCCGTGCCCCAATAGAGCAGATTGCAATTCGGGGTCGTAAGTGCCGGTCATCCAGGTCATGCCGCCGCCATGCGTGATGGCGTCGCTGTCCTTGGGCCACGTCTCCGAACCCGGTTCGCCGGCGCTGCGGTTCGGTGTACCAGCGCCACTGCTGTTTGCCGGTCTCCGGATCGACCGATTCCAGGAAATCCGGGGATATCGGTGACGTCGCCCGATACGCCGGCGATCACATGATTGCCCACCACCAGCGGCGCCATGGTGGCGAAATAGCCGAGTTGCACGTCGGCCAGCACGACATCCCAGCGCACGCTGCCGTCCTTCGCGTTGAGGCAGACCAGGTGCGCGTCGGGCGTTTCGAAGATACAGCCAGTTGCCCCACATCGCCGACGCCGCGATGGCCGATGTGATCGCCGTCCGATTTCTTGTAGTGGTAGTGCCAAACCTGGCGGCCGGTGCGCGCGTCGACCGCCCACACTTGCTCGGGTACGGAGAAATAGAGGACGCCGTTGACTTCCAGAGGCGTCGACTTGATGGCCTGCGAATTTGCCTGGAAAGCCCAGGCCAACGTCAGCGATTTGATATTCGAAGAGTTGATCTGGTTCGAGCGGGCTGTAGCGCCGGCCGCGTGTAGTCTCCGTTGTAAGTAGGCCAGGTATCGGTGGGAGGCTTCAGCAGCGCGGCGGGATCCAGCCCTTGCGCCGGCCGCCATGCCGCTGAAAAGAGTCGCGCACGCAGGTCCAGCTTGCAATTTCACTTCAATGTCTCCAGATAGGCGAATAAATTGTGAATGTCGGCGTCGGTATATTTCGTAAGCATGTCGCGATGGGCCTTCAGCGGATCCTGCACGTCCACCTTCACCTGACTGCGCGGCCAGGAGCGATACCAACCGCCGGAATCGTGCAGCGAAACCGAAAACTCGTCGATATGGTCGAGCTTGCCAGTGATCTGCTCGCCGGATTTCGTGGTGACGGTGACGGTCGCGTCGCGGCCGGAGCGCGGCGCCAGGATGCGCTCTTCGAGATAAAGCGGGGCATACTTCTTGGCGATGCCCGCTAAATCTCCCGTGGGCGAATGGCAGGAAGCGCATTTGCCGTCGCCGTTGAAATAAGCCTTCCCGGCTTCCGCGTTGCCGGTCAGCAGACGCTCAATCGGATAGTCTCCGCCCACGTGCGAACTCTTGGCCGCCTGCACCACGCGCACATGCAGGAAGGCGACGATATCTTGAATGGTGCTGTCGGGTAGGGGCAGCGCAGGCATGCCTTTGTCGGGACGTCCGCCGCGAATCACCGGGCCGATCAGATCGCCGCCCAGGTCTTTGTTCACCAGCGGCGAGCGGACTAAGTCGGGGCCGCGCGATCCGGTGGCATCGTCGCCGTGGCAGAATCCGCAGGATTGCACGAATTCCTTTTGCCCGCGCGGGGCAGGCGCCGTGGGGACATGCTGCTGTGCATCGGCGGCCACCAACGCCGCGGCGAAACCTAGAAAAAGTCGGAACATGGAATCACTCTTATGTTGCCACAACGAAGCCGCGTCTGCGAACATAGGCAGACATGCCGCAAATCCGGATGATTGGCGCAATGTCGGCCCTGCTTGTGCGGGTGCGCGACCGCCGCCACTCTCGACGACGCGACCCGCATTCTAGCGCACGACATTTTCAAGCAATTGGTCGAAATCAACACCACCGACTCGGTGGGCAGCACCACCGCCGCCGCCGAAGCCATGCGCAAGCGCCTGCTGGACGCGGGCTTCGCGCCCGCCGATCTGCAGGTGCTGGGCCCCAACGAGCGCAAGGGCAACCTGGTGGCGCGCATTCACGGTGCCGGCGCGCATAAGCCGCTACTGATCATCGGTCATTTGGACGTGGTCGAAGCGCGGCGCGAAGACTGGACCACTAATCCCTTCGAATTCCTCGAGAAGGACGGCTACTTCTACGGCCGCGGCACGCAAGACATGAAGGATAGCGACGCCGCTGCCGTCACCACGTTCATTCGCTTCAAACGCGAAGGATTCCTACCCGATCGCGATATCATCCTGGCGCTCACCGCGGACGAAGAAGGCGGCACATCCAACGGCGTCGACTGGCTGCTGCGCAATCATCGCGAACTCGTGGACGCCGAATTCGCGCTGAATCCCGATGGTGGCGGCTTGACGTCGGTCGATGGCAAACCCGTCAATCTGGACATCGAGGCCAGCGAAAAGTTGTACGCCGATTTTCATTTGTCGGCGACCAACCCGGGCGGACACAGTTCACTGCCGGTGCCGGACAATGCGATCTATCACATTACCGATGCGCTGGCACGGTTGGAGCATTCGCCTTTTCCCTTTGAGTTGAACGACGTGACGCGCACCTATTTCGAACGTCGCGCCAATTTGGAAAAGGGACAGACGGCCGAAGACATGCGCGCCATTTTCCATACGCCTCCCGACGAAGCCGCCATCGCGCGGCTTTCGAAAGACGCGCGTTTTAATTCCACCATGCACACCACGTGCGTCGCCACGCGGCTCAATGCGGGCCATGCCAACAACGCGCTGCCGCAACTGGCGGAGGCCAATGTGAATTGCCGCATTCTGCCGGGCCATTCCGCCGAAGAGATTCGCCGGAAGCTGGTTGAGATTTTCGCTGACCCGCAAGTGAAAGTCACTTTTGAAGACAGTTCACGCACGCGCAGCGATCACGCTGCCGACACGGCTTCGTTTTCGCCGCTTCTGCCGAAGTCCGAGATTTTGCAGCCGTTGGAACGCCTGACCAAGGAAATGTGGCCCGGGCTGCCAGTGATTCCAGACATGGAAACCGGGGCTTCCGACAGCATCTATACCATCGCAGCGGGCATTCCGAGTTATGGCGTGAACGGCATGGCCATCGATCAGAACGACGTGCGCGCGCACGGCAAAGACGAGCGTCTGCGGGTGGAAGCCTTTTACGACGGCGTGGAGTTCTTTTATCGGTACATAAGGAATTTGACCAATTCCAAATCAGTACCGTAAAACTGGGATTTCCTTGATCGCCCACCAGCCCTCTGCTTAAATGGAAGGAACTTGAGTATCCCGGCAATTTCCCCATTACCTATCTCGGACGACGCGGAACCCCGGCCCTTGCCGGTGTCCGCCAAGCTGTTGTATGGCGTCGGTGAAATCCCGATTACCGTGCTGATGGTGCTTTCCGGGCTCTTCATCCTGTTTTTCTACAACTCCGTCATGGGGTTGCCCGCCACCTTGGTGGGCTTCGGACTGTTCGCCACGCTGGCTCTGGATGCCATTACCGACCCGCTGATCGGCCATCTTTCGGATCGCACCCGCCACCGTTTGGGCCGCCGCCATGTTTACATGCTACCCGGAGCGCTGGGTATGGGCCCATTTTTCTACATGCTGTTCAGCCCGCCGCGCGCCCTGGGCCCCACTGGATTGTTCCTGTGGCTGCTGGCCTCCATGGTGGGACTGCGCGCCACCAGCGCCATTTATCGCATTCCCTACCTCGGACTGGGCGCTGAATTAAGCCGCGATTACGACGACCGCACCAGCACCATGGCCATTCGCGCCGTCTTCGGCTTGCTGGGGACCCTGGCCGCCGCCGGTCTATCGTTCCTGCTTTTCTTCCCCGCCACGGCCGACGGCTCCGAGCCCAAACTGCATTACGAAGGCTACCCGCACCTGGGTCTGGCCTTCGGCGCGTTGATGTCCATCACCGGTTTGATCAGTTTCTTCGGCACGCTGAACCATCGCACGCAAGGCACAACCGATGCCTCTCACGGCTTTTCATTTTTCTCCGCCTTCCGGATTTCCATGCGTAATACCGAGTTCCGCAAGCTCTGGGGTTCGTCGACCACGTTTTTCCTGGCTGTGGTGCTGAACGCCAGCATGGCGATTCAATACTTCACGTGGTATGCGCGCATCAGTAACGGCGGCACGTTGAGCGGCATTCAATCGTCGTTCTACATCGGTGCTCTGATGGGTGTATTTGTCTGGATGGCATTGGCCAAGAAGACCGAGAAGCGTACCCTGGCGCTGATCGCGGTCTCTGGAACCGCCACGATCCTGCTGATGGCTACCCTGCTGGTTGGCGAGGGGCGGCTATTCGGCACTGGTCATGCAGCGCCATTGATTTTCGGAAGCATCATTGGCGGACTTTTTGCCAGCGCCGTTTGGGTCATCCCACCGTCGATGGTGGCGGACGTGGCCGATACCGACGAACTCAACACAGGCCTCCGCCGCGAAGGGATCTACTTCGGCATCTCCAATTTCGGCGAAAAGATCGCGGGCGGGGGAGCACTGCTGCTTTCCGGACTGCTGCTAACGTTGTTCGGAAAACTTTCGCACAACGCCCCCGCGGGCGCCCCCGCCGCCACTCCGTATCTGGGAATTTTGTACGGCGCTGTCCCCGCTGTCCTGCTCATGGTTTCGTTGCTATTTATCGTTCCATACCGGTTGAACCGGCAAACAGTGCATTCGATCCAGCGGCAACTGGCGCGGCGGCGGAACGGCGAGACCGAAACGCCATAAAAGTCGCGAATAACGAACCTGCCAGCAGCGAGCCATCCCGCACAAGGGTCAGCGGCGAGAGCCGGTCTCCCGGGCCGAAGCATCCACAGTCGATCTGCAAGCCCTTGGCCATCGCGCGGATCATCAGGCCAAAAAATACGATCAGCAGCAGCGACGCGGCTAAGGTCGAAATCTTCCGCCATACGCCAGCGATCAGCCAGATGCCCAGCAACAGCTCCAGCCAGGGCAGTGTGCGAGCCACGAATTCAACGGCGGGCATAGGCAGAACTTGGTAAGAGTCGATGTTCATGGCGAAGATCGGCCACGGCGCTTGCAGCTTCAACCAGGCGGCATAAACGAAGATGCCGCCAATGACAATCCGCAGCGCCAGCGCCAATCCAACCGCAAGCTTATTTGAGCTCATCGAGCGTCGTTTTTACCCAGTTGTAATTAAAAAGGCCCTCGCCGTCGAGCTTGTACTGGTGGGCTTTGAAGGTCACCACCACGGTGGGCGTCGAGCCTAGCGGCAGCGCCTGCCCCAGAGCCAGATCATGATTGACCGAGCTTTGCACGGCCATCTCCTTGGAGAGCGACTCCACTTTCTTCTGCTCGGCGGGGGTCAGCACCTTGGCCAGCGTTCCACTCAGATCGCCATTCACCGACCAGGCGTTCTGGTTGGCCCAAAGCGCCGAGGCTGCCTGCTCGTATTTGTTGAGCTCGGCGCAGGCGCAGGCCAGTTCGGCGGCGCGCCGGGCGTACGGGTGCTGCGGCAGCGGGAAGCTGCGGTAGATCAGGTAGGCTTTCCCGGGCTTCACATAATCTTTGACGATCAATGGCAGCTCTTCGTCGTGAAAGCGCTTGCAGTGCGGGCACTGAAAGTCGCTGTACACCTCGATCGTGATGGGCGCTTTCGGATTACCGAACGCGGTGCCCGGAAGCGCATCGGGCGCAGCGCCTAAAGCAGGCAGCAATATAACGAGTGCAGCGATCCAAGACCTCATAGCTCGATTGTAGCAAGCGGAAAATACAGGAGGATTCCGCCGGCTTTCGCTGGCCGGCTTTCCGCGTTTTTCTTCTCGACTTGGCGGACGTCCTCGTCGCATTTGTCCCGTGCCTTCTTCCGGTCCAGGGTCTTTCCTGCTCCTTGCGCTCGCGCTCGACGCGGTCCGATTCCTGTTCCCAGGCGGCGCGCTGGATTACGATCTCGGCTTCGAGTACCTGTTTCTCGCGCGTAGTCCTGCACCATTTGGTCGAGCGCGGTAGCCGCGATATCGATTTTGTGAAGCCGCTCGAGTTCCCGGTGCTCCAGTCTCGTCCGTCAGTTTCGCCGCCCCGCCGGACAGAGCCCGCGCTACCTCCAGTCCAAGGACAGAAATCCGCTGTACGGTGCCTTCCGCGGTCACGCCGTCGGCTGCGGCGCGGACCTGAATTTCGGCGAATCCTTTTCGATCTCCGCTTTGCCGCGCTTCGCGCGCACCGGGGATTTTACCGTCTTGGCCGGCATGGTTGTAGCCCTCCGAAAGTGATACCTCAACGCGGCCGCGCCGAAGCTACTCTACGTCGAAGTCAACCGTTCTGGTCTTGGTGTTGCTCAGCGAGTCGACGCTCTTCACCTCGGCGGTATAGGAGCCGGGGCGGAGTTGGTCCAGCGGGATCTTCAATCCCACCGGAATCATGGGGCTGCCGGCGCGAATCTCCTTGTTCACGCTGAACAATCCGGAATCCTGTTTGGACTCCTTCGTCTTTCGATCGAGGATGCGCATCTGTACACCCACTACCGGTACGGTTTTATCCGTTACGTGCGGTTCATAAATCTCCGCGTAAAGAGCTGCATGATCGGTTGTCTTGAATCGGTACGCGGCGGCGGGAGTGAATTGGTAGCCCGCTGCGATCATAGGCGTGTGGCCTTCCAACAAGACCGCATCCAAATCGTTGCTCACATCGGCCACACGATGCAAGTCGCTGCTGATCGCCAATGCGCTCAGGCCGAATTGCTTGCTGTCGTACGGTTCGATGTTCAGCGGCATTTCGATCTTGCCAAAACTGCCCCCGCCTGAATTGAAGGCAGCTTTCAGGGTGTACTTACCGGCCCCGATATCGAACTGGCCGTCATAATAATACGGCTTTTCGCCGAAAGCCTGGACTTCCTTTTTGTTCTCCACTTCGATTTTCTTGTTATCGCTGAAGCGGGCCGCGACGGAACCGTCGGGACGGTAGGCGATCGCCAAAATGTTGAAGTCGGCATGTAACTTCCCATGCACTTTTTCGAATTTGATGATGTCCGAAGGAATGTTCAGCGCAACATCCACGCGCGCCGTGTTGCTCGACGAATAAAAGAACGGCGCCTGCATGACCGCTCCGGGCGTCCCCGCCGCAGTTCCCGCCACGCGATTTTCCAGGTCCTTTTCCACCTCATTGCCGCCCAGCGCGTCGGTTGGCCGCACGTTGCAGTAACCATTGCGGAAGCGAACCTGAGCTCCCGGCCGATCGAGCTTCACCTTTAAGAAATGGCAGCTGCCTTCCTTCGACTCGGGCGGTGTGTAGCCGAGCAGATAGAATTGATCCTGCTCCTTGCTGATTTTCTCCAGGCCGCCCAACAGGTCGTTGGTGTTGATGATCACGAAGCCGCCCGTACCGTCAGCGAGCGCAAAGAGAACCTGTTGATTGGTCGTGGCGCTGGGCGGAAAGGGACTAATCAGGTTGCGCGATTGATTGAAGGGGTTCAGGGTGTTCGGGTTCAGAATGGAGTTGTTCAAGTTGGTGTTTCCCCCTCCGCCTCCGTTGCCGCCGCCCTTACCGCCGCTGCTACCCCCGCTGCCACTCCCCGTGCCGCCTTTGCCGCCGCTTCCCGTTCCGCCGCCAGTGCTGCCGCCGCCCTTTCCCCCTCCGCCACCGGCCCCGCCTCCGCCCACCGGACCGCTGCCGCCGCCTCCGGCATGCTGGAAGAACGCCGATCCCATCACGCTGGCCGGATTAAACGAAGCCGGGATGATCTGTGAGCCCCGGTTGAAATTGGGTACTCTCAACTCTGCCCCCGCCGGTCCGCCAGGAACGCCCGTAACCAGTCCGCGCACGTCGATCGGATAAATCGCCACATTCGCGCGATTGCATTCGGCGATCACCGCTGTCAGTTCCGACATGATCTCGGCCCGCAGCGGAAATCCGGATGTCAGCATGATCACCATCTTGCGTCCTTCGACCGGCGCGAGCAGCTTCGCCACGCTCCGCAAAGCCAGCAACTCATCCCACACGCCGAACGATGCCGCGGCCCCGCCTAAGTTCGGTATGCCAGTGGACGCCAGTTCTACCGGCTCGTTCGGAGAAACCGGCGAGAACTGCACGCCGCTCACCACTTTCTTCAGACGGTCGGCATTCGCCGTAAAATCCTGCGCCACGTTGATGCTGCCGGCATAGTTAATCACCGCCATCAAACGGTTCGGACCGGCGTTGGCATCGATGAATTTCGCGGCTGCCTGGCGCGCCCGCATCTGGTCGGCCGTGTCCATGCTGGCGTTGTCGAAAAGCAGCACCATGTAGTGCTTCTGGTTGTTATTGGGCGAATTCGGATCGGCTTCAAACGAGAAGCTGCTAATCTTCTGCTCCTTGTTGTCTTCCCAAACACGAAACTCGTTCTGTTTCATGTCGCGAATGTAAGTGCCCTTTTTGTCGGTGACGACGGCGTCCACCAGCACCACGCGCGTCTCCGATTTGATCACCGGCAGACTCGGCTGAGCCTGCGTATTCGCATCTTGCGCGTGCGTGCTCAACGCGGCGGCGCCTGTTAGCGCTAAAAAAATCACTGTTGTGCGAAGCTGCATCTTTGAACCTCAGTTAATCGGAATATCGACAGTGCCATTCGCCGCTGCCATCAACTGCCCTTCGGAATCTCGGATTACCAGCCGGATCATGTAGCTGCCCGGCTTCACATCGAAGCTGCTCTTCACCGTAATCCCGGCATTCATCCTGGTTTCCAGTGTCTGGTCTTTCAGCCGCATCTCGACGGTTTTGGAACTCCCGGTCACCATGTTGCCGTTACGGTCGAAAAGTCCGGAAACTACGGTTAAATCATCCTGGTTGCGCCCGTTCTCTTTGCGAAAATGCAGGTGCTTGACATCCACGCGAGCCAGCACGGCGAGTTTAGCATTACCCGCGTCGGGCTTGAAAAACTGTGTATGCAAAACCAGCGGAATCTCGCGCATTTCTTCACGCGAAAACAGCGCATCCTCAATCTCCTGTTTGGCTGTCTCCGCCGGATCGGCGGTGTGCAGCGGCGCGTAATATCCGCTGCGCGCCTGTACGTCAAGCTTCTGCGCGGTCTTTACCGTAATCTTTAAGGTGTGCAGGCGCCCATCCATTTTTAAATTCTGCGGAGAGAAGCCCAGAACATAGAGGAACTCGGGCCGCGCCGCCACGCGCTTGAAGCCTTCGACCAGGTCATTGCTGTTGTGGAAGAACACGCCGCCCGTGCCGTAAGCAAACTCCGCCAGAACGTCTTCTTCGGCGTTCGCCGTCAATACCGGATACTGCGCTTTAAGATTCAGGCTGAGGGTGCTCTGCGGACCGGACTGGCTGGCATCCCCAACCGGCGTGATGGTGTAGAGTCCGCGCGCATTCAGCGAACTGATGATCACGTTGGCCCGGATGGCGCGTTCGATGATCTCGGACTTATCCTGGTGCAGGTCGAAGAGCGTCAGAAATCCCGGCGATGCCATCACGATGCTGCGCTGGCCGGGCATGGCTGAAATGCGGCGCACGGCTTCCCGCAGCGACCGCAGCGCGGTCCGGCTTTCAGCCTCTCCAGTGTTCAGAACTTGCGACGCCGTGGACCGCGCCATACTCTGCGCCACTTGCACCGACGAGGCATCGGTAGGGTCCAGCGCCATGCATGCAAGGGCGTCCTGAATGGCGGCTTGCAGCGCCGACGGATCGCTCTGATTCATGATCAGGTCGGCCTGGTAGTAGCTCACATCGGGGCACAACTGGCTCATGGCGCGGGCAATCGGCTGCGGCGCGAGGCGCTGCAGCGCGTCCTGTAGTTTCGTCCGATCGTCCGTGAAATCGAGGTTGTTTCGGCCGGAGGTGGTGTAAATGGCGGCGCGATCGGTCGGCACCAGCGATCCATAGATATGTTTGGCCGCCGCCGCGCGCACCTGCGCCAAATCGCCTTGGGAAATGTGGACGTCGTCAAACAGGTAGATGACAAAACGTTTGGGAATATCGGCGGGATTCACGGGCTTCGCCGTATCGTCGCCGGGCTCCGGCGCGGCGGCGGCATCGGCTTTAGGCGGCTCCGCATTCTGGTTGGCGATCGTCTCCATCGAGAAAGAAGCGATGGGCTGGGACTTGCCGCGATCGAAAAGCTGAAAGTCCTCCCGCTGCAGATTGCCGACCGCATGCCCTTGCTTGTCGCGAACCACTACGGGAACCAGCACCACGTTGACCCTGCTCCGAAAAACCGTGGGAGTGTCGCGGGTGCTGACTTCGTCCGCGGCGGGCGTTGCCTGGGTCTGGGCGCGCCCCGTGACACCGGAGATTAACCACAGCCACAGACAGGGCCAGGCAGCGGATCGCAGCATGGATCAATTCTACTCCTTTATGGCGCCTGACGGGCAGCGAAAATCAGTGGTACGCCCCAGCCTGGCGCTATTTTTCCAGGGTGTAGGAAGCGTGGCTGGACGACTCGCGCGTGACCCGTAGTGTGATCTCGTTATGCTTGCCGCTTTCAAGGGTTTCGGCGGGTAGCGCGGACGATTGTTCGATCGTCAATCTGGCCTCGGCAGGGGCTAGGCGAATGGTCCGTTTCCAGTCTTTTCCGGTGAATTCCATCGCGCCATCGAGCGCCCGCGCTTCCACCGCTCCGGTCCCGGCGAGCGCGCCGCTTTCCGGCAAAATGTTCAAGCCGTGAGGGGCGGAGTCCTTCCAGACGAACTCCAGCCATCGGCCCCCATCCTGCGTGGAAAACACGGCGCGTGCCTTTTGATTTTCTAATACCCATTCAGGCAGACCGTCGCCGTCGAGATCCGCCTGCCAGGCCACCGCCTTGCCGCGCGGAATGGCCAGAAACCGGGCTGGCATGTCCATTTTTGCGCCACCTGAAAAGTGGACCGCCCAATCGTGCAGGCCGCCCTCCAGACCCTCCGACGGAAAGATGCGCAGCGCCAGCACGCGATCCATGATGGCGCCGCAGCTGAGATCCGCCTTGGCAGGCAGGAACTGGAAATGGTCCCCGGACGGTTGGATCTGGTAAGTCTCGATGGCGGGAGCGTTGTTGCGGACATCCACGTCTACCGCGCGTCCGGCCACGGTGTCGATGGGAATGATCGCCGGCTCAACGGCCAAATCGTCCGACGTTCCAAAGTGCAGCCGCATGGTTTCGGCCAGGTGTACGGAGACGGGACGGAACATTTGCAGATGAGCGCGGCTCAGCGCCACGCCATCGGCCTCAATCGCGAGATTGACCCAGTCACCGTGCAATTCTTCAGCGGGTACATCTACCGCATAGTCGATTTCGAGTGGCGACTTGCGCCTCGGCGTCGCGCTGAAGCCGTCGGGGATGCGTAAGCGCGAACGGTCGGCCAGTTTTTCCGATGAGTACGACGTGGAGATAGTGTTGGAACGGCCGATTACCAGGCGTTTGGCCTCTTCGAAGAAGGCGGAATGTTCGGGCGGCTCGATGGCCAGCGCCACCCGGATCGTGTTGGCCGCGCCCTTGCCTTGGGGAATCTTCAGACGTGCGCGCATCGTTTTTTCGTCGAAATCGAGGGCTGCCGGATGACCGCCGGCGATGTACGGCCCGCTCGGCTTGCGCGCAAACTGCAATACGATTTCACCGGCCTCCGGAGCGGCGAATTCCATGGCCAGCGTGCCGTTCTCGTACTCCACGGTCAGCAATTCCGCCGTCGCATACACGATGTGTTCCGCGTTCGAGAACGCGGAACATTCCGGACATAGGCCCATGCCGCCTAGGGATACATTCACCGGCAGCCAAAGCGTCTGGTGCGGCGCCAGATTCAGGGTTTCGATATCGACCGAACGCTTCGCATTAGGATCCCACGCGCGCAGGGTATTGTGAAAGGGCAGGCGGCTTTCGTTCGCGATGCTGACTACCGAGGCAGCCCCCGGCGCGCGTGACACCAGTTCGCTCGCAGTCACCCCGGCGGGCAGTCGCCCGGTGGCGAGCCGAACGGGGTGTGCCCGCTCCGGCTTCATGCCCGGCAACAGAGCGCCCCAATGCCGCAGCAGGGCCGCGTTCCTGCGCAATGCGGCCATGGATGGCCGCTCTTCGCCCGAAAGCGAAACCGCGCCGGAACGGTAAATCGGGCCGCCGGGCTTTTCCCAACCAATCGGGTACAGGGCATCTTCCACGTCTTCCCAGAGCAGCGTGCCCGCGGCGTTGGCGATGGCCTGGCGGCTTCGCGTCATGGCGGCGGCATCGTGCGCGGAAACCGCTGTGATGGGCGAGGGCGGGGCAGGGGTGTCTAATATAGCGGGGCTGGCGTCGATGTATGCGATCGGTCCGCCATGCTTCGCCGTATGCGGCGTCAGCAAAGTCTCCAGTTCGTGCAGCCAGATCCGGGCGGACGCCCGGTCCTGCCTGACGCCAGCCGGATAACCGTTGTTCATCCAACCCTTGACAGGCGCTAGCGGGCGCACCCACGCCTGCATATCGAGGCGGCGCAGCACCCGGATGAATCCCAGTAAATCGCGCCGCGGATTGGTTTCGCCCGTAAAATCCCACCCTCCTCCGTCCTGCTGATGCCAATTCCACGGAATCGAAAACTCTACGGTCCGGATGCCCACCGCTTTCAGCCACACCAGTTCGCGCTCCCACTGGGTGCGGGGATAGAGGTAGTAAGGGAACTCCACAGCCTGCACGAATTGCGGCGGCGGCGCCGGTTCAGTGGCGGGCAGCACCGCCTGGCCGGGGAGCAAGACGGCCAAACCCACCAGCAATAGGAGCAAGCGCATCAAAACGACCGGCGCAGCCGGTAATCCTCGACGATGGGCATCCGCACGACTTTGCACATTTCAAATAGACGCGAGCGGGCTCGCGGACCGATACGGTCGGCTAAAGAAGTTTTATAGTCTGGTTTGCCTGCCACGCCGCGTTCCACCATAACGCTGCCGGCATCGCCATCCGGCAGGTTCGTGGTGGCAATCAAGGGCTTCTTGTTGTTGCAGCGGTGGGTGATGATACTGGTGACCGTATCTTCCACCCAATCTGTGACGCGGTGCGCGCCCAGATCGTCCAGCAGCAGCACTTCCGTGTCCAGGGCGAAACGGTAGGCCTCGCGATCCGCCGAGCCGGAAGCCTGGTTGTAGCCCGCGCGAATGCGGTCGAGCAGGTTCTGATAATCGAAAAACAGCCCTTCGAAGCCGCGGGAGATCAAAATGCGAAGCGCGGCTACCGCGAGATGTGTTTTGCCGGTACCCGGGTCGCCTACCAGCAGGAGCCCCAGATGCTTGCCTGTGGGGAATTCGCGCGAAAAGGTCTTCACCATCAGCAGAATGTTGGCGAGTTCGCGTTGCCCCATTGGATTGTCGCGCGGCAATACGAAATTATCGAATGAAGCGCTACGGTAAAGCGGCGGGATGGCGGCATTCTGTTCCAGCCGGCGCGCGCGCTCCCCGAAAACGCAATCGCAGCGCTCGGCGCCGGAGAGGTCCGCGCGTTCGATAATTTTCCAGCCGCTTCCGCCGCAATCGGGGCACACGGTTTCGGTCATGATCTTCCATTATCGCGCGGGTCGGGGAACTCGGCCGGCGAAACGCTATTCGATCGTAGCCAGCACCTCACCGGCGGCGACCGTGGCGCCTTCCCGGGCCATCAGGGCTGCGACCTGTCCCGCCTTCGGGGCTTTCATTTCGTTCTGCATCTTCATGGCTTCCATCACCAAGAGCCCCTGTCCGGCTGCCACCGTATCGCCCTCGGCCACCAGCAGGCGCACGATTTTGCCGGGCATGGGGGCGATCACATTCGCGCGGCCTTCCCCGCCTTGCCTGGCGCTTTGGCGCGACCAGCGGCGCGGGTCGCGAATCTCCACTTCGAAGCGGTGACCGTCGATGAAGACGATCACTATGTTTTTCGCCTGTTCGATTCGCGCGTCGTAGCTGCGTCCGTCTTTTAATACGGAGTAGACGCCCGGTTCCACGCTGACGATTTCCGCGCCGCTGTTGTCGAGGTCGATTTCCTGCGCCTGTCCCGCGATCGCAATCTGGACCTTCATCGCAGCTCCTCCCCGCGGCCCGCCTGCCGCCACTGGCTGCGCGGCGCTTTCTCCGCGGCTGTCTCCGCGCCGTTGCGCGCCGCGTGGTGCGCGGCCACCACGGCGGCGATCGCTTCCAAATCGGAGCCCGGTTCGTAAGGGCGGCGGCGCTCCAGGAATTCATCCACGAAGCGCGTATGCAGATTGCCGGCGCGAAATTCCTGATCTTCCAAAATCTGCCGGAAAAAGGTGATGTTCGTGTGGATGCCGGCCACGTCGTATTCGGTCAAGGCGCGCAGCATGCGGGCGATAGCTTCTTCACGCGTCGAGTGCCAAACCGCCAGTTTTGCCAGCAGCGGATCGTAATCGATCGGCACCGTCCAGCCTTCGTACACGCAGCCATCCAGGCGAATGCCGGGGCCCAGGGGACGAGTCAAGCGCGTCAATTTTCCGGGTGATGGAAAGAAATTGTTGTAGGGATCTTCGGCGTAGACGCGGCATTCGATGGCCCAGCCGCGCCAGTCGATATCTTCCTGCCGCAATCGCAGTTTCTCGCCGGCGGCGACTTCCAATTGCAGGCGAACCAGATCGTGACCGGTGGCAAGTTCGGTGATGGGATGTTCCACCTGCAGCCGCGTATTCATCTCCAGAAAATAGAAATCGCCGTGCGCATCGACCAGGAATTCCACCGTGCCCGCGTTATAGTAGCCGGCGCTGCGCGCCACCAGGATGGCGGCTTCGCCCATGGCTTCGCGCATGCCGGGTCGCGCGGCCACCAGCGGCGAGGGGCACTCTTCCATCACCTTCTGATGGCGGCGCTGGATGGAGCATTCGCGCTCCCCGAGGTGAATCATGTTGCCGTGGCGATCGCCGAGTAGCTGAATTTCGATGTGGCGCGGGCGTTCGATCAGTTTCTCAACGTAGAGGTCGGCGTTTTTGAAGGAGCGTTCGGCTTCGCTTGCGGCATCCCGAAAAGCTGAGTCCAGTTCGGCGTCCGAATCGACACGCCGCATGCCTTTGCCGCCGCCTCCGGCCACCGCCTTCAGCAGCAGCGGATAACCGAACTGGCGGGCAAAGATGCGCGCTTCCTGTCGGACCTCTTAGCGTTTCATGCGCTCCCGGAACCACCGGCGCACCCGCCGCGATGGCCATCTGGCGGGCGGCGGTCTTCGATCCCATGCTGCGGATGGAAGCGGCCGACGGGCCGATGAAGACGATGCCTTCCTCTTCACACGCAGCCGCGAAATCCGCATTTTCGCTCAAGAATCCGTAACCGGGATGAATCGCCTCGGCGCCATGTTTGCGCGCCGCTTCCAGGATGCGATCCACGCGCAGGTAGCTTTCCGGCGAGGGCGGCGGCCCCACCCACTCGGCTTCATCGGCCATGCGCACATGCAGCGACGCGCGGTCGGCATCGGAGTAGACTGCCACCGAAGCGATGTTCATCTCGCGCAGCGTGCGCATCACACGAACTGCGATCTCCCCGCGATTGGCGATCAGAACCTTGCGAAACATTGAGCAGATTGTAACCTGGAGCGCAAAAAAGGCGAGGCGGAAAATCCGGTTTACTGAGGACGGCCGTAGCGGTTCAGCAGATGCGACCCGGTTTGTAGCGCCCCGGCAAACGCAAACCAAACCTGCCAGTGCGAAAAGATTCCCTGCCGGATTGCGAAATCCTGCGTCCAGTGTGGGTCTTCGGCGAGCCGCCAGATTCCAAGGGCTGCCGCCATCACCGCCGCGGGTGTTAGAAACGTGGCGAAGGCCATAGCCACCCGCCGATTCTTGCGCCCCGTGCGCTCCACCTTCGGACCTCTTCCAAAGCGGATGCGAACCACCATCTTCATACCACTTTATCAGCAATTGCGTTAAATTAGACACTTCGGAAAGAGGTCATCATGATTCATAGATTGAAAGCTGCCGTATTCGGCACCGGCTTCGTGGGTCGCGTGCACCTGGAAGGCATTCGCCGTTTAGGATTCGTGCATGTTTATGCCATCGGCGAAAGCCAGAAGGAGAAGGCCCGTAAGCTGGGCGAGGAATTTCACGTCGAAAAAACCGCCAGCGATTATCACTTGATCCTGGACGATCCCGAGGTGGACGTGGTCCACGTGTGCACGCCGAATGCGCTGCACTTCCCCATGGTCACCGACGCGTTGAACGCGGGCAAACACGTGATTTGCGAGAAGCCGCTATCCACGTCGGTCGAGAATGCGCAAAAACTGGCTGCGCTGGCGAAAGAAAAAAACCTACGCAACTGCACGTTCCATAACTTGCGCTTTTATCCCATGGTGCAGCAGATGCGCCGCATGCGCGAGGCCGGCGAATTGGGCGAGATCCTGGTGCTCCAAGGAACCTATTCGCAAGACTGGCTGCTTTACGATACCGATTGGAACTGGCGCATCGATGCCAAGTCCAACGGCCCTTCGCGCTGCATGGCGGATATCGGCTCGCACTGGTGCGATATGGCCGAACACGTCACCGGGCAGCGCATCACTTCGGTGTGTGCCGATGTGCAGACATTCCACAAAACGCGCAAGCGCCCCAAGAAGTCCATCGAAACCTTCGCCGGCAAGACGCTAAGCCCGGAAGATTACGAAGAAGTGCCCATCGAAACCGAGGATTTCGGCGCGGTGCTGTTCCGCATGGGCGACCGCACGCGCGGCGCTTTCACGGCGAGCCAGGTGAATGCGGGGCGCAAGAACGGGCTGAGCATCGAGATCTACGGCAGCAACGCGTCGGTCGCCTGGAATCAGGAGCGGCCGGACGAACTTTGGATCGGCCACCGCAACACGCCCAACCAGATCATCGTCAAGGATCCTTCGCTGATGCTGCCGGCCGCGCGGCCCTATGCCGATTTGCCTGGCGGCCACAGCGAAGGTTACGACGACACCTTTAAGCA
Organism: Bryobacterales bacterium; assembly: GCA_963738375.1. GTDB lineage: Bacteria > Acidobacteriota > Terriglobia > Bryobacterales > Bryobacteraceae > Bog-159. The sequence continues at coordinate 198,294 of CAVTWL010000002.1, read as the reverse complement.
ATTGTTCCGGCGCTTTTACCACTCCGTCGAGGACGCCTCGGCCCCCGTCGAATATCCGCAATTCGTGGATGGCTTGCGGCAGTTGCAGATCCTGGATGCGGAACTGGCCAGTGCCGCATCCCGCGCCTGGGTCGACGTTCCGGCGGCGCCAACGGCATAGGCCCGCCCTTTATTCCAGCAGATGGGCGTACTCGTCGGGATCCAACCCGAAGCGCTCCATCTGCCTCGGCAGGTCGGCGCGGATGGCTTCCGGCGTGCCGGCCACCCACGCCGCGATCACGGTCTCGACCCCAACGCGGTTCTTGCTTTCGTCTTCCGCTAACTGTTCCGCGCCGCTGCGCAGCCGCGCTTCGGCTTCGTCGCGGACGGGCCGCGGGGTTTGCGCCAGAATTTGTTGCAGCAGGTCTTCAGCGGCGTCGTTCCAGTTCATTTCCGCTATAGTAACAGCCAGGCACATGCTGCGTGACCCGGCCTTGATCCCGCTTTCGCACCAGCACCACAATGCGCTGGTAATGTGCGTCCTCACCCGCCGCTCTCTGGCGGCCGATACCTCCCCGGTGAATGTGATCCGGCTGGCCCAGCGCGCCATCGCCCGCTATGAAGTGGAACTTGTGAACCACTTTGAAATAGAAGAAGCAATCTTATTTCCCGCGATAGAATTCGTGCCGGCCGGTTCCGCGCTAATTCCTCGACTCTGGGCCGAGCACCGCGAGATCGAAGAGATCGTTCGAGCGCTGCGCGCGTCGCCCACCGCGGAGTTGCTGGAGCGGCTCTGCGCCCGTCTGACCGCCCATATCCGCTGCGAGGAGCGCCAGTTGTATCAGTCGCTCCAGACCCAATTATCAGTAACGGCGCTGCGAGAAATCGGCGTCGCCATCGAAACTCGTGTTGTGCGCGCCTGCCTGTAAAGATTTCCTCAAAAACCTTGAATTACCGGTTGTAACATCGCGTTTGAAACCTTATAATCTGTTTGGCCATTTCTTTACCTAAAGAGGAACATTTATGCGAAACTTACTCTTAAATCGCGCGGTTTGCTCGCTGCCCATGGCGCTGGCGGCCCTGGCCGCGGCGCAACTTGCAAATTCCCAGACATTTAACCTGGTTCACACCTTTTCCGGCGCCGATGGAGCCACACCGTTTGCCAACCTGTTGTTGAACGGAACGACTCTCTACGGCACTACCAGCGGGGGCGGAGCCCATAACGCCGGCGCCGTCTTTACCGTGAACACGACCACCAACACGGAAGCCGTGCTCCACTCCTTCGCCGGCGGCGCCGCGGATGGCGCCGATCCGATCGGCGGTGTAATTCGCGACCCATCGGGGAATCTCTATGGAACCACCGCCGGTGGTGGAGCGCATTTCCTGGGGACCGTATATAAGATTCCAACTTCAGGGCCTTTCACCCTCCTGCATAGCTTCGCCGGCGCGCCAACCGAAGGATCGGGGCCGGCCGGGACGCTCGTTCGGGACTATGCCGGCAACCTCTACGGCACTACCTATACAGGCGGCGACACCACCGGCTGGGGAACCTGCTTTGAAATCACCGCGGCTGGAACTTACATCACCGGTCAAAGCTTTTCGCCCGATGGCGCGCTTCCCCGCTCCGGGTTGAGCCTGGTCAATGGGCTGCTCTACGGAACCACTTATGGCGGGGGCGCGCATGCTTATGCGGGGACTATTTACCAGGTCACCGTCAGTACGGCTTTGTTTACTTTCACCGGAGGCCCGGACGGCTCGCAGCCGATGGGTAGCTTGATTTCAGACGGCTCGGGCAATCTGCTCGGAACCGCCTCCGCGGGAGGCGATGGCCTTTTCGGTAATGGCCACGGCGTCGTCTTTTCCTTCAATATTGCGTCCGGAAAGATGACCGTGCTGCATACCTTCAAAGGCTCCGACGGCGCTGCGCCCGCCGGCTCCCTTCTTCGTGATTCATCGGGTAATCTTTATGGCACGACCATGCTCGGTGGCGCTGCCAACCACGGGACGGTCTTTAAGTTGGACACCTCCGGCAACCTCACTACCTTATACAGCTTCACCGGCGGCGCCGATGGCGCTAATCCGGTTGCGGGCTTGGTAATGGATTCCGCCGGAAATCTGTGGGGCGTTGCGTCGGCGGGCGGATCCGGCTACGGCACGGTCTTTGAGATCGTCCCGGCCGCGACTTAAGAGCGCAAAGGGACGCGAATTTCCGCGGCCACAAAGGAGAGCAATTCCGCGGAAATAAGAGCGGCCCGGGACGCCCCGTTTTGCGCGAGCTTTTCAAACGCCACCGCATCACTCCCGCACGGCGGCCCGGCGCGATATACTCGTGCCTATGTTCAATCCGGCCATCTTTCGCGAATATGACATTCGCGGCATCGCCGACGCGGAACTCCGCGATGTCGATGTGGAGTTGCTGGGCCGTGCCGCTGGCACTTACCTCCGGCGCCACGGCGGCGGCCGCGTGAACCTCGGGCGCGACTGCAGGCTGAGCTCCGAACGCTTGCGCAATGCGCTGATCTGCGGGCTGAAAGCCAGTGGCTGCCAGGTTACCGACATCGGCGTCGCCCCAACGCCGCTGCTTTACTATTCCGTCTTTCATCTCCAGGCCGATGCCGGCGTGATGATCACCGGTAGCCACAACCCCGCGGAGTATAACGGCTTCAAAATCGTTTGCGGCTCTTCGACCATCCATGGCGAAGAAATTCAGGCAATTCGCCGTCTGATGGAAGCCCGCGATTTTCTGACGGGCGCTGGCAGCGAGCAAAGCGTAAGCGTAGTCGAGCCCTACGTGCATGAGATCGCCGGTCAGTTCCGCTTCGCGCGGCGCATTAAAGTGGCGATCGACGCCGGCAACGGTACGGGCGGCCCCGTCATGCGCCGCCTCTTGGAAAAGCTCGATTGCGAAGCCACCGAATTGTTTTTCGAAATGGATGGCCGCTTCCCCAATCACCATCCCGACCCCACCGTCCTGGAAAATCTGAGCGATCTGGCCGCCGCTGTGCGCCGCACAGGCGCGGACCTTGGGATCGCGTTCGATGGCGATACCGACCGCATCGGCGCCGTCGATGAAAACGGCGATGTCGTCTTCGGCGACCGTCTCATGATCGTCTACGCGCGTGAGATACTCTCGCGTAAACCGGGCGCCACCTTCATCGGCGAAGTGAAATGTTCGCAACTGCTCTATGACGACATCCGCCGGCGGGGCGGTAACCCCATCATGTGGCGTACCGGCCATTCGCTCATCAAGGCGAAAATGAAAGAATCGCACGCCGAATTGGCCGGCGAAATGAGCGGTCACATGTTTTTCGCCGACCGTTATTACGGCTTCGACGACGCTCTATACGCCGCTTGCCGCCTGATGGAGATCGTGGCGCAATCCGGTCAGCCCCTGTCCGCACAGTTGGCCGATCTGCCCCCCACCTTCGCCACGCCGGAAATCCGCGTCGACTGTCCGGACGCCATCAAATTCGAAGTTGTCCGTTTCGTCACCGAGCACTTCCGCGCCACCCACGCCATCCTCGATGTGGATGGCGTTCGCGTCCTGTTCCCCGAAGGTTGGGGTCTGGTGCGCGCGTCCAATACCCAGCCCGTCCTGGTCCTTCGTTTTGAGGCCAGTACGCCGGAACTGCGGGATACCTATCGCCGCCAGACCGAAGCTGTGGTCGCCGGCGCCGTTACCAGATGCGAAACCAATTCCTCGGCCCCGGCGTCTTCTTTGTTATAGTTAGCTGGGGAATTGGTGCCTCTATGAAATTTTGCAATAAAATCGCGGCTTTGCCGCTCGCTTTCGCCGCCCTGTTGGCGCTGGCCGGCGTAGCGTTCGCGCAAGACCAGGCGGGCCCCGATAAAGATTCGGATAACACGGTGGCCAAACCGCGCAAGTCCACCGACACCCCGGCCGATGCGCCCATCCCCTCCAAGCTCAGTAAGAAGGCCCAGCCGGATATCCCGGAAAATTTGCCCAGTTTCAAAAGCGACGTCAATGTCGTGAGTGTCGACGTTTCGGTGCTCGACAACAAGGGCAACTTCATTCCCAACCTTCCGCGCGGCAGTTTCCGGGTCCTCGAAGACAATGTTCCGCAGCAGATCAAATCGTTCGGCAAAAGCACGGCGCCCATGACGGTGTGTCTGCTGATTGAATTCAGCGGAAAGTTCCAATGGTATGGCGGCCAAACCTGGTATCAGACGCTCGCCGCCGCATATGGCTTTGCGCAAACCTTGAAGCCGGAAGATTATGTCGCGGTAATCGCCTACGATTTCAAGGAGGAGATCCTTTCCGATTTCACCACCGACAAGCGTCAAACCTACGAAGCTTTGCAGCGGCTGCGCATCCCCGGTTTTTCGGAAGCCAATCTGTTCGATGCGCTCGCCGATACCGAACAACGGATGTCGAAAATCGAAGGGCGCAAGGCTATCCTGCTGATGTCCTCCGGCATCGACACCTTTAGTAAATTGACCTACGATAAGGCGCGCAAGGTCATCCAGGACGCCGGCGTTCCCGTTTATGCCATCGGCTTGATGCAAGCGCTGCGCATCATGAGCCGCGGCGGCGACAACGTCAGTTTTCTCCAAGCCGACAACCAGATGAACACCTTCGCGCGTGAAACGGGTGGCAAAGCTTTTTTCCCGCGCTTCTACGGCGAATTCCCATCGATCTTCCAAGGCATTTCAGAGTCGCTCAGAAATCAGTACTCCATCGGCTATGAGCCTTCGAATAAGGCGCACGACGGGAAATTCCGCAAGATCAAAGTGGAGTTAGTCAATCCGGCGACCAACGAACCACTGCGTGTGGTAGACGAAAAAGGCAAGCCGATTAAATACCAGATCGTAGCGAAGAATGGCTACACCGCGCCGCGCGAAGTGGAATAGCGCGGCGGTTTGTCAAGCACTCAATCTCGCCTCTTTCCAAGCTGATGCAAAAGCGTTGACACTTGCGTTACGGGTCTGTTAACGTGACCTCCGTTAGCATGAGACACGTTCCCGCTCCACTCCCCGTCAAGACTCCCGAAATCCTCCTGGTAGACGATAATCGCCAGGGTCTGATCGCACGTAAATCGCTGCTCCAGGAACTTGGCTATCATATCTCGACCGCTACCGGCGGAGACGAGGCTCTGGAATTGCTTGCGAAGCAGAACTTCGATGTGGTTGTCACCGATTTCAGAATGCCGCGGATGGACGGCATCGAACTGATCAGGCACATTCGCGCCGCGCAAGCCCACGTGCGCGTCATTTTGCTTTCCGGATTTGTCGAACCGCTGGGCTTGACCGAGCAATCCACCGGCGCCGATGTTGTCATCACCAAAAGCTCCGGAGAATGTGCGCAGTTGACGCGCTCCGTGAAGCGGCTGCTCAATCAACCGCCCGCGCGTAAGCCGGCAGCCTCCGCCGAAGCGCCGCCACGCCCCAAAGCGAAAGCGAAATAGGTACTGGCGGTGAGGTGTTGCGCCAGGGCTTCGTTCGCTGTCATCCTGCTGTACTCCTCCGTCGCCGCGGCGCAGCCTCCCGCCGCTATTTCATACAGCGTTCGCATTCCCCATCCCCAGAACCACTACGTGGAAGTCGAGGCGCGTGTGCCTACTGCCTCGCAGGCGCGCGTAGAACTGATGATGGCCGTGTGGACCCCCTATGTGATCCGCGAGTACGCCAAGAATCTGGAAGACGTCACGGCGCGCACCGTGGACGGCCATCCGCTCGCCATCGAAAAATCGCGCAAGGATCGCTGGCGCATCCAAACCGCGGGCGCCGATCCCGTGGTCGTTTCGTATCGCGTTTACTGCCACGTCATGGGCGTGCAGGATAACTGGGTCGATGACGAATTCGCGCTCCTGAATGGCGCGGCAACTTTCCTGACGCTGGCAGACCATGTGGCGCGCACCCACGATGTTCGCATCATGTTACCGGCGGCTTGGAAGACTACTGCTACCGGAATGCCGCCAGTCGCCGGGGAGCCGCACCATTACCGCACGCCCGATTACGAAACCCTGGTGGATTCACCCATCGTGGCAGGCAATCCAGCTAGCCACGAATTTCGTGTAGACGGCACGCTGCATTTTCTGGTCGATGTGGGCGAAGACGGCGTCTTCGACGGTGAGCGTGCCGCTAAGGATCTGGCGCTCATTGTGGCGCAGGATGCCAAAATGTGGGGCGGACTGCCTTACGACAAATACCTGTTCTTGAATATGCTCACCGGCGGTGGTGGCGGCATGGAGCATAGCAATTCCACCGCGCTCATGTCCGACCGCTGGGGTACGCGCACGCGCCACAATTACTTGCGTTGGCTCGATCTGGCGAGCCACGAATTCTTCCACGCCTGGAATGTCAAGCGCCTGCGTCCCGCGGAATTGACCCCGGGCGAATATGAAACGGAACCGTACACCGCCAGTCTGGGCATAGCCGAAGGTTTCACCAGTTATTATGGGCCGCTGATGGTGCGGCGCGCCGGGATTTCAACCGGGGAAGAATTCCTCGCCTCCCTGTCGCGCGCCATCCGCGAACTGCAGACAACGCCGGGAAGGCTGGAACAATCGCTGTCGCTCTCTTCCTTCGATACCTGGATCAAGTTCTACCGTCCAGATGAAAACTCCGCCAACACCGCCATCAGCTATTACACCAAGGGCGAGGTAGCGGGCTTTCTGCTGGATGCGCGCATCCGCCGGGCGACGGGCGGCGCGAAACGCCTGGATGATGCGATGCGGCTCGCGCTGGCGCGCAATCCAGCCGCTACCGGATATACCCCAGCCGCCTTTCGCGCGGCCGCTTCTGAAGTGGCGGGAACGGATTTGAGCGCGTGGTTCGCCAAGGTTTTCGATTCCACCGCCGAACTGGACTATCGCGAGGCGCTCGACTGGTTCGGACTGCGTTTCGCGGAGGAGCCGCCCGGCAAGCAGGCATGGCTCGGTGCGGAAACCAAGATAGAAGACGGCAAACTTCTGGTAACGCGCATTCCGCGGGGCACGCCTGCTTACGAAGCCGGTCTCGATACCGGCGACGCCATCCTGGCCTTCGCCGATTTCGTGGTGCGCCCCGCCGAGTGGGATCGCCAGCTTGCCAACTATCAGCCCGGCGACAAGCTGCCGTTGCTGTTGGCGCGGCGCGGACGATTGACGCGCGTTACGGTCACCCTGGGCCGTCAGCCCGCGGAGGCGTGGACGCTCGAAGCCGCCGCGGAATCCCCGCATCGCGCCGACTGGTAATCAAGCGGTTCGCTTCGGCAGAATTCCGGCCAGATGCAGCGCTTTCCGGGCTATGGTGCTCAAGGGCCGCGATTCCAGATCGGCCAGCGTAACCCAGCGTAACGGTCCACCGGTGCGCAGCTTCTTTCGCAATCGGCCGCGCTTCACGGTCACCGTGTAGTGATGATGCGTGATGGTGTGGCGAAAGCTGCCCGTCTCCGCCATGTCGCGCACTTCCGGTAACTGCTCCGTGCCAGGCAGCTCCCAGAAGCTCGCCAGCCTTCCCGCATCGGCCGGGCGCTGCCACAGCAACACCTGCGTGCCTCTCTCGATTACGGCCGCATCCATGGTGAGTTGCACCGAAGTCTGCTTTCCCAGTTTTACCGGCAGCTCGCGTTCCCGGCCTTCTCGCCGCGCCACGCACATTTCCTCAAGTGGGCATTCGCCGCAGCGCGGCGTGCGCGGCAGGCAGACGGTGGCGCCCAGCTCCATCATGGCCTGGTTGAACGCGCCGGGCCGGCGCCGGTCGAGCCACTGCTGCGCGATGTCGCGAAAGCGCCGGCGCGTGCGGCTGGCGCCGATGTCGGCGGCATCCCTGGTCAGCCGCGCGATCACGCGCATCACGTTGCCGTCCAGCACCGCGTGCGGCAGCTCGAACGCAATACTGGCGATGGCCGCGGCCGTGTAATCGCCCACCCCAGGAAGTTCCAGGATCTCCGCATAGCTCGCCGGAAAATGTCCGCCTATCATGCGAGCGGCTTTCAATAGGTTGCGGGCGCGCGAGTAATAGCCCAACCCGCTCCAACGCGCCAGTACGTCTGCTTCAGACCGCCTCCGCCAGATCCGTCACTGCCGGAAAGCGCGTCCAGAAACCGCTCGTAGTAAGGAATGGCCGCCTGGGCGCGGGTCTGCTGCAGCATGATTTCCGAAACCCAGATGCGGTAGGGATCGCGGCTGCGGCGCCAAGGCAGGTCGCGATGCCCGGCATCGTACCAGCGCAACAGGCGCGCGGCCAAAGAACGCGCGGATATACCCGTCATTCGAGCGTTTGAATCCACTCGGCGACGATGTATTTCACCTGGTCGGGCGTCAACTCGAAAGCTTCGTAACTCCGGATTCAACGGTTCCAGCCGCACCCGCTCATGCTCCCATTGATCCTCGCCCGTAGCCGACTTCCGGCTGCTGTACCGCTTAACCGTGAAGCGCTCGTGTACGCCGATCAGTTCAGCCAATACGATCTTGCCCTGGCGCGAGCCAACCACCGGGCCCCGAAAAATGTTCAGACTGCCGTCGGGAATGCGCGGCTCCATGGAGTGACCCACTACATGCGCTACAAACATCCCCTCCGTCAACCGCAGACCTTCCGGCGCGCGCACCCAATCTTCTTCCGCTACTTCTTCGTCGCTACCGAACTTCCCGGCGGCCGCGCGTAAAGTGTACAGAGGCAAATGCGTGCGGAATGGCGCCACCGGTAATCGCTCCACATGCCGTTCGAAAATTCCATCGGCTACCCGCGAAAACGAATCCACCGCCACGCGCTCGCGCTTCGATACGCGCAGAACGTTCGACAGCGATTCCTCCCAGGACTCAAGCAATCGCCGGGCGCCCATCTCCGCGATCTTCTCTTCAAAATCGCGCCTGAGGGCGGCCAGATATTCGACGTCTTCCGGACCCGCCAGATCTTCCCAGTGCTCGCGCAACCGCACAGCGTGGCGCGGGGAATCCGAATCCAACAGCAATACGCCGACATCATGCACGGGCTGGCCGGGCAGGGCAAGTTGCAGCAGAACAAATTCCCCCTCCGCGCGCCCGCGAATCGGAACCACCGCCCCCATAATTGCCTTATCGTCCACAAAACAACATTCCTCGCACCTTAAGGAGCGAACGGATAATAGCCCTTGCGGAACCGGACCCTAGCCGTGGGTAGCATGGGTACCGCCACCTTAATGTTGCGAAAAACCTTAGTGTTCGATGGCCCCGTATCCGGCACATAGCGCAGAATGTACTGCGTGGTCACCTCGCCCGCGATCGCCGCGATGGCGTGGAAAATCCCCGCCGAAACTTCCGAAGCGTACGCGCCCATGCCAATCGTAAGCGCATAATTGCCATCGTCCGAAGGATGCGACAGATAACCGTCGACGTCCGAATACAGATCGTTCAACGGATAAACCAACCGCCCGCCGGTTTCCGTCGTCATCCGCTGTAAATTCTCGTCGCCCTCACTGGTGAATCCGAACGAAACCGTGCTCATTCCGTAGATCGTCACCATATTGCGCTGCGCGATCTCGATCACTTCATCGAGGCTCTTCTTGCTGGCGTTGTCGTGTCCGTCGCCAATGATAATCAGGATGCGCCGCGGATCGTAAGGCTCCCCTTCCACCAGTTGCCGCCGCATGCACGCCATGTAAATCGCATCGTAAAGCGCCGAGCCGCCGCCCGGCTTCATCTTGGTCAACTTATCCACCAGCTTGTCCGATTCGCTGGTGGTATTCACCTGCAGCTCGGGCTCATTCGAGTAGGAAATCAGATAGCCGCTGTATTTCTTGTCGCCCGGCAACAGATTCAGCACCAGCTCGATCGCCGCATCCTGATAATTTTTCCAATGGACCCGGGTGTTGTTGCTCATGTCGACCAGGAAACCCACCACCACCGGCTGGTTGCGATCCCGGCTGAAAAACTCGATTCGCTGTTCTTTCCCTTGATCGTAAATCTTGAAATCCTTAGCCTCCAGATTGGAGACGAAGCGCCCCTTTTCGTCGGTGACGGTGACCGGAACGATCACCTCGTTCACCTGCACCTTGATGGGTTTCGAAGCTTTGTCGGATTGAGCCAGCGCTAGCGAGACAAGGGCCAGCGCGAAAAAAATACGTGCCACCATGAAGATTAACCGTTGATCTTCATTCTAGCAGGACGCCGCCGGGCCACAGGCCGGCTTTAAATCTGTCAGCGCTGCACCCGGCCCGAACCGCCGCCCTTCAGCAGTTGCCGCACTTCATCCGCGCTGAAGCGGTTGAAGTCGCCCGGAATCGAGTGCTTCAAACAACTCGCCGCTACCGCGAATTCCAACGCCTCCGCCGGACCTCCCAGCGCCTGCAACCCGTAAATCAGGCCGCCCGCGAAAGCGTCGCCGCCGCCCACGCGGTCCACGATGTTGTGGATCTCGTAATGCCGGCTCAACTGAAACGAATGGCGGTCGTTCAAACACGCCGACCACCCGTTGTGCGACGCGCTGTGCGATTCGCGCAGCGTCACCGCGATCATTCGCAGATTGGAGAATTCGTCGAGCACCTTGCCCGTCAACGCCTCATAATGCTTGGGGTCGAGAGTGCCGGCATGCACATCCACCGGCGCCTGAATGCCCAACGCCATCTGGCAATCCTCTTCGTTGGCGATCCCGACATCGACAAAACGAACCAGTTCGCGCATCACTTCGCTCGCCGTCCTGCCCCACTTCCACAAATTCTTGCGGTAATTCAGATCGCACGATACCGTGATGCCTTTTTCGCGCGCCGACTGCACCGCCTGCAAAGCCAGATCCGCCGCCGATGCGCTGATGGCGGGCGTGATACCAGTGATGTGGAACCACCCGGCGTCATCAAAAGCCGCGTTCCAATCGATGTCGCCGGGCTTGCCCAGCGCCACCGAACTGTAATCGCGGTCGTAGACCACCTTCGAAGCCCGCTGATTCGCGCCCGTCTCCACGTAGTAAACCGGCATGCGCCCGCGTGCCCTGACGATATGCGAGGTATCCACCCCAAAGCGCCGCAATTCGCCCACCACCGAATCGGCGATCGGATGGTTGGGAGGCAGCAGCGTTATATAGCGCGACGGCAGGCCGAACGTAGCCACTGCCACCGCCACGTTGGCCTCGCCACCGCCGAAGGTCGCCACGAACTGCGGCGACTGCAGGAATCGCTCAAAGCCGGGCGGCGCCAGCCGGAGCATGATTTCGCCGAATGCAACTGTAGTCTTCACTGTTTTGACCTTATCGTTTGACGGCCACCACGTCGACCGCGAATCCCGCGTCCATCGAGGGCAGGCCCTGAAAGGGCAGCATGGTGCCGGCCGGTGGCCGCGCGCCATCGTAAAACTCGCCGCGAATCTTGCGCACCTGTTCGGATATACTCGACGACAGCGGATACAAGCTGGTGAAAGCCGCTTCGTGCAGCGATCCGCCTTCCTGCGCCAGCGATTTTTGCAGACGCTCAAAAGCCAGACGCGCATCGGCGTCCTGGAAGCCGAAGGCCTCCTGGCTGCCGGTCAAAATCACCTGCTCCGCCCCAATCAGGGCCACCTGCGAAAGCTGCGGCGATTGCGCCAGGCCCTCCGGATTCAACATGTGAACCGCGCCGCCCGTGTCGCGGCGCAAATGGGCCACCGCTTCGCATTCCGCGACGGCGCGCGCAGGCGCCCGCTGCACCTGCACGAAATTCAGCGCCGCGCTCGCATACGCGGATTCCACCAACCGCCGAACCTCCGCATATTGTCCCAGCGAACTGACGAAGCAAGTAATCCGCGCCACATCGGACGGCTCCGATCCCGCCGCTTTCACCGCCGTCGCCACCCGCGCCATCGATTGTTCGGCGAGCGGCAGCACCGGGTCGAGCGGCGCCGCCGCCGTTACCGCCTGCCCGGAAATATACCCCAGCCCGTATTCGCTGACCTGCTTCTTGGCCACCGCCATCGACTCAATGGATACCTGAGCGCCTTCGAGCGGCAGCGCGCCCACTTGCACGACGCTCAACACCGGCAGCGCCAGCCGGTGTTCGGTGAACGTCTCGGCCACCAGTTCGCGCACCCGCCGCAGATCTCCGCTGCCCGCCACGAAGGCGCGCAGCTTCACGATCGCTGCGCCATTGGTCGAGTGCAGCAGCCACTTCAGCGCTTCGCGCGTTTGCTGCGAGAGAAGGCCTTTGGCAGACAATGGCGTGACATGAAAAACCAGGCGGCGCGTTTCCACCGTAATCGCGGCAGGAGGGTTCTTGGGAAGCTGCAGGACCTGCGTCTCTTCCTCTTTTTTCTTCTTACCCCAGGACGAGAGCGTTACCGCCAGTGCGCCCGCGAGCACCAGCAGCCAGATCCTTCGCATGGCAATCGACGATTGTATCAGACCTCCCGGACTTATTTATCCGCGAGCTTGCGCCCCGCGCTCAAATTGTCGAAGTTCATGATGGCGTTGAACACGAGGAAGTAGCTGCCTTTCGTTTCGGCGCGCCAGAACGGATTATTTGAAAACAGCACCACGTGGCCCGAGCCAAATGGGGCATCGACGATCGCTGGATGCTGTGCCAGTTCGCCGCCGCCATCGAGCAAACCGGAAACCAGCAGTTCGCTCGCATTCGCGTAGCGCAGCACCACGCGCGGCCGCGCCGCCGGCGGGATCACGCTGATCGGATTGCGAAGCTGTTCGTCGGTTACCGGCAGCGCCTCCCACTTTTCGGCGTGCGGCGGTTCGGGGATCTCAGCCGGCGTGCGGCCTTGCGGCACATCGGGATCGTCCGCGGTGCCGCGTCCGGTGGGACGTTCCTTCTCTTCCGCACTGCTGCGTCGTCCGCCGCCTCCGCCCATCATGTTCGATACATTCAGCACCGGAGGATTCGACGCGAAGATCGCCAGATTATCGGCGTAACCGTAGACGATCGGGCTGGCCGCATCGACCAGTCTTGGACCGCAGCGCCGACCCTGTGACCTTCAGTCCCGATCCGCCGCCGATGCTGACGCCGGGCGCGAACCCGAAAGTCACGGCGAAATTTGTCGCTGTCGTTGGCCGTGATCAGCAGTCCGCCATGTCGCACGAACTCCTGCAGGCGTTCCAGCCCGCCCAGCCCAGGCCGGGGCGCATATCGTCGGTTTCGTCGGTCTTTCCCAGATTCGGCGTCAGCGGCGTTACTTTCCAAGGCAGCGGATTTCCGAACATCGGCAAGCCCGTTCACCACCGCCTGCGCATTGCGAATTCCGGGCGGAAAGATGATCACGTCGTACTTGGCGCGCAGCCCGCCCGGCGCGCTTGCCGCTACCGTCTGCGTGTTGATGTAGTCGAAAGGAACTTTCAGGCGATCGAACTCCATTCGCCACCAGCCATCGCTCTGCGCTGTCAGCCAGGTGTGCATCACCGCGATGCGCGCGGCCCGCGCGGGATGCGTCTTCACGGTGGGCGCTAGCGCCGCGGCGTAGGCCTGCACGCCCAGTTCCGCCGCCGCTTTGCCCAAATCTGCCGCCGCGGCACTTGCGTCACGATGAACGAGCCGCGATTGAATTTATGCCCGCCCGCTTCGAACGGCTCCTCGGCGGCTTCGAACGAAGCATTCGGAAAGCGGTAGCGCAGCGTGATCAACGCATTGTCCGCATTGTGATTGATCAGGAAAACGTCGCCCGAGCCTTCGACTCCGCCGGGCGCGGCCACGCGGCCCTTGACCGCGGTCATGGCCGCGTCGAGCACCTTCACATCGGTCACGCGGGCCACCTGCACGTTGCCCAGTTCGCCGAAGGTCCAGCCGGTATCGTCGTAGATATCTTTTTGCGGATCGTTGGGAGCCCAATATTGATAATCGAGCAGCGTATCGGCGATGCGGCTATAGGGCTGATCCATGCGCAGGACGTAGCTGCCCGCCGGAAACGTCCGCGGCTCGGTCTTCGGTTTCTCTTTAGGCTTGCGATCGCGCCGTCGGTTCATCTGCCGCTCGCATCGCCGCGGCCGCCGTCGGCATGCTTTGGTTGGCGCTTTCTTGGCAGGCATCATGTACCGTGAACGGCGGCCGTGGCGCTGGAAATCTCGCAGCCCTGTTCCTGCAGCATCCGCAGCAGATCGGCCTGCGCGCCGGGACGCGGATCGTCCGCCGGGAAAACGTACGCCGCGGGCCCTTCGGTGCGCGGCTTCTCGATGGAGCGCTTGGCCTTCAAATAGAAATTGCGCAGGAACAGTTTGTTGTTGGCGCTGAAATACGCCAGCGCCGTGAGCACGCCGGTCTCTTCGTAATTGTTGTTGTTGCGCTGCGACCATTTCGCCTTGGGCAGCGGCGGATTCTGTTTGTACCAGGTGCGCGCGTATTCGTCGGGTTCGCAGCGTGCGCTCCTCGGTATCCGCGCCGCCGTTGCCGAAGGTCTCGTACAACCGGCTGATGCCGTTGTGCATGGCGGCGATGAACATCAGGTAGCTGGGCGACCAGGTGTCGAAGGTGCCGTGCGTGAACACGCCCGGCATGCCGAACTTGGTCATCTCCGCGACGTTGTTCCAGCCCATCATCTGCCATTCGTCGGCCAGCATCGGATCGATCCACGCGTTGTAAGGACCGTCGCCCACCGTGTTGTCGTAAAGATACGGCACCGATTCGTGCAGGTCGTGCAGCACCTGCGCCTTCCATCCGACGAAGGTGTTCAGCACGTTGCGCGTCAGCGCCAGCGTCAGCCCCATGGCGTCGCGATTGTTGTCGTGTCCCACGTAGTGGCCCCAGTAAATCAGGGGCGGCCACTGCTTTCCCGGGATTCGCCAGATGCCAGCGGTAGATGTCCACCATGCGGTCGCGCCCGTCCACCTCGACCATGGGCGTGATCAGAGTGATCATGTTTTCGCGGATGAATTTGATGTACGCGCTTTCATCCACGGCCAGCCGATAGGCCAGTTCCATCAGCGCGGTTGGCGCGCCGGTTTCCGGCGAATGGATGGTGCCGGTGATGTAATAGATCGGCGTGGACGCGGCCACCAGTTTCTCGGCCTCGGCATCGTCCATGTGGATGGTGCGCGGATCGGCCAGTTTCGCCAGGCGCGCGCGATTCTCGTCGAGCTTGGCCAGCAAACGCTGGTCCGCCACGGCCACGGCGATCATCTCGCGGCCTTCTTCCGTCTTGCCGATGCTGAACACCTTCACCCGCGGGCTGGCCGCCTCCAGCATTCGCATGTAGCGGTAAACTTCCTGCGAATACGGCAGCATGCCGGGCGCGCCGGCCACGTCGCCCAGCACCGACTTTCGGCGTCGGCACGGTTTTCGAGGCCGGCAAATAATCGGTCAGCGGCGAATTGAAGAACGGTTCGGTAGTGTACTCGCGAATCTTTTTGGTGTATTCTTCGTCGACGGGCTGGGAAGCGTCCCGCGCCGGCTTTGGCTGCGCGAACAGCGAAAGGGCAAAAACGGCGGGAAGCGCGAGCGCAATTCTCATTGAAAAACTATAACGCAAGACTCGCGGCGTGAGGGCTCCGCCTGGCAGCCTTGCAGCCTGGCATCTCTTAGGCGCCGGCGGCCGCTGCGGAGGCTATGGCGGGTTCTTCCAATGGAACCGAGAATTGCCGCTCAATTCTCTCCCGGTACACCGGCCCGGAATTATAGGCGCAGAACGGATAGATACGGCCGTCGGGGGCGGCGTAGTGGATGACGCAGCGTTTCACGCGCTCGACATCGTAGTTGTACGAGTCCATGAAATGCATGCCGGCGACCATCAGGGTGCGATACGTAAATCCCTCGTTTTCCAGCTTGCCGCGTCCATAGCGCTTATCGGTCATGCCTTGCAGCGTTTGCAGGAATTTTTGGAAAGTGAGGCCTTCCGGCGCCTTCTCCGCGTGGAAGAACTTGCGCAGGATATTCCAGCTTTCAAATTTGGAGAAAAGCTTGACGCGGCGGGACTCGGTTTTGCGCGCCAGCGCGTCCATGGCTTGCAGCATGGGGCCGACATCGGCGAATTGGGTAACGGGGACAGCATGCCGGTTGCGGTCCACGAATAGATAGGTACCGATAGAACAGTGGGGGTGGCAGGTTAACGTGGTGGTTTGCTCGCCGCGCATGGCGCTGAGCAGCTTGGAGAACGGTGAGACGCAGGCCAGCGGGAACCAGTCTTCGTAAGGGTCGCAGAGGCCGGTCTGGATTTTTACGGCATGCGCGAAATCGGAAAGGGTGAAGCGCTTGGCCTCCAGGTCGCGGCGGGCGATGCGGCCGGTAAAGGCCACGGGTTGAAAGCTGATCCCGCTGGTGCAGTCGATGTTCTCGATCGCCAGGCGCACGATGTCGCCGATCTGGTGGTCGTTGATCCCCTTGACGATGGTGGGGACGAAGACGATCTTCAGCCCGGCCTTGCGCACATTTTCAATCGCCCGCAGCTTTTGTTCCCAGAGCGAGCGCCCCCGGGTGCGGCGATAGACATCGTCGCAAACGCCATCGAACTGCAGGTACAGGGTGTGAAGACCGGCTTCCTTGGCTTGTTGGGCGAACTCCAGGTCGGTGAAGCGGATGCCATTGGTGGCGGCCTGCAGGTGCGAGAAGCCCATCTCGCGCGCCATGCGAAGAACGTCGAAGAAACGGGGGTAGATGGTAGGCTCCCCGCCCGAGAATTGAACGATGCGGCCGGCTACGGGTTGTTCATCGCGCAGGGATCGGAGCATGCCGCGAATCTGCTCGAACGTGGGCTCGTAGACGTAGCCGGTGGCGTTGGCATTCGCAAAGCAGACGGGGCAGGTGAGATTACAGCGATTGGTTAAGTCGACATTCGCCAACCCGGTGTGGCTGGTGTGCAGATTGCACAGGCCGCAATCGTCCGGGCAGCGGGTGGCATTCGATACGGGCGGATTCGTGAGGCCGCGGCTATCGCCAAAGGTCCATTCCTCCATCTTGAGGTATAGGCGGACGTCGGAAAAAACGATATCGCGGAATTCGCCGTGAGTTGGGCAAGCCTTCCGCATAATCACGCGGCCGTTTTCTTCAAAGATCTCCGCCGCGATTGACAGTGAGCATTCCGGGCAGAGCGACTGGGTGGTCTTGGGCAGCCCCTTGCGCAAAGGCTCGATGCGCGAGCCGGAATAGGTAGTTTCGGGTTGTATTACCTGAAAATCAGCCATAAGATGTATTGTAAAGATCGCGATTAGGCTAGGGGACTCGATCGGGTTAAATGGGGGATTTGGAGGCTTGGAATGCAGGCTGAAGCAGGTGAACGGGCGAATGCGTTTCCACCTATAATCGGATTCATGCGAATTTGCGGGCTCCTCCTGGTCACGGCTTTCGCATGCGGGTCTGCGCACGGCCAGACTTACACCGCCTATCAAACCCACATTTTCGCCGGCGGAGGCCTGCCGGGAAACATCGCCGGAACGTCGGCCAGCCTCAACGACGTATTCGCCGTGGCGCTCGATTCAGACGGTAGTGTATACGCAGCGTTGAGGGATCAGCACGCTGTCTTGCGGCTGGACAGGAGCGGCATGCTGACCTGCGTGGCGGGCACCGGCATTTCCGGATTTCTGGGCGACGGCGGACCCGCGGCCGGCGCGCAAATCTCCCGCCCCACTGGGCTTGCGCTGGATGCCGCCGGAAACCTTTACATCGCGGACTACGACAATTCCCGCATCCGCATGGTTTCGAATGGGATCATCACCACCGTCGCAGGCGGTGGCGCGGTTCTGGGCGATGGCGGATTGGCTGCCGAATCCCAACTGTCGTGGCCCCAGGGCGTGGCTACGGACTTGGCGGGCAACATCTACGTCGCCGACACCGGCCACAATCGCATCCGCAAAATCTCGCAGGGCATCATCACCACGGTAGCCGGAACCGGTTCCGCCGGTTTTAGCGGAGACGGCGGCTCCGCCAGTGCCGCCCAGCTAGCGCTGCCTAACGGCGTGGCCGTCGATGCATCCGGCGCCATCTACATCCTCGACCAGAGCAATCACCGCGTGCGCAAAGTTTCCAACGGGATCATCACCACCACCGCCGGCACCGGCGCCGATAGTTACAGCGGCGATGGCGGACCTGCGCTCAACGCTGCCATCGCCATCGACGGACAAGCGGGAATCGCCGTCGATTCGCACGGCAACGTTTTCATCACCGACGACGACCGCATCCGGGAGATCTCGCAGGGCGCCATCCAAACTGTCGCGGGTGTCGGCCCCGCGGGTTCGAGCGGCACTGAAGGCGATAATGGCCCGGCGTTGGCTGCTCTCCTGGGGCTGCCCACGGGAGTCGCCGTCGATCCAGCCGGAAACCTTTACATCTCCGAAGTCGGCTACGGATTTCACGATTCGCGCGTCCGCAAGGTTTCCCAGGGAATCATCACCACCGTCATCGGCGGCGGCGCGGCGCTGGGGGATGGCGGACCGGCGTCTTACGCCCAATTCGAGGGTCCAGCCGGCCTCGCCCTGGGCGCTTCGGAGCAGCTTTACGTCGCCGATTCCGGCGACGATCGGGTGCGTATGGTGGCGGACGGCGTCGTGACGACGATAGCCGGCACCGGCTCGGCCATCTTTGGCGACAGCGGCGACGGCGGCCCGGCCACCAGTGCCGCGCTGTCCGGCCCATTCGCTGTCGCGACCGGTCCCAATGGCAGCTACTTCATCGGTGACCAGGCGGTCCTCATTCGGCAGGTGGTTAACGGCATCATCGACACGGTGGCCGGCGAAGGCGATCAGCGCACGGAACTGGGCAACGTCGGACACCTGGCGAGCGACTCCCAAGGCAACATCTACGTCGCCGATATCTTTCACAACGTCGTGCATAAGATCTCCAACGGCGCCATTACCACCGTCGCGGGCAGTGGTGTGGGCGGCTACAGCGGCGACAGCGGTCCTGCGCCTGGCGGCGGAATTATGGCAGCCCAATGGCGTTGCAGTAGACAGCTCCGGTAACCTCTATATCTCCGATTCGGCAACCAGGTGATCCGCAAGGTGGCCGTGGACGGCACGATTTCGACGTGCGCCTCCGGTTTCTTGGAGCCCGGGCCTATCGCCGTGGATAGCGCCGCCAATCTTTATGTCGTAGACGAGGGCGACAACACCGTCCGCAAGGTCGCGCAGGGCGCCACCACGATCATCGCCGGCGGCGGCGCTTCCTACCAGGATGCCGTATTAGCCACGCTGTCCGGCTTCAACTCCCTGGCCGGAGTCGCGGTGGATGCGGCCGGTACCGTCTACGTGACGGATGCCGGCAACAGCATCGTGGTCGCTCTCACTCCCTACTCCGCGCCTTGCACCTACGCGGTCCAGCCCGCCGCATTCGTCGCTACCGTAGGCGGAGGAACGGAGAGCTTAAGCATCCAAACCGGAACCGCCTGCCCCTGGACTGTTTCCGGATTGCCCGCCTGGATTGAGGGCCCGGCTGGCGGCACGGGACCGGGCACCGTCACTTTAGCCATCGCGCCCGATTCCGCCGCGTCGCGCGCCGCTACGTTTTCGATCGGCGGGGCCCGTGTATCGGTGAGCCAAAACGGCGCCGCCGAACCGGCCCTGTCGATCGTATCCGCGGCGAGTTACCAAGCCGGTCCTGTGGCGCCCGCTTCGCTGGCCGCGCTCTTTGGCTCAGGCTTGGCGAGCGCTTCAATCTCGATCCACGACGCACAAGGCAACGACCTCACGGCGGAAATATTATACGCCTCCGATGCTCAAATCAATTTCGTAGTCCCACCCGCCGCCGCTTTAGGTAGTGGCTTGCTCAATATTCAAACGCCCGGCGGATTGCTCAGCACGTCCATTGAAATTGCCGCCATATCGCCGGGAATCTTTGCACTGAACCCATCAGGACTGGCTGCGGCCGACGCTCTGCTCATCGCCAACGGCACGCGGAATTACGAACCCGTATTCCAGCTTGAAAGCGGCGCCATTGTTCCCGCACCGATCGACCTGGGACCGCCGGGCACCCAGGTATACCTCGAAATCTACGGTACCGGTCTGCGCGCCGCCGGGACGGCCGGAGTCGTCGTTACCATCGGAGGCATACCGTCTGCCGTCACCTATGCCGGCACCCAAGGCGTGTATCCCGGGGCAGACCAAATCGATGTTTTGGTCCCCCGCGGTCTGGCGGGAGCCGGGCTCGTGCCGATTCAGGTTACCGCGGCGGGAATTGCAGCCAACCAGGTTCTCATCGCATTCCAGTAGCGGCCCGATCAGGCAGTCACCGATACCCTGTCAAAGCCTTCAGTCAGATTCGGCGGAACCAGTTTTGCGGCCATCCGTTCGATTACGTTATCGGGGACAACGCGCTGGCGGCCGCGATTGCGTTCCAGGCACACGGCAACCGGAACATCCAAAAACAGAGCCTCTACTTCGCAGCCGTACCATCCCGCGATCTGGATATAGGGCCGCCGCTCCTCAGGCGTCAGGTGAGTCGCGTCCACGTACGAAACAGGACGTCCCAGTGCCAGGCGGTGGCGAAGCAAGTAGCGCATGGTCAGGAAAACGCGGGCGTGAATGGTCTGATCGGTCGGATCGTCCGCCAGTAACTGGCGAACAGCGTCAGAAGATATGGCGGCAATGCCCTGGCGCGCCAGCCACGTGGATTTCCCGGAGCCTGGCAGGCCCACCAACACCACGATCCGTTGCCGTGTTTCCTGCATTGGGCACTAATATCGCATGAAGCGCTCCAAATTGGATTATGTTGGAACGTTGGAGCGCAAACGATGCGAAAAGTGCGTTGGGGCGTACTGGGCGTGGCCCATATCGCGGTGAAAAAGGTGATTCCGGCCATGCAGGCCGGCGAGTACAGCCAGATTGTGGCAATTGCGTCGCGCGACTTGAAGAAGGCGGAGGCCGCCGCCGGGGCGCTCGGCATTCCGAAGGCGTACGGATCGTACGAGGAATTGCTGGCCGACCCCGAAATCGAGGCGATCTATAATCCGCTGCCCAATCATCTCCACGTGCCGTGGTCGGTGAAAGCGGCCGAGGCGGGCAAGCATGTGCTGTGCGAGAAGCCGCTGTCGCTCGATGCAGCCGAAGCGCGCGAATTGCTGAACGTCCAGGCTGCCACAGGCGTCAAAATAGGCGAAGCATTCATGGTGCGCACTCATCCGCAGTGGCTGCGGGCGAGGGAGATCGTACACAGCGGACGCATCGGGGAATTGCGCGCCGCCATGGGATTCTTCAGCTATTTCAATCGCGACGCGGCCAATATCCGGAATGTTGTGGAGTGGGGCGGCGGCGCGCTGTTCGACATCGGCTGCTATCCCATCAACACCACCCGCTTCGTTTTCGGTGAAGAACCGCGCCGGGTAATGGCGCTCCTGGAACGGGATCCGGACATGAAAACGGATCGGCTTAGTTCCGCCATCCTGGACTTTCCGTCCGGCCAAGTTGTGTTTACCTGCTCCACACAGTTGGTTCCGTATCAGCGGATGCAGTTTTTCGGAACGAAGGGACGCGTCGAGATCGAAATTCCGTTCAATGCGCCCCCGGACAAGGCGTGCCGGCTGTTTGTAGACGATGGCTCCGATCTGTTCGGAACCAGCGCGGAAACAGAGACGTTTCCGGTGTGCGACCAGTACACCATTCAAGGGGATTTATTTTCGCGGGCGGTGCGCGGGGAGATCGACGTCCCAGTGCCGCTCGCAGATGCGGTGCGGAACATGGCGGTAATCGACGCGTTGTTCCGTTCGGCGGAGTCCGGGCAGTGGGAGAAACCGTAATCATAGGGAGATACGCATGAGACATATAGGAACGATGATTTTGATGTTGACGGCCGGCCTCGCGGCGGCGTTCTCG
Source organism: Bryobacterales bacterium (assembly GCA_963738375.1). GTDB lineage: Bacteria > Acidobacteriota > Terriglobia > Bryobacterales > Bryobacteraceae > Bog-159. The sequence goes on along the minus strand of CAVTWL010000002.1, from coordinate 176,703 downwards.
CAGGATGCGAAACCGGCTGCTGCCGTGACACCGGCTCCGCCGCAACCTTCCGCGGCGATGATGGCCGCCGCGCGGGTCGTGTCGCCGGAGGTGATGGCCGACCGCACGATTGTGTTTCGCATCATGGCGCCGGAAGCCAAAACCGTGGCGCTGCGTGCTTACGATATCCCCAATTTACCGAAAGACGGTCCGGTGTTCACGAAGAACGAAGACGGGGTTTGGTCAACGACCGTGGGACCGGTGGATCCCGGCGCATACCGCTACGTGTTCGCCATCGACGGCGTTTCCGCGAACGACCCGCGCAATCCCGCCATCAGCGAATCCAACACCAATACCTGGAGCCTGGTTTATGTCCCGGGTGCTGAATTCATGGATACGCAAAAAGTGCCCCACGGCGCGGTGGCCGCGATTACCTACTACTCGACAGCACTGGGAAAATTTCGCCGTATGCATATCTACACGCCGCCGGGCTATGAGGCTGGGCAGCGCGAAGTATCCGGTGTTCTATCTGCTGCACGGTTCGGGAGACTGCGACGAGGCGTGGACATCGGTAGGCCGCGCGGGCTTCATCCTCGACAACATGATTGCGGCGAAGAAGGCGGTACCGATGATCGTGGTGATGCCGGCGGGACATACGACAACCGCTCCCATGATGCCGGGCGCGCCGCGGCCCACGCGCGATGAGTTCGCGGAGGATTTCACCGCGGACGTTATGCCCTACGTGCGCGAGCACTACCGGGCGCTCACGGACCGCGCGCACACCGCCATCGCGGGACTATCGATGGGCGGCGGCCAGACGCTCAATATTTCGATGTCGCACCTGGATCAGTTCGCTTATGTAGGTGTCTTCAGCGCGGGCGTTTTCCGGTTTGGGCAGCAGGCCAACTCGCCCGATTGGGAACAGTCCCGCGCGGCCATGCTGGACAATGCTTCATTGAAGCCGGGGCTTAAGCTGCTGTGGTTCGGCACGGGGACCGAGGACCGGCTGATGCCCACCACGAAAACCACCATCGAGATGCTGAAAAAGCACGGTTTCACGCCGTTCTTCCGGGAAAGCCCGGGCGGACACACGTGGATCAACTGGCGAAATTATCTGGCTGAGTTTACGCCGCAGTTATTTCAATAGAATCGGGACCGGCTGCCAGGATGAATCGACGGACATTTGTTTCCATGAGCGGAGCGGCCGCGGTCGCTTCATTGGCGCGCGGCGCGGCATCGCCCAATGTGGTGGCGAAGACCACGAGCGGGGCTGTGCGCGGCGCCCAGACGGCGGACGGGTTGGTCCTGTTCAAGGGCATCCCTTATGCCGGGTCGCCCGAGGCTGAGGGGCGGTTCAAAGCGCCGCCAAAGCTGAAGCCGTGGACTGGGGTGCGCGAGGCGCTGGTATACGGCGCGCAGGCCATCCAGCCGCCGGATCCCGGTTGGCCCAAGGAATGGAAGCCCGCGGTTTCGAGCGAAGACTGCCTGTTCCTCAACATTTGGACGCCGGGAGTGGGCGATGGACGCAAACGGCCGGTCATGTTTTATTCGCACGGCGGCGGATTCGCAACGGGCAACGGCGGTGCCGAGGTTTGGCCGCAGTACCTGAATCACGACGGTTCCGCATTGGCGAAGAACTACGACGTCGTGGTCGTAACTCACAATCACCGGCTGGGACTTCTCGGCTACTTATACCTGGGCGATTTGCTCGGCGAAGAATACGCGGCGTCGGGTGCGGCGGGCATGCTGGATATCGCGGCCGCGCTCGAATGGGTGCGCGATAACATCGCGGCCTTCGGCGGGGATCCGGAAAACGTGATGATCTGGGGCGAATCGGGCGGCGGGATGAAAACGGCGACGCTGACGGCTCTGCCGCGCGCGCAGGGCTTGTATCACAAGGCCAGCGTGGAAAGCGGCCCCACGCTGCGGCTCACGGATCGCGATGCCGCCACCGAGACCACGCGCAAGGTGCTCTCGCAATTAGGGCTCGGCGAGAAGCAGGCGCGGGAGCTGGTTCGCGTGCCGCCGGACAAGCTGAGTAAGCTCCAGGAAACGATGTCGGGGACCAATCCGCTGCGATTCGGGCCGGTGGTTGACGGCCAGTATATCCCGCACCATCCTTACGATCCGGTGGCGCCGGCGATGTCGGCCAAGATCCCGATGATTATCGGGACCAACAAAGACGAGACGATCATGTTCTTCCAGCGCGGGAGCCCCGAGGCATTTTCGCTGGATGAGGCGGGCATGCGGCAGCGGCTGCGGCCATCGCTGGGCGAACGGACAGACCGCGTCGTCGAGGCCTATCATCGCTCGCGGCCGCAAGCCTCGCCGACGGACATTTATATCGCCATCACCACCGCGCAGTTCATGGGGACGAATTCCATCACCATGGCGGAGCGAAAGGCGGCTCTGCGGCGCCGGGCCGGTCTACATGTACATTTTCGCGTACGAATCGGAAGTCCCCGTAAGCGCGACGGTCAAGTATCCGCAGAAGGCTGCCCACGCCATGGAGATGGCTTTCAAGTTCGATCATCCGGACAATAATCCAAGTGCGGGGAAGCGGCCTGAGCGCTACAAGGCGGCCAAGAACATGAGCGGAGCTTGGGCGGCGTTTGCGCGCACGAGCAATCCGAGCCATGCCGGAATTCCCAACTGGCCGGCCTATACGCTCGAGAAGCGAGCGACCATGATCCTGGATGCGGAGTGCAAGGTGGTCGATGATCCGTACCGGGAAGAGCGCCTGGCTTGGAAAATAAGTTAGCGGCAGAAGGTAGCTTCTGATTTAATTCTAGCAAGGGCCAGCCGTCCAAAGCCAACCCGCAGAAACCACGTCAGATAAAGACCGCACGAAGGCGTCTTTTCGTCTGGTATTCGGCGCCGGGCACGAGTAACATGGGCATGCTGCCTGCATTTTGCGAATGCCGGCAGCTATCCTTCACCATCCGGAGAGGCTTCCCATGCGTGTTCTGCTGTCGACCATCGGGTCTCGCGGCGACGTCCAGCCAATCGTGGCATTGGCGTTGCAACTGATCGAACTTGGACAGCAAGTCCGTATTTGCGCGCCGCCCGACTTCGCCGGGTGGATGGGCGGCCTCGGTATACCGTTCGTGCCGGTCGGACCCGCGGTGCGCCAAACCGCGGCGCCCAGCCCACCCGCCCCGCCGGCCCCGCCAACGCAGGAGCAACTTCGCCGGCTCATTGACGAGACGGTCGCCGGCCAGTTCCAGGCCATCGCGCCTGCAGCCAAGGACTGCGGCCTGCTGGTGGCAGGTATGGCGCTACAGTTCGCCCTCCACTCCATCGCCGAGCAGATGAAAATTCCCTACGTCTACGCGGCTTGGTGCCCCATTACTCTTCCCTCGCTGCACCATGCGCCGCCTCCCCTGCCTTCATGGGTGCAGCCGGCCACGGATGCCGCTGCGGACAATCGAACGCTTTGGGCTCAAGACGCCAAACGCTGGAACGGCCAATGGGCCGCGGCGATCGACTCCCAGCGCGCGGCTACCGGCCTCTCCCCCGTCTCCGACGTGCGAACCCACATAATGACCTGCCGGCCTTGGCTGGCCGCCGACCCAACCTTGGCGCCATGGCCCGAAACCCCGGACCTGGACGTCATCCAGACAGGCGCATGGCTTCGCCCGGACCATAGGCCGCTGCCCACTGAGGTGGAAGCCTTCCTCGACGCCGGCGAGCCGCCCATCTACTTCGGCTTCGGTAGCATGCGATCCCCACGGGACGTTGTCCAGGCGATCGTCCAAGCCTCGCGCGCGCTTGGCCGCCGCGCCATCGTGTCGCGCGGCTGGGGTGGCGTAACCATCCCAGACAACGAGCTTGGCTTCCTTTCCATCGAAGAAGTAAACCTGCAAGCGCTCTTCAAGCGCGTCGCCGCCGTAGTGCATCACGGGGGCGCGGGTACCATCACGGTTGCCGCGCAGGCTGGGGTGCCCCAAATAGTCGTGCCCCAGATGTATGACCAGCATTACTGGGCCATGCGCGTCCAACAGCTTGGAATTGGTTTCGCCCACGCGCCCGGCGCGCCCTCTGCCGCCTCGTTGTCCGAAGCGCTCAATCATGCTCTCCAGCCGGAGATATTAGTCCGTGCGTGTGCCGTGGCAGCCTCGGTCCGCACCAATGGCGCCGGGATCGCCGCGCGGCGTTTAATCCGCGAGTTTTCCCCCAAATGACGCCGGAAATCTTGACAGGGCGCGATAGAATAATGGATCAGGCGAGGGAAATCCATGATCCAACTGACGATTAATGGCAAAGCAGCGCATTTCGATGGCGATCCGGATATGCCGCTGCTCTGGTACTTGCGCGATGAACTGGCGCTCACCGGTACCAAGTTCGGCTGCGGGTTGGGACTGTGCGGGGCCTGCACGGTGCATTTGAACGGCGAAGCGGCGCGCAGCTGCCAAACCCCCATGCGCGTCGCGGCTGGCAAGAAGGTCACCACCATCGAAGGCCTCAGCCCGGCCGGCGACCACCCTTTGCAAGTCTCCTGGGAAAAGGCCAATGTTCCGCAGTGCGGTTACTGCCAGAGTGGCCAGATCATGCAGGCGGCGGCCATGCTGAAGACCAAGCCGCATCCCACTGACGCGGATATCGACTCGGCCATGCAGGGCAACATCTGCCGCTGCGGCACCTATCAACGGATTCGCGAGGCCATCAAGATGGCGGCAGGGGTGCGGGCATGACACTGACTGTCACGCAGGTTTCGCGCCGGGGATTTCTGGGCACGGTGTTTTCCGCTGGCGCATTGGTGCTTTCCGCTCCGCTCCTGCCGAAAGCAAAAGGCGCGCAGCCATGGCAGCCCAACGTGTATCTGGGCATAGAGCCCGATGGCACAGTCAAGATCGTCGCCCACCGTTCCGAGATGGGAACCGGCTGCCGTACCGGCCTTCCCATGATCGTGGCGGATGAACTGGAAGCCGATTGGTCGCGCGTGCAAATCGTCCAGGCGCTGGGCGACGTCAAGTACGGCTCGCAGAATACCGACGGCTCGTGTTCTGTGCGCGACTTCTACGATCCCCTGCGTAAGGCGGGCGCTACGGCGCGCACCATGCTGGAAACGGCGGCTTCTTCGCAGTGGGGCGTGCCTCTGGAAGAATGTCGCGGGCAAAATCACTTCGTAGTGCACGCCAAGAGCGGCCGCAAATTGGCCTACGGCGCGCTGGTAGCGGCGGCTTCGGCGGCAACGGCGCCCCAGCAGGACGCAGTGCGGCTCAAACAGCCCTCGGAGTTCCGCTACATCGGCAAGGATATTCCCATCGTCGATTTGAAACCCATCGTCACCGGGCAAGCCGTATTCGGCATCGACGCGAAAATGCCGGGTATGGTCTACGCGTCGATCGAGCGTCCGCCGGTGATGGGAGCGGCGCTCAATGAGTTGCGACGATAGCGCGGCCAAACAGGTGAAGGGCGTCCAGCAAGTGGTGAATGCTCGACTTGGCGAAACCTCCGCTTGGCTTCAAACCCCTCGGCGGCGCGGCCGTCATCGCGAACAATAGCTGGGCGGCGCTGCAGGGCCGCAAAAAGCTGAAGGTCGATTGGAACGTCGGCGAGAACGGATCGTTCGATTCGGGCGCTTACCAACAGGCGATGCTCGATGACCGCGCGCAAGCCCGGTCGCGTGGCGCGCGAACTGGGATAGCGTCGACAGCGGAGTTCGGCAAGGGCGGCAAGATAATCGAGGCCGTCTTACTATACGCCCATGCTGGCGCACGCGCCATGGAACCTCTGGCTGCCGTCGCCGAATTCAAAGACGGCAAAGTCGTTACGTGGACCTGTACGCAGAATCCACAAGCGGTGCAGGACACTGTGGCGAAGGCGCTCGGCATCAAAAAAGAAGACGTGGAATGCCACGTCACGCTGTTGGGCGGCGGATTCGGGCGGAAATCGAAGCCCGACTACGTGGCGGAAGCGGCGCTCCTGTCCAAGAAGGTCGGTAAGCCGGTGAAGATCGTCTGGAGCCGCGAAGACGATGTGCATTTCGATTACTTCCATTCGCCGGCTGCTATGTATCTGAAGGCCGCGGTGAATGAGAAGGGCATGCCCACGGCCTGGCTCCAGCGAAGCGTATTTCCGCCCATCGCCATGCAGGGGAATCCCAACGAGGAGTACGGCGGGTTTCAGTTGGGCATGGGCTGGACCGACATCCCCTATCCGCTTGAACACCTGCGCGTGGAAAATGGACCGGCCAAGGCGCACGTGCGCATCGGCTGGCTGCGGTCGGTATCCAATATTTATCACGCCTACGCGGTGCAAGGGTTCACCGACGAATTGGCAGCCGCGGCCGGTCGCGATCGCGTCGATTATCTGGCTGCCCTGATCGGGCAGCCGCGCGTCATCGACTTCAAGAAAGAAGGCATGAAACAAGGCGGCGGAGGCGACCCGCGATTCCAGTTCGATACCGCGCGCCTGCACAACGTCATGGACCTGGTAGCCCAGAAATCCGGCTGGGCGAATAAGAAACCGGGCGCCGGACGCGCGCTGGGTATTGCCGTGCACCGCAGCTTCCTCACTTACGTCGCGGCCGTGGTTGAAGTCGAAGTCAACGGCAGCGAGATCCGCATTCCGCGGGTGGATATCGCCGTCGATCCGGGCCGCGTAATCAATCCCGATCGCGTGAAATCCCAATTTGAAGGCGCCGCGGTGTTTGGGACCAGCATCGCGCTGATGAGCCAGATCACGGCGGCGGACGGCCGAATTCGGCAGTCGAACTTCGACGGCTATCAGGTCGCGCGCATCAATCAGGCGCCGCGAGAAACGCACGTGCATATTGTCCCCAGCGATGCGGCGCCGGCCGGTGTCGGCGAACCTGGTGTGCCTCCCATCGCGCCGGCCATTTGCAATGCCATCTTCGCGGCCACCGGGAAGCGCATTCGCCAATTGCCCATCAAGGGACAATTGAGTTGAGATTCGTCTGGCTGCTGGCGGCTTGCGCGGTTGGCGCTTTCGCTCAGACGAACGCAGCGGCGGCGGCGCACGCTTGGCGTACGGCCCATGAACAGGCCATCCTCGCCGAGTTCGAGCAATTACTCGCGATCCCAAACTTGGCGAGCGACGCGGCGAATATCCGGCGGAACGCTCTGGCAGTGGCTGCACTCCTGGAGAAGCGCGGGGTGAAAACGCGGCTGCTGGAAGTGGCGGACGCGCCGCCGGTCGTCTTCGGCGAGCTCGACGCTCCTGGCGCGGCGCGCACCGTCGTCTTCTACGCCCACTACGACGGGCAGCCGCTCGATCCCAAGGAATGGACGACTCCGCCGTGGGAACCGGTGCTCCGCGGCGGCCGTCTCTACGCCCGGTCAGCGTCGGACGATAAAGCGCCCATCATTGCGCTGGCGGCCGCGCTCGATGCCATGCGCGCGGCGAGGATCGCTCCCCATCAAAACATCAAGTTCGTCTTCGAAGGCGAAGAAGAAGCCGGATCCGTCCACCTGCAAAGCATCCTCGAAAACCACAAGAATTTGCTCGCGAGTGACCTCTGGCTGATTTGCGATGGACCGGTGCATCAGAGCCGGCGCCAGCAGATCGTCTTCGGCGCGCGCGGCGTCACCACCCTGGACATTACTGTTTACGGGCCCCGTCATGAGTTGCACAGCGGGCATTATGGCAACTGGGCGCCGAATCCCGCCATGATGCTGGCGCGGCTGCTGGCATCCATGAAAGACGATAACGGGCACGTCACCGTCGATCGTTTCTACGATGGCATCACACCCTTGAGCGCAACCGAAAAGCGGGCCGTTGCGGAAGCGCCGGATGTGGATGCGGCGCTGATGAAGGAACTATGGCTGGGCGCCACGGAGGGAGGCGGCAAAAAGCTTGTGGAACTGCTGAATGCGCCGTCGTTGAACATTCGCGGCATGGCATCGTCGCGGACCGGGGCGCAGGCGAGTAACGTGATCCCGGCCACCGCGGCGGCGACCATCGATATGCGTCTGGTAAAGGGCATCGATCACGAAGCAGGCCGAACAGCGCGTGATCGCGCACATTCGCAAGCAGGGTTACTTCGTGGTGGACCATGAACCGGACCCACAAACGCGCATGGCGCACCCCAAAGTGGCCAAAGTGATCGTGGAGCCGGGTGGTTACAACGCCGAGCGCACTTCCATGGATCTACCGATTTCCCAGTTGGTGCTGCATACGGCGGATTCCGTCCGCGGCCCGGTAGTCAAACTCCCAACCATGGGCGGCAGCGTGCCGCTCGATATGATCCGCCAGACCCTGGGTGCCCCCACCATCACCGTGCCCATTGCAAATCACGACAACAATCAGCATAGCTTCAACGAGAACATCCGTCTCGAAAATCTTTGGGACGGCATCGACCTCATGGCCGCCCTTCTCGCGATGTAGTTACTTCCAGTCCGCCGTGAAGATGTTGAATTCGTACTTTTCCTTGGCATCTTTATCGGAGCAAAACACCAGCATCTTCCCATCCGGCGAGAATTCAGGGAACGAAGTGAATCCCCCAAAATCGGTGACCTGTTCCAGCCCGCTGCCATCCAAATTCATCATGTAGAGGTCGAACTTCCGCGTATCGCAGGCGTGTTTGTTGGAAGCAAACAGAATCTTCTGGCCGTCCGGGCTAAAAGTGGGCGCGAAGCTGGCGCAGCCGAAATCCGTGACGGTTTTGGCGTTGCTGCCGTCCGCGTCGGCCACCACAATTTCCATTTTCATCGGCGCCGTGGTGTTTGCGGCCAGCAATTCTTTGTACTTCGCCATATCCGCCGGCGTTTTGGGATAGTTGGCGCGCCAGACCAGCTTGGTGCCCGCCCGATTAAATACCGCGCCGCCATCGTATCCGGGCTTCAGAGTAATTTGCCGCTTGTTGGTGCCGTCGGTCTTCATGGTCCAAAGGTCGAGATCGCCAGCCGCGAGCGAAGTAAAAACGACCGTGCCCGTCTTCCAGTTGACCGTCGCCTCGGCATCGTAGCCAGGCGCTTGCGTTATCTGCCGTAAGATTTTTCCGGTGTCGGTCGCCAGGAAAATATCATACCCGGCGAAAACGCCCCATACGTAACCGTGGCTGCGGTCCGGGGGGGTGGGGCAAGCGTCCGCGGCGCGGTGCGTGGATGCATAAATAATATGCTTGTTGTCTTTCAGAAAATAACCGCAGGTGGTCCGCCCCTTACCGTTCGAGACCATGTGCTGGTCGGAGCCATCGGCATTCATGATATACATCTGGTCGCACGCGTTCGGCGGGCGCGTCGATTGGAAAATGAGACGTTTGCCGTCCGGTGCCCAATAAGCCTCGGCGTTCTGGCCTCCATGCGTGAGCTGCATGTAATGGTCGAGGTGCGAATCCGCGGCAATGACCGCTGTAACGGAGAACGGCACAAGCATCGCCGCGAAGGCGCTGGGGAATCTGGGCATCAGACCATTCTATACTGTGCCGGCCGCTCACCGTTGCCACACAATTTAGTGAACTTCAGCGCCATGGTTTTCGTTCCAGGCTAATAGCCATGCCCGAAAACACGCCCTGCCTCACCATCGACAATGCCGGTAAGCTTTATCAGGGTAAGGTTTGGGCTTTGCGCCATTTCAGCTTGCAGCTGCGGGCGGGCGTGCTGGGGCTGCTGGGTCCGAACGGCGCCGGCAAGTCGACGCTGATGAACATCCTGGCCACCACCACACGAGCCACCGAAGGCACGGTGGCGTGGAACGGCACGAGATATCACGGCGCGACCCGGATTCCCTGCGCGCCGTCTTGGGATATCTGCCGCAAGACTTCGGCGTCTATCCAAATCTGAACGCCGTTGAGTTCCTCGAGTACTTCGCCGCGGTCAAGGGTCTCGCCGCCGGCCCTGCCCGCCGCCGTATCGGCGAATTGCTGCAACTGGTCAATCTAGCCGACGTGCGCAAGCGGCCATTAGGCGGATTTTCGGGAGGAATGCGGCAGCGAGTCGGCATTGCCCAGGCCCTGCTGAACGACCCCCAACTGCTGATCGTCGACGAGCCAACCGCCGGCCTCGACCCCGAGGAGCGCGTGCGCTTTCGCAATCTGCTGTCCGACCTGTCCGGAGATCGCATCGTGATTCTATCCACGCACATCGTCTCCGATGTGGAGGCCACTGCCACCGATATCGCCATCATTTCCGGCGGCGAGTTGGTCGAACACGCGCCGCCCGAGCGGTTGCTCCGCGCCGCCGACGGCAGGGTCTGGGAGTGGGTCGTCCCGAGTGCGGAATTGAGCGCCGCCAAGCAGCGGTACCTGATCGGCGGTACGGCCAGGCGGGCGGACGGGGTGCATGTCCGGCTCCTCACCGGCAGGCCTCCCGCCGGGGCTGTTCCCGTGGCCGCCACTCTCGAGGATGCCTATCTGTTGCGGTTGGCGGAATACCGGGCCGCGCGCGCGGAGGCTATCCCCGCATGAAATTCGGCCCGGACGATTTATCACTTGGCCCGCGCCGACTTTCTGCAGCGCGTCCGCGGCTATAGTTTCCTGCTCACCCTGGCCTTCGCCGCCGCCCTCGCTTATCTGACGTTCGCGGGCGCCATCACTCTGCAGTTGGATCAATACCGCGGCGTTTACAACTCGGCCTGGGTGGGCAGCATGATGACCCTGATGACTACAGTCTTCATCACCCTGGCGGGTTTCTATATGGTGAAGAATGCCGTTCAGCGCGACATGGATACCCGCGTGGGCCTCCTGCTCGCTACCACGCCCATCAGCAAAAGCCTCTACACCATCGGTAAGGCCTTAAGTAACTTCGCGGCGCTCTCCGGCATGGTGGGCGTGCTGGCGGCTGCTTCGGTGCTGTTGCAATTCACTCGCGCGGAAAGCGCCAGTCTCGAGCCAGCAAAGCTGCTGGCCCCATTTCTCTGGGTGGCGCTGCCGGCCATGGCCATGACTGCGGCTCTGGCTGTCCTGTTCGAAACCGTGCCCGTGCTTCGCGGCGGCCTGGGCAACGTGATTTACTTCTTTGCCTGGGCCGGCTACATCGGAGCCTGTGCCACCCAAGGTGTGGACGACTACCTGGGACTCGGATTCTTCATGCATCGCATGTCGGCTACCTTGAAGAACATCGATCCTGCCTATACGGGCGGCTTCTCGCTGCAGGCCGGCCCCACGGCGCACGCTACCAGGACATTTCTCTGGACCGGCGTGGATTGGACCGTTCCCGTGTTGCTGGGCCGGTTGCAATGGTTCGCCATCGCAGCCGCCATCGCCTGGCTGGCGGCGCTATTCTTTCATCGCTTCGATCCGGCCAGCGCTGGCGTGCCGCAAGCGCTCAGGCGCGGCAGAACGGCCGCTCCGCCGGCGGCCGAACGCGAGGCGCCCGATAATCCGCCCTGCGCACACCATGCCCCCGTCCGCCTGACGCGGCTTCCGCCATCCGCCCGCGGCGGCAATCTTCTCCACCTCGCCCGCTGTGAACTGCGCCTCATGTTCAAGGGCCGCCCCTGGTGGTGGTATGGCATCGCCGCCGGGCTGTTCGTCGCCGCATTAACGGTGCCGGACGCCCAGGTACGCGGCGTGATGGCAGCCTTTGCTAGCCTCTGGCCTATCTTGATCTGGTCCCAGATGGGCGCGCGCGAAGCGCGCTTCGAAACCCACAAGCTGGTGTTTTCTTGCGCCCATGCGATCGATCGGCAACTAACCGCGGTGTGGCTCGCCGGCTTGGCCGTATCCATCGCGACGGGAGGAGGATTAGGGATTCGCCTGCTCCTGTCCGCCGACTGGCCCTCATTAACCGCCTGGCTGGCAGGAGTATTGTTCGTGCCCGCCTTAGCTCTGGCGCTCGGAGCGTGGAGCGGGTCGCCTAGGCCATTCGAAGCCATTTTTACCGTCTGGTGGTATATCGGCGCCATGAATCACGCGCCCGGCCTGGACTTTACCGGCTTCTCGCACTCGCCTCTGAGCACTTCCTTGTTTCTGATCGCCGCTCTGGGACTGCTGGCCGCTGCTTACTCCGCCAGACGCGCTTCGCCTCTCTTCCAGCGGTAATTACATAACTATTACGTTCGCCCCCGGCGTCCGACTCGATAATAAAGGTTAAGAAGGACTGAAACTCTGCAAATGCAAACTCATCCGCAAGGCGCCCAAGCGCGCATCCTGCTCTCCGCGGTTTTCGGCCCCTACGCGCAAAACGATCGCTTTGGCAGCCGCGCCATCAACCCCATGGAGTTGTATCACAACCAGGTGACCCGCGAGCAGGGACCGTTCTCCCTGCGCATGTTTCACCGCTCCTGGGGCATCATGATGATTCAGGAAAACATCCCGGCCCCGTGCACGGTCCTCGATTTCCCCACCCGCGAGGCGTTCGCCCGCGAGCTGACTGAAAATCAGTACGACATCGTGGGCATCTCCTCCATCATCGTGAACGTGGGCAAGGTCCGCGAGATGTGCCGCATGGTCCGGCGCCTGTCCCCCAATTCCACCATCGTGGTGGGCGGCCATGTGGCGGCCATTCCCGGCATCGAGAAGATCGTGGACGCCGACCATATCGTGAGCGGCGACGGCATCGCCTGGATGCGCAACTACCTCGGCGAGGACGCCAATGCGCCCATCCGCCATCCGCACATCGTTTCCGGCTTCGGCCTGCGCACCATGGGCCTGCGCGTCCCTGAGCCCAAAGGGCAGGCCGCGGCCACCATCATCCCCTCCGTGGGCTGCCCCATGGGCTGCAACTTCTGCACCACTTCGGCCTTCTTCGGCGGCAAGGGCAAGTTCCTCAATTTCTACGAGACCGGCGAGGAACTGTTCCAGATCATGTGCGAAATGGAATCGAGCCATGAACGTGCGCTCGTTCTTCATCATGGACGAGAATTTTCTGCTCTATAAAAAGCGCGCCATGGAACTGCTCGATCGCATGAAGGCAACCGGCAAAGCTTGGGCGCTGTATGTGTTCTCCTCGGCCAACGCCATCCGCAAATACACCATGCGCGAACTGGTGGAACTGGGAGTTTCCTGGATCTGGATGGGACTGGAATCGCCGCTCTCGAGCTTATGCCAAGCTGCACGATACCGACACGCTGGCGCTGACCCGCGAACTGCGCGCCAACGGCATCAAGCTGCTTGGGCTCGACCATCGTCGGCCTGGAGCACCACACCCCGGACAATATCCATCGCGGAGATCGAACACGCCGTTGCGCACGAAACCGATTTCCATCAGTTCATGCTGTACACGCCGGTGCCCGGAACGCCGCTGTATGCCGAGATGAAACAGCAGGAGCGCCTGCTGCCCGGTGTGGATCTGGCCGATATCCACGGGCAGGACCATTTCAACTTCGAACACGCCGCCATTTCGCGCGAACAATCCAAGCAATTTCTCGATTGGGCGTTCCGCCGCGATTTCGAGCGCAACGGTCCAAGCCTGTTCCGCGTCTGGCGCACGTCACTGGCGGGCTGGAAGCGATACCGGAACTACCCCGACGCGCGCGTAAGGGAACGCTTCGAATGGGAAGCGCGGTCGATGAAGAGCGCGGCCAGCGGCCTGCTATGGGCCATGGAACATCAGTTGCGCAAGACCAATGCCAATGTCAGCGCGCAGATGCGGGCGCTACGTCAGGATCTGGGTCGCGAGTTCGGACCTTTTGCCCGCATGGCGTCGGCGCTTGGTCCGGTATTGCTGTGGGCCAGTCGGCGCGAGCAGCGGCGCCTCGATAGCGGTGTCACCTACGAGCCGGATACGGTCATCGAACGGCGCAACTGGTCGGCCGCCTAGGCGCCCGCGCCCGCTGGACGTTGGGCGTGCGGAAAGGTACCCCACCCGGCCTTTGTTTATGTCATAATCCTTTGCATGTCCGCCGTTGCTGTCGTCAAGATGGAGCCCAAGTCGGAGGGCATCGCCACGCCGCGCAAGAAGCGGCCCAAGGAACTCGCCATCGTCACCGAGTGCTGTACGGGCTGCGCCGGATCGCCGGCCTGCGTGCCGTATTGCCCTGTGGCCGACTGCATGTACTGGGTCCCGGACGAAGACCATCCGCCCTTCGGACACATCGAGGTCGATCCCGTGCTGTGCATCGGCTGCAAGAAATGCACCAGCAAAGGCCCGGACGGCGCCTTCCTGGACGGTTGCCCGTGGGACGCCATCGAAATGATCCCCATCGAAGAAGTGGAAGCCATGGTCGGCATCAAGATGCCGGTCTGATATGAGCCTGGAAATCCAGCAGCGCGATCACGAAGGCATCGTATTCTCGATCTCGAAAGGCCGCATCACAGTCGGCTCCGAGGCCGGCATCCTGCGCGAAAAGGTGGCTGCGGTGACCGCCAGCGGCTAGAAAAATATTATCCTTAACCTGGCCCATGTGGATTACATCGATAGCACCGGGCTTGGACGCGCTGGTCATGTGCGCGACCACCCAGCGCAAGGCCGGCGGCGCGCTGAAGCTGCTGAATCTGAATCGCCGCAACATCGAGCTGATTGGTCATGACCAAACTCGCCACGGTGTTCGATCTGTTCACCGATGAGCAGGACGCGGTCAACAGTTTCTTCCCCGACCGCGCCATCAAGACTTTCGATATCCTGAGCTTCGTCGAGCAGATGAAGAAAGAGGAATAGCCGGCTGCATGCGGCTGCTGGTAATTGGCGGCGTGGCCGCCGGCCTGAGCGCCGCCGCGCGCGCCAGGCGCATCGACGCGGGCCTCGAAATCCTGGTGCTGGAAAAAGGCGCCGACCATTTCCTATGGCGCCTGCGGCCTGCCCTACTACATCGAAGGCCGCGTCCCGCACGCCAGCCAGCTCATCGTTTATACGCCCGAATCATTTCCGCAAGGAACGCAACATCGAGGTGCGCACCGGCGCGCGCGTGGTTTCCATTTCCCATCCGCGCCGCGAAGTCGACGCTGGATGCGCGGCGAGCGCGTGCATTACGACCGCCTGGTGATCGCTACCGGCGCGCGTCCGCGCAGCATCGGATTCGAAGGCGCGCGCTGCCGCATGTCTTCACCCTGCATACGCTCGACGATGCCGAACGCCTAAAGGCCTACCTGCGCGACCAGCAGCCCAGGCAATGCCGTGGTCGTCGGCGCGGGATACATAGGGCTGGAGATCGGCCGATGCGCTGCGGCGCAACGGCCTGGCAGTCACCGTCGTGGAGCAGGGACGCGCATGTGCTCGGCCGCGGCGATCACCGAATTAACCAAGGCCGTCCGCGAGCGGCTGGAGCGCTTTCGCGTCCACTGCAATTGAACACCAGCTCAGCCGATCTGGCGGCTATGGACTTGGTAATCCTGGCCACGGGCTTGCGGCCTAATGTAGAAATTGCGGCGGAGGCTGGCGTGGAATTTGGGCGCACGGGCGCCATCCGCGTGGACGACCGCATGGAAACCAATCTGCCCGGCAGTCTATGCCGCGGGCGATTGTGCCGAAACGCTTGCACCTGGTTACGAATCGTCCGGCCTACATCCCGCTGGGCACCACGGCCAACAAGATGGGGCGCGTGGCGGGCGCCAATGCCGCCGGACGGCGCGAGCGTTTCGCCGGTCGTAACAGGCACCGCCATCGTGAGTATCTTTGGCTTGGGAATCGCTTTCACCGGTCTTTCAGCCGGACAAGCGCGGCGCGAAGGCTTCTCGCCCGTGTCGGCGCGCATCACCGCGGCACAGCCGCGCGGGCTATTTCGACGGCAGACCCACTCACCTTGAACTGATGGCCGATGCCGCGACGCGCCGGCTTCTGGGCGGCTCCGCGTGGGGCGAAGACGGCGTGGAAGGGCGCATCAACGTGATCGCCACGGCCCTCCACAATCGCATGCGCGTGGAAGAGTTGGAGCAATTCGACCTGGCCTACGCGCCGCCTTTTGCCACGGTTTGGGATCCGGTTCTGATCGCCGCACAGCAGTTGAGTAAAATGGTCTGAGCGCAACGCACCCATGCCATTCGTCAAAGTCGCGCAGCTCTCTCGCAACTGCCCGCCAATTCGCTCACCGAAGTCGATCGTCGGCGGAACCGTATGCTCTCTGCAACGTCGCCGGGCGCGTCGAGCGCGATCGGCGGCACGTGCCTGCACCGCGGCGGACCTCTGGGGCAAGGCGCCCTCCACGGGACAACGTGGTCTGCCCCTGGCACGCCTGGGAGTGGAATTGCCAGACCGGCGCCAACGACTTCAACCCCAGCCAAAAGGTGCCCACGTACGCCGTTGAGGCTGCGAGGCGACGACATCCTCATCGAAGTGCCCGAACGTGCCTGAACTTCCCGAAGTCGAAACCGTGGTTCGCGTTCCATTGCCCGCATTGTGGGCCGGCGCATCGTCTCCGCGGAGTTTACCTGCCAGCGCATTCTGCGCGGCAATCCGGACGAGATGAGCGCCGATCTGGCCGGCCGGCGCATTCGCGCGCATCCGAGCGGCGCGGCAAATTCATCGTCATCGAACTGGATGGCGGATACATCTGCTGGTGCATCTGGGCATGACCGGCAAACTGCTGCTGGGTGGCAGCCCGGGCGTCATACCCATGCGGTCGTGAACCTGGATCGCGGCGTGCTGCGCTATGAAGATCAAAGGCAGTTTGGAAAGATCGAAGCCGGCAACGGACTGCCGGCGCGCGTTGAAAAGCTTGGCCCGGAGCCACTGGAAGTGACGCTGGCCGAATTCGCGCGCACGGCTCAAGAAGCCGCAAGGCGCGCATCAAATCCGTGCTGCTCGATCAACGGTTCATGCGCGGCGTGGGTAACATCTATGCCGATGAAGCGCTCTTCCGCGCGGGCATTCATCCGCTGGCGATCGGCGCGAAGCTGCGCGCCGGAACGGGTGAAACGCTTGCACTCAGCCATCGTGGAAGTTCTGACGCAAGCCATCGAAAAAGGCGGATCCTCCATTTCCGACTATGTGGACGCGGATGGACGAAGCGGATTTTTCCAGTTTGAGCACCGCGTCTACCAGCGCACCGGCGAGCCATGCATGAACTGTGGCGCACCCATCAAACGCACGCTGGTGGCGCAACGCGGCACGCATTTCTGCGCGAAGTGCCAGAGACGGTAGCGATTCAGCCCTGCGCGACAGATGTGGATTATAACGGCGTGAGCGGCCGCGTTTCGGCGCCCATCCGGTAAATGTGCGTCAAGGAATTGTCCGGCGGGGGAGTGAGCAGCGTGGGACGCAGGATGATCAGCACCCGGTCCGTGCTGGAATTGTGCGTGACATTGCTCGTGAGCGGTCCGAGCACCGGAATTCTGGCCAGTCCCGCGATCCCTGCAAGCGTGCGGGCGTCTTCGTCGTCAACCAATCCGGACACCACCGCCCACTCCCCCATTTTGAGGGTCACGTCCGACTTCAGCGACCGGTTGGAAATGATCGGAATGCCGTTGGAAGACGCCCCGCCAGCACCTTGAACTCGGCTTCCACCGACAGCGTTACATTTTCGGTACCATGCACGTGCGGCGTGGCTTTCAACGAGAGGCCCAGATCCTCGAAGGTGAAGGAAGGCGGCGGCGTGTAAGCGTTGGCGCCGCTGAAACTGGCTGGTCCGAAATAGCCGGCCGTCAGGATCGGGTATTTCTGCCCGACGTGCAGGCTGGCGGGCTGGCCATCGATAGAGCGCGCGCTGGCATGCAACAGCAGCTTGCTATCGGAGTTCGTGATCGACGCCACCAGTTGCAGATTGGCGATGCCGATGCCAACCAGCGCCGCGCCGCCGCCGAAACGCAGCATGCCGGATATATTCTGCGCCAGCTGCGGCACGTTTTTCATGAAGGTGCTGAACGACGCAAGCGGAAACGAACTGGGCAGCGGCAAACCGTAATTCAAGTTCTCCGTCTTGCTCATTTCGATGAATTCCATTTCCACCATCACTTCGGCGCGCGGATAAAGCAGGTCCTTAAATAGCTGCTGGGCCGGCAGCACTTTCGAGACCGAATCCCGCATCAGTACGGTGTTTTTGTGGCTGTCCCAGGCAATTTTCTGAATGCCGCAAGACTGCTGCACCGCCGTGATCATGGCCGTGAGATCCTGTTGTGTCGTGGGCTCGGGAACACGCACGATCACCGCGGCGAACGGTTCGTCGTCCTTGCGCTTCTGCGGCGTGTCCTTTACCACCATGAAAAGGTGCGTGGAAATGGGCACGATAAAGGAATTGGTGACGGCTTCGAGCGCATGCAGGGCGTCGCGGTAATCCGCCTGGTCCATTTGAAAGTGGAGCGTCTGGGTCGCCTGATAGTCGCCGTCGAAAACGCAGTCCAAACCGTAAGCCTTCGACACCGTTTCGAAAAGAGACTTGGCATTCGCGCGCAGGTTAAAATCCTTCACCACCGGCAAGGCATCGAGCTTCGTGGGTGGCAACGGCTTGCGGGCTTCGGCCAGATCCTGGGGACTTGGGCGGTAACAGCTCGACGGCGGCCGCTGCCGCGGCATCCCCAGCCGCAGCCCCGGATGAAGCGCCGGCGCCGGCATCCGCCACCAGAACCCCCGCCCCTGGGGCGGGTTCCGCCGGCACTACCATCGGCGTAACGTGCGATTCCTGGGCTGCCTTCGTCTGCAATGCCACGCTGCGCACCCAATAATGCTTGTTCTGAGGCTCCAGCGCGGCTGCTTCGGAATAAAGCAAATAGGCCGTGGCGTATTGCTTCGCCTTTTCGGCCTTACGCGCCTGCCTGTAAAGGTCCGACGCCTCCGACGCCCACAAACTGCTGGCCAGCGATGCAGCCAGCAGAATGAGAAAAGTACGCACAAACGATTGACGCGTCAGCGCCGTCCAGCGTGCAGAGGAAACCGGCATGACGGTTATGATGGAAGCATACATGACCGGGATCCCCGCAGCCCAAAAATTTCTCGAACACCACTGGGAACAGCTCATTATCCCTACCTGCGTGCTGGTCCTGACCCTCATCGTCGGGTACGCCGTCAAACGCCTGCTGGTAAGGCTGCTATCGAAACAGGCGGAGCGCGGCAAAGGGGCGTCGGCGCGTATTGTCATCAACGCATTCCAGGGACCGTTCATGGTTTGGGTCCTGATTTTAGCCGTCCACCTGTCCATGCAATCCTCTGAGCTGCCCATCCGCGCCACCACCTGGATCGCCCGCATTTTGCTGGTACTTTGGATACTCTCTCTGACGAGCATCTGCTCGCGCTTGGCGGGGGACTTGATTCGCCTGCATGGCGCCAGTTCATCCGGCGCCATGGCCGTCACCACCCTCACCCAGACGCTCGCGCAACTGGCCGTCGTGATCCTGGGCGTCCTGGTGCTCCTCAATCAGCTTGGCATTTCCATTACGCCCATCCTGACAGCCTTGGGCGTTGGCGGCTTGGCCGTGGCCCTGGCGCTGCAGGATACTCTGTCCAACCTGTTTGCCGGCTTTTACGTGGCGGTCGCCGGTCAGGTCCGCTTGGGCGATTACATCAAGCTCAACTCCGGCGAGGAGGGCTATGTCACCGACATCGGCTGGCGCTGCACCACCATCCGGGCTCTGGCCAACAACATGATTATCATTCCCAATAGCAAGCTGGGCCAGGCCATCGTCACCAATTACTATCTGCCGGATAAGCGCCTGGGCAGTGTCCATTCAGGTGGGAGTATCGTACGCTTCGCGACCCTGACCTGGTCGAGCGCGTCCTGTTGGAAGAAGCCCATACGGTCGCGCAGGAACTGCCCGGCATGCTCGATGAGCCAACCCCGCGAGTCACTCTCGAACCCGGTTTCGGCGACTCTGCGCTGACTTTCACCCTCGGTTACAGTGTGCGGGAATTCAACGATCAGTGAAGCGTCCGGAGCGCGCTCCGCAAGCGCATCCTGAAACGGTTTCGCGCGGAAAAAATCGATATGCCCTTTCCCACCCGCACCGTCTACATGCACACACGGGAAGAGGCCTGATGAGAACAGCAGCTGCCCTTCTTGTTTGCGGTTCTCTCTGTTCGAGCGTGCGCGCGCTGGAGCTAAAACCGGAAACTCTGCAGGCGTTCGACCGCTACATCGCCCAAACCGAAACCCGTTTGGACCAGAGCCTGCAGCCCGGTGGCACTTTCTTGTGGACAGATGAAGCCTCCGGGCGCGCTGCTAAGGTGCGGCGCGGCGATCTGGTGGTCGAGAATCGCTCGGGGCGCGATACCATCCCGGTTACCGGTGGACTCATTCACGATTGGGTCGGCGCGGTATTTGTCCCCGGCGCGACGCTCAAAACGACACTCGCACTGATGCAGGACTACGACCACCATGTCGATTATTACAAGCCCGCCGTACTGGCGTCCCGATTGACCGGCCGCGATGGAAATGATTTCAAAGTGCATTTGCGGCTGATGAAGAAGAAAGTGATCACCGTGATCCTGGACACCGATTACGACGTTCGCTATTTCCCGATGGACACAAAGCGAGCCCGCAGCCGCGCCTACAGCACTCGGATAGCGGAAGTGGAGGACGCCGGAAACCCGCGCTGAGCACACCCTGCCGCCGGGAGACGACAACGGCTTTTTGTGGCGGTTGTACTCCTACTGGAGGTTCCAGGAACGGGATGGCGGCGTCTACGTCGAATGCCAGGCGGTCTCGTTAACGCGAGGTATACCCGCGGGCTTGAACTGGCTGGTACAGCCGATTATCACCAGCCTCCCCCGGGAGTCGCTGGCCAATACCCTGCGTGACACGCGCACAGCGCTCGCTAAGTAAACATTCCCGCTTGCATTTCACTTTTTCTTCGCCCACAATGGGACAGAGGAGAATGCTCCCATGGCCCTAACCCGCCGGCAAAAACAAGTGGTCGATTTGATTGCGAAATTCGTGGACGACAACGGCTATAGCCCCAGCTACGAGGAGCTGGCGCAGGGGCTGAACCTGGCATCGCTCGCCACCGTTCACAAGCACATCGCCGCGTTGACCAACAAGAATTACCTGAAGCGCGGATTTAATCAGAGCCGGTCGCTCGAGCTCGGTCCGAAATATGTCCAGGAAAACAAGCGCCATCGCGAGGTCGCGGCGCTGGAAATTCCGCTCATGGGGCGCATCGCCGCCGGCATGCCCGTCGAAGCGGTCGAGCACCGGGCAACGCTCAGCTTTGCCGATTTCGTCGGAAATGCCGGAACCTTCGCCCTGGAAGTGCGCGGCGATTCCATGATCAACGACCACATCTGCGACGGCGATATGGTGCTGGTCGAAAATGCCGCGGACGTTCGCGATGGCGAAATCGTAGTCGCCTTGGTTGAAGGCGCGGAAACCACTCTCAAACGCTTCTATCGTGAGCCGGGCGGCAAAGTCCGGCTGCAGCCCGCCAACGACGCGCTGCAGCCCATCGTCTTACCGGCCGCTAACGTCAAGATACAGGGGCGCTTGTTAGCGGTGCTGCGCAAATATAAGTAACTCGATTTACTGCTGGCGTTGCGTGATTAGCGCACTTACAGCCGCTCCGCGGAACGATTAGTTAGTGGCCGCCAAACTTAGGCCGGCGCTCAGTTCGTTCTCCGCGCGCAGCCAGTCCTGCTCGCACGAGCCTCCTTGGTAACCGCGGGCTTCCCAGTACGAGTATGCCAGTTGTGCGATTGCATCGAAAGACGGGGTATTGACGGGGGTTGGTGCCGCTGACGAAGGGGCTTGAACACTCTCGGTCCTCTCTGTAACAGCAGAGTTCCTATGTTTACGTGTTACCGTCGATTTCGCGCGTGCGGAGGCCGCACCGGTGGACACGCCAGGCTCGGAACCACCACTTCTCTTAGTTGCCATCTAATATCTTCTCCCTTAACTGAACTGATTACTCAATTTTACCAAAATTCACCGGTCCTACCGTAAAAAGTTTTTATCAATTCGATCAGCATTACAGGCTTCTGAAGAACGAAACGTCACGGATTCTGACTCTGGTTTCCTGCATCCGCGCACGGCGCTATAGTAAGGTTACCGTGCGATTCCGAATGGCAAGTATTCTCCTGGCCGCGTTCGCCGCCCTGAGTTTGCAGGCCGCGGTGCCGCGGGTTCTGGCCGTCGACCTGGATGGCATGATCCACCCTGTCACCACCGAAATCCTCTTGCGCGCCATCGAACAAGCCAAACACGAGAACGCCGCCGTCTTGCTCATACGCCTCAACACGCCCGGTGGGTTGATGGACGCCATGCGCTCTTCCATCGAACAAATTGTGGCCGCGCCCATGCCCGTGGTCACCTTCGTCGCTCCCAGCGGCGCGCGCGCGGCATCGGCCGGATTCTTTATCTTGCAATCGGGCGATGTAGCGGCTATGGCGCCTGGCACTAATACCGGCGCGGCTCACCCCGTCGCCATGGGCGGCGAGATGGACGCGGTGATGAAGCAGAAAGTCGAGAACGATGCGGCAGCGTACCTCCGCAGCATCGTCACCAAGCGCGGACGCAACAGCGCATTGGCCGAGAAAGCCGTCCGCGAGAGCCAATCGTTCACCGATAAAGAAGCGTTGGAAAATCGCCTGATCGAACTGGTCGCCAGCGATGAGCGCGACCTGTTGGACCGACTCGACGGCCGCGCGGTCACCCGCCTGGATGGAAGCAGCGTCGTGCTGCACACCCGCGGAGCCATCGTTGAAGTCTACCAGCGCAATCTTCGGCAGCGAATCATATCCGCCATCAGCGATCCCAACCTCGCGCTGATCCTGCTGGTGTTAGGGGCGCTGGGTATCTATGTGGAATTCTCCTCCCCCGGCTTGATCGTGCCTGGAATCCTTGGCGCGATCATGGCGCTTCTCGGCCTATCGGCGCTATCCGTGCTGCCCATCAACGGGCTCGGCGCGGCGCTGCTTCTGTTGGCGTTCGCTCTATTTGCATTGGAGGCGAAATTCGCGGCGCATGGCATTCTCGGCGCGGGCGGCGCGCTTGCGATGGTACTCGGCGCCGTCATGCTGATCGATAGTCCGGTGCCGGAAATGCGCATCCATCTTGCCACCGCCATCGCGCTGGCCCTGCCGTTTTCGCTGATCACCATGCTGTTGCTTTCGCTGGTCCTGCGCGCTCGCCGCAACAAAGTCGTCACCGGCAGCGAAGGTATGATCGGAGAAATTGGCACTGCCATAACCGCGCTCCAGCCGGAAGGCAAAATTTTTGTCCGCGGCGAATACTGGAATGCACGCGCGGCCGCCCTGGTGCCCGCGGGCGTCCAGGTCCGCGTCACCGGAATCGACCACCTCCTGCTGGCCGTGGAACCGGTAGAAAACGGAGTCCCAATATGATTGACTTTTCGAGCCTCACTACCATCGTAATCATCATCGTGGTGCTGTACCTGATCTCTTCCATCAAAATCCTGCGCGAATACGAGCGCGGCGTGATTTTCCGCTTGGGCCGCCTGCTCGACCAGCCCAAGGGACCGGGCGTCATCCTGGTATTCGCCCCCATCGACCGCATCGTTCGTGTTTCGCTGCGCGTCGACACGCTGGAAGTTCCCGCGCAAGATGTCATTACGCGCGACAACGTCACCGTCAAAGTAAATGCGGTCGTCTATTTTCGCGTCCTGGAGCCGCGTCTCGCCATCGTGGAAGTAGCGAACTTCCTCTATGCCACTTCGCAGCTTTCGCAAACCACGCTGCGCAGCGTCCTAGGCGAAGTGGAACTTGATGAACTCCTTAGCCAGCGCGACAAGCTGAACGCCCGCCTGCAATCCATCCTCGATCAGCACACCTCGGCCTGGGGCGTAAAAGTATCCATGGTGGAAGTCAAGCAGGTGGACCTGCCCGATCAGATGATCCGCGCCATCGGCCGGCAGGCGGAAGCCGAACGCGAACGCCGCGCCAAGATCATTCACGCCGAAGGCGAGTATAGCGCCGCCGAAAAGCTGTCCATGGCGGCCAAGGTGATTCAGGAACAGCCCGTCGCCATCCAGTTGCGCTACCTGCAAACGCTGGTCGAGATCGGCACCGAGAAGAACACCACCATCGTCTTCCCCCTGCCGCTCGATATACTGTCTTCTTTAGAGCGTGCGCTGGCCAAAATCGGCGAGCCATCCAAACCGGCTTAATTCATGAAGAACAACGAAACTGGCGAGTTCGAACTGGTGCTGGGCAACAAGCAATTGCTCAGCGGATTTTTTATCGTGGTCATCCTGTTCGCGGTGTTTTTTGTGATGGGCTACATCGTGGGCCGCAACTCCACGCCCACCACCCAAACGGCGGCGAGTCGCGACCCGGCTTCTGCCGCGCCGTTGACCGTGCGTCCGCAGGCTTCCTCCGGTTCGGTAGCCGCGCCACCCGTCGAAGTACCCAAGGAAACCGGCTCGGCGGCCGAACCGCAGTCCCCCACCCAAGCCGCCGAGAACCCCCCGGTAAAGGCGGAACTGCCCGCCGCTCAGCCCCCTCCCGCGCCGGCCGATGCTTCTGCCGAGGGCACCTATCTGCAAGTCGTGTCCATCGGAACTCACGATGCGGAAATGCTCGCGCGCAACCTGAAAGACAAAGGTTTCCCGTCCTCCACCAGCCCTGCGCCCAATGGCAAGACAACTCGCGTCCTGGTAGGCCCGTACGCCGATCTTGGCGCCCTCGGCAAAGCCAAAGTCGAGCTCGAAAATCTCGGATTTCATCCCATTGTGAAAAGATAGAGACGTGAGCGATTCGCTGGTGCAAATTGGAACGCCCGCCGGCGGCGCATTGCGGCGCCTGCCCGAATGGGCGCGCCGTAGCGCGACCCATTACGACTCGCTACACCGCCTGAAAGCCGACCTGCGCCGTCTCAATCTGCATACCGTCTGCGAATCCGCGCGCTGCCCCAACATTCACGATTGCTTCTCGCGGGGCGCGGCGACCTTCATGATCCTCGGCAATCTGTGTACCCGCGGCTGCGGCTTCTGTTCCGTGCCCAAAGGTTCGCCCGCGAAACAGGACATGCGCCTCGACCCGGCTGAGCCTGCCAATGTTGCCCGCATGGCCGCCGATATGAAACTGCGCTATGTCGTCATCACCAGCGTAAATCGCGACGACCTGCCCGACGGCGGTTCCGCGCATTTCGCCGAAACCGTGCGCGCCGTCAGACGCGCGCTGCCGGAAGCCCGCGTGGAAGTGCTCACGCCCGATTTTTGCGGCGACTTGCAAGCGGTCGCCCGTGTCCTCGATGCCGGGCCCGACGTCTTCAATCACAATATCGAAACCGTGCCGCGGTTGTATCGCCGCGTGCGCCCGCAGGCTGATTACCGGCAATCCCTCGACGTGCTCGGCTTTGCCCGCCGTTACCGCCCCGGCGCCCTCACCAAGTCGGGCTTAATGGTCGGCTTGGGCGAAACGGAAGACGAAGTTCACGGCGTCCTGCGCGATCTGCGCGCGTCGGGTACAGCGGTCGCCACCATCGGGCAGTATCTGCGCCCTACCCGCCGCAACCTGGCGGTCGCCGAATATATCGAACCCGCGCAATTCGACCGCTATCGCGATTACGGCCTTTCCATCGGTTTCCAGATGGTGTTTAGCGGCCCTTTGGTGCGCAGTTCGTATATGGCCGAGCGCGTCAGCGAAGCAGCGCGGCGGCCCGCGCAATGAAGCTGCGCGGGTTGGAGTTCGCCGGCGCCATCCTCACCGCCGTCCTCCTCATCCTCACCTTTCCCACGCTTAACTTCGTATGGTGCGCGCCCGTCGCCCTGGCGCCCCTGCTCATCGCCTGCGCGCGCGAATCCAGGCCCTGGCGGCGATTCCTGCTCGGCGAAATCGCCGGCATCGTCTATTGGTTCGGCGTGTGCAACTGGATTCAAACCGTGTTGGCGAATTACGGAGGTCTCAACGCCCCCCTGGCCTGGCTGGCGTTCCTGTTGTTCTGTCTCATCAAGGCGTTGCACTTTGGCGTATTCGCCCTGCTCGCCGGCATCCTGATGCGGCGCTGGTGGGCCGCGCCCGCCGTGGCCGCCCTTTGGGTCGCCATCGAAGCCACCCACGGCTCTTTAGGCTTCGCGTGGCTGACTCTGGGAAATGCGGGCATCGACATGGGACTGCCCATGCGCCTCGCTCCCCTAACCAGCGTCTACGGCCTGTCGTTCGTCTTCATGGTCATGGCCGGCGCTCTGGCCCTGGCTATGCTCGGGCGGCCGCGCCTGCACCTCCTCTGGCTGCTGCCGCTGCCCTTCCTGATTTTCTTGCCGCCGCTGCCCGATTCCAGGCACGGCCGCGAAACCGCCGTCCTGGTCCAGCCCAATATTTCCGAAGATACCCAATGGACCCCGGATTCCGTCGACCGGATGCAGCGCAACCTCGCGGCGCTATCGCTGCGTGCCGTCGCGGCCGGCGGCGATGAACATACCTCCCTGGTGGTCTGGCCTGAGGTGCCGGCCCCGCTCTATTATTACGACGATGCCCGCTTCCGCGGCTACGTCGGCGACCTCGCGCACGCGGCCAACACCTATCTGTTGATGGGCGTCGTGGCGCATACCCCGCAAGGCGCGCCTTTAAACTCCGCGATCCTTGTTGCGCCGGACGGCCAGCTGCTCAGCCGCTACGACAAAGTCAATCTCGTGCCCTTCGGCGAATACGTGCCTTGGCCCTTCGATTTCGTCAAGCGCATTACCACCGAAGCCGGCGATTTCACGCCGGGCAGGGAAGTCGTCGTCCCCTCCACCGGCGGCCACAAACTGGGAACCTTCATCTGCTACGAATCGGTCTTTCCCAATTTCGTCCGCAAATTCGCCGCCAACGGCGCCGAGGTGCTGTTCAATATCTCCAACGATGGCTACTTCGCGAAAAGCGCCGCGCGCTGGCAGCATCTGGAGATCGTGCGCATGCGCGCCGCGGAGAACCAGCGCTGGATCTTGCGCGCGACCAATGACGGCATCACCGCGACCATCGACCCGGCCGGGCGTCTGCGCGGCGCCCTGCCGCTGTTCGTCCAAGCCGCATCGCGCACCGGCTTCAGCTACATCCGTACGCAGACTTTTTATACTCGCTACGGCGACTGGTTTCCCATCCTGTGCGGCATCGCCGCCGCCGCGCTGTTGCTGATCACTCTGTGGGCGCCAGCAGCTCGATCGAGTGCGTAATGCCCGGCGAGAAGTGCGCCAGCCCCGCCACCAGTTGTTCTCCCGCGCGGCGCAGTTCCTCCACCGGCATCGGCGGCAGCCGGTCGATCACGAACCACAGATTGCGGCTGCCCGTGCGTGCAGCGCCGTCCGCTTGCATTGCCGCCAGTTCCAGCGCCGGCACGTAACCCCTTGCTCATCGCGCCACACCACTTCCCCCGGCTCCGGATGCTCCACCACCGGCGCCCCGTCCCGCATCGTATCGAACGCCTCGTCGCCGCGCGCTACCGCCAGCCGCGGCGCGCCCGCGTAGCGATCCATATCCTCGCCGCCAAAGCAAGCGCCGAAAGCGGATACTCAGCGCATTGTACAAATCCACCACCAGGTCGATCTGCGGCAGTGCGCCGTTCTTCTCCACCCGTTTCCAGAGCGCCTCTACCGAGCAGGGCGTCTTCTTCGGATTCGCCCCGAACGCGCGGAATGCCGCCCGCCACGCTTCCAGGTGATCTGCCATCCACACCGGCGCCACCAGGGGAGCCGGGGCCATCGCCGGGCAGTCCACCGGAGCAAATCCGCGCACCACCACGCTCAGCGCGCGGTAATCCGGATAGCGCTGCCAAATGGCGCTATCGACGGCGGGAACAAAGCTGTTCATCTTACTTTGTGAGCACCCGCGTGCCGTAGGTGATCGATCCGCTCGTCGTGTCGGTGAAATCGAGCGTCACCGACGCGGTCTGCGCCGAGCCCGTCCCGGTAAATGTGAAGCTCTTGAATGGTGACCCGTCCGACGACGGGCAGGAAGTGCCTCCGCCATTCGTCAGCGTCGCCGTCGTAGTCAATCCCGTCAAAATCAAGCTGCCCTTGGCCTGCAATTGCGTGCCCGATACGTTGGTAATAGTCGCCTTCTGTGTGTATTTACCGGACGACGGATGGTTCAGCGGACCCAGCGTCACCGAAACGCCGCTGCTGCTGTCCAGGCATCCGATGGGCACGTTAATCAAGTTCGTGGTAGCCGTGCCAATCTTTAACACCACCGTCTCCGTACCCACCGCCGTATTCGTCGCCAGCGTGAAGTTCAACTGATCCGTAGCCAGCGCCAGCGGCGCTAACCCCGAAAATAGCACCGCAGCCGCCTTCCCCCCCACGGTGATGCTCGGCTCCACCAGTGTGTAGTAATACGGCGGCGGGTTCGGTGTGTCCACGCCGGTCCCAATCGCCGGATTCGTACCGCCCAGCCCCACCGCGTAGGTCAGCAGCGTATCGCCGGCGTTCGCCGGATTCGTCGTCGTAATCAGATTCGCGCCGCTATAAAACACACCCAAGCCGGAGCCCGTACCATTATCGGAAGCCAGCGCCGGACTGTACTCCGAAATCGTGACGCTGAACGGCGCCGAAGTAAGGCCGTCGTGCTTCACCACGACGCTGGTTTTTCCGTCCGCCACATCCCACGGAATCTGAATGTTCAATTGGGTAGCGGAGCTGAACGTCACCGGAGCCGACTGCCCCTTCACCAGAACTTCTAAGCTGTTACCGGTCAGGTTGCTGCCAAACACGGAAGCCAGCACGCCGGGCGACAGCGTCGCCTTGAACGAGAAACCGTTTTCCACACCGGAAATTGTCGGGGTTTGCGCAAACACGCACAGAGTGCCTGCGAGGGATACGAATATTGCACGATGGAGTGCTTTCATCGGGATGACCTCTGGGGTATATTGCGGATCGGCTTTCCTCGCCAATCCGTGGTTGCGATAATACCACGCCCAATCCCTCAAGAATAGGCCTCCCAGACCTACCCGTACCGCAAACTGAGCCGCGACCGTTAGGAAGCGTCCTGCGCGCAAAACCTCGCCACCGCAATCGCGAACTGAGCAGCGGGCGTAAAGGCATGTCCCCACAGTGTTTGAGCGGCCCGCACGGCCCCCCTCACCCAATCTGCCGGAAAAGCCAAAACAGAAAGCCCGAAAGCAAAATCGATGCCGGCAGCGTCAGCACCCACGCCATCGCCAGATTGCGTACCGTCCCCCACTGCAGCCCCGAACGATTCGCCGCCATCGTGCCCGCCACGCCGGATGACAGTACGTGCGTCGTGCTCACCGGCATCCCGAACCAATCGGCCGCCCCGATGGTGAACATGGCCGTGATCTCCGCCGCTGCGCCTTGCGCGTACGTCAAATGGTCTTTGCCAATCTTCGATCCGACAGTGACCACAATGCGCTTCCAGCCGACCATCGTGCCCAAGCCCAAAGCCATCGCCACCGCCACCTTCACCCAAAGCGGAATGAACTTGGTAGCGCTGTCGATGTGCTTTTTGTAGTTGGCTAGGACACCGGCGTCAGCTGCCGCAAAGGCCGGCTTCCCGCTCTTCTGCATCAGCCGCAGCGCCTCGCTCACCACGTACATGTCGTTGCGGAAGTTCGGCGTCCGGTCGGCCGGAACATGCTTCAATTCCTTGTACAGCGCCATCTGGTTGCCGATGTCGTTGACCAGTTCCCGCATCGCCAGCATAGTGTTCGGCGTGAACTGCCGAGTGCGAATGTAAGCCGTCACCTCGTCGCGCGCGTCGCCGATCACCGCATTCGGCGAAACGTACCGCGACAGAGTATCGGCCGCTTGCGTCGAAACCTGCACGAATTCCTGCGATTGCCGCGCCGTCACCGCGTGATTCAAAGCGTAGGCCGTCGGAACCGTGCCGATCAGAATCAGCATGATCAAGCCCATGCCCTTCTGCCCGTCATTGGACCCATGCGCAAAACTCACCCCCGTGCAGGTAAGCACCAGCAGCGCCCGAATCCACAACGGCGGAGGCGCATCGCCTTCCGGAGCGTGGTAGAGCCGCTTGTCGGGAATCACAACCTTCATCAGCAACAGCAGCAGTGCCGCGCATGCGAAACCCACCAGAGGCGAAATCAGCAGCGTCTTGCCGATATTCGTCGCCTGCGCCCAATCCACGCCGCTCGTTCCCGTCCTTACCGACATCAACTGGTTGGCGATGCCGACGCCGATGATCGACCCGATCAACGTGTGCGAACTGGAAGAGGGCAGACCGAAATACCAGGTCCCCAGATTCCAGATGATGGCTGCCACCAGCAGAGCAAACACCATGGCAAAGCCCGCGCCGCTCCCCACCTGCAGAATCAGTTCCACCGGCAGCAGCGAGATGATGCCGAATGCCACCGCGCCGGTCGAAATCACCACCCCCAGAAAGTTCCAAAGCCCCGACCACGCCACGGCGATGTGCGGCTCCATGGAATGCGTATAAATCACGGTCGCGACAGCGTTGGCCGTATCATGAAAACCGTTGACGAATTCAAACCCCAGGGCGGTCAACAGAGCCAGGCCCAGCAAAACGTACTCGAAAGCTGTGGCCGTACGCACGCCGGAAAGATCGGAAAGCAGATTCACGGCGGCATAGGTAATGCCCGACAGCAGAATAATGACGAATACCAGCATGCCTGCTTTGCTGGGGCTCTTATCTAGCTTGGAATGCACCGCTGCGGTTGCCGCAGTGGCCATAGGGCCTCCTTGAGTTGACGAAAACAGCAGGATAACAACACAGCAGGCAGCGTTGGATTACAGAATGGTTACAGGCGGGTGAAAGAACCGCTTCAGCAAATCAGTTCACCCACGGATCGCGGTCTGAACCGTGCTTGCGCATGTACACCTGGAACTTCTTCTTGGCCCGTTGTAGCTGGTAGTTTCGGTACCACTGCCGGGCGCCGTCCAGACCCAACCTTGGAAACCTGACCTTTAGATAAAGCAGCCCGAAAAGCATTCCGCCCAGGTGCGCCACATTGCTGACGCCGCTATTGATGTTAAGCGATCCCAATAGCGCCATCGCACCGTAAATCATCACGAAATATTTCGCCTGGATGGGAAATACGAATAGAAAAAGGATGGTGGTCTCGGGATAAAGCACCCCAAACGCCAACAGCACGCCGTAAATCGCGCCCGATGCGCCAATGGTGCTCGTGTTCCAATTGCCCATTAGCGCGTTCACCGTGACATCGCAAAGGCCCGCGCCGATGCCGCACAGGAAATAATATTTTAGGAATTTGCGCGTTCCCCAATCCCGCTCCAGCGTGGCCCCGAACATCCACAGCGTGAGCATATTGAACAGCAAATGCCACACCCCACCGTGCAGGAATAGATAGGTCGCCAGTTGCCAGATCGCCAGGTGAAAAACCACCGCCCGCGGCACCAGCGCGAACAGGTTGAAAATCTCCCCAAAACTGGTCTGGCCCAACACGCTGCTCAGCACAAAAACGATCGTATTGCTGATCAACAGCCACTTGACGCCGCTAGGAAAGTTGCCGGATGAGAAGAAAGAGTTGAGCCTGTACCTGGTGCTGTGGCGCATCGAGGAACCTAAACATCAGAATAGCATCTGCCACGGCAAAAACAGGGTTATAAATCCAGCCGGGTCCGAGCGTATGCCAGGCATCGCTTGACATTCTCTTCTTCCACGCGCAATTGCTCGTCGTGCGGAAGCGTGCTCACCACCGGCAAATGCCGCTCGTGAACACTGCGCAGCGTACGCGCCAGATAAACGCCGTTGCGCTCCGGAAAGGTCGCCCAATAAGCGTCAGTCAGGCAAGGCACCCTCAGCGGATCGCGCGTGATCATTTCGAGTGTAATGCGCGTCGCCGGCCGCGCCCGCCGGATCGTATCCACGATGCGCCGCATATCCAGATGTCCGTCTCCCATGGGCATTTCGGAAAGCAAAAATCCGTCCGCATAAGGCGCCGTCGCCATGTCCTTCACATGCGACGTGATCGCATAAGGCGCCAGCGTCTCCACCGTGTCCATGGGATCGTCCAGCAGCGAGATATTATTGCCCGTATCCAGGCAGACGCCCACCCACTCGCTCGCTTTCGTTTTCATCAGCGCGGCCATTTCGTCGGCCGTCCAGTCTTTATGATTCTCGATCGCCAGCGGAATTCGGTGCTTCTCCACAATGCGCGCCGCCGCGTCAATTCTCTCGTGACTCTCCGCCACCGCCGCGCGCCAGTCCGCCACGTTGCTGAAATTCTCGTAGCGCCGCCCCGGCAGGCAGTTCACCCGAATCGCCAGCGCCCCGGCCTCGCGCGCCGCGGCCGCCGTGCTCTCGAATGCCGCCAAATCGTTCTTCGTGGGCAGCCCGGCGATGACCTCCAGATACATGCCGTATTTTTCCGCCCGCGCCCGCAGCGTGCGGATGGAATCCGGCTCGCGCGAACTGAGCGGCATCTGAATGCCACCCGCGCCCAGTGAATTGGCATGTTCCAGAAACTCCAGCGTATCCTTGGGCCGCGCGAAGGTCATATAACAGGTGACCGCGATCCCCATCTTCGATCGGGGCTCCTCTGCAAACGCCGCGATCCCGGCCCCCGCGGCCGCCGCCAGAAATGCGCGGCGCTTCATGCCAGCAGCCCCCGCAGCACGCCCTCCCAAGGCTGCCGGTAAGGACGCACCAGCATCGCCGATGCCTCCCGGTCGCCCGTGATCTCTTCCTTCTCCGCGTCCCATTGGATCTTGCGTCCCAGCCGCAGCGAAATATTGGCCAGATGGCACGCCACCGCCGTCCGGTGCCCGCCTTCCACATCCGAAATGGGAAGCTCGCGCGACTTGACGCAATCGAGAAAATTGCGCGCGTGCAAATCGAACTGCTGCGGCGACGATCCCGGCTCCTTTCGCGCTTCCACCCAAGGCTCCGGCTTCACCGAAGAGTGCTGCGGCCCTCCCGTCGGCTGCCCTTCGAACACCGGGATCGCGTTCGTAGGATCGATCTTCATATCGGGAAACACCTCGTACCCGCCCCGCGTCACCGTCATGCTGCCTTTCGTCCCAAAAAACTCAAGCCCGTATCCCGCGCGCCGCCCCGCGCTCGCCTCGCGCAGCGAATGCACGGCGGTGAAACCCGGATATTCGAAAACCGTGTCCTGTGTGTCCGGCGTCTCGCCGTTATCCTGCAGCGCAAATCGGCCGCCGGACGATGAAACCGCGCGCGGACCCTTCACTCCCATCGCCCACTGCACGATGTCGATATCGTGCGCGCCCAGATTCGTCATCTGCCCGCCCGAATAATCCCAAAACCAGCGGAAATGATAAAGCGCACGGTGCGGATTATAGGGGCGCAGCGGCGCCGGGCCCAGCCACATGTCGTAGTTGAGATCCTTCGGTGCAGGCCCATCCGGCGGATTGCCGAAACCCGGCATCACGTTGCGGTAAGCGCCCATGCGCGCGCTCAACACCTTGCCAAAATAGCTCTGCTGCACCAGCTCGCGCGCCTTTTGGTAGTGCGGCCCGGAACGCTGCTGCGTGCCCACTTGCACGATCCGCTTGTGGCGCCGCGCGACGTCCGTCATCCAGCGCCCTTCCTTGGCGAACACCGTCAGCGGCTTCTCCACGTAGACGTCCTTACCCGCCGCGCACGCCATCATCGTCAACAGCGCGTGCCAGTGGTCCGGCGTGCACACCACGATCGCCTGAATGTCTTGGTTGTCCAGCAGCTTGCGGAAATCCGTGTAGGGCTTGGCATCGGGCCCACACGCCGCCAGCCCCTCTTCCAGGCGCGGCTGGCACACCTCGCACATCGCCGCCAGATCCGCGTCCTTCTGATTCTTGAAATCGTGAACGTGCTGGCGGCCAATCAATCCGTAGCCGATAAAGCCCACTTGTACGCGGTCGTTGGCGCCCAGTATCCTGCTGTAAGACGCTGCCGTGACCGCCCCCAGAAACACGCGGCGGGAAGAGTGCATGCGCCGGATTTTAGCAGGTAGCAGCGAGGGCGGTTAGCCAGCATCCCGCAGCCGCTGCAATGCATCCCGGCACGCCAGGCACAATCGCGGAAGTTCCGTCTGCACGATCTCCCAAAGCCGCTTGGCGTTGATCGTGTCATAATCGTGGCGCAAGCGGTTTCCCAACGCGCGAATCCTCTGCCACGGCTGGTCCGGCATCAGGGCTGGCGCCAGATCGCCGAGCTTCGCCGCCGACTCGCTGATCCGCTCCAGGCAACGCTCTACGGCATCGTAGGTCTTTTCGTCTTCTTCGAAGCCGGCTAAATCCATACCCGACGTATAACGCTTGATCGCCTCGGCGTTTTCGATGATGTCCTCCAAACGTCGTGCCGGGCGCTCAGAAGGCAATGGCGCGGTCCTTATCGATCTCGCGTTGGAAACGTGGCTTGCGCACCGGTTCCTCGACAACGTCGACCGGGCAGCCCAGGATCTCGCGCAGACGGCCTTCGAAAGCCGCCAGTTTGTCAAAATATTCGAAGCCGGGCCGTGAAAAGCCTTCGTCCAGACGGACAGCCACGTCGACATCGCTGCAAGGATACTGGCCCCGCGCCACCGACCCGAATAATGACATGCTCGCCACGCCGGAGCGCCGGAATTCCTGCTCGTGAGCCTGCAAGAGAGCGATAACCTGCTCGCGGTCCATGCCCCCATTTTGCCACACGGCCCCGCGAGGCGCCCTACCACTACGTCGGAAAACCCTCAAACGCCGAACACCTTCAACACTTCGTCGCCGTAGTGATTGATCACTTTCACCGCGATCTTTCCGGACTTGGGGCGGTCGAATGCCCTGCTGACCGTTGAATAGAGCGATGCCCAGGCGGCTTCGTCCACCTCGGCACGCAGCGCCCGCTTCAGCTTCTCGTAAGGCTGGTCCGCGCCGGTGAAGTAAGCATGGCGGACGAAAAAGCTCTCGCCGTTGTACTCCGTGTCAATGAACCAGCAGGCGATGTCTTCGGTGGAGTGGCTGCGGATCTCCTGCGTCGTGGGGTCGTAAACATCCACCCCGCGCACCTCCACTTCAAGTTGCCCGCCCTCGATCGGGCGAATTTCCACGTCCGGTTCGCCGAAAACGGTAAACAGGTTGCCCGCCCCGGTCTTCTTCAACAATTCCTCGCCCATCAGCAGATCCGGATTCATGCGGACGATTTGCACCGATAGCTTGCCGTAGCGCCGCACCTCCTCGGAGACGTGCGGATCGAAAGCGAACCCGCACACCACCAGCAGATCGAAGCCTATGCCGCGCACCGCCTCTTTGGCGGCCTCCTTGATGTGATCCGGGCCGACCGTCCCGTATTGCGGCCCGATGGCGACGGCCACGCGATGCGGCTTGCCCGCCGTGGCGTACTCGCCGGTGGCGTGGATGTGCTCGCCCGCGAAGGCTTCCAGGCGGTCGAACTTGATGGCCTGGGACTTGTCGGTGCCCTTGATGCCGGCCTTGCGCAGGTTCTCGAGGATGACCGTCACGAAATCGCCGGCGGTATCGGCGGCTTGCCCGTCGCGCTCGGTGGCGGGCCGCTCTTCATCGGCGGGGGCGAGGACGCGGTGCGGCGACAGGCTTTCGACCGTGAACGGCCCGCTCACCCGCACGCGCTTGGCATCGTCGTAGGGCTGATCGTACAGGTATTCGGTATCGGCGCGCCGTGCGATGGAAGCGTCGATCTCCTGCTGGCGCGCGCGGCGCAGCTTCCACCATTCTTCGTGGGTTTTGTGGGCGGAGGCGGGCCATTTGGGGTCGGCCTCGCGGGGAATCTCCCATTCCTGCCAGCTTTGCTTGAGGGCGGCGTTCAGCTTGGCCCGCAGCGGTTCAAGCTGTTCCTGGTAGCGGGCGTGGATGACGTCGATTTCCTCGTTGTTGGCGATGGATTTGAGGGTGACGTGGGGAACGCGTTTGTAGACGAAGCCCCGCTTGACGTCGCCCTGCGTGGGTGCCGCGGTCGGCAGAGTACCGGTCAGTTCGGATTCCTTGGCGACACCTTCGGGGGAGTCGGCCAGGAGGTAGTAAGGATACTCATAGTCGTTATCGGGTCCCGCTTCGCCCCGGGCTACCGACCCAAATAGGAAAATGCGTTCCGGATGGTAAACTTCCACCAGCCGTCCAACCATCTCCGCCAGAACCGGATCGCCAGCCGCCGGCAATGCATTCCAATGAGTTGCCGGTAACGCCATTTTCCAACCCAGTTTGACACAAAACAGCGTCTGACCCAAACCCGGCAACGCCGAACAAGGGCCCGCCAACCCCGTCCGCCCCCAAACCTGCCACACCCACCACCGGACCCCCACTCCCCCGCCTGTTGTAACCTAGTTATTTGCCGGTACGCCTTAACCTTCGGAAGCTTGTGTGGTTTCATGCCGGCCGGTTCGGGGCCGCATGCTAGTCGATTTCGAGATTATCAAACGGGCGCAGGCGGGCGACGCCCCCGCGTTCAACGAAATCGTGCTGGCATACCGGAAACGGACCCTCGGAACGATTGCGCGCCTGATTTCCAGGCCGGAAGACGTGGAAGATGTGGGCCAGGAGGTGTTCCTGCGATTGTATTTCTCGCTCGATCAGCTTCGTACGCCCGAGGTTTTTGAGCCCTGGCTGTACCGGCTCACGGTAAACGCCGCTTATGACTATTTGCGGAAACACCGCCGGCGCATGGAGTCCCGGATGTCGGATCTGTCCGAGCAGCAGGTCATGCTGGCGGATGCCTTGGCCGGCGGCCGGGTGGATCATGACGGCCGGCAGAAGAAACAGATCTCCGAATCGGTGGATGCCCTGCTCAGTGCGGTTTCCGAAGCAGATCGCATCCTGCTCACGTTAAAGGAAGTAGAAGGAC
Organism: Bryobacterales bacterium; assembly: GCA_963738375.1. Classification (GTDB taxonomy): domain Bacteria; phylum Acidobacteriota; class Terriglobia; order Bryobacterales; family Bryobacteraceae; genus Bog-159. The sequence continues at coordinate 140,338 of CAVTWL010000002.1, read as the reverse complement.
TATCGTTGAAGGAGCTTGAAAAAATTTACCGGGTCAACGAAAATGCACTTAAGGTCAGATTATTTCGTGCCCGGCAAAGAGTTTTGAAGGCATTTGGCGCTTCCGGCAAACAACCGGACTCGAAAAATGCGGCGAAGGCGGAAACATGAGTATGAACTTGAAGAATCAAGGCGACAACAATAGGGCGCTGGACGCGTTATTCCGCGCCTACCGGGAAACTTGCCCCGATCGCGACGCATCCGCCAACTTCATGCCCGAACTGTGGCGGCGCATTGAAGAGCGGCGAAAGTCAGTCTTCTTCATGGGACGCTGGGCGCGGGCCCTGGTGACCGCCGCAGCCGTTCTCTCGCTCGGCATGGCGGCATATCTGTATATTCCCAACGGACGCAATTCTATCTTCTCGGTCGAAAGCTACGTTGAGGTCCTGGCGTCGGGCCATTCCGTCGAAACCGCTGACCTGCCGGATCCGGTCGTCGATGAGCTCTAATACGTCCCGCCGTAAGGAGCCGAACTGATGCGCCGATCGAACTTCGCGACCCTCGTGTACCTGCTGGTGGTCTTTGCCAGTGGCGTGGTCGTTGGCGGCTTCGCCAATCGTCTCTACATGACAAAATCGACCGGCCCCGCAGCTAAAGCACCCCCCACGCGTGCCGAAATTCGGGCGCAGTACCTGAAGGACATGCGCAGCCGGCTGCATCTCAGCGATACCCAACTCGTCCAACTCAATCAAATCATGGACGCCACCGGCCAACAGCTACACGAAATGCACAAAACCATCGACAGCGAGCATGTTCAGAAGGTTGTGGCGATGCTGGACGACAGCCAGAAAACGGAATACGCCAAGATGAGGACTGAGCGCGATCAACTCCGCGCTCAGCAAAATGCGAAGAAGTAGACGCACTAGGCAGTAGCTTGCGGCTGCGGCTTTTTCGCGGCGCGGCTTTCCTTGTATTTCTTTTCAAACCGCTCGATGCGTCCCGCCGTATCCATTAACTTCTGCTTGCCTGTATAGAACGGGTGGCAGCTGGAGCAGATTTCCACGCGGATGTCGCCCTTATGGGTGGAACGGGTCTTAAACGTGTGGCCGCATGCGCAGATCACATTGAGCTCGTTGTAAGCGGGGTGAATTCCGGCCTTCATTTGTAACGGGATCCTTTCGAGAATTTCAGTATAACAAAAAAACGACAAACCCCCGAGGATGCGCAAACTGCACGCACCCACGGGGGTCAAGGTAGCCTACGAAATCAAAAACCTGAGGCTTGATGCATACGCGAGAGGCAGCCGGTCCACAGGAACTTGGCCCCGCCACTGGACGAGACCGGCAACGTTAGAACGGTCGACTCAACAGTCGGCCACCTCGCGCGGTCTACTTTCATATCATTATTCTGGACCACCTCCTTTTTCAGTGATACCTTCATCCTACAATCGGCCCGCGATTTTTGTCAAATGCTTTCTTGCTGGACCCTGTCTGTAGACGGATCGCCCCGCACGGCCGCTACAGATTGCGGTTTAAGTACCGGCACATCACCATACCGTCCAGCAGGTTGAATGGAAACTGGCCCGTCGTGTAATGCCCGCAAGGAAGGCTGAAAACCTCGTGCTCCAATTGGCTGGACCGGAAGTATTCCAGCACCTGTTGCGAATAAACCGGCAAGAAAGTCGAATCATGGCGAGCCCAGATTAACAGGCTCTTCAGTTCGCGCGTCCGCAGCCGGTCCAGATACGAAGCCGGACTGATCACCGACCAATATTCACGCAGTTGATCCTGCGTCACCTCGCCCACTAAACCCTTGCGAATGTGTTCAGTCGAAAGGCCCGTCCAGATCACGTCGGAAAAATACATGGATACGTGATTGAAAACGCCCGCCGCAATCCGTTGGTCGTGCGCCGCCGCCATGAACGCTACGCACGAACCCAGGCTGGTCCCCAAAATTCCGAGCCGCCGGTACCCCCGCTGCTCCAGCCAGTCGAGACAAGCGCGCGCATCCACCACCGACTGTCGCGATGCGTGGATCGTCCGCCCCAGGTTGCTCGAAACATGATAATCGGCGCGTTCAATCTCCGGCGGCTTGCGCTGCGCGTGATACGCCAGATTCATCCGCAGCGCCGTAATCCCAAAGCGGTTCAGCAGCCGGCAAAGGCCCAGGTGGCCTTGTTCGTCGGCATTCCACTGCGGCAGCACCACCACCGCCCGCCCGCTGTCCTTCTTCGCCGGAAAGAACGCTGCGCGCACCGTGTTGTTCTCCGGATAAGGCGTGTGAATCGGGCTGGTGAAGGTCAGTTCGCCGTTATTCAACCGAAAATCTTGAGGTGTCTGGCAGGCGAAGAAACGGTCCGAATCCGCCAGCACGCCGCGCACGAACTCGTGCATCATCTGGCCGGAGTTGCCGTTGGCGGAGGGCATGCCCAACCAGTCGAGTCCCCACTCAAACGGACGGACGACGCGGTTGCTGTCGCGCGTGGCCAGCTTGTACTCCCAACCGGACATCCATCGAGAATAGAGCGTGGGCATGGCGGAGAATCAAGTGTAACAGGCGGGGCGGCCGGATCGCTGGCGCCGCAAGCTTTACAAAAAAAACCCCGCCGCAACCAGTGGAATCGCAGCGGGGTGTGCTGAGCCAAGAAGGAGGCAACGCACCAAAGCTTAAAAACCTCTTGCCGCCAAGAGTGCAAGTCGCGTACCAACGGCGAACCTATTGCAAACAAGGTGCGCCATCGCGCGCTGTTCCCGATTTCGGTAGAACCGCCCCCGCCGCGCCTACCGATTCGCAAATTCTCGCGCGCCGGGGCGCGTTACAATCGACTGGTGGCTGACGTGGCTGTCGGGGAGACGGCTATGGCGCCCGCGCCGGTACCTTCTCCCGGCCGGGCGTTAGCTGGCTTTCTGCTATCGGGTTTCCTCTTCGCCCTCTTGGGCGCGCTCCTCCCTGCCTGGGGATATCATCGCGACCCGCCCGAATTCATCACCATCGGCAACTGCTTCCTGAGTTTGGCCGTGGGCGTAATCGCCGCCCACCAGTTAGCCGCCGCCATTCTGGCGCGCAAGAGCCTGCGCTTCCTGCTGGTCTTCGCATGCGCGGTAGGCTGCGCCGGGCTCCTGTCTCTGGCCATCGCCACTCCCCCGGTCCACTGGGGCTGGCGCATGCCCGGCTTATCCGCCATGGGCCTGGCCGTAGGACTGCTGAATGCCGGCCTGTTTCAGACCATCGCCGCAAGCTATTCCCGCGACACCGCCACAGCCGCGGCGTGGGGCGGCGTCTATTACAGCATCGGCTGCCTCATAGCTACACTACTCGTCGCCGGCACGTTTTATATCTACACCGTCCCCAGCATCTTGATCCTGATGGCGCTCGCGCCCGGACTCTTCGCCGGATTGTACATGCGCCTCGCCACGACCCCAACCGGATCGATCGTTCACACCGACTTCCGCCAGGTGATGCGTGATTTCCGCAGCCTCGGCGCCGTACTGTTCGCCCTGCTCCTGTTCTTTCAGTTCGGCAACGAAATGTCCATTGCCGGATGGCTGCCGCTCTTCCTGGTGCGCCGCCTGGGCATGAGCCCGCCGGCATCGCTCTGGGTATTAGCCATGTACTGGACGGCTCTGCTGGTGGGACGAATCGCCGCCGTCGTGGCTCTTCCCCGCGTGCGCCACAGCCGCTTGCTCGGAGGCAGCGTCCTGGCCGCTCTCTTCGGATGTCTGTTGTTGGCGCGTGCTTCGTGGACCGGCAGCCGCTCCGGCGCAGGCACCGGCGTGCTCCTGCTAGGCGCGGGTTTCGCCAGCATCTATCCGCTGGTCGCCGAAAAGATCCGCGGCCGCTTCCCCTACTACCACCCGGTGTTCTTCAGCGGTATCTTCTCCTTCGCGCTGTTCGGGGGCTTGGTCGCGCCTGCCACCCTGGGCTATGCCGCGTCCGAATGGGGCATCGGCGTCGTCATCGCCGTGCCTCTCCTGGGCACCTGCATGGTGTCCGCCCTCCTGCTGCTGATCTGGCTCGAATCGAAGGTGATGGGCCATTAATGCGCCGCGGCCTCCTGCTCCTGGCTCTGGCTCTGCCCCTATGCGCCGCTGAAACCGAAAAGCCCATCGGTGCGCGCATCTCCGCCTTCCTCGATGCCTCCCCCGTAGCCCGCGTCTCGTTCTGGGGCGTGCGCATTGCCAGCCTCGATGGCGGTCGCGTCTTGTTCGAACGCAACTCCAGCCGCCTCTTCCTCCCTGCCTCAAACGCCAAACTGTTCACCACAGCCATGGCCCTCAAGCGCTTGGGGCCGGACTACCGCTTTCAGACACGCGTCCTCGCCGATCGCACGCCCGGCGCCGATGGCTGCGTCGAATCGCTGCGCCTGGTCGGAGGCGGAGATCCCAATCTCTCCGGCCGCGCGATTCCCTACAATCCCGATGCCCCAGCCGGCGATCCCCTGGCCGCCATCGAAGACTTGGCCGCCCAAGTCGTCGCGCGCGGCGTGCGCTGTGTCAACGCCGCCATCGTGGGCGACGATACGGCTTACGTCTGGGAACCGTATGCCGACGGTTGGGACGTCGGCGATCCCGTCTGGGATTATGGCGCGCCAGTCAGCGCGTTAAGCATTAACGACAGCACTCTGTCATTCACCCTCACTCCCGGTGCTCAACCTTCCGATCCGGCGCGGCTGACCCTGATGCCGCCGGTGGAATACTACGACATCGACAACCGCGTGCGTACCGTACCCGCCGCAACCCCCGGCGCCCGCAAAATCATGCTCGACCGCCTGCCCGGCGAGCGCCAGTTGCGCCTCTGGGGAGTCCTGCCGTTGAACGACCCCGGCGATACGGAAACCGTCGGCGTCGACGATCCGGCCTTGTATGCCGCCAAGGCGTTTCGCGATGCGCTCCTGCGCCGCGGCATCGCCGTAACCGGCGAAGCGCGAGCCATACACCTTTTTCCCACTCAGATCGCCGATCTGCTGAACGGTCCTGCGCCCGATCCGGAACCTGGCGTGGAACTCGCGCGCCGCGATTCCGCGCCGTTGCTCGAGGATCTGCGGATTACCGCCAAAGTCAGCCAGAACCTGCACGCGGAAATGGCCCTCCGCGCCGTCGCCCGCGCCAGGCGGCACATCGGAAGCCGCGAAGCCGGCCTCGCGGAAGGCCAGCAGTTTCTCGACGAACTGGGCATCGACCGCTCGAGCTATAACTTCGCCGATGGCTCCGGTCTTTCGCGCCTCGATCTGGTGTCGCCCGCGGCCGTGGTGCGCCTGCTGGAGCACATGTACCGGCCGTCCACCCGCGCCGCCTGGGTAAGTCTCTTGCCCGTGGCTGGCCGCGATGGCACGTTGCATACTCGATTCGCCGGCACAGCCGCCGAAGGCCGCATCTTCGCCAAGACCGGCACCCTCTCGCACGTCGCCGCCCTCTCCGGCTACGCCCGCCGCAAGAACGGCCAAATGCTCGCTTTTTCCATCCTGGTCAACAACTACAACGGATCCCCCGCCGACCTCCCCGCCGCCATCGACCGCTTATGCGCCCTGATGCTCGACTAGCCCAACAACGCTTTTAAAGCCGCCCGAGCCGCGACGCTAACGGAGCGTCCCGCAACCGTCGCCCGTGCTAAAATCGAATTGAATCGCTATGCCCATTTACGAATATAAATGCGACGATTGCGGAACCAAGTTCGAGAAACTGGTTCGCAATGACTCCAGCACTGCGGGCCTGGAATGCCCCTCCTGCGGCCAGACGCACCTCAAGCAGGAGTATTCCACCTTCGCCGCCCACAACGCGGGCCCCAAGCAGTCCGACGGTCCGGTTTGCCCCAGCGGGCGCTGCGGCAACCCCGGTATGTGCGGCATGAACATGAACTGAGTGCCACGCAATTTCATGACGCAGGTCGGGGAGTACACCTCCCTGGCCGTCATGCTGCCCGCCGCTACCCTGGTCGGCTACGTCATCGGATACCTTCTAGACCGCGCCTTTCATACCCATTTCCTATATATTCCCTTTCTCATCCTGGGCATCGCCGCGGGCTTTGTGCAGTTGATCCGCCAATTGATGCGGGACACCCGTGGCGATGGATCCTGAGCAGTCGCTCTTTGAAAATGCCCTGCGCCGCATCGCCCGCGGCACTGTCGCTTTTGCCGTCATTGGATTCTTCGTGTGCCTGGGTTTGCGCGGCTGGAGATGGGCACTCGCCTACCTGCTCGGCGCTGGCGCGTCCTACCTGAATTTTCGCTGGCTGAAACGCGTCGTCGATGCTCTGGGCGCGGCCTTGTCCGCCCGCCCCAGCCCCAAATTTGCCATTCTCATAGGCCTGCGCTACGCGCTATTGGGAGCGGGTGGCTATGCTATAGTAACTTTTACGTCTTTGAGCTTGCCGGCCGCTTTGATCGGACTGTTTGTCCCGGTCGCTGCCGTCATCGCCGAAATTGTTTTCCAGTTGATTTATGCCCCATCATCATGAAGAAATCTGGCTCGCCAAACAGTTCAACGACTACGTTCCCGATTTAGGCAACGCGATTCTGAAACTGCTGCACCTGCCCCAGGAGCCTCGTCCCTGGGCCAACTTTATGGTGATGGAAATTGTGGTGGCGGCCGTCATCATCATCCTCTTCGCCGCTCTCCGCCCCCGCCTTTCCGTCGATCGTCCAGGAAAGCTGCAACACACCTTCGAGGCCATCAACGAATTTGTGCGCGGCGAATCGGAAGACGCCGTCGGCCACGGCGGCTCCAAGTATCTGCCGTTTTTCGGCACGCTTTTTATTTTTATTCTGATCTGCAACCTGATCGGGATCATTCCCGGCTTTGAGTCGCCCACCATTAATCCCTCCGTACCCGCCGGCTGCGCGCTGGCGACATTCTGTTATTACAACCTGATGGGCTTCCGCGAGCAGGGCATCGGCAAATATCTTGCGCATTTCGCCGGTCCCATGCCCTTCCTCGCGCCGCTCATGGTTCCCATCGAACTCATCAGTCACATGGCGCGGCCTTTGTCGCTCACCGTTCGTCTGTACGCCAATATGTATGCCGGCGAGCAAGTTACTCTGGTGTTCCTAAGTCTGACTTACTTAGTCGTACCCGCGGTCTTCATGGGGCTGCACGTTTTTGTGTCTCTTTTGCAGGCTTATATCTTTATGCTCCTGACCATGATGTATGTGTCCGGAGCCGTGTCGCACGAACACTAATCAATAACGGCTTTATGCCGCCCCTTCAGTGTGAGACCGGCTGTACGAGGATGACGGGAACCACCTCCTGGGGGCGATTTCTAATCGAAGGAGCAAGACAAATGAAGACAAAGTTGATGTTTCTGGCGCTGGTGCTGATGGCGCTCGCCAGCCCGATATTCGCTCAGACCACCGGTGGCGCAGCCGCCGCCGGAGGCGTGAACTGGGTGGCGATCACTTCCGGTTTCGCCATGGCGATCGCTTCCGGTATGTGCGGTCTCGCGCAAGCCAAAGCCGCCGCCGCCGCCGCCGAAGGCATGGGACGTAATCCGGGCGCTGCACCCGCGATTCGCTTCGCCCTGCTGCTAAGCCTGGTGCTGATCGAATCGCTGGCCCTCTACACGTTGGTCATTATTTTCGTCAAGGTAGTGTAAGGAATCGGTAGTAGAAACGCTCTGAGTGTCGCGCCTCCCGCGTGATCGAAACACCAGGGCTGGTTGGGGCGGGCGGTTCCGCCTGCCCTACCTGATTCACCTCAATCCTCGCCTCAGGCAACCTGCTCCGCCGCGAACGCCCCACTCCCGGGCGCTTCGGCCCGCATCAGTCGCGCCGGGTAAACCCACTCCAGCAGCGGTGTAGTCATGAACGTAGTCACCAGCGCCATCAAAACCATCATCGAGAAAACCGCCGGCGATATCACTTTGATGTCCAGCCCGATATTTAGAATCACCAACTCCATCAGCCCTCGCGTATTCATCAGAATCCCCAGCGAGGCGGCATCCCTCCACGGCATCCCCGCGAAACGCGCCGCGAACATCGATCCCCCCAGTTTTCCCGCCACCGCAACTACGATCACCAGTGCCGCGTACATCCACCAACTGCCGTTGCCCGCCACGCCGATCCGCGTTCGCAACCCACTGTATGCGAAAAAGAGCGGCAGCAGCACCACAACCGTCACCGATTCGAACTTATGCAAGACATGCGAGGTGAAAGAGTTCCCCTTGGGCATGATCGCGCCCATCAGAAAAGCGCCGAATAACAGGTGAATGCCGAGTGACTCGGTAATCAGCGCCGAAACCAGCGCTAGTAACACCATGCCCGCCGTGACATTTTCCGTCAGCTTCCCGTGCTTCTGGAATGACGTTTCAAAGCGTGTCAGCAGGTGTTTCAAGCCAAACATCATCACCAGCAGGTACACCAAAAGCCCGCATATCGTCACCCAGATCGGGCGTCCCCCATGGTTCGTCCGGAGCAGCACAATGATATAGGCTAGAATGCACCAGCCCGTAACATCGTCCACCGCGGCGCATGCGATCGATAAGGTGCCCATCCGGGTGCGCAGCAAATTGCGCTCGGTGAGGATGCGCGCCAGCACCGGGAACGCCGTGATACTCATCGCCGCCCCCATGAACAGCGCGAATCCCATGAACGAGACGCTGTCGTCGGAAAGCCGCGGATACAGATACAACGCGGCCAGGCTGCCCAGGCAAAACGGAGTAATAATGCTGACGTGGCTGGTCAAAACTGCCGCGTGTCCGTGCTCGTGAAGTTCCTTGGGGTTCAGCGATACGCCCACCAGAAACATGAATAGCACCAACCCCACCTGGCTCAGCGCGTTCAGGTAGCCCAGGCTCGCGGCCGGGAATAACATGTGAGACGCTGATGGCGCCATCCAGCCTAACAACGAAGGCCCGAGCATGATGCCGGCTACCATCTCGCCAATCACCTGCGGCTGCTTGATAACCTTGAACGCCATCCCCACCAAACGGGATGTCAAAAGGACGACTACGATCTGTAGGATCAGTTTGAATAAATCGACCATGGCCGTCAATTACCTCTCTTGCGTCTTCAACTGAGTTGCGTGAAACCGGATGGGCGCGCACGCTGGGCATGCCTCCGGCAACATCTCTCCGTCGATCGCCCGCCCCCCCGCCACCCCGCTCACGCCAGCCTGCAACCGCCCGCCCGCGCTCGCCATCCGGCCGTTGTCGAGCGTCGCCGTCAACTGCGTCTTCCCCCGGTCGTGCAGCGTGATCGACAAATCCGCGCCCGTTTGTTCGATGCTCAGGCCCGGGGGCAGCGCCGCATTCCCTTCGCCCGCGCCGGCCGCCCGCACATTCCATTCGCCGGAAATCGCGGGTGGGGCCGTGAGGCTCTTTCCGGCGCGCAGCGTGGCGGCCAAAAACAGCAGCGGCACGCCCACTAATACCAGATACCCAAGCGTCAACCGGTTTCTAAGAATAGATTTTAGTGGAATCACGTCGTAATCGCCGCCCGCACGCAGGCGAGCAGTTTCCCTCCGCTGAGTGGTTTCGACAAAAAGAACGCCGCGCCGTACTCCAAAGCCAGTTCCTTGGCCCGCGCGCATTCATGCGCGGAAATAAACACGATGGGTAGCCGCTTGCCGCCATCCATCAGCCGCTGCTGCAACTCCAACCCGCTCATCTTCGGCAAATGCACGTCCAGCACCAGGCACGACGTGCCATCCAGGTTTCCCGACGCCAGAAAATCCTCGGCCGTGGCGAACGCTTCCGCCGCCAAGCCGGCCGACCGCATCAGCGCCGCCAGCGCCTGCCGGATTCCCTGGTCGTCGTCGATAATTGCAACGAGCCCGTTGCGCGCAGTATCCATGCCGTTCGAACCACGGTAGCGGGCTCCGGCAAGCCTCGTCGATTGGGTGTTCGGGTAGGAATCTAGTACTTTAGGGAAGGTATGCCGAGGCGCCCGGCCATGCGAACCAGATCCGGCAGTGAGTCCGCGCCCATCTTTCGCATCGCTTGCCCCCGGTGGATCTTTACCGTTCGCTCGCTCGTCCCCAGCGCGGCCGCAATCTGCTTGTTCAGCAGCCCGGAGATCACGTACTGCAGCACCTCGCGCTCCCGCGGTGTGAGCGTCGCCTCGAGGGCGCGTAATTCGCGCGCCTGCGATTCCTCAGCGCGCACGCCGCGGTCCCGTTCCAGGGCCTTCTGAATCGCGTCCAGCAGAACCTGGCCCCGGAAAGGCTTGGTCAGGAACTCCACCGCTCCCGCCTTCATCGCCTCCACAGTCATCGGGATGTCGCCGTGTCCCGTAATAAAAATGATCGGGATCGCAATCTTCCGCGCCGCCAGCTCGCGCTGGAAATCGAGTCCGCTCACACCGGGCAGCCGCACGTCCAACACCATGCACGCCGGCGCGTCCGGCCGGGCGTAATCCAGGAATTCCCGCGGAGATCCGAAGGTCTCCACGCGCAACCCAACCGAATCCAGCAGGCTCTTCACCGCGGCCCGCGCAGCGGAATCGTCATCCACCACGAATACAATGGGAGCTTCCTCCGCCACTTATGCGGCCCCTTTCCAAGCTGGCAGCGTGAAGCGGAAAACCGCTCCCGCGCTCGAACTCTCCGCCCACAGCTTGCCGCCATGCGCTTCCACAATCGTCCGGCTGATCGATAGCCCCATCCCCAACCCGTCAGGCTTCGTCGTGAAGAATGCCCCGAAGATGCGCTCCGGTTCTTCCGCCGGCAGCCCGCGCCCGGAGTCGCGCACGGTCACCAGGATTTCATCCCCGCCGGCGCCGCGCACCTGCGTCTCGATCCGCAACTCGCGTGCCTCCTCGCCCGCGCCGCTCATCGCCTCGATCGCGTTCATCGCCAGATTCAGAACCACCTGCTGCAACTGCACGGCGTCCCCCAGCACCGGCGGCAATCCCTGGCCCATCTTGGTCGCGCACTCGACGCCGTGCCGCGCCATCTCCCGCTGCGTCAGCGCCACGATATCTCCCACGGTTTCGTTGACGTTTACCGGTTCCTTTTGCATCGGCGACTTCTGAAACAGCGCGCGAATGCGCCGGATAATCTCGCCCGCCCGGTTCCCTTCGCCGATTATCCTCCCCACCGCCTCGCGTGCCTCCGCCAGGTTCGGCTCCGGCCGATCCAGCCAGCCAAGGCACGCATCGCCGTTCAATACCACCGCCATCAGCGGCTGGTTCACTTCATGCGCAATCGAGGCTGCCAGTTCGCCCAGCGTCGTGACCCGCGTCACGTGCGCCAGCGCCGCCTGCGTTTTCTGCGCCGTCTCTTCCGCCCGGATGCGTTCCGCGATCTGCTGTGTCAGCCGTTCGTTCGCCTCCCGCAATTCGCTGGTGCGCTCGCGCACCCTCGTCTCCAACTCGGCGCGGGACTGCTTCAGCGATACCTCCACGTCTTTCCGCTTCTTCACCCGCCAGCACGTGATCAAGGCCGGCGCCAGAAACTGGATCAGATATGCGAATTCCAAGGTCCGCGCGGTGAACCGCTGCCCCGGTGGAACGAAATAATAATCCAAGACACCGCTCGCTAGCAGGATCGCCAGCAAACCGCTCCCCGTGCCGCCGTACCATGTGCTCACGATGATCGCGCCAAAGAACAACGGGGTAGGGAAAATCGAGTGCAGCCACCGCGTAATCAGGAATGCCAAAAGCACACTTCCGCTCGCGATCGCCGCACTGATCAACGTAGACTTTACCCGCGCCATGCCCAAAACTCCCGAAATCTCCTGTCCACCGGGGCCGACACATTAGCATAAGCCGTAAATATCCTGCCTGGTTCGCAACTCCGGCTCGGCGATGACCAAAGGGCGCATCTCGCGCACTAGCCCTTCGCATCCCTGCCCGCATCCGGCGGGGTATACTGGCGGGAAATGAAAATTGCGATTTGCTTTTGGTGCGGGATTGGTTTGTTTGCTCAGAAAGCGCAGTATCCGGAGTATCCGAGCGAGACGCCGGAGAAGTTCGTCGAGGCTACCGGCACCTTCGATTACGTGCGGCGCGAGGAAATGATTCCCATGCGCGACGGAAAGAAACTCCACACCGTGATCCTGATTCCCAAGGCGGCGAACGATGCGCCCATCCTGCTGACCCGCACGCCTTACGATGCCAATGCGCTGACCAGCCACGCGCACAGCTCGCACCTCGGCCCCATTTTGCAGGGGTACGACAACGCCACCGATGTAATTGTGGAGGGCGGATACATCCGCGTCGTCCAGGATGTGCGCGGGAAATACGGGTCGGAGGGCGACTACGTGATGAACCGGCCACTCCACGGCCCGCAAAATCCCACGCCGGTGGATCACGCGACCGACACTTACGACACCATCGATTGGCTGGTGAAAAATATCCACGAGAGCAACGGGAAGGTCGGCATCCTGGGGATTTCCTACGACGGGTTTCTGCCGCTGATGGCCCTGGTCAATCCGCACCCGGCGCTGAAGGTGTCCATCCCCATGAATCCCATGGTGGATGGCTGGCGGGGCGACGATTGGTTCCATAACGGCGCTTTCCGCCAGTTGTCCAACATGGACTACATCCTCGACCAGGAGGCCACGCGCGGCTCGGATGCCAAGTGGTGGACCAGTTACTACGACGATTACGATGCTTATCTGCAAGGCGTGTCGGCGGGCGCCGTGGGAGCGGCCCACGGCCTCGAGCAAGTGGGCTTCTGGCGAAAAATCCTGGCGCATCCCAGTTACGACTCGTTCTGGAGCGATCAGGCGGTGGACCGCGTACTGGCGGCGCAACCCCTGCAAGTTCCAGTGATGCTGGTCGACAGCTTGTGGGATCAGGAAGATATTTACGGGGCGATGGCGGTCTATAAGGCGATCAAGCCGTTGGACAAGGCCAACGATAAAGTTTTTCTGGTGATGGGCCCGTGGCATCACGGGCAGGAGATCGGCGACGGAAGTTCTCTGGGGCCCATCAAATTCGGCAGCGATACCGGGCTGTATTTTCGGCGGCAGATCTTGCGGCCCGTTCCTGGATCATTACTTAAAGGACCGTGCGCCGGCGGCTGGCGTGGCGCCGGTGACCGCCTTCGAGACCGGAACGAACCGTTGGCTGCGGCTCGCGTCGTGGCCGTCGGGATGCGAAGACGGGTGCGCGGTGAAGGCCGCTCCGCTGTATCTGGGCGCCGATCTGAAGCTCAGCTTCTCTGCGCCGCATGCCGGCGCGGCGGATTACCAGGAGTATGTCGCGGATCCGGCCAAGCCCGTACCGTTTCGCGCGCGGCCGATTGGAGACGATAAGCGCAAAACATGGTCGCAGTGGCTGGTGGACGATCAGCGGGAAGCGTCAGGGCGGCCCGATGTGCTGGCCTTCGTTTCGGATGTCTTGCAGGCGCCGTTGAAAATCAGCGGGGAGCCGGTGGCGAATCTGATGGCATCCACCAGCGGGACCGATGCGGATTGGGTGGTCAAGCTGATCGACGTCTATCCCGACGAGGTGGCGGCGCAGCCGGAACTCGGCGCTTATCAATTGATGATCTCCGCCGACATTTTCCGCGGCCGCTACCGGGAAAGTTTGGCGGAAGCCAGGCCCATTGCCTCCGGGGAGGTCCTGCGGTACCGCTTCAATTTGCCCACGGCGAATCACGTATTCCTGGCGGGTCACCGCATGATGGTGCAGGTGCAATCGAGCTGGTTCCCCTTGTATGACCGGAATCCACAAACCTTTGTGCCCAACATTTTTCTGGCCAAGCCTGAAGATTACCGCAAAGCCACCGAGCGCATCTATGGCGCCAGCTTTGTCGAACTCCCCCTGGTGGCGCCGTAAGGGAGCTTCCCAAAGCCCCGCATCGCCCCGCGAAATCGTGCCGCGCCGGCAGTATGATGAAAAGCGATGCAGCGAGCCGCCCTTTCTCTCTTCACCGCCCTGATCGCCTTACCCCTGTGTTTGCAGGCTTCCGACTGGCCCCGCTTCCGCGGACCGAACGGTACGGGAGTGGCCGAAACGTCCGGGCTGCCGGACAGCATCGGACCCGAGAAGCATGTGGTGTGGAAGACGGTGCTTCCTCCCGGACACTCCTCTCCGGTCATTAGCGGCGATCGCATTTTCGTGACCGCCTTCGAAGGCGACAAGCTCTTCACCATCGCGATCGATCGCGGCGAGCGGAAAAATATTATGGCGGCGGGAAGCACCCCGCGACCGGCATGAAAAACTGGACGCGCAAAACAGCCCGGCTTCTCCTTCGGCTGTAGCCGGCGGGCGCCACGTCTACGTCTTCTTTCCGGACTACGGGCTGCTCTCTTATGACTTCGCGGGCAAGGAGCGCTGGCGCAGGCCGCTGGGTCCGTTCGACAACATGTACGGCATCGGGGTGTCGCCCATCCTCGCGGGTGACAAGGTTGTCCTGATCTGCGACCAGCAGCACAACTCGTTCGCCGCCGCGTTTTCGCAGGCCGATGGCAAGCAGGTGTGGAAGACGGAGCGGCCCGAGGCCCTCAGCGGACATTCGACTCCCGTGGTGTACCGCCCGCGCGGCCAAGGCCCGCTGCAAATTATCGCGCCCGGTTCGTTTCGCATGGACGCTTACGATCTGGCATCGGGCAAAAGCGTCTGGTGGGTCAACGGGCTCGCCTCCGAAATGAAATCGGTGCCGGTGCTCGACGGCGACACGCTTTATATCAATGGCTACAACTCACCGTTCAACGATCCGGGCCGGCACGTGGAGATTCCATCGTTCGCCGATGCGCTGGCGAAATACGACAGCAATCATGATGGCCGGTTGCAGCAGGCGGAATTGCCGGAAGGCCCCATGAGAACCTATTTTCCCTTCGAAGACATCAATCACGACGGCAAAATGGACGAAGCCGAGTGGAAATCGTTCCAGGCCGTGATGGCCGCGGAGAACGGGCTGCTCGCGCTCAACGCCGGGGGAACGGGCGATGTTACGGCCAAGGCGCTGCGCTGGAAGTATCAGCGGTCCATTCCGCAACTGCCTTCCACGCTGCTTTATCGCGGTGTGATCTACATGATCAACGACGGGGGCATTTTAACCACGCTCGATCCGGCTAACGGACAGCCATTCAAACAAGGGCGGCTGAGGGGCGCGGTGGATAAATATTACGCTTCACCGGTGGCGGGTGACGGCAAGGTTTTCTTCGTGGGCAATTCCGGGGTGGTGACGGTGATGAAGGCGGGCGCGCAGCAGGAGATTCTGTCGGTGAACGAACTGGACGACGAATGTTTCGCGACTCCCGCGATTGCGGATGGGCGGATTTATATCCGCACTCGCGGGACGCTTTATTCGTTCGGTTTGTGAGCGCGTCAGGCGCGGCTCTCGCCGGCGGCCGGTTCGCCGGCGCGCATGCCTTGGCGGATACGGTCGCGCTCCTCGGGCGTAATGCGTCCCCATCGCTTTTCGTTGCGGCAGCGGGAGCGGCCCTGCGAGCCGTGGCTTCCCCATCCGCCGAAGAGTATGCGGCTTAACGCCAGTATCCCCAGCGCCTGCCAGAAGGTGACCGGGCGCAGGCCCGCCAGCGGCGGCAACAGCCAATTCCAAAGGTGCATCACGACTTCGCCGCCGATGGTCATAAACAGCAGAATCGCGAGGATTCCGAACGGGGCGATCACATACCACTTCTTGCTCATTTTCATATCGAGTCCTTAACCTTTCGTAAATTCGTCATAGACCGTTTGCAGCCGCGCGCGCAGATGCAGGACGGCGTAGCGCTTGCGCGACAGCAGCGTATTCACACCGATGCCGGTTGCGGCGGCCATCTCGTTGAAGCTGCGCCCGTCCAACTCATGCGCGACAAAGACTTCGCGCTGTTCCGGGGGCAAATCATCCAACGCGCGCTTAAGTTCATCGAGAAGCGCACGGCGGGCATAAAGCGCGTCGGGCCCGGCATCCGGCGAAGGCAACAGATCTTCCAGGTACAGGAGTTCGCCTTCGTCATTGGCAGTGGCGGCATCGCTGAAACTCTGGGGCTTCTTTTTGCGAAACCAGTCGGTGATGCGATTGCGCGCGACGCGAAACAGCCAGCCGGTGACGTGTTCGACAGGCATGAGCAGCCGGTTGGCCTCCACTAATTCGTAGAAGACGTCCTGCAGGATGTCTTCTGCATCGCGCGCATCGGGCACGCGCCGCCGGATGAAATTGCGCAGCCTGGACTGTTCTCGCGCGACAACTTCGGAGATGCGCCGGTCCTGTTCGAATTCCATCCGGTCCAGGCTCGCCACGTTCTTCATCCACGCTTGTAGACGATTGAGGGGGTGGGTATATTGTATGAGGATCGAAGGGCTCTTGGATGGCTATTGTTTGGCGGCGGGCGCGAGGGCGCCGAGGGAGCGGGGCGGGCCGATGCGGCGGGCTTCGATGCGCTGGAAGTTTTTTACCCAGGTCTTGCCGCCATCGGTGGAACGGTCCGCCACCCAGGAGAAGCGGCTGGGTTGGATATCGTAATAGCGGATGCGCATGATGGAGGGTTTGCCGCCGGCAACGTTGAATTTCTGCTCGATGTGCATTTCCGAGCCGACGCGCTCCGCCGTGCCGAAGTCGTGGAGTCCTCCCCCGGCGTCCATGCCGATCAATTCCCAGCGGTCGATGGCGGCGTTGTAGGCGCGGATGGTGGTGCTCACATAGTAGGTTTCATCGTGATCGCCGAGCACGCGGTATTCGTCGAGAATCTGGCCGGTTTCGAGGCGGACGGCGCTCCACCGTCCGCCGAATTTTCCGTATTGCATGTTCTCCGAGGTGAATGCCCAATCGCCGAGCAGGTAATCGAAGTCGGACTTGTGAACGGCGGCGGTTTTCTCTTGGGCGGGGAGGGCGGAGCCGGCAAGCAGGACCGCGAAAACAGAGACGAGACGAAGATGGATCATGGCACGATGGTACCGAGGGACGCAGCCGCGAACAAATTTTCGCAGCGGGCGGCGGGAAGTGTGCAGCGAACGGCTGAACTGGACATGCGCAGGCGGATGACGTTATGCTCCCGGGATGCCGGACCGCGCGCGAAGCGCACCTCCCTTTTGGTTTCTCGTGTTCGCGGCGTGGCTGGTGCCGGCGTTACTTTCCGGGCTGAATACCTATGTTCAAAACCGCCTGGACGGGCGGCAGCCGGAATGGCGCTGGGTGTTGTTCAGCGCCATCGACTGGTTGCTGTATGCCGTGCTCACACCGGCGGTCTTCCGCGCCAGCCGGCGGTTTCCCCTGGAGCGGGCGCACCTGGCGCGCAACATTGCCGTGCACGCGGCAGGCGCGCTGGGCATGTGCGTCGCGTGGGCCGCGCTGGGTACGGCATTACGGCTGGGAATCTTTCCGCCGGACGCCAACGCAACGGTCCACAAGGTGTGGCTCGATTTCGTAAGCTGGGTGTTCACCACGCTGCCATTCGGCGTAGGCGCATACTTTGCGCTGGTGGGCATTCAACACTCGTTCTTCTATCTGGCGCGGGCCCGGGAGCGGGAGACGCAGGCGGCGCGGCTGGCGGCACAACTCTCCGAGGCGCGGCTGGGCGCGCTGCGCATGCAACTGAACCCTCACTTTCTGTTTAATAGCTTGAACGCCATCACCGTGCTGGTGCGCGACACCGACACGGCGGCGGCATCGCGTACGCTGGAACTGCTCAGCGACGTCCTGAGACAGGTCTTGGAAACGGATGTCGGCCACGAAACAACTCTGGCGCGGGAGGTGGAGTTTTTGGAACGGTATCTGGCCATCGAGCAGGTGCGCTTTTCCGACCGGCTGCGGCCGCGCATCCAAATTGACCCGGAGGTGGTGCAAGCGGCTGTGCCGCGATTTCTGCTGCAGCCGCTGGTGGAGAACGCCGTGCGGCACGGAATTGCGCGGCTCGCGGAAGCGGGCCTGGTGGAAGTGAGCGGCCGCCGGGAAGGGCAGCAACTGGTATTGACTGTGCGGGACGACGGTCCGGGGCTTGCCGAGGCGGCGGCGGGCGGAGGCGGAGTGGGACTTGCCAACACGCGCGCGCGCCTCGCGGAGTTGTATGGCGATCGGGCGACCCTGGAAATCGCAAATGCCGGGGGAGGCGGCGCGATCGCCACGGTACGGCTGCCGTATCATGAAGCGGAAAGCCATGGTTCAATTCACCAGTAAAATACGAGTGCTGGTCGCCGACGATGAGCCGCTGGCACGGCGCGGGGTTCGCCAACTGCTGGCGCCGCACGCGGACATGGCCGTGGTCGGGGAAAGCCGCAATGGTCCGGAGACTCTACGGGATCTGGAGGCGCTCCAGCCCGACCTATTATTTCTGGACGTACAGATGCCGGAGATGGATGGCTTTGCGGTGCTGCGCGCGCGCGGCGCCGAACGCATGCCGGCGGTGGTGTTCGTGACGGCGCATGATCGCTTCGCGGTGCGGGCCTTTGAAGCGCAGGCGCTCGACTACCTGCTGAAGCCTCTGCATGTGGGACGTTTCGAGGCGGCGCTCGAACGGGTTCGGGAGCGGCTGCAACTGGTGAACGCCGCGGAGCTGGCGCAAAAACTGACGGCGCTGCTGGAGGCGGAACGGGAAGAACGCGAAAACAGAGGCGCCGATCGGCTGGTGGTGGCGACGGCGGCGGGCAGCCTGGTGATTCCGGCTCAAGAGATCGACCGCATTGAGGCGGACGACTATTATGTGCGCGTACATGTGGGGACGAAGAATTACCTGCTGCGGGAATCGCTGAATTCGCTCGAAAAGCGCTTGAGTACAGGCCGCTTCGCCCGCGTGCACCGTGGCGCCATCGTGCAGGTCGATCGCATCCGCGAACTGCGCGCGACGCCGCGCGGGGATGAGGTGGTGCTGCGGGACGGATCATGCATTCCGATCAGCCGCCGGCGGCGCGGCGTGCTGGACCGGCTGCTGCGGAGCGCTACTGCACCTGCACGGCGGCGTTCTCCGCCGTAATCTGGCGTTCGCCGGCATCGCGTACGACCAGCCGCACCAGGTAGGCGCCCGCCTTCACGTCGAAATCCGTGGAGATCACCAAGGGCGCCCTGCCGGCCAGCGCGTTAACGGTCGCGTCGCGCAGACGCAGTTCCAGCAACTTCTGCGTTCCGGCGATGAAGTTGCCGTTGGTATCGAACAACGCCGCGACGATGGTGAGATCGTTCCGCTGGCGGTCGTCTACCGTGTGCAGGTGGATCGATTTCAAGTCCACACTGGTGAGCACACTCAGTTTGGATTGTTCGCCCGTCCTGGTCACCTGGGTGTGCATTTCGACGGGCAGGCTGTGTATTTCGTCGCGTGAGAACACCGCGTCCTGGATCTCCTGCCGCGACAGCGCGAGCTCGTCCTGAAGGTGTTTCGGCGCCCAGTATCCGCGGCGCGCCTGTAAATTCAATTTGTCGCCCGAGGCCAAAGTTACCTTCAACGAGTGAAAGCTACCGTCGAGCTTCAGGTTCTGAGGCGTGAAGCCCAGGATGTAGAGATATTCGGGCGCAGCAGCCGCTTTTCTCACCCCGCCCTCGAAGTCGTTATCCAGGCTGACGGCGCCGCCGGTTTCCTCCCCTAAGGCGATCAGTTCGTCGGTGTTGGCCTGCCCATCCAGGTCGCGCATGGCGGTCTCGTCCTGAATGACGGAGGCCTGGCCGCCTTTTTGGCATGCGCTGAAGGCCGGGTTTGTCCAGACGCCCCTTGCGCCGATGGTGGAGATGAGGACTTTGTGGCGGATGGCGAGAGCCGTCAGATTGGCGCTTTGTTCCTGGAGGTCGGCGGGAACGAAGAAACCGGGCGAGACCAGTACGGCGGCCCGCTGTCCTGGCATTGCCGACAATCTTTGAACAACTAAGCTGAGCGTCGACAGCACAGCGCGCGATTCCTGGAGACCGCTGGTATAGGCATCGCGCAGTTCTTGTACGGCCGTGTGAAAATCTCCGGTTTCTTCGACGGCGACGCGGAGGGCGAGAGACTTACTCACGTCGGAGGCCAGCGGATTCAAGCCGACTTGTTGGTCCACCAGCACGGATTGGTAGTAGGTGATGGAGGCGCCGCAGCCGCTCAAATCGGGTGCGGTAACCGGAGATGGCGAGACCTTGAGAAGGGATTCTGCGAGCGACTCCGGCCGGGCGGTGAAATCGGCGCCCTGGCGGCCGGAGGTGGTGAAGAGCGCGGCACGATCCACCGGGCCGAGAGAGGTGCGGATGTATTTCACTACGGCGGCGCGGACTTGTGGCAGATCTTCGAATCGGATGTGGATATCGTCGAAGACGAAGGCGACGAAGCGATTGGGAACCGGCGTGGGGGCGGCGGATGGCGCCATGGCGGAGGGCGCGGTACCGGCGGACGGAGGCGGAAGCGATCCGGAGCGGTCCGGCGCCGCGGCTTCGGCGGCCTTCACCACGGAGAATTTTGCGATTTCCTGGCGCTTGCCTTTGTCCAGGATACGGAAGTCTTGCTGGCGCAGGCTCCCTACTGCCCGCCCATTGCGATCGCGCACGATGACGGGCACTTCCACCAGATTGCTTTGAACTCTGAAGGTCAACGGCTGGCCGGAGGTGGCGATCTCGTCGTTTTGGCCAGAAGCGGCAGGCGGGATGTCAAGGGCCTTGGCGACTTCGTTGGTTTCGGCGGGGTCGAAGCGCAGGGGCGCAGCTTCCGCCGCGGGAGGCGCAGTCCGGGAGTGGGCCGCGATTTCCTGGACGGCGCCGTCCCAATAGCCGCTGCGTGCTTGGACGGTGAAGCCGTGGCGATTGCGAAGCTTGACCTCCAGCTTGTGTGAGCCGCTTTCGGATTTCTGCCCCCGCGGCTGGAAGCCCAGAACATAAATGAATTCCGGCGTGGCGGCAAGTTGTTGGACGGCGCCTTCCAAGTCATTAGTGTCGCGGACGAACCTGCCTCCCGTGCCTTCGGTGACGCGCAACTGAAATCCCCAGGAACGATCCGTGGCCTTCTCTAATGCCAGCCCCCGGGAGTCCACGCTGTTGATCACGACACGGGAGCGAATGGCGTGATCGACCATCCGCATAACTTCGGGCGTACAGTCCCAGGTTTGCGCCTGGATGGGAAATCCGGGGGTAATGAAAACCAAGGTCCGCGCGCCGGGCAGAATCGACATGCGGCGCACAATTTTTTCGCAGTCGCCGATGATGGCTCGAGCCAACTCTTCGGCGGTCATGCCGAAGAAAAACACCGGCGGCCCGGGAGCGAGCTTCGCCATGGCAGCTTGAATCTTCGCGCGATCGGTTGTGAAGTCGACATCGGACTGGCCGGATGCGGTGAACAGGCCGGCGCGATCGGCAGGCTGCAGCGTCGCAAGGTACTTGTCGACCGCGCGGCGGCTGTAAACGATGTCGTCAAGGTTCGATAGATGAGCGTCGTCAAAGACGATGGCGGCAAAATGTTCCGGCATGATGGCGGCGGTATTGCGCGCGCCCTGCGCGCTTCGGTCCTGGGCGGCGCGGCCCGAAGTATCCTCTACTGTGAAGCTGGAGACGATCTGAGGGTTGCCGTCGGCCAGAAGTTCGAAGTCTTCCTGGCGCAGATCGCCGACCGCGTGGCCGGAGCTGTCGCGCACCACCACGGGTACCAGGACGACGTTGGTTTCGGTCCGGAACTGTGCCAGACAGGGGATCGTAGGGACGAACGTGAGAAACGCAGCGGTGAGACTCGCAGCGCGCATGTTCATAGCGTCACCTGACATCATTTTAGCTGGACGCCTACGAGGTGATATAGTATGACCCTCTATGCGGACTCTATGGGCTTGGCCGTTGACTGTGGGATTGCTCTGCGCGCAGGTCGATTTCAGCGCGCTAAAGGAGCTGAAATACCGGAATATCGGGCCATTCCGCGGCGGACGCGCGGTGGCGGTGGCCGGCGTCACCACGCAGCCGGCCACCTACTATTTCGGCGCCACCGGCGGCGGCATCTGGAAAACCACGGACAGCGGCGCAAGCTGGACCCCGATCTCCGACGGGCAGGTGAAGAGCGGATCGGTGGGCGCGCTTGCGGTATCGGAGTCCGATCCGAACGTCATCTACGCGGGCATGGGCGAGGCATGCGTGCGCGGCAATGCGGCCAACGGCGACGGCGTTTACAAATCGGTCGATAGCGGCAAGACGTGGAAGCACATCGGGCTGGCGGACACTTATCACATCGGCCGCATCGTCGATTCATCCGCGCAATCCGGACATCGTTTACGTAGCGGCGGTCGGGCACCTGTTCGGGCCCAACGAGGAGCGCGGCGTCTTCCGCTCCACGGACGGCGGGAAGACCTGGAAGAAGGTGCTATACCGCGATGCCGACACCGGCGCGGTGGACCTGGCCATGGACCCGTCCAATCCCAGCCTGATCTACGCGACGCTCTGGCAGATTCGACGCAAGCCGTGGACCTTTGAAAGCGGCGGCAAGGGCAGCGGGCTATTTCAATCGACGGATGGCGGCGACACCTGGACCGAAATCACGCGCAACGAAGGTTTGCCGAAGGGCACGATCGGACGCATTGGCGTCACTGTTTCGCCGGCCAATCCTGAGCGGGTGTGGGCCATCGTGGAAGCGGCCGAGGGCGGCGTTTACCGCAGCGACGACGGCGGCAAGAAGTGGGCCAAGACGAATTCGGAGAACAATCTTCGGCAGCGCGCCTGGTATTACTCGCACATTTTCGCCGATCCGAAGAGCGCCGATACCGTCTACGTGCTGAACACCGGCCATGTGGAAGTCGATCGACGGCGGCAACAAGTTTTCCATGATCCGCGCGCCGCACGGCGACCGTCACGCTTTGTGGATCGCGCCGAACGACACCGATCGCATGATCGAAAGCGACGACGGCGGGCGCTACGATTTCGACCAATGGCGGCAAGACGTGGTCGAGCGAAGACAATCAACCCACCGCGCAGTTCTATCGGGTGGCGCTCGATAACGATTATCCTTATCACGTCTACGGCGCGCAGCAGGACAACAGCACGGTGCGCATTGCCAGCCGCGGCGACGGCCGCGGCATCGGCGAGCGCGACTGGTACGAAGTGGGCGGCGGCGAAAGCGGCTGGATCGCACCGGACCCGCGCAATTCGCAGATCGTTTACGCCGGTTCCTATGACGGCTACCTGACGCGCTACGACCATGCGGCGGAGAAATTCCGCAACGTCAACGTGTGGCCCGACAATCCCATGGGCTATGGCGCGGAGGGCATGAAATACCGGTTCCAGTGGAATTTTCCGCTGCTCTTCTCGCTGCACGATCCGTGCAAGCTCTGGGCCGGCGGCAACATTCTGTTCGAGACCAGCGATGAGGGCACAGTTGGAAACCGATCAGCACCGACCTCACGCGCAACGATCGCAGCAAGCAAGGGCCGGCCGGCGGAGAGATCACCAAGGACAACAGCGGCGTGGAATACTACGACACGATCTTCACCGTGGCCGAGTCGCCGCTTGCGCAAAGGCTTGATCTGGGCGGGGTCCGACGATGGCCTGGTCCACGTCACGCGGGATGGCGGGGAGCACTGGAGCAATGTAACTCCGAAGGGCATGCCGGAGTGGATCCAGATCAATTCGATCGAAGCGTCGCCGCACGATGCGGACACCGCCTACGTCGCCGCGACGATGTATAAGTGGGACGATTTCCGGCCTTACTTGTATGTGACGCACGATACGGGAAGACCTGGAGGGCGATCGACAACGGCATTCCGGATCATTCCTTCACGCGGGTGATTCGCGAAGATCCCGAACCACAAGGATTTGCTGGTGGCGGGGACGGAAACGGGCATATTCGTTTCGTTCAACGGCGGCGCAGGAGTGGAAGCCGCTGCAACTGAATCTGCCGGTGGTTCCGATGACGGATCTGGCATTCCACAAGCGCGAGCAGGAATTGGTAGTCGCCACGCAGGGGCGCGCCTTCTGGATTTTGGACGACGTGCCGCTGCTCTATCAACTGGCGGAGGCCGACCTGAAAGCGCCCGCCCACCTGTTCCAGCCGAAGGAGTCCATTCATGGGGTGAGCGGCGGCTTTTCGATTCCATCCAGCCGGCCGGTCGGGCAAAATCCCGCGGGCGGTGTGGCGATCTACTATTCGCTCGGGTCGAAGCTGGACGAGAAGCAGAGTATCGCGCTCGAAATTCTGGACGCCAACGGCAAGCTGGTGAAAACATTTTCCAGCGTCGAGAAGAAGGAAGAGGGTCCCGCCGATCCGGAGGAGGAGGAATTTCGCGGCCCCCGCGGCGCGGAGAAGTTGCCCACGGAAGCCGGTCTGAACCGCTTTGTCTGGAATTTGAAATACGAGGACGCCACCAAATTTCCAGGTCTGATTATGTGGGCTGGAAGCGTCGATGGTCCGGCGGCCGCTCCCGGCACATATACCGCGAAGCTGACGGTGGACGGCAAGAGTCAGACGCAGACGTTCGTGGTGGCGCCCGACCCTCGCGTGAAGACGCGGCCCGAGGATTACGCGGCGCAATTGGCGCTGGCGCTGCAACTGCGCGACAAGCTGAGCGCGGTGAATCAGGCGGTCGTCGACATCCGCGCGGCCAGGAAGCAGCTGGCGCGCTACGAAAAAGCCGGCAAAGTGAAAGATGCCGCCAAAGCTTTGGCGATGAAGCTGGGGGAAGTCGAAGAGGCGCTCTACCAGACCAAGCTGAAAGCCGGCGAGGATGCCTTGAACTTCCCCATCAAGCTGAACAACAAACTGGCCGCGCTGAAGAGCGATGTGGAAGAAAGCGATGGCGCGCCCACGCGGCAGGAGCAGCAGGTGTTCGAGGATCTGGCCACGCAAGCCAACGCGCAACTGGAGAAGCTGAAGAAGTTGATGGAGGGCGATCTGGAAGCGTTCAACAAAGCAGTGCGCGATGCCGGCATACCGGCGGTGGAAGTGAAGTAGCGAGCGGCGCCGTTACTCGGCGAAGCGTTTGAAGAAGCTATTGGCGTTCCAATGCGGGCGTTCGGGACGGTCCGCGACAGCCTCGGCCAAGGCCCGTAGCAGATCGTCAAACCGCGCCGCGCACTCCAGGTCCACGGGCTGTTTCAAGTCGTCGGCGGGGGCGTGGTAGCGATCCCTCAGCCACGTTTTTACCGCCTTTTCCTCGGGCGAACCTTTTTCGTAGCCAACCTTCATGGCTATCGCGGGAATGCCGCGGCGGATGAAACTGTACTGATCGCTGCGGATAAAAATATTGCGCTCCGGCTCGAGATCGTCCTGAATGCGGATGCCGCGCGCGCGGGCGACGGCGCGGACTTCGTCGCCAAGGTCGGATTCGTTCAGCCCGTAGACCGTGACGCTGTGCAGCGGGAACAGCGGCAGAAACATATCGACGTTAAGGTCGGCCACCATGCTGGTGGGTTTCACCGTCGGATGGGCCGCGAAATAGCGCGATCCCAGCAGCCCTTTTTCCTCGCCAGTGACCGCCAGGAATAGCAGCGACCGGCGCAGCTTCGGCTTCGCCTCGTTCAGCGATTGCGCGATATCCAGCAATGTTGCGATCCCCGAGGCATTGTCCATGGCCCCGTTGTAAATGCGGTCGCCGTTGATGGGTTCGCCGATGCCGAGGTGATCGAGATGCGCGGACAGAACCACGTACTGATCTTTCAGCACGGGATCGGAGCCGGGAAGAATGGCCGCTACGTTTTGGGATTCGACCTCGCCGCGCTCCACTTCGACCTTGGCATGGATGGAGGCATGCAGCGGAAAGCGCGGCAACGGTTTTCCGGCATCGGCAAGAGCGACCAGGTCGTCGAAGGAATGTCCGGAGCCGGCGAACCATTTTTCGGCCTGCGCGGGATTGATGGCGGCGGAGAATTTCATGCCGAACTGCTGTTCCAGCGCCGGGTCGGCGAGGCTCATCGAAGCCTGATGGCTGCTTAAAGCAATGCGCTGCCAGGGCAGATCCATGTGGTGCGGGTTCTGAATGCCGATGGTGCCGATCACGCCCGCGCGTTCGAGAAAACGCCCGCGTTCGTTGGCGCTTTGATAGTGCGAACGCAGCGGCCCCGGAATATTGCTGGGGCCCCCCGCCATGTACAGCACGATTTTGCCTCGCAGATCGAGCCCGGCAAGATCGTCGTACTGCAGTTCCGGCACGCTGAGCGCATAACCCGCGAACACCACGGCGGCGTCGACCACCGGCGCCGGATCGATGCGCGTGCCGATGATGGCATCCTCACCCAGCACCAATTCCTCGGATTCCCCGTTACGCACCAGCGTCAGGCTCGAGTCGGCATCCTTCAAACGGCGCGTGACAAAACGGACCGGTTGGATGTAGCCTTCTTTTCCCGCGGGTTTCAGGCCGGCCCGTTCAAACTCGCCCGCCACGTAAACGGCGGCCTTGCGGTGCCCCGGACTGCCCGTGTTGCGCCCCTCCAATTTGTCATCGGCCAGATATTGCACATAGCTCCACCAGCGGCGGCCGTCTGGGGCGGTGGCGACCGCGGCCGTCAGGGCGGCGCCGGCCGCCAATGCAGCGGCGCCGAGCCGCGCGGCAAGTCCATGCCGGGCGATCATTTCTTTCCTTTCACCTTCTTATATTCGTCGCGGATGCCCTGCATCTGGCGCGCGTGACTTTCCACGTGGCTCGCCAGCGTATCTACCAGATTGCGGACCGTGAGCGGCCCCCGCTCGCTATGTTGGCCCGTGCGCGCGTAGGCCTCTTCCGGCAGTTCCTTCAGCAGTTCGTAATTCTCGGCGCGCAGGCGCCGAAAGCTTTCAAGCGATGACTTCGGTTTGCGGCGTTTGTAATCCAGGTTGCGGGCCCAGGCTTCCTGATCGAAGGCCATGATGGTTGGATTCTCTTCCGCGACCACCTGCCGCAAGCGCTGCGCGTAAACCAGTTCCGCGTCCGCCAGATGAGCCACGATTTGCCGCACGCTCCATTTTCCGGGGGCGGCCACGAAATCCTCTTCCTCGCCGAAGACGCCGGTCAGCACCATGGCCAGCACTTCAGGTCCGCGGCGGAACCGCTCCAGCAAATCCGGAATTTTGTTTTCACTCATCGGCGTATCTTGGGTTCCTTGGCAGCTCCAAGCCTAGTAGTAGTCCGCGCAACTCAGATAGTATCCGCACTTTGGGCACACCAGCTTGCATTTCAACTGGATCAGATGCGTGGAGCACCTGGGGCAGTACAGCATTGGATCGTCTTCCGGTTTCGGCTCGGATTCCGGCACAGGCTTAACGCTATTATATCGTTGAAAGCGAGCCGCGCCGATGCCCCTGGACGCCCCCCTATTCGACGAACCCAGCTCCTTCGACCGCGAAGCTCTAGCGGCGCGGCTGCACCGCCTGGCGGCCCAAGGCGTCTACCTGGGCGGAAGTTCCTGGAAATACGAAGGCTGGCTGGGGCAGATTTATGCGCGGGAAAACTACCTGTCGCGGGGACGATTCTCGGCCAAGCTGTTCGCCGCCCATTGCCTGAAGGAGTACGCGCGGACGTTTCCGGCGGTTTGCGGGGATTTTGCGTTTTACCAGTTCCCCATCCCGGAATTCTGGGCCAGGCTTTTCGCGCAGACGCCCGAAGGGTTTCAGTTTGCCTTTAAAGTTCCGGAACAGATTACCTGCAAATTGTTTCCTTCGCATCCGCGCTACGGGCCGCAAGCGGGGAAGGAAAACGAAGCGTTCCTGAATGCGGAGATGTTGAAAGAGATGTTCTTGAGGCCGCTGTGGCCGCACCGCAACAAGACGGGCGTGCTGATTTTCGAATTCGGCACGTTTTCCAAGCGCGCCATCGCCGAGCCGGACCAGTTCACCGAAGTGCTCGACCGGTTTCTGGGCGCGCTGCCCCCGCATTTCCGTTACGCCGTGGAGGTAAGAAACGCGGAATTTCTCCGTCCCAGCTATTTCGAATGCCTGCGCGGGCACGGCGTGGCGCATGTTTACAATGCGTGGGCCCGCATGCCCGAACTGCGGCATCAAATTGAGCTGCCAGGATCCGCCACCGCCGGTTTTCTGGTCTGCCGCGCCTTGCTGCGCCACGGCCGTTCCTACGAGCAGGCTGTCGACACCTTCGCGCCCTACAACCAGATCCGCGATCCGAATCCCGAAGCGCGCGAGTCCTTGCGCATCCTGATCGACCGCGCGCGCAACCAGCGCCACATGGCGTTTCTGTTTGTGAACAATCGCCTCGAAGGGAATTCGCCGATGACCATCATGGCGGTGACGGAAGGCGATTAGAGAGCTTCCATCCATCACCGAAGTTCAACGCTCCGATCGCCGGATTTCAGCCACTCCACGATCCGCGGCCATCCGCCGCCGAATCACGCCAGGAAAATCGTGTTTCTCGGCAACTCCCTATACGCACCCAAACGAGGTGAAGCGTGCTTCCCGGCCGCGTCGCCCAGTGAACTCAAGATGCCTGGAGGACTGGATGGTCGGTTTGACGGGCAGAGTCTTTGATGGCCGCTCCCTGGCGATGCGGCTGAGCCGGCCGGATGTCAAATGAAACGTGGTGGGCTCGACAGAACTCGAATCTGTGACCTCCTGCGTGTCAAGCAGGCGCTCTAACCAACTGAGCTACGAGCCCGTTACAAGAGTCATCGTACCAAACTTTCGTGTTCTACGAAAATGCTAAGGCCGCGCCACCTTGCACACCGCTCCGTCTCGCATGATCGGCCGCCGCTCTCCCACCGGCTGCCTGCTTGATCCAGGCAACTGAAGCCGGTACTATCGTTATCGTAGCTGCGATCTGTTCCAAACCCAACCGCAAAATCCACCGGGTCCCTCGCGATCGCCAGCACATTCACACCGGTAGTCGTGGGCCCGTAATAGTCGATGGCCCATAAACTCGCCGTCATACCAGGTACCTTCATCGAATAACCGCCGCCCGCCAATAGCATCCACGCTTGTAGGGCACGCTCTTGAAAAATGGGACCAGTGTCTCGCCGAAGGAAACGGAGCGGGCTCCCTCGCGAAGTCAGCCACTCGCGAAAATCCCCCCCGTCCAACTATCTGCTACCATAGAGCCACGCTAAATTCGTTAACCCACGGGAAGCATCCATGAAGTCTGGCGCGGACGCCCCAAACTTCATGGCCACCATCGCTTGCGAAGGCGACACCGTTCCTTTTAATAAGAGCCACTTCCAGCCCTCCCCATCTGACTCCATCGGCCCCACCCGCTCTTGTGTTAGCTTCTTCACAAATCCGTTCCGCAAGCTTGTTTTCCCCAACTGTAAGGCAGAATCGAGGTACTTCGCTCACTCCTGAGCATCGTCCTCCACAACTAACTCCGTTCCCAACAATAGGAACCGCAATCGCCACGATGCACTGAGCGATTGTGACTAAACTACTCTGTGCCGCCCACTGTCTGGTAACTAAGCGTTACCCCCACAGGCGCATAGAGAGGCGACGATAACACCATCCCATGCGAATACTGCTATATAATCCCGACAACGGTGTGACTGCCAACTTTATGCCGCACCTCTGGATGTTCCTCCTCCAGTCCCTCACCCCTCCTGAGCACGATGTCCTGCTCATCGACGGCAACACCCAACCCATGACCGACGCCGAAATCGTCCAGTTCGCCCTCACCGAAAACATCGGCCTGGTCGGCATCGGCGCCATGACCCGCATGATCGCCAAAGCCTATCGCGTCGCCGATGCCCTCCGCGCCGCCGGCGTCCCCGTCGTCATGGGCGGTCCCCATGTCACCGAATGTCCCGACGAAGCCCTCGGCCGTGACGGCGGCCCACGCCACGCCGATGCCATCGCCCTCGGCGAAGCCGACGAAACCTGGCCCCAAATCGTGGCCGATGCCGCCCGCGGCCAATTGAAAGAACGTTACATGCCCGTGGATGCCTTCGGCCAGGAACACAAGCCCGATCTCCAAAGCTATCCCAAAATCCCCTGGGACACCCTCGACATCAAGCAGTTCAATCGCATCCCCGGCTTCGTCCGCCCCATCATGGAGCACTTCAAAGCCGCATGGGAAACGTTCCATATCATCCCCATCGAGTCGGGCCGCGGCTGCCCGTACGGCTGCGAGTTCTGCACCGTCACCGGCTTTTTCGGCGATTCCATTCGCTTCCGCACCAACCAGAGCATCGTCGACGAACTGCTCCTGCTCAAAGCCCGCGCCCGCAAAACAAAGGGTCAGATCGCCGTCTTCTTCGTCGACGACAACTTCGCCATCAACGCCAAACGCACCAAATCGCTGCTGCGCGATATCATCGCCGCCAAGGCGCAAGTCTCTTGGGTCGGCCAGATCAGCGCCAACCTGCTGCGCGACGAAGAACTGGTCGACCTGATCGCCGAATCCGGCGGCAGCTGGATCTTCATCGGCATGGAATCCCTCGATCCCGCCAACCTTGCCAGCGTCAATAAGTGCTTCAACAAACCCGGCGAATACGCCGCCGTTCTCGAACGCCTGGCGCGCCGCAACATCTACGCCATCACCTCCTTCATCTTCGGCCTGGATAACGACAAGGCCGGAGTCGCCGAGCGCACCCTCGCCCAGATCCGCGAATGGCCGCCCGTCCTGCCGGTCTTCGGACAGATTACCCCCTTTCCCGCCACCCCTCTCTACACCCGCCTCGAAAAGGAAGGCCGCCTCACCCGCCCCAAGCATTGGCTCGATTTCGCGCCCTTCCACATGGCCCACACGCCGCTCAACATGACCCCCGACAGGTGCAGGACGAAGTCCGCTATGCCTGGACTAACTCCTACAGCCCCGCCGCCACGCGCCAGGCCCTCGCCTCCATCGCCGGCGCCCCCGCCGCCTACAAAATCAGTCACTTGATCGCCCGCATGTTCTTCCGCGGCATCTATTTCTCTCAAAAAGGCCCTTGGTCCTGGCTGAAACTGATCGCTGAAAACCGGCGTAGCGTCTACCACGTCGTCCGCGAATGCTTTAACAACTGGCACGGCGCCGCTGGCCCCGCCGCCGCCCGGCCCTTCGACGGCGCCATCCCCGAACCCGCCCACGCCGAAAGCGCCGGCGACTGAGCCGCGACGGTAACGGAGCGTCCCGCACCGCATCTGGCCGTACAATTGCCTGTCATTCCCGAGGCTCTAACCCTATGCGCAACTCCTCCTGTATCCTGTCTTGCTTCGTAACTTCCTCCCTTTGCTTCGCCCAATCCCTCTCCGTCGGCGTCATCGGCGGAGCCATGACCACTAACGACCTGTCCAGCCAATGGGTCCAGGATGTGTCAACCCGCTACGCCATTGGCCCCCAACTGGACCTCGGTCTGCCCCTCGGCTTCTCCGTCGAAGCCGACGCCCTGTACCGTAACGAAAGCTACCAAACCCCGCAGTGGACCTCCAACCTCATCCTCCAGCACCCGCGCACCTCCTGGGAATTCCCCATCCTCCTTAAGAAAACCCTGCTCCCCCTTCCCGTCGTCAAGCCCTTCATCGAAGCCGGCTGGGTGCCCCGCGACATCTTGTCCTCCACCTTTACCCCGTCATCCTCCAGCCAGGGCCTCGTCATCGGCGCCGGCGTCCAGCTCGGCATCGGCCGCCTGCGCCTTTCGCCCGCCCTCCGCTACACGCGCTGGAACAACGCTCCCGCCCTCATCGTCTTTGCCAACGGTCCCACCATCAGCCTCACCCAAAACCAGGTCGATGTCCTAATCGGACTCTCCTGGAAACTCCACTAGTCTCCTCGAAATCGACCGAGGATGCGAATCGGCGTTGATCGCCGTTCATCCGCGGCCCTACAATGGTTCTCACGTGCGGCGCCCATCCACTCTCTCGATCCGTCTGTTCGAGCAAAGCCGTCCGCCCCAAAGAATCTCGACCCCTTGGAACCGCAGGCCACCGTCCAACCGGAATACACCGCCGCCGGCCGGCCGGGCCGTCCCGCTCCGGAAACTTGGCCTCCGCTTGGACCAAAACGCCGTAGTCGCCGTCAGCCCATGGCGCTTTCAACCAAGAGCCGTCACTTCCCGAAGGTTATCTGGGGTGTGGTGAAGGCAGCGAGTGCGAAATGTAGCCTGGAGAATGTGGCTCCGCACGATCTTCGTCGCACGTGCGCACGCCTGTGTCACGAGGCTGGTGGGGAACTTGAACAGGTCCAATTCCTGCTCGGCCACGTGAGCGTCCAAACGACGGAACGGTACCCTGGCTGCAAACAACCACTCCGAAACGCAGTCAACGACAGAATCGGCCTGGAACCAGGGAATTCTTGACGGCTGTGAG
Source organism: Bryobacterales bacterium (assembly GCA_963738375.1). Taxonomy (GTDB): domain Bacteria; phylum Acidobacteriota; class Terriglobia; order Bryobacterales; family Bryobacteraceae; genus Bog-159. The sequence continues at coordinate 108,428 of CAVTWL010000002.1, read as the reverse complement.
GCCGTGCGCGACGTGACGGGACAACCCGCCACTGTCAGCCCCTGACGTAACCGTGCGGATCCATGTTGATATGCCCGTTTGCTACCGTGGTGTGAAGCGCCCCCCCGATGTCAGTGAGCGAGAATTTGCGCCTTTCGAGATGCATGATATCGTAGTGGAAACCCTCGGGCAGGCGATAAGAAAACTTCCATCCCCGCGGAAATGGAGCATCGGCATGGCGAGCTCCGTTTCGGCCAAAAATCAAGTCTCGATCATCGATCCATTGATAGTGCGCCTGCTTCCGGAGGTCGGTGCGTTCAAACTCGCGCAACGCTTTCGCGGCTCCGTCGATATTGGCTTCGTCGCCATAGCTGCGGGCATGACGCCACAAACTCTTGTGCCCGCCACTGGCGCCGAACGAACACTCGGGCAGGAGCAGAGGCGATCCCATATCCATCGGCCTAATACGAGATGACCACCGCTCTTCTTCGACGAGCTCAGCGGCCAACCTTTCCAGAAAAGGGCCGGGATTCGGCGTAGCGAGGCTGTTTAGGTGGCCGACGAGTTGGTCACACCATCTAAAGCGAAAGGATTGCACAATCTCTGCTGCCAACTCGGATCGATGTTGTTGCGTGGAAAACCCAAATATGTGCGGGCTCTGATGGTTATCCGCGATATAGCAGGCCTGGCAAGCGGTTCCCTTATTAATTCCTGGATCCTTCTTCGGGGCTGGAACGAATAATAGGGACCAAGTTCCTGGCGGTCCGCCTTGCGAATCCAGAGCGCTGCGGAGGCGCGCAACGTACGGGCTTGGGATGCCGAGGAGAATTGCAGTTTCCATCGGGCTGGCCGCTATTCTCGGATTAACTTGATCACAATATCGAGCGGTACGGAGATTCGACGTAAGTCTTCTTCGCTTAGCGATTGTACGAGGCGCTCGAATAATTGGCGCTGATTCGCACCCGGCAGATCATCCCGCATTGGTGCTAACGGCTTCGATGCATCGCTCGACGAAACCCACTCCTCGCGCCAAGGAACACCCGTTGCAGTGCACCACGCTCTAATTCTTCGAACGACCGCTTGAAATCGATGGCGGTGCCAGTTTTGTGAAAGGCCGTGGGTTTTGATGAGCTTTGAAAAAGATCCGAGGCCAGAGTGGGTATCAAGGCTTCCAGCGATTAGATTCTTGACGTCTTCCGCTAAATCTACGGATTGGATGAAAGACTTTCGCTCACTAAGTTCCAGTTCCAGGGTCGCGGCGGGGATTTTCACGAGTTCACCGGATCCTGAAAGCTCGGTGGGCAATAACCACACGACGGTATCGTCGGAAAGCACGTACCAAGGTTCCGATGGTGGCAGGCCGCGCGGAATTCGTGTAAAAGCCTCGAAGATGTCCTCGCGCAGGCGGGTAGTGCCACTTTCCGGCGCATCCGTGAGGAGTTGGGGCATGTCCGCAGGCGCCACGACGAGGTCTCTACCCTCGCGGCGACGAACAAGCGCGATCGATTCGAAATGCTTAAGGAAATCTCCGAACGATTCTTGCTCGTGCCCAGTGGGCGGATAGTTAAGATCGCGTCTCTTCGCGGCCTTAAGAATCAACTGGCGGAGTTTCGCCCCGGGTACGGGTCCCGCGGAAGTTTTCAATCCAACCGCGAGTGCCTCGACAACGATCTGTTTCCAGACTTCATCCATTCGACTACGATTGTCGCAAAAATGGGGCCGTGCGGCCCCATTTTAAATCTATCCACCTCGGTAGACGGGCTTTATCAGCGGTCGGTTGACTAGTCGCTGTGGAAGCGCTCTAGGCCGTGCCGCCCCGGTCTTTCGAACCTTCCGGCCCAAATCGCAAATATGCGATTCGTTGCGGAATTAACTTCATCATAGCGCAATCGGCGAGTCCTCGAATAAGTCTGTAGTCGCCGACGCGTCACCTGGACTTCGGATGGTCGACGTCAGGGTGACGATAGATGCGCATACCGCTGATCCGACGGGATTTCCGGCCCTGGCAGTGGATTACTCCTCATAAACGCGCTCACAACCACCAAACGATGGGGTCCACGGACGACTTCGCCACCGTTGAACAGCCGGTCGGTAATCCATCTGTTATCGTGTGGTTGTGCTGCCTGAACTGACCATCGGCGGAGAACTGCCTCCCGGCGTGCACACGGCCGACTGGCAGGAGTTCTTATCGCGTTTTGGACGCTCGTCGCCAAGACGCCTGTGGCTTTCAGACCGGCTCCGCACCATCCTCGAACTCGCCGCCAGCGGCGTCGTGTTTTCGTTTGGGGTAGTTTTGTTACCGCCAAACCCGCCCCCAGAGATCTCGACATCCTGCTGATCATGAGCGAAGATTTTCAGGTTGCGCAACTATCCGCTGCGGCTCAAGGCGTCTTCGATTCCATCCGAGCAAAGCTCCAATTCGAATCGGACGTCTTCTGGGCGCGGGGCTCAATCGGACAAGAGGTGCTTGATCTTTGGCTGGACACGTATCAGACTTCCAGAAGCTTTCGACAACGCGGTATCGTGGAACTGGAGCTGCCATGATTCAAACCGATGACCAAATGCTGCTCGCGCAGCAATGCGTTGGCAACCTGCGAAGAGTCCTCCTGGAAGCGCGTAAGGTGCACACACAACGGGATTATACTCGAATGGCAGAACCGATCCTGCTTGAAATCCAACAGCGCGAACAGGAGATACTGGAGTACCTCAGCAGTGACCTGGAACAGCCCATAGCGAGCTAGCCGGAGGCGTCCTCGAATTACTCCTGAGAAACGCGCTTGCGTCCGCGCTGGAGAAAACATACCAACTAAACATCTGATGATCGTGAACCGCGCCATCGAACTCATCCGCCGCCCGCTAATCTCAGCGCCATACCGCCGGCAGTTCCCCGGAGCTCATCCCATAAATCCGGCGCACGCCCTCCGGTATCCCCAACCTCCATACAACGGAAACCAGCCCGACTGACAACCGGTGCGTCGACGCCTGGGACTCCATCGTCAGAAGCAGGCTGCGGTAGAATCCGGCTATGAAGCTGCTTGTCACACTGGAGCCCGATCAGACCGGCATGCTCGTCGCGCAGTGCCCTTCCATTCTTGGCTGCATCTCGCAGGGATCCACGGAGGCCGAGGCCTGAACAATATTTGCGAAGCCATCCTTGGGTGCCTCGAAACGCGCGCGGCTCATGGCATGCCCTTCACAATTGAAGTCCGGGAAGTTGAGGTACCCGCGTAGGTGTCAGCGTTGCCCTCCGTCTCGGGGATCGGTCGGTCTGAGTCTTTCAGAAGGCGGGCTGGAGCAAGGACCGCCAGCGGGAGTCACATTATTCTCATCAAGCCCGGGCCATGCTGCGAGCCTGTTAGTGCCCCAACATCGCGTTCTAGCGCCGGGAACCCTGCGTGCATTGATCCGCGTGGCGCGGCTGTCGGTGGAAGAATTCGTCGCGCTGATCTAAATCGCGGCGATACTTGGAACTTCCTCGTTGCGGGAGACACCGGCGAATGGTGGGTTCCTTGCCCGATACTCAGCACCGGGTAGCCCTTGCCGGCGGATCTCGGGAGCCTCCCGAGCCGCTTCTCCGCCGTTTCCACCACGTCCGCCAGTGGCGCGCCGTCACCTCAAGGTTGCGTTGCCGTCGGCTCAAACCTGATCTCCAACCGCGTTCCGGTCGCCAAAGCCGTTCAAGCGTCTGAGTCGAGGGACGCGTCCGCCCGCCTTCCCGCCGCGCGATCACCGATTGCGTTGTCTCTATCCGCCGCGCAACCTGCTGCCGCGCCAGGCCGGCATTAGCGCGCACTTCAATAACTTGCGGGCCAGAGCGAACCCGTAAGATCGCGGTCACATAAGGAGCTCACGAAATGCCGTCCCTGCCCCTCATCTGCATTCCCGACAAAGAGCCTCGCTCATGTCTTACGTGGTGTTCCCGCTTGCTCCAACCTGAATTCCTCAATCAGCCCTGGACATGGCTTCAAACCCCGCCACGCCGCGACCCGCTCTCTCCGTCCGCGCGATGACAACTCTTCTTCGACTATCTTCCCCACCCTCTCAACAACATACCTACTTAATCTGTTCGTCCACCAAGAAACCCATGCCACCCTGAAATCGGAAAGGACTTTCCATGTCTGATTTCACGTCCCCTACTCAACAAAAATTCGTGGCTCTCATCGCCACCGGATCTTCCACCGCCGAAGCCGCCGCTGCCGCCGGCGTCCACCGCAACACCGTCCTCAATTGGCTGCGTTCCCCGTCGTTCAACGCCGCCTATCGGCAGGCCGCCAACCGCCGCTCCGCCCACTTCCACCAACAAGCCGAAGCCCTCGCCATCGAGTCCTTCGCCGCCATCCGCGCCATCATCACCGATCCCCACATGCCCCCAGCCGTCCGCCTAAAAGCCGCCCTCGCCATGATCGATCGCGCCGATACCGCCCTCGCCACCCCCACGCCCGACTCCCTGCCGGAACCGCAAGCCGAACCGGAACCCCAGCACCCGGAGTCCGAATCGCCGTTCGAGGAATCACTCGAAAACCTGCACAATTCTGCCCAACCCCAGCCCATCCACAGCGTCAAAATCGGACGCAACGAGCTCTGCCCCTGCGGCAGCGGCGTCAAATTCAAACGCTGCTGCCTTGGAAAACCGATCCACCAGGCCGTTCAAGCCGCCTAAGTAACCGATTTTTCCCAACAACGCCGGCCAGCCAAATGTCGCCAAACCCGAACTGCGCCCCTTCGCGCACCCTGCCTCTTTACGAAATTGGCTTCGTTCGCAATGTCTCGCCGCTGTGGGCGGGCGGGCAGCCTGCGGCCCATTGGCAATCGGCCCGGCCGCCCCGTTTGGCAAATTGGCTTCGTTCGCTAAATTTCAACCCGCCCGCCCCCGCATCCCTCCCATTACAATGACTCTTCATGCCCCGCCGCTCCGCCCTGCGCGACACGCTCGAGTACTCCCTCGCCCGCCTCATCGCCGCATCCCTCGCGCGCCCCCCGCTCCCCATCGCCAACTGGCTCGCCCGCCGCTACGCCAGCCTTCTCGATATCGCCCTGCCCCGCCTACGCCGCGTGGCCCTCGCCAACCTCGCCATGGCCCTCCCCCATCTCCCCCCCGCCGAGCACCACCGCATCGCCGGCGGCGTATTCCGTTCCATCGCCCGCCTCCTCGTCACCTTCACCCGCTTCCCCCAACTCACCCCCAACAACATATCCAACTGGATCTCCTACGAAGGTTTCGAGCACTTCGAGGAAGCCCGCCGGCGCGGCCGTGGCGTCCTGTTCGCCACCGCCCACCTCGGCAATTGGGAACTGAGCGCCTTCGCCCACGCCCTCATGGCTGCTCCCATGAACGTCGTCATCCGCCCCCTCGACAATCCCAAAATCGACGCCTTCGTCGAGCGCCTCCGCACCCTCTCCGGCAACCGCCTGATCGGCAAAAAGGACTACGCCCGCGGCATCCTCAAAGCCCTCGCCGCTAACCAGGCCGTCGGCATCCTCGTCGATCAGAATGCCTCCCTCGAAGAAGGCGCCTTCGTCGATTTCTTCGGCGTCCCCGCCTGCGCCGGCCTAGGCTTCGCCAAACTCGCCGCCCACAGCGGCGCGGCCGTCATTCCCGGCTTCGCCCTCTGGATCGAGGAACGCCAAAAATACGTCCTCCGCTTCTACCCCCCCCTCGAAATCACCGGCGACCCCGAAGCCGACACCCAAGCCCTCCACCGCCAGCTCGAATCCGTCATCCGCGGCTACCCCGACCAGTGGCTTTGGATCCACCGCCGCTGGAAAACCCGCCCGCCTTCCGATGTATACTCAATAACGCCGTGACCCCATGACCAACGCCGAAACCCTCCAACTAATCGCCGCATTCACTTTTGTCGTCGCCCCCACCGCCGAGGAAGCCCGCACGCTCGAGCGTTTTACCTGGGCCACCGGCGCCTACCTGATTGCCAACGCCGCCGCCTTCGACCCCGCCGTCAACGACTCCTTCACGCGCCTCCGTGAACTCCTCGTATTCTTGAATAACGACGGCCCGCTTTACCCCCGCGGCGTCATGTTGATCGCCGTCAACGATGTCTTCGGCATCCACCTCCACAAAACCAGAAACAACAACGAACTCGTCTCCAGGCCCTTAACCATCGGCGCCAAGTGCAACGAGTTGCACGCCCTCCCCTTGATCGATAAGCAGCGCCTCCGCCACTTCTATAATGAAGCGCGCCGCATTCACGCCCGCGATGAAGAAACCTGGGTCGAAAAGATTGTGGGCTACTTTATTGACGCCGCCGATGCCGCCAAGGTCAACGCCACCGCCGATGTCCTCCCCGTACTCGACCGCATCGCCGCCCAATTGCCCGGCGCACCCGTCGGCGCGGTCGATTTGGCCAATGCCCAGGGCCGCCTCGCTGTCTTGAACTATGACCGCATCCACCATCTGATTCGCGTCATGAACAAGTACCCAGCCTGGAACTTCCCCGGCTTCACCCGCTGGGGGCCAGGCGACAATGGCACGCCGGCTCTTAACTACCGAATTCATTTTCTCAAGCACGTCTGCAATTCCACCCGCCAGTTTCTCGATGAATCCGTCTGGTGGTGGAATGCCCTGGAAATCCACCTCCCCATCGCGGAGCTTCGCGCTCCGGACCCTCTCCCGGACCCCAACGAGGCGGCCCTGTTCCTGAACGGCATTCTGCCCAAACCCAACATCAAAACCTTCCTGGACCTGCATCTCGTGAACCGGCCCGATCTGATGGAACGTCTGCTCGCCGCCTTCGGGCCCCATTACACCGATTACGCTCTCCGGCTCAGCCGTGAAATGGGCAGCGTAATCGTCGAAAACAATAAGATGATCTCCGGCTTCACCGGCAAGGTGATCGTCTTCGGCCGGTTCGATGCCGAAAATCTGCCCGACGTCGGGATCTCTTCCTGCTACTTCGTCCTGCCCGCGCAGCGCGACGTCAAACTGGCGGAGAACAAGTCAATCATGCTCATTACCATGGCATAACCCCCAAATTCCGGGGGATTGTTGTGAAACCGTGCACATCATCCGGAAAATTATCGATTCCTGCGGCCATTTTAGTGGTACACTCAAGGTGTAACTGTGATTTCGGCATCTTCGCATTGGTCCGGTCCGCCGCCCTCGTCCGATCCTGCCTGATTCAACAACGTAAGTCTAAAAGGAAAAGCAAATGAAAAATATATTCGTAGGCAACCTCAGTTTCGGGGCTACCGAAGCTTCGGTGCGTGCCTTGTTCGAAGCCTATGGCGCAGTTGAACGCGTCAACATCGTCACTGATCGTGAAACAGGCCAGGCTCGTGGGTTTGGATTCGTCGAAATGACCAATGGCCCGGAAGCCGATCGCGCCATCGCCGAATTGAACGGCAAGGAACTCCAGGGTCGCGCCATGAACGTCAATGAAGCCCGTCCGAAAACCGAACGCAGCGGTGGCGGCGGCGGTGGTTTTGGCGGCGGCCGCGGCGGCCGTGGCGGGGGTGGTGGTGGTGGCGGCCGCGGCCGTTACTAACTCCCCGCCTCTAACTTAGCTTGCATTCGCCGCATCCCGCGCAGCCAGCGATCGTAATCTGTGGCCTTCCGCCGCAGATACTCCGCGACTTCGGGATGCGGCAGGATCAAAAAACTTTCCTCTTCCAACCCGGCTACTACTGCCTCGGCTACTTCTTCCGGCTCCAGCGCTCCATCCGACAGGAACTGCCCTAGACCCTTCTCCTCCGCCTCCGCCAGCATGTTCGTCCGCACCCCTTGCGGACACAAACAAGACACCTTGATTCCACGGTCTCCGTAAGTTACCGACAGCCACTCCGCCAGCGCGACCGCCGCGTGCTTGGTCACCGCGTACGGTGCCGATCCGACTTGCGTCATCAGCCCCGCCGCCGAAGCCGTCTGCAGTAGATACCCTTCGCCACGGGCCAGCATTCCCGGCAGCACCGCCCGCGCCGCGTACACATGCGCCATCAGGTTGATGTTCCAAATCCGCCGCCATTCGCCGTCCGGTGTCTCAACCCCGCCTTCCATCCCGATCCCGGCATTCGAACAGAACAAATCGATCGCGCCATATTCCGCCGTCGACCGTTCCACCAACTGCTGAATCTCCGCCTCCCGGCTCACATCCACTGTGACAGCCGTCCCGCCGATTTCGCGAGCCACCGCCTCCGCGGCCGCGCAGTCCACATCCGCCACTACCACCCCGCGCGCTCCGTCCGCCCCGAACCTCCGGCACAGCGCCCGCCCGATCCCGTTCGCGCCGCCCGTCACCACCGCGACTCGTCCGCTGATTTTCATGCCGCGGCCGTCTCGTACTTCTTCAATTCCAGCTTCGCAACCGCTTCCCGATGCACCTCGTCCGGCCCATCCGCCAGTCGCAGCGTCCGCGCGCCCGCCCAGGCATGCGCCAGGAAAAAGTCGTCGCACACTCCCCCCCCACCATGCGCCTGGATCGCCCGGTCCAGCACCCGCAGCGCCATGTTCGGCGCTACCACTTTGATCATCGCGATCTCCGCCCGCGCCGTCTTGTTGCCCGCCTCATCCATCATGTAAGCGGCCTTCAGCGTCAGCAGTCGCGCCTGTTCGATCTCCATCCGCGAATCCGCGATATCCGCCCGCAGCGTCCCGAACTCCGCCAGTTTGCGCCCGAATGCCACCCGCGATTGGGCCCGCTTGCACATCGCTTCCAGCGCCCGCTCCGCCAGCCCGATCAGCCGCATGCAGTGATGAATCCGCCCCGGACCCAGTCGCCCCTGCGCAATCTCAAACCCGCGCCCCTCGCCCAAAATCATGTTCGACGCCGGCACCCGCACCTTGTCGAAGACAACCTCGCCGTGTCCGTGGGGAGCATCGTCGTACCCGAACACCGGCAGCATCCGCTGGATCGTAATGCCCGGCGTCTCCATCGGCGCCAGGATCATCGCCTGCTGCTTGTGCCGCGCCGCTTCCGGATTGGTCTTGCCCATGAAGATCGCGATCTTGCACCGCGGATCGCCAGCGCCCGAAGACCACCATTTGCGCCCGTTCAGAACGTATTCATCGCCATCCCGCACGATGCTTGAGCAGATGTTGGTGGCGTCCGACGAAGCCACCGCCGGCTCCGTCATGCAGTAGCATGACCGCATGCGCCCCTCCAGCAAAGGAACCAGCCACTGCTGCTTCTGCTCCGCGCTCCCGTACCGTGCCAGCACTTCCATGTTTCCCGTATCTGGCGCAGAGCAGTTGAAAATCTCCGCGGCCATGGCCACGCGGCCCATGATCTCGCACAAGGGGGCATATTCCAGGTTCGTCAACCCGGCGCCCCATTCGTGATCCGGCAGGAACAGATTCCACAATCCGGCGGCGCGAGCCTTGGGCTTCAATTCCTCAATGATCGGGACCGGTTGCCAGCGGTCGCCTTCCTGAATCTGTCGATGGTAAAGATGCTCGTTCGGATAGACGTGCTCGTCCATGAACGCGGTCAGCTTCGATTGCAGCTCTTGGACCTTGGGAGAAAACGCAAAGTGCATCCCCGGATTGTCACGCAATGCAATCCCGGATGCAAAGGGCGTTGTAGCCAACGCCCTCTTGCCAATAGGTGGGATGACTAAACGCCGGCCATCTTGCGCCCGCGAGCCCAGAGATCGGCGGCTTCTTCCACGACCTTGCAGCTCTCGCCGTAGATCACCCGGATGCGATCCACAATGTCCTTGCTCGCGGCCGCCAGGTCGCTCGTGCGATCCGCAACTCGCTTGGAAACATCCCGCGCTACTTCCCAGCGGTCCTTCTTGCGGCGATTCATCGCCAACGCCACGCCCAGCGCAGCGGCGCCGACGCCTATCCCAACCCAAACCAAATTGAGATTGCCGTAATTGCCGTTCTTCCCGTTCTCGGTTGTCATTTTAACCTCGCCTCCAGAGACAATCCAGCATCTCGCAAGCCAACGTACGAGACGACCCGAACCTAGGGAAGATCGAACGGAACGTGGCGCTCGTGATTCAGCTCCGTGCTCATGTCGCGGTCAACCGATGACAAGGGGGCGCGCTTCTCCCTATGGTCCGTATCCAGGTAATGCAGCGTCCCGCCGTCCACCCAGTACGTCATCGCCGCCATAATGTTGTGATCCCGGAACGCGATCAGGTATGTAACCGGTCCGTGCAGTTCTTCCGCGTGCGTCTCGTGATCCGCCGCGGCTGCCCCGTATTCATGAATCACCGGATGTGCTGTTTCTGGCGGAGGGGCGGGGAATTGCGGCCCCATCAGCATCATCGGCATAGCGCCACCGCTCTGCCGTGGCTCCTGCGCAAACTCGGTGGGAGCTCCCAGATAATCGCCATAACCGTACAAACCGGCGTAACCGTACACGGCCCCATACCGGCTGTTCGCGCGATTGCGGAGCGTGCCGTTGGTCCTGCCGATCCGCCCCGGCGCCGTCGTGCCCGGATGCCCGGAACTCACCACGACTCCGCCGGCATGACCCTCGCCAAAAGCCGCCGCAAATAGACAGAACAGTCCAACCAAAGGTCTCATAGCGTCTCCCATCCGAAGCTTAGCGCCGCCGGTCGCGGCTGGCAAGTCGCGCCAGTCCTAAACCACCCAGTATGTAAACCTCTTATGTGAGCGGCGGTAGGTTTAGTCCCGCTCTTTCCAGATATCGCTGCAGCAGCGCGCAAGCCTCTCCGTCATCGGTTCGCTTCGCCGCCGATATTTCGGTCACCAGCATATGTCTCGCCCGGTCCAGCATCTTGTGTTCCCGGAACGAGAGCGGCTTCGCCTTCTGCAGCTCCAACAGGCTCTTCAACACCTCGGCCGCCTGCAGCAAACTGCCGCTCAGCATCTTCTCCGAATTGGTCTTGAAACGCGCTTTCCAGTCGGCGTCAGCCCTGCAATGGCCAGTGCCCAAATACGCTAGAACGCGGCTGATTTCGGTCTTCTTAGTAATCGGCCGCAAGCCAATATGAGCGGCCTTGGAGAAAGGAACGGTTACCGTGACGCTGCCATAGATCATCCGCAGCAGGTAGCATTTCTCAAACTGGTTTCCCAGTGCCCAAGCGCGAATATTCTCTACCGTCCCAACGCCTTGGTTGGGATAAACTACCTTTTCACCAATCTGAAAGGTCATGGATGACGCCCCCAGGTAAACGCAACTCTAGCATGTTAAACCTGGAACGTACTGAAGTCAACAGTCTTGTGGAAGCGCTCTAGGCCAGCAGGCCGCGCACGTACTTCAGATTGCGCGCCATGTCGGCCTCGACTGACTTCGAAGGGCAATCCGTCTCCAAATTGGCGAATTTCTCGAATCCAATGTCCGTAATAGCCTTCATCACCGCCGGAAAATCGATGCGCCCTTCACCGAGATAATGAGGATTATCCTTAAGATGCATCTGGCAAATCCGGTCTCTTCCCAGCCAGTGAATCTCTTTCACCACGTCGAACCCGTTGTTCGTCGAGTTGCCAACGTCGTAGTAAACCTTGACCGCGGGTGACTTCGACCGCTCCATTACCCGCACATTATCCACCGCCGAGTTAGTGTCTTCGAGCCCCAGCAGCACGCCCGCCTTCTCTGCCGCGGGCGCTACTTCCTTCAACAGATCGCCCACGTAATCCAGCTCCGTGCCGTTCATCATCGATGCCTTGCCAAAAAATGGCAGCAGCACCACTTCCGCGTTCAGCTTGGCCGTGATGGGAATGCTGTCCGCCACCCACTTCTGCGCGCGCGGATTGTCCTTCAAATGGTCGACGTGCAGAATATCCAGGCACGTCCCAGACAGCGCAAGACTAACCTGCTGCGCGGCCGCGAGATACGCGGCTTGTGCCGCCCTGTCGTCCAGCGGGAGCTTGCCGTCCACCGGCGCGCGTCCCAGACTGACTTGCACGCCATCGAATCCAAGCTTCGCCGCCAAAGCGACTGCTTCAACTTTTCCAGTGAGTCCGAGATTCCAGTCGGTGACCCCGATCCGCGGACCGCGGCTTCGGGAGGCTGCCACGCGAAGCGCCGCTCCGCCAGCCAGCATGGCCTGCAAGGCCGATCTACGGGTCATTGACCTCTCCAGTAGGACAGGCCTTGGGCCTGTCTCTTTTATGCCCCTGCGCCGGAAATGTGCTTCGCCGCCGGAGCCGCATGACTGTGCCGCTCGTCCAGCAAGAGACGGCGCAGCGTGCGCAGGTCATTCAGAATTCTGCGGCTGGTGGTGATATGCAGGTTCAGTTTCGCCAGGTTGTAGCTGACCAGTTGCAGCGCCTCACGGCGGCGGTCCGCGCCCTCCGAGAGAGCGGCCCCAATGTCCGCATCCACTTCCCGGCGTGCTTCTTCGATTGCTTCCGCGAGCAGGGCAACGTATTCTTGAGAACCCTCGATGCTGTCAAACGGCGTTTCAGGATCGTAGCTCACATGTGCCTCCCATGGCTTACACCTGCGGAAATGCCTTCTGATGTTTCCCTATTCTCGCACAACCACCGCCACGCCAAGTTAAAATTCGGGTGACGTTTGTACTCGGAGGGACTACTTCCGCGCGCCGCGACGGGGGCTCTTGAGTGCTGTTTGACGCCGTTTCGCCTTAGTACGCTTGGGCTTGCTGATGATGAACGTCCCGCTGCCTACGTATTCGGCCTTGTATGTTTTATCTTCTGCCAATCGAAATCTCCTGGAAAGTTGATGTACTATTCTAGCGCGCCGGCCCTACCCCACGCTGGCCGCTCAATGGTACCGCATCCAAGTCAGAAACCCGATCATCGTCTTGCCGTCTTCGATCTCTCCGTCCCGAATCATCTTGTCCACTTCCTTCCGCTTGAACCAACGGCATTCGATCCGCTCGTCCTCCATAGGATGTGGCTCGCCCTCTGTCAAATCGGTAGCCAGGAAGATCGTCATCTTCTCCGCCACGAACCCCGGACTGGCCCAGAAATGTCGCCAGCTTCTTCCACTTCTTCGCCGTATACCCGGTCTCTTCCTTCAATTCGCGCTTGCGCTGCCTGCCAGCGGCTTCTCGCCTTCGTCCAATCGTCCCGCCGGCAACTCCCATAAATTCTTCCCCGCCGGCAGCCGGAATTGCCGCACCATCATAATCCGTTCTCTTGTCATCCACCGCCATCATCACCGCCGACCCGCCATGCCGCACGATCGACCGCTTGATGTGAAACCCGCTGGGATCCGTCGCCTCTTCCTCCGTCACCCGGAAGAGGCCGCATTTATAGACTTCCTTTGAAGACGTGATTTTCATAAATTTACCTGGCGATAGCCGCGGCAAACTGCGTCCACCGGCAGCGTGTTCATAACATCCGCACGGCGCCAGCCAGCCGCGCCGCGCCGGTGATGACGCCGTACCGCATGCTGCGCAAGCTCTTCGGATGGTGCGCATCCGTCGAAATCACGAACCGCGCGCCGCGCGCCTTCGCCGTCCGGATCATCTTAGCGCTCAAATCCAGCCGCTCCGGGCTGGCATTAATCTCCAGCCACACGCCCGCGCCGCACCGCCTCGTCCACGACGCGCTCGAAATCGAACGGGAACGCGTCGCGATGCAGCAACAATGCGCCCGGTCGGATGCCCCAGCACGCCGCAGCGACGGGCATTCCAACGCCCGCAGCAGCCGGTCCGTCATCTCGGCCGTTTCCAGATTCATGTGGCTGTGCACGCTGCCGATCACGAAATCCAGTTCCGCCAGCGCGTCGTTCGCCAGATCCATCGCGCCATCCTTCAGGATGTCGCACTCCAGCCCGGAGAAGACGCGAATGCCCAAGTCCCGCTCGCGTTGATCTCGCGCACCTGCGCGCCAACGCCACCGCGCGCGCTTCGTCCAGCCCGTTCGCCATCGCCAGCGACTTCGAATGATCCGTGATCGCGATGTATTCGTACCCGCGCTCCCGCGCCGCCTCCGCCATCTCTTCCAGCGCTCGCCCGCCCGTCGCGTCTCCGTGGTATGCATGTGCAGATCGCCGCGGATGTGCCCCGACTTCCACCAACTCGGCAGCCGGTCCTCGCGCCGCCAGCTCGATCTCGCCCAGATTCTCGCGCAGTTCCGGCGGAATCCACGCGCAGCCCCAGCGCCTCGTAAACGCCCGCTTCCGTTTCCCCCGCGACCTTTGACATCGTCCGCGCCGCGGAACAGCCCGTACTCGCTCAGCTTCAACCCCATCTTCACCGCGCGTGTCCGGATGGCGACGTTGTGGTCCTTGCTGCCGGTGAAATACTGCAGCGCCGCGCCCAAAGCTCTCCCGGCGGCAGCGCGCGCACGTCCACCTGCAAGCCCTCGCGTCCCACCTTCGCGCTCGCCTTGTTCTCGCCGCGCGCCAGCACTTCCTCCACCCTGGGATGCTTCACGAACCGCTCCAGCACCTCTGCCGCCGGCCGGACCGGTCACCAGCAGATCCAGATCGCCGATCGTCTCCCGCCCGCGCCGCAAACTGCCCGCCGGCGTAATCTGCTCGATCCCCGGCGTCGTCTTTCAGATACGCAGTCAGTTCGCGCCGCCATCTCCTCCGCGTAGCTCAGCAGATAGCGCCCCGTCCGCTGCCGGTATTGCGCGATCGACCGCAGTACCTTCTCTTCCAGCTTCGCGCCCATGCGCGGCAGCACGCGCAGCTTCTGCTCGATGCACAGCCGCTCCAGTTCGTCGATCGTGCCCACCTGGTAGTGCTCGAACAGCAGCGCGATACTCTTCGGCCCCAAGCCCTTGGATCTTCAGAAATTCCAGCGCGCCCGGAGGAAACTTTTGCAGCAGCAGATCGCGCCGCTCGCACGACCGCCGCGCCACAATCTCCTCCAGCACCGAACGCCAATCCCTTGCCGATGCCCGGAATGTCCGTGACCTTCCGCTCCGGATCTTTGACGATCTCCTCGACCCGCTCCGGATGACCCTCCACCGCCGTCGCCCCGTTGCGATAGCTGCGGATGCGGAACGCATCCTCCCCCGCGATCTCCATCAGATCGGCGGTCTCCCATAGGATGCGCGCGATCTCCTTGTTCTCCATCCGAAAACCATTCTAGCGTGGGGCCGCCGCCCGCGCCGTGTCACGCGCCACACGCGCCCGCAGCCCGCGACACGCGAAATCAGCAGCATAGCGCTGGTCCCCGCCTTGCATTTCACAAGGACATGAAACGAGGCGATCTCACGACAGACACACGCTGGCAGATGAAATATTTCCGCGCGCTGGCCGCGCTGGTAGTCGCAGCCGGCGAAGCCATGGCCCAGGATCGCCGCATCGTGGTCGACATCCCGGACCGCGAACTCGCTCTCCTCGAAGATGGCCGCGTGGTCAAGATCTACCCCATCGCCGTCGGCGCCGCTTCCACGCCCAGCCCGGCTGGCGCCTTCACCATCGCCGCCCGCATCCCGAATCCCACCTGGTATGGCCCGCACAAAATCGTGGCGCCCGGCAAAACCAATCCGCTCGGCCCCCGATGGATCGGCCTCAGCCGCAAAGGCTACGGCATTCACGGCACCAGCGCCCCCAACTCCATCGGCCACGCCGCATCCCACGGCTGCATCCGCATGCGCAACGCCGACGTGGAAGAATTATTCGGCAAGGTGCAAATTGGCGATGCGGTGGAGTTGCATGGCGAACGCAACGATGAGGTCGCCCGCATATTCGGCGGCCCGGCGCCCTCATTACAGGTAGCGGCTACTAAGAGTCCGGCTGCCGCTTCGGCCGTGGCAGGTCAGTAAATAGGAATCGCCATGAACCAATTTGGATTGTTACGGATGATATTGCTTGCGGCCGCCGGCTTTACTCTTGCGCTCTGCAATCGGCATACAGAAGTTTTACGCATACTCGAAATTATCTAAAGTAACAGGAACATGGGTTTAAGTTACTTGGGCGAGTTGGGCTAATTAAGCGAAAACACCGGTAATTACCGGTGTTTATTACCTGGGTGCGTTATATTTAGTCCGAAATGCGGAACGAATTAGCACTTAATCATTGACAGCGGCTCGGCCCTGTGCGCATATTATGGATGCGGCCAGCGGAAGTATTACTCTAGACGCTTCCCCGAGTTTCAGTCAGACTCTCGCGCATCGAGCCCTGAACCGCAGGAGAATTGATATGAAATTGGCCTTGCAGTTCTTAACGGTTGTAAGTCTTTCTGTGCCTGCTTTCGCGGGCATTACCCTTGGCACCGCGGAAACGTTCGCCGTCCTAGGCGCATCTACGGTGACGAACACAGGCGCGACCCAAATTAGGGGAAACCTTGGCGTCTCCCCTGGCACGGCCATCGTTGGTTTTCCCCCTGGAGTAGTGGAAGTCGGCACCATTCATGACTCGGACGCGGTCGCGATACAGGCCCAGGCCGATGCGGCGGTGGCTTACACCGCACTTGCGGCGCTTCCCTGCAAAGCCAACTTAACAGGGCAGGATCTGGGCGGTCTCACCCTTACTCCCGGTGTCTATTGCTTCGATACTTCAGCCCAATTAACGGGTACTCTTGTGCTCAACTTTGAAAACTCGCCCAAGGGTGGCTTTGTTTTTCAGATCGGAAGCACCCTGACTACCGCCAGCAGTTCCAGTATTACCTTGGAAAACTGCACCACACATTGCGAGATTTACTGGCAGGTCGGCAGTTCCGCCACCCTCGGTACTTCCAGTAAGTTTAGCGGGAATATCTTAGCGGTCAGCAGCATTACCATTACGACTAGCGTGGTGATGTGTGGCAGAGCTCTGGCCCAGACCGGTGCTGTTACTATGGACACGGATATGGTCTTCTTTATGGGCACTTTGACGCCTCCCGCGCCGTCGGAATTGACCACGAATCAAGCAGTATTGTCGCCCGCCCCGTCGTCCACTGACCTGCTCGTCGGAACTCAATCGGCCAGTCTGTTCGGTAGTGAGGAATACGCAGGCCTTTCGCTCCGCTAGTCAATTGTCATGGGCAGCGCGCGTGAAACCGGGGCCTGCCCTTTTTGAGTTCGTTCGAAACCGTCCGCGCTGGCCGTGGCCGCCGGCGCGGCCACGGCATGATTTCGCCGTATCGTAGGCAACCTTCTCGGCCGCCAATTTCCCTCCTCGAAGAACATCCGGGTCGTAGAGACCTTCGATCCATTGCAGTTCAGATGAAGTCGCCGGCGGCTTCTTTTTTGCGGCTGCGATAAGACACTGCCTGGGCGCATATCACCTAGCGCCACGGAGCGATTCCGCGGTCATTGGGTCGCCTGGCTCTCCCGCTCGGAAGCAGCCAAACTCGATACGGCTACGGGTGAGCGCGTTGTGCATGGCTGGGACCCGGCTCCACGGTACCCGCATCGCCTCCTCACACGGCACGACATCGAAGACGTCACAAGTCGCTGCGAAATCGCTCCTCGGTTTGCCTTATGTGCCGGTCCCGCGCATGCCGGGGCCAGCTTTCAAAGGGAGTAACATCTCGAACGTTCGCCCTTTATACGATCGCATCGTGTTGAAGCGGTTCAAATAGCCGCGGCCCAAAACCGAAACTAAGACGGAAACGACAGATGCCGAAACAGATCGTATATAGCGATGAATCCCCCCGGGGGATTTTGCGCGGCGTTAGTGAATCGCCCGGCCCTCTGAAAGTTAGGCTCGCCCCCGAGGGCCGCAACGGTCGTGCTGGAAACGAAAGTTCGCGGACCCAGCATTACCAAAGGGGGTGTGGCTGCAAAAGAAACGGTTCTCGGCGACCCTTCCGAAAGTAAGGGAGCCGTGCGTGCTCGTAACCTGCTGTCTAAATCCTTCTGCATGCTCCTCCTGAGTTCCGCGGCTTTGCTCGGCCAAGCCCCGGTCCTCTTCTATAGCGATCTGACCAGCGCCCCCAATGCGGGCGGCGAAAACAACAACGGCGCATATGTCACCGTTTACGGGAATTATCTCGGCACATCCCAAGGATCTTCGTCCATCTCCGTCGGCGGCGGTGCAATGGTCAACTGCTGGACTTGGGGGGCCACCTTTCTTTGGTATCAAAAAATCACCTGCCAGCTCGGGCCCGGTGCCGTTACCGGCAATATCGCCGTCTCCGTCAACGGCCAGTCGTCCAATACTCTGCCCTTCGCCGTGGCGCCGGGAAATATCTATTTCGTTTCCCCTACGGGCAACGATCACGGCGCCGGCTCCTTTACTGCGCCATGGCTCACTCTACTCGAAGCTCGCGACACCATGCAGCCCGGCGATATCACGTATGCCATGAACGGAGTCACCCAGTCTACTGATGACGGGACCGGGTGGGACTCAGCCTTTTTGCTCTCTGGCGGAGGACAGGGGAAGTGGTGTTCGCCGACCGGTAGTCCACGCGCTCTGGTTGCCTATCCAGGGGCCACTGTTACCATCGGCAACTCTACGGGCGGGCTACCAGATTTTGGACTACGCACCAGCGATTGCCAGGGCAACTGGGTTTTCTCCGGCATTAGCTTCCGCGGCCAGAATCCCGCCCTGACCGGCTTTGGAGTGAACTACCGGTTCATCGCCAGCGACATCACCTGCCCTTACACCTTGGGCACCGGAGGCAGTGCTTGCTTTGAAACCTCCCAGTCGAGCGCCATATATTTCTATGGCAACCATGTCTATAACGCCGGCGCATCCAACGCCTCGGCGCTATTTCAGGGCGTCTATTTTTCGACCGATAGCAATGCAGTCGACATGGGCTGGAATCTGGTTGAGAACGTCCACGGTTGCCGCGGCGTCCAGGTGCATTCCTCGCCGCTCGGCAGCGGCGGCGCAAGCGACCCCACCGGCCACGATCAGTACAACATTTCTATTCACGACAACACCATCCACGATACCCAATGCGATGGCCTCATCGTCGATACCGTGAACCCCTCCGAGGGCCCGGTCACCGTCTACAACAACGTCATCTATAACGCCGGCATCGGACCTAACAATCCCGAGAATACCGGCGGTTGGAATTGCATCAACATTCCGGGCAGCACCGCCAACGGTCCGGCCGGCAGCGGAACCATTGAGATCTTCAACAACACGCTCTACTCTTGCGGAACCTACGACACCCCCCCCTACGAAAACGCCAATAACGCCATCGCCGAAAACGGGGACGAGGCCAAGGGAGCGCCCGCCATTTACCTGCACATCCGCAACGATCTGATGGATCAGGTCACTACTTCTCTGTTCCCCGCCGGCGTGCCATATGTAGTGATCTGGGACCCCGTCACCGGTGAACCCTGTACCGATTCCCAGGTCTGTCCCTGGCTATTCGGCGCCAACAATCTGATGTACGGCGCCGGCAGCCCTGTCGAAGATCTGACGGAAATCACTGCGACAGTGTCCGCCAACCCCCTATTGGTCAGTACCTCGATTCCCGACCTGCATCTCACCGCCGGCAGCCCAGCCATTCAGGCCGGCGCCGTTATTGGCTCCGTCAGCCTCTACGGTGTGAACAACACGGGCCGCGACCACGATGGACTTCAGCGAGGCCTCGTTCCTTCCATCGGCGCCTACGAACTGTACGGCAGCACGGGGGGAAATCCCACCGTCACCGTAACACCACCCGGGGCCAGCCTCGTTACGGGACAGACCCAGCAGTTCAGCGCCACGGTGGCCGGTGGCGGCAACAACGCCGTCACCTGGTCCATGAATCCTGCGTTTGGAACGCTTACCGCATTGGGGCTCTACACCGCGCCATCCAGCGCTGCGACCCCGCAATCCGTAGCGATTACGGCCACGTCCGTAGCGAACCCGGGCGCTTGGGCTACAGCTACAGTCGTAGTCAATCCCACTCCCATAGCGATCGCTCTTACTCCCGCCGCCGCCAGCCTGAATGCCAGCCAGACTCTTCAATTTACGGCGACTGTTACCGGCACAACCAACACCGCAGCCACCTGGTCCATTAGTCCCACGCTGGGAACACTGTCAGCCTCGGGGCTGTACACCGCGCCTTCCACTATCTCCAACACCCAGGTCGTTACCGTTACCGCCGCGTCCGCCGCGGACTTAGCCGTCACAGCTACGGCCAAAGTAACACTCCTGCCGGCGGGCGCCTACACGCTTTCCTTTACGCTGGTGGGCGGCACATCCGTGCAGGTGAACTGGAAATCTCCCGGGGGCGGTTTACACGATTGGATCGGCCTGTCGTCCGTCGGCTCGCCGGACTATTGGTACCTGGTGCAGCAGAAAACCAGCGGCGCCGCCACAGGCAGCTTTGTCACCCCGCTGCCCGCGACGGGGATTTGGGTGTTTCGCTACTTTCTCGGCAACACCTATCGCATCGCGGCTGCCAGTCCACAACTTTCGGTCGGGGTGTCGGGCTTCAGCGTAACTGGAACCCCAGCTACGGTCAGTGCAGGCTCGCCCGTCAACGTTTTATGGACAGCTCCGTCTGGCCGTGCACCCGGCGATTCCGTGGAGTTATTCGCGGCGGGTGTAAGCGACCTCTACCCCATTTACGTCCAATATCTCAGTGGCGCCGCCGGCACATTTGAAATCAACGCGCCGAGCACCCCTGGACAATATCAGCTCCGCTATCTGATGAGCGGTAACGGATGGGTTGCCGCAGCTCTTAGTTCGACCATCACAGTGCCGTGACCCTGGCGCCGGGCCGCGGCTTCGTCCAGTAAGGTACCCTGCACAAACGCCGGAGAGCCGTATCGTGGATTCAAGGCATTCTGTTCTTGTGCGAAAATGATGCTTCGAGGGCAGCACCCTCGAAGGCGCCGATTCTCCGCCCGCGGTTCGCCGCACAACCTTTACCGGGAAATCGGGCCATCGAGCGTTTCACGTCGCGGCGCGATCCTGACCAATCGATCAATCCAGGCTTTCCGCGTTCACACTAATAAGCTTCCGGATAAGGATATCGCCCGTACCTCTGGTATAGAAACCAATCCTCCGCGCAGTTCACCAGCACCCCGGTAAGTTTCCCCGTTCCCCGCACCCGAGCCAAAGCCGCCAAACACAGATTTCGGTCCGATCTGCCAGGCCGCACGACAAAGATCACCCCGTCCGCCGCGGCCTGTACCACGTCGTAATCGGTCACCGCCGCAATCGGCGGCGTGTCCATGACCACAAACCGGAAGCTGTTCTTGACCGTACCGCACACTTGCCGCCATCGCATCGAATCCAGCAGCTCCGCCGGATTCCGGCTGGCTCGGCCTGCCGGCAGCACATAAAGGTTTGGAAACTGCGCCGTCCGCATGATCGCCGCCTCCAACGCGCAGTCTCCCTGCAGCACGTCCGCCAGTCCTGGATCCTGCGGCAGACCCAGCGCCCGCGCCAGGCTTGGCTTTCTCAGATCCGCATCCACCAGCAGCACCGTGGTTTCGCCTTGCATCGCCAGAGCCCCCGCCACGTTTGCCGCCGAGAGCGTCTTCCCATCGCCCGGCCCGCAGCTCGATACCACCAGCACCCTGGGCCCGTCCGGATGCTGTAACAAATTTGTCCGCACCGCGCGATATTGTTCACCCGCCGCCGGAGTGCTCCCGTCGAACGGCAGCAGTGGCGACATCGCCGCCAGTTGCACTTCAACCGTCCGGAACCGGCTTTCCTCCAGCTTCCGGCGCTCTTCCGCCCGCGCCCACGGCCCGCCATCGTGGATCAACCCCGCTTTCGCGTCCAGTTCCTGGAAGATCGTGCTCATGTTTTCCTCGCGCTCGCCTTGGCCAAGCCGGTCCACCACGAACGCCGCGGCTCGCCCAACCCGCTGGCCCGCCGCAGCGGCATCGCCGGAGTGTCGCCCGCCGGAGGCAAATGCAGCGTCTCGAATTGCCCCTCCCGCGTCTCCGCCACCGCGGAGTCTTCGCCGGACTCGCTCAATTCCAGCACGCCCAAAGCCTCCCGCACCATCTCCGCGCCTACCGCCGGCGTTTCCGACGTGAAAGCCCGCAGCAGCGCGATGTCGCAAATGGCATTCATCACTCGCGGGATTCCGCTCGACCGCCGCGCCACTAACTTCACCGCCTCCGGGTCGAAGGGAAAATTCCCATTCCCCCCCCCTTGATGCCAGCGATGCCGCATGTACCTCTCAACTTCCTGTGGTTGCAGCGGCAGGATGTCCAGCCGCACCGAAACCCGCTGCCGCAGTTGCCGCAAATCGTCGCGGCGCATCAGATCCCGCAATTCGCTCTGACCCGCCAGCACCACTTGCAGCAGCTTACGCTCCGCCGTTTCGAAGTTCATCAGCAGGCGGATTTCCTCCAGCAACTCTGCCGATAGCTTGTGCGCCTCATCCACCAGCAGCACGGGCGTCTTGCCGTCGTCGTCGCAGCCCATCAGGAATTCCCAGAATTGCATCAAGCGTTGCGCCTTGCCCATCCCCGCCGCCGGTAATCCAAATCCGATCAGGATCAGCTCGAAAAATTCCTCCGCCGGCACGTTGGTGCTGAACACCGAACAGAACTGAACCTTCTCCTCCGGCACCGATCGGATCAGTTTGCGCAGCAGCGTGGTCTTGCCCGTCCCCACTTCGCCCGTCAGCACCGCCGTCCCGCGCCGCCCCAGCACCGTGAAGATCAGCCCCGCCAGCGCTTCCCTGTGCGTCGGAGCCAGGTAGAGAAACTCCGGATCCGGAGTCATCGAGAAGGGCGCTTTCGACAAATGAAAAAATTCTTCGTACATGCGCCGCCTTATACCCCCCCCGCTTCCTCAGCCCGCGCGGCCGGCGGCACAATCGCCGTAATCCGACCCAATATAGGCACATCCGGCGGCAATTCCCACTCGCCCAACAGAACGTTCCGCTTCATTTCACGCACAACCCCCGCCACAACCGACAGCAGCAGGCTGACGGCGCAAGCCCCGCCCAACCACGCCGCCCTGTCCGGAGAAAACGGTTTCGATGGAGGCTGCGCTGGATCGATCATCGCAAATCGCTCACCTTGCTGCCTCCTCTCCATATCCGTTGCCATATCCGCCGAGAGCCGGTTGTTCAGCAGCGCCTTGTAATTGGCCTTGGCGATTTCGTAATCCCGCGACAAGGCCGTCAATTGCTGTTCCCGTACCGGCAGCGTGTCCATGCGCGCCTGCATCCCCGCCACCCGGCTCAGCAGTTGCTTGCGCTCCGCCGTCTTGATGTCCTGCTCGTGGCCTGCCAGCGCTAGTTCCGTCCGCAGATTAGCGACCCGCTCGCGCTGCTGCAACAGATCCGGCCCCGCCCCGTCCGAATTAGTGGCCTTCGCGGCCGCCGTACCGGCCGGCCGGGCCGTCTTGTCCGTCTGCAGCGCCTGCGCGACCAGTTTCTCCAGCCGCTTGATGTCCGGATGGTCTTCCGTATATCGCAGCCGTAGCGCGTCTAATTCCGCCTGCAGCGCGGCTGCATGGTTTGACTCTGCGCTGGCCGCCGCGGCCGGCGGTGCGCTCTTTGCTGCCGCCCCCTCCAGCGCGCGAGTTGTCGATTCCGCGAGCGCCACCGAGGTCGAAAGCAGAGCCTTCTGCCGCCCCGCCCGGTCGATCGCATCCGCATTCACCTGAAGCTCAATCTGCGCCCGCGACAATTCCCCCGCCAGCGAACTCTCTTGCTCCGGCAGTTCGCCCTTGTGCTTTAGCTTGTAATCCTCCACCTGGCTTTCCAGATCCGTCAGCGTCTTCTTCGCCTGCTCCAGTTGCGCCCCAATGAATTCGGAGGTTCCCTCCGCGTGACTCTCGCGCGTCCGCAGATTCTCGTCTATGAACAGGCTGCCAATCTGGTTCGCCACCTCCGCCACCGTGGCGGGATCCTGCCCTTGGTACGAAATCCGGAATGCGCTCGTATGTTCCTGTCCCAATCCGCGCTCCAGGGTGATCTTGGTATCCCGCCGCATGGTCTCGATGATCTCTTCTTGCGGCAGACTGGCTCGTTCCCGCTGGTACAAGTGGAAGTTATCGATAATTTTCTGCAGCCGGCCCGTGGAAAGGATTTGCTGGGAAATCGTGGCCAGCCGGTCCTGCACATCGGCATTCACGGTGGACGCTACATAACGTTCCGGAACCTTCTGGCTATCGACCAGGATGACCGCCTCTGCCCGGTAGACCGGGGGAATCATCCAGACCGCGGCCGCCGAAAACAGGCACAGGAAAATCCAGATCAGCCCGATCAGCGCTCTCGATTTCCAAAGCATCCGTGTCAGCGACAATGGCGAGAATTCAGGATGCGCGTTCGGCCCGGAAGAGTTGGGGAACATAATCGGTCGTAGGTAGCAAGGCTCCGGCCAAACAGACAGTCGACCGCTTGCGAGTGGTTTAGAGTTCTGGTGTCGCCAGTCTGTGCTGGCAGGTTCTAATTCTTGGGATTGTAATCCAAAATCCTGGGATTTACTTTGCCGTGGGGCGCCGCCGCCCCATCAACCCGGCGCCGAGCAGCAGCCCGCCCAACAGGGTCAGGCTGACCGAATTCGCCTCCGGTACAATTCCACATGGTACGAATGCGGCAACTGACGCCACGCTGCTATCGATGATCTGCAGCGTCCCAGTCATGAACGTCTTGGCATTGGTCTGGATCTCCAACACTTCGGTTTCGCCGCCCGCCGGCACGCCCGCCGGTTCGTTGAAGTTGAACCCGATCACGCCGCCGTTGCCGCTGCGGTCGACAGTCGACGGAGTTACGCCCGCCGCTATGCTGCCCGGGCCGATCGAATAGCCCACGTCGGTAAAAGCTTTGCCAAACGAGGCCAGCGTGATTCTTTCGATCGAATCGAGCGAGCTGCTGTTGCTCTCCACCACCACGAAGAAGTCCAGGCATCCCGTGCAGAAATCGTTACTGGGATCGGAGTAAACAGTTGCGCGGTACTCGCCGGTTATGGTGGCTTGGCCGAGCGAATTGGTCGTCGTGAAATCCTGAAATCCCGTATCGGCAAGGAATGGACCATTCACCTGAGTTCCAAACGCGCTCGCGGCAACCGGAGGCGACCCACCCGGCGGAAGAATCGTCGCCTGGCTCACGCCGATCGCGAACAAGCTTGCGAGTATCGCACATCCAGCTAGTTTCATTGGCTCAGACTAATGCAATCCCGCTGCCAGCATTGCAATCGACCCGCCCTCTATAAGAACGCGCCACTTGCGCGCCGGAAACGCTCCATGACTCACAGTCCGAACTGAATCTTCGGGATAACGGGAAAACATTTAGTCTTACCGCGTCCCGATCAGCTGCTCCGCCATCCGCGCCTCAGGTAGTCCTGGCGCGCTTTTTAGTGCCGCCCGTAGCGTCGGCTCTCCGCGTT
Organism: Bryobacterales bacterium; assembly: GCA_963738375.1. Lineage (GTDB taxonomy): Bacteria > Acidobacteriota > Terriglobia > Bryobacterales > Bryobacteraceae > Bog-159. The sequence goes on along the minus strand of CAVTWL010000002.1, from coordinate 83,422 downwards.
TATCGCCAGCCTTCAGATATGCCATTCCCAAGTGATACCGGATCACCGGATCAGCCGGTCCCTCCGCCGCGCTTTCCAGGTACTTGACCGCCGACCGGTATAATCCCTTGCGATACAGAATCCATCCGATGGTGTCGTCGACGCCTTTGTTATCGGGAGCAATTTCCTTCACTTGCTGGGCATACTTCAACGCTTCGTCGAACTGCCCGTTTTGCCCCGCCAGGAGGTACGCCAGGTTGTTCAGCGCCACAACATTTCCCGGCTCCGCATCCACCACTTTCCGGAAATACTCGATCGCCCGCGGATAGTTCTTCTCCAGATTCGCCAACCACCCGACGTACAGCCACACTTCCGGATCTTTGGGCCTTGCCGACAGCATGTCCGCCAGCGTGCGATGCGCTGCCTCCAGCTTGCCTTCCGCCGCGTCCAAGCGCGCCAGCGAGAATCGGGCGGCCTCGCAATGCCCGTCATCCGCAACAGCCTGCTGAAACGCCGCGCGCGCCGCCCCCGGGTCTCCGGCTGCCGTCAGCGCCTCGCCCACATAATTCTGAACTGCGGCCGATTTCGCATGAGACGCCGCATACTCTCGCACCGCTCGCACACCCGCCGCCTGCATTAGGGCCCGGAGGGCCCGTACGTCTTCCGGATTCGACCGCAACACGCGATCGATGGAAGCCCGCGCCCCCGCGTAGTCCCTGGCATTGACCTTCAGCAGCGCATCCTGCAGCCACAAATCCGGCAACTGCTCAACCCGCAGCCCCCCCGCCACGCCTTGCCGCGCTTCGTCAAAGCGTCCGAGTTCCATCAAAGCCCAATTGGTCTGCGCCAGGAACGCTGCCGTCCGCCTCTGCGCTTCCGGCGCCTGATGCAAAGTCTCCAGCGCCGCGCTCGCGCCTTTCGACGCAATCAATAGCTTCGCCAGATCCAAGCGCGCCTCGGCCAGGCCTGGATCCAGCCGCACCGCCTCATCCAGTTCCTGGCGCTGATGCAGTTGCTTCCCCATCGCGCCATCCACCCGCGCCATCGCCAGGTGCGCTTCCGCCGCCTCCGGGCGGTATCGCAGCACCAGGTTCAAGTCGTCCTGCGCCTGTTGATACTGCCCTTCATCCAGCGAAATCTCACTTCGCTGCAAAAGCGCGTCCGCGTCTTTCGGATTCTCCGCGATCACCCGCGCCAAAAGCCTCTTTGCGTCTGCCTTCCGTCCTGCTGCCAGGTACATTTTCACCAGACGCGTCCGAGCCGTCCGGTCGCTCGGATCTTCCTTCGCCAGCCGCTCCAGTTCCGCGATGGCCGCCTCCCGCTGCCCTGTCTCCAGCAGATAGATCGCGTACACCGGTTTGTAGTTCTTCCCGGGCAGGGCTGCCAGTTGACGAAACACCGGCCCTGCATCTGCCTGCTTGCCGTCGTGGAACAGAGTCATTCCCAAGTCCAACATCGCCGCGCCATACCGCGGATCGATCCGGATCGCACGCCGGAACTGTTCCTGCGCCAGCGCCAGCCGCTGAGTCACCAGGTAAAACCGCCCCATAACCAGCGCCACTTCAGCGGAATCTGGCGATTTCTGAAAGCACTGCATGAGTGCGGCTTCCGCGCCCTTGGCGTCGCCCTCGCTGAGCCGCGCCCGCATCAGCAGCGCCGCCGACTCCAAACTGCCCGGCAGCTGTTTCAGCGCCTGCTCCAGATGTTCCGCCGCTACCTCGGGTTTGCCTAACCGAAGCTCCGTGGTAGCGAGCGTATTCAAAGCTTCCACATTATTAGGAAACTCCGACGCCACGCCTTGCGCGCGTGTCTCTGCGTCCGCCACCGCCGCCGCGTCGTGCGCCGCCGCCAGCATCCCGGCCAGCTTCAGTTGTGCCTCCGCATGCTTCGGATTGAGTTTGGTAGCCTCCCGGAAACATCCCAGCGCGGCACCCCGGTCTCCCGCGCCGAAATAGGTGAGCCCGAGCTGGTAATAAGGCTCCGCATCCGCCGGTGCCTGCTGGATCGCATTGCGAAATTCCAGTCCCGCGCGCGAGTAATCTTTCTTTGCGAGCAGCTTTTTACCAAGTTCCAGGAAGCGCGCCTCGCGTTGTTGGGGGGTACGCGCACACCCGGCCATCACCAGCGCCGCGCAAAGCAAAAGGCCAATCTTCATGAGTTGGCTACTCAAGCATTTGCGGGGCCACCGTATTCTCTCCAGATCGGCACACTGTACGCGTCGATGTTCCCACATAGTGGACAGAATTCCCGATCCGTCGGACGGCCCGATGGCAATAGATGTGCTCCTGTGTACGCTGAGTGAGCCTAAACGCCGAACGTGCCGCCACGACCGATCGACGCTCCCGCCATCGTGCAGGCTTGCATTTCTCCCTCTCCATCTTGCGCCCCGGGCATGTCGGTCTTCCCGGCGAGACCGGTAACATCAGTAGCGCCGGCTTCTTCTGCGTCGTTGATACACCTCTGAGCCCTGGCGAAAGATTGGTCTGTATTTTGAAATTTCAGGTCTTTCTCCGCTGCCAAACTTCTGTTGTTTGGGTGAATGCTCTCCCCGACGGCCGTTTCGGCGCTGGGTGCCGCATCGACGACTACGCCGTCGTAGCCGAAACGGAATTTCAAATCCCCATTTTGTAAGACCTTGGCAAAGGTGTCTCCCTACCGGATTTATCCGATAGCCGCCGAGTACCCAGGAGCCCCTTTTTGGCGTGGTTTGTTCAAGTCCATTCAGATATCCCTGAGCCGTATTGGGTGCACGGCGTAACCGTTCTACGCCAACCGTGCAATTGACAGTTGTCAATGGTCCTTGTTTAATTGAGTGACGTTCTCGCAAAGCCGCTTATTTTCATGAGACTTGTCCTTATCTCGCGCGATGACCGCTTCGAACGGCTGTGCCGCGAAGTTGGGGACGAATTACCCGAGCGTTGCGAGATCCTCACGTCAGCTCCCGGCGAAATACCCCCCGCGGCGGATTTCTATCTCTGGGATTGCGAACACGGTATGCCTCTACCGCAAATGTCGTGGTCCGCTCGCGCCAACATTCTCGCCGTCGATCGCGCGGCCGCCCACACCATCCTCGAAGCGCTACCTTCCGCCGCCGTCACCGTCTTGCTCAAACCCGTAAGCCCCGATGCACTGCGCAGTTTCCTTGAGTCCGCGGTGCGCCCTACCCGCAACCTGTCTCATGATCGCGACGATATCCTCGACTGCTTACTCGCTACCACCTTGCGCCTCCAGGAGTTTGAACAGGATCGCATGAATTTCCTGGCGCGGGCCGTCCACGATTTCCGCACTCCCCTGACCGCTGTCCAGGGATACTGCGGCCTTCTCCTCAGTGGTCACTTCGGCGCGCTTTCCGCAACCCAGACGGACGTCCTTGATCGTACCCTGCACAGCGTCCGCCGGCTCACCCGATTGGCCAGTGCCCTGTTCAGTTGGAGTTCGCGCACCGGCGCCCGCCTCCCATCCGAAATCCGCGATGCAGATATCGGGGAATGCTGCCGGAATGCGCTGCTCGAACTCCGTTCCCTCGCCCTCGAAAAAAGCATCACGATCGATGTCGACCTTCAGCCGCCCGGCCAGTCGCTCTCCTTCGATCCCGCTCAAATCGAACACCTCTTAGTCAACCTTCTCGAAAACTCCTGCAAGTTCACGCCGCGCGGTGGCCATATTCAACTGCGCGGATTCCCGGCTCTACGTCCCAGGTCCGGCGGCCACGCCTATCGCATGGAAGTTTCCGACAACGGCATGAGCGTCCGCCCCGAGAACCTGCAATCCATCTTTCAGGAACACGCTTCGTACGGCGGAGGCAGCGACCGCTCAGGCAGTGGGCTCGGTCTTGCGATTTGCCGGCACATAATATCCGGGCACGGTGGCGAGATCTTTGCTGAATCCGGCAATCGGGGCGCCACGTTTATTTTTTACCTGCCGTTCGCGAAACCCGCTGCCGCCCGCGCCGCACTTCATCTGGTACCCGAAACTGTAGCCATGGAAAAAGCATGAGACAAGATCAAACCATCCTCATCGTCGAGGACGAATCCGACGCCCGCAATTACTTTGAAATGGTGGTTCGCTGTCTCGGCTACCCCGCTGAAGTTGCCGAAGACGGCGAAGACGCTCTCGCCGCCCTCGCCGCAAATCGCGCCATATCGCTGGTCTTGTTGGACCTCCGCATGCCGCGCCGCGATGGCCTCGATACTTTGCGCGAAATGCGCGCGACCGGCCACAACCAGCCAGTCATCATGCTTTCAGGCGCGGTCACTACCAACGACGTGGTCCACGCCATGAAAGCCGGCGCCACCGACTTTCTCGCCAAACCAACCAGTCACGAAGATCTTCGCGATGCCATCGACGGTGCTTTGCTCGATCGCCGCGCCGGTTTTGGCGCATCATGTGAATACTTCGCCACGGAGGCTTTGCCGCCCGGTTCCGAGTCGGGTGCTCCCGAGACCTGGATGGCGAAGGACATGCAAGCCGCCTGGGGTCGCGTCGCCGCATCCGATGTCCCGCTGTTGATCGAAGGCGAAACCGGGGCAGGCAAGGAGGTTCTAGCGCGCCAGATTCACGCTAACTCGCCCCGCGCCAATAAGCCTTTCTTGAAGCTGAACTGCGCCGCGCTCCCAGGCGAACTCATCGAAAGCGAATTGTTCGGGTATGAACGCGGCGCTTTCACCGGCGCCTTCACCAGTAAACCCGGCAAATTCGAACTTGCCCAAGGGGGCGCCATCCTCCTCGACGAAATCGGCGATATGGATGTACGTCTTCAGGCGAAGCTCTTGCATGTCCTCCAAGACAATGAGTGCGAACGTTTGGGTGGCAAAGACCGCATTGCTCTCGACGTTCGCGTCATGGCCGCTACCCACTGCGACCTCCTGCGCGCGATTGACGAAGGCCGCTTCCGCGCCGATCTCTATTACCGCCTCAACGTCGTCGCCATTCGTGTCCCCGCTCTGCGGGAACGCAAGGCGGATATCGGCTCGGCCGCCGAGTTCTTCCTGGCCAAGCATCGCCGCGGCGCCGCTGTAAGTTCTCTGCTGACTCCCACGCTCCGCGCTGCCATGCTCGAGTATGACTGGCCCGGCAACCTGCGCGAGCTGGAAAATATGATGCGCCGCCTGCTGGTCATCCAGGATCCCGAAGAACTCACGCGCCAGTTGCTTTCCGGCGGAGCAAACCGCTCTTTCGGCGCCCTGCAAGGCGATGGATCGTTGCGCGGTGGCGTGATCCGCTTCCAGCCGGCCGCGGCAGCCACTGCGGCCCCGTCGCCTGTGGGCTCTCCCATCCTCGAAAAGGTGAACGAGGCCAAGCGCAAGGCCGAAACCGAGGCCATTCTCCGCGCCCTGGACGCCTCCCGCTGGAACCGCAAACAGGCCGCTCAAATCCTGCGCATCGATTATAAAGCGCTGCTCTACAAGATGCGCAAGCTCGATATCGATCGCCCGCCCGCTGCGCTTCGCAGCGCTATGGGCGGCGCTTGACGCTTATTGCAGCTGGAAAGAATAAAGCTGCGCATTCGGCGAAGACGGATACAAGGTAGAACTGCTCGCATCGAATCCTCCGCCCATCGTTCCAACGTTGTAAGTAGGGGGCAACGAGGATAGATACCACCCGGTCGGGTCATAGAGGTGATGTCCAACATCATGCTCCACCAGGAATTCGGCCACATCCGGTACGAAGCCCACCCTGGGCGGAATCGTGATCCCCGACGCGCCGCTGCTGCGCGTGTACGCCTGCTGCCATCCACCAAGCGCAGTCTGCGGTGAAAACGTGGAACCCGTCTGCGTCGCCGGCCACCCGTCCGGCCATCCCGGATTTTGCGCCAGGAGGCTCAAATCGTAAATCTCCCAGTTAGGCGTGGACGATGCCGGCGCCGTGGCTGTCGACGTGATGTCTATCGGAGACCATACCGTTCCCGCCATCGTTCCCACCCTGACCCGCGCCGTCGTGCTTTCAAGGGTCGGATTAGGCGCATTGCCGGGATACGTCGCCCAGGGAACGAAATAGAGATATTCGTTCTGATTGGCTCCATCCCACACAATCTGAGCGCCCGTAAAGCCGGCCAGGTTCGCCGCGTTTCCTGTGCCCGTGATCGCCGGGTAGCCGCCGGTGCCCAACAATGTCATATTGAAGGCCGTATAATTCGCCGTCACCGTGAAGCCGCTCGGGTCCGGTCCCGTCCCACCGTTCCACGTGTCATAACGGACCAGCACCAGGTTGGTGAAGGGAATGTAGTAAATGTAGCGGTAGCCGTCGTACACCATCGACTGAAAACCTGATGCGTTCGGGTCCACGCCGTGCGGATTGTTTCCGCCCTGTCTCATGTCGAAATTCGACCAGGCTGAAGTAACGCCCCCCGTCGTCAGGTTTGAAAAAGGCTTCGTCGTGTCATAACGGAAGATGTTCCCGCTTCCCCCGGTTATCGTATTCGTGTTGGGAGCGTAATAGACGAACCTCCCGTCGAAAGCCGCCATGCACCAGCCATATGTCTGGCCCATCGTCGTCCCCATCGGAGGCGGCACGAAGGTCTGATACGCGGATGGATCGTCGATAGCCTTCAGCGAGTTGTACTGAATAAAGACAGAGTAAGGACCACCCCCCGAACCCATTCCTAAATTGCCGATCGGCGCGGGATACACCATGTTCCCGGCAGTGACGCCTCCGGCAAAGCCCGCAGGAAGGTTGGGCAATGGATTCGAACCCTGGTTTCCTCCTTTGGAGTACCACGACAGGGTCGTCAAATCAAAGTAAGTCCAATTGGAGTCGTTGGCGAAACCCGCCTCTCCTCCTACGGGATTAGCCGAATTATAGGACAGAATCACGGATTGCGGGATGCCATTCTGTATACCCCCCGTCCAACTGTTCGCTCCATTCGCCACTTGCCACGGGTCGAAGATTACTTTCCCGTTGAGCGCTTGTCCACCCTGATACCCCACCGAAGGGGCCAGGCCCGCGGAGGTTTCCACCGACGGGATGCCCGGGAGCGTGCTGTATCCCGGCACGAATCCATTGATAGTCATCGGCAGCAGATTAAAGCTGCCCGGTACTTGGCCTCCGCCCGTAACTACCGGCACGGCCGCCGACATCGGACTGAGATCGCCGCTGGTGTCTAGCGCGGTGACGCCGTAATAGTACACGGTGCTGGCGCTAATGGTGCTGTCGGTGTAGGAGGTCTGAACGATCGTCGCGATCTGGCTCAAGTTCACCGGAGAAGTTCCCCGGAACACTTCGTAGGCCATGATCGGAAGTCCGCCGCCGGTAGGCGACGACCAGCTAAGGCTCGCGCTATAAGTCACTTGCGCCGCGCCGGGCAAAGCGTTCGAGGCCGCCACAACACTGAGCCCCGCCGGCGCCGGCGGCAGCACATACGTTGTGACCGGCGCGAAAGACGACATCGGAGATAGGTCTCCGCCCGAATCCTCGGCTTCCACCGCGTAGAAATAGGTCGTTCCCTGCGTGAGGCTCGCGTCCCGGAAACTGGTCTGTACCAGCGTCGCGATCTGAGTCAGCGAAGAAGGCGAAGACCCGCGAAAAAGCTGGTAGTAAGACACGGGTAGTCCGCCGCCCGCCGCCGGAGGCCAGGAAATGCTCGCCACCGTCGCCGATACCGGCGTGGCGGACACGCTCGTGGGTGCCGATGGGGGTAGTGGGACCGAGATCCCAACCGGCGGGGAAAGCGGTGACAAATCACCTCCGGAATCCTGCGCCGCCACGCCGTAGTAATACTGCGCCCCCGCGCTCGCCGTCGTGTCGGTATAGGAGAGCTGCGAGGTTGTGCCCACTTGACTCAATGCGGCGGGCGAAGTGCCCCTATATATCTGATAATAAGCAATCGGGAGCCCACCGCCGGACGCGGCCGACCAGGATAAAGCGACTCTGGTCGTAGCGGTCGCGCTCCCATTCAATCCAGTTGGCGGCGATGGGGGCATCGGAACCGTCAGGTTCACCGTCGCCGACATCGGCGAAGTGTCCCCACCCGAATCCCTCGCTTCTACCGCATAGTAGTATTGCGCGCCTGGGGTCGCTGCTTGATCGGTGTACGATGTGCTTGTCGTCGTCGCCAGTTGAGCCAGTCCCGCGGGCGACGTGCCCCGGAAGACGAAGTAATAGGTTACCGGCAAGCCACCGCTCACCGCGGCCGACCAGCCCAGCGACACCCGCGTATCCGACTTTGCGGTCGCTGTCAGGCCCGCCGGAGCCGCCGGGGCCGTTGGAACCTGAACTTGGACCAGCGCCGACATCGGAGATAAATTGCCTCCGACATCCGCTGCCACGACTCCATAGTAATAGGTGGCACCGGCCGCTACCGTGGTATCCCAGTAAGAAGTCTTCGTCGTTATCCCGATTTGGGGTAAAGATAAAACGGAAATCCCGCGATAAACCGCGTAGCTTTTGATCCCCAAGCCGCCTGGAACCGATGCCGTCCAAGTTACTGAAACCTTTCCGTCGGATGTCGCGCTGGCTAACACATTGGTCGGCGCGGAAGGGCCCATGGCCGCGTTCACGCGCTGGCTCACAGGGAAATCCGGCCATTGCCAAGGCCGCAAACCAGATTAGAATTCGCTGCGGAGCTCTAAGCCAAACCAAGCTCGATTTCATGATAATTTGCTTCCGAATATACTCATCGGCAGAGCCGATCATTTCGTATATTACGGTCTTATTATATCGGTAATTGCCCGTTGTTACGATTACCCAGCCGGGTTATATCCTGGCTTCCTTCAGAATCTAAAGAGGTTCGAGTACCGAAAATGCTATCACACGCACCCGCGCGCGACCAAGTTATGAGTTAGACGAAAGTTAGTACTGTTACTGTCCATTGGACTTTTTAGCACACTTCGCCGTTAGCCGACTTTAGTCGCCGCCGCCTGCCTCAACCATGTTTACAATAGACCCCTAAAGGACTTTCCGAATGCCTACCCTCCACCTGTCGCTCCAGACTTTGCTCTGCGCCTCTCTCGTTCTGATCCCATTACGCGCCCAAAACCCGTCCGGTAGTCATGCGCCAACGCCCGACCGCGTCCCGTCCATTGAGGAGAAGATCGCCCAGATGCGCAAGATCGATGGCTACTTCCCTCTATATTGGGATGACCGCACCGGCAGCCTCTGGCTTGAGATCAACCGCTTCGACGACGACTTCCTGCTCGCCACCGGCATCGCCGCCGGCCTCGGCTCCAACGATATCGGCCTCGAGCGCGGGCTCGAAGACGGTGGCAAAGTCGTTTCCTTTCAACGTATCGGTCCTAAGGTGCTGCTGGTGCAAGGCAGCGAAAACTTCCGCTCCTCCAGTGCCAACCCCGCCGAACGGCGGTCCGTTGAGGACTCCTTCGCCAAGTCCGTCCTCTGGGGTTTCACCGTCGGAGCCCAAACCGGCGGCCACGTTCTGGTCGACGCCACCGATTTTTTCGTTCGCGACGGGGCAGGCGCCGCCACCTCGCTCTCCGCCGGTGGTAACTACAAGTTCGATCGCGCGCGCAGCGCCATCTTCCTCGAACGCACCAAAGCGTTCCCCAAGAACACCGAAATTGAAGTCACCATAACCTTTACCAATGAACCAACCGGCGGCCGCGGCGGCGGAGGAGCCGCGCCCACGCAAGGGCCGCCGCCAATTCAGGTTGCCGCTCCCGGCGCCGCCCCACGCGCCGCGCGCGGATTTGGCGGCGGCCTCTTCTCCGGTACCGTTGCCAGCGTTACGCCGACTCCCGAAGCCGTTACGCTGCGCGAACACTACTCCTTCGTCGAATTGCCCGACGGGAACTACCAGCCCCGTCTCGACGATCCCCGCGCCGGCTACGGCGGCCCCAGCTTCGTCGATTACAGCACCCCCATCGGTGAGCCCATGGTTCGGCGCTACATCCACCGCCATCGCCTGGAGAAGAAGGATCCCACCGCAGCCATCAGCGACCCGGTGAAGCCCATCGAATACTGGGTCGATCCTGGCGCGCCCGAGGACGTCCGCAACGCGCTGCTCGAAGGCGCCAGCTGGTGGAATCAGGCCTTTGAAGCCGCCGGCTTCCGCAATGCCTTCAAAGTCGCCGTGCTGCCCGAGGGCGCCGATCCCATGGATATCCGCTACAACATGATCAACTGGGTCCACCGCTCCACGCGCGGCTGGAGCTTCGGCGGCTCGGTCAACGATCCCCGCACCGGCGAGATCATCAAGGGCACCGTCACCCTGGGCTCCTTGCGCGACCGCCAGGATTACCTGATCTTCGAAGGACTGCTCTCGCCCTACACCACCGGCAACGAGAAGCCCGACATCCTCTACCGCACGGCCCTGGCTCGCATCCGCCAGCTCGCCGCCCATGAAGTCGGCCATACCCTCGGCCTGGGCCACAATTACTACGACAGCACTCAAGGCTGGATCTCGGTCATGGACTATCCCCATCCCCAGGAAAAGCTGCTTGACGACGGGACCATCGACATATCCCATGCCTATCCGGCGCGCATCGGCGAGTGGGATAAGGTGGCCATCCGCTATGGCTACAGCGTCCTGCCGCGCGGCGACGAGTCCGCCGCGCTCACGCACATCCTGGACGAAGCCTGGGCCAAGGATCTTCGCTACATGACTAACCAGGATCTCGGAATCCGCCCGCGCGTCGATCAGTGGTCCAACGGCGTCAACCAGGCCGACGAATTGAATCGCATCATGAAAATTCGCCGCGCCGCGCTCAATCGCTTGGGCGAACACACCATCCGCAACGGCGCGCCCATGGCCACGGTCGAAGAAGCCCTCGTGCCCATCTTCATGTATCACCGCTACACCGTGGAATCGGCATCCTCCAGCGTGGCTGGTCAGAACTACATCTACGCCATGCGCGGCGATGGCCGCACGCCGCTTCAATGGGAGGCCGCCGCCGATCAGCGCAAAGCTCTCGATGCCTTGGCCACTACGCTCAAACCAGTCCGAATTGACCGTGCCAAAGCCGGTACTCGATGCCATTACTCCCCGCCCGCCCGGCTTCGGCCGCCACCGCGAGTTGTTTCCGCGCACCACCGGCGATGGCTTCGACCCGCTCAGTCCCGCCACCGTTGCCTCCGACATGACCATCGGCTTTGTCCTCCAGTTGGATCGCGCCGCCCGTATGGTCGCCCAACATGCCGTCGACCCAACGCTACCCGGGCTCGAAGAGGTGATCGACCGCCTGACCAAAGCCACCCTCGATGCGCCTGCCGCTTCGCCCTACGAAGCCGAAATCCGGCGCGCGGAAGAGCGTGTCCTGGTGGATCGGATCATGTGGCTCGCCACCGGCGCAGCCAACAGTCAGGTGAGCGCCATCGCTTCCTGGAAACTGGCCAAATTGGCCGCCCGCCTCAAGAGCGAAGCGGTCGCCGGCGAAAGCGAACAGGCCCAGCACGCCCTGCTCGCGGCAGACATCAAGCGTTTTCTGGAGCGCCCCGCGGATCCCTCGCAGCCGATGCCCGCCGCCCCTGCTCCTCCCGGCGCCCCCATCGGTGGCGATCCGGGTATGGATTGGCTGGCGACGGCGCCGCCGTTTTAGGTAGTCCCGCCCGCTTTATGGATTGCGATCCACCGGAATCAGAACGGTGCCTTCCGAAGACTGTACTCGGATGGTCCCCATCGGCGGCGGCGCCATGCCGCTCGACGGCGCTGCAACAGTCGTCTGAACCGCGGCGGCAGGCCGGGCCGGCGCAGCCGCGCGAGCCATACGCATCTGCTGCAATCCCGCCCGCATCTGAGCTTCCGGTACATGCACCGACAGCAGCAGATGCTTACCGCTCAAACTGAATTTCAGCGGTTGTTCCGCGGGCCCGCCCGCCGTCCGGGCCGGCGCTTTCATCATTGCCGTCACCAGCCCCAAGGTCTGCGACAACTCCGCTGCGCCTTTTTCCGTGCGCGCCTCCACATCCGCCAAAAGATCGAAATCCGGGCTGAAACGCAAGCCGCCATTGGCCCCCGCGATCTTCTCGGCGATTTCCAGCGCCTTCGCCGCCGCCGGTGCTTTTGTGGCCGCGCCGCCAGGAATCGTGAGGGGCCCGGAAATCAACTCGGTAGATGCTACCCAAACGTCGTCACCCTTGTACTTGTTCACCTGTGCGGCCAGTGCCGGCGTCAATGTGGTAGGCTGCCCGCGCCGGTGAATCGCGGCCTTCACGTCGGCCACCTGTCCCGCCGCCACAATCGAGTCTCCCAAAAATGCAATCGCGCCATTCTCCGGCTTCGTTGACGAAAGAATCGGGACGCCCTCATAGACGCTCGTCTCTCCGTTAAATCCCTTGAACGACTTCAACCGCTCCAAATCGAGCGCTGTTTTTACCAGCACCAGCGTTGCCGGATGTTTGCCCGGCCCGCGCGCCACCAAAATGTCTTGCACCTGCTGGCTCCAGTCGATATCGCCCAACATGGCGAGTTGATCCTGTATCGGCGAATTCGCCTTCGCCAGTTGCGCTTTCATCTGCGCAGCCATCCCCTGATGAAAGGCCTCCTTCACCGCCGCTCCGAAGGGCGAAGCAGCGATCCTGGAAACGTTGATATCCATCACCGTGCTTGCATCCGGCATTACCAGACTCATCATTTCCGGGCTCGCGGCCGCCGCTACAACCGGCAGGACCGACATCGCCAATAAAACGCCCCGCTTTGTCACAGACTACTCCTTTTGGGTACCTTATCGGCATAACATCGCCGGTAGAGCGATAACAAGTGAGCCAAAGTTAATCGTGGCCCGTGCCACGACCGTCTGCCTGGCGGGGGGCCGCATTTGGAGCAGCAGTCGCTTTTCAATGATTGAGATGGTGTCTCCCGAATCTTCCGGCTACAGGAGAAGCCTTCTACTATCGGCTGCGGTAAAATCGGCAGGTCGGAACACAGTTCGCACGCGAACAATGGCACAGCCTACGCCCTCCGGCATCGCGGTGGGGTGATTACATGCCCGGCTTCGCGGTTTCTACCGTTTTCTTGCTGTGTCCCGCGTCGTTGGCCGCCTGCTTGCGCACCTGCTCGAAATACTGCTGGACATAAGCCTGTAGCGCCGCCGGTACCTCATCGCGATTGATCTCGCCCCCACCCTCCGCGTGCAGCGCCGCGCTCGGTGCATAAGGCGTCTTCAGTTGCCGGTTGCTGTTCTGCACCTCGATCGTCAGTTCGCCGCTCACATTCGCCGCGCGCTTGCCGATGATCTCGCTGATCTTGCCCATGGCCGCCAGTTGCTCGGCCAGCTTCACATCCTTGCTTCCGTCCTGCCGCCCGACCCCGCTGCCAGGCTGCTTGGAGGCTGGTTGCTGGCCGCTTTCTCCCGGACTGCCGGTTTGCCCGCTCTGCGCCGTCTGGCTGTCGTCGCCCGGCTGACCGTCCTTCGCTTCTGCTTTCTGCCCGTTTTCCGATTGCTGTCCCGATTTGCCGTTTTGCCCGCTGCTGCCTGATTGGCTCTTCTGCTGGCCATTCTGCGCGCTCGCCTGCTGCTGCGCGCCATTGGACCCCGGCTGCCGCATCTTGTTCATCAAGCTCGACATCGCATCGCGAAACTTGCCCAGTATTCCCGAGTTCTCACCCGAATTCCCGGCGGACTGCTTCTCGTCACCCTGTCCCTGTTTGCCTGTTCCAGGCCCTTTCTTGCCATTGGCCGCGGGTTGGCTACCCGCGTTAGCGCTGACCCCTTCCGGTTGCTCGGCTTTGGCCTCTCCACCCTCCAACTGCGTGGCTTGCGCCGTCTTGGAAGCTTCCGGCCGGCTCGACCCGCTCTTGGTATCGGCATCCGGCGCTTCCGCGCTGTCGAGAGCGTTCTCTCGCCCGGCATCAAGTTCCCCGGGGCCTTTTTGCGGCGATTCTTCCAACGCGAACCCTCGTTGCTCCGGATGTCTCGGATCGGGCAAGGCTGGCTTCCGCTTTTCGTCTTGCCGCGCCTCGCTATAGCCCAACTTCTCCTGAACCATTCGCGCTAGGGGCGCCTGCAGGTCCAACCGGCGATCCAACCCATAACGTAATGCGAACAGGCTGCCTGCGGTCAAGGTAAGCGCGGCGGTTGCATAGAACGCCCGTGGTATCCGGAGCGGGATTGCCAGCCGCGCATCGACGCCCGCGGCAATTCGCTCGGCTTGCTCGCGCTGCGCTTGATACATCTCCCCCTCGTGTTCGCGCAAAGCAAAAAACAAGGCTGTTGAAAGCGTGTCCGACAACTTCAGATTTTCGTCCACCCGTTGCGCCACGGCGTACAGTGAAGGCCGGCCTCGCCACGTCGCGTAGATCCCGCCGCCCACTGTTATCGCCGGCAGAACCAGCAGCCATCCCCAGCTGAGTATCTGGGTTCCCGCGATCAAAAGCACAATCAGCGAGGCCATGGCCGCGCTGACCGCGTAAGCGGCGTAGCGCAAAGCCTCGTTAGCGAGGAATCGTTGGCGGGCGCGCCGGACCGTGTCGAAGAGCATTAGTGCCGAGTGCCTCTATTATCGCAAAATCAAAACCCGCTGCTAACGCGTGAAAGACGCCGGGCGTTACAATGAAGCTAAAGAAGCAACTGTCGTGGAGGTCCGCACCTGTTAAAAGTCTTGATCGTTGACGATGAACCAGCCCAGCGCAGCGGCCTTGCCGCCATGGTATCCGCTTGGGGCATGACCGCCGAAACCGCTTCGGAAGGGAACGAAGCGCTCGAAATCCTGGGCCGCGGTGGCGCGGACGTCATCCTCACCGACCTGAACATGCCCGGCCTTGATGGCTTCGGCTTCCTCGAAAAATTGCGCGAAATGGGAGATATGCCTCCCACCATAGTGCTTACCGCCTACGGGAACGTCGAAACCGCCGTCCGCACCGTACATGAACTGGGCGCTTACTGGTTCCTCGAAAAGCCCATCCAGGCCAAAACCCTTGAAGTGCTGGTTAGCCGCGCCGCGGCACACGCCACCCTCCGCACCGACCGCCAGACTCTCATCCGCCAGTTAGCGAATCAAGGCGCCTTAGGAGAGTTAGTCGGACAGGCGCCCAAAATGCGGGAAATCTTCAGCCTTCTCCAACAGGCCGGACCCAGCAAAGCGTGCGTCCTGATCACCGGCGAGAGCGGCACCGGCAAGGAAATGGTGGCTCGCACCATTCACAACCTGAGCCCGCGCAAGCAAGGACCTTTCATCGCCATCAATTGCGCCGCGCTCCCCGAGACATTGATTGAGAGCGAACTGTTCGGCCATGAAAAGGGCTCTTTCACCGGGGCCTCCGAACGCCGCTCGGGCTGTTTTGAGCTGGCTCAGCACGGCACTCTGCTACTCGACGAAATCGGCGAGATGCCGCTCCCCACTCAGGCCAAGCTGCTGCGCATTCTCGAAGATTCCAAGGTTCGGCGCCTCGGCGGCAAGGCCGAATTCGAGGTGGATGTGCGGCTGGTCGCCGCCACCAACAAGGTTCCCGACGAGGCCATCCGCGGGGGGCACCTGCGCGAAGATCTGTACTACCGCCTCAATGTTTTCCATATCCATTTGCCGCCCCTGCGCGACCGCAAGGCCGATGTCGGTCCGATTTCCGAAGCCTTAATCTCCAGCCTCAACCGCAAGCACGACTGCCGCGTCACCGGCATCGCCCCCGAAGTGCTCGAAGCGTTCGAACGATATTCATGGCCTGGAAATGTGCGCGAACTGCGCAATGTGCTGGAGCGGGCTGTGATCCTGGCCGGCGAGGGCACCGTGGAACTTCGCCACGTCCCTGCTTTCCTGCACGGCCGCGCTCCGCTCGCCGCCGCCTTGGGCGCCGCTTCAGTCCCCATGCCCGACGATTCCGAGTCGGTTCGATTCAGCATCGGCACCACCGTGGGGGATGCCGAAAAAGGTCTGATTCTACGAACCCTCGAGCACACCCATAACAATAAGACGCGCGCCGCCGAAATCCTGGGGATCAGTCTGAAAACCCTTCACAACAAGCTGAAGGAGTACGGCGGCTAGACCGCCCTCCTGCCATGCTGCGCCGACTGGCCCTCGTACTTTCGGTCGCTTGCCTTTCGGCGTTTGCGCAGCCGGAGGCCGAGATCAAAATCGGCAACATCATGCCGTATACCGGCGCCTTTTCCGAATACGGCGCCACCGGACGCGCCGAAGCGGCCTACTTCCGTATGGTCAACGATCAAGGCGGCGTTCGCGGCCGCATGATCAAATTCATTAGTCTCGATTCCGGTTCCGATACGGCTAAGGTTCTCGCTCTCGCCCGCCAGTTAGTCGAACAGGATCGGGTGCTCGCGACCGTCGGCATTTGGGGCACCCCCCCCAATCTCGCCATCCGATCCTACATGAATGAGAACAAAGTGCCGCAGCTCTTCGTCGCGGCTACCGATTCCGCCTTCGACGATCCGGCGCATTTTCCCTTCACTATGGGTTTTCAGGCAACCAAACTTACGGAGGGCAGGGTTTACGCGCAATATGTCCTGCGAAACAAGCATGGCGCCCGTATTGCCGTTCTCTATTCCCAGGATCCTTCCGGACAGGAATGGCTGCAAGGGATTCGGGACGGGCTAGGCGCCAAAGCGCCGGCCATGATCGTCAAGGAAACTTCTTTCTCGTACTCCGGCCCGCCGCCGGCGTTCGACGCCCGCATCGCGGAGCTGAAAGCCTCCGGCGCCGATGTTTTCCTGAATCTTGCTGTCGGACGTCTTGCCGCGCGCGCCATTCGCCAGGCCTACGATCTCGGCTGGCATCCCCTGCAGTTTATCCCCAACGCATCGATTTCAGTCTCCGCTTTCATGGAGCCTGCCGGTCTTCAAAAAGCCGCCGGTGTCATCTGCAATGCCCGCTCCAAAGGGTGGCTGAGGCCGTCCGCCAAAGAAGACGCCGCCGTGCGGGCGTACCTCGAGTGGATGCGGAAATACGATCCGGACGCGAGCCTGCGCGACGCCAATACCGTCTACGGCTACGAAGTCGCCCAAACCATGGTTGAAGTGTTGAAGAAATGCGGCGACGACTTATCTCGCGCCAATATCATGAAACAGGCCGCCAGCCTTGACCTTGAGTTGGGCATGCTCCATCCAGGTATCCGCATCACCACCAGCCCCACGGATTACCAGCCCATCAAACAGCTCTTCCTGACGCGGTTCGACGGGCACGAGTGGAATCCCCTCGCTAACTAGGCCTTCGACCTATTGGCAGGCGGCCGCGCTGGCTGCCTGCACGAAGCTTTCCGTGCTGCGCGGTCTGTTCTTGCTGCCGCGAGGCCGTCCCCGCCGCCGCGCGGGAGGCTCCGCCATCCAGGCTGGCGGCCGTCCGCGCCGCGGTCCGCGTGTCCGGGCCAACTGCTCGAGCGTTACGATGGCATCTTCAATTTGCGCGCGCTCCACGCGCAGTTCGGCTAGAATCTTGACAGCGTCCATTCCGTCTCTTATCTCCCCAAAAGAAGTGACAGCCAAGATAAAGCACGGTTACTTCCAAACGGAAAAACACGCGGCGCCGCTGAAAAGATTACGAATGATTTACGCCTGCTACTTCTCAAGCTGCCCCCGTGTGACAATTCTGGCCAGCCAAGTGACAACCTTGTCCCCTGAGCCCTCAAGCGATTTTGCGGAAAAAGGCTGTTCCGGATGCCGCGACAGGCTCGCCGCAGTTAAACCAGACTAAAACTTCGGAATCCACCTCGCCTGAACCAGGGAAGGTCATGGTCTACCGATGCTCAGTACCTCCCGCATGCGATACACTAGCTTTCGCCCAGACCAAGCGTTCGGACTCATGCTCACCTCCATCTCGCGTGATTTGCAATACGCCCTTCGGACCCTGGGACGCAACCCGGGGTTCGCGTGCATCTCGGTACTGGCTCTCGGACTCGGAATTGGCGCCAACAGCGCTATCTTCACGGTAGTGAATTCCGTCCTCCTCCAGCCCCTCCACTTCGCCAAGCCGGAGCGACTCATATTTTTCCGCGAGCGCAACCTGAAGAAAGGGTTAACTGAGTTCTCCCTATCCCCCGCCGACTACCTCGACTTCCGCGACCATAACCACACCTTCTCCGGCATCACAGCATTCCAAACCGGGGGATTGAACCTCGCCGGCGGAACTCAGCCTGAACACCTCCGCGGCGCTGATGTCAGCGTCGATTTCTTTCGGGTGTTGGGGCGCATGCCCATCCTCGGCCGCACCTTTACCGCGCAGGAGGAAAAGTTCGACGGACCGTTCGTCGTCATCCTCAGCTACAGCCTGTGGCAGCGACGCTTCGCGGGTAATCGCGATGTCCTGGGTCAAACTCTCAAGATAGACGAAGAGATGGCTACCGTGATCGGCGTAATGCCTGCCGGTTTTGAATTTCCCGACCGCTCTGAAATCTGGACTCCGCTGACCCTGAACACGCAGGAATGGCAGTTGCGCGGCGCCCATTTCCTGAGCGGCGTGGGCCGGCTCAAGGATGGCGCCACCCTTGGCGGTGCGCAGGCCGACTTGAATATCATTTCCGCCCGCGCCGAGCAGCAATTTCCGGACACGAATCTGGGATGGGATACCACGCTCCGCACCTTGCGGGAGGAAACCGTTGGTAACGCCCGCCCGGCCATGATCACGTTGATCGCGGCAGTGGGATTGGTCCTGCTGATCGCCTGCGTCAACCTCGCCAACCTGCTGCTTTCACGTTCCACCGCGCGCCGCGGCGAAATGGGAATCCGCAGTTCGCTCGGTGCAGGGCGTGGTCGCCTCATCCGTCAACTCCTCACGGAAAGTATCCTGCTCAGCCTGCTGGGAGCGGTTTTTGGACTCATGCTCGCCATGGTCAGTACCAGCCTCCTCGTGGGTCTGGACCCGAACATTCTGCCGCGGGCCAAAGAGATCGCCCTCGACGGGCGCGCCTTGGGTTTCACCGGTGCGATCGCCGTGCTCACTGGCCTTCTCTTCGGCCTGGCGCCGGCCATTCACATGGCACGAACCGATCTCGCGGCGTCTTTGCGCGAAGGAGGACGCGGCAACGCCGTCGGCTTCCGCCACAACCGGCTACGCAGCCTTTTGGTGGTCGGCGAAGTGGCACTGGCGCTGGTTCTACTCTCCGGCGCCGGACTGCTGATGCGCAGTTTTTACCGTCTGCAGTCCGTTGACCTCGGATTCGACCCACACGGTTTACTCACGTTCCACACCAATCTTCCCTCTGCCAAATATAAGACCAGCGAAGCCCGGGCGGCATTCTACACGCATGCTCTCGAGCGCGTTCGCGCCATACCCGGTGTCTCCGCCGCCGGCGCCGCGCAGATCTTCCCACTCGCGGGCGAGCGTTTTATCAATTATTTTAAGCAAATCGGAAAGCCCCCCGTCCCGCAAGGCAATGAGCCCACCGCCGCCTATTACACCTCAACTCCCGGTTATTTTTCCGCTCTGCACATTCCGCTCAAAGCCGGGCGGGATTTCACTGAGCACGACGATGGCGGCACGACGCCAGTGGCCATCATCGCCCAGAGCATGGCGCAGCAGTTCTATCGGAATGAGAATCCCATCGGTCAGCAGATTCTGATGGGCAGACGATCGAAACCCGCGGAAATCGTCGGCATCGTGGGTGACGTACGCGATCGGGAATTGGAATCGAAAGGCCGTCCCGCGGTCTATGTGCCGGCGGCGCAAGTCCCATTCAGCGCCATGTATTTCGCCATCCGCACCGCAGGCGATCCGGCTGGACTCATCTCCAGTGTCCGCGCAGTCATGCGCGATCTGGACGCCGAGCTTCCCTTGGATGCCGTGGGCACAGTGGATGCGCTGGTCTCTACATCTCTCTCGCGGAAGCGCTTTTCCATGCTACTTATGGCAGTCTTCGCCGGGCTTGCACTCATCCTGGCGATGGTGGGAATCTACGGCGTGATCTCGTATTCAGTAACCCAAGCCACCCGAGAAATCGGCATTCGCATGGCGCTGGGGGCGGGGCGCACGCACGTCCTCCGCATCGTCCTGGGTTATGCAGGCTTGTTGATGGCGGCGGGCCTGGTCACCGGAATTGGCGCCGCGATTCTGGCGGGCCGTCTGCTGGCCGCACAACTCTTCGAGATCGAACCGACTGACCCGTTGACACTCGGCGCCGTGGCTCTCGCGCTCGCCGCCACGGGCTTCGCCGCATCGCTGATCCCCGCATGGCGCGCCATGCATGTCGACCCTCTGGTCGCACTGCGCAATGAGTAAAAGCATGTGGACAAGCCGGACTCGCCGCATTACGCCCTCTGGCGGCCTTAACAGGCAATAGCGGCTCCTATTGACACGCTGGCCCCGGCATTGTTCCCTCGGCAGTCAGACTTACGGACTGTGCCTCTGCATGCTTGCGGCCCTGGGCCTCAGAAGTCCCTACATGTTTGCGAGCTCCTCCTAAGGCAGGGTTACCGGGCAATTGCGCGAAGGACTACTCGTATCTCAAGGCGACCATTGGATCCACGCGCATTGCTCGGCGCGCTGGGATGTAGCAGGCTGCAAGGGCAACGAGTGCGAGCAAGATTGCGACACCCGCAAAAGTCGCCGGGTCCGTCGGTTTCACCTCGAAAAGCAGACTGGTCATCAGGCGAGTCAGCACAAGCGCTCCGGCAATCCCGGAGGTAATGCCGAACAGCGCGATTTTTGCTCCATCTCTCAAAACGATCCGCAGCACCTCCGATCGCCGCGCTCCCAGCGCTATCCGTATGCCGATCTCATGCCTTCGCTGGTTCACGGCATAGGCCGTCGAGCCGTAAATTCCCACCGCAGCCAAGATCGACGCGAGCGCGGCGAAGAGTCCGAGGAGCAGCATGCTGAAGCGCTCCTGCGCAGGCGACACTGCTATGAGGTCGTCCATGGTATGCCCGTCGCTCACTGCGCTTGGGTTTCCAATTCTTTGGTAGTGCTGGCGTAAGCGATTGCTCGAAGGTCTAAGAATCGATCAGAACCCCGCTCACACGCATCATTGGGCGCGAATCCGCTGGAAGAACTGGTTGTCCAGTCCGCCGTCGCCTCCGACGATCCGGGTATCTTTTGGCGCGAGATTGAATTCCCTAAGTGAAGCGGTTTCACCGCATTCAAGCAACAGCCCAGAGACCGTGTTTTCCCGGGAAGACCCTTTCGACAGGAGCATCCCCCTATGTCCCAGCCGTGAATGAAGATACGCCCTGAGCGCTCAATTGTCAAAAGACCGGTTGTGCAGGGGTCTTGATACGTTCCGTCAGAATTATCAGAAAAATCAGGCGGTCACGTATCAAATCTGCGGGCCGTTGGGAGCAAGATCAACATTGGAAAGCTACTGATAATAGATGGTGGGCGCGACAGGACTCGAACCTGTGACCTCCTGCGTGTGAAGCAGGCGCTCTAACCAACTGAGCTACGCGCCCCGATCGGGAACGGCTCTTTTGATTCTAAACCACTTCCTCAATTTCCGATACTGTCCGGCCTGCCCAAATCGATCAAAAAACGCTCCGACCGTGGCAAAACCGTGACAAAACCCCATCAGTTGGGCCTCTCCGTGTCAAAACCCGGCTGGCCCTCGTTCGCTTTCCGGTTCAGCTTCTGCAGTGCCTCCCGTTTCATCTGCAGCTTCATCTGCGAGTACTTCTTGAACACCTTCGCATCTCCCTGCCGTAGCAACTGCGTCACCCACTCGTCGGCCACGCCGCCCGCGCTTAGGCGAGTCGCGTAAGTCGAACGGAGATCATAGATCCGGAAGTATGGCACCTTTGCTCTTCGCAAAACCGCATGCCATACCGTCTTCAGACGTCTTCTGATGCCCCGTTGGATTCTCGTCGCTCGGAAACAACCAGGTTCCCGGCCCGGCGATGCGAATCTGATCCCGAAACGCTTCGAGAGCCAGTTCCGTAAGAGGAACCTCGGCGATCCCGTTCGGCGTCTTCGAATCCGGAATCCAGACCATCGCGTTTTCCAGGTCCACCTGCTCCTTCTTCATCGACATCAGTTCCTTGTACACCCGGAGTCCGGACTCGGTGATGATCCGGATGATGTTGCGTAAATACTCAGGCGCCTGGAACTCGATCCGCTGTTGTTCCGACCACGACATGTAGTGCGGGCGGAACAGCCCCTTCACCTTCACGGGAAACTCCACCCCCGCAGCATGGGTTCGCGGGGAGAAGCCTCTTCCGCACTGCGACGTTCAGCATACGACGAAGAACCCGCAGTTCCTGATGGACTGTTGTCGGCTTAAGCCGGTCTTTTTGAATGACCCCGGCAGCGGTCTTGACCTGAACTCGGGCCTGAAGCCGCCGTCGAAGATAGTGCTCAATGTCGTCCGCGCGTGATATCAGCAACCGGTCGTCGACCAAAAGCTCCTTGAGGTGCTTGGCCGACACGCTGGTTCGCTTCATGGGTTTTTTCTGCCCGGATCGGCGGCCTGGAATAGTTCTCCAGAAAAAAATCCACCCAATCCGAGAATTGTAGTTTCTCTCCTTTCCGGACGACCTCGAGAACCCTGTCGTCCCTGGCCTGAAGCCGCTCACGAAGTTTTCGCTGCGCCTCCTGCCAGTCGTCTGTGTACGTTGATTCCCGGATGCGCTTTCCGTTCCGGTCCCGATAGACCATCCATAAAACCTTGCCGTCCTTGCGTGGATATATGGAGCCATCGTGTTTACTCGGTCGTGCCAATTCCCACCTCCTGTTTGAATGTTGCGCGGAAGGGCTCAAGATCCGATTTCAGAAACCGGATGTTGCGGCCCATCACGCGGAGATGGGGAATCTGCTTTCGCTCTACCCAAAGATACACCGTTTGGGGGCTGACACCCAAGTACATGGCGGCTTCGCGGACCGTGAGCGGAAGCTCTTCGGGGACGAGTGCCAATCCCACGGCGCTTCCGCCCGGGGAATTGAGATGGGGGAGGTGCTTTGGATTCATGCCTATTTGTAAGGCATTCTCTCTCTTTAAGCCAAAAGTCTGCTGGGGACACCTGAAAATGTGGAGGGCACCGCAGTCGCACAGAGCACGTGCACCGCCTCGACACGATTAGCCAGAGCCGCTGGGTGACACGGATGCCCCGGTCATAATAGCGCCGCCGGCTCGGCTCCGGCGTTATCCTCGGCGGGAAGATTCCCATTC
Organism: Bryobacterales bacterium; assembly: GCA_963738375.1. Lineage (GTDB taxonomy): Bacteria > Acidobacteriota > Terriglobia > Bryobacterales > Bryobacteraceae > Bog-159. The sequence goes on along the minus strand of CAVTWL010000002.1, from coordinate 60,519 downwards.
TGGCGCCTCCCGGAGCATACTTCAGGTGCGGATAGCGTGGCCCCCAACAAGAGTGGAGGAGACGTTTTGGTATGGACATTGGGATCGCCGTGTCAGCGCTTCATGGAACCTTGATGGCGAATCAAAGGGCGACCGGAACTTGGGGATATCGCGGCAATCAGGACTCGGTCGAATCCACATGTTTCGCGATATTGGCATTGCGGCAGCACCCGAGCATCAAACTTGCGCGGGCGACCCAAGCACTGCTGGCTCTTCAGAACGCAGACGGAAGCTGGCCAGCGTTCACAGGCGACGAGCCGGAGGGGTGCTGGACAACTGCCCTTGCGGTCCTGAGCATAATGGAGACGGGGCAGGAACGAAGCATTTGGCATGGGGAATCCAATGGCTCTTGAACGCGCGAGGCCGCGAAGCGAACTGGTTCTGGCGCTGGAAACTCCGCACGTTCGACAACAAGGTGCAGTTCGATCCAGCTAAGTTTGGCTGGAGCTGGGTATCAGGTACAACGAGTTGGGCAATCCCGACTGCGTTCGCTCTGATTGCCCTTCAACAGGCCAGGCAGCGCGGATATGACAAAACTGCCCGACTCACGGAGCGAGTCGACATCGGCGCCAGCATGCTCCTCGACCGAATGTGCCCCGGCGGCGGATGGAATTCTGGGAATGGAGCCGCATTTGGCGTGGCGCTCGCGCCGCATGTCGACGCAACCTCAATCGCACTGCTGGCCCTGATAGGCCATGAAAAGGAACCGGGGGTTCAGAGGTCACTCCATTGGCTGGTGAACCGTCTCGCGGGATGTCCATCGCCATACAGTCTGGCCTGGGGCGTCCTTGCGATTGCAGCATACCGACGCATCTATCCGGAAGCCAGTGAGAGTCTGCGCGACAGGGCGGAAGAACTGATGCGGCTGACCGAGGATGCGGCGAGTATCGAGGACAACTGCACTCTCGCGGTAAGCGCCCTGGCGCTTGAGGCGATGAATGGAGACAGTGTCTTTGAGGTGCAGACGTGATGAATCCGGATCGTCGTAGGCTGATGATCAGTGCCGCGGGGTAGCTGCCGGGGGAATGGCGACAGCTCGCCTCCTCCCCGAAGACATGCTGCTGCGCGACCGGCGACCACGGCGCTCGCGTGTAGCGATCATCTCGCGCAGAGCAATACTCAGAGAGTCTCGAAGAGCTGCTGGTGTCCGGGCTTCGGGAGTTTCACCTGAACTTGCGCGGAAAATCCGTTCTGCTCAAACCGAATCTAGTGGAATACATCGCTGGCGTCGAAGTCAATACTAATCCTGTGCTGGTAGGCGCAGCGGCGCAGGCATTTCTCAAGCTGGGCGCGACAGCGTCGTCGTTGGAGAGGGCCCTGGGCACCAGCGAGACACATATCTGGTGCTCGCCGAGAGCGGGCTCGCAGATCAACTGCGCAGCCAGAAGATCAGTTTCGTTGATCTGAACCGCGACGAATTGGTCAAGGTGCCAACGAGGGCCACCTATACGGGTCTGGAGCACTTATGGCTGCCGAGGACTGTGCTCAAATCTGACTTCGTGGTGTCGATGCCGAAGATCAAGACCCACCATTGGGCTGGCGTTACGCTGAGCATGAAAAACATGTTCGGGGTAGTGCCGGGCACGAAGTACGGCTGGCCGAAGAATGTTCTGCATTGGAAGGGAATCCACCGGAGCATTCTCGATATTTGTGCGACGGTGCCAATGCATTTCGTCATCGCGGACGGCGTTGTGGCGATGGAAGGTAACGGGCCGCTGCATGGAACTCACCGGCATCTCGGGAAGATCGTTCTTGCCGACGATCCTGTAGCCGCGGATTTCACGTGTGCGCGCCTGATGGGTCTCGATCCACATCGTGTCTGGCATCTCGCTCGGGCGGCGCAATTTCTCGGAAATGGCTCTTATGACCGAATCGACCTGATCGCGGAAGGACTGCCGCTGAGGACGAATCCCTTTGATGTGCTGCCGGAATTCGCTGGTCTTCAAATGCGATTGTGATCACGCGGAAGACTCAAGCGATGCAGGGCCCGCTCTGCAATGTCCCAGGGCGTACAACGGTCCGACAATTCCGGATAGCTCCAAGAATATTTTTCAGGTTGACAGCATTCAATCAGGGACTCGGAGTGAATTCCCGATAGGTCTGCGAACATTATTCCGGTATGCATCGTCTGTGGCCAACGAGCGGAGCGATCCTCGAATAGGTCCAGGAACATTTTTCGGGTTGGACACAGTTTGGTGAGGGTGGAGAGCAACGGCGAGATAGGTCCAGGAACATTTTATGGGTCAACAGGATTCAATCAGGGCTTGGCGTGAATTCCCGATAGGTCTGGGAACAGTTTTCCGGTTTGCATCGTGTGTGGCCAACGAGGGGAGTGATCCCCGGATAGGTCCAGGAACATTTTTCAGGTTGGACACAGTTTGGTGAGGGTGGAGAGCAACGGCGAGATGGGTCCAGGAACATTGTTCCGGTCGATTCAACGCGTCGAGGACGGAGGTAGACGCTGCGATAGGTCCAAGAACATTTTTCGGGTAAACGCCAGAGCACCAACGAGTGGCGTGAACTCCGGATAGGTCCAGGAACATTTTTCAGGCTCACAGAATGCCGCGCAACGCGAAGTGCGGCTCGGATAGGTCCAAGAACATTTTTCGGGCGGGCAGAATCTGGCTTTGAATCAGACAAGCAAAGCATCCGAACGCATTCTCGGCAGCCTTACAAGTATGGACCGAAGCGCGTTTCCCAATAGAATCGGGCCAGAGGAAAATCGTGTTCTCGTCAATCGAAGATCTCGGCCAGCGATTGGAAAAAGCGAAGTACGTAATCGACGAGGTTACGCTTCAGGTCGTCTACCTAGCAGCACGGATGCAGAAGCCGGTGATCGTGGAAGGACCGCCTGGCTGCGGCAAGACCGCTCTGGCCCAGGCGATCGCGTCGGCGGGGAATACCGTCATTGAACGACTGCAGTGTTATGCCGGCATCAATGAAGAGAAGGCAATCGGGAAATTCGATGGTGCCCTTCAGAAGTTGTTCCTTGAAACACAGGGAGATCGCCTTCAGAAGGACTGGGACGCGATCCGGAGCAATCTGCACACCCTAGATTTCTTTGTCCAGGGGCCTCTGCTGAGATCGCTGTTGTACGAGCGGCCGTGCGTACTGCTGATCGACGAAGTCGACAAGGTAGATGAAGGCTTCGAAGCCTTGCTGCTCGAAATCCTTTCGGAATGGCAGATCTCGGTACCCAAACTGGGGACGATCAAACACAAGGCGATTCCCTTCGTGATCCTCACCTCGAACGAGGTAAGGAGGCTGGGCGACCCGTTGCGGCGCCGCAGTTTCTATCTGCGTGTGGAGTTCCCGCCTGTCGACCGGGAGTCCGAGATCCTGCGGGTTCGCAGCACGACCACGAATCCCAGGCTACGGCGGATCATCGCCGGTTTGGCACATGCACTACGCGGATGGCAGATGGAGAAGCCAGTTTCAATTGCCGAGATGCTCGAGCTGGCGCAGGCCCTGGAAATCCTGGGGCTCGACGACATCACGCCCGAGATGCGTGACATTCTGCTGCCCTTGGTGGCCAAGACGGAGTCGGATCGGAAACGGCTTTTACTACGGGATGGCTTCGCGTCCCTAGTGCATGATTCGCACCAATATGCAGCGGAGGTTTCGCAGGATTCAGTGGAGAGGGAACTGTCGGATGTGCCGGTGGCTCGGTAGTTGGACCAAAGTCTATGGCGACGAGACGGGCGAGACTGATCTATCTGCTTGCTGCAGGTGCCGCTGTGTGTGCAGCTCAGCAGGATCAGCGCACAGCGGCTATGCAATGGGCGGATCACTATGCGGCTGTTTATCAGGTGCCTCGCGAACTGGTCCACTCGATCATCGAGGTCGAGTCTGGCTGGCAGCCGCACGCAGTTTCGAACAAAGGCGCGGTGGGGCTGATGCAGCTGATGCCCGCCACGGCGGTTACGTTTGGGGTCACGAACCGCTTCGAGATCGACCAGAACATCCGAGGAGGCGTGGCGTATCTGGCCCGGCTTCTGAAGCTGTTCAACGGGGACCTACGTTTAGTTGCCGCGGCGTATCTGACTGGCGAGGCGCAAATTCTGCGGGCTGGCCTGGAGTACTCAAACGCTGAGGTTTACAAGTATGTGGCCAAGGTGGCGCGATTGTACCAGGAGAAGCGCTTGAAACGCCTCCAGACTGAGGTCCGCGCGCCAAACACGTTGCAAGGAGGTAATCAGCTATGACGGTCATGAAGTGGATGTCTTGCATTGTCCCCATACTCGAATTCGTGGGACGAGCGCAAGGACAAGCAATAGTGCAGATTCAGGTCCAACCGCAGGTTGTCGGCCGGTCCATTCGAGAAGGCCAGGTGACGACAGTGTTTTTGGCGCCGCGCTACGTAACGGCGATTCGGATGCCGGAGCCCATTAACTCGGTGGTCGTGGGCGACCCGTCTTCGTTCTCCGCCGAGCATTCGGATCGTGAACCCAACCTGGTGTTCGTAAAACCAATCACTCCGAAGGCGGCACAGACCAACCTGCTCATATCGTCGACTCGTGGCCTGCAGGCAAGCCTCCTCCTGGTCAGCCGAGGTGAACTGAAGGAGGAAGGACAACCCTCTGTGGATTTTCTGATGCGGTACAAGCCGGCGGGCCACTTTCTGATCCAGCCAGCGGACTCCCCATCGGCGGCGATCCCGCAAACTGTAACTGTCGGCAGCACGGCAAGAGCACCGTTTGGCGTCGCCATGCCAGATCCAGTTGCACCCGCCTCGTTGACCAATCACGGCGTCTCGAAGGAGCAATCGGCTACGCAACTGCCGGTAGCCGCCAATTCCACGACGGCGGTCCGAACTGCTCTCGACGATCTTCTGGACCGTCAACGACTTGCGCCATTGCCGGCCCTTTACGGCCAGAAGCCAGGTATCTCGCCACCGGGCAAGGAGATGGTGAAGACCGGCGTCAGCGAAGTGATCGATCAGGGCAGCGCGGTGGTGGTCTTGTTCTCAGCCGTCAACGTTCAGGACCATGCCGTCGAATTGATGCCTCCGCAGATTCAGTTGGGCGGCATGAAGAAGAGCGGGACGATCATTCGCAAGTCACGCTGGTCGACGTCCGAGCAGTTGCCCGTCACGGAATTCCGAATGAGCCGCCGCCGGCTGGGCCCAGGCGAGCGGGCAGATGGCGTGGTGGTCTTCCAGCGTCCGTCGTTCAAACAGTCGACCGAGACGCTCTTCCTTCAGATGGCTGATTCTGGTTCGGTGGATCGCCCGGCTTTGGCTCCGATTGGTTTTGGAATTAGCAGTTTTCGAGAGGTGACATATGATGCCCGATAGCCACATTCGTGATGAGAGACTGGAGCGAGAATTGGGTGAACAGGACGACCCCACTCTGACGACGCGAGTTGGCCGCCCTGACGGCGCGGCAAAGGACTCGAAGCCAGCGGAGAGCACCCCTGCAGAGACCCCGCCCGCTACTGGCGGAATCGTGCAGCAGATCTGGCGACGAATCAAGGAGGAACGAAATCGGCCCAAACGGGTTGAGATCAACACTCGAGGCCAGAACAACATGGACCGGAGCAAGGCGTTTCTCGTGCTCGGCACGGCCGTCGTCTTGTGCGGCTTTGCGTTTCTCGCGCTGTTCTCTACCTCCGGCGCCGAAAAACGAGTTCAGGAACGGCGCACGAAGCCCAGTTTAGGGAGACCGGAGAGCGCGGCACAAAAGGCGGGCCGTCCGGGATCGACAATTCCGCTCCTCAATGCCGACCAAGGTGGCGGCGATCAGAATAGCGAACAACTGAGTCCAGACGATATCCTGGCGACTTCGCGCCGCGCACAGATGGGAAACCAGCAGCCGCCGACAAAGACGCCCGACGAGCATGCGCTAAACCAAGTGCCCCCCGTCAATGATCCGGTGCTTGAAGCGTACCGGCAGCGAAACAACTACGCCTATACTCCTCCACCCCCGCCGCCGCCCGCAGCTCCCGCGGTCTTGCCGGCCTCACAACCAAGTAACGAATCGGAAGGGCTGAAGAAATCGTCCTTGGTGTTCGTGCGGAACACGACTTCGGAGACGGCGACGAACGCCCGCCCATCGACGGCTCAGCCTGCCTACATTGAGCGGAAGGGGGTCTCGACGTTGCTGCCGACCGGCAGTCGGCTGGTTGCACGATTGCAGAACTCCGTCAGTAGCGCCGTGAAGACGCCAGTCATTGCGGTGATCGAATACAACTACGAACAGGGCGGCGAGATTCTCATTCCGGCGGGCACGAAAGCTATCGGCCAGTTGGCGCAGGCGAGTCAGAGCGGCCAGGTGGGCCTTCGATTTACGGCTCTGGAAATGCCCGACGGCAGTACCGAGAGCATTGAAGGCAGTGGGGTCGCACTCGACTACGGCCCCCTTAAAGGAACCGTGAACGGGCGCAATGGAGTAAAGCGCGCCTTGGTTCGGTCGATGACTGGCATAGGGTCGATGGCGGCATACCTGGTGGGCGGCGGTGGTTACGGTGGGCTGACGGGTCCGATCGATCAGAGTGTTCTACTGCGGGAAAGGATCGCATCGAATGTCGGACTCGCAGGTGAACAGGAGTTGATGGCGATGGGGTATTCCCAGAACGTGGTCGTCACGCTCTCAGGCAACACGCGGTTCTACATCGTCCTTCAGGAAGCAGCTACGACGCCCAACAGAACCGATCTTGCCCCGAATGTGGGACCCGGCGCTCGGACGAGCCTCGTTAGTGCAAACCAACAAGCCCTGCCGACGGCGGCGGAGCTTCGAGAGCTCGTAGACCTGAAGAATGAACTCAACCGGATGTATCGAGAGGTGGCGGCTACCCGGGCACAGGAGCCACCTCCTCCGCAGCAGTGAGGTGGCCGTGGAAGCGAACTGGAAACCACTCGAAGCGAAGCTCGGCGCACTCCGGTGCGCCGGTTTCATGTTCATGGGCCGTTTGAATGGGATCAACCACTACAAACACGGCCTCAGCCGGCGCTACTTGTTCCTCGATGACGTTGGGCGGGCCTACGAAGCCGCTGGGCGGAACGATTTTAGCGAGATTCCCTTCGACGAAGCCCTGGCGCGCGTCGAGGGGCCATTGAAGGAAATGGGCGAGACGCTCGAAACTGCGTACGACGACACCTATATCAATCGGAAAGAGACGGCTCTACGAGCGGCGGGCATTGAGGTACTCCGACTGCGGATTGTGCCGGAGGACACACTCATATGAGGCATACTCGGGCAGCGGTGGCGGGCGGACTTTGGATGCGGTAGATTAGCCCCAAGGAGTCGGGTTTTGCGCTCCGAACGCCAAGCAACGAGTCCGCTTCTTTGGGTGGCTACTCAGCTCGGGCACTTCCTTAGCGACGGCTACCGGGAGATCCACGCACTAATCGCCTCGAATACTCCACGCAGTTTCAAGAAGCTCTTCACAAGCAGCTTAGCCGCACTCGTTCTGGCGTTGCTGGCGGTAATTGTGATTGCATCGCAGCTACATCCGGCTGTGGTCGTTCTTGCGGTTGCATGCGTGCTGATGATCGTCTACCGAGGAAGTCTTTTTCGAAGGCTGGCACTCTTCGCCGGCTATTTCCTGTGTGGTTTCATACTCTTCATTGGCGCTGGCCTAATAACAACGCTTCCGCTTGAAAAAGAGTACCCGCTTCTGGCCAAAGTGATCGCGGTGGCGCTGTTTGTTGTGCTCTGCATCGTTATCCCGGCATTGCTGTCAATGCGGCCGAGGCAGGAGATTGCCGCAGGCAGTGGGGACTTGGCTTCGGGCGACTGCAAGTCTAAGGCGCCAACCCACACCTTTGCCGACATCGGTGGCCTGGAAGAAGCCAAGAAGCAGATTCGAGAGCTAGCCCAGGCGAGCCTGGACGCGAAGAAGTTCGACCAGTACGGAGTGCGCAGGAACGGCATTCTGCTCCACGGCCCGAGGGGAACGGGTAAGACATTCCTCGCGGAGGCGGTTGCTGGAGAGTTCAAGCTCAAATACTATTGCGCGTCGGCGGCCGGCCTTCACCATAAGTATGTGGGCGAGACGGAGCGTCATATTGAGACGCTGTTCCAGCAGGCCATTAGCAGCAGCCCGGCTGTCCTGTTCATTGACGAGATTGACGCCTTGGGCACAAAGCGACAGCAGCTCGGAGACAGTGACGACACGGGTGGCGCAGCACGGGGTTATAACTCCGCGACTTCCCAGCTAATGGGGTGTATCGACGACGCTCGTAAACATCCCGGGCTGATCCTCATCGCCGCCACGAACTTCTATGATGGTTTGGATCGAGCACTGATCCGGGAAGGTCGGTTCGATCTGCACATTCGGATCGATCTACCAAACGAGGATGAGAGGACTCGGATCTTTGACGCACAACTGGCAAGGCGGCCAGCGAGAAATTTTGATCTCCAATCGTTCGCGAAGAAAACACCCGGCTGGAGCGCGGCCAAGATTGGCACGCTCGTGGACCGCGCCGCCTTCTTTGCTGCCGAACAGCACCGGAGTATCGAAGAGTGCGACCTGACGCGAGCCTTCGCGGAGACGGGCGGCAAGGACCGCGCGGCATTGAAGGAAGTTCACTGGACTGATGTCGTTCTGTCGCCGGATGCAGAGGCAGATCTCCGGAACCTGTGTCGCCTGATGGACCCTGCGTACGGAGAGCGGCTCAAGTTGGCCATGCCTACCGGCCTACTGTTGATCGGGCCCCCTGGAACCGGCAAGACGACGATCGCTCGGTTGATTGCGACGCAGACCAAGCGGAGCTTTTACCCGATCACGGCCGCCGACATCCTGGGTAGCGCGACGGGCGCATCGGTCAAGAAGCTCGTGGAACTATTTGCCAGAGCCAAAGAAAATAGCCCGTCGATCATTTTCATAGACGAGATAGATGGCCTGTTGCCCCGCAACAACGGTTTTCAGTCGCAGCACGATATTCAGTTGGTGGAGCAAGCGCGCAGCTTGATCAGTGAGTTGGAACCGCAACACAACGTCTTCCTGATCGGAACCACCAACCATCTCGGCAGCATTGACGCCGCCATCCTTCGCGGAGGGCGCTTCTCGGAAAAGATAGAACTCGGCACGCCGGACGAAGGCGGCTATCGGCAGTTGCTCACCAAGCACTTGGACGGCGTCCAGCTTGTCGAGGGGCTCTCTGTGGAGCTTCTGGCCGAGCGGGTAAGAGGCCTCTCTCCGGCCGACCTAGGCGCCATTTGCAATAGCGCCAAGCGAATGGCGATGAGGCGGATGGCCGACACCGCAGAGGAATTGCCTCCGCTCGTCTGGAATGACTTCACCGAAGCGATGAAGCGGGTCCAAGTCCAGTAATCCCCACTCCCTGGCCCACCTCCCCTCGCGCATAGTGTTCCCCAGTGTTTCAGCTCGTCCTCCACGCGATTTGGAGACTTTTGAAAACGCCGGGGCGCTTGCCTTATTCTGCCTTCACGCTCTGGTAGTCGCAATCAGATCCAGCTCTTCGCACCGGGGTCGAGGGGCGGCAAACAGGGCGGAATGCCAATCGCGTGGAGGTTAACCGCAACATGAATCAATTCGCGAAGAGGGTTGTCGTCGCGCTTGCAGTCTTCCTGGTCGTCGTGCAAACCGTGGCGATCGCACAGAACTTAGGAGCCGCCCCGCAGGTGAACGTCGCCGTGCAGGGCCAAACGGGAGCGCAGCCGGAAGGCGCGTTCCTTAACTTCGTCAACTGGATCGGTAACGTGATCGCTCCGGTCGGCGCGGGCGTCGCGGTACTCGGCGCTGTCGGTAGCTATGCCACGGGAAGGGGTGTTTTCCGGTGGCTGGTTACCGCGGCCGGACTACTCGCAATCTCGGGCGTCACCCGGTTGATCGAGTTCTGGCTCGCTCAGGGTGGCGGCGGCATCTCGTGACAGTCGGGCAACACAGTACAGCAGCAAAGTAGGCAGGCCGGTTTGCTGGGGAACCGGCCCGCCCAGATCCGCAATAGGAGTAACGAATGGCAGTCCCACAACTGGTACTCGACGCAATTCGATTCCTGCTGGCTCTGGCCGCTCCGGCCGCATTGGTGGCCCTTGTCTTGGCGGGGATTGCGTTGCGGCGAGAGGGAACGACTTCGTTTTCGGTGGGCGGAGGCGGGTTCTCGAAGTGGATGTTCTGGGCCATCGTGATGATTACCCTCCCTCAGGTATTCGGGTGGTTCGCTTTTTGGGGCGTGGGAGCGCCCCTGCCCGGCGGTGGCATTGGCAATGGATGGATGTCAGGGTTCGCGAATGATGCCGTGATCTTCGTGAACACTTTCGTGATTGGCCGCCTTGTACCGGTGCTGGCCGCCTGGATGGTATTGCGGTCGGTGATCGATTGGAGTGAGGGCTACACTCCGTTGGCTTCGATCCTTGGGGCCATGTTCCTGTTGGCAATCCCCGCGAGCGCGGCTCTTCTCCAGGGGTGGAATGACGGGACGCGTTTTGGCACCGCCGCGGTTTTGGAGGGAGCTTGGACATACACCGCCAGCCGAATCATGCCGATCGCGGCAGGGCTCGCTGTTATTGGAGCGGTTGTGAACTTCGCATTTGGGCGGCCGGCCATCCGGCTCATCGGCTCCGCCGCGGCTTTCCTGACGGTCTCTGCGCTTTGGCGTCTGGTCGTTTCGATGATGTAGCACTCGAGGCAGCATGAACTTCCTTACTGGCATTACCAATCTGACGAGTTGGATGGGCAACGTCATCATGCCAACGCTCGCCGCCTTGTTCTTCGCGCTTGGCGTCCTCCGTTATGCGCATGGGCAGGCGCACACCTACGCGCCCTGGGCCGGTTTTCTCTGCCTGATGGTCTCCGGTGTCTTGCGCGGGATCGAGAAATTCGCGGCTCAGGCTGCGTGGAATAACCCGGATTTGGTCTGGATCACGATGCGGGGGATGGTGAATTGGACCTGCAATGTCTTCCTGCCCGTGTACGCAGTCCTGCAACTGTTGCACGGATTCATGCTGTACGCGGGTATCGGTCATCGTATGTATGCCGGCGGCGCCTGGATGCGGCATTTCAGCGCCGCCGCACTGTGCCTGGCTTTGTCCGGCGTGCTGCGGTTGGCGGAATGGTTCATCGCGCAAGGGCTTGGCGGCATTAGCTGAAGGAGGGCAAGAAACGTCATGGCACTGAATATCAGCCCAGTTCACCGCAATCTACACACGCGAGTGAGCTTCTTGTACCTGGAATTCGAAGACTGGTTCGTTGTGATCGGATTGGCCGCACTGACCAATATCTTCGGCCGGTGGGTCGATCGACAGGTTTTCGGGATACCAATGAACGTGTTTTTGCAGTATGTCGTCCCGGTGCTGAGCATTCCGTTTCTGATGCTGTTCAAGTACGGCAAACCTGGCGGCTACCTGAAGGACCTTCTTGCCTGGCACACCAAGCCCAGGATTTATTGCGGGCTTGAGCCGGATTCCGGAATGAAGCTCGACTACTTCAAAGAGGAGGAGACCGATGCCAATGACCATCGAACAGCATAGGGCGTCTTTGCACCAGCCCGCATTCTCCGAGTTGCTGCCTGTGCGCGACATCTTGAACGACGTGATCATTCGGACCACGGGCTCTTTGGTGGCGGGCTACGAGCTCAGTGGCATCAACTCGTACTATCACAACGACGATGGCCGGAACCGGACGAAACTCGCGCTCGAAGCGCTGATCCGTTCACTGCCCGAGCGGTCCATGCGAATGCAAGTGCGGTTCGAGATCGCTGAAGGGCTCGGCGATTTGCGGGAGCGATATCAGCAACAGCTTCGGAATCAGAATCCTACGCTCTTGGCCCTTGATCGGATGAGAATTGATGCCTGGCGGAAGAAGGAGCAGGAAGGCTACTATCTACGGCCGCTTCTGCATGCCTACTTCCATTGGAATCCAACAGTTCATCACGAACTTCCCGGCGCCGCCTTCGGCAAGGCGGTAACGAAGCGCTTCAGCCTTGATGCCTTGAGCCTGTCGGCGAATAGATGCATCCAACGAACAGCGCGGGAACACGATGATGTTCTGTCTGAGTTTGGGTCCATCCTCTCCGGTGTCGAGCAGACGCTGAGAGCGACAGGAATGGGAGTGCGCCGGCTGACAGACGCAGAGATCTTCCTCGAGGTGAAGCGTTCTCTGAATCCGTTGATGTTGGACCGAATCCCCCTTCGCCGGCCGGAGTCCTCGCTCCAACATCGCACCACACGGGAGCAGATTGTCAATACGAATATCGAACACGAAGAAGAGACGTATATCCGCGTCGGCGGCCTGTTGTACTCCTTCATCACCTTGAAGGACCTTCCCGACGCAACCTTTCCGGGGATCCTGCGTGATCTTGTGGGCCTCGACTTTCCGATTACGGTCAACACCGACGTCATGATTCCGGACCAGGCGGCGATGATCAAGCAATATAAAGGACGCCTGAAGAAGATGCAGGCCGCGCAGCGGGACTCGCATGGCGGGTACCGCATCGACGTTGATGCTCAGGTGGCCCAGCGCCAGTTGATCGAGACACTCGAGAACCTGATTTCAAGTTCGCTCAAAACGTGTCGTACGAGTATCGTGATCGGTGTCCGCACCTCGCAGCCCGTGCAGAGCCACCGTGACCTCGCCGAACAGGAACGGGTGCTGTCAGATCGGCGCCAGAAGGTTCTCTACACGGTGATGCAGATGAACGGAAGCAGGGGACTGCCCGAGGATCTAGCCAAGCGGCGGCTGTTCATCGGGGGCCTTCCGGGGATGACTGAAGAGAACCAGCGGGAGAATGATTGCTTGACGGTACATGCGGCCGACCTCCTGCCCATGGAAACCTCCTGGCGGGGTACACCGCAGTTGCCGTTAATCTTGCTCGACACACCTCGACGTCAGCTTGTGCCCTTCTCTCCGTGGGACTCGTCGCTTGCCGACGCCAACATGCTGATCATGGCGGCCTCCGGCGGCGGCAAGACCTTCATGGCGATGTTGTTCTTGCTGATGATGGCAAGACTGAAGCCGCTGATCTCGATTCTGGAGCGCGGTGATTCGTACCGTCCGCTAGTGGAATTGATGGGCGGACGGTGCATTGATGTGGACCTTGAAGGAAGCATAACCCTCAATCCGTGGGATCTGGCTCCAGGTACGACGGCGCCCGGTAAGGACAAAATCGCCTTTCTCAAGAACCTCACTCGCCACATGATCGGGGACAGCCCGAATTCGGACACGGCCCTGCTCGACAATCTGCTCAGCGAGGCGATCGGCCGCACCTATAAGCGTTGCGCGATCCGGCATAGCAACCCGACACCGACATTCAACGACCTGCGAGAGGAGCTCCAACAATGGCGCGACGAAGAGCGGATCGAGCGGACCGTGGAAGAAGCAAAGTTGGCAGCTCTCAAGCTGCGCGAATGGACTGGGGAGAAGGGGGTCTACTCGCGGTTGTTCGACCAGCACACCACGTTGAAGACGGACGCCGACTGGCTGTTCTTCAACGTGGAAAGGCTGAGCGACGATCCGAAGCTCGAAATCGCCATGAGCATGATGATTGCCCATGCGATGCAGGAGCGCGCCTCCGGCAGAACTGGCCAGCACAGCATCACGGTTCTTGACGAGTGCTGGTCATTGCTGGACTCCAACGTCCTGGCGCCCGAGGTGGTGCAGCTATTCCGGACGGCGCGCAAACGCGGCGGGAGCGTGTGGGGCATCTCGCAAACGCTGGAGGACTTCGTCGGGACGGACACGCAACCGCGTATCCACGGACCCGGCATTGTGCGAAACGTCTCCACGAAGATCATCGGCCGGCAGCCCGGAGACGTGAGCCCGCTAGCGACCCATCTGGCGCTGAATCAAGTAGCTCTGGACGAGATCAAGCACTTCGGAGCGCCGCGGAAGGGGCGAAGCGCAGAGGTGCTGCTGGTCATTGGTGAGAAGGCGGAGACCACACAGACGATTCGTCTCGTGCCGACGCCAGTGGAGTACTGGGTGTGTACGACCTTCCCACGAGAACGCATCTATCGAACCTATTGCTTCACCAGGAACCCAACCAGGCCTCCGCTGGAAGTGTATGAGGAACTGGCTCAGAGATTCCCGAACGGACTCGCGGACGTGCCGCCACTTCCCGAAGAGTTGTCGGGTGCGGTAGCTGGCGTGGCCGTGCGGAGGTAAGGAGAAACGGTCTTATGAAGCTCCTATCGCTCTTGTTTACAAACCTGCTTGCCTTCTTCCTGCTGGCCCGCGTACGGCGCGTGGTCGCTCTGACCTTGGCCGGAGCGCTTGCCTTTACCGCCGTGGCACCGCCGGCAAAGGCGCAACTCGGCATCCCGGCCATCATCGCAGCCGCAGCGCAGGTGGTGGCAACGATCACCAACGTTATCGGGCCTCTGCTGAGCGCCATTCAGGGCACGGTCGGCGCGATCAATGGAGTGCTCGGTCAGTTTCGCAACCTCTGGGAGCAGGTGGTGTACCCACTTCAGTTGATCAATCGGGCGCGAGCGCTGGTCAGTTCAATGATCGCCCAGTTCCGCGGTCTCCTCACCGCTCTGATGCGGGTGAATGTGTCGAGCGCCCAACTGCCGAATCCGTCCTGCTCGAAAGTAGCATTCGCAACCGAGGCACGGGAGACTTCGCCCAACTGACCAACGCCTTCGGCCAAACCTACCGCGCTATTCCCCAACCGACGGACGCCCACCCCATCGAGCGGGACCTCGCGGACATCGACGATGCGATGGCACTGGAGAATCTCAAGACGCTCAAAGCCTCGGACGCGATGGTGGACCAGATGATGGCGGCCGCAAACGCGATTGAAGACGAGGGTGTAAACATGGCTCCCGGCTAGGCGCCGTTCCTAGCAGCAGCAGGGATCACCGCGTCCGTGAAGAGTCAGGCCATGATGCAGCGAATGATCGCGGCAGCCATTCGCCAGGAGGCGGCGCGTGTGGCTCACGACAACACGTACGGAAGCGGAACGCGATGTTTGGCGCACAGTTTCGGAACGACATGCAGACAATCTTCAAGAAGTAAGGAGGCAAAACGCAATGCCCGAGACTCTTCGAGTTGTGAAAGGAATAATGGGCTGGATCTGGACGCAACGCACCAAGATTCTGGTGCTGATTCTGGTGATGACCCTCGTCGCGCCGCAGCCCGCCAAGGGTCAATTCATCGATGTGGCCGCGATCGTTTCCGCGATTGGGGCGATCAACACCGCGATCACGAACGTCATCGGAGCCGGACTGCGAGACATCAGCAGTGCGTTGAATGCGGTCAATGGTGTATTGAACTCCATTCAGAGTTTCTTCCAGAACACTATCTACCCGCTCGATGCTATCAACCGTGCCCGCGGCGTAGTCGGTGCAGTCCAGGGTTTTTATAACGTAATCCGGGGTCTTGTAAATCTCAATGTGGCTAGCGCAACCCTCGCGAATCCCCAGTCAACTCGAAGCGGTACTCCTGTCACGAAATGCAGGAAACATTGGCCAGGTGACCAACCGGTTCACCACCGTCTATCAGGCCATACCGCCTGCGACTGATGCTCCGCCGGCGATGCGGGATCTGATCGACATGACCGACGCGACCGCACAGGCAGCGTTGAAGAAGGCGATCGCCATCGACGCCGCCGCGGACCAATTGATGAATGCTTCCGATCAACTGGCGGCTGAACTCGCCGTGGCTGCGCCGGGAACGGCTCCGATGATTGAGGCGCAATCCGCGGCCATGTTGGTGAAGGCGCATGCCCTGACCCAATCTGCGACAGCGGAACTTGTTCCGCATTCGAGCGATCGATATGGCGAATACAGGGGCGAGCCTGAAGTTCAACGCGAATCACGCGAGCGATACGCGGCGTGATGTCACGAGCATGTTCATGAAGTGAAAGGGGAAAGACCATGTTCTTCTTCGAGCAGACATTTCAGACTGTGCTGAACGGCATCGACGGCTGCCGGGGGCCCAATGGGGGCAATTACCAACATTGCCAACGCGATTTTGCTGCTCTGCGCACTCTTTGCCGTCTACGAGGCATACGCCCGAGGGGGAGACGCGCGTATGATCGGTGTCGCGGCGGCCAAATTCCTCCTCCTAGGTTTGATCGTCTCCAACTACAGCACGATCTTTCAGCAACGTCAACAGAGCGTTCAATCAAGTTGCGGCGACGATTTCCCCCAACGATTGGGCCAATAACTGGATGCTTCAGGTCAATCAATACTTCAACGGGCTCGGAAATACGAATTGGTTCAATCTGGTTGTCAGCAGTATCGTGGCCCTGGTCAGCGTGCTGGTGCAGTTGGTCGCCGCCGTCGTCTTCCCGATCGCGCTGTTGATCTTCACAATTCTGTACTGTTTGTACGGGGCCGTCTTGTACGCTGTCGGGCCGATGGTGCTCGCGCTCTACCCGGCCTTTGGTGTCGGCCAACTGGCACGCAGCTATCTGGTGAATGTGTTCGTGTTTCACGCCTGGGGCATCGTGTATGCCCTGTTCAGCGTACTTCTGACGGCCATTAATGCTCAGAGCTTAGGCGCGATGCTCGCCGCAAATAGTTTGGGGGGATGGTTCCAAGGTGCGACCGGAGCGCTGCTGATGTCTCTCGCGAGCATTCTGTTTGCGGTCATGGTGGCGCTGATCCCGTTTCTTGCGCGGAAGCATCGTAACCGGGCGAAATCGGCAGCTCGATGATGACGGTAGTTCACACAGTTAGCGCGGCGTTTGGCGCGGTCAAGGGCGTTCCCATCGCCAAGAAGTGACGAAGCGGGCGAAACGAAAACGCAGAGGAGCCAAATAGAGATGTTCAAACTAAAGGACAAACCCAGCGGTGACCCGGCTGTCCCAGAAAGAGCGCGCTACACGAAGTACTACGAGCACGATGGCCAACTGCGAGCATATGCCAATCGATCGATGTTGATGGCGGGGCTCTTCGGAGTAATCGCCTTGGTCTCGCTCAGCTTTGCGATCTATGTCAGATTGCAGCCGCCAACCGTCATTCGCGTTTCCGCTGACGGGGAAGCGACGGTGGTCGGCGGAAGGCCCGCCGGGGCCACGGCCGGCGGTCACGAGAGCCGGCCTACTGAGCTTTCTGGCGGCACCCGCCGGCGAAGCGGCGCCAACGGACATTGAGGGCCGCTCCGTCGTCAGGAGATTCCTCGAAAGTTACATGCGGTACACGCCCACATCGGTCGACAAGAATCTGGCCGATGCCCTCAACATGATGACCGCCAACCTGCGCATGTATAGTCTCAACCTGCTCCGGGACCAGGATTTGATTGGCAAGATCAACGAGGAGCAGATCACTTCGTCGTTCAAGATCCGGTCGATCGATCCGCTTCCCGGTCAGCCATGGACCTACCAGGCGTTTGGCGTGAAGGAAGTCCACCGGGTTCGCAACAAGAGCGAGTTGACGGACCGGATTGTCGCCAAATACCAAGTGCGCTTGATTCAGGACCGGCGAACGGAGCGGGTACCGAGTGGCCTCCTAGTCGCCGAGTACAGAGAAGACCAGATGGTGGGCGAAAAAGATATCGGTCTCTTGCAGGAGTCAACCCTGCTAGGGAACCGGTAATGGGTTTCGCCGGCGCCGTTTCTTCTGAGAATGGCCTTCTCCGGAACGGCGCTGATGGAACCTTGCCAGGTTTGACCTGGCAATCCTGTGTCTGAAAGATGACGCGACGCGGCCTGCAACCTCTTCGGGGCGCAGGCCGCGAGTTTTGGCCAAGGAGCAATAGCGATGGCAACAGCAACGACAGAAGCGGCGACCGGTAGAATCGCGGAGCCGAAACCTACAGCAGGAAAAACCGGAACCGTTCCGCGGCGCCGACGCGGCGCGAGGGCGGCCGAACCATCCAGCGCCCGATTCTTTCTGATCAAAACGTCGGGAAACGGAGCTGTGGAGCTTGGCCAGGAAGTCGCTTCAGAGAACGAGGCGATGGTTGAGTCTTTTCGCGTCGGCGGCAGCTTCGCAGTGGTTACGGAGTGGAAGGCCCAGGTCGATCTCGCGACGGGTGTACCCGTCATCAAAAAGGAGGCAGTCAAATCCGAGAAGAGAGTAGCGCATTCATAACCGGCAGCACGGCTTTATGCACGTAAGTGTTGAAGCGACCTGTAGCTCTGATACAGGAAAGTGCTGGTCGGGTTTCCCACGCGAATCCTGGCCCAGAGTTCCTCACAACCCTGGCCACGGATAGCGAAAGAGACCCATTCCAGCGGTCTCCTTGCTGTTCTGGCAAACCAGACTGAAAAGGAGAGTATCCATGTTGAGAAGCAAGATGGCAACACTGCTCACAATCGTTTCCGCAATGCTCATCAGTGCCGGCATGACCTGGCAACAGCGTCTGCTGTTCATTGGCGGTATTGCGTTCGGTGTGGTGGTGGAAGCGCTCCCGAGTCTTGTGGATGAACTCAAGGAACGCGTCGCGGAATGGCGGCGTCTCCGGCAGTTCAGTGTGAAGACGAAGGCGGCGTAACAGTACAACAACCCGGTGACGGCTCTCCGAGCCTGGCACCGAGAACTTGATTCAAGTTCACGGCAACAGGCAGAGGGAAGGCACCGGAGACGGCGCCCCTATCTGTTTGTTGTCCATTCAACACAAACAGATAAGGAGAAGGCCAATGAAAACGATAGTTAGGTCCCAACTGCCAGTGCTGGCATTGGAAATCGATGAGGAAGGAACGGTAGCTCAGAAGTCGATGCAGATGACCCGGCAAGGACAGCTCGAAAACACGCTCCTGGAAGCGCTGTATCCAGGGATCCGTGTGGCAACTGTCGCAATCCCGGGCACAGAACTCGACGAGTACGGGCGTGCCAAGGTGGAACAGGCTCTGGCGACCTTTCGTGTTGGTGGGGTGGAGTATCGCCTCATCGGCGCCTCGGGCTCGGCGAAGAACGGTAAATATTACGCCGTCAACAAGGAGTTCGAGAAGCCTATCGCTGAGCGTTTCCAGCAATGGCCCGAAGCGGCGATCACCTACTTCGGTATCCTGATCTCACCCTGCAAGGTGCGGATCGAGGAGCCGGACGTTCGGGTGCTTGTAGTGGACGACCACGCACTTGGCACCAATGACTGCCGCGGTTGGATTCGGCGTTCGATGTTTGAAAAGCTGGATCTGCCCGCCCGTCACTTCTACCAGTTTCGTCTCGCATTCAACCGGACTCAGGCCAAGGGCAGTTTTAAAGTGATGGAAAATGACGTCGCTGAAGCACTCGGCGCCGACATCATCCTGCCCAAAAGCTCCCTGAAGCCTGCGTTACCGGAAAAGTCAGCTCTAGTGAGGCTTTGTTTCGGCGACGCGCAGTTGTTCCGAGGCCCAGCTGTGTTGGGAATCCGGGAGATCTCGCGGCCGCTGGAATACGAGTCGAGCTATACACTGCTGACTCACGCTCCCGAAGACTCGATCGACCTGGAGGTCTTGCCGCATGCGCTCGCAGCAAGTGCGGAAGCTGAAGACCACCGTCGAAGAGAACAACTTCGAAGAACTATTTCGGCTCCTGGGTACCTCGAATTCGTCACGCCCAGTACACGGAGACGGGGATGCCATGGAAGACGGAGAGTACACGTCCGCGGAGCGAACTGTGGTGGAGGCGGCGCTGAAGGCTGATGGCAGTGGTCAGCTCGTAAAGTTCCCCTTCATCAACAATCAACTGCAGCGGATTTTGTGCCGGTGGGCGTACAAGCTGTGCACCGCAGGTGGCTTCCGGTTGCCTGCCTTCGCATTGGCTGATGACGGCTACCTGGTGGCTCACAACGGAAGGGTCTACAGCGGTTCGGACTGGATGCCTGAGGATCACGCCATCACGAGTCTCGGCTCCCGGCGTCTCCTCGAAGTTCGGTATCCCATTCGCGCCAAGGACGACCTGCTCCCGCTGAAGAACCTCAGTGGTCCAGATACGGTAGCGCGGTTGATGAACGACCTGAGACGGCAAGGTAGCTCGATGTCTGAGCCAGAGGCCGTCCAGCAGATCGTCACCGGGCAACTCCGTCTGGATCACACCATCACCCTGCACTCGAAAACGGCGGCGAAGAACGGAGGCGACTATGACTTCGACGTTGTTTGCGTGGTGGAGGAGCAGCGCTTTCCACGGTGGGTCGAGGACCGTTTCAGTCACCGCGAAACTTTCTCGAACGAGAAGGACAAACGGAAGAAGAGGCGCTCGGCCTGGTGGAACCTACCCCAGGTTGCGGTTTCGGCGAAGGGCAACGGGATTGGGGTCATCACCGACCTGATGACGTCTTGCCTGGCTGCCGGACGCTCTGACCTTGCGGAACTGCTGGCGAAAGAACTCCAGGCGGCACTCGATGCTCTGAAACACGGCACGATACCGAACCAGGACGTGATCATCAGTGTACGCAAGCAGGTCCTGACCGCTCCATGGTTGCGGTTTAAGGACGAGAAGCGCGCTGGCAACTTGCCCCTGCACTTGACCGTGAGCCCCACGGACAAGATCGGCAGGTTGTACAACGTACTTCGGAAAGAGCTGGACGACTTCTTCAGCGACGTCCGGCCTCTCGCGGACTTTCGCGGTCTGATCGTCAACGGGCGATTCGATCGTGAAATGTACAAGGAGGCAGGGCAGATCGCCACGGTCTACGGAGTCAACATTTCGCTGATCTTGAAGAAGCGCGATAAGTACCAGAAGGAAGTGACCGATGCCCAAGCGGAGCTGAACGCGTGCGACATGAATGACGCGGCGGCAAGGCGGAAGGCGTTCAAGCGTCGCAATACGGCCAAGGCAGCGCTGCATTGGTATGAGGAACGCTCCCGCCAGGAGATGCGCAACATGATTCACTTGGTGCGGAAGTGGGCCGAACGGAAGTCGAAGAACGCCTACGACTGGTTGGCGGCTCTCTACGCGATCACGTGCAAGGGGAGCAAGAGTACCGGGAGTATCGTGTTTTACGCGTTTCCGCAGGAACTCGTCAACATGATCGCGGAGCGCACCGGAGGCCGTCCAGTCACCGTTGCGATTCCTGATCTGGTTGATGGGGACGTATACATCGACGAAGACGGCAACGTTTACCTCGTCGATCAAGTCGGCGACGGCCAGGGACAGATCATCGAAAGGGAAACCTTCCTCATGCAAGTAACGAGGACCGGTGACCTGATCTATGATCACGGCCGAACTCAGCGGATTCATCCCGTGGAGTTCGAATCCGGGCGGACGGAAGTGAGGGACGGGAAGCTTGAACTTCTTGGTTCCAGGCAGAAACCCAAGGTTCCGAAGCCGAGGCTGGACGAGTAGTGTGGCTTTCGGGGAGGTCTGGGAGACCGGGCCTCCCTGTAGGCTTCTCTGAGAAGTAAGGCATTGACTGAAGGAGTGAAGCCCATGAAACGCACTTTGATGCTTATCGCAATCGCGACCCTGACCGTATTCGGCCAGAAGATCGAAACACAGACGCCGGACAGGAATAGAGTCACGCGCCTGGGTACCACGCAAGATCATCTCAGCGTGATTGAACTCGGCGAACCCGTCACGCAAGTGGCCGCCGGAAGTTCGTCGTTCAAGATCGAATGGCGCGAAAACAAGGTTTTCATCCAGCCGCTGGAGCCTGGCGCAACCACCAACCTGTTCATCTGGACCGCCTCCGGCCGTCTCAGTTACGAACTGGTGCCCGCGGCCTCCGTGGAACAGATGCACTTCGCGATCGACCAGGACCCAAGCACCGTTCAGGCCAAACGGCCGGAACCGGTCGAACATCCGCCGGTCGTCGAACAACCCAAGATTCCTCCGGCCATGCTGATGGAGAGTTCGCCCGTCAAGGTGGTCGGATCTTCAAGAAACCACGAGAAAGTGGAGATCTTGCTGCAGGACGTTTACCAGAAGGATGGCCGCGTCTACCTTCGGTATGCCATCGTCAATGGAAGCCGGACCGTCTACTTTCCAGCGCCTCCGGACGTATTCACTCTAAACTCGCCGCGCTCGTCGCAGTCGCTGATTCCGCTGACAAACAGCCAGCTTGCCGGCGACTACCAGCTCAAGTGGAAAGGCGAGGCACGCGTTCCCGTGGTTCACACCGAGCTGCAGGCACCCGTCGTTCGGCCAGGGCAAACCGGCCACGGCGTGACCACGTTCGATCTGCCGACCGCCAGCGAGCCGGGACTTCGAACGGTTGTCAAACTAGCTTTCCCGGCGGACGCGGCCGGCAATGTGAGCGCGATTCTGGTGCTGTAGCCATGGCTGACTACAGGCAAGTCACGACCGAGGATGTGCTGGATGCAGCCCGGAGACGGCGGCCGCTCTGTGATGAGGTAGCAGTGGATAATCCGGTGACAGCCGGCAAGGTGCTCGCTGCGTTCGAAACCAGGATGGAACAACGGCAGGACCTTGGAGTGGTGAACCGGGCGCTGAATGTCTTCCTCGAACCTCGAAATCCCTTCGAGCCCGAGAGAACACGCAAGCCGAAGCGGGAAGCCGTCATATTCGGAACGCTCGTTGCCGTTGTCGCCGCGGCATTCCTGTTCTTCAATCTCGCCGCACCGCGGCTGCAGGTATACCCATGAGCGACACCTGGAAAGCTCGCCTTGACGGAGCACTGGGCCGAGGGGAGGTTGCTGGATTGTACTTCACGACCGCACTGCTCGTCGTCGTCGAGTTCTGCTTTGTGTGCTGGCTGAATCGAATCCCGATTCCGGACGTACCGACGGCAGGAGCCGGGTTCATTGTTTTGCCGCCGTGGTATCGGAAGCCTCGCTTCGAAGTGACGCTTCTGCTTACGATCCTGGCGGGCCTGTTGTTTTCAGTTTGCTGGGGACTCTGGGATCTGTGGCAACAAAGAAACGACACGGAATCGTGGGAGAAGGCCATTCAGTCGGTCAAACAACGGGTCAGGACGGCGACATCCGTTGCCGCCCTGACAGGCATTGAACTAGCACTGGTCACCTATCTCCGTTATTGAAGCCCACCACAGTTATCCCATAAGTCCCCGAAAGCTCCCCCTTGGAGGTGAGACCCATGATTCGAGATTCCTATCCGGACGCTTCCCGCGATCGGCCGTCGTTGTCGGCGTCTCCGATCTTTGTGTGCACTGCACTGGCGGGACTGATTCTGTTCACGCTCTGGTTCCTCGGCACTAGAGCCTACCATTTCACCGATCTTCAGATGGCTGAGTTCTTCGTCTACTTCCTCCTTGGGATCGGCGTGCCCGGCATTGCGATCTGGGTCTTAATGAAGCGACGAGAGTGGAAGGAAAACCAGAGACGGTATCCACCCTTGGTGATGAGCCCAGCCGCGGACGCTAAGCATGTCGAGAAGGCCTGGAAGCAAAACGCCGTGGTGCTCGGTTATGACGTGCACGGAACGCCGTGGTTGTGGCCGGACAAGGTGCGGGTCATGCAAGGAATCGTCGTGGGCATGACGGGCAGCGGTAAGACCACACTTCTGAAGAACATCATCACCCAAGACTTGAGTCGGAGAGTCGGGCCTGCACAAGACCGGCACAAGGTCCCGATGGTCATCTTCGACGGAAAGGGTGACCTCGACTTCTTCTACGAGCTGCTGCCGCACATCAACCGGGCCGGGCGGCTCGGGGATCTTCGTCTGATCAATCCCGCGCGACCGGAGCTCTCGTGCCTGTACAACCCTTTCCACACGACCGACGAGAACTACATGGCGCAGGTGAACATGGTCTTCGGATCCTTCAATCTGCACGATGAGTTCTTCGCCAAACACCAACTCGAATTACCTCGCGGACATCGTCCGCATCCTTCACTACACGGGAGTCGCCTTCAATTTCTACGACGTCATCGTTATGGCGCTGGATGAAGAGGTCCTCCGCGAACAGATCGAGAAAGCTCGCAGGCACATCCAAGCCGACCGTGAAGTATCAATGCAGCGCGGGCTGAACTTCGAGATGTCCGTGCGGAACCTGCTCGAATCGTTTCATGACCGGGAGAGGGTGCCGAAGATTCAGGGTCTGCTCAACGAGTGCATGACGTTTCTCGACGACGAATTGTCCGTCATCACCGGCCCATACGAGGACCTGTTGTCGATCGATGACGTGATTGACCAGGAGCTGATCCTGTTCGTGACCCTGAACATCAACAAGAATACCGAACCGGTTCGAGCACTAGGGAAGATGCTGCTGCAGAACTTGCAGCTTGTCGTGGGCAAACGGTACGAAAGCGAAGAGGAGCGGAGACGGATGAACCGCCCCATCCTGAGCGTGGTTCTGGATGAGTTTGCCCCGTTCGGGTACCGAAATTTCGCCCAGATTTTGCA
Source organism: Bryobacterales bacterium (assembly GCA_963738375.1). Classification (GTDB taxonomy): domain Bacteria; phylum Acidobacteriota; class Terriglobia; order Bryobacterales; family Bryobacteraceae; genus Bog-159. The sequence continues at coordinate 36,382 of CAVTWL010000002.1, read as the reverse complement.
GACGGCGCGCGGCACCAATACCGCCTTCCTGTTCTCAATGCAAAGCCTGCCGCAGCTTCTTCAGGTTGGCAAGGGGTTCAAGGATGACGTCACCAGCGCGCCAAACACGAAGATCGCAATGCGGACGCAGGACGAGGAGACGTCCAAGTTCTTCATCCGGGCGTCGGCCGAGCACACCGTAACCAAGCGGACTGTGTCGCTGGTGAGGGAACAGGTGTTCGGTTGGGAGCGATTTGAGAGAGGCACGAGCGGTTCAGAACGGGAGGAGCGGGAATACCGCGCGGAGGACGAGAGGATCAAGAACCTGCCAAAAGGGCAAATGCAGATCCTCATGACGGACGACACGGAAGGGACATTACACCGGCACCTGCACGTTCGCACGCCTCCAGACGTGGAAATGCGTGGCTTTGAAATGGAATTGGCGCCGCGATTGCGCCAATCGAGACTGGACGTCCAGGGAGCGAACCTCCGGTTCAAAGATCCGGGATTGGCGGCTTCGTTTGGCAGGCGAATGCAGGGGAGGAGGTAGCCAAATGTTAGGAAGAGTCAGATGCATCGTTTATATCGGCGTCGTGACCGGCTGGATCGGGTTCACGCCGGCCCAATGTCAGCAGCCGGCGGGATCGAAGGTAACCAGTCCGCAGCAACCAGGAGCCGGACAGCGGAACGCAGCGCAGCAGCCCGTACCCAATCTGTATCCATCCCGGTCCGCGCAGCCGGTGCCAGCGGCGCAGTATTCGCCCCTGGCCGCCCAGGGCGGCTACCGCGGCCAGAAACTGACATGGTACGAGGCGCTGTTCCGTTCGTTGAATCCGAAGAACGTCGACTGGGGTATGAGCTGGGAGCAGCGCCGTAGCATCTTCCTGGAGAACTCGATCGGCAACAAGTACTTCATGTACACAGCGGCGCTGTCACTGCTGCTGGTCTATTCCTTCGTGGTCATCGTCTGGCAGCGGTGGAACCATGCGGAGAGACTCAAGCAGTTGGCACAGGGAGCAGCCGACGCCATGAACTACGCGCAGTACTGGAAGGCGGGCGCCGAAAAGGCCACACGAAAGCACAACACCCACATCGAGAAATGCAATCGTGTGATCGAGGCCGGTGAGAGCGGACTGCCGACCGGTGACACGGCCGAAGCTGGCGCACTACGACAGCAGGTCGAGGGGATGAGAATCGAGGTGCTCAATCTGACCTCGGAGAACAAGCGGTTACGTCACGATCTGGATCAAAAGTCCACGGTGGTGGCGGACCTATCGGTTCGCGTCGATGATGCCACGAAAAAGATAGGCAGCGGCAACGGACCTGGGAATGGCGCCAAGGGTGGCGAGAACTCGGTTCAGGTCGCCACCCTTGTGGACAGAATCAACCGTTTGGAAGAGACGCTGCGGACCGTTCGGCTGGAAAACGAGCGCCTCAAGGGAGCGTAGTGCTACGGTCATGCTGATCTCGGTTTTGGGCTTTGGGAGCATTTGGACGCTGCGATCCGCGACAAATGCGCGGGCACAGGAACGGTTTGACACTCGGGAGCAGGCCTACTACAACACAACCGGGGTCGAAGTCGCGGGCAAACTGCGCAATCGGCCTCGCGTGTATGGTGTGGCCCGATTCAACGGGAATTGCGGATTCCGCCCTGAATGTTTGCACCGCATGCTGTACAAGGTGTTCGACTGCGAGCCGCCATGCGCTTGGAATGGTCACCAGAAGGTCCTGTTTAAAAGGCTGCTTTTAAAGCCAGAGACACCGGACGCGTACCTGGTGGTCGTCAAATCGGAACAGACTGGCGGCGTAATCAAGGGCGAAGATTGGCTGAATCGCGAAACGACCCTGATATCGTTTAGCGAATGTGGCGCTGACCAGGAAGTCATGGTTGTTATGCCGGCCTATGGTTGGATGCGCGGCGTGCTCGGAACATTTTTTCTGGAGCCGCTGGCGGCCAGGCCTTGGGAAGCGCGACTCGTGCTATCGGCGACTGAATGAGACGACGATGGGATACGTGAAAGGGTCGATCGACCTCAGTTCGACGCAGGACGGACTACTCCTGGAACAGGTGCTGCAGTCGCGCCACGCCACGCACGACCAACTCTGGCACTTCTTTCAACTGAAAGCACGAGAGAATCGGCGGCGCATCTTCAACTGGCGGATCCTTCGGCTGGTTCAGCACGGACTGATTACGCGATTAAATGTGAAGGACGCGAAGCGAGGATGGGTCTACGCGATCAGCGAATCGGGCGCCGCCTATTTAGCCGGCAATGGCGATGGGGCCGCCCTTGTAGCGTCGAAGGCGTTCAAGCAACTGGACGATCCCGTCGTGTTGCATTCGTTGGATATCAATGATGTTCACCTGACGCTGATTCGGCGCGGCGAATTGGTTCGATGGAAGTCCGAGCTGGAAATCTTGTGTCTCAATGAGCTGACGGGCTTTGGCTACGCCAAGGACTACGATGCTGTGATCACGATCCATGCCGATGGGGAAGAGTCCACGTTCGCTCTCGAATATGAACGACAGCCGAAAGCGGCCAATCGATATTGGCAAGTGCGGCAGGCCATTGAAAAGGAGCGCCAAGTCAGGTGCTTTCTCTACTTGACGCCGTCGTATGAGCTCCTGAGTTACGTCGCAGGATTCTTTGACCGGTGCACGAAGGCTGTATACTTCGGCGTGTTGGAGGACTTTCGGCAGCACGGCCTCGACACTACAGTACTTGACAGCCGCCGCACACTTTCGTTCCCGTTGCGCGCAGTATTGAATGCAAGCGGCTCCTCAATGGGCACCAAGACTTCCTGACGGCTTCCCCGCGACTTCCTCACGCCTTCCTCCCCCGTGCTTGAACTCACTGTGATGATTGGGTTTATTGATTGACTACCTGCTGGTCAGCGGTGTGCCGGTGGCATTGTGGAGTTGGCAGCGTGGTTCGCGGGCAGGAGAGGGGTATTGTCGGTCCGCGATGTGGGCCGGGGTGAGACGAGTTGGTGGGATGATGGCGGTGGGTAGCGTTGGGCTGGAGTCGGAGAGGAAGTGGAATTGATGGTGCGAATAGCATGGTGCGGGCCGAAGTTGGTCAGGCGAAAGTTTACGGATTGGCGCACGGTTAACTTCCGGATAGTGCGTCACACGCTCCGATCGGGGAACGGCCTCCCGTCGCCTCATAACGCTCGACGAGAACGCTCTTTTCGCGACAACATGGTATCGTGTGGGTTTAAATAGCCTGGAAACATGGATTTGCCCGTGCCAATTGACGATACTATTCAGGAATATCGGAGGAGTTTGGCCGCCGCGCCATCCTTCTTGCGAGCGCGACGCTTCGTGGCGGCGGAGAGTTGGACGAAGGCAACCACCCAAGACGGGATTCGCTACCTTGGTTTGTTTCGGGAACATGAGCCCGACATCCCCGTGATCCTGACTCACCCGCGGCTCCTCATTCTCGGAGAGCCTGGGGCGGGCAAGTCAACAACCGGTCGCGCCATCGTGCAGCATCTCCTGGACAAGGAACCAACCGCAATCCCGGTGATTGCATCGCTTAAGAGCTACCACGGAAACCTCCGAGACCTGCTCGTCCAAACAGTCCCTGCCACAGTTCTCGACGCGCCGATAATGAACCGCACCTACATCCTCGATGGTATCGACGAGGTACCACTCGACCATCGTGCGGCCCTATCGCTCGAGCTCAACAACCTCCTCTCGACCGACGCGGCCGCGCGATTAATCCTGACCTCACGGCAGGCATTTGCGGCACAACACCCAGACGCCTTTCCAACCAGCCTCACAACGTACCACCTCCTGGACTTCGACGACGAGGACATAGAGGCTTGTACCAAGCACCGCGGCGTCAACATCGAGAATTTCCAACAAGCCGTGCACGACGCTGAGTGCGACGAGGAGATTAGGAATCCGTTCGTGCTCACCGTCATGCTCGAACAGTATCAGGCGCAGGGCCGCTTGAGTCGACTACGGTCCGACAACGTCGGCTACGTCGTCCGCCGCCTCATCCAGAGCCGACCCTTGTTCAACGCGACACGGCAGCAGCGAGCCCTCCGCATGCTCGCCGTCACGTGCGAGACCGCAGCGCGCAACGAACTCACCGAAGACGAGGCGTTGCGCGTGCTCTTGGAAGCCATCGAGTTCACACCGGACACCGCACGGCAGCTCCTCGATGAGCTCTCACAATCCATCCTCATCCGAACGCCAGGAGGAATCAGCTTCCAAATGCGCTCGTACGGCGAATACCTCGCCGCCGAAGAACTCCACGACAAAACGGTCGACCGCCTCAAAGAACTCGCGTTCATCGGCGACACTCCCGTCGACACCTGGCAAAACACAGTCACGTACCTTGCGGAGATGAACGACAAAATCCGCGGCTATTTCGTTAACCACCATCCGGAATGGCTCATAAACGTGTCACCAAGCGCCTTCACGGATGGCGAGCGCACCAAGCTCGTCAGAAAACTCCTTCAGGACATCAACGGGTCAAAAACCTACCTCGTGGACCAGGAGCGCCTCAGCCTGCGCCGACTCTCACGGCTGCTCACGCCAGCCGTCATCGCGGACGTGACCGTCCAACGCACAAGTGCCGAGCCCCACGAGGTCGCAAACGCCCTGATCCTCCTCGGGATACTCCGCGAATCCGGTATCGCACCGCAAGCGTTACGACTCGTGACCGCCCATCGCAGCGAGAGCACACTGCGGTACTCCGCGATCATTGCGCTGATCAACACGGGCGAGAACACCGCAATCAACGACCTCATCGCGTTCGCCGACCAAACCGACCCGTACTACATCAGCATCATCGACGCGATTGGCAGTCTGTGTAAGCCAGCCGACTTCCCAAGTGTCCTCCCGCTGCTTGAGAGTACGAACGCAGGCCTCTCCTCGGCGTACTACCACTTCCGGGAGCTCAATACCAAAGAAGCACTGATTGCGGCTATCGCGTATCTGAACGGCAATCCGCGCTCGCTCGATGGGCACGACCTTGACTCGTACCTCGAACCCATCATCGGCCTCATACCCACCCACTGGGGCGAAGAAATCGGGACGAACGTCGGTGTCCTACTTGCCAATGCCGAACGACAACAACTCTTCCTACAGCGCGAGAAACTCCCCACGGCAATCATCAAGCACGTGGCGGCAAAGGACCACGAAGCGCTCGTGATTCGAGCAATGGTACAGTCGCTCGCCGCTGACGGCACACGATTGCGCCACACGTGCCACCTCATCGCGCCACTCATCAGCGTACGCGCAGCACAGTGGATCAACGAGCACGCACCGCAGTACGGTCAGGACGTCTTCCCGTGGCTCGCCCCTGGGCCAGCACGCGACCTGCTCGACCCGCGATCACCCGATGTTGCACGTGCGCATGAGGAAGCAATCGCTGCGCAGATCGCGCAAGAACAGGGACGAGAGAGAGCTGCAACCTCGACAAGAACAGAGCATCAGCACACATTGCAGACCAGCCGCGATATCAACCGCATCATCGGCGCCGCCGCACGACTTCAGAAGGAACACTGGCCGGACCTCTCGGCCGAGCAACGTGATTGGCTCGCACAAGCAGTAACTGACACTCTCGTAGCGTACGACCTCGCAAGAAGCGTCACTTGGGAAAACGACAACCGATGGACTCACCCCGGCGGGCTCAACCCCCTCTTGCACTTGACGGACTACTACCGCCTCCACCTCACGAATGACGTGCCCATCATCCTCGGGCTGCGGTCTTGGCCCGACGAGGCGATTGGCAACTACTACCGCCGGGAAGGCCTCAGTCCCGCCGCACAAGAGCAACTCGCCAATCTGCTGCAGGCCGCGGAAAACCAAAACATCACCAACCACGTGCTCAGCTTCCTCCGACAGACTGGATACGACAGCCCAGAAGTTCGCACGCTCCTCCAGCAGCTCGCCCGGGACACTACACAGCCAGCCCAAGTACGCACGGAAGCAGCGGAACGACTCGCTAGCATTGACCCAGCAACCGACACCCTCCTGGTGCTCGCCGCCGACCAAGAACCCGCGATCAAGGAGCAGGCGTTCCGAGAACTCGTCAAACGACAACACCGGGGAACCATCCAACGCGCGCTGGCAACGCTCACGGACGGAGACCTCCGCAATGGCGAAGTCCCCATCCCGAACAGCACACCGCTTGACTGGATAGGAAAGATCACAGGACCCTTCGCGGTTGACGATCTACGAGCCCTACGCCAGCGCAGCCTGACGCTGAACCTGTGGCGCGTCACAACGCTCCTCACGGGCGCGATCGCCAACATCGACAAAAACCGCGCCGCCGCAGTCATCAGCCAGCAACTTCCTCAAACACCACTCGGATGGCAACCGCACTACCGGCAAGAGGCAGAGAAGCTCGAACGCGCCGCACGCATCGAGGCCATCCAGCAAACACCATTCGATGCTGTCATCAGAAAGCTCAAAGGCGCCACATCCATGATCCGCATCAAGGTATGGTGCGAAGGATCAACCGACCGGCCCATCTTCCGGAAACTGTTCAATGAACTTGCAGAACACGAAATCGCCGACACCCTCGATTTCGTTGGGGGATGGGCAAACTTCCTCAGCGAACACGAACCCGAACGCTGGCTTGACGGGTGCCGACAAGCAGTCGTCATCATGGACGGGGACAACGGGCGACAACTCACCAAGAAAAACCAGCCGTTCACCAAGGAGGCCGAGGACATCAACCAGCGATTCGCCACCCATCCGCTGAAGCTCCGGGTGCTGTGCCGCCATGGCATCGAGAACTACTTCCCGCGCCACGCCTGCGAAAGCGTCCTCCAACGAGACCTCACCAACTACTTTCCCATCCCAGTAGACAAGAAAATCGAGGACCACTTCTGCGACCCGCTAGGCCAGACGTTCTATCAAAAACGGTTGAACGAAGAAATAGCCAGACACCTCACCATTGCAGACATCAGAGAAACCGACCTCGGAGCGATCCTTACCGAAGTCAAAGAGCGAGCCGAAGAAGCAAGAACCTTGTGAGGAAAGCCGCTGTGGAGTCAAAGGGTATCCAGGATATTCCCAGAAAGAGTGACAGATGGAAGGGACTGTTTCTTAAAACGCTTCGCCAAGCGTGAATGGATAGCTGACGACAACGACCCTTCGCACGAGCGTTCGGGCTCGGGCGGAGACAGTGCTCAACCTTGCGAGTCGCCCGACATAGCTCTGTCTGGATAGTCGGCAAACAGGAACCTGAGGCTGCGGAGACGCACGCCGGTCCAAGTTCCGGCTTGCGCGCGATGCGGCCGGAACGTTCTAGTAGTGGACTTCAAGGCCGACAGACCTGAGCGGTTCCGAATACGCGGTACCGTGCGGCTGTTTTGCTGCGGTTGCCGGAGCATGGGCACGCATTTCGAAATCGATGTAGCGATGAACGATCACGGTCGTCCCATCGTTGACCTTTTCCGTCGGCGCGGGGCCATGTCGGTGGGTACGGGACCCTCGTCGGCAATGGGTGTCGAATCACGATCGAAGTCCTCGGTCTCGACACCAACGCCGATCTCAGCGCAAGCCCGGCGGACACCGTCTTCGTCCAGGAAGTGCGCCTGGTAGAGGCGGAGCAGGTAACGACGGGCTGCTCGGCGGACACCATCGCGCGCCGCGGCGAGATCCTCCGTCGGAATTCTTTGAGGCGGCTCAGGTGTCTGTGGCCCGAACTCACAAGCGCCGCCGCAATGGGGGCAATAGCCGGAAATCTCAGTGCCGTGCGCTTTGACCCATCCAACCTGGGCGTCACGAAGTCGTCGGAATCGAACTGGATAGTCGTCGATTGTGGATATAGCGTGGACTGCTTCGGAGATCCAGAAAGCCAGGTTGGCGACCTGACCCGCGACTTGATGGGCGTTCTGCGTGGCGAGGCGCTCAAGCTGATCCGAGATCAGGGTCGCTCGTTTGATCGAATACGACACATTGTCTCCTTTGATCGAAACCATTGCGCAAGTCAGTGTCCTCGGTAGATCTCAAGCAGTCGTCTCGTTTCTCAATCGTAACGCGAACCGTGTCCGGACCGGACGATCCAGAAGGTACAGCGCGGGCTCCGGGCGGATCGTCGGCCGCACGGAACTTGGTTGGCGCAGGCCTCGGCGACATAGATCCCCAAACGCCCGCATCGGATCGATGGTGGTTGGCTTGCGCGCTGGCCGATAGTCCGACACGGCCGCCAACACCTTGCGGATGCCGAGTTCGCCCGCGCGCCAGGCGGTGACATCTATGTGCGGGGGACTGTCGCGTCAGCACGCGATGGGAAAGCGAACTGGCCGAGCACATCCCCCGGTGTGCCCCGCCAGCTCAAAACGTCCACGTCGCGAGGGGTGGGCAATGCCAATTTGAGCAATCGAACGAAACGAAAGGAGAACAGGTATGCAGGACACAACGATGACAAACGGATCATCGTCGCCGCCGCCGGCGGTTGCGATGAATGGACAGTCGCATGGAGTTAGTGCGGCGACGGCGTTTACACCAGAACGGGTTCAGGAACTGGTAGCGGCACTGGAAGACCCGTTCGATCCCAGTGAGATCAAGTGGCGTGTGACGAACACGTGCAAGGTCGGTGGGCCGAAGGGTCCTCGCGACCGAGGTCAGATGTTGGCGTATGCCGATCCGCGCGCGTACACCGACCGGCTCAACGACCTATTCGCGCCGTCAGGCTGGACCAGGGACTACAACGTCCAAATGGTCCAAAACTTCGAACGGAAGGAACGCGGTGCGACAGAGAGGACCATTACGGCGAAGATCGTGGTGACGTCCAAGGTCACGATCTACGGCTTGGGCACGCACACCGGACTCGGCGAGGAGTGGGCGGAGAACGACAACGCCGGCACGGCAGCTGAGGCCCAGGCTTTCAAGCGGGCATGCTCGTGTTTTGGGCTTGGCCGCTACCTGTACGATCTGGAGGGACAGTGGGTGGATCTCGACGACAAGAAGCGCCCGTTGGAGACACCGAGGTTGCCGGATTGGGCACGCCCAAAGCTGCAACGGCGTGGCGGCGAGAACAGCGCAAACGGCAAACACCAGGCCAATGGCCAGCCGCAAACACAGACCGGCGGGGCGAAAAACGGCAGAGGCGGTCTGTACCGGGATGAACTGCTTGGGCACGTTAAGGCGCTCTGCGGGACAGTCGGTTTCAGCCTGTCCAAGAGCGTGCTGCGGGCTGTAGCGAAGGTCGAGGATCCGGACAAGATTCGAGACATCGCGAAGCTCACGGCTGCTTTCGAGAAGTTGCAGGATATGGCGCGCGGTGTCGAACGTCTGCGGGCGGCTGTGGCGAAAGCCGGAGACCAGCGGTACGCGGCGTTGTGCCGTGAACTGAATCTGCCAAGCGAGTCCATCGACGATATCCCGGACCGGACGGTACTCCGCCGGTTGGTGGAAGCGCTCGAAGGTGAAAGTGGTTTGCCGCAAACGCCGAATGGTACGAGCAACGGCACGGCGGGACACGGATCGCAGGGTGACACGTCGGGTTTGAGTGAGTTGCGGGGCCGGCTGCTTCGCGAGGCGAACCGCGTTTCCGGTGCGACAGGACGGCCGCTAGCCGTCGTGATCAACCAGGCAGCGAACGGAACATTCACGTTTGCCAACTTGAGGACTCTCGGCGCGGCCGACATCGGCAAGGTCCAGACGGCACTCACGGAGCTTGAAAGGATTGCAACTCCAGCATGACGCCGGCGATCTCGTGATCCGGGAAGACAGGAGGTGAGGGAATTGAAGGAAGTCACGCTCTTCACGGATGGATCGTGTTTGGGCAATCCCGGCCCCGGCGGGTGGGCGTGCATCCTGCGGTACAGGAAGCACGAGCGCATCCTCCGGGGTGTGGAGTCGCGCACGACGAACAACCGGATGGAACTGGTGGCCGCCATCAACGGCCTGAGAGCCCTGACTGAAAGGTGCAGAGTCACGGTGATCACCGATTCCCAGTATTTGCAGCAAGGGATGACGGTGTACCTTGTGCGTTGGCGAAGCTTCGGCTGGTGCAACAGCCGCGGAGAAGCCATTGCGAATCGGGATTTGTGGGAACTGTTGGCGTCGGTGGCCGGCCAGCACGAAACGAAGTGGCACTGGGTCCGCGGCCACGGATCTGATCGAGACCAGGACCGCTGCGATGTTCTCGCGAAAGAATCAGCGAGAAAGGTAGCGGCAGGAGGGACGGCCAAGGATTTGGCGGCCTGACTCCTATCCTTTATATATGCGGGCGGGAATCGATGCGCTCGCTTTTCGGCTTGGAGCCGTTCCGCGCTCCGAGCTTTCCGTTGTAACCCCTACGCAGGCACTCGACCGAAGCTAAACGCCGGTGTACGTTCGCACGGCGAGTCGGAATCCGTGTGCCTGTAAACCACTTGGCTGCGAAAAACGAAAGGAGAACTGCGATGACCGCGATGAATAGTTTGATTGTTAACGAAGTGCTGCGCGTGCATGGCCCGGACGCACAGACGTCTTGGACTGGACCGGCTGGATGAGGATGCGCTGATCCTGGGATTTGCGCGGTGGGCAGAGGGGCACTCAAGAAGTGGCTGGATTACGCGAAGGGCGCCCTTCTGTTCGTGATGGTACCCGAGGAACCCGAATCGGGGATGTTTTACATCTACGACCGGGCTCGGCAGACGTTCTTCATGGTGGATCTGGCTGAAGCCGGGCGGTACGGCGGGTATCGGCTTGAGGAGTTTGAGCAGATGGCGCAAACCTTTGGCCTGAAGGCACTTGCGCAGAACCCCCGAACGCTCGCCGGGACGCATTGAGACGACTTTTGAAAATCGAAGGCGTTTCAGTGTATAGACGAACAGGGGGAGGAAAACAGCCATGGACCACCGGCTACCAGCGACACGCGAAATGGCCCAGGAGTTCAGCGAGTTGTTTGTGAACCGGCGGGCCTACACCATTCAATCCGTGCGGCCGCACCCGGAAAGCGGCCGCCACTACTACTACCGGCCGAAACCGAAGGATGGCGGAGAGTCGGTGGCGCTCACCATCGAAACCGTACGCCGGCACTTGGCCGGGGAGCTGACGATCGGCATCTATGCCATCAACCCGGCTACGCAGAGATGCAAATGGATGGCCATTGACGCCGACTATAAAACGGCGCTCGAAGACCTCATCAAGGTGCAACGTCAGTTGCAGGATGACGGGATCGAGGCCGCGCTGGAAAAGTCGAGACGCGGCGGGCACCTCTGGATACTTCTTCGAAACCCCGGTCTGGCGCGCGAGGCGCGCATCTACATCTACCACGTGGCCGGCAAGCTCGATGTCCAGGTCAAGGGAACTGGGCTGGCTGATGGAATCGAAATCTTCCCGAAGCAGGACGAGTTGAGGCGGGAGGAGTTTGGCAACGCGATCCGCGGACCACTAGGGGTTCATTGGGGAGCGCGGGAGAGCCGGGGCTGGCGGTATTGGTTCTACGGCGCCGACTACAACCTGGAAGATCAACTCGCGTATCTGAAGCGGATCGAGAAAGTGAAGCAAGAGCACCTGCAGCGCATGATTGCTGGAAAGACGATCCCGCAGGAATTCGCTCAGCACGCGCGCCGAACAGAATGTCCGAAGTATTTCCACTCGAAGCCAGGCGAGTTCCGAATTCTGGAATACGTCGAGGTGAAGAGGCAAGCCGGCCGGAACTGGGTAACTCGCTGCCCGTCGTGCGCCGCGCAAGGAAACGACAAGAGCGGAGATAACCTGGCGATCTCGGTCGAGGAGCCTCGAAAGTACTGCTGCTGGGCGGGCTGCACGAAAGAGATGATTCGCGCGGCGGTGGGCCGGCCGATCTCCGACCGGAGGCTGGCGTGACCGGCAAGGGCTCGATCTTTCTCAACGCACTTGTCGCGGAGTACTGGATCTCAAACCGAAAAGGAAGGAGTCTTGAAGATGCCGAATTCGGAACAACCGGAAGGGAGAGACAACGGAGCGAGGCCACCGAGCCTCGCAGCGCGTGGTGAACGGCGCCGGATCGAGCGACGGCTGCAAGAGGCAGGAATCCTGTGCCAGCCCGAAGTGTCGCTACAGTATCAGACGTTGGCCAAACGCTCGGTGCTTCGTGGTGTGGAGTCGGGGGGCGCGATCAAGGAAATCGGGCGCTACGTGACCTTCTGCGACGAGAAGGGGGAACGAATAGCCTGGCTGCAGCCGATCGACTCGGTCGGAGTGAATGGCCGTCACGCGGTGGTGATTGCGCTGGGGCTGGTGAGTGTGGAAGTTTTCCGCGTGCGAAACACCTATGACGTATTGATTGCGAAGTACGATGTGTCGCAACCGGCGGAGGGTCAGCGCGGCCGGATCGAAGCCAGAGTGCTCTTTCGTGGCCGCCAGGGACATCTGCCGTTGGATCTGACCGGTGAGGAGAAAGGGATGGCGGGCCAGATCGTTCCCGAATTCTTCAACAGGGCTGGGGAACGCGTCGAGATCCCGCCGGAGTTCGTGGGGGTGCTAAAAGCCGCCGTGCGTGGAGCGGCGTGTGTGGGATGCACCCATCAGCACTATTTGACGGCTCCGAAGGCGGCGAAGAAGGCCGATGCTGTCACTCCGGTGGCGACCGGCGAGCCGGCGCCTAGCGTGGATACGGTGGCGGTTTGATAGGTCACGGTTGTGAAAGGGTTCTCGAAACGGGGCGTGCAATGGAACGATTCAAGAATACAGGTTTGGTACTCTGCCTGTTCGTTGTGCTGCTGGTGATCTTCAGCAGCTACATCCGGGCAAATGAAGTGGGCACTTTCTTCGGCGCGCTCGCCGGGACACCACTTCTGGTTCATGTCTTTAACCGCGTGGCACCGAGCCGCAGTAAGCCAGGGTCCGAAAGGACCACGACGGCACTCGTCGCCGACGCAGAGCCGATGCCGCGGCCGCACGAGCAGGTAGTCGTGCTTCGGATGGAGGGGCCAGCTGGACGGGCCTGAACGGTGACGCTGAAAGCGTTGATTGTTCGTTTCGCTTCTCGCCTGGGGATAGGCGGACCAGAGCGCGGCCGCAGACACTTTCAGTTCGCTCCGGGGGAAAGAGAGATCGTCCCGTGGTGTGACACGGAAAGAAATTGTGCTCAAACACGACCCAAAAGCGTGGGAGGAGGGCTTCAGCGCCGGAGAGAACACGGCACGAATTCCGCTCGGGTGCCCGTATTCCGCCGGGACTACCCAGGCTTGGTCATGGCATAGCGGCCATGTCGAAGGAGATGCCAAGCGCCAGGGCTACAGCTACAGCCGCGGCGCACTTTCCAATGGACCGCCATCACACGGCCCAATCATCGCGTAGCAGGGAGCCATAGGTGACCTATGCGAGTCGGAACCAAAAGCGTTCTTTTCGGAGCGCACTGCTTATTCATCCATCCATTCTTCGTTGCTTTTGGCTGGTGGGCCCTCGGACAGTTTCCGTGGGATCCGCGGCTTTGGGCAGCGTTCTTCCTCCATGATTTGGGCTACTTATTCAGTCGGATAATATGGACGGGCCGGAGGGCGAAGAACACGTCCATCTCGGAGCGAAGATCATGGGTTTGCTTTTTGGCGATTGGTGGGCCGACTTCACCCTTCGACATTCGCGCTACTGGGCTAAGAGGAACGGCGTGAGCGTTTCAAAGCTCTGCTACGCCGACAAACTCGCGTTCGCGATGACACCCGGCTGGCTATACCTTCCTATGGCCAGAGCGACGGGAGAGCTTGCCGAGTACATGGCGAAATCGCGAGATCGGCAGGCCGGCTGTGCGGTGTTCACGAAGAGTGAACGCATCCAACTTGAATCATGTCACCCCGCGCAATGGCTTGAAGGGCTGCAGAGCTACACGAGGCGTTGGGTCGAGGAACACCAGGGCGGCGGTGCCGACACTTGGACTGTCGTGGCTAACAGCAACGCAGCAGGATGACGGTGGAATCGAGCTTGCGAGGAAATCCTGGCGGCATTTCGGCAAGTGGCCTCGGCGGATACTGATGATTAGCAAACCATCCGGCAAGCTCCCTCCGAGTGCCCGACCGCCCTGGTTGAGCGCCTTGGTTCCACAGTAAGCGTCCGGGGAAACGCCGATCCTCCATTCACGACTTGTGTCCCAAGCGTCTTCAAATAGGCTCTTCGCAGAACACCGAATCCCCGACGGCAACTTTTCCGGGCGCGACCAGGGTGCCATAGATTCCGAAGCGAGCGTCCCCGCTCCAGGGCAATGGTACGAAGAACGCGCGGCTCGCTGCTCGATGAAGATGGATCGATGTTTACCATGACACAGCGCTTGTCTCGCTGATCGGCCCTCAAGCGTAAGCCGCCGATCCGCAGACCGGCACCTACCCAACTATCCTCAGGGAATGCCCCCAGTCCTGGAGCGTCGATCACAATGTTCGGTCGAAACCGAGACGGGCTTAGGGGCAATCCCAACGATGTAGCTAGTGCTTCAACCGATTGCGTCGTGAGCAACGACAAGGGCATTACGTCGAAAACACCGCTATACTGCTTCATCACTCGAACGCCATCTCCGAACTGCGCAGCTAGCGCCGGATCTGCCACTTCTAGCTCCGAACGATCGGGTGTTCTGACCATCGTCTTAGAAGCCTCGACGTTTTCTAGCTCAGCAAAATATGGCTCGTAGCGCCAAAGGTCCGGCGACTCCCGAATGGTCAACCAAGGAAATCCGCTTCGCTCCATTCCCGAACGAACGAACGCCCATCGCCGATCTCCCGCAAGGCCGTGCCAACCTACGTTCACCGACTGCAAAGCCTCGCCTGCCATCGACTTTACCGGATAGCGCCATAGAGCGCTGACTCTTCCAACCTGTCGTTCTGTCATTCATTTCGATTTTACTGGACATCGGACCCTTTTGCATTTGAGTCCCTACTCGGCGCCCAGCGTTTACTGATCGAGTGCCGGATGGCATACGGCCAGGGGCTACTTGGAGATTCCTGGCCCAGGAGGAATCGTCATCCCAGTTTTCTGCGGTGCGGACGACTGCCCAGATGAATTTCTGCGGAACGCCTGCCGTGAATGACACTTTACACGAGCGACGAAAGTCTTAGGTGCCATACCGGCGCTCACTAACGAAACACATCGATACCGGAAGACAGCCACAGCGGCGAGTCCGCTCGTGGCTGTTTCCGCTTCTTGGAGAGCACATGGGAGATCGGGCATACGCACAGGTCCTCTGCCGAGCCAGAGACGTGGCCGCGTTTGAGGAACTGGGTTTTGGGGAACAGGAGTATTGGAAGGGGCTACCGGATGGGGTGTCGTTCCTGGTCGATGAGGAAGCGAATTATGGCTACTCCTCTTCTCTGCGAGAGCTGGCGGAGAGAGGGTATGTCTTCATCGCCCAACACGATGCGGGAGGCGACTATGACGCAGGCAGGCTAGTGAGCGACGGGAAAACCTTTCGAGAAGTCGATGCCATGGTGCACGAACCGCGACCTTGCGTGGCGGTAGACGCCAACGGGTTCGTCGACAAGAAGCAACTGCAGGCGGTGCGGAAGTATTGGCGCGCCGTCGCGCGAGCGAAGCAGAAGCTGGGCTTCGCACAGGAAGAGATCTAGGTAACGCTGCCGATTGCGATATCGAATCCCGCGGGGGCAACGGCGTAGTAGGCAACGACACAAAAGACACCCGGGCCCAGGCGGAGTCGGGTTCGCCGTGTGAGACCAAGCGGTCGAACACGGGTCTCAAGCCCGGCGTCGGCCGCTTCGTGTTTGTCAGGAGAGCCACATGCGGAGGCTGAAAACGAAACAGTACGAGGCTTGGCGCTGCCGCCGTGAACAGTACCTTCGAGAATCGGGGCGCCACGTTGACTTGATCAGGGAAGGTTATGCGTCTGCGGACGATGCGTACGAACTGGACCGTGGTCGTCGGAGGACGCGGTCGTGGACCTTTGCAGGGTGAGCTAGGGACAAGACTGTTCCAGGTGAAGCCGAGCCTCGATCTTCGGGCGCGGTGCAAAGAAAGCAGCGCACCGGCAGCGTGCGGATCAGTGTGCCGCGGGGGCCGCGGTAGGGGAGGAACGCGTGAAGACAATTCTGCAAATCATCGAAGAGGCAGGCGGATTGACAAAGGCGGAGTGTATTTCGATCGACAACGAGCCGTGGATGCGGCTCGTGATTGAAGTCCTGCCGGAGCGGGGGCCGGATGGCCACGTCGTCGTGTCCGTAGCGCACTACGGAGAACAGAATTCGGACGCGATGCGCGACCCCGAAATGTTGTTCGAAGTGGTGAATGAAGGGGGCGGGCAACCGGAGTTCTGGCCGTTCTACTTCCGTAACGATTATGCGGCCGTGGAGCAGTGGAGCCGACGCCGCGACGAGGCTGGGAACTTGCTGTGTCTGCCGAGACGGACGCGAGACCTCGAACAGTTCGCGGAGATGTGGGACCGGAATCTGCGGGCACAAGGTTTCCTGGAAGTGTTCCGACGACGAAAGTGCGGCCAGACTGAGTCGTTTGAAAACAGTAGAGAGAGGAGGTGAGATCTATGATTAACGAGATCCTTCAGTGCGATTTCTGTTCAATGCCGGGTCCGGTATGGCGGTACCCGGCCCGGAGCTTCATCGCTTACTGCGCGCCGAACGTCGCCGGCGAAAGTGTCGGGGATTGGGCTGCGTGCGACCTGTGCCACGTGCTGATCGAGGCCGATGACCGGAGTGGGCTCGCGCAACGCTCCCTGGATGAGCTGATTCTGAAGCACCCGGAAGCGATCGCGGCGGCAGCCGTTCTGTATGAGGACCTGGCGGAGCTGCACCAACAGTTCTTTGCACACCGGAGCGGAAGGGCGGTGCCCATTACCGCGACCGCTGCGTGAAAGTGATGAACACGGGAGGCGAGAAATGTCACCAATGATTCGGCCGATGGAAGAAGTTTGTAAAGACGCTGCTAGCGGCACGCCGGGTTTCGACGCCGTTGGTTGCGATACGGACCGCGGACCCTGCACTGACGGTGGCGCGGATTGAAGAAGCGGTGGGAAAAGATGCGGCGATAGTGCAATGGGACATCGTGCGCGGGCTTGTGCGGGTGAATGACGCCGGCGCGAAGGAGATCGGGAAGGTGCTCGGCGAACGGGACTCGGCCAGCGTCGGTCCGGTCGATGCACTCGTGGCGGCCTGCCAGTTGAGTGAAGACGCCGTACTGGTGTTTGCCAACGCACAGCGCTTTTGGAACGACCCCCAAGTGGCGCAGGCGATTTGGAATTTGCGTGACGTCTTCAAGGCAAATGGCAGGACGTTGACGCTTCTGACGACACCCGGCGCGGTTCTCCCGGATGAACTCACTCAGGATGTGCTCGTGCTCGACGAACCGCTGCCGGCAGTTGAGGACCTGACCCGCATTCTAGACGACACGATTGCGGCGGCGGAGGTGCCGGAACTCGATACAGACGCCAGCGAAAAGGCCGTTGATGCACTGCTCGGCTTGGCCGCATTCCCGGCAGAGCAGGTGCTGGCAATGTCGCTGTCGAAGAAGGGGCTTGATCTGGAACAGCTCTGGGAGCGAAAGCGGCAAGTGATCGAGCAGGCGCCGGGTCTCAGCGTGTGGCGGGGTGGAGAATCGTTCGACGACATCGGCGGGTGTGGGAATATCAAGCGCTTCCTCACGGCGGTCATCGAGGGCGAAGAGGCTCCACGCGGCATCGTCTTTCTCGACGAAATCGAGAAGGCCTTCGCCGGAACCGGTACCGACCTGTCCGGCGTGAAGACCGAACTCACCGGCACGGTCCTGGCCTGGATGCAGGATCGGAATGCTGATGGGTGCATCCTGATCGGGCCTCCCGGTGCAGCGAAGAGTCTTGTGGCCAAAGCTACCGGAAACACGGCGCGAATCCCGACGATCGCCTTCGATCTGGGCGCTATGCAAAACGCGCTCGTCGGAGCGTCGGGGGAACGTCTCCGGGCGGCGTTGAAGGTCGTTGATGCCGTGACCAACGGGCGCAGCCTGTGGATTGCGACCTGCAACTCGATCGGCACGCTGCCGCCGGAACTGCGGCGACGCTTTACGCTTGGCACTTTCTTCTTCGATCTCCCGTCGCCAGAGGAGCGGGCAGCGATCTGGAAGATCTATGTGGCCAAGTACCGAGTTTCCGGCGAGTTGCCGGACGACGACGGGTGGACCGGGGCGGAGATCAAGGAATGTTGTCGGAAGGCGTACCGGCTGAAGTTGACGCTGAAGGAATCAGCAGAATACCTTGTTCCGGTGTCCCGTTCGGCGGCGGACCAGATCAAGGCGCTGCGTCAACAGGCCTCCGGGAAGTTCATCAGCGCGTCTTACCCTGGCGTATACCAGTTCCAGGAGTCCGTACCGGCGCCACGCGCGGGACGTGCGTTTCGGGGCATGGAGAGCTGAGTAGTGCCCTGCATCGCATCTCTTTGCATTGCATCAGGGTCGGCGGCGGAGGGAAGAGCGAGAAAGGAGCAAGGAAGTGTCAGCCTACGGTGAGTTCACGACTGTTATGAGTGAAGAGAGGTACCTCGTCGAGGGTCTTACGGCGATGGGCTACAGAGTCGAAGTGCACGCCGAGGGCGCCGCGCTCGTTGGCTACCACGGCGACGAACGGCGGGAAACGGCGCACGTCATTATCCGGCGCGCGCAGTTGGACAGCGCCTCCAACGACATTGGGTTCGTCCGCGGGAAAGACGGCCGCTACCAGGCGCTCTTGAGCGAGTACGACCGGAGCATCGGTTACGGCAACCAGTGGCTGGGCAAAGTGCACCAGCACTACAAAGAAAGCCAGACGCTGGCTGTGGCGAAGACAAAGGGCTACATCTTTCGCGGCAAAGAAGTCATTCAGACGGCGAACGGACCGCAGATCCGGCTGCAGTTCGTCGCGCGATAGGAGCTGAGCCATGCAGCAGAAGACGATCACAGTGGTCATTGACCAAAACGGCGAAAGTTCAGTCGATCTGGAGGGCTTTGCAGGCCAAGGCTGCGACAAGGTCCTGAAGGACTTCCAGGGAGACGATCACGCGAGAGTGCAGCGAAAGAAAGCCGCGTTCTATGGCACGGCCGTCGACTCGCACAACCAGCATCTTAAGAGCGGACAGTGAGCGATTGTCTCGTTGCCAGGAAGAGAGGCGGCTTCGAGACGCCCAATTCGGCACGCGTGCAGGATCGTGGCAGCTCTGTAGCCGCGCAGTCTGCGAAATGAAGGGGAGTTGGTATGCTTCTACATGCTTTCGTCCCGGCGAGCCGGGCAAATGGACCAGGACTACGCGCGGTGGTCTATTTTCAGGGATGCTCATTGCACTGCGCAAAATGCTGGAACCCGGCTACACACAAGTTCCGCGGTGTTGAAGTGCCCGTGCTCGAAGTGGTTCAGCGATTTGAGGAAGCAAGCCGGTTCGGGTCTTTGGAAGGGGCTACTTTCTCCGGCGGCGAGCCAATGCAGCAAGCTGAGGCGCTGTTGGAACTGATGAGAAGGTTCCGCAGGACCGCGCCGGCAGTGAGCCTCGGGATGTTCACCGGCTACACGGAAAGCGAGCTGGCATGCGGGCGGTTTGTGACGCGCCTGGGTGCAACCGTGGAGCAGAAGTGCGAACTCTGGCGGGCGGTTCGGGGGCTTCTGGACTTCGCGGTGATGGGCCGTTACGACCAGACGCAGCCGGCAATTGCGCCGCTGCGGACGAGCCGAAATCAAAGGCTCGAACTGTTTAGCAGCCGCTACCAAGAGGGCGACTTCGGACCGCAACTCGTCGAAATCAGCATCGAGGAGAGTGGAAGATCCGTACTCACTGGATTCCCCGTGCTCGGCGTTCCTGCCTGAGACGAAAACCGCGGAAGCAGGGCGATTCGCGGCCGCGAATCCCGAACTATTTCCAGAAGAACCAGAAGACACGCGTCGAATTGTGCGGGTCGATGCGTGTCTTTCAAGATCTGGTCCCGATGTCTATTGCGGGATCGGGTGACCAAAAACCATAAAGGAGAAACACGACATGGCAGCTATGCCAATGCGTTTGATTGAAGTTCAGAGCATGGGCCAGGACCTGGCCCAAAGGACGGTGTGCGTCAAGGTCCGGCTCGGCCGGCTTGGCAACACACGAAAGGTCAGCAATTCGCAAGTGGAAGTGGACACAGACAAGAGTCTGACTCGTGATTTCCAAACATCTGCTCGATTCCAAAGAGCTGCGCACGATCGCCAACTTCGATGGAGAGATCCGGCGCTACCTCTACGATACGTGTCTGCCGTTCGAGGCCGGCATTCATCTTTGCCCGCTGGCTGCTGTTGGAGCAAATGGAGAGCAAGCTGCGAGAATTCGCGGCACGCCGAAAGGATTGATCGAAGCGTTCCTGACAGCGTACCCGACGCTGTGCCAGGAGGCCGCAAATCGGCTGCGCTCGCTCTACAATCCGACCGACTACCCGCCGTTGGAGTATGTTGCCCAGCAGTTCACCCTTATCTGGCAGTACATCAGCTTTGGTGTTCCCGACCAACTTCGCGAGATTTCGACGAAGATCTGGCACGACGAACGGGAGAAGGCGGCAGAGATGATGGCGGAAGCGGGCCGGGAAATCCAGCAGGTGCTTCGGACGGCGATGGGCGAGTTGGTCAAGCACATGCGCGATCGGCTGAAGGACGGCCCCGAAGGCAAGCCGCTGCGGTTCAAAGAGACCACGGTCTCGAACCTGGTGGAGTTCCTGGGGACCTTCGATTTCCGGAACGTCACTGACGACGCAGAGCTGAAAGGGTTGGTGGAGAAGGCGCGGGCAATGCTCGTCGGAGTAAGCGCGGATGACCTCCGGACGACCAGTCGGCGTGCGCGCGAAGGTCCAGCAAGGCATGGCGGATCTGGCGGCCGAGTTGGACACGATGATCGTCAAGAAACCGGGACGGAAATTCCGCTTCAACGAGGAATAGCTGATCCGGAGAAAGGAGAACCCGATGGCGCTCGATGCAGGATTTGTCGTAGCGGTCTTGGAGGGTATTGAGGGGACGCTGGATGAAGTGATCGAGCGTCTCGACAATGTCGAGCTGAAGGCCAGCCTGGATGTGCTTCAATACCCGGGTGACGGCGCTTCGGGTGTCGATCGAGCCGCCGGCCCGTGAGCCGGAGGACAACGAAGAATCCGAAGAGCCGGTCCCCGCCGAAGCGGCATAGGGCTGCCACTTCTGTTTTACCCGAGGGCGTTCTGCCCGTAGGGCCAACCTCAACAATCTAGCCGCACCAAAGCCCGCGCGGACCAGTGTGTCCGTACGGGCCGGTGCGCTGTGTACAAAGAACTGAAAGGAGCAAAGAAAATGCTGGGTTTGAATAACGTCCAGATCATCGGAAACTTGGGCGGCACGCCGGACATGAAGTTTCTGAACGACGGCAAGTCTCAGGTGGTCAATTTCTCAGTGGCCGTCAATGAACGCTGGAAGAGCCGTGACGGCGAGCCGCAGGAACGAACCACCTGGTTACGGGTCGCCGCGTTCAACGGAATTGGACAGGCCTGCGCCGAGCATCTGACCAAGGGAGACGGCGTGTATGTAGAAGGCCGTCTCCAGGTCCGCGAGTACGAAGACAAGGACGGCAACGCGCGCACCTCCGTCGAGGTCGTCGCGGCCAAGGTTCGTTTCCTGGGCCGCGGAAACAACAACGGCGAGGAGAAGCGGCCGACGCCAGGCCAACCAAAGGCCAGGACCGAGCAGCCTGTCGGCTCCGCCGGGCGATTCGAATCAGAGCGGGGCGGACGATGTTCCGTTTTGACTCAGGTGAGCAGGAGCGGCCGGTAACTGCCGCTCCTTCCCGAGCACATGAAGGAAAACAACCATGAGTACACCAGCAACAGCAATTGCGGGCGGCTTTTTCGCCCAACTGATGCCGATGCTCGCCGACCGCACGGTGATGATGATCGTATCGAAGGCCGACGAGCAACACCTGACGGTTTCCGTGATTCCGAAACGGATGAAAGACAGCGAGAACGCGGCGCTGGCGACGCCGTTCTGCTGCACGGGAACCCCCGAAGAACTGGACCGCGAACTACCGACGCAAGTCCGTGAATTCGTGGCCGGCCACGTTGCGTTGGGCACCAACCTCGCCGAAATCCAACGTGAGCGTGAAGAGGCGGAGAAAGCCGCGCGCGAGGAACTAAAGAAGAAGCAAAAGACGAGTGGGGAACGGTGGAGCGAAAGGCAAGGCGGCCGAGCCCGCACCGAAGCAGGAAGACAAGCCAGCACCTGCACCGCCGCCATCGCCGATGCTGAGCCTCTTCGATCTACCAGCTCAAGACGAGGCGGCACCGCGCCCGACTTCGGGACAAGAAACAACAGCGAGGAGGAGGTGAAGCCATGCAGGCCAGAGCGATGCGCCGTGAATTTTCGTTCCTCGGAATTAAGTTGCCCGATCCGGACAGCAAGATGACGCGTAGAGGATGTCAGAGGCGTCCTTCCATGCAATACCCGGAGATTGCGACGGCGGCGATCAGTGGACCGGAAGCGGTGGGCGACACGATGAAGTATACGTTCGAGCGCGCGATCGGCTCGAAGGGCTGAAGACAAAAGACGCAGGGAGCGGAGCAACCGCCGGAAGGGCCAAGTTGCGTCCGCTCTCGCGCACCGGAGAACATCCGCCATGAAGCCGAAGAGCCGGCGCGAAAACAAATGCCGCAGAGAAGGAGTTCTGGCCGAACTGGAACTGCTTGCTCAGGGGCGGCACGCTTCACAACAAACAGTTTTAGAGAGGTACAAGCAATGTCCGGATTGGAAAAACGCGAGTGTGATCCTCGCGCGGGCGCTGGACAGTGGGCAGCGAAAAGGACCGGGCAGTTGCTTGACGCCGCCTCCAGGATGGTTACCTCCCATGGTCTGATTGCCCCCGGATGCCACTGGAGTATTCCGGCTCTTCGGGGAGTTCCCACGGAGTATCAGTTCTTCGGCGGGCTGAATGCCGCTGCCAGCTGGCGAAATCGCTTGTCGCGAGCGGTGTCGCTCACCCGGACGCATGGTTCCAGAGCTGGCAGGGACCCGTTCCGGCTCATCGAGCAGACGCTGAAGGATAGGATCGAGGCATGTACGGTGGTCAGGAGATCGATACAGATCTATTCCTGGGCGTAGGGTCTAGTTTCCGATCTGGACCCGCTGCGGAACAGGCGTCGGAGAGCTAGCTGATGGAAATGAGATGTACCTGGTGGTGGAACCGGAGAGCGCCGGCTACGTGGTTCTAGGGCCGACACTGCGATTGCTGGAAGCTGTTCACCCAAGATTGCCCGTCGACGTTCTTCAATCTTTTCACCCACGCTCTGAATCGTTGGGTGCGGGTCTATGACTCACCGCGATGCCGCGGAGCGGGTGGAGCAACTGAGGGAGTGGTACGAAGGTGATCCGGAGGGTGAGACCGTCGAACTGCCGGACGTGGACGGCGCCACTCCGAAGTGCTTGCGCGGAAAGTGGAATCCACTCAAAGAGCGGTTCGTCGAGCAGCTTCTCGGAACAGTGAGAAACCGGAGGATCCGGGCTCTCCTCGTGGGAGTGCTGGCACTCAGCGCGGCGTCGCGGCAAGGGGAGAGGCCCAGAGATTACGGAGTCGGTCCAGGAGCGGTTGGCGGACTCGAACCCTCCGGTACCGGCCTTGGTTGCAGTCTTTGAGAAACACGACGCTATCGAAGGCTGCTTCGATGAGGAGGCCCAGGGGATGCTGGAGTGCGCCCCTGAGCCGAACCTGATCGTGCCGTTTCTATCGGACGACATCGAGAGTGTACGGGCGGCCTTTCAAACGCTGGAGGTTGCGTTCAGTGTCTTCCAACAGGGGGCGCGTCTCATCAAGCTCATGATGGAACTCGTGAATTAGGGGAGGAGGACTGCGATGGAGGTCAACGTAACCATTGGCGGCGGCCAGAAAATGACGCTGAGCGGAGCCGTCTTGGTGTATCGCGGTGGAAACGACGCATTCGCGGTATGGCATCCTGCGAAGCCGGGTCCAGGAGGCGGGGCCCGTACCTGGGAGAGGCGGAATCTCTGACCACGGAATTTCTGCGAACGCTCGCGGCCGGACTGGGAACCTACATTCCGCCGGAGATCTTGCCGGCAAACGTTTTGGTCCGCACCTCAGAGCTATTGGTTTGGTGGACACCGGCTCAATATCGCACGCTCTTCTTCGGTGAACAAAGCGAAGCCGGAAAGGACCTCAGCGGGAAGCGGTACCCCGTGCCCCCTCTGGTGTTCAAGGTGTCGGGCGGAACTCTATGGCTCCGCGCCCTGGAGAAGAACGAGCGGCCAACTGCGAACACGACGCTGAAGACGGCGCCGTTTTGGAATGGAAATGAAGCCGGCCAAATCTGTATTGGTACGATGCGCGTTCCAGAGTCGTCGGGTGTGGAAGCGATGGAAGGATGGGAGCGGGGATTCTTTCAGAGCGAGTTTACGCACGCCTACTGGAGCCGCACGTCTGACAAGTTTTCCGGGCGGTTTCTCGCTTTGTGCCGGCACTTGGTCGGGAGCCGGAAACCATTCCCTGTAGAGTACCTGACGGACGCGCGAGAAACCTTGCGGCAGTTCGTGGAACGGAGGTGAGCTGTGGCGCACGATCTGTCACCGGAATTGACCCGTCGGCCCGTGCGCGTGCTGGTCGTGGGCTGCGGCGGAAACGGCAGCGCAATCACGGCCGGCCTGCCGTATTTGCACCAGGCGATGCTGGTTCACGGCCACCGCTGGCGGGCTCGAAGTGACGTTGATGGACGGTGACGTCGTTTCGCCGACGAACTGTGTTCGGCAGCCCTTTAGCCAGGCCGAGATCGGACATTCGAAAGGCCGTGGTGCTTGTCTCCCGCATGAATCTCTTCTGGGGCCTGAAGTGGCACGCTATACCGGAGCACTTTTCGGCACAAACGAATGTGGATCGGGTGGACATCCTGATTGGGTGCGTAGATAGTCGTGCGGCGCGGAAAGTGATTGCTCAAAAAGTGACGGGGCGGCGAAGTGGCGTTTCGTATTGGCTCGACTTCGGAAACCATCGACGGGCGGGCAGTTTGTCCTTGGTCAGCCCTGGAACTGGGAGAACAAACGCTCTGCTACCCGGCTGAGAACCGTCGCCGAATTGTTCCCAGAACTGGTCGATCCGTCGCTCGACAACGACGGTCTGCCGAGCTGCAGTGCCGTGGAAGCGCTGGAACGACAGGAGCCATTCGTAAATCCGACGCTCGCCAACCATGCGCTGGCGCTTCTTGGCGAGACTCTTCCGGCATGGCTCGATCACTTACCATGGCGCTTTCGTCAACGTGGCCGGGAGTCGCGTGCAGCCCCTCGCAGCCGATCCGGCGGTTTGGCGTGCCCTTCAAAGAAGGGGGAAACGGCGGGTTAACGGGCGGTGATAAAAACGCCAGAGACTATTCGGTTAAGAAACCAGCCTAACGCGGGACAACGGGACGTGGGGTCAGGCTAACGTGCGGTGTGAGCGCTCGCCGTCAAAGTGGGCTGGCTCGCTGAGCACCGCAGTTGGGAAGCCGACTTATCTGTACTAATCCGGCCAAACTTCCTCGAAGGCCGGTTGGGTCCAGTGTGGTGGGTTCATGGAACGAAGCGCTGATCTCGCCAGCTACCCGGTAAAGCCCAGCCGAACCTACGTTCATCGAACTCCAGAGTTGTCCCTGCCAACCTTTGGGCCAGTCGCGTCTACCTGTACCAAGGGTCATTCCGCCGATCGAAGCCGTGGCATACTTTGACGCGCTTTTAAGTCTTCCGCGCGATGGTCACTGCCTCACAATTGGCCATGATTTATGACAATCAGGTTGCGAGCCATCTCCCGTCATGGAACGGTGGGTTATTATAGGTAGCACTTGCACCAGGACGAAAGGATTTATGGCACAAAAACGAGTCTCGACCAAGAAGTCAACTAAGAAAACGGGATCGAAGGCTGCAACGCCCGCAACGCGCAAAACGAAAGCCCCGGCGCCGACGATCCATCGCTTCGCGCACCCGTTCTTCACTACGAACCCCTTGAAAGATCGCAAGGCCGTTCCGGGCGTAGGCAAGCGCATGACCGACTACATCGAAGGAACCGTGCTTGCCATTCCAGAGCCCATCCGCATTCCACCTACGATATCACTCGATGAAATCGTCGGACCGGAAAGCGCCGCTTCGATCGCGGCGAGCGGATCAATCATGTTCCACGCCGTTGGGGACACAGGGCACGCTGGCGGAAGTACGGAAGACATGCAGGAGTACGTCGCGGCTGCGATGACGAAGGATTTCAATATCGCCGATCCGGAGGCCTCGCCCGCATTCTTTCTTCACCTCGGCGATATCAATTACTACGACAACACGGACTCCGGTTATCATGAGCAGTTCTATGTGCCGTACAAACTATACCCCGGCAAGATAGTCGCCATTCCTGGCAATCACGACGGGGAACTCTTCAAGTACGACGGCAAGTCAACCGGCCAGACCGAAACTCTTCAGGCATTCAAGCGTAATTTCGTTCAGCCAGAACCATCTGTGCCGGCTGCGGCAGGCTCGATTTATCGGCAAATGGTGAGCCAGCCGGGAGTTTACTGGTTGCTGAACGCCCCGTTTGTTGACATCGTTGGCCTTTATTCGAATGTTGCCGAGAATCCCGGCTTTCTGTCTGCTCCTTCCATTGGAACAAAGCAGACCGATTGGCTTGGCCGCACTCTGCGCGGAATCGCAAGCGCCCGTCAGAGCGGAACTCGCAAAGCGCTATTTCTGGCAGTACACCATCCCCCGTTCAGTGACGGCGGTCACGGCTCAAGTATCGACATGTTGGCGGAGATCGACCGGATCTGCCAGGCGAGCGGGATCATGCCGGATGTGGTCCTGGCGGCGCACTCCCACGATTATCAGGCGTACACCCGATTCGTCACTTTCCAGGGTAGACAAATGCAGATTCCATTCCTGGTTGCTGGCGGCGGTGGCCGAGGGCTTAGCCCGCAGGTTGCGAAAGCGACAGGCGCAAGAACAGGCGATCATTCGTTCGATAAGTCATTAAGGGACTACGGGTACCTAAAGGTGATGGTAACGAGCTCGACTGTTACCCTCACGTTCAATCAGGTTGCCGAGGGCGGACAGGTAACCCAGTTCGACCAGGTGAAAGTGGATCTCGCAACGAGCCAAGTCAGCCGGTAGAGAACAGTGGCCCGATCACTGCTGCAACGGAAAGCCGAGCCTCCTTGGTCCGTCGTGTGACCTAGCTGAACGAGCCTTTCCCGATGTTGGCTGTTCTTTCGAAGGCGAATCTGCTCTCCACCCCGTTGGATCGTTAGCAACGTCGACTTCGCCATGCAAGGGCGGTCAGGGAACCATTGTAGCCGTCGCGGAATCAATAGCCATTGCGAAATCCCCTACTCACGAGCTAACGACTTCCCGTTCCTACATCCCGGTCTTCCGCGGCGTCGCGGAATGCCGTTAACGGCCCGATTCGGGCTCGAAGCGAGCCCCCATTCTTTGTTGGATCTCGCAACTCCGACGGCACAAGATAGTCGCCTATAGTGACAGTCGGCCATTTCATCTAGATGCCCACCTTCTCAAGCACCGGTCGTAGCGTCGTGTTCGCCTCTGCGGCCTCGCCGTCTAGCGCTTTCAGCTCCTCCAAAATCTCCGCGATCGGCCGGTGCGTTTCGGCGTCAGCGACGTGGATGTAACTTGACGAGGAGACGTTGTAGTCCTCTTTGGCCACCTGCTCACACGTGACGACCTTGGCGAACTTCTCCTCTTCCTGCCACGATTTGAACGCCTTCGCCATCCGCTCGATCCCGGCTGCCGGAATGAAGTTCTTCGGCTCTCCCTTTTCCACCGCTAGCTATTATAGGTGGCATTCACGAGGAACAACTTGCCTTGCGTTCTTTGGGCTTCACCCTGTTCAGGAAGAGCAGAATTCCCGAGCGGTTGTGTTGTAGAAGAGGTTTTCGGGCAGGTAGATAACGCCCTCGACGAGGTCCTGCTCGACGAACCACTGGCGGACGGACTTTCTCCTGTTCTTGTTGGCGTTGCCGCTGCCACGGGAAGCAGCGCCAGTGTCGAGGACGATCGCGGCCCGGCCGTCCTTCAGCGAGGCGAGGATGTGCTGCACCCGCGCCGGCGAAGCCAGCGCCCGGCGGAAAGCGGCCCAGCTCGTCGGCATCGTAATCGTCTTCCTTAACCAGTCCTGGTTCCACATGGGATTGGAGACGACGCGGTCGAACGTCTGGAGCTTGTTGCCAACGGGGAACTTGGGCGACTTGAACGTGTATGGAGATCGTTAAGGTTGACGCCCCCCCTGCCTTGGTGCCTGATTTTTTGACGGGATCCTCAAGGTGAAACAAAGGGTATTTCACGGTGGAGAGACACTGGAAAAACGATTGAATCTAAAGGAGGTATTCAAACTTGGCATACAGAGCGCCGGAACGTTGCGGCCGGAGCCTTGCTAACTGCACCAAGTTGCGAGATGCTTCCTTCGCTCAGCGGTCAAATACTTGCCTTGCCATGAAGGGGATGTTGAGAGATGGTCCCAGGGCTGCTTACCCTGATCGAGCATGTCCTTGACGAAAGCACGCCATCTGTAGTGGCGATAGGTCGACAAACACGCCACCGAATATGCCTCTGCAAGCGCACGATCGCCGCGGATCACCACAAGATTCTCATCGTTTTGTTCGCTTGCCGAGCCAGAAAAATTGTGAGAGCCCGTGACTACTATGCAGTCGTCGCTGAGAGGATCGATAACTATCATCTTCGCGTGCGTGATAGCGTGGCCGACGCCTGGGTTCTGCGGTGGGTATAGGAATTCAGCGCGGACCACCTCCTTGATCCATGCGCTGAAATCCTGGACGATTCCTTCCGGTTGCACCAGTGCGGTCTCATAGACTCTGCCAGTCAAACCGGAGAGTTCGAACTTTTCTTGGTTCGACGGAAGGACGGTGCTGACCACGCCCCGCACGTAGCAATCGGCGGCACGCTGCAGAATACTCGTGAGCGGATCGGGCCCTGGTTGAAACATGACGTATAGAATGACGTGGTTCGACGGCTTGTTGACGAGGTCGTCCAACATCTGCAGATCCGAACCCAAGCCTACGTTGTTCTTCGATTTGTTGCGAACACGCGTGAACCAGACATCGACGTCCGCGACGGTGCGGGGAGATTCAGCATTTGCCTCAACCAACGATGCTGGGAAGGCGCTGCCGGCATTCGCGAGCCGATCCCATTGGTGAAGAAAGAGAGATGCAATCTCTGCGTTGTCGAATTGGATACCGTTATTGAGTTGCGTACAAAGCCCTGTCGGCGCCCAATTTGTACTGCCGGTCCATATCCGAACCGCCTGTCGATTACTGCGTTTCACTACGACAGCGAACTTATTGTGCCCAAGGCCTTTGCTAAACAGCAAACGGTCGTGGACGTCAACATCAGCACCCTCGAGCTGATCTCGTGCATCTTTGTTTCCGTCGGCACTCTTGTCAGAACCGTTTGAAAGAACGATGTGCGCCCGCCCCCGCATTAACTTCAGGCGATCCAATCAGTTCCTGATCCGATAGTTCATACAGCGCCGCGTACAACTCAAGGCCCGGGTCATCGAGTACTTCGTCGAGCAGCCGAAGCAGCGCCAGACGCAGCTCGCCCGAAAGGAATCGACGGAGCGGCTCTTCGATTTCCCGAATATGGTTCTTGATATCCCGTGCCTTCCAGCCATTTGTACGGGCCAAACGGGCGACGTACTGAGACATCACTTCCCCGCGATTGAAGTACGCCGAGGTGGTTCCGCCATCCCCTGCTGAGACCTCAATGGGTGCAGTCCAACCCGTGTCAGCGATGGGCGTCAGTTGTGTATCGCCAACTGCCCCACTTAGCGGCAAGTTGCCCGCCACCACTCGATAGCGAACGGTTTGGCCACTGTTGGCACCGTGATCGGTCCAGTCGTAACACTGAAACGGCCAGACGTTCGAAGGCTTACTACGCGAGCCGTCCAGATCACCGCCGGCCGTTGGGTCCTCAGTAAAGCCAAGGCGATTACGCAAAACCTCTGTGGTCCCCCAAAGCTCCCCCAGCATCTCGACGCTGACGTTCGATCGTAAAACCCAGGCAATCAGGAATCTCATTATCATCTTGGCCATTCACAGCAACACGCCAGAAGAGTTGAACGTCATCGCAGTTGTGATAGGCCGCCAAACGGATTTCGATGTCCCCTGTTCGATTCGAGGTTGTGATTGGCATTATTTCTTCTCGCTCTCTGGAATTCGTTCGGGACGACCGTCAAGGTCCCATGCGACCCACTAGCTGGAAACGGCATATCCCCTGGATAGGGGAGCTTCGGCAGCTGCAGGGTCGACTTGGGACTGATCAAAGAATCCACCAAGCTGCTCCGCCACACCCAGGTTGTCACCCTTCTCAAGAGCCTTGCGCCGTAGGATGTTGATCTGACGGAAAATCTCCCACTCGTCGTGGCTACCCAGGCTAAAGTTTATGCTGGCACGGAGGGCGTAGAACCGCACGAACTGCCGGCGGAGTTCGGCCCACTTGCGGCGTTCGTCCTCCTGAGCCTTCTTGTCGGCGCCGCTTAGCTTGGGATCGTCCCTCCATCCGGGTCTCCACGCGATCACGGCCGACGAATAGGCGTCCCGGAAATCAACGTCGGTGGCGTACTTGCCGGCGAAGTGACCCTCGATGCCGGCGGTCAAGGTGGTTTCGCCGCCTTTCGCAAAAAAGTCGCAGACGTCTTTCGGCCCGAGGAAGTAGAAGGCATCGAAGTGTTGACCGGTGTTCTTCAGGCCGGACGGCAACCCGTCGAAAAAGAGCCCATCCTCCACCAGCACGCGGGTCCACATACGCATGTAGTCGCCGCCTGAGGGCCGGTGTCCCTCCGTGACGGATCTCAGCTCTTCGAGGTTGATATCTTCGGCCCTCGCGTGCTGCTCGATTAATCCCGTACCCTCTTTGGATTCCATCTGATACTGGGCTGGGTTGAGAATCCAGAAGCGTTCGCCCCATTGCGAGAGAAGGTGCCGCTCAACCCCTTTGGCAATTTCGACATTCGTGCTTTGATCCCCGCCGCCGCGGGCGCTGATCGGGCAACTCAGGTAAATGATCAACTTCCCGCCGGATCTGGCCCGCCGTATGTCGCTCTGGATCAGGGCGACCTGCCTCTCAAAGAGCTGGTACCAGTAGTTCTTGTGCCACGAAAACTTGATGGGAAACTCGGGGACCGGCTCGCCGGTGACCATCTCATTTGCCAGTTGCGGATCAATCTTGATGCTCATTGCGCATTTTCTCCTAAACCAGTCGAAGTCCTGCAAAGAGGCGTTGGCGGAGACTCTCGTAGCTGTCTTCCGAACCCACCGAGTGGATCATGCCCGAGTAGTAGTGATTGTGGCGGTGGCGGAAATAGCAGTGGGAGTCGGTAACGAGCAGATCCGGCGATCCGCCGATGAAGTCAATTACCTGAGGAGCGCCTTCGAAGAGATCCTTCATTGCGATCTTTCGGTGATAGATTCGGGCGGGGACGCCGAGTGCTGTCGTATCGTTCAACTCGATCGTTCGGACGCTTGGGCCCAGGCTGTGAGCGAACTCATCAAGGGGGCCTGTTTTCTTGAGAAAGGCGTGTAGATTGTATAGTGAGAAACGGGGGGAGTCGAGGTCGCACCGAGGATAGAAGAAAAGGAACGCCTCTTCGTCGTTCGCCTCCACGGGAACGATTTCGAACTCCGCAGAAAGATTCGCGTTCACCACAAACCCGTAGTCCGAGAAGTCGTGGCGGAGTCTTTCGCGCAAAACAGCACGGTCATTTTTCAAAGCAGGGATATCGCGGTGGGTAGGTTCCATATTCGATGTCAACGGGCCCAACTATCGATGATCGACCACGGGCCAGTGCCCCAGGCGACAAACCCGAAGGAGATGCCGCAGAGCGCCCAGTTCTTCAGGCCGGAACTGATGTGTCCGGAAAACGCGGACCATTGCAGCGTGGAGAATCCGTCTTTCCCGGCGGGAGTAACGAGAGGCTCCGTCTTCGCCGCCACTTCCATGGCAACTTCGCGTTCCCGCCGATGTTGATAGATTCCTCCCGCAGTGAATACCAACAACAGAGCGCCGCCGATTCGGCCCTCCAAACCAAGCAGAATGGAGATACCGCCTAGAAACATCATGACCATGCCGGCAATTGCCCCGACTCTAGCGTAGGTGCTCCGGCGCGGTTCCGGCACATTGGGGAACAGGTACGCGGTATGCTGCAAAAGCCAGGTTCTGGCCGCCGCATCATGGGTATTAAGGTAGAGCGCGTAGAGGTAGACGTACGCCATCGATAACCGCACCGCCAACCAGCCGACTGTATTTAGCGTATCCATGGCGTCAGAACTCTCCGGTTTGGGCCGCCTGGGCCGCGGTGACATGGACCGTCGCGGCGCCGCCGTCCAGTTGTTTGCGGACATACTCACACTGCAATGGATTCAGCACGAGTTCGTTTACAGTCAGTGCTGCCTTGCTGGCCATGCCGCCAAGGATCTGGAGCAGTCCCGGCCGGGTATTGAAGTAGCCGGTCGGAATCACGTGGCCCTGGGCATCGATTTTGGGCGTGATCCCGAAGGTGGCCGGATCGAGTTGCCCCTCGACCGTCTGAACGGGCTCTTCAGATTCTAGCCGGAGGATGGTAAGGAACCGGCCCAGGCCATCCATGTGACCAATCAACATGGCCAGTTCACCGATCTGATGGTCGGCCAAGCGGGCATAGGCAGCTTCGAGTCCGATCCCCGGGGCGGTATCGAGTTGCCGCAGTCCGGCGGCCACTTCGCGGCGATTCTCCCGGTCTAGTTCCGCCCTGACTGGCAGGCTCCAACTCATAAGCTAAGTGGGGCCGCGTGATCAAGCGGTGCGTCCAGCTCAGGGTTGCGCGTTCCAAGGCGCTGAACACTCCCTCCGGCGCGTTCAGGTGGTCGTTCATATAAATGACGGCGTCGTCCGCTCGTTTCGAAGCGAGCCGTGCGGCTTCCGCCTTTTCGACCGAGGTCATCGGCGGATTCGGAGGCCGATTGACACCGTAGAGATCGCGACACGCATTGTAAAGGAACATCGTGTGATGTTCCAGCCCGTACCTGCTGCGCACGGTCTTGTAGATCTTCTGATATACCAACTCCTTCAGGAGTCGGGAGACGAACCCGCCGGTCTGAGTGCCGTTGCGCCATTCGTCTTCATTAAACAGGAGGGGCAAGGAATACGGAGCTTCGAACCTCGCCAATTCGGGATGGAGCATCAAGGCATAGACTAGGCTTCCCGGAAAATGGAAGCCGAAGCTCCAGCCGTAGACACCAACCTGGACCCCGCCCACGGTGAGGCCTTTGTCGAGATCTTTGTCCATGTGAGTCTCGTAAGGAACGAGTGGTACCCGAGATCCCTTTGTCGGTGCCGGTTCGACCACGACTTTGTCGGCGAGGATCTCATCCATGGGGAGCACCACGGGCGGCGGCACGAGGTCCGGAAGGTCCTTGGGGCCGAGCTGGTTTAGATCGTTCAAACGCTGGATGACGGCATCGGGCAGCAGGGACTGCATGACGTCGGCCAGGAAGCTCTCGTCCGGAATGTTGAGGCCAGAAAACACGCCGGTGAGTGCTACGAATTGGAGCGAGAGAAAGGCCAGTTCCACGATCTGCGCATTCACCTTTCGCTCATTCAGGGCATCGGGAATGATTTCCGGCACTTCCGCAGCTGCTTTGGAAGAAAGCTCATCCGCCTCGTCGGCGGGGAGTTTGCGCGTTAGGGCAAGCGCCCGAGCTGCGCGGGCCGCACTGAGGCGCTCCATCCAAAGGCCTTCGGAGGCGTAGCGTTTCTGGTTGTCCGCCTTCAGGACGGTGCGCAAGCGGCTCATGTCCTCGTCAGTATAGAGTTTGGGGTTTGTGGCGAACGCATCAGCAAACCGGAGAATCTCGCGCTCGACCTCCGTGTAAACATCGAGATTTCTGACGTATTCGGTAAGCTTAGACCACTTGGCTTCGTATTCAGAATCGGACAGTCCGTGTTTCTTTGCGGTGAAGTAGCCGAGCACGGCGTGGTGGGTCATCGTGTACCAAGCATGGCGCCGCTGCCCAATGAACGAGATCACCAGTTCGCGAGCCACGCGATCGACGAACCCGGAGGCCTGAATGCCATTGCGGAACGACGGCTCGTCGAAGATCAGGGTTGTGGAGTAGTTAAGCTGCTGCTCGAAAATCGCCGGAATCTGAAGGAAATAGCGACCCAGATTATTGGGGAAGGCGGCGGGGTTCAGATTGCCGCTCCAGATCCAATCGCTCATGGACTGGAGACCTTTAGTCCAATTCGCGTTGGGAAGTGAGAGATCGGCATCACGCAGCGGCAGGGAGCAGGGTTGCCGCGATGACTGGCTCAGCGGAAGTACATTCGATGGCATAGGCTTGTCACTCGCTGTCGACAACGACACCCTTCGAGTCAACGTAATTGGTTTGGAGTGGCGGCAATCCCAGAACCTCTCGTTTATCCACCAACATTTTTCTCAAGTGGGCAACCTCCGCCATCGCCTTGGCATTGTCGCGAAGAGCGACTGAAAGGTTCAGCGCCCCGCCATGCTCCGGTGGTGCTAGGCCGCGAACTAGGTTCCGCTTGATGATGCGGTGCTGGCGCGTATCTAACCCTGCAGCCAGAGGTTTGGAGGGATCGACCTCGACTCCAGAGGCGGCCCCCCGTGTGGAGCACTGGTCCAGTTCGGGTATCAGCACCCAGAGTTGCTGTGCTTGGTAGCTCTCGATAGAGCCAGCGACATTGGCTTCGATCCCGCGAAAGTGGCAATACTCAACGAAGAAGCGAATATCATCCAGCTTCAATATTCCCGATTGAACCATGCCGTCACGCACTATAAAGCGGTTGATGTCAATCATCTCGGAGCCGGAAGTGTCCACCAGGCATATGTTTGAGACCTTCGACAGAATCGACGTGTCAAGCATGATGGCATTGCCACCAGAATCTGCCGTAGCGTCGACCATCGCTTTGATCACGTCCCGGCTAGTACGGTCGCCGTGCGCCAAACGAGGGAAATACTTCGCGTGCGCAAACAACTCGTTGCAGCGGACCAACGTGCCGTTCGTTCCGGTGGGCAGGACGCCGCGCTGGATGAGCGCACCCAGCGACACTTGGCTCTGATCGGAAAAAATGATCGCGCCATTCTGATCTCGCAACGTGCCAACTGCGTACTTCTCCAGATCGAAGGCAAGCGGATCCTTGGGATCGTCGGTTGGATAGAATTCGCGCAATTCAACCAGGACGCGGCGGACGGCGTCGTTGACCTTGCGCCCGTTCCAAGTCGCAATATCCTGTGCAAAAAGCACGCCCATTACTTGGCAGTGGCTAAACTGTT
Source organism: Bryobacterales bacterium (assembly GCA_963738375.1). Lineage (GTDB taxonomy): Bacteria > Acidobacteriota > Terriglobia > Bryobacterales > Bryobacteraceae > Bog-159. The sequence continues at coordinate 1,228 of CAVTWL010000002.1, read as the reverse complement.
CCGTTCGTTGGAGAGTCACCACGACCTCAGTCAGGACTTCTCTTAGTTTCTCGACGTCCATGCCATCGACGCCCACCTTAACAAGGTTCGCCGGATGGACACGGGTTCCCATTGAGCACGCTACGCCGATAGCTGCCTGCGCCGCCTTACCTGCAATCTCGTACGGTGATTTTTCGATCGCTTCACCGGTCTCTGACCTCCGGAACAGGAGTTGATCTTCGCCGATGTTAGTGCTGAGTTGGATCTCCAGATCTCGCTTCGCGTTGAGCACCGCGTCGCTCACCGCCATGATGTGGCGGGGTTTGATGTTCCCCAAAGCACTCTTGGGGTCTTCGCTATCAATGATTCTTGCGCCGCAAGAACTGCTTCACGCGCCTCTTGCGCGTTGAAGACGCTGCACAGAAGTTTGCGATTCGCCATCACCATCCCGCTATCTCCTTGACTTAATGGATTCGGTGAAGCATATCACAAAACAATTGATTACACCATGGGGGGTGTTGCGGGCCTTTTGCGGACCTTCTGGATGCACAAATGTACCGACTTAAGCGCATCGATAGAACACCGGTCGTCGCAAAGTGACTTGCGATTCTCTGACTCCCGCTTATCTCCAGGCGACTATGCGGCCACTCGTGGTGTCAAACGCGAGATTCGGACTCTGCAAGAGAGCCAACACTGCGACGAATTCCGAGGGAGAACTAAGCGGAACAGGGATTGCTTCGCCGTTCGCGAGTTTCACCTCAATTCCGATCTGCTTCGCATCTTCGGGATGCAAAAAGGCACGCCAGTGGACAATTTGGATCATGGGAAATCACGATACCACATTCTCTGGCGCTCAGGCCCCAGGGTCAGGCGATTCACTTGGGCGTAAAGTAAGCGCCTATGGCGAGAACTGCCCTCCGAACCTGAGACTCCCCCGGAAACGGCGAGCTGGAAGTATCGAGGATGACAGATGTTAGGCGAGCTCTGTCGCATTTGGCGCGGCGCCGAGACTCCGGGTCGGCGTATTCCAACGCATTGTTCCGGCGATATCGAAAAGAGCGACAGCGGTCTGATCGGCGTTTGGCCCGGTGCTACTGGGCCCATCCCGATCCGGCCTATCAGATCTCGGCGTCTGCATCGCGCCGGAAGGACTGAATGCGCGACTGAGGCCCGGCACGGCCAGCTACACGGCGCCACTGTTTGACCGGCACCCGGCAATCGTAGAAACGCCGTGCCACTCAGTCGAGTG
>CAVTWL010000001.1:0-130075 GCA_963738375.1 Bryobacterales bacterium | reverse complement strand
ATTGTCTGGAGCGGGGCGCCGCTGGAACTGACCAGAAAATAGACTGGGGTGGAGGGAGTCCGCGATCGCACTACCCCTGGGAACCGCGTGAACACGAGCGCTTAATCACAGGCTAGAACGTCTGACGCTTGCCTGCACACACGCGTCTGGGCCGGGCAGGACTACTGTGCACGAAGAAAACAACGGACCTAAGTCACAACCAACGCAAAGCCTTGCAAATGCAAACCGGCGTGACCCCCGGCCCTCTGCCACGTTCCGTCCACACCCCATCCCACCACGCGTATGCGGGACATTCTCAATTGTCACAAACACAACGAAGGGCAATAGCTGCAAACGGACCCAAACCGAACGTTTGATTCGCAAAAATTTATTGCTGACTGCAGGCTCGATAGAGTCATTGGAGGAGATAGATACCAGAGTTACAAGCGAAGTCCAAAGGCCGTGCGCAGATACCGAAAGTGCAGAGCCGACAGGCGCAAAGACAGAGGCCGCGGAATTTGTCGAGTACAACATGGACAAGTGCACAATTCAAAATCAAAAGGTCCGGTTGCTAACTGCATGTCGACCGCGAAGCCAAACAGTTCGTGCGACCGAAACTCGACAAGGTGGGTCCGGTTTAAGTTCTCAGAGTTGTTCACCAGCAGGCGCGAGCGCTCGTCGATGTGATGATGCGATGACGCCTGTCCGGCTTCCATCTTGTCCAGCACGATGTGCGGCTGCTTAGATTGAGTCAGATCCAACCAAACACCGAAGGGACACACACCAGCGAACAACCAGCGCATTCGCGAGAAAGACAGGCTGACTGCTCGCAGAGGACCATTGGAAAACAAACAAACATCACAATCGACCAGATCCTAAAAGCGGTGGCCGGTCGGGCGGGCTGTGTAATACTGAAAATCAAAAAAAAAAAAAAAAAAACCTAAAACTAGACGTGATCATTTTTTTCCAGGCCATCACAGAGGCGTCGCAACAGCATCGCGCGGGCGGGGGGGGGGGCGAGGGAAGTCAGTTACCTGCCCGGCGGGTGAGCCGTTGTCCGTCGAGTAGCGACGCGGGTCGCGGCGAACGCAGGCGGCCAAGGGAGTCTCGTCGGTCTCGTCCTCTTCCTCTTCAATGTCGGGCACCTCATGACCGGGTCCAGGTAAAGGTCCGCGGTATGTACGTCGCCCTCAGGGTCCGCGTGTGACTGCCACAACCAAAAGTCAGAAGAAATTGAACGACGAAACAAACTTGAATGCAGCGTCTGCGGCGATGCGCCCTAAGGCGCATCGCTGCAGAAGCGCCTTAGGGCGCATCGCTGCAAAAGCAATCACCAACGGCCAATAGCGGGGCTGCAGGACATACAGTGGATAACGGATGGCATGTGCGTTCGAAGCCTTGCCATCGTCAGACAATGGGGCAGATGCAGGAATAGGATACCCACCAAAAAAGAAAAGGAAGAAAAAGGAGACAAATAATAAAAAAGAAATAACGGAGTGCCAGAAAGCAGGCCGTTGAAAGAGGTGCATCTAGGGAAGGTGGGGAAAAACGAGAGCAGGGGGCGGTCAAGCCGTCACGTAGCCTTGAACAGGCCTCCGGTACCATCTCATGCAAACTGGCGGTCAGAGCTGATGTTGAAACGGTCGTCGCCGGCCCGTCAGGACGGAAAGGGTAGAAAGCACGCAAGAACACGCTCGCACCGTCTTGGGACACGCCTCCAGGGCAATGTGCTGCATGGCGCGTCTGAACTTGCGGTCGAGGAAATAGAAGCAGAACCACATAGTGGCTACGAGCAGCGGGAAGATCAAGCTGCTGTACACGAATTGCTGCACGGAGAATTCGTCACATTGGTGAGTGGAACTACAAGAACACAGTCGGGCAGAAGGATACGCGGCCATTGGCGCAGACAAGGACCTGGCACTACAACAACAAGGGACTCGTGAGTTGATACGCGAGCAATGCGGACGGATCACGCTGTACATACACTGATGTGGTGGTCTAACGTGAACATTCGTCCCGATGCTCGCAGCGCGTGAACCTAACAAAGAAGAAACAGAAAAAGAGACAGGCGACGGGGATGGCGCGGAAGGAATGACGCAGACTAAAACGATGAAGATACCCACCTTGAGGCCGAGGACGCCCGCAGTGGTCAGCTGGTAGATAATGAGACCGATCACCAGCTTCGTCACGATATTCTCCGTTAGCTGCGACCGGCGAAGGGAACAAGCATAAGAAAAGAAAGGTCTGAAATAAACGGAAGGCAAGACTTTCGTCTTGACAGTGCAAAATAGATCGGCGTAAGACCGACGGGCAAAAAATTGTCTATATAACTTCTCTGCCGTTCCCCAATATCATCCCCGAATACGGTACGCTGACTTGGGCGAATTTCCGTAACTACCTTCACAACGAAACATTCCTCATGAATGCCGACGGCACGGACGTTCAACAGTTGACTTATTTCAACACTCCCAGTTCGCCCGAATCGTCTCCTCAGTATGCCGACGATATGTTTCCCAGTTGGGACCTCGCCGGAGATCAGATCCTGGTTCAGATGGGCGGCCCCGACGAACCCGTCCCCGGTGGCAATTCCACATGGATAGTCAAGTTCGCTGGCGCCTGCGGCGGTTCGGCGACCCAATAGTAGTGAGTCTGATCATCCATTCGCTATAACGTAACCTTTCGAGGGGCGCTCCAGGAGGGCCCCTCCCTTTGTTGGGCCTCAAGTGTTTGGCCTCAAGCCACCTGATATGATAAACACCAAATGGATCGCCGGGATTTCCTGAAAACTTCGGCCACGGCGGCGGTGCTCGCCGGACCTGCCGTCATCAAGGCGCGCGGCGCCAACGACAAAATCCAGATCGGTTGGATCGGCGTCGGAACGCGTGGCAACGCCGGTATCGACTGGCTGAAGAAAGCCGCTCCCGATACCGTCGCCATCACCGCCATCTGCGATACCTTCCAGGGTTACTTCGCTCGCGGCAAAGATCGCGTCAAGACCATCTGGGGCAACACCCCCAAGACCTACGAAAACTATCACGACCTGCTGGCCGACAAATCCATCGATGCCGTCTTCATCATGACCCCCGAGCATCTCCATCACGATATGGCCATCGCCGCGCTTAAGGCCGGCAAGCACGTCTACCTCGAAAAGCCCCTCGCCCACACCATCGAAGAAGGCTTCGACATCGTCCGCGCATGGAAGAAGTCCGGCAAGATCGTCCAGGTCGGCACCCAGAACCGCAGTTCTTCACTCTACAAGAAGGCCAAGGAAATGGTGCGCCAGGGCATGATCGGCGACGTCCATTTCGTCCGCGCCTTCTGGTACCGCAACTCCGCCGACGATAACCCCGCCTGGCGCTACCTCATCCCCCCCGAAGCCACCGCCCAAAACACCGATTGGCCAAGTTCCTCGGCCCCGCGCCCAAGCGCGCCTGGAATCCCCAGCGCTACTTCCAATGGCGCCTCTATTGGGATTATTCCGGCGGCATTTCCACCGACCTCCTGGTCCACCAGACCGACATCGCCAACTTCATGCTCGACCGCACGCCGTGCCCACCTCCTGCATGGCCTCCGGCGGCATCTACCGCTGGACCGATGCCGATGACGACCGCGACATCCCCGACACCTTCAGCGCCATCTACGAGTATCCCGACAATCTCCAGGTCAACTATTCCAGCTACTTCGGCAACGATCACTACGGCTACGGCGAACAGTTGTGCGGCAACGAAGGCACCATCGAGGTGCTCAACCGCATGGACCTTACCTTCACGCCCCAGTTGTTAAACGGTAAAGCTTTGGACCGTGTAAAAGCCCGGCAGGTCGTGCACCTTAACGGCCCCAGGGACTTCGGCGAGCGCGATGGCGCCATCAACCACTTCAGGAATTGGGTGGAAGCCATCCGCGGCAAAGAGCAGGTTGTCGCCTCCCCGGAAATCGGACAGCAAGCCGCGATTTCCGGCCACATGGCTACGCTTTCTTATAAGAATAATCGCAAGATTCTTTGGGATGAGCGCGGCTCGAAATACCAGTTCGCTTGAAGCGCTGAAAACGCGAAAATTGTCTCGCTTGGGGCTGCGGCCGCCAGATGCGACGTCTTGTTGCGCATTCGCTAAAATATCTCTAAATAACTGATCTTCCTGTACTTACAGAGATTTCAGCAGCGTTACAGCTATACTACCCGCCACACGCTGTGCGATACTGATTATAGACCATTTCTAACGGTTGCGAATGTCCCAGTTAGACGACGCCATATCCCGCTACAACAAGCTCCTGGAGAACGGCCCTTGCCGGGATCTCGGCTGGGTGAACGACCTCCACAAGCGCATGGAAGAGGAGCACCTTTCCGCCGGGGGCCGCCTCATTTGCCCGTTCCTTCGCCCTAATTTCATCACCCGCCGCCAGTACGAAAATCTGGTCAAAACCGGCGAGTGCCTGATTAGCGCCATCGACCGCATGCAGCGCATGGTCCTCGAAAGCCCCGCTCTCCTTGCCCGGATGGAACTTCTCCCCGCCGAGAAAATGCTCGCCGCCATCGACCCCGGCTACCAAGTCCCCGAAGTCGCCTCCCGGCTCGATTCGCACCTCAGCAACGGCACCCTCAACGTCGTCCAGTACAACGCCGATTCGCCCTCCGGTGCGGCCTACACCGAGGCCCTCGCCGACTTGTTTTACGATTCCCCTCCTGTCAAGGAATTCCGCAAACGCTACCAACTCACCCGCGTCGGCGGTAAAAAGAACCTGCTCGGAGCGCTCCTCAAAGCCTACAAACAATTCGGAGGCCACAAGAAACCCAACATCGCTATCTTGGAATTCCGCCCCGCCTATCAATCCGGCCAGAGCGAATTCCAACTCTTCCGCGATTTCTTCCGCAATGAAGGCTACGCCGTCGAGCTCGTTTCGCCCGACCAGTTGGAATATCGCAACAAGGTTCTCCGGAAAGGCCCTTTCGAAATCGACCTGATCTATCGCCGCATCAGCATCCAGGAATTTCTGATGCGCTTCGATCTCACGCATCCGTTGGTACGCGCCTACCGCGAGCGCACCGTCTGCGTGGTCAACAGTTTTCGTTCCGAACTAGCCCACAAAAAGGCCATGTTCGCACTTCTCACCGACGAAACCCTGACTGCTAAGTTTCCGCCGGCCGAGCGCAAAGCCATCGTCGAACACGTGCCGTGGACCCGCATGGTTGCCCTAGGACAAACTGTCCACGACGGCGAAGAAATCGACCTGCTCGACTTCATCAATAAGCATCGCGAAACCCTCGTCTTGAAGCCCAATGACGATTACAGCGACCAGCACAGCTTCTTCGGCTGGGAAATGGATGATGCCGGCTGGGAGCGCGCCATCAAGCAAGCCCTCCGCTCGCCTTATGTAGTCCAGGAGCGCGTAGACCCCGTCCGCTCCGTCTTCCCCATGGTCACCTACGGCAACCTGGAGTTCAAGGAAATGCAGGTCGACGTCCACCCGCTCGCCTACTTAGGCAAAGTCCTGAGCTGCTCCAGTTGGCTCTCCACCGGCAACAGCGGCTTCTCCTCCATTGGCGGCTTGGTCCCCACCTTCATCCTCGACACGAAATCCTAGCGCGCGCTCTGCGCCGCTTACCGAGCCGCGCGCGTAAGCAAGCGGTTTAGAACGCGCCTCTTCCGCAGTCGGCTAGGGACTGCGCGTTAACGCCCCGGCGGCATTTGTTAGTTCAATTTTGACCTGTCGTAGGGGCGCGGATAAGGGTTGCACTTCCGCAACGGCCCGCGGACCGCGGTCGACCTTGACTTCGTCCAGGGAATGGTGTCTAAGACCATTTGATCGCCCAAGGTGACTTCCAGACGCTGGCTCATGGCGCTGTAATGAAGGTTCAGGCGATGGTCGCGGGCGGGATCGATAGTCAGCGGGAGGCCCAGAGTTGTGCCTGCTGCCGATTTCCTTTCGGCGAAGCGCACGCGGTTCTCGCCTATGTATTCGACGGTGAGACAGTCTTCGGCTCCGGGGCGGCCAACGGCCAAAATGCCTTCCGGGATTGCCCTCGGCTCGCCGGAAAAGCGAATGGTCGCTGTCATGTTCAGATCTTCAATGGGCAGGCGAGTGCCGGCGGCCGTTTGGCCGCACCACGATGCAAGTCTTTCATAGAGACGGGGATTGCGGTCTCTCAGAATGTCATTGAGGCTTAGGCTCAACGCTCCGCCTACGATGACGGTCCAGATGGCGCCGGCTGTGAGCGCGGCAATGCCGAGGTAACGAAGCCCCCCGCGCCGTTGCACCACGTAGCGCAACAGGCCAAACAGAGAAACGACGAGCAGCGAGGGTGCGAAGTCCGTCAGGTAGCGCCCGGCGCTAAAGCCGGTGAGTGCGATGAAAAGCATCAGTAAAATGGCAGCGGTGTAGAGAGCGACGAGTACGGATACGTTGGGCCGGGCCGTCCTTGACCGGCCGCCCCAGAGCGGGAGTGCGAGTCCGGCGAGGGCCGGTGGGCTGAGGGCCAGCAGACCGGTTGCGTTTTCGACGAATTGCCTGGGAGTGGAAACGACGAACTGCGGAATGAGATATGGAAATTGGTCCCAGCGGCGAGGTGGGGCAAGAAGCATATAGTAAAGACCTTGGGCTATGTTCGATAGATGCAAGGATACGCCGCGCGTCGCGGCTAGGGTTGTTAGCTGGTAAGTGGTGCCGAATTCGAGAGGTTTTCCAAAACGGGCGAAGTTATACCAGGCCAGTATCAGGGCGCATGTGGATAGCGGCGCAAGGAACCAGATCGCTGCGCCTCCCCGCGCGCGGATATAGACGGCGGAGAGGGGCGCCGCGCCTAATGCATAGTGAGGGCGGCAGCCGCTCGCCAAGCCGATCGACAGGCCTGCCGCTAAGGCCGCACCCATGGCGCGTGTGGGTGCTTGTAAGGCGCGGGTGAAATAGTAGCCGCCGGCCATAAAGAAGCAGTAGGCGGCGCCCACGGCGATCGTGTAAACGTTCGGGTCGCGCAGCAGCACCACGCCGTAGGTACCGAAGCCGAGGATCGCGACAGCGGCGATGCTGAGCGGCGTTGGCGCCCGGATGCCCTCTACGACGAGGAGGCGGCGTAGCAGCAGAAGAGAGAAGAGATAGCCCGCGGTCACCAACATCAGCGCAGCGATGGATTCGGGGAGGTGTTTGCCAGTTTATCGCACGAAACGGCAGGAATAGGGTGAGAGCCGGGACTGGGCCGAAGTATAGGTAGTAGTGGCTGTTGTACAGAGACAGATCGTTCACGCGGTAGTGTGCGTTGGCCGCCGGGTCGTATGGGTTTGAGAGACTTAGTAACCCGGGCGACGGCGCGAGACTTATATATAAGTGGTGAGACAGGAAGCCATCGGTTAGTAAGTAGTAATAGCCGGATGAGTTATGGACGGTCGGATTAGCCCATGATGCGGTCCAGACGTAGAAGATGACTGCCAGGAGCGCGACTAACGCAGTCGGGCTGAAAACCTCCGCCGCCTGAAGCCGGCCCCGCGTTTTTCGCATCGCTAAGGCAATATAGCATGCACGATCAGGAGGCGCTGCGCAGGCGGAAGCGAACGAAGATATTGCCGCCCACGGGGCGGTTGCCGTAGTAAGCCTTGATAACGCCAGGCAGGGAATAGCCGGTGAAATTCGCTCCGATGCCGGTCTGGATGTGGCGGAATACTTCGACGTCGCGCGTGTAGCCGAACGGTATAGGCGCCGATGCGGAAGGTGCTGCCATAGAACACGTCGATGCCCGGCCATGTCCGGTTGATTGCCGAACAGCTCGTCCTTGTCCACCAGTTCCGCACCGGCCGGTGATCCAGTTCTTGCTGGTCACCGGCAGCGCGGATTCGGCCAGGTAGGAATTCAGGTTGCGGAACGTGGCTGTCGAGTGGTTGCGGCCCCAGATCGAGGCTGGAGGACCAAGCGCCGCCTGCATGGGCCGCGTGTAGTGCAGAGATGCGGTGGCGCGGACTTGATCGCCGGGTTCGAGCGCTTCGGGATGAGCGAGCCGGCCGGCGGAGACCTGCGCGGCCCAGTTCGCGGACGGAAAGAACCAGAAGCGCGCGGACCACGAATCGATCGGCGCCGGCCTGGATGATCCAGCGATTCTCGCCGGGCTCGGCGCCATGGAATCCGCTGGCTTCGAGTTTGAACTTCTTGTGCGAGATACCCAGCGTGACCACATCGTCGGCGATGTGGGTGGAATCCTGCCAGTGATGCGAGATCGGCGCTTCGGGCAGTTCGGCGGCGGAAGCGCGATGCGGGTAGGCCATCGGGCCAAGCGCGGGATCGCCCACCGGCGCGACGTAGGCATCCACCGTGGTGTCCTCGCCGAGCTGACGGACATAGTGAAATCCCAGCGCCATGATGAAATTGTGCGGGTGCTGCGCGTCGATGAGGGGCAAGCCGTAGGCGGTCTCGCCGGTTTGGAAGAGCAAGGGATAGCGGCGATCGGTGATGGTGGCGGGCTCCAGGCTCAGCATCAGCTCGGCCTGGAAAGCGCCTTTGCGCCGGCACTATGCTCGGCGGACGCCATGAAATAGTTAGTGGAATACAGCTTGTCGCCGCCGCGCGGTCCGGACTGCTGGATGCCGGACACAAAGGCCGTGCCCATGAATACGGTGGTCCAGTCTCCGTAGCGGCGCATGATCATGGGCATTTGCCATGACGCGGGATTCGCGGATGTGCCGGAGGCCAAGCCCATCAAAAACATGCCGGGATCTTCGGCGGGCAGCGAGCCGGCCGCGCAAACAATGAGCATTGAGACGCAACGAAGACGTAGCATGACGCTCCTCACGCAGATAATTCATGAGCCGCAGGGAGGGGCGGTTCAGATGCGGAGAAGGACCGATGAAAGCTGAATCAAAGCAGGCGGGGATGGATCGGACGGCGCAGGCAACGGCATCGCGCCGGAAGGCGGAATCGCGCCGACCGGATGGGTCAGGATACCGCCTGCAGGCGGCAATTCCGCCAAATGCGCCGCCGGAGACGCGGGCGCCTCGCGCGCCACAAAGCAATGGGAGCAAGGGGCGGAGCTTTTATTTTGGGGAGTGCCGGAATCGTGCCGATGACAAGGAGGCGCGCCGCCGGAGCTGCGTCCTTCGAGAGGACAAAACCCCGCGCACTGGACTCTGGCGAGCACCAGTAAGAGAACCAACCAGACCATCAGCCTCGGGTGCATCCTGTTGACGAACAGGATACCATGACAGGGTCGCATATGAACCGGCGCGAGTTTCTCAAATCCGCCGCTCTGGCGCCTGCCGTCTTCGGCATCGGCCGCGGCGCAGCGAGCCGGCCGGGCATTCGCATCGACGACGTGCGCTGCGCGTACGAAGACTTCCTGCTACCGCACCCCGTACCGGTTCGGCGCGCAAACCGTGGATCGCGTCACGCTGCTGAACGTGCACTGCACGGTGCGCAGCAGTACTGGCGGCGTGGCTCACGGATTCGGCTCCATGACCATGGGCAACGCGTGGTCGTTTCCATCGAAGAGCATGCCGTACGATACGACCCTGGGGGCCATGAAGGCGCTGGCGGCGCGCATCTCCCATATCACCGATGCCTACCCGCGAGGCCGGCCACCCGATGGATATCAATTGCGCGCTGGAGCCCGCATATCTGAAAGCGGCGGCGGAAGTTTCGGCGGAATTGACAGCTTGGCCGAGCCCATTCCCAAGCTGTGCACGCTGGTGACTGCGAGTCCGTTCGACGCAGCCATTCACGATGCCTACGGCAAAGGCTCTGGGTGTGAGCAGCTATCTGACCTACGGCGCCGATTGCATGCCTCACGATCTGGCGCATTATCTCGGAGGGGATTACAAGGGCGAGTATCTGAGCCGGTATGTGCGGCGGAAGCCTGCGGCGCGCATGGCGCTGTATCACTCGGTGGGCGCATCGGATCCATCGTGGCCTCCGACATTCGTGCAGCCGCATCGGCGATGGGCTGCCGGAGACGCTGCCGGAGTGGATCCGGTACAACGGGTTGCTGCGGATCAAGATCAAGCTGGCTGGCAACGATCTGCGTGGGATCTGACGGCGGGTGACCGAGATCGACCGGGCCACCGGCGAAACGCAGACGCGCGCGTGGGGTTGCGGCATGGTTTTACTCGCTCGATTTCAACGAGCAGTGTCCCAATGTGGGTATCTGCTGGAATTTCTGCGGCGGCTGCGGGAGCGGACGGCGGCCGGATTCGAGCGCATTCAATATGTCGAGCAACCCACGGCGCGGGATCTGAAGGCGAACCGCGCCAATGTGATGCATGCGGCGGCGAAACTGCGGCCGGTGGTGATCGACGAGTCGCTCACGGATGTCGAGAGCCTGATGCTGGCGCGGGAAATGGGATATTCCGGCGCGGCGCTGAAGGCGTGCAAAGGACAGAGCCAGGTGCTGCTGATGGCAGCCGTGGCGCAGAAGCACAAGCATGTTTCTCTGCGTTCAGGATCTGACTTGTCCTGGCGCGTCGCTGATCCATTCGGCGGGCCTGGCGGCGCACGTTCCCGGCGTGGCGGCGATCGAGGCAAATGCGCGCGAATATGTCCCGGCGGCGAATAAGCTGTGGGAAGACAGCTTCCCGGGCATATTCAAAGTGCGCGGCGGCTGGATGGATACCTCAGGGCTGACCAGGCCGGGACTCGGCGCGGTCTGACGCAGGCGGTGGAAGCGGTCGCTACAGGTGCGGCAGCGGTAGGGTACGAGGCCGAAAACACTGAGCAGATAATCGTTGAGGCTGTGGGTGGCGGAGCGCCGGACGTCAGTCCAGCCGCAGTTTGGGCAGCGGCGCTCAATTTTGAGGATAGGGATTGCGCTGGGCTGCCAGGACACAGTGATCGCCGATGCCGTGAAGGGCCGGAGGCGGAGGCCGGCGTGGCCGGTGGGTATCGAGTCGAATACGGCAAGTCCGGAATCGGGCACGGGAGCAACGCTGCTGAGATATGGGAAGCAGAAGGACGCGCGGCGAGGAGCCGGAGGACGCGGACTTTTCAGCGCCCCCGAAGCGGCCGCGAACAGGCGAGTGCGAACCAGTGGTTGGGCGGACGAACTCATAGAGGCGTTCACCCGTTATTCTAGCGGGCAGGTTTATGGATGCCACGTTCCAGGGGTACTAGCTGGGTACGGCGAGGACTAGAGTGACGCGAAAAACAAAAGGGCGGACACCGTTGAGGCGCCCGCCCGGCAGGTTACGAAGATGAGGGACGTTTAGTGGTTGGCGGTGTAGGTCATGTAGCCGAGGACAGGGCTTCCGGTGAATCGGGAGAGGCCCACAGGCCGCGGACAGTTGCTTGCGGCTGGTCTTCAGCAGGCCCTTCAGATCGACGCCGCATTCGAAGCGCATGTGGTTCATGGCGCTCATGCTGTTATACGCGGCGGCCGAAACCTGGGCGAGGCCGAAGGAGGACGTCGGGACGTCGGCCGAGCCGGCGACCGGTAGCGAAGCGATGGCGCCGCCGCCCAGGGAGTCCATGGGGCGGACGCCGTGGAAACCGGTTCCGAGAGTACCGACGATCGCGGGCGCGGCCACCGGGGTGGTCCGAACGAAACCACGATGGGCGACGCGGGCACACGCGCCATGTTATGTCCGCTGTTAGCGATGCCAGTGTGGATACGAGTCACGGGAGCCGCGCCGGCAGGCGGATGGAGCAGTTGGGTGACGACCATGTTGGATCCGAAGTTAGAAGCGGGGAGCGCGCCGGAGACTACGGTGAACACCACGGTGCCTGCATTGTAAGTAATGGTGAAGTGCTCGGTGCCATTGATCGCCAAGCCGTTGACTGTTGTGAAGGTGCCCGCGACTGAGGATGCCGTCAGGATGGTGAACTTCTGCCCGATAGTGGGAGTGAAGCCCGTTCCCAACGCGATATTAAGGGTACCGCTGAGCGTGGCGCCTTGGGTGACCTTCAACTGATCGTACTTACTGCCGAGGGTGGCGCCGTTGATCTGGATATCCAGTGTTCCGCTGGAGCCTTGGGTATAGGTGTCGGACACCTTTAGCTGGCCGGTCTTGGTGGAGGAGTCGCCGGCGTCAGAATGCCGGAGTCAACCACATTATCGGCAACCGTGCCTGCGCCATCGAGCGTACCGCCGTTGACGGCTACGGTACCGAGGCTGGAAGAGCCCAAGGTGCCGTCGATGGTGGAAGTTCCGCCGGTTTGTGTGAAGTTGAAGCCGCTGCCACCGATGGTAAAGGTAGTTCCGGTGGAGACGGTAAACAGGCCAGCGTTGATGAAGTTGCCGCCAGTAGTGGTCAGCGAAGCAGCCGGAAGCCAAATTAAACTTGCCCGCCGCCGCGTTGTCGTTGAAACCGGCGAGGAGGTTGCCGCTGCCGAAGTTGGTCATCTGGCCGGCACCGTTCAGGATAATGGTAGCGGCGTTGGTGGAGATGGTGGAGCCGCTGGCGCCGAACTGCAGAGTGCCGGTGACGTTGTAAGTGCCGCCGGTAAGGGTCGTGCCTGAGAAGTTGGTCAGCGCGCCACCGGCGGAGGTTCCGATTTGCATGGTATCGCCCGCGCTGACTTTGAGCGTGCCGGTGTTGTGCAGTCCGGCGACCGTTGGCAGTATGACGAGGGGCGACGCCTGGTTGGCGGAGATGGTTCCGCTGTTGGTGATACCGAGATTGGATATGGTGCCGGAACCCTGGATGGTGCTGGAATTAGTGAGGGTCGCGGTACCGCCGACGCCGGCGATGGTTCCCGCGGTGAGAGTCAGCGTGCCGGCGCCGCTAAGGGTAGTGGCTTTATCGAGATCGAGCGTGCCGTTCACCGCGATTGTTCCGGTGTTGGTATCGGTTCCGGCGGTGGCGAGAGTCAGACTTGCGCCGGTATCCACGGTGATGGCGCCGGAGTTGGCAAGCGTTCCAAAAGTGGCTTTATCGGTGGTGTCGTTATTAGCACCGATGGTGATGGCCCCGGCTGTGGAATTGGTGAGCTTCCCGCTGACGGTGATGGTATTGGCCGTGCCACCCGCGTTGGTCCCGTTGGTAGTTAGAGTGCCGGCGTTGGTCATGGCGCCCGTAACGCTCAGTTTGCCGCCAGTTTCGAGATCTAGGGTGCTGGAGTTGGTGAAGGTTCCAGCGGAGACAGTCATGGTCCCACCGGCGACACTGATCGACCCGGTATTTGAATCCGCGCCAGCGGCGGTCAGCTTGAGGCTGGCGCCCTTGTCGACCGTGATGGTTCCGGCGTTGGCGAGGTTGCCCACGCTGGCGGTGTCGGCTGTATCGTTGTTCGCGCCTATGGTGATGGTGTCGGTAGCGTTATTGGTGAGGGTGCCGGTAACGGTGATGGTGTTGGCTCCGCCCCCCGCGTTGGCGCTGTTGGTGGTAAGGGTGCCGGCGTTAGTGAAGTTGCCCGTGACGGTAAGGGTGCCCTTGGCCTCGAGGTCGAGGGAACTGGAGTTGGTAAAAGAACCGGCCTGCACGGCGAGAGTTCCGCCGCTGACGAGGATCGAGCCCGTGTTGGCGTCGGCGCCGGTTGCGGTGAGGTTCATGGTGGCGCCCTTGTCGATGGTGATATTGCCTGAGTTAGCCAGCAATCCGATGTTGGCTTTGTCGGCGGTGTCGTTGTTGGCGCCGATGGTAACGCTGTCGCCGTTGTTGTTGGTCAGGGTGCCGGTAACGGTGAGTGTGTTGGACGCGCCACCGGCATTGGCGGCGTTGGTGGTGATGGTCCCACTGTTGGTCAGGTTGCCGGTGACGGTGATGGCGCCGCCCTTTTCTTCGTCGATGCTGGAGGAGTTGGTTAAGGAGCCGGCCTGCACATTGATGGCGCCGCCGCTGGCGAGGATGGTTCCGGTGTTGGTATCGGCTCCGGCGGAGGTGAGGTTCAGAGTGGCGCCGGCGTCGACGGTCACGGTTCCGGCGTTGGACAGGAGGCCGGCGTTGGCTTTGTCGGTGGTGTCGTTGTTGGCGCCGATGGTGACGCTATGGCCGTTGGTATTGGTGAGTGTGCCCGTCACGGTGAGGGTGTTGGCTGCGCCACCCTGGTTGGTACCGTTGGTGGTGACAGCGCCTGTGGTTGGTCAAGCCGCCAGAGACGACAAGTTTGCCGCCATTTTCCAGATCGAGCGTGCCGGCATTGGAGAATGCGCCACCGGTGGTGAACGCGTCTCCGTTGGAGACGGTGAAGCTACCGCTGCCGGAGTTGGTGTTGAAGCCAGTGAGCAGATTGCCGCCACCGAGATTGATTAAAGAAGCGCTGGGGCCGGCGAGGTTCAGATTGGCGGCGTTGGTGACGATGCCGCTGCCGTTAGCGCCGAATTGCAGGGTACCGGCGACACTAGTAAGCTACCGCCGGTGAGAGTGCTGCCGGAGAAGTTGCTGAGACTGCCGGCTACTTTGAAAGTGTCGCCGCTGCCGACGATTAGGGTGCCGTTATTGGTGAAGTTGCCGCCGCCCGGAGCACTGGTGGTGAAACTGCGTCCCGCGCCAAGCTGGAAGATACCGCCTGCCGCGTTGGTGGCGAAATTAGCCAGCGCGTTGGCATTGCTTTGATTGACGATTTGCGAACTCGCACCCGTAAGGATAATGTCGGCCGCGTTGGTGGCGATGTTGGCGTTGTCGAATTGGAACGTACCGCCGTTGACGTTGTAAGTCCCACCCGTGAGCGTGCCGGTTACGCTGTTGAAATTATTGAAAGGTCCGCCCGTGACGTTCAGCAGGCTGCCTGTGTTCACCTGGAAGGTTCCGTTGTTGGTCACGCCGCTCGCATTGGGGGTAATCACCAGCGGGACGGATTGATTGGCGAGAATCGTGCCGGCCGCGTTGTTGACCAGCCCTAGGGTGCCGCTGCCAAACTGGCCCGAACCCTCGATGGTGTTGCCGTTATTGGTCAATATCTCGGTGCCGGCCGCGCCTCGGATAAAGTTTTGGGTATTGTTGGACAGCGAAATGACGCCGGTGCCGTTCAGGGTCACGTTGCCGTTCATGTAAAGGAACGTGTTGTTGCCGACTGAATTCACGCTGATGGAGCCATTATTGGTGATCGTCCCCATCAGATCGAGGGATGTATTATTCGGCTGCACGATGGCGCCCAGATTGGTCAACCCGCTGAGGGTGGAACTCTCCGCCGTCATTGAACTGGCATTCACGCCGGTGCCCAGCGTATTTAGCGTGCCGCCCGTAATGGTGGCGTTATTGATGAAGACGCTGCCGCCCGCGCTGGTACCCGTTCCCGCCAGCCCTTCGATGGTACCGCCGGTGTTCGTCACCGTACCGCCGATGATCAATTCGCCGCCACTGGACGCTTCAAACAAGCCCGTATTGGTTGCGCCAATCGATCCGGAATTGATGTTGAGCGAATTCCCGTGAGCCGACGTGGCGTCAACCACGCCCGCCGACTGGTTGGTGAAGCCCATATTGCCGTTGCCGATATTTCCCGAGCCGGAAATGGTGTTATTGACGTTCGTCAGCGTGCTGCCGCCGGCAGCGGCTTGGATGTAGTTGGCGTTGTTGTCCGAAAGAGTAAGCGTGCCGCCGCCAGTTAAGGTGACTGCCCCGGTCGGGTCGACGAACGTATTATTGCCGACGGAGTTTTCCTGAATCGCTCCCGTATTGGTAATGGTTCCCTGCAACGTTGTTTGGGTGTTATTCGGAACCACTACGGTGCTGGCATTGGTCAGAGCATTCAGGGTGGTGCCGCTATTGGAGGTGAAAACTCCCGCGCCGTTCAGGGAGCCGCCGCTGATCGTCGGGCTGCCTTCCAGGATGACATTGGAGCCGCTGCCCGCCGTGATATTGCCGCTGCCCGTATTGGTGAACGTGCCTCCATCGAGCGCCAGCGTCCCGCCGCCGGTGGCTTCCAGCAGCCCGGTATTGCTCATAGTCCCGTCCGGCTGAATCGTCAGCGTACTGCCGTGCGTCGAAGCCGTTGCGTTGATCGTGCTTTGGTTTACCAGCACCACGCTGCCGTTGCCGATGTCACCGCCCGGTCCTGTGATCGTCTGCGCGATGGTCAGTTGATTTCCGCCCGCCGAAGCCAGGATGTAGTTGCTGTTGTTATCCGAGAACGTGACCGAACCGGTGCCCTGGAGGGTGACGGCGGCGCTGTTCACCACCAGTTCCGTGTTATTGCCAACGGAGAGCAACTGGATCGTGCCGGTATTCTTGATGGTGCCGTCAATGTCGATGGCCGCATTATTCGGGATTTGCAGAGTAGAGGACATGGTGACGGGATGTGCGCCCGAGCCGTCCAACTGGGATCCGCTGTTGGCTACGAATGTCCCTGCGCCGCTTAAGGCACCGCCCACGACATCCACGCTGCCATTCAAGTCCACGGTCGATCCGCTGCCTGCGGTAATCGTGCCGCCCGTATTGGTGAAAGCGCCGCCGTCGAGCACCAGCACGCCACCGCCAGTGGCTTCGAGCAGTCCGTTATTGGTAAACGTGGCGTCGGGTTGGAGGGTTAGAGCGTTGCCGTGCGCGGAGGCCGTCGCATCAATGGTGCTCTGGTTGGTGATTACCAGGCCGCCGTTGCCGATGTCGCCGCCGGGTCCTGAAACATTCTGCGCGATGGTGAGCGTGTTGCCGCCGGCGGTCGCCAGGATGTAGTTGTTGTTGCTATCCGAGAAGGTGACCGTTCCGGCGCCCGAAAGGGTTGCCGACGCGCTGTTCACGGCCAGCTCCGTATTGTTACCGTTGGAATTCAGGGTTATGGCACCGGTGTTGTTCAGCGTACCGCGTGAAGTCAAGGACTTGATTGTTAGGAATCTGCATCGTCCCAGCGTTGGTGACGCTGTTCACGACCGCGGTGCCGCTCACAGTGACGACCCCGGTACCCGCGGTGGTCAGCGTGCCACCGGTGATGGTGGAACCATTCAGCGTTACGACTCCGCCATTCAAAGCCTCCAGAGTCCCGCCTGTGTTGATGATGGTTCCGTCCAAAACCAGGTTGCCGCCGCTGCCGGCTTCCATAAGACCGAGATTGGTCGCGGCCGCCGCGCCCGTTTGGATGGTTAAAGTGTTGCCGTGCGTGGAAAGAGCTTCCACCACGCCTCCGGCATCGTTGGTGAACGCCATGGCACTGTTGCCGATATTGCCTGCGCCGGAGATGGTATTGTTCACATTGGTCATCGAGCTTCCCGACACCGACTGCAGCAGGTAGTTGTTCGTGTTATCGGACATCACGATGGTTCCGCCGCCTGCCAGGTTAACGGCTCCATTGGCCTGCAGTTCCGTGGCGTTGCCGACTGGAATTCAGTTGCACCGTCCCCTGATTAGTGAGGGTGCCCTTCAACTGCGTGTCCTCATTATTCAGCACCGCGTAGGTGCCCTTGTTGGTCACGCCGCTAAGTGTGGGGTTGCCGCTGGTATCTTCAATCAAGCCGCTGCTGGAGGTATTCAGTGTGCCGCCGGCGATGGTCACGGTGCCGGTCAACTGTACCGTGGAGCCGGTACCGGAAGCCAGGATGGTGCCGCCGGTGTTGGTGTAAGTGTCGCCGCCCGCAAAAACCAGAGTGCCAGCAGCCGTCGCTTCCATCGTGCCGGTATTGGTCGTCCCGTTGCTCGTATTGATCGTTAATGATTGAGATTGATTCGCGTCGATGATTCCCGAAGTCTGATTCACCAGAGCTCAGTCTGATGTCGCGCCGACCTGACCCGAGCCTTCGATGGTGTTGTTGACGTTAGTCAGGACGTCGGCGCGCGACAGCGCCGTAAATCCGGTTGTTGTCGTATTGTTATCTCATCACGATGGTGCCGCTGCCGGTCAGGGTCACGTTGGCGCCGCCCAGGATGAGGTCGGTGATGTTGCCGCTGGAATTCTGCTGGATCGCTGCCATTGTTGGTGATGGTGCCCACGATCGTAGTGTCGTTATTGTTGGGCAATTGATAGGTGCCCGTGCCGGCGATGGTAACCCCGCTGAGCGTAGGATTGCCAGAAGCTTGAATCAGGCCGCCGCTGGCCGTATTCAGCGTGCCGCCGACGATCGTGGGGTTCAACAGCGTTACTACCGAGTTCGCTCCGGAAGCCAAAATCGTGCCCCCCGTGTTCGTGAAGGTATCGTTCTTGAGGATCAGGTTACCGCCCGCCGTTGCTTCCAAGCGTGCCCTGATTGGTGGTACCGTTGCTCGTCCAGATCGTCAGGTTATTCGAAAGTTGGCATCCACCACCCCCGCGCTCTGGTTGACGAAGGCCATCTGGTCTGGCGCCGATCTGCCCGGAACCCTGGATCGATGTTATTGGCGTTGGTCAGCACATCCGCCGCCACCGCGCCGTAGATCCGGTTATTGGTGTTATTGCTCATCGTGATCGTGCCGCCGCCGGTGAGGCGTGACCAGCCGAACTGCCGATGATCAAATCCGTAAAGTTGCCGGCCGAACCCAGGGTGATGCCGCCGCCGGTGTTTGAGTTTGTGATGGTGCTCGCCGCCGATGGTGAGAGTCGGTGTTATTTTGGAAATTGAGGACGTCGGTGGCGCCGATGGTGAGGTTGTTGATGGATCCGCCTATATTGAGTTGCACCGTAGAAGACGAGGTAGTAATCGTTGGCGTTATTCCTGGTGCTGGGTACGGTGCCCAGCGACCAATGGAGGCGGTATTCCAGTTGCCGCTTGCCTCCGGTCCAATTGTCATCGAGATGATAGCCGGGAGGAGGAAGGGCCGGATTCCGAAAGCATGAGTGACCAAGCCACTGCCCAGCGATCATGCGGCGGATGGCTTTTTGACCCGAGGTCGGCTGACGGGTTGGACGGCGGGGTGGGCGGTTTGCGCGGGGGAAGCCGATCCAATGGCGCAGACGAATGCGCAAATGAACAAGAACCTAAGGGAAAAGAAAAGCATTTATCGAGACCGCAATTTACCGGCATGGTGGCACAACTCCTCAGTCAGAGAGGCGTGAAACGAAGACAAAACCCCTCATATATTCAGCAAAAAAAATCGTAATCTCTTGAGCGCGAGCTAGGCGCACGGGGTAAGTATACACCCGCGGTGAGAAGGTCAACGGGCAAATTATACAAACCAAGCGATATTATTTAGTCCTGGTAGTTACAGGCCAGGAATACCTAAGTAATAGACCTGGGTAAATCGATGGCGGGGTCGGTTTTAGTGTTTCGGGCGCACTGCGGCCGCATGGCAGCCTAAATTCCAGACATCGTGGACCGGAATCTCACTACACAGGTGTTTCTTCTCGATGGCGGGGCATGGCCGGGACGTCAGTCAACGGCCCCCACCGTGCGGATGCGGGGGGCGGATCGGCATGCAACCGACTCACGCATCGCGCGCGCTCCGCTGGTTTCCGTCCATGACGGATACGGCTTTTCTGATGCCGCTCGTCTTTCTGTTCTGCGGGATGCATGGCGCGCATACGCTCTTGAGCGACGGAGACACGGGCTGGCACTTGCGAACGGGAGAATGGATTCTGGCGCACGGACGGGTGCCGGATCGCGACCTCTTCTCGTTTACGCGCGGCGGGCAGCTTTGGTTTGCGTGGGAATGGTTGTGGGACGTGTTGTTCGGCTGGCTACATTTGCATGCGGGCATGAGCGCTGTGGTCTTGGTGAACAGCGTGATCCTGGGGCTGACGTTCGCGCTGTTGTTCCGGCTGGCGCGGAGGCAGGCCGACAGCCTGGTCGCGCTGGCGGCAACGCTGGTGGCGGCGGCTGGGTCGGCGGGACACTGGCTGGCACGTCCCCATTTGGTCACGATGCTGTTCATTGTGGTGTTTTGTTCCGCTTTGGAACGAAATGCTAAGGACGACGACGGCGCACGGCGATTGTGGTTGCTGGTACCGCTAATGGTGTTGTGGACCAATCTTCATGGTGGATTCTTCGTCGGGATATTCTTGATCGGGGCTTACGCGGCCGGAGAGTTCACCGTGCTGCTACGCGAGCCTGGGAGCGACGAAAGGCGGCGGGTTCTCACACGCGGGCTGCGTTTGATTTATGCGGCGTGTGGGTGTGCGGCGGCGACTCTAATAAATCCATACGGATATGGCCTGCACAAACATATTTACAAGTATCTGGCGGACGGATTTTATCGAGGCAACATCATGGAATTCCAGCCGCTAGATTTTCAAGGCGGTCAGGCGCGGTACCTGGAGATTCTCCTGGCTGCCGGGGCCGGGGCCGCTTTTTGGGAACTGCGGAAGGGACGAGTGGTGTGGCCGATGCTGTTTGCGGTGTGGGGACATTTGGCGCTTTACTCGGCGCGGAACGTAGAGATCTTTGTGCTGTTGGCGGCGGCGCCGGCGGCGGCGTGGGTATCGGAAGCCTTGCGGGCTGGTTCGTCGCCGCGAGCGGCCAGCCGGCTGCGGCGCGCTATGGCAGGGCTGGCGAAATTCGCGCGGGAATGGAATTCGCCTGGGACGCGGCGACGCGATGGCCCGTGGCGGGAACTGCGGGAGTGCTGGCGCTGGCGGCGCTGGTTTATGCTCCGAGGCCGCCCGAGGCTTGCCGGGCTGGGTACGATCCAAAGACTTTTCCGGTAGCGGCGGCGGGGTTTCTGGAGAAGTCGGGACTCTATGGCGGGGTATTTACGGAGGATCTTTGGGGCGGATATCTGATTTATCGCCAGTTTCCGCGAGGTCGGGTATTCATCGACGGGCGCAGCGATTTTTACGGAGCGGAATTCGCGGGGCGGTATATCAAGGCTATGGCCGCGCAGGCAGGTTGGGAGGAGTACTTGCGGCGATATGGCGCCGATACGGTGCTGCTGCCTCCGGATGCGCCACTGGTGGGAGCACTGCGGCAAGCGAGCACCTGGCGGCTGGTATACCAGGACGGGGTGGCGGTAGTCTTCAGGCCCGCCGGCGCGGCGCCCTTGGTCTTGCAGCGGGCCGCGGCGATGCGTTAGGCGGAGACCTATAGGTTCTCGGGGATTCGGTCGATATAGGGGGGTAGCGCACCGGGACGAGAGCGATTTACCCGGAAAAGAGGACGGGAGCGCGTATCCCGCGAGAGGACACGGCCCGTGAGCGAGCATGAATCAAAGACTGATTTCCGTACTGGCTTTTGCTTTTATCGTGTCGGCGGGCGCGAGCCTGTTGCTTTATAGGCTTCTATCGGGACATGTGGCGACACAGGCGACGCCGGCAGCGAGCAAACTGATCTTGGCGGCGCGAACCATGGAGCCGGGGTCGCTAATCCGCGATGCCGATGTGCGAGCAGGTGACTGGACTGGCAGTGTACCCGAAGGAGTCTTACAAAAGAGGGAGGACATCGTCGGGCGCGGGGTGGTCTCTCCGATCGTCAACGGCGAACCGATTGTGGAGACGCGCCTGGCGCCCAAGGGCGGGGGCGCAGGGTTAGCGGCGCTGATTCCGAGGGGCATGCGGGCGGTTGCCATCCGGGTGAACGAAATTGTCGGTGTGGCTGGTTTCGCCGTGCCGGGCATGCGTGTGGATGTGTTGGTGTCAGGTAGTCCGCCGGGCGCGGCCAATCTCGGTGGGATGACACAGACGCTGCTGCAGAATGTCGAGGTGCTTTCGGCGGGGCAGAATTTCCAGAAAGACGCAGAAGGCAAGCCGGTTTCAGTCCCGGTGGTTAATCTGCTGGTGACTCCGCAGCAGGCGGAGATGTTGAGTCTGGCCGCCGCGCAAACGACCATTCAGTTGGTCCTGCGCAATCCGTTGGATACAGACATCGCCAAAACGAACGGGAGCGCTGTGTCGCAATTGTTCCACACAGGGGCAGCCTCTGCGTTTGCTGAGAAGCCTTCGCCAACAGGACCGGTAAAGGTGGCGCTACCCCACCCTATGGCGCCACCCGCGGCTGCGCTTCCCGCTTCGCCGCCGCGCGTGGTGGAAGTGATCCATGGGATCAAGGTGACGGAAACGAAGTTCGAGTCGCGTGGCGAGGTGAAGCCATGACGGGGCGTGGTTGCTTACTGGTTGCCTCCCTGGTGACGTCTGCACTGCCGGCGATTTGCGCGGGCTTCGGAACGCCGGCGAAGTTAACGGTGACGGTAGGCAAGTCTCTGGTGATGGATACCCCGGGCGATTTGCGGCGCGTCTCAGTGGGCAACGGCGATCTGGCGGAGGCACTGGCGGTAACTCCGCGCGAAGTGTTGATCAACGGGAAAGCGCCAGGGGAAACCTCGGTGATCCTTTGGCAGATGGATGGCACGCGCTCGCTGTTCGATCTGACTGTGCGGCAGAATACCTCGCGCCTCGAAGCAGCGCGAGCCGAGATGCGGCGCGGGCTCGAAGGTCAGGACGTAAGTCTGGACTTCGAGAACGAGACGGTATTTCTACGGGGCGTGGTGAAGGACTTGGCGAGTGCGGAGCGAGCCGCCGGGATTGCTGCCACGTTGGGCAAAGTAGTGAACCTCCTGCGCGTGGAGACGCCCGCCGCCGAACCGCAAATCCTGCTGCGAGTCAAGTTTGCCGATGTGGACCGGTCGGCGACGGCTTCTTTCGGCTTCAACCTGTTGAGCACCGGGGCCGGGAATACGGTAGGCCAGGTTACCACGGGGCAGTTCGGGCCCGCCTCCCCGTCAGTCCAGGGCAAAGCCGTGCAGTGGACACTCTCGGACGCATTGAATATCTTTCTATTCCGGCCGGATTTAAATCTCGGCATGTTAATCAAGGCGCTAGAGGCCAGGAACCTGCTGCAGACGCTCGCTGAGCCGAATGTGCTGGCGATCAATGGCAAGCCGGCCAGTTTTGTCGCGGGGGGCGAGTTCCCCTTTCCCGTTGTCCAGGGTGGCGCCGCGGCTGGCGCGGTAACGATTCAGTTTCGCGAGTACGGCGTTCGGATCAATTTTCTCCCGATGGTGACGCCGCGCGGATCGATCAGGCTGCAAGTCGCGCCGGAGGTGAGTTCACTCGACTATTCGCAAGCACTGCAATTTGAGGGATACACGATCCCGGCTCTGGCTACCAGGAAAGTGCAGACGCAGGTGGAGTTGGAGAGCGGGCAGAGTTTTGTCATCGCGGGGCTGCTGGATAATACCATCACCGAGAGTTTGAACAAAATTCCCGGGATCGGCGATATACCGCTGCTGGGCAAGTTGTTTCAGAGCCGGTCGCGAACGCGCAGCAACTCGGAACTGTTGGTAATGATTACGCCGGAACTGGTGGGGCCGATGCCTGCGGGCGGTGTGCGGCCGGATGTCCAAATGCCGCAAGCGTTTCTGCCAGATACGGCGGCCGTCGCGCCGAGGACTCCGGGGTCTGAAGTTACGGGAGCGGTTGCGGCGCAGCCGGTTCGGAAAGATATCCCACTCGAGGAGCTGATCGAGATCGAGAAACAGAAATCCGGCCTGCAGGCCGCGCCGCAGGGTAGTGCATCCGGTGCAGGAGGAGTGCACTGATGGCTTCTCTGGTGATCGAACAAGACGTCCCGAAGGGCGCCGCGCCACCCACTACGGTCGGGGCGGCGGTGGGAGAGCCGGTGTTGTGGGATGCCGTGCAGCAAGGGCTGCGTGGGCTCGCGGCGCGGATAGTGATGGAGCAGCGCGATCTGCGCAACTGGGCAGCGCTGGTGGAGAGGCTCGAATTCCTCAGGCCGGAAGTGGTGCTGTTGGATATCACAGCGCTGCCAGTCGAGGTGGAAGAAGCGTTGCGGGCGGTGCGCGGAGCGCTGCCGGATTGCATGCTGGTGGCGCTCGACACCGCAGCCCGGCCGGAGGCGATATTGGCGTCGATGCGGGCCGGCGCCAACGAATTCTTGTATCCACCCCTGGGAGACAACCTCCGGCGGGCCGTAGAGCGGCGGGCGGGGGCGCATGCCAGGACGAGCGAAAATGGCCGGGCTCCTGGCAAAGTCATCGGGTTTCTATCGGCGAAAGGTGGGTCAGGCGCGACGACCATTGCGTGTCATTTGGCGGCGGAATTGGGAAAGTTGTGCGCGCCGCGCGCCGAGCGCAGCCTGCTGGCCGACTTCGACCTGCAATCGGGAATCGTAGGCTTCCTAATGAAGGTCAAATCGCCTTACTCGGTGCTCGACGCGCTGCAGAATCTGCATCGGCTCGACGCGAGTTACTGGAATGCGCTGGTTGCCCCCGATTGGCCTGGCCTGGAGATCCTGGCCGCGCCCAGCGGGTATCTGCCCAAGGACAACGTGCCGGGAGAATCGCTGGGCAAGGTGGTGACATTCGTACGGGCGCATTACGCATGGACGGTGCTCGATCTGGGCAGCACGCTGAACCTGGCGACGGTGACGCTACTTGATGGGATCGACGAGATTTACCTGGTGACGACGCTCGAAGTGCCTTCGCTGCACCAAGCGAAGCAGACTGTCCAAACATTGATCAACGCCGGGTTCGGCAGCCGGCTGCACGTAATACTGAACCGCACGCCGCAGCGGCCGGATGTAACGGCGGAGGAACTGGAGCGCATCCTCGGGATGCCTATCGACCTGATGCTGCCCAACGATTATTACGCCCTCTACGACGCGTTCTGCAAAGGGAAACTACTGCCGCCGGGCAGCCATCTGAGCCGCCAACTGACGAATTTCGGTTTGCGCTTGGCGGGCGCGCCGGTGGAAAAAGGCAAACGGCGTTTCGGACTGTTCGGCTGAAGGAACTCTTATGACGAGTAACGGATGGCATCACTCGCCGGATGTCGCGGCGGAATCGGGATGGGTGGCGCGGCTATTCCAAAGTGCAGCCTCCACGCCGGAATATCAGCAACTGAAGTTTTCCCTACACGGACAGTTGCTCGATCGGTTGAATTTGGAGGCACTCTCGTCGATTCCCGGGGAGCGGGCGCGCCTGGAGATCCGAACCGCGCTGGTGCGGCTGGTGGATCAGGAGAAGACGCCGCTGAGCCGCACCGAGAAGGATCGGGTGGTGGAGGAGGTACTGGACGAGGTCTTCGGCTTGGGTCCGCTGGAGCCGCTGCTGCAGGATCCAACCATTTCCGACATCCTGGTGACCACGCCGCACCTCGTCTATGTGGAGCAGGCCGGGAAACTGCATCGCACGCCCGTGCAATTCAAGGACAACGCGCATCTGCTCCGGATCATCGAAAAAGTGGTGGCGCAGGTGGGACGGCGGGTGGACGAATCGACGCCGCTTGTGGACGCTCGGCTGCCGGACGGATCGCGTGTGAATGCCGCGATTCCACCGGTGGCTGTGGACGGTCCGCTGCTCTCGATCCGGCGCTTCGGGCGCCACGCGCTGCGGCCCGAGGATTTGGTGCGCTGCCTGACCATGACTGAGGAAATGCGGCTGATTCTCGAGTACAGCGTCAAGGCGCGGCTCAACATTTTGATCAGCGGTGGGACGGGGTCGGGGAAGACTACCCTGTTAAACGTACTCTCGGGATACATCCCGGAAGACGAGCGCATTGTCACGATTGAGGACGCCGCCGAACTGCGCTTGCAGCAGACACACGTAGCGCGGATGGAGACGCGTCCACCGAACATCGAAGGTACCGGTGCAATCCGAATTCGCGAGTTGGTGATCAATGCGCTTCGCATGCGCCCGGACCGCATTATCGTGGGCGAAGTACGCGGCGAGGAGGCGCTGGACATGCTGCAAGCCATGAACACCGGCCACGACGGGTCGCTGACCACGGTACATGCCAATAGCCCGCGCGACGCGGTGGGGCGGCTGGAGGTAATGGTCGGGATGTCAAACGCCAACATGGGCGTGCGTTCGATCCGCCAGCAGGTAGCCTCGGCGGTGGATCTATTTGTACAGGCATCGCGCTTCAGTGACGGCTCGCGGCGCGTTACGCACGTGACAGAGGTGACCGGCATGGAAGGCGAACTGGTCACGCTGCAAGACCTCTTCGTGTTCGAGAAGAAGGGATTGACGGACAAGGGAAAGATCCGTGGCTGCTTCCGGGCGACCGGGATCCGGCCCAAGTTTTATGAGCGGCTGGCGGCGTGCGGTTTGCATCTACCAGCCAGTATATTCGCGAGCGTGAAGGAGGTCGGGTAAGCATGCCAGTCTCGCTGCCTCTGTTCCTGGTCTTGTTCACCTTCGTCCTGCTGTCGATTGCGTTAGGGCTGAAGTTTTACGAGTGGTCGCGGCGGCGCGAGTTGTCGGCCATGCTGCGCACGGCGGCGGAGGATCCAGCGGCTCGAGGCAGCCAATTGCTGCGCGAGATCGCAGCGCGGCCCCCGCGGCTGGAGGTGTGGCTGGGGCATCTCGCGCTGCTCGACAAGATCAACAAGCTCATCCAGCAGGCGGGCGTAGATTGGTCACCCGGCAGACTGTTCCTGGTCATGGGAGCGGCGGGGGCGGCGGGATTATTTCTGTCGCTGATGCTGCCGGCACTGTTCATCTGGCCGGGAACATCGGTTGCGGTGGCGGTGGTGCTCGCGTACCTTCCTTACTACTTTCTGCGGCGGAAGCGGACGCGGCGGATGACGGCGTTCGAGGAGCAGTTTCCCGAGGCGCTCGATTTTCTGGCGCGCTCGATGCGCGCAGGACACGCGTTCACGATCAGCCTGCGCATGGCGAGCGAGGATATGCCGGACCCGCTCGGGTTGGAGTTTCGCACGCTCTTTAATGAACAGAACCTGGGGTCGCCCCTCGATACGGCGCTGTACAATCTGGCGGACCGGGTGCCGCACCTGGACGTCCGCTTCTTCGTCTCGGCGGTAATCCTGCAGAAGCAGACGGGCGGCAATCTGGGCGAGATCCTGACGCGACTGGGGCAGGTGATCCGGGAACGGTTCCGGCTGAAGGGGCAGGTGAGAGCGGCGAGCGCACACGGGCGAGTGACCGCACTGGTGCTGACAATTTTGCCTGCGGCGACGGCGGTGTTGATGATGATGGCTGCGCCGGCCTACTTGCGGTCGATGTTGGACGATCCGGACGGCAAGAAACTGGTTGCAGGGTCGATTGTCGGGCAGATTGTCGGACAGCTGGTGATCCGTAAGATTATCCGGATTAAGGTTTAAGGCTAAAACATATGCCTTTATTGGTTTCAGTGGCTCTATTCGGATTGCTGGCGACAGCGATTACCGCATACGGCTATGGCCGCTACGCCAAGCCGGCGCGATTCCTGCAACAACTGGATCCCGAAACGGCAGCGCAGATCACTCTCGATCAGATCGGACAACCCAAACAGTCGGCGCTGTCACGGAAAGTGCAGGCCTTGGGACAGCATGCGCCCATTTCGCCGCAGGATGCGCAGACCACCCGCCGTATGCTGGCGGCAGCCGGATACCGGGCCGAGAGCGGAGTGGCGTTGCTGTATGGCATCAAGCTGATTTTGGCAATCGGATTCGCAATTTTGTCAATCATATTTCGGGACCGGATCACGGTGAATCCGGTGTTGCGCATCGTGCTCCCCCTGGCGGCAACTGCGGCCGGCTATTGGATCCCGGGCTTTCTGTTGGAGCGCAAAGTAACCAAACGGCAAGAAAGATTGCGGCTGGCTTTGCCCGATGGGCTGGATTTGATGGTGGTTTCCGTGGAAGCGGGTTTGGGCCTGGACCAGGCGGTGCAGAATGTGGGACGAGAGTTGGCGGTGGCGCATCCCGAACTGAGCGAGGAACTGAGCCTGGTAACGCTCGAGATGCGGGCGGGCAAACGAAGGGCTGAGGCGCTCCGTAACCTGGCGCTACGGACGGGGGAGCCCGAACTGCGAAAGTTGACAGCGATTTTGATTCAATCGGACCGCTTCGGCACCAGCATGGCTGATGCTCTGCGAACGCACTCCGAATTCATGCGCGTGCGGCGGAGGCAGGAGGCGGAAGAGCGCGCTGCGAAGGTCGGGGTGAAACTCGTATTTCCGATTTTTTTCTTTATCTTGCCGTCGATTCTAGTGGTGGCGGCCGGTCCGGGGATTTTACAGGTTTTCAAATACTTGTTCCCCATGATGAAGGGGATGCAATGAGAAAGGAGGAACCGCACTGTGAGTAACACAATGTTTCAGGCCGTCCTTTGGCTGGCAGCGGGAGTTGTGCTGGTGCTGCTGGTGTCGCGCCGTCGCAAACGCAAAAGTATGTAAATGGGATAGCACCAGGCAGGCGGCTCAGCCTGCCGGTATTGGTGTTCTGTCTTAGGTAACCCTTTACGATTGTTGCCGGCCGCCGTATGGTGAGGCATGTTCACATCGGCGGCCCCTCTGGCGACGACTGCCGGACAGAAAGCGGAACTCGAGGCCTTGGTTCGTAACGGGAATTCTCCGCAAAAGGTAGCCCTCCGGTGCCGTGTTCTGCTCCTGTCGTGCCAGGGTATCGCCAACCATGCCATCGCTCAGCAGTTGAGCATCTCACGCCCCACGATCCTCGGGTTGCGCGTCGTGTTTGCCAAAGATGGGATAACGGCTGTGACCCGAATTCGGCGGCGTAAGCGTCAAGGCGAGGTGCTGACCGTGGAGTTGGATCAGCGAATCCTGGGGCGCTCGGGGTATTTGCGACGGTGTTCTAGGAGAAATTGCTGCTGCGTAGCCTCGGCGAAGGTCCCCATGTTGTGGCCGGGCTCGAACGGAGGCAAGTGACGCACCAGTCGCACGCCATCGCCGTGAATGTGAAGGATGCCATTTCTCCAAAGAAGCGAAAGCCGGAGGTTTCAGCGGCGCCCTGTTGGAAATTGACGTGGAGGATCTCGGGATAATCGGCGAGGGCGAACACGATATCGGGGATTTTGCGTCCATCGTTCCAATAGTGGGTGCCGCTTGTGGCGACGACGCGGGAGTGCCCGAGCACATCAAGGACGAAGTGGACACCGGAGAAAAGATGGACAAATAAATCGCCGGGAATGTCGACCCCGTATTCGCGATAGCAGTGCCACCGGAAAAAACGTTCGGCGTCGAGGGGGCGGCGACCTCGTTAGCGATAAAGCGATCCCATTCTATGGTGCAGTGGAAGCGTCCGGCAGAATGGAGTTGCGGAAGACAAGCTCGTCGCTATCTATGGGGCGCTCCCACCAAGCTTCGATCCGGTTGAGTCTGCCGATAGCGCTGCCGCGCAGGAGGTCTTTGGCCTTCTGAGAGATGATCGAACTGACGCGTTGGCTACCGAATTGGAGGATGCGACCGCTGCCGCGCTGGGCGGCGATCACGGCGTGACCTCGATGGCATGAACCATGGGCTTCTCGCAGTAGACATCTTTGACTGCATTGAGAGCTTCGATGAAAGCTTGGTGAGCCAATGGTGGGGGTTTGCGACAATGACGGCGTCAAGGTCTCGCCGGCCCAGAAGTTAGTGATAGTCGTTGGTGACGAAAATGTCTTTGCCGAAGACTTCGCGGCGCGGGTGCGCCGGCCCGAGTAGAGGTCGGCGACGGCTACGAAGGTGGCGCCCCGTCTTCAATCCCGGCATGAACATCAGTGGTGCCGCAGGCCCAGTCCGATCACGTCGAACTGTAGGCGGTCATTGGGGGATGACGTGCTTTGCGGGCGGCGGCTGCCAAGGGCGCTGCGGAGGCGGATCAGAAATTACGGCGAGTGGTGGACATGTTAGGCTCCGAACTTTGCGGGCGCAGGGCAGATCCGCGGAGCCGAGGCTCTGCGTCCCAATTGCGGCGAACTCGATGCGTTGGGAGGGGAATGCGTTGTGCCGCGGCGAGGCGGCGGATCGACAGCACTGTGTGGCAGACATGCTAGTTTCCACCGTCGAGTGTAACTCCAACCGCCAGGAGCGCCCATTCGTTCTTGTGACGGGTTTCGATGATCCGGGCGCCGAGGGAAGCGAGCGCGGCTTCGACTGCGGGGACGTTCCAGCCTTCGAACCCACTGAGCAAGGCGACTCCATCGGGACGGAGACAGCGCAGCAGATCGGGGGCGAGAGTCAAGATCGCTTCCGGGCTAATATTGGCGGTGAGGATGGCGGCAGAACGGCTGCGCACTGCGTTGGCCGAACCGATGAAGAGGTTGGGAAGCAGGTTGAGGCGCGAGACTTCGACGGCGTCGGGATCGATGTCGGAGGCCCAGACAGGTGTTGCGCCGAGGAGCACGGCGCCTCGGGCCAGGATGCCCGCGCCGGTACCGATATCAAGCATCGGTTCGCCGGAACGGACGTAGGTTTCGAGGGCTTCGAGGCAAAGTTGGGTTGTTTCGTGGCGTCCGGTGCCGAAGGCCATGCCGGGGTTAACCACGATGCGGAAGCGCCCGTCCTGCGCGGGGTCGTCGCGCCACTCGGGAACCAGGAAGAAGCGGCTGCCAATCAACATGGGCTCCCAATTGGCGCGCGATTCGGCCACCCAGTCCCGCTGTTCTTCCAGGCGCGAAGTAACGGCGTGAAATCTGCCGGCGATTCCGTTGCGGGCCTGGTCGTCTGCGAAGAAGGCGCGAAGGCGTGTGTCACTCAGTTCGACGATGCCGGCCGCGCCCGCTTCCGAGAGATCGGCGATCAGGAGGCCGGTTTCGTCCGGCGAGCACTCAATTTCGATAGAGAACATGGTCGGCTCATTGGCATTCTCGCACGGGCAAGCCGATGTTCGATACCATATTTTTTCACACGAATTGAGCCGAGCCATGAAACTACAAGGAATTTTCCCTCCGGTTACCACGCCGTTCGATCATGCCGGGAATATTTATGCGTCCAAGGTGCAGCACAACATCGAGAAATGGAATCTGACGACGCTGGCCGGATATGTGGTGACCGGCTCGACGGGCGAGAGCGTAATGCTAAGCGCGGAGGAAAAAGTCGAACTGTGGGAGATGGTGGCGAAGTACGCAGCTCCCGAGAAGTTGTTGATAGCGGGCACGGGTGTCGAGAGCGTGAAGGAGACGGTATGCCTAACGAATCGCGCGGCGGAATTGGGGTACAAGGCGGCACTGGTAAAGACGCCTCATTATTACAAGAACCTGTTGAACCGGGCGGACGCGCAGACGCTTTATTATAGGGCTGTGGCGGACCAGGTGAAGATTCCGGTCATCATCTATAATTTTCCGCAGGCAACCGCGCTGGACATCCCAGCAGACGCGGTGGTGGAGTTATCGCATCATCCGAACATCATCGGTATCAAAGAGAGCTCCGGAAACATGGAGAAGGTGATGCAGTTGATGCGGGAATCGCGGAAGGGCTTCCAGGTGACCGTTGGGTCCGCCCCGACGCTGTGGCCGTCGCTGCTGATGGGTGCGACGGGCGCGATTCTGGCGTTCGCGAATGCGGCGCCTTATGCGTGCATCGCCATCTGGGAGGCGTACCGGACGCGGGAAGAAGAGGCGGGGCGAGACTGGCAAAATCGCATCGCGCGGGCGTCGGCGTTGGTGACCACCAAGCACGGAATTCCCGGGCTGAAGCACGCCATGGACTTGAATGGATATTACGGCGGTCCGCCCCGTCTGCCATTGTCGGTGCCTGGGGCTGCGGCGAAACGCGAGATTGAAGAGGCTTTCGCCGATTTAAGGGGCTGAGTCCTCGCTAGGCGCGACAGATTACTTCGCTTCGATCTGCACGTCGGTGGCGGCGACTGCGGTGGTGTCGCCTTGTTTCGCGGTCGCGCGGATCTGATATGAACCCGGCGGAATCGCGGCGGCAGGAATGGTCATAACGTAGGGAATCCGTCCCAGAGAATTGGCGTCGGGCAGGGGCAGAGGCGCTTTCTGCAGGCTTTTGCCGTTCTGCATGAATTCAACTTCCACGGTTGGCTTTGCGGCGATCGCTTTGTCCTGATAGACCACGAAAAAGAGGCGTAGCGACGAACCTTCGACGCGCGGAACACTTTTGTTTAATGTGGGGGTGATGCTGCCGCCTTGGAACTGGAATGTGTCGTTGGGGTCGAGACCTTTCACGTTGGGCGTGTAAGAGCGCACCGAAGTGAGCGATGAAATGCCTACGCCCTTGCCGGAGGCAGCGATGGTGAACTTGGTGTGGGCCGTGCCCATTTTGTTGGTCTCGCGGTCCATCACGACGGTGTCCATGGTGTAATCGCCTGGCGGCAGATCGAGAGGCATTTTTTCGACGAAGTTGCCCATCTTGAGCTGGTCGGCGGTGACGTGGACGGAACGATCGCGGGTTAGCCTGGGACCGACGACTTCGCCTTTGGAATCCTTAATGAGGGCGGCAATGGAGAAATGGACGTCGGAAAATTTCCCGGTGGCGTCGGGTTTGCCTTGCAGGCCGTGCAGCGGGATCTCGACCATGACGGAGAGCGAGGTATTGTCGGCATGCGGTTGTTCGAGAAACGCGGCCGAGCGGAACTCAACATCGCTGAGGGGCTGACCATCGGACAGGGCTTTGAGCAGCGGCATTTCAAAGACTTGCATTCCGGAGGCGCGGGATTCGGGAGGAAGCGCGAAGTAGCCGTTGCGCGCCTGGAGGACGAGGCCCTTGCGATCACTGTCGATCTTCAATTTATGAAAAGCGCCATCGTAATTTTCGATGTGCGGGTTATACGTGATCTCGTAGTAGGACGCAATTTCTTCGTTGACGTGGCGGAGAGGCGTGCGCAGGTCGTTACTTTCGCCGAGGAGAAAGCCGCCCGTGGCTTCCGCAAGATTTCGAATGGGGAGCTGGACGTTGGCGCGCGAGGAGGTTTCGGCGTTGTCGGAGGCGCGCATTTCATCCTTGCTGGCGTTGCCCTCCTTGAGCGTGCTGTTACTGGAAGAATCGTTGGCGCTATTCAATTGATCGGTGGCGCCGGAGTTCTGGGCGTAGGTCATGACGCCGCGCGTATCCACGGAATAGAAGGTGACATTGGCGCGGTTAGCCATGCTGGTAAGGCTACGGAATATGGCGTCGAGCTCCGGCGGCAAATACATGCCCCAGGTGAAGTAGAGAACGGACTTTCGGCCGGGCATGTTTTGGAGGCCATGCACAAGGGATTCGAGGGCGTTGAGGGAGAGGCGGGCATCCTGGGTGGACATGGCTGCGTCCATGCGGAGCATGTCGAGCATGATGGAGGCGAGTTTGGCTTGCACGGCCGAGCCGCCCGCTCCGGGGCCGGCGGCGGGCGCCTGTGAGGCGACCTGGGTGGCAGTGGAGACGACGTTATTGGCTTGATCGGAGCCGTTGGAGGTCGCGCCGTTCAGATAGCGTTTGAGGTCGCTCTTGATGTGTTCGGACTCTGGGAGCAACTTGCCGGCGGAGGTGCCGCTGGTGGCTTCGTCGATGGCTTTGATGAGCGCGTCCTTATCGGCGGTGAAGGGCTGGAGCACCATGAGGCGGGTATCGATGACGACGACGGAGTAGAACACGTTGGCGCCTTGTTCGCCTTTGACCAGGTCGATGGCGCCGGCGCGAGCCGTTTTGCGTTGGGTCGGATCGCCCAAGGCTTCGAAGGCGAGAGTGACGAGCCGCAGTTGGCGGAGCGGATCGAGCTTGGTGGTGGTTCCGTTTTGCGTGATGGCTTCCGCGCCCTGGACGAGGCGGAAGCCGGTGGGCTGTTCTTTAGCGCCGTTATCGGTGACGACCAGGTCTCCGGGTTTGAGATCCGTTACTGGTTTGCCTTTTTTGTCGCGGGCTATGAAGTCGAGGACGACCTCGTCGACGGTGGACTTGATGGCTGGGCCCGGCGCAGAGGCTTGTTGGGCGGGCGCCGGCGAGGCGGCGATGGCGGCGATCGAGGCCAGGAGGAAAGAATAGATAAATGGCTTCATGACTAGTCGGTCCGGGAATCCGGTTCTCTTCTAAGTTTACGTTATCTTAAGGCGCGCGCCTGCGCCAGTCTCTAATCGGGATAACATGGGGATTCTCCAATGGCGAAAAAACGCTACCACGCCGACAGGCAAGCCGTGCCCGAGAAGCGCGCGGGCGCGGGGGAGAGACTGGCGCGTGCCTTCGATGCGCGGGAATTCGGGATTCTTGTTTCGATTTTGGCGGCAACGCTGGCGGCTTACTGGCCGGCATTGCATGGCGGGCTGGTGTGGGACGATTTGAGCCACGTCACGCGGCCTGCATTGGAATCGCTGCACGGCTTGTGGCGGATCTGGTTCGACCTGAGCGCGACGCAACAATACTATCCGCTGCTGCACAGCGCGTTCTGGATGGAGCACAGATTGTGGGGGGGGGCCGTGTTGGGCTACCACCTCACAAATGTCGCGCTGCATGCGATTTCGGCATACCTGGTGGTGCGGATCGTGCGGCGGCTGGAACTCCCGGGCGCTTGGCTGGCCGGAATGATTTTCGCGCTGCATCCGATGCTGGTAGAGGCGGTGGCGTGGATCTCGGAGCAAAAGAGCACGTTGTCGGGCGCGTTCTATCTCGCGGCGGCGCTGCTTTACTTGCGATTCGACGGGACGCGGCGGCGATCGGACTACTGCTGGGCGGTGGGATTATTCGCGCTTGCGCTGGGGTCGAAGACGGTAACGGCGACATTGCCGGTGGCCCTGGTGGTGGTGTTGTGGTGGCAGCGGGGCCGCCTCAGCATGGGGCGCGACGTGCGACCGCTGCTGCCCTGGTTCGCGATGGGCGCGGGCGCGGGGCTATTCACGGCATGGGTGGAGCGTACGCATATCGGAGCAACCGGCGCGGATTTTGCGCTGAGCTGGCTAGGACGGATGCTGCTGGCGGGCCGAGTAATCTGGTTTTATGCGGGCACAGTGGTCTGGCCGGCAAATCTGATCTTTACTTATCCGCGGTGGACGATCGATGCGGCAGCGTGGTGGCAGTACCTCTACCTTGCGGGCTTGGCGGTTGTGGCAGCAGGTCTATTGGTGCTGGCGCGGCGGATGCGCGGTCCGCTGGCGGCATTTTTGTATTTTGTGGGAACGCTGTTTCCGGTACTCGGGTTTCTGAACGTCTATCCGTTTCTATTTTCGTATGTAGCGGACCACTTCGCGTATTTGGCAAGCCTGGGAATTATTGTTCCGGCCGTTTGGGCGCTGGCGCGGGTCGCACAGCGCCTCAAGCTGGGGCGGCAAGCCACATTCGCGCTGGCAGTGGCCTTGGCAGCGGTCCTGGGGGCGCTGACGTGGCGGCAAAGCGGGAATTACCGCGATGCGGAGACGCTGTATCGCGCTACGTTGGCGCGCAATCCGGCAAGTTGGATGGCGCATACGAATCTGGGGGTGGTGCTGGCGGAGACACCGAGCCGTCTGCCGGAAGCCGTAACGGAATATAGGGCGGCGCTGCAACTGCGACCGAACGACGCGCAGACACATACGAACCTGGGCAATGCGTTCGCGCAGATGCCCGGGCGGATGCAGGATGCGGTGACGGAGTTCAATACTTCGCTACGATTGAAGCCCGAATCCGCGGAGACGCACGATGATTTGGGGGTGGCGCTGTCGCAGATTCCCGGACGACTGCCCGACGCGATGGCGGAATTTCGCACGGCGATGAATCTGAAGCCGGACCTGGCGGAGGCGCACGATAATCTGGGAGTGGCTTTGACGCAGACGCCGGGCCGGATGGCGGACGCGATCGCTCAGTTTCGCGCGGCGCTGGAACTGAAACCGAATTATGCGGACGCGCGCAACAATCTGGCGCGGGCGCTGGCAGAAACTCCAGGCGGCTTGCAGGAATCGATCACCGAGTATCAGGCCGCGCTCGCGATTAACGGAGACGACGTGGAGGCGCACAACAACTTAGGCGTCGCGTTGTCACAGACGCCCGGACGGCAGGCGGAGGCGATCGCGGAATTTCAGGCTGCGATTCGCCTCAAACCGGATCATGCGGACGCGCACAACAATTTGGCGAACGCATTGTCACAGATGTCTGGACAGTTGCCGGAAGCGGTCGCGGAGTTCCAAACGGCGCTCCGACTGCGGCCGGAGGACGCGCAGACGCATAACGATTTAGGCGTCGATCTGGCGCAAATGCCTGGACGTTTGCCGGATGCGGTCACGGAATTTCGGACGGCGCTGCGCATTCAGCCAGGGTATGCGGACGCGCGCGAGAATCTGGCGAACGCGCTGGTGCAGACTCCTGGGCGGCTGGCGGAGGCCATTGCGGAATACCGGACGATTCTGCGGGCGAAACCGGACGATGCCGCCGCGCACAACGGGTTAGGCGTGGCATTGGCGCAAACGCCGGGAAAAATGCAGGAGGCGACAGCGCAGTTTCAGGCGGCTCTGAAGATCAAGCCGGATTATGCGGAGGCGCGCAACAATCTGGCGCGAGCGTGTCCGCGATGCGTCAGCGAGGCTTCGCCAGCGAAACGGTAAGACGGAAAATTCCGTCGCCGGTGACCGTCACTTCGTGCTCCAGCGGCTCATAGCCTTCGCGGGTCAGGCGAACCTTATACTGACCGACCGGAAGCGTGAAATTCGCAGGGGTGACTTCACTGCGCGGCACGCCGTTTATGGCGATCGCCACGCCAGGCGGATCGGTGGAGACCAGCAGCGATCCCGTTACTGGGCCGAGGGTGAAGCTAAGCTCCGGGTGGTCGGAGTCGACATTGAAATCCTTGGCGAGCGGATAATAGCCTTCCTTGCGCGCGACAACGGTATGGCGGCCTGCTGGCAGTTCGACCGAGCAAGGAGATTGGCACTGCGAATCGGACTTGCCGTCGATGATCAGGGCAACGCCCTCCGGAACTGTTGAGAGACGAACGGATTGGCTAGCCGCGGCCTGTTTCCCGGTCGGCGGGGAAGCGGGTGCGGAAGCGGGCGCGGCGGCCCCACCCGGCGATGTGGTGCGTTTTGATGCCGAGCGCGGAGCGGGCGCCGGGTTGGGCGTCACAGGTGTGACCGCGGCGGCGGGGGCCGTTTCAACTGGCGCCGCCTTGCCCTGGTGGAGAAAGTACCATGAGGCCCCAGCGGCGAGAACCAGCACGAGGGCCGCGATGGCGATCCACTTCGTGGAAGATCCCTTGGGCGGCGGCGTCTCGATCGGGGCGTAATTGGGAGCGGCCACCGCTGGAATCATTGTCGGAGCCGGCGTTGGCGGCGGGGTGGGGGGGGGGGCGGCGCTAGGGTGGGCGCTGGAGTGGGATTCGGTGTCAGCGCAGGCGTCCGCGTCGAGTACGGGGAAGCGGCCATCGTGGGAGAAGGCGCAGGCGCGGGGATGCCAGCGGCGGTAAAGGCGGCGCAAAGGGCTTCCATGAAATCGGAGCAATTGGGGAAGCGGTCCACCTGTTTCTTGGCCAGGGCTTTGGCGAATACCGCATCGACTGTTACCGGAAGGGCCGTGTTGCGGCGGGAAGGCATTTCCGGTTCGAGGGTCATGATCTGTGCCATGACCTGGGTATAGCTTTCCGCGTGGAAGGGCCGGGTGCCGGTGATGACCTCGTAAGCGACGACGGCCAGGGACCATTGGTCCGAACGGCCGTCCAGAGGCTGGCCGAGGACCTGCTCCGGCGACATGAATTCGGGAGTTCCGAGGGCCATGCCGGCCTGCGTGACGGTGAATTCGGTAGACTGGGCGACCTTGGCGATGCCGAAGTCGCAGATCTTGACCATGCCGTCGTCCTGCACCAACATGTTGGTGGGCTTGACGTCCCGGTGAATCACGCCGTGGGCGTGGGCATAGTCGAGAACGGTGGCCGTCTGGCGGCAGATGTCGAGAAGTTTGGTCAGTTCGGGCGGGGGCGTTTCCTTGAGGAGTACGGCCAGGGTCGGGCCCTGGATGTATTCCATGACGATGTAGGCGAAGCTATCCTGCCGACCGGCATCGAAGACGCCGACAACTCCGGGATGGTGGAGGACGCCAGCCAAGCGAGTCTCCTTCAGGAAACTCTGGGCGATCATGCGTTGTTGTTCGGCGGAGCCGGAGTCATCCAGGCGGATCACCTTGAGGGCGACGCGACGCCCAATCATGGGATCTTCGGCAAGGAACACTGTTCCCATGCCGCCATGCCCTAGCTCGCCTTCAATTTGGTATCGGCCGATTTTCGTGCCGGGAGACAGCTTCTCGCTCATTTGTACCGTATTCAATTCTACATAAAGCGGGGGGGCCGATAGGGAGAGGCATTTCCGGTGTGACGGCGGAGGGTGGCGGCAATGGTACAGTGTTCGGAAGGAGGGACTAATGGCTCATTTCACCAGACGCGACTTTCTGAAAACGGGCGCCGCCATAACGGCGTTATCCTCGACGGGAGGGCTGGCACTAGCGAAGCACAAGCGCGCCGCTACCGACTGGGTGACGCTGGGCAAGTCGAAGGTGAAAGTGACGCGGCTGGCGTTCGGCACGGGAACCACGAGCGGACGCGCGCAGCGGGAACTGGGGCAAGAGGGATTCACGCGCCTGGTGCGGCATGCGTATGACCAGGGCATCCGCTTTTTCGAGACGGCCGAGAGCTATCACGGCATGCCGGAGATGTTGGCGATCGCGCTAAAAGGGCTGCCGCGCGACAGCTACCGGCTGATGACCAAGTACAGTACGCCGGCAACGGGCGATCCGGCGCCGAAAATCGACCAGTTCCGGCAACAGTTGAACACCGAGTACATCGATATTCTGCTACTGCACTGCCTGCGGCCTCCGACGTGGGTGACGGATTACGAAAGCCTGCGCGACGGGTTTTCGCTGGCGCAGCAGAAGAAGATGATCGTCACGCATGGCGCTTCGATTCACGGGCTGCCGGCGCTGCGGACGATTCCTGGGAATAAATGGCTAGAGGTCGCCATGATCCGCATGAATCACAATGGCACGCGGATGGATACGCCGGACCAGCGGGACGTAGACAAAATCGGGCGATGTGAACGAAGTGGTGGCGCACACCAAGGCGGTACACAAGCAGGGCATGGGCGTGATCAGCATGAAGCTGGTGGGCGAAGGGCGGTTCACCAAAGCGGAAGATCGCGACGCGGCGATGAAGTTTGCCATGAATTTAGGCGCGGTCGACTCGGTGACGATCGGGTTCACGAACACGGCGGAGATCGATGAGGCGATTGAGCGGATGGGCCGGGTGATGAACGCTTAGGATATTGTCTCAGCGGGCTAGCGCTTGATTTTGACGGCAGCCGGGGGCAGATCGTAGCCGTCGTCTTTGGCGTCGCGTACGGCTAGGCCAATCAGTTCGGCATCGGACGCGGCGTTGGCGGCATCGGGGTGCGAATACTTGATGACTTCCGCGCCGACGTACAGGTGGACGGTCCAGCCTTTGTGTTTCTTATCCTCCTGCCAGACCATTTCCGCGCTTTGCGCAGGCGCTAGTTGTGCGGGCGTCATAATGCGTAACCTCCCACAGACCGAAAAGTATCAAACTGAGAGGAATGAGTCAATCCCCTGGCATGCGGGTGGAGTACGCTAGCGACCGTTCGCTGCTGCTGGTATTCGACCAGCGGATTTCGCTGGTGGCGCACGGGGAAGTGCTGCGGCTGACGGGGTTGCTGCGGGGCGTGGGGGGGTGACGAACGTGCATCCGGCATACGCGTCGATTTTGGTGGATTTCGATCCGCGGTCGACGAGGCACGCGGAGATCGAGCGTGCCGCGGAAGATTTGTTCGCGGTCGCGCGGGAGGCGCCAGCGCCGGAGACGCGGACGGTAGAGATACCGGTGAGATACGGTGGCGAGTTCGGGCCGGACCTGGAAACGGTGGCTCAGTTAACTGGGCACACACCGGAGGAAGTGATTGCGATCCATAGCGGCGCGGAATACCTGGTTTATTTTTTGGGGTTTTCCCCCGGATTCCCGTATCTCGGGGGCCTTGCGGAATCGATTGCCGCGCCGCGATTGGAGACGCCGCGGCGACGGGTACCGGCGGGCAGCGTAGCGATCGGCGGGCGGCAAACGGGGGTGTATCCGATGGCATCGCCGGGAGGATGGCGGATTATCGGTCGGACTGCAATGCGCTTGTTCGATGCGGCGGCGGATCCGCCCGCGTTGCTGCGGATGGGCGATCGGGTGAGATTTAAGAGCGAATGACGAACCACATTCGCGTAATCTCGCCGGGGCTGCTGACTACCGTTCAGGATTTGGGGCGGCCGGGGTATGCGCATTTGGGAATTTCGGCGTCGGGGGCTGCGGATGCGCTGTCGCTGCGAGCGGGCAATCGGCTGGTGGGCAACGCGGAGGGTATGGCGGCACTGGAGATGACGCTGGCGGGGGGCGCCTTCGAATTCGAGTCGCCCGCAATGGTAGCGCTCACCGGGGGGGACTTCGAAACGAGCATCCCGATGTGGGAAGCGGCTTGGGTGAAGGCGGGGGAGCAGGTGCGATGCGGGCATGCGCGCGCGGGGGCGCGTGGCTATTTATGCGTGGGCGGAGGAATCGACGCGCCGCTGGTATTGGGGAGTGCGTCTACACATTTATTGACGGGCTTGGGCGGTTGGGAAGGGCGCGCGCTGAAGCGCGGAGATGTGCTGGCGGTGGGCGCGGCGCGGTCCGCGGTGGCGGGGCGTAAGGCGGTGGGGGCGGGCATCGGTACGCTGGTGCGGGTTACTGCTCCGGGGAGCGCCGATGCGTTGTGCGAATCGACCTGGGAAGTGCAGCCAGATTCGGATCGCATGGGGATACGGTTGCGCGGGACGGTTCTTCAGAGACACACGGGCCACATGCTGACGGAAGGCGTGCCCCTGGGTGCGGTGCAGGTCCCGCCGGATGGGCAGCCGATCGTGCTTTTTGTCGAGCATCAGACCACCGGCGGTTATCCCAAGATTGCGAACGTCATTTCCGCCGATTTTCATGTGCTGGGCCAGTTGCGGGCGCGCGACGGGTTTACATTCCAGCAGGTTTCGATGGACGCGGCCTACGCGCTCTTAAAGGAACAGGAGGAGTGGCTTAAACGTTGTTGATATCGACGCTTTCGAGAATGGAGTGGGGATAGCCGCGTTTAGCGACGGCGATCATGGCGCGGCCGAGAATTTCGGTGGTGGTGACGTACTTGGGGAACGCGGTTCTTAGCAGCGGCAGAATCGGTCCCATAACGATATAGGGGATGCGGTAGAGCGCGGTGCGCGAGCGGATGCCGTGGAGGGGCACGATGACGCCGGGCCGAAACATGTACGCGGCTTTGAAGGCAAGGCGGAGAAGG
This sequence comes from Bryobacterales bacterium, assembly GCA_963738375.1. GTDB lineage: Bacteria > Acidobacteriota > Terriglobia > Bryobacterales > Bryobacteraceae > Bog-159. Next base: position 89,489 of record CAVTWL010000001.1, on the reverse strand, counting down.
GCATTCTCGGTCATGCCTTTGACGCGCGCCCACATCACGCGGCCCTTTTCTGTGCTGTCGGTCCCCGCGCCCGAGATGAAAACGAACGTCATGGACGGGTTGAGGCGGGCGAGGACCTGGGCGGCGGCGACTGCGTAGTCATAAGTGACGCGGCGGTATTCCGCCTCGCGCATACCGGCGGAGGAGATGCCGAGGCAATAAAAGCAGGCGTCGAAACCGGACAGCTCGGACTCGATGGCGGAGTAATCGATCATGTCCGGATGTACGATTTCGCGAAGCTTGGGGTGCTGTTGGCTGGTTGCTCCGCGGCCGATGGATACGACGCGTTCAACTTCCGGATCGAGCAGGCATTCGCGCAGAACGCCCTGGCCGACCATGCCCGTGCCGCCGAACAAAATGGCTTTCATCGGCTCTCCAACAGTTCGGCGATGGCGATGTTGTTCGCCTCGCGGGCCCATTGCGCGGGCGTGCGATTCATTTGGGAGTCGGGAAGGTTGGGATGCGCGCCGTGGGCGAGCAGTTCGTTGACGACTTCGGCGCGTCCCATTTGGGCGGCGAAATGCAGCGCGCTTTGGCGGCAGAAGGGGGTGGCGTTGACATCGACGCCGGCATCGAGCAGCATGCGGACGCAAGACAATCGGCCGTGCATGGCGGCGACGATCAGGGCGACTTCCCGGGTGTCGGCATCGCGGGGAATGGGAAACGAGTAGCGGCCGGCGCGATCGTCGGCGCGGCGCAGGACATTCGTGCCTTCGCCGGTTGCGAGCATCTGGCGCAGGAGGTCGTCACGGCCGAGTCCCGCGGCGTAGACGATGTTACCGACGCGGGCGCCGCGAGACGCGAGGCGTTCGGCTGCGCCGGTATAGCCGAATAAAAGCGCGGCGCCGAGAGGATCGCCCCGGCCGGTAAGGCCTTCGATCTTAGCGCCGTAGTCGAGCAGGACATCGACGATGTCGGCTTGTACTCCGGCGAGATAAGGGTGGACGCTGCTGACGGTGAGCGAGAGCGGGGTATCGTCCCCGGCGTAGATTGGAGCAGTAGCGTCGGGATCGGCGCCGGCTGCGAGGAGTATGCGGGCGATGGCGGGCGAGTTAGAAATCGAGCGCTGCACTTCAACTCCGTTCGCGCCGATGTAGTGCAGGAGCGTGGCCTGATGGGGGAATGGCGCGCGTTCGTGGGCAAGATCGGGGTGGGCCTGCAGGAGCGCGCGAAGGGCCGGCTCATCTCCGGCGGTGATGGCTTCAACCGCATGCTGGAACGGTATGGTCATGGCTTACTGTGCCGGTTCTTCGACGGCTAGGATCTGGTCGGCCTGGACATTATGCAAGACCTGATGGATGCGGCTGGGCCACTGGATATCGATTTCGCGAATGGTTTTCGAAGAGCCGAGGCCGAAATGGACGCGGGAATCGCTGGCGCAGGCGTAGCCGACAGCGGTGGTGACCTCGTTATATTGTTTTGCGCCGTCTTCGGTGGTGATGCGGATTTGAGCGCCCAGGGCCATGCGATTGCTTTTCTTGCCGGTGAGTTTCAGCAGGATCCAGTGATTCGAGTTCCTGGTGACGTTGTGGAAGTATTTCACCGGGCCGTTAAGAACGGAGACGACGGCATCGATGCGGCCATCGTTATCGATGTCGCCGAAGGCGACGCCGCGATGGGCGGCTGGCTTTTGGAAATCGGGACCGGCGTCGGCGCTCACGTCCTGGAATTTCGCGTTGCCGAGGTTGCGGAAGACGGCGTTGGGCTCCTCGTACTTGCGGTGCGAGAACTGGGCGACGTTGTCGAGCACGTTGCCGCGAGCGACGAACAGGTCTTTCCACCCGTCGTTGTCGAAATCGAAGATGCCATTGCCCCATCCGGACATATCGCGCGTGCCGGTGAGATGCATTTGAGAAGTGCGCTCCCAGAATTGGCCATCGCCGCGATTCTGGAAGAGGGGGAAAGATTCGTTTTCGACAGCGGTATGCCAGATGTCGGGGCGGCCATCGTTATCGACGTCTTTGAAATCGGCCCCCATGCCAGAGATGGCGGTGCCGCTCTGGACGTAGGCGACGCCGGCTTCGAGGGCGACCTCTTCGAATTTCTTGCCTTTGAGGTTGTGGAAGAGGAAGTTGGGGCGATTGTCGTTGGCGACGAAGATATCCATGAAGCCGTCGCCATCGTAATCGGCGATGACGGCGCCCATGCCTTTGCCGGCGTATTTGGAGATGCCGGTTTCGACGGAGACATCGGTGAAGGTGCCATCGCCATTGTTGCGGTAGAGGGTATTGGGAAGGTTGGCGTAGTTATTGGGATGGCAGTAGGCGCGGAGCTCCGGCTTGGGGCCGCAGAAAGGATCTTTGTTAACTTCCCATTTGCAGTAGTTGGAGACGAACAAATCTGGGCAGGCCGTCGTTGTTGTAGTCCACCCAGGCGGCGGAGACGGACCACATCTTTTTGCCGTCGAGGACGCCACCGCCGACCCCGGCCTTGGCGGTGACATCGGTGAAGGTGCCGTCGCCATTATTGCGGAAGAGCTGGTTTTGGCCGGTGTTGGCGACGTAGATATCCGGCCAGCCATCGTTATTGTAATCGCCGATGGCGACGCCCATGCCGTAGCCTTCGCCCGCCACGCCGGCCTTTTCGGTCACGTCGGTGAAGGTGCCGTCGTGGTTGTTGTGGTACAGGCGATTCCAGTATTTGGGGCTTTCCTTTTTTAGAGACGGAATGGCGGCGCCATTCACCAGGTAAATATCGAGGTAGCCATCATTGTCGTAATCGAAGAGGGCGACGCCGGCCACCATGGTCTCGGGCTGGTTCTTGTTGGGGGTGGGGGAGCTATCGGAGACGAAGGCCAAGCCGGAGCGCTGGGCGATTTCTTCGAAAGCGATGGGACCAGCGGCGGACCCGGCCAGCAGCACGCCGGCTCCGATTACAATAGGGATGAAAGCTTTCACGTCTTCTGAAACCCTCAGTTTATCATGCGGCGATTTAGCGCCTTTCTGATCTTCGTTTGTTTGTGCCTTGCGCAGCCCAAGCGTCCGCATTTCACGGATGTGGCGCCGAAGTCGAAGATCACGTACAAAAGCAACAACAGCCTGGGCAGCCGGAAGTATTTTCCGCAGCCGATGTGCGGGGGCGTGGCGCTTTTCGATTTCGACAACGACGGCAAGATGGACCTGTTTTTCACCAACGGGGCGCAAATGCCGGAGATGAAGAAGACGAATCCTTCGTATTACAACTGCCTGTTGAAGCAGCGCGGGGATGGGACGTTCGAGGACATAACGGCCAAGGCGGGGCTGGCGGGTGAGAAACTGGATTTCAATTTCGGCGTGGCGGCGGGCGATTACGACAACGACGGGTATCCGGACCTTTTCATTTGCAGCGCGGGCAGAAACGCTCTCTATCACAACAACGGGAACGGGACGTTTACGGACGTGACGGCGCAGTCGGGGATCGGCGGCAAGCCGGCGGATACGCTGAGCGTGGCGGCCGCGTGGTTCGACTACGACAACGACGGGCTGCTGGATCTGGTCGTTTCCAACTACACATTCTGGACGCCGCAAAAAGACATCCACTGCACGATGGGCGATAAGGATTATTACTGCGACCCCCGCAAGTACAAGAGCGTGCCGCCGCGGCTGTATCACAACCTGGGACACGGAAAGTTCGAAGACGTGACGGAGAAATCGGGGCTGGGGAAATCGCCGGGCAAGGGCATGGGGATTTCGATCGCGGACTTCAATAACGACGGGTATCAGGACATTTTCATCGCCAACGATACGGAGCCGAATTCGCTGTTCATGAACCTGGGCAACGGAACGTTCGAGGAGCGGGGACTGGAACTGGGAGTGGCCTACAACGACAGCGCGCACTCCGGATCGTCGATGGGTTCGGACGCCAAGGACTACGACAACGACGGCAACGTGGACATCTTTTATAACAACCTGATGGGGCAGGTCTGGCAGTTACTGCGGAACCGGGGGAACCTGTTCTCGTTTCCTTACGCTTCGAAGATCCAGACGCTGAGTTTGCCGTTTTCGGGATGGAGCAACGGCTTCATCGATTACAACAACGACGGGTGGAAGGATATCTACTCGGCAAACGGGGACGTGGACGAGGTGAACGAAAAATCGGCGCAGCACGACACGATGTTCGAAAATGTTGGGGGGAAGACGTTCGTGGACGTTTCCGACCAGATGGGCAAGGACTTTCTGCACACAGGCTACCAGCGCGGCTCGGCATTCGGCGATCTGAATAACGATGGCGCCTTGGACATCGTGGTGACGTCGCTGAACGAGACGCCGCGGATCCTGATGAACTCGGCGGATAGCGGGAATCACTGGCTGATGCTGAGCCTGACGGGTCACAAGAGCGCGCGCGATGCGGTCGGGGCGAAGGTGAAGCTGACGACGGCTTCGGGGCGGGTCGCTCTACAATCACCTGGCGATCAGCGTGGGGTTCATGTCGTCGAGCGACAAGCGGATTCATTTGGGCTGGGGGATGAGAGCAAGATTGCGACGATTGAGATCCGTTGGCCGAGCGGGATCAAGCAGGTATTGAAGGATGTGGCGGCGGATCAGGTGTTGAAGGTGGAGGAGCCGAAGTAAGGGGGTCGGCGGTGGCGCTAAGCGGCACGAGCGGCATTGGTTTACGTTTTTGATCGCCGGCGCTGTATCGCGCAAGCTAGATATGGGGCCGCCTACACGAATCGGACGCTTCACTGCCGCAGTTGTGGATGGTTGCGGAAGACCTGCGCGCGGGGCAGAAATACCTTCAACTTGCCAGGGAAAAACGAGCGCCTGTTTGGCCGGCGATCCTGACATTGGCAGCGTTGCCCGCCGGCTCTCTTCAAATGATGGCCGCCATATTTCGTGGACGAGCAGGCGCAAGTCTCACGAAGACCGGTCGGTAATTTGCTCCGCGTCTTAGTCCCAGAGTTCTATTCAGACGAGTGGTCCGACAACGCGGAAGAAGCAAATTTCTTGGAGGATTTGTTGAATTCGGGTCCGTTGTCGAGGTGCGAGGAGCCAAAATAGCGCAGGGAGCTAGTCACAAGGCTGGAATTCTCTATAAATCCGACAATTTAAAAGCTTAAGGCGCGCCGGGCTGGGCGGGTGCCTGGCGACGAGCGCGTAAAATCAGTATCGAGACAGATGATGTCATCGATGGCCTTGCTGGTGTTGATCAAGCGTGCGGTCGCATGGTGCTCGCGGTGGGGACGCGAGCCGTTGGAGTTGTTTTTTGAATTGACCCAGGATCCTTTTTGGATCACGAGTCCGGGCGGACGGATCAGGCGGGTGAATGCGGCATTCACGACGACGCTGGGGTATGCGCAGGAAGAAGTTCAGTGCTGCAACATCCTGGATTTAGTGCATGCGGAGGATCGCGAGCTGACGGTGGACGGCAATCCATTGCGGGAACCGAGGCACGGTTTCGGTGCGCTAATGGCGAGTACAAATGGCTGGCGCTCACTCGGCTAGGAGAATAAAGGGCTGGTCTATACAGTTGCAAAGGACCTCACGCGGTCGCGGCGGGCCGAAGCGTGCTGCAACAACGCCCTGGAGTGCAGCACCGATGCGATATTCACGGTGGACCGGGAATGGCGTCTGACGCGCGTGAATCAGCAGGCGGAACGGATTTGGGGACGGGCGCGGGACCGTCTGGTGGGGCGCAACTCTGTGGGAGATTTTTCCGGAGGCGGTGGGGGGAACTTTTTACGCGCTGTACGCGGAAGCGATGTGGAGCGGAGTTGCGGGACACGTCGAAGGGGTGTACGCGCCCCTGGACCGGTGGTTCGAGGCGCATGCTTATCCGCGAGAGGAAGGCATCGCGGTTTATTTCCGGGATGTGACGGAGCGGCGCCAGGCGGATGAACGGATGAGGCGCGCGCTCGAAGAAAAGGAAGTGCTGCTGCGTGAAGTGCATCATCGGGTCAAGAACAATCTGCAAGTGATTTGCAGCATGCTGCGCCTGCAGGAGAGGCAACTGAGCGACGATCGCTTGCTGCAGGCGCTGCGGGAATGCCGGGAGCGGGTGATGGCGATGGCCATGCTGCACGATCAACTGCACCGTGCCAAGGATTTTTCAAACATCAACCTGGGCGAATACATCCGAAATCTGGCGGCAAGCCTCTTTTGTTCGTACGGAGTGAAATCGTCGGACGTGAATTTGCGGATGGAGGTTGAAGACATCCCCGTGGCGGTGGACACGGCCATTCCGTGCGGTCTGATTGTGAACGAACTGATTTCCAACTCGCTGCGGCACGCATTTCCGGACGGGCGGAAGGGGCTGGTTTCGGTGGGGCTGCGAGCTTGGCCGCGGCGGTTGCGTGGAGATGACGATTGGAGACGATGGGCGGGGTTTCGCCGCATGCGTACATGCGGGGGGCACGCGGTCGCTCGGGCTGTGGCTGGTGGACCTCCTGGCGAACCAGATTGGCGCGGCTGTGGAGCGGTCGAATCGCGAGGGAACGCTATACCGGTTTGTACTGCAGGAAGTGAAGCAGGCATCGGACTTGAAAGAAAAGCTATGAACAAACGTCGCATCATGCTGGTGGAAGACGAAAGAGTGGTCGCGGCCGACATCGAGGAATGCGTCAAGGGCCTGGGCTACGAGGTGGTGGGCTCGGCCGCGACGGGAACCGAAGCGTTGCGGATGGCGGCGCAAACCGTGCCGGACTTAATTTTGATGGACATCAAACTGAAGGGCGTACTGGACGGGATCGATGTGGCGGGGGCGCTGTACGACCAGTTCAAGATTCCGGTGGTGTATTTGACGGCACATGCCGATGTCGAGATTTTGGAGCGGGCGAAGAAGACGGCGCCGTCGGGGTACGTGCTGAAGCCATTCGACGACCGCACTCTGCGGACGGCGATCGAGATTGCATTCGACCGGCACACGCGCGAGCGGCGGCTGATCGAGGGGGGGAACGGCTGGCCGCCGCCATCGGGAGCATCGACGAGGCTGTGATCGTGACGCAGGAAAACGGGCAAATTGCGCTGATGAACCGGGTGGCGGAACGGCTGACGGGTTGGAAGCAGGAAGAGGCGCTGGGGCGCGCGGTGGCGGAGGTATTTACGATGCTGAGTGCGCGAACCGGGGCACCCCAGGCATCGCCGGTGGGCCGCGTGTTTCGGGAAGGGATCGCGATCGGGCTGGGGGACGACATTCTGTTGCTAGGCAGGAACGGAGCGCGGGAAGCGATACAGGGTAGCGCGACTCCGGTGCGGGATGGGGGGGCGCAGCCGGTAGGGGTGTGCCTGTTGTTCCGGGCGGCAAGCCAGCGAGCGGCGGACGAGCCATGGGGCGCGGAGAATCATTGCTGCGCGAACCGGCTGGAGATCCTAGGACGGTTGACAGCGGCTGTGGCGCAGAAACTGGCGCGCCTGTTGCAAGCGGGACGCGGACGGGCACAGGCAGCCCGGCTGGCGAACCGGCTGCTCGAATTCGGGCAGCGCCAGCCGGAGCCTGCTACCGATCTGGATTTGAATGTTCTAATTTCGGGTCTGGACGATTTGCTGCAGTGCGCGCTGGGCGACCAGATTGCACTGCGCCTGGTGCTGGGGTTGGATGCCGGATTGGCGAAGGCGGATGCCGGGAGGATCGAGCTGATCCTGATGCAGCTGGCGTTGACGGCGCGCGATGCGGCCTTGCGGGACAGTTTTCGATTGAGACGTCGAACGTTTGCGGCGAAGATTGCGAGGATGGCTACGCTGCGATCAGCGTAACGCCTCCCACGATCGGCCACGATATGCCCGCGGTCGACGAGATCGTGCGGCAATCGCCCGAAGAGATCCGGATCGCGGTGGAAGATGGTGCGGTGAAAATCTATTTGCCCGGAGGAACGCTGGAGCCCGAGGCGGCCTGAGTACCGACGATCTCGTCACGGAATTGGACCTCAAGTAAATGTGTCCGGGATGTGGGAGTCGTAATGGCCGTGGCGATTCCAGGTCCAGCCGGCGCTGGGATCGAGCTTGCGGCCGGCGGGGTCGTATTGCTGGAAGCGGGAACAGTCGATGCGCCAGACGTCGCCGTTGCGGGGGGAGCGAGCGGCCGTCGGCAAGATCGCGAAGGCCTTTCCAAGTGAGCGCTAACTCGACGGTCCAGCCGGGAGCTTGGACGTGGACAGCGTGGCGCAGCCCCGGAAAATCCCAATCGAGAAAGCCCCATCGTTCGCCGCGCTCGTGCACGTGGCCGCCCACGCCGTCAAGGACCATGGTGCGCTCGGTCGCGGGGTCGAACTCCGGACGCCCATAATACGGGCTGCCCGGCACAAGGGCATCCTTCCAAATCCAGAACACTTCGTAGATGGTGTTGAGGGCGTTGATCTCGAATTCGTAATACGCGTTTTCGCCGGCGATGAATACCTCCACATCGTTGTCTTCGTAGATTTTGGAATCGCGCTCGGTGAGATAAGCGCGCACGTGCGGTTCTTCCGCGGTGAAGCCGAAGTAGAGGCATTCGTCGTCCCAGAGCATGGCTACGCGGGTATCGAACCAAGCGGGCTGGCCGGTGACGATATCGACGAAGGGCGTGGATTGAGGGGCGACGCGCCAGGAAGGTTCGTCGAGCCGGCCATCGACGACGATGGGTCCGGCGGCGCGGTAGCAGGGGTAGTGAGCTACATCGTAAGCCATGATGATTTCTCCATCTTACGTGGTATAGTGTGCGGCATGAGCCGAACATTCCTGGCGCGCATGAGCGCCGCCGTGCTGCTGCTGGCAGGCTGTTGGATCGCATACACGCAGAACGCAGGGAAACAGGCGCCCGCGCTGACGCTGAACAAAATCAAAGACGACCTTTACGAAATTGAAGGCGACGGCGGAAATGTGGCGGTTTATGTGACCGGCGAAGGCGTGATTCTGGTGGACGATAAATTCGATCAGGATCACGAGAACATTGTGGCGAAAGTGAAGAGCGTAACGGACCAGCCGGTGAAGTACGTGGTGACGACGCACCATCATTCCGACCACAGCGGCGGGAATGCGAAGTTTCTGCCAACGGCGGAGATTATTTCGACGGCGAACGCGCGCCAGAACATTGTGGAGCACAAGCAGCCGGGCGCGAACGATGTCGCTCCGGCGCGAATGACGTTTACCACGGAGTGCTCGATTTTCCTTGGCGGCAAAGAGGTGCGGGCGCTCTATTGCGGGCGCGGCCACACCAATGGCGATGCGGTAGTTTATTTTCCGGCGCTGCACACCCTTCATACGGGCGATCTGATGGCGGGCAAGACTCCGCTCATCGATTATCCGGGCGGCGGCAGCGTCAAGGGTTGGACGGAAACGCTCGACAACGCCATGAAGCTGGATTTCGACACCGTGATTCCGGGGCACGGCCCGGTAACGGACAAGGCCGGCTTGAAGACGTACCGTGATAACGTGGAGAAGCTGCGCAACAGGGCCGCCGGTCTGATTCGCGAGGGAAAGGGCCAGGAAGAAGTCGGGAAAGTAATGGCCGCGGAATTCGGATGGGCACCGGGCTCGATGCAGGCACAGTGGAGCCTGCCGGGCATCATGCAAGAGCTGAAGTAGGGGCGCGGTTATGAGAACCCTGACCATCGCCGTGATCCCCGGCGACGGGGTGGGCCTGGAAGTGGTTCCGCAGGCCAAGCGCGTCCTCGAGAAAGCCGGCCAAAAACATCAATTGCGGTTTGCGTTCGAGGACTTCGAATGGGGTGCCTCGCATTATTTCCGCTGGGGCAAGATGATGCCTGCTGGAGCGCTGGACCTGCTGCAGCCTTGCGATGCCATCCTGCTCGGCGCGGTCGGCCATCCCGACATTCCCGATCACACCACGCTGAACGGACTGCTACTGCCCATCCGGCGGGCATTCGATCAATATGCGAACGTGCGGCCGGCGTATCTCTATCCGGGCGTGAAATCGCCGCTGGTAGGACGCGAAGGCGGGCAGATCGACATGGTGATCGTGCGCGAGAACACCGAAGGGGAGTACGCGCAGGCAGGCGGTTTCGTGTACATGGCGCAGCCCGAGGAGGTCGCGGTCCAAACCGCCATTTTCACCCGGCGCGGCGTGGAGCGGATCGTTCGCTATGCGTTCGAACTCGCGGTGAAGCGCAACGGGAAAATGCGCGTGACGTCGATTACGAAATCGAACGCGCAAGGCTTCAGCATGACGCTGTGGGACCGCACGTTTCAGGACGTAGCGCGCGAATTTCCGGCGATTGAAACAGAATCCCTGCTGGTGGATGCGGCAGCCATGAATTTCATCCGGCGTCCGGACAGTTTCGACGTAGTGGTGGCATCGAACTCTGTTCGGCGATATTCTGAGCGATCTGGCCGCCATTATCGTGGGCAGCATGGGCCTCGCGGCCAGCGCGAATCTGGATCCCCTGCGGCGGTTCCCTTCGATGTTCGAACCGGTACACGGATCGGCGCCGGATATCGCGGGGCGCGGGATCGTAAATCCGCTAGCGACGATTATCAGCGCAGCGATGATGCTGGAGCATTTGGAACAGGGCGATGCGGCGCAGGATATTCAGAGGGCGGTGGCGGCGGTGCTGGCGGAAGGCAAAGCGCGGACGCCGGACCTGGGCGGGACAAGCAGCACACAGGAGGCGACCGATGCGATTTTGGAAAAGATGGCTTAGTATCAGTCTGGTGACGGCGGCAACAGGTATGGCGCAAACATGGCATGATCGCTTCGCCGAAGTGAACGGCGTGAAGCTGCATTACGTGGAGCAGGGAAAAGGCGAACTGATCCTGTTTCTGCACGGATTCCCGGAGTTCTGGTACGAGTGGAAGGACTTGATACCGGAGTTCGCCAAGGACCATCATGCGGTGGCGCCGGACATGCGCGGCTACAACCTTTCGGAACGGCCGGAGGCGGTGGAGAGCTACAAGGTCCCGGTAATCGTGGAAGACATTCGCGCGCTGGCAGTGGAAATGAAGGCGAAGAAGTTCGTGCTGGTGGGGCACGATTGGGGCGGAGTGATTGCGTGGGCGTTCGCGGCCGGCCATCCGGAGATGCTCGACAAGCTGATCATCGTGAATGCGCCGCATCCAGCGGTGTTCGCGCGGGAACTGGCCACGAATCCGGCGCAGCAGAAGGCAAGCGCGTATTTCAACTTGTTCACTTCGGCGCAGGCGGAAACATTTTTGGCCGCCAATGATTTTGCGACGCTGCGGGGCCTGTTGAAGCCGTGGGCGACGGACGCGGACGTCAAGGAGTACACGGCCAACTGGGCGCGCGGACTGACGGGCGGTCTGAATTACTATCGTGCGTCGCGGCTGAGTTCGCCGGTGGACGGGAAGGCCGCTCCCGAGAATACGCTGCCGCCGATGAAGCCCATCGAGGTTCCTACGCTGGTGATCTGGGGCGAGAAGGATACGGCGCTGCTGACCGGAAACCTGAACGGGTTGGACGAGCAGGTGAAGCATCTGACCGTGCGCCGCATTCCCGACGGCACGCACTGGGTGATTCACGAGAAGACGGCGGAGGTGGTGAAGGATATGCGGGAGTTTTTGGAGGGAAAGTAGGGGTTAGCTGCCGCCCTTTCCGTTAGCCTTGCCAAGCCCTTGCACCGCTGGCGTGCGTTTCGGGGTGCGCAGCAGTTGCTGTTGAAAGGCTGCGGCCGCTTCAGCCGCCTTGCCGCGCTGCAGCAACACTTCGCCGTAGAATTCGAAGGCGGGCTTGATCGGTTCCGGTGGACCCGAAGGCGGGGCCATGGTGGACTCGATGTCGGCTGCCTCCTGGGCCAAACTGAGGGCCTCGGAGTTTTTTCCGCGCGCCAGTTGGATAGACGCGGCGACCTCATTCTCCATAATGGCCAGCGGCTTGGCCTCGTACGCGTCCTTCGTTGACATCGACTGGCGCATCTCGCTGAGTCTGGTGCGCGCCTGGTTGGCGAGTCCCAGGTTGCCGAGTTTCACCGCGCTGAGGCCGGTGATGAAGGTCCAAGTGGCGTTGCCGGAGTATGAGGGCGCCATTCCGGGCATGCCTGCCATCGCCCCGTCCGCACCGCTGGCCGCGCCGGCATCCAGAGGGATCTTTTCCCATTTACCGGATTCGAGGATGTAACGCGCGAGCATGGCGTGATACTGGCTATCGATGGCGGGGTTGGCGGCGTTGCGAAGGGCAGCCTGGTGAGCCAGTTCGACGTTGTTGCGTGCGTCGTCGAAGTTGCCGAGCATTAGATTCGCGTACTCGAGCCACGACAAGGTGTGAAAATCTTCGCGCCCTTCGGGACGGTGTTTCGTCGTAACGAGATTCTCGGCCGCCTTGTAAGCGGCCACATTGGAGGCGACGACGTCCTGCCACATGCCAAGCTGCACAAAAATGTGCGACGGCATGTGCAGGGCGTGCGGGGCGGCGGGGGCGATCTTGGCGTACGCCCGGGCGGCCGGCAGCGCCAGAATGGCGTGGTCTGGATCGTCGAAAGAGTGGATGATGAAATGAGCCGCGCCGGGATGGTCTGGATTTTCCTGAAATACCTTGATGGCGAGGGACGCGGCCAGGGCCTGGCGGCGGAACCCTTTGTCGGCGGGCCGGACGGTGCCGAGCAGGGAGACCGCGTAGAAGATCGCGATCTCATGATCCGCGGGCCAGCATTCGTACATGCGCGCCATGGCATCGGCATAGGCGTTGTCACGGGCGAGCTTGTCGCCCGCGGAAAAGAAGAGCTGGCTGGCGGCGTCGACGAAGGCTTTTTCTTTTTCGGTGGGCGCCTTGGCGAGGCGGCCTTCGGCGGTGGGCGCGAGGCGTTCCAGGGTCTGCCGGGCTTGGGAGAGATCGAGCTGAGCCCAAAGAGGGTGGTTGTAGCTGAGGGCTTCGCCCCAGTAGGCGAGGGCGAAGTTGGGGTCGATGTTGCCGGGCTTCGCGGAAGGCTTCGGCGGCGTCGTCGAATTCGAAGCTGTGGAGGGCTTTGACGCCTTCTAGGAATCTTAGCCTGGGCGGTGGGGGAGCCGGAGTGGGGAAGTCGATGTCGCCGAGTGATTGGGCGCGCGCGAGTGGGCGCGAGCGAGGAATGTGGCGCAGGCGGCGAGAGTCCAAGGGCAGCTGATGGGAAATGACATGGCCGGAATCCATTATGGCGGAATCCGGGTGGTGCTGGGGGGCTATAGTTCGGGAACGAAGGCCTGCGCTCCTTCGATGTAGGCGGCGACGATGGGGTTGGCGAGGCGGAGTTTGTCGCGCGGCGGACGTCTCCATGCGGTGTTGGGAGCATCATGCAAACGCTGAGGACGTCGCCAGTGCCGGTCTTGTTGAGATGACGGGCAGGCGGGGGGGAGGCGCAACGAGCGCGGCCATCGTAATAACCTGCACCGGCGGTGCCCATGTGGACGACGACGACGGCTGCGCCCCAGCTAGATTTTGGCCAGCGCGTCTTCGAGGGCGCCGCAACCGGCGAACGCCGTTAGTTCGCGGATGTTGCCATGGACGAGATCGATGAGGGGCAGCAGGTCGCGAACGGCTTGCTTGCGACGCTGGTTTTCGGCGGGGGAGGAGATGTTCCAGCGGGGATCCCAATTGACGTCGATGGAAGTCGCGAGGCCACCGGCGCGGGCGACTTCAAACGGGCGACGGTTGCCGCCGCGGAGCATGGTTTCGGAGAACCAAACGCCGGCGCGTGAGAGGTGATCGAAGCGCGGCAGGATGGAGAGATCGAGATCGCCGAAGCCGAGGGACTCGTTGTTTGGCAGGCAACTGATGAAGTGGCGCTGTCCGGTGTCGAAGACGAGGTTGTGATGTGCCGGTCGACATTGCTTGGTCGCGGGCGAGTTGCGGCTCGACTCCATGGCGGCTGAGGGCAGCCTCAAGGCGACGGCCGATGGCATCGTCGCCGAGCTCGCCAAGGAAGGCTACTTTGCGCCCAAGGCGGCAGCACAAGCTGTCTTGGCGCCTCCTCCGCCGGTGGTTTCACGAATGAAGGGGACGGAGGTTTCGCCGTCCTGAAAAAGGTGGGCACCTGGGGGCGGTGACGGAGGTGCGGAGGTCGCGGTTCAAGTTACCAACCACACAGAGGCGGGCATCGGGAAACGCGCCGGTGAGCATGGAAGCCAGCATACTGCCAGGCGGTCGGCGGGTGGACACCGTTGCAGGCGTGGAACGCCTATATCCGCCAAAGATCGCGGAGATGGAGTGAGGCGAACTCAAATAAAACTCTGTTTTGGGCGGACGGATCGCGAAAACGACTGGCGAAGCGGGATCGGCACGATATTTATTCCGAGGTGACGCTAGACGATTTGATACAAGTATTGGGAGCTTACGGGACGGATATAACGAGTTGTACCAGCCAGCCGTGATGGATTCGCAAACGGTTGTGAGGTGCGCGGCGGGGTCGATTTTACGACACTGACGTACAAGTAGCTAATGCCGACGATTACAGTGGCGACGGACAACGAATCGAGGTACATGCGGGTTGACGACCGGCGGCCTTACTGCATTTCGCGCGCGGCCCACATTCGGAAGACCAAAAATTACGGCACGGCCGGACAGCATGCGTTGCGCGAAGGAGAAGGGGCGGGGGCGATCTGGCGTTTTAGTGAGCATGGGCGGTACGGGGAACGAGATGGCGGTGTGTACTACGACGTGCAAGTGATCGGATTGAGCCGGGATATTTCCGCGTCTCTATGATGGATTGCAGATCCGATTGTGCGCCGGGTGTCGCGGCGACGCATGAGGCGCATGGCGGTTGCCATGAGGCAAAGCGCATAAAGGGCTCACAAGGAAGAAAGGCAGGCCCCTAATGACCTGCCCTTTTTGGTTTGGTGCGCAGGTCAGGCGGTGCGCATGGTTTCGGCTTTATCGCCAGAGATGGCTGCCTGCGCCGCCGCCAGACGCGCGATCGGCACGCGGTAGGGCGAGCAGGACACGTAATTCATGCCCACGCGATAGCAGAATTGCACGGAGCTGGGCTCGCCGCCATGCTCGCCGCAGATGCCGACTTCGAGATCGGGACGGGCTTTTCGGCCGTTTTTGATGGCCATGTTCGATCAGCTGGCCGACGCCTTGCTGATCGAGCACGGCAAACGGATCGTGCTTGAAGATTTTGGCGTTTTCGTAGTCCTTCTGGAACTTCGTATAATCGTCGCGCGAGAGGCCCATGGTGGTCTGGGTCAGGTCGTTGGTGCCGAAGCTGAAGAATTCGGCTTCTTTGGCGACCAGGCCGGCGGTGAGCGCCGCGCGCGGGATTTCGATCATGGTGCCGACCAGATACTTGAGATCTTTCATGCCTGCCTTGGCCAGAACTTCCTCGGCAATCTTGACCACGATCTTCTTCTGGTTATCAAATTCCTCGACGCTGAACCGATAAGCGGGATCATGACTTCGGGGATGACCTTTACGCCTTTCTTGGCTACCTGGACGGCGGCTTCGAAGATGGCGCGGGCCTGCATTTCGGTGATCTCGGGGTAGCTGACGCCGAGGCGGCAGCCGCGATGGCCGAGCATGGGGTTGAATTCGTGAAGCTCTTCGACGCGCTCGAGCAAGGTGGTGAGAACCTTTTTCAAATCCTTGACCGTAGCGCTGAAGTTCAGATAGCGGCTGACCATTTCCTTCTTGGCCTTGATGTCGGCGGCGGGCAGCTTGGCGAGGTCGACCATGAGCACTTCGCGCTTGGGAAGGAACTCGTGGAGCGGCGGATCGAGGGTGCGGATGACGACCGGGAATCCGTCCATGGCTTTGAAGAGTCCGGCGAAATCGGCGCGCTGCATGGGCAGAAGCCTGGCAAGCGCTTTGCGGCGGCTCTTTTCGTCGCGGGCGAGAATCATGGCCTGCATGTGGGCGATGCGATCCTCGGCAAAGAACATGTGCTCGGTGCGGCAGAGGCCGATGCCTTCGGCGCCGAACTTGCGGGCGACTTTGGCATCGCGCGGGATATCGGCATTGGCGCGCACGCCAAAGCCACCGCGGAACTCGTCGGCCCATGACATGAAGGAGGCCATGATCCCGGAGGACGGATCGGCGTCGAGCGTGTTGGCCTGGCCTGCGAATACCTGTCCGGTTGAGCCATCGAGCGAAAGCCAGTCGCCCTCCTTGAGGGTCAATTTCTTGCCGCCGGCGGTGACGCTCAACAGTTTTGCGTGTGCGTTGACTTCGATATCGCCGGCGCCGGCGACGCATGGGGTGCCCATGCCACGGCAGACGACGGCCGCGTGACTGGTCATGCCGCCGCGCGAGGTGAGAATGCCCTTGGCCACTTCCATGCCCTGAATGTCGTTGGGCTCGGTTTCCGCGCGGACCAGGATGACGGGGCCCTTGGCGGATTGGACGACGGCTTCATCGGCGGTGAAGACGATGCGGCCGACAGCTGCGCCGGGGGACGCCGGCAGGCCGGTGGCCAGGTTCAGCAGGGTTTTCTTCGAAGCGGGGTCCAGCACCGGGTGCAGAAGCTGATCGAGCTGTTGGGGATCGACGCGCTGGATGGCTTCTTCCTTGGTGATGAGGCCTTCGTTCACCATGTCGACGGCGATGCGGACAGCGGCGGGGCCGGTACGCTTGCCGTTGCGGGTTTGCAGCATGTAGAGCTTCAGGTCCTGGATGGTGAACTCAAAATCCTGGACGTCGCGATAGTGCTGTTCGAGGCTGGTGGTGATTTCGCGGAGCTGTTTGTAAGCTTCCGGCATGATGTTGGCGAGCGTTTCGATGGGTTGCGGGGTGCGGACGCCGGAAACCACGTCTTCGCCCTGCGCATTCACCAGATACTCGCCGTAGAAAACCTTTTCGCCTGTGGAGGGGTTGCGGGTGAAGCCGACGCCGGTGGCGGAGGTGTCGCCCATGTTGCCGAAGACCATGGCTTGCACGTTGACGGCGGTACCCAGGTTATCAGGGATGTTATTCATCTTGCGGTAATGCTTGGCGCGGGCATTGAACCAGGAGCGAAACACGGCGTCGCGGGACATGGCCAGTTGTTCGACGGCGTCCTGCGGGAAGGGCTTGCCGGTTTTCTTCTGAACGAGCTTCTTGTAGTCGACGATGATGGCCTGCAGGTCTGCCGCAGTGAGATCGGTATCGAACTTGGCGCCGACTTTCTTCTTGCGGCCATCGAAGACGGCATCGAAATCGTGTTTTTCGATTTCGAGGACGACGTTGCCGAACATCTGAATGAAGCGGCGATAGCAGTCGTAGGCGAAGCGCGGATTGTTGCTCTTCTTGACCAGCGCCTTCAACGCTCTTGTCGTTGAGGCCGAGGTTGAGGATGGTATCCATCATGCCCGGCATGGAGAATTTCGCCCCCGACCGCACACTAACCAGCAGCGGATTGTCAGTGTCGCCGAGTTTCTGGCCCATCTGCTTTTGCAGTTTTTCGAGGGCCTGGAGCATTTCCTTGTGGATCTCGGCGGGCACCTGGTTATTGTTCTCAAAATAGATGTTGCAAACCTGGGTGGAAATGGTGAAGCCGGGGGGCACCGGCAGATTCGCCCGGCACATTTCAGCCAACCCGGCGCCTTTGCCGCCGAGCGTATCTTTCATCGTTCCGTCGCCATCGGCCCCACCGGGACCGAATTGGTAAACATGTTTTTTCATCATCTTCTCCTATGAGTTCGTGACAATCTCCGAAAAATCGGCAAACGTTTGAAATTGGTCGAGCAAGCCGCCAAGCATGGCCAAGCGATTGGCGCGCACAGCGGGGTCGGGCGCGTTCACCAGCACCTTGTCGAAGAACAGGTCGACTTTGGGGCGTAGCGCGCCGATTACGGATTCGATGGGCTGACCGGCGGATTTGCCGATGGCATCGAAGAGTTCAGTTTCGGGACCTGGTTCAAGCAGGGCGGAAGTGAAGCCGCCGGTTGAGAATTCGGCTTGGCGGAGGATGTTTTTGATGCGCTTGAAGCTGGCGGCCAGGGGTTCGAAATCGGGGGTGGGACGAAGGGCGTGGAGCCTCTCCAGGCGCGCTGCGAGGTCCGGCAGATCGCTCCAGCCGGCGGCAATGGCGGCGTTGACTTCGTCGTAAGCGAAGCCGCGCACATCGCGGAAGTAAAATTTGACGCGTTCGATGAAGAATTCGGTGAGGTGCGGGTCGCCGCCGATGATTTCAGCGAGCGGTACCTGGACTGGCCCTTCGACAATTATTCTCACCACTCCTTGCGCCGCCCTTCTCAGAGCGAAGGGATCGCGCGAACCGGTGGGCGCCATGCCGATACCGAAACATTGGATTAGCGTGTCCAGTTTGTCCGACAGGGAAACCAGTCTCCCTGCATGATTGCGCGGGATGGCATCGTCCATGCTCTCGGGCTTGTAGTGATCGTAGATCGCCTGCGCCACCTCTTCCGGCCAGCCTTGCGCGCGGGCGTAAAGGCCGCCCACGACGCCCTGCAGTTCGGTGAATTCTTTGACCAGTTCCGTGGTGAGGTCGCACTTTGCCAGGCGCGCCGCGGTTTCTGCGTTTTCATCGCCCCCGAGTCGCCTCACGAGGCTACGCACTACGCGTTCGGTCTTCCGCAGATATGAGCCGAGTTTGGCTTGGAATGTCACATTCGCGAGATCCTTCAACGCGATCTGCGAGCGGCTTGCGCTGATCGGCTTCCCAGAAGAAGCGCGCATCGTTGAAGCGGGCGCGCAGCACGCGCTCGTTGCCGCGGCGGACGAGACCTTCGGGGTCGGCACTCGGTATTCATCACGGCAACGAACCGAGGCGCGAGCCGGCCGGATTGCGTCTTCCACGGAGAAGTACTTCTGGTGGTGGCGCATCACCGTGATGAGGACTTCTTCGGGAAGTTCAAGGAACTGCGGATCGAATTTGCCCATGATCGGGGTGGGGAATTCGGTGAGGTACACGAGCGTTTCGAGCAATGCGGCGTCGGGTTTCAGCTTGACGCCGAGCGCGGCGATGCCGTCGTTGATCCTCTTCCGGCGCTCGGCGGCGGAAAGGATCACGAAGTTTTCGCGCAGACTCTGCTCGTAATTTTCGATCGGTAACGGCGATGGTCGCGCGAACCGAGGCGGCGATGCCCGACGTGGTGTTGCCGGAATGCACGCCGGCCAACTCGAAAGGAACCACATCGGCGCCGAGCAGGGCAACGATCCAGCGGATGGGCCGGATAAATCGCGCGCCGGTCTTGCCCGTCCAGTACATGGTCTTCGGAAACGTGATTTTGGCGATCACACTCGGAAGGCCTTCCGACAGGATGTCGATGGCGCGGCGTCCAGCGACCTTACGCAGGTAAGTGTAGTATTCGCCCTTCGGGGTAGATTCGACGGCGAGATCTTCGGGCTTGATGCCATGCTTGCGCGCGAATCCTTCGACGGCCTTGGGATTGGCGGAACGGGCGGGGCCGGTCAGCTTTTCTTCAGTGTCCGGAAGACGTTCGGGCAAGCCATCCACGCGCAGCACGAGGCGGCGCGGGGTGGCATCCAGTCGAATATTGGTTGCGGGAAGGCCAAGGGCGGAGAAGTGCGCGCTCAGGCTTTCGAGCGCGCCATGAATCATCCAATCGGGGATTTCTTCGGTGCCGATTTCGAGAAGAAAGGGGAGGCTCATTGCGCGACTCCCTGCTGGTCGGCCCAGGCCTGCGCGACTCCCACTGCCAGCTTGCGTACGCGCTGAATAACGCCGACGCGCTCGGTGACGCTGATGGCGCCGCGCGCATCCAGGGTATTAAAGAGATTGGAACACTTGAGCACCTGGTCGTAGGCCGGGAGCAGTGGGAAGCGGGCTTTCTCGGGATACTTGGGGTAGGCGGCCAGCAGGCGGGCGGCTTCGCCTTCGAAGAGGTCGAACAGCTTCCAGAGCGTGGAAACCTCGGCCATTTCAAAGTTGTAGACGGAGAATTGCAATTCGTCTTTGAAGCGGACGTCGCCGTAGCTGAAGCCGGGCGCCCACTCGATATCGTAGACGCTGTCTTTCACTTGGAGGAACGCTGTGAGGCGTTCAAGGCCGTAGGTGATTTCGGCGGGAACGACATCAAGTTCGATGCCTCCGCATTGCTGGAAGTAAGTGAACTGGGTGATCTCGAGGCCATCGAGCATCACCTGCCAGCCGACGCCCCAAGCGCCGAGGGTGGGCGCTTCCCAGTTATCCTCTTCGAACTTGATGTCGTGCTGTTTGAGGTCGATGCCGACCGATTCCAGGCTGCCGAGGTACTGTTCGATCACGTCGGCCGGGGAGGGTTTGAGAATGACCTGAAGCTGGGAATGCTTATAAAGGCGATTGGGGTTTTCGCCGTAGCGGCCGTCGGCGGGGCGGCGGCTGGGCTGGACGTAAGCGACGCGATAGGGCGTGGGGCCGAGGACGCGCAGGAAGGTCTCGGGGCACATGGTGCCCGCTCCGACTTCCACGTCGTAAGGCTCCTGGATGATGCAGCCGCGCTGGGCCCAGTATTGTTTCAGCTTAAAGACGATGTCTTGAAAAGAATCCATGCTGTTACGACGGCCTTATTCCGCCTCCAGGACCGGCGGGGTCATGAGCTTGCGCTCGACGTGTCCCTCGATTTGCTGGACAAGGAAGCGGCGGAGGTCCGCACAGGTTTCGCGCGCCCAACTCGTTTGGGTAATTTGGGCGACTGGCTTGCGCAGCATCTGTTCGGCCAACTCTCTCGACTCCACACTCAATTCCAAACTGCCGGCGCCAGTGCCGCGGCGGCATCCGGCGCACATCAATCCATCGCGGCCGCGGCTGAAGAACGCGCGCTCCCACGACTCGCTATCGGCCAGCACGCTGCCGCAGGAGAGGCAGGCATGCAGATCCGGTAGAAATCCGGAAAGCCGCACGGCCCACAGGCTGAAGTACGTGACCGCTCTCCAGACGCTCCCTTGTTCGAGGGCGCCCATATGGTCCAAAACAGCGATCAGCAGGCGGAAGAAGCGGTCGTTCGGTTCACCCGGCGGCAGTAACTGATCTGTAACTTCCGCGAAAAAATCCAGCGCCACACTCGCCCGGTAGTCCGACATCAACCGGAATTGGGAAACCAGCAGTTCGCAGGAATCCAGGTTAACGAGCTCCCTGGTTTCGCGTTGGAAATACGACATGCGCACTTGCGAGAGCCGTTCCAACCCGGCTCCAAACGGACTCTTCGGGCGGCGGGCCCGCTTCGCGACGCCGCGCAATTTCCCCTGCTCCCGAGTCAGAAAGCTAACGACGAGGTCCGCTTCCTTGAGGGGATAACTACGGAGCACAAAGGCTTCGCTCACTCGAGCCGGCACGAAGAAATTTAAGAGTATCACATAGTGCTTAGCGCCGCTTTGCGCCGCCATGATCCTCAATCAGTCAAGCCGTCTTCGGATGACCGCTCAGGATTTTCGGCGGTGTGTTCACCGAGGTGCGGCGTGGTTCCGCCCAGGCGGCCCGGCGTTTCGCTGAGCCGTGGTGTGACTACGGAATCTCCGGGCCCAAGGCGGTAGTGTTCGGCTACTTCCTTGATATTGAGGACGGGCGTCACGCAGCAATCCTCGGAATGTAGACGGTCGAGCCACTCAGCGGCGGTGCGTTCGCGGAAGATGCTCGTGAACGCGGCAATTACCTCTTCGCGGCGCGACCCTTCGGCGAAATGGTCGGGGATGAAGTGTTCGCAGCCGAGGCCGCGACAGAGGGCTTGCCAGAATTTTGGCTCGAGCGCCCCGACAGCGAGCCAGCGGCCACAGGCGGCTTGGTAGATGTGGTAGCAGGCGTAGCGGCCGGTCAATAGCCCTTCACCGCGGGCCTCGATTTCGCCGGTTGCGGCGTAGAGGCCGAGGGCAACGGGGAGGAGCCAGGCGATGCCGTCTCGCATGGAAACTTCGACCTTCTGGCCGCGTCCTGTTTTTTCGCGCGCGGCGAGGGCGAGCAGAATGCCATTGACGGCTTGCAGGGCGCCGGCGGCGAGGTCTGCAATTTGGAGACCGGGAATGGCGGGTGGTCCGCCGGGCGTCCCGATCAGATCGAGTCCGCCGCCCATGGCCAGGAAGTTGATATCGTGGCCGGCCATCGCGGCCCAGGGACCGGTTGGTCCGTACCCGGTGATGGAGGCATGGATGAGTCGAGGGTTGATAGCGCTGAGCATGGAGTAGCCAAGCGAAAGGCGTTCCATGGCGCCGGGGCGGAAGCTCTCGACCAGGATGTCTGCGGCGCCGGCGAGTTGGAGGAATTGATCGTGACCGGGCGCGGATTTTAAGTCCATGGCGACGCTCTTCTTGCCGCGGTTCGTAACGTGGAAGACCGCGCCTTGTCCATCCAGATAGGGGGGCATGCCGCGCCCATAGTCCCCGCGCCCAGGCTCTTCGATCTTGATGACCTCCGCACCGAAATTGGCGAGTTGCATCGTCGCGGCGGCGCCCGGCAGCAGGCGCGTCAGGTCGAGCACCACCAGGCCATCCAGAGGTCTCATGGCTTCCGTTTGAGCAACAACTTGTCGGTGTAGACAATAACGGGCTCGTTCTTCTGATTGAGCACCTGCGTTTCGAAAGCCAGGATGCCGCGGCTGGCATCTTTTTCCTTCATTTCCACGACGCGCTTGGTGACGCGCACCGTATCGCCGATGAACACGGCGCCGGTGAAGCGCAGCTTGTCGACGCCGTAGAAAGCGAGAACGGTATCGTTGAGGAGGTTCATCTGGGTCATCAGGCCGGTGGAGATGCTGAAGACGAGAGCGCCGTGCGCGATGCGGCGGCCGAAGGGGGACTGGCGGGCGAATTCTTCGTTGGTGTGCAGCTCGACGAAATCGCCGGAGAGGCCCGCGAAATTCACGATATCGGCTTCGGTGATGGTGCGCCCGCGGGATTCGTAGACGTCGCCCAGGACAAAGTCTTCGTAGTAATGGGACATGGATGGTTCTCCGTTTGGAACGCTAGAAATGATAGCAGACCGATACAGGAGCCGGAAAACAGCCACCGTAGAAACCTGCGCATGGCGGCAGCCGTAGATCTCAATATGCGATCGGCACTCTTGCTCCTGCTTCTCCCCGCTTGCCTGTTTGGACAGCCGTTTTCGGCAGGAATAAAGGCGGGCATTCCTCTTTCCGATTTTCTGAACGCCACGGAAGCCGGCACTTTCAACTACACATCAAGCACCCAACGGTACATCGTGGGCGGCATGGCTGAGGTCCGCCTGCCCCTTGGATTGGGCGTGGAGTTTGACGCCCTATACCGCAAGCTGAATTATACCGGCGCGGGCACCCTCGGCACGGATGTGTTCACCACGAGCCGGACGAGCGCCAGCGATTGGGAATTTCCGCTGGTGTTGAAATACCGGTTTCATTTTCCGGTGGTGCGGCCTTACGTGGAGGCCGGCGTAGCCTGGGACACACTCGCCGGAATTAAGCAGACGGTAAGCGAACTGGGCAATTCGACGACTACGGCCCCAACGGAACTAAGGGAGAATACGACGATAGGGTTTGTTCTGGGAGGCGGCATCGATATTCACGCCATTGTCTTACATATCTCGCCGGAGATACGCTACACGCGGTGGAATTCAGCGCAGATCAATACGACGGAAGCGTCGATTGGGAGCGGGGCGGGAACGCCGATTCTTGGCGGGGTCGTCGGACCGTTGCGATCGAACCTGAATCAGGCCGAGTTCCTGGTGGGTATTACGTTTTAGCGCGTATGGGACACAGTTCGCAAACAGCGCGGCTTTACCGGGTGCACGGCCGCGTGCAAGGCGTTGGCTACCGCGACTACACGCAGCGCGTGGCCGCGGGATTGGGACTGACAGGTTACGTCCGCAACCTTGATGACGGCGCGGTGGAAGTGTATGCCGCGGGTTCGGCGCAACAGCTATCCGATCTGGCGGCGGCGCTGCACACGGGTCCTCGCTTTTCCGGCGTGCGCGGCGTCGAGGAACAGGAGGCCGCGCTCAAACAGTATTCCGATTTTCGCATCGCGCACTGAAACGAAACCGCCTTGCATTCCGGCGCTGCACCGTTTAGCATCACGTAATGTGGAGGCCTTCCATGCCACCGAAGAAAATCAGCCGCCGCGGATTGTTCCGTTCAGGGGCAGTCCTGGCTGCGGCGGGAGTGACTGTGTCGAAGACGAAGCGCGCTTTGGCAGCGCCGGCGCCCGCGCTTGAATTGGGCGAAAGCCTGTACCAGTCGATCGGAGTGACTCCGATCGTCAACTGCCGCGGCACTTACACCATCATCACCGGCTCCCAAACGCTTCCGGAAGTGAAGCGGGCCATGGAGGAGGCGTCGCATTCGTTTGTCCACATGGACGAACTGATGGATGCCGTGGGCCAGCGCCTGGCGGATCTGACCAAGGCCGAATGGGGCATCGTCACGGCGGGCTGCGCGGCGGCCTTGTCGCATGCGACCGCCGCCTGCATCTCCGGCGGCGATCCGGAGAAGATGCAGCGGACGCCCGTTCTGGCAGGCCTGAAAAACGAAGTGGTCGTGCCAAAGTACTCGCGCAACGAGTACGACCACGCGGTGCGCATGCTTGGCGTAAAGATGGTGGAGGTGGAAACGGCGGCGCAATTCGAGGCAGCACTTGGTCCCCGCACAGCCATGGTCATGATCCTGTCGTGTCCGGCAGCGGAGACGGGTGAGCTCTCCATTCCCAATGCCTGCGCGATCGCCCGCCGCAAGGGCGTGCCGGTAGTCGTCGATGCCGCGGCGGAAACGCTCACGATTCCCAATATCCATCTTGCGCACGGCGCAAACCTGGTGGCCTACAGCGGCGGCAAGTGCCTGCGCGGGCCGCAGGCTGGCGGGTTGCTGCTTGGGCAGAAAGATCTGGTGAAGGCGGCGTGGATCAATAGCGCCCCGCACCATACCTTCGGCCGTGCCTTGAAGGTGGGCAAGGAAGAAATCATGGGCATGCTCGCTGCGGTCGAGATGTGGGTGAAGCGCGACCATGATGCGGAATGGAAACAGTGGCAGAGCTGGCTCGACTTCATCGGCGCGCAGGTCACGCAGGTGGCGGGAGTGACCACCGAAGTTCTGCAGCCTGAGGACTTGTCCAATCACGCGCCTAGGCTGCGGATTAGCTGGGACGCAGCGCGCCTCGCCATTACCGGCTCGGAGGCGGAAGAAATCCTGTGGCACGGGCAGCCGCGCATAGCAGTGAACGATGGCAGCGGCTCGCGAAGCGGACGGGGCGCCAGTTCGATCACGGTGATGCCTTACATGATGATGCCCGGCGACGACAAGATCGCGGCCTCGGCCATTCGGAAACTGCTGGCAAATCCGCCGCACATTCCGGTGCCTTTGCCGGAAGCGCCAGGCGTGGATGTGGGGGGGGAGTGGGTTGCGGACCTCACATTCATTTCGGGGTCGTCCCGGCATCGTATGACGATTGAGCAGCATGGTGCGGAGTTGAGCGGCGTACATCGCGGCGATGTGCTGTCGGGCAAGTTAACTGGCACAGTGGACGGGCGGCGCGTGTCGTTCCGCAGTTCGCAGAGGATCGAAGGCGCGACCTTGCACTACGACTTTTCTGGAGACGCTGGAAGTGGAGCCATCGAAGGCATTGTGAAGTTGGGTGAATACGGACTAGCGCGCTGGGTAGCGCGGAAGGCCTAAGAGTCAATGATTCGTATCATCACCATGGAGCGCGAGTACGGCGCGGGCGGCTCGGCGATCGCTCAAAAACTGGCGGAAAAACTGCAGTGGAGGCTGTGGGATACCGAACTGACAACCGAGATCGCGCGCATGGCCAATTGCGATCAGGGTTCGGTGAAACAGTTGGAGGAGCGCGTCGATCCCCTGTTCTACCGCCTGATGAAGGTATTCATGAGAGGCAGCCACGAGCGCAGCCTGCCGGTGGGCGGATTGGAAAATCTGGATGCCGACAGTATGGTGGTTTTTATGCAGAAGGTCATTTCGGGCGCTGCGGCGGCAGGCAATTGCGTGATCGTGGGACGCGGGGCGCCGTACGTGCTTCGAGCGCGGCCGGACGCCTTTCACGTGTTTGTGTATGCGCCGCTGGACGAGAAAATCCGGCGAGTGAAGGATCTGGGAAAAACGGAAACAGAGGCGCACGAACTGGTGGCCGCGATTGACCAGGAGCGCGCAACCTTCGTCAAGAAGTATTTCGGGAAAGAGTGGCCCAACCGGCATCTCTATCATCTGATGCTCAACTCAGCGGTGGGCGATGATGTGGTGGTGCGAACTATTCTGGATGAGATTGAAGCGCTAAACCATGCAAAAAGTCAACCTGGCCGATAAGCTGGCACGGTTTTCAGAACACTGGAGCCCAAGGATCGTCGGGGAGTTGAACGGCCAGCAAGTGAAGCTGGTCAAATTTCAGGGCGAGTTCGTCTGGCACCATCATGACGCGGAGGACGAATTATTCATGGTAGTGCGCGGCCGGTTCCGCATGGAGTACCGGGAAAACGACGAGGAACACGCCATCGATTTGCACGAGGGCGAGTTTCTGATTGTGCCGCGCGGGTTGGAGCATCGTCCCGTAGCGGATGAGGAGGTACAGGTGGTGCTGTTTGAGCCGGCCGGAACGTTGAATACGGGCAATGTGCGGGATGACCTGACGGTGGAGCAACTGCGGGCGGTCTAAGCCTTTAACGCGCGGCGGCTCGAGTCAGCCGATCGCGAATGCCCGCCCACTCGGGCGTGTCGGGCGGATTTTCGACCGCGATCCAATCCAAGTCGAGAGTATCGAGGCGGTGCAGTTCAGCGTACAGCCGCGCGGCATAGGCCGCGGGTTTGTCCGGCATTTCACGGCCGATGCGCAGGTGGGCGCTCCGTCCTGGAGGGGGAGAGCCGCCAGGCGCGAGCAGGAAGAGCGGCGTGCGCGGTTGATAGTGGCGCAGGTGCATGCCTGGCGCGGCGTGAGGTGCAGCCAGGTCTGAAGGCTGAGCCAGTTGAACCGGCCCGATCAGGGCTTCGATTTCCGGTTGGGATATGGCGCCGGGGCGAAAAAGCAGCGGTTGATTTCCGGCGAGAGACAGGACAGTAGATTCGATGCCGACCGCGGAAGGGCCGCCATCGAGCACCAGCGCAACGGCGCCGCCGAGCGCCTGGCGCACGTGTTCCGCGGTGGTCGGCGAAAGCTGCGTGAAGCGATTGGCGCTGGGCGCGGCAATGGGTACTCGGGCGGCGCGGATCAAAGCCAGCGCCAACGGATGAGACGGCACGCGAATGCCTACCGTGGGTAGTCCGGCGGTGACGATATCGGGGATGCCAGGCTGCTTCGGCAGAATCAGAGTGAGGGGGCCTGGCCAGTAGCGGCTGGCGAGGCGTTCGGCTGCGTCAGGCCACTCCAGCACGAACTCGCGCGCCATCCGGATGGAGTCGACGTGCACGATGAGCGGACTCTGGCGCGGGCGTTCTTTCGCGGCGAAGATGCGCGCCACCGCCGCGGCATCCAGAGCATTCGCGCCCAGGCCGTAGACAGTTTCCGTGGGAAAGGCGACCAGCGAACCGTTGCGGATGAGATCGGCCGCGCGCTCGATGGTGGAACGCTCAGCCATCAATCCGGTAGATCGTCCTTGCCATCACCGGCTGTTTTGCCGGTCTTGCGGAAGACGAGGTAGGCGTGGATAAGAGGTTCGAGATCGCCTTCGAGCACGCGATCCACGTCGCCGATGGCGAGCTTGGTGCGGTGGTCCTTGATCATGCGGTAGGGCGCCAGAACATAGCTGCGAATCTGGCTGCCGAAATTGATGTCGAGCTTGCTCGCCTCGGTTTTGGCGGCTTCGGCGCGCTTCTTGTCCATCTCGAATTCGTAGAGACGGGCGCGCAACTGCTTCATCGCGCTGTCCCGATTCTTGTGCTGCGAGCGCTCGTTCTGGCATTGCACGACGATGTTGGTCGGCAGGTGCACGATGCGCACCGCGGAATCCGTCATATTGACGTGCTGGCCGCCCGCGCCACCGGAGCGGAAGGTGTCGATACGCAAATCGTCAGGCTTAATGTCGATTTTGATTTCGTCGTCGATTTGGGGATAGACGAAGACCGAGGCGAATGAGGTGTGGCGCCGCGCGTTGGCGTCGAACGGCGAAATGCGCACGAGGCGATGCACGCCGATTTCGGATTGCAACATGCCGTAGGCATTGTCGCCGTTGACTTCAAAGGTGACGGATTTGATGCCCGCGCCTTCGCCTTCAAGACGATCGGTAATCACGGTGGAGAAGCCGTCGCGCTCAGCCCAGCGCAGGTACATGCGGAGCAGCATTTCGGCCCAATCCTGGCTTTCCGTGCCGCCGGCCCCGGGGTGAATGGTGACGATCGCACTCTTCAGATCGTTTTCACCGGAGAGCAGCATCGCGGTTTCGACGCGTTCGACGAACTGGCCGAAGATGGTGACGTCGCGCTCAATGTCAGCGGTCACGTTTTCGCCTTCGCGAGCCAGTTCAAAGAGCGTATCCAGGTCATCCGTGAGCGAGCCGATGCGCTGCTCGTTGGCCAGGTTCTCCTCCAGTCGCTTGCGCTGCTGCATGATTTTCTGGCTCTTTTCCGGCTGACTCCAGAAATCGGGCGCGGCGGTTTGTTCTTCGGTTTTTTGCAGCTTCGATCTTAACGCGGGGGCGTCAAAGATACCTCCGCACCGCTAGAGCCTGTTCGCGGAGGGGGGTGTACTGGCGTTCCAACTCATCGAGCGTCATCGCAGTCCGATTTTAGCAAACCGGGATTGCGCGATGTTCCTGTCAGCGCTTGGCGGCGGCGGTTTCAGAGGGCTGGCTGGCGTGCATGCAGGCGTTCCACTGGCCGACATGGCCGAAATTCAAAACAGCGACCACGCCGCAGCGGGTGTCCCCTTTGCGGCGGCGGTGGACGATGGTCCGTTCGCATCCCCCCAATTCCGCGGCGCAGCGGTAGACATCCCCGCTCAGGCCGGGGCGTTTGTAGACCAGGTTCACCTGCCCGCAGAACGGGCATTTCAGGTCGCCGATGGGATGATACTTCATCGCTTTAACTCCTTTGCCGCGAATCGGGCATAAAAACATTATGCACTAATATTGTTTCCGGGTAAAGCTTCACGCAGAACCGCGACCGTCGGAGGCGTCCCACACTTTTCCACCTTTAAGCCGCACCAGGGAGGCGATGGCAAGTCTGGCGGGGCCGATCATCGGCGCTGCGATATCGAAAAATATGGACAGTAAAGGTCGGAGACTTGATCCGCTCGCTGCGAATCGAATGGATGGCGGTGGAGGAAAGATGACTTGCACGGTAATCTACGAACGCGGGCCGGGCTCCTGGGGTGCGTGTCTCGGACTTCCTGGCGTGATCAGTGTAGGAAGGTCGCGGGAAGAAGTGGAGCTATTGATTGGACAAGCCGTCGAATTTCGCTGGAGGGACTACGCTAGGAATGCCTCGCCATTCCCGCTCCAGCGAGCCTTGCCGGAGTGGTTGAAATCGATCTCGGCGGCCTGATCTCGTCTTTAGCTAATACGTCGCCCGGCCGCCGCTGGCGTCGTAACACTGTGCGGTGACGAAGGCGGCATCGGGACTGGCGAGAAAATGCACGACGGCGGCGATTTCGCCGGGAGTGCCGGTGCGGCGCATGGGGATGCGCTCGGTCATGTAGTCGACCTGAGCTTTCGTCAACTGCTCCAGGATTTTGGTGCGAACCACCGCAGGAGCTACGGCGTTGATGCAAATGCCTTCGGTGGCAACCTCCTTGCCTGCGGATTTGGTGAATCCGATGACGGCGGCTTTGGTGGCGGAGTAGCCGCACATATTAGGATTGCCCTCCTTACCGGCGATCGACGCGATGTTGACGATGCGGCCATACCGGCGGGCGCGCATGTGGGGCAGCACAGCGCGGCAGCAATAGAAGACGCCGTTCATATTCACGTCGATGATGCGCTGCCAGTCATCGTCCGTCACTTCCCATACCGGCGCGGTGCGGCCGGCGATGCCTGCATTATTGACCAGGATGTCGATACGGCCCGTGAGCGAAACTACTTCGGCCACGGTGGCGTTCACCGAGTCGGAAGCAGAGATATCGATGTGAACAGGGAAGGACACGCCGCCGATGGACTTGGCGACTTCGGCGGCCCCCTCGAAATTCAAATCGGCAACGGCTACCGACGCGCCCGCGTGTGACAGACGGCGCGCGATTGCTTCACCAATCCCAGTGGCTGCGCCGGTGACGATAGCCGTTTGGCCGGTCAGATCGAAATGCATTCCCCTTTTTACCACCGTGGGGCCATGCCGTTATAAAACGCTTGCATGAGGGTGCTGAAGGGTACTCACGCACGACTTGACTTACGCCGTCTGGACGCTGACAAAATGGCCCGGATTAGCCGCGGCTGCGATTCTTACTCTGGCACTGGGTGTGCGCGCGGACATAGCGATGGATGCGGCGCTGGCGCGGGTTCTTTCGTGCGTCGGAATTACGGCGTGACGGCGTACGCGGTGGGCCAACGTGCATGAATTCGGCCTGCGGATGGCGCTGGGCGCGCAGCGACGGGACGTACTGCTACTGATGCTGGGCGAAGGCGCGAAGATGGCGCTGCTTGGCGTGGCGGCCAGCATGGCTGGAGCGCTGGGCTTTAGGCGGTTGATGGCGGCCGGCTTCTTGGGGTGACGCCGCATGACCCGCTGACGTTTGTAGCGGTGGCCATGGCCTTGATGGCGGTCGCGCTGGCGGCGCCGCTATGTGCCGGCGCGGCGCGCCGGCGCTTGGACCCGGGGGTGGGGCTGCGCTGGGAGTGACGACACCTCCTTCTCGAAAGCATCTCGAAACGTTTATTTTCGAAATTGCACGGCTGGGCCGTATCATAGACGCAATGGATTCAGCGCAATCCGAGGGCTCCATCACGCGCAGGCGCTGTCGTCTACCTACCTTTCTTTGGGTTGGGTCTGTGTTTCGTTGTGATGATGATCTGCGTAGCCGTCGGTTCAGCCGCTACCTATACATGGCAATCGGCCCCATGCCAGATTGCTTGAAAGCGCCGTACGCGAAACGAGCGAGCGTTCCCCATGGTTCGACTATCTCCGCTACACAACGCCTGTCGGCGAATCCGTACGCAGCTCCCGCATTTTAGTACCGCGACGCGCTACGCTACACGGGCCGTTGGCCGGCCGGCGCCAGCGCAACCTGCTACCTGGATTCCCGCGATCGGGCGGGCCGCGTTGCTCGAACGCGAAACCACGGGCTTGGGGTTCCTGCTGTTCCTTCCCCTTCCCTTGCTCTTTGTATTCACCGGCGCCATGGGATTCTATACCGTGGCATTTCGCGTGAGGCGGGGCCCACGCGTCAGGCGTCCGGCCAATCCCGTCGCCGGCCGGCGATTCGTAGCAGGAGTGCTGATCGTGATCGGCTCAGCTCTCTGTCGGGCCTTTCTTTTGGACCACGCGCGCCACGCCCTCGCCCCCGTTCCTGGCGCTCCGAGGAATGCAAGATCCTACGCAGCGAAGTCCGGCGTTATCGGGGACGCAGAGGCAGCGATACCTATTCAGCATTGCTGTTCTATTCGTATGAGGTGGCTCGCTAGGAGCACCGCTCGGACAGCTACAGTTTTTTTGAAATGTCCACCGGATGGACGGCCGCGCAGCGCAAGATCTGCGTCTACCACCCGGGCTCGACCGTAGCCCGGTTACGCTCCATCGCGACCCGTCGCTCGGGTGGCTGATTGTGGTGGTTCCGCTCGCCCTGCTTATCGGGGGATTTCGAGTCTGGCCGCGTTAATGGCATTGTCGAGAACCGGGCGGTCGACGCCCCGTGGGGGAACCAACCGAAGGCCGGCCAAAGGATTTGGGGTAACCCGCGTTCATCGGGCACCCAGCAGATTTACGGCCTGGTAATAGATGCCGTCGATCTTTCGACGCAGAAGGATTACGGAAAGGGGAATGCCGATCGCCGACGTCCTTGCGCGTGCCAGAAGGTTTGGCGGGCCAACTCAACTGGACAGTCGTCGTCACTATCGAGAAGGAACAAAGACACCTCCGCGATGACGTGCTTTGAGTGCCCACCGAACGACTCCGAGATCTCCGGATCGGATGCTGGACATCCAGATGCGCATTGGGTCGATGTGGTATGCAATTCGGCGAAATAAGATGGGAGCTGATAGGAGTCGCCAAGCACTTCAATACCAATGCCGATTCTAATGGCTGTCACAGCTCCGGTCCGTCAAACAGAATTAATCGCCTTTTCAAGTCTCGGTCCGAAAAGTTTAGTATAGGGACGTAGCTGGCCAAAACTGGAGGCTCGCCAGGGTTATACAGCCCCTTTTCGCAGCCTCGCGACTGGCTTCGTTGACCGACAATTTGAGTTGTGCCTTTCGCCGCAGAGGGGACAAGCAGACGAAGCCGTCGGAGTCAGAGAACCCGGCTTGCGTGGGATGGGGTGCCGAAACGTCTTGCGCGACGGTCCCTTCGGCTTCTACTTTGAATGCTCCAAATGCGGCGGGAAGATCAATCCAGGACGGGAACTCGTTCGAAAGGGAAGGGGCGAGTAGCAGCAACTGCCGATGCCGGATTTTGAGGCATTGCTACGTGAATGTTACAGGATTCATCAATGAAAATTGTGCGCCTCCGCCGCCGCCCCCGCCCGTAGCGCTTCCACCCGCCCCGCCTTCACTGAAATCACTCCATCCTGATTCTGTAGCACCCCGTCGATCAACAAAAACCGCTCCGCCAGGACAACTAATTTGTACCGGTCGTAAGTGCCCGGCTCGATGATGGCGTTCATTACGCCGGTTTCGTCTTCCATGCTTAGAAACACGAACCCCTTAGCCGTGCCGGGCCGCTGCCGCACGATCACCGTTCCGGCAATGCGTACCAGCCGGCCATCGGAAACCCCAGCCAGATGCGCCGCCGGAGTCACGCCCAACTCCTCCATCTCAGCCCGCCGGTACGCCATCGGATGCCGCCCGATCGTCACCCCCGTGCCGCGAAAATCCGCCGTCAGCCGCTCCTCCACCGTCATGCGCGCCAATGGCGAACTGCCCTCCGCCGCTTCCAACTCCTCCAGCAGCGGACCCACTGTCCGCACCGCGCGCTCCGCCATCCACAGCGCATCGCGCCGGTGGATCCGACGCAGCGGATTCAGCGCGCCCACTTCCGCCAGCATCTTCATCTCGTCCTTGCGCAGTTCCGGCACGCGCATCGCCAGATCGTCCACGCTGCTGAAGGCCCGCGTCTCCCGCGCCCGCACGATGGCTTCCGCCGCGGGCTGACGCATGCCCCGCACATACCGGAATCCCAGCCGCAAACAAAGATCGCCCATGCGTTCGAGGGAACACAGCCAGCCCGATTGGGTCACATCCACCGGCAGCACCCGCAGCCCGTGCCGCTGCGCGTCTTTGATCAAAATCGACGGATGATAGAACCCCATCGGCTGGTTATTCAACAGAGCCGCCGTAAACGCCGCCAGATAATGGCACTTCAAATAAGCGCTGGCATACGCGATCATAGCGAAGCTGGCAGCATGCGACTCCGGAAAGCCGTACAACGCAAACGAAGTAATCGACAGCACGATCTGGTCCTGCACCGCGCCGCGAATGCCGTTGCGATCCATCCCCTCGCGCAGCTTCCTCTCGATATCTTTCATGCGCTTTTCCGACCGCTTGAAACCCATCGCCCGCCGCAATTCCTCCGCCTGCCCGCCCGTGAATCCCGCCGCGATCATCGCCATGCGCAGCAACTGTTCCTGAAACAACGGCACGCCCAGCGTCCGCCGCAGCACCGGCTCGAGCGAAGGATGCAGGCAGTCCGGCTCGCTCCCTCCCCTGCCGCCGCCGCAAATAAGGATGCACCATCTTCCCCACAATCGGCCCCGGCCGGATAATCGCCACCTGCACCACCATGTCGTAAAATCGCATCGGCTTCAGGCGCGGCAGGCACGACATCTGCGCGCGGCTCTCCACCTGAAACATCCCGATGGTGTCCGCTTTCTGCAGCGCTTGGTACACCGGCGGATCGTCCGCCGGCAGATGCGCCAGGTCCACCTCTTCCCCATACGATTCGCGGATCAGCTCGAGGCACTCCTTCAGCGCCGCCATCATCCCCAGGCCCAGCAGATCCACCTTGATGATCCCCATATCCGCGCAGTCTTCTTTGTCCCACTGCACCACCACGCGCCCCGGCATGGTGGCCGGTTCCAGCGGCACTACCGAATCCAGTTGGCCCTGGCAGATCACCATGCCGCCCGAATGCTGCCCCAGATGCCGCGGCAGATCCTGCACCGCCCGGTACAACTCCAGGAATTTGCGGATGCGTGGATTCGTCAGATCCAACCCCGCATCGCTGAAGTGCCGCTCCGGCGTGTCGTTGGGATCCTTCCATTCCCACGCCCGCACCAGGCTGGAGAGGCGATCGAGCGTCACCAGTTCAAACCCCAGCGCCTTGCCCACTTCCCGCGCCGCCGATCTGCCGCGATACGTAATCACGTTGGCGGTCATGGCCGCGCCCAGCTTGCCGTAGCGCTCGTAGACATACTGGATGGCCCGCTCCCGTTGCTCTCCGCTGGGCAAGTCCAGGTCGATATCCGGCCACTCGCCGCGCTCCTCGGAAAGGAAGCGCTCGAATAGCAGTTCCATGCTCACCGGATCCACCGCAGTGATGCCCAGCGAATAACAAACGGCGCTGTTGGCCGCCGAACCGCGCCCCTGCACCAGAATGCCGCGATCCCGGCAGAAGTTCACGATGTCCCACACGATCAAAAAATAGCCGGACAGCTTCAGCTTTTCGATCAGCGCCAGTTCCCGCTCGATCTGCAGCCGCGCTTTTTCGTGATACGGCCGGTATCGCCGCCGCGCGCCTTCGTCCGTACGCTTCCGCAAAAACGAATCCATGCTCTCGCCATCCGGCGTCGGATAGCGTGGGAATTGGTAGCCCAGGTCGGTGAGCGCAAATTCCAACCGCGACGAAATCTCCGCCGTATTCGCGATGGCTTCCGGCAAATCGGCGAACAGCCGCGCCATCTCCGCGCCGGATTTCAAATATCGTTCCGCGTTCGGGCTCAGCAGCCTCCCCGCGGTCTTCAGCGTCACCTTCTCGCGCACGCAGGTAAGCACGTCCAGCACTTCCCGCTGCCGGGGCTGCGCATAGCAGACCCCGTTGGTCGCCACCAGCGAGATTCCCATGCGCCGCGCCTTCCCCACAACCGCCTGGTTGCGGGCTTCCTCGTGCCGGTCCATATGCCGCTGCAACTCGGCATACAGATTCCGTTTTCCAAAGATCCCCGCCAGCCTCTCGTCGATTTCCGGCGTGATGCAGATCAGGCCGCGCGCGAACTCTTCCATCTCATCGAGCGAGGCCGCGCCTTCGCCTTTCTTCTTGGACCGCAATTTCATGCGCGTCACCAGGCGGCACAAGTTCTGGTAGCCTTCCCGGTTTTTACACAGCAGCGGATAGCGTTTCCCGTTGGTGCAGGTGATCTCCGATCCGACGTGTGCCCGCATCCCCGTAGTCTTCGCCGCCATGTGAAAGCGCGGCGCGCCGTATACCCCGTCGCGGTCGAGCAGCGCCATGGCCGGAATGCCCAGATCGCTGCCTGTCGAAGCCAGATCCTCGGGCACCGATGCGCCTTGCAGAAAGCTGAATGCCGAACGCGCGTGCAGTTCCACGTACGGCTTAGTCATAACTGCCGTCCACGAACCAGCGGCCCTGCTCGCTATAAATGCGGTAAATGGCGCCATCGCTCAGCGCGATGTCCCACTCGTCCCGCCCCCACGGATTATTGGTCCACCAATCGCCCGAAGTGCGCCAGGGACCGGCGGATGCCACCACGTGCCCCCGCAACCCTTCCGATTGCACGTGGACCGGCTGGCCGGAAACCATCTGCACGCGCGCCTGCCGGGGCGGACGGATGGCGCGCAAAGGCAGCGCGGAAATCGTCTGCCGCTGGGGGGGGGATGCCAGCGGACGCGCCGCCATTTGAAAAGCGCCCGGCCGGTGTGTATCCAGCAAAACGGGAGACCCGACATTGTTTTCCCCCACCAGCGATCGCAGGCGCGCCAGCGTAAGCTCCAGTTTCTCCGGCTCTGGCACGGCGGGAACAAAAAATCCGGCCTGTGTGGCGCGCGGCTTGGCCGCCTCCGCTTCCAGCCACACCTTCACCACCGGCGATGGCGGCGGATGGGCGGCCAGATCCAGATCGAGCAGCTTCAGAAATGCCTTGGTATCCAGCATGGGCGCCGGAAAACGTAGCGTGCGCGCATGCTCGCCCTTGTTTTCCAGCTTCAGCCGCAGCCGCAGCTCAATCGCAGCCAGCCCATAGGAAACCAGTCGCGCGCGCAGATCGGACAGCAGTCGCCCCAGCACGAACATCAGCGGCTCCAGCACTTCCAGCGGATAGTCCAGTTCCGCTTCCTCTGCAAACTCGAGCGGCTCATCCACCGGAACCAGCGGCCGGTCCCCCGCCCCTCGCGCCAACTTGTGCAACCGCAGCCCTTCCGGTCCGAGCCTCTCCGCCAGCCCCAGTTCCGGCAGCACCGCCAGATCCCGGAACCGCCGGATTCCCCACCGCTCCAGCGTCTCCAGCATCTCGGGCGAAGGATTCAACATCGCCACCGGCAGGCTGCCCAGAAACTTTGCTTCATCGCCGTACGGAATCACGCTCACGCCCGCAAAACCCCGCGCCGCATGCACCGCCGCGTCCGCATTCCCCGCGATCGCCACACTCGCCCGCACCCCGCGCTCCGCCGCCCGCCGCGCTATGGCCCATGCGATTTGCTGTGGCAGCCCGTGGATGCGCTCCAGCCCGTTGGCATCCAGAGCTACGGTATCCGCGGCCGTCTGTTCCATTTGCGGCGAAAATTCCTGCGCCAGCCGCAATAATTTTGCGGAATCTTCCGCCGCGCCATGAATCGCCGCAAACATGCAACCTCTTCAAATCTCAGAGGCGACGTTCAGAGCCGCGACGTTCAGAGCCGCGACGTTCAGAGCCGCGACCGTAAGGGAGCGTCCCTCAATTGCGCCGTTGCTCTGTGCCGCAGGTTGCTCAACCTGCGGCCGATTGGTAAGCGGCCACCGGCCGAAGGCCGGCGTTCCCCCCGCGAAGCAACGCGATTCAAAAGACGCCCCCAAAACCGGCACCGGCTTGCGCCGTTCCACCTGTATCCGCATCCCGCGCAGCAATCGCGAACAGCCCGGCGCACCCGGCCACATTGATTTTTCGCGCCGCATCTCCAGCGTCAGCGAAGCGCAGGTTTTCGCCAGCGGCTGCTGCTCCACCACCAGCAGCACCGTAGGCGTATGCTCCACCGCGCGCCGCAGGCGGAACCAGGAGGTCATCGAAATCCGCCGTGCTTGGATGGCCGGCGCATCCGCCAGGTCCATCGCCACCACGCCGAAGCCCCCGCTTTGCACCAGCAGATCGGCGGCTTTCAACGCGTGTTCGGCATTACCGCCGCAGCGCACCCATAAAAGCCGTTCCAACCGTACACCCGCCGCCGCGGCGGAGGCAGGATCGAATGCATCGTTGGTGTCCACCAGCGCGCATACGCTCTCGCGCCCGGTGGATTGCGCCAGCGCCGCCAGCATCAGGCTGGTTCGCCCCGAACAAGCCTGACCGTAGATCTCCGTCAAACACCCCTGCGGCAAGCCGCCCGCCAAGGCGTCCACTTCCGGGATGCCTGTGGGACAGGTCTCCGGTCTATCTACTTTGAATTGGAAATCCCGACCTAGCGCCACCGCGCCCATATTCGCTTTTTATTCGCCCTTCACCCTAATTTTGCAGGATGACCGGCCGCGTGTCAAGCGGATTGTGAAACGCGCGCCCGGCGCCAGCGAAAGCTATTCGCCGGGGCTCGCTGCGGTCTCCGGCAGCCGCTTCTGAATCCCCGCAATCGCGCTGCGCGCCGCCACCGAAATATCCAGCGCGGGCATCAGGCCGAAGCCCCGACTACGCGTTCCCATCGGTTCGCTCTTGGCCGCCATTTCGCGCAACCGCGGCAAATCAGTGGCATCGCCGCAATCCCCCACCACCAGCAGCGCGATCAGCTTGCCTGCCGCATCGCGGCCGTTGAGCAGCTTGCGCGCCGCCGGCAGCGCCGCCTGTTCGTCGAACTGCGCCGCGCGGCTGAGCGCGGCCACCCCGACCGCACCACCGCTCCCCGCCAGATCCAGCAATTTCGGCAGCACCGCGCGGTCGTGATATTGTCCCAACCCCATCACCGCGTTGGTCCCCACCAGCACGCTCGGATCGTGCGCCGCCTTCACCAGTACCTCAATCAATTCCGGCTTTTCAAACGAGCCCAGTTCCCGCGCCGCCACCGCCCGCACTTCCGGCTCCGGCGCGCTCAGCGCGCCCTTCAATTCCTCCACCGCGCCCGCTTCCCGCAAATTGCGCGCCGCGCACGCCCGCACTACATCGCTCGCCAGCGCGCCGCGCATTGCCGCGATCACGTCATGCGACTTATTGCCGCGCAAAGCGTAGCACCCGTTGTTGCGCTGCGCCGCCGTCAGCTTTTCGTTCAGCATGGCCCCCATCGGATCGTCGGCGGCCGCCAGCACGCCCGCGCAAATCAAAAACAGTCCCAACCGTTTCATTGTGCCATCTCCTTCAATGCAGCTTCGGCCAAAGGCGCCTGCCGCGGATCGAACCGCGCGTTCAACGCCAAAGCCTTCTCCAGATGTTTGCGCGCTTCGTCCTTCTGGCCCAGCGCCCGCTCGATCATGCCCGCGTGATAATAAAATCCCGGCTCCGGCGTATTCAGCTCCAACGCCTTCTCCTTCGCTTTCCCGGCTTCCTCATACTTCTTGTTCTTGTAAAGCGTCCATGCCAGCGCATCGTAAGTGTAGGCGTCGCGCCGTCCGCGCAATTCACCCTGCACCAATTCGAGCGCGCGATCCA
The DNA here is from genome assembly GCA_963738375.1 of Bryobacterales bacterium. Lineage (GTDB taxonomy): Bacteria > Acidobacteriota > Terriglobia > Bryobacterales > Bryobacteraceae > Bog-159. The sequence continues at coordinate 50,927 of CAVTWL010000001.1, read as the reverse complement.
GCTTGCGGTCGCGATCCGCGTAGGCCATTGCCAGGTTCCGGTTGACGTTGAGCCCGCTGGCCTGCTCCATCCTGTCGAGCATATCGATCATCTCCGCCTGCTTGCGCGCCTCTTCCGGCTTGCCCGCCAGCGTGTACAGATCCTGCAAGGCGCCCGCGTATTCCACCAGTGGCACCGAATCCTGCGCCCGCTTATAGCTCTCGATGGCTTCTGGAATCTTGCCTTCCGCGGCATAAGCGCGGCCCAAGCCCGCATGCGCCGGATAATACCCCGGGAACGACCGCAGCGCCGCCAGATAGGCGCGCTCCGCATCGCTCACCCGTCCGATCTTGAAATTCATGTTGCCCAGGTCCACATAGCACCAGGCCACGTTCTCGCTCGACCGGCTGCCCGAGTCGATGGCCCGCTGCATCACCTAATCGCGCCCGTGGCGTCGCCCGAAAAGAAACGGTAGTAAGACGCGCGATTGTAGCTCGAAAGATCCGGCCGCATATTCACCATGCGCTGGTAAGCCTCGGCCGCTTTGTCGTACTGCCCCAATTCCATCAGCGAATCGCCCAGCGTGCCCCAGTTCCAGGGGTCTTCCGGCGACGTGGCGATCAGCTCGCGCGAATACTCGGCCACCTTGGTGAAATTATGCCGCTCCAGTTCGATCTGGCTGCGCAGCCGCAGCGCCTCGTAATCCTCGCCGTCGTTGGCCAGCACGGCGTCTGACAATCTTCGAAGCCCGTTCCAGATAATCCGCGGTCCATCGTCTCGCGCATCTTCTGGATGTAAGCGCCCGCCAGCAGATTTTGGATAATGCAGATCGCACGGCTTGTATTTGACCAGCGTCTCGTACATTCGGATGCGTTCATCGGTCGCCATGCGCGCCACGCTGTCCGCCATCGCGCGATCCGTGAATGCTTGCATCAGGCGGTCGGGTTCATTTACCTGCGCGGACAGCGCGCAGTGCAAAGAACAAGAAAATGGGATGTTGGCATCTGATCAATCCTTTTGGGACCTCGCGCAAAACGTGGCGGCGCTGAGAGGCGCGCCCCTTAGCGCTTCGAAGATTGGGCCTGGCACCCATCCAGCCCCTAGCCCTGCAGCCCCACGCCTTGGCCGATTACTGGCCGGTCGGCGTTCCGCGGCACGTTGGTGCCGTTCTCCTGGCTATGCAGATATCCGGCATGCGGAGGCGCATGGAACGGGAAACGGTCGAGCAGCGGGACGTCGTTGGAATTGACGCCGTCGCCCAATTCGTTGTTCGGCGCGCCGCCGAAGCCGGAGACCAGCACGCCCGCGGCGGCGCGCAGTCCGATATCGACCACGTCGTCATCCGGACGGCGTCCGCCGAAGGGCCAGCCGGCATTGTCGCCGCCCAGGGGTCCCAAGCGGCTCTGCTGCGCATTGGCGTACACCGGGAGTCGTCAGATCGATGCGCGTGATGTCCGGCACGTACACGCCCAGCAAATCGTTGCGCGGCGCGGGCGGCACGTTCAGTCCGTAGACGCCTTTCAGCACGGCGTTCACGAAGAACGGGTCGGCGATGAGCTGCGCGAACTGCTGATCGTTACGCGGGATTGCTGCGATTCCAGTAATCCTTCATGGGCAGCGGGAATGAGCAGTTCGACAGTCAGCGGATTGCCGACGCGATCGACCTGCACGTAGTCGCCGAAATTGACCGGATCGTTGGGACTCTGGCGCACGGTCACCAGCTGGCGCAGGGTCGCGGCCCAGGCGGCGATGTGCGCGTTGGGATCGGTCGTGGCGGTGGGAATCGTACCGTTGGCGGTCACCATGGTGATCGGCATTTCCACGGCGATCAGGCTGATGTTATAGCCCGCAAAACCGTCGACCGCGTTCGGATAAGCCGCGCCCTGGCCCGGTGTCGGCGCTGCCCGCTAGAACCGGGGCGGGCGCGCGGAAGTTCAGATAGTCGAAGGTGGCGCCGCTATCGAAATAGAAAGCGTCGTCGCGCGGGCCGGCGAATACTCGCATGCCGTTCGACAGCGTGAAAATGGATGGCTGGCCCAGGTTCGTGTTCATAGTTGGGCGTGCCCTTCGGTCCCGTGTTGGGCGGAGCCACGGAAGCGCATGGCCGTTCACGTCCGTGTCGAAGAAGCGTGGCCGTGCCGGTGGCCAGGTTGCGGATGCACGACGACATAGGTTTCGTTTAAGTAAATACCCGGGTCGTCGATGCTGGTGATCTGCCCAGATACGAAACGAAGGGGCGTTCGGTGCGATCGTGTCCACGAAGACGAAATCGATCTGCATGTCCGGATTGCCATCCAGACCCCGGGAGTTGTTGATGTTGAACCGGTACAGAACGCTATTGGAGAACTTGTAATAGCTGGGTCCGTTGTCCGGATTCTGAAAACCTTGAACGCTCATACTCATCACAACATCGTTGGTGTGACCTGTTTCCCAACTGCGAAACATGTAAAAATCGTTCAGATTGGCTGTCTGGTCTTCGAGCAGCAGTGGCCCGTTGCGGTGGCTGGCGGCGAAAGCGCCGGTAGCCATCAACATTGCGGATGCGGCTGCAACGAAGGAGTTTACTCGCATGCTTCCTCCTCTGAGAAGTTAAACTTCAGCAGTGGGATACGAGAGGCCGCTGCGATTTGGATTTAACTGAATTGTTTTTGATGCAAGAACTTACCCAGACGCTCCAGCGCCGGCTCCAGGATTTCCCGTCCCGCCGCGTAGCAGATCCGGACCGACCCTTCCCGCCCGCCCGAATGCCACGCCAGGGCCAAGCCTGCAGTCTTCAGTAGTTACGCGCAGAAGTTGAATGAATCGGCGAGGCCGTTCTATCTTGGGGAAAGATAAAGGCTCCGTCCGGCTTCGGAACAGTCACGCCGGGCATCCCGGCCAGTGCTTGCAGGCAGAGATCGCGATTCTGTTTAAGCCGCCCGAGCATGGCCGCCAGTTCCTCTTCCCCCTGCGCCAACGCGGTTTCCGCAGCCTTCTGCGCAAAGCTCGGCGCATGCGAGATGATGAACTCGTTCAACTGGGTCGCCTTCGCCGCCATGTCCCGACGCGCCACCAACCAGCCCACGCGCCACCCCGTCATGCAATAGGTCTTAGAAAACGATTGCACCACCATCACCGCATCGTCCGTCGTGGCTTTCCGCAGAATCGAGGGTACCGGCGTCCCCAGCCGGTCGCCCGCATAATACAACCGGTCGTAGACCTCGTCCGCCATCAGCCACAACCCGTGCCGCCGCGAGAAATCCAGCAATCGGTCCTGGTCTTCGCTCGTTGCCACCCACCCCAGCGGATTGGAAGGCGAGGTATAAAGCAGTAGCCGTGTCCGCGGCGTCACCGCCGTCTCCAACGCTTCGAAATCGATGCCGTAGCGGTCGCCGCGCAAGGGCTGCGGAATCTGCTTCACCACCGCATTGGCCATCGCCACGTTCGACGACCCGTTCGGCCACGCCGGTGTCAGCACCAGCGCCTCATCCCCCGGATCCAGCGCCGCGCGAATGCCCACATTCAGCGCCTGCACGCCCGAAGCGGTAATCACAATCTCGGCGGCGGGGTCGAGTTCGACCTTTTGCAGTTCCGCATATTGCCGCGCGATAGCCTGCCGCAGCGAGGGCAGCCCCGCATTCTCTGTATAAAAAGTATACCCGACGCTGAGCGCCTGGATGGCGGCGCGCTTGATATAGTCGGGCGTCGGCAGGTTGGATTCGCCAAAGTACAGCCGCAGGACTCCCTGCATCGACATGGCGATTTCGGCCAGTTCGCGGATCCGCGAATGCGGAACATGCTCGACCGAACGTGCGACGTGGGCCATGCGAGGCCGTTCTAGAGGGTTTTCAGATACGCGATGAGATTGTCGCGCTCGTCTTCGCTCAGCATCTCTTTGTAAGCCGGCATTCCGTTACCGCCTTCATCGATCTGCGCTCGTACGCTCTCGTCGGTCACTTTTTTGCCGTTATTGAGTTTGTCCTTGGCGTAAAGTCCCTTGAGCCCCGGCCCCATTTTCTTTTCCGTGCTATCCGCATTGTGGCAGGGTGTGCATTGCTGGAACACTTCTTTGCCTTTGGCCGGGTCCCCCTTCTTTGCGGATAAAACAGCCGCCGAAGTAATTGCAAAGGCAACCGCCAAACCAAAAGCCGAAACTTTCGAGTGAATCATACGCGTTAATGTTCTCCAGATGGCGAAATAACCAGTCTACAATTTTTGGCCGAATCGTGGGGCTCGAAATGACGGATATAGCCGCGGGACGTCACGCGTTTCATCCGCAGTGCGCATCGGGGCTTTCTTTGGCCCCGTCGGAGGTATCGCCTTTCTCGGCGATACCTCCCTGGCTTTAGGTTGTTAGGCGCGGGAATGGATGGGCATCCTGCGATCGATTCAAAACCAGCCGCTCTGCCGCCTGTGCTAATCTGACGGTCAAGAGTGGATGCCCATGCGCTTGCGAACGGCTTTGACCGTCGGATGCCTCGGAGTGATCGTACTTCTGGGCGTGCTGCGAGCGCAACGGCCCTTCAAAGAATATCCCGCCATCGAATACGAAGATTTCGCGCTCCCCTCCGATTGGAAAGAGCCGCACGACTGGGTCCGTGCCCGACTCCGCTATCCGGACATCTTCGGCTACCCTGACAACCCGCGGTTTCGCATGCGAGATGGGCAGGATTGGCCCGGCCAGTGGACCATGGATTACCCGCGATCGGACCGCCACCTCCTCCAAGGCGTCCGCCGGCTCACCCGCATAGACACGCGTTCCGTTGAGCAAATCGTCGATCTCGACGGAACCAACGACGTCTACAACTGGCCGCTCATGTATGCAGTCGAAGTAGGTCACTGGCTGCTACCGCGGAATCAGGCCAATCAGCTTCGGGAATATCTGCTGCGCGGCGGCTTCCTCATGGTTGACGATTTCCACGGCTCGGAGCCCTGGCGCGATTACGTCACCCGCGAGCCGCTGAACGAATGGCAAACCTTCGTCGACAGCATGAAGCGCGTATTTCCCGACCGCGAAATTCAAGACATCCCCGACGACGATCCGATTTTTCATACGATCTACGATCTGCAAGACCGTTTTCAGGTGCCCGGGGCTCAGATCTTTCGGAGCGGTATTACTTACGAAAAAGGGCCAACGGGAAAGGTGCCGCATTGGCGCTGCATTCGCGACGAAAAGGGCCGCATCGTGGTTGCCATCTGCCACAACATGGACTTGGGCGATGCCTGGGAATGGTCTGACGACGCCAAATACGACGAGAAATGGGCGTCATTGGCTTACCGCATCGCCATGGATTATTTCGTTTACGATCTGACGCACTAGCCGCGGCGATTGCCTGCGCTCAATCGATATGGATGGGGCCTTTATGCGGCCCCGACTTCTTCACGAAGAACATCAGGGGAACCACGGCGAGGAATATGACGCCCAGCACCCAAAAGCTATCCACGAAGGCGAGCATAGCCGACTGTTGTTGCACCAGCCCATACATCATTCCCTGCGCTTGGGTCATGGCTTGCGCGGCACCGGCGCCCCTGGTCGCCAGCATGTGCGCAGTTCCTGCCACCGCCTGCGCATAGCCTGGGTCGTACGGCGTCATGTGTGACACCAGTTGGTGCTGATGGAATTGCGTGCGGCGCGCCAGGATGGTGGTGACGATGGCAATGCCTGAACTGCCGCCGACATTGCGCGCCAGGTTGATGAGTCCCGTGGCATTCCCCATCTTCTCGCGCTGAATGCCGGCGAACGCCATGGTGTTGATGGGTACGAATAGGAACGCCAGGCCGGCGCTCTGCAGCACGCGCGCCATCATGGCCGTCTTATAATCGATCTGCAAGTCGAACCCCGCCATGTGAAAGAGCCCGAACGACGATATCACCAGTCCGAAAATCACCAGCCATCGCGCTTCGATTTTTCCCAGCAGATAACCCACCACCGGCATGGATAGTGCAATCACGACGCCGCCCGGCGAAAGCACCAAACCGCTGCGTGTAGCCGTGTAGCCCATCAGCGTTTGCAGGAAAACCGGTAGCAGCATGGTGCTGGCGTAGAGCACGAACCCCAGAAGGAACATGGTGGCCGTGGACAGCATGAAGTTGCGGTTCTTCAGCATCCGGAAATCGACCACCGGCTCCTTTTGACGCAACTCCCACAACACCACGCCCACCAGCCCGATGACCGCAACGACAGCCGCGCCTGCGATGAAATGGGAAGCGAACCAATCGTTCTTGTTGCCGTCATCCAGCAGGATCTCAAGTGCGCCCAATCCCAGGGTCAACAACCCCAAGCCGAAATAATCCACTTTGAGTCCGCGCCACGCGCGGCGCAGAAAATACGGCGGATCGTGAATCAATAAGTACGTCAGCGTCAGTGACAACGCGCCGATCGGAATATTGATGAGGAAGATCCAGCGCCAGCTATAGTTGTCCGTAATCCAGCCGCCCAGCGTCGGGCCGATCACCGGCGCCACCACCACGCCCATGCCGTAAACCGCCATGGCCATGCCCTGTTTTTCACGGGGGAAACTCTCCACCAGGATGGCCTGCGAAATGGGCTGCAGCGCGCCACCGCCCACGCCTTGCAGGATGCGGCAGAGAATCAAGATCGTCAAACTGGGCGCCAGGCCGCACAACATGGAGCTGACCGTGAACAGCGCCACGCAAGTCATATAAAAACGTTTGCGGCCGAAGATGGACGAGAACCAGCCGCTCAGCGGAAGCACGATGGCGTTCGACACCAGGTACGACGTCAGCACCCAGGTGGCTTCGTCCACCGACGATGACAGGCTGCCCGCGATGTGAGGCGAGCGCTACGTTGGCCACGCTGGTATCCAGCACTTCCATGAAGGTCGCCAGCATCACGGTCATGGCGATGATCCACGGATTGATGGTAATAGCGCCCGTATTGTTGTTGGTTGCCATTTCGCGAAAACCGATTTACTTGGTGAGGATGGTCGCGTCAACGTTCATTCCGGGCCGCAGAATCACGCCGTCCGGCAGCGAGTCGAAAACGATCTTCACCGGAATGCGCTCCACCACCTTTACATAATTACCGGTGGCATTTTCCGGCGGGAGCAGGCTCATGCGCGCACCCGTGCCTCCCGCTATCGAATCCACTTTGCCCTCGATAGTGCGGCCCGTACATATCCACGTGGATCTCGGCCTTCTGGCCCGGATGTACGTTGGCGAGCTGGGTCTCTTTGAAGTTGGCTGTGACCCAGACATCCTTCAGACGGAATGACCGCCATCAGATCTTGCCCCGGCTGTACGATCTCGCCCGGCTCCACGGACTTCTTGGTCACCACTCCATCCACCGCGGCGACGATCGTCGTATAACTCAGATTCAATTCGGCCGCCGCCAGATCGGCGCGCGCGCCCTGCACCCGGCGGCCGCCGACTGCGCTTGCGCCGCAGTCACCAGCACCTGCCGTTCACCCGCGGTGGATTGCGCAACTTCCGCCTGCATCTGTTGCACTCGCGCACGAGCAGCATCGGCCGCCGCGCGCGCCGTGGCGATCCCCTGCCCCGACATCCGCACACGGTCCTGGGCCGCTTTCAATTGCGCCTCCGCCACCTTGGCGGCGGCGGTATAAGCATCGAACTGCTGCTGCGAGATTTCGGCCTTGGCCACCAACGGACGCATGCGGGCCAGATCCGCCTGTGCCTTTTCGTTATTGGCCTGGGCCGCAGCCAGATTCGAGCGCGCGATCGGCTTCGTCGGTGGCCGCCTGATCCGCCGCGCTGGCCGCTTGCGCGGCTTGCGCTTCCGAACCGGTCAAGGCCGCCGAGTAGCCGCTGGTGCCGCTGTGGGTGGTGTCGCGCGTCAATGGGACCGTCACCTGCGCGGCATGCGCCTGGCTCTCCGCCAGCGCCAGCGCCGCTTTGGCCTGATCGACCTTCGCCTGCAGATCGCGCGGGTCGATGCGTACCAGCACATCGCCTGCCTTCACCTGCTGGTTGTCGTTCACCAACACCTGTAGGACGCTGCCATACACTTTCGGCGAAATCGGAACGATGTGCCCGTCGACCTGCGCGTCGTCGCTCGACTCGCGGTCGCGGTAGTGCAGCCAAGCGGCGAACGCGACCACCGCCACGATCAAACCCCCGCCCAAGATCACCAGCAGCGCCCGCGCTTTGTTGACGGGCCGCCGCGCCACCAGTTCTTCACTCACGGGCTTCCCCTCTTCGATCATCTGAGTCTCCATTTGTCTCTCTCGTTGCTAATTTGCGTAGACCGCTTCCATCTGCCCGGTCGCGTGGGCCAGGTCCGCGCGCGCCTGGTTATACCGGTACAGCGCCACAATCTGGTTGTCGCTCGCGCGTGCCAGAGCGTCCTGCGCCGTCACCACTTCGATATTGTTCGCTACACCGGCTTGAAATCGATCGCGCGCCTCCACCACTTCCTCTTTCGCCAGTCCCACGGCTTGATTGGCGACGTCCACTTCGGCTGCGGGCCGCTGCCAGTTGCGCCGCCGACGTGCGCACCTGCAGCGCGATCTGGTTGCGCTGTTCCTGCTCCTGCTGGCTCACTTTGCGTAGCTCCAGTTCAGCCCTCGCGCGTTCTGCGCCGATCCGCCCGCCGGTAAACAAGGGCAGGTTGACGCTGAAGTTATAAACGTAGACCGGGATCGCGCTGGCCGGCGCCAAGCCCTGCTCCGCCCAGTAGCCGTCGAAGCCCAGCGTGGGGTAGCGGCTGTCGCCAGCCTGCCTGCTGGCCAGTTCCACTTGTCGCTGTTGGTGCGCCAGCGCCTTCATCTCCGGACGATTGCTGTACGCCGCCTCCAGGCTGCGATCCACTTCAATCACCGGCGTATCGAAGAAGCTGACGCTATCGGCCAACTCGATCTCGCGCTGGGGGGCGACATTCAATAGTTGGGAGAGGCCGTAAAGCGAAGTCGCCATTTGCGTCTGCGATTCAATCAGCCGCTGCCGTTCGTTTTGCAGCTCCACGTTGGAGCGCAGCGTATCGATGCCCGTCCCCGCGCCGTTCTTCTGCAAGTCGGCGGCCTGGCCGTAGAGCGCTTGCGCCAGTTCAACGCGCGACTGCGCGGCCTTCACGTCCGCCGACGCCCGCAGGCTGGCCAGATATTGCGACACGACCAGCATGGCGATCTGCTCGCGGACTCCTTGATTTTGCGCGCGCGACGTCCCCACTCCTTCCTTGGATGCTTGCCACTTGCGCCAAAGCGTCAAATCGAAGATGGGAACCGAAAACTGCGGACCGGCTTGAAAAACCTGATAGGGACCCAGATGCCCGGGGAACGGCAGGCCCGGCACATGCTGCAAACCGAACAAAGGGGCGACGGCTAATCGCTGCGTGCGTTCGTACGATTGCAAGCTGGCGTTGGGCAACAGTCCCGCGCGCGCAATTTTCTGGTCTTCCTGGCTTTGGGCGACGTTCAGGTTGGCGATCTGCACCTGCGGATTCTGGTTCAGCGCCATGTTCACGGCGTCTTTCAGTGTCAGCCGCAGAGCGCCCGTGTCCGGCGCCTTATCCTGAGCGTTCGCGCCCACCGCCATCGCCAGCACCATCGCAAGCAGCACCACCGTGCATTTCCCGGCGCGGACAATCTCGTCGACAATCGACCGGTTCAGGGGGCTGCACGCTTTCAGCTTCGCTCCTGCCTGATGCATGCGCTTCAGCAGACACTTGCCCGCCGCATCGATGTAGGTAACATCCGCCAGCTCCACCGCCAAGGCTGGCACGCCAGTGCCCGATGCCGTCATGCCACTCCAGGTTTGCTCGAGTTCGCCCACCCATGGACCAGTGAGCTTGCCCTCCAGCTTCAACGTCTTCCCTTGAGCCGATTCCTGAATCGTGATGCGCAGCATACCAGCCCAAAGTGCATGGCGAAGGCCAGTTCAAACGGGTGTGGTTTCAGTATGATAAACGGCAGTGCCGAAAAGTGCCGGTGCCGACGAGACGGCGCGTGCCGATATTTCGGCGAACGTTGGCGGCCCTGTTACCCGCGAGCGAACCTACGAAGAGGTCATGGAGGCTTGGCACATCCTGTCCGCGCTTGCCGGTTTGGGAAGACGCCAACGACCGCGGCCTAGTCGAGACAGTGTGCGATAACGGCTGTTCCCTGGTGAAATCCCCCCCGGGTGGCCTTTCCCTGCTCGCCGAGCACAGCGGATGTTAAAGCCGGCAAGAGGCGCCGCTTTCGCCGATGGGTGTGCGCGGCGCTATTCGTAGCGGATCGCATCCAGCGGGTTCACTGCTGCCGCGCGGCGTGCCGGGATCCAGCACGCCAGCGCTGACACCGCCGCCAGCACCGCCGCCGAAATACCGAACGCCACCGGATCGCGCGGGCTCACCTGGAATAACAAGCTCGACACGTAGCTGCCGATCGCGACCGCTGCCAGCGCGCCCGCCGCCAACCCTGCGAACACCGGCGCCATACCTTGCCGTAACACCAGCCGCAGCACCTGTCCCTTTCCCGCCCCCAGCGCCATGCGAATCCCGATTTCCGCACGCCGCCGCGCCACCGCATACGAAACCACCCCGTACGTGCCCACCGCCGCCAGCCCCAGCGCCGCGATCGCAAACAGCAGCACCAGGGTCATCTGGAATCGACGCCGCGCCACCGATTCCGACATGATTTGTTGCAGCGTCTGCTCCTCCGGAACCGGCACGTCGCCATCGGCGCTCCAAACCGCCGCGCGCAGCGCCGCCGCAATGGCTTTTGGATCCATGGCCGTGCGCACCAGAATCGAAGACGAATTCTGCGGGCGCTGCCACAACGGGTTGTACAGCATGTCGACCGGGCTTTGGTCAAGGCTGGTGGTGCGCGCGTCGCCGACCACGCCCACGACCAACTGGACGCGGTCGCCGTCGACCAACTTGCGGCCCACCGCATCCCCATTCGGCCAGAGCTTGCGCGCCAGACTTCGAGAAATGATCGCAGTCATCTGTTTGCGGTCGGAATCCCGGAAATCGCGGCCCGCGAGTAGCGGCATGCGCAGCGTCCGGAAATATTCCGGGCTGATGAAACGCAGGTTGGCATTGGGGTGTTCCGCTTGGGGGCGCGCGTCGTTCTCGGTGCGGATCACGTCGATCCAGCTTTCCCCCTGCAGCGGCAGGTATGAAGAAACCGCCGCCGATTCCACGCCAGGCAGCGCCCGCGCCTTCTCCAGCACGCCCTCGTAGAAGCGCGTCACATCCGCCTGGTCTTTATATTTTGCGCCCGGCAAGGCCACATTCACCGCCAACACACGCTCGATATCGAAGCCTCTCGGGATATTCGTCAGCCGCAGAAAGCTCGACAAAAACAACCCTGCCGTTACCAGTAGTGCGGCCGATAACCCGACTTCCAGAGCTACCAGCAGGTTTCGTACGCGCAATCCGGTGGGTCCGCCGGCATTCGAATAACTGGTGGATTTTAGCGTTTCGTAAGTCGCGCCGCTGGAAGCGCTGCGCAGCGCCGGCAGAATGCCGAATAGCAGCGCGGTAAACGCGGAAACTGCGATCGCAAACAGCAGCACCCGGCCATCCACTGAAACGTCCCGCAGTCGCGGCAGGTCGATGGGCGCGGCATCCAGCAACTGCTGCAATCCAACATAAGCGAACGCCACCCCCAGCCCGCCGCCAAGCAAGGCAAGAACGCCCGTCTCCGCCAGCGATTGCCGCGCCAATTGCCACCGGCTGGCGCCCAGCGCCGTGCGAATGGCCGCCTCGCGTGCCCGTGCCGCTGCCCGGGAAAGCGACAGGTTCGCCAGATTTACCGACAGCACCAGCAGCACCGCACCTACCGCCGCCATCAGCACAATCAAGCTCTGCCGGACATCGCCGGTGAGCTTATGTTGCAGCGGCATGACGATGGTCGCGAGATGCCAGTTTTCGCGGCCCAGTTGCGCATCCATGGCGGTTTCTACAGCGGACAATTCGGCGCGGGCGCGCTCGATGGTCACGCCTTGCCTGAGCCGCGCGATAGCCGCATAGTTCAGGTCGCCCATGTGCGGCACGATATCGTCCGGATCGTAGGCTAGCGGGCGGAACATTTCCATGCGTCCGGTCAAGCGATGGCCCAAGTCGGCCGGTTCCTTGGGAAATTCAAAATCCGGCGGCAGCACGCCGACCACAGCGTACGGCGTACCGCCCAGGCTGATCTGGCGTCCGACCACATTCATTTCGCCGCCGAAGCGCCGCCGCCAGAGGGAATCGGCGATCACCACCACTTGATGCTGCCCGCGCTGATCTTCCTGCTCGAGAAACGTGCGGCCTAGCCGCGCATGCACGCCCAGCACGGCGAACAGATTCGCCGAAACCTGCGCGCCGGAAATCAACTCAGGCCGGCCGTCGCCGATCAGGCTCATGGTCTGATTGCGATACCCGCCGATGCTCTCGAAAGAATGCGCGTGCTTGCGCCATGCCACCAGTTGCGCGATGTTGATGGGCAGCGGCTCGCTGCCGCGGAACTGCGGCGTCGAAACGGAAAGCGACACCAGCCGCCGCGGCTCGGCATAATCGAGCGGCCGTAGCAACACGCCGCTCACCAGCGAGAAGATCGCGGTATTCGCCCCGATCCCGAGAGCCAGGCTAGCCACAGCCATGGCGGCGAAACCGCGGTCGTTCCAAAGCGTTCGCAAGGTATATCTCATCGGCAATTCTCCCGGCCCACGGGGCGCACCGCGCGGGCCCTAAAAGCCAATACGCAGAACCGGCCCCATAGGTAGCAAATATTACTGCGTCTCGCGAAAAAGGTTACCCCCACTCTTTCCTCTGGCGTACCCTGAAATGACAGGAGAAATAGCATGCGAATCGGCATTCTTGGATCGGGCAATGTAGGCGGAACCCTGGGCACGCGCTGGGCACAAAACGGCCACGAAGTTTGGTTCGGATCGCGCAATCCGGATTCCCCCGAAATGCGGGCGCTGGTGGCCAAAGCAGGCCCAACGGCTATCGCCGCCCTGTCCCGCGATGTGGTCGAGAAGGCTTCCGTTCTGCTGCTTACGACGCCTTGGGCGGCCGCCCAGTCAATCCTGGAAAAACTGGGCGATCTCAGCGGCAAAACACTCATCGATGCCGTGAATCCCGTGCTTCCGGATCTCTCCGGTCTCGAACTCGGCACCACCACCTCGGCCGCCGAACAAATCGCCGGATGGGCGCGCCACGCCACTGTCGTGAAGACGTTCAATACCGTCGGCTTCAACATCATGGCGGATGCGAACTTCGGCGCCGACCGCCCGATCATGTTCTACTGCGGCGACGACGCCGCCGCCAAAACGACCGTTCAGCCGCTCATCGCCGAATTGGGCTTCGACCCCATCGACGCCGGACCCCTGCGCCAGGCCCGCGTCCTCGAACCCTTCGCCTATCTCTGGATTTCGCTCGCCTATGCCCAGGGCTTGGGCCGCGACATCGCCTTCAAGTTGCTGCGGCGTTAATTCGCGCGCTATTGCGCCCGCCGCCACGCGCGCCGAACTTCCTCCATGAATCGATCGGGATCGGTCGCCTGCAGCAGCACGTAGGTGCCCTCGCCTTTTGGTGGGATCAGCACCAGACGCATCGCGCCCGCCGAATACATGCGCACCGTCTTCCCATTGGCCACCCGGAACCAGCCGGATTGATAATGCGAGTTAGCAAATCCGTTGGTGCGCGCCGCCGGCCGCCATTCCGATCCCGGCGACAAGTCCACCAGACGCATGCCGTCCGTATCCACCGCGCTCGCCGGCAGCGTGACCGCATAAAACCGGTCGTGAATCGTCAGCGCATCGCTGGTAAGCGTGTAAGACGGAGGCCCCGGCGCATACGTCATCATCAACGCCACCAGCGCCAGCACCAGCCCGCCGATCGCCAAGCCGACGATTGCACCGGTATACGCACGCACGCCACGCGGTGCCTCGAATACCCGCGCTCCGCTGGACACCGGCGCGGGCATCCCGGCGGCGGCGATAAATCCCTGCACATCGTCCGGACTGATGACCAGGGTTTTGGCGCCCGCGACTACGATCACGGTTTTCGAGCGATCCGTCACGTACCACGAGCATTGCCCCAGCTTGGAAGTCCGGTACAAACCGTAGAAGCCGAATAGCCCGCCGTTGCCCCACATCCGCACCGCGCCGGTGAAATCGTCGCGCGAGCCTGGACGCAGTTCCCGCACTTCCGCGAGCGGTACACGGACATTTCCAATCAGCCGTTTGACTACGATTGCCTGCCCTTCGATCGCATACCCGCGCGGCGAGTAAATATAAGCCAGCACCAGAATCAGCGGCATGAGCGCCGCCACGTAGATGATGTGAATCATCCATGTGAGCGCCAAAAGCAGGACGCAAACAACCACCGTGACGCTTTTCACCGTGGCGTCGTACGGTGCGGAAAACTGGCGCTCCCGCATCACTGGACCACAGCAAACAGATGACCGTCGTTCTCCGAATAAATCTTGCCATCGCCCCCGATGGATGCCGGCGTATAGGCTGCGCCCAACGCCAATTGCTGGAAGATCTCCGTCACGGACATGCCTCCCTGAGGAATGGCGAACAGGTTGCCGTCTTTGCTATTCGCGTAGACCACCCCGTTCGCATCGATCACCGGGCTGTTCACGCACCATTCGAATCCAGCCGGGGTCGGAGACGCCTTGTCAGCGAGCCATCCGCAATTGCGTGTGCAACTCTCGGTGTTGGTGTTATGAAAACTCCACTCGATATTCATGGACAGTCGATCTGCGTCACGAAATACTGCTCGGGTGAAACCGGATTGTTGGCGGTGCGATCCGATGGGCAGTAAGCTGTATCGTCGCAATACGAGCCGAGCCCGCCATAATAATTGTTCTTGGTCACTGCCGACCAGGCGCCACCGTGCGCATAAATCGCGGGCGTGGTTTCCCATCCGAAGCCGAATGCGCCCAAATAATTACCGCTGGCATCGAAGTTCATCAAGTGTCTGGGCGTAGTTGTAGCGGTTCCAGGTTCCAAATTAAATCGTACCATCGGGGGCCACCACCGGCGGCTCGATGAAGCATCGTCCAGCACGCTGCCATCGCTCGGTTGATTGGTCAGCGGATCGATTCCGGTGAGCGCCCCCCGTGCGGCATCCCCCCGGCGATCCATTGGGCGACAGCCATCCGCCGTGGGCGGCCGCAATCCTTCCGCGGAAGGGCGGCCTACGATGTTTCTGCGCATCTCACGACACTTAGAGCATTCGCGACAGATTTATGTTCGGTTAGCTTTCCAAAGGGCGGACGTAAGACTCAATGCAAGCTATCCTGCCCTCACCGCTCTCAATTGCGTCTTCCCAGCGGTCCAGGCTCGGCGATGCTGGACCTCACCGCGAGGTACCAGACCAACGAGGCTAATGCGCAGTTGCCCTGTGGGCTTGGCGATCAATCTCGGGGCCCTTGCAGCCCAGAGATTTGGAAGTCTCTGCGTATGCGGAATCGACTCACACATAGAGATGAAATCACAGTAGGATCGCTACGATTGTGGCTGACGGCCGTGCCGATGGCGGCGACAACGGAAGAAATCGTAACTCCTATACCGAGAATATCCGCCGGATACTCGGTCACTCCCGCTAGCTCAGAAAGACCAACATGGAAGGTGTCCCGACCGCCGTATAATCACCAGTAAATGTCAGTGCGCCCGTCTGACGGTCAATCCGGAAATGGGCGATGGAATCGCCGCGCTGGTTGCAACTGAGCAGAAAATTCCCGGCAGGGTCAATCGTGAAGCAGCGCGGATAATCGCCGCGGGTCCACTCTTCCCCAGCGAGCGCAAGTTTGCCGTCCGGCGCAATGCTGAACCAAGCGATGGTGTCGTGTAGCCGATTCGCAGCGTACAGAATTCGCCCGCCGGGGGCGATGCGGATCTCGGAAGTGTAGTTCGTTCCGGCGAAGCCCTTGGGGAGCGTTGAAAGAGATTGCCTCGGAGTAAACGCCCCGCGCCCCGCATCAAAATCGAAAACCGCGATCGTCGAGGCTTCCTCCTGCAGCGTATAAAGCCATCGCCCATTGGGATGGAAAATGAAGTGACGCGGCCCGTCGCCCTCCGGTAGAGGAATGAACGCCGGCTTGTGCGGCGTCAGCGTGCCCTTGGCGGCATCGAACCGGTAAACAAGAATGCGGTCGAGCGCCAGATCGGCGGCTAAGACGAAGCGCCCGGTAGGATCCGATTCGATCATGTGGGCATGGGGCTTGTCGTGACCGCTGAGGGCAAAGCTGCCGGGCGGCCCGCTAACCGCGCGCGCCGCCGCCGGCGATCCTTCATCCTGATGCACGTACGTGGCCGGTCCCAACTCGCCCCGCGACCCGATCGGTAACACCGCGACAGTACCCCCATGATAATTCGCGACGAAAACGAACTTGGAGGAAGGGTGTACGCTGAGGTGGGCGGGTCCGGCGCCCCGGGAGCTTTCCGTGTTCAGCAGCGTGAGGCGGCCGCTGCTATGATGGATTGCGTACGCGCTCACCGAACCATCGGAAATTTCGTTGGCGGAATAAATGTGGGTGCGTGAGGCATCCAAGGCCAGCCACGATGGGTTATTGGGATTCGGAAAGAGTTGGCGATCGGTGAGCGCGCCACTATCGGGATCGAAGCGGAAAAGGTAGATGCCTTCCCCGTTGCCGTGGCTGCCTTCCGGCCCCTGCGGCGAACTATAGCTGCCCACATACGCCAGCACGGGAACGCGAACCGGCATCGCCCACGCCGTCGCGCCCGCGACAGCCCCTTCCAGCAGCAGTCGCCGTGAAATCGTTAGCGCTGCCCTGCCGGTGTTCAGATCGAAAGCCACCGCTCCAGTATAAGCGCCATCCATTCGGTCGGCAGAGCCATCTTTCCTCCGCTTGGCTACCGGCGCCGGTAGTCCACTATCGCGCCCGCGCCAGCCTGCCAGACTGCCTGCTCCTCGTAGCTCCGATTCAACAACTCCAGCAGTTCTTCGCGCTCTCCAACCGTGCTGTAAGGACTCATCACCGCCACTACGTTGCCATCAGTTAGCGTACCGCCGCAGATCTTGCCTGCCAGTTCGGGCCGCAGAAACTCGTAATAGACGACCTGATTGGGAGGGACGACGGCCAAGCAGCCATCCGGCGGGAAACGCGCCGCCAGAACCGCGGCTTGCTGGCCGAATCCATCCTTCGGAACGGTTGCCACACGATAATCGCTCACCGCCGCCGTGCCGATCAGCAGGGCCGCTAAGGCATATCCCAGATAAGGGCGCCGTCCCTGCCGCAGTCGTTCCACGCCGGCCGCCGCGCAAAGCGCCAAAACCGGAACAGCGAACAGAAGCTGTCGCGCCGCGAAGAAGTAGTCGTCTAAAGTGTCCACGAAGATGGGCCCGGCCACGCAGCCTACCGCTACGCATCCGAGAAATCGCCGATGCGGCATCTTGATCACACCCACGGCGGCCGCCGCCAGTGAAGCCGCCCCGCAGATATACCCTCCGCCGCTTACCTCATGCAGCATCCCCCAAGGTGTTACCTGCCGCCAGGAGAAAAAGTAAGCCGCTAGCAAACCTGCAATTTCTTGCGCGTGGCGCTGCAAAAGGAACCACGGCAGGTAAGCCGCCAATGCTAAGCCTGCCGTTCCCGCCATCGTCCTCCGCGTCCCCACGGCGATCTCCCGCTCCCCGATGAGCCAGAACAGCGACGCGACCACAGGCAGTGCCGTCAAAGGCTGCGAATACAAGCCCACGCCAACCGATAGGCCGTAAAGAACGGCCGCCGCGCCTGTTCCCAACTCGCACCCGCGCAGGAATAACAGCAGCGAAAGCAGCACGCATAGCAGCCCCTGCGAATACCCGCGCGCCTCCAACGCATACCGGAATTGCAGGGGGATGACCAGAAAAAGCGCCGTCGCCCAAGCAGGCGAGGCAATACCGAATCGACGGCAGATGCGCGCGAAGACCGCCGCGCCCGCGATGCTGCACAATGCCGCGGGTATCCGCGCTACGTAAGGCGAGTTCCCCATCACAAGAATCATCGCTCGCTGCACCAGATAAGGCAGCGGCGACGCCCCCGGATTCAGCTCTACCGATCGCAGCAGCGCGGCTAAGCTCTCCCGGCCGGAAGTCGCTTGCAGCAATTCATCCAGCCACAACGGCACGATTCCCAGCACGGCGAAGACCAGCGCCGCATACGCGGCGATCAGAATCGCAACCGCGCTTGGCCGCTTTGCCATCAACTGCTACCGCTGATTCGATTTCAGAACCTTCTTTCGCAGCCGGATCGACACCGGAGTCACTTCCACGAATTCATCGTCGCGGATGAATTCAATCGCCTGCTCCAGGTTCATGATCCGAGGCGGCACCAGCCGAATCGCTTCATCCGCCGTCGACGCCCGCATGTTCGTCAGCTTCTTTTCCTTGACGATGTTGACGTCCAGGTCGGCCGTGCGCGCATTCTCGCCCACAATCATGCCTTCATAGACTTCCGTCCCGGGGCTGATAAAAATCTCGCCGCGTTCCTGCAGATTGAATATCGCGTTGCCGGTACATTTGCCGGCGCGATCGGCCACCAGCGAACCGGTGGGCCGGCTGGAAATGTCGCCCTGCCATTCGATGTAACCATGGAACAGCGAATTCATAATCGCCGTGCCTCTGGTGTCGGTAAGAATGTCGCTGCGCAGCCCGATCAGGCCCCGCGACGGCACGTGAAATTCCAGACGCACGCGCCCCGAGCCGTGATTCACCATCTTGTTCATCTTGCCCTTGCGGCTGCCCAACTTCTCGATCACCACGCCGAGAAAAGCCTCCGGGCAATCGATCACCAGCAATTCCACCGGCTCGTGTACTTTTCCATTGATCGTCCGCGTCAGAATCTCCGGCTTGCCCACCATCAATTCGTAGCTTTCGCGCCGCATCATTTCGATCAAAATCGCTAACTGCAGTTCGCCGCGGCCCATCACCTTGAAAGTGTCGTGGCCCATCTCCTCCACGCGGATCGAAACATTCGTCAGCAGTTCCTTATCCAGACGGTCGCGGAGATTGCGCGAAGTCACGTAACTGCCCTCCCGGCCCGCGAACGGCGACGTGTTGATGGTGAACGTCATGGCGATGGTTGGCTCGTCGATCTGCACCGCCGGCAGCGGCTTCGGAGTGTCCGCGCTGGTCACAGTTTCGCCGATGGTGATGCCTTCCACGCCCGCAATAGCCAGAATATCTCCCGGCCGCCCGATGGTCTCGTCCACCCGCTTCAACCCTTCAAACGAATAAAGCTTCGTGATCTGGGTGTTGTGCTGCGTTCCGTCAAGCTTGCAAATCGCCACCGTGTCGCCGTAGTTCAGCGTACCGTTGAACACGCGCCCGATCGCCAACCGGCCCAGATAGTCGCTGTAATCCAGGTTCGCCACCAGCATCTGCAGCACCTCCGCCGGATCGCCGGCAGGCACGGGAATGTGCTTCAGAATCGCGTCGAACAGCGGCTTCAGAGTCGTCGATGGGTCCTCCATTGATGTCTTGGCGATGCCCGTTTTGGCGATCGTATAGATCACCGGGAAATCGAGTTGATCCTCAGTCGCGTCCAGATCGATGAACAGATCGTAGATCTCGTTGAGGACTTCGGGCATGCGCGCGTCCGGCCGGTCGATCTTATTGATCACCACAATCGGGGTCAACTTCGCTTCCAGCGCCTTCATCAGCACGTAACGCGTCTGCGGCAGCGGTCCCTCGCTGGCATCCACCAGCAGCATTACGCCATCCACGATCTTGAGTGCGCGCTCCACTTCGCCGCCAAAGTCGCTATGGCCCGGCGTGTCGACGATATTGATTTTTACACCCTGATAACGGATTCCGGTAATCTTGGCAAGAATGGTGATGCCGCGTTCGCGCTCCAGCTCGTTGGAGTCCATCACGCGTTCCACGTGGACTTCATTCTCGCGGAAGATGCCGCTCTGGTTCAACATGGCGTCCACCAGCGTGGTCTTGCCATGATCGACGTGCGCGATGATGGCGATATTGCGTATAGAAGGGGTGCTATTGTTCATGAGTTGCGATTCGGCCTGCTTTGGGGCGAGGGGATCTTATATATGGTAGCAAGACGGCGTCTCCGAAAAAAAACTTGCCTTTAGCGCGTAAAATCAATTTACATCGAAAATGTTTTCATGTATATTGAAAAAGCTCTGGCCAAATAATCCGCGCGAGGAATGTACGCTGCCGTTACGGTTACATTAAGTCGCGATGAAATGGAACGTAGGCGCCTCGAAGCTGCTGAGGACCTACAAAAAGGAATCACCCAAGCCCGGGTCGCCCGCAAGTTCGGCGTCAGCCGCACCACGGCTTCCCGGTGGTGCCGCACGCTGGAAGGGCAAGGATTAGAGCGCCTGCGCAAACGCAAAGCTCCTGGCCGGCCCAGCCGGTTGTCTGTAAGCCAACTGGACGAGGTGCGTCAGATCTTCGCCGCCGGCCCGCGCTGTTTTGGCATCGAATCGGACCGCTGGACTACCGCTCGGCTCGCCCAGGCGATAGAAATGCGCTTCGCCATCCGCTACGATCCCGATCACGTCGGGCGCCTGATGCACCGCCTGGGTCTGCGCCCCAAACCGGCCCCCGTTCCGCAGATGGAGACCGTGTGCGAGGTTTATGCGTCTCCCTCGGCCGGCTTGGAAATGCACATCTAAGCCAGTACCCTCCTTCCTTTAACTGGCGCGCTCGTGGACCAGCTCGGTGGTCCACGAGCGCGCGTCAAGACCGTGAAATTTTGCGCGCCCGGCGGAACGACGAAATTCCGTATCCACCAAGGATGCATATCCCTATGCCCAGCATGGCCACCCGTGCCACCGCTGAGACACTCCCATCGAACTGCCGCACGGCCCGCAAACCAGCCAAAACAAAGGCCATCGCCATCAAAATGAAGATGAACCCAATCAGTTCGTGCCACAACGTGTGGGCTGGCTTGATGACTGCGGGAACGACGAAGCCGAGAAAACGACGGCCCTCTTTGTAAACACGTGCGCCGTCTCGATAAATGTTACGCCTAGGCACTCTACTCGATGGTATCAGAGGTGTTGATCCCTGTTGGTCTTAGCCGCGTATGCCGATTAAATTACGTGGAGAACTTGTGAAGCGGTATAGTCTCCATTACAATCTAATCGGGTGTGGGCCCTCGGTTTCGATTTTGCAACGAGATTGAAGCAGGTCGCATCCCACATAATGGGGGGAGGTCGGCGTGGACGAGCCATTGAAAAACCTGATGCAGGAACTGGGGAACGCGATCAACGACTCGCTCTCCGAGTCCGACCGCATCGCCGAAGCCATCGGCGAAATCAAACGCGCTGGATACGATGTATTCCTGGTTTTGGAAGCCACCATTGGATTTAACAAGCGCGACGAAGATGGCGACGAAACTTCCGAGGATGAATCCGAAACCGTGGGGGAGCCAGAGCGCAAGCGCGGCTTCGAAAGCGCCGGCAAGGTCAAGTTTACAACCCAGGATCATCGCTTCCTGAAAGCACTCAAGATCGCCGTAGACGACGAAGGCCGCTAGCCTGTTTTGGCTACCGCCAAGTCGCAGTAGACCTGCCAGGTCTGTTCGACCGCTTTCTCCCAGGTAAATTCCGCAGCCCGCTTGGAGCCGCGCCCGCAAAGTTCCCCGCGCCTTTTTTCATCGCTGCTCAACTCGGTCAACGCGCGCGCTAAGTCGTCCGCGTCGTGGGGATCGACCAGCCACGCCGCATCGCCCGCCACTTCCCCCACTGCGGACCCCTTCGAAGCAATCACCGGCAGGCCAGCGGCCATAGCCTCCAAGACCGGCATCCCGAAGCCCTCATCGAGCGACGGAAACGCAAAAATCGTGGCCCGGGCGTACCAGTCAGCCAAATCCCCTCCCGAGACGTATCCCAGCACGCGAATTCGATCCCGGCTCGGCGATGCGTCAATCCTCTCCATGATCTCCGCCGCGCCATAGCCGGCCGATCCTGCCAGCACCAGTTGCCAATCGCTGCCTACCCGTTCGAACGCCTCCACCAGCCGCGCAATGTTCTTGCGCCGCTGGATCGCCCCCACGTGCAAAATGATCCGCTCCCGCGCCACACCGCGTGCCACCCGCGCGTCCACCCCATGATGGACTACCCTAACGCGGCTCTTCTCTACCCCCAAAAGCTCTACCACCTGTCGCGCGGTAAAACTCGATACCGCGACGATCAGATCGCTCCGTTCCGCCGCATCCCGAGCTTGTGCCGCGAATCGCTGCCGGAACTCCGGCGTCGAATAGTCCCCCGTCAGCACGAAAAGATCGTGAAAAGTCGTCACCGTACGCCGCATCCGCGCATGCGGCAGCCGCTGATTCAGGCCGTGGAAAACATCCGCGGAGCGCGGAGCGCGCCGCTCGCCCAGCAGAAATCGCCGCGCATTCCCCGGCAGTGGCTCCCCGAAAGACCGCCAGAACCGCTGCGTCCGGTAGCAGAACGTGAATCGATCCGCGGGGTGCCCGCGCGTCAGTCCGCCCAGAATGGCGCGCGAATAAACTCCCACGCCGGACAGGTCCGCGCCCACGCTATACGTTGAATCCAGCGCAATGTTCAATTCTCGATTCTATATTCTTTGAGCTTCCGGTAAAGCGTGGTACGGCCGATTCCTAGCAATTGCGCCGCCCTCGCCCGATCGCCGCGCGTCGTCGCCAGCGCTTTCAGGATGGTTTCCTTCTCCACCGCGGCCAGAAATAATCCCGCGGGCTGCGGCGGCCGGTGCAGCAGCGGCAGTATCGCGCCCTCCGCTCCCGCGGCCGCCGCCGACGCCATCGGCGCCGCTTCCGCCCAAATATGATTTTGCAGCGAGGACGGCAGATCCGCCGTGGCCAGCCAGGGCCCGCTGTTCAGCGCCACCATCCGCTCGATCGCATTCCGCAGCTCCCGTACATTGCCCGGCCAATCGTAGTCCATCATGGCCGCTAGCGTATCCGGCGCCATTCTGTGGTTTCCGCCGAATTCCCTCAGAAAATTCTCCACCAGCTCCAAAATATCGCCTTTCCGTTCCCGCAGCGGCGGCAGGTGTACTCGCACGATGTTTAGCCGGTAGTAAAGATCCTGCCGGAATGTCCCCCGCGCGGTGTCCCGCGCTAGATCGTGATGCGTGGCGGCGATCACCCGGATATTCACCTTGTGCTGCTTCAGCGATCCCACCGGCCGGAACTCGCGCTCCTGCAGCAAGCGCAGCAGCTTCACCTGCATATCTAGCGGCAAGTCGCCAATCTCGTCGAAGAAGGCTGTTCCGCCTTCCGCCACCTCGATCAGCCCGCGCTTGGCCTCCGCAGCCCCGGTAAAAGCGCCCCGCGTGTGGCCGAAAAGCTCGCTTTCCATCAACGGGCCCACCAACGCGCCGCAGTCGATGGCCACAAATTCGCCGCAAGGGTTATTGGCATGGATGGCCCGCGCCACCACCTCCTTGCCCGTGCCGCTCTCGCCCAGCAACAAGACCGGCGCGGGACTTTTTCCGAGTTTTTCAACCAGCCGCCGGATCTGGCAGATCTGCGGCGACTGTCCCACCAAGCCGTGGGCGGAGCCGTTCGAACGCTCCATGGCAGCGAAAGTTTATACAGAATCCAAGCGGACGACAAATACAGTGGTCACGGAATGGTCTTCCTCTCGGATCCGTTCCGCCAAAGCCGACGCGCCGCCCTGGGAAAACTCCTTGCCCACCACCACGTGCCAAATGCCCGGCGTATCCGCGCGCTGCACCAGCCGCGCCCGCCCGTATTTCGCCTCCATGGCCCGCCGTAGATTCTCCGCGTTATCCCGATTCCGGAACGCGCCCACCTGCACGCCGAAACTGGGCGGTTCCACCGGCGGCGGCGCGCTAAGTATTTCAAGCTGCACCCGCGCAGTCCCCGGCCCGATCATCTCCATGGCCCGCGCCGCCGCATGCGAAATATCGATAATGCGCCCGTCCACGAACGGCCCGCGATCATTGATCCGCACGTCCACCGTCTTGCCGTTGTCCAGATCGTGAACCCGCACCATGGTGCCGAACGGCAGCGTCCGATGCGCGGCCGTCATCTGCTCCATATCGTAAATTTCACCGCTGGCCGATGCCCGCCCGTGATACGGATGTCCGTACCAGCTCGCCATTCCAGCTTCTCCGCTGCCCGTTGAAATAACCCAGGCGGAGGAAGGGGTCTCCGGCGCGGAGCCCGGCTTCTCCTGCGGCATCGGCGCTGGAGGCGGCGCTTTAGCCACCTTATGGTGATGGCAGCCGGACAGCAGAATCATCGCTGCCGCCGCAAACAGGAGCGCCTTGCGCATCTGTTGTGATCCTATCACGGCCGCCTGGAAACCCCGCACTTGATTCAGCAGGTATAAGCTATTTTCATGCCGGACCATCCCCTCGACCTCGGTGAGCCTCACAGAATCCCCATCACCGATGTCTTTGACCTTCACACAGTCCCGCTGCGCGACGCAGAAAGTATCGTCGAGGCCTACCTCGAAGAAGCCCACCGGCTCGGCTTCCGCGCCATCCGCATCATCCACGGCAGGGGCATCGGCGTGCAGCGCGAAATGGTCCGTGCAACTCTCGCACGTACCCACTTCGTGCAATCCTTTCGGGATGCACCCGCCGAAGCAGGCGGATCGGGAGCCACCATCGCCCTGCTCGATCCCACCCCTTAGCCGTGCGCTTCCAAACGCCAGCCTATTTCACATACAACTGCGCGGTCGCCGAAGTCACTCCGCCGATCGTCAACACAATCGGCTGCGGCCCGGCCGCTATATTGGCAGGCACCAGCACGTTCACCTGGTACAGGCTGACGTATCCAGGCGCCAGCCCCGAAAACTGGATGATGCTAACCGCCTGGCCGCCGATCGTCACCGATGGTTGCGCAGTCGTCCTGGACAAGTTAGTGCCCGACGCCGCCAGGCCATCCCCCGGCTGGTTGGATACCGGTCCCAAACCGTTGAGGTATAGCTGCACGTAAGAGCCGCGCGCCACTGGATTGCTCGAACCCACCAGGTTGTAGCTCAGGTCCAGGGCCGCCACATCGTTCGTTTGATCGTAAACGAAAAATCCCGGAGAGTAGTCCGCCAGCGCCAGCGTGTAAACCGGGCTATAAGTATAATTGACGATGGATTTCACCGTGGCCGAGGTCTGGCCCGCCAGCTCCCACGGCACCTGCACGTTCAATTGGGTCGGGCTCGCGTAACTGAGCCTTCCGGGCAAACTCAGGCTCGTCGTGTCGAAACTGAACGCCGCGCCGTCGATACCCATCGGAAACGGTTGTGCTGAAGTGCTGCACAGCGCGCAATTCGCGAAAGCATCGTTAATGCCGTTCGCCCCTTGCGTCGTGTCCGTCAAATTGGTTCCAAATACGGCGATCCACGAGCCCGGCGCAACCGCTCTCCCCTGCGTGAAACTGGCCGCATCCACCACGTAGTTCGGCGTGATGGCCGGCGCCACGCGCGCATAGCCATCGAACGGCAGCACCATCGACCCGTTCACCTGCACCGCAAACTCCTGCGGTCCCGCCGTTGTCCCCAGATATACCGCCGCTCCCGCCACGCCATTCGCATTGGTATAGCTGTCGGAATTGTTGTAATCGATGGAGCCGTCGCCCTCCGTCACGGCCCAGGTAACCGGCACGTTGGGCACTGCCTGTCCGTATTGGTCGATCACCTGCACCGCGATGGGGCCGTAGTCGTTGACGCACGCATTCGATCCCGCGTCGCAGGCCGAATACCAGCCGATGTACCCCCCCACGGCCCCGTCAAACGCCGTGAAGCCTTGGCCAGGCTCGACCGCATTCAGCGGAATCACATCGTAAGGCACGCCGTCGCCTTCCAAATACATGTAAGGAATACTCAATGCCGTTGGCCCGCCGGTCGCCGTGATCACTCCCTCGAACCTCCCGGCCGGCGCCGCCGTACCGGTGAGCGTGACCGTAATTGAAGTGGATCCGTTCGCGGGAACACTCACCGTCGGCGACGCGGAATTGTTGACCAGAACCTGGTCGCCCGAGTAAGAGTGATTCGGGCTGGGCGCCACGTTCATCGCCAGGGTTACCTGTTTGCTGCTGCTGTTGTAAAGGGTTACTTGCTGCGATGTGGTCAGATTCACCCCCACAATGCCAAACGAGACCGTCGCCGGCACGGCCTGAATCGTCGAGATCACCGCATTCTGCGTCTGCAGCAAGCCCGCGCCCACTTCCGAGACGGATGCCTGCGCGCTCGTGTCCGAAGTCGTCAGGTTCGCCGCGGCCGCCGTATTCACCAGCGCCGACCGTACCTGCAGTGGCGTCAGATTCGGATTCGCTTGCTTCACCAATGCCGCGCTTCCCGTCACCATCGGCGTGGCGAAACTGGTTCCCTGTGTCGTCCCATAACGGTCGTAGTTGAACAGTTCGCCGACCGGATCGTAATACTCCGTCGGGATCAAAAAGTCGGTGGCCGCGGCCATCAGATCGGGCTTCAGCGCGCCGGTTTCATTCACCGGTCCGCGTGACGAAAAGAATGCAACCGCATAGGGCGAAAGTCCAACCGATGAGGCCGGCACCTGATATGGCGCCGGATCCAGCGTCGCACCTGCCTTCGGGCTGCCGTCAATGAAGCTCTTCAGTCCTGCGCCATCGCCTGATCCGATGATAAATGTAGGAATGGTGGTCCCCGTGAGCCCGTATGGCAGCAGGAACGACGTGGCGTCGGCGATTTCAATAACGCCCACTGCCCCAGCCGTCTGCGCATTCGTCACCATCGTGAGATCGTCGCACGCCCCTTGCGTCACCAAGGCAATTTCGCCCGATAATGTAGTCGGCGCAACTGCGGTGCAGAGACTATTTCCAAGTTGAGTGGCGTCGACCAGTGGCGCGGTCAGCGGCGCGTCGGGCGGAGGCCCATCGTAGCTTTCAAAGGCGTCAATCGTCTGGTAGCCTGCCACTTTTACTTCCTGTACGTAAGTAACATCGTTCTGAATGCCGCCCACCGCAATCGCCGATGGCGCATATGCCGGCGAACCAATCGTGCTGAACGTAGGCAGTGAGTAGCACGGAGGGCTGCTGCAGCCATAATTGAACTGATAGCCATTCGCTCCTTCGTTGCCCGCCGCCGTCACTACAATCACCTCTGCGTTGTCCATCGCGTTTTCCACTTCGTACGCGAACGGGTCGCAGGCGTCCGACGGAATGGTGATCGGCGAGTTCGGCAAACCTGTGGAAACGCAATTCGACGAGTCGGTGTCCAGTGGTCCAACATAAGCCGCCGGGCTGCCCAACGATAGGTTCACCACGTCCATGCCATCGGTAACCGCGTCTTCCAGAGCCTGCAGAATGTTACCCGAGCCATTCGGATTCACATCGTCCGAACCGAACACCTTGTAGTTGCCGAGGTAAGCCTTCGGCGCCACGCCCGTGATGCTCACGCCGTTGTACTTCGTGGTCATGCCCGCCGCCACCGACGCCACGCCCGTGCCGTGTCCGTCGAGATCCCGCGCCGTCAAATCGTCCGGCCGCGACTGCGACGCCACGGAACACGTGCTGCAAACATCCGAATCGACGATATCGGAAACGTAACTGCGCGCCACGATCACCTTATTGCTGGTGAAAGCCATATCCGCGGAGTTATCGGCGATCGGATATCCAGATGGCGCCACTAGCGTCGCATCTTGAAACGCCGGGTGAGTCTGGTCGATACCCGTATCGATAATACCGATCTTCACCCCGGCCCCCGCGTTCGACTCGC
The DNA here is from genome assembly GCA_963738375.1 of Bryobacterales bacterium. Classification (GTDB taxonomy): domain Bacteria; phylum Acidobacteriota; class Terriglobia; order Bryobacterales; family Bryobacteraceae; genus Bog-159. The sequence goes on along the minus strand of CAVTWL010000001.1, from coordinate 23,390 downwards.
CGCCGATCGCCGAGGCGCTCCACGCCCCAGCCACGTTGCTGATACTCAACTGGTCCGCCTTATGGTAAGTACGCAGCCTGGTCACCGCTTTCACACCGGGCAGTTTGCGCAGCGCCGCTGCTTGCGCGGGTGTCGCCACCACGAAAATCCCGTTCAGCAGGTGTTGGACGGTTCCGGTAACCCGGGCGTGCGTCGCTTCGATCTGCGGGCGAAGGCTGGCCTGCGCCTGCTGCAAGTGCTGCCGGTAAGGCGCGGCCGCCGCGCGTACCCGTTCAATTCTGCCTGGATACTGCTCGGATACCGGCTTCTCATTGAGCAGCACGATCCATCGCGTCGCTGGGGGCGCCGCCGCCCCTGGCATCGGCCCAACCGCCAACGTCGCCGCAATCAAACCGATGAAGAGCAAGAGAGATGTTAAGCGCATGTTAAGTATGGTCTTTCAGAGAGATACAGACATATCCCAAAAACCCTTAAGACGCGGTGAGAAGGCAAAACCGGTACACCGGATCGGCGTCAGTGAGTGTGCCCGATCACACCAAGATCTTGCCCCAGTGCTTCGAAAAATAGATCACGGGACGTCTGCAGGTAGAAGTGACCGCCAGGCAAGACCCGTGCGCTAAACGACGCGGTCGTCTCGCTGGCCCACGCTTCCAGGTGTTCCCGGGTCACGTTAGCGTCTTCCGCCCCGCCATAAGCGCGGATAGGACAGTCTAGCGGAGCCTGTTCGGAATAAATATACTGGCGATAGATCCCCGCATCTTCCCGTAGCGCCGGCAAAACCACGCATAGCAGCTTGGGATCGTCGAGAACCGCGCGCGGCGTGCCTTCCAGCCGCCGCAGTTCTTCAATGAACTTCTCCTCGCTTGGCTCCGGCGATGGAACATGCCCCAGTCGAAAACGTGGCGCCCGGGCGCCGGAAGCGATCAGGAGGCTCGGCATCGGCAGTTTGCGCCGCCGCAGCAGCCGCGCCAGTTCGAAGGCCACGATCGCGCCCATGCTATGTCCAAAGAAGGCGAACGGCTCGTCGAGATAAGGCGTCATCGCATCCGCCATCACATCCACCAATTCGGCCATGCTGCGCGGCTTCGCCGCCCGCCGCGCCCGCATCGCGATCAGCGTCACCTCTCGCGGCAATTGCTCCGCCCACTCCCGAAATGCCGCCGCGCTCCCGCCCGCGTGAGGAAAACACAATAGCCGGGTGCCGCCTTCCGGCAAACGCGCCGGCTTCCGCAATCGCAGCGCGAGCAGTTTGCGCCGCTCCGGCGACAGCCGGTCCAGTGGCGATGCATGCGGCCGCTCGCCGCCCGCCGCCACGCGCGCCCTCACCACTTCCTCCAATAACGCCTCGAACCGGCGCACATCCAGGCCTTCGGCGTAAGCCAGCGCCGCCGCCCGCGAGGTCCGCGCCACATCTTCATAATGTTCGCGGTCGGACACCAACCGCGCCAGCGCGGTTTCCCACGGCAACACATCCTGCGCGGGCACTTCCGCCGGGGGCACCATCTGCTCGTCCAGTTGCGACCCGTATTTTTCGATTGGCCGCACCGGCAGCAGGTAGTCCACCCCCATCTTGGCTTCGGGAATCCCGCCGATGTTGCTGGCGATCACCGGCACGCCGCGCAGCATGGCTTCCACCACGATGCGCGAGCGCGCCTCCGCCCACAGGGAGGGAACCAGCAAGACGCGCGTGCGGCGCAGAATATCGTCGATGTTATCGACGGCGATCGAGCAGAGTGATGTTGGCCCGCGAGGCCATGGCGGCGCGGTCGGCGCGCGTGGTGCCCCAGGTGGGCACGGCCGCAAATCGGCACCGCGGGCATGCGATCCGCCAGCTCGAGAAAAATCGAGATGCCCTTCACCGCGCAGGGATTTACCATGGTGACGAATTCGTTTTCGAAGCGGCCGAGTTCCGGATAGGGCGGCGGGTCATAGAGTGAGATGGGCACATGCACGGCGGGAATGCCGCTCCATTGGCGGATGTATTCGGCAACGTAGCGGCTGACGCCGACGACGCGCATCGGCATGGCGCAGAACGTCGGTCTTTAGCCGCGCTGGGGAAGGCGCAATCGGGGCCGAAGGGCAGCGCCAGCGTGGCGCGCGCCAGATAGACGGTGCGCGCCGCGGAGCGCAAGGCCACTTCCAGCAGCAATTGCGCGGGATCGTCGGTGGAGGTCAGGATCACGTCCGGCTGGAAGGCCGCAGATCTGCGCGGAGAAGTAAGCGCGCAGATTGGGATGATGGGTGACCACGTGCGCCTCCACTCCGGCGCGGCGAAATACCACACCGCCATCGGTACTCAGCAGACAGAGGCTGACCGCGCGCTTGCCAATTCGCGCAGATAATGGGCGTGCTCCGGCGTCGCCGAAGCGGGCGATGCGCGCCACCACGCGGCAAACGTGACCGCGCGCCGCCAGCGCTTCCAGCAGCAGGCGGTTAGACCGGTCGCCGCCGCCGAAGGCCGGATAATAGAGCGCGTTTTGCGCCAGCAGGATGCGCATTCAGAGCTTCCGGCGGCGCGCCATTTGCAGCAGTAGGGTGCGCTTTTCGGGCGACAGACTCAGCCAGCGACGGCCGTCTCGCGCACTGTCTCGCCGGGCTTGAGAGATTGCGAGGAACTCGGGCAGCCGGTCCCCATTCAGGGCCGTACGAACGCGAGCGCGGCCTGCGCGCGAGGCCGCCGATACGCTTTCGTATAGCGCGCGATCCGTGAGCAGCGCTTGCAGCGCGCGCTCCCAGGGCTGCAGGTCCACCGCACCAATCACAGGCTGCGGCAAGGCAGTGCTCGTCGAAGACCGGCGTCGTAGCGTTCGATGGGCGGCACGTGCGCCACGAAAGGCGTTCCCATTTTGGCTTCCACCAGGCCGCCCGCATCGCTGGCGATCACGGGAATGCCGTGGAGCATGGCTTCCATGGCAGCCAGCCCGAAACCTTCGAACCACAGCGACGGCATCAGCAGAACGCGGGTCCGCGCGAAGAATTCCGCGATGCTGCGGCAGTGCGGCAGCACCTCGATATTAACCCGCGCAGCCAGTTCCTGGCCGTCCGCGGCCGTAGTGCCCCAACCGGGCAACACGCCGAATCGTTGTTCCGGAAATCGATCCGCCAGGGCGAGGAAAATGCCGAGCCCCTTCACCGCGCAGGGATTCACCATGGTCACCAAGCCGGCATCAAAGCGGGCCAGATCAGGATACGGACCGTTGCCATACACCGGCGGGTGGATGACCACCGCCTCCCGGCCGGTATGCCGGCAGATGTAGGCGGCCGCATGATGCCCGATGGCCACCACCGCGGCGGCGCGCTTGACCAAGTCCGTAGCCGCCGAGTCAGGATTCCAACTGGCCGGGCCGAAGGGGAAAAACTGCGGCGTATGCGCCAGGTAGACCACGCGCCCCGGCGCGGATTCATGCGCCTCGCCGCAGCAGCACGTGCCCGAGATCCTCGGACGACACCAGCACCCAATCCGGCTCAAATTCCCGGATGTGTCGCCGCAGTTGGGCGGCCTGCCGGGCGCGATCGGCGACCTCGAAAATCTCGACGCCGCGCGCGGCCAGCGCCTCCCGGCCTGCGCCTTCCTGCGCCATCTGCGCGCGTTTGGCGGCAGTCTCCGGCACGGCTCCGGATACCACGCGGCAGGCATGACCCTGGGCCGCCAGAGCCTCCAGCCACACCAGGTTGCCGCGCGTCGCCCCTCCCCGGGGCGGCACGTACGATGCGTTGGCAGTCAGCAGAATCCGCATCGCTCAGTACGGAGCTTCGCCGCTTTCCTTCGCCAGCAGTTCGTGCACTTCTTCGTCCGTCAGGCTCTCCACTTCGGCCAGCAGCGCCGCATATTCTTCCCCGCCCGCGCTTTCCATCTCCTGCAGTTCGATGCCCTTTGCCAATTCGGCTACCGTGAAATCGGCGCCATACACGACTTCGAGCGATAGCTCGATGCCCAAGTCGAGTTTCAGCCGCGACAGCAGTTGCACAGCCAGCAGCGAGTGACCGCCCAGGTCGAAGAAGTTGTCGTGGATGCCGACCGGATGCACGCCGAGCATCTCGGACCAAATCCGGCAAAGTTGCCGTTCCAGTTCGGAGCGCGGCGGATCGATCGCCTCGGCCCCAGGCCGACGCAGCGACTCAAAGGCGATCTGCTTCTCGATCTGTTCCACGGTGCGCAGTTCGCCGGCGATCCGCGCATAGGGAATGCGGGCGCGATCGGCGGGTACGGATGGTGGCGCAGCCGCCGGCGCTACGGTACGCCCGCCTCCAGGCTGATAGACAATGGTCGACGCGAATTCCGATGGAAACCGGAACAACAGGGTCTCAGCGCGTACCGTTTGAAACTCGAGGCCGGCGCTCTCCAGAAATAGCAGGGCCGGGCGGTTGCGCGAGCTGCGCACATAGCACGCCTCGACGGCCGCGAGCCCGCGCTCGCGAGCGATCTCCCCGAGGGCGGCCAGCATGCGATGCTCAACGCCCCGGCCCAGCGCGCGGCAGCTCAGCAGAAAGGTATCGATCACAATGGCATCCTCGCTGCCGCGGAAAATCATCGCTCCGGCCAATCCGTAGCTGCCAAAGCGATCGGTCACTTCCACGGTCAGGCACTCGGCCTTGCCCGATTCCAACAGCGCCTGGATGTCGCTTTCGGAGCGGCGGACGGTGGTGAAGTTCATCTGATTGGTGCGCTGGGTCAACTGCGCGACGCGCGCCAAATCCTTGGGCGGCATGGCGGCGATCCGCACTTCAAGCTGCAAACTGCGCAGAAAATCTTCCAGGCTGGCCGCCTGCTTTTCCGCACGCTGGCGCTCCTGCTCCCGCGCATACATGGCCGGACGCGCCTTGTCTTCTTCGGTGACCCGCAGGCGGTCGAAAGCCCACACATGCCGGAGGAAGCCGGGGATCTCGGTCCCGGTTTGCGGCAGGGTCAGGCTCAGCACCCGCGGATAGGTGGCCTCCACTTCCTGGCACTCGCGCGGATTATCGTCCACCAGCACAAAGCTATCGAGACCCAAGTCAAGCTCCTCCGCCAGAGACGCCAGGTTCGCCGCTTTCGACGACCAGTTAATGCGCCATGCGGCGAAATGCTCCATGCGCAGGGCCATTTCCGGATGCAGGCGGAAGGTATCGAGCACGTCTTCCACGTTGTTCTTGCTGCAAAGGGTGAGCAGCATGCCGCGCGCATGCTGGGCCAGCATGAACTCCTGCAGCGCGCGCCGCGGCGGATCTACCGCGACGCCGAGCGGACCATCCTCGCCGCAAATGCCGCGCCATAATGTTTCATCGCAGTCGAGCGCGATCACCTTGAAAGACGGGCCCTGCAGCGCGTGGATCTTGCGCGCCACCATGGTTCCCATCGCGGTGAAATACGCCGGACTATACGGGATGTGCCCCAGCTTGTCGGCCAGCGGATCATGCACCTGGGCGACAGGATACAGCGCCTCGATTTCGCGCGGCGTGACCAGATGGACTGTAGGCAGCCCCGCGACAGCCTCCGCCACCACGGCTTCCAGGCGCTCCTGCCGTTCCGGATTGCTATTGGCCGAAGGCGGGCAAAGGCAAACCAGGAGCGGCACCGCAAAGTGCGCGGCAGTTTTCAAGCTGGCGGCGAAATGTTCGACGTCCGCATCTAAGCTATGCGCGCTCCAGTCCTCAAAGCGCACCAGGAGAACATTCACGCCATCCGCGTTGGCCGCCAGTTCACCGCCGGCATCCAGCAGCAGTTGAAAGACCTGGTTATAGGGCGCCATGCGAATGGAGTACTCGAAGCCCAGCACGCGCATCCAGAACGACAACGGCGGTTCGATCGCATCGGCCGTAAACGTAGCGCTAATGACAATGGGAGGACCGGACATGGGATTCACCACCATTATAGGGGGCGACGGCGGAGCGCCGCGCCGCGGACCGCCAGGTCTAGCCGAGGTTTCGTATGTATGCCGGCAAGAGAGGGCCAATGCATTGGCTTTCGACTCTTATGGCTATGGCACCAACGAGAAGAACGGTTCCGAAGTTCAGGAGCGAAGCGGAAGAAGGGGAGTGGCGGTTTCAGAACCGCGCGATGCGGGCTGAACCGGTGCCCTACGGCACCACCACGATCTTGCCGAACTGTTCTTTGCCCTCCAGCCGCTCATGCGCCGCCCGAATCTCCGAGAGCGGATACACCTTATCAACAACCGGCTTCAGCAGGCCGCGAAAAACGAACTGCAGCACCTGATGCAATTCTCCCATCGTTCCCATGAAGGAACCAAGGAGGGAAAGCTGCCTGCTGAACAGGAAGCGCAGATCCACCTTGGCGTCGAAGCCGGTTGTGGCCCCGCAGGTCACCAGACGTCCGGCCGGCGCCAGCGACTCCAGACTCTTCTGCCAGGTGGCCGTGCCCACGTGCTCGATCACCACATCCACCCCGCGCTTGCCCGTAATCTTGCGCACCTCGGCCGAAATATCCTGCTGGTAATGGTCAATGACGTAATCCGCGCCGAGTTCCCGCGCTTTGGCCCGCTTCGCCTCGCCGCCCGCGGTGGCGATCACCCGGCATTGAAACATCTTCGCCATCTGAATCGCCGCCGATCCCACGCCGCTCGACGCCGCCAGCACCAGCACGTCCTCGCCGGGTTGTAATTTCGCCCGCGCCATCAGCATGTGCCACGCCGTCACGAACACCAGCGGCACCGCGGCGGCCTGCTCGAACGGAAGCTCGTCCGGAATTTGGATCGCGGTATACTCGGGCGCCGCCAGATATTCCGCGTTGCCGCCATCGGCGCGATAGCCGAACATGGTGTAGCGCCGGCAAAGATTATCCTGCCCCGCGAGACAGTGGGCGCACTGCCGGCAACTCAGCCCCGGCGACAGCAGCACGCGCCAGCCCGGCTTCACGCGTTCGCACAATTCGCCGACCTGCACCACTTCCCCGGCGATATCGCTGCCCAGAATGTGCGGCATGTCGAACTTCATGCCGGGGATTCCGGCGCGCACGAAAAGGTCGAGGTGATTGAGCGCGGAGGCCCGCACTTTGACCAGGATTTCGTTGGCTTTGATCTGGGGCTCCGGCGCGTCCTCATAAACCAGGACCTCCGGCCCGCCGTGTTGATGGATCCTCGCTACTTTCATCCTGTACAGCGTATCAACTGCGGCGGCATGCTGGTATGCTGATGGATTCAAGGAGGCGGGTATCGTCAAATTTTGCGTGCTGGCCAGCGGCAGTAGCGGCAATTGCGCGCTGCTGTCGACCGATCGCACACGCATCCTGGTGGACGCCGGGCTCAGTTTCAAAGGCCTGGTTAAGCGCCTGGAATCGGTGGGCGAGCAAGTGGAATCGCTGGACGCGGTATTGGTGACGCATGAGCATTCCGACCACGTGTGCGGGCTCGCGCGTGTCGCGCGCCGTTTGAAGATCCCCGTGTATATCAGCCGCCTTACTGCGCCGGCGGTCGATTGGGGTGAAGTTCCGCCCGCACTGGAACGTTTCCAGGCAGGCGCCAGTTTCACAGTGGGCGATATCGAGGTGGACAGCTTCGGCATCCCGCACGACGCCATCGATCCGGTGGGCTTCTGTTTCCACGCCGAGGGCATCAAGATTTCGGTCGCCACGGATCTCGGCTACCTTACGGAATCCGTAAAGTTTCATTTGCGCCGCTCGACCATCATGCTGCTCGAAGCCAATCACGACCTGGAAATGTTGAAAGTCGGCCCTTATCCCTGGTCGGTGAAGCAGCGCGTTATGAGCCGCGTCGGCCACCTTTCCAACGACATGATGAGCGATTTCCTGCTGGACGATTTCGACGGCACGCCGCGCAGCCTGATCCTGGGGCACCTGAGCGAACATAACAATCATCCTGAAATCGTGAGGCTGGTGGCCACGCAAGCGCTCGACCGGCGCGGCCTGGCGCCGGCTCTGGCTATCGCCAGCCAGACGCATCCCACGGAGGTATACCGCTTTTGATCGCCCGCTACACGCGCCCGGAAATGGGCCGGATCTGGTCCGATGAAAATAAGTTCCGCCAATGGCTCGAAGTAGAGCTGGCCGCATCGGAGGCGCTGGCGGAAATGGGCGTAGTGCCCACCGAGGCCGCCCGCGCTTTACGCGCCCATGCCGGCTTCGATGTAGACCGCATTCTCGAAATCGAAAAAGAAGTGAAGCACGATGTGATCGCTTTCACCACGGCGGTGGCCGAAAGCATGAAGGCCGCGGGCCACGCCGAAGAGTCGCGCTGGCTGCACTACGGGCTCACATCCAACGACGTGGTGGATACCGCTCAGGCGCTCCAGATCCGGCAGGCCTGTAAGATTATCCTCGCCGGACTGGAAGGTCTGCAGGCGGCGCTGAAGCGGCGGGCTTTCGAATTTAAAGATAGCGTGCAAATCGGACGCACCCACGGGGTACATGCGGAGCCCATTACCTTCGGCTTGAAACTCGCCATCTGGTATGGAGAAGCGGGGCGTGATATCGTGCGCCTTCAGTCCGCGGCCGAAGGATTGCGGGTGGGGAAGATCTCAGGCGCGGTCGGAACCTTTGCGCATATCGGCCCGGAAGCGGAGGAGCGCATCTGCGCGCGGCTGGATCTTACTCCGGCGCCAGTCGCATCGCAGGTGATCCAGCGCGATCGCCACGCCGCGCTCATCTCCGCCCTGGCCTTGGCTACCGCTTTGTGCGAGAAAATCGCCCTCGAAGTCCGACACCTGCAGCGTACCGAGGTGCGGGAGGCGGAAGAATATTTCTCCCGCGGACAAAAGGGAAGTTCAGCCATGCCGCACAAGCGCAATCCGGTCACTTGCGAGCAAATCTGCGGTCTGGCGCGGGTGGTGCGTTCCAACGCGCAGGCCGCTTTTGAGAACATCGCGCTGTGGCACGAGCGGGATATTTCGCACTCGTCGGTGGAGCGCGTGATCCTGCCCGATTCCACCATTCTTGCCGATTATCTGCTGGAAAAAACGACGAAGTTGGTGGATCAGCTTCTGGTCTATCCCGAGCGGATGCGCCGCAACCTCGAAATGACGAAAGGCCTCGTTTTCTCGGGTCAGTTGTTGCTCGATTTGGCGGCGGCGGGAATGCTGCGCGAGACGGCTTACCGCCTGGTGCAGACGCACGCCATGCAAGCCTGGGAGCAGGAATCCGATTTCCAGGCCGCGGTGGAGGCCGATGCGGAGATCCGCGCGGTGCTGGGCGACAAGATCGCCGAGAGCTTCTCACTGGACCGCCACGTGCGCAATGTCGACGCTATTTTCCGCCGCGTTTTCAATTGATGGGGGCGCGCGCCACGAAGACGGGGTTATTTTTTGCGTGTAATATTCGGGATTTTCGAGTAAAGTATAGCTTACAGACATGCCGAGAACCCTCGAATTGGCGCGGGTGCTGGTGGTAGACGACGAGTTGTCGTCGCGTCTTACTCTCCAAACCCTTTTGGAAGCCGGTGGCTACAGCGTGGATGTCGCCGGATCCGCCGCGGAAGCCATTTGCAAGCTGGATGAAGGCCAATACGAGCTGGTTCTGAGTGAAGCCGAAGTGGATTCCCCGGAAGCGGGCGAGCAGGTTCTTTCCTACGCCCGCATCAGGCCCTACCAACCGGCGACCGCCGTGGTAACCGCCTACCGGGAGGCCAAAGCGTCCCGCTACGCATTAGGCAACGAGCAGCAGGTTTCCATCAATTCCGAAAACGTCTCCGCGCTTCTGGGTAAAGTCGCTGATTTAATCGGCCTACGAGCTCAGCGGCGGGCCGCTCGGGCCGCCGTCTAACTCCCTAACCTCCCGTTCCAACTCATCCAGTCCGCCCGCGAAGAAGTGGTCTTCCGCTTCCACCCAGATTAGCCTTTTCGGTTCGGCGACCTGCGCGTAGAGCGCTTCCATTTCAGGCGGCGGCCCGTATTCGTCATGGGTGCTTTGAATGAAGACCTTCGGCGACGTGCATTGGTTCAGGATGCCCACCGGATCGCGCTTGGCTGGAAATCCGAGGGCAATCAGCCGCTGCGCGCCACGGGTGAGACAGCCAAGATTCAGGATCACCCGCGATCCGAACGAAAATCCGGCCAGGGTATACGGAAGATCGGGATAGCGTCCCCGCAGATAATCGACCGCCATGCGCGCATCGTCCACTTCGCCGACACCCAGAGTGTGCCGCCCGGCGCTCTGTCCCACCCCGCGAAAATTGAACCGCAGCACGGCGTAACCAGAATTGCGCAGCGCGCGCGCCACCCGGTAGACCACCTTGTTGTGCATGGTGCCGCCAAACAACGGGTGCGGGTGGCACACCACGGCCAGGGCTCTGGGCGCCGCGTCTCCCGGCGCTTCGATGAGACATTCCAATTCGCCCGTGGGACCGTCGATCAGGCGGGATTCGATCAGGCGAGCCATTACACCGTGCGGTAATTGGTGAACTGAATGTCGATGCCGAAGTCGCTATCGCGGATGAGCTTAATCACGCTCTGCAAGGTGTCGCGGTCTTTGCTGCTGACGCGGACCAAGTCGCCCTGGATGGCGGCCTGCACCTTCAGCTTGCTGTCTTTGATTTTGCGTACGATGTCCCGCGCCTTCTCGATGGGGATTCCCTGCTGGAGGGTAATCTCCTGCTTCACAGAGGAGCCGGCGGCGGGGATCAGCGTGCCGAAGGTGAGACCTTTCAGCGGCACCTGGCGCTTCACCAGCTTGCCTTCCAGCACCTCGATGACGGCTTTCAGCTTGTACTCGTCGGCACTGGCGAGCATAATTTTGTGGTCCTTTTCGTTCAGCTCGATCGAAGACTTGGAGTCCTTCAAATCGTAACGCTGCAGGATCTCTTTCATGGCTTGCTGGATGGCGTTGGACACCTCCGGCAACTCGATCTTGGAAACGACGTCGAAAGTATTCTCGGGCATAGGTCCTATCGGGTACTCAAAGCGATGAGCACCTTCTCGGTGATCTCGTCAATGATACCAGAGAGGGAAGCATCCAGAGCGACCGTCACCGCTGCCCGCACGCGTTCGGGGTCGATCAACGCCACTACCGGTGCTTTCGGGGCTAGCTTGCGGCCACCCGCGGTAGCTTTGCCCGGCGGGCGCGGCGGCGACGACCCGCGCTCTTTGGCCGCAATGACCGCCAGCGGCTTCACCGCGGCGATCAGCTCGGAAGCCTGGAATGGCTTTTGCACCATGCCGTCCGATTCGACGCGCCGGGCTTCCGCTTCGTCGTACTGGTCTTTAAGGCCGGCCGTCAGGATCACCCGTACGTGCTTGTGCCGCGGGTTCAGCTTCACGTAGTGGCAGATCTCGTATCCGGAGCGGTTGGGCATGGCCACATCCGCCACCACGAGGTCGGGATCCACGTCTTCCAGGCGGAGCAGGGCGGAGTCCCCATCGCTAACCGTCACCACTTCGAAACCTTCCTCGCGCAGGATCTGTTCCCCCATGCGCTGCGCGTGAGGGCTGTCGTCGGCGAGCAAAATGCGCGCCATCGCTACTGCTGCGGCGCCGGGGCGGCAGGCGCGGGGGGCGCGACGGGAGGAGCGGGAGTCGATCCGCTCTTGGCGGCCTTGATCGCAGCTTTTTGCTGTTTCTTCAGCTTTTCCTGCTGCATCTTCATGGCTTTCTTTCGGTCCTTCTCGGTCATCGGATGGTTCGTCGCAAATGGCTGTTGCGGATTGGCCACCGCAGCTTCGTCGGGCTTGTGGACAGGATCGCCCGGCTTGGTCGACTCCGGCGCCGCGGTAACAGCGGCGGCCGGCGGCGCCGCTGCGGGCGGATTGGCCCGCGCGTCCGGGCGGGAATCCAGTTCCTTGGTATCGTTAACCGTGCCGATCGCGACGTCCGACCCGGCCGCTCCGGTTACGCCTGAGCCCGTGGCGCCGGCCGCTGCCGCGCTGGACGCCTGGGCACGCTCACGGGAATTCCAGGGTGCATCACGGTCATCGTGGGGGATCCGCTCTTGGCCGCCAGGTGCACGTCCGGATTGCGCTTGAAGATGTCCATGGTCTTGCCGACCTTGCTCATTGACGTACGGTTTTGCAGCTCATACTTCATGCGGGCAAAGGCTACCGGGTCCGCTGGCGGAACCGGCCGTCTCATGGCCTCCAGCTTTTTCTTGGCCGCGTCTACGTGCGGGCTCAACGGATAATCCTTTACGATCTTCGAATAGGCCGAGGCGGACCTGTCTTCAAAGCGGTCGCCCATTCGGTCGTAGGAGTCGCCCAGCATCCACAGCGCTTCATCCGCCTGGCTGTACAGCGGGTATTGATCCACCAACCCCGTCAGCCGGTTGGCCGCCGCCGGCATAGCTCCTTTGTGATGGTAAAAAGCCGCTGCGGCGTATTCGTGCGCCGCCAGCACCTCCTGAATGTCGCGCAGCTTTTGTTGCGTCTCGGGCGCGAACTTGCTGTTCGGATATTGCAAAAGTAACTGGCGGCACTCGTCTTCGGCCCGGATGGCGTGCAGCGGGTCGCGGTCCGCTTTGTCCATTTGTTTGTAATGGATATCGCAAACGCGCTCCTGCGCCTCGGCGGCTTCTTCCATATTCGGGTAGAACAGCTCGAAATCTTTGTATTCCGCTTCCGCCTGCGCCAGTCCGTGAGAGCCGCCTTCCCGGAACCAACTGTCGGCAATAGCCAACTTCGCTTTCGCTAAAAATTCGCTGCTGTCGTAGGTATTGATCAGAGTTTGCAGGGTCAAGCGTGCGATTTCGTAGCGGCTGTGCTCGATGTCGTTGATGGCCCGGTCGAAGAGCACCTTGTCGGGCTGATCGGTTTTCTTGGCGATGGGATCGCCGTATTTATGGCGGCGGATGCCGCAGGAGCTCAGCAGGCCAGCCACTAAGGCGACCGTTACGAGGGGATGAAAGAAACGTGGAGACATCATTAGTTCTTGCCGACCTAAACTTTTTCGCTTTAGACCAGGATAGCAATTGCATCGCCAGCCCGGGGGAACGCCATCAGCAGCGTACGGCATGGGCTTGCAGCGCGGCCTGCTTCAAATCGGCGACCGCCCTGGCGGGGTCCGGTGTGTGAAATACCGACGACCCTGTGACTATCCAGTCACAGCCCGCTCGGACCACTTCGGCGATGTTGCCCAGGGCCACGCCGCCGTCGATTTCAATTGCAAAGCCCAGGCGGCGCTCCTGACGGATGGCGTGCAAGCGGCGCACCTTGTCGAGCGTATACGGGATGAACTTCTGGCCGCCAAAGCCCGGATTCACACTCATGACCAACACGTAGTCGGCGAATCCCAGCACTTCTTCGATGGCCGCAACCGGGGTGGCCGGATTGATAACCACGCCCGCTTTGGCCCCCGCCTCTTGTATCTCGCGCAACGTTCCATCCAGATGTCTGGCGGCTTCCTGATGGACGATCACCTGGTCGGCGCCGGCCTCGATGAAAATCGGGGCGTATTTGTCTGGATCGGAGACCATCAAATGGACGTCCAAAGTCATTTTGGTGATTTTGCGAATGGAAGCTACGACGGGCGGTCCGATGGTGAGGTTGGGCACGAAATGGCCGTCCATCACATCCAAGTGCAGCATGGTGGCGCCGCCGCGTTCAGCCTCGGCGATCTGCTCGCCCAAACGGGTGAAATCCGCGGCTAATATCGAAGGAAGGATTTCAATCATGGGCGAACCAGATCGATTCTAGCATGCCCAACACTGCTATCCTCAAAATCGACTCCAAAATGTATAAGCTGTTAGCACTGAATCGCGGCGAAATCGCCATTCGCATCCTGCGCGCCGCCAATGAACTGGGATTGCGCACGGTTGCTATTTACTCGCCGGAAGACCGCCTGGCCCTGCATCGTTTCAAGGCCGACGAGGCCTACCAGACCGGCGCCGGAAAAGGGCCCGTGGAAGCCTACCTGGACGTAGAGGGTATCGTCGCCCTCGCCAAGGAGAAAGGCGTTGACGCTATCCATCCCGGCTATGGATTTCTGGCTGAAAACCCCGCCCTGCCGCGCGCCTGCGAGCGCGCCGGCATCGCTTTCATTGGACCCAGCGCCGAATTGCTCGAATTGCTGGGCGATAAGCGCGCCGCACGGCAACTCGCCCAGCGCGCAGGCATTCCCACCGTCCCGGGCACCGAAGATCCTATCAGCGACCCGCGCCAGGCGGAGCGCATCGCCCGTAAAATCGGTTTTCCGCTGATCGTGAAAGCGGCCTTCGGCGGCGGCGGACGCGGCATGAGGGTGGTACGCAGCGCGGCGGAATTCGCCGAACGGCTGGCGGAGGCCCGCCAGGAAGCCGGCGCGGCTTTCGGCAACGATGCAGTGTTCCTGGAGCGCTACGTCGAACGCGCCCGCCACGTGGAGGTTCAGATCCTCGGCGACCGGTGCGGCAACATCGTACACCTTTACGAGCGCGATTGCTCGGTCCAGCGCCGGCATCAGAAAGTCGTCGAAGTAGCGCCCGCCGTCGGACTCGACGATTCCATTCGGACCGCCCTCGCAGAAGCCGCCGTCAAACTCGCTCGCGCCGCCGGATACTACAACGCCGGCACGGTCGAGTTCCTGGTGGATGCCGATTCGGACGCCTGGTATTTCATCGAAGTGAATCCACGCATTCAGGTGGAGCATACGGTGACCGAAATGGTGACGGGCATCGACATCGTGCGCTGCCAGATCCAGGTGGCGCAAGGCCTCGACCTCTTCGGCCCCGAGATGCGGCTGCCGGCGCAGGATCGCATTCCCCTTTACGGGTTCGCGCTGCAGTGCCGCATCACGACCGAAGATCCCACCAAAAACTTCACCCCCGACTACGGCAAGATCCACACCTACCGCTCGCCCGCCGGTTTTGGTATTCGTTTGGATGGCGGATCGGCCTACAGCGGGGCGGTCATCACGCCTTACTACGATTCTCTGCTGGTAAAGACCACCGCCTGGGGCCGTGAGTTTCCCCACGCCTGCGAGCGCATGGACCGGGCGCTGCGCGAGTTCCGCGTGCGCGGGGTGAAGACCAACATTCCGTTCCTCGAAAACGTGGTCAACCACGCCGATTTCCAGGGCGGGCGCGTGACCACATCGTGGCTCGAACAGACGCCGGAGCTGCTGCGCTTTACCCAGCGCAAGGATCGCGCCACGAAGCTGCTGACCTACCTGGGCGAAGTCATCATCAATCAGAATGCCACTGTGGCCGGCAAGCCCGTGCCCGCGCGCATTCAGGATGCACCGGTGCCCAAGCACGATACCAGCGCGCCGCCCGACGGCACCCGCCAGTTGCTGGATGCCATGGGCCCCGAAAAATTCGCCGAGTGGACCCGTTCGCGGAAGCAATTGCTGCTGACCGACACCACTTTCCGGGACGCGCATCAGTCCCTACTGGCCACTCGCGTGCGCTCCTACGACATGCTGCGCATCGCCAACTTCGTCGCGCACCGGCTGCACAACCTCTACAGCCTTGAAATGTGGGGCGGCGCGACTTTCGACGTGGCCATGCGCTTCCTCCACGAAGACCCCTGGCTGAGGCTGCGACAGTTGCGCGAACGCATTCCCAACATCTGTTTCCAAATGCTCTTGCGCGCCTCCAACGCCGTTGGATACACCGCCTATCCCGATAACGTGGTCGAAGGCTTTATTCATGAAGCCGCCACCCAGGGCGTCGATATCTTCCGCATCTTCGATTCCCTAAACTGGCTGCCCAACATGAAGGCATCCATGCAAGCCGTCCGCAAGACCGGCAAGATCTGCGAAGCGGCGGTCTGCTATACCGGCGACATTCTCGATCCGAAACGCGACAAATATTCGCTCCAATATTACGTGAAGATGGCGCGGGAACTGGAGCGCATGGGCGCGCACATTCTTGCCATCAAGGATATGGCGGGCTTGTGCAAACCTTACGCAGCGGCAAAGCTGGTACGCACCCTGCGCGAGGAAGTCGGCATTCCCATCCATTTTCATACGCACGATACCAGCGGCATCAACGCCGCCTCCATTTTGAAGGCATCGGAAGCGGGCGTGCATGTGGCGGACGGCGCGATTGCTTCCATGAGCGGGACCACCAGCCAGCCCAATTTGAATTCCATCGTCGCCGCCTTGCGCCACACGCCGCGCGATAGCGGCCTCGACCTGGATGCGCTCAACCAGTGCGCAGATTACTGGGAAACGGTACGCACCTATTACGCGCCCTTCGATTCCGGTCCGAAATCGGGGACCGCCGAAGTTTACGTCCATGAAATGCCCGGCGGCCAGTACACCAATCTTCGTGAGCAGGCCGAAGCCATGGGCCTTGGCGCGCGCTGGCATGAGATCGCTGGCACGTATACGCAAGCCAACGCGGCCCTCGGCGACATCGTCAAGGTCACGCCTTCCAGCAAAGCGGTGGGAGACCTCGCCATCTTCCTGGTCAACCACAACATGACGGTACAGCAGCTTGAGAACCTGGGTCCGGATCACAATTTGACGCTGCCGGGTTCGGTCATCGAGATGCTCTCAGGCGCCCTCGGCGAACCGGAAGGCGGATGGCCAAAGCGTTTGCAAAAAGCCATTCTGAAGGATGCCAAGCCGCAGCGCGGCCGCCCTGGCGCGCATCTCACGCCGGTTAATTTCCCCGAAATCGCCGGCACTCTCGGCCGAAAAATCGGCCACGAGCCTTCTTCCGACGAAGTGCTCAGCTTCCTGATGTACCCCGACGTATTTCTCAAGTTCGCCAAGGCTCGCCAGAGCTACGGCAACGTCGAGGTGCTACCCACGCCGCAGTTCTATTACGGCATGCAAAAGGGCGACGAAATCGCCGTCGAACTGGAACCAGGCAAGGCGCTGGTGATCAAGTTTCTTACCGTGGGCGAGCCTCATCCCGAAGGCTTCCGTACGGTGTTCTTTGAACTGAACGGGCAGCCGCGCGAAGTGAATATTCGCGATAAGAGCCTGGAAGTGAAGGTCGCGTCCGCACCGAAAGCGGACGCCGCCAAACCCGGCGAAATCGGCGCGCCCATTCCCGGCGTCGTCTCATCGGTTGCGGTGGAGTTGAATCAAATCGTGAAGAAGGGTGACCGGTTGCTGGTGATGGAAGCCATGAAAATGCAGAGCACGGTTTATGCCCCGGTTCCGGGCAAGATCACGCAGATGCTGGTGCAGCCCGGCCGCCACGTGGAAGCCAAAGACCTCCTGCTGGCTATCGAGTAGGGGCTGCCACCAGTTTTTTCAGATTTCGCCCGCAGATTACGCTGGCTTCGTGTTTATCGCCGTGCTGGCCTTGCCAGTGCGTCTCCAGGCTGATCCAGCCTTTGTACCCATCGGTGGCAAGCGCCGCAATTTGCCCGGGCCAGCCTACATCGCCTTCGCCTAACGCGCACCAGACGGGCCGATGCCCGTCCACGTGGCAATCCTTAGCGTGGACGTGGGCGATGCGGTCCGGGGGCAGCCGCCGGTAGCCATCGGGAAATGCCGTCTCGCCCGAAACGTAAGCGTTGGCCGGATCCCACACGACTTTCAAATTCGGATGGGCCACCGCTTCAAGAAGCCGAGCCGTTTCTTCGCCGGTCGCGATATTGCAGGCGTGCTCGTTTTCCAAGCCGAGGGTGATTCCGTGCATGGCGGCCTGAACGGTCAATGCTTCGAGCGCCCGCGCGACCCGCTCAAAACAAGCCTCCGGCTGCACGCTGCGCCAAAAGGAAAACACGCGAATGATGCGAGCGCCGGTGCGCTCTGCAATCCGCAGCGCGCGTTCCGCCAGGCGCGGTTGATCCGCAAAAGTCTGCGTCGCCGCAAACACATCCTGCTGAAACCGCACATCCACTTCCGGCGAATCGGGCAAAACGCACTTCAGCAGCGGCGATGCGATTGAAATGATTTCCAGCCCGTGCCGGCCCACAATCTCGCGAGCACGATCCAATTCGTCATCGGTGAGATCGACGATATTTTTGCCGAAAACCATGCGCAGTTCGGCGCCGGCCATGCCGCCTTCGGCCATGGATCGCACGGCAGTTTCGATGTCCTGCGAGAATTCGTCGGTGATGGCAGCGATGCGGAAGAGTTGCGGCACGGCTAACTCCGCATCCGCAGCAGCAGATACAATCCGGTCAGGGCGAACAGGGCATCTGGCGACCAAGCCGCGATGGCCGGCGGCAACTGGTTCACGTCTCCGATCTTCTCGAACAAAAGCCCGATGCCCCAATAGGCAATCGCAATTCCGATGCTGACGCCTATGCCTGCCATCGCGCCGCGATTGCCCACCATAAATCCGAACGGAATCGAAATCATCGCCATGATCAGCACAAACAGCGGCACCGAGAATTTCTGATAGAACTGCACGCGCAGCTTCACCGTATTGAATCCGCTTTGTTGCAGATCGCGGATGTAACTGTCTAACTCGAGCGAGTTCATCTGAGAATCCTGCTTCACTTCTTTCAAGAAGTAACTCGGGGGCTCGCTTAGTTCCGGAAAGGTCTGCGCCTGGAATGAAGTCAGCGGCACGCTTTGATTCCCATGAAATTCCCGCCGCCAGCCGTTTTCGAAAACCCAGGTCTGCAGCGACGACTGCCAGTGCGCCCGCTCGGCGGAAATCTGGCGCACGAGCTTGTAGGTGTTCGGCTCCAGTTCGTACACGATAACGCCACCCATCACATTCTCGTCGCGGTCGAAGAACTTGTAATAGTATATGCGCGGGCCTTTTCCGAAAATCCACTTCCGCTCCGGGCTCAAATACGTCTGCACCGCCCGCCCTTTGATCTCGTTGCGCAGCGCATCCTGCTTGCGATTGGCGTCCGGGACGTAGTAGTGGTCGAAGGCGAACAGGCTCCCGCTCAAAAACGCGCTCGCCACCAGAATGGGAATCGCCAGCCGGTGCAGGCTCACGCCGCAAGCCTTGAACGCCGTCACCTCGTTGTGCTTGCTCATCACTCCGAAGGTAACCAGCACTCCCACCAGCACGCTGATCGGCAGCGTTTTGTAAATCAATTGCGGTGTCAGGAAGAAAAGATAAGTAAACTCTTTAGTCAGAGTGACGTGGTTTCTGACGATGTCGCCGAGCAATTCGAAAAAATTATAGATCAGGCTCATCGAAACGAAGCTGGCCAGCACCACTAGAAAATAAAAAACGAAGCTGGTCAGAATGTACGTATCCAGAATCTGGGGCAGCAGCGGCCAGCGGAACACGCGCCGCCCCGGCCCGCCATTGGGCACGAAGCGAGCCCGAACACGCGCAAATGCGCCGCCGAAGACATCCTTGAATGCGCCCACCAGGTCGCGGCCGCCCGGCGTCTCCATGCGCGCCACGGCAATCAATCCAGCCACAAGAAACACCACGTTGGGCAGCCATAAAGCTACCTCCACTGGCATGGCTCGCTGCCGCGCCAGGTTCACCAGCGTAATGAAGCCAAGGTAGTAGCAAAAAAACGCCAGGAAAACCGCCGTCACGTACCCGCCCGATTTGCCGCCCTTACGCGACGACACGCCCAGCGGTATCCCCACCAGCGCCAGCACCAGGCAGGCGATCGGCAGCGCCAGCCGCCGGTGCAGCTCGATACGCGCCTCCACCCAATCGGCGCCGGTGGCCGAATAACGGCTCAGTTCCCGCGTATTCATCTCGCTGAAGGGCTTGCGCGCGCCAGGCACGGGCGGCGACGCATACAACGCCTGATCCACCACCGGAGAAAAGCTGTCGTAGCCTTTCAGATCCTTGCCCATCTCGTGGTTCCCGGCATTGCGCATGGAAAGCTGCAGGCGATTGTGCACCGGGTCCGGCACCGCGATGGCCTCCTGCGCTACCGTAATCAGCGGCCCAGCGGCTTTATCGCCCATCCCGCTGGTGCGTTGCTCCGGCGGCGTCAAATCCGCCAGGAAAATATTGTGCCAAACCACGACCGCGCCCGGGCGTACATCGCCCACGTACAAAATCGTGTTCGGGAAGTCTTCGTCGAAAACGCGCGGCTCGATATCCGCGCTCACCTGTGACGCCGACAGCTTATCCAGCAAATCCTTGCTTACACGGATCGAGAGCGGAGTCAGCCGCAGGGTCATCGCTCCCGCCACTACCATGGCGATGAACGCGAACGTCATCACCGGCATCACCACCCGGCGGCTGGAGCATCCCGCCGCCCGCATGGCCGTGATTTCGCCGTCCGTCGCCAGCCGTCCCAATCCCACCAGGATGCCCACCAGCGCGCCGAACGGTATCGTCAGCGGCAGCAGGGGCGGCAGCGACAAAGCAAACAAGTACAGCATGGTCTCCGGGCGCGGCGAGCTTCGCACCAGCACTTCGAAGAGCTTGCCAACGCCCTGGAGAAAAATGATGGCTGTCGCCAGGCCCATGCCCAACAGGGAACTGGTGATGATCTCGCGGAAGATATAGCGGCCCAGAATGCGCATCGGCTTAGGGGCGAGCGGCCTCGGCTTTCATGACCGGCGCGGGAACGATGGGAAGTTTCGGCAGTTCCTCTTCCGCGGGACGCAGTTCCAGATCGTCGATCAGCACGGAGGGTGCGATCGCGGAAGTGGCCGCAACATAGCTGGCACCGCCGATGAGGGCAAACGGCGCCTGGTTATTCAGAAAGTCGAAAACATTGTTGTCGTCGCCCGCGGCGAGAATATCTTTCAGCGAACGCGTGTTCAGCCCCCGGAACCGCAGCCCGCGCACCAGTTCCTCCTTGCCGTCTGGATAGACTTTGTAGACCATGATGGGACCGCTCACAGGCGACCCGCCCGACTGTCCGGCACGGGCCGCCAGGCGCCGGAATTCCTCATACGAAGCTGACGACGGATAATCCATCCTTCGCACGATCATGCCATACGGCTTGTTCCGCTGCTTGCACGTCTCCATCAGTTTCGTTTTAAGCGATGCCGCCGAAACCGTTTGCGAGGCACGCACAAATAGGTTGCCCATGGCCGCGCCGTTGGCTCCGAAGCTGCCTGGGAGGCGCGCCCGCCCATTCGATCCGGAAGCTACCTGCATCGGCTGCCGCGTCAGCAGGAAGTTCTTTAACACGCCCTTTTCTACCAGCACGAGGGGCCCCGGCGCCACACCTTCCCGGTCCACCTCGTAGCTGCCCAGCAAGGCATGCCCTTGCCATTCCTTTTGCGTCGGATCGTCAACCACGTCGAACCATTCCGGCAGAATCCGCGCTCCCTGCCGCCCGTCCAGTTCGCTCACGGCCACCGCCCCACCGCGCCCCGGCTCCATCACCGGACGCCGGCTTAACGCCAGGTTGTGACCTAAAACCTCCGCAAAAAGCTGCGCGCCCGCCATGCCTTCAAATAACACCGGCCCTGAGTAATCTTCGCCCCTGTTGGCGGCCGCTAGCGCCGTCAGCCGTTCCGCTAGCGCCGTTACCCCGCGCCGCAGTTCCAGATCCCCTGGCATCTTGTTTATGTCCAGCGACTCGAATACCACCGCGTCGTGCACCAGCATGCCGTCGGAAGCTTGCGCCTCGCCGCGCGCCAGCAAATACATCAAATCGTCCGGCGCCCGCACTTCCGTGCCTTCCGAATTTACATAGTAGTGCGCCGTCTGGACAGCGCTTAAATCGACACTCGAGGTCTTCAGCGCTAAATATCCTTCGAAAATCGCCGACAGCGCCCGCACCCGCGCGCTCCAAGCCTCTTCGTCAATCGCCACCCGGCGGATCCCGGCAATTTTCTTCAATGGCTCCGCCTTGGCGAAATCGTCCAGGGGCTGATTCACCGACACGTTCTTCAGCGCCGCCCGCTTCCGCGAAATCGCCTCGACAGCCGATTTGTAAGAGCTATCCGTCGCCAGCCAAAAATACCGCCGCAGTACGCCGTAAGCATTCTCTAGCGGAAACCGTTCGATATCGTAATGCGTTCCGAAATGGTAGTTGCTGCCGGCGTAATCGGTATTGTCGAATTTGTAGTCCCCGACGCGAACTCGAACCTCCGGTGCGCGAAACCGGTCGTGCCGCACCGCAAGCAGTCCGCCCAGCGTGGCCGAGACCGCAAAATCGTCGCCCTCTTCCAGCGTGTATTCAATGAAATAGGGCGCTTCCAGCGTCAGCACCTTCAAGCCGCGCGACCGGTCCAACTCGTCCCGCATCGCGCGCAGAATCACGTCGTCCTGCTGCTGCGCGAATGCCGCGCCGGCCGCCCCGCCCGCCAGCAGCACCGCCAGGGCCAGCGCCCCCCGCGTCACTTGCGCTCCTGCGGGAACGGCAGCAGCGGCGGTCGATCCTGCGACTTGCTCTTCTTCTCAATTTCGATCTCCGATACCAGAATCGACGGCGACACAGCAGAAACCGGTACGCTTCCCGACTCCGCTCCGCAGTATCCGTTGAAAACCTCCCGCTGATCCCCAGTCGCCAGAATCTTGGCAAAGCTCGCCAATGGCGTGCCTACGATATCCGCGCCACGTATCAATTCGTCTGGCCGCCCATCCGCAAATACCTTGTACACGATAATAGGAATCACTTTGAATGCCTGCAAGCCCTGACGCCCCGTCGTGGTGAATCCGCCCGTGATATCCTCGGAAATACAAACCGTAAGGTTTATTCTGCCGCTTGATCTCCTCCACCAGCATCTCGCGCAGCCGCCCTTCGGGCACCGCGTGCGTCGATTCCACGAACAGATTCGATTGCCGCGATACCACTTCCAAGCCCGGCTGCCGCCTCCCGTGCCCATTCGACTGCGCAAATCCCTCGATCGGCGACCGCGACATCAGAAAAGCCTTAAGCACCCCTTTGTCCACCACCGTCACAGGTCGCGCCGCAATCCCTTCATCGTCGTACGCAAATGTTCCGTTCAAATCGACATTGCCGGCCTTCCTCTTCGTCGGATCGAAAACTACAGACAGAAAATCGGGCAGCACCTTCCCGCCCAGCATCTTAGTAAACGTCTGCCCTTCGTCTTCATCCTTTTGCCGGTGCCCTTCTACTCGATGCCCGAAAATCTCGTGAAAAAATACTCCCGCCGCGCGGCCCGAGAAAATCGCCGGTCCGGCGAACGGCTCCGCTTCCGGCGCCATCAGCAGCGCTTCCAGATCCTGGGCCACGCGTTCCACGGCCGACGCAATCGCCTCGTCTTTGGGTAGCCCCGCCGGGTCCGCGGCCTCGAACGTCTCTCCGGTCGCCAGGTCGGTCCCGTCCATCGCCTTCGCTTGCGCGCTCACCACCACCCGGGTAAATCCCCGTCCGTGGCGCAGGCGGTCCCCCCCGTGTCCACAAAGTATTTCGTCTCCTCCAGGTAACTGACAGACACGCTGGAAGTCAGAATCCCTGGATAGTCGTTGAAGCGCTGCGAAAGCTTGCGCACCCGCGCCGCCCACTGATCTGCCGCAAACTTGAGATGCGTAACAGGATCTCCGTGCATTACCGGTTGCTCATGCGAAAAATCGCTGGACGAGTCCTTTTCCGCAACTTTGACCTCGGCGTTGGTCCGGATCTTGATCAGCCGCTCAGCCGCCAATCGATAGGCGCGGTCCGTATCCAGCCAAATGCGATGACGAATCGCATCGGGCTGATCCTCGAACGTCATCACCGACCCCAAAGTGAATTGCGTCCAGCAATACTAGTCGTCAAGAAACATAA